>NZ_JAUDRZ010000009.1 GCF_030380735.1 Rhizobium sp. S152 | reverse complement strand
GTTGTTCCTCTTTCGTGTCCGAGATCGTCGCCAAACGTTCGAATACGAGTAGAATCAACACCGTGCGCCTTGTCCATCCAATTTAAACCGGACAGCAGTGAGACGAGCCCGAGTATGACGGTAGAGAGTGGGGCGGCCGCGCTTACAATAGGTGCCGTTGCTGGCGACGGATGAAGGGGACTTCAGGTATCGCCGTCCTTTCAGCCGCTCAGTCTCAGCCGCGCTTGCGTTCGATGGCATCCCACAAGAGGCTGGCGATATCGGCGCCGCCGAATTTCTTGACTTCGCGGATGCCTGTTGGCGACGTGACGTTGATCTCGGTCATGTAGTCGCCGATGACGTCGATGCCGACGAGCAGGAAGCCGCGTTCGCGCAAGGCAGGGCCGATGCGGGCGCAGATTTCCTTTTCGCGCGCGGTCAGCTCGGTCGCCTCGGCGCGACCGCCGACATGCATGTTGGAGCGGCTGTCGTGCTCGGCCGGAACGCGGTTGATGGCACCGACGGGCTCACCGTCGACGAGGATGATGCGCTTGTCCCCTTTGCGTACGTCAGGCAAGTACTGCTGGGCGATGAAGGGTTCGCGGAAGAGCTGGCCGAACATTTCGAGCAGCGAGGAGAGGTTGCGGTCATCGCGCGTGGAGTGGAAGACGCCAGCGCCGCCATTGCCGTAGAGCGGCTTCAGGATGATATCGCCCATCTCGTCGCGGAAGCGGCGGATTTCGCCGGCATCCTTGGTGATCAGCGTCTTCGGCATCAGGTCGGAGAACTCGGTGACGAAGATCTTCTCCGGCGAATTGCGCACCCAGGCCGGGTCGTTGACGACGAGGGTCTTGGGGTGGATGCGCTCCAAGAGATGCGTCGAGGTGATGTAGGACATGTCAAAGGGCGGGTCCTGGCGCAGCAGGACGACGTCCATGGTCGACAGATCGACGCGCTCGGGGGCGCCGAGATCGAAATGGTCGCCCTTGACGTCACGCAGCACCATCGGCTCGACCGAGGCGAACAGCTTGCCGTCGCGGAAGCTCAGGCGATCAGGTGTGTAGTGGAAAAGCTTGTAGCCGCGGGACTGCGCCTCGAGGCTCATGGCAAAGGTGGAATCGCCCGCGATATTGATGGAGGCGACATGGTCCATCTGGACCGCTACGTTCTTGATCTTGGCCATTTCCGTCCCTTAGCTGATGCCGGACAGATGTAGGCCGCAGAGGCCAGGAACGCAACGGTCAATCAATGACTTCGCGCGTTCCCGCGGGCTATCTCAGTTGGCGATGCCGCTCTGGCCGGAGCCGCGCAAGAGGTTGCGGACGCGATAGGCAAAGGCCATCGGCTTCGGGAAAGGCTTTCTGAGGAAGGCGACCTTGCGAACATAGTTGTCGACCTTCCAGACCGCCCAGGTACCGGCGGCGAAGAAGGCGACGTCACCGGCGTGAAGCTGGCGCTCGGTGCCGTCCTCGGCGACGATGTGTACCTCGCCCTCGACGATCATGACGGTTTCGTCCCAACCGAAGAACCAGCGAAATTCACCGGCCGTGCAGTCCCACATCGCGGTCAGGGCCGCGTCGTCATGGCTGCGGGAATGCTCCGCCGTGCGTGCCTGTGGCTCGCCGGATATGATCCAGTCCGGATTGATCGGCGTCGAGACCATGGAAAGATGCTTTCCGGACTCGGCAACAAATGATTTTCCCGCAGGCAACGCAGGCACATAAAAAGGTACCGCGCGCGCAGCCATAGCGACTACGCTCGCCAGCGTTACATGCCATGCCATAAACTACCCCCGCAGTTCACTTTCCGAGATAGTGACTTCATAGCGGATAGTTGTAAAGATCGCATAGAAATAATCGCGAAGATTTTACTTGATTGTAGTATATCGCTTCAAGCGATCTCTTTTCCGGCCACAGCCGAAGCATACACCCGCGCATCGGAGAGAATACGTTTTCCGGTTTCTACATCGAAGTAGTGTAGCTTTTCCGCCGCGATCGCAAGTCTAAGTTCCTGCCCGATCTCTACTTCCGGCGACAAGACCGCGGTGATCGGCTGATCGCCCAGCAAACCGTGCACCAGACGCTGAGCCCCGAGCTCCTCGATGTAATCAATGGTGACGATGAGCGCAGGTTCGCTGGCCACGGCAAGCCGCAGATCCTCGGCGCGAATGCCGATCGTAACGGGACCGGAAGCCGGCGCGATGCCTGAGAGGTCGACCAGGCTCGGGCCGAGCGCCAGCTTGTCGCCGTGCAACTCGCCCTTCAGAAGGTTCATCGCCGGCGAGCCGATGAACGAGGCGACGAAGGTCGAGGCCGGGCGGTGGTAGACTTCCAGCGGCGTGCCGATCTGCTCGATCTCGCCGCGGTTCAGCACCACGAGGCGATCGGCCAGCGTCATGGCTTCCAGCTGGTCGTGGGTGACATAGAGCGAGGTGGTTCCGAGGCGGCGCTGCAGGCGCTTGATCTCGCCACGCATGGAGACACGCAGCTTGGCATCGAGGTTCGACAGCGGTTCGTCGAAGAGGAAGGCGGCCGGCTTGCGGACGATGGCGCGGCCCATGGCGACGCGCTGGCGCTGACCACCCGATAGCGCACGCGGGCGGCGGTCGAGATAGGGCTCGAGCTGCAGCATGCGGGCGGCCTCGGCGACACGCGCGTCGATCTCGGCCTTCGGCGTCTTGCGGTTCTTCAAGCCGTAGGCGAGGTTGTCGTAGACGGTCATGTGCGGGTAGAGCGCATAGTTCTGGAAGACCATGGCGATGTCGCGATCGGCGGGATCGACGCTGTTGACCGCGCGGTCACCGATGCTGACGGTGCCGTCGGAGATTTCCTCTAGGCCCGCCACCATGCGCAGCAGCGTGGACTTGCCGCAGCCCGACGGGCCGACGAGGACGATGAACTCGCCATCGGCGATCGAGATGTCGACGCCGTTCACGGCGCGGACGCCGCCATGATAATCCTTGCAGACCTTCGAGATTTCGATGCGTGCCATGTTTCTCTTCCTTACTTGTCGCTCTCGGTGAGGCCCTTGATGAACCATCTCTGGAAAATCACGACGATCAGTACCGGCGGCAGCATGGCCAGCACGGCGAGTGCAAAGGCTTCGTTGTAATCGGGAATTTGCGAACCGACCCAGACCTGCAGGATCGACTTGATACCGCGCATGAGCGTGAAGAAGCTCTCGTCGGTGGTCATCAGCATGGGCCAGAGATACTGGTTCCAGCCATAGACGAACATGATGATGAAGATCGCCGCCATCATCGTGCGCGACAGCGGGATCAGGATATCGACGAAGAACTTGAACGGTCCGGCGCCATCGATGCGGGCGGCCTCCAGGAGCTCCTCGGGAACGGACTTGAAGAACTGGCGGAAATAGAAGGTGCCGGTCGCGGACGCCAGTAGCGGCACGATCAGGCCGGTGTATGAGTTCAGCAGCCCGAGTTTGCTCATGACCTCGTAGGACGGCATGATGCGTACTTCGAGCGGCAGCAGCAGCGTCGTGAAGATGATCCAGAAGGCGAGCGTGGCGAAGCGGAAGCGGAAGTAGACGATGGCGTAGGCCGCCATCATCGACAGCACGATCTTGCCGACGGCGAAGCCGACCCCGAGGATCAGCGAGTTCAGCACCATGTTGAGGCCGGTAATCTGGCCGGTGAAGCCGCCTTTCTGGGTGAGCACCTTCTCGTAGGTGCCGACGAAATTATCGCCGGGCGTAATCATCAGGCCTTTGCTGTGAATTTCGGCCGCCTCGTGCGTCGAGGTCATGAAGGCGACGATCACGGGCACGATCAGGAACAGCGCGCCGAGGATGAGGATCAGGTGATCGAGAGGTTTCGTCTTGTACATGGTTCTTCCCCGATCACGTGTAATGGATGCGCTTCTCGATGAAGCGGAACTGGATGATGGTGAGAACGAAGACGACGATCATCAGGATCACCGACTGGGCCGACGAGCCACCGATGTCGTTGCCACGGAAGCCGTCCATGAACACCTTGTAGACAAGGGTGATCGGATTGTTGGCCGGCTTGTCCTTCACCATGACGTCGATAACGCCGAAGGTGTCGAACAGGGCGTAGGTGATGTTGATGATCAAAAGGAAGAAGGCGGTCGGCGCTAGGAGCGGCAGCGTCACCGTCCAGAAACGGCGGAACCCGGAGCGGCAGTCGATGGTGGCCGCCTCGCGCACGGAGACCGGCACGCCCTGCAGGCCGGACAGGAAGAAGATGAAGTTATAGGGGATCTGCTTCCAGACCGCGACGACGATCATCGCGAAGGCGGTGTCATAGTAATCCAGTCCGACCTGCATGTTCCAGCCGAACCACGCCGCCACCTTGACGAAGGGGCCGATGTGCAGGTCGAAGAACATCATGCCGATCAGGCCGGCGACCGGCGGGGCGATCGCGTAAACCGAAATCAGCAGCGTCTTGTATGTGGAACTGCCACGGATGACGGCATCGGCCTTGACGGCGAGAAGCAGGCCGAGCGCAAGCGAGAAGAAGGTGACGAGAACCGTGAAGACGACGGTGAACTTGGCGATGCTCAGATATTCCGGGCTGAAGATCGCGTCGGAATAGTTGCTGAAGCCGACGAAGGTCGCGCCGAAGCCGAAAGGGTCCTCGATATAGAAGGACGACTGCACCGCCTGCACCGACGGCCAGTAGAAGAAGATGAAGATCACCGCGAGCTGCGGCGCCAGGAACAGGTAGGGGATCAGCGACGGCGCGAACTGGACGCGCTTGGCGCCCGACGGCTCGGCGACGGCTGCCGGCTTCTTGGCGCCTGCCGCGAAACCGGGGATGAACCGGCCGAGGCGGGGTTGTGATGGAGTATAGGCCACGCGCGGTCCTCTATCGCTGATGGGACCTCCCTTCCGAGGAAAGGAGATCCCTGTTGCAAGTCACGATCGATGCGGCTCAGATCAGCCGGCGGTCTTCGCGAAGCGGGCGAGAAGTTCGTTGCCTTCCTTCTCTATGGTGTCGAAGGCTTCCTTGACGGTGGTTTCACCGGCGAAGATGCGGTTGTATTCGCGTTCCATGATCGAGCGGATCTGCGGGTAGAAGCCGAGGCGATAGCCCTTCGACCATTCGCCGCCTTCCAGCTTCAGCTGCTGGATACCGACTTCGGCGACAGGCTCCTTCTCGTAGTAGCCTTCCTTCTTGGCCAGATCGTAGGCTGCTTCGGTGATGGCGACGTAGCCGGTTGCCTGGTGGTAGAACTTCTGGATCTCGGGCGAAGTCAGGAACTGGAAGAAGTCGGCAACGCACTTGTTTTCGGCTTCCGGCTTGCCGGCCATCGCGAAGAGGGCCGCGCCACCGATGAAGGTGTTCTTGCCAGCGCCGCTGATCGAACCCCAGTAAGGCAGGAAGGTTGCGGAGAAGGGCATGGTGGCCGTCTTCTTCAGGCCGCCGAAGGAGCCAGAGGAGCCGATCCACAGAGCGACCTTGCCTTCTTCGAAGGGCTTCTGGTTGTCGTTCCAGCCGGCGCCATAATAGGCGAAGTAGCCTTCATCCTTCCAGGCCTTCAGCTTTTCGAACATCATGATGAGGTTCGGGTCGGTAACCTTCAGCTTGGTGTCGGTGATGCTGTCGTAGCCGTTGTTGTTGGTGGCGAACTGGATGTTGTTGCGCGAGAAGAAGTTCTCGGTGAACTCCCAGGTCAGCTGCGTCTGGACGAGCGGGATGTAACCGGCTTCCTTGAGCTTGGGCGCGATCGCCTCGAACTCTTCCCAGGTCTTCGGCGCTTCGACGCCGGCCTTCTTCAGCGCTTCCGGGTTGGTGTACATGATCGGAGCGGAAGAGTTGAACGGCATGCCGACGAACTTGCCGTCAGCAGCAGCGTAGAGATAGCGAACGCCGGGGATGAAGGCTTCGCGGTCGAACTTGTAACCGGCGTTGTTGATCAGGTCTTCAGCCGGGATGACAGCGCCCTTGGCGTTGATGATGGTGGCTGCGCCAGCGTCAAACACCTGCAGGATGTTCGGCTGCTCGCCCGAACGGAAAGCGGCAATGCCGGCTGCGAGTGCTTCTTCGTACGATCCCTTGGAGACCGGCGTGATGGCGCAGCTCGTCTGCGATGCGTTGAACTTCTGCGAAACTTCGTTGATGACTTCGCCGTTGCGGCCGCCCATGCCGTGCCACCATGTGATATTGGTCGCGGCAAAAGACGACGAGGCCGAGAAGCTCACGGCCACGGCCGCCATCGTAAATTTCTTGAACATGGCTAAATCCCTCTCCACCCGTTATTGGGCGCGAGGAGTGCAATAGAGACCTTCTGTGACGGCCCCTTAATGATTTTGTGACATGAGTGTTACAGCAAAAGGATTCTGCACGCGCTTGCAAACGCGATCAGAAAGCATCCGGAAAATGCCGCGGCAGGCGGCCGGGAACGATGGCGACGATATCGTAACGCTGGGAAAGCAAAGCGTAATCCCGTTGCCGCGACAACCATATATCACTCGCTGCCCTGATGCGGTTTTGCGCCGTATAAGACACCGCATCGATGGCGCTCATATGATCGCGGCGCGCCTTCACTTCGACGAATACGGCGAGGTTGCGCTTGCGTGCAATGATATCGATCTCGCCGAGCCGCGTGCGGTAACGCAGCGCCACGATGCGATAGCCCTTGAGCATGAGGTAGGCGGCAGCCAGATATTCGGAGAGATGACCCCGCCGAAGCGCCCTGCGGCGATTGCTGGCGCCCTCCCCTTCAGCCATCGCCGTCCTTCATGTCGAGCAGGCGCTGGTAGAGCTCCTTGCGGGGAAGCCCGGTGAGGCGCGCGGCTTCGGCCGCGGCCTTCGCCGTCGGCAAGGTTCTCGCGAGATCAGCGAGAATGGTGTCGACGTCGGCTTGCTCGACCGGACGCTCCGGCGGCGGGCCGACGACGAGGACGATCTCGCCCTTGACGTTGTCGACATCGGCATAATGGGCGGCGAGATCGGACAGCGTGCCCCTGCGGAACTCCTCATAGCTCTTCGTCAACTCGCGGCAGACGGAAGCCTGGCGATCGCCGCCGAGCACATCGGCCGCTGCGACCAGCGTGGCTGCGATGCGGTGCGGGGATTCGAAGAACATCAGCGTGGCGGGAACGCCCGTAAATTCGCCGAGCCGGTCGCGGCGCGCCTTGTCCTTAGTCGGCAGGAAGCCGGCGAAGAGGAAGGCATCGTTGGGAAGGCCGGAGCCGACGAGTGCCGCGAGCGGCGCCGACGCGCCGGGGATCGGCACGACGCGGTAACCGGCCTCGATCGCCGATTGCGCCAGGCGATAGCCCGGATCGGACACCAGCGGCGTACCGGCATCCGACACCAGCGCCACCGACTTTCCGGCCTCGAGTGCTGCCAGCAATCGCGGCCCGGCCTCGTCGGCATTGTGCTCGTGATAGGCATAGGGACGGTTCTGGATGCCGTAGCGGTCGAGCAGCACGCGGGTGACGCGGGTATCCTCGCAGGCGAGCACATCGGCGCCGGCCAGCGTCTCCAGCGCGCGAAGCGTGATGTCGCCAAGATTGCCGATCGGCGTGGCGACCAGATAAAGCGCAGGCTCCAGAGGGCGGGCGGGAACCGCCATATTATGCAGCCGGTAGCTGCGCTGCTTGCCGCCTTCAGCTGTCGCGTCTTCGTTGCTCAAGATATGTGTGCCCTTTCTGGCTTCCGGCCTTTATGGGCGAGGCCCAGGTCTTCGGCAAGGGGCAGCGCCCGCACCACAACGGCGATTTCTGTGAGCATCCGCAGCGAAAACAGCAATTGCAGGGACGGCGGCGTTTGCGCCTCTTGCATTCGGCCGCAAAATTCTGCCATTTTGCCCGTCCACTCCTCCGGTCCCAGGTTCTGGGCAAAGGCATTTCCGGGGCGCATCATCCGCGCCCGGGCAGTAACGGTCGAAAGCGGTAGCATCCCATGCGTATTACTATTGAGCGGTCCAACCTTTTGAAGTCGCTGAACCACGTTCACCGCGTGGTTGAACGCCGTAACACGATCCCGATCCTGTCGAACATCCTTTTGCGCGCCGAAGGCCAGAGCCTCGACATGAAGGCGACCGACCTCGATCTCGAAGTTACGGAAGCGACGCCCGCCAATGTCGAGCAGCCGGGCGCGACCACGGTTCCCGCCCACCTTCTCTACGACATCGTGCGCAAGCTTTCCGACGGCTCGGAAGTGCTGCTCGCCACCAGCACCGACGGCGGCTCGATGACGGTTCAGTCCGGCCGCTCCAAGTTCTCGCTGCAGTGCCTGCCTGAAAACGACTTCCCCGACCTGACGGCCGGAAGCTTCAGCCATACGTTCAAGCTGAAGGCGACGGAACTCAAGATGCTGATCGATCGCACTCAGTTCGCGATCTCGACCGAGGAAACCCGCTACTATCTGAACGGCATCTTCTTCCACACGATCGAAAGCGAAGGCGACCTGAAGCTGCGCGCCGTCGCCACCGACGGCCACCGTCTTGCCCGCGCCGACGTCAAGGCGCCCTCCGGTTCGGAAGGCATGCCTGGGATCATCATCCCGCGCAAGACGGTCGGCGAACTGCAGAAGCTGGTCGACAATCCGGAGGCGATGGTCACCGTCGAAGTCTCGGATGCGAAGATCCGCCTTTCCATCGGCTCCATCGTCATGACCTCGAAGCTGATCGACGGCACCTTCCCGGATTACCAGCGGGTCATTCCGACCGGCAACGACAAGGAAATGCGCGTCGATTGCACGAGCTTCGCGCAGGCTGTCGACCGCGTCTCGACGATCTCTTCCGAACGCGGCCGCGCCGTGAAGCTGGCGCTGTCGGACGGCCAGCTGCTGCTGACGGTCAACAATCCGGATTCGGGAAGCGCCACGGAAGAAGTCGCCGTCGGTTATGAGACAGACGCGATGGAGATCGGCTTCAACGCCAAGTACCTGCTCGACATCACCGCCCAGCTTTCCGGCGACCAGGCGATCTTCCTGCTCGCGGATGCCGGTTCGCCGACGCTCATTCGCGACACGGCGGGTGACGACGCGCTCTATGTGCTGATGCCGATGCGCGTGTAACGCGCGTCGCATTTGCCGCGAATAGTTTGTCATCTGCGACGCCGTGCCTTGTTTTTGCATTAATTGACTGCAAATAGATAGCCAGCGTTATGCAAGAGGAGAACGGCATGGGTCTGCGTCTGAAAGAACGGCTGGGCAGGAAGTTCGACGAGGAGATCCGGTTCTTCAAGGGCATGATGCAGGGGCCGAAGACCGTCGGCTCCATCGTTCCGACGTCGTCGATCACGGCGCGAAAGATGGCAAGCGTCATCAATCCCAACTCCGGGCTGCCCGTTCTCGAACTCGGACCGGGCACCGGCGCCATCACCAAGGCCATCCTGCAGCGCGGCGTGAAGCCGGAAAAGCTTGTCGCGATCGAATATTCGACCGACTTCTACGAGCATCTGGTCCGGCTTTATCCCGATGTGAACTTCATCAACGGCGATGCTTTCAATCTCGACCGCACGCTTGCCCACATGGATGGGCAGACATTCGATAGCGTCATCTCCGCCGTACCGCTTCTGAACTTCCCGATGCAGGCGCGCATCGCGCTGCTTGAAAGCCTGCTGGACCGTCTGCCGCCGGGACGTCCGGTGGTGCAGATCTCTTACGGCCCGGTTTCGCCGATCATCGCGCGGCCGGATCGCTACCACATCCAGCACTTCGATTTCATCGTCCGCAACATTCCGCCTGCGCAGCTCTGGATCTATCGTCGAGGCTGAGGTGTTCGGCCTCTACATCACCCACCCGCAGGTCAGGATCGATCCCGATATTCCCGTGCCGCAATGGGGATTGTCGGAACTCGGCGCCGCGCGTGCGCATGAGGCAGCCGGCAGCGCTTGGGCGCAGAAGCTGCGGCGCATCATTTCCAGCGACGAGACCAAGGCGATCGAAACGGCGCAGATCCTTGCCGCGGCAAGCGGCGCGCAAGTGGAGGTCGTGCACGGAATGCACGAGAACGACCGCTCGGCCACCGGCTTCCTGCCGCCGCCGGAGTTCGAGAAGGCGGCCGACTGGTTCTTCGCGCATCCCGAGGGGAGCTTTCACGGCTGGGAGCGGGCAATCGACGCGCAGCGGCGCATCGTGTCCGCGGTCGAGCGCATCCTTGCCGATCACGACGCAGAACAACCGATCGCCTTCGTCGGCCATGGCGGCGTGGGTACGCTTCTGAAATGCCATATGGAGGGACGGCCGATCGGCCGCGATCGCGACCAGCCCGGCGGCGGCGGAAATCTCTACTGTTTCAGCCTTGCGGATCGGCGGCTATCATGCGACTGGACGCCCATCGAAACATGGCAGGAATGGATGTGACATGGCTGGAACCGACATGGACGCACGCGAACGGCTGATCGTCGGCCTGGATGTTCCAACGCTCGGCGAGGCCGAACAGATCGTCTCGACGCTCGGCGACGATGTCCTCTTCTACAAGGTCGGCTACCAGCTTGCCTTCGCAGGCGGTCTCGAATTCGCCCGTGACCTCGCCAAGAGCGGCAAGAAGGTCTTCCTCGACATGAAGCTGCTCGATATCGACAACACCGTCGCCTCGGCGGTGGAGAACATCGTGAAGATGGGCATGTCGATGCTGACGTTGCATGCCTATCCGAAGGCGATGAAGGCGGCGGTCGCTGCGGCCAAGGGCTCCGATCTCTGTCTCCTCGGCGTCACGGTGCTCACCTCGATGGACGAGCAGGACCTGATTTCCGCCGGCTACGAATATGATCCGCACACGCTGGTGCTGCGTCGCGCCGAACAGGCGCATCTCGCCGGCATGGGCGGCATCGTCTGCTCGGCCGAGGAATCGGCCGCCGTGCGCAAGATCATCGGCCCCGACATGGCGCTCGTTACCCCGGGCATCCGTCCCGCCGGCAGCGACAAGGGCGACCAGAAGCGGGTGATGACGCCGTCCGACGCGCTGAAGGCCGGGTCGAGCCACCTCGTCGTCGCCCGTCCGATCGTCAAGGCCGCCGACCCGCGCGAGGCGGCACGCGCCATCCTGGCCGAGATGTCGGCAACACTTCAATAACCGAACGGACAGGGAGAGAGCCGATGGCAAAGGGATACTGGATCGCACGCGTCGATGTTCGCGTGCCGGAGCGCTATCCGGAGTACGTGGCGGCGGCCAAGCCCGCCTTCGAGAAGTACGGCGCGAACTTCCTCGCCCGCGGCGGCGCGATCACAGAACTCGAGGGCAAGGCGCGGGCGCGCAACGTCGTCATCGAGTTTCCTTCGATGCAGCACGCCGTGGATTGCTACAACTCGCCCGAATACCAGATCGCCGCGAAAATCCGGCAGGAAATCGCCGACGCCGAAATGGTCGTCGTCGAGGGCGTATAAGCGATTTATAAGGCATGAGAACTGCGGCCAGATGGCCCTTTTCGTCACGCTGCGATTGGTCTAAGACGAAAAGAGATCGATCCCATCATTGAGCCTTTCGAGGAGCCTGCCATGCCACTTGCCAACCTGCCGCCACTCGTCACCGTGTTCGGAGGATCCGGCTTCGTAGGCAGGCACGTCGTTCGCGCGCTTGCCAAGCGCGGCTACCGCGTCCGCGTCGCGGTTCGCCGTCCCGACCTCGCCGGCTTCCTGCAGCCGCTCGGCAATGTCGGCCAGATATCATTCGTGCAGGCGAACCTGCGCTATCGTGACAGCGTCGAGCGGGCCGTCGATGGCGCCAGCTACGTCGTCAATTGCGTCGGCATCCTCTTCAAGTCCGGCCGCAATTCCTTCGAGGCCGTACAGGAAGTCGGCGCGCGCGCCGTGGCCGAGGCCGCTCGCGGCGCCGGCGCCAAGCTCGTCCATATCTCGGCGATCGGCGCCAACGCCAATTCCGACGTGCCCTACGCCCGCACCAAGGGCCGCGCTGAAGCCGCGATCCTGTCCATCAAGCCGGATGCCATTATCTACCGTCCATCGATCGTGTTCGGACCGGAAGACGACTTCTTCAACAAGTTTGCCGACATGGCGCGCATGGCGCCGGTGCTACCGCTGATCGGCGGCGGCAAGACCAAGTTTCAGCCGGTCTACGTCATGGACATCGCCGAAGCCGTCGCCAAGGCCGTCGAAGGCAAGGTCGAGGGGGGCAAGGTCTATGAGCTCGGCGGACCTGAGGTTCTGACCTTCCGCGAATGTCTCGAGGCGGTGCTCAAGGCAACCAGCCGCAAGAACCCGCTGGTCTCCATCCCGTTCGGCGTCGCGTCGCTGATCGGCAGCGTCGCCTCGCTGGTGCCGCTGATCAAGCCGCCGATCACCTCCGATCAGGTCCGCCTGCTGAAGACCGACAATGTGGTCTCCAAGCAAGCCGAGGCCGAAGGTCGCACGCTGAAGGATATCGGTGTCGTACCGACGATGGTGAGCTCGGTGCTCAACTCCTACCTCGTGCAGTACCGCCCGCAGGGCCAGTACACGGGCTCCGGCAAGGCCGCCTGATACACCCGAGTTTTGTTATCCACAGCGCCGTCCGTGATTATCGCGGGCGGCGTTTTCGTTGGATGAGTTTTCCAGAATCGCGCAAGCTTCGCGTGTTTTTTTGCCCATGCGGATGGGCGGCCCGTTGCATAAAAGCCGCACCGAAAAATTAGCGGAATTAACACCAAATTTAGCAGGAACCTTTATTGCTATTTGCCATTCCAGTGACTACACACCCGGCGCGTCTTGCAATGTCTTCAGCGACTTGCTGCGCGCCAAACGAATTTGAAAGGGCTTTCTTCCATGGGTAGGTCAATCGCGCTCCTGTTTGCGTGTGCGGCGCTGGTTATTCTGGCGGGTTCCTTCGTTGCTCCCGGTTCGGTTGCAGCGGTGAAGGGCGAGTGCTCGCCGGCCTATGGTGTCGATCCCTGCGAAACGGGATCAGTCGCCCGATAACAAAAAAGCCGATACGCGCGTATCGGCTTTTTCTTTGTCTTGACGACAGCGATACATCCGCACCGTTGGGCGCGAATGCGTCGGACAAGTCCGGATCAGGCGATGACGCCGGTCGCGGCAAGTCCCAGCAGAAACACACCGAGAATGATGCGGTAGATCGCAAACAGCGTGAAGCGGTTGCTCTGGATATAGGAGAGCAGCCATTTGACGGCGATGAAGGCGACGATCGTGGAGACGACGAAGGCGATACCGAGCGAGGTCCAGTCCTCGTTGGCCGCGCCACCGTCCTTGAAGGTCTTCAGGAGTTCGTAGGCGCTCGCCGCATACATGGTGGGGATGCCGACCAGGAAGGCGAATTCAGTGGCCGAAGCGCGGTTGTTGGTGCCGGCAAGCAGGGCGACGAAGATCGTGGCGCCGGAACGCGATGTGCCCGGAAAGACGCCAGCTACGACCTGGGCGATACCGACAAGGATAGCGACGAGCCAGGTGATCTCCTTGTGCGGCGGACGACGGGCGGCCAGCCATTCGGCACCGATCATCCAGAAACCGCCGATGATCAGCGCCCAAGCGATCGGGGTCGCCGTTTCCGGCAGTTCGAAGCCCAGCTTCTTGACGATCAGGCCGAGCACGGCGGTGATCAGGAAGGCGATGATCAGCTTGGCGGCGTAGTCACGGTTGGCGGGGTCGCGCCAGCCGAGCACCAGGTCGAGAAGGCGGCGCCAGTAGATGAAGGTGACGGCGAGGATGGCGCCGGCCTGGATGACGATATTGAACATATCCGACCGGTGGCCGAGCCATTGCTCCGCAATGATGAGATGGCCGGTGCTCGAGATCGGCAGGAATTCGGTAATGCCTTCGACTATGCCAAGAAGAACGGCGTTTATATAATCCATCAATGGTCTCCGCTTCGGGGTTCGGTCGGATTTGAATTGCGCTCATGCCGCTGGAGGAAACGGCGTCTGCTGTCGCCGGACAAAGGCGCTGGAAGAACCGGGAGGAGGCTCTTGAAAATGATCAATCCTGTCCATTTCCTTTGTCAGGTATCGGATGACCCGATTCGCTTGTATTGGAAGGGCCAAGCTTCTATAGCTTCAACGAATGAGTCATGACTAGGGCGCTATAAGAGTTGCGTCCCTCAGACCCGCACCCACCCATCAAAAATCCGAGTCTCGATGCCCACGCTCTATCATCACCCCATGTCATCCGCGTCCCGCTTCGTACGCCTCATCCTGACGGAATACGGCTATCAGGCCGACCTGATCGAGGAACAGACCTGGGAAAAGCGCCGGGACTTTCTGGCGCTGAACCCGGCGGGCACACTGCCCGTCTATGTCGATGACAGCATGCGGGCGCTCTGTGGCGCCACCGTGATCTCGGAGTACCTCGACGAGACCCACGGCGTCCTGAAGCGCGACCGCCGGCTGCTTGCCGAAGACCCGTTCCAGCGCGCGGAAATCCGTCGCTTGGCGGAATGGTTCATGCAGAAAATGGAGACCGACGTGACGCGGCCCTTGGCGCGCGAGCGTGTCTACAAGCTGCAGATGACCGCCGACCAGGGCGGCGGCGCACCGGATTCGAAGATCCTGCGCACGGCGCGCGCCAATATCCGCCAGCACATGAAGTACCTCACCTGGCTTGCAGGCTCGCGCCAGTGGCTGGCGGGCGACCGCATGAGCTATGCTGACCTCGCAGCCGCCTCATCGGTTTCCATTCTCGATTATCTCGGCGAGATCGACTGGTCGGAATCGCCGCTGGTCAAGGAATGGTACCAGCGCATCAAGTCGCGCCCGTCCTTCCGCCCGCTGCTCGCCGAGCGCGTGCGCGGCCTGACGCCCGTGGCCCATTACGCCGATCTGGATTTCTGACGAGGGCCGCAATGCCCGAACGAAACGCGCCCGAACAGACTACGGAAGCCAAGGAACAGAAACGCCGCGACACGCTGACCGCCTTCGTGAAGGCGGAGGCCAGGGCGCTCGGCTTCGAGCTCTGCCGGATCACCCGGCCGGATACGATACCCGAGGCCAAGGTCCGGCTCGACCAGTTCGTCGATGCCAAGAGGCACGGGACGATGGCCTGGATGGAAGAAACGCGCGACCGGCGCGGCGATCCTTTGGTTCTGTGGAGCGAGGTCCGCTCGATCGTCGTCTTCGGCCTCAATTACGGGCCCGACGAGGATCCGCGCAGCATTCTCGACAAGCCGGACAAGGCCGCGATCTCGGTCTATGCCCGCAACCGCGACTACCACGACGTCATCAAGGGCCGGCTGAAGGAGATCGCCACGCGGTTTGCGGCACGCGCCGGTGCCGACGTGAAGGTGTTCGTCGATACCGCGCCCGTCATGGAAAAGCCGCTGGCCGCCGCCGCCGGGTTAGGCTGGCAGGGCAAGCACACCAACCTCGTCAATCGCGAGCATGGCTCGTGGCTGTTCCTGGGCTCGATGTTCACCACCGCCGACCTCAATATGGACGCGCCGGAGCCGGACCGCTGCGGCTCCTGCCGGGCCTGCCTCGATGCCTG
Organism: Rhizobium sp. S152; assembly: GCF_030380735.1. Lineage (GTDB taxonomy): Bacteria > Pseudomonadota > Alphaproteobacteria > Rhizobiales > Rhizobiaceae > Rhizobium. The sequence goes on along the minus strand of NZ_JAUDRZ010000009.1, from coordinate 247,359 downwards.
TCCGACATCAGCCTTTCCCGCCCCCTACCAGATCGACGCCCGACGCTGCATCTCCTACCTCACCATCGAGCACAAGGGGCCGATTGATCCCGATCTCCGGCCGCTGATCGGCAACCGCATCTATGGCTGCGACGACTGTCTTGCCGCCTGCCCGTGGAACAAGTTCGCCCGGGAGGCATCGGAAGCCAAGCTGCAGGCGCGCGAGGACCTGAAGGAGCCATCGATCGCCTTCCTGCTCGGTCTCGACGACCCGACCTTCCGCAGCTTCTTCAGCGGCTCTCCGGTGAAGCGCATCGGCCGCGACCGGTTCGTTCGCAACGTGCTGATCGCCGCCGGCAATTCCGGCGACCGGCAATATATAGAGCGATGTCGTGCGCTGGGGCATGACGCCTCGCCCGTCGTGCGCGCCATGGCCATATGGGCGCTTTCGCGTCTGATGGAGGCTGGCGAGTTTGCGGCTTTTGCGGCAGAAAGAGTCGATGAGGAAGACAGCGATGTGCTGGACGAGTGGCGATTGGCGGGAGTGATGTGATGCATGTGATGATCTTCGGGTGCGGCTACTCCGGCACGGCAATCGCCAAGGCCTTTCTCGCCGAGGGTTTTCGCGTGTCCGGCACCACACGCTCGGTCGACAAGGCGGCGGCGCTTGAAGAGCACGGTATCGTGCCCCACGTTTTCGATGGCGAAACGCTGGATGAGGCGTTGCTTGCGGATATGAAGAGCGCCACGCATCTCGTCCAATCGATCGCGCCGCGCGATAGCGATCCGCTGCTGCGGCTGGCCGGCGACGACATCACCAAACTCATGCCCGACCTCCGATGGATCGGCTATCTGTCGACGGTCGGTGTGTATGGCGACCACAAGGGGCGCTGGATCGATGAGGAAACGCCCTGCGATCCGGTATCAGGACGCTCAAAGGAGCGGCTCGAGGCGGAGGAGGGTTGGATCGAGACCGGGAAACGGCTTGGCATCCCTGCCGCCGTGTTGCGACTGTCGGGCATCTATGGGCCGGGACGCAATGCCTTCTGCAATCTGGAGCGCGGCACCGCCCGACGGCTGATCAAGAAGGACCAGGTTTTCAATCGTATCCGCGTCGAGGATATCGGCAGCGCCACGCGCTTCCTTGCCGATCGCGGCATCGGCGGCATCCATAACGTGACCGACGACCTGCCGGCTCCGCCGCAGGATATCATCGTCGAGGCGGCACGTCTGATGGGCGTTAATCCGCCGCCGGAACAGCCCTTCGAGACCGCCGAATTGACGCCGATGGCGCGCACCTTCTATGGCGAGAACAAGCGGGTCTCGAACGCCAAGCTGAAGGCCGCGGGCTTCGTGTTCGCACACCCCAACTACCATGTGTCACTCGCGCAATTAGTGCATAATTATCGCTGACGCGAAGAGGTCATATTCGCCTCACGCGAAAAACATCGTAGGCGATGAAACGGTAGGAAATTCCTACTTTGTAGATATCGCGAGCTAAATTTCGCTCCATATTATGGTTAACAGCCTTTGAATTTGCCCAAATGAGGCAAAGATTATGGCATCCGCGCAAAATTATTTTCGTTAATTTTGTGATCCCGGGTTGCGCAGAGTCATCTCCGCAAAAAATGTTCTAATTTTACTTGATTCCATTACCATTTTTCCACCGACACGGATTTTTCGGGCGATCGAATCATTCGTCGGCTCATCACAAATATTACAATCTGTAACATTCCGTGATCATCCGAGGCACTTTTTCGCCATTTTTGGCCGGATTTAAGCCCCCGCCGTCCGCAAGGGCGCAAGTTCAACAGTTGAGGGACAATCCGTTTTGAAGAAAATCTGCCGTTCTATTATCGCAGCGACAACTATTGCAGCCTGTTCTACCATCCTTCCGATGGAGAGTTTTGCGGCAAATGGTTGTGGCGGTGCTTCATGGTACGCACTTCACTCCAAAACCGCTTCCGGGGAGCGCATGAACCCCACCATCAATACTGCAGCGCACCGCTCTCTTGCCTTCGGCACGAAGCTGAAGGTCACCAACCGCAACAACGGCCGCAGCGTCGTCGTCCGCGTCAACGATCGCGGTCCTTTCATCCGCGGCCGCGTTCTCGATCTTTCCCGTGCCGCCGCACAGAACATCGGCATGGTCAGCAGCGGCACCGCCAAGGTCTGCTACGAAGTCATCAGCTAAAGCGCCCGCCCGCGCTTGCTCTCGCCGTCAATCGCGGTTACCACGCGGTTGAGAGACTTGTGTACAATCCGCTGCGTCTGTCGCGCTTCCTGCGGATTGTTCACAAGCCGGAATTCTTACTCAGGCGATCAGGAGCCGTATAATGCGATTGGGCGGACGGCTCGAAGGGGCGATTTCAGTTCTGGCGGATATCGACGCCCGCAGACGGCCGGTGGCCGATGCGCTGAAGGACTGGGGTCTCGCCCACCGTTTCGCCGGATCGGGCGACCGCGCCGCGATCGGCAACATCGTCTACGACGCGCTGCGCATGCGGCTCTCCCATGCCTGGCTGATGGACGACGACAGCGCCGCGGCCATCGCCTACGCCGTCATGTTCCGCCAGTGGGGTTTCACGCCCGAGACGCTTGCCGCCGAACTTGCCGACGACAAATTCGCGCCGCCTCCGCTTTCGGATGCGGCCCTTTCCGCTTTCCAGAGCCGGCAGCTTGCCGATGCTCCCGCTCATATCCAGGGCGACATCCCTGAATGGGTTCAAGCCTCCTTCCAGAAGACCTTCGGTGACACCTGGCTTGCCGAGGCACAGGCGCTTGCCGGACGACCGACGCTCGATCTTCGCGCCAACACCTTGAAAGCCACCCGCGAGAAGGCAATCAAGGCGCTTGAGAGAGCCGGCGCCCAGAAGGCCAGGATCGCCCGCAACGGCATCCGGATTGCCGCGGGCGAAGGGGCCTCCCGTCTTCCCAACGTGACAGCCGAGCTTTCGTTCCAAAAAGGCTGGTTCGAAGTTCAGGACGAGGGTTCGCAGATCGTTGCCGATCTGGTGCTGCCCGGCGACGGCGAGCAGATCCTCGACTACTGCGCCGGCGGCGGCGGCAAGACGCTCGCCATGTCGGCCGCCATGCACAACAAGGGGCAGGTTCACGCTTATGACGCCGACCGCAAGAGGTTGGCGCCGATCATCGAGCGGCTGAAGCGCGCCGGCACCCGCAATGTGCAGGTGCATGACGACGCCAAGGCGCTGAAAGGTCTCGAAGGCCGCTGCGACAAGGTTCTCGTCGATGCGCCATGCACCGGCACCGGAACGTGGCGCCGGCGCCCGGATACCAAGTGGCGCCTCACCGCCAAGAACCTAGACGAGCGGACGCAGCAACAGCAGGACGCGCTGACGCAGGCGAGTGCCCATGTGCGCGATGGCGGCGAGCTCATCTATGTGACCTGCTCGGTGCTGCCGCAGGAAAACGAGGAGCAGGTCCGCCGCTTCGTGGCCGACAATCCCGACTACCGGATCGTCAGCGCGCTGCCCGCCTGGGACAGCCTCTTCGGCACGGACAGCCCGCGGCCGCGCTCGTCAGACGGCGAGACCATCACGCTGACGCCGGCCTCGACCGATACCGATGGCTTCTTCTTCTGCCGCATGCGGAAGAAGGCCTGATATCCAGGCTTTTTCAGCCTTCACGAATGGACTGAAGCGCGTCCAGCGCCTCCTTAAAACCATTCCAAACTAGAGTGTTTGACACCAGTTTGCTTTTGCGCGAAGACATTTTCGCCGGGTGTCATACGGGATGCCCGTCACAGGAGAGGATCCCATGAAACTCAACAGAAATTTCTGCGCAGCGCTGGCGCTGGCGATCGCCCCAATCGCCGTGTCTTCCGTTCCCGCCCGCGCGGCGGCCCCGGATGCTGCTGCCGTCGTGAAATATTACACCGAAGTCGCCCACGCAAAATACGAGGACTCGCTGATCACCGCGAAGGCCCTCGACGCCGCGATCGACGCTTTCCTCAAGGAACCGACAGACAAGACGCTGGAAGCCGCCCGCGCCGCCTGGATCAAGGCGCGCGTTCCCTACCAGCAGACCGAAGTCTACCGTTTCGGCAACCCGATCGTCGATGACTGGGAAGGCAAGGTCAACGCCTGGCCGCTCGACGAAGGCCTGATCGACTATGTCGACGCCTCCTACGGCACCGAGAGTGACGAGAATTCACTCTACGTCGCCAACGTGATCGCCAACAAGACGATCAAGATCGACGGCAAGGATGTCGACGCCTCGAAGCTGACGCCCGAGTTTCTCTCCGGTACGCTGGCCGAAGCCGGCGGCATCGAAGCCAACGTTGCGACCGGCTACCACGCCATCGAATTTCTGCTCTGGGGCCAGGACCTGAACGGCACCGGCCCAGGCGCCGGCAACCGCCCGGCCACCGACTACGACCTCAAGAATTGCACGCACGGCAATTGCGATCGCCGCGCCGAATATCTCAAGTCGGCCTCGACGCTGCTGGTCTCCGACCTGCAGGAGATGGTCAACAACTGGACGCCCGACGGCGAAGCCACCAAGCATGTCGAAGCCGATCCGAAGGCCGGCCTCGTCGCCATCCTGACCGGCATGGGCTCGCTCTCCTACGGCGAACTGGCCGGCGAGCGCATGAAGCTCGGCCTGATCCTGCACGATCCGGAAGAAGAGCATGATTGCTTCTCCGACAACACCTACAACTCGCACCTCAACGACGCGATCGGGATTGCCGCTGCATATACGGGCAACTACACCCGCGTCGACGGTACGAAGATGAAGGGTCCGTCGCTGCACGATCTGGTCGCCGCCAAGGACAAGAAGCTCGACAACGAGATGCGCGCCAAGCTCGACAAGACGCTGAAGGCAATGAACGTCATGGCCAAGCGCGGCCAGAACGTCGAGAAGTACGACCAGATGATTGGCGAAGGCAACAAGAAGGGCAACGCCGTTGTCCAGGCCGCCATCGACGGCCTCGTCGACCAGACGAAGTCGGTCCAGCGCGTCATCGCCGCACTCGATCTCGGCACGGTCAAGCTTGAAGGTTCCGACAGCTTGGATAATCCTAGCGCGGTCTTCCAATAAGTGAAAAGGCGGGCCGCTTCGCTTGAGGCGGCCCGAACTCCGAAATGTCGCCTGTCCCGGCCCGTCGTCTTCTCCTCAGCGCAACCTTGTGCGCCACGATCGCCGGTCTTTCCGCCGCCCTTGCTGATAATTTCGACCTTCCGAACAAGCGCACCGATCTCACGGAAGCCGACGCCAAACGCGTCGCAGATGTGACGCGGCCGACCACCGATTTCTCCAAGGCCGAGCAATACGAGGCGATGCAGGCGGGCGGCGCGACGTCGATCGATCCGGTGACGCAGGATTCCTTCTCGCATATCTCGGCGACCATCCCTTTCGAAGAAGAGCAGCCGTTCCGACTCGGCAATGCGCTCTTCAAGAAGCTCTGGGTTTCGGCACCCTCGTCGACGCAGGCTTCCGACGGGCTGGGGCCGCTCTTCAACGCGCGCTCCTGCATGAGCTGCCACGTCAATGACGGGCGCGGCAAGCCGCCGGAAGGTGGTGTCAGTGCCACCTCGATGTTCCTGCGGCTGGCGCGGCCTGCGAAGACACCGGAGGAAGAGCGCGCGATCGCCGATGCGAGAACCGTCAACTTCCCCGATCCCATCTACGGCCATCAGTTGCAGGACCTCGCCGTGCCCGGCCTTCCCTCCGAGGGGAAGATGAAGATCGCCTACACCGAGGAAACGGTAACGCTTGCGGGCGGCGAGACCGTATCGCTACGGCGACCGCGCTATTCCGTCGAGAACCTCGGCTACGGGCCGCTCGACCCCACGACGACGATCTCGCCGCGCGTCGCGCCCGCCATGATCGGGCTCGGCCTGATCGAGGCCATTCCCGAGGCCGATATCCTCGCCCATGCCGATCCGGACGACCGCGACGGCGACGGGATTGCCGGCAAGGCGGCGATCGTGCGCGACCACCGCACCGGCAAGCCCGCGCTCGGTCGCTTCGGCTGGAAGGCGCAGCATGCGAGCGTGCGCGACCAGAGCGCCGACGCGTTTTCCAACGACATCGGCATCTCCACGCCCGACCGGCCCGACGCGCATGGCGACTGCACGGATGCGCAGGCCAAGTGCAAGGCGATGCCAACGGGCGTACAGAAGCGGCTCGGAAACGAGGAAGCGCCGGGGCCGATCCTCGACCTCGTGACCTTCTACTCCGCCAACCTGGCAGTGCCGGCGCGGCGCAAGGCGAGCTTTCCCGAGACGCTGAAGGGCAAGCAGGTGTTCTATGAGAGCGGCTGCACGGCCTGCCATGTTCCGAAGTTCGTCACCCGCCGCGACAGCCTCGACAAGGCGCAAGCCTTCCAGCTGATCTGGCCCTATTCCGATTTCCTGCTGCACGACATGGGCGACGGGCTCGCCGACGGACAAGAGGTTGGTTTTGCAAGCGGACGTGAATGGCGCACGCCACCGCTATGGGGTATAGGTCTCACCCAGACTGTCAGCGGACACAGCTTTTTCCTTCATGACGGCCGTGCGCGAAGCCTCACCGAGGCGATCCTGTGGCATGGCGGCGAGGCGCAAAAGGCGCGTGACGCTTTCGCATCCCGGCCGAAAGATGATCGGCAGGCACTGATTACATTCCTGGAGTCCCTTTGATGCGCCTTTGGCAACCTCTCGTCCTCTGCCTCGCCCTCGCCTCCACCGCAGCCGCTCAAGACGCCTCCACGCAGGCAGGCCTCAACGAGGAGGCCGTGCCCGGTGTCATGCAGCGCGCGATCGACGACGTGATCCGCCCGGGCTACCGCAACGCGCAGCAGTCCGCGGCGCGGCTGACCACGGCGATGAAGGATCTTTGCGCTGATGGCACGCAGCAGACGCTGGACAAGGCGAAATCGGCCTTCGACGACACCATCCGCTACTGGTCGGTGATCGAGATCGTGCAGACCGGCCCTGTTATCCAGGACAATCTCTTCGAACACATCCTGTTCTATCCCGACCGCAAGGGCGTCGGCCTGCGCCAGGTGCAGACGCTGATCGCCAAGGCCGATCCGAAGGATACGACGGTCGACGCGATCGCCGCCAAGAGCGTGGCGCTGCAAGGGCTGACGGCGCTGGAATATGTGCTCTACGGCACCGGCTCGGAGGACCTCACCACCCAGAAGAACAGCTTCCGCTGCCTCTATGGAGCGGCTGTCGCCGGCAACATCCAGCGCGAGGCCGGCGAAGTGGTGGCCGCCTGGGAGAAGCCTGATGGCGTGCAGGCGAGCTGGAAGCATCCCGGTCCGCAAAGCGACGATTTCATGGACAACAAGGAAGCCGTGACCGCCCTGCTCGGCATTCTCGTGCACGGCGCCGAGAACGTCCGTGACCAGCGGCTGGAGCAGTTCTACAAGGGCAAGGACGCAACGCCGCGGCCGAAGATGGCGATCTACTGGCGCTCGAAGAACACCTGGAAATCGATGGCCGCCAATCTCGACGGGTTGCGGCTGCTCTGGCAGAAGGCCAACATGGCCTCGTTGCTGCCGGCCGACAAGAAGCCGATCGCCGACGCGATCGACGCCAATTTCAAATCGCTGCTCGAGACGGTGCCGAAGCTGAATCCGGATATCGAAGTGGCGACCAGCGACCCGGAACGCGCCAAGCTCGACGCGCTGCTTGCCAACACCCGCAAGCTGATAACCGACATCAGCGACAATTACGGTGCGGCGATCGGCCTCTCGGCCGGCTTCTCCTTCTCCGACGGCGACTAGGGCCTATGTGGCGCACGGCGGCAATCGACAGACGCAGCTTCGTCAAGGCGGCCGGCATCGGTTTCCTGGCGTCGCTGACGCCGCGCGCGCTGATGGCGCTGGAGCGGGCGGACGCCGTCTATGCCTCCGGTCTCAGAACCGCCAACGGCAGCTTTGCCGTGGCGACGGTGAGCGAGCGCGGCGAGATCATCGACCGGGTGGCGCTGCCGGCGCGGGCGCACGGCATGGCCTTCAGCCCGGCGACATCACGCGCCGTCGCCTTTGCCCGCCGGCCCGGCACCTATGCGATGATCTTCGATGTTGCCGGCAGGGCCGAACCGATCGTGATCGCCGCGGCAGACAACCGCCACTTCTATGGCCACGGCGCGTTTTCGCCCGACGGCCGTATCCTTTACGCCAGCGAGAACGATTTCGACGCCAATCGCGGCATGATCGGGCTCTACGACAGCAGTAATCGCTTTGCCCGGATCGGCGAATACGAGACCTATGGCGTCGGGCCGCACGACATGACCGTCTCCGACGACGGCCGGATGCTCATCGTCGCCAATGGCGGCATCGAGACGCATCCCGATTTCGGCCGCACCAAACTCAACCTCGACAGCATGCAGCCGTCGCTGACGCTGATCGACGCAAAAAGCGGTGCGCTGATCGAGAAGCATGCGCTGCCGCCGCAATGGGACCAGGTCTCCACCCGCCATGTCGACATCGACGACAACGGCCGCATCTGGTTTGCCTGCCAGTACGAAGGACACCGCAACGACCTGCCGCCGCTGGTCGGCTCCTTCGCCAAGGGGGAAGACCTGCGCTTCGTCGACCTGCCGGACGAGACCACGCGCCGGCTCGCCAACTATGTCGGCGCCATCGCGGTGAACCGCAAGGACAGGCTTGTCGGCGTTACCTCGCCCAAGGGCGGGACGTCGGTGACGATCGATATCGCGACCGGACGCGTTCTTCGCGAGGACGTGGTGGCAGAAGCCGCCGGCATCGCGCCGGCCAAAAGCGGGTTCGCCGTTTCCTCCTACGAGGGCGACTTCGTCGGCACCCGCAGCGATGTCGCCTGGGACCAGCACATCGTCAGGATCGCGCCCTCACGACGCGTGTGACCACGCCTTCTGTTCCGCGCCGATCTGGGCGGCGACCGATCTTGCGGCCTCCGACAGCCAGTTTGGCTTGCGCGACTTCAGGTCACGCAGGATAGAGCCGGCCGCTGCCGTGTCGCCGGCGTGGCAATTGGCGATCTCGAAACCCATCAGGTCAAGCATGTCCGACGACAGCAGCAGATCGGGATTGCGGTCGATCTCGATCTTGATGCTGCTCGGCGACAGCCGTCGCACGAGCACGGAGCCGATCAGCCGGTAATGCGGATCGGGAGACAGCATGCGGCTGGCCGCGATCTCGACCGCGTGGATGGCGCGATCCTCGGGCGCATGGCGAAGCGACCAGGCCGATTGCAGCATGGCCTTGGCTTCCCTGAGCACCGGTCCGCCCTGCCAATCCGTATAGGCTATGAAACGCGGGCGCCCTAAGCTGCCGGTACCAGCCGTGCGCGGCTTCGGCACGTAGGCGGCGTGGTTCGGCGGTAGCGATGCCTCCAGCGCCTCGGCATAGGCCGATGGCACTGCCTTGTCGCCAGCCGGCAGGGAAGCGAACTTTTCCCAGAAGGCGCGGCGCTCGCTATCCGGCAGCACCAGCGCCTTGCGCAGCCATTTGTGATCCCGCTCGAGAATGATGGGCATCGGCGCCTGGATGCCTCGCAGATAGCCCGACAGTATAGCGGCGGCGATGATGGTCTCGGAAGACGGGCCGCGCTCGGAGACCGCCAGAAGCGCGCTGGCGGTGAGGCGGATGAGATCGAGCGCATAGGGCATGACGGCGGCATCGTCGAAATCGTTCGCGCCCCAGACCAGGCGTCCCTCGACGTCGCGCCAGGTGCCGAAGTTTTCCAGATGCGTATCGCCGATCGCGAGCACCTCCGGTGCTGACGCAAAATCCGGGCAGATATCGAAGATGGTCTCGGCGAAGCGCCAGTAGGTGGCGCGCAGAAAGGCGAAGCTGCTCGCGCGCATCTTCATGTGCTTGCGCAGAAGATCGTTTTCGACGAAATCGGCCCCGAGCTGGCCGCGGAGCCAGGCTTCATAGGCTTGCGAGGATTGTGCGATGGTTGCCATTGGCGTGTATTCCGATGCCTGCTCCGGCGAGCATAGGCCGAACGCCGGAACGGGCAATCGCAATCGTCGCACGATCGGTTGAATCGCATGCAATATTGATCTGGCGACGCAGCGCGAACGCCCTATCTCCGTCGCATGAGCAAAGCCCTCACCTACATCATCTTCATTGCGATCGCGCTCGGTGGCGGGCTCGCCATCGGTTTCAACAATCTTCCCGGCGAATGGTACCAATCGCTCGCCAAGCCGCCGTTCAACCCGCCCAACTGGGTTTTCGGACCGGCGTGGTCGATCCTCTACGTGCTGATCGGGATTGCCGGCGCGCGGACATGGATGCGCGGGCATCTATCCGTGGGCATGCTGATCTGGGCGGGGCAGATGGTGCTGAACTTCCTCTGGTCGCCGTTCTTCTTCGGCCTGCAGGCGCCGGCCGTGGCGCTCGCCATCATCCTCATCCTGCTCCTGCTCATCCTCGCCTTCATCGGCAATCGCTGGCAGGCTGACCGGATCGCGGCGCTGCTGTTCCTGCCCTATGCCGCCTGGGTGATCTTCGCCACCACGCTCAACGCCTCCATCGTCTATCTCAACTGAGATTGCTTTTCAGGCGTCCGTCAGCTGCGCGACGCCACCCAGTCGTGCCAGTCCTCTTCGCTGCCATGGAAGACGTTGAGATCGATGCGGCCCTCGACGCCGTGCGAGATGCCGGAGCCGGAATACTGCCAGAACACCCACTTGCGGCCCGGATAGACCTGCGAGGGGTGCGCCGCCACCGAGCGCAGCCAGAAGGGATAATCCGGGAATGCGCCTCTGAGATTGTCGCGGTAGAAATCCGGAGCGGTGTAGATGATCGGGCGCTGGCCGTAGTGACGTTCCAGCTTGTCCATGAAGACCTGCATCTTTTCCAGCACATCCTCGCGCGACGGACGGCGCTTGCAGCTGGATTCGCCGTTCCACTCGACATCGATGACCGGCGGCAGGGCGCCGGCTTCGCGCGGCACGTTGCGGATGAACCAATCGGCCTGCTCGCGAGCGGTGCGGCACCAGTAGAAGAAATGATAGGCGCCGTGCTTCAGGCCGGCTTCGCGGGCCTTGCGCCAGTTGGTCTTGAACATCGGATCGAGATGATCGCCGCCATCCGTCGACTTGATATAGACGAAGTTGGCGCCCTGAGTGCGCAGCTTCTGCCAGTCGATATCACCCTGCCAGCGCGAGACATCGACGCCGTGAACGGCGAGCTTGCGCGGCGAGGAACGACCGAAATTGATGGGCTTGGCGTCGCGGAAACGGTGGCTGTAGACCAGCGAGCGGGTGCGTCCGCGCGGCGCCGGCGCGATGACCGGATCATCCGGCGCCAGCATGGCGGTCACGGGACGATCGGACGGCATCGGCATGGCGACGGTCCTGGTTTCCGGCAGGAAGCCCTGCGGCTCGGGGATCGGCCCCGCCCATGCCAGCTCTTCCTGCGGCGGTGCGGGCTGGTTGACCGGCGCGCGGGCGGCGACCTCGCCGACATCGGCTGCCGGAACCGGGGCGCTCGGGCGGACGACGGAGCTTGTCGTCTCACGCGAGGGAACGCTTGCAAGAATGCTCGCCGGACCGGAACTGGAGGTGCAGCCCGACAAGGTCAGGAAAGCGATAAGAAGTGCTGGCACGACCGGTATACGCATAGGAACTCGCACGCAAAACAACTGGCGACGGCGATACGCATGCCGGCGCGGGACCACGAACTGGAAATGCTAATGGAAAATTACCAAGAAAGACTGAATCCAATCTTTACGACCCGATTTAGGCCACGCGTTGCGGCGAAAAGCGAACCGATCAGGCATTGGTGGCGCTTGTGCGATGCGGCGCAGCATGGCACTTTCGCCCGCGCAAGGGGGCAAGAGCAGATGACCAACGAGGATAACGGCGACTTCCGCGAGCGAATCCGCCAAAATTTCGCCCGACAGGCGGCGCTGCACACGATCGGCGCGGAGCTGACGCGGGTGGAACGGGCGATCGTCGAGATCGAGCTGCCGTTCGACGTGAAGCTCACCCAGCAGCACGGCATCCTGCATGCCGGGATCATCTCGGCTGCACTCGACAGCGCCTGCGGCTTTGCCGCCTATAGCGTCATCGACCCGGACGCATCGATCCTCACCATCGAATTCAAGGTCAACCTGATGTCGCCCGGTCGCGGCGAACGCTTCCTGTTTCGCGGCGAGATCACCAAGCCGGGCTCCAACATCATCGTCGCCGACGGGCGCGGCTACGCTGTCAGCGACGGCCCGGCGAAGCTGATCGCCTCGATGACCAGCACCATGATGATCGTTCGCGGCAGGGAGGGCATCAGCGGATGACGTTCGAGCTGAAATCGGTCGCGGGAAAATCCATCCTGTTCGTCATGGCGGCCGAGGCCGAATATGGCCCATTCCTGCGCTCTCGCTTCGAGCCACTGATGACCGGCGTTGGCCCGGTCGAGGCCGCCGTGGTGCTGACGCGGACGCTTGCCGCGCTCGAGCATCAAGGGGAACTGCCACAGCTCGTGGTGTCGCTTGGTTCCGCCGGCTCGGCCAAACTCGAGCAGACCGAGGTCTATCAAGTTACCTCCGTTTCCTACCGCGACATGGATGCCTCGCCGCTCGGTTTTGAAAAGGGGCGTACGCCGTTTCTCGACCTGCCTGCGGTGATCGACCTGCCTCTGCGCATCCCCGGTGTTGCCGAAGCCAGCCTTTCCACCGGCGCAAACATCGTCTCGGGCGCCGCCTATTCGGGGATCGATGCCGACATGGTCGACATGGAGACCTTCGCCATCATGCGCTCCTGCCAGGCCTACAATCTGCCCTTGATCGGCCTGCGCGGGATATCGGACGGCGCCGAGGAGCTGCAGCACATCTCCGGCTGGACCGAATATCTGCACGTGATCGACCGTAAGCTGTCGGATGCCACAGACAGCCTGTTCACGGCGCTAGAAGATGGGGTATTCTGGTTCTAGGCTCTTTCCATGCCCTTGAACCAGCTCCAGCCCCTGAAGAACCGGACAATCGGCACAATAAAATCCCGCGGCGGCGGATTTCCCGCATTGCAAGACCGGGTGCTTTTCATTAAAGGCTCGCCATGACCCAGACAGCACATCCCGACAGCGTTCTCATCGTCGATTTCGGCAGCCAGGTAACCCAGCTGATCGCGCGCCGCGTGCGCGAAGCGGGCGTCTACTGCGAGATCGTTCCCTTCCAGTCCGCCGAAGAAGGCTTCAAGCGCCTTCAGCCGAAAGCCGTGATCCTCTCCGGCAGCCCGGCGTCGACGGTCGACGAGGGGTCGCCCCGCGCGCCACAGATCATCTTCGACAGCGGCCTTCCCGTTTTCGGCATCTGCTACGGCCAGCAGACGATGTGCATGCAGCTCGGCGGCAAGGTCGAGAGCGGCCATCACCGCGAATTCGGCCGCGCCTTCCTCGAAGTCGACGAAGACAGCGAACTGTTCGAAGGCCTCTGGTCGAAGGGATCGCGCCATCAGGTGTGGATGAGCCATGGCGACCGCGTCACGGCCCTGCCTGAAGGTTTCAAGGTGGTCGCGACCTCGCCGAACGCACCCTACGCCTTCATCGCCGACGAAAAGCGCAAGTATTACGGCGTGCAGTTCCACCCCGAGGTCGTGCACACCCCCGATGGCGCCAAGCTGATCGGCAACTTCATTCACAACATCGCCGGCATCAAGGGCGACTGGTCGATGTCGGCCTACCGCCAGAAGGCGGTCGAAGAGATCCGCAAGCAGGTCGGCGACAAGCGCGTGCTCTGCGCGCTATCGGGCGGCGTCGACAGCTCGGTTGCGGCTTTGCTGATCCACGAGGCGATCGGCGACAAGCTCACCTGCGTGCTCGTCGACCACGGCCTGATGCGCAAGGACGAGGCGGCAAACGTCGTCGCCATGTTCCGCGAACACTACAATCTGCACCTGATACACGTCGACGCCTCCGACAAGTTCATCGGCGAGCTTGAGGGCGTCTCGGATCCGGAGACCAAGCGCAAGATCATCGGCCGCCTGTTCATCGAGACCTTCGAGGAAGAGGCCAAGAAGCTCGGCGGCGCCGACTTCCTCGGCCAGGGCACGCTCTATCCCGACGTCATCGAAAGCGTTTCCTTCACCGGCGGCCCTTCGGTCACCATCAAGTCGCACCACAATGTCGGCGGCCTGCCTGAACGCATGAACATGCAGCTGGTCGAGCCGCTGCGCGAACTCTTCAAGGACGAAGTGCGCGTGCTCGGCAAGGAGCTCGGCCTGCCCGACAGCTTCATCGGCCGCCACCCCTTCCCCGGCCCCGGCCTCGCGATCCGCTGCCCGGGTGGCATCACCCGCGAAAAGCTGGAGATCCTGCGCGAAGCCGACGCCATCTATCTCGACGAAATCCGCAAGGCCGGTCTCTACGACGCGATCTGGCAGGCCTTCGCCGTGCTGCTTCCCGTTCAAACGGTAGGCGTCATGGGCGATGGCCGCACCTACGAATTCGTCTGCGCGCTGCGCGCCGTGACCTCGGTCGACGGCATGACGGCGGATTTCTACCACTACGACATGGAATTCCTCGGCCGCGCCGCCACCCGCATCATCAACGAGGTGCGTGGAATCAACCGCGTGGTGTATGACGTGACCAGCAAGCCGCCGGGCACGATCGAGTGGGAGTGATGGCAAGGGGCTAATCGCCTCCTGTGCATAGTAATGCCGCCGGCGTGACGCGCTTGGCGGCATTTTTGTTGGTTGGTGGTCAGATCGCGCCGCGTATCGGATTGATATAATCAATCCCTTCGAAGTCGCGCTCGTTATCGGTGACGACGATGCAGCCGTTGGCCTCGGCAATGGCTGCGACGATCATGTCAAGAGCGCTGCGCGGACGCCCCTTCGCCTTGCCCTCGGCCATCAGGCGCCCCCAAACTAGGCCTGCAGCCTCATCGAAGGGTAGAACGCGACCGGAAAAGAGCGACGACGGTCCCTCCGGTCCGGCAAACCATGCCTCCAGTTGATCGCGCTTCTTGCCTGCAGGCTTCTCCAGCACGCCTTTGCGAATCTCGGCGATGGTCAGCGATGCGATGAAGAGATCATCGTCCATCTGCTCCGACATCCACTCGAGCAGAGCCTGCGATGGCACCGGCTTGGTAATGTTGCTGATGATGTTGGTGTCGAGCAGGAAGCGGGTCAAATATCGACCTCTCGTCCCTCATCGCGAGGACGATCAAGGTCGAGATCGGCACCAACCAAAGGAGAGCGCCTCAAGGTGGCCGATATACCGCCCCTTGCAGGTGGTTCGCCTGATATGGATCGGCTGACGCTTGCACGCAACTCCGATGCCTCCGGCGTATTGTCGGCAAGACGACGGGCAAGCGAACGGATCAAATCCCGATCTTCATCGCGCCCAAGAACCTCAAAGCGTGACAGGCCACGCTCGCTGAGCCGCGAGCGATAGTTCTGGATGGCGCGTTTTTGCGAACTGCTCATGAGCGGCCTCCCGGTATTTCCAGTAATATAGCCGGGACAGCGTGTATTCTCAAGGGCTGTTGAGGGCCACCGCCAGCGTCCCGCCACGTCCAGCAAGCCAAGACGTGATCGGAGACTCGGGACGAGGTCGAAGCTACTGACTGGGTGGCGGAGCGACCAACCGAACTCCTGACCGCCCCCACCCTCAAAACAACGACTGCTGCACCGGCTTCGGCGGCGCGAGCTTCACGCCCTCCAGTTCCAGCATCCTTGCCTTCGACACGGACCCGCCCGGCGCCGAGAAGCCGCCGATCTTGTTGCCGGCGGCGAGCACGCGGTGGCAGGGGATGATCAGGGCGACCGGGTTCTTTGCCATTGCCTGGCCGACGTCGCGGGCGGCTTCGGGGCCGTGGCCGAGTTGTTTGGCGAGCGCGCCGTAGGTGGTGGTTTCGCCCCAGCGCAATTGGCGGGCTGCGGCGTAGATTTCGCGGAAGAAATCGTCCTGGCCGGCGAGATCCAGCGCGAGGTCGGAGAAATCGATCGCCTCCCCGGCGAAATAGCGTTTTACGGCGGCGATGGCTGTTGCGATGTCAGGAGTCGGGGCCGCCGGCTCGGCGTCGGGGATGCGGCGGAGCAGGAGGCGTTCGGTTGCATTCGCGCTTGATGTCGGCAGCTGGAAGCGGGTGATGCCGACGACGTTCCATGCGATGCCGCAGAAGCCGCCCGCGGTTTCGAAGATGGCGTAATGCTGTGCTTGTTGGGCCATTGTTATCGCCTCCCGATATCGAAGCTTGTCGGCCGTATGATCGGCCTCACCGGAAAATCGTGCCTGTTGGCGGCGAATTCAACCCGTTTCTTGCGCGTCGCGAATTCGTGGTCAGCCGCGTGCCTGGCGGGGTTCGGCCTCGTCCTGCGCAGGCTTGGCAAGATCCGGGCGCAGCTTGGCGAAGACGGCGTCGAAGAGAGCAGCGATCTTTTGCGGCTCGTAGCGCCGCGCCGCCTCGAGGGCCGCACGTGACAGCGCCGGGACGGCCGCCGGCTTCGCGGCCACCGATGCTATCTCGGCCGCCAGCGCCTTGTCGTCACCGGGATCGAAGAGATAGCCGTCCTTTCCGGGATCGATCGATTCAGGAATGCCGCCGGAGCGGGCGCCGATGACGGGGACGCCTTGCGCGAAGGCCTCGATCACCACGCGGCCGAAGGGCTCGCGGAAGAGCGAGGGAACGACCAGGACATCGATCTGCGGGAAGAAATCGTCCGGCTTGGTCCAGCCGAGGAACTTGGTGTTTTCGCCCGGAAATTTCTGCGGCAGCGACTTCGAATAATCGCTCTTGGCACTGCCGGCGATGACGAAGCGGACGTTCTGGTCGTTCACCAGCCGGTGGGCGGCGCGGGCGAGCGTGTCGAGGCCCTTGACCGGATCATGCACGCCGATGAAGCCGAAGCGCATCGGCCCTTCCGGCGGCTTGCGCGGTTCTCTCACGGCAATCGGTGGAACGGCGCCGGGCACGCGGTGGGTACTGGCGTTCGGGAAGTAGTCGTGTTCCGTGTGGCGGCCGATGATGAAATCGGTCTCGCCGATCACGGCATCGACATAGCGCGAGAAGAATTTCTTGCCGTAGGAGGAGACCTGGCAGGAGGAACAGGCGCGCACGCAATTGTCGTCGCCGCGCCGCATGCTGGCCTTCCAGCACAAGAGGAACGCGCTGCGCAGGATGTGACAGACCGGCACGCCTGAGCGCTTGGCGGCCGCCCAGGTCGCGACGTTGATGTTTTCGATGCTGTCGGTCAGCACGATATCCGGCTTGAAGCGGCGGATTTCGCGGCGCATGACGAGATAGGCGCGCGGATTGAAATTCTCCAGCGAGTGCCAGATCAGCTTCTTCCAGCCCGGCCGCGGCAGGCGGTAGTTCCAGTCGATATTCAGCGTCTTCAGGCGGTGCACGGGCACGCCATCATAGATCTCGCGCCTGTCCTCGCCGGAGACGTTGACGACTTCGAGGTCGTGGCCAGCCGCGATGAGGAGCTTGGCGACCATCATCGCCGAAATCGGGCCGCCGCCGTCGATAAAGGGCGGAAAGGCCGCGCAGGCCATCAGGATACGCATGAACAGACTCCCGGCATCGATAGTGAATGTTCTTCTTTTGTTCTTGATTTCCTTAATTCACCTGCTACCATCCCCGTGTTCCCTGGATAGACAGAGGCGGGGCGGACGCTCCGGTGATTGGTCATGCACGAACAGAACACGCAATCGTCCTTCGATTTCGCAAGCCGCACGATGCACCCGAAATCGTCAAGATTTGGCAAAGAAACCCTGTTTTTCGCGATCCTGCCGGATCCGGACACGCGTCAGACTTATCTGGAGACCCAGGACAGCCTGCAGAGAGAACATGACGCCCTCCTCTCTCCCTTGCCGCCGGAGCGGCTGCACGTCTCGCTCTATGGCGTCGCCAGCGCCGAGCACATCAGGGACGATGTGATCTTTGCGGCCTGCCGGGCAGCGTCGGCGATCGATGCCTGCCGTTTCGATCTCAGCTTCGACCATGTCGCGACGTTCAGAACCTCCTCGCGCAATGCCATCGTACTATCAGGCAATGGCGGGCGGGAATTGCTGCGACAACTGCACGTGCGGATTGGAATAGAGATGCATGCCATCGGCTGCGAGCCACGGGTGAGAACCGATTTTCAGCCGCATGCGACGCTGTTCTATACCGATCACACGATTGCGAGAACCGCGCTTGCGGCGCCAGTCGTCATGCCCGTGCGGGAGTTCGTGCTGCTGCACAAGCGGCCGGGCGAGCCGGCTTACGAGCATGTGGCGCGCTGGCCGCTCAGCGAACGCGGCTGACGGCTTGCCTCACACCTTGCCTCACGCATCGGAACGCGCTTAAAGCTGCTGCAGCAATGACAGCAGCGGAGACAGAGATGGATACGTCCGAGATCATCATTTCAGGCGATACGGCGGGGATCGAATGGCGGCTACCGGTGCTGCGCTTCAACGGCAGCGATCCGAAGGCACCGAAGATCTATATCCAGGCGGCGCTGCATGCCAACGAGCTGCCCGGCACGGCGCTGGTGCATTTCCTTTGCGAGAAGCTGCGCGCGGCCGAAAGCGCCGGCGAGATCCTGAGCAACATCACCATCATCCCGCACGCCAATCCTATTGGTGCCGCGCAATCGCATTTCGGCGAGCTGCAAGGCCGGTTCGATCTCGGTACGCGCACCAATTTCAACCGCGATTTCCCGCTTATTTCGGTCAAGGATCGCGACGGGCTGGTGGCCGAGCTCGACCGCTGCAACGCCGTCGACCGGCTGAAGCGGCAGCTGATGCATATGGCGCTCGGCGCGGACCTCGTCATCGACCTGCACTGCGACGATGAATCGCTGCAATATGCCTATATCGACGAGGCCTTCTGGCCGGAGGCGGCCGATCTCGCTTCGGCGCTGGACATGGAAGCGGTGCTCCTGTCGGATGGCGAAAGCTCGGCCTTCGAGGAGGCGGTCGGCTATGCCTGGAAGCACGAGACTGCTGAGAAGAAGACGCGGCTGCCGGGCAAGCTCTCGGTCACCGTCGAGCTTCGCGGCATGCGCGACGTCTACCCCGAGATGGCGAAGAAGGATGCCGAGGGACTGTTCAACTTCCTCGCCGCGCGCGGCGCCATCGCTCATCCGGTGACGCTTGCGCCCTTCACCGGGCCTGCCGTGCCGCTCGACAATATCGAGATGATCCGCGCCCCTCAGGCCGGCACTGTCCTCTTCCACCGCAACATCGGCGAGGAGATCAAGGAAGGCGAGCTGCTGGCAACCATCCTCACCCGGCCGGGCATGGCCGATGGAACGATCGAGGTGCGCGCGCCGCAGGCGGGGCTGATCGTCACCCGCACCTCGTCGCGGCTGGTGCGCCGCCGCGCCGACCTGATGAAGATCGCCTGCGGAGCGGCCAGCAAGGTTGTGCGCAAGCCGGGCGCGCTTGAGAACTGAGCGCCCTAGCATTGGGGCTGCGAACTGATTGGGAAGAACCGAATGACCGTCACCATCTATGGCATCAAGAATTGCGACACGATGAAGAAGGCCAGAATCTGGCTGGAAGAGCACGACGTCGCCTATGATTTCCACGACTACAAGGCGTCTGGAATCGACCGGGCGCATCTGGAAAAGTGGACTGAGGAAGCGGGCTGGGAAACGGTGCTCAACCGCGCCGGCACGACCTTCCGCAAGCTGCCGGAGGAGGCCCGTGAGAACCTCGACAGGGAAAAGGCGATCGCGCTGATGCTGGAGCAGCCGTCGATGATCAAGCGGCCGGTCGTCGAGGCCGACGGCAAGCTTCTGGTCGGCTTCAAGCCGGAAATCTATGGCGGGTTCTTCAAGGGCTGATCGGATGTCGAAGACGACGCGGGCAACACAGGTCTTGGAGAAGGCGAAGGTCGCCTTCTCCGTCCACACCTATGAGTATGACCCGAACGCCGAGCGCATCGGCCTGCAGGCGGCGGAAGCGATCGGCGAGGAGCCGCATCGCGTGCTGAAGACGCTGATGGCCGAGGTGGACGGCAAGCCTGTTTGCGTCGTCGTTCCCTCCGACCGCGAGGTCAGCATGAAAAAGCTGGCCGCCGCCTTCAAGGGCAAGTCGGCCAACATGATGAAGCCGGCGGATGCCGAACGCCTGACCGGCTATCACGTCGGCGGCATCAGCCCGTTCGGACAGAAGAAGCTGGTACCGACGGCGATCGAGGAAGCGGCGATGACTGAAGCCCTCGTCTACATGAATGGCGGGCAGCGCGGATTGCAGGTGCGGCTTGCTCCGAAGGATGCGCTTAGTGTCCTGAAGGCGACGGCTGCGGCGCTCGTCGCCTGATTGTCTTCAAGCTTCAATTTCGCCGCAAAGGGGTCTAAGCATGTCCCCCTGTCCGTTCGTTTATAAAGGTGATCGATCATGAACGTCATGTCCCAAAGCCA
The DNA here is from genome assembly GCF_030380735.1 of Rhizobium sp. S152. Taxonomy (GTDB): domain Bacteria; phylum Pseudomonadota; class Alphaproteobacteria; order Rhizobiales; family Rhizobiaceae; genus Rhizobium. The sequence continues at coordinate 227,076 of NZ_JAUDRZ010000009.1, read as the reverse complement.
GCACTCCGTGGATCCCGTCAAGCTCGACAAGCTGGCGGAAGTGGCCGTCAAGGTTGGCCTGCAGCTGCAGGGCGGGCAGGATCTTGTGGTTACCGCGCCCGTCGTGGCGCTTCCGCTGGTGCGGCTGATCACCAAGCACGCCTACGCCGCCGGCGCCGGGCTGGTCACGGCCTTCTATTCCGATGAGGAATCGACGCTGGCGCGCTATCAGTACGGCGACGACAAGAGCTTCGACCGCGCCTCCGACTGGCTTTACGAGGGCATGGCCAAGGCCTATGCCAACGGCGCCGCGCGGCTTGCAGTTGCCGGCGACAATCCGATGCTGCTTTCGGAGCAGGACCCGTCGAAGGTCAGCCGCGCCAATCGCGCCATGTCGGCCGCCTACAAGCCGGCGCTGGAGAAGATCTCCAATTTCGACATCAACTGGAACATCGTCTCCTATCCCAACCCCTCCTGGGCGAAGCTGGTGTTCCCCAACGATCCCGAGCCGATCGCGGTCGCCAAGCTCGCCAAGGCGATCTTCGCGGCATCGCGCGTCGACCTGGACGATCCGATCGCGGCCTGGGCGGAGCATAACGCCAACCTGAGGAAGCGCTCGAGCTGGCTGAACGGCGAGCGTTTCTACGCACTGCATTTCACCGGCCCGGGCACGGACCTGACCGTCGGGCTTGCCGATGGCCACGAGTGGCACGGCGGCGCCTCGACCGCCAAGAACGGCATCACCTGCAACCCGAACATCCCGACCGAAGAGGTGTTCACGACGCCGCATGCGCTGCGCGTAGAGGGCTATGTGTCGAGCACCAAGCCGCTGTCGCACCAGGGCACGCTGATCGACAATATCCGCGTGAAGTTCGAGGGCGGCCGGATCGTCGAGGCGAAGGCGTCGCGCGGCGAAGAGGTGCTGAACAAGGTGCTTGATACCGACGAAGGCGCGCGCCGGCTCGGCGAAGTGGCGCTGGTGCCGCATTCCTCGCCGATCTCGGCCAGCGGCATCCTGTTCTACAACACGCTGTTCGACGAAAACGCCTCGTGCCACATCGCGCTCGGCCAGTGCTATTCCAAGTGCTTCCTTGATGGCGCCAACCTCAGCCAGGAGCAGATCAAGGCGCAGGGCGGCAATTCCAGCCTGATTCACATCGACTGGATGATCGGCTCCGACAAGGTCGATATCGACGGCATCAGGGCCGATGGTTCGAAGGTTCCGGTCATGCGCAAGGGCGAGTGGGCCTGAGCAAGGCCAGCCCTGAACCGGCCGGAGACGATCCGGCCGGTTGTTCCGATCAGCGGTAGTAGATCACGTGGCCGCCATTCAGGGCCGTCACGACTTCGATGACGTTCTGAAGTCGGATGCGGCGATCGGAGATGGCGCGCATCAGCTGCGGGTTACCGCTGACTGTCGCCTGTGCCTGGCGGATGGTCGAGGCCATCGGGTGCTTGACCGACAGCGGCAGTGGCTGGTCGTATTGGGAGGCGCCCGTGACCCGGATCGCCGTGACGCCGTCGTTGTAGCTCTTGCCGAAGATGATCTCGGCCAGCTTCGCCTCACCCGCAAGCGCCGGCGCGGCGGCACCGATGGTTCCGATCGTCAGAAGGGCGATCAACAGTCTCTTCATTTTCAACGTCTCCATGGCCGCCGTTTCGGCTCGGCCTGATCATCAGATAGTGTTGCCGGAACGGCGCGAACAGATGCCATCGCGCACGGAACCGCGATCAGAACAGGCTGCCCTGTTTCGGCGGTGTTGCAGGGTCCGCGGCTTTCGTCTCCGTCGTCCTCGCCGGACGCTTCCTGGCGCTCGCCGGCGGCTCGCCGCCTTCGGTGGTGATCGCGCCGATGCGGCCGTCTGAAAACTCGATGGAGATGCCGGCTCCCGCCTGCAGCATCGCCGCCTGCGAGACAGGGCGGTTCTCGTCGTCGCGGATGACGGCATAGCCGCGCTTCAACACGTTCTTGTAGGAGAGCGACTGCAGCATGCGCTCCTGCGCCGAGAGATCGCCGCGCACGCGCGTGAGCTTGTGGCGGATCGCCGTCTCGGCATGGCGCGAGAGATTGGCGATGTGATCGCGCATGCGCGAGGTCTGCGTCTTCAAGCGCGCCGGCAGCGAGGCGAAGACGGCATCGGCGCGGCCGACGCGGGATTTCGAGCGGTCGAGCAGACGCTCGACGGTGCGCTCGGCGCGGGTGATGCGCTCGGTCAGCATCTGCCGGCGCTCGGCGATGCGGTTGGCAAGCACGTCCGGCCGCAGGTGCGCGGCCGTGCGCTCGAAGCTGCGGCGCTTGTTGATGGTGTTGAGCTCGAGACCGCGCCCGAGGCCTGATGCCGCCTCGTCGAAACGGCGGCGCGGCAGCGCCAGCAGCTGATCGAGCGAAGGCAGCGCCCGCACCAGCGCGCGCACCGATTGGCGGCGCTGGTCCATGTGGCGATTGACGCCGCCATGCAGGCGCGCGGAGAGGCCGGAGAGCTGCGCCTCCAGCTCAGCCCTGACAGGCACCGCCATTTCGGCCGCACCCGTCGGCGTCGGGGCACGCACGTCGGCGGCGTAATCGATCAGTGTCCAATCTGTCTCGTGGCCGACGGCCGCGATCAGCGGGATGGCGCTTTCCGCGGCGGCGCGCACGACGCTCTCGTCGTTGAAGCTCCAGAGATCCTCGAGGCTGCCGCCGCCGCGCGCGACGATCAGCACGTCGGGCCGTCGCAGCGGACCGCCGGGCTGGAAGCTGTTGAAGCCGCGGATGGCGTTGGCGACCTCCTCGCCGGAGCCCTCGCCCTGCACCTTGACCGGCCAGACGATGACATGAACCGGGAAGCGATCGGAGATGCGGTGCAGGATATCGCGGATGACGGCGCCGGTCGGCGAGGTCACGACGCCGATAACCGAGGGCATGAAGGGAAGACGGCGCTTGCGCGCCGGGTCGAACAGGCCTTCGGCGCCGAGGCGGCGCTTGCGCTCCTCGATCAGCGCCATCAGCGCGCCGGCGCCGGCGGGCTCCAGCGTCTCGATGACGATCTGGTATTTCGACGATCCAGGGAAGGTGGTGACCTTGCCGGTCGCGATCACCTCCATCCCCTCTTCCGGGCGGAAGCGCAGGCGGGAGAAGGTGCCTTTCCAGATGACGGCGTCGATGCGCGAACGGTCGTCCTTCAGCGAGAAATAGGCGTGTCCCGAGGAATGCGGGCCACGATAACCCGAGATCTCGCCGCGCACCCGCACCTGGTCGAAAGCGGTCTCCACGGTGCGTTTGATAGAACCGGACAGTTCCGACACCGAGTATTCGGTGAGATTGCTCGGCGAATCATTCTCGAAGACGTTGCTCATGCTCCTCTTCTAGCGGAAGACGCGACAAAGATCAGCCCCGGACGCGGGGACGTTTTTTCTCGCTCCGTGTCGCTGATCAATTCTAGACAAGTTCATTTCGTCAGCATTCTGAACCGCTTAACGACATGGAAACAGTAGCGACGCTCACAAGATGGCGCGACGATTTTCCCCGCGCCCGGCTTGGCCTCCATGATGAAGCCCAACCCCGAAGGAGCTTCCCATGTCCGACCGTTTCGCCTCTCACACCCCTTCCCTCACCGGGCCCGCCAGCGCCGCCTTTTCCATCACCCCCAGCGATAGCGCCGACCTGCCGGAGACGACGCGGGCGCTCTATGTCGGCATCGGCGGCGATCTCAGGGTTGCCATGGCCTCGGGGCAGGTCGTCACCTTCGAGGGCGTCCCCGACGGGTGCCTGCTGCCGATCCGCGCTGTCAGGGTGCACGCGGCGGGCACGAGCGCGGGCGGCATCATCGGCCTAGCGTGAGTTATACCCTCATCCAAAAGGAGGAGGTTAAGGATGCCTTAATTGTTCCAAAGTAGTGACTGATATACACTCAACAGCGAATCAGGAGGCATGAAATGATTCCACTGACTGCCACCGCAATTGGATTCGCGACCGCGCCGATGCGCTCGGTCGTTGCGATGGCTGCCGTTGGCATCATGATCTGCCTCGCCTATCTGGCGGCTGCCTTCGTCTCTCCCGGCCCGACATCGCTGATCGAACTTGTCGTCGCCATCATCTCCTATGACGGCGGCCTGATTGCCTGCCTGCTCGGCCTTCACGCCATCCACCGCATCCGCGCCCGCGCCCAGACCGCCTGAGTTTACGAGCCTGTCGGCACGTAGCGGAAGAACCGTACAGGCGCGCCCTCCGGCTGTGTGATCGGCTGCAGGTAATCCGGAATGATCCCTTTTTCCAACTGCGCATAAAGACCATCCGGCTTCATACGGGCCAGTTCCTGCGTCTGCGGATTGCCGGGGCAGAAGGCCAGCAAGTTCACGCCGGCACCTTTAAGAAATGCCTCGGCCTCGGCCGGCTGCGCCAGGCCGATATGCAGTTCCGTCAACATGCCGCCCTGGTTGCGGTGATAAGGCGCCGTCAGGATGCGGTTGTCCGTGAAGCGCAGCAGGAAGACGCCCATATCCGTTGGCGCCGCGACGAGGCCGGGCGGCTGCCCACGGAGCGGCGCCAGCGCCTCTTCCGAGCCGCAGGATTGCGACGCGACCGGCTCGTCATCGGCGACCGCCGAGCGGTTCACATGCGTGCCGATGAAATCGCCGCCCAGCCCCCAGACGGCCGCGACGCTCATCAGCACGGTCGCGAAGTAGCAGAGCGCCGCCGAAGGATCCTCGGTATCGCCTGTCGAGATGCGGCGGACGTCGATGATAAGCAGCGCCAGCGGCGGAATAGCGAGCAGGTTGGAGAACATGGCGCCGCGCACCTGGATGGCGGCAATCCCCCAACTGACCAGAAGCAGCGCCAGCAGCACCAGATGGATGCGGACGCGATCGCGATAGACGATCCGGAAGACACAGACGGCGATGGCGAACAGGCCGGTCGCGTAGAACAGGCCGAGCGTATAGGGGTCCTGGCGATCGGTGCCGAAGATCGACTGCGCCTCCTGCACGCGGCTCAGCCAAAGCTCCACCAGCATGGGATCGAGATCGGCCAGCGGATTGTGCAGGCATTGCGGGGCGATGACCACGGCGGTTGCGAGAACCACGGCGCCGATGCCCGCGAGTGCCGCGAAACGCACCGCCCTGCCGGCCCGGCTGGTGAAGGCGGCGACGAAGAGCAGCAGGCCGCCGCCGATCGCGGCCAGGCTGTAGTAGCCGAGCGAAAGGTTGTCGCAGGTGACCGTCGAATAGAGCCGCGGCGGCACCGTGCCGAAGAAGAAGAGGCTGACAGACAGTGCCAGCGACAGCCCGAAGGCCTTGGCGGCGGGGGCGAAGCGGACACCTTCCACGGCCCAGTTGATCGATACGACGAGGCAGACGGCGGCCACCAGCGGCGTGGTCTCGGCGCCGATCGCAATGGCGAGCGCGGCGGCAAAGCCTGCCACGGCATAGCTCGAGGGGTGGCTATCCTCATCGAGCAGCATCGCCGCCATGATGGCGACCAGGGCGATCTGGACGTTGTGGTGGTCGATCGCGCCGGGCAGGAAGCGGTTGCTGGTCACCAGCAGCATGGCCGTGAGACCAAGGACGACATGCATGCCGGCGACGCCGCCGATGCGAAGCCCCGCCAGCCCCATCCCCCACAGGACTGGCACGGTCAGCGCCAGGGGCCAGACGGTGAGCGCGATCGCCTCCGCTGTCTTCTCGCTTGCAAACAATTCGAAGAAGCGGATCAGGGCCGCGATCGGAAAGTCGATCAGCCGCGACCAGTGCATGAGAGTGCCGTCGCCCAGCCCCATGCGATACTGCTTGAGATCGAACCAGCCCTGGCCGTTCAGGAAATCGCGCACCTCGACCAGGCGCATGGTGTCGTCGTTGTCGGCGCCAACGTAATCCATGGCGCCGGGCAGCTTCAGCGCCAGGATCGCGGCAATCAGGATCGCGCTGTAAAGAAGAACGGCCGGCCAGAGCGTGAGCAAGCGCGAGCGCAGCACGCCGATCGATAGTTTCGTGGTTGAATTTTCGATCATCGGCGCGGCATTCGTCATTGACAGGTCTCACCGTTGCGAGCGGCAAAACTCTAAGCGGCGCATATCAAGAAACCGTAAAGCTCCGAATGGGACGTTATTTCACCCTGTTGCATAGCGAGTTGTTAACGGCCGGCCGCTACACTTGCCATGGTTTCCTAATCAAGGGTTCGATCATGACCGGATCGCGTGGCGACAAGCTGAACATTGCCGTCCTTCTGCCCTGCTACAACGAAGCGTCGACGATCGGCGCCGTGGTGCGCGGTTTCAAAGCCGCCTTGCCGGATGCCCAGATCCACGTCTACGACAACAATTCCACCGACGGCACGGCGTTGCAGGCGATGCTGGCTGGCGCGCGGGTGATGCGCGAGCGGCGGCAGGGCAAGGGCCACGTTGTGCGCCGCATGTTCGCCGACATCGACGCCGACATCTACATCATGGCCGACGGCGACGGTACCTATTCGCCCGAGGATGCCGAGGAACTGATCCGCACGCTTCTCACCGAACGCGCCGACATGGTGGTCGGCACGCGACGCGGCGTGCACGAGGATGCGGGGCGGAACGGCCACGCCTTCGGCAACAAGATCTTCAACATTCTCTATCGCGGCATCTTCGGCCCGGATTTTACCGATATCTTCTCCGGCTACCGGGTGTTCTCGCGCCGCTTCGTGAAGAGCTTTCCGGCGGTCTCCGGCGGCTTCGAGATCGAGACGGAAATGTCGGTGCATGCCTCGCGGCTGAAGCTGCCGGTGGTCGAGCTCGAGCTCGATTACGGTCGCCGGCCGGAAGGCTCTCACTCCAAGCTCTCCACCTTCCGCGACGGCGCCAAAATCCTCTGGATGTTCGCCATGCTGATGAAGGAAACACGGCCCTTCGCCTTTTTCGGCCTGATCAGCGGTGTCTTCATGGCGGTAAGCCTCGGCTTCATGGCGCCCGTGCTTACCGAATATTTCCAGACCGGCCTCGTCTCGCGCATGCCGACCTGGGTACTCTCCATGGCGCTGATGATGATCTCTTTCATGATGTTCACCGCCGGCGTCATCCTCGATTCCGTCTCGCGCGCTCGCGCCGAGCAGTTGCGTATCCACTATATGAGCGTGATCGCGCCGCGCCTGCACGAGGGGCTGCCTGTCGTCGTCGAGGATATCGAGATCCGCCAGCCGCAACCCAAGGCGGGTGCGGCGTGAAGAAGCTCATCCGCTTCGGCATCGCCGGCGGCCTCGGCTTTCTGATCGATGCGTCGGTCCTTGCAGCACTTCTGCATCTGACGCCACTCGGCCCGTTCGTCGCCCGCGTGATCGCCATCGCACTCGCCATGCTGGCGACGTGGCTCTTCAACCGTACCTTCACCTTCGATCGCTCGCCGCATTCGCTGGCGGCCGAGGGCTTTCGCTATGGTTCGGTCGGGATCACCTCGGCGCTCGTCAACTACGCGCTCTACGCGGCGTTGCTGATTGCCCTTCCGGCGTTGCAGCCGCTGGCGGCGCTGGTGTTTGCCACCGCCGCATCGATGTTCTTCAGCTTCTTCGGCTACTCTCGCTTCGTCTTCCGCGAGAAATAAGCCTCAGACGTTTTCCCAGCCGTCCTTTTCGCTCGCCCGGTAAATGGCGTCGATGAATTTCTGGCTGAGCCTGGAGCTTTCGAGCGTCACGATTTCCTGGTCCTCGCCGTTGGCGGCGCGCGCGAAGGCTTCGGCCTCGCGCTTGTACTGCCGGCTATCCGGGAAGCGGAAGGTGGTGGATTCGTTGTGGCTGCGGTTGCTGAGCTCGATCTCTTCGGCGCCCCAACGATCGGCGTTGAAGGGCGACTTCACCTCGATGAAGCCCTCGGTGCCGTGGAACACCATGACCTGGCGGTTGGCCATCTGGGTGGAGATATAGAAGCTGAGCTCGAAGCCGCCGAAATCGGCCTTGATGCTGGAATAGATGTCGGTGCCGAAATCAGGATCGCGGCGGGTGACGGCCTGGACGCGGCGCGGCTCCTCGCCGGTGACGAAGCGCGTGGTGATGGTCGGATAGACGCCGATATCCGGCAGCGCGCCACCGCCGAGCTCGGGGATGTTGCGCATGTTGCCGGGGTCGCGGTTGAAATAGGTGAACGCGCCCTGCACGTGCAGCAGCGTGCCGATGGCGCCGTCCTTGATCAGCTGGCGCACCTTCAGCCAGACCGGTGCGTAGGCAACCATGTAGGCCTCGGAGACCAGCACCTCGTTGCGGTCGCGCGCGGCGATCAGGCTGTCGATCTCATCGGCCTTGAGCGCGATCGGCTTTTCGCAGAGCACATGCTTGCCCGCGTCCGCCGCCTTGATCGTCCATTCGACGTGCTGCGAGGTCGGCAGCGGGATATAGACGGCATCGATCTTGTCGGACGCCAGCATCTCCTCGTAGGAACCGAAGGCGTGCGGCACCGAGAAACGATCGGCCATCGCGCGCGCCTTCGAAAGATCGCGGCTGGCGATTGCCGTGACGACGCAGTTTTCCGCATCCTGAATGGCGGGTACGACGAGTTCGCGGCCGATCTTGGCGGTGGACATGATACCGAAGCGCAGCATGGTCATTTCCTCTCCTGACTTGATTTTGAGGGCAGATTAGAGACGGCCGGTCCGGGGCGCAATGGCGCGATCACGATTTGCGGCGTCGGCCGGAGCGCAGGTTTTCATCCACCATGATGCGCACTAGGTTAGATCGCAGCGGTGTCCTGCCGCGGTCCGAATTTCAATAGATTGAAGATTTCAGGAGCATCTGATGGAATTGCGTCGCCTTGGAAAAACCGGCCTTTCGGTCGCGCCGATCGTGTTCGGCGGCAATGTGTTCGGCTGGACGGCGGATGAGAAGACCTCGTTCAGCATCCTCGACGCCTTCTTCGACGCCGGCTTCAACACCATCGACACGGCGGATGTCTATTCCGCCTGGGTGCCGGGCAACAAGGGCGGGGATAGCGAGGAGATCATCGGCAAGTGGCTGAAGCAGGGCAAGGTCGCCCGCGACAAGGCCCTCATCATCACCAAGGTCGGCTCGGAAATGGGTCCGGGCAAGAAGGGGCTGAAGGAGCAGTACATCCTTCAGGCGGTCGAGGCCTCGCTGAAGCGGCTGCAGACCGACTATATCGATCTCTACCTCTCGCACTGGCCGGATGGCGAGACCCCTTACGAAGAAACGCTCGGCGCCTTCGCCAAGCTGAAGCAGCAGGGCAAGATCCGCGCAATCGGCTGCTCCAACCTCGACGCCTCGCAGCTGCAATCCTCCTTCGACGCCGCCGAGAAGGCCGGCCTGCCGCGCTACGACGTGATCCAGCCGGAATACAATCTCTACGACCGCGCTTCGTTCGAAGGGCCGCTGGCCGACCTCTGCGTGAAGGAGGATATCGGCGTCATCACCTATTTCAGCCTGGCGGCCGGCTTCCTTTCCGGCAAGTACCGCAGCAAGGCCGATACCGAAGGCAAAGCGCGTGGCGGCAAGGCGGAAGGCTATCTCGACGACAAGGGGATGAAGATTCTTGCGGCGCTCGATACGGTGGCCAAGGAGACAGGCGCCAAGCCGGCCGAGATCGCGCTTGCCTGGCTGCTTGGAAAGAAGAGCGTCACCGCGCCGATCGCCAGCGCCACCAGCCTTTCGCAGCTCGAAAGCCTGACGAAATCGGCGACGCTTGCGCTCAGCGACGAGGCCATGGCGTTGCTCGACAAGGCTGGCGCCTGAGTGGCGAAATGGCGATGACCGTGACGATCCGTGACCCGAGACCCGATGACGAAGCCCGCTGGCGCGCGCTTTGGGACGGCTATCTCGCGTTCTACGAGGTGACGGTCGCGCCTGACATTACCGACAACACCTGGCGCCGGGTCTTCGATCCGGTGTCAGCGATCGCCATGCGCGTCGCCGAGGTGGACGGCACCCTCATGGGCTTCGCGCTCTATCTCACCCATGAAGGCACGTGGATATCAGGCAAGGACTGTTATCTGGAAGATCTTTATGTCGATGGCGGTGCGCGCGGGAAGGGGATCGGCCGGGCGCTGCTCGACGATCTGGTGGCGCTCTGCAAGACAGAGGGCTGGTCGCGGCTCTACTGGCACACCAGCGAAAGCAACAAGCGCGCTCAGGCGCTCTACGACAGCTACGTGAAGAGCGACGGACACATCCGCTACCGGATCAATTTCTGAGCGGCGGAAACCCCTCGTACCAATCCGGATGATCGCCCTCCCAGTTGGCCATGCCCGGCTTGGTCAGGATGCCGCGCGGGCTGACGTAGCTCTGGATCACCCTTCTCGGGCGCTCATGCCACTGGATGTTGAAGGCCCATAATTTCGGGAAGAAGCAGAGCGAGGCGTAGGGCAAATGGTCGTGGATCCACCAGGCGAGACGCCGCCAGTCCTCGATCTCATGATAACGATCGATGACCCAGGGGACGACGACGCAGGCCGCAGCACCCATGTAGCCGTCGGCGTCGCGCATGTCCCAGATGTGGTGGGCGGCCGTCGAGGCATTGGTGGAGCAGTTGAGCTTGTTCAGATTGCCGAAGCGGTTGACCTCGGGCGAGCGATAGCCGGAGCGGATGTGCAGCCGCCCGAAGGTCTCCTGCAACGGCTCCAGCAGGTCCTCGCACAGCCTTTTGCCGGTTTCGATCGCGAAATCAGGATCCTCGGGGATATTCGGGATGCGATGGAAGTCGGCGATCTCGGAATGCAGGAAATCACGCAGGAAGAAATTCTTTGAAAGCCGCGCCCGACCCAAATCCTCCAACGCCTTCATCGATCCGGGTTTCTTCATGCTCGACCTCCCCTTGCGTGAAGCGGAGTTTGCCGGATTTCTGCGAAAGCACCACCCGAAATGACGGGAACCTTTGGCACGAAACGAGCTTCTGTTGGGGCAACCGCCTCGCGCGGCGTCCTCACCAAAGAAGGGAATAGGGAAATGCCAAAGGAAAAGACACTCGACGATCTGTTCTACGATACGCTGAAGGACATCTACTACGCGGAAAAGCAGATCCTGCGGGCGCTGCCTAAGATGGCGCGCGCGGCGCAATCGGAAGAACTCAAGGCCGGCTTCACCAAGCACAAGGAGCAGACGGAGGGCCATGTCGACCGGCTGCAGCAGGTGTTCGAGCTGATCGGCAAGCGGGCGCAGGGCAAGACCTGCGAGGCGATCCAGGGGATCATCGCGGAAGGCGAAGAGATCATCGAGGAATTCAAGGGCTCTCCGGCAATCGATGCCGGGCTGATCTCCTCGGCGCAGGCTGTCGAGCACTACGAAATGGCCCGCTACGGCACGCTGAAGACCTGGGCGCAGACGCTCGGCAAGAAGGATGTCGCGACGCTGCTCGACCAGACGCTGCAGGAAGAGGCGGATACCGACAAGACATTGTCCAAGCTCGCCACAACGGCGGCCAACCAGAAGGCAGCCGCCTGACCGGCGGCATGGGCGGGAGCGTTAATAGACGCTCCCGTCTCAGTCCGTATACCGGAAGAAATCGATGAAGGCCCGTAGTGCCGGGCGCATCTGGCGGCGGCTCGGATAGTAGATAAATGGCCCCGGATAGGGCGCGCACCAGTCTTCCAGCACCCGCACCAGCTTGCCGCTTGCAAGCTCGTCCTCGACGCGCAGATCGAAGAGATAGGCGAGACCGGCGCCGTTCAGTGCCGCGATCAGCGCCAGCCTGTCCTCGCTGACGATCAACGGACCATCGACAGGAACCACCAGTTCGCGGCCATCCTTCTCGAACTCCCAGCGGTAGATCGTGCCGTTGGTGAAGCGTCGCTTGATGCAGCGGTGATGAACGAGGTCCGAAGGATGCAGCGGTTTGGGATGGCGCACGAAATAATCGGGCGAACCGGCGATCACGGTCGTCAGATTGGGAGAGGCCCTCACCGCGATCATATCAGCCTCCAAGCTCTCCTCCAGGCGAATGCCGGCATCGAAGCCCTCGCGGACGATGTCGATGAAGCCATCCTCATTGGCGATCTCAAGCGTGATATCGGGGTAACGGTTGAGGAATTCGCCGAGGCGGGGCGCCAGAAGTATATCGGAGGCGAAGCGCGGGGCCGTAACCCGCAGCGTCCCGGCCGGCCTGCCGCCGGCCTCGCTGACGGCTTCGAGCGCGATGCCGATCTCATCCAGCGCCGGCTTCAGCCGCTGCAGCAGCAGACGCCCCTCCTCCGTCGGCGCGACGCTGCGCGTCGTACGCGCCAGAAGCCGGATCCCCAGGCTCTCCTCGAGACTGGAGACGGCATGGCTGACGGCCGAGGGCGCGATCTCCAGCTCCTTGGCGGCGGCGCGGAAGCTACGTCGCTCGGCGACGGCTGCGAGAACGGCAAGTTGGGCGAGCTGGGTCCTGTTCATTGATCTATCTTTTAGAACAGCCCGTACCGCATTGCATGTATTTTTTGAAAGCTCCTGGCGCGTTAGGTTTGCCTCGTGCCACCGCAATGGCGGCCGGATTATTCGCTCGAAAGGAGCCAGACATGAAAACCCGCACACTCGGACAGGACCTCGAGGTCTCCGCCGTCGGCCTCGGCTGCATGGGCATGAGCTTCGCCTATGGCGCCAGCGACGAGAATGAATCGATCCGCACGCTTCACCGCGCCGTCGATCTCGGCATCACCTTCTTCGACACGGCCGAAATCTACGGTCCTTACACCAACGAGGAACTGATCGGCCGCGCCCTGAAGCCGGTACGCGACCGCGTCGTCATCGCCACCAAGTTCGGCTTCAAGCTCGATCCGGAAAAATCCGGCGCGGCGGCGCTGACCGGCGTCGACAGTCGTCCGGAAAACGTCAAGCGCGTGGCCGAGGCATCGCTGAAGCGGCTCGGCACCGATGTCATCGACCTTTATTACCAGCACCGCGTCGATCCCAATGTTCCGATCGAGGAGACCGTGGGGGCCATGGCCGAGCTTGTGCGCGAGGGCAAGGTGCGTGCGCTCGGCCTGTCCGAGGCCGGCAGCGCCACGATCCGCCGGGCGCACGCGGTGCATCCGATATCAGCCGTGCAGAGCGAATATTCGCTCTGGTCGCGCGATCCGGAGACCGACGTGCTCGGCACCTGCCGGGAGCTTTCGATCGGCTTCGTGCCCTACAGCCCGCTCGGCCGCGGCTTCCTCACCGGCGCGATCCGCAAGCCGGAGGACCTCGGGACCGACGATTTCCGCAGCCAGCTGCCGCGCTTCCGGGCCGCCAATTTCGACGCCAACGCAGCATTGGTGGCGAAGCTCGAAGCGCTGGCGAAAGAGAAGGGCGTGACCACGGCGCAGCTGGCGCTCGCCTGGGTTCTCAATCAGAGCGAGCACATCGTGCCGATCCCGGGCGCCCGCAAGGTGAACCATCTGGAGCAGAACGCCGCTGCCGCCGATATCACTCTGTCGGCGCAAGAACTCGCGGAACTCGGCGCGATCATCCCGCTCGATCAGATCGCCGGCAAGCGCTACTCCGAGGCATCGCTGGCGATGACCAACCTCTGAAACCCAAGGGCCGCCCCTCGCCGAGGCGGCTCTACCCCCTCCCCGCTGCAAGTCTTGCCGCTTGGCCAAGGCGCGCTATATCGGCCTAACGATGCGATCGAGGGGCTAAGCATGGCCGACCGGCAGGCAGTCGAAGCAGTCGTTCATCTCTATGTCGAGGGCATGACCTTCGCCAACGAACCGGCGCTGCGCAAGGCGTTTCATCCGCAATGCGCCGTCATCGGCCATTACGAGAACGCGGTGGAATGGTCGACGCGCGACGAATTCATCGCCGCGATCGTTTCCGAAGGCGCCGCACCGCCGGGCACCCAGCCGCATATGGACATCCAGATGCTCGACGTCGTCGGCGACGCCGCCAGCGTCAAGGTCTGCGACGAATTCGCCGGCATGCGCTTCACCGACTATCTCTCGATGCTGAAGATCGACGGGCGCTGGAGCATCGTCAACAAGGTGTATTATCTGCACGCCTGACGGCATAAAAAATCCCCGCCACGTGGACGGGGATCGCGACGGGCCAATGGCCCGCCAATCTCTCGATGTCGACGCTATCAGCCGCGCAGGACACCGCCGGTGACCTTGGTGACGCTGGCGACGATCTTCTGCGTCAGGGCCTCGAAATCCTCGTCGGTCAACGTGCGCTCGACCGGTTGGATCTGCACCTCGATGGCAACGGACTTCTTGCCCTCGCCGACAGAGGCACCCTCGAAGATATCGAAGACATTCACGCCCGCGACCAGCTTGCGGTCGGCGCCCGTCGCCGCCTTGATGATGGCGCCGGCCTCGACCGTCTTGTCAACGACAAAGGCGAAGTCGCGCTTGACGGCCTGGAACTGCGAGAGCTCCAGCGCCGGCTTGGTGCGGGTCGCCTTCTTCTTCGGCTCGGGCATGGCGTCGAGATAGACCTCGAAGCCAGCGAGCGCGCCGGAGACATCGAGCGCTTCCAGCGTCGAGGGGTGGAACTCGCCGAAATAGCCGAGCACGACCTTCGGGCCCATCTTGATGGTGCCGGAGCGGCCGGGGTGGTACCATTCGGGACCGCCCTGCTCGACCTGGATATTGGTCATCGGCAGGCCGCAGGCCTCGATCACAGCAAGCGCATCGGCCTTTGCGTCGAAGACGTCGACCGGCTTGCCGCCGCCCTTTGCAGCATTCGACCACATGCGGCCGGAGCCCGCCATCGAGGCGGTGCCGCGACGGATGCCGCCGGCCACGCGGCGCTGGCCTTCCGGCCGGTCGTTCTCATAGGTGCCGGAGACTTCAAAGATCGCGACGTCGCCATAGCCCTTGTCGGCATTGCGCTGGGCAGCGGTCAGCAGGCCGGGCAGCAGCGAGGGGCGCATATCGGACATTTCGGCGGCGATCGGGTTGGCGAGCTTCAGCGAAGGTGCGCCGCCGCCGAAGAGCTTCGCCTGTTCCTCGGAGATGAAGGACCAGGTGACGGCCTCCAGCATGCCGCGCGAGGCGAGCGCACGCTTGGCAGTGCGGGTGCGGATCTGCAGCGTCGTCAGGATGCGGCCATTGACTTCAGTATGGCTTTCCAACGGCGCCGGCTTGATGTTGTCGACGCCATGGATACGCATGACTTCCTCGACCAGATCGGCCTTGCCGTCGACATCGGGACGCCAGGAGGGAACCGCGGCGGAGACGCGTTCGCCGGAGCCCGTGACCTTGAAGCCGAGCCGGGTGAGGATCTCGACGCTCTCCTGCGTGGAGACCTCGAGGCCGGTCAGGCGCTTCACTTCCGAGAAGGGGAAGTCGACGACCTTGGGCTCGTAGCCCTTGTAGCCCACGATCTCGGCCTTGGCTGCCGTGCCGCCGCAGAATTCGAGAACCAGCTCGGTGGTACGCTCGAGGCCGGGGACCATGTATTCGGGATCGACGCCGCGCTCGAAGCGGTAACGGGCATCGGTGATGATGCCGAGGCCGCGGCCGGACTTGGCGATGTTCATCGGATCCCACAGCGCTGATTCGATCAGCACGTCGGTCGTGTTTTCATCGCAGCCGGAGTGCTCGCCGCCCATGATGCCGCCGATCGACTCAATGCCGTTTTCGTCGGCGATGACGACGTTGTTCGGGCCGAGCTTGTATTCGCGCTGGTCGAGCGCCAGCACCGTCTCGCCGTCTTTGGCGCGGCGAACGGTGAGGTTGCCCTTCACCTTGGCGGCGTCGAAGACGTGCATCGGGCGACCCTGGTCGAAGGTCATGTAGTTGGTGATGTCGACGAGCGCGTTGATCGGGCGCAGACCGATCGCCGTCAGGCGCTGCTGCACCCACTTCGGGCTCGGGCCGTTCCTGACGCCGCGCACCAGGCGCAGGCCGAAGCCCGGGCAGAGCTTCTCGTCGTCGAGGTCGAGCGTCAGCTTGACCGGCGTTTCGCCTTCGACTGTGAAGGACGGCGCGGGGCGCGTCTTCAGCGTCCCGAGGCCGGAGGCGGCCAGATCGCGGGCGATGCCGTAGATCGAGGTGCAATCCGGACGGTTCGGCGTCAGGTTGATCTCGATGACAGGATCGTCGAGATGGGCATAGGCGGCGAACGAGCTGCCAACAGGCGCATCTTCAGGCAGGTCGATGATACCGTCGTGGTTGTCGGACATGTTCAGCTCCTTTTCGGAGCACATCATGCCGTGGCTTTCGACGCCGCGGATCTTGCCGACGCCGAGCGTGACATCGATACCCGGCACATAATCGCCCGGCCGCGCCAGCGCGCCGACCAGACCGGCGCGGGCATTCGGCGCACCGCAGACGATCTGCAACGGCTTGCCGCCGTTGACATCGGGACCGGCATCGACGGACAGCACCTTCAGACGATCGGCCTCCGGATGCTTTTCGGCCGAAAGCACGCGGGCGATGACGAAGGGCTTGTAGGCCGCCTTGTCGTCGACATCCTCGACCTCGAGGCCGATCTCGGTCAGGCGCTTGCAGATTTCATCCAGGGTGGCGTCGGTCTCAAGATGATCCTTGAGCCAGGAAAGCGTGAATTTCATTGTGTTGTTCTCGTCTCAAAAATCATCGAAAAAGTTCAGATTGTTCAGGCTGCGCGACCAGGCGCCTTGGCGCCGGGGGCTTTCCAGCCGAGAAGCAGCCCCTTAATGGAGACGCCTTCGTCCAGACCCGGCCACCAGACGCCGGAGAATTCCAGTTCAACATCGGCGCGCGCTTCGGAGGATGCCTTGGCCAGGAAGGGATACCACCACAGCGGCGTCCGGATCTGCCGGCCATCAGCGAGCGCGACATAGAGGAATTCGTCGTCGCAACGCGCGGCCACCGGACGCTGCTCGTCGTCCGCTGGCCCCAGGGCATGCAGCGCATCATTGATACGACCCTGCCAGCCCGGCCCCATGCTGCGGAAGTAATCGACGACGTCCTTGTCCAGCCGCAAACCGATGCGTTCCTTCACAGGTGCCTTTTGCGGACCGCGCTTGCCGCGAGCCTTTTCCAATACCGCGCCAAGTTCCGGGGTATCCGAGATTGACAAGGTCGCGACATCACCGGCGTCACCGAAGGCGGGCACATCTTCACCGTGGGCGATCTCATAGTCATCGAGCGAGACCAGACCTTTTTCGACATCGTCGAGCGTCGGGAGCGAACTACTCTTCGCCCCTCCGTCGCTCTTCGTAAATCTTCTGTTCGCGGTCATTCATCTTCCTCAGCGATATAACTCGAACCCGGCCCTCTCTTGGCGTCCAGCAAAAACAGCAGAGTGTGCCATCAAGCCGTCCATAGGAGTTGAAGCGATCCTCTCCATAGTCTGCTCTGAGGTCCGGTACCGTGACGATGCTGTCGGGATCGAAGCGTTCGACGTCGGCGAAATCCAGCCCCCGGTGCTGGAGGGTGATCTGACGTTTATCTTCATCCCACTCCAGCTCCATTCCTACCACACTCAGTTATTTGTGGCCACGATAAAATCAGCTGCTCAACCCGCCGAACAGCGTCGGCATGTCGAGTGGGCGGAAGCCGTAGTGGGTCATCCAGCGGACGTCGGCGTTGAAGAAGTCGCGCAGGTCGGGCATGCCGTATTTCAGCATGGCGATGCGGTCGAGGCCCATGCCCCAGGCAAAGCCCTGGTATTCGTCGGGATCGAGCCCGCCCGCGCGCAGCACGTTCGGGTGCACCATGCCGCAGCCCAGAATCTCCATCCAGTCGGTGCCTTCGCCGAACTTGACGATCGGGCCGGAGCGATCGCACTGGATGTCGACCTCGAAGGACGGTTCCGTGAAGGGGAAGAAGGACGGGCGGAAGCGCATGGTGACGCTGTCGACCTCGAAGAAGGTCTTGCAGAACTCTTCCAGCACCCAGCGGATGTTGGCGACGTTGGCCTTCTTGTCGACGACGAGGCCCTCGACCTGGTGGAACATCGGCGAGTGCGTGGCGTCCGAGTCCTGGCGATAGGTCTTGCCGGGGATGATGATGCGGATCGGCGGGCTCGAGGCTTCCATGGTACGCACCTGCACCGGCGAAGTGTGGGTGCGCAGTACCTTGCGTTCGCCGTTCTCGTCCGGATTGAAGAAGAAGGTGTCGTGCATCTCGCGGGCCGGATGGCCCTCGGGGAAGTTCAGCGCCGTGAAATTGTAATAATCGGTCTCGACGTCAGGACCTTCGGCGATCGAGAAGCCCATGTCGGCGAAGATCGCGGTGATCTCGTCGACGATCTGGCTGATCGGATGGATGCGGCCGCGCTCGGCGGGAGACGAGCGCACCGGCAGCGAGACGTCGACGGTCTCGGCCTTCAGGCGCTGATCGATCGCCGCCTTCTTGAGATCGGCCTTGCGGGCGTTGATCGCCTCGGTCACGACTGATTTCAGCGCGTTGATCTGGGCGCCGCGGGTCTGGCGCTCTTCAGGGGTCATCGAGCCCAGCGTCTTCAGGAGTTCGGAAACCGACCCCTTCTTGCCGAGGGCCGAGACGCGCACGGCTTCGATAGCCGGCTCATCGGCGGCAGCCGCGACGTCGGACAGGAGTTGTTTTTCCAGGGTTGCGAGTTCGGTCATCTTTTCCTGCCTTCAAGGCGCCAATCTTCAAAAGACATCAGTCTTGTCGATAATTCACGAAAACATGCATCAGATAGCTGGTCGCCACGATGAAACGTTGCAGATCACTACCCATGTGGATGCGGCCAATCAACCGGGCAGCCCATAAAAAGCCGCCGAGAAAGCCGGTAAGCTTGCGCAGTTCGGAAACGGCGGCGGGCGGGGCGACCGCCGCCCAGGCCTCGTAGGCCCGGTCGTGGGTCACCTTTCCCAATCTGGCGCGTTGCGCGACTTGCAGGAAGAGCAGCCAGATATCACGGGCCTGCGCCGTTTCGAGCGGCATCACCGTATCCGGCTCCTCCTCGAAATCCATGAAACCGATGCGACCGTCGCGCAGGAACATGTCCCTCGGAAAAGGGCGGCCGTGACACAGGCCTTTGGCGTGCAGGCGGCCGAGTTCCGCGCAGCAGCGGACCAGCATGTCGTCGCAGGCGACGGGATCGCCCTTCAGCACATGCTTCATGTAGCGATCGAGGGTCAGCCCGACATCGCTGAAGGCGACGGCGGCGCCGGAGGAATAGACGACGCGCGGCGTCGGGATGCCCTTTGCGGAGAACTGGGCGATGCGGCGCATCTCGCGCTCCGCCATGCCCTCGTCGCCGAGCACGGGCGACGGGCGCAGGAAGGGAGCGCGGATCAGGTTGGCGGCCAAGCGCTGGAGAATGACCCAGCGCGGCTTGCGCTCGGTGCCATAGCGCTTGATCCAGACGGCGCCGCCCGATAGCGCGACGCGCTGAACCCTTTCCTTGCCGCCGATCAGCGCGGCGAGCAGGACGGGCACGTCCTTTTCGCTCAGCCCCTTATCGGCTGCGAGAGATTGAAGTTCGCTGGTCACGTCTGTCGACGTCCTTTGTCGGTCAAAAACGAAGAAACCCGCGCAAGCCTTGCCAGCGCGGGTTTCAAATCATCGAAGCGAGGGTTCGAATAGCGCCGGCTTAGTTGACGGCTGCTTCAAACTCGTTCTTCGTGCCAGCGTCCTTCAGGTACTCGAGAGCCTTCTTGGAGGCTGCGACGAGCGCACCGAATGCTTCCGGCTCATGGATCGCCATGTCGGAGAGAACCTTACGGTCGACTTCGATGCCAGCCTTGTTCAGGCCGTCGATGAAGCGGCCGTAGGTCAGGCCGAATTCGCGGACAGCGGCGTTGATGCGCTGGATCCAGAGGGCGCGGAAGTTGCGCTTGTTGATCTTGCGGTCGCGGTAAGCGTACTGCTTCGAACGATCGACAGCAGCCTTGGCGGCGCGGATGGTGTTCTTGCGGCGGCCGTAGAAGCCCTTGGCCTGCTTCAGAACCTTCTTGTGCTTGGCGTGGGCGGTAACGCCTCTTTTTACACGTGCCATTTCATGATCTCCTTAATCTATACGTTCGCGGAATAGTCTTAGAGACCGTTCGGCAGGTAATTCTTCACGACCTTGCGGCCATCCGGTTCAGCCAGAACCATGGTGCCACGTGCATCGCGAATGAACTTGTTGGAACGCTTGATCATGCCATGGCGCTTGCCAGCGGCTGCAGCCTTGACCTTGCCGGTCGCGGTGATCTTGAACCGCTTCTTGGCGGAGGACTTCGTCTTCATCTTGGGCATTTTGCTACTCCGTTTCTGATCCCCCGCATGCTTCAAAAGAAGCCTTCTCGCGATGCCCGGTTTCCCAGGTTTCGCAACAAGTGCGGGAGCGTTTGTTGTTGATCTGCGGCTCCGGTGACGAACCGTTCCGCAAGCATTCGAAACCGCCACGGCATGCCCTGCCGGTCAGTTCGGACGCGCGCTTATAACCGCAGTGTCATGAAAGTGCAACGGGGCCGCTGATGAATCTTCGGCGCACGCACGACAGCGCTTTTATTGCGCCGGCAAGGTCAGCCTCACCGCGAGCCCGCCCAGTTCGGAGCGCGCCAGATCGAGCCTTCCGCCATAGGCTTCGACGATATCGGCGGAGATTGCAAGACCGAGGCCGGAGCCGAGGCCCTCGTCCTCGGACGTCATGCCGCGCTTCAGCATAAGGTCGTGCTGTTCTGGCGCGGCGCCGGGGCCGTCGTCCGAGATGGCGAGCGTGGTGTCGGTGCCCGCCCTGAAGCCCTTGAGCTCGATCCGCGAGCGGGCGAAGCGGACGGCATTGTCGAGCACGTTGCCGAGGGCTTCGGCAACGTCGGCGGGGTCGGCCTGGACTGTCAGCGAGGGGTCGATATCGACGTGCCAGTCGATGCCCCTTTCGGCGGTCACGGCGCTCAGAACATTGACCAGCTTGCCGGATATGCCGAGCAGCGAGGTCGTCGCCATCTGCTCGACCCCCATGCGGGCCGCCTGCAGTTGCCGGTCGGAGCGCTGGCGCACGAGTTCGATCTGCTGCAGCGCCGTATCGCGCTTGTCGGCAGGCAGGCTTTCGGCGAGGTGGGAGAGCACCGTCAGCGGCGTCTTCAACCCGTGCGCCAGATCGCTGGCGCGGGCGCGCGCCCGCTCGACGGCGGTTTCGCGCTCGGTGAGCAAGAGGTTGATCTCGCGCACCAGCGGCGTCACCTCTGTCGGCCCGCTCCAGCCGATATGGGCGATGCGGCCAGCACGGATGGCGGCGACGCTGTCGCGTAGGCGCGCCAGCGGCCGCAGGCCGAGCCAGCCCTGCAGAAAGGCCGCAAGCAACAACACGCCGCCGATTGAAAGCAGCATCAGCCGCAGCGGCCGGTGATACCCTTCCAGCACGCCATCCATTTCCGCCTTGGAGAAGCCCGCATAGACGGTGAAATCCCGCCGCGCCGCCCCCTCGCCCATGCTCATCTTCCTTTCGGAGACAAGCAGCGGCCGGCCATCCGGCCCGTCGACCTCGCGGAAGCCGCAATAGAGATCGTTGGACAGGCTATCGGCGGTGATCTCCTCGTCCCAGAGGGAGCGCGAGCGTAGCGGCGTGGCGCCATCGCCCGGCGATATCTGCCAGTAGCGCCCGCCCGCCGGCAGGTCGAAGCGGGTATCGGCCGGCTCGCCGCTCAAGACCAGCCGACCGTCCTCGATCGAAAGCCGTGCGGCGAGAGAATCCATGACGCCTGTCATCTCGAAGGAATACTGATCGGCCAGATAATCGGTGAAGAGATGGCTCAAGACGAACCAGACGATCGTCAACGCGACGACGATGGCAACCAAAGCGCCGGCGGCCAGCCGGAAACGAAGCGAGCCCATCATCGCTGGCGGCGCTCCGGCAGCACATAGCCGAAGCCGCGGCGCGTCTCGATGGCATCGCTGCCGGTCTTCTTTCTCAATCGGGCGACCATGGCCTCAACCGCGTTCTTGGCTGCATCGTCGTCGCGACCCTGGACCTGGCTCGCCAGCTCGGCGGAGGTCAGAACCGCGCCGGGACGGGCGATGAAGAGCGCCAGCATGCGGTATTCAAGGGGGCTCAGATCGAGCTCCCGGCCATCGAATGTGACGCGCCGGGCGCTTTCATCCAGCGTGAAGCGGTTGGCGGATTTGACGCGCGAGACGCCGAGCCCGGAGCGGCGCAGCAGGGCGCGCAGGCGGGCGATCAGTTCCTCGGTGCGGAAGGGTTTCGGCAGGTAGTCGTCGGCGCCTGCATCGAAGCCATCGACGCGCTCCATCCATGATCCGCGCGCCGTCAGTACCAGAACGGGCGTCGCGACACCGGCCGAGCGCCAGCGCTTGAGGATCGAGAGACCATCCATGCCGGGAAGGCCGAGATCGAGAATGATTGCGGAAAACGTGCCGGTCTCGGCCTCCTCCCAGACTTCCGGCCCGGTCGACAGCACGTCCACCCGGTAGCCCTCGCGCGCCAGCGTCTCTACCACATGGCCGGCAATATTGGCGTCGTCCTCCCCCAGCAGTATCCGCATCGATCAGGAGCCTCCCAGCAGCGCGCCGTTGCGGGCGTCGATACGCAGCGTCCTGATGGTGCCGGCGCTGTCCCTGAGCTTCAGCTGATAGGTATCGCTGAACATGGATCGCTTGAGCTGCACGTCGATCACCCGGCCATAGCGCTTGGCATCGACATTCTTCAGGACGCTCTTCAGCGGCAGCACCTTGCCGTCGCGTACGGCATCGCGGGCACGATCATAATCCGCACCGCGACCGCCACGGCGATCGCCGCCGTCGTCGTCATCGCTGCCATCATGATCGTCTCCGCCATGGTCGTCGCCACCGTGACCGCCGTCATCGCCGCCAGAACCAGAACTACCTGAGCCGGAACTGCCAGAGCCCGAACTGCCGGAGTTGGAGCCCGAGCCGCCCGAGCTGCCGCTTCCGCCGCTGGAGCCGCCACCACCACTGCCACCATCCTTCGCCACGGCGAGATCGCCCGTTGCCGCGAGGCAGCCCGCGAGCAGCAGAAGCGACAAAAGGGAGCGGCGGCGTGCGTTCATTATTGTTCCAGGTTTCAAGGTTGCCGCCAGATTGAACGGTTCCCGGCGGCGAGGCAAGCTTGCAAAATCCAAGAGACCCCGCCGCATCGCGACGAGGTCTCTCTCTCCCGCGGGGCGGACGGAAGATCCCCCGCACTGTCTATTGTGCGGTGGCGGGGATGATATCGACGCTGTCTATCGCGCCGGGAATGCGACGCGCATCCGATCCGTGAATCTTGGCGGTGACCACGCGCACGCCATGCTCGCGCTCGACTTCGATCTCCAGCACCCGGCCGAGCTGGTCTTTTGCGACAAGCGATCCGTCGAGCAGGCCGCGCAGGCTGGTGTCCGAAACCGTGAGCGTCACTTCCGGCCGCGCGGCGCGATCGCCGTTGCGACCGCGGTGCTGGCCGGGATTGTCGTCGTTGAGGTCGTGGTTGGGGCCATCGTCCTGGCCGCGTCCGCGGCCGTGGTCGTCCGCGCCGCGATCGTCATTGCCACCGCGCCCGCCATGATCGTCGCTACCGCCGCTGTGGCTGGAACCGGAGCCGGAGCTGCCGCTGCCCGAGGAACCGCCGCCATCATCACTGCCGCCACGCGCCAGGGCTGTCGCGCCCCAGCCTTGCGGACCGAACGACTGGGCGACCGGGATCGCTGCAGTGGCCGCCAGGGCGGCGACGGATGCGAACATCATGCCTTTGATATTGATTGCCATCTTTTCTCTCCCACTGATCCTTCGATGCGGGGAGAATCGCATGCACCGGCTGACAGTTCGTTGAGCCCGGCTGTCAGCGTCCTGTCAGCTTGGCGGGCCGAAGAACCTAAAAATACAAAAGCCGCCCTTGCGGACGGCTTTGATACGAACGGTGGCGACGCGCCTTACTTCGGCGCGAGCACCATCATCATCTGGCGACCTTCGAGCTTGGGCTCGGCTTCGACCTTGGCGAACTCCAGCGTATCGGCCTTGACCTGCTGCAGGAGCTTCATGCCGAGTTCCTGGTGGGCCATTTCGCGGCCACGGAACTTCAGGGTCACCTTGACCTTGTCGCCTTCTTCGAAGAAGCGGCCCATGGCCTTCATCTTCACATCGTAGTCATGCGTGTCGATATTCGGACGCATCTTGATTTCTTTGACTTCGACGATTTTCTGCTTCTTGCGCGCCTCGGCGGCCTTCTTCTGGTTGGCGTATTTCAGCTTGCCCAGATCGAGGATCTTGCACACAGGCGGTTCGGCATTAGGGGAAATTTCCACCAGGTCGAGACCGGCTTCCTCAGCCATCTTCAGTGCCTGGTCGGTCGCCACTACACCTAAATTCTGTCCTTCAGCATCGATCAGCTGGACCTTGGGAATGCGAATTTCCCGGTTCGAGCGCGGCCCTTCCTTTACGGGCGCGTCGTTTTTAAACGGTCTGCGAATGGTCGTATTCTCCTCGCGTTGTTCAAGATCGTCGCAGCCTGGCACCTCCAATCAGGAAGTACACCGTCGTTTTGCCATCGCTGCAGCGGAGTCAGTAACATGCTTTAGCGGAAAAATCACCTGCTGTCAGCCTGTCAAGAATCTGTTTTATAGGGCCCAACAACTGGAGTCAGGTCATGTCCGAAGCAATTTCCGCCCATAATCACCAAATCCTTAGCGTCGGCGACGGCGATGAGGCACGCGACATCGCCTATATGGTGCGCGAGCGCGCGGCGGACAATAGCGGGCCGGCGCTGGTGTGGCTCTCCGGCTACCGATCGGACATGGCGGGCACCAAGGCGGTCGAGCTCGACGCCTTGGCCGAGCGGAGCGGCCTCGCCTCGATCCGCTTCGATTATTCCGGTCACGGCATCTCTGGCGGCAAGTTCACAGATGGGACGATCTCGCGCTGGCTGGAAGAGGCGCTGGCGGTCATCCTGCACGTTGCGCCAGAGCGCGTGGTGCTGGTGGGGTCGTCGATGGGCGGCTGGATCGCGCTCCGGCTGGCGCAGGAGCTGGCCAAGCGCGCAGATGCGCCGAAGCTCGAGGGCATGGTGCTGATCGCGCCGGCACCGGATTTCACCTCGGTGCTGATCGAGCCGCACCTGACGAAGAAGGAGCGCGCCTCGCTGGAGGAGAAGGGCTATTTCGAGGAGAAATCCGAATACAGCCCCGAGCCCAACATCTATACCCGCGCGCTGATCGAGGACGGGCGCGACAACGCCGTGCTCAAGGGCATCATCGAGACCGGCTGCCCCGTTCATATCCTGCAAGGCATGAAGGACGCCGATGTTCCCTACAGCCACGCGATGACGCTGGTGGAGCACCTGCCGGCCGACGACGTGGTGCTGACCTTCGTGCGCGACGGCGACCACCGGCTGTCGCGGCCGCAGGACATCGAGCGGATGCTCAGCGCCGTGAGGGCTCTTGTGCACAGCCAAAAGGCGTAGGCTGCGGCTGCGGCCTCTTTAAATCCGCTCACGCGCGCTAGGGCCTTGTTTTATCTCTCGAAAGCGCTGGCCGCTTTCGAGAGGCGACTTCCGAGATGTGCCAATTCCTAACGGATTTTAACCATATTGACCGGTAGCGGCCGCCCCCTCAGAAGTAACGATTGACTCGCCAAGCCCCTCTCCGTTAACTTTTCGTTAACAAATGCAAGGGCGATGCAAGGGTGAGCGGCGTGCGGATCAAGGGTTTCTTGGTGGCCATTATGGCCATGTGTGCTATGTCTACGGCCGCCATACCGGCCCCCACTTCCAACACCACCGCTTCCATGGTCACCGGCGCCGCCACGTCGCAGCCGATCGGCCACTACGATTTCTGCCAGACGCATCGTGACGAATGCGGCGCAAACCGCAACACGGCGGTGCTCGAGATGACCGATGCCAAATGGGCACTGGTGCGTTCCGTCAACTCGACGGTCAACAACACCATCACGCCGATGACGGACAAGGAAATCTACGGCAAGGACGAAGTCTGGGCCTATCCGACGACCGCCGGCGACTGCGAGGATTTCGCGCTTCTGAAGCGCCGCATCCTGATCCAGCGCGGCTTTTCGCCGGCCAACCTTCTGATGACCGTGGTGCGCAAGCCTGATGGCGAAGGCCATGCGATCCTGACGCTGCGCACCACCGACGGCGACTTCGTGCTCGACAATCTGGCGAGCAACGTCAAGCCCTGGTACGAAACGCCCTATTCCTTCATCAAGCGCCAGTCGAGCTACAATGCGGGCCGTTGGGTCACCATCGAGAACGGCCGCGACGTTCTGGTCGGTGCGCTGAAGTAACGCTCACGAAAACCGAGATGTTCAATGGCCGGCGCGATGCCGGCCATTTTCGTTTCAACCTTACCCGTTGCCGATCAGGATGCCGGCGCCGAGCACGAGGCCGCCGCCGAGCACCACCTGGAAGGCGGCGCGCAGGAAGGGTGTTTCCATGTACCTGTTCTGGATGAAGGCGATGCTCCAGAGTTCAAGGATGGCGATCAGCACCGCCAGCGTCGTCGCCGTCCAGAAATTCGGAATGAGATAAGGCAGGGTGTGGCCGAGGCCGCCGAGCGCCGTCATGACGCCGCAGGCGATGCCGCGCTTGATCGGCGAGCCACGGCCGGAGATCTTGCCGTCGTCGTGGGCGGCTTCGGTGAAGCCCATGGAGATGCCGGCGCCGACGGAGGCCGACATGCCGACGAGGAAGGTCTGCCAGGTATCCTGCGTGGCGAAAGCGGCGGCGAAGATCGGCGCCAGCGTCGAGACAGAACCATCCATCAGGCCGGCGAGCCCGGGCTGGACATAGGTCAACACCAGTTGGCGTCGCGCCGCCTTGTCTTCCTCGCTCTTCACCTCGACCGGCGCGTGCTTTTCGCCGAGCATGTGGGCGATATCACTGTGTCCCTGCTCTGCGAGCGCCAGATCGCCCAGTAGCTGGCGGGTGCTCGCATCGCTGACGCGGCGGGCGGCCTCGACATAGAAGCGGTAAGCCTGCTCCTCCATCGCTTCGGCCTCGGCGCGGATCCTGTCCAGCGACAGGTTGCGGCGCAGCCAGTTCGGCTTGCGCTCGTAGAAGCCGTGCACATGCTCGCGGCGGATGAGCGTGATGCGCTCGCCGAAGCGCTGGCGATAGATCTCGATCAGGGACTTGCGATGCGTGCTCTCGACCTCGGCCATATCCTCGAAGACCTTGGCGGAGGCGGGGTAATCGGCGCGTAGCATGTCGGCATAGGCGAGATAGATGCGGGCGTCATCCTCTTCCGAGCCGATTGCCAGCGCGAGAATTTCCTGTTCGGACAATGAATCGAATGAACGTTTTGACGGATGGAGTAATCTTGCCAGCATGGCGGCCTCATTTTTAGAATAATTCTAAAAATAGAGAGCGCGATGCAGCAGGTCAAGGCTGCGCGGTCGAATCCGCTGCCGTCCGTCAACTGACGTAACGTAAATACGAGCGCGCGGAGAAACCTGCCGTCGGCACAACCCTACGTCATGACGTCCCTTAACTGGCATCCTGGAATAATACGCACGCATGAGTCTGCATAACCCCTGAAAACACAGGGTTCCGCCCCAAAACTGGGTAAAAATCAGGTTGAATTTTTCAACTCGGCGATTGAGATATTTGAAAAGGCGGGCATAGTAATAAGTGCGATTTATTGCGCGTGAGGGAACGTCAAAGTGCCAGATCCAGTGGATATCATCGTCGGCAGGAATGTGCGCGCGATTCGCTCGAAGCGTCGCATCTCGCAGCTAGAGCTCGGCGACGCGCTGGGGCTGACGTTCCAACAGATTCAGAAATACGAGAAGGGCACGAACCGCGTCTCGGCCAGCAAGCTGCACCAGATCGCGATGTTTCTGGGGGTCGATATTTCGGCCCTGTTCGAGGGTGCCGAGACGCCCGACGGCCCGGCCCGGCCCGGGCTCAGCGCCGAGGCCTACGAATTCGCCGTGCACTACGACAGGCTGCCATCGGCCGCAGGCAAGGAGGCCGTCAAGGTCATCCTGACGCTGATGAACGGCGAGGCCTACGCCTAGGTAGAGCAATTCCAGGAAAAGTGCGAAGCGGTTTTCCGTCCGGAATTGCGCGAAAACAAAAAGATAGAGCTCTTCCGCGATTCGAAGAAAAGCGGGATCGCTCCAGCGCCGTTCAAGACGGCATCACTGTTTCAATGGATTTCGCTGGCGTGGAGCGCGACCAGAAGGTCGTCCTGGGTCTGGTGTCCGGCGTGGTACAGGTCGATCGCCATGTTCGCCACGGACAGTCCCTGCTGGCTGCAGAGCTTGATATTGCGCTCGGCGCACCAAGCATAAACGGCGCCTGCCAGTACATCGACATCATCAGACTGCATCGACAAGGCGTCTGCTACCATCATGGACATTGCCCCTTTCTCGCGGTGGTCATTCCCCGGGATCATAATGCGTATTTTTCATGTTACTGAAAAGCGAGATCGCGAAGCGGCGTTAATACAAAACGGATGCCGGAAACGGCCTGTTTCATTTTGATGCAAAAAGCCCGCATTCTACTCCGAAGCCTCAAGAAATGGCGGCATGGAGCAGGCCTCGATCGCCTCCAGCATCTTGCCGAAGCGGGGATGGGCGCGCACCGCGTCGAGGTCGGAATCGTTCTTGAACCAGAGGATCTGGTAGCACGAGGACTGCGGCAGCAACGCTTCCAGAATATCGAGGGCCGTATCGCATTCGTTGAGCAGCGCGTAGACGCAGGCGATGTTATATTGCGCTACGACATCGTCGGGATCGATCGCCTGGGCACGTTGCAGCCATTCCTTGGCGCGCTTCTCATCGCCGAGATGGGCGAGCGCCAACGCGCCGCGATGGGCGGGGCCGGAATTCTCCGGGTGGCAATCGAGCGCGCGCTCGGAACGATCGACGCAGATGCGAGCCCATTCCAGCCGCTCCGTCTCGCGCCCGAGCGAGCGGCAGGCGCTCATCAGGTGGATCGGCGAGAGATAGTCGTCCGGGTGGATCTCGGTCGCGCGGGTAAAGAAGGTGATGGCGCTTTCGAACTTGCCCTGCATGAACAGGAAGCGGCCGTACTGGAAATTGACCTCGTAAAGATCGGGTTCCAGCGCCAGCGCCTTCTCGAACTCCTTCAGCGCCTCGTCGTCGCGCCCGTCCTGGTGCAGGGCAAGACCGCGCGAGGCATGCGCCTCGGCAAGGTTGGGATCGAGCGCCAGCGCCTTGGCGCTGAGCTTCAGGATGCCCTCAAGCGTGTACTCGCCGGCATGCCAGTCGCGCAGCGCCGCCTCGCAATCGGCCATGCCGGCATAGGCACGAGCGTAATTCGGATCGAGCGCCACGGCGGTCGCGAACATGCGCCGCGCCAGCACCAGATAGGATCGCGTCCAGGACTGGCTGAGCTGGCGACCACGCAGATAATAGGTGTAGGCCTCGACATTGCTGGTCGGCTCGGCATCGATCGCCTGCTTTTCGGCCGGCAGCAGCTTGACCTTCAATTGGTCGACGATGGCATGGGTGATCTCGTCCTGAATGGCGAAGATGTCGGTCAGGTCGCGGTCGAAACGATCAGCCCAGACATGGCCGCCGTTGCGGGCATCGATCAGCTGGCCGGTGATGCGCACCCGCTGGCCGACCTTGCGGACGCTGCCCTCGAGCACGAAATTGACCCCGAGCTCGGCCGCCACCTGTTTCACCTGCACCGACTTGCCCTTGTAGGTGAAGGCAGTGTTGCGGGCGACGACGTAGAGATTGGAGATCTTCGACAGATCCGTGATGATGTCCTCGGTAATGCCGTCGGAGAAATATTCCTGCTCGGGATCGCCGCTCATATTGGTGAAGGGCAGCACCGCCACCAGCTGCTTGTGCTTCTCGCGGGCCGCGAGCAGCGCCGCCTTGTTGACCTTGAGCGGCAGCGCGCGGCACGGCGAGATGGCATAGACCCGGACAGGCTGGCGGATGTTCTTCAGCGCATACTCGCCGCGATCCTCGAAGGAGAGATCGAGCCGGGTTCCGACATGATCCTTGACCGACGCCGAGACCGCTATACCGCCCGGCTCGGCGATCGCCTCCAGCCGCGCGGCGATGTTGACGCCGTCGCCGAAGATATCCTCGTTCTCGACGAGGACATCGCCGAGGTGGATGCCGATGCGGAACTCGATGCGCAACTCCTCGGGCACCGAATGATTGAGCCCGGCACTCGCCTTCTGCACCTCGTCGGCAAACGCCACGGCGTTCACGACGCTTGAAAACTCCGCCAGCATGCCGTCCCCCGTCAGCTTGACGATGCGGCCGTTGTGACGGGCGATCTTCGGGTCGAGAATCTCGACACGGCAACGCTTGACCGCGGCCAGCGTGCCGGACTCGTCCGAGCCCATCAACCGGCTGTAGCCTACGATATCGGCTGCGACGATGGCTGCGAGACGGCGTTCCAAGTGTCCCCCGGCAATGGGATGATGGTACGGCCAATTTAGCCGCTTATGCCCCGCATGTCGCGCGAAACATCCAAAACCATATCGCTAATAAAGCTCTTTTGAACACTAAAGTCGAGCCATGACAGCAACTTTGCGTTCCGATACATGGGGCTGAAACTATAAAGGCCCGGTTGAACCAACCGGGCCCCTGAAATCTTAAGGGTGATCTCGATCAGCCCTCGAAGAATTCCTTCATGCGGGCGAAGAAGCCTGTCGATTCCGGATTGTTTTCCTTCGACGACAGTTCCTCGAACTCCTGCAGCAGCTCGCGCTGGCGCTTGGTGAGCTTCTGCGGCGTTTCGATCTGGATCTGGATGTAGAGATCGCCGGTCTGGCTGGAGCGCAGCACCGGCATGCCCTTGCCCTTCAGACGGAACTGCTTGCCGGCCTGGGTGCCCTCGGGAACGGTGACGCGCGACTTGCTGCCGTCGAGCGTCGCCACATCGAAGGTGCCGCCGAGCGCCGCCGTCGTCATCGAGATCGGGATGGCGCAATAGAGATCGGCTCCATCGCGCTGGTAGAACTCGTGCGGCTTCACCGACAGGAAGATATAAAGGTCGCCCGCCGGACCGCCACGGGTGCCGGCCTCGCCCTCGCCCTGCAGGCGGATGCGGGTGCCGTCCTCGATGCCCGAGGGAATGTTGACCGAGAGCGAACGCTCTTCCGTGACGCGGCCCTGGCCGTGGCACTTGGTGCAGGGATCGGGAATGATCTGGCCGCGACCATGGCAGGTCGGGCAGGTGCGCTCGATCGAGAAG
Source organism: Rhizobium sp. S152 (assembly GCF_030380735.1). GTDB lineage: Bacteria > Pseudomonadota > Alphaproteobacteria > Rhizobiales > Rhizobiaceae > Rhizobium. The sequence goes on along the minus strand of NZ_JAUDRZ010000009.1, from coordinate 196,163 downwards.
AAGCCCTGTGCGGCGCGCACGCGGCCGGAGCCCTGGCAGGTGCCGCAGGTCTTCGGCTGGGTGCCCGGCTTGGCGCCGGAGCCGGAACAGACGTCGCAGGTGATCGAGGTCGGAACCCTGATCTGCGCCGTCTTGCCGGAGAAGGACTCCTCCAGGGAAATTTCCATGTTGTAGCGAAGATCGGCACCGCGTTCGCGACCGCCCGACGAGCGCTGCCGCTGCCGGCCGCCGCCCATCATCTCGCCGAAAATGTCCTCGAAGATGTCGGAGAAGCCGCCGCCGGCGAAACCGCCGCCACCGCCGCCCATGCCGCCATGCTCGAAGGCCGCGTGGCCGTAACGATCATAGGCCGCGCGCTTCTGCGGGTCCTTCAGCGTCTCGTAGGCTTCGTTGATTTCCTTGAACTTCTGCTCGGCGGTATGATCATCGGGATTCTTGTCCGGATGGTATTTCATCGCCAGCTTGCGGAAAGCGCTCTTCAGCTCTTTTTCGTCAGCCGTCTTGGCGACACCCAGCGTTTCGTAAAAATCGGCTTTTGCCATTAAGGATCAGACCCCGGAAATGGATTTCCGGCTGCCATGGTGAGCAGCCGGAATGTCAGTTTCAAACGTGACCGTCTCGGCCCGCTTACGCGGACTTCTTGCGGTCGTCGTCCTTGACTTCTTCGTAGTCGGCATCGACGACATTGTCGTCGCCGGCTTCGGCGGAAGCGTCTTCCGCGCCGCCTTCAGCCTGCTGCGCTTCGTAGATCGCCTGACCGAGCTTCATGGAAACTTCCATGAGGGTCTGGGTCTTCGCCTTGATGTCGTCTGCGTCCGGCTCGGTTGCCTCGACGGAGGTCTTCAGAGCGGCGATCGCGTCGGAGATCGCGGTGCGATCGGCCTCGGTGACCTTGTCGCCATAATCCTTCAGCGACTTCTCGCTGGAGTGGATCAGGCTTTCGGCCTGGTTCTTGGCTTCAACGCCTTCGCGACGCTTCTTGTCGGCTTCGGCATTGGCTTCGGCGTCCTTGACCATCTTTTCGATGTCGGCGTCGGAGAGACCACCGGAGGCCTGGATGCGGATCTGCTGTTCCTTGCCGGTGCCCTTGTCCTTGGCCGAAACCTGGACGATGCCGTTGGCGTCGATATCGAAGGTGACTTCGATCTGGGGAACGCCACGCGGTGCCGGCGGCAGGCCGACGAGGTCGAACTGGCCGAGCAGCTTGTTGTCGGCAGCCATTTCGCGCTCGCCCTGCGAAACGCGGATGGTGACGGCGGACTGGTTGTCGTCGGCGGTCGAGAAGGTCTGCGACTTCTTCGTCGGGATCGTCGTGTTACGCTCGATCAGACGGGTGAAGACGCCACCCAGCGTTTCGATGCCGAGAGACAGCGGGGTCACGTCGAGAAGCAGAACGTCCTTGACGTCGCCCTGGAGAACGCCGGCCTGGATAGCTGCGCCGAGGGCTACGACTTCATCCGGGTTGACGCCCTTGTGCGGCTCCTTGCCGAACAGCTGCTTGACGACTTCCTGCACCTTCGGCATGCGGCTCATGCCGCCGACCAGAACGACTTCATCGATCTCGGCAGGGGTGACACCTGCATCCTTGAGGGCTGCCTTGCACGGCGCGATGGTGCGCTGGACGAGATCGTCGACCAGGCTTTCGAGCTTGGCGCGGGTCAGCTTCAGCGTCAGGTGCTTCGGACCGGTCGCATCGGCAGTGATGAACGGCAGGTTGATTTCGGTCTGCTGCGACGAGGACAGTTCGATCTTGGCCTTTTCAGCAGCTTCCTTGAGGCGCTGCAGAGCAAGCTTGTCGCCCTTCAGATCGATGCCGTTGTCCTTCTTGAACTCGGCAACGAGGTATTCGACGAGACGCATGTCGAAGTCTTCACCGCCGAGGAAGGTATCGCCGTTGGTGGACTTCACTTCGAAGACGCCGTCGCCGATCTCGAGGATCGAGATATCGAAGGTACCGCCACCCAAGTCGTAAACGGCGATGGTCTTGCCGTCCTTCTTGTCGAGACCGTAGGCCAGCGCTGCCGCCGTCGGCTCGTTGATGATGCGGAGAACTTCGAGGCCAGCGATCTTGCCGGCATCCTTGGTTGCCTGGCGCTGTGCGTCGTTGAAGTATGCGGGAACGGTGATGACGGCCTTTTCGACCTTTTCACCGAGATAGGATTCGGCGGTTTCCTTCATCTTCTGAAGGATCATCGCGGAGATCTGGGCAGGCGAATAGCCGGTGCCGCGGGCCTTGACCCATGCGTCGCCATTGTCGCCCTTGGTGATCTCGAAGGGAACGAGGCCCTTGTCCTTTTCAACCGTCGGATCGTCGTAGCGGCGGCCGATGAGGCGCTTCACTGCGAACAGCGTGTCCGTGGGGTTGGTGACTGCCTGGCGCTTGGCCGGCTGACCGACGAGGCGTTCGCCATCTTCGGAAAATGCAACGATCGAAGGCGTGGTGCGCGCACCTTCGGCGTTCTCAATGACCTTTGCGTCCTTGCCGTCCATGACAGCGACGCAGGAATTTGTCGTTCCGAGGTCGATACCAATTACTTTTGCCATGTCATTCTCTCCTTGAAGCAAGCTGTCTGAACCCCGGGAAGGCATTTCGATGACAGCCCCTTACGGGATGGGTCCTTAAGATTAACGCAATCGTGATTGCGGTGATGCGGCGTATATAAGGAGCGGTTTTCGCGACTGCAAGGCGGGAAATCGCCTGCGATCCAGCAAAAAGAGCGCGCACCAATTAATTTTTACGGGCGCGCTGCGGCCGGCTTTCGCCAGTACCCTGCGGCGGCGCTATTGCCCCATTATGAGATCGAGAAGCGTGGTGCGGCGCGGCCGCTCAACCACGCGGGGCTGGTCGTCGCCGATGTCGCCCGGCGGCATCGCCTCGCCATAACCGTAACCGTCACCCTCGGCGATATCGCCCGGAGGGACCGGGCCGCCGTTCGCGGGCGGCAACGGCTGGCGTTGCGGGCGTCCCGGTGCCTGCGGATAACGCTGCGGCGCGTCGGAATTGCCGCCGAAGACGCCGGAGATGATGCTGCCGATGGTCGTCGGCTCCTCAAGCGGCGGCGCGGTGGCGGTGGCCGGCGGATAGCCTTGATCTGCCGGGTATCCCTGGTCCGCTGAGGCCATCGGTTGGTCGCCCGGTGCGGCAGGCACATTCGGATCCTGGATGAACTGGCCGTTGCCGAACAGCGGCGCCGGCGCCAGGCCCTTGTGGGCGGCGACCATGAACTGCTGCCAGGCCTTGGCCGGCAGACCGCCGCCGGTGACCTTCTTCATCGAATGGCCGTCATCGTTGCCGAACCAGACACCGGTCGTCAGGTTGCTGGTAAAGCCGACGAAGAGAGCGTCGCGGGAATTCTGCGTCGTGCCGCTCTTGCCGGCGACCTGCCAGCCGGGAATGCGCGCGGCCCTGCCCGTTCCCTGCTCGACGACACCCATCATCATGGCGTTCATGTTGGCGGCGACGGCTTCGGACAGAACGCGCGGCGGGTTGTCGTAGGTGTTTTCGTAGAGCACCTTGCTGCCGTCTGCCGTCGTCACGCGGCGGATGACATGCGGCGTCGCCTTGTAACCGCCGTTCATGAAGGCGGCATAGGCGCCGGTCAGTTCCATCAGCGACACTTCAGAGGTGCCGAGCGCGATCGAGGCGTTGGACTGGAGCTCGGACTGGATGCCGAGGCGATGGGCGAGCTTGATCACCTGATCGGGGCCGTCATACATGACGAGCTGGGCGGCAACGGTGTTCAGCGACTTCGACAGTGCCGTCGCCAACGTCACATCACCATTGTACTTCTTTTCGTAGTTCTCCGGCGTCCAGTTGCCGATGCGGATGGGTGCATCGTTGAAAACCGAATAAGGCGTCAGGCCCTTTTCCAGCGCCGCGGCGTAGACGAAGGGCTTGAAGGACGAGCCCGGCTGGCGCTTGGCCTTGACGGCCCGGTTGAACTGGCTGTCGGCATAGTCGCGGCCACCGACCAAAGCGCGGATGGCGCCGGTGCCGTCGAGCGACACGAGTGCCGCCTGCGAGGCGTCGAGCTTGCCGCCCTCCTTGGAGAGCACGTCGTTCAGCGCCTGCTCGGCGCGCTTTTCGAGGTTCTTGTCGATGGTGGTATCGACGACGATGTCTTTCTTGACGTCGCCGATCAGGCCGGGAAGCTCGTCCATGACCATATCGGCGACATAATGGCCGGCGCCCGACCAGTAGCGCTTGGCCTTGGCCGGCGTCTGTGCCGAGGCGGTCTTGACCTCGTCGTCGGTGATCATGCCCTGGTCGCGCATGGCCTGCAGCACCACCTGGGCGCGGGCATTGGCGGCTTCGGGATCGCGCGCCGGCGACAGGCGCGACGGCGCCTTGACGAGGCCGGCCAGAAGTGCCGCCTCACCTAGGTTCACGTCACGCGCCGACTTGTTGAAATAGCGCCGAGAGGCTGCCTCGACGCCATAGGCGTTGGAACCGAAGAAGACACGGTTGAGGTACATCGCAAGGATCTGGTCCTTGGTGTATTTCTGCTCGAGCCAGAAGGACAAGAGCACTTCCTGGACCTTGCGCTCCAGCGTGCGGTCGGGCGAAAGAAACAGGTTCTTGGCGAGCTGCTGCGTGAGCGTCGAACCGCCCTGCACCATGTGGCCCGACGTCAGGTTGGTTATGAAGGCGCGGGCAAGGCCGAGCGGATCGACACCGTAGTGAGAATAGAAGCGCCGGTCCTCGATGGCGACGATCGCCTCGGGGATGTAGGGCGACATGTCTTCCAGCGCGAGTGCCTCGCCGCCCGTCGTGCCGCGATTGGCCATGACGCTGCCATCGACCGAGGTGATCTTGACGTTGGGCGGGCGGTCGGGGATCGCCCAGGTGCTGGCGCTCGGCATGCGCGAACCGTAGTAGAAGACCAGACCGGCCACGCCGATGCCGGCCCAGATGCCGAGCACGATGCACCAGTAGATCAGCCTTCGGATAAGGCCGAAGAAGCCGAGACCCTCGCGTTCCGGTGCTGCGCGCTTGCGACGCTTCGGGGCCCGCGAACGCGGCGGCTCTCGAAAGTCGTCGTCTTCTTCTTCGTCACGATAGCGGGAGACCTGCGGCTCGCGGCGAAGGGGCTTGGATGCGGCGCGCTTGACGCTGCGGCCACCGGCGACGCGATCATCGGCATCAAGCGAGAAATCGTCATCATCGCCGCGTCTGTCGCGGCCGTTGAAGGACGGTTCTATTCTGTCGCGTGATCTGCCTCTGCCTGCCATCTAGGACCGGTTGCACCCCATGTTTGACCTCATGCGAACCTCAGCGCCGCGCCTGGCGCGTGTCGCAAATGAGTTCTTCACCCGGTTTAACTTTAAATGCGGCGATTTAAGGGGGCGTTAAGAACGTTTGGGACCGCGCCAGCGCAAGTCCGAGCAGGGTCCTTCGCGCGGAAGTCGATGCCAGAGGACCGGCGCCTCGCCGCTGTGTCAATTCGGAGCGCGTTCGGAACATCCGTCGTCGCCGGGGGTTTTACCCGGTTAAAGGAGACCGGTATGCCCAACTACACATTGCATATCAGCGACGGCAAGGAGGCGGAGATCGACATCGATTGCGACAATAATCACGTCGCCATCAACGAGGCGCTGAACGCGCTCTCGAAGTTCGCCTGCTCCCGGTTTCCGCCACCGGCCAACGTCTCGATTGCCATTGCGGACGCCCTGAAGGCCCCGGTAGCGACCGTCAGCCTCGAGTTCCGGATCGACCTCGCGCCCGGCGTCAGAATGTGACGTCGGAGGCCCGCCTGTCCATACAAAGCGTCAATAGCTGCAGGAGCGGCCGTCGTTCGGGCGGAAACCGTCGGAGCAGGCGCGGTTCAGGGAGTCGCCGGGAACATAGCCGGACGCATTGCCTGCCGAGCGCGGGACGCTCTGGCACGCGGTTGCAACCGCCGAGAGCGCGATCAGCATTCCTACCAGTGCGATTTTGCGAAAGCGGTTCATCTCTTCAATCCCCCTGCCGTGTTCAAGCGTCGTGGACGCGTCCTGTGAGAAATGAGGATATCGGCAAGAAGTTGCAAGTGCCGCAATCCTAGATATCGCCCCGTCGCCGGCCTTCGCGTCTGCCGCAATAATGCCTTGGTTGGTTCAGCCCGCATTCACCTGAACCGCTCTCTAATCCTGATGCAAGGGACTTGCAGAACATGAGGTGCAGAGATGCGCAAGACTATGATCGCAATCGCGATTGCCATGAGCGGCTTTGGTATTTCAGCCGCCGAAGCCATGCCGATCGCCGCCGCTCCCGGTGGCGTGACGAACAACGTGCAGCAGGTCGACTATGCCTGCGGTCGCGGCTTTCACCTGACCCGCTGGGGCGAGTGCAGGCCGAACTGGCGCCGCCCGCCGCCACCGCGCTACTACGGATGGGGCCATCGCCCGCCACCGCCGCGCTACTACGGTTGGCGTGAAGACCGTCGCGGCTACCGCCCGCCGCCATGGCGCGGAGGCGGCTACTACCGCTACTGAGACGGCATCAGACATCATCGCGTTGCAAAGGCCCGTGCGTCCGCCCGGGCCTTTTTCGACGACCGAACGGGCTGTGTCGGCGGCTGCCTTGACGCTCGCCATTGCAATCTCACCGACGTTCCGTGGGGCCAGCCCGTTTTATTGGCCGCCCGGGGAACCATTAGCGAGCTAGCGTATTATCCGAGTGCGGAACAAGCCCTCACGTTCCGCCACTGATCGGTCGTCTCCCCTCAAACGTCCGATCAAGATCAGGCCCGGCGTCTCTCTCAGAGCGTCGGGCTTTTCCTTGTCCTGCCGTGTGATCTGGCGTGTTTCCGCATGCGAAAAGGGCGGCCTCGCGGCCGCCCTCCATATGGTTACTGACGATTTGCGCAACTCGGATCGCCAGGCTGGCAAGCCGGGGGCCTGCGGCGATCGTTGCCGTTCTGCGGCGGGTTGTTGCGGTTCTGCCCGCGGTCGAAGTTCGGCCGCCTGTTATCATTCTGCTGCTGCGCATCCGGGCGACGATCGGGACCGCGCCCCATGTTCGGGCCGGGACCGCGGTCGGGCTGGCGATCGAAGCCGGGCTGGCGACCGGGACCCCGATTGTCGTCCGGACGACCGGGACGGCCGAAATCTGGCTGGCCGGGGCGGCGATCCGGGCGGTCGAAGTCGGGTCTGCCCGGCCCACGATCGGGACGGTCGAAACCGGGCTGCGGGCGAGGACGCGGATCGTAGCCGGGACGCGGACGAGGTCCGGGACCGTTGTCGAAGCCGGGACCGGGGCGAACGGGCCGGACGACCGGCGGGCGGTCGCGCCAACGGTCACGCTCGCGGTAGAAATCGCGATGGCGATAGTAGCGGTCCCAGTAGTTGTTGACGCTGAAGACGACTGTCGGGATGCCGAGCGGGCGATAATATTCCGGGCCGACGTAGACGCGGCGCGACTGGTAGAGCGCCTGGACGTAGGCGCCGGCGACCCAACCGCGGCCGCCGTAGAATTCCACGTCGCACCAGGGGACATCGGCCAGACAGCCGTGGATCTCGACGGATTCACCGGCGGGAATGACCGTGACGGCGGGATACTGTGTGCTCGGGCCGGCACGCATGTTGACATTGGCGGTGGCATAGCCCTCCGCCGCTTCGGCGATTGCCGGAGCCAGCAAAAGTGCCGCGACGGCAGCGGCCTTCATGACGATCTTCTTCACTTGCAACTCCCTTGAGAACGCCATTCATCATATGGGTCAGCCCCCTGATGGCGTCGAGACGCAGCGCCGAAATCTCACGATCCCGACGGTATTCACTTTCAGTTTCAATAGGTTATATCCATGACTGGATGAACCGGGCTTGAACGGCATGTTCATCTGCCCTTGAAACGGCGCTCGGCAATTCCGATATAGGGTTCATCGATTGCAGCCGTTGAACGGCATCGCCCGCCATGGCATGGGCGCTCTCATCAGACAATCTCGATATGCGTTAACGCTTCGTTAACCTTTGCGGATCAGTCTGGCTGCAATATTCGCTTCCTCCTTGACCACGGATGTACTGGCACTGATGCGAAGCGAATGACGAAAGGCCGGTTCAACCCGGCCTTTTTGTTCATCTGGCGCACCCGTATCAACGGGCGCGCCTTTTTCATTTTGAGGCCCTACTTGGCGAGCGCCTCCAGGATGCGGATCCAGGAGCGGATGCCCTTGTGGTACGATGTGAGCTCGTATTTCTCGTTGGGCGAGTGGATGCGGTCGTCGCTGAGGCCGAAGCCGACCAGCAGCGATTCCATGCCGAGCATCTTCTGGAAGTCGCCGACGATCGGGATCGAGCCGCCCATGCCGATGACGACGGCGGGCTTCGGCCACTCGTCGGAGAGCGCCGTCTTGGCTTTCGTCAACGCCGGCGAATCATAGGCGAGATGAATCGCCGGCGAGCCGCCATGCGGGTGGAACTCGACCGAGCAATCTCCGGGGATCTTCGACTTCACATAGGAGCGGAAGCTTTCGCGGATGGCGGCCGGATCCTGCGTGCCGACGAGGCGAAAAGAGACCTTGGCGGAGGCCTTGGCGGCGATGACGGTCTTGAAGCCCTCGCCGGTATAGCCGCCCCAGATACCGTTGATCTCGGCGGTCGGGCGTGCCCAGGTCAGTTCCAGCACCGAGCGGCCCTTTTCGCCCGAGGGGATCGACAGGCCGACTTCGCCGAGGAAGCTTTCCGCCGTCGTGCCCAGCGTCTCCCAGGACGCCTTGACGTTTTCCGGTGTTTCCTCGACGCCGTCATAGAAGCCATCGAGCGTGATGCGGCCGGTCTCGTCGTGCAAGCCGGCGAGGATGGACGTCAGAATGTGGATCGGGTTGGCGGCCGCGCCGCCGAACAGGCCGGAGTGCAGGTCACGGTCGGCGGCCGAGATCACAACTTCCTCGCCGACCAGGCCGCGCAGCGCCGAGGCGACAGCGGGCGTGTCGCGGTCCCACATGCTGGTATCGCAGACCAGAGCGTAATCGGCGCGCAGCTCCTCGGCATTGGCTTCGAGGAACGGCTTCAGCGACGGTGAGCCGGATTCCTCCTCGCCCTCGAACAGGATGGTGATGCGGCAGGGCAGCGATCCCATAACGTCCTTGTAGGCGCGGCAGGCCTCGACGAAGGTCATCAGCTGGCCTTTGTCGTCGGCGGTGCCGCGGCCGGTGAGGATCTTGCGGCCGTTGCCGGCATCCTTGACCGCCGGCTCGAAGGGATCGTTTTCCCAGAGTTCGATCGGATCGACCGGCTGCACGTCATAGTGGCCATAAAACAAGAGATGCGGCGCATCGGCGGTGGCGCCGTCGTGGTGGGCGACGACCATCGGGTGGCCGGGAGTATCACGCACCGACGCGTCGAAACCGAGCGTGCGCAGATATTCGGTAAGCCACTCCGCACCCTTGCGGCACTCGCCCTTGAAGGCCGGATCGGTCGAGATCGACTTGATCCGCAGAAGCTCGAACAGCTTGTCCAGGCTCGATGGCAAATTCTCGTCCGCGCGCGCAAGCACCGGCGTAATGTCAGTCATTTCCGACTCCTTTCGAAATTCGCGCGGACGATAGACCAAACGCCCGACGCTTTCGAGCCGAAAAAGACGTTTAGGCTTATCGGGAGCTTACCCGGCGCAGCATCGATCACCGCATCAATTCAGAGAGTAAAGAATCGCTAATGCAATTTACGGTTATTTAGGAAGCGGTCGAATAGCCTTGTCGCGTAACTGTCGGAGGTGGCTTATGTTTTCGGTCCTCGCCTGTATACGTGACAACCATGACTGGCGCCTGATCGTGGCTGCCGTCATCGTCTGCCTGATCGGCAATCTCGCCGCCATGCTGCTTCTGTTCCGCGCCGGGGAGTGCGACCCCGGCCAGCAGCGCAGCTGGATGGCGGCCTCGGCTCTCGCCTGCGGCGTTGGCATATGGGCCACGCACTTCATCGCCATGCTCGCCTATGACGGCGCGTTCCCGATCTCCTATGGCGTCGGCATGACGGCGCTCTCGGTCGTACTTTCCATCGGCGCCTCCTGGCTGGCGATCCTCGTCGCCACCGAATGGGAAAGCCCTTACGCCTTTGCCGGCGGCGGCCTGATCATGGCGATCGGCATCTGCTCGATGCACATGACGGGGATGCAGGCGATCGAAGAAACCGTCGACATCGTCTACAACCCCACGTCGACAATGATTGCGCTTCTCATCGGCATGGCGCTGGCAAGCGCGGCCTTCTTCGCCTTTCGCGAACTGAAGGGGACGCGGCGCGTACTGGTTGCGGCCGTCATCATGGTGCTGGCGATCGCGGCGATCCACTTCACCTCGATGAGTACGATCATGCTGGTGCCGCAGCCGGGACGGCTGGTGACCGCGACGCTGCTCGAAACCAAGACGCTCGCCGGCATCGTCATGGCGGTGTCGACCGCCCTCATCCTGGCGGCGCTGAGTGCCGTCTTCCTTGCCAGCCACCTTACGGATCTGCGCGGCCTCGCCAATGCGTCGATGGAGGGGCTGCTGGTTCTCCACGAAGGCCGGATCATGGATGCCAACGAACGGTTCCAGGAGATGTCCGGCTGGTCGCTGGCGGAGCTGCGCGGCAACCTGCCGAGCTCGGTGCTGGCGCTTGCCGAAAGCGGTGGCGAGACACGACACCAGGAAGCCTCGCTGACGGCGCGCGACGAAACGGAAATCCCGGTCGACATCATGACGCGGCGGATGATCTATCGCGGCCGCAACTGCCAGGTGCTCGTGGTGCGCGACCTGACCGAGCGCAAGCGCGCCGAGGAGATGATCGAGCATCTCGCCCATCACGACGTGCTGACGGGGCTGACCAACCGCTCGCTCTACGACACGCGACTGCGTCACGCGCTGCAGATGGCCGAGCGCAAGCGTTCACAGATCGCGATCTTCTGCCTCGACCTCGATCGTTTCAAGGCCGTGAACGACATCTTCGGCCATGCCGAGGGCGACCGTATCCTCTGCAGGGTGGCGGCGATCCTGAAACGGGTCGCCGGCGACGGCGACACGGTGGCGCGGCTGGGCGGCGACGAGTTCGCGATCATCCAGACCGGCAAGCCGCAGCCGGAAGCGGCGCAGAAGCTCGCCGGACAGATCCTCGACGGGCTGGCAGCGGAAATGGACGTCGCTCGTGATCCGACGGCCGTCGGCGCCAGCCTCGGCATCGCCGTCTATCCGATAGACGGGCGCACGGCGGAAGAGCTTTGCGACAATGCCGATACGGCGCTCTACCGCGCCAAGCATGCCGGTCGCGGCAAGGCCTGTTTCTTCGATGCCGAAATGGACGAGGCGGTGCGGGCGCGCCGGCAGATCGAGGCGGAACTGCGCCATGCGATCACCCGCAACCAGCTCTACGTCAACTACCAGCCGATCCTCGACAGCGGCAGCGGCGCCATCACCGGCTACGAGGCGCTGATACGCTGGAACCGCCCGGGCCACGGCATCAGCGAGCCTGAGGTGTTCATCGCCATCGCCGAGGAGAGCGGCGCGATCGTGCAGCTCGGAGAGTGGGTACTGCGTCAGGCCTGCGCGGAGGCGGCACTCTGGCCGAAGCCGCTCACGATCGCCGTCAATGTCTCGCCGGTGCAGTTCATGCTGCCCAATCTGTGCGAGCGGATCACGGCCATTCTCGACGAGACGGGGCTGCCGCCGCAGCGGCTGGAACTGGAGGTGACGGAAGCCGCCTTCATGCGCGACCGAAACGGCGTGATCGCCACCCTGATGCGGCTGCACAAGCTCGGGGTGCGGATCGTCATGGACGATTTCGGCACCGGCTTCTGCTCGCTATCGAACCTGCGCGCGCTGCCGTTCGACAAGATCAAGGTGGACCGCAGCTTTACCGGCGTGCTCGAGCACGACGCCGCCGCGCGCTCGATCGTGCGCGCCATCATCGGCCTCGGCCACAGCCTCGGCATCCAGGTGGTAACGGAAGGCGTGGAGACCGAACTGCAGCGGCAGATCGTGGTGGAGGAAGGCTGCGGGCAGATGCAGGGGTTGTTGTTCGGCAAGCCCGATATCGAGCCGAGCGTCAAGCTCGCGGCGCGCGCCAACTTTCTCTCCGTGCACGGTGGGGAGCGCGGTGCTGCGCAGGTGTTGGCGATGAAGGCACCAGCGAAGTAGCGTTCGTCGGCCTCAAAGCTTCTTGGTCTCAAAGCTTCTTGGCATTGTCGAGAAGGCGGCGGATATATTCCAGCGTCAGCTCGCGCTCGAAGCTCTTGAAGCCCTCGAACAGCGCGTGATCGGCCTCGCGCGAGGCCTCGACGGCATCCTCGCGCATGACCCTCGCCTTCTCGGTCAGGAAGATCAGCTGCGCGCGCTTGTCCGACGGGTGCGGGCGGCGGTCTATCAGACCGTCGCGGACCATGCGCGAAAGCGTATTGGCCATCGTCGCCTGTTCGATATCGACGCGCGCCAGAAGCTGCTTTTGCGTCAGGCCGTCCTCGGCCCATAGTTCGAGCAGGATCGGAAACTGGCCGGGAGAAAAGCCGAGCCGCGCCGCGCGCTGCTGCAGCGAACGGGCAAAGCCCTTGGCCAGCTGGCTGGCGAGGTAGGCTCCGGAATCCATTCTCTTCAATCCCATCTGAGCAATTAGGCGCAAAACCCGATCCCGAACAATGCAACAATTCGTAAGCGAGGCATCAAAAGACATGCCGAAGGCCCGAATTTGGAGACATAGAGCAGAAAAACAAAGCCGCCATAGCCTGGAGGTTGGCTATGGCGGCTTGAATTGGGGACAAAGGCCCGGAGAGGGGGTTAGGCCTTTGTCCAAGTCCGACGCGGCGGGGGACGAGCCGGCTATCAGACCCTCGGCGCGACCAAATTGATCAGTCGCCGGTGAGTATCATTTGTGAATCCGAATGTGGCTTTTCAAGGGAAAGAAAAGAATTGACTATTACATTTTAGTAACAGTCTGGTGAGCGCGCTTCGCCGGACTCACGCCACCGGTGGCGGACGCAGGCCGACAAGGCGTTCAAGCTCGGCGACACGGTCTTCAAGGTTGTTCAGGGACATCCGGTTCCGATGACTGTCCTGCACGGCGTTGATCACTTCATTGTACTGGCGCAGGCTGTCGGAACGCAGTTCCTGGACATGATCGGCGATGTCATGCGTGCGACCATCCAAGTCGTCTATGCGCTTCAGGATCGCGTCGAGCCGAGCTTGCATCTCCGAACGAAACTCACCCACCTCCGTCCGTAACCGGCCAACTTCCAGCTTCACCTTTCCCATATCAACCCTGAGATCGATCAGCTCGCTCTCGAACCTGGCCATGGAACGCCCGAGCTTGGTGAACTCGACGTCGTACCTTCCCATCGCATCGACCTGCCGGGCGATCTGAGTATTCAACCCCTTCATGCCGTCGATCAGCATGGAGATCTGGTTGAATAAATATCTCTGAGATTCAGGTTCTCCAGACATCGCGGGCTCTCGTTCAACGCGAGCCTAATGTATGGGCGAAAAACGCGCGAAACAAGCCGCAGCCATCGAGGGGTTACAGCTGTTTCTCGTAGTTTTCCGGCGCGTTCAAGCATGTGCGCAAAGGCTTTGTGCGCTAACTTTATATGGACCTCGCCCGGCCGTCGCGCTATCCATGCGACCATGAAAAAAGGCGATCATCTCTTTCTTGTCGACGGCTCCGGATTCATCTTTCGAGCCTTCCATGCCCTGCCGCCGCTGACGCGCAAATCCGATGGCTTGCCTGTCGGCGCCGTCTCGGGTTTCTGCAACATGCTGTGGAAGCTCCTGACCGAGGCGCGCGACACATCGGTGGGCGTGACGCCGACGCATCTGGCGGTCATCTTCGACTATTCGTCGAAGACCTTCCGCAAGGACCTCTACGACGCCTACAAGGCAAACCGCTCGGCGCCGCCGGAAGAGCTGATCCCGCAGTTCGGGCTGATCCGCCAGGCGACGCGCGCCTTCAACCTGCCCTGCATCGAAACCGAGGGCTTCGAGGCCGACGACATCATCGCCACCTATGCGCGGCAGGCGGAAGCCACCGGCGCCGACGTGACGATCGTCTCCTCCGACAAGGACCTGATGCAGCTCGTCACCCCCAATGTCCACATGTACGACAGCATGAAGGACAAGCAGATCGGCGTTCCCGATGTGATCGAGAAATGGGGCGTGCCGCCGGAAAAGATGATCGACCTGCAAGCGATGACCGGCGATTCCGTCGACAATGTCCCTGGTATCCCCGGCATCGGTCCGAAGACAGCGGCGACGCTGCTGGCCGAATATGGCGACCTCGACACGCTGCTCGAGCGCGCCACCGAGATCAAGCAGGAGAAGCGCCGGCAGACGATCATCGAGAATGCCGACAAGGCGCGGCTGTCGCGCGAGCTGGTTCGCCTTAGAACCGATGTGCCGCTGGAGCTTGCCCTGGAGAATCTCGTACTGGAGAACCAGGACGGGCCGAAGCTGATCGGCTTCCTGAAAGCTATGCAGTTCACCAGCCTGACGCGGCGCGTCGCCGATGCCTGCAACTGTGATGCGAGCGCGATCGACGCCGTGGACGTGCCGGTCGAGTGGGGCGCCAATGCGCATGGCCCTGATCTCGACGTCGCCGAGCCTGCGCCGGTTGCCGGCGGAACGCCTGATATCGTCGGCGACGCCGTGGCCGTCCCTGCCAAGGTGAACGGCACCGCCCCCGAGGGCAGCTTCACGCCATCCGATTTCGCCAATTCGCGCGCAGACGCCTTCGCCAACCTGCCCTTCGACCATTCGCGCTACGTGACGATCCGCGATGTCGCGACGCTCGACAAATGGATCGCCGATGCGCGCGAGACCGGCGTGATCGGTTTCGACACCGAGACGACCTCGCTCGACGCCATGCAGGCCGAGCTCGTCGGCTTCTCGATGGCGATCGCCGATAACGCGAAGAGCCCGACGGGTATCAACATCCGCGCCGCCTATGTGCCGCTCGGCCACAAGACCGGCGTCGGCGACCTGCTCGGTGGCGGCATGGCCGAAAACCAGATCCCGATGCGCGACGCGCTGCCGCGACTGAAGGCGCTGCTCGAGGACCAGTCGGTGCTCAAGGTCGCGCAGAACCTGAAATACGACTACCTCTTGATGAAGCGCTACGGCGTCGAGACGAAGAACTTCGACGACACTATGCTGATCTCCTACGTGCTCGACGCCGGCACCGGCGCGCATGGCATGGATCCGCTGTCGGAGAAGTTTCTCAACCACAAGCCGATCGCCTACAAGGACGTGGCCGGCAGCGGCAAGTCGAACGTCTCCTTCGACCTCGTCGATATCGACCGCGCAACGCATTACGCGGCCGAGGATGCCGATGTGACGCTCAGGCTCTGGATGGTGCTGAAGCCCAGACTGGCGGCGGAGAAGCTGACATCGGTCTACGAGCGGCTGGAGCGGCCGCTGCTGCCTGTTCTGGCGCACATGGAAGAGCGTGGGATCACCGTCGACCGGCAGATCCTGTCGCGTCTCTCGGGCGAGCTGGCGCAGGGCGCGGCGCGGCTGGAGGACGAGATCTACCAGCTGGCCGGCGAGCGCTTCAACATCGGCTCGCCGAAGCAGCTGGGCGACATTTTGTTTGGCAAGATGGGCCTTGCCGGCGGCTCGAAGACCAAGACCGGGCAATGGTCGACCTCGGCCAGCGTGCTGGAGGATCTGGCGGCGGCCGGGCTGGAACTGCCGCGCAAGATCGTCGACTGGCGGCAGCTGACCAAGCTGAAATCCACCTACACCGACGCGCTGCCGGGCTATGTGCACCCGCAGACGAAACGGGTGCATACCTCCTACTCGCTGGCATCGACGACGACGGGGCGGCTTTCCTCTTCCGAGCCCAACCTGCAGAACATTCCTGTGCGTACCGCCGAAGGCCGCAAGATTCGCACCGCCTTCATCTCGACGCCGGGCCACAAGCTGATCTCGGCCGACTACAGCCAGATCGAGCTGCGCGTGCTCGCCCACGTCGCCGAAATCCCGCAGCTGACGCAGGCGTTTGCCGACGGGATCGACATTCACGCGATGACGGCCTCGGAGATGTTCGGGGTTCCCGTCGAGGGGATGCCATCCGAGGTGCGTCGCCGCGCCAAGGCGATCAACTTCGGCATCATCTACGGCATCTCCGCGTTCGGCCTAGCCAACCAGCTCTCCATCGAGCGCTCGGAAGCGGGCGACTATATCAAGCGCTATTTCGAGCGCTTCCCCGGCATTCGCGACTACATGGACAGCACCAAGCAGCAGGCGCGCGACAAGGGCTATGTCGAGACGATCTTCGGGCGGCGAATCAACTATCCGGAGATTCGCTCCTCGAACCCCTCGGTGCGCGCCTTCAACGAGCGCGCGGCGATCAACGCGCCGATCCAGGGCTCGGCAGCGGACGTGATCCGCCGGGCGATGATCAAGATCGAGCCGGCGCTTGCCGAATCGGGGCTTGGCGACCGGGTGCGGATGCTGCTGCAGGTACACGACGAACTGATCTTCGAGGTCGAGGACGCCGATGTCGACAAGGCCATGCCCACGATCGTTTCGGTGATGGAAAACGCCACCATGCCGGCACTCGAAATGCGTGTGCCGCTGAAGGTCGATGCGCGCGCGGCCACCAACTGGGACGAGGCGCACTAGAGCGCCTCGTCGAAAAATCGCTAAAATTTTCTTTATCACACAAGCTACTGAAAAGGCTCTCTTATCTCACTACTCCGCATGTCGAACGAGGGCGCGGAGAAGGAACTTATTAACCTTCATTTCCTAAGCCGGAAGCGGATAATAGTTGCTAATCATGAGTGAGTAGCGGTCGTATGCGCTTTCCTAGAACCAATCTAACGGATGCCGGCGAAGTTATCGCCGACATCGATGGCGAACAGCCGCAGGAACAGGCCGGCGAGAAGCCGGTACCGCCGATCTGGCAGAACAATTTCTCGCTGGCGCCGAATGTCCGCTTTACCCGCACGCCGGAAAGCCAGATCAACCCGCGCAAGCAGCCGCCCGAGCCGGTGCGCCAGCGGGTGGTCGAGCCCGAACAATTGATGACGCCCGCGCCCATGACGGTGCCGGACGCGCAGGCGATCCATGTGCCGCAAGCGGCGGTGACGCAGCCGCGCCAGGGCTTCGTTGCGCGACAGCCAGCCAGCCAGCCGGTAGCCGCACCCCAGGCCGTAGCGCCGCAGGTGCAGGTGCAGGCATCGCGCCCGACGTTTGCGCCGCAGCCGCGCGCGCCTCTCGTCGTCAACGTGCCCTTCGACGTCTACCAGCCGGAACCCACCGTCGAGCCGGAGGCAATCGTGATCGCCGCCAATGACGATGCCGCCGAGACGCATTTCCGCGCCGCCTCCACACTTGCCTCGATCTCCGACTTCGCCTTCTTCGAGGTCATGTCCTTCGAGGAGAGCGACGAGCCCACGACGCAGACGCAGCCTGTCCAGGCGCAGATCGTGCTGCCGCAGACGACGGTGAGCCCCGATACGATCATCAGCCAGTTCCGCATCATGGAATGGCGCCCGGGCAAGCAGCCCGTGGTCGCCGCGCCCTATGCAGCGCCGGCGCCGGTCGAAACGCCGGCCCCTGCCCCCGTGGTCGTGGCACCCGCGCCGGGCGTCGCCCGCGCCGCCATTCGCCCGCCGATGGCCGCCATGATGAGACAGAAGGCCGCCGCTGCCATCCCGGTTACGCAGCCTGCCGTTGAACCGCAGCCCGTGGTCGAACCGGCGCCGCAGCCGATCGTCCAGGCCGCAAACCAGGCAGTCGCACAGCCGATCGCGCCGATGCCGGTGCGTGTCGCAGCCGTCACGCCACTGGCGCCTGCCGCACGGATGGCGGGTCACAAGTTCGTGCCCTCGAAGGTCGATGCCTCGGGCTACGAATTCCCCTCCAACTCGCTCTTGCAGGAGCCGCCGGAACGCGTCGGCGAGATCATGTCGCAGGAGGCGCTGGAGCAGAATGCCGGGCTTCTCGAAAGCGTTCTCGAAGATTTCGGCATCAAGGGCGAGATCATCCATGTGCGCCCCGGCCCCGTCGTCACGCTCTATGAATTCGAGCCGGCGCCGGGCGTGAAATCCTCGCGCGTCATCGGCCTCGCCGACGATATCGCCCGCTCGATGTCGGCCTTGTCTGCCCGCGTCGCCGTCGTGCCCGGCCGCAACGTCATCGGCATCGAACTGCCGAACGCGCTGCGCGAAACCGTCTATTTCCGCGAAATGATCGAAAGCGCCGATTTCGAGAAAAGCAGCTTCAAGCTGGCGCTCGGGCTTGGCAAGACGATCGGCGGCGAACCCGTCATCGCCGAGCTGGCGAAGATGCCGCATCTGCTCGTTGCCGGCACCACCGGCTCGGGCAAGTCGGTCGCCGTCAACACGA
Source organism: Rhizobium sp. S152 (assembly GCF_030380735.1). Lineage (GTDB taxonomy): Bacteria > Pseudomonadota > Alphaproteobacteria > Rhizobiales > Rhizobiaceae > Rhizobium. The sequence continues at coordinate 177,879 of NZ_JAUDRZ010000009.1, read as the reverse complement.
TGATCCTGTCGCTGCTCTACCGGATGACGCCGGAACAGTGCCGCCTGATCATGATCGATCCGAAGATGCTGGAACTGTCGATCTATGACGGCATCCCGCATCTGCTCACTCCCGTCGTGACCGACCCGAAGAAAGCCGTGATGGCGCTGAAGTGGGCGGTGCGCGAGATGGAAGAGCGCTACCGCAAGATGTCGCGCCTCGGCGTGCGCAATATCGACGGCTATAACGGCCGCGTGGCGCAGGCCAAGGAGAAGGGCGAGACGATCCACATCATGGTGCAGACCGGCTTCGACCGCAGCACCGGAGCGCCGATCGAAGAACAACAGGAACTCGACCTGACGCCGATGCCATACATCGTCGTCATCGTCGACGAGATGGCCGACCTGATGATGGTGGCCGGAAAAGAGATCGAAGGCGCGATCCAGCGTCTGGCGCAGATGGCGCGTGCCGCCGGCATCCACCTGATCATGGCGACGCAGCGCCCCTCGGTCGACGTCATCACCGGCACGATCAAGGCCAACTTCCCGACCCGTATCTCCTTCCAGGTGACGTCGAAGATCGACAGCCGCACCATCCTTGGCGAACAGGGCGCCGAACAGCTGCTCGGCCAAGGCGACATGCTGCACATGCAGGGCGGCGGACGCATCTCGCGCGTCCACGGTCCGTTCGTCTCCGACGCCGAGGTCGAAAAGGTCGTGGCGCATCTGAAGACACAGGGCCGCCCGGAATATCTCGACACGGTCACGGCCGACGAGGAAGAAGACGGCGAAGAGGAAGACAGCGCCGTGTTCGACAAGGGCGACATGGCCGCCGAGGACGGCAACGACCTCTACGACAAGGCGGTGAAGGTCGTGCTGCGCGACAAGAAGTGCTCGACCTCCTATATCCAGCGCCGGCTGGGGATCGGCTACAACCGCGCCGCCTCGCTGGTCGAGCGGATGGAGAAGGAAGGGCTCGTCGGCCCCGCCAACCATGTGGGCAAGCGCGAGATCGTCAATGGGCGTGGCGAGGGGGATTGAGCTCCCGTTGCGGGGTAGCCGGTGTCCGTTCCCGATCTACGCCGTTGGCGATATCAGCGTGATGGTCGGGAAATAGGTTCGATACCGACCGACATCGCGTGTCAGGATTGGCAAATTCTGAACCGCCGCTTGCGCGCCGATCATGAAATCCGGAAGAACGCCGGTGCGCGAACCGCCAGCCCGACGGTATTCGGTGAAGGCCTTGCCAGCCAGAAACAACGCGGCGCGCGGGATGGGGAGCCAGACAAGTTCAGCTGAATCTATGAACGCATCGAGCTCTTCAATGCGTTCATAGCGAACCGCGAGTTCGACATAGATGACGTCGTTGATCAGTAAGGGGCCTTCCACGCTCGCCGTCTCAAGCTGGCTTACCGACCAGCTGGCCCAGATCGGATCGTTCGTAACCAAATCAAGCAGGACGTTAGTATCGACAAGCGTCATCACTCACCACGGGTGAGCGCCATGATCGCATCAGTATCAAGGCCGGCGCCGGCGTGTCCTCGAAGCTTCTCGAAACGGCTGACATGCTTCTTCTTGTCCGTCCTTGCGAGCACGATACTGCCGTCCTCGGCGCGGCGAAAATCGACCTGGCTTCCGGGCGTGATGCCGAGTAAATCGCGCACCGCCTTGGGAATCGTCACCTGCCCTTTGGATGTGACCGTTGTCGACAAGCGCGCGTCCTCGTAATACCTGCTTTCCTCAAGGTAATGCGACTGTCGATAAAGATCAACTATCGTGCGCGCCCACACGCCTTCTCAAGCCTGACCGCCGGCATTGGATTGATGGGTTAGACCGTTGATAACCGGGACCTCGTCAACGTCGAAAGGCTGGCACCCTTGATGAGCTCGACATTGGCGAGATTGGGCGAGACGGTTTTCCAATTGACAGACCCGAGTCAAAATGATTGATCCGGTTCAGGTTTCGAGTGCCTGCCGCCTGCGGACGCAAGTCACGGTAAAAGCTCGACGTCGACATCATCTCACCCTCGAAGCATTTCGTTGGTGGCAATGCAGGCTCCCTCCTCAATCGAAATGCCTCATTTGAGGAGTGCGTGATGTCTGCGAGACAATCACCCGACAATCGATTCCTGACCGCGCCCGTGGGCCGGATCTTTGTCACGACCGCCTTGCCGATGATAACAATCATGACGCTGAACGGCCTGCTCGGTATCGTCGATGCCGCCTTTCTTGGACGATTTGTCGGGGAAGAGGCCATAGCGGCAATCAGTATCGCTTTTCCCATGCTGCTGCTGACCATCGCGCTTTCGACGCTTGTCGGCAGCGGCATGTCCAGCCTGCTTGCCAGACAGCTCGGCGCCGGTGCGCACGAAGAAGCGGGCTCCACCTTTGCCAGAGCACATGGTCTGGCCGTCATGATCGGCCTGGCGCTGATCCTGCTCTTCCTCGTCGGCGGCTGGACGTTTGCAACACGGATGGCCGGAACGGCGGAGCCGGTTGCGAGGATGGCGTGGGTTTTCCTGATGATTACCCTGTTGGGCACGCCGCTGCAGTTCCTGCTCGGTATCCATGCGGATGCCTGGCGCAACGAAGGTCGGGCGGGCAGCATGGCGCTGATGTCTCTCGGCGTGACGTCGATCAACATCCTCTTCAACTACATCCTGATCGTGCCGCTTGCGATGGGCGTTGCGGGGTCGGCGTTGAGCACCGTGCTGGCGCAAGGGGCGGGCCTCGCTCTCCTCATCGAGGGTCGGCGGCGGTCCCGGGAGATGATGCCACTTGGCGGTCTGCGGCGGAACGCATGGTACGGCCAATGGGGGCTGATCGCGGCACTCGGCGCTCCCGTCAGCCTCACTTTCATAGGGATGGCGCTGACGGCGACCTGCGTGGTTCTTGCGCTGCCGGCCTCAGGCGAAGGCCGTTCGCAGGCTATCGCGGCCTATGGCATCATCACGCGTATTCTCGGCTTTGCCTTCCTGCCGCCCATGGCCGCAGCGCTCGCCATGCAGAGCATCGTCGGCAACAATGTCGGAGCCGGACGCTGGCAGCGCGCCGACCAGGCTTTGCGGATCGCCGCAGGAACTGCCTTCATCTACGGCGCCGCCGTCGAACTGCTGCTTCTGACACAAGGCCGGCTGATCGCCTCCGCCTTCATCGCCGATACCGGCGTTATCGAGGAGGTCGCCAGAATTCTCAAGCCGATGGCGGCGCTCTATCTGTTTTCGGGACCGGTGCTGGTGCTCGCGCTATACTTCCAAGCGATCGGCCGACCTCTGCAGGCCGGGCTTCTGACGCTGATGAAGTCGTTCGTGCTTCTTCCAGTCGCCATCATTGTCATCGCCGCTTTCCTCGACCGAACGGCCATCTGGTTCGCCTTCCCGATCGCGGACGGGTTGACCGTGGCGATCGCTACCGTGGTTCTCGGCGCGGTTGCTATACGCGTTGAGCAGCGGATGAGACACGGGTGATTGAGGCAAAGCGCGGCACGAACGAACGTCCACCAAACACCACAAAACCCCGCGCCGGAGACCTCTCCGCGACGGCATGCGAGCTGGGAATGGGCAGGCGACGTTCGGTATAGGGTAGTGTTGTCAGGCACTGTCGCCTGCCCGATCGCATCAAGGCTTCCGGATATCCAGGCCGACAGGAGCGTCTCTCGGCCTTTCGCTTCCGGATGGACGAGAGATCCTGACGACCCGATCATCCACCTTTCAACAACCATCACCGGACGCCGGGCTCATCGCCCCGGACTTGTCAGTTCCGGTTCGCGACCCGGCTCCCTGTCCAATGACCTGATTAGTATGGGAGCACCGACAGACACGAGGATGGGCGGGGACGATGCAATCGGCAAGTCGCTGAGATCGCTGCGATATCTTTCACCGCGCAAGATTATTATCCCCGCGATGCGGGCCGCATCGTCGTCAGCCGATTTCCTGGAGGAAGCCCTCGAGCACCTCGACCATGCGGCGTTCGCCCTGTTCCAAGGACCCGCTATTGTCGAGATCGACGACGTCGTAATCGCCGCGCACGGTGAGCGGGCCGCGCGCCAGGCGGGCCATGATGTCCTCGTGGGTCTCGCGGCCGCGGGCCTCGAGCCGGCTTGCCAGCACGTCTGCGCGGGCGGTGACGTTGATCACCTTCAGGCGCGGGAAGACGGCGTGGAAATGGTGCAGCGCCGAGCGCGAGCCGTTTGCGATGACGAGGCTTCCGGCTGACAGCGACACCGAGACTTCCGAGGGGATGCCGTATTTCAGGCCATGCGCCTCCCACCAGACGGAGAAGCTGCCGGCCTGCTCCATCGAGGCGAAGCCTTGAGGCGAGACGGCGAGATGATCCTCGCCGCCGGCATCATGATCGCGGGTGATGACGCGGCGGACGAAATGCACGTCCTGCCGCTCCCTGAAATGCCGGGCGGCGGCCGCCATCAGCGTGTCCTTGCCGGCGCCGGAGGGGCCGACCACGACCACCATGATGCCGCGCTCGGTGCCGGGAACGATGTGGGGCTCGTGCGACGGGTGCGACCCGTGCGAGGGGTGCGGCTCGCGCGCGGTCATGCGACCCGGCGTCCTTCGCGCCAGACGGAGCGGGTGACGGGAACGCCCTCGTCGCGGAAGACGCGGACGAGATCGGCGCGCAGGCCGGTGGCGATGCGGCCGCGATCGTTGAGGCTGACCGTGCGGGCCGGGGTCGCGGTGACCATGGCGATCGCCTTCGGCAGCGAGATGCTCTCGACCTCGTCTGCGATCAGGAAGGGCGCATAGAGCAGGCTGAGCGGCACGTAGTCGGAGGAAAGAACATCGAGTACGCCGCGCTCGGCGAGATCGCGGGCGGCGATGTTGCCGGAGTGTGACTTGCCGCGCACGATGTTGGGCGCGCCCATCAGCACGCTCATGCCGTTTTCATGCGAGGCCTTGGCGGCGTCGAAGCTGGTCGGGAACTCGGCGAGACGGACGCCGTTCTCTATGGCCTCGTCGACATGGGCGAGCGTGGCGTCGTCGTGGCTGGCGACCGTGATGCCGCGCTCGGCGCAGACCTTCGAGATCGCGAGGCGGTGCGGCGTCGAGTTGCGCTCGGATTCCGACACGCGGCGATCGACGAACTCGGCGAACTGGGCGTCGGTGAGGCCGCGCTTCTTCTGGTAGTAGAAGATGTACTGGTCCATGGTCTGGAACTGGCGCTGGCCCGGCGCGTGGTCCATCAGCGAGACGAGGCGGACATAGGGGTCGTTTTCGAAATCGGCGAAGTGCTGCAGCACGTTGTCGGCGGAGACCTCGCAGCGCAGGTGGATCAGGTGCTCGGCGCGCAGCCGCCCTTCCTGCTCGGCCTTCTGGATGGCGTCGGCCATCTCGCGCATCTCGCCATGCTCGAAGCCGCCGTCTTCGTCGGCGCCCATGCGCAGGCAGTCGAAGACCGTGGTGATGCCAGAGGTGACGATCTGGGCGTCGTGCGCCTGGATCGCCGCCGTCTTGTTCCAGCGCAGGCCGGGACGCGGCGAATAGTGGCCTTCGAGATGGTCGGTATGCAGTTCTACGAGACCCGGGATCAGGTAATCGCCTTCGAAATCCTCGCCGAGGCGGGAGCTGCCGCTCGCGATATCCTCGATCTTGCCGTCGCGGACGAGGATCGATCCCTCGACGATTTCATCCTCGAGGACGATGCGGGCGTTGGAGAAGACGGTTTCTTTGGTCATGGGCGTCGGATCTTTCAAGGTTTGGCGGCGGCAAGCGGCCACCAGGAATGGGCTGTGAACGGGGCGCCACGCGCCTCCTCGACGAAAACGGCAAGGCCGGAAACCAGGAGCGGCCGACCGGTGAAGGCGGCGAAACGCTCGGTCAGGATAGCCTTCATCACCTCGGCGCGCTCCTCCGGCACCTGGCCGGAGAGCGTCATGTGGAAGCCGAAGTCATCCATCACATACGGGTAGCCCCAGCGCAACAGATTGGCCTTCTGGCTGTCGCTCAGCCTGTCTGGATTGCGGCGGGCGATATCGGCTTCCGACAAGGCGGCGCGGAACGGTTCGAATGACTTTACCACGCTTGCCGCGAATTGCTGTAGCGGCGGATGCAGCGAGCCGGGGACCAGCGCGAAGAACTTGCCGAGCTGGCCGAGCACCAGCTCGGGGATCTCGAAGGCAGACGTGCGGGCGGCGAAATCCTCGACGGCCTCGATCAGGTCCTTTTCGGTGACCGATCCGGCCAGATGAAACGGCGCCTTGATGGTGGCGTGGAAAGCGTAGCGGCGCGGGTCGGCGGTCAGTTCGAACTGCTCGGCAGCCGGCAGATCAGGAGAATCGGGAGCCGGGTAAGTTTCGCCTGTGAAGGCGTCGCGGCCGAGCCAGCGGGCGGCCGCCACGTTCAAGGGATCACCCTTCGGCGGCGTGAAATAGAGTGCGTATCGCAAGGCCAGTATCCCGGAAATCTATGTGGATGCGGGAGGCAGTCTGCCGTGATTTGACCGCCCGCTGCAAGCTTGCTCCCGGCTAAAAGATTTCCGTGACAGAATGATGATGATCAAGACCCATCAATGGGTCTTTTTGCCCATCACGCGCGAACGCAGCGCGTTGGAGATATTGTCGAAGACGAACACGACGATGAGGATGAGGAGCACCATGTAGGCGACCTTGTCCCAGTCGGCATTGGTCTTCATCGATTCCAGCAGCTTCAGGCCGATACCGCCGGCGCCGACGGCGCCGATGACGGTGGCTGAGCGGGTGTTGGATTCCCAGAAATACAGCGACTGCGAGATGAAGATCGGCAGCACCTGCGGCACGACGCCGAAGCGCTGCACGACGACCGGGGCAGCACCCACCGACTTTACGCCCTCGCGCTGCTTGTCATCGACATTCTCCAGCGCCTCGGCATAGACCTTGCCGAGCGCGCCGGTGTCGGTGAAGAAGATCGCGGCGATGCCGGGGATCGGCCCGGGGCCGAAGGCGCGGGTGAAGAACAGCGCCCAGATCAGCATGTCGATCGAGCGCAGGAAATCGAACAGGCGCTTTGTCAGCCAGTTGGCCGGGCGGCTGCGGGTGATATTGCGCGCGGCGATGAAGGCGATCGGGAAGGCGAAGAGCGAGGCGAGCAGCGTGCCGACGAAAGCCATGACCAGCGTCTGCATCAGCTTCGACAGGATATCGCCATGCTGCCAGCTAGCATTGTTGAGGAAATTGTCGAGCGCGAGCGAGGCGTTGGATTGCTTCGGATCGATGCGATCGCCAGACAGCATCAGGCCGCCGACATCGACGAGGCTCTTGCCCCAGAAGGGCGACTGCGTGTCGAAAAAGAAATTGGCCCAGCCGAGGAAGCGGCGCTGGACGTAGACCTGTGTGGAGCGGATTTCGGCCTGGCCCTCGAAGCCGAAGGAGACGGTTACCTTGCTGTCGTCCTGCTTCATGACAGCTGGCGCGCCCGGCGGCAGGATGGCGCGGTCACCTGATATTTCGACCGGATAGAGCGTGCCGCCAAGATAGACGTCGACACGCTCGGGCGTCACTTCCATACGGTCGGCATCGCTGCCGTAGGTGACCGTGTAGCCGCCCGTGGCAGTCGGGCGCATCCAGTCGATGACGGCGTCCTTGGGGTATTGACCGCGGCTCGTCCATTGCGGCGTCACCTTGCCATCGACGAAACGCAGGCGCGGCTGGGCGCGCCAGGAATACCAGTCCTGAACATAGATCGAGGCGCGGTCCCAGTTGCCATTGGCGAAAGTCGGGATGACCTTGAAGAAATTGAAGCAGAGCGCGAGGTAGACGAGCACGATCACCGCGCCCAGCAACAGGCCCCAGCGCTGCAGGAAGCTGCGGTGGAAGACATCAGGATAGCTGTCGAGCAGGCGCTGGCGATCGGCGGCGTTGACTGTGAGAGAGGACATCAGGCTGCTCCCCGACCGAATTCGAAGGATTGCTTGCCGATCATCCGGCGGCGCAGCCAGGCGGAGAACTGGTCGACGCAGACGACGGTGATCAGAAGCAGGATGATGATGGCATAGGTCTTGGCGGCATGATCGCGGCCGATCGCCAGGCTGAAGACCTCGCCGATGCCGCCGCCGCCGACGGCGCCGATGATGGTGGAGGCGCGCACGTTGATCTCGAGGCGCAGCAGCGTGTAGGAGACGAAATTCGGCATGACCTGCGGCAGGATGGCGAAGCGGACGCGCTCGAGCCAGCTGGCGCCGGAGGCGCGCAGCCCCTCGTCCGGCTTCATGTCGGCATTCTCGACCACTTCGAAGAACAGCTTGCCGAGGGCGCCGATGGTGTGGATCGACACGGCGATCATTGCCGAGATCGGGCCGATCGACAGGATGGCGGCAAGCAAGCCGGCGATGACGATCTCCGGGAAGGCGCGCAGGATTTCCATGACGCGGCGCACGAACCAGCGGGTGGCGCCGGCGCCGACCAGATTGGTGGAGGCGAAGAAGCAGAGCACGAAGGCGCCGGTCGCGCCAATGATCGTCGAGACGATGGCGACATTGACTGTAATGGCGAGCTGGTAGAAGAAATTCGGGATGTAGAACGTGTCGGTGATATAGACGCGGTCGCTGACGTAATCATACTTGATCGAGCCGTCGGCATAGGGCGACGGCAGGTCGAACATGGCCCTGAAAATCTCCAGCGGGCTATCAGGCACGAAGTGCTTCATGAAATCGAAGAGATAGGGAAGGCGTTCGAAGAACTTGCCCGAATTGGCGCTGTTGGCGAAATCGAGCGAGGCGCCGAGCACGATCAGGAAGACGACGATCGAGATCGCGGTGTAGATACGCCGCGTCCGGACCTGGCTCTGATAGTGATCGAGAATGGTGCGGGAGCCTTGCTGCAGTCCGCCCAGGTGGTCGGTATCGGCCACGTGCGCCATGTGGAAGCATCCTTCTTGAAGAAACGGCGGCACCGAGATGATGCCGCCGCAGAACTATTCAGGCGTTGGGATCAACCGCCGATAACCGACTTACGAGCGTCGATGATCGTCTGGTAGAAGGACTGGTCGACCGGGGTCCAATCGACATAGCCGCCGCCGGTGAAGCTTTCGAAGCAACCCTTGTCGGTCTTCGGCAGCTCGGCGAAGTAGGCGGTAACCTTCTTCTGGATATCGGACGGCAGCTTGTTGGAAACCATCAGCGGGCCGTTCGGGATCAGCGGCGACTTCCAGACCTGGACGATATCGTCCATGTCGAGCAGGCCCTTGCTGACCATGATGTGCAGGTTGCCGGAGGTATAGCCCTGGGCCCAGTCGCCGGTGGCCGAACCGAAGGTGGTGCCGACGTCGAACTTCTTGTCGAGAACGCCGAGAACGAGGTTCTCATGGCCGCCGCCGAAGCCGGTTTCGGAGAAGAACTGCTTGACCGGCATGCCGATGTCCTTCGGCAGCGAGACGTTCGGGACGAGGTAGCCCGAGGTCGAGTCCGGATCGGCGAAGCCGAGCTTCTTGCCCTTGGCGTCTTCGAGCGTCTTGATGCCCGAATCCTTGCGGGCGACCATGATCGAGTAGTAGCCGTTCGAGCCGTCTTCCTGCTTGGTGGTCAGAACCGGCGTAACGGCGTTCGGATCCTTGAGGTAGATCGAGGCGTAGGAGGAAGCGCCCATCATCGCGAGGTCGATGGTGCCGCCCAGCAGGCCCTGGATAACGCCGTTGTAGTTCGGCGACGGGAAGATCTGGACTTCCGATACGCCGGTGGCGGCGATCAGGCCCGGCTTGACGCATTCGGTGCGGCGAACCTGGTCGGCTTCGTTTTCACCGCCGTCGAGGCCGATACGCAGGACCTTGACGTCCTGGGCGTAGGCCTGGCCTGCAACGGTGGCGATGGCGATCGTAGCCATCAGGATCTTGCGGAACGCAGACATGGTAGTCTCCTTTGGTGACGTTTTCAGTGACTTTGAGTTACTGTCTTCAGAGAGATTGGGGATCTTTGCTTTTCCGGCTTTGTCCCCCGGCCGGAAACTGGTCAGCGCATGACGGCGGAGGCGGCCATCACGCGGGATACGGCGTCGGGCTGCTTGCCCTTGACTGTGTTGTCTAGGCTGGTCGACGTCATGCTCTCATCGATGCCGGCGCCGTTCTTGTCGGTGCCGTAGATTTCGTTGACGGCATCGGCCGTCAGTTCCGACGGCTTGCCGTCGAAGACGACGCGGCCGTGGGCCATGCCGACGATGCGCTCGCAATAGCTGCGGGCGGTGTCGAGCGTGTGCAGGTTGGTGATGACGGTGATGCCTTCGCGCTCGTTGATATCCCGCAGCGCGTCCATGACGATCTTGGCGTTCAACGGGTCGAGCGAGGCGATCGGCTCGTCGGCAAGCAGCATCTTCGGCGCCTGCATGAGGGCGCGGGCGATGGCCACGCGCTGCTGCTGGCCGCCGGACAGCGTGCCCGCCATCTGCAAGGCCGTCTGCTCGATGCCGAGACGCTCGAGCGCGGCGATCGCCTGGATCCGCTCCTCGCGGGTGAAGATGCCGAGCAGGCTGAGCGCGGTGGAACGGTGGTTGAGGCGGCCGAGGATGACATTGGTCATGACGTCGAGGCGCGGCACGAGATTGAACTGCTGGAAGATCATGGCGCAATCGCGCTGCCAGTTGCGCAGGTTTTTGCCACGCAGGCGCGAGACCTCGGCGCCGTTGAAATGGATCGAGCCGGAGCTCGGCTCCTGCAGGCGGTTGATCATGCGCAGAAGCGTGGACTTGCCAGCACCCGAACGACCGATGATGCCGACCATCTGACCCTGAGGGATGTCAAGCGTCACGCTATCGACGGCGGTCTTCTTGCCGAATTGACGGGTGACATTCTTCAGCTCGAACATCATGCTCTTCCTCATAGTCCAAACGCGATATGAGGGAGTGCATTAGGCCCGATCCGTGAAGCTCCAATGTCAGTTTTGTGTAACTGCTGTCACAATTCGGGCTGCTGTGGATTGATTTGTGACAGCGTGATCACAACTCTGTGACCACTCTGAGAGAGCCGGCAGGTCACGCGTGGTGGCCGGGAAAGAGGAGATCGACTTGGCGAAGCGATTTGCGATAGCACTCGACGCGGCGCTGTTTCTTTCGGAACACCGCGCCAAGGTACCCAGCGAGCATTTTCTGGTCGCCCCGACGCTGCTGCGCTCGCAGATGCTGTCGCATCTTTATGCCGCGGTCCGGCACGGCGACCTGCAGAAGCGGGACGCCGAGCAGCGGCTGGATCACCTCAGGAAGCTGCGCATCCGGCTGCTCGGCGACAGGGTCCTGCAGCGGCACGCATGGTCGATCGCGAGCCAAATGAATTGGGCCAATACCTATGACGCCGAGTATATCGCGGTGACGCAGTTGCAGGCGGATGCGCTGGTGACTGGCCACGCGGAGCTTGCGGCAGCTGCCAAGGCTTTTGTGGCTGTGTGTTCGGTGGAGGAGTTGCTGGGTGGCGGGTGAGCGGTGGGATTAGCCGCATCGGCTGGCTTCGGTCATGAGGATCGATTTTACCAACATGCATTATTGGGCCGGCCAAGCCACCCGTCTTTCAATGTCGGCATGGCGCAGCATCTCGTTGGACGCTGCCCGATTGGGAAACCCGACCAATACGATCTGCAACCCCGCGATGCGGGCATACTTCATTGCCGGTATGCAATCAGTATCGCCGGTCACCAGCACCAATCGATCAGCAGCCTTCGATGCGCAAAAAGTGGCGATATCCAGACCGATGCGCATGTCGACGCCCTTCTGTTCGAAGTCCGCCTTGAAATCGTTGTCCGTCACCGCCTGTCCGGCCGGCAGGATCTTTTTCGGCTTAAAGCCGCGAAACTTCAACACCCCCAACCTGACAGCGAAGAGATCCTTCGCCGCAAGCTCTCGCAGCCACGCATCCGAACCTGAGAATGTCTTGGGTTCCGCCGACACCGGCAGCTTCACCGTTCCGCTATAAGGAGCGCAATCGTAATAGAGGAATCGGAAAGCGTCCTCATCCGGCTCCACGCAAGCCTTGGCTATCTTCTCGATGTAGTCGGGATTGTAGTTCATTCCGGCATTTCGAGCCAGAACGCGGACATGGCCGCCATCGATCAACACCGCAACGTTCTTCAAATAAAAGACCCCCTCGGCTCGTCGCCTTGGGGGTCTCAGAATACGTGCCCGCCTACGGGCGTACGGATATGCGGTGATAATGCTCCAGCGCCGCGATTAGTCAATTGAAATTGTGCACGACAAGCCTTGGTGCCCCCCTCACCGCCGCTTCTGCAGCACTTTATTGCCCTTTGGCCCGGTCATCTTCGGTGTGTTCTTGTCGTTTTCCTCGCGCAGCACTCGCCAGCGGGCCAGGCGCTCCGGCGCCAGCGTGCCTGATTTGACGGCGGCCTGGACGGCGCAGCCGGGTTCGTGGTCGTGGGTGCAATCGCGGAAGCGGCAGTGTTCGGCGAGTTCGGTGATCTCGGAAAAGACCTGCTCGATCCCTTCCTGGACATCGCTGACGTGAAGCGTGCGCATGCCTGGGGTGTCGATCACCCAGCCGCCGCCGGCCATGGCGTGCAATGAGCGGGCGGTCGTGGTGTGGCGGCCCTTGGCGTCGCGTTCACGGATGCCGCCGGTGGCCTGCGAGCCCTCGCCGCTCAAGCTGGCCAGCGCATTGACCAGCGTCGACTTGCCGACGCCGGAGGAGCCGATCAGCGCAATGGTCTGACCGAAGCCGCTCCATGGACCAAGAGCTGCAGCCGCATCGTCGCTCTTGGCGTTGAGGACCACCACCGCGAGATCGCGCTGCAGGGCCTTCGCCTGCGCTTGGTATTCCGCGACGTCGGGCGCGAGATCGGCCTTGGTGAGCACGATGACGGGGGTTGTCTCGGCCTGGTTGGCGAGCGCCGTGTAGCGCTCGAGGCGAGCGACGTTGAAATCGGCATTGCAGGAGGTGACGATCAGAAGCGTATCGACATTGGCGGCGCCGAGCTGCTGGCCCTGACGACCCTCGACGCGGCGCTGCAAAAGCGTGCGGCGCTCCAGCCGGCGCACCAGCCTGTCGTCCTCGGGATCGACCATGACCCAGTCGCCGACGGCGAATTCGGAGGTGTTGAGCTGATGCGAGATCTGCAGCCGGATCAGGCCGTCGAGCGAGGTGACGCTCAGCCGGCTGCGGTGCACTTCGGCAATGCGGCGGGGTTCAAGGCCCTGATCGGCATCCGTCAGCTGATCGGAAAAGAATTCGGACCAGCCGAGCGAGGCGAGGAATGTCGCTTCGGGATCGGTCGTCAAAGGCTCACCGGGGATTGCGGCGTGTGGTTCAAGATGTGCTCCGTGATGCGGCGTGGCTTTGGTGCGATCTGGCCGGATATCGGCCCGGACAATGCCATGATCCGCCTGTTAGCGGAACTCTTCGGTCGAAGATAGGCAAGAACGGCGGCGCCCGCAAATGGGAGAGCCATCGGAATTCTACGACCGTGGTTGTTTTCCGAGAGAAAGACGCCCCTGCTCAGCGAGCATGTCCGCCCGCTCGTTGCCTGGGGTGCCGGCGTGGCCCTTGCACCATGCAACGACAAGCAACGGATTTCGCGAGAGGATGGCATCAATGCTTTTCCAGAGATCGACGCTGGCGATCACGCGGCTGCGGAGATTCTTGTTGGCGCTGATCTTCTTCCAGCCGTTATTCCTCCAGATCGGCCGCCAGTTGTTGCAGCCGTTCACCGCGTACACAGAATCCGACCAGATCACCGCTGCCTGAAGCGGAGCGTTGACGGCGACCCAGGACGAGGCCGCAAGCAGTGCAGCGACTTCGGCGGCATTGTTTGCCGTATCCTCGACGCCGCCCGAACCGGACGCGATCTCGATGTCATCGCGATAGATGACGAAGCCCCAGCCGCCGTTGCCCGACTGAGGCTCGAAACAACCATCGGCAAAGAGATGAAGGCCGAACCGCGTATCAGGCGCGACATCGACGGCATCGATAGTTCCGGAGGAATGATCTGTCATTTCGGGGAAGGACGGCCGTGGGAAAACAGACCCGAACGATCCGAGCCCGCTTCAACGCCGGACGACAGTCTCGGCGGATTATTCGGCAGCGGCAAGGAATACGGGATTCTGCGACGAAGCAGCAAGCGCCTGGACGCGGGCCTCGGTCCTGGCGATCAGGCGGTAGAATTCCTCCTGGGCGTCGACATCGAGCTGGATGACCGCATTGACGTCATCCGGCGTATCGCAGACACAGGCGACCACGGAAATGGGACAAATGCCGCCGGGATAGCGCTTGCCGGCGCCGGTGTAGGCGCGACGACCCCACTGCTCGGAGTAAACCGTCTCTTCGCGATCGAGCTCCAGGATCGTGCCCTTGCAGGCCGTCACAATGGCAGCCTTGCCATAAGCGAACCAGTGATAGTTCAGCTTGCGCAGGATATATTTGCCAGTGATGTCTTCGCCTGCGAGCTCCGCAGGATCTTCAATCATTCTGATCATGACGGCTTCCTCAAGATGAGGCTAATATCCATGAAGTCGATTCATCAGACAAGTCGGAAAAGCGCAGCTTTTGTAATGGCTTAGTCACAATGTGTTTCCAATTCTTACAAGAACTGGCGCCGCCGCGAGGCTGTTGGCCGAAAAAGCCGTCCACCGGAGCGACAAACCAGGGTTGTCTTTAATGCTTCCTTAACAGAGGCAGACGCGACTATTGTGACAGTTGCTGCGCCGAAAGCTTCGTCGGCTGCATTTTTTTGGCCGCGCGCACGGCACGGCAGCCACCCCTGACGCGAATGGCTTCAGGGGTGGAAAATCGGCGGTCGGACGCCGGTCAGCCTTCGTGGCGGGAAAGGAAATCCTCGGCGCTCAAGGCGCGGAAATCGGCGAGCGCGGTGCGCAGTCGGTCGTGCTCCCAATCCCACCATGCCAGCCTGTCCATGCGCTCGCCGATCTCTTTCGGAAAGCGCTCGCGGATCAGCTTGGCGGGGACGCCGCCGACGATGGTGTAGGGCGCCACATCCTTGCTGACAACCGCGCCGGCGCCGATGACGGCGCCATTGCCGACGCTGACTCCAGGCAGGATGGTGACACCATGGCCGATCCAGACATCATGGCCGATCCAGACGCGGTTGGAACGGCGCCATTCGAAGAACTCCGTTTCCATATCCGCATCCGGCCAGTAATCGGCGGCGCGATAGGTGAAGTGGTGCAGCGTGGCGCGCCATGTCGGATGGTTGGTGGCGTTGATGCGCACCGAGGCGGCAATATTGACGAACTTGCCGATCGTGGCACACCAGATGGCGCCGTCCTGCATGACGTAGGAGTAATCGCCGAGTTCGACCTCGTCGATACGGCAGCGCTCCGACAGCTCGGTGTAGCGACCAAGCGTGGCGTTGTTCACCGAGGCGGTCTCGTGGATATAGGGCTCGAGTCCAAGCTTGCGGCTCATGCTGCGATCGGCCTCCGTGGCGAGAATTTCTGCACGTCGAGGATGCGGTCGGCGACGGCCTCGCGGACCTCCTCGTCGTGGAAGATGCCGAGCAGGCCGACGCCCTTCTGTTTCTTCTCGGCGATCATCTCGACGACCACCGCGCGGTTCCTGGCGTCGAGCGAGGCCGTCGGTTCGTCGAGCAGCAAGATGGTGTGATCGGTGATGAAGCCGCGGGCGATGTTGACGCGCTGCTGCTCACCGCCGGAGAAGGTGGCCGGGGGGAGCTGCCAGAGCGCTTCCGGCAGGTTGAGCTTGGCGAGCAGCTCGGCTGCCTTTTCGCGGGCGATATCGGCCTTCGTGCCACGGGCGACCAGCGGCTCGGCGACGACATCGATGGCGGCCACGCGCGGCACGGTGCGCAGGAACTGGCTGACATAGCCGAGCGTGTGGCGGCGCACATCGATGACGGTGCGCGGATCGGTGGTGGCGAGATCGACGAGGCGATCCTGATGCTTGACGAGGATCTGGCCGCTGTCGACGGCGTAGTTGCCGTAGATCATCTTCAAGAGCGAGCTCTTGCCGATGCCCGAGGGGCCGCCGAGCACGACGCATTCGCCCGAGGCGACGGAGAAGGAGACATCCGAAACGACCGGCAGCTTGATGCCGTCGCGCAGATGCATGGTGAAGCTCTTAGAGACTTCCGAAACAACGAGTGGCGTTGCCATGATGTGGTTTCCCTGGTTTTCTGGCGACAATCCGCATCCATTAGCCGGCTTACAGATTTCGCTCTCAACTATACCTGCAGGATCGAGGACACGAGGAGCTGGGTGTAGGGCTCGCGGGGATCGTCGAGCACCCGGTCGGTCAGGCCATGCTCGATGACGTGGCCGTCCTTCATCACCATCATCCGGTGCGACAGCAGGCGGGCGACGGCGAGATCGTGGGTGACGATGATGGCGGCGAGGCCGAGGTCGTTGACGAGGCCGCGAACGAGATCGAGCAGACGGGCCTGGACGGAGACGTCGAGGCCGCCGGTCGGCTCGTCCATGAAGACGAGGCGCGGGCCGGTGACGAGGTTGCGGGCGATCTGCAGGCGCTGGCGCATGCCGCCGGAGAAGGCGCGCGGCTGGTCGTCGATGCGGCTCTCGTCGATCTCGACACGGCTCAGCCAATCGACCGCGGTGGCGCGGATATTGCCATAGTGACGATCGCCGATCGCCATCAACCGCTCGCCGACATTGGCACCGGCAGACACCGTCATGCGCAGGCCGTCAGCCGGATTCTGATGGACGAAGCCCCAGTCGGTGCGCATCAGGAAACGGCGCTCGGCTTCGCTCATGTGGTAGAGATCGCGGTATCGGCCATCGCGCATGTGATACTCGACGCTTCCCGTGGTCGGCATCAGACGGGTGGAGATGCAGTTGAGCAACGTCGTCTTTCCGGAGCCGGATTCACCGACGATCGCCAGCACCTCGCCGGGCCAGAGCTCGAAGGAGACGTTCTTGCAGCCGATGCGGTTGCCGTAGAATTTCGAGACGTCGTTGACTTTGAGAAGGGGGGTGTCGGTCATGGCGATGTCTTCCGGTTGAACGTGCGGCTATAGTCCCCCTCTGGCCTGCCGGCCATCTCCCCCACAAGGCGGGAGAGGACCCGCGGCGAGCGCCGAGGAAGCCCCTCCCCCCTGTGGGGAGGGGTTGGGGAGGGGTCTTTGTGGTTGATCGAATTCATTCCGCCGCCTCCCGCGCCAGCAATTCACCCGCATGCCCCTGCTCCCGCCGATCCTCGCAATGATCGGTGTCCGAACAGACGAACATGCGGCCGCCCTGGTCGTCCAGGATCACCTCGTCAAGATAGACGTCCTCGGCGCCGCAGAGCGCGCAGGGTTTGCCGAAGCGCTGGATCTCGAAGGGATGATCCTCGAAATCGAGGCTGACGACTTCGGTATAGGGTGGGACGGCGTAGATGCGTTTTTCGCGGCCGGCGCCGAAGAGCTGAAGCGCATCCGACATGTGCATCTTCGGATTGTCGAACTTCGGCGTCGGCGACGGGTCCATGACGTAGCGGCCGGCGACCTTGACCGGGTAGGCGTAGGTCTTGGAGATGCGGCCGTTATGGGCGATGTCCTCGTAGAGCTTCACGTGCATGAGGCCGTATTCCTCGAGCGCGTGCATCTTGCGGGTCTCGGTCTCGCGCGGCTCGAGGAAGCGCAGCGGCTCGGGGATCGGCACCTGATAGACCAGCACCTGGCCCGCGCCGAGCTTTTCTTCCGGGATGCGGTGGCGGGTCTGGATGATGGTGGCATCCTTGGTGTGGGTCGTCACCGCGACATTGGCTACCTTCTGGAAGAAGGCGCGGATGGAGACGGCGTTGGTGGTGTCGTCGGCACCCTGGTCGATGACCTTCAGCACGTCATCCGGGCCGATGATCGAGGCCGTGACCTGCACGCCGCCGGTGCCCCAGCCATAGGGCATCGGCATTTCGCGCGAGGCGAAGGGAACCTGATAGCCGGGGATGGCGATCGCCTTCAGGATGGTGCGGCGGATCATCCGCTTTGTCTGTTCGTCGAGATAGGCGAAGTTATACGTGGCGAGATCGCTCATTCGGCTGCCTCCTTGATGCTGTCGTCGCTACCATTGCGGGCGGCGTCGAAGTCGTTGCGCATGCGGCGGACGAGATCGAGCTCGGCCTGGAAATCGACGTAGTGCGGCAGCTTCAGATGCTCGACGAAGCCGGTCGACTGGACGTTATCGGCATGCGAGATGACGAATTCCTCGTCCTGTGCGGGCGCGGTGATATCCTCGCCGAGCTCGCCTGCCCGCAAGGCACGATCGACCAGCGACATGGACATGGCCTTGCGCTCGCTCTGGCCGAAGACCAGGCCGTAACCGCGGGTGAACTGCGGCGGCGCCTTGGAGGAGCCCTTGAACTGGTTGACCATCTGGCATTCGGTGACCTGGATGGAACCGAGCGAAACCGCGAAGCCGAGTTCCAGCACATCGAACTCCACCTCGACCTCACCGATGCGGATTTCACCGGTGAAGGGGTGATTGCGGCCATAGCCGCGCTGGGTGGAATAGCCGAGCGCAAGCAAGAAGCCCTCGTCGCCACGGGCGAGCGCCTGCAGGCGCAGATCGCGGCTCATTGGGAATTCCATCGGCTCGCGGGTGAGATCGCCGATCTCGTGATCCTCGGGCATCTCGCCATCGCCCTCGATCAGCCCCTCATGGGCGAGGATTTCGGAGACACGCATGACGCGGCCGGTTTCGGCCTCGCGCAGCACCGGCTCCTCGACCGCGCCGTCCTCGAGCAGCGAAGGGTCGAGCAGGCGGTGGGTATAATCGAAGGTCGGGCCGAGCAGCTGGCCGCCGGGCAGATCCTTGTAGGTCGCTGACACGCGGCGCTCGATCTTCATCTTGGCCGTATCGATCGGCTGCGAGTAGCCGAAGCGCGGCAGGGTGGTGCGGTAGGCGCGCAGCAGGAAGATCGCCTCGATCATATCACCGCGCGACTGGCGCACGGCGAGCGCCGCCAGCGTGCGGTCGTAGAGCGAGGCTTCGGCCATGACGCGGTCGACGGCGAGCGTCAGCTGCGCGACGATCTGCTCGATGCCGATGGCGGGAAGCGCGCGATCACCGCGACGGCGATCGGCGAGCAGGCGGTGGGCATTGGATATGGCGGCCTCGCCACCCTTGACGGCAACATACATGGGTCACATCTCCGTTGCGGTGATCTTGGTGGTGCGGGGAAGGCAAAGGAAACGGCTGCCCGAGGTGAGCACGATGTCGATACCGCGCGGGAAGAGCGCGCGGTTCTCGGTCCACAGATGCAGGAAGGTTTCCGGCAGACCCAGCGGCGCGACGTCGGCGACAGCCTTGATGCCCGGGCCCATGAGCGCGAGACGACGACCGCCTTCGAGATCAGGCAGTTCGATAACCAGCGTCGTCGAGCGATCCGGATACTCCTGCGTGCCTGAAGCGAAGAGACCGAAGGAGGAGAGCGAAGCGCCGCTTTCGACGAAGGCGAAGCGGGCTTCGGCCTTTTCCGGGGTGACCGACGCGCCGGTGTGAAAGCCGAGCCATTGCGGGACGGCGGACTTGGCAAGACCCGAGGAGAGCCAGACGGGCGTGTCGTGATCGCACAGCGTCAGCGCGATGGCGCCGGCGGCGACGCCGAGCGGTGCCGGCGGCTCGGCATCGGGCGCCACCGTCTGGATGGTGCCGGGGCGAGCCATGGCATCCATCATCAGCTTGAAGGCGCTCTGGGCGTGGAACACCGGTTCGGCGAAGCCGCCGGAGAGAGCATCAGCGTTGTGCGTTTCGGTCTTGAGGCTCATCAGTCGTCTCCGCGAACCATGGTGAAGAAATCGACGCGGGTGGCCGCGGTCTCGTCGGCTTTCCTGTTATCGGCATCGGAGACGCGGGCGGCGATCGGCGCAAGCAGGGTGGTTTCGACAAAATCGCGGGTATGAGGCTCCTGCCAGAGCGCGTCGAAGATGGCCGAGAGGCGAGCCTTTTCGCGATCGGTGCCGAGCGCCTGGGCGTGGCCGATGGTGCCGGAGGAGAGGCGTATGGTGGCACGGGTTACCGTGACCTCGCCGAGATTGAAGGCTGCACCGCCGCCGCCCATGCGGCCGCGCACCATGACGAGGCCGGTTTCGGGGCCGCGCACCGGCTGCGCCACCGGCTTCTCCGCCAATACCTGCCAAGCCGCTTCCAGCTCCTGCCGCTCGGCGCGGGCGAGCAGATCGACGGTGCGCTTGCGCGCGCTGTCGGCCTCGGCTTTAGCCTCGTTCATTTCCGCTAAGGTCATCGCCACATCCTTTAAATGTCTATTGATATAGACAACCATACAAGCTATACCTAGACCTAAATCGCCGAGGTGACAAGCGTGTGACATTTCGGGGGCGCATAAGATAAAGGGCTAGAATGGCTGGGCAGGTTCAGAGACAGACGGGCGTGGCGCTGTGGCGGCAGATCGCCGACCGGATACGCCAGGCGATCAGCGCCGGCGCTTACGACGAGACGGGCATGGTGCCGCCGGAGATGACATTGGCCACACAGTTCGGCGTCAACCGCCACACGGTGCGCAGCGCTCTGGCGGCCCTGGCGCAGGAAGGCATCGTGCGCGCCGTGCAGGGTCGCGGCACGCTGATCGAACGCAAGGAGCGGCTGAATTTTCCGATCAGCAAGCGCACGCGCTTCAACAGCGGCATCGGCGAGCAGGCGCGCGAGACGCGCGGGCTGCTGCTTGGGCACGGGGAGGAAGCCGCCAGCGACGAGGTGGCGCGCTGGCTGAAGCTTGCGCCGGGTACAAACGTGATCCGGCTGGAGACGGTGCGCAAGGCGGATGGACGACCGGTCTCGAGCGCGACCTCGTGGTTTCCGGCGACGCGCTTCGCGGGCATGCCGGACGCCTACGAGAAGACGGAATCGATCA
Source organism: Rhizobium sp. S152 (assembly GCF_030380735.1). Taxonomy (GTDB): domain Bacteria; phylum Pseudomonadota; class Alphaproteobacteria; order Rhizobiales; family Rhizobiaceae; genus Rhizobium. The sequence continues at coordinate 157,149 of NZ_JAUDRZ010000009.1, read as the reverse complement.
CCCACGCCTTCGCCAAACTCGGCCTATCCGACTATGTGCGCGCCACCACCGAAATCACCGCCGCCCACGCCGAACCCGCCGACCTCATGGCGCTGGAACTAACGCCGGGCGCGATCGTGCTCATCACCAAGGCGATGAACACCGACCTCGACGATGTGCCGGTGCAGTATTCGGTGACTCGGTTTGCGGCGGATCGGGTGCAGTTCACGATCGAGAATTGAGGGCTATCCTAGGCCTTCCGTGTCTTGATCGTCGGGGGCACCGTCAGACATGCGTTATCGAAGCCTTGCAGCGTCGCCTTGTCGATGCCGCCGACCTTGAACAGCGCCTGCGCGGAAGAATGGATAGCCTCGAAGGCATCTGATTTGAATTTAGGCGGGGTCGTCATGGTCTATCTCCCTGCTCGACCTTGAACGTAACACCCAGTCCTACTGCTCTCAAGCAGGCGTGCTTGGTGGTATTTTGGCGCCCTCACCTCGCCTCCCACGGAAAGTGCCCTGCTCCATTGCCGGCGTCGAAGTCGGTGGAGACGCTGAGGTCGCGCCAGGCGGCGTGTTCGGCGGCTCTTTGCGCGTCGTTCTGCTCGATGGCGCGGATGGCGTCGCTGCCGAGCGGCAGGCGCAGCGGCGGGTTGTCGAGGCTGGCGAGGTGAATGATGGCAGCGGCGGCTTTTGCCGGGTCGCCGGGCTGCCTGCCGTCGTAGTCGCGCTGGTAGCGGGCCATCTTGCCGACGGTTTCGTCGTATTCGGGGCGACCTTCGCGCAGCGTGGTGGACGTTCCGGCGAAATCGGTGCGGAAGCCGCCGGGCTCGACGATGGTGACCTTTACGCCGAGCGGGCCGACTTCGCGGCTCAAGACTTCGGAGAAACCCTCGACGCCCCATTTGGCCGCCGCATAGGGCGCGCGGCCGGCCGGACCGATGCGACCGCCGACGGAAGAGACCTGAACGATATGGCCGGCGCCCTGTTCGCGCATGACAGGCAATGCGGCCTTGGTGACGATGATGGTACCGAAGAGATTGGTTTCGATCTGGGCACGAAAATTGGCCATATCGGTATCCTCGATCGATCCAACGTCGCCATAGCCGGCATTGTTGACGAGGACGTCGAGACGGCCGAAGCGCTCGACCGCGCCCTTGACCGCTTGCCCGGCCGATTGCTCGTCGGTCACATCGAGCGCGACGGCCAGCACCTGATCGCCGTAGCGCTGCTTGAGATCGTCGAGCTGCGCGGGGTTGCGCGCCGTCGCGACCAGCTTGTGGCCCGCCATCAGCACCGCCTCCGCCAGCCCCCTGCCGAGGCCGCGCGAACTGCCGGTGATAAACCAAACCTGTGACATCGTCGTCTCCTTGTGTCGTTCAAGACGCGATATAAGCCTGACAGTATCTTCTTGAAAGAAGGTACCAGATGGATCTATACCTACCTCATGGTAACCAATATCAAAAACGGCACCTTCGACTTCTGCGAGACGCTGACGGATGACGAGGACGCGCTCGCTCGCGCGATGCTGGAGCGCGCCAGCGCCAAGTGGCCGCTGAGGGTCATGCACATTCTGGCGGAGGCCAAGGGGCCGCTGCGGTTTTCACGGGTTCTGGAAAGGGTGGAAGGCATCAGCCAGAAGGTTTTGACGCAGACGCTGCGGACGCTGGAGGCCGACGGACTGGTGACGCGCACGCTCTATCCGCAGGTGCCGCCCCGCGTGGAATACGAACTGACGCCGCTGGGAGGGGAGCTTCTGGTGGAGGTAGTGGGGCTCTGGCAATGGATCGCCAACCGGCTGCCGGACTTCGAGGCGGCGCGGAAGGCGAAGGGTCAGACGGAAAACGGACCCAAAAACTAAGGAACTTTCCGGTCTATCAGGAGAGGCGCCGCGCATCGGAAAAGACGCGCGGCGCTACGATGCTTAGTGGGCGCCGGACATGTCGCCCAGCACTTCCTTGGAAGCGACGGTGCTATCGGCGTTGAGCTTGTAGACCATGGGAACGCCGGTCGCGAGGTTGACGCCGAGGATCTGTTCCTTGGTGAGCTTGTCCAAGACCATGACCAGCGAGCGCAGCGAGTTGCCGTGGGCTGCGACAAGCACCTTTTCGCCACGCAGCACGCGAGGCAGGATTTCCGTCAGGTAATAGGGCCAGACGCGGGCGCCGGTGTCGCGCAGGCTTTCGCCACCCGGAGGGGGAACGTCGTAGGAGCGGCGCCAGATGTGGACCTGCTCCTCGCCCCACTTGGCGCGGGCGTCGTCCTTGTTGAGGCCGGAGAGATCGCCATAGTCGCGCTCGTTCAGCGCCTGGTCCTTGATCGTCTCGAGGCCGGTCTGGCCGACGTTTTCAAGGATGATCTTCAGCGTGTCCTGGGCGCGCTTCAGGTCCGAGGTGAAGGCGATGTCGAACTTGATGCCGTAGTCGGCGAGCGCCTTGCCGCCGGTGTTGGCTTCCTGAACGCCGAGCTCCGTGAGCTCCGGGTTCTTCCAGCCGGTGAAAAGGTTCTTCAGGTTCCAGTCGCTCTGGCCGTGGCGAACGAGGACGAGGGTACCGCTCATTATAAATTCCTCCTGATGAGATCAGTGTTGGGAGAGCCCGAGAACATCGAGCATGGAATAGAGACCCGGCTTCTTGTCGCGCGCCCAAAGTGCTGCCTTGACGGCGCCGCGCGCGAAGATGGAGCGATCGCCGGCGCTGTGGGCCATGGAAACGCGCTCGCCCTCGCCGGCGAAGATGACGGAATGTTCGCCGATGACGGAGCCGCCGCGCAGCGTGGCGAAGCCGATCGTGCCCTGTTCCCGCGGGCCGGTGTGGCCGTCGCGGACGCGCACGGAATGCGCTGCGAGATCGATGCCTCGACCCTTGGCGGCGGCTTCACCTAGAAGCAGCGCGGTGCCCGAGGGGGCGTCGACCTTGCGCTTGTGGTGCATTTCGAGAACTTCGATGTCCCAATCGGCGGGGTCGAGCGCGCGCGCCGCCTGTTCGACCAGCACGCTCAGGAGATTGACGCCGAGGCCCATATTGCCAGACTTGACGATGCGGGCGTGGCGACTGGCGGCCGAGATCTTCTGTTCGTCCTCGACCGAGCAGCCTGTCGTGCCGATGATGTGGACGATGCGGGCCTGGGCGGCGAGTGCTGCGAATTCATTGGTGGTATCAGGCGTGGTGAAATCGAGCACGCCATCGGCATGCAGGAAGGCTGCCAAGGGATCGTCGCCAATGATGACGCCGTTCTGGCCGAGGCCCGATACCTCGCCGGCGTCCTTGCCGATGAAAGGAGAACCCGGGCGGCCGACGGCGGCGTGCAGTGTGACGCCATCGATCTCATCGACCATGCGGATGAGCGCCTGTCCCATGCGACCCGCTGCACCAACCACTACCAGCTTCATCGCAGCATCGCTCATCTCAGGCGTCCATCATTCACGTATCAATAGGCATCAGAGGCGGCCGGCCTCTGCAGATTGTTGAGGCGAGCGTAGAGTCCGTCGGGACGCTTCGCAAGTGTCTCGTGGTTGCCCTCCTCGATCACCCTACCCTGCTGCATGACGACGATCTTGTCGGCGCGGACCACAGTGGAGAGACGGTGGGCGATGACGATGACGGTGCGACCGACCATGGCCTCGTCGAGCGCCTTCTGCACGGCGGCTTCCGATTCGGTGTCCAGCGCCGACGTTGCTTCGTCGAGAAGCAGGATCGGGGCGTTGCGGACGAGAGCGCGAGCAATCGACAGGCGCTGGCGCTGCCCCCCGGAAAGCGTCACGCCGTTTTCGCCGACGGGCGTTTCGTAGCCTTGCGGCTGGGCGAGGATGAAATCATGCGCATAAGCCAGCCGCGCGGCTTCCTCGCATTCGGCATCCGTCGCCTCTGGGCGGCCGTAGCGGATGTTGTCGCGGATCGAACCCTCGAACAGATAGGGCTGTTGCGACACATAGGCCAGCTGCTCGCGCAGCGACTGCTTGGTCACATGCGCGATGTCCTGGCCATCGATGAGGATATCGCCGGATTTCGGATCGAAGAAGCGCGGCACGAGCGTGATGATCGTCGACTTGCCGGCGCCCGACGGGCCGACCAGCGCGGTGGTCTTGCCGCCTTCGGCCACGAAGCTGACGCCGTTCAGCACATTGTCGTCGCCATAGGCGAAGGTGACGTCGCGGAACTCGATATGCGCCTTTGTGACGACGAGGGACTTGGCATCCGGCAGATCGCGCTGGTGCGGCTGCATGTCGAGCAGTTCGTACAGCATGCGCGCGTTGACCACGGCGCGCTCCATCTGCACCTGCAGGCGGGCCAGGCGGCGGGCGGGGTCGTAGGCAAGCAGCAGCGCTGTCACGAAGGAGAAGAAGGCGCCCGGAGGAACGTTGTTATAGATCGAGCGATAGGCGGCATAGGCGAGTACGCTCGCCACCGCGAAGCCGGCGAAGCTCTCCGTCAGCGGCGCGGTGCGCTCCGACAGGCGGGCAATGCGGTTGGCACGACTTTCGGCGGTGCCGATCAGCTTGTTGACCTTACGCTCAAGCTCGGCCTCCATCGTGAAGGCCTTGACAATGGCGATGCCCTGGATGGTCTCCTGCATGGCGCCGACGACATGGGTATTGACGTGAACAGCTTCCTTGGTGGCCGTGCGCAGGCGCTTGGACACGTAGCGCAACGCATAAAGCAGCGGCGGAGCGGTTATGAAGACCGCGAGGCTGAGCAGCGGATCCTGGATCACCATGACGCCGAGCAGCGAGATGAAGGTCAGCATGTCGCGAACCGTCGAAGTGACGGTGAGGTTCATCACATCGCGGATACCGCCGATGTTCTGGTTTACCTGGGCGACGATACGGGCGGAACGCGCCTGGTTGTAGAAGCCGAGGGAGAGCTTCATCAGGTGCGAATAGGTGCGCTGCTGATAGCGCGCAACGATGTTGTTGCCGATCTTCGAGAGGATGACCGCCTGCCCGTAGCTCGCGAAACCGCGCATGACGAAAGCGATGAAGATCGACAGGCAGATGATCGCGACGAGATCGGCGCGACGGTTCGCGAAGGCCTCGTTGATGATCGACTTCATGATCCAGGCCGTGAAGGCCGTCGACAGCGCGACGATCACAAGACAGCTGATCGCGCCGGCATAGCCCCAGACATGATCACGGCCATTCTCAGCGATGATGCGCTTGAGAATGCTGGTGATGCTGTCGCTGTTGACAGGCTTCTGCTGGGCTTCGGATGGACGCAAATTCAGGCTCTCGTATCGGTCACACCCGTCGTCATGACAGTGTGCGCTCGCGCGGCTCTATAAAGAGTTGGGGCCGGCTTGGCTAGGGTCGGGCTAGCGACCCCAGCGACGGCCATCGGTGGAAACGCCGAAGCTGTCGGGACGGCGGGCGTAGGACGACAGACCTGAAAGTGCTGCCAGCGGGTGCGTGACGACATAGGTCGGGATGGTCGAAAGAAGCGCGGAATGCGGCGCCTTGTCCTCGAAGGCGGCGCGGAATTCCGGCTTGCGCAGCGCGCCCAGAATCTTCTGGCTGATGCCGCCGGAGAGGAAGACGCCGCCGCGCGCCATGAAGATCATCGCCATATCGCCGGCGACACGACCAAGATAGGTCGAAAACAGCGAAATGGTCTCGACGGCAACCGGATCGCTCTCAGCAAGCGCATGCGAGGTGATGTCCGCCGGGTCGCTGTATTTGGGCACGATGCCATCGGCCGCACAGACGGCGCGATAGAGGTTGACGATGCCGCGGCCAGACAGAATCTGCTCAGCGGAGACGCGGCCCTCAATGGTTTCGACATGCGGGAAGATCTCGAGATCGCGCTTGCTGCGCGGTCCGAGATCGACGTGGCCGCCCTCGCCGGGGACCGGGATCCACGCACCGCGCGCATGAACCAGACCGCCAACGCCGAGGCCGGTACCGGGTCCGAGCACGACACGGGACGCAACCATGTCCTCGTGCGCAGCCGGATCGCCGAGACGTTCGCGGTGCTCGGCGGCAAGATCGGAGATGGCCAGCGCCTGGGCTTCAAAATCGTTGACGACCAGGACATCTTCGATGCCGAGGTTCTCGATCATCGACTTCGGGCGCACGACCCAGTCGCAGTTGGTCAGCGGAATTTCGTCGTCATTGATCGGGCCGGCGACGGCCAGAATCGCCGAGCGCGGTTTGATCGCGCTTTTCTCCAGGATCGTGGCGCGGATGGCGTCGTCGATGGTTTCGAAATCGGCGGTGCGCACGTTCGGGAAATTGACCTGTTCGGCCGTCGCGTTTTCGATGATCGCGAAACGGGCATTGGTGCCGCCGATATCGCCGATCAGGATCGGGAAAGGCATGGAGGCGTCGCTGGTATCGAGCTGATGCATGGCATGTTCCGTTATGTGCGCCGGCGTGGCGTTCAAGCGTGAAGGTCCGCGATCAGCCTGTCGGCCGTCGCCTCGTTGAGCGCCATTGGGATATCATAGACGATGGCAAGACGCATCAGCGCCTTGACGTCGACATCATGAGGCATGGGGGTCAGGGGATCGACGAAGAAGATCAAAGCATCGGCCTCGCCGGTGGCGATCAGAGCGCCGATCTGCTGGTCGCCGCCAAGCGGGCCACTCTTCAGGCGCGTGACATCGAGGCTGGGAGCTGCTTCCAGTACGCGACCGCCGGTGGTGCCGGTCGCGACGATCCGCCAGTTGGCGGCGAGAATCGCCTCGTTGCGCCGGGCGAACGCCGCCATGTCGTCCTTCTTCTGGTCATGCGCGATGAGCGCTAGGCACTTGCGGCCGGCCATCAGAAGCTCCTCCTCAAAAAAACCAGGCAAAATTCAATCGATTTGACCGCTTCTATACGAAGCGATCCGGCTTTGAAAGGGCAGGATCATGCGGTTCACTGAAAGCCCGGCTTGTCGTCCGGAACCGGCCCCACCGGCGGCAATTCCTCGTCCGACGCCGCGGGCTCGGCGGCCGGCGCAACACCAAGCGCCTCGGCGGCGGAGCCGCCGCCATAGGTCGCCGCACGCACGGACGAGACCGACGGCGCATCGAGGACCGCCTGGCAGGCTTTGGGCAAATCCGACACCATGACCTCGCGCGGCTTGACCGGCTTGGCATCCGGCTTCGGCGGCTTGGGCTTGGCCCAGGGGGCGGGGCTGAACCACCAGGCGAGCGACTTGTCGCAGCCGTCACCCGATGCGACAGGTGCCTGCGGCTTGCAGCCGGCGGCACCCGGCGGGCACTTGATGCGGATGTGGAAATGGGAATCGTGACCGTATTCGGGGCGAAGCTTGCCGAGATTGGTGCGATCGCCGGTCCAGGTGTCGCACATCTTCTTCTTGATCGCCGGATTGACGAAGATGCGCTCGACCTGCGGGTAGCTCGCGGCGCGCATCAGCAGGCGCGCGTGAGCGGGCGTCCAGACGTTCGGGTTGATCGTCAGGAACGCGTTCTTCTGCAGCATCGTGGTGAAGGGCAGCGTTTCCCGCTGTTCTGCCGTCATGCGGTAGGCCGGCATCGGCGTCAGCCAGATATCGGCGTCGAGGCCGATCTGGTGCGAGGCGTGGCCGTTGAACATCGGGCCGCCGCGCGGCTGGGCGATATCGCCGACCAGCAGGCCGGGCCAGCCATCATATCTGGCGGCGTCGCGCGACAGCTGCTCGATAACGGACAACATCGCCGGATTGCCCCAGCGACGATTGCGCGACAGGCGCATGGCCTGCCAATTCGGACCATCCGTCGGAAGCGCCTCGGCACCGGCCATGCAGCCTTTGGCGTAGAAGCCGAAGGGTTGCGGACCACCCTGAGTGGGCAGCTGAACGCCGCCGAAGATCGCCTTGGCGCTGCCGGGGCTCGGCTGTTTCTGCTGGGCGACGACATCGCCGGCGACGAGGCTGGCGCCGATGGCGGCGGCCAGCGCCAATTTACCGATTGAAGAAAGCGCCTGCGCGATGCGGAAAGCCATGCCGTGTCCTGAACTGCTGCCGACGACCGATGTCGATGGGTCGAGTGATTTGCACCTAGATTTATCGTGAAAAGCGATTTTGGTGAATCGATGATTTCAATGTCCCAGCGGTCACAATCACGCGAGCCGGATAAAAAAGGTGACGTCACCTGTTTTTCGCCAGCATTTCGCCTATCCTCGCAAAAAGCGAAACAATTGGGGCTGGCGAATGGCGCGTGCGTGGTCGAGACTTGGTTTGGTGTTTTCTCTGTTGGGCGCAGCCGCCCTGCCCCTGCAGGCCGCGGCCCAGGAGCCGACCTTCCGGATCGGCAGCTCGGTCATCAGCGAGCTCAAATACAAGCCGGGCTTCAAGCACTTCGACTATGTGAACCCGGATGCGCCGAAGGGTGGCAATCTCAAGCTTTCGGCATCCGGCACCTACGATACGTTCAACCCGCTGCTTTCCAAAGGCGAGGCCGCAGTCGGCCTGACGCTGCCGTTCGAGACGCTGATGAAATCGGCGGACGACGAACTGCTCGCCTCATACGGGCTGCTGGCGGAGGGGCTTTCCTATCCCGACGACGTATCGAGCGCGACCTTCCGGCTGCGCGCCGAGGCAAAGTGGGCGGATGGCAAGCCGGTGACGCCCGAAGACGTGATCTTCAGCTTCGACAAGGTGAAGGAACTGAACCCGCTCGCCTCCAACTACTACAAGCATGTGGTGAAGGCCGAGAAATCGGGCGAGCGCGACGTGACCTTCACCTTCGACGAGAAGAACAACAAGGAGCTGCCCAACATCCTGGGGCAGCTGGTCGTGGTGCCGAAGCACTGGTGGGAGGGCACAGGCCCGGACGGCAAGCCGCGCGATATCGCTAAGACGACGCTGGAACCTGTCATGGGATCCGGGCCCTACAAGATCGCCGCTTTCTCGGCAGGGTCCACGATCCGCTACGAGTTGCGCGACGACTACTGGGGCAAGGACCTCAACGTGAATGTCGGGCAGAACAATTTCGGCTCGATCACCTACACCTATTACGGCGACCGCGATGTTGAGTTCGAGGCCTTCCGCGCCGGCAACAGCGATTACTGGCAGGAGACGCAAGCGGCGCGATGGGCGACCGGCTATGATTTTCCCGCCGTCAAGGAAGGGCGCGTAAAGAAGGAGGACGTGGCGAATGCGCTGCGCGCCACCGGTATCATGCAGGCGCTGGTGCCGAATACCCGCCGCGACATCTTCAAGGACGAGAAGGTGCGCGACGCGCTGAACTACGGCTTCGATTTCGAGGAACTGAACCGCACCGTCGCCTTCAACAGCTACAAGCGTATCGACAGCTATTTCTGGAACACCGAGCTCGCCTCCTCCGGTCTGCCTGAAGGACGCGAACTGGAGATTCTGAACGGCCTCAAGGACAAGCTTTCGCCTTCGGTCTTCACCACCGCCTATTCGAACCCCGTCGGCGGCGACCCGCAGAAAAGCCGCGACAACCTGCGCACCGCGATCAAGCTGCTCAAGGAAGCAGGCTGGGAGATCAAAGGCAACCGCATGGTCAACACCAAGACCGGCAAGCCGATGAGCTTCGAGATCCTGCTTTCGAGCCCGATGCTGGAGCGCTGGGCGGTGCCCTACACCAACAACCTCAAGAAGATCGGCATCGATGCGCGGGTGCGCACCGTGGATGCCTCTCAATATACCAACCGGGTGCGCAGCTTCGACTACGACATGATCTGGAACGTGTGGGCACAGACGATGAACCCTGGCAACGAGCAGGCGGATTACTGGGGTTCGGGCTCCGCCAACCAGCAGGGCTCGCGCAACTATGCCGGCGTTTCCGACCCTGCCGTCGACTCGTTGATCCGCATGGTGATCTTCGCGCCTGATCGCGACGAGCAGGTGGCGGCGATCAAGGCGCTCGACCGAGTGCTGATGGCGGGGCACTATGTAATCCCGCTGTTTTATCGCGGCACGCAGTCCATCGCCTACTGGAATACGATTACCCGACCGGCCGATTACCCGACCTATGCGACCGGCTTCCCCGACGTCTGGTGGTCGTCTTCCGCCAAGAAATGAGCGGACTTGCATTGGCCTGACGGCTGGGCTCCAAATGGGCCAGCCGAATCACTTCGGACCATGATCAGCGCCGGTATTGACCGGCAGAGGAAGGCTTGACGATTGAACGGCGTTAGACTGGACAGCCTACGACAGAACTCCCCGGAGGCCGCTCGCTGATGGGAGCCTATATCCTTCGCCGCCTGCTTCTGATGATCCCGACCATTATCGGCATCATGGCCATCTCGTTTACCGTCATCCAGTTCGCGCCGGGCGGGCCTGTCGAACAGGTGATCGCGCAGCTGACCGGCGACGCGCAGGGCGCGGACGCCCGCCTCTCGGGCGGCGGCGGCGACCTGATGGGATCTGGCATGGATGAAGGCGGCTCGAAGTATCGCGGCGCTCAGGGGCTCGATCCGGAGCTGATCAAGAAGCTCGAGAAGCAGTTCGGCTTCGACAAGCCGCCGCTGACACGCTTCGGCGAGATGATGTGGAACTATATCCGCTTCGATTTCGGCGAGAGCTTCTTCCGCAACACGTCCGTTCTCGACCTGATCAAGGACAAGCTGCCGGTCTCGGCCTCGCTTGGCATCTGGATCATGATCTTCTCCTACGGCATCTCCATTCCGCTCGGCATCCGCAAGGCGGTGAAGGACGGCTCGACCTTCGACGTCTGGACCTCGGGCGTGATCATCATCGGCTATGCCGTTCCGAGCTTCCTGTTCGGTATCCTGCTGATCGTGCTCTTCGCCGGCGGGTCCTTCTACGACTGGTTCCCGCTCCGCGGGCTCGTCTCCGACAACTTCGACCAGCTTTCATGGTGGCAGAAGCCGCTCGACTATTTCTGGCATCTGGCGCTGCCGCTAATCTCGCTGTCGCTGGCGGCGTTTGCGACGACGACGCTGCTGACGAAGAACTCCTTCATCGAGGAGATCAAGAAGCAGTATGTGGTGACCGCGCGCGCCAAGGGGCTGAACGAGCGCAAGGTGCTCTACGGCCATGTGTTCCGCAACGCCATGCTGATCATCATCGCCGGCTTTCCCGGCGCATTCATCTCGGCCTTCTTCACCGGATCGCTGCTGATCGAGAACATCTTCTCGCTCGACGGGCTGGGGCGGCTAGGCTACCTCTCGGTGGTCAACCGCGACTATCCGATCGTGTTCGCGACACTGTACATCTTCTCGCTGCTCGGCCTGTTCGTCAGCCTGATCTCCGACCTGATCTACACCTGGATCGATCCGCGCATCGACTTCGAGCGGAGGGACGTGTGATGGACACCGCCGCCAAGCCCGCCACCGCCACTCCCGTCAAGCCGCCGCGCAAGGGGCTCTTGTCGCCGACCAACATCCGCCGCTGGAAGAACTTCAAGGCCAACCGGCGCGGCTACTGGTCGCTCTGGCTGTTCCTTCTGCTGTTCGGGCTCAGCCTCTGCGCCGAGTTCATCGCCAACGACCGGCCGATCATCGCCTCCTACAAGGGCGAGATTCTCTTTCCGGTTCTCGTCAACTATCCGGAGGAGAAGTTCGGCGGCTTCCTGGCCGAAACCGACTACCGCTCCGACGTGATCTCGGACGAGATCAAGGCCAATGGCTGGATGATCTGGCCGCCGATCCGCTATTCCTACCGCTCGGTCAATTCCAACATCCCGCATTCGGCGCCGACCGCGCCCTTCTGGATGATGAGCGAGCAGGAGCGCTGCTCGGGCTACCCGCAAGGGGTGAATGATCCCAACTGCACCTGGAACAACCTCAACTGGCTGGGCACCGACGACCAGGCGCGCGACGTGCTTGCCCGCGTGATCTACGGTTTCCGCATCTCGGTGCTGTTCGGGCTGGTGCTGACAATATGCTCGGCCGTCGTCGGCGTGACGGCGGGGGCGATCCAGGGCTATTTCGGCGGCTGGACCGATCTTCTGCTGCAGCGTTTCATCGAGATCTGGTCGTCGATGCCGGTGCTCTACATTCTGCTCATCATCGCCGCGATCCTACCGCCGGGCTTCTTCGTGTTGCTCGGGATCATGCTGTTGTTCTCATGGGTCGGCTTCGTCGGCGTGGTGCGCGCGGAGTTTCTCAGGGCGCGCAATTTCGAGTATGTGCGCGCTGCGCGCGCGCTCGGCGTCGGCAACCGGACGATCATGTGGCGGCATCTTCTGCCGAACGCAATGGTCGCGACGCTCACCTTCCTGCCCTTCATCCTCTCCGGCTCGATCACGACCCTGACCTCGCTCGACTTCCTCGGCTTCGGCATGCCGCCCGGCTCACCCTCGCTCGGCGAGATGATCGCCCAGGGCAAGGCCAACCTGCAGGCGCCATGGCTGGGACTGACCGCCTTCTTCGCGATGTCGATCATGCTGTCGCTGTTGATCTTCATCGGCGAGGCGGTGCGCGATGCGTTCGATCCGAGAAAGACCTTCGGATGAGGGCGGCCTCGTCATGGCAGGGGTTTGCGGGTAGAGTTGCTGGCGTTGCAGCTTTTGGAGCGTGGCCGTCATGAACAAGATTGTGCGTGATCATTATCCTGTCGCCAACCTTCCCGAGGATCTCAGGGAGGGGTTGGGGGATGTGGCGACGGTGCGTATTGTCGTTGAGGTTGAGGGAAAAACCAGCCTCGATCGCAACCTTTACCCTGGCCTAAGCGAGTTCCAAGACGAACCTCGAAAGCCGATGACCGCGGCCGAGCTTATTAAAAGAATTCGGGAATATCAGAGGCACCACCCAGAAGGCGTCACTACGGAAGAGGCCGTTGCGCGCATCCGGGCTTTGCGTGACGAATGGGACGATGAATGAACCCGCCGCCGCATCTATATTTAGATACGAATATCTTCATCGACCTATTCGAAGGTGGCCCCGCGACCCGACAGCTCGAGACCCTGCTTATGTTGGCGCGGGATAAACAATCAGAACCTTATTTTTCTACCAGCGAATTGACGTATTCCGAACTGATCGTGAAACCCTATAAGGCGAAAGATGACGAAGCCTTGGCGGTTTACGATGACATGCTGAAAACCAGCGAGTGGCTAAGCGTTTTGCCGGTGGACCGGACAATTCTTCGCTATGCGGCAATGATGTGTGCAGGGAGCGGCAATCTGAAGCTGCCTGACGCGATTCACATAGCGACGGCCTTGCAAACCGGCTGCTCGCATTTTCTGAGCGCCGATCTGGGCATCCGCGGGCCATACAGCTTGCCGGAAGATGCGGCCGCTGCTCCTCTTGTTGTTCTCCGCCCCGACGACGCCACCCTGACCTCCCTGATCGAGAGCCTGTCCTGATGTCCGAACCCTTGCTGTCCGTCCGCAATCTATCCGTCGCCTTCCATCAGGGCGGCGCGACATCCGTGGCTGTGGATGGCATTTCCTTCGACGTCGCCAAGGGCGAGGTGGTGGCGCTGGTAGGAGAGTCCGGCTCGGGGAAATCGGTGTCGGCCAATTCGATCCTGCGGCTGCTGCCCTACCCCTCGGCCAGCCATCCCTCGGGCGAAATCCTGTTCAAGGGCAAGGACCTGCTCAAGGCATCCGACAAGGCGCTGCGCGAGGTGCGCGGCAACGACATTACGATGATCTTTCAGGAGCCGATGACCTCGCTCAATCCGCTGCACAATATCGAGAAGCAGATCGCCGAGATCCTCGAGCTGCACCAGGGCCTGAAGGGTCAGGCGGCGCGCACGCGGGTACTTGAGCTCTTGAACCAAGTGGGGATCCGCGAGCCGGAGAAGCGGCTGAAGGCCTATCCTCATGAGCTGTCAGGCGGGCAGCGGCAGCGCGTGATGATTGCCATGGCGCTCGCCAACCGGCCGGAACTGCTGATCGCCGACGAGCCGACGACGGCGCTCGACGTCACCGTGCAGGCGCAGATCCTCGAGCTCTTGCGGCAGCTGAAGGGCCAGCATGGGATGTCGATGCTGTTCATCACCCACGACCTCGGCATCGTGCGCAAGTTCGCGGACCGGGTCTGCGTGATGACCAAGGGCAAGATCGTCGAGACCGGCACGGTCGAGGAGGTCTTCAGCAACCCGCAGCATGAGTATACGCGCCATCTGCTGGCGTCGGAGCCGCGAGGCGAGCCACCGCTTGCCGACAGTTCCAAGCCGATCGTCATGCAGGGATCGGATATCAAGGTCTGGTTCCCGATCAAGGCAGGATTGATGCGCAAGGTGGTGGATCACGTGAAAGCGGTCGATGGGATCGATCTTTCGCTACGCGCCGGGCAGACGCTGGGCGTGGTCGGCGAATCCGGATCGGGCAAGACGACGCTCGGGCTGGCCTTGACCCGGCTGATCTCGTCCGAGGGGCGGATCAGCTTCGTCGGCAAGGATATAGCGAGCTATTCATTTACAGAGATGCGGCCGCTACGCAACCAGCTGCAGGTGGTGTTCCAGGATCCTTACGGCTCGCTCAGCCCGCGCATGTCGGTGGGCGATATCATCGCTGAGGGGCTGAAGGTGCACGAGCGCGGGCTTTCCTACGAGGAGCGCGACCGGCGCGTCTGCTGGGCGCTGGAGGAAGTGGGGCTCGACCCCGCCACCCGCTGGCGCTATCCGCACGAATTCTCCGGCGGCCAGCGGCAGCGTATCGCGATCGCCCGCGCCATGGTGCTGAAGCCGCGCTTCGTGATGCTCGACGAGCCTACATCGGCGCTCGACATGAGCGTGCAGGCGCAAGTGGTCGACCTCCTGCGCGACCTGCAGCAAAAGCACGACCTCGCCTATCTCTTCATCAGCCACGATCTCAAGGTGGTGAAGGCGCTGGCGAACGAGGTGATCGTCATGCGCTTCGGCAAGGTGGTGGAGCAGGGGCCATCGGCCGATATCTTCCGCGCGCCAAAGGACGACTATACGAAAGCACTGATGGCGGCCGCCTTCAACATCGAGGCGCGGCCGACGCCCGCAGTGCAGCACTAACGACATCAGAGCCCAGACACCATGCCAGCCCCCATTCTCGTCGATCTCAAGTTCAATGCCGATACCGTCGCGCGTATCCTCAAGACCGCCTTTCTCGACCGAGGCAGCGTCAATCTGGCCGATCCCGGCACAAAGAGCGTGGATCTTTCCGACCTCGACTATGCATTGCTGTGGAAGCCAGATGCGGATCTGTTCGAGCGGGCGCCAAATCTGAAGGTGATCTTCTCGGGCGGCGCGGGCGTCGACAGTTTCATGAACCTGCCCGGCCTTCCCGACGTGCCGATCGTGCGCTTCGTCGACCACAGCCTGACGACGCGAATGAGCGAGTGGGTGGTGATGCAGTGCCTGATGCACTTGCGCCAGCAGACCGCGCACGAACGTCACCATCGCCAGCATCGCTGGGGCGATATGATCCCGCCCGAGGCTTCCGAAATCACCGTCGGCGTCATGGGTCTTGGCGTGCTGGGCCAGGACGCGGTGCGCAAGCTGAAGATCATGGGCTTCAACGTCATCGGCTGGTCGCGAAGCCGCAAGGAGATCGAGGGCGTCGAGACGTTCGACGCCGGTGATCTCGACACATTTCTTTCGAAGACCGATATCCTCGTCGGGCTGCTGCCGCTGACGCCGGAGACGACCGGCTTTTATAATGAGCGGCTGTTTGCCCGGCTGCGCCAGGGCGGTGCGCTCGGAAAGCCCGTGTTCATCAATGCCGGTCGGGGAAAGAGCCAAGTGCAGGCGGACATCTTTTCGGCGATCGAGGGTGGCGTGCTTGGCGGCGCCTCGCTCGACGTGTTCGAGGTCGAACCCCTGCCGGAAGATAGCCCGCTATGGGATCTCGATAACGTCTTCATTTCGCCGCACAATGCCGCCTCCTCGGAGGAAACGGCGCTGTTTCGTCATGTCGAGCGGCAGATCGCGCGTTTCGAAAACGGCGAGCCTTTGCAGTTCGTCGTTAACAGGATGGCCGGCTACTGAACCGGTTGGAACCATAGAGCATTCAGTTCGTTAGTTTTCGGAAGCTTTGAGCTTGCCGGTCCCGGCTGGCGTCATTTCTGAAGGAGACACGCATGGCTCAGCAGATGCAAACCCGCTGGGAGAAATCCGACGGCAAGATGCACGTCGAGGAGGAGATTTCGCCGGTCAAGGCGAAACAGGGGCGCACCGGTCGGCGAATTCTGACGCTCCTGATCGTGGCACTCGTTCTCGCCTTCGTGGTGTGGATTCCGGTCGAAATCTGGGGGCAGCGGGAGGCGGACGAGGTCGCGCCGCAGCAGCCCGGCCAGGAAATGCAGTCACAGCAACCGGCTCCTGCGACAACGCCGCCCTCGGTCGAGAACGGCAACGCGGTGCCGACGGAACCGCCGAGCACGAACCAGCCCGCGCCTGCCGCCAAGCCATAAGAGGCAACCGGCAATACCGATCAGACAGCACCCGCCGCACCCAGCGGCAGGGTGCTTTTCCATGCGCCGGCATTTGCGCTGGACTTTGCCGCCTGATTTTTCGATAAGAAGGCGCACGAGCCGGTCTCCGTGCGCCGGCGCATGGCGGCACCCGACCGGTGGGGATGGGTGAATTTGATGGCCAAGACCGATATCGCACGACGCGTCTACAATCACGCCTGGAAGCTCGATCCGATCGTTCGCAGCCTGATCGACACGGATTTCTACAAGCTCCTGATGCTGCAGATGATCTGGAAGCTCTATCCCGACGTCGATGCCACCTTCACCGTGATCAACCGCACCAAGCGCGTGCGCCTGGCCGACGAAATCGACGAGGGGGAATTGCGCGCGCAGCTCGATCACGCGCGCTCACTGCGTCTTTCCAAAAAAGAGATGATCTGGCTGGCGGGTAACAGCTTCTACGGCCGCGCGCAGATCTTCGAGCCCGAATTCCTTGCCTGGTTCTCGCACTTCCAGCTGCCGGAATACGAGCTTTCCAAGCGCGACGGACAATATGTGCTGGATTTCCACGGGTCGTGGAAGGAAACCACGATGTGGGAGATCCCCGCGCTGGCGATCATCAACGAGCTCCGATCGCGTTCCGCCATGCGGGCGCTCGGGCCGTTCACGCTCGACGTTCTCTATGCGCGCGCCAAGGCGAAGATGTGGTCCAAGGTGGAGCGGCTGCGCGAGATGCCGGGCCTTCGCATCTCGGATTTCGGAACGCGGCGCCGACATAGCTTCCTGTGGCAGCGCTGGTGCGTGGAAGCACTGAAGGAAGGCATCGGCCCGGCCTTTACCGGCACCAGCAACGTGCTGCTCGCGATGGACAGCGACCTGGAAGCCGTTGGAACCAATGCGCATGAGCTGCCGATGGTGGCGGCGGCGCTGGCAAAGACCGACGAGGAACTGCACAACGCGCCCTACAAGGTGCTACGCGACTGGAACAAGCTCTATGGCGGAAACCTTCTGATCGTGCTGCCGGATGCCTTCGGCACCGCCGCCTTCCTTCGCGACGCGCCGGAATGGGTGGCCGACTGGACGGGCTTCCGCCCCGACAGCGCACCGCCGATCGAGGGCGGCGAGAAGATCATCGAATGGTGGAAGAAGATGGGCCGCGACCCGCGCCAAAAGCTCCTGATCTTTTCCGACGGCCTCGACGTCGATGCCATCATCGACACCTACAAGCATTTCGAAGGTCGCGTGCGGATGAGCTTCGGCTGGGGCACCAACCTGACGAACGATTTCGCCGGGTGCGCACCGACGGAAATATCGGGGCTCAACCCGATCTCGGTCGTCTGCAAGGTCATAGACGCCAACGGCCGACCCGCCGTAAAGCTCTCCGACAACCCGCAGAAGGCGACCGGCGAGCCAGCCGAAGTCGAGCGCTACCTGAAGTTCTTCGGCAGCGAGGATCGGACGGAGCAAGCCGTCCTGGTCTGATCCTTGGCGACCGTTCATTGTCTTAAAGATGTAGAAGGTGCCGTTCCCGCTCACCGTAAGGGTGCGTTCGGGTTGATTGCTTCCCGAGCCCCTGGGGATTACATTTCTTCCACAATCTCCTATGCATCGTGGAAAGATGCCGAATGCAATCGCATCCCTTGAACTACTTCGACAAGATATTCGTCATCAATCTCCCTTCACGGCCTGACAGGCGTAGCGAACTTCTCCAGGAATTCTCGGCAATCGGCTTCGCGCCATCGACAGTCCGATGGTTCGATGCGGTGAAGCCGGATGACAGGGGTCCTTTTGAAAGCATCGGGGTTAGGGGCTGCTTCCTCAGCCACCTCGGGATATTGCGGCAAGTGGAAAAAGAAGGCGCCGAACGTCTGCTGATCCTTGAGGACGACGCCAGCTTCGCACCGGGATTTGCAAACCGCTTCTCTCATATTGTCGATGTTCTTGCTCGCGAAGATTGGGATTTGTTCTACGGGGGCGGGCGCCTGGACACACCTGTATTGCCATCGGCAACGGGGCTCATGCGGGTGGAGCCGCAAGACGGCATCGGATGCAGCCACTTCATCGCGATCAAAGGTTCGAAAGTCGCTGACCTGCGCGCCTATTTCGAGGCACAGCTTGGCCGGCCCGACGGCGATCCGCATGGCGGCCCCATGCCCGTGGACGGCTCATACAGCTGGGCGCGAAGGGATCTCAACCTGACAACCCTGATCGCGAGCCCCGATGCCTGCTTTCAGCGCTCGTCACGAAGCGATATCACGACGCAATGGTGGGACGACGTGTACGGCCTGAGGCAGGCGGCGGCGCTTTACCGAAGACTGAAAACCAGAACCCAACGCGCGGTCTCCCACGGCGGCATGTCCTAGGCCCAGGACATATCGGTTATCCCGCGGCCCTCCATCCGGGCGACGTCCAACGAACCACGAGATTGTTGCGGACGATTGGTTCATGTAAGAGATGGCCTCCCACCCGATCCGTTTCCGGAGTCCCCATGCATATCGGACCGCAGCAGCGGATTTACGTCTGCTTTTTCCTTTTCGCCGTCTCCATGGGCGCCATGCTGTCGCGGCTGCCCGACATCCAGGATGCGCTGCAGGTCAACAAATCCGAGTTGGGGTTGACGCTGATCGGTGCGGCGATCGGTGCGCTGATCTCCCTGACCTTCGCGTCTCCCATCGTGGATCGGCTCGGCGCGCGAACCACCGCCTTCATCACCGTGCTCGGTACCTCCGCGCTGCTTGCCCTGGTCCCCTGGATGAGCGCGGCCCCGCTGGTGTTCGGCATTCTGCTGTGCGAGGGCCTGCTGGCGGGTGCACTGGAAATCAACCTCAATGTGGAAATCGACCGCATCGAGGCGCAACTTGGCCGCGGAGTGATGAACCGTGCTCACGGCTTCTGGAGCCTCGGCTTTTTCGTCACCGCGCTTGTGTCGGCGGCTGTCCGGCAGGCAGGCGTGCCGATGCAGGTCCATCTCGGCCTGACGTTTGCCTTCGTGCTCATCGTCGGAAGCCTTGTCATCGCGGGAATGCGAAATGCGCCGGCACGACCAACGCTTGAGCACACGGAAACGGGCCGGATCGCGCTGCCGACGATGGCGCTTCTGCCGCTTTGCGTCATCGGCATCGCCGCCTTCCTGGTCGAGGGCGCGGGTATCGACTGGTCGGCGATCTACATGCGCGACGTCTTCCATTCGGAGCCCTTCGTGGGCGGGATGGGCCTGACACTCTTCACCTTCTTCATGGCCCTGACGCGTATCTTCGCCGATCCGTTCGTCGATCGCTTCGGGCCCCGCGCCGTGGCATTCACCCTGCTGGTCGTATCGGCCGTCGGGCTTTGCGCGGTATGGCTCGCGCCGCATCAGTATGTCGCCCTCCTGGGTTTCGCGCTGATGGGCGGCGGGTGCAGCGCCGTCTATCCGCTTGCGGTTTCCGCGGCGGCGCAGCGTACCGACCGGGCCTCTCATCTGAACGTCGCGGCGCTCGGGCAGATGTCGTTCGTCGTCTTCTTCCTGGCACCGCCGCTGCTCGGTGTGGTGGCGGAGCAGCTCGGCATTCGGACGGCCTATCTCGTATGCCTGCCAGTCATTCTCGGCGCGCTCGCCTGCATTCGCGCGCTCTCCGGACGCCGCCGTCTGGCGATCGCCTGAAAAACTCGGACGCGTTCAATCTCTGGACTGGCGTGAGCAAACGCTTACATCTTCCGAGTGCCGCCGGCTTCGGCCCGGCGCGGGCGGGGTGATCCCTGCCATGTCATCGTGGGAGTGCTTCGTGAGTTTTCGTCCACCGCAATCGTTGACGCATCCGGCTTCCGTCGAAAACGGTTTCAATGTTCTCGAATACGAGCTCAACGCAGAGCGGGCAAACTCGCTCGGGCGCAGCGGGCTCAAAGCCGAGGCAGCGCTCGCGGAGCTGAAAGCCTGGGAGTCCGGCAAGGACAGCGCCGAGCATCGCGACCAGTTGCTGCGCAAGGCGACGGATGCGGTTTGGGAGCTCTTCGTGCAACGGGAAATATGCGGCTTGCGCAATGGTCGAGATTTCGTCCAGCGCTATGGGGTGCCGGACGAGGTCATGGCGCGGCTTGGATCGAACGGACGCTGAAAGCGCTGTCCTGGCCGACCATATGCATCGAACCAAATCGACGCTCCGACGTTGAGTTCCAATAGGCTTTCGAAAGGAGCAGTCCGATGAGAAAAGCTATTGGAGCCATAATCGCAGCGACGGTCGTTCTGGGAGCGTCCCTGAGCCCCGCAGTCGCCCGCGACCATCACCATGACGATACCGGGCGGGCTATTGCCGGTGGCGTGGCCGCAGGTGTGGTCGGCGGACTGGTCGGCGGCGCGCTCGCTGATCCGGGCCCCCGCTATATTGATCCGCCGCCTCCGCGTCCTCGCTGCTGGTACGAAGACCGCGACGTTCAAAACAGCTATGACAATGGCTATCACGTCGAGACGGTTCGCGTCTGCAATTAGGTGCGTCAGCTGACAAGTCCGGCAGCCGAGTGGCTGTCGGACCCTTTCTTCAAGCTTTCACGCATTTGAAACAAGCCGACGCGGGCGCCTATCTCAGGCCACGCGGCGTATTGCCTGGCGCCCGATCCGGCTGTCGGCCTGAATGCGGAACACGGACAGCAGTTCGCGCAAGCGCGTGGCCTCGCCCGCAAGCACTGCGGATGCGGCGTTGCTCTCCTCGACCATGGCCGCGTTCTGCTGCGTATCCTGGTCCATACCGTTTACCGCCGTGTTGATCTCCACCAAACCGACCCGTTGTTCGCGCGTAGACAATGCGATCGCTTCCATATGCTGGTTCATGACCACGACATATCCGCTGATGCCATGGAGCGCCGTGCCCGTGTCCCTGACCGCGCGCACGCCTTCCTCCACTTCGCTGGCCGATTCCTCGATCAGGATTTTGATTTCCCGGGCGGCATTGGCGGACCGCTGGGCAAGTTCCCTGACTTCATGGGCGACCACAGCGAAACCGCGGCCGGCTTCACCCGCGCGCGCCGCTTCCACGCCGGCGTTCAAGGCAAGGAGATTGGTCTGGAAGGCGATCTGATCGATGGTGGCGGTGATCGTCGCGATCCGCCCGGAAGAGGCCTCTATGCGCTCCATCGCAACCACAGCTTCATCGACAAGAGCCGCGCCCCTGGAGGCACTGTCATTTGCCTCGCGGGCAACCCTTTGGGCGTCCTCGACGCGGCGGGCGGCGCTCGACACGTTCGCCGTGATCTCCTCGAGCGCTGCCGCCGTCTGCTCCAGCGACGCGGCCTGGCGTTCCGTTCGCTGGGCCAGCTCATTTGCGCCGCTGCTGATCTCCCGGGTGCCGTTGTCGATGGAATGGCTGGACTGGGTAATATCGGCCATCACACCCGCCAACTGCTCCAGCGTTGCGTTGAGATCACCACGAAGGCTTTCGAAGTCGGTGGCGAAAGGTTGGGCAAGCTGGAAGGAAAGGTCGCCCGCGGCCATGCGCTTCAACCCCTGCCCGAGATCGCCGGTTGCCTGAAGAAGCCGCTCTCTCGCAAGCAGCTCGGCCTCCTCCTGTATCCTGATCCGAGCCGCCTCCGCGTCCCTGCGCACGGTTGCCGCTTCCGCTTCCAGGGCCGCCGACGCGATCGCCGCCTGCCGAAAGACTTCAAGCGCCTTCGCCATCGCCCCCACCTCGTCGCGCCTCGTCGCGCCGGGCGCGGGGCTTGCGGTATCGCCGTCCGCGAGACGGCGCATCGCGGCGGTGATGCGAAGGACCGGAGCACTGATCGAGCGACCGATCAGCCACACGCTGAAAAGAATGATCGTCATCGCCGCCGCGATCAGCCCGATCACGATTGTAATGTTGCGTTGGCCCACTCTCTCGTTCTCGGCCAGTGTGGCGGCTTCGGCCGCCTGGTAGCTTTCGATCGTTTCGGACAGGATCGGCTGGACGGCCGCGTAAGCCGTGTTGACAGCGTCGCGCGCCGCAGCTTCCTGAAGCGTGCCTTCGCCATAAAGGCGAAACGCGTTCTGGTAGACGGAAAGGGCTTCGGCGGCGCGCATGCGCTGGGCGCCTGGACGGAAGGCCTTTTTCATGAGCTCCGTAAAATTGGCGACTTCGGCCGCATGCTTGGTCAGATAGTCGGGGTTGCGGCGAAGAATGAAATCCTTCTCGTGGCGGCGCATCATCAGCATGCTGGCGCGCAACTCGGCATCGGTCACCGCTTCGAGCTGACTTTCGATCGAGTGGACGGCGTCGCGCATCGCTCCTTCCAAGCCTTGAGACTGATCCAGGCCGAGGTTCTTGTCCTTGGCGACGAGGGTGGCGAAGGCCTCCGCATAGCGCTGTAGCGCTGTCGTCAGCGCGTCCAGCCGTGCGGCCTGTTCGCTATTGCCCTCGGCTTTCAATCGATCGATCACGGACGCGGCACTCCGAAAGGCCTTGTCGAAATTGTCGGCAGCGGTGATCTGCCGCGTCAGCAGAAATTCCTTCTCCCACAGCAGCGTATCGCGAACATCATCGCGCGCGCCGGCGACGTCCCGCTGCTGCCGCGCGAGATCGTCAGCGACTTTCCGATATTCGGTTTCAATCTGCCGCTGACCTATGAAGATCGCCGAGATCGCGACAATCCCGACCAACGCGATGACCGCGAGCAGCATCACCCGATGCGCGATTTTCAGATTTGAAAAAAGAGTCACAGCCCACCCCGGTTAAATTCGTCGCGGGCTTACAGCATTCATGACGTTAAGCATTCACCAACACCGGATGAAACTTTGGTGACGCGTGAAAGAAAGTAACTTGCGCGCGCTTTTCGACGTCGGCGGTCAACTTCACGCCGTACGTGTTGGCGAAACAGCAGAGGTAAAGCAGTGCGGGAATTGAAAAAAGAAAAAAATGGCGGACAAGGTGGGATTCGAACCCACGGTACGCTTTCACGCACACACGCGTTCCAGGCGTGCGCCTTAAACCACTCGGCCACCTGTCCTGCTATCTGATTTGCATCGTCAAACGCAAATCGTTGGAACGGCGCGATATATACCGATGAATTTTCCGCGATCAACCTAAATCTAACAGTTTTTTGACTTCTTCCGGTAAAAGTGCGCCAAAGACCGCCATTGCGCTTCAACCGGCAGCCGCCTCTTGACTCCGCCGGGCACGGAATGGGACGGTTTGCCCTTAAAGAGGGCCGGGATCAGGGACCGGAGTGAGCAATGCGTTTCCTTTTGCGTTTGGCCAGCCTTGTCGCGCTGGCGGTTGCGGTAATTGCCGGGACGGTGGATTCCATCCAGTCTGTGGCGGCGTCGGCCGTGGTGATCACCCCGATGGGCGATGCCTGGCAGGATCTTAATCCCGGTTCCCTGGAAAGCCTGCAGTCGTCGATGGCCTATTACGTCCATCCCGGTTTCTACACGGTGGCCCTGCAATGGCTGATGCTACAGCCGGCCTTCGTGGTGTTCCTGGTCCTCTCGTTACTTCTCTGGATGATCGGCTACAAGAAGCCGCCAGTGGCTGGACGCTTCGCCGCGTAAGTAGAAGCCGCGTGCGAAAATCATTACAGTTGACTATAAAATTCGCAACTTTGCGGTGATTTTGCGCAAAAACCGACCCGTATGGGCTGTTTTTCGGCAAAACCGGCAAATTTTTACCACCCGAAAAATTTCTCGTGAATTTTCTTTTGAGCCATGCAAGGATGCCCAAAGCCAGGCCTCCGGGGGGAGGTCGGTGGTTCCGCAGACATGCCTGAACAAGGCTTGCGGGAGGACCCAAACAAATAGAAACAACAGGGCTGCAACTCATGAAAAAATCCCTTCTCGCTCTCCTTGCCGTGGCCGCGATGTCCACGACGGCACTTGCCGCCGACGTCAAGCCGGCACTGGTTTACGGCACCGGCGGAAAGTTCGATAAGTCCTTCAACGAAGCTGCCTATACCGGCGCCGAGAAGTTCAAGAAAGAAACCGGCATTGCCTATCGCGACTTCGAACCCACCGGCGACACCCAGGGCGAGCAGGCCATCCGCAACTTCGCGAGCCGCGGCTTCAACCCTGTTGTCGCCGTGTCCTTCGCCTGGACCTCGGCGATCGAGAAGGTCGCAGCCGAATTCCCCGATACCAAGTTCGTGATCGTCGACGCCGTAGTCGACAAGCCGAATGTCCGCTCTGTCGTCTACAAGGAAGAAGAGGGTTCGTACCTCGTCGGCGTTCTCGCCGGCATGGCGTCGAAATCAGGCAAGGTCGGCTTCGTCGGCGGCATGGATATTCCGCTGATCCGCAAGTTCGAGTGCGGCTACGAGCAGGGCGCGCGCGCGGCCAACGCCAAGATGGAAGTGTTCCAAAACATGACCGGCACCACGGGTGCAGCCTGGAACGACCCGGTTCGCGGCGGCGAACTCACCAAGAACCAGATCGACCAGGGCGCCGACGTGATCTACGCGGCAGCCGGTGCAACAGGTCTCGGCGTTCTGCAGACGGCAGCCGACAACAAGAAGTTCTCGATCGGCGTCGACAGCAACCAGAACCACCTGCATCCGGGCTCGGTGCTGACCTCGATGGTCAAGCGCGTCGACCTCGCCGTCTACAACGCCTACACCGATGCCAAGGCTGACAAGTTCACCGGTGGCACCCAGGTTCTCGGCATCAAGGAAGACGGCGTCGCTGCTGCCATCGACGACAACAACAAGGCGCTGATCACGCCTGAAATGCTGGCCGCCGTCGACAAGGCCAAGGCCGACATCATCGCAGGAACCGTCAAGGTGCACGACTACACCTCGGACAACGCCTGCCCGAAGTGATCCGCGCCTGAAATTGGGCGTATGGCGAGAGGTGATTTCGCCATACGCCCTTTTCGTATCTGGAGCCTGCTGTGACTGACACGCCCGCTATCGAACTTGTGGGCATCGACAAGAAATTCGGTGCCGTCCACGCCAACAAAGACATCAACCTGACCGTCGCCAAGGGAACCATCCACGGCATCATCGGGGAGAACGGTGCCGGGAAATCGACACTGATGTCGATCATCTACGGCTTCTACCACGCAGACCAGGGCGAGATCCGGGTCAACGGCCAGGCCGTGACGATCAAGGACAGCCAGACGGCGATCGCAACCGGTATCGGCATGGTGCACCAGCACTTCATGCTGGTCGACAATTTCACGGTGCTCGAGAACATCATGCTCGGCGCCGAAGGCGGCGCGCTACTGGCACGCGGCGTGGCATCGGCCCGCGCCGAGCTGAAGCGGCTGGAAAAGGAATACGGCCTCGAGGTCAACCCGGACGCGCTGATAGAGCAGCTCCCCGTCGGCCTGCAGCAGCGCGTCGAGATCCTCAAAGCCATGTATCGCGGCGCCGAGATTCTCATTCTCGACGAGCCCACCGGCGTGCTGACGCCTGCTGAAGCCGACCACCTGTTCCGCATCCTCAAAGTGCTGCGCGACCAGGGCAAAACGGTCATTCTGATCACCCACAAGCTGCGCGAGATCATGGCAATCACCGACACGGTGTCGGTCATGCGCCGCGGCGAAATGGTGGCCACCCGCAAGACCGCCGAGACGACGGTCGAGGAGCTGGCCGAGCTGATGGTCGGCCGCCGCGTGCTACTGCGCGTGCAGAAGGGCGAAGCCAATCCGGGCAAGGTGATCCTGTCGGTGAAGAACCTGACGGTGAAGGATGATCGCGGCGTCGTCATGGTCGACAACGTCTCGTTCGACGTGAGGGCCGGCGAGATCGTCGGCGTGGCGGGGGTTGCCGGCAACGGGCAGTCGGAGCTCCTGGAAGCGATCGCGGGCATCCGCAAGCCGCATTCCGGCGAGATCCTGCTCGACGGCCAGACGATCGACAAGGCGAGCCCAGCGCGGCTGCGCGAGCTTGGGCTGGCGCACATCCCCGAGGACCGCCACCACATGGGCCTCGTGCTGAAGTTCGAGGAATACGAGAACGCGGTGCTCGGCTACCACCGCAACCCTGAATACAGCAAGGGCCCGCTGCTCGATCTCGACGCCATCCGCAAGGATGCGATGGAGAAGATCGAGAAATACGACATCCGGCCGCCGAACCCGCGGCTGAAAACCGCTAATTTCTCCGGCGGCAACCAGCAGAAGATCGTCGTCGCCCGCGAGATCGAGCGCGACCCGACGGCGCTGATCATCGGCCAGCCGACGCGCGGCGTCGATATCGGCGCCATCGAATTCATCCACCGCCGGATCATCGAGATGCGCGACGCGGGCAAGGCGATCCTGCTCGTCTCCGTCGAGCTCGACGAAATCCGCGCCCTTTCAGACCGTATCCTTGTCATGTTCGCCGGCCACGTCGTTGGCGAGAAGACGCCCGATGCCGGTGAACAGACCCTCGGCCTGATGATGGCCGGCATTGCCGCGTGAGGCCTTGATGAGCACTGCTTCCATTCCCCTACCCCGCTGGATCAACTACGGCCTCATCCCGATCCTGAATCTTCTGACCGCCTTCCTGATATCAGGCTTCGTCGTCTGGCTGATCGGCGAGAGCCCGATCGGCGCGCTGCAGCTTCTGATCGAAGGCGCGCTCGGGAGCGGTGAAGGCATTGGCTTTACGCTGTATTACGCCACCAGCTTCATCTTCACCGGGCTTTCGGTGGCGGTCGCCATCCATGCCGGGCTGTTCAACATCGGCTCCGAGGGCCAGGCCTATCTCGGCGGCCTCGGCTGCGCGCTGGTGGCGCTGGCGCTCGACAAGTTCGTGCCGTGGTATGTGACCATGCCCGTGGCGGTCATCGGCGCCGGCCTGTTCGGCGCGGCCTGGGCCTTCATTCCAGCCTGGCTGCAGGCCAAGCGCGGCAGCCACATCGTCATCACCACGATCATGTTCAACTATATCGGCGCGGCGCTGATGGTGTACCTTTTGGTCCACGTGCTGATTGTGCCAGGCAAGATGGCGCCTGAGACCCGCACCTTCCTCGAAGGCGGCCAGCTGCCGAAGCTCGGCTGGATCATGGACATGTTCGGCGCCAAGCTGGGGGCGGCACCGTTCAACGTCTCGTTCATCATCGCGCTGGTGGCTGCCTGGTTCGTCTGGCTGCTGATCTGGCGCACCAAGCTCGGCTTCGAGATGCGCACGCTCGGCGTCAGCCCGAGTGCTGCGGCCTATGCCGGCATTCCCTATGCGCGCATCGTCATCATCGCCATGCTGCTTTCGGGCGCGCTGGCGGGCATGATGGCGCTCAACCCCGTCATGGGCTCGTCGGCCCGCCTGCAGGTCGAGTTCGTCGGCGGCGCCGGCTTCGTCGGCATCGCGGTGTCGCTGATGGGCCGTAACCATCCCGTCGGCATCGTGCTCTCGGCGATCCTGTTCGGCATCCTCTACCAGGGTGGCGACTGGATTTCGTTCGAGATGCCCAACATCACCCGCGAGATGATCCTCGTGATCCAGGGTCTGGTCATCCTGTTTGCCGGTGCGCTTGAGTATATGTACCGGCCGGCGATGGTGCGCCTCTACCAACAGTTCAAGCGGGCGTAAGGAGAGCGACGATGGAATTTTATGACATCTTCATCAGCGTTCTGAGCTCCACCATCCGCCTGTCGATCCCGCTGATCTTCACCGCGCTGGCAGGCCTCTTTTCCGAGCGCGCCGGCGTCTTCGACATCGGGCTTGAAGGCAAGATGCTGGGCTCGGCCTTCGCCGCCGCCTGTGTCGCCTATCTCACTGATTCCGCCTGGGCGGGGCTTTGCGCCGGCATCGTCTGCTCGGTGGCGCTGAGCTTCGTGCACGGCTTTGCCTCGATTACCAACCGCGGCAACCAGATCATCTCCGGCGTCGCGATCAACTTCTTCGTGGCGGGGATCACCATCGTGCTCGGACAGGCCTGGTTCGGCCAGGGCGGGCGCACGCCGCAGCTTGCCGGCGATGCGCGTTTCACGCCGATCACGCTTCCGGGCGCAGATGCCATGCGCGAGGTGCCGTTGATCGGGCCGCTCTATGCCAACGTCATCTCCGGCAACAACATCCTGACCTACCTCGCCTTCCTGGCGGTGCCGCTTTCCTGGTGGATCCTCTACCGCACGCGCTTCGGTCTTCGTCTGCGCGCCGTCGGTGAAAATCCGGGTGCGGTCGATACCGCCGGGATCTCGGTCAGCTGGCTGCGCTACCGCGCTGTCATCTGCGCCGGCATTCTCTGCGGTTTTTCCGGCACCTATCTGGCGATCGCGCAGTCGGCCGCCTTCATCAAGGACATGTCGGCCGGTAAGGGCTATATCGCGCTCGCCGCACTCGTCTTCGCCAAGTGGAAGCCGGTACCCGTCATGTTCGCCTGCCTGCTGTTTGGATTCCTCGACGCACTTGGGAACTTCATGCAGGGCAAGCCGATCCCGGGGATCGGTGAAGTGCCGGTGCAGATATTCCAGGCCCTGCCCTATATCCTCACCTGCGTGCTGCTCGCGGGTTTCATCGGCAAAGCCATCCCGCCGAAAGCCGGCGGCACACCCTATGTCAAGGAGCGCTAAGATCATGTCCCACGACCTCTTCGAAGCCGCCCGCGGCGCCATGGCATTCGCGCATGCGCCCTACTCGAAATTCCCCGTAGGTGCTGCGATCCGCGCCGAGGATGGCAAGGTCTATACCGGCGCCAATATCGAGAACCTTTCTTTCCCCCAGGGCTGGTGCGCCGAGCCGACGGCGATCAGCGCCATGATCATGGGCGGGGCAAAGAAGATCGTCGAGATGGCCGTGATCGCCGAGAAACTGCCGCTCTGCCCGCCCTGCGGCGGCTGCCGCCAGAAGATCTCGGAATTCGCCTCCAAGGAGACGAAGATCTATCTCTGCGACGAAGCGGGCGTGAAGAAGACTATGACGATGGAAGAGCTGTTGCCCTTCAGTTTCGAAACGGAACTTTGATGAAACCGACGCTCGACCTCCTGAAGGCTCTGCTTGGCGGGCTTTCGCCGCGCTACGGCATTATCCTCGGATCGGGGCTCGGAACGCTGGTCGGCGAACTCGAGAATGCCGTCCGCATCCCCTATGCCGACATTCCGGGCTTTCCGGTCAGCGCGGTGTCGGGCCATGCGGGCGAAGTGGTAGCCGGTAGTCTAAACGACGTGCCGGTCATCATGTTGTCCGGGCGGGTGCATTTCTACGAGAAGGGCGATGCCAATGCGATGCGGCTGCCGATCGAGGTGCTGCAGGGGCTGGGCGTCGAGGCGCTGATCCTCACCAATTCGGCCGGGTCTCTGCGCGAGGAGATCGAGCCCGGCTCGGTGATGCAGATCACCGACCACATCAACTATTCCGGCATCAATCCGCTCATCGGCGAGGACAGCGACCGCCGCTTCGTCGGCATGACCAGCGCCTATGACGGCGATCTGGCGCAGGCGATGCGTGCGGCGGCTGAGAAGCTCGACATCAAGCTCGCGCAGGGCGTCTACATGTGGTTCTCCGGCCCGAGCTTCGAGACGCCGGCGGAGATCCGCATGGCGCGCATTCTCGGCGCCGATGCCGTCGGCATGTCGACCGTGCCGGAGGTGATCATTGCGCGAATGCTCGGGATGAGGGTTGCGGCGGCGTCCGTAATCACCAACTATGGGGCGGGGATGACCGGGGCAGAACTCAGTCATGACGAAACCAAGGACATGGCGCCGATCGGTGGCGCCCGTCTTGCCGCGATCCTCAAGGAGATGATCGCGGGTGGAGGACATCGATAATGAATACGCATTCCGCGAAAGAGACGGCCGCCGTGGCGCTGTCGCTTCTCGATCTGACCAATCTCAAGGACGACTGCACGGAAGCGCAGATCGAGGCGCTGTGCGCCCGCGCGCAAACGCCCTACGGCAATGCTGCCGCCATCTGCATCTGGCCGCGCTTCGTCGCCCAGGCGCGCTCCATTCTCGGCAACGGCCATAAGGTGCGGATCGCCACCGTGGTGAACTTTCCTTCCGGCGACATGGAGATCGCCGACGTGGCGGCGGAAACGCGCGAGGCGATTGCCGATGGTGCCGACGAGATCGATCTCGTCATCCCCTACCGCAAGTTCATGTCGGGCAGCGGCAAGGCTGTGAGCGACATGGTGGCCGCCATTCGCGGCGAGTGCGGTGAAACGGTGACGTTGAAGGTCATTCTGGAGACCGGCGAAATCCGGGATGCGGCGCTGATCCGCCGCGCCTCGGAACTGGCGATCGAGGCCGGGGCGGACTTCATCAAGACCTCCACCGGCAAGGTATCCGTCAACGCCACACTGGAAGCCGCCGATATCATGCTGCGCGCCATCCGGCAGAGCGGGCGCAAGGTGGGCTTCAAGCCGGCGGGCGGCATCTCTTCGGTCGCGGACGCCGCACTCTATCTCAGCCTCGCCGAGACGATCATGACGCCGGACTGGGCGATGCCATCGACCTTCCGCTTCGGCGCATCCGGCCTGCTCGACGATATCCTGGCCGTGCTGTCGGGAACGCAATCGACGCCCGCGGCGGCGGCATCGAGTTACTAACATGATCCCGCAGGAGATCATTCGCCGGAAGCGCAACGGGGAGACGCTTGCGGCCAAGGAGATCCAGGCGTTCATTGCCGCACTCGCCGCCAACGAGCTTTCCGAGGGGCAGATCGGTGCCTTTGCCATGGCCGTCTGGTTCAAGGGCATGGTACGCGAGGAGATCGTGGCGCTGACGCTTGCGATGGCGCGCTCGGGCAACATGCTCGACTGGCGCGATATCGACCGGCCAATCGCCGACAAGCACTCGACCGGCGGCGTCGGCGACAATGTCTCGCTGATGCTGGCGCCGATCGCGGCAAGCTGCGGGCTCGCCGTGCCGATGATATCGGGTCGCGGCCTCGGCCACACCGGTGGCACGCTCGACAAGCTGGAATCCATTCCAGGCTATGGAATTACGCCGGACGCCGCGCTGTTCCGCAAAGTGGTGAAGGAAGCGGGCTGCGCCATCATCGGCCAGACCGCGGCGCTGGCGCCCGCC
Source organism: Rhizobium sp. S152 (assembly GCF_030380735.1). Taxonomy (GTDB): domain Bacteria; phylum Pseudomonadota; class Alphaproteobacteria; order Rhizobiales; family Rhizobiaceae; genus Rhizobium. Next base: position 126,040 of record NZ_JAUDRZ010000009.1, on the reverse strand, counting down.
GATGGCAAACTCTACGCCGTCAGGGACGTGACGGCGACGGTGGATTCGATACCGCTGATCATTGCGTCGATCCTCTCGAAGAAGCTCGCCGCCGGGCTGCAGACGCTGGTGCTCGACGTCAAGGTCGGCAACGGCGCGTTCATGTCCGATGCCGGCGACGCAGAAGCTCTGGCGCGCGGATTAGTCGAAGTGTCGAACGGCGCGGGCGTGAAGACCGCGGCGCTGATCACGGACATGAACCAGCCGCTGGCGGATGCGGCCGGCAACGTCGTGGAAATCAGGAACTGCCTCGATTTTCTGGCTGGGCGGAAGACCGGCACGCGGCTGGAGACGGTGGTGCTCGCCTTCGCCGGCGCGATGCTCAGCCAAGCCGGTCTGGTCGCCTCCCGCGAGGAGGGAGAGCGGAAGGCTGCCGCGGCCCTGTCATCCGGCAAGGCGGCGGAGATATTCGGGCGCATGGTGCATATGCTCGGCGGGCCGGCTGATCTGATGGACAAGCCGAATACCTATCTGTCCTCGGCGCCGGTCGTTCGGCCGGTGACGGCGGACCGCGGTGGCTGGCTGACGTCCTGCGACACCCGAGCGATCGGCCTCGCCGTCATCGAACTCGGCGGCGGGCGGCGGCATCCCGCGGACAAGATCGACCATCGCGTCGGCTTCACCGACCTCAAGCCGCTCGGCACGCGCGTCGAGCGGGGCGATCCGATCGGCTTCGTGCATGCGGCGAGCGACGCAGGCGCGGATGCGGCCGCCGCGGTGCTTCAGGCGAATTATCGGATCGAAGACAGCGAACCGCCGCTGCTGCCGGTGATCCCGGGATATATCGAGCCTACTGCTTGAGGTTCAGAGCGCCGTCCGCAACCGAATAGGAGGCCAGCTTCTGCAGGAAGCTCATGCCGACGAGCGTGGAGGACAGGGCATCGTCCCTGAGCACGAAGGCTTCGACATCGCGCACACGGATGCCGCCAATCTCGACGCGGTCGAGCGTCACATGCGCCGCCTTGGTCTGGCCGTTGGCGGTGTTGACGGCGTAGCGGAAATCGAGCTGGTTGGCCGTATAGCCGAGGCGCCGCGCGAGCGTTTCGTTGAGCGCGACGAAGGTGGCGCCGGTATCGATCATGCCCTGGACCGACTTGCCGTTGATGCGGAAATCGCCGGAATAGTGACCCTGCGCATCGGCCTGAAGGCGCATGCTGCCGCTGCCGACGGCGACGCCCGACGCCTTGGGCTGGTCGGTGGCGGGGAAGACATAGTTGGCGGAGACGTTGGTCGCGGCCGGTTGGGCTGTTTCCCGGGTGAGCAGCGACGGCAATTGGGTGGCAAACACCGCGGCGATGCTTGCGAATATGACGGTACGCACGAGCATGGAACAGAAATCCTTCCTGTCTAAACCACGCATCATGCGGGGCCATTTAAACAGCTACTCCACATTTACTGAAAACTTCCTAATCGCGAAAAGCAAAAGGCCCGGAACGATCGCCCGGGCCACAGCACTCATTCACGCTGGTTAACAGAGGTTTAACTACTTGGTGCCGTACATGCGGTCGCCGGCATCGCCGAGGCCGGGCATGATGTAGCCCTTCTCGTTGAGATGACTGTCGATTGAGGCCGTGTAGATCTTCACGTCGGGATGGGCTTCCTGGAAGTTCCGAATGCCTTCAGGTGCCGCCAGCAGGCAGAGAAAGCGGATGTTCGTGGCGCCGCGTTCCTTGAGCTTGTGGATGGCCGCGATCGAGGAATTGCCGGTAGCCAGCATCGGATCGACGACGATCATCAGGCGCTCGTCGAGCGCTTCCGGCGCCTTGAAGTAATATTCGACCGGCTGCAGCGTATCGTGATCGCGGTACATGCCGATATGCGAGACGCGGGCCGAGGGCACCAGTTCCAGCATGCCTTCAAGCAGGCCGTTGCCGGCGCGCAGGATCGAGACGAAGACCAGCTTCTTGCCTTCGAGGATCGGCGATTCCATCGTCTGCATCGGCGTCTCGATGGTCGCCATCGTCAGCTCGAGATCGCGCGTCACCTCGTAACACAGCAGGGTGGAGATTTCGCGCAGCAGGCGGCGGAAACTCCCGGTCGATGTCTCTTTGCGCCGCATGATGGTGAGTTTGTGCTGCACAAGCGGATGATCGATAACGGTTACGCCGTCCATGGCCGAACCCTTTCTTGAATTGTTGTTATCCGACGTTTCTTTCACGGAAATCCCCGGTTCCGCAAGAGCGCAGGCGGTTTTGCACCTGCCATCCCCAGCCCTCGGTCGCCTAAAGCCTTGCCAGAAGCGCCTTCCGGGTCGCCTCGTCGACGAAGGCCGCCTCGATGCCGGTGCGCGTCATGTCGTCGATCTCGGCATCGCTGAAACCGAATTCCGTGGCGGCGATCTCGTATTCCCGCTTCAGCGAGGTATGGAAGAAGGGCGGATCGTCGGAGCTGATGGTGACGCGAACGCCGGCTTCCTTGAGTTTGCGCAGCGGGTGCGACTGGAAGCCCGGGAAGACATCGAGCGCGATGTTGGAGCCGGGACAGACCTCGAGCACCGTGCCGAGATCGGCGAGCCGGCGGACCAGATCGGCATCCTCGATAGCGCGGACGCCGTGGCCGATGCGCGAGGGGCGCACGACATCGAGCGCGTCAATCACGCTGAAGGCGCCGCAAACCTCCCCGGCATGGATGGTGAGGCCCAAGCCGGCATCGCGGGCGATGTCGAAGGCGCGTGCGTAATCGGCGACGCGGCCCATGCGTTCCTCGCCGGCGAGATTGAAGCCCGTAATCAGCGGGTTGCCGGCGCTGGCCGCGTATTCGGCGGCGCCGATGACGCTCTCGGGGCCGAAATGGCGTTCGCCGGTGACGATCAGCCGCGCCTCGATGCCCGTCTTCGCCTTGGCGCGGCGAATGCCCTCGCAAACGCCCGACATATAGGCGTCCGCTCCGAGGCCGATGCGCTTGCCATGATCGGGCGAAACGATGAGCTCGCTATAGATGGTGCCGATATCGGCAAGCTCGTCGAGATAGGTCTCGGTCAGGAGGGCATAGTCATCCTCGGTCTTGTAGACCTCCGACACCTTGTCATAGCACTGAAGAAAGCTGGCGAAGTCGTGCCAGATATAGGTATCGCCGTCGAGACAGGCGCTGATATCGATGTTGTACTTGCGGGCCTGGGCGAGCGTCAGCCGCGGCGGGGCGGCCCCTTCGAGGTGACAGTGAAGCTCGACCTTCTTCAGATGCGACGTCACAGGAAGCTCCTCCCATGCTTGCCGGGGGCAATTCTGAGATGCCGAGCGATAGTTTCGCCGATATCGGCATAGCTTGCGCGGATGCCGATATCGCGGGATCCGAGGCCCGGGCCATAGGCGATGATCGGCACGCGCTCGCGCGTGTGATCGGTGCCGCGCCATGTCGGGTCGCAACCGTGGTCGGCCGTCAGGATGACGAGGTCGCCGGGCTTCAGCTTGCCGCCAACCTCGGCAAGGCGCGCATCGAAGGCCTCGAGCGCCGCGGCATAGCCCGGCACATCGCGGCGGTGGCCGTAGACCATGTCGAAATCGACGAAATTGGTGAAGACGAGATCGCCGTCCCCAGCCGCATCCATCGCTTCCAGCGTAGCATCCATCAGCGCCATGTTGCCGTTGGCCTTGATGACGCGCGACACCCCCTTGTGGGCGAAGATATCGCCGATCTTGCCCACCGCATGGACCTTGCGGCCATCCTCGACCAGGCGATCGAGCAATGTGGCCTCCGGCGGCGGAACAGAGAAGTCGCGGCGGTTGCCGGTGCGCTCGAAGCTGGAGGGCTTCTCGCCGACGAAGGGACGAGCGATGACGCGACCGATATTGTAGCGGTCGAGCAGGGCGCGGGCGATCGTGCAGAAAGTCATCAGCCGGTCGAGCCCGAAATGGGTCTCGTGGGCGGCTACCTGGAATACGGAATCCGAAGAGGTGTAGCAGATCGGCTTGCCGGTGCGGATATGCTCCTCGCCGTAGCGGGCGATGATATCCGTGCCGGAAGCGTGGCAATTGCCGAGGATACCCGGCACATCCGCCGCCCGGCAGAGCGCCTCGACGAGTTCCGGCGGAAAGGCATCGCCTTCGGTCGGGAAGTAGCCCCAATCGAAACTGACCGGCGCGGCGGCGATCTCCCAATGGCCCGACGGCGTGTCCTTGCCGCGCGAGACCTCATTGGCGGAGCCATGGATGGCATAGACCTTCTCGGGCACCGGCATACCGAGCGGGAAACGGCCGGAAGCTTTCTTGACGAGATGAAGGAGGCCGAGCGCCGACAGGTTCGGCAAGTTCAACGGTCCGGAGCGCAGGCCGTCGCGATCGCCGGCGCCGGCCGCGCAGAACTCGGCGATGTGGCCGAGCGTATCGGCACCCTCGTCGCCGTAATCAGCGGCATCGGGAGCGCCCCCCACGCCGAAGGAATCCAGAACGAAAAGAAACGCACGCGGCATGTTTCACCCAGCAACTCGGCAGCGGCCTCTCGGGCCGTCAATCGTCAAGCCTTATAGCGACCAGCGCGGCTTGGCAAATTCGCCTTCCCCTCAGCAATCGCTGCAGGGGACGTTCTCGTCCTGCCGCTGGCGATAGAAATAGCTGCGGTTGATGTTGATGGTGCTGATATTCTTTCCGAGGCTCGGCGTGAACAGGAACAGCTGGTAGGGATAGCTGAGCTCGGCGCGAACAAGGAAGCTGTCCGCCTTCTTGATGTCGGCAGGCACCGTCACCGCCGAGTTGACGGCGTAGGGGCGAGACTTGTCCTGCGCCCACGACCACAGCACCTTTGCATTGCCGCCGGAATCGATGGTGATGCCGGTGATCTTAACGGTCATCCCGGTTGTGACGTAGGGCACGAATATGGCGTTGGCGACCGCGGGCATGTCGTCAAGCCAGGCTTTGGTAACGGACTTCTGCTGGGTAACCACGTCGGCGATGGTACCGGCGGCGCGCGCCGCACGCTTGCTGGCGCTGAGACCGACGGTGATCTCGACCGCGCCGACATAGAGCATGACCATGATCGGAAAGAGGATCGCGAACTCGATCGCGCCGACGCCTTCGCGATCGTGAGCGAAGCGCCGGACCAGTGTCTTCAGTCTGTTCAAGCCGCCGCGAACCGCCATCAATATTGCTCGTTCTGGAACGCGGTCGTGGCCACGATGAGGAAATAGGAGGCCGATCCGTCGGCAGGGCGGATATTGCTGATATAGGGGCGGATGAGATCGGTGATGATCTGCCAGCGATAATAGGCACGCACCATGTTGATGGTGCCGGAGCCGCCGGGATCATACTTGAAATCCGCGATCTTGAGATCGGAGTAGCGGTCCGTCGTAAGTTTCGGAATTGTCGTCGGGATGCTGGCGAAGGTAGAGAACTTCTGTACGTCGATGAACAGCTTATTCGGGGTCGCGGCTTCCGTCGTCGAGCACTTTATGAGAATCGAGATCTCGTTGCAGAAGGCAGTGCGGAAGGCGGTGCGATCGGTATTGGTGGACGTGATCTGCCCGGTTCGCATCCTGCGACCCATGGTATCGACCGCATTCGACACCAGCATTTCGCCGGCGAAGGCGACGAAGGTCTCGATGATCGCGAAGATGACAAGGAAGTAAGGAATCGCAAGCAAGGCGAATTCGATCGCCGCCGATCCGTCTCGGGAACGTGCAAAGGCGGCAAGTCGCCGCCGCGGTGCACATTCACGCTTGGGGGCAACATCCGCTGCTTGATCCATTTCCGTCATGGGCGCATCCAACAGCTTCGATCACGCAGTTTTAAAGCGTGATCGTTGATTTTCCGTTTCAGGTTGGATCAGAATTTTATTGGATGCGCGAATGCGGGGTTGTCGTTCAGGAGAGCCGGTCACGGGCTGGCCGTTGCACCCGTCTGCTGACTATGCTGCTCGCAATTGGGCGTACAGGACAGAACCGACCGCTCCGTCTGGCGGAAGACCCGCACAGTATTTCCCTCGTCGATCGACACGAGAATACTTTCGTCGAGGATGGCGTTACCATCGGCATCCAGGAGAACAAGGTTGGTCGTGCCGAAGCTCCGCCCCGTCAATACGATCGTCTTGGAATCGGCAACCGTGGCGTCCGCGACCTTGGCGTTGCCGACGATGACCTTGCTGACCGGTCGGTCGAGCTTCAGGACACGCGCCTGGTCCATATAGACCCGCAGCATCCCCTGGTCCTGCGCGGCAACGGATCCCCCGACGCCCAGGGCGGCGACAAGGCTGGCCAGAAAAATCCTCTTGCCGCTCGACGACATATCGTTTCTCTTTCGCGGATGAATTCGAATTCGGCCCCTAGCATGAGAAAAAATGGTGAACGAAGCTTTAATCTCGCGGCAATCGGCTCAATACGGGCGGGTGGCGCGCCATTTTGATATAGCTGCGTCAGGGTTCGTATCATTTTAAAGCATCGCCGTTACGTTTTAAAGCAACTCCAAGGCTCTCTACTGCCTTACTCTCAGCACTATCGCTCGAATTTTAGCGGTTTTTCAGCGTCGATACTTACCACACGACGGGGTCCTTAAGCCGTTTACGAAATAGTAACCCAACTCTTTAAGTCGATCGAAAGAGGGCCCGGCTAGATTGCAGCCATCCGATCAACGGCAAACAGTTGGCGGACGTGCTGAACATCAACTGGAGTTAGGAGTTACCATGACCAAGCTTGTAAGCCGTTTTCTCAAGGACGAATCCGGCGCAACCGCAATTGAATACGGCCTGATCGCCGCCCTCATCTCTGTCGCGCTGATCACCGGCGCAACCACTCTCGGCAGCAAGCTGAACACCGTCTTCGTCAACCTTGGCACCAAGATGACGACCGCATCGACGGCCAACTAATCTGCCTCGAGAATGTCAATCGGATCAGGCGCAAAGCCTGATCCGATACAAAGGCACGTTCGCGTGCCTTTTATTCTTAATGGAGATCTTTGATCCATGATTGCAGCTGCCATCTTTGTGATCTTGCCACTGTGCCTCGCGGTCGCGGCATTCTCGGATCTCTTCACGATGACGATCCCGAACCGGATCTCCGTGATCATTTCGCTCGCCTTTCTCATCATCGCGCCGCTCGCCGGCATGCCGCTTGCGGCGATCTCGGCGCATCTCGCCGGCGCGCTCGCGGTCTTCACCGTCTGCTTCGTGCTGTTCGCACTGAACGTCATGGGTGGCGGCGATGCCAAGCTGCTGGCCGCAACCGCCCTATGGTTTGGGCTCGACCCCTCGCTGATCGAATTCCTGGCCTATGTCGGCATTATCGGCGGCGCCGCGACGCTTGTCATCCTGATGATCCGGTCGCAGGCGGATGCGATCATGGCTATCGGGCTGCCGGTGCCGCATTCCATTCTGACGGCAAAGAAGATACCTTACGGCATCGCAATCGCGATCGGCGGTTTTCTTGCCTTTCCATCATCTTCTCTTTTCATGATGGCGCTGCACGGGCTGAAATGAAGACTTTAAGTCTCCATTAACTTAAAAACGCAGCTATTTATTAACCATAATTACACCAATTGCGCGCCATTCTCAGGGTCGAATATCTCGAATCCCCGAGGAACGACCAATGAGACCCGCGCGCCTTTTGATACTTGGAGTGGCTGTCGTAGCGGCCGGCCTTGCCGGCGTGCTTGCCATGAGCCTCGCGGGCCGTGGCTCGGTCGTGACCCAGGTGAAGTCGGTCGTCGAAAAGGAACCGACGGTCAACGTGCTGGTATCGAGCGCCAACCTGCCAGTCGGCGCGCGGCTCGACGACAAGGCGGCCCACTGGATGGCATGGCCGCAGGGCGGCGTCGTGCAGGGCTTCATTACCGAGACCGACAAGCCGGATGCGCTGAAGGACCTGCAGGGTTCCGTCGTCCGACTGCCGATCTTCGAGGGCGAGCCGATCCGCGCCGAAAAGATCGCCGACGCCAGCAGCCGTATCATGTCGTCGCTGCTGCCGACGGGCAAGCGCGCCGTCGCCACCGAGATCTCGGTCGCGACCGGCGCCGGCGGCTTCATCCTGCCGAACGACCGTGTCGACGTGACCATGGTCCGCAAGGCGAAGGACAGCGAAAAATATCTGACCGAGACCGTGCTCAGCAACGTGCGCGTTCTCGCGATCGACCAGCAGATCGAGGAAAAGGACGACGGATCGAAGGCCGTCGTCGGCACGACGGCGACACTGGAACTGACGCCTGACCAGACCAAGGTTCTGGCCGTGGCGCAGCAGATGGCCGATCGCCTGACGCTGGCTCTGCGCTCGGTCGCCGATGCGCAGGAGCAGGACACCAGCGCGGCGGATTATCTTCTGAGCGGCGATAACGGCAGCTCCATCGTCCAGGTCATCAAATCCGGGACGATCGTCACCGACAGCAACGCGCCGAAAGCCGAGTAAAGGATATGGGAATGGGCACATTGAAGCGGCATATGCAGCCCCTGATGGCGGGTTGCCTGTCCTTTGCGATCGGCTTTACCGGCATCGTGCCGGGCTTTCTCGTTGCGGCGACGGGCGTGACGGCAGCAAACGCTGCGGAAAGCGGCGGGATGGTCAACATCACCCAATCGGGCCCCGGCGCGCACCGCAGCCTCAAGCTCGGCCTGAAGAAGGCGATCGTCGTGGACCTTCCCGAGGATGCGCATGACATTCTCGTTTCCGATCCTGAAATGGCGGACGCCGTGACGCGCACCTCGCGCCGCATCTATCTCTTCGGCAAGACTGTTGGCCAGACGAACATCTTCATCTTCGGCGCCGACGGCCAGCAGATCGTCAGCCTCGACATCGTCATCGAACGCGACACCTCCAACCTGCAGGCCAACCTGCGGCGCTTCATTCCCGATTCCAACATCAACGTCGAAATCGTCTCCGACAACATCGTATTGACCGGTACGGTGCGCACGCCGCAGGACGCCGCGCAGGCGGCCGACCTCGCCGGGGTCTTCCTGAAGGGCGGCGAGGCGACGACGCGCACGGAAACGGCTAGCGCCAAGGGCGGCGACACTGCCGTGGCCCTGTTTGCAGAGAACCGCCAGACTTCGCAGGTCATCAACCTGCTGCAGATCCAGGGCGAAGACCAGGTGACGCTGAAGGTGACGATCGCGGAAGTCCGCCGCGAGGTGCTGAAACAGATCGGCTTCGACAATCTGGTTTCGAACTCCTCAGGCCTGACGGTTGCGCAGCTGGGTGCTCCGAACTCGAGCGGCACAGTCGCCACGCTGGGCGGCGGTCTCGCCGCGCTCTTCAAGAACAGCATCGGCAAATACGACATCTCGACCTATCTGAGCGCGCTCGAGCAGGCAAAAGTGGTGAAGACGCTGGCAGAACCGACGCTGACGGCCATCTCCGGGCAAGCAGCGACCTTCAATTCCGGGGGCCAGGTTCTCTATTCGACCACCGACAACGACGGCAACACGACGATCGTGCCGTACAATTACGGCATCAACCTCGCCTTCAAACCGGTCGTGCTTTCCTCCGGCCGCATCAGCCTCGAGATCAAGACCAACGTCTCGGAGCCGGCGCCTTCCGTGTCGGGTTCGATCCCGACCTATCAGCGCCGCTCGGCTGAAACCTCGGTCGAACTGCCTTCCGGCGGCTCGATCGCGCTTGCGGGCCTCATTCGCGACAATGTTTCGCAGACTTCCAACGGTACGCCCGGCGTCAACAAGATTCCCGTGCTCGGTACGCTGTTCCGGCAGAAATCGATCGAGCGCGACGAGACGGAACTCGTCATCATCGCGACGCCCTATCTGGTGCGCCCCGTTGCTCGCAATCAGCTGAACCGGCCGGATGATAACTTCAGCCCCGAAAACGATGCCTCCGCATTCCTGATGAACCGAGTCAACAAGGTCTATGGCGGTCGCGAGACGCCCGTCGCAGACGCGCAGTTCCACGGCTCCATCGGTTTTATCTACAAGTGATAGGGGCCGAGACGGCGATGGCACAACACAGAGATCAGTCGATGGACAAGCAGATGACATCGCATCACACCGGATTTTCCAAGTCGATCCTGGCGGCGGCCGCAATTGCGACCGCCCTGCTCTCGGGTTGCGCCTCGCGCGACAACCTGACGACCGGCGGCATTCCCGACGACTATCGCCAGCGGCACCCGATCGTGGTTACCGAAGCCGAGCAGTCGGTCGACATTCCGGTCGCCTCCACCGATCGGCGGCTCAACATCGCACAGCGCGACATGATCCGCGGCTTCGCGCAGACCTACATGTCGCGCGCGACGGGCCCCGTCTACATCCTGGCGCCGGAGGGATCGCCGAACAACGCGGCGGTTCGCCAGCTACGCGGTCAGATTCGCTCCGAGCTTTCGGCCCGCGGCATCGCCAGCTCGAAGATCATCAACAGCTCCTACGTGACGCTGAACGCCACCGACGCGGCGCCCATCCGCCTGACCTTCACCGGCACGACGGCGATGACGACACAGTGCGGCCAGTGGCCACGGGACATCATCAACGATTTCAGCAACCAGAATTACTACAATTTCGGTTGCGCCACGCAGAACAACCTGGCTGCCCAGATTGCCAATCCGGAAGATCTCGTCGCGCCGCGCGGCATGACACCGATCGATGCGACGCGCCGCAACGCCGCCATCCAGGAATACCGTGAGAGAACGTCGACGATCGAAGACGTTACCGGCTCCAGCACCTTTTGATCAGAGTTAGGACCAAACGATGAGTGCAGTCGAATACGAGATCGGGAACAGCAGCGAGCTCAGGAACGCCGACGATGCAGTGCGCATGGCGGAACTCGAAAACATGCGCCCCCTGCCCCGCATCTCGGTGCACGCCTTCTGTGAGAGCGAGGAACTGCAGCGCGTGATGGAGCGCTGCGGCAACGACCGCCGTATGTCGAAGGTCAGCCTGCGCGTCACCAATGGAGGCATCGGCGCCGCTGCCAACATGTTTTCCAGCGCGCCGACGCCGAACCTGATCATTCTCGAAACCAAGGCCAATGCCGCCAACCTGCTGAACGAACTGGCACCGCTCGCCGCCGTCTGCGATCCTTCCACCAAGGTCGTCATCGTCGGTTACTACAACGACATCGCGCTCTATCGCGAACTGATGCGCAACGGTATTTCCGAATATATCGTCCAGCCGGTCGCCATGCCTGACATCATGGCGGCGATGGCTGCGATCTTCGTCGATCCCGACGCCGAGCCGCTCGGCCGCAGCGTCGCCTTCATCGGCGCCAAGGGTGGGGTCGGTTCCTCGACCATCGCGCATAACTGCGCCTTCGGCATTTCCAACCTGTTTTCGACCGAAACCATCCTGGCCGACCTCGACCTGCCCTATGGCACCGCCAATATCGACTTCGACCAGGACCCGACCCAAGGCATAGCCGAAGCCGTCTACGCGCCCGACCGCCTGGACGAGATGTTCCTCGACCGCCTGCTCACCAAGTGCTCGGAGCACCTGTCGCTCTTGGCCGCGCCTTCGCTTCTCGACCGGTCCTACGATTTCGACGCGCATGCCTTCCAGCCGGTCCTCGAAGTGCTGCAGCGCAGCGCGCCGATCACCGTTCTCGACGTGCCGCATGTCTGGTCGGAGTGGACGCGCTCGGTGCTCTCCGGCGTCGACGAGGTGGTGATCTGCGCGGCGCCGGATCTCGCAAACCTGCGCAACACCAAGAACATGATGGACGCGCTGCGCAAGATGCGGCCGAACGACAGGCCGCCGCATCTGGTGCTGAACCAGGTGGGAATGCCGAAGCGGCCGGAGATCGGCCCGTCGGAGTTCTGCGATCCGCTGGAGCTCGAGCCGATCGCCATCATCCCGTTCGACAGCAACCTGTTCGGAACGGCGGCCAACAGCGGCCGGATGATCTCGGAGATGGATTCGAAATCGCCCACCGCCGAAACATTCTCGCAGATATCGCACATTGTCACGGGACGCATCGCCGTGAAGAAGGCCAAGCGGAGCGGTCTGCTCGGCCTCCTGAAGCGCAAGTGACGCCCGGCACTGGATTGGAATAAGGCATGTTCGGAAAACGTGGAAATGAAAGCTTCGGCAAGACAGGCGGCGTGGTAGCGCCGCCTCCGGCCGTTACGCCGCCATCCTCGTCCGCGCCTGCGGTTCTCGTGGAGCCGCAGCGCGAACCGGTACGCCAGCAGGTTTCCCCGCCGCCGATGCAGACGCCTCAGCGCAAGCGCCCGGTTCGCACCGACGAATATTACGAGACGAAGGCGCAGGTCTTTTCCGCGCTGATCGACACGATCGACCTGTCGCAGCTCGCCAAGCTCGATGCCGAAAGCGCGCGCGAGGAAATCCGCGACATCGTCAACGACATCATCACCATCAAGAACTACGCGATGTCGATCTCCGAGCAGGAAGAACTGCTCGAGGATATCTGCAACGACGTTCTCGGTTACGGTCCGCTGGAGCCGCTCCTGGCGCGCGACGACATCGCCGACATCATGGTCAACGGCGCAGGCCAAACCTTCATCGAAGTCGGCGGCAAGACGATCGAATCCGAGATCCGCTTCCGCGACAATTCGCAGCTGCTGTCCATCTGCCAGCGCATCGTGAGCCAGGTCGGCCGCCGTGTCGACGAATCCAGCCCGATCTGCGACGCCCGCCTTCCCGACGGCTCACGCGTCAACGTCATCGCGCCGCCGCTGTCGATCGACGGTCCGGCGTTGACGATCCGCAAGTTCAAGAAAGACAAGCTGACGCTCGAACAGCTCGTCCGTTTCGGCGCGATCACGCCCGAGGGCGCGACGCTTTTGCAGATCATCGGTCGCGTGCGCTGCAACGTCGTCATCTCCGGCGGTACCGGCTCGGGCAAGACGACGCTTCTGAACTGCCTGACCAACTATATCGACCGCGACGAGCGCGTCATCACCTGCGAGGACACCGCCGAACTGCAGCTGCAGCAGCCGCATGTCGTGCGCCTTGAAACCCGCCCGCCAAACATCGAAGGCGAAGGCGAGATCACCATGCGCGACCTCGTCAAGAACTGCCTGCGTATGCGTCCCGAACGCATCATCGTCGGCGAGGTGCGTGGACCCGAGGTCTTCGACCTCCTGCAGGCGATGAACACCGGCCATGACGGCTCGATGGGCACGATCCACTCGAACTCACCGCGCGAATGCCTGAGCCGTATCGAATCGATGATTGCCATGGGCGGCTTCACCCTGCCGGCCAAGACCGTCCGCGAGATCATTTCCAGCTCGGTCGACATCGTCGTCCAGGCCGCACGCCTGCGCGACGGCTCACGCCGGATCACGCAGATCACCGAGGTGATCGGCATGGAAGGCGACGTCATCATCACCCAGGACCTGATGCGCTACGAGATCGAAGGCGAGGACGCTTCCGGCCGGCTCATCGGACGCCACAAGTCGACCGGCATCGGCAAGCCGCATTTCTGGGACCGTGCCCGCTATTTCAACGAGGAAAAGCGTCTCGCCGCGGCACTCGACGAGATGGAAGCGAAGTCGAAGGACCTCTGACATGTTCGGTTTCGATCCGATCGTCCTGGCCATCATCCTGCTCGCCGCGGTCGCCGCCGGCGCAGTGTGCTACGGCATCCTGTTCTCGCGCATCGAGACCGACAAGAAGGCGACGAGCCGCGTCAATCGCGTGGCATCGGCCGAAGTCGACAAGGCGAGCGTGAAAGCGGCACGCGACCGTGTGCAGGAAATGTCCAAGCGCCGCAAATCGGTGCAGGACAACCTCAAGGACCTGGAAAAACGGCAGCAGGAGAACGCCAAGCGCAAGCTGACGCTGAAATCGAGGCTGACGCAGGCCGGCCTGTCGATCACGCCGCGGAAATTCTACACCTTCAGCGCTTTCTTTGCCCTGTTCCTGATGTTCGTGCTGTTCCTGGCCGATGCACCGGTCATGGTGGTCTTCGGCGTTCCCGTGGTGGCGGGTCTCGGACTACCGCGCTGGATTCTCGGCTTTCTCATCAAGCGGCGCCAGAACAAGTTTCTCACCGAGTTTCCGAATGCGCTCGACGTCATCGTACGCTCGATCAAATCGGGCCTCCCACTGAACGACGCCGTGCGGCTGATCGCCAACGAAGGCAAGGAACCTGTCAAGAGCGAGTTCCGCCGCGTCGTGGAATCGCAGCAGGTCGGCCTCAGCATGCCGGATGCCTGTGCCCGCATGGTCAATCACATGCCGCTGCAGGAAGTCAGCTTCTTCGCCATCGTCATCGCCATTCAATCGCAGGCGGGCGGCAATCTGTCGGAGGCGATCGGCAACCTGGCGAAGGTGCTGCGTGACCGCAAGAAGATGAAGGCGAAGGTGCAGGCGCTGTCGATGGAAGCCAAGGCGTCCGCCGTGATCATCGGCTCGCTGCCCTTCGTCGTCGCGACGCTCGTCTACCTCACTTCACCCGAGTACATGATGGTGCTGTTCACCGACCCGCGCGGCCATCTGATCATGGGGATCTCGGCGGTGTGGATGTCGATCGGCATCTTCGTCATGCGCAACATGGTCAATTTCGACATCTAACGGAGGACGTGCGTTGTCATCGGATCTCGCAGCCAGTCTGACAGACCCTTCCATGCTGATCGCCGTGCTGGTGGCGGTCGCCGTGTTCGCGAGCCTCTACACGATCGCGGTGCCGTTCTTCGAGCGTGGCGATCTCAACAAGCGGATGAAGGCGGTCTCGACGGAGCGGGAACTGATCCGCGCCCGCGAGCGCGCCCGCATGAATGCCGAGGCCAGCGGCAACAAGGCGTCTCTGCGAACGCAGAACAACCGATCCGTTCGCCAGATCGTCGAGCGCTTCAACCTGCGCGAGGCGCTTGTCGACGAAAACACCATGAACAAGCTCAAGGCGGCGGGCTTTCGTTCGGAAAACGCGCTGAACATGTTTCTCGTCGCGCGCTTCACCCTGCCCTTCGTGTTCTTCGTACTGGCGGTCTTCTGGGTCTTCGGCCTCGATCATCTGGCCGACAAGCCGACGCCGATCCGGCTCCTGATCACCATCGGCGTCGCCTATATCGGGTTCTATGCACCGAATATCTTCATTTCAAACCGCATGTCGAAGCGCCAGCATTCGATCAAGCGTGCTTGGCCGGATGCGCTCGACCTGATGCTGATCTGCGTGGAATCGGGGATCTCGATCGAAGCCGGCATGCGCCGCGTTTCGGAGGAGCTCGGCGAGGCCTCGCCGCCGCTGGCGGAAGAAATGGTGCTGACGACAGCCGAGCTCTCCTTCCTGCCCGACCGTCGCGTCGCGCTCGAAAATCTCGGCACGCGCACGCAGATCCCGCTCGTGCAATCCGTGACGCAGGCGCTGATCCAGGCCGACCGCTACGGAACGCCGGTGTCTCAGGCGCTGCGCGTGCTAGCGCAGGAAGGCCGCGACGAGCGCATGAACGAAGCTGAAAAGAAGGCCGCGGCGCTGCCGCCGAAACTCACCGTGCCGATGATCCTGTTCTTCCTGCCGGTGCTGGTTGCCACCATTCTCGGGCCGGCGGGCATCCAGGTTTCCGACAAGTTCTAAAGGCCTCACACCTTTGCGGTGGACGATCGCGGAAAAGCGTGGGACAAAAAACCTGTCCCATTTTCATGAACGCGGAGCCGGCAATGTCTTCCCTGGGCGTATTCCTGAGCATCATCGCCGCTTTGTCCGTGGGCGCCATGAGCCCTGGGCCGAGCTTCGTCATGGTTTCGAAGATCGCCATATCGCGGTCGCGGATGGACGGGCTTGCGGCCGCGCTCGGCATGGGGATCGGCGGGATCGGCTTCAGCATCCTGGCGCTCGCCGGATTGACGGCGCTGCTCACGCAGTTCGGCTGGCTCTATATCGCGCTGAAGATCGCCGGCGGCATTTATCTTGCCTATATCGCATACAAGATCTGGCGCGGGGCGAGCGAGCCGATCGAGATCGGTAAGGCGGCGGCAGACCGCAGCGCGCTCACACGAAGCTTCGCCACGGCGTTTCTGACGCAGATCAGCAATCCGAAAACCATCGTGGTCTATGCCAGCATCTTCGCGGCATTGCTGCCGAAGACGATCCCGATCGAACTCTTCATAGCGATCCCGATCGGCGTTTTCCTGGTCGAGGCCGGCTGGTACACGATCGTGGCGCTGGCTTTCTCGGCGCAGCATCCGCGCCGGCTTTATCTGAAGGCGAAGGCCTGGATCGACCGGGCGGCCGGCGCCGTCATGGCCGGGCTCGGGCTACGACTCGTCGTTTCCGGCGTTACCGGTCGCTGATCGAAATCAGTTCGTGCCGGTCGCGGCGCCGTTGCTATCCTTGGCGGCAAGCTTTTGCCAGGAGTTCTGCTGCGACAGCATCGAGCGCAGGTAGGCGACATTGGCATCGGCCTGCTGCTGCGAGAGTTCGCGGCGGGCAATCTGCTCGGCTTCGGGGAAGCGTCCCTGCAGGCCGACGGCGAGCGCCAGGTTCTGCCGAACGCGGCTATCGGCACCCGGCTGCCCGGCGGCCTGGCGGAGATAGGTTTCAGCGGTGCGCACGTCTCCGGTCAGGATATAGGACATGCCGAGGTTGGAAAGGATCGACGGCTCGTTCGGCTGGATATCGAGCGCTGCGCGATAACGCTGGCGCGCATCGCTGGAGCGGCCGAGCTGATCGAGAATGGCGCCTTCGGCCGAGACCAGCTTCCAATCGGGGCGATCAGGGGTCTGGGCGCGGCCGATGGTATCGAGCGCCTGCTGCAGCTGGCCGGCGGCGGCCTGTGCCTTGCCATAGGCAGCGAGCACGTTGCGATCACTGGGATTGGCGATGGCGACCTGCTGCATGACGGCGAGCGCCTGCGCATCCCTGCCCGACATACGCAGCAGGTTGGCATAGTTGACACCGTTCACGGGATCGCGGGGGTTCTTTTCGTAAGCCTGGCCGACGCGCTCGGTGGCGCCGCGCAGCTCGCTGTCATCCATCGATTCGATCGGCTTGGTGAGCTTCGGCACCGAGCCGGTGGTCATCCGGTCCTTGGTGGTCGAGCAGCCGGCGAGCGCAAGAACAACCAACACAGCGGCTGCGCCCGGCAGGAGGCGGGTTTTGAACAGGCTATTTTCCGAGCAAGACATCGTGCGTCCCTGATATCCGAAATCGGCGCCTGACCTTGAAGCGGAACAGGGAAAAGGCTTTGACGCAATCTTCACTCCAGCAATAGTCTGTTAACCCTAACAGAGAGTTAAAAAGCAGATTCCCAGGAAGCACCGAAGGACAGTCATGGCCCCCTATCAGCTCATCGAGAGACCGACCCCATTCAACACCAAGGGCGGCTCGACCCTTCCGATCTTCGCGGTGACGCCTGCGCATATCGAGACCGGCACCATCGACCCGATCGCGCTCGATTGGGCGAAAAAGGCGGGCTACAAGGCCGAAAGCGGCTCGCTGCTGCTCATCCCGACGGCTGAAGGCCATCTCGGCGGCGCCCTGTTCGGCCTCGGCGGCAACCCGTCCGAGCAGCCTTACATCACCGGCAAGCTGGCGCGATCGCTGCCGGCGGGCGACTGGCATATCGAGACGGCTCCGCTGACAGCCAACCGCCTGGCGCTCGGCTACGGGCTGGGCAGCTACCGCTTCGACCGCTACAAATCCGACAAGCCGGCAACGGCGACGCTGATGATCCCGCGCGATGCCGACGGCGCCGACATCAAGCGCCAGCTTGCCGGCGTCTTCCTCGCCCGCGACCTGATCAACACGCCGACCAACGACATGGGCCCGAACGAGCTGGAAGCAGCGTTTCGCGGGCTTGCCGCGCACTACAAGGCCGAATTCTCGGTCGTCAGCGGCGAGGACCTGCGCAAGGACTTCCCGCTCGTCCACACCGTCGGTCGCGCCAGCGCCGACGCGCCGCGGCTTCTTGAAATGCGCTGGGGCAAGAAGGGCCATCGCAAGATCACGCTGGTGGGCAAGGGCGTGTGCTTCGACACCGGCGGCCTCGATATCAAGCCTGCCTCCTCGATGCTTCTCATGAAGAAGGACATGGGTGGTGCGGCCAATGTCATGGGCCTGGCGCTGATGATCATGGACGCGAAGCTCAAGGTCGACCTGCGCGTCATCATCCCCGTGGTCGAGAACTCGATCTCGTCGAACGCGTTTCGCCCCGGCGACATCTACAAGAGCCGCAAGGGATTGACCGTCCAGATCGACAACACCGACGCCGAAGGCCGGCTCATTCTGGCAGATGCGCTCGCCTATGCCGACGAGGACGCGCCCGACCTGATGATCGACATGGCGACGCTGACGGGTGCCGCGCGCGTGGCGCTCGGCCCGGACCTGCCGCCATTCTTCACCGACGACGCGGAACTGGCGCAGGATCTCGGCGAGGCGAGCCTGGAGACCGACGATCCGCTATGGCGTCTGCCGCTCTATGCCGGCTATGAGAAGGATATCCGCGCCAAGTTCGCCGATATCACCAACGCACCGGCGGGCGGCATGGCGGGAGCGATCACGGCAGCGCTCTTCCTCAAGCGCTTCGTAACCAACACCCGGAGCTGGGCGCATTTCGACATCTACGGCTGGGCGCCATCGGAACGGCCGCATTCGCCGGGCGGCGGCGAGGCGCAGGCGATCCGGGCGCTCTACCACCACATCCGCCAGAGCCTGCGCTAAGCATTTTATTAAAATCCTATTTACCTTGTGGGGCGGCAGATTTGCCGCCCCATTGCGTGGTGCGATCAACTGCCGGAGAATGAAATGCCGACGTAATGATCCGGAGGGGCCGTGCCGATCGAACTGACCGCCTCGCAGGCACTGGGGCTCTGGCATGCCGTGACGCTCGACCAGGTGCGCCACGACGAGCGCGATTTGACATTGCGCCAGATGGCGATCCTGCTGCATATCTATCTCGTGCCGCCACCGCATACCGTGCGCGGGCTCGCCGCCGAACTGAACGTGACCAAGCCGGTGATCACGCGGGCGCTGGACACGATGGGCGAGATGGGCCTCGTGGACCGGGTGCGCGACGAGCGCGACAGGCGTAATGTCGTGATCAAACGGACGATCGGCGGAGCGCTCTATCTGGAAAAGATCGGCGACCTCGTGCGCGATCACGGACGCCGGCTGCCACTCTGAAAGCAATGGACATGACAATGCTCGACCGCCGTCTCAACGCCTATCGCCCCGATCTCGCGGAGGCTGGCCTGCAGGGCAAGGTGGAGGCTTCCCGTTTCGTGGAAGGGAACCCTGCGCGCGTGGCGGTGCCGGTGGCGGCACTGCGGCCGGTCCCTGATCTTTCCAAGGGTATCGACACCGAACTGATCCAGGGCGAGGACGTGACCGTGTTCGACCGCGCCGACGGCTGGTGCTGGATCAAGGCTTCGTCCGACGGCTATGTCGGTTACATCAGGGAGAGCGCGCTCGACACGACGGGCGCTGCGCCGACGCATATCGTGACGGTGCAGCGGACGTTCCTCTACCAGGAGGCGGAACTGCGCAAGCCCTATAAGGACGTGCTTTCGATGGGCAGCCGCGTGGCAATATCCGGCGAGGCCGAGGCGCGCGGCAACCACTATATGACGCTCGATGACGGCACGGCTATCTTCGCCAAGCATGTGCAGCCGATCGGTGCGCTCGACGGCGTCGACTACGTCGACATAGCCACGCGGTTTCTCGAAACGCCCTATCTTTGGGGCGGACGTTCCGGACTGGGGATCGACTGTTCCGGTCTCGTCCAGTTGTCGATGCTGATGACCGGGCGGGCGGCGCCGCGCGATACCGACATGCAGGCCGCAAGCCTCGGCGAGCCCATCGAACGCGGCGATCTTAGGCGCGGTGATCTGGTGTTCTGGAAGGGCCATGTGGCGATCATGGCGGATGCGGAAACGATCATCCACGCCACCGGCCATACCATGACCGTCGTTCGCGAGAACTTCGAAGAGGCCGTTCAGCGGATCGGCTGGCTCTACGAACAGCCGACCGGCTATCGCCGACCGATCACCTGACAGGTGGCTGCGGCCAATTCGTAACGCCGCCGGTCCACTCCTCGAAAGCCCTAGACAGCCTGAGCACGCGCATGTCGTCGAAGCGCGGGCCGACGATCTGCAGGCCGATCGGCAGGCCTGATTTCGAGAAGCCGCAATTGATCGACGACGCCGGCTGCTCCGACATGTTCCAGGGCACGGTGAAGCAGATGTGCTCGAAGGGCAGAGCCGGGTCGTTGGTGGGCGAAGCCCATTCGGCGGGGTAAGAGACGATCGGATTGGTCGGCGAGATCACGGCGTCGACCTCGGTGAACAGTCGGCCGCAGGTCTTGCGCATCTCGATCGTCTGGTTGAAGCCCCTGACCGCTTCGACGCCGCTGACGGCGGCGCCGCCTTTCGCCCAGCTGTAGATATAGGGCAGGATGCTCTCCCGCCGCTCCTCGCTGAGGCCTTCGATTTCGCCCCAGAAGCGGGCGCGCCAGAAGTTGTCGAGACCATCAAGCATGGCGCGGGTGAGCACCGGCGCCGCGGGGACGACAATCGCTCCCCTCTCTTCAAAGCGTTTCGCGGCAGCCTCGACGGCCGCCCTCACCTCGTCTTCCACGGCAAGGCCGCAGCCGGCGTCGAGCATCAGGCCGATCCTCATGCCTCTGACGTCGATATCGAGATCCATCCAGTCGATGTCGTTCGCCGGCAATCCGGTTCCGTCGCGCCAATCGGTACGAGACAGCGTCGCCATCGAGAAGGCTGCGTCCTCGACGGTGCGGGTCATCGGTCCGGCGCAGCGGCCGACATAATAGGGATCGACAGGGATGCGGCCATGGCTGGACTTCAGGCCGAAGATACCGGTCCATCCGGCGGGCAGGCGCACGGAGCCGCCAATATCGGTGCCGATGTGCAGCGGCCCATAGCCGGCTGCCGCAGCCGCAGACGCGCCGGCACTGGAGCCGCCCGGGTTCTGCGTGATGTCCCACGGATTGCGGCTGAGATGGTGAAAGCTCGACAGGCCTGATGACAGCATGCCGTAATCCGGGCAGGTGGTCTTGGCGAAGATCACCGCGCCATCCTCACGCAGTCGCGCGGCAATGGGAGCGTCTTCGGCGGCGGGCTTCAGCTCGACGGCGCGGGTTCCGAGCGGCACGGGCTGGCCCTTGGTGGCGATGAGCTCCTTGAGCGTGACGGGGATGCCGTCGAGCACGCCAAGCGTCGCGCCCTTCATCCACCGGTCGGTCGATGCGGCGGCCTGGCGGCGGGCGGCTTCGGGATCGTAGGCGTAGAGCGCGCAAATGGCGGGCTCCCAGCGCTCGATATGCTTTTCCAGAGCCAGCCAGTATTCGAGCGGCGAGAGGCTCCTTCGGGAGAAGCGCTGCGTCAGCTCGCGGATTGTAAGGTCTGTTTCGGTCATGCGCCTGTCTTTCCGGCCTATCGATCTGTTACCTGCGGCTTCTCTCGCGCGGGTCGAGCAGGTCGCGGAGACCATCGCCCAGCATGTTGAAGCCGAATACCGTGAGCGCGATCGCAAGGCCCGGCAGGATGGCGAGCCACGGTGCGAGCGCCAGATAGGTCTGCGCATCCGCGAGCATCCTGCCCCAAGTCGGCGCCGGCGGGGCGAGGCCGAGCCCAAGGAAGCTGAGGCCCGCCTCCGTCAGAACCGCAAGGCCGAGCTGGATGGTCGCGTGGACGATGATCTGGCTCATGATGTTGGGCAGCACGTGGCGCATGGAGATGGTGAAGCGGCTGTTGCCGATGGCGCGGGCGGCCATCACATAGTCGCGGCTCCAGGCCTGTAGCGCGGTCGCCAGCGTGATGCGCGCGAAGACCGGGACCATGAAGGTCGCGATAGCGATAATCGCGGTGAGGCGGCCGGGGCCGATGAAGGCTCCGAGCACCATGGCCGAAAGGATCGGCGGCAGCGCGAAGATGACATCGCAGGCGCGCATGACGAGGCTTTCGAACAGGCCGCGAAAGGCGGCTGCGGAAATGCCGACGATGGAGCCGATGGTGCCGCCAATAGCAACCGCGATGATGGCTGTTGACAGCGAGTTCCAGCAGCCGACCATCAGCATGGAGAGAACGTCGCGGCCGAACTGGTCCGTGCCGAGCACGCCGTAGGCGAAGGGTGGCTGCAACTTGTGGATGATCTGCATCTTGGCCGGTGGCAGAGGCGTCCACGCCAGCGACAGCAGCGCCACGGCGACGAGAAACGTCACGACGGTCGCGCCAGTAATGAGGTTCGCTCTCCGGCTGAGGGAAAGCCGCCTGCGGCGCGTTGCTAGAGCCGTGGATGCGATCGGCGTCATCTTACACACCTTTTCGCAAGCGGGGGTCGATCGCGAGATAGGAGAGATCGACGATGAAATTCATGACGATGACCAGCGCCGCGAAGAACAGCACCACATCCTGCATGACGACGATGTCGCGCTGCGAGAGCGCCTGGTAAGCGAGCCGCCCGAGGCCCGGCAGGTTGAAGACGTTCTCCACCAGCACCGCGCCGGCGACGAGGAAGGTGAACTGCAGGCCGAGAATGGTGAAGACCGGGATGAGCGCGTTCGGCACCGAATGCCGCCAGAGCACGCTTTGCGCCGACAGGCCCTTGGCGACGGCGGTGCGGGTGAAATCCTCGTGCAGGGTTTCCAGAACCGCCGTTCGCGTGACACGGGTGAGCACGCCCGCCTGCGGCAACGCCAGCGCGAGCGATGGCATCAAAAGCGCCTTGACCGCCGGCCAGATGCCCGCGCTCCAGCCGGGAAAGCCGCCTGATGGCATCAGGCCGAGGGTCGTCGAGAACAGGATGATCAGCAGCAGGGCGACCCAGAAAGCCGGCACCGCGACGCTGATCTGGGAGAAGACAGACGCGATCGTATCGACAAGGCCGCCGCGATGCGAGGCGGCGAGAACGCCGAGCGGGATGGCGATGGCGACGGAGAGCGCGACCGCCATCAGCGCCAGCGGCAGCGTGACGGCCAAGCGCTCCAGGATCAGGCCGGCGACGGGGACGCCATAGGTATAGGACTGGCCGAGATCGCCGGAGAACACGCCGCCCAGCCACTGAATGTAGCGGACCAGCAGTGGCTGATCGAGCCCCAGCTCATGCCGCAGCGCCGCCAGCGTATCGGGCGAGGCCGACGTGCCCAGCATGATGGACGCCGGATCGCCGGGCAGCAGGCCCATGACCGCGAAGATCAGCAGCGAGACGACGAGAAGCGTGAGGATCAAGCCGGCAAGGCGGCGGGAGAGGAGCGCGATCATGCGGCGGCTCGGGGGCGTTTTGCCGCGCTATTGCCGGTTACTTTCACGGGTGCATCCCCCTCATCCGACCCTTCGGGCCACCTTCTCCCCGAGGGGGAGAAGGGGAGATCGGCGCGAGCGGCCCGCCAGCATTCTCTTCTCCCCAACGGGGAGAAGGTGCCGGCAGGCGGATGAGGGGGCGCCGCGTGCTCGGCGGCTGCCGTCGGGATAACGCTTGCTCTGCCCTCTCCCACCAACACCAAACCTCTCGCTACCTATTCGTCCCAGGACACGTTGGTCAGCACATTCGACGGGATCGGTTCGTTTTCCCAGAGGCCTTTCAGCTTCTTGTCCCAGACGCCGAGCTTGGGCATGACGAAGAGATAGAGCGCAGGCACGTCCTCGGCGAGAATGGTCTGGGCTTGCCCGTAGATCCTGGCCTGCTCCGCCGGATCGGAGGTCTCCTGGACCTTCTTCAGGAGATCGTTGAAAGCGGGGTTCTTGTAGTTGAAGTAGTAGGGATCGCGGGCATAGATATCGATGTCCATCGGCTCGGCATGAGCGACGATGGTCATTTCGTAGGCCCGGTCCTTCATCACGTCCTGCACCCACTTGGCCGGGAATTCGGTGGGCTCGATGTTCATGGTGACGCCGATCTCCGCCAGCATCGCCTGCATGACCTGGGCGCTGCGCGGCGCATAGGCCATCTGCGGCGACTTGATGGTAAACGTGAAACCGTTGGAGTAGCCGGCTTCGGCGAGCAAAGCCTTGGCCTTTTCCGGATCGTAGGGCAGCTTGCCGGTGAGGTCGACATAGCCGGGGTCATTGGGCGTATAGTGGCTGCCGATCGGCGTGCCGAGGCCGGACCACGCGCCATCGACGACCGTCTTGCGGTCGATCGCCATCATCAGCGCCTGGCGCACGCGCTTGTCGTCGAAGGGCTTCTGGGCATTGTTCATGCCGGCCACGACCTTGAGCTCGGTGTTGCCGATTTTGGTCACCAGCTTCTCGTCGCCGTCGAACGACGTCATCAGCTCGGGCGCGGCGAATTCAGGGATGGCATCGACGTCGCCGGATTTCAGCGCGGCGGCCTGGGCCTGCGGATCGGCGATGAAGCGGAAGGTGACCTTGTCGAGCTTCACCGAGACCGCCTTGTTCCAGTAATCGGTGTTCTTCTCGATCTCGACCTTGTCGCCCTTTGCCCAGTTCACGAACTTGAAGGGGCCGGTGCCGACAGGCTTGGTCTTGTCATCGGCCGCACTCTTCGGACCGACCATGACGGAGGCCGGCCAGCCGAGCCAATAGAGCAGGCTGCCCGTCGGCGCGGACAGATGTAGCACCAGCGTCTCGGGATCGGGCGTATCGATGGAAGCGATCGAAGCGAAGAAGCGCTTCTGCGGATTGACGGAATCGGCGCCCCGGGCGCGGTCGAGCGCGAATTTCGCCGCCCTGCTGTCGAAGACCTCGCCATCGTGGAAGGTTACGTCGGGCTGCAGCTTGAAGGTATAGGTCAGGCCGTCCTTGGAGATGTCCCAGCTCTTCGCCAGTTGCGGCTGCACCTTGCCCGTCTCGTCGATGGTGACCAGACCTTCGAAGATGTTCTGCCAGGTGACCTGGCCGATCGCCACGGGCGCGGCGATGGTCGGATCGAGGCCGGTCGGTTCGATGGTCATGCCGAGGCTGAGCGTCGTCTTCGCCGCTTCGGCCGGCGTCAGGCCGAGAAACAGGAGACCGGCCGCCATGGCGACGCCAACGGAAAGACGCCGGGCGAGACGCGCCGAAGGCGCGAGCGAAGAGTTGATCATCATGTTCCCCTGTCTGGCCGCCGTTGAGGACGACTGGCCTTTTGCGAATAGACTGTCATTGCCGTAGTGCACACACAATGACGATTTTGTGTGCTCGGTGTAGCCGAAAGAGATACACTCGATATCCGCCCGTGATGCAAGCCCGACGCGCTATTCTTTCGCTGCTGCGGCACGCTCGCGCATGAAGCGTTCGATGAAGTCGAGGAGCTTGGTGGCGGCGAAGGACAGCTGGCGATCCGGCGCGACGCAGAGATCGACATGGGTGCGGATGACGCTTCTTGGCGCAAGCGGAACGGCGAAGAGCTGGCCGGCCTCGATCTCCCGGCGGACGGTCAGCGCCGGCAGCAACGTGACGGCGGCGCCGCTCAGCACCAGTTCCTTGAGCATTTCCAGCGAACTGGTGACGAAGACCGGCTCGAAGCTCAGCCCGGCCTTCTCGAAAAGGGCGTCGAAGGCCTGGCGGAAACCGAAGGCCTGGTCGGGCAGCGCCAGCGCGTAATCGGCGATGTCCTTGAGATGGACTTGCTTCAGCGATGCCGCCGGGTGGGTGGGAGCGACGATCAGGTCATAGGCGATCTGCGAGCGGAGGCGAACCTTGGTGCCCGAGATCGGCGGTGCGAACAGCGTCACCGCGATATCGGCTTCCGCGCCGCTGACGGCCTCGATCGCCTGGCGGGCGCTGGTGATTGTCACCTCGAAGCGGAGCTTGGAATATTTGAGGCTGAACTCGGCAAGCGCAGGCGCCAGCAGATTGGCGACAGTCGCACCATTGGCATAGATGCTGACGCGGCCGCGCTGCATGCCCTTGAGGTCATCGATCAGCTGGCCGACATGGTCGAGTTCACGCAGCGTCCGGCCGGCACGCGCGGCCAGGAGTTCACCGGCGGCGGTGAGCTTCACGCCGCGCGCGCTGCGCTCCACCAGCGGCGCGCCGAAGTGATATTCGAGATTCTCGATCTGCCGGCTGATTGCGGTGGGAGCGACGTTCAGGTTCTCGGCAGCCTGACGCATGGAACTGGTTCGCACCAGTTCGTCGAAATACATCAGGGCCCGGATCTGCATTTCATCCTCTCCGCCGTTTCAGGCAATCCGAATAGCTCAATATGCGATCAGAGGCGATTGGCATAGCGGTCGCGCCATGCCGGCTGCGCGCCCTCGACCGGAAGCGTCGTTGCCTCATAGACGCCGCGTGCGATGGCGCGGGCCATGACCGAGGTGGCGAGATGGCAGAGTTCCAGAAAATCCGGCAGGCCGTCGCAGGGTTTCAGGCCGGTTGCGGCAGCAAACACCGTGTCGCCATCAAGCGGCAGATGGGCGGGCAGCAGGGCGCGGGCGAAGCCATCATGCGCCATGACCGCCAGGCGATGCGCCTGCTGCTTGGTGAGCCTGGCGTCGGTGACGATGGCACCGATGGTCGTGGCTGTCGTGTTCATGCCCTTCAACCGCATCGCGATATCGCGATCCGTGAAGGACGCCGGCAGGCCGAGGTTGCCGAATTCCCCGTTGCGCTCGAAGGGAGCCGACCAGAAGTGCGGCCCCTCGCCCACCGTGGCGGAGCCGAGGGCGTTGACCGCGACGATGGCGGCTATGCGGTGGCCGGACGCCGTTTCGGCGCTGGCGGAACCAAGCCCGCCTTTGAAGGTCGCGGTGGTGGCGCCGGTACCCGCGCCAACGCTGCCGAGAGCGAAGACACCCTTGGCTGCCGCCTTGAAGGCGTCATAACCCATGTCGCGATAAGGCGAATGCCGGCCCCATTCCTTGTCGCCACCGTTCAGGAGATCCATGAGGATGGCCTGCGGCACGATCGGCACGCGCGTGCTGCCGACGGGAAAGCCGCGGCCGATCTCTCGCAGGCCCGACTGGACGCCGCCCGCCGCATCGAGCCCGAAGGCGGACCCGCCGGAGAAAACCAGCGCATCCACCTCGCCCACCGTCATCGACGGATCAAGCAGCGCCGTATCGCGTCCGCCCGGCGCGCCGCCAAGCACGACACCCGATGCCGTCGCCGGCTGGTCGAAGACGATGGCGGTGACGCCGGAGCCGACCCTGAGATCGGTCGCGTTGCCGACGGAGACGCCTTCGATATCGGTGAGAAGATTGAGCACGGGCGCATCCTTGGCAGAGATCAGCGCGCGATAGGATCGCAAGGCGGCGCAAAAAACAAGACCGGCCCTGCTTTTGGCGGGACCGGTCGGAAATCGTGGAAGGCTCTATAGGGCCGTGGCTGCCTGACGCGCCGGTTCGGGCTGTCAGGCATGGATGGGCTTGGGATGCCGGCGGGTCATCAGGTCGTGGATCGCAAGCTTCACTTCAGCCGGCGAGCCAAAGTGCTGCTCGTCCAGATCGTGAACGTGAAACTTCACGGCGATGAACTTCAACCGGTTTTCATCCGGAATGACGATCCCAACGGGAACGCCTGCGTATTCGATAACTTCTTTTTTCATGCGTAGAACTCCTGCCGCGCGGATTGCGCAGGCGATGGCGAATTGACTTGTCTTGAACCGTGGAAGGAGGGACGAAGGTCACATTCGACAGTTCGGGCGGGAGAGGGCGCCCGGACGGTCATGGCCAAGCACGGAACGCCCAAGGAAGCCGGCGAGAATATCAATGTCTGTCATGTCTCGACCCTTTCTTGGTCCAGCGCTTGATTGATGATCCGGGCTCGCCCGGATCGGTGATGACTGCGTTTATAATCTACTCTATTGATAGAGAATAAGCGACAATCCTTCGAAAACATATTCCGAAACGTGTCAAAATATCGACGATCCGGAAAATTTCATTCCAACTTACCTGATTTGCTTGCAACAACCCTAGCAGGTGTTTGTGCAATTCAGATGACGGTCGAAAACGCATCGTCCGTCACGCAGCCAGACATAGGAACCACATCTGATTCCGGCAATGGGGCATTTGATTAAAAGACCGTAAGCCTCGAAATGACCGAAATGGTTAACGGCTGATATGGCGATCACCAGCCTTCGGAGAGTACCTTTTCCAGCATGTCCGAGAAGAAATCGGCGCTTTCGATGGTCAGGCATAGCGGCGGCTTGATCTTCAACACATTGAGGTGATCGCCGGTCGGCTGCATGATGACGCCGAGATCGAGCAGCCGATCGCAGATCGCTGCCGTCTCCTGGATCGCCGGCTCGAGCGTCGTCCTGTCGCGAACGAACTCCAGGCCGAGATAGAGACCCATGCCATGGAGGGCGCCGGCGATAGGGTACCGATCGAGAAGCGCCACGAGACGGCCCTTGAGATGATCGCCGACCAGGCGGGCGTTGTCCTGCAGGCTTTCCTCGGCCATGATGTCGAGAACCGTCATGCCCGCGACGCAGCTCACCGGGCTGCCGCCCGACGAGGAGAAGAAATAGCCTTCCTTTTCCAGCGACTGCGCAATCGCCTTCGTCGTGATCACGGCGCCAAGCGGGTGGCCGTTGCCCATGCCCTTGGCGATGGTGATGATATCGGGCACCACGCCCTGTTGTTCGAAGCCCCAGAAGTGATGCCCGAGCCGGCCATAGCCGACCTGCACCTCGTCTGCGATGCAAAGACCGCCACGGGCACGCACCTGGCCATAGACGCCTGCAAGATAGCCTTCCGGCAACGCGATGCCGCCGGCATTGCCATAGACCGATTCGGCAATGAAGCCGGCGAGCTTGCCCTCCCTGAAATCGATGGCCTCGAGAACCGGAACCACCGTTTCCAGGTAATCGCCAGCCGAATCGGGACCCCGGAACTCGCCGCGATAGGTATTGGGCGAGACGACGGCATGAACCCACTCGGGGCGGGTCGTCAGCGCCTGCGGATTATCGGCGATCGAGGTCGAGACGGCGTCGCTTGCCACCGACCAGCCGTGATAGGCCTCCAGAAGGCACAGCATATGCCGAGCGCCCGTGTGCGCCCAGGCAAGCCGCAGCGCCAGATCGTTGGCCTCCGAACCGCTGTTGACCAGGAAGACCGTGTCCAGTCCTTCGGGTGCCAATGATGCCAGACGCTCCGAGAACGCCGCGAGCGATTCGTAGTGGAAGCGCGAATTGGTGTTGAGCTTCAGCCATTGCTCGCCGATCGCTTCGGCAAGCCTGGGATGCCCGTGGCCGAGGATGGTGACGTTGTTGACCATGTCGAGATAGGCGCGGCCCTCGACATCGTACATGTGCTCCTTCCAGCCGCGCTCCATCTGCGGCGGCAGATCGTAATAGTTCTTCTGCGGGCTCGCCAGATGGCGTTGCCTGATATCGAAGAGGGCCGCGCTTTGCGGCGCGGGCGCCTCGACGCCGCTGCCGAGAAGGGCTGCGGGGGATGGGCAGAGCGCCGACCAGGCGGGCACTTCGTGGGCGGCGCAAAACAGCGGCGGCTCGGCGCTCGACAGGCGTGAGAGCTGGACGCGAAGGCCGCCGAGGGACGAGGCTTCGCCGGAGACGACACCAATCGACTGTCCGGCCTCGACCTCCGCACCGTCCTCCAACGACAGGTCCAGCCCGTCGAGATGAAGGGTGACGGCCTCGCCGACGAGCGCCAGATGCTGGCTACGCCACTCAATGCTGCCGGCGAAGGGAGCGGCGATCGCGCTGCCGGCGGGCAGGCAGATATCGGCGTGCAGGGCATGGGTCTTGGGCGCGCGCGCGCCGTAGAGATTGGCGCGCGACAGGCGGTATTCGCCATAGCGCGTCGCGGCGGTGCCGGTCTCAGTGGCGGCGCGGGCAAGAAGACGCCAGTCCATATCGGCCTGCGTCCAGTTGCCGGCGATGAAATGCGGGCTCTGAACACTGAGATCGACATAGGCGATGCTTGCTGGATCGATTTCCGGTAACAGCGACTGCCAGCCATCGGTGTCGAGCGGCAGCGCTTCGCCAGTGGCCGCCTGGACGATCGCGGTTTCCATCAGCTCGAACGGCACCGACATGGCGGTATCGAAGATGCGGCGCTCAAGCTCGAGATTGCCGCGAACGTAATCGTTCTCGGGATCGATGGAGATCTGCTGCTCGCTGCTGGCGACCAGGATCACGGCGCGGGCGACGATCAGCGGCCAGAGCGCCTTGAGCTCCTCCGGGGTCAGTGGATAGGCCGCATGATAAGCCTTGACCGCTGGCAGGATGTAGAGCGGGTCGCCATCGGCCTGATGCAGCAGGGAGGCGCAGGTGACGGCGAGATCGCCCACCAGCCAGCCTCGGATGATATCGCCGAAATCGATCACGCCATCCGGGATCAGCCGGCCCCTGGCGTCGCGGTGGCTGACGACATTGTCGCCGGTGACGTCGTGGTGCACGGCCTGCAGCCGCAACATGGGCGCCAGCGGCTGGATGCGGCGGACGGCAGCGACCATGGTCTTGGCAATGCGGTCGCGCGCGGCGCTGTCGCTGATCGCCGAAAGCAGCTGGACGGCGACGGGACCGGCGCGGCGCAAGTCCCACTGCAGGCTGCGGTCGAGGCCGGGATGGGAGAAGTCCTGCAATGCCAGCGCCAGCCGGGCGCAGAGCGAACCGAGGGCCGCGACCGACGCCTGCGGCAGATGGCGCCGCTCGTTGAGCCCCTCGCCTTCCAGATATTCGAGCAGCCGCACCTGGAAAGTCTCGTCCCGGACGCCGACGGCAATGATGTCCTGCCC
This sequence comes from Rhizobium sp. S152, assembly GCF_030380735.1. Classification (GTDB taxonomy): domain Bacteria; phylum Pseudomonadota; class Alphaproteobacteria; order Rhizobiales; family Rhizobiaceae; genus Rhizobium. Next base: position 95,581 of record NZ_JAUDRZ010000009.1, on the reverse strand, counting down.
ATCCGTCGACGGAACGATGCGGGGCACGCGCGGGGCATCTTCCTTTTCGCCGATATGGCGGATCGCGGCGTTCTGCGCCTCGAGCTCCAAGGTCTCATAGGCCATGTGGCAGATCTTCAGCACATAGCGGTGCTCGCCGGTATCGACGCGGTAATTGCGGTCCTGCTGGCTGCCGAGTTCGCTGATCGCGCCGGACAAACCGTAGCGCGACTGCAATATCTCGCCCGCTTCCGCCGCGGTCACATCCGGGCGCGGCAACTCGAGCCGTTGAGCAAGCACTTCATCGGTCATGGCACCCCCCGCCGAGCGATTCGCTACCGCACAGTAAGCAGATAATCGAGGACTGACTACCGGCAAGCCGGATGGGGTCGCATCAATCGAAAGTGGTAGCGGCCGGCAGGCGGCGTCAGCCCATGCGTTCGGAGGCGTAGCTGCCCGGGCTCGCCGGGAAAACAACCGTGCGGTTGCCGTTCAGGAACACGCGGTGGTGGATATGGGCGTGGATGGCGCGGGCCAGAACCTGGCTCTCGACATCGCGGCCGATCGAGACGTAGTCGTCGGCCGACTGCGCGTGGGTGATGCGGGCCGTATCCTGCTCGATGATCGGGCCTTCGTCGAGGTCGGCGGTGACGTAGTGCGCCGTCGCGCCGATCAGCTTCACGCCCCGCTCATAGGCCTGCTTGTATGGGTTCGCGCCCTTGAAGCTCGGCAGGAAGGAGTGGTGGATATTGATGATGCGTCCGGACATCTTCTGGCACATGGCGTCCGACAGGACCTGCATGTAGCGGGCCAACACGATGAGTTCGGTGCCGGTCGATTCGACGATCTGCATGATCTGCGCTTCGGCCTGCGGCTTGTTTTCCTTGGTCACCTTGATGTGGTGGAACGGGATATCGTGATTGACGACGACCTTCTGGTAGTCGAAGTGGTTGGAGATGACGCCGACGATGTCGATCGGCAGCGCACCGATCTTCCAGCGATAAAGGAGATCGTTGAGGCAGTGGCCGAAACGCGAGACCATCAGCAGCACTTTCATGCGCTGATCGCCATCGTGGATTTCGGAGGTCATCTCGAATTTCTCGGCGATCGGCTTGAAGCCTTCGCGGATCGCGTCGAGGGCGACGCCTTCTTCCGATATGAAGCTGACGCGGGTGAAGAACATGCCGGTCGAGAGATCGTCGAACTGGCTGGAGTCGATGATGTTGCAGCCCTGCTCGGCCAGATAGCTGGAGATCGCCGCAACGATGCCGCGCTTCGACTTGCAGGCTACCGTCAGTACATATTTCGTCGTCATGCGTCACATTCCCTCTTCGGCACCGGCCGCGCAGCCTGCTTAGATCAAAGCGAAGCCGGCAAGCAAGCCAAGCGTTTTGTCACCGTGTCGATTTTCACGAACGACGCCGTTCGGCCGGCCTCCCTCGTCGTCACCATCAGCTTAGGGCAGATCGCAATGAATTCCGTTCCGCCTGCGGCGTCGAAACGCGTATCCCCGCCGTGGCGCCTTCGTTGACCTTGAGGAAGCCGACCAGCAACCAGACGAGGCCGGCCGTCTTCATCGAGAAGATTGCGGTGGAGCCGATCATCAGGTTGAGGAACATGAAGAGCGAGACCGCGTGGCAGAGGCGCTTCTGGTTCGGTGTGCGACCGGCGGGATAGAACGACACGAACAGCCAGAAGAGAATGAGGCCGAAGATGGTGGCGCCGTAGGTGATATAGACATAGCCGCTGTCGACGAAGGTGGTGGCTTTCTCGAGCTCCAGCCCAAGGGTCGCCGCCAGATCCATATCCATGATGTTGCGGACGGTGCCACTGATGCGGCCGACGAAGTCGTCCTCGTGGGCATCCGGCCTGAAGGCGTGGATGACGAAGCCGACAAGCACGATTGCGGGCATCATCAGAAAATCGCAGATCTTCGGCACATAGGGATAGATCACATATCCCATGGCGCTGACGATGGTGAAGATCAGCATGGTGCGGGTGTCGTTGGTGACGAGAATGAGCACGACGGTGGAGATGAAGATCAGGCGGTCGAACAGGCTGAGCCGGTTGGCGAAACTGACGAGATAGATGACCATGACGCCGCAGAAATTGGCGAGCGACACCTGCTCCAGGAAGATCGACGAGGAGCGATGGTCGATCAGCCCGAAGGAAAAGCGGCCCTCGAAGCCGAGCGCGCCGCGAAACAGGCCGCTGTCGCTATAGGTGGCGGGAGGCACGCCGCGGGTGTTCTGGAAGTATTCGGCGGGATGAAACAGGGCGACATAGGCGGGCGTCGAGATGATCTCGCAGACGAGGGCTGCCAGCACCGCCAGGCAGCAGAGCTTGAAGGTGAGCTTCAGCGTTCGCTCGTTGGTCCAGCGACCCATGACGACGAAGGCGAAGATGATCAGGACGTTGCGGAGATGATCGATATAGCCCGCCCGGTTAATCGCCATCACGAAGACGGTGAGGAAGACGGTGGCAAGGAGATAGCCGAGCGGGGCAAGGTCCTCCTCGTAGAGACCCTTCTTCAGGATATAGGCGAAGCTGAAAGCGAGCAGCAGGATTTCGCTCAGCACGACGTGGGCGGGCGCGAGCGGTATGATGTTGTGGTTGATGAAGGCGAGAATGGCGTTGTAGGTCACACCGAGCACGCCGACGGCCAGGATGGCGTAGTCGATCGGTTCCTTCTCCGCCTCGTCCCGCTTGCCCATGCCGGTCACTCCACCGACAGTTTGCAGGCGGATTTGGGCGGCCTCGGCGCCTTCGCGGCCATCTCCAGCGCCTTCATCTGCTTGCGCTCGCGCCCCTCATGCGGCTGGACGTTCAGCGTTTCGTCTTCCGGCCACCAGTCGCCGGCGACCCAGTAGCTCCAGCCGAGCCAGACATCGCCATTGTTCTGGATGTCGCCGAGAACGGCCGAGAGACCGGTGATGCAGGCGGCATCCTGGGAGACGCCGAACTCGCCGAGGAACAACCTCTTGCCGTTCTTGCGGCCCCAATCCGTCATCTGCCCGATCGCCGCGCGCGCCTTGTCGTTGCCGGAGCATTCGGCGTGCGTGCCTGAGGAATCCTCGTCGAAATACTGGTGGACCTCGTAGGCGAAATTGTTGCGTGGGTCGCGGATACCAAGCATGACGACGCCATTGGCGCCGCCGGCGCCATCGGCCATCCAGGAATGAGCGCCGGTCCATCGGTTGCCCGGCACCAGGATGAGGTTGTTCGCCCCGGCAGCGCGAATGGTACGGATCGCGGCGTTCGCGGCCTTCAGCCAGACGTCGGTGTCGATGTCGTTGGGCTCGTTCATCAGCCCGAAAACGACATCCTTCTGGTCGGCGAACTCGACCGCCAGCCGCGCCCAAAATTCCGCGAAGGCCGAGTTGGTGACGGGCGGCGTGCCGATCTTCGTCTTGTTGTAGGATGCATAATTGTGCGGGTCGAGAATGATGGTCAGATGGCGCTGGCGCAGCAGATCGACCGTATCCTTGATGCGCTTCAGCTCATCCTCATCGAGCGGTTCGCCGAGCTTGGGCTGCAGCCGTTCCCATAGGAACGGCAAGCGAACCGTATTCATGCCCTTCCTGGCGAAATAGCCGATCGTGTCTTCGGTGGGATAGGCATAGGCCTTGAAGACCTCGCCGCCGGGCTCGCCGAACTCGGCGCCGGAGAGATTGATGCCGCGCAGGCACGGGCCGGCGGCCTCGGCGATGCCCGCATGCAGCGGAAGGATGGCCACAGCTATCGCCGCCAGGCGTCGCCACGATGAGGAGCTGGCTGTCATGGATTTCATTTCCGTGTTCGTGCGAAATGTGCGCGTCCGTCCTACAGACCTGCATCTTAACGGTCCGTTAGCTAAGGATTTCTAAAGTTGCCGGCGATCCCCGCCCTCGACGGCGGCCAATGAGCGCGCGCATGAGTCAATATGACAGGAACAGGGTGAGCCGGCTGCCGCAATGGCGCAGCTATGAGCCCTCGCAAACACCGGAAGACACCGGTGCACGCAGCCCTGTGCTCAGACCATCCGATTTCGTGCCCGCGAAGCCAACTCCGGCATCGATGATACCCGAGGTCGCCGAGCCGGCGCCCCCTCGCCCGCCGGTCGAACCGGCGCGACATGAGGCGCCGATCGAAGCGCCGGTCGAGCCAGGCATCGCCGGCATCGCGCCCGTCGCCGCGCCTCGAGAGGAACTTCAAGAAAGCCAGCCGCTGCTCGATCTGCGCTCGATCGTCGATGCGATCTGGCGACGTCGGCTGATCGTTCTCGGCCTCTCGGCGCTCGGCGCGCTTGCCGGTGCAGCCGCGCTGCCGATGCTGCCGCAGAAGTTCACGGCCGGAACCAGCCTCTATTTCGATCCACGGCAGGTCGGGCTTGCCGATCCGACGACGCAATCCGCCACGGTCTCGCCGGAGATGATCTCGGCCCTGATCGACAGCCAGGTACAGATCCTGACCTCGGGCAATGTGCTCGCCCGCGTGGCGGACGCGATGAAGCTCGACCAGGACCCAGATTTTACCGGTGGGCGCGCCGACAACGCCGCCGTCATCGGAGCGCTGCAGAAATCGCTCTTGATCACCCGCCAGACCGGCACCTACGTGGTGTCGCTGACGGCGACGACGCACGATCCGGAAAAATCGGCACGGCTCGCCAACCAGGTGGTCGCCTCCTTCCTGCAGGAAGAGAGCACCGCCTCCACCGGTCTCTACGAGGACACGTCCAGCGCGCTCGACAGCCGTCTCAACGAATTGCGCAGCAAGGTGCAAGAAGCCGAGCAGGCGGTCGAGACCTACCGCGCCGACAACGACATGGCCTCGACGCAGAACGGACTGATCTCCGACCAGCGCCTGGCGTCGCTGAACGCGCTGCTGGTGACCGCGCAGGACAAGACCATCCAGGCGAAGACCCGGGCGGATGCGGCGGCCAATCTCAGCTTCGACGATGTGGTCGGCGGCAACCAGCAGGACGGCGGCGGGGTTTCGACCGCCCTTGCGACGCTGCGCCAGCAATATTCGACGCAGGCGGCGATCGTCGGCAGCCTGGAAAGCCAGATGGGCGCCCGCCACCCGCGCCTGCAGGCCGCGCGCTCGTCGCTGAAGAGCGTGGGCGATGAAATCAGGGGCGAACTACAGCGGCTGGTGAGCTCGGCGCGCGCCGATTACGAGCAGGCGAAAAAAGCCGAGGACGCGATTTCCAAGGAGCTGGCGGTGCAGAAGGCCCTGCAGGTCGACAGCTCCGACAAGCAGGTCGGCCTGAACGAACTGCAGCGCAAGGCAACGGCCGCACGCGAAATCTACGAGACGGTGCTGAAGCGCTCGGGACAGACAAGCGAGGAGCAGAACCTGTCGCGCAGCAACATCCGCGTCATCTCGAAGGCGGAAGTGCCCGTGAAGGCGGACGGGCCGAGCAAGAAGATGATGTTGATCGCCGGATTGCTGGGCGGATTGTTCGCCGGATTCGCGGTCGGCGCCGGCTTCGCCATCCTCGCCAGCCTATTTTCCCACCCTGTCGTCAGAAGCTACATCCGCCGTCCCGCCTGAGGTCACGTTTGCGCGATGGACGGCCAATAGCTCCCGGCTTCGCTTGATGCGGTGGCCGGGCGCGCCTACATCAACTGTCATATTGAGGTGCCGGTCTCCCGGCGAAGGTGTAGACATGCGGTTTGCGACGATCTTCCTGGCTCTGCTGGCCTTTTCCTCGGCCACGGTTCCCACCAGCGGCTTTGCCACCGACTGGAAACGGGCGGGCGAAGCGCGCGTGCAGTCCACCTACCCCTACGCCAATCTCCCTGGCGTCAAAGCGCAGGCCGACGCCACGACCGAGCAGGACTTCAAATGCCGGACGGAAACCCGCGAGGTCCGCCGCCGCTACGACCAGATCTTCCGCTCCGGCGGCATGCCGACGCTCGTCTATGTCTGCGACCGCGACGGCGTCATCAGCACCGGCAGTCAAGTTCCACTGCGCGGCCACTACCAGCCGGTTCGCTGAGACAATTTGCAGCCGTAACGATTTTCGCTTTCGCCCCTTGCCGCGCCGCGCACGGCGGAGGAAAAGGTTTGGCGACTGTTTTTCAGCCGAGAACCAGAAAATCGCCGATGCCGGTAACAATGACGTCTTCCGCTTCGTAGGGGATCGTAACGGGTGACGAATTCGCAACGCGAAGAGGAATGGGCTGAATGGATGCGCCGCGCGCTTTCTGGCGACCGCCAAGCCTATCACCGCTTTCTCGAAGCGGTGGTGCCGCATCTCCGCGCCATGGCACGACGGCGGGCGCAGCAGTTCGGCGCGCCGGTCAGCGAGGCGGAGGACATCGTGCAGGAGGTGCTGCTCGCCGTCCACCTGAAACGCGGCACGTGGGATCCGGCTCGCCCCATCGGCCCGTGGCTCTCGGCCATCGTCCGCAACAAGATGATCGACAGCCTGCGCCGGCGCGGCCGTCATGTGGACGTACCGATCGAGGACGTGATGGCGACGTTGCAGGCGGAAGACCGGACCGACGCCACCGACCGGCTGGATGTCGAGCACCTGCTCAACCGCCTGAAGGATCCGCAGCGCGACATCGTCCGCTCGATCTCGATCAAGGGGGAAAGCATTCGCGAAACGGCCGCGCGGCTGAAGATGAGCGAGGGGGCCGTGCGGGTCGCGCTGCACCGCGCCCTGAAGTCATTGGCGGCACTTTATCGGAGCGAGACGCGTGAAGACCGATGACCTGATAAAGCTTCTGGCGGAGGACGCTCCGCCGCCGATGCGGCTGACTCGTGCCGTCACCATAGCGCTCGCATCGGGCGTATTGATTTCAGGCGCACTGCTCCTCTCCACGCTAGGGATGCGCCACGACATGATGAGCGCGCTGGAGACCATCCGCGTTCTCTTCAAGATCGGCTTCAGCCTGCTCCTCGCCGCCACCGCCTGCGGCCTCGTCTACCGAATCGGCCGACCCGGCGTCGGCATGACAACGAGCGCGCTTTTGCTGCTTGCGCCGCTCGTGCTTCTTCTTGCCGGCGTCGCGATCGAGCTCTCCGTCCTGCCCTCAGGTCTCTGGGAAGCGAACATGATGGGTCGCAGCGCGGGCTATTGCGTGGTGTTCATCCCGCTCCTGTCGCTGGCGCCGCTGGCGGCTTTGTTCCTTGCCCTGAAGAACGGTGCCCCGGAACGCCCGGCACTCGCCGGCGCCGCCGCCGGCCTCGCCGCGAGCAGCCTCGCCGCCGCCCTCTACGCCTGGCACTGCGCCGACGACAGTCCGCTCTTCGTGGCCACATGGTACGGCATCGCGATCACCGTCGTGACGGTGGTGGGCGCGGCCCTGGGAGCGCGGTATCTGCGGTGGTGATCGGGGAAAATGAATGCACGAGAGAGCCGATTGGATCGGCTTTTACTCTGCAATTTCAATGGGAATGGTGCCCAGAAGAGGACTCGAACCTCCACACCCTTTCGGGTACCAGCACCTGAAGCTGGCGCGTCTACCAATTCCGCCATCTGGGCGACGGAGAGCGATGTACGGGGGTCGCCCGTAACTGTCAACAGCGTTTTTGAAGTTTTTCTGACACGGGGCAAAAAAGTTGGGACGGCCTTACAAATTCGTCTTCGCGAGAGAGGCGGTGCGCTTTTGCTCGCGGCGCACTATATTGAGGGGAGCCTGAAAGGATCCGTCATGTTTCGTCACGCCACACTGCTCGCCGCATCCCTTGCGCCATTGGTGCTCGCCCTTCCCGCGTCGGCGATGACGATGTGCGATGCGCGCGGATGCATGACCTATGGCCGGGTACAATCCTTCCGCCCGAACTATGTGCAGCCGAACTACAGGCCCCCTACGACCACGGGGCCCTATTATTATCGGCCATCCGCGCGCGGCCCGGCGCCGCTCTACTATGCGCCGCAGCCGCAGCCGACGACGGTCAAGCCGAGCGCGAAGTTTCATGTCGACTGGTGCCGTAACCAGTACCGGACCTACAATCCGAAGACGGACCGGTTTTTGACCTACGAGGGCATCTACAAGACCTGCAATTCGCCCTACGACTAGAGCCTTTCCGGCCTAGCCTCGATCGTCCTTGGCCGCGCGGTCGGTGTGGCCGAGATCGCGGTCGGGCTCGATGATATCGCGCACGCGCTGTTTCAGCTCCTTGGGACCGGGAAAGCCGCCATCGCGCTTGCGCTCCCAGATCAACTGGTCATCGACGCGGATTTCGAAATTGCCACCGGTGCCGGGAATGAGCGCGACCTCGCCGAGGCTGTCGGTGAAGGTCTGCAACAGTTCCTGCGCCATCCAGCCGGCGCGAAGCAGCCAATTGCACTGGGTGCAATAGAGAATGGTGACGCGGGCTTTTTTCTCGGTCATCGCGAATTCCTTTCGTTCAGACGATTTAAGAACAGCCGGCGCACGGCGCAACGGATATTGCAAAGCGGTTGGCTTGGTGTTCCTCTCTGCCTGAAATCAACAGGAGTCGTGGATGCGCGTTGCCATCGTCGAAAACATGAAGAACACGCCGCTCGGACCGCTCGGCGTGGCCCTTGTCGAAGCGGGCGCCGAGATCAGCTATTTCCGGCCCTATATCGACCAGACGATCCCCACCGGCATTTTCGACCATGACGCGCTGGTGGTGCTCGGCGGCGAGCAGAACGCGCTCGACGACGAGAACTACCCCTACCTGCCGGCGCTCGCGCGGCTGATGCAACGCTTTTCCGAATCGGGCAAGGCCGTGCTCGGCATCTGCCTCGGCGCACAGCTGCTGGCGCGCGGCCATGGCGCGGAAAACCTTTTGAACTTCCAGCTGGAATTCGGCTGGCAATCAATCGAGCAGACGGAGCGAGGCAAAACGGATCCGCTACTGGCGGGGCTCGACCAGACGTTCACCACCTTCGAATGGCACAGCGACACCTTCACGCTGCCATCAGCCGCGACCCTTCTTGCGACAACGCCATTGGTCGAGAACCAGGCGTTTCGCGTCGGCCGCGCCGCTTACGGCACGCAGTTCCACTTCGAGGCCAGCTCCGGCGTCGTCGCCGACTGGACCGTCGATTTCGAGGGATCGATCAGGCAGATGGAGCCGGACTGGCTCGACCGCTATCCGGCGTTGGCGGCAGAACACGCTGCAAGGGCCGATGCGACGGGGCTGACGATCGCGCGCAACTGGCTGAGCCTGATCGAGGTCGGCGCGACGAAGGAGCAGCTTCTCGCCAGCGCCTGAAGGGCGCGGCATCATCAACTCATGCGTGAAGGCAGGCGGCACCCAAGCGGATGCCGCCTGCATCGTCTTAATTTTCGGACCTGATCCACACCAGCATCTCGCCGGGCGTGCGGTTGTCCCAGAGATGATACGGCACGAAGCGGGCGGTCGCCTCCTTCGCCGCGGGAGGCGTCGTGCGATAGAGCGTGGCGCCCCAGCTCTCCGTTTCCCTGACGACCGGGATATCCAGCGCTACGGCGTCTCCAAGCTCGGCGATCTCGGATGTCCTGGCATTGGAGATCTTGCCGTCGAACCGGATGCCGTTGAGGCCGGGGCCGTTATCCGTCGCTTCGACGCAATAGACGAGCGGGCCGCGCATCAGCGCCGCGCGGCCGGCATCCTGGCGCACCAGCGGATTGGCGAAGAGGGTGCGCGGCGCCAGCGGAATATCGAGATCGACGTGATCGCCGTTCTTCCATTCGCGCTCGATGCGGGCATAGCCGTCGACCTCGATCGAGGCGATATCGACCGGCTCGCCGTTCACCTTCAGCGTCGAGCCATCCGCCCATTCGGGGATGCGGAGCGACAGGGCGAAGCGGGCCGGCTTTTCCGGGGCGACGTCAATATGGATGGCACCGTTCCACGGATAGCGGGTCTCCTGCGTGAGCACGACGCCGGTTCCGCCGATCTCGAAGCGGGCCTTGCCCTCGCCGTAGAGATGGACGGCGACCTCGTCTTCGGCCACGCCGTACATGTAGGAGCCGATCGAGGCCAGCAGGCGGGCGATGTTCGGCGGGCAGCAAGGGCAATGGTGCCAGACCCAGCGATGATGCTTGCCGGCGCTTTCGAGCGGGTTTTCGTAGAAGAAGGTCTTGCCGTCGAGCGACAGGCCGGACATGGCGCCGTTATAGAGTGCCTGTTCCATGATATCGGCGTAGCGACGGTTCGGGCCGCGGCCGAGCATGCGGTTGGCCCAGAAGACGAGGCCGACGGAGGCGCAGGTCTCGGCATAGGCGCTCTCGTTCGGCAAGTCGTAATAGTCGGTGAAGCCTTCGTTCGAGGCCGCCGGGCCGATACCGCCGGTGACGTACATCTGCTTCGTCGTCAGATCGTCCCACAAGGTCTCCAACGCCGAGGTCAACGTGTCGTCATTGTATTCGGTCGCGATGTCGGCCATGCCCGAATAGAGATACATGGCACGAACGGCGTGGCCGACGACCTTCTTCTGCTCGCGGACAGGCTCGTGGGCCTGGCTATATTCGTAGGTCTTCTGGTGATAGTCTTCGGCGCTGCGGCCATCCCGGATCGCCTCCTCGGTGAAGAAGTTCGGCTCGGTTCCGCGTTCATCAACGAAGAACTTGGCAAGGTCCAGATACTTCTTCTGACCGGTCACGCGGGCAAGCTTCACCAGCGCCAGCTCGACTTCCTCGTGGCCGCAATAGCCGCGCAACTGACCCTCGCCGCGACCGAAGGTCTTGATGAGATAATCGGAATAGCGGCACATGATATCGAGCAGCTTGCGCTTGCCGGTGGCCTGGAAATAGGCCACCGCGCCCTCGATCAGGTGGCCTGCGCAGTAGAGTTCGTGGTGGTCGCGCAGGTTGGTCCAGCGGCGATCGGGCTGGACCCGCTGGAACCAGGCGTTCAGATAGCCGTCCTTGTCCTGCAGCTTCTCATACATGTCAACGATGGCATCGACGCGGGCCTCCAGCGCGGGATTGGCACGCCGGTACAGCGAATAGGCCACCGTTTCGATCGACTTGCCGAGATCGCTGTCCCAGAACATCTGCGTCGAGCCGCCCCATGGGCCGATCGGGATAACGACGCCATCGCTCGGTTGTTCGACATCAATGGCGCGGATCATGCCGGCCTGGACGCAGCGGTCGAGCAGGGTTTCGGCAGTGGAATCGCAAATGGCATCCTGCCGCTCGCCGAACAGCCCGTGCACATCGACATTGGGAACGGGGAGCGGGCGGAACTGGCGGTCTCTTTTCAGCTTGTTCATGGCTTAATCCATTTCTTTCGGAAGGTTATTTCACCGCGCCGGCCATCAGCCCGCGCATGTAGTAGCGTTGCAGAAGCAGGAAGACGATCAGGCAGGGGATGGTCATGACCGCGACGCCGGCCTGCACGGCGCCCCAGTTGATGGCTCCGAGACGACCGGCACGAACCGCCATCATCAGAACCGGAAGCGTGTATTTCTCGTTGCTTGAGAGCAGCACGAGGGCGGCCAGGAACTCGTTCCAGGCGTTGAGGAAGGCGAAGATCGCCACCGTCGCGACACCGGGAAGCACAAGCGGCAGAAGCACCATCACCAGCATCTTCATGTCCTGCGCGCCATCGATGCGGGCCGCCTCCTCGATTTCCTTGGGGACGGCATCGAAAGCGTTGCGCATCATGAAGACGGAGAAGGGCAGCTGCAGTGTGACGTAGACCAGGGTCAGCCCGAAAAGCGAATTGTTGAGCCCGAGTTTTGCCAGGATGATGAAGAGCGGTGTCAGGATCGACTGGAACGGGATCATCAGTGTGGCGATGATCAGCACGAAGAAGACATTCTTGAAGGGGAAGCGGTAGCGCGAGAAGCCGTAGCCGGCGAGCAGGCTGATCGCCACCGTCAGAACCACCGTCGCCAGCGAGACGATCAGCGAGTTGACCGCATGCTGCCAGATACCGGCGCCGAAGGTGTCGAGCGAGCGGTAGGAATCGAAGCTGATGCCCGTCGTCGGCCATGGCGGCAGCGGCGGCAGACGCGCCTCGGTACCGTGGCGAAGCGACGCGAGAAGCGTGATGATGAAGGGCGCGAGGAAGAAGACCGCGATGCAGAGGCCGGTGCCATGGAAGGCTGCCTGGCCGCGCAGCTCCTTGCCGCTAGATCGTCCTGTGACCCGGCTCATGAGCGCTCCTCCCCGACACGTAGCAGCCACAGCTGGACGACGCTGATGACGACGAGGATGGCAAGCAGTGCGATCGAAAGCGCAGCGCCATAGCCGAGATTGAACGAGACGAAGGACTGGTTGAAGATGTAGTAGACGACCGAGATCATGCGGTTCTGCGGCCCTCCCGCCGTCATGATGTAGAACTGGTCGAAGGCGAGAATGGAGCCGGTCACCGAAATGATCAGCGCCAGCGCGATCGTGCGGCGCATGAGCGGCAGGGTGATGAAGCGGAAGCGCTGCCACCAGCTGGCGCCATCGACGACGGCGGCTTCCGTGAGGTCGGCGGGGATCGACTGCAGGCCGGTAAGCAGGATGATCATCGTGAAGCCGGCGATCTTCCAGACGACCATGACAATGATGGTGAGAAAGGCGCTGTCGAAGGTCGCCAGAAGGTTGGGCGGGCGATCGACCAGTCCCAGCGCCTTCAGGGCCGGGCCGATGAAGCCGCTGTCGACATTGGCGAGCCAGACCCAGAGCAGCGAGGCGGAAGCAAGGCCGACGACAACGGGCAGGAAGATGATCGTGCGATAGGTGCTGACGAAGGCGCGCTCGCGCTCGACGAAGAGTGCCAGCGGAAAAGCCAGCGCGAAAATGACGATGGTGACGATGACGGTGTAATAGGCGGTGAAATTCAGCGCCGACACGAAGCGCGTGTCGTTGAACATTCTGAAATAGTTATTGAAGCCGATCCAGCGCTGGGCGCCCATCAGCGGCCAGTTGTGCAGGCTCATCCATCCGGTGAAAATGACGGGAAGCACGAAAAACATGATGACCAGCGCCATCGCCGGCGCGATGTAGAGAAGCCCTGTCCATTCCGATTTCGGTGGTCGCCTGTTCGGTTGTCCTTGGCGCACGCGCGCCGGCTGAATTCGACCCATGGCGGTCATCGAAACACTCCGCATTGCTGCTGATGAAATCGGCCGGGGACTGCCACCGCCCCCGGCCACGGCCTTGGGAGATTATTGGCCGCTGTCGATGATCGACTGCATTTCCGACTGCGCGTTGGCGAAGGCGCCATCTTCGTCGTCGCCGAAGATGGCGGCGTTGGTGAAGGTGGCCCATGGACCGTTGGCGCTGTTGATCAGGTCGTTGAACTGCAGCGTGTAGGGCGTCTTGGCGACGCCGATCGCCTTCAGGCCGACCTCGAGACGAGGATCGAGCCCATCGAGCACCTTGTCGGCGATGTCGCCGCGGGTGGGCAGGCTGCCGTACTTCGCCATGATCTTCTGGCCGTCCATCGAATAGATGTATTCGAGGAAGTCCTTTACGGCGTCGATCTTCTTGGTGCCTTTGGTGATGACGAAGTTGTCGCCGCCGGCAAAGGACGACGGGTTGCCATCGACGCCGGGAATCAGTGTGACGCCGAAATTGATATCCGGGTGCTCGGTGACCAGCGTGCCGATGGCGAAGGCGCCGAGGCTCTGTTGGCCGATCTTGCCGTTGGTGAAGCTCAGGAAGTTGGCGCCGTTATCGCTGGCGGCACCAGCGGGAACGAGGTCCTTCTTGACCATGTCCCTGTAATAGCCGACAGCCTTGCGCATTTGCGGCGTATCGAGCGTCGCCGTCTTGCCGTCGGCCGACAGGATGTCGGCGCCCCCTCCCCAGGTCAGCGGCGTGAAGGTGAAGATCATGCAGCCGCCGCAGCCGCCGCCGGAGAAGTAGAAGCCGTAGGTGTCGTCACCGAGCTTGCGGATCTTTTCCGCGTTGGCGACGATCTCCTCCCAGGTGGCGGGCGCCTTGTCTGGATCAAGGCCGGCCTTCTTGTAGAGATCCTTGTTCCAGGCGAAGACCGAGGTCTCGACCGACAGCGGCAGGCCATAGATATGATCCTGATAGGTGCCGAGCTTGACGTGCGAGGGCGAGAGCGAATTGAAGTAGGGCAGTTTCTTCGCCCAATCCGTCAGGTCCTCCAGCTGGCCGGCCGCGGCGAAGGCGGGCGTATAGATTAGGTCCATCGACAGCGCATCGGGCGCCTGGCCACCGGCGATCGATGTCGCGTATTTCTGCACCAGTTCGGAGAACGGCACTTCGGTGGCGACGACCTGGTTCTCGTGGCTGGAATTATAGGCTTCGACTACCTTCTTGAAGGATTCGCCGATGCCGGAGCGAACCCACATTTCGATCTTCTCGGCAGCCGATGCTCCCGATACCAGGCACAGGGTGGCAACGCTCGTCGCTGCCAATAGACGCTTGATCATGGCACTTCCTCCCAAAATGGCGCTCTCCTCCGCGCCGGTTCCTCACTCGATGGGGCTACTTGCCCCCGCATGACTGCCGCACCACAAGGCGACACGGCAATTTCCTTACGCCCGGCTCCACCGGGCGCCCCTCCGCCAGGGCGAGAACGGTCAAACCGGCCTGGCGCCCCAGTTCCTTCAACTCCATGTCGATGGATGTCAGTGGCGGACGGGTCTGGCCGGCGACAATCTCCCAATTGTCGAAGCCGATGACCGAGACATCCTCCGGCACGCGGATACCACGCTCGCGCAGCGCATCGACGGCGCCGCGCGCGATCTGGTCATTGCCGCAGAACAGAGCATCCGGCCTTTCGGACTGGCCGCTCCAGAGGCGCTCCACCGCCTCCTGTCCCCAGGCTTCGGCCCAGCGTCCATAGAGTATCGTTCCGTTGCGGCCGAGGACGGCGCGAAAAGCATCCGCCCGCTCGCGCACGGAAAAGAAATCGTCCGGCCCGGTCACATGAACGATGCGGCGACGGCCGATATCGACCAGCCATTCAACCGCCAGGCGGGCGCCATGCGCATCGTCGGAGCGGAAGGTGACGCTGTTGGCATCGCCTTCGGTGAAGGCGTAGACGACAGGTACGGGCAGGTTCGAGAGATCGACCGGAAGATGCCGGTCGACACGCTTGCCCGACGCGATGATGCCGTCGACCTGCTTTTCCAGCATCGCCTCGACATGGATCTGGCCGAGCGCCGGATCATCCTCGATGGCGCAGAGGAAGACCGAGACGCCGTGATCGACCAACGCTTCGGACACGCCCGCCATAAGCGGCAGGGTGAAACGGCCATAGGTGTCGTTGGTAAGAAGGCCGATGGTAAAGCTGCGCTTGCTGAGGAGACCGCGGGCCAGCGCATTGGGGCGGAACCCGACCTCGCCGGCGATGCGTTTGACCCGTTCGCGGGTCTCGGCGCTCATGCGTCCCGTATCGTTCAGCGCCTTGGAGGTCGTGGAAATGCTCACGCCCGCCGCCGCCGCGACATCGTGGATCGTCACCCGCCCTCTTTTTCCGCCTATGACGTTCACACCGCCTCCCTCAGATTGAGGTTGAGAAAAGCTTTTCTCATCGCAATCGTCAAGTGAGAAAAGGTTTTCTCATCGACATCATGGATATTGCGGCGCACTCATTGGCCGACTCAATTCCCGCACGGGAAAAAGCAAATCGCGACAGCTCGATAGCCGCCGCGATCTGTTGCGAAGTGTGATGCTTGGTCGTGTCAGCCGCTGATCGCGGCCTTGCCTTCCTCGATAAGCCGCGCTGCAGCATCGGCCACCGAGGTGCGTTCGAAGGCCAACTCGTCGCACAGCGGACGCAGGACGCGCTGGTCGAACTGAGTGGCGCCCATGGGAACCGGCGGCGGATAGTCACCGACCTGATCCTTCAGCGAGTTGATGTATTTTATCGTTGCCTGCTCCGTCGGATTGAGCTGCGGCAGGATCGCCTCGCGCACCACCGGCGACATCGGCACGCCGCGCTCGACCCCGAGGATCTTACCCGCGTCGACGTCATTAACGAAGAAATCGATGAATTTCGCCGCCGCCTCGGCATTCTTGGTAGTGGCTCCGACGCTCCAGATCAGCGCCGGGCGATAGTAGTGGCCAGAGGGTCCGTCCTTCTTTTCGCGCGGCAGAAGCGTGATGCCGAGCTTGTTCTTGGAGATAAGCTGGTAGCCGACGAGCTGGTTGGAATAGGCCATGCCCATGGCAGACTTGCCGAGCGCCAGGCAGTTGGTATCGATCGTATTCTGGTCGAGCGTCTGAACATCGGCGCCGACTGTGCCGCCCTTCTTGCGCAACTCCTCCCAGTAATTGAACCACTCCTTGGCATCCTCAACATCAAAGCCGAGGCCACCGTCCTTGAAGAGGCTCTTGCCGCGCTGGCGCAGCCACGCGTCGAAGACGTAGTTGTATCTGGCGGCATAAGGTCCGCCCCAATAATTATCCTTGCCGCCGGCCTTGGTCAGTTCCACGGCGAGTTCGGCATATTCCGCCCAGGTGATATCGGTGGTCGGCGGCTTGATGCCGGCCTTCTCGAAGGCGGTTTCGTCGTAGAACATCGCAAAGGAGTTGAGACCAAGGCCGATGCCGTAAAGCTTGCTGTCGACAGTCGTCAGCTTCAGCATGTCCTTGCCGAAGGAATCCACCTTCAGCGTCGCGGGAACGAATTCATCGAGCGGCAGGCAGGCGCCACGCTTGGAATAGTCGGAGATCGTGCCCGGCTCAAGCTGGAAGACATCGGCGATGGCGCGGCCGGCCATCTGCGTCGCGAGCTTCGTCCAGTAGCCGTCACCGCTGAGCGATTCGCCGACGATCGAGACGCCCGCGTTCTTGCCTTCGTAAAGCTTGGCGACATCGAGAGTACGCTTGGCGCGGTCATTCGATCCCCACCACATAGCGCGCAGCCTTGTATCCTCGGCGAAAGCCGGCATGGAACTGCCGGCACCAAAAGCGACACCGGCGGCGATGCCAGCCGAGCCCATCAGAAATGAACGGCGATTGACCTGCATGATTGATCCTCCTCTTTCATCGCCCCGCCATCCTCCAACAGCTATCGGGCTCAGTGCCGTCAGATTACGCAAATGCTATCTCAATGCAAGAAATTATCTTTTTCTTGCAAATTTGCGTTGTTTGCATAATCTCAGCATCATGAATGAGATCAAGACCAAGCGACCGAGACAGGCCGACATCGCTACGATGGCCGGCGTTTCCGTATCCACTGTATCGCGGGTGCTGGCCAACGAGCCCGGCATCAGCCAAAGCGTACGTCAGCATATCCTGAAGGTCGCGGCCGAAAGCGGCTACCCGACGCGGGGCGTTGCAGGCACGATGCCGGGCGGACTGGCGCTGATCGCCAGCGACGGCATGACAGGCGGTCTCAGCGTGTTCTATGAAGGCATCGTCGAGGGCTTGCGTGCGGCTGCCGCGGAGGCCGGCATGTCGTTTGAGATTCGCCTGATCCGCGAAAACAAGGCGACCGCCGAAGTGGTCAGCGACCATATGCAGACGGCCAATGCCGAGGGATTGTTTCTCGTCGGCATCGATCCGAGTGCCGAGCTGCGCCGCCACCTGGAGGAAAACGCTGTACCATGCGTGCTGGTGAACGGCACGGATCCACGGCTGAGGCTCGACGGCGTATCGCCCTCCAATTTCTTCGGCGCCTATGAGGCGACGCGACGCCTCCTCGATGCCGGGCACACCAGGATCCTGCACCTTACCGGCTCGCATCGCCATACGATCCGCGAGCGTAGCCGCGGGTTCGAGGCCGCCATCGCCGAGGTAGACGGCGCGCATGGATGCCTGGTTCCAATGACCTTTCACGGCAGCGCGAGCCAGGAGGCGCATGAACTGACGACGGCCAAGCTTGCCGAGAATGCGGGATACACCGCTGCCTTCTGCATGAACGACTTCATTGCCGTTGGCGTGCTCGAGGCAGTGACGGAAGCGGGACTGCGCGTGCCTGACGACTTCGCGATCATGGGCTTCGACGATCTTCCCTGCGCATTGATGACCGACCCGCCGCTCTCCACCATGCGCGTCGACCGCGCAGCCCTCGGCCGGGAAGCGGTCCATCTGATGGCGGCGCGCTTTCGCGACCGGACCGCTCCCGCCCGCCAAATCTGCCATGCCGTGACCCCGGTCATCGGCGGCACGGTCGCCACTCCAGCCACCCACGCCCCCCGCCACTGACACTCCGATAAATCTCAAGAGCAATGCCGATGACCTATGATCCCGCCAGCGCTAATCCTCTTGCCGACAATCCGCTTCAGACCCGGGACGACATGGCCCGGGCGCTACGTGATCTCTTCAATCCGTTGCGTCCCTATTTTTCCGAGGGCAACGCACGCGTGCGGCTCGACGGCGCGGCTGCGCATTTCGATCGGGCGGCGGCGGATCTGGAAGGTTTCGCGCGGCCGCTCTGGGGGTTGGCACCGCTTGGCGCCGGCGGCGGCGCATTCGAGGACTGGCACCGCTACGCCGAAGGCATCGCCAACGGCACCGATCCCTCGCATCCTGAGTATTGGGGCACCGTCAACGGCCGCGACCAGCGCATGGTCGAGCTCGCGGCGCTCGGCTTCGCGCTGGCGCTGGTGCCGGAAAAGATATGGAAGCCGCTTGATGCACGGGCGCGCGGCAATGTTATTGACTACCTCAAGCATGCGCGGCAATTCGACTATGCAGACAATAACTGGAAATTCTTCCGCATCTTCGTTGATATCGCGCTCGATCGCGTTGGCGCGGAATTCGACCGCCGCCTGACCCGGCAATATCTCGAAGAGCTCGAGGGCTTCTATATCGGCGACGGCTGGTATCGCGACGGCAATGTGCGCCGTATCGACCACTACATTCCCTTCGCCATGCACTTCTACGGGCTGATCTATTCGACGCTGGTGGATGACGACTATGCCAAACGCTACCGCGAACGCGCGGTGCTGTTCGCACGCGATTTCCGGCACTGGTTCGGCGCGGATGGCGCGACGATCCCCTTCGGACGCAGCCTGACCTATCGCTTCGCCTGCGCCGGCTTCTGGTCGGCGCTTGCCTTCGCCAATCTCGAGGCGCTCCCCTGGGGCGAGATCAAGAGCCTTTGCCTGCAGCACCTGCGCTGGTGGAAGGACAAGCCGATGACGAACCGCGACGGCGTTTTGTCCATCGGCTTCGGCTATCCGAACCTGTTGATGTCGGAGAATTACAATTCGGCCGGCTCGCCATACTGGGCGTTCAAGGCCTTCCTGCCGCTCGCGCTTGATGCCGACCACCCCTTCTGGACGGCAAAGGAGACGCCACCTGCCGAAGCGTCGGCCGTGATCCCGCAGAAGCATCCGGGCATGGTTCTGATGCGTGATGGCGGCGACGTGACAGCGCTGTCTTCGGGCCAGGAAAACCTGCAGATGCGGTTCGGTACCGAGAAATACGCCAAGTTCGCCTATTCCAGCCGCTACGGCTTCTCGGTCGAATCCGACGAGCGGAATTTTGCCGGCGCCGCGTTCGATTCGGCGCTCGCCTTCAGCGACGACGGGCTGCACTACCGTGTTCGCGAGGCCTGCAGCGAAGCAAAGCTCGCTGGCGATGTGCTCTATTCCCGATGGTCTCCGTTCGCCGATGTCGATGTGGAGACGTGGCTAGTGCCATCGGCGCCCTGGCATATCCGTGTTCACAGGATCACCACGCCGCGTCCGCTGCAGACGGCGGAGGGCGGCTTTGCGATCGCGCGTCGCGATTTCGAACTGGACCGGTTGGTGGCGGATGATGGCAGTGCCCATGTGATCGGGGAGGAGGATTTCAGCGGCATCCGCGATATCGGCTCCACAGCGAAGCGCGTCGGCCTTGCCCAGAAAGCGCCGCCGAATACCAACATGATCGTTGCCAAGACGCTGGTGCCGCAGTTGCGCGGCCAGATACCTACCGGCGAGACGATCCTGATGACTGCGGTGCTGGCCGCCCACGATACGGGCGCCGTTGCCGGCGACTGGACGACACCGCCTGCGGCGCCTGACCTCGCGGCACTTCGGCGGCTGGTGGAAACCGAAGGCGTCCGGGTGAGCGCGATCGACGCGCCGGGGCAGATGCCATGACGAAACCCGGCATCGCGCTTGCCATGCAGCCATTCCGCACGGAGCACGTCCTTGCGGAAGACAGCCTGCGCCGGCTCGGCGAGATCGGGCGGCTAATCGATCCGCAGCCGCTGCAGCGCTTCGACGACGACCGGGCCAGGAGCGTGCTTGCGCAGGCCGAAGTCCTGATCACCGGCTGGGGTTGTCCACCGATCGGGCCGAGTGTCCTTGCTGTAGCGCCGAAACTCGAGCTGATCGCGCATGCGGCCGGGACGGTGAAGGGGATCGTCGAGGATGCGGTCTTCGACGCCGGCATCGTGGTGACCCATGCGGCCGAGGCCAACTCCGTCCCGGTTGCGGAGTTCACGCTGGCGGCGATCATCTTCGCCGGCAAGCAGGTCTTCCGGTTCCGCGACCACTACGTCGCCGACCGCGACCGCGACCGCACCTACCCCATGCAGAGCCTTGCGATCGGCAACTATCGCCGCACCGTCGGCATCGTCGGCGCATCGCGAATCGGACGGAGGGTGATCGAGCTGCTGCGGCCGTTTTCCTATCGCGTTCTTCTCTTCGATCCGACGCTCGATGCGGCCGAGGCGCAGGCGCTCGGCACGACCAAGGTGGACCTGCTGGAACTGATGCGGCAATCCGATATCGTCTCGCTGCACGCGCCGTCGCTCCCCGCGACCCGCAACATGATCGGCGGCGAGCAACTGGCCTGCATGAAGGCCGGGGCGACGCTGATCAACACGGCGCGCGGCGCGCTGGTCGACGAGGACGCGCTGCTTGCGACACTGGCATCCGGCCGCATCGACGCGATCATCGACGTGACGGATCCCGAGATCCCCGGGCGAGGCTCAGCCTTCTACGATCTGCCGAACGTGTTTCTGACGCCGCATATCGCCGGCGCGGTCGGGCTGGAGCGCGGGCGTCTCGGCGCGATGGCGGTCGATGAAATCGAGCGGTTCGCCAGGGGCGAGCCGCTGCTCTACCGGATCGGCCGGCGCGACCTCGACCTTATCGCTTAGCCGGCTTTCAGCTTCGCATCCGTGGCGCCGGCCAGTTCCGGCATCAGGTCGGCGATCTTCACCACCTTGCCAGTGCGCGAGCTGGAGAGCGCGGCGATGCCCGTCAGCACCGACATGGCGCCGGCGCGGGTGCCAGCGCGCTGGCCGAGCTTATCCTCGATGCCCTCCTTGAAGATCATGTTGCGCATGCGGTCATCGCCGCCATAGTGACCGCCGGCTGAATGCGGCACGACGATGCGCTCCAGCGCCGGCTTGCCGTCCCTGGGGAAGTTGCGCACCAGGAGGATCGTATCCTCGCCAGGCGTTTCCCATGGCTGCTTTTCGTACTGGCGCAGCTCGATGCGGCCATGCGTGCCGTTGAAGGCGATGTGGTGGCCCTCGATCGGCTGGAAGGTGTTCAGCGAATAGGAGACGTGGACGTTGTTCTTGTAGCGGAGGCTGACGACCATGGTGTCGGGAATGTCGATATCCTCGCGGTAGACGCAGCCGTCGCGAAAATAGCCGTCGATCTCCGACGGATCCTCGTAGAGCGTGTCAAGGAAAGGATCGGCCTCGAGATCAAGGTAATAGTCGCACTCCCCGGTGTGCGGACAGAGCTTGCAGCGTGGGCCACGGAATTGGCCTTTGCGGCCATAGTTCTGCAGGTCGGCGAAAGAGGTGACAGCCTCCGGATCGCTGTCGAGATACCAGTTCAGAAGGTCGAAATGGTGGGTCGCCTTGTGCACGAAGAGGCTGCCTGAGTTTTCCGTGTAGGCATGCCAGCGGCGAAAATAATCGGCGCCGTGCTTGGTGTCGAGATACCAGTGGAAATCCACCGAGGTAACACGGCCTATCTCGCCGGCGTTGAGCAGTTCTTTGATGCGGGCGGCGGTTGGGGCATAGCGATAGTTGAAGGAAACGTCGACGCGGCGGCCGCTGCGCTTTTCGGCGTCGAGGATGCGGCGGATCTTATCGACGGCCGTCGTCATCGGCTTCTCGGTAATGACGTCGATCCCGGCTTCGAGGGCGCGGACGACGATGTCGTCATGGGTGTAGTCCGGCGTACAGACGATCACCATGTCGACCTGCTGCTCGGCCAGCATGTCGTCGATATTCTCGTAAATCGGGGCGTTGCTGCCGATCATCGTGCGGGCGCGTTCGGCGCGCAGCGAGTTGGTGTCGACGATAGCCACCAGATCCACATGCTCGCGCCAGCCGGCGAGAAGCTCCTTGCCCCACATTGTGGTGCCGCGGTTTCCGGTGCCGATCAGGGCAAAACGGCGTTTCTCCATGGACTGATCCTCCTTCATACAAGCCGCCGATGCGCCTCCGTACGCATGACGACGACCCTCTGTAACTATTTGGTTACCTGAGGGCAGAGCGGCGCGAGTGTCAATAGGCTTTCCGCGATTTCGGATCAGGCCTTGATCGAGGCGAGCGTGACGTGGACGATGTGCCGCTCCCAGGCGTCGAGGTTTTCGGGCACCGCGAGATCGCGGCCGAAGATCGTTGAAAGCGTGTACTGGTTGGACAGATAGAAGTAACCGAGCGAAGCGATCGTCAGGTAGACATTCAAGGGATCGGCGGTTGGAATAAAGACGCCTGAAGCCTTGCCCTGTTCGAGCACCTGCGACAATTCGCCGATCAGATGCGAGTGCAATTCCTTGAGCCGCACCGACTGGCGCAGCCAGCGCGCGCGGTGCAGGTTTTCCGTGCCGAGAAGGCTCAGAAACTCCGGATTTTTCAGGAAGTAGCGCCAAGTGAAGAGCGCGAGCTCGGTGATACCCTCTTCGGGGGTGCGGTCGCCGATGTGCAGCGCCCGCTCCGCGGTGCGGATCGCGACATAGGCCTCCTCGAGCACGTGGAGATAGAGCTGCTCCTTGTCGCCGAAGTAATGATAGAGCATGCGCTTGTTGGTGCCGGCGCGCTCGGCGATCGCATCGACACGGGCGCCGCCCATGCCGTTTTCCGCGAACTCCTGGGTGGCCGCCTCCAGGATCGCAGCCCGCGTGCGCTCCGGATCGCGTTGCAGAACCCGATCGGGCGCACGACGCCTTGCTGTCTTCTTCACCCCTTTGCCGCTGCTGTCATCCATCAGCTTCCCTTTCCTTTGCCCCCATTGCGCTCATAGTCGGTCGAGAACAGATTGTAAAAAACGAATTCGATCCAGAGCCCACGACAACAGTGCTTGACAGGCCCGATGCTTGTCCATAGCTTGTAACCAATTAGTTATTTGTTGCAAGAGAAACCAGCAAGGAGCGTGTGGAGGCGCTCCCCAAGGGAGGAGGAAAAACAGATGACGTTCAGCATCAACAGACGTGGTTTCATGGCGGGTGGGGCCTCGCTTCTCACGCTTTCCGCAATGAGTGGCGCACCGGCTTTTGCCGCCGACAGCCGCCTTCGTCTGATCTGGTGGGGCTCGCAGCCCCGCGCGGACAGAACGAACAAGGTCTCGGAGCTCTACAAGGCCAAGAATTCCGGCGTTTCGATCACCGGCGAGTTTCTCGGTTGGGGCGACTACTGGCCGCGCCTGGCAACACAGGTCGCAGGCAAGAATGCGCCCGACGTGATCCAGATGGATTATCGCTATATCGTCGAATATGCCGGACGCGGCGCTCTTGCCCCGCTCGAATCCTATATGCCTTCGAAGCTCAACCTCAGCGATTTCGACCCGGCTCAGGTCGAGGGCGGCAGCGTGAACGGGCACCTCTACGGCGTCAGCCTCGGCGCGAATTCCGCGGCGACGGTCATCAATACCACCGCTTTCCAGGAAGCGGGCATCGACCTGCCAACACAGGCCACCACATGGGAAGAGTTCGGCAAGATGGCCGCCGAACTGACCAAGGCCGGCAAGCGTAAGGGGATGTTCGGCATGGCCGACGGCAGCGGGGCCGAACCACTCTTCGAGAACTATCTGCGCCAGCGCGGCAAGGCACTCTACACCGCCGACGGCAAGATCGCCTTCGGCGTCGAGGAAGCCTCGGAATGGTTCGAGATGTGGAACAAGTTCCGCGAAGCCGGCGCCTGCGTGCCCGCCGACATCCAGGCTCTGGACAAGAACGACGTCGATACCAGCACCGTGACGCTCGGCAAGTCGGCTTCGGGCTACGCACATTCGAACCAGTTCGTCGCCTACCAGCAGATGAGCAAGGACAAGCTCGCGCTTACCAACTACATGCGCGTCGCCAAGGATTCGAAGGGCGGCCACTACCGCAAGCCGTCGATGTTCTTCTCTGTATCGGCGCAATCTAAAGCCCTCGAACAGGCCGTGGATTACGTCAACTTCTTTGTGACGAACCCCGAGGCCGCGGCATTGCTCGACGTCGAGCGCGGCATTCCGGAATCGAAGGCGATGCGGGACGTGGTAGCCACGAAGCTCGATGCCGTCGGCAAGATCCCGCTCGAGTATGTTAGCGGACTTGGTGATCTCGCGGGCAAGCTGCCGCCGCCGCCGCCATCGGGCGCGGGTGAAGGCGAGCAGGCCTTGCGCAACATTTCCGAGCAGGTCGGCTTTGCGCAGATGACGCCTGCCGACGGCGGCAAGCAGCTTGTCGACGAGATCACGCGTATTCTCGCGCGAGGTTGATGCACATGAGCAATGCGATGCGCGCGACGGCTGACCGGGCCGTGACGGTGGAACATTATCAGGGAGCGGTCGCCGACAGCCGTTGGCGCCGACTTTGGAATGCCAATGCTCCCGGCTACATGTTCCTTCTTCCCTGGTTGATCGGGTTTTTCGGGCTGACGCTCGGACCGGCCCTGATCTCGCTCTACCTATCCTTCACCGACTTCGACATGCTGAGGTCGCCGGGCTGGGTGGGTACGGCCAACTATGTGCGCATCGCGACCGCCGATCCGAAGTTCGCTTCGGCGATGAAGGTGACGCTGACCTATGTGGTGCTATCCGTTCCCTTCAAGCTAACCTTCGCGCTCCTGGTGGCGATGGCGCTCAACAAGGGGGTGCGGGGCCTGCCCGTCTACCGCGCCATCTTCTACCTGCCGTCGCTGCTTGGCGGCAGCGTGGCGATCGCCGTGCTCTGGCGGCAGCTGTTTGCCGGTGACGGCCTGGTGAATGCCGCGCTCGCGCAGGTCGGCATCCAGGGGCCGAGCTGGATCTCGCATCCGAACTATTCGATCTATACGCTGGTAGCGCTCAGCGTCTGGCAGTTCGGCTCGCCAATGATCATCTTCCTGGCCGGCCTCAGGCAGATACCGACCGATATGTACGAAGCGGCGAGCCTCGACGGCGCCTCGAAGTTCAGGCAGTTCTACAAGATCACGCTGCCGCTTCTGACGCCGGTCATCTTCTTCAATGCCGTCGTGCAGACGATCGATGCCTTCAAGGCGTTCACGCCGGCCTTCATCATCTCGGGCGGCACCGGCGGCCCGATCAATTCGACGCTGTTCTACACGCTTTATCTCTACCAGGAGGCATTCGGGAATTTCCGTATGGGCTACGCCTCGGCGCTCGCCTGGATTCTCGTGCTGATCATCGCGGTCTTCACGGCCTTCTCGTTCCTGACCTCGCGTTACTGGGTGCACTACGATGACTAACGGGATCACAACTGCGGTCGCGGCACCGCCATCCGACATCACCAAGCGCAGCCGGCCGGCATCGGTCATCGTGCATACGCTGCTGATCCTCGGCTCACTGCTGATGCTCTATCCGCTCTTGTGGATGGTTTCGGCATCGGTACGGCCGGAGAACGAGATATTCTCCTCGACCTCGCTCATTCCGTCGTCGATCGACTTCTCGTCCTATGTGCGCGGCTGGGTCGGGCTCGACATCAGCTTCGGGCGGTTCTTCTGGAACTCGCTGGTCATTTCAGTGCTGACCGTGATCGGGAACGTTGTTGCCTGTTCGTTGGCGGCCTACGCCTTCGCGCGGCTGAACTTCGCCGGCCGGAACTTCTGGTTCGCGATCATGCTCGGAACGCTGATGATCCCGTATCACGTGACGCTGATCCCGCAATACGTGCTGTTCCTCAACCTCGGCTGGGTGAACACCATCCTGCCGCTGGTCGTGCCGAAGTTCCTCGCCAGCGACGCCTTCTTCATCTTCCTGATGGTGCAGTTCTTTCGCGGCATCCCCCGCGAGCTCGACGAAGCAGCGATGATGGATGGCTGCAGCCCATGGCGCATCTACTGGAAGATCATGCTGCCGCTATCGCTTCCGGTGCTGGCGACCGCCGCAATCTTCTCCTTCATCTGGACCTGGGACGACTTCTTCGGGCCGCTGATCTACCTCAACGACATGAACACCTACACGATCCAGCTCGGCCTGCGCACCTTCGTCGATTCGACCAGCGCCTCGGACTGGGGTGGCCTGTTCGCCATGTCGACGCTGACGCTGGTGCCCGTGTTCCTGTTCTTCCTGTTCTTCCAGCGGCTGCTGATCGACGGCATCGCCACGACGGGCATGAAGCGCTGATGCAGTTACGGATATAGATCGATGAGTATCAAGACAGTTGCGATCGTCGGCTGCGGCATCGGCCGATCCCACATCGTCGAAGGCTACCTGCCGCATCCCGACAAGTTCAAGGTCGTGACGATCTGCGACCTGAACGAGGAACGCCTGCGCGAGGTCGGCGACGAATTCGACATCGCCAGGCGCACGACGTCCTTCGCGGAGGTCTTGGCAGACGACAGCATCGACATCGTCGATATCTGCACGCCGCCCGGCATTCATCTCGAGCAGGTCGTCGCGGCGCTGGCATCGGGCAAGCACGTGATCTGCGAAAAGCCGCTAACGGGGTCGCTATCCGGCGTCGACACCATCATGGAGGCGGAGAAGACCGCGCGCGGCGTGCTGATGCCGATCTTCCAGTATCGCTACGGCGACGGCATCGAGAAGGCGAAGCGCATCATCGAGGCCGGCATCGCCGGCAAGCCCTATATGGGTTCGGTCGAGACCTTCTGGCTGCGCACACCCGACTACTACGCCGTGCCGTGGCGCGGCAAATGGGCGACCGAGCTTGGCGGCGTTCTGGTAACGCATGCGCTGCACTTGCACGACATGCTGCTGCACCTGATGGGGCCGGTTTCGAAGGTCTTCGGGCGCGTCTCCACCCGCGTCAACGAGATCGAGGTCGAGGATTGCGCGTCGGCGAGCCTCGCCATGGAGAACGGCGCCTTCGTGTCGCTGTCCTGCACGCTCGGTTCGCAGGAGCAGATCAGCCGCCTGCGACTGCACTTCGAGAATGTGACCTTCGAAAGCAACCACGAACCGTACTCGCCAGGCAAGGATCCGTGGAAGATCATCGCCGCCAATGACGATATCCAGCGCAAAATCGATGCCGTCATCGGCGACTGGCAGCCCGTGGCGCCGCGCTTCACGACGCAGATGGAGCATTTTCACGCCTATCTGAGCGGCAACGGCCCGCTGCCGGTCACGACAAGGGATGCGCGGCGCGCGCTGGAACTGGTGACCGCTATCTACCAATCCTCCGACAGCGGCCAGGACATTGCGCTGCCGATCGGAGCGGACAGCCCCAAATACGCCGACTGGCGTGCCAAAACGAAATAAGGGACCAGGAAGGATTTTTGACGATGGCAACGAGTGTTGTTCTTCAGCAGGTCGAGAAACGCTATGGCGCCCTTGATGTCATTCACGGCATCGACCTGAAGATCGATCCCGGCGAGTTCACGGTGTTCGTCGGACCTTCCGGCTGCGGCAAGTCCACGCTGCTCAGGATGATCGCCGGCCTGGAGGAGATCTCCGGCGGCGCGTTGATGCTCGACAACGAGCGGATGAACGAGGTGGCACCCGCCAAGCGCGGCATCGCTATGGTGTTCCAGTCCTACGCGCTCTACCCGCACATGTCCGTCTACAAGAACCTCGCCTTCGGGCTGGAGACCGCCGGCTACAAGAAGGCCGACATCGAGCCGAAGGTACAGCGGGCGGCGCAGATCCTGCAGATCGAGAAGCTTTTGCAGCGCAAGCCGAAGGCGCTTTCGGGCGGGCAGCGGCAGCGCGTCGCGATCGGCCGCGCCATCGTGCGTGAACCGCGCATCTTCCTGTTCGACGAGCCGCTCTCCAACCTCGACGCCGAACTGCGCGTGCAGATGCGCGTGGAAATCTCGCGGCTGCACCGCAGTCTCGGCAACACGATGATCTATGTCACCCACGACCAGGTGGAAGCCATGACCATGGCCGACAAGATCGTGGTTCTGAACTCCGGCCGGATCGAGCAGGTCGGCGCGCCGCTCGATCTCTACAACAACCCTGCCAACCGCTTCGTGGCCGGCTTCATCGGCAGCCCGAAGATGAACTTTCTGCAGGCGAAGATCGAAGCTGTCGGCGACAACGAGACGACGATCAACGTCTGCGGCAACAGCGTGCGGCTGCCGCGCCGGGTCTCGGCGCAGGCAGGAGAGAGCGTGACCTTTGGTATCCGCCCCGAGCATCTGTCACTTGTCGACAAGGGCGGCATCGCACTGTCGTCGGTCAATATCGACCTCGTGGAGAACCTCGGCGGTGCGACGATGCTCTACACGACGACGCCGGACAAGCAGCAGCTGACCGTCGCGCTCGACGGACAGCAGAAGGTGGAACGCGGAGCCAACGTGACCGCCTATTTCGATCCGGCCCGGTGTCACATCTTCGACGGTGCGGGCGTCTCGATCTAGCCCGCTTGACAGCCCGCAGCCTTCTCGCCAAGATTTCAATAGGATAGGCCGCGAGGGGGACAGCGTGACGCCTGAAGACCGGATACATGCGCTTGGCATATGGAATGGTCCGATCGATATCTCGGCGATCACGGGAGGCATCACCAACCGCAACTATCTGGTTCGCGACGGCACGGTGAAGCGGGTCGTGCGGCTCGGCGACGACATCCCCGTCCACCACATCAGCCGATCGAACGAACTGGCGGCAAGCAAGGCGGCGCATGCGGCCGGGCTTTCGCCTGCTGTGATCCATCATGCGCCGGGCGTGCTGGTGCTCGATTATGTCGATTCAAGAGCGCTGACACCGGACGATCTGCGCGACACCGGGACGCTAGAGCGCGTGATTCCTCTGGTGCGCGCCTGTCATCACGATATCGCACGCGAATTTCGCGGCACGGCCACGATATTCTGGGTGTTTCACGTGGTGCGCGACTATATCGCGACGCTCGATGCCGCCGGCAGCCCGTATCATCAGCTGTTTTCTGATCTCCTCGCGAGGGCGGAGCGGCTGGAGCAGGCGGCCGGGCCGTTCGAGATCGCCTTTGGCCATAACGACATGCTGGCCGCCAACTTTCTCGACGACGGCAAAAGGCTCTGGTTGATCGACTGGGACTATGCCGGCTTCAACACGCCACTCTTCGATCTCGGCGGGCTCGCCTCCAACAACGAGTTTTCCGAGGATGCCGAGCGGGCGATGCTTGAGGCCTATTACCAGGCGCCGCTGACGCCGGATCTCTGGCGACGCTACCGGGCGATGAAATGCGCCTCGCTGTTGCGTGAGATGCTGTGGAGCATGGTGTCGGAAATCCATTCGACCATCGACTTCGACTACGCCGCCTATACCGCCGAAAACCGCGCGCGCTTCGAACGCGCCTATGCCGAACAGGATCAATGACATGACGAAGGAATTGCCCAAGACCGCCAAGGTTGTCGTCATCGGCGGCGGCATCATCGGCTGCTCGACGGCCTATCATCTCGGCAAGCTCGGCTGGACCGATACCGTGCTCTTGGAGCGCAAGAAGCTGACATCAGGCACGACCTTCCATGCCGCGGGGCTCGTCGGCCAGCTCAGGACCAGCGCCAATATCACCCAGCTGCTCGGCTATTCCGTCGATCTCTACAAGCGGCTGGAGGCCGAGACCGGGCTAGGCACCGGCTGGAAGATGAATGGCGGCTTGCGGCTCGCCTGCAACGAGGAGCGCTGGACGGAGGTGAAGCGGCAGGCGACCACGGCGCAGTCCTTCGGGCTCGACATGCAGCTTCTGACGCCGCAGGAAGCCTTCGACCTCTGGCCACTGATGACAACAGACGACCTGATCGGCGCTGCTTACCTGCCGACCGACGGCCAAGCCAATCCCTCCGACATCACGCAGGCGCTAGCCAAGGGCGCGCGCATGGCGGGCGTCTCGATCTTCGAGGATACCGAGGTGATCGACCTAGAGATCGACAAGGGGAGTATCCGCGCCGTGATCACCGAGCACGGCCGCATCGAATGCGAGTGTGTCGTCGTCTGCGCCGGGCAATGGACACGCAATTTCGCGGCGCGCTTTGGCGTCAACGTGCCGCTGGTCTCGGTCGAGCACCAGTACATCATCACCGAATCCTTCGGCGTGCCATCCAACCTGCCAACGTTGCGCGATCCAGACCGACTGACCTATTACAAGGAAGAGGTGGGCGGCATCGTGATGGGCGGCTACGAGCCGAACCCGATCCCCTGGGCGACATCGGGCATTCCCGAGGGCTTCCACTACACGCTGCTCGACAGCAATTTCGACCATTTCGAGCAGATCATGGAGCAGGCCCTTGGCCGCGTGCCGGCGCTTGAAAATGTCGGCGTCAAGCAGCTGTTGAACGGGCCGGAGAGCTTTACGCCCGATGGTAACTTCATTCTCGGCGAAGCGCCGGAACTCAAGAACTTCTTCGTCGGCGCCGGCTTCAACGCCTTCGGCATCGCGTCGGCCGGCGGCGCGGGCATGGCACTCGCCGAGTGGGTGGCGAAGGGCGAGCCGCCCTACGATCTCTGGCCTGTCGATATCCGCCGCTTCGGCCGCCCGCATTTCGATACGGACTGGGTGCGCACCCGCACGCTGGAGGCCTATGGCAAGCACTACACGCTGGCCTTTCCTTTCGAGGAGTATTCCAGCGGCCGCCCCTGCCGCAAGTCGCCGCTCTACGACCGGCTGAAGGCGCAGGGCGCCTGCTTCGGCGAGAAGCTCGGCTGGGAGCGGCCGAACTGGTTCGCCGACCTCTTCGCCAACGAGGAGCCGAAGGACGTCTACAGCTACGAGAGGCAGAACTGGTTCGAGGCGGTGGGTCGCGAGCACAGAGCGGTGCGCGAGGCAGCCGTCATCTTCGACCAGACATCGTTCGCCAAGTTCACGCTGAAGGGCCGCGACGCGGAAGCGGCACTCTCCTGGATCGCAGCCAATGACGTCGCCAAGCCGGTGGGCTCGCTCGTCTACACGCAGATGCTGAACGACAAGGGCGGTATCGAGTGCGATCTCACCTGCGCCCGCATTGCCGAGGACGAATATTACATCGTCACCGGCACCGGTTTTGCCACGCATGACTTCGACTGGATCGCACGCAATATTCCTGATGATATGCACGCGGAACTCATCGACGTGACCTCGGCCTATTCGGTGCTTTCGCTGATGGGGCCGAATGCGCGCGCGGTGCTGGAGGCAGTGACATCAAGCGACGTCTCCAACGCCGCCTTCGCCTTCGGGCGTGTGAAAACCGTAGGCATCGCGGGCTGCCCGGCGCGGGCGTTGCGCATCACCTATGTCGGGGAGCTCGGCTACGAGCTGCATGTGCCGATCGAATACGTTACCACCGTCTACGACGCACTGATGGCGGCCGGAAATGCGTTTCATCTCGTCAATGCCGGCTACCGCGCGATCGAGAGCTGCCGGCTAGAGAAGGGATATCGCGCCTGGGGCTCGGATATCGGGCCTGATCATACGCCCATCGAAGCGGGGCTCGGCTGGGCGGTGAAGACCAGGAAGACCACGCCGTTTCGTGGCCGCGAGGCGATCGAGCGGCAGCTTGTCTCAGGCGTGAAAAAGATGCTCGCCTGCTTCGTGCCTGACGACCCGGATATCGTGCTGCTTGGTCGAGAGACGATCTACCGCGACGGCAAGCGCGTCGGCTGGCTATCGAGCGGCGGCTTCGGCCACACCGTCGGCAAGGCCATCGGCTACGGCTATGTTCGCAACGCCGAGGGGGTCACGGAGGATTTCGTGCTTTCAGGCGTCTACGAGCTTGATGTCGCCCGCATGCGCGTGCCGTGCAAGGTGTCCTTGAAGCCGCTCTACGATCCCGACATGGCGAGGGTAAAGGCCTGATCGCCTTCCCCGCCCCCATCAAAACAGCGGCAGCTTGTTGTCCTGGATGAGGATTTCCAGCTTGTTCGCCACATCCTCGGTCCAGGCTAGGTTTTCCGTCAGCGCGGCGGGGAAAAGGCCGGGCAGGGAGAAGAGGGCGAGCGAGACGGCGTCACCGTTGCGAGGAATATCGGCCAGTCTTTCCACGATTTCGGCGGCGCGAGGGTCGCGTAGTTCGTAGCTCTTGCCGTTGCGATCGATGCCGAGCGCATAACGCATCCAGGCGGCGACGGCGATGGCGTAGGTTTCGGCCTTGCTACCATCGGCCAGTGCTTCCGTGGCCGGCTCCAGCAGGCGCTGCGGCAGCTTCTGGGTGCCGTCCATGGCGATCTGGTAGGTGCGGTGGGCGATCGCCTTGTTTGCAAAGCGCGCTATCAATTCGTCGGCATAGACTTCCAGATCGATGCCTGGGACCGGACCGAGCGTGGCTGCGGCGGCGTTCATGTGGCGGCGGGCAAGGGCGGCTAAGCCTGCGTCGTCCATGACGTCGCGGATGAATTCATAGCCGCCGATGTAACCGAGATAGGCGAGCAGCGAATGCGCGCCGTTCAGCATGCGCAGTTTCATCTTCTCATAGGCAGAGACATCCTCGACCATCAGCGCGCCGGCCTTTTCCCAGGCGGGGCGGCCATTTGCGAAACGGTCCTCGATGACCCATTGGGTGAAGGGTTCTGTCTCGATCGCGGCGAGATCGACACGGCCGGTCAGTACCTCGGCGTCGCGATACGTGGCGTCGGTGCTGGCGGGCGTGATGCGGTCGACCATGGTCGAGGGGAACGGAACGTTCTCCTCGATCCACGCTCTGAGCTCGGGATCGACACGGCCGGAGAAATCGAGGACGAGGCGCTTGAGCACCGCGCCGTTGCTTGGCAGGTTGTCGCAGCTGAGAGGGGTGAACGGCGCGATACCCTTGGCACGGCGCCGGGCGAGGCCCTCGATGAGATAGCCGATGACGCCGCGGGGCGCGTGGCGGTTTGCGAGGTCGGCGGCAATATCCGCATGCTGGAGATCCAGACCGCCGGTGGCGGCATCGAAGCCATAAGCCTTCTCCGTCACGGTCAGGCTGACGATGCGGATGGCGGGGTCTTCGAGCCGCGCCAGCAGCTCACTCGGGTTGCGGGTGGCGACATGCGCCTTGAGGATTGGCCCCATGACATGCGCGACAGTGCCTTCCGTGTCGCGCACCAGCATCGTGTAGAGGCCGTTCTGCTCATTGAGGTGATCGGCGACATCGGCGGTGCGCAGGCTTGCCACCTCGATCCCCCAATCTCCACCGGCAAGCGCCAGCGCCGCATCGGTATAGGGCGCGACGTGGGCGCGAAAGAAGGCGCCGGGGCCAAGATGCAGGATTCCCGGATTCAGCGCCGTGCGATCAAAAGCAGGCAGCCTGGCGGTTGCCGCGAGGCCAGTCAGGCTCTTCAGTCGTTCGCTCACAGCTTGTAGGCCTTCTTGGCGTTGCCGTAGGAGAGGTCGGCGGCGGCGTTTGCCGCATCTTTGCGCGAGATCCGGTGCTCAGCCGCCAGCGTCGCCAGGAAGCCGCAGACCTCGCGGCGCCAGACATCGTGACGGGCGGGGATAGAGAGCAGTGCGCGCGTATCGTCGTTGAAGCCGGCCATGTTGGCGAAGCCTGCCGTCTCGACCACCTGGTCGAGATAGCGGCGAATGCCGGCCGGGCTGTCATGGAACCACCACGGCGGGCCGATCATCAGGCAGGGCCAGTGGCCGGCCATCGGCGCCAGTTCGCGGGCGTAGGTCGTTTCGTCGAGCGTGAAGAGCAGGACGCGAAGACCCGGCGCATGACCGTATTTCGCGAGAAGCGCCGAGAGCCCGCCGACCCAACCGGTCGGCGTCGGGATATCGGCGCCCATGTTCGGTCCGCGCGTCTGGAAGAGTTCGCGGTCTGTGTTGCGGCGCGAGCCGGCGTGGATCTGCATGACCATGCCGTCTTCCGCCGAAAGCCCAGCCATTTCGGTGAGCATCTGGCCACGGAAGAGCTCGGCTTCGCCAGTCTCGAGCGTGCCCTTGTGCGCCCGGTCGAGCAGCCGCTGCTTGTCCGACAGCGGCAGATCGGCGGTGAAGGCGGTGGGCACGCCGTGGTCGGTCGCGGTGGCGCCGAACTGTCGGAAATAGGCGCGGCGCTTGCGATGCGCGTCGATCAGGTCATCCCAGCGCGTGACATCGCAACCGGTGAGCTCGCCGAGTTTCACGAGGTTTTCGCGGAAGCCGACGGCATCGGGGTCGGTCACGCTATCGGGGCGATAGGTGGTGCGGACCCGGCCGATCCAGCCGTCCTCTGCCATCTTCTGATGGTGCGGGAGCTGATCGAGCGCGCCCTCGGTGGTGGCGATCGTCTCGATGCCGAAACGCTTATGGAGCGCGCGCGGGCGGAACTCCGGCAGCGCAAGCTGCGCGTTGATATGATCGTAGAGCGCGTCGGCATTCTCAGGCGTCAGCGGCTCCTCGCAACCGAGCACGGCCGACATGGCGTGATCGACCCAGAGGCTGGACGGCGTGCCGCGGAAGAGATGGTAGTGTGCGGCGAAGGTGCGCCAGATGGCGCGGCCGGAGGCAACCGGCTTGCCGTCGAGGCGGGGAACGCCGAGATCGTCGAGCTTGACGCCGACGCTATGCAGCATGCGGAAGAGATAGTGATCGGGAATGACGAGCAGCGAGGCGGCATCCTCGAAGGGCTTGTCGTCGGCGAACCAGGAGGGTTCGGTATGCCCATGCGGGCTGACGATCGGGAGAGCGCTTACGCTCTCGTAAAGCTCGCGTGCGATTGATCGCGTTGCCGGATCGGCTGGAAAGAGCCGGTCCGGATGCAGAAATCCATTGCCAACATCCATCAGTATTCCTCCCTTTACGTTACCGGCCTAGCGCACAAAAAAAGAAGCGGCAAGGGCTTTTAGTAACTAAACGGTTCACTTTATGAATCCGCAGGCGCCTCTCTCGAAACGATTGACCTTGCGACCTATTTCCGCTTTGGAGAGCAAAACGACTTGGCCGGTTCACAGGGCCGGTTACGGAAGGAGAGCTCGATGTCCAATGAGACGGATCGCATCACCCATCTCGAGGAAACCATTGCCCACCAGGCAAAGACGATCGAGGAACTGTCCGACCAGCTGACGGAGCAGTGGAAGGTGGTGGAGCAGACGCGCGCCAAGCTGGACCGGCTGACGGAACGCTTTCTTTCGCTCGAGGAGCAATCGCTGGAGGCACCGGCGATCACGCGGCCGCCGCACTACTGATCGCGGCAACCTTGCTCTTTGCCGCCGATATCCCTATATCAGCGCTGCGAGGACGACCTCCCCCTTAAGGGCAAAAACTCGGGACGACCCGAACTATCCCACAGGGGTTATTCATGCGATCCACATCCGACCGTATTCGTCACGCCGTCAGCTTTGAAATCATCGGTCTTGCGTTGATCACGCCGCTCGGCGCCTTTGCCTTCGGCATGCCCGTCGCCGATATCGGCGTCGTGGGCGTTGCCAGCGCCACGATCGCGACGGGCTGGAACTACCTTTACAATCTCGGCTTCGACCATGTGATGCAGCGCCTGACCGGCAGCACGCAGAAGAGCCTTGCCGTGCGCGTACTTCACTCGGTGCTGTTCGAGGGCGGCCTGCTTCTGGCGCTGCTGCCGTTGATCGCCTGGTATCTCGGCGTCAGCCTGCTACAGGCCTTCATGATGGACGTGTCCTTCGCGCTCTTCTATCTGGTCTACGCCTTCGTCTTCAACCTGGCCTACGACCGGATTTTTCCGCTGCCGGACTGGCAGCAGGAACCAGACGCCGTGCGCGGCTGAGACGATACGCTCGTTTTGCTGACGGCGAACCCGCGCTTGGACGACAGGAATCGATATTTCGATGGGAACGGTTCCGCGTGGGCGCGGTTTGCGCTATAGCGCCAGAAGAACATTCCGAACGAAAGACGACAGCATGGCCGCGACGATCCGTTACCACGAAGGCGATATCTCAACGGCGGATGCCGCCCGTTACACCGGCGCGGTCGCGATCGACACCGAAACGCTCGGGCTGGTGCCACGCCGCGACCGTCTCTGCGTGGTTCAACTCTCTCCGGGCGATGGCACCGCCGACGTCATCCGCATCGCAGCCGGGCAGAAAGACGCGCCGAACCTTGTGGCGCTGCTGGCGGATCCGACGCATCAGAAGATCTTCCACTACGGCCGCTTCGACATCGCGGTTCTATTCAACGCCTTTGGCGTGACCACGCAGCCGGTGTTCTGCACCAAGATCGCCTCGCGGCTTTGCCGGACTTATACCGACCGGCATGGCCTCAAGGACAATCTCAAGGAGATGCTCGAGGTCGATATTTCCAAGACGCAGCAATCCTCGGACTGGGGTGCCGAGACGCTGTCGCAGGCGCAGCTCGAATATGCGGCTTCCGACGTGCTCTATCTGCACGCGCTGCGCGACAAGCTGACCCATCGCCTGCTCCGAGACGGCCGGTTCGACCACGCCACTGCCTGCTTCGAATTCCTGCCGACCCGTGCAAAGCTTGATCTTCTTGGCTGGGAAGAGACAGATATCTTCGCTCATAGCTGAGCAGACGGACGGCCCTATGAGCGCTCCTCGTAGGCGGAAATCCGCCGTTAGGGCTTTATTAACCTCGGCCCATTAGGCTTTTATTCAATATTTAGCATTCCGTGACGCGATGCGCGGCGGCGGACGATCCCGCCGATGGAATGCAATGGGTCGCATGATGCCGCCTTTCCCGTGATCTGCTTTCACCGCACTTACGACAGAAGGAGCATTCCATGTTGACTCCGGTTCGTGCAGCGTCAAATGCAAGCTTTTCCTTGCAGGCACAGAGGGCAGCTATCAGCACTGACGGCATCGTACACAGCGCGGCAGCAGTCGTGCCTGCACAGCCGATCGAGGGCGGCGATCTCAACTCGGCGATTGCCGGCAAGCTCAACGTACTGCTGCTGGCCGTGCGGGTTCGCATGGTGGAAGCCCTTCTCGATGTTCTCGATAGCAGCGGCGACGCGCTTGCCGCGCCGCGCGGAGAGGACGAAACGCCGCTCGCCTTCGCTTCGCGGCTTGCCGACGCAATCGAGAAGCTGCCCCCGGCCAAGATCGAAGCCGTCGAACGACAGCTTGCCGCGCAAGGGCAGGCCATTCCGCTTCGCCTGCTCGCGGAAGCATTGAAGAACCCGGCCGGACCGGAAGCCGCCAGGATCGCCGCCTATCTCGAGGCGACACGCTCCAAGGATCGCGATCTGGCCACGCGTGCCGTCGTTCGATCCTACGGCCAGAACGACGGTTCACCGCTGCGGCCGGAGCAGCGCGCGGAGATCGATATTCAGCGCGGCAATCTCTGGCAGACCGCTCGACCCGTGCCACCCCGCGTCGACGGCAACGAACCCAAGGCGAGCGTCGACAAGCCCGCAGCCAATATTGCAACCACCAGCGCGGCGGCTGCCTACGCCGAGACCACAGTGGCAGAACAGACAGCCATGCCGGTCAAGCCGGTGACCAGCGCGCAGCAGGGCCTGACTGAAAATGCCGGCCCGGCGCGCGGCGGCGTCGAGGCACAGGAAACGGATCAGGCCGAATTTATGCTACCCGCCCCTGTCGCCGATGCCGAAAACACCGATCAGGTGCAGCCGCGGCTCGCCGCAGGCGATCCGATCATCCCGAAGACCTGGCCCGCCATTCCGGCATCCATGACAGACGAGAAGGCGGATCTTATCGTTGCCATCATCCGCGACCAGGAGGCCGAAGTTCTGCTCGAGGCGGTTGATACCGACGCGCCTCTGGAAGATACGACTGCCGGCGATGTCCAGGAGCTACCTGCTGCCCGATTGCCGGAGGCCGCAGTGCCGCGCGAGGGGATAGCCAAGCAGGCAGCTGTGCTCGCGCAGCAACCTGCCCAGCCGACCGAGGCCGCAGCGCTTGAGGCCGCCAAACGGCAGGCGGTCACGCCGGAGCCGGCACATGCGGCGGCGAAGGAAATGATCGACTCGACCTACCTCCCCGTAATGATGAAGGTCGTCGAAGGCGTGCCCTATGCGCCGGCGCCGTATCAGTTCGCCAAGGACGAGGCTGAGGATACGGGTTCGCGTGAGATGTATCGCGAGGACCACGACAGCGGTTCGGAAGGCGACGAAGAGGAGCAGGCCGAGCCTCAGGGTGAGGAAGCAACGGTGCTCGCCGCCGAAGAGCGAGCGCCGCCCGAACCGAACATAGCCGCGTCGGAAATAGCGGCACCGGCCCCCTCCAATCATCTGCTTCTCCCTGCACCCGGCCCCGCCATGCAACCGATCCCCGACGAGGCCTATGCGCGCTATCGCCGCCTTGTCGGCTGGGAGTAAAAGCTTTCGACCTCCTCCCAAGAGACCGAAAACAAAGAACCCGCCGGATCGCTCCGGCGGGTTCTTTTATTTCTTCAAGCCTTGGCGGCTGGCGATTATTCGCCGCGGTTCTTCAGAGCCGCGCCGAGGATGTCGCCGAGCGAAGCGCCACTATCGGACGAACCGAACTGAGCAACGGCTTCCTTCTCTTCTGCGATCTCGAGAGCCTTGATCGACAGCATGACCTTGCGGTCCTTCTTGGAGAAGTTGGT
The DNA here is from genome assembly GCF_030380735.1 of Rhizobium sp. S152. Taxonomy (GTDB): domain Bacteria; phylum Pseudomonadota; class Alphaproteobacteria; order Rhizobiales; family Rhizobiaceae; genus Rhizobium. Next base: position 57,068 of record NZ_JAUDRZ010000009.1, on the reverse strand, counting down.
GACGCGAGCGTCAACCGTCTGGCCAACCGAGAAGCGCTCCGGACGCTGGTCGTCGCGGTCGCGAGCGAGGTCAGCGCGGCGGATGAACGAGACGATGTCTTCGTGCTCGACCAGCTTCACTTCGATGCCACCGTCGTTGACGGCGATGACTTCAGCCGAAACGACAGCGTTCTTGCGCAGGTCGCCGGAAGCAGCGGCTTCGCCGACAGCATCCTTGCCGAGCTGCTTGATGCCGAGCGAGATACGCTCCTTTTCGACATCCACGTCGAGAACGACAGCCTTGACGACGTCGCCCTTGTTGAACTCTTCGATGACCTGTTCGCCCGGACGGTTCCAGTCGAGATCCGACAGGTGAACCATGCCGTCGACGTCGCCGTCGAGACCAATGAACAGGCCAAATTCGGTCTTGTTCTTGACTTCGCCTTCGACTTCAGTGCCGGCCGGATGGTTGCGAGCGAATGCCGCCCACGGATTTTCCAGGGTCTGCTTGAGGCCGAGCGAAATACGACGCTTGGACGGATCGACTTCGAGAACGACGACTTCGACTTCCTGGCTCGTGGACAGGATCTTGCCGGGGTGTACGTTCTTCTTGGTCCAGGACATTTCCGAGATGTGGATCAGGCCTTCGATGCCCGGCTCCAGCTCGACGAACGCACCGTAGTCGGTGATGTTCGTGACAGTACCGGAGATCTTCTTGCCTTCCGGATACTTGGCCTGGATGCCATCCCACGGATCCGACTCGAGCTGCTTCATGCCGAGCGAGATGCGGTGGGTTTCCTGGTTGATGCGGATGATCTGAACCTTGACCTGCTGGCCGATGGACAGGATTTCCGACGGATGGTTCACACGGCGCCATGCCATGTCGGTGACGTGCAGCAGGCCGTCGATGCCGCCGAGGTCAACGAACGCACCGTAGTCGGTGATGTTCTTGACGACGCCGTCAACAACCTGGCCTTCTTCGAGGTTCTGAACGATTTCAGAACGCTGCTCGGCACGGGATTCTTCCAGAACCGTACGACGCGATACGACGATGTTGCCGCGACGCTTGTCCATCTTGAGGATTTCGAAGGGCTGCGGGTTGTGCATCAGCGGGGTAACGTCGCGGATCGGACGGATGTCGACCTGCGAACGCGGAAGGAAGGCAATCGCGCCGTCGAGGTCAACCGTGAAGCCGCCCTTGACCTGGTTGAAGATAACGCCTTCAACGCGCTCGCCAGCTTCGAACTTGGCTTCGAGCTTGACCCAGCTCTCTTCGCGGCGAGCCTTTTCGCGCGACAGAACAGCTTCGCCGAGAGCGTTTTCGATGCGCTCAACGTAAACTTCGACTTCGTCGCCGACCTTGAGCGTGCCGTCCTTGGCCTTGGCGCCGAATTCCTTCAGCAGAATGCGACCTTCGACCTTGAGGCCGACGTCGACAACGGCGGAGTCCTTCTCGATTGCCGTTACGATACCCTTGGTAACATAGCCTTCAGCCAGATCGTTCTTGGCAAAGGATTCTTCCAGAAGGGCCGCGAAATCTTCGCGAGAGGGAGTAGCTACTGACATGTAATCTCCTGCGTGTCCGGATCTTTGGACACGTATGCGCCGGTTGGTTCGTGTTGAATGAGCCTGATCCCCGTCCGCCCTCTCATCGAAGGCAATCCGGCGCTTGGACGGAATTTCAGGCTTGTCTTTCGAGGCGGACCGGGCAAAGCCCTGACGGAACACCTCAATCACTAATTTCGGTTCAAGGCCGCATCGATGACCGATTTCGCAGCTTGAAACGCGGCTTCTATACTCATTTCCGACGTATCAAGCAAGTGCGCGTCTTCGGCTGGTTTCAAAGGGCTGTCGGCCCGTCCCATGTCGCGTTCGTCGCGTCGCTTGACGTCTTCGAAAATCGCCGCGAAATCGGCGGCGATCCCTTTTGCCTTGATCTCGTCGAAACGGCGCCTTGCGCGCACTTCGGCCGACGCCGTCACATAAAGCTTCACCGGTGCATCGGGGCAGACCACCGTTCCGATGTCGCGCCCGTCGAGCACCGTGCCCGGCGTGCGCTCCGAAAACTTGCGCTGCGCCTCGACCAGCGCGCGGCGCACCGACGGCATCACCGCGATCTTCGAGGCGGCTTCGCCGATCTCGTGCTTCGACAGGATATCGCGATCGAGGCCTGACAGTTCAACCTCGCGGGCCATTTTTTCCGCCGTAAGCTCATCATCGAGTGGCAGGCCGGCATCGAGCAGCGCCTTGGCGGTGGCGCGGTAGGTCAAGCCGGTGTCGAGATGGTGGAAGCCATAGGTCTCGGCGATGCGGCGCGACAGCGTGCCTTTGCCGGCCGCGGCCGGTCCATCGATGGCGATGGTGAAACTGGTCATCGTGCAATTATTCCGTGGTCAGTCCGCCATAGCGGCGGACAAGATCAATCATATCGTTCTGTGCCGGCAGTTCGCCGAGCCCCGCGGCCACGCCTTCGCGATCGGCAACCGGCCGGTTCTGGCTGACCTTCCATTTTCCCTCGATCGAAGCAATCTCGATCTCGATGCCGACGATGCCCTTCATCTGGGCGCGGATGAAATCATCCGGCGCGTCGCTGACCGACCAGGGTTTTTGGCGGGTCTCCTCGTGCTGGCCGGTGAGCGCGGCGATCTGTGCGGCCAACCACTCCACATCCTCGACGACGCGCGCGGGACCCCTCGCCTGGACGATGGCGTAGTTCCACGTCGGCACCACCTTGCCGGTCTCCTGCTTGGTCTTGTACCAGGAGGGCGTCACATAGGCGTCGGCGCCCTGGAAGACCGCCAGCACATCGGCGCCGGCGGCGATATCGCGCCATTGCGGATTGGCCTTGGCGAGGTGCAGGCGCAACGTCCCCTTGGCCGAGGCTGTTGGATCGAGGTGAAACGGCACGGCATTGGCAACGAGGCCGGACGCACCCGCCGTGATCAGCATCCCCAGGGGATGTGCTCGGATCAGCGCGTGCTGGACGTCCCGATCGTCTTCGCGAAAATGCGGTGGCTGATACATTGGCGGCGACCTATCCAAAGCGTCGGGTTGATGCCGACTGGCGTTGCGGAGACACAATGGCGGCTCACTAGCACAAAGCGCGGCGCCGGTCATCGCCTGCTTCAAAGTTTAGCTTTGACATGGAAGCCCGCAACGATTATGGGGACCGGCTTATAAATTCCGAACAGAACGCCGGTTTTAACGGCATTTGCCGAATCTAGGTTCGGCCATTCTCACGAGGCAAACAGTGGCGAAAGCGGAACTTGGAACCAAGCGTACCGATCCGGAAACCGGCAAGAAATTCTACGACCTGAACCGGGATCCGATCGTTTCTCCCTATACGGGCAAGTCCTACCCCCTCTCCTACTTCGAGGAAACGTCTGCTGCTGCAGCCGCCGAGGCCGCGCAGGACGACGAGGAAATCACCGAAGTCGATACCGAAAACACGGAAGTCGAGATGGTCTCGCTCGAGGACGCCGATGAAGGCGCATCCGGCGACGATATCCCCGACATGGGCGACGACGACGTCGAAATCGAAGGCGACGACGACGACGATACCTTCCTCGAAGCTGACGAAGACGACGATGACGACGACATGAGCGACATCATCGGCGTGACCGGCGACGAAGAAGACGTTTGATTTCGAACAAGGATCGGCCCGGGCGAGAAAAATTCACCGGGCCGATCTCTTTTAGGCTTGCCATCTGCGAAAACCGCAAGTAATAAGCCGCCACTTCCCGAGGACAAGCGCTTCGCGAAGCATCCCAGGCCCGGCAAAAACCGGTCCACCCTGATGGGGCTATAGCTCAGCTGGGAGAGCGCTTGCATGGCATGCAAGAGGTCAGCGGTTCGATCCCGCTTAGCTCCACCAATTTCCCAGGCTTCATGATTTTATAGATATATCAATCACTTGATGGCGGATTTAGTAAAGTTCTCCGACCAATTCCTGCCAACATTTCCGACACGTTTCGTTCCCGTCAACAAAACCCTCGGTATCATGCGGTTATTTCCATCAAACCGGCTCCGAATTATTGCACTGCCACAGCAGCCGCTGAAGAACGCGGCAGGACAGGATTGGGCTGCTGTACTCGCTATGAATTCCTCCGTTGGCCTAACCCATGCACCGCACACCCTCATTACTATCGAGAGGATTGCCTCCGCAGAGGTGTCGAATCTTGGGCCTCACATTGACGCCCGCACGGATGGATCGGAGTGCCTCGCGTTTAGCATCAATCTCGACCGCAACACGATATTGGCTTATTTGAATCATGCACGGCGGTCGATGCGCACCGTGGACGGCCTAAGCGAGACTGAGCGGAGGACGCGCGGCATTGTTTTTGCCGGTGAGCTGTTTCGAGACTTTGAGCGCAGGGTCTTCATGATCATTGTAGCCGCCCACCTAGCCAACCCGACAAGAGTCTCGTTAAGCCGCGTCATTTCGCAGAACGTCGGAGGCGGCCTAATGTCCGAGTCGTTCAAAATTCCATTCGTGGCGAGTGATCGAGCGCAAACCTTCAACCTTCAATCGTATGCCGCAAAAGATGTATTCGCTTTCATCGAGAACAGACCCGCGGCTATCGAAGGGGTGCCGCAATCGCAGTTCATGAAGGGTCTGAGCTATCTGTCGCACACGTTCCGGCGCGATACCGACGCCTCAATGGTCAACCTATTGTGGTCGCTGGCCGCTATAGAAGCGTTGCTGTCTGGTGAGGCGTCTGAAAAAGCGAACATCGGCGTTCTGGAGCTTCGCCTGCGGGCATTGATAGGCACGGCCCTGTCAGGTGAGGTCATCGGAGCGTTCCGTGACCTCTACAAATATCGGAATGCGCTGTTTCACGGTAACGTAACGGTACCGTTCTCATTCGACGATCGCAACATGTTTGGTTTCGGAGAAGTAAAACATTCGAACACCATGCCGTTCAAGTTTTCTCTATTTTCCTACAGCCTCGCGGTCAAAATTCTCCAGCGGTTCTTCGAGCTTGGAAAGCATGATGTCCGATATGACTTGACCGTAGCATCAAGCTAGCTCGTTGTACCGGCACAGGGTCCCAGGCCTTAGCGTTCTATTTCTCCTGCTGCCTGATTTGATCAAGCCGATGGTCTGGGCGTTTAGCCAGAGAGAACTTGCTCTTGCGACTGCGCCATTCTTCACGTAATCGAGTTGGAATGGTCGAAGTCGAAGCGACCCCGGATATGGGACAAGACCTCCACAACCTCCCCAGTTCCATTATGTTAGTCGTGGTCGCGGTATCGGCCTCAGAAAGCTCGACATGCTCTCTCAACGTGTCGCCATTCCAGAAGCAGACAATCGCCCCGCCCAGAGCCACTACTGGAACAGACTCAGAATATTCTTGGGCGCCGAATTCGCAATGGAGAGCGATTGGATGGCCAGCTGCTGCTGACTCTGTTGCGCCGAGAGCCTGGACGATTCCTCCTCCATGTCAGCATCCACCAGCCGCCCGATGCCGGACTCGATCGAATCATGCAGGGCATGGGCGAAACTACTCTGGATTTCGACGCGCTTGCTCATCGAACCCAGGACGGATGCCGCCCCCGTCAGGCGGTGCGTCACGGTTTCGAGGTAGCTGATGTAGGTTCCCACCAACTTGGGGTTCTGGACGATATCGATGTCCATGAAGTTCAGACGCGGGATTGGCTCGATGTTGACGGATATGCCGGTGAAGCCGATGGCTGATTTCTCGCCGGATTTTCTGTTCTGCAGCACATCGGTCCGGACACTGACGCCGCCGGAACCGTTGTCCTCGATGATCACGTCGGGGCGCGTGACAAAAGAGTTGAGAAGCGTGGCCATCTCCTCGGCCGTTTCGACCTTGCCTGTCGTTTTACCAAGCAAGGTATCTACGTAATCCTTGTCGAAGATGAAATCGGAGCCGTCACCGTCCACGCCGAAATGCAGACTGACGACGACGCCCTGCGCAACGCGGAAGGGTTCGAAATCGAGCGTCATCGACGAACTGCGATGACCGAAAACCGTACCGCCGGTGTCGTGAAATCCGCCATTGCCCGCAATCGTCGTCTGCAGATTCGAGATCTTGAAAGACGACCCGTCCTTGGATGCATCGGCAACCCTGAAAATGCCGATGTCGTCGATTGTCGGAACCAGGATGACGTTCTGGTTCGGTGGGTCCGGATGCACGAAATTGCCGGCTCGGGCATTGGCGCCGACCGCCTGCAGGGCATAATTTATGACAGCGGTGTAATCGACGTAGGTCTCGATATGGCCATCCAGAACACCCAGCGCCTGATTGACAGTTGATTGGTCGATTTTGACGTGAGCCGTCGTTCCGAGGTCGTAGGGACCGGGAATCCCATCGGCCGGATTGTCGGCGTCGACGGTAACGTCGAAGGAAATCTCGTCGCCAGCGCCGAAATCCATCGGCCCGGTAAAATGGAAAATAAAGCCGGTGGCGGGCGTGCCACCCGTATTGCCGGCGCTCGACGTGCTCATGACCTCGTTGTCGTCATAATAGGACGCGTAGCGCAGACCGCCAATCGTGCCGAGATATCTGGGGTCAGCCTGCAGTATGCCGCCGCCGGTGGAGTTGAACAGCGACACCTGGGCGAGATCGAAGTCGGCCGTGACGATCGAGACATTGTTATCGGCGTCGCGAACGAAGGCGGCGGTCACCGACGTCATGGAGTCCGCAGTGTCATAGATATCCTCGATATCCGTATCGAGGTAGCTGACGCCGTTATAGGTAGAGGCCTTCACGACCGTCTGCACCTGCTGTTTCAGTTGGTCGAGATCGGTCTGGATTTTTGCCTTATCGGTGCCGGCTTCCTTGGCGGCTACCAGCTTGGCCTTCATGTCTCCGACGATATCGATGACCTGATCCACGCCGTGGTAGGCGGTGTCGAGCTTGGCCGCCGAAAGCCCCAGGGCATCTGAAACGGCGGAAACCGCCTTGTTGTCCGACCTCATGGTGGTGGCAATCGCCCAATAGGCAGCATTGTCGGACGCCGTCGCGATGCGCAGACCAGATGAGACCCGGGCTTCCGTTTTGTTCAGCCCTGAGTTGATCTGGCGAAGGGTCTGAAGGGCCGTAGAAGCAGATGTATTCTTAAGAATGGAAGTCATTAAACCGGAGAAACTAAACCACAGATTACGACAGGCTTTAAATCCGGCGCATCATGCAGCCTATGACTGCTAAATTACGAATATGTTGGTTAACATAGGATTGATTTGAAAGGCTAAATCTAAGTAAAGACCTATACGCATAGGTTGCGTCAATATGTTTTAACTGCAAGACGTGCTAGAGAATGACCTTTGTACGATTTCGGCACTTGGCAATCGGTCCGGCAAAACGCGTATGCCTTCGCGCCCGCCGGTACCGCTTTGAGAATTGGCAGATATGACCCGAGAGAGGCGTAAGCGAATCATTCTGGTGCGCAGGAGATCGACAGGGATCGCATTGGCTGGCGCCATATCGTTTCTTGCGGGGATGACCGACGCCACCGGGTTGCTTCTGAGCGGCGATTTCGTGTCCTTCATGACTGGCAACACGACGCGGGCAGCGCTTGCGATTGGCACCGGAGACCTCCCCCATGCGGTGATTCTGATCTCGGCGATCATCGTTTTCGTGCTCGGCAATGCCGGCGGAATCGTGCTGGCGCATTTCGTGCGCCGCCGGGTGTTCGCGGTTCTTGCGACAGTCGGCGTGCTGCTGGCGCTCGCCTCCACCCTCTCGGCCGACAGCCTGGCGATGCCGCGCTTCTATCTGATGGTGGCGTCGATGGGCGCCGTCAACGCGGCTGTCGAACATATCGAGGGCCTGCCGATCGGGCTGACCTATGTCACAGGCGCGCTCTCGCGCTTCGGGCGCGGCATCGGCCGGTGGATCATCGGTGACCGCAGACTGGAGTGGACGATTCAGATCGTGCCGTGGATCGGTATGTTGGCCGGCGCGGTCGCGGGCGCCTTCCTGACGCAGGCAGCCGGCACGCGCGCGCTTTGGGTGGTCTCTGCCTTTGCCATTATGATCGCAGCAGCAGCCCTTTTCATACCGACGCGGCTGCAGCGGCGCTTCAACCAGATGGCGTTGCCACGCGCACAGACAGACACGCGTTAATCCGCAGACCCTGTGTTCCCATCGAATCAGCTAGAACACGGCGATAGATCATAAGGAGCGCGCCGTGTTTGTCTTTTCGAAGCTCGTCTGGATATTCGGTCAGCCGCTATCGCTGGCATTCGCCTTTCTGCTCGTAGCGCTGCTGACGGGACTGCTTCGGTGGCGGGCGCTCAGCCTCGGCTCGTCAACGCTCGCCGCGTTGATCCTTTTCGTGACGCTTTACACCACGGTCGGCAACTATCTGCTGCAGGGACTGGAGGAGCGTTTTCCCAAGCCTCAGGATCCGCAAGAGCTGCAGTGCATGATCGTGCTCGGCGGCGGCTTCGAAAACGAGGTGAATACGGCGCGGCATGGCATCGAGATGAATGCGGGCGGCGACCGGTTCATCGAGGCGCTGCGGTTGGCGCGGAAATATCCGCAGTCACGCATCCTGGTTTCGGGCGGAGACGGATCGATGTCGGGCGTCTATGAGGGCGATGCCGTGATGTCTGGCCGGTTCTTTCCGTTGTTCGGCGTCCCCAAGGAACGGCTGGTCGAGGAGACGACCTCGCGCACGACCTTCGAGAATGCCGCCAATACCAAGGATCTGCTCGCGGCCAGCGGTCTGTCCGATTGCCTGCTGATCACATCGGGTTATCACATGCCGCGCTCGGTCGGCATCTTCCGCAAGCTCGGCATCGGCGTGGTGCCATGGCCGACGGACTACCGTACGGATGGACGGGAGAGACTGGGTCTCGATTTCACGCAGCCGAGCCGCAACGCGCAGAACCTGGCAACGGCAATCCGTGAATGGTTCGGACTTGTGGGCTATTACATGGTCGGACGGACGTCGGAACTCTATCCGGGCTGACCGTTCGCCCCATCGTGGTCATTTCTTCGAAATGGTCACGAATTTGGTGCCGCGCACGCGTGTCGTGACGATGCAGGGCTCCTTTTCCTTGTCGGCATCCGGGCGGTCGCAGAAGCGCGGGTGCATCTTCATGGCCATGACCATGTTGCCGAAGCGCTTGACGAAATCGTAGCCATAGATCTGTGCCGTGGCGATCATGAAGTAGCCACCCTCGGCCACCTGGAGATAGAAGTTGTAGGTGCAGCCGTCGTCGTTGCACTGAGGCCCCTTGCGCCCATCGCAGGTCAATTCGCCTTCATTGACAACCGCATCGATCAGGCCGTCATTGTTGATGTCCTGACGCGTGACGAAGCCATCGGAGAACTCGACCTTGGTGCATTGCTCCTGGAAATGCTTCTTCTCATATATCTCCGGATCGGAGATCAGATCCTGTTGGGCAAAAGCCGCCGCCGGGGCAATAACGAAGGCAATAAGGTTCAGCGCGATCAGGAGCGTTTTCACGGGGTTCTCTTTTGGTCGGATAAGGACGCTATTGATCGGCGACTTTGTCAGACCCGCCTTGCGCCGCCCTTGCCGCCGTGATTCAGTCCTGACGTTGTTCGCCGGGGCCGGGAGGACCGAATGCCGTTTTTCGTCTACCTGGACTATGCCGGTGTCGCGCTTTTCGCCGCGACCGGCGCGCTGGCGGCCTCGCGCAAGCAGCTCGATCTCATTGGCTTCCTGTTCTTCGCCATCGTAACCGGCACCGGCGGTGGGACGGTGCGGGATATCGTGCTTGGACGCGTGCCGGTCTTCTGGGTTCTCAATCCCACCTACGTGCTGGTCTGCTGCGCGGTCGGCGTGCTGGTGTTCTTCACGGCCTATCTGGTCGAATCACGCTATCGGCTGCTGATCTGGCTGGATGCCGTCGGCCTGTCCGCCTATTGCGTGATGGGCGCGGCCAAGGGGCTGGCGGCGACGGGCTCGCCAACGATCGCGATCGTGACGGGAACGCTGACGGCAACCTTCGGCGGCGTGTTGCGCGATCTCCTGGCGAATGAACCTTCGGTTCTGCTCAGGCCGGAAATCTATATCACCGCCGCGCTCGTCGGCGCCGGCATCTTCACGGCGGCAAACGAACTGTCGCTGCCGCTTTACGTCGCGTCGGCGATCGGCGTGGCGGCGGCCTTCGCCGTTCGCGGCGGCGCACTCTATTTCGGCTGGACGTTCCCTACCTACAAGGCGAAGCCCGGCCGACATCCTGATGATGTGATGTGAATCAGCGCTGCTTCGGGCGCAGACGGATAACGACGTCGACGTGGGCAATTTCCATGCCCTCAGGCGGCTCGGGCAGATTGCCGATCGTCAGGTTGCTGACCGGAATGTCGAGCACGTCGTTTTCACCTTCCACGAAGAAGTGGTGGTGATCCGACACGTTGGTATCGAAATAGGTCTTGGCGCTCTCGACGGCGAGAACGCGGAGCATGCCGGCTTCGGTGAATTGGTGCAGCGTGTTGTAAACGGTTGCCAGGGACACCGGCACGCCGGCCTGAACCGCTTCCTCATGGAGCTCTTCCACGGTCAGATGCCGGTCACCCTTGGCAAACAGCAGGTCACCGAGTGCGACGCGCTGGCGCGTGGGCCGCAATGCGGCGGCGCGCAACCTTGCTTCGATTGTGAGCGGGGCATCAGCCACCATTCGCGAACTCCGGTTAATGTAGCGTCAAGCAATCATGTTTCCCTAAGCCATATAACTTTTGCGCAAATGCCTTTCAATAGCTTCGATAGGGGCATGGGCCGCGAAAAGGCCGGAAAATCGGGGTTTTCGCGTAATTAACTCTGGTCGCGGCCTTGGCCTTCCTGTATGCGACCACCAAATAGGCGCAGAGCCTGTCCTTGCCGGCGGAAGAAGCACAGCCACGCTAATGCTTCATTTTCCACCGAACTTGGACTAAACGTTCACATCCATCGGCACTGTTGCGGGGGGAATTAGAGTTTTCATGGCGACGAAACAATCCAGCTTCAACTATGAGGAAATCCTGGCCTGCGGCCGCGGCGAGCTATTCGGACCGGGCAACGCACAGCTTCCTCTGCCGCCGATGCTCATGGTCCACCGCATCACCGACATCTCCGAGACCGGCGGCGCCTTCGACAAGGGCTATATCCGCGCCGAGTATGACGTAAAGCCTGACGACTGGTACTTCCCGTGCCATTTCCAGGGCAACCCTATCATGCCGGGCTGCCTCGGCCTTGACGGCATGTGGCAGCTGACCGGCTTCTTCCTCGGCTGGCTGGGCGAGCCCGGACGCGGCATGGCGCTCTCCACGGGTGAAGTGAAGTTCAAGGGCATGATCCGCCCGACCACCAAGCTTCTTGAATACGGCATCGACTTCAAGCGCGTCATGCGCGGCCGCCTGGTGCTCGGCACCGCAGACGGCTGGCTGAAGGCCGATGGCGAAACCATCTACCAGGCCACCGACCTGCGCGTCGGCCTGTCCAAGGACAAAGACGCCTGATTTCGCCGGGCAAACACGCCCGGCTTTCCAAGTTAGAAAAAACGAAAAGGTCGAAACACATGAGACGGGTAGTTGTCACGGGTCTGGGCGTTGTTTCCTCGATCGGCAATGATGCCGCCGAGGTCACCGCTTCGCTGCGCGATGCCAAGTCCGGCATTTCCTTCTCCAACGATTTTGCCGAGCACGGGTTCAAGTGCCAGGTCTGGGGTCGCCCTTCGCTCGATCCGACCGATCTGGTCGATCGCCGCGCCATGCGCTTCCTGTCGCAGGGCGGCGCCTGGAACCACGTCGCGATGAAGCAGGCGCTCGCCGACAGTGGTCTTGAGGAAAAGGATTACAGCGAAAACGAGCGCACCGGCATCATCATGGGCTCGGGTGGTCCTTCGACGCGCACGCTGATCGAAGCCGCCGAGATCACCATCAAGAACAACAGCCCGAAGCGCATCGGCCCGTTCGCGGTGCCGAAGGCGATGTCGTCGACGGCATCCGCCACGCTCGCCACCTGGTTCAAGATCCACGGCGTCAACTACTCGATCTCGTCGGCCTGCTCGACCTCGGCGCATTGCATCGGCAACGCGGCGGAAATGATCCAGTGGGGCAAGCAGGACATCATGTTCGCCGGCGGCCACGAGGATCTCGACTGGACGATGTCGAACCTGTTCGATGCGATGGGTGCCATGTCGTCGAAGTACAACGACACGCCCGAGACCGCGTCACGCGCCTATGACGCGACCCGCGACGGCTTCGTCATCGCCGGCGGTGCCGGTGTTCTCGTTCTGGAAGAGCTGGAACACGCCAAGGCCCGCGGCGCCAAGATCTACGCAGAAATCGTCGGCTACGGCGCCACCTCCGACGGCTACGACATGGTCGCTCCCTCGGGCGAAGGCGCGATCCGCTGCATGCGCCAGGCGCTGGCGACCGTGAAGGGCGATGTCGACTACGTCAACACGCACGGTACCTCGACGCCTGTCGGCGACAGCAAGGAAATCGGCGCGATCCGCGAAGTGTTCGGCAACAAGATCCCGCACATCCAGTCGACCAAGTCGCTGACCGGCCACTCGCTGGGCGCTGCGGGCGTGCAGGAATCGATCTACTCGCTGCTCATGATGCAGGCCGGCTTCATCGGCGAAAGCGCTCATATCACCGAGCTCGACCCCGAATTCGACGGCGTTCCGATCGTCCGCAAGCGCATCGACGACGCCAAGATCGACATCGCGCTTTCCAACTCCTTCGGCTTCGGCGGCACCAACGCCACGCTCGTCTTCCAGCGCTACAACGGATAACAACATGACGGGAATCATGCAGGGTAAGCGCGGGCTTATCATGGGTGTCGCGAACAACCACTCCATCGCCTGGGGAATTTCCAAGGCGCTGGCGGCACAGGGCGCGGAACTTGCCTTCACCTACCAGGGCGACGCGCTGGGCAAGCGCGTCAAGCCGCTTGCCGCCGAAGTCGGCTCCGACTTCGTGTTGCCATGCGACGTCGAGGACATCGCTTCGGTCGACGCCACGGTGGACGCGATCAAGGAACGCTGGGGCACGCTCGATTTCGTCGTGCACGCCATCGGCTTCTCCGACAAGAACGAGCTCAAGGGCCTCTACGCCGACACCACGCGCGAGAATTTCAGCCGCACGATGGTCATCTCCTGTTTCTCCTTCACCGAGATCGCCAAGCGGCTGGCGCCGCTGATGACTGACGGCGGCTCGATGCTGACGCTGACCTATAACGGCTCGACGCGCGTCATCCCGAACTACAACGTCATGGGCGTTGCCAAGGCTGCTCTCGAGGCCTCCGTGCGTTATCTGGCGGCCGACTACGGCCCGCGCGGCATTCGCGTCAACGCGATCTCCGCCGGCCCGATCCGAACGCTCGCCGGCGCCGGCATCTCGGACGCCCGCGCCATCCTGTCGTGGAACCAGCAGAACTCGCCCTTGCGCAAGACCGTGACGATCGATCACGTCGGCAACTCGGCCCTCTATCTGCTCTCCGACATGGCGGCAGGCGTCACCGGCGAAATCCACTTCGTCGACGCCGGCTTCAACATCACTTCGATGCCGGCGCTCGATACGCTGCGCAAGGCGGACGCCGAGTAGGCGTCCTATACTCTTGGATTGAAAAAGGCGGCCGATTGGCCGCCTTTTTTATTTCTTCGCCCACAAGACCTTGAAGCGGGCGTTGCGGCAGGTTTCGCCGCTTTCGCGGAAGCTTCCGGCCAGTACCGGCTCGTATGGCAAGCCGCGGTTGGCGACCAGCAGGAGGCGGCCGCCGGAGCGGAGCGCGGATGCCGCCGTCTTGATCATCGCCTGGCCGAGCGCCGGCTCGGCGGCGTGGCTTTCGTGGAAGGGCGGGTTCATGATGATGAGGTCGTACTTGTCCTTGACCGGCTCGCCCGCCAGATCGTGCCAGAAGAAGCGTGCCGGTACATTCGGGCAGTTCTCCTCGATGTTGGCCTTGGCGGCCTCCAGCGCGGCGTAATTCGCCTCGTAGAGGTCGAGGCGGCTGACGCCTGGGGAGCGCTCGGCCAGTTCGACCGAGAGATAGCCCCAGCCGGCGCCGAAATCGGCGACGTCGCCGGTGAAGCCTTCAGGCAGACGCGAGGCCAGAAGTTCCGAGCCGTCGTCTATGCGATCATGCGAGAACATGCCGGCGGCGGCCTCGAAGCGGCCGTCGACGCGGACAGCGGGCTTGGCGAACTTGGCGATGATTTCGGACGGATCGGCAGGGGCGCCAAACCAGAAGGCGACGCCGTGGTATTTCGGCATGTGCTCGAGCGACAGGCCGAAGGCTTCCATGCGCTTGCGCAGCGGCTGGATGCCGTCTTCCTTGCCGCCGGCGACGACGACCAAGCCGCCCATCTTCACGCGGGTGAGTGCGGTGGCGATATTCGCCTCATTCTCGCCCTTGTGCTTGTTGCAAAGAACCAGAACGGCATCATAGTCCTCGCCTTCGACCTCAGGCGTGGTTTCGATGCGCTGGGCGAGCAGCTGCCGGTACAGCGGACGGAAGCCCTGTACGGCGCTCAGCGAGGCTGCAAAACCCTGCGGCAGGGCGAAGCCTGCCTCGGCGCCGAGGAAGAGCACGCGCTCGCCCTCGCCGGGCGCCTCGACGGTGCCGCTTACAAAGGGGTGGAACAGTGTCTTCAGCGTCTCGCTGCTCATGGCTCTATCTCGTCCTTGAATACAAAAAGGGCGCGGAAACAGTCCCGCGCCCATGAAGCTTAGGGAAGGCGCAGCTTATTCGGCTGCTTCTTCCTTCTTCTTGTCGGCAGGGATTTCCTGGCCGGTGGCCTGGTCGACGACCTTCATCGACAGGCGGACCTTGCCGCGCTCGTCGAAGCCGAGCAGCTTGACCCAGACCTTCTGGCCTTCCTTGACGACGTCCTGCGTCTTGGCAACGCGCTCGGAAGCGAGCTGTGAGATGTGGACGAGGCCGTCGCGGGCGCCGAAGAAGTTGACGAAGGCGCCGAAGTCGGCGGTCTTCACAACCGTGCCTTCGTAGATCACGCCGATTTCAGGCTCGGCAACGATCGAGTGGATCCACTTGCGGGCCGCTTCGATTTCCTTGCCCGAGGAAGATGCGATC
Source organism: Rhizobium sp. S152 (assembly GCF_030380735.1). Taxonomy (GTDB): domain Bacteria; phylum Pseudomonadota; class Alphaproteobacteria; order Rhizobiales; family Rhizobiaceae; genus Rhizobium. The sequence goes on along the minus strand of NZ_JAUDRZ010000009.1, from coordinate 42,068 downwards.
TTCACGGTGCCGTCGTCTTCGATGTTGATCTTGGCGCCGGTCTTCTCGACAATTTCGCGGATGACCTTGCCGCCGGAGCCGATGACTTCGCGGATCTTGTCGACCGGGATGTTCATGACTTCGATGCGCGGAGCGAATTCGCCGAGCTGCGAACGGCCTTCGGAAATCGCCTTCGACATTTCGCCGAGGATGTGGGTACGACCGCCCTGTGCCTGGCCGAGAGCGACCTTCATGATCTCTTCGGTGATGCCGGCGATCTTGATGTCCATCTGCAACGAGGTGATGCCGTCGGCGGTACCTGCAACCTTGAAGTCCATGTCGCCGAGGTGGTCTTCGTCGCCGAGGATGTCGGAGAGAACGGCGAAGCGGTCACCTTCGAGGATCAGGCCCATGGCGATACCGGCAACCGGCTTTGCGAGCGGAACGCCGGCGTCCATCAGAGCGAGCGAGGTGCCGCAGACGGTTGCCATCGAGGACGAGCCGTTGGACTCGGTGATTTCCGAGACGACGCGCAGCGTATAGGGGAACTGCTCGGCGGTCGGCAGCATCGGGCGGATAGCGCGCCATGCGAGCTTGCCGTGGCCGATTTCGCGACGGCCCGGAGAGCCCATGCGGCCGGTTTCGCCAACGGAATAGGGCGGGAAGTTGTAATGGAGCAGGAAGCGCTCCTTGTACATGCCCGTAAGCGAGTCGACATACTGTTCGTCTTCGCCGGTGCCGAGCGTGGCAACGACGATCGCCTGCGTTTCACCGCGGGTGAACAGCGCCGAACCGTGGGTGCGCGGCAGGAGGCCGACTTCCGATACGATCGGGCGAACGGTCGACAGGTCGCGACCGTCGATGCGGCTCTTGGTGTCGAGGATGTTCCAGCGAACGATCTTGGCCTGCAGGTGCTTGAAGACGGCGCCGATGACTTCGGCGGTGTACTTCGGCTCGACGCCCTCAGGGAAGAAGTGAGCCTTGACCTTTGCCTTGACAGCGTCGACGGCAGCGTAACGATCGGCCTTCTGGGTGATCTTGTAGCCTTCGCGCAGTTCGGCTTCGAACAGCTTCAGCATTTCGGCTTCGAGCTCGGAATGGTCTTCCGGCTGGAAATCGCGGGGTTCCTTGGCGGCCACTTCGGCGAGCTTGATGATCGCGTCGAGAACCGGCTGGAAGCCCTTGTGGCCGAACATGACGGCGCCGAGCATGATTTCTTCGTTGAGTTCCTTGGCTTCGGATTCAACCATCAGAACGGCATCGTGCGTACCGGCGACAACGAGGTCGAGAACCGACTCATCCATCTCGTCGAGATGCGGGTTCAAGACGTATTCGCCGTTGATGTAGCCGACGCGGGCGCCGCCGACCGGGCCCATGAAGGGAACGCCGGAGAGCGTCAGAGCGGCAGAGGTCGCGACCATCGACAGGATGTCGGGGTTGTTTTCCAGGTCGTGCTGGATAACCGTGACGACTACCTGCGTGTCGTTCTTGTAGCCTTCAGGGAAGAGCGGGCGGATCGGGCGGTCAATCAGGCGCGAAACCAGCGTTTCGTTTTCCGACGGACGGCCTTCGCGCTTGAAATAGCCGCCGGGGATCTTGCCGGCTGCGTAGGTCTTTTCCTGGTAGTTGACGGTCAGCGGAAAGAAGTCCTGGCCAGGCTTCGGCGCCTTGGCGGAAACGACGGTGGCGAGAACCACGGTTTCGCCGTAGGTCGCGAGGACGGCGCCGTCAGCCTGACGGGCGATCTTGCCGGTTTCGAGCTTCAGCGGGCGGCCTGCCCACTCGATTTCCACGGAATGAGTGTCGAACATATGTCTTGTCCTTCAATGCGGAGGCGCGCCATTGGCCCTGAGGCACGGCGCAGACGAACGCAATTGTTGATGACGCATCATGGGCAAGACAACGGGAGGCTTTGCATCTTCGGCTTCCCCTTCGAGAAAGCCGGGCCAAGGTGTGCGCCTTGGCCGAAAGCATCCGGCAATCCTGCCCCATGACAGGTCAACGGTTGGTTTGGCGGATCCGGCCCATCCGGGTCCACCGGCAGTCCCGCAAACGCGTTGCCGCGTCCTGCGGTGTCGGGGAAACGTTCCCCGGAAACAAATGCGGCGGGCGTCCTTCCGGAGCGCCCGCCAGCAAAGCCTTAGCGGCGGATACCCAGGCTGGTGATCAGCTTGGTGTAACGGCCTTCGTTCTTCTTCTTGAGGTAGTCAAGAAGCGAGCGGCGGCTCGAAACCATCGTCAGCAGGCCACGGCGGGAATGGTTATCCTTCTTGTGGCCCTTGAAGTGTTCCGTGAGGTTGTTGATGCGCTCGGTGAGGATCGCAACCTGGACTTCCGGCGAACCGGTGTCGCCTTCGAACGTTGCGTATTCCTTGATAAGTGCCGTCTTGCGCTCAGCAGTAATCGACATCGGATGTTCCTTTCGATGAGAGGAGATAAGGTCGCCAAAAGCCGGGATGTCGTCCAGCTTTGGCCGCGAATGCATTCGGGCAAGCCCGATGCTGGCGCTGCCTATAAACCATTCAGGCAGCAAAGGGAAGAGGCATGCCCGGCATGCCTCCGCCGGCTAAACGACCTCAGCCGAAGACGCGCTTGGGGCGGAACTCGCCCTGGCCGATTTCGCCGATGGCAATCAGCTTGCCGCGGGCGGTGGCATAGGCTTCGCTTTCTTCCACCGGCGCATCGCGTCCGCGCACCAGGATGGGGTTGCCCATCTTCAGGCGGTGGGCCTGATCGTCGTTGACGATCAGATGCGGCAGCGAGGAGAGCGCTTCGCTGGTGTCGATCAGAAGCGCGTCGAGTGCCGCCAGCCGTTCTTCGTCGTCCTGAATTTCTTCCAGTGCGACGAGCTCGGCGAGCGGGATCATGGTACCCTCGGCAAAGGGTGCGACGAAGGTGCGGCGCAGGCCGGAGATATGGCCGAAGCAGCCGAGATCGCAGCCGAAATCGCGGGCGAGCGCACGCACATAGGTACCCTTGCCGCACTCGACTTCGAAATGCGCGGTGCGTTCATTCTCGCATTCGAGTAGCGTCAGGCGATAGATCTCAACCTCACGCGACGGGATCTCGACCGTCTCACCCTCGCGGGCGAGATCATAGGCGCGCTCGCCAGCGATCTTGATTGCGGAGAACTGCGGCGGGACTTGGCTGATGACGCCGGTATAGTTGGGCAGCAGCGCCAGGATCTCGTCTTCGGTCGGACGCTTGTCTGAGCTCTCGATAACCTCGCCCTCGAGATCATCGGTCGAGCGCTGTTCGCCCCAGGTCACCGTGAATTCGTAGATCTTGCGGCCGTCCATGACGTAGGGAACGGTCTTGGTCGCATCGCCGAGCGCGATCGGCAGCATGCCCGAGGCCAGCGGATCGAGCGTGCCGGCATGGCCGCACTTCTGCGCCTTGAACAGCCACTTGATCTTGGAGACGGCCTCCGTCGAGCCGAAATCGACGGGCTTGTCAAGGATAAGCCAGCCCGAAATCGGGCGGCCTTTGGGCTTGCGTGGTTTGGACATAAGGCTCTTCTGTTACTTTTCGTCGGTATCGCCGTCCTCGAGGTCGCGCATGACCTCGGGCGAGCGCAGCAGCTCATCGATCTTCTTGTAGTTGTCGAAGCTCGTATCGTCGCGGAAACGGATCTCGGGCATGAATTTCATCTGCCGGAGCTGCGGACCAAGACGGCCGCGAATGAATTTGGCGTGGCGGTTGAGCGCCGTGATGACCGTCTCGTGATCCGAAACGCCGAGCGGCGTGATGAACGCGGTCGCGACCTTGAGATCGGTCGACATGCGCACTTCGGACACGGAGATAACGGTCTTTTCCAGAAGGTCGTCGCGCACTTCGCCGCGCTGCAGGACCTGGGTGATCGCGGCGCGCACCTGCTCGCCGACGCGCAGCATGCGCTGCGACTGTGCTGTCGAGGTTTTTGTTGCCATTGTTCTTTGCCTCAAAAGGTTCGGGCGCCGGCCTCATATGATCCGGCGCCCGTCCACAACTCTAGTCTCGCACGATCAGAGCGTACGGGTGATATGCTCGACGCGGAAGCATTCGATGACATCGCCGGCGCGGATGTCTTCGTAGTTCTCGAAGGCCATACCGCATTCCTGACCGACCGGAACTTCCGATACTTCGTCCTTGAAGCGCTTGAGCGTTTTGAGCTTGCCTTCGTGGATGACAACGTTGTCGCGGATGAGGCGCACGCCCGCACCACGCTCGACCTTGCCTTCGGTGACGCGGCAACCCGCGACCTTGCCGGTCTTGGTGATGTTGAACACTTCGAGGATCTCGGCATTGCCGAGGAAGGTCTCGCGGCGTTCCGGGGTGAGCAGACCCGACATCGCCGCCTTAACGTCATCCACCAGATCGTAGATGATGTTGTAGTAGCGGATCTCGATGCCGGCGCGTTCGGCAGCGACGCGTGCCTGTGCATTGGCACGGACGTTGAAGCCGATGATCGCGGCGTCGGAGGATTCGGCAAGCGCCAGATCCGACTCGGTGATGGCACCGGCGCCCGAATGGACGATACGTGCCCGCACTTCGTCTGTGCCCAGCTTGTCGAGAGCACCGATGATCGCTTCGATGGAACCCTGCACGTCGCCCTTGATGAGCAGCGGGAATTCCTTGAAGCCGGTGTTCTGCAGCTTGCTCATCATCTGTTCAAGCGAACCGCGCTGGCCGGTCTGGCGGGCAACCGCCTTGTCGCGGGCCAGACGTTGGCGATATTCGGAAATCTCGCGCGCACGGCCCTCGTTTTCGACGACGGCAAACTTGTCGCCGGCAGCCGGCGTGCCGGACAGGCCGAGCACTTCGACCGGCATGGCCGGACCCGCTTCCTTGACATGGTCGCCCTTGTCGGTGACCAGCGCGCGAACGCGGCCCCACTGATCGCCGGCAACGATGATCTGGCCAGGCTTCAGCGTGCCCTTCTGTACGAGAACGGTGGCAACCGCACCACGACCACGGTCGAGCTGGGCTTCGATGACGATACCTTCCGCGGTCCGGTTCGGATCAGCCTTGAGGTCGAGGATTTCGGCCTGCAGAAGCACGGCTTCGAGCAGCTTGTCGAGGTTGGTCTTGTTCTTGGCCGAAACTTCGACGTCGAGCACTTCACCGCCGAGCGATTCAACGAAGACTTCGTGCTGCAGAAGCTGCTGACGGACCTTGTCCGGATTGGCTTCGTGCTTGTCGATCTTGTTGATCGCGACGATGATCGGAACACCGGCCGCCTTGGCGTGGCTGATGGATTCGATCGTCTGCGGCATGACGCTGTCATCGGCCGCGACCACGAGGATCGCGATATCGGTTGCCTGCGCACCACGGGCACGCATGGCCGTGAAAGCGGCGTGGCCGGGGGTGTCGATGAAGGTGATCTTCTGGCCGTTCTGTTCGACCTGATAGGCACCGATGTGCTGGGTGATGCCACCGGCTTCGCCCGAAACGACGTTTGCCTGACGGATGGCGTCGAGCAGCGAGGTCTTGCCGTGGTCGACGTGACCCATGATGGTGACGACCGGCGGACGCGACACCATTTCGCCGGCGTCGTCGGCCCGGTCGAAGATACCTTCTTCAACGTCGGATTCCGAAACGCGCTTGACGGTATGGCCGAATTCGCTGGCGATGAGTTCCGCGAGGTCAGCGTCGATGACGTCGCCCGGCTTCATCATCTGGCCTTCCTTCATCAGGTACTTAATGACGTCGACGGCGCGTTCAGACATACGCTGCGACAGTTCCTGAATGGTAATGGTCTCGGGCAGGACGACCTCGCGAATAACCTTTTCGCGGGTTTCCTGGATCTGGCTGCGGCGGAACTTTTCCTGGCGACGGCGCATGGCGGCCATCGAACGGCCACGGGCGTTGCCGTCGTCATCCGTGCTGGCAGCGGTGATCGTCAGCTTGCCCTGGCGGCGACCATCGTCGCCCTTCGGGCGCGTGGTGACCGGCTTTGCCGGTTCCGGACGTACGACGCGGCCACGGGCCGGAGCGCCGCCACGCGGTGCGCCACGGTCGTCTTCGTCGTTCTCACGGCGGCGAACGCCGGGAGCAGCAGGCGCGCCGCCCGGAGCGGGACGGGTCTGCGACGGCGATGCAGCGTTATCAGTGCGACGTACCGCAGGTGCGGCCGTGCGCGGCGCTTCCGACTGAGCGGGAGCGGCCGGCGCCGGCGGAGCAGCAGCGGCTTCGGCAGCACGGGCAGCCTCTTCGGCAGCACGGACCTTGGCCTCTTCGGCCTCGGCGGCCTGACGCGCGATTTCCTCGGCGGCGCGGCGCTTTTCTTCCTCGGCGCGGCGAACTGCGTCTTCCGCGTCGCGAACCTGGGCCATGGCGAGCGCGCGACGGCGAGCGTCCATTTCCTCAGGCGAAAGATGGTTCAGAACCACAGGACGCGGGCGATCCTGCTGGCGCGAAGGCTGCGAGGACGGCTGCGGGCGCGACGGCTGGCCACCCTGATAGGGGCGCTGCTGTTGCGGCTGCTGCGGACGCGCCTGAACAGGTGCCTGCGCTGGTGCAGGTGCCGGTTCAGCGGCGCGCGCGGGCGCCGACGGTGCTGTTACCGGCGTGATCGGACGTTCGTCCTCAGGGCGCATCGGGCGCCGCTTGCGGGTTTCGACAACGACCGCCTTGGTGCGGCCGCGGCCCATATCCTGGCGCACGGTGCCCTGGCTCACGCCCGACGGCTTCAGGGTCAGAGTCTTCTTGCCCGGTCCGTTCAGTGTCTTGTCGTCATTGCTATCGGTCATTCGTTCCCGTTCCTTCGGACAGGGAGCGATGACGTCATCAGCCCCTGTCAATCAAGTAGTGTCGATCAATGATCTGGGGACCGGACAAGTCCGGTGACCGCATCATTGTTTTTGCCGGCCAGCGCCGCCCGCTGCCCGGGACTGACCGCCATTGCGGTACTGTTCGAGCATCTTTGCGCGCTTCACTACACCCTCACCCGCCTGCCCTGCAAGCACTGCAGCGTGGATAAAAGCGTTCTGACCCATCAGGCCTTCCATTTCGCTCTCCGAGAAGAGGTGGTAGGAAGGTATTTCCTCCTCGGTCTCCATTCCGAGGTGCCAGGCCTTGCGGGCCTGGTCGATCTTTCTCACCCCATCGGCCGCCGCGTCCGTTGCGTGGAACACCGCAAGCGCGGCGCCACTCCTGATCGCGGCATCCACCTTCGAGGCGCCACTGATGAATTGGCCGGCCTTGCGAGCCATGTTCATCATCTGCATCAATTGCTGCGCAAGCAGCTTGTCGACGGTCTCGCCGAGATCGGCGGCCGCCTTTACATCCGTTTTCAGGGCGCGGGCGAAGGATTTCTTCGCCACCGCTTTATCGACCAGAGCGCGGTCGATCTTCACCCAGCAGCCGCGTCCCGGAAGCTGGCGCTTCAGATCGGCGACCACAGTCCCATCGGGAGCGGCGACGAAGCGGATCAGTTCATCAGGCGATCCGCTTTCGCGCGTCACGATGCACATGCGACCATTCCCGTCATATCCTGCAAGATCGTCGTCTTCAGGAGAAACGATGGGCTCACGCGCGGACATTATACTTCCTGCTCGGCCTCGGGAGCTTCTTCAGCTTCCGCTTCCTTCGCGAGGTCTTCCTCGGTGATCCAGCCAGCCGCGAGGCGGGCCTGGACAACCATCTGTTCGGCTTCGACGCGCGAGACTTCGAGCTTCGAGAACAGGCCCTCGAACTTCTTGGTTTCGCCGTTCTTGCGCTCGCTCCAGCCGACGAGATCGTCGGCGGCGCAGCCCGCGAAGTCTTCCATCGTCTTGATGCCGTCTTCGCCGAGCGCGACCATCATCTGGGCGGTCATGCCGTCGATGTTGCGCAGTTCGTCGGATACGCCGAGCGCCTTGCGCTTCTCGTCCATCTCCGCTTCGAGCTTTTCGAGATATTCGCGGGCGCGGGTCTGAATTTCCTGGGCGGTATCTTCGTCGAAACCGTCGATCGAGGCGATTTCGTCGAGATCGACATAAGCCAGCTCTTCAACAGCCGCGAAGCCTTCGGAAGCCAGAACCTGGCCGACCATTTCGTCGACGTCGAGCGAATCCATGAACAGGTTGGTGCGCTCGTTGAATTCCTTCTGACGGCGCTCCGACTCTTCGGCTTCCGTCATGATGTCGATGTCCCAGCCGGTCAGCTGCGAGGCGAGACGGACGTTCTGGCCGCGGCGGCCAATAGCCAGCGACAGCTGCTCGTCCGGAACCACGACTTCGATGCGTTCCGCGTCTTCATCGAGAACGACCTTGGCGACTTCAGCCGGCTGCAGGGCGTTGACGACGAAGGTCGCCGGATCCTGCGACCACGGAATGATGTCGATCTTTTCGCCCTGAAGCTCGCCGACGACGGCCTGAACGCGCGAACCACGCATACCCACGCAGGCGCCGACCGGATCGATCGAACTGTCGTTCGAGATCACGGCGATCTTGGCGCGCGAACCCGGGTCGCGGGCAACCGACTTCACCTGGATGATGCCGTCGTAGATTTCAGGCACTTCCATGGTGAAGAGCTTGACCATGAACTGCGGATGCGTGCGCGACAGGAAGATCTGCGGGCCGCGCTGTTCGCGACGGACATCATATACGTATGCACGGACGCGATCGCCATAGCGGACGTTCTCGCGCGGGATCATTTCGTCGCGACGGATGATGCCTTCGCCACGGCCGAGATCGACAATGACGTTGCCGTATTCGACGCGCTTGACGGTGCCGTTGACGATTTCGCCGACGCGATCCTTGAACTCGTCGAACTGGCGGTCACGCTCGGCTTCGCGAACCTTCTGGACGATGACCTGCTTGGCGGACTGGGCGGCGATACGGCCGAAATCCATTGGCGGCAGCGGATCCGCGATGAAATCGCCAAGCGCCGCATCCGGGTTGCGGTCGCGGGCCAGTTCCAACGGGATCTGGGTCGAATAGTCCTCGGCGGCCTCGACCACCTCGAGCAGACGCTGCAGGCGGATTTCGCCGGTCTTCGGATTGATGTCGGCTCGAATGTTGGACTCGGTGCCGTAACGGGAGCGTGCTGCCTTCTGGATCGCATCGGCCATTGCGGCGAGCACGATTTCGCGGTCGATGACCTTTTCGCGCGCCACTGCATCTGCGATCTGCAGAAGTTCGAGCCGGTTCGCACTGACTGCCATTGTCTTTTCTCTCCGTCTAGGCGCCCGGGGTTCCCTTACCCTAGAGCCAAAAGTTGATCGGTTTATTCTTCGTCTTCAGCGTCGTTCTGGTTCGCGGCCTCTGCCTTCGCCAGCTTATCGGCGCGCAGGGCATCACGGATCAGATCGTCGGTCAGAATGAGCTTTGCATCGGCAAGAGCCGTGAACGGAATGACGATATTCAGTTCTTCGCCCTCGGAAACCTGGTCGCGCTCGAGCGTAAAGCCATCGACGTCGCTGGAGACGATCTTGCCGCGGAAGCGCTTGCGGTTGCCGACCATGATCGACGTTTCGCACTTCAGTAGGTGGCCCTGCCAGCGCACGAAATCAGACTTGCGCACCATCGGGCGATCGATCCCGGGCGACGACACTTCCAGATGATACTCTTTATCGATGGGATCTTCCACATCGAGAACCGGGGAAACGGCGACTGAGACCTCTTCGCAGCCCTCAACGTCCATCGTTCCATCGTTGCGCTCGGCCATGATCTGCATGGTGGCGCCGTTCTGGTTCAACATGCGGACCCGGATCAGGCGATAGCCGAGATCGATCAGCACGGGCTCGACGATGTCGGCAAGGCGCTGATCCAAGCCGGTTTCCGTAATCAGCCGAGGCTCGAGTTCATTGTCTGCGTTCGTCGTATCCGACAAGCGATGCGCTCCTAGCAATTTCATGCATTCAGGGTGATCGCGGTAATAAAAAAGAGCGGGTCCTTGCGGCCCACTCTTCATCAATGCGATCAAGATTTGAGAGCCATATAGGCCCGTTTCAGCAAAATTGCAAGCTCCTCGGGATCGGCGGCGCAGCAACGGCGGGGCGTGTGGCCAGAATCAGCCTTTTGCTTATATAGCATAGCGGACGGAGCATCGAACGGGAGGAACCGTGGCTTATACTTCATCGACGTTGGCACCGCTCAGGCACCAGACATACCGTACCATCTGGTTCGCCAGCCTCGCGTCGAACTTCGGCGGCCTGATCCAGGCGGTGGGCGCGGCGTGGATGATGACGATGATCACCGCCTCAGGGGACATGGTGGCGCTGGTGCAGACATCAACGGCGCTTCCGATCATGCTGTTCTCGCTGGTCTCGGGTGCGCTTGCCGATAGCTTCGATCGACGGCGCGTGATGCTGACGGCGCAGTGCTTCATGCTTGCCGTCTCGGCGCTCCTCAGTATCAGTGCCTTTTTCGGGCTGCTTTCTCCCTGGCTTCTCCTATTCTTCACCTTCATGCTCGGCTGCGGAACTGCCTTGAACAATCCGTCCTGGCAGGCGTCGGTCGGAGACATGGTTCCGCGCACGGATCTTCCCGGCGCCGTCACTTTGAACAGCGTCGGCTTCAACATCACCCGTAGCGTGGGGCCGGCGCTTGGCGGCATCATTGTGGCGGCGGCGGGAGCTGCGGCAGCCTTCGCTGTCAACACGGTCAGCTATTTCGCGCTGATCTATGCGCTCATCCGATGGAAGCCCAGCTATCCCGTCTCGACGCTGCCTCGGGAGGCGCTGGGCAGCGCGATCTTCGCCGGCTTACGCTATATCTCGATGTCGCCGAACCTGCAGAAGGTAATGCTGCGCGGGCTTATCTTCGGCGTCAGCGCCAGCTCGATTCTCGCCCTGCTGCCGATCGTGGCGCTTGAACTTGTCGTGGGCGGACCTCTGACCTACGGCCTTATGCTTGGCTCCTTCGGCATCGGCGCCATTGGCGGCGCGGTACTGAATGCGCGGCTGCGAGAGCGCTTTTCCAGCGAGACGATCGTGCGTCTCTCATTCGCGGGCTTCGCGCTCAGCGCCGCCATCGCCGCCTTCAGTCCGGTTTCGGCGTTGACCTGCGCCGGACTGGTAATCTCGGGCGCCTGCTGGGTGCTGGCACTGTCGCTGTTCAACACGATCGTGCAGCTCTCGACGCCGCGCTGGGTGGTCGGCCGGGCGCTGTCGCTCTACCAGACCGTTACCTTCGGCGGAATTGCGGGTGGCAGCTGGCTCTGGGGTGTCGCCGCCGACAGGTACGGCGTCGCCAACGCGCTGCTCCTGTCCGCCGTCGTCATGCTGTTCGGTATCGTAATCGGCTTGAAATTCTCGATGCCGGCCTTCGCTTCGCTCAATCTCGACCCGCTCAACCGTTTCACCGAACCGTCACTCGGCCTCGACATCACGCCGCGCAGCGGGCCTGTCGTCATCCAGGTGGATTACGAGATCGATGACGGCGACGTACCGGAATTCCTGATGCTTATGGGCGAGCGGCGGCGCATCCGCATCCGCGACGGCGCACGCAACTGGGCGCTGATGCGCGACCTTGAAAAGCCAGGGCACTGGACGGAGACCTATCACACGCCGACATGGGTCGAATACATCAGGCACAACCAGCGCCGAACCCAGGTCGATGGCGAAAACACCGACCGGTTACGGGCGTTGCATCGCGGCGAAAACGCGCCCCACGTGCATCGGATGATCGAACGCCAGGCCATTCCGCCGAGCGACGACCTCTTCTTCAAGGCGCATATCGACCTGCACCACTGAGATCATTTGAGCTTGCCGATCATGTGAGCCTCGGGGTAGCAGGTCGGCTTCATGCCGTTCTTTTCCTGCCACTGGCCGATGGAGCGGCGGGTCTTGTATCCGGGCAGCCCATCGGAACCGCCGACGTCGTAGCCCTTTTTCTCCAGCGCCTTCTGCATGGTGGCGACATCCGAGCGCAGCATCTTGCCGACATCGCCCCAGGCGCCTTTGAATGCGCCAGAGCCATAGGCGATGCGGTCCGCCAGATTGCCGATGTAGAGGGCGTAGAGATCGGAATTGTTGTATTCCTTGATGACGTAGAAATTCGGCGTCACCAGGAATTCCGGGCCGTCGCGGCCGGCGGGGACCATCATCATGCCCGAAGCCTTGCTTTCAGCGGAACCGAAGGCCTTGCCGGAAATACTGGTGATGCCGAGCGACGTCCAGTGCGACATTGGCTTGGCGAGATCGGGGCCTTCCTGAGCGCAGGACACCTGTGCGGGGATCGTCACCTCGTAACCCCAGCCGCGGCCTTTCTGCCAGCCTTTCTGAACCAGGAAATTGGCGATCGAGGCCAACGTGTCCGGCACCGAGGTCCAGATATTGGGATGGCCGTCGCCATCGAAATCGACAGCGTATTTCAGATAACTGGTCGGCATGAACTGCGGCTGGCCGAGCGCGCCGGCTGACGAGCCCTTGAACTCAGCCGGCGTCGAATCGCCTCGATTGATGATATCGAGCGCAGCCAGCAACTCTGTGCGGAACATCTCCTTGCGTGTCGACATGAAGGCCTTGGTGGCCAGCACCTCGATCGCAGAATTCGGGATCTTCGCTGCGCCGAAGCCGGTTTCGCGGCCCCAGATCGCCAAGACGATCGAGCCGGGGACGCCATAAGTCTTCTCGATCTTCTTCAGCGTCGAGGCATATTGCGACTGGAAGCCACGACCGGTTGCCGCCAGTCGCTTCAGGCGGTCATCGTTGAAGTATGGCGCGGGGGAGGAGAATTCGGCCTGAGTCTGCTTCTGCTCTTTCGGCGGCGGGAAGCCGGGAGGAGCGAGGTCGGTCAGCGACCAGTCAAGTTCGACGCCTGAAAATGCTGCTTCGAAGGCGCTACGGGAAATGCCCTTCTTCCGCGCCTCCGGCCACACATCGGTCTGCACCCAGCTTTCAAACTGCGCTTCGATCGCCGCTTTGGAAGGGGCGGCATGCGCGACAGCGGTGGTTGAGAGGATGGAGAGCAGAGTAGCGAGGGCGTGCCGGATATTGATTGGCATGATTTTTTCCCTCATATCGCCGTTCGCGCCCGAAGGGCGGCGGTCAGCGTGCCTTCGTCGAGATAGTCGAGCTCGCCGCCGACGGGCACGCCGTGGGCAAGACGGGTGATCTTGACATCGAGCCCTGCCAGCTGGTCGGTTATATAGTGGGCTGTAGTTTGTCCCTCGACCGTCGCGTTGACGGCGATGATGATTTCCTTGATACCGCCCTCGCCAACGCGCTCGATCAGCCCGCGAATATTGAGATCGTCCGGCCCGACGCCATCGAGCGGCGAAAGCGTGCCGCCAAGGACGTGATAGGCGGCATTGAGGGCACCGGCGCGCTCTAGAGCCCAGAGGTCAGAGACATCCTCGACGACGATGATCAACGATTGGTCCCGGCGATCATCGGTGCAGACAGTACAGGGATCGGAGGTATCGACATTGCCGCAGCGCGAGCAGATCTTGACCTTGTCGTAGGCCTCGCCCATCGAGGCGGCCAGCGGCCCAAGCAACTGGTCCTTCTTCTTGATCAGATGCAGCGCCGCGCGCCGCGCCGAGCGCGGACCGAGGCCCGGCACCTTCGCCAGCAACTGGATAAGTTTTTCGATTTCCGGACCGGTGACTCGCTTTGCCATGAGCGGTTATTAGCCCATATGTGAAAAAAACGGAAACAGCCGAAAAGACGTGATGATGAAAATCCTTGCCGTGTGCACCGGCACTGCCGAGCGACTGCCCGGCAAGAGCTACAAGACCGGCATCAACAAGCATGCCACCGGAGGCAGCGTGATCGTCGATGCCGAGGGCCTGCTCGGGGATGCCATCTGCAACCGCAAACACCATGGCGGTGTGGACCAGGCGGTTTATATCGAGGGCAGCCTGACGCTGGACTGGTGGTCCGGCGAACTCGGCCGCACGCTCGCGCCTGGCACGTTTGGCGAGAATCTCGTCGTTGGGGGACTTGATAACCGCGACGTGGCGGTGGGCGACCGGTTCATAGCCGGCGATCTTGTTCTCGAAGTCACCTCCGCCCGTATTCCCTGCGCCACCTTCGCGGCGAAGATGGGCGATTACGGATTCGTCAAGCGCTACACGAAAGCCGGACGCCCCGGGATTTATTGCCGCGTGATCCGGGGTGGTGCGGTGACGGCAGACGCACCAGTCGAATACCAGCCATTTGCCGGCGCCAAGGTGATGATGCCGGAAATGATGGCCACATTCGGCAAGAGGCTATCGACCGAAGACCGAGCGCGATATTTGGCGGCGCCGATCCACTATAAGCTGCGCGCCATTCTCGAAGAGCAAAGCACTTGACGAGGTGATGGGAAGCCGAAAGCCGCCGTTCAGCGATTTCCATACATCTCCACTTGCTGATGAAAACTATCCTCCTAGTTTTCACGCACGGGGTGCAAATCGAAGGAGGCTCGCATGTTTATTGGAAAACTCTCCACGACAGTGATGATCGCCTTGACCGCCACTGCAATACTATCGGCGACGCCGGCTGCGGCGCGGGTCAAGGCCGGCGCGCTCGGCTGCGATATCTCCGCTGGCTTCGGTGTTATCGTCGGCTCAAAACGCCAGATCCAGTGCGTCTTCACGCCGTCGTCGCCGGGACCGAACGAACACTATACGGGAACCATCACCAAGCTTGGAATCGACATTGGCGCGCTGAGCGGCGGTGGGTTGAGCTGGCTGGTCTATGCGCCGACGAACCGCATAGACGGCGCGTTGCAGGGGAGCTACTCCGGCGTAGCCGCCAACGCGACGCTCGGGCTTGGGCTGGGTGCCAATGTGCTGTTCGGCGGGTTCAACGGTTCGATCGCATTGCAACCGGTGTCGGCGGAAGGGACGGCGGGCCTGAGCATAGCGGCGGGCGTCGCCAACATGATCCTGACCTGGCAGCCGCCGCCACCGCCGGCCAAGCCCGTCAAGACAACGAAGCGGCACAGCACGCAGCACCCGAAATAAGCCGATCGCCGAAAGCAAGCGCGGCGCCCAACGGCGCCGCCTTCGTTCGGATCGTGAGATTCTGGCCGATCAGAACGGCATCTTGAAGCCGGGCGGGATCGGCAGGCCTGCGGTCAGCGCCTTGGTCTTTTCCGCGGCGACGGCGTCCGCCTTGTCCTTGGCATCCTTATGGGCGGCAACGATCAAGTCTTCGAGGATTTCGACGTCGTCCTCCTTGAAGAGCGACGGATCGATCTTCAAGCTCTTCATCTCGCCCTTGCCGGTGACGACGACGGTGACCAGACCGCCGCCGGACTTGCCTTCGACGGCGAGCTCGGCGATCTCCGCCTGCATCTGCTCCATCTTGGCCTGCATTTCCTTGACTTTGCCCATCATGCCCATGATGTCACGCATCGCCATACTCCTTCTTGGTACTTAGAATTCTATGTCGTCGCCGGGCAGGATATCGCCCTCTTCGGATTCGGCCACCGCAGGCGCCTGAACCGTACCTTCGTCTTCCTCCGGCGCCGGCGCCCTGACGCGAACGTCGATAATCTTGGCGCCGGGAAACTGGGAAAGAATGGCAGCCACGTCGGGATCCTGGCGGGCATCGCTGACCTGCTGCTCCTTGGCGCGCGCTTCCGCCTCCACCATGGTCGGCTGGCCCTGATCGCGGCTGAGGCTGACGATCCAGTGGATTCCGGTCCATTCCCTGAGCTTGACCGCCAGTTCGTTGAGCAGCGTGCCGGGAGCACCTTCCGTCAAGTTGACGTCGAGAATGCCGGGTTCGACACGGACGGGGCGTACGAAATTACGCACCAACGCCTTGATCTTCACGTCTCGCTTTTCGCCAGCAAGATCGACTATGTCGCTGATGGACTTGACTGAAACCAGCGGCGCGGGCGCCTCGGCCTCGGCGCGACCGACCGGCATCGCCTGCGGGTTGGTATTGGGTACGGCGCGTAACATGGCGGTAGGTCCGGAGGACTGCGGACGCGGCGCAACCGCCTCGCTTCCCCGAACCACGACATTGCCCTGATAATTGACCGTAGCACCGCCGCCGCCATTGCCCGATGGTGTGGGCTGTCTGGAGCCGCCGCCATTCTCCGAAAACTCGGCGAGCCGGCGGGCTGCATCCTCGGGCGCAGGCAGATGGGCCGCATGCGCAAGACGGATCAGCACCATTTCGGCCGCACCGGCCGGGCGCGACGAGGCTTCCGCTTCCGGGATGCCCTTGAGCAGCATCTGCCAGATACGCGACAGCGTGGTCACCGCGACACTTTGGGCGAATTCGGCAGCCTTGATGCGCTCGATTTCGCTGAGCGACGGATCGTTGGCGCCTTCAGGCACGTATTTCAGCCGGGTGACCAAGTGGGTGAAATCGGCAAGGTCGGTCAGCACAGCGACGGGATTGGCGCCGGCATCGTATTGGCTTTCGAATTCCGAAAGTACCGCCGCCACGTCGCCTTTGACGACATGCTGGAAAAGATCGACGATACGGGCGCGATCGGCAAGGCCGAGCATGCCGCGAACGGAGTCAGTGAGGACTGCGCCGCCGCCGTGGGCAATCGCCTGGTCGAGCAGCGAGAGACCGTCGCGGGCGGAGCCCTCGGCTGCGCGGGCGATCATCGCCAGCGCATCGGGCTCGGCCTCGATGCCTTCCTTCGATGCGATCGTGGTGAACAGGCCGACGAGATCGGACGCGCTGATGCGGCGCAGGTCGAAGCGCTGGCAGCGCGACAGGACCGTGATCGGCACCTTGCGGATTTCCGTGGTGGCGAAGATGAACTTCACATGCTCCGGCGGCTCCTCGAGCGTCTTCAACAGGCCGTTGAAGGCCTGGGTCGAGAGCATGTGCACTTCGTCGATGATGTAGACCTTGTAGCGCGCCGAAACCGGACGGTAGCGCACCTGTTCGATGATCTCGCGAATATCGTCGATACCGGTGTGCGAGGCGGCGTCCATCTCGATGACGTCGACATGCCGGCCTTCCATGATCGCCTGGCAGTGCTCGCCGGGGATCCTGAGGTCGATCGTGGGCTTGTCGATCTCGGCGGTCTTGTAGTTCAACGCGCGCGCCAGGATACGGGCGGTCGTGGTCTTGCCGACCCCGCGAACGCCTGTGAGCATATAGGCTTGCGCGATACGGCCGGTCTCGAAGGCGTTGGTCAGGGTCTGGACCATCGGCTCCTGGCCAACCATCAGATCCGTGAAATCCTTGGGGCGGTATTTGCGTGCCAGCACCCGGTATCCGGTGCCCGTCGAGGCGGCATCTTGTGATTGTCGCTCGGTGTCGCTCATCGCCCTGCTTAACGCCCGAACTCTTCGGGCAAAGGATGGAGAGAAGGGTGGGAGGCTGGCACGATGACCCGTGCCTGGCTCGTTAGGGCTGCTTCCTTCCGGACCTGACCCGGTTGGCGAGTGGCTCGTCCACCACCAACCTCCCGAAGGCACATATCGGCAATATCGCGATCAAAAGCAAGCCAAGCCCCAAAAAAACTGCTAGCCTCTGGAAAAATCAGGAGGAATACCCGTTGGACGCATTCGAACTCGACCATCGGCTCGCCAATGACAGCATCAGCATCATGCGGACGGGGCTCTGCGACCTCAGACTATCCAAGGACTGTCGCTGGCCGTGGCTCATCCTGGTGCCGCGCCGTGCCGATATCACCGAGATTTTCGAGCTGACGCCACTCGACCAAGTGATGCTGACATTCGAGACCGAAATGGTCGCTTCGGCGCTGAAGAAGGTGACCGGTGCTGCAAAAATCAACGTCGCGGCTATTGGCAACATCGTCCGGCAGCTTCATGTTCATGTGATCGCGCGTTTCGAGGGCGATGCCAACTGGCCCGGCCCCGTGTGGGGCTTCGGCAAGCCGGAAGCCTATGACGACGCTAAACGAGATCAACTGATAGAGACTTTGCGGGAAGCCCTTACATCATGAGCCGTTCGCTTTTCGATTCGGATGTACCCCATCCGGAACCCAGCAATCTGACTGCCTTCGCCGCCAATGACTTGGTCCGCGATTCCGAGCATCGCAACGAGAGCTCGGTTGACGAGGCGCTGGCCAAGGACGGAACCCATATCTTCGCCTTCAGCGGTGACAAGCTGGTGCTGAAGCATGATGGCCAGGTGCTCGACCCGCTGTTCGCGCGCTACGAACTGAAGGACTTGAAGCCGAACTGGGACGAGACCGTCCTGCTCAGTTACCGCAAGACAGGCGAACCCCGGCTGGCCGTGCCTGTCGCAGTATCGGAAGAAGAGCTTTCCAGCCACTATAAGCCTGCTGATGGCCGGTCGCTTTATCGCGACATGCTGCTCGATGAGGTTCTGCTCGGCGAATTCGCCCAGGGCGCCAGCCTGATCCGCTGGAACGGCGACAACAAGTTCTGCGGCCGCTGCGGCTCGGCGATGGAGATGCGGATCGGCGGCTACAAGCGCGTATGCTCCGCTTGCGGGCACATGATTTTCCCGCGCACCGACCCCGTGGTCATCATGTTGACCGTGGACGAGGAGCGCGATCTCTGCCTGCTCGGCCGCGGGCCGCATTTCGCGCCGGGCATGTATTCCTGCCTTGCCGGCTTCGTGGAGCCCGGCGAGACGATCGAAAACGCCGTTCGCCGCGAGACGTTGGAGGAATCCGGCATCCACACCGGCCGCATCCGCTACCACGCCTCCCAGCCCTGGCCGATGCCGCACACGCTGATGATCGGATGCTATGCCGAGGCGAAATCCAGGAACATCGTTCGCGACGAGCAGGAGCTGGAAGATTGCCGCTGGTTTACCCGGGAAGAAACACTCGAGATGCTCGAGCGCCCCGGCAGCACCGGCGCGGCGCCGCCGCCAAAGGGCGCCATTGCCCATCGCCTGATGCGCGACTGGGTGGAGTGGAAGAACCGATAGGCCAATAACATGGCGCGCTCCGAACGCCTGCTGACATTGCTGCAAACACTGCGCCGCTACCGGCGGCCGGTCAGCGGCTCGGTGTTGGCCTGCGAGACCGGTGTCAGCATTCGCACGCTCTACCGCGATATCGCCAGCCTGCAGGCGCAGGGCGCGCTGATCGAGGGCGAGCCGGGCATCGGTTACATCCTCAGGCCGGGCTTCATGCTGCCGCCGATGATGTTTTCGCAGGACGAGATCGAGGCATTGGTCCTTGGATCACGCTGGGTGGCCCGGGCAGCCGATCCGCGCCTGGCCGCGGCGGGTGCGGATGCGCTGGCCAAGATCGCCGACGTGCTGCCGCGCGAGATCCGCGACGAGATCGAGACCTCCCCTCTCCTCATCCACATGCGCCCGCCGATCGCGAGCAAGGCCGATCTCGGCGTCATCCGAAAGGCAATCCGCTCCGAGCGGGTGCTGAAACTGACCTATACGGACGAAGGCGGCGCGGTTTCGATCCGCAACGTCTGGCCGTTTGCCATCAGCTACACCGAGCAGGTGCGGATGGTGGTCGCATGGTGTGAGCTCCGACAAGACTACCGACATTTCCGCACCGATCGGATCGTCGAGATGATCCCGCAGGAAACACGCTATCCTCGCCGCCGTGCCGTGCTGCTGCAGGAATGGAGCGAGCGCGAAATCGAGCCGCGCGAACAGAAAACACTACTGCCATAAACTGACAGTGTGTGGCGCTATTGTGGGTCCATCGAAACAAGAGGACCTGCCATGACGAGCCTGAACACTTGCCAGACCCCGCGCGGCACCCTGCGTTCCGAGGACGCCGTTTCCGACACATGGTATCCGCAGTCGTTGATGCTGCGCATGATGCAGAACGCGTCCCGCAACATGAGCCGCAGCGGCACGCCGCGCCTCGATCCGCTATCGATGTCCGAGAACTTGAGACGCGACATCGGCGTTATCGACTGGGGCAGCCACGCACGCGAACGCTAACCGACGCTCCTAAGCTTTTTCATCCGAGCCTTTTCAACGCCGCCGGCATGCCGGCGGCGGTCGAGCCATCACGCTTGTTTCCAAAAACGAGGGACATAACCATGAACAGCCCGAATCTTATCATTCTCTATGTGAGGGATCCCGCCGAGAGCGCGTCGTTCTACAAGGCGCTGCTTAATCGCGAACCGGTTGCCGCTGCGCCCAATTTCGTCGCCTTCGCGCTCGATGGCGGTTTCACGCTCGGCCTGTGGCGGTTGAGCAGCGTGATGCCGCGGCCGTCGGCGATCGGCAGCAGGGCCGAGATCGCCTTCATGGTGCCGGGTGAAAACGGGGTCTCGAACCTCTACCGTGACTGGCGCGATCGACATCTACCCATCGCCCAGGATCTGACCGATCTCGACTTCGGCCCAACCTTCGTCGTGCTTGATCCTGACGGGCACCGGCTGCGCGTCTGTGAGCCAGATAAATAAATCGCGATCGCATTAAAAAGGGCGCTTCGGCGCCCTTTTGTCATTTCTGCAGCTGGCCCCGCATCGGGTGGCCCTTGTAGACGCCGAGGATCCGTACTTTCTCGGAGAAGAACTGCAACTCTTCCAAAGCGCGGCGAACGTTTGCGTCGTTTGGATGACCCTCGATATCGGCATAGAACTGGGTGGCGACGAACTTGCCGCCGAGCTGGTAGCTCTCCAGCTTGGTCATGTTGATGCTATTGGTGGCGAAGCCGCCGAGTGCCTTATAGAGCGCTGCCGGAATGTTGCGGACGTTGAAGACGAAGGTGGTGACCAGCTTTTCCTCGGGAGCTTCGCGTTCCGCCCACTGCTCGTCACGCGACAGGACGACGAATCGGGTCACGTTATCCTCCGTGTCCTCGACGTTCTCCGCGATGATGTCGAGCTTGTAGAGATCGGCGGCGAGCCGCGGCGCAAGTGCCGCCATCGAGCGATCGCCGGTTTCCTGCACCAGCTTGGCGGCGCCCGCCGTATCGCCGGCCACCACTGCCTTCCAGCCATTGGCGCGGACGATCTTGCGGCACTGGCCGAGCGCGTGGATGTGACTATGGACCGTGCGGACTTCGTCCTTGGTGACACCTGGCAGCACCATCAACTGAAAGCGGATCGGCATGAAGTACTCGCCGATGATGTGAAGGCGCGATTCCGGCAGCAAGTGGTGAATGTCGGCGACGCGGCCGGCGATGGTGTTCTCGATCGGGATCATAGCCAGGTCGGCATCACCGCTTTCAAGCGCCACGAAGGCATCCTCGAAGGTCTGGCATGGTAGCGGATCCATATCAGGAAACATGTCGCGGCAGGCCATGTCGGAATTGGCGCCGAAGTCGCCCTGGAAGGCGATTTTGTTGGTCTTGATGCTCATGGGAGATCCGTTACTTCGATTGGGCGGAGAGAATGCGCCGTGCCTTTTCAAGGTCGGCGGGAGTATCGACACCGAGCGGAACGGTGTCAACGATCTCGGCATCGATACGCATGCCGGCTTCCAGCGCCCGCAACTGCTCCAGCGACTCGCGCTTCTCGAGCGTGGACGGGCCGAGCGCGACGAAGCGCTCCAATGCCGAGCGACGATAGGTGTAGAGGCCGATGTGATGATAGAGCGGGCCATTGCCATAAGGTGCGGTGGCACGCGTGAAATAGAGCGCCTTCAGACGGGTCTCGGACAGCGGCGAGCCGACGATCTTGACGATATGCGGCGCCGTCTTGTCTTCCTCGTTGTCGATCTCGATCGTCAGCGTGGCGATGTCGACGGCTTCGTCCAGCAGCGGACGCAATGACGCCCGCACTGTTTCCGGCTCGATCGTCGGAAGATCGCCTTGCACGTTGACGATATATTGCGCCTTGCCCTCCGGATCGACCTTCGTCAGAGCCTCGTAGATACGGTCGGAGCCTGACTGGTGATCCTTGCTGGTCATGACGACCTCAAAGCCGGCTTCCTTCACGACGTCCAAGACGCGCTGGTCGTCGACGGCCACGACGACGCGGCCGATCGCCGCCTCTGTCGCACGCCGCGCGACCTGCACGATCATCGGTTGACCGCAGATATCGGCAAGCGGTTTGTCGGGCAACCGGGTCGATGCCATGCGTGCCGGAATGAGGACGAGGACGTTGTCTAAATTTGGATTAGTCATTGTGCAGGCCTTCAATTCCCGGCGGAAAGGTGTCAAAAAGTCTCATGCAGCGGACGCGTTCGGCTGTTGCAAGAGGTAGCCAAAAGACATAGGTTCCGCTCGATTTCAAGAGACAGACCGGTTTTATGTCTGCCGGTTTGTGAGGGGGAGCATCGCAGATGAATTCATACGTGAATACGGCGGTGGGGGCGCTACTTGGAACGGTCTTCGTTCTGATGTCTGTTTCCATTGCCTCGGAGAGCATCTTTCATTCGGAGAAGCCGGAGAAGGAAGGCTTTGCCATCGTGGCGGAAGAGCCTGCCGCAGGCGGCGGGGAAGCCGCGCCGGCCGCCGCAGCCGTGCCGATCGCGCAATTGCTGGCGAAAGCCGACGCCAAGGCGGGCGAAGCTGTTTTCAAGAAGTGTCAGGCCTGTCATGACGGCACTAAAGGGGGACCGAACAAGGTCGGGCCGAACCTCTTTGGTGTCGTAGATCGTCCGATAGCCTCGCATGAGGGCTTCGCTTATTCTTCGGCTATGAAGGACTTTTCCAAGGGCAGCAGCGAGAAGTGGACGTTCGACCACCTCAGCCACTTCCTGATGGCTCCGAAGAAGTACATTGCCGGAACGGCGATGGGCTTTGCCGGCATTCCCAAGGATACCGATCGCGCCAACCTCATCCTCTTCCTGCA
Organism: Rhizobium sp. S152; assembly: GCF_030380735.1. Lineage (GTDB taxonomy): Bacteria > Pseudomonadota > Alphaproteobacteria > Rhizobiales > Rhizobiaceae > Rhizobium. The sequence goes on along the minus strand of NZ_JAUDRZ010000009.1, from coordinate 19,550 downwards.
CACCCTGTCGGATTCTCCGGTGCCTTTGCCGGATCCGAATGCACCCGACGCGGCGACGCAGTAAGAACGACCGTCAAGCCCGGCCCAGTGCCGGGCTTTTCATTGGGCGGCGCCACCGAGGATGTAGGCCCAGAACGACACCGAGATGGCGCCCAGTCCTGTCGTGACCGTTATGGTCGATGCGGCCAAGCTGTGGCCGACGCCGAAACGATTGGCGATCAACCATGCGTTCACGCCTGTAGGAACCGAAGCGATGAGCACAAGTGCCGCGGTCCAGTCGCTCGCCAGTCCCAACAGAAAGCTCGCCGCCCAGACGCATGCAGGAAGAAGCACAAGCTTGAAGGCGGAGGTTACGCTGGCGATACCGACATTACCGGATACGCCATATCTCTGCAGCGCCATGCCGAGCGATATCAAGGCTACGGGGCCAGCCACGCCGGCGATCTGATCGACGATGGATTCGATGGGTCCCGGCATACTGAGATCCAGCAGGTGCATGGCGGCACCGCCAGCAAGTCCGATAACCAGCGGATTACGGACCAAGTTCTGGAGAATCTGACGTATCACCTTGGCCATACTGCGTTCGGCGCCGCCGGAAATCTTGTGCTCGGCCCGCTCCATCATGATGGTGCCAATGATCATCATGACAGGCAGATGGACGGCGATCAGGATCGACAGCGGCACCAGTCCCTTGTCACCGACCGTCCGCTGCACCAGCGGCAGGCCGACGAAGATGGTATTGGCAAAGGCCGACGAAACGCCTGATATCACGCCAATGCGCTCGTCTCTGCCGAAAAAGCGCGTCGCCGCGAGGTGGCCGGCAACCCAGGTCACGGCCACGCCCGAGAAATAGGCGATCCAGAGGCGGAACGGCGAAGCGCCGTGAAAATCGGCTCCGGCGATGGTGCGAAACAACAGGAGCGGTACCGCAAGCTTGAAGACGAAGTCGCTTAGAGCGTCGCCGATCTCCGCCTTCATCAAGCCGATCTTGACCACCAGCCAGCCGATCAGGATCATCACGAAGATGGGGAGGACGTCGAAGATAATGGCTGACATGGGAGGGACTGCCTTTGCATGCGGAGATGACAGACCTAACAGCAAATCGCCCGTGATGTAGAGACAAAAAAAGCGGGCCAAGCCCGCTTTTCCGCATCCGGTCTTGCCGGATATCCAGTGCGTGCTGCCAGTTCATCCGTGGTCAGCAACACCGGCAAAGGGTCGAAGGACAATCATGCCTTCCCTATCGACAGCGGAACTGGCCGCCCATGTCGATCCGTTGAAAGTACAACTAACGCTTCAAGATGACGGACGCATGACGATCCACGCGGATTTTCAGCAAGAGTCGGGACCTAGCCGCATTTCTTCTTCCCATGCCGCGAAAATTCGCTAAGACCGATCACCGGCTATCACCAAAACCGGGATTTCCCTCTTCATGACCAAATTCGATGTACTGACTGTCGGCAACGCCATCGTCGATATCATCGCGCGTTGCGACGACCAGTTCCTCATTGACCACAAGATTACCAAGGCGGCGATGAACCTGATCGACGCCGAGCGCGCCGAGCTGCTCTATGCGCATATGGGTCCAGCACTGGAGGCATCGGGCGGCAGCGCCGGCAACACGGCAGCCGGGATCGCCAACTTCGGCGGAAAGGCTGCCTATTTTGGCAAGGTCGCCGAGGATCAGCTGGGCGAGATCTTTTCGCACGACATCCGCGCCCAGGGCGTGCACTACCAGACCCAGGCTCGCGGCAAGTTCCCGCCGACCGCACGCTCGATGATCTTCGTCACCCCGGATGGCGAACGCTCGATGAACACCTATCTCGGCGCCTGTGTCGAGCTTGGTCCCGAGGATGTCGAGCCTGAAGTCGTGGCTGAGGCCAAGGTCACCTATTTCGAAGGCTATCTCTGGGATCCGCCGCGCGCCAAGGAAGCGATCCGCGATTGCGCCCGCATCGCCCATGAGAACGGCCGCGAAGTGTCGATGACGCTCTCCGACAGCTTCTGCGTCGATCGCTATCGCGGCGAGTTTCTAGACCTGATGCGCTCGGGCACCGTCGACATCGTTTTCGCCAACCGACAGGAAGCGCTGGCGCTCTATGAGACCGACGATTTCGAAGTGGCGCTGACCAGCATCGCCAGGGATTGCAAGATCGCGGCCGTGACGATGAGCGAGGACGGCGCCGTTATCCTGAAGGGTGCGGAGCGTTACTACGTCGACGCGATCACGATCAAGGAATTGGTCGATACGACAGGTGCGGGCGACCTTTTTGCCGCCGGCTTCCTCTACGGCTACACGCAGGGGCGGACGCTCGAAGACTGCGGCAAGCTCGGCTGCCTGGCCGCCGGCATTGTCATCCAACAGGTCGGACCGCGTCCGATGGCATCGCTCGCCGATGCGGCGAAGCACGCAAGTCTTACTTGAAGGCTTCGCCGGGATAGGCTCCCCAGATTTCCGACTGCGCCACCCAACCTTCGGCGCCGTCGGTCTTGGCCAGGCACCAGTCGCCGTTGCATTCGCCGATATTCATCATCACACCCGGCTCGAGCTTGGCGACGACGGTCGAAGACGGCAGCGCTTCGCGGCGCATGTTGACAAAGACGCTCTGGCCCTTGCCCTTCATCCACGGTGCGGCAATGGCCGCGCGCGAACCCGACAGGAGCGACTGGTTGACCCAACCCTCGGTGCCGTCGGCATCGCGGATCTGGCGCCAGTTGTCGTATTCCTGAATGATCTCGACCGGCAGGCCGGCCTTCAGATACATCCACGAAGCCGCGTAATCCGTGCCGGGACCGATGCGCAGGTTGACGCGCTTGGACTTCAGCGTCACGAAGCGCGGCAGCGGCAGGCCGCTTGGGCCTTTGGCGGCCTGGGCAACGGCAAATTCCGCCGTTCCCATCGAAAGCACGAAACCGATCGCAACCGCGAGGAATGATTTCAGGACTTTGCTACGCATTGGACTTCCATTCGCTCGCATTCGAGACAGCTTTTCCGCCTGATGTCAGGAGTTCGGCATTCGGCCGGCCTTGGCTCACGAGTTTTGTTTGTCTTCGTGCGCGGGTCTGGTAGAAATTGCCCGGAACGGGGAAATTATCCCGCGTCTTGGTTAAGGACATCTGAACAAGGCAGCGCCGGCGCTCATGACGACAAAGAAAAAACCGAAGGTCTACATTACGCGAAAGCTGCCGGATGCCGTGGAAACGCGCATGCGCGAGCTCTTCGACGCCGAGCTCAACATCGATGATATGCCGCGCTCGAAGAGTGAACTGGCAAGCGCGATGAAGACCGCCGAAGTACTGGTCCCGACCGTCACGGATCGCATCGACGCGACGCTGCTCGAAGAAGCGGGGCCGCAGTTGAAGCTGATCGCCAGTTTTTCAAACGGCACCGATCACATCGACGTCGAGGCGGCCGCCCGCAAGGGCATCACCGTCACCAACACGCCGAACGTGCTCACCGAAGACACGGCCGACATGACGATGGCGCTTATCCTCGCAGTGCCGCGCCGGCTTGGCGAGGGCGCGCGCGTCCTCGCCGACCGTCCGGGCGAATGGGCCGGATGGTCGCCGACATGGATGCTGGGCCGCCGTATCCACGGCAAGCGCATCGGCATTGTCGGCATGGGCCGCATCGGCACCGCCGTAGCGCGCCGCGCCAAGGCCTTTGGCCTGTCGATCCACTATCACAACCGCAAGCGTGTCAGCCCGGTGACCGAGGACGAGCTGGAGGCGACCTATTGGGAAAGCCTGGACCAGATGCTGGCACGGGTCGACATCGTTTCGGTCAACTGCCCATCGACGCCGGCAACGTTTCATCTGCTATCGGCGCGCCGGCTAGCTCTGCTGCAGCCGACTGCCTATCTCGTCAACACGGCGCGCGGCGATGTGATCGATGAGGCGGCGCTGATCAAGAGCCTGCGGGAAGGCAAGATCGCAGGCGCCGGTCTCGACGTGTTCGAGAATGAGCCGGCCGTCAACCCTAAGCTGATCAAGCTCGCCAACGAGGGCAAGGTCGTGCTGCTGCCGCATATGAGCTCGGCGACGATCGAGGGCCGCATCGACATGGGCGACAAGGTGATCATCAACATCCGCGCCTTCATCGACGGACACCGTCCGCCCAACCGAGTGCTGCCCGGGCGCTAAGTGGAAAGCTGCTTGCGCATCTCGATCGAGGTCGTGCGGGTAAAGCCCGGATGAGCGTTCTCGGCCGTTCTAAAGAAGCCCCAGCGGGCGAAAACGGCGTGGTTCTCGACAAGCTCGATACGGGTTTCCAGCCTGAGCGCGGGCAGCGAGAGTTCGCCGGCAACCTGTTCAGCGGCCGCCAAGAGCCGCCGCCCGACGCCTTTGCCCTGTGCGGCTGGTGCAATGGCGAGCTTGCCGACGTAGAGGCAATCGCTCTCCGGGCGAAGGAAGATGCAACCCAGCAAGCTATTGCCTTCACTCGCCACAAAGGCGATCTCGGCAGCGGCCTTGTCGGCGAGGGATTGCAGCGTCAACCGGTGCGCCGAGGATGGTGGATCAATGCGATGGTCCATGTAAGCGAAAGACGAGAGTATCAGCGCCAACAGTTCATCCCATTGCTGGAAATCGGCTTCGATACGATCGATCTTCATTGTGCCGCGGCGGCCTTCGCGCGCCGGCGCTTGTAGCGAATTACGTCGAAGCGGGCAGCCAGGGCATCGTAGAGCAGCAGGCGGCCGACCAGCGGCTCGCCGGTACCGGTCACGAGCTTGATCGCTTCCATTGCCATCATCGTGCCGATGACCCCGGTCAGCGCGCCGATCACGCCGGTCTCCGCGCAGACGGGGATAAGTCCTTCCGGGGGCCTCTCGGGGAAGAGATCACGGTAAGTGGGGTTCTGCGTTCCGTCTTCCGCCGCCTCGTAGGGCTTCAGAACGGTGACGGAGCCATCGAAACGTCCAACCGCGCCGGTGACCAAGGGGATGCCCGCCTTTTCGGCAGCATCGGCAGCGGTATAGCGCGTGTCGAAATTGTCGGAGCCATCGATCAGCAAATCGAAACCGGACAAATGGCGGCGGGCGGACTCGGCCGAGAAGCGCTCCTCGAAGCGAATCACTTTGACGTGCGGATTGAGCCGGGCGATGGAAAAGGCAGCGCTTTCGGTCTTCAATTCGCCGATCGTGCCGGAATCGTGGATCACCTGACGCTGCAGATTGGAGAGCGACACCCTATCGTCATCGGCGATGCCGAGAGTGCCCACGCCGGCCGCCGCAAGATACTGCAGAACCGGTGCGCCAAGACCGCCGGCGCCGATGACAAGAACACGCGCAGATTTGAGCTTCTGCTGGCCGGCGCCGCCGATCTCGGGAAGCAGGATGTGGCGCTGGTATCGGGCGATTTCTTCCGGGCTCAACGGTTCCATGGGGCCGATGCTAACATGGTCTTCCGCCGACGTGAAATCCGTATCTGTCATTCTAAAACCTTCCCATCGGCAACGGTGAAGAACTGCGCCCGATCACCGAGCGCGGAAAACATGGACCGGTCCGTGCCGGTCATGAAGGCCTGGCCGCCCAGCGCATCGATCAGATCGAACAGTGCCGCGCGCCTGCCCTCATCCAGATGCGCTGCAATTTCATCCAGGAGCAGAACTGGTGCGTGCTCGGTAAGGTTCGCCACGAGGCGCGCATGCGCCAGAATGAGACCGACCAGAAGGGCTTTCTGCTCGCCTGTCGAACAGCGCGCGGCCTCCATCTGCTTGTCGCGATGGCGCACGAGGAGATCGGCGCGGTGCGGTCCTTCCAGCGTTCGCCCAGCGGCGGCGTCGCGATAGCGATTTTCGGCAAGGGCCGCCGCATATTCATCCTCAAGATCAACGGCGGGGCGGCCGAATTGGCCATCCATGAATCCGGAGAGTTCCAGCGCGGCGGAAGGAAAGGGCGAGGTTTCCCGCGTCTCATCGATAAGCCGGGTCAAGAGGCCGAGCATTTCCTGACGGGCGAGCGCCATGGCGATGCCGAGGCTCGCCATCTGTTGCTCGATGCCCGAGAGCCAGGACGGATCGAAGCGGCGTTCGTCGAGCAGCTTGTTGCGGCTGCGCATGGCGCGCTCGAAATCACCGGCGCGCCGGCCGTGAGCGGGATCGAGCGACAGTACAAGGCGGTCGAGGAAGCGGCGGCGCTCGGACGAGCCGCCGGTAAAAAGACCGTCCATCGAGGGTGTCAGCCAGAGCAGGCGGAGATGATCGGTCAGTTCATCGGCGGTCTTCGCCGGCGTGCCATTGATGCGCAACCGGCGCGAAGCGTTCTCATCGGTGGTATCGACGCCCGTACCGATCTCGACTTCGCCTTCCATGCCATCGAGTTCAGCAAAAATCGTGAAGCCGCCATCGGACCCCACACGCGTGACATCGCCATAGGCGGCACGCCGCAGGCCGCGGCCCGGCGACAGGAAGGACACCGCCTCCATCAAGTTGGTCTTGCCAGCACCGTTGTCGCCGGTCAGCACGACATGCCTGCCGTCGAGCGAAAGCGCCGCCGCCGCATAATTGCGAAAGTCGGTAAGCTTGAGACGGGACAGGGAGACCTTATGCGGCATGCGATATCCGGATTCGTGAAGGCTGAGAGCTAAGCGCAACGGTCATCAATGGCAAGGGCGGGTATGTTTTCACATGCGCTTGCGGGCGACGAAGTTTCCTGTTCCAGCGGCTGCACGATGGAACAGCTTTGCTTTTAGGTCAAAACAACTTGATCCGACCGCGACAGGTGCTTATGCGTCAGAGCTACAACTCGGGGCCTGCCCCCTTCCGAGGATAAATCAGCATGGAAATCTTTACCTCTGCTGGCCTGCTGGCGCTTCTGCAGGTCATCCTGATCGACCTCGTACTAGCCGGAGACAATGCCGTCGTGATCGGCCTTGCCGCAGCCGGCCTGCCGACTGATCAGCGCCGCAAGGCGATCCTGGTCGGCATTCTCGCGGCAACCATTCTTCGCATCGCCCTCGCCAGCGTCACCGTCCAGCTTCTCGACATCATCGGCCTGCTTCTCGCGGGCGGCATCCTGCTGCTCTGGGTATGCTGGAAGATGTGGCGCGAGCTTCGGGCCGGCACCGGTATTGACGAGGATGCGATCGACGGCAAGGCGCAAGCGCCGCGCAAGACATTCTTCCAGGCGGCTAGCCAGATCGTCATCGCCGACGTTTCGATGTCGCTCGACAACGTACTCGCCGTTGCCGGCGCCGCGCGCGAACATCCGACGGTGCTGGTCATCGGCCTGATCCTCTCGATTGCCATGATGGGCATCGCCGCGAACTTCATTGCGCGCCTGCTTAACCGCTACCACTGGATCGCCTATATCGGCCTTGCGATCATCCTCTATGTGGCTTTCAGCATGATCTATCGCGGCACGCTAGAGGTCTGGCCGCATGTGGCGCCGCTCGCCGGCGCGTAATCGAGCGCGACGCGCCGTCACAGTCTCGCGATCTTCATCGGACGTGGCTGATAGCCTATATGAGAGCCGTCGCATCATGCGGCGGTCGGAGTGAACATGGACAGGACAATCGAAGGACGGGCGGTGCATGTGGCTGCCATTCGCGAACGCGCCGAGGCCGACATGCGGGCGATCGGCATCGATCAGGCGTTTATCGACCGTCTTGTCGAAACCTTCTATGGGCGCATTCTCGAGCATTCCGAACTTGGTCCTGTTTTCGACGCCAAGCTTTCCGGTCGGTGGCCGGAGCATATGGCGAAGATGAAGAGCTTCTGGTCGGCGGTGGCGTTTCGCAACGGTGCCTATGGCGGCAAGCCGGTGCAGGCGCATGTCGGCGTATCCAACCTGACGCCAGGCCTCTTTCCGCAATGGCTGGCGCTGTTTTCTCAAACGCTCGACGACATCGCACCCAACGACGAGGCGAAGGCCTGGTTCATGGCTACGGCCGAGCGGATTGCCAAAAGCCTGACGCTGTCGCTGTTCTACAATCCGGCGCTGGACGATCCGCGGCTCAAGAACGCTTGAGTTCGCAGCCGACCGCTGATTTCAGGCGATGCGCTTGTAGAAAAAGGTCGAGGCGCAGAAGCCACCTTCCGGCCACAGAGCATAATCCGGGATAACGCCGACGCGCTCCCAGCCGAGCCGGGGATAGATCGCCTCGGCATCGCTGCCAGTCGCCGTGTCGAGGACGAGGATGGTTTTTCCGCGGCGCGCGGCCTCCTCTTCGGCGGCGCGCATCAAAAGGCGCGCCAGGCCCTTGCCGCGGGCGAGGCGGTGGACGAGGAGCTTCTTCAAATCGGCGCGGTGGGGCTGGTTCGGCATCTGGGCGGCACCGATCTGCACGGTGCCGAGCACCCTGCTTTCAAATTCGGCTACGAAAAGCAGCGTGGCGCCCGAGGCGACACTGTCGGCAACGGCCTGCCAGTAGGGTTCAGCATCCTCTCGCGTGTAGGGCTGCATAAAGCCGACCGAGGCGCCGCCATCAATGCAATCGACAAGCACGTCGCATAGGTCGGGTATCGCAGCGCGAGCTTCTGTCGCGTCGAGCAGTCGAATCGTGGCCATGGGTGCTCCTGAAATCAATTAGTGTCGGCGGCGGTCGAGGACCACGCAATAATGGGCCAGTGCCGGGCCGGGATTGTGGAAGACATGGCCTTCAGCCACGGGCATGAACAGGCAATCGCCGGGGAGCAGGCGATGCACGGTGCCGTCGCCCGTCGTCATCTCCATTTCACCATCGAACAGCCAGATATGCTGAGTCATGCCGCTCGCCGCTGCGTGAGGCGGGAAGCTGACGCGGGCACCCGATGGAAATTCGACATCGACGATATCGACATCCGAGGTGGTCCCCGGCGGCGAGACGGAACGCCTGAGATAGCCCGTTTCCGGATCGCGCCAGACCTGCTGATCTTGCCGTCTTGAAAGTGGGGAAGCCTCGCCCTCATCGGCGAAGAAGGCCGAGAGCGATAGGTCAAGAGCCGCACAGACGCGAGCGAGCAGCGACGCCGTGGGGCTCGCCTCGCCGCGCTCGATGCGCGAGATCATCGCCCGGCTGACGCCGGAGGCATCGGCGAGGTCATCCAGCGTCATGCTTCGCGCCATCCGAAGCTTGCGGATTCGTATGCCAATCGCAAGCTCGAGTGCCTGTTCCATTATCCGGTCCAATTTTCTACTATAATAGAAATGCATGGTTCGTCGGTGGAATCAAGCGCCAAATTCGGGCATCGCCGGCGCGACTTATCGTAAACGAAACCCTGCTTTTCCGCTTTGCGGCAAGGGGATGCGCTGCTATATGCGGCGCATGAGCACCAATTCGACCCGCACGCCCCTCGACCATATCCGCAACTTCTCGATCGTGGCCCATATCGACCACGGCAAGTCGACGCTGGCCGACCGCCTGATCCAGTCGACCGGCGGCCTTGCCGAGCGCGACATGTCGGAGCAGGTGCTGGATTCGATGGATATCGAGCGCGAGCGCGGCATTACCATCAAGGCCCAGACCGTTCGCCTGCACTACAAGGCGAACGACGGCGAAACCTATATCCTGAACCTGATCGACACGCCCGGCCACGTCGACTTCGCCTATGAAGTCTCGCGTTCGCTGTCGGCCTGCGAGGGCTCGCTGCTCGTCGTCGACGCCTCCCAGGGCGTCGAGGCGCAGACGCTCGCCAACGTCTATCAGGCGATCGACAACAACCACGAGCTGGTCACGGTCCTCAACAAGATCGACCTGCCGGCGGCCGAGCCCGACCGAATCAAGGAACAGATCGAAGAAGTGATCGGCATCGACGCTTCCCAGGCCGTGCTGATTTCGGCGAAGACCGGCCTCGGCATTCCCGATGTGCTGGAGGCGATCGTGCACCAGCTGCCGGCACCGAAGAGCGAAGCCGGCGAGAAGGGTCCGCTGAAGGCGCTGCTCGTCGATAGCTGGTACGACACCTATCTCGGCGTCATGGTTCTGGTGCGCATTCTTGACGGCGTGCTTTCGAAGGGCATGACCATCCGCATGATGGGCACGGATGCCAAGTACCAGGTCGAGCGCGTCGGCGTGCTGACGCCGAAGATGCTGGCGGTCGATAGTCTCGGCCCGGGCGAGATCGGCTTCTTCACCGGCTCGATCAAGGAAGTGGCCGATACCCGCGTCGGCGATACGATCACTGAAGACAAGAAGCCAACGGCGACAGCGCTGCCGGGCTTCAAGCCGGCGCAGCCGGTGGTGTTCTGCGGTCTCTTTCCGGTCGACGCCGCCGACTTCGAAGACCTGCGCGCTGCCATGGGCAAGCTGCGCCTCAACGACGCGTCCTTCTCCTTCGAAATGGAAAGCTCTGCGGCGCTCGGTTTCGGCTTCCGCTGCGGCTTCCTCGGTCTCTTGCACCTCGAGATCATCCAGGAGCGCCTGGAGCGCGAATTCGATCTTGATCTCATCGCCACGGCACCTTCGGTCGTCTACCAGCTGACGATGACCGATGGTTCGGAGCGCGAGCTGCACAACCCGGCGGACATGCCTGACGTCGTCAAGATCGCCGAAATCCGCGAACCATGGATCAAGGCGACCATCCTGACGCCTGACGATTATCTCGGCGGCATTCTGAAGCTCTGTCAGGATCGTCGCGGCATCCAGACAGAGCTCACCTATGTCGGCAAGCGCGCCATGCTCACCTACGAGCTGCCGCTCAACGAAGTGGTGTTCGATTTTTACGACCGCCTGAAGTCGATCTCCAAGGGCTATGCCTCGTTCGACTATCATCTGGCCGATTACCGCGAGGGCAACCTCGTGAAAATGTCGATCATGGTCAATGGCGAGCCTGTCGACGCGCTTTCCATGCTCGTCCACCGGACAGCGGCTGAAAAGCGCGGCCGCGACATGTGCGAGAAGCTGAAGGATCTGATCCCCAGGCACATGTTCAAGATCCCGATCCAGGCAGCGATCGGCGGCAACGTGATCGCCCGCGAGACAATCTCGGCGATGCGCAAGGACGTGACCGCCAAGTGCTACGGCGGCGATGCATCGCGCAAGCGCAAGCTGCTCGACAAGCAGAAGGAAGGCAAGAAGCGCATGCGGCAGTTCGGCAAGGTCGACATTCCGCAGGAAGCCTTCATCGCTGCCTTGAAGATGAAGGACGACTGAGGCTCTTTGCTTCGTCCTGATATGCGCATATCATATGCGCATATCAGGAGATCGATCATGCCTCAGACCCGTCGCAAGGCCGCCAACCTGTCGCTTGACAGCGAGCTTGTCTCGCAGGCACGCGAACTAAACCTCAACGTCTCCAAAGCCGCCGAAGACGGCCTCAGACTCGCCATCAAGAGCGAGCGCGAACGGCTTTGGTTGATCGAAAATGCCGAGGCGATCGCGGAAGAAAACGCCTATGTCGAGAAGCACGGCCTGCCCTTTGCCAAGTACCGGCAGTTTTGATGAGCCGCTTCCGCGTCTACCGGCTCAAGGGGGACGATGCTCTCGCGGTCGACCTGCAGAGCGATTTTCTTGAAGACCTTCCCTCGCGCGTGATGGCGCCGCTTCACAGTATCGAAAGCATGTCCTGGGCGATTTCGCGCCTCAATCCACGCGTTACCATCAATGGCGGAACCTATGTGATGGTGACCCAGCGCATGGCATCCATTCCGTTACCGGAGATCGGCGCGGAAATTGCCGATCTCTCGTCACGGAGTGACGATATCACCGCAGCGCTCGATTTCCTCTTCCAAGGCTTCTAGGCGTTCCGCGCCATATAATCCTTCGTCAGCTTTTCGTAATCCTGCATCTCCGGCAGGGCCTCATAGCTGTGCACGGCGCCGGTTTCCGCGAAGGGTAGTTTCTCGCGAGTCCATGTCTCGATAAAAGGCGTAAACCAGCTGACATCGTCCAGCATGGTCGGGCGCAGGTTGACGAACCACTCCATGCCTTCCGTCTTCGTGAACATCCATGTCATGCAGTGCGGGCAGAAATAGTGGTGCGACATGGCGCCGTGCAGGCCGCCAATGACGGGATCGCCGCGGGTGATTTCGAAGCCGTCGGAAGGGATCGCCACACTCAGCGAGTAGGCGCTCGACGACATGGTTTGGCAGCCCGTGCAGTGGCAGGCCATGGTGAGGAGCGGCTTGGCGCTGATTTTCAAGCGAACCCGGCCGCAACGGCAGCCGCCTTCAGATGGCAATGTCAATGCACTCATAATGTACCTCCGCTGTTTGCAAGGATCATAGCCGTCGCAGGCGAGAGGTCAAAGCGACATGGATGGATGACAGGCTGGCGGCCGCGCAACAAGCCGATATACAGACAATTGCGTTTCATATATTCGACGGACATACGGCTTTATCCTGGACTGCGTGGATACCGCTGACCATCTTGCAGATGGCGTTTCATTCACCAACGCTCGACCGCGAGCCGGTGCGAACGATGATTTAGAGGACGCCTGACGGCGCTGTTTGTTCATGTCCAGCATTGATCTCTGCATCGTCTCCGGCCGTCGTCCTGAGCTTCTCGCGCAAACGCTCGATAGTTTTCGCGGCAAGGTCTTCGACCGTCTGGGCATCCATCATGTCTATGTGAACCTTGATGCTATCTTCGGATCGGAGAATGACCATGTGCGGTGCATCGAGGTCATCCGCCAATTCGATCCAACAGCGACCATCTTCGAGCCGGAAAAACCCGGCTTCGCGGCCGCCGTCCAACGACTTTGGTCTGCGACGACGTCTGACTACGTTCTGCATCTGGAGGACGACTGGGTGGCACTTCGAGACCTTGGGAAAGAGGTGCTTGCGCCATTTTCCGACCCCAGCGTCATGCAGGTTTCCTTTCATACCGCGGATCAGAACTGGGATATCGCGCGCCGCGGCCATTTTCACCAGCGCAACGAGTATGCGAAGGTGCTGGGTATCAAGATCCCGCTCTTCCGGACCTTTCCGAAGTTCACGACATCACCCTCCATCTCACGGGGCGCCTTTCTGCGCCGCTCCGCAGAGATGATGGATATTTCGCGCGACCCGGAGAAGCAGTTCTATTCGGGGGTCAACAGGCCGCTGGAAGCCTACGTCGGATCCTATCGCAATTACATCTATTCTCCCGACGGGGTGCCCGTGATTCGTGACACGGGGCGCGAATGGCGCGATCAAAGGCATATTGCCAAAACGATCACGAACGCGACGTCGACCTGGACCGTTACGAAAGCATAGCGCCCTGCGTCTAGTCACACCGACGCAAAATCCTCGCCCGTACAAAAATCAACTAGCGGTGGTTTTACTGAAAAGTATGCTCCGCGTTCCGGGCGTAAATTACCAACGACAAACGACGATTTAGTCCTTTATCCGGCTAATATATAGGCTTTTCGGCTTTAAATCGCGGCCCGAGCCGGCAATGCCTTTTTGGGGTTGCGGCGCCCTGCATTTACGATAGGTTGCGCGTTGACTTGCACGTAACAGGTCAACTCAGGGAACAACGACGAAAAAGGCGCAAAGCCTGGAAAGGTGGCCCCCATCATGAACGTCTTCACAAAGAGATTTCTAGCCTCCGCAGTATTTGGCTCGCTGCTGGCTTTCTCCGCTCACGCGGCCACGCTGAACATTCACAATGGCGGCGACCCGCAGTCGCTCGATCCGCAGAAGCTGTCCGGCGACTGGGAGAACCGCATCGCCGGCGACATCTTCGAAGGTCTCGTGACCGAGGACGCCAAGGACAATCCGGTTGCCGGCCAGGCCGCGAGCTGGACGATCTCCGACGATCGCAAGGTCTATACCTTCAAGCTGCGCGACGGCATCCAGTGGTCCGACGGCCACCCGGTGACAGCAGGCGACTTCGTGTTCGCCTTCCAGCGCCTCATGGACCCGAAGAACGCCGCCGACTATGCCTATCTGCAGTTCACCATCAAGAACGCCGAGAAGATCAACAAGGGCGAGATCGCCGATTTCAACCAGCTGGGCGTCAAGGCGATCGACGACAAAACGCTTGAGATTACGCTCGAGAACCCGACCCCCTACTTCCTCAACGCGTTGATGCACTACACGGCCTACCCGCTGCCGAAGCATGTGATCGACGCCAAGGGCGCGGACTGGGTGAAGATCGGCAACATTGTCACCAACGGCCCCTATACGCCGACCGAATGGGTTCCGGGCTCGCATGTGACGACCAAGAAGAACGACAAGTATTGGGACGCCGCGAACGTCAAGATCGACGGCGCCAAGTTCTTCGTGCTCGAAGACCAGGAAGCCGCGCTGAAACGCTACCGTGCCGGCGAGTTCGACATCCTCACCGACTTCCCGACCGACCAGTACGAGTGGATGAAGAAGAACCTGCCGGGCCAGGCGCATGTCGCACCGTTCTCCGGCCTCTACTACTACGTCATCAACTCGCAGAAGGGCCCGACCGCGGATAAGCGCGTGCGCCAGGCGCTCTCCATGGCGATCAACCGCGAGGTCATCGGACCGCAGATCCTCGGCACCGGCGAACTGCCGGCCTATTCCTGGGTGCCGCCGGGCACCGCCAATTACGGCGAGCCGGCCTATGTCTCCTGGAAGGACGAGCCCTATAAGCAGAAGGTCGAAGAGGCCAAGAAGCTGCTCACCGAAGCCGGATTCGGACCGGACAAACCGCTGACGCTTGAGCTGAAGTACAACACCAATGACAATCACAAGCGCATTGCCGTTGCGATCGCCGCCATGTGGAAGCCGCTTGGCGTCAACGTCCAGCTCGTCAACGCCGAGACCAAGGTACACTACGACCAGCTGCAGCGCGGCGACGTGCAGGTTGGACGCGCAGGCTGGCTTGCCGACTACAATGACCCGGACAATTTCCTGAGCCTGCTGATGACCGGCGTTCCGAATAACTACGGCCGGTGGTCCAATCCTGACTACGACAAGCTGATGAAGGACGGCAACGCCGAAACCGATCTGACGAAGCGGGCCGAAATGTTCAAGAAGGCCGAGCAGATCGCGCTCGACGACAGTGCGGCACTGCCGATCTACTACTACGTTTCCAAGAACGTGGTCTCGCCGAAGATCGAAGGGTTCGTCGACAACATCCAGGACATTCACCGCACGCGCTGGCTGTCCATCAAGGAATAACGAGAGGCATTGTCTTCACCTCGCCCGGGGGTGATTGCAACAGGTCAAGACCCCTCCCAACCCTCCCCACAAGGGGGAGGGCTTAACCCAGCCAAACCGCCGAGCCACCTTGGGGCAGGCAGGCGCGGCAGGTTTTCTCCCCCCTTGTGGGGGAGATGGCCGGCAGGCCAAAGGGGTCTTTTCCCACACTATTGCCTTCGCATCCGCCCGAACCAGTTTCGATTGGTAGCGATGATGCGAAAGACCCGGCGCAGGAAAGACCGTCACGATCATGATCAATTATGCATTCCGTCGACTGCTGTCGACGATCCCCGTCATGTGGATCGCCGTGACAGCCTGCTTCTTCGTTCTGAGATTAGCCCCCGGTGGGCCGTTCGATGGCGAGAGGCCGTTGCCCCCCGTCATCCTCCAGAATCTGGCGGCCCACTACAATCTCGATAAGCCGCTGATCCAGCAATATCTCTATTATGTCGGCGATCTCCTGAAGGGCGACCTCGGTCCGTCCTTCGCCTCGGAAGACTTCACCGTCGCGCAGCAGATCATGATCGGCCTGCCCTATACATTCATTATCGGCACCGCTGCCTTTCTGCTGGCCATCGTCATCGGCGTCGCCGTCGGCTGTCTTGGGGCGCTCTACCAGAATAAGGCGCCGGATTATATTCTCGGCGCGCTGATCCTGGTGGGCGTCGTGCTGCCGAACTTCCTGATCGCACCGATCCTTCAACTTGTATTCGGCATCCACCTGCAATGGCTGCCGGTCGGCGGCTGGGGCAATGGATCGCTGAAATTCCTCGTGCTGCCCGTCGTCGTGCTGGCCCTGCCGCATGCGGGGCGCATCTCGCGCATCACCCGCGGCTCGATGATCGAGGTGATGGGGCAGAACTTCATCCGTACCGCCAAGGCCAAGGGCATTGGGCCAAGGTTGACAATCATGCGCCATGCGCTGAAACCGGCGATGATGCCCGTCGTCTCTTATCTCGGCCCGGCGGCCAGCTATCTTCTCACCGGCTCACTCGTCGTCGAAAGCGTCTTTGGCCTACCCGGTATTGGCCGATACTTCGTCACCGCCGCATTGAACCGCGACTACGGCATGGTTCTCGGCACGGTCATCTTCTACATGGTGCTGATCGTGTTCCTGAACCTTCTCGTCGATATCGCCTACGCCTGGCTCGATCCGAAAGTGAGAAACCGATGATCCTCAATCCCGCAAAGAGAGAGCTTCTCGCGGCCGAACTGCTGGAGGCCGAAGGTCTCAATCCCGTCAGCCGCTCGCTCACCCGTGACGCATTGCGCCGGCTCTGTCGAAACAAGGCGGCGGTCGCCTCGATCCTAGTGCTTGTGCTGCTCGTGCTGGCCGCCTTCGTCGGCCCCTACCTCATCCCCTTCGGCTACGAAGATCCTGATTGGGCCGCCTTCCGCGCGCCGCCTTCCTTCGCCGACGGCCACTATTTCGGTACCGATCCGAACGGCCGGGATCTGCTTGCCCGCGTGCTCTACGGCACCCGCGTATCGCTCGCCGTCGCCATGACGGCGACGCTCGTTTCCGTCGTCATCGGCGTGCTCTACGGCGCGATATCGGGCTATATGGGCGGCCGTATCGATGCAGTCATGATGCGCTTCGTCGACATCATGTACGCCTTCCCCTATATCCTCTTCGTCATCCTCTTGATGGTCATCTTCGGCCGCAACGTCTACCTGCTGTTCGCGGCGATCGGGGCGCTGGAGTGGCTGACCATGGCCCGCATCGTGCGCGGCCAGACACTGTCCCTGAAACAGCGCGAGTTCATCGAGGCGGCGCGCGCCTCCGGCCAGAAGCCGCTGAAGATCATCACGCGGCACATCATTCCCAATCTCGTCGGCCCGGTGGTCATTTTCGCAGCACTGACGGTGCCAGAGATCATCGCAACGGAGAGCTTCCTCTCCTACCTCGGCTTCGGCGTTCAGGAGCCGCTGACCTCATTGGGCACGCTGATCTCCGAAGGTACCGACGCGATGGAAAGCATGCCCTGGCTGCTCGTCTTCCCGGCCGGCTTCCTTGTCGCCCTGCTGCTCAGCCTGCTCTTCATCGGCGATGGCCTGCGCGACGCATTCGACCCGAGGGATCGCTGACATGACAAGTGAAAACCAGAAAGATGTCCTGCTCGAACTCAAGGACTATTCGATCACCTTCCGGACGCCCGACGGCGATGTCAGGGCGGTGTCCGGCATCGATCTCACCGTCAGACGCGGCGAACGTATCGCCATCGTCGGCGAAAGCGGTTCGGGCAAGAGCCAGACTTTCCTCGGATTGATGGGATTGCTTGCAAAAAACGGAAGGACCAGCGGCCAGGCCTTGCTCGACGGCAGGGATGTCCTTGCGCTAAAGCCGCGCGAACTCGATCATGTGCGCGGCAAGGACATGGCGATGGTGTTCCAGGACCCGATGACGGCTCTCAACCCATCGCTGAAGATCTCGCGACAGCTGACGGAACAGCTCGAAGTGCACCGCGGGTTGACCGCCAAGGCCTCTTCCGAGGCGGCGCTCGACATGCTGAAACGCGTCGGCATTCCCGATCCGACACGACGCTTCAACCTCTATCCGCACGAACTCTCCGGCGGCATGCGCCAGCGTATCGTTATCGCGATGGCGCTGCTCACCAAGCCAAAACTGTTGATCGCAGACGAGCCAACCACGGCGCTCGACGTGACGATCCAGGCGCAGATCCTCGACCTCTTCAACGATCTCACCTCGGAGACCAACACGGCGCTTGTTATGATCACCCACGATCTTGGCGTCGTCGCCGGCCTCGCCGACCGTGTCGCGGTGATGTATGCCGGACGGATCGTCGAAGAGGCGCCTGTCGACGAACTGTTCGAAAATCCGGCGCATCCGTATACGGCGGCGCTGCACGCGGCGATCCCGCGCCCGGACCACGATGTCGACGACCTCGTCGTCATCCCCGGCCGGCCGCCCAACCTGCAGCACCTCCCAAAAGGCTGCAATTTCTCGCCGCGCTGTCCGAAGGTGGAGGACGACTGCATCGACAAGGCACCAGCACTGTCGCTGCTCGCGCCAAGACATTGCGCGGCCTGTTTCCATCCCTTTCCACGCATCGAGGAGCTCCTGACCCATGGCTGACCGATCGCTTCTCAAGGTCGAGCACCTGACCACGCAGTTCCAGGTGCCGACGAAGGGCTTCTTCACGAAACCGCTGACACTGACTGCGGTCAACGACGTCAGCTTCGAACTCGCCGAGGGCCGCACGCTCGGGATCGTCGGCGAATCCGGCTGCGGCAAGTCCACGCTCGGGCGCTCCATCCTGCGGCTGCTGAAAGCGCAGCAGGGCCGCATCCTGTGGCAGGGACGCAGCCTTCTCGACCTTTCGGATGCGGAGATGCGCGCTGCCCGCCGCGACATGCAGATCATCTTCCAGGATCCGATCGCCTCGCTCGACCCACGCATGACCGTCGGCGACATCATCGCCGAGCCGCTGACCGTGTTCGAGCCGAAGCTCAACCGGGCGCAGCGCGCCGAGCGCGTCCAGGAAATCATGGCAGCCGTCGGCCTGGTGCCGGAGATGATCAACCGTTATCCGCACGAGTTCTCGGGCGGCCAGGCGCAACGCATCGGGATCGCGCGTGCCGTCATCACACGGCCGAAGCTGATCGTCTGCGACGAGCCCGTCTCGGCGCTCGACGTTTCGATCCAGGGTCAGGTGATCACACTTCTGCGCAAGCTGCGCAAGCAGTTCGGCCTGACACTGATTTTCATCAGCCATGACCTTTCGGTCGTCCGGCTGATCTCCGACGACGTGCTGGTTCTCTATCTCGGCAAGGTGGTCGAGGCCGGCGATTGCGCCACCGTCTTCGACAAGCCGGCACATCCCTATACGCAAGCATTGTTTTCGGCGGCTCCGATCCCGGATCCGAAGCTGGCCCGCAACCGCCAGCGCATCCGCCTGCAGGGGGATCCGCCCTCGCCGCTCAATCCGCCGAGCGGCTGCGTGTTCTCGCCACGCTGCTGGAAAGCGACCGACATCTGTCGCACGCAGATGCCGCCGACCGAGGAGGTTAGGCCAAGGCAGACGGCGGCCTGCCATCACATGGATCGCTGATCAGTAAGAGCACCGAAGAGGCCGTTGGATTTTTCCAGCGGGCTTTTTCTTCCACCGGTTTAGGCCCCTCAAACGCCAAAAGCCCCATGCGGGGCTTTTTGAGTGTCGTTGTGCTTGGAAGATTTGGTTGCGGGGGCAGGATTTGAACCTGCGGCCTTCAGGTTATGAGCCTGACGAGCTACCGGGCTGCTCCACCCCGCGTCCAGCGCAAAACCCTATGGGTTTTGGCGCGGCGGCGTAACCGCGAAGCGGTTATGCCTTCTGCCGGAGCAAAACCCTTTGGGTTTTGTTCCTGTAAGGGACGCACCTTGTTTCAGGTGCCTCACCCATTCATTTTGTTCTGCATTTCGGCCCTTCAAAAGCAAAAGGCCGCTTTCGCGGCCCGATGTTTTCGGCTGGGCCGAAGTTTCGATCAGAGAAGATTATCTTTTGTTTCACATGCAGCTTTCTGATGTCC
>NZ_JAUDRZ010000008.1 GCF_030380735.1 Rhizobium sp. S152 | reverse complement strand
CGGGCCACAGACCAGCTTCTCAAACCACCGCCGAACAAGCTCAAAAGCCGCAACCAGATGGAATTCCAATGGGCCGCAATTTAAACCGGACAGCAGTGGCCTTGTGCCGAGTATCTAACCACGCAGCAACATGCTCGACGTGAATGGATCGCCCGGCTTTTTATGCCGGAATTTGCGTTGGCGGCCGTCCCGAGCACCGGCACCGTTGCATCCGTGGAGACCTGCTTAGATCCTCGGCACGACGGCCGAGGATGACGTCGAGTAGGAGGCGGCGCCGGCGAACATCTTGAGCGGGAGCGGCATCGACCGTTTCCGAATGTAACAATCGCCGTGGCCAGCCTGCCTGCTACATCAACAGATAATCCACCGCCACCGGCAGCGGCGGCAGGTCCTTCTCGCCCATGGCCTCGCGGATGTTGATCTCGATGGTATCGGCGATCGCCTCGATCGGGAGTGCGTTGGGTTGCTTGCCGAAGGGTTCCTCCAGCTCGTCGCCCAGCGCGTCGAGCCCGAAGAAGGTGTAGGCGACCAGTGCGGTGCCGAAGGGCATGAACCAGCCGAGCACGTCGTCGAAGCCGAAGGGCAGCATGAGACAGAAGAGATGCGCGGTGCGGTGCAGGAGCAGCGTGTAGCCGAAGGGCACCGGCGTCCAGCGGATGCGCTCGCAGGAGGCCTGCGCCAGCGTCAGGTCGGCAAGCGTGCGGTCGAGCATCTGGTAATTGATGTCGCTCAACATGCCCCTGGCGCGGAGGTCGGCGAGCTCGCGGGCGATTTCCAGCGACAGCGCTTCGGGCGGATTGCGGCTGGCGGCGTAGCGGGCGTTGATATCTTCGGGCAGCAGGCGCAGGACCTTGTCGCGGGAAATGCCTGTCCGAAGATGCGGAACCAGCGACTGGACGAAGGCGATGACCAGCGTGAGGACGCGCTTTCGGGCGTCCTCACCCGCTTCACCCGACGTCGTCTCCAGGATCAGCGTCTGGCGGGCGAAATGGCGGGCGGAGAAGACGATCACGCCCCATTGCCGGCGCGCTTCCCACCAGCGGTCGTAGCAGGCGTTATTGCGGAAGCCTAAAAAGATCGACAGCGCGATGCCGAGCAGTGCGAAAGGCGCGCCGTTGAAGACAGGCAGTACGCCCGGCCAGAGCGTGTGACAGAGCACGACCAGCGAGGAGAGCACCGCGGTGAGGATGATCTGCGGCAGGACGCGCTTGATGATCGAGCCGCGGAGAATGAAGAAGAGTTGCAGGAGAGTTGGGCGGGGACGCACGATCATGACGCGGCACTTCACTTGGCTTTTGGTTGCGGGACGGCTGGCTTCTCCTCCCAGCCATGAAAATGGCCGCGACCGGCGCGACCATCATTCCTGACTTCTATCAACTGCTATAGCAGATCAGCTGTCGCTTTCGCTGCGACCAAACGCCCAGTTCATATAGATTTCCAGCGCCTTGCGGGTCACCGGCCCCTCCTGGAAATCGCGGCCGTCGAGGCGGCTGACGCCAACGACCTTGGAGTAGTTGCCCGAGGTGAAGATCTCGTCGGCGTTCATGAAATCGTCGACCGAGAGTGTCTCCTCGCGGACCTCGAAGCCCGCCTTGCGCAGCAGGCCGATGACGCGGGCGCGGGTGATGCCGGCGAGGAAGGTGCGGTTGGCGACCGGCGTCTTGACGATGCCGTCCTTGACGAGGAACACGTTGGAGGACGCTGTCTCGGCGACATTGCCGTTCATGTCGCGCATCAGGGCGTTGTCGAAGCCGCGGCTTCTCGCTTCCGCGATGGCGCGGCCGCTGTTCGGGTAGAGCGAGCCGGCCTTGGCATCGGTCATCGCGGTTTCCGGCGACGGGCGGCGGAACGGCGAGACGGTCAGCGAGTTCGGCTTGTTGTTGCCGAGCGGGGCTTCGAACAGGCAGAGCGCGAAGCGGGTCGACTCCGCATCGACGCTGACGACGCTGCCCGGAGAACCATGCTCGCCCCAGTACATCGGCTTGATGTAGATCGGCGTCTTGCCGTCGAACTTCCCGATCCCCTCCCAGGCGAGCGCCTCGATTTCCTCGGCGCTCTTCACCGGCTTCAGGCCCATGTTGATAGCCGAGCGGTTGACGCGCTGGCAGTGCAGATCGAGATCAGGCGCGATGCCATCGAACCAGCGGGCGCCGTCGAAGACGGTGGAGGCCAGCCACATGGCATGCGAGGTCGGCCCGATCAGCGGCGGGTTGCCGGCAAGCCACTCTCCCTCGACATAGGTCCAGGTGCTTGAACGGGGCGATGTATCGACGGCCATGAGACTCTCCTTCGGAATTGCAGAGAGACAAAAACCCGCACGGGGGCCGGGTCAAGCGGAAATATGCCGCGAAAAACGGTAAGCAAGAAACGGGATGTGGCGGTGTATTGGCGGGCAATATTCATGCGCGGATTGTCAAGTGCCGGCGATGGACACATCAGCGAAAATCATAAATGGCACGGTTGGAGCCGGCGGCAGCCGCGTGTCATCATGCCGACACTATCGATGCCATAAGGCAAGCAGGAGTATCCGCCAATGAAAGCCATGTTCTACGACGCCTTCGAAAAGGCTCCCGAGATCACCACCCTACCCGACCCGACGCCCACGGAAGACGGCGTCGTGATCGCCGTTGGTGCCACCGGGCTTTGCCGCAGCGACTGGCATGGCTGGATGGGGCATGATCCCGATATCAAGCTGCCGCACGTGCCGGGCCACGAGCTTGCCGGCAGGGTGGTCGCGACGGGCAAGGGCGTGATGCGCTACAAGGTCGGCGACCGGGTGACCGTGCCTTTCGTATCCGGCTGCGGCCGCTGCGGCGAGTGCCATTCGGGCAACCAGCAGGTTTGCCCGAACCAGTTCCAGCCGGGCTTCACCCATTGGGGCTCGTTCGCCGAATATGTCGCGATCGACTATGCCGACACCAATCTCGTGCACCTGCCCGACAGCGTCGACGACGCGACGGCCGCAAGCCTCGGCTGCCGCTTCGCCACCTCGTTTCGCGCCGTGGCCGACCAGGCCCGCACCGGCCCCGGCGAATGGATCGCCGTGCATGGATGCGGCGGCGTCGGGCTTTCGGCGATCATGATCGCTTCAGCACTCGGCGCCAATGCGATCGCCGTCGATGTCGCCGACGACAAGCTGGCCTTCGCGCGCGAGTGCGGCGCGGTGGCGACCATCAATGCGACCGAGGTTGCCGATGTCGCCGAGGCGGTCCGCGAGATCACCAAGGGCGGCGCGCATGTATCGATCGACGCGCTCGGCCATCCCGTCACCTGCTTCAACTCGATCAAGAACCTGCGCCGCCGTGGGCGGCATGTGCAGGTGGGGCTGATGCTCGGCGAACATTCGACGCCGCAGATTCCGATGGCGCAGGTGATCGGCCACGAACTCGAGATCTACGGCAGCCACGGCATGCAGGCCTGGCGCTACGATGCCATGCTGTCGATGCTCGCCGCCGGGAAGATCGCGCCGCAGAAGCTGATTTCGCGCAGGATCGGCCTTGCCGAGGCGGTCCCGGCGCTGATGACGCTCGACAAGGCGGAGACGACAGGGATCAGCGTCATCACCAGCTTCTGAGGCTCCCGAGACACAATAGAGTGATCGTTGCCGGCGGAACATCACGTGCGGCGTGCGATCTCGCCAGCGCATCGGAGCCTTGCATTTTAGCGGGTTGTCAATGTCCGGCGAAAGGTCTATCGCGCTCGCCGCTAAGAAAAAGAAAAGCGAGACATCATGTCCACCTCATTTGTGAACACGCATGCCCAGCCGGGCGCGAAGGCTCTCTTCGCGGCGGACGACCAGGTCGAGCGACGCGCCCGACTGGAAGGAACCTGGCTCAACATCTTCGACGTCACGGTGCCCGCGGGCAGCCGCACGCCGCTTCACCGGCACGCCAGCCCGGAAATCTTCCGCATCATCGAAGGCCGGCTGAAGCTGCGCCGGATGACCGATCAGGGCCTGGAAGAATTCGAGGCGACCGCCGGCGATATCGTTCGTATCGAGTCCGAGCAGGTCCACGGCTACTCCAATCCGGGTCCCGAGACCGCCGTGTTTTCGGCGATCATCGACAGCGACATGACGGAATTCTTCGAAGCGGGCGCATCCCGCGATCCCTCGAAGGGGCCGCTGAGCGGCAACACGGTCGTGACCGTCGTCGCCAACACGCAAGACACCAGCATTCTGGCCGCCTGAGCCAGCAGCAACGGCGCGGAACGATCCGCGCCGTTGCCCATACTATTTGATCGGCAAATCGATCGCCGGAACGTCACCCGGTTTCAAGACGGCCTCTCCCTCCACACGCACGCTGGAATGACCCGGATTGCCGGCCGGGCGCGGAACGCCCTTGGCCAGCACGAAGTTTACGCGATGCGCACCCGCAAGCCCCGCCGGAAAGCGAGGGATCGGCTTCCTGACCAGATAGCCGCGACTGCCGTTCGCTTCGAGCGATCCATCCATCAGCAATTGCAGTAGCCCCGCCTCCTGCGGCAGCACCTGGTAGCGCTCGGCGACCCCCTGCGAGACAACCGCTGCCGGATCGATCGAGACGAGACCGGCGGGATTGAAGCGGATGAAAGATTGGTAGGTGGCGGGATCGACGTTCCGCAACTGTCCCATGTTGAGCGGAATGGGCTTGAGCGGCGCCGGGTTGCGCGTCGGTTTCCATTCGGCAGCGGGCACGGCGTTGGACGGCAGGTTGGCTTTCGGCAGCGTGTAGCTCGCCAGGACATCATCGACAGGCTTGCCGGTGAACGCACCAAGCGTCGTCATTACGTGCTGCAGGCCGGCACCCTGTGAGGAGGCGTAAGGCAAGCAGCGTGGCTGCGAGACGATCGTGACCTTCTCCGTCTGAAGGCCCGTCGCGCCGCCGCCCTTCCGGTCGCTGGCCACGACGAGGCGGGCGACCCGCTCGGTGTGACCGGTGAGCCGCCAGATGATCGAACCGTAAGAGGAAACAACGATGTAGAGCGGGGTATCGCCGGCATCGATGGCAAGCTCGGCCGTGCCGGTCACCGCGTCCTGGCCGGAGACGGTAACGTCGGAAAGGGCCGCCGCCTCGTAGGCGCCGACGAAGAGGACGCGGTCCGTCTGTCCGGCCTTGGGGAGATTGCAGAGCGCCGCCCGGCGCTCCAGCGCGATCTTGACCTGGCGCTCGTTCATGGCTTTTTCCCTGACGGCCATCTCTTGCTCGGAAAGCACTCCATCGCCGTCGCGATCGAAATAGGCGAAGGCCGAGCGGCCGAGCGTTTCCAGTTCGTCGGCCGTCAGCGTTCCGTCCTTATTCGGATCGAGCGCGAGCAATTGCGACAGCCTGCTCGTCGTGCGGCCGGCATCGGGTAATGCTGCCCGCACGCCGGCATAGACCAGAGCTTCGTCCAGCGTGACGGTTCCGTCATGATCGCCATCCATCGCCGTCAGCGGCTCGCGCCGCGACATGGTGACGGGAGCGTCGGCGATCTCCGCCGGCGTCACCTTGCCGTCTCCATCAAGGTCGCGTTCGAAGAACGGAGTGAGAAGACCTGCGCGGCGTCGCGCCTGCTCCCTTTGCTCGGCGCGCGCGATGTCGTCGGCGGTGAGGCGCTGGTCTGGCCCGCTGCCGGCGCGAAACGGCATCAGGAGATAGGCGATATAGCTCTCGCGATAAGGCTGCATGCCGTCGAGAAAAACGCCCGCCGGTAGCGGCCCAGCATCGGCCGCCGATTGCGCGTGAGCAGCCAATGCGCCAATCAGGCCGATCACCGTTGCTGCGATAAGGGTGCGTGAACTCGCATGCATCTGCGCAATCTCCCCACGAATAATGCGCGGATACTACTCCTGCATGCGTGAGGCATCTCTTTCAGATCCCGCTAAAACTCTAGCAAAATGCCGAAAACGCGCGACCTTAAGGCGCGGTCACACAACCGTTACAGGGTAAGGTGCAGGATTTTTACGCAACCCCTCTTGAACCTGACCGGTTTTATCAGCAAAATTGCGCCATGCCAGACAGCGACCCTTCCAGTAGCAGCTCCGCCCATTCCAGCCGGGATCAATCCGCAGAGAATGATGGCGATGGCTGTAGATGGCGCTCTCGTGACCTGATCGGTCCGAGGCTTCAGGCAACCGCCGCAAGGGCGGGGTTTTCATACAAGATCGCGACATTCGAACGTCGGGCGCCTGCGTCCGGCGCAATCGGCGATTCCCGTTTTCCTGGTCGAGGCGATGTCAGACCTCACCGTTCACCTCATCGTCCCAATTCGGATGGCCGCTGACGCCTCGACCGGACAGGCAATAGAATTGCCTGAAAAACCAACACAATAGGTTCAAATTTGTATACCGAAATCGCAATTGTCGTTCTGCTTACCGTGCTCAACGGCGTGCTTGCCATGTCCGAGCTGGCCGTCGTTTCGTCCAGAGCCGCTCGCCTGAAGGTCCTTGCCGAGCGCGGCAGCCAGGGCGCGCGGCTGGCGATCCGCCTGGCCGAGGATCCCGGCAGGTTCCTGTCCACCGTGCAGATCGGCATCACGCTTGTCGGCGTTCTCTCCGGCGCGTTCTCTGGAGCGACGCTCGGCGCTCGCCTGTCAGGCTGGCTGCTCGCGCAAGGCCTGCCGCCCGCATGGGCCGATGGCCTTGGCGTGGGCTCCGTGGTCGTCGCCATCACCTATCTGTCCCTCATCGTCGGCGAACTTGTTCCCAAGCAGATGGCGCTTCGCGCCCCTGAGGCGGTCGCCGTGAAGGTCGCTCCGACGATGACGCTGCTGTCCAAGGTCGCCCTGCCCCTCGTCTGGCTGCTGGACAAGTCCGGAAAGCTCGTTCTTTCGCTTCTCGGGCAATCCGGCAAGATCGCCGAGGGCGTGACCGACGAAGAGATCAAGACAGTGCTGGCGGAAGCCCAGCATGCAGGCGTCATCGAGCGGGGCGAATCGGCCATGATTACCGGCGTCATGCGACTTGCCGACCGCGGCGCGCGTGCGCTGATGACGCCGCGTCGCGACGTCGAGCTGATCGACATCGAAGACGCTCCGGAAAAGATCAGGCGCGTCATCCAGGAAACGAACCGCTCGCGCCTGCCGGTGCGGAAAGGCAGCTCGGACGAGGTGCTGGGCGTCATTTCCGTCAAGGATTTCTACGACGCGCCGCAGCCGGTCGATTTTCAGGCGCTCGTCCGGGAGGTTCCCGTCGTCTCCGACCTGACGCCCGCGACGAACGTCATCGAAGCGTTGCGGAAGTCGTCGCAGCACATGGTGCTGGTGTTCGACGAGTACGGGCATTTCGAAGGCGTGATAACCTCCGGCGACATCTTGGAATCGATTATGGGCGTGTTCGGCGAGGCCGGGGTTCACGAGGAACAGGCGATCAAGAAGCGCGACGACGGTTCCTATCTCGTTTCGGGGTGGACGCCGATCGACGAATTCGCCGAATTCATGAATTTCCCCGTTGCCGACGACGTCGACTATCAGACGGTTGCCGGTCTCATACTCGAGGAGTTGAAGCACCTGCCCGAATTGGGCGAGCGCTTCGAGAAGAACGGCTGGGCCTTCGAAGTCATCGACATGGATGGCCGACGCGTCGATAAGGTGCTGGTGACCAAGGCATGAGGAACGACATGCAGCCGACGATTTCGGCTGCACGTCAGTGCGCAATTCAGGAGGAAGCCCGATGGCATGGTCCGCAAGCCAATATGTGAAGTTCGAGGACGAGCGCACCCGACCGGCGCGTGATCTACTCGCGCAGGTGCCGATCGACAGCGCGCGCAACGCGATCGACCTCGGCTGCGGGCCGGGCAACTCGACGGAACTCCTGATCGACCGATACGGCGACGAAAACGTCACCGGGCTCGACAGCGACCTCAACATGCTGGAGGCGGCGCGCAAGCGCCTGCCAGGCACCCGCTTCGTCGAAGCCGATCTTGCCACATGGCAGCCGGACGAGCCGGCCGATCTCTTGTTCGCCAATGCGGTGTTCCAGTGGCTGCCGAACCATCTTGATTTCTTCGACCGGCTGATGGACGGGCTGGCGAGCGGCGGCGTGCTTGCCGTGCAGATGCCCGACAACCTGACGGAGCCGACCCATCTGTTGATGGAAGAAAGCGCCCATGCCGGCCAGTGGAAATCGGCCTTCGAAGCTAAAAGCGTGCGCCGCAAGCCGCTGCCCCCACCGGCAACCTATTATTCCCGCCTGATCGGCAAGGCATCGCGCGTCGATGTCTGGCACACTGCCTACAACCACCCGATGGCGGACGCAGCGGCGATCGTCGAATGGGTCAAGGGCACCGGGCTGCGGCCCTATCTCGACCATGCCGGCGACGCGCATCGCGAGGCGTTTCTGGCGGACTATCTCGGGCGGGTGGAAAAAGCCTACCCGAAGATGTCGGACGGGCGGGTGCTCTTGCGGTTTCCGCGGATTTTCATGGTGGCGGTGAAGGGGTAGCGGCGAGCGGAAATCCTTTACATATCAAAAGGTTTCGGAGTGAACCCCAATTCTCCGACGTTGTCTTGAGACAGCCATCACGCGAGCACGTGTGCGCGCAACGAGTTGTCCATCCACGTCGAGCAGTTTGAGACGTTGGCAGATCCTCGGGACAAGCCCGAGGATGACGTCGAAGATGATATAACGATAGCTATTTCAATATCTTACGGGATGAATCGGCATGCTCGAACGTCATCCTCGGCCTCGTGCCGAGGATCTAATCACGTCTCCGGGAATACGACGGTGCGGATGCGCTCGACAGCCGTCCCGCAGATGTAGCAATACCGGCTGATCATCGACGTTGAGCGCGTTGCGAAGGCATCACTACCGTTATATCGTCTGCGAACAGATGGAGGTGCGCGTGCCGAAGGATACCATCGTCAAAGCAACAGCTGGGTCTCCATCAGCTGAATATGCCGCGTTTCTCGAAACGAAGGTCGCGATTGCCAGGCAGTCCGTGGCATCAGGCAAAGGGCGCCTTAACGATGACGTCGAGGCTTCGTTCTCAGCACTTCGCAGACAAATCGAAGACGCCAATCGTTGATGCTCGCCGTGGCTCGGCAGAGTAAACATCGCACTTCAATCCATATCAGCGTATCGCCCTGACCTCACTCCCCCGCTTGGCACCCCTTTCGCCCGCTCTATCTTCCCCCTCCCACATCAAGGAGATCATCATGGACGCAGCTCCCAGCCCGCCGGTCACGCTTGTCATCTTCGGGGCCACCGGAGACCTCACGCGGCGGCTGCTTGTTCCCGCGATCATCAACCTGACGCAGAGCGGGCTGACCGGGGACGACCTGCATATTCTGGGCATCGGGATCGAGCCCGGCGACGATGCGATGCTGGTTGCGCGGCTGGACGATTTTCTGGCGACGCTGGATGATGGCGGCGCGCATGCAGCGAGCGACGGCTGGAAGCGGCTGCGCCAGCGGATCGCCTATACCTCGGGCGACTTCACCAGGGACGAGATCTATCTCGATATCAAGGCGCGGCTTGCGCGGGCGCCTGATGGCAATGCCGCCTTCTATCTCGCGGTGCCGCCGCAATTCTTCGGCACGATCGTCGAGAAGCTGGCGCAACACGGGCTGACCAGCGAAAGCGAAGGCGTGTTCCGGCGGATCGCGATCGAAAAGCCGTTCGGCACCGATCTTTCGACAGCCAAGGCGCTGAACGCGCGGATCCTTGCCAAGGTTTCTGAAAGCCAGGTCTACCGGCTCGATCACTTCCTCGGCAAGGAGACGGTGCAGAACATCCTGACCACGCGCTTCGCCAACATGATGATCGAGGCGCTGTGGAACAACAACTATATCGACCATGTGCAGATCACCGCGGCGGAGACCGTGGATGTCGGCAGCCGCGGCAAGTTCTACGACGCGACGGGCGCGCTGCGCGACATGGTGCCGAACCACCTGTTCCAGCTGCTGGCAATGATTGCCATGGAAGCGCCGAACGGATTCGGTGCCGAGGCGATCCGCAGCGAGAAGAGCAAGGCGCTGAGCGCGCTTAGGATTTACACGCCGGAAGAAGCCGCCACGCACGGGGTGCGCGGCGCCTACACCGGCGGGGAACTGAACGGCAATCCCGTTACTGCATTTAGGGCGACCAAGGACGTTTCGGCCGACAGCAACACGGAAACATTCGTGGCGCTGAAGCTCTTTGTCGATACCTGGCGCTGGGCGGGCGTGCCGTTCTACCTGAGGACCGGCAAGGCGATGACGGCGCGCGATACGGAGATCGTCGTGACCTTCCGTCAGGTGCCCTTCGCACAGTTTCGCGAGACCGATGTGAAGCGCAACCTGCCGCCGAACAAGCTGATCATCCAGGTGCAGCCGGACGAAGGGCTGAGCATGGAAGTCTCCATCAAGTCGCCCGGGCTTTCGGTCGACACGGTGCCGGTTTCGCTCGACTTCCGTTATGCAGACAAGTTCGACATCGGCAAGATGACGGGCTACGAGTCCCTGCTATACGACCTCTTCATCGGCGACCAGACGCTGTTCCAGCGCGCCGACGGCATCGAGGCCGGGTGGGCCGCGGTGCAGCCGTTCCTGGACGTATGGGCGACGGAGAAAAAGGAGCCGGAGACTTATGCTCCGGGCAGCATGGGACCGACCTGTGCCGAGGAGCTTATCCGGAAGGACGGCCGGGAATGGCATGCGCTGGGCGTGACGCTGCACAACCACAGCCGGGCGAAGCCCTGAAATACACGCTTAACTAAAGTATAACAAAGAACACTGCCGTATAGTTTTCGCACTGCGCGGCGCAAATGACTGGTCTCAATGAATAATCCTAATCATGCAGCAAAATGGCGGTGCGTCATACAACATAGGTATGAATTGACGCGCAGGCCGGAGATGCGAAGATTTTCTCGCTGACGGCGTTGCTTTTCCAGTGCGACAAAGAAGGCGGGGCCCGTCAAACCCCGGCGGGCCCTTCTTGGGCTTTACACCAACCAATGGCTGAAAAAGCACACCACCCCGAATTATTAATGTCGGATTAACATATTTACTTGCGCTCTTCGTTGGCCTTGCTAAATCTATCCTACGGGTTTTGGGGTATTGACATGACGGATATTCAAACTTCGAAGAATCATCCAAGTTCCGATCAACGCATGGAAACGTGCCGGTCCGAGTTTGAGCCCATTCTTTACGAACTCATCAAGAACGGTGAGAAGCGTGGGTGGAAAGCGGCCGAGATCGCGATGGCCTTGGCCGACGCGGCAGATGACGTGATACTGAAGCTGGCCCGGGAAACTAAGAAGAAGCACTGACCCGGCTTATCCGCGTTCTTTTGTATCCCGCCGAGCGCAGCAGACACTTTCGACATCAGGTTTTAGCAGGTAGAAAATACGCGAGACCACCTCGCGGCGATTCTCGTTGCGAGCCGTTGTGTGGGTTTTTCGGGCGCTCCGATCGATTGTTCCGGTTAAATCCTGCGCATATTCAAAGTGTTAACCGCGCACTTGGGCGCATCGGAGATGGAATTTGCAGTGGGTCGCCGCCGCGCTTCTGGCTTGCGGATGTGTCAGTCTGGTCGAGGTCGCAGACTGGCCGGATGCCGCCGATTACGTGGCGAAGACGAGTTGCGGGCAATCAGAAAATGCGCAGAGCTGTACGGATCTGCGGGCGCGCTGGACCGATATCTACGGCGATGCCATCGCCGGAAAAGTGGAAAGCCAGAGGATCGTCGCGCGCTGCCTCTCCACCGGCTGCGACGGCGCCGTCGAGCCTAACGCGATGCGCGGCTGCGCCTGGTGGCAGGTGATCGTGAAGGCTGAAAACGCCTCGTTTGACATCAACGACCAGAGAGAAATGGCTCGCTCTTGCGGGCCGGAAAAGCTCGACGATCCGGGCCGGCAGGCGGCTGCGGATCTCGCCAAAAACTGGCTCATTCTGCTTGGCGTCACCGCCCGAAACTGAACTTCAAGTTGAAAAGCGGACGATGCCCTCGTCCGCCTTTCTTCGCGTAATTTTTGCCTCAGATGAACTGGCTGAGACCGGGCACGGATGCGACCACTTCGTCGACGACATCCTTGCCGGCATGCTGCTCGGCGATCGCGATGGTTTCCTTGGCGAGGCTGGAGATCTCGCCCATGCCGAGGCCTTCCGACATCAGCTGCTGGCCGAGCGCCATGATGCCGCCGCCGCCGAAGGCACCCATGATGCTGCCGAGAATGCCGCCGCCGCCCGTCGCACCTTCGCCGTTGTACTGGGCGACGAGATCGGACGCGCCGGGAATGGCTTCGATCATCCGGGCAACGGGGCCATCGGCCGCTTCGCGCTGCAGGAAGCCGAGCATCATGCCGACAGCCTTTTCGGCCACCTCGGCCGGAATGCCGACACGTGCGGCAACCTGATCTACGAGTTCGTTCATGGTATCCTCCTTTGTTGACGTTAACGTCAACGTTAATCGAGTTTATCAGGCAACTCAAGCGACCCGCGCCGATGGCGGACGTCAATCCCGGTTTTCCTTTTAATGCAGACAGTTGTCGGCATTGAAGTCCCTGCTTATAACAGACGAGCGATATTACAATGACCGTGCGGAAACTGCTCTCCGCATTTTGACGCAAGCGGCCAAGCGCCATTGGGAGAATGTTTGCAATGATCGAGGACGGCAAGATTTTCATCGGCGTGAGCCGCAAGCCCGACGATAGCATCAACAGCCCCGAATATCTCGATCTCAAGTTCGGCAACCGCCACGGCCTGGTCACCGGCGCCACCGGCACCGGCAAGACGGTGACGCTGCAGGTGCTGGCCGAAGGCTTCGCCAAGGCCGGCGTCCCGGTCTTCTGCGCCGATATCAAGGGAGACCTTTCAGGCATCGCGGCGCGCGGCGAGCCGAAGGACTTCATCACCAAGCGCTGCGAGCAGATCGGCTTCGACGACTTCGCTTTCGACCAGTTTCCCGTCATCTTCTGGGATCTCTTCGGCGAGAAGGGCCACCGCGTGCGCACCACTATCGCCGAGATGGGACCGTTGCTGCTCGCCCGGCTGATGGATGCGTCGGAGCCGCAGGAGGGCGTCATCAACATCGCCTTCAAGATCGCCGACAAGGCCGGCCTGCCGCTGCTCGATCTCAAGGATTTCGCTGCGCTGCTGAACTACATGGGGGAGAACGCCAGCGAGCTTTCCAGCCAGTTCGGTCTGATCTCCAAGGCATCCGTCGGCTCGATCCAGCGCGCGCTGCTGGTTCTGGAGCAGCAGGGCGCGGAGCACTTCTTCGGCGAGCCGGCGCTGAAGATCAGCGACATCATGCGCACCGACAATCGCGGCTACGGCCAGATTTCGGTGCTTGCCGCCGACAAGCTGATGATGAACCCGCGCCTTTACGCGACGTTCCTGCTCTGGCTGCTGTCCGAATTGTTCGAGGAACTGCCGGAAATCGGCGACCCCGAAAAGCCGCGCCTGGTGTTCTTCTTCGACGAGGCGCACCTGCTCTTCAACGATGCGCCGAAGGTGCTCACCGAGCGCGTGGAACAGGTGGTTCGCCTGATCCGCTCCAAGGGCGTCGGCGTCTATTTCGTCACGCAGAACCCGCTCGACGTGCCGGAAACCGTTCTGGCGCAGCTCGGCAACCGCGTCCAGCATGCGCTGCGCGCCTATTCGCCGCGCGAGCAGAAGGCGGTGAAGACGGCTGCCGATACCTTCCGCCCCA
Organism: Rhizobium sp. S152; assembly: GCF_030380735.1. Classification (GTDB taxonomy): domain Bacteria; phylum Pseudomonadota; class Alphaproteobacteria; order Rhizobiales; family Rhizobiaceae; genus Rhizobium. The sequence continues at coordinate 667,366 of NZ_JAUDRZ010000008.1, read as the reverse complement.
ACCCGGATTTCGATTGCGCCACCGTGATCACCACGCTCGGCACCGGCGAAGCGCTGGTTTCGACGCTGGAGGACAAGGGCGCGCCGTCGATCGTCGAGCGCACGCTGGTACGGCCGCCATCCGGCCGGGTCGGACCGCTGACCGATGCCGAGCGGCAGCAGGTGATGGACAAGAGCCCGGTTCTCGGCGTCTACGACGAAGACGTGGACCGCGAGTCCGCCTTCGAGATGCTCGCCGCCCGCGCCAAGAACGCAGCCGAGGCCAATGCCGCCAAGGAAGAGCCGCAGCCGACCGAGGCGAGCACCACCGGCGGCTGGACGCTGCCTGGCTTCGGCGGCGGCGACAAGGATGATCAGCCCAGTAAGGGCCGTGGCCGCGCCGCCGGTTACCAGCGCGAAACGGTGGTGGAAGCGGCGATGAAAAGCGTCGCCCGCACGGTGGCGACGCAGGTCGGCCGCGCGCTGGTGCGCGGCATTCTCGGCAGCCTGAAACGGTAGTTTCAGGCAGATATCCTGTTGCGGCGGCGATCGTTCGCGCCGCAACAGGCGTCATGCCCTACCGCTTGCGCACGAACTCCGTTCGCAGCACAAGACCCTTGATAGCATCGTGGCGGCAGTCGATTTCCTCGGGATTGTCGGTCAGCCGGATCGAGCGGATCACGGTGCCCTGCTTCAGCGTCTGTCCGGCGCCCTTGACCTTGAGGTCCTTGATCAGCGTGACGGAATCACCGTCCGCCAGCACATTGCCGGCGGCGTCGCGCACTTCCGATGCCTTCGCCGCCTCTGCGGCAAGCTCCGATGCGGGGCGCCATTCGCCGGTTGCTTCGTCGTAAACATAATCGTCATCATCCGCGGCCATCGGCGCATCTCCTGAAAGAAATAAAGTATGAGTCCGGCGCTTATAGCAGCCGGCGGACCGCCGCAAGGCTTGAACCGGAGCGTGCGGTTGCGTCGCGGGGTGTGCGGTGTTATTTCATTGCCATTGCGCCAAAGAGAAAGGAGGGTCACGTGCAGAATTTTTACTTCCGGTTTTACCGGCAGCGTGGCCCCGTCAACGCCCTGCAGATGCGTTTGCAGGGCTGACCAGAGACCGTTTCTCGCAAATCTCTTCCTGGTCCGCCCTTCGTGGCTAAGCAGAGCCGAGCTTTGGCTCGCCTGCTTGTGACTTATCCACCGAAACGACACGCATGCCCGTGGCGCTCAAGCGCGCGGCCGCGGTCGTTCGGAAGACCAGAGCAAGATCATGACTCTTATCAATATCCGCAATCTCGGCGTCTCCCTCTCCAGACCGCTGTTTTCCAATCTCGACCTCACCATCAATGCCGGTGACCGCATCGGCCTCGTCGCCGCCAACGGGCGCGGCAAGTCCACGCTGCTGCGCGTGATCGCCGGCACCATGGAGGCGACGGATGGCGACGTGACGCGCTCGCGCGGCCTGACGATCGGCCATGTCGAGCAGGACGTGCCGGCGGCGCTCGTCAATGTGCCGTTCCATCAGGCCGTGCTGCGGGCCCTGCCGCTGGACCAGCAGGAGAACGAGAGCTGGCGGGTGGACATCGTGCTCGACGCGCTCGATGTACCCGATCTCTTGCGCGAGCGGCCGGTCGGTCAGCTCAGCGGCGGCTGGCAGCGGCTGGCGATGCTGGCGCGCGTCTGGGTTACCGAGCCCGATGTGCTGATGCTCGACGAGCCGACCAACCATCTCGATCTCGGCAAGATCGCCCGGCTTGAGGCATGGGTGAACGGCCTGCCGCGCGACACGCCCGTTGTCATCGCCAGCCACGACCGCGCCTTTCTGGATGCGACGACCAACCGGACGCTGTTCCTGCGCCCGGAACGCTCGCCTGTCTTTGCGCTCGGCTATACCAAGGCGCGGGCCGCACTCGACGAGACCGACGCGGCGGACGAGCGGCGCTACCAGCGCGACATGAAGACGGCGCAGCAGCTGCGCCAGCAGGCGGCGAAGCTCAACAATATCGGCATCAACTCCGGCAGCGACCTGCTCGTCGTCAAGACAAAGCAGCTCAAGCAGCGCGCCGACAAGCTGGAGGATGCGGCAAAGCCCGCGCATCTCGAACGCTCGGCCGGCGCCATCCGGCTCGCCAATCGCGGCACGCATGCCAAGGTGCTGGTGACACTTGACGATGCCGAGGTGACGACGCCGGACGGGCGGCTTCTGTTTCGCACCGGCAGGCAGTTTCTCTGCCAGGGCGACCGGATCGTGCTGCTCGGCGAAAACGGAGCCGGCAAGACGCGGCTCGTCTCGATGCTGCGGCGGGCGATCGAGGCTCCCGACGCTGCCGATGGCAGCATCAAGGTGACGCCTTCGGTGGTGCTCGGCTATGGCGACCAGGCGCTCGGCGATCTCAAGGACGAGGAGACGCCGATGCGGATGATCCTGCGGCGCTTCGATCTGGGTGACGCCCGCGCGCGGTCGCTGCTGGCGGGCGCCGGCATGAGCGTGGAGATGCAGGAAAAGCCGATCGGACGATTGTCCGGCGGGCAGAAGGCACGGCTCGGCATGCTGGCGCTGCGGCTCGCCAATCCGAACTTCTACCTGCTCGATGAACCGACCAACCATCTCGATATCGAGGGCCAGGAGGCGCTGGAGGCGGAGCTGATGGCGCAGCAGGCAACCTGCCTGCTGGTATCGCACGACCGCAGCTTCATCCGCGAGGTCGGCAACCGCTTCTGGGTGATCGACAGGAAACGGCTGGTGGAGGTGGAGAGCCCGGAAGCATTCTTCGCTTCCGCGTCAGGCATGGTGTGACCTCAGGGCCGCGGCATCGAGCTGCCGCGGCTTTTATTCTAGAACGAGGCGGAGGCGGCGCCGAGCAGGTTCAGCTTGCCGCCTGAGATGGCATAGAGGCTGAGTTTGCGCTCGACGGAGCCTGCCGGCGTCAGGCGGAAGACGCCGGTGACACCGTGGAAGCCGACCTTGCTGGTCAGCGTTTCAGCCGTCATCGCTTCCGGTCCCTTGGTCCTGACGACGCCGGAGGCGATGGCGACGGCGTCGTAGCCATAGGCGGCATCATCGGTGAGCGTGCGCTTGTAGTGAAGCTTGTAGCGGGCGCCGATCATGCCGGCGCCATCGGGCTCGACGCGGGCGATCAGCGTGCCGTTGACCGAAGCGTTGGACCAGGTCTGCTGCGGCCAGGCGCTGGTGCCGACGAAGCTGAGGTTCGGCTGTCCGCCCGCCTTCACCGCTCCGGCCACCGTGGTGACGATGGCGCTCTTGCCGAGGATCAGCACCGTATCGGCGCCCTGCAGCAGCGCCCTGCTCTTCTGCACGGCGTCGGAGGCCGACGCATCGGTCAGCTCGTAACGGGCGATGCCGACCCAGGTGCCGCCGGATGCGCGGATGGCGCTGGAGAGGCGGCTTTCGGACGCGGGCGAGAAGTCGGACTGGGCAAACGCGAATATCTTTTTATGGCCGCTGGCGGCGGCCGCACGGGCACCTTCGATGGCGCTGTCGACTTCATCGGAGACGAGGTTGTAGACATTGCCGGCGCCGGCTGGGACCGGCACGCCGAGATTGAGGAGCGGCGGGCGCTGGTCGGCCGGAAGCGAGGCGATTGCAGATGTGACGGCCGGCGAGGCGTAGCTGACGATGAGCGTCGAGCCCCTCGTCTTGGCAGCACTCACCGCAGCGGTGGCCGCGCCAGCGCCGCCGGAAACATCGATGACCTTGACGAAGACCTGGCTGTTGCCGAGCTCGCCGACGCCGAGCGCCATGCCGTCGCGCACGTCACGGGCAGCACCCTCATAGAGACCGCTACTGCCTTTCGCGGCCAAAAGCGTGATTTCGGCGCCGGTCTCGCCGTAGCTCTCCTCGACCTCCGTCGATGGCGGTTTGATGTCGTTCGTCTTGACGTTCGTGGCGACACCATCGACGCCGGACTGACAGGCTGCAAGTGTGCCGCAGAGGAGCAGAAGCGCCGATACCGAAAGCCCCCGGAAGCGCCCGAGCGAAACGGCGGCATTGAAAATCGGCTTTGCGGCTGCCTGAAGTAAACCATGCCCGCGCTCCCCGCGCGCGATCCGATGCACTCTCACCTGTTCCCCCGAACTCAAAATACGCCTGAAACGCAGGCTTTTCACGGGCTTCATATCTGCACAGGCGACGGCCGAAAGCAAACCCTTCCCCCAAACTTGGTTGACGGCAAAACTAAAATTTTATGCGCATTCGACCCGATAAATTCCGGAACACTTATCTACGTTTAAATACCTGATTTTTATAGGCTATTTGTAATCTTCTCTCACACACGGAGAGACGATCGACATGAAGCCCGCAAGAATAACAAGAAGACTTGCTTCCCTGACTTCGGCCCTTGTCATGGCCCTGTCCGCCTGCGGTTCTGCACAGGCCGGCGCGCTTCCCTCGGCGCAGCTCACAGGCGCCGCCTACCCGCCCATCTTCTCCGCCATCCCGGCACGGGCGCTGGCGCAGACCGGCAGCCTTGCCGGTGTCGCCGCACTGGTCGGCGCCGCCACCGATGGCATCGTGCGGGCGATGAGTTCGGTCGATCTGTCGTCCTTCGTCCAGCCGGCCTCGTGGTCGCCTGAAAGCACGGCATCGATCAGGCCCGCGACGCGTCCGGCTGTCACCGCCGCTCGCTCCGACAGCGCCGTTTTCGGCACCGTCGCCATCCCGTTCAAGAAGCTCGCGGCGCTGAAAAAACTGGCGCCGTCGCTTGCCGAAATGAACAGCGGCGCGGCGATCGGCTGCGCCAAGGGCAAATGCGAGGCAGCGACCGCGATCAAGGCGGCGTTCACGCGCAAGGCGCAGGCATCGATCCGCGACAAGCTCAATGCCGTCAATGCAACGGTCAATCACACCATTCGCTACCGCCGCGACATCGACACCTATGGCCAGGCCGACTACTGGGCAAAGCCATCCGAGACGCTGTCGCGCCAGCAGGGCGACTGCGAGGATTTCGCGATCCTGAAGATGGCGGCGCTGCATGCCGAGGGCGTCGACCTCAAGGACATGGCCGTGGTCGTGCTGTTCGACCAGAAGCGTAGGTTTTATCACGCCGTCTTGTCCGTCTCGGTCGGCGGCAGCCGCTTCATTCTCGACAACATGCGCGACGAGGTGCTGGCCGACAGCCGCCTGCCCGACTACCAGCCGCTCTACTCGATCGCCAACGGCAAGGGCTACCTGCACGGCTCGCGCGTCGGGACCAAGCAGATGGCGGCCGCCATGCCGATCGAGAAAGTCGCGCCCGGCGAAGGCGTAGCCTTCTGACGCAGCAGGACCGTTCCGGATCGCCGCGCGCGGCATCCGGGCCGGCCGGCAAAGTCTCTCCCTGATCCGCTATGCAGATCAAGCGCGGCCTGATATCAACGGCTTAGCACTTGAATGGGGGACCCGATGCCATCCGCCGAACTACTGATCAGCTTCTTCATCACCACCACTCTTTTTGCCTACATGCCCGGTCCGGCCATGCTTTACGCGGCGGCGCAGACCATGGCGCGCGGGCGACGTGCGGGATTCATGGCGGCGCTCGGTATTCATCTCGGCTGCTATGTCCATGTGGCGGCAGCGGCCGCCGGGCTCTCGATCCTGTTTCACGCCGTGCCTGTTCTCTACATGGCGGTGAAGCTGATCGGCGCGGCCTATCTCGTTTGGCTGGGTATCTCGCTGTTTCGCGGCAAGCAGGAGGGCGAGACCACCCTGCCCGGCACGGAGCCGAAATCCGGGCGGCGGGCGCTGTTCGAGAGCTTCATGATCGACGTGCTAAACCCGAAGACGGCGATCTTCTTCTTCGCCTTCCTGCCGCAGTTCATCGATGCATCGGCCGCTTTCCCGGTCTGGCTGCAGTTCGTCATCCTCGGCACGATCGTCAACGTGATCTTTTCATCCGCCGATATCGTCTGCGTGTTCCTTGCCGGTGCCGTCATTGGCAGGCTGCGGCGCTCGACTTCGGCGCAGCGGCTGGTGCGGCGGCTGGGCGGCGCGACGCTGGTCGGCCTCGGCGCGCATCTGGCGCTGCAACGCAGCTGATCAGTAGCGGGAAATATAGCCGATCAGCATCGGCTTCTCGTGGGTCGGCGCCAGCGCAAGATTGATCTGGCCCTTCATCGTCATCGATCCCACCGTGATGGTGAAGCCGGTGTTGAGCGTCTTGCCCTTGTTGCGGCCAAGCGTTTCCAGCGCTTCGTCGATCTGCGTATCGATCGAGAACCGCAGGCCCTTGGTCAATTGCTCGGCATTGCCCATCGGCAGCCGCTGGCGCAGCATCGACAGGAAAGGCTCGTTGAACAGCTGCACCTTCTTGTCGCGCGTCAAAAGGACGGTCGGCGACGGCGAGGCCTGGATGATTGCGTTGACGTTGGCGAGCGAGGAAATGTCTTCAACCGTATCCAGCCGGCGCAATGCCCATTTGAGGCTGAGCACGCGCAGCAGCGAGGCCAGATTGCCCGATTCCGGCATCTGCGAGGCCGTGTAGTGCACGAGGTCGGAGGTCGACATGCGGCCTGATGCCGACATGCGGCCGAGGCCATCCCAGTAGATGCGCTCCAGGCGAATGCCACGGCGCTCGCCACCTCTGCCCATGACGGCACGAAAGCGCGGCTCGATCTCGCCGGCATCGATCACGGGCAGTCCCTCATCGAGGAGATCGCTTTCCGGTACCGCGGTGCTGCCGGGCTTTACGATCAGCATCTATCGCTCCGTCAGCGCTTCCGAGCGCGCCTTGTTGATGGGCTTCATGAGATAGCTGAGCACGGTCTTGCTGCCCGTCATGATTTCGACGGAGGCCACCATGCCGGGAATGATGGGATAGGATTTGCCGTTGCGCTCGAGTTCCGAGCGCTCCGTCTTCACCTGCACGAGATAATAGGTTTCGCCCTTTTCCTTCTCGACGAGGCTGTCGGCCGAGATGTTCTCGACGGTGCCTTCCAGCCCGCCGAAAATCGAGAAGTCGTAGGCGCTGACCTTGACGATGGCGGGTTGGCCGCGACGGACGAAGGCGACGTCGCGCGGCGAGATCTTGGCTTCGACAAGCAGCGTGTCGGCCGTCGGCACGATGCCGGCGATGACGCGGCCTGGATCGACATAAGCGCCGATGGTGTTGACCTCGAGCGTGTTGACGATGCCATCGACCGGCGAGCGGATATCGGTGCGCTTGACGCGATCTGAGGCGCCGCGGATGGTTTCGTCAACGACGGAGAGCTCGGCCAGCGCCTGCGCCTTGTCGGTGAGCGCCTGCTGGCGCAGTTCGAGCGCGAGATCGCCGAGCTGCAGCCTGGCTTCCTGAACGGCGGCTTCGAGGCGAACGATGCTTTCCTGATAGACCTTGAGCTGGCCCTTCTGATCGGCCAGGTCGCGTTCGGTCTTCAGAACATCTGTCTGCGCGACCAGCTTCTTCTTGGCCAGCGGGCTGATGAGATCGTACTGGCGCTGGGCGCCGTCGATATTCTCGACCAGACGATCGATATTGGCGTGGGCTTCGCTGAGCTCGTTGTCGCGCTGGCGCACGCGCTCCTTGAGGACGCCGAGCTTGTTCTGGTAGCTGGCACGATCAGCCGCGAAGAGCTGCGCCTCGTTGGCGCAGACATCCTTGGCCACCGTGAGGATTTCCTGCGGGCAGACGAAGGGCGCGTCGTACTGGCCGTCTTCCTCCAGCTTCAGGCGAGCCACCTTGGCGCCGAGCGCACGGGCCTTGGCGACGGATTCGCCGAGCGTGGAGGTGGTGGTGGTGTTGTCGAGCTGGACCAGCAATTGCCCCTTGCGCACGACCTGGCCGAGCACGACCGCGATCTGCTGCACGACGCCGGGTTCCGACGACTGGATGATCTGCGTCTTGGAGACGGGAATGACCTTGCCTTCGCCGCGGGCGATTTCGTTGACATCGGCGATCGCCGCCCAGGCGAGGAAGCTCGCGATGACAAGCGCCACCAGAGCGAGGATGGCGCGGGCGAGGAATGGCGGGTTGTCGACCTGGCTGCTCATGCCTGAGGCCCCGCCGGCTTGCGCTGCATGGCCTCGATGACGGCCTGCTTTGGGCCATCGGCGATGATGCGGCCCTTGTCGACGACGATCAACCGGTCCACCAGTTCGAGCATGCTGAAACGATGGGTGGCGATCAGGAGCGTCGTGTCGCGGGTAAAGGCCTTCGACAGGCGAGCGATCAGATGCCGCTCTGTGGCAAGGTCCATGGCGCCCGAGGGTTCGTCGAGGAAGACGATCTTCGGCTTCGTCAGCAGCAGGCGGGCGATGGTGAGCGCCTGCTTCTGGCCGCTGGAGAGGTTGGTGCCGCGCTCGCCCACCGGCATGTCGAAGCCGCGCGGGTGGTTGCCGACGAACTCGTCGACGCCAGTCATGCGGGCGACCTCGAGCAATTCCTCGTCGCTGGCATCGGCGCGGCCGATCAAAAGGTTTTCCTTGACGGTGCCGGAGAAGAGATCCGACGACTGGCCGGCGACGGCGACAGCGGCGCGCACCTCGGCCATGTGATACTGGCGGATATCGACGCCATCGATCAGCACGCGGCCGCCGGACGGCTGGAACAATCCGTCGAGCAGGCGGCCGAGCGTGGTCTTGCCCGAGCCGATGCGGCCGATGATGCCGACGCGCTCGCCGGGCTTCACGCTGAAGGACAGCTTGTTGATGACAGGGTAATCGGAGCCGGGATACTGGAAGGAGACATCCTGGAAGCTGAAGGAGCCGCGAGCGATCTCGCGGTTGACGAAGCCGACCGTCGAGGGGCGATCGTCAGGCTGCTCCATGATCTTGTCGAGGATGCGCAGCGACATGGTGGCCTGGCGGAAGCGGGCGAGCGTCATGGCGATCTGGCCGAGCGGCGCGCCGGCGCGGCTTGCCAGCATCACGGTGGCGACGATCGCGCCCATGGCGATGCGGCCTTCCGAGAACTCGTAGGTGCCGGCGATGACGATGAGGACGCTGACCATCTGCTGCACGAACATCGTCATGTTGATGGCGTTGGTCGAGACATGCTTGATATCCTCGCTGGTGCGGCTCGAATATTTGGTGAGCTCGTGCCAGCGGCGCAGCATGGTGGCTTCGGCGCGCAGGCTCTTCAGCGTCTCGATCGTGGAAATGGTCTCGACCAGCAGCGACTGACGGCGCGAGGCCTCGTTGGCGGCGGTGGCCATGCGCTTGCCGATGGCGGCCTGCGCATAGAGGCCGATGACGACGGAGAGCAGGAAGGCGACAGCCGGGATGACCACAAGCCAGCCGGCGATCAGGTAGATCACGATCAGGAAGACGAAGACGAACAGGCTGTCGATGACGACGCCGATGGTGTTCGAGGTGAAGAATTCGCGCACGAATTCATACTGCGTGACGCGGTTGGCATATTCGCCCGTCGACATCGGCCGAGAGGCAAGCGTCGAGTTCAGCACCTTGTCGAAGATCATCTGCGACAGGCGCAGATCCGCCTTGCGGCCGGCATAATCGATCAGCGACGAGCGCGCGGTCTTCAGCAGGAAATCGAAGAGATAGGCAAGCGTGATGCCGGCGGCCAGAACCCACAGCGTCGGGATCGCCTTGTTGGGCAGCACCCGGTCGTAGACATTCATCGTGAACAGCGGCGAGCCGAGCGCGATCAGGTTGATGAAGAGCGCGGCGACCATGACGCGGACATAGGTGCGCCAGTAGGGCCGAAGGGTCGTCGCCAGCCAGTGGCGCTTCTCGATCTCCACCGCATTGCCGACCAGCGCCTCTTCCGAGGCGTTCTGGTAGAACAGCGTGAAGGCGAAGGCCGTTTGCGGCCTCAGCGCCATCAGTTCGGCGCGGGTCAACCGCAGCGGGCTGCCGGCGATCGGAATGATATCGATAACGTAGGAGCCGTCCTCGGCCACTTCGAGCAGCGGCAGGACGCCGCCGTCGGCGAAGGAGACGATTGCCGGGCAATCGAAATTGCCCAGCCGACATTCGCGCTCGCCGTGCCGGATGACCTGCAGGCCGATGCGCTCGGCGATACGCTCGACGTCATCCGTCTCCAGCGATTCCGTCACCTCGTCCGGCAGGCCGGAGAAGAGGACGGTGTCGGAACTCGGCCGACCGTAGAACGCGGCCACGGATTTGAACGCGGCCTTGAATGTCTGAAGCGGCGTGCCGCTCGAAGTCTCTAGCGCTACGTTCAACATGGTCCGTGGCCGTTTCGACTACTGCTGTCGAATCGGGGCCAGGAGGTCCAGCGGCATGCCGGCCTTCTGGTGCGAATCCAGCTCGACATAGTTGGGGTTGGCTGACGTCGCGGGAACCGCGAAGCCGTCGCGCGCATAAGGCTGAGCCTGTTCGACAGGGCGCAGCTTCATGGTCTGCAGCAGGTTGCCGGACGCGGCCAGGATCTTGTACTCGGCAAACAGCGACGCTACGCGGGCCGTATCGGCGAGCACCTTGGTGTTGAAGCGGGTGTTCTGGGCATCGAGCACGTCGAGCAGCGAGCGCTGGCCGACCTTGAACTGCTCGCGGTAGGAACCGACCAGCCTTTCGTTGATCGAGGTCTGCTCGCCGAGGATCTTGGAGAGATCGCTGCGGCTGACGCGCTCGTTCCAGGCGGAGCGAACCGACTGCTCGACTTCGCGCTGTACCTGCGCCAGCGCATAGCGCTGCTCGCCGGAGCGGCGGATCTGTTCCTGCTCGCGGGCGACGTCGATGCCGCCGCGATAAAGGTTCCATCGGGCGACGACGCGGACCTGGTAGTCGTTGGTATTGCCTTCGTCGCCGTCGATATCGTCACCGACGCGGGCCGTGCCTTCAAGGTTGACCTTCGGCATGTAGTTGGCGCGCGCGCCGCGAACGCCGGCGTCGGCCGCGTCGACATCGGCATTGGCCGAGTAGATGCGCGGGCTGTTCCTGGCGGCGACATAGACCGCGTCGTTCAGCGTCTTCGGGAGATACTTGGCGACGGACGGCGGCGTCGACGGGTTGGAGATCTGCTCGCCGACGGCCTGGAGGAAGCGGATCTTGGTCTGTTCCAGCTCTTCCAGCGCTTCGCGCAGGCGGGCCTTGGCGGCCTGGAGACGCTCGCTGCCCTGCAGGCGGTCGGCATCGGTGAGCGCGCCGCCCTTGATGCTCTCGCTGATGTCGCCGACCATGCCCTGATGGAAGGACACGTTCTGCTTGGCGGCAGCAACGATCTGGTTCTGCAGCATGTATTCGAGATAGTCCTGCGTGACTTCGAGCGCCAGCGCTTCCGAACGCTCGAGAACGCGGAAGGAAGCGCCATCGACGCGGGCAGCCTGCTGCTGCACCTGCGCCTTGCGGCTGCCGCCGTCGAAGATGGTCTGCGATACCGTCAGGCCGACATCGCCGGGCGACAGGTAATCATGATCGGATCTCAGCGCGCCGGAGCTGTTGTTCGACAGACGGCGACGGCCGATGCCGGCTTCGAGATCCACCGACGGCAAGTAAAGACCGCGGGCCTGGCGAAGTTCGAATTCAACCGCTTCGCGATCTTTTGCCGCCTGCAAGATCTGCGGGTTGGTCTTCATCGTCTTTTCGATTGCCTGCTGCAATGTCATTGCACCGGCATCAGCACAAAAAGTAAGGCCTATAGCAACAGTTGCAGACAAGACTGCGAATATTCTTTTGCGATTGAACAAAGAAGATGCCCCTCAACATCAAGATTCATACGATGACCTCGTATACCAAAGCCTATTCTTGGGTAAACGAGTAACACCAATCTTTCCACATTCCAATTGCGGCCCGCGGCTTCCTGCGAAGACAGTTAACCCGGCAGGGAAGAACTACCTAAAGCGAGAATTTTACAGAATTTTTTAACCGGGATTTTGCCCCGGCCTGATTAGCTGGCTCGACATACAAACGGGTGCAAACCGCAATGAATTTCGGCCAACGTTACTCATCCGCAACAACTACAATTTCTGCTCTCCGAATCTCCATCGTCGGAGCGTTGTGCTGCGCGGCGGGATCAGTCGGGGTGTTACTTATCTTAAACCTTCTCGCGCCGGAGCAACCATTTTTGGTTGGGTTCGTGGGTGCAATTCTTATTTCGCTTTTTGTTGCATTTCCGCTTCTTATGCTTCTGCAACTCAAGGTCGGCGAGCTAAAGAAACTGCAAGATACGGTCAACTATACTCAACGCCACGACGCCGTTACCAAGGCGCTGAACGGGACGGCGTTCGCCGCCGCCGTCGAGCACTACATGGATCGGCGCAAGCGGATCGCGACCGATGCTGGTGGGGTGATGATCGCCGTGGTGATCGATACGCTCGACGAGATCAGCCGCCGCTACGGGCCGCAATGGGCCGACACCGTGATCCAGTCGCTCGCCTCGATCATCCAGTCCTCCGTGCGCAGCGGCGACCTCGTCGCCCGGCTCGCCTCCAACGAACTCGGCGTCTTCCTGCCCGGCGCCTCGATCGAAAACGCCCAGGATGTCGGCACCCGCATCCGCCAGCGCGTCACCGCAGCGTCGTTCACCGCCGGCGAGATGCCGCTGTCGATCGGCGTCAGGCTCGGCGGTGCGGTTTTCGAGGGCGCCACCGACTTCAACCACATTCGCCAGCTTGCCGACGAGATGGCGATGGAACGCGGCGGTGACGCCGACGAGCCGATCCCGATCTCGCGTCTTCCCGCTGCCTGAAAACGCGGAAAAGGCGCCGAGGCGCCTTTTCGAGGTTCTGGTGTCGGGGCCTGGTTAGCCGACGTGCGGGGCGGTGGTCGCGTCGTGCTTGTCGTCGAAGAGGATCTTGACGGCCTCGGTGGTGTTCTGAAGCACGGCAACATCATGCCAGGCGCCATTGTCGTTGACGCTGACCACGGTATCGGTGCCCGAGACCGTCGTCTTGACGCTTGCCAGCGCTTCCGCCTCGTTCGCCTGATGACCAAGCAGGCTGTCGAGCAGCTTTGAGACATCGAGCGTATCGCCTTCGCTTGCCTTGAAGTCGGTGATGACATCGGCAAGCTTCACGTCGTTGAAGGCATCGGCATCGAGAACGAAGGTATCGGCGCCGGCACCGCCGGTGATCGTGTACATGCCGCCGCTGCCGGCGATGAGATCGTCGCCATCGCTGCCGAACATCGTGTAGGCATGGCTGTCGCCGTCGGTGCCGCCGAGCGTGGTGTCGAAGGCGACCTCGACGAAGTGACCGCCGACGCCATCCGAAGTCGTGTAGCTTCCCTCGGACATGATCGACTGACCGTTGATCTCCGTGCCGGAGGCCGAGGCGTCGAGCGAGATGCTGGTGATCTGGTGGTCGGTCAAGCTCGAAAGCTCCCCGGCATCGGTGATGCCATTATGGTTCAAATCCTGCCAGACGGTGAGCTTCGAGAAGGCCTCGTCGGCCGCATCGATTCTGCCGTCATGATTGCTGTCGAGCGTCGCCAGCGCCGCCAGACCATCGACATAAGTACCACCGGCAAAGTGCGGCGAGAAGATCTCGCTGCCGTTGTCGATCTTGCCGTTGCCGTCGAGGTCGTAGGCCAGAATGCCATCCGTGCCCGCCGTCCAGGCGATCTTGTCCTGATGACCATCGGCATTGATGTCGAAGGAGACGCCGTGGTCGAGGGTGGTAAGCGCGATGCCGTTGTGGTCGAGATCGAGGATGATGGGGTCGATCTGGCTCTTGGACGAGAAGCCGACCAGAGAGGCAACATTGGCGATCGATCCCTGCAGGTCAACGAGCGTGTACTGGCCCGAAGATTCCTGCTGGTAGATGAAGTTGTGCACGGAATGATCTTCGAAGGTTGCCGTGAAAACCACGACCCTGCCATTGCCTATGCCTCCAACCGTGAGAGCCTTGACCGCGGTCGCCACGTCGGTGAGCGAGTCGATTGTCACAACGCCCGAGCTTGTCTTGAAGCTCACAACACCATCTTTAATCGTAAAACCGTTGATCCCGATGCTACCGTCCACCTTCGCAAACGACTTGCTGCTGTCGCTCGCGACGTTGACCGAACCGGACAACTGCAATTTGTCGCCGTCCGAAACCTTGAAGTCGGTAATGGTGTCATAGCCCGAGATCTGGATCCGGCTTCCCGAGCCTGAGATCGAGAAGGAGGAATCGCCACTTGCAATCACAAACGTGTCCTTGCCCGCACCGCCGGTAAGCGTATCCCCGCCACGACCGCCGGTGATGGTATCGTTGCCCGAACCGCCGATGATCGTATCGGCACCGGAGGAACCAGTGATTGTGAAGCCTTCGGTCTGGTTGGAGAGGTCGAGCTTGACCGCCGCAGTCAGTGACACCTTCTCGATATTGACGATCTGATCATCGCCGGTGCTGGTGAAATTCGCTCCCACCTGCAGCGTATCCGTACCGCTACCGCCATCGAGCAGATAATCGGTGTCATCACCTACGATCGTATCGTTGCCGCCATTTGCGATAATGACATCACGCCCGCCGTTGCCAATCAGCGTGTCGCCGTAGTCGCTACCGATCAGGATTTCGTTGGCGGATGTTCCGCGGACCGTCGAGCTCCACTGGTAGTCGACATCGACGTGGCCGTTCGCGCTGGCAGTGCCATCGGACGCGGTATAGTCGAACGCCCCACCGGGAAGAAGCCAATCATCGAAGCTGACCGACGCGGACTTTGCGTCGTGGTCCACATCGTCCCAGCCAGCATTCCTCACATTGGTGATCTTCAAGCTGTCGCCGTCGGCGTCCTTGTCGTTGAGGAGAAGGGCCCAATCGGGGATCGAGATGCTTGAGGAATTGGTGATCACGATGTCGTCGCTGGTAACCGGCGCGCGGTTGGGGACAACATCGTCGGCGCCATTGATCGTAACCGTGACGACCTGCGCGGTACCGTCGATGGTCTGAACCGTGAACGTGTCGGTCAGCGTCTGGCCACTGTTCAGCGCATTGACGGCCGCGTTGTTGTTGTCCAGCGCGTAAGTCCAATGACCGGTCGCGTCGATCGTGTACGTGCCATAGCCACCGGTGCTCTTCGTCGCGGTCGCAATGACTTTCCAACTATCGTCAGCGTTGTCCACATCCGTGGAGTTCAGATCGCCGCTTGCAGTCGCGGTGCCCGTGCTGGCGTAGCCTGCCTCGACGACCGTACCGGTCGCCTTGCCGGTGATCACCGCCGCGTCATTGGCGCCGTCGATGGTGACCGTGACGACCTGCGAGGTGCCGTCGATCGTCTTCACCGTGAACGTGTCGGTCAGATGTCCGTTCTCGTTGAGGGCATTGACGGTCGCGTTGCCGTTGTTCAGCGTATAGGTCCAATGGCCCGTCGCATCGATCTTGTAGGTGCCGTAACCATTGGCGCTGGCCGTTGCCGTCGTCACTGCCTGCCAGGCATCTGCCGTATTGTCGACATCCGCCGAGTTCAGATCGCCATTTGCCGTGGCGACTCCGTTCCCTGCCGCACCGGCCTCGACGACCGTACCGGACGCGTTGCCGGTGACCACCGCCGCGTCATTGGCGCCGTTGATGGTGACCGTGACGACTTGCGAGGTGCCGTCCTCGGTCTGGACCGTGAACGTGTCGGTCAGATGTCCGTTCTCGTTCAGGGCGTTAACAGCAGGGTTGCCGTTGTTCAGCGTGTAGGTCCAATGGCCTGTCGCATCGATCGTGTAGGTCCCGTAGCCGCCGGTGCTTGCCGTTGCCGTCGTGACCGCCCGCCAGGCATCCGTCGTGTTGTCGACATCCGTGGACAGCAGGTCGCCATTCGCCGTTCCCGTGCCCGTGCTCGCGGAGCCGGCTTCGACAACCGATCCAGTCGACGTGCCGGTGATCACCGCCGCATCGTTCGTGCCGGTGATGTTGACCTTGACCGTCGTCGTGGTGCCGTCCGCGGCGCTGACCGTGAAGCTTTCGGTGTAGACCTGGCCGCCGACGAACTCGTTGTGCGCGGAGCTCGCGGTGTAGCTCCATGCGCCGTTCGCGTCGATCGAGAACGTGCCGTACTTGCCTGCGGCATCCGTCTGCGCCACGAAGCTCGCGGAGCTGTCGACGTCGCTGATCGTCAGGTTGCCCGACGTGCTGATGTCGGTGGCGCTGTCGGTTTCCGTCAGATTGACAACCGCGCTGGAAAGAACAGCCGCATCGTTCGTGCCGACGATCGTGATGGTGATCGTCTGGGACGAGCTGACGTAGCCGTGCTGGTCGACGACGGAGACCTGGTAGGTCTGGACGATCGTCTGGTCGGCGGCCAGGAAGTCGATATCCTTGTCGACGACGGTGAAGTTCAGCTGCGCCTGGCGGCCGCTGCCATCGGCGTTGCCGACGGCGTCGAGGATCGTGGAGCCCACACTGCCCAGGAAATGGCCGCCCGGCGCCGTGCTCGTCATCTCGGTGATCTGCAGGCTGTGAGTGTCGTGGATGTCATCGTCGGTGAAGACGATGACGCGGTCCAGATGAAGCTCCGTCGAGGAACCCGTCTGGCCAGCCGTTTCCGTAACCGTGCCCGTGCCTTCGACCGAGGTGATGTAAGGCCGGTCCTCGGTGCCGACGATCGTGAAGCTGACTTCGTTGGACGTGCCGTCGAGAGATTTCACGACGAAGGTCTCGATCTTCTTCTCGCCGTCGCCGAGATATTCGACCAGATCCGCCTTCACCGAATAGGTATAGGTTCCATTGCTGTGCAGATCGAGCCTGCCAAGGGTCGGGCCACTGCTGGTCACCGTCTCCTGGAAGGAAGCCTGGCCTTGATCGACGTCGGTGATCGATATCGTGCCCTCGGCGGTCAGCTTTCCGGCGCTGACGTTGACGCCTTCCATGACCTGCGCATTGTTGGGGTTGCCGATGACGGCGGCATCGTTGGTACCCGCGATCGCCACATCGATCACCTTCGACGCCGTGCCGTCCGCGGAGGAAACTGTGATGCTATCGGTCAGCGACTGGCCGGCGCCCAGGCTCTGGACGTCGTGGCTGTCGTTGTCGAGCGTATAGGTCCATGCGCCGGTTGCCGTGTCGAGGGTGAAGACACCGTACTTGCCGTTCAGGCTTGCAGGCGTCCTGAAGTGATCGTCGCCGGTGTCGCGGTCGTTGACCGTCAGCGTCCCGTGTGCGGTCAAGGTCGTGTCTTCCTTGACGCTGCCGTCGGCGTCGCCCGATATCGTGGCCTTGTCGTTGGTCGCGGAAATCTTGACGTCGAAGTCCTTGCTGTCGATCTCACCGGACTTGTCGGCAACCGTCAGCGTGAAGGTCTCCTTGGTGCCGGACTTCAGGCCTTCGATCGCGGCATCGTTCGGCATGAACGTGTAGGCGCCGGACTTGCTGTTGACGTAGAGCGTGCCGTAGGTGCCGACCTTGGCGACATCATAGCCATACTTGGCGCTCGATGCGACACCACCGGAGACGCCATAGGTGGCGGTCTCGTTGGCATCGCGATCGGACGAGGACATGGTGCCCGATGCCGCGTTGAAGCTGTCGTCCTTATCCGTGTCGGTATAGCTGACCTCGTCTTGCGAGATCGTCAGTTGCGGCTTGTCGTTGGCACCGTGGATTTCGACGGTGAAGGTCTGCTGGTCGGAGAGACCCCCGGCATCGGTGACCTTGATCTGGAAGCTTTCGCTCGTCTCGGTCTTTGTCTTCTCGATGGCGGTGTCGTTCGGCTGGTAGACATAGGCGCCGGTCTTGCTGTCGAGATAGAGCGTGCCGTAGGTGCCGCTGGCCTTCAGGTCGTAGCTGACGTTTGCGATCTTGTAGTTGCCGGAGGACGCGTTGCCGAGGCCGTATCTGGCGGAGTCGTCCAGGTCGCGGTCGGTCGACGAAAGCTTGCCGGTGATCGGCTGGAACGCATCGTCGGCCGCCGTGTCGGTGAAGCCGATGGTAACGGGCGAGAGGACCGGCTTGTCGTTGGCGGCATCGATGTTGACGACGAAGGTGGTGCTGTCGGTGGCGTTCGAACCGTCGGTGACGGTCAGCGTGAAGCGCTCGTCGGTATCGTATCTGCGGCCTTCGATGGCGGCATCGTTCGGCTCGTAGATGTAGGCGCCCGTCTTGCTGTTGAGGTAGAGCGTGCCGTAGCTGCCGGTCTTGGCGACGTCGAAGCCGTCGCGGGCGCTGGAAGCCACACCGCCGGAAACGCCATAGGTCGCGCTGTCGCCGGCATCGCGATCGGTCGAGGAGAGCTTGCCGCTGGCGACGGAGAAGCTGTCGTCAGCGGAAGTGTCGCGGTAGGTGACGCTGGAAAGCGTGGCCGAGATCTCGGGGCGATCGTTGGTGCCTTCGAGGTTGACGGTCAGCGTTTCCTTGCCGGATGCGCCGGACTGGTCGGTAACCGTGAGGTCGAAGCTTTCCGAGGCATGCGCCTTCAGGGCCTCGATCGCGCCGTCCTTCGGAACGTAGACATAGTTGCCGGTGGTGCTGTTCAGATAAAGCGTGCCGTAGGTGCCTGATTTCGCGATATCGTAGCCCGAGACGTTCGAGGCACCGCCGCCGGTAATGCCGTAGGTCGGACGATCGCCCGCATCACGGTCGCTGGAATAGAGGCTTCCGAAGCGCGAGAAGAAGACGTCGTCGCGGCTGCTGTCGTTGTAGGTGATGTTCGTCAGCGTGGCGTAAAGCTCCGGCGTGTCGTTGGCGCCATGAATATCGACGGTGAAGTTGGCGTCGTCACTGGCGCCGGAGCCATCGGTGACCTTAATGGTGAAATTTTCCGACGTGTCGGTCTTGCGCGCTTCGATCGCGTCGCCATCCGGAACGTAGATGTAGGCACCGGTCTTGCTGTCGACGTAGAGCGTGCCGTAGCGACCATCCTTTGCGGTATCATAGAGCGTGCCGCCGACGGCGAAGAGACCGCGCCATGCACCCTCAACGCCATAGCGAGCGGTGTCGCCGGCATCGCGATCGGTCGAGACGAGCGAGCCCCTCACGGCCGAGAAGCGGTCGTCTTCAGCGGTGTCGGTGAAGGACAGCTTGACGGAGGAAAGCTCGGGCTTGTCGTTCGCGCCTTCGACGGTCACCTGGAAGTTGGTGCTGTCGGTGGCGTTTGCTCCGTCGGTGACAGTCAGCTGGAAGCTCTCGGTCTGCTTGTTCTTGAGACCTTCGATCGCGGCATCATTGGGGACAAAGGTGTAGGCGCCGGTCTGGCTGTTGAGGTAGAGCGTGCCGTAGGTGCCCGCCTTGGAAATATCGTAGGCGCCGTCGATAAAGTTGCCGGCCGTCACACCGGTTCCGGCGATGCCGTATCGAGCGCTGTCGCCCTTATCGGCGTCGGTGGTGGTCAGCTGGCCGGTCGCGGCGGTGAAGGTGTCGTCATAGGAGTGATCACTGTAGACCACGCCCGTCGTGCTGGCGGAAAGATGCGGAGCATCGTTGGCGCCGTTCACCGTGACGGTGATCGTCTGCTGCGCGGTACCATCGGCGGAGACGACCGTCAGGGTCTCGTTGACGGTCTGGCCCTGTCTCAACTCCTGCGCCTTGGCGTTGTCGAGATCGTAGGTCCACTGGCCGTTGGCGGGATTGAAGGTGAAGGTGCCGTAGGCGCCCGTCAGCAACGAGGAAGCCGGGGTCTGGAAATGGTTTTCGCCGGCATCGACATCGGTAACCTTCAGCGCGCCCTGGGCGTGCAGCGTGCCGTCTTCCTGGACAGCGGCGCCCGGAGCATAGCCGGTGATCGTGGCGGCATCGTTGGCGCCGGTGATCTGGACCTGGTAGACGCCGCTCTTGGCGGTGCCGTCGGCATCGGTCACGGTGAAGGGGATGGTGACATTGGCGATTTCGCCGGCATTGAGGGCATCGAAGACGCCCGCCTTGATCACCACATGGCCGTTTTCATAGGTGTAAGAAGCGGCATCCAGCGTCAGCGGGATGCCGGAGGCAGTCGCGACGGTCGCGACGCCGAGCACAACCTTGCCGGCACCATCGGCGCCGAACGAGAACTGGTGGCCGGCGGCGAGTTCAAGCGAGATATTGTCGTCTTCGCCTGCGGATGCCGTGAACACGGGAACGTCGCTGCCCTTGGTGAGGCTGATATTGGCGAGATAGGTCCCGTTGTTGTCATTGCCGTCGCCGATTTCCTGGAAGGTGAGCGTGTTGGTGCCGTCCTTCGCGGTCAGCACCTTCATCTCCGTGACCATCGCGCTGCCCGGCTCGTAGATGCCGATGCTGACGCCGTTCCAGAAGACTTCTAGGCGGGCACTTGCCGGAACCGGCGCGCCGACGTCGAACTTCAGCGTGTAGGTGTCGCCGGCCTTGAGGCCAGTGATGTCCTGGGAAATCGTCGTGTTGCCGGGCGAAGCGCCCATGTCGACCATCGGCGCGCCATTGCTGGTCTTCATGCCGGAATAGGTGTTGCTGACACGCTCGAGCTGGCCGCTGCCGGTGCCCTCGACCTTCCAGCCGATATCGCTGTTGGCGGAGCCGGCCCAGCCGCCGTTGTCCCAGCCCGCCGCCTGCCAGCCGGTGCTGGTTGCGCGGAAGTCGCCGTTGGCGAGCAGGTTCACGGCCTCAGGGGTGCCGGTGATCGTCGGACCGGAATCGGTCACGTTGACACGGATGATGCTGTTGACGGCATCGCCATCGCTGTCGGTAAAGGAGACGGTGGCATCGATGCGGATATTGTCGACGTTGGTACCATCAACCCGTGCAACGTGATCGAGCACCTGCGACAGCTGCGCGGTAACGGACGTGCCGTTCGCGGAAAGCTCGATGACGGGATGGCTGATATCGCCGACATAGCCGATGATCTTGGTGCCGTCGGACGAAAGCGTGAAGATGACCGGCTGGCCGTTCGACTTCAGTGGCGATTCGTAGGTAGCGCCAGGACCGGACAGGGTGAAATCGACGTTGCCGGGGGTACCGCCGCCGATATCAAGGTGAACCTTGCCGGTAAAGCTTGTCTTTCCAGCGCCGTCGGCGCCGTAGTTGATGGTGAAGCTCTTCGATTCCGTATCCGGCGTCGCGCCGTGGATGTCGTTCTCGCTGACGGTGATGTAGCGGTCTGCCTGTGTCGTCGTCGGCTTGTCGTCGAGGATATCGACCTGGACGGTCCCGGTGTTCCACGCAGTCTTGTCGCCGTCAGCATCGGTTGCCGCGAAATCGAAGACAAGGCGAAGATCGTTGCTGTTCAGCGGATGATCGATGGACGCGAACTGCTTGTATTCATAGGCGCCCGTCTCCTGATCGGCGCTGAGGGTGAAGACCACGGTCTTGCCTGCCGATGCGGTCAGCGTGATGACGCCGTTGTCGACAGTCGTGACGTAAGTCAGCGCAACGCCGTGCGAGCTCAGCGGCGGATAACTGTCCTTTGCATCCATGTCGATCGAGGTGCGGAACGTCAGGTCGGTGATCGTCGCGCCGTCGGCGCCACCGGTGAACAGCAGTGTTCCGGTCGCGGACTGGGTGGTGAACACGCCGTTGACGCCGTGCTCGTTGATCACGCTGGTGCCGGAAAAGTCAGCCGTCGGAACGTCATCCTTGACGTTAACAGCGAACGAACCGCTGTCGGTGTCGCCATCGGCATCCTTGGCCACGAAATTGAAGGTCAGGCCAAGCGTTTCGTTGCCCGTCTTGGAGTCCTGCGGATGGTCGAGCGGCTGGATCAGCGTGAAGCTGTAGGCGCCGTTCGGCGCCGTCGGATCGAGCTTGACGACGAAGACCTCGTGCATGTCGTCGCCTTCGCCGACATAACCGGTCAGCGTGTGGCCGTTATCGGAGATGACATATTGGACGGTCTGCCCATCGGACTTCAGGGCGCCCAAGTCCTTCTGCACGTCTGCAAAGGTCAGGTCGCGGTTGGCGCCGTCGTCTGCGCCCCAATTGATGCCGAGCGAGATATCGTGGACGCTGGCGCTGCCGCCTTCGCCCTTGAGCAGATCGGCTTCGTTGATCGACTGCGCCGCAACGCCTTCGCCGACGCTCGGCGCGTCGTCATTGATGTCGATCGCGCCGGTGCCGGTGACGCTGTCGCCGTCCTTGTCGGTCACGGTGTAGTTGAAGAGCAGCCGCAGGGTATCGTCGGCGCCGGCCTCACCCTTGTCGGGATGATCCAGCGGTCCTGATTGCGTGAAGGTGAAGGCGCCGGTGCTGGGGTTGGTGACGGTGAGGACGAAGACCGGGTGGCCGTCGACCGAGCCGGTGACGGTCAGGCCGCTGACGGTCACGACCACGGGCTTGCCGTCGGAGGTCAGGTCGACATGTGAACCGTTCTGGGTGCCTTCGACCATGTTCAGCGAGTTGGAGAGCTGAACAGCAACGATCTTGCCGCCGTCGCTACCGGGGGTGAAA
Organism: Rhizobium sp. S152; assembly: GCF_030380735.1. Classification (GTDB taxonomy): domain Bacteria; phylum Pseudomonadota; class Alphaproteobacteria; order Rhizobiales; family Rhizobiaceae; genus Rhizobium. The sequence goes on along the minus strand of NZ_JAUDRZ010000008.1, from coordinate 645,248 downwards.
CCGAACGTGCCGTTGACGGTCTGCTCGCTGAAGCCGCCTTCGCTGCCCTCGTTCTCGGTCAGCGTCAGCAATTCGGTGGCGGTGATGGTCGGCACGCCGTTGCGCAGTTCTTCCCTGTCGGTGAACTCGCCGTCGGGCTGTTGCGTGTCGGCGAGGAGCTGGGCGAGCTGGGTCGGATCCTGAGCGTCCTGCTGCAGCGAATCCTGGAAATCGGCGCCAGAGCTCGAGGGAGCGGCGCTCGCGGAGTAGGAGCCGTCGGGGCCGGCGGCGACGTTGATGTTGCTCTGCTCGAGTGCTGCGATCACCGCCTGCTGCGGAAGCTCGACTTCGCCCAGCAGGAAGGTCGGGATGTGGTGGGCGCCGTTGACGATGACGATCTCGGTGCCATCGGCCTGGACGAGAACGAGGTTGTTGCCCTCGATACGGATGTCGTCGATCGAGACGTCGGCCGGCAGGTGGGCGACGTTGTTCTGATCCGGGACAACTTCGTTCGGGTGATTTGCGGCGGCTACCGGGGCTGAAGCGGCGGGTGCTTCCGGCAGGCGATCGGTGCGCACCGGCTGCTGACTGGTATCGGCCTGTGCGACCTCGACACCCTCTCGGGCGGAGGATCCATCCTCATGCGTATCGGCAATAACGTCGCTGGATACGTGCTCGCCGTCGACAGCAGAAATGCGCAGATCTTCGATAGACATAAAGATAACCCCAATATGAAACTGGAGCCTATGAATTACGTCGACGGGGCAAATGCAATACTTCCTTAACCCTGCCGACATAGCCGGTTATGCATCCGCCCAAAAATGTTTAGGGACGGTTAACCGCGAAAGCACTTCGGCAATGCTTGAAACGCTAAAAATCTAATAAAATTAATGAAATAATAAAGGCGTGACGATGCCAGACCGTGCCGGCGATGGATTCGTGGCCTTTTCGAAGGATAGAACTCGTCGGCCGACAGTATAAACGGGCACGCCCCGACACCGAGCGACCGGCCGGGGCGTGAACCGAAAACAGCAGGCGAAACGCGCTATCGCGCCGGCGCGACAAGGCAGAAGAAGGCGCCCTGCGGGTCCGTCGCCTGGATGATCCAGCTGTTGCCGGGAACCTCCATCGGGCCGTTGAGCACGGTGCCGCCGCCCGCCTTGACGCGTTCGATGGCCGCATCGATGGCCGGTACGTTGAAATAATAGGCCCAGGCGGCCATCGGCATGGAGGTGGGCCTGGTCATGATGCCGCCGGTCTGGACGCCGTGTTCGGCGAAGATGCGGTAGACGCCCATCTCGCCCATGTCGAAGTCGTGGTCCTTGGTCCAGCCGAACAGCCTGGCGTAGAAGGTAAAGGCCTCCTCGCCATTGCCGGCGTAGAGCTCGCGCCAGCCGACATGGCCGGGCGTGCCCATCGGCGCTTCCGGCGGTGGATTTTCCATCGGGAACGGCGTCATGATGCAGATCACCGCGCCATGCGGATCGGCGACGACGGCGAAGCGGCCGATCGTGGGGATATCCTCCGGCGGACGGCGCACCGCGCCGCCATTGGCGGCGAAATCGCGGGCCGACTGGTCGACATCGTCGACCGCGACATAACCCGTCCAGTTCGGCGGAATGCCCTGCCCTTCAAGTTCGGCCGGGAAATCCATCATCCCGGCAACGCCAATGCCGCCCGCCTCGAAGATCGTATAGGGCGGCTGGCCGGGTACCGTCATGGATGTCGTCGTCCAGCCGACGACCTTGCCGTAGAATTCCGCCGCCGCTCTTGTATCCGGCGTCATAAGCTCGCACCAGATGAACTTGCCGTGTGTCTCGGACATGGGTGTCCTCCCTTTCGCGTCCCACTTCGGTCTGCTCGAACGGCTGCCTCAATGGCAGCAGGATTGGGCTTTCGGCGCCGTTTCATACTCGTCGTGGCGCTTGACGAAGTTCATCGTCGAATCCTCGTTGCGGCCCTTGGGTGCGCGATCGAGGATCATCAGCGTGCCGATCAGTTCTTCCGGCCCACGGGCGTAACTGGAGTAGGTGTGGAAGATTTCACCCCTGTCGTTCTTGTAGAAGGCGCTGAGGCCGGGCAGTTCGTCATGGGCTTCGGCCGGCGGGATGGCGGTGAAATTGTAGACGACCATATCCTGCTTGAGATCGTCAGGCGTGAAGGAGACGTGATAGTCGAAGTTGAAATCGCTGCCCGAGGACGACACCCAGGGGAATTTCCAGCCCATGCGCTTCTTGTAGGCCTCGATCTTTTCCATCGGCGCCCTGGAGACGGCGACCCATGTGACGTCGTGATTGTTGAGATGCGGCAGCGCTCCATCGACGTGATCGGACAGGAACGAACAGCCGGGGCATCCCGCTTCCCAATCCGGCCCGAGCATGAAGTGGTAGATCATCAGCTGGCTGCGGCCATCGAAGAGATCGGCGAGGCTTTTCCTACCCTGAGGGGTGTCGAAGGCATAGTCCTTGTCGACTTTGACCCAGGGAAGCGCCATGCGCTCGGCGTTGAGCTTGTCGCGCAGGTGCGTTGCCTCCTTCTCCTTCAGGAGCAGCGAGCGGCGGGCCTTGTTCCATTCTTCACGGGAAACGACTTGGTTCTGCATCGTCTGCGCCCTCCTCCGGCGCTATCGGATTGTTTGTCTATTCTCCTATGGCTTGAATAATTGAATTGATATCAATATAATTCGCCCATGTCAAACGCGACCGAGATTCCTTTTGCGACGACGCTGCTGGTACGCGATACGTGCCTGTGCCTGCATGTGCAGCGCGCGGCGCGCGCGCTGGCCCGATTGTTCGACGATGCGCTGAGGCCAGTGGGGCTGACGAACGGGCAATTTTCGCTGCTGATGTCGCTCAACCGTCCCGAACCGCCGCCCATGGGGCCGGTCGCAAGCCTGCTTGCCATGGACCAGACGACGCTGACGGCGGCGCTGAAGCCGCTGCAGCGGCGCGGCTGGGTCGTCGTTGCGCCGAACCCGAGGGATCGCCGCGGCCGGCTGCTCAGCCTGACACCAGAGGGAAAGGCTGTGCTGGCCTCGGCGGTACCGATCTGGGAAAGCACGCACGCGACACTGGAGTCCGGCCTGCCCGACGGCAATGCGGTGCGCCTGCGCGACGACCTGCGAGCGTTGGCTTGAGGCTACCCCACCGCCACCCTTCGATCCGCCGCGAAATCCGCCCGCGTGAAACCGATACGCATCTTCGGGAAATCACACAATGCTTGCACACCAACCGACGAAAGGCGGATGCGCCAGGTCTGGCGGTCGACGGGCTCGCTGACGGCGAAGGCGGTGGCCGTCAGCAGTGCGATGTTGCGGCCGCGGGCGGGGTCGCGGACGGATTGGTAGAGGATCGCCTGGCAGCCGGCCTGGCGCGCGGCATCGGCAAGCGCCTGGCACGGTGCGTAGTTTTGGGGATCGGTCCAGGCTTCTCGGTCGCGGTCAAGCGGCGGGCGGGTGAGATCGATCCCAGCGGGGGCGTCGATCACAGCGGCGAAGGCGGTGTATTCGGCGGCATTGGCGGGCAGCGGCGTCGCGGGCGATTCGGCGAAGAACAGCAGCCGGTAGAAGGACATTTCCGCCAGCGCCGTCTCCACCTTTTCCGAGGCGTAGAAGACGCCGAGCGTGCGCCCTGCCCTGCGAAAGCGCGAACCGTACGGATAGACTGCGCCATAGCGGAACGGGGTCGCGAGCAGATAATCTAGTCCCGCGCATTCCGGCGGCAGCGCCGGCTTGCTTTCTTCCAGCAGCGTTTCGAGCAGCGCCTGCTCGTCCAGCGTATCGACGATCTTTAGTGTCGAGATCTGATGCTGCGCCTCGACCAGGCGCCAGAAGCGGCCGGAAACGGATCCTGCTTCAGACGATAGCGCGGCGGGCGTCCAGGTAGGCAAGGACATCGGTCAATCCTGAAATGCTGACGATCTTTTCGAGCGGCGTGGCGCCAAGCGCGGTGTTGGCGTTGCGCAGCCACTGCCGGGCGATCGCCTCGTCGCCGCCGACGATCGCATCGAGCGAGCGGAACAGGCGCACGAGAAGAATGGCGAGCTCGAAGGACTTCGAGCCGCGCTCCAGGAGATAGTCCTGCCGCTTCATGCGCGAAACGGTCGCTTCCGAAAGGCCGAGCACCGAAGACAGCGTACGGGCGCTGATGCCGAGCCTCTCAGCGGCGTTGACCGTCGCCTTGGTCATGACGGCGGCTTCCGATGGGCGGGTACCCGAAATCTGTTTTGCGACAAGCATGGCAACATCCTTTCCCTGGAAATAATATAGACGATTTATTTCAGATGAAAAGATGTGATGGCGCCACCGCCCCACCAAGAAGCGAAACAACCCGGCCTGCGGAACAGACCGGGTTGTCATTGTCCACTGAAGTCGGACCTTACTTCGCGTGGGGATCCTTGATCGACTTGCCGATCGAGAAGGCGAGGATCGCCGAGATCAGCATCAGGGCGCCGACGATGAACATCGGGAGCTCGAAGAGGCCGGTGGCATCCTTGACCGCGCCGGTGATGTAGGGCGCTGCGAAGCCGGCGATGTTCCCTACCGTGTTGATGAGGGCAATGCCGGCCGCGGCCGCCGCACCCGTCAGGAAGCGCGAGGGGAAGGACCAGAAGTTCGGAAGCGCCGAGAAGATTGCGCAGGCCGTCAGCGTGATGGCGAGCACGGTCGCTTCCGGCGAGGACATCAGCAGCGCGAGCGGGATGCTGATGGCGCCGACGAGCGCCGGGATGCCGACGTGCCAGGCACGGACGCCGCGCTTGGAGGCATCGCGGCTCCAGAAGAACAGCGCGACAGCGGCCGGCAGATACGGGATCGCCGTGATCAGGCCCTTGTCGAAGACGTCGAACTTGGTGCCGAACTTTGCCTCGAAACCGGAAATGATCGTCGGCAGGAAGAAGGCCAGGGCGTAGAGGCCGTAGATCAGGCCGAAGTAGATGACCGACAGGAGCCAGACGCGCTTGTCCTTGAGGGCCTGCAGGGTCATCGAGCCGTGGCCGGAAAGCTTGCCGGCTTCTTCCTTGGCGAGTTCACGGTTCAGCCAGTCGCGCTCGCCCGCAGTGAGCCACTTGGCGGCCGTGGGGGTGTCGGGCAGGTAGAACCAGGTGATGATGCCGACGATGATCGCGGGCGCGGCAACGCCGAAGAACATGATGCGCCAGCCTTCATAGCCGAACAGGCCATGCGCCTGGATCAGCAGCGAGGCGATCGGAGCACCGATGACAGTGGTCAGCGGCTGCGCCAGATAGAAGAGCGCGAGGATCTTGGCGCGGTGACGGCCGGGGACCCACGTGCTGAGGTAGAGGATGGCGCCGGGGAAGAAGCCCGCTTCGGCAACGCCGAGCAGGAAGCGCAGCGTGTAGAGGCCGGAAACGCTGCTCACCCAGGTGAAGAGCATGGCAACGATACCCCAGGTCACCATGATGCGGGCGAGCCAGCGGCGCGCGCCGTACTTGTGGAGAGCCAGGTTGCTGGGGATTTCCAGCACGATATAGCCGAAGAAGAAGATGCCGGCCGCAAACCCGAACTGGGCGGCGGTCATGCCGAGGTCCTGCGTCATCCCGTTCGGGCCGGCAAAGGAGATTGCCGTGCGGTCGAGAAAGTTGATGAAGAACATCAGGGCGATGAAGGGGACGAGCCGGATGGAGATCTTCCTGATGGCCGACTTTTCGACCAGCTGATCCTGCTCTGATATTTTGACAGTCGCGTTCACTAAATCCTCCCGCAACAAAACCACATCCCGGCCGACAGGCCCCCCGAACATGACTTGTGCTTTGCAGACCCGTCGAGGCGGGAATGCCTGGTGTTGATCTCAGCTCGCTTCTTGGGATGGAATTCGTGTCCGGACTTGGGCGATATTTCGGCCCATGAACCTGTCAGGTTCTCCATACTCCAGCGGACATGCCTCCTCCCGGCGAGCGCGGCAACTCTTTCAAAATGTCGCACACTCGTCAACTGGTATGATGAGGTAGTCAGCATTCTCCCACGAGAAATATTAGATTCGAGTGATATTTCTGCCCTTTTGCGTCGTCCTTTAAACGCGAAAACGCCACGCTTGCGACAGCGTGGCGTCTCATTCACAGCGGATCAGCCGATCAGACGACGGTGAACGGCACTTCCGTCGAGGTACGCAGCGCGTGACTGTAGGGGCAGACGATATGCGCGGCGGCGGCCAGCTTCTCCGCGGTCGGCTTGTCGAGATCGGGAATGTGGACGGCGAGCGACACTTCGATGCCGAAGCCGCCACCGTCCTCGCGCGGACCGATACCGACAGTGGCGGTAACAGTCGTATCCTCAGGAATCTTGACCTTCTGCTGGCCGGCGACAAATTTCAGCGCGCCGAGGAAGCAGGCGGAATAGCCGGCGGCGAAAAGCTGCTCGGGGTTCGTGCCGGTTGCGCCGTCGCCGCCGAGTTCCTTGGGAACAGTCAGTGTGACGTCGAGAACGCCGTTTTCGGAAACAGCGCGGCCCGCGCGGCCACCGGTGGCGGAAGCTTTGGTCGTGTAGAGAATAGGCATGTCGGTCTCCTTTGCGTTGGGGTTGGATTTTGTATATCGCGCAATTAAATTGTACGCAAGTGAATTTTGCAAATTGCATTCACGGGCTGAAAAGAGGACAATCAGGGCTCAGGGAATGACGATGATGACAACGCAGATGACCAAGACGATGAACATACCGGAAGAAGAGAAGCGCCTGGAAAGGCAGCTCTGCTTCGCGGTCTATTCAACGGCGCATGCGTTTACCCGCGCCTACAAGCCGATCCTCGACCGCATCGGTCTCACCTACCCGCAATATCTTGTCATGCTGGTGCTCTGGGAAAAAGCCGAGCTGCCGGTGAAATCGATCGGCGAGAAGCTGGATCTTGATTCGGGCACGCTCTCCCCACTCCTGAAGCGGCTGGAGCAGAGCGGATTGCTGACGCGCCTGCGCGATCCAACCGACGAGCGGCAGGTGATCGTGTCGCTGACGCCAAAGGGACACGAGATGCGCGCCGAGATCGACACCATCATGTCCGGCATCGGCGAAGCCGCGGGCTGCACCATCGAGGAGATGGTAACGATCCGCGAGATGCTGCAGGGGTTGCGGGCGAATTTGAAGACGGCGGTCTGACCTTGCGATCCGCCAAATCCGTCTCTCCCCGCTCCGGGGAGAGACGGTAGGCGCATTACTGCTTGACGACGATCGGCGCCTTGTTCGGAACGCGGTCGTAGAGGTCGATGATGTCCTGGTTGAGCAGGCGGACGCAGCCTGATGACACGGCCTTGCCGATCGAGCGCCAGTCGGGATTTCCGTGCAGGCGGTAGAGCGTGTCCTGGCCACCGGAGAAGATATAGAGCGCGCGGGCGCCGAGCGGGTTCTTCAGGCCCGGCTCCATGCCGCCGTTCTCGATCGAGTATTTGACGAGTTCGGGCTGGCGGGCAACCATCTCGTTCGGCGGCTTCCAGCGCGGCCACTTCTGACGCCACTGGATGACGCCATCGCCCTGCCAGGCGAAGCCTTCGCGACCGATGCCGACGCCATAACGCATCGCGGTGCCGCCCGGCTGAACCAGATAGAGGAAGCGCGAGGGCGTATCCACGACGATGGTGCCGGGTGCCTCGCCGGTGGGGTCGATGACCTGCTGACGGTAGAAGCGCGGATCGATCTGCTGGTAGGGAACCGGCGGGATCAGGAAACCACCGTCCTCGATCGGGCCGTACATGACGGCCAGCTCGGCGTCGGTGGGCGCCGGCACGGTCTGGAACATCCGGACCGGATTGCGGAAGGCGATCGGCTGTGCGGTCGGGCTTCCCGTTGTCGATGCGCAGCCGGCGAGTGCGGAAGCCGCGGTGAGCGCAGACAAAGAAAGAAAGCTGCGCCGGGAGATAGATTTTTCAGAACTCATTCGTGTCGTTTTTCCTTTGACGGGACAGCGACGGCTGGCCCCGCAGGTTAGGCAACATCCTGTCGCCACGAACAAATCTATCCGCTCGGGTTAAATAAACCATAACCTCACGAAGTCGTGTCCCCTCGGGGGCATACGATATCCGCGCGGCTGTTGCGCGGCTACATCACGACGATCTCGGCCTTGGCCGGAACACGGTCATAGAGATCGACGACATCCTGGTTCAGCATGCGCACGCAGCCCGATGAAGTCGACTTGCCGACCGACTGCCAGTCCGGCGTTCCGTGGATTCGGTAGAGCGTGTCCTGGCCGTCCTTGAAGATATACATGGCGCGCGCGCCGAGCGGATTGCCGAGGCCAGGGTTCATGCCGCCGTTCGCCGCCGAGAAAGAGCGGACATCGGGCTGGCGCTCGACCATTTCATCGGGCGGCGTCCAGCGCGGCCACTTCTGCTTCCACTGAATCACGCCGCGGCCGGACCAGGCATAGCCCTCACGACCGAGACCGACACCATAGCGCATGGCTTTGCCGCCGGGCTCGATGAGGTAGAGGTGCTTGGTCTTGGTATTGACCACGATCGTGCCGGGCTTTTCGCTGCTCGGATAATCCACTTCCTGGCGCAGATATTGCGGATCGACACGGCTGACGGGGATGGCCGGCAGCGTGAAATCGTTGTCGCGCACCTCGGAATACATGGCGGCACTGACGGGATTGCTGACCGGCAGGCCATAGATGCGGCTCGTCGTCGCGCCGGGGATGCCGTAGGTCTGGTTGTAGATCGTCGCCGGGACGCCCGGCCGCTGCGGCACCGGCGCGTTGATCGGGCGGACACGATCGGGATCGACACCCGGCGGATGGTAGAAGACCGGCGAGGTTTCCTGCACGAAACGGGCGGGATCGGTTGCGCCCGTATCGGGGATCAGGATGTTGCAGCCGCTGAGCGACAGGGCCGCGACCGCAAGTCCGGCGAAAGACGGCACCCGGCTGAGAAAATTCATAAATCCATCCTCGTCGACGACAGCAATTCCGATAACTGCGCCGAAGATGGCATTCGCGGCTGGCGCGAGGCTTTCCATCCGCCTCGCATATCGATGCCGTTAGAGCAATTCCAGGAAAAGTGCGAAGCGGTTTTCCGTCCGGAATTGCGTGAAAACAAAAGAATAGAGCCGTTCCGCGCTTCGAAGAAAAGCGGAACTGCTCTAGGCGGCGACGCCGTGGAAGAAGCGGATGCTCTGCTCGATCTCCGCCGGGAGTGCCGAGGTGTGATTGCCGGTCACGGTATCCGTCTCGATATGAATGCCGGCTGCACGGGCGCGGCTGGCGAGCAGGCCGGCACGGTCGTTGAAATTCGCCTCCTCGGTGCCGTGAACGATCCGGACCGGGCATTTGAAGCTCTGCGCGTAGCAGAGCGCGGTACGCACCTCGAACTCGTGCGGGTTGCTGTCGTCGAAGCGGATATCCTGCGGATAGCGATTGAAGAAGCGGAAGGAATCGGGGTTGCCGGAGATGGGAGCCGCGGCGCGGAACTTGTGGGTGCTCATTGAGGCCAGCATGGTGAGCGTGCCGCCAATGCTGTGGCCGGCGATGAACAGCCGGTTGGGATCGACACCCGGCAGATGCGCGAGCCGATCGGCTGCCGACAGCACATCATCGACCTCGTCATAGAAGCCGGAGAAATTGCCCGGCTGGCCGTTTTCGCCGCGGAGCGACGGCATCAGCACCACGAAGCCGGCATCGACATAGGGGGCCATCAGCCTCCAGTGGCCTATCCCCATGGCGTTGCCACCGTGCAGGAAAAGGACGCCGGGCCTGGACTTGTGACCGCGCTTGTACTTCGAGACCCAGGCCGTCAGCTCGAGCTCGCCGCCATAACCGCTGCGATAGAAGATCCTGTCGGCATTGGCGGGCGCGTCGAGCGGCTCGAACTTGTCGGGCGCCGGACCCTTCTGGAGCAGCTTGGTGCGGAAGCGGTTGCGGACCTTGGCATAGTCTCGGGTGATCAGCCGGGGTTCCTTCGGCACCTCGAAGGCATTCGCCACAATGGGTGCCATGGCCGGGGCCAAAAGGGCGCCGGCGATGCCGGTCAGAACCAGGCGGCGCTGGCGGAAAAAGCCGTTGTCTTCATTCGATCTCATGTCGCACTTCCATATTCCCGGCATTTCAGATGGTTACACCAGGAAACGCGGACGCCAAGACACATTGTGTTGAGGATCGGGCGTGTGAAGCGTTTTTGTCTACGGAAACGCTTTTTACCCCGCCTTCGCATCGATCATCGCCACCAGCGTCTGCAGCCGATCCGCTTCGTAGGAGGGTTTTTCGGGGCGCAGGCGGGAGATGCGGGGGAAGCGCATGGCGACGCCCGACTTGTGGCGGTTCGAGCGGTTGATGCCTTCGAAGGCGACTTCGACGACGAAGCCGAAATCCTTATCGGCACGGACGGCGCGCACAGGGCCGAAACGTTCGGTGGTGTTGTTGCGGACGAACTTGTCGAGGATTTCGAGCTCGGCGTCGGTGAAGCCGAAATAGGCCTTGCCGACGGGCACCAGCTGCTCTCCGTCAGGCGTCTCGGCCCAGACGCCGAAGGTGAAGTCGGAATAGTAGCTGGAGCGCTTGCCGTGGCCGCGCTGCGCATACATCAGCACCGCATCGACATTGAAGGGATTGCGCTTCCACTTGAACCACGGACCCTTCAGCCGGCCGGACTGGTAGACGCTGTCGTGGCGCTTGATCATGACGCCTTCTATGACGGGATCGGGCGGCGTCGAGCGCAGCGCGTCGAGCTCGTCCCAGGAGCCGAATTCAACCTGCGACGACAGATCGAAGCGTTCGTGCGGCGCCTGCTCGATGATCTCGGAGAGGCGATGGCGGCGATCGACATAGGTTCTGCCACGCACATCTTCCTCGCCGTCGAAGAGGAGGTCGTAGGCGCGGATGAATGCCGGGTATTCCTCCAGCATCGCTGATGTCACCGTCTTGCGGTTCAGCCGCTGCTGCAGGTCGGAGAAGGTGCGCGTCGGGCTGTTGGAGCGCGACGTGCCGCCGACCAGAAGCTCGCCGTCGACCACGCCTTCGAAGCTGATGGCATCGACGATATCGGGAAAGGCGCCGGAGATGTCGTCACCGGAGCGCGAATAGATCTTTCGCGTAACGCCGGCCCGCGACAGCTGCACGCGGATGCCGTCCCACTTCCATTCGGCGGCGTAATCGGCGGGATCGAGCGCGTCGAGATCGCCGGGTTCGACGGGATTGGCAAGCATGACGGAGTGGAAGATCGCCGGCGTCGCCAGCACCGGCTTGCCGCCCCTGCCCTCGAGCCAGGCAAACAGGCTCTCGTAGGGGGGCTGCAGCCCGTGCCAGAGCGTTTCGATCTCGGCCACATCCATGCCGCCGAGATCGGCCAGCGCCTGCTTCGCCAGCCGCGCCGAAACGCCGATGCGCAGCGCGCCGGTCGCCAGCTTGATGAAGGCGAAGCGGCCGGAGGCGTCGAGGCGGTCGAGCATGTCGCGGACGAAGCCACGCACCTCGGTGCGCCCCAGCGCATTCATCTCCGCCACCACCGCGCCGAGGCGCGGCTGTGCCAGCGCCGAACGCTCGATGTCGCGCTCGTTGTCCCAAACCAGCGAGATGGTCTCGGCGAGATCGCCGACATAGTCGTAGGAATAGCGGAAGAGCACATCGTCGATGCGCTCCAGCGCCAGTTCGCGCAGCATGGCGGGCTTGACGTTGCGGACATCCAGCGTGCCGGCGATGGCGGCGAGGCCGTAGCCGCGGTCGGGATCGGGCGTGTCGCGGAAGTAATCCGTCAGCAGCTTCAGCTTGCCGTTGCGGGATGGGGTGAGGACCAGGCGGTCGAGAAGGTCGGCGAAGGCTTTCATCGCGATCTTCCTGCTTGTCGCAAAGTCCCCTCCCCAACCCCTCCCCACAAGGGGGAGGGACTAACCGGGGGAAGCCTCTCGGGAAGAATCGAAACAGTTTCGCAAGTTGAGAGGTTGAGATGTACGCCGGCGGCGCCGCGCGTAAGCCCCTCCCCCTTGTGGGGAGGGGTTGGGGAGGGGTTTTCATGGCTGCGCACCACCATCACTCCGCCTCGTCCTCATAGCCCACCAGATGCAGCGGCCGGGCCTTGATGCCCTGCAGCTCGCACCAGCGCACCAGCGCCTCCTCGCGACCGTGCGTCACCCAGACTTCGGCCGGATGCAGCTCGGTGATGGTTTCGGTCAGCTCGGGCCAGTCGCAATGGTCGGAGATGACAAGCGGCAGCTCGACGCCGCCCTGCTTGGCGCGCTGCCGCACCATCATCCAGCCGGAGGCGAAGGCGGGGAGCGGGTCGTTGAAGCGGCGAGCCCAGCGGTCGGCGAACGCCGACGACGGGCCGACGACGATGGCGCCCTTGAAAGCGGATTTGTCTCGGCCCTCGACGGTTGCCGGGCGCAACTCGCCGAGATCGATGCCCTGGCTGACATAGTAGTCGCAGAGCCGCTCCATGGCGCCGTGGATATAGATCGGCTCGTCATAGCCGGTGTCGCGCAGCAGACGAATGACGCGCTGGGCCTTGCCGAGCGCGTAGGCGCCGATCATGTGGGTGCGCTCGGGGAACTGCCGTAGCGAGGCGTAAAGCTTGGCCATCTCGCCTGATGGATCGGGGTGATGGAACACCGGCAGGCCGAAGGTCGCCTCGGTGATGAAGACGTCGCAGGCGACCGGCTCGTAGGGCGCGCATGTGGGGTCGGGGCGGCGCTTGTAATCTCCCGAGACGACGATGCGGGTGCCATTCTTCTCGATGGCGATCTGGGCGGATCCGAGCACGTGGCCGGCGGGATGGAAGCTGACCTTGACGCCGTTGACGACGATCTCCTCGCCGAAGGCCGCCGCCTGTTCGCTCAGGCAGAAATCGTCGCCGTAGCGGATCCTCATGATATCGAGTGTCTGGCGGGTGGCGAGCACTTTGGCGTGGCCCGAGCGGGCATGGTCGGAATGGCCGTGGGTGATCAGCGCGCGTTCGACCGGGCGCACCGGATCGACGTAGAACCGCCCTTCCGGGCAGTACAGCCCCTCGGGCGCGGGATAGAGCAGTGCGTCTGGTCTCATGCCCTTAGAGATAGTGGGAAATCGGGCGACGGCCAGTGGCATCCGCGCGGATGCCACCGGAACCGTTCAAGGGATCACGCGCCGATCGCGTCGAGCGTCGCGATCACCTCGGCCGACAATTGCAGCTCGGCCGCCTTCAGGTTTTCGCGCAGATGCGCCACGGAAGATGTACCGGGAATCAGCAGGATGTTGGGTGAGCGATGCAGCAGCCAGGCCAGCGCCACCTGCATCGGCGTCGCATCGAGGCTCGCCGCGACATCCGACAGCGCCGAGGATTGCAGCGGCGAGAAGCCGCCGAGCGGGAAGAACGGCACATAGGCGATGCCATCCCTGGCCAGGCTGTCGATCAGCGCCTCGTCCTTGCGGTGGGCGATGTTGTACATGTTCTGGACGCATACGACCTCGGCGATCCCCCGGGCCTGCGCGACCTGGGTGGCGGTGACGTTGCTGAGGCCGATGTGTCGGACGAGTCCCTTGCGCTGCAGCTCTGCCAGCGCCGTCAACGGCTCCTCGATCGAGCCTTCGGCCGGGCCGTGGACATCAAGCATGATACGGAGGTTAACGACATCGAGCGCATCAAGGCCGAGATTGCGGAGATTGTCTTGCACCGCCTGCTCCAGTTCCTCGGCCGAGAAGGCGGGCAGCCAGGAGGCATCGGCCCCGCGCCGGGCGCCGATCTTGGTGACGATGGTGAGATCGTCGGCATAGGGGTGCAGCGCCTCGCGGATGATCTGGTTGGTGACATGCGGTCCGTAGAAATCGCTGGTGTCTATATGGTTGACGCCGAGCGAGACCGCCTCGCGCAGCACGGCCAGCGCGGCGTCGCGATCCCTGGGCGGGCCGAAGACGCCGCGGCCGGCGAGCTGCATGGCGCCATAGCCGAGACGGTTGACCGTGCGGGAGCCGAGTTTGAACGTGCCTGCCTGTTCGATGCTTGTCATTGCTTTCGCTTTCTTGCCTTATCGGATGCCGGAAAGTATATGAAGGATCCTTCAGTTTCGGAATTCGCATTCTCATGGACACGGCAACAGCAGCCCTAAAGCCCAGAAAGAACCCGGTTCAGGCCCGCTCGACTGTTACCGTCGAGGCGCTGCACACGGCGGCGATTCAGGTTTTAACGCGGGAGGGGCTGAGCCGTTGCACGACGACGCGCATCGCCGAGCGGGCGGGCATGTCCGTCGGCAGCGTCTATCAATATTATCCGAACCGCGACGCGCTGCTGTCGGCCGTCCTGGAAACGCATCTGGAAGGTGTCGCCGATGCCATCGAGGGTGCAAGCCGCGCGTTCAATGGCAAGCCAATCGATGAGATGGCGGTGGGCCTCGCTTCGGCCTTCCTCGCCGCCAAGCTGCGCGACCCGCAGGAATCGAAAGCGCTTTACGCGGTGTCGGCCGATCGCGGCGGCCCGCTTCTGGTTCAAAAAATGCACAAGCGGATGCTTTCGGCGATCGCCGCGATGCTCGAAAGCGCGCCCGACGCCCGCTTCGACGATCCGGCCATGACCAGCGCGATTGCCTTCAGTGCATTGGTCGGCCCGGTGCGGACGCTGCTCGACGGGTATGTCGAGCCGGGCTTCGAAGACGGGCTGGAGAGCGAACTCGTCCGGCTCCTGACGGCCTATCTCGGAACACACCGGCTTTCGCCTGAGGTTTAAGCTTTCAACAGGTCGGGGATCTGATCCGCCGGCACCGGCTTCGAGAAGCGGTAGCCCTGCGCCTCCTCGCATTTGGCGAAGCTCAGGAATTCCAGCTGCGCATCGGTTTCCACGCCCTCGGCGACGACGCTGAGCTTCAGGGTCTGCGCCAGCGAAATGACCGCGAGGCCGATGGCAACCGCGGTTTTGTCCGACGGCAGCGCCTCGATCAGCGAGCGGTCCATCTTCAGGCGATCGAAGGGAAAGGTCTTGAGCGAGGCGAGACTGGAATAGCCGGCGCCGAAATCGTCGATGGAGAAGCGCACGCCGAGCGGGCGAAGGGCATCCATCATCGCCAGCGCCTTTTCCGCATCCTGCATCAGGACGCTTTCGGTAAGCTCGAGTTCGAGCCAGCATAGGTCGAGCTTGTGGCGCTCCGCGGTCTCGACGACATGGCGGGCGAAATCGGGGTCGGTAAACTGGCGAGCAGAGACGTTGACGGCGATCCGTACCGGCCGCATGCCCATGTCCTGCCATTGACGCGCCTGCCGGCAGGCCTCGTTGAGCACCCACAGGCCGAGCGGGATGATCAGGCCACATTCCTCGGCCAGCGGAATGAATTCGGCCGGCGGGCGCATGCCCTTTTGCGGATGCTCCCAGCGTACGAGCGCCTCTACGCCGGTGACCTTGCGGGTCACTACGTCGACCTGCGGTTGATAATGGAGCAACAGTTGATCGCGGACGATGGCGAGCCGCAGTTCCTCCTGATCGCTCACCGGCAACTCGGTCGCCGCGTCTTGCCTGGAGTAATGGTGAAGCGGTGCCTGCAGGCCCTGCTGCTTGGCGCTATACATGGCGCGATCGGCATTGAGCAGAAGTTCTTCCGCCGTTGCGCCATCGTTCGGAAATGCGGCCACGCCGATGCTGCAACCAATGGGGATTTCACGTCCCTGAAACCGTACCGGCTTCGAAATGGCCTTCTGCAGGTCGCGCAGGCGACGGGTGATACCGATATCGTGTCTAGACTGGTGGACAAGAACCACGACGAACTCATCGCCTCCGAGGCGCACGACTATATCGGACGCACGCACGCAGTTGGCCATCCGGGCCGCGATTTCCTTCAGCACCTCGTCGCCGGCGGCATGGCCGAGAGTGTCGTTTATTTCCTTGAAGCCGTTCACATCGATATAGGCGACCGTGACCTTTCTAGAGGCCGCGCGTGCCTGGTGCAGCGTCTTTGCCATCCGCTCCTTGAAAAAGGCGCGGTTAGGCAGGCCGGTGAGATCGTCGTGATGCGCCATGAAGTGAATGCGCTCGTCGCCGCGCTTGCGCTCGATGGCGATGCCGGCGAGATGGGTCGCGATCGCGACCATTTCCGTCTCGCGGCGGGTCGGTGCGCGCACGGCACTCGAATAGAGCGCGAAGGTGCCCAGCACATTGCACTGCGCCGTCAGGATCGGCATCGACCAGCAGGAGCGGAAGCCGAAGGCGCCGACCACGCTGCGGAAATCCTCCCACAACGGGTCGTTGAGCGTGTCCTCAACGATGACCGGCTCGGCGCGCCAGGCGGCGGTACCACAGGAACCGACTTTCGGGCCGATCGCGATACCATCGATGATGCGCGTGTAGGCTCCCGGCAAATGGGGAGCCGCGCCATGCCGAAGCCTTTGGCCCTCGCTGTCGAGCAGGAGTATCGAACCCGAGACGTCATCGATCTCCGCTTCCACCAGCAGGACAAGCGTCTCGAGCACGGTCTCCAGCGGCTCGTTGCGGGCGATCATCTCGAGCAGCTCCGCCTGACGGCGGCGCAGTTCTTCCTGACGCTTCCGCTCGGTAATATCCCGGGAGGCGCCGATGAGACCGACGATCTCGCCACGATCATTGCGCAAGGGGATTTTCGAAGTCAGCCGGCAAGCCGCCTTTTCCCCGATCCGGGAGGGCGTGACCTCCTCCATATCGATGAGCGGCTCGCCCGATGTCATCATGGCCTGCTCGATGTCGAAATAGCGCTGCGCCGTCTCGAAATCGTACAGATCGAAATCCGACTTGCCGGAGAGTTCGGCCGTGTTGGAGAAGCCGAGGCTGTGCGCCGTCGTGGCGTTCGCGAAGAGGAAACGGCTGGCACGATCCTTGACGTAGAAAAAGTCAGGAAGTTCATGAATGGCCTTGAGGGAGAGGCTTTCGATGCTGTCGGAAGCTTTGCCGGCATTCGCGACCACCAGCGCTTCGGTTGCCGAAACCACGCGATCTACCGCTTCATCCAGCGCGTCTCCGTGACGTTTCGCACTCCGTTCATTCATATCATCCGCTCCAGCCCGCCGCTCCCAACAGCGAACTCAAAAAAATTGCACCAAGAACCAGCCTATATTCGCATTCAGAGATTTAAACTGAACAATGAACAAAAGAACAAAAACGGTCCCACAATTATAGACTATGATTTTTCGAACTATATCCACTGTTTCAAAACGATATACATCTGATGGCACGTTTCCTGCGTGTGCGGGATCATGAAGAACCAATCGTTAACTTCGACGCGCCGGGCGATGCTTGGCCTGACCGCGGCATCGGCCGCAGCCCTTCTCGCGCCGCGCGCCTTCGCGGCAAGCCCGCAGCCGGATCTGCGCGGCTCGATCGACCCCGTGAAATACAAGACCTTGCCCGACGCCGGCGACCGCAAGAGCGTCAGCCTGCAGAGGATGATCAATGAAGCATCGCGGGCAGGCGTGCCGATGTTCCTGCCGCCGGGGACATACAAGGTCTCCAATCTGACGCTGCCCGATAATACCAGGATCACAGGCGTTCCCGGCGCCTCGCGGATCGTCTACACCGGCGACGGGCATCTGTTTTCAGCCGAGAACGTCAGGCGCATCGAGCTGTCCAACATCGTCATCGACGGCCAGAATCGCTGGCTCGGCGACTATGCCAATGCGCTGGTACAGTTCACCGGTGTCGACGAGGTTGTCATCGACAATTGCGAGATCCTGGGCAGCCGCAAGCATGCCGTGCAGCTGGAGCGTTGCGGCGGGCGGATCGAACGCAGCCGCATATCGGGCGCCGGACAATCCGGCATCTACGCGGTGGAAACCAATAGGATGTCGGTGACCGGTAATGCGGTGTTCGACTGCGGCAATGGCGGCATTCTCGTGCACCGCTGGAAGAAGGCGACCGACAACGCCATCGTGACCAATAACCGGGTCTACCGGATCCGTGCCAACGACGGCGGCACCGGGCAGAACGGCAACGGCATCAACATCTTCCGCGCCGACAACGTGATGGTGGCGAACAACCACGTTTCCGACTGCGCCTTCACCGCCATCCGCGCCAATTCCGGCTCCAACGTGCAGATATCGGGCAACCAGTGCCTGCGCTCGGGCGAGACCGCCATCTATGTCGAGTTCGAATTCGAGGGCGCCGTCGTTGCCGACAACATGATCGACGGTGCCGCGAACGGCATCTCGATCGCCAATTTCGACCAGGGCGGACGACTGGCCAGCGTGACCGGCAACGTGATCCGCAACCTGACGCTCGAGGGACCCTATAAGCCCGACGTCGGCTTCGGGATCGGGATCGCGGCGGAGGCCGACACGCTGATCTCCGGCAATGTCGTGGAAGGCGCACCGCGCTGGGGGTTGCAGCTCGGCTGGGGACCCTATCTGCGCAATCTCGTCGTGACGGGCAACATCATCCGCAAGGCCAGGATCGGCTGCGCGGTGTCGGTCGCCGAGGGCGCCGGATCGGCTGTCATCACCGACAATGTCTTCGAGGACACTCCCGATGGCGCGATCCTCGGCTTCGAATGGGTGAAGAAGGTGACTGGCGAGCTTGCGGCGGCGGGCGATGCCGCCTACCCTCAGCTGACGATCGAGCGCAACCGCGTTTCGTGAGCCGCGAAACGCCTGATATCAAAAGCTTTCATTGAACCATCAGCGAGCCACCCTTTCATCGGCGCCCTTCGGCCACTAGTCTGAGCGCTCAAGCAAGCACCACATCGGCCAAGCAAGGGACATCGGCATGCTGACAATCTATGGCGTCTACCGCTCGCGCGCCTCGCGCGTCTACTGGATGGCGGAAGAACTCGGCCTTCCGTTCACCTCCGTGCCGGTGTTGCAGGCGCGCCGACTGGAAAACCCGCTGGCTGCAGACGCGCCGCTCAACACGCTGTCGCCCGAATTTACGGCAATCAACCCGCTCGGCCTGATCCCCAGCATCAAGGACGGCGGCATCGTCATGCACGAGTCGCTGGCGATTACGCTCTACCTTGCGCGAAAGGACGGCGGCGAGCTTGCCGGCCAAACAGTCGAGGAAGACGGTTTAATCACGATGTGGACGCTGTGGGCGGCGAACGAGGTGGAGCCGCATACCGTCAGGATGGTCCAGACCTACGACAACGGAAAAGAAAACACCGAAGAGGGGCAGGCGACGATCGCCGTATCCTGCCGTTCGCTGAAGAAGCCGCTCGCCATGCTCGACGCGCATCTGGCGACATCGGACTATCTGGTCGGCGGACGCTTTACGGTGGCCGACCTCAACCTTGCTGAGGTCATGCGCTACGCGCAGTCGGAGCAGTATCTGTTCGACACGCATCCCCATATCGCCGCCTGGATCAAGCGCTGCCAGTCGCGCCCGGCCTATCTCGCCATGCAGGCGGCGCGGTCGCAGGAACCCGTCTGACATCCGATCAGGGGCACATCTTCAGGGTACCGCCCATTTCCTCGCTTATCCGGGCCTATGGGCATCGGCGCGACCGGGCGGGCGGTGCCCGCGAACTACCGCAGGCCGACGCTGTTCACGGGCGCCTCCCCTGATGCCACCGACATCCTGTCCTCGGTGACATCGCGGGCAAACACACCCATGTTGCGCGAGCGGTAGGGATTATCAGCGACCCGGAGATAGGCGGAAACCTCTTCGGGCTCGCGGTAGATCATGATGGCGTAGCCGTTCGGGTGATCCTGGTACCATTTGGCGAGTTCGTCGGGCTGCACTTCGTCAATCGGCCTTTGCAGACGCGCCAGAAAGCCGAACTCGCCGTGGTAATTGGTGACAAAGGCCCAGTCGCGTTCCGGATTGTCCCGGATGTACGTCGCCATATCAGTCAGATCGTAGCGGTGCAGGAATGTTGCGGCCGCAACGGCCTGGCCCACCACCAAGAGGCCAACCATCAGGGCCGTGGTCTGCGCCAGTTTCAACGTCGGGATCGTTCGCAGGCAGAGCGCCGCAAGGATCATCGCGCCGGGAACCAAGGGCATCAGATAGTGCGGCTGCTTGTTGCTAAATAGGCAAAAGCCGATGAAGGTCGGCACAAGCCAGCATATCAGGAACCGCATGCCCTCGCTTGTCGCGAATTGCGCGCGAAGCTTCATGCTCTCCTTCCAGAAGCGCGGAAGAAAGATCCAGGGGACCAGCATGGCCGGCAGCAGCGGCAGGTAGGCATAGAACGGCGCCAGATGCGCGTCGATGTCACCCGTCACCCGTCCGACCGTCTGCTTCCAAAGCAGCCAATAGGCGAAATCGCCGTCGGCCTGGGCGAGCATCGGAACCAGCCAGACAAGCACGATGGCAAGAGCGATGACGCCTGCCAGCGCGTTGCCGACATACCATGTCCAGATATTGCCGAGGCGCTTCGCCCAGAAGGGCGCGAGCAGGATCGGGAAGAAGATGCAGAAGGGAGCGAACGGACCCTTGGTCAAACCGCCGAGCCCCAACGCCACGCCGATCAGGAGAATATGCCGCCAGTGTCTCTCCCGGGCATAAAGCACGACGCCGATCAGCGACAGGAGGACGAAGACGGTCAGCGTGACATCGAACATGATGATCGTGCCGTAGGTCAGGAAGGGCGCACCGGCGACCGTGATCAGGTTCGTGCGGTTTCGATCGGCGAGTTCGACGGGAAACAGGAGACGCGCCAGTATCCCCGTGAGGTAGACGCTCGCCATCGCCATCAGCACGACGGGCACGGTGGCGGCCCAGCGGCTGCTCCCGAAGACAGCCCAGGACATGTTGATGAGCCACAACAGCAATGGCGGCTTGTGATGATAGGGAGCGAAATTCAATGTCAGCGGATCGAACCAGCCGCCGCGAAGATACATCTCCCACGCAACGGTGAGATACCTCGTCTCATCGATCGGCATCAGCGGCCGCAGACCAATAGCTGCGGCAAACAGGATGACGACCACCAACGGAAGCCAGAGAGACCTGACCAGTTCAGTTCTTGTCATTCGCCCCTGCTCCGCACCTGCCCGAGACGTCTCGATCTCGCAGGTGCTGAAGATGCGATTCACCTGACAACAGCCTGAATAGCGCACGCATATGTCGGTTTTTACGGAGGCGATCTTTGCCGCCGCGCGAGATCACGGAGGCATTCAGCGCTTGGAAATCCCGTGGTTGCAGGAGAGGATCGGACCGTTGACCGGGAGGAGAACAAGACCCGCTCAGCACTCCCAAAACCTGCTACCATCCCTGCAAACCGGCGCGAGGACTGCCATGCCCGACAGTACCGACATCCAGTTCACACGCGTGAAGCGACTGACCGCGCAGGCTGGCCTGCCGGGCGTGGAAGAGGGTACGTCCTATGGCAATCCGGCGCTGAAGGTCGGGGGCAAGGCGTTCGTCACGGTCAAGGACGAGGCGACGCTGGTCATTCCGATCTCGATCGACGACAAGGAGCGACTGATCGAGATGGCGCCGCACATCTACTTCCAGACCGCTCACTATGTGGGCTGGCCTTATATGCCGCTCCGCGCCGAGGAGATCGACGATGCCGAACTCACGGAGAGGCTGATCGGCGCGTGGCTGCTTCGCGCGCCGAAACGGCTTTCGGCTGCATTTCGGCAATAGAGTTCGCTCCGCTAGATCTTCTCCCTCTGCAGCGCGCGCTGCACCGCCGGGCGCTCCAGCATCCGCGCGTGGTGCGCGGCGACCTTCGGGAAGCGGGCGGGGTCGACGCCGTCGCTTGGGAGCCAGTCGGTCATGACGAAGAGATAGGGATCGGCGACGGTATAACGTTCGCCCATGACCCAAGGGCCTTCGAACATGGTCTCCTCGATCAGCGTGAAGCTTTCCGTCATGGTCTGCGGCACCTTGGCCTTCATCGCCTCGAGCGCGGCGGGTTCATCCGCCCAGCGGCTGCCACGCGGGCGGTGCGCGTGGTTCACATGCACGGTCGAGCAGATGTAGTTGTTGAAGGCCTGCAGGCGGGCAAATTCGAAGGGATCGTCCAGCGGCGCCAGACCCGCCTCGGGTGCCATCGCCGCGACATAGGCGAGGATCGCCGGCGTTTCGGTCAGCGTGCCGCGCCTGGTGACCAGCGCGGGAACGCGACCCTTGGGGTTGATCTTGAGAAAATCGGGCGTGCGCTGGTCGCCATTGGCGAGGTTGAGCTTATGGGCGTTGAACGACAGGCCGGATTCCTCCAGCGCAATAAGGCTGGCAAGCGCGCAGCTGCCCTTCCCGAAATATAAAGTCGGCATGATCATCTCCCTTTTCCGTTAGCTTTATAGCGCGGCCCGGGCTGATCGAACATGCCGGAATCGAGGCCGGCGAACCGGCCTCGCCTCCGCGCTATGCGGCCCTGGCGCAGCCCGGCACATCCTCCAGCCGATACCAGACAGGGATGCCGCGTTCGTTGGCGATCCTGACATCGTTGTCGGCACCCTTGGACGCGCCTTCCAGCCGCAGCACACCGTCGCACAATTGCAGCAGGCGGCCGGCGACGGGGTGGAAGATTTCCTCGTAGAGATCGTCGCCGATATTCTGGCCGCCGGCTGCATGCCAGATCGGCAGCGCCACCCATTCGCCAATCATCGGCACGTGTCCGGCCTGGAACAATGCATAAGACGGCTCCTCTAGGCGCCTGAGGTTCTCCGCCATCTTGGCGGGATCGTCGTCGGTGCCGGATCTGTAGGGGCCTGCAATCAAGATCAACATGGTCATTCTCCTGTGCTCTCCCGGCTTCATGCACGGGGTCGCACGAAAATGCATTATATTTCTTGATTGTCGAA
The DNA here is from genome assembly GCF_030380735.1 of Rhizobium sp. S152. Classification (GTDB taxonomy): domain Bacteria; phylum Pseudomonadota; class Alphaproteobacteria; order Rhizobiales; family Rhizobiaceae; genus Rhizobium. The sequence continues at coordinate 622,671 of NZ_JAUDRZ010000008.1, read as the reverse complement.
TCATTTCGTGCAGTATCGTGACATTTCGTCCATTTTCGTGCAGAATCGCCATGCTCACTACCCAACGCAAATCGCTCATCCTCGACATTCTCAGCCGCGACGGCCAGGTGATTGCCAAGCGCGTCGCCGAGGAGTTCTCCTTGTCTGAGGACACGATCCGGCGCGATCTCCGGGAGATGGCGGCCGAGGGGTTGCTGAAGCGGGTGCATGGGGGCGCCCTGCCGATCGCGCCGGCCCTGCCGGATTTCTCGGCGCGGCGCGAGGTGGCATCGCAGGCAAAGCAAAAGCTTGGCGCCAAGGCCGCCGGCATGATCCAGCCGGGGCAGATGATCTTTCTCGACGGCGGAACGACGACGGCTGAGGTGGCGCGGCAACTGCCCACCGGCTTTGGCGTCACCATTGTCACGCACAGCCCGACCATCGCCTCGGAGCTCGAGCATCACCCGACCGCCGAGGTGATCCTGATCGGCGGCAGGCTCTACAAACATTCGATGGTGGCGACCGGCGCCGTGGCGATGGCGGCGATCTCGCAGCTTCGGCCGGATATCTTCTTTCTCGGCGTGACGGCGGCGCATCCGGTCCACGGGCTTTCGACCGGCGATTTCGAGGAGGCGGCGATCAAGCGACATATCGCCAGCTGTGCGGCGGAAACGCATGTGCTGCTGACGGAAGAGAAGCTCGATCGTGTCTCCGCCTGCCACGTGCTGCCGATCGCCGATATCTCGGGCCTGATCGTCGCGACGGACAGGCCGACGGCGCTTGTGCCCTATCGTGACCTCAATGTCGCGATCCGCGAAGCATGATCGGCTGAACGAAACGGGCATGCAGGGCGTCGCGGTGTTCCTGCAGGATACTGAGCGCTATGCAGCCGACGAAGATCCCCAAGGCGATCAGCGCCAGCATACGGTCGTTGGAACCGAGCGTCAGGATATCCTGAAGGCCCGGTTGCAGGCCGGCGACGACTGCCGTCAAACCGGGCTCTCCCAGCATGCGGCTGGGGATCGTCGCGAAGGCGGAGGTCTCGGCGAGTGCCAGCAGCGCGCAATAGATGGCCGAAAGATGCGCCGCCAGGCGCACCGGCCGCCAGGCACCGAATGGTTTGGTACCGCTCTCCTCGAAGGCGGAGCAGATGTAGATGCAGAAGGTGACGAGAAACAGGAACGAGACCGGCAGCGCTTCGAGCACGGCCTGTGGCTTCAGCTGGCCGGTCCAGCCGCTCGCCAGAAGCAACGGGAACGGCGCGGATGCCACGAACCAGACGGCGGCGACCAGCGCCCATAACCAGTTCAACCCAATATAGTGGATGCGCGCGAAGGTGACGACGAGGATGATGCCGCCGGCGAGATAGACGCCGGAAGGTTTCATCGAGCCCGACATGGTCAAGATCAGCGGTCCGCAGGAACCGGCAACGCGAGTGCAGCCGGAGATGACGACGCTCAGCCAGGTCACGTAATCGAAGCACATGGTGAAGAACAGGAAGACCGCGATCGCGATCAGCATCCACCAGAGATAGCGGCCTGCAAACATATCCTGCCCTCATGGCGTTCGATATACTGTGCCAAGCGTACCTTAAATCAGAAGAACCGCATGCGTTGTCGCGGAGCTTAGTTTCGCATGCATTAGTTAATTCTACATTTCATCACCGAAATGCATCATTTCGGCACGACCTATGCTGCCAGCACAGCCGCAGCGCGAACGTCGCCGACATGGATGCCGTTCCAATTGCGCATGCTCACGGTGGCCATGGCCTCCAGGGCGGCGCGAATCTCGCTGTCCTTCTCGAAGAAGCGGGCGAGCGTGGCGGCGACCATCACCTCGGCGGCGCGCGAATGGCCGTCGTCGCACTTCAGTGCGATGGCGATGCCCTGCTCGGGAACGGCGGCGCAGAAGACACCCTCGGCGCCCGTCTTGGCGAAGATGCGGCCGGGTGCGACCTGCATCAGCGCCGTGCAGGCGCGGCCGGTGCCGGCGACATAGAAGGGTTCGGCCATGCAGGCCTCGATCAGACGACGCGAGGCCTTGGCGCGCAGCGGCTCGAGGCCGGCCCCGGTCGCCATCTTCGCGAAGCCGTGCGCGAGGCCGCGCAGCGGAACGGCGTAGGTCGGGATCGAGCAGCCGTCGGTGCCGCAATTGTCGTGGCCGAGCACGGCGCCGGTGAGGTTTTCCATCGCGCCGCGGATCTCCTGCTGCAACGGGTGATCATAGCCGACATAGCCCTTTGGATCGATGCCGCCATGGCAGCAGGTGCAGACGAAGCCCGCATGCTTGCCGGAGCAATTGTTGTGAAGGGCCGTCGGCTTGTCCATGCTGCGGACCTGCCTGATCAGCACCTTCTGGCTCGACGACCAGTGGGCGCCGCATTCCAGCGTTTCGACGTCACGACCGGCGCGGGCCAGCATGGAAGCGGCGAGCGCAACGTGCTCCTCCTCGCCATTGTGCGAGGAACAGGCGAGCGCAAGCTCCCTGTTGCCGAAGCCATAGGCATCCGCCGCCCCGCCTTCGACCAGCGGCAGCGCCTGCATGGCCTTGCATGCCGAGCGCGGAAAGACGCCGGCATCGACATCGCCCAGCGAGAACACGACCGTGCCGTCGCCATCGACCGCAATCACCGATCCGCGATGCCGGCTTTCGACGAGCGCGCCACGGGTGACTTCGACGGTAACGGGATTGTTCATGGCGGGTTTCCTGCTGTTCTGAGAGGCTGCCAGCCTTAGAGGATGGGCGTGATAAAGCAACCCCGGAAAGAAGGCTCAATTGCGCCACCCTGGCCGTGAATGGTCCACCCGCAACCCCGCCATCGGAAGGTCACCGGCGTTTCCATGCGTCATCTCAAACGGCTCCTGCTCCTCATTCTCGTCATCTACATCCTTCCCGCGCTTGCGGCCGCCGGCTGGTGGTCGCTGCAGGAGCATCCGAAGAGCTGGCGCGAGGCCGATTGGGGCACCGCGGGCGTGCTGCCGAAAGCGGATGCGGATAGCGAGGCGGCGATCTACATCATGTCGGCGAGCACCGGCGGGCTGAAAGGCGCCGTCGCCAGCCATTCCTGGATCGTGACGAAGGCTTCTGGCGATACCGCCTATAACCGCTACGACAAGGTCGGCTGGGGTTCGCCGATCCGCCGCAACAACTACGTGGCGGATGCCTACTGGTATTCGAACCGGCCACGCATCGTGCGCGGGATCAAGGGGGCCGAGGCAACCCGGCTCATTCCCGCCGTCGAGAGCGCGATCCAGTCCTACCCCTATTCCGGCGTCGGCGACTACAGAATCTATCCCGGCCCGAATTCCAACAGCTTCGTCGCCCATGTGCTGAGGGCGGTGCCCGACCTCGGCGCGGTGCTGCCGCCCGATGCCGTGGGCCGCGATTTCCTGACGGATGGCCGGATGTTCGAGGTCGATGCCGATGGCCGCGACATGCACGCGACGCTCTACGGGCTCGTCGGCATCGCCGCCGGCGCGCGCAGCGGCTTCGAGGTGCATTTCATGGGACTGGTCGCGGGTGTCGATGTCGCCAATCCGGGAGTCAAGATCCCGGCATTCGGGCGGATTGGGCTGTAGAGCCGGCAATCACGAAATCCGACCACTCATCACGCGATTTGACCTGCGCCATCACAAACTTTGCTTATTCGAAAGCACACTACTGATTTATAGCTGGGGCATAGGGAATCACGCCATGCCATCCGCTTTTTCTTCCATCCTCCGCGACGTCAGGATCCGTATTCCGACGCTGACGCTGATCGCGCTTGCCTTCACCTATGCGTCGACGATGCCGTATCAGTCGATCATCGGGATCAACGAGCTCGGGCTTTCGGACCGGGCCTATTCCGGGCTGATCTTCCTGGCGGCGGCGGTCAATGTCTGCACCAGCCTTACGCTCGGCATCTGGTCCGACAAGCTTAGCGACCGGCGCCCGCTGGTCCTTGCGCTGTCGATCTCGGGCATGCTGGGTTTCGGCATGATCTACGAGTTCCGCACGGCGGCCGTCTTCGTGTTCTCGATGTTGGTGCTCATTCCCATCAGCAATTCCACCTATTCGATCCTGTTCGCCAGCATCCGTACCACGACGAACACCATGGACCGGGGACAGGCGGCGGCGATAACCTCGACCGTGCGCGCCCTGTTCTCCGGTTCGTGGGCGCTGGCGCCGGGGCTGATCGGGCTCTATCTCATCCATTCGCAATCGATGATGCCAGCCTATGGGATCGCCGGCCTTGCGAGCCTCGTCTGCTTCTCTCTCTACCTGTTCGTCGCCAAGCCGGCGCCGAAACGCGAGGGGCCGCCGCCCGTACATATCGGGTTCTTTTCGTCGCTCGGCCGGCTGCTGTCACCGCATGTGCTGGCGCGGATCGGCATCATCGCCTCGCTTCTCGGACTGCAGCGCGTGAGCTCGGTGGTGTCGCCGCTGATCATCACACACTCGGCCGGCGGCAGCGTCGTCGATGTCGGCTTCATGGCAGGCCTCGTCGCCTTCCTGGAGATGCCCTTCATGATGATGTGGGGCGGGCTGCAGCGGCGGTTTCGCAGCGTACATGTGCTGGCGTTCGGGGCCACGATCTACTGTCTCTATCTGGTCCTTCTCGGATTCGCCTCGGCGCCCTGGCAGATCTACGCACTGGTGCCGATCAATGCCTGCGGCGCGGCGGCGATCCTCAGCGTTCCCATCACCTACCTGCAAGACCTGATCGCCGATCGACCGGGGCTTGGGAGCTCGCTGATCTCGGTCAACACCTTCATCGCCAACGGCTTGAGCGCGTCGGTCTTCGCTATCGGTACCGGCTTCACCGGCTATTCCGGCACGGCGATCTTCGCGGCTGCGATCGGGCTTGGCTCGATCGGGCTGCTGCTGTTTCTCGAACGAACCCCGCGAACCTCCCGGCAAACGGCCTAACCGTGCCCGGCTGCGTGCTGCGTTATAACTTGCAAAAGACTCTCCAGGAAACATTCAAGGCATTCCGCATGAGCAGCATCGATGACGTCGCGACGGAGCGCTCCTCCGTCTTTCATCTCTTTTCCAGGCCGGTTCTGGCCGCCACGCTGATGCTCGGCGGCGGCGTGACGCTCTATGCGGTCGAAGCCTACATCATGGCGACCATCGCGCCATCGATCGTGCGCGATATCGGCGGGCTGGAACTGCTCTCCTGGGTGACGACGCTTTTCGTCGCTTCCGCTGTGCTCGGCTCCATCTTCGTCGCCATGCGACCGCGCGGGATCGGCCTGCGCACGGTTTACGTGGCCGGCGCGCTGATGTTTGCCGCCGGCAGCCTGATCTGCGCGCTGGCGCCCTCCATGCCGGTCATTCTGGCCGGACGCGCCGTGCAGGGGTTCGGGGCTGGCGCTTTGGGCGGGCTTGCCTATGCCTTCATCCGCTTTGCCTATCCCGAGCATCTGTGGCGCAAGGCTTCGACGCTCTACGCCGCGATCTGGGGCGTGGCGACGCTGCTCGGCCCGAGCCTCGGCGGCCTGTTCTCCGATGGAAGCGCCTGGCGACATGCCTTCATGCTGATTGTTCCGGTTAGTGTACTCATGGCCGTACTGGCACCCCTGCTTCTTCCCTCCGCGCATGACGACCGGGCTCCCGGCCGCACGCCGATCACGCAGATCGGGCTGTTGCTCGCTGCCGTGCTTCTGGTCAGCATCGCCGGCACGATCGAGGCCACGCAGTCGAAGGCGCTGCTGGTCGCGGCATCGCTTGTCGCCGTGCTTGCCATGCTCGGGATCGAACGACGGAGTGAAAACCGCCTGCTGCCATCAGGCGCCGTCACCTTTGGCATGCCGATCGCCCGGGTCTATCTGACGATGTTCCTGCTGATGCTGGTGCTGACCAGCGACATCTACATTCCCTATTTCCTGCAGTCGCTGCACGGTGTCAGCCCCCTGGAATCGGGCTATCTCACAGCGCTCGTGGCGCTCGGCTGGACGGCAGCCGCGTTCCTCAGCGCCTCGCTTTCGGGCAGGCGCGCCGGCCGCGCGATCGTCGCCGGCTGCGTGGTCGAAACGATTGCGGTCGCGGCGCTGGCGATCTTTCTGGCGCGGGACAACCAGGCCGGCAGCCTCGTGCTGCTCGCGCCCGCCGTCATATTCATGTTTCTGATGGGGTTCGGAGTCGGGCTCGGCTGGGCACATCTGGTGACCAAGGTGCTTCGCATCGTCGCCACCTCGGAGCAGGACAAGGCTTCGGCGGCAATCACCACCGTTCAGTCGCTCGGCAGCGCATTCGGCGCGGCTTTCGCGGGCGTCATCGTCAACAGCACCGGCCTGCTTGCGCCTGATGGCATCGCCGGCGGAATATCGGCCGCACACTGGCTATTCGTGCTGATGGCGTTGCCGGGGATCGTGACGATCCTGATCTCGCTGTCGATCCAGACCGCCGGCAACAAGACGCAAGAGCCGGCGGCAGCCTGATCGTCAGAGACGCAGCATGATCTTGCCGATGTGGTTGCTCGTCTCCATCAGGCGATGGGCGGCGACGACATCTTCGAAGGCGAAGGTCTGATGGATGACAGGGGCAACCTTGCCCTCGTCTAACAGCGGCCAGACGTGCGAGAGGAGATCGTCGCGAATGGCGCGCTTCTCCTCCCCGGTGCGCGGACGCAGCGTCGAGCCGGTGACGGTCAGGCGCTTGACCATGATCGGCGCCAGGTTGACCTTTTCGGCCACCGCACCGCCGAGAAAGGCGATGATGGAGAGGCAGCCATCCCTCGCGAGCGAGGCGAGGTTCTTTTCGAAATAAGCGGCGCCGATCATGTCCAGGATGATATCGACACCCTCCCCGGTCTCCGCCTTGACGATCTCGGCGAAATCCTCGGTCTTGTAGTTGATGGCGCGCTTGGCCCCAAGCTTGACGCAGGCTTCGCATTTCTCGGTGGAACCGGCGGTCGTGAAGACCTCGGCGCCGAAGGCGCGGGCAAGCTGGATGGCCGTCGTGCCGATGCCGCTGGAGCCGCCGTGGATGAGCACGGTTTCCCCCTCTGTAAGGCCGGCCATCTGGAAGAGGTTGGCCCAGACGGTAAAATAGTTTTCCGGCAGGGCCGCGGCCTTCACCGCATCGAAGCCCTTGGGATAGGGCAAGGCCTGGCCCGCGGGCAGCAGGCCATATTCGGCATAGGCGCCGCCATTGGCGAGACCGCAGACCTTGTCACCGATCGAATAGCCGGTAACGCCGGGGCCGATGGCCGCGACCTCGCCGGCCAGTTCGAGGCCGAGGATCGGGCTGGCGTCCTTCGGCGGCGGATAGCTGCCCTGGCGCTGGGCCACGTCGGGCCGGTTGACGCCGATAGCCTCGGTGCGGACAAGGATCTGCCCCTCGCCCGGCACCGGCAGCGGCCCGGTCGCGATCGTCATGACCTCGGGCGCGCCCAAGCGTGGCAGATCGACGAAACGCATGTGCGTGGGCAAGGGCATGAACGGATCTCCTCGGTTCCTATCTGAGAGGAGATAGTTCAGCTTTCGGGGCTTGAGAAGGCCGGAAGCGCCGGAGCGTCAATTCGCCTCGCCCAGAAGATGGAAGACAAGCCCCTCGTCGCTCTCCTTGGCTTCCGCCTTGATCTGCGCGATGGCGGCGCTGACGCGGCTGATATCGTCGATGACGAGCCCCTCGGGCAATTCCAGCACGCCGATCGAGCAGCGCATGAGCGGGAAGAGCGCTTCGACGCCGGCGCGGTCGTGGCCGCGAATGCGGCCTGCCGCACGGTCGGCATCGGAATAGAGATGCAGCACATCCTCATGGAAATCGCCGATCAGGCGGTCGAGGATCTCCGTCAGTTCTTCCTTGTTCCAGCCGCGCACGCCGATGAAGAAATCGTCGCCGCCGACATGGCCGAGGAAGTGGCGTTCGGCGAAGAAATAACGGCGCATCAGCGCCGCGAAGAGCGAAATGGCGTGGTCGCCGAGATGGAAGCCGTAGGCATCGTTGAACGGCTTGAAGTTGTCGAAGTCACAGTAGCAGAAGTGCCTGACATCATCGCCGTCGCGGCTGGCGTCGCGCATGAAATCGCGGATGGCATGGTTGCCCGGCAGGCCGGTCAGCGGGTTCTGGTCCTGCGCGGTCTTCAGCTTCTTCTCGTTCATGACCTTGATGAGCGAGGCGGCCGACACGACGCCGGCGTAGCGCATGTTCTCGGTCAGGAGCAGGCAGTTGCTGCCTTCCATATTGGCGAAGATCGCCATCAGCTGCTCGGCATCGGAATCCAGGCCGACGATCGGCGCCATCTCGACGAAGTTGGAGATGGTGCGCTCGTAGACCTTGTTCTTCAGGAGATCGCGGCCGAAGGGGTGGTAGATGTATTCCTTCAGGTGGCGCTCGTGCAGGATGCCGCGCGGCTCGCCATTGGCGTTGAGAACCGGGAAGAAGGCCTGCTGCGGGTTGCGGCGGAAGACTTCGAAGACGCTGTCGATCGTGTCGTTCTCGAAGACGGTGGGCAGCACCTCGATCTGCTTGCGGATGAGGATTTCGTCGAGCGACTGGTTGTTGCGTTTGCTCTTGCCGAGGTCCTGCAGATGCGGAAAGGACGGCACCAGTTCGGAGACATGCGTGGTCGGCCGTGAGATGAACCAGCCCTGTACGAGATCGACGCCAAATTCGCGACAGGCGACGAATTCCGCTTCCGTCTCGATACCCTCGGCGATGACGCGGGTGCCGAGAACGTGGGCGATGTGCACGATGTTCTTCAACAGATGCCGCTTGCGCGGACTGCCGTCGATATCGGCGATGAAGTGGCGGTCGACCTTGAGGTAATCGACGGGATAATCGCAGAGCAGTTTCATCTCGCCGTGGCCGACACCGAAATCGTCGATCGCCAGCTTGAAACCGGCCTTACGCAGCAGCGAGACCAGCGCCGAGAATTCCGGCACGCTGGTATTGTCGAACCGCTCGGAGAACTCGAAGCAGATCGAGGATGGCGGGATGCTGGCGAGCTTTAGATGATGCAGCAGGCTTTCGACGATCCGTTCGCCATAGGGGATCAGGCGGACATCGAGGTTGAGAAACAGCGTGGCATTGGCGAAATTGGGAACCGTCGCGAATTTCGCGAGCGCGCGGCTCGCCACCATCTGCTCCAGCTGTAGCAGCTGGTCGTGTCTGTGGGCCTCATCGAGAATTTCGAGCGGCGAATTGAAACCGATGCGGTCCTGCCCGCGCATCAGCGATTCATAGCCGAAGGCGACGCCGGTGTTGGTTTCAACGATCGGCTGAAAAGCGTTTTCGACGACGAGTTTGGCAAGGGTTACGATCTGATCGCTGGCATAGCGACGGACGAGGGCGGGCTCGGCGGTGGCAGCCAAGGACATGCCATTCTCCACTGTGATTATTATTTTTCCGCAGGACCTTGCGGGAGAAGGGTCAATGAAGCCTTTCTCCAGTATGAAACTTTTGTGAAAGTTCGCTAAAAAGCGACCGGCATGGCCGATCGCTTTTCGTTGAGCCGGGCCTTAGGCGGACCGGCGATGCTCGGCCTCGTGGTCGGCGAACATGTCGGCCACGCACTTGCCGCCAAGATGCGCGCCATCGTGATCGAGCATTCCACTGTTGTAGCCGTCAAGCTTGCGGGCTGCATCCCACAGCCGCAATGCTTCACGCACGACTTCGCTGCTGGACGCATAGTCGCCATTATCGACAGCCGTACGGATATCGGCGGCCTGCAGCGGAGAAATGGAAACGGTTACCATCGGCATATGATAGTCCTCCCTGTACCTCTTTGGACAGACATGTGTCCTGTTGGGGCGGGTGATTATTCCGACGCGTGCCGGCCTCGTTGCCGGCTGTTCGGTTGCCTTTTATGGGGCCGAATTTTAGCCCTCACTCACGCTCTTGTCAAAAAAGAAACAAAGCGTGAGACGCGGCTGTGAATTGCGAGGACAAATTAGCTGCGCAATGCAAGGCCGAACGCGAGCATCGTCCAGCCCTGGATCAGCAGGTCCACGGCAAGGAAAAGACCGAGGATCCACAGGCTGTTAACGGGCCAGCCGAGCGCGATGACGAAGCCCGCGAGCGCGGTGATGAGACCGCTGGCGACGACCCAGCCCCAGCCCTTCGTCGGGCGCATGCGCATGCCCACCCAGAGGCGGAAGATGCCGGCAATCAGCAGCGCGATCGACAGGAATAGCGTCAACGCCGCCGAAGCCAGGATGGGGTTCATGAAGGCAAAGACGCCGGCCAGGACGTACAGCACGCCGCTCAGCGCCCAGAAGAGAACCTGGTTCCAGGTGCGCACCTGGAATGCGTGGATGAGATAGACCACCCCGCCCGCCAGCATCAGCATGCCGACGTAAAACACCGATACGACGGTGGCCATGAAAACGTTGGCGGCGGCGATGACGCCGCAGACCAGCAGCAGCACGCCCAAGGCGACAAACCAGACCCATTTGGACTGCAGGGACGAAAAGGACATTTCTCTTGGAACGTCGGTCATCATGCACCTCCCGGTTGCCGTCAGGATATGAGTCAACAGTTGAAAAGTAAAAGGAAATATAGCCTGCGAAGCATATGACAGATTTTTATTGATTGATCAGTCAATCAAAAATATGATGAACCAACATCGGAGCTGCCCGTATGCCGAAAGTCGGAATGGAACCTGTGCGTCGCAAGGCGCTTGTCGACGCGGCGCTGAGCGTCATCGGCGATCGCGGCTCGCTGACCGTGACCATGTCGGAGATCGCCCGGCGCGCCGGCGTCTCGCCTGCCCTGGCGCACCACTATTTCGGCAGCAAGGACCGGCTTCTCATCGAGACCATCCGCTTTCTTCTAAGGCAGCTGCGCGACGACAGCGTGAAGGCGCTGAAAAGAGCCGACACGCCGCGCACCCGGCTGTCGGCGATCATCCGTGTCAACTTCCAGGCCGACCAGTTCGCGCCGGAGACGATCGCGGCCTGGCTTGCCTTTTACGCCGAGGCGCAGCGTTCGGAAGAGACGCGCCGCTTCCTGGTGATCTATGCGCGGCGGCTGCGCTCCAACCTGCTTGCCGACCTCAGACGGCTTTGCCCCGCCGATGCCGCGGAACGCATCGCCGAAGGCGCGGCCGCGATGATCGACGGGCTCTACATCAGGCAAAGTCTGAGATCGGTTCCCGTGAGCATTGAGGCCTCGATATCGCTTACCGAAGATTACATCAGCTCGGCGCTGGCGCCGCATTCCAAAGAGGACTGACACCGTGACCCTGAAAGCCCAGCCGAAAGCCTCGCATTTCATCGACGGCGAATATGTCGAGGATGCCGCCGGCAGCGTGATCGAAAGCCTCTATCCGGCGACCGGCGAGGTGATCGCGCGCCTGCATGCGGCAACACCCGCGATCGTCGAAAAGGCCATCGCCGCGGCCAAGCGCGCGCAGCCGGAATGGGCGGCGATGAGCCCGACGGCGCGCGGCCGTATCCTCAAGCGCGCCGCCGACATCATGCGCGTGCGCAACCGCGAGCTCTCGGAACTCGAAACGCTCGACACCGGCAAGCCGATCCAGGAGACGATCGTCGCCGATCCGACCTCGGGCGCCGACAGCTTCGAGTTCTTCGGCGGCGTCATCGCGGCCGGCCTCAACGGCTCCTACATCCCGCTCGGCGGCGATTTCGCCTACACCAAGCGCGTGCCGCTCGGCGTCTGCGTCGGCATCGGCGCCTGGAACTATCCGCAGCAGATTGCCTGCTGGAAGGGAGCACCGGCGCTGGCCGCCGGCAACGCCATGGTGTTCAAGCCGTCGGAAAACACGCCGCTCGGCGCCCTGAAGATCGCCGAAATCCTGATCGAGGCGGGCCTTCCCAAGGGGCTCTACAACGTCATCCAGGGCGACCGCGACACCGGGCCCCTGCTCGTCAACCACCCCGACGTCGCCAAGGTATCGCTGACGGGTTCGGTCCCGACAGGTCGCAAGGTGGCCGCGGCGGCGGCCGGCAATCTCAAGCATGTGACGATGGAGCTCGGCGGGAAATCACCGCTGATCGTCTTTGAGGACGCCGATATCGACAGTGCGGTCGGCGGTGCCATGCTCGGCAATTTCTATTCGACCGGCCAGGTCTGCTCCAACGGCACACGCGTGTTCGTGCAGAAGGACATCAAGGGCGAATTCCTGAAGCGGCTGAAGGCGCGCACCGAGGCGATGGTGATCGGCGACCCCATGGATCAGGCGACGCAGGTCGGTCCGATGGTTTCGAAGGCGCAGCGCGACAAGGTGCTCGGCTATATCGACCAGGGCAAGGCCGAGGGCGCGACGCTTTTGACCGGCGGCGGAATTCCGAACAATGTCTCGGGTGAAGGCTATTACGTGCAGCCGACCGTGTTTTCCGACGTGACCGACGGCATGACCATCGCCCGCGAGGAGATCTTCGGACCGGTCATGTGCGTGCTCGATTTCGACGACGAGGCGGAGGTGATAAAGCGCGCCAACGCCACAGAATTCGGCCTCTCCGCGGGCGTCTTCAGCGCCGACCTTACCCGCGCCCACCGCGTCGTCGACCAACTCCAGGCCGGGACGCTCTGGATCAACACCTACAACCTCTGCCCCGTCGAGATCCCCTTCGGCGGCTCCAAGCAATCCGGCTTCGGCCGCGAGAACTCGCTGGCGGCGCTGGAGCATTATTCGGAGCTGAAGACGGTTTATGTCGGCATGGGGCCGGTGCAGGCGCCTTACTGAGACTTTAAAATAGAGACCCCTCCCCAACCCCTCCCCACAAGGGGGAGGGGCTAGATTGCCGCAACCGCTCAGCGCTGGAACGGGCCGAAGAGCGCGGCGGGTTAAGCCTCTCCCCCTTGTGGGGAGGGGTTGGGGCGGGGTCTTAGACACGACACCACGAGCTATGGAACTCATCATGCAGCAGGCAGATTTCGTCATCATCGGTTCCGGCTCGGCGGGCTCGGCGCTTGCCTATCGTCTCTCCGAAGACGGCAAGAACAGCGTTATCGTCATCGAGGCGGGCGGGTCGGATTTCGGGCCGTTTATCCAGATGCCGGCGGCTCTTGCCTGGCCGATGAGCATGAAGCGCTACAATTGGGGCTATCTCTCAGAGCCCGAGCCTGCTCTCAACAACCGGCGCATCACCGCGCCGCGCGGCAAGGTGATCGGCGGCTCATCGTCGATCAACGGCATGGTCTATGTGCGCGGGCACGCCGAGGACTACAACCGCTGGGAGGCGCTTGGCGCCAATGGCTGGGCCTATGCCGACGTGCTCCCCTATTTCAAGCGGATGGAACACAGCCACGGCGGCGAAGAGGGCTGGCGCGGGACCGACGGGCCGCTGCACGTGCAGCGCGGCGGCTTCCGCAACCCGCTTTTCCACGCCTTCATCGAGGCCGGCAAGCAGGCGGGTTTCGAGGCCACCGACGACTATAACGGCTCGAAGCAGGAAGGCTTCGGGTTGATGGAGCAGACGATCTATCAGGGCCGGCGCTGGTCGGCCGCATCGGCTTATCTGAAGCCGGCGCTGAAGCGGGCCAATGTGGACCTCGTCTACGGTCTCGCCCGCAAGGTGGTGATCGAGAACGGCCGGGCTGTCGGCGTCGAGATCGAGCGCGGCGGCAAGGTCGAGGTGGTCAAGGCGAACCGCGAGGTGATCGTCTCGGCCTCGTCGTTCAATTCGCCGAAGCTCCTGATGCTGTCGGGCATAGGTCCGGCTAAGCATCTGAAGGAGATGGGGATCGAGGTGAAGGCGGACCGGCCGGGCGTCGGCGCCAACCTGCAGGACCACATGGAATTCTATTTCCAGCAGGTCTCGACCAAGCCGGTGTCGCTCTATTCCTGGCTACCCTGGTTCTGGCAGGGGGTCGCCGGCGCGCAGTGGATGTTCACCAAGTCCGGTCTCGGCACCTCCAACCAGTTCGAGGCCTGCGCCTTCCTGCGCTCGGCCCCCGGGGTCAAGCAGCCGGATATCCAGTATCACTTCCTGCCGGTGGCGATCAGCTATGACGGCAAGGCGGCGGCAAAGAGCCACGGCTTCCAGGTGCATGTGGGTTACAACCTGTCGAAATCGCGCGGCAACGTGACGCTCGCGTCGGCAGACCCCAAGGCCGATCCTGTCATCCGCTTCAACTACATGAGCCATCCCGAGGATTGGGAGAAGTTCCGCCACTGCGTGCGGCTCACCCGCGAGATCTTCGGCCAGCAGGCCTTCGACCAGTATCGCGGCGCCGAGATCCAGCCGGGCGACAGCGTACAGACCGACGATCAGATCGACGCCTTCCTGCGCGAGCACCTGGAAAGCGCCTATCATCCCTGCGGCACAGCCAAGATGGGCGCCAAGGACGACCCGATGGCGGTGGTCGATCCGGAAACGCGGGTCATCGGCGTCGATGGCCTGCGCGTCGCCGACAGTTCGATCTTCCCGCACGTGACCTACGGCAACCTCAACGGCCCGTCGATCATGACCGGCGAGAAGGCCGCCGATCACATCCTCGGCAAGCAGCCGCTACCACGCTCCAATCAGGAGCCGTGGATCAATCCGCGCTGGGAAGCGAGCGACCGGTAGGGGTTAGATCACATAAGGCAGCCGCACCCCGGGTGCGTCTGCCGGAAAGTCCTTGCTGTTGCGGGTGACGAGCAGCATCGCATTCGTCTCGGCGGTCGCCCAGATTATCGCGTCCGGGAGCTTGATGCGGTATCTCTGCCTGATCTCGACAGCTCTTTCCGCGATGGATGTCTCGAGCGGGATCACGTGAAAACCGGCCAGGAAACGTCGGGTGGCGTCGGCAACGTCGTGACGAGCACCCGCCAACACCTCCATCCAGGTGATAATACTGATCGCCGCGCTGTCGTAGCGATCAATTTCTTCGGCAGCCTGAGGAACGGCGTTCAGGTGATCGATGAGGATATTGGTGTCGAACAGGGGCTTCACCATTCGCCCCTGATCTCCTCCTGATAGGCAAGACCATCGACCTGCCGGTTACCCCATAGCCCAAAGGCCTCGTTACGATCACGTGGCGCGTCTTGCTCAAGCAACCCGCTGACCGCCTTGCGAATGAGGGAGGCACGGGAGACGTTCTTGGCTGCGGCGATCGCATCAAGAGCTCGAAGATCATCTTCACCGAGGTCGACAAGGATTCTCATTGGATACTCTTAAACCACATCTCATAGATATCATCTATGTATATCATATATCGATAAATGACAACCTCACCCGCATATTCAGCAGGACTTGCAAACATCGGCCACGGGGCAGATAAGACCGGTGCCCCCTTATCCCATCCCCATCCCAAGTGACCGACATGCCCCCTCTCTACCGCAAATCCAAGCTCATCCGCCGCTCGCGCGTGTTTCGGGGCTCGTTCTCACTCTGGCGTCCGCGGCTGGTTTTCTGGTGCGGAGCGCTGGCGATCGGGTTGATCAGCGTCGCCTTCGCGGAGCTTGCCGACATGGCTCAGAAGGCATTCGCGGCGGTGACGACGTCAGGGCGCTGGTCGTTTCTCTTACCGCTGGTCATCACGCCGGTCGGTTTCGTGCTGTCCGCCTATCTGGCGGCTAAGCTGTTTCCGAATTCGCAGGGGAGCGGCATTACGCAGGCGATCGCGGCGCGTCACCTGCATGAGGAGGCCGACCGCACGCGGCTCCTGTCGCTCAGGATCGCCGGCGGCAAGATCCTGCTCACCGTGCTCGGGCTCTTCTCCGGCGCATCGATCGGCCGCGAAGGGCCGACGGTGCAGGTCGGAGCATCGATCATGCTCGCCGTCGCCCGCTTCGGCGGCATGGCGCAAGCGCGCGGCCTGATCCTGGCGGGCTCGGCCGCCGGCATCGCCGCCGCATTCAACACCCCGCTCGCCGGCATCGTCTTCGCGATCGAGGAGATGAGCCGCACCTATGAGTCCCGGTCGAACGGGCTGGTGTTGACGGCGGTAATCCTATCCGGCCTAGCAGCACTCGGGCTGTCGGGCAGCTACAACTATTTCGGTTCCACCTCCGTCGCGCCGATGCATCTGACCGACTGGAGCCTCGTGCTCATCTGCGGCGTCGGCGGCGGGGCGCTCGGCGCCGGCTTCAGCGGCCTTGCACTCCATGTCGGCCAGCGCGTGCGTCGCTGGGCCCAGCCGCAACCCTTGAAACGCATGCTGTGCCTTGCAGGCGGCTGCGGCCTTGCGATTGCCGTCATCGGCATCGCCTCCGGTGGCAACACGTTCGGCACGGGTTACGAGCAGGCGCGCGGTGCCGTCGAAGGGCATCCGTTGCCCTTGTTCTTCTTCGTGGAGAAACTGTTCGCGAGCTTCCTGTCGATGATATCGGGAATTCCCGGAGGCATCTTCGCGCCGTCGCTCGCCGTCGGCGCCGGTTTCGGCAGCACGGTCGGCTCGCTGATCGGCAGCAGCATCGCGCTTGCCGCGATCCTCGGCATGGCCGGCTATTTCGCGGGCGTCGTGCAGGCGCCGATGACGGCTTTCGTGATTATCCTGGAGATGACCGGTGACCATGAGGCCGTGATCCCGATCATGGCGGTGTCGATGATCGGCTACGTGACATCTCGCTTCCTGTCGCGCGAGCCACTCTATCACGGCCTGTCGCGCGTGTTCATCGCAGCCGCGATCCGGGCGCGCCGCGCGGCGGAGAAGGCGTCACATCAGGAAGAGCCGGCCCAATAAGTTACCTGCCGGCCCTCAAGCCAGCAGCCTCGTGACCTCGGCACCGCGCGCCGGCGCAACGGCGTCGGCGATCGTCGTCGAGAACAGCACCTTGCGAGTGGCGTCGGCGACCTTGGCGAAGACGTGGCGGATCTCGCAGTTCTGCTCACCGTCGCAATCATCGCACTTGCGGTAGGCGGTAATCGACAGGCAGGGAAGCGGGGCGATCGGGCCGTCGATGATGCGCAGCACTTCGCCGAAGGTAATCATGTCGGCCGGCTTCAGAAGCAGGTAGCCGCCCTGCTTGCCGCGGCGGCTGGCAACGATTCCCTGGTGCTTGAGGTCGAGAAGGATTTGCTCGAGGAACTTCTTCGGGATCTTCTGCTGCGCCGCGATGTCGGAGATCATCACCGGTTCGCCGGCGTCGGCGTCGGCCAGAACCGTCAGCGCTCTCAGCGCGTATTTTGCTTTTTGCGTAATCATTTTCGACCGTCGACACACACATGACGGAACGCAAGCGCATTCCACCCGAATCCTTGTTTCACCCTTCATGACATGCGCCGCATGAACCGAACTTGAACAGGGCGGCAAATGCCTTGCACCGCAAGGTGTTTCGCTCGTTTCCGGTTTTTGCTGAACCCTCCGGCGAACCTGTGTCCACACTAGGTGAAAACGCGTCCCTTTCGCAGTCGACAAGCCATCAATTCACATTTCCAATTGACAGGCTCCGTGTAAGCCTACTAAATCTGTAGACATTAAAGTTTCGAGGTTGCGCCTGCTTTGCGACGCAGCTGCTTTTCTGCATTGCAGCGGCCCGGGAGAGATATTTGCTCCTTTCGACCCCGCATTCGAAATGCCCGTTTCTGTCCGTTCCTTTCCTGACCTGCGATACTCCGGCCAACATCAAGGACAGGATTCCCATGACTGTTGCCCATACAATCGAAGAAGCGGAAACGCTGAACGCGAAACTTGCTAGCTTGAGCCTGGCCGAACGCCTGTCGTTCGTCTCCGGGCTCGGCGGACGCGTGGTGTTCACAACCTCTCTCGGCATCGAGGATCAGGTGATCACTGCCGAGATCGGCAATCATCGCCTGCCGATCGACGTGGCGACGCTGCAGACCGGCCGGCTTTTTCCCGAAACGCTCAATCTGATCGACGAGACGGAAAAGCAGTACGACATTCATATCCACCGCTACGAGCCGGAGCAGGCCGATATCGACGCCTATGCCGCGAAGTACGGGCTGAACGGCTTTTATGAAAGCGTCGAAGCCAGGCATGCCTGTTGTGGCGTGCGCAAGCTGAAGCCGCTTGCGCGCGCACTCCATGGGGCAACCATCTGGATCACCGGACTGCGTCGCGGCCAGTCCTCCAACCGATCGGACACCCCCTTTGTGGAGTATGATGCCGTACGGCATCTGCTGAAGGTGAACCCGCTGGCCGATTGGGATATTGACACAATCCGTGGATACGTGGCCGATAACGGTGTACCGGTTAACCCGCTTCACGCCCGCGGCTACCCCTCGATCGGCTGCGAGCCCTGCACAAGGGCCATCAAGCCGGGCGAGCCCGAACGGGCCGGCCGCTGGTGGTGGGAGCAGGACGAGAAGCGCGAATGCGGTCTGCATGTTGCCGAAGAAGCTTCGGCAATCCCGGCCCGACAGTAACCCGAATTCGGGACCGAAGCGCGGCTGTCGTCGCCGCTCCCCGAAGATCACATGAAATTGCGTTCCGGCTGTCCGGCCTGGAATGAGCGACGTCTGGAGTAAGACATGTCCGATAACCGTCCGGATACGGAACTCAGCAATCCGCAGAGCACACGTCCGCCGCTCGATCCGCATCTGAAGGCGCTCGAAAACGAATCCATCCATATCTTCCGCGAGGTTGCGGCCGAGTTCGAGCGCCCCGTGATGCTCTACTCGATCGGCAAGGATAGCTCCGTGCTGCTGCACCTGGCGCGCAAGGCCTTTTATCCCGGCCGCGTCCCCTTCCCGCTCTTGCACGTCAACACCGGCTGGAAGTTCGCGGAGATGATCACCTTCCGCGACCAGATCGTGAAGGACTACGATCTCGACCTGATCGAGTACAAAAACCCGCGCGGCGAGGCGGAGAACATCACGCCGTTCACCTACGGCTCGGCGCGCTACACCGACATCATGAAGACGGAAGCGCTGCGCAATGCGCTCGACGCCGGCAAGTTCGACGCGGCCTTCGGCGGCGCGCGGCGCGACGAGGAAGCCTCCCGCGCCAAGGAGCGCATCTATTCCTTCCGCACGCCAGACCACCGCTGGGATCCGCGCAACCAGCGCCCGGAACTCTGGAACATCTATAACGGCCAGATCCGCAGTGGCGAGAGCGTGCGCGCCTTCCCGCTGTCGAATTGGACCGAGGTCGATATCTGGCGGTACATCCAGGCGGAAAACATCCCGATCGTGCCGCTCTATTTTGCCGCCAAGCGCCCCTTTGTCGAGCGCGACGGCATGCTGATCGCAGCCTCCGATCCAAGGCTGGAACTGTTGCCCGGCGAGACGAAGCAGGAGGATTTCATCCGCTTCCGCACGCTGGGCTGCTTCCCGCTGACGGGCGCCATCAAGTCGACCGCCACGACCATGGAAGAGATGATCGCCGAACTCGAAATTGCCACTGTCTCCGAACGCCAGGGCCGCGCCATCGACCGCGACCAGTCGGGCTCGATGGAGAAAAAGAAGCGTGAAGGATACTTCTGAGATGACTGCAGCAGCAACAGCAAGCGCCATCACCGCACCCGCCGCCGAGCCTGTCCAGGCCGTGCGCGACACGCGACCATTGCGCCTCATCACCTGCGGCAGCGTCGATGACGGCAAGTCCACGCTGATCGGCCGCCTGCTATGGGACACCAAGGCTGTCAAGGAAGACCAGGCCGCGACGTTGCGCCGGGATTCAACCGGCAAGCAGAACGATCTCGGCCTGCCCGACTTCGCGCTGCTTCTCGACGGACTGCAGGCCGAGCGCGAACAGGGCATCACCATCGACGTTGCCTATCGCTATTTCGCGACCGACAAGCGCTCCTTCATCGTTGCCGACACCCCCGGCCACGAGCAGTATACCCGCAACATGGCGACCGGCGCCTCGACTGCCGATCTCGCCATCCTGCTGGTCGATGCACGCGCCGGCATTCTCGAGCAGACGCGTCGCCATGCGACGATCGCCTCGCTGCTGGGGATCAAGCAGTTCGTGCTCGCCGTCAACAAGATCGACCTCACGAACTACGACCGCGTCGGCTTCGAGAAGATCGTCCACGAATTCCGCGAATTCGCGCTGTCCCTCGGTGTCAAGCAGATCACCGCGATCCCTATGTCGGCGCTGAAGGGCGAAAACGTTGTCTATTCGGGCGAAGCTTCGATGCCGTGGTATGCCGGCCCGACGCTGGTGGAAACGCTGGAACTCGCCACTGTCCGCTCGTCGCAGACGGTCGGCTTCCGCCTCTCCGTGCAGCGCGTCTCGCGTCCGGGCGAAAGCTTCCGCGGCTATCAGGGCACGGTCGCCGGCGGCTCGGTGAAGCCGGGTGACAGCGTCATGATCCTGCCGTCGGGCATGGTTGCCAACGTCTCCAAGATCGTCACCTTCGACCTCGTGCGCAATGCGGCGGTCGCGGGTGATGCGATCACCCTCGTGCTCGACCGCCAGGTGGACGTGGCGCGCGGCGACATGATCGTCTCGATCGACAGCCAGCCGCAGGTCGGCCTGTCCTTCGACGCGCAGGTCGTGGCGCTACAGCCCGAGGGCATCGAGGCCGGAAAGCGCTACTGGCTGAAGAGCGGCAGCCGCCGCCAGCGCGTGCAGGTCCAGCCTGTCGCGCAGTTGCAGCTGAAGAGCGGTGCGTGGAGCGCCACCGAGACCCTCTACATGAACGCCATCGGCAAGGTGCATCTCTCCTTCGACGAGGCGGCGATCTTCGACCCTTACGAGCACAATCGTTCATCCGGCGCCTTCATCCTGATCGACCCGGAGACCAACAACACGGTCGCCGGTGGCATGATCACGGGCAAGCGCTCGGAGCTCGGCGGCATCCATGGCGGCGACGCCCGCGTGGTCCTGTCGCTGCCGGCCGATCTCGCCGATCAGATCATGGCCAGCGAACTCTTCGCCAACCGCCGCCATGAAGCGGAAGTCCGGCGGATGACGGCGGCGGAAGCCGCCGATCTCTGGTCGAACGCTGCAAGCGATATCTGACCTGACGACTTGATACGGGGCCGGATCGGCCCCGTTTTCTTTTGGGAGGCGCGAAGGGCATGCGTGGTTTCGCAATACCGACAAGGCCTGCCTCATCACATGTCAACGCCGTGCGTGCCATGTCGGCACGCGATTGGAGCAGGCTGCTGCTGCTTGGAGTGCTGTGGGGCGGTTCGTTCTTTCTCGGGCGGATCGCGGTTTCCGAGATCTCGCCGCTGGCTCTGGTTTTCTATCGCGTGACGATCGCGGCACTGGCGCTGCATCTCTGGCTCAGAATTCGCGGCCTGTCCTTCGCCCCGGCACTTTCGCGGCCGGCCGGCTTTCTCGGTCTGGCGCTGCTCAACAACGTCATCCCCTTCTCCTTGATCTTCGCCGGACAGACCGAGATCGGCGCCGGGCTCGCTTCGATCTTCTATGCGACGACACCGCTATGGACGATCCTTGTCGCCACCATGCTGACGAAAGACGAAAGGCTGTCGCTCGCAGCACTCGCCGGCATCGCTCTCGGCATCGGCGGCGCGAGCGTGCTGATCGGCCCCGGCCTGCTCTCCGATCTCGATGGACCCCTGTGGGCGAAACTCGCCGTCATTGGTGCCTCGATCTCTTATGCGTTCGGCGTCGTTCTTGCGAGACGCTTCCGCGCCATCGGCGCCGAGGTGATCGCCACCGGCCAGCTGACGGTATCAAGCCTGCTCATGCTGCCGGTCGTCGTCATCTTCTGCACGCCGCAGGACATCATTCCCATCAACGGAACGACATGGCTAGCGATCGCGATGCTCGGCCTGCTATGTACGGCGCTGGCCTTCATCCTCTATTTCGGCCTCATCGCCTCGGCCGGGGCGACCAACGCCTCGCTTGTAACGCTGCTGGTGCCGGTGAGCGCCACGCTGCTCGGCGCGGTCTTTCTCGGCGAACGGCTGCAAATGTTCGAGCTCACGGGAATGGCGCTGATCCTGAGCAGCCTCACCGTCATCGACGGCCGGCTTTTGCGGCGGCTTGCGGCATTGGCCGGTGGCGGGCACCGCGCCGGGGAGATCCGGCGCATGACGGCCGCACAGGCCGCACGTCGCTGGCCTTATGCAGCAAGTGATATTTGATCTGCTTATTTGAGCTTGCCCGGATAGCCTGTTTTTGGATAGCAAGCACTCAGGCGCCTAGGCCGCGCCACAACTGCGCGGCCTCCACCACGTCCAGCTTCGACGCCAGCGCGTTCAGCGCGATCCGATGCACGGTTTCAGTGGGCGCAGTGCAGAGATCGCTGACGACGCGGACATCGAACGGCTCGGCCGCCCGTGACATCGCGGTGAAGACAACACAGTTCTGCGTCATCATCCCGCAAACCAGCAACTCCCGCGTGCCCTCCAGTTCTTTGTCCAGCTGTGTATCTTGAAACGCATCGGCAAGATGTTTGACGACGACAGGTGCCGCTCCCGCCGCACGGATCACAGCGGGCCGTATCGCGACACCTGGACCGTCGGGAGCAAAGAGGCCCGTGCCGGCTGTCGAAACATGCTGAACGAGAACGACCCGATCGCCCGCGCTACGGGCGACGCCGATGGCAGCGACAATGCGTGCCTCCGTTTCCTCCGCCGCCCATAGTGGCAAAGCGCCTCCGGCGAAATAGTCGTTCTGGATATCGATGACGAGAAGGGTGCGGCTCATGGCAGTTCCTTATGGATCAAGACTACGCGGATATTATCCACGGCACGCGGCCGCGAAGAGTGGCCCGATGGACAGATTTGTAGTAAATCGGGCCAATGCACATCGCGGTTATCGCCTACGACAGGATCAGTCCGTTCATGCTTTCGACACCGCTTGCGGTGTTCGGCGAGGCGTTCACCGCTAGTGGCCATCGCATCGACGTCTGCGCCGCCCAGCCGCGGATCGCGGCTTCGGCGGGACTTGTCATCGAGGCGCCTTGCCCGCTTGGGGCGGCACGTGACGCGGATGTCGTGATCCTGCCCGGCTGGCGCGATCATGACGAGCCGGTGGACGCAGACATCCTTGCAGAGTTGACCGTTGCCAGCGCGCGCGGTGCGATCGTCGTCGGGCTCTGCCTCGGGGCGTTCGGGCTGGCGGAGGCGGGCCTGCTTGAGGGACGCAGGGCAACGACGCACTGGGCCCGGATCGACGATTTCGCAAGACGCTATCCCGGCGTGACTGTCGATCCCGGCGCCATCTTCGTCGATGAGGGAAGTGTCGTCACCTCGGCCGGCATCGCCTCGGGCATCGATTGCTGCCTGCATCTGCTTGCGCGGCTTGCAAATATCGGAGAGGCCAATCGCGTGGCGCGCCACCTCATCGTCGCGCCGCAGCGAACCGGCGCTCAGCCGCAGTTTTTCGAGCGGCCGGCAATCGGAAGGTCTGCCGACCTTCGCCTGGCGCATCTCCTCGACGAAATGCGCGCCGATCCCGCCGCGTCGCCGACACTCGGCGAACTCGCCGACCGGGCGGGCATGAGCCGACGCAGTCTTACCCGGCATATCCGCGCGCGAACGGGCGGGAGCCTCGGGGAGTGGCTGCGGCGACTGCGGCTCCTGAACGCGCAGGAACTGCTTGCCGCCGGCACCCAGGGGCTCGACAACGTTGCCGCCCGTAGCGGATTTGCCGACGCTCAAGCCATGCGGGCCGCCTTTCGCACGGAGCTCGGCATGTCGCCGCGTCAGTGGCTTGCGCGGCAGCGGCTCGATTGAAGGCGCTGCCGGCAGGGAGCGTCCTGCGCAGATCGGCAAAGTTGCCGTGCGCGGTCAGTGATCGGCGCGCCGCGCCATCACGTCCAGTTCCATGACGAGATCGGCCTGCACGTCATCACCGACCGTGAAGGTCGTAGTGCCCATAACCGCGAAGCCGACCTTGCTGTAAAAGGCGATAGCGCGAGCGTTCTTCTCGTAGACCGTCAATCGCAGACGTCCCACGTTGTGCGCCGCGCATTCAGCAATGGCAGCGTTGAGCAGATGGTTGGCCACCCCGCGGCCGCGCCAGTTCGCGTCGACGTAGATGCGGCTGAGCAGCGCGAGATCGGCTTCTTCTGGCGAAAACACCACGTAGGCATATCCCGCAAGCACGCCGCCGTCCGTAGCCATGAAGACGGCGGCTTCGGGATCGCCGATTTCCGCCGCCTGAAGCTCGGCGCTGAAGGACTTGGCGACGTAGTCGTCGAGATCGGCGGCGGCTGTGTCATCGCTGTAGGTGTCGCGGAACAGTCGCGCCGCGAAGGCGGCAAGGGCCGCCGCATCCGACGGGGCGGCGCGTTTTATCTCAAAGGAAGCCGTCATCGGATGGTCCTCAATATCAGCGCCGCCATTGCGCTGCTCAAAACAGCGGCATGTGCCGGTTCACATCCTTGTAGAGCAGGTAGCGAAAGCGCCCGGGGCCGCCGGCGTAGCAGGCCTGCGGGCAGAAAGCGCGCAGCCACATGTGATCGCCGGCCTCGACCTCGACCCAATCCTGATTCAGCCGATAGACCGCCCTGCCCTCGAGCACATAGAGGCCGTGCTCCATGACATGGGTTTCCATGAAGGGAATGACGCCGCCCGGCTCGAGCGTGACGATGGTGACGTGCATGTCGTAACGCAGGTCATTGGGATCGATGAAACGGGTGGTCGCCCAGACGTCGTCGGTATCGGGCATCGACTGCGGTGGATTCTGGTCTTCATGGGTGAAGAGCGCCGGCGGCGGTTCGAGGCCGTCGACCTCCTGGAAGGCCTTGCGAATCCAGTGGAACTTGGCGACAGCGGCCCCCTTGTTCCACAACGTCCACTTGGAACCCGCCGGCAGGAAGGCGAAGGAGCCGGGGCGCAGCACGTGGGTGGTGCCCTCGTGATCGACCGTGACCTCGCCGTCAACAACGAAGAGCACGCCTTCAGCACGCTTTTCCGGCTCCGGTCGGTCGCTGCCGCCACCCGGCTGAACTTCCATGATGTATTGCGAGAAGGTCTCGGAAAACCCCGTCATCGGCCGCGAGATCACCCAGGCGCGCGTGCCCTCCCAATGCGGGAAATAGCTGGTGACGATATCGGTCATCACGCTGCGCGGGATGACCGCATAGGCGGTCGTGAACACCGCCTTGCTGGAGAGAAGCTCGGTCTGCGGCGGCAGCCCGCCCATGTTCGAATAGTAATTCCTGGTGCTCATCGGTTCACTTTATCTCAGGCGGGGACTGTCAATCCGGTTTAAGCGCCGCATCTCTTTCAGGCAACCTTTTTAGAAGGATACGCCGCGCTGCCACCGAACGCGCTGTACCGCGGCGGCCGACATTTAATGCAGGAGGTGTGAGATGAGCCTGGAAAAACTTCGCGAAGACTACGCGCAGCGGATCAAGGAATACGAGGCCAACCTCGAGGAAACGAGCGAGAAGGACATTCGCCATTTCCGCTCGGAGGGCAAGGGGCCGCTGGCCGATATCACCGACCAGATCAAGAACGAGTATCGCCGGCATATCGAGACCTATACGGCGCTGATCGCACAGATCGACGCCATCCTCGGCGCCTGAACGACACCGACGCGCCGCACGCGACTTGCGGCCCACGGCGCGTCGGAGACACCCTCACAAAAACGGTCAGGCCAACTACCCGGCCAGCGCCAGACGCGGCTCGCCATCGGCCAGTATCTGCGTCTGCGCCACCGATACGTTGGCGGCTGTCATCAGCAGCAGGCAAAGCGCCACGGCACGCGGCACCTCCTGCTCTCCCGACGCCCAGCGCCGGTGAGTGAGCTGATCCACGCCGAAAAGTTTTTCAACGCCAGCCGTGTCGAGTCCCGTCACGGCAACCGCAGCTTTGTACTCTGAGGCCTTCATGCACTGTTCCCCGCCCGCCGGAGGCGCGCTGTTTTTATGTTGTCTGTGAGGATCGCTACTTTAGTCGCATCTCATTGGAGTGGATACGCGGATACGACAGCCACGTGTCTGTCCGCGACATTTCCGAGACAATGCACAGCTGTGCGATAGCCGATGCAGGCTGCCGCCGACATGCAAGGGTGCGCGTGAAATCGAGGCGCGACCGCTAGATCCAGCGGAAGGTTGCGTTACCGCGCCGATCGACCTTGTTGATCTCGATCGACGTCCAACGTCCGCTCGACGTATCCGACAGGCGGATGCTGCCCTTGCCGGCCAACATTCCCAGAAAGAGCGGACAGCCCCGGATCTTGCCGCCCGAGCCCTCGTCCGTAAATACGCATGCCCCCGAAAGGGCGGTACCCGATATCGCAATTCTACCAGTCTTAGGCATGTGTGGTTCCCGTCACTATCATGCTCCCGCTGATATAGTTCTTCGCCGGGCCGCGGATGGCAACCCCCAAGACGAATTAATTGAACAGTGATGCAGGGTGTGACGCGGACGACACATGTCTGGAGAGGATGGCAGCTAGGTCGATTGCCGCGCTGCGGCGTATCCAAAAAGAAAAAAACCCGCCGAAGCGGGATTTTCGGCTGGTCGGAGTGGCAAGATTCGAACTTGCGACCCCCACGTCCCGAACGTGGTGCGCTACCAGACTGCGCTACACTCCGTGACCAGCGGCGCCTCTATAGAACGGCACATGTCGTTGCGCAAGCGTCAAAATCGAAAATTGCGCGCATTTCTTTTGCGGCGTGACGACGCGGTCAGCGACGGTTGAGAACGCGGAGAAAAAGCCACAGTTCGGGCAAATTTTGCACGTGCGAACACGGCCCAATTTTCTTTTGCCGGATTCCACGCTAAAGCGCTCGACTGGACAGGCGAAGACTGCCTTAAGGCAGCGATTCGCCGTCGAATGCGCGACAACTTCAGGGACACACGATGAAACTCCGCACCTTTGCCGCGGCCGGGCTTGCCATTGCGCTCGCCGGCTGCACGACCATTCCGACCGCCGCCGATCCGATCTCCAGCCGCTGGGTCGGCCAGTCGGCCGGCAAGTTCTTCGCTGCATACGGCCCGCCGATCAACGACGTCGATAATGGCTCGGGTGTCAGCTACACCTGGAAGGGCGGCTACAAGACGGTGCGGGTTCCGGCGAAGTATGCCGAAGGCGCCGACGGCAAGCGCGGCAAGCAGATCTCTCCGGCGCGCACGCTCTATCTGCGCTGCCAGGCCGAAATCACCACGAGCTCGGACTACACGATCCGCAGCATCCGCGTGTCCGGCGACATCCCCGGCGTCAACGGCCCGTCCTATTGCGCCGAGTTCCTGGCACCGGCCGCCCCGGCTGCCGGCTGAGCTGGCACACTGCGAGAAATCGAAACGGCAGCCTTTCGGGGCTGCCTTTTTTATGCCCATCGATCGGCGGGTGAAAACCATCGACAACTCGTTCGGCACGAGGTCGTCACCTATGTATCAGGTATGGATTGTGACCTATGTGTCCGGGTCGGACAACCTCAAGGTGGCTGGGGCGCCAGGATTCGAACCTGGGAATGCCGGTACCAAAAACCGGTGCCTTACCGCTTGGCGACGCCCCACCATGGCCTGGAAGCGCAAAGCGCTTGCCGGATCGGGGCCTGATTAGCAAAGGTCCGTTCCCGTCACAATGATTATGTTTCTCCGGTTCGCATATTTCTGTGCGATCCGGTCTCGCGCGTGCTAGGTCTCGGTCGACCGATCGATCAGCGTCCGGAGCCATCATGAGCCAGTATCGCGCACGCCCCCCTGCCCTTGCCACGCTTCTTCTCGACGACGCCGTCGTGCGGATCACGCGCTGGGATTTCGAGCCGGGCGCAGATACCGGCGTGCATGTGCACGGCATGGGCTATGTGGTGGTGCCGATGACGGATTGCAGCTTCCTGATCGAGGAGAAGGATGGCAGCCGCCGCGTGGATATCGCCAAGGGCGCCGCCTACCGGCGCGATGCCGGAACCGAGCACAATGTCGTCAATGCCGGCGACGCGCCGATGTCCTTCATCGAGATCGAATACAAGTAGAGAATGGCCAATCCCGCGTTCAACACCCGTTTCGAACCCGCCTATGGCCAGGCGGTGAGCGTTGCGCCCGGCGTGCAGCGCATCACGGTTAACAATCCCAGCCCTTTCACCTTCTTCGGCACCAACAGCTATATCGTCGGTGATCGCTCGGTCGCGGTGATCGATCCGGGACCGGAGGACGAGGTGCATTTCCAGGCGCTGATGCTGACGTTACGGGGGCGCGAGGTCAGCCACATCTTCGTCAGCCACACGCATCGCGACCACTCGCCGCTGTCGCGGAGGCTGCAGGAGGCGACCGGCGGCGTGATCGTCGCCGAAGGGCCGCACCGCGCCGCGCGGCCGCTGCATCTGGGCGAGGTCAACCCGTTCGCGGAGAGTTCAGACGCCGCCTTCACGCCCGATATCGCGGTCGGCGACGGGGAGAGCATTGCGGGCGACGGCTGGCGGATGTCGGCGGTGCTGACGCCGGGACATACGGCGAACCATGCGGCCTTCGCGCTGGAGGGTACCGGCATCCTGTTTTCCGCCGATCATGTCATGGCGTGGTCGACCTCGATCGTGGCGCCGCCCGATGGCTCGATGGCCGATTACATGGCCTCGCTCGACAAGCTGATCGCACGCAAGGACCGCATCCTGTTTCCCGGCCATGGCGGGCCGGTGCAAAAGCCCGTGACCTTCATGCGCGCCATGAAGACCCACCGGCGGATGCGCGAGCAGGCGATCCTCGCGCGGATCCGCGCCGGCGATACCGACATCGCCGAGATGGTGAAGGTGATCTATCGCGAGACGAATGTGGCCCTGCATGCCGCCGCCGCGCTTTCGGTGCTCGCCCATATCGAGGACCTTTTGGAACAGGGGCTGATCGAAACGGACGGACCGCCGTCGCTCGGCGGCCATTACCGGCCGGCGGCGTGAGGAACGTGATATGCGCGCCGACTACAGCTACCGCGACGACCCCGAGATACCCGCCTTCCCCGACGATCACCCGCTGATCATCTTCGACGGCGAGTGCATCTTCTGCTCGGGCTGGGTGCAGTTCGTGCTGAAGCACGACAAGACGGGCCGCTATCGCTTTCTCGCGGCGCAATCGCCGCTCGGCCAGGCGCTCTACCGACATTACGGGCTTACGACACCCGACTACGAGACCAATATCCTGATCGAGAACGGGCGCGCCTATTTCAAGTCGGAAGGGTCGATCCGCATGGCGGCCGGGCTTGGCGCGCCGTGGTCTGCCGTTCGTGTGCTGCGGCTCTTTCCGCGGGGGCTGATGGACCTGATCTACGAGTTCGTGGCGCGCAACCGGCTTCGCATCGCCGGGCGGCGAGAGAGTTGTTATGTGCCGACGCCGGAGCAGCGGAACCGTTTCATCGGCTGATCTCGGGATCGCAAGATCCTCAGCCGCCGGCGATCCCCAGCAGTTCGGCGTCGAGCGCCTTCAGATAGTCGTCGGCGATATCGGCGCTCATGCCGAGATCGTGCGGCCCGTAGCGCGAGGCGACGCGGAGGTCGACGAAGGTGGTCTCCGCCTCCTCGCGCAGGCGGATCTCGACATCGAAGCGCAGGCCGAGCACGAGCGTGCGGGTATCGCCCTGCAGCGTCACGCCGTTGGCCCGGCGAATGAGCTGGGCGACATCGTCGTCATAGGGGCGCGGGGTGGGAACCGGCACGAGATCGGGCGCGTCGGTCACAGCGCTGTCGTCGGCCTGCGGCTTGGGCGGTGGCGCTTCCGTCTCCGGCAGCGGCAGGGTATCGCCATCGGCGCGGACGATGCGGATGCCCTGCAGCTTGGCTACCTTCTTCACTGCTTCCAGCACGCGGTCGATGGCGCCGTCATAGCGGCGGCCGGTGAGCTCGGGATAGGCCTCGACCTGTTTCTCGCGGTCCGCGTCGGAAACAACAGGGCTTCGCTTCAGCCACATCTGGTCGGCGTTCGGCGGCTTCAGCCAGGCCGGCGGGGTTTCGATATCGGTGGAGACTTCATAGAGCGCCGGCAGGCTGTAGTACCGCTCGGCGGCCAGACCGCCGACGATCAGCGGCAGCGCGGCGAAGATCAGCCCCTTCATCGCATCCAGACCGCCCTCGGCGCCCGTTTGCCACAGGCTGCGCAACCCCATGAAGGCCAGAAGCGCGGCCAGAAGCGCGAGACCGATCGAGACCAGCAGAACCAGCACGAAATAGGGCGTCGCAAGACCGCCGAAGCGATGGCCGACCAGGGCCGCCAGGCAGAGCACCAGCGCAAATGCTCCAATGCGCCGCGCGAACCGGGCGGCACTGGAAACGGGGCGGTCAAAACGGATTGCCATCAAATTTACCGGTCACTCGCAGGCGGCGCGTCCCGCATGAACGCACAAATCGGCCCATCACTTGTTTAGTGCAAGATTCGCCTAAATTGAAACTGTTGTCTCGAAGAGTGACGCGCAATCCACGAAGAAGACGGCAATGGCGTGCGTAAGCATTTTCTGATATTCATTGGCCATTGCGTAGGGGCGATCTCCTGACGAACAGGGAAAAAGAGGAGAAGGGCAATGATTTCACCCGAGCTCGCAGCCGAAACCCAGCCGCCGGCAATGGGTGCGGTCGATCCATCCGACCCGCTGCTGCCGATGGAGCTTCTGGAGCTTGAGCTTTCGCTCGAGGGCTATGACGGCGACGCGGATTTCTGCGATGCCGTCCGGGTCGCGGCTGCACGTGCCGGCGGCGAATTCCTGTTCGATCTTCCCGCCGAAGGGCTGATGGAGGATTGCCGGCGGATCGCGGTGCTGCGCATTCCCTCCTCGGCTTCACAGATGCGCATTGTGCTGGCCGTGCTCGATCACACCGGCAGCGAAATCCGCATGGAAGCGCCGGAGCCCGAAAACGCCCATATCGTGCGCTTCGCCGAGGCCTTCATCAAGGTTCTCGAGCGGTTCTAGGTTACGTCCCTCAGCCGCTTGCTGCTTCGGTCAGGCTGCGGAACGGGAACTTGCGTCCGCATTCGCACTTGATCACTGTGCTTTCCTGATAATTCGACGCCCGCTGCATGAAGAGGCCGCGCGGCAATTGATCGACAGTAAAGCCGGGATGCTTGCGCTTGGAATCGTCGATTTCAGACGCTTCCGCAAAGCCGCTGTTGCCGCATTGCGGGCAAGTCAGTTTCTTCGAGAATCGATCGCGTAGTGCCATGCCTGCCTTCCATACCGACGAAGCGGCCTTCTTACAGGCGATCGTCGCGGAACGAAAGCAGGAACCAATGGCGGCGGGTGTCGTTTCCTTTCAAAAGGAGATGTCAATCATGCCCAATCGCGACCCTATCCCGACACCCAGCCCGGAAACCCCGCGCGGTCCCACGCCGACACCGGGCGTTCCAGACCGCGTGCAGGAAAAGCCGCCGCTGACGCCGGCACAGGATCCCGGCGACAGCAAGAACCCGCAGGATCCGACCCTCAACCCGGCGCTGCTGCCGATCGGCGATCCCGCCGGCGCAGCCTGAAAAGCACTTTCGGATTGACGCAACCCCGCGAAAGGCGTCTTGTTTGACGAGGTAAATAGCGCGAAGTCATCCGGATGCGTATTCTGACCCTCTCCATCACACTGGCGGCGATCGTCGTCAGCCTCGCCTCGTGCCAGACCGCCGCCGAGCGGCGCGCGGGCGACGAGAAGCAATGCCTGAGCTACGGCTTTCGCCGCGGCACCGATAACTTCGCCACCTGCCTGCAGCGGATCGATCTCAGCCGTAGTGCGGCGGCGCGCTATAACAGCGATATGTTGATGCTCGACATGTCATACAATATTGGCGGCCCCTATTATGGCCGGCCTTACTACTACAGGCACTATCGCTGAGCTGCGCCACGCCTATTGCCGCTGGATCATCGCCTGAGCGGCCGCAAGGCGGGCGATGGGCACGCGGAAAGGCGAGCAGGACACGTAGTCGAGGCCGATTTCCTCGCAGAAATGGATCGACGCCGGGTCGCCGCCATGTTCGCCGCAGATGCCGAGCTTCATGTCGTTGCGCGTGCGGCGGCCGCGTTCGGCGGCGATGCGGATAAGCTCCCCTACCCCGTCGAAATCCAGCGAGATGAAGGGATCGTGCTCGATGATGCCCTTGCGCTGGTAGGTCGGGATGAAGGCCGAAGCATCGTCGCGCGAGATGCCGAAGGTCGTTTGCGTCAGGTCGTTGGTGCCGAAGGAGAAGAACTCGGCGGCCTCGGCGATGATATGCGCCCGCAATGCCGCGCGCGGCAGCTCGATCATGGTGCCGACGAGGTAGTCGATACGCATGTCGGCTTCGGCGGTCACTTCCTTCGCAACAGCCTCGATACGCTCCTTGACGTAATCGAGCTCGGAGCGGAGCCCGACCAGCGGCACCATGATCTCCGGCACGACCGCTGCCCCGGTTTCGCGAGCGGCGGCGACGGCTGCCTCGAAAATGGCGCGCGCCTGCATTTCGGCAATCTCGGGATAGGAGATGGCAAGACGGCAACCGCGGTGGCCGAGCATGGGATTGAACTCGTGCAGGGCATCGACGCGCTGGCTGAGCGCCGTCGCTTCCATGCCCATGGCCGCCGCGACGTCGGCGATTTCCTCGTCGGTCTTCGGCAGGAATTCGTGCAGTGGCGGATCGAGAAGACGGATCGTTACCGGCAATCCATGCATGACGTTGAAAAGACCGGTGAAATCGAGCCGCTGCATGGGCAGTAGCTTGTCGAGCGCAACGCGACGACCCTTTTCGTCCTCGGCAAGGATCATTTCTCGCATCACGTGAATGCGGGCGCCCTCGAAAAACATGTGTTCTGTGCGGCAAAGGCCGATGCCCTCGGCGCCGAAGGAGCGGGCGGCGCGGGCGTCCGCCGGCGTATCGGCATTGGTGCGCACGGCCATGCGGCGGGCACGATCGGCCCATTGCATTATGCGGCCGAAATCGCCCGAGAGCTCCGGCTGGATCATCTGAACCTCGCCCTTCAACACCTGTCCGGCGGAGCCATCGATGGTGATGACGTCGCCCTTCTTCAGTGTAACGCCCATGCCGATCAGCCGCTCATTGCGGGCGTCGATGCGCATGGTGCCGGCACCGACGACGCAGGGGATTCCCATGCCTCGGGCGACGACGGCCGCGTGGCTGGTCATGCCGCCGCGCGTGGTCAGGATGCCTTCGGCGGCATGCATGCCGTGAATGTCCTCCGGGCTGGTCTCGACGCGCAGCAGTATGACCTTGCGGCCGGCCTCGGAGGCTTCCACCGCCTCTTCGGCGGTAAAGACGATCTCGCCCGTCGCCGCACCCGGCGAAGCCGGCAGGCCGGTACCGATGACGGCACGATCGACGCGGGGGTCGATGGTCGGGTGCAGCAGCTGGTCCAGCGAGGACGGCTCGATGCGGAGCACCGCCTCCTCCTCGGTGATCATCTTCTCGTCCACCATGTCGACGGCGATCTTCATCGCCGCGCGGGTCGAGCGCTTGCCGGAGCGGGTCTGCAGCATCCAGAGCTTGCCACGCTCGATGGTGAACTCGATATCCTGCATGTCGCGATAGTGTTTCTCGAGCTCGACGCAGATATCGGAGAACTGCCTGAAGGCCTCCGGCATCAGCTTTTCCATCGACGGCCGGTCGGTGCCGGAACTGATGCGCCCTTCCTCGGTGATACTCTGCGGCGTGCGGATGCCGGCGACGACGTCCTCGCCCTGGGCATTGACGAGAAATTCGCCATAGAGAGACTTCTCGCCGGTTGACGGGTTGCGCGTGAAGGCGACGCCGGTGGCGGAGGAATTACCGAGATTGCCGAAGACCATGGCCTGGATATTGACGGCCGTGCCCCAGCTTTCCGGGATGTTGTGGAGGTGGCGATAGGTGACGGCGCGGGCGCTTTTCCAGCTCTGGAAGACGGCACCGACCGCGCCCCACAACTGAATTTCGGGATCCTGCGGGAAATCCTCGCCCAGTTCCTCGCCGATCATGGTCTTGTAAAGCGAGACGACGTGCTGCCATTCGCCTGATGTCATCTCGGTATCGTAGTCGTATCCGAGACGCGCCTTCTCGTCCTCGAGGATTTCCTCGAAGACCTCGTTGTCGAGGCCCATGACGACATCGGCATACATCTGGATGAAGCGGCGGTAGCTGTCCCAGGCGAAGCGCGCATCGCCGGCGTCGTGGCCAAGCGCCTGCACGGTTTCATCGTTGAGGCCGAGATTGAGAACGGTGTCCATCATGCCTGGCATGGAAACGCGCGCACCCGAGCGCACCGACAGCAACAGAGGGCGATCACCGGCGCCGAAACGACGGCCCGTACTGGCCTCGATTGTGGCGATGCCGGCGCGGACCTGGGCCTTCAGCTCATCATGGATACGGCCGCCGGCCTTGTCGTAATCGCCGCAGGCTTCGGCGGCGATCGTCAGGCCCGGAGGAACGGGAAGGCCGAGGCTGCACATTTCCGCGAGGTTGGCGCCCTTGCCACCCAGGCGCTCGCGATCGACCGCACGACCTTCCGCCTGACCATTGCCGAATGTGTAGACCCACTTGGTCATAGTTCCCCCAACACCATATCAGGATCAACTTAATCCGTTGGTGCGGAAATGAAAATCGACAAATACGGCCGAAATGTTGCAGCGCACAAAAACAGCCTGACCAAAGGGATGAAAATGTGGAGAGAAGGAAAGCTTTGCGGGACCGCAACAAAGTCCCGCAAAGCCTTATGTCCGTCCAGCCAGGAAACCGGACGGGGGGTTCCATCACGCCAACAACCGCGCCCAGAGCTTTTCGCTCCGGCCCGGCGAAGGTATGGTCTTTGCCGCCACAGACATAATCTGTCGGCAGCACCTGTCTTCCCGTAATATTTAATACAAGTTGAGTACAAACACATCACCCGATTAGGTGATATCGCCTAAATGTGACTGACTTTTTTTGGGGTTTTCGGTGCCGAAAGCCCCAAAATCAGGCGATTTCCCGCAGCTGTTCCGCCGTCTGTAGATCCACAGATACAAGTTGCGATACGCCCTGCTCGGCCATCGTCACACCGAACAAGCGGTTCATGCGCGCCATGGTGATCGGATTGTGGGTGATGATGACGAAGCGCGTCTCGGTCGACGCGGCCATTTCGTCCATCAGGTTGCAGTAGCGCTCGACATTGTGATCGTCGAGTGGAGCGTCCACTTCGTCGAGAACGCAGATCGGCGCCGGATTGGTGAGAAACACCGCGAAAATCAGCGCCATAGCCGTCAAGGCCTGCTCGCCGCCCGACAGCAGCGTCATGGTTTGCGGCTTCTTGCCGGGTGGACGGGCGAGGATTTCGAGGCCGGCTTCCAGCGGGTCGTCGGATTCGATCAGCTGCAGTTCGGCGGTGCCGCCACCGAAGAGATGGGTGAAGAGCCGCTGGAACTGGCCGTTGACGACATCGAAGGCGGCGATCAGGCGCTCGCGTCCCTCGCGGTTCAGGCTCTGGATGGCGCCGCGCAGCTTGCGGATCGCGTCGATCACGTCGTCGCGCTCCTTGATCAGCGCCGCCAGGCGGTCGCTCAGTTCCTTCTGCTCTTCCTCGGCGCGCAGGTTGACGGCGCCAAGCCGTTCGCGCTCCATCTTCAGCCGTTCAAGCTCTCGCTCGACTTCGCGGATGTCGGGCATCGTCTGCATGACTTCGAGGCCGGCAAGGCGCAGCGCTTCGTGCGGCGCGACGTTCAGGGCCTCGCGGATACGGGCTTCACCCTCCTGCCGCTTTTCGCGGGCGGAAACCAGGCGTTCCTCGGCGCGGCCGCGACGCTCGCGGCTTTCGGCGAGCTCGGAAAGTGCCGTTGCCGCCTTGTGGTCAGCATCGCGCTGCACGAGTTCGGCCTCGGCAAGAAGATCGGCGGCGGCACGGCGCGCCTCTTCCATCTTCTGCAATTCGCTCATCAGCGCGCGGCGCTTGTCGTCGAATTCGTCGGGCGCCATTTCGAGATCGGCTGCCTCCTCGCGGGCTTCCTCCTCGCGATCGCGGAGCGTGGCGATATGATCCTCGGCACTTGCGGCGCGCTGGTGCCAGGTCTGGCGTTCCTGTCCGATGGCGACGATGCGGCGCTGGCGCGCCTCGTTCTCGCGGTTCAGGCTTTCGTGATTGGCGCGCGCTTCGGCAAGCGCGCCGCGATCGGTCGCGACCTCGGCCTGCTGCCGGCGCAGCCGCTCGTCGATCTCGGTGAGGTCCGGCGCGTCGTCGAGCTCGATGCGGGCATTCTCCTCCTGGAACGCGATGTCCTCGAGCTGGCTCTGCAGCTGGTTTGCCGCCTCGGTGACGACATCGCGGCGGCGGATAAGATCGCCTGAGGCGCGTTCGGCGGCAGCAAGGGTCTCGCGCGCGTCGGTCAGATGCCTGGAGGACATGCGGCTGGCGTCGCGGGCATCGGCAAGGCGGCGCTCCTCGTGCTGGATCGCCTCGGCGGCGACGGCAAGTCGCTCTTCCGCTTCGTCCAGAACATCACGGGCAAGCGCTGCCTCGCTTTCCAGCTCCGACAGGCGGTTCTTCTGGGCAAGGCGAAGTGCGGCGGCGCTCGGCGCATCGGCACCGGTGACGTGGCCGTCCCAGCGGTAGACGGCGCCTGATGTCGTCACCAGCTTCTGGCCGGGCTTCAGCTGTTTCATGAGCGTCGGCGCATCGGTATCCGAGACGAGGCCGATCTGCCGGAGACGACGAGTGAGTTCGGCCGGCGCGCGGACGCAGTCGATCAGCGGCGTGGCACCAGACGGCAGCGCCGGATCGCCCGAACCGTCACCATTATCGGACCAGTGCGCCGGCGCATGCGGATCGAGCGGCGATTCGAGATCGTCTCCCAATGCGGCGCCGAGCGCGGTTTCATAGCCGCGATCGACCTTGAGATCGTCGGCAACAGGCGGAAACTCGCCGGCCGCCGCACCGGATGCCAGCATCCGGGAAATGGTGCGCGCCTCGGTCTCGATCGCGTTCAGCTTCGAGCGGGCCTGATCGACCGGCGCGCGCGACATGGCTTCCGTCTGGCGAGCGGCGGCCAGCGTCTGCTCGACCGCCTGGATGGCGGCTTCGGCCTCGGCGACGGCGTTCTCGCCGGCCTCGACCATGGCGCGCTTTTCCTCGGGGTCGGGCAGCGTCGCGACCTTTTCGCCGATCGAGGACAGCTCGCGGTTGGCCTCGTCCATCTGGCGCTCCAGCCGCATCTTGCGATCGGCGAGCTCGCGGATGGCGCGTTCCAGCTGGTTGCGGCCGGCGGCGGCCTCGGCGCGCTCGGCGGTGAGTGTCGTGAAAACGCGCTCGCTATCGGCAAGCTTGGCAGCGGCTTCCTCGAACGCCTCGCGAGTTTCCTCGGCATGGCGACCGGAATCGGCCAGCACCTCGGAAATTTCGGATTCCTCGGCATCGAGCCTCGCGAGGATCGCGGCATTGTCGGCCACCAGCCGCTCCTCGCGGCGGATGTCTTCGGCGAGCTGCGCAAGGCGGCGGGTGAGTTCGTCGCGGCGGCGAAGGATGCGTCCGGCATCCTCCTCGAGCTGGGTCTTGGCAATCTGCAGCCGCTGCAGGGCGGCGGCGGCACGGGCTTCGCCATCGCGCAGCTCCGGCAGCTTGAGGCTGGCAATCCCTTGCGCCTTGGCGGCCTCCATCTGCATCTGCGCCTTTTCGGCGACGATCGAGGTGGCCTGGTTGAGCGCGCTGTCGGCCTCGGCTTCCGCCTCCTTGGCCTGCACCCAGCGGATATGCAGGAGCATGGCCTCGCGGGCGCGGATATCGGCGGAGAGCGATTTGAAGCGGTTGGCCTGGCGGGCCTGGCGCTTCAGGCTCTCGATCTGGCTTTCAAGCTGCGATGTGACGTCATCGAGACGTTCGAGATTGCTTTCGGCGGCGCGCAGGCGAAGCTCCGCCTCGTGGCGGCGCGAATGCAGGCCGGAGATGCCGGCGGCTTCTTCCAAGAGCTGGCGGCGCGCCTGCGGCTTGGCGGAGATCAACTCCCCGATGCGCCCCTGCCCGACCATTGACGGCGATCGGGCGCCGGTGGAGGCGTCGGCGAAGAGCAGCTGCACGTCCTTGGCGCGGCTTTCCTTGCCGTTGATGCGATAGACCGAGCCCTGCTCGCGCTCGATGCGGCGGGTGACCTGAATCTCGTCGCTGTCGTTGAAGGCGGCCGGCGCCGTGCGCTCGGCATTGTCGAGATAGAGCGCCACTTCGGCGGTATTGCGGGCGGGGCGATTGCCGGAACCGGAGAAGATGACGTCGTCCATGCCGGACGCGCGCATGTTCTTGTAGGAATTCTCGCCCATCACCCAGCGCAGCGCCTCGACAAGATTGGACTTGCCGCAGCCGTTCGGCCCGACGACGCCGGTCAGGCCGCGCTCGATGATGAATTCCGTTGGTTCGACAAAGGATTTGAAGCCGACGACGCGAAGCTTGTTGAACTTCATGCGGTCGCCTCAGCTTGGCGACTATCCAACGAAAAAACGGGCGCACGGCTTCCGCCGTCGCCCGTCTTATAGGAACGGTTCAGCTTAGAGCAGGCTGTCGATAAGGGCCGACATGGTGTCAACCGTCATGTCTCCAGAGTAGCGCTTCCCGTTGATGAGGAAAGTCGGCGTGGCGTTGACGCCGAATTCCTTGGAACCCCGTTCCCGCGTCGCGTTCACTTCATCCAGCAGCTTCTGGTTCGTCAAGCACTTCGTGAAGCTATCCTCACTAAATCCAGCGAGTTTCGACATCTGAAGCAGCGCGGCGCGGCCGTCTTCGGCGGCGGCCCAAGTCTGCTGCTGCTTGAAGAGCATCGAGACCATCGGGAAATACTGCTCCGGCGTGCTGAGCTCGGTCGGGTTCGACGCGTTGCAGCGCGCCAGCATGAAGGCGGCGGCGGCGCGGGGGTCGAAGGGGAATTCGCGGATGATGAAGCGCACCTTGCCGGTGTCGACATACTTCTTCTTGATCTCGTCGAAGGTCGTGGTGTGGAAGTGCGCGCAGTGCGGGCAGGTCATCGACATGTATTCGACGATGGTGACCTTGGCATCTTCCTTGCCGAGCGCCATTTCCGGCAGCTCGCCTGGCTTCAGCACGGCGGCCATATCGACATCGCCATCAGCAGTGGGGATCTCGGCAGCCGCATTGGCGCTGCTGAAAACCGCCAGGCCGGCAGTCGCGGCAGCCACGCCGCCCAGGAGCTGGCGCTTGGTCAGTTGCATTTCGGACATCTGCATAATTTCCTCATAAATGAGAGTAGCGGCTGGAAGTGCGATATAACGGCTGATGGCCGCGAACAAGGCACGCATGAACGAGTTTCTTCAAACAATTGTGACCTTGATGGGACGAAGGGGTGCGAGTAGCAAGCAACTCTTGATTTTATTTGGCGCGGAAGGCGGCTGGAGTGTTTCGTCCGGCGTAGAAAAATCGCAGGATCTGAACGCGTTTGCCGTCAGCTTTGTAAGCGACCGTCACGCGTTTCTCGAAAACTAAGATGCGGACGCCTGGATCAAAATCGTTTCGTGCAGCGCCGCGCTCCGGGAACTCCGTAAGGCTGCGGCAAAAGGCTCGCAATCTGCGAACAAAGTCGACAGCATGAACAGGATTGTCGTCGGCGATAAAGTCATAGATTTCGTCAAGGTCTCGTTCGGCCTTGGCGCGATAGACGACCTTAGTTACCGGCATCGCGCGCTTTCATTCTTTCCGCATGCTTGCGCTCGATACGATCGAAGACGACGTCCTCATCGATATCCGGGCTTGGATCGTCAATCGCTTCGCGGATTTTCTGGCGCATGATTTCGTCAAGCGCGTCCTCCTCTCGATCAAGCGCGCGCAACGCGGCGCGCATGACTTCGCTAGCCGAGCTGTAGGCCCCCGATTCCAGGCGCGTGTCCAAGCTCTTTTGCTGGCTGCCCAGCGTAACGGTTATGGGTTTGCTGCTGCGCATACTGATCACCTGAAACCGGAACGAGAATAATTACAGTGTAATACAGAACGCCCCCGATGCAAGTGAAAGGCGGTCAAGCGGCTACCGCCCCTTCTTCCCCAGCACCGCCGTGCCCAGCCGCTTCACCGCCTCGCGCAGCTTCTCGTTGTCGATACCCTCCATCATGCCCTCCAGCCGGCGGGCCGCCTCGCCTTTCAGCGGCGGTGGGGTGCGGGAGCGTTTGAAGGCTTGGGAGACCGGCTTTTGGACGATGCGGATCTGGTGGACGGCGGAGAAGCCGAAGAAGCTGTTGATGCGCTGGATGAGTTCGCCCTGCGCATGCGTCAGAAACAAGGCGCGGGCGCCCTCGCAAGCAATGGTCAGAACGCCGGGGCGGAAGCTGCCGTCGTCACCGCCGCCGCGCGCCCAGGCGATCTTTTCCGGGCGGGTGCAATCGGCGAAATCCTCGCCGGCGATCTCGTCCCAGGAGCCGAGTAGCGCCGTGTTGATGCCGGCGCGCTTGGCGAGCACGGGGTCGATCAGGCCGTTGGCCAGTTCGGAGATCTGTTTTTCACCTTTGCGTGGATAACTCATGGAAACCTTTGGATGCCGCCGCGATCAGGCACGCTTGCCTTGATCGGGCAGCATTGCTTCGCCAAGTATAAGGCACTTCCCTTCGCCACGGCAAATGATGACCATAAAGACCCCGACCGCCCCCTCCGCAAAGCCCCTCCTCGACTGGTACGACCGCCACCACCGCGAGCTGCCTTGGCGCGTTTCGCCGCCGATGGCCAAGCGCGGGATCAAGGCCGATCCCTATCATGTGTGGCTCTCCGAGGTGATGCTGCAGCAGACCACGGTTCCGGCCGTCAAATCCTATTTCCTGAAATTCCTCTCGCGCTGGCCGACGGTTGACGATCTGGCCGCCGCACCCAGTGAGGACGTGATGGCGGCCTGGGCGGGGCTCGGTTACTACGCGCGGGCTCGCAACCTGAAGAAATGCGCCGAGGCGGTGGCTCGCGATCACGGCGGCGTCTTTCCCGATACCGAGGAAGGGCTGAAGGCGCTGCCTGGGATCGGCGACTATACGGCAGCGGCCGTGGCCGCGATCGCCTTCAACCGTCAGGCTGCCGTGATGGACGGCAATATCGAGCGGGTGATCTCGCGGCTTTATGCGATCTCGACGCCGCTGCCTGCAGCCAAGCCGTTGATGAAGCAAAAGGTGGCGCTGCTGACGCCGGCGGATCGGCCGGGTGATTTCGCCCAGGCGATGATGGACCTGGGCGCCACCATCTGCACGCCGAAGCGACCAGCCTGCGCGCTCTGTCCCTTCAACGGATCGTGCGAGGCGCTGGCGCTTCACGATCCAGAGCATTTCCCGGTGAAGGCCGCCAAGAAGGCGAAGCCCATTCGCGTCGGCGCTGCCTTCGTGGCGGTGACATCAGATGGCGAGGTGCTGTTGCGGCGCAGGGTCGAGAGCGGGCTGCTCGGCGGAATGACCGAGGTGCCGACGACGGGCTGGACGGCGCGTATCGACGGCGAGACCTCGGCTGAGGCGGCACCGTTCGCGGCCGACTGGAAGCCATCGGGCACCGTCACCCATGTGTTCACCCATTTCGAACTCAGGCTGTCGATCTGGCGCGTGGCGATCACGGCCAAAATCGAGGGGGATGACGGATGGTGGGAGCCGGTTACAAATCTTGACGCACAGGCATTGCCGACGGTCATGAAAAAAGCGATCACAGCCGCTATTCCACGCGCGTTTCAACAGTCCAAGGACGGATAAATGCCTATTGATCATATCGTTTTCGATATCGGAAAAGTTCTTATCCACTACGACCCAAGCATCCCCTTCAGCCGCATCATTCCGGACGCCGCCGAGCGGCAGTGGTTCTTCGACAATGTCTGCACCCACGACTGGAACCTCGAGCAGGACCGCGGACGCACATGGGCGGACGCAGAGGCGCTGCTGCTCGAAACGCATCCTGATCGCGAGGAGCACATCCGCGCCTTCCGCAAGCACTGGCACGAGATGGTGTCGCACGCCTACGACGACAGCGTCGCGATCATGGAAGGGCTGATCGCCGAGGGCCGCGACGTGACGATGCTCACCAACTTCGCGTGCGACACCTTCCGCGAGGCGCAGGTGCGCTTTCCATTCCTCACCAAGCCGCGCGGCGTCACCGTTTCCGGCGATATCGGTCTGATCAAGCCCGACATCGCGATCTACGAAACGCACGCCAGGAGTTTCGGTCTCAATCCGGCGGCGACGATCTTCATCGACGATTCGGCGCCCAACGTCGAAGGCGCCAAGAAGGCGGGATGGGATGCGGTGCTCTTCACCGGCGCCAAGCAATTGCGCGCCGATCTCTCGGAACGCGGCGTGAGGGTCTGACCATGACATTCGACCCAATCAAGGAAGTCGTACTGTTCCACGATGCCGTCAACCGGCTCGACTACGCTGTCATCGAGGACTACTTCGCGGAAGACGCGACCTACACGTCGAACGGCGTCGGCAGTCTTTCGGGCCGCGACGAGATCATGGCCGCATTCCGCAAGTATTTCGATGATTACCCGGATCAGACGGCGTTCAATACGCTTGTGGAACGCGTGAGCCCGAATGCCGGACGTGCGGTGTGGTCGGTGCGCGCCACGCACAGCAAGACGGGCAAGCCGCTGGTGCGTGAGGGCGAGGAAACCCTCACCTTCAACGAAGACGGCAAGGTGACCCACGTGGAAGTGAAAGACTACCAGGCGTTCTGAGCGTCAGCCCTACCCGGCGCGATGGGAAACCGCAATTTTTCCATCGCGTTAGGAACAATGAGTGACCTTGAAAGTTTTGGGAAGACCCGCGCGTGGCGGGCTTCGAGCAAAACAATTGATCAGCTTCGCTGACAGGAGGTTACGATGGGTAGAGGTATTTTGCTTTGGTTTCTCGGCGTTCCGATTCCGCTGATCCTCATCATCCTGCTGTTCTGGCACTAGGAGGCGGCGATGTCCTACACTTCGTCCACCGTCGTGACCGACGCGCCGCTGGAATCGTCCTCTTCCGCCGTGAGCTGGGGACCGATCATAGCCGGCACGCTCGCCGCGACCGCTATCTCGCTGGTCTTCATCCTGATCGGTTCCGGGCTCGGCCTGACTATGGTCTCCCCGTGGTCAGGGGACAGTGCGTCGCTGACGACGCTCGGCGCCACCGCGGCCGTCTGGCTGATCGTTGTGCAGTGGGTTTCGGCGGCTCTCGGCGGCTATCTCACCGGCCGCCTCCGGGCGAAATGGGTCGGCGTCCATACGTACGAGGTGTTCTTCCGTGACACCGCGCACGGCTTTCTTTCTTGGGCGCTCGCGACCGTCGTGGTCGCCGGACTGCTGGGCTCGGCGCTTTCGTCGGTGCTCGTCACCGGCACCCAGGCAGCCGCAACGGCCGTCGGCGCTACGGCAACGGCTGGCGCGGCAACGGCAGCCAGCACGAGCGACAATAGCAGCGGCTTTTCGCCTGCCTATTTCACCGATGCACTGTTGCGCCCATCCAATCCGGCCGCGGCGCCCGCCAATCAGAGCAACGAGGCGGTAAGCGCGGAAGTGTCTCGGGTGCTGGTGAACGGCATCGTCGACGGCAAGCTCTCGGCCGATGACCAGACTTACCTAGAGCAGGTGGTCACCTCGCGCACCGGGCTCTCAGAGGCCGACGCCAAAGCCCGCATCGATGCCGTTCTGACGCGGATCAACGATGCGAAAGCAGCCGCGCAGAAGGCGGCTGATGATGCCCGCAAGACGGCTTCGGCGGTTGCCCTGTTCGGTGCACTGTCGCTATTCGTCGGCGCCTTCATCGCCAGTGTCGCCGCCGCGATCGGCGGCCGCCAGCGCGACGAGGACGAGGAACGGATGGCGCTGCTGCAGCGCTGAGGCGGAAGCCACAATAATCGGCAAGCATTAAGCGCTCCGGCCCTCCCCGGGGCGCTTTTCATTGCGCGATCGCTGAAACTGAAGACGCCCGGGGTATGATCCCGGGCGTCTTTTTGCCGTCTTCCGCAACTGGAGGTACAAAAACCGGACGACGGCAGTCTCGATCAGGCCTTCGCGGATCAGCCCGCGTTTGCCAGATCACTGCGGATGACGGCCCTGAGATCGTCGATCGGGCGCAGGGATTGCCCATCGTCGAAGTGCCAGAACGTCCATCCGTTGCATGCGTCGAAACCCTGGACCTTTGCGCCCATTCTATGGATCGAACCCGCCTCGCCGCCTGCCGTGACCGTGCCGTCGGCGCGCACTATGGCGCTGTAGCGGCGCTTGGCGTCGGTCAGCACCTGGCCGGGCTTGATGAGGCCGCTTTCGACCAGCGTGTTGAAAGCCACGCGGACCTCCTGCTTCTTGCCGGTCATGACCGTCAGCTCGGCCTTGCCGAGCGGCTCGACCGCCTCGATGCGGGCGGAAGCCGCGTCGATATAATCCTGCTCGCGCTCGATGCCGACGAAGTGGCGGCCGAGGCGCTTGGCGACGGCGCCCGTCGTGCCCGAACCGAAGAACGGATCGAGGATGATGTCGCCGGGCTTGGAAGAGGCCATGATGACGCGGGCAAGCAGCGCTTCCGGCTTCTGCGTCGGATGCACCTTCTTGCCGTCCTCGCCCTTCAGGCGCTCATGGCCATTGCAGATCGGAAACAGCCAGTCGGAGCGCATCTGCACGTCGTCGTTGGCGGCCTTCATGGCGTCGTAGTTGAAGGTGTAGCCCTTTGCCTTGGCGTTCGGACTCGCCCAGATCATCGTCTCATGCGCATTCTGGAAACGGCGGCCCTTGAAGTTCGGCATCGGATTGGTCTTGCGCCAGACGATGTCGTTGAGGATCCAGAAGTTGAGATCCTGAAGCGTGGCGCCGACGCGGAAGATGTTGTGATAGGAGCCGATGACCCAGAGCGTTCCCGTAGGCTTCAGCACGCGGCGGCAGGCGAGCAGCCAGGCGCGAGTGAAGGCATCATAGGCTTCGAAGGAGGCGAACTGGTCCCACTCGTCGTCGACCGCGTCGACCAGCGACTGGTCGGGACGATGCAGGTTGCCGCCGAGCTGCAGGTTATAGGGCGGATCGGCGAAAATGACGTCTACGGAATGGGTCGGGAGGGCTTCAAGAGCGGCAACGCAATCGCCCTTGATGATCGTGTCGATCCAGGAACCCGCCTTTGCGGAGGCCTTGAGATCGGCA
Source organism: Rhizobium sp. S152 (assembly GCF_030380735.1). Taxonomy (GTDB): domain Bacteria; phylum Pseudomonadota; class Alphaproteobacteria; order Rhizobiales; family Rhizobiaceae; genus Rhizobium. The sequence goes on along the minus strand of NZ_JAUDRZ010000008.1, from coordinate 578,030 downwards.
AGCGGAAATACTGACGCCATCTTTTAACTCGCTCATACACATTACGCTCTTTACTGTCTGTTATGGTTACTCATCTTGGTTACCAAAGGCTGAACCGGGGTGCGATTTCGGGAAAAATATTGGTTCGATGGGAAAGCGCGGCCGGATCGGCTACAGTCAGGGAATGAAGAAAAGCGAAGCGTTCGAACGTTTGAAAAACAATGCCGAGGTGGTTCGCGCACTCGGCGCGACATCGCTTTACCTGTTCGGCTCGGTCGCACGCGACGAAGCAAACGCCGCCAGCGATATCGACCTCTTCATCGATTATGACCCCGAGAGCCGCTTCAATGCCTTCGACCTGATCGGCATCAAGCTGATGCTGGAGCAAAGGCTCGACACATCTGTCGACATTACGACCCGCGACGGCTTGCACCCCCGCCTGAGACCTGAGATCGAAGCGACGGCGATGCAGGTTTTCTGATGGCGCGCGAGATCAGGCATCTCCTCGACGACATCCATGCAGCCATCAACGGAATCGAGAACGCCGCCACAGGAAAATTGCTGCACGACTATCAGACTGACTGGCTGCTTCGCCACGCCCTGCAACGCGCCGTCGAGATCATCTCGGAGGCGAGCCGCGCCCTGCCCGACGAAATCAAGGATCTGCGGCCGGAAATCCCTTGGCCACAAGTACGGGCGATCGGTAACGTGCTGCGGCACGAATATCACGGCCTTTCCGACCATATTCTCTGGGGCGTTATCATCGACGAGATACCCCGTCTGTAGATTGCGATCGACGATCTGCGCGCACGCTTCCTTACCGATTAGCCCACCCTATCATGCACCGCCCGGCTATCCGCCGGCGCCTCCTCTCGCTCCGTCATCCCGTAATCGCGCACGACATGGCCGATGCGCAGGCGGTAGTCGGCGAAGATACCACGCCTACCGGCGGCCTGGGCGGAGCGGTGGCATTCGAGGTTGCGCCAGCGTCTGACCGCTTCCTCGTCGCGCCAGAAAGAGAGCGACAGCAGCTTGCCGCGCGTCGTCAGGCTTTCGAAGCGCTCGATGGAAATGAAGCCATCCATCGTCTCCAGCTCGACCCGCAGTTCGCCGGCGAGATCGAGATAGGTGTGGCGCTCGCCCATATAGGGCAGGACCTCGAAGATGACGGCGATCATGGCAGCACCTTTGCGGCATGCGGCAGCGAGACGTTCTTCAGGAAGATACGGTCTTCCTTGAGGATGAAGCGCTCGCGTCTTGCGAATTCATAGTTCTCGCGGCCGATCGGATCGGCGGCAAGGCGGGCGCGGTAGGCTTCGTAGGCGGCGAGGCTTTCGATGTGGTAGACGCCGTAGGCCGTGGTCGCGGAACCCTCGTGCGGGGCGAAATAGCCGATCAGGTCGGCGCCGTTGCGCGGGATGGCCTGGCCCCAGTTGCGGGCATATCCGGCAAAGGCGTCCTTCTTGAACGGGTCGATTTCGTAGCGGATGAAGCAGGTGATCATCTTTTTTCTCCTTGATTGCAGGATGGTTTTGCCATGTTGCGGGACGAAGATGCTTCGGCTACGGTCGAAGTATGGAAGATGATATCCGCAGGAGGTGAGCCGTGAAGGAAGGACCTGATATCGCGCAGATCGGTGCGCTGATCGGCGATCCGGCGCGCGCCAACATGCTGACGGCGCTGATGGGCGGCAAGGCGCTGACCGCCACCGAGCTGGCGGCGGCCGGCGGCATCACGTTGCAGACGGCAAGCACGCACCTTGCCAAGCTCGAGGCCGGGCGCCTGCTGGCGCAACGCAAGCAGGGCAGGCATCGCTATTTCACGCTGGCGGACGACGCGGTGGGCAAGCTGCTCGAGAGCATCATGGGCTTTGCCGCCGGGCGCGGGCACCTGCGCCACCAGCCGGGGCCGAAAGAGCCTGCGCTGCGTAAAGCGCGGATCTGCTACGACCATCTGGCCGGCGATTACGGGGTGCGGATGCTGGATAGCCTCGTCGCCAGGGGCGCGATTGACGCCGTGGGCGACGGGCTGGCGTTGACGGCGAAGGGCGAGGACACGTTCAAGTGCATCGGGATTAACGTCGCCGACCTCAAGACATCGCGGCGGCCGCTCTGCCGCTCGTGCCTCGACTGGAGCGAGCGGCGGGCGCATCTGGCGGGCAGCCTCGGCAAGGCGCTGCTTGCGAGTTTCTTCGACAAGGGCTGGGCGCGGCGCACGGCGGGAAGCCGTTCGGTGATCTTTTCGCCGGAGGGAGAGCGGCGGTTCCTGGCGCTCTTTCCGGTGGAGACGCCGGTCGCGGCCTAAAGCGCAGCGCGCTTCAGGCGCCTGTTTTTACGCATGTCTTTGTCCCAAAACAGTGACCACTTTCGGGAGGCATGCGTCAACCCGGCGCGACCAGCACATCTGCAAAACCGCGCTCGGCGACATGGCCGCAGAGTTCGCTCCATTCGCACTCGCTGCAGGCCTTCCGGATCGTGCCGAGGGCGAAATTGCGGCGCAGGCGTTTCAGCAGCGCCGCGTCGGGACGAATGCGGGTGCCCTTCCCGACCTTAACCCCCAGCAAACGGCCGACGGCCTCGGCCGCCGCCTCGTCGCGCGCGACGACGCTTTCGTTGTGGCAATGCGCCGCCGCTCCTGAAAGCAGCGGCGCGCAGATATCGTCGGGACCGTCGACGACCTCGATCTCCTCGCCCGACGACAGGCGCCGGGCGATGCGGATGTAATTCTCGGTGAAGGCGGGCGTGTAGCCTTCACCGACGAAGGTCAGCATGCAGAGTAGGTGATGGGCGCGCAGATGAACGGTCACCTCAGCGGCCGGTATAGATCCTGACGCCCTTCAGGACGGCGGCTGCCAGCGCCGATTTCAGCACCGCGCCGAGAATGAAGGGGGCGACGCCGAGCAGCCATGCCTTCTCCATGCCGAGCAGGTTTGCCAGCCACAGACCGCCGATCGCCAGGCACAGAATATTGGCGGCGAAGTGGGCGGCGAAGCTGCGGATCACGGCGTCGCCGGTCCAGCCGCGCGCGGCAAGCCATCCGGCAAGGGCCGCGATGACAGGGAAGGATGCGAGGTAGCCAGCCGTCGGGCCTGCGAAGGGCCCGAGACCGCCGGCGCCGCCGGCCAGAACCGGGAAGCCCATGGCCGCTTCAGCCAGCCAGGCGAGAACCGTCGCCGCACCGAGACGCCAGCCATAGAGCGCGCCGATCATCGTCACCGCGAAAGTCTGCATTGTGATCGGCACAGGCACCATCGGCACCGAGATCTGCGAGGCGAGCGCGAGGATGAGCGTGCCTGCCAGCACGAAGACGGCCTTGATGGCGGCCGGGCGCGCGGCCAGACGCAGCGGGTCGAAACGGAACTCTTGGGATTGGTCGAACAGGGACATGAACTCTCCTTCTCAAATTATAGATAATTTTTGATTCCCATCTATTTTATGAGAGAGATTTCTCGACATGACAAGCGGGCACGATGCAATTGCGCAGTGGACACGCGGCATAACGTGCAAGATCGGCAGTGAAAACAGACGCAAAGGCGCGACTTTCCGAGGGAATCACGCCGATTATAATTTATCTATAATTTTGGAAAGTTAGCCGACGATGGCGAAGGCTTCGCCGTTTTCGCCACTCTTCCTGGTGGATTTCGGCGCGCGGCCGATCCACTGGACGTGGCGCTCGAGGATGCCGGCGGCCTCTTCCGCCCTGCCCTGGCGCAAGGCCACGAGGATGGCGCGGTGGTCGTGATCCGTGCGCTTTTCCCAGCCCGAACGCCAAGCGGAAAACAGAAAGCGGGCGCTGGCGGCGTGAAGATCATCGATCGAGGTAAGCAGGCGGCTCATGTTGCAAGGCGTGAGGATCAGGCGATGGAAGCGCCGGTTGGCCTCCTCCCAGGCGTGGACGTCTGCCGCGGCATCACCCTCGCGGGTGGCCTCTTCGGCTGCGTCGAGGATCGCAGGCGTCAGGTGCTTGGCGGCGTGGCGCAGCGCCAAGACTTCCAGTGCGGCCCGCATCTCGGCCACCTCGCGCACCTCCTTGAGGTCGAAGGACGCGACACGCACGCCGCGGCGCGGCTCGCTGATCGCCAGCCCCTGGGCCTCGAGCCTGCGGAAGGCTTCGCGCACCGGCACGTGGCTCGCGCCGAATTCCTCGGCGATATTATCCTGACGCAGGCGGAAGCCGGCCGGCAGTTCACCGCGAACGATGCGGTCGGCAAGCACGCGGCTGATGCGGCTTGCGATTGTGTCTTCCGGTTCCTTGGCCATATCCTTCCATTAGAGGGCGAACCCTGGCTTGTCGAGGCGGCAAGGCCCTGCATCCGCAGGCATTTCAATTGAGCGCAACCCTAGCCTCCCGGCCGCCGCAGGCCAGCCATGACGGCCTGCCGGTTGAGATCGGGCGAGGCATCGTGTAAAGCCGCCCCTTCCCCTTAACCAAGGCTTGAGACTTACATGAACGGCTTCGACCTCATTCTTTTCGACTGCGACGGCGTCCTGGTCGATTCCGAAATCATCGCGGCGGACGTCGAGTCCAAGCTTTTGACGGAAGCGGGCTACCCGATCAGCATCGAGGAGATGGGCGAGCGCTTCTCCGGCATGACCTGGCAGAACATCCTGCTGCAGATCGAGCGCGAAGCCAGCATCCCGCTTTCCGCCTCGCTGCTCGACAAGTCGGAAAAGCTGCTCGACATGCGCCTTGCGAGCGACGTGCAGGCGATCGCAGGCGTAGAGGCTGCCCTCAAGCGCATCGATCTCAAGCGCTGCATCTGCTCGAACTCCTCCAGCGCACGACTGGCCATGATGCTGTCGAAGGTCGGGCTCAGCCAGTTTTTCGCGCCGAACATCTTCTCGGCCAAGGATCTCGGCGCCGATCGCGTCAAGCCGAAGCCTGATATCTTCCTGCATGGCGCCAAGCAGATGGGTGCAGCGCCGTCGCGTTGCGTGGTGGTCGAGGATTCGGTGCATGGCGTGCAGGCGGCCCGCGACGCTGGCATGCGCGTCATCGGCTTCACCGGCGCCTCGCATACGTATCCGTCGCACGCGGACCGGCTGACGGATGCGGGCGCGGAGACGGTGATCTCGCGCATGGTGGACCTGCCGGGCATCGTTGCGGCATTGGCGGAATGGGAAGGCGTGGCGTAAGTTTGGATTGAGGGGAGTAAAAGGTTAGGCGTTGTGCCGCGTAGCGGACCACCTCATCCGTTTACCACCACAACACGACTGTAGCCGCGCCACCCCAATCAGCTCGTCTTTTTCTTCTTGCCCTTGGCAGGCGCGCCCTGGTCGAAGCCGATGTTGACGCGCACCAGCGCGCCTGAACCGACAGGCAGCTTGATGCCGTCCTTGCGGAACAGGACCTGGGTGGCGCCGGAGGTCATGTCGGCGGGAAAATTGGTGACTTCCGAGTAGAGCGCATCCTCACCGTCGAGGACAGTGATGCGGATCGGCAGGTTAACCTTGCCTGTACCACCGGCCGGGCCTGCGATCAGCCGCAGCTGGGCGACCACGGTCATGGACAGGTTCTGGTCGTTCAGCGAGCACTGGCGGGTGTAATCGCCGATCGAGGCCTGAACGGAAAGCTTATCCGGCTCGCCGGTCTTGGCACCACCGGCATAGCTGCGGTAGATCGCTTCCGAATCCTTCATGAAGATCTGCGGGCAGGCGCCCTGCACCACAGGCGCAGTCGTGCCCGAAGCGGTGGTCGCGGTGCCTATCTGCGGACCGTTGGAAGACGGGTTGGCGGGCGCCATCGGCATGATCTGGCCGTTGCCGCCAGCCTGCGTCGATTGCGCCGTGCTAGCGTCTCCACCGCCGACGCCGAGCGAATTGCAGCCGACAAGAATGGCGGCGACCGATGCGGAAACGATGAGACGCGAGACCTTACCAAGCACGATAGTTCCACCCTCTTCACAAAGCGTTTGCAAGGCCCAACGACTTGAAAGCAGGGCCTTTCGTGACAGTTTGCGATGGTCTATATCAGCGGCGCAAACAAAAATCGATTGGGTAAGAACCGTTTTGATGCACATTTCCGGATCGTTGTCGGCCACAGCCGCCGAGGCAAGCGGGATAGAGCGCAAGGCAGACTTGCCTCAAAACCCGGATTTTCTCCGGCCGGCACAGCAAGGATGACGAAAGTGGACTATATCTCGACCCGCGGCGAAGCTCCTTCCCTCGGCTTTTGCGATGCCTTGCTGACCGGACTGGCCCGCGACGGAGGCCTCTATGTTCCGCGTGAATGGCCGCAGTTTTCCAAGAAAGAGATTCGGGCGCTTCGCGGCAAGAGCTACCAAGATATCGCCTTCACGATCCTGTCTCCCTTCACCAACGGCGAAATCCCGGCCGAAACCTTCCGCGCCATGATCGACGAGGCCTACGGCACCTTCCGCCATCCGGCGATCGCACCGCTGGTGCAGTCCGGCCCGAACAGCTTCGTGATGGAACTCTTCCACGGCACGACGCTCGCATTCAAGGACGTGGCCATGCAGCTTCTGGCGCGGCTGATGGACTATGCGCTGGAAAAGCGCGGCGAGCGCGCCACCATCGTCGGCGCCACCTCGGGCGACACGGGCGGCGCCGCGATCGATGCCTTCGCCGGCCGCGAACGAACCGACATCTTCATTCTCTTTCCGCACGGCAAGGTTTCGCCCGTGCAGCAGCGTCAGATGACGACCTCGACCTCGGCGAACGTTCATGCGCTCGCCGTCGAGGGCAATTTCGACGATTGCCAGAATCTCGTGAAGGCGATGTTCAACGACGCCGCCTTCCGCGACAAGGTGAAACTCTCGGGCGTCAATTCGATCAACTGGGCGCGCATCATGGCGCAGATCGTCTATTACTTCACGACGGCGATCACGCTCGGCGCGCCGGATCGCAAGGTCTCGTTCACGGTACCGACGGGCAATTTCGGCGACATCTTCGCCGGTTACTGCGCCAAGCGCATGGGCCTGCCGATCGGCAAGCTCGTCGTCGCCACCAACGAAAACGACATCATGGCGCGCACCATCAAGACCGGCCGCTACGAGATGAAGGACGTGAAGGCCACCACCTCGCCTTCCATGGACATCCAGATTTCCTCCAACTTCGAACGCCTGCTGTTCGAAGCCTATGGCCGCGACGCCTCCAAGGTGCGGGCTGCCATGGAAAGCCTGAAGCAATCGAATGGGTTCGAGATTTCTCCCGAGGCGATGGCCTTCATCAAGAAGGATTTCCGCGCCGGCCGCGCCAGCGAAAAGCAGGTGGCGCAGACGATCAAGACCACCTATGCCGAGACCGGCTACCTGCTCGACCCGCATTCGGCGATCGGCGTTTTCGTGGCGGAAAAGCACGAAAAGGCCAATTCGCCGATGGTGACGCTCGCCACCGCGCACCCGGCAAAATTCCCCGCGGCCGTAAAATCAGCATCCGGTATTGACCCCGCGCTTCCGACGTGGCTTGCTGATTTGATGGACAAGGAGGAGCGCTTCCAGATCATGAAGCCCGAGCTTAAAGCCGTCGAAACCTTCATCGGCAAGCATTCCCGGGCCTGAGAGACGGCAGGCGCAGAAAGATAGCCAATGACAGTTGAGTGCACCCGGCTAAAATCCGGGCTGACAGTAGTGACCCAGACGATGCCGCATCTCGAAAGCGTTGCGCTCGGCGTCTGGATCAAATCCGGTTCGCGCAATGAGACGACAGACGAGCATGGCATCGCCCACCTGCTCGAACATATGGCTTTCAAGGGAACAGCGCGCCGGACGGCGCGGGAAATCGCCGAGGAAATCGAGGATGTCGGCGGCGAAGTGAACGCCGCGACATCGACCGAAACCACCTCCTACTACGCCCGCGTGCTGAAGGACCATGTTCCGCTCGCCGTCGATATCCTGGCCGACATCCTGACCGAATCAGCCTTCGAGGAAGAAGAGCTGGAGCGGGAAAAGCAGGTCATCCTGCAGGAGATCAACGCCGCCAACGACACGCCCGACGACGTGGTGTTCGACCGCTTTTCCGAAGTCGCCTATCGCGACCAGACGCTCGGCCGCGCCATTCTCGGCACGCCGCAGACGGTCGTTTCCTTCACCCCGCAGCAGATCCGCGGCTATCTCAGCCGCAACTACACGACCGACCGGATGTTCGTGGTCGCCACCGGCGCCGTCGATCACGACGAGTTCGTGCGCATGGTCGAGGACCGTTTCGCATCCCTGCCGACCGCGCCGAGCGCCCCGCCCGTCGTGGAAGCGGCCCATTATATCGGCGGAAATGTCCGCGAGACGCGCGACCTGATGGACGCGCAGATCCTGCTCGGTTTCGAAGGCAAGGCCTACCACGCCCGCGACTTCTACTGTTCGCAGATCCTCGCCAACATCCTCGGCGGCGGCATGTCGTCCCGCCTGTTCCAGGAAGTGCGCGAAATCCGCGGCCTCTGCTATTCCATCTATGCCTTCCATTGGGGCTTCTCCGACACCGGCATCTTCGGCATCCATGCCGCGACCGGCGGCGAGAACTTGCCGGAACTGGTGCCTGTCATCATCGATGAACTGCACAAGTCGGCGGCGTCGATCGACCAGAAGGAAATCGAGCGCGCCCGCGCCCAGATTCGCGCACAGCTCTTGATGGGTCAGGAAAGCCCGGCGGCGCGTGCGGGGCAGATCGCCCGGCAGATGATGCTCTACGGCCGCCCGATCTCCAATCCGGAAATGATGGAGCGGCTGGAAGGCATCACGGTGGATCGCCTGACCGATCTCGCCGGCCGGCTGTTCTTCGATACCGTTCCGACGCTTTCGGCGATCGGCCCGCTCGAACACCTGGCACCGATGGAAGACATCGCCGCCTCGCTCACGGCGCCCGCCGTGCAGAGCAAGCAGGCCAGCCTCTAACGCCATCCATCCTGCCGGGAGCAATAGATGACAAAATCTGTTTTTCGGTTCCTGTCACGGCAGCCGGAAGCAGTGGAACTCGAGAACGAGCACTATGTGCTCCGCCTCCCGCGTTACCAGGATTTCAACCAGTGGCACAAGCTGCGGGCATCGAGCCGGCAGTTCCTCGAACCATGGGAGCCGACCTGGCGCCGCGATGAGCTGACGGAGGGGGCCTATCGCGCCCGCGTCATTCGCGGCAAGCAGGAATACGCCTCGGGCCAGGCCGTACCACTGCTCCTGTTCCACAAACAGAACATGACATTGCTCGGCGGCATCACCATCGGCTACATCCGCCGGGGGGCGGCGCAAAGCTGCATGATCGGCTACTGGATGGGCGAGGCGCATGCCGGCCAGGGCCATATGTTCGCCGCACTTCGGTTGGTTATACCCTACATCTTCGCGGGGCTTGAGTTGCACCGCATCGAAGCAGCCTGTATTCCAGATAACGCTCGGAGCATCCGCCTGCTTGAAAAAGCCGGGTTTCAGCGGGAAGGCTATCTGCGCGGATACTTGAAGATAAACGGTCAGTGGCATGATCACGTGATGTTTTCACTGCTCGCCACGGATACGGATAAAGGCAGGATAACCGACAGCCGATGACTGAAAACCGTATGCTGCCCTCATCACCGTCAGGACGATTGATCGCGGTGATCGCAGCGCTTTTTATGTCGGCCTTGATGCTGTTGGCCGGCGCCGCGCAGGCGGCCGAGCCCGTGAAGATTTCCCGTGACGACACGGCGCTCGACCTGACGGCGACGACGGAAATCTATGCCAATCAGGGCGAGGCCTTTCAGGTTTCGACCGCGGCCGGCGCCGACGGTATCCGCCGCCGCATCGAGGTGCGCTCGAGCTCCGGCAACCACCAGGGCGACTGGGCCGTGTTCGCGCTCGCCAACGTCTCCGACGAACAGCTGGAGCGCGTGATCGTCGCGCCGCACTTCCGACTGGTGAACTCCAAGCTTTTCTGGCCTGATCTCGGCTCGCAGCGCATTATCGCGATCACGCCGAGTGAAGGCTTCGCGCTCGACCGGCAGCCGAGCGACGATTCCGACGTCTTCCGCATCACGCTTAATCCGGGTGCCGTCATCACCTTCGTCGCCGAGCTTTCGACGCCGGAACTGCCGCAGATCTACCTGTGGGAGCCGGACGCCTACAAGGACACGATCAACGCGTTCACGCTCTACCGCGGCATCGTGCTCGGCATCGCAGGCCTGCTCGCGGTATTCCTGACCATCCTGTTCGTCGTCAAGGGAACCTCGATGCTGCCGGCGACGGCGGCGCTCGCCTGGGCCGTGCTCGGCTATATCTGCGTCGATTTCGGTTTCCTCGGCAAGCTGATCAGCATCGCTTCGGCGGACCAGCGAATATGGCGCGCCTGCGCAGAGGTGGCGCTGGCCTCCAGTTTCGTCATCTTCCTGTTCACCTATCTCAACCTCAACCGCTGGCATACGCATCTCGGCTACCTCACGCTCGCCTGGGTGCTCGGCCTTGCGCTCTTGTTCGGGGTTGCCATCTACGATCCGGCAATCGCCGCCGGTGTAGCGCGTCTTTCCTTCGCGCTGACGGCCACGATGGGCCTGCTGCTCATCATCTATCTCGGTCTCAACCGCTACGACCGCGCCATTCTCCTGGTGCCGGCCTGGGCGCTGATCCTGGTGTGGATCTTCGGCGCCTGGCTGACGATCACCGGTCGGCTCGACAACGACATCATCCAGCCGGCGCTCGGCGGCGGCCTAGTCCTGATCGTGCTTCTGATCGGCTTCACCGTCATGCAGCACGCCTTTGCCGGCGGCGCGTTTCAGCAGGGTCTGTTTTCCGATCTCGAGCGCCAGTCGCTTGCGGTCGCCGGCTCCGGCGACATGGTCTGGGACTGGGATGTGGCGCGCGACCGCGTCGTTACCATCCCCGACGTCTCGGTGAAGCTCGGCCTGTCGCCCGGCACCATGCACGGCGCCGCCCGCAACTGGCTGCCGCGGCTGCATCCCGACGACCGCGACCGCTTCCGCGCGACGCTCGACGTGCTCTTGGAGCACCGCCGAGGGCGGCTGAACCACGAGTTCCGGATTCGCGCCGAAGACGGACATTTCCACTGGCTGCTGATCCGCGCCCGGCCGGTGCTCGGCTCGAACGGCGAGATCATCCGCTGCGTCGGCACGATCGTCGACGTGACGGAGCAGAAGAACTCGATCGAGCGGCTGTTGCACGACGCGCTGCACGACAACCTGACCGGCCTGCCGAACCGGCAGCTGTTCCTCGACAGACTACAGTCGGTGCTGGCGCTGGCGCCGGGCGGCGACGCGCTGCGACCGACCGTAATGGTCATCGACATCGACCGCTACAAGATGGTCAACGATGCGCTCGGCATCGCCGCCGGCGACAACATCCTGATCGCGCTGACGCGCCGCCTGCGCCGTCTCTTGAAGCCGCAGGATACGCTGGCGCGTCTCTCCGGCGACCAGTTCGGCCTGGTGCTGACGTCTGAACGCGATCCGGCCAAGGTCGCCGATTTCGCCGACGCGATCAGCAAGGCGATTATGGTGCCGATCAACTTCGCCAATCGCGAGATCATCCTCACCGCCTCGATCGGGCTTGCCTCCTTCGTCGGCCAGCAGGAAACGGCGGCCGGGATGCTGAGCGACGCCGAGCTGGCCATGTACCGGGCGAAACGCGCCGGCGGCAACCGCGTCGAGCCGTTCCAGCCCGCCTTCCGCGACTTCGGCGCCGACCGGCTGCAGCTCGAATCCGACCTGCGCCGGGCGCTGGAGCGCAAGGAACTGTCGATGGTCTATCAGCCGATCGCAGGCCTCGAGGATGTGGAGATCGCCGGCTTCGAGGCGCTGATGCGCTGGGAGCATCCCAAGCGCGGCACCATTCCGCCGAGCGAGTTCATTCCGATCGCCGAGACCTCCGACATCATCAACATGCTCGGCGTCTTCGCGCTGGAGCAGGCGACCAACGATCTGATGGCATGGGAAGGCCAGACCGGCGAGCTGCCGATCTTCGTCTCCATCAACCTTTCCAGCGCGCAACTGCTCACCAACGAGCTTTATGACGACGTACGCTCGGTGCTGGCCAAGACCCATTGCGACCCGTCGCGGCTGAAGCTCGAGCTCACTGAGACCATGGTCATGGAGAACCCGGAACAGGCGCGCCTGGTGCTGGAGAAGCTGAAGGAGACCGGCATGGGCCTGGCGCTCGACGATTTCGGCACCGGCCATTCGTCGCTCTCCTACCTCACGCGCTTCCCGTTCGACACGATCAAGCTTGACAAGACGCTGGTGCGTGATGCGACCGACCGCAAGGCCACCATCCTGCGCTCCGTCATCTCGATGGCGCGCGAGCTGGAGATGAAGGTGGTCGCCGAGGGGATCGAATCCAACGAGGATGCGATCGAGCTGGCGAAGATGGGCTGCACCTACGGCCAGAGCTATCTCTTCGGCCCGCCGATGGCATCGGAATCTGTATTGCGGCTGCTGAAGGAACGCTTTCCGCTGACCAAGCGCGCCTGACGACCGTCAGGCGGCCCGCTGTCGTTGTTCGGCCGCTCTTTCCTGGATCAACCTGTGCAGATATTCGAGCTTCGTCACGACGGGGGGCGACAGCACGAAGGGATAGGAATCGGGCTGGCCCATGCTGCGCTGGATGGCGTTGATCGCCACCGACAGCGGGATCCAGGCGCTGACAAGCTGTTCGGCGCTCGCCGCGCGGTAGGGGTCGAAATCCACTTCCGCCGCCATCTCCTCATGACCGCGCGGATCGATCGCAATACCGAAGCCGCGTGCGGTCTCCAGCGTGTCCACGATATGCAGATAATGCGCGAAGCATTCGGCGAAGTCCTCCCAGGGATGCGCGGTCGCGTAGGAACTGATGAAACTCAGCTGCCAGTCGGGCGGCGCACCGTTCTGGTAGTGGTTCTGAAGCGCCTGGCCGTAATCCTGACGCTCGTCGCCGAACACCGCGCGGAAGCCTTCGAATGCATCGCGGTCGCGGACGAGCTTGTTCCAGACGAAATGGCCGATCTCGTGACGGAAGTGACCGAGCAGCGTTCGATACGGTTCGTTCATGGAGGCCCGCGCCTGCTCGCGCGTGAGATCGTCGGCTTCGGCCGCGCGGATGGCAATGACGCCCTCGTCGTGGCCGGTCATGGCGGGAACGACATTCCCATCGGATTGAACGGTATCTTCCAGAAAATCGAACACAAGACCGCCGGCCGGATCCTCCGTTCTATCCGGCGGTGACAAGCGCCAGCGCAGTAGCGAATAGAAGAGGTGACGCTGCGCCTGACTGATGCGGCGCCAGCGCTCGATGCCGTCCTCGGTGTTCGTGTTCGGCACCAGCCTGTTGTAGTGGCAGGCGACGCAAAACTCCCCCTCGCCTTCCGCCGGTATGAGCCAGTTGCAGATGTCGAGGCCGGCATTGGCGCAGAAGCGCACCCGCCGCTCGGGATCGGCCGCAAGCCGCCAAGCATCGTCTGCCGGTTCCAGCGCATGCATCCTGAGATCACCGGGCAGAAAGCCGAGCCGATGGCTGCAGCGGACGCACTGGCGATTATCGAAATGGACAACCTGGTCGCAGCTGTCGCAAGCAAACAGTCTCATCGGCTTCCCGTTCCCGGTTCAGGAGAGTAAAAAAATGCCCGCGGCGCGGAAGCGCAGCAGGCATCGTTGCGACGTCCGGCCGATCAGAGGCGATCGACGGCGCCCTTCAGCTTGTCCTTGACCTTGCCGGTGGCGACCTGGGCCTTGCCCTTGGCTTCCTGGGCAGCGCCCTTTCCGCGAAGCGCCGGATCGTCCGTCGCCTTGCCGGCTGCCTGCTTGGTCTTGCCGGCGATTTCATTGGCCTTGCCGGCGATCTTGTCGGTGGTGCTACCCATCTCGTGTCTCCTTAAAGGGATCGGGGACGACCTGTCCCGCTTGCCGAAAGGAAACGCACGTTCTGGAAGATCGTTCCGCGCGAATTATGCGTGCCCGGCTTCAGCCGAAAGCATCGCGGCGGTCACGCCCATCGACGCCAGCGCACGCTCGTATTTGTCGTCGAGCGTGCGATCGAAGATCAACTCTTCGTTGGCCGGGCAATTCAGCCAGCCATTGTTGCCGACCTCCGCTTCCAGCTGACCGGCACCCCATCCCGCGTAGCCAAGGAGCATGGTGGCGCGCTTCGGCCCCTCACCCTTGGAGATGGCGCGGATGATATCGAGCGTGGCCGTCATGCAGATGTCGTCGCTGACGGGGATGCTGGAATCGCAGAGGTAATCATCCGAGTGCAACACGAAGCCGCGGCCGCTCTCGACAGGTCCGCCGGTCTGGATCGGGAAATCGCGCGCCGGCGACGGAAGCACGATCGCTTCCTCGTCCTTGATCATTTCGAGATGCAGCAGGACATCGGTGAAAGTCAGGCTTTGCGGGCGGTTGATGACGAAGCCCATTGCCCCCTGATCGGAGTGCGCGCAGATGTAGATCACCGTGCGCGCGAAGTTGCGGTCCTCCATGGCCGGCATGGCGATGAGGAACTGCCCATCGAAGAAGCCGCGTTCGCGCCTGTTCTTCAGAGTTGCTAACGACATCATTCCTCCTGCTGCCAGACCGCTGAAAGTCCCGACAACGGAAACATGGGGCAATGTCACAGATCAATCAACTGAAAATGAAAACTTAAATGATAGAGATTGCTGGCAGATTTTCATGATATTCAATAAACCTTTGATCCATGAAGACTATTCCACTTCCCTCATGCGCTATCCCGATAGCTGTTTCTTGTCTTGCGGCAATGCTGGCGACGAGCCATGCCGCACGGGCCGAAACCAGTGCCTGGGCGGACAACGAGGGTGGCCGAATGCGGCTGGTGGCGCTTGCCGCCGATGGCGACGGACACATCCGCGCGGGGCTGCAGATCGAGCCGAAACCAGGCTGGATCACCTATTGGCGCGAGCCGGGAAATGCCGGCATTCCGCCTCAGGTCACCGTCTCCACGCCGGGCGTGAAACTCGATACGATGCTCTATCCGGTGCCCAAGCACATCGTCACCGAAGCTGTCGACGAGGTCGCCTATGACAGCATGGTGACGCTTCCGTTGCGGCTGACGGCGACGGATGCGAAACCCGCCAAGCTCGAGGTCGATGCCTTCATCGGCATCTGCAAGGATATCTGCATTCCCTTCCAGGCGAAGCTCTCGCTCGACTTCCTCTCGCCGCCGCAATCGCGACCGGAGGAGAAAGCCATTCTCGACGCCGCGGAAGCGCGCCTGCCGATGGAGCCTTCCTCCGACTTCGAAGTCACCGCGCATGCGCTGTCTCCCGACATGAAGGAATTGTCGCTGGAGATCACCCTTCCGGAAGCCGGCGAGACGGCGCCGCAGGTGATCGTCGCCGGCCCCAGCGGCTACGCCTTCACCAAGCGCAAGACCAGCAAGCGCGACGGCACCAGCTTTTCGACCACGATCGCGGTGGGCAAGCTTCCCAGGAATTACGACGTCAAGGGCAAGACATGGAGCGCGCTCGTCATCGACGGCGACCGTGCTATCGAGACCCCGCTTGTCTTCGAGTGATCCCGTCCTATAGTCCGGGGAGGCTGGCATTCCGCCGCTTTCATTCCAGACCACACTTCAAAGAAAACACGAGGACAGACCCATGACCATCGCGATCGGCGACAAGCTTCCTTCCGCGACCTTCAAGGAAAAGACGGCCGACGGCCCGGTCGAGACGACCACCGAGCAGCTGTTTGCAGGCAAGCGCGTGGTGCTCTTCGCCGTGCCCGGCGCCTTTACCCCGACGTGCTCGCTGAACCACCTGCCCGGCTACCTCGAAAACCGCGACGCGATCCTCGCCAAGGGCGTGGACGACATCGCCGTCGTCGCCGTCAATGACTGGCACGTCATGGGCGCCTGGGCGCAATCCTCCGGCGGCCTCGGCAAGATTCACTTCCTGCCCGACTGGGACGCGAGCTTCACCAAGGCGCTCGGCCTCGATGCCGACCTCTCCGGCGGCGGACTGGGCGTTCGCTCCAAGCGCTATTCAATGCTGGTCGAAGACGGCGTCGTGAAGTCGCTCAACGTCGAGGAAAACCCAGGCCAGGCCACGGTTTCCGGCGCAGCGACGATGATCGAGCAGCTCTGAGGAGATGTTGCTGGCGGGAGGTTGTTTTGCCCTCTCGCCCTCCTGCGCCGTTGCGGTCGAGGCAGCGTGCTCAGATCCTCGGCACGACGGCCGAGGATGACGTCGCGCAAGGGGGGAAGCGGCGTCGTTTCAATAAGTTGACGGGCGTCTTCAAATCCTCGACGTCATACTAGGGCCTGTCCCGAGTATCTGCCCAGGGTGCATCTTGTTCGACGTGAATGGACGCTAGGCGAGGACGGAGCTGCGGGTGGCTGGCCTTGCGCTCGGTGCAAACACGTCGCGCCTTTCCCGCCCGTCAATTCCACCGGCTCCCGCCCCTCCGCTCCCGCTGCAACGTTGTATTCGAGGCAGCGTGCTCAAATCCTCGGCACGACGGCCGAGGATGACGTCGAGAATGTGGGACGCGCCCCTCAATTCACGACCTGGCCCATATTCCGATTATCCTCTGTTGATCGTCCAAATTTCGGCGCTCAGCCACTTGCGTCGCCATCAGAACTACCGTTATAACGTTACTAAGTAATGTTATTACATAATGAGCACCTGCAATGCCCCTCCTGAACAATCTCTCTCCCCGCCTGATCAGCGCCTCCGCGATCACTCGCGTGATCGGCGCCGCGCTCGTGGCCATCCTTCTCTGGATCGCCATTGCATGGGCGGTGATGCTGCCGTGAGCGACGCGTTGATCCGGCTTTCCAACCTTACCATCGCCTATGACAGGCATCCCGCCGTGCATCACGTTTCCGGCACGATTGCCGCCGGTAGCCTGACGGCTATTGCCGGTCCTAACGGGGCCGGCAAGTCGACGTTGCTGAAGGCGATCATGGGCGAGATCAGGCCGAGTGAGGGGCATATCGAGCATCGATTGCAGCGCACCGATTTCGGCTACCTGCCGCAGGCGGCCGATATCAACAGACGCTTTCCGATCTCGGTGCTCGATACCGTGCTGCTTGGCGCATGGCGGCAGGCGGGGGCGTTTTCGCGGGTGTCGGGTGCGAAGATGCAGAAGGCGCGGGAGGCGATTTCGGCCGTCGGGCTCGAAGGCTTCGAGCGGCGGCAGATCGGGTCACTGTCGTCGGGCCAGTTGCAGCGGGTGCTGTTCGCGCGGCTGCTGTTGCAGGACGCCGGGGTGATCCTGCTCGACGAGCCCTTTACCGCAATCGATGCCCGCACGACCCGCAACCTGATCGACATCATCCGGCGCTGGCATGGCGACGGCCGCACCATTATCGCGGTGCTGCACGATTTCGAGCAGATCCGCGCGCATTTTCCGCAGACGCTGCTGATTGCCCGCGAGATGATCGACTGGGGACCGACGGCGACCGCCATGTCGGCCGAGAACCTGTTGAAGGCACGGGCGATGGCCGAGCGCTGGGACGAGGACGCAGACGCCTGCGCGCCGGCCGCATGACCATCTACGATCTGTTCTTAGCACCCTTCGTCGATTACGGCTTCATGCGCCGGGCACTGGTCGCTTGCCTCTGCCTCGGGCTCGGTTCCGGGCCGATCGGCGTGTTCCTGATGCTCAGGCGCATGAGCCTGGTGGGCGATGCGATGAGCCATGCGATCCTGCCTGGGGCTGCGATCGGCTATCTCGTGGCGGGATCGCTGTCGCTGACCGCCATGGGGATCGGCGGACTGGTGGCGGGGCTCGCCGTCGCCCTGCTGTCGGGCGCGGTCAGCCGGGTGACGGTGCTGCAGGAGGATGCGAGCTTTGCCAGCTTCTATCTGGCATCGCTGGCGCTCGGCGTGCTGATCGTGTCGCTGCGTGGATCGAATATCGACCTGCTGCACGTGTTGTTCGGCACCATCCTCGCCATCGATCCGCCGGCGCTTTACCAGATCGGCGCGATCACGACGCTGACGCTGATCGTGCTCGCCGCGATCTACCGGCCGCTGATCGCGGAGTGCTTCGACCCGAGTTTTCTCAGGGCCATCGGCGGACGCGGTCCCGTCCATCACTTTCTGTTCCTCCTGCTCGTGGTGCTCAATCTCGTCGCCAGCTTCCAGGCATTGGGCACGCTGATGGCCGTCGGGCTGATGATGCTGCCGGCGGCGATCGCGCAGCTCTGGTCGCGCAGCCTGCCCTCGATGATGCTGGTGGCGGCCTTGAGTGCCGCGGCATCCGGCTATTTCGGGCTGATAGCCTCCTACCATTTCGAGCTCGCCTCAGGGCCGACGATCATCATGACGGCGGCGGCGATCTACAGCTTTTCCATCTTTTTCGCACCGTCGGGCCTTGCCCGGCGACTTTTCCCCCGCGCCCATCTCAAGGGCTAACCAAAGGATCCCTTCTATGCCCCATAGAAGATTGCTTATTGCCGCCTCGCTTCCCGCGCTGATGGCCTTCTCGGCCATGCCGGCCTCGGCCGAAACGCTTCATGTCGTGGCCTCGTTCACCGTTCTGGCCGATGTGGTCAAACAGGTTGGTGGCGACCATGTCGAGGTAAAGAGCCTCGTCGGGCCGAACGGCGACCCCCATGAATTCGAGCCGTCGCCGACCGACGCCAAGAACCTGAAGGCAGCGAAGGTCACTTTCGTCAGCGGCGAAGGGCTTGAGGGCTGGATGGACCGGCTGATCTCGGCATCCGGCTACAAGGGCACGCCGGTGACCGTCTCCGAGGGCGTGAAGACCCGCACCATGGAAGAGGACGGGCAGACGGTGACAGATCCGCATGTGTGGAACAGCCCCGTCAGCGTCAAGGTCTGGGTCGCCAACATCGAGAAGGCGTTGTCGGCTGCCGATCCTGACGATGCGGCGGCGTTCAAGGCCAATGCCGAGGCGTATACGAAGAAGCTCGACGAAATGGACGCCTATGCCAAGACGAAGTTCGCGAATATCCCCGATGACCACCGCAAGGTGCTGACCAGCCATGATGCCTTCGGCTATTTCGGCCGGGAGTATCATGTGAGCTTCCTGGCGCCGCTCGGCGTTTCCACCGAAAGCGAGGCCTCTGCCGCCGAAGTCGCCAAGCTGATCGAGCAGATCAAGGCCGAGCACGTGAAGACCTATTTCTTCGAGAACTCCAACGATCCGCGCCTCGTCAAGCAGATCGCCAAGGCAACGGGGGCCGAGCCCGGCGGCGAGCTCTATGTGGAATCGCTCTCCGACGCCAAGGGTCCGGCATCCACCTACGAGAAGATGTTCCGCTACAATGTCGACCAGATCTCCGCCGCGATGCGCAAGGGCAGCTGAGACAAGCGAATGAGAACTCGGCCTGCGGGATCACACCTGCAGGTCGAAGACGATCAGGCCGCCGAGGCCGCCATCCAGCGACGAGACGATGCGCTCGCCGACAGCGACATGCTCGGGATGGACGAGATAGGCGTCGCGCGCCTCCGGGCTTTCGAAGGTGACGGCAAAGCCATCGACGAAGCCGGCATGCAGGCCCTCGGGCGAGACGTTGGGGCCGTATTTGATATCCAGGATACCCGGAATGACCTGCTTCAGCGCGACGATCTGCTCGAACAGGGACTGCTTTTCTTCGCCCGTGATGGCCGATTTCAGCCGCATCAGCACCGAGTGCAGGATCATGTGGTAGCCTCCCGATCTATTGTTATGCGCAAAGCATAGTGGGAATGCAGCCATGGGCAAGATGCAAAGAGTGGCCTTCCCCGGCCTTCGATCGCATCCCCTCACTTCTTGATCCGCGACCATTTCCGGCGGCCAAACCGTCGTAAACGGGACGACGCCGGCGACATTCTCCTCTAAGCTGCGACCATCACCGCACGGGAAGAGGAGCCCGCGCGGACATGAGCATTTTCAACGGAGGAGATGAAAATGAGCAAGAACCGTGGCGTCGTCTACATGCGGCCCGGCGTTGTCGAAATCCATGACATCGACGATCCCAAGCTCGAGGCACCCGATGGGCGCCGCATCGAGCATGGCGTGATCCTGAAGGTGATCTCGACCAATATCTGCGGATCGGACCAGCACATGGTGCGCGGCCGCACCACTGCGATGCCGGGGCTGGTTCTCGGCCATGAAATCACCGGCCAGATCATCGAAAAGGGCATCGACGTCGAGATGCTCGAGGTCGGCGACATTGTTTCCGTGCCCTTCAACGTCGCCTGCGGCCGCTGCCGCTGCTGCAAGTCGCAGGACACCGGCGTCTGCCTCACCGTCAACCCGTCGCGCGCCGGCGGCGCCTATGGCTATGTCGACATGGGCGGATGGATCGGCGGCCAGGCCCGCTACGTCACCATCCCCTATGCCGACTTCAACCTCCTGAAATTCCCGGATCGCGACCGGGCGATGGAGAAGATTCGCGACCTCACCATGCTCTCCGACATCCTGCCGACAGGCTTCCATGGCGCGGTGCGCGCAGGCGTCGGCGTCGGCTCGACCGTCTATGTCGCGGGCGCCGGCCCGGTGGGCTTGGCCGCCGCCGCCTCTGCCCGCATCCTGGGAGCTGCCGTCGTGATGATCGGCGATTTCAACAAGGATCGCCTGGCGCATGCGGCCAAGGTAGGCTTCGAGCCGATCGACCTGTCGAAAAGCGACCGGCTGGGCGAGATGATCGCGCAGGTGACCGGGAGCAACGAGGTGGACAGCGCAATCGACGCCGTCGGCTTCGAGGCGCGCGGCCATTCGGGCGGAGAGCAGCCGGCGATCGTCCTGAACCAGATGATGGACATCACCCGCGCCGCCGGCTCGATCGGCATTCCCGGCCTTTACGTGACCGAGGACCCCGGCGCCGTCGACAGCGCCGCCAAGACCGGCAACCTGTCGCTGCGCTTCGGCCTCGGCTGGGCCAAGGCGCAATCCTTCCACACCGGCCAGACGCCGGTGCTGAAATATAACCGGCAGCTGATGCAGGCCATCTTGCACGACCGCCTGCCGATCGCCGATATCGTCAACGCCAAGGTGATCCCGCTCGACGAGGCCGTTCAGGGCTATGAAAGCTTCGACCACGGCGCGGCGACGAAATTCGTGCTCGACCCGCACGGGGATGTGGCGAAGGCGGCTTGAGTGGGTTGGGGGCTTTATGGTGGGCCGTCGCGCCCGTAGCCCCCTCACCCTACCCTCTCCCCGGTGGGGAGAGGGGAAGATGGCGCGGAGAGTGCCGCTATCGGTCCGGAGCGGACTGCTATTGGCGGTTCGCCGGTCGATTGCTACAAGCCTTCCATGATCATACGCTCCGAGACCACTCGCGACATTCCGGAAATTCAAAAGCTCGTCACAATCGCCTTCAAGGACGCGCCGCATAGTGATGGGACCGAAGGCGCGGTTGTCGCGGCCTTGCGAGCCGCCGGTGCCTTGACGATTTCCCTCGTCGCGGAGCACGACGGCGTGGTCGTCGGTCACGTCGCCTTCTCTCCGGTCGAGATCGATGGAAAGTCGGTGGACTGGTACGGTCTCGGGCCTGTTGCCGTACGACCCGACCAACAACGGCAAGGTGTTGGCGTTCGGCTCATCGAAGCCGGACTTGACCAGATAAAAACGAAGGGCGCACGTGGTTGCGTTGTTCTCGGTGATCCCGTTTATTACGCTCGCTTCGGCTTCAATGCTGACGGCGCGCTCCAGTTTCCAGGCGTTCCCCAAGAATATTTCCAACGTCTGGCATTCGGCGACGGCGAGCTTCGTGGGGTCGTGCGCTATCATTCGGCATTCTACGGGGAATAGTCCGCTGCCAGCGTGTTCCTGCTGTCAGCCTTGTTCTTCCGCCCTCTCCCCACCCAACCTCTCCGCCACCTCAAACAACGCCGGCACCGCCGGATTGCTCGACCCCGCCGCAGCACAGAGTACGATGTCGAACTCCGGTGCATCCGTGATCGGCCGCGACACCAGCCCCTCGGCCAGACCCGCGCAAAGCGATTGCGGGATGAGCGCGATGCCCAGGCCTTCGGCGACGAGGCGGATGATGGTGTGTTGCAGGCGGGGTTCGAGCGCGAAATGCGGGGTGGCGCCCGAGGAAGCGCAGTAGTTGCGGATGGCGTCGCGCAGTGTCGGCGTCACGCTTGCGGGGGCGGCGATCAGGCGTTCGCTTGCGAGGTCGGTTGGGCCGGCGATTTCGAGTTCAGCCAGACGGTGATCTCGCGGTGCGATCAGGCGCAAGCGGTCGCGGGCGAGAAGCGTGGTGCGCAGATGCGCGGCCGGGCTGCCGCCGAAGGTGACCGCCGCGTCGAGGCGGCCTTCGATCAGCATCTCCTCGATATCTGTGGGTATGCGCTCCTCGAGCACGAGGCGGACATCCGGGCGAGCCTCCGAGTACAGCCTCACCAGCGCCGGCACGACGCTGTAGGCGGCGTTCATCATGAAGCCGAGCTTCAGCTCGCCCTTCACGCCCGAGGCCACCAGCTGGACGTCACGGCAGGCGGCGTCGAAATGGGCAAGAACGGCGCGGCACTCCTCGAGAAAATGCTTGCCCGCCGCCGTCAGCGCGACGTTGCGGGAATTGCGCTCGAAGAGGCGGGCGCCAAGCGTCTTCTCGATCGCGGCGATCTGGCGGCTGAAGGGCGGCTGGCTCATGTTCATGCGGGCCGCGGCGTGGCCGAAGTGCAGCGTCTCGGCGAGCGCCACGAAATAGCGCATGTGGCGCGTGTCCATTTCATACCTCTGAGGTATCGATCAGCGATTATATCGACATTGGATTATATCGATAACAGGGGCTAGACAATGGTCTTTGCAACCTGAGTTCCCTCCCCCATGCTGACCAATCTCCTCATCGTGCTCCCCATCTTCGCGCTGATCCTGACCGGCTGGATCGCGCGCAAGACGGATGCGCTCGGCCCCAATGCGACGCGCGAGGTGAACCGGCTGGTGGTCTATCTGGCGCTGCCCGCCCTGCTCTTCGACATCATGGCCAACGCGAAGCTCTCGCAGATCTGGCAGCCGGGCTTCATCCTCGCCTTCACCGCGGGCTGCGCCATCATCTTCTGCGCGACGCTCTGGTGGCGGATGGCGAAGGGGCGGCATCTGGCGGATGCGGCGATCGACAGCCTCAACGCCAGCTACGCCAATACGGGGTTCGTCGGCTTTCCGCTGGTGCTCTCGATCGTCGGCGACAACGGCATGGCGCCGACGCTGATCGCGACGATCGTCACCGTCTGCGTGCTCTTCGCCGTCGCCATCGTCCTGATCGAGGGCGGGCTGCAATCGGAGACGCGGCGGCGCGATATCGCGATGAAGACCTTGCTTTCGCTGGCCAAGAACCCGCTTCTGATTGCGCCGGTTATGGGTGCGCTGTTCATGGTCTCGGGCGTGGCGCTGCCGGCGCCGGTGCATGCGTTCCTGAAGCTTCTCGGCGGCGCGGCCTCGCCCTGCGCGCTGATTGCGCTCGGGCTGTTTCTGGCGGGATCGAAGGCGGGGGCAGCGACCGAGCGGGCGGCGACGGCGGGGATTCTCGTCGGGCTGAAGCTGATCGCGCAGCCGGCCGTCACCTGGCTCATCGCAGGGCCGATCCTGAAGCTGCCGCCGGTTGCGGTGCATACCTGCGTTCTCCTGGCGGCGCTGCCGACGGGCACCGGGCCGTTCATGCTGGCGGAGTTCTACGGGCGCGAGGCGAGCCTGACGGGGCGCGTGGTGCTGGCCTCGACGGTGCTGTCGATCGCGACGATTTCGGCTTATCTCGTCATTGCGGGCGCGTGATGTGCCACGCCTTCATCCAATCTTTGAAGCGCTTGCCGGATTGATTCACGGTTGCGCGCTATCCGGTTGATTTCATCGACCGTGCCCGGCAAATGCGAACCGGCCCGCGCGGCATCCCTCAGCTGAATCCATAAGCGGCGCGGGCTTCGAGGCAGGCGCCGTCGCCGGGCATGCAGGCGCGACAGATATCGGGCCTGACGTCGTAGACCATGCAGGACGTGTGCACCCCGACGCTGCCGGACAAGGCCGAACAGCGATCGCAATCCCAGCGCATGCCCTGCTCGTCGTCGGAGACGAAGTGGCGGGGCAGTTCGTCCAGCTCCTCGTCGGTCTCGGTCGAGAAGCGCGGCCAGCTGGCGTCGTAGGCGCAGCAGGCGCCGCAGCTCTGGCAGTCGAAATCGGCTATCTCAGTCAGCGGCGGCACTATTTGAGGCACGGCATTCATGGGGCGTTTTGCTTTCAGGTCGTGAGCAATGCATGGTGCTCCATGACTGTGTCGAATTTACCGCTTCTTGAACGGCTCCATGCCCTTGCGCGCCAGCTCGTCGGCGCGTTCATTTTCGGGGTGGCCGGCATGGCCCTTGACCCAGTGCCACTTGACCTTGTGGCGCTGGTTAGCGGCGTCGAGCTCCTGCCAGAGTTCGCCGTTCTTCACCGGCTTCTTGTCTGATGTCTTCCAGCCGTTCTTCTTCCAGCCGAAGATCCACTTGGAGATGCCGTCCATGACGTATTTGCTGTCGGTGTGGAGATCGACCTCACAAGGGCTGTTCAATGCCGTCAGCGCCGAGATCGCCGCCAGCAGCTCCATGCGGTTGTTGGTGGTGTTGGCCTCGCCACCGCAGAGCTCCTTTTCGACCTCGCCATAGCGCAGCACCGCGCCCCAGCCGCCGGGGCCGGGATTTCCTGAGCAGGCGCCGTCGGTGTAGATATCGACGTGCTTCATAGGGTGAGCCCGTATTCGGCGGCGGACTTGATCTGCCGGTGGAAGCGCAGCTTGCGCAGATATTCGAGCGGGTCCTTCTTGGTGACCATCGCGCCCTCCGGCGTCATCAGCCAATCATAGAGGCGGGTCAGGAAGAAGCGCAGCGCCGAGCCGCGCGACAGGATAGGAAGGGCGGCGAGTTCGGCGTCGCTCAGCGGGCGCACGCTGGTGTAGCCCTCGAGCATCGCCATGCCCTTGGTGATGTTATAGGCGCCATCCTTCTCGAAGCACCAGGCGTTGAGGATGATCGAGACGTCATAGGCCAAGAGATCGTTGCAGGCGAAGTAGAAGTCGATCAGGCCCGAGAGATCGTCCCCCAGAAAGAAGACGTTGTCGGGAAAGAGATCGGCGTGGATGACGCCCGAGGGGAGATCTTTCGGCCAGTGCGTCGAGAGATGGTCGAGCTCGCCCTGTATCTCGGATTTGAGGCCGGTCTCGACTTCGTCGGCGCGGGCCTCCGACTTGTCCCACAGGACCTGCCAGCCATCGACCGAGAGCGCGTTGGGGCGCTTGAGCTCAAAACCCTCGCCGGCGATGTGCATGCGGGCCAGCGCCTTGCCGACTTCGCGGCAGTGCCTGGCTTCGGGCTTGCGCAGCCACATGCCTTCGAGGAAGGAGATCAGTGCCGCGGGCCGATCCGACAGATGGCCCAGCAGCGCGCCATCCTTGCGCGGCAGCGGCAGCGGGCACGACAGGCCGCGGGCGGAAAGATGCTGCATCAGGCCGAGGAAGAACGGCAGGTCGCTTTTCTCGACGCGCTTTTCATAGAGCGTCAGGATGAGCGGGTCCTTTGATGTATGCAGCAGGAAATTGCTGTTTTCGACGCCCTCGGCGATGCCCTTGTAGGACAACAGCGTGCCGGCGTCATATTCCGTCAGGAACCACTTCAGATCGTCTTCGGAGATATCGGTGTAGACTGCCAAGGCGGGCTCTCGTTTTCGGGTGGAAGGGTCACTGGGTGTAGGATACCCCCCTCTGCCCTACCGGGCATCTCCCCCACAAGGGGGGAGATTGGATGGAAGCACCGTCTTCCCCAAACAATTGAAGATATTGACCTCGGTCAAGACGGCCTGGACGTCAGCCGTTCACAAACGCCATATCCGCCGTTGTCAGCTCGACGTCGCGCAGTTCGCGGTTGACGAGGAAGTGCTCGGTTTCCTGCACCGTCTCGGCAAGCTCTACCTTGGCGTCGAAACGGGCGCGGAAGGCCTCGATGATCTCGTTGACGATGACCTCGGGGGCGGAGGCGCCGGCGGACAGGCCGAGCGTGCCGACGTGGCCGATATCGTCCCAATCGAGCTCGGAGGCGCGCTGCACCAGGATGGACTTCTTCGCCCCTGCCCTCAAAGCCACTTCGACGAGGCGCTTGGAGTTGGACGAGTTGGGCG
Organism: Rhizobium sp. S152; assembly: GCF_030380735.1. Classification (GTDB taxonomy): domain Bacteria; phylum Pseudomonadota; class Alphaproteobacteria; order Rhizobiales; family Rhizobiaceae; genus Rhizobium. Next base: position 552,098 of record NZ_JAUDRZ010000008.1, on the reverse strand, counting down.
CGCCGACGATGATGAAGAGATCGCAGCCGGGGGCGGCCTGCTTCACCACTTCCTGGCGGTTGGTGGTGGCATAGCAGATCGAATCGGCCGATGGCGCGGTGAGATTCGGGAAGCGCTCCTGCAATCTGGCGATGACGCCGGCGGTGTCGTCGACCGAGAGCGTCGTCTGCGTGACATAGCCGAGATTGTCGGGATCGGCGGGCTCGTAGGCATCGACGTCGGCGACCGTCTCGACCAGCGAGACAGTGCCTTCCGGAAGCTGGCCCATGGTGCCGATCACCTCCGGGTGGCCGGCGTGGCCGATCAGGACCACGTGGCGGCCGAGCTTGTTGTGGCGCATCGCCTGCTTGTGAACCTTGGAGACCAGCGGGCATGTGGCGTCGAGATAGAAGAGATTGCGTGTCGTCGCATCCTCCGGCACCGATTTCGGCACGCCGTGGGCGGAGAAGACGACCGGCTGGGCGCGATGCTCCTCGGGGATCTCGTTCAATTCCTCGACGAAAACGGCGCCCTTGGCTTCCAGCCCCTCAACGACATAGCGGTTGTGGACGATCTCGTGCCTGACATAGACGGGCGCGCCATAGGATTTCAGCGCCAGAACGACGATCTGGATCGCCCGGTCGACGCCGGCGCAAAAGCCGCGCGGCCCGCAGAGCCTGATCGTCAGTGGAGGTTTCGCCGCAATGTTCATGTCTGTTCCGGTGTGTGCAGATACGCGTCTCTAGCCCAATATAGGCACGAATTGAAGCGATACTATTGCGCCGGCGGATTGCCGCGCTTTCGAAACCGCGCGACGATGACGATCACGACCAGCGTCGCGGCGAGGCCATACCAGGTGAAGGCGTATTGCAGATGGTTGTTCGGCAGATCGACCTCGGTAACACCACCGATCGGCATGCCCTTGGGATTGGGCGTGTCGTCGGCATCGACGAAAAAGGGCACGACGGCAGCCTTGTCGAGCCCGGTGCTGGAAGCCATGACGTCGAGGTCCTTCCAGTAGAAGATGTTCTTTTTGACGTCGTTGTCGGGGACGACCCAGGAGGGCTTGCCTGATAGTTTCGCGCGGGCGAGACCGTTGACGGTCTGCTCGCCCGTCAGCTGGCCCTGCATGCGCATTTCCGGCTCCTTGTTGTCGTAGGGCACGAAGCCGCGATTGACGAAAAGGGAGCGACCGTCGGCCAGCACAAGCGGGGTGTAGACGTAAAAGCCGGTCTGGCCGCGCCAGGTGGCAAAGAAGTGGCGTTCGCGGCTATTGTCGTAGACACCTGACAAGGTGACGCGGCGGTACTCGATATCCTCGCCCTTCGCCGTCATCGCCTCGATCTCGGACAACGTCACGGCGGGGGCCGCGAGGCGCGTGGCGATATCGGCGAGCAGGCCTTCCTTCCACTGCAGCCGCTCGACCTGCCAGGTGCCGAGCGCAATCAGGATGGCGAGCGCGATGATGACCGCGACGGCGGTCAGGACGGATCGCGCGCGGCGCGGTGCGGATGCTGCATCAGTCACGGGAGAGACGCCCTTCGCTGGCATTGTGGCGGTACTGCATGGCGATCAGGATGCCCTTGCACCAGCGCAGCGCCAGCAGCGAAAGAATGATCGTCAGCGGCGCGAAGATGAGGATGAGCAGCCAGATCGGCGGCGAATAGTTGACTTCCAGCCACAGCACCGAGCCGATGACGACGAAGCCGACAATCAGAATGACGAAGACGGCGGGGCCATCGCCGGCATCGGCGAAAGCATAATCGAGGCCGCAGGCGGCGCAGCGCGGCTTCAGGCCCAGCAACCCGTCGAACAGCTTCCCCTCGCCGCAGCGCGGGCAGCAGCCGCGCAGGCCCGTCTTCACGGGATCGACAACAGGGAAATGCGTGTCGTCCTCGTTCATGCTATCCTCCCGATGGCTGTGGCTAACATCGAGCCTGCCTTAAAGTCACCCATAATGTAATCGCAGAACGAAAGGAAATGCCTGCGCGCTTTCGCCTCACCGATTCGCGCCAAACAGAAGAAGAAAATGTATGACCGAGGAAACACTTGCCGCCCAAATCGTGATCCTGAACGGCGCGCCGCGCAGTGGGAAATCGTCGATCGCCAAGGCGATCCAGGGCGAGTTCGACGGCCCATGGGTCAACCTTGGGGTCGACGCCTATAACGGCATGACGCCCGAGCGCTACCTGCCGGGCGTGGGCCTGCGCCCCGGCGGCGAGCGGCCCGATCTGGAAGAGGTCGTGCCGTTCTTCTACGCGGCCCTTTACGAATCCATCGCCATCCACGCCGGGCTCGGCCTCAACGTCGTCGCCGACGTCGGCCATCACGACAGCTATTCGCAACCGCTCGGCATTCTCGTCGATTGCGCGCGGCGGCTGGAGGGACTGCCGGTGCTGTTCGTGGGCGTGAGATGTCCGATCGAGACGATCATGAAGCGGCGCGCGGTCGAGGTGCCGGGCCGCGAGGGACTGTATGCGCAGGGCGACGAGAACGGCGCCGTTCCGGAGCCGGTGCTGCGCTGGCAGGAAGAGGTGCATGTGCCCGGGATCTACGATCTCGAACTGGACACCTCGGTGATGACGCCGCTGGAATGCGCGGAAGCGATCCGGCAGAAGCTGGATATCGGGATTCCGAGCCCTTCGGCGTTCGAGAGGATCGCGGGCGAGCGGTAGGGAGCGACGCCGACGCTTTGCAGGCAGGCTCTCGCCCTATTTCACTTTCACCACGTCATCCGGCTTCCAGGTCTGGTCGAAGAACTCGGTTCCCGTGCCGTAAAGTCGCACTGCCGCGATGAAATCGCGACCCCGGACTGTCTGTATCCAGTTGGTGTCAGGGGCTTCGGCCGGTTTGGTCGCTCCGAAATAGAGATCAACCGATCCGTCGTCATTGGTCTTCACTTTGTAGAAGCCATTGATCGATGGAAGCAGCTGCTTGGTTTCCGGCATCGATCCATCCGTGACATTATAGGCCGTCACGGCCCAGAAGAGCGCCGCGGGCGGATCGGGAGGCAGGTGGAGCTTGTAGCCATTCGAACCGTTGAGGAAATTGCCATCGGCGTCGCGTGCCGTGAACGGATACTTGGAACCGGCATCCAGTGTGCGCATGACCATCGCGGGGGCGGAGGAATAGGCGAACTGGAAGTATGAGGCTCTCTGGAGAACGTCGAGATAGCTGTCCTGCATCCATTCGGCCGTGCCTCCGGCCCAAATGTTCTCATACTGGCGATCTTTGTAATAGAGATTGCGCTTGTCCGGGCGACCGAGCTGGCGGCTCGCCAGGATCATCTTGGGCGCCGTTTCGATCGCCTTCTGCAATGCCGCGTTCTGTTTGTCGGTAGGCTCGAAGGGAACGCCCTTTATGATGCCGATCGAGGCGAGAACGCCGCGTGTCACGGGGTCGATGGAAGCAACAGGCTCGTAGTCGACAAATGCCTTCAGCTTCGACCAGTAGGTGCTGCCGGTCGGATACATCATGTTGACGCGCTTGCCGCTGGCATCGGGGAATTGCATCGGCTTCACGTCCTTCTCAGTCGCCCAGAGAGGATAGACACGCGTGCGCTCGGCGTTCGCGGCGGCCGGCGCCGGGTCGGGTCCGTTTTCGCCCTTGGCCATCACCGTGCGGAAGAACAGGAAGACATTATAGGTTGGTGACTTGAAGGCGAAGTAGCCCTTCGGAATTTCACCGTCGTAGTCCGGCGGCAGAAGGAGATAGAGGCCGCCACGCGCCCTGTCCGGGCCAATCGCGCCGACGTCGGTCAGTGTGCGCTGGTAGAAATCGGTGAACATGCCGATGACGTTCGGGGGTGCGGCAACAACAAGCGGCCCGTCCCTTTTCAGATCAAGGTAGCTCATCGAGTAAATGACGTCGGCGTTGGGTGTCGGAACCCAGGTTCGACTATCCATACGCTCCTTCCAGATCGGCAGAACGTTATAACCCGCGCCGAATGTGGACTCAGAGCCATCCTTCATGCCTATCGTATTCAGAATGGGGATTGTCATGACGTAGGCCTGGACAGCATTCTGATAATAGAACTCGTCGCGCAGTGCCTCAGCTTCCTGCTGCGGCAGCCAGTTTCCCTTGTTTATCTGTTCCATGAGCGGAGGAATTTGGGCGCCGCCGTCCTGGGCGAGCGCCGGAAGGCTGGCAGCGACCGCAAGTCCAAACAACGATGCGGCGGTCGCCGTGGCAAGACGAAATTTCGACATCACTGGTCTCCTGCTTGCAAGGAGGCGAAAGGAGGACGCCGCCCGTTTTCAGAGAGACCTCAAGGCCAGGAAGATGGAAGTACGTTACGGTAACTCGACAACGCAAAAGGCGGGCACCGTGGTCCGCCTTTTCTCATTCAACTATTGCTGGGATCACCCGCCGCGAGCGGCGCGCTCCAGCCGCCCCAGACGTAGATCGAGAAGAACAGGAGGAGCCAGACCACATCGACGAAGTGCCAGTACCAGGCAGCGCCCTCGGCACGATTTCGCCGAGGGCGGACTTTTCGTCGACGCTCACCCCTTCTGCAGCTTCACCTTCAAAGCCTCGATCTTGGGCGTAATCGTATCGCCGCCGGAGAGTTTCGGCGTGAACTTCGCCCACTTGCCGCCCTTGCTCGGCTCGGCGCGGTAGAGAACCGTTGGCTTGGCGGCGTCGCGAGCCCAGAGCTGACATTCGTTTGAATGGTTTGTGCCCCAGGCGCCGGTCCACTGGTCCGATACGCATAGCTTGCCGTCGGCGGTGGACCATGTGCCTTCGGCGTGCGACGGACCGTTTCCGGTGTAGCCGAGCATCCTGCCATCGGCGGCGAGGTACCAGGAGATCGGCTCTTTCTCGCCCTTGTGGCCTTTTTCCGTGAAGTTGTATGTCTTGCCGGCGAACATCTGCTTGATCTCGGCCGCGGGGACCGGCGCGGTGCCTTTTGGCGCCGCCTGGGCGAATGCGAGGTTGGTGAAAGCAAGAGTGGGAAGGGCAGCCAGGACTGCGAAAGCGATCATCGGTCGCATGGGATACTCCTGTGTTTCGCGTGGATGTGCCCGTCAGAAGACGGCCCGCATCATGCGGGGGTCCAAGTTCGGCGGAGCCGTTTCTGGCAGTGGAAAATTGGTGACCGGAAACCGTCGGACAACCACGCCCTCAGTTACACAGGTCCGCAGGCACCCCCTCCGGTCACCATCTGCAACGCTATAGAAAGTGCGGCGGGAACGCATATATCATCTGGTATATGTTCCTCGAAATGCTTGACGGAAGCCGATCGGGAGCGACGGCCTTCGGCCATTTTGCTGAATTCATTCCGTGAGTTGGCCGACACCCAGGACAAGGCGTGCCAGTTCGCTCTGGCGCTTCGAGCCGGTCTTGTCGAAGACGGCGTGGAGCTGGGCGCGGATCGTGCCCACGGAGACGTCGCGCAACCGCGCCACCTCGTCGACGCTCCTGCCGAGGCCGATCTCCTTGGCGACGGAGGCTTCGGCGGGCGTCAGGTCGTAGAGACTGGCCAGGATGCCGTCGTCCACCTTCGCCTCCTTCAGCACGGGCGTGATCGCCAGTAGCAGATCAGCCGCGTTAAAGATGTCGTTTGCGGCTCCTGCGATCGGCAGGGCGTGGACGACCATCGCCGGATGACCCTCGCGCGCGGCAATGGGGAAGGAGCCGCCATATTGCGAAACACGCGATTCCAGCAGGGACGCCCAGCGGGCATCGGCCGTCTTCTGGTCGATGACCAGCCGATGGCGACAGTCGCGCATCACGTCGGGGAGGAGGCTCTGAAAGCTCCGGTTGGCGACGACCAGCCGGCCGTTCTTCAGCGCGCCCGCCCAGATGCCGAGGGCTTCCATCGCGTCCAAGGTCGACTTGATCTGCTCGAACTTCAATCGGGATGCCAGAAGTGCGGCGCGTGCCAGATGCGGCCTGATCTCGGTCAGTGCCGTCGTCACCTCGCCCGGAAGCGGCCCTTCCTCGTAGCTGCGATGGACGGAGATCTTGATGATATCTCCCGAGGGCGAGGTGATGCCGGTTCCGGCGTGCCAGAAGCATCCGTGGGGCCGCATGAAGCCCTGATAATACTCGCTCTCCATCATTTCCTCGTAGGTCATGATGTCGGTATCCATCAAGAAGCGCGGCTCGGAGAACTTGCGGCTGCGCTCCTCGCTCAGGAGATACGGGTTCTTCGCGCCCCAGCCTTCCTTGATGTAGATCTCCATCTTGGGAATGGCGGAATCGTTGCCGATCCAGCGGGCCACGCCATCCGGCGACACGCCCATCAGCACGCCATCATGCGACTGGCTGCGGCGCGCCAGCTGGTCGAGCAGCCCGCGGCCCTTCCAGAGCTCGGGCACGACCGCCGCCTCATATATCGATGCGATAAGCTCGTGATCCATGGATACCCCCTGCGACACCCCAGGCGCGAGAATATCACGGCGGGCACAACCGAGAAATATATTCGGCCATGCTGATGTAACCGACTTTAGGTTGAAGGCTGGCACAAAAAATGTGGAACCGCGGTATCCCGACGGTTCCACGCTAACGCAAAAGGCGGGCACCATGGCCCGCCTCTCTTAAATCAGTTACCCCGGCGATCACCCCGCCGCGAGCGGCGCGCCCCAGCCGCCCCAGACGTAGATCGAGAAGAACAGGAACAGCCAGACCACGTCGACGAAGTGCCAGTACCAGGCGGCAGCCTCGAAGCCGAAGTGCTGCTTGGGGGTGAAGTCGCCGCGCATGGCGCGGATCAGGCAGACCAGCAGGAAGATGGTACCGACGAGCACGTGGAAGCCGTGGAAGCCGGTCGCCATGAAGAAGGTGGCGCCGTAGATCGAGTTCTTGAAGTCGAACGGAGCGTGGGCGTATTCGTAGGCCTGGACGCTGGAAAACAGCACGCCGAGCAGGATCGTCAGCGTCAGGCCCTGGATCAGGCCCTTGCGGTCGTTGTGCAGCAGCGCGTGGTGCGCCCAGGTGACCGTGGTGCCGGAGAGAAGCAGGATGACGGTGTTGTAGATCGGCAGGTGCCAGGGATCGAGCACCTCGATGCCCTTCGGCGGCCACTGACCGCCGGTGAAGGCGACGCGCGAGGCCTGGATCGCCTCGTTCGGGAACAGGCTGACGTCGAAATAGGCCCAAAACCAGGCGACGAAGAACATCACTTCGGACGCGATGAACATGATCATGCCGTAGCGCAGGTGCAGCGAGACTACGCTGGTGTGGGCACCCTCGTGGGCTTCCTTCACCGTATCGGCCCACCAACAGAACATGGTGTAGAGGACGACGATCAGGCCGATGAAAAACATCCATGGCTGCGCCCATTCGATGCCGAACAGATGCAGCGAGCCGCCGCTGAGATAGCGCATGTAGCCGACGCCGCCGAAGGCCATGACGAAGGCGCCGATCGAGGCCACCAGCGGCCACGGGCTCGGGTCGATGATGTGATAATCGTGATGTTTCTGATGCGCATCGGCCATATAAGCTACCCCCAGATCTCTTCCTCTTCGCCCGGCTTAGCCGGAAACGAACCCAGTATCAAAGTTTCTTTTCAAGCGTTTTCGTTCCATCCTCGCGCGACGCCAGCGGCTTCGGGCCCTCCTTGGGATAGAACGTGTAGGACAAGGTGATGGTGTGGATGTTCTTCGATTCCACCGTCCTGGTGATCTCGGGATCGATGTAGAAGACAACAGGCATGTCCAGTTTCTCGCCCGGCTTCAGCACGGTTTCGTTGAAGCAGAAGCACTGGACCTTGTTGAAATAGACACCCGCCTCGCCCGGCGTGACGTTGAACACGGCCTGGCCGCGCTGCGCTTCGCTGGACTTGTTGACGGCGGTGAAGTTCACCTGGATCGTTTCGCCGATGCGCGGGTTGACCTCGCGCTCGACCGGCTTGAATTCCCATTCGAGGCCGGGCGCGACATTGGCATCGAAAGTGACGCGCATCTTGCGGTCGAGAATTTCGGACGACGCCTGCTCGACGCGCTGCGTCGTGCCGTTGTAGCCGGTGAGCTGGCAGAACATGCGGTAGAGAGGCACGGCGGCATAGCTCGCGGCGCCCATGCCGAAGACGAAGGCGAGGCACATGAAGACGACGGCGCTGTTGTTGCGCGGCTTGCCCTGTGTGACCTGCTTCGTCTCGCTCATATCAGCCGTGTCCCCCGGTGAATTTCACGATGGTGATCGCGTAAAACAGGATGACGAGGCCGGCGAGCACCAGGCCGAGCGCGACGTTGCGGTTGCGGCGCGACTTGCGCTGTCCCTCGGTGAGCTTGACGGTTTCGATCACAGCAGCATTCCCCAGTGCGAGACAAGGAAGGAGGCCAGGCGATCGAACATCAGGGCCGAGAAGATGGCGAAGAGATAGAAGATGGAATAGGCGAAGAGCTTCTTGGCCGGCACCATTTTCTCGTCGCCGTCGGGCATGCGCCAGCAGATGACGGACCAGTAGACGAAGATGGCGCTGAGCAGCGCGGCAACGACGCCGTAGCCGGTGCTGGCGAAACCGAGGAAGGTCGGGGCGACGGCGCTGACGGCCGTCAGCACGGCATAGACGACGATCTGGTTCTTGGTGGTGCGCTCGCCCGATACGTTCGGCAGCATCGGCACGCCGACGGATTCGTAGTCACGCATCTTGAACAGCGCCAGCGCCCAGAAATGCGCCGGCGTCCAGAGGAAGATGATCATGAAGAGCGTGATGCTCTCGATCGTGACGCTGTCGGTCACGCAGGCCCAGCCGATCATCGGCGGGAAGGCGCCGGCGGCGCCGCCGATGACGATGTTCTGCGGCGTCGAGCGCTTGAGCCACATCGTGTAGATGACGGCGTAGAAGAAGATGGTGAAGGCGAGGATCGAGGCTGCGAGCCAGTTGACGGCGAGCCCGAGGATCGAAACGGAGAAACAGGAAAGCACGAGGCCGAAGGCCAGCGCCTCGCTGGGCTGGATGCGGCCATCAGGGATCGGGCGCTTGGCGGTGCGGGTCATGACGGCGTCGATATCGGCGTCGTACCACATGTTGAGGGCACCGGAGGCGCCGGCGCCGACGGCGATGCACAGGATGGCGATCGCGCCGATCACAGGGTTGATGTGGCCGGGCGCCACGATCAGGCCGGCAAATGCGGTGAAGACCACAAGCGACATCACGCGCGGCTTGAGGAGCTCGAAATAATCGCGTGCGCTGGCTTCCGACATGCGAAGCTCGCTGTCGTGTCCAAGGCTGTTGCGATCGTCGATGACTGTCATTGGTATTGTCCTGAAAACTGAACTGTGACCGCCGCGCTCCTCCGGCGGCGATCACGATGTCTCGCATCCATTTACTTGATGCGCGGGAGCTGTTCCCATTGGTGATAAGGGGGTGGCGACGAAAGCTGCCACTCGAGGGTCGTAGCACCCTCACCCCATGGATTGTCTCCGGCGACGCGCTTCCTGGCGAAGGCTTCGAAGACGCCGAAGAGGAAGATCAGCACGCCAACGGCCGAGATGTAGGAGCCGATGGACGACACGTAGTTCCAGCCGGCAAAGGCATCGGGATAGTCGATGTAGCGGCGCGGCATACCTGCCAGGCCGAGGAAGTGCTGCGGGAAGAACACCAGGTTTACGCCGATGAACATGACCCAGAAGTGCAGCTTGCCGATGAACTGGTTGTACATGTAGCCCGACATCTTCGGGAACCAGTAGTACCAGCCGGCGAAGATCGCGAAGACCGCGCCGAGCGACAGAACGTAGTGGAAGTGCGCCACGACGTAGTAGGTGTCGTGCAGCGAACGGTCGAGACCGGCGTTCGCCAACTGCACGCCGGTGACGCCGCCGACGGTGAACAGGAAGATGAAGCCGATCGCCCAGACCATCGGCGTTGAGAAGGTGATCGAGCCACCCCACATCGTCGCGATCCAGGAGAAGATCTTCACGCCCGTCGGCACGGCGATGACCATCGTCGCGAAGACGAAGTAGCGCTGCGCATCGAGCGACAGACCGACCGTGTACATGTGGTGGGCCCAGACGACGAAGCCGACGGCGCCGATCGCGACCATGGCGTAGGCCATGCCGAGATATCCGAAGACGGGCTTCTTCGAGAAGGTCGAGATGATGTGGCTGACGATGCCGAAGCCCGGCAGGATCAGGATGTAGACCTCAGGGTGACCGAAGAACCAGAACAGGTGCTGGTAGAGGATCGGATCGCCGCCGCCTTCAGGCGAGAAGAAGGTCGTGCCGAAGTTGCGGTCGGTCAGCATCATGGTGATGGCGCCGGCGAGAACCGGGAGCGACAGCAGGAGCAGGAAGGCGGTGATCAGCACCGACCAGGCGAAGAGCGGCATCTTGTGCAGCGTCATGCCCGGAGCGCGCATGTTGAGGATCGTGGTGATGAAGTTGATCGCACCTAATATCGACGACGCGCCGGCGATGTGGAGCGCGAAGATCGCGAGGTCGACCGCCGGTCCCGGCGTGCCGGAGCTCGACAGCGGCGGATACATCGTCCAACCGCCGCCTGCACCGTAGGCGCCGGCCGGGCCTTCGACGAACATCGACAGGATGAGCAGGAAGAAGGCCGGAACGATCAGCCAGAAGGAGATGTTGTTCAGGCGCGGGAAGGCCATGTCGGGTGCGCCGATCATGATCGGCACCATCCAGTTGGCGAAGCCGCCGATCATCGCCGGCATGACCATGAAGAAGATCATGATCAGCGCGTGCGCGGTCGTGAACATGTTGAACATCTGCTTGGCGCCATCGATGGCGGCATCGCCCTCGTAGCCGTAGACCATGGCGGCGAGGCCATGGAAGATCTGGATGCCGGGTTCCTGCAGCTCCATGCGCATGGCAACGGAGAGCGCGCCGCCGATGATGCCGGCGATGATCGCGAAGATCAGGTAGAGCGTGCCGATGTCCTTGTGGTTCGTCGAGAAGAACCAGCGGTTGACGAAGCTCGGCTTGTGCGAATGGTCATGATGGTGATCGTCATGGTGATGATCGTCATGCGCGTGGGCGCCGTGATCGTGGTCATGCGAATGATCGTGTGTCGAAGGTCCAGCCATTGGTGCGTTCCCTCTTCCTTACTTTGCGACGTTATCGGCAACGTCGACGGCCTTTGCGGGACCATCGGTTGCGGCCATGAGTGCCTTGTAGGCTCCGGGAAGGTCGGCGGCGGCCGTGGTCAGCCACTGCTTGTACCTGTCCTCGGAGACGACACGGATGGCGATCGGCATGAACGCATGGTCCTTGCCGCAAAGCTCGGAACACTGTCCGTAGAACAGGCCTTCACGCTCCGCCTTGAACCAGGTCTCGTTGAGGCGCCCGGGAACGGCATCGATCTTGACGCCGAAGGACGGCATGGCGAAGGCGTGAATGACGTCGGTCGGAGCGGCGGTCACGAGAACGCGAACCGTCTTGTTGACAGGCAGCACGAGCTCGTTGTCGACGGTGAGAAGACGCGGATAAACCGCCCGGTCTTCCTTGCCGGCGGCGGCGCGGTCCTGATCCTTGAGCAGGAAGGAATCGAAGGCGAGCTGGTTTTCGCCAGTGCCTTCATACTCGTAGTTCCACTGCCACTGGGTCGCGGTCGCCTTGATCGTCACGTCGGGGTTTTCCGGCAGCGTCAGCTGGTCGGTCAGAAGCGTGAAGGACGGGATCGCCAGGAACAGCAGCACCAGAACCGGGCCGACGGTCCACACGATCTCGATCAGCGTGTTGTGGCTGGTCTTCGACGGAACCGGGTTCGCGCCGGCGCGAAACTTGAAACAGACGACGATCAGGAGCACCAGCACGAAGAGCGTGATGGGAACGATGAACCAGAGGGTATATTGCTCGAACCAATGAATGGAGCGCATGATCGGCGTGGCCGCCGGCTGCAATGTTGCCTGCCAAGGCATCGGTTGGTCGGCATAACTGCCGGAAGCAAACAGCAGACAGCATAGCGCTGTCATGGCTGCGTAAGCCTTCTTCATCACGTTAACATCTCCCTCTAGCGCCGACCCGCGCAAAAACCGTGCGGAATCTTGCCATCCTCTGCGCTTCAAACCACAGTTTGCTACGCGCCGCAACAGCGCAAAGCATTTGTAGATGCGGCATTTTCGCTTCCCTCCACGTCCCGGAAACATGACTGAAAATGGCATCTTTAGAGACCATCATAGGCAAATTCGCCGCGCCGGCCAATCGACTTGGCGAACATTCTCTGGTTAACGTCCCATTTCCGCCGTAGTCCCCGGCTTTTCAGCAGGTGGGGCTTTTCATTTTGGATGGGTCGCCTCACTTTAGCGGCACTGATTCGAATTCCAGAGGTTTTCATGGGTTTCCCTTCGCTTGCACGGCCGTTTATCCTGGCAGCGTGTATTGCGGCCGCCGCGACGGCGCCCGCCTTCGCCCAGCAACCCGCGCCGACCCCGCAGCCGGCTCCCGGCGCGCCGGCGGCTCAGGCGACCCCGGGCCAGACGCAGCCGCAGGCTCCCGGCACGGTGAAGTCGAACCACGGCGCATGGTCCGTCGTCTGCGACAAGCCGGCCGGCGCTTCGACCGAGCAGTGCGCGCTGATGCAGAACGTCATCGCCGAGGATCGCCCGGAAGTCGGGCTGTCGGTCGTCGTGCTGAAGACTGCCGACCGCAAGTCGAAGATTCTCCGCGTGCTCGCACCTCTCGGCGTGCTGCTGCCGAACGGTCTCGGCCTCAACGTCGACGGCAAGGATATCGGCCGCGCCTATTTCGTGCGCTGCTTCGCCGACGGCTGCTATGCCGAAGTCGTGCTCGAGGACGAACTCTTGAAGACCTTCCGCAGCGGCGCCAGCGCTACCTTCATCGTCTTCCAGACGCCTGAAGAAGGCATCGGCATTCCCGTCGACCTAAAGGGCTTCGCCGAAGGCTACGACGCGCTTCCCTGATACCTGGCCCGGCTTCAGGCCTGATCGCTTCTGCGATCCTTACGAATTCGACACTTGCTCGAACCGTCCCCGGGACCTACATCGGCTGGAAGCACTTCCTGCCGCAGCGGAGCATAATGACATGAATACCGATCTCCTGACGCTTTTCGACGCCGACGAAGCGAAGATGCGTTCGCTTGTCGCCGAGGCCCTTTCCGGCGCCGACGACGGAGAACTGTTCATCGAGCACGCGCAGGCGGAATCGCTGATGTTCGACAACGGCCGCCTGAAGGGCGGCAGCTTCAACACCGAGCAGGGTTTTGGCCTGCGCGCGGTTGCAGGCGAAGCGGTGGGCTATGCGCATGCCGGCGATCTCTCGGTCTCGGCGCTGAAGCGGGCGGCCGACGCCGTGGGCGCGGTGACGCGCGGCTATACCGGCAGCTATGCGGCCGCTCCGCAAGGGACGAACAAGAAGCTCTACAGCGACGAGAACCCGATCGGCTCGCCCACCTTCGAGGAGAAGGTAAAGGTCCTGCAGGACATCGACGCCTATCTACGGGGCAAGGACGACAAGGTGCGGCAGGTGACGGCCTCGGTCGCAGCCAGCTGGCAGGTGGTCGACATCCTGCGCGCCGACGGCCACCGGGTGCGTGACATCCGCCCGATGACGCGCATCAACATCTCGGTCATGGTCGGCCAGGGTGACCGCCAGGAAAGCGGCTCCTACGGCAGCGGCGGGCGCATCGGCTTTGGCGACTTCATCGCCGAGGGCAGCTGGCAATACGGCGCCGACGAGGCCCTGCGTCAGGCGCTGGTCAATCTAGAGGCGATCGAGGCCCCGGCCGGAACGATGGACGTGGTGCTTTCCTCCGGCTGGCCGGGCGTGATGCTGCACGAGGCCGTCGGCCACGGGCTGGAAGGCGACTTCAACCGCAAGAAGACATCGGCCTTCGCCGGCCTGCTCGGCCAGATGGTCGCGGCCCCGGGCGTCACCGTGGTCGATGACGGCACGATCGACAACCGCCGCGGCTCCATTACCATCGACGACGAAGGCACGCCGTCGGCCTACAACGTGCTGATCGAAAACGGCAAGCTCGTCGGCTACATGCAGGACCGGCAGAACGCGCGGCTGATGGGCATGAAGGCAACCGGCAATGGTCGCCGGCAGGGCTATGCGCACGTTCCGATGCCGCGCATGACCAATACCTACATGCTCGGCGGCGACAAGACGCCGGAAGAAATCATCTCGTCGGTCAAGAAGGGCATCTATGCCGTCTCCTTCGGCGGCGGACAGGTCGACATCACCTCGGGCAAGTTCGTGTTCGGCTGCACCGAGGCCTATCTGATCGAGAACGGCAAGATCGGTCCCGCCGTCAAGGGCGCCATGCTGATCGGCAATGGTCCGGATGCGATGAAGCGGATCTCCATGGTCGGCAACGACATGAAGCTCGACACCGGCATCGGCAATTGCGGCAAGGCGGGCCAGTGGGTTCCCGTCGGCGTCGGCCAGCCGCATCTGAGGATGAACCAGGTCACCGTCGGCGGCACGCAGGCGTAGGCCCCTCCCCGATGACCGATATCCGCATTCGCCCCTTCGCGCCGTCGGACAAGGACGGCGTGATCTCGACGATCCTTCCGATCCAGAGCGAGGAGTTCGGGATCGCGATCACCGCCGCCGACCAGCCGGATCTTTCAGCCATTCCCGAGTTCTACCAGTCGGGCAAGGGTCAGTTCTGGGTGGCGACATCGGATGACATCGTGGTCGGCACGATCGGCCTCAAGGATATCGGCAACGACCAGGCGGCACTGCGCAAGATGTTCGTGGCGGCGGATTTTCGCGGGCGCGAACGTGGCGTGGCCACGGCACTTCTTGCGGCACTGGTGCGGCATGCCGAAACGCAGGGGCTTTCCGACATCTATCTCGGGACGACGGACAAGTTTCTCGCCGCGCATCGCTTCTACGAGAAGAACGGCTTCATCGAAGTCGAGAAGAGCACGTTGCCTGAGAGCTTCCCCGTCATGGCCGTCGACAGCAAGTTCTACAGGCTGAGCCTACGCGCCGCCTGAGGCTCAGAGAGCTTAATCCGGCGAAAACCGCCACTTGCGCTTGATCGCCGACGCGAGGTCGAGATCGTTGCGGTGCGCGAAGAGCAGGATATGGCCGAGCACGTCGGCGGCTTCGTCTTCTAGGTCGCGGGCCATGTCCTCGCCGGAACGGCCCTTCGGCCGCCCTCGCCCGCTCACACGGTTCCAGGCCTGGGTCAGCTCGCCCATTTCTTCCTGAAGCTTCAGGAGGAACCAGTCGGCATCGCGCGTGATGCCGTTTTCTCCGGCATAGGCGCTCGAGGCACGCTCGAATTTTCGGGCAAGATCGTCCAGCATCATGTTCTCCTTTCGTTTCCGTAGGAGAACCCTGATTCAGTGACAATGTCCAGTCAGAATGGCTGGCCGATCAGCCGTGATCGGGCAGCAGCATGCAGTCGTAGGAGCGCTTCTTCAGCGCGTCGCAGGCGGACGTCGCGGCGTCGCGGCTCTGGAAGCCGACGAAGCGTGCGCGGTAGACCTTGCTGGAACCGCTGCCGACGGCTTCGGTGTAGGGAGACGCGGTCTTCAGCGCCGGACCACCTTCGGCCTTGGCGAGAGCGAGAAGCGCACGCGCGGCATCGTCGGTCGGGGCGGCCGAGATCTGGATCTGCCATTCGCCGTTGGCGACGGGGCGCGAAGCGGCGGGCTTGCCGGCATTGGCCATTTCGTCCAGCGCGGACGGGCGCTCCATCGGCACGGTGTCGCTGAGATAGCCGAGCGCCTGGGGCGGCGGCGCGAGCTCGTTCGAGCGGGGTGCCGTTGCCGGCAGCGGCAGATCGCTGGCGGCAGCGGCGGAGGCAACCTCGACCGGCTGGCGGGCGTTGACGCTGGCGACCAGCTTGCCGCCGCTCGTTGCGCGGCCAAGATACTTGTCGAGAAGGTTTTCCATGATCGCATCGCGGCTGCGGGCCGTGCGGCCGCCCATCACCACGCCGACGACGCGGCGGTTGCCGTCGCGGACAGCGCTGACGAGATTGAAGCCGGAGGCATTGGTGTAGCCAGTCTTGATGCCGTCCATGCCTTGATAGCGGTACATGAGATTGTTGTGGCCGCGGATCTGCTTGCCGCGGAAACTGAAGCTCTGCGTGGCGAACAGGCGGTACTCGTTCGGATAATTGCGCATGAGGGCTACGGCGAGCGTGGACATGTCGCGAGCGGTGGTCACTTGACGGCTGTCGGGCAGACCGGATGCGTTCGTGAAGACGGTGCGGCTCATGCCGAGCTGGCGCGCCTTCTGCGTCATCATCCGGGCGAAATTGCTTTCCGAGCCGCCGAGCTTCTCGCCCATGGCGGCAGCGGCGTCGTTGGCCGACTTGGTGATCATGCCGAGGATCGCTTCGCGCACGGTGATCGTGGTGCCGGGGCGCACGCCGAGCTTGGTCGGCGGGCGGGAGGCGGCGTATTTCGACATCACGATCGGCGTATTCCAGGTCATCTTGCCACGGCTCATCGCTTCGAAGGCCATGTAGATCGTCATCATCTTGGTGAGCGATGCGGGATGGTTGAGGGTATCGCCATTCTCGGAGGTCAGAACCTTGCCCGTCCGTGCATCGAGGATCAGGGTGGCGCTGCCTGCCATTGCCGCCAATGGCGCTGCAACGACGAGCGTCGCAGTCATAAACGCGGCCAATAGCTTTCTCATGCACTTCCCCTCAATGTACTGGTGACGCGGTCCCACGCGGATGTCCCGTTACGCTATAAGAGGCCACAATGTGGCGCGACTTTGCGGCAACTGATACCATTTTTCTCAAGTTTTACCTTTCTTGGTGAAGAAACGGTAAAACGGAAAGAAAAAAGCTCAATGTTCAGTAACACTTAACCTCAGGCCTGATAATTTCGCCGCCCGACGAGACCTGAGGGCCAGCGGAATGAAGGCGAGCGCCAAGCAATTTGTCAAGCGAATCGCGATATCAGGCGGGCTGGAAGCCGCGAATGTGATCCGTTCGACGGGCCTGATGCGCGGCGCGCGTGGACGTGGCGCGATCTTCACGCTGCATCATGTCCGCCCCGATCAGGGCGCGTCCTTCTCTCCCAACGCGCACCTCGAAATCACGCCGGAGTTCCTGGAAGAGGCGCTCTCGCAGCTGAAACGCGACGGCTATCGCTTCGTGGCGCTGGACGACGTCCCTGCCCTTTTGGCCGAACCGTCGCCCAAGCAGCCCTTCGCGGCGTTCACGCTCGACGACGGCTATCGCAACAATCTGGTCTACGCGTTTCCCGTCTTCGAGCGCCACGAGACGCCCTTCACCATTTTCGTCGCCAAGGGGCTGACCGAGCGCACCCACACCATCTGGTGGGAGACGCTGGCGGTGCTTTTACGCAAGGAAGAGCGGCTGACCTTCGATTTCGGCGGCGGCAGCGAGGCGATCGACTGCTCGACGCCTTCGGGCAAGGCGCAGGCATTCGGGCACTTCGCCCGCTTTATCCACCAGAGCGACGAGAGCACGGCGGTGGCCGCCATCGATGCGCTTGCCCGCGCGCATGACGTCGATCCTATCGAGATCGTCGAAGACCTCGTCATGGGGGCGCCGGAGCTCAACCTGCTTGACGCCAGTCCGCTGGCCTCGCTCGGCGCCCACACGGTGAGCCACCGCGCCGTTTCGCGGCTGTCGGACGCCGAGGTGCGCGTGGAGATGCAGGCGTCGCTGGACTACGTGACCGAGATCAGCGGCCGGCGGCCGCAGGCGTTCGCCTACCCCTATGGCACCCGCGAAGCGGCGACATCCCGTGAGGCCGGAATCGCCGGAGACATGGGCTTCAAAATTGCGGTGACGACGCAGCCGGGCGTGGTGACGCCACGGTCGCTTTCCAGCACCGCCTATCTTCCACGACTGTCGATCAACGGGCTCTACCAGAAGGCCCGCTATGTCTCGGGCCTCGCGTCGGGCATTCCACTGAAGCTCATGGGCCGCTGAGGCGGCTACGGATACATCCGCACCTTGCTCCAGTCGCCATCCGGCGTTTCGCGGCGAAACTCGACGCGATCGTGCAGGCGGAACGTCTGGTCCTTCCAGAATTCGATCGAGACCGGCTTGATGCGGAAGCCGGACCAGTGCGGCGGGCGCGGAATGTCGCCGATCGCATAGCGCGCGGTGTACTCGGCCACCGACTTTTCGAGCGCGAATCGGCTCTCCAGCGGACGCGACTGCTTGGAGGCCCAGGCGCCGATTCGGCTGCCGCGAGCGCGCGTCTTGTAATATTCGTCGGCTTCCCGGTCGGTCACGATTTCGACATCGCCACGCAGCCGCACCTGACGACGCAGGCTTTTCCAGTGAAAACACATGGCGGCTTTTTTCTGCCCGAGGATCTCTCGGCCTTTCTGACTTTCGAAATTCGTGTAAAAGACAAACCCGTTGAGATCGAACCCCTTAAGGAGAACCATGCGGACATTGGGAAGGCCGTTTTCGTCGACCGTCGCCAGCGCTACCGCATTCGGGTCATTGATCTCGGAAGCCTCGGCTTCCTTGAGCCAGTCGGCAAAGATGTCGAACGGCTCGTTTCGCTCGGTGAAGTCACTGGTTGTTAACTCATTTTCCGACATATTAGCTCAAATGCCCCGGGTTTATGCGAAATTTGCCCAGCTTTACGCTACTGGACAGGACGAAGGGTGGAAGTCATAGCAAAGTCAGGTCGTCATACAAAGGGTCTGCTGCGTCGAAGCGCGGCCTTCTGCGTTGTCGGCATGGCAGTGCTCTCCCTCTCCGGCTGCATGGCCGGGGGGCTCGATCTGTTCAGCAGTTCGAAGGTCGATCGCTCGGTCGCCACCGGCACCGTGCCGCAGCCGGCACCGACCAGCGACAGCATCTCGGATGAAATGACCGTCGGCAATGCCGTCACCTCGGCCGATATCAACGGCCTGCAGGGACGCCCGCTGCCTTGGGCGAACGCCTCGACGGGCAGCGCCGGCGTGATCGACACGATCGTCGAAAATAGCGATACCGGACAAGTCTGCCGGCAGTTCCGCACCACCCGCCATTCCTATGTCGGCATCGCCAAATTCTACGGCAAGACATGCCTGGTCGGCGGTGGCAACTGGCAGCTTCTGAGCTTCCAGCCGGAGAGCTGACATGCGCAGGCTGGCCCTGCCCGGCATGGCCTTGCGTACTTCGTTCAATTTTTAGCAAAACGATAACCATCCGGCGTGAAAGCGCCGGCCGCGTCGATGCGAAATAAGGACTGATTAGCAACTTTACCGGAGGATCAGCCTGATTAGCGCGTTCATTTATCTTCTTTGGAAGTGAACCCGGACGCACCAAATGAGTTGTAAGAGCTCGGTGTGCAGGACAAAGCAAGCACACCGCACCCTAACCGGCGGTTTGAGACATATGCGCGATCCTTATAAGACATTGGGCGTCAGGCGCGACGCGGGACAGGATGAGATCAAGGCAGCGTGGCGCAACATGGCAAAGGTTGCGCATCCCGACCACAACCAGGGCGACCCGACCGCGACCGCGCGGTTCGCCGAGATCGGCCGCGCCTACGATACGCTGAAGGATCCCAGGAAGCGCAGCTTGTTCGACAGTGCCGCCCGCATGGCGGAAGCCAAGGCCGCCGCAGCGAGCAAGGCCGACGACAACACCATCATGCAGCAGCGCAACGCCGCCCGCGAAGCCGCGCTTCGCGCCAAGGCGGCGCAGGAGAATGCCGAGCGCGTGATGGAAGAGCTTGCCCGCGCCGCCGCGCAGAAGGCCGCCGCCGACGCCGCCAAGCAGCAGCAGGCCGGCACCGCGGAAGCGGCTGAAGAGGTGGTCGAGCGGATTTTCGGCGCACGCGCCGCTTCCGGCGGCGGACGCAGCCAGGCTGCCGGTCCGGCACCTGCTGCCGCCAAGCGCCCCGAGCCCGCGAAAGCCAATGCCGAGAAGCCGGTGGATGCCCCCAAGGCCGAGGCCGAGCAGCCTGCGGAAGACGCAGCCGCTGCCTCCGCCGCCATCCTGCAGCCGCTTAGCCTGCTGACCTCGCTGGTCCGCCGCTTCACCGGAGCACCGGCGCCCGCGCCGGAAAAGGCGCCGGACCAGACGGTGACAGCGACAGTTGCCGTCGGCGAGCTGCTGAAGGGCGGTCGCCTGACCGTCGATCTCGGCGAAGGCCGCGACGCTGTCATCCAGCTCGCCCCCGGCATGACGGAGGGGCATCAGGTGCGCCTGAAGGGCCAGGGCCACAAGTTGACCGGCATGCAGCGCGGCGATGCTATCATCACTCTGCACATCGCGCCGGATCCGCATTTCACAGTCGACGGCTTCGACCTGCATACGGTGTTGCCGGTTACGATCGAGAACGCGGTGCTCGGCACGGAAGCGACGATCGACGGCCCCGACGGTTCGCTTTCCATCACCGTTCCCGCATGGTCCGGTTCCGACAAGACCATCCGCGTCGAAGGCCAGGGGCTTCCCAACGACGTCGGCGGAAAGGGCGATCTTGTGGTCGAACTCCGGATAATCCTGTGGGAAAAGCCCGACGACAAGGTCACGGATCTCATGCGCAGCATGAAGAACGGGCTGTTTTTGTAAGATTCCAGTGAGTAGAGCACCCTTTATTACGATCCCTAACAGTTGATGATTGCTGCCAATCTTGAACCGATGGGCCGGCTATGCCATAGGCAGGATCGATCAGGAATCTTAGGGGACGAATTATGACTCAGGCAGCAGGCCTCATGTCAGGCAAACGCGGCGTCATCATGGGCGTCGCCAACAATCGCTCGATTGCGTGGGGTATTGCCAAGGCCATTCATGCGCAGGGCGGCGAAATCGCATTCACCTACCAGGGCGACGCCCTGAAGAAGCGCGTAGAGCCGCTGGCCGCCGAACTCGGCGGCATTCTGGCCGGCCACTGTGATGTCAGCGATGAAGCATCGATCGACGAGGTTTTCGACAACATCGAAAAGACCTGGGGCAAGATCGACTTCATCGTGCATGCGATCGGCTTCTCCGACAAGGACGAACTGACCGGCCGCTACGTCGATACGACCGCCGACAACTTCGCCAAGACCATGCAAATCTCCGTCTATTCGTTCACGTCGGTGGCGCGCCGCGCCGAAAAGCTGATGACCGATGGCGGCTCGATGCTGACGCTGACCTATTACGGCGCCGAGAAGGTCATGCCGAACTACAACGTGATGGGCGTCGCCAAGGCCGCACTCGAAGCCAGCGTCAAGTATCTCGCCGTCGATCTCGGACCGAAGAACATCCGTGTAAACGCGATCTCGGCCGGCCCGATCAAGACGCTCGCGGCCTCCGGCATCGGCGATTTCCGCTACATCCTCAAGTGGAACGAGTACAATGCACCGCTGCGCCGTACCGTGACGATCGAGGAAGTCGGCGACGTCGGCCTCTATATGCTGTCCGACCTGTCGCGCTCCGTCACCGGCGAAGTGCACCATGCCGACAGCGGCTATCATGTCATTGGCATGAAGGCAGTGGACGCGCCGGATATTTCCGTCATAAAGGATTGATCGCACTCCTGTAATGCATCGCGCTCGCGTCTCCCGCCGACTTCGCGACAGCGATTCGGGAGGCGCGTTCGCCACACGGAGCCGATCATTGCTTATCTACGTCGTCAGACACGGCCAGACTGACTGGAATGCCGAACGTCGCCTGCAAGGGCAAAAGGACATTCCCCTGAACGCCATCGGCCGCGAACAGGCGCGCCAGAACGGCGTCGATCTCGCCGAAATCCTCAAGGTGGAAGGCATTGCCTTCGACTTCGTCGCCAGCCCTCTCGGCCGCACACGCGCGACGATGGAAATCCTGCGCGGCGCCATGGGCCTTGCACCGGAAGACTACCGCACCGACGAGCGGCTGGTTGAAGTTTCCTTCGGCGACTGGGAAGGCTTTACAATCAAGGAACTAAAAGCGACCGCGCGTGACCGGATCACCGAGCGCAACCTCAACAAGTGGGATTTCATTCCACCGGGGCCTGCCGCCGAGAGCTATGAAATCATGTCATGGCGGGTGGCGTCCTGGCTGAATTCCGTGGACCGGCCAACGGTGTGCGTGACGCATGGCGGGGTGATCCGCAGCATGTTCAGGACGATCGCGGGGCTGCCGAAGGATGAAGCGGCCGAGGGCGAGATCCCGCAGGACCGCATCCTCAAGATCGAGACGTCGGACAATCTTATCGGCTGGATCTGATTTCAGGGAACGACGTCGAGGTCGTTGATCACGCGTTTTCCATCGACCTCCGTGTAGAAGACGATGACCTTCACGCCGGCTTTAAGCCCTTCGAAATTGAACTCTTCCGGCGCCTGATAGGTCTTGCCGTCATCCAGCACCAGACTGAGATTGGTCATGTCGATCGTCTTGATCGTGGCTTCGACGTCCGCGCTCTCGGCGAAACTGTTGATCGGCGACAGGAAGCTTGCCGTGGCCAGAAGGGTAGCAACTACAAAACGCATGACGGCTTTCCCTCGAAAACGCGATTCCAATATCCAATTGCTCACAGATAACCCCTCGAATATGGCGAAATTTGCCCTGAAGAATGGCCTTCCGCGCCTAATTTATGAATGAAGTCTAACGGTCTCCATAAGAATTCATTAACAATCCCCGAAGTGTTTTTCGACTATCGCCGAAGTTGAGATCGAGGAAATCGTAAATTAACTGACGCGACCTAGAGTCTTTCCCCAAACAGGGGAACCTTCTTTTGCCATTCCGCCTCAAGAACAGCAACAGGCTGCGGCGCGTCTTCCGGAATACCCGCGTCTCATTTCTGGTTTCCAGCATCGTCGCGGCGATGGTCGTTATCGTCGGCTTCAGTCTTGATCGCGCCAATACTGCAACTCATCTTCGCGAATTGAGCATCCGCACCGAAAACGAGACAGGGCTGCTTCGCGCCCGCCTGACGGCGCAGATCAACATGGACATGACCGTCGTCCGGGACCTCGCGAACATGGTTGCGATCAGTTCCGCCATGAATACCGAGGAAATGGAGCGGCAGATCAACTGGCTGCTGATCCAGAACCCGCATTTCGTGCACGTGGCGCTTGCTCCCAACTTCATCGTCAGCTCCGTGTATCCGCCGCGCGCCGCCAAGGAGCGGCTTGGCAAGGACGTGCGCGACGCGCTTCCCTCGACGCAGGGACTACGCGATATCGGCATGCATCAGGCCCGTTTCTACGGACCGATCAAAGGGATCGACGACAAGGACAACTTCGCGATCTTCTTTCCCGTCTTCGTCAAGGAAAACGGGATACGCAAGGTCTGGGGCGCCGTCGAGGTGGCGATCGACCAGAGCCTTTTCTATCAGAGCACCGGCCTGAAGGCCGTGCACAACAACGAAAACGAAGAGAAGTATCCGCATCTCGACCATCTTTCGATCGCGGTGCGCGATCTGGCGGGCAAGGATGGACCTGCAGCGCCTTTCTACGGGCCGTCCGACGTGCTGGACAGGCAGCCAATGCTGCGCAAGGTGAATTTCGCCGGCGGACAGTGGGAAATCGCCGCCGTGCCGAAGGCCGGATGGGATGAAACGCCTGACAACCAACCGGTATTGCGGGTGATCATCCTTATTGCAGGAGGCATCCTGATCCTCTCCGTGTTCTTCGCCGCACTGCTGCTCGGCGAGCGCAACCGTAACATCAGGCAGCTCCAGGCGCGCGAGGCGACACTGCTGGAACTCTCGCAGCGGCTCAATCTGGCGCTGGAATCGTCGAAGATCGGCATATGGGAGTTGCACGACCACGGGCACACACTGTTTTGGGATGCGCGCGCGGCAGCGCTTCACGGCAAGAAACCGGAAGACGGCAGCCACTCGCTCGAGGACTGGCTGGCGACGATCTTGCCCGAGGACCGCCATGTCGCGGAGGTGCACTTCTTCAACTACAACGTCGCCGGCTCCGCTTATACCGCACAATACCGCATCGAACTGGAAGACGGCTCGCTCCGGCATCTGCGCTCCGTCGGCGCCTTCTACACCGACGCGGGCGGAGCCGATAAGACGGTCGGTATCGTCTGGGACGTGACGGCGGATGCGGAAGCGGCGGAGACGCTGCGCAAGGCCAAGGACCTCAGCGACATCAAGAACGCCGAGCTGGAACTGGCGCTGGACGAACTGTCGCGACGGGAGACCGAACTGGCGGAATTGTCGGGCAAGCTCGACCTGGCGCTGGATTCCTACCAGTGCGGCATATGGGAAGCGACGCTTGGCGACCAGGGGTCCATCTGGGATGAGCGGATGCACGATCTCTATGAGCTGGCGCCGACATCCGGCTTCATGACCGAAGAGACATGGCTTTCCTGCATTCTCGAGGAAGATCGGCATCTGGCGGTGGAAAGCGCGCGCTACTATCAGCAGCTCGGAGATAGCCATACGCTGATCTGCCGCGTTCCGACCCGGGATGACGGCATCCGCTATGTCCGTTCCACCGGCAAGGTGCACCAGACGCCGAGCGGCCAGCTGAAGATCATCGGTGTTGCATTCGATGTCACCGAAGACGCGCTGATGACCATCAAGCTCAAGGCTGCCAAGGACGAGGCCGTCGCCAAAAACATCGAGCTCGAGCTTGCCAACAATCGCATCGAGCACAATTCGCTGCACGACCCGCTGACAGCACTCGCCAACCGCCGCAAACTCGACATCGCGCTGGAGCGCCTGACGATCGATGGCGAGCGTGACCGCCAGAGGTTCGCCATCCTGCATATCGACCTCGATCGCTTCAAGGAAATCAACGACACGCTCGGCCATGCCGCCGGCGATGCCATGCTGGTGCATGCGTCGAAGATCCTGTCGCGGAGCATCGGCGACGGAGATCTCGTGGCGCGCATCGGTGGCGACGAGTTCGTGATCCTGGCGCAAAACGCCAGCGACACCGAAATGTCGGCGCTATCGGCACGCGTGATCGAGGAAATGCGGCAGCCGGTCGATTTCCAGGGCTTCTCCTGCCGCTGCGGCGTTTCGATCGGCATCGCGCTTGCCAACGGCGTACATGTCGATGCGCGCAAGGTGCTGATCAATGCCGATATCGCGCTCTACCGCGCAAAGAGCCTGGGCCGGAACCGCTTCGAGTTCTTCAATCACAACCTCCAGGCCGATATCATCAACAACAAGCGGATGGCTGACGAGATCCTCGCGGGCATCGAGAACGGCGAGTTCACCGCCTGGTACCAGCCGCAGTTCAGCGCACGCACGATGCAGCTGACCGGCATTGAGGCGCTGGTGCGTTGGCAGCACCCGACCCGTGGCCTGCTGACACCCGACCGCTTCTTGAAGATCGCCGACGAAATCAACGTCGTGCAGGCACTCGACCGCATCGTTCTGGAAACCGCGCTCAAGGACAAGATGCGCTGGGCGGCGATGGGGATCACTGTTCCGAAGGTCTCCGTCAACGTTTCTGCGCGGCGGCTGCACGACGACAATCTGCTGCATTCGCTGAGCGGGCTGCAGATCACGCCCGGCGAGATTTCCTTCGAACTCGTCGAATCGATCTTTCTCGACGAGAGCGAGGATATCGCTGCGGAGAATATCGAACGTATCAAGGCGCTCGGCATAGACATCGAGATCGACGACTTCGGCACCGGACACACCTCGATCGTCAGCCTTCTGAAGCTCAGGCCGAAGCGGCTGAAGATCGACCGACAGCTGGTGCAGCCGATCGTCACCTCGCCACAGGAACGCGCGTTGGTAAGCTCGATCATCGACATCGCCCGTTCGCTCGGCGTGGAAACCGTGGCCGAGGGCGTCGAGACAGGGGCACATGCAGCACTTCTCGACGAACTCGGCTGCGATCTTCTGCAGGGCTATGCTTTCGCCCGTCCGCTTTCCTTCGAGGATTTCTGCAACGCCGCGATGGAACAATCCTGGCGGCTCGCCTCGTAGATGGTCGTTCACGATTTGCAGAAACAGCATTTTCGTCAGCGACCGCTTTCAAGCAAAGAAAGCCTTTTTCCGTCACCGCTTTTGGCCTATGAGTGTCGCGCCTTTTGAAGAACGGCGCGGCCGGCAGTGACGGTGCAGCGCGATCCGGTCGGAACATATGTCGCATAATACATTCGGTCACCTCTTCCGCGTAACCACCTGGGGCGAAAGCCACGGACCGGCGCTCGGCTGCGTCGTCGACGGCTGCCCTCCCGGCCTGCGCTTCAAGCTTTCAGACCTGCAGGTGTGGCTCGACAAGCGCAAGCCCGGCCAGTCGCGCTTCGTGACCCAGCGTCGCGAGGACGATCTGGTAAAGGTCCTCTCCGGCGTGATGTTCGACGAGGACGGCGAGACGATGATCTCGACCGGCACGCCGATCTCGATGCTGATCGAAAACACCGACCAGCGCTCCAAGGACTACGGCGAGATCGCCCGCCAGTACCGGCCGGGCCATGCCGACTACACCTACGATCTGAAATACGGCATCCGCGACTATCGCGGCGGCGGACGCTCCTCGGCGCGCGAGACGGCGGCGCGCGTGGCGGCCGGCGGAATTGCACGGCTGGTCGTTCCCGGCGTTCGCGTGCGCGGCGCGCTGGTGCAGATCGGCAAGCACAAGATCAACCGCGACAACTGGGACTGGGACCAGGTCGACCAGAACCCGTTCTTCGCGCCCGATCCCGAGATCGTTCCCGTCTGGGAAGAGTATCTCGATGGCATACGCAAGAAGGGTTCGTCGATCGGCGCCGTGGTCGAGGTCGTCGCCGACGGCGTTCCGGCCGGTCTCGGCGCGCCGATCTATTCCAAGCTCGACCAAGACATCGCCTCGCTGCTGATGTCGATCAACGCGGTCAAGGGCGTCGAGATCGGCAACGGCTTCGAAGCCGCCGAAATCACCGGCGAGGAAAACGCCGACGAAATGCGCATGGGCAATGACGGGCAGCCGATTTTTCTGTCCAATCACGCCGGCGGCATTCTCGGCGGCATTTCGACAGGGCAGCCGCTAGTCGCCCGCTTCGCGATCAAGCCGACCTCGTCGATCCTGACAGAGCGTCAGTCGATCGACGCGGACGGCAAGAACGTCGATATCCGTACCAAGGGTCGCCACGACCCCTGCGTCGGCATCCGCGCGGTGCCGATCGGCGAGGCCATGGTCGCCTGCGCCATCGCCGACCACTATCTCCGTGACCGCGGCCAGACCGGCCGACTGAAATAGGAATATCTCCATGGCTTACGATCAGAAGCGCGTCGTTGACGCTATCCGGGCTTTCGAGGCCGGCGAAATCGTCGTTGTCGTCGATGACGACGGCCGCGAAAACGAAGGCGACCTCATCGTCGCCGCCGTGCACTGTACGCCGGAAAAGATGGCCTTCATCGTGCGCCACACCTCGGGCATCGTCTGCACGCCGATGCCGAAGGAAGAGGCCAAGCGCCTCGGTCTCAACGCCATGGTCGCCGAAAACGATTCAGCGCACACGACTGCCTTCACCGTCACCGTCGACTTCAAGCACGGCACGACGACCGGCATTTCAGCCGACGACCGCACGCTGACGGTGCGCAACCTCGCTAATCCGAATGTCGGCGCCTCCGACTTCGTGCGCCCCGGCCACATTTTCCCGCTGGTCGCCCGCGAGGGCGGCGTTCTGATGCGCTCCGGCCATACCGAGGCCGCTGTCGATCTCTGCAAGCTCGCCGGCCTGCCGCCGATCGGCGTGATCTGCGAACTGGTCAACGACACCGGTAGCGTAATGCGCGGTCCGCAGGTGTCCAGCTTTGCCGAAGAGCACGGCCTGAAGCTGGTTTCCGTCGCCGACCTCATCGCCTATCGCCAGCGCAAGGAAACGCTGATCCAGCTGCAGGCGAGCTTCGACGTCGAAACGCCGTTCGGCAAGGCCAAGGCACACAGCTATTCGCTGCCCTGGGATCCGATGCAGCATCTCGCGGTCGTCTTCGGCGACATCCGCGACGGCATCGACATTCCGGTTCGCCTGCATACGGAAAGCGTCGTGGACGACCTGTTCGGCAAGCGCACCGTCGATCACTACATGAAGAAGATCGCCGAGAAGGGTCGCGGGGTCATCGTCTACCTGCGCGAAGGTTCGGTGGGCGTCGGTCATCAGGACAACGGCCGCAAGGCGCTGGGCCAGGGCCGCGAAGCCCATGCGGAAGCGCAGAACCGTGAAAGCGAATGGCTGGAAATCGGTCTGGGAGCGCAGATCCTGAAGGATCTCGGCGTCAGCTCGATCAAGCTCCTGACTCGCAGCGAGCGCCACTACGTCGGCCTCGAAGGCTTCGGCATCAAGATCGCCGAAACCGAGATTGGCTGAGATCGATGAGATCAGACCCGGCGGCGCTAACGTGCCGCCGGTTCATGCTCAGGCGGCGATGCGCCTGAAGCGGCTGCGGACGTTTTGAATGTAATATTGTCCCGGCGACTGCGACGTGACCATGGCGATCACATCAGATTCGGCCACGCCTTCGAACTGCCGCTCCTCGCCATTGCTCAGGCAGACGCGAAGCCGGCCGTCCTCCTGGCTGAAATAGACCGCATCGATCAGCGTCGACTTCACCGTCAACGGCTCCATCTTCGCCTGCCGTCCGGCGCGGGTGACGATCGTCGCGGCGCGCGCATCGCGTCGCATTCGCAGCAGCGCCCGCACCTCGCGGCGAAGGCTGTTCAGGGCCGTCCATACGGCGAATTTGATGGCTCGTGTTTTCATGCAGCCATCTACGCAAGCGTGTCTTAAAGAGTTCAGGACAAGCATGGTAAAGCGCGCATCAACATTAATGCTTTGTAATCGCGAAGCAATTTCGTAAAATTCGAGTTATCCCGACTGCGTTCAGCCCTGCCAGCCGTCCATCAGCACCACCTGCTCGACGCCGGCAAACCTGGCGACGCGGTCGAGCTCGGCCAGCAGCTTTTCGATGCGGCCTGCGGATGGGCGCACGCCCGGTTCCAGCCAGAGGCGTTTGACGTCGAGACGGCCGTTCTTGCGATCCGCCTTCATGTCGATGCGGCCGATCAGCCTGTCGCCCTCCAACAGCGGGAAGACATAATAGCCGTATTCCCGCTTCGGTTCCGGCACGAATATCTCGATGCGGTAGAAGAAGCCGAACAGGCGCTCGGTCCTATTGCGATCGCGGATCATCGGGTCGAAGGGACTGAGCACGCGGATACGCGGCGGGGCGCCCGGGTGCTCATCGATCGACGACAGAAATCCGGCGAGCGCCCAGGACGGACGCGGCTTGCCACCGAGCGCCGGCTCTACAAGCACTTCCTCCAGCTCGTCGCGATGCTCCGCTACCCATGCCTTGGCCTCATCCGGCGACAGCAGGTCCCAGAAGGCCGCGATCTCGCCGTGCGTGGCGAAGCCGAGGCGCGTCAGGGCGCTGCGGCAGGCCCAGTCGACGAACTCCTCGCGGCTCACCTCGGGCTCATGGAACTCGGCTGGGATGACGCGCTCGACCAGATCGTAGATCTTCTGGAAATTGGAGCGGCCGGATATGGCGAACTTGCCGGTGCGCCAGAAATATTCGAGCGCGGTCTTGTTAGGGTGCCAGTTCCACCAGCCGCCCGAGACGTGGCCATCGGCCTTGATCTCGCGTGCCATGGTCGCGCCGTCGCGCGCCACCCGTTCGTAGGTCTCGTCGAACGCATCCGCATAGCCCTCCCCCTGCCACTTGCGCCAGCGCTCGACGAGGACGTCCTCTTCGCGGCGGAACTTGTGCTTCCAGTAGCGGAAGAAGGCACTCGGCAGGATCGAGGCGTCATGCGTCCAGTGTTCGAACAGCGCGCCGTCCTTCTCCAGCAGCGACGTCAGGTGCTCGCGCCTGTAGGTCTGGTTGCGCGAGAACAGGATCTGGTGATGCGCCCGTTCCACGGTCTGGATGCTGTCCACCTGGACGAAGCCGATATCGTTGATCAGCTGCAGCAGCCCCGATTTGCTCAGGGCCTTGTTGGGCGGCGCGCTCAATCCCTGCTTGGCAAGGAACACGCGGCGTGCATCGGCATTCGAGATGAGAGTCGTCATGGCCCAGCATAATCCGGAAAATATTCCCCGCCACCCGTTATCTCAGGGCCGGCATTGGTTTATAGAGCGGCGTATCAAGTCAGGGGGATCGCTTGGATATCCGCTTCGAAGGCGCCGGCGTCAGCTATGGAAAACGGGTCGCGCTGCAGCCGCTGACGCTTGAGATCAGCGAACGCCGCATAGGCATCATCGGGCTCAACGGCTCCGGCAAGACGACCTTCGCGCGCCTCATCAACGGCCTGACGAAACCGACGGCTGGGCGAGTGCTCGTCGACGGTCGCGACACGGCGGACGAGAAGACCGGACCCGGCGCCGTCGGCTTCATCTTTCAATCGCCGCAGAACCAGATCATCCTGCCGATCGTGCGCGATGACATCGCCTTCGGGCTGAAAAGCCGTGGTCTGAGCAAGGCCGAGATCGACGCCAAGGTCGAGGCGGTGCTCACACGTTTCAACGCGGCGCACCTCGCCGACCGCCGCGCCCACGAGCTCTCGGGCGGGGAACTGCAGGTCGCGGCCCTGTGCTCTGTGCTGGCGACGGATCCCGGCATTCTCATCCTCGACGAGCCGACCAACCAGCTCGACCTGCGCAACCGCGGCCTGGTGCAGAAGCTGATTGATGACCTCCACGAGCAGACGATCGTCATCACCCACGATCTCGACCTCGTTTCCGGCTACGACCGCGTGCTGGTTTTCCACGAAGGACAGCTCGTTGCCGATGCGCTACCCACCGAGGCCGTTCGCCGCTACCGGGAGATCGCCGGCTGATGCAATCGCTCTTCGTCGAAGGCAGCAGTTCGATGCACCGGCTTTCCGCCCGGGCGAAACTGATCGCCCTCGCCCTTCTCGGCATCCTGCTGTTTGCGACCGCCGATATCGCGCTGCTTGCGGCTGCCGTCGCGGCAACCGCCGTGGTCTATCTGAGCATCGGACTGCCCTTTCGCGCGGCGCTGGCGCGGCTGCGGCCGATCTTCCTGACGATCGTGATCGTCGCCCTGTTCAGCCTCGCCTTCAATCCCTGGCACGAAGCCGTCATCGCGCTGTTGCGGCTGACGGCGCTGATGCTTTTTGCCGCCTCCGTCACCGCGACGACATCAGTCACGCAGTTCATGGACGAGATCACGCTTCTGGCGCGGCCACTGGAACGGCTCGGCCTGCTGCGCGCCGACGATGTCGGGCTGGCGGTCGGGCTTGTGGTGCGTTTCGTGCCTGAAATTCTAAGCCGCTACCATGCCATCCGCGAAGCCCATGCGGCGCGCGGCATCAAGCTGCGTCCGACGACGGTGCTGGTGCCGCTGATCATCCTCACCCTCAAGGATGCGGATAACATCGCGGCGGCGATTGACGCCCGCGGCATTCGGCGGCATGTGGATTAGCAGAAATTAAAACACGGAGTCCCCATGAGCACCCGCGATCTCGTTCTCTCCGCCCTTTTCGCCGCCATCATCGTTGCGCTCGGACTGCTGCCGCCGATCACGCTCGGCTTCATTCCGGTACCGATCACGGCGCAATCGCTCGGCGTGATGATGGCCGGCGTGGTGCTGGGCGCGCGGCGCGGGACGATCGCGGTGCTGATCGTGCTGGTGCTTGTCGCCATCGGCCTGCCGGTGCTGTCCGGCGGCCGCGGCGGCCTTGCCGCCTTCGCGGCGCCAACCACCGGCTTCCTGATCGGCTGGGTGTTCGCGGCGCTGACGACGGGCTATATCAGCCAGACGGTTGTCCGGGAGGGCCAATCCGCCTTCGCACAGACGGCCGGATTCTTCCTGGCGGCGGTGATGGGCGGCGTGGTCGTGCTCTATGCCTTCGGCATCGTCTACCTGACCTTCGCCGCCGGGATCGACTTCAGCAAGGCATTCCTCGGCTCGATGGCCTTCATTCCCGGCGACATCATCAAGGCCTTCGTCGCCGCACTGGTCGGCCGCGCCGTCATGGCGGGCTACCCGCTATTGCCGGCACGCGGCTAGTCCACGAAGCCATACAGCCAGTCGCGGGTGATCTCCGGCAGCGGCACCGGTAGCTGGTCCTCGGGTGATCGTGCCTGCCAGATAATCTCCACCTCGGCGGCATGTTCGCCGCTGGTGACCGCCGCGATGATGAAGCCCACGGAGCGCAGGCCGATCTTGTCGACCGAGGCGGTGAAGGCCACCTTGTCGTCGAAGCGCAGCGGGCGGTGAAGGATGCAGGTGACCTTGGAGGCGACGTAAAGCGGTTCATCCTCCAGCTGCGGCCGCGAAGACCAGAAGTTGGCGAGCACGGATTCGGCATAGGCGATATAGGAGCCGAGAAACATCTGGCCGTTCATGTCCACGTCGCGAAACGGCACATGCATCTCAACCACGTTCGATCGCCCAGCGTCGTGCATCGCTTGTCCGCCCTCGTCCCCTGACAGGATGATAAAACAAGGCGCGGCAAAGCGTAAGCGGTTTTCCTGATGATCACGCGCTAGTGCGTTGTTTCCGGGGCGGTTTCCATCTCCCGACGACATACCTGGACATCGATCGACCGAAGCCGCGCGGTTGTTGAAATCGCGACAACCGGCCCCATCTGCTGTGGATCGCCCGCCGACAGACGGATAGAATGAACCGATGAGCACCCGCCTTTACGAACACCCGATCTTTCTCGAGCATGTGACGCCGGAGGGGCACCCCGAGCGGTCCGACCGGCTGCGGGCGATCAATGTCGCGCTGGAGCATCCGAACTTCGAGCGGCTGGAGCGCCGCGAGGCGCCGCAGGCGAACGAGGACGCCGTCTTGCTCGCCCATCCGGAAGAGCATCTCTTCGCCGTGATGCGGCAGATTCCCGAAGAGGACGGCGAGATCAAACAGCTCGAGGCCGATACCTATGCGAGCCCGAAAAGCCTGCAGGCGGCGCTGACAGGCGTCGGCGGGGCGATGGCCGCGATCGACGACGTGTTCACGGGCAAGGCGGACAACGTCTTCGTCGCCTCGCGCCCGCCGGGACACCATGCGGCGAAATCCAAGGCGATGGGCTTCTGCTTTTTCAACAATGCCGCCATCGCCGCGCGCCACGCACAGAAGACCTACGGCGCCGAGCGGGTAGCGATCGTCGACTGGGACGTGCACCATGGCAACGGCACCCAGGACGTGTTCTGGGACGATCCCTCGGTACTCTTCTGCTCCACCCACCAGATGCCGCTCTATCCCGGCAGCGGCGCCAAGGACGAGACGGGCAAGCACGGCACGATCGTCAACGCGCCACTCTCGCCGAATGTCGGCAGCGACCATTTCCGCGAGGCCTTCAAGTCACGCGTGCTGCCGGCGCTCAACGACTTCCGGCCGGACCTGATCATTATCTCGGCCGGCTTCGACGCGCACCATCGCGATCCGCTGGCCCAGATCAATCTTGTCGGCGAGGATTTCGACTGGGCGACCGGGCGGCTGCTCGAGGTCGCCGACAAAAGTGCCGGCAACCGGGTCGTCAGCCTTCTGGAAGGCGGCTATGATCTGGAAGGGCTCGCCGAATCGGCCGGGCTGCATATTCTGAGAATGATGAGAGGTTGAGCATGAGTGAAAGCGCCAAGCCAGAGGTCTCGGGCCTTTCCTTCGAAAAGGCGGTCGCCGAACTCGAAAGCATCGTTGCGCGCCTGGAACGCGGCGACGTGGCGCTGGACGAATCCATCGAAATCTACGAGCGCGGCGAGACCCTGAAGAAGCATTGCGAAACGCTGCTGTCCGCCGCCGAAAACCGCATCGAGAAGATCCGCCTTGACCGCGCGGGCAAACCGCAGGGCGTCGAGCCGCTGGATGGGGCTTGAGGCTAGAGGGCTATCACCGTTCTGATTTCATCATAGCCGGTGCGTAGCCCGTTGCCGTCGCGCTTGATAAGGCCGGCTTCGGACAGGATGTCGACATCCTCGTGCACCCTGCGGTAATCGCGCTTCAGGCTCTTTGCCAGCGCCGAGATGCTCGTCTGCGGATTGCGATGAAGGTGGCGCAGCAGTTCCAGCCTTTTCGCCGTCATGGTGCGGGAAAAGGCTTCCCAGTCGACGAAGGTCAGATGCTCCTCGGAGACGGGCTCGCCCCCTTCGGCGCGATGCCAGGCATCGACAAAGCGGCTGGCTGCCTGGTCGAAGGTTCCTCCGACGTGAAGTTCGATCTCCTTGCTCATATCGCTTCACCTCTCAATTGCTCGACATCCCTTTTGAAGTCTGCCACCAGACGTTCGACCGAAACGAACTGATATGCTTCCTCGCGTGCTCCGTAGTGCCGATGGTCTCCCTTGCCGCGCTCATTGTCGTAAAGGACAAGCCGCTCGCCGGGCAGGCCATAGAAGAGCGCATATTTCAGGAAGTGCCGCGATGGCGGCACACGATCGGGAACACGCCAGATGGTCATTTCGAGAATGGCTCCATCGTCATAAATTATACGTTCACGAAAGAGCAGCTCAGCCTTCATACAGGCACTATGACATCCGACGCCATAGCCGGTCAATTGCAATGCGCGGCGTGACTGGCTATTGGCTGTCTCAGTCGGTAACCTGACCGCTTTCGTGAATGGAGATCTCCCATGTCCTTCTTTCCCGGTAAAGACCCGCTGCCCGGCGATGCCTTCGCCTGCGATGCGATCGAGAACCTGATCATTCCGCGCACCAGCGATATCGGCGGGTTTCAGGTGCGGCGCGCGTTGCCGACACGGCAGCGGCGGCTGGTCGGGCCGTTCATCTTCTTCGATCGGATGGGGCCGGCGATCCTGAAGCCGGACGAGGCGCTTGATGTGAAGCCGCATCCGCATATCGGGCTCTCGACCGTCACCTATCTGTTCGATGGTGAAATCCGCCATCTCGACAGCCTCGGCACCGAAAAGGTGATCCGTCCCGGCGATATCAACCTGATGACGGCGGGGCGCGGCATCGTGCATTCGGAACGCACGCCTGATAATCTGCGCGGCCATCCGCTGCTGATGTCCGGGCTGCAGACATGGCTGGCGCTGCCTGACGACAAGGAGGAGATCGATCCCTCCTTCGCGCATACGGAAAGAAGCGAGATGCCCGTGATCGACGAGCGCGGCGTGCGCGGGCGTGTCGTGATCGGCGCGTTCGAGGGTATGGCCTCGCCGGTCAAGGTGTTCTCCGACACGCTCTATGCCGACATCAACCTCGACGCCGGCATCCGCTTTCCGTTTGCCGCCGCGCATGAAGAGCGCGCAATCTACGTGCTGTCAGGCGAGGTTGTGATCGCGGGTGATCGCTTCGCCGCCGATCAACTGCTTGTCTTCCGTCCCGGGGACGCGATCACGCTCGAGGGCGGCAGCCAGGGCTGTCATCTCATGCTGTTCGGGGGCGCCGCGCTGAACTCGAAGCGCTATATCTGGTGGAACTTCGTTTCGTCGTCGAAAGAGCGCATCGAAAAGGCGAAGGAGGAGTGGCGAACCGGGCGTTTCGACATCGTTCCGGGGGACGAAGAGGAATTCGTCCCTTTGCCGGCGGGCTGATCTCATCTAGAAAGGATCGTTGCGGTTCTTGAAATCGACTTTTTTCACCGCAATTTATGGCTGAAGGCTATGCGCCCCAGAATCGCATGGCCCAAGAATCACAAGAAAGAGTGCCTCCCGTGACACAACCGCCGAAGACGCCGCTGCTGGATAAAGTGACCTATCCGGCCGACCTCCGAAAGCTGGAGGATCGCGACCTGCCGCAGCTGGCGCGCGAGGTCCGCGACGAGATGATCGATGCGGTGTCGAAGACGGGCGGGCATCTGGGCGCCGGCCTTGGCGTTGTCGAGCTGACGATCGCCATCCACAACGTTTTCAACACACCCGACGACCGGCTCATCTTCGATGTCGGGCACCAGTGTTATCCGCACAAGATCCTGACCGGCCGCCGCGACCGCATCCGCACGCTGCGTCAGGAGGGCGGACTATCCGGCTTCACCCGCCGCGCCGAGAGCGAATACGACCCCTTTGGCGCCGCTCACTCCTCGACGTCCATTTCGGCCGGTCTCGGTATGGCTGTCGCCGCCGACCTCTCGGGCTCGAAGCGCAACGTCATCGCCGTCATCGGCGACGGCGCGATGTCGGCCGGCATGGCCTATGAGGCACTGAACAATGCCGGCGCGCTCGACGCGCGGCTGATCGTCATCCTCAACGATAACGACATGTCGATCGCGCCGCCGACGGGCGCGATGAGCGCCTATCTGGCGCGCCTCGCCTCGGGCCGCACCTATATGGGTATGCGCGAAGTCGGCAAGAAACTGACCGGCTATCTCGGCAAGTCGATCGACCGGGCGATTACCCGCGCCGTCGAGCATGCCCGCGGCTACGTGACCGGCGGCACCATGTTCGAGGAGATGGGCTTCTACCATATCGGCCCGATCGACGGTCATTCCTTTGAGCACCTGCTTCCGGTGCTTCGCAATGTGCGCGATAACGCGAACGGGCCGGTGTTGATCCATGTCGTGACGCAGAAGGGTAAGGGCTATGCGCCCGCGGAAGCCGCCGCCGACAAGTATCATGGCGTCAACAAGTTCGACGTCATTACAGGCGCGCAGGCGAAGGTAAAGCCGAATGCGCCGAGCTACACCAATGTGTTTGCCGAAGCGCTGGTGCAGGAAGCGGAACTCGACGACAAGATCGTCGGCATCACCGCCGCCATGCCCAATGGCACTGGGCTGGACAAGCTGGCAAACGTATTTCCGTCGCGCTGTTTCGATGTCGGCATCGCCGAGCAGCATGCCGTGACGTTCGCTGCCGGACTTGCCGCCGAAGGCTACAAGCCGTTTACGGCACTCTATTCCACCTTCCTGCAGCGCGCATTCGACCAGGTGGTCCACGACGTGGCGATCCAGGGCCTGCCGGTGCGTTTCCCGATCGACCGTGCCGGCTTCGTCGGCGCCGACGGGCCGACGCATGCGGGCTCCTTCGACACGACCTTCTTAGCCACGTTGCCTGGCTTCGTCGTCATGGCCGCGGCCGACGAGGCGGAGCTGAAGCACATGGTGCGCACGGCTGCGGCCTATGATGCCGGGCCGATTTCCTTCCGCTATCCGCGCGGCGAAGGCGTCGGCATCGAGATGCCGGTTCGCGGCGAGATATTGCAGATTGGCAAGGGCCGGATCGTCAAGGAAGGCACCAAGGTGGCGTTGCTCTCCTTCGGCACCCGGCTGGCGGACTGCATGCTGGCGGCGGAAGACCTGGATGCGGCGGGACTATCGACCACGGTTGCCGATGCCCGCTTCGCCAAGCCGCTCGACCATGACCTGATCCGCCAGCTTGCCCGCCATCACGAGATGCTGATCACTGTCGAAGAAGGCGCCGTCGGCGGCTTCGGCAGCCATGTGGTGCAATTCCTGGCGACCGAGGGCCTGCTCGACAACGGTCTGAAGATACGCTCGCTCGTGATGCCCGATCTCTGGGTGGAGCAGGCTAAACCCGAGGTGATGAACGCCCAAGCGGGACTCGACCGGGCCGGGATCGTCGCGACGGTGTTCAAGGCACTGGGCCGGCCGGCTGCTGTCGGGGTTGCCGGGTAACGTGTCGCGCCGGCCTCAGGACGCGGCGGGCGGCAGCAGGAACAGCGTCAGCCCGAATATGGCGTAGACGGCGAGCGCCAGCACGCCGACATACCAGGCGCCGTGTCCGCCGCTGGACAGTAGAGTCGCCGCCATCATGGCGAGGAACATCATCGCCACCGCGCCCGGCCAGAACTGCAGCGACATGGGCTCGGGGCCGATCACATAGCTCAGGATGACGAGAACAGGTGCGACGAAGAGCGCTATCTG
Source organism: Rhizobium sp. S152 (assembly GCF_030380735.1). Lineage (GTDB taxonomy): Bacteria > Pseudomonadota > Alphaproteobacteria > Rhizobiales > Rhizobiaceae > Rhizobium. The sequence continues at coordinate 514,618 of NZ_JAUDRZ010000008.1, read as the reverse complement.
CGAGGCGCTGCCAAGCGCGATGCCGACGCTGAGATCGAGCCGGTTGGCGCGGGCAGCCGAGAAGGCCGCCGTCATTTCCGCGGCCGCGCCAACGAGCGCCACCACGATGAAGCCCACGAAGGCAGGCGTCATTCCCATCTTCTCGGCCGCCGCCTGCACGGAGCCGACGAAAACCTCGCTGATCAGGGCGACGAAGAGCGTGACCACGATCAGCACGGTGATGCTGGTCGACAACGACCATGCGCCATGCTGCTCCTCCGTCTCTCCGACGCTGGCGAAAAGCTCGCGGTGGGTCTTGAGCGAGAACAGCATGCCCATGGCATAGACGGCGATCAGGATCACGGCAAGGCCGAGGCTGAGCGCCTGCACCATCTCCGGCCCCTGATCCGCCCGGCTCACGAGCGAGGGGACGAACAGGGCGACGGTCGCGAGAAACAGCAGCGATGCCTGGAAGCGGGCGCTGACGCGATTGAACTCCTGCAGGTGATGCCTGAGGCCCCCGAGCAGGAAGGATCCGCCGAGCATGAACAGCGTGTTGGTGACGATCGCGCCGGCGATCGACGCCTTGACGAGCAGATACTGCCCCGCCTGCAGCGCCGCGAGGGAGATGACGAGTTCGGTGAGGTTTCCGAGCGTCGCATTCAACAGGCCGCCGACGGCATCGCCGGTACGCGCGGAGACCGCCTCCGTCGCGCGGCTGAGAAGTGCCGCCAGCGGGACGATTGCCAGGACGGAGAGGATGAAGAGCAGCGTATGGGAATCCGGCGAGGTGAACTCAGTGAGGATCACGATCGGAACGAAGACGAGGAGCGCCAGAAGCGGCGCGGCCCGCAATTCGGCGACCGCGGCATCGACCACACCCGAAGCTCCGTGTTTGCGTTGCGCGTCCTGCACGATCGATGCCTCCACCCGTCTCTCATAGGATAGGACGATGGCCATCGACATGCATTGACCCGGCTCAATGCATGGAGAGGTGCAACTGCTATTCTGGCAGCGGCCGCGCCAAACAGACGCGGCTTCCTCTGGAGGTCAGGTGTTCTTCAATCTGCTTCTCGCCACCGCGATGATCGCGGCAACCGTTGCGATCCAGGCCGTGTTCATGGCAGCCGGTCTCCGCGTCTTCCGGCGGATCGACGAGCACTATCTCGCCCAGCGGGCGACGATTGTCACCGTCGTCTGGGTCAGCTATCTACTGGTGCCGATCGGGCTCGACATATGCCTGTGGGCGCTGCTCTACCTCGCGCTCGGCGCCCTGCCCTCGCTCGACGATGCCATCTATTTTTCCACCACGACATTCACCACGGTGGGCTACGGCGACATCGTGCTCGGCAAGGATTGGCGACAGATCTCGGTGTTCGAAGCGGTCAACGGCTGGATCATCTTCGGATGGGCGACGGCGCTGATCATGGCGGTTATCCAGCGGGTCTATTTTCGCGGCGACGAGAGCGGCGTCTAGCGTCGCGAGTACGAGCAGCCTGAGCGCAACAAAAAGGCCGCATCGACGTGCGGCCCTTTCGCTCCTCCACTTACGGGCCCCTAATCGCGAAGATACCGGCGTCCGTTGTGATAGTAGTAACGATGGTTATTGCTGTTGGCGATTGCGCCACCGATGATCGCACCCGCCGCAAGGCCGCCGATGATAGCGGCGCCATTCGAGTGGTGGTGGCGACGATGACCATAGTAGCGTCGGTCATAGCGCCGGTCGTGGCGATAGGCATGACGGCGATCCCAGCCGCGGCGGTGATGACGCCACTCCACGGATTCCACGTTAGCAGCGCGATTTTCCGTTTGCTGAACGGCCGTTGGAGCCTGGATCGGCATGGCCTGAACGGGGGCGACCGACGTCAGCGCCATCAAGGCGCTCAAACCGCCGACTGCTAGGGTCGTAATGATTTTTCTCATAATAGAGATCCTTTCGGTTACGAAGGGAAACGCGATCGAACAATAAAAGTTCCAAGAAAGCGAATAATATGCTCCCTAATCGTTTGCGGATCAAAGATGCTACCGCTTTGAGGACGCTAGGGAAAATGCTGGCGCTCCTTCCTCGATATCGAAGCGGGTGATCCTGCCGTCGCGTATCTGGAACACATGCACGACCGTCTTGTCCTTCAAGCCGTGGCTCTGGCCGGCCAGCGATCGGCCTTCGAGATCGCGGATCGTCTGGATCACCTGGACGGCAACCACGCCATCGGCTCTTTCGCTTGAAGCCACCGGCTCCACATGCGGACTGACGACCGCCCATTGGCGTGTCCAATAGGCGCGCACGGCATCGCGCCCGTGTTCATGGCCGCCGTCCATGCCATTTGCCCATGCGACATCTTCGGCCAGCGTGGCGAGCACGCCGTCGATGTCCCTTGCGTTGAAGCAGCCGTAGATCCGTTCGATCAGCTGCATGTTGGTTTCCGGCATGTCGGTTCCTTTGAGAGGGATTGGCGTCGAATGCAGGGCATCAACCAACAGCGTTGACGATGGCATGAACAATTTATATACGTGCATATATATTTTCGTCAATGGGCGCTGAGGGAGTGTAATGAAAGAGAAGGACGTGCTGTCGACGCCGGGGCATCTCATCAGCCTGGCCGGACGCGGCTTTGCGAGGCTCAGCGAGGCCCGCCTGAAGCCGCTGGGCTTCGGCGTGGGGCAACTGCCGGTTCTGGTGGCGCTGCAAAACGGCAATGTCAGCTCGCAGCGCGATCTTGCCCGCTTCGCCAGGGTCGAGCAGCCGCCGATGGCGCAGATGCTGGCCCGGATGGAACGCGACGGGCTGATCCACAGGACGCCGGACCCCGATGACGGTCGCAGCAGCCGCATCGGCCTGACCGCGGCTGCCGAAGCGCGCATGCCCGGGGCGATCGCCACCCTGTTTGAAGGCAATCGCGAAGCGCTGCGGGGATTCACCGACAGCGAAACCGAACAACTGACCGGGCTGCTCCGGCGGCTGATCGACAACCTCGACCGAATCGCGGGTGTGGAGCCGCCGCCGCCGATGCCGGAGGGCTAACGGGGAGCACTCATGGCGCATCTGGAGCCGGCGCGTGACAACAAAAAAGGGGCCGCGCCTGAGCGCGACCCCGTCCCTGCTGAAATGAGGCCATACTGAAATGTTCGGCCTGCCTGAAATAGAGGGGTGTCGGTGTTCGATCAGAACTCCGACCATTCTTCCTTGACGGCAACGGCCGCCGAGGTGGCGCGGCCGCCGAATGCCTTGGCGACTGTTTTGGTGAGCGCGTGCGCCGGCGATGCGACAGGGCGGGAAGCGGCGGTCGCGACGCTGGCGCGAGGCGCGGCCTGTTGCGGCTGACCGAGGTTGAACTGGCGCAGCAGTTCATCCAGCGCGGTTGCCTCCTGCGCGAGCGAATGGCTGGCGGCCGTCTGTTCCTCTACCATGGCGGCATTCTGCTGGGTGCCCTGATCCATGTTGTTGACGGCCGTGTTGATCTCCTGCAGGCCGATCGACTGTTCGCGGGTGGCGGTGACGATCGCACCGACGTGCTTGTTGATTTCCTGCACGGCGCCGACAATTTCGGCGAGCGCCTTGCCGGTTTCGTCGACCAGCGAGACGCCGGTCTCGACATGGCTGCCCGAGGTGTTGATCAGCGCCTTGATTTCCTTGGCGGCGTTGGCAGAGCGCTGGGCAAGCTCTCGCACTTCCTGGGCCACGACCGCAAAGCCCTTGCCCGCATCGCCGGCACGCGCTGCTTCGACGCCGGCGTTGAGCGCCAGCAGGTTGGTCTGGAAGGCGATATCGTCGATGACGCCGATGATATTGCCGATTTCGCTGGAAGAACGTTCGATCTGCTCCATGGCGGTCACGGCCTTGCGGACGACCTCGCCCGACTTCTCGGCGCCCAGGCGGGTGCGCTCGACGAGCTGGCCGACATCCTCTGCGCGCTTGGCGCTGTCGCGAACGGTGGTGGTGACTTCTTCGAGGGCGGCCGCGGTTTCCTCGACGGCTGCCGCCTGCTGCTCGGTGCGGCGGGCCAGATCGTCGGCGGCGCTGCGGATTTCGCCAGCACCGGAGTTGATGGCCGAGGCATTGTGGCCGACGGACTGAAGCGCGCTCTGCAGCTTCTCGACGGCATTGTTGAAGTCGCTGCGCAAGCGGTCGAAGCGGGCGGCAAAGGGGGTGTCGATGCGCACGGCGACATTGCCGTTGGCAAGATCGGCGAGACCATTGGCGAGATTGTCGATCGCGAAGTGGATCTCGCTCTCCTCGCGGGCCTTCGCTTCATCGCCGGCGTGGCGCTGACGTTCAGCCTCGCCGCGCATGCGATCGGTTTCGCCTGCAAGGCGGATCTTCTCGATGGCGGCGTCCTTGAAGACGAGAACCGACTGCGCCATGCGGCCGACTTCATCACGGCGATCGAGGGCGGGAACGTCGATATCGTTCTGGCCGCCGGCAAGGCGGCCCATGGCGGCCGTCATGCCGACGATCGGCTTGACGATGCTGCGCGACAGCATCCAGGCGAGCAGGGCTGCCGCAAGCGCCGCCGCGATGCCGCCGATGACGAGGCTGGCGCTGAGTTCGCTATTGGCGGACGCGCGCAGGGCGGCAAGCGCATCGGACTGCTCGCGGGCGGCGGCCTTGATCTTGGCGGATGCCTGGCGGAAACCGTCGAGCTGGCCCTTGGTCTCGTTGACGCCGATCTTGACGATCTGGTCGACCGGCATCTCGGTTTCCTTGCGGGCCTTGGACTGCGGCACGGCAAGCTCGTTGTAATAGAGATCGGCGGCCTTCTGCATGCCGTCGATCTGCTGGATGAAATCGGCGTTGCCGGCGGCGGTCTGGCGCGCGGCGGCGATCGCCTTCAACATGCGCTCGCGGTTGACTGCGATATCTCCGTAGGTGCTGTCGCTGCGAAACAGCAGGAAGCCGCGCAGGTTCACGGCCTGCTCGAGCATGGCCTGCAGCGCGTCGTCGATCTGGGTGACCAGCTGTTCGGATTTCTTCTGCTGGTCGGAAGCATCGGCGGCCGTGCCGGCCTTCGAGTAGACGAAGGCGGAAACGGAAAGAAAGATAAGGATCAGCGCGGCGAAGGTCGCGGCGAGCTTACCGTTCAGGGACATGTTTCTGGCAAACATCAGTCAATTTCTCCTGGCGGCGCAACGCCGTGGGCAACTCGCGCATGCAGATGCATGCCGAAAAATTCATCGGGGAAAATACACATGATCGGCAGGTCAGATGTCGGTGCCATCATGGCGGGAGCGGCTTGAAGCCCGCTGCAATCGTCGCGACCATAGGCGGCGAGTAATTTAAAAACGTTTAAATGTGCATTGCAACATTCCGCCTGTCTGGACTTGTATAAGGTGCATTTCACGACGCCAATACAATCTGTGGACAACAAACCGTCTACCTGGTCGGTGTAATAAGCGAGATCTTACTTACCTTTTGCTTGATAAGCGCTTTACGTGACACGAAGGCGGAAAGAAACAAAAAGGCTTGCAAGTGACGGTTTTGATCGGCATGGACACGCCATGTCCGATCAGAACACACAACGTCTCGACCAGCTTCTCGTGAGCCTGGGTCTTTTTGCCAGTCGCTCGCGCGCCCGCGATGCGGTGAGCCGCGGCACCGTGAAGGTGGACGGCCGGGTTATCACCAAGGCCGGCGCCGTCTTCGGCGGGGATGTCACGATCGAGATCGACGATCCCGCGCAGGAATACGTGTCACGCGCGGCGCTGAAGCTGACGGCGGCGCTGGACCATTTCAAGCTCGATCCGAGTGGCCATCACTGTCTCGACGTCGGCGCCTCCACCGGGGGCTTTACCGAGGTGCTTCTGGAGCGCGGGGCGGCGCATGTCACCGCCATCGACGTCGGCCATGGGCAGATGCATCCGCGTATCGCCGAAAACCCCGACGTGACGAATATCGAGGGGCTGAACGCGCGCAACCTCGTTGCCGAGGATATCGGCCACCCCCTCACCTTCATCGTCTCCGACGTGTCCTTCATCAGCCTGAAGCTGGCACTGGCACCGGCACTCGATCTGGCGGAGCCGGCCGCGACCGCCGTGCTGCTGGTCAAGCCGCAGTTCGAGGCGGGGCGCGAGGCGATCGGAAAGGGCGGGATGCTTAAGGATCCCTCTTCCGCGCCTAGCGTCGCCGCCGAACTGCAGCGCTGGTTCGTGGAGGACATGGGCTGGACGAGCCTGGGGCTCATCCCCTCGCCGATCTCGGGCGGAGACGGCAATCAGGAATATCTGTTGGCAGGAACGAAACCGTGAGCACCGAGAAAGTAACGATCCAGAAACTCGGCGCCCAGGGCGACGGCATTGTCATCGGCAGCGATGGACCAGTCTACGTGCCCTTCGCCCTGCCCGACGAAACCGTGGCGATCGCGCGCGTGAAGAACCAGGGAACGCTGATGTCGATCGCGACGGCATCGCCCGGCCGGCAAGAGCCGCTCTGTCGGCACTTCGGTCCCGATGGCGTCAACGGCACCTGCGGCGGCTGCACGTTGCAGCATCTGGCCGACGTCCCCTATCGCGCCTTCAAGCGGCAATTGGTCATCGACGCACTGAAGTCCAAGGGTCTGACGCCTGAGGTCGGCGAGACGATCGCCGCGCATCCCGGCGAGCGCCGGCGCGTGGTGTTTGCCGCCCGCAAGACCGAGAAGGACATGCTCATCGGCTTCAACCAGGCCGAAAGTCACCACATCGTCAATATCGAGGAATGTCCCATCTCGTCGGCGGGCATCATTGCCAGGCTGCCGGCGATCAAGGCGATCGGCGCGGCCATCGCGACGGACGCGGAAGCCTTCCGCATCGCCGTGCTCGAGACCCTGTCGGGGCTCGACATCGCGATTGATGGCATCAAGAAGAAGCTCTCCGACCAGCATCGCCGCAAGGTGATCGAGACGGCGCTTTCTCTGCGCGGCGTCGCGCGCATCTCGGTCAATGGCGAAATCCTCATCGAGCCGGTGAAGCCGGTCGTCGAGTTCGACGGGGTCAAGGCATCGCCGCCACCCGGCAGCTTCACCCAGGCCACCAAGCAGGCCGAGGAGGCGATGGCCGAGCTGGTGCTGGCGCATGTCGGCAAGGCCAAGCGGATTGCCGACCTCTTCGCGGGCGCCGGCACGTTTGCGCTGCGGCTTGCCCGCATCGGCCGGGTGCATGCGGTCGAAGGTGACGAGAAGGCCATCGCGACGCTCGATTTCGCCGGCCGCAACACGCAGGGGCTGAAGCCGGTGACGACGGAGAAGCGCGACCTCTTCCGCCGTCCGTTGATGACCTCGGAACTCAAGGTCTACGACGCCGTCGTGTTCGACCCGCCACGCGCGGGCGCCGAATTCCAGTGCAGGGAGCTTGCCCGCTCGACCGTCAAGAAGGTGGTCGCCGTCAGCTGCAATCCGCTGACGCTGGCGCGCGACCTCGCCATCCTCGTCGAGGGCGGCTACCGCATTACGTCGGTGACGCCGGTAGACCAGTTCCTGTGGTCGGCCCATGTCGAGGTGGTGGCGACGCTCGAGAAGTAACCGAGGGCTTCGTCAGGCTTCGCTGCGTAGCAGGCCGCCGGCGAGATGGCGGAAGGCATCGACCGCCTTTTCATGCACCGCATGCGGATCGTCGGCGGCGGCGATCCATAGCGCCGCGTTCAGCGCCGCGCCGTTGATGAGGCGGGCGGCGGCTTCGGCATCCATCGGCTTGACGATCCCCTCTTCGATCAGCGCCTCGATCGTTTGCGTGGACGTGCGCAGGCAGGCGGTCTGGTTCGGCCACTGCGAGGGATCGCCGAGCACGGCCGGGCCATCAAGCAGCATGATCCGCTGGATCTCCGGCTCGAGCGCCATCTCGATATAGGCGATGCCCTCGTTCATGAACCCTTCCCAAGGGGTCTTTCCCTCGGCCTGCGCGGCCCGCTGGCGCACCAGCATCTCGGCATCGATCTGGTCGATGACGGCCTGTAGCAGGCCCTTCTTGTCGCCGAAATTGTGATAGAGCGCGCCGCGCGTCAGGCCGGCCTCGGCGGTGAAATCGTCCATTGAGGACGCCTGATAACCCTTTGTTGCGAAGGCCTTGCGCGCCGCCTTGATCAGCTTGGCCTTGGTATCCTCGACCATCTGCGCCCGCGTTTTCGAAACCATCCATGCCTCCAAGCTGAACATACGCATCGTATGCGTATTGACATACGGGACGTATGCCAACATATATTCACATACGAAGCGTATATCATTTACGTTTCGACCCGTGAAGCGCAGAGAGCCCGAAAAGATGAACGCCGTGCGGCGCACCGCACGCGGGCGATCTGCCATGTCGACAAAGGAGAAAGACATGACCAAGCGCGACGCCATCTTCCCCGCCGGCCGGCAGGCCCTCTATGATATCAACCGCTACTCGCCGGCCATCCGCTCGGGCGACCTTCTGTTCGTGTCGGGTCAGGTCGGCAGCAGGGAGGACGGCTCACCGGAGCCGGTGTTCGAAAAGCAGGTGCAGCTTGCCTTCGACAATCTCGCCGCCGTACTGAAGGCCGCCGGTTGCAGCTTCGACGACATCGTGGACGTCACGACGTTCCACACCGATCCGGCGGCGCAGTTTCCGGCGATCGATGCAGTCCGTTTCAAAATGATGGGCGAGCCGCCATACACGAACTGGACGGCGGTCGGGGTGACCTGGCTGTCGGGATTCGATTTCGAGATCAAGGTCATCGCCCGCATCCCGCAGGCGGCCTGAAACGCAAAATGCCCGCGACACATGCGCGGGCATTTTCTTTGTCCGTCGCCTGGATCAGGCGGCGTAGCGGGAGGCGGCGTGGGAGGCGGCCTGCAGGTTGAACTGGCCGAGAAGCTGCATCAGCTTCGCCGCCTCCTGCGCCAACCCGTGGCTCGCCGCCGTCTGTTCCTCGACCATGGCGGCGTTCTGCTGGGTGCCCTGGTCCATGGTGTTGACGGCGTGGTTGATCTCGGCAAGACCGGTCGACTGCTCGCGGGTCGCGGTGACGATCGCCTCGACGTGACGGCTGATTTCCTGGACCTGCGAGACGATGGTCTCCAGCGCCTGGCCGGTACTGCCGACCAGCGTCACGCCGGAGCGGACCTGGGCATTCGATGCAGTGATCAGGCTCTCGATTTCCTTGGCTGCATGGGCGGAGCGCTGGGCGAGCTCACGCACTTCCTGGGCGACGACGGCAAAACCCTTGCCCGCTTCGCCCGCGCGCGCGGCCTCGACACCGGCATTGAGCGCCAGCAGGTTGGTCTGGAAGGCGATATCGTCGATCACGCCGATGATGTTGGCGATCTTGCCGGAGGATTCCTCGATCTCGGTCATCGCCGATACGGCCTTTCGGACGATGTTGCCGGACTCTTCGGCGCCGAGGCGCGTGCGGGAGACCAGCGTGCCGGCATCCTCGGCACGGCGCGCGGTGTCCTTGACCGTCGTGGTGATCTCTTCGAGTGCTGCGGCGGTTTCCTCGACGGAGGCCGCCTGCTGCTCGGTGCGGCGCGCGAGGCCATCGGCTGCGGTGCGGATCTCGGTTGCGCCGGCATCGATCGCGTTGGCATTGCTGCCCACGGCCTGAAGGGCGGCCTGCAGCTTGGCGACGGAGCTGTTGTAATCGCTGCGGAGACGATCGAGGTGATCGGCAAACGGCGTCTCGATGCGGTGCGCGAGGTTTCCGTCGGAGAGTTCGCCGAGCGCGCCTGCCAGCGCATCGACGGCGTGCTGGGTTTCGGCCGCTTCACGCGCCTTCATCGCCTCGTTACGCGCACGCTCTTCCTGCGCCTGCGTCCTGCTGCCCTCGGCGCTGCGTTCCAGATCGAGGCGAGCGAAGGCGTTGTCGCGGAAGACCGCGACGGCCGCTGCCATCTCGCCAATTTCGTCGTGGCGATCGGCATAGGGAACGGCGGCATCGAGCTCGCCGCGCGCAAGGCCCGCCATGCGCGTGGTGATGGTCGAAATCGGCGCCGAGATACGACGCCAGCCAATATAGGCGGCGGCAACGGCGATCAGAACGGCGACGGCAAGGCCGGCGGCGATCGCTATGATGCCAGTCGAATAGTTGCTTGCCGCGGCCGACAAGGCCGTATCGGTCGACTGCCGGTCCCTGGCGATCATGCCGTCGACCAGCGTCTGGATATTGTTGAACGACATCGAAAGCTCGCCGCGATAGAGCAGGTTCGCCTGGCTCTTCTTGTTGTCGAGCGCAAGCGCGATGATCTTGTCGGCAAGGGCGGTGTCGCTGGCGAGCGCCTTCTTGAGCCGTTCGAAGTTCTGGCTCATGTAGTCGCTCTTCGGCTGCGTTTCGAAAGCGCTGATCGCCGCCGTCAGGCGCTGGCGACGCGACTTCAGCGTCTGCTCGGCGTTGCGGAAATCGGTCTTGCTCGCGGCCAGCAGGTAATCGGCATAGCTGCGGCGGACGTCGTTCATCGTGCCGACGATGGTCTGCAGCCGCGCCGTGTTCGGGATGTTCTGCACGCCGATCTCATGCGCGTTGCTCTCCAGCCGGATCAGGGCGAAGGCAGAAATCGCGCCCTGCACGATGGCGATCACCACGAGCGACAAGAACAGAAGGGGCAGAAGCGTCTTGATCTTTAACTTGGACATAGCAGTTTCTCGCAGCGGCCTATGGGCGCGGGTCAGCCGGATCGTCTGCCGATCGGCTCCTTGCCTTGTGCCATGATTGGTCGAGGATGGGATGCGGAGAGTTCCGCCATGCATCATGCATTGGCGGCATTAGGCGTCATATTAGGTAAAATTTGATTAAAAGTAATACTATTGCTTAAGCACGCTTTTTAGCGCCGCATGAAGGCGTCGAACGCAGCCCTCGCCTCGGCGCTGCGCAGACGCTCCGAAAAGTGGCGTGCTTCCTCGTCGATCCGGGCGATGATCTCGCCGCGATTGCCGCGGATGAGATCACGAGCGATCCGCAGGGCTTCCGGCGACTTACCGGCGAGCTTGTTCGCTGCGGCCAGTGCCGCCGCCTCCACCTCTTCCGGCGCGCAGAGCTTCCACACAATGCCGGCCTCCCTCGCCTCCTCGCCGGAAAACGGCTCGCCGGCCGCCAGCATGGCGAAGGCGCGCTGGTGGCCCATCAAGCGCGGTGCGATCAGGCTGGACGCAGCTTCGGGCACCAGCGCCAGATCGACGAAGGGCGTGCGGAACTCGCTGCGGGCCGAGGCGATGGTCATGTCGCAGTGGAAATGCATGGTGGCGCCGATGCCGATGGCCAGGCCATCGACACCTGAAACAAGGGGCTTGGTCGAGCGCACCAGGGCATAGAGGAAGTCGATCACCTCACGCGGCATGCCGCCGCCCATGGCAACAGCCAGAAAATCACCCATGTCGTTGCCGGCCGAGAAGCAGCCTTCGGTGCCGAGAAAGACGGTGGAGCGGATGGCCTCATCGTCCTCAGCGGCCGCCAGCGCCTCGGTCATGGCGGAATACATGGCGCGGGTGATGGCGTTCTTCTTCTCCGGGCGGTTGAAGCGGATGACCTGGATGCCGGGGTGAGCTTCGGGGCGCTCGACGATGATGTGATCGGTCATATCAGGTCCCTCAGGCGAGAATGGCGCGGGCGGCGGCAAGGCTGGCGGCACCGTTGATGACGGCATCCTTCAGGGCCGTCGTTTCGGGCAGCAGGTTTTCGGCAGCGAAGCGGCAAAGCGCGATGCGCTTGTCGGCGGCGCCATCATTGCCATCGGCAAGGGCACCCTTGGCGAGGTAGCAGCCAGTCAGCGTCAGGCCGAACAGGCGCTGGTAGGGCGTGGCGCCGGACAGCGCTTCGGTGGTCCGGCCCTGCGCCAGCTGCTCGAGAAGCCAGTCGGTCGCTTCGGCCAAGTCGGTGATCGCGGCGTTCAGGCGGTTCGCCGTGGCGCCGAAGCTTTCCGCGTTGGAGGCACCGACGCGGTCGGCGATCTCCTGCAGTTCGGCGATCAGGCATTTGACCTCGCCGCCATCGGACAGCGGCAGCTTGCGGGTGACGAGATCGATCGCCTGGATGCCGTTGGTGCCTTCGTAAATGGGGGCAATGCGTGCGTCCCTGAGGTAGCGGGCCGCCCCCGTTTCCTCGATGAAGCCCATACCGCCATGCACCTGGATGCCGAGCGAGGCGACATCAACGCCGATATCGGTGGCGAAGGACTTGGCGACCGGGGTCAGCAAGGCGGCGCGCTCCTGCCAGTGCTTCCTGGCATCGCCGGCGCGGTGCGCCATGTCGGTAGCGTGGGCGCAGCTATAGGCGATAGCGCGGGCGCCCTGAGTCAGCGCCTTCATGGTGAGCAGCATTCTGATAACGTCGGGGTGCTCTATGATTGGGCTCATACCAGAACCCGTCCAGCCCGGCGCTTTGCCCTGGGTGCGCTCGCGGGCATAGGCGACGGCCTTCTGCGTGGCGGCTTCGGCAATCGCGACGCCCTGCATGCCGACGGCAAGGCGGGCGTTGTTCATCATCGTGAACATGCAGGCGAGGCCCTTGTTTTCCTCGCCGACCAGCCAGCCGATGGCGCCCTTTTCCTCGCCGAAGCGGCCGTCGCCGTAGATCATCGTGCAGGTGGGGGAGCCGTGGATGCCGAGCTTGTGTTCCAGCGCGTGGCAAAAGAGATCGTTGCGGGCCCCGAGCGAGCCGTCGTCATTGACCAGGAACTTCGGCACGAGGAACAGCGAGATGCCGCGCGTGCCCGATGGCGCATCCGACAGGCGGGCGAGCACCAGATGAATAATGTTTTCGGCGGCGTCGTGTTCGCCCCAGGTGATGAATATCTTCTGGCCCGATATGCGGTAGCTGCCGTCGTCGCGGCGTTCGGCGCGGGCCTTGAGCACGCCGAGATCGGAGCCGGCATGCGGTTCCGTCAAGTTCATCGTGCCGGTCCATTCGCCGGAGACGAGCTTCGGGAGATAGGTCTTCTTCAGCGCGTCGCTGCCGTGAGCGGCGATCGCTTCGATGGCGCCCATGGTCAGCGTCGGGCAGAGCGCGAAGGCCATGGAGCCGGAATTCCACATCTCGAGTGCGGCAACGTTGAGCATGTGGGGCAGCGCCTGGCCGCCGAAGTCTTCTGATGCAGTCAGGCCGTTCCAGCCGCCTGAAATCCAGTTGCGGTAGAGATCGCGCCAGCCATCCGGCGTCGTTACCTCACCGTCCCTGATCCGAGCGCCCTGGCGGTCGCCGATTTCGGCGAGCGGCGCGATTTCATCGGATGCGAAACGGCCGGCTTCGTGGAGGATGGCGTCAACCAGATCCTCGCCGAGATCGCCAAGCAGACCGTCGTCGATCGCCTGCGCAAGACCGGCCACATGCTTCAGGGTGAATGCGATCTCCTCGACGGGCGCCTTGTACATGCTGATCTCCTCGTATGCCGGCGGCACGAATCTGCCGATCCGGTCCGCTCCTCCAGTCGCAGAGCTAATTGATTTTTACGTAAACGTCAATTTCAAACTTGCCCCTGCCCCGGGCCGCGCTAGCGGTGATACTGGCCGTGCGAACTGTCTTGAAACTGCAAAATATCGGTCATAAATAAAGCGCCAAGGCATGGTCCCTGAACGGGTTCCGCCGCCAGTCCCGCCGCCCGGGGCGACCGCCTGTCCCGCTTGTCGACCGATGGCGAATCCGGCGTTATGGTCGATATATCACGCAAGTCGCAAGAGGACCGGCGCATCATGGACACATTGCCTGTTAGCATGCCGGGTTTCGTCTGGGCCTATCGCTTCCCCGCCGAGGGCGGCAAGGCAATCCGGCTGACGAACAGCGCGCTTGCGGCGGATCTGACCGAAGGCGACGGCTTCTACTGGCTGCACCTCAACCTCGCCGACGCCCGCGTTCCAGCCCTGCTCGATACGCTGACCGGCCTGACGGAAGATGCAAAGGCGGCGCTCATCACGCACGACACGCACTCGGCCATCACCGTCGACGACCAGATGCTCTATGGCACGCTGGTCGATTGCCAGCGCGAGTTCGACCACGAAACAGCCGATCTCGGCTGGCTGCACTTCGCGATATCGGACCGCTTCATCATCACCACGCGCCTGCAGCCGCTGCGCAGCGTCGACCGCGCGCGAGCGCTGATCGAGAAGAACCCGGCAAAGTATGTGCGACCGGTCGATCTATTCGAGCTGCTCGTTACCGAATTCCAGCGGACGCTGATCTCGATCGTCATGGATCTCACCGAAGAACTCAATGTCATCGAGGATTTCGTCTACGACAACGCGCCGCGCGACGAGCGGCGGCGGCTGGCGCCGGTGCGGCGCACCGTCGTGCGCATCCACAGGCATCTGCGCACCGTTCTGGCGCTGATGCGGCGGGCGGCGGCGTCCGACGACGACGAGATGCCCTTCGGTTTCGAGGACGTGGCAGGGCGGCTGACGGCGCGGCTGGAGACGGTCGATCACGACATCTATGCGCTACAGGACCGGGCACGGCTGCTGCACGAGGAAATCGATTCGAAGCTCTCGTCCGAGACCAACCGCCACCTCTACATCCTGTCGATCATGACCGCCTTCCTGCTGCCGCCGACGCTGGTGACCGGCTTCTTCGGCATGAACACCGCCAACCTGCCCTTCACGCAAGGATCGACCGGGACGGAATACGCGATCGGCATGATCATCGCATCAATCGTGCTTGCTTGGTGGCTGCTGAAGCGGGTCGATATTCTCTAGCCCAACGCGAAAAGCCCGGCATTCGCGCCGGGCTTGATGTCTGCGTTTTCAGCGGTCGCCTCAGTAGTAAGGCGACAGGCACTGCTGGCGCGGGCCATTATAGGGCTGGAAGGTGTTGTCATAGGCGCGGTACGAGCGGTAGCGGTTTTCGCACCAGGCGACATGGCTCGGGTTGATGCCACCGGACGGAGCCACGTAGCGCGGCTGCGAAGCGATCGCACCGCCGATGATCGCACCCGCGCCGAAGGCTGCCAGCGGGTACCAGTAGTCATTGTAGCGACGGTAACCCGGACGATAGTAGCTATAACCGCGATAGCCATTGTAGTAGCCGGGGCGGTAGCGCGGACCGGGGCGATAGCCTGGGCCTGGACGATAGTGCGGGCGGTAGCCCGGGCCGCAGCGCATGCCGGGGCGGCAATACTGGACATTCTGGACATCGCCGGAGCGTTCGACTTGCGGCAGCGACGGCATCTGCATGGCCTGAGAGGGAACAAAACCTGTCAAAAAAATAATGGAAGAAAGAGCAGCAACAGCATGCTTCTTAAATGATCCGAGCATTTCGTCTCCAATCCCGATAAATTCGCGTGATCATAAACGTACAGAACACCGCAACGTTCCAGAGGCGCAGGCGCGCGTCCGACCGGCTCTGGCGTTGTATTTGCTAATGATTAACCGGACATTAACCGTTTCTCACCAACCTCGTTCCATGGGGCAAGACCGTGGAATCCTTATCTTCCAGTTTCTGCTTTTGATGCTCGCAAGCCTTGCGGCGCAGCATGCGACGGCGGCCGATGTGCTGCCTTGGAACAAAACCGATAACGCCATCGTGATCGATGCCTACGAGCTGAACACGCTCGACTGGGAGGCCCTGCGATCGGACAAGCGCATCGCGGGCTTCATCTCCAAGGCGTCCGACGGCCTGCCCGAAAGCTTCGATTGCAGCGGCGACCATGCCGGAGATACCGTCGCGCATTGCAAGACCATGTGGCGTAAGTACGCGGTCAGCCGCGAACTCTTTCAGACGCGGCGGCTGGTCGCCCGCGCCTCGGGCCTGCTCTGGGGTGCCTATCACCTGGGGCGTCCCGGCAATCCCGTCGACCAGGCAAATCACTTCCTCGACTACGCCACGCCGCGCGACGACGAGATGATGATCCTCGACATCGAAGGCATCGATCCCGGCAAGTTCATGTCGCTGGAGGACGCGCAGATTTTCGCCGGCCATATCAAGGCGCGTACCGGGCGATATCCCGTGCTCTACACGAACCACAATACCGCCCGCTACATCGCCGCCTATCACAACGATTACCCCGTCCTGGCACGGCTGCCGCTTTGGTATGCGCGCTACAGGCCTGAGATCAATGGCGTTTTCCCGATGGGCAACTGGGACAACTATCTGCTCTGGCAGTTCTCCTCTGGCGCCAATTGCAGCAAACGCCGCTGTCCCTACCGCGTGCCGGGAGCGCTCACAGATATCGACGTCAACGTCGCGGCGATGAACAGGGCCGATCTCGCCAGGGTGTGGGCGCAGGGGAACCTTTTGCCGGCGCGAGAACCCGATCCGCCGCTGATCCTCGCCAAGATCGAGATGGAGCCGAAGTTCGCAGCCAAGGACACCACCGCGCCCGACCCGATCACCACCTCCTCCGTGCCCAAGCGCGAGATCAACACGCTGAACTATCAGGACTTCTGAGCGCCCAAACGAAAGCGACCCCGCTTCCATCAAGGAAACGGAGCCGCTTGGGAGATCCTATATGCCGATCAGGCGACGACGGAGAGCTTGGCCTGGTCGCCCTGCAGCCGGCTGGTCATGAACAGCGCGTACCATTCGAGGAACTGCATGACGCCGCCCTCGTGCAGCATCGAGTACGGGCCGGGCTCATAGGCCGGCGAATGGATGCCGAAGGCGTTTTCCTCGACGATGCGGCGGTCCTGGTCGTTGGTCTCGGTCCAGACGTGGGTCAGTTCATCGAGGTCGTAGTCGACGCCCTCGACGGCATCCTTGTGGACCAGCCACTTAGTCGTGACGGCAGTCTCGTTGGCGCTGAGCGGCAGGACGCGGAAGGAGATCGCGTGGTCGCCGAGGATGTGGTTCCAAGTCGTCGGATAGTGGAAGAGCAGCATGGTGCCGATCCGGTCGATCGTCACGTCATCAGACAGCGCACGCTTGACGGCGCGCTTGCCGGACATGGTGTAGCTCTCGGCATCCTCGATTAGCGGCATGCGGGCAGCGCGGAACTGGCCGTCCGGCGAGATCTGGAACTTGCTCGGCAGCCCGGCGGCCTCGCAGCGCGCCCAGTGGCCGGAAATTTCCGGATCGTCGGCGCCGCCGTCGGTGCCGGTGACGCTCGGGGCCTCAGGATAGGTACGGCAGAGTTCGGGATGGTTGGCGGCGCAGTGGTAGCACTCGCGGTTGTTTTCCCAGACGAGCTTCCAATTTCCCCTCTCGATGATGGTGCTCTGGAAGGCGATCTTCGCGTCCTTCAGATGATGCGGCATCATGTAGGGGGCGACCATGTCGCGGACCGGCTGGAAGTCCGGCGCCTTGTCGGCGAGACAGATGAAGATGTAGCCGCCGAAGCTCTCGCAATGGACAGGCTTCAGGCCGAAACCGCTCTTGTCGAAATCGTCGCCCATGTGGCGGGCAAAGGCGAGCTTGCCGTCGAGATCATAGGCCCACTGGTGGTAGGGGCAGACGAGACGGACGGACGAGCCGTGATCCTTGGTGCAGACGCGCGAGCCGCGATGGCGACAGCTGTTGTGGAAGGCGCGGATGACATTGTCGCGGCCACGAACGATGACGACGGGATACTGGCCGATCTGCACCGTGAAATAGGCGCCTGCCTTCGGTAGCTCGCAGTCATGACCCATGAACAGCCAGTCGCGGTAGTAGATCATCTCCATATCGA
Organism: Rhizobium sp. S152; assembly: GCF_030380735.1. Lineage (GTDB taxonomy): Bacteria > Pseudomonadota > Alphaproteobacteria > Rhizobiales > Rhizobiaceae > Rhizobium. The sequence continues at coordinate 497,132 of NZ_JAUDRZ010000008.1, read as the reverse complement.
GCTTGAAGTAATCCTCGTCGATATAGAACGGCTGTTCGAGGCTGAAGCCTTCCCGGCGGTTCTTCAGCTGCCGCAACACGTTGCTACGAATATCCATGCGCCTATCCTCGTCTGTTCAGGCCGCCGCTTCGCTGGAGTCCAAAGCCTCCGGAAGCATTTCGTTCCGTCTCTCCCGAAGGAGATTTCATTCTGCATATTTAATCACCGCCGGGGCCGGACGCTTGGTTGCAAAGCGACATCGGCTTCGAAAATGACGACAGGGTTCAGCGAGGCAGAAATCGCACCGCGGGAACCGCATGCCGGCAGCTATCCCACGGAAAATATCATCGATTGCGACATGGATGCAAACACGTGAATACAATGCCTTCTCGTAACCCAATCGCCGCATATCGCGTTTGCGACATGCGGACCGCCGGCCGGTGAACGGAAACCCCGCCAGTCCGGTTTAAGGGCGCGTTAAGCATGATCGGCCTATTCTCCCTGCCATCAGGCAAGCATTCGGAATGCGCACAATGGCAAAACTTCGTTACTTCGACGCGAGCACGGAAACGGCGCAGAAGGAGCCAGCGCAGGCAAGCTCCCACTCGGAATTCCTGCGCACCGGCCGGATCACGCGCCAGCGCAGTCACTGGCTTGCCGCCGAGCGCCGCTATCTCAGCCATGAGGAAGTGGCGGAAAAAACCGGCAGAAAGCTGCAAGCCGCCGGCATGCAGACGCATCAGCACATCAACGCCTTCCATCGCGCCATCCAGTTCCCGAAGCTGGTGTTCCACCGCACGCTGCAGGACAGCCCGCATCTCGGCTACTGTCACGTGACGGCATCGCGTACGAAGTTCGCCCGCTACGAGGAAGTGAGTTGGGCCTTCTACATTGCCAACTTCTACGCCGATATCAGCGACAACGACAATTTCTTCGAGCGCATCGATGCGCGACAGTCGCGCATGTATTTCGCCGTCGCCATCAAGCCCGGCGAGCACACGCCGGAGAAGATGACGATCGACCGTTCGGTGCGCGGCAACGGCGTCCTGTTTCGGACCGACGATCCGCAGGTGGCGATCCGAAACGTGCTGCTGCTCGGCGCCCGCAACGAACAGCTGCGCGAGATCATTCGCCAGCTCTGATATTGATCGGAGCGCCGGGAAAGCATAAGGACTGCCCGACACGGCATCCGGGCAGACCATGGCAGAGATCATCGACATCACCGCGAACAAGGAGCAGGCCATAGAGGCCGCTTGCAAGGTGCTGGGCGAAGGCTTGCCGATCGCCATTCCGACCGAGACCGTCTACGGACTTGCCGCCGACGCCACCAATCCAGCGGCCATCGCCCGCATCTACGAGACCAAGGGCCGGCCGCAGTTCAATCCGCTGATCTGCCACATGGCCGATCTCGCCATGGCCGAGCAGTATGCCGATTTCGATCCTGTCTCCCGGACGCTGGCGGAAGCCTTCTGGCCGGGACCGCTGACGATCGTCGTTCCGCTCAAGGGGGGCAGCGCCATTCACGCGCTGGCGACGGCCGGGCTCGACACGGTCGGCATCCGCGTTCCCAAAGGGTTTGCGGGAGAACTGATACGCGCCTTCGGACATCCGCTGGCGGCGCCGAGTGCCAATACATCGGGCAAGATCAGCGCCACGAGTGCTGACCATGTGGCCGCCGATCTCGGCGAGAAGATCCGGCTGATCCTCGATTCCGGCGCCAGCGACGTCGGCGTGGAATCGACCATCGTCAAGGTCGAGGACGGCAAGCTCAGGCTGCTGCGTCCGGGCGGGCTGCCGGCGGTCGAGATCGAGCGGGTGGCGGGCATGAAGCTGGTGCGCCCGAAGAAGGCGTCGGCCGCGATCGAGGCGCCTGGGATGATGGCGTCTCATTATGCGCCGGGCGCGCATGTACGGCTTGATGCGACCGACGTTTCAGACAGTGAGGCGCTGATCAGTTTCGGCCCCGCGCCTGTCGCCGGCTCGCAATCGGCAAGGATCGTGCTCAATCTCAGCGAAACGGGCGATCTCTCGGAGGCCGCGGCCAATCTCTTCGACTATATGAAGCGCGCCGATGCCAGCGGCGCCACGACCATCGCCTTTTCCGCCATTCCCGACGAGGGTCTCGGCGAAGCCATCAACGACCGGCTGCGGCGCGCCGCGGCCCCGCGGGAATAACAGAGGATAAAGCCCGATGAGCAGCGTTTCCCCCGATCTACTCGACCGTTTTGCAGCCATCGTCGGCGAGAAATATGCGCTTCGCGGTGAGGCCGACCTTGCCCCGCACCTGATCGAGAACCGCGGCCTCTATCACGGCTCCTCGCCGCTGCTGTTGAAGCCGGCGACGGTCGAGGAAGTCTCCGCCATCCTCCAGCTTGCGTCGGAAACGGGTTCGGCGGTGGTGCCGCAGACAGGCAATACCGGCCTCGTCGGCGGGCAGACACCGCGTGAAGGCAAGTCGGACATCATCATCTCGCTCGAGCGCATGAACAAGATCCGTTCCGTCGATCCGGTCGCCAATGTCCTCGTCGCCGACGGCGGCGCCATTCTGGCCGAGGTGCAGAAAGCGGCGGAAGCGCACGGGCGGCTGTTTCCGCTGTCGCTCGGCTCCGAAGGATCCTGCCGCATCGGCGGCAACCTTTCCACCAATGCCGGCGGCACGGCGGTGCTTGCCTATGGCAACATGCGCCAGCTTTGCCTGGGCCTGGAGGTCGTTCTGCCGACCGGCGAGGTCTGGAATGGGCTGCGCAGCCTGAAGAAGGACAATACCGGCTACGACCTGCGCGACCTCTTCATCGGCGCGGAAGGCACGCTCGGCATCATCACCGGCGCGGTGCTGAAGCTTTTCCCGCAGCCGCTCGGCAAGCAGGTGGCGTTCGCGGGCCTCAACACGGTGGAGGACGCGCTTTCGCTCTTCAACCTTGCCTCCAGCCTGTGCGGCACCTCGCTGACGGGCTTCGAGCTGATGCCGCGCTTCGGCGTCGAGATCACCGCGCGCAACATCGACGGCGTGCGCGATCCGCTGGAGACGCCGCATCCCTGGTACGTGCTGATCGACATCTCGACATCGGATTCGGCCGAGACCGCCGAGCGCATGATGACGGCGCTGCTGGAACAGGGCTTCGAGGCCGGACTTGTGCAGGATGCGGCAATCGCCTCCTCCGTCGCGCAGCAGCAAGCGCTGTGGCATATGCGCGAGAGCATGTCCGAAGCGCAGAAGCCGGAAGGCGGATCGATCAAGCACGACGTGTCGGTGCCGGTGTCGCGCATTCCGCATTTCATGAATGAAGCCGAAGAAGCGGTGATGGCCGCCATGCCGGGTGCGCGCATCTGCGCCTTCGGCCACATGGGCGACGGCAACATCCACTACAACATCTCCCAGCCCGTCGGCGCCGACAAGCAGGCGTTTATCGACCGCTGGCATGAGATGAACCACATCGTCCACGGCATCGTGCTCGCCCATGGCGGCTCGATCTCGGCCGAGCACGGCATCGGCCAATTGAAGCGCGATGAACTGGCTTCCATCCGCTCGGACATCGAGATGGATCTGATGCGGCGGATCAAGCGGGCGTTCGACCCTGCCGGTATCATGAACCCGGGCAAGGTCGTTAGCGTGGATTGAGTTCGCTCAGGACGACGTGGCGCCGTTGGTCAGGATGGTAAGGGCTGCCGAGGTGCTTGAGCTGTTCTGCACGTCGTAGAGCGCGGTGAAGCGGCGCACCAGCTTGTCGACCTTCTTCGGGTCCTGAAGATCCTCGATATTGATGAACTTCTTCAGGTTGTCGGCCTGCTTGTCGACGTCCATGTTCGAGAATCCGCTCGGCAGGCTATAGGCCGTCTGCACCAGCTGGAACAGCGCCTGATCGCCGAGCAGCGTGTAGATCGAAGTCACGCTCGGCGCCTTGCGCGAGAAATAGAGCGCCAGACGGACACCGTCATTGGTCTCACCCTGCTGGGTTTCGAGCGTCTGCTGGATGTAGCTCTTTTCGGTGCGTTCTTCTGCACCGACGTTCTGGATCGCGCCGATCTTGGATCGGGTCAGGTCGCCATCGGTGTCGAAGTTGAAATCGGCAACGATTTCCTGGAACTTCGATTCCGCTTCGGTATTGAGATAGCTCTTGGGATCCGACGGGTCGGAGGTGAAGATCTTCTTCAGCGTCTCCGCTGTGTACTTGGTCGGGTCGAGGCCATTCGCCTTCAGCACCAGATTGGTAAGGTCCTTGTTATCAAGGAAATCATCCAGCGACTTCACCTCGGCCATGCCTTTGGCGAAGTTGTTGACCGCCGTGGTCGCATCTTTGGACGCCTTGTCCCGCAGCGGACCCTCGGCAATGCCGAGCAAGGAGAGCGACTTGTAGTTGGTGGCGTACTTGGCCATGACGGCGGGCGACAACGCCTGGATTTCCGAAGAAACCTTGCCGTCCGATCCAAAGTTGAAGGCGCGCACGAGGTTGGTGATGCGCTCGTCCTTGAACGACGCGACGTAGCTGTTCGGGTCGTAGGGGTCGCTTTCCAGCAGCTTGCGCATTGTCGACCGCGATACATCCTGTTCGGTCAACCCGTAGGCGCGCAACGCCATCTGATAGAGATCGGGCAGGCTGTCGTTGGCCTTGTCCGTATCGGCCGTCGCGTTGGTGCGCATGAAATCGGCGATGGACTTGATGTTCCCGTCCGCCATCCGGCTCTTATAGTTGGCGATCGAATCGTCGATCGTCTCCTGTTGAAGATCGTCGTAGCGGGTGTTGTAGAACGCGGTGGTATCCGCCAATTGCTGACCGTTCTGCGGGCCGGAAGCCAGAGCCGCCGAACCATCGGCGGCGAAGCTGAATGCGGCATTGACGTTGGAGTAACCGGCCGATGCGGCAAAGGTGGCGTCTGTCAGGATGCTCTTCAGGTCGGCGTCGCTGACCGCGGGCGAAATTCGGTAGACCGTGCGGAGTTGGCTCGTGAGCTTCGGATCCGCGATCAACTCGTCGACATTGGAGATGGTACTGATCGTGCTCTGGAAATAGTCCTGGGTCGTGATGGCCCTGGTCGTCGTCGACCGCGCCTGGCTGGTGCTCTGCGCGTTGACGTCATTCGGCGTGCTGCCATCGGCAAGGAAATTGAAGGCCGCGTGGACATCGCCATAGCCCAGCAGCGTCGCATAGTCTCCGTCCGTCAGCACGCTGCGGAGGTCCGCGTCACTCAAGGTCATCGGCATGCCGTAGGCATTCTTGATGTAGTTCGTCAGCGTCGTGTTGGCCAGGAGGTCATCGACATTGGTGATATTGACGATGGCCTGCTGGTAGCCGTTTCGCGTCGCCGTCGCCATGTCGGCCATGGCATTGACCTGATCCGGCGTCTGCGGCTGGTAGGTGGCGGCAAGGCCGCCGGACGAGGTGAAATTGAAGGCGTCGTGCAGGCTGGTATAGCCCATGGTGGCCGCCGCATCGCCGTCCGACAGGATCGTTTTCAGATCCGCGTCGCTGATCGTCGAGGACACGTTATAGACGTTGCGGAGATAGCTGACGCTCCGCGTATCGGCCAGGAGATCATCGACGCTGGTATAGTCGCCGACCTTAGTCAGAAAGTAGTTTCCGTTTGTCGTTATCTTGCCGGTCGTCGCGCTGCGCTGCGCGTAAGTCTGCACGTCCGTGCCTGTCAACGTTCCATCGGCCTTGAAATTGAAGGCGGCGTTGATGGCGCTGTAGCCGTTGGTCGAGGCATAATCGGCATCGGTGAGAATGCTTCTCAGGTCGGCATCGCTGAAGGTCGGCGACAACGAATAGGCATCCTTGATGTAGGCCGTCAGCTTGGGATCGGCCAACAGCTGGTCAACGGTCGTGATCGTCCCGCCGGTGATCTGGCTGGTATAGTAGCTGGATGCGCTGGTCGCCTGCGCGGTGGTCGCTTTTGTCTGGGAGGACGTCTGCGCACGCGCTGTCGTGGCAACCGTGCCGTCGGACTTGAAATTGAAGGCCTGATAGGCGTCGCTGAAGTCGAGCGACGCGGCGTAGGTCGGATCCGTTAGCACTTTGCGAAATGCCGCATCACTGAAAGTCGAGCCCATGTTGAACGCCGTCTTGATATAGGACGACAGGCGCGTATCGGCGGTGATATCGGTCACATTCGTGATGGTCCCGATCTTGGACAGATAGTAAGCCTTGTTGTAATCGGCGGCCGCCTGCGTGACGATCGATGGAACGACCAGATTATACTGTTCCATGACCGCGTCTTTCTGTGTCGCGGTCTGGGCGGCGCCGGTCACGGTGCCGTCGGCGTTGAAGCTGAATTGCGCAACCAGTGCTTTATATTTGTCGTTGCCGTTGACGTTGACGAAGCTGTCGGGATCATCGAGATCACTCGTCAGAACCTGCGTCAGGAAGTCCTGGGAAACATAGGTCGGATCGATACCATAGGCCTTCAGTGCGTAGGTACGAAGGCGCGTGTTGTTGACCAGGTCGGATACGTTTTCCACGTTGTCCATGGCGTCGCTGTAATAGCTGGTCTCGGTCGCGGCGTTCTTGCCCTCATCCGCAAAGGACTGATTATAGAGGCCGATCAGGTCGTCTTCCTGGGAATCGCTCTGCGCGTCGGCCGTCGAAGCGCTGAAATTGAACGCCGCCGCGAATTCCTTGTAGCGCGTGTCCGAAAGACGGTTGGCGAAGCTGTTGGAATCGGTCAGGTCGCTTTCCAGCACCTTCTTCATGAAGGCCTTGGCGTAAGCCATGTCTCCCAGACCGTAAGCCTGCATCGCGTAGTTGTAGAGCTTGTAGTTGCCGAGGAAATCATCGACATCTTTGACCATGTTGATGTTTTCCTTGTAATATTCGGCGTCGCGCTTGACCGTCGACTGCTTGGCGACGTTGTCGAGGCTCTTCTGCATATTCCCCGACAATATGCTGTACGCCATCGAAGCAGAGATCATGGGACGACCTTTTTCGGCAAAATCTTAAAGGAATGACACAGATGTTGTGCCTCATTCTGCGATAAAAAGCTTACCCGAGACTTACCCCTCTTCCGTCGCGGAATGAGACGGGCGGTGTTCACTCCTCGGAAACCTTGCCACGTTCGGTTTTGATAACCATCCCCCGAGGCAAGGTCTTCTTAACCGCGATTTTTAAGCTGTCTCGAACAGCCGGCGCCTATTGTTCAGCCATAGAGGGCGAAAAGCCCCGAGGAGAAGACCGGAAACCGGCTCTCAGGTAAGACAAGGGTGAGAATGAACATGAACAACACCGTTATGAAGCCCGCATGGGCCGGCACGACACTGCGTCTCGATCCGTCGCGCTTCCCCCAGCAGGTGAGCTACGCCATTCACGACTCCACGAGTGACGTCAGCATAACGATAGACGAACGCGGCGCGATCCTGCGCAAGATCCTCCCATCGAGCGGCCTTCCACTTTCAATCGCCCTGCCGAAGCGCGCCTTCAAGGGCGTCGCCGCCCGCGCCATCGACCATGGCAACGGCGAAGTCACCGTGACGCTCGAACTGCACCACGAAGATCCGGAACTCTGCGTGCCGCTCTTGGTGGCCCACGACCTCTCCGACATCGCCGCCGACTGGCGCGGCTGGTCGGAAGCCTTCCGCATTCCAATGCTGATGGTCGAGGCAGATGGCGTTGCCCGCCCGCTCGAAGAACATCTCGGCGACCTGCGTACCAACACGCTGAAGCCGCGCCGCCGCCACTCCTACTTCGCCAACCGCCGCCCCCGCTTCCTCGTGCGCCGCACGACCGGCAAGCTCGGCGTCGCGATGAAGATCGAAGGCAAGGAAATCATCGCCCGCAGCTAAGTGGGATGGATCGACTTAACGGAAACACCCGGCCAGCGCGCCGGGTTTTTCGTTTTCGGACCTTGGTTGACAAATGGCGGCCCGGCCATAAGCTGCGTGCACGCCTTTGAGATCGCAACCGTCTTTCGGAGATGAGCGTCATGCCGGTCGTAACAAAGTGCATGAGACGGCTCTCGCTGGCGATTGTCGCCCTTTCCCTTTCAGCCCTGACGGCAGGCGCCGCTACCCTCGACGGCATCATCGAGCGCGGAACGGTGCGCATCGGCTATATCGATGACGAAGCGCCCTTCTCCTCGGCCAAGGCCGGCGCCGAGCCGACGGGTTACGCTATCGACCTGTGCAACAGGATCGCCGACGACATCGAGCACCAGGTTCCGGAGCTGAAACGCGAGTATGTCCAGAAGACGCTCGCCAACGGCTTTGATGCGGTGAAGGATGGTGAGGTTGATCTGCTTTGCGGCGCGATCACCGTCAATCTGGAGCGGCGGGAGATCGTCGACTTTTCGCAGCCCATCTTCCTGACCGGGGCCAGCGGGCTGCTTCGCAAGGATTCGCCCGGCTACCTGCAGACGTTCTTTTTCGACAAGCCGGCCGTCAGCGCCGTCAGCGAACGCGTTGCGTCGACAAGCGTCATCGGCGCGCGGGCGAACTCGACGACGGGCGCCGCGTTGCACGAGGCCATGAAAGGCCAAGTGTCGAAGACGACGATCGCCGATTTCGCAACGCATGAAGAGGGCCTCAAGGCGCTGGAGGATCACAAGATCGACGCCTATATCGGCGATCAGGTGTTGCTCACCAGCCTCGCGACCCGGGCGCGCGATCCATCCCTGCTCGAGGTCGGCAATCGGCTGTTCACGCATGAGCCCTATGCGATCGCCGTGCCCCGAAACGACGCCGATTTTCGGCTGCTCGCCGATCGCGCTTTGACGGATTTCTATCTGTCCGACGATTTTCTATCTGTGCTCGACAGCTATTTCGGCAGCGATGCGCCAATGCTGCACACGCAGATCATCATGCAGCACGTTCCATAGGGACTGCGTCCTACGGCAGCACGAACAGCAGCGACAGGAACAGGCCTGCAAAGATGATCATGCCGACGCGGTTGTTCGACTTGAAGAGCACGAGGCACTCATCGGCATCGTTGATATCGAGCGTGACGATCTGCCAGGCGAACATGCCGGCTGCGACCAGAAGACCGAGATAGGCGACGATGCCGACGCCCGCGAGCAGGAAGGCGGCGAAGGTGAGGAGCAGCATCAGGCCATAGAGACCGACCAGCCATGGCTTGGTGTTGTCGCCGAACAGGCGGGCGGTCGAGCGCACGCCGATCAGTTCGTCGTCTTCCTTGTCCTGGTGGGCGTAGATAGTGTCGTAGCCGATCGTCCAGACGACCGCGCCGACATAAAGCAGGACCGGCGCCAGTGACAGACTGCCGAAAATGGCGGCCCAGCCCATCAGCGCACCCCAGGAGAAGGCCAGACCGAGGAAGAACTGCGGCCAGTCGGTGAAGCGCTTGGCGAAAGGATAAAGCGCGACGATGCCGAGCGACGCGACGCCCAATATGACCGAAAACCAGTTGAGCTGGAGAACGACCAGCAGGCCGACCAGCGCTTGCAACAGGATGAAGATCTTCGCCTGCGTGCGGGTGACGCGGCCCGACGGCAGCGGCCGCGAGCGGGTACGGGCGACTTCCATGTCGATCTTGTGGTCGACGAGGTCGTTATAGGTGCAGCCGGCGCCGCGCATGGCGACGGAACCGATGAAGTAAAGCAGCAGGTGCCAGATCAGCTGGCTGCCGGAAAAGAGCCCGACATGCGCGGCCGCATTGGCCGCCATCGCAGCCGACCAGAAGCACGGCCAGAGCAGAAGCTGCCAGCCGATCGGCCGGTCCCAGCGTGCGAGCTGCGCATAAGGCCAGAGCCATGGCGGCAGCACCCGGTAAACCCAGTTGTTGGAAGGCGCATCGGCGACGCGGCCGTTGATTCCGTCGATCTGTTGCATGCGGTCATCTAGCGACGTGGGGGATGGTGGGTCAAGCGGGATGGTGGGCTCGAGTAGACCTGCGTGGCAAAACGACTCGTTACGAGTTATGGACAGTCAGAGTTGAAATCTCTGCTTGATCGTGTTCGCGCATTCGGCGGGCGAGACATTGCTCGTATCGAGCTCGAGATCGTAGCTCATCCCGCTGTGCACCCTATCGAATTGCCATCTCGCCAATCCAAGCATCCGATCTCCACGCTTCCGCTCCCGCTCCTCTAGCACTTCAAGGCTTGCGAAAACGCCCACCCGATAGAACTGGAACGGCCTCAAGAGCTCTGCATATTCCCTGCTTCCGACGTCATCCGCTCCGATAAGAACATCATCAACGATGAGATCGAGCCCTTGCGCCGCCATTGCCCTGATAGAGTGGCGCATTCCTTTCATAAGCCTTTCGCCTAGCGGACCGTTTTTGATCGCCACGACGGGAAGGCCATCTGCGTCTGCAGTGGTCTCATAGATGAATGCATCAGGATGGTTTTCATGGGCCTGGGGCAACATGTTGAGAAACATATCCATCTCCACATGCAGAAACGGACGCCCGGCAATCCGCTGCAGTTCTCGGGCAATCGATGATTTCCCCGAACTCCCTACGCCGTTAAGCAATATGATCCGCGCAGCTATTGAGCTCATAAATACTCCTAGGGATCACGGCCACAACTCTGGCTTACATTTCATTCCATCGTCTGATCACCGGCTCGGTCAGATCGTGCTCGTAGCCGAGAACGCTGATGCTGGTCGTATCCAGCACGAAATGCGCCCCGCCCTCTGGCGGCAATCCGATCCAGCGGGCGGCCAGCACGCGGAGGAAGTGGGAGCTGGAGAAGATCAGGATCGCGGCGTTCGCCGCGCGGATCGCCGCAATGATACGGTCCGCTCGCACGCCGACATCGGCTGCCGTCTCGCCATCCGGGCAGCCGTCGCGAAAGAGTTGCCAGCCCGGGCGGCTGGCCAGAATCTCCTTGGTCTTGATACCCTCGTAGGCGCCATAATCCCATTCGGCGAGATCGTCCTTGACCACCATCCGCTCTCCGAACCCGGCAAGGCGGCAGGTGTTGCGGGCGCGCTGGGATGGGCTCGACCAGACCTCGGCGACGGTCAATCCCTCAAGACGCGGCCCGACGAGACGGGCGGCGGCTTCGCCGTTTTCCGTCAACGGGATATCGCTACGGCCGGTGTGGCGGCCCGACAGGCTCCATTCGGTCTCGCCGTGGCGCACAAGCGTGATCTCGGGATAGGCACTGCTCATCTTGCAACCCTTTCAAAACGAAACAGCGGAAACGAAAAAGGCGCGGAGTTTGCCGCGCCTCTTCATGCGGTCAGAGAATAACCTTTTCGAGCGGCGGACGCGTTGCCTCGAATTCCTTCAGCTTCGCCTCGTTCGCGGCGATATAGTCGCGATTGTCGGGGGTGGAATACTGGTTCTTGGAAATCTGGATCTGCATGATGAAGAGCTCGTCCCAGCGGAAGCCCATCTCGGAGCCCGCCAGATAGAATTCCCACATGCGGAAGAAGCGTTCGTCGTAGAGCGCCACGGCTTCCGCCTTGCGCGCCACGAAACGCTCGCGCCAGTGGCGCAGCGTGTAGGCGTAGTGTAGCGGCAGGACCTCGACGTCGCGCACCAGAAGGTTCGCCTTTTCGATGGCCGGCAGCGTCTCCCCGATCGAGGGGATATAGCCCTGCGGGAAGATGTACTTCTCGATGAAGGCATTGGTGGCGAAGCTCGGCTTCGGCCGCGAGATCGAGTGCAGGACCATGACGCCGTCATCGGCGAGCAGCTCGTGCACCTTGCGGAAGAAATTGCCGAAATTGCCGATGCCGACATGCTCGAACATGCCGACGGAAACGATGCGGTCGAACTTCTGACCCTTCATCGTCTTGTAGTCCTGCAGCTCGAACCGCAGGCGATCGGACAGGCCGCGCTTTTGCGCTCGCTCACGCGAGATCTTCAGCTGCTCCTCGCTGAGCGTGATGCCCGTAAGATCCACGCCCGGCGTCGATTCCGTCAGGTACATGCCCATGCCGCCCCAGCCGGAGCCGATTTCCAGCACCCGCTGATTGGGCTCAAGCAGGAGCTTGGCAGCGATATGCCGCTTCTTGGCGACCTGCGCCTCCTCCAGGCTGATGCCCGGCGGATTGTAATAGGCGCAGGAGTATTGCCAGTCCTCGTCCAGGAACAGCTCGAACAGCTTTTCGGAGAGATCGTAGTGATGCGCGACGTTGCGCTTGTTGTGATTGACGGGAAGACGGCTCTTCAGCTGCTGCAGGGCAATGCGGCCAACCAGAAGAGCTGCCATCGGGATGTCGAAGACTTCGTTGGTCGTGTTCTGCTTCACCAGAGCCAGGAAGTCGTAAATGTTGCCCTGTTCGAGAATGAACCGGCCATCCATGTACATTTCGCCGAGCTTGAGGGTGGGGTCGCGGCGGATCAGTCGTTCCGCCTCCTCGTCGGCGATGCGGGCGGCAACAGGATCTCCCGTGCCGTCCCCAATCGTATGCGTCTCGCCATTGGCGAGCGTGAGCTTAAGGTTACCCTTGCGGATGATTTTCTGGACAATCGATAAGAAAGCCGACGCCATCAGTTAGGCCTCGCAATGTGACAGGTTAGTTCGGTAAACTTAGCCCCTCTCCGCCGCCTTACAAGCGCCGCATTTGGCACCTTGGCAACATGACTGCCAAAGTGTGATATTTTTGCAATGCTTATCTCTAAGCCCTTATTTTCGCTTCATGGCTTCGGCAAGCGCTGCGCCGAATGCCCCCTGGCTCTCGCTCTTGGGGCTGGACGTGCGCCGGTCGTTTCCACCGCGAGGGGCTGGATTTGAACGCGTTTCGCCACGCGGCGGAGGCGCGCCGGCGCCATCGTCCTTGCGCATGGAAAGGGCGATGCGCTTGCGTTTGGCATCCACCTCGACGACGCGAACCTTGACCACATCGCCGGCTTTCACAACTTCGTGAGGATCTTTGACGAAGCGGTCGGCAAGCTGCGAGACGTGCACCAAACCGTCCTGATGGACGCCGATATCGACGAAGGCGCCGAAGGCGGCGACATTGGTGACCGTTCCCTCAAGCGTCATGCCCGGTTTCAGGTCGGAGATCTCGTTGATCCCTTCCGCGAAGGTCGCGGTCTTGAAGCTCGGGCGCGGGTCGCGGCCGGGCTTTTCCAGTTCGGAGAGGATGTCCTTCACCGTCGGCAGGCCGAACTTGTCGTCGATGAACTGGCGCGGATCGATCGATTTCAGCGCAGCGCTGTCGCCCATCAGCGAGCGTAGGTCGCGGCCGCAGGCGGCGACGATCTTCTTGGCGACGCCATAGGCTTCCGGATGCACGGAGGAGGCATCGAGCGGCTCCTTGCCGTCGCGGATGCGCAGGAACCCGGCGCACTGCTCGAAGGTGCGCTGGCCGAGGCGCGCGACCTTCAGGAGATCGCGGCGGGTCTCGAAACGGCCGGCCTCGTCGCGATGCCTGACGATGGCTTCGGCGATCGACGTGCCGAGGCCAGAGACGCGGGCGAGCAACGGAACCGAGGCCATGTTGAGATCGACGCCGACGGCATTCACCGCGTCTTCCACCACGGCATCGAGCGAGCGTGACAGCTTCTGCTGGTCGACATCGTGCTGGTACTGGCCGACACCGATGGACTTCGGCTCGATCTTGACGAGCTCGGCGAGCGGATCCTGCAGGCGGCGCGCGATGGAGACGGCGCCACGCAAGGACACGTCGAGATTGGGGAATTCGGCGGCGGCCGTCGCGGACGCCGAATAGACGGAGGCGCCGGCTTCCGAGACGATGACCTTGGTCGGCTTGGGCGCCGGCAGCTCGGCCAGCATGTCGGCCACCAGCTTTTCGGTTTCGCGGCTGCCGGTGCCGTTGCCGATCGAGATCAGCTCGACATTGTGCTTGCGGATCAGCGAGGCGAGCTCGATTTGCGCGCCGCGCACGTCGTTGCGCGGCTGGAAGGGATAGACCGTCGAGGTCGCGACCACCTTGCCGGTGGCATCAGTGACGGCGACCTTGACGCCGGTGCGGATACCCGGATCGAGACCCATGGTCGGGCGCGATCCGGCGGGGGCCGCGAGCAGCAGGTCCTTGAGATTGCGGGCGAAGACGTGGATCGCCTCTTCCTCGGCGCGTTCGCGCAGCTCGCGCATCAGGTCGAGCGACAACGACATGGAAAGCTTGACGCGCCAGGTCCAGCTGGCGACTTCCATCAGCCAGCGATCGCCCGGGCGGCTCGCGCCGATCTCGTAGGCGGCAAAGATCATGCGCTCGACGGGCTTGTTCGGCGAGGCAGTCTCGGCGTCGGCCTCGATCGTCAGCGTCAGCACTTCCTCGTTCCAGCCGCGCAGCATGGCGAGCGCACGGTGACCTGGGGCCGTTGCCCAGCGTTCGGAATGGTCGAAATAGTCGGAAAACTTCTCGCCCGCAGCCTGCTTGCCATCGACCACCTTGGCCTTGAGCAGGGCGGCACCGCGCATATGGGCGCGCAGCTTGCCGAGCAGGTCGGCATTTTCGGCGATGCCTTCGGCGACGATATCGCGCGCACCTTCCAGCGCCGTCTTCACGTCGGGAACATCAGCGGTGATATAGGCCGCGGCCAGCGTTGCCGGCTCTTTCGAGCGCTCAGCCAGGATCGCCTCGGCGAGCGGTCCGAGGCCGCGCTCGCGGGCGATCTCGGCGCGGGTGCGACGCTTCGGCTTGTAGGGCAAATAGAGATCCTCAAGCTCGGCCTTGGTGGCAGCGCCCTTGAGCTTGGCCATCAACTCGTCGCTCATCTTGCCCTGGCCTGAGATCGACTCGACGATCGTATCACGGCGGGCTTCGAGCTCGCGCAGATAGACGAGGCGCTCGGAGAGATCGCGCAGCTGCGTATCGTCGAGCCCGCCGGTCACTTCCTTGCGGTAACGCGCAATGAACGGCACGGTCGCGCCCTCATCCAGCAACTCGATCGCGGCCTTGGCCTGCTCGGGCCGGGCATTGATCTCGGAGGCGATGACTGCGGAGAGCATGCGGATATCAGCGGCCATGATGGTTCCTGCGTTTTTATAAAGTTGGCGGACCATAGCGGCGAAAAGCGGCGAGGCAATGCTTGAGATGGGTTTCCACAGCGGAAGTGGCAGCGACGATCGGGGCACGACGGCCAAAGCCGGGATGCTTGGCGCCAATTGCGGACGAAATCTGCGGCAGCTTCAACCTGATTGCAGCAAGCGCTACTACAGACGCTTGATCACGCTGCATCTGCCATCGTCGGACAGCGTCACTGTGCCGTGAATGTCACCTTCACGCCACGCTGCCGAAAGTAGGCCTGCATGAGTTTCCGGCCGGAGCGATTGCCGTGCACAAGCTTGGCCGGATCGAAGACGGCCTCTTTCAAGCCCGCCCGCGTCAAAGCTGCCTTGAGGGCTGCTATATGCAGGTCGATGTCAGCATTGTCCGCCCGGAGCGATTCATAAATACGGTCTGTTGCCTCTGCTACGGTCGGTTCGCTCACGATACACTCCTGTTGTTGTCTGGCTGCCGCTTAGCACATTTTTCGGCTTGACCCTATTGCAGTGAAGACTGTCCACGTCACCACCAGAAAGAGCTTTGCTGGCAACTCTATGGTGGAAGCATAGCAACCGAATGTCCGCATTGGGCCGACTTCGGTCTTCCGCTTCGCGCCAGAAGCGGTCGTCTAGGGAGGCGTGATGCAGACTTCGCTGCACCATAATAAAATTTTAGGTTGTCACCACGATGCTGTGGCTTGTGTTTCGGAAATTCCGAGGTGGTAACTCCTTGCAGACGTCACTAAAGCTGATGCTCGTCGCTATCTTTCTTCCGCTCGTCGCTACCACAACGCAGAGTATGGCGAGCGACATCGACCACGAAAGCAGAGATATACCCCGACTTATTGATCCGACATGTGAGAAACTCAACTCCATCTACAGGAGAATGAAGGAGCTAGCTCTCTATCGAGAAACTATCTTTGAATTGAGGGCCGACGGGACGCTGCAAGAACGCATGGCGTTGATTATTCACGGCGATTACGTTTATCAAAAAAGAGCCGATGAAACGACATGGGATCGCAGGAGCAACGAGACCCCATACTGGCAGGCTTTTACCTCATGCACGGCTAAGAAGGCCAAAGGCACTGCCATCTATTACGCCACCTATCATAGAGGCGGGCGCATTGCCGGGGCGGAGGTGTGGACCACGAAAGACGGTGGTTCGATCACAAAAATTGTGCGGCGTTACCCGACCGACGATCATTTTTTTCCGTTCCCGACAGCAGTGTCTATGATGGATTATAGACAGAAAGCAGTCAGAATACCGAAGCATTATACTTGCGGCGGAGCACCCTGCCGGTACTAAAACGTGAAACGGAGCATCGGTAACGGTACATCCTTGCCAAGGCCATTTCGCGAGCCGCCCCGACCGGGCCGGGACTTCCCGCGCCTCAACAGCCAGAACCGCTGATGACTGATTTGCGCCAATAGGGGACATCCGTTTTAGGCGACGCGCTGTCCGATTTGGGCCGATGGCGGCCCTACCGCGCAAGCATCTTGTGACAGGGTTGATAGCATGACGACTATCAGGGGCCTGCCTCACTCAGCCGTCTTCGCCAGTATCTCGCCATATGTAGAAAGCGTTCCCGAGCTAAAGCCATGCACTCAGCATGTCCATAGCCATGAATGCAGAAGCATGGAGAGCTCGCTTTCCAGATTGCTTGAACCAGTGAGCTATCAACGCGCTTGCCCACCATG
The DNA here is from genome assembly GCF_030380735.1 of Rhizobium sp. S152. Taxonomy (GTDB): domain Bacteria; phylum Pseudomonadota; class Alphaproteobacteria; order Rhizobiales; family Rhizobiaceae; genus Rhizobium. The sequence goes on along the minus strand of NZ_JAUDRZ010000008.1, from coordinate 480,602 downwards.
CGAGCAGTATAAAAGCGATGGAGTGCTCAATGCAGATTGCAATCAAAATGAGACCCAGCAAACACAATCGATAGATAGTCAGCTTATTCATGAAGGTCTCGTCACGCTTTCAGAAACTCTTTGGAGAAGAGGCCTCACCGATCGCCGCAGCCGCCCCTCGCTAGAAGAGATACTCCGAAAGAAAGAAGATCATGGCGCCACCGACGGCACTGAGGATGATGAGACGACGAACTATTTTTGGCTCACTATACCAAGGCAACGGGGCGCGAAAGAGTTCGTCGATCCGAGCTTTCTCCGCATTTTCTGTCGCCTCTTCAGTCATCTTGGGCCACACCTTAATCGACTAGCTGGAAGATTTGCTACCTTGAATTTTAGTGTCTGTCATCAGCTTTTTTACTGCATGGGAGGCGCCTAAGTTCGCCAAACCTTGGACAGTAGCCACACGCTGCTTCGTCGCAAGTTGTGCAGTAGCGGATCCCCAGCACCCTTTTCGAGGGCAGTAGGGTGAGGTGACCGTCCGCTTAGGGCCGATAGCCGACATTGCGGCCAACCGCATTGGCACTCGACCGCGAGGCGGAGCCCGTTTCCAAACATCAAAGGCTGCCGAAAGGCATTCCGGTTACCCAAATCCCCTCCCCGCCCCCATCATCCGCTTTTGCAGCTTGTAAACCTGCGCCATTCTTTGCTAGCAGAGGCGACCGTTTTCAGACCCGCAAGGTAGCGCCTTCCCCGTGGAGGCAAGGAAAGTGACATGCCCGATCTGCTGCTAGAACTCCGCTCCGAAGAGATCCCGGCCCGCCTGCAGCGCAAGGCTGCCGGCGATCTGAGGAAGCTTGTGACCGACGCGCTCGTCGAGGCGGGACTTTCCTACGAGGGTGCGCGGGAATACTGGACACCGCGCCGCCTGACGCTCGACATTCGCGGGCTGACCGCCCGCTCCGCCGACGTGCGCGAGGAACGCAAGGGTCCGCGCACCGACGCCAACGAAAAGGCGATCGAAGGCTTTTTGCGCGGCGCCGGGCTTGCCTCGATTTCCGAGGCGCAGGTGCAGAGCGATCCGAAGAAGGGCGACTTCTACGTCGCGATCATCTCCAAGCCCGGCCGCAGCGCCGAGGAGATCATCGCGGAGGTTGTGCCTGGTATCATCCGCGACTTTCCCTGGCCGAAGCCGATGCGTTGGGGCAAGGCCTCGTCGCAGCCGGGCTCGCTGCGCTGGGTGCGTCCGCTGCAGTCGATCGTCTGCCTTTTTGGTACCGAGCATGAGGAAACGACGGTCATTCCGTTCGAGATCTCCGGCATCGTCGCCTCCAACATCACCTACGGCCACCGCTTCCACGCGCCCGAGGCGATCACCGTCAAGCGCTTCGACGATTACGTCGCGAGCCTTGAGAAGGCCAAGGTCATCCTCGACGCCGAGCGCCGCAAGGACATCATACTGCACGACGCCCGCGACGTCGCATTCGCCAACGGCCTCGAACTGGTCGAGGACGAAGGCTTGCTGGAAGAGGTTTCCGGCCTCGTCGAATGGCCGCAGGTTCTGTTGGGCAGCTTCGAGGAAGACTACCTCTCGATCCCCTCGGAAATCATCCGGCTGACGATCAAGACCAACCAGAAGTGCTTCGTCACCCGCAAACCGGGTAGCGAGACGCTTTCGAACAATTTCATCCTGATTTCCAATATCGAAGCCACCGACGGCGGCAAGGAAATTATCCACGGCAACGGCAAGGTGGTGCGCGCGCGCCTCTCCGACGCGCTGCATTTCTGGAAGCGCGACCAGGGCAACCTGCCGGATCTGGAAACGCTGGAAGCCTCCGCGAAGAAGTTCGGCCTCGATCTCGCCAAGCCGCTCGACCAGCGCATGGCGAAGCTCGATGCGCTCAACGTGACGTTCCACGCCAAGCTCGGCACCCAGGGCGAGCGCGTCGAGCGCATTCGCGCCATGGCCGCCAAGGTCGCCTTCCCCGCCGGCGCCGACTACAAGCTGGTCGATCGCGCCGTGGTGCTGTCCAAGGCGGATCTGCGCACCGAGGCGGTCGGCGAATTCCCCGAACTGCAGGGCGTGATGGGCCGCAAATATGCTGTTCTGCAGGGCGAAGACGCGGTGGTATCCACGGCGATCGAGGAACACTACAAGCCGCAGGGCCCTTCCGACCAGCTGCCGCAGGACAAGGTGGCGATCACGGTGGCGCTGGCCGACAAGCTCGACACCCTGATCGGCTTCTGGGCCGTCGACGAGAAGCCGACGGGCTCGAAGGACCCCTTCGCGCTCCGCCGTGCCGCACTCGGCGTCATCCGCATCATACTCGAGCGCGGCGTGCACCTGACATTGCTGCCGCGCATCGTCAGCCACATGGGCCGGATCGACATGGATATCGGAAGCACCGTTGCCGCCGACGACATGACGCGCCAGCTCGACCTGCTCTCGTTCTTCCACGACCGCCTGAAGGTCTATCTGCGTGACCAGGGCGCGCGCCACGACCTGATCGACGCGGTATTGACGCCCGAGACCGACGATCTCCGTATGGTCGCCCGTCGTGTCGAGGCGCTGACGCATTTCGTCAGCTCCGAGGACGGCAAGAACCTGCTCGCCGGCACCAAGCGCGCCGTGCAGCTCCTGGCCGCCGAGGAGAAGAAGGGCACCGTGGTCGCCGACGGCGTCTCCGAGGCGCTTCTGAAGCTCGACGCCGAGAAGGAGCTGTTCGCGGCGATCAAGACGGCTTCGGCCGAGGCCTCCGGCGCAATCGAGAAGGAAGACTTCCGTTCGGCGATGGCCGCACTTTCGACGCTGCGCGCGCCGGTCGATCGCTTCTTCACCGACGTGCTCGTCAACGACGAGGACGCGGCGATCCGCGCCAACCGCCTGGCGCTGCTGCGCCTCATCCGCGAAGCCACCGGCACCGTCGCCGACTTCTCGAAGATCGTCGGCTGATCTGTATCAGCCGACGATGCCCAGCGTGATCACCGCCAGGATCGCGTAACGCGCGGTCTTGGCGATCGTCACCAGAAGCAGAAAGACCGGCAGCGGCTCGCGCATGACGCCGGCGACAACGGTGATGGGATCGCCGACGACGGGCAGCCAGCTTGCCAGCAGCGACCATTTTCCATAACGCCGATACCAGCGCTGCGCCCGATCGAGCGCCGCCTCCCCCACCGGAAACCACCGCCTGTCGCGAAAGCGCTCGATGCCTATGCCGAGCAGCCAGTTGATCAGCGAACCGAGGACATTGCCGACGCTGGCGACTGCGACCAGCAGCAACGTGGAATATTGCCCGGAGAGAATGAGCGCGACGAGGCCGGCTTCCGACTGCGCCGGCAGGATAGTCGCGGCAATCAACGAGATGGCGAAGAGGCCGGCATAGGCCGCGAGGGTGGTCATGTCGCGCTCGGCTCGGTGGTCTGCATGGTGGGGCTTTCAAATGGCGACAGATGTGGGGTTTTCATGATCATGTTGCGGGGCTGGGCGCAAGCGTTAGGAAACCATCAAAGCCCGCGCAACCGATGATGCGGCCTTCCGGGCGGCGCTGCTGACGGATGCCGTGGAACTGCTTCTGTCCGGTGATGTCGAGACCGGCAAAGCCGTACTGCGCGATTTCATCAATGCCACGATCGGCTTCGAGAAGCTTGGCGAACTCACCGATACACCGGCCAAGAGCCTGATGCGGATGTTCGGGCCGAAAGGCAATCCGCGCGCCGACAATCTCTTCGGCGTGATCCGTCGGCTTCAGGAGGAAACCGGCGTGCATCTCGCCGTCGCTGCCGCCTGAGGCTGGCACTATCACATCGGGCGCGCTATTCCCAATCCATGCAGAAGATTCTCGTCAGCGCCTGCCTCATGGGCCATGCCGTTCGCTATGACGGCAGGGCAAAGCCGCTCGTGCATCCTGTTCTTGAGCGCTGGCGGGCGGAGGGACGGCTGGTGACGATCTGTCCGGAGATGTCGGCCGGCATGCCGGTGCCGCGGCCGCCGGCGGAAATCGCCGATGGTGCAGGAGGCGAGGACGTGCTTGAGGGTACGGCGCGCGTCGTCGAGGTGTCGGGCGGCGACGTGACGGATGCCTTCGTGATCGCGGCGGAAAACGCCCTGAAGCTCGCCACGGAGACCGGTTGCCGCTACGCCCTGCTGATCGATGGCAGCCCTTCGTGTGGCTCTGGCTTCATCTACGACGGTTCGTTTAGCGGCAGCAGACGCGATGGGGCTGGCGTGACGGCGGCGCTGCTGCGGCGGGCGGGCGTCGCGGTCTATTCGGACCGGGAAGTGGATCGGCTTGTGGAGGTGATCTGGGATTGACGCCACCGCCGGGTATGTTTGGAGCACTTCGCAAGGTCCACTCACGTCGAGCAAGTGGAGCTGTTGGCAGATGCTCGGCACAAGACCGAGCATGACGTCGAGGGTGGCGTGACGGCACAGAGAAGTGCGAGCTAGCGAATACCAACCATCTGTTTCTGCATCGGAAATCCATCCGCGACGTCATCCTCGGCCGTCGTGCCGAGGATCTAAGCACGCCGCCAGGAGTTCAGCGGCGCGGGTTTAAAAGGTCGCCAAGTGTCCATTGCCGTCGCTGCAGGCGCCGTTGGCAAATCAGCAGGTCGAACTGTAGGTCACCCAAAGTTGCACGCTGAAAAGCAAACGGCCGCCGGATCGCTCCGGCGGCTTTCGTTGTCATTCCTTGCTCGACCGCTCAGGCCGCGCGGCGGGTCTGCATCGAGCCTTGGTGGCCGGAGCCGACGCGGAAGCCGTGGATGAGGTTCAGCAGTTCGTCGGTGTCGCTGGCGAGCGATTCCGCCGATGCCGTGGTTTCCTCCGCCATGGCGGCATTCTGCTGGGTGGCGGCGTCGAGCTGGTTCATCGAAGACGATATCGAGCGCAACGTCGTGTCCTGTTCGGAAGCGCTGTGGGCGATCTTCGCGACGATCTCGCTCGCCGACTTGATCTGGTCGGAGATGCGCTTCAGCGCGGCACCGGCCTCGCCGACGAGACGGACACCGTGATCGACCTGACCGGACGAGCGGGCGATCTGGTCCTTGATCTCCTTGGCGGCGGCGGCCGAGCGCTGCGCCAGTTCCCGGACTTCCTGGGCGACGACGGCGAAGCCCTTGCCGGACTCGCCGGCGCGCGCAGCCTCGACACCGGCGTTCAGCGCCAGGAGGTTCGTCTGGAAGGCGATATCGTCGATCACGCCTATGATCTTGCCGATCTCGTTGGACGAGTTCTCGATGCCGCTCATCGCCTCGATCGCCTGAGTGACGACCTGGTCGCTGCGGGTGGCCTCCGAGCTGACTTCCTGGACGCGCTTGCTTGCCTCATGCGCGCCTTCGGCGGTCTGGCGGACAGCCACGGTGAGCTCGTCGAGGGCCGCCGAGGTTTCCTCCAGGCTGGCGGCCTGGCGCTCGGTGCGCTGCGAGAGGTCGTTGGAAGCCCGGCGGATTTCTTCCTTGCTGACGGCGATGTCGCCACCCTTGGAGCTGACCTTGGCCATGGCCGCTTCAAGATGCGACAGGGCGTCGTTGAAGTTGTCGCGCAGGGCGGCGTATTTCTGGCCGAGATCGGCGCAGCGCACCGTCAGGTCGCCGCGGGCGATCTGTTCCAGAGCGGTGCCGATGGTGGCGACGACGTGGGTCTGCGCGGCGGCTTCGTCACGCTGCAGACGCTGGCTGTTTTCGCGTTCGCCGTCCAGCGCCATCTGCTGCGCGGTTTCGCGCTCGGACATGGCGTGGCGCTCGCGGACCTTTTCCTGAAGCGCCTGTGTCGCCTTCGCCATCATGCCGATTTCGTTGTTCATCTCGGTGTGCGGGATGGTGACGGTGACATTCTCGTCGGCAACGGCGCGCAGGGCGTCGTGGATGCGGGTGAGCGGCGTCGAGATGCTGCGTACGACATAGACCGCGGCGGCGGTGCCAAAGAGCAGGACGACGATGCCGGCGGAAATCGCCTTGAGGATCGTTGACCGCACCTCGGCATCTAGATCGTCGAGATAAACGCCGGTGGCGATGGCGATCTGCCAGGGTTCGAACGACTTGGCATAGACCACCTTGCGAACAAGGACGTCGGCCGGCTGGCCGGGCTTCGGGCCGTAGAAATCGACGATGCCGCCGCCGGCCTTGCCGACCTTGACGATCTCGTCGCGGTACATCTTGCCCTGACTATCAGGCACGCCCTTGCTGCTCTTGTTCAGCTTCGCGCCGTCATAGTGAACACGCAAGACCACATCGTTGTCGTAACCGATAAAATAGCCGTCCGGCTCGAAGCGAAGGTTGCTGAGCGCCTTGAAGGCCTGGGCCTGCGCCTGATCACGTGTGAGTTCTCCCGACTTTTCGCGGTCGTAATACTGCTGCAACAGCGATATTCCCGATTCCGCCTGGGTGCGCAGCATATCGTAGCGCTCATTGTAGATCGCGGTGGTGGATGCACTGATCTGCAGGTAGGAGGCGATGCAGAATGCCACCATCAATCCTGCCACCAGCAGCGAAAGCTGCCGGGAAATCTTCAAATTCTTCATTGTGCCTCGCAACGGAGCTCGGTTGGGATATCCGGCGTGGCGTCCTACCACGTATGCGAGGGCTGATTGGCCACCCGCTGCTACTGCTGCGAAATCGACATGCGGCTACCGGTCGAGGCTAGAAATGGTAGCTTTATTCTAAGAAAGGTTTAACCACGATCTAGATGTTCATGTGATGCTTAAATTAGGAAGTGTTCTTGAGTTCGAAAGAAAAATGCGCCCCTGCTTCTCTTCAGGGACGCATTTTATCCACCTTTGGTGGAACCCGACCGACCAGAAACTTGGGCGGATGGGGCAGGGAACTGTGAAACTTACTGCCTAAGCTTGAAGGTAGAAACGTCAAGCGGCGCCTTTTGTTCCGGCGCCTGGCCGGCCATGCCGGCGGCAACGGGCTTGGCGCCGCTGCCGATGACCACCGATGTTGTCTCCATCCGGTCGACGCCCTCCATGACAGGCGCGGATGCCGTCATAGTTGCAATCGGCGCCTTGGTCACGAAAACGATCGGCGAGCCGCCCATCCAGCCTTCGGTCCGATAGAGCTTCTTCTCACCGCCGATGTCGCGGACCTGCGACGACTGCAGCTCGCCCTGCGGCAGCGAGGGAACGGTATAGTCCTTCTTGCGCTCGATCACGGCGAGCGGCGGGCAGGTCTGGCATGTGGCGGTGATGATGCTGCCGCTATCAACGGCAGTGCCCTTGCCTACCACCTCGATCGAGGATGCCGAGGCAGCGGAACCCGCCGCGAATGCAATGACGACACCCAGAAATACCTGACGCATGGAACCACTCCGTCTCACCTTGGGCACAGGTTTAACCGAGCTTTGTTTCCATCCCGTCAGGGCAAAGGGTAAAAATTTAGGGAACTGACCCGATTTCGTGGTCGCGTCAGACTTTTTCGCGCTTGATCGCCTGCCAGCCGATATCGCGGCGGCAGAAACCATTGTCCCATTCCACCTTGTCCAGCAGGGCATAGGCGCGGGCCTGGGCCTCGCCCACCGTCTTGCCCGTCGCGGTGACATTCAGCACGCGGCCACCGGTGGCGACCAGCGCGCCGTCCTTCAGCGCTGTGCCGGCATGAAACACCTTGGCGCCCTCGCCTGCTTCGGGGATGGACTTGATCGGCGTGTTCTTGTCATAGGAGCCGGGATAGCCCTTGGAGGCCATGACGACGGTCAGTGCCGGATCGGCGCTCCATTCGGCCGAGACCTTGTCCAGCGTGCCGGTGGCGGTCGCATAGAGGATCGGCAGGAGATCGCTCTTCAGGCGCATCATCAGCACCTGGCATTCGGGATCGCCGAAGCGGACGTTGTATTCGATCAGCTCCGGGCCTTTCGCGGTAATCATCAAGCCGGCGAAGAAGACACCGGAGAAGGGATAGCCACTCTCGGCCATCCCCCGCATGGTGGGCTCGATGATTTCCTTCATCGTGCGCTCGACCATCTCGGGCGTCATGACAGGCGCCGGAGAATAGGCGCCCATGCCGCCGGTGTTCGGACCCGTGTCGCCCTCGCCCACCCGCTTGTGGTCCTGGGCGGTGGCGAGCGCCAGCGCGTGCTTGCCGTCGCTGAGGCAGAAAAAGCTTGCCTCTTCACCATCGAGGTAGGCCTCGACCACGACTTCGGCACCAGCGGCGCCAAACGCACCCTCGAAGCAATCGTCGACGGCGGCAAGCGCCTCATCGACGGTCATCGCGACAGTCACGCCCTTGCCGGCGGCAAGGCCATCGGCCTTGACGACGATCGGCGCGCCCTGCTCGCGGATATAGGCCTTGGCCTTGGGGGCATTGTTGAAACGCTGGTAGGCGCCGGTCGGGATATCATAGCGGGCGCAGATATCCTTGGTGAAACCCTTGGAGCCCTCGAGCTGGGCGGCGGCGGCCGACGGACCGAAGACGGCGAAGCCTTCGGCGCGCAGGCGATCGGCAACGCCCGCGACCAGCGGGGCTTCCGGGCCGACGACGACGAAATCGATCGCATTGTCCTTGCAGAAGGCGACGACGGCGTCGTTGTCCTCGGTGTTGACGGGGACGAGCGTCGCGTGTTCGGCGATGCCGGGATTGCCGGGGGCGGCATAGAGCTTGGTGAGTTCGGGCGATTGCGCCAGCTTCCAGGCCAATGCGTGCTCGCGTCCGCCCGATCCGATCAACAGAACCTTCATGCCCGTCCCTTTCCAGTTTGTGAGTGGCGGTTAAGGGCAGAGCGGCCAAAGGTCAAGCTCAAAGGCTACCAGCCGCCTCCACCGCCACCACCGCCGCCGCCGCCGGAGAAACCGCCACCGCCGCCGCTGCTGCCGCCGAAGGCGGAGGACGAGCTGGGTGGCGGGCTCGGGAGCGTCGAGGCGATGGTCGAGGCCATCGAGGAGGAGAAGCCGCCGATGCGGTCGGAGAAGTTGCCGCCGCCGAAGTTGCCGGAATACCAGCCGGGCTGATAGGCGGCGGCACCCGCGACGCCTGCGGCGGCCGCGGCAAGCCAGGTCTCGAAGGTGCGGCTCCACGGCTTTTCGACACCGAGGGCGACCGCATAGGGCAGCAGTTTTTCGAAATGCTGCGGCGACATCTCCGGGACACCGGCCATGTTCATCCGGTCCTTTTCGGCCAGCGTCAGATATTGCCGCAGGCCATCGATACCATCCATCATCTTCGAGCCGAGCGGCGTCGGCGCACCCATGATGAAGACATAGAGGATGTTCAAAAGCACGATGCCGCCGACCGCGAAGAGCATCGGCGTTTCGTGGATCTCCATCAGCGACGACAGCAAGGACATGAGCAGCGTCGCGAACATACTGAAGCCGACGAAGACGGCGATGGCGATCGACACCACCGCCATGATCTTGCTGCCGAGTGGCTTTCCGGGACGCAGCGACTTCGCGAAACCGCCGACGAAGACGGAGATGAACACGGTAACGACGATCGGCACCACCATCGCCACGATCGTCTCAGGCTCCAGCGAACCGAAGACGAAGAGCACAATCAGGCAGACGACGCTGAGGACAACGCCGCCGATCGTGTAGCCGGCGTTGGAATTATAATACTTGCCGCGATGCTCGCGCTCGATGGCGGAGCGGAACTTCTCGCCGACCGATTTGACGCGCTCGCCATTGGACTTGTCGATGGTGAGCGAACCCTTGGCGCCGACGGCGTTGAGCAGGCTCGCCTCTCCGGCTTCCAGTTTCGCGCCGGTCACGGACTTGTCCGTGCGACGGATGATGATCGAGTTCTTCAGGTCCTCAAGCACGACGAAGCCGCGCACCGCGAGATTGAGTGCCGTGGCCGACAGCGCCGTCCAGCCCTGGCCGGAAAAGCCGCGATTGTCGATGTAGTTGACCAGCGCCGGCGAGATGCCATCGGGCGCATCCCAGCGCGGGACGACGACGCCGCGCTGGGGATCGCGGCCAACCTTCAGCCAGGAGCGAGTGTAGTAGAGGAAAACCAGGATGAGGCCGCCGAAGCCGATGAGGTAGTCGCGATTGTCGCTCAGCCACCAGCGGTTCGCATCGCTGCCGGATGGCGGATCGATCGAGCCCTTCGGCATCTTGATGGCGATGGTCAGCCCCTCGTTCGTGCCGAGCGGCGCGGTAGTGGCGAAGGTGGCACGGCTGCCGCTGACGCTGGCGCGGGCGTCTTCCCCGGCCGCCCCTTGCGGGCCGGTGAAGAAGGCGGTGTCGGTTGCGCTTACGCCCGGGGGAAGCGTGACGTTTGCCTGGACCGACTGGATCGGGAAGATCCAGCCATTGCCGGTGACGTTCCAGTAGAGTTCGTCGTGATCGTCGAAATAGCGGATCTGGCGGCCGGTGCGGTAGGTGAAGACATATTGGTGGCGACCGTAGTTCAGCATAACATCGGCGGAGCCGGCATAGATGCGGATGCCGTTGGTGATGGTTTCCGTGCGCCAGGGTTCGTCATGGCCGTCGCGCTTGACCGAGACGACGTCGAAATCGACGCGGATGGTGCGGCCGTCGGCGTTCTTTTGGGTCAGCGGAAAATCGCGGAAGATGCCGCGGCGGATCTGGTTGCCCTCGGCATTGACGGTGATCGTCTCCGACACCGTCATCATGCCGTTCTTTTCCAGCGCGATGTCGGAAACGTAGGAATTGATGATCTCGGCCGCGAGCGACGGGCCTGCGGCGGCCATCAGGAACAGTGCAAAGCAAAGGCCGAAAAGCCGCCGGATCATCTCATTCCCCCACAAGCGGCCTCAGCCGCCCTTTATCGTCTCAGTCCTCGTCCGCATACTCCACGCCGAGCCCGGCCAGCATCCGCCAGTAGGACGGGAAGGTCTTGCCGACGCAATCCGGGTCGAGAATGGTGATGCCATCGATCTTCAGGCCGGCCAGAGCGAAGCTCATGGCGATGCGGTGATCGGCAAAGGTGTCGATATCAGCCGGCAGATGCTGGCCTGATAGTGCCGGATCGGAGGCGACGATCAGGTCGTCGCCATCCTCGGTCGCCAAGCCTGCGCGGATGTTGTTGAGGCCGGTCGAGACGGCGTGGATGCGATCGCATTCCTTGACGCGCAGATTGGCGATGCCGACGAAGCGCACCGGCGTCTCGTTGAAGGCGGCCAGCACGGCGATGGTCGGCACCGCATCCTGCATCTGCGAGCCGTCGATTTCGGCGGGAAGATGCGGGAACTGCCGGATGACGTCGTAGGCTTTCGCGTCCGGCTGGGTGAAATCCTCATTGGCGACGCCGAGGTCGATCGTGCCCTTGGTCAGCACTTCGGCGGCCCAGAGATAGGTGGCGGCGGAGGCATCCGGCTCGACGACGAAATCGGTGGCGGTGTAACCGGTCGGCTCGATGACCCAGGAGGACGGTGTCGGCTGGCTGACCTTGGCGCCGAAGGCGCGCATGGCTGATAGCGTCAGGTCGATATAGCCGCGCGCGCCGATATCTGCACCGGCAAGCTCGATGGTGAACGGCTCGGAACCGCAGGCCGCCGCCATCTGCAGGGCGGAGACATACTGGCTCGATAGGCCGGCATCGATGACGACCTTGTTCTTGGTGAAGCTGCCTGATGCGTCGATGGTGACGGGCGGGCAGCCGGTAGGCGCCTCGATGGCGACACCAAGCGATTTCAGGGCATCGACCAGCGGCTTGATCGGCCGCTTGCGCATATGCTCGTCGCCATCGACGACATAGCGGCCATGGCCGAGCGCCAGCGCTGCCGTGAGAAAGCGGGTCGCGGTGCCGGCATTGCCGAGGAAGAGCGATGCTGCGGGCGCCTTGAGCTCGCCGGTGCCGGTGACGACGAAGGTCGTCGCATCGGGCTCATCCACCGTCACGCCCATGGCGCGCAGGGCGTCGGCCATATAGCGCGTGTCGTCGCTCTTCAGCGCGCCGGTCAGCCGGCTGGTACCCTTGGCGAGACCGGCGAGCAGCAGCGCGCGGTTGGTGATCGACTTCGAGCCGGGAGGCACGGCGCGGCCGGACAGCGGCGCGGAGGCCGGGATGATCGTGAGCTTGTCTTTACTCATTACCTTGTCTTTTCCGTCTTTGCGCAACGGCCATGTCAGGCCGTTATCATGCCCTGCTCATAGCAGCTTTTCAGCAAAGGCAAATGCCTGTTATCAGAACTTTCGGGATCAGAACTTTACGCTCGGAACGGCGCGATCGGCCTCGTTGGTGATCTCGAAATACTCGCGTTTCTGGAAGCCGAACTGATTGGCGACCAGATTGGACGGGAAGCTCTCGACCTTGACGTTGAGATCGCGGGCGGCACCGTTGTAATAGCGGCGGGCCATCTGGATCTCGCTTTCCATGGTTTCCAGCGAGGTCTGCAGTTCGCGGAAATTCTCGTTGGCCTTGAGATCGGGATAGGCCTCTGCAAGCGCCATGACGCGGCCAAGGGCGGCGCCCAGCAGACCTTCGGCCTGCGCACGACCGGCGACATCGCCTGATGGAACGGCCTGCGCCTGGTTGCGGAGCTTGACGACCTCTTCGAGCGTCGTCTTCTCGTGGGTGGCGTAGCCCTTCACCGTTTCGATCAGGTTGGGGATCAGATCGGCGCGGCGCTTCAGCTGCACGTCGATGCCGGACCAGGCTTCCTCGGCCATCTGCCGTGCGCGCACGAGGCCGTTATAGACGAAGACCGCATAGAGCGCGATCAGGACGATGATGCCTAGAATAATATACATCGCGAATCCCCCAGGACGACGTAAAGGTCGGCCGGGAGACTAGGCGGGTTGACCGCGCTTGTCATCCCGCCTTCGTGTTTTCACCGGTTGCCCTTACTCAAGCAGCCTTGTTGGCGAGGTTGACGCCGCCGGCATCGGTCAGGAGGAAGGCTTCACCGCAGGCCTTGGCGAGCGTGCGCACGCGCAGGATATAGCTCTGGCGCTCGGTGACCGAGATCACGCCGCGCGCGTCCAAGAGGTTGAAGACATGGCTGGCCTTGATGCACTGGTCGTAGGCCGGGAAGACGCACTTGTGCAGCTTGTGGTTATCGCTGTCACCCGGTGCGCCGGCGGCGAGAAGCGCCTGGCATTCCTTCTCGGCATCGATGAAATGACGATGCAGCATCTCGGTGTTGGCGAATTCGAAGTTGTGGCGCGAATATTCCTGTTCGGCCTGCAGGAAGACATCGCCGTAAGAGATCTTCTCGTCGCCTTCGCGGCCGTTGAAGTTCAGGTCGTAGACGTTGTCGACGCCCTGGACATACATGGCAAGACGCTCGAGGCCGTAGGTAAGCTCGCCCGCGACAGGCGAGCATTCGAGGCCGCAGACCTGCTGAAAGTAAGTGAACTGCGAGACTTCCATGCCGTCGCACCAGCACTCCCAGCCGAGACCCCAGGCACCCAAGGTTGGGCTTTCCCAGTCGTCCTCGACGAAACGGACATCGTGCAGCAGCGGATCGAGCCCGATCGCCTTCAGCGAGCCGAGATAGAGCTCCTGCAGGTTCGGCGGGTTCGGCTTCAAGATGACCTGGTACTGATAGTAATGCTGCAGGCGGTTCGGGTTTTCGCCATAGCGGCCGTCGGACGGGCGGCGCGAGGGCTGCACGTAGGCGGCCTTCCAGGGCTTGGGGCCGAGCGCGCGCAGCGTGGTCGCCGGATGGAACGTGCCGGCGCCGACTTCCATGTCGTAAGGCTGCAGCACCGCGCAACCCTTGTCCGCCCAGTAGCTGTGCAGGGTCAGGATCAGCGCCTGGAACGAGCGCTTCGGGTTCATATGGTCGGGGATGCTGGATGCGGACATGAGGTTGGTCGCCGTTCAATTGGTTCGATGCGGCGACAGGTGCCACGGGCGGCGGTGAGGGTCAAGGGTTTCGCCTTGCGATCTCCTTACCCCACAGTTTGCAGGGAGGACAAACAGCGTTCATTGGCTTATAACAAGGCATGCTTTGCCTTGGAGACGGCCAATGAATATCAAAAACGCCGTGACCCTATCGGATGAGGATCTTCGCTATGCGGAAGAGCTTGTCGAGAACGGGCGGTTCCCCAGCGTATCCGACGTGATCAGCGCGGGTCTGACGCGGATGCGGATGCTTGATCGTGTGTCCGAGGATCCGTTGGCCGGAATGGCGGACGAAATCCGACGGCGCGCGGAACTGCCCGAGGATCAAAGGATTCCTTTCGACGGCGACACCATGTTCGATGAGATAAGAACACTTATTCGCGAGCGGAAGGCGGCCAAGGTGCATGGCGTATAGGGTTACGCGCCATCCCCTGGTCAAGACCGATCTGGTCGATATTACCATTTTGGTCGGCGAGTATGCCGGCTACGATGTGGCTGAAACGAAGATCAACGAAATAGAGCGTAAGCTCCGTTCTCTTGCGGACTTCCCCAACATCGGCAGCATTCGAAGCGACCTCTATCCCAGCTTGCGGGCCGTGCCGGCATCGGAGAAGGCGGTTGTCTGCTTCACTGTCAACGACGAAGCTCAATCCGTCTTCATTCTATGCGTCAGCTATGGCGGCGCGAACTGGCAGGAGCGAGTTCGGGAGCGCGGCTAACGCCCCTCACTCCTCATCCTTCTTCAAATGATACTCTCCCGTCACCGGGTCCTTCACCAGCGTGCCGATCGCTCCGGTCTGCTGCTCCTTCTGGGCGCGGCGGGATCTTTCCTGAAGGCGCGTCGCTTCGGCGACGAAGCGGCGGTAGAGGAGCCAGGCGCCCAGGACGAGCACACCCATGATCAAAAGCTGCGGCATGTCGTCCGTTTTCGTCCTTCTGTCTTCCTAGCCTCAAAGGCCGTATCGGCTCCACAATGCCCTGTCTTCGGCGGTCTCGACAAGGCCGGCCGCGAAGCCGGAGGCGGCTCCTTCGAGCGATGATGATATGCCGGGAATGCGGCGTCCGAAAAGCCCCCTTGCAGGGGTCACGAGTTCGAGCTTGGTTTTCGAGCCGTAGCGCTTCTTCAGTTCCTGGCGCATGTCGCCGAGGCCGTCGATCAGCCCGAGTTCCAGGCCGCGCGTCCCGGTCCAGAACAGGCCGGAAAACACCGTCTCGTCATCCTTCAGCTTGCCGGCGCGGCGCTCGCGCACCATCGCGATGAAGACCTGGTGAATCTCCAGCTGCAGGGTCTTCAGATATTCGATGTCCTTTTCCTTCTCCGGCTGGAAGGGATCGAGGATCACCTTATTTTCGCCCGCCGTGTAGACGCGGCGCTCGACGCCGATCTTCTTCAGAAGCTCGGGGAAACCGAAGCCGCCGGAGACGACGCCGATCGAGCCGACGATCGAAGTGGGGTCGGCGATGATCTCGTCGCCCGAAAGCGCGATCATGTAACCGCCGGAGGCAGCCACATCCTCGACGAAGACGATGACCTTCTTCTGCTTCTCGCGCGCCAGTTCGCGGATGCGGGTGAAGATCAGCCGCGACTGAACGGGCGAACCGCCGGGCGAATTGATGGAGATGGCGACGGCGGGCGCGTCCTTGAAACCGAAGGCCTTTTCTAGCGTCTGCGCGGTCGAGGCAAGGTTCAGCGCCGGGCGGAACTGGCTGCCGCCGGTCATGATCGTGCCCTGCAGCCTGACGACCGGGATCACGATGCCCTCCTTGCGGAAGCGCTTCGGCATCAATTTTCTCAAAAATCCGGCCATTCCCATTCCTTCGTATAGGCTGCGTGAAACGTCACCTCCATGTATGCGTCACAACGGCAAACGCAATGGGCGAGACGCAAAACAACTGCGCGCAAAGTTTCTTGTTGCGAATGACTTGCATTATCATTCTAATCGGCCATATTGCTTCTATCGATAAAACAGGCGGATGCTGCATGGACATTATGACACCGAAGGCCAAGACGGGCTGGCGCCACGAGCGCGAGGAGGCCTCGCTTGCCGATGTCCACCGTTCGATCGGAACACAGAAGCACGCCTCGCGCTGGCGCCGCGCCATCGCATTCGTCGGCCCCGGATATCTGGTGGCCGTCGGCTACATGGACCCCGGCAACTGGTCGACATCGCTCGCCGGCGGCTCGAAGTTCGGCTATACGCTGCTGACGGTGGCGCTCTTGTCCAACCTGATGGCGATCGTGCTGCAATCGCTTTGCGCACGCCTTGCCATCGGCTCCGGCCGTGATCTGGCGCAGGCCTGTCGCGACGCCTTCCCGCGCTGGGTGTCGATCCCGCTCTGGCTGTTCGCCGAAATCGCGATCATCGCCACCGATATCGCCGAGGTGATCGGCACGGCCATCGGCCTCCACCTGCTGTTCGGCATTCCGCTCGAACTCGGCGTCCTCATCACCGCGCTCGACGTCTTCCTCATCCTCTATCTGCAGAAGATCGGCTTCCGCTTCGTCGAGGCCTTCGTGATCGCGCTGCTCGGGATCATCACCGTCTGCTTCGGCGTGCAGATCTTCATGGCCGATCCGCAGTGGGGCGAAGTGATCCGCGGCTTCTTCCCGACGACCGAGATCGTCTCCAATCCGGAGATGCTCTATCTGGCGCTCGGCATTCTCGGCGCCACGGTCATGCCGCATAATCTCTACCTGCATTCGGGCATCGTGCAGACCCGCGACTACGGCCACAGCCTGCCGGAAAAGCGCGAGGCGCTGACCTATGCGACGATCGATTCCACCGTGGCGCTCTGCTTCGCGCTTCTGATCAATGCCTCGATCCTGATCCTGGCGGCCGCCGCCTTTCATGCCAATGGACGCACCGACGTTGCCGAACTCGGCGAAGCCTCGTCGCTGCTGGCGCCGCTGCTCGGTCTTGCGCTGGCGCCGACGCTGTTCGGTATCGCGCTCTTATGCTGCGGCCTGAACTCGACGGTGACGGCCACCATGGCCGGGCAGATCATCATGGAAGGGTTCCTGAAGATCCGGTTGCAGCCCTGGATCCGGCGGTTGATCACCCGCGCCATCGCCATCGTGCCGGCCGGCTTCGTGACCATCTGGTATGGCGACGCGGGCACGGCCGAACTTCTGATCCTGACGCAGGTCGTGCTCAGCCTGCAGCTCTCCTTCGCGGTCTTTCCGCTGGTGATGTTCACCGCCAACAAGACGAAGATGGGCGACCTCGTGGCACCCCGTTGGCTCTCGGCCATCGCCTATACGATCGCCATCATCATCGCCGGGCTGAACATCAAGCTGCTGTTCGATTTTGTGATTGGCTAACGCCTCGAATAGGCCGCGCGCCCATTGTTGAGGTCGTCGACGAAGGGGGAGAACTTGTGGCTCCGATTATCGTCATGCATGATCAGCGGTGCGCGCAGCGACAGCCGGGCGCGCGAGCCCTTGATCGCGGTCACCAGGATGCGCACGGCGTTTTCGCCTTCGCGCGGGTGGATGGCGGTGATCTCGATGCCGCCGAAGCGACGACCGCAGGCGTCGATGATCTCGGCGATCGATTCCGGGCGGGCAATCAACGACAGCTGGCCGCCGGGGATCATGATGGCGCCGGCCGTGCGCAGCCAGCTTTCGAACAGGTCCTCGGTCATCGCATGCGCCTCGGCCTTCAGCGCATCCGGCGTCTTGCGGTCGCCGGGATCGTTGAAGGGCGGGTTGAGGATGACATGATTGAAGCTTTCGTCGATCAGGCCTGCATCGTTGCGCGCTTTGGCCTTCAGCGTCACATCCGCCTCGATGACAGTGACGCGGCCCAATATGTGGGCGTTTTCCTTGAGATCGAGACTGCGGCGGGCATAGTCGGCCATCTCGGCGGAACGCTCGAACAACACGACCTCGGCCTTCGGCAGCCGCGAGGCAACGGCGAGACCCGCGGCACCGGCGCCGGCGCCGAGATCGGCGACCTTGATCGCACGGTCATCGTCTACGAGCGCTGCAAGCAGCATGGCGTCCATCCCGGAGCGATGGCCCCTGCCCTTCGGCTGAAGAATGTGAAAACCGCCGCGGTGGAAGGCGTCGACGGTTTCGGTCACGGGCGTCGGCTCGCTGGTCACGGCGTCGCTCACTTCCGTTCGCGCAGTTCGTCGCCAAGACCGGCGTCGATGAGGATGCGGCGGGCGCGATCGGCCTGATCGTCCTCGACGAGCAGGCGGCGCGGCAGCATGCCGAGCGAGCCTTCCAGGATGCTCATGCCCTGGTCGGCGATGAAGCAATGGATGCCGGCATCCTTCATCAGGCTTTCCGCGAAGGAGAGCAGAACGGGATCGTTGGCTCGGATAAGTTCATGCATTTGCCGTGAAATCCCTTTCAAATTTACGCGACGTGGCAATTTCGCCTCTTGCCGCTCAAGCCGCCCCTTTCTATTGTCAAAAACAATGAGTGAACAGGAGTCCGGGTCGTTGGGCGTGGTCATACCGCTTGAAGAAAGCAAAAACAAACTGGCATCCGTCAAGCCTTTGGTGGATCTAACCAAGGCAGACATGGAGCGGGTCAACCAGTTGATCCTTTCGAAGGCCGGTTCAGACGTGCAGATGATCCCCGAAGTGGCGAACCATCTGATCTCGTCCGGCGGCAAGCGCCTGCGCCCGATGCTGACGCTCGCCTCTTCCGTGCTCTATGGCTACAAGGGCGAAAACCACATCAAGCTGGCGACCGCGGTCGAGTTCATGCACACGGCGACGCTTCTGCACGACGATGTCGTCGATGAAAGCGACCTGCGCCGCGGCAAATCCACGGCCCGGATGATCTGGGGCAACCAGGCAAGCGTTCTGGTCGGCGACTTCCTGCTCGGCCAGGCCTTCCGCATGATGGTCGATGTCGGCTCGCTCGATGCGCTCGACGTTCTCTCTTCCGCTGCTTGTGTGATCGCGGAAGGCGAAGTGCTGCAGCTTTCGGTCGCCAAGAACATGGAGACCACCGAGGACGACTATCTCTCGGTCATCCGCGCCAAGACGGCGGCGCTTTTTGCAGCGGCCGCCGAAGTCGGCCCGATCGTGGCGGATGCCGGCAAGGCCGGACGCAACGCCATGAAGTCCTACGGCATGAACCTTGGGCTGGCCTTCCAGCTGGTCGACGACGTGCTGGATTACGGCGGCAAGGCTGCCGATCTCGGCAAGAATGTCGGCGACGACTTCCGCGAAGGCAAGATCACGCTGCCAGTCATCCTTGCCTACCGCCGCGGTACCGAGGAAGAGCGCGCATTCTGGCGCAAGGCGATCGAGGGTGGCGAGAGCAGCGACCAGAACCTGGAACGGGCTCTCGGCCTGATCACAAAGTACGGCACGCTGAACGACACGATCGGCAGGGCCGTGCATTACGGAACGATCGCGCGGGATGCCCTCGCGCCGCTTCCCGACACGGCATGGAAATCGGCCCTGATGGAAGTCATCGACTTCTGCATCGAGCGCGTCAACTAATCGACGGTCACGGATCGCGGCTGATTTTATTGCGGGGCCGCTTCAAAAAAGCCATCCTGTTGTGAATCAGTCATTCTACTGATTTTGCAGTCGGGCGAGGCCGGCTGCCCTGTGAGAGAGGTTTTCTAATGCGGCAGACACGTGCCATCCGTCTTCTTTCGAGCGCAGCCTTGGCAGCGGTCCTATCGCTGGCAGCGCTCGGTGGCGCGAATGCCGAAGACGCGGCCAAGCCGGCCGATGCCGCCGCGACCGTGATGTTCGACCCCGACAGCGTCGACAGCTTCGCCGGCGCCTTTCTCGCGGCCCGCACCGCCGATGTCGACCACGACTATGAAACGGCGATCGAGCTCTATAAGAAGGCGCTGCAGTTCGAGCCTGGCAATCCCGAGATCCGCCAGCGGCTGATGATCTCGCTGCTGCTCAACGGCGACATCCAGGATGGCGTGAAATACGCCAACGACCTGAAGAAGGATTCGTCGGTCGAGCGCATCACCACGATCGTGCGCAGCATGGACGCCGTTCGCCGCGGCGAGTTCAAGAGCGCCGAAACGCTTCTGAAATACAACGGTCCCAATGATCTCGACCGGATGATGAACGACCTTCTGGCTGCCTGGGCACGCCTCGGCGCCGGCCGCGGCAAGGAAGCGCTGGCCATGGCGCAGAAGATCAAGGGCCCGGATTGGGTCGGCATCTTCAAGTCGTACAATGCCGGCGCCATCGCCATCGTCAACGGCGACATCAAGGCCGCCCGCCAGAACCTCAACGATGCCGTTCTCGACAAGGACGGCGGCGCGACCGCGCCCGATACCTTCATGCGCGCGGTGATCGCGCTTGCCCGCCTCGAGGCTTCGCAGGGCAACAAGCAGAAGGCGCTGGACGCGATCTCGGTGGGCGACAACCTGATCGCCAATTACGCGCCGCTCAACGCGCTGCGCCAGAGCATCGAAAAAGGCGAGAAGCAGGAACAGCAGGTGCAGACCGCCAAGCAGGGGGCCGCAGGCGTCCTCTTTTCGATCGGCGGCGCGCTGAACCGTGACGGCGCCGAGGATATCGTTTCGCTCTACCTGCAGACCGCCAAGGCGCTCGACCCCGACAGCGCCGACCTGCTGGTCATGCTTGGCGGCATCGCGGAAAAGCAGAACCAGATGGACCGCGCCATCGCGCTCTACAACCAGGTGCCTGACAACTCTCCGATGAGCCGCGTTTCCGAGCTGCAACTCGGCCTGGCGCTCGCGCAGGGTGGCAAGATCGAGGAAGCCCGCAAGCACCTGCAGGACCTGATCACCTCCGACCCCAAGGATGTGCGCAGCTATCTCGCCTATGGCAGCGTTCTCTCGGACGCCAAGGACTATGCGGCGATGGCCGCCAACTACGACAAGGCCGTTGAGGTCATCGGACCGCTGCCAGGCCGTGGCGCGTGGACCGTGTTCTTCCAGCGCGGCATCGCCTATGAGCGCCTGAAGAAGTGGGACCAGGCGGAGCCGAACTTCCGCAAGGCGCTGGACCTCAACCCGGACCAACCGCAGGTGCTGAACTATCTCGGCTATTCCTGGATCGACATGAACCGGAACCTCGATGAGGGGCTGACGATGATCCGCAAGGCCGTCGACCTACGTCCCGACGATGGCTACATCATCGATTCGCTCGGCTGGGCATATTACCGCCTCAACAAGTTCGACGACGCCGTGACCGAGTTGGAGAAGGCGGCGCAGATCAAGGCGGGCGACGCCACGATCAACGACCACCTCGGTGATGCCTACTGGCGCGTCGGTCGCAAGCTCGAGGCCGTCTACCAGTGGAACCGCGCGCTCAGCTCCGATCCGGAAGAAGCCGAAATCCCGAAGATCAAGGAAAAGATCGCGAAGGGTCTGCCGCAGGACGGCGACGACACCAAGGCCGCCGACAAGAAGCAGCCCGATCCCGCCCCGGTGGAGCCGAAGCCAGCCGACAAGAAGTCCTGATAGGCCATGCCTGATAAAGGCATGATCGTCGAGGACGCGTTCGCGAAGATCAATCTGGCCCTGCATGTGACGGGCCAGAGAGACGACGGCTACCATCTGCTCGACATGCTGGTGACCTTTGCCCGGCATGGAGACCGACTGGAATTTAGCACCGCCGACAAGGACAGCTTCGAGATGTCCGGGCGCTTCGGCGCCGCTCTCGGCGATGCGGGAGCGGACAATCTGGTTATCCGCGCCCGCGACCGGCTGCGCGATGCCGTGCTACAGGCAGGAGCCGATGCGCCGCCGGTTCATATCCATCTTCAGAAGAAGCTGCCGATCGCCTCGGGCATCGGCGGCGGCTCGGCGGATGCGGCGGCGACGCTGCGCGGGCTGTCGCGGCTGTGGAATATTTCGCTGCCTGCTTCGGTTCTGGATGAGATCGCCCTCGGCCTCGGCGCCGACGTGCCGATGTGCCTTCACAGCACGCCGCTGATTGCGCGCGGGATCGGCGAACTCATCGAACCCGTTGCCGACATGCCTCAATTCGCAATGGTGCTCGCCAACCCGCTGAAGGGCGTCTCCACGCCCGAGGTATTCCGCAGGCTTGGGACCAAGACCAATCCCCCCCTCTCGACCGGGAGAGCCGCGCACTGGCTCGACACCATCCGCTTGATGCGCAACGACCTGGAACCGCCGGCGCGCGCGCTGTTGCCCGAGATCGGCGAGATTTCCGCGATGCTGGCAGAACAGGGAGCCGACCTCGTGCGCATGTCCGGCTCCGGTGCGACCTGCTTCGGGCTATTCCAATCATTCGAGCTGGCAGAGGCGGCTGCGGTCATGCTTCACAGGCAGCGGCCGGACTGGTATTTCCAGGCTACGGAAACCATTCCCGGAGAGAACATGGACGGAGAGGAACATGGCAGGTCTTGACGAGCAGCGGCCGTTCATTCCGGTCGGCATCGCCGTTCTCACCATTTCGGACACGCGCACGGCCGCCGACGACCGCTCCGGCGATACGTTGGCGCAACGGATCACCGAGGCCGGGCACCGGCTGATGGACCGCGCGATCGTGCCGGATGACCGGCAGGCGATCTTTTCGCGCGTAAAGGCATGGACCGAGACCGACGGCATCGACGTCGTCATCACCACCGGCGGCACCGGCTTTACCGGCCGCGACGTGACGCCCGAGGCGCTGGAACCGCTGTTCGAGAAACGGATGGACGGCTTCTCGGAAGTGTTCCACCGCATCTCCTACGACAAGATCGGGACGTCGACGATCCAGTCTCGCGCCATGGCTGGCGTCGCCAACGCGACATTTATCTTCGTGCTGCCAGGCTCCCCCGGTGCCTGCAAGGACGCCTGGGACGGCATATTGAAGGCGCAGCTCGACTACCGCCACATGCCCTGCAATTTCGTGGAGATCATGCCGCGTCTCGATGAGCATCTGAAGCGCGGCGCGGGCGGTTGAGCCTTCCCCTGCCCGCTTAGCGCGCGGCGCGGGCGACCCAGGAGGGGATCAGCTCGCTGGAGAGCTTGCGCAGCTTCTGGCCCTTGACGAATTCCGCCAGCCGCATGCCGTTCCTCGCGGCCGCGATCGCCTGTTTCTTCGACACGAGATAGCCAAGCTCCAGCGGCGGCGTGGAGCGGCCGATGCGGCGAAAGAACGGGCGGCGATAGCCGCGCGAGGCGGTGAAGCGGGCGGGTGTCTTGTTCAGCGACACATATTCGGCGATCTCGTCGATCCAGCCGCTCTGCGGACGGGCGCCGGGCTCGACGAAAAGCAGCCATTCGCCGCGCGCCGAGCGCAGCACGTCCTTGATATCCCACTGCTGGTGAAAGCGGCAGCCGGCGGCATCGGCCACGCGCGAGGTGCCGTCGCGAGATCCGTGATCCAGCACGACGACGTCGCACACGAGGCCCTCGACCGCACCTGCCACCAATACCGATAGTGTCTGCGCCAGCTCAGGTTCCTGATCGTGGCACTCAAGTAAAACCGTCAACATTGCCTATTCATAGAGCGGCGCACAAAATTTTTCCAGCGGCGATGTTCTCCATTTTTGTTCTTGTATTGTTCTCTTTTTGGCGATAGGAATCTAATCACAAGAACGGACGGGCGCACAACGTTTCCGTCGGTGGAGAATCCAATGAACGAACAGTCCCTTGCAGGGCAGGCCGCGTTTGCGCCTGCCAATACGGCGGATATTGCCGACGCAATGATCGTTTCTTCCGGTCTCAGGATCGAGGTGGACCGTCGTCGTGGCCGGGCAGCCGGGCTGAACCCGAGCGGCCGATTCGAGCCGCTGCGCCGAGAGGTCTATGACGACGGCTGGGAATCGCTGGAAGACCTGCCGCCATTCAGGACCGAAGTACAGATCGAGAAGCCGCGCACGGCGATTACCCGCAATGAATCGCCCGACATCCCGTTCGACCGTTCGATCAACCCCTATCGCGGCTGCGAGCACGGCTGCATCTACTGCTTCGCGCGGCCCACGCACGCCTATATGGGGCTTTCGGCGGGCCTCGACTTCGAGGCAAAACTGTTCGCCAAGCCGGATGCCGCCAGGCTTCTCGAGCGGGAACTGGCAAAGCCGGGCTACAAGCCGCGGGTGATCGCGATCGGCACCAATACCGATCCCTACCAGCCGATCGAGAAGGAGTGGCGCGTGATGCGGCAGATCCTCGAGGTGCTGGACAGGGCCAATCATCCCGTCTCCATCGTCACCAAGTCGGCGATGATCATGCGGGATCTCGATATCCTGGAGAGCATGGCAAAGCGCAACCTCGTGCGGGCGTCGCTGTCGGTGACGACGCTCGACCGCAAGCTGGCACGGACGATGGAACCGCGCGCCTCGACGCCGACGCGGCGGCTTGAAGCCATTCGGGCGCTGGCCGAGGCCGGCGTACAGACATCCGTCATGGCGGCGCCGATGATCCCGGCGCTGAACGATCACGAGCTGGAGCGCATTCTGGACGCGGCGCAGGCCGCCGGCGCCACCGAGGCCGGATATGTCATCCTGCGCCTGCCGCTTGAGGTTTCGCCGCTGTTTCGCGACTGGCTGCTGCAGAATTATCCCGACCGCTACCGCCACGTCATGTCGCTGGTGCGCTCGATGCGCGGCGGCAAGGATTACGACGCGGAGTTCGGCAAGCGGATGAAAGGGGCCGGTCCCTATGCCTGGCAGATCTCCCGCCGCTTCGAGATGGCGACGAAACGGCTTGGCATGACGAGGCGCAGCATGCCGCTTCGCGACGATCTCTTCGTGCCGCCGGATGGCAGCGGCGTGCAGCTGTCGCTGCTCTGATTTTCTCAGCATGTCTTTATCCCGAAACCGGTGACCACTTTCGGGAGACATGCCTCAGCTTCGCGGACGGCTGCCCTGCCCGTCCGCGCTCAAGTCCCCGGTGTGCCGCCCTATCCGGGGACTTGCAGGAAATCGGGTTGGCGTGCGAGGTTCAGCCGCATGAAACGTCGCACGCCACCCGATTCTCCTATGCTCTTCGAAGATGTCCCGCTGGTGCCGGATTTCCGGCTCGAGCTGAAGGCGCGCAAGGCCGGCCACTGGCCGGTTGCCGGTGCCGATGAAGCCGGTCGGGGGCCGCTCGCCGGTCCCGTCGTCGCCGCAGCGGTCATTCTCGACCCGAAGCGCATTCCCGAGGGACTGAACGATTCCAAGCAGCTTTCGGCGCAGAAGCGGGAAGAACTGTTCGTTCAGATCCTTGCGACCGCCACGGTCGCCATCGCCTCCTCCTCGTCCACGCGCATCGACGACACCGATATCCGCAAGGCGAGCCTCGACGCCATGCGACGGGCGATCATGGGCCTCGCCATTCCGGCGAGCTACGTGCTCACCGACGGGCTCGACGTGCCTCCCGGGCTCGAATGCCCCGGCCAGGCGGTCGTCAAGGGCGATGCGCGCTCGGTCTCCATTGCCGCCGCCTCGATCGTCGCCAAGGTCACCCGCGACCGGATGATGGCGCGCGCCGATCTCATCTTCCCCGCCTATGGCTTCGCTGCGCATGCCGGCTACGGCACCGCCCAGCATCGGGCCGGCATCGAGCAGCACGGCCCCTGCCCGCTTCATCGCATGTCGTTCCGGCCGCTGAAGAAGACGCTCGTCATCGAAGGCGAGTGAACGCTCGCCTGCCTCGCCCATCGCAAACGCCCATCCCGAAACGAAAAAACCCCGCCGAAGCGGGGTTCTTAAAAAGCAGTGCGACAACGTTAGTTGAGGCGGGTCTTCACCTGGCCCAGCGCGTTGCTGAAGAGTTCGGACTGAACCTTCGCATCGGCCTTCTTCGCCAGAACGGATTCAGCAGCAGCGATCGCCAGATCGACGGCAGCAGAACGAACCTGCTTCATCGCGTCGGCTTCCGCCTGCTTGATCTTCGCCTCGGAAACCGCAGTGCGGTTGGCGACGAATTCTTCCGTCTTCTTCTTGGCTTCGGCGGTGAACATTTCCGCTTCGCGCTCGGCGGCAGCCACGATATTGGCGGCTTCAGCCTCGGCTTCCTTGCGCTTGCGCTGATATTCGGCCAGCAGGTGCTGGGCCTCTTCGCGCAGGCGCTTGGCCTCGGAGAGTTCGTTGCGGATCTGATCGGCGCGGTCGTCGAGCGACTTGGCCATCATGCCCGGAACCTTGAGGTAAACCACCAGCGCCAGGAACAGGACGAGGCCAACGAATGCGAAGAATGTTGCGTCCAGTGCAAATTCCATCGATCAAGCTCCCTTCTTGGCGGCTGCGACGGCAGCGGCGACATCAGCCTTGGCAGCGGTGCCGCCGATGAGCTGTTCGACGACGGCGGTCGCGGTTTCCTCGGCGATCGTGCCGACGTCACTGAATGCCTTCGCCTTGATTTCGGCGATGCGGCCTTCGGCTGCCTTCAGCTTCTCCGAAAGATTGGCTTCAATAGCCTTGCGGTCGGCTTCGGCCTTCAGCTTGGCGGCGTCGCGGGCGGCCGTGCCGATCGCGTTCGACTTCGCACGGGCTTCGGCAAGTTCGGCTTCATAGGTCGCAACGGCTGCGTCGGCTTCCGCCTTCAGGCGGCCTGCCTCGTCGATATCCTGGCTGATGCGCGTGTGGCGCTGATCGAGGATACCGCTGATGCGCGGTGCGATGACCTTTTGCATGAGCACGAAGAAGACGCCAAACGTGATCGCCAGCCACAGGAGCTGCGATGCGAAGGTCGTCGAATCGAAAGGCGGAAACACACCGCCATGGTGTTCGGCTGGCACGCCAGTCTCGGTGTGGACCTCGCCTGCGGCCGGGGCAGCATGCGTATCGGTACCGGTCGTTGCACCAGTTTCTGCGGTTCCCGCCGGGGCTTCTTGAGCGTAAGCCGGGGTCACAAAAAACATGCTCACCTCCAGGTGTACTGCAAATGCAAAGGATCACGGCTTGCGGTCCGCAGGCCGTGATCCTTCAATGCGCCGAAATTAAACGGCGAAGAGCAGGAGGAGAGCGACGAGCAGCGAGAAGATGCCCAGAGCTTCCGTAACGGCGAAGCCGAATACCAGACGGCCGAACTGGCTGTCAGCGGCAGACGGGTTGCGCAGAGCACCCGAGAGGTAGCTGCCGAAGATGTTGCCGAGGCCGAGAGCCGTACCGGCCATACCAAAGCAAGCCAGACCTGCACCGATGAACTTTGCTGCTTCCGCTTCCATGTTGAACTCCTTTGAAATGGTTGTGTTGCGGCGATTTGACTGACGCCGGAAAGGCGTCAATGTCGGTATCCCTTAGTGGCCACCCGGATGGATCGCGTCGTTGAGGTACATGCAAGTCAGTACCGCGAAGACGTAAGCCTGGAGGAAGGCGACGAGGAACTCGAGACCGGTCAGGGCGACCGTCATGATGAGGGGAAGAACGGCTCCGCCGATACCCACGGCACCCAGCGCTCCCAGCGAGGCAACGAAGCCCGCGAACACTTTGAGGGTGATGTGGCCAGCCAGCATGTTCGCGAAAAGACGAACGGAGAGCGAAATCGGCCGGGACAGGAAGGAGATGATTTCGATCGCGACGACCAGCGGCAGCAGCAATCCGGGCACCCCTTGCGGAATGAACACGTTCAGGAAGCCGAAGCCGTGCTTGTAGAAGCCGTAGACCAGAACCGTGCCGATGACGAGCAAAGCGAGAGCAAAGGTAACGATGATCTGGCTGGTGATGGTGAAGAAGTAAGGGAACATGCCGAGCAGGTTTGCCGTCAGCACGAACATGAAGAGCGAGAAGACCAGCGGGAAGAACTTCATTCCCTTGGTGCCGGCGCCTTCCTTCAGCATGCCCGCGATGAACTCGTAGGACATTTCGGCGACGGACTGCGAACGGCCCGGCACGATGGCGCGGTTCGAGGTCGAGAAATACAGGAAGCCGGCGGCAACGGCCGCGGAAGCCACCATGAACAGCGATGCATTCGTAAACGAGAAATCAATTCCACCGACTTCGATCGGCACAATCTTCTGGATCAGGAACTGATGGGTCGGATCGTTAGACACCGCTTGTTCTCTCTATCTTTGGCCCGCATGACACGGGAGCTCTGCACTGGATCGAACGCCGGAGCGTCCGCCCTATTTATTGTCGTCGCTGCGACTGGCCGGGCTCGGTTTCGACACCTTTCCAGCCGCGCGCATAACGTTCAACACGCCAGCACCGAATCCAAGAAGAAGAAGAACCATCAACCCCCAAGGCGCAGTGCCGACAAAACGGTCGAAGAGATAGCCCAAGACGGCGCCGACGACGACGGCGGAAATGAACTCGCTCGAAAGCTTCATCGCCTGGGCGTAGCCTTTGCGACTTACCTCGGCGCGGGCCTCGTCGGCCTCGTCCTTCCCCGCTTCGATGCGCCTGGTCGCGAGTTTCGCTCCCAATTGCGCACGGCGCTCTTCTAGACTCTCCTCGCGGTCATCCGCCATCATGCTCTCCTCCGCCTGCCGCCGTCCGTTATGCCGCTACCCCGGTTTTCCGGACAACGACCCCAAGGCGAAAGAGCCTTCCGGCCCGCTTTGAAGTCGCGCGCAACATAGTTTTAGCAAAAAGCATAGTCAAGGCGTAGGCACCTGATGTCCAGCCATAAAATAACTGATCAGAAACATATGCTTAGGTCGATTTATCCGGCGCGGGACGGATTCAGTGGAAAGAATCCGCGCCGGGCGGCGGTTCTCGGGCAGGAAAACCGTCGCGGATCGGCTTTTTGGATCAGCTCCAGCCGCCGCCATAGGTGCGATAGAAGACGTGCAGACCGATGCGACCAACCTTTTCCATCGTCTTCGCCCACTTCGGGCGGACATAGACTGCATGATAGTGAGTCGCCGAACCAACCTGCGGCAACCAGATCTTGCCCGCGGTGACCGCCATCGCCACTTCGCGGGCGATGCGCCAGTGATATTGCGAGTTGATGCGGTCCTTGATGGCATCGCAGGCAAAGGAGAACTGGCAGCGGTTGCGCCAGTCCTCATTCTGGTAGACGACGCCGCAGATGGTCTTGGGATAGGCCGGGTTGCGGACGCGGTTGAGAATGACCTGCGCCACCGCCGCTTGGCCCTTCACGGTTTCGCCGCGGGCCTCGAAATAGATGCCGGAGGCGAGGCACTGCTGCTCGGCGGCGGAAAAGACGGTGGGCGGCAGCACGCTTGCGGCCCAGGCATGATCCTTGGGGCCGATCTGCGGCACGAAGCGGCCGTCGTCCTTGTTCTCGGTCAGGATGGAATCGAAGGGCGACTGGCGGGCATAGTCGGGTGCCGCGGGCGCGAATGCCGTCGCCAGCACGTCAGCCTTCTGGCTGGTCACGAGATCGGCCAGCATCGGCGAAACGCCGCGATCGAGCTTCGGCGCTTCCTTTTTGTAGAAAGCGGTGGCGATCTCGATTTCCTTGCCGCGGATCTTCGGCTTCACGAAGGCGGACCTGTCCTTGAGATTGAACTTCGGTTCGAAGAGAAGCTGCGTGCGCTGAAGGATGGAGCCGGCGGAGAAATCCTTTGGCGGCTGCACGCGCTCGACGGCGACCACCCTGCCCTTCTTCTGCCCACGGTTGACGCGATCTTCGTCCTCGGTGTTTTCGTGGCCCTTGTCCCTGGCCATGAAGGCGACCTTGCGGCCATCGGGCAGCACCATGCCGGCGCCGGCTGATATCGCGCCCGTCACGGTCGGGTCGGTGAAGGTGAGTTCGGCCTGATGAATGGAGCCGGCCGGCGAATTGGTCATCACCATGCGCCAGTTTTCGCCCCCGTGGTCAAGGCCGGCGAGCAGAGCCGCGAGATCGGCATGAGATGCCATGGTCGGGAATACGAGCCACCCGCAGATACCGAAGAGAGCGGGAGAGCTCCATCTCTGAAGCAAGACACGCAGCTTGCCACGTGAACGGATATTTCGACGCAAAACCAGACTCCGGCATGGGACGCATGAACATGCCGTCAAAAATCTCTCATTAACCTTGATGCTTGGTTAATGCGCTGCCCCAGAAAGCTCCATGAGCAACTTGTATTTTACGAAAGACGCACAAAGCCCGGCGCGATGGCCGGGCTTTTTGAAAACGATGCGGTCAGATGATGACGTGGGAGCCGAGTTCGACCACGCGGTTGGCGGGAAGCCGGAAGTAATCCGAGGGGTTCGCAGCGGCATTGGCGAGCGCGATATAGAGGCGGTCCTGCCAATAAGGCATGCCCGACTTCGCATCCGGCACCAGCTTGCGGCGTCCGAGATAGAATGAGGTCGACATGATGTCGAACTTCAGGCCGGTCTTGCGCAAGGTCGCCAGCGCCTGCGAGACATTCTGCGATTCCATGAAGCCGAACAGCAGTTCCACACGCGAGAAGCGCTCGGAGATCTGCTCGACCTTGTAGCGATCGGCACTCGGCACGCGCGGCTTGTTGACGGTACGGATCGTCAGGATGACGTTCTTGTCGTGCAGGACGTGGTTGTGCTTCAGATTGTGAAGCAATGCTGCCGGGGCGGATTCCGGATCGCTGGTGAGGAAGATCGCCGTGCCCGGCACGTGCGCCGGCGAGTGATCGCTCTTGCGCTCGATCGAACTGATGAACGAGGCCAGCGGAATATCCGTGTGGCGGGTCTTTTCCATCAGCAGCGCCGAGCCGCGACGCCACGTCCACATGACGACGACGAAGGCGGTTGCGATCAGGACGGGGATATAGCCGCCATCGTGGATCTTGATCAGGTTGGCGCCGAGGAAGATCAGTTCCAGAACGAAGAGCGGCGCGAGCACCGCTGTCGCCGTCAGGGCCGACCAGTTCCACCGGGCGCGGACGAATTCGAAGGCCATGATCGATGTCACGACCATCGCGCCGGTGACGGAAATACCGTAGGCGGTCGAGAGCGAATCCGAACTTCCGAACGAGATGACGAGGAAGATCACGCCGAGGAACAGCAGGAGGTTGACCGACGGGACGAAGATCTGCCCGGTATTGGTCTCCGAGGTGAAGAGGATTTCCATGCGCGGCAGGAAGCCCAGGTTGATCGCCTGGCGGATCAGCGAAAAGGCGCCGGTGATGACTGCCTGGCTGGCGATGATGGTGGCGGCGGTGGCTAGGATCACGGCCGGCAGCAGCGCCCACTTCGGGAACATCAGGTAGAAGGGGTCGGACATGGCGTGCGGATTGCCGAGCACCAGCGCGCCCTGGCCGAGATAGTTGAGCGCCAGCGCCGGGAAGACCAGCACGAACCATGCCCACTGGATGGGGCGGCGGCCGAAATGGCCGAGGTCGGCATAAAGCGCTTCCGCGCCCGTCAGCGTCAGGAACACGGCGCCGAGTACGATCACGCCGAAGAAGCCCTCATGCATCAGAAAGCTCACGGCGTAATAGGGATTGAACGCGGCAAGAATGCCAAAGTCGTCGGAAATATGGGAGATACCGACGATGGCGAGCACGATGAACCAGAGTGCGGTGATCGGGCCGAAGTAGCGCGCCATGGTGCCGGTGCCGCGCGACTGGACGGCAAACAGCACCGCCAGGATGGCGACCGAGATCGGCACGATGTAGCTGCTCAGCGATGGCGCGACCAGCTTCAGACCTTCGACGGCCGAGAGCACCGACAGCGCCGGGGTGATCATCGCGTCGCCGAGAAAGAGTGCCGCGCCGACGAGGCCGAGCGTCATCAGCAGCGCGGTATGGCCGTTGGCCGTCTTCAGCAGCAGCGCCAGCAGCGACAGCGTGCCGCCTTCGCCTTCGTTATCGGCGCGCAGCAGCAGCAGCACATATTTGATGGTGACGATGATGGTGAGCGCCCAGATCATCAGCGAGACGACGCTGATGACCTCGAAACGGGTCAAGCCATCGGCGGCGACAGGCTTCAGCGCTTCGCGAAACGCGTAGAGCGGGCTGGTGCCGATATCGCCGTAGACGACGCCGACCGAACCCAGCGCGAGATAGAAGAGCTTGCGCGGGCTCATATGCTGGTCGTGTGAATGGCTGCCTTCGTGCATGAAATGAAACCAGGCTCTTCAGAGCCAGCCTTTCCATCGAAAAAAGAAGAAGGGGATGACGGCGGAAATCAGCATCAGCCCGAGCGAATAGGGATAGCCCTGGGCGAAATGCAGTTCCGGCATGAATTCAAAATTCATACCATAGATGGAGGCGACCAGCGTCGGCGGCAAGAACACAACCGAAGCGATCGAAAAAATCTTGATGATCGAGTTCTGCTCGATGTTGATCAGGCCGAGCGAGGCATCGAGCAGGAAGGTGATGTTGCCGGCGATATAGGATGCGTGCTCGGAGAGCGACTGGATATCGCGCGATACCGTCTTGCAGAGCTCCTTGGTCGCCCGGTCCTTCTGAACGGCGTCGACATTATAGAAGAAGGTCATCAGCCGCGACAGCGAAGCGAGACTGTCGCGCACCTTGCTCACCAGCCGATGATGCGCGGCGATGTCGCGCAGCTTCTCTTCCAGATAGTTGGCGGGCTTGCGCACTTTCCTGGCACGGTCGCCGAAGACGTGCTGGGAGAGAATGTCGATGCGGGCAACGGAGATCTCGAGGATTTCGGCGGTGCGGTCGATCACGGTCTCGAACAGCTTGGCGAGCAGGGCCGCGCCGCTGCGCCACTGTTCCGGCACCCGATGGAGCGCGGCGATGAACAGCGAGAAGGACTTCGGCTGCGCGTAACGGATGGTGACGAGGCGCTTGCCGACGAGGATGAAGGCGACATCGGTCAAGGTCGGGGCATCGGTCTCGGCCTTCCAGACCAGCGAGGCGGTCATGAAGACGGCATCGTTTTCGGTGTAAAGGCGTGCCGAAGGCTCGATGTCCTTCAGGTCCTCGCGGGTCGGGACTTCGATGCCGAGCGCGCTTTCGACGAAGCGCTCTTCGTCGCGGGTCGGCTCGATCATGTCGATCCAGACGACATCGTCGGGCAGCTTGCGCTCGCCGGAGAAGTCCGTCAGCGGGATGGACGTGCAGTTGGAGCAGTAAGCCGTGATCACCTGGCATTACTCCAAGGTTCGGCTGCGTTGGCGGCCGCCGCGATCCCGATCGACTGAAACTTCATAAGACTCCTGACGCAGCGGGCATCATCCCGCATGCGCATCATGCTCAACCGCATCGCAGTCACCAATCCTTGGACCGACAAGATAACTCCGGACATGCAGGTGGCGCAGATCCCCAAAGGGGCTGGCCATCAACGAGCATTCGCACAATCGCACGCATGGCGACGGCGCGCCATATGACGGAAAGCAGCGAAAGAATCAAGACATCTTACGTGAACTGCCCTGTTTGACCCTATTTCCTCCGCATTCCGGAGTCCCGCGGCGCGCAGCGCTCATTCGAAAACGATCGCCGGCGCATCGCGCTGCGGCTGACCGTTCAGCTGCTGCCAGACCTTGGCGGCGATGTCCTTATAGATGCCGGCGACGATACCGTTCGGCTCGGAGGCGACCAGCGGCGTCCCCGCATCCGAGGTCTCGCGGATGTTGATGGTGAGCGGCACTTCACCGAGGAAAGGCACCTCGATGCGCTCGGCTTCCTTGCGGGCGCCGCCATGGCCGAAGATATCGTAGCGCGTGCCGGTATCGGGCGCGATGAAGTAGCTCATGTTCTCGATGATGCCGAGAACGGGGACTTCCACCTTCTTGAACATGTTGAGGCCCTTGCGGGCATCGATCAGCGCCAGATCCTGCGGCGTCGAGACGATAACGGCGCCGGCGAGCGGCACTTGCTGGGCCATGGTGAGTTGCGCGTCGCCGGTGCCGGGCGGCATATCGACCACGAGGACGTCGAGTTCGCCCCAGGCGACTTCGCGCAGCATCTGCATCAATGCGGACTGCACCATCGGCCCGCGCCAGATCATCGCGGTTTCCTCGTCGACGAGGAAGCCCATGGACATGACCTTGAGACCGTAATTTTCCATGGGATTGATGATGCGGCCGTCGATCTGCGTCGGGCGGCCGGAGATCTTCAGGAGGCGCGGCATGGAGGGGCCGTAAATGTCGGCGTCGAGTATGCCGACCTTGAGACCATTGGCCTGCAGGCCGAGCGCCAGATTGACTGCCGTGGTCGATTTGCCGACGCCGCCCTTGCCGGATGCGACGGCGACGATCGCCCCGATGCCGGGAACGCCGATCTTGCCGGCGCGGGGCTGCTGCGGCTGTTGCGCGTGAGCGTGACCATGATGGCCGTGGCCGGCCTGCGGCTGCGGGCGCGACACAGGTGCATTGGCCGAACCGCCCTTCTTGTCGGCGGTGAGCGCGACGAGCGCGCCGTTGACGCCGGGCATTTCGCGAATGACGCGCTCGGCTGCCTGACGGAGCGGCTCCAGTTCCTTGGCGCGTTCGGCGGGCACGGTGATCGAGAAATAGACCTTGCCGTCGGAAATGAAGACATCGGAAACCATGCCGAGCTCGACGATATCATGCTCGAGATCGGGACCGCGGACTGTCCGCAGGGTTTCGAGAACCTGTTCCTTGGTAACGCCGGTCATTCCATCCTCACTGCCTTTATCGGCACTCTAAATAGAGGAGCGCCGCGCCTTCGCCAAACAAAATCGGTTGCGCGCCCAGGGCGCTCGCGAAGGCAATTGGGTGGGAGGTGCGGGAACGCCGTTTTGCCATCAAGTCCGCCGGGCTTCCGCCCTGATGGCACAACGACGTTCCGATGCATCCCCGGAACTAGAGCAATCAGGATAAAAGGCCAGCGAAAAGAAACGGGGAACCTGCGCTCATGCACCGAGCCGCATCGGACGTATCCCAAAAGCAACACCGCCGCCGATCTCAAAGCGCGAGGCGTCTTCGAGATCGGCGGCGAATGCAGGTCGCGCCAGTTTATCGGCGTCGTTACAAGGCCCCCTCTGGACCAGCTGGAAATAAGGAGGCAGAAACCGTGCCAACTGCGAAATTGCCGCGAAAGCCACGGAATCGGGCAGATCATCCAGGTTTCAAGCCTGCCTCTGACGCGATTTTAGGCGCGTTTTCATCAGAGCGCCTGCAATTTAATCACGTCTTTAAGCAGACTACTTGATAAGCCCGATGCGCAGCGCCTTGGCGACCGCCTGGGTGCGGTTGACGGTATCGAGCTTCTTGGTGGCGCGGTTCAGGTAATGGTTCACGGTATGCTCGGACAGCCCGAGGATATCGGCGATCTCGACGCTGGTCTTGCCGGCCGCCGTCCAGTTGAGGCAATCGATCTCGCGATCCGTCAGCGCGTCGGTAACGCGGTTGTCGAAGCTGCGGATCTCCGCCAGGCGGTCATAAACGTGGATCGAGATATAGTGCAGCTCGCGCATCTCTTCCGGGGTGAACGCCTCGCGGTCACCCGAGAATGAAATGGCGCCGCGGCTGCCTGACGGTTCGTGGGTCGGGAAGTAGGCGCAGCGCACCATCCGGAAGCGCTCGAACAATGCGGTAACTATGCCTCCCTTGCCATCGCTACGCTCGACCTTGGTTTCCGAGATGTCGTTATAAAAGGGCGCCGTCGAGGTTCTCAGCCGCCGCATGACGGGACTGTTGGTTACCAGTCGCTCATGGTCGTAAGCGGCCATGAGTTCGACGGGCCAGCTCGAGATCACCGTGCTGCTCTGCAGCTCGGAGGCGGTGGATTGCGGGAGGTTGAACACCATGAAAGCGCGCGAACGGTAGGCTTCAGTAACTCTCTTCATGAAGCGGAAAATATCGAATTGGGTCTTCAGCCCACCAATTTCGTTAACGTAGACGTCCACGGAAGATTCTTGCAACGGTGATGTCATTTATGTGTTCAACTCGAGTTTCATGTTGAGGCAGGTCGCGGCTTGTTCGTGCACCGCCCTAGATTGCACGGCCGCCACGCTTCTACCAGCACATACACCCCAGTATGGGGGGTTGACGAGTACCAATTGTGATGATTCGTCAGAAAATCTCAATATCAGGCTCACAATTAGCGTGCGCTCGATATTTCTTTGCCCGACAGGCTCTAATCACCGACGCGGACCGAGCCCGATGCGCATGCCACGCATGATGTTTTCTGCCGTTTCGCGTACCGGTTTGGCCCAGTCCTGAAGCCGCTCCATCGTCAGTCGGTAGGCAGGTCCGGTGACCGAAACGCCACCGATAAAAGATAGATTGTCGGACCAGATTGGTGCCGCGACGCAGTGAATGCCGACCTCGTGCTCCTCGCGATCGAAGGCACAGCCCCGATCGCGGATTTCGTCCATTTCAGCCGCGAGCGTTTCGGCGGTGTGCGTGTTCGGCGTAAACCGCTGGAACTCCAATTCAGAGAGCATTGCCTTCAGCCGCTCCGGCGGCAGGATCGACAGGGCCGCCTTGCCGACGCCGGTGCAATAGATCGGCGAGGCGTTGCCGATCTGCGAGTACATGCGCACCGGCTGCTGCCCCTCCACCTTGTCGAGATAGATGATCGACGTGCCGCGCAAGACGCCGAGATGCACGGTTTCGCCTGTCAGTTTCTGCAAAGCGGCGAGATGCGGCTCGGCCACCAGCCTGAACTCGTTGCGCGCCCAGCTGCGGGACGCGAGATCGAGAAGCCGCAGGCCCGGCAGGTAACGGCCGTCGTCATCCACCTCCAGAAGCCCCTCTTCGGCGAGATGGACGAGCTGGCGGTGTAGCGTGCCACGCGGCTGGCCTGCAACGGCAAGGATATCCGTAAACCGCATCGGACCTTCGGCATGTGTTACGAGATCGAGCAGCGCCATGAGCTTGCCCAGGGTACCGGTGTCGCGCCCTTCAGTCGGACCTTTTCTCGCACCCATCTCCGCTCCACATGCTTGACAGGCGCGAAGCGTAAATCGATAATTCCAAATAGTCAAATTAAGTTCCACATAATGGAATATGTGACGTCGGGAGGAAGCGTGGCACAGTTTCCGGAGTTCAGGGATCGAAGCGTGTTGATCACGGGTGGCGGCTCCGGCATCGGGGCCGCGATCGTCGAAGGGTTCGCGCGCGAGGGCGCCAAGGTCTCCTTCATCGATATTGCCGAGGAGGAGAGCCATGCGCTGGCCGATCGCCTGTCGCGCGACACGCTGCATCCGGTGCGCTTCCACCGGGCTGATCTGCGCGATGTCGATGCGATCAGGCGGACGGTGGACGAGGTGGTGGCGCATTCCGGCCCGATCGGCGTGCTCGTCAACAATGCCGCGCGCGACGATCGTCACGATCTCGCCGACGTTACCCCTGAGTACTGGGACAACAATCTGGCGACCAACCTGCGGCATGTGTTCTTCACGAGCCAGACGGTCGCGCCATCGATGCGCGAGGCCGGCGGCGGCGCCATCATCAACATGTCGTCGATCGCGTTTCTTCTGAACATGCCGGATTTCCCGGCCTATTCGACCGCCAAGGCGGGCGTGATCGGGCTGACGAAGAGCCTTGCGGGCAAGCTCGGACCGGACAATATACGCGTCAACTGCATTCTGCCTGGCATGATCGTCACCGATCGCCAGATGAAACTCTGGCTTACCGAGGACGGCATTGCCGAAACGGTCAAGCGGCAATGCATCAAAAAAGTCCTGCATGCCGACGCGATCGTCGGCCCCTGCCTGTTTCTAGCATCCGACTGCGCCGCCGCCATGAGCGCGCAGTCCATAATTGTCGATGGAGGCATTTTCTGATGACGAACCCCGCTTATATCGCGGTCGACTGGGGCACCAGCAGCTTTCGCCTGTGGCTGATCGGCGAGGATGGCAGCGTGCTCGGCGAAAGCCGCGGCAATGAAGGCATGACGGTGGCCGCGCAGTCAGGCTTTCCCGAGGTTCTTGCCAAGCATCTTCAAGAAGTATCGGCGCCCGCGGATATCCCGGTTATCGCCTGCGGCATGGTCGGCGCCAAGCAGGGCTGGGTGGAAGCAGGCTACACCGATGTGCCGACCTCACTGTCTGCCATTCTCACAGGTGCCGTTTCCGTGCCCGGCCAGAACCGCGACATCCGCATCCTCCCGGGCCTTGCGCAACGCGACAAGGCATCGCCGGATGTGATCCGCGGGGAAGAGACGCAGCTTCTTGGTGCGATCGGCCCTGACAGCACCGGCGCGCAGGCCGTGTGCATGCCCGGCACGCATTCCAAGTGGGTGCATGTGCAGGACGGCGAAGTCATCGGCTTTTCCACCTTCATGACGGGCGAACTGTTCGACGCGATCACCAAGCATACGATCCTGTCGCATGCCGTTGCCGGGGCCGAGCAGTCGCCGGCCGACAATTCCGCCTTCAAGGCATCGGTTTCGACTGCCTTCCGCCAGCCGCAGATGGCGACGAACCTGTTGTTCACGGCACGCTCCGGGCAGTTGCTGCACGGCCTTACCGCATCGGCGGCGCAGGCGCGGATTTCGGGTACGCTGATCGGCCTGGAGATCTCGGGCGCGCTTTCGGATGCCGCCAACGACACGCCGATCGTGCTCGTCGCCTCCGGCAGGTTGCAGAAGCTCTACGAAACCGCCTTCAAGGCGCTCTCCCTCAACGTCACGACCATCGACGCCGATACGGCGGTGCTCCGCGGCCTTTCGGCCGCCGCAGCCGCGATCTGGCCCAAGTAAGAAAGAACAGAACGATGAACCGCATCCCCTTCCCCGCCATGAAGCGTCCCCTGATCGCCATTCTGCGCGGCATCGCGCCGGCCGAAGTCGAAAGCGTCGTCGGCACGCTGATCGAGAACGGCCTGACCGCGATCGAGATCCCGCTGAACTCGCCCGAGCCCTTCAAGTCGATCGAGATCGCCGCCAAGATGGCGCCGGCCGACGTGCTGATCGGCGCCGGCACCGTGCTGACCACCGAAGCCGTCGACAGCCTGAACTCGGCCGGCGGCAAGCTGCTGGTGACGCCGAACGTCGAGCCCGACGTGATCATCCGCGCCCGCGACTACGGCATGGTCACCATGCCCGGCGTATTCACCCCGACCGAAGCGCTGGCTGCCGCCCGCGCAGGAGCCACCGGTCTCAAATTCTTCCCGGCCAGCGTGCTCGGCCCATCCGGCATCACCGCCATCCGCGCAATCCTGCCGCCGGACCTCGTCATCGCCGCCGTGGGCGGGGTTTCCGACAAGAATTTTTCCGACTACACCAAGGCCGGCATCCTTGCCTTCGGTCTCGGAACAAGCCTCTACAAGCCGGGAATGACGGCCGCCGAGGTTGCCGAACGCGCCAAGACAACCATCTACGCCTATGATGCCGCGGTTGGAGATTAAGGCGTATGACGGAAGTTCATGAATTTGCAGGCAAGACTTTAAGCGAGACCAGCTCGGTTCTGGGCGAAGGTCCGACCTACGATCCGGATACCAATACCGTCTGGTGGTTCAACATTCTCGGCAAGGAACTGCACGAGCTTAACCTCTCGACGGAAGAAAAGAAGGTTCACACGCTGCCGATGATGGCGAGCGTACTTGCCCGCATCGATGCCGAGCGGCAGTTGCTGGCGACCGAGGAGGGCCTGTTCGTGCGCGATATCGCCAGCGGCCAGCTCACCTTCTATGCCGGCCTAGAGAACGACAAGCCCGAAAACCGTTCGAACGACGGCCGTACGCACCGGTCCGGCTCGCTCTGGGTCGGGACGATGAGCAAGCGTGCTGAAAACCAGGCCGGCTCGATCTACCATGTCGGCGGCGGCAAGGTGACGAAGATCTTCGAAGGCATCAGCATTCCGAATTCGATCTGCTTTTCGCCCGACGGCTCGATCGGCTACTTCACGGATACCCGGCTCAGCCGCCTGATGCGGGTCATGGTCGACCCTGCAACCGGCCTTCCGACCGGCGAGCCGATCGTGCTCGTCGACACCATGGAAGAGACCGGCGGCATTGACGGTTCGGTGGTGGATGCCGACGGCTATATCTGGAACGCGCGCTGGGGTGCCGGCAGCGTCGATCGCTACAGCCCCGACGGCCTGCGCATCGCCCGCTACAAGGTGCCGGCCGCGCAACCCTCCTGCCCGGCCTTCATCGGCGCCGACGCCGACCGGCTGGCCGTGACCACCGCCTGGGAAGGTCTCGACGACGATGCCCGCTCGACGCAGCCGCAGGCCGGTTCTCTTCTGGAACTCGGCATTGCCGTGCGTGGCGTCCTCGACCCGGCCTATGTGATCTGAAACGGATCAGAATTTGACGTTTGAAAGGGGCGCTTCTGCGGAGGCGCCCCTTGTTTTTTGGTCGGCCGGGAGGCCCCAAACTCTGCAACGTGTGCGATAAAAGTTCCCGGACAAAACGCGATTTTTTCGCTCATTTTTTCGGGAACCAATAGCCAACCCATTCATTTCAATAGGGAACCGGTCAGGCAGACAAGCTCTCTAAGGGCGATGCAGGACTAGAGGTCACTCAAGGAACGTAAAAAGGTAGGTTCGAAATGACACGCAAACTTATGACGACCGTTGCCGCTGGCGCACTGTTTGCCACGGCTTTCGCACCGGTAGCATTTTCGCAGAGCGCGACCCAGCCGGCAACGCCGGGTGCTCCGGCCATGAATTCTCCGGCCGATCCGGCCGCACCGCCGAAGACCCCTGATGCGGCTGCGCCGGCCGGCGGTGCGGCTCAGGCTCCGGCTCCCGCCGCTTCGACCGACACGGCTGCCGCGGGCGGCAGCTATCTGACCGAACAGGCAGCCGACCAGGTCAGCGCCAACACCTATATCGGCCAGTCGGTCTATAACGGCCAGAACGAGAGCATCGGCAAGGTCAGCGACCTGATCATGAAGAAGGATGGCGGACTTGTCGCAGCCGTGATCGGCGTGGGCGGCTTCCTCGGCATCGGCGCCAAGAACGTGGCAGTTCCGATGGACAAGATCACCGTCGCCCAGAATACCCAGGACGGCAGCGTCAAGCTGACGACCTCGGAAACGGCCGATACGCTGAAGGCAGCGCCTGAGTTCAAGACGCTGGAAATGCAGTCGGCCGAAAAGGCACCGGCAGCGGGTGCAACCGACACCACGTCGACCGGTTCCACGACGAACCAGTAATGTTGTGCGTGTAAACTGCGCAGTGAGTACCGGCGGCGTCCCCAGGGGCGCCGCCGGATTTGTATTTTGGTCACTTTATCTCGACCACAGCTTCGGAAAGTATTGTGTGCCAGCGATTATGTGAGAACGCGGCAGAAGGATGAAGCATCCGAATAGCCCTGATTGGATCGCTCATGCCTACATCTACAAAATTGCCGTTGAAGTCCCACGGTTTTGGCAAAGCCGAAGGCCAATGATTGCGAATAACATACGGAAAAAGGGAATAACCCCAGACTACCAACACTTGCGGCTTCAAGTCATTTAGAACCCGCTCAAAGGGCTCGACGGCCATTGCAAAATGTTCGGCTGTTGGCCGATCGCTTCTCGCAGAATCTGCCAATATGACGGGGATATAGTTATAGAATGCGACAGACTGCCAAACACCAAACTCGCCACGAAACTCATTGCTGGGTAAACCACTGGGGCCTTTCCCAGACAGCGCCCAAGCGAAATTGTCTAGCGTGCGCATCCATTCTCCGCGCGTCCGCGTGGCTCCGTAATATTTCATGACGCTTGCGTCAGGTCAGGGACAATTGAGCCCTTCGGGTGCTCTTTTGAATGATGGGATTCACCCACAACAAGGATGCGTTTTCCATTCAAGAACTCAGAGTTCCAATATTTCTCGCCGACCCAAGGCTCGAACATCTATAAGTCTCCGCCAAACAAAATAACTAAGCGCTGACCCGCTCGGCGGGGTTATAGTAATTCTCATGCAGGTAGCGCAGCGTGGCGATGCTGTCGGCGGGGCGACCGAAGTGGTAGCCCTGGCCCATGCCGCAGCCGAGCGCTCGCAGCTTCACCGCTTCCGAATAGTCCTCGATACCCTCGGCCACGACTTCCAGGTCGAGCCCTTCGCACATCGTCAGGATTGCCTTGATGATATGCTCCGACGCACGGTCGGAATTGATGCGGGACACGAAGGCGCGGTCGATCTTGATCTTGTCGAACATGAAATCGCGCAGGCGGCCGAGGCTCGACTGGCCTGTGCCGAAATCGTCGAGCGAGATGCGCACGCCTGCCTGGCGCAAATCGGCAATGATGCGATTTGCCGTATCGGCCGAACCCATGACGGCAGTTTCGGTGATCTCCAGTTCCAGCCGGTGCGGATCGAAGCCGACGCGGCCGAGAATGGAGAGCACGCTGGAACTGGTGCCGGGGTCCATCAGCTGTGCCGAGGAGAGATTGAACGAGAGGAACAGCTCACGCGGCCATGACAGGGCCGCTTCGGCCGCCTTGCGCAACAGCGCTTCCGACAGCGCGTCGATGAATCCGCGCTCTTCGGCGAGCGGAACGAAGACACCCGGCGAGACGAAACCGAGATCGGGATCGTTCCAGCGCGCCAGCGCCTCGAAGCCGACGACCTGCGAATTGGCGAGCGACACGATCGGCTGGAAGTGCACGTCGATGGCATCGGAGATGATGGCGTTTCGAAGTGCCTGCTCAAGCTGCGTGGTGCGTTTCATCTCCTGCGCGATCTCGCGCGAATAGACCGTGATCTGGCCGCGGCCGCGGCGCTTGGAACGATAGAGCGCGGTTTCGGCGCTCTTCAGCAGTTCCTCGTATTCCTCGCCCGCGAAGGGGTGAATGGAAAAGCCGAAGGAGGCGGAGAGACGGACGTTGCGATCACCGAGATCATAAGGCGCCGACAGCACCTCACGGATCATCTGGCCGAACTTTTCGGCCCCCGCCCTTTCGAAGATAAGGGGAAGCACAAAGGCGAACTCGTCGCCACCGTGGCGCGTGACCAGCGCACCGTCGGGGATGCAGGCCTTCAGCCGGTGCGCGACCTGGCAGAGGATTTCGTCGCCGGCGAACGAGCCGAAGAGATCGTTGATCGGCTTGAAGGAATCGAGATTGGCAATGCCAATGGCGAATGGAGCCGGGTCGCTTGCGCGCTCCGCCGAAATCTGCGCGATCCGGTCGCGCATCCGATAGCGATTGCCGAGCCCCGTCAACGGATCCGTATAGGCCATCGTCTGCAGTTCGCTTTGACTCACTGGCATCACAGGCATTTCAGCCGACATCATATTGCAGACCCAGGACCTTACCCACTGGCCACGAAGGATGGCCGTCAAGTCTTAAGAATTCGATATGGGAAACCGCTTATAGACAGCGGAATTCCTCCCTAAAATTAGGGAGTTGACCGGTTTCGGCC
Source organism: Rhizobium sp. S152 (assembly GCF_030380735.1). Classification (GTDB taxonomy): domain Bacteria; phylum Pseudomonadota; class Alphaproteobacteria; order Rhizobiales; family Rhizobiaceae; genus Rhizobium. Next base: position 437,914 of record NZ_JAUDRZ010000008.1, on the reverse strand, counting down.
ATTACAGCGAGGCGCGCTGACGCTCGCTTCCGAGATGCTTCTGGAAAACCCCCTGAAGGATATCCGGGCTCACCGGCTTCATGACGACGTCGTCCATACCGGCGCGGGCGCATTCGGCGCGGTCGCGCTCGAAGGCCTGGGTCAGGACGCCGATGATCGGCGTTTTCGAACTGCCGTCCTCTTCCATCTGACGGATCAGCCGGGCTGCCTCGAAGCCGTTCAGACCCGGCAGCGAAATATCCATCAGGACGATCTTCGGCTTGTGTTCGGTCCACAGCCGCACAGCCTCGTCGCCTGTCGGCGCGATGAGATAGCTGTAGCCGAGCCCCTCGAGGATCTGCGAGAAGACGATCTGGTTGATATCGTTGTCTTCCGCCACCAGTACGTCGAGCGCGCGATCGTCTTCCGAGGTGCTGATTTCCCAGTCGGTGTCGATGGCGTCGGTGAAACTCGAGCGATGGCTGCGGTTGAAGTGCCGGGCGATCTGATAGGTCAACTCGTTGGCAAGCTGGAAGCCGTCCATGACGAGCGAGGGAATGCCGTGCTGCTCGGCAAGCTCGAGGCAGCGCATGCCGAGCTGGTTGTCGATGATGATCAGATCGAGCGAAATGCCGGCCGAGCTGATGATCTCCAGGAACTGCTCCTCCTCGTCCTCGCCGCGCAACGAGCAGGCCTCGAAGCCGTATTTGGAGAGCGTACGCAGGGCGGCCGTCTCCGCGCCGATATCGGCGGTGACGACGAGGATCTTGCGGCCCGAGAAATTTTCCGGAACGATCGCTTCCATGGCGGCCGGTTCCCGGCGCTCGGTGGCGTTGATCGGCACATAGGCGCGCTTGTAGGAATGCTTGCTGGAGGCGGTGATGCTGGAGGCAAGCTCGAATTCTTCGAGGTCAGCACCCTCGCGTGGCAGATCCTGCATGGTGGCGACGAGGAAGTATCGGCCGGGCTTGCCGATGCGGTGCTTGCGCGTGACGATGTCGCGCTCGATGCCGTCGCGTGCCACTTGGCGCTGACGGGAGATCGACATCTCGCCGGTCTCCAGCACGTGGCGGTCGCTCTCTTCGAAACGCTGTGTCGTTTCCGGGGAGAAGATATCGCCGCTCTTGCGGCCCAGCACCTCGTCCACCGTCGTCTGATACTTCTCGCAGAAGGCGATGTTGACGGCGACGTAGTTGAGATTGCGGTCCTTGACGAAGAGCGGGAACGGCAGGTTGTCGAGGACGTCCTCGGTCAACTGCACACGCTCGAGGTCGGCGCGCCACTGTCCCTCGCGCTTCTTCTCTTCCGAAATGTCCGATATGGCGCAGACGCCGTAGCCGCTCGGCAGGCGGCGCTTCTGGAAGCGGATCCAGCGGTCCTTGCCTTGCCGCTCGACGGCCTCGAAGCGCTCGCGCCAATGCGAGGCGATCTTTTGCGACAGCCAGTCCTCGCGGCCCACTGCCTCGGCTCCGATCGTGCTGGCGCGGATGCCGGTATCGTATATGGCGCCGAGAAAGTCGCGAAGCCTGGTTCCGGGCTTCAGCATGTCGCAGGGAATGGGAAAGAAATCAGTGACCTGACGGCTGGCGAACAGCAGGTGGTCTGTCTTGTCGTAGATGATGAAGGCGGAGGCGAGGCTTTCGCAGATCGCATCGAACAACGCCGTCTGCAGGCTGGCTTCAGCCGGCATCTCGCCACTCACAGATGATGTGTCCGCTTTTTCGAAGCCGGCACTCATTCACACGCGTCCCAAATTCGTACGACTGGATAGTCCCCTCGAAGGTAAGGCGCAAAATGGCAGTTTTGTCTTAAGGCGCGCTTAATTTTAAGCAGCAGAAATCCAAGGCGGGACAATGGCTTGCCCTCGCGCTTTCGCCCTTCCCTCGGGGCGGCGAATCCACGACAATAGAGACATGGCCATCAGACAGCTTTCCGAAACGCTCATCAACCAGATCGCCGCCGGCGAAGTCATCGAACGGCCGGCGAGCGCTGCCAAGGAACTGATCGAAAACGCGCTCGACGCCGGTGCGACGCGCATCGAGATCGCCACGTCCGGCGGCGGCAAGAGCCTGCTGCGCGTGTCCGACAACGGCTCCGGCATGGACGCGAGCGATCTCGAACTGGCGATCCGTCGGCACTGCACGTCTAAAATCTCCGAGACGCTCGACGACATCCGCACGCTCGGCTTTCGCGGCGAGGCCCTGCCCTCGATCGGTTCCGTCGCGCGGCTCAGCATTTCCAGCCGCCGCAGGGACAGTGCCGGCGGCAGCGAGATCTCGGTTTCGGGCGGCAAGATCACGCATATCAGGCCGTCCGCCGCCAATCCCGGCACCATCGTCGAGGTACGCGACCTGTTCTTCGCGACGCCGGCGCGGCTGAAGTTCCTGAAGACCGAGAAGGCGGAAGCCGCCGCGATCACCGAGATCGTCAAGCGCATGGCGATCGCCTTCCCGGCCGTGCGCTTCGTGCTGTCAGGCACCGACCGCACGACGCTCGAACTTCCGGCCACCGGCGACGACCATCTGGCGCGGATGGCGCAGATCCTCGGCAAGGATTTTCGCGACAATGCCATCGAGATCGACGCCGAGCGCGAGGACATCACGCTCACCGGCTTTACCGGCGTGCCGACCTTCAACCGCGGAAACTCCGCCCACCAATACGCTTTCGTCAACGGACGGCCGGTGCAGGACAAGTTGATCCTATCGGCGATCCGCGGCGCCTATGCCGAGACGATCCCCTCCGGGCGCTATCCGATCGCGGTGTTGTCGCTAAGGCTCGATCCCGCGCTGGTCGATGTCAACGTGCATCCGGCGAAATCGGACGTGCGCTTCCGCGACCCGCAACTGGTGCGCGGCCTCATCATCGGCGCGATCCGCGAGGCGCTGGCCCGCGACGGCAGCCGGGCGGCGACAACCGGCGCCGACGGCATGCTGCGCGCCTTCCGCCCCGGCTTCCAGCCCAACGCCTATCGCCCGCAGCCGCCGCAGCAGCCATGGTCGGCGGAGACTTCGCCGTCGCGACCTTTCGCCATGCCGGTCGGTGCCGGCTTCGCTGAGCGCCCGCAGGCCTCCTTCGACGGACTGGCCATGCCGACGGCGCGCGCCGAGGCGGCTCAACCGTCGAACTGGACGCCCCCTGCCCCCGCCGCGAACACGGACGCGCCGCCGCAATTCGTGCTCGGCGCGGCGCGCGCCCAGATCCACGAGAACTACATCGTGGCGCAGACCGAGACGGGGCTCGTCATCGTCGACCAGCACGCCGCGCACGAGCGGCTGGTGTTCGAGGCCATGCGCAAGGCGCTGCATTCCAAACGGCTCGCCTCGCAGGTGCTTTTGATCCCCGAGATCGTCGACCTGCCGGAAGAGGATTGCGACCGGCTGATGCAGTTCGCCGCCGAGTTCTCCGAGCTCGGGCTCGCCATAGAGCGCTTCGGCCCCGGCGCGATCGCCGTCCGCGAGACCCCTGCCATGCTGGGCGAGGTCGATGCACCGGGCCTGATCCGGCAGCTCGCCGACGAGATCGCCGAGTGGGACACCGCCTCCGGCCTCTCGGCCAAGCTCGAATATGTCGCCGCGACCATGGCCTGCCACGGATCGGTACGCTCCGGCCGCCGGCTGCGACCGGAGGAGATGAACGCGCTTTTGCGGCAGATGGAAGTGACGCCCGGCTCCGGCCAGTGTAACCACGGCCGCCCGACCTATATCGAGCTCAAGCTCTCCGATATCGAGCGGCTGTTCGGGCGCAGCTGAAAAACGCTGGCAATGGCATGCGCGCCGGGTTATGTCAGCGCCATGAAAGACCACAGGGAACGGAGCGCATGAACTTGTTCGAGGGCCAGGGAAACCGCGAAGCGAAGATACGCTATCTCGATGCGGATTTTCAGATCCTGTCGCCAGGTTCGCATGTGATCTGCGTCATCACCGGCAAGCAGATCCCGCTCGACGAACTGCGCTACTGGAGCGTCGCCCGCCAGGAACCCTATGCCGACGCGGTAGCTTCCATGGAAGCTGACAAGCGCGCGGGCGTGCTGCCGAACCAGAAGCGGTAAGTCATTTTCTCCGACACCATGTGAACCGCCGGCATTCTTCCCGCGGCCATCGCCTCGTATACCGATGACCGCGGGGCGATATCAGATTCGCCCGGTGTGCGGGCCGATCAGCGTTGTCACTTCCGTCACGCGGTCCGCCGGGAAGCCGCCCTCTTTTGCGTGGCGGTAGATCACGTCGGCGCTTTCGGCCTCGTGAACGCAATACATCTTGTCTCCCGTTACGTAGCTTGTGATCCAGCGATAGGGAACGCCAAGGCTGTCGACCACGGCGTTCGACTTGGCCGAGATTTGCTGCAGCGTCCTGGCGTCCATGTCGCCAAGGCCCGGGATGTTTCGTTCAACGACAAATTGCGGCATGTTGAAGTCTCCTTGATTTGATGAATTGCGCCGCTCAGCCATGCGCATGGCGGCAGCTGACCTGCGGGTTCATGTCCGAGAACGGTCCCTTGGGGTTGTCCTTCCAGGCCCAGACATGAAGCTCGTAGAAGGCCGGCAGGCCGTAGCGATTGGGCGCGCCGGTGAAGCTGAAGAGCTGGCCGCCGAGGTTCGCAGGCCCCTTGGTGGTGATGTACTCGACGGCGACAAGCTTCATCTTGCCGTGCTCGTCGGGCTCGTACATGACCGCCTCGGGTTTGGTGATGTCGAGGTTTTCATCCTTGATGAGGTCGGCATTGACGAAGTGGATACCCATCGCGCCGCCATCCACGCCGCTGGTGCAGGGGATCGGCGCGTAGCCTTCCTTGATAGCCTGGGCGACTGTCTCGAAGCGGCCGTTGGCCTTGCGGACCTGGCCGACGAGACCCTGACCGACGAAGCCGGGCTCATCGCCGGCGGCCGCCATATGCTGGCTTGCCAGCAGCGCAACCGCCGCCAGCGCAATCATTGTCGATTTCATTATTCGATTGCCTCCGGAAATTGAAAAATCGGTTCACCGGATCTTGTCCGGCGGCATCGGTTCTAATGGATTGCGCGGGATCGACATCGCCCGTGCGGGAGATGCATTTTGCACGGTAACCGTGTATGGTGCCGCCGGGCTGATTTTGGGCGGGTGCGCGGGGGCGGCATGGACCGGGAATTATCGGAGCTGATCGGCGGCATCTATGACTGCGTGGCGTGCGAGGACCTGTGGACGCGGGCGCTGAGCCAGATCAACCGCCGCGCCAACGGCTTCCTGACGACGCTCGCGGTGTTCGATACCAATACCCGCGCCGCCCGGCTAGCGCAGATCGCCTGCGACGACCCCGAGGCGATCTCGGCCCTGATCGCCCACGCCAAGGATGTTCCATTCTTCCACCTGCTGCACAAGATGGAGATCGACGAGCCGGACACGCTGGAGCGGATGTTCCGGCTCTACGGGCCGGATGCCGAGGAGGTGTGGCGGAACGGCGGGCTCTACCGCAATTTTCACAGCCGCTACGACGTCCTGAACTCGATCGACATGGCGGTGCTGAAACGGCCGACGCGCGTGGGCACGATCAACATCTCGGTGCGCCACGAGCCGGTCGATCGGCGCACGTTCGACCTCGTGGCGATGCTCGGCCCGCATATCCGCCGGGCCGTCACCATTCACGACATGCTGGAGATGGAACGCCGGGAAAAGTCCATCCTGCGGAAGATCATCGACACGCTGGAACATGCCGTCATCATCGTCGCCGAGGACATGTCCATCGTCTTTGCCAACGTGGCGGCCGAGGACAGGCTGCGGGAACAGGTGATCGTGCGGCAGATGTCGGGCAGGCTCGTCGCGCACTATCCCTATGCCAATGCCGCGCTCGCCAAGGCGGTATCGGTCGGATCGCGCGACGAGATCAGGCTCGGTGGCGGCGGCATCGACCTGCCGCTCGGCTCAAGCGAGCGACCGGCGGTGGCGCATGTATTGCCGCTGCGCATGCGCATGGCGGGCGGGCGCTTCGAGGACCGGGCGGCGGCGGCCATCTTCATCGCAGCGCCCGGCACGCTGGTGCAATCGTCGATCGACGCGGTCGGCGCGCTGTTCGGGCTGACGGCAGCGGAACGGCGTGTGGTCGGCTATGTCTCCGAAGGCCGGACGCGGGCGGAGATATCGGAGATGCAGGGTGTGTCCGATGGCACCGTGAAATCCCAGCTCGCCGCCATCTTCGACAAGACCAGCACCGGCGACCAGCGCAGCCTGCAGCAACTGGTGAACGACCTGACGCCGCCGGTGCGACGATGACCGGGCCCGGTTCTCAGTTGTTCACCGGCTCCGGCTTCGGAAACGTCCAGCTGCCGTCGAGGACCGGCTGGCGCGGACGGTAGAGGCGGACCGTGTAGTTCCAGCCCCTGGTGATCGGCAGGCAGTTCTCTATCTTGCCGTCGCAGCCGCCGAACTGCACCTTGACGGAGCCATCCGCCGCCTTGGCGGCCGTGATGTCGTTCAGCGTGTAGGCATTACGCTTGTTCTTCTCGTAATAGCCCTTGGCGTTGTAGACGCTGATCGACCAGAAGCCATCCACCGGCACATCCCTGACGGTGAGCTCGTAGACTGTCTTGCCGTCGTTCTTCTCGGGCGTCACGTTCAGATAGGTCGCATCCTTCTCCGGATTGCCGCCCCAGCCGACGGCGGTGCCGATCAGGTGGCGGATCGGATCGACCTGGTCCTTGCCGCCGAAAGCGCCCTTGAAGTCCGGGATGGTGGAGCCCAGGACCAGCAACGCATCGCGGACCGTCTTCTGGCTCTCCTTGTCCCACCCGGGGACTTCGAACTTGCCACTGCCGGACTGGCTGATGGCCGAGGCATCCTGGAGAGCATGAACCGCCTTGATATCATCGGGGCTGGCGGGATCGACCAGCGTGCGCAGAGCGACAAGGATGTAGCGCGTTCCGGCCCCGGCGCGGTCATAGGTATAACTGCCCGCGTCGTACTTGATATCGCCGACGATGTAGTGATCCTCGTTGATGACCTGCAGCGAACGGAAGCGCTTGCCGGCATCCGGGAGGGTTATGGTGGCGGGCCCGGCATCGAGATCGATAGCGGCTGCGGAATAGAGCGTATCGCGGTTGGAGCGAATGACACCCTGATGATCGATCGATATCGGCTCGCGGTGATGCTCGAACTTGCCGACCCCTCCGGCGTCGCGCACGGCATTGCCGAAATAGAGATCGGATTCGGCGCGCGAAAAATTATCCACGGTTACCGGCTCGGCCACCGCCAATGCCGGCGAGAGGGCTGCAACAAGGAGGACAACGCAGGCATGGGGTCCTATTCGCACGACACGCACTCCTATTGGCCTTCGACCTGATCCGTGGCGACGTTGCGGCGTCTGCAGCGGACGCGAAAGTACGTTACGGTAAACTCCGGCGTTAATCGCAGCCGACCGGTTCTCCGGTATCGCCACTTGGCAGGGTGCGAACGCGCGCTATCTCCTTGCGGGCCGCTCGAGCCCGGGCGGACGCGTATCGAGGGCCGCATGCTGACAGACAATCAAGGGGGTGGGCAGTCCGACGGTCGCCTGGAGGATGATCACAAGATTTTGTTCGAGTCCATCGACGACGGTCTTTGCGTGATCGAGGTGCTCTTCGACGACGAGAACCAGCCGTACGACTACCGGTTTCTCAGGGCCAATCCCGCCTTCGTGCGCCAGACGGGACTGACGGATGCGATCGGCAAGCAGATCCGCCATCTCGCGCCCGCGCATGAAAGCTCCTGGTACGAGATCTACGGGAAGATCGCGCTCACCGGCGAACCTGCCCGTTTCGAGCATCAGGCCGATGCGCTTGGCCGCTGGTACGAAGTCTACGCCTTCCGCGTCGGCCGTCCCGAGGAGCGGCAGGTAGCCGTGCTCTTCCGCGACATCAAGGAGAAGAAGGAAGCGGCCGCCGCGCTTCGCCGCAGCGAAGCGCGTAACCGAGCACTTGTGAGCGCCAGCTCCGACGTTGTCTACGAACTCAGCCGGGATTGGGAAGAGATGCGCCAGCTCGACGGCCGCGGCTTCCTCGCCGATATCGACGCCCCGACCGTGCGCTGGCTCGATCTCTTCGTGTTTCCCGAGGATCAGGCCGCTATCCGCGTCGCAATCCAACAGGCCATCAGCGAACGCAAACCGTTCGAACTGGAACATCGCGTACGCCGCGCCGACGGCTCGGAAGGCTGGACACTGTCGCGCGCGATTCCTGTCTTCAACGACGAGGGAGAGATCGCCGAGTGGTTCGGCATGGCAAGCGACATCACCGACCGCGTCAAGGCGCGCGAGCAGCAGAAACTTCTCAACACCGAGCTTGGACACAGGCTGAAGAACCTCCTTGCCCTCGTGCAGTCGATCGCCAGCCAGACCTTCAAGCAATCGGCGAGCCTCGATGAAGCGGCTGCGAGCTATGTCTCACGCCTGTCCTCGCTCGGCCGCGCGACCGATTTCCTGACCGAGACGGCCTGGGGCGAGACCAGCCTGCACCGGATCGCCGAGGCGGGGCTGACCTCCGTCATCGATTTCGAGAACCGGGTCGATATCTCCGGCCCGCCGATCGAGCTGGCAGCGCAACAGGCGCTGATGCTGACGCTGGCGCTGCACGAGCTCGCGACCAACAGCGTGAAATACGGCGCGCTCAGCCACGACGGCGGCTCCGTCGTGCTCGGCTGGTCTCTTGCCGACGACAAGTCCGGCTTCGTCCTTCGCTGGCGCGAACGTTCGAGCGTTCCCGTGGAGGCGCCCGAGCGTGAAGGGTTCGGCACGAAACTGATCACCCGCCTGCTGCCCTCCGCCTTCGGCGGCGAGACGTCCCTCGTCTACGAGCGCTCGGGGCTGTTCTTCGAATTCCGCGCGCCGCTGGTTCGCCCGGTACCGTAGTTGGCTCTCCCCTACCCCGTATTCTTCTCCCGGAGTCGCCGTTCGCGGCAGGCGTCGAGAGCGCGCTGAATAATGAGATCGGGAGCGTTGGGATCGTCGAAGGCCATTTCGACTTCGATGACGCGGCAGCGGGCGGCGAGTTCTTCCGCCATGCCGTGATGGCCGGCGAGACGGACGAAATCCTTGGAGGTGGTGACGATCTGGAGATCGTCGCGCTCGGCGGTAACGAGAATATCGTCGATCTCGTCGTCGGTCAGGTGCTCGTGATCGCCGAAGGAGCGGCGGGCAACGATCTCGGCGCCGATGCCATCCACCGTGCGGAAGAACTTCGCAGGATCGGCGATGCCGGCAAAGGCCAGCACCTTGCGGCCCTTGAGATCGGCGCCATCGGAAACCTTCACCACCGCTGTGAAATAAGGCTTTGCGGCGCGGGCGGCGATGCGGACGATGCTGTCTGCCGCCGTCCCTTCGCCGACCTTCAGAAGTGCTGTGGCGTAGCGCAGCTGCTGGCGGATCGGCGCGCGGATCGGGCCGCCGGGCACGATATGGCCGTTGCCGAGACCCCGCGTCGCATCGATGACGAGCAGGGCGTAGTCGAGCGCCAGCCGTGCGCTCTGGAAGCCGTCGTCCATGATGATGAGATCGACGCCCTCCTTGACCAGCCGCTCGGCGCCCTCGACGCGGCGGCGGGAAATGACCGTTATCGCCTCGCGGGCGAGCAGCAGCGGCTCGTCGCCGACGGCAACGGCACGATGATGGGCAGGATCGACCACGGTCGTCACATCCAGCGAGCCGCCATAGCCTCTGCTGAGGAAACCGGGCTCGAGGCCCTTGGCCTTGGCCGCGCGGGCGATCGCAAGCGCCGTCGGCGTCTTGCCGGCGCCGCCGACGGTGAAATTGCCGATGCAGATGACAGGAACGGGAACGGAGGCGCGGCGGGCATTGGCCATGCGGTAGCCGGCTATGCGACCGTACAGGAAGGAAATCGGATAGAGCGTCCAGGCGCGCCAATCGGCTTTCGTCCACCAGAAGGGTGGCGCTTCGGATACCATTCTCGCGATCCCGCCTTTTCCACCGAGCCCACGAGGCCCGTGGTTCTCATCCTCTACCGGGCGGAAAGAAAAGGTAATTTTCAAGAAAAAGCAAGCCTTTGCTCGATCAGGCGAGCTGGAGCACCGGCAGCAGGGGCTCGATTTCGGTGATGTCGTTCAGGCAATAATCGCTGGCGGCGGCAAGCGAGGCGCGCGATCCCGTGCCCGTCAGCACCGCGACGGTGACGCCTGCGCCGGCATTGCGGCCCATGTGCAGGTCATGATTGTTGTCGCCGACGACGGCGACCTCGGACGGATCGAGGCCGGTGGCGGCGCAGAAGCCGAGAACCATACCCGGCTCCGGCTTTGTGCCGAAGCCTGAATCATAGCCCGCGACATAGTCGATATGGCCTGAAAAGCCGAAGCGTTGCGCCGTCTGGCGGATCGAGCGCTCGTTGTCGCTGGAGGCGACGCCGAGCCGGAAGCCGCGCGCATGAAGCCGCGCGAAGAAGCCGGCGAGATCCGTGACCGGCACGGAGAATTCAGCGGCGTTGGAAAACAGCTCGTCCAGCCTGATGGTGAGCTCGATGACCTCGACCTTCGATCCGGCGGCGACCAGGCCTTCGGCGATCTGCCGGGTATTGCCTGCGGCAAGCAGGCTGTCGGGCACGATATGGCCGCTTACCGGGTCCATGCCGCATGCGCGCAGCAGATGGTCAGCCAATGCCGCATCGCCTTCTGCTGCAATGCGCGCCAGTTCGCGGTTCACCGGCAGCCAGCTCTCGTCATAGTCGAGAAGCGTGCCGTCCTTGTCGAACAGAATGCCTTTGATCGCCTTCATGTCCCTCATCCGCTACCCGCGCTGCGCCGTCTTCGGCAGCAATCTGGCCTTCACCGTCAGCGGATTGATGTAGGGTTCCAGACCCTTCACCGTTGCCGTCAGGGCGCCTCGCATTTCCTGCACGGCGCCGATGCCGGCCTCGATCATCGTGCGGCGCGCATCGTCGTTGGTCAGCAGATAATGCACGCCCTTGGCCAGCATCTCGGTGTCGCGCACCATTCGGGCGCCGCCGCGCTTGGCGAGCTTCTGATAGGCCTCGCGGAAGTTCTGGACATTGCTGCCCGAGAGCACCGCGCAGCCGAGCATCGCCGGCTCCAGCGGGTTCTGCCCGCCTTCCGCGAACAGCGAACGGCCGACGAAGGCGACTTCCGTCAAACGGAGATAGAGGCCCATCTCGCCGATCGTATCGCCGAGGAAGACATCGACATCGGGCGACAGCACGTCCTCGCGGGTGCGGCGGGCCACCTTCAGACCCTGCTTGACCAGCTCGGCCTCAATCTCGTCGGCGCGGTCGGGATGGCGCGGCACGATGATGGTGAGCTGGCCGTTGCGCTCCTTCAGCGTGCGATGGACGATGCCGGCCGCCTTTTCCTCGCCGTCGAAGGTCGAGATCGCCGCCCAGGTCTTGCGGTCGCCGAGCTGCTTCTTGTAGCGGGCGAAGACATTGGCATCATAAGGCGGCGCGTCGGTATCGACCTTGAGGTTGCCGCCCATCATGACATGGCGGGCGCCGAGATCGCGGAAGCGTTCGGCATCGACATCGGACTGGGCGATCACAAGCGCCAGGTTCTCGAACAGCGCCTCGGCGAGCGACTGGCGGCGGCTCCAGCGGGCGAAGGACCGATCCGACATGCGGGCGTTGACGAGGATCTGCGGAATGCGGCGGCGTCCGAGTTCCATCAGCGTCGCCGGCCAGATCTCGGATTCGGCGATGATGGCGCAATCGGGCTGCCAGTATTCGAGGAAGCGGCTGACGGCCGGCTTCAGGTCGAGCGGCACATATTGGTGGATCGCCTCGTTGCCGAGCCGCTCGGCGGCGATCTTGGCCGAGGTGATCGTGCCGGTCGTCAGGATGACCTGGACGTCGCGGCGGCGGATTTCACGGATCAGCGGGGTGACGGCGTTCATTTCGCCGACGCTGGCGGCGTGGAACCAGACGAGCGGACCGGGCAGACGGTCGGCGCTGGCATAGCCGGTGCGCTCCAGCCGGCGGGCGCGGTCTTCCTTGCCCTTGGCCGCCCGATAGGCGAGATAAGCCCCGACGAACGGGGTCATCAGCATCCCCGCTGTCTGATAGGTACCGAGGATGAACCGCGCCGCGCGACGGCTCATCTCACATGCCTCCGATCAACAATGATCGACATCAACCCATTCCCAATTATCACAGCGGCCGAAATGGCCGATCAATTTGTTCAGAATGCGTCAGCCGACTTGTGAACCGGCTTCTAAATTTTCACTTGGCGACCGTGCCCTGGGGATCGAGGAGACGGTGCATATGCACGATAAAATATCTCATATGCGCGTTGTCGACGGTCGACTGTGCCTTGGACTTCCAGGCGGTCAACGCGGACGCGTAATCAGGGAAAATGCCAACGATATCGAGATCCTTGAGGTCACGAAACTGGACGTCGTCAAGGCTCTCTAGCTCACCGCCGAATACAAGGTGCAGAAGCTGTTTCTTGTCGCTGGAGTTGGTCATGCTGTCTTCTTTCTTTTGTAGGCTCCTCCGCCATTTCATCTGAGGTATTTTGACGGAAACGTCAACTGTCTCGTGTTTTTGAGCTAGCCGCCTGTCCCATGTCTACTGCAAGCCTAGCCATCGGCGGTGATTTGGATCATTGGAGCATTTCGTCTATGTGCGAGCGTCATCAGCAAGCCATCGCTACGCAGACACACAAATCAGCTTACTCATAGATCTATTATTGACGAAATATCGTTGAATAGCGTATTTTAATCATAAAAATAGGTGTCCCATGCTTTACAAATTGGAAGTCGAAAACTTTTTCTCTATCCGTGATCCTCAGGTCCTCGACCTGACAGTGGATGGAAAAGTTCCCGATCCCGAAGGCCGTTACGCCCCCATCTTCCAGGGCGCAGACATACGCGCGCCGAAGGTTGTCGCGCTCTACGGGGCGAACGCGTCCGGCAAGACAACAGCATTGCGTGCACTTGAATTCATTGTGACGATGATCCGCGACAGCGTAGCGCGCACAGTGCCAGCGTTCACCGGTGTCGAGCGTTTCAATGACCTGGCGTCCGCCAATCGGCCGATCCGGCTTGCGATCGAACTGGGCGGCATCATGAACTTGACGCCGGAAGTACATCAGCGTGCGACGGAAGGCGAAAAAGTCGAACACGGCATTTATCGCTACGAACTGGAAATCGAGATCAAAGAAGGGCTTGCGGTGCGGATTGTCTCCGAAGCGCTGCGGCAGAAACCAAACGCTCTGGGGAAATGGCAGCGTGTCTACGAGCGTGATGCCGAGGGCAAGGTCAAGGACTCTAAATCCTTCAGCCTGTCGGGCTTTCAGCACCTCGTGAAGACGCTCGCAGGCAATCACACGGTCCTATCGTCATTTGCGAAATTCCAACACCCGACCGCGCAGCTATTCGTGGACATGGCGCGCAAGGTATTTTTCCAGATTGAGCCTGTTCACTCGTTCGTGGATCGCGATGTGATCGACTACTTGAAAAATCAGCCTGGCGTTGTCTCGCGACTGACAGATGAGATAAGTCGCATCGACGTGGGCGTTGAAGGAATGCGATTTCAGCATACGGACAATGGACCACTCTTGTTGTTCAAGCATGCAGGGCTTCAGGTCGAAATGCCATGGTTGATGGAGAGCCACGGCACTCGGGCTTTCATTAAAATGTTTCCATTCATCATGCGAGCTCTCGATACCGGCGGCGCCGCCGTAATTGATGAAATGGACTCGGCCATTCATGCGAACACTCTGCCTGAATTGGTGCGCTGGTTTTACGGGACTTCGGGTCGCAACCAATTCAATGCGCAACTCTGGCTCTCTTGCCATTCGGCCTCGCTGCTCGACGACCTCAACAAGGAGGAAATCGTCATCTGCGAAAAGGACCGGGAGGGCCGTAGCAACCTTTACAGCTTAATGGACGTGAAGGTGCGCCGTGACGAGAACCACTACCGCAAATATCTGAGCGGAGCGTATGGCGGGGTTCCACACCTCGGATGAGACGTCGTCGATCGCCGCATATAGAGCTTCGCCGTCCGGTCTACATCGGTTGCGAGGGCGCGTCGGAAGTCGGTTACGCCGGCTTTCTGCAAGACCTGATCCGTGATGCCAATTTGCCTGTGCACTTGCACGTTGACGAGTTGGGACCGGGAGCCGGCGACCCACTATCTCGTATAGAAATGGCGGTGTTCCGACTGAAGCAACTCCAGACGAAGCGCACTGCACCAGCAGAGCGCTTTGCACTTCTGGATTTCGACCAGGTTGAGCGCGACCCGCTACGCGCCCAGAAAGCGAGTAAACTCGCGATTCACAACGGAATTTTCATTCTTTGGCAACGCCCATGTTTTGAAGCGGTTCTCTTGCGCCATCTGGAGGGCAAAACGACCAACCGCCCACCCAATACATCTGCAGCGACTAAAGCGCTGGAGAAAGAATGGCCAGAATACAAAAAGCCCATGTCGCGTGCCAATCTTGCACGCCGAATTGATCGGAACAGCGTCCTGCGGGCTGCATCTGTTGAAGATGATCTGAAAACCCTGCTGCGTTGCATTGGGTTGTCCTAGCAACAGCGATCTATCAACCCCCGACCCCGCAGCCCCGCCATCCCGGCGATAAAACCAGCCAACCTCTCCCCCGCACCCGCGCAAAGCGCGTCCTGCACCACATGCGGCCGGTTATAGCTCAGCGGCTGGCCGTCGAGGTCGAGCAGCTGGCCGCCGGCGCGTTCGAGGATGAGGTCGGCGGCGGCGAGGTCCCAGTCGTGGGAGTGGGGCTTGACGTAGGTGCCTTCGATGCGGCCGTCGGCCACCATCGCGATACGGTAGGCGAGCGAGGGAACGTGGCGGACGCGCTCGACCGTGCCGCGCAGCGCCTCCGGCAGGTGCTTGAGGACGTCCTCGGCGATGGCGAAGCGGCCCGGCTGGTCGGGCGCCCTGTCCGACACGGTGATCCGGTTTCCGTTCTTGAGCGCGACGCCGCCCTGGCTCGCCTCGTAGAGTTCCCGCAGCGCCGGCGCGTAGAGCACGCCCGCAACCGGCCGGCCGCGATGGACGACGGCGACGCTGACGCACCAGAGATCCTGGCCGGCCAGGAAGGCGCGCGTGCCGTCGATCGGGTCGATGATGAAGACGGTGTCGCGCGACAGGCGCTCGGCGCCGTCATCGGTCTCTTCCGAGAGCCAGCCGTAGTCCGGCCGCGCCGCGCGCAGGATGCGCTCGAGCGTTTCGTTGGCGGCGAAATCGGCGGCGCTGACGGGGGATCGCCCCTCGTTCTTCCACCACACCTCAGGCGACTGGTTGAAATAGCCGAGCGCGACGACGCCCGCCTGGCGCGCGGCATCGGCGATCAGTTCCAGATCGCCTTGCCAACGGCCATTGTCCACGTCGCTCATCTCGTCAATCCAGTTCTCTCAGGCCAGTTCTCTCAGGCCAACACTCTGAGCCCAATCCGTCAGCGGCCGGCCAGCGTCATGCCCTCGATCGCCAGCGTCGGTGCGGCGACCCCGTATTTTCGGTCGATGTCATTGGCCGGCGTCACGCGCATGAACATCTCCTTGAGGTTCGATGCGATGGTGACCTCGGAGACGGCGAAGGTAAGCTCGCCGTTCTCGATCCAGAAGCCGGTGGCGCCGCGGCTGTATTCGCCTGTTATCATGTTGACGCCCTGGCCGATCAGTTCGGTCACGTAGAAACCGTTGCCGACGTTACGGATCAGCTCCTCCGGCGATATATCACCGGGCTCCAGCGCAAGATTGGTGGAGGACGGGGTGACCGAATTGCCGCCGCGCACGCCGCGGCCGTTGGTTTCCAGCCCAATCTCGCGGGCCGTCGAGGTCGAGAGGAACCAGTGCTTCAGCACGCCGTCCTCGATCATGACCATCCGCTTGCCGGCGACGCCTTCGCCATCGAAGGGGCGCGAGGCGGGGCCACGCACGATCAGCGGGTCGTCGGTGATCGACAGGCCTGGTTTCAGCACCTGCTCGCCCATCTTGTCGCGCAGGAAGCTCGTCTTGCGGGCGACGGAGGCGCCGTTGATGGCGCCGGCGATGTGGCCGACGAAGCCGCGCGCGACGCGCGGGTCGAAGACCACGGTCACGTTCTTGCCGGTATCGACCTGGCGCGGATTGACGCGGCGCACGGCGCGCTCGCCGGCGCGGCGGCCGATTTCGGCGGCGTCGTCGAGATCGGCGAAATAGATGCGGCTGTCGAAGTCGTAGTCGCGCTCCATCACCGTGCCCTCGCCGGCGATGACGCTGACGGAACGGCCGAAGCGCGAGCCCATGTAGCTGCCCTGGAACCCGTGGGAGGTGACGAGCACCATGCCGCCCATGCCGGCCGAAGCGCCGGCGCCGGAGGAATTGGTGACGCCGTTGACCTCGAGCGCCGCGGCTTCCGCCGCAAGTGCCGCATCCTGCAACTGAGCCGACGACACCTCGGTGGTGTCGAGCAGGTCGAGATCGGGATAGGAGCGCGCCAGCCTGTCCTCATCCGCGAGGCATGCGAAGGGATCCTCGGGGGAGACCTTGGCCATGGCGACCGCGCGTTCGGCCAGCACCGAGAGATCGAAGCCGGGATTGGCCGAGACGCTGGCGACGCGCTTGCCTATGAAGACGCGCAGCGAAAAATCGTCGCTTTCGGAAGATTCCGTGCCTTCCACCTTGCCGAGGCGAACGCTGACGGACTGGGCGCGGGAGCGCACGACCACGGCATCGGCGGCATCGGCGCCGGCCTTCCTGGCGAGGTCTATCAGTTCGCTTGCACGGGAAAGAAGCGTCGAGGTAGCGATTTCTGAGGACATGATTTGGCCTTTCCTTCGCGTTCCATTTATTGTGCACTATGAAATGCATCAAGGCCGGGAGCGCCGATTCTTTTTCTCGGCCCCCGCGCTCGTCCCCTTGTCGAAAGAAAAGCGTGCCATGTCAGAGCCCAATGCCCTGTTTACGGAAACCATTCTGCTGCTTGGCGGTGCCGTGGTTTCGGCGCCGATCTTCAAGCGGCTGGGGCTCGGCACCGTGCTCGGCTATCTCGCCGCCGGCGTCGTCATCGGCCCGGTCTTCCATGGGCTGACGGATGGCGAGCAGATCCTCAATGTCGCCGAACTCGGCGTCGTCTTCCTGCTCTTCATCATCGGGCTGGAGCTGAAGCCGACGCGCCTGTGGCAGATGCGGCGCGACATCTTTGGGCTGGGGACGGCGCAGGTGGTGACCACGGGGGCGGCCCTCACCTTCCTCACCTATCTCTCCGGCCTGCTCGGCTGGGCGGGAAGCGTCGTCACCGGCTTCGGCCTGGCGCTGTCGTCCACCGCCTTCGCCATGCAAATCCTCGACGATGCCGGCGAGGTCAACACGCAGTATGGGCAGCGCTCGTTTTCCATGCTGCTCTTCCAGGATCTGGCGATCGTGCCGCTGCTGGCGCTGATCAACATTCTCGACACCGGCAAGGGGCACGGCTCGCCGGTGGTGGATTTCGCCATCGCGATCGGCGCCGTCGGCGCGATGATCGTCATGGGACGCTATCTGCTGACGCCGCTGTTCCAGATCATCGCCCGCACCGGAGCCCGCGAGGCGATGATCGCCGCGGCGCTGTTCGTGGTGATGGGGGCCGCGAGCCTGATGCAGCTTGCCGGGCTTTCGATGGCGATGGGCGCGTTCCTGTCCGGCGTGATGCTCGCGGAATCCTCCTACCGGCATGAGCTGGAGGCGGATATCGAGCCGTTCCGCGGCGTGCTCCTCGCCATCTTCTTCATCGCCGTCGGGCTGTCGCTGGAGCTGGAGGTGCTGCGCGACAACGCGTTGCTGATCGTCGTCGCCGTGCCTGTCGTCATGGCGGTGAAGGCCCTCCTCATCTATGCGCTCTGCCGCATGACCGGCTCGTCGCACAACGATGCCGTGCGCATCGCCTTCCTGCTGCCGCAGGGCGGGGAATTCGGCTTCGTGCTGTTCTCGGCCGCGGCCGGCGCCGGGCTGATGCCGTCGAGCACCGCCTCGCTCCTGATTGCCATCGTCACGCTGTCGATGGCGCTGACCCCTCTCGGCACCATGCTCTCCAAGCGGCTCCTGAAGGGCGAGGAGCACGAGGAGCTCGACGAGAATTTCGAGGGTGCGGGCGCCGATGTGCTGATGATCGGCTTCTCGCGTTTCGGGCAGATCTCCTCGCAGATCCTGCTTGCCGGCGGACGTTCGGTGACCGTCATCGACTTTTCCGCCGACCGCATCCGCCAGGCATCCGCTTTCGGTTTCCGCATCTACTTCGGCGACGGCACGCGCAAGGATGTGCTGAGGGCCGCCGGCATCGAGCGCGCCAAGATCGTCGTCATTTGCACGCAGAAACGCGAGACGACCGACAAGATCGTCGAACTGGTGCAGTCGGACTACCCGCACACCAGGCTCTTCGTACGTTCCTACGACCGCATCCACTCGATCGCGCTGCGCAATCTCAACGTCGATTACGAGCTGCGCGAAACGCTGGAATCCGGTCTGCTCTTCGGGCGCAGGACGCTGGAAGCGCTGGGCCTCAGCGAGGCGGAAGCCTACGAGATCGGCGAGGACATCCGCAGGCGCGACGAGCAGCGCCTCGTGCTCCAGGCCTCCGAAGGCCTCCAGGCCGGCCGCGACATGCTGTTCTCGCAACCGGTCAAGCCGGAACCGCTAGTCAAGCCGAAGAGGGTCGTGGACATGTCGGGGGACCCGCTGGCGGGAACGGCGGATGCGGTGGCGGATGCTTAGGGGAAGGTCGGCGCGAGTTTCAGCGACATGACGAGCGTCATCGGATTCAAAGGCGAGCCAATAAAGCCGTAACGTTCATAGAAAGCGCGTGCATCTTCGGAAAGTGCATGCACGAGAATTCCACGTATCCCAAGGATGTGGGCTGCTTGCGCCGTTCGCAGGACAGCATCCTGCAAAAGCGCTGACCCCAGCCCCTTGCCCTGCCAGCTCAGATCGATCGCAAGGCGCCCAAGTATGGCCATCGGGATTGGGTCAGGCATGTTGCGACGTAGCGAGCCAGGCGCCGCAGACGCCGCGAGCCCGCCTGACGAGAGGGAGTAGTAGCCAACCACCTGCTGGCCGCTGCACAAAACATAAGTACGGGACGCACCGCTGATCTGATTGGAACGTGCTCTTCGCAGCAGCCAATCATCGAGGCTGTCGACGCCGCTGTGAAACTGCGAGAGATCGTGGCCACCGGCTAGGAGTTCAGGAGCCGAAAGCCTCACGTCCGCCACGGCTTCGTAACGCTCATGAGGCGGTCAAAGCCCTCGTTGCCAGGCGGTTTATCGAGGATATCGAGATAGTGATCATAGCTTTCGGCATCGACAGAGACGAGCGCTTGATCCAGAAGCGCTTCCTCGGCCGCACGGCGCGCCGCGTCGATCATGAAATCCGACCGCGTCTTTCCATGCGCTTTTGCGGCACGGTCGATCAAAGACCTGATGTCATCGCGGACCCTCAGATTGACTGCGCGTGTCTGGCTATTGGTGTCGCTCATGGTAACTCCGATCTACATGGCGAACATAGCACACAGATACACATTGTGTATCTACCTTATTGAGCCCGCGCATGCGCCTCGATCGCGCCATCCAGCGCATATTTCAACTCGTCCTTCACCCCTGCCGACATAGCCAGCACCTCGCGGGCCTTCAGAAAATCCATGACGCCGGTGCGGCCGACGGCGGGGCGGAGGAAGATGTGGGGGGGCTGGATCCGGAGTTTGAGGGTGATCGCCGTCTGCATCATCAGCTGGCCGGAACCGAAGATGCTCTCCATGCGGTTCGGGATATGGGTGCCGTCGCCCTCCGGCGCACCGACGACATCGATGCCGATGACGATATCGGCGCGGTCCATCAGGCATTCATAGGGGACGGGATTGCTGATGCCGCCGTCGATCATCACGCGGCCATACAGCCGGACCGGCATGAAGACGGCGGGAATGGCGGAGGAGGCGGCGAGTGCCGGAAACAGCTGTCCCTCACTCACCAGCACTTCCTGCTGGCCGTAATAGTCTGTGGCGGTCACCGTCATCGGGATCGGCAGGTCTTCGAAGCGATCGGGAAGATCGGCGGGCAGGAAAGCCTTGAGAATTCGCTCCAGGTTGAACTGGCCGATGCGCACGCCGTTCGCCACCGCGTCGCGCACCGTCTGCGGGCGCAGGCCCCAGAGGCGGCTGACGACGGCGGTCTTGTTGCCGACGGTCATCAGCGCGTGTTCGCGGATCGCCTCGCCGGTCATGCCAGCCGCCATGCCGGCTCCCATGATGGCGCCGATCGAGGAGCCAGAGATCGCCACCGGTCGGATGCCGAGCTCATCGAGCGTCTCGATGACGTGGATATGGGCGAGGCCACGAGCGCCGCCACCGCCGAAGGCAATGGCGATGCGGGGCGAAGAACCGGAGGGGTGATCTTCGACGGCAGGTAACGCGGAACTGGTCTTCTCGGCCTGCTGTGTCACCCTTTGCCCCCTGTCGCCGCGACCTATTGAGGCTGATAGCGGTAGAAATGCACCCTGGTATCGCCGAAGATCCGGCTTTCCAGGAACAGATAGGAAGGATCGACCGAAACGGCAACGTCGGCGCGCTCCTCGAGCACGCCAATCGCGCCGGGCTCAAGCCAACCACCCTTGGCGGCGGCGGCCATCGCCTTTTCGCCGAGACCCTTGCCATAGGGCGGGTCGGCAAAGAGGAACTGGAACGGCTCGAGGTTGCCGACGCTGCCGAGATCGGTCGCGTCGCGCCTCAGGATGCGGGTCTTGCCGTGCAGGCCGAGCGCATCGATGTTTTCCCAGAGCAGGCCCCTTCCCTCGACGCTGTTTTCGACGAAGAGCGCATGGCGGCAGCCGCGCGACACCGCTTCCAGCCCGACGGCACCGGTGCCGGCGAATAGATCGAGTATCCGGGTGCCATCGACGCACTCAGGATAGGCATGGCTCAGAATATTGAACAGGCTCTCACGCGTCCGGTCGGCAGTCGGCCGGATGTCGTTGGATTTAGGCACGGCGAGCGACCGTCCGCGAAACTCACCGCCGACGATCCGCACCGCGTCCTATTCCCTTGCCTTTTGGTCCACCACGAGATGGCCCGCCCGCGGGCTTGCCACCGCCACCGGAACGATCGCCCGAAGGCTTGCCCGAAAAACTCTTCGCACCCGGCTTGGAGCCGCTTGGCTTCCCGCCAAAGCTCTTGCCGCGCGGCTTGTCACCGAAGGGACGATCGCCACGGGGCCGGTCGCCCTCGGGACGATCACCACGGGGCCTATCACCGAATGAACGCTCGCCAGCCGGACGCTCGGAACGAGCCTCGCCGGAGAAACGCTTGGCGCGGGGACGCTCGTCACCCTCTTCACGCGGACGGCGCGGCTTGTCGGCGAAAGGCCGGGCAGGACGATCACCGAAGGAACGCGTGCGCTCGCCGTCTTCGCGCGGCTTGCGGTCGCTGAACGGCCGGTCGCCACGTGGCTTGTCGCCGAAGGGACGATCACCGCGAGGGCGGTCACCTGCCGGGCGATCGCCGCGCGAGGGACGGTCACCATAGGGTCTCTCGCCGCGCGCCGGGCGATCGGCATAAGAGCGTGGACGGTCGCCATCCTCACGCGGCTTGCGCTCGCCGCGTGGCTTGTCGCCAAACGGACGGTCGCCACGCGGTGGGCGATCACCATAAGGCCGGTCGCCGCGTGCGGTGCGGTCGCCGCCGGATCGGTCACCACGTTCGCCAAAGGAGCGGTCGCCACGGGACGGACGATCACCGAAGCCACGGTCGCCGCGATCACCGCGCTTGCGGTCATCATCGCGGCTGATCTCGCTGGAGCGGATCCATTCGCCCTCTTCATCGCGGGCGCGATTGATCTGCACGCGCGGACCTTCGTCGTAGCTGGTCGGCTGCGGCTTGGAGCGGCCGGGCTTCTCGCCACGGCGAAGCGCCGTCTGGGCATTCTTCTCGGCCTTGGCGGTTGCCTTTTCGCCGAGCGGACGGGCGCCGGGCGCCATCCAGACATTGGCGTTGCGGCGGCTGCCGAGCGGCGGGCGCTTCGGGCCGTCTTCCTTGCGGTCGCCGCCACGGCTTGGGCCACGGCCGCCATCGCGGTCACCGCCACGGCGGTCGTCGCGTTTATCATCGCGCTTGGTGTCGAGGCGGCTGAGAGCGCGTTCGCGCTTGTCTTCCGGCTTCCAGGAGCGTTCGCGGCGTTCGGGCCGTGCGTCGGCTTCCTCTTTCTCGGTCACGGCCGGCGCGTTGTAGATCGGCGCGTCGAAATTGGCCTTGGCGTCCTCGATCAGGCGCGGGCCGAGCTGGTCGCGCAACGTGCGGCCACGCACTTCGATCACCGCCCGCTCGGGGATATCGCCGAGCTGGAACGGGCCATAGGAAATACGGATCAGGCGGTTGACGTCGAGGCCAAGCGCGCCGAGCACGTTCTTGATTTCGCGGTTCTTGCCTTCGCGCAGGCCCATGGTGAGCCAGACGTTGGAACCCTGCACCTTGTCGAGCGTCGCCTCGATGGCGCCGTAGAGCACGCCGTCGACGGCAATGCCGTCCTTCAGCTTGTCGAGCGCTTCCTGGTCGATCTCGCCATGGGCGCGCACGCGGTAACGGCGCAGCCAGCCTGTCGTCGGCAGTTCCAGCGCACGCGCCAGGCCGCCGTCGTTGGTCAGCAGCAACAAACCTTCGGTGTTGATGTCGAGGCGGCCGATCGACATGACGCGCGGCAAGTCGTCCGGCAGGTTGTCGAACACGGTCGGGCGACCTTCGGGATCGGCATTGGTGGTCACCAGGCCGGCCGGCTTGTGGTAGAGCCACAGGCGGGTGCGCTCGATGCCACGGATCGGCATGCCGTCGACTTCGATCTTGTCCGTCAGCGTCACGTTGACGACGGGCGTGTCGAGCGGCTTGCCGTTCAGCGTCACGCGGCCATCGAGGATCATGCGCTCGATATCGCGGCGCGAGGCAACGCCGGCGCGCGCCATCACCTTGGAGATGCGTTCCGCCTTGCTGTCGACGCTTGCGTCAGCCGAGGCCTCTGATCTGGCGCTTGGCTTCGCGAACGTCTTCGCGGGCTTCTCGCCCGATTTCGCGCCGGTATCGCGCGGGGATGGCTTGCCACCCGGCCGTTTTGGCTTGTCTTTGAATGTCATTTGTTGTTTGCCTGCCTTTTGGGGCCTTCTATCAGTTCGCGCCCCTGCGGTTAAGTGGAAATTGTCGGATCGTGAAGACAAATCAATTTATGGAGCTGGCGCTTGAGGAAGCGCGTGCCGCAGGCGCGCGCGGCGAGGTGCCGATCGGCGCGGTCGTCGTGCTTGACGGCACCGTGATCGCCTCATCCGGCAACCGCACCCGCGAGCGCAACGACATCACCGCCCACGCCGAGGTGGCCGCCATTCGCATGGCCTGCGAAGCGCTCGGCCAGGAGCGGCTTTCGGGCGCCGATCTCTATGTCACGCTCGAGCCCTGCACCATGTGCGCCGCCGCCATCTCGTTCGCCCGCATCCGCCGGCTCTACTACGGCGCCGAGGATCCCAAGGGCGGCGGGGTGGATAGCGGCGTGCGCTTCTACGCACAGCCGACGTGCCATCATGCACCTGAAGTGTATTCGGGGATGAGCGAAATGGAGGCGGCGGAGATCCTGCGGGGGTTCTTTCAGGGGAAGCGGGATTAGAGCATTCCAACCAATAAAGCGCTGCAACGCGCTACTCTTCGTATAACGTGAAGGCGAAATATTGATCGCCTATCAATAACTTAAATGAATCTCTCCCAATCTTTTGTCCCCGCGCCAGAAACCTGGGCCTACACTGATCGCGTCCCGTCATCGGATACACCGGCAGGCGTGCCGGCGAGGCGGGACCGGCGCGGGGCGTGAGGGTAGGACGCAAAACCTCATGCTCCGGGTCCGAGAAAATGGTCTCCCTCCGGGGCTGGCGGTTGGTCACGTTTGTCGAACGTGTCTTCCGTTGGAGTGCTCCGGACGTGCCTGTGAGGCACACAACGTCGTCGCGAAGGCTTGGAAGGCGGCTGCAGAGGGACCGGAGTTCGGGCATAAACCGCCGAACGGGGTGCTGGAAGGCACCATATTTTACTTACTCAATCGAGGTGGTTTCCAGCACCCCGTCCGAGTGAAGTGCAGTGCATGGTGAAACCAGGAGTCCTTGGGCGGCGTGGGGTCTTGGTGTGTCTGCGAGGATGAGGTGGAGACTATCGAGAGGTTTTGCCGTGGAATACCCCCCTCTGCCTGCCGGCATCTCCCCCCACAGGTGGGGGAGAGACTCGTGGCCCGCTCTCACAGTCCTCGCGTCGACGGCGCCACAGGTTAAGCCCTCCCCCTTGTGGGGGTCCGCGAGGACGGGGCGAGACACGCGGCTCGCCCCAGGTGCGTTGGGAGGGGTCTTTACCCTACGCGCTCACATCGAACGTTTGTAAAAAGCTTATCGTGACGGACCGAGATCTAACTCGCCAGCCACACCGCATTAAAAACCCGGAGAACGAAGAATGCAGCCTTCGCAGAAGAGTTTACTGCAGCAGATTCCACCACTGCTTGCCGGAGCCGGCGATGGCGGCGTCCTTCTTTTTCTTCTTTGCCTTCTTCAGCTCGGGTTCGCCGAGATCGTCCAGCTTGGTCGGGTCGTCGACCTGACGGTATTCGGTCGGCGGATCGGAGATGTAGCGGCGCTGGTCGATATAGGCGCCCTTCTGGATGGCGCGGGCTTCGCGGTAGGCCTTGGTCTGGGCTTCCGTCGTGCGGCGACCGCCTTCGATCTGGTTGTTGGCGAGCGGCGACTGGTAGTTGGACTTGTCGCTGTTCTCGTCGGCTTCCTTGACAAGGCGCGCGCGGGTCTCTTCAGGCGATTCGATCCACTGCGGGTTTTCCTTGCTGGCGATCGTCTGCTGCGGCTCGACCAGCGCTTCGCGCGAGGCCTGGGCGGGAACGACCAGACCCGGGCGCGGCTGGTACTTGACACCCTTGTTCTTCGGCTCGGCACCGGTGAGCGAGGTGGATTGTCCGAGGTCGTCGGTCAGCTGCTGGAATGCGGTCTTGTCCGTGCCGTAGCGGGGGCTGCTGGTGCAGCTCGACATCATCGCAGTGCCTGCCATCGCAACAGTCAGGCAAGCGCCCAAGCGGAACCAACGCTTCGATAACATGAAAACCCTTCCAGCCATGCCGGTGCAATCATCGCCCAAAACCGGACATCCTCCCCCTGACGGAAAAATCCGGCCAATTTCAGGCAGCTTTTACCGGATGAACCGCGATTGCGCAATTCATCCGGTAACTTTCTTCGGTTTATGCCGCAAGTTCGCGCAATGCGGCAGCGTCGCGGGCCGAGACATCGGGATATTCGGGATCCGAGCCGACGTCGGTCGTGATCCGCCACGAACGAGCGCACTTGACGCCTTCGGCAAGCCTCGGCTCGACGCTGACGCCGGCAACTTCTGGCAGACGGAACGCGCCGGCCGGGCCTTCGTTGGCCTCGATTGCGATGCCCGAGGTGATGCAGATCTCCTCGAAATCCTGACCTTCGAGCGCCTTCAGGAGCTCGGCATCCGCGATATGCACGACCGGGGCCGCTTCCAGCGAGGAGCCGATGCGCTTGTCCTTGCGCTCGATCTCCAGCGCGCCGGTGACCACGGTACGAACCGCGCGGATCTTCTTCCACTTCTCGGCCAGCGCCTCGTTCTTCCAGTCATCAGGAATGGTCAGGAACTGCTCGAGGTGAACCGAGACGGCGTCGGGGTTGCGCGACAGCCAGGCTTCCTCGGTGGTGAAGGGCAGCATCGGGGCAAGCCAGGTCACCATGCAATCGAAGATCGCGCGGATGACATGCAGCGAGGCGCGGCGGCGCAGCGACGACGGGGCGTCGCAATAGAGCGCATCCTTGCGGACGTCGAAGTAGAAGGCCGAGAGCTCGACATTGGCGAAATCGATCAGCGCGCGGGCGATCTTCTTGAAGTCGAAGGCGTCGTAGTTCTCGCGCACCAGCTGGTCGAGCTCGGCCAGACGATGCAGCATCAGCTGCTCCAGCTCCGGCATTTCGGAGACCGCGAAGGTCTCGCCCTTGTCATGCGCCAGCGTGCCGAGCATCCAGCGGATGGTGTTGCGCAGCTTTCTATAGGCATCGACGTTGGTCTGGATGATGGTCTTGCCGACGCGCAGGTCGTCGGCATAATCAGAGGTCATGACCCACAGGCGCAGGATGTCGGCGCCGGCATCCTTCATGATCTCCTGCGGAGACGTGACGTTGCCCTTCGACTTCGACATCTTCTCGCCCTTCTCGTCCATGGTGAAGCCATGGGTGAGAACGGCGTTATAGGGCGCGCGGCCACGGGTGGCGGCGGACTCCAGCAGCGACGAGTGGAACCAGCCGCGATGCTGGTCGGAGCCTTCGAGATAGAGATCGGCGGGCCACTTGAGGTCCGGGCGGTCTTCCAGCGTGAAGGTGTGGGTCGAGCCACTGTCGAACCAGACATCGAGGATGTCCATGACCTGGGTCCACTTGGCATGGTCGTGACCGTTTCCGAGGAAACGATCCTTGGCGCCTTCTGCGAACCAGGCATCGGCGCCCTCGACGTCGAAAGCCTCGAGGATGCGGGCGTTGACATCGGCATCCTGCAGGACGTTGCCGTCCTCATCGGCGAAGACGCAGATCGGAACGCCCCAGGCGCGCTGGCGCGAAAGCACCCAGTCCGGACGCTGCTCAATCATGGCGCGCAGGCGGTTCTGGCCGGCGGCGGGCACGAAGCGGGTATCGTCGATGGCGTTCAGCGCGCGGGTGCGCAGCGTCGTGCCGTCCTTGAGGTCCTTGTCCATGTAGACGAACCACTGCGGCGTGTTGCGGAAGATGATCGGCTTCTTGGAGCGCCAGGAATGCGGATAGGAATGCTTCAGGCGACCACGGGCAAACAGCGCGTTGCGCTCGATCAACGCCTTGATGACGCGCTCGTTGGCATCGCCCTTCTTGCCGTTGTCATCCATGACGCGGGCGCCCTCGAAGCCGGGGGCGTCAGCGGTGTAGGTGCCGCTGTCGTCGACCGGGAACGGGATGCGCGTGTCGATGCCGCGAGCCTCGAGTTCCTTCGCGCCGGACATCCACGCCTCGAAGTCTTCGCGGCCGTGCGACGGGGCGGTGTGGACGAAGCCGGTGCCGGCATCGTCGGTGACGTGGTCGCCGGGGAGAAGCGGGACGGCGAATTCGTAGCCGCCGCCGAGGCCCTTGAGGGGGTGTGCGGCTATGATCGATGCCATTTCGTCGGCAGACAGCCCGCGCAGACGCTTGAAAGTGAGCTTGGCCTTCTTGGCGGACTCCTCGGACAGTGCGTCTGCGAAGATCAGCTTCTCGCCGGGCTGCGGCCCGAAGTCGTTTTCGGCGGCCGTGACCTCGTAGAGGCCATAGGCGACCTTCGGCGAATAGGCGATGGCGCGGTTGCCGGGGATCGTCCACGGCGTGGTCGTCCAGATGACGACGTGGGCGTCAAGCAGATCAGACTTGCCGGCATCACGCTCAACTTCGACCATAAGAACAGGGAACTTCACCCAGATCATATCGCTTTCGACGTCGTGATACTCGACCTCGGCTTCGGCCAGCGCCGTGCGCTCGACCACCGACCACATGATCGGCTTGGAGCCGCGATAGAGCTGACCGCTCATGGCGATCTTCAGCAACTCGCCGGCGATGCGGCTTTCGGCGTGGAAGTTCATCGTCAGGTATGGATTGTCGAAATCGCCCTCGATGCCCAGGCGCTTGAACTCGTCGCCCTGGATCTTGATCCACTTTTCGGCATAGGCGCGGCATTCCTTGCGGAACTCGATCATCGCGTCGGCCTGCTTCAGGTCAGGCTTGGCCTTGCCCTTGGCGCGGTAGTTCTCTTCCTCGATCTTCCACTCGATCGGAAGGCCGTGGCAATCCCAGCCGGGAACATAGTTGGCGTCGAAGCCGCGCATCTGGAACGAGCGGTTGATGACATCCTTGAGGATCTTGTTCAGCGCGTGGCCGATATGGATGTTGCCGTTGGCATAGGGAGGGCCGTCGTGGAGGACGAATTTCTCGCGGCCGGCGGCAGACGCGCGCAGCTTCTTGTAGAGGCCCATCTCCTGCCAGCGGGCAACGGTTTCCGGTTCCTTCTGCGGCAGGCCGGCGCGCATCGGGAAATCGGTTTCGGGGAGATAGAGGGTCTTGGAGTAATCGATCTTTTCGACTGTATCGGTCATGTCTGGCAATCGTCTCTTCTAGCGATCGGCGCATGCGCCTCGCAATGGGCGCAACGGTCTGGGAAATATCGTGGTGGCGGAGACGCTCTGAGGTCGAGCGCCGAAAACCCGGACCTTCCGGCCGCTCAGCGCGCGCGGAAGGCCGGGCCGATAATTCGTATCGTGATCGCCAGCCGGAACTTGTTCATCGCGCCGGTTCATAGGCGCTTTTAGCGGGAAAAGGAAGAGGAGATCGACTGCCGGAAGCCGGCATTTGCAGTCTGGCCATTTGCGCTTATATTTATGGGCAATTGGCACGGGAGGCTTCGATGGTGAGCAGCGCAGCACAATCTCGAGATGACTCCACGCTGGCGCTTGTGGAAACGGCGAGCGGAAGCAAACAGCCACGATTTGATAGCAGCTCGATCGAGACGCTTAAGAACTACGGCTTTTCGATGGATGAGATTTACCGTTTCGTTGCACCGCGCCGGACGCTTGCGCGACGTCTGGAGCAGGGCGAGCCGCTAACTCTTGCCGAAAATGACAGCGCGCAGAGACTTCTACGCGTCAGTCAACACGCAGATCGCGTTTTCGGGGAGCGTGAGAAGGCCCAACGCTGGCTTCGCAAACCCAGTCGAGCTCTAAACGGGGTCGTACCCTTTGACCTGTTGCAGTCAGAAACGGGAGCACGGCTCGTCGAAGAGGAGCTAATCAGGATCGATCACGGGATTTATATCTGACCGTGTATCTCTGGCGAATATCGAAGCACGTTGACCTGAGCGGACGAGGCGGCCTGCTTGCATCGGGCCGCTGGAATTTCGCAGGCCTTCCTGTCGTCTATTGCTGCGATCATCCGTCAACGACGCTTCTGGAAGTCATCGTTCATACGGACCCTGAAGACATTCCATCCGAGTACACGCTCTTGAAGATCAATTGCCCCGACAATCTCCCGACAATGAGACTGGACGATCGTGACGTCGATCTTTCTGATCTGGACGCCACGCAAGAATTCGGATCGGCTTTGCTGTTAGAGAAAAAGGCATGCCTTATCGACGTGCAGTGCGTGATCATGCCGGAGGCGCGCAACGTGCTGATCAATCCCCTGCATGCGCGAGCCGGTGAGATCATCATCGAAGACGTCAAGACATATCCGTTTGATAGCCGACTGCTTCGTTCCTGACGTCATAGTGAGAAGGCTGCGGCTTCATCCGCAGCCTTCTCCTCTCATCACGGTTAAGCCCGCGCCACCGCCTTGCCCGGAACCACCGCATTGACCACCACCGCGACGATGATATTCACCGCCAGCGCCAGCAGGCCGGTGTAGATCGTGAACGAGGTCTCGCCCATCGTAATCGGCTGCAGCGGCTTCCAGCCGTTGATCCACACCAGATAGGTGCCACCGAAGAAGCCAACGAACCAACCGGCCAGCAGGCCGGGGGCGCGGAACCAGTTGGTGTAGAGGCCGAAGACCAGGGCCGGAAGCGTCTGCAGGATCCAGATGCCGCCGAGCAGCTGCAGGTCGAGGGCGAACTGGGTGGGCAGGAAGATGATGACCAGCAGGGCGCCGATCTTGACGACCAGCGAGGTGATCTTCGCCACCTTCGCCTCGCCCGCCGGATCGACCTCAGGATTGACATAGGCCTTCCAGAAATTACGGGTGAAGAGATTGGCGGCACCGATCGACATGACGGCCGCCGGCACCAGCGCGCCGATGGCGATCGCCGCGAAGGCAAAGCCCGCGAACCAGCTTGGGAACAACGTCTGGAACAGCGCCGGCACGACGTCGTTGGCGCTGTCGAGCTTCAGGTTGGCGGCGTGGCCCATGTAGCCGAGCAAGGCCAGCAGGCCGAGCAGCAGCGTATAGGCCGGCAGCAGCACCGCGTTCTTGCGGATGGTGTTGCCGCTGTTCGACGCGAAGATGCCGGTCAGCGTGTGCGGATACATGAAGGCCGCGAGCGCCGAGCCGAGCGCCAGCGTCGCATAGGCGACATACTGGTTGGAGCCGAGCAGCAGGCCGCCGGAGCCCTTGGCCTGGAAGGCGGCGTCGGCCGAGGCGAAGACATTGGCATAGCCGCCGAGCTTCGACGGGATCAGCGCCACGGCGGCGATCACCACGATATAGATCATGATGTCCTTGACGAAGGCGATCAGCGCAGGTGCCCTTAGGCCCGCCGAATAGGTGTAAAGCGCAAGCACGATGAAGGCGATGGCCAAGGGCACTTCGCCGTGAAGACCCAGCGCCTTCAGCGCCGCCGTCATGCCGACGAGCTGCAGCGCGATATAGGGCATGGTGGCGATCACGCCGGTGGCGGCGACCGCGAGCTCCAGGCCGCGCGAGCCGTACTGGCCGTGGACGACGTCACCCGCGGTGACGTAACCGAAGTCGCGTGCCCGGCGCCAGAGGATCGGCATGACCATGAAGACGAAGGGATAGACGACGATCGTATAGGGCAGCGCAAAGAAGCCATAGGCGCCGACGGTATAGACCAGGGCGGGAACAGCGATGACGGTGTAGGCGGTGTAGAAATCGCCGCCGACGAGGAACCAGGTGATCCAGGTGCCGAAGGAGCGGCCGCCGAGCCCCCACTCATCGATATGGGCCATCGTCTCCGGTCGGCGCCAGCGCGAGGCGACGAAGCCCATGACCGTGACAAGGACGAAGAAGAAGAGAAAGACGCTAAGCGCCGTGACGTTGAGATCAGTCGTCATTGCGCATGCTCCGGTAGGCGATCCATGTCAGGAATGCGGTGATCGGCACCCATGCGAGCTGATACCAGTAGAAGAAGGGGAAGCCGAAGAGAACGGGATCGTGGAAATTGTAGAAGGGAACCCAGAGCAGCCCGATATAGGGAATGATGAGCAGCCAGCAGGCCGCCGTTCCAAATCTTTTGTCCATGAGGAGATTGCCTTTCGCGGATCGGGCGCGGCTTATCCGCGTCTTATCAAAGAGATGACATATGCCAGCCGCGCCGCGCGGCAAGCGCTCTTGCCGCGAAAAAGACACAGTTTCTCAAATCCGTACTAGGCACCGCCATGCCACATAAGTTCAGATCTGGGTGGAACGTCAGACCAGACTGCAGAGCTTGCGGTCGAGTTCGCTGATAGGCTGTACGCCCGACAGGACCGCCCTCGCCTCTTCCTTGTCGCGGTTCATCTGCGCGACCAGCGGCTCTAGGCCGTCGAACTTCAGTTCCGGACGCAGGTAGGCGAAGAAGGAGACGGAACAGATCTGGCCGTATAGATCGCCGGAGAAATCGAAGACGTAGGTTTCGAGCAGCGGCGCTCCGTTATCGGTGACGGTCGGGCGGCGTCCGTAGCTGGCAACCGCGTCGTGCATCGTGCCGTCCTCGAAGCGAAAGCGCACGGCGTAGATGCCGGGCTTCAGTTCGACCTCAGCCGGCAGGCGCATGTTGGCCGTCGGGAAGCCGAGCTGGCGGCCGAGCTTTTCACCGCCGATCACTTCCGCTTCGACCGTGTAATGGTAACCGAGCAGACCGGCGACCTCGCTGACATCGCCGTTTTTCAACAGCGCGCGGATGCGGCTCGATGACACGACGTCGGAATTCTCGTCACGGAAAGCATCGATCAGGGTGACGCCGAAGCCGTATTTACTGCCGGCTTCCATGAGGAAGGCCGGACCGCCCTCACGACCGCGACCGAAATGGAAATCGAAGCCCGTGACCACCTCGGACGCGCCCAGCCAATCCTTCAGAATGGCGTGGATGAAATCGTCAGCCGAGCGCTGCGAAAACGCGCGGTCGAACGGGTATTCGATGACGGCACTGAAACCCATCGCTTCGAGAATGCGGGCGCGCAACGGCGCCGGCGTGATGCGGAAAACCGGCTCCTGCGGGCGGAACACGGTGCGCGGATGCGGCTCGAAAGTCAGCACCAGCGCCGGGACGCCGCGGCCGGCAGCTAGCTCCAGCGCCCTCTCAAGAACCGACTGGTGGCCGCGATGGACACCGTCGAAATTGCCGATCGCGACGACGCCACCGCGCAATTGATCGGGCAAGGGCTCTCGGGTTTCGTTGCGATGGAAAACGGTCATCGGCTGGCTTTTCTCACGATCATTTTCATGCGAGGCGCGGCATCCACCATTTCGGCGTTGCCTTCTCGCGTTCGAGATAGGCGGTGAGGATCGCCTCGTCGGTCTCGCCGTTCAGTGTGTATTCGGCCGCATGGATGCCGCCGCTGATATAGAGAAGATCGAGGCCGTAATCGAGAGCGCCGCGCACATCCGTCGGCATGCCGTCGCCGATCGCCAGGATGCGGTCCATCTTGATCTCGCCGCGGATTTCGCGGGCGACCGACAGCACGGCGTCATAGATCGGCTTGTGCGGCTTGCCGGCGATGCGGGTCTTGCCGCCGAGCTGGTGATAATAGGCGGCCATGGCGCCGGCGCAGGGGATCATCTTGTGGCCGCGCTCGACGATCAGGTCGGGGTTGGCGCAAATCATCGGCACGTCGCGGGCCTGGAAGGCCTTCAGCATGTCGGTGTAATCCTCGGGCGTCTCGGTCTCGTCGTCGAAGAAGCCGGTGCAGACGACACAATCGGCTTCCTCGGCGGAAACGCGGGTGACGCCGATGCCCTCGATGATGGCGATGTCGCGATCCGGGCCGAGCAGGAAGACCTTCTTCGGTCCCTCGGCGATCAGGCCACGGGTGACGTCGCCCGAGGTGACGATGCGATCATAGGCCTCGTCCTGGATGCCGATCTGCCGGAGCTGGTCAACGACGAGCGGCGCGATGCGCGGCGAATTGGTGATGAGGACCACTGCGAGGCCGGCTTCGCGCGCGGCCTGCAGCGCGGCTGCTGCCTTCGGGAAGGGCGAGACGCCGTTGTGCAAAACGCCCCACACATCGCAGAACACCGCATCGTAGCGGCTGGTGATCTCTGCGAAATTCTCGATGCGTTGCGCCATTTCAAGGTCCCGGTTTTCGTTCGATGAGGGCTGACATCGCAAAGCCCCGGCGCGATGGCAAGAAATTTTGCGTTGCGGGACGATGAAATTCTCGTCGGCGCGACCTCCACGGCATTTCAGTACCGCGGCCGCAATGACAAGGTTGGACCATCGCGCGTGATCTCCAGCTTGCAAAGGAGTATCCGCGATGTTATATAAATGTTCTACATTACGGAGCGAGACAAGTGGCGACGACAAAGGGGCAATCGACGCGGAAAGACTTTTCGACAACCTCCAAGCTCAAGAAGGCCGGGGGCTCGTTGGTGCTGACCGTACCGGCCGCGGCTCGCAACATGCTGGGCCTGACGGAGGGCCAGGAGATGATCGTTTCAGTCAAGGGACGGCAGGTTATCGCAGAACCCGTATCGAGCGTGCCGAAGACGATACGGGTGCGTCCGCCCAAATATACGCTCGACGAACTGCTGAAGGGTTATGATCCCGATGCTTCCCGATCTCCGGAAGAGCAGTCGTGGATCGATGCACCGGCGGCAGGGGATGAGATTTGGTAAGGCCCAATATCCCGGCGCCCGGCGAAGTCTGGTGGCTCGACTTGCAGCCCTCCGCCGGTAAAGAGCAACGTGGGCGCCATGCCGGCCTCATTCTGTCGGCTTACAGGTTCAACATGGCGACCGGCTTTGCGTTCATCGCGCCGATCACCACGACAGGGAACGCCTCGCGCGCCGCCGGGTTTGCGGTGCCGTTGATCGGTGCGGGAACGAGCGTCACCGGCGTCATCCAGATCGACCAGGTGAAATCGATGGACTGGCGCAATCGGAATGCCGAGAGGTCGAAGGACAAGGTGCCCGACGATGTTCTGGCGGAAGTGCTGGAGCGGTTTGCACCGATCTTCGGCCTGGTCTTTGCCATGCCCGAGCAGGAGTGACTGCGATGGCATCTGATGATCGCGGTATAGTTTAAGCTTCAGAGCAACAACTCCGCGCCCTTGATGGCGAGGCCGGCTGCGGCCGATAGCGCCAACACCCTGACCATGCCGACCTTCGCATAAAACAGCAAAAATGAGGCGGTGGCGAAGATCAGTAGCGCCGCGATATCGATCGTTGCCCATTGCGGCCAGGCGAGGCTGACGATCGGAAGCCCCGCGCCGCGCGATAGAAGCGCAACGCGGCCGACCTCGGCGAAGAGCACATGCAAGGCGAACCAGAGAGACAGATTGAGGATGACGCCCACGACGGCGGCGGTGATGGCGGAAAGCGCCGCCGACAGGCCGGCATTATCGCGCAGCTTCTCGATATAAGGCGCGCCGGCGAAGATCCAGACGAAGCTCGGGACGAAGGTGGCCCAGGCGACCAGCGTGGCGCCAAGTGCGCCGCCCATCAGCGGCGCCATGAACAGCGGGTTGCGGAAGCCGGCAAGGAAGCCGACGAAACAGAGGACGAGCACCAGCGGGCCGGGCGTGGTTTCGGCCAGCGCCAAACCATCCAGCATCTCGCCCGGCTGCAGCCAGGCATAGTGGCCGACCGCGACCTGGGCGACATAGGTGAGCACGGCATAGGCGCCGCCGAAGGTGATGACAGCCATCTTGGAGAAGAAGATGAAGAGAGCGCCAAAGACATTGGTCTCGCCGCTGAGGGCTTCGGCGATGAGGTCGGAGGGCGCGTGAAGATTGCGGACGAGGAGCAACGGCGCCTGCCAGACGAGGATCCAGAAGACGAGAACTAGCAACGGCCGGGCGACGGCGTGGGTCGTAAACGCGGGTAGGCGCCGCGGCGCTTTGGCTTGGGCTTCGTCGGCCGGCGCGTGGCGGCGGGCATAGCGGTGCAGCGCGAAACCTGTGAGGCCGGCGAGGATGACGACGATGGGGAACGGCGCATTGAGCAGGAAAAGCGCCAGGAAGGATGCGGCGGCGACGTAATAATGAAGGCGTGTCTTGAGGGCGCGACGGGCAAGGCGCAGCAGCGCCTCGACAACGACGGCAAGGACGGCCGCCTTGAGGCCGAAGAACAGGGCCGGCAGCCAGGCGGTTTCCTGAAAGACAGCGTAGAGGGTAGAAAGGCCGAGCATGACGACGAAGCCCGGCAGGACGAAGAGCAGGCCGGCGAGGATGCCGCCGCGTACGCCATGCATCAGCCAGCCGATATAGGTGGCGAGCTGCTGCGCCTCGGGTCCCGGCAACAGCATGCAATAGTTCAGCGCGTGCAGGAAACGGTCCTCGGAGATCCAGCGCTTCTCATCGACGATGGTCCGGTGCATCAGGGCGATCTGGCCGGCGGGACCGCCGAAGCTCAAGACTCCGATCCTCGCCCAGACGCGCACGGCCTCGCCAAACGGCACCGATGTCACGCTGTCATCCGCCATCACTGCCCCGTCCACGCCCATATCGTTATCCACCCCTTCGCCGACCTCTGCCGGTAGCCCCTTTCGCTCGATACCATCGGGATCGGGGCCGGACAATCCCGGCCCAGCGGCGCGACCGAGCCCTTGCAACCGCCTGGCATTTCGCAAATTCCGGACACGGGTTTATGACAATGCAGGACCGTGATGCCGACGCAGGGAGAAGCGGTACCGCTCTCCTCTCCGGCATTAACCATCGAAGCGTTTTCCCTGGTTCGACGGGTGGGCCAAAGGTTCACAACTTCGCCATCAAACGGCTATAGACATCGGGCGTCGGAAAATTGCGACAGCTTCCCTTGACTCCCCCGATAGGCGCTCCTAAATGCAAGCCGCTAGCACTCACAACACGAGAGTGCTAACACCCATCCGCGCGGGCCATTTCGGCTCGCTGATGTCATTTGATCGAGGGATTAGACAATGGCAAGCACCAACTTCCGCCCCCTTCACGATCGCGTCGTTGTTCGCCGCGTTGAGTCCGAAGAAAAGACCAAGGGCGGCATCATCATTCCTGACACCGCCAAGGAAAAGCCGCAGGAAGGCGAAATCGTCGCCGTCGGCACCGGCGCTCGTGACGAGTCCGGCAAGGTCGTCGCTCTCGACGTCAAGGCTGGCGATCGCGTTCTGTTCGGCAAGTGGTCGGGCACCGAAGTCAAGATCAACGGCGAAGACCTTCTGATCATGAAGGAAGCCGACATCATGGGCATCATCGGCTGATCGCCGGTCATCCCGTCCAGATTTATTGCTGACACCCCTATTCAGGAGTTCTCAAAATGGCAGCTAAAGAAGTAAAGTTCGGCCGCTCTGCGCGCGAAAAGATGCTGCGCGGCGTCGACATCCTCGCTGACGCAGTGCAGGTAACCCTCGGCCCGAAGGGTCGTAACGTCGTTATCGACAAGTCCTTTGGCGCTCCGCGCATCACCAAGGACGGTGTTTCGGTCGCCAAGGAAATCGAACTCGAAGACAAGTTCGAAAACATGGGCGCCCAGATGGTCCGCGAAGTTGCTTCGAAGACCAACGACATCGCCGGCGACGGCACCACGACGGCTACGGTTCTGGCCCGCGCTATCGTTCGCGAAGGCGCCAAGGCAGTTGCTGCCGGCATGAACCCGATGGACCTGAAGCGCGGTATCGACCTCGCTGTTGCAGAAGTCGTCAAGGACCTGCAGGCCAAGGCAAAGAAGATCTCCACCTCGGCTGAAGTTGCCCAGGTCGGCACGATCTCCGCAAACGGCGACAAGCAGGTCGGCGCTGATATCGCTGAAGCCATGCAGAAGGTCGGCAACGAAGGTGTCATCACCGTCGAAGAAGCCAAGACCGCTGAAACCGAACTCGAAGTCGTCGAAGGCATGCAGTTCGACCGCGGCTACCTGTCGCCTTACTTCGTCACCAACCCGGAAAAGATGGTCGCCGACCTCGACGACGCTTACATTCTCCTCCACGAGAAGAAGCTCTCGAACCTGCAGGCGATGCTCCCGGTTCTCGAAGCCGTCGTTCAGACCGGCAAGCCGCTCCTCATCATCGCTGAAGACGTCGAAGGCGAAGCTCTCGCTACGCTCGTCGTCAACAAGCTGCGCGGTGGCCTGAAGATCGCTGCCGTCAAGGCTCCTGGCTTCGGCGACCGCCGCAAGGCCATGCTGGAAGACATCGCCATCCTCACGGGCGGCACCGTCATCTCCGAAGACCTCGGCATCAAGCTCGAATCCGTAACGCTCGACATGCTCGGCCGTTCGAAGAAGGTTTCGATCTCCAAGGAGAACACCACGATCGTCGACGGCGCTGGCCAGAAGTCCGACATCGAAGGCCGCGTTGCACAGATCAAGGCTCAGATCGAAGAAACCTCTTCGGACTACGACCGCGAAAAGCTGCAGGAACGCCTTGCCAAGCTCGCTGGCGGCGTTGCCGTCATCCGCGTTGGCGGCTCCACGGAAATCGAAGTCAAGGAACGCAAGGACCGCATCGACGACGCTCTGAACGCGACGCGCGCTGCTGTTCAGGAAGGCATCGTACCTGGTGGTGGCGTAGCCCTGCTGCGTTCGTCTTCCAAGATCACCGCGAAGGGCGAGAACGACGACCAGGAAGCTGGCGTCAACATCGTTCGCAAGGCTCTGCAGTCGCTGGTTCGCCAGATCGCCGACAACGCCGGTGACGAAGCTTCGATCGTGGTCGGCAAGATCCTCGAGAAGAACGAAGACAACTTCGGCTACAACGCCCAGACGTCCGAATATGGCGACATGATCGCCATGGGCATCGTCGACCCGGTCAAGGTCGTTCGTACGGCTCTGCAGAACGCAGCTTCGGTTGCTTCGCTGCTGATCACGACGGAAGCCATGATCGCCGAACTGCCGAAGAAGGACGCTCCTGCCGGCATGCCTGGCGGCATGGGCGGCATGGGCGGCATGGACATGATGTGATCAGACCATAAGGTCTGATTGCAGCACTGTCCGTGAAAGCCGCCCATACCTTCAAAGGGCTTCAGCGCGTCAAGCGCGCTGAAGTGGCGGCATGGACATGATGTGATCAGACCATAAGGTCTGATTGCAGCACTGTCCGGTCCAACCGGTTCAGTTACGGAAGGGCGGCCCTCGGGTCGCCCTTTTCGTTTTCGGCAATCCACGCGCGACGTGATTCCTTTTTCAATCACTCGCTGAGGCAATCTGCGGATTTGTGAGCAGTCCTCGCGTTCGGCCAAGCTTTCGCCGAGCTTGCGGCGCGAATTATTTTTCAGCTTCGATCACTCTTTGCATTAGTGCGATTTCATACAATACTTCGACTGTTTCTTTTCCTAAATCACCCTGTGAAATCGTTTTCACCTCGCATAGTTGTGGTTTTTGAGCAGATTTTTGCGATTTGCCGTAAAGCGAAGTGTCAGCTCAGATTCCGCTCAGCCGCCGTGGCCCCGCAAAAAGACGTTGCCGTTTGCCGAAAATCTCCTATAAATCCGCCTGCACCGAGCGCGGATTCAATAATCAAGATCAACATGGTGGAACACCACAGTCACGACCGCGCAAAAGCAAGCATCCAAGGGCGCATAGGCGTCACAATATATTAGAAGTTGCGTATCCCGGAGAAATGGGCGCGGTTCAAATCAACGAACCCCGCAGTTCCCGCCCCGTTTCCCGCCCGCCCGAGCATGACGCACGGTGCTGCATGAACCTGTTGATGTTCGCGAGGCGTGCAGTGGAGGAAACTGCATCCCAACTCTGGGGAAGACCGTGTTCAAAATCGCAAAATCCAACATCGCCGCATCTCTCCTGCCCGCTTCGATCGACATCGACACGCATGATTCCGATCTTTTGACGCAGCTCTCCACCTCCGAAACCTGGATGGGTGAATTCTCCACCGGCGTCATCAATCTAAAGGAAGCCAGCGCCGCACTCCATGGCCTGTCTTCGCGCAGCTGCGGCCTGCTCAATCTCATCCGTTGCTACGACCGGAAGGACCACGACCGTATTCTCGAACTCTTCGAGGAAGCGGCGACGCTTTCGACCTCCTTCTGCTTCTCGACGACCATTGTCATGCCGAACGGCTACCGGCAGCCCGTGTTCTGCATGGGGGAATCGA
Source organism: Rhizobium sp. S152 (assembly GCF_030380735.1). Lineage (GTDB taxonomy): Bacteria > Pseudomonadota > Alphaproteobacteria > Rhizobiales > Rhizobiaceae > Rhizobium. The sequence goes on along the minus strand of NZ_JAUDRZ010000008.1, from coordinate 398,979 downwards.
ACGGTCACGACGAGCCGAACAGCGGCAGCATGATGGGTGTTTTCGTATTCCCCAAATCCCGTACTGATGCCGGCGGCACGACGCGCCGGCAGTAATCGCAAAGCCGATAAGAACGACAAAGCCGGCCACACGTGACCGGCTTTTTCTTGTTGAATATCGGGTTCTCACTTCGGGCGCGCGGGAATCTCCAGTCCCTTCTGGCTGGCCGGGCGCGCGATGCAGCGTTCCAGCCATGCCATGACCGCGGGGAATTTCGCATATTCCAGCATCTCCCGACCGCCGTAGAAGACATCGGCGCCACGCACCCAAGGGAACGTCGCGATATCGGCGATCGTGTAGGCATCGCCCATCAGCCACTGGCGTCCCTGCAACCGCTCCTCAAGCACGCCAAGCAGGCGCTTCGATTCATCGCGATAACGTTCCACCGGATAGGAATTGTTGGCGACCTTGTCGGCGGCGAACTTGTGGAAATGGCCGAACTGCCCGAACATCGGGCCGATACCACCCATCTGGAAGAACACCCACTGGATCGTCTCGTAGCGGCCGACCGCATCCGCGGGCATGAGCTTGCCGGTCTTTTCGGCCAGATAGAGGAGGATGGCACCTGATTCAAACAGGCCGATCGGCTTTCCTCCAGGGCCATCGGGATCGATGATCGCCGGAATGCGTCCGTTCGGGTTCAGCGACATGAATTCGGGAGATTTCTGATCGTTGGCGCCGAAAGAAATGAGATGCGGCTCATAAGGCAGGCCGATCTCCTCGAGCGCGATCGACACCTTCACGCCATTCGGCGTCGGAAGCGAATAGAGCTGAAGGATAGCCGGGTTGGCCGCGGGCCAGCGCTTGGTGATGGGGAATGTCGAAAGATCTGCCATGATGTCTCCTCTTCTGAGAGCCCGACCATAGAAAACTGTCGTCGAGACTGACAAGCGCCAGATCCCGCGAGGTCGTTCAATTTTGCTGAACGAACTGTCCCGCTCCGTCTATCTTTCGCGGACGATCGAAAAGGAGGAAAAGGACTGCATCGAGATCGTCAGCGTGCCGGGGGCACAGGGATCTCAACTCGTTCAACCGGAGACAGTTCCATGTCGAATACCCAGAACACCATCATTCTCGTTGCCCGTGTCCTGCTGTCCTTCATCTTCATCTATTCCGGCTACGGCAAGCTGACCGATCCGGCCGGCACCGCCGGCATGATCACCGGCGCCGGCCTGCCTGCCGCAACCGCGCTTGCCTACCTCGCCGGCCTCTTCGAACTGGTGACCGGCCTTGCCGTTCTCGTCGGCTTCCAGACAAAGATCGTCGGCTGGGCGCTCGCCCTCTTCTGCATCTTCACCGGCGTCGTGTTCCATTCGGGCACCGTTGCCGTCGAAGGCTGGCCGGATGCCGCTCTCGGCTGGATCAACGCTCTGAACGGCATCATGCTGATGAAGAACTTCACGCTGGCCGGCGCCTACATCCTGCTCGCCACCTTCGGTCCGGGTCTCTACTCGGTCGACGCCCGCCGCGGCGCGCTGCCGGTCGCCGCATAAGCCATAAGCATCCTCCCAAGCATGCCCGAGCCCGCCGTCACCAAACGGCGGGCTTTTTCGTATGTCGAGTAATCAGGATGACCGCTTCGCCAGCCACACGGTTGCGCCGCCGCATTGCGGGTCCTGCTCGACATGAGAGACGACGGCAAAGCCGTTTACCTCCAGCAGCGCGGCGTATTCCTGCGCCGAGAGACTGGCATGATAGAGCGGTTCGCCGGCGAACTCGCCCATAGCGACGCCATCGAAATGGCCCGATGTGAACATCAGCACGGCGCCGGGAGCGGAGAGTGCGGCGAAGCGCGGAAACATCGCCCGCTGGTCGTCCTGATTGAGATGGAAGAAGCTGTGCCAGGCAAGAATGCCGTTGCACTTCATCGGCAGCGAGAATTCGCGCATATCGGCAACGAACCATGCACGGCCGGGGAAACGTTCCCGGCAGAGGCCGATCAGCGTTTCCGAGGCATCGACGCCGGTGACGCGAAAGCCGTCGCGGATCAGGCTTGCGGTCATCGGCTCGGCGGCGCCACAGCCCAGATCGAGAATATCGCCGCGTGGCGGAACGAGCGCCGTGAAACGATCGAGCCACGGCTTTTCGAAAAGCTCGCGGCCGCGCAATGCGTCGAATGCCAGCGCGTTGCGCTCATAGAGCGGGATAATGTTGTCGTCCTCGCCGACCATCAGAGCGCGGCGCGGACGGCTTCGATCAGCCTGGAGACCGAGGGCTCGTCGGCATGGCTTTCCTTGCGGGCGCGCACGAGGCAGGCTTCCGACTTCAGGATGACGCCATCCGAGAGGATTTTCAGGTGGTTGGCACGCAGCGTCGAGCCCGTCGAAGTGATATCGACGATGATATCGGCCGAGCCCGATGCCGGCGCGCCCTCGGTGGCGCCCAGGCTCTCGACGATGCGATAGAGCTGGATGCCGTGCTGGCGCGAGAAGAACTGCTGCGTCAGCCGCCAGTATTTGGTGGCGATCGTCAGGCGGCGGCCGTGGCGGGCGCGGAAATCGGTGGCGACATCGCCGAGATCGGCCATGGTATCGACATCGAGCCAGATCTCAGGCACTGCAACGATGACGTCGGCGTGGCCGAAGCCGAGGCGCGCGCAGAACTCCACACGCTTGTCGGCTTCCGCGAGGCCCTCACGCATCAGGTCTTCACCGGTGACGCCGAAATCGACGGTGCCGTTGCCGAGCTCCTTGGAGATTTCCGAGGCCGACAGGAAGGCGACTTCGACATCGTCCCAGCCCTCGACGCGGCCGCGATAGGAGCGGTCGTTACCGACAGCCGTGATCTTCATGCCGGCGCGTTCGAACACCGCCGAGGCATCGTCCTTCATCCGGCCCTTGGAGGGCAGCGCGATGGTAATGGTCATCAGGCGGCCCTTTCCGTTTCGATGCGATCCAGCCAAAGCGAGAAGCCTACGGCCGGGATGCGTTCTTTCGCGCCGAGCAGGGTCATCAGCTTGTCGAAGCGGCCGCCACCGGCGAGCACGGCATCCGAGCCCTCGACGCCGATCTCGAAGACGAGACCGGTGTAATAATCCAGAGGACGTCCGAAGGCGGCACGATAATCGATCAGCGCGAGATCCACGCCGGCATTGGCGAGTGCCGCGACGCGTCCGTCGAAGCGCGACAGGGCGTTGCCGAGCTTGAGGCCGGCGGCATCGGCGAAGCCGGACAAGGCCGCCGAGGCATTGATCAGCGGTACGTTGAGCGACAGGAATTCCCTGAGCACCAGGAAGGCCGCGTCGTCGAGCCGGGTTTCCGACAGGATCAGCTTCTCCTTCAGGCGGCGGGCGATATCCTGCGGCGAGCGGCTGGCATTGGTGGAGTAGCCTGTCGCCTGCATGGTGGCGTCGATATGGGAGACCAGGGCCTCCTCGTCGCCAGCATCCAGCAGCCGGGCGACGTCATCATCGAGACCGGTGACGAATTGCGGGCTGACGAGGCTTTGGAGCAGCGCTTCGAGATGGGTCATGTCGCCGAAGGCATGGATCAGCCGCTTCTGCCAGCCGAGCGGCAGGCCGAGCGCCTGGACGACGGCTTCAAACACCGCCTGATCGCCCAGCGTGACGGCAAGGCCCTTGCCCGGCAGCAGGCGCTGCAGCACGCCCACAGCGTCGCCGATGGCGCGGGCATCGGCGCTCGGGATGTTGATATCGCCGAGATCCTCGATGCCGGCCTGATAGAACTCATTGCCGCCTTCGCGGCGCTGGCGGAAGACTTCGCCCAGATAGGCGTAGCGCTTCGGCGTGCCCATGGCGCTTTCGATATGGCGCAGGCAGACGGGAATGGTGAATTCCGGACGCAGGCAGAGGCTGGCGCCGGTTTCGCTCTCGGTCATGAAGATGCGGCGACGCAGATCCTCGCCGGCGATGTCGAGGAAGGGCTCGGCCGGCTGGATGACCGGGGTATCCACGCGCTCCGTGCGGCGGGCGGCGAATTCGGCGAGCAGGTCTTCGGAGAAGGCTGGGAGGTTGATCAGGGGCATGGTGTTGCTCCCAAATAAAGACCCCTCCCCAACCCCTCCCCACAAGGGGGAGGGACTAAGTCAGGGTGGCTGTCGAGCAAATTCTGAAACGTAGTGGCACCTGCCAACGATGGATTGGGCAGGCCGGTGCGGCTAGAAGCCCCTCCCCCCTGTGGGGAGGGGTTGGGGAGGGGTTTGTCAAACATCAGACGCTCGCTTGCGATCTTCCGCCTGCGCCGCAAGAATCTCCCGCACCTTGGCGACCAGATCGGCCTCCTTGACGGTTTCCTGTGCCACGCGGGCCTCACGCCACGAGGCATTGTCCTCGATCTCGCCGGAGAGGCGCTTGCCCTCGATCAGGTCCTTGATCTGCACGACGCCTTCGGCGCGCTCATCCCCGCCCTGGATGATGGCGACGGGGCAGCCGCGGCGGTCGGCGTATTTCAGCTGGTTGCCGAACTTCTTCCAGTTGCCCTGGTACATCTCGGCGCGGATGCCGGCCTGGCGCAGTTCCTGGGTGATGCGCTGGTAGCGGCCCATCGCCTCGACGTCGCCATCCATGACGGTGACGAGGACGGGTTCGACGACCTCGCTCTGGCCGAGCTTGCCGAGGTTCTTCAACGCCGTCATCAGGCGCGAGACGCCGATGGAGAAGCCCGTGGCCGGTACCGGCTGGCCCATAAAGCGGGAGACGAGGCCATCATAACGGCCACCGCCGCCGACGGAGCCGAAGACGACCTTCTCGCCTTTTTCGTTGGTGACGTCGAACAGAAGCTCGGCTTCGTAGACCATCCCGGTGTAGTATTCGAGGCCGCGGACGACGGACATGTCGACAAGTATGCGCTCCGGCCCATAACCAGCCGCTGTGACCAAACTCTCAAGAGTAAGCAGCTCATCGACGCCGCTCAGGTATGTCTCGTTTTGCTTGTTTCCTCCAAGGAAGCCTTGCAAAGGTAGGTTCATCTCCCGTCGGACTATTTCTGACGATTGGACATCCCTAGTCGACACACCTTCGTTGGTTTTCAGGAACAGACTTGTAACACGATCAATTTGATTTTGCTCGAGTCCAGCGCCCTTTGTGAAATCGCCGGACTCATCCTTGCGGCCGGGGCCGAGCAACAGACGCACGCCCTCAATGCCGAACTTGTCGAGCTTGTCGATAGCGCGCAGTACGTTCAGGCGACGGCCTGCATTGTCCTCACCGCCGAGGCCGATGGCCTCCATCACGCCGTCCAATACCTTGCGGTTATTGACGCGAATGACATAGTCGCCGCGCTTGATGCCGAGCGCTTCCAGCGTGTCGGCCATCATCATGCACATCTCGGCATCGGCCTGCACGCCGGGCGCGCCGACGGTATCGGCGTCGAACTGCATGAACTGGCGGAAGCGGCCGGGGCCGGGCTTTTCGTTGCGGAAGACATAGCCGGCGCGATAGGTGCGGTAGGGCAGCTGGATCTCGTTGAAATTCTCCGCGACATGGCGGGCGAGCGGCGCCGTCAGGTCGTAGCGCAGGCTCATCCATTGCTCGTCGTCATCCTGCAGCGAGAACACGCCTTCGTTCGGCCGGTCGGCATCGGGCAGGAACTTGCCGAGCGCGTCGGTGTATTCGAACAGCGGCGTTTCGACAGGATCGAAACCATAATGCTCGTAGACTTCGCGGATCTTCGCCGTCATCTCGTTGACGGCGCGAATATCGGCCGCCGAACGATCGACGAAGCCGCGGGGAAGTCTGGCCTTGAGCTTTTGTGGTTTCTTCTTGATGTCGTTCATTTCCAACGTCTTCCGCTCAGTGTGACAGTGGCGGTTTCCTAGCGGAAAGGGCCGGATGCGGCAAGGGCGGCGGCTGGTGAAGTGTGCGATCCGATGGTATATCTCCTTCACCTGAAGGGATCATCGCCATGAACAAGCGCGTCACGATCGAAATGCCGGATGAGATGATGAAGCTCGTCGAGGAATATGCGGCCGAAGCGGGTGCTGCACCGGATGCCTATGTGCGCGATGTGATCGAACAGCATCTGGAGGATCTGCACGACATCGCGCTCGCCGAGGCAGCGATGGAGCGCATCCGCAAGGGTGAACCGACCTACACACTTGAAGAAGTGAAGCAGAGACTTGGCCTGGAAGATTGAACTTCGGGCAGAGGTGGAAAAGCAACTGGGGCGCCTCGCGAAACGCGAGGCGGCGCGAATTGTCTCGTTTCTCGAGGAACGTCTGGCAAACCACGAAAATCCTCGCGAACTCGGCAAAGCCTTGAAAGGTCATGCACTCGGCGGTTACTGGCGCTACCGTGTCGGCGACTACCGCATCATCTGCGATATTCAGGACCAGAAGCTTATCGTGCTCGTGGTCGAAATCGGCCATCGCAGGGACATTTATCGCTGAAAGCAACATAGTGATCGCAGAAGCCCTCCTCTACGCCGCCACCCTTCCCTTCACCAGCAAGCAGCACCGCAAGTTCATCCGCTACTCCATCAATCTCTGGTCCCGCGCCAACCGTTGCAGCCGGCAATGGGCCGAGCATGAGGAGAAGACGAGGCAGGCGATCCTTGCCGCCATGGCGGGCTGCAAGCAACGGCGGACGGCCGTGGTGCTGGGGTCCGGGCTGCTGCGCGATGTGCCGATCCGCGAGCTGGCGGCCAACTTCGATACCGTCGTGCTGATCGATCTGGTGCATGTCGCAACGGTCAGGATGAAGATGCGCGGCAAGGCCTATCGGAATGTTCGGCTGATCGAGCGCGATCTCTCGGGCTATGACGCGCTGGCGGCCGGTGAACAGCCGGAGCCGCTGGGCTTCCTGCGCAATGTGCCATATCTCGACCTCGTGGTTTCCGCCAATTTGCTCTCGCAGATCGGACGCGGCGTGCAGCGGCGGTTCGAGGCCGAGCGGGATCGGATGCCAAAGGATACGGTGGAGCAGCTGATCGCGGCGCATATTTCCGGCCTGTCGCGCATGCCGTTCAAGAGTTGCCTCGTCACCGATATCTCCTATGCCGTGATCGACCGCAACGGCAAAACCCATGAAGAGGCCGACCTGATGCACGGGGTCGCGGTGCCGGAGGCGCGGGCGGCGTGGGCGTGGCCGGTGGTGCCAATTGGCGAGGAAAGCCCGGATTACCAGGTGATCCATCAGGTGATTGCGGCATACTGAATTGCAAGATATCGTGATGCAATCAAAGATTTATTGTATCACTTTTATTTTACGATATCGTATCGATGAAGATCGTTTGGGATGAGCCGAAACGGCTTGCCAACCTCGACAAGCATGGCCTCGACTTCGCCGAGCTCGACGAGGTGTTTTTTCTCGGTGCCATATTGCGGCCGGCCAAGCGCGGGCGATTGATGGCGATAGGGCGCTTCGCCGATGGCTCGATCGCCGTGGTGTTCGCGGTCTTGGGTTCGGAGGGCATTTCCGTGATCTCCATGCGCCCTGCGCGCAAGAGCGAGAGGAGGCTACTGGATGACAGCGAAGAAGACTGAGTTGCAGATAGCATTCAAGGAAGGGCGCGGCTACTCCAAGGACGATTGGGAGGAAGTCAGCGACAATCCCGAATGGACCGAAGAGGACTTCAAGAAAGCCCGCCCCTTCGCCGAGATCTTTCCCGAGCTTGCCGAAAGCATCCGACGTTCGCGCGGACGACCGGCGGTGGAGAGCCCTAAGCAGCAGATTTCGCTAAGGCTCGATCCTGACGTGATCGACGCCTTCAAGGCCACAGGAAAGGGCTGGCAAGGGCGGATCAACGATGCGCTGCGCAAGGCCGCCAAGCTCGATTAGCGCGACGCAACGTCTTGGCAGCGGCGCTGGACCTGCCTATGTTTCACCAATGCGGTTTTTCGCTATCTCGACGATGATGCTTGCCTGGCTGACCTACGGAACGATGTTCGCGTGGGCCGGATGTCCGATGTGCGCATCGATGAGCCAGCAGGCCGCTGTAGACATGGCGGCCGGCAAGGCGCATCAACATATGCCAGGCATGGAGACGGGCGAGACCGTGAAGGTTTCGGCGCCGGCGAAGAATCCGTGTGCTGCCGGCGGCATGGCGCATATGCCGCTCTGTTCCGCCTGCCTGGTCGTTCCCGTCGACGTGATCGTTCACACCGACGGCAAGCAGATCTTCTCCTACCCCTCGCCCGCGATCGCACTCGCCCTCCCCGGAGCGCGGCCGGCGCCGCAGGCACCCCCTCCTCGGTCGAGCTGACAATCAAGAGCCTGAGAAACGCGGCGCGATCCGCCGCATCGAACTTTTCATTGCCAGACAGAGGAAGGATATCCCATGTCTCTTAAACTGCTCGCTCTTACCACCGGTCTTGTCGCCGGCGTCTCGCTCATCGCTCTTCCTGCAAGCGCGGAAGACAAGCCCAAGGATATGAGCCCCATGGACATGAATATGCCGATCGGCGACCACAGCCCGTCCAGCCATGCCTTTTCAGAGGCCAACAGCAAGATGCACAAGGACATGATGATCGACTATAGCGGCGACGCCGATATCGACTTCGTGCGCGGCATGATTGCCCATCATCAGGGGGCGATCGACATGGCCAAGGTGGAACTACAATACGGGAAGGATCCCGAGATGCGCAAGCTGGCGGAGGGCGTGATCAAGGCGCAGGAGGCCGAGATTACCGAGATGCAGGCCTGGCTGAAGGCGCACGCCAAGTAAGGCCACCTCGCCCACGATGCGCCGGACGCCGGGTTTGCCTGGCGTCCGGTCTTCAGTATTTGCTAGCCCTTCGGCTCAAATGGCTGCGGGCGGCGAGCGGCGCCCTGGCGGACGAGCATCCAGCCGGGATATTCAGGCGCGAGTTCGCTGACCTCGTCCAGTCGCTTCAAGTCGCCTGCATCGAGTTTCAGCCCGACGGCAGCGAGGTTCTGGTCGAGCTGCTCGATGCGCTTGGCACCGATAATGACAGTCGTCACAAAAGGCTTGGCCAGCACATAGGCAAGCGCCACGGTGGCGACGCTGACGCCGTGCTTTTCGGCAACCTCGCGCATGACAGAAACGCAGGCCCAGGCGCGGTCCTTGTCGACAGGCGGGAAGTCGAAGGTAGCACGGCGACCTTCGCCGTTGCCCGGCGCGCCGGGGCCGTACTTGCCCGACAGCAAGCCACCCGCCAGAGGCGACCAGACCATCAGCCCGACCTTCTCCTCGTTCATCATCGGCACGATATCGCGCTCGAGATCACGACCGGCGATCGAATAATAGGCCTGCACGGTCTCGAAGCGGGCGAAGCCGCGGCGTTCCGATATGCCGAGCGCCTTGGCGATGCGCCATGCCTGCCAATTGGAAACGCCGACATAGCGGACCATGCCGCGCGAGACGAGATCGTCCATCGCCCGCAGCGTTTCCTCGATCGGAGTGACAACATCTGTACCGTGGATCTGGTAGAGATCGATGTGATCGGTCTGCAGACGCTCCAAACTTTTCTCGACCGAATCCATGATGTGGCCGCGCGAGGCGCCGCGATCGTTCGGCTTGTCGCCCATGGCGCCGTAGACCTTGGTGGCGATGACCACATCCTTGCGGGCGACGCCAAGGTTCTTCAGCGATTGGCCGAGCAGCTTTTCGGAATCACCGAAGGAGTAGACGTCGGCGGTATCGATGAAGTTTACGCCGGCTGCCAGCGAGCGCTCGATAATGGAGTCGGCGGCCTTCTGGTCGACATCGGCAATCGATCCCCATTGGCTGTTTGGGTCGGCGGCACCGAAGGTCATGGTGCCCAGGCAGATTTCGGAGACGAACAGGCCGGTATTTCCAAGCTGATTGTAACGCATGGTCGGGATTTCCCTTTGAAGGTGGCGATGAGCCGGCGGCGGGTTGAATTCTTTGCTGGTCTTCAGCCCGCGCGGGGCGCGGCCGGAATCGGCCGCGGGAATGAACAGCTTTGACATAAGGCGGTTGGCTGCGGTTTCAACGTGGCCCCGCCGCTGCGACAGGCTGCCGCGCTTGGCTATCCACAAGCCCTGGTCTTGCATCCCCAAGCCTTGCATCGTCGGCGAAGGCTCATAAGTTAAGCCTGAATGTCCAGAGGCGCTTCCATGACCACCCGCACGCTTACCACGATCGGTTTCGATGCCGACGACACGCTCTGGCAGAACGAGCAGTTCTACCGGCTGACCGAGGAGCATTTCACCGAGCTGCTGTCGGATTTCGCGGAAGGGCCGCATATCTCGCAGCGGCTGTTGGAAGCGGAGAAGCGCAATCTTCAGCATTACGGGTTCGGCATCAAGGGCTTCACGCTGTCGATGATCGAGACGGCGATCGAGATTACCGAGGGCACGGTTCCGGCAAGCGTGATCGCCAGCATCCTCGACACCGGGCGCGACCTGCTCTCGCATCCGGTCGAGACGCTGCCGCATGTGCAGGAGACGCTTGAGGCACTATCGGAGCACTATCTGCTCGTACTGATCACCAAGGGCGACCTGTTCGACCAGGAGCGCAAGCTGGCGCAATCCGGGCTCGGCGATTTCTTCCATGCGGTCGAGATCGTCTCCGACAAATCGGCGGTCACCTACCGGCGGATCTTCTCCAAGGTCGGCGGCGGACCGGAAAGGGCGATGATGGTGGGCAACTCGCTGAAGTCGGATATCGTGCCGGCGATCGCTGCCGGCAGCTATGGCGTCTTCGTGCCCCACGAGCTGACCTGGGTGCTGGAGCATGTCGACGAGCCAAAGGACGCGCCGCGTTTCCGCAAGATCGAGCACCTCGGCGAGCTTGGCGCCGTCATCGACGAAATCGGCTGAGCGTTTTCAGCGCCTGAGGGGGAAGAGCGGCGACGGGCCCTCGTCCTCTTCATCCTGAGGGGCGGATGCGGGCGGCGGCGTTTGCGGCTGCGCGGTCGCCTGCGGTTCGATCAGGATGCTGTACGGAGCGCCGAGACCTCGGCGGGGCGACGCTTTGGAGTAATAGGGGCGCAGCAGCCAAGTGGTGTTGGCTTTCACGGTGACCGCATAGGCCTCGCCATCCTCGTCGGTGCCGAAGATCGCCTCGTCTTCCGCCTGGGCCAGATCGAAGATCGCCAGGAAGGCGAACTGGCTCTTGGTCGAGAAACTGATCTTGACGTGCTGGCCCGCCTTGACCGGCAGCGTGTAGACATGGCTGTTGCCGAACTTCGTCCAGCCCTTGAGCTCCATCGTGGCGCCGGGAAACTGCAACTTCTCGAGCTTTTCGCCGGGCTGCAGCTGCGGCGCCTGCTGCGCGAACGCAGCCGAAACCGACAGCAAGAGTGCCGCCGCGGCCACCGCGGCCAGCTTCATCGGCGCGCTCCTCATGGACGCACCATAGCGTCGCGCATGGCCTCGACCTCGGCGCGGCAATAGCAGCCTTCCAGATGATCGTTGACGAGACCCATTGCCTGCATGAAGGCATAAACTGTGGTCGGACCGACAAAGGTCCAGCCACGTTTCTTCAAATTCTTCGAGATCAGCACCGAAGTAGGCGTCGTCGGATTGGCCATGATGGTGGCGCGATCGACCACTTTCGGGCGTTCGTTGTGGCCCGGCTCGAAGCTCCAGAAATAATGTGCGAGCGATCCGAACTCGTCGCGCAATTCGATGGCGCGCCTGGCGTTGTTGATGGTCGAGACGATCTTGCCGCGATGGCGGATGATGCCGGCATCGGCGACGCAGCGCTCGATATCGGCCTCGTTGAACAGTGCCACCTTCTCGAAATCAAAGCCCGCGAAGGCCGCGCGGAAATTCTCTCGCTTGCGCAGGATCGTCAGCCAGGAGAGGCCGGACTGGAAGCCTTCCAGGCAGATCTTCTCGAAGAGACGGATGTCGTTCGTAACGGGACGACCCCATTCATTGTCGTGATAGAGAAGGTAATCCGGCAGGTTGCCATGCCAGTGGCAGCGGCTCTTGCCGTCCGCGCCCGTTACGATGCCAGTTTCGCTCATGATATCGCTTCGCTTTCCGGTTCCGAATCCGGCTTTACCATTTGCAAACCCTGTTTCCAAACCGAACGATAACCCTGACGAAAAGTTTATTGTCCGCTTCGGACTTTAATGAATCGATATTTACCATTCGCTGGCCGGCATGATGGCAGCATCAGTTCAGCAGGCGGCTGTCGCTGCCGCATTTTCGGCCATTGTTAGAGAGTCCGTCCGATGATGAAATCTGTTGTGCTTGCCGCGGCCCTTTTCGGCGCGTTGTCCAGTTCCGCGTTCGGCGACGACCGCTATGCCAGCCGCCCGCCGGTTGTGCTCAGCCCCGACCTGACAGCGCCGTGGATCATGCAGCTTGGCGGCGCGCCTGTTCGCCCTGTCGTCTATCAGCGCCCAGTCGTGCAGCAGCGCGGCCTTTTCGCGCCGCGTGTCGTGCGTCGCGCTCCCGTGACACAGCAGGTCTCCGCCATCAACCCCGGCATTCCCGTCGTTCGCCAACGCCTCGAGCCGCAGTTCCTGCCGCAGATCGTCGACTACCAGACGAAAGAACGGCCCGGCACGATCGTCATCGATACCAACAACCGTTTCCTTTATCTCGTCATGGACGGCGGCAAGGCGCGGCGTTACGGCGTCGGCGTCGGCAAGCCCGGCTTCGAATGGGCGGGCGTTCATAAGGTCACCCGCAAGGCCGAGTGGCCGGACTGGACGCCACCCTCAGAAATGGTGAGCCGCGAGGCTGCCAAGGGGCATTACCTGCCGGCGCGCATGGACGGAGGTCCGGAAAACCCCCTCGGCGCACGCGCCATGTATCTCGGCTCCACACTCTATCGCATCCACGGCACCAACGCGCCGTGGACCATCGGCAGCGCCGTTTCCTCGGGCTGCATCCGCATGCGCAACGAGGACGTGACGGATCTCTACGAACGCGTGAAGGTGGGTACGCGGGTCATGGTGATCTGACGCGTTTCAGGCGCATCGGCGCAACACTTGAGGCCGCGATGCGCCCGCCAGAACGCGTAGCGGCTTTCTCTGTCTTGAAATTCGGGACGATTTGGCTAGCTTGCTAGCGATCTTGGACAGAGGGGACTCCCGAATGAAGCATATGAAACGGCTTGCGGCGGTATCGGCCGTCGTGCTGGCCAGCATGATTGGCGTTGCGCATGCCGAACCACAGTTGACGGCAACCGATGCCGTTCGTGGCGTCAAGCACAGCCAGCAGGTCAAGCCGCAATACAAGAAGCGTGTCGTCCGTCTTATCACCAACGAGGCGCCCGGCACCGTGATCGTCGATACGGTCAACAAATATCTCTATCTCGTCGAAGGCCGCAACAAGGCCACGCGCTACGGCATCGGCGTCGGCCGCGAAGGCTTTGGATGGTCAGGCGTGGTGAAGATCGGCCGCAAGGCTGAATGGCCGACCTGGACGCCGCCTGCCGAAATGCGCGTCCGCGAGGCCCGCGCCGGCCACAACCTGCCGGCCGTGCAGCCGGGTGGCCCCGACAATCCGCTCGGCGCGCGCGCCATGTATCTCTACCAGGGCGGTCGCGACACGATTTTCCGCATTCACGGCACCAACCAGCCCTGGACGATCGGGCTAAACCTGTCGTCCGGCTGCATCCGCATGGTCAACAAGGATGTCGAGGATCTTTACGACCGGGTTCCCGTCGGCACCAAGGTGATCGTCGTCGGCCCCGGCAACAAGCAGGGCAATGTCGCCTTCGACGATCGCGGCATCGATGTTCTCAGAACGCTTTTCGGCGGCTGATCTTAAAATTCAGGGATGGGGCGGCCGGTCGATGCGCCGCCCTATTTCGCTCCGCAGCTGACCTTGCCGCTTGCCGTAAACGGCTTGTCGCCACCCGAAATCGTCAGCTCGTAAGTGCCCGAGAAGGCGGTGGCCGACTTGCTCGGCTGATTGGCGGCGATCGTCATATCCATTTCCTGCCCGCGGCTGTCATCGTCGCCGGCCCGGAAAATCTGGAAACGCAGCTCGCCGGCATGCTGCCAGTCATGCGAGAGGTTGTCGGAATCGAGCGTCAACTTGTGGAAGACGGGCGAGACACCGTCGTTCTTGACGATCAGGGCGCCGCGGAAGTGATTGAGCTTGTTGCCGACGCCGCCTTGGAAACCGCCGTCCACCGTGAAGCGGGCGTTCTTGTCGTCGGCGGAACAGAAGAACCGGCCCTCGGCCTGCGCCACATGGGCCATGCCGCAGAAAACCATAAGCGTCAGGATAATACGGTGCATTGCGGAACTCCCGGCAAAGCCGGACATTCCGGCTCGCTAAGCTACCGGCATATTCTTTAATTTTTCCGGTACTTCACCGCCATAAGCCCAATCGAGAAGCTCGATGGTGTGGACGATCGGGATGGCGGTTCCCGACGCGATCTGGGTGATGCAGCCGATATTACCGGTGGCGATCACGTCAGCCTTCGTCGCCTCGATGTTCTTCACCTTGCGCTGCTTCAGGGCGTCGGCGATCTCGGGCTGCATGATGTTATAGGTGCCGGCCGAGCCGCAGCAGAGGTGCCCTTCGGCCGGATCGCGCACCGTGAAGCCCGCCGTTTTCAAGAGAAGCTTCGGCGCGAGCGTAATCTTCTGGCCATGCTGCATGGAACAGGCCGAGTGATAGGCGACCGTCAGCCCTCTGGGCATCATCGACGGCAGATCAAGCGTCGACAGATATTCGGTGACGTCCCTGGCGAGCGCCGAGACGCGGGCGGCCTTCTCGGCATAATCGGGATCCAGCCGCAGCATGTGGCCATAGTCCTTGATTGTTGTGCCGCAGCCGGACGCGGTGATGACGATGGCGTCGAGGCCGCTTTCCTCGATCTCGCGCGTCCAGATATCGACATTGACGCGGGCGCTTCGCAGCGCCTGCTCCTCGCGGCCCATGTGATGAACCAGCGAGCCGCAGCAGACCTCCCCTTTCGGCGCCACGACCTCTATGCCGAGGCGTGTGAGCAGGCGGATGGTCGCGGCGTTGATGCCGGGATCGAGCACCGGCTGGGCGCAACCGGTCAGGATCGCGACGCGGCCGCGTTTCACGCCTTCGGGAGGGTGTGTTGCGGGCGAGGCATAGGGCGATGCCGATGGAACGCGGCGCGGCGCCAGCGCCAGCATGGCGGCGAAGGGTTTCAGCGCCGCCCTGCCGCGCATCAGGCCAGCGAGGGGGCGACCGAGGCGCGCGAGTTTCAGGGCAAGGCGGAAACGGCCGGGATATGGCAGGACGGCGGCCAGCATGTTGCGGGTCAGCCGGTCCATGAAGGGACGCTTGTAGGTCTTTTCGATATGGGCGCGGGCATGATCGACGAGGTGCATGTAATCGACGCCGGAAGGACAGGTCGTCGTGCAGGCGAGACAGGAAAGACAGCGGTCGATATGGGTGACGACCTCCGTATCGGCGGCACGATCGTTCTCCAGCATGTCCTTTATGAGGTAGATGCGGCCGCGCGGGCTGTCGAGCTCGTTGCCTAAAGTCACATAGGTCGGACAGGTGGCGGTGCAGAAGCCGCAATGCACGCATTTGCGCAGGATCTGCTCGGAGGCGGCGACTTGGGGATCGGCAAGCTGGTCTGGGGTGAAGTTGGTTTGCATGTCAGGCTATCGGTCCGGTGGCGTCATGGGCGTGTGGGGCTCGAAAGCTGCCCCTGCAAACAAAACACCCCTCCCCAACCCCTCCCCACAAGGGGGAGGGGCTTGCTGGGCGCAACGTCCTTGCCAGACAAAGCAACCTTTCAAAAGCCGCAATCGATATGATCGGGTAGGCCGGTTCCCACCGGTTAGCCCCTCCCCCTTGTGGGGAGGGGTTGGGGAGGGGTTTTTCCTAACTTGCGAAGGTGACCACGCCAACATCATGCCCCCATCTTCCCCGGATTGAAGATCCCCATCGGATCGAACTTCTCCCGCAGCCGTGCCGAGAGTATGGCCACAGCCTCCGCCTGCGGCTCGAACGCCGGCACGGCGGCGCGGGTCTTGGCGGGCGCGCGGATCAGGGTGGCGTGGCCGCCGCCGAGCGCCTTGATGAAGCGTCGCACAAGATCGGCCTCGGGATCGGCTTCCATGCGCATCCAGACAAGCCCGCCCTGCCAGTCGTAGAAGGCATCGACGCCGGCTTCCAGGCGCAGGGCGGCGACCAGCTGGTGACCGGCGCCGGGGGCGACGGAAACACGCCAGACCGGACGCGGCGTTCCATCGGCATAGGGCAGGACATCGCGGATATCGCGCCAGAGACGGGCGCTGTCGGCGCGGTTCAGATGGATGACCGGGCCATAGGCGGACATGACGGCGGCGAGCTTGGCCGCCCTCGCCTCCACCGATTTCGGCAAGCCCTCGATACGAAGGCAGGTAGCCTCGCCGGGCGGCAGGGTACTGTCGAGAAATTTCCACGACACCGTCATCGGCAGGTGGGCGGCTGCCGATACTTCCACCGGCAGCGCCATCGCGGCGGACATGGCAAGCGCGGCTTCGGCGTCGTTCAGGCCCGAGATCAGGATGGTCTCCTCCGTCTTCGGGCGCGGCGGCACGCGGAACGTGACTTCGGTGAGGAAGCCGAGCGTGCCGTGCGAACCGGCCATGAGCTTGACCAGATCAAGCCCGGTGACGTTCTTCATCACCCGGCCGCCGGCCTTGACGATCTCTCCCCTGCCATTGACGAAGCGCACGCCGAGCAGGCTGTCGCGCGCGGCGCCGGCCACGAAGCGGCGCGGGCCGGAGACGTTGGCGGCAATGACGCCGCCGATGGTCGGCTCGCCTGTCGTGCCCATCAGCGGCCGGTGGTCCATTGGCTCGAAGGCCATCATCTGGCCGTTCTCGGCCAATGCCGCCTCGATCTCGGCAAGCGGCGTGCCGGCACGCGCGGTCAGCACCATCTCGCCTGGATTGTAGGAGACGATGCCGGCGACATTGGTTGATCGCAGACGGTCGGATGCGGTGACCGCGTTGCCGAAGCCCGATCGGGTGTTGCCGCCGCAGATTGCAAGCGGCTTTCCCGATGCCGCGTGGCTTCTCACGATCTCGACGGCATCGTCCTCGCTGGTGGGAAAGAGGTCGATCATGCGCCGGCACGCCCCTCCAGCGGGAAGACCTTGGACGGGTTGAGCAGCCAGCCCGGATCGAAGGCGGCACGAGCTGCCATCTGCTGGGCGAGGTCGGCCTCGGCGTACTGATGGCGCATCAGGTCGCGCTTCTCGATGCCGACGCCGTGCTCGCCGGTGAGGCAGCCGCCGACATCGACGCAGAGCTTCAAGATATCCATGCCGGCCGCTTCAGCGCGGGCGGCATCCTCGGGGTCGTTGGCGTTGAACAGGATCAGCGGGTGCATGTTGCCATCGCCGGCGTGGAAGACATTGGCGACGCGAAGGCCGTAGCCATCGATGATCTCTCCGGTCTTCTTCAAGACGTAGGAGAGCTGGCTGAGCGGCACAGTGCCGTCCATGCAGATATAATCGGCGATGCGGCCGGTTGCGCCGAAGGCGGATTTCCGACCCTTCCAGATCAGCGCCGCCTCGGTGGCGGACTGGCATTCGCGCACGGTCTTCACGCCATGTCGGCGGGCGATGGCGACGATATCGCCCAGCATGTCGTCCATCTCGGCTTCCGATCCCTCGACCTCGACGATCAAGAGCGCGCCGACATCCAGCGGATAGCCGGCCTTGGCGAAAGCCTCGCAGATCTCGATGGCCGGCTTGTCCATGAACTCGATGGCAACAGGGATGATGCCCGACGCGATGACATCGGCAACGCAGGAGCCGGCTTCCTCCGAGGTATCGAAACCGAAGAGCACGGGCCGGGCGCCCTCGGGCTTGGCGATCAGGCGCACCGTCGCCTCGGTGACGATGCCAAGCTGCCCCTCATGACCGCAGACGAGGCCGAGCAGATCATAGCCGCCGGCATCGAGCGCCTTGCCGCCGAGATCGATGATCGTGCCATCCATCAGGACCATCCTGACGCCAAGAAGGTTGTTGGTCGTCACACCGTATTTCAGACAGTGGGCGCCGCCGGAATTCATGCCGATGTTGCCGCCAATGGTGCAGGCGAGCTGCGAGCTCGGATCGGGCGCATAGAAAAAACCGTCCGCAGAGACGGATTCCGAGATATGCAGATTGGTGACGCCCGCCTCGACCATGGCGAGGCGGTTGAACAGGTCAATCTCGATGATGCGATTCATCTTCGACACGCAGACGACGACGGCATCCTCCTGCGGGATGGCGCCGCCCGAGAGCGAGGTCCCGGCGCCCCGCGGAACGACGGGAACGCCGTAGCGGTGGCAGTATTTCAGCACTGCTGCGACCTCGGCCGTGGTGCGCGGCAGGGCAACGGCGAGCGGTAACCGGCGATAGGAGACGAAGGCATCCGTCTCGAAAGGCATCAGTTCGCGGGCCTCGTGGACAAGGCATTCCGGCGGTAAAAGGTCGGCGAGATCCTCGACGATCTGGCGGCGGCGCGCCAGCACATCCGCACGCGGAGCGAGGAACGAAATGGTGTCGGACATGGCTCTCTCCCTTCGCTGCCGGCAGCGAAAACCGGCCGCATCCTCCGTGCTGCCAGCCAATCCGGCTTAGCACTTTCCCGATTTTGGCGCAAATGCTAAGCACTTATGTCAAAAAGGGAAAACGATCGCAATTCCATGACAAATCTCGGTGATCTCGAAATCTTCGCCAAAGTCGTCTCGACGGGAAGCATGTCGCTTGCCGGGCGGGCTCTGGGCTTCTCGCCGGCCGTCGTTTCCAAGCGCATCAAGCGGCTTGAAGAACGGCTGGGAACGCGGCTGCTGCAGCGGACGACGCGGCAGATCTCGCTCACGGAGGCCGGTCAGGGATTCTACGACCGTGTGCTCGCCATCCTGGCCGGTCTGGAGGAAGCGGAGTTCTTTATCGCGGGAACCTCGGCGCAGATGCACGGGACGCTGAAGATCTCGGCCCCGACCTCGTTCGGGCGCATGCACATCGCGCCGCAGCTCAAGCGCTTCATGGATGCGCATCCCGAGCTCACCATCAACCTCGTGCTCAGTGACGAGTTCAGCGACATCATCGGCGGCGGTTTCGATCTGGCGATCCGTATTGCCGAGCTCACCGATTCCAGCCTCGTGGCGCGGCGGCTGGCGCCGGTGCGCCGCGTCCTCTGCGCCGCCCCGGATTATCTTGCGGCCAATGGCGTGCCCGGGACGATCGAGGATCTGAAGCAGCACCGCTGCCTTCCCGCCCATAATGGCGACATCTGGCGGCTGGAAGGGCCGGGAGGAGCGCTGTCGCTACGGCCGGAGGGGATGCTGATCACCAATTCCAGCGAAGTCATCCGCGAGGCGGTGATTGCCGGTCTCGGCATCGCGCTACGGTCCACCTGGGATATCGGCGCGGAACTGAAAAGCGGCCGGCTGGTGCAGGTGCTGCCGGCCTATGAGGGCTCCCGCAACGTGGCGCTCTCGGCCGTCTATCCAAGCCGCCAGTTCCTGCCGGCCAAGGTGCGGCTGTTCATCGACTATCTCGCCGAGCTCTACGGGCCGGTGCCTTATTGGGAGCGCTGAGACCAAAGCAGTTCCGAACGGAAACTGCCTCACGCCTTTCCTGGAATTGCCCTAACGCGCCAGCCTGTCGATGACGAGATCGAGCAACAGGCGCAGGCGCTGCAGGCGTTTAAGGTCGTGGTGATAGCCCACCCAGGTATCGCGGCCGGGCGGCGGCTCGCCCAGATCCACACGCTCGATGGCCGAAATGGAATCTCCAAGCGGACGTGGCAGCACGGCAAGGCCAGCGCCGCCGGCGCAGAGCGCGGCCTGGACATCGCGGTTGTTGCTGCGCATGGCGATATCGGCCTGCGGCAGCATGCGTTTCAGCCAGGCGACATCGGCCATGCCGCCGAAGGCTTCATCCATGGTAAGCAACCGCGCGCCCCTGCCCTTGCTGGCCTCAGGATGCTCCGCACCCTTCCTGATGTAGAGCCCGTAGTCGATGTGCAGCAGCTTGCGTGAGATCACGTCGGGCTCGGTGAAAGGCGCGATGCGAAAGACCAGATCAGCCTCGCGCCGGGAAAGGCTGAGCAGGCGGCTGTCGGTGAGAAGCTCGATCACCACCCCTGGATGGGCCGCCGAGAATTCCGCCAGCACGGGCGAGAGCAGATGGATACCGAACCAATCGGACGAGGAGAGCCGCAGGAAGCCGCTTACCCCGCGCCCGGTGCCGGCCAGTTCACGCTCAAGACCAAGCGCCTCCTCTTCCATGCGCTCGGCGCGGGCTAACGCGGCGTGGCCCTCATCGGTCAGCACGAAGCCGTCCGGCGTGCGCTGAAACAGCGTCTGGCCGAGCGCCTGCTCCAGCGCCCGCAGGCGGCGGCCCATTGTGGGCTGGGTCAGGCCGAGATAGCGTGCGGCGGCGCCGAGTGTGCCGGATCGCGCGATCGCCAGAAACAGTTTCAGATCGCTCCATTCCATCGTCGGCATCCAAACAAAAATGCATGAGTTTCGATCAATATCGTTGATTTTCATTCACGCTTCAACGGCGCATCTTTTCGGCATCAGAACCAAAGGAGAGTTCCATGGCAGAGAAGACGAGCATGACCGCACTGATCGTGGATGCACCGGCAGCCGCATTCAGGATGACCGAGATAGAAAAGCCTCAGGCGGGTCCGGACGAGGTTCTGGTGCGGATCAGGGCGAGCGGGGTCAACCCGCTCGATACCAAGATCCGCGCCGGAAACGCCGCCCATGCGCGGCATCCCCTGCCCGCTGTTCTCGGCATCGATCTCGCCGGCACCGTGGAGGCCGTAGGCGACGGCGTAACCGGCTTTCGCCGCGGCGACGAGGTCTACGGCATGACGGGCGGGGTGGGCGGCATCCAGGGATCGCTGGCGGAATTCGCCGCCGTGGATGCCCGCCTGATATCAAGGAAGCCGCACAATCTTTCGATGCGCGAGGCGGCTGCCTTGCCGCTGATCGCGATCACCGCCTGGGAAGGCCTGATCGACCGCGCCGCGGTCAGGGCCGGACAACGGGTACTGGTGCTCGGCGGCGGAGGCGGCGTCGGCCATGTGGCGGTGCAGATCGCCAAAGCCATCGGCGCCGACGTTTATGCGGTCGACAGCGCTTCCAAGGCCGATTATCTCCGAGGCCTCGGTGCGACGGCGATCGACCGTGACACGCAATCGGTTGAAGACTACGTCGCGGCCCATACCGGCGGGCGCGGGTTCGACGTGGTCTATGACACGGTTGGTGGAGCGGGGCTGGATACGGCGTTCAAGGCGGTCGGCAAGTTCGGGCATGTCGTCAGCGCGCTCGGCTGGGGCACGCACGCGCTGGCACCGCTTTCCTTCAAGGCGGCCAGCTATTCCGGCGTGTTCACGCTGCTACCACTGCTTTCGGGCGAAGGGCGAGACCACCATGGCGAAATCCTGCGGGAGGTCGCCCGGCTTGCAGAGACCGGCAAGCTGGTCCCGAGGCTGGACGCGCGGCGTTTCACGCTTGCCGACGCCGCCGAAGCGCATGCGTTGATCGAGAACCGGCAGGCGCAAGGAAAGCTGGTGGTCGAGATCGATTGATTGCGGCTCAGCGTGCCAGATCGAGATAGGCGCTTGCCACCATGGCGTCGATCTCCTTGGGAACCGGCACGATGCAGGCCTCGGGGCCGACGGCGCGGCGGGCCACCAGTTCGAGGCAGCGCGCCTGCAGGGTGAAGCCGAGATCCATCGATTCCACCGAATTGCCGAGCGGGCGCGGTCCGGCGAGATTGGCCATGTGGCCACCGCCGAGCACATGGAAGGAACGGCCATCGCGCAGATGGAAGGTCTCGATGTGGTCGGCCTCGTAACGATCGATACGGATGACATCGGGATGGTCGCGGAAGGCGGCCACGTCGATCTCGTGCGGGAAGTGGCCGCCGTTCATGAGGATGGCGCCATTCTTGATCAGCGGCAGGTCGGCCGCCGTGACGATATCGGCAAAGCCCGTCACCGTCACCAGCACGTCGGCGCTGCGGATCGCCTGTTCGCGCAGCGGCGTGTTGAAGCCATCCAGATGCGCCTCAAGTGCTGTCACCGGATCGATATCGACGACGCTGACACGCGCGAAGGCATTGCGGAAGCAGGCGGCGGTGCCCTTGCCGCAGGCGCCGTAGCCGAAGACAGTGACGCGCTTGCCGTTGGTCGAGCGGTTGGTGAAGCGCATGTAGCTTTCGAACAGGCTCTGGCCGACCGCATGACGGTTCTCGGCGAACTGCTTGATGGGGCTGTCGTTGATCACCAGGATCGGCATGGAAAGCCTGCCGCGCATCGGCAGCAGGCGCGTGCGGCCGGAGGTCGTCTCCTCGGTGCCGCCGAGCAGATTGGCATAGGGCTTTTCGGCGGCGATGGCGAAGAGATCACCGCCATTGTCGAGCAGCAGATCGGGCTTTTCGGCGATCACCGCTTCCAGGCTGTTTCGGTGGGCGACGGGATCGGTCGTCTGCGTGGCGAAGACGTCGATCCCCTCCGACCGGAGAAACTCGACCGTGGAGGGCTGAGTGCTGTTGAGGTTGCCGGTGCAGACCAGCCGGGCGCCGCCGGCCTTCAGCGTCATCAAGAGCGCCACCGTCTTCGGCTCCAGATGAATGCCGGTGCCGATGGTGAGGCCCTTAAACGGTCTGGTCGCTTCGAATTCCGCGGCCGTCGCCTTCAGCAACCGGCAGCTGTCGCCGATCCATTCGATGCGGGTGGCATTTTTTTGCATGGTTCCATCCTTCTCGCTCCCGCATCTTGGTAGACGGCGCGGCGTTTGGAGACCATGGATGAATTTCTGCCGAAGGGACAGAAAATCTGCCCTATGCGTTTGAGCCGGCGTCTTGAAGCCATTCGCGCAACGCAACATGGGCAGGCCGCTTCAGATCCGCGTTGCGGCAGCAGAGGCTATAGCCGGCCAGGCGACTGACGAAGCCGTAGGGTGCCACGAGAAGATTCCGCCGCAGGTCATCCTCGATAGACGCGCGCGGCGCAAGCGCGACACCGAGCCCGGAGCGGGCAGCGGCGATCGCCAGAAGCAGGTCCTCGAAGGTTTGGCTGCGCTGGAATGCGACGCGCGGCGTGCCGCTTTCCGAAAACCATTCGTTCCACAGAGAGGGCGCGCTACGGCTTGCGAGGCAGGTAGTTCCTGCCATGGCGGCTGGGTTGCCTAGAATCTCCCTGGCGATCATGGGCGTGGCGACGGGGCCGAACTCGTCGTTCATGAAACGGATCGCGGTGACACCTGATGCCGGGCGATACTCGCCGCCCATGATCACCGCATCGAGTTCGGGATGCGCGGACAGCTGCTCGACCACCGTCATCGGCACGATATCGATCTCGACCGGTCCCATCGCCGCCTGCAGCATTGCAAGGCGCGGCATCAGCCACCATATTGCAAAGGCGGACGGCACGCCGAGCCGAATGCGCTCCTGCCCCTCCGACTGGAATTCCTGCGATGCACGCTTGATGATGGCGAGCGCGGTGCTGGCGGCATCGGCAAGCCTCAGGCTTTTCGACGTGGGAACAAGGCGCCCGCCGGAGCGTTCGAACAGGGTGACGCCGAAATGCGCCTCGAGCGTGGCGATCTGCTGGCGAACCGCGCCACGCACGACACCGAGTTCTTCGGCCGCTTTCAAAACGCTGCCGTGGCGACAAACAGCCTCGAAGGCGCGGAGCGCGTTTAGGGGAGGTAGACGCATAATTACCATAGTGCCGATATATTGCCGCCCGACATGGCGCGATCCTTGATCGAAATGCAAGTGATGCCCATAATGAACACCTGTGCAAAAGACGCAATCGGAACAGCTTGCGACGATTTTGCGTCTCGAAGCAGGACGAAATCCGACTATTGATATCTATCAATCCAAAGGGGAAAACTTGAAATGCGTATGGATCGCGCAAGTTTTCCAGCTGATACTAATATAGCCGACTCAATGAACTGATTGGAAAGGTGACCCGACCGTTGACTCTTCTCGCCCGACTGGCATCCGACGTGCAGCTCATGTTCCGGCGCCCGCCGCGCCAGCAATATGCTGCGCTCTGCTATCGGCTGAAGAAAAAGAGCAACGAGGTTGAGGTTCTGCTGATGACGAGCCGCGACACCGGTCGCTGGGTCATTCCCAAGGGCTGGCCGATGGATCGCCGGCATTCATACGAAGTCGCCGCTCAGGAGGCTTATGAGGAAGCCGGCGTGCGCGGGATCGTCGAAAAGCAGACGATCGGCGCCTACCATTATCCGAAGGTGCTGAAGAACGGGCTCAAGGTGAACTGCAAGGTGCAGGTCTATGCGCTCGAGGTTTCCGACATCGCCAAGAACTTCAAGGAAAAGGGCGAGCGCAAGGTCGAGTGGGTTTCCTGCGACGAGGCGGTAAAGCGGGTTCGCGAACCCGAGCTTCGCAACCTCTTCCTGCTCTTCAAGCGCCGTATGACGGAAGAGCTTTCGACCGAGCCGCGCAAGCAGATTCCGGCTGAATGATTGCTGCCATCTTGCGCTGCTAGACTTTGCGGCGCAAAAGCAGGATTCAGTCACAAGGAACAGCATGCCCGAACGCCCACCCGTCCTCACGAAACGAACGCTCGACAAGGACCTCGACAAGCTGATGCATGTCGAGGACGCGGCGAAGTACGTTTCGCGCAAGCTGGTGGCGCCGGGTATCGGGCTCGTCTTTCTCGGGTTGGCGATGCTGTTTTCCGGCGTCTACGTCTTCGACCGCCCTGGAGCCGGCCTTGTCATCGCCGCGGCAGCCCTTGCCGCCTATATGGCGATGAACATCGGTGCCAACGACGTGACCAACAACGTCGGCGCCGCCGTGGGTGCGCGTGCAATGACCATGGCGCAGGCGCTTGTCATTGCTGCGATCTTCGAAATTCTGGGCGCGACGATATCAGGTGGCGAGGTGGTGAGGACGATTTCGTCCAGCATCATTGATGCCTCGCAGGTGCCGGCGGGAACGCTCAGCTGGATCATGATGGCAGCGCTGATGGCGGCGGCGCTGTGGATCAACCTGGCGACCTGGATGAATGCCCCGGTTTCGACCACGCACGCGATCGTCGGCGCGGTGATCGGCGCCGGCTTTGGCGCCGTTGGGTCCGGGCCGATCAACTGGCACGTCATGCTCGAGATCACCATCGCCTGGATAACTTCACCCCTGCTTGGCGGTGTGATCGCGGCGGGACTGCTCTATCTCGTCAAGACGCTGATCATCTATCGACAAGACAAGATCGCCGCAGCCCGGCGCTGGGTGCCGGTGCTGATCGCCTTAATGATCGGCGGCTTTGCCTCCTACATGATGCTGCAGCTGGCAAGCGCCGGGCGTTTCTCATCGCCGGTGATCCTGCTCTTCGGTTTGATGATGGGCGTGCTGGGATGGTTCATCGCGAAGCCGTTCGTGCGGCGGCAGTCGCGCGATCTCGAGAACCGCAACAGTTCGCTGCGCGTGCTGTTCCAGCTGCCGCTGATCGGATCGGCGGCGCTGCTGTCCTTCGCGCATGGGGCAAACGACGTGTCGAACGCCGTGGGGCCGCTCTCTGCGATCGTGCGGGTCGCCATCGGCCATCCGCTGGGTGATGCCGGCGGGCCGCCGCTGTGGGTGATGCTGATCGGCGCCTTCGGGATTTCCGTGGGTTTGCTTCTGTTCGGCCCGCGCCTGATCCGTCTGGTGGGCGAGCAGATCACCAAGCTGAACCCGATGCGCGCCTATTGCGTCGCGCTGTCGACGGCGCTCACCGTCATCGTGGCCTCTTGGCTCGGCATGCCGGTCAGTACCACTCATATCGCCGTCGGCTCGGTCTTCGGCGTCGGTTTCTTCCGCGAATGGTACACGCGCAATTCCAAGCGGCGGATCGAATACATGCGGCGCAAGGCCGAGGTCTGGATGATCGAGGAGCCTGATGATCCCAATACCTACGAGGTGCGTCGGCGCTATCTCGTGCGGCGCTCGCACGTCATGTCAATCCTTGCCGCCTGGGTCGTCACCGTGCCCATCTCGGCGACACTTGCGGCCGTGATCTATTGGATTATGTTCGCGCTCTTCGTTTGATCAGGACCTATCGATGCGCGCCAATTTTCGGATGCAAAGGCTGTTTGTCGCCGCCCCGCTCTCGCAGGGCGTAGCGGCTGAAGCGACCTCGGAGCAATTCAACTATCTCGCAAACGTGCTGCGCATGACCGATGGCGCGGAGATCCTCGTCTTCAACGGCCGTGACGGCGAGTGGAAGGCCAATCTTTCTTTTCCGACCCGCAAGCGCATCATGATCGTGCCCGAGGAGCAGACTCGGCAGCAGCCGGCGCCTGCCGACCTCCACTATCTCTTTGCCCCACTGAAAGTCGGGCGGCTCGACTATCTCGTGCAGAAGGCGGTCGAGATGGGGGCCGGCGTGCTGCAGCCGGTCATGACCCAACATGTGCAGGGCAAGATCACCAATCTCGACAAGCTGCGCGCCAACGTGATCGAGGCGGCCGAACAATGCGGCATTCTCGGCATTCCCGAGGTGGCCGAGCCGGTTCGCCTGTTCGACCTTCTCGACGGCTGGCCGGGCGAGCGGCGCATCATCTATTGCGACGAGGGCGATGCCGGGCAAAATCCGCTGCCGCTTCTGTCATCGATCAAGGAACGGAAGCTCGCTTTGCTTGTTGGGCCGGAAGGCGGCTTTTCGGAGGAGGAACGTACCCGGCTGCGCGGTCTCGATTTCGTCACCGCCATCCCGCTCGGGCCGCGCATCCTGCGCGCGGACACGGCAGCAGTGGCGGCCATGGCAGTGATCCAGGCGGCGATCGGCGATTGGAATTAACCCTCCTTTCGACCCGTCACGAAAATCGGTGCTATTTTTTTGATGGACCGTTGAAAGGATTTCACTTGCAACATACGTGGGAGCGGCCCTAATCAGCCTTTTCCACGTCCGGACATCCCGGCGTTTTCCCGAATACAGGTAACTTGCATGGCCCGCGATACGACCGACCAGACACCGCTCTCTTCGGTGCAGGAAATGACCGACTACCTCGCGGCGGGAAACAAGCCGAAGGAGAAGTTCCGTATCGGTACCGAGCACGAGAAGTTTGCCTTCTTCCGTGCAGACAACAGCCCCGTTCCCTATGCCGGCGAAGCAAGCATTTCTGCGCTTTTGAAGGGCCTGCAGGTGAAGTCCGGCTGGGAGCCGATCCTCGACGGCGACAACATCATCGGGCTTGGCGAACAGCACGGCATGGGCGCGATCTCGATCGAGCCGGGCGGGCAGTTCGAACTCTCGGGCGCGCCGCTCGAAACCATCCACGAAACCTGCAAGGAATCGAATTCGCATCTGGCGACGCTGCGCGAGATCGCCGAGCCGATGGGCATCCGCTTCCTCGGCATCGGCGGCAGCCCGAAGTGGACACTCGCCGAAACGCCGGTCATGCCGAAATCGCGCTACGAGATCATGAGCCGCTACATGCCGAAGGTCGGCACCAAGGGGCTGGACATGATGTACCGCACCTGCACGATCCAGGTGAACCTCGACTTCGCCTCGGAAGCCGACATGCGCAAGAAGATGCGCGTCTCGATGAAGCTGCAGTCGCTGGCAACGGCGCTGTTTGCCGCCTCGCCCTTTACCGAGGGCAAGCCGAACGGCCTGCTGTCCTGGCGCGGCGACATCTGGCGCGACACCGACAACCGTCGGTCGGGCCTGCTCGACTTCACCTTCCGCGACGATTTCGGCTTCCATGACTATACGGAATGGGCGCTCGACGTGCCGATGTACTTCATCGTGCGCGACGGCCGCTACCACGACTGTACCCATGTCACCTTCCGCCAGTTCATGAACGGCGCGCTGAAGGGCGAAGTCGCGGCCTGGGAGCCGACGATGGGCGACTGGACGAACCATCTTTCCACCCTCTTCCCCGATGTACGCCTGAAGCGCTTCCTCGAAATGCGCGGCGCCGATGGCGGCCCGTGGCGTCGCATCTGCGCGCTGCCGGCATTCTGGGTCGGCCTTCTCTATGATGAAGCGGCGCTGGAAGCCGCCGACCAGCTGACCAAGGACTGGACCTTCGACGAGGTGAACGCACTGCGCAACGCCGTGCCATCAGAGGGGCTGAACGCGAGCTTCCGCGGCCACGCGCTCTACGACACAGCCCGCGAGGTGATCGCCATTTCAAAGGCCGGCTTGAAATCGCGCAACAAGCTCAACCGCGATGGCCAGGACGAGACGATCTTCCTTGCGCCGCTCGACGAGGTCCTGGCGAAGAAATCGACGCTCGCCGACGACCTGCTGAAGCTTTACAACGGCCGCTGGAACGGCTCCGTCGAACCCGTGTTCGACGAGTATCAATACTAGGCGCATCGCTAGAAAGCCGTTTGCGCATTCCTATTTCCGGCTATACTGGCGCAACCATGCGTCGCGAAACCGGGAATAGGATTTCATGCTGCCACTGTTCGACATGATGATGCAGGCGCAGAACGGCGCGGCGATGGACGCCATCTCCAAGCAGTTCAACCTGGCGCAGGAGCAGGCGACCAAAGCCATGGCGGCATTGATGCCGGCCTTTTCGGCGGGGCTGAAGCGCAGCACCAGCAATCCCTATGACTTCATGGGGCTGATGCAGGCGGTCGCCTCGGGCAACTACGGCAAATACTTCGAAGACATGAGCAAGGCCTTCACGCCGCAGGGGATATCCGACGGCAACAACATCCTGGCGCAGCTCTTCGGTTCCAAGGACGTGTCGCGCGCGGTCGCCGAACAGGCCGCCAAGGTGACCGGCATCGGCCAGGAGATCTACAAGCAGATGCTGCCTGTCATGGCTGATACGCTGATGGGCGGGCTGTTCAAGCAGACGACGGGACAGATGGGCGCGCCTGTCAATCCGTTCGTCAGAGCACCGGCTTCGCGCCCAAGCAGCGCGCCGCGCCCGAGCCCAGCATCTTCGACAATCCGTTCACGCAGGCGATGCAGCTGATGTTCAGCGTGCCGAAGCCGGCACCGGAGCAGACGCCTAACAATCCCTTCCTCGACAATCCTTTCGCCAAGGCTTTCCAGGAAATGATGGGCAATCTCGGCAAGACCGCAGCGCCCGACCCGCAGCCGGCGCCCCGGGAAGAAGAACCGGGTGCCGCCGAGAGCTACATGGGCATGCTGAACGCCATGTTCGACAGCGGGCTCGAGGTGCAGAAGAGCTACCAGAAGAGCATGGAAGCGATCTTCGAGACTTACCGACCGCAGACACCGCCCGTCTCCAAACCAAAGGCGTAAAAAAACCCGGAGATGGCCGGAAGGCCGATCACCGGGTTAAATGGCAGGGCTATTGGCTATCACCCTGCGGGGAAAACTGGGCCGGCCCTAGTCGATATGGGACCGGAAGACGGCGTTGCGGCCACGCTTGCGCGCGGATCGCGTCAAATGATCCGATGGATCCTCGAAGAAGGTCGAGGCCAGGAAAGCGGCATCGAGATCAGCCCTGGAGAGGCCGATATCCTTCAACTGATTATCGTCGAGCTCGTGCAGCGCATTGATCTCCATACGGTTGCGAAACACGCGCAGTACGGAGGTCACCGTTGCAAAGCCGTTGGCGATTCGCTGCGACAGCGTTGCGACGGGCGGGTTGCATTCGAGTTCCAGTATCCGGTCTGACGTGCGCATGGGATGATCCTTTCATTGGCGCGCAACAACCCACCCCATCCGCGAGGTCATGCGGGCGAGGAGCAGGCTGAAAATCGGAAGCGGACAGGCAGGGAGCCGGTCCATCACTTTGATTGATTTGCATCCCGAAGATGCCAAAGGACTATTGATCAGTCCAACGAATGTTTCTAATGATTATCATCAGAGATCGTTATAGGTGGACCCATGGCTGCGCCTCTTGATATTGACCAGTTGCAGACCTTCATCGCCATTGTCGATTCCGGCAGCTTCACCAAGGCCGCCGACAAGGTCTACAAGACACAATCCGCCGTCTCCATGCAGATGCGCCGACTGGAAGAGCGCGTCGGCAAGCAGCTCTTCATCAAGGACGGCCGCGGCAACAGGCTGACGGTCGAGGGCGAGAAGCTCCTGAACTACGCGCGCCGCATCATCCGGCTCAACAACGAAGCAATCGCCGCCTTCGACGACAACAGGCTGGAGGGCATGCTGCGCATCGGCACGCCCGACGATTACGCCGATCGCTACATGCCCGAGATCATCGGCCGCTTTGCAAAGACGCATCCGAATGTCGAGCTCTATATCGTCTGCGAGCCCTCGGTGGACCTTGCAGAACGCATGCATCGCGGCGAGCTCGATATTGCGCTGGTGACCCACAATCCGCGCGAGCGCATCTCCGACGTGGTGCGGACCGAGCCGCTGTGCTGGGTGGCCTCCGCCAATCATCCGATCCGCGACGACGCGCCGGTGCCGCTTGCCGTCGGCCGGCGCGATTGCCAGTGGCGGCAGCTCGCCTGTTCGGCGCTCGATGCCGTCGGGCGCGAGCACCAGATCCTGTTCACGAGCTGGTCCTGCACGGTTGTTGCCGCGGCGGTCCTTGCCGGCATGGCGGTTTCGGTGATGCCGGAATCGGCGTTGCGCACCGGCATGAAGGTGCTGAGCCAGGCCGACGGCTTCCCCGCGCTGCCGCCTGTACAGATCGGCATCATGAAGCGGCCGGGCGTGTCGATCTCGCTGATGAATGCGATCACCGCCCACATCACCGCCTGCCTCGACAACATCACGCCTGCCGTCGTCGACGACAATCTGGAGCCGGAGCTGAAGAACGGCTACGGCAGGGTGCAGCCGCGCCTGAAGATCTCGAACGTCGTTCCGAGCTGGTAGCCGTCAGCCCACCGGCGAAAGGAAGGATGAGCGCACCACGCGCTTCCATTCGTCCAGAATCCTGCCCGCGAGGCGAGGCTCGCTGACAACGGCGAGACGGATCGACGCGCCTATCAGATGGCTGAACAGATAGGTGCGCGCCTGCAGGTCGGCGACATCCAGTTCCGGCGCGACGCGGCGGATGGTGTCCTCGAAGATATCGGCGACGTGCTTGCCATGTTCGATATTGAGCTTCAGCAAATCCTGGTCAGTCTCGGTACCCATCCAGATGCCGAGACAGGCGGCGTCCTTGCGGTACTCGTCATAGTGCCAATCGACCGTCGCGGTGACCGCCTCGAGCACACCGTCGAGCGATTCCACGGCGGCAAAGGCATCCGCGATCTTCGCCTGGATGGCTGAGGCGTGGCGGTCGAACAGCGCTTTGACGACCGCGGCCTTCTCCGGAAAATACTGATAGACGGAACCGATCGGCACATTGGCGGCGACGGCGAGCTCCGTCATCCGCATCGCGCTCACACCCTTCTCGGCAATGATTGCCGCGGCGGCGGTGAGAATGAGGTCGAGCCTCTGGATACTGCGTTCCTGTTTTGGCTTCCGGCGGAGGCCAATACGATCCAAACTTCCGACCTTCATGTCGTTCCCATTTGTTTCTATATGGAGCGACGGAAGTGGTTCATGCCGGCGCCTGTGGGCCGATATGACATGCAGGTGTTCACGACTCGTAAACGGCCGAAGTCGGATTCTAACGATGCTAAAATGCTTAAGCAGATCGGGGCGATACACCCCGATTTGGTCTGCGGGAGAGGGTAATTTTACTGTGCCACCGTGGACTACACGGCGATGGTACTTACCTTTTCCCGCACTCGTCGTGCAGGGCAGCACGAGGCTGATTCGCAATTCTGAATGACGTCGTCTTTCAGCCGTTCGGGAACATTATCCAGACGGCCAGCCAAACCCACATGAGGCCAAGCACGACATAGCCGGCGGCAAAGAGTGGGCTGCGGTAGCGCAGATCGTTGCTGGTGACATGGACGAAGGCGTGGACATAGCGAAGGGCGACGAAGATCCAAGCAAGCACGAGCGCGACCAGATTGTCGGCCTCAGTCATGTAGAGCAGGATGCAGCAGGCGTAGAAGAGCACCGGCAGCTCGTACTGGTTCGCCAGGCTGTTCTTGACGATCAGGCTTTCGGTCGGCTCGCCACGGTTTTCGCGGTAATCGGAGGCGTGCACCTTACCCGACTTCAGCATTTTCTGGCGGCGGTAGCCGAGCAGCATATAGAGCAGATAGACCAGCGCCGCGTGGGCAATGATGGGCCAGAACATCTCGTAGCCTGTCATTCCGGTCATCGCGTCTTCTCCTGTGCTGCTTTTCTTTTAAGGTCAGAGCTTTAGAGGAAACGGCCAAGGCTTTCCAGT
The DNA here is from genome assembly GCF_030380735.1 of Rhizobium sp. S152. Classification (GTDB taxonomy): domain Bacteria; phylum Pseudomonadota; class Alphaproteobacteria; order Rhizobiales; family Rhizobiaceae; genus Rhizobium. The sequence goes on along the minus strand of NZ_JAUDRZ010000008.1, from coordinate 366,941 downwards.
GCAGGTCACCGATGTTTATTGGGTATCGCGGTCGGCCGGCGGGACCACGCGATAGAGCGCAAAACGGAGGATGACGATCAAGCAAATCGCGGCTGCGAGGAACTTGATGGTTGAAAACCACGGCAGGACGGTCGCGGCAAAGCGCCATTCCGTACCGCCCCCGAAAATGTTCGTCGTCAGGATGTTTTCGGCGTAATCCGAAAAGCCATAGATAAAGGGCAGCGCGTAGATCGCGGCGATGACGGCGGGGGAGAGCGGCCGATTGAAGTAATGGCCGGCGGGACGGAGCTTGAGCAGCGCCGTATAGAGAAAAGCGATAAACATTGCGGGAAAGAAGAGATCCGGCCCGCGATGCATCGCGTTCAAAAGATCGCGTGCGGGCTGGTTCTTGGCGAGCAGATCGCGCATGGCGCCGATATCAGCGGCGCCATAGGGACCCATTCTCACCTCCAGCATGCTCACATCGGCAAGCTTGCAGAAGGGCAGGACGAAGCTGAACAGCATCCAGGCGAAAAGGCCCAGGGAGATGGCCGCGAGCAGCGCGACGACCGAGGTCGGGATGCGGCTGCTCGCGTCGTTCATCAGGCGCCGGCGCCCGGATAGTTCGGGCTTTCGCGGGTGATGGTCACATCGTGAGGATGGCTCTCGCGCAGGCCGGCACCGGAGATGCGCACGAAGGTGGCGCGTTCCTGGAAGTCCTTGAGATCCTTGCCGCCGACATAGCCCATGGCCGCCTTGAGACCACCGGCGAGCTGATGCAGGACGCCGGAGACCGGGCCCTTGTACGGAACCTGGCCTTCGATGCCTTCTGGAACCAGCTTGAGCGTGTCGCGCACTTCCGCCTGGAAGTAGCGGTCCGCCGAGCCGCGGGCCATGGCGCCGACGGAGCCCATGCCACGATAGGCTTTGAAGGAACGGCCCTGGTAGAGGTAGACTTCGCCCGGGCTTTCATCGGTACCGGCGAGCAGCGAGCCGATCATGACGGCGGAGGCGCCGGATGCGATCGCCTTGGCGACGTCTCCGGAGAACTTGATGCCGCCATCGGCGATGACGGGGATATCCTGGGCACGGGCTGCCTCGACCGCCGACATGATGGCGGCGAGCTGCGGAACGCCGACGCCGGCAACGATGCGGGTCGTGCAGATCGAGCCCGGGCCGATACCGACCTTGACGGCATCAGCACCGGCATCGATCAGCGCCTTGGTGCCGTCATACGTAGCGACGTTGCCGGCCATGACGCGGACGGAGTTGGAGAGCTTCTTGACGCGACCGACGGCGTTGAGCACGCCTTGCGAGTGGCCGTGGGCGGTATCGACGACGAGCAGGTCGACGCCGGCTTCGATCAGGCGCTCGGCGCGCTCGAAGCCATCGTCACCGACGCCAACGGCGGCGGCGGCGCGCAGGCGACCCTGCGCATCCTTGGAGGCGTTCGGGTTGAGCTGCGATTTCTCGATGTCCTTGACGGTGATGAGGCCGACGCAACGGCCTTCGCCATCGACAACCAGCAGCTTTTCGATGCGGTGGGCGTGCAGCAGACGCTTGGCTTCCTGCTGGTCGACGGTTTCCTTGACCGTGACGAGCCCTTCGCGGGTCATCAGCTCATAGATCTTCTGGGCGGGATCGGAGGCGAAGCGGACGTCGCGGTTGGTCAGGATGCCGACGAGACGGCCGGACTTCTCGACAACGGGGATGCCGGAGATGCTGTGGATCTTCATCAGCGCCAGCGCGTCGGCGAGCGTCGCATCGGGGCCGATCGTCACCGGGTTGACGACCATGCCGCTTTCGAACTTCTTGACCTGGCGAACCTGCTCGGCCTGTTCGACCGGGGTCAGGTTCTTGTGGATGACGCCGAGACCGCCGGCCTGGGCCATGGCGATCGCCAGCCGGCTTTCGGTGACCGTGTCCATGGCCGACGAGATGATCGGGATGTTGAGTTCGAAATCGGTGGCGATGCGGGTCGCGACGCTGGTCTGGCCCGGCAGGACCTCGGAATGACCAGGCTGCAGCAGCACGTCGTCGAAGGTGAGTGCGTCTAAACCGGTCGGCGTTTCAATGATGCGAGCCATGGCCAATTCCTCATGAAAGAAAAATGCACCCTCACCCGGAACGAATTATCCGCACCGGCGATGTGTGAAGTTGCTTTGGAAGTTGGCGAGGGCTGGTACCACGTCTGCGGCGTTAAGGGAATAGTAAAAAGCCCGGCGCGATGGCCGGGCTCCGTATGGCTGCCATGCAGCACGATCAGAGGTCGAACTGATAGGTCTTCGGCACGAAGCGATAGCCGCTCTCGTAGACCTCGGCATAGCCGACAGCCGGGAACGGCATGTGGTAGCCGAGGAATGGCACCTTGTCGGATGCGATCATGTCGAACACCTTCTTGCGAGTGGCTGCGGCCTGCGCCTTGTCCATGTCGAAGCGGACTTCCCAGGTGGGGTTTTGCAGCGACAGGATATAGTGGTTGGCGGTATCGCCGGTGGCGACCAGGCGCTTTCCATCCGACTCGATGTTGAAGATCATGTGGCCGGGCGTGTGACCCGGGGCCAGCATGGCGGTAATGCCGGACGCGACCGTATCGCCCTCGCCGATGAAGGTGATCTTCTCTGCCAACGGCACGACATTGGCGAGAACCGCCTTGTGGCCGCCTTCGGCAGGCGTGCCCTCGCGAGCCTTGTCGGTCCAGAAATCATATTCGGTCTTGCCGGCGACGTAGCGGGCCTTGGCAAAAGCGGGCTTGCCGCCTTCCATCAGGCCGCCGATATGATCGCCATGCAGATGGGTGAGCGCGACGACGGTAATGTCATCGGTCGAGTAACCGGCAGCCTTGAGGCCGGCGGCGAGCTGGCCGTTGCCCTTGGCGCGGCCGCTTTCACCGAAGCCGGTATCGACCAGGATCACGTCCGAACCGGTGTCGACCACGAAGGGCGCGAAGGTGTTGACGAACTTGTCCGTAGGCAGGAAGTTCTTTGTCAGCAGCGCCTGAACGGTCTCCGGCGTCTGGTTGGTACCGAAGGTTTCATTCGGCTTTTCCCCAACCACGCCACCATCCTTTACGACGGTGAACTTGAAGGAGCCGAGCTTGAACTGATTGAACTGGGGCTGCGTTGTCGCATCCATCTTTGTGTTGTCTCCGCTTGCGGCCAATGCGGCCGTCTGTCTAAAAATAACCGGCGCCGCCAGCAGGCCAACGCCTGCGGCAAAAAATGTACGCCGCCCAATCCCCTTGGACTTAGCCATGTGCCATCCCTCTTCTACAGCGCGACAGCAACGCCGCGCGAACCCCATTGCCCACATGCCCGTCGCGTCATGCAACGATAGCCGCGATTAGCATATGCCAAATTTGGCACGGGAAATTACCGGGCAAGCGATGTCACGCAGACGTGAAGCGATTGTGTCTCCAACGCGCATGGAAGGGTTGGCAGAGCTCTCCGCGAGGACTACAGAGCAATGGCTTTCCGAGCAGCCTTCGTAGCCCCCGAGGCATTCGCGCATGAACCGTATCGTTCCCCTTATCCTCGCCGTCGCGCTCTTCATGGAGCAGATGGATTCCACCGTCATCTCCACCGCCTTGCCCGCGATCGCCAACGACCTGCATGTCGGGCCGATCACGCTGAAACTGGCGCTGACGGCCTACATGGTGTCGCTCGCGGTGTTCATCCCCATCAGCGGCTGGATGGCGGACCGTTTCGGCGCCAAGCGCATCTTTCGCCTCGCCATCTGCGTCTTCGTTGTCGGCTCGATCTTCTGCGCCTTCTCATCGGGGCTGGTCGAATTCGTCTGCGCCCGCTTCCTCCAAGGCATGGGCGGCGCGATGATGACGCCGGTAGGGCGCCTGGTGCTGCTCAGAACCACGAAGCGCAGCGATCTGGTCTCCGCCATGGCGCTTCTGACCATTCCCGCACTCGTCGGTCCATTGGCCGGGCCGCCGCTCGGCGGCTTCATCACCACCTATTTTACCTGGCACTGGATATTCCTCATCAACGTGCCCGTCGGGATCATCGGTGTCTGGCTGGCGACGATCTTTTTGCCCGAGGTGGAGGCGACCGCGCCCCCGAAGCTCGATGTGACGGGGTTCGTGCTGACCTCGTTTGCCGCCGCCGGCGTGGTCTTCGGACTTTCCGTCGTCAGCCTCCCGGCACTGCCGCCCATCATCGGCATCATCGCCACCGCGATAGGCGTGGTCTGTTGTTTCCTCTATGTGAGGCATGCCCGGCGACATCCTGCACCGATCCTGAACCTCGATCTTTTCCGCAATCAGACCTTTCGCGCCTCAATCATCGGCGGCACGATCTTCCGCATCTGCATCGGCGCCATGCCGTTCCTGACGCCGCTGATGCTGCAGCTCGGCTTCGGGCTTACGCCGTTCCAATCCGGCCTCATAACCTTCGCGGGCGCGATCGGCGCGATTACCACCAAGTTCATGGCGCGTCGCGTCTTCGCGGCGACCGGTTTCCGCACGACCCTGCTATCTGCGGCGGCCGTCACCACGGCGGTCACCATCGCCACCGGCTTCTTCACACCGGTGACGCCGCACCTCGTCATCATCACCATTCTTCTCATCGGCGGCTTCTCGCGCTCGTTCTTCTTCACCGGCGTGAACGCGCTTGCCTATGCCGATATCGACGACGCCAACGCCAGCCAGGCTACATCCATGACCTCGGCGATCCAGCAGATCAGCCTGGCGCTGGGCGTTGCCGTCGCAGCGGCGATCCTGGAGACGTCGATCTATATCCGCGGCGAGGCGCTGCAGGTGGCGGACTTCCACAATGCCTTCTTCGCCCTGGCCGTCCTGACTGTCATCGCCACCATCCCGTTCATTCGCATGGACCGGAACGCCGGCGCGCATGTCTCCGGCCATGGGGCGCAGCGGGTAACGCCGGCAGTGGTGGAGCAAGCCGTCAAGTAGGCCGCTATTCGGGCTCCTCGCAGACGGCGCTCAGCTTGTTGCCGTCATGATCGCGCACATATGCCGCATAAAAGCTGTCGTGAAACGGGCGAAGGCCCGGCTTGCCTTCGTCGAAACCACCAGCCGCAAGTGCGGCTGCATGAAAGGCATCGACATCGGCACGCGTGGCAGCCGCCAGCGCCACCATCGTGCCGTTGCCGTTCGACGCCCGGCGGCGGTTGAAGGGGGTGACGACCCACAGCCGGCAGCGCACGTCGCCATCGGCCGCGTAGCCGATCTCCTCCTCGGAGTATCGCTGGCGGCGGTAGCCTAATGGCGGCAGCACGGCATCGTAAAAACGGCCGGCGCTTTCGATATCGTTGGTTCCAAGTGTGATGTAGAGCAGCATCGATCTCAGCGGTCATTCCTGGGAGGAAGCATCTTCCACCCGGAACGGCCACAAGATCAAGCCTCCGCGTTTTCCGGCTGCGCCTTGCGGCCCTTGAAGCCCTTGGCGAGCAGGAACATCTCAACCGATTCGGCGCGCGAGGAGGCCGGCTTGACGTGCACGACCTGCTTGAAATGCTGCTTCAGCATGTTCAGCAGGTCCTTCTCGGTGCCGCCCTGGAAGGTCTTGGCAAGAAAATGTCCACCCTCGCCCAGAACCTCGATGGCGAAATGGGCTGCTACCTCGCAGAGGTGCATGGTGCGCAGGTGATCGGTGCGGTGGTGGCCCGTGGTCGGTGCCGCCATGTCGGAGATGACGAGATCCGGCGTGCCGCCGACCGCTTCCATCAGCTGATCGGGCGCCGTCGGATCAAGGAAGTCCAGCTGCAGGATCTTGACGCCGGGAAGCTGCGCCATCTCCAGGAAGTCGATCGCCGCGACGCGCACGTCCTCATCCGTCGAGCCGGTGACCTTGGCGGCGATCTGCGACCAACTGCCGGGGGCGGCGCCGAGGTCGATGATGCGCCGGGCGCCCTTGAGGATGCCGTGCTTCTCGTCGATCTCCAAAAGCTTGAAGGCGGCGCGGGCGCGGTAACCCTCCAGCTGCGCGCGCTGCACGTAGGGATCGTTGATGTGGCGCTGCAGCCACTGCCGCGACGACGCCTTCATCTTCTTGTTCTTGACGCGCTGGCCGAGCTTGCGGCCGGTGCGGTTTCCCGCGATCGTTGGCTTGGTCATCCCGTTTCCTATCTTCCACGCTGGCCGCGTGGTTGTTACTTGCCGCGCTGGCCGCGTAGATCTTACTTGCCGCGCTGGCCGCGGCGGTGGCGATGGCGCCGCCAGACGCCGTCATCCGCCATCATGTCCGTCAGCAGCCCTTCCCTCAAGCCGCGATCGGCAACGCGCATGCGCGGGCTCGGCCAGCGGCGGCGGATCGCCTCCAGGATGGCGCAGCCGGCCAGCACCAGATCGGCGCGATCGGGCCCGATGCAGGGATTGGCGGCGCGGCTGGCGAAATCCCAGGACAACAGCTTCGCCTGCATGGCCGAGACCTCGTCATCGGACAGCCAGATGCCATCGACCCTGCGGCGGTCGTAGCGCGGCAGGTCGAGATGCACGCCGGCGAGCGTCGTGACGGTCCCCGAGGTGCCGATGAGGTGGAAATCGCCGGCCTGATCGACCTCGATCGCCGGGCAATCGAAACCGGCCAGCATGCCCTCGACCTCGAGCACCATGCCTTCGAAGACATCGGGCGTGACATCCCGGCCGCCGTGGCGCTCTGAGAGCGTGACCACGCCGACGGGCAGCGACGTCCAGTGGGTGATATGGTTGGCGAGGCGATTGAGCCGGCTGTCGCCGATGCGGATGACTGCGATTTCCGACGAGCCGCCGCCGATATCGAACAGCACGACGGAGCGCGTTTCGCGGCCGACCAGCGAGGAGCAGCCGGAGACGGCGAGCCGCGCTTCCGTCTCTCGGTCGATGATCTCGAGCTCGAGACCGGTTTCGGTGACGACGCGCTGAAGGAATTCTTCGCCGTTGCTCGCCTGGCGGCAGGCCTCGGTCGCGATCAACCGCATGCGACGGATCTCGCGGTTCTTCAGCTTGGCGGCGCAGACACGCAGCGCATCGACCGCGCGGTCCATCGCCTCTTCCGACAGGCGGCCGCTGGCGGCGAGCCCCTCGCCCAGGCGGACGATACGCGAGAAGGCGTCAACGACGCGGAACTGGCCGGGTCGCGTCGGCTGCGCGATCAGCAGCCGGCAATTGTTGGTGCCGAGATCGAGCGCCGCGTACAGTTCGTCCGGCCATTGATGCTCGAAGTGCGGCCGCTGCTCGCGCTCGTTCTGCCGAACGGCACGATTGTCCGCTTCGGCGCCGCGCGGCTTCGGCGATTCGCCGCGCGCGGAGGGCTGCTGCGCCGGCGCTGCGTGTCCGTGCTGGCCGGCGCCTTTTTCGTGGGCGAGCGGACGCCCCTGCAAACCACGCTTGCCACGGTGCTTGCGTCGATTGCGGCGGCTTGAGGCCGCCTCCCCTTCGACGCGAGCGACCTGCTGCTCCGCCGTCGCGTGCCGTTCAGCGTGATTTTTGTGCTGTTGCGCGCCTTCGCCCGACCCGCGGCGACGCCGCTTGCGCTTGCGTGCCGGATTCCCGGCTGCGTCATCACTTGGGCGCGCTGCCTCTCCGGCATCACCGGAGGCGACATGCTGAGCGGACTGGCCTGCGATGCGGGATTGCCCGCCTCGCTTGCCCTTACGCCGCCTGGATTTCTTACCATCCTTGCGACCTGCCGCCGACGCCCCGTCAAATTGCGGCTTGGCGCCGCCTTCGGGGTCTTCCACGTTCGTTTTCCATCGCGCCGCGCAAGTCCAGGACGGTATGCAGCAGGCGCTCATTCGATTTTTGCGTTGCGGCAAGGATATCAGCGCGAAGCGGAATCACCAAATTCTTTTTGCTCGAGCTCACCAATGCACCTCGAACGGCCGCTCGGGTGGTCCGAAAACACGTGTGGATTTTTTTCAAAAGACCTATTTGCAATCGCCAAGCTTTTGGTTATAAGCGCCGCACAGCAGCCAGGCCATGCTTCGGCAGCGACTGCTGGGGAATAGTTCAATGGTAGAACGACGGACTCTGACTCCGTTAATCTTGGTTCGAGTCCAGGTTCCCCAGCCAATTCTCCCTTAAACATGATCGCTTGGTACACCGGCTACAACCATTGTGGTTTCACAGTCCTTGAGCATTCAAATCCGTATCGCTTCTATAAAATACAAGAGCGGTAGCAACGGCTTCTCGCGTTCACGCGGCAATTCTCGCCGGAGACGCGCACCAAGTACTCAAGATAAAAGCAGCATTTGGTCAGCCTCAGGCTGTCCTTGATGTTTATTCTTGCTTCTCCAGACCACAAGCAAAAGGCCTGACAGGACCGATTTGGCGCTCTCCGAGTCACAGGGGCCGCCGAAGCAAGTCATTAAAGAGAGACGTATTTGGATGAAGATAGCCGTCATACAGTTCGATGACCGTCCGATTGAGGTACTGGCGCATGTTGCAACCCTGATCGGTCGCAATGCGCAATACGCGAAGCAGCATGGTTATGAATATGCATTCGTGAACCGGCTGGGGATGGACATCCCACCATTCTGGGCCAAGCCGCACATCGCCAAACACTATCTGAACGCCGGCTACGACGCGGTCTTGTGGCTGGATACCGATGCGGTCGTTCATGACATCGATATGCCGGTCGATCGCTTTTTCTCGAACGACGAGGTCTTCGTGTATTCGTCCGACAATCCGGTCTGGCGCAGCCCGTTCAATGCCGGCGTGTTCATGTGCAGGGGGCAGCGCGGACTTGAGCTGATGACCGAATGGGCCGCGCTCTATCCGCCGGACCTGTGGGAAAAGACGGGGCAGCAGTGGATATGCAGAGATCCACGATGGGCCGGACCTGCGTATGAACAGGGCAGCTTCGTCACCCACATGCTACCGAAATACGCCTTGTCCGGGTTGCTGAAACGGCTTCCCTGGGAGGTTCTGCAGGCCCCGTTCCCGATGAAGGGGTCGTTTACCCTGCATTTCGCAGGGCAATTCAAGCCTAATATCGGTGTCTATTCGGCGCCTCCGTCGGAACAACTCGCGGTATAGGGACACTCATCACGGTCTCGAAGACGGCAAGCCCAGCGAACCGCGTAGCCCTCATCCTATGGCCGCCCTTTCCCGCATCGCGTCGGCGATCGCCTGCATCCGATCCGCAGCGACCCGGCCGATCAGCATGAAGGCATGGCGGTCGCTTGCCCAGTAGACCACGTTCATGCCTTTACGCCCTTCGACCTCCGGTGCCTTGCGCCCGACCTCAGAGCGGATGATGCAAAGCGCGAGAGGGCCGGTTTCCGGGTCGAGATAGGCGATCTGGGCGAGCGGCTGGTCATCGTATTGCAGGATCTGGGCGCGCTTGAAGTCCATTCCCGGCAAGGCGATCGCATCGGGGGAAAGCGAAAGGCCGAGCCTCTCGTCGATGCGGGCGAGTTGCGCGGCCCGTTCGGCAGCCGTGGGAGCAGGGCCGGCGAGCGTATCCGGGGTGTAGAGAGCGATATATTCGGCGACGACGGCGCGCCATTCGGCGCTTTCATCGGCCGCCTCGCGTTCGCCGGGCCAGCCGATGGCGATGCGATCGACAACAATACCGGCGACGAGGCAGGCGGCCATGGCGCCGAGGAGGCCGCGGCGGCCGATGCCGGTTTTCGCGGGCGTAATTTCTTCATGCGGCAACGCACCGAGCATGGCTTCGAGCTTCTCGGTAGGCGCTTCCGCAAGCAACGGTTCGAAGGCCGCCTTGAAGGGGAGACTACTGCGGGACAGGAACTCCAGCCGTTCGGCGGCGGGGGCGCTCACCTCGAGGATCGCTTCCAGGCGCGAGACCTCTTCGGGCGACAGTTCGCCATCGAGATAGGCGGTCAGTTCCTCGTCGCGGGGGATGGCGTTGTTCTCGGTCATCCTGCGTCCTCCCCGGACAGGTTGTCCGACAGCTTGGCGCGCGCTGCGGCAAGGCGGCTCATCACGGTTCCGATCGGAATATTTAGCAGACTCGCAACCTCCTTGTAGGACAGGCCCTCGACATAGGCGAGGAAGACAGCCACGCGCTGGGCTTCCGGCAGGGCGTCGACCAGGCGCAGCACCTGGCCGGCCATGACATGTGTTTCCGTTTCGTGGGCGCCATCGACGACGAGCGCCTCCTCCGCCTCGACGAAACCCTGCCCCTGGCGCACGCGGCGCGAGCGGATTTCGTTCAGCCAGATGGAATGCAGGATCGAGAACAGCCAGCGGTCGAGGCGGGTTCCGGCAGCAAACTGCTCGGCCCGCTCCAGCGCCCGCACGCAGGTCTGCTGAACGAGATCGTCGGCGATGTCGCGGCGGCGCGACAGCACCAGGCCGTAGCGCCAGAGGCGCGCCAGGTGTTCCGTCAGGCCGCTTCTGATATCGGCTTTGCTTGCGATGACCGCCCCTCCCGCAGGTGCACCATCAAAGGCCGCAGGCGATGCCTGCGGCCCTGCGGCGGTACGACTGTAGACAGCAAATGTGGTATCCGCGACCGGCATTTCTCAAATTTCCTGGCAACAGTTGAACCTGCGTTTGCTCAATGAAGCGATCAGATCTTGCTCGGATCGACGATCGCCTGGTTGAGGTCTTCGTATTCCTCGCATTCGGTATTGCCGCAGATCGCCTTGATGGCGTTCAGCTGGTCGCGTGCAAGGTCGATCCGGCCTTTGACGAGATAGGCCTCGCCCAGATATTCGCGCACCTGCGCATAGTGCGGATCCATCGCCACCGATTTCAGATAATAGGAAATGCCCTCGTCCGTGCGACCGAGCTTGCGGGTGGCGTAGCCACGATAGTTCAGCGCTTCCGGCGTATTGGAGTTCTTCAGGGTATCGAGCATCGCCAGCGCCTCGTCGTAGCGGCCGGCCTTGGCGAGCGCGTAGGCGTAATCGGTACGATCCTCGTCGGTGATGTTGGCGCCGGACTGCTTGACGCACTTCTTGGTCTTCTTGTCGTAGACCTGGCCTTTCTTGCAGGTCGGCATCGTCTGATTGTCCTCGCCGCTGCCGCCGCCGATGGCATAGACGGGGCCGGCGATGGCGAAGGCGAAGGCGGCGATGCAGCCGCTGAGGAGCAGCGAAGCGATGCGAACGGGTGCGGTCATCATGAGATCTCTCCTGCTGGAATGACGTTGCGGCGAATGAACACCGCTGCCCGAAGATTTATTCGCCGCCGCGCGATCTTTTCCGATCACTCGTTTGTTAGGTCCCTCGACGAATAAAGCCGCGTGCGGGGTGTTTGCCGCGCATGGTGCAAGAGGAGCCCCCTGTGACCGACATCGTGAGCGATACCGTGAAACTGCTGAGCGTGGCGACCGCCGCGCCCGAACACATCATCACGCAGGCCGAGGCGGCGGAGACCTGCGCGCGGCTGTTTTCCCACCGCCTCAAGGATTTCACGCGGCTTTCAGGCGTGTTCGAGAATGCCGGCATCATCAAGCGTCATGCCGCACGACCGCTCGAATGGTTCGTCACCCCGCATGGGTGGCAGGACCGGATGGAGGCTTATGCGGAGACATCCCGCAGCCTGTTCGTCGATGCCGCCGCCCAAGCGCTCGAGCGCGCCGGATTGAAGGGGCAGGACGTCGATTGCGTCGTCACCGTATCCTCGACCGGGATCGCGACGCCGAGCTTCGATGCGCAGCTTGCCCGGCGCATGGGGTTCCGCTCCGATATAGAGCGCGTGCCCGTGTTCGGGCTCGGATGCGCGGCCGGCGTTTCCGGCTTCGCCATCGCCGAGCGGCTGGCGAGAAGCCGGCCGGGGGCCGTCGTCCTCTTCGTCTCGCTCGAGCTTTGCACGTTGGCGTTCCGGCTGGACGAGCTGACGCGAGCCAATATAATCGCGACGGCGCTGTTCGGCGACGGCGCGGCCGCCTGCGTGCTGCGCGCCGGCCGGGAAGGCTTGGCCGAAGTGGAAGCGACCGGCGAGCACCTGTTTCCCGATACGCTCGACATCATGGGCTGGCGGATCGACGACAGCGGCTTCGGCATCGTGCTGGCGCAATCGCTGCCGCCCTTTGCCGAGGCTGAGCTTGGCCCGGCCGTGGACGGCATCCTGGCGCGCAACGGCCTCGCGCGCGGCGATATAGACCGTTTCATCTGCCATCCCGGCGGCGCCAAGGTGCTGGCCGCGCTGGAAAGCGCGCTGACGCTTAAGCCCGAGGCGCTGGACCACGAGCGCGCGGTACTCGCCGAATTCGGCAATATGTCCTCTCCGACAGTGCTATTCGTGCTGGAGCGGGTGTTGCGGGCGGGGTTGCCGGAGCGAAGTGCCATGATCGCCATGGGTCCTGGCTTTACCGCCAGCTGCGTGACATTGCGGAGGATCAGCTGATGTGGTGGCCGTCGATCGCCGTTCTCGGCTTCGTGACGTTGCAGCGACTGGCGGAGCTGGGGCTTGCCCGCCGCAATACCCGGGCGCTGCTAAAAAGAGGCGGCAGGGAAGTGGCACCGGAGCATTATCCGCTGATGATCGCGCTGCATGCGAGCTGGATCGCCGGCCTGTGGCTGCTGGCCCCCGGACGACCGATCGAGCCGGTGTGGCTGGCAGTCTTCGTCGTGTTGCAGGCCTGCCGCGTATGGGTGATCGCAACGCTCGGGCGGCGCTGGACGACGCGGATTATCGTGCTGCCCGGCATGCCCCTTGTCCGAAGCGGGCCTTACCGGTTCATGTCGCACCCGAACTATGCCGTCGTAGCGGGCGAGATGGCCGTGCTGCCGCTGGTCTTTGCTATGCCCGTCTATGCGCTGGTGTTTTCGATCCTTAACGCAGCCGTGCTCGTTGTCCGCATCCGCGCCGAGAGCGGCGCCTTGCGAACCGCAATGTTTTTGAAATGAAATGGAATTTTTCAATTGCGTGACGCCAGCCGGGACGGCATTTTCGTGCTGAAACAGTTTGGACGTGATCATCATGACGAAGACCACAATCGTGCTTGGCGCCGGCATCGTCGGCGTATCGACCGCCATTCACCTGCAGCGGCGAGGCCGCCAGGTAATACTGGTCGATCGCAAGGCGCCGGGCAACGGCACATCATTCGGCAATGCCGGTCTGATCCAGCGCGAGGGCGTCGTGCCCTATGGTTTTCCGCAGCAGCTTGGGGTTCTTTTCCGCTACGCACTCAACAACCGGATCGACGCGCATTATCACCTGAAGGCGCTGCCAAGGCAGCTCTCGTTCCTGGCGCGCTACTGGTGGCACTCCGACGCCAAGCGCCACCAGATGATCTCCAAGGCCTATGCGCCACTGATCGAACATTCGATTTCCGAGCATGACGACCTGATCGAGGCAGCGGGCGCTCAGCACCTGATCCGCAAGAATGGCTGGATCGAGGTGTTTCGCACGGCGGAGAAACGCGACGCGGAATTCTCCGAGGCGGAGCGGCTGCAAAGGGAATTCGGCGTCGGCTTCGATCGGCTCGACACCAGCGATCTGGCGCGGCTGGAGCCGGACCTGAACCTCGGCTTCGTCGGCGGGCTGAAGTGGAAGGACCCGTGGTCGGTCACCAATCCGCAAGCCCTGACCGCAAGCTACCTGCGCTATTTCGAAAGCATCGGCGGCCGCTTCATTGCGGGTGACGCGAACTCCTTCGGCAAGTTCGGCGCCGGCTGGAAGATTGCGACAGACGAAGGCCCTGTCGAGGCCGACGAGGCCGTGATGGCGCTCGGCCCATGGGCGGCTATCGCGACGAGGCGGCTTGGCTACGCCTTCCCGCTGGGGGTCAAGCGCGGCTACCACATGCACTACTCTGCAAAGGGCAACGCGGTGCTGAACAACACCGTTGCAGACACCGAACTCGGCTATCTCCTGGCGCCGATGGAGAACGGCATTCGCCTGACGACGGGCGCCGAGTTCGCGGCGATGGACGCGCCGAAGACGCCGGTGCAGCTGGACCGCGCCGAGAAAGTGGCGCGCGGCGTGTTTCCGCTCGGAGAGCGGCTCGATCCGGAACCCTGGATGGGTGCCCGCCCCTGCACACCGGACATGATGCCCGTGATCGGCAAGGCGCCACGCCATGAAGGGCTTTGGTTCGCCTTCGGGCACGCGCATCACGGGCTGACGCTCGGGCCGGTAACCGGCAGGGCGCTGGCCGAGCAGATGACCGGCGAACAGCCTTTCGTCGATATTTCTCCCTACTCGCCACAACGCTTTGACCCTTAAGCCCAATCCATTATCGCGTTTGGAGCCGTGCTGAGGACAGGAATCCGCCGTCAGGGCGAATTGCGCAAAGCCATTGCTACAACAGTAGTGCACTATTCGTTACAAGACACGGGAAACCTTAGGAAATCTCCCATGACCATCGCCTCCTCTTCCGCTCTTGACACCCGCGAGCCGTCGCTCGGCACGCCGGGTCTCGGCTCGCTTCTCGTCCTCGTTCTCGGTACGCTGCTGCTCGGCTATTATTATGGCCCGGCCCAGGGCGCGCTGTTTCTCGTCGGTGGCGCGCTCGGTATCGCGCTCTATCACGCCGCCTTCGGCTTTACTTCCGCCTGGCGCGTCTTCATCGCGGACGGACGCGGACGCGGGTTGCGCGTCCAGATGATCCTGCTTGCCATCACCGTCGTGCTGTTCTTCCCGTTTCTCGCCAGCGGCACGCTGTTCGGCCATGAGGTGAAGGGCTCGGTGTCGCCAGCCGGCATCGGCGTCATCGTCGGCGCCTTCATGTTCGGCATCGGCATGCAGCTCGGCGGCGGCTGCGCTTCCGGCACGCTGTTCACCGCCGGCGGCGGCAATGCGCGCATGCTGGTGACGCTGTTCTTCTTCATCGTCGGCTCGGTGCTCGGCACCATCAATTTCGACTGGTGGGTGAGCCTGCCGTCGCTGCCGCCGACATCGCTGGTGACGAGCTTCGGCGCAGTTGGCGGTATCGCGGTTTCGCTGATCATCTTCGCAGCCATCGCCGGACTGAGCGTGGTGGTGGAAAAGCGCTGGCATGGATCGCTGGAAGTGGCCGCGCCTTCGCCACGCCGCGGCTTTGCCCGTTTTCTTCGCGGTCCCTGGCCGCTGGTGCTCGGCGCAGTCGCGCTGGCGCTGCTCAACTTCGTCACGCTTTCGATTGCCGGACGCCCCTGGGGTATCACTTCGGCCTTTGCGCTGTGGGGCGCCAAGGGCGCGCAGCTGATCGGCATCGATCCGACCGTATGGGCCTACTGGCAGACGCCCGCCAACGCCAAGGCGCTGGCAAGCAGCGTGTTCGCCGATGTCACCTCTGTCATGGACTTCGGCATCATCGCCGGCGCCATGCTGGCTTCCTCGCTGGCCGGCCGCTTCGCGCCGAGCTTGGATATTCCGCTGCGCTCGGTGCTGGCTGCCGTCATCGGCGGGCTGCTGCTCGGCTACGGGGCGCGCATCGCCTATGGCTGCAACATCGGCGCCTATTTCTCCGGCATCGCGTCCGGCAGCCTGCACGGCTACCTCTGGGCCCTGGCCGCCTTTGCCGGCAATGTCATCGGCGTGAGGCTGCGGCCGTATTTCTTCCTCGAGAAGAAGATACTGCTTCGCAACGACGGCTAAGCCACACCTAGACTTTTGAGATCGCGGAGCGCCGTCTTCGCGATCTCGTCGATCGTCGCGTCGATATCGAGGGTGACGACGCCCGGTTCGCCCGTCGGAATTTCGAGAGTTGCAAGCTGGTTTTCCAGCAGGGAAAGCGGCATGAAGTGGCCCTTGCGTGCGCCCATGCGTGCGGTCAAAAGCTCCCTGGAGCCGTGCAGGTAGACGAAGAACAGGTTGCCGTCGACGGCAGCGCGCAGGCGGTCGCGGTAGCTTTTCTTTAGCGCCGAGCAGGAAACGACGATCCCCTCGCCCCGATCAAGCGCCGCCTTCATTGTCCGGCCGATGATATCGAGCCAGGGGAAGCGATCCTCGTCGTTGAGGGGTATGCCTCTCGACATCTTCTCGACGTTGGAGGCCGGATGCAGCGCATCGCCCTCGGCGAATTCGACGGCGAGTGCTTGCGCTATCGCCTCGCCCACGGACGACTTGCCGCAGCCGCTGACCCCCATGACTATGATGGCATGGGGGCGCGTGTTTTGTGCAGACATTCCAGAAATTCTCCTCACCTCGGCATGATCCACCGTGTCAGGAGACCCAAGCTTACGACGCGATGGCCGCATTCTTGCGGGCGAGACGTGCCCTGATGGTGTCGACATCGGCGCGCGGCGTCGCCGCGAACAATGTCTTGGTATAGCTGTGCTGCGGGTCGTTGAAAACCTGATCCCGCGATCCGTATTCGACGGCTTCGCCGTAATACATGACCATGACGTCGTCGGCCATGTAGCGCACCACCGAGAGGTCGTGGCTGATGAAGACGTAGGTCAGGTTCAGCTCGTCCTGCAGGTCGGCGAGCAGGTTCAGCACCTGTGCCTGAACCGACAGGTCGAGAGCAGACACCGGCTCGTCGAGAACCAGCAGACGCGGCTTCAGCATCAGCGCGCGGGCAATGGCGATACGCTGGCGCTGGCCGCCCGAGAACATGTGCGGATAGCGGTTGAAGTGGATTTCCTGCAGGCCGACCTTCTTCAGCATCGACATCGCCAGTTCGCGGCGTTCGGCAGCGGGCGTGTTGGTGTTGATGATCAGCGGCTCCATCAGGATATCGCCGATCTTCTTGCGCGGGTTCAGCGAACCATAAGGGTTCTGGAAGACGATCTGCACCTTGCGGCGCATCTCGGGCGTCAGATCGCCGGCGGCGATATCCACCTTTTTGCCGTCGATAAACAGTTCGCCGTCGCTTGCCGGATCGATCATAGTGATGATGCGCGCCAGCGTGGACTTGCCGCAGCCGCTTTCGCCGACGATCGCCAGCGTCTTGCCCTGCTCGACCGTGAAGCTCACGCCCTTGACGGCGTGGACAGTCTTTTCCTTCTTGAACAGGCCGCCCGGCAGAAAGTAGTTGCGGACGATGTTCTTGCCTTCGAGGACTGGCGTCATTGGGCCGCTCCCTCACTCGTCTGTTTGAAGATTTCGCCGATGGTCGGCAAGCGGTCGCCGGTGGCGTTGTCGGGCAGAGCCGCGAGCAGCGCGCGGGTGTAGTCGCTCTTCGGCGCCTCGAACAGGGAGAGCACGTCGGCCTCCTCCATCTTGCGGCCCTTGTACTGCACGATCACGCGATCGGCGGTCTCGGCGACCACGCCCATGTTGTGGGTGATCATGATCAGGCCCATGCCATGCTCGGTCTGCAGACGCATCAGCAGATCGAGGATCTGTTTCTGGATCGTGACGTCGAGCGCGGTGGTGGGCTCGTCGGCGATCAGGAGCTTCGGATTGCAGGCAATGGCGATGGCGATCATCACGCGCTGGCACTGGCCGCCCGACATCTGGTGCGGGAAGTGGCCGAGGCGCTCGGCGGGGTTCGGGATGCCGACAGCTTCGAAGAGCTCGATGGCGCGCTTGCGGCGTTCCGACTTGTTCAGCCCGAGATGGATGCGCAGCACCTCCTCGATCTGGAAGCCGACCGTGAAGCACGGGTTAAGGCTGGCGATCGGCTCCTGGAAGATCATCGACATGTCCTTGCCGATGATCTTGCGGCGCTCGCTGCCAGACATGCCGAGCAGGTTGCGGCCGTCGAAGACCAGCTTGTCGGCGGTGACCTTGGCGGTCCAGGGCAGAAGGCCCATGGCGGCAAGCATCGAGACGGACTTGCCGGAGCCGGATTCGCCGACGATGGCCAGAACTTCGCCGGCCGAGACCTTCATCGACACGCCATCGACGGCGCGGAAGGTGCCGGTCGAGGTCTGGAACTCGACGACGAGATTTTCGATTTCGAGAAGTGCCATATCAGGACCTCTTCAGTTTGGGATCGAGCGCATCGCGCAGACCGTCGCCCATCAGGTTGATGGCGAGAACGGTGATGAGGATGCACAGGCCCGGGAAAGTGACGAGCGACGGCGAGCTCTGGAAGAACTCGCGGGCGTCGGCGAGCATCGTGCCCCACTCGGATGTCGGCGGCTGGGCGCCCATGCCGAGGAAGCCGAGGGCCGCCGCGTCGAGGATAGCCGCCGAGAAGGCGAGCGTTGCCTGGACGATCAGCGGTGCCAGGCAGTTTGGCAGGATCGTCTTGAACATCAGGCGAAGCGTGCCGGCGCCGGCGACGCGGGAGGCCACGACATATTCCTTCTCGCGCTCGCTGATGACGGCGGCGCGGGTCAGGCGGACGAAGTGCGGCTGGTTGACGATCGAGATCGCGATCATGGCGTTCAGCAGGCCCGGACCGAGAACGGCGACCAGGACGAGGGCCAGCAGCAGCGACGGGAAGGCCAGGATGATATCCATGACGCGCATGATGATCGTATCGGTGCGACCGCGGAAATAGCCGGCGATCAGGCCGAGCAGGACGCCGGCAACTGCCGACAGCGATGCGACGACGAGGCCGATGAACAGCGAGAAGCGCGTGCCGAAGATCAGCCGCGAGAGCATGTCGCGACCAACGGCATCGGTGCCGAGCAAATAGGCGCTGTTGCCGCCTTCCGACCAGGCCGGCGGCAGGCGCTGGAAGCCCGACGGTACGTTCGGATCATGCGGGGCGACGACGGATGCGAAAATCGCCAGCAGGAGAACGAAGACGAAAACGACGAGGCCGATGACCGCGCCCTTGTTGCGGGAGAAGTAGTACCAGAACTCCGATAGGCCGGAGGGCTGGGCAGACGTGGTGTTTGTCGTGCTCATGGGCCGCTCCTAGTGTCTGATACGGGGGTTGATGAGACCGTACATCAAGTCGACGATCAGGTTGACGAGCATGATGATGGCCGCGATCAGAAGCAGGCCGCCCTGGACCACGGTGTAGTCACGCTTGAACACCGCATCGACCATCCACTTGCCGATACCAGGCCAGGAGAAGATGGTTTCCGTGAGGATGGCGCCGCCAAGCAGAACGCCGACCTGCAGGCCGATCGAGGTGACGACAGGGATCATGGCGTTGCGCAGCGCATGTACGCCGACGACCCGGAGAGGTGCGAGGCCCTTGGAGCGGGCGGTGCGCACGTAATCCTCGCCGAGAACCTCGAGCATGGCCGAGCGCGTCTGGCGGGCGATGACGGCGAGCGGAATGGTGCCGAGAACGATGGTCGGCAGGATCAGCGACTGGAAAGCCGACTTGAAGGCGCCGGCCTGGCCGGACAGCAAGCTGTCGATCAGCATGAAGCCGGTGACCGGCTTGAAGAAGTACATCAGCGAGATACGGCCGGACACGGGGGTCCAGTGCAGCGTATTCGAGAAGAGAACGATGAGGAGCAGGCCCCACCAGAAGATCGGCATGGAATAGCCGACAAGGGCCACACCCATGACCCCCTGATCGAACCACGTCCCCCTCTTCACCGCGGCGAAGATGCCGGCGGGAATGCCGAGGATGATGGCGAACAGGATGGCACAGAGCGACAGCTCCAGCGTTGCCGGAAACAGCGACATGAATTCCTGCAGGACCGGGCGCTTGGTGACGATCGACGAGCCGAGGTCGCCCTGCACGAGATTACCGAGGTAATCGATGTACTGGACGTAAACCGGCCGATCGAGGCCGAGGTCGTGCATGATTTCGGCATGGCGTTCCGGCGCCATGACGCGCTCGCCCGACATCAGCATGACCGGATCTCCCGGCAGCAGGCGGATGAACGCGAAAGCGATGATGGAAACACCGAGGAAGGTGGGGATCAGGACCGCTAGGCGCCCGATGAAGAAACGAAACATCTCATATGTCCATATTAGTCCGGCGGTCAGGTATCAAACCTGACCGCCGGCCAAGCCCGATCTTGTCGGGCATCTTTGCATAGTTTTGCTTATTCGGCGATATCAACGCCATCGAAGCGGTGAACGCCGACCGGATCCTGCACGTAGCCGGAAACCTTGGCGTTCATCGGAACGAATTCCGTCGAGTGGTCGATGGTTGCCCAGGGAGCTTCCTTCTTGAAGACAACCTGTGCTTCTTCGTAGAGCTTGGTGCGCACGGCAACGTCGGCGGTCTTCTTGGCCTTCTTCACGAGGGCGTCGAATTCCTTGTTGCACCACTGCGCGCGGTTGTTGCCACCGACGGCTTCGCAGCCGAGCAGCGTGTCGAGGAAGTTGTCCGGATCACCGTTGTCACCCGTCCAGCCGAGGATCGCGGCGCCGTCGCGCTTAACGTCCTTGGAGAGCTTCAGGTATTCGGCCCATTCGTGGGTGACGATGTCGACCTTGACGCCAACCTTGGCGAGGTCAGCCTGCATCAGCTCGGCGGCGCGACGTGCGTTCAGCATGTACGGACGCGAAACCGGCATGGCCCAGATCTTCATCGAGAGATCCTTGACGCCAGCTGCTTCGAGAGCCTTCTTGGCTTCGTCGGGGCTGTAGGCGTCGTCCTTGACGGCGTCGTTGTAGGACCACATCGTCGGCGGGATCGGGTTCTTGGCAACCTGGCCAGCGCCCTGGAAGACGGCGTCGACGATCGCCTGCTTGTTGATCGCCATATTCAACGCCTTGCGCACTTCAGGCTTGTCGAACGGAGCCTGCTGCGTGTTGTAGGCGAGATAGGCAACGTTCAGGCCCGGCTGTTCCAGAACCTTGAGGTTCGAGTCGGCCTTGAGGTCCTTGACGTCGGCAGCGTTCGGGTAAGGCATGATGTGGCATTCGCCAGCCTTGAGCTTCTGGGCGCGAACGGAAGCGTCAGGGGTGATCGCGAAGACGAGATCGTCGATCTTTTCCTTGCCCTTGAAGTAGGTTTCGTTGGCCTTGTAGCGGATGACGGCATCCGGCTGGTAGGCGACGAAGGTGAACGGACCGGTGCCGAGCGGCATCTGGTTCATCTGCTCCATCTTGCCATCGGCCTGCAGCTTGTCGGCATATTCCTTGGAAACGACAGAGGCGAAGTCCATCGCGAGGTCGGCGAGGAACGGTGCTTCCGGATGGTTGAGCGTGAACTTGACGGTGAGGTCATCGACCTTCTCCACCGACTTGATCAGATCCGGGAAGCCCATGCCGGCAGCGTATTCGTAGGAAACGCCGGCGACGTACTTGGCCCAGGGGCTGTCGGCCTTCAGCTGGCGATCGAACGAGAAGACGACGTCATCGGCGTTCAGATCGCGGGTCGGCGTGAAGAACTCGGTGGTCTGGAACTTGACGCCCGGATGCAGCTTGAAGGTATAGGTCAGACCATCATCGGAAACGGTCCAGCTGTCGGCAAGGCCCGGCTCGACTTCGGTCTTGCCATGCTTGAACTCGACCAGGCGGCTGTAGACGGTACGCGACGAAGCGTCGAAAGTGGTGCCTGCCGTGTAGATTGCGGGATCGAAGCCTTCCGGCGATCCTTCCGAGCAATATACAAGCGTCTTGGACCAAGCGGCCGACGCCATGGCCGAGGCCAAAACGGTCGCTGCCAGAAGGACAGAGATCTTTTTCATGATTTCGTTTCCCAGGTTTGTTCTTTTATACGTTTTTCTGATCCCAGAGCGCTCCTCCGGATCGAGCGCCGATGGAACGACATTTGATTGCTGAAATCAACGACCGGCCCGGAAAATTTTTCTAGCCGGTCAACTTTAGTAATTTTACGCCAAATTTCAGTCGCATTCAGCAATATTCACTCTGGATAACCCTTGTTTTGGTCACATTTAATGTGTGCGCATATGATCGGTGGTGCAAATACGGTACCGCGGCTGATGCGCCGACAACGGGAATCCGGAAACGAAACAACCGCAGCCACGATCCGTGACTGCGGTTGTGAAGAATAATGCGATGCGACCTCAGGCAGCCGGCGCGACAGCCTGCGGCTTGCGATGATGATGCTCGCCGTCGATGCCGAGCAGGAAATTGATCTGCGGACGGGCCTTGACGAGGTCGTCGATCGAATACTGCGTCAGAACGTCGAAGAAAGCATTGAGCGCCTTGCGCAGCGCCGAGTTCAGGCCGCAACTGTCGACCAGCGGGCAATCGATCTCGCCGTCATCCTCGAAGCACTCGGCCATGGCAAAGCTGTCTTCGGTGACACGCACCACGTCGAACAGGCTGATCTTCTCGGCCGGCTTGCCGAGACGGACACCGCCGTTGCGGCCACGCACGGTCTCCACCAGACCCGCCTTGTTGAGCGGCTGCAGAATCTTGAAAAGGAAAAGTTCGGAAACGCCGTAAGCCTTGGCGATCTCCGGGATACGGCTGAGGTTGCCGTCGTTGGCCGCGCAATACATGAACATGCGAACCGCATAGTTGGTCTGTTTCGTCAAACGCATGCCGATCTCCAGAATCGTTCTCTTTGAAAACCTTATATAGAGGCAATAGTAGTTTTGAACAATTCCAAAAAGGCGAAAAGGTGAAAAATTAAATCACGTTTTCTGACGGCTTGCCTCACACGAAAACGGGCTCCCGATGGAGCCCGTTTCCCATAGCTTACCGCGAAGCTTACTTCATCGTCGGCATGACGAACTCGGCGCCATCCTTGATGCCGGACGGCCAACGGGCGGTGATCGTCTTGGTCTTCGTCCAGAACTTGATCGAGTCCGTGCCGTGCTGGTTGAGGTCGCCGAAGCTGGAAGCCTTCCAGCCGCCGAACGAGTGGTAGGCCAGCGGAACCGGGATCGGAACGTTGATGCCGATCATGCCTATGTTGATGCGCGAGGCGAAGTCGCGGGCCGCATCGCCATCGCGGGTGTAGATCGCGACACCGTTGCCGTATTCATGCTTCATCGGCAGTTCGAGGGCTTCTTCATAGTTCTTGGCGCGGACGACAGACAGAACCGGTCCGAAGATCTCGGTCTTGTAGATCTCCATGTCGGGCGTGACGTTGTCGAACAGCGTGCCGCCGACGAAGTAGCCGTCTTCGTAGCCCTGCAGCTTGAAGCCACGACCGTCGACGACGAGCTTGGCACCTTCTTCGACACCCTTGTCGATCAGGCCGGTGACGCGGGCCTGCGCTTCCTTGGTGACGAGCGGGCCGAGGTCCGCCTTGTCATCCGTGTAAGGACCGATGCGGAGCGCCTCGATCTTCGGCGTCAGCTTCTCGACGAGGCGGTTGGCCGTTTCTTCGCCAACCGGAACGGCAACCGAGATCGCCATGCAGCGCTCGCCGGCGGAGCCATAGCCGGCGCCCATCAGAGCGTTGACGGCCTGATCCATGTCGGCATCCGGCATGATGATCATGTGGTTCT
This sequence comes from Rhizobium sp. S152, assembly GCF_030380735.1. GTDB lineage: Bacteria > Pseudomonadota > Alphaproteobacteria > Rhizobiales > Rhizobiaceae > Rhizobium. The sequence goes on along the minus strand of NZ_JAUDRZ010000008.1, from coordinate 343,922 downwards.
TGGCGCCGCCGAAGCACTGGGCGCGCTTACCGTTCATCGCTGCGGTGCCGTAGACGTAACGGGCGATCGGGGTCGAGCCGACGAAGGAAACGGCGCCGATATCGGGATCGGTGAGGATCGCATCGACGGCAGCCTTGTCGCCGTTGACGACGTTGAGGATGCCTGCCGGAAGGCCGGCTTCGATCATCAGTTCGGCAAGGCGGAGCGGAACGGAGGGGTCGCGTTCGGACGGCTTCAGGATGAAGGCGTTGCCGCAGGCGATTGCCGGGGCGAACATCCACATCGGGATCATGGCCGGGAAGTTGAACGGCGTGATGCCGGCGCCAACGCCGACGGCCTGACGCATCGAGTACATGTCGATCGCGGGACCAGCGCCTTCCGTGAACTCACCCTTCTGGAGGTGCGGAATGCCGCAGACGAATTCGCAGACTTCGAGGCCGCGAACGATATCGCCCTTGGAGTCCTCTACCGTCTTGCCGTGTTCGCTGGACAGGAGAACGGCGAGTTCGTCCATGTGCTTGTTCAGGAGCTCGACGAACTTGAAGAAGACGCGGGCGCGGCGCTGCGGGTTGGTGGCAGCCCACTTCGGCTGCGCCGCCTTGGCGTTCTCGACGGCCGCGCGCATTTCCTCGTTGCTCGCAAGCGCAACGGTTGCCTGCACTTCGCCCGTGGCCGGATTGTAGACGTTGCTGGTGCGTCCGCTGGTGCCTGCGACATGCTTGCCGCCGATGAAATGACCGATCTCACGCATGGATGTGCCTCCTCTGGGATTCATTCGATGCCGGACAGTCGCACTTCAATTTACACAAATCAATGAACTGATATAAGGAACCGTTGTGCGAAAATTAAAGCTCGGCATCGGCTGGCGTTCCTATGACGCATATAGAGCGCAAGCCGAATTTGGGAGGATGACCGCGAATGAGCAAAAACAAGATCGTGAGGATGGCGGAGATCGAACTCGATCCGGGCCAGGTCGAAGCGTATCGGGCACTGCTTTCCGAAGAGATCGAGGCGGCCGTCGCTCTGGAAGACGGCGTTCTATCGTTGAGCGCCGTTGCCGTGAAGGATAGCCCTCACAAGATTCGCATCCTCGAGGTGTATGCAGACCAGGAAGCCTACGAGGCGCATCTGCTGACGCCACATTTCCTCAAATACAAGACCGGAACAGCCGGAATGGTGACATCGCTCATCCTGATCGATGTGGAGCCGGTTGCGATGGCGGCCAAGCAATGAACTGGGATGACGTCCGCATTTTCCTCGCCGTTGCACGCACGGGCCAGATCCTCGCGGCCTCAAGGCGCTTGGCGCTTAACCACGCCACACTATCGCGACGCCTCACGTCTCTGGAGGAGGCTCTGAAGACCCGGCTCTTCGTACGCCGGACAAATGGGTGCGAACTGACGACCGAGGGAGAGATCTTCCTGGCGTCGGCCGAGCGGATGGAAACAGAGATGCTCGCCGCGCAGGCCAATCTCGGCCGCACGGATACAGCGATTGCCGGAACGGTGCGCGTGGGAGCGCCCGATGGCTTTGGCGTTTCGTTTTTGGCTCCGCGCCTGGGCCGATTGATCGAGCGCCACCCGGAACTGAAAATCCAGCTTGTGCCAGTGCCACGCTCGTTTTCGCTTTCGCAACGCGAGGCGGATATCGCGATCACCCTGGAGCGCCCGGAACAAGGCCGCCTCGTCTCATCGAAGCTGACGGACTATACGCTGGGCCTTTATGCTTCGCGAGAGTACCTCGCCAGACATGAAGCGCCAGGTGACATCGATGGCCTGAAAGGGCATCCGCGTATCGGCTACGTGGAGGACCTGCTTTTTACCGCGTCGCTCAATTTCTCATCCGCGGTGATGCGCAGTTGGGATGCCGCCTTCGAAATCTCGACCGCCATCGGCCAGACAGAGGCCGTTCGCTCCGGCGCCGGCATAGGCATCCTGCACGACTACATCGCCCGCCAATATCCTGAACTCGCTCGCATCCTTCCCGACGTTTCGATACGGCGTGCCTATTGGACGACCTATCACGAGAGCGCGCGCGATCTCGTGAGGGTTCGTACCGTCGTTGATTTCCTGCAAGAATTGATCGCGGACGAGCGTGACACCTTTCTCTGACATCACGTCAGGGGCTGTCGTCCCTCTTTTGGTCGGCGAAAGCCTCGGCGGCCCGAACGGGCATGCTGTCGATGATCGCGAAAAGCTCGCCGTTGCTGACAGGTTCGCTGACCTTCAGCTTTACCGTGCCATCCTTGCCAACCAGATGCGCTGCGAACTCGCCTGCCTCGGGCGCTTCCAGCTCAGCCGCAATAGCATCGGCGTCCAGCCCCTGCCCTGCACCGAAAAGCAGGCGGACGGAGCCATTGCCGATCTTCAGCATCACGATATCGCGCTCTTCCAGTGCAGGACGATCAGCTAGAAGCTGGTTTTCCTGACGCGCGGCACGAGCGTTGTCGCGATCGGCAAAGATCACGATTACACGGTTCTTCCACTGGAACTGCTCGAGGCTCGCGATCGCGGAATAAGCGCTGTTCGTTTCGTCGACCTTGGTTGCGCCATATAGCAGGGACTTGGACATGCACGTTTTCTCCTGTGTATCCTCAAACGTTTTGGACACACACGCGGTTCCACCGCGCGGCAGGAGTTTCAGTCAAGCCAGGTCTTTTGCAGCAGCCAGGATCCGCCAAGTAGCAGAAGCAGAAGCGGCACTGCGCCACTTCCGAGCGACACCGAGACGAACTCGCCAATGATCTCCGAGCCTGTGGCCGCATCCGAGAAAAGCACGTAGCTCGTACGGAGAACCGCCACCGCGCCGACAACGACCCCCGTCAGATCGATGAAGAGCGCATGCGAGCGCATTCCGTCGACGAAAACAGCGGCCAATCCCGCGACGTAAGCGAGCGGCAGCAGATAGGCGGCCATGGCGAGCAGACGAAAATCGCCCAGCCGCAAGGCGTCGGGCCCATCCGCGAAGATGACGTTCAGTATCGGCAAGACAACGGCGAGAACCGAAAGGAAGGCGAGCGCGCTTCGCAAAGCGAGCGTGCCCATGTCGATCTGCCTATCGTCTAAACGACGAATACGGTTCATGTTTGCCCTCGGCCCGGAAATGCCGCCGGGCCTGTGCCTCGGCGTCTCTCCAAGGACATTCGCCCACAAGTTGCTAACACACCATACCACCTGTCACGGTAAATCTACCCTAGAGTAGCAGCCGTTCATGCAGTTTAACCGATGTGGTGAAGAAGTTCTTAAAACAGGGAGGGTAGATACCGCAAATCTGACGGCAACCGCATCATAGGCGGGAGGCCACCCGGGCAACAATACAGCCCGCGTGGCCTGAAATCTTTGTCACATCGTGACGAACGAGGAAACCGGCACCTGCAGCGCGGCGGCAATTCGCTTGAGCTTTGCGGGATCGGCGTCTTCGCCGCTTTCGATATCCTCGATTTCACCGGCGACCAGGCCACATGTAACAGCGAGATCGTCGACACTGTATCCAACACCCTCGCGCGCTGCCTTCACGGCCGAAGCCACGTCAAATGCGGATACGGCAGTCGCGTTGGATTCATCCAGATTGTTGAGCGAAATGGACATTTAAGTCTCCTTCTGAAATCACTCTGAATTAGCCCCCGGACGGAAAATGACACTCCCATTCACATTTTGCAATGCAGTATGGTTAATCGTGATCATCGGTGGCGCAGCGGGGGAATTAGGCTGCGGAGTTTCCAAGGCAAGGGAGACGCCCCTCACCCATTGTCTTTAAAGGCAAAAAGCGGCTTGAGCGCAGCCTACCTTTCGTTAACCCGCCAAATGAGGCGGTATCCCACGACTTCAGCAGAATAAACCTGACAGCCATGAGAAATCCGACGCAAAGGTCGAATCAATCGATGGTGATAGCATTGTGGGAGAAGGTGGTACGGTTGGGGGGTCTCGAACCTCCGACCTCAGGTGCCACAAACCTGCGCTCTAACCAACTGAGCTACAACCGCATATGTCGCGTCGACCGCGACGGGGGTCACATACGAGGACTCGAAAATTAATTCAAGTCCTATCTCCACTCAATGCACAAAAAGGCCGGACAAATCGTCCGACCCTTGTCACCATATCCGTAAAATCAGGCAGCCTTGAAAGACGCCATGACCTTTTCAGCCGCTTCCTTGGATGGCTTCGCCAGCTTTTCGGCAACCTGCTTGGAGGTTTCCTGGAAGGACTTCGCCTGCTCGACGCTCAGTTCCGCCTGCTTGCGCACGAAAGCGGTCTGCAGCTCGATCAGTTCGGCAACCGACTTGACCGACAGCAGCGCGTCGAGATGGCTCAGCGAGTTAGCGGCATTGGTGCGCAGAGCGTCGATCGCCTGGTGGCCGATCTCGGCGGCGCCGGCCTGGGCGTTGTGAACCGTCGTCTCGATCGTCTTGGTGGCTTCCTCGCCGGCGGACTTCATCTTGGCAAATGCCTCGCGCGACTGCTGGGCACTCTTTTCGGCGAAATCGCGGAAGGATTCGTTGTACTTGGACGGGTCGAAGGCGGACATTGAAAAAATGTCGTCCATCTTTACTGTAGCCATTGGTATGCGCTCCTCTAGTCTGGACCTGCGTGATGGCCTGTAGGTTAGGTAATCTTCATATAGGGCATTTCATTGTGCATTGCAACATGATTGTGCAGCGCACAACGCGTTAACCTTTTCGGCTGAAATGCAGTGCGATTGCTGGACCAGTTTCGGGCCTGTCGTTATTAATAGACCGTTAATTTGAATGTGACCGAAGCCAAAGGTTCGATCATGCCGGCAGTGCAATACCCGTTCATCGACATCGCTGTTCACCCGCGCGTGCGGGAACGTTTTTCGCGTGGCGAGGGGATGGTGCTGTTTTCGGCAGATCTCGGGCGGGCGCTATGGGCAAACGGTGCCGGCGCGGAGCTTTTCGGCCATGCGGCGGTCTATGATCTGCTTGATCAGGGCGTGAGCGCCACCGACATCACGTTCCGGCAACTCGAAGCGACGGCCCGGCAACTTGCGGATACCGGCGAGAGCCGCAACTTCATGATTCGCATCGCCAGGGGATTCCAGCGCGTCATGGTGCAGGCGACGGTGGAATTGGTGCGCCTATCCTCCGGCGAGCGCGCGGTTCTCGTCTCCCTGCCCGTCTCGATGGAAAAGCTTTCGATCAAGGCATCTGCCGAACAGATGCTGCAAGGGCTCGACGATCCGGACACCCACATGGCCGTGATCGGCGCCGATGGCGAGATCATTGCCGCCTCGCCGGGCTATGCCGCGCTTGGCGTGACGCAGCAGACTGCCAAGGCGATGATCGTTCTGGCCGGAGACCATGCCGACCGGCTGGTGAAGCGCCCAGTCGCGACAGGCAAGGGTTACCTGCCCGCGGCCGTCGGCCGACTCAGTGACGAGCCGCCGCTTAATCTTCTCTTCGCGGTCGAGACCGTTCTCGGTCATCTCGATCCGATCGAACCGCCGGCACCCGCTTTATCCACAGCCGCTATTAACCATAACGAGCCGAGCGCTGCCCCGAGCTTCATCGAGGCGATCGATGCCGTGGCCGATATCGAGGAGCTGGACGACGCACCCGAGGATGACGCCGACGACGCCGGCATCGTGAGCGAGGAAGAAGCCGCCCTCGTCGCCGAGGAAGCCGCGCTGGCGGAGTCGCCTGTCGACGACACGATGGCCGACTTCGATGAACCTGCAGCCGAACAGAGCGAGCCGGAGATCGCGCGGGATGACGCGACCGCCGAGATCGATGTGATTGAGGCTGAGGAGGAGCCTGCCGGTCCGGAAGACACACAGGACGAGTTCGAAGATCTGTCCGTGGGTGAAGCCGAGGAACTCGCTGCCCTGCAGGCGGAAGCCGACGGACAGGGTGCGAGTGAGGTCGAGCACAAAGAAGACGCGTACGACGACGCGGCTGTCGAACCGGCCCTTGCCGAGGCCGAGCCCGAGGAAACGACCGCCTCGGCCGATGACGGATCGGAAGGCCCGGCGACGGATCACCCCGCTCCCTTCGTTTTCCGCCCGAACAGCCGGGCGACGCGCTTCGTGTGGAAGATTGATGCCGAAGGGCGGTTCAGCGAAGTTTCGGGCGAATTCGCCGAAGCGGTTGGTCCGCATGCCTCCAATATCATCGGCGTCGGTTTCGGCGATATCGCGGCCCTCTTCAATCTCGACCCGGACGGAAAGATCGCCGAGGCGCTGGCGCGGCGCGACACATGGTCGGGCAAAACCATTCATTGGCCGATCGAAGGCACCAGTCTGGCCGTTCCCGTCGACCTCGCGGCACTGCCGACCTATACTCGCAGCCGCGAATTCGACGGTTTCCGCGGCTTTGGCGTGGTGCGCCTTTCGGATGCGGCGGAAGATCCGCTTGCGCTCGGCCTCAGCCTCGGGCCTGACGGCGTGGTGCACGACAGCACCGAACTCGGCCAGCCGGCCGATGTGCTGGAGGAACTGGCCGAAACCGAGGCTGCGGAAGAGGTAGCGGTGGAAACGGCGCCTGAAGCTGCCGAGGCCCCAGCCAGCGAAGGCATTGAGCCCGCGGTGGCGGAAGACGATACGGGTGCGCAGACGCCCGACGTTTCGGATGAGCAGCCCGAAAGCAAAGACGCTGCCGAGACATCGGCGCCGCCGAAGCACGAGCCGCCTGCCCTGCGCATCGTGGAAACGCCGAGCCGCCGGCTGACCGACAAGATCGTGCAGTTGCATGGCGCCGGGCCGACGCTCAGCAATGCCGAGCAGGCGAACTTCCGCGAGATCGCCAAGCGCCTCGAGGCGTTTGGCGTGCGCGATGCGGAAGAGGAAGCAGAGACGGCGGCCGCCCAAGAGACGGACGAGGCACCCGCTACCGAAAAGAATTCGGCTGTCGAGAAGAATATCGCCGATCACGCGGAAACGCCGGATGAGGATATCGCGGAGGATGGCGTCGAATCCGTGGAAGCGGGCGACGATCAGGCTCCGCTTCCCCAAGCCGATAGTGACGACGACGTGACCGAGGGGCTGGAAGAGACCGTGAGCCAGATGGACATGCTGGCGAACTTCATCCCGCCACGCGTGAAGATGACGGACGGACTTTCGACCGAACTCATCGACCAGATGCCTGTCGCCGTCCTCATACATGCTGGCGACCAACTGATCCACGCCAATCCCGAGTTCATGCGCCTGACCGGCTACCAGTCACTCCAAGACCTGGCCGATGTCGGCGGCATCGACGCGCTGCTGCAGCGTCACGACCTGGAGGAAAAGGCGGGGCGCGCCGGCGCCATGATGCTGGTGACCGTCGATGACGATCTGGTTCCGGTGACGGCGAAGCTGCAGTCCATTCGCTGGCAGGAATCCAGTGCCCTGATGCTGGCGCTCATTCCCGTTGCAAACGAGGTTTCGGTTCCAGCGCGACCGGCAGCGACCATCGATACCCGTCCCGCCGACCGTATGATCGAGAAGGTCGCCAAGCTGCAGGTGGAAGTGGAGGAACTGCGCTCGATCCTCGAAACCGCCACCGATGGCGTGGTCGTCATCGGGCTCGACGGCGATATCCGCTCGATGAACCGTTCGGCGAGCGCTTTGTTCAACTACGACGAGGAAGAAACGCGCGGCAAGCCTTTCGTCATGCTGTTCGCACATGAAAGCCAGAAGGCTGTGCTCGACTATCTCAACGGCCTTTCCGGCCATGGCGTCGCCAGCGTGCTCAATGACGGTCGCGAAGTAATCGGTCGCGAGGCGGCGGGCGGCTTCGTGCCACTGTTCATGACCATGGGGCAGCTAACGTCTTCGAGCGGCTACTGCGCTGTCATCCGCGACATCACGCAGTGGAAGCGCACGGAAGACGAGCTGCGCAGCGCCAAGAGCGCCGCCGAGACCGCCAACGATCACAAGACCGACTTCCTCGCCCGCGTCAGCCACGAGATCCGTACGCCGCTCAACGCCATCATCGGCTTCTCCGACATGATGGCGAGCGAGCGCTTCGGTCCGATCGGCCATCCGCGTTACATCGAGTATGCCAACGACATCGGCCGCTCCGGCCGCCATGTGCTCGATATCGTCAACGACCTGCTCGACATCTCGAAGATCGAAGCCGGCGAGATGGAGCTGGACTTCGTCGCCATAGGCCTCAACGAGGCTGTTTCCGAAGCAGTGGCATTGCTGCAACCGCAGGCCAACAGCCAGCGGGTTATCATCCGCACCGCGCTTTCGCAGGCCGTTCCCGAGGTTGTGGCCGACCTGCGCTCGATCAAGCAGATCGCGCTCAACATCCTGTCGAACTCGATCCGGTTTACGCCATCGGGCGGACAGATCGTGGTTTCCACCTCCTACGAGGCGAATGGCAGCGTGGTTCTCAGGGTCCGCGACACCGGCATCGGCATGACGCGCGGCGAGCTCGATCAGGCGATGAAGCCGTTCCGTCAGGTTTCGACGCAGACGCGCAACCGCGGCGACGGCACGGGTCTCGGCCTGCCGCTGACCAAGGCGATGGTCGATGCCAACCGTGCGACCTTCGCGATCAGCTCGACGCCGAACGAGGGAACGCTTGTCGAAATCACCTTCCCGTCACAGCGGGTTCTGGCAGGCTGAAAGAAAAAAGGCAGCCACGCGGGCTGCCTGAAAGTTTGGGTGCTGTTCAACAAGGGCTCAGTCGTTCAACGTCATGTATCGGGAGCGAGAGGCTCCTAGCTGCTTCGTTCATATGCAGCCCCAAGTTCGGTAAACCTTTGACAAGGGTTTCTTAACAAAAGGTTTCCAGCAGACGGCAGGTCTTCCCGCTGAAAGATTGTAGTTTCGTTAAGATTTGAGCGAACCGGCCGCCGTGGCTATACCCGAAGTTCTTCAAGACCTGCGAAAAGCTCCAGCGCCTCCGGATTGGCCAGCGCCTCCTTGTTCTTGACCGGGCGACCGTGAACAATCTCGCGGACGGCCAGTTCGACAATCTTGCCTGATTTGGTGCGCGGGATATCGCTGACGGCAATGATCTTCGCGGGCACGTGGCGCGGCGAGGCACCGCTGCGAATGCGGGTTTTCATGGCTTTCGCGAGCTCGTCGGACAGCGCCACGCCGGGGGCGAGACGGACGAAGAGCACGACGCGCACGTCGTCATCCCAATCCTGCCCGATGCACAGCGCCTCGGCCACCTCCTCCATCTGCTCGACCTGGTTATAGATCTCTGCGGTACCGATGCGCACGCCACCGGGATTGAGGGTGGCGTCCGAACGGCCATGGATCACAATGCCGTGATGGTCCGTCCATTCGGCGAAATCGCCGTGGCACCAGACGTTGTCGAAACGCTCGAAATAGGCCGCCTTGTACTTGGCGCCACCGGGATCGTTCCAGAACATGATCGGCATCGACGGGAAAGCCTTGGTGCAGACAAGTTCGCCCTTCTCCTCGCGCACCGGCCTGCCGTCGTCGTCCCATACGTCCATCGCAAGGCCGAGCCCCGGCCCCTGGATCTCGCCGCGCCAGACCGGCTGCAGCGGATTGCCGAGAACGAAGCAGGAGACGATATCGGTGCCGCCCGAGATGGAGGCCAGCTGGACATCAGGTTTGATCCCTTCATAGACGAAGCTGAACCCTTCCGGCGACAGCGGCGAACCGGTGGAGGTGATGAGGCGGAGGCTGGACAGATCGTGCGAGGCGGCGGGCGTGAGGCCGCTCTTGCGCACCGCGTCGATGTACTTGGCGGACGTACCAAAGACGGCGAACCTTTCGGCTTCGGCATAATCGAACAGCACATTCCCATCAGGCGCGAACGGGGAGCCATCGAACAGGCAGAGTGTGGCGCCGACGGCCAGACCACTTACCAGCCAGTTCCACATCATCCAGCCGCAGGTGGTGAAGTAGAACAGGCGCTCGCCGGGCTGCAGACCGCAATGCAGACGATGTTCCTTCAGGTGCTGCAGCAATGTGCCACCGGCGGAGTGGACGATGCATTTGGGAACGCCCGTCGTGCCCGACGAGAACAGGATATAGAGAGGATGGGAGAAAGGCAGGCGCCGGAACTCCAGTTGCGTCGCCTCGAAGGGTGCGATGAAGTCGTTCATGGTTTTCGCGCCGGAGACCGCCCGCGCCGTGGCTTCGACATCTCCGGCATAGTGGACGATGACGGCTGCCGTTCCCAAGCGTTTGGAGACCGCTGCCACCTTTGCCGTGACGTCCTGCAGCTTGCCGCCATACCAGTAGGCGTCGCAGGCGACGAACAGCTTCGGTTCGATCTGACCGAAGCGGTCGAGCACGCCCTGCTCGCCGAAATCCGGAGAGCAGGACGACCATATGGCGCCGATCGAGGCGGCGGCCAGCATGAATGCGACGGTCTCGGGTACGTTGGGCATCATCGCTGCGACACGGTCGCCGGGACCGATGCCCTCCGCTTTCATCGCCTGCTGCAGCCGGGAGACAAGGCTGCGCAGCCGATCCCAGCTCCAGGCGTCGCTGACCTTGTCCTCGCCGCGGAAAAGGATGGCGATACCCTCCCCTTCATCGGACAGGAGGTTCTCAGCGAAATTCAGACTCGCTTCGGGAAAGAAGCGTGCATCGAGCATGATCTCGCCATCGAGAAGCGCCGTGTCTCCACGTTCTCCCTTCACGTCGCAGAACTGCCAGACAGCCGTCCAGAAGCGCTCGCGTTCGGCGACCGACCATGCGTGCAGGTCTTCGTAGGTCTTGAGCGACAAGCCGAAATCGCGGTTGCACTTCTGCATGAAGGCGTACATCGGACTTGCCTCGACCGAAGCCTGCGAGGGTAACCAGAGCGGCTTGTCGTCACGCATGCACATACCTCCTGTTCGGCTGCCTATATAAGATGCCATATCGGCGTATAAAGCCAGTGACGAGTGGACGCGGCCGGTATGGATTTGCATGCGTCGGGCATTTGATATATCCGGCATTTCAGTGGATTAACGGGCGAACGGCCGGAAATACTGGCGACAATCATGAGCATGTCTCGACAGCCGCGCTGGCGGAAGAAAATCAGACCCGTTTCACGTTGGCTGCCCGGCTTCGCGCGGCTCGCGACCGTGGTCCTGCTCATTGCCCTGTCCATCTTCGTGGCACTGCGCGTCGCCGGCCCCTATCTCGTATCCACCAGTCTTGTTCGCTCCGGCATCGAGGATGCGGTGTCGAAATGGACGGGCTATCGGGCGGAAATTTCCGGCAGGCCGGTTGTGGAGTTCTGGCCGACACCGCGCATCACGCTCAACCAGATGTCCATTCGAAAGACAGGTGGCGACCACAAGCTGCTCGGCACCATCGAGAGCCTGTCGGCCGAATTCAACCTGATCGACGCCTTCCGGGGCCGCGCCAATTTTCATGAGTTCCACCTGCTGCGTCCCAGCCTGAAGCTGACCCGAGAGGCGAGCGGGATGATCGACTGGACGAACGAGGGCCTGCTCGCCAAGGCGATCGATAGTGCCCGCGAGGATGGCGGTCGCCAAACTCTCGACAGAGGCCTGGATGCCGAGATCGGCACCATCACGGTCGAGGACGGAACACTCGATATGACCGATGTCGCCAGCGGCAAGACCTATCGCTTCGAGGGCGTAACCGCCGATGTCGACTGGCGCAAGCTGTCGAGCCCGATCTCTGCGGTGCTGATCGCCCGCACCAGCGGTCAGGACCTGAAGATCGATTTTTCCTCTCGCAGTCCTTTGTTGATCTTTGCCGGCAAAAGCGCGCAGCTAAGCACTGCGTTGACCTCCAAGCTTCTGATGGCCCGCTTCGACGGGCTCGCCAATATTTCCAATCTCGCCGGCGTTTCCGGCAACATCGCGCTCAACGTGCCGGATCTGCCGGCATTGCTGGACTGGTCCGGTAAGTCGGTGCCCGGCATTGCAACGCTCAAGGCCTTCTCGGTCGAGACCGATGTGCTCTCGGCCGCCAACGGTTTCCGTTTCAACAATGTCAGCCTCGGGATCAATGGCGCGAACGCAACCGGAGTGATGGACTTCTCATATATCGCCAACGAGCGCGCCAAGCTTGGCGGGACGCTGGCGTTCGACCAGATCAACTTCAAGTCGCTGTTCGACGCCTTTGTGCTCAGACTTGCGGCCGGCGAAGCGGGAGGGCCACCGGATGGCGGACCGCTTCAGCGGCTCGATCTCGATCTGAGGCTTTCGGCCAAGCAAGCACAGATCGCTCCCTTCACGCTGACTGGCATGGGCGCCAGCATCATTGTTTCGAGCAACGAGGCGAAGCTCGATATCGGCGACAGCCAGTTCGAGGGCGGTTCGCTCACCGCCCATCTCGAAGCAACGCGTGGCGACTTCGACGGCGGCGGCAAGCTGCAGATGTCCATTCGCGGTGCGGATTTCGGCGGACTGATCGAGCGCCTTCAATTGAACGGACCGCTGCCGCTAGCCTCCGGTTCGCTTGATGTCGCCGTCCGCACCGGACTGCCGCTCTGGAAAGCCGGCGTCGGCGACCTGACTGGAACAATCGCGTTTCGCGCCGGTGCCGGCTCCTTGTCAGGCTTCGATACCCAGGCGGTGCGCGCGGAGGCGGCCAAATCGGACTTCTTTCCGCTGGCCGCAGTATCCCACCGCGCGCTGCCCTTCAACCGCTTCGACATCACCGCCGACATCGAGAACGGTGCCGCGGTGCTGCGCGATGCGCGGATCGAGGGGCCGCAGGAAACGCTGACACTATCCGGCGTCATTCCCTATCAATCGAGCGGGCTGGCTCTATCAGGATCGATCGAGGCCACGGACCCCGCGTTGGCGGCCGAATTTCCGCCGTTGCCGTTCTTCATCGGTGGCTCGTGGCCCGATCCGCTGCTTTCGCCCGCACATGCTCGCAACGGACCGCTACAGCCCGCCCAGCCCCAATAATCAGGGCGCGTTCGCCGCTGCTCGCTCATCGCGTTCGCGCTGCACTTCGCGCCGCTTGGTGATGACGGATGCGCAGATGACGCCGATCGTGACCACGCCGATCAGCAGCGTGCAGACCGCGTTGATCTCCGGCGTCACGCCTAGACGGACCTGGCTGTAGATCTTCATCGGCAGCGTGGTTGCGCCCGGCCCGGAGGTGAAGCTCGCGATCACGAGGTCATCGAGCGACAGGGTGAAGGCCAGGATCCAGCCGGAGAGGACCGCGGGCGCGATGATCGGCAGCGTCACCTCGAAGAAGGTACGCACCGGCGGCGCGCCGAGATCCATCGCCGCTTCCTCGATCGAGCGATCGAAGCTCAATAGCCGCGACTGGACGACGACGGCAACGAAGCACATCGTCAGCGTGGTGTGCGCCAGCGTAATGGTCCAGAAGCCACGATCGAAACCGACAGCCACGAAGAGCAAGAGCAGCGACAGGCCGGTGATGACCTCGGGCATGACGAGCGGAGCATAAACCATGCCCGAAAACAGCATGCGGCCACGGAAGCGCGTATAGCGGACCAGGGCGATCGCGGCGAAGGTGCCGAGGATCGTCGCGGCGGTCGCCGACAGGACGCCGACGCGCACCGTCACCCAGGCGGCGTCGAGCAGCGCCTGATTGTGGAACAGCGAGGCGTACCATTTGGTCGAGAAGCCGCCCCAGACGGTGACCAGTTTCGACTCGTTGAAGGAAAACACCACGAGCAGAACGATGGGCAGGTAGAGGAAGGCGAAGCCGAGGGCGACGGAGGCAATGTTGAAACGGGTCCATCTCAGCATGGCTTACTTCCCCTGCTCATCGGCTTTGGCTTGCGCGTTCTGGAAGAACACGATCGGGATCACCAGGATCAGCAGCAGGATCGTCGCCACCGCCGAGGACACCGGCCAGTCACGATTGGCGTTGAACTCGTTCCACAGCGTCTTGCCAATCATCAGCGTTTGCGATCCGCCGAGCAGATCGGGGATGACGAATTCGCCGACGGCAGGGATGAAGACCAGCATGCAGCCGGCGACGACGCCCGGCAGCGACAGCGGAAAGGTGACGCGCCAGAAGGCTGTGATCGGCGGGCAGCCGAGATCCTGCGCCGCCTCGATCAGCGTACCGTCCATCTTTTCCAGTGAGGAATAGAGCGGCAGCACCATGAACGGCAGGTAGGAATAAACGATGCCGATATAGACCGCGACATTTGTATTGAGGATGATCAGGGGGCTGTCGATGAGGTGCAGGGACTGCAGCAGCTGGTTGAGCAGGCCCTCCGGCTTGAGGATCGCGATCCAGGCATAGACGCGGATCAGGAAGCTCGTCCAGAAAGGCAGGATGACGAGCATCAGCAGCGTCGGTCGGATGGTACGCGGCGCCTGCGCCATGCCGTAGGCGATCGGATAGGCGATCAGCAGCGTCAGGAAGGTGGAGACGCCGGCGATGATGACGCTCGACAGATAGGCGTTGAAATAGAGCGGATCGTCGATCAGGTAGCTGTAGTTGTCGAAGGAGAAAGTGCCGATCTTCTCCCATATCCCTGCCCAGCCGTCCGAAAGCGCGAACACCGGCTCATAGGGCGGCATGGCGATCGCGGTGGTGGACAGCGAAATGCGGAAGACGATGAAGAATGGCGCCAGGAAGAAGAGCAGCAGCCAGACATAAGGGACGATGATGACCAGACGGCTGTAGACGGCGGAACCGAGTTTGCCCATGGTTCAATCCTTCAGCAGCACGCCGGCGTCTTCGGCGAAGGTGATCCAGACTTCCTGGTCGTAGGTGAAGGGGTCGTCCACGGCGCGCTGCGCGTTCAAGAGCGAGGCCTTTACGACCTTGCCGCTCTTCAGCTTCACATGGAAGACGGTCATGTCGCCGAGATAGCCGATGTCCCAGAGCTCACCGGAAACCGCATTGATGCCGGGATGGGCCGGCGGCTTGCGGCCGACCTTCAGCTTTTCCGGGCGGATCGCGAAGCCCGCCGAGGAGCCCATCGCCGGCTTTTCCGGCGTGACGACCTTGATCGAGAATTCGTCATCGACGGCGATCTCGACGGTGCTGTCGTTGGCGCCGACGACCTTGCCGTCGAAGATGTTCACGTCGCCGATGAAGTCGGCGACGAAGCGCGAGTTGGGCGCCTCGTATATTTCGGCCGGCGTCGCCACTTGGACCACCTTGCCGTGGCTCATGACGGCGATGCGGTCGGCCATGGTCATCGCCTCTTCCTGGTCGTGGGTGACAACGACGAAGGTCAGGCCGAGGCTCTGTTGCAGGTCCATCAGTTCGAACTGGGTTTCCTCGCGCAGCTTCTTGTCGAGCGCGCCCAACGGCTCGTCGAGCAGCAGCACCTTCGGACGCTTGGCGAGCGAACGGGCGAGCGCGACGCGCTGGCGCTGGCCGCCGGAGAGCTGGTTTGGCTTGCGGGAAGCGAACTTCTCGAGCTTGACCATCTTCAGCATCTGCGAGACGCGCTCGGCGATCTCGTCCTTGGCCATTCCGTCCTGGCGCAGGCCGAAGGCGATGTTCTTCTCGACCGTCATGTGCGGGAAGAGCGCGTAGGACTGGAACATCATGTTGACCGGCCGCTTGTAGGGCGGCGTACCGGCCAGATCGGTTCCGTCAAGCACGATCTCGCCCGCCGTCGGCTGCTCGAAGCCGGCAAGCATGCGCAGCAGGGTGGACTTGCCGCAGCCGGAGGCGCCAAGAAGGGCGAAGAACTCGCGGTGGTAGATATCGAGCGAGAGATCGTCGACCGCGGTGAAGTCACCAAACTGCTTGGTCACGCTCCTGAAGGAGATGAACGGCTTAGCGGACGGGTCCGTCCAAGGCGCGAAGGAACGGCGAATATTGCCAAGTGACTTCATAGTGTTCCCCGAAAATCTCTCTGAAAAGGCCGCCGTCCCCACGATCGGCATACAAAAAAGGCCCGGTCGCTGCCGCCCGGGCCTGATGGTGTTTTACTGGCCGGTGACGATCTTGGTCCAGAGCCGCGTCGCCGTACGCTGCGTTTTCGGATCCCACGGAGAGATCGTGAAGAGCTTGCCCATGATATCCTCGGTCGGATAGATCGCCGGATCTTCCAGGACATCCTTGCTTACGAACTGCTGCGAGGTCTTGTTGCCGTTGGCGTAGAAGGTGTAATCGCTGGCCTTGGCGATGACTTCGGGCTTCATCATGTAGTTGATGAATTCATGCGCTTCGGCGACATGCGGGGCATCGGCAGGGATGGCCATCATGTCGAACCACATCTGTGCGCCCTGCGAGGGGATCGAGTAATCGACCTCGACGCCGTTCTTGGCTTCCTCGGCACGGTCGCGCGCCTGCAGGACGTCGCCGGAATAGCCGAAGGCGATGCAGATATCGCCGTTGGCGAGCGCGTTGATGTATTCCGACGAGTGGAACTTGCGGATGTAAGGTCGAACCGACGTCATCAGTTCCTCGACCTTCTTGAAGTCCTCCGGATTCTTGGAGTTCGGATCGAGACCGAGATAATGCAACGCGGTCGACAGCACGTCCTTCGGCGTGTCCAGGACATAGATGCCGCAATCCTTGAACTTGGCGGCGACCTTCGGGTCGAAGATCACCTCGAGGCCCGGCTTGACGTCGGGGCCGAGGATCTCCGCCACCTTCTTGACGTTGTAGCCGATCCCGTCAGTGCCCCACATGTAGTCGACGGCATATTCGTTGCCGGGATCGTAGCTTGCGGTGCGCTGCTGGATCACATCCCACATGTTGCTGATGTTCGGCAGCTTCGACTTGTCGAGCTTCTGGAAAACGCCGGCCTGGATCTGGCGCTGCAGGAAGTCGGCCGTCGGAACGACGACGTCATAGCCGGTGCCGCCCGCGAGCAGTTTGGTTTCCACCGTCTCGTTGGAATCGAAGGTGTCGTAGACGACCTTGATGCCGGTTTCCTTGGTGAAATCTTCGAGGATCGATGCGTCGATATAGTCCGACCAGTTGTAGACGTTGACGACACGTTCCTGTGCGAAAGAAGGTACGGATGAAAACGCAGCAACGACAGCCGTTGCTGCAAGCCTTGCGATTACTGACCTCATTCTATCTCCTGCTTCATGCTCCGGCACCGTTTGATGTCGGCCCCTCTGGTTTTGGCGGCAGAGTAGAAAGGATTTTCAGAGCCGACAAGCGTAAAATCCTGCCATCTCAATGATTTCATCCTATTGAAATTCAAAGCTGCTCAGACCGCCGACCATCTCGTCGAGGCCGAGGGGGCGGGTGACCGGCGGCTCGGCGCGACAGAGACAGCCGCGCCGTTCGCAAAGCCGGCAAGCGGGCCCCGCCGCAACCGCAGGCTGGGTCGCCGCCAAGGCGCCATAGACCGTCGCGGCGCCGGCCGCGGCATCGCAGCCGAGCAGCAGCGCGGTGCGCCTTATGCGTTCGCCGAATGGCGCGCTCGGGCCTTTCAGCGTTTTCGATATGGTGAGGTAGGTGGCGCCGTCGGGCATCTCGACGCGTTCGGCAAGGATCTGGCCAGGCTGCAGGAAGGCGGCGTGAACATTGAGCTTGGGACAGCCGCCACCGAAACGGACCTGCGGAAAGGCCTGGGCTCCAGCGCGCCGCAGCCGGTGGCCCGCCGCGTCGATCTCCATGAGGAAGAGCGGTATGGCCGACGATCCGGGACGCTGCAGCATCGTCAGCCGCGTGGCCGCCTGCTGGTAGGAGACGGCAAAGCGCGAGGCCAGGATATCGAGATCGTAGCGCGTGTTTTGCGCAGCCGCGAAGAAAGCGCCATATGGCATGACGAGCGCCAGCGCGCCGTAGCGGGCGAGCTCGAAGCGGGCCACGCGCCGTGCTTCCGGAGTGGAGAGCGGCAATCCCTCCAGTTCCGCGGCGATCTCGTCACGCAGGGCGAGGTTCGCGACTTCCATCGCGATCTCGTATGTCTGGTCGGCGGCAGACAGACGTTCGGAGATGAACAGCCGCATCGAGTGGCGGTCGAAACGGCGGCGCAGGTCCGGCATAACATGGACAGGCAGGATGCGGACGCTGATGCCGCGCTCGGCACGCAGCCATTCCTTCAGTGCATCGGCGACGTTGCGGGTTTCGGCAAAACGGGACGCCAGAGGCTCGGCCGCATCCTCGATACGGGGAAAATATGCGGACCGACGCTCCAGGATATCGGCGACCTCGTCGGCCGGCAGTCGCGCGCCCATCAGGGGAACCTGCCCTTCCGTGGCAGTCAACCGCGTGAGATCCGAAAGGCGAGCGGCCTGCTCGCGATACGCCTGGTAGAGCTTGATCACGCCGCTTGCGGCATTGGGGGCGGCTTCGGCGACTTCCACCAATTCCTGATCACCCGGCAATTCGCCGGAAAGCAGCGGATCGGCGAAGACTTCCTTCAACTGATTGAGACTGCCGTCGCTTTCGCTGCGCAACTCCTCCAGGTCGACCTTGTAGACCGCCGCGAGCTTCAGAAGCAGCTGGACGGTCAGCGGGCGCTGGTTGCGCTCGATGAGGTTAAGGTAGGAGGGCGATATATCAAGCGCCTCTGCCATTGCTGCCTGGGTGACGCCGAGGCCATTCCTGATGCGGCGGACCTTGGGGCCTGCGAAGATCTTGCGCTCAGCCATTTTGACAATCCTTTGCAGAAGAAGCCAATCACCAAATTTACAAAACTTGACAATTTTACTGATCTAGACTGTCAAGTTCTTTGCATTGAAACTCGTTTCGCAACGCCTTTAGCCATATAACTCTGGTCATTTCTTCTCGTTTTGTAAATCCTGTCAATCAGCCGGATGCGGCACTGGGATCTGCAAGGAGGAAAAAATGACAGAGTTTGACAAGCTTCACCGCGATATTCCCGCAGGACGCTTCGACGGGATCGAGCGGCCCTATTCGGCGGACGACGTCCGGCGGCTTCGCGGATCCGTGGAGCTTCGCTATTCGCTCGCCGAAATGGGCGCGAACCGGCTCTGGCAGCTGCTGCAGCAGGACGATTTCGTCAACGCGCTCGGCGCGCTCTCGGGCAACCAGGCGATGCAGATGGTCCGCGCCGGGCTGAAGGCGATCTATCTGTCGGGCTGGCAGGTCGCGGCTGACGCCAACACCGCGTCAGCCATGTATCCCGACCAGTCGCTCTATCCCGCCAATGCGGGGCCGGAGCTGGCCAAGCGCATCAACCGGACGCTGCAGCGCGCCGACCAGATCGAAACCTCCGAGGCCAATGGGCTCTCGGTCGACAGCTGGTTCGCACCAATTGTCGCGGATGCGGAAGCCGGCTTCGGCGGCCCGCTCAACGCCTTCGAGATCATGAAGGCCTATATCGAGGCGGGCGTTGCCGGCGTGCATTTCGAAGACCAGCTGGCGTCCGAAAAGAAGTGCGGCCACCTCGGCGGCAAGGTGCTGATCCCGACGGCCGCGCATATCCGCAATCTTGACGCGGCTCGGCTGGCAGCCGACGTCATGGGCGTACCGACGCTGGTCATCGCCCGCACCGACGCGGAAGCCGCCAAGCTGCTGACATCGGATATCGACGAGCGCGACCAGTCCTTCGTCGACTACGACGCCGGGCGCACGGTCGAGGGCTTCTATCAGGTCCGCAACGGGCTGGAGCCCTGCATCGCGCGCGCCGTCGCCTATGCGCCGCATTGCGACCTGATCTGGTGCGAGACCTCCAAGCCCGACCTCGAACAGGCGCGGCGCTTTGCGGAAGGCGTGCACAAGGTTCATCCCGGCAAGCTGCTCGCCTACAACTGCTCGCCGTCGTTCAACTGG
Source organism: Rhizobium sp. S152 (assembly GCF_030380735.1). Lineage (GTDB taxonomy): Bacteria > Pseudomonadota > Alphaproteobacteria > Rhizobiales > Rhizobiaceae > Rhizobium. The sequence continues at coordinate 324,362 of NZ_JAUDRZ010000008.1, read as the reverse complement.
AAAAAGAACCTCGACGACGCGACGATCGCCAGGTTCCAGCGGGAGCTGGGCGCGATGGGCTACAAGTTCCAGTTCATCACGCTGGCCGGTTTCCATCAGCTGAACTTCGGCATGTACGAGCTTGCGCGCGGCTACAAGGACCGGCAGATGGCCGCCTATTCCGAGCTGCAGCAGGCGGAGTTCGCGGCGGAAGCCAACGGCTACACCGCCACCAAGCATCAGCGCGAAGTCGGCACCGGCTATTTCGATGCCGTTTCGATGGCGATATCAGGCGGGCGCTCTTCGACCACCGCGATGCGCGAATCCACAGAACATGCCCAGTTCAAGCCGGCAGCCGAGTAGACGAAACACAGGAGGAGAAATGCCATGCCTACGCTCGCACGCGTCAAGGAACGCGCGGAAGAACAGTCCAGCAGCATGACCGCCGACCAGCAGAGCATGATCCGCATGCTCGCCAACGACCTGCACCGGCTGAACCAGTCGGTCATGAAGGCCGTCGATGCCGGTGTTTCGGTAGAGATCGTTCGCTCTGCACGGCATCACGGCGGCGACGGAAACTGGGGAGACCTGCTGATCCCCGTCATCGTTGCCGGCCGGAACTGAGCTGCCCCCAATCCGAGCCCGCAGCACGGCGCCTCAGCTTCGGCTGGGGCGCTTTCCCGCGAAAAGATCGGCATAGCTCTTCAACAGCTTGGTCATGCGATCGGCGACGCGGCGGATTTCCGTGCGGTGCCGGTCCTCGTTGTTCATGACGATCCATTGCTGGTGGCGCAGTTCCGGCAGTTCCGGACCCAGCCGCTGCAATTCCGGATCGAGATCGCCGACGAAGCAGGGCAGTACGGCCTTGCCTGCTCCGGCGCGCACGAGATCCGGCAGCGAACGCGGGCGGTTGACGGTAGCAACGATCGAACCTCCCGCATTGACGTGCGGCCATCTCAGATAGTTGGAGATTGCGTCGCCCTCACTAACGGCCAGCCAGCGTTCTTCCTGTTCGCCGGCGTTGCGTCTCACATAGACCGCGTAGGCCACCTCTCCCAAGAGCCGTGCGGCGAGATTGCTTTCCTCCGGCTGGAAGGCGCGAATGCCGATATCGATTTCGCGATAGTTCAGGTTGGCGCGCGCCTCGCCGATTGTGAGCGATATCGCGAAGTCATCGCCGGGCATGCGGATGGCGCCGAAGTTCTCGGCCATCAGCCAGGCGACCCAGGTGCCGGCGGCGATGCGCACGGTGAGACCGGTGCCGCCGGCCTGGCGCCAAAGATCGACCTTGCGCGCCGCCGCTTCCATTTCCTGCAGATGATCGAGAAGGGTCTGGCCATCTGCGGTCAACCGGTAGCCGGTCTGGCTGCGCAAGAACAATGCGCGGCCGATCTCCTGTTCAAGATCGAGCATCCGCCGGCCGATGGTGGCGGGGCTGAGGCCGCTGGCCGCACTGGCGCCGGTCAGCCCGCCGAGGCGGGCGACTTGCAGAAAGAGCTGGAAGGAATCCCACTGCGTGCTTTTCATGAATGAAAAACATAGTCGGTTTTCTTGCGTTTATAAAGCAGATTTCGAAGTATAGAAAAAGCGATGTCTTCGTTTCCCAGGAAAGGACATCGCCATGTTGGAATTGATCGCATTCACCCATCTTCAGGATCTCAAGGTCGGCGACATCGGCCAGAGGTCCGCAGCGCGTGCCGAGGACGAATTCTACCGGACCGCGGGACAATCGCGCCCCGAACGGATACTGGCCTGGCTGCTCGCACTCCGCGCAACGAAAAAGGGCCGCGACATGCGCGACCCCTCGTCTTCCTGTGATACTGAACAGCCGATCAGGCCGCGCGCCGCATGCCGGCCTGGCCAGGTGTCGCCTCGATGCGGAATTGCTGGATCAGCGACATGAGCGCATCCGCCTCGCTGGCGAGCTGGCGGCTCTGCTCGGTGGTTTCCTCGACCATCGCGGCATTCTGCTGCGTCATCTGGTCCATGGCGTTGACGGAGCCGTTCACCTCCTGAAGCGCGGCGGACTGATCCTGGCTCGCCGTGGCGATGGTCTCGACATGCTTGCTGATGGCGATGATCTCGTTGCTGATCGAGGCCAGCACCGATCCGGTCTTCTGGACCAGGCCGGAGCCGGCGGCGACTTCGCGGGTGGACTTCTCGATCAACCCCTTGATCTCGCGGGCCGCATCGGCGGAGCGCTGAGCGAGCTCGCGCACTTCCATGGCGACGACCGCGAAGCCCTTGCCGGCCTCGCCGGCGCGAGCCGCCTCGATGCCGGCGTTGAGCGCCAGGAGGTTGGTCTGGAACGCGATATCGTCGATGACCTCGATGATCTGCTCGATCCGCTTGGAGGCATCCTCGATCCGTGCCATGGCCGCGACCGTGTCGCTGACGACGGCGCCGGAGCTATCGGCCGTCTTCTTCGTGACAATCACGGCGCTGTTCGCCTCGCGGGCCCGCTCTGCGGACGAACGGACGGTGACGGTGATCTCCTCGACAGCGGCGGCCGTTTCCTCAAGGCTCGCGGCCTGCGCCTCGGTGCGCTTGGAAAGTTGATCGGCCGATGACAGCATCGAGCCCGAATTATGATGGATCGAGGCAGCATTGTCGCGGATACGCGAGAGCGTGGTCTGCAGGCGTTCGAGCGAGGCGTTGAAATCGACGCGAAGTTGCTCGAGACGACCGACGAACGGCGTTTCGATCGTCTGCGAGACGTCGCCCTGCGACAGGCGTCCGAGACCGGCTGCCAGCTGATTGACGGCGAAGTCGATCTGTCCGTCCAGCGTGCGCTTTTCCTCGTCGTTGCGGGCGCGTTCGGAATCGCTGAGCGCGCGTTGTTCGGCGGCCTGCGTCTCGAGCCTCAGACGCTCGCGGGCGCCGTCCTGGAAAAGTGCCAGCGCGCGACCGATGGCGCCGAACTCGTTTTCCTTGTCGACGCAAGGCACGGCGCAATCGAGATTGCCGGCGGAAATGGTGTTGATCGTGTTGGTCAGCGCTTCGAGCGGCTTTACCGAGACGCGGATCGCGAAATAGGCGAGGACGCCGACCAGCGCGAAGACGGCGACACCGACGCCAACGACCAGAACCAGCAGCTGGTGCAGGCTGCTGAAATAGACTTCCATTGGAATGCCGATGAAGAGGATACCGATATTGGCACCGCTTGTGTTCTTGACCGGGAAATAACCGGTCATGAACTTGCGGCCGAAGAGATCTGCCGGGCCGTAATAGGCTTCACCACTGGCGAGCTCGGCCTGGGCGGGGTGGTTGGCGGCAAGCTTGGTGCCGACGGCGCGGCTGCCGTTTTCCGTCTTCACGTTGGTAGAGACGCGGACATAGTCGCTGCCCTGGCGCTCGAAAACGGTGGCGACACCTGATATCGACTGTGCGGTGCGATCCACCAGTTTGTGATCGCCGAGTCCAGGGAGCTTCTCTTCGGTAACACTCGCGAGCTGATCGTTGCTGACGTTCACCTTCACCTCGGCATCGGCCGCGGCATAGAGAACAGCCATCGTCCGGCTCGCGTCTCTCGCGTCGGAGACGGCGCTCGTCATCACATAGGAAGTCAGATTGTAATAGGTCACGCAGACGATCGCGGCGGTGCTGAAGACCAGCAAGCCGAGCGTGATCGCAACAATCTGGCGAACGATGGAGGCAGAGAAGAGACGAAGCATAAATATCCCCAAAACGAACAACGGCGTTGACGTTAAGGTAAAACACTTAAGAAATGTCTTCGTGGAATTGACGATCGTCAAAGACAGCGGCGGTTTGCACCGCCGCTGTTCAGATTTCGTGTGGTCGCTCGCCGGCCGGAGTCTCGCGCAGAGGCCGCCTCGCGTGTCGCCGTCAGGCAGCGCGATAGACCTGCTGCTGTGCATCGCCGTCTATCTTGAACTGCTGAATGAGGCGCAGCAATGCGTCAGCCTCATTTGCCAGTTCGCGGCTCGACGCGGTGGTTTCCTCGACCATGGCCGCGTTCTGCTGGGTCATCTGATCCATCTGGTTGACGGTGGCGTTGACTTCCTGCAGGGCGCCAGACTGATCGTGGCTTGCGCGGGCGATCATTTCGACGTGCTGGCTGATGGTGACGATCTGGGCGCTGATCTGGGCGAGAACCGTGCCCGTTTCCTGCACGAACTGCGATCCCGAACTGACCTCGTTGGTCGACTTGTTGATCAGCCCCTTGATTTCCTTGGCGGCAGCGGCCGAGCGCTGGGCGAGTTCGCGCACTTCCATGGCGACGACGGCAAAGCCCTTGCCGGCCTCACCGGCACGCGCCGCTTCGATGCCGGCGTTCAGCGCCAGGAGGTTGGTCTGGAAGGCGATCTCGTCGATGACGCCGATGATCTGCTCGATCTGGCGGGATGCGTCCTCGATGCGGCCCATCGCGTCGATCGCGTTGCCGACGACGGTCGCGGAATCATCGGCGCTGCGCTTGGCTTCGCGAACGATCTGGTCGGCATCCTTGGCGCGTTCGGCCGACGAACGGACCGTGACGGTGATCTCCTCGACGGCGGCGGCGGTCTCTTCCAGCGACGAGGCCTGCTGTTCCGTACGCTTCGACAAATCCTCGGCGGACTGCGCCATCTGGTTGCCGTTGCCCTGGATCAATTCGACGTTGTCGCGGATTTGACTCATGGTCGCCTGCAGGCGGGTCATCGAGCCGTTGAAGTCCTGACGCAGTTGCTCGAGACGGCCGATAAACGGCGTGTCGATGGTTGTCGAGATATCGCCCTGCGACATGCGCTCGAGGCCGGCTGCGAGGGCGCTGACGGCGAATTCGATCTGGCGATCCATGTCGCGCTTTTCGGCGTCGTTGCGCTGGCGCTCGTGCTCGGCGGCGGCGCGCTCTTCCTCGCTCTGCTCCTCGATGCGGATCTTGGAGATGGCGTTCTCCTTGAAGATGCCGAGCGCGCGAGCGATGTCGCCGATTTCGTCGTGGCGCTGTTCGCCGGAGATATTGGTGTCGAGCGCGCCATCGGCGATGCGGCGCATGGCAGAGGTGATCTGTCCGATCGGGCGCTGCAGGGTCAGTACCAGCGCGATGCCGCCAACGATGGAGAGCAGAATGCCGAGACCTGTCGTGAATACGGAGATGCCGTTCGCCTGCGTGCGTTCGGCGCCGGCCGTCTGCTTCTGCATTTCCGCGAAGGTGGTCAGCTGGCCCCAGACGGCGTCGAGCTGCTGGCGGGCCGAAGCATAATCGGTGACACGCTGGTTGATGGTATCGACGAGGCTCTGCGCGTCCTTGTCCATCGAGACCAGGGCCGGCGACATGGCGGCGACGATATCCTCGGCGAAATTCATGCCCTTGGCACTGGCGAGCAGCGTGTTGAGATTGGTGCCAAGCGTGGCGATTTCCTGATGCAGGCGAACGCGATTGTCTTTGGTCGGCTTAGCGATGAATTCGCCAAGGACGAGCTGCAGCGAATAGATGGCGCTTTCAAGCCGGCGCGTATCTTCCAGAACCGAGTTGGTCTGGGCGATGCGGCTGTCGAGCTCGACGAAGGTCGTCGTCGCCTCGCGCATCATCTGCGTGGCCGTCAGCTGGGTGTAGGTGGACATCTGGCGGAAGCGCGAAACCAAGCGACCGAGATTGGCGATCGGCTCGTCGGCGACGGCGTCGGGTGCGGTGGCTTGCGCCTTCACGTCGCTGATCGTCTGCGACAGCGATTGCGTCATGCTCTTCTGGTTCTGCGGGACGGAGATCTCGATCAGGCGCTGCGCCTTGATGATATCGGGAAGCGCGTCGGTGACGACCTTCAGCTTGTCGGCAGGCGCCTGTGCCTTTGCAAAGGCGGCCATGACACCGGCGAGCGTATCGCCGCCCTTCAGCAGGCGATCGGCGGCGCGTAGGGTTGCGGTCGCGTTGCCCTCGTCGCTGCGGATGCTTTCAGAAAGCTGCTGGGCGTCGTAGTTGACGTTGAAGCGGCTCGATATCATCACCTTCTGGGCGTCATCGATGGACTTCAGAAGCGCCACTTCGCCTTCATGCAGCGTCCAGAGCTTGCCGACGGTATCGGAGATGCCTGACGTGCCATCTTCGGCGGCCTGCAGGTGCTCGCGACCGGAATTGTCACCGATCTGCTTCAGCGTTGCCTCAAGCGTGGCTTTTTGGGCTTCCACGTCCTTGTAGAGCTTGTCGCGCGCTTCCTCGCTGCTGGTCTGCAGGAAGTCGCTCATCGAACCGTAGAGATCCTTGAAACCACTCAGCGACTGCAGGACGCTGTTGGAGATTTCCATGCGGCCCTGAAGCATGCCCGATGCATAAAGGCCGGTGAGGCCCACCGCCGAGATGCTCACCACGAAGGGGAGCACGAAGATCAGGACCTTGGTCTTGATCCTGAATCGGGAAAGAATCTTGTCAATCATGGCGGTTCCGGCCTTCCATACACCACTCCTCCCACCGGCGGCCCTATGGCGCCAGCTGAGTGCATCGATCTGCTTTTTGGAACAATCTGGATTCCCGGTTCGAACCGGGGCGGCATTCATTGCCAGCTCGCCGCCCGCTCAACGCGGAGGCGCCCAATACTCAAGGGTCAATTCTTGCAGAGTATGTATTAATTTTCGGATAAGCGGATATGGTGGGAAACCGCACTGTCATACGGACCTGAAGCGCCGGCCGGTCGTCGCCGGCGACAGCCGAAATCGCCGCTGGACCGGCGATTTGAAATCAATTCATGGATTTGTCAGAACGCTCGCGTAAGAAGAAGTGCTGCGACGGCTGCGGCCGCGCTTGCGGCGATGACGATATAGCGCAAGGCAACGAGCCTTTCGTCCTGCTTGACCTGGGCGATTGCGATGGCGCGTGCGCGTCGAGTGTTCCTGTGCATTGGCAGAACCTCACTTCTTGTCTGGCATACAATCCAACAAAACGGTTTGCTGGTAAAGCTCTATTTAGGAAGCCCCATTCGCCCCGTCATTGAGGCAGGATGGCGCACCCCTGTTAAGAACTCTTGAATCGCCTTGCGAGTTTCATGCCTGCAAAGATTCACCTGCTGCTACGCCCGATGCCCAGGCCCATTGGAAGTTATAGCCACCGAGCCAGCCGGTCACATCCACACATTCACCGATGAAATAAAGGCCCGGCACGGCCTTCGCGGCCATGGTGCGGGAATCGAGCGCCGTCGTGTCGATGCCGCCAAGCGTGACCTCGGCGGTGCGGTAGCCCTCGGAGCCTGATGGCCGCAGGCTCCAGTTCTGCGCGGCATCGGCCAAGCGGGTAAGAACCTTGTCGGAGAGATCGGCCATGTTGCCCGTTACCCCTGCCCGTTCCGTCAGGAACTGCGCCAGGCGCTTGGGCAGGATTTCCGCCAGCGCCGTCTGTGCGGATTGCCGGCCGTTGGACTGCTTGGCCTTCTTCAGATGCGCGAGGATATCGACATCGGGCTCGATATCGACGGTGATGTCGTCGCCCTCACGCCAGTAGGAGGATATCTGCAGGATGGCCGGGCCGCTTAGGCCGCGGTGGGTGAAGAGCAGCGCCTCGCGAAAGGCCGTCTTGCCGTGGCGGATTTCGGCGGGCGCCGCTATACCCGACAGCGGCGCGATGCTTTCGAGCAGCGCCGGATCCAGTGTCAACGGCACCAGGCCGGGTCGCGTCTCCACAAGCGGCAGGCCGAACTGCTCGGCAATCCGGTAGGCAAAGCCTGTTGCGCCCATCTTCGGGATCGACTTGCCGCCGGTGGCGATGACCAGCGCGGCGCATTCATGGACGCCCTCAGAGGTCGACACGCGGAAACCGTCGGCGCTCTTTTCAACGCCCGAGATCTCCGTGGTCAGCTGCAGCGATGCGCCCACCGCGCGCATCTCTTCCAGGAGCATCCGGATGATGTCCTTGGCGCTGTCGTCGCAAAACAGCTGCCCCAGCGTCTTCTCGTGCCAGGAGATCTTGTAGCGGTCGACCAGGGCGACGAAGTCTGCGGGTGTGAAGCGGGCGAGCGCCGACTTGCAGAAGTGTGGGTTGGCGGAAAGGAAGCTCTTCGGCGTGGTGTGGATATTGGTGAAGTTGCAGCGGCCGCCACCCGAGATGCGGATCTTGTCGCCCGGCGACTTCGCATGATCAAGGACGAGCACGGAGCGTCCCTTGGCGGCGGCGCGGGCGGCGCACATCATGCCGGCGGCACCAGCGCCGATAATGATCACATCGCTTTTTCGCTGCAAAACCCTGTCCCTCGCCGAAAGCGCCTTCTTTTTCCATCAAAGGGCGAAAGTCAACGCCGTCTACCCCTCGCCAATTGCCAAACTCCGGTTATTATGGCTGCAAGATCAACGTAACCGGTGTGTCATGCCTTCAAAAAAGACGACGCTGAAGCCTGCCAGAAACGTACCCGCATCGAAGAAGACACCCCCGGACCCCGGACACCAGCGCGGCGTTGAAAACTGGAAGGAAGCGGCGCAGTTTCTGCGGGCACGCGGGATCGAGGACATCGAATGCATCACGCCCGACCTTGCGGGTGTGCCACGCGGCAAGATGATGCCGAGCTCCAAGTTCACCTCCAACACGTCGCTTGCCCTGCCCTCGGCGATCTACCGCCACACCATCTCTGGCGAATATCCCGACGAAACGGAAAGCTTCCGCTACGAGCCGCGCGACAGCGACCTCAAGCTGGTGCCCGATCTTTCGACGCTATCCGTCGTTCCCTGGGAAACGGACCCGACGGCGCAGGTGATCTGCGATATCGTCAGCGTGAACGGCGAAGAGGTGCCCTATACGCCGCGCAACGTACTGAAACGTGTGCTCAAGCTCTACAGCGACCGCGGCTGGAAGCCGGTCGTGGCACCCGAGATCGAATTCTATCTCGTCGCCAAGAACGACGACCCGGATTATCCGCTGCACCCGCCGAAAGGCCGCTCCGGCCGTTCGATCCTCGGTGGCCAGGGCTATTCGATCGCCGGCATCAACGAGTTCGACGAACTGATCGACGATATCTACCACTTCTCGGAGAAGCAGGGTCTCGAAATCGATACGCTGATCCACGAGGAAGGCCCCGCGCAGCTCGAGATCAATCTGCGCCACGGCAATCCCATCGAGCTCGCCGACCAGGTGTTCCTTTTCAAGCGCACGATCCGCGAAGCGGCGATGAAGCACGGCATCTACGCGACCTTCATGGCCAAGCCGATGCAGGGCCAGCCGGGTTCGGCCATGCACATCCACCAATCCGTGGTCAACGCCGAGACGGGGAAGAACATCTTCTCCAACCCCGACGGATCCCCCTCCCGGGAGTTCTTCCACTTCATCGGCGGCCTGCAAAAATACGTGCCGAGCTCGATGGTGATGCTGGCGCCTTATGTGAATTCCTATCGCCGGCTGACGCCCGACATGTCGGCACCCGTCAACAATGCTTGGGGCTACGACAACCGCACGACGGCGTTCCGCGTGCCTGTCTCCGACCCGCAGGCAAGGCGTGTAGAAAACCGGCTGCCGAGCTCGGATGCCAACCCCTATCTGGCGCTCGCGGCCTCGCTTGCTTCCGGCTTGCTCGGCATCATGAAGGGTATCGAGCCAACGGCGCCGACGGAAGACACGGCCAACGAAGGCTCCATCGACCTGCCGCGCGGTCTCCTGGAAGCCGTGGCGCTGATGGAAGACGAAGAGGCCTTCGAGGAGGTGTTCGGCAAGGAGTTCCTCGGTATCTATGCCGGCGTGAAGCGCGGAGAATTCGAAACCTTCATGCAGGTGATCAGCCCCTGGGAGCGCGAGTTCCTGCTGCTCAACGTTTAAGGAGGGCGCGGTCATGACGTTGCAAGCAGCATGGCAAAGCCCCATCGCGCCCGGCGTCTCCTGGTATCAGGAAACCGTCGGCGAACGTCCGACCTACCCCACGCTCGACGGATCGAAGAACTGCGACGTCGCCATTGTCGGCGGCGGTTATACGGGGCTGCAGGCCGCCTACACGCTGGCCAAGGCGGGCCTGTCGGTGGTTCTCATCGAAGCCTGTCGCTTCGGCGACGGCGCGTCGGGGCGCAATGGCGGGCAGCTCGGCACCGGCCAGCGCTGGTGGCCGGAGGAGATCGAGGAGAAAATCGGTTACGAGCGCTCGAAGGCGCTGTTTGATATCGCGGAAGGCGCCAAGCATTACCTGCTGGACTTCGCCCGGGATCACCAGATCGACATGGACTACATGCCCGGGCAGATGAACGTGGCGCACAAGCGGGGCTACAAGCGCTCCTATTACGAGAACGCCGAGATCGCGGCGTTCCGCTACGGCTATCGGCATGCGCGCTTCATGGACGAGGAGGAGACGCAGCAGCGGCTGGGCTCGAAGCGCTATTATTGCGGCGTGATCGATACCGGCACGGGCCATATCAATCCGCTGAAGCTGATGGTCGGCCTTGCGCGCGTTGCGGCCGACGCGGGCGCCCAAATCTTCGAAATGACCAAGGCGACCGCCATTCGCCAGAGTGGCGGCAAGATCACCATCGACACCGCGAGCGGCCAGATCACCGCCGACAGGGCGCTGATCGCCTGCGACGCCTATATCGGAAATCTCGAGCCCGTCACCGCCAGCCATATCATGCCGATCCGTTCCTTCATCGGCGCCACCGCACCGCTTGGCGATCATCCGGATATCCTCAGCGGTGGCGAGGCCGTCGCGGATTCGCGCTTCGTGGTGCGCTATTTCCGCAAGTCGAAGGACGGGCGCCTGCTGTTCGGCGGCCGCGAGGCCTACACCGCCGACAATCCCCGCGACATAAGCCAGCATATCCGCCGGCAGGTCGTCGAGATCTATCCCGCGCTCAAGGATATCGAGATCACCCATGCCTGGGGCGGCTCCGTCGGGATCACCATGCCGCGCGAGCCGTTCGTGCGCGAGGTGATGCCGGGCGTGACCTCGATCGGCGGCTATTCCGGCCATGGCGTCATGCTTTCGAACTACTGCGGCAAGCTCTATGCCGAAAGTGTGATCGGTAAGTCCAGCGACCTCGACCAGTTCAAGTCGCTCGATATCCCCGCGTTTCCCGGTGGCCCCGCGATGCGGTCGCCGCTATTGTTTCTTGCCCTGACCTGGTTTGCGCTGCGCGACAAATTTTAGTCCGATTGCGGATTTCCTCGGAGGGCAATTCGATCTAAAACGACGTCTCGACAGATTCATTGCATTGCACACTGGCTTTTTTAAATCGATTAGATTAAACAGCCAACAACCAGTCTGATTGAGAGATATGCTCATGAGCAGCCAAATCATCCCCGTGGAACCCTTTGACTATGTCGTCTTCGGCGGCAGTGGCGACCTTGCCGAGCGCAAGCTCCTGCCGGCACTCTACCATCGCCAGATCGAGGGTCAGTTCTCCGAGCCGACGCGCATCATCGGCGCGTCCAGAAGCCCGCTCACGAACGAAGAATATCGCAAGTTCGCCCAGGACGCGCTCAAGGAGCACCTGAAGAAGGGCGAGTACAACGAGGCCGAAGTCGAGAAGTTCTGCAAGCGCCTGTTCTACGTGCCCGTCGACGCCCGTTCGGATGCCGGCTGGGACCAGCTGAAGAAGCTGCTCGACGAAAGCAAGGAGCGCGTTCGCGCCTTCTACCTCGCCGTCGCTCCGGGCATTTTCGGCGACATCTCGCAGAAGATTCATGACCACAAGCTGATCACCAAGACGACCCGCATCGTCGTCGAGAAGCCGATCGGCCGCGATCTGGACTCCGCGCTGCAACTGAACGACACGATCGGCAGGGTGTTCAAGGAAGAGCAGATCTTCCGTATCGACCACTACCTCGGCAAGGAAACCGTGCAGAACCTGATGGCTCTGCGTTTCGCCAACGCGCTTTATGAGCCGCTGTGGAACGCCAACCATATCGACCACGTGCAGATCACCGTTGCCGAGTCCGTCGGTCTCGAAGGTCGTGCGGGCTACTACGACACCGCCGGCGCACTGCGCGACATGGTGCAGAACCACATCATGCAGCTTGTCTGCCTGGTCGCCATGGAAGTGCCGTCCTCGATGGATTCGGAAGCGGTTCGCGACGAGAAGCTCAAGGTGCTGCGCGCTCTGAAGCCGATCGATGCCTCGAATGTCGAGCAGACCACCGTTCGCGGCCAGTACCGCGCCGGCGCTTCGGCGGGCGGCCCGGTCAAGGGTTATCTCGAAGAGCTCGAAGGCGGCGTATCCAACACGGAAACCTTCGTCGCCATCAAGGCCGAGATCAACAACTGGCGCTGGGCCGGCGTTCCCTTTTACATCCGTACCGGCAAGCGTCTTGCCGGCCGCATGTCGGAGATCGTCATCACCTTCAAGTCGATCCCGCACTCGGTCTTTGACAACTCGGCCGGCCGCATCAACCAGAACCAGCTGATCATTCGCCTGCAGCCGGACGAAGGCGTCAAGCAGTCGCTGATGATCAAGGATCCGGGTCCTGGTGGCATGCGCCTGCGCAATGTTTCGCTGGACATGAGCTTCGCCGATTCCTTCCAGGTTCGTAACCCCGACGCCTACGAGCGCCTGCTGATGGACGTCATCCGTTCGAACCAGACGCTGTTCATGCGCCGCGACGAAGTGGAAGCGGCATGGCAGTGGGTCGACCCGATCCTCAAGGGTTGGGAATCCACCGGCCAGAAGGTTCAGGGCTACACCGCCGGCACCTGGGGCCCGAGCCAGTCGATCGCGCTCATCGAGCGCGACGGCCGCACCTGGCACGACAACCTCTAAGGATCGATAGCGATGGCAACTACCATGCACGCCTTTGCCGACGCCGCCGAACTGGCTCGCAACCTTGCAGACAAGGTTGTTGCGTCGCTTTCATCCGCAATCGCGTCTCGCGGAACGGCAAGCCTTGCCGTTTCGGGAGGCTCGACGCCGAAGCAGTTTTTCCGGGAGCTCTCGACGCGCGATCTCGATTGGAGCAAGGTAACGATCACGCTGGTCGACGAGCGTTTCGTGCCGGCCGACAACGATCGTTCGAACCATCTGCTGGTCGCCGCCAACCTTCTGCAGCACAAGGCGAAGGCGGCGAAGTTCCAGCCACTTTACCAGGCAGCGCCCTCGGTCGAGGACGCCGCAAAGCTTGCCACCGATGCGACGCGCACGATCGGCAACCCGTTCGATATCGTCATTCTCGGCATGGGCGGCGACGGTCATACCGCTTCCTTCTTCCCCGGCGGCAGCAATCTTGCGGTTGCGCTCGACCCGAAGACGCCGCGCGGCGTCATCACCATGGAAGCGGAAGGTGCGGGTGAACCCCGCCTGACATTCACCTTCTCCAGCCTCCAGGACGCCCGGCTTCTGGTCGTGCACATCGAAGGCCAGGGCAAGAAGGATGTGCTGGACAAGGCGGAAGGCGACGGCGAGGAGGCAGATATGCCGATCCGCGCCATTCTGCGCCGGGCCGCCTCGCCGGTCGACATCTACTGGGCTCCCTAAGCGCCACAGCGCCCGAGCTCATACGAACAGACAATCCAAGACCTGACGAAGGGAGGATAACCCATGTCCGCTCACTCACGTATTGCTGCCATCACGTCCCGCATCGTCGAACGCTCGAAGCCGACGCGCGAGCCCTATCTGGACCGATTGAGAAACGCCGCATCGCGCGGGCCGGCCCGATCGGTGCTCGGATGCGCGAACCTGGCACACGGCTTCGCGGTCTGTTCCACCGCCGAGAAGGAAGCACTGGCCGGCGACCGTGTTTCCAACCTCGGCATCATTACTTCCTACAACGACATGCTCTCGGCGCATCAGCCATTCGAGACCTATCCGGCGATCATCCGCGAGGCGGCGGCCGCCGTGGGCGGCATCGCGCAGGTGGCGGGCGCCGTTCCGGCCATGTGCGACGGCGTGACCCAGGGGCAGCCGGGCATGGAGCTTTCGCTGTTTTCGCGTGATCTGATCGCCATGGCGGCAGGTGTGGGCCTGTCGCACAACATGTTCGACGCGGCGCTCTATCTCGGCGTCTGCGACAAGATCGTGCCGGGCCTCGTCATTGCCGCCCTCACCTTCGGGCACATGCCAGCGATCTTCGTTCCGGCCGGACCGATGACATCGGGACTGCCGAACGATGAAAAGTCGCGCGTACGGCAGCTGTTCGCCGAGGGAAAGGTCGGACGCGCCGAATTGCTGGAAGCGGAATCGAAGTCTTACCACGGCCCCGGCACCTGCACCTTTTACGGCACCGCCAACTCCAACCAGATGCTGATGGAGATCATGGGCTTCCACATGCCCGGCTCCTCCTTCATCAATCCCGGCACGCCACTGCGCGAGGCCTTTACCCGAGAGGCAACCAGGCGGGCGCTCGAGATCACCGCGCAGGGCAACGAATACACGCCGGCCGGCGAAATGATCGACGAGCGCTCCATCGTCAATGGTGTGGTCGGCCTGCATGCCACGGGTGGATCGACCAACCACACGCTTCACCTCGTCGCCATGGCGCGTGCCGGCGGCATCCAGCTGACATGGCAGGACATCGCCGAGCTTTCCGAGGTCGTGCCGCTGCTTGCCCGCGTCTACCCGAACGGGCTTGCCGACGTGAACCACTTCCATGCCGCCGGCGGTATGGGCTTCCTGATCAAGGAACTGTTGAAGCACGGCCTGCTGCATGACGACGTGCGCACCGTTTTCGGCCAAGGCCTGCAGGCCTACACGATCGAGCCCCGCCTTGGCGCGGATGGTTCGGTGGTGCGCGAGGCGGCGCCGGAAAAGAGCGTCGACCCGAAGGTTCTCGCCAGCATCGAGACGCCGTTCCAGGCGAATGGGGGCCTGAAGATGCTGCGCGGCAATCTCGGCCGCGCCGTCATCAAGATCTCGGCGGTAAAACAGGACCGGCATGTGATCGAGGCACCGGCGATCGTCTTCCACAGCCAGCAGGAACTGCAGGACGCCTTCAAGGAAGGCAAGCTCAACCGCGATTTCATCGCCGTCGTTCGCTTCCAGGGACCGAAGGCCAATGGCATGCCGGAGTTGCACAAGCTGACGCCGCCGCTGGGCGTGCTGCAGGACCGCGGTTTCCGGGTGGCTCTCCTCACCGACGGCCGCATGTCCGGTGCCTCAGGCAAGGTCCCGGCGGCGATCCACGTAACGCCCGAAGCTGTCGACGGCGGCCCGATCTCCCGGATCCAGGATGGGGACATCATTCGCCTCGATGCGATCGCGGGAACGCTCGAGGTGCTTGTCGATGCAGCCACGCTTGCCGAGCGCGAGGCCGTCGTCGCCGATCTTTCCGACAACGAGTTCGGCATGGGCCGCGAACTGTTCGCCCCCTTCCGCCGCGCCGTCGGCGCTTCCGACAAGGGCGCCAGCGTGTTGTTCCACTAGAACGGTTTGCTATCCTGCAAAACACAAAACCCGCGAGCCATCTCGCGGGTTTTCTGCATTGAAGCCGTGGGTGAGATCAGCCTTTGATATCGAGCACGCGGTCGCGGTGGGCTGGGTGCGTGCTGTAGACGAAGATCTTGTTGAGTTCTCGCTCCGACACGAGGCGCAAGAAACGCACCTCGACTGTGTTGTTGGCGTTCACCCGCATCAGCATGCAGCCGACCTTGGTGATGCGCGCATCCGGAATGTCGAGATAGAACTGCTTTGGCAGGTTGTACTGGGTGAGGAGCGAAAGAACCGCACCGCTCTTGGAAATACGAATAATATCACAGCGGCGAGATGCCATGTTCAGGACGCCCTTCTCGGTATATTCGATCCGAGCGGCGTTCATGGTGTCCTCCATCTTGAACCGCGATTCGCGGTCGTACATGAAGGATTCTTCCTTATTCAGAAAATGGCCAGAAGATAGAGAGTTGGATGCAGCCACAGCTGGTAGTCCCCTAGATATGCAATAGGGGAATGCTAGCAAGTGATCTTTAACAGAAGGTGAGAACCGTTTCGATTTGGGCCGCCTTTTTGAAGCGGCCCAAGGTTATTCGGCTATTATTTCCGGTAGGTACGGCCTTCCGCATCGAAGAGATGAAGCTTCGAACGATCGGCGGCGAACTGCATCTTCTGGCCCTTCTTGATATCGAACGTGCCCGGCAGCTTGACGATGATCGGCTCGCCCTGGACCAGACCCTCGATATAGAGCAGCGTCACTTCGCCCAACGCTTCGACAATCGAGACCTCGCCCTCGAAGAGATAGTCCTCGCCGGCATTGGCGATGCGCAGATCTTCCGGGCGAACGCCGAAGCTTGCGGTCTTGCCCTTGTCGCCAGCGGGCGTCGGGATATCAAGCGTGACCGACTTGCCGCCGGTCAGCCGCACGACGGTGGTGTTCCCTGCTTCGGTGATATCGGCCGGGATGACGTTCATGGCCGGCGAGCCGATGAACTTCGCCACGAATAGATTGGCCGGACGCTCGTAGAGCTCCAGCGGCGCGCCCACCTGCTCGATATTGCCGGCCGAGAGAACGACGATGCGGTCGGCCAGCGTCATCGCCTCGACCTGGTCGTGGGTGACGTAGATCATCGTGGTGTCGGCCATCTGCTCGTTGAGGCGCGCGATCTCGATGCGGGTGGCGACGCGAAGCGCCGCGTCGAGGTTCGATAGCGGTTCGTCGAAGAGGAAGACCTTCGGATTGCGGCAGATGGCGCGGCCGATGGCCACACGCTGGCGCTGGCCGCCGGAGAGCGCCTTCGGCAGGCGGTCCAGATACTTGCCAAGCTGGAGGCTATCGGCCGCGGCGCGTACGCGGCGGTCGATTTCCTGCTTGCTCTCACCGGCGATCTTCATGCCGAAAGCCATGTTGTCGTAGACCGTCATATGCGGATAAAGCGCATAGGACTGGAACACCATGGCAATGCCGCGCTTGGACGGCGGTACGTCGTTGACCAGCTGGCCATCGATGTACATGTCGCCGCCCGTGATGTTCTCAAGGCCGGCGATCATCCGCAGCAGCGTGGACTTGCCGCAGCCGGAGGGACCGACGAAAACGACGAACTCGCCTTCCTTGATCTCCAGATCGATGCCGTGGAGCACGTCCACGGAACCGTAGGATTTGCGAATGTCCTTCAGGCTTAGTCCAGTCATTAGTTCCTCCTCCAAGAAGCTTATGCGAGGCGCGCGAAATACGCTCCCCATGCTGGTATGTCGATTTTGTCACCGTAGTTATTGCTGACGAAGCCATGGCCCGTCAACGCCTGCCAGTCTCCTGCCGGCAGGATGGCCATGGCTTCCGTCGCGCTCATGTTGAAAACGCACAGAAGCTTTTCGTTGCCATATTCGCGCACGAAGATCAGCATGTCGCCCTGCGGCTCCTCGAACTCGATCTCGCCCTTGGCGAAGGCCGGATACTGCTTTCGGAAAGCGAGGAAGCGGCGGTAGTGCTCCAGCACCGATGTCTCGTCCCCCTGCTGAACGCTGACCGAGCGCAGGATGTGCTCCACGGGCACCGGAAGCCATGGGCGAACCGTAGAGAACCCGCCCTGCGCGACCTGGCTGTCCCAGACCATCGGCGTGCGGCAACCGTCGCGCCCCTTGAATTCGGGCCAGAACTGAATGCCGTAGGGATCCTGCAGATCCTCATAGGCGAGATCGGCCTCGGTCAGGCCGAGCTCTTCACCCTGGTAAAGGCAGACGGAGCCGCGCAGTGTCAGCAGCAGCGAGGCATACTGTTTGGCGAAAGCGTCACGGTCGGCGACCAGCGAGCCCCAGCGGCTGACATGGCGCATGACGTCGTGGTTCGAGAACGCCCAGCAGGCCCAGCCATCTGGTGCTGCGGCGGAGAAGTCCTCCATCACCTCTTCGACACGTTCCGGCGTCAGAGGATCCGGGGCCAGAAACTCGAAGGCGTAACACATGTGCATCTTGTCGTTGCCGGCGGTATATTCGCCGACGATCTCGAGACCCCGCTGGCTGTCGCCGACTTCGCCGACCGCGGCGATGGCAGGGAACTCCTCGAGCACCGCGCGGAACCGCTTCAGGAATGCGATGTTCTCGGGGCGGTTCTTGTCGTAGATGTGTTCCTGGAAATTGTAGGGGTTCACCGCAGGCGCAGTCGAAGCGTTGCGGCGCTCGGGCGCCAGTGCCGGGTTGTCGCGCAGTTCCTTGTCGTGGAAATAGAAGTTGATGGTATCCAGGCGGAAGCCGTCGACGCCACGCTTCAGCCAGAAGCGGACGACCTCGAGCAGGCGATCCTGCACTTCCGGGTTATGCAGATTGAGATCGGGCTGCGAGGTCAGGAAGTTGTGCAGATAATACTGCATGCGCGTCGGATCCCACGCCCATGCGGAGCCGCCGAAGATCGACAGCCAGTTGTTCGGCGGCGTGCCATCAGGCTTGGATTCCGACCAGACATACCAGTCAGCCTTGGCGTTGGTGCGGCTCGAGCGGCTCTCCACGAACCAGGGGTGCTGGTCCGACGAGTGCGAGATCACGAGATCGATCATTACGCGGATGCCGAGGCGGTGGGCTTCCGATATCAGCGAGTCGAAATCGACGAGCGTGCCGAAGATGGTATCGACATTCTCGTAATCCGACACGTCGTAGCCGAAATCGCGCATCGGCGAAGTGAAGAAGGGCGAAATCCAGATTGCGTCGGCGCCGAGGCTTGCGACATGCGGCAACCGGGCGGTGATGCCCTTGAGGTCGCCGATGCCGTCGCCGTTGCTGTCCTGGTAGGAGCGCGGATAGATCTGATAGATCACCGCGCCGCGCCACCAGTCCTTGTCAGCCGTCAGGTTGGATTGAGATGCCATGCTCATGTGTGGTCCTGTTAGATGCGTTTTGGAATTGCTCAGCCGCCCTTCACCGACCCTGCAAGCAGACCACGCACCAGATAGCGCTGCAAGCCGAAGAACACGAGCAACGGTACGATGATGGTGATGAAGGCCGATGCGGTCAGGATTTCCCAATTGCCGCCGCGCGAGCCGAGCAGCGCGTTCAGCGCGCCGGTCAGAACGAGGTGATCCCTGTCCGTGCCTAGGAAGACCATGGCGACGAGCAGGTCGTTCCAAACCCACAGGAACTGGAAGATCGCGAACGAGGCGAGCGCGGGGAATGATAGGGGCAGCACGATACGGGTGAAGATATCGAACTCGCTGGCGCCATCGACGCGGGCGGATTCGATGATCTCCTTGGGCAGTCCCGCGATATAGGCGCGCAGCAGATAGATGGCGAGCGGCATGCCGAATGCCGTGTGCGCCAGCCAGATGCCGGGATAGGTCTTGGACGGAGCGTCGAGCAGCATGCCCACCTGATTGTAGAGCCTGAGCAACGGGATCAGCGACATCTGCAACGGCACGACGATGAGACCGACCACCAGGGCGATGAGCAGCGCGCGCCCCGGAAACTCCATCCAGCTCAAGGCGTAGGCGGCGAAGGCGGCGATCAGGATCGGGATGATGGTGGCGGGAATCGTCACCGTCAAAGAGTTGATGAAGGACTGGCCGATCCCCTCGCCTGTCAACACCGTCCTGTAGTTCTGCAGCGTGAACTCCGGCGGCGTGGCAACCGAGATATAGACACGGCGCCCGCCGTCGTCGGGACCGAAGGCGGCGTTCTTCATGTAACGGTAGCCGCCGTCTTCGTTGACCTGCAGCGAGAGCCCGTCGCCCAGATCAGCGGTTTCGCCCGCCTTGTAGGCCGAGGGCTGTGCGACGCGTGTGCCGAAAGCGCGGATGGCGCGGCCTTCCTGCCCTTCCAGGACATTGCCTGATATTACATACACGGCGCCTTCCTGCTTCTGCTGGTCGGGCTGCCCGAGACGGGTGGCAACCGTGCGCGAGGAGCCGGAGAACGCCGTCCACCAGCCGGAGACGACGATCTGATCCTTGTCGCGCAGGGCGCTGACGAAGATGCCGAGCGTCGGGATCAGCCAGAGGATGACGACGACGAGCACCGCGAAGTGAACAAAGAGACGGGCCGGGCCGATCTTGAAGAAGTTTCCTGCCAGCGTCATCTCAATGCCCTCCCAGTTCGCGATTGGCGCGGCGCACGTTCCAGACCATGATAGGCGTCACCGCCAGCATGATGATGAGCGCAATCACGGCGCTTCGGCCGCTGTCGCCGCCACCGCGGAACATCCAGTTGAACATCAGGTTGGCGAGAACCATGGTGTCCCATTGACCATTGGTCATGGTGAGCACGATATCGAAGACCTTGAGGACGAGAATGGTGATCGTCGTCCAGACGACGGCGATGGTGCCCCAGACCTGCGGCACCATGATGCGCCAGAAGATCTGCCAGCCATTGGCGCCGTCGATGACCGCCGCCTCGATGGTTTCCTCGGGAATGCCGCGAAGGGCCGCCGAGAGAATGACCATGGCGAAACCGGTCTGGATCCAGATGAGGATGACCATCAGGAAGAAGCTGTTCCAGAAGGGAACCGAAATCCACACCTGCGGGGTGCCGCCGAAAAGCTGGACGATGGCGTTCAGCAGGCCGATCTGCGTGTCGTTGCCGCCGCGATATTCGTAGATGAACTTCCAGATGACGGAGGCGCCGACAAAGGAGATAGCCATCGGCATGAAGACGATGCTCTTGGCGATGTTGCCCCACCAGATGCGGTCGGTCATGACGGCGATGACGAGGCCGAAGAACGTGCAGGCGGCCGGCACGACGGCAAGCCATAGAATGTTGTTGAAGATCGACTGGCGGAATTCGCGGTCGCCCAGCGCCCATTTGTAATTGGCGACACCGACGAAGTTGGCGCCCGAGCGATCGTAGAACGACAGGATGAAAGTCGCGATCACGGGGTAGACCAGATAGACGATCAGAAGGAAAAGAGCCGGGAACAGGAACAGCCAGGGCCGGATGACCGATCGGCGGTTCAGGTTGCGGGAGGCGGAGACGATGTCTCCATCCTTCACCGGCAAAGCCAGATCCAGAATCTTGTTCGAGAAATAGAAGTAGGCCGAGCACGCGAAAACGGCGACGACCACGACTCCCAATGCGGAAACTATCTGTGAAAGCATGTGTCCCTCCCCTGCTACCCCTGTCTAAATTGAAGGGTTTGCGCCGTCCCGGCCGATGCGCTTCAGGCGCAGGGCACGAAGGCGGCGATGGCCGAACGCTCCCTCAGAGCATCCGGCCAAGGCATTGCAGCCATGCCGCCGAAACCGGCGGCATGCGTTCAGGCGATGTTACTTGATACCATCCCAGGCGCTCTGGATTTCCTTGGCGGTGTCTTCGGCGGACTTGCCACCGACGAAATCGACCATACCGGTCCAGAAGGCGCCCGCACCGATCTTGCCGGGCATCAGGTCGGAGCCGTCGAAGCGGAACGTGGTCGCGGTCGTCAGGATCTCGCCTTCGCGCTTCATCTGCTCGTTGGCATAGGCCGCGGTGCTGACACCCTTGTAAGGCGTGAGGAAGCTCGACTGCGCCATCCAGACTTCATGGGCGATCGGCGTCTTCAGGAAGTCGACGAAGGCACGGGCCGCCTTGGAATCCTTGGCGATGGTCACCAGCGTGCCGGCACCGAGAACCGGCTTACCGAGTTCCGGATGCGAGGCGTAGGTCGGCATGTAGAAGAAGTCCGCATCTTGGCCGAGCTTCGTGCCTTCAGGGAAGAAGGACGGGATGAAGGACGCCTGATGGTGCATGTAGCACTTCGGCGGCACGGCGAAGAGGCCCTTGGGGCTATCACGGAAGTCGGTCGAAGCTACGGCCGCGACGCCGCCATCGACATACTTCTCGTTCTTGGCGAACTTGCCGAATTCCTCGATGACGGACACAACGGCCGGGTCATCGAATTTGAGTTCGTTGGTGGTCCACTTGTCGTAGGCTTCCGGCGGCTGCATGCGCAGCATCAGGTCCTCGATCCAGTCGGTGGCCGGCCAGCCGGTGGCGCCGCCGGAGCCGAGACCGATGCACCACGGAACGCCGCCGTCCTTAACGATCTGATCCGTCAGGGCGTGCAGCTCTTCCATGGTCGTCGGGATCTTGTAGCCGGCTTCCTTGAAATTCTCAGGCACGTACCAGACCAGCGACTTCACGTCGGCCTTGTACGGGAAGGCGTAGAAAGCATCCTTGCCGTCCTTGCCCTTGTAGGTGCCGTAACCGACCCAGCTGTCGCCGGCGCCGTAATTGTCCTTGACCCACTTCGACGTATCGTCGCCGAGCGGCGTCAGGAAACCCTTGCTTGCGAGATCGGCCAGTAGGCCGGGCTGCGGCAGGATCGCGACGTTCGGCGGCGAGCCGGCCTGCGTGTCGATGACGATCTGCTGCTCGTAGTTTTCCGAAGACGAATACTTGGCATCGATGCCGGTCGCTTCGGTGAAGTAGGCGAGAATGCTGCGGAAGAAGGCTTCGTCCTCGCCGCGCCACGGGCCAAAGATCGTCAGCGGCTCACCCTTCAGATCGGCGTGAGCGGCCTTGAACTCGTCGTAGCTCTTCCAGTTGAACTTGGCATCCTCGCCCGGGGCGAACTTAAGATCCGCGGCGGACGCCGAGCCGGCAAACAGCGCAGCAACGGCAACGCCCAACAAAAATGTCTTTCTCATGTGACAACCTCCCATCACAATCCCAACCACGCCTTATGGCACTCAAACGAATTCCAAAGCGCTTTGACAGCCAACTCATCTCATTCAAGACGGAAAAGAGTCAAGCCAATTCGAGAGAACCGCCAAAACACAAGCAATTATCGCATCGCAGCAAGCCTCCCATTCGAATATGGAGCGATTTTTCTTGAGTCAACCGGCAGAATTGCTGCATAATTAAAAGCGCTTTGGAAGCCATTGGGAGATTGGCCTCCAGCGCGGCGGAGGAAATATAGCACGTGAATCTGAAACAGCTATCCGAGCTGCTGGGTCTTTCGCAGACGACTGTCAGCCGCGCTTTGAACGGCTACCCTGAGGTCAACGAGGCAACGCGCGAACGCGTATTGCAGGCGGTCAGGGAGACAGGTTACCGTCCGAACAAGGCGGCGCAAAGGCTCGCCACCGGCAAGGCAGGCTCGATCGGCCTCGTCATGCCAACCGCTCCGGATCATTATTCCGACGTTCACTTCGGCGAATTCCTGACTGGCCTCGGAGAGGAGGCCGTGCGCCACGACTTCCACTTCGTCATCATGCCGGCCGATCCCGATGACGAGGTCGGCGCGCTCAGGCGGCTGGCAATCAGCGGCAATGTCGATGCGCTCTTCATCGCCTATATGCGCGGACACGATCCACGGCTGGCGATGCTGCAGTCGCTGTCCATGCCCTTCCTAGTGCACGGCCGGTCGTTCGGTTCGGAGCCGGATTACCCCTATCTCGACATCGACAATGAAGGCGCCTTCTACGATGCGGCCAAGCTTCTGCTGCAGCTTGGCCATACACGCTTCGCGCTGCTCAACGGGCCGGCGCATCTGGATTTCGCGATCCGCCGCAGGAGCGGTCTGGTCAACGCGCTGGCCGAGCGCGGGCTTGAAATCTCGGAAGAATGCATGAGCCACACGGCAATGACGGATGAGCCGGGCCAGTTCGCCATGGAGCGCTTCCTGCAGATGCCGGAGCGTCCGACGGCGATCCTCTGTTCGAGCACGGTGCTGGCGCTGGGAGCGATCCGCGCCGTCAACCAGGCGGGGCTGAAACTCGGCGAGGACATATCGCTGATCGCGCATGACGACGTGCTGCCGCATCTCAAACCGGAAAACTTCTCCGTGCCGCTGACGACGACGCGATCCTCGCTGCGCGCGGCGGGAGCCAGGATCGCGCAGCGACTGATCGCGACCGTGAAGCAGGAAACGCCCTACCCCGAGCAGGAATTGTGGAAGACCGAACTGATCGTCAGGGCTTCCACCGGTCCGGCGCCGCGCTAGAACCGCTTTGAGCGGTTCCAGCCTTTTGTTTTGACGCCATTGCGGACGGAAAACCGAGCCACGCTTCTCCTGGAATTGCTTTAGAATTTCGGCGGCGTCTTGCCGGCAGCGCGGTGCGCGGCGATGACGGTGTTTGCCATCAGCATGGCGATCGTCATCGGCCCGACCCCGCCGGGGACCGGCGTAATGACATCGGCAACCGTGGAGGCTTCGGCAAAGGCGACATCGCCGACGAGGCGGGTCTTGCCCTCGCCCTTCTCGGGCGCGGCAATGCGATTGATGCCGACATCGATGACGGTGGCACCCGGCTTGACCCAATCCGCCTTGACCATCTCGGGCCGGCCGACGGCCGCGACCAGGATATCGGCATTGCGGCAAACGGCCGGGAGATCCTTGGTGCGGGAGTGGGCGATCGTCACGGTGGCGTTGGCGTTGAGCAGCAGCTGCGCCATCGGCTTGCCGAAAAGATTGGAGCGGCCGATGACGACCGCGTTCAGGCCGGAGAGATCCTCGCCATGGGTGCGGCGCACGACGACCATCGCGCCGGCCGGGGTGCAGGAAACGAGGCCAGTTTCGAGGTCGCCGGTCGCAAGCTTGCCGGCGTTGACGACATGAAGCCCATCGACATCCTTCTCGGGCAGGATCGACTGGATGATGGGTTCGGAGTTCAGATGCCTGGGTAGCGGCAACTGGACGAGAATGCCGTGGATGGAAGCATCGGCATTGAGGGAAGCCACGAGGCTCGCCAGCTCTTCCTGCGTGGTCTCGACCGGCAACGTATGCTGAACGGATTTGAAGCCGCATTCCTTGGCCATGCGGCTCTTGGAGCCGACATAGGCGTGACTTGCCGGATCATCGCCGACGATGATGACCGCCAGACCCGTCTGGACGCCGTTCTGCTTTTCCAGAGCCGAGCTTGCCGCCTTCACCGTTTCAATGACTGAGGCTGCGACCTGCTTGCCGTCGATTACTGTCACCAAGACTTTCTCCTGCGTTGCTTTCGCGCATCCTAGCCGGGGCCGGCGCGCGTCACTTGCCTGTGCACGCCGTAGCCTGCCTAAAACGACAAATGCAAGAGCAAATATCCATGTGGCGCCTGCAGTCGGGCAAGCGCGGCATGCGACCGCAGGCCGCTACGGCTGATCCGCGACAACGGTGGACGGCATCGAAGGCTCGATCCTTGACGTTGTCCGCCCGCGACCGCGAAGCAGGCGCGCCACGGCAAAAATGACACCGAAGCCGAGGCCAATGAACCCGCCGATTATGGACATCGGCCAACGCCCGGCCGCAGAAGGCGTCGTCGTCACCTGGGGTGCCTTCAGCAGCATCACCTGCGCGGCATCCGATGGCAGCGATCCGGTCGATATGGCATCCTCTAGCCGCGTCTGCGCCGCTATGGCCTTGTCATGCAGTTCCGTCAGCTTCGCGAGATCGACGCCGGTGTCGCGGCTTTGAGCGATCAGGGCATTGCGGCGACTATCGAACTGCCGCTTTTCGGCGGCGGCGGCCCTGGCATCGTCAGCCGACCGCCGCTGCAGGTGACCGAGTTCGTCGGCGACGGCACTACGGAGGCTGTCGGTTTCCGCCTGCTGGGCCAATAGGCGCGGATGACGGGGGCCGAGGCTTGCCGAAAGCTGCGCCAGCGATGCCTTCGCGGTAACGTAGCGTTCGCGCTTGTCCTCGAGTGCCGGCGAGAGCGCCTGCGGCGGCAAGACACCGGCAAGAATATCACCGACTTTTGCCGCTTTCAGGCGGTCGGCGCTTTCCTTCGTCGTCACGATCCTCTCGCCCGCGGCCTTCAGCTCGGCATCGACATCGGCGATCTGCCGCTGCAGACCGGTCGCGACCTTGACGTTGCCCTCGCCGCTTTGCTTGACGAAGGCGTCGAATGCTGCGCGCGCGGTATCGCTTTCCTTCTTCAACGCGTCGCCATCCGCCGAGCTCGGCTGGGTGGAGCGGGTGACGGCCGAGGCAAGATAGCCGGCGATCCGCGCCGACTTGTCGACGCTGCCGGTGGTTACGCTGAAATCGATGGCACCGGTCCGGTCATTCGTGGAGGACTGGATGGCGGAGATCAGGGAGGCTTCGGCGCGCGAGACGGGATCGATGGCCGATGCACGGACCGACAACAGATCCGCCGCAACGTTCAGTGCGCCGGTCGCGGTCCCCGAGAATTCAGGATCATGATCGAGTTTCAAGGTTGATACGGCGGCAGCAATAACACGCGGCGAGACCAGCATCTTCTCGACAGCCCTTGTCATCGCAGCCCGTGTTTCGACCGCGCCCCGGACAGCGAGAGTTCCGGAAGCCGTGTGTTTGACCGGCCCGGTGGGCGCGAGCGCACCCACTGCAGCGCCGAGCGCGCAAAGAAGAGCAACAGCGGGCAGCAGCTTTGAAATAGAGCGCGAGTGCGCTTCATGATGCAGTTCAGGTTCGGAATGATCGACGGAGAGAGCGGCCTCGTGAACCGGTTCGACAACCTGCATCTGCGCAACGAACGCGGGGGGCGGTTCGATCGGCTCGCCTATGGCCGAATCGTTGGCGGCCTCGAGCCGCTTGCCGAGGATGGTTTCGATGCGGCTGACCAGCGCGGGCGTCGGCTCCTCGACAGGCTGCGTCGTTCTCTGCTCGTCAAGAGCGCGCTGGAGAATACGAAGCAGTTCCAGCTCCGGACCGGCAATGCCTGATGCCTCATCGTTACCAACGGGATGACGGTGCGCGGCCGCGGACCGGCGGGCGAATTGGCTTTTCGTGTAGTTTTGATGCATCGCCGCTTCTCATGCATATGAAGGTCGATTGCTCATCCGGCGGGGATGATTAACCGATCCTAAAATTTCATAGCAAAGAAATCGTTAACGGTGCCGGATCAACCAATCCGACCGATGCGCTTCTGAGGCGGCGGCGCGGGCTGCCGGTTTTCGACGCGCGTCAGCATCCGCTCATGACGATGCATGCGGTATTGAAGGACGTAGTAGAGAAAGACCGGGATGCCGATCATATAGCGGCGCCATAGCCGGCTCGGCTCCTGCATCAGCCTGTAGGCCCACTCCATGCGCATCATGCGTACGGTTTTCGGCGCGCGCGGCACCGTGCCGGAGACGAAATCGAAGAGCGCACCCACCGTCAGGACCAGCCGGGCATGGTGGGCGCGGACATTCTTGTGCGCCCATTTCTCCTGCAGCGGCGTTCCCATGCCGATGATCAGGATATCGAGTTTCTGGCGTTCGATCTCGGCGGTGACTTCGGAAGGATCCTCCTTGTCGAAGTAGCCGTCGGAGATGACGATGAACTGATGCCAGGGTGCGTGCCGGCGGAAATTTGCAGCGGCTTTTTCAACGACTTCGGGCTTGCCGCCGATCAGTCCGATACGGCGGGGCGTCTCCATGAAGGTCAGGAGCGCGGGCACGAAATCCGTGCCGTTGAGGTTGGCCGGGAAAGGCGAGCCGTGCGATATCTTCGAGGCGATGTTCAGGCCTATTCCATCAGGTAGGACCAGGTTCTGCATCAGGATGTCGCGATACTCCTCATCGCGCAGCGTCATCAGGATGTTGTGCGCATTGACGAAGGAGATGGACGTCTGGCCGACGGGCATATTGATGAGCTCGTTGATGAAAACGAGCGCATCGTCCCAGCCGAGATCGCAAACAGGCAGATCAAAGATGGTACGGCGTGACGCAAGCACCGCGAAATTCGCGATCAGATCCATTCCGACTTCCTGACGATAATGCTTCATGCGTGCCGCACCCGGAATACAAAGGACTTACTCCCGCACCGGAAGGCCATTCGACCGGACGCGCTCGCCTGGGGCGATCGCATGAGAATTCCGCAATATGGAACGCAGATGCGTGTTCGAGCCCATCGAGGACGCTTCTAACAGAACGAGTTCAAGCAACCTTTAGGAAAACCCTTCGAATTTCCGGCCCGAAATCAGCAATTCGTTAACCAAGACGGCGACGCCAACGTAAAACGGCGCCTCGCGGCGCCGTTTTACGGGACTTGATGGTGATCAGTGACCGGCGGCGGCGGCTTCACCTGTCGTAGCGACAGGCTCGACGATGTGGACCGGCTTGCCCGTCTTCGGCGGCTGGCCCGAGGAGTTTGCCTCGACCTCTTCCTTGGAGAGGTAGTCCATCTGCTCCAGCATCACCTGGTCGATATAATCGCCGCCCAGGTGCTGGTTGATGTTCTTCTTGATCGTGTCGCGGAAGGCACCGGGATCGAACGACTTCACCTTGGCGATGTCGATCATCTTGTTGCCGATCAGCAGCGTGAACAGCTCGTCGGTGGTCATTTCGGTCAGGGGCAGCGTGGCGCCCTTTACGACGTCCTTGTTCATCATGAAGGACATCTTCGTGATGAAATAGCCGCTGACGGCGCCGTCCTTGACGATCGGCACCGTGATCGTCTCGCCCTTCACAAGCTCGAGCTGGCTTTGCTTGGAATCATCCGGCGCCGGCGCGGGGGCCGTCGCCATGTGCACCGAGAAATAGACCGATGCCAGCGTGATCGCGCAAACCCAGACGCCTGTGATAACGAGCTTGATCATCAGGCATCACGCGCAGCGAACTGCTCTTGCGAATAGGTGCCGTCGGCATCCGCGTCCTGAACGGCGTTCTTCAGGAGATCGGCCACGGTGCGAACTGCTTCCAGATGCGCCTCGACACGGCGTGCGTTGAGAACGAGCTTGGACTTCAGGCCGTGCAGCTGATCCAGATGCGATGCCGCCAATTCCTTGGGATCGGTGTCGCGAAACAGCATGGACAGCTCATAGAGGCAACGGCTCTTATGCGCGTTCGAAACCTTGAGATCGAACTGCGGATCACTGCCAATGCGCGTGTTCTCATTGTCGATGATCATTTCAAGGCGTCCAAGAACCGATTTGATACGGTAGTCGTTCGAGATTATTTCCATTGTTTTTCCTCGATCCCCTTAGGCGTCGTTGCTGGATTTGTTGTCGGCGGTGGGCGTGCCGAAGGTCTTGCGCTGGAACTCGTCGACCATGCTGAGCGCCATGTTACGGTCGTGATTATCGACCGAGGCGTTGACCACGCCCTGCTGCTTCTTCAGCGCATCGTGATAAAGCTGCTTGGCAACGCCGATGCCGTCACCCTGGGCAATGGTATTGCCGAGCTGCTCGGCCATCATGCCCTTCCAGATGTCGCCCGCGGCACCCTTGCCGTAGACTTCCTCGCTGTCGCTCGGAAGCATGTTCTTGATGAAGTTCTGCAGAACCATCGCTTCGAACTTGCGATAGGTTTCCGGCACCTCTTCGGTCTTCGTGCCGCGGTTCTTGACGTCCGCAAGACCGGCTTTCTGGCTCGCGCGGTCGAGGACGTCGACTGCCGAGGTGAAGCCATTGCCGGCTTCCGCCAGGCTGTTGGCCGCGAAAGCTGCCTGGTTTGCCTTCAATTTTGCCTGTGCTGCCTCGACCTCGGTCGGGTCGGCGGCTTTGACAACATCAAGAACCAGATCACTCGGAGGTGAAATAGCCAAGTCACAATCCTCTTATCTAAGATCGCGACGATTATGGTTTCTGAAGCTTGCTGGAGGCTGGCGTACCGTATTTCTGATCGATGATATCATAGACCGCGTTGTCGTCGGCCTCACGCCGTTCGGCATCGCGCGCCTCGCGCATGCTCTCTTCCAGGCGATCGGCCTTGGCGCGCTCCTGGGTGACCCGGCCTTCGTGGATCTGCTGCATGCCGGTCAACTGCTGGTCCTTGATCCCAAGCCGGTTGAAGCGGTCGGCATAGCCTTGCGAGAAAGCGTGATGGACGGGATCCATGGACCCCAGGGCCAGGATGACGCTGTCCATCTGCTCGTTCACCTCGTCACGCTGACGGGTGGTTTCGGCGAGATCGAATTCGGCCATCTGCTCAAGGTGACGCTGCACCGCCACCAGGCGTTTGAGCTTCTGCGATCGTGTCTGCTCCGCCATGTCCCTACCTGCCGATGAAGACGCTGGCGAAGGACTGGCCGAACTGACTGACCAGCGCGGCGACGGAGAAGTAGAAGAGAAACAAGCCGCCGAGCAGCAGATAAGGGGCCGAAATGAAGTAGACCGGCATCTGCGGCGCCAGCTTGTTGATGAAGCCGATGGCGACGTTGAACATCAGTCCGTAGATCAGAAACGGGCTGCAGAGCCGCAACATGATGTAAGTGGTGGACGACAGCGTGTCGGTAAACGAGATCAGCGTGGCGCGCATCTGCATGACGCCGCCGAAGGGCATGGCCGTGTAGGAATCGACCAGCGCCCGGAAGACGATGTGATGGAAGTCCATCATGAAAAGAATCATCATGCCGGCGAAGGTGATGAAGCCCGAAAGGCTGCTTTCCGGCGCATCTTCGAAGATATCGGCGGCGCCGGGCTGCGAGTAGCCGATCATCATGCCGATAATGCTGGCGGCGAACTGGAGGCCGAGAGTGTAGAGGCGCGCCAGCATTCCGTACATCAGGCCGATCAGCAACTCGCTGAAGATGAAGCCGATATAGGTCGCGCTTGAGGTGTGGACCGTGGGGTAGACCGTGTCCCAAAGGACAGGCAGTATAGCAAGGGACAGGGCAGCGGCCATGAAGAGCCTGATCTGCATCGGGATGCGCGCCGAGGAAAAGCCGGGCATCGCCATGACGCAGCCGCCGATCCTGCAGAAAATCAGGAAGAGCGCCAGCACGGTCCCTTGCGGGTCGGTTATCATGAAATAGAGCCCAGAATCTTTATCTCGATGCCCTTGGCCAGTTCGACATGCGACAGGACCGGGAGCGTTGCGAACAGGCGTTCGATGATCATGCGCACATAGGAGCGTGTTTCCGGCGAGGTGACAAGGGCGAAAGGCAGGCCGCGGTCCATGAATTCACGGATAACTTCCGTTGCCTCCTCGCTGAACTCCTCCAGCATGCGCGGGTCGATGTCGAATTCGATGACTTCGCCCTTGTTGTCGCGCTTGAGCGCCTGGTGGAAAGCGAGATCCCACTTGCTGCCCAATCGCAGGACGCGCAGCACACCGTTGTCGGCAAGGTCGCCGCAAAGCTGCTGGGCCATGCGCACGCGCACGTGCTCGACGATCTGCTCGGTCTTGCGGACATGCGGCGCGAGTTCGGCGACGGCTTCTAGGATGAGATGCAGATTGCGGATCGAGACACGCTCGGCAAGTAGCAGCTTGAGGACCGCCTGCAGGCCGGAATAGGACATGTGCGACGAGCAGATCTCGTCGGCCAGTTTCTTGTATTCCGGATCGAGGCGATCGATCAGCACCTTGACGTCCTTGTAGGACAGGAGCGCCGGCAGATTGTTGCGGATGACCTCGCTCATGTGGGTGAGGACGACGGAGACATTGTCGATCGGCTGGAAGCCTTCGCGCTTGAGGTCGTCGCTGAAGGCTTCGAGAATGGAGACCGCCGGCATGCCGAAGGCGGGTTCGCGGATCTCGTCGCCGGGAATGCTCGGCTTGCGGCCGGAGCCGGTGACCACCAGGACTTCGCCGACACGCAGCGCATTGGATGCGACCGTCGTGCCATGGATGCGGATCTGGTAGGACTTCTCGGGAATACCGATATCGTCGGTGACCTTGATCTCGGGAACGACGAAGCCGTACTGCGTCGCGAACTTCTTGCGCATCTTGCTGACGCGGAACGCCAGTTCCTGGTGAGCGCCGAGCAGACGGGTGGACACCATCTTGCCGAGCGCGAGCTCGATCTCCGAGGTGCGCAGGACCGACTTGACCGAGTCCTTCTCCAGCTCCTTGTTCTGGACGACTGTCTTTTCCTCCTGCTCGCGGCGCGTCCTGGCTTCGGCTTCGACCTGACGCGGGATGAACCAGGCACCGAAGGCCAGAAGGCCGGCTAGGAACATGAAGGGGATGAACGGCAGGCCGGGCATGAGACCGAGAATGGCCATGAGGACCGCGGAGACCGACAACGCGCGGGGATAGCCGCTCAGCTGATTGACGACGGCTTCTTCGGTCGAACCAACGGTGCCGCCGCGCGAAACGAGGAGGCCGGCAGCCAGCGAAACGATAAGAGCCGGCATCTGCGAGACGAGGCCGTCACCGACAGACAGCTTGACGAAAACGTCGGCTGCTTCGCCGATCGGCATGCCGTGGCGGAAGTAACCGATGATGATGCCGCCGAAGACGTTGATCCCGGTGATCAGCAGGCCGGCGATCGCGTCGCCGCGCACGAACTTGGACGCACCGTCCATGGCGCCGAAGAAGGAGCTTTCCTCTTCGAGCTCCTTGCGGCGGCGCTGGGCTTCCTTCTCGTCGATGATGCCGGCGGAAAGGTCCGCGTCGATCGACATCTGCTTGCCGGGGATGGCATCGAGGGTGAAGCGCGCGCCGACTTCCGCGATACGCGTCGCACCCTTGGTGATGACGATGAAATTGATGGTAATCAGGATCAGGAAGACGATCAGACCGATCACGAAATCGCCGGACATGACGAGGTTCGCAAAGCCGGCGATGACGCCACCGGCTGCCCCATGCCCCTCATTGCCATGCGAAAGAATGACACGTGTCGTCGCGATGTTGAGCGACAGACGCGTCATCGTCGCGATCAGCAGGATGGTCGGGAAGGACGAGAAATCGAGCGGGCGCTTGATCCACAGCGCCACCATCAGGATCAGGACCGAGAAGGCGATCGAAAACGCCAGACCCATGTCGATCAGGAAGGGCGGGATCGGCAGGAACAGCACGCAGATGATAACGATGATGCCCATGGCAAAACCGATATCGCGAACGCTCAGGCCGGGTTTCGGAAGGGGAAGTGCAGGAGGTTGCGCCATTTCGATTCCGTCTCTTCATGAGAGGAGTGGGCATGATGCCCACCTATTCGGATCGAGAACTAGATGGCGAAGCTTGCGCGAAGGTGGCTCAGAAGCCCGTCTGGATGCGCGAAAACACCATATTGGTGAAAATGGAAATCTGCGAACCGACGAAGGGCGCGGAGATGCCGATGGTGACGAGAACCGTGACGATCTTCGGAACGAAGGTCAGCGTCGCTTCCTGAACTTGCGTCAGCGCCTGGAGCAGCGCGATGACAAGGCCGACAACCATGGCCGCGCCTACCGCGGGACCGGCGGAAACAAGAACAGTCCAGATCGCAGCCTGGAAGATATCGAGTGCATCAGCTTCATTCATCGTCAGGCAACCTCATATCGCCTTGCGGTCCGTCCGATTGGCCGGACCGTGTTTCATCGGTTTGTAGTTCAGGTCTACGAGCCAGTCGTGGTCGAGGCCGGAGCCTGATCGGCGAGAGTGATTCCCGCCTGAACGAGAATACTCTTACCATCGCTCGTCGTCGCGATAATTCCGTCGGAATACACCTTCACCGAAGCGATCGTGCCGGCGACGCTGCCGTCGGCGCTTGTCATGTACTTGCCGATGTAGGCGCCGGCCTGGGTCAGGCTGGAGCTTGCCAGCAGCGTGTCGAGCTTCGTGTTGGTCTGAACCGTCTGCTCGACCTGCGAGAAGGTCGCCAGCTGGGCAACCTGTTCGCTGGCGTCCATCGGATCGGTCGGATCCTGGTTCTTCATCTGCGCGATCAGCAGCTGAAGAAACTGATCATACTGCAGCGTCGAAGATTTCTTGGTGCTCGACGTGCTGGTGTCTGTATTGGTGTTTACGTTCGAAACGCCGTCTACCGCCACGGTGCGATCTCCTTGCGAATCTGTTCGACCATCGTCGGATGCATTTCCTGATTGTTCAGAATGTTATCCTCGATCGCGTAGAGACCGCGAATGGCCTTCAGAGCGTCGAAAGCGCGGCCGGTCGAAACCAGGCCGTCGATGCGCTTGAGTTCGGCCAGCACTTCTTCCTTCTTGAAGCAGGTGAGAAGCATGGCGACCGACTTGCGGAACATCGCGGTCGACTGATCCTTGCCTTCCGGATTGATCAGGATCATCTGCGCGATGAAGTAGAGCTGACGCAGCGGCGTCGTCGCGTCTTCCGGCTGCAGAACATGGTTTTCGAGAAGGAAGGTCACATCATTCAGGAATTCCAGCGCGACCTTGCGGTCGACGCGCAAAACCGCACCATTGATGAAGATTTTTTCCCCGGCCTTAAGCGAGATGCGTAGTGTGCTTTTCATTTCAGTCCATCCCTGATGATGGTGGTAATGTCGATGACGCCTTGATAGTTCGTTGACTGCCGGCGTCTGATCCGATCGCATTCCTTCAAGATCCAGATCGCGATGGAGATGAGATTGGCCCGGAGCTGGATCTCAAGCTGATTGTCCGGATGCTTGAGATCTTCGATGAAACTTATCCAAACACGCCGGGTGTAAAACAATGCATCAATGGCTTCCCGGCTGTATTTCTCTTTGTCCCGCGCGATGGACAGCAGCTCGATGGAACGATCGAGAACTTGACGCTCCCGCTCCTTCGCATCGGCGACCGAGTCCTGCATGACCTCGGCGTAAGAGAACTGATACATTCATGCATCCTTCTTTGTATTTCATCCCTTTGATCATCAAAGGTAATTCACGAGACTCAGCTGCTGGATTTTCGATACGATGGTGTAGGCTGTCTCCAGCTGCGTCTGCAGCGCGTTGACCAACGTCGATGCTTCTGATTGGTCGACTCCCTGCAGATCAACGAGCTTGTTCTGAATGATGCTCGTCTGAGCATCGAGTGCGTCATTGGCCTTCTCAAGCCGCTCCTGCGAGAGGCCGAGCTGGCTGGCCTGCGTCACGATACCCGAGGTTGCCTGGGCGGAGTAGCCGATGGCCATCGAGGTGACCTTGCCAAGCGCGTCGGCGCTCAGGTTCTGGCCCGCCAGCGCCGAGACGGTAACCGCGGCAAGAGCAAAATAACGCATGCCTTCCGAGTTGGCATTGGTGGACGAGGTGATGACTTCAGAATTGCTGATGCGGCTCGACATGTTCTGGTCGGACGCGCTCGACCAACCGGTCGTCGGGTCGGTCCAGCTTGCTTCCGAGAACATCGGCTCGACGGTACCCGTGATGAATGTCTCCATCTCGTCGCCGGTGAGATCGCTGACATCCTTGCCAAGCCCCGTCGCGTAAGTGTTCAACGCGGACTGGATGTCGGCCGTCACGGTGGCCGACTGGTTCTGCAGCGGTTGGACATCGGTGTTGATGCCGGAGAACAGGTATTCGCCGTTATATCGAGAGTTCGCCGTATCCATCAGCGATGCCAAGGCATCGCCTGCCGACTGAACGGCGACGGTTATGCTGGTCTTGTCCTGGCTGCCCTGCAACGCCGTCAACTTCGAGACGAGCGCGTCGCCGGCCGTTTTCATGCTGTCAAGGCCAAGCTGGGAGGCTTCCATGCGCCCGCCGACGACGGAATTGCTACCCTGCAGCGACTTGATGCGGTTCAACTCGGCGGTAAAGTTCACGCTCTTGGCCGCGCCGGAGCCAAGCGATACACCGATATCAGCGTAAACACCCGTCGTCGCTTCCAGGGCGGATTTGACCATCTGCTGCTGCGACTGACGGATCGTCAACCGCATCGCGTTCTGAATCGCTGAACTAGAAATAAATGAACTTTTCATGGCTTAGCTCGCTATATCCAGCAGCGCCTTCATCATTTCGTCGATCGAATTGAGGATCTTGGTCGCGGCCTTATAGGATTGTTCAATATCAAGAAGCAGTGTCAGTTCTTCGTCGAGGTTGACGCCAGTTTCATTCGAATATGCTTCGGTCGAGCGCGAGAGCGCCGCGGACGTGTTTTCCGACGCGGTGGTGGCGTCGCTGCGGTACTGCTCGAGCCAGCCGATCGAGTTCGATGCGTAGTCCAGCAGCGTGACGTTCGACGAGATGCCGGCGTCGGATGAGAAGGTCTGGGCCGTACCGAGCGCCGTGTAGAGCGCATCGAGGTTGCCGGAGAAGCCGCTGTTGTTGTCGGGGTTGAGGTTGGTCAGCCCGGTGATCGTGCCGTCCCTCAACTTCATCGGGTCGCCGCCCTGGCTGGTGATGACAGCCGGGTTCACGGTGATCGTCGTGGAGATTCCATCGATCACATCGCCCGTCGTCGGCGTGTCGCCGGTCAGGCCGCCGAGCGTGTTCCAGGTAAACAGGCCGGGCTGAGTCGTCGTGCCGTCGGTTTCCGAGAAAGTCTTGACCAGCGTCTTTGCGATCTCATCGAGCTGTGACTGCAGCTTCGGCGCGATCTCGTCGCGGATTTGCACGAGCGCCTGCAGGCTGCCCTGTGCATTCGTCGTCGCACCCTGGCCCGACTGCAGCGCAACGCCATCGATGTAGATAGCGTTGCCCTTGACGGCCGCGGTGTAGGTGCTCTGCGCAACGAATGTCACTGTACGCGGAATGGTGTCGAAAACGACCGTACCGTCGGTCGTGTAAAGCGCCATGTCGCCGTTGCTGCGATCGACCGCGTTGACGCCGACGATCGAGGAGATCTGCTTCAGAAGCTTGTCGCGCTGATCGAGCGCATCCGCCGGGTTGCCGCCATTTGCCGTCGCGCTCTTGACTGCGTCGTTGGCGGTCTTGAACTGCGACAGCAGCGTGTTCAGCGTCGAGACCTGGGTCGCGATTTCCTTGTCGGCAGCCTGACGCTCGGCCTGTACGGCCTTCGAGGCGGTGTTGAGCGAGTTGGCGACGTCCTGCGCAGCGGTGATCGCGCTCTGTGCCGCGATCGTGCTGCTCGGCGAGGTCTGGAACGCCTGGAGTTTCTGCTGGAACGTCGAGAGATAGGTTGCCGGCGACGTTTCGTAGTCGTTACCGCCCATGATCGATTTCAGGTCGGACAGGCCGCCCAGCAGCGTCTGCTGGCCGGCGTCCTGGGCACTTGCCTTGAGCCACTGCCGAAGCAGCGCGTCTTCCTGTGCGCGGCTGATCTTGACCACTTGCGAGCCGTTCAGCGACGTCGTGACCATCGCCTGCCGGCGATTGTAATCACTGTTGCTGGAGTTCGCGATATTGTTCGATACCACACTGCTTTGCGTGCCGGTATTGTTGAATATGCTCTGGGCGGTGTTCAGTGCGGACGTGAGCGACATGGCTAGGCCGTTACCCTACTTATCTCTTGAGGTTGACGAGAACGTCCATGATGTCGGATCCCGTCTGGAACACCTTGGAATTGGCGGTGTAGCTTCGCTGCGCTTCGATCATCTCGGTCAATTCGCCGGCGAGATCGACGTTGGAGCTTTCGATGGCGCCCGACTGAATGGAGCCGAAGCCGTTCGTTTGTGGGAAACCGGTGACGGTCACGCCGGACGAGCCGTTGGCACTGTAGACGTTGCCGCTCATCAGCGTCATGTTGTCGGGGCTCGCGACGGTTGCCAGCGGAACGCGGTAGAGCGCCTTGGACGTGCCGTCGGCATATTTGGCATATACGGTTCCGTCCTTGTCGATCGTCACGCTATCGACCGGGCTTGCAGCCTGGCCGTTCGGCGTACCCTTTCCGGCGAATTCGGAAGCGAGCTGCGTGAAGCCCGAAAGGTCCATTTGGATCGAACCCGTGGTGACCGGATCGTCGATCGTCAGCGAGTCACCGCTGAGCAGCTTGCCGCTTGAGTCGAATTCCATCGTGCCGCTGCCGACGACCGCGGTCGTAGCAGGCGCCACGACGGTGTAGGGGAACGAGGTCGTGCCGCCGGTGGCCGCGTCGGCATGACGGAAGACGGTGACTTCCCACGTGCTGGCGACGGAGCCATCTGTCGGCGTCGGCGACGTTACAGCGGTCTTGGTGAAATAGAAATCGTACTGGACCGTGTTGCCGAGCTTGTCGTAGCCGACCATCGAGATCTGCTTGGTGTCGGTGGTCATCGGCGTGACGTTGTCGCTCGGCAGGTTGCCGGTGGCGACAGCCGCGTTCGAGTTCAGGTTACCGGAGAAGGTACCCGTGGTCGACGCGATCGCAGTCAGGCCCTGCTGGGCGACATTGATCGGAACAAGGCCGGAGAAACCGTTGACGACGACGGCGGGAGCACCGCTGTCGTAGGAATAACCCATCAGCTTGAAGCCGGCGGAATTGACGAGGTTGCCTTCGTCGTCCTTGGTAAAATCACCTGCGCGTGTCAGGACAGGAACGCCATCCGGGCTCTGGACGATGAAGAAGCCATCGCCGGAAATCGCCAGATCGTAGCTCGAAGTCGTGTAGGAAATGTCGCCCTGGGCGGAAACAGCCTGGCGGACGGTAGTCTGAACGCCGCCGGAGTTGTAGTTACCGGAGCTCGACGGAAGCACGAGAGACGAGAAGGCCGTCGAAACCGACTTGTAGCCCGATGTGTTTACGTTGGCGATGTTGTCGGCCACGGTGCTGAGGCGGTTCGCCTGTGCGTTCATGCCCGATACAGCCGTCTTCATGCTGCCGAAAATGCTCATCTGAAAACCTCGTTTCCTGTATTAGACCTGAGAGTATTTGGTGGGCCTTGCGTGAAGCTGTCTGTACCCAACGGCCCGGCAACAAATCGAAAGACCAACTATGCGGTCACGAGACCCGCTTAAAAATCAGTTCCAATCAATGCAGTAACCAAGGAAGCGCTTGGAATCGACGGGATCGACACCGAGCTTCTTGCGCAGCTTCTTGCGCAGCTTGGAGATGTGGCTTTCCACCACGTTCTCCTCGACCTCTTCGTCGAAGATGCCGTAGATAGCGTTGAAAATCTGAGTCTTCGTCACGCGCCGACCGCGATTTGCGATCAGGAATTCCAGGATGCGGCGTTCGCGACGGGGAAGCGGGAAGACCTCTCCGTGGATCTCCGGATCGCGACCATCCGAGAATACGCGGATGCCACCGATGTCAGTGTGGCTGGAGATTGCCTTCAGGCGGCGGCGAATCGCTGCTGCCCGTGCGAGGATTTCGCGCGGATGTACCGGCTTGCGGACGACATCGTCGACGCCACAGTCAAACAGCGCCAGCGTGTTCTCCAGCGAGTGCTGGTCGCTAACCGCGATGACCGGGGCCTGCGTTCTGTCGCGAATCGCACGCGGCAGATCAGACGTCTGCTGTCCTTGGCCGAGAAGGAATGCCTCGACTGCTGCGATATCGGAATCAGCAGCCGTCTGCACCCATTCGCCAAATTCGCTGGGATCAAAACCGGTCGAAGGAATGCCTTCTCGACCAAAAAGGGAAGTGTAACCATCCTTCACGAGCTCACGCTCATCAACCACTACGATCATTCGTCCGCCTCCGAATCACTTGTGGCACATCGATGATCTATGGGTACGAATCGCACGATTCTGGGACAAGCTGCAGGAACTAACTGGCAGAAATTAATAGTTGATTAACCATTGGGTCGCGATTTGATCTACATCTAGTAGGTCTTCCGCTTTTCGCCACTATTTTTCTGGTGGAAAAGTTAACACGTCCTAAAATGTGACTTGCCTTGCCACATTGCGACGGGATTCCGCCACATTATGACACATTTCCGATTTGTTCCATTTTTGCCATCTTTGATTGAATCAATTCCGGCAGAAATTGCTCGCGTTGGGAGTCCATTTGCCGTAGCCGGTGGCAACCAGATTGGCAATAACCCGGCAGACATATTGTTTTTGGGCGGGGTCATTATTGGGTCCGGCGTGGTATCTGGCTACCGCCATCGTCCAGGTCTCGTGCCGGTCGTGAAGGTTGCTCAGGAATTTCGCGGCGTATTCGACATTCCGACGAGGGTCGAACATATCCTCCATGGAGCGGAAATTCTCGCCGTGATAATACTGATTGATCTGCATGCAGCCGATGTCGATGAGCTTCGCGCCGGAGCGTTTGGCAACATCGACCTGGCGCAGGGCAGCCTGCTCAGAGGGCGGAAAGAAGGCCTTCCCCTCTATATTGAGCGCATAGGGGTATAGCGAACCCTTGCGGCCCGTCTCCGTCAGGCCGACGGAATAGAGGATGCCTTCCGGGATGCCGTACTTCAATGCGGCCGACTGGATCTCCTGCTCGCAGGCACTGTTGGAAGCCTCGGCGTCAGAGGTAAACGTCACCAGTGCCGCGGCCGCCAGCGGTGCCAGCAGCAACGCCGTCCATACCCGTTTCACCTGCGCCATCGAAGCCTCCACCGGTACTTTGTCCGGACTGATACTGCCGTTCGCGTGCCTGGCCGCCCTGGCCCTGTTGCGCGAAGGCCTGCTGCTGGGCGGACTGCCCCTGTCCGCCGGCCTGGTTGCCCGTGTCGGAGCGATCGACGAGTGCCATGCTGATCGATACATTGTCGATCGCGTAGCCCTGCGCGCGCAGCACTTCGACGATCTTGCTGTGGTCTTCCTTCAGCTGCCTGTAGGCGGCCCCGGTCTCGACCTTCAGATCGATATTGAGTGCATCACCCTGCAACCGCATTGTTGCCGTCACCAGACCCAGCTCGATGGGGTTCATCTGGATCTTGAGGGTGTTCACCACCTTGCCGGTGCTCGTCCATTCAGCCGCGTTCGACAGCGCCGAGCTTGCCTGCAACGCATGCGCCCATTCGGCATCGCCGGAGATGGCCGCGGTGACCGCTGCCGAGTTGGTGCCACCGGCAAGGCCGATATAACGGCGGGAATCGAGGATGGAAACGTTCTCCACATTCGCCCGGCCGCCGCTTTCCTGCGCCGCATCGCGGTCGATACCGAGATGAACATCCATGGACTGCCCGCGACCGTCCGCACGGCTCAGCCGGAAGATCGAACCGCTAATGCTATCCGTCTCCTCCGTGCCTGGCGTGGAGACCTCGTCTCCCGAAGCATCAGCTGTCGAAAGCGAACTTGCGACATCCGAGACGAGCTGGTCCTTCGTTTTTGCATCAGCCGGCGCCTTCTCCTTGATATCGGAGGTCGCCTTGCCGTCGAACTTCTGTCCATTCATGGCAGCCGCCATCGCTGCACCTGCCGAGCCGTCCACCGGTGTCTGAACGAGCAGGCTCAACACGTCACTTGCCGCGTCATCGTCGCTCGCAGCAGCATCATCGGCATCGGAGGGGCCGTTCTTGCCCGGTTTTCCGCCCTTGGCGACATGCGCGGCAAGCTCGTCGCCGATCTCATCGGCATCATTCGTCTTGCTGCTCTTGCCAGGTTTCGCCTTGACGTGGTCCGCCGGTGCCTTTTCCGCAGCCTTGCCCGCATTCGCGCCGGCCTCGGCCTGCGCTTTCAGTGAGCTGTCGTTGAGATCGATGACCGGCTTGGCAACAGGCTTGTGCGACACATGCTGCGCATCGGGTTGAACGTTTTCGGCAACGCCGTCGGCCTGTCCGTTGGCGGAAGCATTGGCATTCTTGCCGCCTGCGCCGCCACCATTGGTCTTGTCGAGAACATCGGAAAATCCGCCGCCGCTGGCATCGTTGCCTTTCACCGCCTGACGGCCGCCCTTGGCAGCCGCCGCGGCTTCCGCTCCAGACGCTCCCCCCGAAACGCTGATGTCCATCATATCAATTGCTTTCTTTGTTCAACAGACCGTCGATCTCATCCAACCGGGACCGACTTGACGTTACAAATGAGCTGAAGGCAGGGTCACCATTCTGCAACCCCTCCGCACCGGAAGCGGGCACGGATGCCGCTTCCACCGCACCAGGATCGTCTCCCTCCTCCCCCATCGGCGAGGCACTTTCCTGGCCAGAAGTGATTTCTTGCCCGCTAGATTTAGGGGCGGATACTTGCGTCAAACTTGCGGGATCCGGCGCGCGTAGAACCTGCTCGGCAACGGCCCTCGCGGCGGCGCGGAGCGCCTTGTCGCGTGGTGATAGTTCATTGTCGCCAATCGTATTGATGTCCTTGGCCGCCGCATCGACCTTGTCGGTGGAGATCGCCGCCATGCCGCCATAGAAATCGGCGAGCGCACCGAAGGCATTGCCGGCATCGCCAGACAAAGCTTGCGCCCGTCCCGCCGACATGCGCGCCAATTCGCCCTTGCCAGCAATAGCGGCGGCGCGTGCGATCCGCAGATAAACCTCACGTTGGCGCGCTTCGTCCATGAAACTCAGAATGCCGACGACGTCGTCCGGCTTGACCTGATGATCGTGATCGACCAGCAGCTTTACGAAGAGATCGGCGAATTGGCTGGCGTAGGGCGAGTGGAGGAAGCGGCGCACATAGCGCTGCGAATAATCGAGCCCCTTGTCCACCAGGCCGGTATCGACGCAGATCGCCAGCGAGCGGCGCAACGCCGCCTCCTCGACGATGGTGCCCGGCTCGTTGAGGCGTGCCTGATCGTAAAGCTTAAGCGCTTCCTGCGGGCTCTTGGCGATCGTGACATTACCACCGACCAGCGCAAGATAAGGGCCGATCTTCTTGTCCTTGTACTCGTTCGCCGTCTCCACGAGGCTCTTGGCGACGAGAAGACCCTTGCCGCTCAGATACTTGCGCAGGACATCGGTAACGCGATTGTCGAAATAGCCGTTCACGTCGCGCGAGACGAGATATTCCAGGGTCTGCGGATTGCCGCCGCTCATCGCATAGATCAGTGCGGCGTCGACGTTGCGGTCATCCTCGAAAACGGAGAAATCAACGGTGCGCAAGCGCTGGTCTATCGTGTTCAGCATGAAGCGCTGCATTTCACCGGCCGAATGATCGCCCTGCACCACCGAGTCCTGCACGAACTGCAGGGATCTCAGCATCTTGTAGGGCTCGACGTTCTCCTGATCTTCCGCCCTGCCCGCCACGGGAAGGGCGGTGGCAAGACCGGCAAGGAGAAGCAGCAGATGGCGGTGACGACGGGCCATGGTCAGCTCTGATCCGCCTGCACCAGAATTTCGATGCGACGGTTGGAGGCGCTAAACGGATCGGCCGCGTCCTTAAGCTTGCGATCGGCGAAGCCCGAAACCTGCGAGATGCGCTTTTCGGCCATGCCGCCGCGTACGATCATGTAATAAGCCGCCTGGGCGCGGTCCATGGAGAGCCGCCAGTTCTCGTTCTCACCCTTGTACTGACGACCATCGGTATGGCCGCGTATCACGATAGCGCCGGGTTTGTCCTTGAGGACCTCACCGATCTTCTCCATCGCCAACACCATCTCCTTGCGGGGAACGGCCGAGCCGACATTGAACATGGAATCGTCGCTCTGGTCGGAGAGGCTGACGAGAAGGCCGCCCTCCGCGGGCGTGACCGTCAAGCCTTCCGCAAGCTTGCCGGCAACGCCGCCGATCTGCTGGGCGATTTCCTTCTGAAGCTCGTCAGCTTGTTTCTTCTCCTCGGCCTTGGCCTGGGGAGTTTGCCCGCCCGCCTTGACTGCCTCGCTTTGCGCAGCCGCCAGCTCCTCCTGCGTTGCAATGCCGTCAGACGCCTTGGCTTCCTTTTCAGCTGGCAAGTTTTCGGCATCCGCCTTTTCAACGTCGGCGGGTTTGGTCAACTCCTCGGATTTTTGCGCTTCGGCCTTGGCAAGCTCGACGGAATCCTGCGCCGCATCGGCCGCGTTCGGGTCACGCTTGTCGGCATGAGTGACCTCGACCTGCTTCGTCCAGAAATCGGGATCGAACGGATCGCGATAGGCCTCACCGCCGTCCGCGCCGGTCGCCGGACCGGAATCGGCCGCACCGCCCTCGCCCTTGGCGCTGACATTTGCCTGCTGTCCCACTTCTTGCGCGATCTCGGCAAGCACGGAGTAGGGATTTTCGAAGAAGTCGGCCTCCGAATAGTTTGTCTGGTCGCCTGACGTAGAGGTCTGGTCGTCGCCGTTGGCAGCCGACGCGCCTGTCGTGGGCTCGTCCTCTTTCTCCTTCGACTTGTCCTGCTTCTCTTCGCCATCCGCCTGCTCGACCGGCTTCTTCAAGCCCTTCTCGGTCGGCTTTTCATCGGCAAGCTTGATCGGATTGAAGTATGTCGCGACGGAGGCCTTGGTTTCCTCGTTGGCGGCGTTGACGAGCCACATGACGAGGAAGAAGGCCATCATCGCTGTCATGAAGTCGGCATAGGCGATCTTCCAGGCGCCGCCATGCGCGCCGCCGTGATCGCCACCGCCATGTTTCTTGACGATGATGATTTCGTTCTTGCCGTGGTGGTGGTTCTCGCTTTCACTCATTCCACAACTTTCTTCAAGCTCGTCGCCCAAGCGGACACGCGAGTCACAAGCACAGCGTCGCCAAGTTCTGCAGTCAGATCGAGATCGCCCGTTTCATGGTGACGAAGAAGATCCGCCTTCTTGCCAAGTTGCTTTTTCAATGCCTCGAAGAGCACCGTCGGACCGCTGACTGCGACGCAGCCGGCATCCCCTTCCATGATCGCGGCCCGCAATTCGGCCGCAAGATCGGCAACGGCCTTGTCGACCAGAAACTCGGTCATGACAGGGGCCAACACCTTTGCGACGCTGGCGCTGACGAGTTCGGCAATCTCTGCGGCGATGGACTCGAGTCGCGTCGCAATCAAGGCCGCCGCCTCGACCTCATACTGGTTGCGAATTTCTTCGACCTGACGTTCGTGCACAGCCGCAATGGTTTCGGCCTCGGCCTCGTACTTCTGCGTCAGCGCCGCCGTTGCTTCCGCAAGTCCGGCCGCGTGAGCGGCCTGCTTTTCGGCGTCGACGTCGATTTCCGGCTCTGCCGGCGGCAAATCAAGCAGCACGCCGAAGTCGACGGCGAGATCATCCGGTTCCACGGCAGGAATGACCGCCACCGGCTCGCCGAAATCCTTCAGGTAGCGAGAAAG
Organism: Rhizobium sp. S152; assembly: GCF_030380735.1. Taxonomy (GTDB): domain Bacteria; phylum Pseudomonadota; class Alphaproteobacteria; order Rhizobiales; family Rhizobiaceae; genus Rhizobium. The sequence continues at coordinate 280,210 of NZ_JAUDRZ010000008.1, read as the reverse complement.
CTGTGCGCTCACAAAAACCACCTCGTACCAACAGACAACTGCGACATGCCGCGCCCCATTTCAATCAGACAACGCTCAGGCGCGATTTTCACACAGCGCCATCACGGCTCGAAACTAGGAGGTCAAACTTGCGCGAGGATGAAGGCCACCAGAACGCCTGACGCTGACGGCGATGCCCGATTACTGCAGAAGGATCAGAACCTTGCTTGCCGCCGTGTTCAAAATGGAGACGGCTTCGGTACCCATCTGCTGTTGCGTGAGCAGCGACTTGAGGCGAACGGAGGCTTCGTCCATATCGGTATCGATCAGGGCATGGAGGCCCTTGTCCGTGAGATCGGCCATGTTCTTTGTATAGGTAACACGGTCGTCGATACGCGCACTCATGATGCCAAGGCCAGCTGCCGTCGTCGTCAGGGTGCCGAGCAGCTGGTCGACAACGCCGAGCATGTCCTTCAACTGTTCGTCGGTCGTATTGCTGTCAAGCGCGATCTCGTTTCCGGCCGCTCCGGCAGAAGAACCGGCATTGAGCAGGTAGTAGTTGCGAGCCGGCGTGGTGTCGTCGGTATTGGCATTGACCGCCTTGGTCAGGAGGCCCCGGCTTGCATCGTTCATGTCGATCATGACGGTATCTCCGGCGGGGAAAGAGATGTTCTGCATCTGGTAGTCGCCGTTCGGACCACGCACGAAACCACCGATGACCGAACGCGAGGTGGGCAGGTTCGTGTCGCGGTTCAGCAGCCAATTCTCCCCGGCAAAGTTGGTCGTCTGGACCGTCGTCTGCATCTGGCTCTTGAGTTCGCTCAACGTTGTGTTGAGCTTGTTCTTGTCGACGCCCGCCTCCTGCGCGCTCACAAGCAAGGAGCGGATATCGCCGAGCTGATCGATCAGGCTGTTCATCGAGGTATAAGCCGTATCGACCTTCGAAGCGCCGACGCCGAGCGCATCGTGAATATTGTTGAGCGAACTGCTGTCCGATTGCATCACGCTGGCATAGGACCAGTAGGTCGCATCATCGGAAGCGGTTTCGACGCGGGCCCCGGACGAGGTCTGCTGCTGTACGGTCGCGGTATCCCTGTTGATGATGCGCAGTGCTGCCAGAGCATTGACCTGCCCGGCGCTCGAAATTCTATAGGTCATCGTTAAGCTCTTAATGGGATGCGAGGGAAAGACCGGACTACCGGCAGCGACTGACCTGGCGTCATGCCCGCCGACTGGTTTCCCGAGCCGGCTTGTCGCTGAAAACAAATCAACTGTTAAGCGAAGGTAAACAAGCGATGCCGGGTCCGCAAGAGCCAGAGGACCAGCGCCGCAAGCTTCGCGCAATCTTGAATAATGTTTCAAAAACAAAGAGAAAGCCGCATCGCAAGAGTGCGGCTTTCCGTATGCTTTCGTATATCAGGCGTTGCCGCCTGCGGCCATTCGCTATCAGTTCTGGAAGAGCGTGAGAACGTTCTGGGCGCTCGAATTCGCGATCGACAGCGACTGGATTGCCAACTGCTGCTGCGTCTGCAGCGCCGTCAGTTTGCTGGATTCCTCTTCCATGTCGGCATCAACAAGACGCCCCACGCCCGAGTCGATCGAGTCGCTCAAGTTGGAGACAAAGCTCTCCTGCAGGTCGATGCGGGTCGAGATGGAACCCAGCTGCGATGCCGCCTTGGTCAGGGCGCCTAGACCGGACTCGACCGTCGTCAACGCCACGTTGATATCGTCCACGCTGAACGTATTGATATCCATCTCAAAAATGGAGCCAACGCTGGCATAGGAAGTGCCGATGATGCCGGTTTCGGTATCGATTCCCCCAACGCTCGTCATTCCGAACAGAACATTACCGCTGGACGCGTCGTTCAGAACATATTCCGTCGTCTTGACGGAAACTTCGCCATTCGCGTCGCGCACGAAGGATGAGACCACGCTCTTTGTCGTGTTACCGGCGACCCAATTTTCACCGGAGAACGACGCGGATTGCGCCACGCTCAGCAACTGTTGCTGAAGCTGGCCAATCTCATCCTGGATCTTCGCCTTGTCGACGCCCTTTTCCGTTGCGGCTACGATCTTTGCCTTGATCTCCGTAACGATATCGATCGCGCTGTCGAGCGCGGAGTAAGCCGTATCAACCTTGGCCGCGCCCAATCCGAGGGCATCCGAGACGGCGGACAGAGCCTTGTTGTCGGAACGCATCGTGGTAGCGATCGACCAGTATGCGGCATTGTCCTTGGCTTCGGCGACGCGATAGCCGGAAGATACCCGCCCCTGCGTGTCCTGAAGGTTGCTGTTGATGCCGCGAAGAGTCTGCAGCGCGGACATCGCCGCGACGTTCGTCAAAATACTCGTCATGAAAAGATCGCCCCTTGATGGCAAATTTTAAAAGGGACATTCCGGTCGGTTACCGGTAACGGAAATCAGCTTCATGCCTGCTAACCGCTTCTTAAGTTTGGTTAACATACCGTTTCGCTGACCGCAAAAGACAGCAGTTCGGTTAACAAAAGGTTAACGCACGAAAAAAGCCGTGCTCGGGTGAGCACGGCTTTCGATTGCAACAGCCGGAAAGACCGGCGATCCAAGCTTTTCAGAGCGCCATCGGGCGCTCCGATTATTAGCTGCGGAACAGCGACAGGATGTTCTGCGAAGAGGAGTTCGCGATCGACAGCGACTGAACCGCCAGCTGCTGCTGCGTCTGCAGGGCGCTGAGCTTGGAAGATTCCTCTTCCATGTCGGCGTCGACAAGACGGCCAATACCGGAGTCGATCGAGTCGCTCAGCGACGATACGAAGTCGGTCTGGATTTCGACGCGGCTCTGGAGCGAACCGAGCTGCGAGCCGAGCGTCGTCATCGACTTCAGAGCAGATTCGACGTCCGTGAGCAGATTGTCGATTTCGGCCTGCGTCGTGGTGGAGCCGATCGTGAAGCCATAAACCGACTTGTCCGATGCAACGCCGGTGGCACCCAGGATGCCGCCTTCGGTGCCACCGTTGAACAGCGTGTTCGTGGCGTCGAGAACGTAGTCGGTGGTCTTGATCGAAACGGTGCCGTCGGTGCCGCGAACGAAGGAGGAAACGACGCTGACGGTGCCGCCGGCATTGTTGACCCAGTTTTCGCCGTTGAACGAAGCAGACTGGGCAACGCTGTAAAGCTGTGCCTGGAGCTGCGTGATTTCGTCCTGAACCTTACCCTTGTCGACGCCCTTTTCAGAGGCAGCAACCAGCTTGGCCTTGATTTCGCCAACCAGGTCGATGGCGCTGTCAACAGCGGTGTAAGCCGTATCAATCTTTGCGGCACCCATGCCGAGTGCGTCCGAAACAGCCGAGAGGGCCTTGTTGTCGGACTTCATGGTGGTGGCGATGGACCAGTAGGCAGCGTTGTCGGAAGCCTTGCCAACGCGCAGGCCGGAAGACACGCGGCCCTGAGTCGTCGACAGGTCGCTGTTGACGCTGCGCAACGTCTGGAGCGCGGCCATTGCGGAATTGTTGGTCAGAATGCTGGTCATCTAATTTGCCCCTTTGGCAGAATTGATATGAAGGGACATTCCGGGTTTTCTACCGGGAACGGTGGTCAGCGTCATGCCTGTTGACCGCTCCTTGGCAGGGTCAACTCACCGTTTCGATGAGCACATAAAACCCCAATATGGTTAAGAAAGCTTAAATTGGATAATGGAAATTAATATAAAATTCCGTGGGTTAGGAGCTGCCACGTTAACCCATCCTTAAAATATTAGCGGCCGGGAAATACCCGGCCGCCATTGTTTTCGTAACGATCTCGGACCGTCTATTAGCGGAACAGCGAGAGGATGTTCTGCGAAGAGGAGTTAGCGATCGACAGCGACTGGATAGCCAGCTGCTGCTGCGTCTGCAGGGCACTGAGCTTGGAAGATTCCTCTTCCATGTCGGCGTCGACGAGACGGCCAATACCGGAGTCGATCGAGTCGCTCAGCGACGATACGAAGTCGGTCTGGATATCGACGCGGCTCTGGAGCGAACCGAGCTGCGAGCCGAGCGTCGTCATCGACTTCAGAGCAGATTCGACGTCCGTGAGCAGGTCGTCAATGTCACCCTGCGTCGTGGTGGAACCGATCGTGAAGCTGTAGACCGACTTGTCCGATGCAGTACCATCAGCACCCAGGATGCCACCGCTGGTGCCGCCGTTAAACAGCGTGTTGGTGCCATCGAGAACGTAGTCGGTGGTCTTGATCGAAACGGTGCCGTCGGTGCCGCGAACGAAGGAGGAAACGACGCTGACGGTGCCGCCGGCGTTGTTGACCCAGTTCTCGCCGTTGAACGAAGCAGACTGGGCAACGCTGTAAAGCTGTGCCTGGAGCTGCGTGATTTCGTCCTGAACCTTGTCCTTGTCGACGCCCTTTTCAGAAGCAGCGACCAGCTTGGCCTTGATTTCGCCGACGATATCGATCGCGCTGTCAACAGCGGTGTAAGCTGTGTCGAGCTTGGCAGCACCCATGCCGAGTGCGTCCGAAACAGCCGAGAGGGCCTTGTTGTCGGACTTCATGGTGGTGGCGATGGACCAGTAGGCAGCGTTGTCGGAAGCCTTGCCAACGCGCAGGCCGGACGAAACGGCCTTCTGCGTATCTGTCAGACCCTGGTTGACGTTGCGCAGAGTCTGGAGTGCGGCCATCGCCGAGTTGTTTGTGTTAATGCTTGTCATGAGTCTGTCCCCTGAACGAGATAAAAAAGGAGGACATACCGGACTTCTATACCGGCGATGACGGACCAGCTTCATGCTACTCGGCGCCATCATTCTGGCCGCCAAACCCGTCATGTCGAGGGTCAATTTCGCAGGCATTCATTGCGAAGTGATTAAAACAATTACTGAAATGCGTTCCGGTAGGGGAGTGGTTAACAGTTCGTAATCCCGTTATTTTCCAGGGGGTTCAGAGGGTTTCACCGGTTTCAAGCAAGCTTCGTGTGCATAGAATGAAATATTCTAGGCAACGAATCCGTCCGATCGCGCTCGGTTCGTGCTCGCCTCTCTATGAAATCCGATACGGAGTGGGGTCTTGAACACCAACATCTCTTTTGCCGCAGCATCCAAGGACTACCAGAAGGGCCAGTATCTCAAATCTCTGGAGATCTTGAACAAGCTGGTGGACACGCAGCAAGACGTTAAGACCTATGTGTTGCTCGCCAAGAACCTTGCCAAGCTGGGCTTCAAGAACGAGGCGGCCAGCGCCTATGCTCTGGCAGGTGGCTTGGACAGCCAGCCGGAATCCGCCTACACCCGCGAAGCCGCACTCCTGTACTACGAGATCGGAAACGAGGAGGAGGCGCTGTTGAACGGTCTGCGCGTCATGCAACGCGCGCGCAACGAGGCTGACCTGGCCTATATTCTTGCCTCCATCCACCTGAAGCAGGGACGCAAGGATCTCATCAGTCCCTATCGCAAAGTCCTGTCAGAGAGCAGCAATCCGGAGCACGTCGTTCTGGCCGTGCGCCTGCTCAGCGATGAACTGGTCGACGTCACCAACTGGACGCTGGTCCAGAACCTGTTCAAGAAGCTTCCGCATATTCCGGCGCTTCGCCTGCTCAATCTCGTCTTCACGCGCGAAGTCTGCGACTACGAGCTGGTCGAGAAGCTGTTTGCGCCCGTGCGCGAGATGATCGAGAGCGGAGATTATTCGATCCTGCAGAAGGACAATCCCTTCTATCATCTTCACTGGTGCGCTGACGAAAAGCTCAATCAGCTTGCCTCGTTCAAGAACCTGCCACTGGAACAGCTGGCCGCCCGCCGCAAGGCGGTGCCGCACAGCTGGGGCAAAAAGATTCGTATCGGCTACATGTCGTCCGACTTCTGGGAAAACCATGCCACCATGAAGCTGCTGCAGAACGTTCTGGAACTGCATGACCGCGACAGGTTCGAAGTCACACTCTTCTGCCACACACCGGAAAATTACATCGCGACCAATAAGACGGACCGGTCGGCTTGGGGCGAGGTCTGCACCATTCGTGATCTGTCGAATGAAGAGACCGCCACCGCGATCCGCGAGAAGCAGATCGACATCCTTGTCGATCTCAAGGGCTACACGGCCGGCGGGCGGCCGGACGTGCTCAACTTCGGCGCAGCTCCCATCCAGGTCGCGTGGCTGGGCTTCCCCGGCAGCATCGTCAACATCGATCTCGACTACGCGATCGGCGACCGCTTCGTGCTGCCGATGAGCTCGGCGCCGCATTACCACGAGAAATTCGTGCATATGCCGGACAGCTACCAGCCGAACGACACGGCGAACCGCCCGAGGCCGAAGCCGATGTCGCGCGCTGAGCTCGGGCTTCCGGAGAATGCCTTCGTGTTCGCCTCTTTCAACGCCAACCGCAAGATCACGGCCGAGACGCTCGATGTCTGGTGCAATATCCTCAAGCGGACACCCGGCAGCGTACTTTGGCTCATGTTGTCGTCGGCGCGGGTGCGCACCAACATGGTGAACTACATGAGCAAGCAAGGTATCGGTGCGGATCGCGTGATCTTTTGCGAGCGCGTCGAATACCAGGAACACATCAACCGTCAGAGCGCTGCCGATCTCGGCATCGACACTTTCCCCGTCAACGGCCATACGACGACGTCCGAACAGCTTTGGGGCGGCCTGCCGGTGCTTACGGTGAAGGGTACCAATTTCGCTTCACGCGTCAGCGAAAGCCTCTTGAACGCCGTAGGCCTGCCGGAGTTGGTTGCCGCCGATCTCCAGGCCTACGAAGACATGGCAGTCGGGCTGGCTCAGGACCCTGAGCGCTTGAACGGCTACAGGCAGCGACTGAAGCAGAACGCAGGCATCATGCCGCTGTTCGATTCAGACCGCTTCCGTCAGCATCTGGAAAAGGCCTACGAGCTGATGATCGAGCGCGCGAAGCAGGGTCTTGGCCCGGATCATATCGCGGTACCGGCGCTGCCGGCGCGTACGGAGCCTTTCGTCTCGCTGGACTAACGTTCTTCGGTATACCCTCATGACAGAGCCCCGCCGGCACGCCGGCGGGGCTCTGTTTTGGCTGATTAAGGCAAATGACAGTAACGAGCGCAAGGCGACGGGTGACACCACGCGTCGCACTCAGGCGTGTGCGCCAAAGGCCGCGTTAGTGGAAGGATCGCACCAGACTGCCGACGAGCAGATTCCAGCCATCGATCAGAACGAAGAATAGGATCTTGAACGGCAGGGAGATCGAGGTGGGCGGCAACATCATCATGCCCATGGCCATTGTGATGGTGGCGACGATCAGGTCGATGACGAGGAACGGCAGGACCACGAGGAAACCGATTTCGAAGCCGCGGCGGATCTCGGAGATCATGAAGGCCGGCAGCAGAACACGATAATCGATCTTCTCCCCCGTCTGGACATCCTGGCCGCGCTCGCGGGCGAGGTCGACGAACAGCGCCATGTCCTTGTCGCGGGTGTTGTTGGCCATGAAGGTGCGGAAAGGCTCGGCGATGCGCTCGACAGCCTGCTGCTCGTTGATCTGGTTGGACAGCAACGGCTGGACGCCGCTCTGCCAGGCCTGATTGAAGGTCGGCTGCATGACGTAGAAAGTCATGAACAGCGACAGCGACAGCAGGATCATGTTCGACGGGGTCGTCGATAGGCCCATGCCACTGCGAAGAATGGAAAAAGCGATGATGAAACGAGGAAAGCTCGTCACCATGATCAGGATGCCGGGCGCGACCGACAAAATGGTCAGCAGGCCGAAGGTGCGAATGATCCACGCCGCCACCGAGCCATCGACCGGTAGGTTCAAAAGATCGGTCGGCAGTTGCTGGGCGTGCGCCAGCTCCGGTGCCGCCATCATGGCAGCGAAAACGAGAAGGAATCGAATCATTCGATGACGAAGGTCCTGAACATCACCTTCGATACGCGGCCCTGAGCGCGCAGGTCAACACGTTCCTGGATGTCATCCCTAAGATAATCGAAGCCTCTCGGACCCTCGATCTGCTGCAGGGAAACGGTGCGGATATAGGCCATGATATCCTGGTGGATATCCTCGGCGACCTTCACATCCGGCGGACCGTTGAAAAGGAGTGCGACTTCAAGCCGAACCCAATTCTCCGAGGGGTACGCCAGGTTGGAGGTGATCGGCTCGAGCTGCACGACATTGTTGGCTTCGGTGGAAATGTGAGGCAGTCCCGCCTCGCCTTCCTTCTTCTCGCCCTCGGCAGCCTTTGCCTCCTTGGCATGCTCTTCCTGCTGCGCACCCTTGATGTTGGGAGCGATCATGCCGCCAACGACCCAGCCGCCGCCGGCGCCGAGCAGCGTCAGCACGGCGAGGCCGATGATGGTCATCATTGCGGCCGATTTTTTCTTCGGCTGGCCTTCCGTGCCTTCTGCGTCTGCCATGGTTCAGCCTCAGAGCGGCGAGAGAAGATCGACGGCCTGCTGGCCGCGCGGTGGCTGCTGCACCTCCATCAGGCGGCCGCGACCACCGTAGGAAATGCGCGCCTCGGCGATCTTCTCGTAGGAAATCTGGTTTTCGGCCGTCACGTCCTGCGGACGAACGATACCGGCGACGTTGAGGATGCGGAGCTCTTGGTTCAGGCGCACCTCCTGAGAGCCGCTGACGACGAGATTGCCGTTTTCGAGGATGCCAGTCACGACGGCGGCGACCATCAGCTGCAGCTTGTCGGTACGCTCGATCTTGCCCTTGCCGTCGGTGCTGGTGTCGGAACCGTAGGTCACATCGGTCTTCGACGCCGGATTCCAGCCGAGGATGTTGGCCTGTGCATCCCAATTCAGGCCGCTGCTGTTCGTGCGGCTGCGGTTGGTGTTGTTTTCGAACGAACCCTTGTCGTTGATCGAGATATCGACCGTCAGGATGTCGCCGATGTTGAGCGCGCGGGCATCCTTGAAGAGTGCCGCCTGGGAATCACTCCAGAGCGAATAGCCCTGGGCGACCTGGCGCGGCTGCTTCGGATACATCGACATCTGCTGCGTCTGGCCATAGGCAAGGCCGCTGCCGATCGGGCTCATGGCCGGCGCGCGGCCGATCTCGTTGATCGCCTGCGGAGACTGGCAGCCGGCAAGAACGGCGACGGCAGCGATCGCGACCGGGAAACGCTTCTTCATGAGGGGTCCTTCGACGTATTGGGATCGGACGCGCTGGCGATGATGTTGGCGATGACGGCCGCCTTCTGCGGATCCATCTCGTTGAGGATCAGGCTCGATTGCTGCGCGCTGAGCCGCATGATGACGGCTGCCGCAACCTCGATCTTGACTTCCTGCAGCTGCGATGCGGCTGCGTCCGGCTTCATTTTCTTGTAGATGTCCGTGAGCCCGGCTTCCGCCTGCTTCAGGAAGGTGTCGCGACGCTTCAGCCAGTCCTGATATTCGTCGCGGCGCTTTTCCATCTCGGCGATACGGGTATCGACATCGGCCCTGAGCTTTTCCAGCTCCTGCTTCTGCAGCAGATAGCGCTGGTCTCGCGCGGGGTCGGCAATATTCGTGCAGAATTGCTTGATCTCATCCTGAGAGACGACATCGCCGGCCGGCGCCTCCGCCTCCTGGGCGAATGCGCCGGGGATTGACAGCAGGACAACGGCGGCGGCGGGCAGCGCGAGACGCCGCGCCAGTTCGACGACAGACATTTTAGGATCCAGGATCTTCATCATTGCAGCACAAGCTCCGCCTGCAGCGCCCCGGCTGATTTGATCCCTTGGAGGATCGCGATGATGCCATCCGGCTTGACGCCGATATTGTTGAGGCCGGCCACCAACGTCTTGAGATCGGGACCATCAAGCAATGCCACCTTGCCGCCGGTCTTCAGCGCGGAGATATCCGTCTGCGGCTGTACCGCCGTCTCGCCGCGCGAGAAGGGTTCGGGCTGGATGATCTGCGGCGTCTCGGTCACCTGGACCGTGAGCGTACCATAGCTGACGGCGACCGGGGAGACGCGGACGTCGGCACCGATGACGATGGTGCCTGTTCTTTCGTTGACCACGACCTTGGCCGGAGTGTCCGTCTCGACGATCAGATTTTCGATATCGGCCATCAGGCGGGTCAGGTCGGCCTCGCGCGGCTTCTGGACGATGACTTCCTGGGCGTCCTTCGCGTCGGCGACCGGACCGCCGAAGCGGGACCGGGCATAACCGTTGACGACATCGGCGATACGCACCGCGGTCGAGAAATCCGGATTGCGCAGCTGCAGCACCAGATTGATGGAATCCTTGAAGCGGGACGGCAGCTCGCGCTCGATGATCGCGCCGCCGGGAACGCGACCGGCGGTGGTGACACCTTCGGTCACGGTCGCAGCCTGGCCCTGGGCCGTGAAGCCGGAAACAACGACGGAGCCCTGGGCAACGGCATAGATCTGCCCATCGGCGCCGGAGAGCGATGTCATGATGAGCGTGCCGCCGCGCAAAGAGGTAGCGTCGCCGAGCGAGCTGACGTTGACGTCGAGCCGGCTGCCGGGACTGGCGAAGGGCGGCAGATTGGCCGTGACCATGACGGCCGCCGTGTTCTTCGCATTGGACTGGCCGCCCTGCGTGGAGATACCGAGATTCTGCAGCATGGCGCGCATCGACTGTTCGGTAAACGGCGACGCGCGGAAACCGTCACCGGTCCCCTGCAGGCCTACGATCAAGCCGTAACCGATCAGCTGGTTGTCACGTCCCGACTGCAGGGAAGCGATATCCTTGATACGCGAGGACATGGCCGAGGCGGGCGCAACAGCCAGGAAATTCGGCGCCAGGAAGACGAGCGCTATGAAAAGACGAAACAATATCTTCATTTTGTAGCCACGTGGATGGTGCCGTCCTTGAGTACGGTGCCGCTGACGATCACACCCGAATCCATGTTGCGGACGCGGATGAGCTGGCCGGTCATGCCGTCCTCAAGCGGTGATCCGGCCGCCGAGATCGTCATCTCGCCAACCGTGAAGATCATGCGGATCGAAGAGCCGCGCGTGACGGTGTAGGGCTCGCGCAAGGCCGAGACAGAGATCGTGCGGCCGGGCAGCAGCGTGCGCTTGGAAATCATGCCGGAAACCTGGCCGATCGACTTGGCGTAGTCGCCCTTGAGGTTCGGATTGGTGACCTCGACTTCCTGGAGGCGGTCGCCGGACACTGTTTCGCCGGGGTAGATGGTCGTGGTCGGAACCACGGCATAGCCCATCTCGGTCGCGGATACCGGAGCCGAGGCGAACGCGAGGAGCGCGATCGCCGCTGGTGCGGCCCGTCGGAGAATGCTTCTGACCCGGCAAAACATCATGTTTCGGCCCTTCCCTGCTACTTCAGGTTCTTGCTGACGATGGAGGCCATTTCGTCGGCGGTGGTGATGACCTTGGAGTTCATTTCATAGGCACGCTGGGCGGAGATCAGCTCGGTGATTTCCTTGACGGGATCGACGTTCGACGATTCCAGGTAGCCCTGCTTCAGGTAGCCCATGCTGTTTTCATCGGGTGTGCCGACGACGGGATCGCCGGAGGCCGGCGTCTGGGCGTAGAGGTTGTCGCCGAGCGGCTGGAGACCGGCCTCGTTGACAAAGTCGGCGATCTGCAGCTGGCCGAGGACCGTCGGATCCGTGGCGCCAGGAAGCTTCGCGGAAACTTCGCCGGAGCGGCTGACGGTGAGCTCGGTCGAGCCCTGCGGGATGGTGATATTTGGAGCGACGGTGTAGCCGTCGACCGTGACGATCTGGCCGGTCTCGTTCTTGTTCAGCGCGCCGGCGCGGGTATAGACCGTCGTGCCGTCCGTCGACTGAATCTGGAAGAAGCCGCGACCGACGATGGCCAGGTCGAGATCGTTGCCGGTCTGTGCGAGTTCGCCCTGAATATGCAGGTTACGCACGGCCGACGTCTGGACACCGAGACCGATGTTGGCGCCCTCGGGAACGATCGCCTGGTTGGCGCGGTTCGACACGCCCTTGGCGCGCTCGGTCTGATAGAGCAGATCGGTGAATTCGGCGCGGGCGCGCTTGAAACCCGTGGTGTTGATGTTCGCGATGTTGTTCGCGATGACTTCAAGATTGGTCTGCTGGGCATCCATACCCGTCGCAGCAATAGCTAGAGCTCTCATGGCTTCGTCCTCAAATCAACTAAATCTGCATCCGGGTGACATCGAGAAAGGCCGTGACGACCTTGTCGCGAAGGGCAATGGCGGTCTGAAGCGTCTGCTGCGCCTGCATGACGGCATCGACGACTTCGCGCGTGGTGGCGGAGCCCTGGATGCCCGCGAAGGACATTGCTTCGGCATTTTTCAGCGTGCTGACGGCGCCGCTCGCGACGTTGCTCAGCACAGCGCTGAAGCTGCCGTCGTTGGCAGCGCTTTCGGCCGCCGAGGAGGCGGCGGACTTGCCCGGCTCGATCGCGGCGAGGCCGCGGGTCATCGACAGGGAGCTGATATTGTTGACGCTGTTGATCATTACTGGCTCTTCAGAAGGTCGATTGTCGCGGAGACGAGATCGCGGGTTTGCTTGATGGTCTGGAGATTGGCGTCGTAGGAGCGATTGGCTTCGCGCATGTCGCCCATCTCGATCAGCATGTTGACGTTGGGCATCTTGACCACACCCTTCGCATCGGCTGCTGGATTGGTTGGATCATATTCCGTGCTGAACTTGGACTCGTCGACACCGAGCTTCTTGACGTTGACGGTCTTGATGCCGGTGGTGCGGTCCATGGTCTCGCCGAAGGTAATGGTCTTGCGACGATAGGGATCGGCGCCGGGCGTGTCGCCGGTAGAACGGGCGTTCGCGATGTTCTCCGACACGATCCGGAGGCGCGTGGATTGCGCTTCCAGACCGGACGCTGCGATTTTCGAGGCTGCGGTCAAAGGATCCATGATTACGTCTTCACCGTCATGAGCATCAGTCGATTGAAGGAGCTGACCAGCGAGGTGTTGAGCTCGTATTGGCGCTTGATTTCACCGGACTTGGAGAGTTCTTCTGCCAGGCCCACCGTGTTGCCCGATTCCTGGACACCGATCTCCTGGTCGAGCGCGGCGTCCTTGACGTCGATATCGCCCTTCGTGTTGAGATCGTTGCCGGTCAGATGCGCGGCATTGGTGCGCGCCATCGTCACGTCGGATTTGTCCAGAACCGACTGAAAGGGCGTGATGTCCTTGGCGCGGTATTTCGGCGTGTTGGCGTTCGCGATGTTGCCGGCAACGACTTCCTGACGAATCGTCAGCCATTCCGCCTGCCGCGAGGCCAAGTCGAACAGTTGAATCGGTTGCATGGGAACTCTCCGTTTTTACTGAGGCGAACCTACGGCGGTAATCTTGCGTCAGACTTACGGATGATCCGGCTTTGACGGCGGTGGCCCAAAAGCCGGCGGCAAAGAAAAGGCTCCGGCGGAAGGTCCGACGGAGCCTTGATGATGAACGGCGCGCATCACTGGCCAAGCCCTAGTAGACGTCGCCCTTAGACGTCACGATCACCCATTTGCCGTCGCGCTGCTCGAGCGTCGCCAGACGGCTCTGGTCGGGCAGGATGGAGCCGACGCGCACCACGTACATGCCCGACGGATCCTCGATCAGCGCACGGCCGTTCGAGACGTGCAGCAAGCGGAAGCCGGACTTGCCGGGGAAAGGTTGCTCCGTCGCCGGCGGCCCCTTGTCGTCCTCCTTGCCGATGTTCGATACGGTCGCCGTGGTCAACGGATCGAACGGCAGCTCGGGCTTGTTTCCGTCCGGGTTCTTGTTGACCATCGCCAGTGGCGAAACGCTGAAGACGTTGCGGGCCGGCCAGTTCGGAAGATCGCGAGTACGTTCCCCCTGGGCGACATTGATGCCGAACTTGTCTTCGTTGAAGAAGACGTACCAGGGAAAGAATGCGGCTGCGCCTGCGAGCACCAGCCCGGCGACGGTCATTGCGCGATCGAGCACGACCGACTTTCGCCGGGCTTCGGGCTTCAGCGGCGCAATTCTCTCATCATCGTCGTCGAAATTGGTCACGGTCTATCTTTCTATCTGCGGACAGGCTGGTTACCGATGCCGGCGGCAGCCTTCAAAGCGGTGGCAAGGTCGGCGAAGGAATCAGGAGAACCGGGTTCGCCCGGTGATTGCTTGAGGACGTCATAGATAATCGGCACCTGCTTGACGGCCATGTCGAGATCCGGGTCGGCGCCCTGCCGGTAGCCACCAATCAGACGAAGGTCGCGCGTCTCCTCGAAGCGGTGAATAAGCGTCTTCAACCGCGACACGAGCTTCTCCTGGTCCGGCGTCCAGGCCTTGCGAGCGAGACGCGAGATCGAGGCCAGCGGATCGATCGGCGGATAGCGGCCCTCCTCGGCGAGGCTGCGCTGCAAGACGAGATGGCCGTCGAGAATGCCGCGGGTCGAGTCGGCGATCGGATCGTTGTGATTGTCACCGTCAACGAGGATCGAGATGATAGCGGTGATGGTGCCGGTGCCTTCAGGACCGGGACCGGCGCGCTCGAGCAGGCGCGGCAGTTCGGTGAAGACGGACGCCGGATAACCGCGCGCGATCGGTGGCTCGCCGGAAGCGGTCGCCACTTCGCGGATTGCGTGGGCGAAGCGCGTGACACTGTCGATGATCAGAAGCACGTTGTCGCCCTGATCGCGGAAGTGCTCGGCGATCGTCACCGCGGTCAGCGGCGCCATCTTGCGCAGCATCGGGCTTTCGTCGCTGGTGGCGACGACGGCGATCGACTTCTTCATGTCCTCGCCGAGCGTATCCTCGATGAATTCACGCACTTCGCGACCGCGTTCACCGACGAGCGCGATCACCACCTTGTCGAAGGCGTGCGCACGGGCAAGCATCGACAGAAGCGTGGACTTGCCGACGCCGGAGCCGGCGAAAATGCCCAGACGCTGGCCAAGGCAGAGCGGCGAGAAGAGATCGATGGCGCGCACGCCGGTCTTGAAGCCCGTTTCGACGCGCTTTCGCGTCATTGAAGGTGGCGCGGTATTGGAGATCGAGCGTCGGCTGAGGCCATCGACGATGGGCCCGAGGCCATCAATGGGCTCGCAGAGAGAGCTGATCGTGCGGCCGCACCAGCTGTCATCCGGCGAGATGCGGAACGCACCCTTGCGAATGACGGTGTCGTGGATACCGATCGGCTCGCCGGGTTCGATCGGGCAGACGTAAGTGAGTTCCGGCTCGACGCGAACGACTTCGCCGAGATGGACACCGGTCGCCGATTTGTGCGCCACGAATTCGCCCAGCCGCACATGCCGCGAGAGGCCGCTCACCGTGTAGTGGCCGGCGGCGATCGTCTGTACGTGGCCGCCGGGGGCAACCAGAAAATCCGGACTGGTGTAGCGCGCGACCAGGCTCGCCAGATGCGGGAGCTTCGGTGAAAGAACGCTTTCGGAAAGCGGAGTATGGCTCATCGGCTAACTCCGCTAGCGGCTGCCGCCAAGCGTCTTGATCGCTTCGCTGAAGGAGGCTTCGCTGTCCTTGCTGAGCGACGTCATGCTCTCGAACGCGCGGTTGACTTCGATCAGCTGCGTGATTTCGCGCATCGCGTTGACGTTGGAATTCTCGACATAGCCCTGACGAACGCCAACGTTGAAGCGGTCGGTCACGGCCTGCGGCGCCTGGGTCGTCATGATGCCGCTGTTTTCGTAACGCAGATAGCCCTTGCTGATATCGGCCTCGAAAAGGCCGAGGGAGCCGATCTGCTTGCCGTCCTGATACATGAGACCATCGGAGCCAACCTTCGGCTCGCCGCCCGCCGTATTCAGCTGGATCGGAGCGCCGCCGGCATCGAGTACAGGATAGCCGCGAACGGAAACCAGCTGGCCATTGTCGGTCATCGTAAAACGGCCGTCCTTCGTCAAGACGCGGCCGGCAGGCGTCTCGAGCGCGAACCAGGCATCGCCCTTGACAGCGAAGTCGAGCATGTTGCCGGTCTGCTGCAGTTCGCCGTTGTCGCCGGAAAGGTAGTCGTTGCCTTGAGACACGTAAGCAACCTTGGCATTGATCTTGTTGCCGGTGTTGCCCAGCATCTCGTCGAATTTCACCTCGGTAGCGCGGAAGCCCGTCGTGTTCACGTTCGCCATGTTGTCGGCGATGGTGGTGAGGCGACGTTCGAGTGCGATCTGCGACGACAGTGAAACATAAAGACCGGATTGCATCTCGGTAGGCTCCTGGCATTGGCGATGAACGGAACGAAGCCGGTTTCGTGGAATTCGAACTCGGATCTCGCTAAGACGGCATGTCAAAAACAGGCACGGGTGCCCATTCGTCTTCCTCAATCTGCCAACGGTTCCTTGCGCGAAACTGGTACCGAGAAAGCCCGACGCGGGCGGCCAACCATCAGCCTCACGCAAGCCAGCAGCCCTATCCCTTCAGTTGAAAATAACGATCGGGTTTGGACTGACGATGAATATCATTATCGGATTTGTAATTACCGTCGGCTGCATTATTGGTGGCTTCATGGCGATGGGCGGGCATGTGCAAGCGCTCATCCAGCCGTTCGAACTGGTGATCATCGGTGGCGCGGGCGTCGGCGCCTTCATCATGGGCAACCCGCTGAAAGTCGTAAAGGATTCGGGCAAGGCAATTGCCGAAGCATTTAAGCACGCGGTCCCGAAAGAGCGTCATTATCTCGATGTGCTTGGCGTTCTTTACTCGCTGATGCGCGACCTGCGCACCAAGTCGCGCAACGAGATCGAAGCCCATATCGACAATCCAGACGAATCCCCGATCTTCCAGTCGGCTCCAACAGTGCTCAAGAACAAAGAGCTTACGTCCTTCATATGCGATTATGTTCGGCTCATCATCATCGGCAACGCCCGCAGCCACGAGATCGAGGCGCTGATGGACGAGGAAATCGAAACGATGATGCACGACAAGATGAAGCCGTATCATTCGATAACGGCAGTCGGCGACAGCTTTCCGGCCATCGGTATCATCGCCGCCGTTCTCGGCGTCATCAAGGCCATGGCCAAGATCAACGAGTCGCCGGAGGTGCTCGGCGGCCTGATCGGTGCCGCTCTCGTCGGCACGATGCTCGGTATCTTTCTGTCCTATTGCCTGTGTAACCCGTTGACCTCACAGATCAAGATCGTCCGCAACAAGCAGCACCGCCTCTACATCATAGTCAAGCAAACCCTGCTGGCCTACATGAACGGCTCGGTTCCGCAGGTCGCGCTCGAATACGGACGCAAGACGATCTCCAACTACGAGCGGCCGTCGATCGACTCGGTCGAGCAGGAAATGATGAACCCGGGCGGCGAGAACAAGGCGGCATAAGGATATGAGCGCTCAAAGCAACTCCCCGATGGACGATGCCCTCCTCGCAAAGCTGACCGGCAGGCTCGGCGACAAGGCGACGATCGACAAGATCTGTGCGGCTTTCGGCCTCGTCTACAGCGAGTTCCTGCCCGATGTCATCAAGAGCGAGACGGATGTCGACGTCGCCGTCGCCTATCTCGGCTGCGACAGCGGCTACAAGAACGACCTGATCGCCGACCTCGGCGACAACATCACGCTGGTCGACGCGACATTGCGCAACTGGTCGCAGAATATCACGCTGTCCTGCGGCAACGGCTTCATCATCACACTGATGGAGCATCTGCTGGGCGCAACGCCCGAGACCATCGAGCCGCCGGCCGACCGGCTGCTTTCGGTCATCGAGCGGGATCTCGCCGTTACCGTGTTCGACAAGATCGCCAACGTGCTGCGCTCCGCCGTCAACGCGCCCGGCGGTTTCGAACCGACGCTGGAGCCGCCGCATGCGGGCGAGGAGCGGCCGAAGCCGACCGACGACAAGGCCGACGAGTTCGCCGCGACGATCAACATGTCAATCACGCTCGCTGGCATCACATCCGATTTTGCGCTCGTCGTGCCCCAGGCCGCTCTCCTCAAGACGACGGTCGCGGCACCGAAGGCGAAGAACCAGTCCGCCAAATCAGCCGAGTGGACCGACCAGCTGAGCGAACAGGTCCGCCGTTCAAACGTCACGCTCGATGCCAAGATCCGGCTGCAGGACCTGACACTGCGGACGATCTCCAAACTTGCGGCAGGCGACGTGATCCCATTTCACGATATTGGCGACGTTCGCGTCGATGTCAGCGCCAACAGCAAGGAGTTGTATGTGTGCGAGTTCGGGCGTTCGGGCGAGAATTATACCGTCCGTGTGAAGGATACGATTAGTTCGGATGACGAGCTCATCCGCCACTTGATGAATTGAGGCATTTTCCACCGATCTGCCGGACGGCAGCTTGAGGCAAGTTTCAACTGGAATAGTGATTTCATGGCGACGAAGAAAACACCAAAGAACGACGACCTTTCGATGGACCTGCCCGGCAATGAAGCCGAACTCGACCAGGCCATCGACGATCTGCGCGGCGTTCTGAAGACAGATTCCGACGGCGGCCTGCCCGACCTCGGCGATTCCGACGCATTCAGCGGCGGCACCGACCTTTCGGCCTTTGGCGGCCTCGACGACAGCGCCGACACGGCCTTCGGCGGCTCCGATTTCGGTGGCACATCCGACTTCGGCGGCTCTTCGGATTTCGGCGATACGTCGTTCGGCGCGTCCCCCTCGGAACCCGCGCCGCTCGGCAGTGCCATGCAGTCGAACCTCGACCTGATCATGGACATCCCGATCGATGTGCAGATCATGCTCGGCAGCAGCCGCATGCAGGTTTCGGGGTTGATGAATCTCAACGAAGGCGCGACCATCGCGCTCGACAAGAAGATCGGCGAGCCGGTCGAAATCATGGTAAACGGCCGCAAGATCGGACGCGGCGAGATTACCGTCCTGGAGAATGACGACACCCGTTTCGGTGTCAAACTGATAGAAGTTCTGAGTACGAAAAAAGCCTGATCCCGGTGTAGGGACGGAGAGGTTAGACCATGATGGACTTTGACGATTTCGGCGGCGCTCTTGCCGAGAAACCGTTGACCCAGGCTGAGAAAGCAGCGGCCGTACTCCTCGCCATGGGGAAAGGGGTTGCTGGCAGGCTGTTGAAATATTTCACGCAGGCCGAGCTGCAGACGATCATCGGATCGGCTCAGACGCTGCGCGCCATCCCCCCGGATGAACTCCTCGGACTCGTCGCAGAGTTCGAGGACCTGTTCACCGAGGGTGCCGGCCTCATGGACAACGCCAAGGCGATCGAAAGCATTCTTGAAGAGGGCCTGACCCCCGACGAGGTCGACAGCCTGCTCGGACGCCGCACAACCTTCCAGGCCTACGAAACCTCCATTTGGGATCGACTCGGCGAAGGCGACCCGGCCTTTATCGGCAAGTTCCTGCTGCGCGAACATCCGCAGACCGTCGCCTACATCCTTTCCATGATGCCATCGTCCTTCGGCGCCAAGGTGCTGATGCAGATCCCCGACGGCCGGCGCGCCGACATCATGAACCGTACAGTCAACCTGAAGTCCGTCAGCCCCAAGGCCGCACAGATCATCGAAAAGCAGGTCGTGAACCTGCTCGCCGAAATCGACGCCGAGAAGAACTCGATCGGCTCGACGAAGGTCGCCGAACTGATGAACGAGATGGACAAGCCGCAGGTCGATACCCTGCTCACCTCGCTCGAATCGATCAGCCGCGAATCGGTCAACAAGGTTCGCCCGAAGATCTTCCTCTTCGAAGACCTCCTGCTCATCCCGCAGCGCAGCCGCGTCATGCTGCTGAACGACGTCTCGGCAGATATCCTGACCATGTCGCTGCGCGGATCCTCCGCGGAAATGCGCGAGACGGTCCTCGCCTCGATCAGCCCGCGTCAGCGCAGAATGATCGAATCGGATCTGCAGAGCGGCACGACCGGAATCAATCCACGCGAGATCGCCATCGCGCGCCGCGCGATCGCCCAGGAAGCGATTCGGTTGTCCAATTCTGGCCAGATCCAGCTCAAGGAAACCGAGGGCGAAGGTGCGGCGGCGGCTTAAGCCGCTGTTGTTGTGCACGAAGCCCCTGCACTCCCGCGCCACGGTTGATCGTGGCGGCAAAAGAGAGATACCCTTTGGAAAAGGCCGCGCATTGCCGCGGCCGTTTCATTTGATGGAGGGCCTCGCCGTTGGCTGACGACGACAAGGACAGCAAAACAGAAGATCCTACAGCGAAAAAGAAAGGCGACGCTGCCGAGAAAGGCAACCTACCCTTCTCACGCGAAGTGCCGCTTTTCGCCACCGTTCTCGCCACCTTCGTCTACATCATCTTCTTCCTGCCAGACGGCATGCTCAAGGTAGGCGCGGAGCTGAAGGACATCTTCGAGCAGCCGGATCAGTGGAAGATCGAAACCGGCCCGGATGTGCTTTCACTCTTCATCCATCTCGGATGGGTATGTGGCGCGTTGCTGACCCCGGCCTTTCTTCTCTTCATGTCCTTCGGGCTCATCGCCTCGATCTCCCAGCATTTGCCGACACCGGTGCTCGAGCGCATTCGTCCCCAGGTCTCGCGCATCTCGCCGGCCAAGGGCTGGACCCGCATCTTCAGCCTGCCGGGCCTGATCGAGTTCGGCAAGTCGCTGGCGAAGATCGTTATTGTCGGCGTCATCATCTTTTTCGTGCTGAAAAGCGAGTATTTCGGCGCGATCGATGCGATGTTCTCCGATCCCTCGACGATCTTCACCCACATGATGTCGGCGATGCGCAAGATCACGATCGTCGTGCTGTTCGCCACCGCCATCGTCGCTATCGCCGACTTCTTCTGGACCCGCTACCACTGGTTCACCGAGTTGAAGATGACCCGCCACGAAGTGAAGGAGGAGAACAAGCAGTCGCAGGGTGACCCTTTCGTCAAGAGCCGCCAGCGCTCGCTCATGCGCGACCGCGCAAGGCGCCGCATGATGGGCAACGTGCCGCGCGCCACCATGGTGATCGCCAACCCGACTCACTTCGCCGTCGCGTTGCGTTATGTGCGCGAGGAAAACGACGCGCCCATCGTGGTTGCTAAGGGCCAGGACCTTATTGCATTGAAAATCAGGGAGATCGCCGAGACCAACGGCATTCCCGTGTTCGAAGATCCGCCACTTGCACGCTCCATGTTTGCGCAAGTCTCGGTGGATAGTGTCATCCCGTCTGTATTTTACAAGGCCGTCGCGGAGCTCATTCATCGGGTTTACGCGGCGCAAGCAAAGAACAAACGGGTAAGATAAGTCGAATGAAAAAATGCCCCTACTCTGCCCAGCGTGAAAAAATCCTAGCTGAAGCGATCAGCCCGGTTGCCACCGAATTACGGCTTCTGGACGCTTCGGACCTCATTTCCCTTTTGCGCTTCGAGTATTATGGCAATCTATCCGATCTGGTTTCCTCCGCGGCCGAGCTCTTCTTTCACCCGGGGACGGTGAATTTCGGCCATGGAGGCAGCTACACATTGGAATGGGGAGGTAAGCCCGAGGTCGTCCTCGACCTCGAAATCAAGCCGCGCGGCGTTACTGTCTACGCGCAGCTTACGCTTGCAGAGGAGCATGCGGGCATCGAGATCAATCATATCGCGTTCCAGAACGCGTCGGACGATCCCGACGAGAACACGGCCTACCTGGAGCAAAGTCTCCGCCAGTCGCGCTACAATGTCGAACCATTGCAGGCTATGGCCAGCTGATCCATGCGCTCACGAGACTGACAGCAGGCCGAACGAAAATTCGGCCGACCTCGTCATTTAGCTGATGTAGCCGAGCCTTATCGCCTTGGCGATCGCCTGGATACGGTTGACCGAATCGAGCTTGATCGTCGCAGAACCGAGATAGGCGTTGACGGTGTGGACCGACAACCCGAGTCTGTCGGCGATCTCTTCGCTTATGCGGCCATCGCCGGCAAGCTGCAGACAAGCGATCTCGCGTTCGCTCAAAGCTTCGGCGGTGGCGGCACGGCGCTCGTCGAGCGAAAGCAGATCGATCATGATCTGGCAGGAGCGGGCATGCAGTTCCACGATCATGTCGCTCGACGGATCGATATCGTCGCCGGAGAAGACGACGAAGCCGTTTCCGACGGCACCGAGGCGGACAGGAAAGGCAATGCCCGAAAACGGCAGCAGGCCGTCCTTCAGCCGCGACATGAAAGGTGTGATGCCATCTAGGCCCGGCGCCGCGCGATCGTGACCGCCAGCCCAGCTCAAAGGCAGGAGAGACTTGTCGAGATGTTCGATCATTGCGTCGCCGTAGGCATCCGCAAAGGCCTTGGCGAAGCCCGGATTGGCGGGCCCCCAGTTCTCGAGTTCGCAGATGAGCCGCTGCTTTGAGGGTAGACCGGCTCCGCTAAGCCGATAGACTGCGAAGTTCTGGGCATCGGCCAGCTTCTGCATGGCAATCAGCCGGGGAAAGAGGTCCGAGCGGCTCGTAACCTTATTGGTCCGAGCGGTCCGACCCATATCCGCATTGCCTAGCGATCTGCCCATTACGTACTCCATGACGCCGCCTCTCAGACCAGATTATTCCGGACCGCAAAAGCAATGGCTTCCGAGCGGGTTTTCGTGGCCGTCTTACGCATCACGCTGGTGATGTAGTTATTGATCGTGTTGCGCGAGATGCCGAGAATCATCGCGATTTCATCGCTCGTCTTGCCCTCGGCAATCCAGAACAGGCATTCCAGCTCGCGCTCGGTCAGCTCGAACTCGCGATCCGACTTGCTGCCGCCGCATTGCAAGAAGCTCGCGAAATAGGCCGTCAGGAGCCCCACATCCCTCAGCCGCTCCTGCGACAGGATGAAACCGTCGTCGAACAGGAACATCAATGCGAGCCTCGAGCGCCCGACGTTGAAAAGGAGGGAGCAATATTGGCGGCTCGCACCATCAGGCACGTCGGCCGTCTCAGGAAGAATAGAAAAGGTCGGCTGGAAAAGCTGCATGCATTTTTCCAGTTCCGTGGCGCGGGCAAAGCCGCCAACGAAAGTGCCGGCAAGGCTGGTGACGAGATCGAAAGGCCAATCGGACGAAACGACGAAATCGAGACCTGCTTCCTGCACCAGATCGGCGCGGGCAAGCAGGTAATGAGAGGCGCCGACATAATCCGTCAGCGCTCGTAGTCCCGGCTGCAACCTTGCCGTGCCAGAGACATCGCGCAGTTGATTGATCAGCTCTTCGCGTGAAGACAGGTTCGTCGTGGCAATCCCAACGAAATTCGCCGTGTGCTTGTCGCTTCTAAGCGCTTGCAATATATGCATATCCATCGGCAAGTCCTGCATCCTGGAAACGGTGTCAACAGATACTAGACTCGCGGTCTACTGAACAAAATACGACCTGCCCGCGAATCATCCAAGACTACGACATGAGCAAAATATCGCCATCTCCGAGTTCTTGGGATTTACTTTAGCCGAATTCCGTGCGCTGATTCGCACATCGCTTTTATCTCTTGAGTAAGCCCGGGTTACGCTGATTCTAGGCCGTCTGACAAGGCGATTCGCGTCAAAGGCGAGCGGACTCATCTTTGAGTGTCATATAGAACACGAAAACGTGTATTGGCTGACCTGTTACGAAGCCAGCAATACACGCGTCCTCAAATACAGTCCGAAGAAAAGGCCGGTTTCCCGGCCTTTTGATTATGCGGCGTTTTCGACCGCCCATTTCCTGAGGATTTTCGCTGCGCGCTCCTCGTTGATCTCGACCATGCGGGAGAGTTTCCTTTCCGGCCCTTCCTTGACGCGGCGATTGAAGCTGCCTTCGTCGTCGCCCAGGCTGAGGAGATCTTCGGTGCTGTCGAAGCCGAAGTCGGAGCCGAAGCCATCCATGAGAGCTCCGCCGGCGCCGGCGCCGACAGCAGGTGCGAAGTCCGGCAGTTCCAGACCGGCGCTCTCGGGCGACATGTCGCCGAGCGCCGCGGTGCCACCGCCGGCCACACTGCGGATCATCGGACGCAGGCCCATCCATACCACCAGGAAGGCGACGGCGACGAAGGCGAGCGAGTTGATGATGCCTGCAAGATTGCGGCTCAGCATGTCCATGACGCGGACGCCGCTGCCGGTTTCCTCGAGGAGCTGGTTCTCCAGGAAGCTCATGGCCGTGACCGTGACGACGTCGCCGCGTTCGGCGTTGATGCCGGCGGCGGACGCGACGATCTTCTGCATTTCGGCAAGGTAGGCGTCGACTTTCGCCTGGTCGGCAGGTTCGCCGACCATCTGGGCGATACGCCCCTTGTTCACAACGACGGCGATGGACAGCTTTTCGATCTTGTAGCTGTTGCGCGTGGTGGCCGTGGTCTTGCTGTTGATCTCGTAGTTGGTCTGCTCTTCCTTCTTGTCGGACTTGTCCTGCGATTCCGGTCCGTTGGAGCCGCCGGAGTCGGGGGCGGCCTGCGGGATGTTCTGTTCGACCGTCGTGGCGTTGTCCGACTGCTTCTGTTGCGACTGCTGCGCTTCCTTCGTGCTGCGCACGGAGCGCTCGACCTTGGACTCGGGATCGTAGACCGTTTCCTGGATCTGCTGGCTGTCGGTGTTGAGATCGGCGGTAACGCTGGAGCGGAAGTTGTCCATGCCAAGGAACGGTGCGAGCGCCTTGTCGATATTGGATTCAACTTCACCCTGGACGTTCTGTACGATGGAGAGCGACTTGTTGAGCGAGCTGTTGCTGGCTTCGTCGCCGGAGGCGAGAAGCTGGCCGGCGGAATCGAGAATGGTTACGTCACCGACATCAAGCCCCGGCACGGCCGAGGCGACGAGGTGACGGATCGAAGAAGCGGCATTGCGGCCAGCCGAGGCCCCCGCTCGGATCATGACCGAGGCGGTCGGCTTCTGCTCGGCCTTTCGGAAGTTTCCGACCTCCGGCATGACGATGTGAACACGGGCGGCGTTGATGCCGGAGATCTGCTGGATCGTCCGGGCGATCTCGCCCTCGAGCGCGCGAACGCGAGTGACTTCCTGCATGAACGAGGTGAGGCCGAGGGAGCCGACATTGTCGAAGAGCTCGTAACCGGCGTTGGCGCTGTTCGGCAGGCCGCGTTCAGCCAGCAGAAGACGCGCCTTGCCGGTCATGCCAGCGGGCACGGTGATGCTCTTGCCATCAGTACCGACCTGAAAGCCGATATTGGCTTCGGCAAGCGCCATGCTGATCTGATTGAGATCGGCGGTTTCCAGGCCTACGTAGAGAGTTTCCTGTGCGGGTTTGTTGACAATGAATGCCGCGGCAAGAATGAGAGCGACGGAAACGACACCAACGCCAGCCAACGCCAGCAGCCGATTCCGACCTAACGAACTGAAGTTCTTAATAATTTGAACTAATTGATTTAACAGATTCATTCTGTTCTCGCACGATCATCACTGACAAAGCAGGCTTACTGCCTCATTGCACGATAGATGCCGAAACTTGTGCGAGCGTTTCGTTTGGGACCTTATAAAGGAACCGTTTAAAAAAAGTCGAAGTCGCCGGCAGCCTTGTTCAGGGGCTGGGAGTGACCATGGCGCACGCCGCCGCCGAGGGCTTTTTGCATTTCGCTGAGCTTGACGAGGCTGAGTGCGGTAGCGACGTCGACGACCCAATGCTGCGGAATTTCGCTGGTGATCGTGTCGATGAATTCCGCCAGTCCGCGGGTCTTCTGCACGGCCAGGTCGATGCCCTGCATCACCTTCATGCTTTCCGGCGACTTGAGCAATTCGGCGCCACCGCCGAGGTCGAGCAATTGCGGCTCTATGCGTTCGATCAGATAGGCGACGTCGTGCAGTTCGGAAACGATCCGCATCAGGATATCCGGCAGGGCCTCGACAGGCGAAGGCTCTATGGGGGCATTCAATGTCATTGACAGTCCTCGTATCAGAAGAATTCGATGCTGGATTCGACAGGTTTCTGAACAGGAGCCGGACGCTGTTCCAGCGCGACGGTTCTCTGTGTTTCCGCTCCGGTTAGCGGATACTGCCGTGCTCTTCCCGACACGGGCCAAAATTCGAGCTTGCGCCCATGGTCGCCGCCGGTGCTGCCGCCGACGACAGGGATTCCCTCGTCCCTCAGGAACTCGGCGGCGAAGGCCGCGTTCTGCTCACCGACATTGGAGAATGTCGAGATCGTCTTCGCTCCACCGAAGATTTTTGCTTCCAGCCGGTCGCGGCGCGCGCCCTGCTTCAGCAAGCCATTGATCAACAGCTCCATGAGATGGACGCCGTAGCGCGTGGCGTCCCCGCCGCTCATCGACGTATTTCCGGTTCCCGGCAACAGGAAGTGGTTCATTCCCCCCACGCCCGCCACGGGATCCCGCAGGCAGGCTGCCACGCATGAGCCAAGTATGGTCGACAACACCGCATTCGGATCACTCAGGACCTTCCATTCGCCCTGAATGATATGAACGCGGCGGGGTGCCACCTCGATTGTCATTTCAGCGCTCCAAATACGGCCTCGATGGCCGCCTTCATCTTCTCGATGGTAAAGGGCTTGGCCAGGACGTTATTGGCGCCCAACGCCGCTGCCTTGGTCACCAGCGCACGGTCTCCCTGGGCCGTGAGGATGATGAATGCCGCCTTCTTGGTGGCCGGATTGCTGCGGACCGCCTGCAGCAGACCGAGACCGTCCATCTTCGGCATGTTGAAGTCCGAGATGACGAGGTGGTGGGGCTGCGCGGCCATGATCTTCATGCCCTGCTCGCCGTCGCCGGCCGAGGTGATCTGCTTGAAGCCAAGCTGGGTCAGCGCATCGCTGAGCAGCAGGCGGCTGGTGACCTGATCGTCGACGATCAAGACTTTGATTTTCTCTGCTAGTGACATTAGTCAGTTCCTTCCTTACGGGCGGCTGTCATTTTCAAGATTTCTTCGCCGATGACATTCAGCGGCAACTGATGCTGGACAGCACCAAGTTCGTAGGCGACTCTCGGCATGCCGTAGACCACGCAGGTCTTTTCGTTCTGCCCGAGGGTCTGTGCGCCGGCATGACGCATTTTCAGGAGACCGGCCGCGCCATCGCGGCCCATCCCCGTCAGGATGACACCAACGGCGTTGCGGCCAGCGAGTTCAGCCACCGAATCAAACAGGACATCCACCGATGGCCGATGGCCATTGACCGGGTCACGCTCGATGAGGCGGCAGCAGGGCGCATGGGGGTTGGCGACCTGCAGGTGGCGCTCGCCGCCGGGGGCCAGGTAGATCTTGCCGATCTCAAGTCGCGCGCCATCCGTCGCTTCCTGAACCACTGGCGCGCACAGACGGTTGAGGCGCTCGGCAAAGCTCTTCGTGAACGTCGACGGCATGTGCTGCGTGATGACAGTCGGCGGACAATTGGCCGGGAACTTCTGCAGTACCGTGATCAGCGCCTCGACGCCACCGGTCGACGAGCCGATCGCCACGATCTTTCGGCCCACGCGATACTCCGCAACGGACGGAGGCGGAACGACGGGGGCCGGCTGCGTATATTGGCGACGCTGTGCGCGGGCAGCGGCCTTGACCTTTTCGGCGAGATCGCCGAACGGCCTGCTGTCGCCGGGCTGGGGCTTGCCAACACAGTCGAAGGCACCGATCTCAAGCGCCGCCAGCGATGCATCGGCGCCGCGGTGCGTCAGCGTCGAGACCATGATGACGGGCATCGGTCGCAGCCGCATGATCTTCTCGAGAAAATCGAGGCCGTTCATGTTCGGCATCTCGATATCGAGCGTAACCACATCGGGGTTCAGCTGCTTGATCGCTTCGCGTGCCTCAAGCGCATCGCCGGCCTGGCCGATGACACTGACGTCGGGATCGGAACTGAGGACAGCGGTGATCAATCCGCGCATGGTGGCGGAATCGTCAACCACAAGAACCCTGGCGGGTGCGCTCATGCCTTCCTCCCGATGCCCTTGGTGGTATAGCGATAGGTGGTGATGCCGATGTTGTCGAAGAGATGCTTGGCATCGCCCGAGACGCGTTCGGAATGACCAATGTAGAGGTGGCCGCCTTCCGGCAGCAGCTCGGCGAAGCGCGACCAGATCCTCATCTGGGTCGGCTCATCGAAATAGATTACCACGTTGCGGCAGAAGATAACGTCGAACTTGCCCTTGAACGGCCACTGAGCCATCAGGTTCAGCTCATTATAGGTGATCAGCCGCTTGACGCGGTCGTCCACCTGGAACTTGCGGCGCCCCTGGATCTCGACTTCGCTGAACCATTGCTTGCGCATGGCGGGCGAGACGGTTTCGAGCGCACCCTCGTCATAGGCGCCGGCGCGGGCGATCGCCAGGATCTTGGGGTCGATGTCGGTCGCCAGGATCTTGAAGTCGTAGTCGGCGATACTGGGCATCATCGACAAGACGGTCAGCGCTATCGAATAGGGTTCCTGCCCGTCGGAAGACGCTGCTGACCAGATACGCACGCGGCCGCCCATCTTCGCACGCTGGATCAACTCCGGCAGCACGTGATCGCGCAGATGCTCGAAATGGTGGTTTTCGCGGAAGAAGCGGGTGAAGTTCGTCGTCAGATGCGAGAGCATCTCACGACGCGGTGCCGCACCTGATGGCGAGGACACGAGCGAGCAGTATTCGCGGAAGCCCGAGAGCCCGAGATTGCGAATGTGCTTCGACAGACGCGAATAGACGAGCGAAGCCTTGGTCTCGTTCAGGTAGATACCCGCATCCGAATAGATCATCGCCGCGATTTCCGTGAGATCGCGACGCGTCAGCGGATATTCGCCGCTCGCCAGGACTTCATCGGGGCTTCCCTGCCTCGCATCTTTTGCGCTCAGCATGTTCATGCAGCTTCGCTTTCGGTATCCGGGAAAATGGCCTCAAGCTCGAGAAGGCAGATCATCCGCTTATCGATCGCCAGGACGCCACGCGCGAACTGGCGCTGCAGTTCGGATGCGATTTCCGGCGTCAGCTGAACGTTGTCATCGGTCACGGTCAGTATATCGGAGACGGCATCGACGAGCAGGCCGACAACCTTGCGGTTGACCTGGGCGACGATGATGACGTGGCGAGCCGTCGGCTCCGTCGCGGGCATGCCGAGACGGGCCGAAAGGTCGATGATCGGCAGAACGGCGCCGCGCAGGTTGATGACGCCCTTCATGTAGGATGGCGAGTGCGGCATCGCCGTTGCCGGCGTCCAGCCGCGAATTTCGCGCACCGACATGACGTCCACGCAAAACTCCTGATCCCCGATGCGGAACGCGATCAGCTCGCGATCCCCATCCTTCAGATTTTTCACGGCATAAGACATGACGTTATCCTACCGCCGCCAGAGACACTTCCTGTCTCAGCGCCTGACCGCGGGATGCGCCCACGACGGCATCGACATCCAGAATGAGCGCGACGCGCCCATCACCAAGGATTGTTGCGGCGGCGATACCAGGAACGTGGGTGTAGTTCGCCTCGAGGCTCTTGATGACGACCTGACGCTGACCCTGGATGGCATCGACCATGAGCGCACGCTGACCGCCGCCCTCGGATTCGACGAGCAAGGCGACGCCTTCGACCGGATTGGCCTGGGTGGCGCGGAAGTTCAGGATCCGACCGACGTCGACCAGCGGGCAGAACGAGTTGCGGATCGAGATCAGGCGATGGCTGGCGCCGAAGGAGTGGATCGCGGAGGCTTCCGGCTGCAGCGTTTCGACAATCGCCGTGAGCGGGACGACGAGCGTCTGGCCGGCAACCGTGACGACCATGCCGTCGAGGACGGCGAGCGTCAGCGGCAAGCTCATCGTGAAGACGGAGCCCTGGCCCGGCTTCGAGGTGATGTTGATGCGGCCGCCGAGCGCCTGGATCGAACGCTTGACGACGTCCATGCCGACGCCGCGACCGGAGATGTCGGAGATTTTGTCGGCGGTCGAGAAGCCGGGCGCGAAGATCAGGTTGTCGATTTCTTCGTCCGTCAGATTGGCGTCCGGCGAAATCAGGTCGTTGTCGATGGCTTTCTGCTTGACGCGTTCACGGTTGATACCCGCCCCGTCGTCCTGCAGTTCGATCAGGATGCGGCCCGAGCGATGCTTCGCGGTGAGCTTGATCGTGCCTTCAGGATCCTTGCCGGCGGCGGTGCGCTTTTCCGGGCTTTCGATGCCGTGGTCGACGGCGTTACGGATCATGTGGGTCAGCGGCTCGGCGAGCTTGTCGATGACCGTCTTGTCGACTTCGGTGTTTTCACCTTCCGTTACGAGCCGGATCGACTTGCCGACCATGTCAGCCACTTCGCGGACGATACGCGACATGCGCTGGAAGACCGGCTTCACCGGCTGCGCACGGATCGCCATGACCGAATCCTGGATCTCGCGGGTGAGCTGCTGCAGCTCTTCGAGGCCCATGTTGACGGCGGATGTGCCGGTCGCATCGTTTTCGATGACGCTCTGCGAGAGCATCGCCTGGTTGATGACGAGTTCGCCCACCAGGTTGATCAGGCGGTCGACGCGATCGAGATCGACGCGGATGGTCTGGCCGGCAGCGGCAGCGGCGGCGGCGTTGTTCTGTGCAGCGGCTGCTGCAGCGGCGGCAGCAGCGGTTTCCTTCTTCTCGACGCGGGCTGCGGCAGCGGCAAGCTTCGTCACGTTCGAGGCCGTCTCGGCGGCCACGACGGCTGCCTCGACATCCGACTGAGACTGCGCTGACGGAGCTTCGGAAGCACCTTCGTCCAGAGCCGAGAGGTCGAAGGGAACGGGAATCATCGGAAGTTCTTCGGTCGCTTCGGCGGCGGCCGCTTCAATCGTCTTGA
This sequence comes from Rhizobium sp. S152, assembly GCF_030380735.1. Taxonomy (GTDB): domain Bacteria; phylum Pseudomonadota; class Alphaproteobacteria; order Rhizobiales; family Rhizobiaceae; genus Rhizobium. The sequence goes on along the minus strand of NZ_JAUDRZ010000008.1, from coordinate 249,802 downwards.
TATCGAGTTCACAATCCCACTCGGCGAATTCGAAGACGGCGCGGATCGCCTCTTCGCCCTTGTCCGTCTTGAGCGTGATCACCCAATGGAAATAGGCGGCCTCGGGATCGATCTCATCGACACCCGGCAGCGCATCCGTATTGCAATAGCTGCTCATCTCGCCAAGACGGCTGAGATCGCGCAGCAACAGTGTTGCGTCGTTGCCCTTGGAATAGAGCTCGTGGCGCGGCTTGAAGGAGATCTCGTATGTCGGCATCTCGGCTTCATCGTCGCCGAAATCGTCGAAGGAGAAGGGAATGGGTGCAAAGCCGCTGTCGTCGGTGGGCTTGGGCGCTGCCGCGACCGGAGCCGCCGGCTTGGCAACGGGGGCTTCGACCGCGGCGGATGGCGACGGCAACTCGCCGTTTGCCAGCGCTTCCAATTCCTTGACCAGAGCGCGGCTGCGGCTCTCGTCGACGCTGCCGCCATCGCGGGCGGCATTCGTCAGGTCCGCGAGCACGTCCGCCGACTTCAGCATAACCTTCAGGACATCCTGGGTCGGCTCGAGCTTGTTGGAACGAACGCAATCAAGTGTGGTCTCAAAAACATGCGCGAAGGCGACGAGATCATCCAGACCGAAGGCGCCAGCGCCGCCCTTGATCGAATGAACGGCACGGAAGACCGCGTTGACGGTTTCCGGATCGCGATCGCCATCATTCATTTTCAGGAGACCGGATTCCAGTTCCGCGAGCTGTTCCTCGCATTCCTGGAAAAAGATCTCTTTGATTTCGTTCATATCCATAAAAGAAATTCCTGAGTTTAAGCGGTTACTCGCTCAATGGCGTCGATAAGCTTGGCGGGGTCGAAAGGTTTGACGATCCAGCCGGTTGCACCGGCCTGACGTGCACGGTTCTTCTTTTCGGCATCGCTCTCGGTCGTGAGAACCAGGATCGGAATGGCGCGGTACTTGTCGTTGCGGCGAACGCCTTCGATGAAACCGAAGCCGTCGAGACGCGGCATGTTGATGTCGGTGACGATAACGTCCGGATTGGAGGTTTCGAGAACTTCGAGGCCCTCGACACCATCTTCCGCCTGGATGGTTTCGAAACCGGCGTTGTTCAAGGTTACGAGAAGCATGTTCCGGATGGTCCGTGAATCATCCACGGTAAGTACTTTTTTCTTCATGACTGGATCTCCTTCGCGAGCAGATGGTGAATATCGACACCGATCAGCTGCATTGTTTTCTGGAATGCGTCCGAAACCTTGGTGAAGGTGAACGCGAGCTTGTCGTGGTCCCAGGTCTTGGCGCCGGCCATTAGAACCTGGGCGCTCAAGGCGCCGACGCGCTCGACCGCAGAGGCGTCGATCGAGATCGCGCTGCCTCGCATCGACATGAGCTTGTCGCGCAATGCGGATGCCTCGTTCAGGTCGAGGACCGCAGCCAAACTCAACGTCTTTCCACTTTTCTTTGCTGCCATCAGCCTGTCCTTGCCCGTTAAAACCAGCTCAGCGAATGTGAGCGGCCGTCATATTGCACTGCGTTAGTAAACATTCCGGTTGCTCCCGAAGCTGGCAATCTGCCGGGTGAAACCAAAATCATCGCCGTCGTCATCGGCTGGCCTCTGCTGCTCGATGGTGCGGGCAGGCGGAGCGGAGAAGGCCGGCGGCTTGGCAGCCTCGGCGTTCTGCCGCGCGATGCGAAACTCGCGGATCGTCTGGCCGAGTTCGAGGATGACGCTGTGAAGATGATCGGTGCCTTCGGCGGAGCTGGCGGCCGCACTGGCATTTTCAGCAAGCCCGGCGCCGAGGTCTCGAACATCGTTGGTCACAGTGTCGAGACTTGTCGCATGCTCGCTCGCCTGGCTGGCAACGCTGGAGATGGCGGTGTTGATGTCGGCGGCCTGGCGCACGATGCTGCCGATCGCCTCCTGCGTGCGGCCCACCATCTGCACGCCGGCGCCGACCTGTACCTTGGTCGTGGTGACGAGCGTCTTGATTTCGCGGGCAGCATCCGCCGAACGCTGGGCCAGCGCGCGAACCTCTTGAGCGACCACCGCAAAGCCTCGGCCGGAATCGCCGGCACGTGCCGCTTCGATACCGGCATTGAGTGCCAGAAGGTTAGTCTGGAAAGCGATCTCGTCGATAGCGCCGATAATCTGGCCGATCTTTTCGGCCGATTGCTCGATATCGGCCATGGCGGCAATCGCGCGGCCGACGACCTGACCGCTTTCCTCGGCGGCAGCCCGCGTCGAGGCGGCGGCCTGCTCGGCGGCACGGCTTTCGGCGGCGCCGACGCGGACGCTATTGGAGAGTTCGGCAAGAGCCGAGGCGGAAGAGCGGAGCTGCTCGGCGTGGCTCGACGCCTTGTCGGCGAACTGCCGCGAGGCGTCGCCAAGCGCCTGCACCGAGGTTTCGGCGGCGGTCGTGCGTTCGCCGATCGAATGGAATTCGCTCTGCAGCGAGGCGATTGCGGTGTTCAGCGCCGCGGCGATATCGCCGTGCGCCCCGCCCTGCTCGACGATAGCGCGAACGGTGAGGTCGCGGGCGGCGAGACCGTTGATCACGTCGGCGAAGACGCGGGCGATCTCGGCCTTGTCATTGCTTCGCTGATCGGCAAGCACACGCTGCTGCGACGCGCGCAGGGCATTGAAACGGAGCGAAACGGCAATTTCCACATCGACCATCACCAGGCGGATGATCGCGGTGATGAGGTCTGAGGTCTCGCGCGCGCGGCGCTTGGCGCTGGGCAGGAAGGAGCGGCCGGCGAGGTCGGCTGTCAGACCTGATATCACGTGCTCGAGCATGACGCCGTGACCGGCAACGTGCCAGCGCGGGTCGAGACCCATCTTGCTTTCGGTATCTGACAATACCTTGACGCGCTCGGCGTAGAGGCTGTCGAACCGCGCGTCTGTGAGCACATCCCAATGCGTCGATTGAAGATCGTGCAGCCTCTCGACCTGGCGCTCGCTCTCGAAATTGCGCGAGGCATCCGGGAAAGACTGAAGGCGCTGGAAGAGATCGCGAAGGCCGGACTTCAGATGGGCTTCAAGAGCCGGGCGGGCCCGACGGACAAGCTCGCACTGGTCGGCATCCAGACCGGCAAAGCGCAGACGATCACGCAGGCTGCCTGCCTGCGCTCCTCTGGCCTGATCTGATGGCCCTTCCTGAACCAACGTCTTTCCCCAACCGTGTTCCGGGCGCGGCCCGGATGAAAAATCTGCGCCTTCGCTGAGTACAATACGGGGTCTACGGCCATGGTGACCGGCGCTTGCCGGCTGGCCGAAGCCTCCCGATCAGTGAACCTGCTGAGGAGCTGCTTGATGAGATGGATTCCGGATCGGGCCGGTACGACGGTGCGGCTTCATGCCTGGGGAACGAGCGAATCTTCCCATTCCGACGTTTGTCGTGCAATGCTTATGGTTAATTCCTTGCCCGAAGGTTAATACCTGCTTTATGAACGCGGGCTTTCGAGGGGATGCGAATTACCATCTACGAATTACTGGCCTTGCGTTGCTTGGCATATTCAAGTTCGACGCAAGCTTCGTGATATAGCCCGAGCTTAACCATGACATGACGTCAAAAGGAACGGGAATGATTGTACTGGGAATGGGCTCTTGCTTACTTACGATTGCTGTTCTTGCCGCAATCACACTACTAGATCGCATCGAGGCTGTACGTCGCCCGCTAAGGCCGCGTATTCTCTAATTCCCGGCATTCATGCATGGATGATATGACACGCTGTTGCGGTTGTTGTGACGCAACGCTGGAACGACGTTGAATTGTTACTAGATGAGTGGTGGGAAGCTGAACCCATCCACCATTTTTGCTCAACGCGCTTCCTTAAATGCATCCGGCGCCGATACCGTCATCATGACAAAGGCGAAATCGCCATGGGGATGGTTGACCGACCGGCGCAAGTGCATCATGACAGTGCGGCCTATGAAGACGACGCCGAGGCTGATACAATTCGCGCCGAGGAAACACCGTCTCCAGAAAACAGTGAGAGAATACTGCGCCGTTGAGCCGGACCGAAGTTGATAATTCGCTGGACCAGGAAATGAGGCTCGACGCGCGCCGCATGGCTAGCCGCGTTGCCTTTTCCCTTGTCTTTGCGATCTTCGCCTATCTCGGCCTGCTCTTTGGCGGCAATTTCTCGATCAGCCCGGCACGCGGACCGAACGCCGTCTCATCGCCCGCCAAGGACAGTCAGCCGCTGCAGATCAGCGTGCGCGAGGCCGTTCGCGGCATTCTGGCTGCCGAGCGCAAGGCCGCTCCCAAATACGCATCCCATGATTCCGGGCCGGCCATGCTTGCCGCCTCGCCGGATATGCCGGTCGCGACGCTCAAGAGCGTTCCGCTGGCGACCGCCTTCGATCCCGCGCGTAGCGCGCCCGATACCAAGGACTACGATTCGCACGGCCCACCGCTTGGCGCCGCCTGACGATCCGCGCCTGATGGGCGCCCTCCATTGCACTTACGACACGCCCGCCTGCGCTTGAGCGCAGGCCCAAGCGTTATCAAGGATAGACAACACAATGCGCACCTCACCATGGCTGGTGGCCACCTATACGGTGATCATTCTCCTCGGCATCCTCATTGCCTTGCCGAACGCGCTGCCGCAGTCCACGCTGCAGCGCCTGCCCTCCTGGCTTCCGCACGAGCAGGTCTCGCTGGGTCTCGACCTTCGCGGCGGCTCGCACCTCGTTCTCGAAGTGGATGAAGCCGACCTGACGCGCGAGCGTCTGCAGTCGCTTCTGCAGGACGCGCGCCGCGTGCTGCGCGAAAAGAACATTCAGACGAAGTCGATCGTTCGCAACCAGAACCAGATCGTCGTGGCACTGAACGACCAGGCACAGAGTGACGAAGCCGTCACCCAGTTGCGGACGCTCGGCAATACGATCGCCACCGGCCTTTCTGCCGGCCAGTCGGACCTTTCGGTCACGACCAACGGCGGCAACATCATCGTCGCCTTCTCGCCGGCCGGCATCGCCAGCAACGTCGATTCCGCCGTGCAGCAGAGCCTTGAAGTCATTCGCCAGCGCGTCGACCAGGTCGGCGTCGCCGAACCGACGATCCAGCGCATCGGCGGAAACCGCGTTCTCGTGCAGCTTCCGGGCGCGCAGGACCCGACCCGTCTTCGCCAGCTTCTCGGCTCCACCGCCAAGATGTCATTCCACATGCTGGCCCCGAACAATGCTCCCGGCCCGGGCATGACGATGATGAAGGACGACGAAGGCAATACCTATCCGGTTCTCGATCGCGTCGAAATCTCCGGCGACCGTCTTTCCGACGCCCGCGTCAGCTTCGACCAGAGCTCGCAGCCCGTCGTCAGCTTCCGCTTCGACAGCGCCGGCGCGACCCGCTTCGCCGACATCACCCGCCAGAACGTCGGCAATCCCTTCGCCATCGTTCTCGATGACAAGGTCTTGAGCGCGCCCGTCATCCGCGAGCCGATCACCGGCGGTTCCGGCCAGATTTCCGGCAACTTCTCGACCGATACGGCCAACACGCTTGCCGCCATGCTGCGCGCCGGCGCCCTGCCTGCCAAGCTCACCGTCATCGAAGAACGCACCGTGGGTGCCGACCTCGGCGCCGACGCGATCCAGATGGGTATCTATTCCGGTATCGTCGGCTTCATTCTCGTCGCCGCCTTCATCTTCCTGCTCTATGGAACCTGGGGCATTCTCGCGAACATCGCGCTGCTCATCCACACGATCCTGACCTTCTCGGCGCTGACGCTTGTCGGCGCCACGCTGACATTGCCCGGCATCGCCGGCGTCGTGCTCGGTATCGGCCTCGCGGTCGACGCGAACGTTCTCATCAACGAGCGCATTCGCGAAGAAACCCGCAAGGGCAAGGGTGCGTTCGCCGCGATCGACACCGGCTTCCGCCGCGCGTATTCGACCATCATCGACGGCAACATGACGGCACTGATCGCCGCCGCCATCCTGTTCTGGTTCGGCTCCGGCCCGGTTCGCGGCTTCGCGGTTACCATGGCACTCGGCCTGATCATCTCGATGTTCACCTCGGTCGCCTTCGTTCGCGTCTCGATGATCGAGATCACCCGCCGCTTCAAGCTGAAGACGATCAACATCAAGCCGCTGTTGCCGATCTTCTACCCCTACGACAAGCACATCCAGTTCATGAAGGCGCGCTTCTTCGGCGTGACCGTCTCCGCGCTGCTGTCGATCGCCTCCGTGGTCCTCTTCATCCACCCGGGCCTCAACTACGGCGTCGACTTCCGCGGCGGCATCCAGATGTCGGTGAAGACGCAGGAAGCGGCCGATCTCGCCAAGTTCCGCGAAGGTCTGAACAGCCTCGGCCTCGGTGAGGTTACGCTGCAGTCCTACGGCGACAACAACACCATGGCGGTGCGCGCGCAGCGTCAGGAAGGTGGCGAGGAAGCCCAGACGGCGGCCGTGACGAAGCTGAAGGACGAGATCGTCAAGATCGACCCCTCGGCAACGATCACCGGCACCGACGTCATCGGCCCGAAGGTCAGCGGTGAGCTTGCCTGGGCGGGTATCCTGTCCGTGGTCATCGCCAGCCTCGCGATGCTGTTCTACATCTGGTACCGCTTCGAGTGGCCCTTCGCGGTCGGCGCAATCGTGACGCTGATCCTCGATGTGACCAAGGCGATCGGCTTCTTCGCGCTGACCGGCCTCGACTTCAACCTGACGGCCATCGCGGCGATCCTGACGCTGGTCGGTTACTCGGTGAACGACAAGGTCGTCGTCTATGACCGAATGCGCGAAAACATGCGTCTCTACAAGTCGATGCCGCTGCGCGAACTGATCGACAAGTCGATCAACGAAACGCTGGCACGAAGCCTCTACACCAACGCGACCGCCTTCCTCGCCCTCCTGCCGATGGCGATCTGGGGCGGCAGCGCCGTGGAAAGCTTCGCGATCCCGATGTGCTTCGGCATTCTGGTCGCGGCTGCATCGTCCGTCTTCATCGCAGCGCCGATCCTGCTGTTCCTCGGTGACTGGCGTACGCGCCATCGCGCTGTCGTCGCCGGCAACGAAGCAAAGGCGGAGATCATTCCGCCGGAGCCGCGCAAGACGGCCGGCTGAAGCGCTCTTCGCTCATGCGAAATATAAAAGGGCGCCGATCGCGAGATCGGCGCCCTTTTTGCGCACTCGAGCCGACATGCCGGGCGGAATGGTTTGCTGCAGCGCAAAAGTGCCCTAGTTCTATGTGAAGAACCTTGAAGGCAACCTCGCAACGTAACGGCATGATACCTATACTGACACTGATCCTGGCGCTTGCGGCGCCCCCACTTCAATCCGGGCTTTCTTCAATGGTTTCTGGCATTCATCACATCACGCTCATCACCCGCAAGGTGCAGGCGAACGTAGATTTTTATGCCGGATTCCTAGGCATGCGGTTGGTCAAGCAGACCGCCGGCTTCGAAGACGCCACGCAGCTGCATCTCTTTTATGGCGATGCCGAAGGCACGCCGGGCTCTCTGGTGACCTTCCTCGTCTGGGAAGACGGCTCGCCCGGCCGCGCTGGCTATGGTCAGATCAACGAGCTTTCTCTGGCGATCAATCCGTCGAGCATCGGTTATTGGCTGACGCGTGCCATGAGTTTCGGCCTGCGCTCGGAAGGCCCTGCCGACGAATTCGGCGAGCCGGTGCTACGGCTGAAGGACCCCGACAACATCATCGTCAAGCTTGCCGGCAATAGCCAGCTGACGTCGCCCGCCGTCTGGGACGGCGCAGGCATACCGGTGGAGCACGCCGTTCAGCGCGTCCGCGGCGCGACCATGCTCACCGAAGCGCCGGCCGAAAGCCGTGGCTTCCTGGAAAAGCATTTCGACTACAAGCATCACGCCACGCATGGCAGCATCGACCGGCTCGTCTCGCAATCCGGCGACATCATTGACGTGCGCAATGCCAAGGGCTTCTGGCCGGGCGCGCCGGGCACCGGCACGTTCGACCATGTCGCCTTCCGAGCGGCTGATGACGCGGAACTTCTGCGGGTCGAAAAATCGCTTTCGGATGCCGGAACACCGGCCGCCAACATGCACGACCGCAAATATTTCCGCTCGCTCTATGTGCGCGAGCCGGCGGGCACCCTGATCGAACTGGCAACGGACAAGCCCGGCATGACCGTGGACGAGCCGACGCCGACGCTCGGCAGCAAGCTCTTCGTTCCGAAGGACGCCATTACCGACCTCAAGGACCTGAAGGTGGTGCTGCCGCAGTTCTCGATGCCGGGCGAACCGCGCGTCAATTATCGCGACCTGCCGTTCGTACACCGCTTCTATACGCCGCCGGATCCGGATGGCAGCGTGTTCCTGCTGCTGCACGGCTCGGGCGGCAACGAGACCACGCTGATGCCGCTGCTCCACAAGGTGGCGCCGCGCGCCACGTTGCTCGGCGTGCGCGGGCGCGCGACCGAAGAAGGCATTCCGCGCTGGTATAAGCGCATCACGCCCTTTTCCTTCGATCAGGATGATATCAAGAGCGAGGCGGAGGCTTTCGCGGCATTTGTCGACGGCGCCGTGAAATCCTACGGGCTGGATCCGAAGAAGATCGTGTTCATTGGTTACTCAAACGGGGCCAACCTGCTCAACTCGCTGCTCTACCTGCACCCTAACCTCGTGCACAAGGCGGTACTGCTTCGCTCCATGCCCGTCCTCAATGCCTTCCCGCAGGCCGACCTCAAGGGAACCGACCTGCTCGTGATCAGCGGCAAGACGGATGCCTACGGAAAATATGCCAGCGATTTGGAAACGCGGTTGAAGACATCGGGCGCCACGGTTGATTCGGACATCATTCCCGGCGGACACGATCTTGGCGATGCCGATGTGCCGATCATCCAGAAGTGGCTGGCCGGAGAAGAGCGCTAACGCTGAAAGCGATTCGCGTGTGGGCTCGGTCCAACCGATTCCACGCGCGACCATCACCCGCCGTCATTTTTGTCGATCGAGGCATAGCAGGGCGCACCGGTTTCGATACTTTGAGAAAATACGCTGACGGCGCGGCAGCGGGTCATGACAAAGCTGGCGCGTGAACTTTCGTTAAACTTGCATTCTCGCCGAATATTCTAGGATAGGTCCGCTTCTTCCGCATCGGCCTTTCGCACAACACTCCCTGATACGATCTATACATCGTCAAAAATATATTTATTGTAAAGATCGCAGAATAATAAGTATACATTACGCACTTTTTCTTATTTTTACCTTCATTTCCGACACAACTTACTATTCATTGACTTTTGCAAATATATTTTAGACACAAAATCAAACATAAATTACATTTCTATTTTTGTTTTCCAAAGATGAGTACGGATGCCTCATCTTGAGGCTAGAAATCACCACATTCTTCTGCTTTTACCCGCAACTGTTCTATTTTGCTGCAACGCAAAAAGCTCCTTGCCGAAGCGGGGCCTGCGCCCTATCCTCGCCTCGACATCGATAGCAGAAGGGGAATTGCATGCCTCCTCGGCCCGTGGACATCAGCCTGATCATCTCGTCGAGAAATCGGGCCTATGGACTGAAGAACTGCCTGGATGCCGTCTCGGTTGCCGCCAGCCACGCGGCCTATCTGCGACTGGAACTCGTCTTCGTGGACAATGGTTCCACCGACGACACCTCCGAGATCGTCAGCACATGGGCGCTGACGGCGCCGATCCAGACCAACCTGATTTTCGAAGGCCGGCCCGGCCTCGCCGTTGCCCGCAACACAGGCATGAGGGCCGCCCGCGGCCGCGTGCTCGCCTTCACGGACGACGATTGCGAGATCTTCCCGGATTACTTCGCAACGCTCGCCGCGCTCTTCGCCAGCGACACCGAGATGGTGATGCGCGGCGGACGCATCGAGCTTGGGGACGCGCGCGACCTGCCTATCACCATCAAGCCGGAACTCGAGCCGGCGGTGCTGACCAGCGACCTGCATGCCGGCGGCTTCATCCACGGCGCCAACATGGCGTTTCCGCATGGGTTGATCGACAAGGTCGGGCTGTTCGACACCCGCTTCGGTGCCGGCGCCACCTTCCGTTCAGGCGAAGATACCGACTATGTGCACCGGACCTTCAATGCCGGCGTGCGTGTCGAATATCTGCCAGAGTTTGCTGTTAAGCACTTTCATGGACGGCGCGAGATCGCCGACGTGAAGAAACTTCAGAGCGGCTACGCCTTCGGCAACGGCGCGCTTTACGCGAAGTACCTGTTCGACCGCCGTTCCAACATGCGCGGCATGCTACGCTGGGATATCCGGCAGGCCATCATGGAAGCGATGGGCCGCCGCAAGCTCAGCGACGACCTGGGACTGACCTACCGCAGCCAGCTGCGCGACAACCTAGTGGGGATGCTCGCCTATTGGCGCGGCCCGAAGACGGAACACACAGCTTAAGCGTTCTGCACCACCACCTGAACGAACGCGCAGCCCTGCGCGCGCACAGTCGATTGGATACTGAATGCCCGATACGGCAATTGCCCACGCCGACCTGAAGAAAAAAACCGCGCTGTCCGTCCTCTGGTCGGTGATCCGCGTCGCCTGGAGCACGATTGCCACCTTCGTGATCTTCGTCATCCTCGCGCGCATCCTCGGGCCTGGCGATTTCGGCACCTTCGCGCTGGCAAGCCTTTTGGTGGAGATCGGCCGCGTGCTCGCCTATGCCGGATTGGGTGATGCCGTGACCCGGCAGCTCGAACTCGACGAAGAGCTTGCCGATACCGCCTTCTGGGCGACGATCGCTTTCAGCGCCATCGTGGCCGGCCTGGTCTTCGTCTTTGCGCCCTATTACGGCGACCTCGTTCGCGATCCGGCCGTTGCCAACATCCTGCGCTGGCTGGCGCCGTTGCTGCCGATTTCCTCGCTCGCCGTTATCCATAACGCCCGCCTTGCCCGCGACTTCGGCCACAAGAGCCTCGCCGGACAGGCAATCGCGGCAAGCCTGCTTTCCGGCATCACGGCGGTCGCCTGCGCCTTCATGGGGTGGGGCGTGTGGGCGCTGGTGGCGCAGACCGCGGTTAACGCCATCGTCACCGTGCTGCTTGGCTGGTTCTCCTACCCCTGGATGCCGAAGTTCCGCTTCAACGTGCCGATGTTCCGTTCGGTTTTCCTGTTCAGCGTCAGCCTCGTCGTCACGCAGCTGATGTGGATGCTGCTTGCCCGCGTGCAGGACATCTTCATTTCGCGCTGGTACGGGCCGGTTGAAGTCGGTCGCTACCGTATCGCCTGGCGGCTGATCGAGCTGATCGGACAGGCCGTTCTCGCGCCGATCGGCAGCGTCTCGCTAATTACGCTGTCGCGCCTGCAGAACGACCGCGTCGCCTTCCGCAATGCCTACAACAAGATAGTCGGCGCGGCTGCGCTTGGCGCGATCCCGCTGCTGCTCGGCTTCGGCGCGCTTTCCACCGACATGATCGCCATGCTGTTCGGCGACAAGTGGGGCAATGCCGGCGATATCGCGACGGTATTGGTGTTGATGGCCGTGCCTTTCGTGATGAACTTCTTCGCGTCCTCGGCGCTCTCGGCCGTCAACAAGGCGGAATCGGTGCTCTCGGTCGCGGCACTCCAGCTCGTCACCACGCTGATCCTGACCTGGCTGCTGGTGCCCTATGGCGTGGTCGCCGTTGCGGCCGGCTACACGATCCGCGCCTGGCTCACCATGCCGTACCAGCAGTATGTGCTGGCGCGCTTTGCCGGCATCGATGCCAAGAGCACGCTGAAGGCTGTCGCCCTGCCCTTCTGCGGCTCGGTGCTGATGGCTGTCTGCGTCTGGTTCGCCCATCCCGTGATCGTCGAGCACATCCATAACCGCTGGCTCGCGCTCGGCGTCAGCATCGGCCTCGGCGCCGTGATCTATCTCGCCTTCCTGCCGGTCTTCGGCCGGTCCGCCATTCGCCCCTACATCGCGCTCGCCATGTCGCTCAATCCGCTACGCAAGCGGGCGCAGGCATGACGCCGCATCCTCTCATCCGGACCTCTTGTCCCTGAAACAAGGAGCCTTTCATGGAATCCAATATTACGATCATCAGCCGCCTTCAGGGCCTGATCGCCAATTGCCTTTCCGATCTGTTCGACCCATCCGAGCGCTACGCGCTGCTGGACTTCCCGAACCACTACAATATCGGCGACAGCGCTATCTGGCTCGGCGAACTCGCCTATTTCGACGGCAAGCGGTCGCGTCCGAACTATGTGACCGAGATTCCGACCTATAGCGAGGAGCGGATGCTCGGTGCCATCGGCGACGGGCGCATCTTCCTGCATGGCGGCGGCAACTTCGGCGACATCTGGGCCGGTTACCGGCAGTTCCGCGAAGGCATGCTCGACCGGCACAAGGGACGTCCGATCGTGCAGCTTCCGCAGACGATCCATTTCAAGGACCAGGAAAACGTCGATAGCACGGCGCGCGCGATCGAGCGGCATGGCAATTTCACGTTGCTCGTGCGCGACAAGAAGAGCCTCGCCTTCGCGCAGCGCTGGTTCCAGTGCGAAGTGCGCATGTGCCCCGACATGGCATTCTGCATCGGCCCTGTCACCAAGCCAGCGCCACAGCACGAGTTGCTACTCAATCTCCGCGAAGACCAGGAAGTGGGCGGCGCTCAGGACCTGACGGCGGCGACGATGCGCTCCGGCACGGTGAAGTCCGACTGGCCGGACGAGCCCGCGGACTTCCAGCGCCAGACCAAGCATGCGGCCATTCTGAAGGGCCTGCTCAGCGGCCGCATCGGTGGCCGCGCGAAAATGACCGAGCTCGCCTATCGCGAGCGCGCCCAGCAGCGCTTCGACCGCGGCGTGGCACTGCTCGGCTCGGCCAAGCAGGTGATCACCGACCGCATGCATGGCCACATCATGTGCCTGCTGATCGGCGCCGACCATTGCGTGCTCGACAACAGCTACGGCAAGACCAGCAGCTTCATCGAGGCGTGGAACACCTGCAACACGGACAAGGCGCAGCTGGCCGCGACCGTGGACGAGGCGCTCGCCATTCTCGATGCGCGCCGCGTCGGCCATGCGGCCGTTGCCTGATTGAAATCAGCCTCGCCGGGCGATTGCGATCCCGGCGAGCACCACTAGGCCGCCGATGGCCTGCATCGGCCCAAGGGGTTCGTTCAGGAGGACCCACGCGAGGATTGCCGCGACGACGGGCTGCAGGAGCAGCGTCAGCGACGAGAAGGCGGCTGGCAGATAGGCGAGCGCATAGGCAATCGCCACCTGCCCGCCGGCATGGCTGATGAAGGCGAGACCGAAAACGATCGACCATCCGTAGACGCTTGCCGGCAACAGGTTACCTTCGAAGAAGAAAGCCAGCGGAAAGATGCAGACGGCGGCCGATGCCGTGCTCCATAGCATGATCCGAAGCGTATCGAAGCGGCTGCGCAGCTGGCCGATCGCCAGGATATAGCCCGCATAGAACACCGCTGCGACGATCGCGACGGCATCGCCCCTGAGATCGCCATTGCCGAGCGCCGCCGGACCGCCCTTCAGGATCACGACACCGACGAGCGCCAGCACCAGACCCGCCGTGAAGATGCGGGTGACCGACGCCCCAAGAAAGGCGACGCCGATCAGGGCAACGAAGACGGGAGCGAGGTTGGCGAGCAGGGTCGCATTGGCAACCGAGGTCATGGTGATCGACAGATGCCAGGCAGCAAGGTCCAGGGCGAGGATGGCGCCCGGGAGGATCAGCAGGGCGTAGTCGGCCAGGGTGCTCGGTGCCGGGCCTGCACTCTTGCGCTTGATGATCGAGAAGATGAAGATCGGGATTAGCGCCAGCGCCACGCGCCAGAAGGCGGTGGCCATCGGACCAACCTCGGAAAGGCGGACGAAAATCGGCGAACCGCCGATAGCGGCACCTCCGAGGATCAGCGCCGCAAGAGCGATGCGATTGCCTGACGGAGCGGATTGCGAGACGGTGGAGGCGGGCTGCGACATGAACTCGGTGCTTTCTGCGCCGCCCATTGCTTCAGGCGGCGCGATCTGACCAGCCGATTAGCAGAAGCCCGCTTCGCGAGATAGCCGGTGCGCGACAAAAGCAGGCAAGAACCTCTTATTCCCGCCTGCCGGCCGGCCGCGCCCGGATCACTCCGCGATCGTCGTCGAAAAGGACGGGTTGCCGCGAATGGTGTTGCTGACCGTGCAGATCTCGTCCTCGGCGGCATGAATGATCTTATGGCGGGTTTCTTCGTCGATATCGCCTTTGATCGAGAAGACAATATTGAAGGTCTCGACGCGGGACAATCCTTCCGTCGCCTTCACACCAGTGACGTCGGCGGTGATGTCGGCGATCTTGTCGAGCACGCCCATCTGGCTCGCGGCCATCCGCGCGCTCAACACCAGGCAGGCCGACAGCGAGGCGTAGAGCAGATCCAGCGGATTGAAGCCCGGCTGCGACGGCGAGGTGACGATATCAAGCTCGCCCTTGGTGGCTGAGGTTACGTGCGGGAAACCGGTGCGCCCAAGTACGGCGGTTGCGCCAACGGGGCGGGTACGAGCCTTGAGATCGGCCATGGGGAAATCCTTTGATCAAAATGATTGCCTTCAGATAAGCGCTCCGTGCGCCGACGGCAATGCGCCGGAAGGTCGTGGCCGGGAAATCCACCGCGACTCGCCTGCCCGAGATCGTCTTCCCGTCAACCCCAGTTTGGACCGCCCATTTCTGAGGATAGCTCCGCGCCAGCATCCGCAGGCAATATGCACGTGCACTAAAACAGAAACGACTCATTGGAGCATTCCATGCGAGAACATTCGACTGTTGCCGTTGCGCCCAATGTATATCTGAGTGCCGAGCCCTTCGGCTATGTCAGGAAAGTCTATGTGGACGACGAAGCGTGCTGGGGTCTGTTCGATTCCGATGGCGATGTAATCTTCGTCGGCGATATCGCCGACGAATGCCATACTTACGCGGAGAAAGAGCGAATCCGCATCCAGATCGTTCACTGAACGCAACACGCGCTTCGACATGAGCACAGGCACCGCCCACGCAGGACAAGAAAACCTTCAAACGCAAACCGACCGATGGTCAGTTGACAACTGGATTGCGCGGCGACGCCACCGAAACGTCTTCGCCCGAGAAAATGATGAAGGCAAAGATGAGAACGCCGGCGAAGGTGATGAGCGAGGCGGCGGCCACGATCGGCTCCATCGCCATGTTGCCGAGCAGCATGAGATAGAGCGCCGGTACCATCAGCGTCACGCCTGCCGTGTAGACGTAATACTGGATAAAGGCGATGCGCTTTTCCGCCTTTCGCGGATTGAGAGCGTGATAGCCGCCGAAGATGGCCATCGTCACCCAACCCAGAAGATTGCAATGCGCATGCGCGCCGATGACGCTGTGATCCTGCGAGATCGCCATGTTCAGGCCCATGCCAATCCCGACGATCAGGAAGATGATCGCCGTCTTGAAGTACAGTTTCGAGATGCGTGGCATTGGATGTCCCCTCCGTTGACGCCAACAGCATTAGCACTTCCGAATAAAATAAAGAATGGGCTCACGCGTCCCTAAAGCCGCCACGCTTCATCAGCACTTTCTTAAACTGCAATCGACTAGACTTGGCGCGTGCAGGTCACGCGGAGGAATGAGATGAGAGACATCTACAGGCCATTCGTCGCCAGCGACGATCCCGACCGGGACGTCCGCTGCCAGGACGCACTGCAATTCGCATTCCATGATCTCCTCGACGCCGCCGGAAAGGCCGGCTGGGGCGAGCGCGAGACCGTCGACGCGATCATGAACCTCGCGGAAGACCGCCTGCGGACGCTTGGAGCCAACGATGACGCGCAGACGCTATTGGATGTGTTGCGGAAGATGGCTTGAGACCGAGCGTTGGTTGGCAATTGACCACGTAGCCTGAGTGCCCTTCCCGAACTTCTAGATACCCGCGGCTTTTCGCAAAGCCTCGTTCATTCGAGCCTGCCAACCTTTGCCGCCCGCGCGAAACTTGGCGACAACATCTTCGTCCAACCGCAGGGTGATCTGTTTCTTCGGATGTTCCAGTGGTGGACGTCCGCGCGACCTGCGATGCTCATCCATGGCCTTGAAAAAATCAGGCGGCAGCACTTCGCTCGCGGGACGCATGCGTGCGAGTTCATCATCTGTCAGCTCCGGAAAGTCGACAGCGTCCCAGTCGTCTTTGGTATAGCCTCGGCCCGGCTCGAACGTCTTCACTCTCTCTGTCTTTGGGGCCATGAAAGTCTCTTTCTCTCTTTGGCGCTCGCAGGCCGAAAGCTGATGATCGAGACAGCTTCCGTTCCGAGAGTCATGAAAGTTACAGCCGCCGTTCCATCGTGGAAATAGCCAATTGCTTTCAGCCGCCTCTTGCCCAGGGCGTCCAAGCCGCCTTCCTCGATGAGCGCGGTCGCCCAATCGAGATCGCTGACATCAGCAAAGTCAAAACCGTGCTTTTCTAGATTGGCTTGCCGCTTGTGTTCATCCCAGACGATTTTCGTCATTTAATGTAACTACAATTAATTGAGATATCAAGCGGAACATCATTCGGAAAGAGCACAGTTTCCGCAAACAATGACTTCACACAAATGCAAAGAAACACCCCTAGAGACATTCATGAGCAAAGTTCTTCGCGCTTCGCGCTGCCACTTCTCAGCAAAATCAAAGCAACACGATATTGGAGCTTCGTCAATGTCCGAACTAGATGATCTTCTCCGCCAGAAAGCAGAAATTGAAGCACGCATCTTTGAGGTGCGCATGCAGGAGATTGATAGGCTCAGGCTAGAGTTTGCAGAACTTGCCTATAAACTTCGAGAACTAAACGGTTTGCCCAAACCGCTCGTTGACGTTTTTACCGACAAGGCCGGCACCTTCAATTCCTACCGCGTTATGAGTGTGAAAAAGCCATAGAAGCCACCATACGATGGGGACCAGCGATGGATCTGGCATACTTGGCAAAGAATGTAGCATCAGCTGAACGCGCGCGATTAAGGCTGTTACGTTCAGGCTTCACTATCAGCGGGCATAAAATTTGGAGTAGCGACGAAGACAAGATCTGCCAGATCTTCTATCCTGACTATTTTGCACTATGCCAGATTCTGGACACTCGATCCAAGAAGGCAATACAAACTCGTTGTCAGAGGCTTGGCTTAGTGCCGGCGCGACAGAGTTGGCAATGGGCAGCACGGCAACAATTACGCAAATTATATCCCGCTGCACATAGAGATGAAATCTGCGAGGCCTTTCCTGGTGTAGAATGGAAGAAAATTCAATCCGCCGCGCGATACTACGGCTATCGACGAACGAAAAAGCCTTACAAGATTACTGGCATACTCTCGCTCGATCAAAGCAGAAGACGTTGCTATGACATAAAATGGACCATGCGTGATCTGGATGAAGAAGCCGGAACAAAGCGTTATTTCCAGACCCGCGGCTACCGTAGTGACTACCCCAACTATAAGGCCATAGGGCGAGCAGCAATAGTACTCGGTGGACGCCTAGAAGTCCGCTGGAACGAGGACAGCTAACTGGATGACCTCTGAAAAAACATCTGCCGCTTTGATTTAAGTAAGAGTGGTGCCCAGACGCGGATTTGAACCACGGACACGCGGATTTTCAATCCGCTGCTCTACCAACTGAGCTATCTGGGCTTACCGACTTCGGCCCGGTCCCTGCTTTGAAGAACCGCTGGGGTTTGGTTTTCCCCGGAAGCGAGCGGGGTTATAACATCTTGTTCGGACATGGCAAGCGCCAAATGAGAGTTTTTTGACAGCCTGCTAAATTTTCCGAATTCCCAAGCAAAATGAATGGCTTCCCTGTGGACAAGCGGCCGCTATTCCTCGTCGGGGTATTCCGCCTTGCTTTCGTCCTCGCCGACAGGAATGGCGTAGGCGCCGTTCAGCCAGCGCGACAGATCGAGTTCTCGGCAGCGGTTCGAGCAGAAGGGGTAGTGTTCGCGATGAGAGGGCTTGCCGCATTCCGGGCATGGCATTGCCTTGCGTAGCGGCTCGACCTTGGCACTCACCTTGTTTTCGTCGGACATGGTCGTCTCTCGGGTTCTGGCCCGGCAGGTTCAGCCTTCGGGCCATCTGGTGTGGACGTCGAAGCCCTCACCGGTCAGAAGCAGGATGGTCTCGTAAAGCGGCAGACCCACGACATTGGTGTAGGAGCCTACCATCTTCTGCACGAAGGTTCCGGCCAATCCCTGGATGCCGTAGGCGCCGGCCTTGCCGCGCCACTGGCCGGAAGCGAGATAGTTTTCGATCTCGAAGCCGGAGAGGCGCTTGAAGCGCACCTTGGTCTCGACGATCTTCTGGCGGATCTTGCGATCGGGGGTCACTAGGCAGACGCCGGTATAGACCCAGTGGCTGCGGCCGGAGAGCAGGTAGAGCGAGGCCGAAGCCTCGTCGGCGAACTCAGCCTTGCCGAGAATGCGGCGGCCGACGGCGACGACGGTATCGGCGGCCAGGATGTAGCTGCCCTTCCAGGTCATGTCGCCCTTGATCGCGGCAAGGGCTGCTTCCGCCTTTTCCGTGGAGAGGCGGCGGGCCAGCGAGCGCGGGTGCTCCGACTTCTTCGGCGTCTCGTCGATATCCATCGGCATCAGGCGCGATGGTTCGATCCCTGCCTGATTGAGCAGATCGACACGGCGGGGCGAGCCGGATGCCAGAATGAGCTTGTATTTGAGAGCCATGGATCCTCGACCACCGGGCAGACGGAGCGAAAGCCGACACGGCTTTCAGGCCAAGCTTACTTGAAACGATAGGTGATACGGCCCTTGGTCAGGTCGTAAGGCGTCATTTCCACAAGAACCTTGTCGCCCGCCAGAACGCGGATGCGGTTCTTGCGCATACGGCCGGCCGTGTGAGCGATGATCTCGTGCTCGTTTTCGAGCTTTACGCGGAACGTCGCGTTCGGCAAAAGTTCGGTGACGATACCCGGAAATTCGAGAACTTCTTCTTTAGGCATACAGGTGTTTTCTTCCTATCGGTTGAGATGACGGCTGTGGCCGCCTCAAAATTTGGGCGGAAACTACACAATCAGGGGAGGTTTGTGAACCGAATTGATCGGGTTTCCGTTATTTGTTTCACGCCGACTGGGCGGCTATGCCATTTCGGCGGACCAACTGGCTCTCTATCAAGCCAGTCAGGCGATCCCGGACATCGCGATAGCCTTCCAATATCTGTTCCCGCGTGCCTTGGACGACCGTCGGATCCGGCATCGGCCAGTAGACGACATCGATGGCGGTGGAGCGGGTCAATTCCAGTGCTGCGTGATGAGCCGGCGGCGAGAGCGAGACGATGAGATCGAAATAATCGTCCTCGAGTTCTTCCAGCCTTTGCGGCAGATGCCGCCCCAGCGACAGGCCGATCTCATCAAGCACCACGTCGACGAAGGGATCGCGTTCGCCGGCGCGCACGCCGGCAGAGCGTATATAGGTATTCGACGGCAGCATGCTACGGGCGATGACCTCCGCCATCGGCGAGCGAATGGCGTTCATGCCGCAAATGAAGAGGATCGCCCCCGGCATTGCCCCCTCGCCCGTCGTTCCCACAGTTTCCATGGCGATCATCCGCGCCAGTAAAGCACGCAGACCAGCGTGAAGAGCCTGCGGGCGGTATCGAAATCGATGTCGATCTTTCCGCCCAGCCGGTTCTTCAGGGTTTGCGAACCTTCGTTGTGGATGCCGCGCCTTCCCATGTCGATGGCCTCGATACGGCTTGGCGAGGCGGAGCGAATGGCTTCGTAATAGCTTTCGCAGATCAGGAAGTAGTCCTTCACGATGCGGCGAAAGGGCGTCAGCGACAGGATATGAGTAGCGACCGCCTCGCCGCCCTCGGTGGCGATGGCAAAGACCAGCTTGGAATCGGCGAGCGAGATGTTCAGCCTGTAGGGGCCGCCGGAATGGCCGATCGGCGTGAAGCTGTTTTCCTCGATCAGGTCGAAGATGGCGACCGCGCGCTCGTGCTCGACATCGGGCGTCGACCGGCCGATGGTGTCGTCCAGGACAACGTCGCAGAGCCGGAAGTCGCCCTTCTCCATCGCCTATTTTTCCAGGTTGAGACGGATCGCCACCGAGCGGGCATGCGCATCCAGCCCTTCGGAAACGGCAAGCGCGATCGCCGCCGGGCCGAGGGTGCGAAGCTGCTCCGGGCCGAGCCGCAGGATGGAGGTGCGCTTGACGAAATCCAGCACCGAGAGGCCGGAGGAGAAGCGCGCCGAGCGCGCCGTCGGCAGAACGTGGTTGGAGCCGCCGACGTAATCGCCGATCACCTCGGGCGTATGGGCGCCGACAAAGATGGCGCCGGCATTGCGGATCTTGTCGACCAGTGCATCGGGCTCGGCGACTGCAAGCTCCAGATGCTCGGCCGCGATGCGGTTGGCGAGCGGGATGGATGCCTCGATATCCTTGACCAGGATGATCGCGCCGAAGTCGCGCCAGCTGGCGGCGGCGGTCTCAGCCCGGTTAAGCGTCTGAAGCTGGCGCTCGACGGCGGCCTCGACGGCGCGGCCGAACTCGGCATCGTCGGTGATCAGGATCGACTGGGCGCTGACGTCATGTTCGGCCTGCGCGAGCAGATCAGCCGCGACCCAATCCGGATTGTTGGCCTTGTCGGCGATGACGAGCACTTCCGACGGACCAGCGATCATGTCGATGCCGACGGTACCGAAGACATGGCGCTTGGCGGCCGCCACATAGGCATTGCCGGGACCGGTGATCTTGGCCACCGGCGCGATGGTTTCCGTGCCATAGGCCAGCGCCGCGATCGCCTGCGCGCCGCCGATACGGTAGATCTCGGTAACGCCGGCAAGCTTGGCCGCGGCCAGAACGGCCGGATTGACCAGACCGCCCATGGTCGGAACGGCGATGACGATGCGATCGACGCCGGCGACCTTGGCCGGTATCGCGTTCATCAGCACCGAGCTCGGATAGCTCGCCGTGCCACCCGGCACGTAGAGACCGACCGCCTCGATCGCCGTCCAGCGCGATCCGAGGCCGACGCCCATGTCGTCCTCGTAGATATCGTCCTTGGGCAACTGGCGGCGATGGTGGGATTCGATGCGGACGGCGGCGACCTTCAGCGCGCCCAGAACTTCCGCCGGTACGGCTTCGACGGCAGCCTCGATCTCGGCCTCGGTAACGCGCATCGGCGTCTTGGCGAAATCGACGCCGTCGAACTTCCGCGAATATTCGGCCAGCGCGCCGTCGCCGCGGTTACGCACGTCATCGATGATGCCGCGAACGACGACGTTCACATCTTCCGAGACTTCGCGCTTGGTCGTCAGAAAAGCAGCGAAGCGCTGTTCGAAACCATCCGATGTCTGATCCAGCCAGATTGCCAACGCCTGTCTTCCTCTTGCTATTCCGTTAAAACGATATGCGCTCAGGCGCCGGGATGGCGCGGTTTGGATGCGGTTTCCCACGCACCGCCAATATCCGCAAGCTGCACTTCGATGCATTCGACATCAAGGGCGATGCTTGCCGTGCCCGAGAGCGCAAGCTCGATGGTCCCATCGGGACCCTCGCCCTTCTGCGCGAAGCGGACGGCGAGCAGCGACAGGACTTCCTCGCGGTTCTTGCGATCGATGCCGACAGAGCGAACGGCGAGCACCCGCTTGAAGACAAGTGCCGCGCGGCGGCGCTCGAAGCCCTTGCGCTTTCTCGCGGCTTCTTCCCAGACGAAGCGGTTGGCTCCAATGGAAAACTGCGCGTCGCGCGGCGACCAGGCGATATCGGCGACCTTGAAGACGCTGTCCTGCATATGCGCGGACAGCACGCCCAGGTCTTCATCGTCCAGTGCAACGAGCTTCAGGTCAGTCATGCAGGCAAAACCCCATCCCACGGCATCGCCGGGATGGCGATGCGTCAGACAACGGACATAGGACGCGGCAACGCGATGCGCAACCGGGATGAAGGGCGAAGCCGCCCTTCCGTTACTCGCTGACGCGCTCGACGATCGCACCGCAGCGGGTCAGCTTCTCTTCCAGACGCTCGAAGCCGCGATCGAGGTGATAGACGCGCGACACCATGGTCTCGCCCTCGGCGGCGAGGCCGGCGATGACGAGCGACACGGAGGCGCGCAGGTCGGTCGCCATGACGGGCGCGCCCTTGAGCCGCGGCACGCCCTCGATCTTCGCCGTCTGGCCCGACAGAGAGATCTTGGCGCCGAGGCGGGCAAGCTCCTGCACGTGCATGAAGCGGTTTTCGAAGATGGTTTCGGTCACGTGCGAAATGCCGCTCGAGCGGGTCATCAGCGCCATGAACTGCGCCTGGAGATCGGTCGGGAAGCCCGGGAAGGGATCGGTGACGATATCGACCGGCTTGATGCCGGCGCCATTGCGACGGATCCGCATGCCGCTGTTGGTCGGCGAAATCTCCGCACCGGCGCGGCGCAGCGTTTCAAGCGCTGTGTCCAGAAGCGCAACGTCGGTGTTTTCAAGCACGACATCGCCGCCGGTCATCGCGACCGCCATGGCATAGGTGCCGGTCTCGATACGGTCAGGCAGGACGCGGTGGCGGGCACCCGACAGCGAGGTGACGCCTTCGATGGTGATGGTGGAGGTGCCGGCGCCCGTGATCTTGGCCCCCATGGCGATCAGGCAGTTGGCGAGATCGACAACCTCGGGCTCGCGGGCGGCATTGCCGATCACGGTCGTGCCGCGGGCAAGCGTGGCGGCCATCATCATGACGTGCGTTGCGCCGACGGAAACTTTCGGGAAGGTGTACCTGGCGCCGATCAGGCCACCCTTGGGAGCGGTGGCGTTGACATAGCCGCTGTCGATATCGAGCGTCGCGCCCAGCGCCGTCAGACCATCCAGGAAGAGATCGACCGGACGCGTACCGATGGCGCAGCCGCCCGGCAGCGAGACACGGCACTGGCCCTCGCGGGCCAGAAGCGGGCCGATGACCCAGAAGGAGGCGCGCATCTTGGAGACCAGCTCATAGGGAGCGGTGGTATCGACGATGGTGCGGCAGGTGAAATGAATGGTGCGCGAATAGGCGTCGTCCTGGCGCTCGCGACGGCCGTTGACTGCGACATCGACGCCGTGGTTGCCGAGAATGCGCAGCAGCTGCTCGACGTCGGCCAGATGCGGCACGTTTTCGAGCGTCAGCGTATCGCTGGTCAGCAACGAGGCGATCATCAGCGGCAGGGCGGCATTCTTGGCGCCGGAAATCGGAATGATGCCATTCAGCTCATTACCGCCGACAATTCTGATACGATCCATGTGCGCTTACGGGCGATGCCCGCCTTTCCTGAAACTCTGTCTTTTAAAAGGATGCGGGTGTAGACGAAATCCGCGGAGGCTTCAATTCGAAGCGGACGGAACATTACGATTCGTCCATTTTTGCGGCGGGTAGTCCATTTGTCTCGTCGGCCTGGCCGGAGCGGCGCGCACGCGTCTGCTGTTTGCGGCGGGAAAGGTTTTCCCGCAATTTTTCGGCCGCCCGATCGCGACGCTGCTGCGCCTGGCGCTCGATGGCCGCCTTGCGGCCCGACTGGGCATTTTCGGTGTCTTCACTCATGCCGCAGCCTTACCCGAAAACGCGACAATCCAAAAGTGGCAACCGCATAATCTGCAAGAAGATGAAATTGCGACTTGCGCTTATCATCCAGCTATGGCAATAGCGCCTCCGTTCACGCAACGCAGCCGGTTCGGTTGCAGCGTCTGGTCCTCGCTGCCGTAGCTCAGTGGTAGAGCACACCCTTGGTAAGGGTGAGGTCGGTGGTTCAATCCCACTCGGCAGCACCAGTTCTCTTCAGGATCACTTCCAAAATCCATTCGTCTTTGCGCGTGTTCCAGATCGGAAACCGCGGTTAGAGCAGGTCGTTCGCGAACTCGGCGTCAGACTGCGGTCGAGCTTGCGGAAAGCGGGTTGTGCCGTCCGAATTGCGATCTGATCCTGGCCACCGGCGTGAACACCAGGCGATAGGAGAGATAAGCGGCGCCAAAGCTGACCGCCATGCCGATCAGAGCATAGATGATCTGGCCCGAGGTTCCGATTTGGTCGGCGAGATCAGGAAAGATCCTTTCGACGAAAAACGGGTATTCCATGTGCCAGAGATAGGTTCCGTAGGAGAGGACCCCGAGCGTGCGCAAAAGCGGCATTTCCAGGATCGGCATCAGCGAGAGTTCGCGTTTGCCGAGATACAGGAAGGCGAAGACCATGAAAAAGCCGATGCCCTGCAACGTGTAGCGGATGGTTTCGCGGAAGACAGGGTCGCGAACCAGGAAGGCGACGAGAAACAGGAGAAGCCCGCCAGTGCCCATGGCCCAGCGCGCGGCTTCGCCAATGCGCCACGGGCGTTGCGCAACGAACGCGAACAAGGCGCCCCAGGCAATCGAGTCGAAGCGTGTTTCCGAGGCCAGGTAGGTATATGGCGTGGACTGGTCCGGAGAACTCCAGTCGAACGACACGATGATCGTACGCCAGACGGGGCACAGAATGAGAATAGCAGCGAAAAAGATCAACCGCACATTCGGATAGCGCGCCAGGACCGCGAATATAGCGGGGAAGGTGATGTAGTAATGTTCCTCCACCGATAGCGACCACAACTGGGTCCATACGGGAATGAAGCCGTCAGGCAGGACGTTTCGCAGAATGATATCAACGTAATTGGTCGTGTAAGTGAGCGCCGCTATCACTTCCACGGGGTTTGGCGGAGCGCCGAGAGCGGAGCGGTAAAGCGTTGACAAGACAAGAAGCACGATCAACTCGGGCATCAACCGCAGGAAGCGGCGAACATAAAATCCCTTGAGCGATACACTGCCGTTACGCCGAAATTCCTGGTGCAGCAGAGTGGTGATCAGGAAACCGCTGACGAAGAAGAATGCCGTCACGCCGAAGCCGCCGGGCACGATGTTGCCGAAGCCGAAATGCGCGAGCATGACCACTGTAACGGAAAACGCCCTCATGGCATTGAGACCAGGAATGTACCTTATTGCCTGGAAATCATACGGCGCCATCGACTTACTCACCCACTCCGACCACCACGAACTTTTCAACCTTTGAAATAACTCGGTCAATTTATACTTTTGCTTGAGCACCCCCTTCGCCTAATACCTTTGACTGCAACTGAAGAGCGATGCGCGTTCTCTTGGCTGCTGTTCTTGACTGTTTACGAGCTTATTAAGTGTCGTTAAAATAAGCTCGTGAGGTCTTTCCGGGAGGAACGCGGAAATAGCTGCCGCGTTATGGAATGACCGACGGAGGAGAATAGAGCGGATGGCCACCGAAAAGTGGAATGACCCGATCAGTGTCGGGTTCGAAAATACCGATGCGCGTACGGTACTTGGTCCGTTCGACGCCCTTGCCTGCCTAGCCGATCTTTGGCCGGATGCGCGTGGTCTTCGCTATCTCAGAGCGAGGAGCGCATGCCGCGCGGCGCTGGATGGCCGTAAGTCGGTGGAAGAGGCCCGCGCGGAATTCGTCGCCGCCGCCGAGGAAGCCAAGCTCAGCATAAACTGAGTAAGCTCGTATCTCGACCGTCGTGAGGCGAACCAAACTGCACCAAATCGGTGCAGGCGCAATTTTCACTTAACTCTTGGCGGAAGTTGCTGGGGGAGCCGGGGACTTAGCTGATTGCCTAACGCTCCATAGCCAATAGAACAACCTCAGCCATCATGATGATGGTCAGAGGCTCGTCACCCTCTGCTTATCAAGCAAGCGAGCCTCGTCGCAAGATTTTCGAAAATTCCCGCATGCAAAGTTCAGGCCGCATCTGAGCAAGGGCGTGATGGGTCGCGTCGGCAACGGTTGACGAAGATCAACAACCGACCGCTTCGCTCTCCGCGACTTCGATGTAACCAACGCCGATAATGGTACCATCAAGGGCGCGAATGAAGGACGGGGTGTAGCGAATATCTCCGGGGGTGCATGAAATCGCGCCGGTGTATTCGTTGATGGCGACCTGTTCCTGGGTCGAGGAAGGATAGCTGCTCGTGGTTTCCAGCGAAGCCGAAGCTGGAACGGCGAAGGCGCCGATGGCCATTGCGAGGGCCGGCATGCCTAGTCGAGGAAGGTATGTCATGCACTTCTCCTCTGTTTTGACTGCCTGTTTCTTGCCGCGTGCCAATGACTGCACGCAGGGGTTACTTGAATACTGTGCGCGCAACGCTCGTTGTAATCGATTCCGACTTTGGAGGTTGAACATCAGCTTAACTAGCGACGCCCGTATTTAGTTCCGCTGAACCAACTACCACCTTTGCATGATTGCTTATTTAGTTATTTCTAATTTTATTATTATTGTTATTTTCCAGGTGCATAATTGTATTTTGGCAGAAGAAAACCGCCCGCCAGCACGCCTTTGCCATCATTGACCTTCCGGTAGGCGGAGCAGTATCCTGCAGTGCACGTATTCCCTGCCGACGACTTGGCCCGCGATCTCGGCAGCACGCTCCACATCCTCCTTGCGAAGAACAAATCCGTCCAGGACGATGTAGGGTCCGAGTACAGCGATCTCGATCTCGCGGGCGTCGAAGCCACCGGCCATCCTCAGCGCGCTTTCCACCGAGGCGCGGGCCGACGCCATGCCGTGGCCGTTGCCATCTCCATGATCGTCCGATGTCTGAAACAGAAGAACCATGACGCATATCTCCAGCGACACTTCCTCCTGTCCAACGCCGCAACGCTCATTTCGTTGCATCGCACGCGTCTCTTGCCGAAGAATTTTCGCGACTGCTAACGATGGCGGTCTTGGCGCCGCATTCGGCGCGCGCATATAACAGGTCGAATCCATCGGAGATCGGGCATGAAAATCTGGATCGCGCTCCTGCCTATCGCGCTACTCGCTGGCTGCTCGACCGACAATACGGCGGAGCTCCAGCCCATACCCGGCAGCATCACCTATCACGGGCAGCCGAGGACGAAGCTGACAAGGTCGCCACCGGGCAGCGTGGTCTATAATTCCTTCTACGATTCGACCGGCAGCAAGCTCAGGGAGACCTACATCCTGCAGCCCGATCGCACGCTGAAGCTCACGCGTCGCGAAGTTGTCCCTGACTTCCCTTGATCTCGGCACCCGCTTCGACTTGACAGCGGAGGCGATCGAGAACATTGAGGGAACGCCTAACATTTCCGCGGGCCGATTCTCCGCGCGAGCAAACGGACGGCCGCATGTATCTCGAAAAACTCAATCCGCAGCAACGCAGCGCCGTCGAACACGGGACGCTGGCTGAAGGCGCGCATGTGGCGGGACCGCTGCTCGTGATCGCCGGCGCCGGTTCCGGCAAGACGAACACGCTGGCGCACCGAGTGGCCCACCTCATCGTCAAGGGTGCCGATCCCCGGCGGATCCTGCTGATGACCTTCTCGAGGCGGGCGGCGGCGGAGATGGCGCGGCGCGTCGAGCGCATCTGCGGCCAGGTGCTGGGCGCCAATTCCGGCATCATGGCGGATGCGCTGGCCTGGAGCGGCACCTTCCACGGCATTGGCGCGCGGCTTTTGCGCGACTACGCCGACCAGATCGGCATCGACCCCGCCTTCACGATCCATGACCGCGAAGACAGCGCCGACCTGATGAACCTGATCCGGCACGAACTAGGTTTCTCCAAAACCGAGAACCGGTTTCCGACCAAGGGAACCTGTCTTGCCATCTATTCCCGGGCCGTGAATTCGGAAACGGAGCTGGGGCCGGTTTTGCGCGATGCGTTCCCTTGGTGCGCCACGTGGGAAAATCAGTTGCGTGACCTGTTCGGCGCCTATGTCGAGGCCAAGCAGAACCAGAACGTGCTCGATTACGACGACCTGCTGCTCTACTGGGCGCAGATGGTCAGCGAGCCGATGATCGCCGCCGATATCGGCAGCCGCTTCGATCATGTGCTGGTCGATGAATACCAGGACACCAACCGGCTGCAGGCCTCCATTCTTCTGGCGCTGAAGCCGGGCGGCCAGGGGCTGACCGTCGTCGGCGACGATGCGCAGTCGATCTATTCGTTCCGCGCGGCGACGGTGCGCAACATTCTCGATTTTCCCGCCACCTTCACGCCGGCGGCCAATATCGTGACGCTCGACCGGAACTACCGCTCGACGCAGCCGATCCTTGCCGCCGCCAATGCGGTCATCGACCTCGCGTCGGAACGCTTCACCAAGAACCTCTGGACCGAGCGGCAATCGGCTCAGCGCCCGCGGCTCGTGACCGTGCGCGAGGAAGCCGACCAGGCGCGCTACGTGGCCGACAAGGTGCTGGAGAACCGCGAAGAGGGTACCAAGCTCAAGCAGCAGGCCGTGCTGTTTCGCGCCTCGCACCATAGCGGTCCGCTGGAAGTGGAGCTGACGCGCCGGAACATTCCCTTCGTGAAGTTTGGCGGGCTGAAATTTCTCGACAGCGCGCATGTGAAGGACATGCTGGCGGCCTTGCGCTTCGCGCAGAATCCCCGCGACCGGGTCGCCGGTTTCCGGCTGATGCAGATCCTGCCCGGTGTGGGGCCATCCACCGCCCAGCGCGCGCTCGATCACATGGCGGAAGCGCCTAGCCCTCTTCTAGCACTTGGTGAAATGCCAGCGCCGCCGCGATCGGGCGAAGACTGGACCACCTTCGTCTCGGTGCTGCAGGAGCTGAAATCCGGCAAGGCCGGCTGGCCGGCGGAGATCGGCCTCGTGCGCGAATGGTATGCACCGCATCTGGAGCGATTGCACGAGGATGCAGCGACACGCCAGGCGGACTTGCTGCAGCTCGAGCAGATCGCCAGTGGCTATCCATCGCGCGAGCGCTTCCTGACCGAGCTGACGCTCGATCCGCCGGATGCCACCAGCGACCAGGCAGGCGTGCCGTTGCTCGATGAGGACTACCTGATCCTTTCGACCATCCATTCCGCCAAGGGGCAGGAGTGGACCAAGGTCTTCATGCTGAATGTCGTCGACGGCTGCATCCCATCCGATCTCGGGGTCGGCAGCAGCGCGGAAATCGAGGAGGAGCGGCGACTGCTCTATGTCGCGATGACCCGCGCCAAGGACGATCTGGACTTGGTCGTGCCGCAGCGCTTCTTCACTCATGGACAGAACGCCCAAGGCGACCGGCATGTCTACGCGTCGCGTACGCGCTTCATCCCGGCGACGCTGCTGCAGTTCTTCGAGGTCGTGGGCTGGCCGCAGGTGAAGTCGGACAGCGCCGCCGCGCAGCAGGCACGGCAGGTGCGGATCGATGTCGGCGCGCGGATGCGCGGGATGTGGCGTTAGGGATCAGAGCGCCAGCGGTGGGCTCGGCGCCACGAAGAACGGTTCGAGCGCGTGCGGATCGACCTCGGCAAGGGTTTCCGGCTTCCAGGCGGGGTTGCGGTCCTTGTCGATGATGGCGGCGCGGATGCCCTCGTAGAAATCGGCACTGTGCAGGATTTGTAGGCAGGCGCCGAGTTCGCGGTTCAGGCATTCGGCAAGATTGCGGCTTTCCCTTCCCTGCCGCAGCAACCGCAGCGTCAGTTCGAGGCTGGTCGGGGAGCGCGTCAGCATCACGCGGCGGGTGTCGGCGGCGAACTCGCCGCTCTCGCCCTCCAGCGCCGCGAGGATTTCAGCAACGCTTGCATGATGGAAGGCGCGCTGGATGAGGTCGATGTTTTGCCTGAGGGGTCCGTGATCCGGCGTGTCGGACAGGTTCTTCAGAACCGCCTCCACATCTCGCGACCTGGCACCCTTCGGCATTTCGGCAAGCGTCTCCACAAGTTCTAAAAGCTGAAAAGAGGCAACCTGCACATCGGCTAGGCCAGCGAAGATCGCATCGCCCGCCTTTACATCGAGGCCGGTGAGCGCCATCCAGGTGCCGATCTCGCCGGACGCGCGCGGAAGCAGCCAGGTGGCGCCGACATCGGGGAAATAGCCGATGCCGGTTTCGGGCATGGCAAGCCGCGTCCGCTCGGTCACCACGCGATGGCGGCCGTGCGCGCCGAGACCGACGCCTCCGCCCATTGTGATGCCATCCATCAAGGCGACATAGGGCTTGGAATAGGTGGCGATACGGTGATTGAGGCGGAACTCCTCGCGCCAGAATGTTTCGGCAAGTTCCGTCTGACCTCGGCCGCTTTCGTGCAGGGCGCGGATATCGCCGCCGGCGCAGAAGCCGCGATCGCCCTCGCCCATGACCACCACAGTGGCGACGCCGTCATCGGCGGCGAAATCATCAAGGGCCACGGCAATCGCCCTGATCATCTCCAGTGTCAGACTGTTCAGCGCGCGCGGCCGGTTCAGGCGGATCAGGCCGGCCGAGCCTCGCCGTTCCACGAGGACGTCGCGACGTTCAGTCATGTCATGCATATCGGGATCCTAACCGCGTATCTGGCCAATCGCTGCGCGGCGATGATCGCGCGCCCAAGAAAACTATCGCGCTCCGGGACTTAGTCGATAGCCTTGCGACGGCAACCGCTAAAAAGACGCGGCGGCAAGGGCGCGGTGGATTCCCTGGAGATCGTCGACGTTGCGGTTCATCAGGAACAGTTCCCAGTCGAGTGCGCTGCGCACGATCGTCTCCAACGAATCGTGCTTCTGTTTCCAGTCGAACGTGCGGTGGGCGAGCGTCGAATCGGCCACGACGCTTGCCGCGTCGCCCGGGCGTCTGGGCGCCATGTGGATCTTGAAAGAGTGGCCATGAACGCGGGTGACCATGTTCAGCACATCGAGTACCGAATAGCCTGATCCGTAGCCGCAATTGGCGACCAGCGAGCCCTTGCCGCTCCGCAGGTGCTGAAGAGCCTTGAGGTGCACGTCGGCCAGGTCTGTGACGTGGATGTAGTCGCGTACGCCGGTGCCGTCATGGGTCGGGTAGTCGATGCCGTAGACATGGATGCCCTCGCGCTTGCCGAGTGCCGCCTCGCAGGCGACCTTGATCAGATGTGTCGCGCCCGATGTCGACTGCCCGGCGCGGCCGGCTGGATCGGCGCCGGCGACGTTGAAGTAGCGAAGGGCGACATAGTTGAAATCGTAGGCCGCGGCGCAGTCGCGCAGCATGAACTCCGTCATCAGCTTCGACTGGCCGTAGGGGTTTGCCGGATTGAGCGTCGCTGTTTCCCTGACCGGGGCGGAGCTGGGCTGCGGACCGTAGACGGCAGCGGTCGATGAAAAGACGACATGGCGTATGCCGGCATTGATGGCGGCGCTGAGCAGCGCCCGCGTCTTTCCGGAGTTGTTGTCGTAATAGGAAAGCGGATCGGAGACGGAGACCGGCACGATGGCGGAGCCGGCGAAGTGGATGATCGCCTCGATATCGTTTTCGATAAAGATCCGGTTCAGGACCTGCACATCGGCGATATCGCCGAGATAGAAGCGCGCGCGATCGGCAACGGCCCAGCGGAAGCCGGTCGAGAGATTGTCGATCACGACGACATCCTCGCCCGCATCCAGCAGTGTCCAGACCATATGGCTACCGATATAGCCCGCGCCGCCTGTCACCAAAATCGCCATGTCCGCATTCCTCACGCCATCACATGCGAGCATCTGACGGCGTTTCTCCTTTCAGAGTCTTCCACTGAAAGGCTCTCAAAGGGCGTTGGGGCGATTAAGTTTGGCGGTGTGGTTAGAGCCCGATTTCGGGCTTTGCTAGAATTTTAGTTATATCCGATCCGGAGACGGAAAACCCGCCGGTCGGGCGGGTTTTCGAGGTCGTCAAAGCTTGAGGATGTGGTCGCAGAGCCTCTCGGCGGCGGTGCGGATCTGCGTGGGGTCTCTCAGGAAGCAGGCGCGCATGAAGAGCTCGCCGCCGGGGCCGAAGGCTGTTCCGGGTGCCAGACCGACGCCCGTCTTGTCGACGATGTCGATCGCGGCTCTGCGGCTGTCGGTGACGCCGTCGATCTTCAGGAAGGCGTAGAGCGCGCCGTCAGGCTTCAGCGTTTGAACGCGGTTGGTTGCTATCAGCGCGTCGCAGAGGATATCGCGGGACTGGCGTGCCTTGTCGATGTTAGACTGCACGAAGGCATCCCCCTCGTTCAGCGCCGCCACCGCGCCGCGCTGCATGAACTGAGCGACGCCCGACGTCGAATACTGGATGAGGTTCTCCAGCACCTGGCCGGTCTGCGGCGGCGCGACGATCCAGCCGACACGCCAGCCGGTCATCGACCAGTTCTTGGAGAAGGAGTTGACGAACATGACCTTGTCGTCGAGATCCATCACATCGAGGAAGGACGGAGCACGATCGCCGGCGAAGTAGTAGCGGGCATAGATTTCGTCGGCGAGAATCCAGAGGTCATGCTTGCGGGCGAGTGCCAGAATCGCAGCCAAATCTTCGCGCGTCGCGGTCCAGCCGGTCGGGTTGGAGGGCGTGTTGACGAACAGCGCCTTGGTCCTGGGGGTGATCGCGGCTTCGATGCGACCAAGATCGACATCCCACTTGCCGCCTTCGAACTGAAGCTGCACGCCGACCGAACGGGCGCCGGCGATCTCCAGTGCCGCGGCGATGTTGGGCCATGACGGCGTTAGGTAGACGAACTCGTCGCCCGGCGAGGTCAGAGCCTGCACAGCAATCTGGATGGCCTGCATGCCGGAGCCGGTGACATAGAAATGCTCGACCGGAAGGGTGATGCCGAAATGGCGCGCGTAGTAGTCCGAAAGCGCCTGACGGAGCTCGGGAATACCGCGCTGATAGGTGTAGAAGGTCTCGCCGCCGGAGAGCGCATCCATCGCCGCCCTGTTGATGAAATCGGGCGTCGGCAGATCGCCCTCGCCGACCCAAAGCGGCAGAAGACCTTCGCGGCCACGGGCATAATTGACGACTTCAACGATCCCGCTTTCGGGCGCCGAGACGGCGCGCGGGCTGAGGCTATTCACGATCGACATGCATCACTCCGGTTTTGCTCTTCATAGAGCAAATGCGAAGGCAAATCCCATGATATTCGATGATGCGCTATCGATTTCAGTGATGGATGAGCCCCGCCTCGCGGCGGGGCTTGAAGCATCGATCAGACGGCCGGGCGTTGGGCGAGGAGGTCGCGGATTTCGGTGAGAAGAGCAACGTCGGCCGGCGGCGGCGGTGCTTCTTCCGGAGCAACCTTCTTCTGGCGCTCCACCTGCTTCTGCAGCGTGTTCACACCCTTGACCATCAGGAAGATGATCCATGCCAGGATGAGGAAGTTGATGAGGACGGTGATGAAGCTGCCGTAAGCGAGAACGGCGCCCTGTGCGCGGGCGGCGGCAAGCGTCGGCGCGTTGACGTTCGAAGACAGGCCGATGAAGTAGTTCGAAAAGTCGAAACCGCCGAAGATAGCGCCGACGATCGGCATGATGACGTCGTCGACGAGCGACTTGACGATGCCGCCGAAGGCACCGCCGATGATGACACCGACAGCAAGGTCCATGACGTTGCCTCGGGCGATGAAGGCTTTGAACTCATTCAGCATTCGCTATGTCTCCCTCTGTTTCAATCCTGCAGTCCATTGTTTTTATTAGCTACATGTCCGATCGAATTATTCAATTGCTAATTAAAGATTTTCGCGGCGGTCTTTGACTTAATGCCTAGAGCGTCCCCAATTTTCAAAGGTCCTGATTTGCCGTAGTCTCGAAGACGCCCGGGAAGAAGCTGCCACTTGCAGTGCGGGCGGAGGGTCAATGCTGCCAGGCTGGGTCATACTCGCATCTGCTTTCGGCTATCTGCTGCTGCTTTTCGCCGTGGCGAGCCATGGCGACCGGCAGCGGCGGATGCTTGGCGCGCCGCAAGGCGGGCGACCGCTGGTCTATTCGCTAAGCCTTGCCATCTACTGCACGTCCTGGACCTATTTCGGCGGTGTCGGACTGGCGTCACAGCGCGGGCTTGAATTCACCGGCATCTATATCGGCCCCATCCTCGTCTTCACGCTTGGCATGCCGGTGCTAAGACGGATCATAGAGTTGGCGAAGGCCGAAAAGCTCACTTCCGTCGCCGACTTCATCTCGGCGCGCTACGGCAAGAACCCCACCGTCGCCACGCTCGTCGCGCTGATCTCGCTTGTCGGCGCCATTCCCTACATCGCGTTGCAGCTGAAATCCGTCTCCAGCGCGGTCACCGCGATGCTCAACCCCTCGGACTACGGTATCGGCAGCGGCAATCTCTATTTCCTCGACCTGCCTTTGATCGTGACCCTTGTGCTTGCCTGCTTCGCGATCATGTTCGGCACTCGGCACACCGACGCGACCGAGCACCAGGATGGGCTTATCCTGGCGGTCGCCATGGAATCCGTCGTCAAGCTGATCGCCTTCCTGACGGTCGGGATCTGCGTCGTCTGGCTGCTGTTCGACGGCCCATCGCACCTCTGGCAAACGGCAATGGAGAACGAGCGGGTGCTGGCGGCCCTGCACTACCAGACGCCGATCAGCCGATGGATCACGCTGATCGTGCTCTCGGCCTTCGCGATCATCATGCTGCCGCGGCAGTTCCACGTGACGGTCGTCGAAAACCGGACGGCGCGGGAATTGCGGCTGGCGGGTTTCCTGTTTCCGGCCTACCTCGTCGTCATCAACATCTTCGTGCTGCCGGTGGCGATCGCCGGCGTGCTCTCCTTCGGTGGCAGCGGCAATGCCGATCTCTACATGCTGTCGCTGCCGCTCGCCAACGAGATGCCCGTCGTTTCGCTGATCACCTTCATCGGCGGGTTTTCCGCCGCCACCGCCATGGTGATCGTCGCATCGGTGGCACTGTCGATCATGGTGTCGAACGACATCGTCATGCCGATCTTCCTGCACCGCAAGCTTGCCGGGCGGGACGGGCAGCGCGACGACTTCGCCAAGACGCTGCTCAATGTGCGGCGGAGCTCGATCTTCGCGGTGCTGCTGCTTGGCTATGCCTATTATCGCTCGACCGACAGCACCACGGGGCTTGCTTCGATCGGCCTGCTTTCCTTTGCCGCCGTCGCGCAGATGGCGCCTTCGCTGCTCGGCGGGCTAATCTGGCGCCGGGCCAATGCACGCGGCGCCGTGCTCGGCCTGACCTCCGGCTTCGTCATCTGGGTCTACCTGCTGTTCCTGCCCTCGCTCGGCGGGCCGGACTACTCCTCCGTCGCCAGCGCCGTTCTCGGTTTTATCTTTCCGGGAACGACGATGTTTACCGCGCCAGACGCCGATCCGCTCGTCAATGCCACCGTCATGAGCCTGCTCGCCAACACGGCCTGTTTCATCGTCGGGTCGCTGACCCGCAATGCGCGGCCGCTCGAGCGGATCCAGGCGGGCATTTTCGTGCGCGGGCAGTCCCGCTCGCAATTCGCCACTCGTGGGTGGAAGACCAGCATCAGCGTCGGCGACCTGAAGGCGACGATCTCACGCTATCTCGGCGAAGAGCGCATGGAGCGCTCGTTCCAAACCTACCAGCAGAACTCGGGCCGCAAGCTGGAGGACGAGCAACCGGCCGACATGGCGCTCGTACATTTTACCGAACAATTGCTCGGCAGCGCCATCGGCTCTTCGTCTGCTCGCCTCGTCCTGTCCCTGATCCTCCAGAAGGCCGAGGATTCCCCGTCCGACACCGCGTGGCTGCTCGACCAGGCAAGCGAGGCGTTGCAGTATAACCAGGACATGCTGCAGACGGCGCTGTCACAGATGGACCAGGGGATCGCGGTGTTCGACAGCTCGAACCACCTGACGATCTGGAACCGCCGCTTCCGGCAGTTGCTCGACCTGCCGGAGAGTGCCGGACAGGTGGGCTTTCCGCTATCGGAGATCATCGCCGTGCTCAGCCAGCGCGGCGACGTGGCGCCGGGCGATGTCGAGCAGACGATGCGCGACGTGCTGACGCTGGACAAGCCGTTCGCGCTGGTGCTCGGCGGTGGCGAGCGGATCATCGAAGTGCGGTCGAACGCCATGCCCGACAAGGGCATCGTCGCGACCTTCACCGACATTACACAGCGCGTGGCGGCGGACCGGGCGCTGAAGCAGGCCAACGAAACGCTGGAGCAGCGCGTGGCCGAGCGCACGGCGGAACTCACGCGCGTCAACCAGGAGCTCGGAGAGGCGCGCGCGGTGGCAGACGAGGCCAACCTCGGCAAGACGCGCTTCTTCGCGGCCGCCGGCCACGACATCCTGCAGCCGCTCAACGCCGCCCGGCTCTACTCCTCGGCGCTGATGGAGCGCATGGCGCAGGCCAATCGCGCCGGGCAGACCGATAGCGGCGCCATCGCCCGCAACATCGATTCGGCGCTGGAATCGGTGGAGACGATCCTAGGCGCGGTGCTCGACATCTCCAGGCTCGATACGGGCGCCATGCGGCCCGCCGTCAGCTCCTTCGCGCTTTCCGATCTGCTGGAGCGCGTCCAGACCGACTTCGCACCGATCGCACGCGAAAAGAACCTGAAGCTGGTGGTGATGCCGACGTCGGTGCGCGTACGCTCGGATCCGAACCTGCTCAGACGCTTGGTGCAGAACCTCGTTTCCAATGCCATCAAATACACGATAACAGGCAAGGTCTTGGTGGGCGCACGACGGTGCGGTCGCCATGTGGTGATCCAGGTGGTGGATTCCGGCATCGGCATTCCACCATCGAAGTTCAAGACCGTGTTCAAGGAGTTCACGCGGCTGGACGAAGGCGCCAAGACGGCGTCGGGGCTCGGGCTTGGGCTTTCGATCGTCGATCGCATAGCCCGCGTGCTGAACCACCCGGTCGAGCTGCATTCGACCCATGGCAGGGGTACGGATTTTCGGATCGTGATGCCGCGCGATCTTTCACCACCCGTAACAGTCGCGGCGAAGCCGGCACTGTCGGACCGCTCCGCACGTAATCTCAAGGGGCTGAAGATCCTCTGCATCGACAACGAACCGCATATTCTCGAAGGCATGCGTCTGCTGATCAGCGGATGGGGCTGCGAGGTGCAATCGGCGGATTCCCTTGCCGCAGTCGGTCTGCTCGATCCACGGCAGGGACCGCCGGATCTTGTGATCGCCGACTATCACCTTGGCGACGGCACCGGCGTGGCGGCCGTGCTTGCGGCGCGCGAGCAGTTCACATCCTATATTCCGGCGCTGATCGTGACCGCCGATCGCACGCCGGAGGTGCGCGCCGAGATCGAGCGCCACGGCATCGGCATCCAGCACAAGCCGGTGCGGCCGGCGGCGCTCAGAGCCTACGTCACCCAGATTTCTGCGCAGAAACGGGCCGCAGCGGAGTAAGCTCGACATCGCAGGCCATCGCGTCACGTACCAGCCCGCGCACATGATCGAGCGTCGGCGCTTCGCCGAAAAGGATGCGATAGACGATGGGAGCGACGACCTTGTCCATGACCACATCGATATCAGGAAAACTCTCGCCGCGCGCACGGGCACGCTCGCCGATCAGCTCCAGTTGCTG
Organism: Rhizobium sp. S152; assembly: GCF_030380735.1. GTDB lineage: Bacteria > Pseudomonadota > Alphaproteobacteria > Rhizobiales > Rhizobiaceae > Rhizobium. The sequence continues at coordinate 212,690 of NZ_JAUDRZ010000008.1, read as the reverse complement.
CCGGGTGAATTCGAAGCATTTGCAGGGGTTAACGGTGTCCTGCGCCGCCAGCACATCGCGCATCATCTCGCGGCCGATACCTGACGACATCTCTTCGGCATATTGCTCGGCCCAGGCTTCGAGATCGCCGGCGCCGCTGCCCGTTTCCACCGGCAGCATGTCGGGCCGCAGCCGCTCGACCGCCACGTCGGCCAGCAGCTCCTGCAGATCACCCCAACGGCGATAGATGGTGGATGGCGTCACACCGGCCTCGCCGGCAATCAGCGGGATGGTGACTTCGGAACGGTCCACGGTCCGCAACAGATCACGCACGGCCTTGTGGACCGATGCCTGGACCCTTGCACTTCTGCCCCCGGGCCGGAGGCCTTCCTTCACTGCCATGTCTTTGTCCGACCTCCCTAGCCACAGTTCAAAATAGTTCACAGAACCATTAACGCAAATAATTTGCGTTTAGTGTCGCGTATCTCTATAACGGACAAACGCAATAATTTAGCTTTTAGGAGTATATAGATGCTTTCGGATCCGAAATCCAGCGCGAGCGCGACACCCGGCAATCCGATTGGCTTCCACGCCGTCACGCTCGCGACCTTTTTCGGCGCATCCGCGGCACCGACACCGCTCTACCGGATATACCAGGAGAGTTTCGCGGTGACCCCCGTCTTCATCACCGTGATCTTCGCGGTCTATTCCTTCGCATTGCTCGGCGCGCTGCTGGTGGCCGGCTCGATCTCCGACCATCTCGGACGAAAGCCGGTGATCTTTCTCGCGCTGGTGATGGAGATCATTGCCATGTCACTCTTCGTGATCGCTGCCGATGCCAACTGGCTGGTTGTCGCACGCATCGTCCAGGGGCTTGCTACAGGGGTCGCAGGCGCCTCGATCGGTGCCGCACTGGTGGACGTCGACCGGGCGAAGGGGCAGATCGTCAATTCGATCGCGCCGCTGCTCGGCATGGGCTTCGGCGCCATCGGTACCAGCGCGCTGATCCAGTACGGACCGTTTCCCCTGCACCTTGCCTATGCGGTCCTGCTTGTTGCCTTCGTTATCCAGGCCGCGCTTGTCTGGAGCATCGACGAAACCGGCGGCACGCGCGAGGGCGTTTGGGCCTCGTTGAAACCGCGCATCGCGATCCCGCCGCAGGTGCGGCGGCCGCTGGCGCTGGTGACACCCGTCAACATCGCCAACTGGGCGATGGGCAGCTTCTATCTTTCGCTCGTTCCCTCGCTGGTCGCCAGCACAACGGGCAGCCGCGCGCCGCTGACAGGTGGATCCGTGGTGACGGCGCTGATGTTTGCGGGCGCGGTGTCGGTCTTTCTCAGGCGCGGCAAGTCGAGCCTCGCGAACATCACCTTTGGCACGGCGGCGACGACGCTCGGCATCCTGACCGTTGTCGCGGGCGTGCATCTTGCCAGCGTGCTGCTGATGATTGCTGGCACGCTTCTCGCCGGCGTCGGTTTCGGCACCAACTTTCTCGGCACGCTCGGCACCATCATGCCGCTCGCCAAGGCCGACGAGCGGGCGGAACTGCTATCCGCCTTCTACATCCAGAGCTACCTCGCCTTCAGCCTGCCGGCGATCCTTGCCGGATTTCTTGCAAGGAGCCTCGGCTACCAGATGACGACGGATATCTATGCCGTCGCCATCATCGCCGTGACCTTGGCAGGTCTCTTCGGTCTCAGGGCCGACCGGCGGGCCAGCGGCATTAGCGCGACCGCTTGCACTGGCGGTGCCGAGTAAGACTCGGACCTCAAGGCGAGCGCCAGCTGGCAACAGCGTCTGCTGCGATATCGTCGCTCTGCAAGAGCAATTGCTCCTGCGTCGCGTCGGTTGCGAAGCATGGGGCAAGGCTTTAGATTGAGCATATTTCCAGCGAGGTTATCTGGCGCAGAAATGCGCGACCGATCCTGTCGTCGTCCAGCGGATACCGGCGTGCCCCGGTAAGCGCTGTCGAAAATCACGCTCGATCCGCGTGCACGATCCATCGCCAGCTGAGGCTTTTAGAACATGAAGACAATCGGTTTCATCGGCGGAATGAGCTGGGAGAGCTCTTCCGAATATTACCGGATCGTCAACGAGCAGGTTCGCCAACGGCTCGGCGGTGTGCATTCGGCGCGTAGCATCATGTGGTCGATGGATTTCGGAGAGATCGAGAAGCTGCAGCACGACGGTGATTGGGATGCGCTTCGCGAGGAGATGGTGGCGGCAGCCCGCAACCTGGAGCGCGGCGGTGCGGATTTCCTCGTCATCTGCACGAACACCATGCACAAGCTCGCCGCCGATGTTGAAAAGGGCGTGGCGATACCGTTGCTGCACATCGCCGACCCGACCGCTGAAAAGATTCGCGAGGCGGGCTTTCAGCGGATCGGGCTGCTCGGCACCGCCTTCACGATGGAGCAGGATTTCTATACCGGTCGACTGCGCGAGACATTCGGGCTCGACGTGCTGATCCCTGATGACGAAGACCGAGCGACGGTACACAGGATTATTTACACCGAACTCGTTGCCGGCATCGTCAGCGACGCGTCGCGCCAGGCCTATCGGGCGGTGATGAAGCGGCTGGTTGAAAGAGGCGCCGAGGCCATCATCCTCGGCTGCACCGAGATCATGCTTCTGGTCGGCGCGGAAGACAGCACGGTGCCGCTGTTCGATACCACCGAGATCCACGCCTTGGCGGCCGTCGATTTCGCGCTTGCACATTGAAACGAAGAAGGACCGGGAAACGAAAAAAGGCCGGGAGAACCCGGCCTTTCCGATAGTCTTTTCAAGCCTTGAAGACTTAGGCAGCCTGCAGGCGATCCGCAGACATCTTGCCCGAACGCTTGTCGGCAACGAGCTCGTAGGACAGCTTCTGGCCGTCCGTGAGTTCGCGCATGCCGGCGCGCTCAACAGCGGAGATGTGAACGAAAACGTCGGCCGAGCCGTCGTCAGGCTGAATGAAGCCGTAGCCCTTGGTTGCGTTGAACCACTTAACAGTACCAGTGCTCATGACGATATCCTTATAAATCGTACATAGAAGTTACGCTCCGACGCAAATCGAAACGCGATGAAACCGATTTTGGAGGAAGTTCGCCAGGAACGGCACGAATGGCCGCAAGAAAGTCCATCTAGCAAGATCGATGCTTGCCTTGTATGCAACAAATGTGTTCGTGGCAAGGCATCAAGTCAAGCTGCGTGATATGGGCTGAACAACAGCTGAGCAACACCGGACGCCGCCATGCGGACGACGCCCCGTGCGCAGCCATTTATGCACGGAATAGGTTACCCCTCCCGCGCCATGAAATGCGTATTCTCGGATTTCGCCGACGCGGCGTGCGCTTCGAGAATGGCAGCGGCTATCACCTTCCGCAGCTCATAGACGAGTGAACGAGAGCGTTTTCTATCGAGATCCTGCGCCGCCTTGGCAAGGCTTAGTCCTTCGTTCAGAACTATATTGTGAGCGCGCGTCAGCGCCCAGCTTTCAATATCAAGCTGCATGGCTCAATCTCCGCTAAATCATTTAGCATCAAAGACTTTTACGAATCACAATACGCTTTTCACTTATGAATTAAGGAGAATCACAGTCGAAATAGTTTGTGAATAGCGTTTTAGGAATATTTAGATCATCGCGTGCAAAATATTGCTCTTGAGTCCGGCGGGACACATACAGCTCAACCGCCGATTATACTTTTTCGGCGCGGCTCGCGGATTTCGACAGAGACAGGATACAGCGCCGCATCGAAACCTTGCGGCGCCATTTCGCGTCAGGCCTTGGTGGCCGGCGCCCTGTTGCGTTCCAGCAGAGCCTTGACGGTCTCGTCGTTGATCTTGCCGTTGGCATCCTGGCCGATCGACTTCTGGAAGCTCTTGATCGCTGCAACCGTCTTCGCTCCCAACTCGCCATCCGGCTGGCCGGCGTCGAAGCCGTTGTTGTTCAGGATCGCCTGGATGTTGCGGATCGCCTTCTTCATGTCGACGGTCGAAGTTTTAGTGGCGGTGCCGACCCATTCGTCCGGCACATCCACGGCATTGACCTTGCTGTCCTGCGGCTCGGCCTTCCACAGATCGACCTTGGCGCGGGCCTTTTCCAGCTGGTCCGGTTTCATCGCATTGGCGACTTCGTCGCGCTTCTGCGAAGCGTCCTTGTCGCCGCCCTTGGCGGCGATCGCGAACCACTTGTAGGATTCTGTCAGATCCTGCGGAACGCCGTTGCCGCGTGCGCAAAGGATGGCGAGGTTGAACTGGCTGTCGGTGATGCCGAGATTGGCCGCCTTGGTGAACCAGTTGGCCGCCGCAGAGTAATCCTGCTGACCGAGCGCGCCGGAGGCGTGCAGAACCGCGAGATTGTGCATGGCGCTGGCATTGCCCTGATCGGCGGCCTGCTCGTAGTATTGCCTAGCCTTGGCGATATCGCGATCGACGCCGACGCCCTTCTCGTAGACGCTGCCGAGGCGATATTCGGCCGGCGCGAAGCCCTTGTCGGCGGAAAGCTGATACCAGCTTGCAGCCTGCTTCGGATCGGCGGTGACGCCGGCGCGGCCATCGCTGTAGCGAGCACCGATCTCAAACAGCGCCAGCGGGTCGCCGTTTTTCGCGGCTTCGACCAGCGACTGCGGCTGGATCACGTCAGGAACAACGATCGCAGCCGCGGGAGCCGGCGTGGTCGCGGCGGCGACGGGCGCGGTGTCCTTGGCAACGAAGTTCGACGTGTCCTGCGGCGCGCCTGCGGGCGCAAATGGCGTCGCGGTGGCGCCGTCCATCGGCGTGGCGGCTGTCAGATGATCAGGCTGGGCCTGAGCCGGCGCTTCTGCCGGCGGCGCCTGGGTTTCTGCAACCGGAGCGGCGGGGGCTGCAGCCGGTACATTCGCCGCGTCGTTTGCCTCGGGCGCGGTTTCGCTGTCTTGAGGCAACGCCGTATTCGGCGTCTGCGTCTGCACGGCGACTTCCGGTGCCGGCGCGGGCTCGCCAGTCGTCAAGGTGCGGGCCAGCGGGAAGGCCATGATCGCCAGCAGCACGGCGCCGACGGCAAGCAGGATCGGACGGCGGAAACGCGACAGCGGGCCGGCCTTCGCATCCTTGTTCTTCGCCTTCTTCTCGCCTTTGGCGGAGACGGTGCGCGCGGCCGGATCCGCCTCGACGGCGGCCGCCTGCGCGGCGCGGCGGGCGGCGGCGATGTAATCGGCGCGCTCGTTCTCGGTCTGCGGCTTGGCGTTGGTGCGCGCCGCATTCTGGCTGGCGCGAACACGCTCGAGAATCTTCTTCACATCAGGCGCGCCGGAGCCGGGCTCGAGCGGCTCGTTGGCGGCTTCGGGCGGCATGACATCGACGGGATCGATGGACGGCGCGGGATCGATGACTGTGCGCTCGCCGGCCTTGGCTTCCGGTTTCGCCTTCTTGGCCGGCATCAGCTTGCGGCCGAGGCTGAGCAACAGGCTGTTCTTGGCGGCGGCGACCGGCTTGGTGGCGGCTTCGATGGCGATGGCGCTGGTATCGCTCGCGGCCATCGCCGGCGCCGAAGCCGGTGCTTCAGGTGCCGCCTCGACGGGCCGTGCAGCGGCGGTGCCGCGCGTGCCGAAGGCAACGGGCTTTTCATCCTCTTCGCTTTCGGCAGGGACAAGCGCATAAGGATCGATGTTGAAATCGGCAGCCGGCATTCTTGCCGGGGGGCGCGCGGTGCGCGTTTCCATGTCGTCCAGACGCTCGGCGATCTGGACGAGCGTTTCGTGCAGCGCCTGGAAGGTCTTGTGGGTGCGCTCCTCGCCGCTGCGGCTCAGCTCTTCGAGGTGACGCAGGTCCTCGGCAAGCGCCGTCATGGCCGACATGTCGATGGCAGCAGGCGCGCCGGTCTGGAAGGCGCCGTTGCGGCTATAGGCTTCGACGACGGCCTCGGCGGCCTGCCGCGCGGCCTCGATGATGTATTCATCGCTGGTCGCCATGTAGTCTTCGATGGCGCCCATGCGACGATCGAGATCGGCCGGGATTTCGGCGACGGGACGCGGCTCGCTCATCAGGGCCGAGAGATTGGCGATCTGGTCTTCGAGGCTTTTCAGGGCACGCGTGTCGGTTGCCGGCGCCGCCGTGCTTTCCTCAAGGCGCGCGACGATATCGCCGAGCTGGCCCTCGATGCGGCGGAAGGCCTCGTCATCGACATGCGATACGACGGGCTGCGGCGGCTGAAAATCCATCTCGTCGATGCGGCGGGCGAGATAATCCAGGCGCTGGGCCAGTGCGTCGTTGACGGATCCGCTCTCCAGCGCATCGATCTTGCGCGAGATATCGGCAAGCGCGCCGGTGAGTTCCGGCTGCTGCGCGGCCTTCTGGCTGCGTTCAAGGAGATAGGAGAGATGCTCCAGCCGTTCGTCGAGGCGCGAGGTTGCCTCGGCATTGGCGAGTTCCTCGACGCGCATTGTGAGCGCTTCCAGGCGGTCCGCGAGGCCATCGGCGGGTGCGGCGCGGTTTGCGACGCTGCTGCCCATCAGGTCGATCTGCTCGGCAAGCGCGCTGAGGCGGCCTTCGAGACGATGCATCATCGCCGGATCGCCGGTAGCGGCGGCGCGGCCAGTGGCGGCGATCGCGCGGCTGATTTCGTCGAGGCGGGAATCCATCGCCGCAAACTGTTCTGACATGGCCCGATCGTGCGGCTGGATCATGCTGCCGAACTGCTCCATCGCGGTGGCGATCGAGATCAGCTTGTCTTCCAGCGCGCGAACGGCCGGGCTTTCGCCCATGCCGCCGATATGGCGCTTGATGTCGTCGAGCCGGTAAGCGAGCGCCACCAGTTCTTCCTGCAGGCCGGCCGTGTCCAGCGCATGCAGCTGGTTCTCGAAGCCATCCCAGCGGCTTTCGATGTGGCGCAGCGAATCCTCACGCGCCAGACCGTCCATCAGCGAGCGCAGTTCCTCGAACTCGCCACGCAGGCCCTGTGCCTCCGGCGCGGCCGAGCGACCGGCAAGCTGGTCGATGCTCTGGGAAAGGCGCCCCATGTCGGCGCGGATGTCGTCGGCGAAATTACGGTCGCCGGCGCTCGCAGTGATGTCGCGAAGCTCCGTGCGCAGCGCGTTCATCTCGCGCGTCACGCCTTCGGAGATGTCACGCTTCAGATCCTGTCGGAGATTGACGAGCGCCTCGGCGATCTCGGTCATCGTGTCTTCGGCCGGTCGGCGCGGAGAAGGCTGGGTGGCCGACTGCGGCGCAGCGGGACGGGTCATCGGCGGAAGGCGCTCGGCGGTGGGCTGAGCGACCGGATGGCGAGCATAGGGAGCCTGCTCCCGAGCGGGCTGCGCCGACTCGCGTGCGACGGGGCGCTCGCGGCTTGTCTCCAGCAAACGCTGGCGCTGGCGAATTTCGGCGAAGGGATCGGGACGCTGTTCGGGCGGGGACGCCGGGCGCGTCGCGTAGCTGCGGACAGGCGCGTCCTGATCGACCGTGGCGGCACGCAGGCGCTCGTCGCGGCCGCTGCCTATCAGGCCTTCGATGCGCGCTTCCAGCCCTTCGATCGTCCGGCTCAACGCATCGAGAGACGACCTGTCGGAATGCCGTGGGGAATTTGATCGCGATCCGTTCATCTTCTTGCTCGCTTCGTCTGTCCGAACCCTCGTCAGGGCCGATCATTGGCTTTTCCGTCGGCCGCACCGAAGTGCAAACCTGAGCATCGTTCATGCAGGAGTAGTCAATTAGACTTTCCTCAACCTGTACGACGTGGCGGCATTCCAACGAAACGCGAGACTTGAAAAAAGGAATGCAGGGTGCCGTTACTCAAACAGCACCTTTCACGGAACGTGGTAAACAACCCGTTAACTACGGTAAGGGTTTTCTAATTTTTCAGGCATTTCGGCTGCTTTTCGTGCCGAAACCGGCCATCCGCCTGTCGCCGTTATCCGGCGGACTGGCAGCGCTCCGGCGCACGTCCGGACGCTGGAAATCGCCACGGCGTGCAGCATCTTTTCAGGTAGCTTGCACATTCCCATCTCGCGACAGGAGACCACAATGACGGCCCCGCATCCCTCGAAGACGCATATCGGCAACCACGCGCTCCATCCTGAAACGCAGATGCTGAACTACGGCTACGACCCCGAACTCTCCGAAGGCGCGGTAAAGCCGCCGGTGTTCCTGACCTCGACCTTCGTGTTCAAATCCGCCGAGGACGGCCGCGATTTCTTCGATTACGTTTCAGGCCGTCGCGAGCCGCCCGCCGGCCAGGGCGCCGGGCTCGTCTATTCCCGCTTCAACCACCCCAACAGCGAGATCGTCGAGGACCGGCTTGCGGTCTACGAGCGGACGGAAAGCTGTGCGCTGTTTTCCTCGGGGATGTCGGCGATCGCGACGACGCTGCTGGCCTTCGTGCGGCCGGGCGATGCCGTCCTGCACTCGCAGCCGCTCTACGGCGGCACGGAGACACTGCTGGCGAAGACATTCCTCAATCTCGGGGTCTCCGCCGTGGGCTTCGCGGATGGCGTCAGCGAGGCCTCGGTGCGGACGGCGGCAGATGAGGCGATGGCCAAGGGGCGGGTTTCGGTGATCCTTGTCGAGACCCCGGCCAATCCGACCAACAGCCTTGTCGACGTGGCGATGATCCGGCGCATCGCCGAGGCGATCGGCGAGAAGCAGGGACACCGGCCGATCATCGCTTGCGACAACACGCTGCTCGGGCCGGTGTTTCAGCGACCGATCGAACATGGCGCCGACATCTCGCTCTACTCGCTGACGAAATATGTCGGCGGCCATTCCGACCTGATCGCGGGTGCGGCGATGGGAAGCAAGGCCGTGATGAAGGCGGTGAAGGCACTGCGCGGCGCGATCGGCACGCAGCTCGACCCGCACTCATGCTGGATGCTCGGACGTTCGCTGGAAACGCTGCAAATCCGCATGGAACGCTCCAACAGCAACGCGTTAGCCGTGGCCGATTTTCTAAGGTCTCATCCCAAGGTCGAGGCGATCCACTACCTGCCCTATCACGACCAGGATTCGCCGCTTGGCCGCACCTTCGCGGCACAGTGCAGCGGTGCCGGATCGACCTTCTCATTCGATATCAAGGGCGGGCAGCCGGCGTCGTTCCGCTTCCTCAACGCGCTACAGATCTTCAAGCTGGCGGTGAGCCTCGGCGGCACGGAATCATTGGCAAGCCACCCGGCGACAATGACGCATTCGGGGGTCCCGGCGGAAGTACGCCAGCGGATCGGCGTGCTGGAATCGACCATACGCCTGTCGATCGGCATCGAGCATCCCGATGATCTCGTTGCCGATCTTGTGCAGGCGCTGGACGCCGCTTAGGGACTGCGTGGCGGCTCAGGCCGCCGCCGTTTCCCTGACGTCGTCGAGCAGGAAGTGCACGACCACGTATTTGGTCGTGTAGTGGCGGCCGCTCTCGGCGGTATTGTCGACGTTGCCGCCATCGGCGGGGTGCCAGCGATGATAGTGCGGATTGGTCGTGATCAGCGTGATTGCCTTGCCGGCCAGCTTTCCATCGAGCCTGTAGCGCATTTCAGCCAGAGGCCAGATGCGCTCATAATCCTCCATCGGAATGCGAACCTTGAGCGCCTTGCGGCTGATCGCCTCGCTGCGGGAACCGTCGTCGTGGACCACGGCAGGCAGGTCCAGGGTAACCTCCTCGGCACCGTTCAGGATGGAATTGAACTCTTCAGGCCACATCCGTCTCATGAAAATCGCTCCTCCCAGGCTATTTCGTCGGTTAGCCAGCAAAATCTAGCGTGTCTTCGGCGAGAAGCAAACGGCGGAGAGAAAATTTGATCGGCGAGCAAACGGAGGCGCGGTACGGACAGATAGTCCCGGCGGTTATTGCCGCCACCGAACCATCACGAATGTGCCCGAAGACTTACCCTCGCGGCTGAAGGAAATCTCCGCGCCGAGCGTCGTGGCCATGGCGTTGATGAGACGCGTACCGAGGCCCGTGCCCTTCGGGCCGCTCGCGGGTTGGTAGCCGACGCCGTCGTCCTCGACGGAGAGCAAACAGTACCCACCTTCCTCAACCGACAACGCCACGCGCACCTCGCCCTGCCCTTCCGGGTAGGCGTACTTCATGGCGTTGGTTACCAACTCGATCAGGATGACGCCGAGCGCAACCGCCTTGTCGGCCGAGGTCGCGATGCGGCAGAGATCGGAGCGCAGCATGATGGCGCGCGAGAAGCTCGTCGTGCTCTGAAGCTCGGCGAGGAGCGGCCCGAGATAGACGTCGAGTTCCACCTCGCCGACATTCTCGGAAGTGTAGAGGCTGCGATGCACGCCGGCGATCGCGGCAATGCGGTTCTGCGTTTCGTTGAGCGCCGTTTTCGTCTCTTCGCTACCGGCGATCTGCATCTGCATGCGGATCATGGCCGAAACCAGCGACAGCGAGTTGGCGATGCGGTGGTTCATTTCCGCGAGCAGCAGTTCGGCGCGCTCCTTGGCAACGACGAGTTGGCGATCGGCTTCCGCCTTCTCGCTGCGCAGGCGAGCGTTCTGCAGGGCCTGGTCTAGGGCGCTGACGAGAAGCGGGAAGAAGTCCTCGGTGGCCGTCTTGACAACGTAATCCGCAGCTCCACCCTTCAGCGCCTTGATCGCGATGTCGGCGTCGCTCGAGCCGGTGACATAGAGAACCGGCGTCTGTCCGCCGGTCTCGGAGATCGCCTCGAGGAAGTTCAGGCCGGTCTGATTCTCGAAGTAGTGATCGAGAACGATGGCTTCGAATGTTTCGTTTGCGAAGAGCTCAAGCCCCATCTCGATCGACGGGGCATGAACAACTTCGAAATCGCTGCGCGCAAGCACCCGCGTTGCAAGGCGGGCTAGGGCCGGATCGTCATCGACGTAAAGGATGCGCACAGATTATGGCTACTCGTTAGGGGACTTGGATGACGGAGAAGAACAGGCCGAGGTTGCGGATCGCGGTTGCGAAGCCATCATAGTCGACCGGCTTGGTAATATAGACGTTGGCGCCGAGATCATAGCACTTCTGAATTTCGCGCTCGTCATCGGTGGTGGTGAGCACGACGACGGGCATGCGGCGCGTATTCTCGTTGCTCTTGATCTTTTCCAGAATATCGAGACCGGACATATCAGGGAGATTGAGATCGAGCAGGATCAGCAGATAGCGGTCCTTGCTGACGACGCCGTCGCGGCTCGGACCGAGGATATAATCGAGCGCGGTATGGCCCAGCGTGAAAGGCACAATCTCGTTATTGACGCCGGCGCGACGCACGTTCTTCTCGATGAGACGGGCATGGCCCTCATCATCCTCGATCATGACGATCGTGACTTCCTGGCCTGTGGCTTTCATAGTTCCATACTCCGTACAATTTTGGTGAGGTCGGTGGGCAATGTCAGGATAAACGTGCTGCCCTGCCCAAGTTCTGACTCGACATTAATGTCGCCGCCCAAATTTCGTATTAACGAGCGCACATGCGCCAGGCCGATGCCTTCGCCGCGCTGGTCCTGCTCACCGGCTCTGCGGAAGAGCTCGAATATGCGCTCCCGATCCTGGGGGCCGATGCCGCGGCCATTGTCCTTGACGTCGATCCGGATACGTCCGGGTCCATCCGGATAGGCATCCACATCGAGACGCAGCGGCCGGTCCTTCGCCTGGTACTTTACTGCATTGTCGAAAAGATTGCCGAAAATCTGGTCCAGCGAGAAGCGGTCGGTGACGATAGTACCGACGCGAACACGGGCCTCGGCGGCACCGCCGGTCTCGGCCAACTGATGATGGACGTTCGCCGCCGCGCCCTCGATCAGCGACTTCAGGTCGATGCGATCGGGCTGCAACTTGCGGCGTCCATCGCGGGAAATCTTCAGGATGGCGTTGATCAGCGAATCCATCTTGCGCGTCGAGGAGCGAATGAAGCCCAGCGCTTCCGGCAGATCCTCCTGCACGGCCAGCCGCGCCTCGCGTATCTCGTCCTCGCTCGGCGTTTTGTTGTCGGCCAGAACATAGGCCGAAACAGCCGTCATCGCCGTGTCGAGTTCACTCAGGAAGCCCATGATATTGACGAGCGGCGCGCGCAGATCGTGGGTGACGATATAGGCGAACTTCTGGATCTCCTGGTTGGCGCGAATGAGATCCTGGGTGCGCTCGGAAACGCGCTCTTCGAGGCCGACATTCAAAAGAGCGACCTCCTCGGTCGCCTTCGTCAAATCTTGGACGTGCTGGACGATGATCAGGATCGCGCCGCCGAGTACGATCAAGATGGCGACGGCGCCACCGAGGGTAACCCATTGGAGATTGCTCGCCGCGCCGAGTTGAGCCTCGACGAGAATCCGCAGCCGGTCGTCGGTCTTTTCCAGGAAGCCAGCAAGGATGGAACGGACCTGATCCATGTATTCGCGACCCGCATCGTCGCGGACGATCGCGACGGCTTCCTGCAGCTTGCCTTCCTTGGCAAGCGCAACCGTGGTCGAAAGCTCGTTCATCTTGCCATCGATCGCCGTCGACAAAGCGTCGAGTTCACCTGCGTAATTCGGCAGCGGCGAAACGTTGTCGTTCAATATCTTGCGGCGCTCGGCCAAATGCTCAAGCGCCTTGGTGTAGGGATCGAGATAGGCCGGATCGCTCGACAGCAGGAAGCCGCGCTGCCCCGTCTCGGCGTCCTGAACCGTGGTCAGCAGGTTGACGATGGAGCTGCGAACGCGTCGGAGCTGAGCGGTCTCGTCGGAATACAGGCTGTTCTTGTGCACCAACCACAACGACGAACCGACGATGCCCAGCAGAAACAGGACACCGATGGCGAGCATGATCAGGCTGGAACGAAAGAAGGCGGCGGTGGAGGTCATCAGGCTTCCATGAATTCAGGTGCGAAGACCTTTATACACAAGCGATAAGGAAAGATAGCGCCCTCATTATACGTTGCCTGTCAGGTCCTCTCGCCTCGCCTGCTGTCCCGGGAGACCTGCTCGCGGGCATCACCAACTCGCCGGAAATTTTAAATGAAAATCATTTGACGTTTACGCAAACGTCAATATTTTATAAGACACATGCATAGGCCGGTCCGCCCGGCTGACGAATTGGAGGAATTCGAACGATGCCAGTCTACAAGGCCCCGGTAAACGACACGCTTTTCGTGCTGAACGATGTGCTGGGTCTGGAGCGTTACAACAATCTGCCCGGTTTCGCCGACGCCACGCCCGACATGATCGAGGCGATCTTGGGCGAATCGGCAAAGGTCGCCGAGGAGGTGCTTTTCCCGCTGAACTATTCCGGCGACCAGGAAGGCTGCACCCGCAAGGACGATAGCTCGGTGTCCACGCCGAGGGGCTTCAAGCAGGCCTATGACGCCTATTGCGAGGGCGGCTGGACCGGTCTCGCGGTGCCGGAAGAATTCGGCGGACAGGGTCTGCCCTATACGCTGCATGCCGCCGTCGGCGAATACACGTCGGCCGCCAACATGTCGCTGATGATGTATCCTGGCCTGACCCAGGGCGCGATCGCCGCCATCATCGTTCACGGCTCCGACGAGCAGAAGGCGACCTATCTGCCGAAGATGGTCTCCGGCGAATGGTCCGGCACCATGAACCTGACCGAGCCGCATTGCGGTACCGATCTCGGGTTGCTGCGTACCAAGGCTGTCCCGCAGGCGGACGGCAGCTACAAGCTATCAGGCCAGAAGATCTTCATTTCCGCCGGCGAACACGACATGTCCGGCAATATCGTCCACCTCGTGCTCGCCCGCATCGAGGGCGCGCCCGATGGCACCAAAGGCATCTCGCTCTTCATCGTGCCAAAATTCATGGTTGGCGCCAGCGGTACTGTGGGAGATCGCAACGGCGTCTCCTGCGGCGCGCTCGAGCACAAGATGGGCATACACGGCAACGCCACCTGCGTGATGAACTATGACGAGGCGACGGGCTTCCTGATCGGCGCCGAGAACAAGGGCCTCGCGGCCATGTTCGTGATGATGAACGAGGCTCGCCTCAGCGTCGGCCTGCAGGGCTTGGCGATCGCCGAGATCGCCTACCAGAACGCCGCCGAGTATGCCCGCGAGCGCATCCAGGGCCGGGCGCTGTCCGGTGCGAAGGCGCCGGAAAAGAAGGCCGATCCGATCATCGTCCACCCCGATGTTCGCCGGACGCTGATGACCATCCGCTCGTTCAACGAAGCCGGCCGCGCCTTCCTGCTCTGGACGGCGCTGAAATCCGATATCGCCCACCGCGCGACGGACGAGAAGGAACGGCAGACGGCCGACGATATTCTCGGCCTTGTCACCCCGATCCTGAAGGGCGTGATGACCGACAAGGGCTTCGATCATGCCGTCATGGCCCAGCAGGTCTTCGGTGGCCACGGCTACATCGAAGAGCAGGGCATGAGCCAGTATGTCCGTGATGCCCGTATCGCGATGATCTACGAGGGCGCCAACGGCATCCAGGCGCTCGACCTCGTCGGTCGCAAGCTCGGCCAGAATGGCGGCCGCGCAGTGATGGCGCTGTTCAAGGAGATCGGCGATTTCTGCGAGGAAAACCGCAGCGACGAGCAGATGTCCTTCTTCACCAAGAACCTGAAGAAGGGCTTGAACGACGTGCAGGCGGCGACCATGTGGTTCATGCAGCATGCGATGGCAAAGCCCGACAATGCCGGCGCCGGCTCGACCGACTACATGCACCTCTTCGGCCTCGTCATTCTCGGCTATATGTGGGCGAAGATGGCCAAGGCCGCCAATGACGGGCTGGCCGCGGGAGAGACCGATCGCGAGGCTTTCCTGCGCAACAAGCTGATCACCGCCCGCTTCTTCATGGAGCGGATCATGCCGGAAACGACACTGCGCAAGGCGCGCATCGAGACCGGCGCGGAAACGATGATGGCATTGAGCGCCGAGGCGTTTTGAGGTTCCCCTTCTCCCCAACAGGGAGAAGGTGGCCCACAGGGTCAGGCGCAACGCCGTTGCGCCGGAGATGAGGGGGCCACACATGCGGCCTATCGGACGTCGCGCCCTCGTAGCTCCCTTTGAGTAGAAGGGAAGATAGCAGAGACAATTCACGGCCCCCGGGCCGCCAGGGAGACGAGAATTATGACCGAGGTTTTCATTTACGATCACGTCCGCACGCCGCGCGGTCGCGGCAAGAAGGACGGTTCGCTGCACGAGGTGCCGTCGGTGCGCCTTGCCGCCAAGACGCTGGAGGCGCTGCGCGACCGCAACGGGCTCGATACCGCAACCGTCGACGACATCATCATGGGCTGCGTCGATCCGGTCATGGAAGCCGGCGCCGTCATCCCCCGAGGTGCCGCCTTCGAGGCCGGCTACTCGACCAAGGCGCCCGGCATGCAGATCTCCCGCTTCTGCGCGTCCGGCCTCGACGCGGTCAACTTTGGTGCCGCCAAGATCGCCCAAGGCGCCGATGACATCGTGATCGCCGGTGGTGTCGAGAGCATGTCGCGCGTCGGTCTCGGCATGTCCGGCGGCGCCTGGTTCATGGATCCATCGGTCAACTTCCCTGCTTATTTCATGCCGCAGGGCGTCTCGGCCGATCTCATCGCCACCAAATACGGGTTCAGCCGCGATGACGTCGACGCCTATGCCGTCGAGAGCCAGAAGCGGGCAGCCAATTCCTGGGACAAGGGTTACTTCAAGAACTCGGTGATCCCGGTGAAGGATCAGAACGGCCTCGTGATCCTCGCCCACGACGAGCACATGCGCCCCGGCACCGACATGCAGGCATTGGCCGGCCTCAACCCATCCTTCCAGATGCCCGGCGAGATGGGCGGCTTCGAGGCAGTCGGCATCCAGGCGCATCCCGAGATCGAGCGCATCAACTATGTCCACCACGCCGGCAACTCGTCGGGCATCGTCGACGGCGCCGCCGCCGTCCTGCTGGGATCCAAGGCGGGCGGTGAAAGCATGGGGCTGAAGCCGCGCGGCCGCATCAAGGCCTTCGCCAATATCGGCTCCGACCCGGCGCTGATGCTGACCGGCCCGGTCGATGTCACCGAGAAGCTGCTGAAACGCACTGGCATGACGCTGGCGGATATCGATCTCTTCGAGCTCAACGAGGCCTTCGCCGCCGTGGTGCTTCGCTATATGCAGGCCTTCGACATCAGCCACGACAGGATCAACGTCAACGGCGGCGCGATTGCCATGGGCCACCCGCTGGGCGCCACCGGCGCGATGATCCTGGGCACCGTGCTGGACGAGCTGGAACGCCGCGATCTCAACACCGCGCTGGTGACGCTCTGCATCGGCGCCGGCATGGGCACGGCGACTGTGATCGAGAGGGTGTGATCGGGTTCAACCCTCCCCCTTGTGGGGAGGGTGGCCGGCAGGCGGGAGGGGTTTTTGCGGCAAATTCCCCTCCCCAACCCCTCCCCACAAGGGGGAGGGGCTAACCCGCGCACAACAGAGAATTCCACGGGAAGAGGAATCCCATCATGACCACCTACACCAATTTCACCGTCGAGACCGACGCCGATGGCATTGCCCTTGTCACCTGGGACATGCCCGGCAAGTCGATGAACGTCTTCACCTCCGAGGTGATGGACGAACTGAATGCGATCATAGACCAGACAGTGGCCGATAGCGCCGTCAAGGGCGTGGTCATCACCTCCGGCAAGTCGAGCTTCTCCGGCGGTGCCGACCTGTCGATGATCAAGGCGATGTTCACCTTCTACAACGAGGAGAAGGTCAAGGACCCGTCGACGGCGTCGCAAAAGCTCTTCGATCTCGTCGGCCGCATGACCGGCCTGTTCCGCAAGGTGGAAACCTCGGGCAAACCCTGGGTCTCGGCCATCAACGGCACCTGCATGGGCGGGGCGCTGGAGATGTCGCTCGCCTGCCACGGCCGCGTCGCCTCCAATGCCAAGTCGGTCAAGATCGCGTTGCCCGAGGTCAAGGTCGGCATCTTCCCGGGCGCCGGCGGCACGCAGCGTGTCGCGCGTCTGGCGGATGCCCAGTCCGCCCTGCAGATGATGACCACGGGCCAGTCGCTGACGGCTTCGCGTGCCAAGGCGATGAACCTGATCCATCAGGTGGTCGAGCCGGATCAGCTGATTTCAGCTGCCAAGCAGATGATCAAGGACGGCCTGAAGCCGGTAGCACCCTGGGACGAAAAGGGCTTCAAGGCGCCCGGCGGCGGCATCTGGACCCCGGCGGCAGCCCAGCTCTGGCCGGCAGCACCCGCCATCCTGCGCCGCGAAACAGCGGGCAACTATCCCGGCGCGCTTGCCATCCTCAAATGCGTCTATGAAGGCCTGCAGGTTCCCTTCGATATGGCGCTGAAGATCGAGCAGCGATACTTCACGCAGGTGCTGCAGACCACCGAAGCATTCTCGATGATCCGTTCCCTCTTCATCTCCATGCAGGAGCTCGGCAAAGGGGCCCGCCGCCCCGCCGGCATCGCAAAGACGGAGCTGAAGAAGGTGGGTGTCGTCGGCGCCGGTTTCATGGGGGCGTCGATCGCCTATGTGACCGCCGCCGCCGGCATTCCCGTCACCCTCATCGATCGCGATATGGAAGCCGCGACTAAGGGGAAGTCGGTCTCCGAAGGCCTGGTGAAGGACTCAGTCGGTAAGGGTCGCCTGACGCAGGATGAGGGCGCAGCCCTTCTCTCGCGCATCACGCCGTCTGCCGATTATACCGATCTCACGGACGTCAATCTTGTCATCGAGGCGGTCTTCGAGGATCGCGACGTCAAGAAGGCGGTGATCGAGGCTGTCGAGGCCGTGCTCCCCCAAGGCGCGATCTTCGCCTCCAACACCTCGACCCTGCCGATCTCGGGCCTCGCCAAGAATTCGAAGCGACCGGCCGATTTCATCGGCGTGCATTTCTTCTCGCCGGTCGAAAAGATGATGCTGACCGAAGTGATCCTCGGCAAGGAGACCGGCGACAAGGCGCTGGCCGTAGCACTCGACTACGTCGCCGCGATCAGGAAGACGCCGATCGTGGTCAACGACACGCGCGGCTTCTTCGTCAACCGCTGCGTCTTCCGCTACATCCACGAAGCCTATGACATGCTGATCGAAGGCGTGCCGCCGGCGATGATCGAAAACGCCGCCAAGATGGCCGGCATGCCTGTCGGGCCGCTGTCGCTCAACGACGAGGTGGCGATCGATCTCAGCCAGAAGATCCTGAAGGGAACCGTCGCCGATCTCGGCGAGGCAGCCGTCGATCCGAGGCACCTGGCGCTGATCAACAGGATGGTCGACGAACTCGATCGCCGCGGCCGCAAGAATGGCAAGGGCTTCTACGATTATCCCGCCAAGCCCGCCAAGAAGTCTCTCTGGCCGGAGCTGAAGACCTTCTATCCGCAGAAGAAGGCCGACGAGATCGATGTCGAGGTGCTGAAACAGCGCTTCCTCGTTACCATCGCGCTCGAGGCCGCGCGCACCATCGAAGAAGGCATCGTCACCGATCCGCGCGAGGCCGATGTCGGCTCGATCCTCGGCTTCGGCTTTGCCCCCTATACCGGCGGCGTGCTCTCCTACATTGACGGCATGGGCGTGCAGAACTTCGTGGCGTTGTGCGAGAAGCTCGCCTCGCTCTACGGGCCGCACTTCAAGCCGACGGCGCTCTTGAAGGAGATGGCAGCCAACGGCGAAACGTTCTACGGGCGCTTCGACCCCTATGCTGATGCCAGGGCGGCGGCGTAAACCACAAATGGACAGCGCGGACGCCAAGGCGCCCGCGCTTTTCTTTATCGCGACCGATCAGATATCGATCCCATCGACAGCCGTGCGCGTCGCTAGTATCTTGTCGATGCGCATGCCGTCCATATCGATGACCTCGAAGCGCCATCCGTCGAATTCGAAGGTTTCGCCCGCTTCGGGAATATGCTGCAGCTGATGTAGTGCGAAGCCGGCCAGCGTGTGGAAATCGGCGTCCGGCCGCTCGCGCAGCCCCAGCCGCTCAAAGGCGTCGAAGGCGGGCATCATCGCATCGACGAGCAGCGAGCCGTCCTCGCGCACGACGATATCGGGCTCCTGGTCGGTGCCCGGCAGATCGCCGGCGATGGCTTCCAGCAGGTCCGTCTGGGTGACGATGCCTTCGAGGCTGCCGTATTCGTCGATGACGATCGCCAGCCTCACCGGCGAGGCCTTGAACTTGTCGAGCACACGGACGACCGAGGTTCCCTCGTGCAGCACCAGCGGCTGCTTGATGACATCCATGGGGCGGATCTTGCCACCTTCGAGAACCTGGTCGAGCAAGTCCTTCTTCAGGACCATACCCGTCGGTTCGTCGATCGAGCCGCGGCCGACGAGCAGCTGTTCATGCCTGCTTTCCCGGATCGTCTGCAATATCTCCGCGTCGCTGTCTTCGGCGTCGATCCAGTCGATATCCAGTCGCGGCGTCATGATGTCCGATATCGGTCGCTCACCGATGTTGAACACGCGCTCCACCAGCTGCTGCTGCACCTGGTTCAAGAGACCGGCCTCCTGGCTTTCGGCGACCAGCAGCTTGAGCTCCTGCGGCGAGTGGAAGGAGGACTCTCCCGTTCCGGCATGAAGGCCGCAGGCGCGCAGCACGAGGTTGCCCATGCCGTTCAGCACGAAGATCGCCGGCTTGAAGATCAGCAGGAAGAGGCCGAGCGGGCGCACGACGGCAAGCGAGGTCTGCTCGCTGCGCTGCAGGGCAAGGCTCTTCGGCGCCAACTCGCCGAGCACGATATGCATGGACGTGATGATGATGAAGGCGATGACGACGGCAATGGTATGGGAGCCGGTGACCGCCCACTGTCCGGGCAGCCAGGCGAGCAACGGCTCGATCAGGTGCGCCAGCGCCGGTTCGCCGACCCAACCGAGGGCGAGCGACGAAATGGTGATGCCGAGCTGCGTCGCGGCCAGGTTCGCATCGAGATTGTCGACCGCGCGCTGGAGGGCAGTGGAATTCATCCTGCCGGTGGCGACCAGTTCGGAGACGCGGCTGCGACGGACGGACACGAGGGCGAATTCGGCGGCGACGAAGAAGCCATTTGCGGCAACGAGCAGAAATACGGTGAGAATTCCGACGTAGTCGAGAAGACTGCCATCCTGACCTGACATGCGTTGAGTGCCTCAACTGTTAAAGGGGACGGCAACCTTAGCACGGGGAAATCCGATCCCGAAAGCGGCGGATCAACTTTCCCCATAGCCGCCACAACCATCACCTCGATTGCAGGAGGGGTCTCGTCAGGGTCCGTTCACGAGCTGGAGAATGAGCTGGCGGATGTTTCCGCCGTCGCTCATCTCCACCTGGTCGAAGTCCCGGCCGCGCTGACGTTGCTTGTCGGAGAGAGCGCCGAGCCTGCGCGTCAGCTCCACCCGGATCTTCTTGCAGGCTGCATCGTCTTCCACTCTCAAGCCGAGGCTGGTTGACTCGATCTCGCCAACCATTTCGGTGATGTGCCGGCCATGCACGCGCTCGTGTTTCTCGATGCCGGCGATGAAGGTCTGCCAGCTGGCAGCGACCGGGCCGGAGAGCCTGGCCTCGGGCTTGGGCAGCGTATAGGTGATGATGAGTTTCGGGCGCGCCGTGACAATGGCGCAGGCGCTTCCCTGCGCCTCATACTTGCGCGTCCAGGTCAGCTTGAACGTGGTGTGGGCGATGGCACGCCCGTTCGATCCGAAACCCGGACCACGCTCGCCGATCGACTGGTATAGGGCGGCTCCCGTCTGTCCAGTGACGCCGTAGGTCTTGATCTGCTCGACCGGTTGCCACTCGGCCAGCGCCGCGGCAGGCATCAAGAAACATGCCATCACGGGCAAAGCAGGCAAGACAGAACGCACGCGAATCCCCGCAGCAGACATCGACGCCGCGACCTTAGCCGGCACGTTCACGCCTTTCAATCCGGCTAAATCTTCGCCATTCCCGCGCACCGCACCTGAAAAAAGCCTGATTATTCCTAATCCCTTAGCTATGAGGGAACTCCATGTCGCTTATCGAAAGTCTCTGGCAATGATTTCGCGTTATGGTGCGCCTTTCCAAGGACGTGGGAACGGCTGCCGCCGGGCAGTTCATAATCGGGGTCGGCTGTGACAATCTATCTGCCCATCGCAGAATTGTCGGTGAACATCTTCATCATTCTCGGCATGGGAGCGGCCGTCGGATTCCTGTCCGGGATGTTCGGCGTGGGCGGCGGATTTCTGATCACTCCCCTTCTGATCTTCTACAACATCCCTCCGGTCGTGGCGGTCGCAACTGGTGCGAACCAGGTCGTCGCCTCCTCCGTTTCCGGCGCGATCACGCATTTCCGGCGCGGCACGCTCGATGTGAAGCTCGGATCGGTGCTTCTGATCGGCGGCCTGACCGGCGCGACAGTCGGCATATGGATCTTCTCGCTGCTGCGCCGTCTCGGCCAGCTCGATCTCTTCATTTCGCTGCTCTACGTGGTGTTTCTCGGCACGGTCGGCGCGCTGATGCTGCTCGAAAGCGTGAACGCCATGCGCCGCGCCTCGAAGAACATCCCGGCCGCGCCTCGCAAGCCCGGACATCACCACTGGGTTCACCGCCTGCCGCTGAAGATGCGGTTCAAGAAGTCGAAGATCTATCTCAGCGTCATCCCTGTTATCGCGCTCGGCTTCGGCATCGGCATCCTGACATCGGTCATGGGCGTCGGCGGCGGCTTCATCATGGTGCCGGCAATGATCTACCTGCTGCGCATTCCGACCAACGTCGTTGTGGGGACGTCGCTGTTCCAGATCATCTTCGTGACCGCCTATACGACGGTCGTGCAGGCGGCCACCAACTTTTCCGTCGATATCGTGCTGGCCTTCATCCTGATGGTGGCGGGCGTCATCGGTGCGCAATACGGCGTTCGGGTCGGCCAGAAGCTGCGCGGCGAGCAGCTGCGGGCGCTGCTCGGCCTTCTCGTCCTCGCTGTCGGGCTTCGTCTGGCCGTCGCGCTGGTGGTGACGCCCGCCGATATCTATTCCGTGGTCATGGGGAGCGCGAACTGATGCGGCGGCTTCTCTCGGCACTCACCCTTTGCCTCTGGCTGTTGCCGGGCCTTGCCTCGGCGCAGATGCTGCTGCCCGGCCAGGCGGCGAATACGACCGCCGAGGGGCTGGAGATCGGCACATCCACCAGCGAGATCGCCATCACCTCGGACTTTCGCGGCGCCGATCTGACGATCTTCGGGGCGGTAACCAATACCGACAGCCTACTGCTCGCGATCGGCCAGTACGACGTCGTCGTCGTGCTCGAGGGACCGCGCGAGGATGCAACGGTGCGCCGGAAGGAACGCGTCTTCGGCATCTGGGTCAACACCCGCTCGATGACCTTCGAAGCCGTGCCGCATTCCTATTCCATGTCGAGCTCGCGCATGCTCGACGACGTGACGACGCCGCTAGACCTCGCCGACCAGGGCATCGGTATCGACCACGTGCCGCTGACGCCTGTCGGCTTCGTCGGCAATGCCAGCAATCTCGGCGAATTCCGCAATGCGTTTCGGCGGCTGCAGGAAAACAACGGGCTCTATGACCGCAACCCGAGCGGCGTTCGCTTCGTCAGTTCCAACCTCTTCAAGGCCAGCCTCCGGCTGCCCGCGAATATCCCGAACGGCGTGCATACGGTGCGCGCCTATCTCTTCAAGAGCGGCAAGTTCATTACCGAAAAGTCCGTGCCGCTGCGCGTCATCAAGACGGGCATCGAGCAGACGATTACCGATGCCGCGCATGAGCAGCCGATCGCCTATGGTGCGTTTGCCGTGCTTCTGGCGCTGGTGACCGGCTGGGGCGCAAGCGTGGTGTTCCGCAAGGATTGATTGCGCGAAAGCGCCGTTTTCCACATGATGCGGATCGGCACAGTCGCCTAAAAACCCCTCATTAATATTTACCAGTTAGTAATCTCTCGACACGAGAGGTTCATCAGTCATGCGTATCCGTACCCTCCTCGCTGTCGTGCTGCTGGCGTTGGTTGCCGGTTGTGCCACGGCTCCGAAACAGACCCGAAATATATGCGCGGTGTTCGACCAGCGCGACGGGCTTTTCTCCAACTGGCAACGCGCCGCGGAAAAGGCCGAGCGCAAATACGGCGTTCCGGTGCCGATCCTGATGGCGACGATGTATACGGAATCGGGCTTCCAGCCGAACGCGCGCCCTCCCCGCACCAAGCTCTTCGGCTTCATTCCCTGGACACGGGCGTCCACGGCCTACGGCTATTCGCAGGCGCTCGACGGCACCTGGGATCACTATCAATCGGCCACAGGCAACTGGGCGGCGCGGCGCACCAACTTCGCCGACGCGATCGATTTCATCGGCTGGTATCATCTGCAAAACAGCAAGGTCACCGGCATCCAGCTCAACGACGCCTACAGCCTCTATCTCGCCTATTACTCCGGCCCCAAGGGTTACATGCGCGGCGACTGGCGCTCGAACGCGCAGCTGCAGAAGACCGCGCAGCGCTTCGCCGGCATGGCGGCGACGTATCAGCGGCAGCTGCAGGGATGCAATTGAGCTAGGTTAGCCGAGCAGGCTCCCAAAGCGGACGGAATAGATCCGGTCGCGGCCGAGGAGATGGGCGATCAGCGACGGCTGGTTGAACAGGCCGGTCATCGCCTTGTGACGGAGATCGAGCCCGCCGCTCATCACCCCGAAGGCCGGCATCAGGAGGCGGTCACCATCGGTCGCGAAGCATGGGCGGCGGACGGATTTCTCGCGTCGGCGCACGGTGGCGGAAGGGTGCAGGTGTCCCGCGATCTCGCCGCTCTGCAGCCCGCCCTTGGGCTCGTGCCGGAAGGTCAGCCCGCCGTATTGCAATTCGTCGGCGCAGGCGCCGGGCAGGTCGACGGTCCCGTCGGGATCGTGGTTGCCGTTGATCCATATCCACTCGCGGCCGCGCGCCATATCAGATATCAGCGTGCGAAACGTCTCCGGCATATGCGCGGAGCCGATGCGATCATGAAAATTGTCGCCGAGCGAGACCACCAGCTTCGGATCGTAGCGGGTGATGACGGCCGAGAGCACGGTCAGCGTCGCCAGCGTGTCATAGGGCGGCAGCATCATGCCTCGGCGGGCGAAGGCGGCGCCCTTTTCCAGATGCAGGTCGGAGACGACGAGGACGCCCGTGTCGGGCAGGTAAAGGCCGCCCAGCGGATCGCAGACGGCCGCGATCCCGTGCACGGACGTTTCCACGCCCGGCATCGCCGCAATCCCGTTCAATTCTCGCGCCAGCGCCAGCCGGTTCATCACGTTTGTTTCTTTCCAGTGTCTAGGCGGGGAGGACGGCCAAAAGGCCCTTTCTGCCCTGCCGGGCATCTCCCCCACAAGGGGGGAGAAGACTCGTGGCGCCGCTCTGCCTAGATCAGAACCTCGGCGATGCGGCAGATAGCCCCTCCCCCTTGTGGGGAGGGGTTGGGGAGGGGACTTTATTCCAAAGCCTCGGCAATCAGATCGTCCGCCGCCTCCGCCAGCAGATGATCATGCGCCTCACCATGCACATGCTCCTTGCCGATCTCCAGCATGACGGGCACGGCGAGCGGCGAGATGTGCTCCAGCGGGCGGTGGGTGATGTGCCCCTTGATTCGCTTCAGCATATCGCCAAGACGGCCGATGTCCAAAAGACCCGTTGCCGCATCCTGCCGCGTCGCCTGCAGCAGGATATGATCCGGCTCGTGGGTGCGCAGCACGTCGTAGATCAGATCGGCCGAAACCGTCACCTGCCGGCCGCTCTTTTCCTTGCCCGGATGCCGGCGCTCGATCAAACCTGCAATCACGGCGCAATTGCGGAAGGTGCGCTTCAAAAGGAAGGATTCGTCGAGCCAGCTTTCGAGATCGTCGCCCAGCATGTCCTCGTCGAAGAGATCAGAGAGGCTGAGGCGGCCGCCAGCGATCATCCGCCCCATGTCCTCCAGCCCCCAGATGCCGAGCGAATAATCGGTGGCGACGAAGCCGAGCGGCTTGGCGCCCGCGCGTTCAAGTCGACGGGTGAGGAGCATGCCGAGCGTCTGGTGCGCCAGCCGCCCCTCGAAGGGATAGGCGACCATGTAGCAGCGGCTACCGCGCGGGAAGGTCTCGATCAGCAGCTCGTCGCGCTTCGGCAGGATCGATTTCTCCTTTTGGATCGCCAGCCAGTCCCGCACCTGGTCCGGCAGCCGGTGCCAGCGGTCGGGATCATCCAGCATCGAGCGCACCTGATCGGCGAGATAGGTGGAGAGCGGAAACTTGCCGCCGGCGTAGGACGGGATTTTCGGGTCGTTGGAATAGGCCTGGCTGGCAAGCGCCTCGTTCTCGCGGATGCCTTCGAAACGCAGCACCTTGCCGGAGAAGATGAAAGTGTCGCCGGGCGACAGCTGCTCGAAGAAGTATTCCTCCATCTTTCCAAGCGTGGCGCCGCCGCGACCGATGCGGCCGCCCTCGCCGCGCTTCACCATCTTCAGGTTCAGCATCGGGCTCTCGACGATCGTGCCTGAATTCAGCCGGTATTGCTGAGCGACCTGCGGATTGGAGACGCGCCAGCGGCCCTCCCTGGTCTTGCGGATGCGGGCATAGCGCTCATAGGTGCGCAGCGCGTAGCCGCCCGTGGCGACGAAATCGACGATGCGTTCGAATGTTTCCCAGGAAAGATCCGCATAGGGCGAAGCGCTGATGATCTCGTCATAGAGCTCCAGCATGTCGAATGGCTCGGCGCAGGCCATGCCGAGAACATGCTGGGCGAGCACGTCGAGCGCGCCGCGACCGACCGGCGGCGTGTCCTGCGCGCCGATATAATTGGCGTCGAGGGCTGCCTGACACTCCATGACCTCGAAGCGGTTGGCAGGAACGAGGATCGCCTTTGAGGGCTCGTCCATCCGGTGGTTGGCGCGGCCGATGCGCTGCGCCAGCCGAGACGCCCCCTTCGGCGCGCCGACATGGATGACCAGATCGACATCGCCCCAGTCGATACCGAGGTCGAGGGTCGAGGTGGCGACCACGGCGCGCAGCCGGTTCGCCGCCATCGCCGCCTCCACCTTGCGCCGCTGGCCGACATCGAGCGAGCCGTGATGTAGCGCGATCGGCAGATTATCGTCGTTGACCGTCCAGAGCTCCTGAAACAGCATCTCCGCCTGGCTGCGGGTATTGACGAAGAGCAGCGTCGTCTGGTGCTCTAGAAGCTGCTTGTAGACATCGGGGATAGCGTATTTCGCCGAGTGCCCGGACCAGGGAATGCGCTCCTCGGTCGAAAGGATCGAAATGTCAGGCTTGGCCCCGCCGTCGACGGTGACGATGCCTGAACGGCGCTCCTCGCCTTTCTTCTGCGCCACCAGCCACTTCTGCAGTTCCAATGGCTCGGCAACGGTTGCCGAAAGGCCGATCGTCTGCAGGTTCGGCGCATGGCGCCTCAGCCGCGCCAAACCCAGCGAGAGCATGTGACCGCGCTTCGAAGTGACCAGCGAGTGCAGTTCATCGAAGATGATGTATCTGAGATCCTTGAAGAACCGCTCGGCCTCGCCATTGGCAAGCAGCAGCGCTACCTGCTCCGGCGTCGTCAGCAGGATGTCGGGCGGGCTGAGCTTCTGGCGCTGACGCTTGGAAACGGGCGTGTCGCCGGTGCGGTTCTCGACGGTAACAGGCAGCCCCATCTCCTCGACGGGCTTCATGAGGTTGCGCTCGATATCGACCGCCAGCGCCTTCAGCGGCGAGACGTAGAGTGTATGGATGCCGGTGAAGGCCGAACCGGGCGGGATTTTGCCGCGGCGGGTAAGATCGGTCAGCGACGGGAGAAAGCCTGCCAGCGTCTTGCCGGCGCCGGTGGGCGCGATCAGCAGCGTGCTTTCGCCGGCTTCAGAGCGCGCCAGAAGCTCCAGCTGATGCCTGCGCGGCTGCCAGCCCTTCTCCGCGAACCAGCGGGTGAAGGGGGCAGGCAGGGATATCACGCGTTCGCTATCGATCTGGTCCACCGCCTGAATGTAGTTCAAACCGCGCCGATGAGAAGGCGGCGGGGCTGCCATCTTTGAAGTGCAGAGACGATACGCCTCCGCACTTATGCATGAGCGCGATCAGTAGATATCGAAGGGGAAGTACTTGCGGGTGATCTTCTGGTAGGTGCCGTTGGCGACCAGCGCATCGATCGCCTTGTTGAAGCGCTCCTTGAGTTCGGTCTCACCCTGGCGGATGCCGATGCCGGCCTGCGTCTCCGTTCCGGGCACGTCGCCGAGCAGCTTGCAGCAATCCTTGCCGGCCTTGTTCAGCCAGTCCACGACCACGAACTTGTCGGAGATCAACGCATCCATACGACCGTTCTGGAGGTCGGCGACCGCTTCGTCCTGAGTGGGGTACATCTTGGCTTCCACGCCGCCCTTGGCATAGACGTCGTTCAGGTAATCCGCCTGCGTCGTCGATGCCTGGGCGCCAACGACCTTGCCCTTCATGTCCTCGACGGAAACACCCTTGATCGGGCTGTCCTTGGGGACGGCGACGGCCAGCGGGGTGGTGTAGTATTTATTGGTGAAGTCGATCTGCTTCTTGCGCTCTTCGGTGATGCTCATAGAGGCGACGATGGCATCGTATTTCTTGGCGAGCAGGCCAGGAATGATACCGTCCCAATCCTGAGCGACGATCGTGCACTTCGCCTTCATCTCCTCGCACAGCGCATTGGCCATGTCGACATCAAGGCCCTTCAGGCTTCCGTCCGATTCCACATAGTTGAAGGGCGGGTATGCGCCTTCGGTCGCGATGCGGATCGTATCCTCCGCCGAAGCCAGGTGAGCCATGCCAAGCAGCGCCGTGGCCGCCAGGAAAATCATCTTCTTCATTGCTGTTCCCTTTTGGAATTTGTTTTTGCCTTACAGGCCAACATTAGCGAATCCATACCGCTCCACAAGCCCATGGTTGCCGCAGCGGGCAACACACGGCGATGGTGCGGGATTGGCCTATTCCAAGGAAATCGGACTGCCGCTCAAAGAGCGACGTAACGGTCGGCGCGATGGTTGAT
Source organism: Rhizobium sp. S152 (assembly GCF_030380735.1). Classification (GTDB taxonomy): domain Bacteria; phylum Pseudomonadota; class Alphaproteobacteria; order Rhizobiales; family Rhizobiaceae; genus Rhizobium. The sequence continues at coordinate 184,920 of NZ_JAUDRZ010000008.1, read as the reverse complement.
CGTGAGGAAGAGATTGAGCACCACGGCGCCAAGCACGGAGTAGAACACGACGGGCGGCGTGGTCACGAAGAAGGCGGCGGCAAGCACGCAGAGATCGACGGCCATCTGCACAAGGCCGGCACGGATGCCGAAACGCTCCTGCATGTAGATGCCAAGGATGCCGACGCCGCCGAGGCTGGCGCGGTGGCGATAGAGCGCCAGAAGACCGAAGCCGAGAAGCAGGCCGCCGAGCAGCGCCGCCCAGGCGGGATGAATGGCGGCAATCGCCATGACCTTCGGCTGCAGGCTTGTCAGCAGCGAGGTGAGACCGATCGCGATGAAGGTCTTGATGGTGAAGGAGATGCCGAGGCGCTTCCAAGAGAGATAGAAGAACGGCAGGTTGAGCAGGAAGAAGGCAAGGCCGAAGTTCATCCCGAAGGCATAGTGCAGCAGGAATGCGATGCCTGCCGTGCTGCCCGTGAGCAGGCCGGCGCTCGCCAGCATGTAGAGCCCGAGCGCGGAAATCAGGCTGCCGGAGAAAATGCCCTGCACATCCTCGACGGGTGTGTGGCGCGTGGCGTTCGTGTTCCAGAACCCGAGAGCACTGATGAGCTGAGTCATGTCGCTAATCTCCAACGGCAGACAAGTTCAGGAACGCCAAGGCGATGCCCAAGCGGGACGCTATGTATGGAAAGGATCGGCCGCGGCTGCATTCGCGCTCACGGCCTGTGCACGAATTATCGCTGGATTTACGGGCTTTTCAAGCGAAATACGTAAGCAATACTGACCTATTGCAATTACGCAACAATCCGTCGCTCAGGCCGCCTTGCGTGCAAGGAACAGAATGCCGGAAATGACATTCGCGCCATCTTTGCGAATGATCGTCTTGACGACGTCGGCCACCGTCAGACTATGGCGGGCGCAAAGCTCTCGGATGTAGGTTTCGGAGTGGGCGTATCGCAGCGACGGCGCGAGGAGGAACCCCTCGCCCGCCCCTGCGTCCTCGACCGAAAAAGCGAGATCGGCACCGGGAGCCGCGAGCGTGACCATAGCCTCGAAGACGCTTTCGAGATTGCCGAGATACATCAGCACGTCGGCGGCTGTCACGAGATCGGCACGGGCTTGCGGGCCATCCGCGAAAAGTCCCGTCGCCTCGGGCGCGAGCGAGAGATCGGCATGGGCGAGATGATCGTAGACCTCTTTCTCCGCGGCCTTGGCGAGCATGTTCTGCGAGAGATCGAAGCCTTCGAGGCGATCGACGCGGGCGCGAATTTCCGGGCCGAGCAGGCCGGTGCCGCAGCCGAGATCGACCGCGAGCGCGTAGCGGCGCCCGGTCGAGGCAACCAGCGCGGCGAGCTTCTGCGGCACGCTGTAATCCAGCTTGCCGACAAGGGACGTCTCGAAGCGATCGGCATAATCGTCGAACAGGCGTTCCACATAGCTGCTGGGCGGCTGGGGTGGTGTTTCGACGGCACCTAGAAGGGCGAGCTTCAGCTCCGCTCCAAAGATATCGTCCTCTTCGATTTCGAGCGTTCGCCTGTAAGCCTCGACCGCGCCAGACACGTTGCCGGATTTCTCGCGGTAGGTTGCCAGGCGATACCAGCCGGCGGCCCAACCCGGCACGAGATCCAGCGCCTGCTCCATCAATTCGGCGGCCGCATCCGGCTCGCCGCCCTCGTCGAGCATCTTGGCGTAATCGGCGCGACGGTCCGCGATGACATCGCCTGAGGTAAGCTGGTTCGGCTGCATGATGGAGACCTTGTGAGATGGCACGCATTTGGCTGCGGCCACAAAAAAACTCAAGTCCTATTTCAGAGGCAGGGGCGCCAGCTCTGAAAAAGGCTTGCGAGCAGCGATTCGCGCCCGTATTTCAGGGATAAACAGGAGATGGCCAATGTCCGAGCAGGTGAACAAGTTTCTGGGCGACTCGATCGGCCGCACATTGATCAAGCTTTTGGTCGTGTCGCTGATCGTCGGCTTCATCATGAATATCTTCGGCCTGGCGCCGCTCGATTTCATCTACGGGGTCAGGAATTTCATTCTCGACATCTGGCATCGCGGCTTCTCGGCGCTCGGCCGCATCGGGGACTACCTGCTGCTCGGGGCGAGTGTCGTCATCCCGATCTTCATTATCATCCGTCTCTTCAGCCAGCGTCGCTAATATGAACTCGATCCATGTCTCCCGTCGCGGCATCCTGCGCCTTTCCGGTCTCGCACTGGTCGCCGGCGTTGCAAGCTGCGCAACGGCGCCGAAATTTTCCGCCACGCCGTCCGATGGCGACGACCAGACGGCGGCCGCACTACCGCTCGTCAACCAGTTGCGCGCCAAGAACGGGCTGCCGCCGCTTTCCGTCGATCCGGCAGCAACGGCGGCCGCATTGTTCCAGGCCAAGCGCATGGCATCCGCCGGCAAGATGAAACATGTGATGGGGATTTCGGACGGCTTCGGGCCCCGCGTCAAGGCGAGCGGCGTGCAGCTGCCCGCCGCGGAAAACATCGCCGCCGGGCAGCAGTCTGTCCCCGCCGTCGTCACCGCCTGGATCAACTCCCCGCACCATCTCGAAAACATGCTCGGACGCTACAGCGGGTTGGGCGTTGCAGTTGCGCATAATCCCTCTTCCAGGAACGTGCCTTACTGGGCCATGGTGCTTTCCAACTGAGGCGATTCTGCCTCCCCCTGAGGCATAGATGGACGCGCACGGCGACAACAGGCTGGCATTCGATGTGACGCACCGGCTGGTGCTTTCCATTGCGATACCGATGACGCTTGGCTTCATGACGACACCGTTGCTTGGACTCGTCGATACCGGCGTCGTCGGACACATGGGCCAGCCGGACGCGCTTGCCGGCCTTGCGATCGGCGCCATGCTCTTCGATCTCATTCTCGGCAGCTTCAACTTCCTGCGCGCCTCAACGACAGGGCTGACGGCGCAGGCTTACGGGCGTCACGATCAGCACGCGCAGCAAGGCGTCTTCTGGCGCGCGCTGATTTCGGCGGTCGGCTGCGGGTTGGCGCTGCTCTGTCTGTCGCCGCTGCTCCTGGCAGCGGGTCTCAAGCTCATGGGGCCGGAGAATGCGGTGGCGCAGGCGACCAGCACGTACTTCTCGATCCGCATTCTCGCCGGCCCGGCAGCGCTCGCAAACTATGCCATTCTCGGCTTCGTGCTCGGTCGCGGCCAGGGAACCATCGGCCTGCTGTTGCAGACGATCATCAACGGCATCAACATCGTGCTCGCCATCTTTCTCGGTATCTGGCTGAACTGGGGCGTCGCCGGTGTCGCCTGGGGCACCATGGTCGGCGAGACCGTCGGCGCACTGGTCGGCCTTTTCATCGTTCTGCGCGGCTTCAACCGTGCTGACCGGCCGACACGCACCGAGATTTTCTCAACGCACCGGCTGGCGGAGCTTTTCGCGCTCAACCGCGATATCCTCATCCGCACCTTCGTGCTGCTTGCCGCCTTCACGCTGATGACGCGGATCGGCACCGGCTTCGGCGCGGTGACGCTGGCGGCCAATGCCGTGCTGATGAATTTCTTCCTGCTGTCGGGCTACTATCTCGACGGGCTGGCGAACGCTGCCGAGCAAATTACCGGGCGGGCGATCGGCGCGCGGTACCGGCCGGCCTTCGATCGCGGATTGAAGCTGACGGCGATCTGGTCCTTCGGACTGGCGGGCATCATCTCGCTGTTCTTCCTGATCGCGGGACCTTGCCTCATCTCCGCCCTGACCACTTCGCCAGAAGTGCGGCAGACTGCCGTAACCTACCTCCCTTGGGCGGCAGTCACCGGGTTGACAGGCGCACTCGCCTTTCTGATGGACGGCGTCTTCATCGGCGCGACATGGTCGAGCGACATGCGCAACCGCATGCTGATGTCGTTTGCCGGCTATCTGTTGGCGCTCGCGGTCTTCGTACCGCTTTTCGGCAATCACGGCCTATGGCTGGCGATGAACAGCTTTCTGCTGTTTCGCGGCTTCTTCCTCGCCATGCTGGTGAAGCCGCGCGCCGATCAGACGTTCCGCGCGGCCCAGTAGTCGGTCCTGCTGTCGCGCAGGTCGCGGATGGATGCGACCTTCTCGCGGTCGAGCAGTTTCGACAGGCCACGGACAATCTCGCCGGCAAGGCCGGGGCCTTCGTAGACCATGCAGGAATAGAGCTGCACGAGATCGGCGCCGGCCCTGATCTTTTCAAGCGCCGTTTCAGCCGACGACACGCCGCCGACACCGATGATCGGCAGATCGGGACCGACACGCTTGCGGATCTTGGCGAGCACGGATGTCGACTTCTCGAAGACGGGCTTGCCGGAAAGGCCGCCGGCTTCCTTTGCCTGGCGCTGATCCTTGAGGCCATCGCGCGACAGCGTGGTGTTGGAAACAATCAAGCCGTCCAGCGCATGCGACAGGGCTTCGGCTGCGATATCGTCCATGCCCTCTTCGGTAAGATCGGGCGCAATCTTGAGAAAAACCGGGATCTTCCTGCCCGATTTCGCGGCCTCCTCGTCGCGCGCGGCAAGGACCGCGGATAGCAGCGCCGCGAGGCTTTCGCGCGCCTGGAGATCACGCAGGCCGGGTGTATTGGGCGAGGAGATGTTGGCGGTGAAGTAACGGGCGACGGAATAGAAGCGGCGGATGCCCTGGACGTAGTCGTCGATGCGATCGTCGCTATCCTTGTTGGCGCCGATATTCACGCCGATGATACCGTTGCCCCTGACAGCCGAGAGGCGGGCAAAGGCCGCGTCGTGGCCCTCGTTGTTGAAGCCGAGGCGATTGATCACGCCCTCATCCTCGACCAACCTAAAGATGCGCGGGCGCGGATTTCCGGATTGCGGCTTCGGCGTCACGGTGCCGATCTCCGTAAAGCCGAAGCCGATGTTCAGTAGCGCTTCCGGCACTTCGGCGTTCTTGTCGTAACCGGCGGCCATGCCGATCGGATTGGCGAAATGGAGACCTGACACCGTCTGGCGCAGGCGCGGATCGGGCGCCACGCGGCAGGCCGGCACGAGGCCCGATTTCAGGGCCGCGATCGACATGCCGTGCGCCGTTTCCGGGTCGAAGAGAAAGAGACCCTTGCGGGCGGCATGCTTGAAGAGGTCGATCATGGCTGTAGGTCCGGAAAGATGTGTTGGCCTGCGTCGTCGAGCGGCAGGGGCTTTTCCCAAAGCACCGTCGACAAAGGCAGATCCGCATAGAGATGAGGGAAGAGATCGCCGCCGCGCGACGGCTCGAAAATGAGCTTGTCACCCAGCCGAGCGCCATCGACGGCGACGAGCAACAGTCCCGACTGGCCGGCGAAATGCAGCGCGGCGGTCTGCCTTGCCTGTTCCGCCGTCGAGAAATGGATGAAGCCATCCTTGAGATCGATGGCGGCGCCCCGGAAAACGCCGGCCTTGCGGGCATCCTGCCACAGGGTTTCCGTCACGATCTTGTAAAGCGTCGGTGTCAGGGTCATGATGGCCTCATGATTGGCTGGTCTTTCCCGGGCTTTGCCGCAAAGAGGCGAAGATGTCCACGCCCTCGCGCAAGAAATGCGCTGGCCGGCCCATTTTTTGGAGGAGCCGATGAAACCGATCGCAATCACTCTGGCCGCCGTTTTCCTTCCGCTCGCGGCGCAGGCAGCCGAACCCGATAGTTCCCGCTTCCAGCTCGAGCGCAGCGGCGACCACTTCGTGCGGCTCGACCGGCAGACGGGCGCCATGTCGCTCTGCGAGGAAAAGGACGGATCGCTGGTCTGCCGCATGGCCGCCGACGAGCGCGCCGCCTACGAGGGCGAACTGGACCGGCTGTCGGAGCGCGTGACAGCATTGGAGAACAAGAGCATCGTCAACAAGGCGCTTCCTTCCGATGCCGAAATCGACCGCTCGATCAACATGATGGAGCGCTGGATGCGGAGCTTCATGGGGATAGTCAAGGAATTCCAGGACGAGGAGGGGAGCAACGCCCTTCCGCAGAAGACGTGATTTGCTATAGTCTTATGTAGCAGGGAGGCATGGAACGCGCGCCAGCGCGGATCATGGAGGAATGATCGAGCTCTTGGGAGGGAGTTTTCGATGGATGAGCAGACAATCATCATTGCCGACGATCATCCGCTTTTTCGCGATGCGTTGCGTCAGGCGGTGACGGGCATGGAAGGCCGACAGCGGATCATCGAGGCGGGCGATTTCTCGGCGGCGCGCGCGGCCGCCAGCGATTATCCCGAGGCCGAGCTGATGTTGCTCGATCTCGCCATGCCCGGCGTCAGCGGCTTTTCCGGACTGATGGCGCTGCGCTCGGAATTCTCAGGCCTTCCGATCGTCATCATCTCCGCAAGCGACGATACGACGACCATCCGCCGGGCGCTCGAGCTCGGCGCCTCGGGCTTCATCTCGAAATCGTCAGGCATCGACGACATCAGGCGCGGCATCCAGACGGTGCTTGCCGGTGATATCGCCACGCCGGACAGCTACCGCGACGGACAGGAGCAGGATCCCGACGTGGCGGACCTGATCCACCGGCTGCACACGCTGACGCCGCAGCAGAGCCGGGTGCTCACCATGCTTGCCGAAGGTCTTCTCAACAAACAGATCGCCTATGAACTCGGCGTCTCCGAGGCGACGATCAAGGCGCATGTCTCGGCCATCCTGCTCAAGCTCAACGTCGACAGCCGCACGCAGGCGGTCATCCAGCTCGGCAAGATCAACGTGCCGATGGTGGCTTAAACCAAAATAAAGGATTTTATTCCTTTCCTATCTTTACTCCCGCAAGGCTTGCGGCTAGTATTTTGCCCGATTGAGGTCGCAAACGCGCGCACGGACACAGGCGATATGCTGTCACACGAGCAGATCTGGGGAGCGCTCGACAGGCTTGCCGAACGGCACGCCCTGTCTCCATCAGGCCTTGCCCGGCGTGCCGGTCTCGACCCGACTTCCTTCAATAAGTCTAAACGCCTTTCCGCCGACGGGCGGCTGCGCTGGCCATCCACAGAATCGATCGCCAAGGTGCTCGACGCCACGAGCTCCAGCATGGAGGAGTTCATGGGCTTCATGCGGCCGGCGAGCAGCTTTTCCACGCTTCCGGACGGCGCCTTTCCGCCGCAGGGCAGCTCCATTCCGCTGCTGGGCTTCGCACAGGCAGGCGCCGGCGGATTTTTCGACGATGGTGGTTTTCCGGCCGGACAGGGCTGGGATGTCGTCGAATTTCCGACGGCTCCCTCGCAGAAGGCCGGTGTCTACGCACTCGAGGTGCAGGGCGAAAGCATGATGCCGCTCTACCGCGACGGCGACGTGCTGATCGTCGAGCCCGGCGCGCAGGTGCGCCGCAACGACCGCGTGGTCGTCAAGACGCGCGAGGGCGAGGTCATGGCCAAGGTGCTCCTGCGCCAGAGCCCGCGGTCGATCGAACTGATGTCGCTCAACCCCGAACATCCGAACCGGACGATCGAGCTTTCCGACGTGGATTGGATCGCTCGCATCATCTGGGCCAGCCAGTAGGAAGATATTCCATGCGCCCTGCGGCAATTATTACCGGCCTTGCAGGGATCGGCATCGTTGCCGGGCTGATCGTCGCCGGGGGACAAAGGCTCGGCACGCCCGATGCCGGCGACATGGGCAGCGCTGATATTCTCGATGTCGAAACGACGGTGTCCGTGGCACCGCCGACCACCAACCCTCAATCCAGCATGAATGCCCGGCCGATCGATGCGGCGAGCCAATTCTATCCGGCCGCCGTGGACGGCAAGCCGTTGGAAAGGATTGCGACGCCTGCACCTGTGGAAGCACCAAAGGCTGCGGCGGAAAAGGGCGTCGACCTTCCCCGCCCTGTCGCCGAGAGTGCAGGCGTTCTCTCGATCGGAGGACGGAAGCTTCAACTCGCCGGTATCACGCCGACACCCGACGACAAGGCATGCGCCGGAAACGGCGGCGCGACATGGCCATGCGGGATGCTCGCCAAGACCAACTTCCGGCTTTTCCTGCGGCTAAGAACCATCAACTGCGACCTCGACAGAGGCGAATGGACTGGAACCGCGACGGCGGCATGCAGGATCGGCACGCAGGACATTTCGCAGTGGCTCGTCGAAAACGGCTGGGCCACGGCGGCAGCCGGCTCGGCGCTGGCGGATGCCAGCAAGCAGGCGGAAGCGGCCAGGCGCGGCATTTTCGGCGACGATCCGCGCAGGCTTGCATCCGACGGCGTCACCGAACAGGCACCCGTCGAGGATCTGAGCGATCCCTTGTAATGACCGCCGGCACTTCCTAAACTCTGGGCTCGATACAGAGGGAACATGCACCGATGAACAAGCCGCTTTCCGCCCATGACGCATTGATCTACGTGATGGTGATGGCATCCGCTGTCGACAGCACGATGAACGATCGCGAGATGGAGCGTATCGGCCAGTTGATCGGCTTCCTGCCGGTGTTCCGCGGTTTCGACGACGAGACGCTGATCTCGGTTGCGCGCGATTGCGCAGCACTTCTGTCAGGTCCCGAGGGTCTTGATATCGTTCTTGAAACGGTCAAGGACACGCTGCCGCCGCGCCTCTACGACACCGCCTATGCGCTGGCGGTCGAGGTTGCCTCCGCCGATCTCTCCGTGAAGGCCGAGGAATTGCGCCTGCTCAGCATGTTGCGCGATCGTCTCGGTCTCGACAAGCTGACCTGCGCCGCCATCGAGCGCAGCGCCATCGCCCGCTTCCGCAAGGGTTAGCGTCTGCCCGGGCTAGTAAAGCCCGTAGGGGAAATAGCGCAGGTAGATTTCCTGCAGCCTGCCGCTGCGCGACAAGGCCGCAAGGGCGTGATCGATGGCCGCCGTCAGCACATCGTCCTTCTGGCGCAGCATGATGGTCATGCCCTCGCCGAGGAACTGCTCCGACATATAGGGGCCATCGAACAGCGCGCAGCATTTCTGCGAGGCTTGCGAGGAGACCCAGAAGGACAGTTGCAGGGAATCGGCGAAGGCGGCATCCACCTTGCCGTCCTTCAGCGCCGCCAGCAGCGCATCCTTGCTGTCGAAGGTGACGGGTTTAACCTTGGGGAAATAGGCTGACAGCATGGCCTCGTGCGCGGTTGCCTTGACCACGCCGACGGAATGATCGGCAAGAGCCGCCGCTTTCTCTCCCTTGATATCGACCTTAAGATTGCGGACGAAACGCGCGGGAAGCATCAGATAGGGGCGTGAAAACGCAAAGCGAGCCCGCAGTTCATCCGACACCGCCATGCCGGCAATGACCGCATCGCCCTGTGACGCGGCCAGCGCGGTATTGAGATCTCCAAAGGGAAGCGCCTGGATCTGGCACTTGTCCGCAACCTCGAGCTCGTTGCAGATTTCGCGCGCGAGATCGACGTTGAAGCCGGCGAGCTTGCCGTTCTGATCGGTAAAGTTGAAGGGCGGAAAATCGATCGACGTCAGGAAGCGCAGGCGGACCAGCGTCGACAGATCCGGCTTGGCCAAGCGCTCGCGGGAATCGAACAGCAGCGGCAGTGAAGGTGCCGCCTGTTGTGCCAGCAACGGAAACGGGCAGAAAAACACAACCAAAAGCAGCCAGAAATTGAAAAGCCCCTTAAGATTCAGGGATGCGAGTTTAAATTGCACCATTATTATCCGCCCTGGGGATCAGCATGCCTGCCATTCTAACGACGGGTGTATCAGAGTCATGCGCATCGGGGAATACGCGCCGGGCGGCCTAGAGGTTCGCGAACGGCCCGCAGATCATCGCGTTCCGACTTCCGATGCCGCACCGCTGCCGGCGCCGCCGCAGCCCGATGCGCTTCAAACGGAGGCCATGGTTCTGCTCCGGCTCGGCATCGGCAAGCCGACCATCGCGCGCGCCGCGCAATTCGCCCGCCGGAATGGCACGACCATCGAGCAGGAGCTGCTTCTGAACGGCATGGTCGATGCCGACAGCTATTACGCGGCGCTGGCAAGGGCACTGCGTGTTCCCTTCATGCAGACCATCGATGCTTCCCTGGTCTCGGCGGCAAGGTCGCTCGATACACAATTGATCACGCCGCAGATGGTCCGCCTGCATCATATCAGCAAAAGCGTGCTTGCAATCGTGCCGGAGGCGGCAAAGCTTGCGGCGCTGGCCGAGACGCTGGCGCAGAAGCCGGGTTTGGCCGAGCGAATGGTGGTGACGACGCCATCCGCCATGCGCGCCGCCATATGGGCGGCCGGCGCGGAGCAGCGTCTCGGCGACAGCGTTACCGGATTGTTCGAGAGCGAGCGCCGATTCAGCGCCAGGATCGTCGTGACCGGCAAGCAGGGCTTTGTTGCCGGCATATGCCTTTGCGCTCTCTCCTTCCTCACGGTCACGGCCAGCACGCTTTCCACCTGGCTGCATCTTGCCATATCGCTTTGCTATCTGGGCGCCACGCTGATCCGCGGGATCGCGATGCTTGGTCCGCGGTGCCAGCCGGAGCATCCCGTTCCCTCGGGCAACATGCCTGTCTATACCGTCATGGTGGCTCTCTACCGCGAGACCGAGGTCGCGGCCCAATTGATTGCAGCACTCGGGCGGCTCAACTGGCCGGTATCGCGGCTCGATATCAAGCTCGTCTGCGAGGCCGACGATCATGCGACGATCGCGGCGCTTAAAGCTGCGAGGCCGGGGCCGCAATTCGAGATCGTGGAGGTGCCGGCCGCGATGCCGCGTACCAAGCCCAAGGCCTTGAACTATGCGCTTTCTGGCGCGCGCGGCGAGTTCATCGTCGTCTACGACGCCGAAGACCGACCGCATCCCGAGCAGTTGCGGGCCGCCTATGCGGCGTTCGCGGCGAGCCCGCCGGAGGTGATCTGCCTGCAGGCACCGCTCGTCATCTCCAATGGCGGCAAATCCTGGATCGCCGCCGCCTTCGCGCTCGAATATGCCGCGCTGTTTCGTATGCTCCTGCCGATGCTGGCGCGTTTTGGTCTGCCGCTGCCGCTCGGCGGCACGTCGAACCATCTGCGTGTGGCGGCCTTGCGCGCATGCGGCGGCTGGGATCCCTACAATGTGACCGAGGACGCCGATCTCGGCATGCGGCTTTACCGTCTCGGCTATCGCTGCGGCGTGATCGACAGTCCGACGTTCGAGGACGCACCGGGCACCTTCAAGGTCTGGATGAACCAGCGAACCCGATGGTTCAAGGGATGGCTGCAAACTTGGCTGGTGATGATGCGAGAGCCGGTGCAATTGCTTCGAGAGATGGGGCCGGGCGCATTTCTCACATTCCAGCTGCTGGTCGGCGGGATGCTTCTGTCGTCGTTCGCGCATCCGTGGATATTCATGCTGCTCACGTCCGCCGTGACATACGCCGTTTTCGGATTTCCGGCGGTCGGCAGCGGCGAGGGCGCGCTCTTTCTGCTGGATGCCGCGAACATGCTGGCGAGCTATGGGCTGTTTCTGCTGCTTGGCCGTGTCGTCATGCTGCGCGAGGAGAAGCGGAGAGTCGGGTGGAAGTGGATCTGCGTCCCACTCTACTGGCTGATGATCTCGATGGCCGCCTGGCGGGCGCTGTTCGAGCTGCCCTTCAAGCCGTTCTTCTGGAACAAGACGCCACACAAGCCTGCCGACAGCTCGCCCGAACCACAAGCCGCGTGAGACTTATCGGACAGTCAGCGAAACCCACAGATTTTTGAAGAGCAACGGCGCGGGCGTTAGGCTCGCCTTAAGCAATATCCTCTTCTACTCGCCCTCAGACGACGCGGCTCTCGCCGAACGCATGATGCGCCACATGTCGGGCCTCTCGAGGCATTTGCCGCCCTGTCGCGCGCTGCGTGATGCCATGCCTCATGACCGATCCCGACCGGCCGGATGCCGCCATTGGAACACCCATGCTGAAACATCTTCGAATTCGCACCAAGATCATCTCCGTCGTTGCCCTTCTCGGGCTCATATCCGTGGCGGGCATGCTTGTGCTCATCACCGAATTGCGCCAGGCCGACACGACCTATAGCGCCTTCATCGATCACGAGGCGCTGGCAGCCATGCAGGCCTCGCGCGCCAGCGCATCGGCGACGGCTGCCGTGCTGCAGACAACCGTGATCGCCGGGCTGAAGCCGGATACGCCGGCCTTCAATGCCGCGATCGCCGCGCCGAGCAAGATGCCGCAAGCGCGCGAACGGCTTGAACAGGCCGCATCGCTCGTTCCCAGCCGCAAGCCGGCGATCGACGACATTCTCGCCGGCATCGACGAAATGGAGGCGCTTTCGGCGCGCGTGATCCAGCTCGCGAAGGCGGGAGACAGCGCCGGCGCCCAGCTCTCGGCCAACTTGCTCAACAACAAGCTCGGCACCGTCACCCCGAAGATGATCGCCAACAACGATGCATTGATGGCAATGCTGAATGACGGCGGCGACGCGGTCTCGGAGACGGTCAACGGCTGGATCACCCTCTCCTTCGCGCTGATCGGCATCGCCGTTCTGGGCGCGATCGGCCTCAGCGTCTGGATCGCCCAGGCCGGTATCGCTGGCCCCATGGCGCGCCTGCGCGAGCGCATGACGGGCCTTGCCCATGGAGATACCGCCGGCGCCATCGACGGGCTCGATCGCCGCGACGAGATCGGCGCGATGGCAGGCGCTGTGGCGATCTTCCGCGACAACGCGATCGAGCGCGCGCGTCTCGAGGACGAGGCCGTACAGACCCGGACGATCAGCGAGAGCGAACGGCGCGAGCACGAAGCGCAGCGCGCAACCGAAGCCGCCGACCTTTCCCGCGCCGTCGACGCCCTCGGCGAGGGCCTCCGCCGGCTGGCCGCAGGCGATCTGGCGTTGGAGATCAAGACCGCCTTTACCGGCGATCTCGACAGCCTGCGCCTGGACTTCAACAATTCGATCCACCGGCTGAACGAGACGATGCTGACCGTCGGCGCCAATGCGCGTGCGATCAGTGCCGGCTCGACCGAAATCCGCTCCTCCGCCGACGAGCTTTCCAAGCGCACCGAGCAGCAGGCGGCGTCCGTCGAAGAAACCGCGGCAGCGCTCGAACAGATCACCACGACCGTGAAGGATGCCTCCAGGCGCGCCGAGGAAGCGCGCCAACTGGTTGCCCATATGCGCGATGGCGCTGAGAAATCCGGCCTCGTGGTGCGCAAGACCGTCGGCGCCATGCAGCATATCGAGCAGTCCTCCGCCGAGATCGGCAATATCATCGGTGTGATCGACGACATCGCCTTCCAGACCAATCTGCTTGCGCTGAATGCCGGCGTCGAGGCCGCACGCGCGGGAGAGGCCGGCAAGGGATTTGCCGTCGTTGCCCAAGAAGTGCGCGAGCTTGCGCAGCGCTCGGCGACCGCCGCCCGCGAGATCAAGTCGCTGATCACCACATCCGGCGACCATGTGCGAACCGGCGTCGCGCTCGTCGGCGAAACCGGCAAGGCGCTCGACGCCATCGTCGAGGAGGTCCAGGAGGTCAACCGGCACGTCAACGCCATCGCCGAGGCCGCACGCGAGCAATCGATCGGCTTGCAGGAAATCAACATGGCGGTGAACTCCATGGACCAGGGCACGCAGAAGAACGCCGCCATGGTCGAGGAAAGCACGGCCGCCAGCCACAAGCTGGCGACCGAAGCGTCAGCGCTGAACGGCCTGCTCGACCAGTTCAAGCTGTCCGGCGCGATCGAAAACGTCGCCACGGGCGGCAGCGCCCGGCCGATGAGCATTGCGCCGACCGCTCCCTCCCCGCGCCCGGCGACGAAACCCGTCAGCATTCGCAAGGCGCCGGTGCGCATCGCCACGCCGGGTGTCTCGCGCCCGACGGTGTCGCCGGCGCTGGCACTCAGCCAGAAGCTCGCCAGCGCGTTCGGCAAGGATGTAAAGCCCGCCAACGCCAACAAGGACGAGGACTGGACCGAGTTCTGAGGGCCGTCATATGACAACAAACAGAAACGGGCGGCTCATGGCCGCCCGTTTCTGTTTAAGTCTTGGAATTCACTACGTTGCGTGCAATCGCAAATCCACCAGCCCTGCTGATAAACGGGGCGGTTCGCACTGCAAGACGCAATCCAATCAGGCAAAGCCGAGCGGAATCTCTTCCACCTTGCGGGACCGCCCGTAATCGCGCTCATAGGAAGACCGGTCGTCATCGCGTCTTGCCCGCGCATTCATCGCCTCGGGCGCGCAATAGCCATCCGCATAGGTGCCGGTATCGCCAAAATCCCGGATCTCGCTCTTTGCCGTGAAAATCTTCAAAAGCATGCTGCTATTCCTCCTGATCATGCCGACAACGACGAAGGGGCCGTCTGTGTTCCGTGGTACCGGAGAATAGTTAAAAATTAACTATGTTTATTAGAAGATTGTCAATTATCCGAAGGGAGGTGGGGAGGCTAGCTCCCAACGATTTCAGCGGCAGGGGCTGATAACAGACATTGAGAAAATGGAGCGGGTGAAGGGAATCCATCCTTTTCCGCAATCCCTATAGCGCAGGCAATGTAGGCAATCGCGAAGAGTGATTGGGGCACATTTAGGGGCGCAGTTTGGGGCGCAAAAACACGAAGTGCAAACCACCGTCTTTGTGCTCCCGTTACGACGGATTATCGCGGTTCGTAGCCCGCCTCTCGCATCGCGCGCTCGGCACGGGATAGCGTGTTCGGATCTCCCGCCAAAAGTTTCGAGCGACTTTCAGCGGCTTCACTTCGCGGTCCATACACGTCGTCCATGGCTTGCTGAATGCTAGATTTTGCCTGGCGCTCTTCCGGCAGCCTCGCGAGGAATGCGCTTGCCTGATCCACCGTCATGTCGCTATCCACTGCCGCAGCCATGGCAGCGGATGGCCGTGTCATTGCCTCGGGCAACGCCATAATTCCGGCGATACGCTTTCGCTCTGCGGCCACTTCCTGGGGACGAATGGCATTGATTGGCGCCTGGTTTCTGGTCGCTAAATTCGTTGTGCTTCGAACTGCGGCAGTCATATTGGTATCCTTTCGTTTGGACATGTCTGCCGCGAAAACGGCAATAACGTCGTCGAGCGATCCGATTGTATCGGCCAGCCCGTTCGACACGGCTTCTTCAGCGGTGAACGTCAGAGCTTCGGTGTCCCGAACAGCCTGAGCATCCATCCCCCTATTCCGTGCCACGGTGGACACGAAAATCTCACCAAGCCCATCAATGCGAGCCTGGATGCGTTTCTTGACTTCCGCTGGAAGCGCTTCATAGGCGTTGCCATCGACCTTGTGCTTGCCGAAGTGGATGAAGGTAACTTTCAAGCCTTCTCGACCGACAGCCTGGCTGACATCAAGGTGCATCGTGACCACGCCGATCGAACCGACACCGCCAGTGCGAGTGACGTGAACCTGGCCGGGATCAACCGCGGAAATGATCGAGTAGCAGGCCGAATAGGCATTCTCTGAAGCATACCCACGCATCGGCTTCCGTCCGCGCGCATTGTAGATTTTGTCGACGAGGTCGAAATTTCCGGCGACGTGGCCACCGGGGGAGTCGCAGATGAACGCAATACCCTTAACGTCCGGATCGGCTAGGCCGCGCTCAAGGGCCTTCATGATGTAGACGTAGCCGGTGGCGTAGTTGCCGATGGCATAACCCATGCCGTGGATCAGCACACCCTTCACCGGGATCATCAAGATGCCGTTCTTGACGATGTAAGGGCGGTAGATCGCAAGCCAGCTATGGGCGGACGGCCAGAAGTCATCCTGCATCACCACCACATCTCTCGACCCTTCGATTCTTGCCAGTATCGTTTGAGCGGTGTGGGCGAACGCCTCAAATTGTTGCCTCATCCCCGGATTAACGAGGGCTGGCTCATTATCAAAGCTTGCTAGCAGGACGTTCGGAGTTGTCATGAAGGACCTAAGCGACCTGTAAGATGGCACCCGACAAGGCGACATTCTTGTTATTGAGGATCTTGGAGCGGTATTTCAACTGCGTGCCGGCGGGCCCGGTGAAGTCACCGACAGCTTCGAACAGTCGGATGTTGCCACCAGGAGGGGGAAGAATCTCGGAGATCGTCGGCGTGATCCAGGTCGCGCCACCATCGCGCGAGAAGTCGCCGACGAGGTCGGTGGCGGGGTTGATCGTATCGACAATCTCGGCAACCTGGATGAGCAGGCGTCCCTTCGACGGCGAGGCTGCCGCGGCGAAGTTCTTCGAGACGACCGTCATGTTGTTGCGCTTCACGCCAGTGTCGAAAGCTGCGGCGGGCGGCACGAAGTTCGCCGAATAGCGGGCAACGTTCGAGAAACGAATCTCGTCAATGTTGCCGTTCAGGCTGGCAGCGCCCGCGTAGTTGGCGCCGATATAGCAACCGTTCAATGTGTAATTCCGAGTATCCGCCAGCGTGCCGTCGGCCACCCCGTCAAGATAGATCGTGGTCACGCCGTTCTTGCGCACCCAGGCGATGTGGTGCCATGCGTTAAGGGTGATTGTAGTCGCACAAGTCAGAATGATAGCGCCGTTGTAATAGAGAACGACCTTGCCGGTCGTGCTGACGTAAATGTACGGCGCCGTCTGCGAAGCAGCGGTGTTGAAACCGATCAGAACCGGCGCAACGGTATAGTTGTTGAAATAGAAGCAGCCCTCGAAGGTGTAGTCACCTGTGTTCACCGCGAAGTCGCTGAAATCGGCGATCGCGAGATAGTCCGCTGTGCCATCACAAACGAGCGATGCACTTCCGAACTTCGATCTCGAAGTCGAAAGTTGGGCATCACCGTTAACCGTGACAGGCCGCGCCGGCTTTGCAGCGTCAGTAACGACCTTCGAACCATTGGCGCCGTCGAAATGGAGGAGCATCTTCGTCGACTGATCGATGAGCGTCGGCTTGAAATAGTCGTTTGCCGCATCGTATTCCGCATTGAGAGTCTGCGAGCCGTCGGCGGTCGACGCGTAGGGTGCGGTTGGCGGGGTGAAAGCTGAGCTCCAACGAGCCACGTTCGAAATGCGAAACTCGTCAATGTAACCGTTCAAAACGGATTCCGTGCCGCCCGCCCATCCGATGCTGAGTGAATTGCCAGCCGTCAGCGTAACATTCTCGACATTCGCTACGGACTGCTGCAGCACACCGTCCTTGTACATCGTTAGCACACCGTTCTGTCGGACGATGGCGTAGTGGTACCAGGTGTTCAGCACGAGCGGCGTCGTCTCAGTCACGTCAATGCCGTTGTTCTGAATATAGAAGGCAAGTTTCCCGTTCTGGATCTGAAGCAACATTGAGCCAGTTCCAGCCCACGTCATGTCCATAACCGATGCATACTGCCTGGTATGCGCAACGACCTTGAGGCGGAAATCGATTGTGAAGTCTCCTGCTCCGAAGGCGAAGTCGGATGTCCACCCCATCGACAGACCGTCGCCAGTGCCGTCGAACCAACCGGAAGACCCGCCGAACACCGACTCCGCATTAGACATCTTCGGATCACCGCCGCCGACAACGATCGAGCGATTGTAGAGCGAGCTATCGGTGAAGACCTGGGAGCCGTTGGCGCCATCGAAGTGCATGAGCAGGAGGGTGTTGGCATCGAGTCCGCCCGTCTGCAACTGAAGGCCGGTCGTGTCGTCGTAGGAGTCGGCGATACGACCGGTCATGCCCACAAGGCCACCCTTTAGGTCGGCGACTTCGAGCGCCAGGACGGACACACTGGAATTGAGGTTGTTGATCAGCAACGCGCTTGCGGCCACCGCGGTCTGCGCGGCATTGACGTTGGCGTTGACTGTCGCGAGGACGCCATTGATATAAGTCTGCGTGTAGTAGCGCGCGTCCGACGTGTTCTTCGTATAGAAGTTATCGTCGATGTACGTCTTCTGATAATAGGAAGCCGGATCGAAGCCGCCCGCAGCGTCTGCAGCCTCCTGAGCCGCTTGAGCGCTCGCGGCTGCCGCTTCAGCACTCGACGAGGCACTGCCGGCCTGAGCGACTGCTTCCGCCAAAATCCCATCCGCCGCATCATTGATCTGAGCGTCTTTGTCGGCCAGGAACTTGCGGAGCGATGGCACCTCGTCATTCTCGGGAGTGAGATAGAACTGCGCGCTCGTGCCGTTCACGAAGAGGTTGAATTTGTCTTCGTTCGTCTTGAAGCGTGGAATACCCTGGTCGAGAGGAAGTTCAGCCATCGAAAGCGTCCTTGATTACGAGAGAGGTTGTTAGGTGCCAGGGCGCTGCAGGATGTTGTAGAATTCCTTCCACTCCATCTCACGCTTCATCTGCCGCATACGCTTGCGCCAGTCGGCACCAAGCCTGGCGTTTTCGGTTTCGAGATCGGAGAGACCGTTATTGATGCGAAGGATCGCAGCTTGCGTCTCCTTGAGCTCGTCGATCTGCCCACGGCTCGCACCAACCCAATCGCTGGCGGTGTAAGCTTCCTTGAACTGCTTCTCGTAGAAGGATGGCATCGATCGACGAACCGATGTGATCTCACCCTTGTTCAGCGCCTCTTCGAGCCACAGTGTGTAGACCGTGGTGGCAAACCGATCGGCGACCATTCGCTTGATCGACAGCATCGCCTTGTAAGTCTCATTCATCGCAGCCCGAGCCGACGAGTAGTTCGTCTGCGTGTAGTCGCGAGAAAGCTGCTCGTAAGAGACCCCGAGCGCAGCCGCGATGTGACGGAGAAGCGACTGCTCGAACTCGCTGCCAAGCGGACCACCCTGCCCGGCACCCTGCAACTTGAACTTCGTGCCTGGCGGAAGATGCGGGATCTTCACGCCGTCGATGTGCAGGTTCTTGGCGCCGGCCATGTAAGAGTCGAGCGTCTGATAATGGCCGCCCATGTATCCGGAAAGCGCCTCCTGAATCTTCTCAGGGGTCATGCTTTCACCGCCAAGCTGAGCGAAAATCGCCTCGGTCGGCAGTTCAGATTCAATGGTCGCCGCGTAAGTCGCATTCAACACTGCATTCTGAAGGACCATCTTGCGAAAGTTCTTCGTCATCTTCATCTCAGAGAGCGCGGCCACCATTGCCGACATGCCGCGGCTCTGGTCCGGGCGAAGCTGCTCATAGATATGCAACATCTGTAGGCGGCCCCAAGGCTTGCGGATATCGACCGGCTTCCATTTGTAGGAGTCCGGCGACATCCAGTCGCTCGGGTGGGCCATGCGGACATAATAGACCTGCGGGGCACCATACTGATTACGTCGAACGCCTCCGCGAACTTGAGTGTCGCCGCTGAACTCGGGCGGGGTCGAAAGGCGATCGACGTCGATCATCTGGATCGCGGTCGAGAACATGCGCGGTTGATCGCGAAGCCATTCTGCGGCAGCGAGTACTTCACCTTGGACCGTGTGATGATCGACCGCCATACGGACTAGGCCAGTCAGTGTGTTGATACGGGAAGCGTCCGGCCAATTCTCGAAGGACTCCGCCCACAGGCCGAATTTCTCCTCGACCTCTTCCTGAAACTCGTCTTCCCACTTGTCGTCCTCTTTGCCGAACAGCACAGTGGTCACCGGCTTGGCGTTGAGCATGTAGTAGGAGCCGACGATGTTGTCCTTACGCAGCGTGGCACCGCTAGCGACGTAGGCATCATTACGAACGGTATCGCGCGTGCGGGCATCCGCAATCCGCTTGGCAGGCAAAATATCTGCATCTGCAGACCTGATCATCGGGCTGTAGCTGGCGAGTTCCTTGCTGAAGCGCGAGGCACCATCATAGGCATCACCCGCAATTCCATAGCCAAGCAGCTCTGCTGTTTCCGAATCGTAGATTTGCGTCATGGGATCACTGTGAAATGAAATCCACTTTAGCAACGATTTGTTAACAACACGTATATAGCGAATAGTTTTTAACAATTCAACTTTTTGTTGAATGCCTGACGAGGCTTTTCCTCTGCCGTCCATCGGACGAAGCGTCGGTGAGCTTTTTCTCTTCTCTGTACTAAATTTTACGTTGCGTTTTCCGGACGCACATGCAGCTTCACAGAAAAGTCGAGAGTTAAAAGTTATGAAGCGAACAACGCCGAGATCGGTAAAATGGCACGTTCTCCGTTCACGGGATCA
Organism: Rhizobium sp. S152; assembly: GCF_030380735.1. Classification (GTDB taxonomy): domain Bacteria; phylum Pseudomonadota; class Alphaproteobacteria; order Rhizobiales; family Rhizobiaceae; genus Rhizobium. The sequence continues at coordinate 165,057 of NZ_JAUDRZ010000008.1, read as the reverse complement.
ATATGAACGAGTTCACATGAGGCCGACCGGCCCAGCGGTGGAACAAGAGGAGCTGCTTCCGGCCTACCACTCGCGAGTGGCAGAGCCTGACGTCGGCACTAGCGCCCCTACATTCCGAACTGGCCGAGGCACTCGCCGAAAACTCTTTGACTTCATCGTCCCGCCCGCAGACTTTTCGCTCCGGCGTAACTATGACAGAGTGGCGGCATTCTTCAGCACACTCCGAAAGCTCGCATACAACGAGGAAGCCTTCACTAAACGGCGACTTGGAATTGATTTTTCCGCGTTGAGAAGTATCTCCCCTGGGGCGGCTTTGATATTGGCTGCGGAACTCTATCGACTTCAAAAGTTTCTGGGTATTAAACTAAGAGCCGTTCGACAGCACGAGTGGGATCCTGCGATCGCCCGCTTGCTCGGTGAGCTTGGCCTATTCAACCTTCTCGAGACGCCTAACGTCGATCACGCAGGCGTCGGGACAGATGATTCCGTAAGCATCATAAAATTTAGCGTCGATACAATGGTGACGGCGGATAAATGCGGCGTGCTTCTCGATGGACTCTCAGACATAGCAGGCGCTATCCACGCTGATAACTTTATTTACGATGGATTGACTGAAGCTATCAAAAACGCGGTGCATCATGCCTATTCAGAACCCAAACAATGGTTCGGAGTTCCAAGTGGCACATGGTTCATGACAGGTTCATACGATAGGTCAGAGAAACGATTGACTGCAGCAGTCTTCGATCTCGGTGTCGGCATCCCGCACACACTTCCGCGGTCTGGGATATTGGAACATTTACGACAAGTGCTTAGTTTAGGGTTCGGACCCGATGACGGAAAGATGATTGCTGCCGCGATGGAATACGGTAGGTCTCGCATCATGTTGAAAGAGCGTGGCCGGGGTTTGCCTGTAATTATGCGCCTCCTCGACCACCACCAGGGTTATCTCCGTATCGTGAGTGGCAAAGGTGAGGCGATGTATGATAGCTTGACAAAAACGATCAGGGAAACTAGCCACGCCGAATCAATAGGCGGCACTTTGATCGAATGGAGTATCAAACAGTGATCGGCGGAATGAAAATCATGGCTGAGAAAATCATCAACATCGCAGCAGACTTTTCGAGGACGCCAGGTGGTCGCTATCGTACAGATGGCCCGGCTTCGGGCGAAGAGTTTCGTGAGGCTGTGCTGATCCCTGCGCTACAAGAGAATCAAAGCATCGTGATTATCCTCGACGGGACACGGGGGTATCCTTCATCCTTTCTCGAAGAGGCGTTTGGAGGACTGGTTCGGCGCTTGAATTTATCGCCGGCCGAATTCGCCCAGAAGATTAAGATCAAGTCCTCCTCTGCGTTCAACATCTACGTGCAGGATATTCAGGCATACGTAAACCAAACGGCTCATGCCTGAATACTTAAACACGTTCTTCATTTCCGTAATCGGCGGGCTGGCAAGCGGATTGGCTGGGCTCGTTGGCCTCGCTTACACCACCAGATACACCGACAATAGAAAGCTGATCGACAGCACATTGTCTGAGCTGGAGCAGCTCGCGGACCAATGTGCAAAGGCAGCTGGTGAAACTTGGTCAAACCTCGGCGACCCGAACTCCGCATCGTCGATCGAAACCGTTTGCCTACTTCACGATCTTGCGAACTTCTCGACGTTTGTCACGGATCGTGTGCCTACCGCAAGATTGCGGATTGACCCGCACTTAATCAATTTCCGACGTGCCAGCACGGGCGACGATTTCGATGTCCTAAATAGGGCGCCTGATCAGGCGAGGGTGGCCGAAATTCGCTCCTCTGCCGCGTCTCTCAAAATGGCGTTTCGTTCGGTAATATACGCCCGCAACAGTATCGGGCTGCCTTTTTTCGGTGAATGAAGCGTTCAGCTAGATTGTGCACCGCGTCGAACTCGGTGTCCGTGTACGCCAGACAACTATCCGTTCGAAACCCCGCGCGCTGCCCCCAGAAAACTATCGCTGACCGTCTAAGTGCCTCGCTGACGCTGCTCGTCAAGTATGAACTGCCGATCAGCGTGTCGCCATGAGGAGACATTACTCTTCGGGTGCGTCGTCGGTCGTCGCCTGGATGTCACCAATGATGCCGGTGGCAAGCTTCATGGTGAGACTGGATCCAGGTTCAAGAATGCTCTCGATCAAGCCACCATCGGCAAACGCCAACGTCACCTTCCGCCCCGCGCTTCGGGGCTCGTTCGTTGATGTGCGCAAGAAGCTTTGACTACTTGAGGCGTTAGTTCCTGGACCTACCACACGGAGATCAGGGCGTTAGACAGATCTCTTTCGAACTTGGGTTTCCACCCCCGCGTCATGCCGCGGCTCATGGCGCCCTCTGTAAGCGCTAGCTGATTTCTGAGGTGACGCACATCCGCCAGTAGGGTCGCGACCGTCGCCGATACATCGTCGTCATGCCAGGCAAGCGCCACCTGTACCTCGAAGGCCACGTCCTATTGGTCATCGGTTGCATCAGTGAAGGTCCAATTTCATCTGTTGACCTTTGAGAACAGGAAGCGGTCGGCTCATTTCAATTCTGCCGAACACGCGCTTTCTGCGCTCCTCGTCTTTCTCCCGCTCGGCGCGCGATGCCGCTACGACTGCGAGAGCTTTTGCGACCACTTCTTCAGTTCTTGTCATAAGAGCCTCCAAAAGAATGTTCACTTTATGTTCTTATTCTCAGGAAAAGTCAATGCCGTCACCAGCTTCGAAAATTTGCGAAGCGTTGATGTCGATCCGAGCTCTAAGAGCGATGTCGTCTTGGGAACGATCGAGAATGGCTCGTGCTGCGCGACATTGCTGCGGTGTCAAAGACATGCTTGTCCTTTCATCGCGTCGCTTCTCGAAACGATGCGTCAACATGGTTTTTTCCACTCGCGTCAAAACGGAAGAGCCCCGCTAATCGGGACTCTTCATCGGATGCAGGTCAGTTATTGTGAGAGGCACACGCTTCGTCTTCTGGGGTAGCGTTGCTCTTGCCACCCTGTGTTTGAAGTTTGCCGTTACCCGCGCTGCTTGCTGGGTTCGCACACTTTGTCTTATCCATCTTCATGGTGCTGCCCGTGTTGGCCGAGTCGACCTTCTTCGGCATTTTCATATCGCTGTTGGCGCCGCCGCCGGTGTCCGATTGGTTCTTGTCCATGGTTGAGCCGGCAGGGGCCGGGTTGGACTGAGCGAACGCGGAGCCTGAAAGGCCGACGGCGAGAATGGTGGTTACGAGGATCAAACGCATTATTTCCTTGTTGTTCCGCTAGGCGGCTCTCTTTTCTTCAAGACGCATCCGGCAGATGAACTGCCCGTTCGTGCACTGGCTGATATTGCTTGCGAATCAATAAGCGGTTGCCAACTTAGGGGTGCCGCACCGGGGGCCTCTGGGTACCGCACCGGGGGCCTCTGGGTACCGCACCGGGGGCCTCTGGTGCGTCTAGCTGGTTGCTCAGCATCCCTTGCCCGGCCTTTGGCGGAGCTTTTTTACGCTGCTCGCAACTATGAGCAGTGTCCGATGTTATACCAGCGCGACCGGGGGCTCCTCGCACTGGTCGCGGGATGTGCCTTCAGCACAAGGCTCATCTCCATCGACGGAGAGCCCTCCATGGAGCCCAGGCTCTCCGTCTTTTGCCTAATTGTCTCCAAAGCATGATATGGCGCGACGTGGTCGACGTGACCCAGGGTGGGCCGTGTTGGTGCAAGTCGCATTCTTGCCCGGTCGTCTGGGGAGAGTCCGGTCAACACGGCCCGGGGGAAGACTAACATCTCGTCCTACGCTGATCCATGAAAAAGCCCCGAGTGCGGCGGGGGCAATTTGGCTGCGCTAAGTGCGTCGAGGGTGGTCTCGGCGCGTCAGTATAAAACCCGGCAGCCGCAGCTTGGCTCCGAATCGCTTTCCTTCGGCCGGCGCTCGAACTGGAACAGCTCACGGCATTATAAATGAAAGAGCCCCTGGCGGGTCGTGGACCTTACCTATTCTTCTGTAAGGTCAAGGCCCGCACCTGGGGGGCAACGGGCCTTGGTGGAGGTCTTCGCCATGATACATGGCGGAGGAGGAGAGTGGTGTTGTCACCCTCACGATTGTCACTAAAGCAGATCAGCCGTGAGTTGTCGCGAATAATTTTCGCTCCTCAGATTAGTTGCGCGGGGTTCTTAAGTCTCGGTCCTTGGGATAGTACTTGCCGATCGAAAGAAGATATTCCGCGATTTCGTGCAGGAGGTGGTCTCTGCCGCCATAGATCTCGTTTATCTCTTTAAGGCGCGGCGCTATGCGCTCGTAGGCTTCCAGGGGAAGGTCGGAGTCTCCGATCACATACCCGACCCCAAGCACGGCAGTGATGTCGCAACCCGTCTCCGCCACGTCACGGACAAAGTCGGGTATCTGCTCTTCACTCATCATTTTCATAACGTTCTCCTTAAAGGCAAACACTACAAAACGAATTCCAGCGCAGATATTCTCAAAACTAGCCCCCGCCTGAAGCTTAGATCTACCGCGCAAGCTCATTGAGCATCGGCGTCAAGTCCGGAATCTTGCCCTTTTCATGCAGCTAATCTGTCGACGCTGGCTCTTGGCGCTTACATCAACAAAGGCGTGCAGATGACGGCGAGGGTTATCAACAGCGCGGTAAACAGCCTTATTCGTCTATTTCGCCTCAAGCGAACGCCGCTCCAATCGTAAGTGGCCACTTTCCGCCTCACGCACAAAGAATCATAATCTCTTGTTTAATATCAGATTTCCGCGCTCTAAGTGCTTTTTCGGTGGGGCAACTCCGGGTGCGACCGGAACTTAAGCGTTCGCTACTGCATTAGCTATCTTTGATGTAGGAGGGTGTGCAGTCATGTTTCGGGATTTCGAACGATCAAGCTACGGAGCGCAGCAAGCAGGCTTGGGCGCGTCTCTTCGAGCGGCTCTGTCTGCAGACCCACTGTGCTGTAACGCCCGGTTGTCAATCTCGTTTTTGCCAGACGCTGTCGTCCTGGAAGGCGAAGCAACAGCAGAAGCGGCGATCCGCGCCAAGGAGATCGTCGTTGACATCGTCAGGCCCGGAGCGGTGCTTGACCGTATTGTTTGGCTCAGGAATTAGTCCCGCGCACTTCTTAACATTCATTAGGCGCTTTGCGGGCCGGAATTCAACGGGCCGGTGCCGCAAAAAGAGCCCCGCAGATCGGCGGGGCGAGGTGGTATGCTGGACATAGTGGAGTGCGCCGAATCAGCTCCGGCACAGATTTCAAACTCATCTGACATTGTTTTGTTCCAGGAATTCCTGAAGTCATAGGAGGGCGGCGGAGGGACATCTACAGTGAGGGAGAGCGAACCCTCCGCCTGATCGTCACGGTGTGCGAAGCGTAACAACTGCCAGTCAACCTAATGTCGGTACTTTTGTTCCAGTAGGTCGATCAAAAAAGCTAGTTCGCTTTCCAGGTCGCGAAGCCACGATACAAGCTCCGAACGAGCTCGAGAATTTTCGGGACAGACGGGTAGGCCATTTAAATGCACAGTTGCAAAGCTGTAGTCGAGACATAATTCATTGAGTTCGGTGGCAACACTCACTGCATTTCTAAAAGGTCTAATGCGTGGATATTTCAGCGCCAGCAGCGCCCAACCGTGATTGATGTAATTCACAGTTCTACCTCGCCTCGCGCTCACGACGATTGCAACGGCATAACCTTCGGACAGATGAAGTAATTCGCCCAAAGATGATTGCCGATTCCCCGATGACTGGTGACGCCAGGAGGAAAGGTTGCCTATCTCAGTATAAAAATACGCGGTCCTTGCTTAAGGATAAGTAAAACAGAGAATGTGCTACTCTGATTAAATCTCGTTAAACATGCTTTGCGAATTCATGGATGAAGTGAACGATCTCACCTTCGAGCTCTTTCATGAGATTGTTCATCTCGTCGATCTCGGCTTGGTCTGCCGGACCGCTGCGAAGCTTGCGCAGGTAAATCACCGCCTGGCTGTACTGCTCGCACATCTCCCGGACTTCTTCGGTCACTGCCGGAGTTTTCATATGCGGACGAACTTCTGGACATTTGAGCGCCAGCATTGATAGCCCGTGAATAAAATGGTCTGTTCCGTTCATAGGGAAAGGATAGCGTGCGAACGGTTACGACAAAAGTCACCAAGCGATATGGCGATAAAAAAAAAAGCCCCCGGTGTTGACGGGGGCTAGTTGGTGACTGAAATGGGCGCCGGGGGAAGAACTCGGCGCGCGCCACCAAAACGTCGATCTGCAGTTTAGGTTCCGCCGGTGCGCCCGGCCGTCTCTTAGCCAGAATGCCGCCGAATCTCTTCAACGAAAAAAGAAACTTCTTGTTCTATATGCAAGATCAGAGCGTCGTATTCCTCAACGCTGCCGGAACGGCACTTCGCAAGCTGAAGCTTACGCACGTTCAACACAGCAACACTGTAGCTAGCGCACATATCCGCGATAGCATCCCGCACTTTCGGATGTCGTGCGAAGGGCCGGATCTTGGGGACTCTGAAAGCGAGAAGCGCCCACCCGTGGGCGGCATGATCCATCTCGCTCTTTGACTTGGAGATCAATGAACCGAACCTCTCGGTCTCTGCAGCTCGAATTCGCTCAACAGTCTGACGGCTTTACGCACAACCTCTTTGCCACGTTGGGGGTCAGCGGCGACCTCGTCGCGGCTTCCTTCCAGCCGCACGGCCAGCTCTGACATGAACTTCCAAATCGGGTCTCCGTCATGCTGAGCAATTGCTGCCGAGATTTGCAGATGTTGAGCCAGAGTGGTGAGGACAGCCGTTCTCTCGCCGATCGTCATTTGCTCAAAAGGCAACGCATCAGGCATTCTCTTCCATCCGCACCTTTTCGATGGGAGCAGAACGCGAAAGCTGAAGGCTTGCAGCCAGTTTGCGCCTCAAATCGATTGTCGGGTGAACCTTTGTGTGAACGCGCTCGCCAGTAGGAACTCCGCTGATGGCGTACTTATGGAGCTTGCTCTGAGCTGGCAGAGTGGTCTGCCTAGCAACGGCTGTGGCTGCCACGGGGGCGACTTTGTCTATAAGGCGATTGTTGATCATATCGGCTCCTACCTGAGGCAAGAGCGCATATAATCTCCCAATCGGCTCCGCCCGGAAAGAATGGAGCCGACCACAAAGCATACGCCATTCCACGCGAATGACCTAACGGTTATATCAGCATGCTCATGCGTCGATCCCCTCAACTCCCATACAAGCACTCTCAGCCGCCGGCACCGGGAGGCGCATCGTTCTCCATGAATTCGGGATACTGTACGACTTCGCTCACGATGGTATCGACCGATCGCTCAGATGGTTTCGCAAGGCGGACACCTTCGCCGCCCGCCGGTGAATTTGATCCCGAGGTGATCAGCATCGCGCCGGCTTCTTCCACCGCTGTTCGAAGGGCGTCAACACTATCGTCGGGGGCGCCGCTGCCCGCTTCGAAACTCTGCAATACGCTGACATCGACCCTAGCTCGAAGGGCGAGGTCGTCATGAGAGAAATCGAGAAGAGCACGAGCTGCGCGACATTGTTGCGGTGTCAAAGCGTATCCTTCCTCACCAGCAAAAGCTGGTTGTTGCCGAGCAGATCAATCACGCCCTCATCCTTCAAGGCGTACAAGGCGTTGACGACGTCGTTCTCGGTAAAGCCATCGGCCACCATCGGCGGGCCGATCTCGTAAAGGTTGATCGAGGTGTCGGGTTCAACTCCCAAGCTTTCCAGAAGTGCGAGCAGGGCCGCCTTGGTGTCTCGCTGTTCACTCATCAGTGCGCCCTCGGCGGCCACGTTGGCTTTGGCTTTGGCTTTCGCTTTACCTTCGCCAGCCGCTCTGGAAAGATCAGCGTTTCGACGGCGGTCTTAAGTGGCATGTGGGCCTCGCGCGCAGCTAAGATAAACACTTCACGCGCGGCTTCACCATCAGCCTGGACATCAAGGGATCGGATGCACGCTGCCACTGCCGCTCGCCACATGTCTCCCCTTGGCGCTGACCATTTCTCGTCGATCAATGCTGCCGTCAGACCGGTGATTGTATCAACGACCCTGTACCTTCCTGGGTCATCGATCGCTATCCCGATAGGCGGTATGCGAACATCGATCAAATCTTCCTGCATGGCATCCTCCCGCGCAGCAGACGTGATTCAACGGCAACGCAGCTTTATCGTTCCGCGAAAGCCCGGAGTCGACGGCGATGTCCCTTTAGTTTTCAGGTTGAATGGATCTATCGCACTGCACAACGGACAGTCGGAAGGTCGCTTTGGGTCCTTCTTGCGTTACTGCACCGAGGTGAGGGGCGCTGAGCCCCGGGCAATACAAATTTTTTGCCAATTTTTTCTCAGAAAGGACAAACTTTCATTCAACCTTTTTCTGAAAACTAGGGAAACACGGGCAAAAATCGAACGAACTAGGGAAACATCAAGCCATTGGTATAGTTATACTTTTCCAGATGTTTCCCTAGTTTCCCTAGTTTCCCTAGTAATAAAAACCATATGGAAAATCAGCTTATTTTGTCCCTTTAGCTTTTGCCATATTCAACTACTGCACAGTGGGACTTTTACTCATATCTTGGCGATAAGGCACTTTAACTAGGGAAACCCGGGCAATGGACATTTTATCGTTTATATTCAATGGCTTATTTTGCCCTAGTTGCGTTTTCGAACTAGGGAGTCACCCGGGCAACCCGGGCAATGGCGGCCAATCAGCCGATCGTTGCCCCGCGAACTGTTTTTAAGGACCCATCGATGAAAGCACCGAAAAACGCTCCGTCCTTTGCCAGCTTCGGGCCGGATGGGATTGATCTATGGACCCCCGTTGAAAGCGGCGACTGGTCGACCGACAACAGCACCGGCCGGAAATATGCTGTGGAACTGATGGCGCTTGTTGAGCGCTATCGTGCACCCCTGCTTCTCGGCGATGTCATGGAGGCGATGAGCAAGCGTGGCTCCCATGGCGGCGTTGAGGCGGGCTTCTGTCAGCAGATCGCCGAAATCGCGCTCGGAATGAGAGTGAGGGTGAACGCGCCTGAAGACTGGGGAAGGAAGGCCGCTCAGGACCTCAAGAACTCGTTTGTGGCAACCTCCCCGCCGTCCGCCGACAAGGGCGAGAAAGAAGAAGACGGGAAAAAAGAAACCCGACCGGTGCTCAGCGAGCGAGATGAGGCATTGCGCTTGATCCGGATGCCTGAGATCAGCGCCTTGCTGAGCCTCTCTGGCCCTGCTGTCTACGGACTTATCCGGAATGGCAGCTTTCCTCCGCCGATCAAAATGGGGCGCATCTCGGCTTGGCGCAAAAGCGATGTCCTGGCGTACCTTAGCCGACTGGATAGCCCTTGGCCCTTCCCCTCTCAGCCACCAGGGTAGCCAACTGACTTCACACCCTACTCTGCCTTGGCTTCATCGGAGCTTCGTTTTGCAATCTCGTTCTCAACAGCTTCTCGGATGAATTTTCCGCGGCCGTAGGTCCCGACAAGCGCATCGATCTTTTCGATCGCCGCTTCCGGAAGTCTCACTAGTACGGGTTTGTTATTCAATTGTGGTCTGCCCATACAGCGGTTCTAAATTATATCGTTTATCGGGTCAATGAACCAGCAGCCAAAATAAATGATATCGTTAATTGACTTAGTAAACGATATCATTTATCCACACTCCTCAGGTTGCAAACAGCAGCCATTGAACAGGAGATTGAGCAATGGGACAGCATGCATCGTTCATGGAAGTGAAAAAAGGCAAAGTGGTAGATTACTGGAAGGTGCCGACATCCGCGGCAGACAAATCCGAGAGTTCGATCGGACGAGCTTATTGCTATGAACTGCTTGAGATCATGCGGGCAGATAAGGCGCCCTATCTTCTGGGTTGGGTAATGCAGGCAATGGCGGCCAAAGGTTCGTACGGCGCCATCGAGATTGGCTTCTGCCAGGCGCTGGCTGAGAAGGCACTGAGGATGAGTTTGAACACCGAGTTGCCGCAAGGCATGGTCTACGACGATGGTGAAACCTCCGACGAACAGGCGTTTGAACGCGTGGTCGCCCCTCGTGTCGTCATTTGCAACCCACGCGCCAGCAAGCCGAAAAAGGCAGTAGTGCTGAGCGAGGAAGATCAAGCCGCGCGGCTTGATGCGACTCCCCGAGATCACATGCCTTCTCGGAATTTCACGTCCGACACTATACCGACTCATCCAGACCGGCCAGTTTCCCACCGCCATCAAACAAGGTAGGACATCAGCTTGGCGCCGGTCTGCTGTTATGGCCTACTTGAACCGAATCTAGATGTGAAACTGAGCATCTAGCTAGGCATCTGGGTGATAAATGTCCAACTACCTGAATATAGATGATGGGCACGACATCCCGCTTCGTCATCTCGCAACGCTCAACGCCGTTTCACAAGAGATCGCGGACGCCTTCATCAGCGTCCGCGCCAAGGAACGTTCGTCCACGCTAGACGACAATTCTCCTGAAACCGACGTCTTGCTGGAGATTGCAACGCTCTGCATGGAGCGCGGCCTTCACGATACGCACGCTCAGTCAGTCGAACACACACTGCTCGCTGGGATAGACAGGCTACGACGGGTCCTACCTAACGAAACGAGGACGAGCAATGCGACTTGGTCCTGGTGGACTACGGAACGAGATACGTATCTTTTAAGCCTATACGACGAAAAATTCACGCGTTGGCAACCGATAACGCGCTCACGCTCTACGCTTGCCCGATTGCGGAATGAGGCGATTGAGGAGTTCTGCGAGACCGAACAATATCCTCTCCGATGGGACGGGCGCACCACAACATTCGACGAGTTATCTCAGAAAGCCGGCCAATCTGCTCACGAGTTCGAGCTTGAGCGGAGAAACTTCAAAGTTAAGGTCGTTGCTCAAGTCGATCGGCACCTAAGGGAGCTTCTGGTAGAACGTGGGGAGCATGAAAGGCGGTTAAATCTTGCTCGCGAACTGTTTCCAGATTTACTCGGTGATGACCAATAGGTTTTCATCATAAATCTGCTCACCCCATTTTGTGACAACTCGCAGTTTGCCACGACGCACGCTTTCCTACTTGATGGCCGCATCAAGTAGGAAAGGTTCAGCGATGGTTACCGAACAAGAGCCCAAGGCTTATCCTCTGTCAGCCCATTCATGGGATGTGAATGAGCTGCCGCAGCAATACGTACCGAATAGCGTACCTGATCTTCGTCCTTTGGAAGCAAGTCGAGAACTGCTCTCCAAGAAACTGTTGAACATTCAGGTCGAGACGGAACAAGCCGAGGCGCGTATGAAGCGCGCAGGCGCAGCAACTGAACGCCGACAAAAACTTCTCGTCCAACTTGAGGAAACGCAGGCTTTGAAGATCGAAGCTGCGGCTGAATCGTTGATCAATGACAAACAGTTAGATATCGGCGAGTACGACCACCAGATCCACGAAATTTCTGAGCTTCTTGCAGCTTCCGAAAAAGATTGCGCTGCAGCCGAACGCGCGGTTGCCATTCTCAAAACCAAGGTTTCCGAACTGGAAGCACGCCGCAAAGAATTGTCGGCGCGACTTTCAACAGCAAACAGGGAGTGGCTGGACGGATACCGTGCCCACCGCATGGAAGTGTTTCGTCGTGGCCTACACGGGCTGCAAACAGCACTGGCCGATATCATCGCGATAGAAGCGCACCGAGATTTCCAAAACCATGGATCTCGGTTCGTGAGACCTCGGATCGGAATGGATTTTGTTCAAAAAGTCAGCAGCGTTGTGCGGCTCGATTCACCGATGCGACCGAGATGGTTCGATGTAAGGAAGAGTGCCGATTTCCCGGGTCTTGCCGACGCTCGAGCGCGGCTTGACGAAGCAATGATGGGAGATCAGCGATGAGCAAACTCTCGAAGCATTGGGAGAAATGGCGCATTGGTCGCCGAAAGGAAATGATCAGCGAAGGCCACGACAGGCAGAGCGCACATTTCTGGTCCGGCCGGGAAGCTCACGCGAAACAGGCGACAGAGGCCCTGGTAGGCAGAGACGCTGCATCCGCATCACAACTTATCTTGGATTGCAGGTCGGACGGTACCTACTCAATGTTCGCAAAGGTTCCCGAGCGGACAGTCCCGCCTAAATTTCTGAAACGTGCCCGTGCCCGAGACCGCGCCGGCAGGCCAGCCAGGTCGGACCACTACTAACATAATCGAAGATCCTTGATCTGATCTTGCGCCTTGCGGCGCCACGGACAGGCGTGTCCGGAAATTCAACTAAATGTGGAATAGTCAATGTCGAGTGGACCAGTTCTTCCCACGATCGAGCGCCTGGCGAAAGCCGGTTTCGCTCTCCATTGGCTGCATCCCAAGTCAAAGAGGCCGATCGGCAACGATTGGGCGGGCAAACCCGTTGCTTCCCTCTCCGAACTGCAGCGCTCCTACCGCGACGGCAACAATGTCGGCGTCCGCCTCGGCAAATGGTCGACCGTCGGCGACCTGTTCCTCCACATCATCGATTTCGACATCCGCAAACCCGAGATGGTCGAGGAGGCTCGCGAGACCCTGCTCGCTCTGATGCCTGAACTCGACCTCGAGTCGGTGCCGACCGTGATTTCAGGCTCAGGAGGCGAGAGCCGCCACTTCTTCATCCTGACCGACGAGGCGTTCGCCTCCAAGAAGTTCGCGCATAGCTCGGGTTTCGAGATGGTGTGGGATGAAAGTAAGCAGCGCGACGTGAAGAAGTGGGATTGGGAACTCCATCTCCTCGGTACCGGGTCGCAAGCCGCCATTCCACCCTCCATCCATCCAGATACCGGCAAGCCATACCGCTGGATCCGCGAATTCGACTTTGACCTGCTGGAAATGGGCATCGGCCCGATCTACGACTCGTATCAGGTCGCAGCCATCGCCTCCGATCGCGAGGACAATGGCGAGCAGAACACGGAACGCCAGCAGCCGCTCGGGCTATCGGAAGCCGAGATCAGCGCCGTGCTCGACGACCTGCCGGTGAAAGACTGGTTCGAGGACCGTGACCAGTGGATGCGGGTTGGGATGGCACTCAGCCATGAAACCGAAGGGTCAGATTTCGGCTTCAATCTCTGGTGCAAATACTCGAAAACCAGCGAAAAGTTCGACGAGAAAGACCAGAAGCGCGTCTGGAAGTCTTTCAAGAACCGCGCGCAGGCGCCTTTCCGCATGGCGAGCTTGGTAGCCGTCGCCCGGGAAGAGCGCGCGCAACGGGAATTGCAGTCAGTCGAGGACGATTTCGACGATGTCCCGCAGGACGACACCTTCGACATGTTCGACGACCTTCTCGGCGCCGGCAATGGACCGAAGAAGCTCAGCCGCAAGCAACTGAAACTGAAGAAGGAAGAGGTCGAGTTCGAACTCGGTCGCGGCGCACCGCGGAATATCGCCAAGATTAACGCCAAGCACGCCGTCGCGCGTGTGAATGCCAAGACCGTGATCCTCGACTTCCATCCCGATGGACGGGTTGCTTACGGCTCTGTCAATGAGTTGCACAACTACTACGAAAACGACCGCGTGCCGAAGGACGGTACCACCGAACCCATCACAAAAATGTGGATGCGATCGAAGCACCGCCGCTCCTACCCGAACGGTATCGTGTTCGCTCCGAACCGTGTCGTCGATGGCGCTTATAACCACTGGCAGGGCTTCTCTGTCGAGCCAGACGAGACCAAGTCCTGCAACCTCTTCTTCTCCCACCTGATGGAAATCTTCTGCGACGGGAACGAGGAGCATTTCTGGTATATGATCGGCTGGATGGCGCACATGGTGCAGAAGCCGGAAGAGAAACCCGGCGTTGCAATCGTAGCGATCGGCCAAAAGCGCATCGGCAAGGATACGGTGGCCGAATATGTCGGCGGCCTGTTTAGCCAGCATCACATCACCGTAGGCAATCAGGACCAGATGCTGGGCAAGTTCAATGCTCATCAGGAGCGGTGCCTCTTGCTGCAAATGCAGGAGGGTTTTTGGGCTGGCGACAAGAAGGCCGAAGGCCAGTTGAAGTACCTGATCACGTCGACGGCCGTAATGATCGAGCCGAAGGGGATGAACGCCTTCCCGATCAATTCGGTATTGCGGCTCTTCATCTCGTCCAACGAGCCATGGGTCGTGCCCGCCACGCAGGACGAAGGGCGGTTTTTTGTCGTCAACGTCTCGGCCAAGCGCCGCAACGATCACAAGTATTTCGACGCCCTGCGCAACGAAATGAACAACGGCGGGCGCGAGGCGCTGCTCCACTATTTGTTGACCTATGACATCTCCGATTTCCAGGTGCGCGCGGTACCGGACACCGAGGCGCTTGCGGAGCAGAAAGTTGAAAGTCTGAAGAACGTCGAGCGCTGGTGGCATCGGCTGCTCCAACACGGCGGGGCGGAAGACGACATAGGTCTCATGTCCCTGGAATGGCCAGGTCGGGCAGTGCGAGTCGAGAAGTGCGAGATGCGTGCGTCTTACGCCCGCTGGTTGCGGTACCGTCGTTATGACGGTGAGGAATTAGGTGACGAGGCTTTTTCCAGGCGGTTGAAGAAGATGGTCCCGGGCCTTCAGAGCCTGCGGACCACGAATGGCGGTCCGCGGCAGAGGTTCTTTGTTATCCCGCCTCTCGACATCTGCCGCTCGTCCTTCGAGCAACTCATGGGCTCCGAACTACCCTGGCCGGAAAATGACGGGGAAGAGATCGTCGACGATCGAAACGATTTCGAGGTTGCCTCAAATTTCATTCAACCTCACAATCAATCAACCATATGATTTAATTCAACAAAATGTTGAATTATCCGGTTCCGTCCAACGAGAGAACATCTCATGATCGACATGCTAGCTGCCCTGTTCGCCCACAAAACCAGAGCTCTGACTTTGTCGGAAATCGAAGCCGTCATCGATCAGTTCGCGCCCGCGGATTTGGCCGATGTGTTCGATTCCCGCGCAGCCCTAGCACAGATGCCAGGAGGGCTAGACCTGGTCGCAGGTGAGACAGCGAACGCGGTATACAAGCGATGCGAGCCGATTATCAATGAGATTGTTCGCTTGGCTACCGGACGAACACGAGAGGAAGTTAAGGCAACGAGTTTCGTCGTGAAAGCCGCGAGTGCGCATCAAGCACTGCTTGCGACCTACCCAGGTTTGACGTTCGACCAGGCAGTTGAACGAATTGTTCACCTGGCACTCGCGCGGACGGTCAGGACAAGTGCCCTCCTAAGCAACAATACGCAGAGGCACTGACCATGGCCGGTAAAGACGTCGACCTTATTATCAGGGCAAAAGATCGGGCTTCCTCCGAGCTCGATAAGATTTCCAAAGCTCTCAAGAAAAACGTCGAGGATCAGAAGGATCTTGCCAAGGGTGCTGCCTCCACATCAGGCGCTCTTGGCAAGCTCGCGAACGATGCGGCGAAGTTCGAGAACGAACTTAACAAGCTGAAGTCTGCCGGAAAGGTTGCGGCTGAACTTGATCGGGCAACCAGCGCCGTCTCGCACATGGAGGGCTCGCTCAAGTCCAACACCGTTGAGCTCGCCAAGATGGCGCGCGAAAGCGAGAATGCCGCTCAGGCCGCCAACCGCCTGAAAGGTCAGCTTTCCGCCGAAGAGACGTCACTGGCGTCGAACAAGGCCGCCCTGGCTGCGAGCCGCAAGGAACTGACTGACGTCAACAAGCTGGTGCGTGAAGCCGAGCGGAATCAGGAGCGCTATAACAAGGCGCTCGGAACAACGCCCGATCACTTCGTTCGCCCGGCAGCCAAGTCTGCAGGCGCGTTTATCGCTGCCGACCTTCCGGCTCAGAAAGCCCAACAGGCGCAGATCAACAAGCAGATCAAGGAATACGAAAGCGCCATCGACCAGTCGGCGAGCGCTATCAAGAACCTGCGTCCGCAGGTCTCGGCAGCAACGTCGTTGCAGAACCAGCTTGCCAACGAGACCGCCCGGGCCTCGCAGGCACTCGGCGCCGAACGGCAGGATCTTGCGAGCGCACGCACCGAACTCGATGCCATCCGTGGTGTCTCCGCTCAGGCCGGCACCGCCCTTGGCGGGGTTGCGATTTCTCAAGAGCAGGTCAGCGCGGCGGCGCAGCGCATGGCCGCCAACCTGGCAGCAGCCAAGGCTCGCATTGAGGGACTGTCCAACGTCAAGACCACGTCGACGGCGTCGACAGCCGCGGCGACTGCGGGTGGCGTAGATGTCCAAGCTCTCACGGTTCAGCGCCGCGCTGTTCTCGAAGCCCGCAAGGAATGGGTTTCCGCTCAGAACGACGTGAAGGCGCTTGCTCAGCAGATGAAGTCGACCGCCGCGCCGACGGAAGCTTTGGGCGCTGCCTTTGGTACCGCGCAGGCGAAAGCCCGCTTGGCGTCCGAAGCTTACGACGCTCAGCGCGTGAAACTGGCCAACCTCAAGGGTCAGCAGGGCGATCTCACCGCTTTCCTCGCGCGCACTGCGACCGCACAGCAGCAATCCGCCAGCGCGTTCGTCAGTTCGCAGGCTATGATTGCCCGTGGCGGGTCTCAGGCGGCTGCATCGCAACAGCAGTTGGCGCCGGCCATCCGCGCTTCCGCAGGTGCAGCGACGTCGGCAGCCGGTCAAACCTCGGCTTTCGGTGCCGCGCTCTCCAAGCTTGCCAGCAACAGCCGCGAGACCACATCGCTCTTCCAAGGCTTGCGCGGCGAGATCCTGTCGCTGACCGCCAGCTACATCGGTTTCCAGGCTGCCGTCGGTCAGATCAGCGGTGCCATCGACTCCTATCGCCAGCTTGAAGCGGTCCAAAGCCGCCTTGGAAGTGCCTTCAACCAAGACACCGGCAAGGTCAGCGCGGAAATTCAGTTCCTGCAGCAGACCGCAGATCGACTTGGCATGAGCTTCGGCGTTCTAGCCGATGAATACGGCAAATTCACCGTGGCTGCGAAGGCCGCGAACTTCACATCTGCGGAAACCCGCAAGGTGTTCCTCTCCGTCGCGGAAGCCGCTCGAGTCAACAAGCTCTCGACCGATCAGACATCGGGTGTGTTTCTCGCGCTGACGCAGATGATCTCGAAAGGCAAGGTCTCGGCCGAAGAACTCCGCGGCCAGTTGGGCGAGCGCCTGACCGGCGCCTTCAACATCTTCGCCACTGCGATCGGCAAAACCACCGCTCAGCTTGACGTGATGATGCAGAAGGGCGAGGTCCTGGCCGATCGCTCGACCCTGCTCAAGTTCGCCGATGAACTTAATCGTCGTTTTGGCCCGCAGTTGGCAGCGTCTTTGAACTCGGTCTCTGCCGACCTCGGGCGCTTTGAGAATAGCATCTTCAACGCGCAGCTTTCGCTCGCCAATGGCTTCATTCCGTCCCTGCGTTCCGCGCTCAAGTCGTTCAATGAGTTCGCTCAGAGCACGGCTGGCCAGGAGACCTTCGCCAATGTCGGCAAGGCGATCGGCGATGTGATCCGTCTTCTTGCAGAATTGCCGAAGTATTTCGACCTCATCACCGTGGCTGCCAAGGCGTTCGTCGCTGTCAAGGTTGCACAGTCTGTCGCGGGGATCGGCACCGCGGTCCTAAGAGCAGTCTCTTCCATTGTTAGCTTCAATCGAGAGCTTCAGATTATTGGCCCGCGGACGCAGGCGGCAGCCAATTCCCAAAACGTGTTCTCGCGCGGTCTGGCTCAAACCGTGTCCACGCTCGGCTCGTTCCGCACGGCACTCTTGGCTTCTACGAGCCAGAGCACGCTTGCCAGAGCCGGTGTTGTCGGCCTGGCCGGTTCCGTCGGTGCGCTGCAGACTGTTCTCGTCACGACGGCCGGCATTGCCCGTGCCTTCCTCGCCGCGTTTGGTGGTCCGATCGGGATTGCCATCACCGCGATCACATTCGCCGTCGGTCAGTGGATTACCAGTGTCGACAAGGCCACCGCTGCCGTCGGTGAGCACAAGAGGCAGATGGATATCGTCAGTGGTGCGTACCAGCAGGCCAAAGGAAATGTGGAGGCTTGGGGTAAGGAAGTACGGAAGGCTGTTTCCGCCACTGAAGCCGAGAAGACCCTTAGCAGGCTTGTCGCCACTTACGAGAAGCAGTTCGGTGGACTCGAAGATATCGCACGCGGCGTCCGGACTGTTTTCGAAACACAATTGACCGGCCCACTTGCGGATCTGAATAAGCAAAACATCAATCCCGATATAGTGAAGGGTATCAAGTCGATTGTCGCGGCACTCGACAAGCTGAAAGCCGGTGGCAGCATTGCAGATTTTCGGCACACTATGGATGAACTGGCGCAGAGCACCGGTAACTCTACGATCAAGGAAGTTGCGGCGAATCTGCTTGAGTTCTTAAGCACGGCGAAGGATGGCGAAGACACCCTCGAAGGTCTCGCAGAGAAAATCGCTGAGGCGTCTGCGCAGCTGCACTTCATCCAGGGTACTGCCAGTGAAGCCGAAATTGCGCTATTGAAAGGAAAAGGCGCGGTCGAGGAAGCTAATGAGGCATTCGACCGAGCCGCAGCGATCAAGACCTACACCGACGCGATCGACACGCTGAAGGGTAAAATCCCTGGCCTCGCCGACGAGTTGAAGAAGCTCAAAGAAATCACCGATATCAATAAGGCCGCATGGGAAGGCCTCGTTGCTGCTTTCAAGACCGGCAATTTCTCGAAGGTCGCCGAGATCATCAGCCTGTGGGGCCAGGCGCGCAACGCGACACAGATGGAGTTCGATCAGAAGCGTTTCGACTCGCTGCCTGACAGCAGCAAGAAGCTCGTCGATCGCATCATCTTCGTCGAAGGCGGTCAGACGCGTTCTTCCGATACCAACAAGGCGGGTTCGTCCGCGCAGGGGATTGGTCAGTTCACGTCCGGCACATGGCTGCCGATCTTCAACCGGCTGTTCCCGGCGCTGAGCCAGCTTACTGACGCGCAGAAGCTCGAATATCGTTACAACGAGCAGTACGCTCGCCCGATCCTTGAGCAATTGACCAAGCAGAACCAGATGGCTCTTGCCAACGCTGGCGTGGCGCCGACGGACGCGAACACCTACCTCGCGCACTTCCTTGGCTCGGGTGATGCAATCAAGGTGGCGCTGGCCAATCCGGACGAACTGGCGAAAAACATCGTGCAGGGCGCTTCCGTGGCCGCCAACCCGACGGTCATCAAATCTGACACGACCGTACGCGACCTGCAGAATTGGGCTTACTCGAAGGTCGGTGGCGGCTCCGAGATCATGTCCGGTGGCGAGACGAAGCAGGAGAACTTCGACGAGAACATCGCGCAGCGTGTGAAGGGATGGAAGGAAGAAGCCAACGCACGCAAGGAATCCAACCGCGAAGGCACGATAGCCAAGGCGCTTGCCGAAGCGGAAGCCGAGGCGACCAGGCAAAACACGACCCTTACGCAGGAGCAGCGCGATGCGATCCGCGAAGCTGCCGGCGCGAAGTACGATTCCGCTCATGCCGACGAGCAGTTGAAGGCCAACCAGGAAGAGGCACGCCAGCAGCTCAGCGATATCATCGGGCTCGACCAGCAGCGCAAGAACCTGCTCCAAGAGATCAATATGGCGCAGAATTCCGGCGACAACAGTCGGACGGCCGAGTTGAAAGAGGAGTTGGTCGGCGTCAATCAGCAACTTGCCGACGCGATCCCGAAGGCACTTCAACTCGCCAAGGCGCTCGGCGACGAGAAGATGGTCGCTCAGCTTCAGAAGGTGAGCCTCAACACCGAAAAGCTAAGCACGAAATTCACGTCTTTCGGCATGTCGGCATCGAACGTCCAGAACCTCGTAGGCTCCTTCGCCGACGGGCTAGTCAATGCGTTCGACAGCTTCGCGCAAGCCGTCGCCAATGGTGAGAACGCTTTCAAGGCGCTCGGGCAAGCGTTTCTTCAGTTCGCCGCAGATTTCCTGCGTGAGATCGCATCTATGATCCTGAAACAGCTTCTGCTGAACATGCTCGCCGGGGTCGGTGGGCCGATAGGCACGGCAGCCGCAGGTCTCGGAGGCGTAGCAACCGGGCACACTGGCGGGTTGGTCGGAGCGTCCGCGATCGGTTCCGGCAACATGTCTCGCTCGGTGTCGCCATCGTGGTTCTCGAACGTCACCCGCTATCACACGGGCGGTGTGGTTGGTTTCCAGCCCGACGAGGTGCCGGCCGTCTTGAAGCGCAACGAGGAAGTGCTCACGCAGGATGATCCACGCCACCGCTTCAACATGGGCACCGATAAGCAGGGCGGCGGCAAGGCCGATGCCGCTCAGTCAATCAAGCAGGTCCTGGTTCTCGATCAGCGCGAGCTCGCGAACGCCATGGCCAGCAGCCACGGGGAGAAGGTGATCATCACCACCCTGAAGAACAATGCTCAGACGATCAAGAAGATGCTCGGATAACAAATGCCAAATTCTCCAATGCTACGTTTGGTCCGCAGCCTTATTGGTGCGAAGAATATATCTCGCCCGGCGCCGGCCGAGCGACGGCCCATGCTTTCCGTCCGAAAAGCACCTTGCGGACCTATCACCGCAGAGCGCATCGAAACAGCGCTCAATCGCCTCGCCCAGATCATCGTCGATTTGGGAACGGACGGAGCTCAATGCCTTTCGATATACCAGCGCCTAGAAAGTGAATTGGCCGCGCTGCAAACCAAGAGCGACGAGATGAGCGCCGTCATGGCGCGGCTCAAACGATCTCACGATCGAAAGGAAGCGCGACTTTCTTCATGATTTCCTGACGCAGCTTCAGCGAACCGCCCACACCGTACTCTGGTCGAGCCATAGAATGGCCCATCAGGATCTGTCGCATCTCGAAATCGACGCCTGCCTCTTTCATGCGATCTTCGAAAGAGTGCCTGAGTGAGTAGATATGGTGTTTTGCGGACGGCAGGAGATTATTTTTCCGAAAGTATTTCAACACCGCCGCTGAGAGCGAACTCTCTTTGTCTTTGTATCGCGGGAAGCCGGCCTTGTACTTACTAAATACCGCCAGCGCGAGGCCGGTAATGGGGATCTCGCGCATTGACGACTCCGTTTTAATCTCCCGCGGATCCTCCGGATCGTCGCGTGGCCAAATTTTCAAATGGGGGACTTCGTGATCTAACACGATCATTTCCGCCGAGAGATTGCAAATTTCCGACGGTCTCGCGCCGATATCCGCTACGGCCAAAACTATAGCCCGAGCCTCGTCGTTCATTTGAGCAAGATTCCCTGGCTTAAGAATTGTCCCCGTGATCCATTCCAGTGGCAGCGACAGGCGTTTGCGTTGTCGTTTTGCCTTCTCCCGATACGACATCTTATCGAACGGATTTCGCCGATCATGTTCTCCGATATGCTCGAAGTATTCGCGGTAGATCACTCGAAGGTTTCCAATTCGTCGATTTCCGATCGACGCGCCATGAGTAGCCGCCCCCTCCTTCGGAGCGATTTTGGACATCCAGTGGTCGTAAAATTTTCGCGTATCGTCGCGGCTGAGTGCGTCCATCGATACATCGCCAACTACCTCGATGAAGTTATCGACCGATTCCGATCTGACATTCATCCACCGCTTGCGCTGCCCGGCACTCTTTCCTACTAGCTGGTGAGGGGCGATTTCGTTCTTGTAGGTGTCGAAGGCATCGCTGAGCAGGACCACCGGCCGCGGAACCGCTCCTACGACAGCTTTCACCACTGGCATCGGCGTCGCTGGGCTCATCACCGCTTCGATTCGTTGAAGGATCGTCTCGAGTCCTTCCGTGGCAATCTCATGAGATGGCCGATAGACAAACCCCAAGGCATGGGCTCGTTGTACTGCGGCCTTGTACCGCTTGCGTGCGCTGTCCCTATCTTGCCCTTCGGAGAGGGTTGACCACAACTCGTTGTCGGCGTTCTCATAAACATCGCGCATTGCCCTGGCTTGTGCCAAGTCGGTCGTTTTCAGCGAGATGCGAACATGCTCTCCCCGGGCATCAAGGTCGCGTAGGTCGGTCGGAACACGCCGCTTGTAGTAGAATTTGCCCTCGCGCTGGGTCAGATACCTATCGCGATCCACGTCGTTTTTCCGAATCCTGCCCAACCAAATGCTCCGTCTGTGGCCCAATATGGGGCCCAATAAGTGGCACAGTTTCTCGGGGAAAAGCAAGAGGCCTGAACGTCCACAGACATAAAGCCCATATATTTCAATGGTTTAGGATTTTCAAAATCGGGATTTTGTGGAGCGGGTGAAGGGAATCGAACCCTCGTATTCAGCTTGGGAAGCTGCTGCTCTACCATTGAGCTACACCCGCGTCGGGCCAAGACTTCCAACAGATGCGAGGCGGTGTCAAGCCACCCCAGGGGTCAGACGCGGAAGTGCTTGGAGAGTTTCAGGCCCTGCGCCTGATAGTTGGAGCCGAGGCCGGTGCCGTAGAGGCTTTCGGGGTGTTCCTGCATGTGCTCGTAGATCAGGCGGCCGACGATCTGGCCGTCTTCGAGGATGAAGGGGACCTCGTGGCTGCGGACTTCGAGGACGGCGCGGCTGCCGCGGCCGCCGGCGGGCGCATGGCCGAAGCCGGGGTCGAAGAAGCCGGCGTAATGGACGCGGAATTCGCCGACCAGCGGATCGAACGGCGTCATCTCGGCGGCGTAATGGGGCGGGACGTGGACTGCTTCGCGCGAGACGAGGATGTAGAACTCGTCGGGATCGAGGATCAGTTCGTTGCGGCCGCGGCTGTAGATCGGCTCCCAGAAATCGAAGATGTCGTGCTGGGCCTTCTTGTCGACGTCGACCACCGCCGTGTGGTGCTTGCCGCGATAGCCGATCAGGCCGTCCTTGTCGCCGGCGAGATCGATCGACAGCGCGATGCCGCCGCCGGAGACGTTCGGGCGGGCGCTCGCCACCAAAGTTTCGGCATCGTGGAGGGCAAGCAGTTCCGGCTCGCCGAGTAGCGACTGGCCGATGCGGAAACGGATCTGCGACAGGCGCGAGCCGCGACGCACGACGATCGGGAAGGTGCGCGGCGATATTTCCAGATAGAGCGGGCCCTTGTAGCCAGCCGGGATCTTGTCGAATTCCTGCGCGTAGTCGGTGATGACGCGGGTGAAGATGTCGAGGCGGCCGGTCGAGCTTTTCGGGTTGGCCGAGGCCGACATCTCGGCCGGCAGGTCGAGGCGCTCCATCAAGGGGACGATGTAGACGCAGCCGGTTTCCAACACCGCGCCTTCGCTGAGGTCGACAACGTGCAGTTTCAGGCGGTCGAGCTTGTCGGAAACGAGGCTGTTGGGGCCCGGCATGAAGCTGGCGCGGACGCGGAAGGCCTTGGCGCCGAGGCGCAGATCAAGGCTTGCCGGCTGGATCTGGTCGCTATCGAGATCGCGCTCGGAGATGAGCCGCCCCGTTTCAAACAACGCAGCGATCGCGCGGTCTGCCAATATTCCTGTTTCGCGAGCCATCATGCCCCATCCATAATTTGCCGCAGACAAAACCAAAATCGAGGAATTGACGCAAGCGCGCAAGGGCAGTATTGCAGCTTTATCCCGTGGTGATTTGGCCGGTCGGCTTGCAGCCACGTTAAACAAGTGGCTAAATAGACCGGGTTGAAACCGGTCTGCATTTGCGGCCGGTTTTTTTGTGTTTGAAAGTGGTGATTCATGAGCAAGACCTGGCGCCCGGCAACCCAACTGGTCCACGGCGGAACGCTGCGCTCGCAGTATGGCGAAACCTCCGAGGCGATCTACCTGACGCAGGGCTTCGTCTACGACAGCGCGGAAGCCGCCGAGGCACGTTTCAAGGGTGAGACCGAGGGCTATATCTATGCCCGCTACGGCAGCCCCACCAACGACATGTTCGAGAAGCGCATGTGTGCCATGGAAGGCGCGGAAGAAGCCCGCGCAACCGCGTCGGGCATGGCCGCAGTCGCCGCCGCGATCCTCTGCCAGGTCAAGGCCGGCGACCATATCGTCGCTGCGCGCGCGCTCTTTGGTTCCTGCCGCTGGGTGGTCGAGACGCTGGCGCCGAAATACGGCATCGAGTGCACGCTGGTCGACGGTCGCCATCTGGAAAACTGGGAAAAGGCGATCCGCCCGAACACCAAGGTGTTCTTCCTGGAAAGCCCGACCAATCCGACGCTCGAAGTGGTCGATATCGCAGGCGTCGCCAAGCTCGCCAACCAGATCGGCGCCAAGGTCGTGGTCGACAACGTCTTCGCGACGCCGATCTTCCAGAAGCCGCTGGAACTCGGGGCGCATATCGTCGTCTATTCCGCCACCAAGCATATCGATGGCCAGGGCCGCAGCCTCGGCGGCGTCATCCTTTCCGACAAGGAGTGGGTGACCGAGCACCTGCAGGACTACTATCGCCACACCGGTCCGGCGATGTCGCCCTTCACCTCCTGGACCCTGCTCAAGGGCCTTGAGACGCTGCCGCTGCGCGTCAAGCAGCAGACCGAGAACGCGAGCAAGATCGCCGACTTCCTGGCCGAGCAGAAGCAGGTCGCCAAGGTGATCTACCCCGGCCGCAAGGACCATCCGCAGGCAGACATCGTCGCCAGGCAGATGAAGGGCGGCTCGACGCTGGTGGCGATCGAGCTCAAGGGCGGCAAGGAAGCGGCCTTCGCGCTGCAGAACGCGCTTGAGATCGTCAAGATCTCCAACAACCTCGGCGACGCCAAGAGCCTGATCACGCATCCGGCGACCACGACGCACAAGAACCTGACGGACGAGGCTCGGGCCGAACTCGGCATCTCGCCAGGCACCGTGCGCCTGTCGGCCGGTATCGAGGATACCGACGACCTGATCGAGGACTTCGCGCAGGCGCTGTCGAAGATCAAGGCCTGAGGAAGGTTAGCCGGCCGGGTCCCCGTGATCCGACCGGCATCCATACGCGCATAAACGCACAACACTCGCGTTAAACTGGTCTGAAATTAGCCTTAATACGCGAAAATTTCATCATCGCAGCCAATTGAGTGCCGATTCGGGCCGGCTTTATTGACCTGATCTACCTCTTATAAGATACCAGTAACGTATTTTTATTATGGTGTAGGCATGTACCGCGCCCTCACACGAGAGATCGAAGTCGTCGTCGAGCCCTTTTATCTGGAAGAGCAATCCGATCCGGATGACGACCGCTATGTCTGGGGCTACAAGATCGTCATCAGCAACAATTCGGACATGACCGTGAAGCTGGTGAACCGCTACTGGAACATCACCGACCAGAACGGCATCGTCGACGAAGTCATGGGCGCCGGCGTGGTCGGCGAACAGCCGACGCTGGAGCCGGGCGACACCTACGAATATTCCTCGGGCTGCCCGCTGGATACGCCTTCCGGCCTGATGTTCGGCCACTACCAGATGGAAACGAACGAAGGCGAGATTTTCGATGTCGAAATTCCCGCCTTCTCGCTGGATTCACCTGGTTTGTTGAGGGTCCTCAACTAGCGTCGTACCCATTGAACGGTGACGATCACTCCGCCGCCGATGCGACTTCCTCGACCTCATAACGATAGGTGGTCGAGCAGAACTCGCAGGTGACCGAAATCGTGCCGTCTTCTTCGCTCGCCTCGATCTCCTCGGCCGAAAATCCCTTCAGCACGCCCTTGATCTTCTCGCGCGAGCAGCTGCAGCGATCGAACACCGCGCGCGGCTCATAGACCCGCACGCCGCGCTCGTGAAACAGCCGGTAGAGCAGGCGCTCGGTGCCGACCTGCGGATCCGTGAGCTCGTCGGCATCGATGGTTTCGACCAGCGAGCGGGCTTCGGACCAGGCATCGTCTTCCGTGTGCCTGATCTCGCCCTCATCGCCATCGCCACCGTGCAGATCGGGCTGACGCATGCGCTCCGGCGCCTCGGGCAGGAACTGGGCGACGAGCCCCCCTGCCCGCCAGCGGTGACGCGGCTTGCCAGCTTCGTCGCGGTCAAACAGCTCGGCGGCCGCAAGGCGCACGCGGGTCGGGATCTGCTCCGACTGGCGGAAATAGGTGCCGGCGATGTCTTCGAGCGTCGCGCCGTCCAGCGCCACGATGCCCTGATAGGGCTGGCTGAACTTGCCCTGGTCGATGGTGAAGGCCAGCATGCCCTTGCCGAGAAGCTGCTCGGGTTCCGTCTTGCCCGCGGCGATCGCCTTTTCCAGTTCCGCCTCGTCGAAGCGGGCATAGGCGCGCACATTCTCGGGGGTCGAGAAATCGGCGACCAGCAGATCGACGGCGCCATCGCCCTTGGTCTGGACGGTGAACTTGCCTTCGAACTTCAGCGACGTGCCGAGCAGGACGGTGAGCGCGATGACTTCGGCCAGGAGACGGGCGACCGGCGCGGGATAGTGGTGGCGCTCGAGGATCGTATCCAGCATCGGGCCCAGCTGGACGGCGCGACCGCGCACATCCAGGCCTTCGACCTGAAAGGGAACGACATGATCATCACCGGCGAAGTCGAATTCGCCGAGGGCGGCTACAGGGTCTGCCATGGTCTTCTCCTAGTCTGAGAGTGGCGAACAAAAGTGTCCATCCACCCGCGCGGCCACGGGCCCTTCCGGCCGACCATGCCACGCATTATGGTTCAGATCGCGCCCAGGCACCAAGCAAGAATCGACTTCTGCGCATGAAGGCGGTTTTCCGCCTCATCGAAGACCACGGATTGCGGACCGTCGATCACTTCGTCGGTTACTTCCTCGCCACGATGGGCAGGCAGGCAATGCATGAACAATGCATCCTTGTCGGCCTGTGCCATCAAAGCCGAATTGACCTGATAAGGCTGGAAGACGTTGTGACCTCGGGCCCGATGTTCCTGATTCATGGAGACCCAGGTATC
The DNA here is from genome assembly GCF_030380735.1 of Rhizobium sp. S152. Taxonomy (GTDB): domain Bacteria; phylum Pseudomonadota; class Alphaproteobacteria; order Rhizobiales; family Rhizobiaceae; genus Rhizobium. The sequence goes on along the minus strand of NZ_JAUDRZ010000008.1, from coordinate 138,430 downwards.
GGTCACCACGCAATCGGCGCCGGCGACCGCACGGTCTGCGTCATGACCAAGCATGATTTCGGCGCCCTCATTGCGGGCCCAGTTCAGATAGTGATCCTTCGGCTCGGAACCAAGGGGGACCGCCATGTTCATGCGATAGCCGAAACGCGCGGCACCCTCGACCAGCGAATGCAGCACATTGTTGCCGTCGCCCATCCAAGCGATAGTCTTGCCCTTGATGGGGCCGCGATGCTCTTCGAAGGTCATGATATCCGCCATGATCTGGCAGGGATGCGTATCATCCGTCAACGCGTTGATGACGGGAACCGTCGCATGTTCGGCGAGTTCGAGCATACGCGCATGATCGGTGGTGCGGATCATGATCGCATCGACATAGCGCGACAGAACCTTGGCGGTGTCGCCGATCGTCTCGGCGCGACCGAGCTGCATTTCGGTGCCCGAGAGAAATAGCGTTTCGCCGCCGAGCTGGCGCATGCCGACGTCGAAGGAGACGCGCGTGCGGGTCGAGGGCTTTTCGAAGATCATCGCCAGCATCTTGCCGGCCAGAGGCTTGTCGCCCGCACCAGCCTTGAAGGCCTGTTTGCGGGATTTGGCGTCATCCATGATGAGCCGAAGGTCCGAGGAGGTTACCGCGGAGAGATCGAGGAAGTGTTTGGGGGAAGCCATGTGTCTATACCTGTTACGCCCGCCGTCAGGCAGGGCACCAATCCATTCAAGCCGTCTTCTTTGCCTTGGCGCGCACGTTCTCGGCAGCACGCTCGAGACGGCCGAGACCTTCGCGGGCTTCATCCGCGGTGACGACCAGCGGCGGCAGAAGACGAATGACGTTGTCGCCCGCCGGGATGGCGAGCAGGTTGGCCGCACGGATCTCCTGCAGCAGCTCCGCCGAAGGGACGGCCGCCTTGACGCCGAGCAGCAGACCTTCGCCGCGGATATCCTCCATCACATCGGGGAAGCGATCCTTCAATGATGCGAGTCCCTGACGGAAGACGAGCGCCACATCGTTGACGTGCTGCAAGAAGCCTTCTTCGAGGATGACATCGAGCACCGCGTTGCCGACGGCCATGGCAAGCGGGTTGCCGCCGTAGGTGGAGCCATGTGTACCGGCCTTCATTCCTGAAGCGGCTTCGGCCGTGGCTAGGCAGGCGCCGAGCGGGAAGCCGCCACCGATGCCCTTGGCGACAGCCATGATATCGGGCGTGACGCCGGACCATTCATGCGCGAAGAGCTTGCCCGTGCGACCGACACCGGTCTGCACCTCATCGAGGATCAACAGCAGGCCCTTCTCGTCGCACAGCTGACGCAGCGCCTTCATGAACTCCTTCGTTGCCGGGCGGACACCGCCTTCGCCTTGTACCGGCTCGATCAGAATGCCGGCTGTCGCGTCAGTGATCGCGGCGCGCACGGCTTCGATATCGCCGAACGGGACCTGATCGAAACCCGGCGCCTTCGGGCCGAAGCCTTCGAGATACTTCTCCTGGCCACCGGCGGCGATCGTCGCCAGCGTGCGGCCGTGGAAGGCGCCTTCGAAGGTGATGATGTGGAAGCGCTCGGGATGGCCCTTCGAATATTGATAGCGGCGCGCGGTCTTGATCGCACATTCAAGCGCCTCAGCGCCGGAATTGGTGAAGAACACCTTGTCCGCGAAAGTTGCGTCGGTGAGCCGCTTGGCAAGCCGCTCCTGCCCGGGAATCTCGTAGATGTTGGACAGATGCCAGACCTTCTCGGCCTGATCCTTCAGCGCGCCGACGACATGCGGATGGCTGTGGCCGACCGAGGTCACGGCAACGCCCGCGCCAAAATCGAGATATCGCTCGCCGGTTTCGGTGATGAGCCACACGCCCTCTCCTCGCTCGAACCGCAAAGGGGCACGAGAGTAGGTATCATAAAGCGGCGCGGCTTCAGCCATGGCGCGATCTCCTGTCATTGCGCTGTCGATTACCCGGACTCCGGCTAAGAAAAGCGATGTCCGGAAATTAAAAATGCCGCCTTTCGGCGGCGAGCAGCACTATTGTCTTTTCGCACTGCAATGTCAACAAAACTGAGGTTTTCCGGCATGCGTCAAGCCGCCATTCAAGACGTCGGGACCTATCAACAATTAATGTTGCAGAAATGACTCTGTCGTCCAGCAAGTTGGGGAAAACCAAGAAATCGATTCGCCGAGATTCAACCGACTCTTGTCACGGACTCGCCCTCACTCTAGGTTAAAACTCAATTACTAGACTGCATGCGGCGGAACTAGTCACCACAATCGAGCAAGCGTTTCTTGGTTCGGATACATCCGCGCCAGGGGTGAAGGATTCTGCCTACACCAACGCTAAAAGGCGGAGACAGGGCATGAACTGGACAGATGAACGCGTTGAAAGACTGAAGAAGCTTTGGGCCGAAGGCCTGAGCGCCAGCCAGATTGCGGCACAACTTGGCGGTGTAAGCCGTAACGCCGTTATCGGCAAGGTCCACCGCCTGAACCTGCCGGGCCGAGCGAAGGCCGGTGGCACGTCCACTGCGACCCGCGCACCGAAGCGCCAGGCAACTGCCGCCCCGCGCGCTGCCAACAGCTTCAACGCCTCGCGCATTTCCGCGACCCGCGCGGTTGCCCGCCAGCAGGGCTCCGCTCTGCTGAAGGAAGACATGGACATCGATGCGATCGAGGAAGTCCGGTACCGTCCGTCTTCGAACGTCGTCGTTCCGATCTCGCGTCGCCTCGGCCTGACGGAGCTTACCGAGCGCACCTGCAAGTGGCCGGTCGGCGATCCGCTGACGGATGACTTCCACTTCTGCGGCTGCGAGTCCCCGGACACTTCGCCGTACTGCACCTACCACCAGAAAATGGCTTACCAGCCTGTCAACGAGCGCCGCAAGGCCGCCAACCGGGTCGCATGACCCGGCAAGCCGGATAAGGAACAAAAGAAAACGGGCCTTCGCGGGCCCGTTTTTCGTTGCTGGGATGAGATGGAAGCGCCTTACGCTTCCATGGAATAGCCGGCGCCGCGAACCGTGCGGATGACATCCTGCATGTTCGAAAAGTTGAGCGCCTTGCGCAGGCGGCCGACGTGCACGTCGACAGTGCGCTCATCGACATAGATGTCGTGGCCCCAGACACCGTCGAGAAGCTGCGAGCGCGAGAAGACGCGGCCCGGAGACGCCATCAGGAACTCCAGCAGGCGGAACTCGGTCGGTCCGAGGCGGACTTCGCGGCTCTTGCGGTGCACGCGATGGGTTTCGCGGTCGAGTTCGATATCGCCGCACTTCAGCAGCGACGAGAGAACCTCCGGCTTGGCGCGGCGCAGCATCGCCTTGACGCGGGCAACGAGCTCAGGTGTCGAGAACGGCTTGACGACATAGTCGTCGGCGCCGGTCGACAGGCCACGAACGCGTTCGCTTTCCTCGCCGCGCGCCGTCAGCATGATGATCGGCAGGCGTTCCGTTTCCGGGCGCATGCGCAGACGACGGCAAAGCTCGATGCCGGATACGCCGGGCAACATCCAGTCGAGGATGAGCAGATCCGGCGTGCGCTCCTGCAGCCGGATCTCGGCTTCATCGCCACGCAGGATGGTATCGACCTCGAAACCTTCGGCTTCGAGATTATAGCGAAGAAGCACGCTCAGTGCTTCTTCGTCTTCAACGACGGCTACTCTTGGGATCATTCGTCTCGGTCTCCTGGGGGCGTGGGTCCGGAACGCTTATTCCGTGACCGCGCCGACGGTGTTGGCGGTGTCGTCCTTCGGACGCTCGCCTTCCGGCTGGGCGCCGGTGGCCATGTAGTAGATGGTCTCGGCGATGTTGGTGGCGTGGTCGCCGATGCGCTCGATGTTCTTGGCGCAGAAGAGAAGATGCGTGCAGCTGGTGATGTTGCGCGGATCTTCCATCATGTAGGTCAGCATCTCGCGGAACAGCGAGGTGTACATCGCGTCGATTTCCTCGTCGCGCTCGCGGATAGACTTCGCCTTGTCGGCAACGCGGCTGGTGTAGACGTCGAGCACTTCCTTGAGCTGGACGAGCGCCAGTTCGGCGAGGTGTTCGAGACCGCGAGCGAGCTTGCGCGGAACCCCGGTGCTCTGCACGGCGATGACGCGCTTGGCGGTGTTCTTGCCGAGATCGCCGACGCGCTCGAGGTCGGCGGCGATGCGGATCGAACCCATGATCTCGCGAAGGTCGGCAGCCATCGGCTGGCGGCGAGCGATGGTGATGATGGCCTTTTCGCCGACTTCACGCTCGGCGTTGTCGAGGATCACGTCGTCGGAGATGACCTTCTGGGCAAGCGAGGTGTCGCCATTGACCAGGGCACGGACGGCGTCCGAAACCATCTGCTCGGCAAGGCCACCCATCTCCGAGATACGGCGGGTCAGGAACTTGAGATCGTCGTCATAGGCGGAATAGATATGTGTCGATGCCATGGGGCTTATCCTTGAATGTCCTGAGGTTTACCGGTGTCGGAGATCAGCCGAAGCGGCCCATGATGTAATCCTGGGTGCGCGGATCATCCGGGTTGGTGAACATCTTGTCGGTATCGTTTTCCTCGACGAGGTTGCCGAGGTGGAACATGGCGGTGCGCTGCGAGACGCGGGCGGCCTGCTGCATCGAGTGGGTGACGATGACGATCGTGTAGGCTTCGCGCAGCTCGTGGATGAGCTCCTCGACCTTGGCGGTCGCGATCGGGTCGAGCGCCGAGCAGGGTTCGTCCATGAGGATGACCTCAGGGCTGACGGCGATGGCGCGGGCGATGCACAGACGCTGCTGCTGACCACCCGAGAGGCCGGTGCCGCCTTCATGCACGCGATCCTTGACCTCGTTCCACAGGCCGGCGCGCTGCAGGCTCTGCTCGACGATGACGTCCATGTCGGCCTTCGCTTTGGCGAGGCCGTGGATGCGCGGACCGTAGGCGACGTTCTCGTAGATCGACTTCGGGAAAGGGTTCGGCTTCTGGAACACCATGCCGACGCGGGCGCGCAGTTCGACAACGTCGATATCCGGATCGTAGATATCATCGCCATCGAGCGTGATCTTGCCGGTGACGCGGCAGTTGTCGATCGTGTCATTCATGCGGTTCAGGCTGCGCAGGAAGGTGGACTTGCCGCAGCCCGACGGACCGATGAGCGCCGTCACAGTATTTTCGCGGATGTTCAGCTTGACGTCGAAAAGGGCGCGCTTTTCGCCGTAATAGACGGAAACGTCCTGGCCGATCATCTTGTAGGGAATGCTGTTCATCTTCTGGTCCAGAGCCTTTTCAACTGCTGCTTCTGTCAACATGTTCATGGGGTTATACTCCGTTTACCAGCGGCGCTCAAAGCGACGGCGCAAGAGGATGGCTCCGAAATTCATGACGATCAGGAACAGGAGCAGGACGATGATGGCGCCGGATGTACGCTCGACAAAAGCGCGTTCGGCTTCGTTTGCCCACATGTAGACCTGCACCGGCAGAGCCGTGGAAGGATCAAGCGGGGTGGACGGTGCGTTGGCGACGAAGGCGACCATACCGATCAGCAGCAGCGGCGCGGTTTCGCCGAGCGCATGCGCCAGACCGATGATGGTGCCGGTCAGAATGCCGGGCATCGCCAGCGGCAGGACATGATGGAACACCATCTGCATCTTCGATGCGCCGAGACCGAGTGCTGCTGCGCGGATCGAAGGGGGCACGGCGCGCAGTGCTGCGCGGGTGGCGATGATGATCGTCGGCAGCGTCATCAGCGTCAGCACCAGGCCGCCGACCAGCGACGCGGAGCGCGGCAGGCCTGCGAAGTTGATGAAGACGGCGAGGCCGAGCAGACCATAGACGATCGATGGAACGGCCGCGAGGTTGTTGATGTTGACCTCGATCAGATCCGTCAGCTTGTTCTTCGGTGCGAACTCTTCGAGGTAGATCGAAGCGGCGACACCGATCGGCAGCGAGAGAGCGAGCACGATCAACATCAGGTAGAGCGAGCCGATGAGGGCGACGCCGAGACCCGCGGCCTCCGGACGGCTGGAGTTGCCGTTGACGAAGAGGCCGGTGTTGAACTCCTTGTGGAGCGTTCCGCTGGCCGTGAGCTGCTGCATCCAGCCGACCTGGCGGTCGTTGACCTTGCGGTTCTTCTCGTCGACGGTCAGATCGATCTGGCCCTTGTTGGCAGAGTCGACGTTGGCGTCGGCGAGCAGCGTGACGTTGACCGTCTTGCCGATCAGCGACGGGTCGGCGACGACCATGTCCCGGAGCACGATCGGGGCGCCCTTGGAGATCATCGCGGTGGCGTCACGAACCTCAGGACGGCTCTGGGCGTTAATGCCGAGCGTCTTGACCATGGCGTCGCGGATCAGCACCGGATAGTTGGCGGCGATCAGCACCGACGGATCGGTGGCACGCTTGTTATTGGGATCGAGGACCTTTTCGGAGAACTCGATGGGGAGCGTGATCGCGGTCTGCGCGAAGGCCGTATAGCCCTGACGGATGACCGTGGTCAGCAGGATCGCGAGGAAGATCAGACCGAAGGAGATGGCAGCGATGCCATAAGCCTGGAAGCGGCGCTCAGCGGCGTAACGACGCTTGATGCCGATGTCGCGGCGGGCCGGCGCCTTGGAGACGACGACGCCCTGTCCGGAGGAAACAACGTCCGTCATTCGTACTGCTCCCGGTATTTGCGCACAATGAAGAGCGCGTAGATGTTAAGGCAAAGCGTGATGAAGAAGAGCGTGATGCCAAGGGCGAAGGCGACCAGCGTCTGCGGCGAGGTGAACTCGAGGTCACCCGTCAGCTGGTTGACGATCTTGACCGTCACCGTCGTCATCGGCTCGAACGGGTTGATCTGAATGCGTGCGGCGACGCCGGCGGCGAGCACGACGATCATGGTCTCGCCGATGGCGCGCGAGGCGGTCATCAGGAGAGCGCCGACGATACCCGGCAGGGCGGCGGGTAGCACGACCTTCTTGATCGTTTCCGAGCGCGTCGCGCCGAGACCGAGCGAACCGTCACGCAGTGCGCGCGGCACGGCGGTGATGATGTCGTCCGACAGCGAGGAAACGTATGGGATCAGCATGATGCCCATGACGATACCGGCGGTCAGAACGCTCTGCGCCTGGATGAAGTTGCTGTAATCGCCGGTCAGAAGGCCGTTCACCTGGGACGAGAGATCGCGCAGGAACGGGCCGACGGTGACGAGGGCGAAGAAGCCGTAGACGATGGTCGGGATGCCTGCCAGGACTTCGAGCAGCGGCTTGGCGATCGAGCGAACCTTGGGGGCCGCGTATTCCGACATGTAGATCGCCGCGAAGAGGCCGACCGGAACGGCGACCAGCATGGCGACGAAGCCGATGTAGAGCGTGCCGAGCAGCAGCGGGATCAAGCCGAACTGGCCGAAGGAGGAGCTGCCGGCGCCGGCAAAGCGCGGATCCCAGACGGTGCCGAAGAAGAAATCAGCGGCCGGAACCTCGGCGAAGAAGTGCGCGGCTTCCGTCAGCATCGACAGCACGATGCCGACGGTGGTGAGGATCGCGATCGAGGATGCGAGCAACAGGCCCCAGAGCATCACGCGCTCGACGCGGTTGCGGGCACGAAAGCGCGGAGCGACTTCGCGAAGCGCGTAGAAGCCACCGCCAACGGCCAGGACGAGCACGACGAGGGTCATGATCAGACGGCTGACGCCGCTTTCGGCGTTCAGCTTCTGCGCGCCTTCGATCATGTAGGGCTGCGGCTCGCCGGCGAGCGGAACGCCCTTGGCGGCGAGTTTCGCCTGCAGGCCGGCCGGATCGCTGGCGACCGGGGCTGCGTCTTCCGGCGCCAGCAACGGCAGGCCGCGGGCGATGGCGCTGACCATGCCGTAGCTGAGGTTCTGCTGTGCTTCCGACTGCGCCTTGACGTCGTCGGGGAAAGCGCCGCGTACGGAGGATTCGATAATGGAGGGGGCGATGGAGAGCCAGGCGCAGAGAACGATCAGCGCCGGCAGAATGGTCCAGATCGCGGCATAGGCTCCGTAGTAGCCTGGCCGGGAATGCAGTGCCGAGGACTTGCCCCCGGAAAGCGCTGTCGCGCGGCTGCGCGCTGCCAGGAAGGCAACGGCGCCCAACACGACGAGGCACAAGAGTAAGACGGATGTACTCATTCGTTAAGGTCCCCAGGCCCTTGGCCCCAAAAAGCGAAAACGGCAACCCGCCAAACTCGGCCGCCAGATTTCGGCTTCCGATCATGGAAGCGTTCAACTTCACCGCTCCCCTAGAGCGGCAAAGGCAATGCCGGCGCGACCCCTTGGATCGCGCCGGCAAAGTTCATTACATGGTCTTGCCGTCTTCGACAGCCTTGCGGGTGGCTTCGCGCTCAGCGTCCGGAGCTGCAACCAGGCCGTATTCGACGAGCGGGCTGTCAGGGCCAACCATCTGGTCGGATACGAAGAAGTTCACGTATTCCTTCAGGCCCGGGATAACGCCCAGGTGAGCCTTCTTGACGTAGAAGAACAGCGGACGCGAAACCGGGTAGGTGCCGTCAGCGATCGTTTCCGGGCTCGGAACGATACCCTTGACGGTAGCAACCTTCAGCTTGTCGGCGTTGTTTTCGTAGAAGGAGAGGCCGAATACGCCAACGCCGGTCTTGTTGGCAGCGATGCGTGCCAGCGTTTCCGGATAGTCGCCGTCGATATCGACAGCAGCGCCGTCCTTACGAACAGCAACGCAAGCCTTGCTCTGAGCAGCCTTGTCGGCGATTTCCTTGGCGATCACGTCGAGAGCGCCGGAGTCCTTGCAGCCAGCAGCGAGAACGTTCAGTTCGAACACTTCGCGGGTGCCGTGCTTTTCGCCCGGGATGTAGGCAGCGATATCAACAGCCGGGAGCTTCGGGTTGACTTCAGACCACTTCTTGTAGGGGTTGGCGACGAGCTTGCCATCGACAACAACCTGAGCTGCGAGAGCCTTGTAGAGGTCGGCCGGCTCGTAAGCGACGTCTGGGTTCGAAGCGTCGGTTGCGAAGACGATGCCGTCGTAGCCGATCTTGACTTCCTGGATGTCGGTAACGCCGGCTGCCTTGCAGGCTTCCAGTTCCTTGGCGTTGATCGGACGCGAAGCGTTGGCAACGTCGATCGTGTCAGGGCCTACGCCCTTGCAGAATTCCTTGAGGCCAGCGCCCGTACCGCCGGATTCAACGACCGGAGTCTTGAAGTCCTTGAAGGTTTCGCCGAAGGTTTCGGCAACGATCTTTGCGTAAGGCAGAACCGTGGACGAACCACTGACCTGCACCTGATCGCGAGCAACGGCTGCGCCAGCGAAAGCGGCGGAAGCAGCGAGTGCGGCGACCGTAAGTTTAAAAGCGTTCATGTCAATCTCCCGGACATATAGCGGTCTGAGTGCGGCCTGGAACGGCCCTCTGAGCGGTGCCGTTTGTTCATCGGCACGCTCTCTTTAGCTCCCGATGCACAGAGGTTTTATGTCAGTTCGATGAAACATTTGTGACAGTTTAACATATTGAAATATATCAATAATATTTGCGACCATATGGACCGTAATGCGGTTTTATGTCAAAATCTGACGGTAAAGCTCGTTCCCTTGCCCACTTCCGACTTCACAATGAGACGGGCGCGGTGGCGTGTGAGGATGTGCTTGACGATGGCAAGGCCGAGGCCAGTACCCTTCTTGGAGCGGCTATCCTCGATGTTGACGCGATAGAAACGTTCGGTCAGGCGCGGCACATGCTCGGCCGGAATGCCAGGACCCTTGTCCACTACGGTCACCTCGACAGGAGTGCCGGGATCGTTCTTCAGGAAAACCTCGACCAGCTTGCCTTCCTGGCCATACTTGCAGGCGTTCTCCATTAGGTTTTCGAAAACCTGGACCAGTTCGTCGCGGTCGCCGGCAACCTCGGCCTTGCCTTCCGGCAGATGCAAGACCATCTCGACGCCGACATCCTTGGCGAGCGGCAGCAACGCGTCGCGGACGTGCCCCAGCAGAGGGACCAGATCGACCTTCTCGTCCGGCGCGATATGCGACTTCAACTCCAGGCGCGAAAGAGAGAGCAGATCGTCCACCAGTCGGCTCATGCGTGTCGTCTGGTCGAACATGATACCGAGGAAACGTTCCTGTGCCTTCAGATCGTTCTTGGCCGGTCCCTGAATAGTCTCGATGAAGCCGCGCAGCGAGGCGAGCGGCGTGCGCAATTCGTGGCTGGCGTTGGCGACGAAATCCGAACGCATGCGGTCGATCCGCCGCACTTCAGATATATCGCGGAAGGAAAGGACGAACAGGCGCTCGCCGTGGCCATTGTGGGCGACCAACTCGACCGGTGCGCTACGGACGATATAGACGCGTTCGGACGGCAGGCGCTCGGAATGCTCGATCTGGTTCGGCGCATTGGTGGCGATCGTCTCACGGAGCATATCGAGAATGCCCGGCGAGCGAAGCCGCGCGGAAATATGCGCGCCGATGACGACCTCGCCAAAGGCCTTTTCGGCGGCCTTGTTCTGAAACAGCACGGAGGCATCGCCGGCGAGCACCATGACCGGGATATCCAGCGCCGAGAGCGTGGCCGAGACTTCCGGTAACAGGCTGCGCGAGGCCGGCTCTTCTTCTATGGTCGACGGCTCTTCCGCAATCGGTTTCGGTGTGGTCGGCTGTGCCGACCACACGGCCGCGACGATCAGGATCAGCAGAAGCGCAAGGACGCCCCACCCGTTCATTCCGGCAACCGTGGCAATCACGGCGATAGCGATCGCCACCATGAGAACGAAACGCTGCCGACGGAGACGTGCCGTCAGCCTCTCCATCCATGACTTCTCGTCTTCCAAGTGTCCCCCGCGCCGCCAAACCGGTCTTTTCACGCTATCAAACTTTGCCTGATAGCGGTGATTCATGACAGAAATTTACGATTGCTGCCAGCAAGCCCGAAAAGCTTGACGATGACGCACAGATTTTTGCGTCTCGCCAAGCCGTTTGATTTTCAATGGAAAATATGTTCGCCTGCACCACATGAAAAGCCGAGGAGGACGACCATGGCCGAAGATGTCGAGAGCAGAGCAGTGGAATTGGAGATCGGCGGCAAGAAGCGCATCTTCGACGTGGACGATCCTGTCCTGCCCGACTGGGTGGACGAGGACGCGCTCAAATCGGGCGACTATCCCTACAACAAGAAGCTGAAGGAAGACGAATATCTCGACGACCTGAAGAAGTTGCAGGTCGAACTGGTGAAGCTGCAATTTTGGCTGCAGGCGACAGGCAAGAGGGTAATGGCGCTGTTCGAGGGACGCGATGCCGCCGGCAAGGGCGGCGCGATATCGGCGTCATCTGCTCATATGAATCCTCGCCTCGCCCGCGTCGTCGCGTTGACCAAGCCGACGGACCGGGAGGCCGGGCAATGGTATTTCCAACGGTATGTGGCGCAGTTTCCGACGGCGGGCGAATTCGTGCTTTTCGACCGCTCCTGGTACAACCGCGCCGGCGTCGAGCCGGTCATGGGCTTCTGCACGCCGAAGCAATACGAGGACTTTCTCGAACAGGCGCCGCAGATCGAAAAGGTGATCGCCCACGAGGGTATATTCTTTTTCAAGTTCTACCTGGATATCGGCCGCGAAATGCAGCTGAAGCGCTTCCATGACCGGCGGCACGATCCGCTGAAGGTGTGGAAGCTGTCGTCGATGGATATCGCGGCGCTGACGAAGTGGGACGACTACAGCGAAAAGCGCGACCGGATGCTGAAAAAGACGCACACGGAATTCGCGCCGTGGACTGTCGTGCGCGCCAACGACAAGCGTCGCGCCCGCATTAACCTCATTCGCCACCTGCTTTTGACGATCGACTATGACGCCAAGGACAAGGGCGCGATCGGCAAGCTCGACGACAAGATCATCGGCTTCGGGCCCGATTTCCTGAAATGATCACTGCCCCGGCAGGATGCGCACGGCGTAGAGGTTGATGCCGCGCGCCTTGTCGTCCACGTCGCTGTTGATCAACAGCGCACCGGGCGAGCTTGGCGCCAGCGAGCGATCGAAACGGACCTGAAGGAGCACATCCGACTTCTGGCGCGTCACGGAAAAGCGGTGCCGCGCGCAATCCCCCAGCGTCTGGAAGTCACACTCGACGGTGATCTGCGTCGGCTGATCGGACGTCGACTGCAGGGTTATGGCGATCGTCGAGGATTTGCCGGCCAACTGTTGCAGGACCTCGGCCGAAACGGGGATGCCGATATTGCCGTCGCTGCCGTTGCTCTGCGAGGTCAGACGAATGGCGGGTCCATCATTCTCGGCGATGTTCTCGGCCTTCGACTGCGCGCCCTTTTTAAGGCTCGCCGCATCGGACGGCTTGAATACCTCGATCCATTCGGACGAGAAGGAGTTCTGCGGATCGATGACGACGGGCGGATTGCCGGATGCATCGCTGTTGGCGCTCTGGTTCTCGTCCTCACCATCGAAGTCTTCCGGCTGCGTGCTTGCCGGCGGGTTGGCGACGCTGGTGTCGCGCTCGGCCGCCGACATCAAGATGCCGGATGTATAGGCCCACCAGGCGCCCATGCCGATAAAGGCGAGAAGGACGCACCAGACCAGCAGCCGCGAGAAGAACTTGCGCGGCTTGCGCCTCGCAGCGGCGCGTTCCGGCTTGAAATCCATGCCGGCCGCCGGCTTGCGATCAGCGGCGAAGGTTTGCTCGGGCGCTTCCGGCGCCGCCAGATGATCAGCGCTGCCCGCATGCACATCGGCGAGGCTCGCTTCATCCGCGAAACGCGGATCCGTCACGACGTGTTCGCGGGTTTCGCCGCCGAAGGAGATGTCTCCGGTCTCGCGACGGGTCATCGGCTGAGACGGCGGCATCTCGACGACGGGCGGCACCTCGACCTCGGGCGGCCCCTGACGCGGATGCATACGCTCGCGTTCCTCCGCCTCGATCATGTGGATCGTGGTTTCCAGGCGATGGCGGTGATGGCTGATGGCCTCGACATCGGTGATGTCCTGCTTGCGCAGTCCCGCTTCCAGCGCCTGACGCGCGGATTGATAGATCTTGGCTCGGACTTCGGGATTGTCGCGATCGGCATTGTTGAGTGCCGTTCTGATTGCCGTTTCTAATCCGCTCACGTCCGGTCCTTTACTCTGAGACTGGGCATCATGCTTAACAGTTCGTCAATGCGGTAGCCGCTGACGCGGCAAACCGCAAGCCTTGCGCCTTGTTCCGTGCCGATCGGCAGGGGATAACGAAACCGCCGCGTGCAAGTCCACGGCCCACAACAATAACCGATATTCGCAAAATCGATAGACGGCCTTTTCCAGTGCCATTTGCTCTGCTATCAGATTGACGTTTTCGTAAACGTCAATAACGTGGTGTATCATGTCCCTGCCCCCGATCCTGACGCAGAACCTCAGACTTCCGGTCGTCGCTTCGCCCTTGTTCATCATCTCGCATCCCGCGTTGACGCTGGCACAGTGCAAGGCCGGGATCGTCGGGGCCTTTCCGGCGCTCAACGCGCGGCCGGAAAGCCAGCTGGACGAATGGCTGGCGATGATCACCGAGGAACTGGCGGCGCATAACGTCGCAAACCCCGGGCGGCCGGCCGCCCCCTTCGCCGTCAACCAGATCGTCCACACATCGAACAAGCGGCTGGAGCATGACCTGATGCTCTGCGTGAAGTACAAGGTGCCGATCGTAATCTCCTCACTCGGAGCGGTGCCGGAGGTGAATGCCGCGGTGCATTCCTATGGCGGCATCGTGCTCCACGACGTGATCAACAACCGCCACGCCAACTCGGCGATTCGCAAGGGAGCCGATGGGCTGATCGCAGTCGCGGCCGGCGCGGGCGGCCATGCCGGCACGCTTTCACCTTTCGCGCTGGTGCAGGAAATCCGCGAATGGTTCGACGGGCCATTGCTTCTGGCAGGCGCCATCGCCAATGGCGGCGCGATCCTGGCGGCGCAGGCCATGGGCGCCGACATGGCCTATATCGGCTCGCCCTTCATCGCCACGCAGGAAGCACGCGCGACGGAGGCCTACAAGCAGGCGATCGTTGCAGGCGCCGCGAACGACATCGTTTACTCCAACTATTTCACGGGCGTGCATGGCAACTATCTGAAACCCTCCGTCACCGCCGCGGGCCTCGACCCCGACAATCTGCCGGCCGCCGATCCCTCCAAAATGGATTTCGAACAGGCGGTGGGCGGCGCCAAGGCATGGAAGGACATTTGGGGAAGCGGCCAGGGGATCGGCGCGATCAAGGCGGTGGAACCTGTCGAGCGTCTCGTCGGTCGGCTTGAGCAGGAATACATGTCTGCCCGCGCCCGGCTGTCGCTCTGACTTTCGCCCGATATTCAGATAGCGGATTTCGCATCGCATTGGTTTTTTTCGCAAAGGCGCGAGACGGCGCTTGAAATCTTCCGGCAATGCTTGTATCAGCGCCATGCAAATCGCGGGCCGGATCATTCGGCCGCCAACGTTGCCGCTTTAGCTCAGGTGGTAGAGCACATCATTCGTAATGATGGGGTCGCAGGTTCGAGTCCTGCAAGCGGCACCATTCTCCAAAAAACGACAGTCAAGCGAGCAGTGCCGCAGGCATTGGTTATCCGCATGCACCGCGCATCGATCGGATATTCTTGGAACAAAGCCATTCCGCGTGGGTTAACCCTGCACGCTGGCTTCAGCACCCAGCGGATTCATTTCCAGTAATGCCGACCAAACTTAGCCCCGCCATCGTGCGGGGCTATTTTTCTGGAAGAGGCATTTTCGGCCCAAGACGAAAGTGGCGCTCCAAGGTGGCATCATGATACGCCGCGACTGATGTTCTGACCACGAGCCGGGGAAATCCCAGAAAAAAGCCCTCTCCATCAGGAAAGGGCTCTCAGCGTTCAAGTAAGCGGCAGTTTTAACGGCAGACCTTCCTGTACTTGGTAACCTCGCGGCCGTGGCTGATCCTGACCTGATAGGATTCCGTCCAGCAGCGACGGTACTGAACACGATGGCGGTGGCGGTCGTAGCGGTCGCGGTCGTGGCGATAGAAGGGATGATTGTTGCGACCCGGCTCACCGAACTGGACAGTGACGCTATCCGCATATGACGGCATCGCGGTTGCGAACAGGGAAGACACGGCAAGGGTAGCGGCAACGATGGACTTGAGCATTACATTCTCCTTTGTTTTCAAGGAGGAAACGTCGCGTACTACTGTTTGTTCAATCACTCCCCGTTACAAATTTGATATATTCGTCACAGCGCACGGCGCGCCGTATCTGCCCTCAGCAAGGAGGAACGAAGCGGCCGTTGCGAAACATTCGCCGCTTCTTCAAACGTCTTCCGCTCCCGTCTGCGGCAGGGATTGAAGCAGTGTCTGGCGCGCGGAGCGCAGGTGCAGACGGCAGGAGAAATCGATTGCCTTGGGATCGCGCGATTCCAGCGCCGCGATGTAATCCAGGTGCTCGTGGATGGCGCGCTCGTTGCGCTGGCGGGCGAATGCCTTGTTCCACTGGTAGTGATAGTGGAAAATAATGGCGATTGCGTCATAGAAATCAGCGATGAAGCGGTTCTTGGCGGCGCGGTGGATCAGCAGGTGGAAACGCTCATCCAGGGCTGAAAAATCCTTGTAGCGGAGGTCGAGATCGGCCAGCATGGCCTCGTGCTCCGCCTTGATTTCCGCCAGTGCCTGCCAGGCATCGTTTTCGGGCGGCAGCTTGACGAACTCGGCGGCGGAGTGGAGTTCGAACATCTCGCGGACATCAGCCAGCTCGAGCGCGAACTCGCGCGTGAAACCCTTCAATATCCAGTGGCTGTTCGGGCGTTTCTCGATAAGGCCGAACCGCGAAAAGCGGATAAGGAACTCGCGGACGCTCGTCGTGCCCGTGCCGATCTCGCGGGCGAGTTCCAACTCGTTGATCTGCATTCCGGGCGCTGCATCATCGGAAAGTATGCGCTGCATGAAGCTGCGCTCGATCACGTCGTGCAGCGAATCCGTTTCCTCGGAGGGATAGAAATCCTGGGCGGTGGGTTCGCGCAGCACCGTCTTCTGGCGCTTGTTCCACAAAATGATGCCCTCGTCCGCTAGGCGGGTCAGGATCGCCCGTGCCGTGCTGCGGCTGATGCCGAGCTGGGCGGCGATGTCAGGTTCGGACGGCAGGGTCGCGTCCTGGCGGAGCGCCGCCGCGTAGCGATTGTATGCTTCCTTGAAGACCGTGTTCTGCCTTGCCATGCGTGCGTCGCCCCTTGCCTGATCGCTGCATACCGCTTGCCCAGCGAGTGGGCGGACAGCGGGATGCGCGTCGGCTTATCTATCAGCAATCCTTATCGATTCCGGATTGTCTGCGGCTGTTTGCCTCCCTCGTCCGCAGGATCAACAATCCCGTTGACTTGAAAATGTTTATTGTAGATAAAAAACAAAATCAATTGCATTCGCCGTGCAGCGGACGCTTCTTCAGGGAGGAGAAGAGATGAACAAGGACCCCTGGATCATTCTGTCCAATGGCGACAACGTGGCCGTAGCGACGGCGGCCATTCCCGAGGCAGCGGAGGTCGCGGGCGTCAGGACGCGGGAGAAGATCGATCCCGGCCACAAGGTCGCGCTCACCGATATCGCGCTTGGACAGCCGGTGGTGAAATACGGACAGGCGATCGGCCGGACGACGGCTGAGGTAAAGGCGGGCGACCATATCCATAGCCATAACCTCCACTTCGAGAACGACCGGCTGGCGGCGACGGCCAATGCGGCGCCGGAAGAGGCAAGTGCTGCCGACAAGGCCCGCACTTTCATGGGTTATCGCCGCGCCGACGGGCGGGCCGCGACGCGCAATTACATCGGCGTGATCGCCAGCGTGAACTGTTCCACCACCGTCTGCCGCGCCATCGCGGAGACGGCGAACCGGACGTTGCTGCCGCTCTATGAAGGCATCGACGGCTTCGTGCCGATCGTCCACGATCAGGGTTGCGGCATGAGCTCGACGGGGGACGGCATGGCGGTCCTGCACCGGACGCTGGCCGGCTACACCCGGCACGTGAACTTCGGCGGCGTGCTGATGATCGGGCTCGGCTGCGAGGTGAACCAGTTGACGCTCTACGGCCAGAGCGGCGCCGGCAATTCCAAGCGGCATTTCAACATCCAGGACGCCGGCGGTTCGCGCCGCGCGGTCGAGCGGGCCATGGGGATGCTGCGCGAGATCGCAGAAGATGTGAGCCGCGAGCGCCGCGTTCCGATCCCGATCGGCGAGATCATCATCGGCCTGCAATGCGGCGGCTCCGACGGTTTCTCCGGCATCACGGCCAACCCGGCGCTCGGCGTGGCCGCCGATCTTCTGGCCGCGGCCGGCGGCACGCCCATCCTCTCCGAGACCTCGGAAATCTACGGCGCCGAACATCTGCTCCGCAGCCGCGCGGTGAGCGACGAGGTTGCCCGCAAGCTCGACGATAAGATCGCCTGGTGGGAAAAATACGTGGCGATGCATGGCGCCTCGCTCGACAACAACCCTTCGCCCGGCAACAAGCGCGGCGGCCTGACGACCATCCTGGAAAAATCGCTCGGCGCCGTCGCCAAGGGCGGCCGTTCGCCGCTGACGGCGGTCTACGGCTATGCCGAACGTGTGACCGCCTCCGGACTCGTCTTCATGGATACGCCGGGCTACGATCCGGTCTCGGCGACTGGCCAAGTGGCGGGCGGCGCCAACATGATCGCCTTTACCACGGGACGCGGCAGCTGTTTCGGTTGTCGTCCGGCGCCGTCGATCAAGCTTTCAAGCAATTCGGCGCTCTATGCCGCGATGGAAGAGGACATGGATATCGACTGCGGCACGATCGCCACCGGCGACGTGACGATATCAGCCAAGGGCCGCGAGATCTTCGAACTGATCATCGACACGGCATCGGGCAGGAAAACCAAGAGCGAGGAGTTCGGCTACGGCGATAACGAATTCGTGCCGTGGCATCTCGGGGCAACATTGTAGGATAGTATTGCAGGTCTTCAGAGGAGGAATGATGAAGACGAGGAGGATCGGCAGGACAGATCTCGCGGTGACCGAAGTGAGCTTCGGCGCCGCGGCTCTCGGTGGCCTCTACCGTGCCTGCCCGCGCGAGCAGGCGATGGAAACGCTCGAAGCCGCCTGGGACAGCGGCATCCGCTATTTCGACGTGGCGCCATGGTACGGGCTCGGGCTTGCCGAGCGCCGCATGGGCGACTTCCTGCGCGAGAAGCCGGAGAGCGAGTGGGTGCTCTCCACCAAGGTGGGACGGCTGCTGCGGCCGGTGCCGACTGGGACGGTTCCCGATTACAGCTACGTCGACCCGCTCTCCTTCGATGCCGATTACGACTACAGCTATGACGGCATCATGCGTTCGGTCGAGTTCAGCTATGCCCGCCTCGGGCTTAACCGCATCGATATCCTCTATGTGCATGATATCGGCGGCTATACGCATGGCGCGGCGAAGAACGCGGTCTATCTGCGGCAGTTTCTCGACGGCGGCATCAAGGCGCTGGAGGAACTGAAGGCATCCGGCGCGATCAAGGCCTTCGGGCTTGGCGTCAACGAGGTGCCTGTTTGCCTCGACGTGATGCGCAACGCCGACATCGACTGCATCCTGATGGCTGGACGCTATACGCTGCTCGATCGTTCCGCCGTCGGTGAGCTGCTGCCGCTTTGCCGGCAAAAGGGGACATCGCTCGTTGTCGGCGGCGTCTTCAATTCCGGCATTCTGGCAACGGGGGCCGTGCCCGGATCGAACTTCGACTACATGCCGGCAACGCCCGATGTTCTCGCCAAGGTCGCTGCGATGGAAGAGATCGCCGGGAAGCACGGCGTTCCGCTGGCCGCCCCTGCCCTGCAGTTTCCGCTGCGTGATCCGCTCGTGTCCTCGGTGCTGATCGGCACCGCCAAGGCCTCCAGCGTGATCCGCAACATGGAGCTCTTTTCACCGACACTGCCGGATTCTATCTTCCCCGAATTCGACCCCCTCACACTCGTCGCTCCACCGTTGGGCGATGAAGCCGTACGCGTTTAAGGAACAGACATGCTCAAAGGAATTCATCCGGTTCTCAACCCCGACCTCCTGCGCGCTATTGCCCGCATGGGGCATGGCGACGAGATCCTGATCGCCGACGCCAATTTTCCGTCCAGCACCATGGGCCCCGAGGTCATCCGCGCGGACGGCGTCAGCGCCACCGAGATGGCGGAAGCGATCCTCACGCATCTTCCGCTGGATACCTTCGTGCCAGATTCAGCCTGGCGGATGGAAGTCGTCGGCGATCCGCAGGCCGAACCAGAGGTCTGCGTCGAGTTCCAGACTATCGTTTCCAAGCGTGCCGGCGATTTCAAGATCGTGCCGGTCGAGCGCTTCGCGTTCTACGAACGGTCGCGCAAGGTGGCCTACATCGTCGCGACCACCGAATTTCGCCTCTACGGAAACCTGATCCTGAAGAAGGGCGTGGTGCATCCGCATGAAGTCTTCCGGGGATGAAACCGAAAGACTGAGGTGGATACCAAAATGGAATAAACGTTCCGTGTTGACAAATATTCGGAACCAATGTTTCATTCATTAACAGAGTGCCGGTCCGGTACACTGCTCGGAAGGGAGAACCGAGGAGGAGCAGACCGGCGTAAACGCCAATGATGCTGGAAAATCGAGCCGACTTGCATTTCATCGTCGGCTCGGCTAGCGTCCGAAAGGTAAATGTTTTTTATCGATAAAAATCTCCCGTTCGCGTTCGGCGGGAGATTCCTAGGAGGAGAACGCACCTGAGAGGAGAACACACATGCGCATGAAATCCATTCTTTCGCGTAGAAGCTTCACCGCGCTCGCGGGCGCTGCCGTCATCGCCACGGCGATGCCGCTGCCGTCGTTCGCAGCCGACGTGACGATCCCGATCATCGTCAAGGACACCACGTCCTTCTATTGGCAGATCGTTCTCGCCGGCGCCCGCAAGGCCGGCCAGGATCTCGGCGTGAAGGTGCCGGAACTCGGCGCGCAGGCCGAAACCGACGTCAACGGCCAGATCAGCATCCTCGAGAACGCCGTTGCCGGCAAGCCTGCCGCGATCGTCATCTCGCCGACCGAATTCAAGGCGCTCGGCAAGCCGATCGATGAAGCCGCGAAGTCCGTTCCGATCATCGGCATCGATTCCGGTGCAGACTCCAAGGCCTTCAAGTCGTTCCTGACCACCGACAACGTCCAGGGCGGCCGCATCGCCGCCGACGGCCTTGCCGCTGCGATCAAGGAAATGACCGGCAAGGATGAAGGCGATGTCGTCATCATCACCAACACGCCCGGCGCCGGCTCGCTCGAGCAGCGTCGCGAAGGCTTCCTTGATCAGGTCAAGACCAAGTATCCGGGCCTGAAGGTCGTTGCCGACAAGTATGCCGACGGTCAGGCCACCACCGGTCTCAACATCATGACCGACCTGATCACCGCCAACCCGAATATCGTCGGCGTCTTCGCCTCCAATCTGATCATGGCGCAGGGCGTTGGCCAGGCGATCGCCGAAAACAAGCTCGGTGACAAGGTCAAGGTCATCGGCTTCGACAGCGACGACAAGACGATCGGCTTCCTCAAGGACGGCGCGCTTGCCGGCCTCGTCGTGCAGGATCCCTATCGCATGGGCTATGACGGCGTGAAGACCGCGCTTGCCGTATCCAAGGGTGAGAAGGTCGAAGAGAACGTCGATACCGGCGCCAACCTGGTGACCAAGGCCAACATGGCCGATCCGAAGATCGACGCCCTCCTGAACCCGAAGATCAAATAATCTTCCAAGGGGCCGCGCGCGAGCATTCCCGCGCGGCCTTTCTTTGCCGCTGCCATCATCCGCCTGAGGAGCGCGGAGGGCCGGCGGAGAGACGGGAATTCGCGAGGAGGAGAAGACGTCCATGAGCCTGGAAGAGATCAGTCATCGCCATGATGACAGCGCCACGCTGAAAGAGGCCGACCGCATTCAGGCGGGCATGCCCATCCTCGAACTCAAGGGATTGCAGAAGAACTACGGCTACGTGCAGGCGCTGAAACCGGCGACGATCACGTTCCTGGCCGGCGAAATCCATGCGATCGTCGGCGAAAACGGGGCCGGCAAATCGACCCTGATCAAGCTGCTCACCGGTGTCATAACCAGAACCGCGGGCGAGATCCTGTGGTGCGGCCATCCGGTCGCGCTGGCGACGCCGAACGAGGCGATCGCGCGCGGCATCAATGCCGTCCACCAGGAAGTGGTGCTCTGCCCGCACCTGACGGTTGCCGCCAACATGTTCCTGGGCGACGAAGTCAACAAGTTCGGCATGATGCGCAAGAAGCAGATGGTGAAGATGGCGCAGGCTGTCCTCGACGACCTCGGCTTTGGCCTTCCCGCCGCTGCCCTGCTCAGCGACCTCACCATCGGCCAGCAGCAGCTGGTCGCCACGGCACGCGCCGCGATGCGCGGCACGCAGTTCCTGATTTTCGACGAGCCGACCGCCTATCTGACCCGCCAGGAATCGGCGCAGCTGTTCAAGCTGATCCGTCGCCTGCAGAGCGAAGGCGTCACCATCGTCTATATCAGCCACCGCATGGAGGAGGTCTTCGAGCTGGCGGACCGCGTGTCCGTGTTGCGCGACGGCACCCATGTGGGCACGCGCCTGATCGGCGAGACCAACGACAACGAGCTGATCGCGCTTATGATCAACCGCTCGATCGAACAGATCTACCACAAGGAAGAGATCGCCATCGGCGAGACGATCGTCGAAACCCGCGGCCTCTCCGGGCCGGGTTTCCAGGACATTTCATTGTCGGTCAAGGCCGGCCAGATCGTCGGTCTCTACGGGCTGATCGGCGCCGGGCGCAGCGAATTTGCGCTCGGGCTCTACGGCCGCGAGAAGACGACGGCGGGCGAAATCCACTGGATGGGCAAAAAGGTCGACATCAAGAACGAGCGCAAGGCGATGGAGCTCGGCATCGCGCTGGCGCCGGAAAGCCGCCGCGACCAGGGGCTCTGCCTCAACCTGCCGATCGGTCTCAACATCAACCTTCCCGTCTTCGATCGGTTGAGCAAGGGGCCGGTGATCGGCCTTGCCGACGAAGCCAGGAACGCCGACCAGCAGATCCGCGACCTCTCGATCAAGACCCCGAGCCGGCGCGTGCTGGTTTCGGCGATGTCGGGTGGTAACCAGCAGAAGGTCGTCATCGGCAAGTGGCTCAGCCACGGCGCGCGGCTCTTCATCTTCGACGAACCAACCGTCGGCGTCGACGTCGGCACCAAGGCGGAAATCTACCGGCTGTTCGCGCGGCTCTTGAAGGAAGGCGCCGGCATCATCCTGATCTCGTCC
Organism: Rhizobium sp. S152; assembly: GCF_030380735.1. Lineage (GTDB taxonomy): Bacteria > Pseudomonadota > Alphaproteobacteria > Rhizobiales > Rhizobiaceae > Rhizobium. Next base: position 116,252 of record NZ_JAUDRZ010000008.1, on the reverse strand, counting down.
TACCTGCCCGAGGTCTACGAACTGGCGGATGAACTGCATGTCTTCCGGACCGGCAAGCTGGTGGCGAGCCACGGTTTCCATGCGGCGTCACATGAACAAGTCCTCAGCGAAGCGATCGGCGTCTGAGTGGAATAAGAGGGAGAGAGATCATGACCGTAACCCCCACCGAAATCCCCGCGCCGCAGCAACGCCGCAAAGTCAACATCCTGTTCGGGCTGACGCTGATCGGCTTGCTGATTGCACTCTGGATCGCACTCGGCCTTGCCACCAACAGCTTCTGGACGCCCCTCAACATCAGCAACCTGCTGCGTCAGGGCTCGATGACGGCGATCCTGGCGCTGGGTGAAACCTTCGTCATCATCACCGCCGGCATCGACCTTTCCGTCGGCGCGATCGTGGGCTTCGCGGGCGTCATCATCGCATGGCTGTTGCAGGCCGGCGTGCCCGTGTGGGCGGCGATCCTCCTGACGCTCGCCTTCGGGGTGGCGATCGGCGCCTTCCACGGCTTCGGCATCGTCCACATGGGCCTGCCGCCGTTCATCATCACGCTGGCGACGCTGACGGCGCTGCGCGGCTTCGGCCTTCTCATCACCAACGGCTCGTCGATCAACATCACCAACGAAGCCTTCTCCAACTTCTCGCGCGCCGACTTCCTGGGCATTCCAAGCCTGTTCTGGATGGTGATATTGGTGGCGATACCATCCTATATTCTGCTGCATCTCAGCCGCTGGGGCCGCTATCTCTTCGCGGTCGGCTCCAACAGCGAAGCAGCGCGTCTTTCGGGTGTGCGGGTCAGCGCCATCATCTACATGGCCTATATCCTGTCGGCCACCTTCGCAGCCTTCGTCGGCATCCTGCTCGCCTCGCGCATCGCCATCGGCAATGCGACGCAGGCGGACGGCTGGGAGCTGCAGGCGATCGCCTCGTCGGTCATCGGCGGCACCTCGCTGTTCGGCGCCGTCGGCTCCGTTCACGGCCCGCTGATCGGCGCGTTCATTCTGGCGACGATCAACAACGGCGCGAACCTCTTGAACGTCAATTCGTTCTGGCAGCGCATCATCACCGGCCTGCTGATCATCGTGATCGTCTACTTCGACCAGCTTCGCCGCCGCCGCAGCTCGTAAGGCACGGCAAAAAACATGGAAAAAGCCGGCTCACCTGGGCCGGCTTTCTTGCATTCTGACAATGGGTCAGGCGGCGTCGATCGCCTGGCGCATCTGGCGCACCACCGCGACATCCGTCCGGTTCATGCCCGGCGCCTCGAAGCCGAAGGCGACCGCGCGCGGATCGGCGTCGGCGCTCGGCGAGCTGCAGGATCCGTGAATCTCGCGCGCGCCGGTGGCGCGTAGGATTTCCCCGGCATTGCTCGGCCTGACACCGCTGCCCGGCATGATGGAAATCCGGCCGGCGGCCTTCTTCGATAGGCGCGCAAGGGTATCGAGACCGTCGATCGCCTTCGGGACGCAGCCGGAGGTAAGGATGCGCTCGCAGCCGAGTTCTACCGCCTGCTCCAAGGCAACGTCCGCGTCCGGCACCAGGTCAAAGGCGCGGTGCAGCGTCGAGCCGAGACCGGCGGCATGCGCCTTCAGGCGATGAATCAGCGGCATGTCGAGCCGGCCATCCGGCATGTTGGCGCCGATCACGACGCCGGCAAGGCCGAAGACCCGCACTGCATCGATATCCGCCATCATCGCCGCCTCGTCTCCCTCATCGAAGACGAAGGCGCCGGCATGAGGGCGGATCATCGCGTAGACAGGGATGGGAGCAGACGCCGCCGCCTTCATCAGGCCGGCCAGAGGTGTCAGCCCCCCGACCTCCAACGCCGAGCAGAGCTCGATGCGCCCGGCACCGCCCTCGATCGCCGCCGCCAGTCCCCGCGGGCTGTCGACACATACTTCCAGCAAGATGCTCACGTTCCTGTTTCCCCTCTGGATCTTCTATCATTCATGCGACGGATGCCCGCCGCGCGGCTGGTTCTGAAACGATGCCGGCAACCAGATCGACGATCATCGCGCTTGCCTCGGCCGACGCATCGCGGTGGTTGAAGGCGACGTGGTAGGACATCGGGACGTGCTCATCTAGATCGACGATCCTGACCTTGTGCGCGATCGGCATGGCGCTCACCCGACCGAGAAACGAGATATAACCGTGATTGGCGACCAGATCGATTATGACGGGAAGCGAATCCGCCGCGGTGATGTCGCGGTCACGCAGCCGGCGATTGGCGGAGCGTTCGCGGTTCAGCGTCATGGCGGCGTGGCCGAGGCCGGTGCGCGGGCTCGGCGTACAGATGGGGTGGCTGGCGGCGAGCTCGGCGACGGTTGCCTCCGTGCTTTGCGGGGGCGCGATCACCACCATCTCCGTCTGCAGCAACTCGCTATGCCTGAAGCTTTCGAGCCCGAAGATCGAGTCCAGGATCGCGACGTCGATACGGCCGGATTTCAGCGCTTCCCGGAGGTCGTCGGCCGTCATCAGCATCAGCGAGATGGTGTTCTTGTTGCGTCGCAGGTTCCATTCCGACACCAGCGCGCCAAGGCAACGAGCCACCCAGCTTTCCGAGCCTGTCGGAATGATCGAACCGATGCGCAGCGCCCGCGCGCTGCGTTGGTAGCGCTCGTCCGCCGAGGACTTCAGTTCGTTCCATGCCTGGCAGATCGTCGAAAAAGCGGCGTAGATCCGCTGTCCCTCCTGGGTGAGCGCCGAGCCATGCGCCTGGCGTTCGAACAGCGTCCGGCCGAAGGTCTTCTCCAAGGTCGCGATCTGGAGCGAGAGTTGCGGCTGGCCGAGCTTCAGCCGGCGCGCGGCGCGATTGATGCTCCCCTGGTCGGCGACTTCCATGAACCGTTCCATGGTGGCGATCTTGATCGCGATGCGCGACGGCGCGTTATGATCCATCCCGGCGGCCAGCTGCTCGGCGGCTTCGACGATCGGCAACAGCGCCTCACGAACCTTGCCGCTGGCAAGCAGCGTCACCAGTTCGCCCGAGCTGCGCTCGATGAGCTTGATCGCGAGTTCGGTTTCGAGATTTCGGATCGCGGTCGAGACGGTCGACGCCGCCAGCGACAACTGCCGTGCGGTTTCCCGTATCGATCCCGAAGAGAGCACATGCGAGGCGATGAACACCGTGCCGAGCTGCAATCGATCCCTCCGTAACAAGCTGAAAAACCGAACGATATGATGTGTTCAGCAAAAAAGATATCCCTCTTGCGGCAAGGCGCGGCTATCGTTCAGATACCGGGATAAAAGGGGCCGCGGCAGAAGAACCGCACGAGAGCACCCGATATCCCGGGGACGACCAAGGGAACAAAAACAAATCGCGGCGGCGCTGCAAAACGGAATGCGATTGCGCGCAAGCGCTTCCGTTCAACGTCATAATCGCCGCGCATTCGCAAAACTGGGGGAGCCTGCATCGATTTTTCGGGCATGCACGCTATTTCCATGACGCACGCATTTCTATGGTGACGGCAGCGCGCTGCTCTCACCGGCATTTTATCCGCGATGGTTTCTCATGGAGGCATCTCGGGGGTTTACACTGTTAGAACAAGGGGACACTCCATGCTGAAGAAATTCGCACTTGCCGTCTCGCTCTCCGCTTTCGCGGCCGGCGCGGCCCATGCTGCAGACGTCGTCGTTTCATCGAAGATCGATACGGAAGGAACACTGCTCGGCAACATGATCGCGCTGGCGCTCAATGCCAACGGCATCAAGACGCAGGACCGTGTCGCGCTCGGCGCCACACCGGTCGTGCGCAAGGCGATCACGGCGGGCGAAATCGACATCTATCCCGAATACACGGGCAATGCCGGCTTCTTCTTCAACAAGGCCGACGATGCCGCCTGGAAGAACATCGACCAGGGCTACGAGCTTGCCAAGAAGCTCGACTATGACGCCAACAAGATCGTCTGGCTGACGCCCTCGCCCGCCAACAACACCTGGGCGCTTGCTGTGCGCAGCGACGTGGCCGGGCCGAACAACCTGAAATCCATGTCTGACTTCGGCAAATGGGTTGCCGGCGGCGGCGCGGCCAAGCTCGCCGCTTCGGCCGAATTCGTCAATTCCGCCGGCGCGCTTCCCGCCTTCCAGACGACCTACGGTTTCCAGCTGAAGCCGGACCAGATGGTGGTTCTCTCGGGTGGCGACACGGCAGCCACGATCAAGGCGGCGGCCGACCAGACCAACGGGGTCAATACCGCCATGGTCTACGGCACCGACGGCGCGATCGCGGCTGCAGAGCTCACCGTTCTCGAAGACGACAAGAGCGTACAGCAGGTCTACGCGCCGACGCCTATTATCCGCGAGGAAGTGCTGAAGGCCAATCCGAAGATCGAGGAAGTACTCGCGCCGATCTTCAAGGGCCTGACCGCCGACGACCTCAGGACGCTGAATGGAAAGATCCAGGTCGATGGCGAGCCCGCCAAGTCGGTGGCCGAAGGCTACCTGAAGGAAAAAGGTTTCCTGAAGTAGAGACCTCGACGCTCCGCCTCGCAAGGGGCGGAGCCCTATTCCTTCAGGACAGGATGGATCGATGGACGAAACCTTAGCGGTCCGCAAGCTGGACCGGCTCGGCTTGGTGCTCGTTGCCGCCGGCGTGATTTCAACGGCGCTACTTCCCTTCATCTATGTCAAGGCGAACCGCATCGCAGCCGGCAAGCCGATGCTGCTCACGCAGCTTCTCGACCGGCCTTCCGTCATCGCCCTCACCCTGCTTCTCGTCCTGACCGCGCTCGCGGCCCTGTTCCTGCGCAACGCAGCGCTGCGGCTCGTCATCTCCACGCTCTGCCTTGCCACGCTGATCGCCGCCATCGGCCTCGTGGCGACCGGGTTTACGCCTCCAGGCAGCAACGCCGCGCGCATGACGCCGGGCGGCGGGTTCTGGGTGCTGTTTGCCGTCATCGGCCTCGTCATCTCCGATGCGCTGGTGAAGATCAGGCTCAAGCCCTGGATGCGGATCGCGGCACTTGCCGCCTATACGGCGCTGCTGGCGGTCTTCCTCGCTTCCGGACTTCTGGACAGCCTTTCGATCCTCAAGGAATTCGCGACCCGCTCCGCGCAGTTCTGGACAGAAGCCGTGGCGCATATGCTGCTTGCCTTCGGCTCGCTCGTCATCGCCATCCTGATCGGATTGCCGCTCGGCATCGTCTGCTTCTGGGTCCCGAAATTGCGCGCCGCCGTGCTGCAGGGATTGAGCCTGATCCAGACTATCCCGAGCCTTGCACTCTTCGGGCTCCTTATGCTGCCGCTCGGCTATCTCGCCACGCATGTGCCGGCGGCCGCCGCGCTTGGCATTCGCGGCATCGGCGCCGCGCCGGCGCTGATCGCGCTGGTGCTCTATTCGCTGCTGCCGATCGTCGCCAACACCGTGGTCGGCCTGCAGGGCGTCGATCCCGCGGTGCGCGACGCGGCGGCCGGCATGGGGCTGACGCGCCGCCAGATCCTTGTTGGCATCGACCTGCCGCTCGCCTTTCCCGTCATTCTCACGGGCATCCGCATCGTGCTTGTGCAGGCGATCGGGCTGGTGACGGTCGCGGCGCTGATCGGCGGCGGCGGGTTCGGCATTTTCATCTTCCAGGGTCTCGGCCAGACGGCCATGGACCTCGTGCTGCTCGGCGCCGTGCCGACCGTCTTCTTCGCCTTCTCCTCGGCCGTTATCCTGGATGCGGTCATCGACAGCATACGGGGAACCGCCGCATGAGCATGATCGAGATCCGCAACGTCACTAAGCGCTACGGCAACGCTACCGTCGTCGACAACGTATCGATGAGCGTCGAGAAAGGGTCGATCACCGTCATCGTCGGCACCTCGGGTTCGGGCAAATCCACGCTGATGCGGATGATCAACCGGCTGGTGCCGATCACCGAGGGTGAGATCTTCGTCAACGGCCAGAACGTGATGGACGCACCCGTTACCGAGCTGCGGCGCAAGATCGGCTATGCGATCCAGGGCCACGGGCTGTTTCCGCACCGCACGGTAGCGCAGAACATAGCCACCGTGCCGCAGCTTCTCGGCTGGGACGCGGCGCGGATCGATGGCCGCGTGAACGAGTTGCTGGGGCTCTTCAATCTCGAGCCAGCGACGTTCGCGGAGAAATATCCGCATCAGCTTTCCGGCGGACAGCAGCAGCGCGTCGGCGTGGCGCGCGCGCTGGCGGCGGAGCCGGAACTGCTCCTGATGGACGAGCCGTTCGGCGCGCTCGACCCCGTCATTCGCGGCAAGGCGCAGGACGACCTCTTGGCGATCCAGAAGCAGTTCGGCACGACGGTCATTCTCGTCACCCACGACATGGACGAGGCCTTTCACCTCGGCAACCAGATCGCCGTCATGAGCGCCGGCAAGCTGTTGCAGTGCTCGACGCCGGAAAAGATCCTGACGGAGCCAGCCGATCCCTTCGTGCAGCAGCTGACCGGAACGTCCGACCGTGCATTGAAGCTGATGTCGCTGCTGTCGCTGAAGGACAGCATGGCGCCGGCGAAGACGGGGTTGAACCACGCGCTGCCGCAATCGCTCAGCCTGCGCGACGCACTGGCCGAGATGATCTGGCAGGGGATCGACGAGGCGGCCGTGCAGGATGCCGCAAAGGCTCCCGTTGGCTCGATCTCGATGGCGCGACTTCTCGAACTGGGCCGCAAGGCATGAAGCACGTCACCGCCAATCTCTTTCGCGTAGCGGCGCTGGCGCTACTCTTGATCCTGCTGTTCAGGACCGAGTGGCTTTCCTTCCTGCTCGTGCCGCTCACCAACAACAACGCGCCCGCTGTCTACACCCAGAACAGCCTGCCGGCGCTGGCCGCCGCGCATCTCTATCTGGTCGCCATCTCGATTGTCGGCAGCGCAGTGCTCGCCATTCTCGGCGGCGTCTTCGTGACCCGCAAGAGCGGCGAGGATTTCCTGCCGCTGTCGCGCGCCATCGCCAATGCCGGCCAGACCTTTCCGCCGGTCGCGGTTCTGGCACTCGCCGTTCCGGCCACCGGCTTCGGCGCCGGACCGACCCTCATCGCCCTGTTCCTCTACGGGTTGCTGCCGATCTTCGAAAACACTGTCTCCGGCCTGCGGCAGGTGCCGGCCTCGATACTGGAAGCCGCCGACGGCATGGGCATGAGCGCGATGCAGCGGCTTTTCCGCGTGGAGCTGCCGCTTGCGCTGCCGCTCATCCTCGAAGGGCTGAAGGTCGCGACGGTCATCAACATCGGCACTGCCACGATCGGGTCCACGGTGGCGGCGAAGGGTCTCGGCGAGGTGATCATCGCCGGACTGATTTCCGACACCACCGCCTTCATCCTGCAGGGCGGCCTGATCGTCGGCCTGATGGCGGTGCTGATCTACGATGCGCTCGGCATCATCGAAAGCGGGATTTCGCGCAGAATAGGCTTGCGCCCAGCGTGAGCCAGCGGCTACCAAAGCTGCGCACATATCGCATTGCCGGAGGAAGCCCTTGGCCAAGATGATCCACTCGATGATCCGCGTTCTCGACGAGGCGCGTTCCGTGTCGTTCTACCGCACGGTGTTTGGCCTCGAGGTCGCCGACCGCATCGATTTCGACACCTTCACGCTGATCTATCTCTCCAACGGCGAGACCGGTTTCGAGCTGGAACTGACGGTCAACAAGGGGCACACCGCGCCCTATGACCTCGGCAATGGCTACGGCCATCTCGCCGTTTCGGTGGACGAACTGAAGACCGAGCACGAGCGGCTGACCAAGGCCGGGCTCAACCCCGGCAAGATCGTTGAGCTCAACCGCGACGGCAAGCTGCTGGCGCTGTTCTTCTTCATCACCGATCCCGACGGCTACAAGATCGAAGTCCTGCAGCGCCACGGCCGCTACCTCTAAGAGCTCCCCCATGATCGAGAAAACCGAACTTAACAGCGGCTGGTCGCTTTACTGCAACGTTGCAGGTCGCCCCGACCTGCCCAGCGAAATTCCTGCCGCCGTGCCCGGCTGCGTACATCTCGACCTCTTGGCGCAGCGGTTGATCCCCGATCCCTATATCGACGTCAACGAGATCACCAACGACTGGATCGGCAGGCAGGACTGGACCTATCGCTGCACGTTCGACGCCGAAAACGGCGACGGCAAGATGCGGGAGCTGGTGTTCGACGGGCTAGACACGATCGCCACGATCACCCTCAACGGCGAGGAGATCGGCCGGACGTTCAACATGAACAGGACCTATCGCTTCGATGTGTCGGAGCGGCTGATCGACGGCGAAAACGAGCTCAGCGTCACCTTCCGTTCGGCCTATGACTATGGCGCCGAGATGGAGGCGCACTACGGCTATCGACCGAACAACTATCCCGGCCCCGGCAACCTGATGCGCAAGATGGCCTGCAATTTCGGATGGGACTGGGGTCCGACACTGGTCACGTCAGGGATCTGGAAACCGGTGCGGCTGGAATGCTGGGACCGCGCGCGGTTTGCGGAGACACGGGTCTCGGCGACGCTTGCGGGTGGCGACGGGCTGGTGCGCGTGAACGCGAAACTGTCGCGGCAGGGCGAGCGGGCGGATTGCCGGTTGATTGCGCGGATCGGCGGCGACGAACGCGAGATCGCCATCACCGCGGAAGCGGACGAGGTGAGCTTCGAGCTTACCGTTCCCTCGCCGCAGCTCTGGTGGCCGCATCATCTCGGCGCGCAGCCGCTTTATCCATTGCAGCTGGAACTGCGCGATGGCGTGAGCGGCGATTTGCTCGATAGCTACTCGAAGGAGATCGGCTTTCGCTCGGTGCGGCTCGACACCGGCGAGGACGAACATGGTTCGGCATTCACCTTTGTCATCAACGACGTGCCGATCTTCGCCTGCGGCGCCAACTGGATACCCGACGACTGCTTCCCGTCGCGCGTGACGGCCGATCGCTATGCCGCGCGCATCGACGAGGCGAAGGCCGCCAACGTCAACCTGCTGCGCGTCTGGGGCGGCGGGATTTTCGAGCGCGACGAGTTCTACGAGGCCTGCGACCGGGCGGGCATGCTGGTGTGGCAGGATTTCCTGTTTGCCTGTGCCGCCTATCCCGAGGAGGAGCCGCTGCGCTCGGAGGTAGAGGCCGAAGTGCGCGACAATGTCGTGCGGCTGATGCCGCACCCCTCGCTCATCGTCTGGAACGGCAACAACGAGAATATCTGGGGTTACGACGAGTGGGGCTGGCGGCCGGTGATCAAGCCGGACGAAAGCTGGGGGCTCGGATATTATCTCGACATCCTGCCCCGGCTCTGCGCCGAACTCGATCCGGCACGGCCCTATTATCCCGGCAGTCCCTATTCCGGCAGCATGGACATCGAGCCGAACGCCGATGAGCATGGCTGCAAGCACATATGGGATGTTTGGAACGATGTGGGCTACGAGGTCTACCGCAACTACATCCCGCGCTTCTGCTCGGAGTTCGGCTGGCAGGCGCCGCCGAACTGGGCGACGCTTTCCGAAAGCGTTCATGACGCGCCGCTGACGCCGGTTTCAAACGGCGTGTTCCACCACCAGAAGGCAACGCTTGGCAACGACAAGCTCATCCGCGGACTGGCGGGGCATCTGCCGGAGCCGCAAACGATGGAGGACTGGCACTTCGCAACGCAGCTCAACCAGGCGCGGGCGATCCGCTTCGCCATCGAGCACATGCGCTCGCATCGCGACATCTGCAAGGGCGCAGTCGTCTGGCAGTTCAACGATTGCTGGCCCGTGACGTCGTGGTCGGCGCTGGATTCAGCCGGGCGGCGCAAGCCGCTGTGGTATGCGATGCGCCAGGCCTTCGACCCGAGGCTCCTGACCATCCAGCCGCGCGATGGCGGACTGGCGGCCGTGGCGGTGAACGAACGAACCCTCTTCTGGCGAGCGAAGATTTCGGGCAAGCGCCTCAGGCTCGACGGCACGGTGCTGGCGGAATTCGAGTTCTGGCGGCACCTTTGCGATCGCTTCGAAGCCAAGGCCTTTCCGCTGCCGGCTGACGTCGCGACATCAGGGGACGCGACCGATGAGATGATCGTCGTCGACATGCTCGACCGCCGCGCGTTCTACTACTTCGTCGAGGATATCGACCTGAAGCTGCCGGCGCCGAAAGCCGATATCGCGGTCACTTCCACCGAGGGCGGCTACGATATCAAGGTGACGGCGGTAAGCTTCTTGAAGGATCTGTGCATGATGGCCGACCGTCTCGATCCCGCGGCGGTCGTCGATACGATGCTGGTCACCTTGCTGCCGGGCGAGAGCCACGTATTCAAGGTGGCAACATCAGTGGCAATCACCACCGGTGACATCGTACTGGGCAAAGTGCTGCGCTCGGCCAACGACCTGGTTGCGCCGCCGGCCTTGTCCACACTCTGAAAAGGCCCCGTCAGCGACGGGGCCCATCCAGTACATGTCCGCCATGTCCTGCCAGGAAGAAGCATGGATCAGGCGGCGGTGCGCGGTTTTTTCACCGCGCACATCGGACGGTCTTACATCCAGTAGGGCGGTACGCCGTAGTAGTCGTATACGCGGCGTCCGTTATCGTTGTACCAGCTGTCATCGTCGTCCGAATAGCTTGGCGCACCTTCGATCTGCTCCTTGGTGAGATCGATGCGGTAGCCGTCGAGCTGGGTATCGTAGGTCAGCTTTTCCCAGGGCAGCGGATAGTGATCGTGGCCGATGCCCATGAAGCCGCCGAAGCTCAGGACCGCGTAAGCGACGCGGCCATCCTGCTTGCCGAGGATCAGGCGTTCGACGGAACCGATATGCTTGCCGTCGGCGCCGTAGACGCGGGTTCCTTCCACCCGGTCGCTGGCAATCAGCGTCGGCGTGTCCTTGACGTTCGGGTCGCGGCGGGTGTTGTCAGCGTCCTGGTGCAGCATGATGAACCTCCTTTGAAATAGCCTTGTTGTGGCTGGTGTCTGAATTCAAAACGTACCGCCACGATCAAAGTTCCCGGTCTTCTACAATCGCGGCACCAGCAATATTGACGTTTACGTCAAGGTTATTGTAGCTTCATTCCGGCTTGAACCATTCGGGCAATGACATAAGCTGCCGTATTGGAAGATGGAGGATCATCCAATCGGCGCGCCGGGACAGCCGGGCGGGCAGCGACAGGGAGAGAGAAACACGATGAACAGCATTTCCGTCTATCCAGACGGGGCGAAGCCCGAGAGACCCTGGCTCGCCACCTATCCCACCATCGTCCCGGCCGAGCTTCCGCCGCTGCAATACGCATCGCTTGCGGAACTGCTCGAGAAAAACTGCGCGCGCTACGCCGAGCGCATCGCCTTTTCCAGCATGGGCAAGACGCTCAGCTATCGGGAACTGGAGCGGCGGACCCGCGATGTCGCGGCCTGGCTGCAGGGTATCGGCCTGCAGAAGGGCGACCGCGTCGCCGTGATGATGCCGAACGTGCTGCAGAACCCCATCGCCGCCTACGCCATTCTGCGCGCCGGCTTCGTGGTCGTGAACGTCAATCCGCTCTATACGCCGCGCGAACTCGAACACCAGCTGCGCGATTCTGGCGCCAAGGCGATCTTCGTGCTGGAAAACTTCGCTCGCACCGTGGAGCAGGTGCTCGCCAACACGGATGTCCGCCATGTCGTGGTCACCTCGCTCGGCGAAATGCTGGGCGCCAAGGGGCTGATCGTCAATCTGCTCGTCCGCAAGGTGAAGAAGCTTGTTCCCCTTTGGTCGATCCCCGGCCACAAGACATTCAAGCAGGTGCTGCGCGAAGGCGCCGGCAGGACTTTCAAAGCTCCCGAACTCAGCCAGGACGACATCGCCTTCCTGCAATATACCGGCGGCACCACGGGCGTGGCAAAGGGCGCGGTGCTCACGCACCGGAACCTCCTGTCGAACAAGCTGCAGCTCGAACTCTGGCTGAACTCGGCCTTCGAAAACAGGCAGCGTCCCGCGGTGCTGAACTTCCTCTGCGCACTGCCGCTCTACCATATCTTCGCGCTGACGGTGAATTCGCTGATGGGCATGTCGCTCGGCGCGCACAACGTGCTGGTCGCCAACCCGCGCGACATCCCTGCCCTCATCAAGGAATTCTCGAAATCGAAGGTGCATGTCTTCCCCGGCCTCAACACGCTTTTCAACGCGCTGATGAACAACCCCGAATTCGCCAAGGTCGATTTCTCCTCGCTGGTGATTGCGCTGGGTGGTGGCATGGCCGTGCAGCGGCCGGTGGCGGAGCGCTGGCTGAAGATCACGGGCAACCACATCACCGAGGGATACGGGCTTTCCGAGACATCGCCCGTCGCCACCGCCAACCGCTTCGATTCGCCCGAGTTCACGGGCTCGATCGGCCTGCCGATCCCATCCACCGATCTCGACATCCGCGATGAGAGCGGCACGTCCCTGCCGCTCGGCGAAGTCGGCGAGATCTGCATTCGTGGGCCGCAGGTGATGGCGGGATATTGGAACAAGCCGGAGGAAACGGCGCGTGCGATGACCCCGGACGGCTATTTCCGCACCGGCGACATGGGCTTCATGGACGGGCGCGGCTACACCAAGATCGTCGACCGCAAGAAGGACATGATCCTGGTGTCGGGCTTCAATGTCTATCCCAACGAGATCGAGGAGGTGGCGGCCATGCACCCCGGCATTCTCGAGGCGGCGGCGATCGGCGTGGCGGACGAACACTCGGGCGAGGCGGTGAAGCTTTTCGTGGTCAAGAAGGACAACGGGATCACGGAAGCGGACGTGAAAGCGCATTGCGCGGCCAATCTCACCAACTACAAGCGGCCGCGTTTCATCGAGTTCCGCACAGAACTGCCGAAATCGCCGGTCGGCAAGATCCTGCGCAAGGATCTGCGTAACTGATTTGAATGTTTCGTGAAAATTGCAGGTCATCCGCAATCGCGGGTGGCTTTTTTGCGTTTAAGCAGGTGGTTGAACTTGATTTGCACCGGGTAAAGCGAATAGTTTCCGCGACCCTCTCGCCCTGCAAAGGAGCCTCCCATGAATGCCATCGTCGACCAACTGAAAAGCACTGCGGCTGCCACCAAGGCCACCGATATCCGTGCCGCGTTCGCCGCCGATCCGAAACGCTTTTCCCGCTTTACCGCGTCGCTCGACGACCTCCTGATGGATTTCTCGAAGACGGCCGTGAACGACGAAGTGCTGGCCCTTCTGGTCAAGCTCGCTGAAACCGGCGGTGTCGAGGCCAAGCGCGACGAGATGTTCTCGGGCAAGGCGATCAACTTCACCGAAAATCGCGCCGTGCTGCACACGGCGCTGCGCAACCGTTCCAACACCCCCGTGCTGGTCGACGGCAAGGACGTGATGCCTGATGTCAACGGCGTGCTCGCGGCCATGGGCAAGTTTGCCGACGGCATTCGCTCGGGCGCGCTGAAGGGCGCGACCGGCAAGGCGATCACCGACGTCGTCAACATCGGCATCGGCGGCTCCGACCTCGGCCCTGTCATGGCGACGCTGGCGCTGGCGCCTTATCATGACGGCCCGCGCGCGCACTTCGTTTCCAACATCGATGGCGCGCATATCGCCGACGTGCTGAAGCTGGTGCAGCCTGAGACAACGCTGTTCATCGTCGCGTCCAAGACCTTCACCACCATCGAGACGATGACGAACGCCCAGACGGCGCGCAAGTTCGTCGCCGATGCGCTGGGTGAAGCCGCCGTTCAGCATCACTTCGCCGCCGTTTCCACGGCACTCGACAAGGTTGCCGCCTTCGGCATCGAGAGCGAGCGCGTGTTCGGCTTCTGGGATTGGGTCGGCGGTCGCTATTCGATCTGGTCGGCGATCGGTCTGCCTCTGATGATCGCCGTCGGTCCGGAGAATTTCGGCAAGTTCCTTGATGGCGCGCACAGCCTCGATAACCACTTCCGCACCGCGCCGATCGCCCAGAACCTGCCGATCCTGCTCGGCCTCATCGGCCTCTACAACCGCAACGTTCTCGGCTACGCCACCCGCGCGATCCTGCCCTACGATCAGCGCCTGTCGCGCTTCCCTGCCTATCTGCAGCAGCTCGACATGGAATCGAACGGCAAGGGCGTCACCATCGACGGCACGCCGGTCGAGGGCATGTCCGGCCCTGTCGTCTGGGGCGAGCCCGGCACCAACGGCCAGCATGCCTTCTACCAGTTGATCCACCAGGGCACGAGCGTGATCCCGGCGGAATTCATGATCGCCGCCAACGGCTTCGAACCTGAGCTGCGCCACCAGCATCAGCTCCTGATGGCAAACTGCATCGCGCAGTCGGAAGCGCTGATGAAGGGCCGCACCTTCGAGGAAGCCAAGAAGCAGCTGACCGACAAGGGCATGGACGACAAACAGGCCGATTTCATTGCGCCGCACCGCGTCTTCACCGGCAACCGCCCGTCGATCACCTTCGTCTACGACAAGCTGACACCGTTCGCCTTCGGCCGCCTGGTGGCGCTCTATGAGCACCGCGTTTTCGTCGAAGGCGTGCTGTTCCGCATCAATTCCTTCGACCAGTGGGGCGTCGAGCTCGGCAAGGAACTGGCAACGGGCCTGCTGCCCGTCATCGAAGGCAAGGAAAGCGCGGCGGGCCATGATTCCTCGACGCAGGGCCTCGTTGCTGAACTGGCGAAGCTCGCGAAGTAAAGAGCGCAACATTCAACCAACGCTCCCGTGGTGACCGCCGCGGGAGCGTTTTCTATCTGGCTGATATGACTGCCCTCAGGACCACACCTTGGTGGAGGTCAGGGCCTGGCGCCCTTGCCTGATGGTATGGTGCTCGCGGCCTGTTTTACCTGCGAGCCCGGACGCGAGGCGACTGCCGGAGCGGACTTGTCCTTCTTCGGCTTGCGCGCTTCACGCGTGCCGCGGAGTTGACCTTTTGCCATTTCAAGCTCCTTCGTTTGACCACATCAAGCGATGTGGGTCCAGCTAGCAGGCGCGTTTAATCGGCAAAATGCAAATCCATTCTCACACCGGACCTCTGCTGGGCGTTACCGGGCAAACTTTTTGGCGCCGGCGACGCAGCCGACGATGGCGACCGTGACGAAGAGCATGATGGGGCTCACTTGCTCATGCAGCAGCGCCGCCGCCAGCACGAGGCCGAAGAAGGGTTGCAGCAGTTGCAGCTGGCCGACACCGGCGATGCCGCCCTGCGCCAACCCGCGATACCAGAAGAAGAAGCCGATGAGCATGCTGAACAGGGAGACGTAAACCAGCCCCGCCCAGGCCGGCGTTTCGATCGCCGCAAACGACAGCGGCAGATTGAGGAGCGCAAGGGCGAGCATGACAGGGAGCGACAGGACCAGCGCCCAGGAGATGACCTGCCAGCCACCCAGCCTGCGCGACAGCTTGGCGCCCTCGGCATAGCCGAGACCACAGGCAATGATGGCGGCCAGCATCAGGAGATCGCCGAGCGGGGCTGCAGTCACCCCTTGCGACACGGCAAAGCCGGCAACGAGCGCGCTGCCGAGGCATGAGAATATCCAGAAGGCCGGGTGCGGACGCTCGCCGCCCCTTAAAACGCCGAAGATCGCCGTCGAGAGCGGCAGCAGGCCGATGAAGACAATCGAATGCGCCGAGGTGATGTGGGTGAGCGCCAGCGCGGTCAACAACGGAAAGCCGATGACCACGCCGAAGGCAACGATCGCAAGCGACAGGAGATCGCTCGCCGCCGGCCGCTTTTCTCGAAACAGCACGAGCAGCGCCAGCGCGATCAGCCCGGCGATCGCCGCGCGGGCGACGGTGAGGAAGACCGGATCGAACCCCGTCACGGCCATGCGCGTCGCGGGCAGCGAGCCGCTGAAAATCAGAACCCCGATAAAACCATTCAACCAACCGGCCGCCGTGCGGTCCATGGCACACTCCCTCATCATCAATGGCCATCTTATGATCCCACGCGGCGTGGCCATGCCAGTTACGGTATGGTACGGTTTATCCAAACTGTTATGCATCAGAGAGCAGTACGGATGAGCGACAACGTAATCGTTGGCACGACCCGCGTGGCGATGGTTATGAACACCATCAAGCAGCGCATCGCCGGCCGCAGCCTGACGGCGGGGGCGAAGCTGCCTTCGGTGCGAGCGCTTGCGGGGTCGCTGAAGATCTCCACCTCGACCGTCGTCGAGGCCTATGAACGACTGGTTGCCGAGGGCGCGATCCTGTCGCGGCCAGGCTCGGGCTTTTACGTCGCCAACCAGGCGGCCCCCTTCGCGCTGTCGGAGGTCGGGCCACGGCTCGATCGCGAGATCGATCCATTCTGGGTGTCGCGGCAGTCTCTCGAGGCAGGCGATATCGGTCTGAAGCCGGGCTGTGGCTGGCTGCCGCCGGACTGGCTTCCCGAGGATGGCGTTCGGCGCGCCGTGCGGTCGCTGGCGCGGGCCGATGGGCCGGTGCTGCTCGCCTATGGATCGCCGCTCGGACTGCCGCCGCTCAGGCAGCTGATCGCGCGGCGGATGGCCGACAAGGGGATCGGCGCGTCGCCCGACCAGATCATCCTGACGGAATCGGGCATCCAGGCGATCGACCTTCTCTGCCGTTTCCTGATCGAGCCGGGTGACACCGTGATGGTCGACGACCCCTGCTACTTCAATTTTCACGCGCTGCTTCGCGCCCACCGCGCCAAGATCGTCAGCGTGCCCTATACGCCATCCGGCCCGGATATCGAGGTCTTCGCCCGCACGGTGGCCGAGCACCGGCCGAAGCTCTACGTCACCAATTCGGCGCTGCATAACCCAACCGGCGCGATCCTCTCGCCGGTGACGGCGCATCGGGTGTTGAAGATCGCCGAGCAGTTCGACCTCACGATCATCGAGGACGACATCTTCGCCGATTTCGAGCACGTGACTGCGCCGCGGCTCGCCGCCTTCGACGGGCTGGATCGCGTCATCCATATCGGCAGCTTCTCGAAGACGCTGTCGGCTTCCGCGCGCTGCGGCTTCATCGCCGCCAAGCCGGAGTGGATCGGCGGGCTGACGGACCTGAAGATCGCCACCTCGTTCGGCGGCGGGCGACATGCGGCGCAGCTGGTCTTGAGCGTGCTCAGCGACGGCAGCTACCGCAAGCATATCGAGACGCTGCGCAGCCGGCTGTCGAAGACGATGTTCGATGTCTCAGCCAAGCTCAAGAACCTCGGCATCGTGCCGTGGATCGAGCCGCAGGCGGGGATGTTCCTGTGGTGCCGGCTGCCTGACGGGATCGACGCCGCCGATGTGGCGCGCGCGGCGTTGGAGCGGGACGTGGTGCTGGCGCCGGGTAATGCGTTCAGCCTGTCGCAGACGGCGACGGATTTCATGCGGTTCAACGTTTCGCAGACGGAAGACCCGAAAGTGTTCGAGGTGCTGCGCGAGGCCATGCAGGTGGCGCGAAGAAAGTTGTAATTCGTTCGGCACGACGATTATTTCGGTGGAGGTGTCGAGATGGGGCCGCGTCATCCGTCTTGAGAGAATGAAGAATTGGGAGGATCGATATGACCGACGACGAGCTCGAGCAATTTGCAGCACATGGAGCGGAATCGCTGCCATATGACGGTGACGACGGCGTGGTCACGCATGATGGCGCCGATATCTGGTATAGCGCCTATGGCTCCGGACCTTCGGTGATCCTTCTGCACGGCGGGCTCGGGAACAGCGGCAACTGGGGCTATCAGGTGCCGGCGCTGCTGCGATCGGGCCGGAGGGTGGTGGTGATCGACAGTCGCGGGCATGGCCGCAGCACCCGGGATGGAAAGCCCTACACCTACGAACTGATGGCATCCGACGTGCTTGCCGTGATGGACCACCTCAATATCGAGAAGGCAGCCCTTGTCGGCTGGAGCGATGGCGCCTGTACGGCGCTCATTCTCGCCGACCAGCATCCGGAGCGCGTCGACGGCGTGTTCTTCTTCGCCTGCAGCATGGACCCATCAGGCGTAAAACCCTTCGTGCCGACGCCTGTCATCGACCGCTGCTTTCACCGGCATCGGATGGACTACGCCGCGCTGTCGCCGACGCCCGATCAGTTCGATGCCTTTGTCGAAGACGTGAGCCTGATGATGTCGACCGAGCCGAATTATTCCGCCGCCGATCTGAACAGGATCCGCGTGCCGGTGTCGGTGGTGCTCGGCGACCGGGACGAGTTCATCAAGCCGGAGCATGCCGCACACCTCGTACGCAACATTCCCGGCGCGACCTTCGTTCCGCTGGAGGGCGTAAGCCACTTCGCGCCGCTACAGCGGCCCGATTATTTCAATGGCGCCGTGCTTGCGTTTCTCGACCGGCTGGCTTGAGGCTCAGAGCAATTCCAGTAAAAGTGCAAAGCGGTTTTCCGTCCGGAATTGCGTGAAAACAAAAGGATAGAGCTGTTCCGCGATTCGAAGAAAAGTGGAATTGCTCTAGAGGCCGATTTCCTTGGCCCATGGCGGGTTGGCGCCAGCGCGGGAGACCGTAACGGCTGCAGCCTTGGCGCCAAGCGAAAGGGCGTTGGTGAGCGCCTTTTCATCCAGCGAGGCGACCTGCGCCTTGGTCAGCAGGCCATCCATCTTCAGCGAGGCGAGAACGCCGGCATCGAATGTATCGCCGGCGCCGACGGTATCGACCACGGTGACCCGCTGGCTGGGAACGGTGACCTTGCGGTGGCTCGTATAGCCCGTCGCGCCCTCGGCGCCCTTGGTGATGACGACCAGCTTGGCGCCGTGGTTCAGCCAGTGGGCGGCGAGGTCGTCATGACTACCTTCGAGGCCGAACCACTCCAGGTCCTCGTCGGAGAATTTCAGGATATCGGACTTGGCGGCCATGCGCTTGATGCGCGCCATGTGGGCCTGCTTGTCCTTGATGAAGCCGGGGCGGATGTTCGGGTCGAGCGAGATGACGCGCTTGTCCGCCTCGCGGTCGAGAAGCGCCTCGTAGGTTTCGCCGCAGGGGCTGGGGATCAGGCTGATGGCGCCGAAGTGCAGCGCCTCGCAATCGTCGCCGAGAGCGGGCAGATCGTCGGTGGTGATCATGCGGCCGGCGGTACCTTCGTCATAGAAGGCGTAGGTCGCCTGGCCGTTGACGAGCTTGACGAAGGCGACGGTCGAGGGGCGCGGGCTGATGGCGCAGAGGCTGAAGTCGACATTGCTCGCCTTCAAGGTCTCCTGCAGGATCTCGCCCATCATGTCATCGGCGAGGCCGGTGAAGAAGGAAGTGGGAATGCCCAGGCGCCCGAGCGCGATCGCCGTGTTGAAGATGGCGCCGCCGGCATAGGGCGCGAAGCCCTTTTCGCCGAGCGTCGTCTCCCGCGGCAGCATGTCGATCAACGCTTCTCCACAGCACAAAATCATGTCCGTCTCCCAGGGGCATTACGATCTGTCGATGCTCAATCGATTAGATAACTTCATGGCAAAAGCAAAGCGCCGTGAGCAATTATTCACTCAAAGTGACGAAATACCGCCGTTGCGGCCCGACCAGGCGAGCGGCGCGTCGAGGAAGGATTCGACCTCGTTCAAGGTGTTCTGATCGAACAGCTGCTGCTCCTTGGCGACAGCAAGCACATCGCGCCAGGTGGCGATGTAGTGCAGCTTGACCTTGCCATCGGCGAAGCGCAGTGCGCCCTCATCGAAGATGCCGTAATAGAACAGCGCAATGCCATGATCGACAATGCCGCCGGCGGCGCGCACGGCGTCGATAAACTTGAACATGCTGCCGCCCGCCGTCGTCAGGTCCTCGATAACGAGCACGCGCGAACCCTCCGGCATGTTGCCCTCGATCTGGGCGTTGCGGCCGTGGCCTTTCGGCTGCTTGCGGACGTAGATCATCGGCAGGCCGAGACGATCGGCGAGAAGGGCCGCAAAAGGAATGCCAGCCGTTTCGCCACCGGCGATGCAATCGAACTTCTCGAAGCCCGCTTCTCGCAGCACGACGCTGGCGGCGAAATCCATGACCGTCGAGCGGACGCGCGGGAAGGAGAGAAGCTTGCGGCAGTCGATATAGACGGGGCTCGCCATGCCGGAGGCGAACTTGTAGGGCTGAGTGGCATTGAAGTGAACGGCCTTGATCTCCCACAGCATCTTCGCCACCAGTTCGGCCATGACTTTGCGGTCGGTGAATGTTGCCTGGATCATCGTTCTCTCCTTTGCCTGGATCTTGTGCTCAAACTTATGGGCCAATAGCAGCAAGTGTCGCAAGTTTCCAGAATGGAGCGAGCTTTCGACGCGGGAATGATGCCAAAAAATATGCGGTTTCGGTTCATCGACAGGCGCCGATCGATCGACGCCAGATAGCAGAACAGAGCTTCCGCAAGATAATGGTGCGCGCGTGTCACGCGAGTTTTTGGCACTCCCAAAACCATGGCTGGTTTTTACTTTGCGAGCAATTCGATTTTCCACAATCTCGCAAAATTTTAGAGGATAATCATATGCTTTGATAAGCAGGGGCTGAAGATCGGATATGAGCGAAATGTTAACACGATCGCTCACATTCGAACCATTCCATTAAGAACGAGGTGAGAGATCGTCGCCATTTTCGCAGCGCCCAAAGACACCATGAAGGAGTCCCGAATGCGCCTGACGATGTCCAACGTGCTTCAAAGGTTCAGCACGTCGCTCACGCTCAAGATTTTCTCAGTTTGCTTTGTGTCGACGCACGTGCCTCTTATCGCGCTCGTCGTCTATCTTTTCACCGGCTTCCATAACGAAGTTGTGCCTGTCCTGCTGACGGTGCTGGCCGCGACGCTACTGGGCACCGCCTTCTGCCTCTCGTCCGTTTGGTCGATGATAAGGCCGCTCAACGACGTCGCCGGCGTCGTGGAGATCTATCGCTCATCGGGCGCTGTGCGGTCGGTACGCTCCCAAAGGCGGGACGAGGTCGGCATCGTATCGAACGGCATCTCGACGCTGATCGCCGAGCTCGACGCCACGCTTTCGCAATTGCGCCGTCAGGCGACGACGGATGTGCTGACCGGCCTAGGCAATCGCCGCTGGCTCAAGGATATCGGCACGCTCGAGATCAACCGTGCCGCGCGCGAGCGCACGCCGCTTTCCGTCGTGGTCTTCGACCTCGACCACTTCAAGTCGATCAACGACCAGTTCGGCCACGATGTCGGCGATCAGGTGCTGATGATGGCGGGCGCCACCATCCAGCAGAACCTGCGCCCCTATGACATCGCGGCGAGGATCGGCGGCGAGGAATTCTGCCTCGTCCTGCCGAAGACCGATATCGACGACGCCATCGCGATTGCCGAGCGCCTGCGGTCGCAGTTCGAGGCGAAGACGGTGGGGCCGCTGCCGAAAGGCCGTGTGACGGCAAGCTTCGGCGTCTATCGCGGCGATCCGGTGAGCGAGACCCTTAAGTCCATGCTGATGGCGGCCGACCGCAAGCTCTACGGAGCCAAGAACGGCGGACGCAACACCGTGCACTCCGAAGTCGCCCGTTCGATCAGGGATGCCAGGATCCGGGCCTAGACGTCCGACATCGATCGAAAATGGGCAGGCGGCATCCGCATCGAGCGGGGCCGCCTGCCCTTGAAGTTTCCGCGACAGCAACGATTGGCATCGAACACGGGAATGCACCACCGGCATCATTTGTTCGGGCTTGCTTAGCGGCGTGGCGGCGATATCGTGAACGCCATGGAACACATCGAGGTCTTCCGCCGTCTCGGCGTCGCGCTTGCCATCGGTCTTCTCGTCGGCGTCGAGCGCGGCTGGACCGAGCGCGAGGTGCGTGAGGGCGGACGCACGGCGGGCATCCGTACCTTTGGGCTCACGGGTTTTCTCGGCGGCGTGGTCGGCACGCTGCAGCCGCTGACCGGCCCCTTCCTGCCGGCGACGATCGCCGCCCTGCTCGGCCTCGTCTACATCGCGGGCAAATGGCAGGAGGCGATCGAAGACAAGGATTACGGCATCACCTCGATCGTGGCGGCGCTCGCGGTCTTCGCGCTGGGCGTACTCGCTGCGGTCGGCGACGTCACAACGGCCGGTGCCGGCGCTGTCGCGACGACCGTGGTGCTGGCGGCGCGCACGAGCCTGCATGGCTTCCTGCAGGGGCTGACATGGGTGGAACTCAGATCCGCGCTGATGCTGCTCGCCATGACGGTGATCGCGCTGCCCCTGCTGCCGGACAGGGCACTCGACCCCTGGGGAGCGCTCAATCCCTACTCGCTCTGGCTCCTGACGATCACCATCGCAACACTCTCGTTCGCGGGCTATGTGGCGATCCGGCTGATGGGCACCAGCCGCGGCATATTGCTCGCGGGTGCGGCGGGCGGGCTCGTTTCGTCGACCGCGCTAACGCTCTCCTTCGCCCGCTATTCGACCGAGGCGCCGCAAAGCGCGCGGCATCTGGCGGCGGGTGCGGCAATCGCGGGCGCGTTGTCCTTCGCGCGCGTGCTCATTATCGCCAGCGCGCTGTCCTTCAGCATGTTTGGGCCGCTGGCCTCGGCGCTCGTCCCCGCCATCCTCGGATTTCTCGCCACAAGTTTCATTTCGGCGTGGCGCTCGAAATCGGACGCGCAGGCGCCCGAGATCGGGCTGAAGAACCCGTTCGAACTGCAGACGGTGATCTCATTCGCCCTGCTGCTTGGCCTGATTAGCCTCGTCTCCAAGATCGCGATCGAATATGTCGGGCCATCGGCGCTCTTCGTCGTGTCGGCCATATCGGGACTTGTCGATGTCGACGCAATCACGCTCTCCACCGCGCGTCTCGTCGGCTCGACGATCGGCGTGATAACGGCGGCCGACGTCATCCTGATCGCGGTGGCGGTCAACATGATCGCGAAGGTGGCGCTCGCCTTCACCGCCGGGCGCCGCGAATACGGGACGGCGCTCGGCGTCGCTTCGGCGGTCGCCGTTGGCCTGGGTGCTGTTGGATATCTGTCGCTGCGCGGGTTGTGGCTGGCCTAGAGATCAACCAGGCATGAGGATCAAGAGCCCGTACGAACCGTTTCAGCTGGAACGGTGTGGAGGTGGCTGGCGAGCTCCACCCGATTGCGGCCGCCGCGCTTGGCACCGTAGAGCGCCTTGTCGGCGGCGCTCAGCATGGCATCGAAATGCGTGGGCACAATGCGCGCCAGTGCGACGCCGGCGCTGACAGTGCACCGCACTGCCTTGCCTTCGGCGCGAAATTCGAAACTCTCGAAGCTCTTGCGGATGCGATCGGCCACCACTTCGACATGGCCGGCCTTTGCGTTTTCGAGCACCAGTGCGAACTCTTCGCCGCCCAACCTCGCGACGGCGTCTCCGGCGCGGCAGTTTTCGTCCAGGATCGCCGCGAAGGCTCTCAGGACCTGATCGCCCGCCGCATGGCCGTGGGTGTCGTTGATCGACTTGAAATGATCGATATCGAAGACGACGACGGCGGTGGCGGCATCCATCGTGCGGCCGCCGTAGCGGTCGAACAGGGCGCGGCGGTTGAGCAGGCCGGTCAGAGGATCGGTGATTGCCTCGATACGATGACGGGCGGCGACGCGCCACTGGTAAAGCGCCAGCGACAAGGCGCCGATGCCGGTCATGCTGGCAATGCAGACGCCGATGTTGAGATCTTCCGCCCAGCCGCTCGGCGCGGCCTCCAGCACCAGCTTGCCGCCGGCGATCAGAACGATGGCGCACAGGGCGAACGAAGCGGCGGTCAGCGAATAGAGAACGGTGATCGCGATCAGCGGCGCACGTGCCTCGGCACGGGCAAGCCAGTACTGGTAGGCGGTCGCGAAGATGACGACCGACAGCATGGTGTTTTGAGCGATGAAGCCGAGGCCGTCATAGCCGAAGACAATGGGCGGCACGGACAGGATCACTGCGCCGGCAGCGCAGATGACGGTGCGAATGACAGGAAAACGCCCTGTGCGGAATTCATATCCGGCACCCCATGCCATGGCGATGCCGGAATGGAGGAACGCGAAGGTCGCCGCGCCCAGCGACGGGGACGGCTCGGCGACATACATGCCGTACACGACGATGCCGCCCACGACCAGCACGAGCCCGAATGTACAAGCGAGAAGAAAGGTTTCCGTACGGCGCCCTATCCAGCTGCCGAACAAGGTTGCTGCCAGGCAGCTTGCCGAAACGGCAAGCGCGATCAGCAGGGAGTTGTAATCAAGCGTCATGCTTCAAACCCATGCGGCTAATGCCGCAGTCCTCAATCTTCCGCAGACTAGCCATCGGGTTATGACCAATGTCTTAGCGGCTTCGTTAAAAATGAAATGGTCAAAGAAAAATCGACGTGACGGTGGCACATGCATGCCACCATCAAGGAGATCCGACAATATAGATCCCGGTCTTAAAGAATAATTTCTATCGCTGAACGTCCCAATGCAGCGGGAACATTGGATCGAAAACAGTTACCGTTCCGGCGCCGGTCTCGATCTTCGACGGAAACTGAACGGGATCCGGCCGCTTGACGAGAATTAGACTTTCCTCATTTACGGGAAGACTATACCAGGCCGGGCCGTTCAGCGAGGTGAAGGCTTCCAGCTTGTCGAGGGCATTTTCCTGTTCGAAGACGTGGGCAAGGCAGCTCATCGTATTCACCGAGGTGTAGATGCCGGCGCAGCCGCAGGCGCATTCCTTCAGCGGATCGACATGCGGCGCCGAATCCGTTCCCAGGAAGAAGCGCGGATCGCCGCTCACCGCAGCGGCACGCAGGGCAAGGCGGTGAAGTTCGCGCTTGGCGACCGGCAGGCAATAATAGTGCGGCCGGATGCCGCCAACCAAAATGGCATTGCGGTTGATGATCAGGTGATGGGTGGTGATCGAGCCGGCGAGATTGGCCTTGGACGACTTGATGTAGTCGATGCCGTCCTTGGTCGTCACATGCTCCATCGTCACCTTCAGTTCCGGAAGGCGCTTGCGCAACGGATCGAGGACGGTTTCGATGAAGACCGCCTCGCGGTCGAAGATATCGACATCCGATGTCGTTACTTCGCCGTGAACGCAAAGCGGAAGGCCGATTTTCGCCATGCGCTCCAGCACCGGCATGGCCTCTTCGATATCGCGCACGCCGCCGTGCGAATTGGTGGTGGCGCCGGCGGGGTAAAGCTTGACGGCGGTGATGAGACCGCTTGCCTTGCCCTTCTCGACATCATCGGGGTCGGTGTGTTCGGTGAGGTAGAGCGTCATCAACGGCTGGAAACGATCGCCCTTCGGCAGGGCTGCCATGATACGCGCCTTGTAGGCCTCGGCATCGGCGGTGGTCACCACCGGCGGAACGAGGTTCGGCATGATGATGGCGCGTGCGAAGTCGCGGCTGGTATCGCCGATGACGCCCTCCAGCATGGCGCCGTCGCGCAGGTGCAGGTGCCAATCATCGGGGCGGCGGATGGTGATCGATTGCATTGAGGAGACTCCGGCGGCTGACCTTCAAGGTTCAGCCGGGGGATTATCACCCCAATGCAGCCGATGGCAACATTCCGAAGGTCAATTCTACATCGGACCGCCGGCGCGTTCCGGCGTTTAGTCGGTCTCGAAGGTGACGTCGGCGCGACGGCGGTTGCCGAGGATCAGCCGGCCGTTGGGAAGGTCGTTCTCGTAGACCTTCCTGGCGGATTCCTCTTCGCTCAGTTTGTAGCCGCGCCAGCGTGCCCAGAGGCGTTCCTCAAGCACCTCGATTGGCGGGGCGAGCATGATCGAATAATCGAAGATGCCTTCGAGCTCGCTCCACTTGCCCTGGCTGAACAGCAGATAGTTGCCCTCGACGATGATGAAGCGGTGCTCCGGCGTGATCGGCCGGGCCGAGGCGATGGCGAGTTCCCGCGAGCGGTCGAAGACCGGAACGAGAACCTCCTGGTCGGCCGGGCGCACGGCGCGGATGATATCGAGGAACCCACGCACGTCGAAGGTTTCGGGGATGCCCTTGCGGGCAAGCAGGCCGCGCTCGATGAGGATGGCGTTGTCCATGTGGAAACCATCCATCGGCAGGACGGCGGCGGTTTCGCCGCGCGCCCTGAGCGCATCGGCGATGTGATCCGCCATGGTCGACTTGCCGGCGCCGGGCGGGCCGGCGATGGCGATCAGGAAGCGCTTCTGGTCGCCGGCGCGGCGGATGACCTCGCCGGCGATGTCTTCAATTGTCATGCTCATGCGGCAACCGGCTCCGTGGGGACCGACTTGGCGCCGGTCATGAAGGCAACCGCATCGGACATGGTGTATTCCTTCGGATCGATCACCGTGAGGCGGCGACCGAGACGGTGTATGTGTATCCGATCCGCCACCTCGAAGACATGCGGCATGTTGTGCGAGATCAGCACGATCGGGATGCCGCGCGAGCGGACATCGAGGATAAGTTCGAGCACCCGACGGCTTTCCTTGACGCCCAACGCCGCCGTCGGCTCGTCGAGAATGATGACCTTGGAGCCGAAAGCCGCTGCACGCGCCACCGCAACCCCCTGGCGCTGGCCGCCGGACAGCGTTTCCACCGCCTGGTTGATGTTCTGGATGGTCATCAGGCCAAGCTCGGTGAGCTTCTGACGCGCCATCTTTTCCATCGCCGAGTGATCGAGCTTGCGCATGAACTTGCCCATGAAGCCCGGCTTGCGGATCTCGCGGCCGAGGAACATGTTGTCGGCGATCGAGAGCGCCGGCGACAGGGCAAGGTTCTGGTAGACGGTCTCGATGCCGGCCTTTCTGGCTTCCATCGGCGAATGGAAGTTGATCGGCTGGCCCTCGAGGCGGATTTCGCCTTCGTCGGGGCGGATGGCGCCGGAGATCGCCTTGATGAGCGAGGACTTGCCGGCGCCGTTATCGCCGATCACCGCCAGGATTTCGCCCGGATAGAGATCGAAATCCGCATGGTCGAGGGCGGTGACGCGGCCGTAGCGCTTGACGAGACCACGCGCCATGAGAAGGGGTTCGGTAGCCATTAGCCTGCTGCCTTTCTGATCCACTGGTCGATCGCGACCGCGACGATGATGAGGACGCCGATCAAGAGGTAGGTCCATTGCACGTCCGTGCCGAGCAGGCGCAGACCGAGCGAGAAGACGCCGACGATGAGCGCGCCGAACATCATGCCGAGAACGGAGCCGCGACCGCCGAAGAGCGAGATGCCGCCGATCACCACCGCGGTGATGCTTTCGATGTTGGCGAACTGGCCGGCGGTGGGCGATACCGAGCCGATGCGGCCGATGAGAGCCCAGCCGGCGAGCGCACAGATGATGCCGGAGAGGACATAGACCGAGATCAGCATGCGCTTGACGTTGACACCCGACAGTTCAGCCGCTTCCGGATCGTCACCGACGGCGTAGAGATGACGGCCCCAGGGCGTGTGGTTCAGCACGTACCAGAGGAAGGCCACCAGCAGCACCATGGCGATGACGCCATAGGTGAAGACCGCGCCGCCGATGCGGAAGGTATCGCCGAAGAGCTGCAGGAGCGGCGCCGTGGTTTCGATTTCCTGGGCGCGGATCGTCTCGTTGGCGGAATAGAGGAAGTTCGTCGCGAGAACGATCTGCCACATGCCGAGCGTGACGATGAAGGGCGGCAGCTTCATGCGGGCGACGAGCCAGCCATTGATGAAGCCGCAGATCGCGCCGACGGCAAAGCCGCAGAGGATGGCCAGCTCGACCGGAAGGCCGTAGCGGAAGACGAACTGGCCCATGACCACCGAGGACAGCACCATGATGGCGCCAACCGAGAGATCGATACCAGCCGTCATGATGACAAGCGTCTGCGCGGCGCCGACGATACCCGTGATCGCCACCTGCTGAAGGATGAGCGTGAGCGAGAAGGCGGAGAAGAACTTGGTGCCGAGGAGGGCGCCGAAGATGACCAGCGACAGCACGAGCACGATCAGCGACACCGCCGATGGGCTCGAATGCAGGAAATGCCGGAACTTCTGAAGGAAACTCTTGTCGTCCGTGTCGAACGAGGCGACGTCGGTCGAACTGTCCTTGAGGACTTTTTCGTAATCGTGATGCGGCGATGCCGCGGTTGGCTCACTCATGGATGTTCCTCCCGGAATCCCGTCCGCTGTGCGTGCGCGGGACGATTGCATGTGAGTGGTGGTCTTTCCCCAGGCCTGCCTTCCGGCCGCCTGGGGTGACAGTCGTTGCACCGGGAAAGTCCCCCTCTGGCCTGCCGGCTTGCCGGGGTCGAGCCACTTGTCTCGACCCGCTCTTCGAGCCCCCCACAAGGGGGGAGAAGACTGGCTGCACCCACTTGCCCCAATCAAGGCTCAGCGGAACCGGCCGGGTTAGCCCTCCCCCTTGTGGGGAGGGTTGGGAGGGGTCTTAGGCCCGATCGCTTAGCCCCAGCACTTGCCCAGGCCTTCCTTGGTGTCGATCGACTTGACGCCGGAGACCGGCTTGTCCGTGACGAGCGTCACGCCGGTGTCGAAGAAGTTCTTGCCTTCGGTCGGCTTCGGCTTCTCGCCGCTGTCGGCGAACTTCTTGATCGCCTCGATACCGAGAGCTGCCATTTGCAGCGGGTACTGCTGAGAGGTGGCGCCAATGACGCCGTCGGCGACATTCTTGACTCCAGGGCAACCGCCGTCGACGGAGACGATCAGCACGTCCTTCTCGCGGCCGACGGCCTTCAGCGCTTCATAGGCGCCGGCGGCTGCCGGTTCGTTGATGGTGTGGACGACGTTGATGGTCGGATCCTTCTGCAGAAGGTTTTCCATCGCGGTGCGGCCGCCCTCTTCGTTGCCGTTGGTGATGTCGTGGCCGACGACGCGCTTGTCGTCCTCGTCACCGATCTTGTTCGGATCCTTCGGATCGATGCCGAAGCCCATCATGAAGCCCTGGTCGCGGAGCACGTCGACGGAAGGCTGCGACGGCGTCAGGTCGAGGAACGCGACCTTGGCGTCGGCTGTCTTGTCGCCCAGCGTTTCCTTGGCCCACTGCCCGATCAGCTTGCCGGCGAGCAAGTTGTCGGTGGCAAAGGTCATGTCGGCGGCGTCGATCGGCTCAAGCGGGGTGTCGAGCGCGATGACGAGCAGGCCGGCGTCGCGGGCCTTCTTGATGTTCGGCACGATGCCCTTGGTGTCGGAGGCGGCAATCAGGATACCCTTGGCGCCATCGGCGATGCAGGTCTCGATCGCGGCGACCTGGCTTTCCGAGTCGCCGTCGATCTTGCCGGCGTAGGATTTCAGCGTGACGCCGAGTTCCTTGGCCTTGGCGGTCGCGCCTTCCTTCATCTTGACGAAGAAGGGGTTGGTATCGGTCTTGGTGATAAGGCAGGCGGATACGTCCGCGGCCTTTGCAGGCGCCGAGAAGGCGACACCGATCGCAAGCGTGGCGAGCGCGGCAGACAGAACTGATTTCTTCATTTACTCCTCCCAGAGTTTTCACCGGCGCGCCCCTTGGCTTGACCGGAATTGACGAGCACGAACATCGTCTGCGAATAGCGCCGATGGCCTCCTCCGAGCCGATCCGTGCTGTTTACGATGCTAATTAAGGGCAAGAACATTCGGCTTGTCAATAAATAAATCCAATTGAATTATTTATTCGCTATGGCATGCTCACGCGAAATAACGCATAGGTCGATAAACGGGAGGAGCACCGATGTCGTCCATGGGAGGTCCGGTTTACATGCCGGCCCAACAGCCTAACCTCAGTCCAGCGGGCGGTGCGAACCAGGTCCGGGTGCGTGCCTATAACGAACGGCTCGTGCTCTCGTTGGTGCGTCTCCACGGCTCGCAATCGAAGGCGGATGTGGCGCGGCGCACCGGGCTTTCGGCGCAGACGGTTTCGGTGATCATGCGTGCGCTGGAGAAGGAAGGGCTGCTGTCGCGCGGCGAACCGATCCGCGGCCGGGTGGGACAGCCATCGATCCCGATGCGGCTCAATCCCGACGCGGTCTATTCCTTCGGCGTAAAGATGGGCCGGCGCAGCGCCGATCTGGTGCTGATGGATTTCGTCGGCAAGATCCGGATGCAGCTGCACGTCACCTACGCCTATCCCCTGCCCGAGGTCTTTCTCGACTTCATCACTTCAGGGATCAGCGAACTGGAAAGCAGGCTCGACGCGAGCCAGCGGCAGCGGATCGCCGGCGTCGGGATCGCCGCCCCCTTCGAGCTCTGGAACTGGGAAGAGGAAGTGGGCTCGCCCAAGGGCGCGATGGATGTCTGGCGTGATTTCGACCTGCATGGAGAGATCGCCGCCCGCGTGCCCTACCCGGTCTATCTGCAGAACGACGCCACCAGCGCCTGTGGGGCGGAACTGGTGTTCGGCATCGGTCCGCAGCATCCGGATTTCGTGTATTTCTTCATCGGTTCGTTCATCGGCGGCGGCATCGTCTTGAACTCGGCGATCTTTTCCGGTCGCACGGGCACGGCCGGAGCGATCGGGCCGCTGCCGGTGCGCGGCAAGAACGGCGAAACGCTGCAGCTGCTCGAGGTCGCCTCGATCTTCGTGCTCGAAAACATGCTGCGCGAGCGCGGCATCGATCCGCAGCCTTTATGGTACTCCGCCGACGACTGGATCGACTTTGGAGAGCCGCTGGAACTGTGGATCCAGGATGCCGCCAAGGCGTTGGCGCAGGGCATCGTCGCGGCGGCGTCGATCATCGACTTCAGCGCCGCCGTGATCGACGGCGGCTTTCCCGACTGGGTGCGCGAGCGCCTGGTGCAGGCAACGATCCACGAAGCCGACAAGCTCGACCTGCAGGGCGTCGTCATGCCCGATATCATCGAGGGGATGGTCGGCGCTCATGCGCGCGCCATCGGCGGCGCCAGCCTGCCGATCTTCGCCCGCTATCTCACGGACCAGAACGTGCTTTTCAAGGAGGTCGAACATGCTGAAGGGACTTGATCCGCTGCTGAGCCCGGAGCTGCTTTCGACGCTTCGGGCGATGGGTCACGGCGACGAGATCGCCATCGTCGATGGCAACTATCCGGGCCTGGAACATGCGCGACGGCTGATCCGCCTCGACGGGCATGGTGTGATCCGCGTTCTGGATGCGGTCTTGAGCGTGCTGCCGATCGACGATTTCGTGGAGCAGGCGATCTTCCGCGCAACGGTGAAGGCCGACCGCGACAAGCTCGATCCGGTGCATGAGGAGATGATCGACTGCTGCGCGAGGCACGAGCCGAACCGGGACGTCGTTCCGTTGATCGGCCCTGATTTCTACGGCCGCGTGCGCGCAGCCCACGCCATCATCCAGACCAGCGAGCCGAGGCTCTACGGCAATATCATCCTGCGCAAGGGCGTGATCTACCCGAAGAAGACGGGCGACCACGCCTCCCCGAAAGGCGAAGCCGACCCGTTCGACTACTGAACGTCAGATATCGCCGGCCTGCGGACCCCAGACATCCGTAAGCGCGAAACCAAGTGGATGCGGATCGAAGGGATCGAGCGCCACCTGCGAAAGGCCGAAGGTAAAGCCGCGGCCGGTGATGGTCGGGATGATCGCCGGGCGACCGGCAACCTCGGTTTCGGCGATAAGACCGACCTCGAATTCGGAATCGATGATCGAGCGCGACTTGAAGCTGTCGCCCACCTTCGCCTTGCCGCGCGCATGCATCGTCGCGAGGTTGGCGGAATTGCCCGTGCCGCAGGGCGAACGGTCGGCCCGACCCGGCCACATGGTCGTGCAGGTTCGCACGGTGCCATCAGCTTCGAGATCGCGAAACATCACATAGGCGACGCCCGAGATCGCCGGGATCTCGGGATGGACGACAGGAATGCTGCGGTTGATCAGGTCCTTGATGACCATACCGGCCTGCACCAGCGTCGCGGCATTCGCCTTCTCGATCTTCGAGCCGATCTGATCCACGTCAACAAGCGCGTAGAAGATGCCGCCATAGCAGAGATCGAGCTTGATCTTGCCCCATTGCGGCGTGTCCAGCTCGACATCGAGTTCGTGCACGAAGGACGGCACCATGGTGAGCTTGACCTTCTCGCACCGCCCGTCGCGGCAGGTGGCGGTGGCCTTGACGAGGCCGGCCGCCGTTTCCAGCGTCACCACCGTTTCCGGCTCCTGCATTTCGACGATGCCGGATTCGAGCAGTGCGGTCGTCACGCAGATCGAGTTCGACCCCGAGCTTGCATGCGCCTGGTCGGGCTGCAGGATGATGAAGGCGGCGTCGGCATCGGGGTGCTTGGCCGGCAGCAGCAGATTGACGGAGCCGATAGGGGCTCCACGCGGCTCTAGGCAAAGAAAGCGGCGCAGCTCCTGGCCCTTCGGATCCGTGTTCAGCCAATGCAGCTGTGCCGCGACCGTTTCGCCCGGGATCTTCGGCACGCCGCCAATCGCGACCTTGCCGATCTCACCTTCCGCGTGAACGTCCAGCAGCTGGATCGTGCGCTTCCATCTCATCAATCAACTCCCAATCAAGCGTGGCAGACCAGGCCGCCATCGAAGCGTATATTCTCTAGAACCGGTTGATACGGAACGGCGTGACGTCGACCGCGAGCTTGGCGCCTGTCACCATATCGGCGATCAGCCGTGCTGTCGTTGCCGAATAGGTGAGGCCGAGATGGCCGTGGCCGGTCGCGTACCAGACGCCAGGCATCTTCGACGACGACGAGATGATCGGGATCGTATCCGGCAGCGATGGCCGATGGCCCATCCATTCCGTGGTGTCCTCAACCTTGAGGCCGGGCACCGCGCGCTGCGCGTGGCGAACCAGCACACGCGGACGGCGGAAATCGGGGGCGGCATCGAGGCCGGCGAGTTCGACATTGCCGCCGACGCGGATGCCGCCCGCCGTCGGCGTGATCATGAAGGCGCGGTGCGGCCAGATCACGGAATAGCGCATGTCGATACCGGGCTTCATGATCTGGGTATGATAGCCGCGCTCGGTCTCGAGCGGGATCGGCTCGCCGAGCTTTTCGGCCAGGGTGCGGGTGTGGACGCCGGCGGCGAGTACGACGAAGTCGCTCGTGATCCTCTGTCCGTCCTCCAGAAGGACGACAGCGGTGCCATCGCCGCTCTTCTGGATGTTGCGCACCACGCCGGAAACGAAGCTCGCGCCCAGCGCGCGGGCGGAAGCGGCGAGCTTCACCACCAGTTCATAGGGATTGCGGATCGACTTGTTGTCGGGCAGCAGCACGGCCTTGGGAATGGCGGGCGACAGCGTTGGCTCAAGCTCGCGAATGGCGCCGCCGTCGAGCACATCGAACTGGAAGCCGTAGCGGCGCATCATCTCGACATGGCCGCGATCGCCGGCGAATTCCGCCTCGGTTTCGTAGATCGCAAGGCAGCCCTCGTCCGTCATCAGGCCGGGTGCGTCGATCGCCGACAGCATGGCGCGGAAATCGGCCAGCGCATGCGCCGACAGGCTCATGCCCGCATCCTCGATCTCCCGCAGCCGCGACGGCCGGCCAGCCAAGATGAAACGCAGGAACCAAGGCAGCATTTTCAACGCATAAGAGGGTCGAAGCCATACCGGCCCCTCGGGATCGAGCAACCAGCCGGGGATCTTGCGCCATGTGGACGGGCCTGAACCGGCGGCGAAATCCAGCGCCACGCTCGCCATGTTGCCGTAGGAGGTTCCCCTGCCCGGCTCGCCCTTGTCGATCAGGGTGACCTGCAGGCCGCGACGCTGCAACTCAAACGCAATCGCCGCGCCGATGACACCTGCACCGACAACCGCAACCGTCTTCTTCGTATCTTCCATGATGCCATCGCCCATCGCACGGTGGCCAGAACGGCAACCGCCTCCACATGTGATATATCAGAACCGCGGCATTTTCCTACGAAAATTTTACTGGTTCGGAATGCCCGCGCCAACACTATCGCCCACCGAGCCCGCGGTGTTCTCCACCGACTGGCCGAGGCGCTTAAGCTGCGCATCGTAGTTGCGCCGCGTGCGCGGGTCGAAGATCGCGATCGGGGTGCTGACGGCGACGCTTGCCGCACTTCCGACCGTCTGCGCGGCGCCGATCGCCACGGCGCCGACAGCCTCGCCGAGGCCGACCTGCGAATCGGTGATCGCCTGCCCGGCGATCAGCCGGTCGCCGATCAGCTTCACCACTTCCGGGCTCTCGGCGAACTTGCCGTGGTTCAGGCGATCGCCGCCCTTGAGCTTGGTGAGATCGAGAACGGTGATACCGGCCGCTTCCAGCTTGCTGCGATACGGCTCCACCGACGGATCGATCTGGCCGAGGCGATCGACATTGCCGGAGATGCGGCGCGAGAGCGCCAGAGCGCGGTCATCGCGCGAGACGAAGATCGTGAAATGCGGCTTGTCCTTGCCGAGGCTCGCGAACTGGTGACCGAAGACATCGACATCCAGATCGGGCGAGGCAAGGATGACGTTATTGATCTTCGGCGCCACGCGGCCATCGCGGATTGCCATCTGCCTGAGCGCCTCGACCGTGAGCCAGGTGCCCATGGAGTGCGCCATGATGGTGATGTCGTCGACGGCGGGATTGTCGGCGGTGCGGCGCAGCAGCTCCTCCAGCGCATCGCGGGAGTAGTTGGTGCTTTCCTTGTCGTAGTTGTAGTCGAAGATGCTGCCGCGCGACGGCCAGGTGAAGACGGCGGGCGCCACGTCCGCGTGCGAATCGTGAACGATCTGCGCGAAGCGATAGACGGCGTCCTCGTAGAGATTGTTGAAGCCATGCACGAAGATCAGCACGCGACGGCTTTTCGGCATATGCGTCTTCAGCCACTTCTCGCCGGCATGCTCGCCCTCCAGCGGATCGACGGCGACCGTGACGAAATCCTTTTGCGGATCGGCCGGCAGCTTGCTAGGCCACTGCACCTGACCGACCTTGCGATTGGCGTCCGGCGGAATGGAGACCTCGACGGCGTTTACCGCAAGCCCGGTGCCGCGTTCGCCCGAGAAGAGGACGGCGGGGTCCTTGTCCGGCGCGCGCGTGGTCGCGACGAGGAGATCGACCTTCGAGGTACCGGCGGAGTTGGCCGACGCCGAGACGCCGGCTGGCTGCATGACGCCGATCAGGCGGCCACCGCACCCGGTGAGAACAACAGCGGCAAGCACGGCGCCAGCCAATGCGCGTCGCGCGGAACGAGTTTTCTCAATCATGCCCACTCCAACAAATTCCGGTACCCGTTCGGCCGCCCTCAGATAGGCCGCGTGAACGGAGCAAGTCAAACCAAGGCCGGGAACGGTGGCGCCGGTGCAAGGCAATGGGCGGAAGCATGGGGAGAATCGGCAACAGGTTTCAAAACGAAGGGCCGAATAGAAAAGAGCCCGGCGCGGGAGGAGGTGCACCGGGCTCTTGATCCTGACTGACAACTGGGAGGAGGAGTGTTGTCAGTCCGATGAAGGAGCGCTGGGAGGAGGAGTGCGCTGCCTTCGAGAAGATAAGTAGCCCATCCTTTTACTCAGGAACAGAAGAATTCCCGCAACGCAGCAATGCATCAGACGCAATGCTGGCAAATGAGATTTGCTTTGGGAGCCTATTTTTGCAGCATTTTCGATCATCCGGTCGGTTTATTGAGCAAAACAAAACTTTCGAAGGCAACGGCGCCCCTGCATTTGCGGCCTCTCCCCAAATGTCCGAGAGGCGCACCAGGATCGTCGACATCAAAAAGACCGAGCCGCGAATCCGGCTCGGTCTCATTCATCACATCAATCAGAAGCCGTTGTCGCACGGCATGCTGCCGTCGCCATTGGTGCCGCCGAAAGTGTTCTGGCAATAGGTCTGGCGCTCCATAGGCCTTGCCATCGGGCTGGCGATGGAGCCCGTCGTGCTCGGCTCGACGCCGAAGGCTGCCAGCGGGTACCAGTAACCATCGTGAAGGCGCGTGCCGGCGCGCTCGGTGCGCGAGCCGCGATAGCCGTGCCAGTAACCCGGCTGCTGAGTATTCTGGGCCATTTCCATGGTGCCGACGGCGGCAGTGGCCGACGGCACGGGCATCTGTTGCGCCATGACAGGTCCGCAGGTCGCGATCGCCAGAAAGGCACCAAGCGAGGCTGCAGGGAACGCAATACGAGACATCTTCATGATAAACCCTCCTTTCGGATTTACATGAAGACAATGCGTCCCAACCGCCCGGGTTCCTCGCCGCAGGCCGGCCTCCGGCACTCGTGATTGCAGGCGATTGCGCGTGATGAGGACGCTGTTCTAGCGATCGTAGACCGTGCGATATCCCTGGCTGGAAAGGCAGGCCACGTACTGGCGGCGGGCGGCGGCGCGGGCCGTCGCTTCCTCGTTGGCCGCGTCGATGGGCATATTGGTCATGCCGGCGCGCAGTTCGTATTGGCGGCGCGCCTCAGCGTACATGAAGTTACCGTCCGCAACGCAGATGGTGTGGGCGACGCCGGTGAAATTGAGCGGCGGATCGGTCTGCGCGGCAACCGGAACGATGAGCGGCGCGTTGGCATGATCCACGCAACCGCCAAGCACCGCAGCAAACCCGCAGAAGACCACCACCCGAACCAGACTACCCAGCATATTCCCTCCGGCCGCATGGACCGCGATTGCACGACAAAGCAGCGCGGAATGCGCGCCATCGACGCGACCATGGCCGCGCAACATTGCGTCAGGCTATCCGAGGAGCCGTAACCTGCCGAGAAAGTCGCGGGCGATGGATTTCGAAAGGCGCCATGCTATCCTGTGCCCGGCGCGGAATGGTCCGCAGCCGCTGAGCACCGGAGCGTGAAATGGCACATGCGGAAGAGGAAGATGATACGCTGCCCGTCCCCTCGCACCCCGAGGAGATCAAATCGGTTTTCGACATGCGCGTCGGGGAGCACATCACCGTACAAGGGAGCTTCAGGATAACGCCGGCCGGCCTGATCTGCGCCGGCCTCGCCGCCGCCGCCATCACCTTCGCCGCCGGCCTTGCCGCATCGTCGATGCGGCGCGGGCGCTAGATCAGTTCCGCTTTTCTTCGAATAGCGGACCCGCATAAGCCAGAGTAATATCCGGAGACGCCTGATCCGCGATCCAGTCGTAGAGCAGCAGAAGATGCCTGCTCGTCTCTGGGGAAAGAACAATTTCGCGCACGATCACTTATGGGCTTTCACACGCGCGGCGTGACGGTCGCGAACGGAAGCAAAGGCCGTATCGACGGATACTCTTCGTGCTGGATCGGCTTTCATCGCATCATACGATGCGGCAACCTCGCCCTTGAGCCAGCGCTCAACGGCTTTATCACGCTCCCGCAATGCCCGGAGACCCGCGCGGATCACTTCGCTGGCGGAAGCATATTCGCCGGCCTGCACCTTGGCATCAATGAAAGCCGCCTGGTCGCCAGGGAGGCTAATCGTTCGCTTTTCAATGTTGGCCATCGGACACCTCGCCGAACACTATAGCACACGGTATGAATAAATCATACTCGATTGCTGCGGGCATCGTGAAAGCACCGAGACCTGTCCGCATACGCGGCAGAGATCAAAGCCCGCGCGGAAAAACGTGGCCCGCGTAGCGGACGTATCGTGCTGGTGAATTCACTGAAGAGAGAAGTGGCGCACCCGAAGAGATTCGAACTCCTGACCCCCAGATTCGTAGTCTGGTGCTCTATCCAGCTGAGCTACGGGTGCGTCTGCAGCGGTGTGTCCCGCTGGCGTGAGCGGTTCTCTAGAGGGTCCTTTCGGGTAATGCAATAGGCTTTTTTAAAAAATCGCGCCTTTCGCACATTTGAGCCGGCGTACGGAATCCGCGTCACTTCTCGGAAAGCGCGCGGCTGCGGTAATCTTCCAGGGAAACCGGACGATCCGGGATCTCGATGCGGAACTGGGTGCCGACGGAGGGCTTTTCCACAAGGGCGATCGTGCCGCCGTGGGCGAGTACCAGCTCGCGGGCGATCGCGAGGCCAAGGCCGGTGCCGCCCGAGCGGGCGGAGCCGCGGAAGGCGGCGAAGAGGTTCTGGCGGGCCTTGCTGGGCATGCCGGGGCCGGTATCGTCCACGGTGATGCTGACGACGCTGCCGACGCGCTGCGCGGACACGGTGATCTGTTTCACGCCCCCCGCTCCGGTGCGCGGCATGGCCAGCGCCTGCAGGGCGTTGCGGCAGAGATTGTGGATGACGCGGAAGAGCTGTTCGCTGTCGGCATCGACCTCCAGATCGGGCGCCATCTGCTCGATGAACTCCACGCCGCTTTCCGCGTCGATCGCCAGCATGTCCTTCACGTCCTGCGTCAGCTCGTAGAGGCTGAGGCGGCGCCGGCGCGGGGCCGATTCGCTTGCCTGGCCATAGGAAAGGACTTCGGTCGTATAGCCGACAGCTCGGTCGATGGTGCGCAAAAGCTTGGGCGCGAAGGCCTTCACCATGGGATCGTCGACATCGACAAGGCGGTCGGACATCAGCTGTGCCGAGGCGAGGATGTTGCGCATGTCGTGATTGATCTTGGAGACGGCAAGGCCGAGTGCTGCAAGATTGCGCTGCTGCTTCAGCGTCTTCTGCAGCTCCAGCTGCATCGACGTCAAATGCCGGCCGGCGAGCGCCAGTTCGTCGCGGCCGCCATCGCCCACGAAGATATGCTGCGGATTTTCAGGATCGCTCGAGAACTGCTGCATGCTGCCGGTGAGCTTGCGGATCGGGCGAATCAGGATTCTATCGATCGCGAAGAAGACGAGCGTCGCGGTGAAGAGCGCGATGAGGATGGAGAGCAGAAACACGTTGCGCGAATAGACGAGCATCGCGTTGCGCAGATACTTGTCCTTCATCAGCACCTCGACGCCGGTATTGGTATCGAGCACAGGACCATAGACGCGGATCATCCGGTCGCCGCCGAAGATCAGGGTGTCGAGCGCATCGCGGATCGCCGTCATAGGCGGAACGTCCGTCAGGTCATATTGCGCGTCGACCGAATTCGGCATGTCGGCGGTCGCCAATAGCCGTGAGGTACCGTCCTTGCGCAGAACGATCGCCTTGGTGTGCGTGGCCATCAGCGTTTCCTTCTGCAGCGCGCGCGGCAGATCGACCGGCTGCAGACCATCGATGACGAGCGCCGCGGCGGCGGCGGCATTCAGCCGCTCGTCCAGCCAGCGCAGGCGCATATTGGCAACCGACGGGAAAAAGATCAGCACTTCGGCGAGCATGATGCAGATGACGGTCAGCCATAGCAGCTTGCCGGAAAGGCCGGCGAAGCGGCCGAACGGGCGCACAGCATCCTGGCCGAGTTCGGGTGCCGTCGCCTTGTCTGCTGTCAAACCGTCGCCGGGATTGTGGTCAGGCATGTCTTTCGTCCGCTCGCGCGATTGGCGCCATGTCAGTGTTTTATCCTAGACTTATCCTTCAGCGCTTTCAAATCTTCGCGATGCGGCAAAAAAGAACGCCGCCCGGAGGCGGCGTTCGCAAAGTGATCGTCGGGAAGATCAGAACTCTTCCCAGTTCTGATCGGCGAGCGCAGCATTGCCGCTGAACGCGCGGGCGACGGTGCCCATGGCGCGGCGGGCCGGCGAGGCGACGGGGCGATAATCTCCGCGGCTGGCCACGGCCACGGGTGCCGCCGCCGGTGCATTGGAAACCCTGAAGCGCGAGATGAGGCGAACGAGGCTGTCTGCTTCGGCCGAGAGCTTGTGGGTCGCGGCGGAGGTTTCCTCGACCATCGCGGCGTTCTGCTGGGTCACCTGGTCCATCTGATTGACGGCGGTGTTGACTTCCTTCAGGCCCGTCGACTGCTCCTTGGCTGCCGTGGCGATCGAATGGATGTGATCGTTGATGGCATTGACGCGCTTTTCGATCGCCGAGAGCGCCGCACCGGTCTCCTGAACCAGCTTGACGCCGACCTGCACTTCGTCGCCGGACTTGGTGATCAGGCCCTTGATGTCCTTGGCGGCCGTTGCCGAACGCTGGGCGAGTTCGCGCACTTCCTGGGCAACCACGGCAAACCCCTTGCCGGCCTCGCCGGCGCGGGCCGCCTCGACGCCGGCGTTGAGCGCCAGCAGGTTGGTCTGGAAGGCGATCTCGTCGATGACGTTGATGATCTGGCTGATCTCCATCGACGCCTGCTCAATGCGGCCCATGGCTTCGACAGCGTTGCGCACGACGATACCGGACTTGCCGGCATCGTCCTTGGCGGCCGACACCATGACGGTGGCTTCCTGAGCGCGCTCGGTGGAGTTGTTGACGACGGCGGTGATCTGGTCGAGCGCGGCGGAGGTCTGCTCCAGCGCCGCGGCCTGCTGCTCGGTGCGCTTCGACAGGTCGTCGCTCGAGGCACGCAACTCGTTGGTGTTGCCGTGGAAGGTCTCGGCCGTCTCGCGCACTTCGCGCATCGTCGTCTGCAGCGTTTCGAAAGTGTTGTTGACGTTCTGCTGCAGCTCGGCGAAGGCGCCCTGGAAATTGCCGCGCATGGTCTGCGTCAGATCGCCTTCCGATAGCTTGGCGATGACGCGGCGGGTCTCGCCGACGCCGCTGTCGACGCCCGAGAGCAAGTTGTTGATGTTGCTGGCGAACTGGTTGAGGCTCTCGTCGCCGTAATCCTTGTCGATGCGGCGGCTGAAGTCGCCGGCGGCGGCAGCGGCCACGACGACGGACATGCTCGACTGCAGGTCGTCACTCTTGGCGCGCATGGCGGCTTCCTGGGCATTCATGCGGCGGACGGCAAGACCGTTTTCCTTGAACACGGCGACGGTCGCGGCCATCTCGCCGATTTCGTCCTGGCGACCGGCAAACGGCACCTCGGCGTCGAAGTTGCCGTCGGCGACGTTCTTGATCGCCTGGGTCAGGCGGTTGATCGGGCCACTCAGATGCACGGTGCCGATGTAAAGACCCATGGCGACGCCGGCGAGGATGCCGAGGCCGGTTATCGTCAGGACCAGCCAGAGAACGGATGTCCGGAAGCGGTCGACCTGCTGGTCGACCGCGGTGAGCGTCGCCTTGTCGGTTGCGACGACAGCGTCGATCTCGGCCTGAAACGCCTTGCGGTTGGCGCGGTTGGCTTCGTTGTTGCCCTGCTCGTTGGCAGCCTGCGGGCTGACTTCGGTGCCGAGGCGCGCGGTTTCGGCACGGAAGGTACGGAACTCCTTGGCGCGGTCGCCGAGCTTGGCGAAGGCGGCTTTCTGGTCTTCCGGAACGAGCGGCGCCCATTTGGCGATGACTTCGTCGATCCTGTCCAGGTTGGAGAGAATACCCTTGGCGAATGCCGCGGCTTCCTTGGTCGTGGGCGCGCTGTAGATGCCGCGCGCTTCCATGACGGTGGCCGTCACGTAGCGGTTCAGCTGTTCGCCGGCATAAGCGCGGTCGGACGCGTCCTCGTAGGCCGACAGGTTATGGTCGTATTGGTTGACCGCCCACAATGCGGTCGCGCCGATCAGCAGCGCCACGCCACACATGGCCGACACAAGCAGATTGATCTTACCTTTGATCTTCATGAAACATCCCCCCTGGAGCCGTCGAGGCCAGGAACACACGTAGTTGGCCGATGGCTAAATTTGGCCCAAATAAATTAACGTTGAATTTCAGATGAGCGCTGGCGGCACTACTAGAAATTACCCGCGCTTAGTCGCTCGATGCAAATTTTTACGTGCATTTCTTCGGCGCTTTTCAATGCGGCACGCGCTTCGGTTGATCTTGATGGATTTGCCGCTCTTCGAGCCCGCATCAACGCCTGTCACAGTCGTTAAGGGCGGGCGGGAGCGCTGGCCCGGTTTCCCTTCGGCGGGCGTTTCCCGCACGTAATTGACTTTGGCCGCCTTCATCCGTATAAGCCGCCGCACGTCCGGTCATATAAGGCTTTTGATAGCCTCGCCCGTTCGAAAAACAACGCTCCTTGCAATATGCAAATTCAAGAAGGGCCGCACTCCGCGGTGATTAAAATAAATGAAGCGTACCTACCAACCATCCAAGCTTGTTCGCAAGCGTCGCCACGGTTTCCGTGCACGTATGGCTACCAAGGGCGGCCGTAAGGTCATCGTTGCTCGCCGCGGTCGCGGCCGCAAGCGTCTTTCGGCCTAAGGCCGGAATTGCCCGATCAGATGGCGGGCGAACCGACGACCCAGGAATTGAAAAAGACTGCCGGGCGGTTGAAAAACCGCCCGCAGTTTCTTGCTGTTCGCAATGGCGAAAAACGCAGGGGCGGCTTCTTCCTTCTCGAGGTGCTCGACAGGAAGGAACCCGATACCGAAGCCCGCGTCGGCTTCACCGTCACCAAGAAACATGGTAACTCGGTCGAGAGAAACCGCATGCGGCGGCGCCTCAAAGAGGCGGTGCGACTTCATGCAGGGTTTGCAATGCAGCCCGGACACGACTATGTGGTTGTCGCGCGAAGGGACGTGCTCCAAGCATCCTTCAAAGAATTAGCCGCTGAGCTCAAGGCTCGCGTCGAGACGAAGCCGAAACACAAGCGGTCCGGAGACGGCCGCCCCAGGAACGTATGATGCAAAACAACCGCAACTACTTCATTGCGATCGCCCTCTCCGTGCTGATCGTTCTCGGGTGGCAATTCCTTTACATGAACCCGCGCATCGAAGCGCAGCGCAAGGCCGAGCAGGCACAGAAGGCGCAACAGGCGACCGAGCAGACGCACAACGCGCCGGCCGCCGGTGGCGCGCAGCCGAGCGGTTCCGCTCCGACCGGCCAGGCAGCGGCGACGACCTCGCTTGCCGACGCGCTTGCCAAGAACCCGCGCGTCATCATCGACACGCAGTCGCTCTCCGGCTCGATCAACCTCGCCGGCGCCCGCCTCGACGACCTGAAGCTCAAGGGCTACCATGAGACCGTCGACGACTCGAGCCCGATCATCACGCTGTTCAGCCCGTCGGAAACCAAGGACGGCTACTTCGCCGAACTCGGCTATATCGGCGACGCGGCGACCGGCAGCGTTCCGGGCCCCTCGACCGTCTGGACGGCGCCCGAGGGCGCGAAGCTGACCGAGAAGACCCCGGTTACGCTGACCTACACCAACGACAAGGGCATCACCTTCGCCCGCACGATCTCGGTCGACGATCACTACATGTTCACCGTCACCGACAAGATCACCAATGCCGGCGATGCAGCGGCTGCTCTCTCGTCCTACGGCCGCGTGACACGCTACAACAAGCCGGCAGTCGCCTCGACCTACGTGCTGCATGAAGGCTTCATCGGCGTGATTGGCGACGACGGCCTGATCGAAAGCAAGTACTCTGCAGTCGAGAAGGAAGCCGTAACGCCGGCGACCGCGACCGGCGGCTGGCTTGGCATCACCGACAAATATTGGGCGGCAACGATCATTCCGCCGCAGACGACCGCCTATGACGCACGCTTCAGCCACTTCACGGATGGGCAGCCGCGCTTCCAGGCCGACTACAAGCAGAACGCCGTCAGCGTCGCGCCCGGCCAGTCGGTCGAGCTCAAGAACCTCGTCTTCGCCGGCGCCAAGGAAGTTCCCGTCATCGACGGTTACGAGGCTTCCTACCAGATTCCGCGTTTCGATCGCCTGATCGACTGGGGCTGGTTCTACTTCCTGACGAAGCCGATGTTCAAACTGATGGACTTCTTCTTCCGTTACTTCGGCAACTTCGGCGTCGCGATCTTGATGACCACGATCGTCGTCAAGGCGCTGTTCTTCCCGCTCGCCAGCAAGCAGTACGCTTCGATGGCGAACATGAAGCGCGTGCAGCCGAAGATGGAAGAGCTGAAGGCGAAGTTCGGCGACGACCGCATGGCGCTGCAGCAGGCGACCATGGCGCTCTACAAGGAAGAAAAGATCAACCCGATCGCCGGCTGCTGGCCGATCGCGCTGCAGATCCCGATCTTCTTCTCGCTCTACAAGGTGATCTACATCACCATCGAGATGCGCCACGCACCGTTCTTCGGCTGGATCCAGGACCTTTCGGCACCCGATCCGACCTCGTTCATCAACCTGTTCGGCCTGCTGCCGTTCGCGGCTCCGACCTTCCTGCATCTCGGCGTCTGGCCGCTGATCATGGGTGTAACGATGTTCCTGCAGATGCGCATGAACCCGACACCTCCCGATCCGACGCAGGCGATGATCTTCAACTGGATGCCGCTGGTCTTCACCTTCATGCTGGCAAGCTTCCCGGCCGGTCTGGTCATCTACTGGGCCTGGAACAACACGCTTTCGGTCATCCAGCAGGCGGTGATCATGCGCCGCCACGGGGTGAAGGTCGAGCTGTTCAGCAACCTGAAGAACCTGTTCAAGCGAAAGCCGGCACCAGCGGACAAATGACGAAAAGCCCCGGTTCGCCGGGGCTTTCTCTTTTTCAGGGTCGTCTTCGTGACGGTTCATCTCGGAACCGCCGGTTGACAAAATCGCCTGAAACCTGAATGCCATACCCTCTTGGAATTTGACGCGCTGGAAAAGGCCGAATGACCGACAACAACGACAAGCCGCTCTTCGGGCGTCCGTGGATCTTCATCCGCGGCGTGCCGTCCATGAAGTTCCTTCCGCCGGAAGGACCTGCGGAAGTGGCCTTCGCCGGCCGGTCGAATGTCGGCAAGTCGTCGCTGATCAATGCGCTTGTCGGCCACAAGGGGCTGGCGCGCACCTCGAATACGCCCGGCCGCACGCAGGAGCTCAACTATTTCGTGCCCGAAGGCTTTTCCGGCGAGGCCGGCGATCTGCCGCCGATGGCGCTGGTGGACATGCCGGGCTACGGCTATGCGCAGGCGCCCAAGGACCATGTCGATGCCTG
Source organism: Rhizobium sp. S152 (assembly GCF_030380735.1). Taxonomy (GTDB): domain Bacteria; phylum Pseudomonadota; class Alphaproteobacteria; order Rhizobiales; family Rhizobiaceae; genus Rhizobium. The sequence goes on along the minus strand of NZ_JAUDRZ010000008.1, from coordinate 71,995 downwards.
GACGAAGCTGGTGTTCGATTACCTGCGCGGCCGCGCGACGCTGAAACGCGTCTACGTTCTGATCGATAGTCGCCACGGCATCAAGAAGAACGACGACGAGGTGCTGGATCTGCTCGACAAGGCCGCCGTGTCCTACCAAGTGGTGCTGACGAAGACCGACAAGATCAAGCCGCCGGCGGTGGTAAAGCTGCTCGCCGAAACAGCCGAGAAGATCAAGAAACGTCCCGCGGCCTTCCCTGGCATCATCGCGACGTCATCGGAAAAGAGCGAGGGACTCGACGATCTTCGAGAAGCGATCGCGCAGACGGTGGGCGTCGCCAACTGGAAATGAAAAAGAGGCGCCCCCGGGGATCGGGCAAGGGGCGCCCCTAATTCTGCTGATTGTACTCTTTACATCTTCGGCAGCAGAACCTTGTCGACGACGTGGATCACGCCATTCGATTGCTTGACGTCGGCGATCGTCACATGCGCGACGGTGCCGTTCTCGTCGGTGAGCGTGATCTTGCCCATGCTTTCCTTGGCCTTCAGCACGCAGCCGCCGACCGTCTTGATGTCGTGCTCGCCGCCGTCATCCTTGATCATCTTGGCGACGGTCTTCGACATGGCATCGGCTGCCACGACATGGCAGGTTAGGATTTTCGTCAGCTTCGCCTTGTTTTCCGGCTTCAGCAGCATGTCGACCGTGCCGGCCGGCAATGCCGCGAAAGCCTCGTTGGTCGGCGCGAAGACGGTGAAGGGTCCCTTGCCTTCAAGCGTAGAGACCAGGCCGGCCGCCTTGACGGCGGCAACGAGCGTCGTGTGATCCTTCGAGTTGACGGCGTTTTCGACGATGTTCTTGGTGGGATACATGGCGGCGCCACCAACCATCGGGTTCTTGGCTTGCGCCGCGAAGGCGATTGCGGAGACGGCGACGGCAATTGCCGTGGTGCGCAATGCGGACTTGATCATGACTGTTATCCTCCTCGGTCCGCTGTCCAGTATCGGCTGAATGCCTGATGCTGCGGGGACGGAAGGATCTACGGGAGGGTCGTGAAAATAGTTTCAGAAAAGAATCAGGGCCGGCGCGCGATGCCGCTGGCGAGGATCGGGCCTGTCGCCACGCCGGTGGGCGAACCGCCGAAAGGCTCGAGACTGACGGCGAAGGTGGTGCCGGCACCGATCGCGCCGCGCAGATCGGCGGGGATGACGAGCTCGCTATCCGCCCCCTGTCCGGTCGCGAATACGCCGAGCGATTTCGGCGCGCCTTCGGTCGGCACAAGCCAGAGTTCGAGCGATTTTTCCTCCTGATGTCCGGAGGCGACCGGAATGAGCCGCATACGGCCGTTCTCAGCATCGTAGGACGCCAGCAGGTTGACCTGGCTGCCCGGAGCCGAGAGTTCGGCCAGAAGCGGAGCGCCCGCTTTCGGGGGAGAGACGGACACGAAGGCGAGAACCAGCGACGCCGCGGTCACGACGAGCGACACGGCGGCCAGCGACCGCCAAAACACCACCGAATGCCACAATCCCCTTGGTGCCGGAGCAGCAGCCGACGCCCCGAAAAGGCGGGCCTCGATCTGCTTGAAAGTCTCCTGGCTCGGACTGGCGACATCGTAATCGTCGTTGAAGGCGGAAAGATTGGTTTCCCAGCGACTGACGATCGCGGCGAACTGCCGGTCGCGGCGCATACGCTCCTCCACGACACGACGATCCTGAAAAGAGAGAACACCAAGAACATACTCGCCGGCGAGCACTTCATCACGGGAGCGGCCTCCCTTGCTTTGATCCGACGATGTCATCGTTCCATGCACTCTCTCAGCTTCAAGAGGCTGCGTCGCAGCCAGGTGCGCATCGTGTTCAAGGGGATGCCAAACTGATCGGCCAGTTCCTGATAGCTCAGCCCTTCGACATAAGCCCGTTTCACTGCCACTGCGCGATCAGCTTCCAACTCTTCCATGCAGGTGTCAATCCGCCTTCCCTCATCCTTTATCACAGTCTGTGTCTCTGGATCGGGTTCATCATCGGCGAGGTCATACGCGGTATCCAGTTCATCTGCGACAGGCTTGCGGGTTCTCATCAGGTCGATCGCCTGATTGCGCGCTATTGCAGCCAGCCAGGGCGACGGGGCGCCACTCGTGGCCGCATAGACCGATGCGCGCAGCCAGATCTTCATGTAGGTCTCCTGCAGTGCTTCTTCCGCCTCGGGCCTGTCCCTCAGAATACGCAAAGATATGGCAAAAAGTTTCGGGCTCGTTTCCCGATAAAGCGCGGCAAAGGCCTTGCGATCGCCGATCGCAACGCGGCCGATCAACTGCGCGACTTCCTCACTCGTCATGCCGCTATCCCTCAAATCACCCCATGTCTCAGCAGAAGGCTTCACGGGCCAATTTGCAAGACACCCCCCATACGGCAAACTATTGCGCTCTGGATTATTCCATCTGTCAAAAACTTGCGATAAAAGGCCGCCATCAATTCTGCGGGGTATCCCATGATCGAGACCGAAAGCGAAACTCAGGCACGGCTGCTGGCACAGGCCCTGCCCTTCATGCAGCGTTACGAGAACAAGACGATCGTCGTGAAATACGGCGGCCATGCGATGGGCAATCCCGAGCTCGGCAAGGCTTTCGCGAGCGATATCGCCCTTCTCAAGCAATCCGGCGTCAACCCGATCGTCGTCCATGGCGGCGGCCCGCAGATCGGCGCGATGCTGACGAAGATGGGCATCGAATCGAAATTCGAAGGCGGCCTGCGCGTCACCGACGCCAAGACGGTCGAGATCGTCGAAATGGTTCTCGCCGGCTCGATCAACAAGGAAATCGTCGCCCTGATCAACCAGACGGGCGAATGGGCGATCGGTCTCTGCGGCAAGGACGGCAACATGGTCTTCGCCGAAAAGGCGCAGAAGAAGATCAAGGACCCGGATTCGAACATCGAGCGCGTTCTCGATCTCGGCTTCGTCGGCGAAGTCGTGGAAGTCGACCGCACGTTGATCGACCTTCTCGCACGTTCGGAAATGATCCCCGTCATCGCCCCGGTTGCTCCGGGCCGCGACGGCGCGACCTACAACATCAACGCCGATACCTTCGCCGGCGCGATTGCCGGCGCGCTCAACGCGACGCGCCTGCTGTTCCTCACCGACGTCCCCGGCGTGCTCGACAAGCAGGGCAACCTGATCAAGGAACTCTCGGTCTCGCAGGCGCATGCGCTGATCGCCGACGGCACGATTTCCGGCGGCATGATCCCGAAGGTCGAGACCTGCATCGATGCGATCAAGGCAGGCGTTCAGGGTGTCGTCATCCTGAACGGCAAGACCGCGCATTCCGTCCTGCTCGAAATCTTCACCGAGCACGGTGCGGGCACGCTGATCGTTCCGTAAGGGCGGTCGCTTTTCCTTCTGAGATCGGATGAAGTCCCCTCCCCAACCCCTCCCCACAAGGGGGAGGGGCTTGCTGGGCTTACCCTCTCTACGAAACCGAAGCGTCTCAACAGACGCCGATGGTATGAGATGGCGCTGAGGGCGCCACAAGTTAGCCCCTCCCCCTTGTGGGGAGGGGTCTATCTTATTGGGCTCCGTACACCGCCGCCGCGGCTTCCTTCAGCTTCTCCATCATCGCCCTGTATGGCCCCGGCCCGTAGCTGACACGGCTGACGCCGAGCTTCGCCAGCGTCTTCACGTCCGGCGCGCCCGGTCGCATCACGATGTTAACAGGCAGCGGCGACGCGGCGCAGATCTTCTCGATCAGCGCTTCATCGATCAGCCAGGGTACGAAGAAGCCATCGGCACCGGCTGCTGCGTAGGCCTTGCCGCGCTCGATAGCCTCTTCCACCAGCCCGGCATGCTTCGAAAGATCGCCTTCACGCAGAAACAGGTCCGTGCGCGCATTGATGAAGAACGCAATGCCGCGACGGTCCGCCATCTCGCGGATGGCGCGGATGCGGGCGGCCTGTTTCTCGACCGGGTGCAGTCCATCGCCGCCGACCAGCTGATCCTCGAAATTGATGCCGATGGCACCGGCGTCTACCAGCTGTTCGACATTGTTTGCCGCACCGGTCGGATCGGTGGAATAAGCGCCCTCGAAATCGACGGAAAGCGGCAGGTCGTTGACGGCGGTGATCTGGCGGGTGGTGGCGACCAACGCTTCCATCGGGATCTTTTCGCCGTCGCCATAGCCCTGGGCCGCGGCAACGGACCAGCTTCCCGTCGCCAGCGCCCTGGCGCCTGCTTCGGTCACGGCCTTCGCGGTTCCCGCATCCCAGATATTGTAGAGAACGACCGGATCGCCTTTCCGGTGCAGCGCCTCGAATGCCTTTGCCTTTTCCGCCTGGTTCATGATCTCTCTCCTCGTTTGTCGGGGCCGAGCCTATTGCGCCTGATGCGGCGTATCAATCGTGCGGCGTGAATGGTCGCATTCCAGATTTCAATCGAACGCCGCGCATGTCATAAGGCAGACATGAGCAAGATAGATCGCGCCCCCTCCAAGACAGATTTCTCGCACGTGACAGAGTGGGTGTTCGACCTCGACAACACGCTCTATCCGCATCACGTCAACCTGTTCGCGCAGATCGACAAGAACATGACGGCCTATGTCTCGACGCTGCTGCAGATGGAGCGGGACGAGGCGCGCAAGCTGCAGAAACAGTATTACTACGATCACGGCACGACGCTGCAGGGGCTGATGATCCATCACGGGGTCGATCCGAACGACTTCCTCGAGAAGGCGCATGCGATCGACTATTCCAGCCTGACGGCGCAGCCTGATCTCGGCGAGGCGATCAAGGCGCTGCCCGGGCGCAAGTTCATCTTCACCAACGGCAGCGTCAAGCATGCGGAGATGGCGGCAGGCGCGCTCGGCATTCTCGATCATTTCGACGACATCTTCGATATCGTCGCCGCCGAATTCGTGCCGAAACCCGCGCAGGAAACCTATGACAAGTTCACGCAGCTGAAGCGCGTGGAAACGGCGAAGGCGGCGATGTTCGAGGACCTGCCGCGCAATCTCAAGGTGCCCAAGGCGCTCGGCATGCAGACGGTTCTGCTCGTTCCGAATAACCTCGAGGATACGGTCGTCGAATGGTGGGAAAAGACCAGCGGCGAGGACGATCACATCGACTTCGTGACCGACGATCTCACTGATTTTCTTGAGAAGATCATCTACTAGGTTACGAAAGTTTCATCCAGCTTACCGATGTTTAATTGGGCAATCCGTGCCACCGGCCCTACCTTTTCGTCTGTGATCCCCAATGAGATTACACACTGAAAGGAATTCATATGTCTCGGAACAAGCTGATACTGGCCGCACTCTCCTCCGTCCTGATCGTCGGTGCCGCAGCCGGCACCAGTGTTGCCGCGCCTGGCGACAAGCACAAGCATCCGCCCAAACCGCACCATGCGATGATGGGTGGCGGGCCACGCGGTCCGATGATGCGCGAGGTCGTGTTCGTTCGCATGCTGCAGCAGTTCGACACGAACAAGGACGGCCAGGTTTCCAAGGACGAAGCCAAGAACGGCATGGAAACGATCTTCGCCGCGATCGACACCGACAAGGATGGCTCGCTGACGCCGGGCGAGATCCGCAAGTATCACGAAGCGCAGATGGCAAAGATCAAGGCGCCCGCCGACGACATGGCGGCCGATGACGATGCCCCGCCCGCCCCCCCGCCGGCTGACGCCGACGCAGGCCAGCCTGCACCGCCGCAGGGCGAAGCCGACCGCGGCCCTGGCCGCCACGGCATGCGCGGCCCGGGCATGATCCGCGAATTCATGGTCATGCAGCGGATCGACACCGACGAGAACGGCCAGATTTCCAAGCAGGAAGCCGAAGCCGCCTTCGACAAGTTCTTCACGCGCATGGACACCAACAAGGACGGCGCGATCTCGATCGCCGACATGCCGGAACGCCCGTTCCTGTAAGACGAGACACAGCCGATGAGGGAGCCCGCCGCGACGATCGCGGCGGGCTTTTTTCGTGCAATTGAAATACCCAAGTTGTTGGGTTATTTTTTCAGCATGTCTACGAGCAAGATAACGGACACCGAACTCGCACAGGCAAAGCAACGCTGGGAGGCCGAGCGTGCCGAGCGACCGATACCCATATCGGTCCGCTTCGACGCCGCTTCGGAGCGCATCATCCTCGATTTCACCAATGGCGCATCGTTCATCTTCCCCGCAAGGGCCTTGCAGGGCTTGGAAGACGCGACCGTAGCCGAGCTTGCGGAAGTCGAACTGCTTGGAGAGACCGGCCTTCACTGGGAAAGCCTTGATGCCGACTATACGATTTCAGGTCTGATGAACGGCGTGTTCGGCACCAAGAGTTTCATGGAGGCGCAACGCCGTGGCGGGCAATCCCGCTCAGCCGCGAAGGCGGCGGCGAGCCGGGCGAACGGCGCCAAGGGCGGCCGGCCGAAGAAGGCCGGCGACGCCCCCTGAGCCCCTATTCCGGGTGCTCGTAGAATTCCTGGATGATCTTCCAGGCGGCATCGGCAGTGTCGACGAAGCTGATCAGCTTGACGTCGTCAGGGGCGATGGTGCCGAATTCGGCGAGAGCCTCGAAATTGATGATGCTCTTCCAGAATTTTTCGCCGAAGAGGATGAGCGGCATCTTTTCCATGCGGCCGGTCTGGATCAGCGTCAGGCATTCGAAGAATTCGTCCATGGTGCCGAAGCCGCCTGGGAAGACGGCGATAGCCTTGGCGCGTACCATGAAGTGCATCTTGCGGATGGCGAAGTAGTGGAAGTTGAAGCTGAGCTCCGGCGTCACGTAGACGTTCGGTGCCTGCTCGTGCGGCAGCACGATGTTGAGGCCGATCGAGGGCGCGCCCTCGTCGGCAGCGCCGCGGTTGCCGGCCTCCATGACGCCGGGGCCGCCGCCGGTGACGACGACATATTCGTGGAAATCGAAGCCGGCGGCGTATTTCGAGCAGAGCCGCGCGAACTTGCGGGCCTCGTCGTAATAGACGGACGCCGCCTCCAGATTGGCGCGCTGGGTTTCGTTGCGCGCCGCCCAGGCGCTCTGGCCGGGCGCCGGGATACGGGCGCCGCCGAACATGACGACTGTTGATTTGATGCCGCGCTCCGTCAGCAGCATTTCCGGCTTCATCAGCTCGAGCTGCAGCCGGATCGGCCGCAGTTCCTCGCGGCACAGGAAATCCTCGTCGGCATAGGCAAGGCGATAGGCAGGCGAAAGCGTCTGCGGCGTCTTCGGCACGGCTTCCGCGCGCTGCCGGTCGGTCTCGCTCGTCTTCAACGGATCCCAGACGCCATCCTTGCGCCGCAGCCTGCCGTTCTTACCCTTTGCCATGTCCTGCAATGCCTTTCAGTACCGCCGGCAAACGCTGCCGTTGTGTCGTTTCATGCCTGTGATCGGGAGATCGATCCCGCCCCGAAAAATCATTCCATTTTAGCCCTGCATGCGATAGAGCAGATCGCATCCCGCCAATCACAATTCCCGGAGGCTTCGGCCTCCACGATAAAGATCGAAGTTTAAGGAATTCTCATGAGCGCCACCGACCTTTCCTCCCTCGAAAAGACCATCGAAACCGCCTTCGACAACCGCGACAGCGTCAGCACCTCGACCAAGGGCGAAGTACGCGATGCGGTCGAGGCCGCGCTCGAACTTCTCGACGGCGGCAAGGCGCGCGTCGCCGAACGCGGCGCCGATGGCGTCTGGAAGGTCAATCAGTGGCTCAAGAAGGCCGTCCTACTCTCCTTCCGCCTCAATGACATGGAAGTCGTCAAGGGCGGCTCGGGCAACTCGACCTGGTGGGACAAGGTGCCTTCCAAGTTCGAAAACTGGGGTGAGAACGAGTACCGCGCCGCCGGCTTCCGCGCCGTGCCGAACTGCGTGGTGCGCCGCTCCGCCTACATCGCCAAGAACGTCGTACTGATGCCGTCCTTCGTCAACCTCGGCGCCTTCGTCGATGAGGGCACGATGGTCGACACCTGGGCCACCGTCGGCTCCTGCGCGCAGATCGGCAAGCATGTGCATCTTTCCGGCGGCGTCGGCATCGGCGGCGTGCTCGAGCCAATGCAGGCCGGCCCGACCATCATCGAAGACAACTGCTTCATCGGCGCCCGCTCGGAAGTCGTCGAAGGCTGCATCATCCGCGAGGGTTCGGTTCTCGGCATGGGCGTCTACATCGGCAAGTCGACCAAGATCGTCAATCGCGCCACCGGCGAAGTGATGTACGGCGAAGTCCCGCCTTACTCAGTGGTCGTCGCCGGCTCCATGCCATCCGGCAACGCCACGATGCCGAACGGTCTTGCCGCGCCGCATCTCTACTGCGCTGTGATCGTCAAGACGGTGGACGAGAAGACCCGCTCGAAGACCGGCATCAACGAACTGCTGCGCGACTAAGCCTGCCCCTTTCTCCGGCGCCGCCCCCCGGCGCCGGACGACATTTGCCGGGGGTAGGCCCGGCAAGACCCGGCGGCGGATTTCGCCGCGCACAACTTCACCTTGCCTTTTCTTTGCCACTACCGCCGGATACCTCCAGTTTCATGACCGCTACCGATCCCGTCGCCAATCTTCAGACCCTGATCCGCTGCCCCTCCGTGACGCCCGCCGAAGGCGGCGCGCTGACGGCGCTGGACGCGATGCTCTCGCCGCTCGGCTTCAAGGTGGACAAGGTGCTGGCGACGGAGCCGGGCACGCCGGATATCGAGAACCTCTATGCGCGTCTCGGCAGCGACGGTCCGCATCTGATGTTCGCGGGGCATACCGACGTCGTGCCTGTCGGCGACGAAGCCGCATGGACGCACGCACCCTTCGCCGCCGAGATATCGGGCGGCGAACTGTTTGGCCGCGGCGCGGTGGACATGAAGGGCGGAATCGCCTGCTTCGTGGCCGCGGTTGCCCGCCATATCGAGAAGCACGGTGCGCCGAAGGGATCGATCTCCTTCCTGATCACCGGCGACGAGGAAGGTCCCGCCATCAACGGCACGACCAAGCTCCTGCAGTGGGCCGCCGAACGCGGCGAGCGGTGGGACGCCTGCCTGGTGGGCGAACCGACCAATCCGGACCGGCTCGGCGACATGATCAAGATCGGTCGGCGCGGGTCGGTGTCGGGCAGGATCACGGTGCACGGCGTGCAGGGCCACGCGGCCTATCCGCACCTGGCCGACAATCCGGTTCGCGGCATCCTGCAGCTGACGCAATCGCTGATGGAATCACCCTTCGACGGCGGCACCGAGAATTTCCAGCCATCCAATCTCGAAGTGACGACGATCGACGTCGGCAATACGGCCACCAACGTCATTCCCGCCCGGGCGTCGGCAAGCTTCAACATCCGTTTCAACGATACCTGGACGGCGGAGAGCCTGCAGCAGGAGATCATCCGGCGCCTTGACGACGCAGCCGCCCACGGTTCGCTGCGCCCCGGCCGCGAACCTCTGCGCTACGACATCGTCTGGGCGGAGCGTCCGAGCCACGTCTTCCTGACGCGCAACAATGCGCTGATCGCCTCGCTTTCATCGGCCGTCGAAAGCGTGACCGGTCAGGCGCCGAAACTTTCCACGACCGGCGGCACCTCGGACGCCCGCTTCATCAAGGACTACTGCCCCGTCGTCGAGTTCGGCCTCGTCGGGCAGACCATGCACATGGTCGACGAGCGCGTCGCCGTCGCCGACCTCGAAAGCCTGACCGTCATCTACCAAACCTTCATCGAGCGCTGGTTCGAGAATGCCGGGGCTTAGGGAGGTTCAATATTATCTGGCTGGGCTTTGGCTGCTGATCCGCATGGATCCGCGCGGCTTCCGCTTTCTGGATATGTCGGAGCGCGGCGTCAGCCGCTCCTTCTGGGCGATCTTCTGGTGCCTGCCGCCAATGGGCATTTCCTGGCTCTGGTGGCGCCATGCCTTCCTCGATACCATGCCGCCGCATACCGATGTCGGGCTTCTATTCTACTTCCGCCTCGGCCTTGTGGAGGTTTCCAATTGGGTCGCGCCGCTGGTGCTCGCCGGCCTGCTGCTGCTTGCCATGAAGAAAGGCGAGCGCTTCGCGCCCGTCGTCGTCAGCATCAACTGGCTGGGGGTGCCGCTTGCCTATATCAACGGGCTCCTGCTGGCACTCGTCTACTTCGTCCCCGGCTCCATCAGCCTGGTCTCCATCCTGCTGCTGATCTTCATGTTCGCGCAAATCTTCGCTCTGGCGCGGATTCTCAGGATGATCTTCTTCGGCAACGGCCTTGTCGTCGGCGCGCTGACGCTGGCGCTGTTCGTGCCGTCCCTGATGCTATCGGAATATCTGCAGCGCTTCCTGGGAATCTATCCCGTTTAAGTGAGCTTGCTGAACTGATGTTCGAGCATGTAGCGCGTCGCGAAAGCGATATGGCGCGGGATCGGCTTGTCCTTGCGGTAATCCGCCACCAGCCGTCGGGAAATCTGCAGCGCGGTTGCCATCCCTTCGAGGCTATGCCCGAGCCTCTCCATCGCGGTACGAAAATCGGCATTGGAGAACTCAATCGAGGGAAGGCTTTCCAGCCAGGCTGCCGAAAATTCGAGATCTTCCACCGGCCATTCGATACCATCACCATACTCGTTGACAGCAACCTGTCTGAACAGCAAATCGTCGCCACGCAGCGGGATATAGATACGCCGACTTTGCAGCGCCGGCGCGAGGTCCAGTGTCACCGTCTCGCCGGTCTGCCAGGTTATCCTGATGTTGCGCGCATCAAGCGGTTCCACTCCGGAAATCCTGGGAAGCGGCTTGCCGACGGAGATGACCTCATCGCGCGTTGAGACGTTGCCACTCATGTTCCAGTCGCTCCCTGTTTTCCGCCGCCCACCGCGAAGCGATCTCGTAGCTCCGGCGATCGATCGAGCCGCGCAGCACCGAAAAATCAGACATCCGCAACAGCGCCTCGTAATCCGGCGTCAGCACATGAAAATGCGGCGGATTGTGATCGTCCGCGAACATCCTGATCCTGATGTTGCCGATCGTCACAAGGGTCGGCATTGGCGTCCTTGTTGCGATCGTTGCTACAAACACGACAATAGTGCACCTAGCGCACTATTTCAAGGACAGGCAATTTCGGCGGATTGCCTATCGGGAAGCAGTGATCACCTCGCCATCTTCCTTGGTGAAGACACCGATATCGGCGTTCGGCAGGATCTCCAGCACCATCTCGGACGGACGGCAGAGGCGGGTGCCTTCTTCCGTGATGACGATCGGGCGATTGATCAGGATCGGGTGAGCCATCATGGCGTCGAGCAGCCGGTCGTCGGTCAGCGCGGGATCGCCGAGGCCGAGTTCCGCGTAGGGCGTGCCCTTCTCGCGAAGCAGCGCGCGGACGGAGATACCCATGGCGGCGATCAGGCCGATCAGGGTTTCGCGCGTCGGCGGTGTCTTCAGATATTCGATGACGACGGGCTCTTCGCCCGACTGTCGGATCATCGCCAGCGTGTTGCGCGAGGTGCCGCAGGCGGGGTTATGATAGATCGTCGTCTTCATCGTGCTTTTCCGGTCCGCTGCTTCTGTCGGTGATCACGTCGGGATAGTCCACCTGCATGAAATAGAGCCCGTCGGGCGGCGCGACTGGGCCGCAGGCCTTGCGGTCGCAGGCGTCGAGAGCGGCCCTGACTTCCTCGACAGTCCACTTGCCCTCGCCCGCCAGCTTCAGCGTGCCGGCGAAGGAGCGGATCTGGTTGTGCAGGAAGCTCTGCGCGGTGGCGCGGATCTCGATCAGGTCACCTGACCGCGTCACATCCAGCCGGTCGAGCGTCCGAACGGGGCTGTTCGCCTGGCAATGGGCCGAGCGAAACGTCGTGAAATCGTGCCGACCGACCAGCGTCTGGGCGGCGGCGTGCATCGCCTCGTGATCGAGCGGCTTCGGCACCCACCAGGCCTTGCCGGCTTCGATCGCTAGCGGCGCGCGGCGGGTGATGATGCGATAGAGATAGTGGCGGCGGAGCGCCGAGAAGCGGGCGTCGAAGAACTCGCTGGCCGTCTCGATATCGACGATCGACACGCGCTCACCGGCGAGCCGCAGATGCGCATTGAGCGCGTTCTGCAGCTTGAAGGGCGACCACTCCCGTTCGAGATCGGCGTGGATCACCTGTCCTATGGCATGGACGCCGGAATCCGTCCGCCCGGCGCCGCGGATCGATACCTTCTGGCCCGAGAGGGACAGGATGGCCTTCTCGATCGCGCCTTGCACCGAGGGGCCGTTGTCCTGCCGCTGCCAGCCGACATAAGGCCCGCCGTCATACTCGACGGTCATGCGATAACGCGGCATCAGGCGAACCTCGTTCCCGGTGCTACTGGCGTGCCGCGCAGGAAATCGTCAGCGGCAAGCGGCTTGCCGCCGGCCTTCTGCAATTTCGTCAGGCGCACAGCCCCCGTGCCGCAGGCAACCACGAAGCCATCCGCCAGCATCTCGCCGGGCGTACCGGCGCCATCGGCGACTTGTGAGCCGAGCACCTTGACGCGCTCCATCTTGTCACCGACCATCTCGAACCACGCACCCGGAAAGGGGGCCAGGCCGCGGATGTGGTTGTGAACGTCGGCCGCCGGCTTCGTGAAGTCGATGCGCGTTTCCGCCTTGTCGATCTTGGCGGCGTAGACAACTCCCTCCTCCGGCTGCGGCACAAGCGGCAGGTCGCCCATTTCAAGCTTGACCATGGCTTCGCCGATCGCCTTGGCGCCCGTCAGCATCAGCGCGTCGTGGAGTTCGCCCGCCGTCATGTCGGCGCCGATGGCGACTTCTCGCGTCAGGGCCACGGGGCCGGTATCCAGCCCCTTGTCCATCTTCATCACCATCATGCCGCTCTTCTCGTCGCCGGCCATGATGGCGCGCTGGATCGGCGCGGCACCGCGCCAGCGCGGCAGAAGCGATGCGTGGCCGTTGTAGCAGCCGAAGCGGGTGCCGTTCAGGATGGCCTCCGGCAGCAGCAGGCCATAGGCGACGACGACGGCCACATCGGCCTTCAGCGCCGCGAAACGTTCGCGCTCTTCCGGATCCTTGAAGTTCACGGGCGTGAGGACGGGCAGGCCCAAGAGCTCGGCGGCCTGGTGGACCGGCGACTTCTGCAGGTCGAGCCCGCGACGCCCGCCTGGCCGCGGCGGCTGCGTGTAGACGGCCAGTATCTGGTGTCCGGCATCGACGAGCGTGCGCAGCGTCGGAACGGAGAACTCGGGCGTGCCCATGAAGATGATGCGAAGAGACATTCTATGCCGCCAATTCCTGGCTCGGAGCCAATCTTAAAGATCAGCTGCCTTCAAACGGGTTTACGAGCCTGAGATCAAGCCCTTCGAAGTCTTTTGTGTTGCGGGTGGCGAGGGTGGCGCCATGCGCGAGGCAAATCGCGGCGATCATGGCGTCCTGCACCGAGATCGGCCGCCCGGTGGATTCGCGACGCGCGAGGAGCTTGCCGGTTTCGATTGCCATGTGCCGCTCAAGCGCAAGGATTCGCCCGTTGTAGGCAGCCAACAGCCTGTCGCGTGTTTCATAGTAGCGGCGGGACTTGTCACGGAGCCAGACGCGCTCGGCTCCGTAGGATTGCTCCATCAACACGATATCGCAGAGGTAAAGCCGGTCTTCGGTCTGGACGGCCGCCCATGCGAGCACGCGCGGATCGCCTGCCGGCTTCATGATTTCCGAAATCACATTGGTGTCGAGAACGATCAATCGAAGCCCTCGAGCGGTCGGCCAAAATCCTTCTTCCGCTCGGCTTCGATGTCGTCCATGATCTTGGCGAATTCTTCCCGCTCGTCGTCTGTCAGCGGCGAAAAAATCTCGCGAAACCCGTCCAGAGCCGAACGCGCCGGCGCATCCGTGCCTGGCGTAGAGACCATCGCCTTCTGCAAGAGGTTCTTCGCCTCGTCGGAAAGGCTGTTGCCGTTCTTCTCGGCGCGCAAAGCAATATCCCGCTTCATAGCGTCGGAAATATTGCGGATCAGAAGATCACCCATCGGCACCTCCCATTTGATATCGTTGATATCATAGGATGGCCGACCGGTTTTTTCAACCGGCCGCTCAGAGTGCCTTGGTGGTCTTCGCGGCCTTGGTGAACTTCTTGATCACCATCTCGCGCTTGAGGCGGGAGATGTGGTCGATGAAGAGCACGCCGTTCAGGTGGTCGATCTCGTGCTGCAGGCAGGTGGCCAGCAGGCCGTCGGCCTCCACGGTCTGTTCCTTGCCGTCACGATCGAGATAGCGGACGCCGATCGTCGCCGGGCGTTCTACCTCGGCGTAGTAATCGGGGATCGAAAGGCACCCTTCCTCGTAGACGGAGCGGTCGTCCGATGACGTCACGATCTCCGGATTGATGAAGACGAGCGGCTGCTTGTCCTCGCCTTCGCGGGCGACATCGATGACAAGCATGCGGCGCGGCACGCCGATCTGGATCGCGGCGAGGCCGATGCCGGGCGCATCGTACATCGTCTCGAGCATGTCGTCGGCGAGACGTTGAAGATCGGCATCGACGCGTTCGACCGGCTTGGAAAGCTGACGCAGAACGGGGTCGGGAAGAATGATGAGTGGCTTGATGGTCATGCGGTTCCCATAACGCATCTTTCTTCAGGATGGAATTATCCCGCGACCGGGCGGAGGCACTTTTTATGCAGCCGCCCGGAAATTCGCCGCATTGGTCAGGCGGCGCGGCGCGTGGCGGCGGTGAGACGCTGCTCGGAGCCGGTGCGGAAGCGCTGCAGCAGCGCCACGAGATCGTCGACCTCGCCGCGCAGGCGGCGGGTTTCGGCCGACGTGCGCTCGACCATGCCCGAATTCTGCTGGGTGATCGTATCCATGTTGCGGATCGCGACGCTGACTTCGTTGACCCCGGTCGCCTGATCGCGCGCGGCAGCGGCGATATCGGCAACGAAGCGGTTGATGATGTCGATGCGGCTGATCATGTCGCTCAACGCGCTGCCCGTCGTGCTGACGATATCGACGCCTTCGTTCACCTGCGCGGAACTGTCGGAGATCAGGTTCTTGATCTCCTTGGCGGCGTCGGCGGTACGCTGGGCGAGCTGGCGGACTTCCTGCGCGACGACGGCAAAGCCCTTCCCCGCCTCTCCGGCGCGCGCCGCCTCGACACCAGCGTTCAGGGCGAGCAGGTTGGTCTGGAAGGCGATCTCGTCGATGACGCCGATGATCTTAGAGATCTCGGTCGAGGACTTCTCGATGCCGGCCATGGCGGACGCGGCGCTGTTGACGAGCTCGCCGGAATTCTTGGCCTTGTCCTGCGTCTCGCGAACGGCTTCGGACGCCTTCTCGGCATTGGCGGCGGTCTGGCCGACGCTGACGGCGAGTTGCTGGAGGGCCGCCGAGCTTTCCTCGACGCCGGCCGCCTGTTGCGCGGTGCGCAGCGCGAGATCGTCGGAAGCCTTGGCTATGACATCGGTGCCGCGCAGGATTTCGCCCGACGTCGCGCGGACCGAGGCGAAGGAGGCGCGTAGGGCGGCGACGGCGCGGTTGTAGTCCTCACCCATTTCCCTGAAGCTGCCGGGCAGGTCCGTCGGCAAGGTCGCCTCGAGGTCTCCGCGAGACAGGGCCTCCAGGCCGCGGCGCAGCTGATCGAGTGCAATCGCCTGATCCGATTCTGCCTTCACCCGTTCGGCTTCCAGTGCTTGGCGTCGCTCTTCCAGCGTTTCCAGATAGACGGAGATGGAGTAGTCCATGTCGAGCAGGGCAGCCTTGACGACAGCGGTAAGCTTGCCGGCCATTGCCTTGTCGTCGCGACGGCCGAAGATCGACGATCTCTGCTTTTCCATCATGCCGTTGATGAGATCGCCGATGATCAATGCATAGCCGCCGATATACCAGCGCGGCTCGAGGCCGATGCGCGCATGCGTCTTGCCGATCGTCTTGACGCCGTTGACATAGGCCTCGTCGAAATTGCCGCCGGCGATATTGGTCCAGTGCTGCTGCTGGCCCTTCTTCGCGTAATTCATGTGCTCCTTGTTGGAGAAGAACCTGGAGACGGCAGGTGTTCTCGCCAGCTTGTCGTAGAAACGATCGAGCGCACCGGAAAGCAGACCCGTCAGCGTCGGCCGCATCTCCCGCAGCGTGGCCCGCGCGGCGTCATCGAGTTCGATGAAATCGAGGCGTTCCTGGAGCACGGTGTCGGGTCGTTGGCTGCTCATGATGTCTCTGCTTTGCGGCTGACGTTAAACGGGAAGTTGAAGCAGAGCTTTCCGAGAATATAGTTGAGCAATGGTTAAATCAGCATTGGATTATTGGTGCCTATCGTGTGACCGGGTTCAGCGCGCCCTGAATATGTTCACGTTTTGATCTAGCCAGCCGCATGCATTTTGTTATGCTGCCAGCATGAACACATCCGAGTCGCTTCAATACCTCCTTTCGCAGATCGGTCCCGGAACGCTGGCGCTCGCCGGCGGGGCGATCGCGGCCGTTATCCTGCTGATGATCGTGCTTCTGCTGCGCGGCGGCCAATTGCGGCGCGAACAGGCGGCCGATGCCGACGACAGGATGGCCGAGCTCCTTAGGATCCAGGCGGAGATGCATGGGCGCATGGCGACGATGGCGGAGGTCTTCGGCTCGCGCCAGGCGGAGCTGAACCAGGCCATCAACCAGCGGCTGGACGGCATGACGCAGCGCGTCAGCACCACGATCAGCGAACAGACGAAATCGACACATGAAAACCTGCAGAGGCTGCAGGAGCGGCTGGCCGTGATCGACGCGGCGCAGAACAACATCCAGACATTGGCGAAGGACGTGGTCGGCCTGCAGGCGATCCTCTCCAACAAACAGACGCGCGGCGCCTTCGGCCAGTCGCGCATGGAGACCATCGTGGCCGACGGGTTGCCGATGGGCGCCTATGCCTTCCAGCACACCCTTTCTAACGGCTCGCGCCCGGACTGCATCATCCGCATGCCGAACGGAGCGCCGCCGCTCGTCATCGACGCCAAGTTTCCGCTCGAGGCCTGGAACGCCATCCGCGATGCCGGCGGGCCTGATGGCGCCAAGGTCGCCTCGCAGCAGTTCCGTCGCGACATGGAGATCCACATTCGCGATATCTCCGAGAAATACCTGCTTCAGGGCGAGACGCAGGACACAGCCTTCATGTTCGTGCCCTCGGAATCGATCTTCGCGGAGATTCATGAGAATTTCGAGGCGATCGTGCAGAAGGCGCACCGGTCGCGGATCGTCATCGTCTCGCCGTCGCTGCTGATGCTGTCGATCCAGGTGATCCAGGCGGTGCTGAAGGACCAGCGGATGCGGGCGCAGGCCAATGTCATCCAGGGCGAGGTCGCCCACCTGATGGACGATCTCGGCCGGCTGGACGAGCGCGTGCGCAAGCTGCAGGGCCACTTCGCCATGGCGCAGAAGGATGTCGACATGATCGTCACCTCCGCCGACAAGCTGACCAAGCGCGGCTCGAAGATCGAGGCGCTGGAGTTCGAAAGCGGCGAGAGCGCGAAACCGGAACGCGACAGCGAGACGGCGAAGTCGGTCGAGAGCCGGACCGGGCTGCTGAAGCTCAGGGTGGTTGACGACGAGTAAGCCCTTGTGCAGTGTCGCGCCCAAACAAAAGCATTCGGACGGGACACCCTCATGATCACAGTCTTCGGCTCCATCAACATGGACCTCATCGCCACCACTTCGCGCCTGCCCAAGCCCGGCGAAACCGTGGCCGGCAACGGCTTTTCGACGGCGGCCGGTGGCAAGGGCGCCAACCAGGCTCTGGCAGCGCGCCGGGCTGGCTGCACGGTGCATATGGCCGGGGCTGTCGGCCGGGATGGTTTCGCCGAGGCGGCGCTGGCCCTGCTCAAGGACGCTGGCACCGAACTTGGTAGTGTTAAGAAGGTCGACGAACCGACCGGCACGGCGCTGATCCTCGTCGGCGGCGACGGAGAGAACATGATCGCGGTCGTTCCCGGCGCCAATGGCACCGTGACGGCGGCGGATGCGGATGCGGCGATCGCCGGCATGAGCAAGGAAGACATCCTGATGCTGCAGCTCGAAGTGTCGGCGCCCGCCGTCGAGCGCGCGCTGGCGGCGGCCAGGGCAAAGGGTATCCGCACGGTTCTCAACCTGGCGCCGCTGATTGCGGACGCGGCGCGTCTCGGACGGCTGGCCGACATCGTCATCGCCAATGAAACGGAGTTCGAGCTCCTGGCCGGCGTCGACGGGATGGATGCCGCCGCACGCGAGGCTTCGCTGAAGAGGCTGCATGCGGAGACCGGACAGACGCTGATCGTGACGCTCGGCGCCGACGGCGTGATCGCCATCCGCGACGGGCAAATCTTCCAGGCCACCGGGTTGAAAATCGAGCCCGTCGATACCGTCGGCGCCGGCGACACGTTCTGCGGCTACTTCGCCGCCAGCCTCGATGAGGGGCTCGATTTCGAGACTGCGCTGCGCCGCGCCGCCGTCGCCGGATCGCTCGCCTGCCTCAAGCAGGGTGCCCAGCCGTCGATCCCCGAGAGCGCGGAAGTCGCAAACAAACTCTAGCCCAATCCCGGCGGCGACATGGGGGCCTACATCCCTTGTGCACCGGGGTATTTCAGTTGGATTTCATTCAAATTTAAGAGATTCTGGAGATGTTGCCGTGGACTGCCAGACCTTGCTGAAGGCTGGCCGTGACGCGGCGGCTCCATGAGGGAGCGACGCCTTGCTCGCTGCGCCGGTGAATGCCCCATCCGGCGCATACCCCCCTTGAGGACTCCATGTTCATCTTTCGCATGAAATCGCTTGCGGCCAAGCTCATCCTCATAACCGGCGTGGCAATCGCGCTGGTTCTTCTCGTTTCCAACTTTTTCCTGATCGACGAAACGCGCGACCGCGTGCGGACGCTGACAATGGACCAGGCGAACCTCGAGGCACGGGCGATCGCCAATGAAGTCGCTTCCTCCGTCGGCGAGCTCGCAGGCGCGGCGCGCTCCACCGCCGGCATCATCGGCCGCGGTCATGAAGCCAAGTATCTCGATCGCAAGGCCGTCGTCGATCTGCTGAAGGCCAATGTCGAGCGCAACCAGTTCGCCTTCGGCAGCTGGTTCGGCGAGGAGCCCAACGCATTCGACGGGCAGTCGCCCAATCTCGCCGGCCGGACCGATCTCGGCTCCGACAAGACCGGCGCGCTGAACGCCTACTGGACCAAGACCAAGGACGGCGGCTACACCTTCTCCGTCTTCAATTCCGACTACAAGGCCGAGTGGTACAGCCTGGCGGCCGCGAGCAAGAAGGGCGCGATCTCCTCGCCTTATGCCGAGAGCACCACCGGCGAGAACACCGCCATGACCTCGATCGGCTATCCGGTGATGTCTGGTGGCAAGATGATCGGCGTCAGCGGCGTCGACATCTCGCTCAAGGCGTTGGCCGACAAGCTCGGCAGCCTCCACCCCTTCGGCACCGGCCGCGTGACCCTTCTGTCGCAGGGCGGCAAGTGGATCGTCGCGCCGTCCAAGGATATGGCGATGAAGCCCTATGAGGGCGAAGGCACCGAGGCCGTCAAGAGCGCCCTTTCCACGCTTTCCCCTTCCGTCGTCAAGGATCTCGCCATCGATGGCGGCGAACAGTTCGACCGCGTCGTCTATCCCTTCGCCTTGCCCGACGTGAACACCAACTGGGTCATCCTGGTCGACGTGCCGCACAGCGCCATCAATGCGCCTGTGCAGGACCAGACCGTCATGATGATCGTTGCCGGCATCCTGGTGCTTGCCGCCGTCATGCTGGCGCTTTACTTCGCCGTTCGCGCCTTCGTGCAGCGTCCGCTCGCCGGCCTGGTTTCGAGCGTCAAGGCGCTCAGCGACGGCCGCTACGAGCAGGCTGTCGCCGGCCAGGATCGCGCCGACGAGATCGGCTCGGTCGCCAAGGCGCTGGAAGGCTTCCGCTTCGCGCTCGCCGATACGCAGCGCCTCGAAACCGAGGCGAACAACCAGCGCGACGCCGCCGAGGCCGAACGTGGCCGCTCCGAGAGCGAGCGCACGCAATCCGTCGCCCTGCAGCGCCGGATCGTCTCGATCGTCGGCGCCGGTCTATCCGAGCTGTCCCAAGGCAACCTCGGCCACCGCATCAACGAGGACTTCCCGGGCGAGTACGACAAGCTGAAGCAGGACTTCAACGCGGCACTCGCCGCGCTGGAAGAAACGATCACGACGATGAACTTCAGCGTCACCAACATCGGCTCCGGCACGAGCGAGATCAGCGGCAGCGCCTCCGACCTCGCCAAGCGCACCGAGCAGCAGGCAGCGAGCCTGGAAGAGACCGCGGCGGCGCTGAACGAGCTGACCGCACAGGTCAATTCGAGCGCGGACAATGCGCGTACGGCGGCTGAAAACGTCAACCACGCCTGCGAGAACGCCGAACGCTCCGGCGAGGTCGTCAGCAAGGCGATCGCCTCGATGCACGGCATCGAGCAGTCCTCGACCGAGGTCTCCCGCATCATCGGGGTCATCGACGAGATCGCTTTCCAGACCAACCTGCTTGCTCTGAATGCAGGCGTCGAGGCGGCCCGCGCCGGGGAAGCCGGCAAGGGCTTCGCGGTCGTCGCGCAGGAAGTTCGTGAACTGGCGCAGCGCTCCGCCAACGCCGCCAAGGAGATCAAGACGCTGATCAACACCTCGGCCGTGCAGGTCAAGGAAGGCGTCGAACTGGTCGGCCGCGCAGGCGATACGCTGCACAAGATTTCCGAGCAGGTGATGGGCATCAATGGCCTGATCCGCGAGATCTCGGCTTCCGCCAGCGAACAGGCCGTCGGCCTGAAGGAAGTCAGCCAGGCCATGAACCAGATGGACCAGGTGACGCAGCAGAACGCCGCCATGGTCGAGGAAACGACGGCTGCCAGCGTGGCGCTGAACGACGAGGCACAGACGCTGAAGCAGCTCGTCGCCCGCTTCCGCGTCACCGGCGCCGGCCATGCCTCGGCTCTGCGCTCCACCGCCCAGCAGATGCGCACACCTTCGGCAGCACCCGCCTACCGCCCGGCAGCGCCGGCACCGGCACCGCGCCGCATGGCCGTGCCGCAGACGCACGGATCGGCAGCATTGGCACAGGACAACTGGGAAGAGTTCTGAGGACGGCCAGAGCCAAACAAAGAAAGGCGCCGGAGCGATCCGGCGCCTTTTCTCATCGTGAAGCGAAATGGTTCAGGCCGCGTTCGACGTCTGCTCTTCGTTGAGGAAGGCATAGATCGCCGAGGCTGAATCGGTCGCGCGAAGCTTGGCGACGAGATCGTGGTCGCGCAGCACGCGGGCGATGCGCGACAGCGCCTTCAGGTGATCCGCACCCGCACCTTCCGGAGCGAGCAGCAGGAACACCAGGTCCACGGGCTGGTCGTCCAGCGCTTCGAAGTCGACCGGCTGATCGAGACGCGCGAAAACGCCGACGATGGAGGTCACGCTGGCGAGCTTGCCGTGCGGAATGGCGATCCCATTGCCCACGCCGGTCGAGCCGAGACGCTCGCGCTGAAGGACAACGTCGAAAATCTCCCGCTCGGACAGCCCGGTGACCTTGGACGCCTTAGACGCCAATTCCTGGAGGAGCTGCTTCTTGGAATTTACCCTGAGGGCGGGGATGATCGCATTTTGCTGCAGCAAATCTGCCAAAGCCATTTTATTTTCCTTCTGCGCCAAGAGGGGGAGCGGCAGCGCTACTGCCGCCCCTCGCCTTGATCTCAGCCTTTGATGTTGGCCGCATCAATCCAGCCAATGTTACCATCATGACGACGGTAAACGATGTTCAATTGTTCTTTACCGGGGCTGCGGAAGAGCAGCAGCGGTTCGTCCGTCATGTCGAGCGCCATCACGGCGGTCGCGACGGACATGGTCTTCAGTTGCTTCGTGCTTTCGGCGACGATCGCCGGCGCAAAATCATCCGGAATCTCATCATCGTGGTCCGGCATGCCATCCATGACGGTGTAGGCGACTTCCGCCGAGCCGTTCACATGATTGCCTGCGTGATGATCCTTGAGCTTGCGCTTGTAACGGCGAAGTCGCTTCTCGATACGTTCCGAAGCGGCATCGAAAGCCAGCTGCGGGTCCATGGCCTCTCCGGCGGCATGGAGAACAACACCGCTGTCCAGGTGAACCTTGCAATCGGCGGAAAACCGGGCATTGGCTTTCTGCACGATAACCTGGCTAGAATAGCCTCCGTCAAAGTACTTCGTCACGGCGACACCGATTTGGTCCTCAATCCGCTGACGGAACGAGTCACCAATTTCCATATGTTTACCGGATACACGCACACTCATGGAGTTTCCCTTCTTATAGTGGTTGCGAGTATCAGTTTACGCCAAGGCTCCCCCTCATCCAAGCATTTCAGGTGAACTCAAGCAAGATCGACTGAAGTCGCTGGCTCGGCGCATCCTGAGGATGATGGGGATAACTCAATACGCTGTCCACAGCGTCGATTGCGGCGGGCTTCTAACGAGAAGTTACCAAAGAGTCAACACACGCACTAATTCAGGGGTTGCAAATACGCCCAGCGGTTGATCCGAGTCTTCCTCAGAAACCCGCGACCTTGGCCAATGCCCGCTTCTCCCGGCGACGCTGGACCGAGGAGGCAATGTTCATGGCCTCCCGGTACTTTGCAACCGTACGTCGGGCAAGATCGATGCCGCTCTTCTTCAGGATCTCGACGATATCGTCGTCCGACAGCACGGCATCCGGGCTCTCCTGCGCGATCAGCGCGCGGATCTTGTGACGCACCGCTTCAGCCGAATGACTGTCGCCGCCCTCGACCGCGCTGATCGAAACCGTGAAGAAATATTTGAGCTCGAACAGGCCGCGGGGGGTCAGCATGTACTTGTTTGATGTCACGCGACTGACGGTCGATTCGTGCATCTTGATGGCGTCGGCCACGGTTTTCAGGTTGAGCGGGCGCAGATGGTCGACACCGTGCATCAGGAATGCATCCTGCTGCCGGACGATCTCCGTCGCCACCTTCATGATGGTCTTGGCGCGCTGGTCGAGGCTTCGCGTCAGCCAGTTCGCCGTCTGCAGGCATTCCGACAGGAAGGCGTGATCCTGGCCGTTCTTCGTGACCTTGGAGAAATAGGCCTGGTTGACCAGCACGCGCGGCAGCGTATCGGGATTGAGCTCGACCAGCCAGCTTCCGTCCGACGAGGGCCGCACCACGACATCAGGCGTGATGCCTTCGGATATGCCCGCCTCGAAGCCGCTACCGGGTTTCGGATTCAGCTGCCGGATCTCGGTCAGCATGTCGAGCAGATCTTCCTCGTCGACGCCGCAAAGCCGCTTCAAAGTCGCGAAATCGCGGCGGGCGAGCAGTTCGAGATTGCCGACGAAGGCTTGCATGGCGGGATCAAAGCGGTCTTTCTGACGCAGCTGGATCGCCAGGCATTCCGAAAGGTTGCGGGCGAAAACGCCCGGTGGATCAAGCGTCTGCAAGGCGGCAATGACGCGCTCGACATCGCCGAGGTCCGCGCCAAGCCGCTCGGAGACCTCGGCCGCCTCACCCTGCAGATATCCGGCTTCGTCGAGCTGGTCGACCAGATGCTGGGCGATCATGCGATCGGTCATGTCGGGCAGGACGAAGGGTAGTTGCTGGGTCAGGTGATCGCGCAGCGAGACCTGGCCGGCGACGAAATCATCGAGATCATAGCCTTCCGCCGCCTCTCCGCCACCAGGCATCGACTTCCACTGGCTCATCAGCTCCGGCGCGTCGGCGCGCACGGGAGCACCGTCGTCGGGATAGACATTGGCATAGTTGGCATCGAGTTCGTCGGTCAGGCGGCTGCTTCCGGCGCTGCCGTCGCTTTCGTACCAGTCAGCGGAGAGAACCTCCGAGCGGCTGTCATATCCGTCATCGGAACCGGTGTCTTCCGACTGGCGCTGGAAGGCGTCGTCGTCATCGCCGCCACGCTCGCTGCCTGTTTCGGCATCATTTGACGGAAACTCGAGCAGGGGGTTTTTCTCGACTTCCTGCGCGATGAACTGCGTGAGCTCGAAATGCGTCATCTGCAGCAACTGGATGGATTGCATCAGTTGCGGTGTCATCACCAATGACTGGCTTTGGCGCAGGAAAAGGTTGGCCGACAGTGCCATGCGGACGCGAAACTCCCGTTTTACTCCTCCGGGAAACCGCGTCCTGCCGGCCGCCCAGGCCACGGAAATCCAAGTTGGCCCAAAAATTGCTTTTTTATTGGATTTGGTCAAGCGGAAGTGTGACGGGAAGGTGAATTTCCGTCACCGGGGCTCGCATCAAAGGCTGAAATTGTCGCCGAGATAGAGCCGGCGCACTTCCGGATTGTTGACGATATCGTTGGCGCGACCATGGGTCAGCACCTCGCCCGCGTGGATGATATAGGCACGGTCGATGAGGCCGAGCGTCTCGCGGACATTGTGGTCGGTGATGAGAACGCCGATGCCGCGCGCCGTCAGATGGTGCACGAGGTTCTGGATATCGGCGACGGAAATAGGATCGACGCCGGCGAACGGCTCGTCGAGGAGCATGAAGGTCGGGTCGGTCGCCAGCGCGCGGGCGATTTCGAGACGGCGGCGCTCGCCGCCCGACAGCGACACGGCGGCGCTGGTGCGCAGCTTGCGAATATGGAATTCCTCGAGCAGTTCGTCGAGCTTCTTCTCGCGCTCCGCCTTGTCCTTGACGTGCACTTCGAGCACGGCGCGGATATTTTCCTCGACCGTCAGGCCGCGAAAGATCGAGGCTTCCTGCGGCAGATAGCCGACGCCGAGGCGCGAACGGCGATACATCGGCATCGTCGTCACGTCGTTGCCGTCGATCTCGATCGTGCCCTCATCGACGGGCACAAGGCCGGTGATCATGTAGAAACAGGTGGTCTTGCCGGCGCCGTTCGGGCCGAGAAGGCCAACGGCCTCGCCGCGACGGACGACCAGCGATACGCCGTTGACGACACGGCGCGTGCTGTAGGTCTTGGTCAGACCGCGCGCGATGAGCGTGCCCTGATAGCGGCTCTTGTCACCGGCACCAGCATCTGCCGCAGCGTGCGGGACAGCCTTGTCGGACTTTGTCGATAGCGAGAATAATTTCACGAGGTCTGGCCGGGGTCAGTTCTTTTTCTGTGATTTCGGATCAAGCTGAATCTGGACGCGCCCCCCGCAGCTGTCCAGTTGCGCCTGCCCCGTCGCCATGTGTACCGTCAGCTGGCAGCCGGTGAAGACGTTGCCGCCATCGGACAGGACGACCTTGTCGCCCTTCAGGATGAAGACCTGCTGGGCCATGTCGAACGAGCCGTTGTCGGCGGTCGCGGTCTGCGTTCCGGAGCTCAGGAACACCTTGTCGGTGACGATAATGTGGTCGATGTCGGCGCTGCCCGAGGCGATCGACGGCGTCGCCGCCTTTGCATCGCTGGCCTTGGTCGCATCGCCAGCCTTGGCGGCGTCGGCTGCCTTGGCCTTGTAGAAGACGGTCATGTGACCAGCCTGCAGCGTCGTCGAACCCTGCACGA
This sequence comes from Rhizobium sp. S152, assembly GCF_030380735.1. GTDB lineage: Bacteria > Pseudomonadota > Alphaproteobacteria > Rhizobiales > Rhizobiaceae > Rhizobium. Next base: position 46,671 of record NZ_JAUDRZ010000008.1, on the reverse strand, counting down.
CCTTGACGTTGCCGGTGAAATCGGCGGTCTTTTCCTGGTCGTGTATTTCCAGCTTGTCGCTTTCGATCTGGATCGGCTCGTCCTGCGACAGCTTCAGACCGTTCATCTGGCTGGTCGTTGCCTGCGCCAAGGCGCCGCCTGCCAGTAGCATGAGCGCGAGCGCGCCATTGAAGAATACTGCGCCCGTCTTGCGGGTAGAAATGCGACAATCGTTTGTCATGGTGACCCGGCTGTTAGCTGCCCTGTTTGCGAATGGCGGATGGATCGACATTCATGCGTACATTCCCCTCGAATGTAATCGTCCGCCCCTTATCCGTCATATTGAGTGAGTTCGCAACAATCGACGCGCCATCTTTTTGGATGGTCACGGGATCCTGCGTTGCAAGCTTGCCGCCCTTGATATCAACCTTGGCGGACTGGAAATCGGCCTTCATGCCGCTGCTCAGCTGAATGACGAAGGGCGATTTCACGTCGAGATTGTCGGTGGCGCGATCGTAATCGGCCGCGGTTGCCTCAACCCTGGCGATCAAATCGTCCTTGACGGGAACCGCCGCCTTGATCGTTTCGAGCGTGATGAGGTTCGGGTTCTTGATATCCTGCAGCGCACGCTCGGCCAGCATCGAATAGTTGATACCGTCGGAATTGCGGCCTGATATGGCCGGCTTTTCCATCACGACCTTGCCGTTTTCGATCTTGGCGCCTTCGATCTTGATGTTTTCGGGCAGGTAGGTGCGAAACAGCGAGACGCCGATGAAAGCAAGCGAAACGATGACGGCGGCGACAGGCAGCAGCACTTTCAGGCGGCGGACGCGGGCGGAATGGAACCGCGCGTCGCCATAGGCGCTCCTCGCGGGCTTCACATATTCAGCCTTTCCGCTTGTGTTCAAAGTATTGAGCATAACCTGGTCCGTGTGGTGATCGGGAAACCTATATAGGTAAGTTCTCGGCGGATCACAGTTCGTTTCGCATTATTACACTGCCTTGCCAATAAGGAATTTTTTCTGCAACAAGCAACAACGGAAATAAAATCCGGCTAAGCGACATTTCCGCAAGCCTTGCGAGCCCTAGATCGATCGGGTGTCCGCGGGGTCCGGCGGACTGGAGGAACTATGGATAGCTCGACAATCGCCGATCGGCGCAGACTTCGCCGCAAGCTCAGCTTCTGGCGGATCGTTGCCGTTCTGCTGGTGCTGGGCATCGCGCTCGCGGCCTACGGCTTCTGGTTCGAGGACAGCGGAACAAGCCGCCCGCATGTGGCCCACGTCACCATTTCCGGCCTGATCACCGACAATGACGAGCTACTGGAACGGCTGGCGAAGATCGAGAAGAACGATGCGGTCAAGGCCGTGGTGGTCTCGATCTCGTCGCCCGGCGGCACGACCTATGGCGGCGAGCGCATCTTCAAGGCGATCCGCGCCATCGCCGCCAAGAAGCCCGTCGTTTCCGACGTACGCACGCTGGCGGCGTCCGCCGGCTACATGATCGCTACCGCCGGCGACATGATCATTGCCGGCGACAGCTCGATCACCGGCTCGATCGGCGTCATCTTCCAGTATCCGCAGGTCAAGCCGCTTCTCGACAAGCTCGGCGTCTCCATGGAGGAGATCAAGTCCTCGCCGCTGAAGGCGGAGCCCTCGCCCTTCCATCCGGCCAGCGAAGAGGCCAAGGCGATGATCAACAACATGATCGTCGACAGCTATGGCTGGTTCGTCGATCTCGTCGCCGAACGCCGCAAGCTGCCGCGCGAGGAGGTGCTGAAGCTCGCCGACGGCACCATCTTTACCGGCCGCCAGGCGCTGAAGGTGAAGCTGATCGACCAGCTCGGCGACGACCAGGATATCCGCGCCTATCTCGCCACGCGCAACGTCAGCAAGGACCTGCCGGAGATCGAGTGGGACAAGAAGAGCAGCACGCCGTTCCTGCTCGCCGGCGCCACTTCGCAGATCCTGCAGCTGCTCGGCTACGGCGATCTCGTCAAGGGCCAGGACTTCACTGGAATCCTGCCGCAGAAGTTGCTTCTTGACGGGCTCGTTTCAGTTTGGCAGGTTGGCCACGAGTGATAAGAAATCAATAATTTAAGGGGGCGACTGTGATCAAGTCCGAACTGGTGCAGATCGTTGCGGCACGCAACCCACATCTTTATCATCGTGACGTCGAGAATATCGTCAACGCCGTTCTCGACGAGATCACCGATGCGCTGGCCGCGGGCAACCGCGTGGAGCTGCGCGGCTTCGGCGCCTTCTCGGTGAAGAACCGCCCTTCCCGCTCCGGCCGCAATCCGCGCACCGGCGACACCGTGTTCGTCGAGGAGAAGTGGGTGCCCTTCTTCAAGACCGGCAAGGAGTTGCGCGAGCGGCTGAATCCCGGCCAGGCCGACCAGGACGATTGATCCACCGCCTGCGACCTGACGGCACTTGAACTCCGCCGTGGCGCGCCTATTCTGCATGGTCGAAGCGCCGGGAAAAACGGCGCCGACCTGATGCATACGGAGGCCGAAGCATGGCGAAAAAGATCATCAACCTTTTGATTTTGCTGCCAATCGGCATTGTGCTCATCATCTTCTGCGTGGCCAACCGGCAGAGCGTGACGATGGCGTTCAATCCCTTCCGGCCCGAAGACCAGGTACTGTCGATCTCCGCGCCGCTGTTCGTCTTCCTGTTTATTGCCGTCATCGCCGGCATGCTGATCGGCTCGGCCGCCACATGGTTCAATCAGGGCAAGCACCGCAGGCGCGCCCGCTTCGAAGCCAAGGAAGCCGTTCGCTGGCAGGGCGAAGCCGACCGTCACAAGGCCCGTTCCGAAAACATCGCGGGGCAGCTGCCCTCGCGATAAGGCGGGCGGCGAACCATACGACCTCGGCCAGCGCAAATCCTCCCCGACCGGGTGCCGGCCTGAAAAAAATTCGAGGCAATGTCGCAATCGCCTCGGCTCGAACGTCTTCATAAGCGTGATGGCGCGACGGATAACCTCCGGGGAGACGCGCCAGGTTTGCTATCGCTGGCGTGGAGGTTAGGCGGTCATGAGCATTTCCTATCGTTGGGTCATCGTCGGCGCCGGTGCGCTGATGACATGCGTCGCGCTCGGCGCGATGTTTTCGCTTGCCATCTTCCAGGAGCCGATCGCCGAGGAAACCGGCTGGTCGCATGCCGGCATCGCCACCGCGATGACGCTCAACTTCATCGTCATGGGGATCGGCGGATTCGTCTGGGGTGCGGCGAGCGACCGCTTCGGGCCGCGCGCCGTGGTGCTGACGGGATCGGCGCTGCTGGGGCTGGCGCTCGTCGTCGCCAGCCGGGCCGAGACACTGCTCGCGTTCCAGCTCAGCTACGGCATCCTCGTCGGCGTCGCGGCCAGCACGTTCTTTGCGCCGATGATGGCGGCGACCATGGGCTGGTTCAAGGAAAACCGGGGGCTTGCCGTATCGCTGGTCTCGGCCGGCATGGGCGTCGCGCCGATGACGATCTCTCCCTTCGCACGCTGGCTGATCTCCGCCTCCGACTGGCGCACCGCGATGCTGATTATCGGCATCGGCGCCTGGGTTCTGCTGATCCCGGCGGCGCTTTTGGTGCGTCGCCCGGCGGAAGAGACGGAAGAGCCGGAGGCCAATGCCTTCACCGAGGACGGCCGCCGGCCATCGCTCATGAGCGTCTTCCGCTCGCCGCAGTTCCTCGTCCTCGGCTTCACCTTCTTCGCCTGCTGCGCGGCGCATTCGGGGCCGATCTTCCATATGGTCAACTATGCCAGCATCTGCGGCATCGCGCCGATGGCGGCTGTCAGCATCTACAGCGTCGAAGGGCTCGCCGGCCTTGGCGGCCGCATCCTCTATGGCACGCTGGCCGACAGGCTCGGCGTCAAGCCCGTTCTCGTCGCAGGCCTCACGGTGCAGGCGGCGGCGCTGGCGACCTATCTTCTGGTCAGCGAACTCAGCCAATTCTACGCGCTCGCCATCATCTTCGGCGGCGCCTATGGCGGCGTGATGCCGCTCTACGCGGTGCTGGCGCGCGAATATTTCGGACCGAAGATCGTCGGCACCGTGCTCGGCGCCGCCACCATGCTGTCAAGCATCGGCATGGCTTTCGGACCGCTGATCGGCGGCTGGATCTTCGACACCTACGCCAATTATTCCTGGCTGTTCATCGGCTCGGCGTTGGTCGGCCTCGGAGCCGCAGCCATCGCACTCGCCTTCCCACCGCTGCCTCGGGAGCGGGAAGCGGTGGCACAGCCTGGTTGAGATCGGCATTGAAAAATACGCGTGGGCGGGTATCAGGTTCGCCCACCCGCGACAAAAGTCAGTTCCTCATAATCGCCCTCGGCGGATCGGCCCTCTCCCGTCACGGTGAAACCGTTGGCGACGTAAAAGGCCTTGGCGGCGGTGTTGTTGACCAGGCATTTCAGGCGGTAGGTGTGGTGCGGCCAGTCCGGCAGGCTGTGGAGCAGCGCCTTGCCCGCGCCTTTGGCCTGCCAATACGGGCTGATGTAGAGCATGTGGATGAAATCGTCGGCGGCCCAGAGCGTCATGAAACCCGATATCTCGCCATCCGGCGTCTCTGCCAGCCAGAGCATTTCGCCCTGCGTGTGCGAGAAGAAATCCTCGTGGCGAAAGCGCAGCGGATCGACCCAGGTGAAGGTGGATCGGCGTACCGAGAGGTAGATATCGGCAAGCGTTTCCAGATCCTCTCGTCGCGCGGAGCGGATGATCCAGTTCATGGACGGCGACGAGGCGGCGATCTCAGTCAATTCACAAGCTCCTATTGCGCCGCCCTCGCGCTTACCGCCGCGTTGAAATCCGAAAAGAACTGCCGTGCCAGCTTTTGCGATGTGGAATCCACCAGTCGGGCGCCGAGCTGGGCGATCTTGCCGCCGACCTGCGCGCGAGCGGCGTATTGCAGGATCGTCTCTGCTCCGTCCTCCTTCAGCACGACATCGGCGCCACCCTTGGCAAAGCCCGCGATGCCGCCCTTGCCTTCGCCGAATATGGTGTAGCTCTCCGGCGCGTTGATATTCGACAGCGTCACCTCACCGTTGAAGGTGGCTGAGACGGGACCGACCTTGAGCTTGACGGCCGCCGTCAACTCCGTCGGCGACTTCAATTCGAGCGTCTGACAGCCCGGTATGCACTGCTTCAACACCTCGGGATCGTTCAGCGCCGCCCAGACGATATCGCGTGGGGCGGTGATGCGCTCTTCGCCGATCAAGTCCATCTGAAATCCTCCCATTTCGACTTCGGCAAACTATCCCAGCCGGAAAGCGCTTTGCCAAGGTGAAACGGAATGCTATTTGCACGGGCTCTATCGAATTCAGCACGCGGAAGACCACGTTGAGACAAAAAGAACGCCGGCCGGGCCAGAAGTCCGCCGCCGGTCCATCCGGCGGACGCCGGGGCGACGAGCGCGGCAGCAGCCGCCCGCAAAAGCCCGTGAACAAGCCGGCACCGCCGCGCCAGCAGGCCGCGCGCGAGCCCGTGGCAGCGCCGGCAGCACCCGAGCGCCCGCTGATGGCGCGCGGCGGCGAGCGCCCGCCCGAACGCGTTCCCGTGATCCTTGAATCACTGGGCGCCGGCGATTTTCACCTGATCGACAGCGGCAACGGCGAGAAGCTGGAGCAATACGGCCCCTACCGCATCATCCGTCCGGAAGCGCAGGCGCTCTGGCGGCCCTCCTTGCCGCAGCAGGTGTGGGACAAGATCGACGCGGCCTTTACCGGCGACACCGACGAGGAAGGCACCGGGCGCTGGCGGTTTCCGAAGGAAGCGCTCGGCGAGACGTGGCCGCTCAACCTTCTCGGCGTGGATTTCCTCGGCCGGTTCACCTCGTTCCGACATGTCGGCGTGTTTCCCGAGCAGATCGTCCACTGGACATGGATGAAGCAGCAAGTAGAGGCGGCCGGGCGGCCGCTCAAGGTGCTGAACCTGTTCGGCTATACCGGCGTCGCGTCGCTGGTGGCGGCCGCCGCCGGCGCAGAGGTCACCCATGTCGACGCCTCGAAGAAGGCTATCGGCTGGGCGCGCGAGAACCAGGCGCTGAGCCGGCTCGACAAGGCGCCGATCCGCTGGATCTGCGAGGACGCGATGAAGTTCATCCTGCGCGAGGAACGGCGCGGCAACAGCTACGACATCATCCTCACCGACCCGCCGAAATTCGGACGCGGGCCGAACGGCGAGGTCTGGCACCTGTTCGACCACCTGCCGCTGATGCTGGATGTCTGCCGCGAGATCCTGTCGCCGAAGGCCGTCGGCCTCGTTCTGACCGCCTATTCGATCCGCGCCAGCTTCTATTCGATCCACGAGCTGATGCGCGAGACCATGCGCGGCGCCGGCGGCGTGGTGGAATCGGGCGAGCTCGTCATCCGCGAAGCCGGGCTCGACGGCGATACGCCCGGCCGCGCGCTCTCCACATCCCTCTTTTCCCGCTGGGTGCCGAAATGAGCCACGAACATCGCGACCACGGTCCCCGCCGGGTGGGGCAGGTGAAGGAAGTCACCTCGCTTGCCAATCCGATCATCAAGGACATCAAGGCGCTCAGCGACAAGAAGACCCGCGAGCAGAGCGGCACCTTCATGGCCGAGGGTCTGAAGCTCGTCATCGACGCGATCGAACTCGGCTGGACGATCCGCACGCTCGTCTACGCCAAGGCCGCCAAGGGCAAGCCGCTCGTTGAGCAGATGGCCGCGAAGACGGTCGCCGGCGGCGGGCTGGTGCTCGAGGTGAGCGAAAAGGTGCTGTCCTCGGTTACCCGGCGCGACAATCCGCAGATGGTCGTCGGCATCTTCGAGACCCGCTGGAAGCCGCTGCGCGAGATCCATCCGCGTGAGGGCGAGACGTGGATCGCGCTCGACCGGGTGCGCGACCCCGGCAATCTCGGCACCATCATCCGCACCGCCGACGCCGCCGGCGCCTCCGGCGTCATCCTCGTCGGGGAATCGACCGACCCGTTCTCGCTGGAGACGGTGCGCGCCACCATGGGATCGGTGTTCGCCGTTCCCGTCGCGCGCGCGACGCCCGACGAGTTCATCGCCTGGAAGAAGCAGGCCGGCGTATCGGTCGTTGCCACGCATCTGGCAGGCTCGGTCGACTACCGCACGATCGACTACAAGAAGAAGCCCGTCGTCATTCTGATGGGCAACGAGCAATCCGGCCTGCCGGAGCATCTCGCCAGCCAGGCCGATGCCCTTGCCCGCATTCCGCAGCAGGGCCGCGCCGATTCGCTCAATCTCGCCGTCGCCAGCGCCGTGATGCTGTTCGAGGCGCGGCGCCATCTCCTCTCACTCACCGAGGCCAAATGACCGAGCAGACGTCAGACCGCACGGCGCTGTTTTCAAGACCGCTGCCGATCCTGATCTTCATCGTCCTTGCCGTCGTCATCGACCAGATCGTCAAGATCGTCGTCGATCACACGTTGCCGCTGCAGCAGGCGGTGCATGTGATCCCGATGCTGGCGCTCTACCGCACCTACAACCTCGGCGTCGCCTTCTCGATGCTGGAAGGCATGGATGGCTGGTTCATCGTCGGCATGCGGTTGATCATCGTCGCCTTCGTCATCTGGCTGTGGCGCAGGACCGGCAAGCAGCGCACCTTCGCGCATCTCGGCTACGCGCTGATCATATCGGGCGCGCTCGGCAACCTGATCGACCGCTTTCTCTACGGGCACGTCATCGACTACATCCTGTTCTACACCGAGACATGGTCCTTCGCGGTCTTCAACCTGGCCGACAGCTTCATCACCATCGGCGCGGGATGCGTGATATTGGACGAGCTGATACAACCTAAAAACGCGGATCGCTAAAGTTTTAACCATTTGCTGAAGGCATTTAGAAGGGCCTGCATGCTACTCGAATGGCATGTATAGTCTGGGCGAACTTCAGGAGAGACTGGCCGCCGCTTTCGGCGGGAGTGCTGCTCACGGTGATCGTGAGCCGGCTGCGCCTGACGTCGATCAGCAATCTTGTCCACGATATCGCGGCGCAAGCACGACCCGAAAGCTCCTGTCCTACTGGCTCGGCGGATCAGGCGTGCTCGCCGCCATCGCCCTCGTGGCGCTCGCCTACGCCGGCGGCCTGCTGATGTTCGCAATCGGCCTCGGCGTGCTCGCGCTCGTGTTTCTGGCGGCATTCGCGGTTCTCTCCACGCGGCGGCGGATGCGGATCGGCGGCACGCCCAGCGCGATACCGAAGGACAGCGGAAGCCAGCTTTTCGCCGATATCCACGACGCGCTGGCGGACATCACCGTCACGCGCAACATGGACCGCCGCATCGTCGGTGCCAACAACACGTTCCGCCGTCTCACCGGGCGGCTTCATCCCGAGGGGCTGACCTGCGAGGAGATGGGCATCGCGTTCCGCCCGGGCGCCGCTCCGCATCGCTACGAGGTCGAGATCTCGACGCCGGAGGGGCAGCGCATCTATTCCTGGCGCGACGTGATCACCCGCGATCCCGCCGACGGCCGGCTGCTGATGCAGAGCATTGCCCGCGACGTGACCGAGGAGCGGATGGCCGCCCAGGCGCGCGAAGAAGCGCGGCAGAAGGCGGAGTATCACAGCGCCGCCAAATCCCGGCTGCTTGCCACCGTCAGCCACGAGATCCGCACGCCGCTGTCGGGCATTCTCGGCATGACGCACCTCATCACCGAGACGCGGCTGACGCAGGAGCAGCAGAATTACCTCACCGGTATTCGCCAGTCGGGCCATGCGCTGACCCAGCTGGTCGAGGACCTGCTCGACTTCTCCACCATCGAGGTCGGCCGCTTCCAGCTCCGCCCCCGCTCGGAATCGTTGCGCAAGCTGATCGAAAGCGTCGTCGAGATGCTGGCGCACCGGGCGCATGAAAAGGGCATCGAGATCGGCGCTACGGTTTCCTGCGACGTGCCCGATGTCATGAACTTCGATCCGGCCCGGCTTCGCCAGGTGCTGTTCAACGTCATCGGCAATGCCGTCAAGTTCACCCAGGTCGGCGGCGTCTTCATCCGCGCGACGCTGCAGGACGGCGATCTCCTGATCACCGTCACCGATACCGGCCCCGGCATGACCGAGGACGAGCAGGCCCGCATCTTCGGCGAATTCGAGCAGGCCGGCACGATGACCGACCGCAGCAACGGGACCGGGCTCGGCCTGGCGATCTCGGCGCGCATCATGCGCGAGTTCGGCGGCTCGCTCACCGTTTCCAGCGAGCGCGGCACCGGGAGCGAGTTCGGCATCCGCTTCGGCGTCGACATCTCCGAAGCCAGCCGCCGCGACGCGGTTCTGCGCGGCAGCCTCGTGCTTGTGCTGGCGCCGGCCGGTGCCGCGCGCATGGCGCTGTCGGAAACCATCGCCACGCTCGGCGGAGACTGCCGCCTCGTCGCCGACGGCGAAGCGGCGCGCGAGATGCTGCTCGCCATGAAGGCCGAGGGACGGCCGGCGACCGACATCATCGTCGATCACCGCATGTCGGCGGAGTTTTCCGCGCATCTGGCCGACCGCGTCGAGATCGCGGCGCTCGGCCTGCGCAAGATCTTCCTCGTCAACCCCGAGGAGCGCAACGCCCATTCGCTCGACCTGTTCGACGCCTGGCTGATCCGGCCGCTGCGCGAGCAGTCGCTGATCGACGTGCTGCGCGGGCGCATGCGCGGCATGGAAAAGCGCGACGCGCTCAACGACAACCAGCCCGGCTTCAGCGCCGCGATCCCGGAGTCCGGCATCGAGCACGGCCTCAGGATCCTGCTGGCCGAGGACGACCCGATCAACGCCATGCTGATCCGCGCCATGCTCGAAAAGGCCGGCCACGCGGTGCAGCATGTCGATCATTTCGAGGCGTTGCTGGACAATGCGCTGGCCGAGGGAAGCGTGCGACCCGACATCGTGATCAGCGACCTTTCCATGCCCGGCGGCGACGGCATCGAGATGCTTGGCCGGCTACGCGGGCACGAGCGGCGGCTCGACATTCCCGGAGTGCCGATCATCGTGCTGACCGCCGACAAGCGCGACGAAGCGCGCAGGCAAGTCTTGCTCAATGGCGCAAACAGGGTCATGATAAAGCCGGTCGATCCGATCAGATTGCTGACGGAAGTCCAGGCCGTGGTGGCGCTTTCCGCCCGCCGCGCAGAGGCGCGATAGCCGTTAAAAGCTTGGCGGACACCCCGAGTTTTCGGTGTTGGGAATGTCACTTTCCTGTCGCATATTAGTGTTCTAAGGCGTGTCAAAAGCCGGGCAACGAGAGAATCGCCATGTCTGTAGACATCCTCAATTGTGACGCCGTCGCCAAGGATATCAGGCCTTCCGGCACGGTCATCCCCGAGACGGGCGACATCCTTGGCCGCATCGGCACGCTCGAAACGCGCCTCGCCCGCAATGCCCGCGAGATCGATGCCGCGCAGGCCATCCGTTACCGGGTCTTCGTCGAGGAGATGCAGGCAGAACTGCCCGCCGAGGCAATGCGCCGCAAGCGCGACGTCGACGCCTATGATTCGTTCTGCGACCATCTCCTGGTGCTCGACCGCTCGATCGAAGGCGACAGCGAAGACCAGATCGTCGGCACCTACCGGCTGTTGCGACAGGATGTCGCGATGGCCAATGGCGGCTTTTACTCGGCTTCCGAATTCGACATCGGCGCGCTGATCGCGCGCCATCCCGACAAGCGCTTCATGGAACTCGGCCGCTCCTGCGTGCTTCCCGATTACCGCACCAAGCGCATCGTCGAGCTCTTGTGGCAGGGCAACTGGGCCTATGCGCTGAAGCACGGCATGAGCGCCATGTTCGGCTGCGCCTCCTTCCCCGGCATTCATCCGGAAAGCCACGCGCTGGCGCTGTCGTTCCTGCACCACAATGTCGCCGCCAAGGACGACTGGGCCGTGGACGCGCTGCCGCACCTCGCGCATGACATGGACATGATGCCGGTCGAGGCGATCAACCCGAAGCGGGCGCTGATGACGCTGCCGCCGCTGATCAAGGGCTACCTTCGCCTCGGCGCCATGGTCGGGACCTCGGCTGTCGTCGACAAGGCGTTCAACACCACCGATGTCCTGATCGTCCTGCCGATTTCAAGCATCTCGGACCGCTACCTGAACTATTACGGCGCCGACGCCGGACGGTTTTCCAGCTGATTGGGCTTCGCCTGACTGTCTTCAGCGCGTTACCGTGTGGCCCCCTCATCCGCCCTTCGGGCACCTTCTCCCCGTTGGGGAGAAGGGAAAATTGGGCGAGCGGCCTGCCACAAGTCCCTTCTCCCCAACGGGGAGAAGATGCCGACAGGCAGATGAGGGGCTCCGGATGCCTTCCTATCCATCTATTTTTAAAAGATAAATTTCCGACACCGCGGCGTGCAACCCACCCTATCCTCTCTCCGAGGGAAGAGGGGAAGCGACGCTCCCCACCTCAAGACCCCGCGGAATAAGCCGCAATCGCGGCCATGTTGACGATGTCGCTGTCCTTGGCGCCCATCGAGGTGATCTGCACCGCCTTGTCGAGGCCGACGAGGATCGGGCCGATGACGGTGGAGCCGCCGAGTTCCTGCAGCATCTTCGTCGAGATCGAGGCCGAGTGGAAGGCCGGCATGACCAGCACGTTGGCCGGGCCGGACAGGCGGCAGAACGGGTATTGCTCCATCACCTTGCGGTTCAGCGCGACATCCGCCGCCATCTCGCCGTCATACTCGAAATCGAGCCGGCGCTTGTCGAGTATCTTGACCGCCTCGCGCACCCGCTCGGAACGCTCGCCCGAGGGATGACCGAAGGTGGAATAGGCGAGCATCGCCACCCGCGGCTGGTAGCCCATGCGACGGGCGAGACCCGCCGCCTCTACGGCAATGTCGGCCAGCTCCTCGGCGGTCGGCATGTCGTGGACGGCGGTGTCGGCGACGAAGACCGTGCGGCCACGGCAAAGGGCGATCGAAACGCCGATGACGCGATGGCCGGGCTTGTCGTCGATGCAGCGGCGGACATCCTCCAGCGCGGTAGAATAGTTGCGGGTGATGCCCGTGACCATGCCATCGGCATCGCCGAGCGCCACCATGCAGGCGGCGAAATGGTTGCGGTCGTTGTGGATCAGGCGTTGCGCATCGCGGTGGAGATATCCCTTCCGCTGCAGGCGCGCATAGAGATAATCGATATAGGCTTCGACGCGGGTCGAGATGCGGGCGTTGACGATCTCCAGGCCCGGGCGGTTGAGGTCGATGCCGGCGCGCTCGGCGGTCGCCTGGATCAGGTCCTCGCGGCCGAGCAGGATGGCGGTGCCGAGCTGCTGGTTGGCATAGGAGAGTGCCGCGCGCATGACCTGCTCCTCCTCCGCCTCGGCGAAGACCACGCGCTTTGGATGGCGGCGCACACGCTCGTAGAGGCTTGCCAGCGTCGAGGCGATCGGATCGCGCCGCGCCGACAGCTCGCGGGCATAGGCGGCCATGTCTGATATCGGCTTGCGGGCGACGCCGCTTTCCATGGCGGCCTCAGCGACGGCCACGGGGATCGCCGAGATCAGGCGCGGATCGAAGGGCACGGGAATGATGTACTGGGCGCCGAAGCGCGGGCGGTTGCCCTGGTAGGCGGCGGCCACGTCATCGGGCACGTCCTCACGCGCCAGATTGGCGAGCGCCCGGACGGCGGCGATCTTCATGTCGTCGTTGATCGTCGTGGCGCGGACATCGAGCGCGCCGCGGAAGATATAGGGGAAGCCCAGCACGTTGTTGACCTGGTTCGGATAGTCCGAGCGGCCGGTCGCCATGATGGCGTCGTCGCGAATGCGGGCGACCTCTTCGGGCGTGATTTCGGGATCGGGATTGGCCATGGCGAAGATGATCGGGCGATCGGCCATCGAGCGGATCATGTCTTCGGAGAAGGCACCCTTCTGCGACAGGCCGAAGACGACGTCGGCGCCCTTCATGGCTTCTGCCAGCGTGCGCGCCTTGGTCTTGACCGCATGCGCGGACTTCCACTGGTTCATGCCTTCGGTGCGGCCCTGGTAGATGACGCCCTTGGTATCGCAGAGCGTGATGTTCTCGGGCGCGAAGCCCATGGCCTTGATGAGCTCGACGCAGGCGATTGCAGCTGCACCGGCGCCGTTGCAGACGAGCTTCGCCGTCTTCAGGTCGCGGCCGGTCAGCGCCAGCGCGTTGATGAGACCGGCGGCGGCGATGATCGCGGTGCCGTGCTGGTCGTCATGGAAAACCGGGATATCCATGAGCTCGCGCAGGCGGCTCTCGATGATGAAACAGTCCGGCGCCTTGATGTCTTCGAGATTGATGCCGCCGAAGGAGGGGCCGAGAAAGCGAACGCAGTTGATGAACTCGTCGACATTCTCGGTATCGACCTCGAGGTCGATGCTGTCGACGTCGGCAAAGCGCTTGAAGAGGACCGACTTGCCTTCCATGACAGGCTTGGAGGCCAGCGCGCCGAGATTGCCCAGACCGAGGATCGCCGTGCCGTTGGAGATGACCGCCACCATGTTGCCGCGCGACGTGTAATCATAGGCGGTGGCCGGATCGGCGGCGATGGCCTTGACGGGAACGGCGACGCCCGGCGAATAGGCAAGCGAGAGATCCCGCTGCGTCGCCATCGGCTTGGTCGGGTTGATCTCGAGCTTGCCGGGCTTGCCCTGCGAATGGAAGTCAAGCGCTTCCTTGTCGGTGATGCCGTTGGCGGGGCGCTGCTTGCTGTTCATGTCGGGCATATCTCCTCCAAATCTCGTGGCGATCGGCTTTCGATCGCATCGTCAAAACCTCTATAGACACGCTATTTGGGGCTGACACGACGCCTTGCGAAAAAGCCGTACGGCTACAATCGATTAAAATATCCGGTGAAACTGACAGGCGCCCTCTCAAGGCGTTCCTGACCTTGCGGCTTGTCGACGGCCTCCCCAATCCTCCTGTGGGCTAACGGCTCCCATTTCCCGATAGCTGTTGTCTTCTATAGCCGCGCTTCGATAGGGTGGCACCTGTTTTTTAGGGAAAAGCCTACCGACGTGAACGACAGAATGGATCCCCGACACGAAGCCTTTTCGGCTGCCGAACTCGCGACCGAGGAAAGCCGCGCCTCGGCGACGCCGATGATGGAGCAGTTCATCGAGATCAAGGCGAACAATCCGGATTCGCTGCTGTTCTACCGCATGGGCGATTTTTACGAGCTGTTCTTCGAGGACGCTCTGGAGGCATCGCGGGCTCTCGGCATCACGCTCACCAAGCGCGGCCAGCACATGGGGCAGGACATTCCGATGTGCGGCGTGCCGGTGCATGCTTCCGACGACTACCTGCAGAAGCTGATAGGGCTCGGCTTCCGTGTCGCCGTCTGTGAACAGGTGGAGGACCCCGCCGAGGCGAAGAAGCGCGGCTCCAAATCGGTCGTCAAGCGCGACGTCGTGCGGCTGGTGACGCCGGGGACGATCACCGAGGAGAAGCTGCTCTCGCCGTCGGAATCGAATTACCTGATGGCCCTTACCCGGATTCGCGGCGGCGCCGAGCCGCAGATGGCGCTTGCCTGGATCGACATTTCGACCGGCGTCTTCCGGCTGGCGGAGACCGAGGCGTCGCGGCTGCTCGCCGATATTCTCCGGATCGATCCGCGCGAGCTGATCCTGCCCGACACCATGTTCCACGACCCGGAGCTGAGGCCTGCCTTCGACGTGCTCGGCCGCACCGCCGTCCCGCAGCCATCCGTGCTGTTCGACAGCGCCACGGCGGAAGGGCGCATTGCGCGCTATTTCGGGGTATCGACGCTCGACGGCTTCGGCACGTTTTCACGCGCCGAGCTTGCGGCAGCCGCTGCGGCCGTCGCCTATGTCGAGAAGACGCAGATCGCCGAACGACCGCCGCTTGGAAAGCCGGAGCGCGAGAGAGCGGCATCGACGCTGTTCATCGACCCGGCGACGCGGGCCAATCTCGAATTGTCGCGCACGCTTTCGGGCGATCGCAACGGTTCGCTGCTGAAAGCCATCGACCGCACCGTGACCGGTGGCGGCGCGCGGCTTCTCGCCGAACGACTGATGTCGCCGCTCACCGACCCGGCACCGATCAACGAGCGTCTGGATTCGATCGGCTTCCTGATGGAGGAACCGTCGCTCTGCGGCGACCTGCGCCATCACCTGAAGCATGTGCCCGACATGCCGCGCGCGCTTTCGCGCCTGGCGCTCGACCGTGGCGGTCCGCGCGATCTTGCCGCGATCCGCCAGGGGCTGAACGCCGCATCAGAGCTGGTGCGGCTGCTCGACGGCGCGCTGCTTCCCGTCGAACTCGACCGGGCGCTTGGCGAACTCACCTCTCTTCCATCGGCGCTTTCGACGCTGCTTGCCGAGACGCTGGGCGACGAGCTGCCGCTGCTTAAGCGCGACGGCGGCTTCATGCGCGACGGCGCCAGCGTGGAGCTCGACGAGGTGCGTGCGCTGCGCGACCAGTCGCGCCGGGTGATCGCCGGGCTGCAGCTGCAATATGCCGAGGAGACCGGCATCAAGTCGCTGAAGATCAAGCACAACAACGTGCTCGGCTACTTCATCGAGGTCACCGCCGGCAATGCCGGGCCGATGACCGATACGCCGGAAGCCAAGGCGCGCTTCATCCATCGCCAGACGATGGCGAACGCCATGCGCTTCACCACCACCGAGCTCGCCGATCTCGAAAGCCGGATCGCCAACGCCGCCGACCAGGCATTGTCGATCGAGCTGGAAGCCTTCGACCGGATGACGGCTGCTGTCGTCAACGAGGCAGAGGCGATCAAGGCGGGCGCCAGGGCGCTCGCGGTCCTTGATGTCGCGGCCGGACTGGCGCTGCTTGCCGACGAGCAGGCCTATTGCCGACCGGTGGTCGACGCATCGAAGATGTTTGCGCTCGAAGGCGGGCGCCATCCCGTGGTCGAGCAGGCGCTGCGCCGCCAATCGTCAGGGCCGTTCGTCGCCAACAATTGCGACCTGTCGCCAGACGGCGACGGCAAGGACGGCGCGATCTGGCTTCTGACCGGCCCGAACATGGGCGGTAAATCGACCTTCCTCAGGCAGAACGCGCTGATCGCGATCCTGGCGCAGATGGGCTCCTTCGTGCCCGCCACCTCGGCCCATATCGGCATCGTCGACCGGCTGTTTTCCCGCGTCGGCGCCTCCGACGACCTGGCCCGCGGGCGATCGACCTTCATGGTCGAGATGGTCGAGACGGCGGCGATCCTCAACCAGGCGACCGACCGCTCGCTTGTTATCCTCGATGAAATCGGGCGCGGCACGGCGACCTTCGACGGTCTGTCGATCGCCTGGGCGGCGGTCGAACACCTGCACGAGGCCAATCGCTGCCGCGGCCTGTTCGCCACCCACTTCCACGAACTGACCGTTCTTTCCGAAAAGCTCGGGCGGCTTTCCAACGCCACGATGAAGGTGAAGGAATGGGACGGCGAGGTGATCTTCCTGCACGAGGTCGGTCCCGGTGCCGCCGACCGCTCCTACGGCATCCAGGTGGCCCGGCTTGCCGGCCTGCCGGCGTCGGTCGTGGCGCGTGCCCGCGACGTGCTGACGCGACTGGAGGATGCCGACCGTAAGAACCCGGCGAGCCAGCTGATCGACGACCTGCCGCTCTTCCAGGTGGCGGTGCGACGTGACGACGCCAATCGCGGACCGTCCAAGGTCGAGGAGGCGCTGAAGAGCCTCAGCCTCGACGATCTGACGCCGCGCGAGGCACTGGCAGCACTTTACGACCTCAAGACGAAGCTGAAATAGGAGACAGCCATGTTCATGGATCGCCTGCTTCGCGAAACGCAGAGGCTCGCCAACATCTTCACGGCCATGGAAGCGCTCAGGCTCGCCGACGAGCGCGGCAACCCGCGCGGCTGGGCCTCGCCCTTCGGGCTGTTGCAGATCATCCGCTGCTGCGGCGTCATTTCCGATCTCGTCAGCGCCATCGCCAGGGCCGGGTATCGCGAATGTGATCGCGAGACGCTGGAGGAGATCGCCAGCGAAAACCGCAAGGTTCTCTATTCCGTGCACGCGCAGATCAGCGCCTGACGGCCTGCTTGCCTGACGCTTCGCCGGGCAAACCACCTTTTCGCCAAAATTAAGGGTTCTTGCAGTATGTAGCCCCGTGTCAATTCGCGGGCAAAGAGGCTATAGCGCATGCAGACGAAACGAGAGGCGCACCATCTGGACGTGGTGCCGCGGCAACAGGACCCCGCCCCGCGCATGGCTGCGAGCAACGACATCGACTTCTCCGACATCCTCGACACTCCCTATCTGCAGACGCTGTGCGACGCCGTCGCCGAGGCCAACCGCAACCGGCCCGACGTCATGCGCGCCGACCTTCTGGCAATCCTGAAGAAGGCGAGCAGCGACGGCCGCAACAAGGCGCGCGAGCTTCTCTCCGCCGACGGCAGCGGTATCAGGTGCGCGCGGCGGATTTCCTGGTTGCAGGACCAGATCATCACCGTGCTCTACGAGTTCGTCACGGTGCACGTGTTTCCGAAGCAGCGCGACAAGTTCGCGGTCACCGCCGTCGGCGGCTATGGCCGCGACACGCTGGCGCCGGGCTCGGATATCGACCTCCTGTTCCTGTTCCAGCCGAAGACGGCGGAAGAGACGCACAAGGCGGTGGAGTTCATGCTCTACGTGCTGTGGGACATGGGCTTCAAGGTGGGCCACGCCACCCGCACCGTCGAAGAGTGCATCGCTCTCTCGCGCTCCGACATGACGATCCGCACGGCGATCCTCGAGATGCGTTACATCTGCGGGCTGAGGACGCTGGAGACGGAGCTCGAGGCGCGCTTCGACAAGGAGATCGTCACCGGCACAGGCCCGGAATTCATCGCCGCCAAGCTCGCCGAGCGCGACGAGCGTCACCGCAAGGACGGCGACACGCGCTATCTGGTCGTGCCCAACGTCAAGGAAGGCAAGGGCGGGCTTCGCGACCTGCACACGCTGTTCTGGATCTCGAAATACTACTATCACGTCCGCGACGCGCAGGAACTGGTGCCGCTCGGCGTTCTCTCCAGGCACGAATACCGGCTGTTCGAGAAGGCCGACGACTTCCTGTGGGCAGTGCGCTGCCATATGCACTTCCTGACCGGCAAGGCCGAGGAGCGCCTGTCCTTCGACATCCAGCGCGATATCGCCGAGGCGCTGGGCTATCATTCGCGCCCCGGCCTTTCGGCCGTCGAGCGCTTCATGAAGCACTACTTCCTGGTCGCCAAGGATGTCGGCGACCTCACCCGCATTCTCTGCTCGGCGCTCGAGGAGCAGCAGGCCAAATCGACGCCGGGACTATCCGGCGTCATCAGCCGCTTTGCCCATCGCAGCCGCAAGATCGCCGGCAGCACCGACTTCATGGAAGATCGCGGCCGCATCGCGCTCGCCAGCCCCGACGTCTTCAAGCGCGACCCGGTCAATATCATCAGGCTCTTCCATGTCGCCGATATCAACGGCCTGGAGTTCCACCCCGACGCGTTGAAGCGCGTCACCCGCTCGCTCAGCCTGATCGACGGCGATCTGCGCGAAAACGAGGAGGCGAACCGGCTCTTCCTGTCGATCCTGACCTCGAAGCGCGATCCGGCGCTGATTCTCAGGCGCATGAACGAGGCCGGCGTGCTCGGCCGCTTCATTCCGGAATTCGGCAAGATCGTCGCGATGATGCAGTTCAACATGTATCACCACTACACCGTCGACGAGCACCTGCTGCGCAGCGTCGGCGTGCTCGCCGAGATCGACAAGGGCAAGGCCGACGAACTGCACCCGCTCGCCAACAAGCTGATGCCCCATATCGAGGACCGCGAGGCTCTTTACGTGGCGGTACTGCTGCACGACGTCGCCAAGGGCCGGCAGGAGGACCACTCGATCGCCGGCGCGCGTGTCGCCCGCAAGCTCTGCATCCGCTTCGGCCTGTCGCAGAAGCAGACGGAGACGGTCGTCTGGCTGATCCAGGAGCACCTGGTCATGTCGATGGTCGCCCAGACCCGCGACCTCACCGACCGCAAGACGATCACCGATTTCGCCGACGTGGTACAGTCGCTGGAACGGCTGAAGATGCTCCTGATCCTGACCATCTGCGATATCCGCGCGGTCGGCCCCGGCGTCTGGAACGGCTGGAAAGGCCAGCTGCTGCGCACGCTCTATTACGAGACCGAGCTGCTTTTGGCCGGTGGCTTCTCGGAAGTGTCGCGCAAGGAGCGCGCCAATTTCGCCGCCGAGGCGCTTTACAACGCGCTGGCCGACTGGAGCCCCAGGGATCGCAAGATCTACAGCAAGCTGCACTACCAGCCCTATCTTCTCTCCGTACCGCTGGAAGACCAGGTGCGCCACGCCGAGTTCATCCGCCAGGCCGACAAGGCCGGGCAGGCGCTGGCGACCATGGTGCGCACCGACAGCTTCCATGCGATCACCGAGATCACCGTGCTCTCGCCGGACCATCCGCGCCTGCTCGCCGTCATCGCCGGCGCCTGTGCCGCGGCCGGCGCCAATATCGTCGACGCGCAGATCTTCACGACGTCCGACGGCCGGGCGCTCGACACGATCCATGTCAGCCGCGAGTTCAAGGACGACGCCGACGAGCTGCGCCGCGCCGGCACCATCGGACGGATGATCGAGGACGTGCTTTCCGGCCGCAAGCGGCTGCCGGAGGTGATCGCGACGCGCACCAAGAACCGCAAGAAGAGCAAGGCCTTCGTCATTCCGCCGTCGGTCAACATCTCCAACAGCCTGTCGAACAAGTTCAGCGTCATCGAGGTCGAATGCCTCGACCGGCCGGGACTGCTGTCGGAGATCACCGCGGTGCTCTCCGATCTCTCGCTCGACATCCAGTCGGCCCGCATCACTACCTTCGGCGAGAAGGTGATCGACACCTTCTACGTCACCGACCTCGTCGGCCAGAAGATTTCCGGCGACAGCAAGCGCTCCAACATCATGGCGCGAATGAAGGCCGTCATGGACGAGGAGCAGGACGAGCTGCGCGAGCGCATGCCCTCGGGCATCATCGCGCCGGCATCGACCGCACGCAGCGAACCCACCCGAAAGAAGGCGGACTAGCCCGCCTGATCGTGAACATATGAGCCTGAACGCATGAGCCTCGTCAGAAAATTCGCCACCGTGGGCGGCGCCACGCTCGGCAGCCGCATCTTCGGCTTTGCCCGCGAGACGCTGATGGCGGCCGCGCTCGGCACCGGGCCGATGGCTGACGTGTTCTACGCGGCCTTTCGCTTTCCGAACCTGTTCCGCCGGCTGTTTGCCGAAGGCGCCTTCAACGCCGCCTTCGTGCCGCTCTTCGCCAAGGAGATCGAGGCGAACGGAACCGATGGAGCCAAGCGCTTCTCCGAGGAAGTGTTCGGCGTCCTGTTCTCGGTGCTCCTGCTCATCACCATCGTGATGGAACTGTCGATGCCGCTTCTGGTGCGCTTCATCATCGCGCCGGGCTTTACCGACGATCCGGACAAGTTTGACATTACCGTGCGCATGGCGGCGGTGATGTTCCCCTATCTCATGTGCATGTCGCTGACAGCGATGATGAGCGGGATGCTGAACTCGCTGCATCATTTCTTCGCCGCGGCCATCGCCCCCGTCTTCCTCAACGTCGTCATGATCGGGGCGCTGTTCTACGCGCTCTATACCGGTGCGGAACCGCTGCAGACGGCGTGGTATCTCTCCTGGGGCGTGCTCGTCGCGGGCATCCTGCAGCTGGTCGTGGTCTATCTCGGCGTGCTGCATGCCGGCATGAGCATCGGCTTTCGCTTCCCGAGGATCACGCCCAACGTCAAGCGCCTGCTGATCCTTGCGATCCCGGCCGCCGTGACCGGCGGCATCACGCAGATCAACCAGATGATCGGCCAGGCGATCGCCTCCAGCAAGGAAGGCGCGATCGCCGCCCTGCAGTATGCCGACCGCATCTACCAGCTGCCGCTTGGCGTGGTCGGCGTTGCGGTGGGCGTGGTGCTTCTGCCCGAGCTTGCCCGCGCGCTTAAGGGCGGCAATCTCAAGGAAGCGGGCAACCTGCAGAACCGCTCGATCGAGTTCGTGCTGTTCCTGACGATCCCGGCCGCCTTCGCGCTCTGGATCCTCTCCGACGAGATCATCCGCGTGCTCTACGAGCGCGGCGCCTTCCACCAGGAAAACACGCTGCTCGTCGGCTCTATCCTCGCGATCTACGGCATCGGGCTGCCGGCCTTCGTGCTGATCAAGGCGCTGCAGCCGGGTTTCTACGCCCGCGAGGACACCAGGACGCCGATGCGGTTTTCGGCGGTCGCCGTTGGCGTCAACTGTGCCACGGCGCTGACGCTCTTTCCCTATCTCGGGGCACCCGGCATCGCCGTCGCGGAAGCCACGGCCGGATGGATCAGCACGGTTCTTCTGTTCACGACGCTGCTGCGCCGTGGCCATCTCGCCTGGGAATGGGCGCTGGCGCGGCGCACCGCCCTGCTCGTCGTCTCCGCCGCCGTCATGGGCGGGGTTATCATGTACCTCCAGCAGCGATGGGAGCCATGGCTGGCATCCAGCGCGCACCTGACCACCAAGGTCGGCACGCTCGGCCTTCTGATCGGCATCTCGATGATCGTCTATTTCGCCACGGCCTTCCTGATCGGCGGCGCCGATCTCGGCATGATCCGCCGCAACCTGAACCGGAAGCCGGTCGCCAAGACTGAAGTCTCGTCCGATGTTAAAACCAACGGCTGATCCGGCCGGACGGGCCTAGCAATATGTCCAGCGCCGCTTCGGGCCGATATCCACGTGGACGATGCCGTTGCAGTAGCGTCCGATCCCGCCGATCCCCGGCGCCGATGCCGCGATCGCGATGATCGTCCGTTCCGACACGCCGGGAATCCTGATATCCGCGGCGGCGCAGTGGCGATGCTGCGAGTGGGAGCGGCCGTGGGCGCGAAACCCCGACGTCACCATCGGCCGGCGGCCGGTTCTGGCGGCGATATAGGCAAGCACGCCGCGCAGTTGCGGCGGGAAGCAGTTCGCCTTGACGCTGACGGTCTGCAGGGAATAGGCGAGCGTTTCCTTCTGCTTGAGCTGCGGTATCGCGAGCCGCCTGACATTCTGGGCGTCGGCACTGTCGAAACACGAGAAACAAAACAGGCCGGCGAGTGCGATGGACAATGCAGTCTGCATGGTTCCCTCCCCTCGAGACACGCCGGAACATCCGGCGCAAACTTGGCGAAGGGAAAGCTCTCCCTAAAAATGGTCTTTTTGTGAAATTGTTTACCTTTATAAATATCCACATGCCGCATTTTACGGCCAATTGATAAGTTAGAACTACATCAAAAGTAGTATTATTTTCTCAATCACGGGAAATTGTGAGAAATATTCACATAAAAAATCAGCCTCGCATTATCCCCGCACCCGAAACCCGTGCCTACACTGATCGCGTTCCGTCATCGGATACACCGGCAGGCGTGCCGGCGAGGCGGGACCGGCGCGGTGCGTGAGGGTAGGACGCGAAACCTCACGCTCCGGGTCCGAGAAAATGGTCTCCCTCCGGGGCTGGCGGAATATCGCGCTTACGCGCGCTGTCCGTCGGAGTGCCCTGGACGTGCCTGTGAGGCACACAACGCCG
The DNA here is from genome assembly GCF_030380735.1 of Rhizobium sp. S152. Taxonomy (GTDB): domain Bacteria; phylum Pseudomonadota; class Alphaproteobacteria; order Rhizobiales; family Rhizobiaceae; genus Rhizobium. The sequence continues at coordinate 24,209 of NZ_JAUDRZ010000008.1, read as the reverse complement.
TCGCGAAGTTTGAAAGACGGTCGCAGAGGGACCGGAGTTCGGGCATAAACCGCCGAACGGGGTGTTGGAAGGCACCATAATCTACTAACTCAATCGAGGTGATTTCCCGCACCCCGTCCGAGTGAAGTGCAGTGCATGGCGGAACCACGGGTCCTCGGGCGGCGTGGGGTTTTGGTGTGTTTGTGGGGATGAGGTGGAGACTATCGAGAGGTTTTGCCGTGGAACACCCCCCTCTGCCCTGCCGGGCATCTCCCCCCACAGGTGGGGGAGAAGACTCGTGGCGGCATCTCAGTCCTCGCTCGGCAGCGCCACAGGTTAAGCCCTCCCCCTTGTGGGGGTCCGCGAGGACGGGGCGAGACACGCGGCTCGCCCCGGGTGCGTTGGGAGCGGTCTTTATTGCACCCCACTCCCGCTTGACCACCCACCAATCCCCGGCAACAAACGCAACACCACCAACAGGAGTCATCCATGTCCCAATCGCTCTTCCTCATCACCCTTGTCATCGACGACTACGATCGCGCCAAGGCGTTCTACTGCGATGCGCTGGGCTTCGAGTGCCTGCAGGACGAGGAGCAGCCGGAGGGAAAGCGGTGGGTGGTGGTGAAGCCTAAGGGCGGGAGCGGGGCCGGGTTTCTGCTGGCGCAGGCGGTCGACGAGCGGCAGAAGGCGGCGGTCGGAAACCAGACCGGCGGCCGGGTCGGGTTCTTTCTTTCGACCGACGACTTCGCCCGCGACCACGCCGCGATGACCAGGGCCGGCGCGCACTTCCTGGAGGCTCCCCGGCACGAGGTCTACGGCACCGTCGCGGTGTTTTCGGATCCTTACGGCAACACCTTCGATCTCATCCAGCACGCCACCGCTACAGCCCCTTGATTGCAAGGCGTTCGCCGTGCATAAGCCGCGACGTTAGCAACATGGGCCGTTGGCCCCCGCGCGCAATCCTGACCGCAAGAGCACCGTTGCGGTCAGGATTGCGCGCAGATCTGAAAATGTTGCTGCGTCCTTCACACGTCAAAGACGCGTGGCGCAGCAAAGGCCCTCCACAAGCCTAATCGAGGACATGATGAGCGAATTCAAGAAACTGGTCTTCTCCGGCGTTCAGCCGACCGGCAATCTGCATCTCGGCAACTATCTCGGCGCGATCCGCAAGTTCGTGGCGCTGCAGGACGGCAACGACTGCATCTACTGCGTGGTCGACATGCATGCGCTCACCGCGCAGCTGGTGCATGAGGACATGCCGAACCAGATCCGCTCGATCGCCGCCGCCTTCATCGCCGCCGGCATCGACCCTGAGAAGCATATCGTCTTCAACCAGTCGGCCGTGCCGCAGCATGCGGAACTCGCCTGGATCTTCAACTGCGTGGCGCGCATCGGCTGGATGAACCGCATGACGCAGTTCAAGGACAAGGCAGGCAAGGACCGCGAGCAGGCCTCGCTTGGCCTCTACGCCTATCCGAGCCTGATGGCGGCCGACATTCTCGTCTATCGCGGAACGCATGTTCCTGTTGGCGACGACCAGAAGCAGCATCTCGAACTTGCCCGCGACATCGCGATGAAGTTCAACCTCGATTACGCCGAGCATATCCGCAAGGCCGGATACGGGGTGGATATCACCGTCGGCAAGGAGCCGGTGCATGCCTACTTCCCGATGGTCGAGCCGCTGATCGACGGCCCGGCGCCGCGCGTCATGTCGCTGCGGGATGGCACCAAGAAGATGTCGAAGTCGGACCCGTCCGATCTGTCGCGCATCAACCTGATGGACGACGAGGACGCGATCTCGAAGAAGATCCGCAAGGCCAAGACCGATCCGGATGGCTTGCCGAGCGAGCTCGACGGCCTGCAGGGTCGCCCGGAGGCCGACAACCTCGTCGGCATCTACGCCGCACTCGCCGACACGTCGAAGGCAGCCGTGCTTTCCGAATTCGGCGGGCAGCAGTTCTCCGTGTTCAAGCCGGCGCTGATCGACCTCTCGGTCAAGGTGCTTTCGCCGATCACCGCGGAGATGCGCCGCCTGATGGACGACACCAGCCATATCGACGCGATCCTGCGCAACGGCGGCGAGCGGGCTCGCGCCCGGGCCGAAGTGACGATGAAGGAAGTCCGCGACATCGTCGGCTTCCTCTACTAGCGAGTAAATCGGGCGGCTTCGGCCGCCCGGACTTCAACGCCTTGTCGAAAGAGCCGGGGCGGCGTAGTCTGATCGGGTCCTTGAGGAGGCTCCGATGCGCGATCGCAACCTCATTCAGATCGGTACGATGGAAGTCCGCTTCGTGATCGACGAGGATCAGAGCAACGGCAGCATCGTGATCTTCGAGTTCACCGCCCCGCCGAAGGGCCGCGTGCCGGCGGCTCATTTCCACCGCGACGTCGACGAGGTGATCTACTGTCTCTCCGGCACGATGACGACGACGCTCGACGGCGTGAAGCACGAGCTGAAACCCGGCAACAGCCTGTTCATCCCGCACGGCTACGTGCATCTTCACGAGAACCTGCACAATGAAACCGCCAGGGCGCTGGTCACCATGACGCCAGGGCTGATCGGCCGGCGCTATTTCGAGGAGATCGCGCTCGTCATCAACGTTCACGGCAAGCCCGACATCGAGCATATCAAGGAGGTCATGCTGCTCTACGGCCTCATTCCAGCCTAGTAGCAGGCATTGCGTCGGGCGATTCCGCTGACCCAAAACGGGGCTTGCAAATTCCCGAAATCGGGTGTCAGAGTCCGCCCATGGTATCAAAGCGACTCTCCCGGCTCGAAGGCCACCGCCGCAAATTCATGGCTGTCATCGATGACACCCCCGAATGCCAGCGCGCCGTTCATTATGCCGGCCGGCGCGCCAAGAACTCCAATGGCGGCCTCGTCTTGATCTACGTGATCCCGGAAGGCGACTTCCAGCAGTGGCTGGGCGTGGAGGAGATCATGCGGGCCGAAGCGCGCGAGGAGGCGGAAGCCGTGGTCGCCAAGTCGGCGCAGGTGGTTCGCGAAAACATCGGCATCGACCCGGAGATCGTCATCCGCGAGGGCAATGCGGCCGAGCAGATCAACGCTGTCATCGAGGAAGACCGCGACATCGCCATTCTGGTGCTGGCCGCAAGCGCGGCGAAGGAAGGACCGGGACCGCTGGTGTCTTCCGTTGCCGGACGCGGTGCCGCCTTCCCCATCCCGGTCACCGTGCTTCCCGATTCCCTGACCGACGAGGAACTCGACGCCCTGGCGTGACGTTATTTCTTGACTACAAGTCTCTTGAATAGCGCAGCCAAAGGGCTTATTTTCACTTTTGAAGAATTCTAAAGACGGCAGGAGCCCGGTGCTCGCCGCACGGAGAGCAAGATGTTCATTCAGACCGAAGCCACGCCGAACCCCGCGACGCAGAAGTTCCTGCCGGGCAAGATCGTCATGGAGAACGGCACCGCCGAGTTTCGCAACCGCGAGGAAGCCAGCGCCTCGCCGCTCGCCGCGCGCCTGTTCGAAATCCCCGGCGTGACCGGCGTCTATTTCGGCTACGACTTCATCAGCGTCTCCAAGGAAGACCAGGAGTGGCAGCATCTGAAGCCCGCCATCCTCGGTTCGATCATGGAGCACTTCATGTCCGGCAAGCCGGTCATGGGCGCCGCTTCCGTTCTCGGTGAAGCCGCTGACGCGGATGGCGAGTTCTTCGACGAGGGCGACGAGACGATCGTTCTGACCATCAAGGAACTGCTGGAGACCCGCGTTCGTCCTGCCGTTGCCCAGGATGGCGGCGACATCACCTTCCGTGGCTTCAAGGACGGTACCGTCTATCTCAACATGAAGGGCTCGTGCGCGGGTTGCCCGTCCTCGACGGCAACGCTGAAGCACGGTGTCCAGAATCTGCTGCGCCATTTCGTGCCCGAGGTGCAGGAAGTCGAAGCCGTCTGACGACCTGAACCAACATTCGCGATGACGCGGCGTTTGCAAACGCGGCGTTTTGCGATGTATGGAGCGGTGTAAAGATGGGCAGGAACGGTTTATTCGGAAATAGATGCCATGATCATACTGGCGCTCGACACCGCAGGTGTGGATTGCGCTGCTTCTGTCTATGACAGCAGCAGGAATACGGTGCTGGGGGAGGCATCGGACATGATCGGCAAGGGGCATGCAGAGCATCTGATTGGCATTGTCGACCGCGCGCTGGACCAGGCGGGCGTCGCGCTTTCCGACATCGAGCGCATTGCCGTGACCATCGGTCCGGGGTCTTTCACCGGTATTCGGGTCGGCGTCGCCGCCGCGCGCGGCTTTGCCCTTTCGCTCGGCGTTCCCGCCGTCGGCGTCACCACGCTGGCGATCATGGCCGAAGCCGAGCGGCAGAGATCGCCGGGCAAGGCGGTGCTGGCGGCCATGGATGCCAAGCGCAACGAGATCTATCTGCAGGCCTTCGATGCCGACGGCGCGCCGCTCGACGACGCCAGGGCCGCGACCGTCGAGGAGGCGCAGGCCTTCGCGGCATCGTTTGACGGTGCCATCACCGGTTCGGCGACGCCGCTGTTGCGGCCGGACGCAACAGGCGAACATGCCAACCATTTTCCCATCTCGATCGCGGCGCGCCTCGGTGCCGCCGCCGACCCTTCTGTCGGAAAGCCGAAGCCTCTTTATCTGCGTGGACCGGATGCGAAGCCGCAAGCCGGGTTTGCTATTGCGCGAGTATGACCATGTTGGAATCCTATCTGACACTGAAGGCCGAATACGAAATCATCCCGATGGACGCCGACGATTGCCACGCGGTCTCGATCCTGCACGGCGAGAGCTTCGCCCGCCCCTGGGGTGACGGGGAATTCTACAGCCTGCTTTCCCAAGACAATGTCTTCGGCTTCGTGGCGCGCCAGACCAACGCCTTCCTGAAAAAGCCGCTGCCCGGCTTCGTACTCGCCCGCCAGATTGCCGGCGAGGCGGAAATCCTGACGATCGCCGTTCAGGCCAAGGTGGGGCGCACCGGTCTCGGCTGGCGGCTGATGCAGGCCGCCATGCGCGAGGCCAAGCTTCGCGGCGGCGAGAGCATCTTCCTCGAGGTCGACGACGGCAATGCGCCGGCGCTCGGCCTCTACCGCAAGCTCGGCTTCGAGAAGGTCGGCGAACGTCGTGGATACTACAAGGATGCGCATGGCTCCGTTTCCACGGCGCTTGTCATGAAGCGCGTTCTTCGCTAGTTCCGTTTGAAACGTTGACTATCGGAAGGCGCCCCCATGACGGAAGCGGCCAAAACCCTTGAGGATCTGTGCACCGAGCGCGGCATGCGGATGACCGAGCAGCGCCGCGTCATCGCGCGCATTCTGGAAGAGTCCGAGGACCATCCCGATGTGGAAGAGCTCTATCGCCGGTCGGTGAAGGTCGACGCGAAGATCTCGATCTCCACCGTCTACCGCACCGTCAAGCTGTTCGAGGATGCCGGCATCATCGCCCGCCACGATTTCCGCGACGGCCGCTCGCGCTACGAGACCGTTCCGGAAGAGCACCACGACCACCTGATCGACCTGAAGACCGGTATCGTCATCGAGTTCCGTTCGCCTGAGATCGAGGCGCTGCAGGAGCGGATCGCCCGCGAGCACGGCTTCAAGCTCGTCGATCACCGGCTCGAGCTCTACGGCATACCGCTCAAGAAGGACGAGCTCTGATCTCATGAACGCAGCCGCGGAGTGCATGACTTGATTGCCTGGCTGCGCGTCGCTCTCGCCGGTATCGTCATCCTGATCGCCAGCGTCCTGCTCATTCCCTGGCAATTGCTCGCCTTGCGCTTCGACTGGAAGCTGCGGCGCCGGCTGCCGCGCGTCTGGCATCGCATCATCTGCTTTGCTCTCGGCATACGCGTACACGTTCACGGCAAGATGGAAACACACCGGCCGCTGATGCTCTGCGCCAACCATTCCTCGTGGATGGATATAATGGTGCTGTCGTCGGTTGCCGACGTCGCTTTCATCGCCAAGAACGAGGTGCGCGACTGGCCTATCTTCGGCACGCTCGCCAAACTGCAGAAGAGCGTGTTCGTGGTGCGCGAGGAAAAACGCAACACCGGCAACCAGGTGAGCGAGATTGCCGCCCGCATGGCCGACGGCGAGATTGTCGTTCTGTTTCCCGAAGGCACGACATCGGATGGCAACCGGCTGCTGGAGGTGAAATCCTCGCTGTTCGGCGCCGCCGCCATGGCCGTACCCGCCTCTCCCACCGGCACTGTCATCGTGCAACCGGTCGCGGTCGCCTATACCGGCGTGCACGGGCTTCCCATGGGCCGCTACCACCGCCCGCTCGCCTCCTGGCCGGGCGATGTCGAGATGTTGCCGCACCTGAAGGACATGCTGCGCTGCGGCGCCTTCGACGTCGACGTCTGTTTCGGGGAAGCGGTCTCCTACAGCGCCGAGACCAACCGCAAACAGGTCAGCGCCACTATCGCCAGCCGTATTCGGGCGATGCTGGGTGCGGCGCTGCGCGGACGGGATGTCCAGCCGTAAAAGCCGTTGCCGACAACTGCATAATCTTGCAGACTTCAACGCTGACGCTGGAGAACCGCCTGGCATGGCAAAGCGAAAAGCAGAAGCAAACACAGATTGGGCACACATCCGGGCGCTCTCCAATGGCGAGATCGAGCGCATGGCGAAAGAGGATGCCGAGAACCCTGCCAGCAAGGCAGCCGATTGGGGCCGATGCCGTGATCGAGCTCCCCAAGTTCAACGCCACCGGAAGACGGGATAACAAGCCCTTTTCTCGCGCGTCAAAAACCACTAAATAGCGCGGCATGACCCAGGACAGCGCCCTCCTCCCGGCCCCGGAGACCACACTCCGCGATGGCAGCAACAGCCGCAAGGTTTTCATCAAGACCTACGGCTGTCAGATGAACGTCTACGACAGCACGCGGATGAGCGATGCGCTTGCCCGTGACGGCTACGAGCCGACGGAGGTCATGGAAGAGGCCGACCTGGTACTGCTCAACACCTGTCATATCCGCGAGAAGGCGGCCGAGAAGGTTTACTCGGCGCTCGGGCGGCTGCGCGACATGAAGAAGGAGCGCAACAAGGAAGGCCGCGAGTTCATGATCGGTGTGGCCGGTTGCGTGGCGCAGGCGGAAGGCGAAGAAATTCTTCGCCGGGCGCCGGCCGTCGACGTCGTCATCGGGCCGCAGACCTATCACCGGCTGCCGGAAGCGTTGCGCAAGGCCAAGGAAGGCCAGCGGATCGTCGATACGGAATATGCGCTGGAAGACAAGTTCGAGCATCTGCCGATCGCCGAAGCGAAGAAAATCCGGGCGCGCGGCGTGACCGCGTTTCTCACGGTGCAGGAAGGCTGCGACAAGTTCTGCACCTTCTGCGTGGTCCCCTATACGCGCGGCTCGGAAGTGTCGCGCCCGGCCTCCCAGATCGTCGAGGAAGCGCAGAAGATGGTCGAGGGCGGCGTGCGCGAGATCACGCTGCTCGGCCAGAACGTCAATGCCTGGCATGGCGCCGGCCCTAACGGCCAGGAATGGACGCTGGGCGATCTGCTCTACAGGCTGGCCGAAATCCCCGGGCTTGCCCGGTTGCGCTACACTACCAGCCACCCACGCGACATGGACGACCGGCTGATCGAGGCGCATCGCGACTTAAGGGCGCTGATGCCCTACCTGCATCTTCCGGTTCAGGCGGGATCCGACCGGATCCTGAAGGCGATGAACCGCCGCCATACGGCTGCCGAATACCTGACGCTCATCGACCGTATCCGCGCGGCGCGGCCGGACATCGCCCTTTCGGGTGATTTCATCGTCGGCTTTCCGGGGGAGACAGACCAGGATTTTGAGGATACACTGAGGCTAGTGGAGAAAGTCCGCTATGCGCAGGCCTTCTCCTTCAAATACTCGACGCGGCCGGGTACGCCCGGCGCTGATCTGAAGGACCAGGTGCCGGAAGAGATCAAGGCAGAACGGCTCGAACGCCTGCAGGCGCTTCTCCTGAAGCAGCAGCAGGAATTTGCCGAATCCTGCGTCGGGAAGACCATCGAACTGTTGCTCGAAAAGCCCGGCCGTATGTCTCAACAACTTATCGGCCGTTCACCCTGGCTTCAGTCGGTGAATGTTGATGCAAAGACATCGCAAATCGGTGACATTATTAAAGTGCGAATCACAGGTACCGGACCGAACAGCCTGTTTTCCGAGATGGTAGAGGCTGGTGCCTAACTCAAGGAGCTCGACCGCTTGAACGGACAAGAATTGGTTTCTTCTTCACCGCGCCACCCACGTATCGCGAGCGACGCCAATCACTTTATTCTGACGTTCGAAAACAACCGGTTCGCCAGCGAACTGTTTGGCCAATTCGACCAGAACCTCAAGCTACTCGAGGAACGCCTCAATATCGACGCCCGAGCGCGTGGCAATTCGGTGGTCATCTCCGGAGACATCGTCGCCACCAATCAGGCGCGGCGCACGCTCGACTATCTCTACGACAAGCTCCAGAAGGGCGGCAGCGTCGAGCGATCCGACGTCGAGGGCGCGATCCGCATGGCTGTCGCAGCCGACGACCAGCTGAGCCTGCCGACGATGGAGCGCAAGGCCAAGCTGACGATGGCGCAGGTCTCGACGCGCAAGAAGACCATCATTGCCCGCACGCCGACGCAGGACGCGTATCTGAGGGCGCTGGAGCGCTCCGAACTCGTCTTCGGCTGTGGCCCCGCCGGTACCGGCAAGACCTATCTCGCCGTCGCCTATGCGGCGCAGCTGCTCGAGCGCGGCGCGGTCGAGAAGATCATCCTCTCGCGCCCGGCCGTCGAAGCCGGCGAGCGCCTCGGCTTCCTGCCCGGCGACATGAAGGAGAAGGTCGACCCCTATCTCCGCCCGCTCTATGACGCGCTCTACGACATGATGCCGGCCGACAAGGTCGATCGTGCGATCACGGCGGGTGTCATCGAAATCGCACCGCTCGCCTTCATGCGCGGTCGCACGCTGTCGAATGCCGCTGTCATCCTCGACGAGGCGCAGAACACCACGTCGATGCAGATGAAGATGTTCCTGACTCGTCTCGGCGAGAACTCCAGGATGATCGTGACCGGCGACCCGAGCCAGATCGACCTGCCGCGCGGCGTCAAGTCGGGACTTGTCGAGGCGCTGCAGCTCCTGAACGGGGTTGAGGGCATCTCGATCGTTCGCTTCAAGGACACCGATGTCGTCCGCCATCCGCTGGTCGGCCGCATCGTGCGGGCCTACGACGCCACCTATGCAACAGAGACCCCAGAGGTCACCCAGCAGGACTGATGGCCGAACTCGACATACAGATCAGCATCGAGGAGGGCCAATGGCCCTCCGAGGATGACTTGCATGCAATGGCGGAGCGCGTTCTCGAAACGGCTGCCACCTATCTGCGCGAAAACGAGAAGCAACCCTTCCCGAAGATGATACCGGAGGTGTCGCTGGTCTTCACCGACGATGCCTCGATACAGGACATCAACGCGGAATGGCGCGGCAAGGACAAGCCGACCAACGTGCTCTCCTTCCCGGCTTTTCCGGTGACGCCGGGCAAGGTTCCCGGCCCGATGCTCGGCGATATCATCATCGCCCAAGAGACCGTGGCCCGCGAGGCGATCGACCTGGAGAAGAGTTTCGACGATCACCTCACCCACCTAATGGTGCATGGCTTCTTGCATCTCTTCGGCTACGATCATAATAATGATGCCGAAGCCGAGATAATGGAGCGGCTGGAGACTCGCATTCTGGCGAAGCTCGGCCTATCTGACCCATACGAGGGTCAAGACCTTAAAATGGAACCATGAGCGACTTTACGACGAGACCGGCCTCCGAGGCCAAAGACGCCGATCAATCCTCCTCCACCGACGACGGTGGCAGTAGTAGCAGGCAGTCCGGACGATCCCAATCATTCTGGTCGCGCGCGGCGCGCATATTGAGGCCGCAGCAAAGCTCGCGGCTGCGCGAGGACCTGACCGACGCGCTGATGACAGACGCCAGCGAGGACGACGGCTTTTCGCCTGACGAACGGGCGATGCTGCACAACATCCTGCGCTTCCGCGAAGTGCGCGTTGCCGACGTGATGGTGCCGCGTGCCGATATCGAGGCGGTGGACCAGAGTATCACCATCGGCGAGCTGATGATCCTGTTCGAGGAATCCGGGCGCTCGCGCATGCCTGTCTACGCCGAAACGCTTGATGATCCGCGCGGCATGGTGCACATCCGCGACCTGCTCTCCTACGTCGCCAAACAGGCGCGCAACAAGCGCCGCGGCTCGACCAAGGCGGTGAAGCCGGCAGAGCCGATGGTCGAGGTCGCGCCGGAAAACCTGCAGAAGCAGCCGCGCGTCGCCAAGCCGAATTTCGACCTTGCCCGCGTGGACCTGCAGAAGACACTCTCCGAAGCGGGTATCATCCGCAAGATCCTGTTCGTGCCGCCGTCTATGCTGGCATCCGACCTCCTGCGTCGCATGCAGGTGAATCGCACGCAGATGGCGCTGGTGATCGACGAATATGGCGGCACCGACGGACTGGCCTCGCACGAGGACATCGTCGAGATGGTCGTCGGCGATATCGACGACGAGCACGATGACGAAGAAGTGATGTTCAAGCGGGTGTCCGAGGACGTCTTCGTGGCCGATGCGCGCGTCGAGCTCGAGGAGATCGCCGAGGCGATCGGCCCGGATTTCGACATCGCCGAACAGGTGGACGAGGTAGACACCCTCGGTGGCCTGATCTTCTCCGAGCTCGGACGTATCCCGGTTCGTGGCGAGGTCGTCCAGGCGCTGCCCGGCTTCGAGTTCCACATTCTCGACGCCGATCCCCGGCGCATCAAGCGTGTGCGGATTACCCGCAAGCGGCAGGCGATCCGCCGGCGCGCCAAGGCGGATGGCGACGGCACGATGGGACCGGAGCACGGGGACGAACGGCCGGCAGAAGCACCGACGGCCAACTGAACCACCGCCCGCGCCGCAAGGCACGACAAATCATCGCTTTTTTGAAAGACTGCGCTGCGAGGTGATTCGCGGCTGACAGGAGTGCGCATGGAGCGGCTGGCGGACAGGGTGATCCTGGCCTGGGGTTGGAAGAGGGCGGCACTGGCCGTTCTGGCGGGCGCGATCGGCGTTCTGGCGCTTCCGCCCATCGGCTTCTTCGCCGCCATGTTCGTCTCCTTCACGCTGCTTGTCTGGCTGATCGATGGTGCCGCCGCCGCCCCCAACAGCGGCTTCATCCGCCGGCTCTGGCCGTCGTTTGCGATCGGCTGGCTGTTCGGCTTCGGCTATTTCGTCGCCGGGCTCTGGTGGCTTGGCCATGCGCTGATGATCGACGCGGAAGAGTTCGCTTGGGCGCTGCCGCTGGCGGTCTTCGGCCTGCCTGCGGTGCTGGCGATCTACTACGGCCTTGCCACCGCCCTGGCGCGGATCTTCTGGTCCGATGGCATGGGCCGGATCGCGGCGCTGGCGGCGAGCTTCGGGCTGATGGAGTGGCTGCGGGGCGTGCTCTTTACCGGCTTCCCCTGGAACGCCATCGGCTATGCGATGACGCCGGCGCCGATCATGATGCAATCGGCCCATATCATCGGCATAACAGGCATCACCGCGCTTTCCGTCTTCATCTTCGCGGCCCCTGCCCTCCTCGGCACGCGGCTCGGCGCCAGACCGGGTGTCGCGCTCGCCGCGATCCTGCTCGTCGCCCATGTCGGCTATGGCGGTTATGTGCTTTACGGGATGCCGCGCCCGGAGAAGCCTTCCGACGACAAGAGCCCGGTCATTCGGCTGGTCCAGCCGATGATCGACCAGACGGCGAAGATGGATACCGACGGCGACCGGGCTGAAATCTTCGAGAAGCACCTCAGGCTTTCCGCCGAGCCGCCCAAGGACGGCGGCAGGAAGCCCGACATCATCGTCTGGCCCGAGACCTCCGTTCCCTTCATCCTGACCGACAATCAGGATGCCCTGACGCGGATCGCCGACACGCTCGACGACAACCAGATCCTGATCGCCGGCGCCGTGCGCGTCGAGGACATGGGACCGGGCATTGCGCCGCGTTACTACAATTCAATCTATGTGATCGACGGCCGCGGACAGATCATCGGCGCCGCCGACAAGGTGCATCTGGTTCCCTTCGGCGAATATGTGCCGTTCGAGAATATTCTCACCGAGTTCGGCATCCAGAACGTGGTCGAGATGCCGGGTGGATTTTCGGCGGCCGCCACGCGGCAGATGCTGACGCTGCCAAATGGGCTCAAGCTCTATCCGCTGGTCTGCTACGAGGCCATTTTCCCGGATGAAATGACCGGCGACATCGCCTCGGCCGATGCCATCCTGAACGTCACCAACGATGCCTGGTTCGGCAACACGCCCGGCCCCTACCAGCACTTCCAGCAGGCCAGAGTGAGGGCGGTGGAAACAGGTTTGCCGCTGATTCGCGATGGAAATAGTGGTATTTCAGCACTCGTGAACTCGCGTGGGGAGATTATCGCAGGTCTAAAGCTCAACGAAACAGGTTTTATTGATGCAACTACCGATGGATATGCTCAATTAGCCTTTCCTGCGCACCTGCGGCAGACTAACTTCTGGTTGATCGAGATACTTTTACTTGTAATTGCGATGGTTTCGCGTTCCGGTTTTGTTTCGCGGCGGAATTGACCAAAAACCCCTAAAATTGCATAGTGGTTGCGATCGGCGTTCTTAACGTATGTTTGGAAGTGTTTATCAACACTTTCAACGTGGCGTTTGGGGAATGGGTTTGGGCATGCCGGTTTGAGCAAAGTTGAAATTATTTGTTAGGGCACGACCATGATTGAAAATAAGAAGAAACCGAACCCGATCGACATCCATGTGGGCAGTCGCATCCGTCTTCGCAGAACAATGCTGGGAATGAGCCAGGAAAAACTGGGGGAAAGCCTTGGTATTACCTTCCAGCAGATCCAGAAATACGAAAAAGGCACGAACCGCGTCGGCGCGAGCCGCCTTCAGAATATTTCCAGTATATTGAACGTTCCGGTTTCCTTCTTCTTCGAAGATGCGCCGGGCGAGCATCAGAGCACGGCCACCGGCATGGCCGAAGCGTCGAGCTCGAACTATGTGGTCGACTTCCTCTCCTCTTCCGAAGGTTTGCAACTCAACCGCGCCTTCGTGAAGATCACCGACCCCAAGGTTCGCCGCAAAGTGGTCGAGCTCGTGAAGGCGCTGGCGGCGGAAGCCGACGCCGAATAAATCGCCACTCAGAATTCAACAAAATTGGAAAAGCGGCCGTAACGGCCGCTTTTCTGCGTTTTTCGGGCATAATTTGCCAAGTTGTCGCAGATATAAAGATATATTTATGTCCTTCTGCGCTTGTTTTTCGTGCTCTAAATGGGTACCAACCTACGCAGCAATTCTTGTTCTTTGAGGGAAATCCCGAAATGCGCGCCAACTACCTCTTCACCAGTGAATCCGTCGCCGAAGGTCACCCGGACAAGGTGTGTGACCGGATCTCGGACGAGATCGTGGACCTGGTCTATCGCGAAGCCGCTAAGACCGGCATCAATCCCTGGGGCGTCCGTATCGCCTGCGAAACGCTGGCGACCACCAACCGCGTGGTCATCGCCGGCGAAGTTCGTCTGCCGCCGAGCTTGATGAAGAAGGACAAGGACGGCAACGACGTCATCAACCCGTCGAAGTTCAAGGCAGCCGCCCGCCGCGCCATCAAGGACATCGGCTACGAGCAGGACGGCTTCCACTGGAAGAAGGCGAAGATCGACGTGCTGCTGCACTCGCAGTCGGCCGACATCGCCCAGGGCGTCGACAACGCCGCCGACCAGCAGGGCGACGAGGGCGCCGGCGACCAGGGCATCATGTTCGGCTACGCCTGCAAGGAAACGCCTGACCTGATGCCGGCGCCGATCTACTACTCGCACAAGATCCTGCAGCTGCTCGCAGCCGCCCGCAAGAAGGGCGACGGCGACGTCGCCAAGCTCGGCCCCGACGCCAAGAGCCAGGTGACCGTCCGCTACGTCAACGGCAAGCCGGCCGAGGTGACGTCGATCGTTCTTTCCACGCAGCATCTCGATGACAGCTGGGACTCGAAGAAGGTCCGTGCCGTCGTCGAACCCTACATCCGCGAAGCCCTGGGCGAGCTGCCGATCGCCGACGATTGCAAGTGGTACATCAACCCGACCGGCAAATTCGTCATCGGCGGTCCTGACGGCGACGCCGGCCTCACCGGCCGCAAGATCATCGTCGACACTTACGGCGGTGCGGCTCCGCATGGCGGCGGCGCATTCTCCGGCAAGGACACGACCAAGGTCGACCGTTCGGCCGCCTACGCCGCCCGCTACCTCGCCAAGAACGTCGTGGCCGCCGGCCTTGCCGAGCGCTGCACGATCCAGATTTCCTACGCCATCGGCGTCGCGCAGCCGCTGTCGATCTATGTCGACCTGCACGGCACCGGCAAGGTGACGGAAGACCAGGTCGAAGCCGCGATCCGCAAGACGATGGACCTGTCGCCGACGGGCATCCGCCGTCATCTCGACCTCAACAAGCCGATCTACGCCAAGACCTCCGCCTACGGCCATTTCGGCCGCAAGGCCGGCCGCGACGGCTCGTTCTCGTGGGAGCGCACGGACCTCGTGAAGCCCCTCAAGGAAGCAATCAAGGCTTAAGGCAAAGCAATGACCGATATGGAACGTCGCGGCCGCGCGACCGAGGCTTTCTTCGGTCGTCGCAAGGGTAAGGCACTTCGCGGACAACAGGCGGAGAAGCTCAGCACCCTCCTGCCGGCGTTCATCATTGACCTCTCAGCGGCTCCACCGGAGCCGCTGAGCACGCTCTTTCCCGTCGAGACCAACCGGCTGAGGCTGGAAATCGGCTTCGGCGGCGGCGAGCACCTGATCCACCGCGCTACCGAGACGCCTTCGACCGGGTTCATCGGCGTCGAGCCCTTCATCAATTCTATGCAGAAGCTGCTATCAAGCGTCGACAATGCAGGCGCTCGCAATGTGCGCGTCTTCAATGACGACGCGACGCAGCTGCTCGACTGGTTGCCGGATGGATCGATCGACCAGATCGACCTGCTCTATCCCGACCCCTGGCCGAAGCGGAGGCACTGGAAGCGCCGCTTCGTCTCCAAGACCAATCTCGACCGTTTCCATCGCGTGCTGAAGCCCGGCGGACTGTTCTGCTTCGCTTCCGACATCGACACCTATGTAAACTGGACGCTGCTCAAGTGCCGCGACCACGGCGGCTTCGACTGGCAGGCCAGCAACGCTGCCAACTGGCTGACGCCCTACGAGGGCTGGCCGAGCACGCGCTACGAGGCCAAGGCCCGGCGCGAAGGGCGGTCTTCTGCGTATCTGACGTTCAAGCGGGTGTGAGGCGATCAGGCGAGGCTGGAGATGAGATCATATCTGGCCGAGCTTCGCAGCCTTGTCGGCAACCGTTTGCTACTGCTTCCGTCCGTCGCCGCCGTCATCCATGACGAGGCAGGGCGTCTGCTGCTGCAGGAGAAATCATCCGGGGAAGGCTGGAGCCTCCCCGCCGGCGCCATTGAGCCTGGCGAGACGCCGCAGGACGCCATCATCCGGGAGGTGATGGACGAGACCGGCCTTGTGGTCACGTCGACCAGCATTCTCGGCGTCTTCGGGGGAAGAAAGTTCAGATATACCTATCCGAATGGCCACCAGGTCGAATACATCGTGACGCTGTTCAAATGCGAAGTACATGACAATGGTGGCGGCTGGACGGATAGCGAGACAAAATCTATCCGACACTTCGCGAAGGACGAGATGCCATCACTGGCACTGCCCTATCCCGTTTCAGCCTTGTTTTCCTGAGAATGAAAGAAGCATCGCCATCGATACTGGTCGATTGGCGTGCGTCCTACCCCGCCATCGCCCCGCGCGGGAGCGATGGGTGAACGACCGATGCGTTAGTGCAGGCTAACTGTCTTCAGCTCGTCTTCGGCAGCCTTGAAGAAGGTGCTCGAGCGGTTGTCGGTCAGCAGGATCGGAGTGCCGTCGGCGCCGAACAGGGCCCAGAGATCGACATTCGGATCGATATCCGGCGCTTCCGGGAAACACCGGGAAACCTCTTCCGAACGGATTTTCCTGATATAGGCGACCTCGCCGTTGCCGATGCCGGCAAGTTCGGTTTTGGTCAGGTGAGAATTGGCTTCTTTCATCAACATTCCTGTACCTCCAAGAGAAGGGACCAACGACTCAACACTAGCCGTTGTCCTACTGTGAGACCGAAATGTTAATTTTCTTCACCATGCGCGACGGCTCCGGCCGAATGAGATCGACGGAGAGAAGGCCGTTCTTCAGCGCCGCGCCGAGCACCTGCATGCCGTCTGCGAGCACGAACGTGCGCTGGAATTGACGTGCCGCGATGCCTCGATAGAGATATTCGCGATTGCCCTGATCGACCTGGCGGCCTCGGATCAGGAGCTGGTTTTCCTCGACCGATACGTCCAGTTCCTCTTCCGTGAAACCGGCAACGGCAAGGGTGATGCGAAGGCGCTCGGGATCTGCCGTCAGGCGATCGGCGGCGAGGCGTTCGATATTGTAGGGCGGATATCCGTCGCTAGCCTTGGAGAGGCGCTCCAGCGTCTTTTCCATGGCGTCGAAGCCCAGAAGAAGCGGGCTGGCGAAAGGCGTCATACGGGTCATTACGTTCCAAGTCCTTGAGGCAAGCGACCTTGCCGGACCTGCCCTGCAGCACCCGGCAACTTCTAATATGGGAACGACGGGCGCCGGCTGCAAGGCGAAACGCGCACGGCAGGCACACGCTCATCGCTTGACAAAGAGGGCGGCGCCTCGCATCAAAATGCACCCGCGCCGGCCGTGCCGATTTGCGACGGAAAAATAAACAGATGGTGCATGCATCGCTATGTGCGCCAGGAGGATGGGACAAACGGAATGGCAGAGCCGAGAAAGATCATCATCGACACCGATCCGGGGCAGGACGACGCGGCGGCGATCATGCTCGCCTTCGGCAGCCCGGAAGAGATCTCCGTGCTCGGGATCACGACGGTCGCCGGCAACGTGCCGCTCTCCTATACCAGCCGCAACGCCCGCATCATTTGCGAGCTCTGCGGCCGCACGGATATCAAGGTCTTCGCGGGCGCCGAGAAGCCGATGGTGCGCAAGCTGGTGACGGCCGAGCATGTTCACGGCAAGACGGGCCTCGACGGCCCCGAGCTCGACGAACCGACGATGGCGCTTGCACCCGGCCACGCCGTGGACTTCATCATCGAGACGCTGCGCGGCGAGCCGGAGGGCACCGTAACGCTCTGTACGCTCGGTCCGCTCACCAATATCGGCATGGCTTTCCAGAAGGCTCCCGACATCATCCCCCGCGTGCGCGAACTCGTCATGATGGGCGGCGGCTTCTTCGAGGGCGGCAACATCACGCCGGCGGCCGAATTCAACATCTATGTCGACCCTGAAGCAGCCGATATCGTGTTCCGCTCCGGTGTCCCGATCGTGATGATGCCGCTCGACGTCACCCATAAGCTCTTGACCCGCAAGGACCGCGTCAAGCGCATGGCCGAGATCGGCACCCGCCCGGCGATCGCGATGGTGGAGATGCTGGAATTCTTCGAGCGATTCGATATCGAGAAATACGGTTCGGACGGCGGCCCGCTGCATGACCCGACGGTCGTCGCCTATCTCCTGAAGCCGGAGCTTTTCAAGGGCCGCGACTGCAATGTCGAGATCGAGGTCAAGTCGGAGCTCACCGTCGGCATGACCGTGGTCGACTGGTGGCAGGTCACCGACCGCAAGCACAACGCCAAGGTCATGCGTGACGTCGATGCGGACGGCTTCTTCGATCTCCTGATCGAGCGCTTCGCCCGCATCTGATCAGGAACGGCGTTCCAGCAACTGGCAGGATGGTCGCCCATACTGTAGGATGTTCGGGACTGACGAGGACGCACATGAGACAAGACGTTATCTTCGACCATGAGAATCCCGTGACCGTTCACGATATCCTGTGGGCATGGAGCCGCGGCTACATGTCCACGAAGCGTGCAATCACCTCGCTTCATCTGGATGATGAAATGGAGCTGTACGAAACAGCTAACGACAACGACGTCCCCTACCCCGGAACGCCTTCGCGACATGACATCGAGATGGCGGAGGCGTTCATCACCGCAATCACCGACGCTGCATGACGAAACTTTCCCCGGTCACTCTGGTCATCGCTGACACGGGACCTCTCATCAGCCTCGCCGTGGTCGACAGGCTGGACCTTCTGCAGAGTTTCGGCGCGCCTGTCTTCGTGACTGACGCCGTGATGTATGAGTGCACGCGCCTCACGTCTCGGCCCGGCGCCGACCGTCTTCGAGCGTGGTTCGATGTTGCGGGAGGCAATCAGCACCGGATAGTCAAGACCCCGTTTGGCGCTGCTTACCTCGAAGCGCTGGCGCTTGAGGCTCAAGGCATAGAGGGCGCAACGAAGAACTTCGGAGAATGGGCGACAAGCTGGACGATGGACAACATCGATGCGCTTTTCCGCGACATGCTCCTGGAACCGGGGCGGCACATCGGCCTGATCATCTCGGACGACAAGGATTACCTAAACGGTCGTCCGCCGCATGCCAAGATTCCGCCAAACACCCACGTTCTCAGCACCCGCGCCTTTTTTGTCGCGCTGGAGGGACTGGGAATGATTGCGAGTGCCGAAGATCTTCGTGAGAGCATTCGGCAGAGCGGACGCCCACAGCTGGCGAAAAGTCTGATCGACCGACCATTCCGGGAGGTTGGCGAACAGTCCGATTACAGGCAGCAAATGCAGGATATTCGCGACCGCGATCTCCAACGCGACGGCAGCGATCCGGCGAACGATACCGAAATCGATCCCAAATCACGCCGCTGACACGCTGAGACACGGCGCAATTGTCCCGTGACAGGTGCCTTCAATACAAAAGCAACCGGACATTGACGCCCGGTTGCC
The DNA here is from genome assembly GCF_030380735.1 of Rhizobium sp. S152. Classification (GTDB taxonomy): domain Bacteria; phylum Pseudomonadota; class Alphaproteobacteria; order Rhizobiales; family Rhizobiaceae; genus Rhizobium. The sequence continues at coordinate 5,342 of NZ_JAUDRZ010000008.1, read as the reverse complement.
GGATTAATCAGGCGATCGACAGACGACGCTTGGGATCAGGCGTCCTTCTGGTCGAAGATCGAGTTGGTTTCGGCTTCGACGATCTTCGGGCCGCCCTTGGCGACGCCGACCATGGCCGGGCGCAGGACGCGTTCGCCGATGGAGTAGCCGGCCTGCACGACCTGCACGACCGTGTTGTTGGGCACGTCGGGGTTCGGCACTTCGAACATCGCCTGATGGAAGTTCGGATCGAACTTCTGGCCGACCGGCTCGAGCTTGCGCACGCCGTGACGCTCCAGCGTCGACAGCATGGAGCGCTCGGTCATCTCTACGCCTTCGACCAGCGTGGAAAGGCCGGCATCGGCGGTCGCGCGGACTTCCTCGGGAACGGCATCGAGCGCGCGGCGCAGGTTGTCGGATACGGCCAGCATGTCACGGGCGAAGCCTGCCACGGCATAGGACTTGGCGTCCTTGACTTCGCGCTCGGTGCGGCGGCGAAGATTGTCCATGTCGGCGGCAAGCCGCAGGTAGCGGTCGCGCAGCTCGGCATTCTCCGCCTTCAAAAGCTCCAACGGATCGGGCTCGGATACAGCCTCGGCCGTTGCTTCAGTGTCGACGCCGGCGGCAGCATCCGCAGCGGCTTCGGCAGCAGCTGCATCAGGTCCGTTCTTCGTCGTTTCGTCGGTCATGACGTTCTCCGGTCATTGGTGTCTCTTAGGATGTGCCCGATATCGAGCTTCGGGCGCCAAAAATCAAGTCTGCGTGACGAAGAAGGGCGTCTCAGCGCTTGGAGAGGCGCGAGATCAGCTGCGCGGTGTAATCAACCATCGGGACGATGCGCGAGTAATTGAGCCGGGTCGGCCCGATGACGCCGACGGCGCCGACGATGCGGTCGTCGCCATCGCGATAGGGTGCCACGATGAGCGAGGAGCCGGAGAGCGAGAAGAGCTTGTTTTCCGAGCCGATGAAGATGCGCACGCCCGGCCCGGTTTCGGCGAGGTTCAGCAGCTCGATCAGGCTGTCCTTCTTCTCCAGATCGTCGAACAGCATGCGCAGGCGATCGATATCGTCGGCGCCGGCAAGGCCTTCGAGAAGATTGGAGCGGCCGCGGATGATGAGCTGCGTCGGCTTGCCCTCGTCGGCGCTGCCGGACCAGACCGCGATGCCGCGTTCGACCAGATCGCGGGAGAGCTCGTCGAGTTCGTGGCGGACATCGTCCTTGAGCTTGCCGAGCTGATTGCGCAGTTCCGGCAGGGTCTGGCCGGTCATGTAGGCATTGAGGAAATTGGCGGCCTCGGTGAGCTGCGAGGAGGTGACGCCGGCCGGTAGCTCGATGATGCGGTTTTCCACCTGGTCGTGATCGCCGACCAGAACCGCCAGCGCCTTGGTCGGCTCCAGGCGGATGAACTCGACGTGCTTGAGAACAGGATCGCTTTTCGAGGTGATGACGAGGCCGGCGCCGCGCGACATGCCCGACAGCATGCGGCTCGCCTCGTTCATCATCGTTTCCATGGGGTGCCCATGGGTTTCGGCGCGCACCTGGCGATCGATGCTGGCGCGATCTTCCGCCGAGAGATCGCCGACCTGCATGAAGGCATCGACGAAGAAGCGAAGACCGAACTGCGTGGGCAGGCGGCCGGCGCTGACATGCGGGGAATAGATGAGGCCGAGCTCCTCCAGATCGCTCATGACGTTGCGCACGGAGGCGGGCGACAGCGACATGGGAAGGATGCGCGACAGATTACGCGAGCCGAGTGGCTCGCCGGTTTCCAGATAGCCTTCGACGATGCGGCGAAAGATTTCCTTGGAACGCTCGTCCAGCACAGCCACGGCATCCGAAACCGACGTCGATCTGAACTCCATGAAACCTGCAAACCCTACTGAGGACAACACCATAAAATATAGTCAATCTCCCTGCCGTGACAAAAGGGAAATTGCAAATGGCGGCCGCCAATCGTAGAAGCGGTCAACAAGATAAGCACGGTTGACAGTCCCCCGGAGGCGCATGCGCCTTTTCGGGCTTTGGTTCAGGAGAATAGCATGCGGCCCTCAGGCAGAAAAACCGACCAGATGCGCAAGGTCACCTTCGAGCGCAACTTCTCCAAGCACGCCGAGGGCTCCTGTCTCGTCAAGTTCGGCGACACGCATGTGCTTTGCACCGCGAGCCTGGAAGAGAAGACGCCGCCGTGGCTGCGCAACACCGGCAAGGGCTGGGTCACCGCGGAATACGGCATGCTGCCGCGCGCTACCGGCGACCGCATGAAGCGCGAAGCCGCTGCCGGCAAGCAGGGTGGCCGCACCCAGGAAATCCAGCGCCTGATCGGCCGGTCGCTGCGCGCCGTGGTCGACCTCAAGGAACTCGGCGAACGTCAGATCACGCTCGACTGCGACGTGATCCAGGCCGACGGCGGCACCCGCACGGCATCCATCACCGGCGCATGGATCGCCCTTTACGACTGCCTGAAGTGGATGGAAAGCCGCAACATGATCAAGGTCGAGCGTGTGCTCAAGGACCATGTTGCTGCGATCTCCTGCGGGGTCTTCGCCAGCCAGCCGGTCATCGATCTCGACTATCTCGAGGATAGCTCCGCCGAGACGGATGCGAACTTCGTCATGACCGGCTCCGGCGGGATCGTCGAAGTGCAGGGTACGGCGGAAGGTGCGCCGTTCAGCGAAGAAGAGTTCGGCGCGCTGATGGCGCTTGCGAAGAACGGCATTGCCGAGTTGGTGGAGATGCAGAAGGCGGCGATTGCCTGAGGGGATCTGAATAACGACCCCTCCCCACAGAGGGGAGGGCTTAACCCGGCCTAGCCCTCGACGCCCAATTGAGGCAAGCGGGCGCGCCCAGCGGTTCTCCCCCCTTGTGGGGGAGATGGCCGGCAGGCCAGAGAGGGTCTTGGCCAAGTACGCAAAGCCCCCCGGAGAATGACACCATGATCGACGGCATTCTTGAAACCGCGCTTTATGTCGACGATCTCGATGCCGCCGAACGCTTCTATGGCGATATTCTCGGCCTCGAGAAGGTCTTGCGCCATGACAACCGACACGTCTTCTTTCGCTGCGGCCCCGGCATCCTTCTGATCTTCAACCGCCGCGAAACCATCAAGCCGCCCGCCTCCGACGCCCTGCCGGTTCCGCCGCATGGTACGAGCGGCGCGGGGCACGCCTGTTTCCGCGTGAGTGCGGAAGCGATTGACTTGATCGCGGAAAAGCTCAACAAGGCGGGTGTTTCCATCGAAAGCGATTTTTGCTGGCCGAACGGGGCGCGATCGATCTATTTCCGCGATCCTGATGGCAACAGCCTCGAATGCGCCGAAGCCAAACTCTGGAATCTTTGAAAGACAGACCATGCGCAAGCTCGATACCAAGACCATCGTCGTCGCCAGCCACAATGCCGGCAAGATCCGCGAGATCGCCGACCTCATCGGTCCATTTGGCTTTTCGGCGAAATCGGCCGCCGAGCTGAATTTCGCCGAGCCTGATGAGACCGGCACAACCTTCGAGGAAAACGCGACGATCAAGGCGCTGGCCTCGGCGGAAGCTTCCGGCCTGCCGTCGCTCTCCGACGACAGCGGCCTCGTGATCGATGCGCTTGGTGGCGATCCGGGTGTGTACACGGCCAACTGGGCAGAAACGGCCGACGGCACGCGCGACTTCGCGATGGCGATGCAGAAGGTCGAGACGGCGTTGGAGAAGGTTGGGGCGGTAAAGCCGGAACAGCGCACGGCGCGCTTCGTCAGCGTTCTGTGCCTGGCATGGCCGGATGGACATACGGAGCTCTTCCGGGGAGAGGTCGAGGGCACTGTCGCCTGGCCGCCGCGCGGCACTGCCGGATTCGGCTATGATCCGGTCTTCCAGCCCGAGGGCTATGAGACTACATTCGGCGAGATGAGCGCGGAGGAAAAGCACGGCTGGAAGCCCGGCGACGCGCAAGCCCTTTCGCACCGCGCCCGCGCCTTCAAGATCTTCGTCGAAACCTGCCTGGACGCCTAAGAGCGATCGTGGACACTTTGGAACAGCCCAACCTGACGCGCTATGCATCTCTTTTGCCCGATACCGGCGAGCCCGGTTTCGGCGTCTACGTGCATTGGCCGTTCTGTGCCGCCAAGTGCCCCTATTGCGACTTCAACAGCCATGTGCGCCATCAGCCTGTGGACCAGGAGCGCTTCACCGCCGCCTTCCTGAAGGAGATGGCGGCGATGCGGCGGCTGAGCGGCCCGAAGACGGTGACCAGCGTATTTCTCGGCGGCGGCACGCCGTCGCTGATGAACCCATCGACGGTCTCGGCCATTCTCGACGGCATCGCCAAAGAGTGGCACATGCCCGATGGCATCGAGATCACCATGGAGGCCAACCCCTCCAGCGTCGAGGCCGAGCGTTTTCGCGGCTACCGCGCCGCCGGTGTCAACCGCGTGTCGCTTGGCGTGCAGGCGCTGAACGATCGTGACCTCAAGTTCCTCGGGCGACTGCATGACGTCGAGGATGCGCTGAAGGCGATCAAGCTGGCGCGCGACATCTTTCCGCGCATGTCGTTCGACCTGATCTACGCCCGTCCCAAGCAGACGGTGGAAGAATGGGAGCGCGAGCTCAAGGAGGCGATCTCCTACGCCGTCGACCACCTGTCGCTCTACCAGCTGACGATCGAGGAGGGCACGCCCTTCTTCGGGCTGCACAAGATGGGCAAGCTCGTCGTGCCCGACGACGACCAGTCGGCGGCGCTCTACGAGGCGACGCAGGAGATCACCGCGGCCGAGGGCATGCCCGCCTACGAGGTCTCCAACCACGCCCGCCCGGGCGCGGAAAGCCGCCACAACCTCACCTACTGGCGCTACGGCGACTATGCCGGCATCGGCCCCGGCGCGCACGGCCGGCTGACCCGCGGCCCGACCAAGCTCGCCACCGCCACCGAGCGCAAGCCGGAAGCCTGGCTCGAGCTGGTGGAGCGCGACGGCCACGGCGTGCTCGAACAGGAACAGCTCGGTTATGACGAACAGGCCGACGAACTGCTCTTGATGGGGCTGCGCCTCACCGAGGGCGTCGACCTCGCCCGCTGGCAGCAACTCTCCGGCCGCGATCCGGACCCGAAGCGCGAAGAATTTTTACTGGAACACGGGTTTATCGAACGCATCGGCAACTCGCGCCTGCGCTGCACGCCGTCGGGGATGCTGATCTTGGATTCGGTGGTGGCTGATTTGGCTTGTTGAATTGGGGTGTGGGGCTTCTGGAGAGGCTTACGCAAGTGGCCCCCTCATCCGCCTGCCGGCACCTTCTTGGATGATCAAAATATGAGATAATTGTTTCTGCCGGGCGGGTAGCCGCCCGCCCGGCAGCTGGTTGTCGGATCGTCACCTTCTTAGCCGTTT
>NZ_JAUDRZ010000007.1 GCF_030380735.1 Rhizobium sp. S152 | reverse complement strand
CCCACCACATCGCCACCCTGCTCGGCAAGCCGGCCGGCTCGATGGTCGGTGAGCTGCTGCGCGGCTCCTCGCAGCCGATCTTCCGCGGCGGCATCAAATCCGGCGTTCCCGCCGACCTGATCCGCAACCGCCCCGACATTCGCGTCGCCGAGCGCAATCTCGCCGCCGCCACCGCCGATATCGGCGTCGCCATCAGCCAGCTTTATCCGACGATCACGCTGTCGGGCTCGATCTCGCCGTCCCTGACCAACCGGGCCGGCCTGAGCAGCAGCAGCATGGCGAGCTGGTCCTTCGGCCCGACGCTGACCCTGCCGATCTTCGACGGCGGCCGCCTGCGCGCCAATGTCGACATCTCCAAGTCGACCGCCAAGACCCAGTACCTCGCCTGGAAGCAGACGGTTCTGGAAGCGGTGGAAGAAGTCGAAAACGCGCTGTCGGCCGTTCGCCGCGACGCCCAGACGGTGGCGGCACTCCGCGCCCAGGTGAAGACCACCCAGGAAACGCTGGAACTGTCGACCGCCAGCTACAAGGACGGTGCCTCCTCGCTGCTCGACGTTCTCGACGCCCAGCGCCAGGTCTCGCTCGCCCAGGCAAGCCTGGCAGCCGCCGTCCAGCAGATGGCAAGGGACTACGTCTCCCTCAACGTCGCCATCGGCGGCGGATATACGCCAGACGGCAAGCCCACCGTTGCGCCGCCGAAGGCGAGCTAAAATTGCGAAGACTGAAGAACCCCGCACTCGCGGGGTTTTTTATGCCACGGGCTTGGCCGGACGCGGACAAATGGGGGCAGCGGCGAAATTCGATTCGACAATGTCCTCGCCGTGATATACGCAATGATTAAACGATTAATCTATGCGTGCCAAAACTCATGCCGCCAGCGAGATCCGGACCCAATCTGAGCAGGATAGCGACGTCGCTCGGCGTTTCCGTTGCTACCGTATCGAACGCCCTGTCGGGCAAGGGCCGCGTTTCCGAACAATTGGCCGAGCGGATCAAGGAACACGCGGCATCGCTCGGCTACGTTCCAAGCCAGGCTGGGCGCGCATTGCGCACGGGCCGAAGCGGCGTCCTCGGCCTCGTGCTGCCCGACATCGCAAACCCCCTCTTCCCCAAACTCGCCCAGGCAATCGAGTTCGCCGCGACCACGGCCGGCTATGGCGTCCTCATCGCCGACTCACGCGGGAGCGTCGGCGCGCAGACCGAGGCCATCAACCGCCTGATCGAGCGCGGCGTCGAGGGCATGGTGATCGTGCCGCGCCGCGGAACGCGCATCTCTGCCGCCAGCTGTCCCGTAGCCGTCATCGATACGGCCTCCACCCCGGGCAACACGGTCGCCGCCGATCATATACAGGGCGGCCGCGCCATTGCGGATCATCTCGCCGAACTCGGCCACAAGCGCATCCTCATCATCGGCAACAATCCCGGATCCAACGTCCAGAACGACCGCGCCGGCGGCATCCGATCCGGCCTCCGCGCCGGCATGAGTTCCGCCACCCTGTGGATCGAGCGCCTGGAACGGGATCGTGGCGACGGCTGTCCGCTTGGCCTCAAGGAAAAGGTCAAGGAAGGCTTTACCGCCTTTGCCGCGCTGTCCGACCTGCAGGCGCTGCGAGCGCTGACCGAACTTCAGCGCGACGGCATCGACGTGCCGGCCACGGCAAGCGTCACCGGTTTCGACGACCTGATCTGGTCGCCTGTCGTCACGCCCGCCCTGACCACCGTCGCCATGGACATGGGAACCATCGCCACGATCGCCATATCCTCGCTGGTCAGAACCATCCAGACCATGGGCAGTCGCGAAGGCATCCTTGTCACCGCGGACGCCGACCGCGTCCCCATGCGCCTGATCGCACGCCAATCATCCGGGCCATCGGCCCTTGCGGACCCTTTATAGACGGAGACAAACTGACATGAAGCATGCCCTCATCGCCTCCGCGGCAGTTCTGGCGCTCTCTCCCATCGCCGCCAGCGCCCAGGAAAAGACGCTCACCATCTCCGTCTACGCCTTCGCGCAGGATGACTTCAAGTCGATCGTCTACGACCCCTTCGAAGCCAAGTGCGGCTGCAAGCTGGTGGTCGAAACCGGCAACAGCGTCGAGCGCCTCGCCAAGATGGAAGCCAACAAGGCCAACCCGGTGGTCGACATGGCCGTCGTCTCCATGGCCGACGCGCTGTCGGCGACCCGCAAGGGCCTGATCGACAAGATCGACACGTCGAAGCTCACCAACTTCGACAAGCTCTACGACATCGCCAAGGACCCGAACGGCGACGGCATGAGCGTCGGCTACACCTTCTACGCCACCTCCATCGCCTACCGTTCCGACAAGATGAAGATCGAGAGCTGGGCCGACCTTTTGAAGCCTGAATATGTCGGCCACGTCGCCTTCCCGAATGTCACCACCAACCAGGGCCCGCCGGCGCTTTACATGCTCGGCCTCGCACTCGGCAAGGACACGCCGGACCTGAAGGCGCCGATCGAAGCCGTCGGCGAAAAGAAGGACGACATCGTCACCTTCTACGAGAAGTCCTCACAGCTGGTGCAGCTGATGCAGCAGGAGGAAATCTGGGCAGCCCCGATCGGCCGCTTCTCCTGGGCCGGCTTCACCAAGCTCGACGTGCCCGTTGCCTGGGCAACGCCCAAGGAAGGCCAGACCGGCGGCATGAACGTCATGGTCATGACCAAGGGCTCGAAGAACCAGGATCTCGCGCTGCAGTTCATGAATTTCTGGCTCTCCACCGAGATCCAGACCAAGCTCGCCGAAAAACTGGTCGACAGCCCCGCCAACAAGGAGGTGAAGGTCTCCGACGAAGCCGCCAACAACCTCACCTACGGCGAGGACACTATCAAGAACCTCAAGCTCATCCCGTCGGCCGCCGCCCTCGACAACCGCGCCGGCTGGCTGAAGGATTGGAACGACACGGTCGGCCAGTAACGGTCGATAGACACCGAGAACGGCTCCGGCCCCGGCCGGCGCCGCCTTATGCGATTGCTCTGAAAGACGCCTCATGTTTCAAAACCGCACGGAAGCCCTGGCGCTTGCCCTGCCCGCGGCCCTGTTCGCCGCGCTGGTCTTCCTGCTGCCCGTCGTCATCCTTCTCTCCGAAGGATTTCACATCGACGGCGGCTGGACACTCAGCGCCTATACCGGCTTCTTCTCGGAATCGCTGAACCGCACGGTCTTCCTGCGCACCTTCAAGCTCGGCCTCGAGGTGACGATCGTCTCCGCCGTCATCGGCTATGCGGCGGCCTTTGCCATCGTCAACCTGCCGCCCAGCGGCAAAGGCCGGATGATCGGCCTCATCACCCTTCCGCTGATGATCTCGCCGGTTGCCCGCACCTATGCCTGGATCGTCATCCTCGGCCGCACCGGCATCGTCAACCAGGCAATCACCGGCCTCGGCCTGAGCGACAGCCCGCTGCGCCTGCTCTTCACCGAGACCGCCGTCTTCATCGGCCTGCTACAGCTCTTCCTGCCGCTGATGATCCTCTCCCTGATCAGCGCGCTCGAAAACATGCCGAAGGACGCCATCCCGGCCGCCCGCGTGCTTGGCGCCAACTGGTTTCAGGTCTTCTGGAAGGTGATCCTCCCTCTCACCCGCGAAGGCCTCGTCGTCGGCGGCACGCTCGTCTTCACCGGATCGCTCACCGCCTATATCACCCCCGCCGTGCTCGGCGGCTCCAAGGTGCTGATGCTGGAAACCCTGCTCTACCAGCAGGTCTCGGTCGCCAACGACTTCGTCGCCGCCAGCGTCATCGCCTTCATGCTGATCGTCATGAGCTTCGCCGCCAACATCCTGCTGAAAAGGCTGGCAACCGCCCGGAACAAAACGGCGAGGAACAAGCGATGACATCCCGCATCCTCTCCCCCTTCGTGCTCGGTCTGCTGCTGATCTTCCTGATCGGCCCCTTCCTCATCATCATCGCCGCCTCGCTCTCTGCCGGCGATACGCTCGCCTTCCCGCCGCAGGGCCTCTCCCTCAAATGGGTCGCCAAGGTCTTCACCATCGAGAGCTTCCGCGACAGCTTCGCCATGTCGATGCTCTTGGCCGTTGGCGGCACGCTGGCAGCCCTCATCCTCGGCATCCCCGCCGCCTACGCCCTGTCGCGCTACAAGCTGCCGGGCGGAGAGACCATCCGCACCATCGTCTCCCTGCCGATCATCGTGCCCGGCATCATCGTCGGCCTGGCGCTGCTGCGCTATCTCGTCGTCCCCTTCGGCTTCAACATCACGCTGGCGCTCTTCTTCGCGCACACCGCACTGGTACTCCCCTATGCCGTGCGCGTCGTCTCCGCCAGCCTCAACAACCTGCGTTCCGATATCGAGGAAGCGGCCGTCCTCCTCGGCTCGTCGCGCGCGGGCGCATTCTTCCGCGTGGTGATGCCGAACATTCGCGGCGGCATCCTCGCCGCCTTCATCCTCGGCTTCGTCACCAGCTTCAACCAGGTGCCCGTCTCGCTCTTCCTGTCCGGTCCCGGCGTCCGCACGCTGCCGATCGACATGCTGGGCTACATGGAAACCACCTACGACCCGTCGATCGCCGCCCTTTCGGCGCTGCTCGCCTTTCTGTCCATCGGCATCGTCTTCCTTGCCGAACGCTTCCTGGGGTTCTCTCGCTATGTCTGACACCTATCTGCAACTCGACAAGCTGACGCTTGCCTACGGCGATACGGTCGCGGTGAAGGATCTCGATCTTACGATCAGGAAAGGCGAGCTCGTCGCCCTCCTCGGCCCCTCCGGATGCGGCAAGACGACGACGATGCGCTCCATCGCCGGCCTGCTCAACCCGGCCTCCGGCCGCATCACGCTTGACGGCAACGACATCACCCGCGTCTCCGCCAACAAGCGCAATGTCGGCCTGGTCTTCCAGTCCTACGCGCTGTTCCCGCATCTGACGGTCTACGAAAACGTCGCCTTCGGCCTGCGCCTCAAGGGCGTCAGCGGCCAGGATCTGGACAGCAAGGTTTCAGCGGGCATCAAATCCGTCGGCCTCGCCAGTTTCGCCGCGCGCAAGCCGGGCGAACTTTCCGGCGGCCAGCAGCAGCGCGTGGCGCTCGCCCGCTCGATGGTGATGGAACCGAAGGTGCTCCTCCTCGATGAGCCGCTCTCCAACCTCGACGCCCGCCTGCGTCTGGAAATGCGCGCCGAGTTGCAGCGCGTCCAGAAGGAAACCGGCGTCACCATGATCTTCGTCACCCACGACCAGATCGAGGCGCTGGCACTCGCCGACCGGATCGTGGTGATGCTTGATGGCGGCATCGAGCAGATCGGCACGCCGGAAGACATCTACAACAAGCCCGTCTCGGCCTTCGTCGCCGATTTCGTCGGCTTCGAAAACGTCTTCGCGCTTGAGAACGGCAAGCTCGCGACGCCGGACGGACTCGTCGAGCTTGCCGCCCCAGCGCCGCAAATTCAGGCTCAACAATCTCCAGTGCCAATGCCCGCAAAAGGCTTGGCCTGGCGTCCGCGCATGGTGATCCTTGGTTCAGGTCCTTTCCAGGGCACCGTGCGCGGAACCTCCTTTGCCGGAAACGTCAGGGAATACCTGCTCGATACCCCGCTCGGCCCGATCAAGGCCGAAGTCGACGCCATCGAGCCGAGCCACGCGATCGGCACCACGCTTGCCTTCGATCTGCCGATCGCGACCGCTGCTCCACTCTCTCGCTACAGGTAATATCATGGGCGTCTGGATCGACACCGACATGGGCTTCGACGACATCGCCGCCATTCTGGTGGTGGCGGAGGCCAAGCTCGATATTGAGGGCATCTCGCTGGTCTTCGGCAACACGCCGCTGCCGCAGGTGCGCGCCAACGCCGCTGGCGCCGCAAAGGCCTTCGGCTGGACCTTCCCGATCCACTCCGGCCGCGCTTCCGCCGTTCTCGGCGAGATCGAGACCGCCCAGGCGATCCTCGGCGAAACGGGAATCCCGACCGCCGGAAAGACCTTGCCCGACGCTGCCGCCCTCCCCGAAAGCGACGCCTTCACCGCGCTCTGCCGCTGGCTCGAACAGGACGGTCCGCATCGTATCCTCGCGCTCGGCCCTCTCACCAACATCGCAGCACTTGCCTTTGCCCGCCCCGATCTCGCCGCCCGCATCACCGAGCTCACCTGGATGGGCGGCGGCGTCACGGCTGGCAACCACACCGCATCCGCCGAGTTCAACGCACTGGCCGACCCGGAGGCACTGGCGATCGTCATCGCCTCCGGCCTGCCGCTGCGCATGGTCGATCTCGACCTCTGCCGCAAGGTCATCGCCCTCCCTGATGACGTCGCCCCGATCCGTACGGCCGGCGGCGCCAATGCCGAGATGCTGGCCGATTTCCTCGACGGCTATATCACCATCGGCACCAGCCGTGGCCGCTTGGGCATGGCGATCTACGACCCATGCGCCGCCGTGGCCTTCGCTGCCCCCGATCTCGTGACCTTCCACCCCGCCCGCATTGACGTCGAGTTGCAGGGTAGCCTGACGCGCGGCCGCACCGTGGTCGAGACCCGCGCTGCACGCGCGGCACCCAATGCCCACTACGCCACCGATATCGACGCCGCCGCCGCCCGCGCGATGATCCTCGGCGCGCTCGCCAAGGAGGCCGCCCGATGACCTCACGGGAACCGATGGACCTCAACGATCCCTCCCTGCGCGCCCGCGCCGTTGCCGCCGCCCGGGGCGACGCGCCCTTCGATATCCTGATCACGGGCGGGCAGCTGCTCGACGTCGTCACCGGCCTCATCCGTGACGCCGATATCGGCCTCGTCGGCCCGCTGATCGCAAGCGTCCACGCGCCGCAGAGCCGCAAGGACGCGAGCGAAACGATCGACGCCCGTGGCAGCATCATCGCACCCGGCCTGATCGACACCCACATGCACATCGAAAGCTCGATGGTGACCCCATCGGCCTACGCCGCCGCCGTCCTGCCGCGCGGCGTCACGACTGTCGTCTGGGACCCACACGAATTCGGCAATGTCCACGGTATCGATGGCGTCCGCTGGGCGATCGAGGCGACGCGCGGCCTGCCGCTGCGCACCATCCTGCTTGCCCCCTCCTGCGTGCCCTCGGCCCCCGGCCTCGAGGTCGCGGGCGCGGATGTTGATGCCTCCGTCATATCGGAACTGCTGCGTCGGCCCGAGATCGGCGGCGTTGCCGAAGTCATGAACATGCGCGGGGTCATCGACGGCGATCCCCGTATGACCGGGATCGTCAATGCAGGCCTTCTATCCGGCAAGCTCGTCTGCGGCCACGCCCGCGGCCTGGAGGGCGCCGACCTCAACGCCTTCATGGCGGCAGGCGTCACCTCCGACCACGAGCTAACCTCGGCCGAAGATCTCCTGCGCAAGCTCGCGGCCGGCCTGACGATCGAGCTGCGCGGCTCGCACGATCACCTGCTGCGCGAATTCGTGGCGGCGCTTGATGGTATCGGCCACCTGCCCTCGACCGTGACGCTCTGCACCGACGACGTCTTCCCCGACGAACTTTTCTATTGCGGCGGCCTCGACGATGTCGTGCGGCGTCTGGTCAGCTACGGCATGAAGCCCGAATGGGCGCTGCGCGCCGCGACCTTCAACGCCGCCCAGCGCCTGCTCCGCCCCGATCTCGGCCTCATCGCCGCCGGCCGCCGCGCCGATATCGTGCTGTTCAGGGATTTCACCGAGTTCGAAACATCCGCCGTCTTCGCAAACGGCCGCCTTGTCTCCCGCGACGGCAAGATGGCGATCGACCTGCCGGCCGTCGATAGCGCGCCGCTACAGCACTCCGTCAAGCTTTCGGTGCTGACCGAGAACGACTTCCGCATCTCCTCCGACGGCAGCCGCGTCCGCGTCGCCACCATCGATCGCCCGCGCTTCACCCAATGGGCCGAAACCGAAACCGCTGTTGTCGACGGTTACGTCGTGCCGCCCGAAGGCAGCGCGATGATCTCGGTCATCCACCGCCACGGCAAGGTCGACGCCCGCCCGCGCATCGGCTTCCTCACCGGCTGGAGCACATGGCGCGGCGCCTTCTGCACCACGGTTTCGCACGACAGCCACAACCTCACCACCTTCGGCGGCAATGTCGAGGACATGACCATCGCCGCCAACGCCGTGATTGCGGCCGGCGGCGGCATGGCTGTCGTGCAGGACGGCGAGATCAAGGTGCTCCTGCCGCTCCCCCTCTCCGGCCTAGTCAGCGAGGCCCCGCTCGAACAAACGGCCGAAACCTTCCGCGCCATCCGCCGCGCCATGGAAGACGTCGTCGACTGGCGGCCACCCTACCTCGTCTTCAAGGCCTGCTTCGGCGCCACCCTCGCCTGCAACCTCGGCCCGCACCAGACGGATCGCGGGATAGCGGATGTGCTGACGGGACGGGTGATGGAGACGCCGGTGATTGAGGTTTTGTAGGGCTGGTCGGCGCCAGATTCCGCGCCATTACCGTTGCAATCGTGGCTACGTGCTTAGATCCTCGGGACAAGCCCGAGGATGACGCCGAGAATGTTGATTACTTCATTACTTCAATAGGTTACTGGCGGCGGCCCCTCACTCCATCGTCATCCTCGGGCTCGTCCCGAGGATCTGCCGAGGGTCCCGCTTGCTCGACGCGAGTGGACACTTGGTGCTAGGCGCGCACCACAAAACCCCGCGCCCGAGCAAGGCCCGGCGACGGTCGGCAGAAGAATGGGAATGGGCAGGCGGCATTGTATCGTTGGTATGGGTATCAGGCGTTCCACCTGCCCGATCGCTTCGAGGTTTCCGGTTCGTCAGGGCCGACAGGAGCGTCTCTCGGCCTTTCCTTGCCGGATGGATATCAGGCCCTGAAAGCCTTCGATCCACCTCTCGCAACCATCACCGAACGCCGGATACCAAACTTGGCGTTACCGGTTCGCGAACCCGGCTCCCTGTCCGATGACATGGCCATTGTGCAGCGACACCGGACGACGGGGATGAAGGGGGACGCGGGTTTCGAACAAAGCGCTGATTGCAAAACGATATTTGTCGCTCGCGACATTAAATTGCGCCCGCGTCGTGGCCGATCATGGGCGCGTAATCGATGCCCTCACCCCGCAGCCAACTCCCGCTCCACCAGCATGGTCCAGAACGCCACGCCCGGCCCGATCGCCGCATCGTTGAAATCATAAGCCGTGTTGTGATGCAGCGCGCCGTCAACCGCCGGACCGTTGCCGAGCCAGACGTAACACCCCGGCGCCTGCTGCCCGAAGAAGGCGAAATCGTCGCCGGCCGTCGATGGTGGAAAGCGGGTCACGACCTTCTCGCCGAACACCTCGGCGGCGGCGGCAAGCGCACGTTCCGTCGCATCCACATCGTTGACGACAGGCGGAATGCGCCGTTCGAAGCCGTATTCGGCGGCAATACCGAACATCGATGCGGTGCCCGCCGCCAGCCGGCCGATTTCTCGTTCCAGCTGGTCGCGGACGTCAGGCGAATAGGCGCGCGCCGTGCCGCCGATCTCGACGATATCAGGGATGACGTTGAGTGCCTTTGGATCGCCCGCCTGCAGCGAGCAGGCGCTGACGACGGCCGGCTGCAGCGGATCGACGACGCGGCCGACGATGGTCTGCAGCGACGAAAGGAAGGTGCCGGTGGCGGTGATCGGGTCGCGGCCGAGATGCGGCTTGGCGCCATGCGTGCCGGTTCCCCGGAAGGTGACGCGCCAGCTGTCGGAGGAGGCAAGCTGCGGCCCGGCGACGACCGCCATCTCGTCGACGGCAAGGCCCGGCATGTTGTGCAGCCCGTAGACGGCGTCGCAGGGGAAGAGATCGAACAGCCCCTCCTCCACCATCCGCTTCGCCCCGCCGCGTCCCTCTTCGGCCGGCTGGAAGATGAAGTGCACCGTGCCGGAAAAGCCGCGCGTGGCCGCGAGATGCCGGGCGGCGCCGAGCAGCATCGTCGTGTGCCCGTCATGGCCGCAGGCATGCATCTTGCCCTGAACGGTCGACTTGTAGGGACGATCGGCGATCTCCGGCATGGCGAGCGCATCCATGTCGGCGCGGAGCCCGATGCGGCGCGTGCCGTTGCCCACCTGCAGCGTGCCGACCACGCCGGTACCGCCGAGCCCGCGATGAACGGTGATTCCGGCCTCTTCCAGTAGTCTGGCGACGATGGCGCTGGTGCGCTCTTCCTCGAAGCCGAGCTCGGGATGCGCGTGGAGGTCGCGTCTGAGAGATGTCAGGAAGGGGAGATCGTCTTCGATCCGGGCGGGAATGGGCATGAGCCTGGATGTCCTGTAAATGCAAGCGGGCGCCAGAACGGCGCCCGTTGACGATCCTTATCGGCCAAGCAGCCGGAAAATTCAACCTTTGCGAAGCCGGGGCGGCGTCAGACCACCGTCTCGCCGCCATCGACAACGAGGATCTGCCCGGTCATGTAGGAGGACCGGTCCGAGACCAGAAACAGGATCGGTTCGGCGATCTCGGAGACATCCGCCCACCGCCCGAGCGGCACTTTCTCCGCGATATAGGCTTCGATCGCGTCGCGTCCGCCCATCTGGGCGATGAAGGGATCGTTGAACGGCGTATCGACCCAGCCCGGGCAGAGCGCGTTCACCCGGATGCCATACTTCGCGTAGTCGCCCGCCATCTGCCGCGTCATGGCGATGACCGCATGCTTGCTGGTCGTGTAGGCGATCATTTCGCGGTCGTAGAGCACGCCCGACGAAGACGAGGTGTTGAGAATGACACCCTTGCCCGCCTTTTTCATGACAGGCATGACGAGACGCGCCGCCATGAAATGCGCCCGGACGTTGAGGCTCCACGAACGGTCGAAGCCATCGACGGCCACCTGTTCCAGATCGCCCGCCACCTGCGCGCCGGCGTGATTGTGCAGGATATCGATGCGGCCGTGGCGGGCGGCGACCGCCGATATCCCCGCCTCCAGCGCCCGGTCGTCGGTAACGTCGAGAACGAGGCTCTCGGCGCTGCCGCCGGCCGCGTGGATACGGTTGACCGTCTCGTCGGCATTGATGAAGTCGATATCGGCGACGACGACATGGGCGCCCTCTTTCGCCATGATCAGCGCCCCGGCCTGTCCGATGCCGGAGCCCGCTCCCGTGACGATTGCGACGCGATTTTCAAGGAGCATGGTGTTTCCCATTCAGTTTGTTGTTGTTTTCTCACGCATCAGGAAGCGGGCGATGAGGATCATCGCGAGCGAGGCGATCAGCACCATGGTGGCGATCGCATTGATTTCAGGCGTCACGCCACGGCGGATCGATGCGAAGACGTAGATCGGCAGCGTCGTGTTCGAGCCGGCGACGAAGAAGGCGATGATGAAATCGTCGAAGGAGAAGGTGAAGGCCAGCAGGAAACCGGCGAGGATCGACGGCAGGATCTGAGGCAGCACGATCTGCCGGAAGGTGGTGAACGGCGTGGCGTAGAGATCGCTCGACGCCTCGACGATGTCGCGCCCGAGACTTGCGATCCGCGCCTTCACGATCATCGCCACCAACGCCATCGTAAAGAGCCCGTGCGCGGCGATGATCGAGCCATAGCCAAGCGCGAGCTTCGGCGGCTGCTCGCCCGGCCAGATGGCAGCGAGCATCGGATTGACGAAGCCGAACACCTCGACCAGCGCCACCAGCGTTGCGATGCCGATGACCACGCCCGGCACCACGATCGCTGCCGCAAACAGGCCGTCGAACACGGCGCGTGTCCGCGTCCCCAGCCGCTCCATACCGATCGCCGCCATCGTTCCGAACAGCGCCGCCAGACCGGCGCTGGTGAACGCGATGATGAGGCTGTTCTGCAACGCCTCCATCAGGAAGGTGTTGGAGAGCGCCTTGCCGTACCACTGCGTGGAAAAGCCGGTGAAATCGGACGCGTTGCGCCCGGCATTGAAGGAGAACAGCACGACCAGCGCGATCGGCGTGTAGAGGAACAGGTAGACTGCGGTAACGAGGGCGCGCATCAGACGAGATCCACCTGGCGGGTGCCCGCGACACGCCAGGCGATGCGCATGGCGACCAGAAGCACGAAAACGACGACGACGACGAGCGTGACCGCGATCGCCGAGCCGAACGGCCAGTTGCGCGATTGCAGGAAAAGATCGACCAGCGCATTGCCGATGAAGAAGACCTTGCCGCCGCCAAGCAGCTGCGGAATGAGGTATTCGCCGAGCAGCAGGATCGTCACCAGCGCGACCCCGGTCATGACGCCCGGCAGCGACAGCGGCAGTGTGATGCCGAAGAAGGTCGAAAGTGGCCTGGCGCCGAGATCGGCCGATGCCTCCAGCAGCCGCCGGTCCAGCTTTTCCAGGCTGACATAGATCGGCATGATCATCAGCGGCAGGTAGCCGTAGACGATGCCGAGCAGCACCGCGCCCGGCGTGTTCAGCAACCTGACATTCTCGATACCGACGAATTCGAGCAGGTGCGGAATGCCGCGCGCGCCCAGAATATACATCCAGGCATAGGTACGCACGAGCAGGCTGGTCCAGAACGGCACCACCACCAGCGATACCAGCAGCAACCGATGCGCCGGATTCGCCTTCACGGCCAGATAATAGGCCACGGGATAGGCGACCAGCAGGCAGGCGAAGGCGCCGATCGGCGCCAGCACCAGCGTGTTCTTGAACGCCGCGGCGCGCGATCCGAGATTGGCGAACTGCGCGAAGGTGAAGGCCGCCTGGTACCCGCCCTCCGGCGCCCGCTCGCCGAACGAAAACACCACGATGGCGATGAACGGCAGCACCAGGAAGATGAACAGCCAGGCGCTCGCCGGCGCGACCAGCGCGGCGGTGACGAGACGTTTCTTTGTGTCCGGTGTCAGGGTCATCTTGGTCCAGAAAGCGGATTGCGGAAGGAGCGGTCGAAATGGATGCAGGGCACGCCTCCCCCTGGGTGGCGTGCCCTGGCGGTCGTCAGGCCGACTTGAAGCGCGCCATCAGCTCGGCGCGGCCCGGATCCGTCAGCGTCACGGCAGCGCCGAATTCCAGCGGCGTCAGCGATGCCTCGTCCGGATAGACGATCTTGTTCGAGGTGATCTCCTTCGGCAGCAGCGAAATGACGCGGCTGTCGGTGGCGGGCGCGCCATTGGCGATGTGCTCCTTGGCGGCGTTCGCCGGATCCATCAGGTAGTTGAGCAGCGCGTAGCCGGCCGCCTTGTTCGGCGCATCCTTCGGGATCGCGTAATAGTCCGTCCAGATCTCGCCGCCGTCCTTGCCGAGAACGTAGTCGATCTCTGGAACGTCGCGGTTGAGCTGCGCGCCGTCGTTGGTCCAGCACATGGTCATCCATGCGTCGGTGGCGCGCATCGCCGGTTGATAGTCGCTGTTGATCGCGAAGAGGTGCGGCTTGACCTTGATCAGCAGCTCCTCGGCCTTCGCCAGTTCGTCGGCCTTGATCGAGTTGAAGCCGTAGCCGAGCGAGACCAGCGCGCTGCCGATCGTCGTCAGCTGATAATCGTGCACCATGGCGCGACCGTCGGCTTCCGTCTGCGCGAGCTCGAAGAAATCCTTCCAGCTTGCCGGCTTCGCCTTGATCTTCGAGGTGTTCACGGCAAAGCCGGTCGTGCCCCAGTTCTTCGGCACCGCATAGGTCTTGCCGTCGATCTGGCCTTCCTTGGTGAAGCGCGGGTTCTGCGTGGTCTGACTGAAATTCGGGATCTTCGACAGATCGAGCTCGTCGATCAGGCCGAGCTTGTGGTGGGTCGAGATCGTGTAGTTGGTCGGCACGAACAGCGACCAGCCGGACGCGCCGGCCTGCAGCTTGGCCAGCATTTCCTCGTTCGAACCGAACACGTTGACCTCGACGGCGACGCCGGTTGCGGCCTTGAAGTTCTCGAAGGTCGCCGGATCGTGGTAATTCGGCCAGGTGGCGATCGACATCTGCGTGCCGAGATCCTCGGCGGCATAGGCGGGCGTCGACAGCGCGCCGGGGAAGCGCGACATCACGGCGGTCGCGAGACCGAGACCGGTGATGCCGAGGAAGTGGCGGCGGCTGACCGAGCCGCGCTTCAGGCGCATGAACTCGTCCATGAAGCCTTCGGCGGAAATGGGGAGATTATCCTTGTAGTCCTTGCTCATGATGCTGTTCCCTTGTTTTGATTTTATGCTGCACTCGAGGCTGAAAACACATGCGCGCCGGCAGGATCGAAACCGAGGAAGACGGTCTCGCCGGGCTCCACCAGATCGCTCTCGGCCATGCCGCGTCGGTCGGCCGTAACCAGGAAGTCGCCAAGCCCGGGCACCGTGACCGCGTATTCGGCCGATGAGCCGAGGAAGATGCGGTGCGTGACCGTGCCCTTGAAGCTTGCCGCGTCCGACGCCTGCGCCCGTGTCAGGCGGATCGCCTCGGGTCGGATCGCGACGATCGCCTCGCCCGGCGCCACGCGCTGGCGCTCGACGGCCGCGATCGCCGAACCATCAGCGAGCCGGAGCGTCGCACCATCGGCTTCCATGCGCGCATCGACGCGGTTGGTCTTGCCGACGAAATCGGCGACGAACAGGTCCGCCGGGCGGTCATAGACCTCCTGCGGCGATCCCAGCTGGCGAATGCGCCCGGCGCTCATCACGCAGACGACATCGGCCATGGACAGCGCTTCTTCCTGGTCGTGGGTCACGAGAACGAAGGTGATGCCAAGCTCACGCTGCAGCGTCTGCAGTTCGATCTGCATGGCCGAGCGCAGCTTCTTGTCGAGTGCGGCCAGCGGTTCGTCGAGGAGCAGCACCGAGGGCCGGTTGACGATCGCGCGCGCCAGCGCCACGCGCTGCTGCTGGCCGCCCGACATCTCGTGGATGCGGCGCTTGGCGAAACCGCCGAGCCGGACCATCTCCAGCGCTTCGCCGACGCGCCGGGCAATCTCCGCGGCGGCGATCTTCGGCCGCATCTGCTTCAGGCCATAGGCGACGTTCTGCTCCACGTTGAAATGCGGAAACAGCGCGTAATGCTGGAACACCATGTTGACCGGGCGGCGATAGGCCGGCACGCCGTTCATCTCGCGGCCGTCGATCAGCACGGTGCCCTGGCTCGGCTGCTCGAAGCCGCCGATCATGCGCAGGCAGGTCGTCTTGCCGCAGCCGGAAGGGCCCAGAAGGGCCAGGAAGGCGCCCTTCGGCACATTGAGGTTGATGTCCGTTACGGCGGTCACGAAGCCATAATTCTTGGTGACCGAACGGAATTCGATATCGTTCGTCGAAGCGGATGCCACGTCTGTTCCCTGCGGTTGGTTTGGCGGCAGTCTTCGCTGCCTTTTGCCACCGTCGTTGCGGAAAGACTATGCCTCGGCCTCCCGGACGGTATATACCCCGAGAGAGGTATTTTCGACCAATTAGCTTCATGGAAGGTATATACCGGGGATGCGCGGAATGCCGCGCGACGGCGAGCGGGAGGTGCGGGAATGAGCACGAATCTGGAGGGTCTGTTCCAGGCCTTCAATGCCACCGTCGGCGTGCCCGCGATGAGCGACGCCGAGTTCGGCGACGTCTTCCGCCAGATGATGGCGTCCCTCGTGCGCTTCGATTATGTCGTCGTCTTCGCCTATCGCGGCAACGAGCGTCCCATCGACCTCTACAGCACCTTCGACAAGAAGGAGCACATCATCTTCGTCACCCTTTACCAGGCCGGCCCGTATCTGCTCGATCCGTTCTATCACACCGCCGGCGCCCGCCGGACGGGCGTCTTCCGCATGCGCGAATTGGCGCCGGACCGTTTCTTCTCGAGCGAATACTACCGGACCTATTACGTTCAGACCGGCCTTGCCGAGGAGATCGGCTTCTTCATCGCCACCGACGACGACATCACCATCGTGCTCTCTCTGATGCGCCGCGAGGAGACCGGCCCCCTGGCCGCAGCCGATTTCGCCTTGCTGAAGAAGGCCGAGCCGCTGATATCAAGCATGGTCCGGCACTACTGGTCGGGCCTCGGTCGCCGCTTCGACGCGCAACTGACGTCACGCGGTCGCACCGGCCGAAAGCACAGCGCGTCGAACAGCGCGCTGCAGCCGGCCGATACCGTCTGGCGGGACCTCAATCTCACCAGCCGCGAGACAGCCATCGTCGACCTCGTCCTGCAGGGGCATTCCTCCGAATCCATCGGCCTGAAGCTCGGCATTTCCACCGGAACCGTGAAGGTTCACCGCCGCAACGTCTACCGCAAGCTCGGCATATCCTCGCAGACCCAGCTGCTGTCGCTCTATCTGAAGAACCTGACCTGACGAAACGTCGCCACGACCATAGGCTGCAGTTTTAAATCACGAAGCCAACTGTCCGGAATCCGGCCAGATGGCCGATGGAGACGACCAAGGCGGCCGGCTAGTATTTATCGACAGTTGCATTTTTACTCTTTCGCACGGCGGCAAAGCGATATACTCCGAGAAGCTATAGTCTATGAAAATTCGATATCTCCCGGGAAGCTCGGGAGAAAGCATCTTCGTCCGGCACCATCTTTTTTTGTCGCGCATGGGTTGATGAATAACGATACGTCCTTCAACACGATCACGCAGCGGATGCTGGATGCCTGGTTGCTGACCACGGCTCAGGAACCGGCCGCGCCGGAAGACATCTACCGCGACGTGCTGGATCTGCTGACACTCAAGATGCGAATGACCTTGGTCTTGCTCGACGCCGAGGATCCGCTCGACTGGCACATGAAGGTTGTGCGCCCATCCGGTTTCAATTCACGCATCCTGAACGTCAACTCGATCTTCGCCGACCAGCGCCTCCGCGATTTCAAGGATCGCAACTATATGGAGACCGCGGTGATCCCGCGCTACCTCCAGGTGACCGCCAGCCAGAAGCCGGCGATGGAGATGGTGAAGACCAAGGTGCTCGGCGTCAGCGTCGGCTATGAGAGGCTGATCCTGCCGCAGAAGACCGATCAGGGTTCGTCGGCCTGGCTGCTCAGCATCTCGAACGGCCGCTTCATGTTCAACCCGCCGCACCGGCAGGCGAAGCTTGACGCCACCGACGAGATCGTCATTCAGCTCTTGTCGGAAGGCGCCACCGCCAAGGAGATCGCGGCTGACCTCGGCATCTCGCACCGCACGGTCGAGCATCGGCTGGAACGCATGAAGGAACGTTACGGCGCCAAGAACACCGTGCATCTGGCGACCATGCTGGTGGCGATGCGCTTCGACCGCGAGGGCGACAAGAGCTAGCTCTTGTTACTTGTCGATCCCAAAGACGTCTGGCCTTTCCGGCCGATGGCGCGCAGACCGAACAATCCGGCCCCCACCACAGCGGCAAGACCTGTCAGCGTCGCCATGCTCGCAGGATGGCCGGGTACCGCTTTCCAGTCCGGTCGGATGGTATCGGCGGTATTGAACGCCTCGCCGCTGAACTGGCAGGTGATCAGCGCAAGGCCGCGCAGCACCATCGCGCTATCGACGGTCGACACGATCTCGCCGGCAGCGGCCGCCTCCCTTGGCATATCCCGCATCGCAAGCAGCACGGCCTTGGTGGCGGCGAGATAGGCGTGCGAACACTCGTTGAACGGGCTCGCCTCGTCGGTGACGCCGCCCGGCATCCGGCCCCAGAGACAGTAGGCATATTGGATCCGGGCATAGTTGAGAACACGGCGGAACGGTTCGTCGGTATCGATCGCCCGCCCGGCGAGATCGATGATCCGGTCCCGGTTCTCCGCCATCACGATCATCTCGCCATGCGAAATCTCGGGGATGGGGATACCGCTCTGCGGACCGCCTGATGTGCGCTGATGCGCGAAGCCGTTGTCCGCCGCCAGAAGCGGCAGGATGACGGAAAGGATGAAGACTGGGGTTCTAACTCGCATCGCGATAAAAGACCCCGGCATGACCGGGGCCTTCCCTGTCCGTTCAGTGCAGCACGGGCGCAGCAGAGCGACGAACGCCGGCGGGTACGCCGAGCTGCCGCTCAGCAAACACGCCGAAGACGAGGCCGACGGCCGCCCACAGGATCACATGCATGCCGATTGTCGTCGTCCGGAAGTTCCACAACAGCATGGCCGGATAGTTCTCCGGCACTTCGTTGATGGCGGGCAGCAGGTACTGCACGAGACCGATGAAGACGACATAGGCAAGCCCCGCCGCCACGGTGCCATTCCACGCGCCGAAGCGCTGCGAAAGGCGGCGCCCCAGCGACACAGCCGCAATCAGCGCCGCTATGGCGACGACGATCATCAGGAAGAACAGTTCGGTTCTGACCCCGATCGTATCCGGGCTGCCGACCGCCGGCGGATTGGCCGGATACTTGATATTCGGAACGATGACGACCGAGACGAAGGCCGCAAGCGCTATGACCATTGATGTGCCACGGGCGCCGAGACTGCTGACCCGGCCCTGCACGAAGGCGAAGACCAGCGCGAACAGACCGCCGACGGCGATGCTGTAGGCCATGATGCCGGTGAACAGGCCGATGCCGGCCTGGGTGGTGCGGCTGACCAGCTCGGGTTCGGCCGCCTCGCCGGCAGCCTGCGCGGCGGCTTCCTCGAAACCGATCGCCTGATCGACCAGTGGCTCACCAAACGTGTGCGCGAAGGCGAACATCAGGACGCCAGCGATCAGGCCCGCCAGCATGCCGCGGAGCAAAAGTTTTCCAACCATGTCTCAAACTCCCTTAGTGGCAGGGAAAGCCGAGAAGGTGCCGACCGTCATGCACGAACTCGTGCACGTACATGCCGTTGAAGAGCGCCATCGCGCCTTCTTCGGTGCCGACGAAATAGATGGCGATGAGCATCAGCAGACCGCCGAAGATCGCCCAGGGCAGAATCTCTCCAACGGGGATGGGAGCCGGCACGGCGACGGGTGTGAAAGTGGTATCAGACATATGTTCCTCCTGGAATCACGCGTTCACTCGAGAATTTTCGTGTGTGGCAGGGTCTGACTTCCAGTCCGAGGTATCCTCTTCCTGGTCACAGTGGCGCGACCGCACCGGAATTTCACCGGCTTCCAAACCCACAACATCACCGTTATAGCTGTGACGGTCGGCCTGTCAACGAAGCTTCACGAACCAATCGCTTGTCCCCAATCCAACACGAGGAACGACGCCGTGATGACGCGCCTCACCTGGATCTGCAGCGGCGCCACCGAGGCAAACCGGCAGGCACGCTTTCCGCTCGACGAATCGCTGGAAGAGAAGGCGACCGTTGAGGCACGGACACTTGCCCCCGGTCTTCGTCGCGCCGACCGCGTCTTCGCAAGCCCCGCCCTGCGTGCCCGGCAGACGGCAGAGGCACTCGGTCTTGATCCGGTCGTTACACCTGAACTGTCCGACTGCGACTACGGCCGCTGGGCCGGTCGCTCGATCGCCGAGATCGAGGCTAACGAGCTCGCCGCATGGATGAGCGATCCGCAGGCCACGCCACATGGCGGCGAGAGCATCGCAACGCTTTGCGCGCGCGTCGAAGCATGGATGGACGGCCAGCTGACGCTTGGCGGCCACGTTCTGGCGATCAGCCACGCCCCGGTGCTGCGCGCCGCAATTCTTGTTACGCTTCGGGCGCCGTCCGCCTCTTTTTGGCGCGTGGATGCCGAACCGCTCTCTACGCTCCAAATGACGAGCAACGGTACGCGCTGGTCCCTTCGCATCTAGGTTGCGCACAACTAAATTTATACACTTTAAATTAGCCCAGCCTTACGCAAGCAAGCCACGTCATATGTGAGCTGCCTGGCTCTGCCGGGCCGTCAATCCTTGACTCAAGGAGGACCAAGCATGTCCTACGACTGGAGCGGGGTGAGAACGCGGCGCGCACGTCTGTTGCGAATGATGAGCGCCGTGACGTTTCTACTCCTCCTCGTCAGCGCCACCTGGCTGATGAGATCCTGACTGAAGTAATTCCAGGAAAAGTGCGAAAGCGGTTTTTCGTCCGGAATTGCATGAAAACAAAAAACTGGAGCTGTTCCGCGATTCGAAGAAAAGCGGAATTGCTCTAAGGGCGAGCGGGCGCACCGCTCGCCTCTTTTCTTTCAGGCAAATATGGCTCGCATACCGAGAAATCGCCTATCCGCTTCAACCAACACTTCAGACTTCGATGATATATCGGCTCCCGGGTGGAGATGGAGTGACGCATGCCGGTATTTTTCCAGAGTCGCGCTGGACGGCAATGCCTGTCGATTCTGGCGTTGGGAGTGACGCTCTGGATCATTGGCATAACATTGGATCTGGGCAACTGGCTGGCCGCCTTCGTATCGGCCTTCAGCGATTATGGCGCCGACAAGCTAGCCTTCGCCCTCGTCATCGGCGGCGCCATGAGCTTCGTATACTCCGCGCTGCGCATCGTCGACCTGCGCAAGGAGATGGAGCTGCGCGTCAGCGCCCAGGCAAAGGCTGATTGGACCGCCACCCACGATCACCTGACAAAACTCCCGAACCGATACGCCTTCGAGCGCAAGGTCGTCCCGCGCTGGACGAAATCCGAGGATGACGGCGAGAGCCGCATGACCGATGTCACCATCTTCTCCGTCGATCTGGATGGATTCAAGAAGGTCAACGATCTCGTCGGCCACAGCGGTGGCGATGCCTTGCTGATCGAGGTTTCCAAGCGCATCTGCGCGATCGGAGACGCCGATTGCGTCTACCGCTTCGGCGGCGATGAATTCGTCATCGTTGCCGTCGGCCTGCACGCCGCGCGGGCGGAGCGCTTCGCGCGGCTGCTGATCCAGGCCGTGACACGTCCCATTCACATCGATGGCTTCGCCATGGAAGTAGGCGCCAGCGTCGGTTACGACGGCTGGGCTCAGGATCGCGAACCGCTCGAAGCGGCCGCCCAGCGCGCCGACCTTGCCATGTACGAAGCGAAATCCCGCGGGCCGAACCACCACATGCTGTTCGAGCCCGCCATGCAGGACAAGGTGACGAAGCGCGCCTCGCTCGAAGCCAAGCTCCGAGCCGCCATCCAGAAGAAGGCGATCCGCCCTTTCTACCAGCCTCTGGTCAATCTGAAGACCGGCGGCGTCTGCGGCTTCGAGGCGCTGGCGCGCTGGACGAACGAGGACGGCGAGACCATTCCGCCCATGGTCTTCATCGGCATCGCCGAAGAGACGGGCATGATCACCGCCTTGTTCGAGGATCTGCTCGCCCGTGCCTGTCGAGACGCGCTTGATTGGGACGATAGCATCATGCTCTCCTTCAACCTTTCACCGGTGCAGATGGAAGACAAGCTGCTGGCGTCCCGTATCCTCAGGGTGCTCGCCACCAATGGCCTGCCATCGAGCCGCCTGGAAATAGAGATCACCGAGAACGCGCTGATCCAGGACCCCGACGCCGCCGCGCTGATCCTGGACGAACTGCACGCTGCCGGCGTCAAGATCGCGCTCGACGATTTCGGCACCGGCTATTCCAGCCTCGCGCAGCTTGCCCGCTACCGCTTCGACAAGATCAAGATCGACCGAAGCTTCATTGCCACCTATGGAGAGGACGAAAGGCAGGAGAAGATCGTCCGCGCCATGCTCGCACTTGGGCGCAGCCTCAATATCCAGACGACGGCCGAAGGCATCGAGGACTATCGACAGCTGAACCACTTGCTGCAGCTTGGTTGCGATATCGGGCAGGGCTACCTTTTTGGCAAGCCGATGCCATCAGCCGAGGTCCTTTCCTTCATCGACAACGGCCGCAGTACCGAACGCCTTAAGCTGACCGCCACGCTCGCGCTGCCGCGCTAAGGCAGCTCATCGGAAAACCGTGATGGAACCTTTCCGCATGAGGTGACGTTTGCCCCGTGGATCGTGCGGGTCAATTCGCCCGCTGACGCACACCTTTGAACTCCGCATGCGCCGTGATCCAGCGATCGTGCCTCGCGCGGTCGTGTTCTGGAGTTGGTTGGATCCGTCATAGGAGAGGGATTATCATGAATATCCGTATTGCAGCCGCCTCTGCGGCCCTGGTTCTGCTTGCCGGCTCGGCTTCGGCCGCCGATATGATCACCGAGGCACCGCCCGCAGCGCCCGAGGCGCAGGTCGCGCCCGTCTTCACGTGGCAAGGCTTCTACATGGGTGCCCAGGGCGGAGGTGGCTGGGGCGATGGCGACTTCTCCGGCGTCGGCTCCGGCAGCATGAACGGCGGCCTGATCACCGGCTTCGCCGGCTACAACTGGCAGCTCGACAACAATATCGTGCTCGGCGTCGAAGGCGACGCGTCCTATAACTGGAACGAGGAATCCTTCGGTGGCAATGACTACAAGTTCGACACCACGGGCTCCGTCCGCGCTCGTGTCGGCTATGCCATCGACCACGCCCTGATCTATGGCGCCGCCGGCTGGACGGGGGCTCGCGGTAAGGTGGACGGCCCGGCTGGCAGCGACGACCATATGTTCTCCGGCTGGACCGCGGGCGCTGGTGTCGACTACGCCTTCACCGACAACATCTTCGGCCGCGCCGAATATCGCTACAACGACTATGGCAGCAAGGACCTGCTCGGCGTCGACAGCGACTTCAACCAGAATGTCGTGACCGTCGGCGTCGGCTTCAAGTTCTGACGCGACAGCTGATCGCCAAAAACAAAGAGCCCGGCATGCCGCCGGGCTCTTTCCGTTTCATCGAGAGACGTGATCTGGTGTGAACGACCACTCAGCGCTTGCCCTTGCCGCCACCAAAACCACCGCTGAAGCCGCCACCGCCCCAACCGGGCCCTCCGCTCCAGCCATGGCTGCCGCCGCCCCAGCCGGGGCCACCGCCAAAACCACCACCGGGGCCGCAATCCTCGCCGGAGCCGCCGCCTGAGCCGCCTCCGCCGCTGCCGTCACCGCCGCCATCGCCACCCCCGTCACCGCCGCCGGACCCACCACCGTCACCGCCGCCGGACCCGCCGCCGCCGCCGCCGGAGCTGCCACCACCCGAATTGCTTCCACCGGCGCTATTGCTGCCACCGTTGCTTGCCAGACCGGTGGCGCGGTTGTTGTCGCCGACGTGATCCGGCGCCGGAAAATTCGACTCGATCGACATGACAGGTGCGCACAACCTCTCTTCGATCGAGCCGGGACGCACAGTCCGGCAATCGACCCTCAACGTCTGCGCATGTGCAAAACTTGTTCCCGCAAGCATGAAAACCAGCCCGGCAGAAATCTTCCAGATACGCGTGCCCATAGTCACCACCTCCACAAGGTAACCGTTTGTTAACCTCGAATTTTATACATTTCTAATATCTGAAATTGAAGGAGTAGGCCCGGTTTCGGCCTTAATCCATTAGTATGCGCTTAACCAATCGCCGGTTAGATTCGTACCAAATCAATACAGCCGGGAAAAATCGCCTGGACATGGGCGTTCAACCAAAGGGATGAGTTGATGCGATACTTTGCAGTAGTTCTGAGCCTGGCTGCGTTTCTGCCGTTCCTTCCAACAGAAACCTTCGCCGGTTCGACACTGCAGGCATCGCGGTCCATTCGTGCACCCGTTGGCTTCTCTTCTGCATGCGCGCGCTACGCCTGGCTGTGCCAGAACAAGGGCGGCAAGCCGTTGAACGAGAACGAGGCGCTATCGCTGCTGCAAAGCGTCAACAGGCAGGTGAATTCCAGCGTGACGCCCGCCTACGACACGGCTACGACGGGCAAGGCCGAGTACTGGTCGCTGCCGATCAACAACAAGGGTGATTGCGAGGATTACGCGCTGCTGAAGCTGAAAACGCTTCTCAACGCCGGTTTCCCTGCAAATCGGCTGGCAATGTCGGTGGTCATCGATCACGGCGGCAACAACCACGTTGTCCTTATCGCCCGCCTGAGCTCGGGCGACTATGTGCTCGACAATCTGAGCCGAAACATCAAGCAGTGGGGCAGCACCGGCTACACCTTCCTGGCCACGCAGAACTTCAACAACAAGCGCGCCTGGCAGGTGACTCTGGCCGGCCCCCGCGCCCGCCAGTTCTCCGGCACCTGAGCTTTACGAACGTCTCGAACCGCGTTCTCGCAGAGGGCGCGGTACCGCTCGCTCAGCCAAAAAGAAAGCGCCCCGCAACCGCGGGGCGCTTCGACATCAACAAATCCGAGAGGCGACCGCCGACGCGTGGTCGTTACGATCAGTGGACCGAAGGTCCCTCTTCCTCATCGAGAAACGTGCGGATGCCGTCGCGGGCGACCGTCGCGAGGAATTCGTCGAATGCATCGCGATCCGTCGCGAACGGCTCTTCCCACTCGATCAGGCTCTCGTCCTGCGTCACCACTTCCATCCGCCAATCCCCGTTGGTCCCGGCCGGCCGGAAGATATCGACCAAAACAGTCACGCCGTCCTCGGTGAACTCTCCCGCGAGTTCCGAATGCTCGAGCTTGGGTTTCTTGGTCATGTCGTTTTCCGATCTCAGATGAATGAACGCCCTGCATAAGCAATGCCACGCCCGGATGCCAGCACGAAACGACAGAAAGCGCCCGCGACGAGATGACGAATGCAATAACCGGCATATCGGCTATACCAGACATTCGAACGGCGGATTCGGCCCGCATTGAGCCGCCGCTTCATCGCCTAGAGTATCCGTGTTGGTCAAGGCAGGGATGGAACCCATTTTCTGCCTTTGCTGAGCAGTGCATTGGCGAGGACGATGAGTTTTCGCATGATTGCTGTG
>NZ_JAUDRZ010000006.1 GCF_030380735.1 Rhizobium sp. S152 | reverse complement strand
ATCGCTACACGGGTGAGTCGCCGATAATGTCGTCCCGGAAGAACGTGGAGTGGGACCGCCGAGGCGTGCGATTCCCTTTGTGTCGCTACTAAGCCAACAGAAACGGCGGCAAAATCGAAGCACATCGCGGTTACTCCTCCTCGAAGAAGCTCCGCCGCGACTGCATCCGCTGGAGCAACTGCGGGTGATCGTAGTGGTCGCGGATCACTTCCGGCGTCGCGTTCACGCGCTCCGACAGCACGTCCGGTGGCCACCCTTGGTCACGGTGCCAAGTGATCGAACCCGTCCGGACTCGGTGAGGAGACCTCGAGGACGGACACCGCTGTTCGAGGCCGTGGTCGCGAGCCTCGCAGTCCTCCGGGTCACGGTCATGTGGACACTCTCCGCCTAACCGGCACGGCTGGGTGACGATGTTGGAGACGCGCCGGATCGCTGCCTTCGACAGCCTGCCTTCTCCTTTCTCGGTGGTGAAGACGGGCGACCGGCCGTCGTCGTCGAGTGAATCGATCCGGTTCACATTCATATACGCGCGGAGCACGTCGGCCGGCTTCTCGCGGAGCGTCACCGGTCGCTGTCCCTCGATGCCGTTCTTCAGCGGCGTGTTCTCCCGGTGCCGGAAGTAGACGAACGGTGGCGTCACCTCGTCGCGGATCGTCCGGTAGGTCGTCTCGTCGACCTCCGGGTAGTTCCGGAGCCGGTCGAGATCGCCGTCTGTGAGGTAGACGTCCTCCGAGTCAAGCGCACGGAGCGCCCCGAGCCGGCAGCCGGTGTCCCACGCGACGGCGAGCATCGCGTGGTCGCGGGAGGCGTACCGAAACCGGTCGAGCTTCTCGAGCGCCTCTTCGGCGCGTTCGGTCGCGAGTCGCTCCTCGTTGACCCGGTGCGCCTTCGTCATCGACGGCACGTCGACAGCGGCCACCACGTCCGCCGTGACGGCGTTCAGGTCCCGGCAGAACCCGAGGAAGTGACGGAGCGTCCCCAACTGATTGTTGAGCGTGGTGAGGCTCAGTCCCTCCGCGCGACGGGCGGAGTCGAAGTCGTACACGTCGCGCGGCCCGAGGTCGTTCAGGTTGTCGAAGCCCTCCTCCTCGCACCACTCCTCGAAGTGCCGGATGCGGTAGGTGTAGCTCCGGACTGTCGCCTCCGCCTTCTCCGATTCGATGCGACCGAGCCACATCTCGATCGCCTTCGACGGTGCGAGCGGTTCGAGGTCGCCGTCAGTCTGCACGCGGGGTCACCTCCGAACCCGCGAAGTTGCCGTCCTCGTCGCGGAGCGGGTTGTACCCCGGACCGCCACGCGGGCCGCCCGTCGGGTCCACCACCTCCGGCCGGTGCGGGCACCGCCCTTCGTGCTCCTCGGGAAGCGGATCGTTCGCGCCGCGGCCGCGGCGTTGGTGGCCGTACTCGGTCCCGTCCGGCCCGACGGTCACGTACCGACGGCAGGTGAGGCAGAGAACACGCCCGCCGTGATCGGAGACGCGCTCGAGGTGGTCGGGGAGGTACTCCTCGCGGCGCTCGCGACCGCCCGTGCGAGCGTCGGCGCTCACTCGGCGTCACCTCCCACGAGCGCGTCGGCGAGCAGATCGATCCGGTCGCGGAGCAGCTGGCGACCGGCGTCGGTAAGGACGTACTCGTTCGTGCGCTTGTCGAGCGCGGACTTCTCCACGAAGCCGTACTCCGCGAGGTCGTCCAGGGCCGGGTAGAGGCGACCGTGGTTGATCTCTTGCTCGTAGAGGTCCTGCAGGACGCGCTTGACTGCGAGTCCGTAGGAGGTCTCTCCGTCGCTCTGGAGGCGGGCAAGCGCGTAGAGGACGTTGCCCTCGAACGCGGTGAGGTCCGTCCAGCGCTGGTGGTTACTCTCGGTACACTTTTTCGACTGCGTGGTATGATTAGACATTGCTCTGGTCGTGATGCGGAGCGCGCGCTCCGCGCGTGCTTGGCGAACGATTCAGGGTGACTCTCGCCGCGACGCCCCGGCTTTTGGAAGGGTTGGGGGCGTCGCGGTTGGTCAGGTCACTCGCGGGACGTGCGTCTCCTCGAGGAGGCGGCGGTGCGTCCGGGCGTGCGGGGACTTCAATAGCCCCCGAAGTGGATTCCGACATGGGTTCCGTACCTGTGATACGGGACCTCGCGCGGACCGGTGCTGGTACACCGGGTCCGCTTCTCACGACACCGCGATCGCCAGCGGTGCGTGTACGTCCCGTAACAGGTCCTGTGGACGGCGGGGATATAGTTCCTTTGCTTTAACTGGTTCGCTCGTTAGAGGTGTAGATGTGGTGAAAATTTATCCCTCGGGATTGGAGCGTACCACAATGGCTGGTAGGAAGGAAACGGTATCCGACGACGAGATTCTGCGGCTCTTTCTCGAGTCGCCGGATCCGTTCCTCGTCACCAATGAAATTGCCGACCAGCTCGGATTTTCCAACACTGGTGCCCGCAAGAGACTGTACTCCCTTGCTGAGGAGGGCTACATCGAGTTCAAGAAAGCCGGGAACAGCCCTGCTTGGTGGCTCACCGATGCCGGCCGCGAGTTCCTTGAGACGGGGGAGTAGCGCACTCCCTATCGGTATCGTTGAGCGCGAGCTTCGAGCCGCCGTCGTTGCGACGATGTTGCTCGCGATCGTCGCGGGCGTCTTGGTAGAGTTGGCACCCATTTGAGTGGCAGATCCCTGCACGCGGTATCAGCGTATGGGCGTTTGAGGGATAAGGCGGAGCCATGCGTGTGGAGTGTAAGTGAAACGAGTTCAGATCTCTTCTTTATTCGACGCTTGGTACGCCCGATTAGTGAGCGAAGAAACCACGTGGTCATCATTCAGAATGTGGATAAGACCCCAAATTTTCAACTTGTTCTCTAGAACTATCTCGCGGTCGTCAGCGACTCCATCAATGTGGATTCCATCCAGTGCGTTGGGATACTCACCGAGCACCCACTCAATATCGTCCATGTCCAACTCTTCGTAGAGGCCGTTCTCTTGGACATCACGTAGCTTCCGCATCATGTTCGGATTATTCAGAACACCCGACTCCACTAGGTCCATGTCTCCGAATCTTATATCTCCCTCACGGAGCGTTCCGAGAACGTTCTCTGCAACCTCTTCATACACCTCGTGGTAATCAAACATCTGCTCAAACCGCCAATTATCGAAGATATACAACACACCGTCATAGTATACCGCGTCAAGCCGTTTCGGGATCGAGATGATCGGGTCATCAATTGGCGTAAGTTCTCCACCGCGGGTCCAAATGTTGAAGAGACTCGTGTTCCCAAGCAGCTGGTTTCCCCAATAATGTTGGAACCCAATCACCATCCCATCTTCACTGTCCATTATTCGGATGGCTTGGAAATCTGGATCCATCTCCTCGTAAGTAGTATAGCCGACTTCTCGCTCCGAGAATATCTCCTCAAACCGACCGATAAGTGGAAGTTCGTCTTCGGTGATGTATCGGAGATGGCGGCGATCTCCTTTCGCCTCACCGTATCGGACCGGCTCAACCTCGTGTGAGGCAATCTGTCCGAGTTTTGCACCAATTCGCTTGTTTACTAACGAATGCAGTCGATCCAGTGACTCTGAGGGGAGATCAATCTCGCCAAAGTCGTAGCTGCGATCTTCCTCTCTTTCGGACTTTGCGACGATAAAATCGCGATATCGACCATCCTCGTGACGTTTCGGTTCACCATCTGATTGTACGAGGAAATCCTGTACATTCCGGAGCTGTTCCTCGACATCGATTTCATCAGAACTCATTCGTTAATGTACGATGAATTTGATTATTTATAAACTATTCTGTTCAACGTGCAAGGTAGATATTAGGTCCAATCTCTACCGCGCTAATTTGGTCATTAGCATCAACCTCGACCTCTCGAGGTGCGATTACGAGGTCGGTGTTCCCGGACTCAAAATCCTCTACCTCGTAGATGTTGTATCCGCGTGCAGCGAGGACTGGATTGATGTGCAGCTGAGAGGATCGGGTCTGAATGAGGCCTAATACCACAAAGAACCCGATTAGTGTCACCCAAGCATCCCATTGGCTCAAGTCAATACTAATGAATGGGAAGACGTAGGTGATTACGTATCCCGTTAGAAGATCATTTCTCTGACGGACCGATTCCAAGCGCTTTGGTTTCGGCTCCTGAGATTTCTGGATACCCATCGCCTTCCAGAGGACACTTCCGGAGAATATTGTTAGAACAATGAAGACCGTCCAGACCGGAATTTGGTATGGCCCAACAGGCAAACGCACGTTACGGTAGAGCCATGCCATGATGAGATAGAAAGGGATGTACGAACTCAGAAATAGGGCAATCTCTACCCAAGAGCGAAACCGTCTCATCAGTTTATACACCTATCATCTCAGTATAAGAATGTCTTCCGAATATACATTCCAGATCAATTCTTGCTGAGATGGTCGTTGTAACTACTTCCAAACCGCACTTTTAGGTACGAAGACGGCCCCACCACGAGTATGACCGAGAGCAGGCCGAAGGCCATCGACCTATTCTGTGGGGCTGGCGGTCTCACGCAGGGTCTCTCCGACGCTGGCTTCGACGTTCTCTGGGGGATCGACCACGAGGAGAATACGAAGCCGACCTACGATCACAACCACGACCACGAGATGACGGTCGGCGACATCCGCGAGACATCGCCACCTGACCTCGGGCTCGAGGAGGGGGAACTCGACCTCGTCGCTGGAGGACCACCCTGCCCTACCTTCTCTCTTGTCGGTCGAAGCAAGATCAACTCGCTGGAGGGTCAAAGCACGACGACTGACGAGCGCCATCAGCTCTACGAGGACTTCCTTCGCTTCGTCGCCCACTACGAACCCAAGGCGTTCCTGATGGAGAACGTCAAGGGGATGCTCTCCGCCGCCAACGACGATGGTGAAGATGTCGTCGACGTGATCTCCGGGCAGATGGAGGATCTCGGCTACGAGGTCACGGTGAAACTGCTCGACTCCGCGGACTTCGGCGTCCCCCAGCATCGAGAGCGGCTCTTCTTCATCGGGAACCGAATTGGCGTCGACAATCCCGACTTAGACGAGTGGAAGACGCACCGACCGCCGAGCAACGAGGAAGAGAAGCAGATCAAGTTCAACACGGCTGGAGGGCCTGAAGAAGAAAACCAGGAGTCGCTCCACGCCTACACTGAGGAGGAAGAGAAGGAATTCCCCCACTTCGAGGAGTCTCCCGAGAGGCGTGTACCGTGGAACACAGTTGCCGACGCGATCCTCGACCTTCCCCCTGTCTCGCCGAACGGGGAGACGCCGCCGACGCAAGCTGAGGAGTACACGATGGGGCCTGTCTCGGAGTATCAGTACTGGATTCGGGGCCGACCCGGTCCGGACGAGTGGGAGGGCCGTACGCTATACAACCACGAGTGCCGCGGCCACAACATGCGTGACCTGACCCTCTACAAGCTCCTCGGTGAGGGGACCTCCTACATCATCGGCGACATTCCCGAGGAACACCAGCCCTACCGCTCGGACATCTTCCCCGACAAACTGAAGAAACAGAACCCGAAGGAACCGTCGACGACCGTCGTTGCCCATCTCTACAAGGACGGTCACATGTTCATTCACCCGACTGAAGCCCGTTCGATCACCGTTCGCGAGGCAGCTCGACTACAGTCCTTCCCTGACGACTTCGAGTTCCCCGTCGCGAGGACACACGCGTTCAAGCAGGTAGGCAACGCCGTTCCCCCACTGCTGGCCCAAGCGATCGCTACCGCGGTTCGAAAAACGGTCCTCGGGATTTCTCAGGATAGTA
Organism: Rhizobium sp. S152; assembly: GCF_030380735.1. GTDB lineage: Bacteria > Pseudomonadota > Alphaproteobacteria > Rhizobiales > Rhizobiaceae > Rhizobium. The sequence continues at coordinate 11,633 of NZ_JAUDRZ010000006.1, read as the reverse complement.
CACTTTCCCCAGAGGCGGACGACTAATTCACTTCAGTCTGGAGTTCGATACCGGTGAACTGAGCGAGATCGTTTAGGAACTGATCTCCTGGTCGAAGAGCGTGGAGTTCTGGATCATCACCGTATTCCTCCCACGTGTACGTGTCACGAGAGATGTACACTCGACTACCATCCTTCTGAATGTCGAGGATCTTCTCTTCAGAGATGTCGTCATCCTCCAACGGTACGAACCAGACCTCGTCGATGTCTATCTCTGCTTCACGGGTCAGGCTCTGCCGGAAACGCTCTCGGAGTGTCCGTTTGCAAGAAAACCCGATCGTGGCTCCGTCAGTGATCAGCATGTTATCGATCTCAAAGTCGCCGTGGTGACGTGGTTCTCCTGTAACCGGAACGCCGAACGCATCGAAAACCAGATTGAGCGCAGTTTCGAGTACACCCCCTGCATCGCTCTTTCGTTTGTTCCCAGCGCGTCGCTCGTACTCCTGTGTCACTGCGGCTATTAGACGAGCGCGTTCGTTCTGACCGTCCACATCAGATTTCTCGATCAACTCCTGCACGTATGGAACAAGTGCTCTGTTCTGTCCCCCGGCCTGCAACACGGTGCCCTCTTCGTCCACGTCTTTCAGGGCATCATAGGCATTTTCGGGTTGATACTGAGTCCTATCTTCGTTGAACAGCGTATCGATTACGATGACTTCCATCGCGTCATCATCGAATTCAGGCGCAGCACCCAGTTGGTGTGTCGTCTTTACGATGAACTCACAAGCCAATTGGAGATCTCGGAGGTCCTGAAGAGATTCAATCCGATAATCGATTGCTTCGACCAGATCTTCGGTACTCGAATACCGCTTTGTCCGGCTACCGTGATGGAACTCGTTCACCGTCCCGAGAATCACCTCATCGATGATGCCTCTCGCCTCCTTAAGCGACATATCATCGTCAAGAGCATCACCTAGTTCTTTTCCTAGTCTTTGAGTAGCATCGGGCTCTTTCTTTGCGAAACTTCCGAGGTCTGAAGCTCCGAGAAACCGGAGGAACCAATAAATGTTGTTCTGCTCCGTGGGTATTTCGATCTCGCCACCGGTGTCGAGCTTAGACTGCTCGGACATGTACTCTGAATGTATAAATTAGATATCCCAACTAGGTTCCGACTCACAGATCGACCACAAATCCAATCTGGGGGGTGGTGTGACTGGTCAACCCGCTTTCTATACTGGCTGAACGCCGATCAGTCACTGGTCCACGTCGCACCCACCACCACACGGGGTTTCACGTCCCGAAGTCGACCACCTCTCGATTTGCACATCCGCTCGCGATGGCCATGTGCAGAATCGCTCCTCGAGCGTGACCCGTGACCCGCCCACCCTCGCCGATCGTCGCCGATCGGCCGCCAGTTTATAACTCAGATCGGGTTCGGTGAGGCGACAGAACTAGGATTCGCGGGTGTATGTGCAAGAACGAGATGCGGATTCACGACACCGACGAGCGCGACCGACTGTACGGGAACCTCGTCGAGGCGACCGGTGAGAACACGAAGAGCGGCGCGCTCGACGCGGCGGCGCGGTACTACCTCCAGATGCGCGGCGGATCGGCTGCCGTCCCGACCGGGGCCGTCACCGAACTCATGCGTGCCGCCGAAGAGCGTGGGAGCTTGACCGGGGCCGAGATCGCCGAGATACTCACGACCGACGAACTCCGGATCCGGTTTGAGACGAGCTGGTCTGTCGACTCGCAATAGGACTTGGCGACGAGGTAAGCTACCTGCAAGCCGTCCGCTATGAAAGCGACTTCTCCATGACGACCTCATCGTAGTCTCGGTACTCGAGCGGATAGGGCTCGGTCGCTTCGTATCCTCGGTCCCGGTAGAGGCTCGGGAGGTAGGGATGTTGTTCGGGAGTCGTTAGCCAGATGGAATCTACTCCTGAATCGGCGGCCCGCTCCTCGGCAATATCCAGCAGCTTGCTCCCGACGCCTTCCCCTTTCCAGTCCTCATGCACACAGAGCCGACTCAATTTTATCCGGTCAGTAGCCGTCGCTTCGAGGCGTACACCACCAATCACCCTGCCTTCGACCAAGGCGACGAGTACAGTGTTGTCACGGATCCATTCCGTGACTGTTTGTGCCGTAGCGGACTCCGCCTTCGCCGGAAAACCAAGCTCACGATTTTCTTGGTACGCATTTCGATAGACTGCCGCGAGTTCTTCTGCTGCCCCGGCGGATGCCTGTTGAATCTCGATATCTCGCATATCTCCAACAAACGAGGAATTCCATTGAATCCACGGGTGGCCGACTACCCTGGAGCCAATCCTGAGTGCGTTACTCCGAACTGACGCCGGTCGGGAGTGGCGGAATCTCGCCGTCGCGAACGTCACGGACGACGTACACGCCCTCCGCGAGCCGCTGAAGGTGAACGCGCTTTCCGCTCGGAATCTCGCCGTTCTCGTCGAGAACACCGTCTAACTCGAGGTCGGTCTTGTCGAGCGAGACCTTCGCCGTCCCGTTGTCGTCGGTGAGTGACCGGAATCCCATACTCGACTGCGCGGACGCCTCTCTCTTGTAGACCCCGCACCCTCCCCCCTCACTATCGACTCAATCCCCTAGTTCGCAGGTACATATCCCGCCCCGTCTAGTGGGGGCGGTCGCGTATGGCATCTCAGCAATTCGACGCGGAGGACATCGGGCTGCTCGTGCTCGGGATCTTCTCCGCCGCTACGATGGTCGGAATCGCAAGCGTCGGCGCCTTCGGCGTCACGCTCTCGGACACCTTCACCGTCGCCGGGTTCACCACCTCCCTCGCGTGGGTGATCACCCTCGGCTCGTTCCTCGGCACGGTGTTCACGAACGACAACATGGACCTCCTCTCTTCGGAGGGGTACGCGAACCTCAAGAGCGCCGCCGACTCCTCGAGTTCCGGCATGACGGACTACTACGCCTACATCGTGATCGGCGCCGCCGTCGCGCTCGTCGCGTGGGTGTTCATCCCCGAGGTCGCCGAGTTCTTCCAGAGCCAAGACCTGTGGGGCGTCCTCTACATCGCCGGGATGGCCACCGCCCAGGTCGCTATCGGGTGGATGTACTGATGCGGCGACTCGGACAGGCGGGGGGCTTCGCGCTCGTGCTCGCGCTCGTCGCGGCCGTTCTGCTCGGGGCAGTCGGCGGCGTCGCCGCGGCCGACGTGTCCCTCACCAACGAGACCGTCGCCGTCGACGGCGACACGCAGTCCGTCTACGCCCAGGTGAACGCGAGCGACGCGACCACCGACGCGAACGTCACGGTCGAGTGGGTCGGCATCGACGCCGACGGCAACGAGACCGGAACGCTCGACACCCGCAACGTCACCGTCCCTAACGGAACCACCGAGACCGTGAAGTACGAATCGGTGGACCCGACGGCGTACGACTCGGTGCGGGTCACGGTCATGCTCGACAACACCACCGCGTCCGCGGACAACGTCTCGGCGTCGGCCGGGGCGATCCAGATGGTCGCGGGCGGCGGTGGCGGCGGGCTGCTCGACGGGACGGATCGGACGACGATCGGGGCCGGTGTCGTGGTGCTGCTCGGCATCGGCCTGTTCCTCCGCAGCGGGGAGGAGTAGCGGGGTCACGGTCATGCAGATTCTCCCGTTTTCGCTCACGTACGGAGCCGTCGCCTCGCTCGCCTCGGCGACCTACCTCGGCGTCCGCGGCGACGACCGCTTCGCGCTTGTCGCGCTCGCCCTCGCGGTCGTGTGTCTCGCCGGGCGCGCGCTCGTCGCCGGTTGGAGGCCCTCGTTGCCTCGTGGTCGGCTTCCCGCGCGGCGGACGGTCGTCGCCCCGCTGTTCGCCGTGCTGCTCGTCACGGCCGCCCTCGGCGCGCCGCTCGGCTCGTCGTCGCCCGTGCAGCCGGCGACGGCGACGCACGAGTGTTCGACCACCGAGCAACTCGTCACCTTCTCGTTCGGACTGACCGGCTACGCTGCCGACCAGCTCGTCCGGAACGGGAAGTGTACGGAGTCGCACCGTGCACAGGCTATCGAGGACTTAGAACAGTCGGATGCGAATCAAACACACCTCGATATCTACACCGCTGGCCTCCAACAGCAGGCCGAGACGGAGGCGCGGACGGCGGTGTACGACAACTACCTGAACGACACGGAATCCGCCGCGTGGATGCAGGCCGAAATGGCGATCGCGGAGGCGTACCAGAACGGATCGAGCAAGGCCGTAGCCAAGGCCAAAGCACGGCAGGCGATTGCGGACTACTACTCGGTGAAGGCGATCAATCTCATCGAGGCGTCCAATACGAGCATCTACGGGATGGAGTCGCTGTCCCGAATCGCCGGCAACGAGAGCGGACTTAGCGCCGGGATCGTCTACATGAAGACGAACGGCGGGAACCACCCGGACAGGCCGATCTACGGGAACGTCCGTACCGAAACCGCGACATTGCCCAACGGAACCGAAACCGGCGTTGCCGGGATACAGGCCGAGGGAAGTTCCGTCGAGAACGGGAACCCGGTCGTGTCTCTCCTTGATCCCTACGCTACCGACTACACCTCCCAGTCCGCTACGTCCGCCGGATGGACGGGGAGCATCCGGATTTCGGCTCCAGACGCGAATTACGAGACACAGGAGGTCTACGACATGATCGCCGACCACGAGCGGTGGAACAAGATCAACAACCAGAACGACGCGCTCCAGTCGGAAGCGGACGTGTTCGTGAACCAGACGTGGGAGGCGTATCAGACCGGCCAAATCGGGCCGGAGGACGTACTGAGCCGGAACACGCAGATGTTCCGCTACGGGAACGCGGCGCTCAACGGGTCGGAATCCACCTACGACGTGACGGCGGCCCTCTCATCGATGGGACTGGCCGCACCCGAACTGAACGGGACCGGCAGCATGGTCGTCTCGTACCAGGGGACCGACTACAACGGGCTACTCCTCGCCCGGAACGCCCCGAACGGCTCGTGGCAGGCGGGGACGACCTACAACACATCGGCCATCGACGGGCCGGTACTCCTCGCGACGACGGGCGGACAGACGCTCGAACTCTCCGGCGAGTTCACGGTGACAGACATCACCGCCGAGACGGGCGAGCAGATCACTGAGGTTCGGACGAAGAAGGTCGTCTACAAGACGAGTAACACGTCGGAACTCTTGGAGAAGATGGATCGCATCCTCGAACTTCGCGAGGAGATCGAGAGTCGCGAGCCGAAGGCCGGCGGGGGCGCGACCGGCGGGGACGGCGGGAACGTCCTCCAACAACTCGCGGCCGCACTCGGCGTCTCCGCCGGACTCGCGGCCGTCGTTGTGCTCGGCGCGCTGTTGCTCGCGATCCGACTCTACACGCCGTAGCACAGGCTCAACACACCACTTTTCAGACCATGAACGAGACACTCACCCCAACGAGACGGACAGTCCTTCGAGCACTTGGCGCGGTCGGACTCGCGGGCGGCGCATCGAGCGCCGCGAGCGCCCAGGAGGGGACACCACCGAGCACGGCGACTGCGGAGGCGACACCCGACCCCGGCGAGCAGGTGGTCGCCGAACTCGGCGAAGTCGTCACGCTCCGCTCGTGGGAGTACGACGCGGACGCCGGCGCGTTCAGCTTGACCTTGACCGCGGACTACCCCTCCGCCATCAAGATCACCGACACGGGCGCAGTGATGGAGGCGATCACTGCCGGCGACGGCGCGGCGACCGTCGAGATCCCCAGCCGCGGCTACACGGTCGAGGAGCGAACGACGGTCGAGTTCGACGCAGTGGAGTTCGACGGCGCGGCCGCGCTCACCGTAGCGAGCACGCGCGGAACCGTGCTGATTCGCACGGACTCGGTATCGGCCGGGAAGCCGGCGATCCCCTACGACACGGCCGGACTCATGGTCGGCTCCGCCGCCGTCGGCACGGGCTACTACTCCTACCGGCGCGGCCGGGCGAAGCTCGAAGAGGAGGACACGGCCGACGTGGAGCGCGTTGCATGAGCCTGGTGGGAAAGCTCGTGGACGCGGTGAGCGACAATCTCCGGACGCTGATCGCCGTCGGCGGCGGATACGTGCTCGCGGTCGAAACTGCGATCATCGACGCCGGATACCCGGCCCTTCCGTCGCTCCCCGAGTGGTGGGGCATCGGCGCGCTCGCGGGCATCGGTGTGGTCGTCGTCTCGTGGTTCGTCGGCGACAAGCTCGCGGACCTGTTGCCGGACCCGCCGGGCCACTTCATCGTCGCGCTCGACGAGACGACCGACATCGGGCTGGGCGTGTGGGAACTGAACGATCAGGCGTGGGAGGAACTGGAAGTGAAGCAGGGCACACTGTACCCGTGGACGGATTCGGCGCTCGACACCTACGAGGCGCGCATCTACAACCCCGAGACGAACACGGCTGTCGCCAACTGGCGGGAGGCGGTTCCCGCGTCGCGCGTGCTCGGGGAGACCGAAGAGTCGGCTGTCCGCGCCTTGGTGTCGGAACTCCGCGACCAGTACGAGGAGGACGCCCGGCACGCGCGGGCGCTCCGACGGCGCTTCCCGTCGATCCTCCGGCGGCTCGACGCCAAACGCGCGGTGGACCAGAACGCCGCGCTTGAGGGACACATCGCGCCGTCGTTCGGTGAGGACTCGATAGATGACGTGATCCGCGAGGAACTACCCGAGGAGTCGCTGCCGTCGCACCTCGCGGACGAGGACGGCGACGACACCGAGGAGACCGACGACGGGGCCGGCGAACTCGTCTCGTTCGACTTGCTCGATGACGGGGAGGCGCTGGAACCGGTCACTCCCGTCCGGAACGACGGAGGGACGGTCGAATGAGCCGCTCGGGGTCGGACTCCTCTGTGTACGCGGCCGCACAGGGCCGCGAGTTCCTCCGCGGGGCGTTGGAGGAGAAGCCGAACGAGTGGGTGCGCGAGTTCGCGGGCCTCATCGACGACGGCGAGACGCTCGACCTGTTGAACTACTACGCGAGTCTGTGGGAACAGGGACTCGCGGACGACGGGAACTTTCTGGATACGGCGCTGGCGTCGCAGATCGTCCGGTCGGCGAGTACGCGCATGGCCGACCGCGCCTTCCGCGAGGGGAACGTCTCGCAAATGCAGGGGATGGTCGGCCTGACGAACCGCGCTCGCGACGGAAGCGACCTCCTCACTGCCGCGGCCGAGCAGTTGGAGAACGAAGGCGCGATCGGTCTCGTCCTCGGGCCACCGGGGAGCGGGAAGACCGCGACGACGCTCGACGTGGCGCGCACCTGGGCGGCGCGGACGGGCGGCGCTATCATCGGCAACACGGCGTGGGAGGGGTTCGACCGGATCGTTCGCTCCGACCGGGAGATGCTGGAGGCGATGGCGGAGATCGAGGGACCCGTCCTCGCGGTGATAGACGAGACCGCTCAGGAACTCAGCGGGTACGGGACGGACGGGCCGAAGGCGGAGACGTTCGCCAACGCACTCACGTTCATCCGGAAGAAGGAGGGCGACCACGGGCCGCACCCGAAGCGCGGATCGGTGCTCATGGTGAACCACACGCGCAAGCGGACCGCGGCGGCGTTCCGTCGCCTCTCGACGTTCGGCATCGAGAAGCCCAAGCGCGACGACCCCGGCTTCGCTCGGCTTCTCGACTCCGAGGGCGGGCAAGACGGCTTCGAGGAGAAAGCCGAGTTCAAGGGCCTGACCGACACGCGGGAAGCGTACTCCGAACACGAGGCGTCGGAATTCCGCATCCTCGGAGCCGACGGCGACGCCGACGAGGGAGAGACGGGACCGGACCCCGATGAGATACGGCGGCGCGAGCGGGTTCGGTCGTACCTGATCGACTCGAAGCCGTGGGACGCCGAATCGGGAATCTCGCAGAAAGAGGCGGCTGCGAAGGCCGGCTACGGCACATCGTGGGCGACGGACCGAAAGAAGGAGTGGAAGGCTGGCGAGTGGAACGACTTGGACGGCGTACCGGAACCCGGAAAAGGGAAAACTGCATGACTGCGCGACATTCCACCGGTTCCGTCCGCTCCCTCCCCCCGGCCTGTCATATAGCTACTTACTACGTGTGGGGCTGCTGGACTCCCCGGGCGGAAACCCGGGTCGATCGGGGTCGAAAAATCGGGTCGAGGAGTGAAACTCGGAGTCGAAGCCGGGTCGTGGGTCAAAACAACGGGGAAGAAGCGTGAGTCGGTCGCAGAACGCGGCTCGATACGGGGCGCTCGCCGAACGGCACGCCCGCGAGCGGTACGGTCTCGACGTAGATCACTCGCCGTGGCACGACGCGCGGGACTCGTCGGGCGACCCGTGGGACGTGAAGGCGTGCATGGCGACGCGAGACGCCCCGCGGTTCCGACTCTGGAAGAAACAGCACACGCGCCTTGCGCGGGCCGGCGGCGGATACGTCTTCATCGAATACCGGCCCGTCGGTGTCGGGATTCGTGTGCTCCGGACGCGGACGGTCCGTGCTCGGTCGCTCCGACTTCGGTTCTACGGAGCTGGTCAGCACCCGAAGGGTGCTCAGATCAAGTTGCCACCGTACCGAATATTTGGTTAATTCAACCGCTATTTATAATATCCTCAATTAAGCCCGCATACCAAGACAAATTGAGGTTTAACGGTCCTTCCTCAGGGTCGTGGCCAGAGTGAAGAGTCGCTGAGTGGACACCCAAAAGATAGGTTTGCTTTCCGCTCATCATCGAAATTCCGCTATCTGTTTGCTGTATCGCCGAAGGGATTGTGAGGACAGGGCTCCCACTTGTGCCAGAGTGCATGTTCGCATCAGTTGCGAAGCAATTCATCCCTTCAAATGGAACCCCATAAGGAGATGATATTAGGGCGCTACGGGCAACAGGCACATAGGGACTTTTTCCTTTGAACGGATAGCCCAGTATCATCGCCTGTTGCCCAGCTCCAATCTGAATTTCATCGGGGAGGAAGTTTTCGCGACTGAAGACACGATTGCCGTAGTTCCTCAAATCAACATCTAAGGGAACGGCGACAACATCTGCATCTGTATCGACTGGATGCTCTAACCAATTCCGTCCTCCAGACTCGCTAAGAAGGCTGATGTCTTGGTATTCCAAGTCAGCCAAATTTGATGACCCGCGAAGAAGGATTCGGATGTTCTCGACATCGTCTTCTTCGGGATCTACAACATGCTTGTTAGTTATTAAGTATTGGTTGTCGTCTTGGCCCAAGTAGAAGAAACCTGTCGCGTGTCCTGACAAACTTGGATACTGAATCAGGGTCACCGTGGCAAATTCTTGAGGAACTTTCCGGTCAGGCGCACTCATCTATTCAACCCAGGAAACTACCACTGTAAATACGTTTCTCTGCAGACCACTTGAGCGGAAAATTCCCGCCGTGATTAGGATATTGCTGTCGCGGCGGTGCGGGGTCCCTTGGAGTTGTGGCCTTAGCCACACCCCTAACGGGGAACCGAACGCCCCCGGCGCGGTTCCCCTGGCCGTCGCGATCGTCCCGGCCGTCGGCTCGACGTGAATGCACCAGAAGGACACCGCCACCGCACCCGCTCGCCGGTAGTGTATATAAAGAAACCAGGGTCGGGAGAGAGTCGCCACTACCCGATCAGGGCCGCGTACCGGCCCCGATCGGGAAGCGATCCGCTATCTCAGTACCTCGAACGCCGGGACGCGACGAACGCCACGCGACCCGGATAGGCTGAACTCGACGGTCGCCGACCGGAACTTCCCGGGATCACGCCCCGCGTCGGTCCACAGGTCCAACGCCTTCCGCAGCTTGCGCGAGACGATGGGGTAGCGACTCCCGTTCGCGTCCGTACCGACGGGGCCGCGCTCGACCTCGCCCATGCGGATGCGTTCGATCGCCTCGCCGCGGCTGTCTACGTCGATGTCGTGTTTCGAGCACCAGGTGAGCAACGCGCTCGTCGTCTCGTCCAACCCGCGCTCGGCGGCCGCGAGCGCCTTGCCCGCTGCGTCGACGACGCGCCGGTTCGCGTCGCGAGCCTCCTTCACGGCGTCGTGGACCAACTCGGCGACGAACGAGGATTTCAGCGACACGGTGCCGTACTCGCGCTCAACCATCTCGTCTATCCGGTTCAGCGCGCGCCGCACGCTCCCGACGTGGCGGCCGTGCTCGTCAGCGATGTCGGCCGGAGAGACGGAGCCGCCGTCCGTCACGAGCGTCTGGAGGGACTCCCATTCGACGGGCGAGAGGCCGTCCGTGAGGTTGCGCACGACCACACTCTCCTGCTCTTGGCGGATGTGGGTCAGGTCAAGCGCGGGCGGCTCCTCGAAGCCCTCGCGCGTCTCGGCGTCGAAGTAGGCGTCCTCGATGTACGGTCCCGAGCCGTGGGTCGGCGACGGGTCGATCCCCGCCTCGATGAGTACCGCGTGAACGGTGCGGTCCAACTCGCGTTCGATCTGCTCCAAGTCTTCGGGGGCGACCCCGAGCGACTCGTCCCATCGCGACACCTGGTAGGAGACACCGAGCTTCGGGTGTCGAAGCGGGTTGTCCTTCGGCATCGAGAGGGCTTCCCGAGCGTAGTAGTGCTTCACCTCAGTCGGGAGCGAGTGAGACGGGAACGCCTCGCGGACGCGCTTCGGCCCGAGCGTGACCGTGTGGTAGTAGCCCGGGAGCGCGCGACCGTCCTCGTCGGCGTCGTTTTGGACGACCTTCCGATAGCCCTCGCGATCGTGTTCGAGCAAGTGGCCCATCTCGGCGATCGGACCGTCCCGCGCGTGGATCGGTCCGCTCGCGTCGGTGTGGACGCGGACGTATCGCTCGCCGTCCTGCACCGTACTCGACTCGTGCGGGTCGACGAAGTGGTCCGGGTTGATCCCGAGCGCGGCGGCGGCTTCCCGGAGGAGCGTCTGATAGCGCCAGATATCGATGTTCGACCCGTTGAGGCGGACGTTCACGCCCTCGGTGATTCCGCGGGGGATGTTCAGCCTGAAGCGCGAGCCGTCGTCCTTCTCGACCTGCATCCCCTGCCAGCGCGGCCGGAGGTGCGCGTTCATCTTCTGTTCGCCGACGGCATCCTCGTCGGGGTTGCGGAGTATCGCGATGCGGTACTCGCGCATCGTGTCGAACTCCCACCGGGTGCCGGTCGGGAGGCGCGGGCCGGGGTTGACGATACCCGAGTCTTGGTAGTACAGCTTCGCGAGCCACGTTTCGCCGCCGTCGTGGAACTTGACCGTCTTCGACCCGCCCGATCGAGAGACGACGCCCGCGGCGGCGAAGAACGGGGAGAGGCCGTCGGCGTAGTTCAACTGCATGGCGACCTCGTGCCAGCAGGGTTCGACCGCCCTCATTTGACGCCCTCCCGCTCGAGGTAGCAACTCGGGCAGAGTACCTCGTCGTAAGGAACACGCGCAGCGGTCGTCGGCGTCGACCGACCACAGTCGACACACTCGGGCCGGTCGCGACCGGCGAACCCGGGACGGCTCACAGGTCGGCCCCCTCGACGGCGAAGTAGTCGCGAGTCGGCCGCTTCCGGCGCTTCCGAGTCCGAACGTCGTACAGCTCGGACGCCCGAACGAACGGGCGACTCACTTTCCTACACCTCCATCGACTAAATCCAACTCCTGTAGCTCAGGAGGATGGATCGCTACACGGGTGAGTCGCCGATAATGTCGTCCCGGAAGAACGTGGAGTGGGACCGCCGAGGCGTGCGATTCCCTTTGTGTCGCTACTAAGCCAACAG
>NZ_JAUDRZ010000005.1 GCF_030380735.1 Rhizobium sp. S152 | reverse complement strand
CTGCCGACTTGTCGACGCAGGTGACGTGATGGCCGAAATCGGCAAGGCAGGCCCCCGAGACCAGACCGACATAGCCCGAGCCAATCATCACAATACGCATGGATCCATTCCCTGAAACGACAATCGCAGCACCGCCGGACGGCCATGCTGCGACCCGTGTTAAAGCCCAAGGTCTACAAGTTCAAGACAGGAGAGGCGGATCAGTTACGCCCGAATTCGTCGACGATGCGGATGATGTCGTCCTCGCCGAGATAGGAACCGGTCTGTACCTCGATCAGCTCCAGCAGGATCTTTCCTGGATTGGCGAGGCGGTGGACTTCGCCGAGCGGGATGTAGACGGATTCGTTTTCGCGCAGCATCTGGACGTTCTCGCCGATCGTCACCTCGGCGGTTCCCTTGACGACGATCCAGTGCTCGGAGCGGTGGTGATGCTTCTGCAGCGACAGCTTCTTGCCCGGGGTTACGAAGATGCGCTTCACCTGGAAGCGGTCGCCGTTGAAGATCGAGGTGTAGCCGCCCCATGGGCGGTAGGAGGTCGGGTGGGTTTCCGTCAGCTTCGCGGTGGCGGATTTGGCGGCGAGCATCTTGACGATGGCGCCGACTTCCTGGCTGTCCTGCAGGCGGCCGACATAGACGGCGTCCTCGCTGGCGACGACGGCCACATCGTCCATGCCGTGCACGGCAAGATGCACGCCATGCGTCATGACGAGCGAGTTTCGGGTGTTGACCAGCGTGGTGTTGGCAGCCGCCACATTGCCCTCGGCGTCACTGGCGCCGCTCTTCCAGATCGCATCCCAGCTACCGAGGTCGGACCACTTGAACGGCGAGGGGACGACCGCGGCGTTGCGGGTCTTTTCCATGATCGCGTAGTCGATAGAAATGTCGGGGCTTTCCGCGAAGGCTGCCTTGTCTAGCCGGATGAAATCAAGATCCTTGACGCCACGGGCGATGGCATCGCCGGCGGCTTTCAGCACGGCGGGCGCATAGGTCGTCATTTCGCTGAGCAGCTTGGCGACCGGGAACATGAACATGCCGGAGTTCCAGTAGAAGCCACCCGATGCCAGCATCTTTTCCGCCTCGGTCAGCGGCGGCTTCTCGATGAAGCGCTTGACCGACAGCGCGCCGCTCGGCAGCGCTTCTCCGCCCTCGATGTAGCCGTAGCCGGTGGCCGGCTCTGTCGGCTTGATGCCGAAGGTGACGAGCTTGCCCTCGGAGGCGGCCGCGATGGCGGTGCGCACCGCGTCGAAATAGACCTCGTCGGCGTCGATCTCGTGGTCGGAGGCGAGAACGTGCATGATCGTGTTTTCGCCGAAGCGGTCGCGCACCAACGCGCCGGCAGCGGCAACGGCGGCCGCTGTGTTGCGGGCCATCGGCTCCAGCAGGATGGAGGCCAGTCCGATGTCGAGTTCGCGGGCCTGCTCGGCGACGAGGAAGCGGAACTCCTCGTTGGTGATGACGATCGCAGGTTCGTAGAGTGCCTTGTCGGACACGCGCAGCAAGGTTTCCTGGAACAGCGTCGTGTCGCCGATGAAGCGGATGAACTGCTTGGGCGCGGCGGAACGCGACAGCGGCCAGAGGCGGGTGCCCTTGCCGCCTGCCATGATCACGGGAACGATCTTCTGTGTCATCGGGTGTCCTTGGATGGTCTTTTTAATATCAATGGGTTCCAGCCCAGGCGCGGATACGCTCGAGGCCGGCCTGCAGCAGATTTGCCGCGGCGGTTTCGGTTTCGGCCTCGACGTAGCATCGCATTTCGGGGGCGTTGCCGGAGGGGCGGAAGTGGATGACGCTGTTGTCGCTCAAAGTTATCCTGAGGCCGTCGATGTCGCTGGTGTCGGCAACCTCGCCGATCGGCTGCAGGAACGCTGCGAGATTGTCGGCGCTCTCGCGCAAATAGGCCATTAGTCGGGTGCTGGTTTCCACCGGAAAGTTCTCCAGCCGGTCGGCGGCCGCCACGGGCAGATGGTAGGATGCAGCGATTGCGGACAGCGGCTGCTTTCTCGACGCGGCGAGCGACAGAACGGCCAGTATCGGCAGGAAGCAATCGCGCGTCGGCAGCGCGCGGAGCGTGTGTCCCTCGATGACGAAATCGCTGGCCGTCAGCAGGCCGCCATTGGCCTCGAAGCCAGCGACGCGCTCTTCACCCGATGCGAGCGCCTCTTCCATGCCCGAGATCACGAAGGGCGAGCCCACGCGCGTACGGATCACGCCGAAGTGGCCTGCAGCCTCGATGCCTGAGTTCGAGGTGACAGGGGTGACGACCGTCTTGGCGCCGAGGAAGCTTGAGGTGATCAGCCCGAGCAGGTCGCCGCGCAGGGGCGTGCCGGTTTCGTCGCTGACCAGCGGACGGTCGCCATCGCCGTCGGCGGAGACGATCGCATCCAGCTTTGACTGCCTGGCGTGTTTCCGGAGCTTGGCGATCGTTTCGTCGGAGACCGCTTCGGTGTCAACGGGGATGAAAGTTTCCGAGCGCTCGAAGGGCACGACGTCGGCGCCGTAGTGCTCCAACAGATCGACGAGCAGGTCGCGGGCGACGGTGCTGTGCTGGTAGACGCCGATCGTCAGACCGCTCAGCGCATCCGCATGCAGCACACCGGCGTTGCGATCGAAGAACAGCGCCCGGCATTCGGCGGATTTGTCATCGGCCTTTGTGTGCGACGGCGTGAAGGCGAAGCCGGCATGATCGATCTCGGCAGCCGTGCCCGTGATCGCGGCTTCGTCCGCCTTGTCGATTTCGCCGTCGGGCCGGTAGAATTTGATGCCGTTGCGGTCGGCCGGGATATGGGAGCCGGTGACCATCAGGCAGGCGGCTTTCTGCTCCAGGCCGTACAAGGCGAGCGCCGGCGTCGGGAGCGTGCCGCAGTCGATCAAACGGAAACCGAGGCGTGTGAGGGCATCGGTGCAGTTGGCCGCGATATCCGGGCTGGAATCGCGAAAGTCACGGCCGACAAGGATGTGGTCGCCGCGTTTCGCCAAGCCGCTCTCAAGAAGGTGGCGGCCGAAGGCGGTGGCATAGAGCGCGGACGCCCTGCCTTTCAGGTCCTCGGAGAGGCCGCGCAGCCCGCTCGTGCCAAACTTCATTCCGGATAAGTCCCCCGATACGCTTGAATTCGCCAGCGATTTAAACGCAATTTACGAGAGGAACGTAAATTTTGACAGGCAGCGACGACTAAAATGTCCGCGAATTCGCCTTTTTAGGTAGGCCGCTGTTTTGTCGGCAACCCGGGAAGTAAAGATGACCGAGCAGACGATATCGATCGAGGAGAGCTGGAAGGCCGCTCTCGCCGGGGAGTTCGAAAACTCTTACATGCAGCAGCTGAAAGCCTTTCTGGTGGCGCAGAAGGAAAGCGGCAAGCGCATCTTTCCCAAGGGCTCGGAGTATTTCCGGGCGCTGGATCTGACGCCGCTCGAGGATGTGAAGGTCGTGATCCTCGGCCAGGATCCCTATCACGGTCTTGGCCAGGCGCATGGCCTGTGCTTCAGCGTTCGACCAGGCGTCCGCATTCCGCCCTCGCTCGTCAACATCTACAAGGAAATGCAGAGCGATCTCGGAATCGCGCCGGCACGGCACGGATTTCTGGAGCACTGGGCGCGGCAGGGCGTGCTGTTGCTGAATAGCGTGCTGACGGTGGAGGAGGCG
This sequence comes from Rhizobium sp. S152, assembly GCF_030380735.1. Taxonomy (GTDB): domain Bacteria; phylum Pseudomonadota; class Alphaproteobacteria; order Rhizobiales; family Rhizobiaceae; genus Rhizobium. The sequence continues at coordinate 97,597 of NZ_JAUDRZ010000005.1, read as the reverse complement.
CAGGCCGCCTCGCATCAGGGCAAGGGCTGGGAGCGGTTCACCGACGCCGTCATCCGCAAGGTCAATGACGAGTGCGACGCCGTCGTCTTCATGCTCTGGGGTGCCTATGCGCAGCGCAAGGCCGCCTTTGTCGATACATCGCGCCACCTCGTGCTCAAGGCGCCGCATCCGTCGCCGCTTTCGGCGCATAACGGCTTCTTCGGCTCGAAGCATTTTTCCAAGGCCAATGCGTTTCTGGCCGAACATGGCCGGGCGCCGATAGACTGGCAGTTGCCGACCGATCCATCGGCGACCTAAGCCCTTCCGTGTGAACGAGCATTCCATGTCGTTCACTAAAGGGAGACAATGCGTTCCGGTCGTCGGGGCTATTCCCGAGGCATCGAAGGGATCATCTATCACCCATCCGAAGCCCGCAAGACGGCCAAGAAAGGGGTCTGAAATGATCGATCAAATCAAGGGTCTGCATCACGTCACGTCGATGGCGGAGGATGCCCGCACCAACAACCACTTCTTCACCAACACGCTTGGTCTGCGCCGCGTCAAGAAGACCGTCAACTTCGACGCGCCCGATGTCTACCACCTCTATTATGGTGACGAGACCGGCGCGCCCGGCACCATCATGACCTACTTCCCGTTCCCGAAGATGGCGCAGGGCCGCCCGGGTACCGGCGAGGTGGGCACCACGGTGTTCTCGATCCCGCAGGGTTCGAGCGGCTTCTGGAGCGATCGTCTCGGCAAGCTCGGCGTCACCGGCATCAAGGCCGAGGAGACGTTCGGCGAGAGGCGCCTGAATTTCGCCGGTCCGGATGGCGACGGCTTCGCGCTTGTCGAGGTCAAGGACGACGCCCGTCTTCCGTGGACGCAGGGTGGCATCAGCGAGGATCACGCGATCCGTGGCTTCCACTCGGTCGCCATGCGGCTGCGCGACGACGGCGCGACGTCGGAACTCCTGAAGTTCATGGGCTACGAAGTGCAGGAAGAACGCGACGGCGTGAAGCGGATGACAATTCCTGGCGGCAATGGCGCGCATCTGATCGACCTCGAGACGATGCCGAACATTTCTCGCGCGCTGCCGGGCGCCGGCTCCGTGCACCACGTCGCATTCGCCGTCGAGAACCGTGCCAAGCAGATCGAGGTTCGCAAGGCGCTGATGGACACCGGCTACCAGGTGACGCCCGTTATCGACCGCGACTACTTCTGGGCGATCTATTTCCGCACGCCGGGCGGCGTGCTGTTCGAGATCGCGACCAACGAGCCCGGCTTCGACCGCGACGAGGATACGGCGCATCTCGGCGAAGCACTGAAGCTGCCGGAACAACACCAGCATCTGCGCGGGCTGCTCGAACAGCATCTGCTGCCGCTGGAAGGGTAAGTCAGGAGAATTGACATGATCGACAATCAATATGTGCACCGGCTGCAGGCCGGTGCACCCGGCAAGCCTATCGTCTTTACCCTGCATGGAACGGGCGGCGACGAGAACCAGTTCTTCGACTTCGCGCGCCGCCTCTTGCCCGAAGCCACGATCGTATCGCCGCGCGGCGATGTGTCGGAATATGGTGCGGCACGCTTCTTCAAGCGCACGGGCGAGGGTGTCTACGACATGGCGGACCTGGCGCGTGCGACCGAGAAGATGGCGGGCTTCGTCCAGGCCATGGCGGCCGAATATGAGGCGTCCAGTATCCTCGGCCTCGGATTTTCCAATGGTGCGAATATTCTCGCCAATGTGCTGATCGAGAAGGGACTGTTCGACGCGTCGGCGCTGCTGCATCCGTTGATCCCGTTCAAGCCGCAGGCAAATCCCGCTCTTGCCGGGCGCAGGATCCTGATCACGGCGGGCGAGCGCGACCCGATCTGCCCGCCGGCCCTGACGCAGGCCCTGGCCGATTACTTCACGACGGAGAAATCGTCGGTATCGACCGAGTGGCATTCGGGCGGCCATGAAATCCGGCCGAACGAGGTCGATGCGATCCAGAGCCTGTTCGCAGCCTACCGTTGATCCAACAGTGGCGGACCTCCATCGCTTGATGGCGGTCCGCCAAATGTGCGACCGGAGCGAAATTAACCAGGGGAATGATCACTGGTTGTAGCTGGAGCATTTTATGGTAAGTGTTTCGTTAACAGGGCTGAGCGGGTATTGGTTTTAGATATTCGGGGTTCGCATTCGTATGAACGAGGTTACCGATCTTCGAATGCTTCTCGGGCTCGTCCGCCGGCAACTACGGATCATTGTCGCGACCGCGCTGATCGTTTTTCTCTCGGGCGTTACAGTCGTCTTCCTGCTGACGCCGCGTTTTACCGCGCAAGCGCTTGTTCTCGTCGATACCAGCAACAAAAACCTTCTTGATCCCGAGGCCGCCTCGGCAAGCGGGATCACGGACAATTCGCGGGTGGAGGGAGAAGTCCGGATCGTCCAATCCGACGCCGTCCTGATTGATGCGATCCGCGCCAGCGATCTGGTCGCGGATCCCGAATTCGGGCCGCGCGAAGCTTTCCTGTCCCGACTGATCAGCGTGTTCAGCTGGGGCGAGGTGACGATGCGGAGCGCCGATGTGGCGCAAGGCAAGGTGCTTGCGACTTTCAGGGATGCGCTGCGGGTTCGTCGCGAAGGGCTGACCTACCTGATCACCATAGGCGTGACATCCGAGGATCCCAGCAAGGCGGCGCGGCTCGCAAACCTTGTCACTGACGTCTACATCAGAAAACAGGTCGATGCCAAGGTCGCCAGTACGGTTGCCGCGCGCAACAGTCTGCAGCTTCAGGTCGAGGCGGCAAAAGGTATCTTGCTCGACAACGAAAAGGGGCTCGATCTTTTTCTTGCGAAGCACGGCGATCTGACGGCGGCCGCGAACGTTGACCGGGGGACGGAACTCCGTCTCGCAGACGCACGGTTCGGTCGCTTTGTGACCGATGCAAACGGCGGTGGCGACGTGGCGTCGGAGACGCTGACACAGTTCTACAGCCTGCAGCAGGCCGCGCAAATCGCGCGCACGCAATACCAGACCATGCTTGCCCGATTGCAGGATTTCGAGGCGCAGGCCAGTCTCCAGATGGCGGACAGCAGGATCATCTCCCAAGCGCTCGCTCCGATCGATCCGTCCTATCCCCGCAAGGGGCTTATGCTCTTTGTCCTTGCATTGCTGGCTCTGTTTGCAGGCATGGGCGCAGCACTCCTGCGCGAGTTCTTCGTCGGCGGGTTTACGAGCGAGGATCAGGTGGGGGCGGTCCTTGGCGCTCCGCTGGCCTCGGTCGCGCCGGAACAGAGCGGCAGCGAACTTGGAAAGCCGCACGGACGCGGGCTCTCCGACGCGATCGTATCGGCGCCGCTTTCGGTATTTTCGGAATCCATCCGCAGGATTCGTGCATCGATCGATCAAGCGCTTATGCGGACGGCCTCCGACAGTGGGGAAGGTATCGTGATCATGGTATCGTCCGCGTTGCCGGGTGAGGGGAAATCGACGCTGGCTACGGCCCTAGCCCGCACATATGCGCTTGCCGGGCGGCGTACGCTGCTTATCGATTGCGATCTCCGCAAACCGAGCATTCATCGCCATGTCGACCGTGAACCGATGCCCGCCTTCGTCAACCTGCTGCGCGGCCAGCCGGACCCCGGGCTCGCCAACATGGTGGTGACCGACAGCGCGACGAGCCTTTCCGTCATACTCGGTGCCCGTCCGGCGGAATTTCCGACAGATGATCTGCTCATGAACCCCAAGGTCAATACGCTGCTCGAACGCGCGCGGCAGCATTTCGACTATATCATTATCGACACGCCGCCGATCGAGACCGCTGTCGATGCGCTCTATCTCGCGCGGCTCTGCGATGCCGTTCTGTTCGTGGTTCGTTGGGCAAGCACGCCGCAAAGCGCCGCGCGCAAGGCTCTATCGGGCCTGAGAGGAAGTCTGAAGAACGGAGCGCCCGTGGTCGCCGTGCTCAACCGGCAAGATCGTCGAGCGTGGTTCGACTTCAGCCTGGAACCTACAAAGGCCGGATGACACCCCAGAGTGCGAGCGTGTTCCCATATCGGATCGGCGCGCTTGGTTGCAATCTCCGCGATCAGAATAGAATAGGCCTTGACAAAGTTGATATTTTTATAAAGGTTTAGTTAATTCATAAATACAACCTAAGTATTTTATTGCTGACGCCGGCCGCGCCTGTCTGCCGAAGCTAATTATTATGAGTCACGATACTGGTTTTCCTCCATCTGTCTGAGATAAGGCATGGTCATTGGGAAGCGCATACTTGTTCATGACTATTCCGGTCATCCGTTTCAGGTCCAGCTCTCCCGCTCGCTCGCCGGTAGGGGCTATGAGGTCCTGCATGTCCATTCCGCCAGCTTCCAGACGCCAAAGGGTGAACTGAGCAGGCGAGCCGATGATCCAATTGGACTTGAGATCGTTGGCATCAGGCTGGACGAGGCATTCGAGAAGAATGGCTTTCTCAAGCGCCGATCGCAGGAGGTCGAGATTGGTCGCCGTGTCGCGGCGATGGTTGCCAAGTTTCATCCGGCCATCGTTCTCTCCGCCAATGCGCCGCTCGACGCGCAGGCAGAGATAGTCAAGGCCGCGCGGGCGTGCGGATCGCTGTTCGTTTTCTGGCTTCAGGACATATACAGCGAAGCCATCAGCCGCATCCTGGCTCGCAAGCTTCCCGTCGTTGGGGCCGTTATCGCGGCACGCTATCAGCGACTGGAATTCGAGCTCTTGCGAAGCAGTGATCACGTCGTCGCGATTACCGAGGATTTCCTGCCGATCCTCAGGCGCAACGGTGTCCGGCGCCAGCGCGTAAGCGTTGTCGAGAACTGGGCGCCCCTTGGCCCATCGATGCCTGCGATTGCCCGCAAGATCGATGCACGTCCCGTTCGGGCGGTCTATGCCGGCACGCTGGGCTACAAGCACGATCCGGGCATCTTGCTGGCGGCAGCGGCGAGCCTGCCGGTCGAGGTCGATGTGCTCTCGGAGGGGCGCGTCGCGGAGGAGTTGGCACGACGTGCGGCTGCCGAAGGGCTTTCGAATCTGCATGTGAAGCCTTGGGTTCCGTTTTCGGATTTGCCGCGTGTGCTCGGTGGCGCGGACATAATGGTCGCGATGATCGAGAAGGACGCCGGTGTCTATTCCGTGCCGTCGAAGGTGCTGACTTATCTTAGCCATGGCAAACCCGTGCTCGGATCAATTCCTGCCGGTAATCTTGCGCGGCGGATTCTGGAGCGGGAACGGGCGGGGTTGGTCTCGGAGCCTGGAGACGGGGAGCAGTTCCTCGCCGATCTTAGACAGCTCGTGGGTGATGAGGCGTTACGGAATCGTCTTGGCGCAAACGGGCGCGCCTATGCGGAGCGGAATTTCGACATCGACCGGATCACCGACCGTTTCGAGGGCATATTCGGAAATCTGCGATCATTGGAGTTGCAAGCAATCTAACGCTGGGGGGCGTGACGTGCTGGGGAAGACTGCTCTTGTCTGTGGTGCCGGAGGCTTCATCGGCAGCCACCTCGTTCGACATCTGAAGCGTGAAGGTTTTCGCGTCCGTGGCGTCGATCTGAAGCTGCCTGAGTACGAGCCGAGCGAGGCGGACGAATTCATCGTCGGCGATCTCAGGAGGCGCGACGTCTGCGAGCAGGCGGTCGATGGCGCCTTCGACGAGGTCTATCAGTTGGCCGCCGACATGGGCGGCGCCGGCTACATCTTCAGCGGCGAACACGATGCCGATATCGTGCACAACTCGGCGATGATCAATCTCAATCTTGCCGATCTGTGCCGTGAGCGGCAGGTGGGGCGGCTGTTCTATTCGTCATCGGCCTGCATCTATCCGGCCCACAACCAAATCGATCCCGATAATCCCAACTGCGCGGAAGCCTCCGCCTATCCCGCCGCGCCGGATAGCGAATATGGCTGGGAGAAGCTGTTTTCCGAACGGCTCTTCCTCTCCTATAATCGTAATTACGGCATGCGGAACCGCATCGCGCGGTACCACAATGTCTTTGGCCCTTCCGGAACCTGGGATGGCGGACGGGAGAAGGCGCCGGCGGCCATCTGCCGGAAGGTCGCGATGACACCGAATGGCGGCGAGATCGAGATTTGGGGCGATGGCGAGCAGACGCGGTCGTTTCTCTACATCGACGAATGCATCGAGGGGACGTTGCTGTTGATGCGATCCGATTTCGAAGGGCCAGTGAATATCGGTTCCGACGAGATGGTGACGATCAACCAACTGGTCGACATGGTCTGCGTCATCGCCGGCAAGCGGCTGCACAAGCGTCATGTCACCGGGCCGCTGGGTGTGCGCGGGCGCAATTCCGATAACCGCCTGGTGGAACAGGTGCTAGGCTGGCGGCCATCGCGGGGCCTCGTCGAAGGGCTGGAGAAGACCTATGCGTGGGTCGAGGGTCAATTGCTGCGGAAGGCCGCATGAGGTTCGTCGGATCCGGGCGATGGAACGCAAGGGTTCGCGGCGGGATCCCGGCGACCGGGAATGCCGCGCTGCTGGTCGCCAGCTTCGGCATCGGACAAGGGTCTCTGTTTCTCGCGCAGACATGGCTGGTCGGGCAAGGAGCATTTGTGCTCCTCACGCATTTTGGAGTGTCATTTTCCTTCACCATTCTGGCTCTGATGCTCGTCGACTGCGGGGCCGTAACGACGATCGCGAGGCGGATTGCGTTGGCCGATGCCGACCAGCGAGCCGCCGTGATCGGGCAGTGCTACTGGCACGCCAGTCTGTTCCGGTTCTGCGTGGCGGCCGGAGTTTCTCTGGCGGCGCTGAGCTATGTCGCGCTGAGCAATGATGTGTTTGACTGCGCCTACCTGCTGTCGGTGCTGCCCGCGCTCTTCATCTGGGCGTTCAACGCGGCTGGGGTACTTGATGGTCTGGCGCTCGGTGGATTGAGCGGGCTGACGGGCGTGCCGATCTACGCCGTTCCGGCGCTCGCCTTGCTGTTTGTCGCAGATCAGCCGCGCGGCATGGCAGGCACGGTGCTCGGTGCGGCCCTGTCTCTCGGGGCGATGCTCACCATTGCCTTGCAAATCGCGATCCTGCGAAGGCTCGGACATGCGCCAGTGCCTGCGCGGATCAAGTTGAGCGAGGCGGCATTTTTCGCGCGGGAGGGAATGGGCGTACTTCTAGCCGTCGTGCCCGGGCAAGTTTCCTTTCGCTTCCAGATATTGGTCTGCTCATTGTTTCTAGGCGAACTGACCACAGCCATCTTTCTTTATGGCCGGCAGATCACGGTCGCCTTTTCACAGGTGCTCGAGTTCATTCGGCGGGCGCATTTTCCGCAGTTGGTCCGGGAGTTGCGCGGTGGTGAACGCGAGGTAGGCCGATTGTTTCGGACGCAGCGGCTGGCGAGTTGGCTGGCTTTTCTCCTGTCTCTCGCGATGCTTGGAGCCGGTTACCTGATGGCGGTTTTGCTGGATGGTCCGGCTGCCGAGGCGGCCTTGGTCGTGGCGCTGTTTTCCGTCGGTGTCTTCACCGGGGCCATCTCGCAGACGCTGTCGCAGGCCGGGCAGGCATTGGGGCGCTATCGGGTGGTTGCCTGGGCTGCCGGCGCCGCCATGTTGGCGGGGTTTGCGGCGAGTTCGCTGTTCGGGTGGGCTTGGGGCCTCGCTGGCCTGGCACTGGCTGAAGTCGTAACGCATGGCGTGGTTGTCGTGATGGTGTGGGCTATCGTCTTTCGACGATCTGCGCGTTTCCCGGTCTTGGCGGTGAGTTCATGATCAGACTCGGCACGGTGCTCGGGCTCTATCTTCTCAACCTGCCGTTTGCGGATGGAGCGTTCGTGGTGCTCCTGACACTGCCGATGCTGATCCTCGTGCTAATCGGACTGTCACGATTGACGTCTCCCCGGTTCCAGGTCGGGGACATGTTCTGGTTCTGCCTGTTTATATACTTCGTACTCTCGCCGCTGCAGCGATTGCACGGAGACAGGATCGGCGGCGTGACGGCTATTACCGCCTATGCCTATGAGCGGTGGGAGTTTGTCATCGCGATGCTGATCGTACTGATATTCACCCTGCCGTTCCTGTTCGTGCCAATGCAACGCAAGGAGGACGGTCTCGCGGGAAGTGCCGGACCCGGTCTGCTTCTGCTGATCGGCAATGTCGTTGCATTCGCGTTGTTTTCGGCATCCGAGGGTGGGCTGGAGCGGCTGCTGTCGCCGCGGCTGGAGCAGGATCCAGCCCAAAGCTTCATTGCGAGCATGCTGTTCCTTGCCGCGCAATCGGTGACCGCGTGTCTGATCGCGGCTTCCTTTGCGGCGTCGCGCCACAAGCTTGCCTGTTTCGGCGCGTTGTTTGTCGCATTGGTCTTACTCGGTGTGGCAAGAAATCCCTTCAATGCGCCGCGCTTCGTGCTGCTGGCGGTCTGGGCACCGGCTCTCCTGGCGCTGGCGTGCGACCGGCTGTCGGCGGCCAAGTTTCACGTCGCTTGCCTGCTGGCGCTGACGATCCTGTTTCCCATCCTCAACATTACCACGCGATCGGGTATCGAGGGATTGCAGGACCTGTCCGGCATCTCCTTCGTCGACAACCTGTTCGACATTCCCTCGATCGATGTTTTCGATACGGCGGTGCATGCGGTCCGCTTCATGGAGGGGCAGGATTTCCTGTGGGGCGAGAAGCTGGCGGCCGTGCTGCTGTTCTTCGTGCCGCGCGCGCTCTGGCCCGGAAAACCCATTGTTGGCGGGCTCGACATCGGCAACCAGCTGTTTGCGGCGGGTATGTACGGGACGCCGAACCTGTCCTTCTTTCTCGGCTGCGATTTCTACATGGATTTCGGTTTCGTTGGGGTCGCTCTCGGTGGCGTTCTTACGTCTCTACTGCTTCGGTTAGCGCTGAAATCCGATGCGGGCACCTTCTTTGGTCTGCCCGTCCTGCATTTCGTCATCGGCTCGTCGCTGCCTATTCTGCTGCGCGGCCCTGTTGGTGCAGTGCTGCCGCTGTTCGTCTGCCAGGTCTTCGTGGCGATGGCGTTGGGGCGGATGCGCAGGCAGGAGGACCGACGGGCATATTTGCCGGCCGAGGGGGCGGGGGCGTAATGGAGCCAGGCGAATTCGGCATACTCGACGCAGCCGAGAGCGGGTCGCTGACGGGCGGCCCAAGCTTTTCGCTGCGGCATCGGGCGTTGCGGGCGGTATGGGCGGTCGCATGGACATTGTTCGCCGCCTGGACGCCGCCGCCGTTCCATCGCTGGCGGGCACTACTGCTGCGGCTCTTCGGGGCGCGGCTTGCGCGCAATGCCCGCGTGCACGGCTCGGCGAAGATCTGGTATCCGCCGAACCTTGTGATGGAGCAGAACACGCTGATCGGGCCGCGCGTCATCTGTTACTGCGTCGCGCCGATCCGCATCCGCAGGAATGCGATCATCTCGCAAGGCGCGCATCTGTGCACAGGAACGCACCGGATCGACGAGCCGAGCTTCCAGCTTGAGGCGGCGCCGATCACCATCGGCGCGAATGCCTGGGTTGCGGCGGACGCTTTCGTCGGCCCGGGCGTGGTAATCGAGGAGGGTGCGGTGCTCGGCGCGCGTGGCGTTGCCTTTACGACGCTGCCGGCCTGGAGTGTCCATGCCGGCAATCCCGCGCGATTGCTCCGCAAAAGAGCGCGCTTCACCATCCCCTAGCCAGCGTTGCCTCGGCCCATGCCGCCGCGACGATGGCATAACCCCGGTCGTTGAGGTGGACGGCATCGGCGCGCAGCGATCTCGGAACGAGACCGGTGGCGATGTCGGCGCTGTCTTCCGTTGTGCCGTCGCCGGCGGCGTGGAGCACGGAGAGGAGATCGACGTATCGACCGGCGTGTGATGCTGCGAGTTCCGTGTTCAGCGCGGTGATGGATTGCAGGGCGGCAGGCGTATCGGTGGCGGCGGGCAGGACAGAGCCGATGAGATAGCGGCCGCCGGCCGCGTAGGCGGCCATGGCGGCGATATCGGCGAGAACGGTGGCTTTGTCCTCCGCATTGTTGCGGCCCGCCCATATCCAGTGGATGGCGCGGCGAAGCGAGAGGGCGTCGTCGAGAGCGAACTCACTCGCGTAGGGGACCGGGACGGCGTCGCCGGTAGCGTGTCTGGTGAAGGTCCATTGGCCGACAGCATCGGTGGCGATCATGCCCGCGATGCCGGACAGGCTGCCCTCGGCGTTGCCGCTATGTGCGCCCGAGACCGTGAGGATGTCGACCGATCGGTATGTTACCGGTACCTGAGGGCTATCGTCGCCCCATTGGATGACGATGTTGTCGAGCGAAAACGTCAGCGGCGAGCCGCTCGTCACGAAGGTGATGGCGCTGCAGGTGAGGTTGGCGAATTCGTCGTTGCCGCTTTTCAGCACCAGTTCGTGGTGGCCGCCATGATCGAGGACCCAGGTCGGGTTGCCGTCGGTCGCCGTCGTTGCCCAGCTGCCGCCCGGGGCTTGCAGTCCGCCGACGTGAACCTGGCCGGTCCCGGACAAAAATTGGAGATCGAAGGCGAGGTGGATGATCTTGCCGTTGGGGATGGCGGTCATCGCATATTCGCAACCCCGCAGAACGCCACCGTCGTCGTTCTCCACGATGAGCATGCCGTCGTGCAGGTGAACAGGCGTCATGTGCCCGTCCTGGACGCGCGCCGACCAGCCGTCGCTGTCATCGGCAAATTCGAACGTTTGAGACTGTTCTGGATGATAGGCGGGAATGAAGCTATCGGGTGGTGTCAGTTGCAGGGCGGTCGTTGTCTCTCCGGCCTCGAGCTGGCCGGGGAAGATGCGTAACGTGATATCGATTGCCGCGCCCGTGGCGACATTCAGCACGAAGGTCGAGCGGATGAAAGGATGGCTTGCGATGCCGGTGGCGCTGACCCGGTGGCGTGCGCCGTCCAGCGGCAGGCTCGGCGAGGCGATTTCGTCGAGATAAGCGCCGAGTTCGTTCGACTGGATGAGCGGCAGGTTGAAGCCGATCACGCCGGTCAGGGAGCCGGCGATCTTCTGGATGTCGCCGGTGATCGTCCAGCTTGTTCCCGACGTGACTTCGTAATTGGCTGCAAGCGCGCCATAGGGTTGCCGCGCTATGTCGGTGAAGGATGCCGTCGCCACGCCGTGGATGCGGACATCGCCGTATGGGAGGCCGTCGTCGGCGATGCCGGTTCCGACAAGCTCATGGGTGAGGCCGTTGACGGTGTCTGTTTCGAAGGTGGTCTGCCAGTCGCGCGTGCGCGGGAACAAATTGCGGGGCGCTTCTCCAAGGATCGCGAGCTTGAGCGGCAGGCCACCTTGGCGAACGGCGATCTGCGTGGATGTCTGGCCGCCGATGCCGCGATTGGCGATCATTCTCGGCATGGGAAAGAGGGTCGCGGCGAGGGCGGGGTAAACATGCGCGGGGCCGGACGCGCCGGTGCCGGCCGTCAGGCTGTCTCCGAAGGCGGCGATCGGTCTTGGTAGGGATGGCCGGTGTCGAGCTGGCTGCGTGATGGCGAGGCTGAAGCCAAGAAGCATGACGGTGTCTCCAGTGAATTGGGAGCTTGATCCTAATTCGACCTGAAGGCACGGGGATGCACGGCGGGGAAAGTTGTGACGCAAGGGCGGTCACGACGCCGTCATCGAACCGCGATTCTTCATGGTGTGTTAAGTAATTTTCTCGAAATTGAAGCACTATAGTTCCGCGATTCCGGCCCTGACGTCGCCAGGTCTTGTATCGTGATGATCGATGCAGATCATTGCCCGCCAAGAACATGTCTTTCGGCTTCGGTTGCGCTGTCGTGACCGATAGACTTTCTTTTTTTCGTCGGCGTATACTCGCGGCGGTTCTTGATTAGGAAATCTGTATGAATTCGGATTTTGCCGTTCGCCCGATGCGACCCGGTGAGTTGGAGCTAGTGCTCGAATGGGCACGTCAGGAAGGGTGGAATCCCGGGCTCGACGATTCGCTTGCCTTTCACGACGCCGACCCGTCGGGCTTTTTCGTCGGCGCGGTCGGCGAAGTGCCTGTCGGTTCGATCTCCGTCGTCAAATATGGCGACGACTTCGCCTTTCTCGGCCTCTACATCGTCCACCCGGATTTTCGCGGGAAAGGCTACGGCAAGGCGATTTGGGAGAAGGGGCTCTCCTCCGCGGAAGGCCGCAGCATCGGCCTCGATGGCGTCACCGCCCAGCAGGACAATTATCGCAAGGCGGGCTTCGAAGAGGCTTACAGGACGGTTCGCTACGGCGGTGTGATCTCGTCGGTGCCGTCGTCGACGCTGGCCGCGCAAGTGGTGACCGACAAGCTGGACGGGCTGCAGCGGTATGATGCCACGATCTTTCCGGCCCCGCGCCCGGCTTTCGTGGCTTCCTGGTGCGCGACGCGCAAGGATCGCCGCACGGCGCTGGTCCGCAAGAGCGGCAAGATCCGCGGCTATGGCACAATCCGCCGCTGCTACGAGGGTTACAAGATCGGCCCGCTCTTCGCGCAGGACGCCGATAGCGCCGCCGCCGTGTTGTCGACATTGGCGCCGGAAGCCAAAGGCGCGCCCGTGTTCATCGACATTCCGGTCGAGAACAAGGCGGCGATGAGTCTGGCCGAGGAGATGGGGCTGGAGCCGGTGTTCGAGACCGCCCGCATGTATCGGGGTGACGCGCCGTCGGTGCCGCTGAAAAACGTCTTTGGCGTGACGACGCTGGAATTGGGTTAGTTCGCCGCCGGGGCGGGCGTTTTCGGCCGGCCCTTTTCGGCGATGGCGATGCCGCCGAGCGCCAGGGCGAGCGCGATGATGTGGAAAAGCTGCAATTGCTCGCCGAGCAGCGCCACGGACAACAGGGTCCCGAAGACCGGCACCAGGTTGATGAAAAGCCCGGCCCGGTTGGCGCCGATCGTGATCACACCCTTGATATAGAAGACCTGTGCCAGCAGCGACGCGAAGATCGCCGTGTAGAAGGCGATGATCCAGCCTTCGCCGTCGGGAAGCTGCGCGTTGCCGCGCGAGACTTCCCAGATCATCAGCGGGATCGCACTCAGCATGGCGCCAAGTGCGGGGATTGCCATCAGGGTGCGCCAGTCGAGTGGCGGCCGCCAGCGTAGGAAGATGGTGTATACGGAATAGGCGACGACGGCGATCAGCATCAACGCGTCGCCGCGGTTGAGATCGAGCTGGAGCAGGGTGGCGAGATCGCCGTGCGCGGCTGTCAGCGCCACGCCGGCGAGCGTCATGGCGAAGCCGGCGATCTGGGCGACGGAAACGCCGGTCCGGAAGAAGACGAAGTTCAAGAGGAAGATCAGCATCGGAATGCCGGCCTGCTCGATCGCCACGTTGATCGCCGTGGTGTATTGGACGGCGGAATAGAGGATAGCGTTGAACAAGGTGTAGCCGACGACGCCATAGAAGAAGAGCAGCGGCAGATTCTTGCGCACGACCGGCCAGTCGCGTTTCAGCTGCGGTACGGAAATCGCGGCGATCAGCGCCGTTGCCAGGAACCAGCGCAGAAGGGTGAGCGTCATCGGGCTCACATGCCCCAGCGCCAGCTTGCCCGCCACCGTGTTGCCGCCCCAGCAGAGCGCAGCAATCGTCAGGCAGATGTAGGCGATGGCTTGCACTGGCGATTCTTTCAGACGTCCGCAGTCGCGGTCTCAAGGCTCTATGTGATCGGGCAATAGCGTGCGGGGGGCTGTTTTGTCACGTAAAAAGCCTATTTGGCGGGCAATACAGGGTCGCTTTCCCGAAAACAAAGTTTTATAGATGCGCGGGTTTGAGCAAGGTGCGGTTAAATCCGCCTTTAACAGGAAGACGTTGAATGACGAACGTAGTCGTAGTCGGTTCGCAATGGGGTGACGAAGGCAAGGGCAAGATTGTCGATTGGCTTTCGGAACGCGCAGATGTGATCGTACGCTATCAGGGCGGGCACAATGCCGGCCATACGCTGGTTATCGATGGTGTCAGCTACAAGCTCGCCCTGCTGCCTTCGGGTCTGGTGCGCGGCAAGCTCAGCGTCATCGGCAATGGCGTCGTCGTCGATCCGCACCATTTCGTTGCTGAAGTCGAGAAGCTGCGTGCCCAGGGCGTCAACGTATCGCCCGAGGTTCTGCGCATCGCCGACAACGCGCCTTTGATCCTGTCCCTGCATCGCGATCTCGATGGCTTCCGTGAAGATGCCGCCTCCAACAGCGGCACCAAGATCGGCACCACCCGCCGCGGCATCGGCCCGGCCTATGAAGACAAGGTCGGCCGCCGCGCGATCCGCGCCATCGACCTTGCAGACAAGGAAGCGCTGCCGGCCAAGATCGACCGTCTTCTGACGCACCACAATGCGCTGCGCCGCGGCCTCGACCTGCCGGAGATTTCGGTGGAATCGCTCGAGAAGGAACTGAACGACGTCGCCGACCAGGTTCTGCCCTATGTCGACCAGGTCTGGCGTATCCTCGACGATCAGCGCAAGGCCGGCGCCCGCATCCTGTTCGAAGGCGCGCAGGGCGCGCTGCTCGACAACGACCACGGCACCTATCCCTTCGTCACCTCGTCGAACACGGTTGCGGGTCAGGCCGCCGCCGGTTCGGGTCTCGGCCCGACGGCGATTGGCTACGTCCTCGGCATCACCAAGGCTTACACGACCCGCGTCGGTGAAGGTCCGTTCCCGTGCGAGCTGGACGATGAAGTCGGCAAGCATCTTTCGACCGTCGGCCGCGAAGTCGGCGTCAACACGGGTCGTCCGCGCCGCTGCGGCTGGTTCGATTCCGTTCTGGTCCGCCAGACGGTAAAGACCTCGGGCATCACGGGTATCGCGCTCACCAAGCTCGATGTGCTCGATGGCCTCGACGAACTGAAGATCTGCGTGGCCTACAAGCTCGACGGCAAGGAAATCGATTATCTTCCGGCGAGCCAGGCTGCCCAGGCTCGCGTGGAGCCTGTCTACATCACGCTCGACGGCTGGAAGGAATCGACGGTCGGCGCGCGCAGCTGGGCCGATCTGCCGGCCCAGGCCATCAAGTATGTGCGCCAGATCGAGGAACTGATCGGCGCTCCCGTCGCTCTCCTGTCTACAAGTCCGGAGCGAGACGACACCATACTTGTGACCGATCCGTTTGAGGACTAAGGTCTGCGGTCATTATTCGTGGTTCGGATTATGAGTCCGAATCACGCTTTTTGAGAAAGTACGAATGGCGGATTTTATCGCAGTTATCCGGCGGGCAGTTGATGGCCTGACCGAGAATACTCCCGAGATGCGGGTGAAGGTCTACGAGCGTGCTCGCGGTGCTGTTCAGCGGCAGCTCGAGAACATGAAGCCGCGTCCGCCTGAAGCCATGCTGCTGCGGCAGCTGGACAAGCTCGAAGCCGCCATTCGTGAAGTCGAGGCCGAACACGCGGAAGCGGGGCCGGCCGAGGAAACGGCGGACGCCGCCGGCGTATCGCCGCCGCTTGCGATCCCGGTGCCCGAGGCCGCGGTCGAGGAGCCACCGACCGAAGAGACGGTCGCCGAGGAACAGCCGACCGAGGCTGAAGAGCCCGCGCCCGTTCACGAAGAGCCGGTAGCCGCGCAGGAAGAGCCTGCCGCACCTCACTACGAGGAGCCCGTCTCCCATCATCATGAAGAGCCGGCATTTGTAGAGCCCGAGCAGCCTGCAGAGCAGCACGAGCCGTGGAAGGCGGAGGAAGAACCCGCCGCCGAAGAGGAAGTTCACCCTGCCGAGCAGTGGCAGGCGGAACATCCCGAAGAAATCGTGCACGTCGACCAGCATGGCCGCGAAGAGCCGCTTTTCGAGACCGAAGCTCCGGCGGTCGAGCCCGTGCAAAGCTTCCACGAAGAGCCTATTCATGAGGAGCCTGTTCGCGACGAGCCGATCCATCAGGAACCGGCATTCGAGGAGCCCACTTTCGAACCCGTTTCCGAGCCGGCGGCTAGGGATTACGATCTTAACAACCGCCTGGTCGAGCCCGTCTTCAGTGTCGAGGCTCCGGCGGAATTCGTTGACCACAGCCAGGCGGAGCCGCTGCATGCGGATGCCGCCGGTCATTTCGACCCCGTCTGGAACGAGCCTGCCGCCGACGCGCCGGCTCCAGCCGAACGCGCTCCGGAAACCGACTGGGCGCTCGAAGAGCTGCGGCAGTTTTCCGAAGCTGCGCCGGTAACGCCGACGGACAAGGCGGCGCGCGCTTTCGAAGACGCAATCGCCGGCCTCGAGCAGGCGCAGACGACTTCGAAGATGCCGGCTGCCAACGAAGCCTTTTCATGGGAAGCCGCGGCCTTCGACGATCTGCCCGCTATCGACAATACCGCGAAGGTGCCGGCTAGAGCCGTCTTCGACGACAGCGACCTCATGTCCGAGGTTCACGGCACCCCCAAAGCAGCAGCGCCTGTTGCGGCTGATGACAGCGACGATTGGCGCGAAGTTACCGCGCTGCGCGGCTACGACAACCGCACGGCTGCCGCCAACGACGATAATGACGGCATTCCGCCGGCCAGCCTCGGAAACGACATTTCGTCGAAGTTCGAAGGCAAGAACTTCCGCATGGAGCCGAAGCGTCGTCGCTTCGGTCTCGGCGCCATCATCGGCTCGCTGGTCGCGCTCGGCGTCATCGGCGGCGGGGCCTATGCAGCCTGGACCAACCAGGATGCTTTGACCGAGATGGTCAAGGGCCTGGTGAGCGCCGCGCCGTCGCACACGGCCTCCAACGGTCAGCAGACGCCGGCAACGCCGCAGGCACAGACGCCAGCCGCATCCACGGATGCTGATGTCGCCAAGCCGGCCGAGGAAAACAAGGAAGTCGCGGCTCTCGACGGCTCCTCCGTCAGCAACAAGTTCAACCAGCGGCTCATGGCCGATGGTACCGAGGTCGACAGCGGCCCTGCCGCCGTTCCGGGAACGCCGACGGCGGAAGGCAAGTCGGTCGCGCAGCAGAACGTCGCCGCAAGCACGTCCGCGCCAGCGTCCACGCCTGCCAACGAAGCCGTTCCTCCGGCAACCACGCCTGCCGTATCCGGTGAAGCCGTTCCGGCCGCCGCGACGCCGACCGGCGCCAGCGAAAAGATGTTCCTGTACGAGGAACGCATTGGCCAGAGCTCGCCGACCGCGATCCAGGGTTCGGTGGTCTGGAGCGTCCAGCATGAGGCCGGCGAAAACGGCAAGCAGGAATCGACCGTGCAGGGCATCGTGACCGTGCCGGAACGTAATCTCTCCGCTCAGGTGACGTTCAAGCGCAACGGAGATCCGTCGCTGCCGGCCAGCCATATCGTGGAGATCGTCTTCTCGCTGCCTGCCAATTTCGAAGGTGGCGCGATCGAAAGCGTCCAGCGCATCTCGATGAAGCGGACGGAGCAGGATCGTGGCGATCAGCTGATCGCCGTACCAGCCAAGATCACCGACGACTTCCACATGATCGCGCTCAACGACTACCCGGATGCGCGCAAGTCGAATCTCGACCTGCTCGCTACCCGCGACTGGATCGACATTCCTGTCACCTACCGCAACGGCCGCCGCGCGCTGCTGACGATGCAGAAGGGAGCGACGGGCACCGAGGCGTTCGCCACCGCGATCAAGGACTGGGCAGCGCTCGGCGACGTATCGACGAGCCAGTAAGACGGTGAAGTCATTCATGACAATGAAAAAGGCGGGTCCGATGGACCCGCCTTTTATTATTCTGGAATGTTGAGGGCCGTTACGCGGTCGCGTCGACCATCCGCACCGCCTTTGCGCGATCGAGCGCATCCTTGCGGACAGCGTCCTGGACCTTTTCGAAAGCGCGGACTTCGATCTGGCGCACGCGCTCACGGCTGATGTCGAACTCCGAGGAGAGATCCTCGAGGGTAACCGGATCCTCGGCGAGGCGACGTGCCTCGAAGATACGGCGTTCGCGGTCGTTCAGAACGCTCATCGCCTTCGCCAGCATGCGGCGACGGGTGTCGAGTTCGTCCTGCTCGATCAGTACATCTTCCTGGCTGTCGTGGTCATCCACGAGCCAATCCTGCCACTGTCCGGAATCGCCTTCCGATGCCTTGATGGGGGCGTTCAGTGAAGCGTCGCCGGAGAGGCGGCGATTCATCGAGATGACCTCCTCCTCGGACACCTTCAGCTTCGTCGCGATTTCGGTCACGTGCTCGGGCTTCAGATCGCCTTCGTCGATGGCCTGGATGCGGCCCTTCAGGCGGCGCAGGTTGAAGAACAGGCGCTTCTGATTGGCGGTCGTACCCATCTTCACGAGCGACCACGAACGCAGGATGTATTCCTGGATGGAGGCCTTGATCCACCACATGGCATAGGTTGCCAGGCGGAAGCCACGTTCCGGGTCGAACTTCTTCACGGCCTGCATGAGGCCGACATTGCCCTCGGACACGACTTCGCCGATCGGCAGGCCATAACCGCGGTAGCCCATCGCGATCTTCGCGACAAGACGCAGGTGGCTCGTGACCAGCTTGTGGGCGGCTTCGCGATCGCCATGTTCGGCATAGCGCTTTGCAAGCATGTATTCCTGCTGGGGCTCCAGCATCGGGAATTTGCGGATCTCATCGAGGTAACGGTTGAGACCGCCTTCACCAGCGGTAATGGATGGCAAATTATTTCGGGCCATTTATTGCACCCTCCTATCTGAATTCCGATCCCCGTTCGAACGCGTCCCTGCGCTCTTAGAGGCGGACCGGGACATGCGGCTTTATCCAAGCCCGCATTAGGTCAATGTACAGATAAGTATGGCGAGACAGCGGTTCAAGACCGCTGCCGCCTTCACGAAGGCGTTACACGTCGACCGTCCGCAGTGCCTCAATAAGCGCGATCAGATCGTCGGGCAGCGGCACTTCGAAGCGCATGACCTCGCCGGTGCGGGGATGCTCGAACTGCAGCATGTAGGCATGCAACGCCTGGCGGCCGAAGCCGTTGACAGCCTTCTTGGCGACCTCGGGCAGCAGGTTGGCCTTGGTCTTGAAGCCGGCGCCGTAGACGGTATCGCCGAGCAGGGGGTGACCGATATGGGCCATGTGGACGCGGATCTGGTGCGTGCGGCCGGTCTCGAGATGGCACTCGACCAAGGATGCGAGGCTCGTCGCGTCCGGCTTCTCGCAGAAGCGCTCGAGAACCTCGTAGTGGGTGATCGCCTCGTCGGCGTCGGCGGTGCCCGGGCGCTTGACGGCGCGGCGGGTGCGGTCGCCGGTGTCGCGGCCGAGCGGGGCGTCGATCATGCCTTTCAACGAGCGGGGATGGCCCCAGACGATCGCCTGGTAGGCGCGCTCGAGCGGTGTGGTGCGGCCGTGGTCGGCGAACTGCTGCGAGAGGTGGCGGTGGGCGACATCGTTCTTGGCGACGACCATGACACCCGTTGTATCCTTGTCGAGGCGGTGAACGATGCCGGGACGGCGAACGCCGCCGATGCCTGAGAGGCTCTCGCCGCAGTGATGGATCAGCGCATTGACCAGCGTGCCGGTCCAGTTGCCGGCGGCCGGATGCACGACAAGGCCCGAGGGCTTGGAAATGACGATCAGGTCGTCGTCCTCGTAGAGGATGTCGAGCGGGATGTCCTCGCCCTTGGGCGTCGGATCTTCCGGCTCCGGCAGGTTGATCTCGAAGATGTCGCCCGGGCGCACCTTCTTCTGCGGGTCGGCGACGACCTTGCCCTTGGAGGAGACGTTGCCTTCCTTGATCAGAACCTTCACGCGGCTGCGGGAAAATTCCTCGCCCAACTGCGCCGTCATCCAGGCGTCGAGGCGGCCTTCGGCATTCTCATCCGCGGTCAGGACTTTCATATTGCCGGATGCTTGTTTAAAGGGGTCGCTCAAGACGCTTCTTCTCCGAAGTATTTTATAGATTGGAACGCCACATATGACGAATTTGCCGCCAGAAGACGATCAGGAAGAAAAGCCCCTCGATCCGGCGATGGAAAGTGTCCGACGCAAGATGATCCGCCTGCAGATCGTCTCGGGTGCCATCATGTTCGTGAGCCTTATGGCGGTCTTCGGTGCCGTTGTCTACAAGACGATGCGCGCTCCGGCCAAGGAACCCGTTGCCGTAACCTCGGCCGGTGTTCCCTCCGATGCGCCCGTTTCCGTGACCGCCACGCTGCCGCCGGGCTTCGTCATCCAGTCATCGTCCCTTTCTGGTGGCCAGATCATGTATTTCGGCGCGACGGCCGAGGGCGTGATGAAGTCGCTGGTCGTCGATATCCGTTCCGGACGGATCGTCGCCGACGTCACCATCAACGGCGGCTGAGCCGATGTCCGCCCGGCTGATCGCGATCGAAAGCGCCGATGATCCTGAGATCGCGGAGTTTCGGAATATCCGCGAGCGCGATCTGACGGGCAGGGAAAACAGGTTCATCGCGGAAGGCACCGTGGTGCTTCGCATGCTTGCCGAGGCAAGCCATGGCGATACGGGCTTTTCGGCCGAAAAGGTGCTCCTGTTGAAGAACCGTGTCGAGGGTGTCTCCGATATCCTCGAGCGCTTGCCTGCCGACGTGCCTGTCTATGTCGCGGAAGCGGCGGTGCTGGACCAGATCGTCGGCTTTCATCTGCATCGCGGCGTGCTGGCGCTTGGGCGGCGTTCCGCGGGTAGCGGCGACCTCATCGATCGCCTGCCGGTCAAGTCGCTGGTGCTCGTCGGCTGCGGCATCTCCAATCACGACAATGCGGGATCGATGTTCCGCAACGCGGCGGCGTTCAAGGCCGATGCGATCCTGCTCGACGAGACCTCCTGCGATCCGCTGTACCGCAAGGCCATGCGCGTTTCCGTCGGTTCGGTGCTGAGCGTGCCCTACCAGCGGAGCGGGGCGGCGCTCGATATTCTGACGCGGCTGGCGGAGCAGGATTTCGCCATCTGGACGCTGTCGCCGCGCGGCGAAACCGATATCCGCGCAATACCGCCTTCTTATCGCATGGCGCTCGTGGTGGGAACGGAAGGCGAGGGATTGCCGGAAGCGGTGCTGTCGCGCTTCCGCAGCGCGCGCATTCCGCAATCCGAGGGGCTGGACAGCCTCAACGTCGCGACCGCGACAGGGATCGCACTCTTCCAGATGTCGTCGGCGGCCAGGCTGATCTGATCAGCCCGGTTCGGAGAGGATCGTCGCGGCGCGCTGCGCGAGATTGATCCGCTCGCCTTCCTTCTCTTCCGATGTCTCGGGAAGCAGGTCGCGGATCGGCGAGGTCGGGCCTTCGTTGATGGCGGTCAACGCCACCATGCTGGCGGCAATCCCGGCGATCTCCTCGCGCATGGCGCCATCGCCGGAGCTGTCGGACTTGGCTTTCAGAAGCTGTTCTGACACCACGGCGCTACGCTTGCGCACTTCGTCACTCAGGCGGGCGGCAACGGCCGCGGTATCGAGTTCGGTCGGCATGGTGTCGGCGTTTGCCAGTTCCTCTGCGGCTGTTTCATCGGACAGCGGTGGAAGGCCGGCGCTGCGAAGCGCGCGGTTGGCCTTGCGCAGGTCGGCATTGGCCGCCTTGACCTGCTCCTTGAGCTTGGTGATTTCCTGCTTGCTGCGGCCGAGCAGCGTGTCCTTGTCGGCAAGCGATGCGGTGTCGCGCGCCGCCTTGTCTTCGAGACGGATGACCATGTGTTCCTGCTGCGAGAGCTTCTGCTCGGCCTCGCGGGCACGCTTCTGCAGGAGGTCCACGTCCTGGCGGAGATTGTCGCGCTCGTCGCGGACGGCGTTCGACTTGAAATTCAGGCTCTCGATCTCGGTGACGCGGGCGGCAAGATCGATCTTCAGCGTGTCGGTCTGTTCGGCAAGCTTGTTCAGCCGCCCCCGTTGCGCTTCCAACTCGGCATCCTTGGATGCGTTCGACTGCTCCGACACATGCAGGTTCGTCTTCAGCTGGCTGATGTAGTTCTCGTCTTTGCGCAGGCTCGAGCGGAGCTCGGCGGCCTCTACGCTCATGTCGCTGATCTGGCCCTGGAGGGCGCTGATCTCGGAGGCGAAGCGGCCGGCATCGAGCGCGATCGAATCATGCTTCAGCTGCAGCGAAAGCGACTTTTCGCGCTCGCGGGCGAGATCTTGCGTGGTGCGGGCGTTTTCGGCGGCGTAGAGGGCGCGGACCATGTCCTTTTGCGCGCGAACCTCCTGGGGGCTCAGCGGCATGGTGGCTCGCATGCGGTTTTCGGTGTACCAGACAATGCGGCGGTGAACGGCGGGCGATATCAGGAAGACCAGAAACGCCGCGGTCAGGAAGCCCAATCCGAACAGTAGAGCATATTGGATCACAGCGTAGCCACGGCTTCCAGAAGTTGATTTGCGTCAGGTTCAATGATTAAGCGGACCGGACGCCCAGGGCAAGTGGCCGATTGGTGACGGTGACCAAAGTTCGCCGCCACCCTGTCGAAGATTTCGCCGATTAGAAGGGGTTCCAGGTCGGGTTGGGGGTGATCTTCAGGTAGCCGACATTGAGGCCGAGGCGGGCGCCGACGCCGGTGCGGATCGGCACAACCAGCACGTTGTTGTTCTTCAGAAGCGTCATGCCAAAGCCGGCGATGACGAAGGCCTGCCCGCTGACGCCGCCGAAGCGGGCGTAGATCGCGTCGGTCGAGGGCAGGTCGTAAACCAGCATCATCACGCGCGTGCCCTGGCCGCCGTAGTCGATGCCGAGCGATGGACCCTGCCAGTAGAGCGGATGTTCGCCGGCGTTCTTGGTGTTCATCTGCCCTTCGCCATAGGTCAGGCCGGCAATGAAGGCGCCAGAGCCTTCCTGGCCGAGGATGTAGCCGTTCGGCAAACCATACTTCTGAAAGGCGGTTTCAACGACCTTGGCGAGGCCGCCACTGGTCGAGCCGAAGAAGGAGTTGCCGGTATCGATGATCTCCTGCATCGAATACTGGCCATTGTTGTTCTGCTGGGCAGACGCCTGCACGGGGGCAAGGAGCACAGGCGAAAGCGTCAGCGCAACGAGCAGCCGGCAGAAGGCATTCAATCTTCCGAGGAAATGGGGGCGCATGGTTGTCATCCGTTCATCATGGTCGGTACGATGAGCCGTTTCCGGCGTTTCCATCATTTTGCGCACATGGTCTTAACAATCGGTTTACCAAATATGGTGTCATTATGGCGCCCGAGTACGGTCGCAAACTTCGCGCAATTTTAATAAAGCTATATGGCGGAATGAACCTGCCGCCCTGGAGACAATGATGTCGAAGAACCCAAATCTTATACTGACCGGCCCGGATCTCGCCGCGCTTCTTTGCAGCCGCGTTTGCCACGATGTCATTTCGCCTGTCGGTGCCATTAATAATGGTCTTGAACTTCTTGATGAAGGCGGGGCCGATGCCGACGCCATGGATCTTATTCGAACAAGTGCGCTGAACGCCTCCGTGCGCCTCAAGTTCGCGCGTCTCGCATTCGGTGCCTCCGGCTCCGTGGGTGCGTCGATCGACACCGGCGAAGCCGAGCGCGCGGCCAAGGATTTCGCGGCTGCCGAGAAGAAGACGGAAGTCGTCTGGACCGGTCCGCGCGCCATCATTGCGAAGAACCGCGTGAAGCTGCTTCTGAATATGTTCCTGGTCGCATACTCCTCGATCCCGCGCGGCGGCGTTCTCGAAATTTCGTTGGAAAACCCGGAGCTTGAGGCGAAGTTCAAGATCGTCGCCAAGGGCAAGATGATGCGCATGCCACCGAAGTACGTGGAGATTTCCACGCGCGAAGTGGAAGAGGCGATCGATGCTCATTCGATCCAGCCTTACTACACCGTGCTGCTGGCGGACGAATGCGGGATGAAGCTCGGGCATGAAGTGACGCCGGAAGAGTTGATCTTCACCGCCGAGATTGTCGCGGAATAAGCATTGTTGCCGGCTCGATTCCGGCAATCGAGGTAATGATTCCTTAGCCTAATGTTTTTATCTTCGAGGGATAATACGCCCGCCGAAGAGAAGCTGGGCCAAGGAGCAGCCATGCAGAGGTTTATGATCACTGACTCGTCGGACGTCGTTCGCAAAGTCGGAAAGCGAATTCTCTCCGAACTCGATTTCCTGGTCAGTGAAGCCTCCAATGCCAGCGAAGCGCTCACCCGCTGCCAGACCGAGCTGCCGGATTACCTGATCGTCGATTCGGCGATGGATGGCGCCATCGAGCTGATTGTCGCCATCCGCGCCATGGAGGGCGGCAAGGAAGTCAAGATCTACTATTGCGTCGTCGAGGCGGATCTCAAGAAGCTGATGATGGGCAAGCGGGCAGGGGCGACCGACTTCCTGCTGAAGCCGTTCGACCGCAAGATCCTGACGGCCGTGTTCGGCAACCGCGCCATCGCCGCGTAAGTCTTTTCAAATCATCGCGTATGGAAGCCGCTCCTTTTGGGCGGCTTTTCCGTTTGTCGATATCGCGCGACGAAAAAATCCCGCCTTTTGGGCGGGATTTTGACTGCCTCTGTAAAGGGGGCGGCCTGAAATCAGGCAGTTTCGGCGTATTCGGCACCATCTGGTTCGCGTAGCACGTAGCCGCGGCCCCATACGGTCTCGATGTAGTTCGCGCCACCGGCAGCATTTGCAAGCTTCTTGCGGAGTTTGCAGATGAAGACGTCGATGATCTTGAGTTCCGGCTCGTCCATGCCGCCGTAAAGGTGGTTCAGGAACATTTCCTTGGTGAGCGTGGTGCCCTTGCGGAGCGAAAGCAGCTCCAGCATCTGGTATTCCTTGCCCGTCAGGTGAACGCGCTGGCCACCGACTTCGACGGTCTTGGCGTCGAGGTTGACGATCAGTTCGCCGGTCATGATGACGGACTGGGCGTGACCCTTGGAACGACGGACGATCGCATGGATGCGAGCAACCAGTTCGTCCTTGTGGAACGGCTTTGTCATGTAGTCGTCGGCGCCGAAGCCGAGACCGCGAACCTTGTCCTCGATGCCGGCCATGCCGGAGAGGATGAGGATCGGTGTTTTAACCTTGGACAGGCGGAGAGTGCGGAGCACTTCATATCCGGACATGTCGGGAAGGTTGAGATCAAGCAGGATGATATCATAATCATACAGCTTGCCGAGATCGACGCCTTCTTCACCCAGATCGGTGGTGTAGACGTTGAAACTTTCTGACTTGAGCATCAATTCGATGCTCTGCGCTGTCGCGCTGTCGTCTTCGATGAGTAGTACCCGCATTCTTATCCCCTTTACCGCCGCCGAAAGGTGGTCTGGCCCCCTACGCGATACCGAATATGTCACTGCGTGATTTGGAAGCTGCCACGGAATGGTTAACAAATTCTAATCCACCCTGGCAAGAGGGAGAGAATTTATTAAATATTTTGTCCATTCCGCTGTTTTCCAACAAGAATCCGCAAAGCCTGATCCTTAACTTTTACATTAAGAACGGCTGGTAAGCGATTCATTCGACTCACCAATGAAACGGTATCGGAAATCGCGTAGTTGTGTTTACCGACCCTTAAATCATCGGGACTATCATTAACGATGCCCGTAAACGAAAGGTTACCAGCGGTAGGTTTTTGTTAACGCCGCCGGAATTTTTTTGGGTGGGTCGTGTCAAAGCGGCTTGCAAGGGGCGGTTACGAGTAGAGCCGGGATCTCGCATCACTGGAGTAATGCGTATGAAGTCGCGTGAGAGCCTAGTTCGCCTGAAGGAGTTTCAGGTGAACGAAAAACGTCGTCAGCTGCAGCAGTTGCAGATGATGATGTCTGAATTTGACCGGATGACGAAGGATCTGGAGAGCCAGATCGTCGTCGAGGAAAAGAAGTCCGGGATTTCCGATCCGAATCACTTCGCCTATCCGACTTTCGCAAAGGCAGCTCGCCAGCGCGCGGATAATCTTCAGGTTTCCATCAAGGAACTGAGGATGCAGGAGGAAGCGCTGGAACAGGCGCTCGAAGAGATGCAGGCGGAATACGCACGTGCGGCCGCGCTGGAAGAGCGCGACGGCGCAATTCGGGCGCGCGCCTGAAGTGATAGGCGGGCGCCTGCCTAGGCGCCTGGGGGACGCCTTTAGAGAAGCCATGTATGATGGACTGATGTCCGTCATACATGGCTTTTGGCATGCAATTTTTCGGCCTCAGCCGTTGATGACGTCGCGCCACTCCTCATGGCGTTGCGATTGGGCCTTGAAGAACGGGCAGAGCGGAAAGATTTTCCAGCCGCCCTTGCGGGCCTCTTCCACGGCATGAAGTGCAAGAGCCTGCCCAACGCCCTTGCCGCGCAACGCGTCCGGCACGCCGGTGTGATCGATGATAACCAGTTTCGGGGAGGTGCGGGAATAGGTCATTTCCGCCTCGTGGCCTTCGAGTTCGGCAACATAGCGGCCGCCCGAAGCAGTTTCTTGATTGGTGATGTCCATAGCCGATCTCCATTCGCAACAATAGAAGCGGAAAGTCGCACGCTAGGATCGCTGCGCCAAGAGTGTCGGCGAACACGCACTGTTCAATAAAGAAAGCGGGGTAGGGGTATCCGGGTGGTCTGACTGCCGGCGCTGCCGGCAGTTCAACGCGTGCTTTTCACAAAACGGTCTGCATCCGGAGTGGTCTATGGTGGATGGAAACCAGCGATCGGCATCTTGCGGCATCCGAGTGGCTCGGGCGCCCGTCATGACAGTTTCGGGCCGTCGGCATACCCTTTGGGGAGATGCGGACGGCCCGAAATCAAAGAATTCGGCAATTGCCTTTAATGGCGATACTGCTGGATGCGCGTCGTGCGCAGGCCCGCGAGACCATGGCTGTTGATCGACGACTGCCAGGAGAGGAATTCCTCGACGGTCAGCGTGTAACGTTCGCAAGCTTCTTCCAAGCTCAACAAGCCACCGCGGACGGCCGCGACAACCTCTGCTTTACGGCGGATAACCCAACGCCGCGTATTGGGCGGCGGCAAATCCGCAATCGTCAGCGGGCTGCCATCGGGGCCGATGACATATTTTACTCGGGGACGTATCATTTCGGTCATTGGACTCTCTACACAACTCAAGACCACGGCAGCCACTCTAGCTTGTCACATTTAAAAATTGCCTAAGCTCATAGTAACACTTTGATAAGAAGTTTAACTCTGCTGCTTCGCCTGCACCGTGTGGCTGCATTGTTGCCTCACGCAGCGTAAATTTGAGGCAGGCGCATGGGAGCCATGCGTTATGTATTATATTCATAAGTTTTTTTTCAATTTATAAGCGCACCAAAATAGGGTGCGGGCGAGAGGGTTTCGTCCGGGCTCCGTCTGGCAGGTGCAAAGTTGTCGGACCCGTCACCACGCATCGTCGCGGTGCGGCTTTGCTCTGTAAGCCGGAATTCGCCGGCAAACGGTGCGAAGCGCGGAGCTATCGCGAGGGACAGTAAAATGCCGAGATCGACAGGATCTGCCCGAAAAGGGGCGGACGAGAATATACTTTCGTTCGCGGCGTCCGGAGACAGCGCGTTCGCGAATGATGCTGATGAATATCTTGGCGAAATGGCTCGGTCGATCGGTTTCGACTATTATTTGCTATCGTCCTTCCCGCGTGGAGATCGCACCGGATTCTTGGCGAACCGCCTGGCCAGCAACTGGCCAGGAAAACTGCTCGCCTTTTATGAGCAGGCAGACGTGTTTTATTGTTCCGGTATGGTTACCAAACTGAAAAGCACCATCATGCCTGTGTTCTGCGACGGTGTCCCGTTCGAGGGCACGTCGGCAAGCCGGCGTGGAGCCAAGGTGACGGAGTTCATGCGCCTCAATGGGCTGAAGAGCACGCTCGCCTTCACGTTGCATGACGCCGATCGCCGCCAGTATATTTTTGCTTTCTCCGGTGAACGGAAATTGCCGTCGCGTGAAGAGGCGTCGGCGCAGATCGTCCGGGCAATCGAATTCCTGGAAACGTTCGGCCATAACAATCCCGTCGAGCAGCCTGCAGAGAATTTAAGCGGCCGCGAGGTGGAATGCCTGCGCTGGTCTGCCGCGGGCAAGAGCAGCGAAGAGATCGCGATCATTCTCGAACTGTCCTCGCACACTGTTGTCGGTTACCTCAAAAGCGCGATGCGCAAGCTCGATTCCGTGAACCGTATGCAGGCCGTGGCTCGTGCTTTGCGCTATCGGTTGATCTGATCGGTCGCCAACTCCAAAAGTCAGAGCATGACAAATGTGAGTTCGGTTTTCCCTGCACCGAATTCATACTGCGCGGCACCGGAATGGAGCAGGGCGAGCCAATCGCCCTCAACAAGCGAGATGACTGCGCAGACCGATTGCCGCGAGGGAAAGGTAGAGGCCGCGGCTTCGATCGATGCCAAAGGCGTCGTCCCGTTGATCTCGATCGCCGCAGCATGACCGGACGACGAGATCACCCGCGTGTTCAGCGTGACAAGATAAAGACCGCTTTGCTTCGCGGTGAGGCGATGGCCGCTGCCTGATGGCACGGCGGCCCCAAGCTCGAAACCATTGCCCTGCTGCAGGTGAAGTTCGTCGAAACCGGTCCGCGTTCCTGCCGCGGGAGACAATGTTGCGGCCGCCAACGAAGTGCGGATCACTGGCCGCGCCGGCGTCTCGACCACACCGTGTTGCGATATGGCGAGCGCTGTCATCCACGTATCACCATCGGCGCTGACCTTGACCGCGAATTCGTCGTTACCGGCGAGGCCCATTTCGGCGCGACCCGACCATGCGGTCTGAAAGAGCAGCGAGCCGGTATCGGAGGCCGCAGCCTTGTTGATCTTCATCTGGTGGCCGTTGCCGGCGTGGCTGAAGAGGCTTGCGTCCGATGCCGCTGCGAGACGGTTAACTTCATCCGGCGTGGTGTTGATGCCCAGCATCGCGATCGAACCGTCCATGGTCAACGAGACGGCGCGCCAAGCATTGCCGTCGAAGCACCTTATCTGTTCCAGTTCCAGGAAGAGGGCTTGCCAGCCCCTCCTTGGCTGCAGATAGATCCAGCTGCCGTCCTGGCGAAAGGCGAGGCGTCCGGTCATTCCGGCCCAATCCCCCGAAGCTCCCTCCTTGATCAGAAAGCATTGCCCTTCGTCTGGTGCCTCGGGAGGTGCCGTATGTTCCGCGGCGATGACAAGCTGGACGAGGGCGTCCAGGCGCTGCAGCCCCTCGTTATGGGTGACATGCTTCTGCGCCTGCGACGGCAATATGTAGGGGAGGGCGAGGTTGGCGGTCTGATCGGACATGTTGGCTCCCTTCATGGCCGGGCGATCGCCGGCGTTTCTGCTGGCGAAGAGCCTAAGCACGTTCAGGAGCGCGGGGATGGAGAATCCCGACTGTTGCTGATTTTGCTTTCTATTTCGGAATTATCATGCCCGCTCGGGAGCCGCTGTCTCGCCGCCCCAGGAGATAAAGTGCGGATTGGCGAAATCGGTGTCGTGCTCCTGATTTCGCTTGCCGTATGCCAGCGGCAGTCCGTCCAGAGTCACGGTCGAGCCGCCCGCAGCGCGCAACACGGCATCGCCGGCTGCCGTGTCCCACTCCATGGTGCGACTAAAGCGCGGATAGACATCCGCGAGCCCCTCGGCGAGCAGGCAGAACTTCAGCGACGAACCGATATTGGTGCAGTCGGAAATTGCGTTATCTACAAGGAAACTCTCTGTCTGCGGGCTGTTGTGCGAACGGCTGGCCAGAGCCGTGCGCCGTGCCGGCTGCGGTCGAACACCGACCGCGATCCTCTGTGTTACCTGAAAGGCTTCGTCGACGATCAGTTTCTCGGCCTTTCCTTTCTCGCCGGAAAAGGCGATGCCGAGAGCCGGAGCAAAAACGATACCGACAGTGGGGCAGCCATTTTCGATCAACGCGATATTCACGGTGAACTCCCGGCGCCTGTCGATGAATTCGCGCGTGCCGTCGAGCGGATCGACAAGGAAAAACGTGGCTTCGATGCTTGGAATGGTGCCGGCCGCAAAGGATTCCTCGGCAATGATGGGAATATCGGGAAAATCACGCTGGAGATGCGCAAGAATAATTCGCTCGGCCTGCTCGTCGGCGATCGTCACCGGACTGTTGTCGGCCTTTTGAGAGGACTGACAGCCGTTGCGATAGACCTCCATGATTGCCTTGCCGGCTTCCAGCGCGGCGGCCTCAAATGTCTCGAGCATTGCATTCCTTGTGAGTGGTGAATTAAATCCGGTCCGTCTTGAAGATATATAATCGGGACAAAGCGTGTTTGGAAACGCCAAAGACGGAATCTCTCAGCTTTCACGCATCATTCAGTTTACCCTCAGGTCGCGCATGTTATAGTTGAAATCAGCTTTTTTGAGCCTTCAGCGCTAAAAAATTCGACTTTGTGACCGATAAACAGTCATTTTAACCGAATGGGCAAAGAACTTTGGAGTGCCGTGATTTTGCGCTTCCCTTTTGCCTTGAAAACAGTATGAAATCTTAATCAAGGGGCTCGCAAAGAGCTCGAATAACAAGAGATGCAGGCCTTTTCGGGTTCTGTGTCCAGGGGAAAGACATATGGAATATTTTGTCCAGCAGCTCATCAATGGGCTGACTCTTGGATCCATCTATGGCCTCGTGGCTATCGGCTATACGATGGTTTACGGCATCATCGGCATGATTAATTTCGCCCATGGCGATATTTTCATGATCGGTGGCTTCGCCGCCCTTATCGTCTTTCTCGTCCTCACATCCATATTCGCCGGTCTTCCAGTCGCCGTCCTGCTGCTGGTGATGCTGCTTATCGCGATGCTGATGACGAGTTTGTGGAACTGGACCATCGAGCGCGTGGCGTATCGCCCGCTGCGCGGTTCGTTCCGCTTGGCGCCGCTGATCACCGCGATCGGCATGTCGATCACGCTGTCGAACTTCATTCAGGTCACGCAGGGTCCGCGCAATAAGCCGATCCCGCCGCTGATCAGCAGCGTCTATAATATCGGCGGTATCACCATCTCGCTGAAGCAGATCGTGATCATCATCATCACGGCCGTGCTGCTGACCGTCTTCTGGTATCTCGTCAATCATACGGCGCTTGGCCGCGCGCAGCGCGCCACCGAGCAGGACCGCAAGATGGCGGCGCTGCTCGGGGTCAACGTCGACCAGACGATCTCGGTGACCTTCATCATGGGTGCCGCACTCGCCGCCGTCGCCGGCACGATGTACCTGATGTATTACGGTGTTGTGAACTTCAACGACGGCTTCGTGCCTGGTGTGAAGGCGTTCACGGCCGCCGTTCTCGGCGGTATCGGCTCGCTTCCGGGTGCTGTTCTCGGCGGTCTGATGATCGGCCTGATCGAAAGCCTGTGGTCGGCCTATTTCACTATCGCCTACAAGGATGTGGCGACCTTCGCCATCCTCGCTTTCGTGCTGATCTTCAAGCCGACAGGTATCCTGGGCCGGCCGGAAGTCGAGAAGGTTTAACGTCATGGCAAATGTTGAAAACGCCCCTGGCAAGCCCGCATCCGGACTTGTCCAGAAGGGTATTAAAGAAGCTATTTTCGCAGCCGTCATCTCGTTCGGCATGTTCGTTCTCTATGTCGGTCTCGGCACGCAGCAGAACATCAGCAACGAACTCGTCGTCGTTCAGCGCTGGGGTCTGCTGGCGATCTTCGTCGCGATTGCGGCGGTCGGCCGGTTCGCGATCGTGGTTTTCCTGCGTCCGCATCTCGACGCCCGCAAGCTCGCCAAGGCGCGCAGCGGCGAACTCGACATTTCCGAGAAGAAGGGCTTTTTCCACGCACACTTCCTGAAGATCGCGCTGCTGGCGCTGCTGCTCTATCCTGTCGTCATCGTGGCATTGGTCGGCGCGCAGGGCTCGTTGAAGTGGGTCGATAACTTCGGCATCCAGATCCTGATCTACGTGATGCTGGCCTGGGGCTTGAACATCGTCGTCGGTCTCGCCGGTCTGCTCGATCTCGGTTATGTTGCCTTCTACGCGGTCGGCGCCTATTCCTACGCGCTGCTCTCCAGCTATTTCGGCCTGTCGTTTTGGGTTCTTTTGCCGCTGTCGGGCATTCTCGCTGGCCTCTGGGGCATCATCCTTGGCTTTCCGGTCCTGCGTCTGCGCGGCGACTATCTGGCGATCGTGACGCTGGCCTTCGGTGAAATCATCCGCCTCGTCATCATCAACTGGACGGATCTGACCCGCGGTACGTTCGGCATCTCCAGCATTCCGAAGGCGACGCTGTTCGGTATTCCCTTCGATGCCAGCCCGCATGGCTTCGCCAAGCTGTTCCACCTGCCGATCTCGTCGGCCTACTACAAGATCTTCCTCTTCTATCTGATCCTGGCGCTCTGCCTGCTGACGGCTTACGTCACCATCCGCCTGCGCCGTATGCCGATCGGCCGTGCATGGGAAGCGCTTCGCGAAGACGAAATCGCCTGCCGCTCGCTAGGTATCAACACGGTAACGACGAAGCTCACGGCTTTCGCCACGGGTGCGATGTTCGGCGGCTTCGCCGGCTCCTTCTTCGCCGCCCGCCAGGGCTTCGTTTCTCCTGAATCCTTCGTGTTCCTGGAATCAGCCGTCATCCTCGCCATCGTCGTTCTCGGCGGCATGGGCTCGCTGACCGGCATTGCGATAGCGGCGATCGTCATGATCGGCGGCACGGAAATGCTGCGCGAAATGGAGTTTCTGAAGCTCATCTTCGGGCCGGATTTCACGCCGGAACTCTACCGCATGCTGCTCTTCGGTCTGGCCATGGTCGTCGTCATGCTCATCAAGCCACGCGGCTTCGTCGGATCGCGTGAACCGACCGCCTTCCTCAAGGAACGGAAATCGGTATCGGGAAGCTTCACCAAGGAGGGCCACGGCTGATGAGCCCTCAGGAAACCAACATGTCCAGCGATACCCTGCTCAAGGTCGAGCATCTGTCGATGAAGTTCGGCGGCCTGATGGCGATCAACGACTTCTCGTTCGAAGCCAAGCGCGGCGACATTACCGCGCTGATCGGACCGAACGGCGCAGGCAAGACCACCGTCTTCAACTGCATCACCGGTTTCTACAAGCCGACGATGGGCATGATCACCCTGCAGCAGAAGAGCGGCAAGGAATACCTACTCGAGCGTCTCCCCGACTTCCGGATTACCCGCGAAGCCAAGGTTGCCCGTACCTTCCAGAACATCCGATTGTTCTCCGGCCTGACGGTTCTCGAAAACCTTCTGGTCGCGCAGCACAACAAGCTGATGCTGGCATCGGGCTACACCATTCTCGGCCTGCTCGGGATCGGCCGCTACAGCGCGGAAGCGAAGAATGCGATCGAGGTCGCCCGCTACTGGCTGGAGAAGGCCGATCTGATCGATCGCGCCGACGATCCCGCCGGCGACCTGCCATACGGCGCGCAGCGCCGCCTGGAAATCGCGCGCGCCATGTGCACGGGACCGGAACTGCTCTGCCTGGACGAACCCGCCGCCGGTCTCAACCCGAAGGAATCGCTGACGCTGAACGCGCTTCTGCGTGGGATCCGAGACGAGGGCACGTCGCTGCTCCTGATCGAACACGACATGTCCGTGGTCATGGAGATCTCCGACCATGTCGTCGTGCTCGAATACGGCCAGAAGATTTCCGACGGCACGCCAGACCATGTGAAGAACGATCCGAAGGTCATCGCGGCCTATCTCGGTGTCGAGGACGAGGAAGTGGAACAAGTGATCGCAGACGTCGAGAACCTCGAAGGAGGTACGCACTGATGACCGGTCAGCCACTTCTCAAGGTCCAGGGTGTCGAAACCTATTACGGCAACATCCGTGCACTCGCCGGCATCGACGTCGAGGTCAACCAGGGCGAAATCGTCAGCCTGATCGGCGCCAACGGCGCCGGCAAGTCGACGCTGATGATGACGATTTGCGGCAGCCCGCAGGCGCGCAGCGGCTCCGTCGTCTTCGAAGGCCGCGACATCACCAGGATGCCCACCCACGAAATCGCCCGCCTGCGCATCGCGCAGTCGCCTGAGGGACGCCGCATTTTCCCGCGCATGAGCGTGATGGAAAACCTGCAGATGGGCGCCGGCCTCGACAACCTGAAATACTTCAAGGAAGACGTCGAGAAGATTTTCACGATGTTCCCGCGCCTGAAGGAGCGCCAGACGCAGCGCGGCGGCACGCTTTCGGGCGGCGAGCAGCAGATGCTGTCGATCGGCCGCGCGCTGATGGCGCGCCCAAAACTGCTGCTCCTCGACGAGCCGTCGCTCGGCCTCGCGCCGCTGATCGTCAAGGGCATCTTCGAGGCGATCAAGAAGCTGAACAAGGATGAGGGGCTGACCGTGTTCCTCGTCGAGCAGAACGCATTCGCGGCGCTGAAGCTGTCCGACCGGGCCTATGTCATGGTCAACGGCAAGGTGACGATGTCGGGCTCCGGCCAGGAACTGCTGGCCAATCCTGAAGTTCGCGCCGCCTATCTCGAAGGCGGACGGCATTGAGCATGACGAAGGGGAGACTTTGATATGCAGGGACTTTTCTTTGAAGGCGATACCGGCGTTCGCAGCGTCATTCGACTGCTCGTTGTTTTGATCGGCTTCTGGACGGCATGGCGTTCGGGCAAGGCCGCGGCCGACGGCTGGAGCGACTATCCTATAGTCATCGGCTACACCGTGCTTCTGGCGGCCGCGATGCAATTCCTGCATCATGCGCTGTTCGACGGCCCCGTGATCAGCGTGTTCTATTACGCCATCGACTTCGTCCTTCTTTTGATCTTCGCGACGGCGGGATACCGCTATCGCCGGACCAATCAGATGGTCAACAATTACTACTGGCTCTACGAAAAGACGTCGCCCTTCTCCTGGAAGGCAAAACATTGACAGTCGGTTGAATCTAGGGACAAATTACCTCTCCGAGTGGAACAGGTTTCCCGGCGCAGTAAAGTGGGTGATGCGCTGGGTAATGGAACGGAACCCGCTAAAAAACTGGGAGTAACATAATGAAGAAGTCTCTTCTGTCGGCAGTGGCTCTGACGGCGATGGTCGCCTTCAGCGGCAACGCATGGGCCGACATCACGGTAGCCGTTGCCGGTCCGCTGACCGGCCCGAACGCAGCTTTCGGTGCTCAGCTTCAGAAGGGTGCCGAACAGGCAGCTGCTGACATCAACGCTGCTGGCGGCATCAACGGCGAGCAGATCAAGATCGTCCTCGGCGACGACGTGTCCGACCCGAAGCAGGGTATTTCGGTTGCCAACAAGTTCGCTGCTGACGGCGTAAAGTTCGTCATCGGCCACTTCAACTCGGGCGTTTCGATCCCGGCTTCCGAAGTTTACGCTGAAAACGGCATCCTCGAAATCACGCCGGCTGCGACCAACCCGCAGTTCACCGAGCGTGGTCTCTGGAACACGTTCCGTACTTGCGGTCGCGACGACCAGCAGGGCGGCATCGCCGGCAAGTATCTTGCCGACCACTTCAAGGACGCCAAGGTCGCCGTCGTTCACGACAAGACCCCGTACGGCCAGGGCCTCGCTGACGAAACCAAGAAGGCCATGAATGCCGCTGGCCTCACCGAAGTCATGTACGAAGGCATCAACGTCGGCGACAAGGACTTCTCGGCCCTCATCGCCAAGATGAAGGAAGCCGGCGTTTCGATCATCTACTGGGGCGGTCTCCATACCGAAGCCGGTCTGATCATCCGCCAGGCAGCCGACCAAGGCCTGAAGGCAACGCTCGTATCGGGTGACGGTATCGTTTCGAACGAACTGGCATCGATCGCTGGTGACGCAGTCGCCGGTACGCTGAACACGTTCGGCCCGGACGCAACGCTGAACCCCGACAACAAGGCGCTCGTCGAGAAGTTCAAGGCTGCCGGCTTCAACCCGGAAGCTTACACGCTGTACTCCTACGCTGCCATGCAGACGATCGCTGAAGCTGCCAAGGCAGCCGCTTCGACCGACGCTGAAGCCGTTGCCACCGCGATGAAGGAAAAGGGTCCGTTCAAGACCGTTCTCGGCGACATCTCGTTCGACGAAAAGGGCGACCCGAAGATCCCTGGCTACGTCATGTACGAATGGAAGAAGGGCCCGGACGGCAAGTTCTCCTACTTCCCGCAGGACGCGAAGTAAGAACTTTCGTTCTCACTTTGGAAGCCCGGTCTCGCACCGGGCTTCTTTCGTTTTGGGCGGCAGTGAACCATATGGTGGATAGCCGGCCTTGCGATCGAGGACGATCCGGTTAGGATCGCCCGCGAATTCAACAGGTTGCCGCCGATCGACGCGCAGCCGCAGACGATACGGATAGGCCATGTCTCGCCCCAAGATCCTGCTCACGCGCCGCTGGCCGTCCGCCGTCGAGGCGGTGCTGGCCGAGCGCTTCGAAGCGACCTTCAACACTGACGATTTGCCGATGCTGCCAGACGCGATCGCCGAGGCGTTGGGCACCCACGACGCCGTGCTGCCGACGGTGTCGGACAAGCTTCCCGCTTCGGTTTTCGAAGGCGATATTCGCGCCAAGGTCCTCGGCAATTTCGGGGTCGGCTACAATCACATCGACATCGCGGCGGCGAAGGCCAAGGGCATCGCGGTGACCAACACGCCCGGCGTGCTCACCGATTGCACCGCCGATATCGCCATGCTGCTCCTGCTTTCGGTCGCGCGCCGTGGCGGGGAGGGCGAGCGGCAGGTGCGGGCGGGCGAATGGAAGGGCTGGTGCCCGACGCATATGATCGGCACCAAGGTCACGGGAAAGACGGTCGGCATCATCGGCTTCGGGCGGATCGGCAAGGCCTTCGCGCAACGTTGCCATTTCGGTTTCGGCATGGATGTGGTGTTCTTCAACCGCTCGACGGTCGATCCGGCGGAAGCGGCGCGATATGGCGCGCGGCAGCTCGCGACCGTCGAAGAGGTGCTTGCGGTTGCTGATTTCGTGTCGCTGCATTGCCCTGGTGGGGCGGAGAACCGGCATCTGATGAACGCCTCCCGTTTCGCGGCCATGAAGCCGGGCGCCTATCTGATCAACACCGCGCGGGGCGACGTGGTGGACGAGGCAGCGCTGATTTCCGCGCTCGCGGATGGCGTGATCCGCGGAGCCGGCCTCGATGTCTACGAGGCCGAACCGCAGGTGCCGGAGGCGCTGAGTGGATTGGAGAATGTGGTTCTGCTGCCGCATCTCGGAAGCGCGACGGAAGAGACGCGCAACGCGATGGGCATGAAGGTGGTGGACAACATCACCGCATTCTTCGAGGGGCGCGAGCCGCCGGACCGTGTGGCCTGATCCCGTCTATCGTTGCGCGCCGACGACTTTGCGCTCGTCCGATGCGCCGCGC
Source organism: Rhizobium sp. S152 (assembly GCF_030380735.1). Classification (GTDB taxonomy): domain Bacteria; phylum Pseudomonadota; class Alphaproteobacteria; order Rhizobiales; family Rhizobiaceae; genus Rhizobium. The sequence continues at coordinate 60,662 of NZ_JAUDRZ010000005.1, read as the reverse complement.
GGCCTTGCCTCGAGACCGAAGAGAAGCCGAGCGCGCCCAGGGATGCGGTCCACGGCGACGGCGAACAGCACGGAGAGGACGAAGGTCGCGGCGGCGACGATGATAAAGCTCGGCATTGCTTCCAGCCCGAGCGGCAGAACGTAATAGAGCGCGCCGACGATCACCGTCTGGTGGATGATGTAGAGCGGGAAGACCAGTCGGTTGACAGTCACCACGCGCGGGTCCGGCTGGTTGAAGTGGCGGCCGGCGAAGCCGATCAGCGTCAGGATCATCGACCAGGCGAGCAGGAAGATCGCGGCCTTGAAGAGCGGCGTTTCATTGGCGTAGCTGCCGAACGCCTCTTCGGCCGGCACCAGCCAGGCGAAGAGGTAGAGCAGCACGGTAACCGCAAGGGCGATGGCGGCGCTCAGATAGCGCTTGGCGATGATCGGCTCGATCAGGCTTCGGTGGTTGCGGGCGACGAGGAAGCCGAGGCCGAACCAGCTTGACCAGACCGCGAACCATGCGCCGTCATTGTAGAGCGCATTGGTTTCCTTGGGATAGAAGGGCGTCAAGGCGAGATTGAGCAGCAGCGGCAGCAGAAAGAACAGGTAGATCATTCCAGTCTTCGCGACGCGCTCGAACCAGGCCATGATCGGGTTGCCCGGCCGGCTGAGATAGAGAAAGATCGGGTAGCAGATCACCGACATCACAAGCAGATAGGCGACGAACCACATATGGGCCCAGGTGAAGTTGCCGGTGGGATAGCGCCCCTCGGTGAAATAGCGCGTCAGCCAGAATGTCAGCAGCGAGCCGTCATAGCCGTTCTCGTACATCCGCTCGTACCAGACCTGCGGTACGACCAGTACGGCCATGGCGAAGAGGAGGGGCACGAGCAGGCGGATGGTGCGCTTGCGCAGGAAGGCGAGGCTGGAATCCGAGCGGAAGGAGAAGGCCGCACCCATGCCGGAGACGAAGAACAGCAGCGCCAGCCGCCAGGCGCGGGGAAATTCCATGATCAGCGACAGTGCCGGGCTGGTACGCTCGCTATGGATCAGCCAGCCCATGTCGGTGAAGAACGCCGCCGATGAATGGTAGAGGATCAGGATCGCGAAAGCGGAAATCCGCAGTCGATCCACATAGTAAAGCCGTTCCTTCATGACCCGCCACCAATCCGTTGCAGCCGCGATCCCTTTCGGGTTTTCTCAGCTTTAAGCGAACAGGCTTTAAGAAATCCTGTTGACTGGCTCAGGTCTCGTGCAGCACATGCGCCGCCTTGACGGCGGCGGAGGCGCGGTTTTCGACGCCGAGCTTCACGTAAATCTGTTCCAGGTGCTTGTTCACCGTGCGCGCCGACAGGCCGAGGATTTCGCCGATGTCGCGGTTGGCCTTGCCCTTCGCGATCCACAGCAGCACTTCGGATTCGCGATGCGTCAGAGCGAAGCGCTGGCGCAGAACCTGGTCGTCAGCGCGCTGGCTGGCGGTTAGGCGGAAGAGATATTCGTCCGGGCCGATGGTGCCAAGGAAGGCGAGTTGCAGGACATCCTGGCCGCCATGGGCGACCGGGATGGTCGCGTCGCGGGTCGCCGTGGCACGGTTTTCCATCCATGCGGCGATGGTCGCGATCACCGTGTCCATGCCGTCGTCGCTGCCCATGGCGGCGTTGACGAGGCGGGTGGCCTGCGGGGTGGACCAGTGGACGTTGCCATCGCCCTTGACCGCCAGAAGATGACGGCCGGCGGCGTCGAGCGCCACGCGGGCGCTCTGGGCGGAGCGGGCGTTTCTCAGGTGCACGCCGATGCGGGCGCGGAGTTCGTCGATGTTGATCGGCTTGGTGAGATAGTCGACGCCGCCCGAGCCGAGCGCGTGGACAACGTGTTCGGTCTCGGTCAGGCCGGTCATGAAGATAACCGGGATCTGGCTGATTGCCGGGTTCGCCTTCAGCCGTCGGCAGGTCTCGAAGCCGTCCATCGTCGGCATGACGGCGTCGAGCAGGATCAGGTCGGGGGTGATGCGCTCGACGATGTTGAGTGCGGCGGAGCCCGAAGTGGCGATCAGCACGGAGAAGCCGGATTGCTCCAGCGCGTCGGTGAGAAAGCCGAGCGCCTCAGGCGAGTCGTCGACCAGGAGAACGATGTCGCGCGGGAGTTCAGCCAATGTGTTCCACCTTTTCGTCGAAGCGCTTCAGGAAGGTCATGAAGCCGTTGAGATCGAAGGCGGCGACATAGGATCGAAGTTCCTCGGTAAATGGCTGATTTGCCTCCACCTTGGCAAGGTCGGCGAGCTTGGCTTCGATGCCCCTGATATAGCCGATCTCGCCGAGACGCAGCAGTTCCTGCACATGCGCATCGCCCGGGCTTTGCAGGATCTGCTCGGTCTTCTTGGGCGTCGCGGGAGCCGCTTCGGCGTAGAGCCATTTCAGGCCGAGGTGCAGCGCGAGTTTGTCGCGCAGGCGGCGGATGTCGACCGGCTTGCCGATCGCGTCATTGTGGCTGTCGTCGCTGTCGCCATGGGCGGCGGCGTCGCCGATGTTGGCCGACAGCATGACGATCGGCGCGGTCTGGCCGGCCTCGCGCAGCCTCGATACGAGCTGCCAGCCGTTCATCCCCGGCATCAGGATGTCGACAAGGAAGAGATCGGGCTGGATGCCCTCGATCAGCGTCAGGCAATCGGTGCCGCTAGCCGCCGTCAGCACCACGAAATCGAGCGGTACGAGGATCTCGCGCATCATCTCGCGGTGGTCCTCGTTGTCGTCGACCACGACGATGGTGCGGCGCGGGCCGTCGTAGCTGACGATCTTCTTTTCCTGCGGCGGGACGGTCATCTCGCGCAGCACGGCAGAGAGCATGAGGCGGACCCTGAAGGTCGAACCCTTGTCCTTCTCGCTTGATACCGCGATTTCGCCGCCGAGCGTGTTGGTGAGCAGCTGGGTGATGGTCAGGCCAAGGCCGAGGCCGGGCATGGGACGGATGCTGTCGGCCTCGCCGCGCTGGAACGGCTCGTAGATGCGGCTGAGATCCTTCTCGGCGATGCCGCGGCCGGTGTCCGTTACTGTGAAGGTGGCGACCTGGCTGCGGTAGCCGACGTCGAAGGTGACGGTGCCCTCGTCGGTGAACTTGATGGCATTGGACAAGAGGTTGACCAGGATCTGGCGCAGGCGTTTCTCGTCGGTGCGGACGAACTGGGGTAGGGCAGGCGCGCGCTGGTGCTGGAAGGTCAATCCCTTGGCCAGCGCCTGCGGCCGGAACATGTCGACGATCTGGTCGAGGAAATCCTGGATGTTGATCTCGTTGGAATAGACCTGCAGGCGGCCGGCCTCGATCTTCGAGATATCCAAGAGGCCATCGATCAGACCGGAGAGATGCTCGGCCGAGCGGCGGATGACCTTGATCGAGGACTGGCGCGGCGTCGGGATGGTTTCGTCGCGCTCGAGGATCTGGGCATAGCCGAGCACGGCGTTGAGCGGTGTGCGCAGTTCGTGGCTGAGGCCGACGACATAGCGGCTCTTCGCGCGGTTCGCGGCCTCGGCGGTTTCCTTGGCGGCCTGCAGGGCGGCGTCGGTCTTCTTGTGGGCGGCGATTTCCTTGAGGAGCAAAGTATTCTGGCGCGAGGATTCCTCTTCCGCCACGACGCGGCTGTCATGGGCCAGCACATAGAACCAGCAGACGACGCCGGCGATGACGGCGAAGACGAAGAAGACGATGAGGATCGTGCCGTTGACGACCTCGGCGGTGGCTGGCGATGCCGAGGAAACCTGATGCGCGATCATCGCCAGGATGGCGCCGACGGCCGTCAGCGCCAGCACGACGGCGATGCCGTAGCGGCCGAGGCGGGTGGTGAGCTTCTGCACGATGGTCTCGGGCAGGACGGCCCTGGCGACATAGCCGACCTGCGCGTTCAGGTGCGCATTGGGCTTGCACATGTCGTGGCAGCGGCTGTCGAGCGAACAGCAGAGCGAGCAGATCGGCGCCGCATAGGCCGGACACCAGGCCATGTCCTCCGGCTCGAAAGGGTGTTCGCAGACCGAGCAGGTGATGTTGGTGAGGTTCTTCCAGCTCTGGCGCGGCTTGCGGGCGAGGTAGAACTTGCCCTTCGTGGCCCATGCGATCGCGGGCGAGGCGATGAGGGCGACGATCAGGGTGATATAGGGGGCGAGCGAGGCGGCGATGTCGCCGAAGACGCCGAAGTGGGCGATGAGCGCGATGGTCGCCGACAGCGTCATGGCGCCGAGGCCCACGGGGTTGATGTCGTAGAGATGGGCGCGCTTGAACTCGATGCCGGGAGGGGCAAGGCCGAGCGGCTTGTTGATGAAGAGATCGGCCGAGATGGTGCAGAGCCAGGCCATGGCGATGATCGAGAAGATGCCGAGCGTTTCCTCAAGCAGCCTATAGATGCCGAGCTCCATCAGGAGCAGCGCGATCGCCACGTTGAATACCAGCCAGATGACGCGGCCGGGGTGGCTATGGGTGAGGCGGGAGAAGAAGTTCGACCAGGCCAGCGACCCGGCATAGGCGTTCATCACGTTGATCTTCAGCTGCGAGACCATGACGAAGGCGGCCATCAGGAGCAGGGCGGCATTGTGCCAGGGGATCATGTAGCCGAATGCGGTCAGATACATCTGCGCCGGATCGGCGGCGCGGTCGGCGGGGACGCCTGACGCGAAGGTGAGCACGACGAGGAAGGAACCGGCGAGCAGCTTCGGTGCGCCGATGATCACCCAGCCGGGACCGGCGAGGAAGACGGCGAGGCGGTGGCGCCATTTCGTCTGTTTTTCCGGAGGTAGAAAGCGCAGGAAGTCGGCCTGCTCGCCGATCTGCGACATCAGCGCCAGGATGACGGCGGACGCTGCGCCAAACTCGACGAGATCGAAGGGGGCGATGGTGCCCGGAGGGCCGGAGGCATGGCGGATGCCTGAGAAAGCGCGCCAGAGATCGAACTTCTCCCAGTCCATCACGGCGATGAAGAGGAAGGGCAGGATGTTGAGGACGATCCAGAAGGGCTGCGTCAGGAGCTGGAAACGGCTGATGAGGCGGACGCCGTGGGTGACGAGCGGGATCACCATGACGGCGCTGATGATATAGCCGATCCAGAGCGGTATGCCGAGCGTCAGCTCCAGCGCGCCGGACATGATCGACGCCTCGATGGCAAACAGCATGAAGGTGAAGCTGGCGTAGATCAGCGAGGTGATGGTCGAGCCGATATAGCCGAAGCTGGCGCCGCGGGTCAGAAGGTCGATATCGACGCCATGGCGGATCGCGTAGCGGCTGATCGGCAAGCCGATGGCGAGCATGGCGATCGAGGCGACGATGATGGCGTAGAAGGCGTTGGTGGTGCCGTAGGAGAGCGTGATGGCGCCGCCGATCGCTTCCAGCGCTAGGAAGGAGATAGCGCCGATTGCGGTCTGCGAGATACGCTGCGAGGAGAATTGCCGCGCGCTCTTGGCGGTAAAGCGAAGCGCATAGTCTTCCAGCGTCTGGTTGGCGACCCAGCGATTGTACTCGCGCCTGACCGGAATAATGCGTTGCCGCGCTGCCATACCCGTGATCGGCCCCTTCGTTCCCCTTGTCATCAGTTCGTAACATGGAACGCCGCAAGGCTTAAGGTGCAGCGCAACGCAAAACTGCACATTTCGCCCCATCTACTACGTCATTCTACGTATACGCTTTCGCAGTGCAGCACCGGATAGTCCCTTAAGCAACAGTTAATCGCCGTTTCGGCCTGTTGCCGAACAAAAGAGAGGGGATCAACCAGATGAATCTGAGATCATATGTTTCAGGTGCCGTGCTCGGCGCCGTCATGTCGGCTTCGGCCGCATTCCATGGAGCCGTTGCGGCTGACGACACCATCAAGGTCGGCGTTCTGCATTCGCTGTCCGGCACGATGGCGATCTCCGAAACGACGCTGAAAGACGCCATGCTGATGCTCATCGACGAGCAGAACAAGAAGGGCGGCCTTCTCGGCAAGAAGCTCGAAGCCGTCGTCGTCGATCCGGCTTCCGACTGGCCGCTGTTTGCCGAAAAGGCACGCGAGCTGATCGAAAAGGACAAGGTCGCTGCCGTCTTCGGTTGCTGGACGTCGTCCTCGCGCAAGTCGGTCCTGCCGGTTTTCGAAGAGCTCAACTCCATCCTGTTCTACCCGGTTCAGTATGAAGGCGAAGAATCCTCGCGCAACATCTTCTACACGGGTGCCGCGCCGAACCAGCAGGCGATCCCGGCGGTCGACTACCTGATGGAGAAGGAAGGCGTTAAGCGCTTCGTTCTCGAAGGCACCGACTACGTCTATCCGCGCACCACCAACAAGATCCTGGAAGCCTACCTGATCTCGAAGGGCATTCCGAAGGAAGACATCATCGTCAACTACACGCCGTTCGGCTTCTCCGACTGGCAGACGGAAGTCTCCAAGATCAAGGAATTCGGCGGCGCCGGCAAGAAGACCGCCGTCGTCTCCACCATCAACGGCGACGCCAACGTTCCGTTCTACAAGGAACTCGGCAACCAGGGCGTCAAGGCAACCGACATTCCTGTCGTCGCCTTCTCTGTCGGCGAAGAAGAGCTTGCCGGTCTCGACACCAAGCCGCTCGTCGGCCACCTGGCTGCCTGGAACTACTTCGAGTCGGTCGAAAGCCCGGCCAACAAGAAGTTCATCAAGGAATGGCATGCCTACACCAAGAACGACAAGCGCGTGACCAACGACCCGATGGAAGCCGCCTATATCGGCTTCAACGCATGGGTTAAGGCCGTACAGGCCGCCGGCACGACCGACACCGACAAGGTGCTCGACTCGATCATCGGCACCACGGTTCCGAACCTATCGGGCGGCTACGCCACCGTCATGCCGAACCACCACATCACCAAGCCGGTCCTGATCGGTGAAATCCAGGCGAACGGCCAGTTCGAAATCGTCCAGCAGACCCCTGCTGTCGTCGGCGACGAATGGTCTGACTACCTGCCCGACTCCAAGGACCTGATCTCCGATTGGCGCAAGCCCATGAACTGCGGCAACTTCAATGTCGCAACGGGCAAGTGCGGCGGCAAGGGCTCCTGAGTGTACACCCTTCGCTCTGAAGCCTGAAAACAGCTTCCGTCCGGCCCTCCTGTCCGGGCGGAAGTTCTCTCTCCGAAGTGCGGCCTTGATGCTTCGGACGGCAGCCGGTCCGCGTTTTGGACCGACGCCGACATAAGGTTCACCCTTTCCCGATTGTGCCGGAAGGCCAACGATAACCGAGGCAAGACGCCGATGTATCGCGCCCTCAAGATCCTTCTCCTGACGATTTGCCTGGCTCTGCCTGTCCTCGCGACCGTGCTCAAGGCGCAGGAAGACATCCACGCGCTCGTCGATGCGCTCGGGGTCGGCGACTTCCCGGAACGCGAAGCCGCCATCAAGGCGCTGGTCGCATCCGGCGATCCCCATGTCAGTCAGATCCTGCAGCAGCTCAGCGACGGCCAACTCTACGTCAATTCCGAAACCGGCGGCCCGGTGCTGCTCCAGGGCGGCACCGAGGACGAGCCGACCTTCTCCGATCCGATCTCGGGCGAGGCGGTGGCCGATATCGACCCCGACTACATGTCGAAGGTGAGGATCAACAATTCGCTGCGCGGAGTCATCGGCTCTGCGATGAGCCAGCTGACGCTGCTCTCTCCCGATCGCGGGGCGCGTCTCGCCGCCGCGCAAGGGCTGCTGCGCGATGCCGATCCTGATAATCTCGAGCTACTGAACTCCGCGCTCGCCGCCGAGAAAGACGGTGAAATCAAGGACACGATGGAAGCGGCGCGCGCCGTGATGATGCTGAAAAGCGATGTCGGCGCCGAGGACAAAAAGTCGGCCATCGACACCATCGCCGCGCGCGGCGGCCGCAATGCGCTGACGATCCTGACGACGGCGATGGCGACCGCGCCCGAAGAACTCAAGGGCGAGATCCAGACGCATATCAACGGCATCAACCGCAGTCTGGCGCTCTGGGACGTGGTGCAGAATGTCTGGTACGGGCTGTCGCTCGGCTCGGTGCTGCTGCTCGCCGCCATCGGCCTTGCCATCACCTTCGGGGTCATGGGCGTCATCAACATGGCGCATGGCGAGATGGTGATGATCGGCGCCTACACGACCTATGTCGTGCAGCAATATATCGCCTCGACTTTCCCGGGCCTCGAAGTCTATTCGCTGGCCTTTGCCGTTCCGGCCGCCTTCATCTTCACCGGTTTCGTCGGGCTCGTCATCGAGCGCGTCGTCATCCGCTACCTTTACGGCCGACCGCTGGAAACGCTGCTTGCCACCTGGGGCGTGTCGCTCATCCTGCAGCAGGCGGTGCGGTCGATCTTCGGGCCGACCAACCGCGAGGTGCGCAATCCGAGCTGGATGTCGGGCGCCTTCGAGCTCGGCGGCCTGTCGATCACCTGGAACCGTCTGTGGATCATCGTCTTCTCGATGGCGGTGTTCGTCACGCTGCTGATGCTGCTGAAGCGTTCTGCCTTCGGCCTGCAGATGCGCGCGGTCACACAGAACCGCCGCATGGCCTCGTCGATGGGTATTCGCACCGGCTGGGTCGATGCCTTCACCTTCGCGCTCGGCTCCGGCATCGCCGGCATGGCGGGCGTGGCGCTTTCGCAGATCGATAACGTCTCGCCCAATCTCGGCCAGAGCTACATCATCGACAGCTTCATGGTCGTGGTGTTCGGCGGCGTTGGCAATCTGTGGGGGACGCTTGTCGGCGCGCTATCGCTCGGCGTCGTCAACAAGTTCCTCGAGCCCTTCGCGGGGGCGGTGCTCGGCAAGATCCTGGTGCTCGTCCTCATCATTCTCTTTATCCAGAAGCGGCCGCGTGGGCTCTTCGCACTCAAAGGAAGGGCGGTGGAAGCATGATTACGGCCTTCCTTCTCCGGTCTCTCGATCGCAAGATCGTCGTCGCACTCGTCATCCTGCTGGCGCTCGCCGTGTTGGTGCCGGTCCTGAACCTGATGACGCCTGTGACAAGCCCGCTGCACATCCCGACCTACATCATGTCGCTGTTCGGCAAATATCTGACCTATGCACTTCTGGCGCTGGCGCTCGATCTCGTCTGGGGTTTCTGCGGCATTCTCTCGCTCGGTCACGGCGCCTTTTTCGCGCTCGGCGGCTATGCGATGGGCATGTATCTGATGCGCCAGATCGGCACGCGCGGCAGCTACGGCGACCCGATCCTTCCGGACTTCATGGTGTTCCTGAACTACAAGGCGCTACCGTGGTTCTGGTATGGCTTCAATCATTTCTGGTTCGCGGCGCTGATGGTGCTCGTCGTGCCGGGGCTGCTCGCCTTCGTGTTCGGCTGGTTCGCCTTCCGCAGCCGCGTCAACGGCGTCTATCTCTCTATCATCACCCAGGCGATGACCTACGCCCTGCTGCTCGCCTTCTTCCGCAACGACATGGGCTTCGGCGGCAATAACGGCCTCACCGACTTCAAGGACATCATCGGCTACAACATCCAGGCCGACGGCACCCGCGCCGCCCTCTTCGCCGCCACCGCGATCTTTCTGGCGCTGTCGCTGCTGATCGCGTCGGCCATCGTGCGCTCGAAGTTCGGCAAGGTGCTGGTCGGCGTGCGCGACGCGGAAAGCCGCACCCGCTTCCTCGGCTACCGGGTCGAGCATTTCAAGCTCTTCACCTTCGTTGTCTCGGCGATGATGGCGGGGATTGCCGGCGCGCTCTACGTGCCGCAGGTGGGCATCATCAATCCCGGCGAATTCGCGCCGGCCAACTCGATCGAAGTCGTCATCTGGACTGCGGTCGGCGGTCGCTCGACGCTGATCGGGCCGATCATCGGCGCGATCATGGTCAACGGCGGCAAGACGATCTTTACCGGCCTCTTCCCCGAATTCTGGCTCTTCGCGCTTGGCGGCCTGTTCGTGGCGGTAACGCTGTTCCTGCCCAAGGGCATCGTCGGCACGATCGGCCAATATATCGGCAAGCGCAAGCCATCCTCCAGCGACACGCCGCCCGCAAAGCGCGAAGACGGTGTCGATGCAGAAATCCAGCCCGCGGAGTGAGCGCCATGATCCCTGACGTCAAACCCAACAGCGTTCTCTATCTCGACAACGTCTCCGTCTCCTTCGATGGCTTCAAGGCGCTGAATTCGCTCTCCATCGTTATCGAGCCCGGGGAGCTTCGCGCCATCATCGGCCCGAACGGCGCCGGCAAGACGACGATGATGGACATCATCACCGGCAAGACCCGGCCGGATAGCGGCGAGGTGTTCTTCAACGGTCAGACGGATCTCACCAAGCTCGACGAGGCAGACATCGCCCAGCTCGGCATCGGCCGCAAGTTCCAGAAGCCGACGGTGTTCGAGAGCCACACGGTCTGGGACAATATCGAACTGGCGTTGAACCGCCGGCGCGGGGTGTTTTCGACGCTGTTCTATCGACTGTCCGCGGAGGATCGCGCGCGCATCGACGAGATTTTGGCGACCGTTCGGCTGACGCATCGCCGGGATGAGTTTGCCGCCAATCTCAGCCACGGGCAGAAGCAATGGCTGGAGATCGGGATGCTGCTCGCGCAGGAGCCGAAGCTGTTGCTGGTCGACGAGCCGGTGGCCGGGATGACCGATGCTGAGACGGCTGAGACGGCTATCCTGCTCAAGGAGATCGCCAAGACGCGGTCCGTCGTGGTCGTCGAGCACGACATGGGGTTCATCCGCGATCTTGGGGTCAAGGTGACGTGTCTGGCAGAGGGCTCGGTGCTCGCCGAGGGGTCGATCGATTTCGTCAGTTCCGATCCAAAGGTGATCGAGAATTATCTGGGGCGGTGAGGGATGTTGGCGCTCTTTATTGCAGGCGAAACCCCTCCCCAACCCCTCCCCACAAGGGGGAGGGGCTTAACCAGGGCGAACCCTTTCTGCCAGACCCGCTCGATACTTCCTGGGAGGATGTACGCTGAAGCCGTGGCCGCAGCTCAGTCCCTCCCCCTTGTGGGGAGGGGTTGGGGAGGGGTCTTTCCATCCGCAATTCGCCAGGAGATGGCACCATGCTGACCGTCGAAAACGCAAACCTCCACTATGGCGCGGCGCAAGCGCTGCGCGGCATCTCGCTGAAGGCTGAGATGGGCAAGATCACCTGCGTGCTCGGCCGCAACGGCGTCGGCAAGAGTTCGCTGCTGCGCGCCGTCACCGGCCAGCATCCGCTGTCGGCGGGTACGGTGACGTTCAATGACACCAAGCTCAACGGGCTTGCGCCATACGCGCGGGCAAAGCAGGGGATCGGTTACGTTCCGCAGGGGCGCGAAATCTTTCCGTTGCTGACGGTGAAGGAGAACCTCGAGACCGGCTTTGCGCCGCTTCCGCGCCGCGACAAGAACATCCCCGACGATATCTTCAGTCTGTTTCCCGTGCTGCAGACCATGCTCGGGCGGCGCGGCGGCGATCTGTCGGGTGGGCAGCAGCAGCAGCTGGCGATCGGCCGGGCCATGGTGACGCGGCCGAAGATCCTTGTTCTCGACGAGCCGACCGAGGGCATCCAGCCGTCGATCATCAAGGATATCGGCCGGGCGATCCGCTATCTGCGGGACAGTACCGGCATGGCGATCCTGCTGGTCGAGCAGTATCTCGATTTCTGCCGCGAACTCGCCGACTACGTCTACATCATGGATCGCGGCGAGATCGTGCATGAGGGGCTGGCGGAGACGCTGGATACATCAGAGGCACGCCGGCATCTGACCGTCTGATCGGCATTCGCCGCTTTTAGAGGCACGGGGTCGTAGTGCGCCCGGCTGGCCTGTGCCGCGATTGCCGCGTCCAGCGCGCGGCATGGAAATTGCTTGCTTTCAATCGGTTACAAGATTGAATGAGAACGGCCGGGCAAACCGGCGGCATGAAAAGGGCATGGAATGACGAACGCCGCGGCAGCCACGAGACCGCAAAGGGCAGAAGGCCGCGGGCATCTGGCCGCGAAGTCGCTGGGCGGGCGTACGCGCATCCGTGAGCTCTATCAGGAGGGCGCGGCAAAGATCCGGCTGCCGGATACCTTCGATGCCTCGATGGAGGCCGTCATCATCAATACGGCCGGTGGTCTCACTGGCGGCGACCGCATGGACTGGAGCGTTGTGGCCGGTCCCGGCACACGCATCGACGTGACCACGCAGGCCTGCGAGAAGATCTACAAGGCTTCCGCCGGCACCGCCGAGATCACCACCAAGATTCAGGTCGGCGCCGATGCACGCGTCGACTGGCTGCCGCAGGAAACCATTCTCTTCGACCGCTCCTCGCTCTATCGCCGGCTGGACGTCGATCTCGACGAGGGCGCGGAGTTTTTGGCCGTGGAAGCGATCCTGCTCGGGCGCAAGGCGATGGGCGAGGCGGTTGTCTCAGGTCTGTTCCGCGACCGCTGGCGCATCCGCAGAGAAGGCCGGCTCTGCCATGCCGAGGATCTGAGGCTCGCAGGCGAGGTCCAGATGCTGACGCGGGAGCAGGCGGTGCTATCGGGCAAGGTCGCCTTCGCGACGTTGCTTTATGTCGGGCCGCAGGCGGAAGGCTATCTCAATGCGGTCAGGCCGTTGCTCGACGGTCATATGGGCGGCGCAAGCTGCTGGGCGGGCAAGCTCGTCGTTCGGCTGGCGGCGTCGGATGGCTTCGCACTTCGAAAAATCCTGATCCCGATCATTTCAGCCTTGCGCAACGGCGCGCCTGTGCCGAAAGTCTGGAATCTCTAGTTCAAGCAGATGGATGCACGATGAACCTCACACCGAGAGAAAAAGACAAGCTGTTGATTTCGATGGCGGCGATGGTCGCGCGGCGGCGGCTGGAGCGTGGCGTCAAGCTCAACTATCCCGAGGCGATCGCGCTCATTACCGACTACGTCGTCGAGGGCGCGCGTGACGGCCGGCCGGTGGCCGAGCTCATGGAAGCCGGCGCCCATGTCATCGGTCGCGACCAGGTGATGGACGGTATCGCCGAGATGATCCATGACGTGCAGGTGGAAGCGACGTTCCCTGACGGAACGAAGCTTGTGACCGTTCACGAACCGATCCGCTGAGGTCGCCATGCTCGAACTTCGCCCCAATTGCGAGTGCTGCGACCGGGATCTGCCGCCCGAGAGCCGGGAAGCAATGATGTGTAGCTTCGAGTGTACTTATTGCGCTCCCTGCGCCGAGACAGTGCTGTCAGGCGTTTGCCCCAACTGCGGCGGCGAGCTCGTACGGCGGCCGGTCCGGCCAGCGGCAAAACTCATCAACAACCCGGCATCGACGAAACGCGTACTGAAGGCCGAGGGCTGCGCGCCCGTGAAGGCTGCGTGAGGAGAAAATCATGATCCCAGGCGAAATCATTGCCGCACCAGGCGAAATCGAACTCAATGCCGGCGCGCCGACCGTCACCATCGAGGTGTCGAATACCGGCGACCGTCCGGTGCAGGTCGGCAGCCACTATCACTTCGGCGAAACCAATGCCGGGCTCTCCTTCGATCGCGAGAAGGCGCATGGCATGCGGCTCGATATTCCCGCCGGCACGGCCGTGCGCTTCGAGCCGGGGCAGACGCGTTCGGTGACGCTGATCCCGCTATCCGGCAAGCGCGAAGTCTACGGCTTCCGCCAGCTGGTGATGGGCAAGCTGTGATCATGTCTCGGGAGGAGATGATGCGTTTCTTTATGCCGATAGGCTTTGGCTTGCTGGTGCTGATGGCGGCCGGTGGCGCCAGTGCCGAGGATCTCGATTGCACCAGCCCGACCACGCAGACGGACATGACGCTCTGCGAGCGGGCGCGGCAGGACGATGCCGACAAGGCGCTCAACGCCCAGTACAAGAAGACCCGTGCCGCCATGGTCGCCGTCGATAGCGATCAGGATGACAACATGAAGGGCGCCGAGAAGGCGCTGGTTACGGCGCAGCGCGCGTGGATTGCCTATCGCGACGCTCAGTGCGAAGCGGCCGGCTTCCAGGCGCGTGGCGGCACGATGGAGCCAATGCTGGTTGCCGGCTGCATCGCCAACGTGACCGATGCCAGGACCAAGGAGCTCAAGACGCTCGAAGACGCGATGAGCAACTGAGGTGGCAGACAGCATCATGATCGTCGGCAATGGTGAGATCGGTGTGGAGGGAGCGACCGCGGTTGCCGCCGCCGGCTTCGTCATTCGCTTCAACGAATGCCGATCCTATGAGGCGAGCCCCGGCCGCACGGATGTCGTTGCGGTCTGCAATACCGGCCGTCCCGCCAAGGCGATGCTGTCTTCTGAGGCGTGGCGCGCGCATCCCGCCGTCGTCGAAGCCGCTGAAATCTGGAGCGTGCGCGATCCGGAGAAGTTCGCGGATTTGCGTGCGCCGCTGGCCCTGTCGCATCCCGAACTCGATGATTTCTGCGACGATTACACGAGTCAATTCAACAGCTTCTGCGACGATGCTGGCAAGGCGCATGTGGTCGTTGACAAAGTGATTCATGAAGGCGTCGATCAGGCGCTGGCTGCATTCGATCCCGCGCCTTACGTCGTGCCGAGCAGCGGCATGATCGTGATATCCGAGGTCATGAACCGATTTCCCGATGCCCCGATCGCGCTTGCCGGCTTCGGCCATCAAGGCTGGGAGTGGCATCCCTTCGCCGCCGAAAGGCAGCTCGTCGACGCTTACGTCGCCGCCGGCCGCGTCACGCGGTTTTATCCGTCCGCATCCCGTTCGTCCTCCCAAGGAGCCTGACCCATGCCTTACAAGATTTCCCGCGCCGCCTATGCCGGCATGTTCGGCCCGACCACCGGCGACAAGGTCCGCCTTGCCGATACCGAGCTCTTCATCGAGATCGAGAAGGATTTCACCACCTATGGCGAAGAGGTGAAGTTCGGCGGCGGCAAGGTCATCCGTGACGGCATGGGGCAGAGCCAGGCAACGCGGGCGCAAGGAGCGGTCGATACCGTTATCACCAATGTCGTGATCATCGACCACACCGGCATCGTCAAGGCCGATATCGGCCTGAAGAACGGCCGCATCCATGCCATCGGTAAGGCCGGCAATCCCGATACGCAGCCTGGCGTCAACATCATTGTTGGTCCCTCGACCGAGGCGATCGCCGGCGAGGGCAAGATCATTACCGCCGGCGGCATGGATGCGCATATCCACTACATCTGCCCGCAGCAGATCGAGGAAGCGCTGATGTCTGGTATCACCTGCATGCTCGGCGGCGGCTCCGGCCCGGCGCACGGCACGCTCGCCACCACCTGCACCGGCGCCTGGCATATCGAGCGGATGATCGAGAGCTTCGACGGCTTCCCGATGAACCTGGCACTTGCCGGCAAGGGCAATGCTTCGCTGCCGGCCGCGCTTGAAGAGATGGTGCTTGCCGGCGCGTCTTCGCTGAAGCTGCACGAGGACTGGGGCACGACGCCGGCTGCGATCGACTGCTGCCTCTCGGTGGCCGACGAATACGATATCCAGGTGATGATCCACACCGACACGCTGAATGAGAGCGGCTTCGTCGAGGATACGATCGGGGCGCTCAAGGGCCGCACCATCCACGCCTTCCACACCGAGGGCGCGGGCGGTGGGCACGCGCCCGATATCATCAAGATTTGCGGCCAGTCCAACGTCATTCCGTCGTCCACCAACCCGACGCGGCCCTACACGGTCAACACTGTCGCCGAGCATCTCGACATGCTGATGGTCTGCCACCACCTGTCGCCGTCGATCCCCGAGGATATCGCGTTTGCCGAAAGCCGCATCCGCAAGGAAACGATCGCGGCCGAAGACATCCTGCACGATATCGGCGCCTTCTCGATCATCTCGTCCGATAGCCAGGCCATGGGCCGCGTCGGCGAAGTCGCGATCCGCACCTGGCAGACAGCCGACAAGATGAAGCGCCAGCGCGGCCGGCTGAAGGAGGAGACGGGCGAGAACGACAACTTCCGCGTCCGCCGCTACATCGCCAAATACACGATCAATCCGGCGATCGCCCAGGGCGTCAGCCACGAGATCGGCTCGATCGAAGTCGGCAAGCGCGCCGACCTCGTGCTGTGGAATCCGGCCTTCTTCGGTGTGAAGCCGGAGATGGTGCTGCTCGCCGGCTCGATCGCGGCGGCGCCGATGGGCGACCCGAACGCCTCGATCCCGACGCCGCAGCCGATGCACTACCGCCCGATGTTCGCCGCCTATGGCAAGCTGCGCACCAACTCGTCGGTCACCTTCGTTTCTCAGGCCTCGCTCGATGCCGGCCTGAAGGGCCGCCTCGGCGTCGCCAAGGACCTCGTCGCCGTCAAGAACACGCGCGGCGGCATCTCCAAGGCCTCGATGATCCATAACAACCTGACGCCGCATATCGAGGTCGATCCGGAGACTTACGAGGTGCGCGCCGACGGCGAGCTGCTCACCTGCGAGCCGGCGACCTCGCTGCCGATGGCGCAGCGCTACTTCATGTATTGAATCAATCCGATTGCCGGTCGGTGCTTTTGCGCGCCGGCCGGTCACCACCATTTGTGGGTGGGTGATATTTTCAGTTGAAAATCGCGGGGCCGCGCTACCACCAAATAGGACGCCTTCGAAAGGCGTAGGTGGTTTCGACATCTTAAATATTCATGGAAAATCAGCGTGTTGAAAGTCCGGTTTGCGGGCTTGATTCAAGCGCTTCACGCACGCTTTCAATTGAACGCCATTATCCTAACGCAACGCGGCGCAATTCATTCAAATCTTAACAGATCCCTTAAAGGCTCGGCAGCAATTGGCATCTAATCAATAGACTTGGCGCGGGAGACAAGGTCGATTCGGATGGAAATTCTACTCCAGTCTGAGCTGGGCGATTTTCAGGATCGCCGTACAGTTTACGCATTCGCACTCAAGATGAGTTTCGTGGCGGTGATGCTGTCATCAGTGGTGATCTGCCTGGTGCTGCCGGTACTGGCATGGGCAAGTGTTCTGCCGGTTCCACTGTCCGAGGCCATTGTTTACGGCGTCGTCTTCACTTGGCTGATCGGCGGCGCGGTATCGGGCGTGCTGTCCCTGATCGCCGGCTTCGCGTTGCATCAGGTCAGCGTGTCGCGTGCCGCTTTCGAGCGGCTCAGCCGCACGGATGAACTGTCCGGTCTGCTCAACCGCCGTGCCTTTACAGAAGCGCTAGAAAGTGTCGAGGGCGAGGCGTGCCTTGCGATCTTCGACGTGGACCGCTTCAAGGCGATCAACGATCGCTTCGGTCACGCCTGCGGCGATGCGGTGATCATCGCGGTCGCCGCAGAGCTGTCGGCCGCTTTCAGCGAAAACGCGGTGGCGGCACGGCTGGGCGGAGAGGAGTTTGGGGCGATCGTCTTTGGCGCGTTGCCCGAGGATCGGACGGAACAGATTCGTTCCGTCTGCGCCAAGCTTGCCGAAACGCCGATCCTGGCTGCTGGCCACGAGGTATCGCTTACCGTGTCTGCCGGCATCGCCGAGTTCCAGCCCGGGCGGCAGAAGGAGGCGGTCTACGTTTCCGCCGACAAGGCGCTCTATCTCGCTAAAGCTCTAGGGCGGAACCGTGTGGTGCACGAACACGAGGGCTTGCGCGCCGCTTGGCGTGAGCACGTTTGCGAGGGCGTGGCCGACGATGCCGCCGCGGTGGATTTCGAGCAGCTTCGGCACGCGTGAATTAAGGGCGGCCATCGTCTCCGCGCACGCTTTATCGCTTGCAAGGAGAGGGGCTATTTTGCATGGTCTCATGACCAAGAAGAACGGACCCGTCATGCAGTACATTACCTCCTATCTCCCCGCCGGCACGCCATCCTCACATCCGAGCAGCAAGGTCGTGCTTCCGCATGATCTGAGGCATCTTCGCCGCAAGCTGCTGCATCTCGACAATGGCGAGATGGTCATGCTCGATCTGAAGGAAGCGGTGCTGTTTTCGAGCGGCGACATGCTGGTTCTCGGTGACGGCGAGCTGGTGGAAATCGTTGCCGCCGACGAGAAGCTGTTCGAGATCAAGGCGCGTGATCGCCTTCACCTGATTGAGCTGGCCTGGCACCTCGGCAACCGGCATCTCGGCGCGCAGATCGAGGAAGACCGCATCCTGATCCTGCGCGACCATGTGATCCGTGCGATGCTGGAAGGGCTGGGCGCGGAGGTGAACGAGGTCACGGAGCCGTTCCAGCCGGCGCGCGGCGCCTATCATTCCCATGGCAGCCATTCGCATGGCCACGATCACGGCCATCACCACCACGCGCACGACTGAGCCGAGATGAGCGAGAACAGCGATCTCCAGGCGCTTCTGCGGTTGATGGCCTGGCTGTCGCCGGCCTTCCCCGTCGGCTCCTTCGCCTATTCGGGCGGATTGGAGAGGGCGGCGCATGACGGGTTGGTGACCGATCCGGCCTCGCTTTCCGATTGGGCGGCGACCGCGATCACGCGGGGCTCGGTGTGGAACGACGTCGTGCTGCTTGCCGAAAGCCATCGCGGTCAAGCGGAGGCGGCGCGTCTCCTCGAGGTCGCCGAGCTTGCAGAGGCTCTGGCCGGTTCGCGGGAGCGCCACCAGGAGACGATGCTGCTTGGCGATGCATTTCTCGCCGCCGCGCGGGCGTGGCCGGATGCGGTGTTGGTCCGGTTGCCGTCGAGCGTTGCTTATCCGGTTGCCGTCGGTGCTGTCGCCGGCGCGCATGGGATACCGGCGGAGAAGGCCGTGGCTGCTTTTCTGCACGCCTATCTTTCGCAGGCGGTTTCCGCCGGCATCCGTCTTGGCGTCTCAGGGCAGAAGGATGGGGTCGCCATCCTTGCCTCGCTGGAAGGGTTGATTGCGGATATTGCGGGCAAGGCGGCGATCTCGACGCTCGACGACTTGGGATCTGCGACGATCCAGGCTGATATGATGCCGCTTCGTCATGAGGTTCAGGGGACGCGGCTGTTTCGGTCGTAGGCGCGCAATGCGCCTGCGTCATTTGCCAGTGGCAGCGGTGCCGCTGCCACGATATGATCGAATTCTATTGGAGTTCAGGACATGAAATCAGGAAATGGTCCATTGCGGGTCGGCATCGGCGGACCGGTCGGTTCCGGCAAGACGGCGCTGACGGAGAAACTTTGCAAGGCGATGCGCGACGAGTATTCCGTCGCCGTCGTCACCAACGATATCTACACCAAGGAGGACGCGGAAGCGCTGATGCGCATGCAGGCGCTGTCGTCCGATCGCATCGTCGGCGTGGAAACGGGCGGTTGCCCGCACACGGCCATTCGCGAGGATGCGACGATCAACCTGCAGGCGATCGCCGGTCTCAATGAGCGCATCCCTGACCTCGACGTTGTCTTCATCGAATCGGGCGGCGACAATCTGGCGGCGACCTTCTCTCCCGATCTCGCCGATATCACGATCTATGTCATCTCGGTCTGCCAAGGCGAAGAAATCCCGCGCAAGGGCGGTCCTGGCATCACCAAGTCCGACCTGCTCGTCATCAACAAGAAGGATCTGGCTCCCTATGTCGGCGCCGATCTCGATGTGATGGACCGGGATGCGACCCGCATGCGCGAAACGCGCCCATTCGTGTTCTCAGACATGAAGCGTGGCGACGGTATCGGTGCGATCGTCAGCTTCCTCAAGGAGCATGGTGGCCTCTGATCGGCGGTAGCGTCGCTCGCGGCGCTACACCTGTCTCAGGGCATTGATGTCGCTGATGGCGATGGCGCGGCCGCGCACCGTCACGCCGGCCGGGCGCAATGCCGAGAAGGCCCGCGACAGGGCTTCCGGGGCAAGCCCCAGCTTGCGGGCGAGCAGGCTCTTCTGAAAGGGCAGACGTAGCGATGCCGTGGCACCTTCCGGCAGGCAGTTCTCCAGCAGATAGTGGGCGACACGCTGCGGCGCGGTTTCCATGCGGTTGCTTGCCAGGCAATCCATGGTCGAAAGCAGGTGTTGCGACAAGCTGCGCATCATCGCCGTGGCAATGCGCGGCTGCTCGTCCAGCAACTGCCTGACGGCGCGAAGATCGAAGCGCGCGAGCACGGTGTGTTCCGTCGCTTGGGCGTGGTAGTAATAATGCTCGCCGTCGATGATGAGGCACTCGCCAAAGCTCTCGCCGGGTTCGCAGATCCTGATATCCGCCTCGCGGCCATCACTGCCAAGCCGATATAGCCTGACATATCCGCCGAGCACGCAATAGAAATAACGCGCCTCTTCATTCTCGTGAAACAGGATGTCTTCCGCCTGGTAGGCGACCATGGCGGCGCAGGCGACAAGCGCCCGGCGTTGTTCGCCGTTGAGACCCGCTGCAAGCGTGGTCTCGGCGAGCATGGCTTTTTGCGAAGCGGTGAGTCTCAAGGCTGTGTTCATCCAATCCTCCCTGGTCGATCCAGCGGGCAATGCAAACATTCGATGCTGCTAAGGATAGCCAAAGGGCGGCCGCGCCAGATTGATCGAGATCAAGCAAGGGGCAACAAAAAAGCCGTGGCGGTTGAGGCCACGGCTTTCAGCTTTTTCGCAGGCGTTACTCCGCCGCGAAGGGCGGTAGGCGGACGACGTTGCCGCCCGATTTGCCGCGCTTGCCATCCGGCTTCTCGATGGCGCTGACGCGGTCGTCGAGCGAGCCGACAGCCTGCGTGAGTTCCTCGCGGGATAGCGGCAGCTCCTCCTCGTCCTTCCTGCCGACAAGGCGGCCGAACATCCAGCCGAGCAGGCGGGAGAGATCGTCCATGATCAGGAAGAATGAGGGAACGACCACCAGCGACAGCACCGTGGAGACGATGATGCCGCCGATCACGGCGATTGCCATCGGCGCGCGGAACGAGCCGCCTTCGCCGACGCCGAGCGCCGAGGGAAGCATGCCCGCCGACATGGCAATCGAGGTCATGATGATCGGCCGGGCGCGCTTGCGGCCGGCTTCCACCACGGCTTCGACACGCTCCATGCCATGCCGCTTCATCTCGATCGCGAAATCGACGAGCAGGATTGCGTTCTTGGTGACAATACCCATCAGCATCAGGATACCGATGAGCACGGGCATGGAGAGCGCGTTCTGGGTGATGATCAGCGCCACCGCCACGCCGCCGATCGCAAGCGGCAGTGAGAAGAGGATGGTGAAGGGCTGGATCACATCCTTGAAGAGCAGGATCAGCACGACCAGAACCAGCATCAGGCCCATCAGCATGGCATTGCCGAAGCTTTGGACCATTTCGCCCTGAACCTTGGCGTCACCGCTTTCGGCCAGATGCACGCTCTTCGGCAGCTCGGTTTCGGAGACAATGCGCTTGAACTCGGCGGTCGAGGTATCGAGCGCCGTGCCGAAGGGCACGTCGGAGCCGATGGCGACGACGCGGTTGCGGTTGTTGCGCTTGATCGAGCTCGGGCCTTCCGAATAGTCGACATCGGCGACGCTGTAGAGCGGAACGCTGGCGCCGCTCGCCGTCTTGATCTTGATGGCGCGGATGGCAGCCAGATCGCGGCGGACATCGAGCGAGGCCTGCACGCGGATCGGGATCTGCCGGTCGTCGAGCGAGATCTTGGCGAGGTTGGCGTCGATATCGCCGATGGTGGCGACGCGGACCGTCTCGGAGATCTGCTGCGGCGTTATGCCGAGCCGGGAGGCTTCGGCCATGCGCGGGCGGATCTGCAGTTCCGGACGGGGCAGGGCGCCTTCGGATGAGACGTTGGCGAGGATCGGCGACGCGCGCAGCTTCGATTCCAGCAGGCTCACAGCCTCGTTCAGATCATCCTCATTGGTGGAGAGGAAGTTGAAGGAGAGATCGCGCTCGGCGCGGTCGTTGACCTTGGAGATGCGCACGTCAGGGATACCGCGGACGGCGGCGAAGATGTCCTTCTCGACATCCCACTGGGGACGCGTCCGGCCGTGGTCTTCCATCTTCGGCACGAGATTGCCGATGACGGGGAGCCCGCCGAGGCCCTTGTTGACGAGGGTTTTGAGCAGCGAATGATCTATGTTGCCGAGGATGACGCGCACGGTTGCACGGCGAAGCTCGAGATCGCCCTTGGGCGAGGCGCCGCCGAGAACGAAGACGCTTTCCACGCCGTCGATCCCGCGCACCGCGTCATAGACCTTGGTGGAGGCAGCTGCCGTGTCCTCGAGCGTGGCGTTCGGCGGCAGTTCGACGGAAAGGACGACGCGCGAGGAATCGTCCGGCGGCATGAAGCTGCCGGGCACGCGGCTGAGCAACATCATCGAGCCGATCAGGAAGGCGATGGCGCAGAGCAGCGTCGTGTAGCGCCAGTACCACTTGCGCGTGGTGCCGGTGACCAGGCGGGTATAGCCGCGCATGATCCAGCCGTCATTGTCCTGATGGTCTTCCATGCCGTCTTCCGAGCGCATCAGATAGGCGGCCATCAACGGGGTGATGAGACGCGCCACGACAAGCGAGAAGAAGACCGAGAAGGCGACCGTCAGGCCGAACTGGATGAAATACTGCCCGGCGATGCCAGGCATGAACGACACCGGCACGAAGACGGCGATGATCGTGAAGCTGGTGGCGATGACGGCGAGGCCGATTTCGTCCGCTGCTTCAAGCGCTGCCCTGTAGGGCGTCTTGCCCATCTTGATATGGCGGGCGATGTTCTCGATCTCGACGATGGCGTCGTCGACGAGAATACCGGTTGCCAGCGTCAGCGCGAGGAAGCTCACGAGGTTCAAAGAGAACCCCATGATATCCATGATCCAGAAGGTCGGGATGGCCGACAAGGGGAGCGCTACGGCGGCGATCAGCGTCGCGCGCCAGTTGCGCAGGAAGAGGAAGACGACGATGACGGCGAGGATCGAGCCTTCGATCAACGTATGAAGGGCTGCTTCGTAGTTGCCGTAGGTGAAGTAGACGCTGTCGTCCACCATCTCGATCTTGACGTCGGGATTGGCCTTGCGGATTTCCGTCAGGCTTTCCGACACGGTTTCGGCGACCGAGACTTCGCTGGCGCCCTTGGCGCGGAACACTGCGAAGGTGACCGACGGCGTGCCGTTGAAACGCGAGAAAGACTTCTGCTCCTCGAAAGTGTCCTCAATCCTGCCGAGCTCGGAGAGCTTGACGAAACGGCCGTTGGGCAGGCTTATGGTTGTCGTGTTGAGCTGCGAGACGTCGCGTGTGTCGCCGAGCGTGCGGATCGTCTGCTCGTTGCCGGCGACTTGGCCACGGCCGGAGCCGAGGTTGACGTTGGTGCCGCGCAGTTGCTGGTTCACGTCGGCAGCGGTGATGCCGTAGGCGTCGAGCTTGCCGGGATCGAGCGAGACACGCACTTCACGGTCGGCGCCGCCGTAGCGGTCGATACGGCCGATGCCGGGCTGGCCCTGGAGCGCGCGCTTGACGGTGTCATCGACGAACCAGGACAGTTCCTCGAGCGTCATGTTGGGGGAGGAGACTGCAAAGGTCTGGATCGCCTGTCCTTCGACATCGACCTTGCTGACGATCGGCTCCTCGATGCCAGCAGGAAGGTCGCTGCGAATCTTGTCGACCGCGTCCTTGGTGTCCTGGACTGCTTCCGCAGTCGGCTTTTCGATGCGGAAGACGACGACGGTCTGCGACTGGCCGTCGGTGACCGTCGACTGGATTTCATCGATGCCGCTGATGGATGCGACCGCGTCCTCGACCTCCTTGGTCACCTGCATTTCGAGTTCGGCCGGCGAAGCACCGCTCTGCGTTACGGTGATGGAAACGACGGGGACGTCGATATTGGGGAAGCGGGTGATCGGCAGCTGGTAGAAGGCCTGGATGCCCACGAAAAGCAGCAGCACGAAGCCGAGCAGGGGCGCAATCGGATTTCGGATCGACCATGCGGAGAAATTCATGGATTAGCCTCGGTCAGTTCGATTGTGCCGATACGGCTTCGGTGACGGGTGTGATCTTGTCGCCATCGCGCACGAAGGCGCCGGCCTTGGCGACGACGGTGTCGCCTTCCTTGAGACCCTCGGCGATCTCGACGAAGCCGCCGTCCTGGATGCCGGTGGTAACCTTCACCTGCTTGACGACGCCATCCTCGACCTTGCGGGCGGTCGAGCCGTTGCGGCCGGTGGTGACCGCCGCCAGCGGCAGGGCGATGTTGTCTTTCTCGGCAACGATGATGTCGGCGCTGGCATACATGCCGGAGCGTGCCGCGCTCTCGTCGTCGATATAGATGTGCACGAGGCCGAGGCGGGTGGATTGGTCGACCGTCGGGGAGACGATCCTGACCTTGCCCTCGATCTTCGTGCGGCTGCCCGACAGCGTGACGATGGCACGCTGGCCGACCTTGATCTTCTGGATATCGGTTTCCGACAATTCAGCGACGAGTTCGATGGCGCTGTCCTTGATGACGGTGAACATCGGATCGCCAGTGCCGGCGGCGATGGCGCCGATGCGGGCGTTCTTGGCGGAGATCACGCCTGCAACAGGCGTTTTT
Organism: Rhizobium sp. S152; assembly: GCF_030380735.1. Taxonomy (GTDB): domain Bacteria; phylum Pseudomonadota; class Alphaproteobacteria; order Rhizobiales; family Rhizobiaceae; genus Rhizobium. Next base: position 36,435 of record NZ_JAUDRZ010000005.1, on the reverse strand, counting down.
ACCGCGGTGCGCGCGAGCTTGAGATCGGCGTCGGCAATCTGGCTGTCGACGACCTTGAGGTCGGCGATGGCGACTTCGATCGCCTGCTGGGCGGAGCTGACGCGCGCATTGGCGGTGGCGGCGGAGGCATCCGCCTGTTCGACCTGAGCGGTAGACACCGTGCCCTTCTTGCCCATCTCGGCCGAACGCGCCTGTTGCAGGCGGGCCTGCTCGGCCGTGGCCTTGGCTTCCAGAAGCTGAGCGCGAAGCTGGGCGAGGCTAGCCTCACCCTTCGCCTTGGTCGCCATCATCTGCGCTTTCTGCAGCACGAGGGCATCCTCGTTCAGCGTGGCAAGCGTGCTGTCGGCCTCGACCTTGTCGCCGACATCGACGTTGAGCGAGCGGATGGAGAGACCCTCGACCTGGGGCTGGATATAGACTTCCTCGATCGGGCGGATCGTGCCGGTGCCTATGACGCGGTCGACCAGCGCGCGCCTGGCCGCGGTCGTGACCACGATCACAGGCAGGTTCTGCTGCGCCTTCGATGGCTGGTTTTCCTGCGCGAAAGCGGCCGATGCGGCAAGAACAGCCGCAATCAGGGTGGAGGCGCGTAGAGTTTTAGGCGTCATGCGTACCATGCGTCTTGGTCCAGTCTTTGAAAAGGTTGGCCAAACTCGCGCGTTGTCCTCAGCTCGCGGTGGCCTGCTCCCGTCGTAGTAAGCTCAGAAATATTCCCGCATCATTGCCGTCTCTTACTTCGTAAGATGACCCTCGTCGGCAAATCGACTCGTAGGTGGTATCGTTTTGCTCCACGCACAAGTCCGGCGGAAAATAATTCCTTGCGGCGCACATTAGTGATCGATGGTCTTGAGATCAATCACCATTCCGTGATGCCGGCATTCGGTTTGTTGATCGCAATCCTGTCATTCCTATGACGGATGACCAGACACGGATGCGACAGATGCGCTGAGATTTTTTTGATCCGGTCGCAAAAAAACGCGCAGAGTGGCCTCTGCGCGTTTCAGGTGCATATTGCAGGCGCTTACTTCGCGGCCGCGTCGGTCACGTCATGCGTCCAGGCGCCGGAGGGCTCCTTCGTGATGATCTTCTGGTCGAGCAGGGCCTTGGCGGTGCGGTCGTAGAGCGTGGTGTCGAGCTTGCCCGTGCCGTCGCCGATCAGCTTGGCGACTTCGCTCATCATCCGCTTCTGGTGGTTTTCGTCCTGGCCACCGGCATCGACGACAATCTCGGCTGCATCGTCGGGGTTTTCGACGGCATACTTCCAGCCCTTCATCGAAGCCTTGACGAACTTGGCCATCTTTTCCTTGAAGGCCGGGTCCTTGAGCTTTTCCTCGTTGGCGTAAAGGCCGTCCTCGAGCAGGTCGTTGCCCATTTCAGTGTAGTTGAAGACCGTCAGTTCCTCCGGCTTGAAGCCGGCATCGATCGCCTGCCAGTATTCGTTATAGGTCATGACGGAGATGCAATCGGCCTGCTTCTGCAGGAGCGGCTGCACGTCGAAGCTCTGCTTCAGCACCGTGACACCATCCTTGCCGCCATCGGTCTTCAGGCCGATCTTGTTCATCCAGGCGAAGAAGGGATATTCGTTGCCGAAGAACCAGACACCGAGCGTGTGGCCCTTGAAGTCGGCTTCGGTCTTGATCGGGCCATCCTTGCGGCAGATCAGTTCCATGCCCGACTTCTGGTAGGGCTGGGCGATGTTGACGAGCGGAACGCCCTTTTCGCGGGCAACCAGCGCGCCGCCCATCCAGTCGACGATCACATCGGCGCCGCCACCGGCAATCACCTGCTCGGGCGCGATATCAGGACCGCCCGGCTTGATGTCGACGTCGAGGCCTTCTTCCTCGTAGTAGCCCTTCTCCTTGGCGACGTAGTAGCCGGCGAACTGCGACTGGGTGACCCACTTCAGCTGAAGCGTCACCTTGTCGGCGGCCATCGCGTGGCTTGCCGCCATCGCCATGGCGCTCGCCATCATTGCAAGAACCAGTTTTTTCATTTTCTTGTTCCCTCTTTCTTTCGTTATGCCCAGCCCCAGTGCCGGGAATAGACGTCGCCTAGCCACCACGGATAGACGGATGCCAGAACGTCACCGCCCGCTCAGCGAGGGCGACGACGCCATAGAAGATCGAGCCAGCCAGCGCCGCGACGGCGATTTCGGCCCAGACCATGTCGACATTCATGCGCCCGATCTCGGTGGAGATGCGGAAGCCCATGCCGACGATCGGCGTACCGAAGAACTCCGCGACGATGGCACCGATGAGCGCCAGCGTCGAGTTGATCTTCAATGCATTGAAAATGAACGGCATGGCGGCCGGAAGCCGAAGCTTCAGAAGCGTCTGCCAGTAGCTCGAGGCGTAGGTCTGCATCAGGTCGCGCTCCATCGGACCGGATGCGGCAAGGCCGGCGACGGTGTTCACCAGCATCGGGAAGAAGGTCATGATGACGACGACGGCGGCCTTGGACTGCCAGTCGAAGCCGAACCACATGACCATGATCGGGGCGATGCCGATCATCGGCAGGGCCGAGACCATGTTGCCGATCGGCAGCAGGCCACGGCGCAGGAAGGCGACGCGGTCGGCGAGGATGGCGACCACGAAGCCGGCGCCACAGCCGATGACATATCCCGCCAGCACGGCCTTCAAGATCGTCTGCCTGACGTCGTCGCCGAGGATCGGGAGCGATCCGACGATGCGGCCGGCAATGGCGCTCGGCGGCGGCAAGAGCACGAAGGGGATGCCGGCGCCGCGTGTGGCGGTTTCCCAGAGGATCAGGATCCAGGCGCCGAAGATGGCGGGTACCAGCAGCCGCAGGGCAGTGTCGTCGCCGCGCGAGGCGGTTCTGATTTCGACGATCTCGCTGACTGTGCGCCAGGCGAGCAGCCAGCAGGCGCCCATCAAGAGGAAGAACGGCTTCGCCGCGAAGCCTTCATTGCCACCAAGGCTCGACAGCAGCATCCAGGCGCCGACATGGGCGCCGATGAAGAGCACGGTCGACCGGCTGGTTCGCGATTGCGGCAACAGCGAAATCAGCGCGGATGCCGCAATGAGGATGAGAATGATGGCGGTTGTGCCGCTCGACGGAGGCTTTGCGGCCGCAGCGGAGAACAGCGGCAGCGTCGCAGCGGTCGCAATGGTGAGGAGGAGGGCGACGATTGCCTGCCAGGACGCGTTCTTCATGCCGACCTCCCGCCCATGGCGCGATCGACGATCTTGGCGGCTATGCTGACGACCATGATCAGGAGTGCCGCGAGCAGTGAGCCGGCGATCAGCGCCGCCCAGATGTCGATGGTCTGGCTGTAATAGGAGCCGGCGAGCAGCTTGGAGCCGATACCGGCCACCGCTCCCGTCGGCAACTCGCCGACGATGGCGCCGACGAGGCTGGCGGCGATCGCCACCTTCATCGAGGTGAAGAGATAGGGCACGGAGGCCGGCACGCGCAGTTTCCAGAAGGTCTGGGCGGCCGACGAATTATAGGTGCACATCAGGTCGAGCAGCATGATCTCGGGCGAGCGCAGGCCTTTCACCATGCCGACCGTGACGGGGAAGAAGGAGAGGTAGGTCGAGATCAGCGCCTTGGGGATGAGGCCGGTGATGTTGATGGCGCCAAGCACGACGATCACCATCGGCGCGATCGCCAGGATCGGGATGGTCTGCGAGGTGATGATCCACGGCATCAGGCTGCGGTCGAGCGCCTTGATATGGACGATGCCGACGGCGATCAGGATGCCGAGCAGGGTGCCGAGGGTGAAGCCGAGCACGGTGGAGGAGAGCGTCACGCCTGCGTGATAGACGAGGCTGCGGTTGCTGGAGAGCTTGCGCAGGAAGGTGTTCTCGAAAACGTTCTGGGCCACCTGATGCGGGGCGGGCAGGAGGGGTTTCGGCTGGGACAGGGTTTTCTCGATGAACTCGATCGTCGTCGGCGTCGCATTGGCGCGGGTGTCCATGTCGCGCTGGAAGGGGGCGTTCATCAGGATTGCCGCGACGTACCAGATGGCGACGAGGGCCGCCAGGATGGTGGTGACAGGGATGATCTTGTCCTTGAGGGTGTCGGGGGTCATGCGGCTTGCTCCTTCAGGAACTTGGCGGCATGGTTCTGGACCTGGATGAAAACGTGATCCGGTCCATCCAGCACCTGGTCGTTGTCGAAGCGGAGCACGGTGAAGCCTTCGTTGCGTAGAAATGCGTCGCGCGCGCTGTCGTGCCTGCGGCCGGGATCCGTTTCATGGCTGTCGCCATCGACTTCGATGATCAGTCGAGCGGAGAGCCACGCGAAATCAGCGATATAGGGGCCGACAGGCGTTTCGCGGCGGAAGCGGGCGCCGTAGGGGCGGAGGTCTCGAAGCATGTCCCACATGGCGGCTTCCGCCTTGGTCAGTTCGCGGCGGAGGCGTCTCGCTCGTTCCCGAGTTTTTGGGGTGATGTTGGAGTGTGGCATCTAGACCCCTCCCCAACCCCTCCCCACAAGGGGGAGGGGCCGGCCCGTGGCGCCCGCTGCGAAACACAGCAAAGCTCGAATATGTGGAACGCTTCTGGTGTTCGAGATGGTGGTGGCAATGAAGCCCCTCCCCCTTGTGGGGAGGGGTTGGGGAGGGGTCTTAAGTTCAATGCTCATAGCTGTGCCCCGCTCTCAGCCCATCCCGCACGCGGTGGGCGATCTCGAGGAACTCCGGCGTCTCGCGGATATCGAGCGGGCGTTCGCGGGGCAGCGGCGAGTCGATGATGTCGGTGACGCGGCCGGGGCGGGGGGACATCACGACGATCTTGGTCGACAGATAGACCGCCTCGGGGATCGAATGGGTGACGAAGCAGATGGTCTTGTTGGTGCGGGCCCAGAGCTTCAGCAGTTCCTCGTTCAAATGGTCGCGGACGATTTCGTCCAGCGCGCCGAAGGGCTCGTCCATCAGAAGCAGGTCGGCGTCGAAGGCCAGCGCGCGGGCGATCGAGGCGCGTTGCTGCATGCCGCCGGAGAGTTGCCAGGGGAACTTCTTCTCGAAGCCGGTCAGACCGACGAGATCGAGCGCCTCGGCGATGCGCTTCTGCCTTTCATCGGCCGGGTAGTTCATGATCTCCAGCGGCAGCGCGATGTTCTTGTCGATCGTGCGCCAAGGATAAAGCGCCGGCGCCTGGAAGACATAACCATAGGCGCGGGCCTTGCGGGCTTCCTCGGGTGTCATGCCGTTGACGGTGATATCGCCCGAGGTCTTCTTCTCCAGGTCGGCGATGACGCGCAGGAAGGTGGTCTTGCCGCAGCCCGACGGGCCGATGAAGGAGACGAAGTCACCTTTGCGGACATCGAGGTTGACGTTGCTCAGCGCATGCACCGGCGCGTCATTGGCCTGGTAGGTGAGACACAAATCCTTGGCGGATACGACGGAGGCAGCTTGCGTCAATGCGGATCGATCCTGTTTTCCCCGCGCGGCGGCGGTTTGCGTGATATCATGAGCGGCGGTTTGGGCCGCGCCGGCAAGCTTTGAGGAGGACGACGATGGATGCGACATCAAAACCGACCTGCCATATCGTGCGCCCCGACCATTCCTATGACGGAAAGCAGGGGCTGAGCTATTTCCAGGGCATTGCCGCCGAGACGGTCGGCGCCAAGGGCCTCTGCATGCATCTTCTGACCATCCCGCCCGGTGTACGCGCCAAGGCGCATCTGCACGAGGCACATGAGACGGCGATCTACATGCTGTCGGGCGAGGCGCACACCTGGTACGGCGACGACCTCGAGCACCATGTGGTCGTGCATGCCGGTGAGCTGTTCTACATCCCCGCCGGCGTGCCGCACCTGCCGGCCAATCTCAGCACCACGCCCTGCACGGCGATCATCGCGCGCACCGACCCCAACGAGCAGGAGAGCGTCGTGCTGCTGCCGGAGCTGGAGAGGCTGGTGCCGGTGTGAGCCAAGGCCCTCTCTGGCCTGCCGGCCATCTCCCCCACAAGGGGGGAGAAGACTCGTGGCGCTCGCTCGTGCTGACCGTGTTCGATACGGTGCGGCATAGCCCCTCCCCCTTGTGGGGAGGGGTTGGGGAGGGGTCTTGGTGGCACACGTCATGTCTTCGCCGCCGTGCTTACGATGTCGCGGCGTGTCAAACGAAGATGAAGTGTTAAAGCCAGTGCCCCTCATGCGTGTCTCTCACACCCCACTTGCCGGAATGCCAGCACGCTCGACCTTGCGCGGCGCTGTGATTTCCTTCCAGGTCGACAGTGCCTTGGAGACGGCCGTGACCGGCTCGCGCTTCACAAATTCGCCATGGCCCTCGCGAGTCTTCATCGTCTCCTCCTCGACGACGACAACGCCGCGGCTCAGCGTGTAGCGCGGCAGGCCTGTGACTTGCTTGCCCTCGAAGACGTTGTAATCGATGGCAGATTGCTGGCTCTTCGCCGAAATTGTCTTGGAACGCTTCGGGTCCCAGACCACGAGGTCGGCATCGGCGCCGATGAGGATGGCGCCCTTGCGGGGGTAGATGTTGAGGATCTTGGCGATGTTCGTCGACGTGACCGCGACGAATTCGTTCATCGTCAGGCGGCCGGTGTTGACGCCGTAGGCCCAGAGCATTGGCATGCGGTCCTGCAGGCCGCCGGTGCCGTTGGGGATCTTGGTGAAATCACCGACACCATAGCGCTTTTGGTCAGTGGTGAAGGCGCAGTGATCGGTGGCGACCACCTGCAGCGAGCCGGAGGCGAGCCCCGCCCACAGACTGTCCTGGTGCTGCTTGTTGCGGAAGGGCGGCGACATGACGCGGCGGGCGGCGTGGTCCCAGTCCTTGTCGAAATATTCGCTCTCATCGAGCGTCAGGTGCTGGATCAGCGGCTCGCCATAGGCGCGGATGCCTTTTTGGCGGGCGCGGCGGATGGCTTCGTGGGCCTGTTCGCAGGAGGTGTGGACGATATACACAGGGCAGCCGGCCATATCGGCGATCATGATGGCGCGGTTGGTGGCCTCGCCCTCGACTTCGGCGGGGCGGGAATAGGCGTGCGCCTCGGGGCCGTTATTGCCTTCGGCGAGCAGCTTTGCCGACATGGAGGCGACGACGTCGCCATTTTCGGCGTGGACGAGCGGCAGGGCGCCGAGCTCGGCGCAACGCTGGAAGGAGGCGAACATCTCGTCGTCGTTCACCATCAGCGAGCCCTTGTAGGCCATGAAGTGCTTGAAGGTATTGATACCCTTGTCCTGAACGATCGTCTTCATCTCGTTGAAGACCTGCTCGCTCCACCAGGTGATCGCCATGTGGAAGGAATAGTCGCAATTGGCGCGGGTGGACTTGTTGTCCCACATGGTGAGCGCCTCGAGCAGCGACTGGCCGGGAGCGGGAAGGGCGAAATCGACCACCATCGTGGTGCCGCCGGCAAGCGCTGCGCGTGTGCCGCTGTCGAAATCGTCGGAGGAATAGGTACCCATGAAGGGCATTTCAAGATGGGTGTGCGGATCGATGCCGCCGGGCATGATGTAGCAGCCGGTGGCATCAAGCGTTTCGGTTCCGGAGAGGTTGGGCCCGATCTCGACGATCTTGCCGCCATCGACCTTCACGTCCGCCTTGTAGGTGAGGTCGGCGGTGACGATGGTGCCGTTCTTGATGACTGTGCTCATTGGTCGGGTTCCCTGTTTTTATGAGACGGGGCACCGTTCACGATGCCGTCGCGCCGTGTCCAGCAGTCTAATGAATATGAAATACGCCTTCCGGAAAACGTCTGTCGAAGGCTGGTTCAGGTCTCGACGAGGTCGAGTCTGCGCTCGACGCGTTCAAGGCGTTCGTCGATGCGATCGACGCGCCGCGAGATGCTTGCATATCGCTGCCCGAGAAGACCAAGCCGTTCCGTGGTTTCGAGATGATATTGCGTGTGTAGTCCGAGCGTTTCCTGAATCCGCGTGAGGGTTTCGTAGATAAGCTCGTTGGTGACCTTGTCTGACATTGCTCAATCCCTTTGAGACCGAAGCAGAGGCGATGCCGATTTCCGTCAACTGTCGACGAGGTCGAGCCGTTTTTCGATACGCAGGACGCGTTCGTCGAGACGGTCGAGCCTTGTCGAAATGGTCGCGTATTGATGTTCGAGGCTGCCGAGACGCTGCTTGATGACCAGTATGTCGTCGGACAATCGCTCAACCGTGCCACGGATGGCACGCAAATGTTCAAGGATGAGGTTGTCAGACGACATGCACCAGCCTCCGTTGGCGGGAACTCACCCCTGGAATATAGGCGCAATCGGTTCACGCCACAATCTCCGCCGTCTCCACCACCGCGTGGAACAGAACGTCCGCGCCGGCTAACGCCCATTCCTTGGAGATCTCCTCGGCCTCGTTGTGACTGAGGCCGCCGACGCAGGGGCACATGACCATGGTTGCGGGCGCCACCTTGGCGGCCCAGCAGGCGTCGTGGCCTGCGCCGGAGATGATGTTCATGTGGCTGTAGCCGAGGCGATCGGCGGCGTTGCGGACGGCTTCGACCAGCTTCGGGTCGAAGGTGACGGGGTCGAAGTGGCCGACGGCCTCGACCGAGCAGCCGACGCCGAGCGTCTCGCAGATCGCGGCGGCCTCCGCCTCGATCTTTGCGCGCATGCGGTCGAGCTTCGCTTGGTCGGGGGTGCGGATATCGACGGTGAAGACCACCTTGCCCGGCAGGACGTTACGCGAGTTCGGCGAGAAGAAGACCTGGCCGACGCCACCGACGGCGCCAGGCTGTTCGCCCATCGCCACGCCCTGCACCATTTCCAGGATGCGCGACATCGCAAGCCCGGCATTGACGCGCAGGTTCATCGGCGTCGAGCCGGTGTGGGCTTCCCGGCCGGTCAGCGTGAATTCGAGCCACCAGAGGCCCTGGCAGTGGGTGACGACGCCGATCTGCTTGTTCTCGGCCTCAAGTATAGGGCCCTGCTCGATGTGGTATTCGAAATAGGCGTGCATCTTGCGGGCGCCAACCTCTTCTTCGCCGAGCCAGCCGATCCGTTTCAGTTCGTCGCCATAGGTCTTGCCCTCGGGATCCTTGCGGCTATAGGCGTAGTCGATGTCGTGGACACCGGCAAAGACGCCGGAAGCGAGCATGGCGGGGGCGAAGCGCGCGCCTTCCTCGTTGGCCCAGTTGGTGACGACGATGGGGTGCTTGGTCTTGATGCCCATGTCGTTCATCGTGCGCACGACCTCAAGTGCGGCCAGCACGCCGAGCACGCCGTCATACTTGCCGCCGGTTGGCTGGGTGTCGAGATGGGAGCCGACATAGACGGGGAGCGCATCGGCATCGGTGCCGGGGCGGGTCGCGAACATCGTGCCCATCCTGTCGACGCCCATGGTCATGCCCGCGGCATCGCACCATGTCTTGAAGAGGCTGCGGCCTTCAGCATCGGCGTCGGTCAGCGTCTGGCGGTTGTTGCCGCCCGCAATCCCCGGGCCGATCTTCGCCATGTCCATGAGACTGTCCCAGAGACGGTCCCCGTTGACGCGCATGTTCTCGCCTGGTGCTGCCACCATATCCGTATTCCTCACCAGTTTATGCGGCGCATGCGTCAGCATGTCCGCTTGTTCCCGTGGTCAGTTTCAGCGCCGTTGTTTGTTTTATTGGCGTCTGAAAATCGTCAGTTGCCTTTGGTTGGCTTCTGACGGATAATTTGACCGACTGGTAAACATTACAACTTCCGGCGTCGGGCTCAAGGCGAAAATCAGGAAAAATACAGACAAAATTACCGGCATCTGCTCAATTTTTCGGCGATGCTTCGTCGTCGCTTAAAGTTGAGTGATGCGGTTGAATTTGAACGAGAAAAAATAACACATGGCGATACCCAGAGCGGCAAAAACACAACGGCGCACGCGCATCCAGGAGGAGAAGGAAGAGAAGATTCTGGAAGCCGCGCTCGACGTGTTTTCCGTGAGCGGCTTCAGGGGCTCGACCATCGATCAGATCGCCGATGTCGCCGGCATGTCGAAGCCCAATCTGCTATATTATTTCCGGACCAAGGAGGCGATGCACCGGGCTCTGATCGACCGTGTGCTCTACACGTGGCTCGAGCCGCTGCGCGCCTTCGATGCCAATGGAAATCCAGAAAGCGAGATCCGCAGCTATATCCGGCGAAAGCTGGAGATGGCCCGCGACTTTCCGCGCGAGAGCCGTCTCTTCGCCAACGAGGTGCTGCAGGGCGCGCCGCATATCGAGGACGAGCTGAAGGGGCCGCTGAAGGATCTGGTGGATGAGAAGGCGGGGGTCATCAAGGCGTGGGCCAAGGCGGGCAAGATCGCGAAATGCGATCCCTACCACCTGATCTTTTCGATTTGGTCCACGACCCAGCATTATGCAGATTTCGATGTGCAGGTGCTGGCGGTGCTTGGGCAGGAACACGGCGGCGGCGGTCGGTTCGAGGATGCGGCCCGCTTCCTCGAACAGCTGTTTATCGACGGCCTGCGGGTGAAGCCCGCCTCATGACACCTTGGCGGGCATGATGCGGGCAAGGGTGCTTGCGACGCTTTCGATCGTATAGGGTTTCTGCAGCAGATCGACGCCGGACATCTGGCTTGCATGCATCGTCGTTTCGCCGTAGCCGGTCGCGAAGATGATCGGTGTCCCCTTGGCGCGCAGGCGGTCGGCGACGGGAGCGCTTGTCTCCTCGCCGAGATGGAAATCGAGCACGGCAAGATCGAATTCATGCTTCTCGACGAGGTCCAGCGCCAATGCCACGCTCGGCGCCAGCGCCACCTCGGCTGCTCCGAGCTGCAGGAAGATGTCCTCTCCATCCATCGCGATGATCAGATTGTCCTCGACGAGCAGGATGCGGATGCCGGCCAACGGCTTGAGCGCTACCTGCGCGCGGGCTTCGGCGGTCATTTCTTCGGGCGCCGACGGCAGTAGGGATACCGGGCCTTCCGCGAAAGTCACATATTTGGCCGGGATAGAGAATTGCGCGCGCAGGCCGGCTGGGTCGTAATGCACCTCCGCCTTGCCGCCGAGGTCATAGGGTATAGAACGGCGAATGATAGTGGTGCCGAAGCCCTGGCGTGTGGGCTCTTTCACCGGCGGTCCATCGCTCTCCTGCCAGTCGATGACGAGATTGCCGTTTTCGTCCTTCTCCCACGAGGTCTTGACCGTGCCGCTGTCGGAGAGGCTGCCATACTTGGCGCTATTAGTGACCAGTTCGTGGAGAACCAGGGCCGTCGTCGAGAATGCCTGCGGCGCCAGCAGCGCTTCATCGCCATCGATCAGAATGCGCGCCGCGTTATTGCCCAGATAGGCGGCCGCCTCCGCTTGCAGAAGCGCACGAAGGGAGGCCGGTGCCCAGTGGTCGCGGGTGATCTGGTCGTGCGCGCGCGAAAGGGCCTGCACACGTCCTTCCAGATGCTCCACGAACTCCGAAATATTGTCGGCATTGCCGCGCGACTGGCGGATGAGCCCATTGATGAGGCTGAGGATATTGCGGACGCGATGGTTGAGCTCGGCAATCAGCACTTCCTGGCGTTCATTAGCCTGGATGCGCACGGCGTTGGCTTCATCCGTCAGGCGCAGCACGACCTCAATCAGCGTCACGCGGATGGTCTCGGCGACCCGGCGCTCCGCCGCGGTGAAGGGTTGCGAGCGGCCGCGCACCAGCTCGGACCATGTCTCGAAACTCTTGCGTGGTGTCAGCCTCGGGCCGTTGGGTCCGTATTCCACCGGCTTGTGGGGATCGCCGGCCCAGCGCACGGTGCGTACGATCTCCTGGCGGAAGAGCACGACATAATCGCGCGGCGAGCGTGAAATCGGGATGGCCAGAAGTCCGGCCGCGACCCCGGCCGGATCGATTTCGGGCCAGAATCCGGCGATATGGTCTGTCGCAAACACGCGGCCGGCAGCATTACGGTTCAATACCTTTACCAGTTCGGCGAACTGGCCCTGCGACGGTGTCAGGCCGCTCAGGGCCGAGCGACCGTTGATCCAGACCCCGATGCCATCTGCGGGAACAGCGTCCGACAGCGCCTCGATGAGCCATGCCGGATCGTCAAGCAGGCTGGCATTGTCTGCGACGGAGGTCAGAAGCCGATCCGCGATGCGGCGAGCCTTGGTCTCGAACTCGAGCGCCAGCCGGCGTTCCCGGCTTTCCAGACGCGAGGCGAACATCTGGCCGAAAAGCTCCGCCGTGGTGCGACGCTCGAAGGAGGGAAGGCGGGCGGAATAGTGGTGACAAGCAAAAAGCCCCCAAAGCTTTCCGTCAAGCACGATGGAGATCGACAGCGAGGCGCCGACGCCCATGTTTTTCAGGTATTCGATGTGGATCGGCGAGACGGAGCGCAGGATCGACATGGAGAGATCGAGCGGCCGGCCGACTTCGTCGAGCTCGGGCTCCACGGGAATGTTTACGGCGTTGATATCGGCGATGATGCGGAAGAGGTTGCGCGTATAGAGCGTCCGGGCCTGGGCGGGAATGTCGGACGCTGGATAGTGCAGACCGAGGAAAGAGCCGATGCCGGCGCGGGCCGCTTCCGCCACCACTTCGCCGGAGCCGCTTTCATCGAAGCGATAGACCATGACGCGGTCGAAGCCGGTGAGGGCGCGGGCTTGCCGCGCCCCTTCCCGAAAGAAGGCTTCGAGCGTTTCCGCCTGGTCGAGCCGTGCCATCATGCTGCGGATCGACATGGTGGTGCCGCCCTGGCTGCCATCTTGTGACGGCTCGGCCTCGATAACGATCTGCCCGTCACTCAGGTGAATGGCGATATCGAACAGTGGGCCTTTTTCCGAAAAGGTGACGCCGAAGAGCCGCTCGACCATGTCGGGACCGCGCATGACGGTCAGTCGGTTGCGCAGAGCATGCAGCGTCGGTGCGTGGATGATCGTGGAGGCCAATTGACCGAGCGCATCTTGGTAAGGGATACCGACAAATTGCTCGAGATTGGTGGATGCTCGAACAACGAACCAATCGGACGAGACCACAAGGAGAAAGCCGAAGGGCTGAATGGCGCCCAACCGATGGATGGGCTCGCGGTCACAATTGGTCAGGTCGACCCGGTCAAAGGTTTCTGTCACGAGATAGACGGCTCCAGTTCCATTTCCGCCGCTCCGCGGAATAGTTCGAAAGCCCCACGCGCGGCCTCGGCAGCGGACATGCTATGCTCATAGGCAGATACGACGACTTGAAAACTTGCCGTACCCGCCAGATCGAAGCGGCCGGCGATTTCATTGATTTCAGCGTGACAATCGCTGGTTTTCGCGCAAAGCGCGCTAAGAAGTGACATGCGATCGTATTCCGAATGACCGAGCTACAATGCCGGCTGCTCACCGGTGAATTAGCGATATACGGCAGGAGCTCATGTTTTCCAGCGAACAATGGAAAAAATACACCGGCTTTCCACTGTTCGGGATGCAAGCGAAACTGCCCGGTGCCCCACGCCCGCGACCGTTGCCTTGTCGTTGCAAGGCGTTCTTGTGGGTCGAATGTCCGCCTGACGGTGCGCAGACAGGCCTGTTTCCTACCAGAGGTTGTTGGCAAGGTGTAGGAATCAATGCCTTTTTAACGGTTCCTATCTATCAAGAACGCATCTCAGTTGCATTTTTACTATGGCATGATTGCCCAACCAATTTGGTTCACTGTCTCCGTTGAAACAGTGTGCGCATAGGGATCAGTGATGACATCCATTTCTTCCAGCTCCAATGTGGCGTTGCTCATTCTTCGACGTCAGCCGCTCGTCCCGACCGAAAAGGCTCAGGACGTTGGTCAAGATCTCGTGGCGACCGCCAATGGCCAGCCTGCAAATCAGACGGTTGGTACAAGCGCGCAGCCCACCAAATCTCAGTCAAAAATTTCCGAATCCTTGTTCGACGTCAGCAATCCAAGCGTCACCCAGATGAAACTCGCCTTGATCGCTCGGACGGGTCAAGAGTTGGGCGTTGACAAAGATGACTATGCTTCGATGGACGACTTCGTGGCGGCAATGAAGAATGTCGTTACAAATATAAAGGGCCAGAAAGGTTGGGAGCAGGTTGTCTCCAAGATCGAGCGCGATCTCGGCCTCGACAGGCTGGGTGTCTCTTTGGATGACGTCATCAACAGCGCCAAGGATACTGAGAAGGACGACAAGGTTAGCGAAGCGCTGAAAAAACAGGCCGGTCTGACCGAGGAGAACGACAAGGACACTTCCGATACTCTGCTCATACAGCAGGACGAAGACGGAACTTACGCTTCCCCGCCCACGAACATTTTGCCGCAAGTCTGACGAGACGTTCAGCCGAATATAATGTCGTGAAACGAAAGCTCCCTGAAACGCAGGAAGCGCATATGCAGCCAATCCTGCGGACGTCCGCGGATATTTGTTGCAGGGTGCGATCGCTCTCGCATCGGGATGCGAGAGCCATTAGGCTTCATGCTGCGGATCGGGACCGTCGTGCCGCTTCAATTGTCGCCCTGCAACCGCTCTGTCTCGCTACGAGATAGATGGTTCCAGTTCCATCTCCGCCGCCTTGCGGAAGAGTGCGAAGGTTGCGCGCGCGGCCGCGACGGCCTCGCTGGAGTCTTCGATCTCTACCGCATCGACCCGATCCATGAAGATCTTCATGTTGCCCTTGGGGCCTGTCGGCGTCAGGTAGCGCGACGGCATATTTGCTGGCACAGACTTGGCGAGTAGCGCGCCGCCGAGCTTGGAGCCCTCGATAACGTACATCGTTCCCCAGACTTCGGCTTCGCTCTTCAGGACAGGGGCTTCCAGCGGCTCAGGCTGCTCGATTCCGAGGTCGGCGAGATCGGCGGCCAACTGGTCGGTTCGGCGGCGATCCGCCCAATCCGGCAGGAGGTCGGCGATGCCGGCCTGTTCGAGTGCGGCTTCGACAGCGGGGAGGATGCGCGCATGCGCCCTCAGGAAGGCGGTATAGTCGCGAGAATTGCCGAGGTCGAACCGGCTGAAGATGTCGTCGACGGTCGCGTGGCTATCGGTTGTTTCAGTGCGTAGTGCATTGCGTAATGGCATGCTGCAGGATTTCCTAATTTAATTCTTTAAGTGTTTTGGGTGGGGCATATGTTCCGGATGGAGCCCATTTCCAGCTATAGTGAGATATTTCTTCGCGGAACAGTTACCCGAAGCAAAGATCTGGCATTTTCCCGTGCGACCGCGTGACGCTGTCGGTAGGCGTCGCGGGTGGTGCTGCGTTTGGCCCGAAGTGCGGGTTCGGGAGATAATTCCGACAGCCATGCAAGCGCGGTCGCGACGAAATCTCCCTGTCGGGAAATGAGGAGATCGGTGGTATCCAACTGCTTCCGGATGCAGCCGCGATCGAACGCGATGACGGCGTTGCCGGCAGCCTTGGCCTCGAAGATCACCAGTGGCTGGGCTTCGTTGGCGTAGGTGGTGGGAAAGACGAAGACGTCGATGTCCCGATAGAACCGGCTCTTGGCATCACCGTGGATTGGGCCGCGGTAGTCAAGTAAGCCGCCACTTTCCTTCATGGCGGTCTCGATAGCGGCGCGATCGTCGCTGTCGGTCGCGGGGCCGGCAAGGATTGCGCGCAACGGCATCCCCGCGCGGCGGGCCTCTGCCACGAGTTCGAGAAACGTCCGCAGACCCTTTTCCCGGTTCAGGTTGCTCAGTATGCCGATGGTCAAAGGCCGGAGCTCGGCTTCTTCGGTTTCTATCTCGGCAGGCGGAATGAAGGCGGCGTTGGAGACGACCTTTGCGTCAATCCGCGCGGGATAGGTATCGCTGAAGCGTTCGCGCATGATCTCGCAGAGGAAGATATGCGTCAGGTTGCGACCGCCGACCGCAAGGATGGCGCGCATCAAAAGGCTCGGCTTGTCGATATAGCTGAAGCTATGGTGATGCAGGTAAACCGGGTGGTTGGATGCTCTCGCGCACGCGACCAAGAGCAGCGTATAGACGAGGCCCAGGCCGCCCTCGCAGCCGAGATAGCAGACGCTTGTGCCGTGCCAACGAAACAAAGCAGTGCAGGCACGGATAACACGCAGCGCCTTCCTGAGATGCCGGGTAAGCCGTCCCGCATCGGGGGGCGGCGCGATGTCGTAGGTTGTGACGCCGTTTTCCTCGGCCAGCACCGAGATCATGCCCGCGGTGGCCTGCGAGAAGCCGTGTAGCGGCGGCGGCAACTGCCCGATCGCGATGATATGCTGTGTCATCCGGAAACCACCTCGTTTGCCGGATGACTATCGCGAGCGGCGCGAGAAATTTCAATCTCCGGTCAGGCGGCCGATATCGCTGGCGCGCTTTCGAACGCAAAGCCCTCGTCGGCCCAGCCGGTCATGCCGCCGATCATTACCTTCACGGCTAGGCCGAGGCGGGCAAGCCGCAATGCCGCCTTGTCGGTACCGTTGCAGTGCGGGCCGGCGCAGTAGACGACGAAGAGCGTGTCCTGAGGCCATTCGGACATACGATGCGCCGTCATCTTGCCGTGCGGCAGGTTGATGGCGCCGGGGATGTGGGAGGCTGTGTAATGCGCGGGCGAACGGACGTCCAGCAGCACGAAGTCGCGATGGCCGGCGGCCAGCGAGGCGTGGACATCCCAGCAATCGGTCTCGAAGGCGAGCTTGCGGGCGTAGTAGGCGGCGGTGGCCTCGGACGAGGCGGCAGGGGGTTCGGCGACGAAGCTTGGCATGGCGTTTCCTCTCGGTTGACGTTGCCGCCTGTTGTCGCCGATGTTATGGCTTGGCGAAACTGGCCATAATGACGGATAGCGTGAAGATCATGCCAAATACGTTGAAAGGCCCGCATGTGGCGGTGCTCGCCTATGACGGGCTCTGCACCTTCGAGTTCGGCATCGCTTACGAGGTTTTCGGACTGTCGCGCCCTGAAATGGGCGAGGGGTGGTATCGCTACTCGGTCTGCGGCGTCGAGCCCGGGCCGCTTCGGGCGGCGGGCGGGCTCATGGTTTCCGTGGATCACGGGCTGGATGTGCTCGGTGAGGCAGATCTGATCGTTGTGCCCGGCTGGCGCGCGATCGATGCGCCGGTGCCGGATGCGCTCGTCGATGCCTTGCGCGCGGCGTACCAGCGCGGTGTACGGATCATGTCACTCTGCTCCGGTGTCGCCGTGCTCGCAGCCTCAGGCCTTCTCGACGGGCGCAGGGCGACGACGCATTGGCGTTATGTCGCGGCGATCGCGGCGCGCTATCCTGACATCCGTTTCGATGCCGATGTTCTCTACATGGACGAGGGCAGTCTTTTGACAGCCGCCGGCAGCGCTGCCGGGATCGATCTCTGCCTGCATGTCGTGCGCGGCGATTTCGGCGCGGAAGCGGCCAACAGCGTGGCGCGGCGTCTGGTGCTGCCACCGCATCGCGAGGGTGGGCAAGCGCAGTTCATCCATGCACCCGTGCCTCAGGAGCGCGAGGGCATACGGCTCGGGCCGCTGATCGAGTGGATGCGGCAGCGGCTGAACGAAGAGCAGCCGATCAGCCTGCTCGCGGCGAAGGCCGGGATGAGCCAGCGAACCTTTCAGCGCCGGTTCGAGAGCACGACAGGCCATAGTGTCGGCGAGTGGCTGCTGATGGAACGGCTGCGCCATGCCCGGCAGCTGCTGGAAAGACAAGGCGGCATATCCTTGGACGATATCGCTGAAGCGAGCGGCTTCGGCACGCTGGCGACGATGCGGCATCACTTTCGCAAGCGGCTGGGAACGAGCCCGGGGGCGTATCGCAGGACGTTTGCGGGGTGAGTTAGGGATGCGTGGGGGCGCGGTAAGGCTGGACGTCAATGTCCATTTCGCGCTTGCGTGCCTGAGCGATATCGAAGCTGCTCTGCATTCGCATCAGCGTGTCCATGGACAGCCCGAATGCTATCTCGAACCGCAGCGCCATTTCCGGAGATAGGGACGAGCGCTCGTTGAGCAGCGCGGAGAGAGCAGGGCGGGTGAAGCCGAGGACGCGCGCGGCATCGGTGACCGAAAGCTCCAAGTCTTCCAGAACTTCGTGCTTCAGAAAGTCTCCCGGATGTGCCGGGCTCTTCACGCGTATACCAAGTGCGTCGATCATGGGCGTATCCCGGGGATTGTCGGGTTCAGCTGACCTGACATAGCTCGCTCTCACCGAGCGTGCTGTCAAGTCCTCTGGGTTTGTTGGCAGTGCGTTTGATCTTCAGAAATTGGCCTTGCGCCAACCCGCCGCGCGGGCCTCCTGCTCCGAGCAGAACCAACGCTCGCCGTATTGTGGCGAAATCTTCGTGGCCGCGTAGTAGTGCTGGCCCGGTACATGGAAGATGCGTTCGCCGGAATTGATGCTGACGTTGCCTTTTATGTTGCAGGAGGTTCCCTGCTGAACGATCACGCCGCTGTTGATGATCATCGGCTGGGTGGGGTCTGTCGCAAATGTGTAGCGCACTGCGTCGGGCATCACTGAGTAGCCACCCGCTGCAAGGAACGAGGTCAATGAGCATATGGCGACAACGATTGGAAACTTCATGATCCACCCCGAAAACCTCTTAGGGTTGTATCGGGGGGCGACTTAGGATCTCGTGTAAAAGATCGCTAAAATGCCGACGATAGTGGCACCGCGTGTGGCGGGGCCATACCGTGAAGCTTTGCTTCACGGTATGGCCGTGTGTTTTGCCGGTAGGCGCAATGCCTACTCCGCGGCCTGCCGGGCCATCGGGTTGTTCGGATGCGTCGTCCAGTTGGCGTAGTTGGGGTCGACGGTCTTGCCGGTGCGTTCATCGAGGCTGCCTGCGGGCAGCTGCTCCATGGTGATGCAGTTTTCGACGGGACAGACGTTGACGCAGAGGTTGCAGCCGACGCATTCGTCTTCCATCACCTCGAAGTGCCTGACACCATCGACGAACTGTGTGATCGCCTGGTGCGAGGTGTCCTCGCAGGCGATGTGACAGCGGCCGCACTTGATGCAGGCGTCCTGGTCGATCTTCGCCTTGGCGATGTAGTTGAGGTTCAGGTACTGCCAGTCGGACACATTCGGCACGGCGCGGCCTGTGATGTCGTCGAGGTTGCGGTGGCCCTTGGCGTCCATCCAGTCGGAGAGGCCCGTGATCATCTCCTGGACGATCTTGAAGCCGTAGGTCATCGCCGCCGTGCAGACCTGCACGTTGCCGGCGCCGAGCGCCAGGAATTCGGCGGCGTCGCGCCAGGTGGTGATGCCGCCGATGCCCGAGATCGGCATACCGTAGGTTTCCGGGTCGCGGGCGATCTCGGCCACCATGTTGAGCGCGATCGGCTTGACCGCCGGGCCGCAATAGCCGCCATGGCTGCCGCGTCCGTCGATCGAGGGTTCCGGCGAGAAGGTGTCGAGATTGACCGAGGTGATCGAGTTGATGGTGTTGATGAGCGAGACCGCGTCGGTGCCGCCCGACTTGGCGGCGCGGGCGGGCTTCCTGATGTCGGTGATGTTGGGCGTCAGCTTGGTGATGACGGGCATGCGGGTGTATTGCTTGCACCAGCGCACCACCATCTCGATATATTCGGGCACCTGTCCGACGGCGGCGCCCATGCCGCGCTCGGACATGCCGTGCGGACAGCCGAAGTTGAGCTCGATGCCGTCGGCGCCTGTTTCCTCCACCAGCGGCAGGATCGCCTTCCAGCTCTCTTCCTCGCAGGGGACCATGATCGAGGCGATTAGGGCGCGGTCCGGCCAGTTCATCTTCACCTGCTTCATCTCGCGCAGGTTGGTGTAGAGGTCGCGATCGGTGATGAGCTCGATGTTGTTCAGGCCAAGCAGGCGGCGGTCGGCGCCCCAGATGGCGCCGTAGCGCGGGCCGTTGACGTTGACGACCGGCGGGCCTTCCTCGCCGAGCGTCTTCCAGACCACGCCGCCCCAGCCGGCCTTGAAGGCACGCTCGACGTTGTAGGCCTTGTCTGTCGGCGGCGCCGAGGCGAGCCAGAAGGGGTTCGGCGATTTGATGCCGACGAAATTGTTGCGGAGATCAGCCATGGTTCACTCTCCCCTTCAGGCGACGGCAACGGCTGGCTGCACACCAGCGGCCAGCATGCGGTGGATGGATTCTGCGGCGTCGCGGCCATTGGCGACGGCCGAGACGGTGAGGTCGTTGCCCCCAAAGACGCAGTCGCCGCCGGCCCAGACGCCGTCAAGCGAGGTGCGGCCTTCGGCGTCGACGACGATGCGGCCGGACTCCAGACGCAGGCTTCCGAGGCTCGACGAGACGAGGGCCTGGCCGATCGCCTTGAAGATCTGGTCGGCTGCGATGACGCCGGTTTCGCCCGTGGTCGCCAGGCGTCCTTCCGACAGCGTGGTGTATTCGACCTCAAGGGCCGCGACCTTGCCGTCCTGTGCAAGGATCGCCTTCGGCGCCAGCCAGTGGCGGATGATGACGCCCTTGGAGGTTGCCAGATCCTGCTCGAACTCGGAGGCGTTCATGTGCTCCTTGCCGCGGCGGTAGCAGATGGTCACCTCCTCGGCGCCCAGCAGTTTCGCCTGCACGGCCGCATCGATGGCGGTCATGCCGCCGCCGAGCACGATGACGCGGCGGCCGATGGCGATGTCGGCCTTGTTGTCGGTCTGGCGCAATGCGGCGATGAAATCGACGGCGTCGTCGACGCCCGAGAGGTTTTCGCCTTCGACGCGCAATGCGTTGACGCCGGAGAGACCGATGCCGAGAAAGACGGCGTCATATTGTGCCTGCAGGTCGGCGAGATGGAGATCGCGGCCGAGCTGTTGGCCGTGCCGGATATCGATGCCGCCGATTGAGAGCACATAGTCGACTTCCTTCTGCGCGAAGCCGTCGACCGATTTGTAGGTGGCGATGCCGTATTCGTTGAGACCGCCGGATTTCGGATTGGCGTCGTAGATCACGACCTCGTGGCCCTTGACCGCGAGGCGGTGCGCGGCGGCGAGGCCAGCCGGGCCGGCGCCGACGACGGCGATCTTCTTACCTGATGAAGCAGCGCGGGTGTAATACTGCTTGCCGGCCTGCATCGCCGCATCGGTGGCGTAACGCTGCAGGCGGCCGATCTCGACGGGGCGTTCCTCGGCCGTGTTGCGCACGCAGGCCTGCTCGCAGAGCTCTTCGGTGGGACAGACGCGGGCGCACATGCCGCCCAAAATGTTTTGGTCGAAGATGGTCTTGGCGGAGCCGAGGGGATTGCCAGTCGATATCTGCCGGATGAAGAGCGGGATATCGATGGCGGTGGGACAGGCCGTCATACAGGGCGCGTCGTAACAGAAATAACAGCGGTCGGCGGCGACCAAAGCCTCGTGCTTGTCGAGGCGCGGGTGAAGATCGGAAAAATTCTTGTCATACTCGGCGGGCGAAAGCCGGCCAGCATGAATCCCAGTGTCCAGACGTTCCATTGAAGTTCCCTCATTATAGGTAAACGGCCAGTGGAACGAAGCGTAACTCAGGATAAAAAATTTATCAAACGGTAAAATTTTTACGGTTTCTGCCCATTCTCGATCTTCAAGCTGTTGTTTTTAAATGGTTAATTTGAGGAGGCCCAATGCGTAATTGCGCTTCGTCAAGCCACCACAATCGGCGCAGGGCCGAAGCGTTAATTTTTTTGGTTTTTTTGTGGGAATGGATGGAACCAAAGTTCTGACTGGCCGTTTTTGAGGTATCTGAACGATGACCGCATTGACCCAATATGCGCGCCCCCAACCCGTCGTTCAGACTACTCACGGTCCCCTCCCGATGAGTGAAGAACAGCCGGTGCGCCGCCCTCGCACTGGCTGTTCTTCGTTTTGGCGCTGTTTTCCTGATTGATGACGAGTTGACGCGGAGCAGCGAGAGTTAGCGCGTGGCCACCATCTGGGGCGCGCGCTTGAGGATCTCGAACTCGGCGTCAGGGATGGTCAGCCGGTATTCGATCCGTCCGGGCAAAAGGTTGAGCTCGGCCTTGCCGTTGACAGAGGAGGGGACGACGCGTTCGAGCACGGTCTTGCCGAAGCTGTTGTCGCTGAACTCGTGCACTTCGCTCTTGTCGTTCAGGATCTCGATCCAGGAAATCTGGATGGCGCGACGACCGGAGAGCGCCGCTTCCTGACAATCAAGCGCGATCGAGGGCGTGCCGTGGGCGATCGTTCCGTGCGACGCGGAGTTGACGATGAGTTCGTGCAAGGCAAGGCCGAGATGCACGGCGGCATTTGGCGTCAGATGTATATTCGTGCCGAAAATCGGAACGGCGCCGGCCATTTCGGGCCAATAGGGCGCGAACTGCTTCTGCGCCAGTTCGAAGAGGAAAGCGCCCCGCCAGCTGGAATCGGTGACGAGATCCTGGGAGTTTGAGAGCGACTGTAGCCGGCCGCGGAACTTCACGAGAAAACCATCCAGAGACAGGGTGTTACGGGCGGTCTGCGTCGCGATGCCCTGAATGATGGCAAGCAGGTTCTTGGAACGGTGCGAGAGTTCGCGGAGGAGGGACTTCAGCACCTTCTCACGGTGCCTGACTTCCGTGACTTCGGTAATGATCGACAGCACGCCGGTGACATGTTCGACACCGACGCGCTGGATTTTCAGCTCGTAGGTGCGCATTTCGCCTTCGATGGCAATATCGACTTCCGTGCTTGCCGGCGCTCCGGTTTCGAGAACTCGCGCCTTCAATGCCTCAAGATTGGCGCCGTGCGCTTCGCCGAAGAGTTCGGCGTCGCTGCCGCCGGGCACGGCAATTCCCTCGAAATGCGGCGGCAGGTTTTCGGCATAGACGATAGAAAGATCGGGATCCTGGAAGACAACGGAAATGCCGGCACTGGCAAGCGCGCGTTCCATCAGCACGGCCTTGCCCTCAGCAGCGAAAGGCAAACCGAGTAATGGTTCCGTCCTATCCACCAAGCTGCCTTTCCCTATCATCGTCTCGTCTTGCTCTCAAAAAGGGTTCCCGTGCGGGAAGCTCGTTTGTAGAGCAAAGCTTTGCAGAAACCGTTAAGGCTGCAAAAGCGCCCCAGAATGACTGGAACGCTTTCTTTTTGGCTTTGTTCCGAATGTCAGGAAACTTCCCTTCAAGCGGCCGCTTTGGTGGATTCGTTGAAGAAAAGCGCTTGGCTGATCAGGGCTTTCACCATATCCGGGTTGAAGGGCTTGGTGACCAGGAAGGTCGGCTCCGGCCGCTCGCCCGTCAAGAGCCGCTCTGGGAAAGCGGTGATGAAGATAACCGGAACACTCGCCGTCTTGAGGATGTCGTTAACGGCATCGATGCCCGAGCTGCCGTCAGCCAACTGAATATCGGCAAGCACCATGCTTGGCTTTGTCTTGTTGTAGAGGGCAACCGCTTCTGCGTGGGTGCGGGCAATGCCGGTCACGCGGTGGCCAAGGCTTTCGACCATCTGCTCGATATCCATCGCGATCAAAGGTTCGTCCTCGATGATCATGATGTCGGTTGCGACCTGGCGCGAAATTTCGCGCGAGGCGCTGTCGAGAAGACTGACGACTTCGCCTTCGGAGATATCGAGAATATGGGCGATCTCGGCGACGCGGAAATTCTCGACGGAGGCGAGAATGAAGGCCTGGCGCGCCTTGGGAGAAACCTTGGAGAGGTTGAGGGTCGCGCGCTGCTCCCACGCGTAGGGAGAACTGGGCTCGGGAATCTGCACGGACGCGGAACTAAACAGGGACGTGAACAGTTTGTAGAGTGCGACACGGTCATCGGCCGTATCCGGAAAAATCGTGAGGTCGGCAATGATCGCCTCAAGTACGGCCGCGACGTAGGCGTCGCCAGACGTCTGCGTACCGGTAAGCGCGCGTGAATAACGACGCAGGTATGGAAGATGCGGCGCAATTCGTGTGGAAAGTGTCATTGAAAGCTCCCGTTATAGCCGGTTACCGGCTCTAATGACTGGCAAACGCACGATAACCCAAAAAAGTTCCACTGGTTGCGGAACTTTTTTTTCATCCGCGCATTCTCTTGGCTACCATAGAGGGACCGCCGCGCTCACAGCACGAAGCGTTCATGGCTTTCATGGCTGGATGAACCGAAGCAGACGTATAGGACGATATACCTGCTTAACGTGGGCTCAAGCACAACAGGCAAGAAGTGAAGTTGATGACGACAGGAAACAGTGAAAAAGATCAGCAAAGACTGGAGATGCGCGCCAGCGACATACTGGATCCGAACAGCCAGATCGGCGTGAAGCTTCGATCGCTGTATTCGGCTGTCCAGGAGGAGGCGATCCCCGATCGTTTTCTCGACCTGCTGGAAAAACTCGACCAGGCCGAGCTCGTCGCTTCGGCCAAAACGGCGAAGTAAGGTGGCGCATGGATAAGCAGCAACCTAGCTTCAAGCGTGAGCTTCTGTCGGCCTTGCCGAGCCTACGTGCTTTTGCCATCTCGCTGATCGGTCGTCACGATCGTGCAGATGATCTCGTGCAGGACACCATCATGAAGGCCTGGGCAAAACAGGATCACTTCGAGATGGGCACCAACATGAAGGCCTGGCTCTTCACCATCCTTCGCAACGAACTCTACAGTCAGATGCGCAAGGCCGGTCGCGAGATCCAGGACAGCGATGGCCTGTTCACGGAATCGATGGCGACCCATCCGTCGCAGTACGGTGCGCTCGACCTTCAGGACTTCAAGAAGGCGCTTGAGCAACTGCCGCCGGATCAGCGTGAAGCGATCATTCTGGTCGGTGCGTCGGGCTTCTCCTACGAGGAAGCCGCTGAGATTTGCGAATGCGCGGTCGGTACCATCAAGAGCCGCGTGAACCGTGCTCGCCAGCGTTTGCAGGAACTTCTGCAGATCAGCGGCGAGGCCGATTTCGGGCCGGATGCGACGTCTTCGCCATTGACCTCGAAGGCCTTTGCCTTCTGAGGACCGTCATAAAAAGACGGGAGGAAAAAGCCGGCGGCCCAAGGGCCGCCGGCTTTTGTTTGTTCAGGTAAAACCGCCAATGATAGCCGGATGGGGTTAGTCGTCGCTGCGGGAGCCCATGAAATTGGCGGCAACGACGGCGGCCAGGATGCCCGCGGTCAGTAGCGGTTGAGAGCGAACGAGGCCGATGCCGACGGCTGCGAGCGATTCCACTGCCTGTTTGCGTTCCTTGGCGCGCCGCGCTTCCTGGGCGTTTATGATCATCATGACCACCAGCACGATGATCGCCACCAGCAATGCACCGGCGGCGAGAAACAGCGCTGCGCCGATCGGGCCATAGATGCCGGCGAGCCAGATGGCGCCGGCGACGATCGCTAGCGCGTAGGCAGTCAGCAACAGAATGGCGGCAATGCCAATGAAAATACCGTTGCGCTTGGTGCGCGCAACGGTCTTGTGAACACTCGTGCCTACGAGCAGGCTAATGAGCGGAAAAAGCATCAATCCCCCTTAACGCCGAGCGAGGAGGGCGAGCACAAGGCCAAAAGCTGCTGCCGCGCCAACCGTCGCCATAGGATGTTTGCGCACGGTGTTGCGCACTTCCTTTGTGCCGCGAAGATAACCGTTCTGCAACTCCGTCAGAAAATCCTCGCTGCGGGCGATGAGATCGTCGTAGCCGGCAAGTGCTTGAGCGCGGACCTTGTCACCCTGCTTTCGCGATTGCTTGCCCGCGAGCTTGGTGAGTGCCGCGATCTCTTCGCGCAACGTTTCGATCTGATCCTCGACGGTGGATTCGATATCTGCAAGCGCCCCGTTGCGACGATTGCTGCGAAGGGGATGGAGGAGCGAAGAAGCCACGTGTTTTTCTCCTTTATAGGGCGCATCGAGGCGCCGCCTGTTTAAACACAGGGTCGCCGCCGAATGTGCATGCAAACGCGTTGCCCGGCAATGACCCACATCAATCACGAGCTTAACGCCACCGGTGCGTGAAAAGTTCCGTCGCCGGCGGCAATTGCCGGATTGTTTCAGGCGCTTACGGCGGAGTGGGCAAGCACGAAGGGGGTATCGTCCAGAGGCGTTTGATTGATCCGCAGGCGGCAGCCGAAGACCGAGTGCATCATGTCGTCGGTCAAGACGTCGCGGACGCTTCCCGCTGCGGCGAGGCTGCCCTGTTTCATCAGGATGACCTGATCGGCGAAGAGGGCGGTCAGGTTGAGGTCGTGCATGACGGCGATGACGCCGCCGCCGGCCCGGCAGAACTTGCGGGCCAGCGTCATGATCGTCAGCTGGTGGCTGATGTCGAGGCTGGAGACCGGTTCGTCGAGCAGCAGCCAGCAGGGCTTGCCGTCCACCACCGGATCGGCGATTTGGCAGAGCACGCGGGCCAGCTGCACACGCTGCTGTTCGCCGCCGGAGAGCTCCTGATAGAACCGTCCCTCGAAGCCCCCGAGGTCGACCGATGCCAGCGCCCTGGCGGTCGTCTGCTCGGCCTTGCCAGGGTTCCGGTTGAGGCCGGAGGTCAGGCCCATGCGGACGATTTCGCGGACGGTGAAGGGAAAGGAGATATTGCTTGCCTGGGGCAGTACGCCGCGCATGCCGGCCAGCTGCCACGGCTGTAGAGAGCGGACTTCGTGGCCGTTGAAGCCGACCGAGCCCTCGTAGGATAGTTCGCCCGATACCGCCTTCATTGTCGTCGTCTTGCCTGAGCCGTTGGGACCGGCGATCGCGGTCAATTGGCCGGGTCTGGCGGTGAAGGCGACGTCGCTTACGATCGTCTTGCCGGACAGGCGGACGGAGAGGCCGGATACTTCGATCATCAAAGTTTACTCACAGGGTCAGGCGCGAGCGCTGCCGCAGCAAAATCCAGAGGAAGAAGGGTCCGCCGACGGCTGCGGTGATGATGCCGATCGGTAGCTCGGCGGGTGCCACGACGGTGCGCGCGAGAACGTCGGCGAAGATCAGCAGCGATCCGCCGAGTAGGGCGGAGGCCGGTAGCAGGAAGCGGTGATCCGGGCCGATCACCATGCGCAGCAGGTGCGGCACGACGATGCCGATGAAGCCGATGCCGCCGCTGACGGCGACGGAGGCGCCGGTCGCGGCCGCGACGCTGACGATGGCGATGTTCTTCAGCCGCTGCACCGATACGCCCATGTGGAAGGCAGCAGCTTCTCCGAGCGTGATGGCGTTCAACCCGCGCGCCATGAAGGGAATGGCGGCGAAGGAGAGGAGAATGATCGGGCCGGCCGCGGAAATCTTCGTCCAGGTGGAGCCGGCCAGCGAGCCCATGCCCCAGAAGGTGAGGTCGCGAAGCTGCTGGTCGTTGGCCATGTAGACGAGCAGGCCGGTCAGCGCACCCGCCAGCGAACCGAGCGCGATGCCGGCGAGCAGCATGGTGGCGACGGAGGTTCGGCCGTGGCCGGTGGCGATCCGATAGAGCAGCCAGGTGCTGGCGAGGCCGCCGCCGAAGGCCGCCAGAGGCAGCGCGTAGATGCCGAGAAGTATATAGAGCGGGGCGGCGAAGGAGCCACCGAGCACGATCATGACGACAGCTCCGAGGCCTGCGCCGGAGGACACGCCGACAAGGCCGGGGTCGGCCAGCGGGTTGCGGAACAGCCCCTGCATGATCGCGCCAGAGACCGCGAGCGAGCCTCCGACGAGAAAGCCGAGGATGGCGCGGGGCATGCGGATATCGAAGATGATGATGCGGTCACGCAGATTGAGCGCATCCTGCGAGCCTGCGAGGTTGGCGATGACGTCGAGGAACGAGGCGTCGGAGGCGCCGGTCGTGACGGAGAACAGCAACGCCAGGACGGAGCAGACGACAAGCAATGCGATCACCAGCAAGGCCAGCGCCGAGCGGTCACCGATGCGGTGACGCGCGCGCAGGTTTGCAGCCGAAAACATTGTGCGCTTCCCGTCCATGGCGTCGTGCAGAGCCATGTCAGCCCCCGTAGATTGCCGCGTTGAGCTCGCGAACGGCGCTCGCCGTGCGCGGACCGAAGCCGAGCAGATGCAGGCCGTCCATGCGGATGACGGCCTTGTTCTGCACTGCCGGCGTCAGCGCCAGGGCCGGCTGCTTCAAAAGGTCGTCGTTCGAGGTCGTGGCACCTGCGCGGCTCATCATCAGGATCACGTCGGGCTTGGCCTCGATGATCGCTTCGTCGGTCAGCGGCTTGTAGCCCGGGAAGTTGCCGACTGCGTTGTCGGCGCCGGAGAGCGCGATGATGCCATCGGCGGCCGTTCCGGTGCCCGATGCCATGACCTTGCCGCCCTGCAGGCTGAGGATGAAGAGCACACGCTTGCGCTCGCCTTCCGGCCGCTTCGTGGCGTCGGCAATGGCCGCGTCGAGATCGGCGCCGACCTTGGCTTCCAGTTCCTTGGTCTTGTCGGGAATGCCGAGCAGGGTGCCGACCCTGTCGATCTTGGCGAGGATGCCGTCACGCGTATAGGCGTTCGGCACCACCTCGAAGGGCACGCTGGCGCCCTTGAGAACGGTGAGCGCCTCCGGCGGGCCGGACCCTTCGACGGCGATGATCGCCGTCGGGTTCATGGCCAGGATGCCTTCCGGCGACAGCGCGCGCATATAGCCGACGTCGGGCAGCTTCATCGCGGCCTCGGGGTACATGCTTGTGGTGTCGCGGGCGATCAGGCGGCTTTCCTCGCCGAGCGCGTAGATGATCTCGGTGACGTCGCCGCCCACGGAGACGAGCCGGCTGGTGTCGATATCCTCGGCCCTAGCGGATGATGCGAGCGGCAATACAAGCACTGCCAGAGAGAGTGCTGCGCTGCGCAGGCATGTGCGATAGGAAATCTTGCTCATCGTCATATTCCCTTACGCTGCGACGCTGGTCGCGGCCTTTGGCAGGTTCTCGATGATCTCGCGCCATTCCGCGCGTTCGTCGGAGCCTTCCTTTCGCTTGCCGAAGAACTGGATGATCATCTCACCCTGTGCGTTGTAAGCCTCGAGCGAGGTGACATGGCCGTCCTTGGTCGGCTTGCGCACGGCCCACGCCTCGGCGATGTGATCCTGGCGCAGATGCAGGTGGAAAGTCGGGTCGAGAACGTTGATCCACGGACCCATGGCTTCGACCTTGTGGATTGGGCCGGAATGGATCTGCACGATGCCGTCATTGGCGACAAAGCACATGATCGGCAGGCCGGCATTGGCGGCGGCATGCATCATTTCGGTCGTGGCGCCCGTGTCGAGCAGCCAGGCATAATCGTCGCCGACGGTGCGCACGGCGGCCTGGCGGCCGATCTTCAGCTTGCGCAGCATGCCGAAGAATTCGTGGGTGTCGGTCATCTTGCTCCAGTGCTCGCGAAGCTCCTCGCGGCTCACATCGCCGCTCTCGTCCGCGGGGTTGCTCGCGGTGTCGGCAATGAAGTCCTGCGACTGGTCCTCGAGCGTGAAGTCGCGCACCAGGGCGCGGTAGGCTTCGACGTTCGATTCCGGGCGCAGATGCACCTTGTGGACGGCAACGCCGGCCTTGTCGAAATACTGGAGGCTGAGGCGCTCCTGATCGCCATCCCTCTTGGTCACAGCGAAGGCGTGGGCCCAGCGGCTCGGGAAGATGCGCAGGTCGATGTTCTCGCCGAGCACGATCGAGGCCTGCGGGCCGAACTTGATGTTCTCGTAGGTGCCGATCTTTTCGTGAACGGCGCTCTCGTTGCGCGACAGCGCCATGACTTCGCCAAGCTCGGCGATGCGGCCGAGGAACTTCTCGACGCTGGCATCGATGCGGGTCGCGCTGATGCCGACTTCGGCAGCGACGAGGGCTGCCTCCGAAACCTTCAGCTGGGCAGCGATGTCGCGCTCGCGCATCGTCGGATTTTCAGCGCGAAACGCGCGGATGTCGGCCGGCGAGACCTTGGTGTTGTCAGTCATTACAATGCCCCTACTTATTGAGAATGAGTTTGCCCTGCCGGGTGATCTTCATGCGATAGATCACACCATCGTGATGGATCATGATCTCGCTTGCCCCGCGAAAAATATCGGCGCTTTCCATTGTGCGTACTTCCGCAACGGGAGCACGCTGAAGCGCCACATGCTTTGATGCGTCTGGTTTATCAACCATCATTTCAGTCGGTTAGTTCCGCTAGAACTGCACGCGCGGCGTGCGGTTTTGC
Organism: Rhizobium sp. S152; assembly: GCF_030380735.1. GTDB lineage: Bacteria > Pseudomonadota > Alphaproteobacteria > Rhizobiales > Rhizobiaceae > Rhizobium. The sequence goes on along the minus strand of NZ_JAUDRZ010000005.1, from coordinate 6,670 downwards.
TCATAATTATGTTGACTCTCATAGTCATCATTTTTTAAAGACGCAATAGCGGACTGAAAAAGTCATATTTGAGCAAATGCTGGAGAATGTGGAATGGCGATGAGCGGTGCAACAAGGCTCGTAGCGGGCTTGCTTTTGGCGGTATCGGCGGTGTCGCAGGCCCATGCACAGGAGGCCGCGCAGAAGGCCGGTCTCGAGGTCGAACTGAACGCTCTGGCGCCTTCGCAGAAGGGCTGCATGATGACCTTCGTGGCGCTGAACAACCTGGCGGCGCCGATCAACAAGATTTCTTTCGAGCTCGCCTTCTTCAACGACAAGAACGCTGTCGATCGCGTGACCGTTCTCGACTTCCGCGACCTGCCGCAGGGCAAGAAGCGCGTGCGGCAGTTCGATATGCCGAACGTGAAGTGCGAGACCGTGACCCGCATCCTGATCAACGACACACCCGTCTGTGATGGTCTGGCGGCCGGTGAGTGCATGAAGGGTCTCGTGACCCGTTCGCAGGTTTCCGTTCCTTTCGAGGGTTGAGTGGCTCGCCGGACATGACGTCCGGCGGTTTCAGGTTCAACTGACCGAGGCATATGCATATGGCAGTTTCAGCAAAGTCCAGATTGAGACATGTTCTCATTGAGGAGCCGGTCGCTGATGCCGGGACGAACGACAACAACCCCGGAATGCATCCGGGACATGAAATGTCGGACCTGCGCAATTGTCCTCGCCAGCCGGCCGCCGAAGCCGTCATCCACTATGCGCGGTTCGCGCATATCGAATCTTTCCCGCAAGATCCCAGAAGCGCCAGCAGCGGCCATGTGGCCGCTCCCAGCATGGATGCGGCTGTGGAGAAGGAAGCCGCGACAAAGGGCAAGCGCAAGTGGGTGGTCACCGCCGCCTGTGCCAGTTCGCTGATCTTTCACGTCGCACTCGTCGCCGCGTTGTTGATCGGTATCGTCGTCACGCCGACGGAGCCTGTCGAGGAAGCGGGCGAGACGGTGAGCGTGATCATTCTTGGCGATTCCGATGTGGACCAGCAGTCCTCCGGCGAGGATGTCGAGGATCCGCAGCCCGATCAGGTGGTCGCGGAAAGCGTTCAACCCGAAACCGTGCAGCCGACGGAAGTCACGCCTGAGCAGGCCCAACCGGCCGAGCCGCAGGCTGTCGCGCCGACGCAGCAGGTCACGCGCGTTTCACCCGAGAACGCAACGGCCCAGGAGCCAGAGGTTCTGACATCGCAAACGCCGGCGGAGACGTCCGTGGTGCAGCCGATGGCGACGCAGGTGCCGGAAGAAGTTCCGCCGGAAACGCCGCCGGTCGCGCAGGCGACACCGGAGGAAGTGACGCCGGTGCAGCCGACCGAGACCGCGGAGGTCGCGCCCGAGCCGGATGCGACGCCAACTCCCACGCCGAAGCCGAAGGCCGAGACGCCGGTCAAGAAGCCGAAGCCCGTGGAGAAGAAGACGCCGCCGAAGAAGACGACGCAGGCGGCTGGATCGAAGGGTGACAACAAGCAGGACAGCAAGCGGGGCACCGCCGATGGCAGCGAGACCGCGCAATCCGACCATGATTCCCGCAGCGCTGGAAGTGTCGGCGGTTCGGGAAGTGCCGCCGTCGCCAACTATCAAGGCAAGTTGGAGGCCAAGCTCAGGCGTTCGATGCGGGTTCCAACCAAGTTCAAGCGCATGGGCGTGGCAATGACGGTCCGCATCAGGCTGACGATCAGTTCGTCCGGTGCCCTTAGCGGATTGAGTGTGGCCCGCAGTTCCGGCATTCCGGAACTCGACCAGGCTGCACTGGATAGCATACGCCGCGCGGCGCCGTTCCCTCCGTTGCCTGCGGAATGGGGGAAGCCGACGTGGCCGTTCAGTCAGGAAGTGCAGCTGACGAGCGGCCGATGAGAAAATATGATAAAAAAAATCAACTTTATACTTTACTATAAAAATCAAGTTTACTAAGGTCCGCTCATACACACGGGAATCGTGTGCCGATCAATGAGCGAACGGGTGGTAAATGGCGCGTAAGGGGAAGAAGGGGACGAACCGGGAGATCCGCGTTAACGTGGATGCACGCGCGGTTCAGGAGGAGACCGGGCGCTCCAAGCTCGATGGTCGCAGCTTCCTCTATGTCGGCGGGCGTGACTGCCAGGTGGCGCATCTGAGGCAGATCGCAAGCAGTTTCGGCGCCGAGCTGATCCACCACGATGGCGGGCTGCGCGAGGCGGTTTCGCGCATCGACACCGTGCTTCCGTCGGTCGACTGCGTATTCTGCCCCATCGACTGTATTAGCCACGATGCGTGTCTGCGCGTTAAGACCGGCTGCAAGAAGTTCGGCAAGACCTTCATTCCGCTGCGCAACGGCAGCAAGTCCAGCCTCGAGCGCGCGCTCACCACGATGAATGAACGAGACGCTTCCAGATGAATGACGAACGCCCCGAGGGCTTCATGATGATCGGCCTGCACAAGCTCGCCGCTCAGAATGGCGATGGACTTGTGCCCGAACTCTACGACCTGATGATGCGCAATGCCGAACGGCGCGAGCACTATCCCAACGTCACGGAATTCCCGGCATGGGAAGCGCGGCTTTCCGGCCAGCCTTCCGAAAAGCCGCTTGGCCCGGATGCCGCCAACGGCAATAATGTCGTCGCCTTCGCGTCGACGAGGGCCGAGCGTAAGCGAAAGGCTTGAGGCCATGACCTTCATTGCGATGAACCGCTTTCAGGTGGTGACCGGTTCTGAGGCGGACTTCGAGGATGTGTGGCGCAACCGCGATTCCAGTCTCTCCAAGGTTCCTGGGTTCGTGGAATTCCGGATGCTCCGCGGCAAGGAGAATGTCGAGGGCGGCTACACGCTGTTTGCCTCGCACACGATCTGGAAGAGCGAGGCCGATTTCCTGAACTGGACGAAATCGGAGGAATTCCGTGCGGCGCACCGCAATGCGGGGGATCGCAAGGCCATGTACAAGGGGCCGCCGGTCTTCGAAGGTTTCAACGTCGTGGACGGTATCTGAGAATGGCGGAGAATCCCGATCGCATCGAGGTTCTGCCGGTGCTCCCGTCTCTCGATATCGAGGAGACGCTGGCCTTCTATCGCGGCGAGCTCGGTTTCAGGGAGATCGTCTATCACGCGCAGGATTACCTGATCGTGCGTCGGGACGACATGGAACTGCATTTCTGGCGAACCGATGATCGTTCGCTTTGCGAGCGCACCTCAGTGTACCTGCGCGGCGGTGGTATCGGCGCCCTGCACGCCGAATATGACGCGAAGGGCGTGAAAAGCCTGACCGGGCTTCAGGTGCGGCCGTGGAACATGGAAGAGTTCTATATCCATGATCCGCACGGCAATCTGCTCCGCTTCGGGCGGATACCGCTCAGCCAGCCTTGACGCCGGTGCGGAAGAAGGCGCCGACTGCCACCGACAGCCAGCCGAACATCATCGCAAAACCGCCTGTCGGCGCCGCCATCGGAAACAAGCCGGATCCGGCGAAGCGCAGCATGACGAGGTCACCGGCGAAGAGGATCGTGCCGAGGCCGATCAGGACGCCCGCTATCGCCGCTGTCTTCAGCTTCTCTGCGCCGATCGCAAGCGCCAGCAGGGCAGGGGCGTGAGCCAGGCACATCGCGGCGGCCGAGGCCAGAAGATGCGGATCGCCACCGGCGTGCGCGGCGGCGGCCGAGAGGGCGACGCCGGCGAAGCCGAAAATGCCTGACAGCACATAGAAGGCCGGCACGAAGCGGGTATTCGGTATCATCCGGCTATTCCTTGTTCTGCATGTGAAAGGCGAGGCGCTCGATCGGTTCCCATATCAGCGCGCGCAGCTTGGGATGGGGCACCGTTTCTTCCAGCGCCCGGCGGAAGCAGAGCAGCCATTCGTCACGCTCGACCGGGCCGATCTCGGCGACGAAGTGCCGGCTCCTCAATCTGGGATGGCCGTGCTTGTCGGTATAGAGCGGCGGGCCGCCGAGATAGCCTGTCAGGTAGTCGTAGAACTTCGCTTCACTGCCTTCCAGCGTCGGCGGATGCACGGCGCGGACGTGGCTTGCTTCCGACAGCGTATCCATCAGCTCGTAGAAGCGGCGGGACAGCGCCCGGATGGTCGGCTCCCCGCCAACGGCCTGATATAGCGTGATGACTTCTTCACTCACAATTCAATCCTCGATCGTCTGCTCTTATTTGCATCGCCCGAGCCTGGATCGCAACCGTTGCAGCATGGATGCGGCAATTCGCTTTGGCGACAGGCACTGCCGCCAGATCTTCTTGACAAAACCGTCCAGACGGTATCTTTATGGCTCATGTCTACAGCTCATCACCGCCGCAAACAGCCCGCTCTCGTTCGCCAGCAGTTGCTTGATGTCGCCGCGCGGCTGACAATGGAGCAGGGGATGGGATACGTGACGCTGGACGCTGTCTCCGGCGCCTCCGGCATCAGCAAGGGCGGCTTGCTGCATCATTTCCCGACCAAGAACGCGCTGATCGATGCGCTGTTCGAGAGCCTGCTCGACCGCTTCGATGCGGATATGGAAGAGCGGATGCGCGAGGATCCTGTTTCCTACGGTCGGTTCAGCCGCGCCTATCTGAGGGCGGTCTCGGATCTGAGGGATAGTCCAGCTGAGGCCGCGCACTGGGCGCAGGTGACGATCGCGCTTCTCGCCGAGCCGCGGCTTCGGGATCGCTGGCGCCAATGGGTGCAGGCGCGGGCCGAAGAGTATGTCGGCACGGATTCGTCGATCGATCTGCAGATCGTGCGCTTCGCCGTCGATGGCCTGTGGCTCGCCGACATGCTCGGCAGCCATGAGATCGGCACGGAGGATCGCGCGGCGCTCATCGCGCGGCTCATCGATATGACCAACAGGGAACGTTGAGGATTTTGCCCATGGCGCCCGTTGCGGTCTATGCGCTGCTTTTCGTCGCGATCGTGCTCGAGGTCATCGGCACGACGGCGCTGCAATTGTCGCAACAGTTCACCCGTCTCGGCCCGGCGCTGGTGCTCGTCGTCTGCTATGCGGCGGCCTTCTACTGCCTGTCGATCACGCTGAGGGTGATCCCCGTTGGCATCGCCTATGCGATCTGGAGCGCGCTCGGTATCGTGCTGATCTCGCTGGTCGGGCTCGTCTATTTCAAGCAGCGGCTGGATTTGCCGGCCGTCCTCGGGCTCGCGCTGATCATCGCCGGCGTGCTCGTCGTCAATCTGTTTTCGAAATCGGTGTCGCACTGAGCCACGAGAGCGTGGCTGGTGCGTTCATGCGGCGCCATCGGTGCCTGGTCGCCCGCGAAAGGTGCGGGGGGCGTCACAGTTCAGTCGGTGCAAGCCTGCCGGATCGTTCTGCGGCCCTGCATGCATTCCCCTCGGTCCGCGCGTGGCCGGATGCCGGCGCGCGGTCGGCGCTTCAGTTGTTGTTGGCGGCCATCAACCTGCGCTCGGCCTTGGTCGCGAGATACATGACATAATTCTCGGCGGCATCCGCCAAATGCAGCGCGATTTCCTCTTCGCGCCATCCCGCCGCGACAGCGCGACGGACAACATCGGTAATCGCCGTGGAGCAGACGTTTTCGCATTCCCGCGTACGAGCTGTGTCCTCGGCATTATATCTGGGTGAACGAATGTTTGTCATGGCATCAGAGTGCCATAATCCCCAACATTTTCAAGCGAATGCGAATGGATTGGTTATCCGGTAAGGTTAAGCGTGGAGCTGGCTGGGGGTCGCGATCGCCGGGTTGGATCAAAAGGAAATGCGGCGCTCGCGCATGCACTGTTTTCGTACTTCCAGCCGCTTCATTTCGGCACATCTACATTAATAATCGCTCAATGACGCGCGCCGTTTATTTCGCGGTGATAATGCAACTCACGATTTTGTGATCACGCTTGGTTGGCCTCTAGCCATGGTCACGACCGTCGATCGCATGTCCGCGACAAGCGAGAGTGCCTGCGAGCGCGATCCGGCAAGAAGCGCGGCGTGGCGCGCGTCTTCCTCAGCTCGCCTTCGGCGGCGCAACGGTGGGCTTGCCGTCCGGGGTATATCCGCCGCCGATGGCGACGTTGAGGGAGACGTAGTCCCTGGCCATCTGCTGGACGGCGGCTGCCAGGCTTGCCTGGGCGAGCGAGACCTGGCGCTGGGCGTCGAGAACGTCGAGCAGCGAGGAGGCGCCGTCCTTGTAGCTGGCGGTCGACAGTTCCAGCGTTTCCTGGGTGGTCTTCACCTGGGCGCGCAGGGCTGCAACCGTCTGGGCGTCGCGGCGAACGGCCGAGAGCGCGTTTTCGACTTCCTCGACCGCTTCCAGAACCGTCTGCTTCCAGGCGAGGTACTGGGTCTTGGCGGTCGACTTGGAGATGTCGACATTGGCGCGCAGGCGGCCGCCGTCGAAGATCGGCAGGGTCAGCGTCGGGCCGAAGGACCAGCTGGCCATGCTGCTGCTGCTCAGGCCGGCCCGGTTGGTCAGGGACGGCGAGATCGAGCCCGACAGCGTGATCGTCGGATAGAGCTGGCTGATGGCGACGCCGATATCGGCGGTGGCGGCGGCGAGATTGCGCTCGGCGACGCGGATGTCGGGGCGGTTGCGGATCAGGTCGGCGGGAACGCCTGATTTGATGCCGCCGCGGAAGATCGGCTGCGAGGAGCCGCGCAGCAGCTCACCGACCATCGAGCCGGCCGGCTTGCCGAGCAGGGTGGCGATGTGGTGGG
>NZ_JAUDRZ010000004.1 GCF_030380735.1 Rhizobium sp. S152 | reverse complement strand
CAGCGATTCAACGATCCGACCCTCGCCGCTGAGAGAGGGAGGCAACCCTCTCGCAGCGGTTCATATTCGCCCGTCCGGCGCAGAAAGTCATAAGACAAGCAATTCCAGGAAAAGTGCGAAGCGGTTTTCCGTCCGGAATTGCGTGAAAACAAGAGGATAGAGCTGTTCCGCGATTCGAAGAAAAGCGGAATTGCTCTAGTTAAATTCCGGAGACGACATGACCAACGACCCACAAACCAACAGCCGCGGCACCAAGGCCATCATCCTGATCGCCATGGCACTTGCCGTATTCACCGCGGTCGGCGGCTTTATCGCCGTGTACCGGCAGGTGTTTGTTTATGGGGTGGAGTAGTCTGATGGGTGGGCGGCTCGCCATGGCAAGCTGGCACGACCAAATTAGATATCGAAAGTCGGACCACTCGAAACCTTTGCGGGACAATTCCCCGAAGTCTCCGAGAGGCGTTCCACGGTCTTTACCTGAACATCTACGGTTACGACCAGTTCCAGCCCCTTGAGGGCTGCTTCCCCGGCGATGTCGTTCAAACTCAGGGCTCTACCGGGAAACCTGTCCCGTAACTCCTGAACAAGATGTTCAAAGGCTGCATCGCCTCTTACCTGCAATACTAAATCCTCGTGTTCAAACGAAAGTCGGCTTTATAGCACCGCCTCTTGCGGCGGGACGATCAGCAGTTTCGTCAAGAGCAGTTCGGCGACCACTTCAGGATTATCGCGAGCACCATCGACAACGAAGTCCGGACAGAGCGGCTCCTCATAAGGGCTGCTCAAGCCTGTCATCTGCGCCAGCTGTCCGGCGCGCGCTTTCTTGTACAGGCTTTTCGGGTCGCGCTGTTCGCAAACAGCAATAGGGGTATTGAGGTAGACTTCCACAAAGCGGTCGGAACCGATCAGTTCGCGAGCCATCTCGCGATCCGCGCGGAACGGCGAGATGAATGACGTGATCACCACGAGGCCGGCATCCATCATCAGCTTGGCAACCTCGGCGACGCGACGAATGTTCTCGACGCGGCCGGCTTCGCTGAAATCCAGATCCTTGCTCAGGCCACCCCTGATATTATCTCCATCCAGGATATAGCTGTGCTTTCCCTTGGCATGCAGCTGTCTCTCGAGCGCATCCGCCAAAGTCGACTTTCCCGCGCCGGACAATCCGGTCATCCAGATTACGACGGCCGAATGCCCGTTAAGTCGCTGCCGATCGTCCCGCGTAATCGAGAAATTCTGCGCAAAGATATTCGTGTCTCTCACTGGCACCTCGTCATTGCCGGCCTAGCCCGATGGCAATAATTTGCCGTTGGCCAAGTCACAAGCCGAACCAATATAAAAATATGCTAATATCAAAACATGGCGGATACCAGCAGATTCCCGGAACGAGACGTCGAATTAACGCGCTAGTCTCTTTGTCACAAGCGCAATATCTGCTTAAAAACTGCGTAAATGCAGAGTGGTCGGATCAAATCACAAAATTATTGATGGGTCGACGAGCCTCCCACGACCCGCGCCCGAAGCGATGCGGCTTCGCTTTTTGCCTCCGCCAGTAGCTGCTGAAGTTTTTCAGCGTCTTTAGTGCTGTCAGAAACCTTGGCAGCGGCCTGTATCAAATTGATAACAATATCTAAATCATCAAGTATCTTATTCACAATGTCTTTCCCAAAAGGCAATTCGCGTGCGGTATAATCCAATTCTTTTTCAGTTATAAGCGTTTTGTAAACATGCACCAAAGATGGACGCTCCTGTACTTCTGGCTGGTATGATCCACAGCAGGAATGTGAGTGTCACTCCAGGGTTAAAAATGGCGAGGATCAAATCCCGTCAGACAGATTCAACCTTGCCACGCGGCGCTTTCCGGTTCACTACACGGCCTTTCAGTCCGGTAGCAGGGAGAATGACGAATGAGCAATGACGGCAAGGTTGCGCTGATAACGGGCGTCACTGGGCAGGACGGTGCTTATCTGGCCCAGTTGCTTCTGGACAAAGGCTATACCGTCCACGGCATCAAGCGCCGCTCGTCATCTTTCAATACGGGTCGCATCGAGAATATCTACCAGGACCCGCACGAAGCCAATGCCCGGTTCTTTCTGCATTATGGCGACATGACGGATGCGACGAACCTGATCCGCATCGTGCAGGAGACAAAACCCGACGAGATCTACAACCTGGCCGCCCAGAGCCATGTTCAGGTATCGTTTGAAACACCGGAGTATACGGCTAACGCCGATGGCATCGGCACCTTGCGCCTGCTCGAAGCGATCCGGATCCTCGGCCGGGAGAAGAGCACCCGATTCTATCAGGCGTCGACCTCGGAGCTATACGGTCTGGTCCAGGAAGTTCCCCAGCGGGAGACGACACCGTTTTATCCGAGAAGCCCCTATGCGGCAGCGAAACTCTACGCCTACTGGATCGTCGTGAACTATCGCGAGGCCTATGGCATGCACGCCTCGAACGGCATTCTTTTCAACCACGAAAGCCCGCTTCGCGGCGAGACATTCGTCACCCGAAAGATTACCCGGGCGGCGGCGGCCATCAAGCTCGGGCGCCAGGAAAAGCTCTATCTCGGCAACCTCGATGCAAAGCGCGACTGGGGCCATGCGCGCGAATATGTGCGCGGCATGTGGCTGATGATGCAGCAGGATGTCCCTGACGACTATGTTCTGGCAACCGGCGAGACGACACCCGTGAGAACCTTCGTGGAATGGGCGTTCGCGGATGTCGGGATCAATCTGCAATGGCAGGGCACCGGCGTCGACGAGAAGGGCATCGACGCCTCGACCGGCAAGGTGATCGTGGAAGTGGATCCGCGCTATTTCCGTCCGACCGAGGTTGATCTCCTGATCGGCGATCCCACGAAGGCTCATGAAAAACTCGGCTGGCGCCATGAGACCAGCGTCCGCGATCTCGCGCGTGAAATGGTCCGGGAGGACCTTCGGATCATGCAGACCGATACCGTGGCGAAGGGCGTCTGAGATGTCTGCATATACTCTGGCAGGCAAGCGCGTTTGGGTGGCGGGCCATCGCGGCATGGTCGGCTCGGCCGTCGTCCGGCGCCTTGAGCGCGAGGATTGCGAAGTCGTTACCGTGTCGAGGAGCGAAATCGATCTGCGCGATCAATCCGCTTGCCGGCAATGGGTCTCAGAGGTCAAGCCGGATGCCGTGATCCTGGCGGCGGCCAAGGTCGGCGGCATCCTCGCAAACGATCTGCAGCCCGCTGAATTCCTCTATGACAACCTGATGATCGAGAGCAACATCATCGATGCGTCGCATCGGTCCGATGTCGAGAAACTTCTGTTTCTCGGGTCATCCTGCATCTATCCGAAATTTGCCGAACAGCCGATCCGGGAAGAATCGCTGCTGACAGGATCACTCGAGCCGACAAACGAATGGTACGCGATCGCCAAGATCGCGGGCATCAAGCTCGCTCAATCCTACCGAAAGCAATATGGCCGGGACTACATTTCGGCCATGCCGACGAACCTGTACGGCACAGGCGACAATTTCGATCTCAAGTCCAGCCACGTCCTGCCGGCACTGCTACGCAAGGCCCATGAGGGAAAGATCAGGGGCGAGAAGGAAATCGTGCTCTGGGGCACGGGCTCGCCACGCAGGGAGTTTCTGCACGCCGATGATTGCGCCGACGCGCTGGTTTTCCTGATGAAGAACTACTCCGGCGAAACCCATGTGAACGTGGGCAGCGGCTCGGACCTGCCGATCCTCGAGCTTGCGAAGCTCGTCTGCAGGATCGTCGGTTACGAGGGAGAGATCACCAATGACCTGTCCAAGCCGGACGGCACGCCTCGCAAGCTGATGAGCGCCGACAAATTGCGCTCGATGGGATGGGAGCCGAGCATCAGTCTCGAGGACGGGATCCGTTCGACCTATGAATGGTTCGTCAAGCATCACGGCTGACCTCGTAGCCGAATACAATGATACGCAACCTCGCCATGGAGCGCCTGCCTGGGAACAATGTGGGAATGAACGAGACGCAGCTTAAAGTGATGGTCGTCAACATGGCGCGGTCCGTTCATCGGCGCGACCAGATGAAGGCCGTGCTGGCGCCCCTTGATATCTCGTACGAGTTCTTCGATGCGATTGACGGCAAGGCGGGCGTCCACCCGCTGTTCGATCGCGTGGACCAGCGTCTTGCCGAAGTTCGTCGCGGTTTTACTTTGACCGACGGCGAGATCGGCTGCTTCGCGAGCCACTATCTTCTTTGGGAACTCTCCGCCAAGCAGAATGTGCCCATCCTGATCTTCGAGGACGACGTCGCGATCAACCCGAATTTTACGGTCGCCTATGCAGCAGCGTCCGCCCATATCGAACGCCTTGGCCTCATTCGGTTTTCGGGCCACAAGGAACGTGAATTCGCCCAGCTTGAGAAACTGGCCGACGATCTGGATGTCGTTCGCTTCACGAAAGGTCCGAACGGCACATCGTGTTACGCTGTCTCGCCAGAAGCCGCGCGCAAGCTGCTGGCCAAGGCCGCGGTGTGGTTCGAGCCCGTCGATCTTCATCTCGACCGCTTCTGGACCCACGGCGTGGACAGCCTCGGCATTCTCCCCTACCCCGTGACCCACGAAGCGGAGACCGCCGAACAATCGGAGATCTGGCAGGGCACCAAGCGCGCGCCGAAATCGCGCCGTTACCGCCGCTTGAGGGCGATTTATCGCGCCCGTGACGACATCCTCCGGTTTGTGGCCAATCTGCCTTACAGACTGAAGTCCGGCGCACGCTAGAGGTTGACCTTGACGGAAACTCGAAACGAAATGGCTGTCATCACGCACATTGTCGGCGGCCTTGGCAATCAGATGTTCCAGTACGCCGCGGGTCGCGCCCTGTCGCTGCGCACCCGCCAGCCATTGAAAATCGACATATCGTCGATGAGGAAATACAGGCGCCGCGATTTCTCTCTCGAGGAGTTCAATATCGAGGCCTCGGTCGCCGACCCTTCCGACTCTCCCGTCTACCGCCCACGCGGCTTCTGGGCGCGCACGCTGCAGAAATTTCGCAAGCCCAGTCCGTATCGGTATATCCGGCATGTGGAACAAGCCTTTGCTCCCGAAATTCTCGACCTCACGGGCCTTGTCTATCTCGAGGGGTACTGGCAGAGCGAAAAATACTTCGCCGGCTTCGAGGACACGATCCGAACCGAATTCGCCCTCGCCCGACCGATGAGCAACGCACGCCAGGCAACGCTTGCAAGGATCAAGGCATCCAATGCCGTTTCCGTCCATGTTCGGCGGGGTGACTATGTCACCAATGCTTCGGCAAACGCCGTCCATGGCACGATCGACCCCGAATGGTATGCGGCAGCTATGCAGAGGATGGCAGAGAAGGTGCAGGACCCGACCTTCTTCGTGTTCTCGGACGACCCCGCCTGGGCGAGCGCCAACCTGAAATCACAGTGGCCTGTTGTCTTCATCGCCCCTCAGGACGACGGCCGCGACGCCGAGGACATGCATCTGATGGCGGCCTGCGGCAGCCACATCACCGCCAACAGCACTTTCAGCTGGTGGGGCGCCTGGTTGAACCCAAACCCGTTAAAACATGTTATAGCGCCGCTGCAATGGTTCAGATCGACGGCTCACGATGATAAGGACCTGATACCAACCTCCTGGGAACGGCTCTGAACCGCGTCGAATGGAGTGGCCACAGTGACGAGAGATAGACGGATTTGACCGACAGCAAGGCCTTCAAGATCATACGCCGCGTCTTTGCGGAGAACGCGCGCGAATATATCTGGCAATATGCCTTCGCGATCACGTGCCTTGTCGTGATCTCGCTGTCCACCGCCTTCACGGCCTGGATCATGAAGTCCGTGATCAACGCCGCATTCATCGACCGTCAATCGGAGCTGGTCTGGGGCATATGTCTGGCGATCTTCATCGCCTTCGTTTTGCGCGGCTTCGCCAGCTACGGCCAGGCGGTCGCGCTTTCCAGGATCGGCAACAATATCTCGGCGCGCTACCAGGCTCGCGCCTATGCCCACATCCTGAAGCTGTCGCTCGGCTTCTTCCATGAGCGGCGGTCGGGACAGCTGGTCGCCCAGTTCAACCAGAACATCAGCGGCATTCGCGAGGTCCTGAACATAACGATCACCTCGAGCATCCGCGACCTTTTGACGTTCGTCTCGCTGGTAACGGTCATGTTCATTCAGGAACCGTGGCTGAGCCTCTCCGTCTTTCTGGCGGCGCCGCCGCTGGTCTATGGCTTGCGCAAGCTGTCGAAGCGACTGCGGGTCGCCGCGCGGGAAAACGTCCATGCCGGCAGCCACGTCTTCGGCGCGATGCAGGAAACGGTGCAGGGCATCGCCATCGTCAAGGCCTTTACCATGGAGCGCCAGCTCGAGGGTAGGATCGGCAACCTGGTCAGCCTGTCGGAAAAGCGCAACAACAAGATCGTCCGCATTTCGGAGCGCTCCGGCCCGCTGATCGAGATCGTGGCCGGCCTCGCGGTCTCGGGGATCATGGCCTATGCCGCCTATCGCTCGATCTACCACGCCGTGCCGCCGGGCGGCTTCCTGTCCTTTCTGACGGCGCTCCTGCTCGCATACGATCCAGCGAGGCGGCTTGCCAAGGTGCCGACGCAGCTGGCGAGCGCGGTGACAAACGCTGAAATGATCTATGAACTCCTCGACAGGATCCCGCACCAGCGCGACCTGCCCGACGCGAAGCCGCTGATCGTGACGGATGCGAAGATCGAGTTTCGCGATGTATCCTTCGCCTATGGCAATGACGAGGTCCTGCGCGGGATCAGCTTCACGGCGGAAGGCGGAAAGACGACCGCATTGGTCGGCCCGTCCGGCGCCGGCAAATCGACCGTGATCACCCTCATCCCGCGCTTCTTCGATCCCAAGCATGGCCAGGTGCTGATCGACGGGCAGGATATCGCCCATGTGACGAAGCAGTCGCTGCGCGAAAACCTCGCCTATGTCTCGCAGCAACCCTATCTCTTCGAAGGAACAATCCGCGACAACATACGCTACGGCCGGCCGCAGGCGACCGACGAGGACATCGAGCAGGCCGCACGTCTCGCCTATGCCCATGACTTCATAATGGAGCAGCCGCAGGGTTACGACACACCCGTCGGCGAAAACGGCGTGACGCTGTCGGGAGGACAGCGCCAGCGCCTTTCCATCGCACGTGCGCTGGTGCGCAAAGCACCGATCCTGCTGCTCGACGAAGCGACCTCGGCGCTGGACACGGAATCGGAAGCAGCCGTGCAGAAGGCGCTGGATGAGGCGATGGTCGGTCGAACGGTGATCGTGATCGCCCACCGCCTCTCGACCGTGATCCGCGCCAGCAAGATCATCGTCATGCAGCAGGGACGCATCATGGAGGAAGGCGACCATGAGAGCCTTTCCAGCAAGGACAGCCTCTACGCCCGCCTGGGCCGCCTCGATGCAGCAGCACAGGTGACAGAATGATCAAAGCCGGTTTCGTCTCGTCCTCGCCGAACTGGGATTGGAGCAGGCAGTTCGCAGGCCGCAACCCGGAGACGGGTGATGTCAGGTTCCTGCTCGAGGGCCCCTTCGACACATGCGACATCCTGTTCGTCTACGATGCCCTCCCCCAGCAGACACTCGAAGTCACAACGGGCTACAGCGTCTTCGTGGCCTCCGAGCCGGCGAGCATCAAGACGTATAACCCGGCCTTCCTGCGCCAGTTCGATGCCGTCCTCACGACGGATAGGAAGACCGCCCATCGCAACGCTATATTCACGCAAGTCGGCTTGCCATGGCATGCCGGCGCCTGGGATGCCGAAGGAAAGCTGCGCGAGCAGGCCATGGCATTCGACGAGTTCCAGCAGTTTTCTCCACCGAAGACCCGGCTGGTATCGATCGTATCGTCCAACAAGGCCTATACTGAAGGCCATCGAGACAGGCTCGAGTTCGTCGCGCGCGCGAAGCAGTATTTCGGCGACGATCTGGACGTTTTCGGCAGGGGTATAAACGGGTTTGCCGACAAGCTCGATGTCCTCTCGAGCTACAGATACCATATCGCCATCGAGAATTCCGTCTATCCTGATTACTGGACCGAGAAACTGGCCGACCCCTTCCTGGCGCTGACCTATCCGATCTATCACGGAAGCCCGAACATCGGCGCATATTTCCCCGAGGGATCGATGACGTCGATCGACATCGCCGACCCGGACCAGGCCATCAGGACCATCGCCAGGATCGTCGAATCCGATACGGCGGAGCGCGCGATGCCGCTTCTCGAAGAAGCGCGGCGCCGCGTGTTGAACGAGCACAATCTCTTCAGCATACTCGCCGATATTGCCAAGACATCGCGAAAAGACTATGAGCGTCGAGGCACGCGTTTGCTCGTTTCGGAAAAGATGAGCGAGACACCGCTTTATAAGCTACGTCGATCTCTGACCAAACGGTATAAGATCCTGCGCAGAATGCTGACCGGTACGGCTGACTGATCGCGTCGACCGAACTGCACGTCTCCTACCCATCGCCTACGCCGACTGCCAAGCACCAAAGGACAGACAATGTCGCAGCTTGAGTTTGTCATCAGAAAAGCGCTTCGCTTCCCGCCGAAACTGGTGAAGCAAACCACGCGCCGGATCAAACGGTTCTACATGACGAAGATCGTTCGCGATGAATTCACGATCGAGGTCCGCCGTTGGTTCAAGGACAACGGCGATGAAACTTTGCGCCTCGACTACGATTTGTCGGCGGATTCGATTGTCTTCGATCTTGGCGGATACACCGGTGATTTTGCCGAAATGATGGCGCAGCTGTACGATTGCTATGTCTACGTTTTCGAGCCAAGTCGCGAGTTTCACGAGGCTTGCGTAGCGCGTTTCAGTGGGAACCCGAAGATCAAGTGCTTCAACTTCGGTTTGAGCAATGCCGATGGCCAATTCGTTCTGTCCCAAGCTGACGACGGATCGTCGATCAAACGGGGTGAACCGCAGCAGAGAGGCACTTTGGTCGATATCAGGCGGTTCGCTGACGTTTTCGCAGAACTCGCGCTTGATAGGATCGACCTGATCAAGATCAACATTGAAGGCAGTGAATATGATGTCCTGCCGCATGTGATCGAGACCGGCGTCATCGGGAACATCAACCATATCCAGGTGCAGTTCCACGATTTCATCAAGGGCGCCAAGACGATGAGGGCTAACATCGTCAGCTCTCTCGAAAAAACGCACCGTCGGGATTGGTGCTATACATTTGTATGGGAGAGTTGGTCGCGCAAGCCGTGAGCAAGCTGGCAGAAGCCGCGAACGCCAAGAGAGATCGGTTTCCATGAAAGTACCTCGCAATTTCCTTGAAAAGCTTGTCCCGACTGCCGGGCTGCCGATGATTTTCGTGCATACGCCGAAATGCGGAGGAAGCTTTGTCGAGCAGGCTTTTGGCAAGCGCCTTCAGAAGAGCCCGACGCTCGCCTGGCGAGAAGCGCGGGGGCACAAGACCTATCTGGAATATCGGGATATCTTCGAGAAGAGAGGCGTCCGGCTTTCGGACTTCGTGGTTTTCACCGTCGTCCGAAACCCATGGGACTGGCACCTGTCCTGGTACAATTATGTTTCGAAGGATATCGATGGCCGGAAATCGGGCATGCCGCTCGAACACCGGCAGATCAAGGATCTGACCTTCTCCGACTACGTGAAGTGGCTGGACGATCAGGAGCAGCCTAGGTCGGAAAACGACTATGCACGACGCCAGGTGAGTGATTGGGTCATCGACGAAAACGGCAAGATCGCGGCGAACGAGGTGCTGCGCCAGGAAACGCTGCAGGACGATCTTCTGGCGCTGAAGCAGAAATACCGCCTGATGATCAATATACCGATCGGCGAGCGCGTAAACGCGTCGCGTGAAACCGACGACTATCGCAAGGCCTACACCACCGAAGACGCCGAACGCATAGCGCGCCGCCATCAGCGCGATCTGGGGCTTTTGGGTTATCGGTTCGAGTAGGCTCCCGACGCTATTCGTCAGCTTACAAACGTATCTGAGGCATCTGCTCGAATCAGGTCCATCACGTCGGCATAGTTCAGGCGCTGAGCTATCTCGTGTTTGATCGCTGCGACGATCTTCTCGTCTCGGTTCATGCGGCCAGGCCGTCGAAGGCTATCGAACGAAAGCGACAGAGTTTCGACTATCTCTGTCTCCGTTGACTGTTTATCGTTGAGGCCCATCTGCTGAAGCAATTTTGCAGGGATACCTGAGTTTGGCCGAACAAAATCTTCATAGCGGACATAGATGCGCTTACGATTATGCATCCCGCGAAATGCAAAGATAGGAGCCAAGTATTCCTGAACGGCCTTTTGCACCAGTACATCGCAACGAACCTTACGCTTCAAGAGACGCGGGCGGGCAAGAGAATAAATGTGGGATGTAATTGCATCAAGCGGATCCCGGGTAATGAGAACAAGTCCAGCGTTCTCCTCATGCGCGTCGTGCCTTATCAGGTCAAACAGCGAATGCGATTTCCTCCCGATACACCGTTCATCTTCGATTTTTATCAGATTGAGACTCTGATTTTTCTTTCGAAGGTAAAGCGGCGGGTCATCGCGCTCATTGCCTGGGCATCCCAATGTAGGCCTACCACTAAAGCGCTCGACGATGGCACGCACCGCGTGATTCCCGCTCCGGGGATAGGAAATGATGTGCCAGCAATCAGGGTAGGCCATGAGGCGTCCTAGGAGTTGTTTGAATTGGAAGCAATTACACTCTCAACCCGTGCTTTGAAAAGAAGCTTTTTCAAAACCCGCAAGCGCCTTCCCGCAATCCCAAATTTTACGAGGCAAAAACACCCCTATTGCCTCCCGGCAATCCGATGACATAGAGATGGGACAATCTTTGAGTTTAAAGGCAGGCAGAAAATGCTTCATACATTATTCGGACCAGCAAGAAAAAGAGAGCGTTCGATCCGCAAGGCGATTCAGTCTTGGGAGAAGCGTGACTATTCGGAGTACTCGCCGCAATTCATCAAAGAACGCATGTTTCGCAAGCATGGCGTAGATCGCGCTCAGTGGGTTGAAACAGGCACTTACCTTGGAACAACCACACAGTATCTCGCTGATTTTTCGCCATTCGTGCATTCAATCGAGCCTGAACCCGAACTTCATCGCAAGGCGTCGGAGAAATTCGCAGGCCAGAACGTTAAAATCCATAAGGGTACGAGCGAAGAGATTATGCCCGATCTTCTTGCATCGCTGTCAGGAGACGTCAACTTCTGGCTCGACGGTCACTATTCTGCGGGAATAACATTCCGTGGAGAAAATGATTGCCCGATCGTCCAGGAATTGGCTGCTATCTCGAACAATCTGAATCACCTTGGGTCCGTCTCGATTTTGATCGATGACGTCCGCTGCTTCCTGCCAGAGAACTTTGAGCAGTATCGTTATCCCGATATCTCGGAGCTGATCGCCTGGGCAAATCGCCACGAGTTTTCCTGGCGGATTGAGCACGATATCTTCGTGATGAAGAAAAGCGTCGCTTAATTCATGTCGTGCGAGGACGTGCTTGCAAGCCTTACTATTTTTGCGAGAGACGTGCGTCAATCGTTTGCAGGTTACCGCGCCTCAAACCTCGGTTATCGGTTCGAGGAGGGCGAACCGGCGCTGTTGGATCGGAATGCAAAGCGCTCCTTGAACCAGGAACGAATTGCTGCACGTGCCGTCTTTGCGGCAATTCTCGTCGTGCACGCGATTCGTACGAGGATCGGCATATCGGTGTTGACGATCAAAAGCCTCATCCATTCTCTTTGCCAGCGAAGATTTAACACCTTATCATCGTCATATCGCGACAATGCGCGAGCGACCGATATTTGGGGTATAGAGATCGAGAGGCTTCGCAAAGCCTCATCAACAGCCTGTGTGTCTTCGACATCGGCCTCGACTACCAGCAAAAGCGAGGTTCCGCCTCGGCGAATCGGGAGGATAATCGACAGAAAGTCATTAGCCTCGATAAGCATCTGTTCCAATAGCTGGAGGGGTGTAATGTCTGGTGTCGCCTTTCGCGAAACCGAAAGGTTGCGATAGTAGACAAAATGCAAGCTCTCATCCGATGTTATGATCTGACGAAAGCGTTCAAACCGTCTTACTAAATCTTGGTGGGCCTCACGGCTCTCCATAGGGTTGGAGTGAACGTGAAAAACCGTCTGATAATCCTTATAGGCGACGATATCTTTCCCAATAATGGGCTGATATGAAAGAGCGTAGCAGTCGGCTTCTGTGACTTTTTGAAAGTCATCTTTTATCATCTCGTTGACAGAGGCGAGACCCGAATCCGAATTCAATAGCCAGTCAAAAGGATAGGAGACTTTGCGTAAGCCGGCTCTTTTTATCATCGTGGCCGCGTTGCATGCTGATCCCAACGAAATGTAGGTATGCTTCATGTGCCTGCCAATCTCGCCGCACAACAACGATCAATTTTTTCGATACCACGCATCGAACCGTGACCAGTCGCGATACACGCGTTCGTATCCTTTGGGCAAGATGATCTTGTCCAGCTTCGCATCGGCGTCAGTGTGATTATGCTCGATACTGAAGAGACGAACATTGTAGCGGCCGAAGTCAAAAGTAGACATGATGTCGGGCTCGTTGCCTTCTGTGTCTATACTTATGAAATCGATGTCTCTAGGCGCATTGTTTTGCGCCAACAGGTCATTGAGACTGATGGTATTTTGCATGATTTCTAAGCTGTCTTTGCTCCGAGCTTTAGCGTGCAGATCCTTGTGAGCCAGTTCAGCCATGCCCGAGAGAGCCGGTGCATCCCTAACAAATCGCATCTTCACCGCTCTTCCGCTGGTAGCGTCAACCGGCGCAACACACAAAGGGCTTGTACGGCTTCCTCGTATTTCTTCACTAAAAAGCGGATTCGGCTCAGCCAGGATTCCCGACCAGCCATATTCACTTTCAAGCATATAGGTGTTACTAAAGTGCTTGCCGTCATAGGCGCCAACTTCCACAAAGAAGCCGCTGCGCTTGCCGTCCAATTCATCGATCACCCAGCGGTCTTGTTGAATTTGAGAGAAGCTGTGCTCGTTCCAAAAATGCGGACGCTCTATAGCCGTGCGCTTCTTTTTCAATCCAAGCCAAGTCCTTATACCCACGCCACACCCAATCAGTTGTCAAAATCACATTTGTGCAATCAACTATAGTGCCATCGGATGAAACACAATTGCGCGAATGCCACAGGTGCTGTCAAAGCCTTCCATGGCCTGAAATCCCTGTTTTTATTGTCACCCGGAGCGCAATAAAACTCAGGACTACCGCCCATTCGATTTTTTTAATCGCGGGCGTTGCACATAGACACTAGACGCGTTTGGACGCTTATCCTAACTCGCAGCCTCTCTCAATGCTTACCGAGGCTTACCTTGATTTATAGGGCTGAAGTTGACGGGCTACGCGCGCTCGCGATAGCTCCCGTCGTATTGTTCCATGCAGGAATCTCAGGTTTTTCAGGCGGTTTCATTGGCGTAGATATCTTTTTTGTAATCAGCGGGTACTTGATTACTGCCAAGATCATTACTGACCTTCAGACTAACCGATTCAATCTTTGGGACTTCTACGAGAGACGAGCACGGCGCATTCTGCCGGTGCTCGTTATCGTCCTCGTCAGTTCAATTGCCTTATTTTACGTGATTCTTGTACCAAGCGATTACACGCGATTTGCGCACAGCGTCACCGCGTCGCTCAAGCTAACCTCGGAAAGCTTTTTCCGAAAATCCGGTGGCTACTTCGA
This sequence comes from Rhizobium sp. S152, assembly GCF_030380735.1. Lineage (GTDB taxonomy): Bacteria > Pseudomonadota > Alphaproteobacteria > Rhizobiales > Rhizobiaceae > Rhizobium. The sequence goes on along the minus strand of NZ_JAUDRZ010000004.1, from coordinate 406,458 downwards.
TGACTTGAACTACCCACGCCCGCTCCTCCACACTTGGAGCCTCTCAATCGAGGAGAAATATTACCTAGCGTTCCCTGTAATTTTTCTCGCAGCATATCGCTGGCGGCAGAAGCAGGCGCTGTATCTAACCATTGTCGCGACAGTGCTGATGTTCGTTGTTTCTCTGTTTTTCACAACGAGCCGTCCTGAGGGCGCCTACTATATGTTTTTCGCGCGAATCTGGGAAATCCTAGCGGGCGCGTCCGTTGCTGTTCTTACCTCAGAAGCCGATTATAGAGTTTCAAGCGAGCGATGGATAAGGGAAACATTATCGTGGGCGTCCATCACCGTAATTGCCTTGGCGTTTCATTATTTCCGCGACGGAATCGCCTACCCGGGACTTTATGCTTTAGCGCCTGTGCTCGGTACATGCCTGCTGATCATGGCCTCGCGAGGAACACTGCTCGGGAGCATATTGGCTACGCGACCGCTCGTGTTCATCGGCTTGTTGAGCTACAGCATATATATGTGGCACCAGCCCGTTATTGTCGCAGCGGTGGAACTGGATATGTTTTCCGGATGGTGGAAACTCGCAGTTCTCGCAGCAATACTTCTTTTGGCCTTGGCATCTTGGCATCTGGTAGAAAAACCTTTTAGGCAACGGTCTCGGATCGGCAGCAGGATATTCGTGTGTGCTGGCGCATTTGCAGTTGCCAGCATTATCGGCATCACCAACTACAGCAGCACATTAGGCCAGCTACGAATGGCCGCGCTTATGCCTTCCACAACGGAAGCATCACAGTTGGTGAACAAGTGTTTCCTGTTGGACACTTCTGTCTCCGCCTTCGACCAGGCGGAGTGCGTATTGTCGAGCGACAAACGCCCAAAAGTTATGATCATTGGCGACTCGCATGCTGCAAGCATTTATCCGGCGCTAAAGATGCTTGCTGATGATAAGAATATCGAGTTGCGGATGATGTCGGCCGCATATTGCCTTCCGCTAGTGACTGATTTTCCCGCGAATACAAGCGAGACTGGAACACCCCGATGCTCTGGCATAAACAAACAGATCGAAGCTGATCTTCAAGCCAGGAAACCGGACCTTATTCTTCTTTCTGCCTACATGTACTCGTGGTCTGCTGGCGCGAACATAAACCAGGTGGACCCTCGCTGGACATATGAAGGATACTATCCCCAGTTTCTCCGATCATTGGCAGAGCTCTCAAAGATTGGTCCCACGGTCGTCATAGGACAACTCCCAATCTGGCAAAAATCTCTACCGGACCTTATTGCACTCGAAACTGGCCGCCAGGAAGGCTCGCTGACCACGCTCCCGGTTTACGATGATAAAGGGCTGGCGCGCGGCCTCTTCCAATTTGATGAGACCTACAAGCGGGATGTACGAGAGACTGGCGCAAAATACATCTCGGTCCTGCAGCGCATCTGTCGCAACGAAAAATGCCCGCGCTATGCGGAACGTTCCGATGGCACGCCTGAACTCACAACTTTCGACTACGGTCACCTCTCTGCATCGGGCGACGCCCTTGTCGTGAGCAAGGTTATAGCTCCTATTCTAAACCAGTTACTCTCGAAGTATGGTCAAACGAACTGACAAAAGAGTAAGGCGCTCATCCCAGTTCGCAGCGAACTAGGGCACTTGGGAGCAACTTGACAAGCTGTAGATTTGTCAGCCTCTGCTCAGCTTTTTCTCTGAAAAAATGGTAGCGGGGGGCGGAATTGAACCGCCGACCTCAGGGTTATGAATCCTGCGCTCTCACCAACTGAGCTACCCAGCCACACCACCTGCGGTGCCGTTCGCGATGCGCCCGGCCCGTGGAATGAGCGGCTTATAAGGCCCCCCTCACTGTCATGTCAAGCGCATGACAGAGAAAATGCACCGGGCTTTTTTCAGGCGGCAACCGGGGCCGTCAGAAGCGCCTTCAGCGAGGCTTCCGCCGCCGGTTCGCGCTCCGAGCGCTCGATGAAGCCGCCGCCGTAGACGCGGGCGTTGTCGCCTGGCGCGGAGTAGAGCGCGCAGGCCTGGCCTGGCGCCACGCCGGCTTCGCCGACGGAAAGATCGACATAGATGCCGGTCTGATCGGCATGCAGCACCGCCGGTGTCGGCATGCGAGTGGAGCGCACCTTGGCGTAGCACGCAAAGCCCTCGCCCGAAGCCGCGTCTTCAAGCGCGCCGTCGCCCAGCCAGTTCACGTCGCGCAGGTAGACGCGGTGCGTTTCCAGCGCCTCCTTGGGGCCGACGATGACGCGGCGCGAGCGGGCGTCGAGATAGACGACGTAGAGCGGCTCGCCGGTGGCGACGCCGATGCCGCGGCGCTGGCCGATCGTGTAGTGCACGATGCCTTCATGGCCGCCCAGCACGCGCCCGTCGAGATGCACGATCTCGCCGGCGAGCGCTGCATTCGGCTTCAGCTTGTTGATGATGTCGGTGTACTTGCCCTGAGGCACGAAACAGATGTCCTGGCTGTCGGCCTTCTTGGCGACGACGAGGCCCATCTCTTCCGCGAGCTTGCGGGTCTCGGCCTTCGGCAGGCCGCCCAGCGGAAAGCGCAGGTAGTCGATCTGCTCCTGCGTGGTCGCAAACAGGAAGTAGCTCTGGTCGCGGTCGGCATCGGCCGGGCGGTAGAGCGCGCGGCGGCCGGCATTGCCGGGCGCCGGGTTCGGGCGCGAGCGGATATAGTGGCCGGTCGCCAGCGCGTCGGCGCCCAGTTCCTTGGCGGTCTCCAGGAGATCGGCGAACTTGACGGTCTGGTTGCAGGAGACGCAGGGGATCGGCGTCTCGCCGGCCACATAGCTTTCCATGAAGGGATTGATGACGGTGTCGCGGAAGCGCTTTTCGTAATCCAGCACGTAATGCGGAATGCCGAGCGTTTCGCAGACGCGGCGCGCATCGTCGATATCCTGCCCGGCGCAGCAGGATCCGGCGCGGTGGACTGCGGCGCCGTGGTCGTAGAGCTGCAGCGTGATCCCCAGCACGTCGTAGCCTTCGCGCTTCAGGAGGCCGGCCACCACGGAACTGTCGACGCCGCCGGACATGGCGACGACAACGCGGGTATCTTCCGGCTTCTTGTCAAAATCCAGTGTGTTCAAGGCGGTGCCAATTCCAGAGCTTGTCGTGAACCGCTCACAATCCGGCGGCTTCCATCTGTCCAGGCGGGATCGGCCGCCGGGAATTCCTGAAGGCAGGATATAGAAAGGAATGGCTTCCCGCGCAAGAGGCCGGCCCGGCGGCCCGCCCCTCGGACCCGGATCAAGCCTCCAGGCTCGGATCGTGAAACAGCGTGCCGTCGATCGCCCCGCGACAGGTCCTGATGCCGACGACAAGCCAGATTGCCGCCAGCCCGGCCACCAGCAGATCGCCGAAAAGGCCGATCGCCGGCACCGGGATTTGAGCCGAAAGCCGCAGGGTGGCAAGCGCGAAGACGCCGATCGGAAAGGTATAGCCCCACCAGCCGAGATTGAAGGGCAGGCCCCGTCGGATATAGCGGGCGGTCATGGCAATCCCCATTCCGAGCCACCATAGGCCATAGGCCCAGAGCAGGATCGCGCCGAGGAACGCCGCCCCGCAGATGGCGCCGGCAAGCGGACCAAGCCCGTTCGCGTCAAGCACATCGCGCCCATTGGCGGCGAACAGCAGCAGGCCCAGCGCGCCCGTTCCGGTCGGGCCGAGCGCGAGGAAGGCGGTCGCGGCCATGCCGGCTGGCGGCAGCTTGTGCAGCGCCAGCCGCAGGAAGAGGATGGTGATGATGCTCAGCGCCAGCGGCACCGAGAAGGCCCACAGCACATAGCTCGCAAACAGCACCGTCATCTGTGCTGTCGCGCCGTCTATATGCGGCAGGAGCAGTCCGCCGCTCGCCGCCGTCACCTCGCAGGCAACGATCGGCAACAGCCATGTGGCGTTCATCTGCTCGAGCTTGTGGTCCTGCCGCGTGAACATCAGGAAGGGGATGCCGAATCCCGACAGCAGGGCAATCCCTGCATCGATCCACCACAAGCTCGTGGCAACGGGAACACCCGCCGCGCCCATGTGAGGCAGACCGTAGATGATGGTCCCGTTGACGATGGTGGCAAACCCCATGGGAATGCAGCCGGCGAACATCGAAACCACCGGATGCTCGAGCCCATTCCAGGCCTCACGCCGATGGAGCAACCACTTGCGGGCATAAAGGACGGAAAGGGAGGCGAAGAGAAGGATGTTGACCATCCACAACAGCCGGCCCGCCTGCCAGAGCAGCGGCAGCGTCGGAAACTGCGCCAGGCATATGGATAGGATGCCGGTGCCCATCGTCGCTGCGAACCAGTTAGGTGTGAAATGGCGTGTGCGTTGCCGCGTGATCGGCTGCGAAACGAAATGGGAGTTCGGGCTGGATATGGTTTGCATGGCTGTATCCTTCTCTCGGACCCTGGATACGCCTGCCAATCAATCTACTCCAACGAATTGTAATTCTCATATCGTTCGCTAAAATCGAACGATTATGGGGGGCGGTATCATGACGCTGGAACAACTGAGAATTTTCGCGGAGGTGGCGGCGCGCCAGCACATCACGCAGGCGGCGCACCATCTCAACATGACGCAATCGGCCGTCAGCGCCGCCATAACCGCGCTCGAGACGCGCCATCGCGTCACGCTGTTCGACCGCGTCGGCCGCTCGATCGTTCTCAACCAGACGGGACGTCTGTTCCTTCAGCAGGCGCAGGCGGTGCTTGCCAGCGCCAGGGTGGCGGAAGCCGCGTTGATGGATCTCTCCGGCCTCCTGCATGGCGAGCTTTCGATCATGGCCAGCCAGACGGTCGCGGCTTACTGGCTTGCGCCGAGGCTGGCGGATTACCGCAAGCGCTATCCGGGCATCGCCCTTGCGGTGCGCATCGGCAATACGGAAGAGGTGAGCGAAGCCATATTCACCGGGAAGGCCGAGATCGGCCTCATCGAGTGGCCGGCCGAGCAGCGCGGCGTCACGGCGAGAATGGTGGCAAGCGACGAGATGATCGTCGTCGTGGCGCCTGGACACCCATGGGCGGACGGCAGGGGCCGAAGCGCCAAAGACTTCGCTCAAACGCCCTGGATTCTCCGCGAAATTGGGTCAGGCACGCGGCGCGCCTTCGAGAGCATGCTGGCGGCAGGCGGCCTGACAACGGACGCGCTTGACATCCCGATGTCTCTGCCTGGAAACGAAACGATCATCGGGGTAGTCGAAGCCGGTCTCGGCGCGACGCTGATGTCGCGCAGTATCGTCGCGCCCTTGCTGGCCCGTGGCACACTGGTCGAGGCCAATATCGCGCCCCTGCCCCGGCCGTTCTTTCTGCTGCGCCATGCGGAGCGCTACCGCAGCAAGGCTGCCGATGCGTTCGACGCGATGATCTCAGCCGACGGCGAGCAGCCGTAGCGCCTCGCTCTGGATCAGTGCCTCGGCATCGGCGCGCGGCATCGGCTTGCCGAGCAGGAACCCCTGCACTTCGCTGAAACCTTCATCCTTCAGGCGCTGCAGCTGCCCCTCCGTCTCGACGCCCTCGGCAAGCGTCGTGGCGTTGAAGCCGGAGCCGATACCGACGACGGCGCGCACGATCGCAAGATTGCCGGGATCCGTCTCGATGCCCGCCACGAAGCTGCGGTCGAGCTTGATCTTGTCGAAGGCGAAAGCACGAAGGTAACTGAAGGAGGAATAACCGGTGCCGAAATCGTCGATGGCGATGCGGATCCCGAGCTCCTTCAACGCCCGCAGCAATGGCAGGCTCTGCTTCACGTCGGCGAGGAAGACGGATTCCGTCACTTCGATTTCCAGCCGCTCTGGATTGAGACCAGCTTCATCGAGAGCGGTCACCACGGCGGCGAGCAATCCATTGTGGCGAAACTGGCAGACGGAAATATTGACCGCAATCTTCAGATGCCCAGGCCAGGCGGCGGCGGCGCGGCAGGCCTCCCGCAGCACCCATTCGCCAATCGGCACGATCAGCCCCGTCTCTTCGGCAATCGGGATGAATTCCACCGGCGAGATCAGCCCGCGAACCGGGTGCCGCCAGCGGATGAGCGCCTCGAAGCCCGCAAGCCCATCCGCATCCAGCCGGACGATCGGCTGGAAATGCAGTTCGAACTGCTGTTTCAGCAGCGCCTCGTGAAGCTCGGCAGTCAGCATGTGGCGCCGTTCCGCCTGCAGGCGCATCTCCGGGCGGTAGAAACGGTAGGTGGACCGGCCGCTCTCCTTCGCTGCGTAAAGCGCCAGATCCGCGTGCCGCATCAGCACGTCGTCGTCGCTTGCGGCATGTTCCGGAGCAATTGCGATGCCGATGCTGCAGGTCACATGCTCGTTGACGCCATCGAGATCGAAGGGTTCCGCGAGCGCCTTCAAAAGCCGCTCGGCGAAACCTTCGATCAGCGCGCGCGTCTTCAGTCGCAGCAGAATGGCGAATTCGTCGCCACCGAGGCGTGCGACGATATCGCCGTCGTCGAGAAGACCGGTCAGGCGCGAGGCGACCTGGCAGAGAAGCGCGTCGCCGGCCGCATGGCCCTTGCTGTCGTTGATGTGCTTGAAATGATCGACGTCGAGGTAAAGCAGCGCCAGCGGTTTTTCAGCTGTCGCCTGCGCGGCCTCGCGCTGGATGTAATCGGCGAAGAAGGCGCGGTTGGGCAGGCCGGTCAGGGCATCATGCATGGCCATATAGGCGAGCCGCGACTCGACCGAACGCTCCTCCGTCACATCCTGCAGAATTCCCAGCAGATAGCGCGGTGCGCTGCCTGTCGGTGCGGGCAGCGGACGCTTCACCGTGCGCAGGATTTGCGCTGTGCCATCGGCATGGCTGGTCGTCTCCTCGAAACTGACGGGCGACCCGGACCTGAACGCCCGCGCGTCCTGCTCCCGAACGGCCAGCGCCTGCTTGCGGTCGAAAATTTCCTTGCCCTCCTCGTGGAGCACATCCGCGGGATCGTAGCCGACGATCGCGCCGCAAGCCTCGTTGAAGAGAATATAGCGGCCATCCGCCTCCATATCCTTGACGAAGACGCCGATCGGCAGGTTGTCGACGATGCTGTCGAGCAACGATCGCGTATCGGTCACCTGCTTTTGCGCGGCATTGACCTCGGTCCGGTCCTGTACGATCGCCAGGATTGCATCGCGCCCATTGAAGCGCACAGCCCGACCATAGGTGCGGACCTCCAGCGTCTCGCCATTGGCCTTCAGATGCGTCCAACGCTCGGCGCGCTCCATGTCGGTGCGGCCCTGCACGGCGTCGCGCATGCGCTGGCGCTCGCGCTCGGGGCGGATGTCGAGCACGGTCATCTCGGCATAGGCCTGGCGGGAATAGCCGTAGAGATCGACGGCCGCGTTGTTGACGATCAGGAAGCGCAGCGAAACCGGATCATACACCCACATCGGCGATGGATGGGTGGCGAACAGCGACTGAAAGTCGTCGTTGGGCGTATCGATCGGCTGCAATGCATCCTGAACATCGGACATGACAAAATCACATGAACTTCGTGGCGGCAGCACACTATCTAGCGAAAAAAGTTAAATAAAATCAGAATCATAGCCAAGCCTAAACTTTAGGCGAACGCTTGCGTATTGTGCAACTAGACGCCGTCGCCAGACAACCAAAGCATGCAGTCGAGCGTTGTTTGCCTTTTAATGATGCGAATGCATGCATTCGCCATGGTCCGCCAGCACCTCGATCACCCGGCACTGGTCGACACGGCCATGGCCGCAGCCTTCGACCATCATCTCCAATTCAGCTTTCAAGGCCGTCAGGCTGCGGATACGCTGCTCCACCTCCACCAGCCGCGCCTTGGCGATGGCATCGGCAGAAGCACAGGACTGGTTCGGCTCGTCCTGAAGCGAGAGCAGCGTTCGGATGGCATCGACCTCGAAGCCGAGCTCGCGCGCGTGGCGGATGAAGGTGAGACGCCTCAGATCCGCCGTCTCGTAGGACCGCTGGTTGCCCTCGCTGCGGCTGGGTGCGGCAAGCAGTCCGATACCCTCGTAGTAACGGATGGTCGGCACCTTCACGCCGCTGCGCCTGGATGCCTCGCCGATCGTGATCTTTTTCATGATTTTCCTCTTGCACCTCTAGCCACTAGAGGATGTAGGTAGAATGCTTCCAGATGACAAGGAAGCGGATCATGGGCGAGACGGTCGAGAAGCGATACAGGGTCGAGGGTATGGACTGCGCAAGCTGCGCGGCCAAGATCGACACCGCCGTCAGGCGCATGCCGGGTGTGGAGGACGTCTCGGTTTCCGTCACCTCGGGAACGATGACCGTGCGCCACGATGGCAGCGGCGACCTCGCCGCCATCGAGAAGAAGGTGACCGGCCTCGGTTACGCCGTGTCGCAACTCGCCGGCAGGCAGCCCGCGGCGCCACACGCCACCGAGGACACCCACACCTGCTGCAGCCATGACGATCACGAACATGATCACCACGGCCATAGCCACCAGCACGAACATGATCATGGCGACCACGATCACGGCAGTCACGCCCATCACGACCACGACGACGCAAAGGCGGATGCGCTGGAAGGCCTGCATGGCCACGATCACGCGCCGATGACAGGACCGTGGTGGCAAAGCAGGAAGGGCCGCCTCACCATTCTCTCGGGCGCGGCGCTCGTTATCGCCTATGCCGTGGCGCACCTCCTTCCCGCCATCGCCCCTTACGCCTTCATAGCCGCGATGCTGATGGGACTGATCCCCATCGCCCGCCGTGCCGTCATGGCAGCTCTTTCGGGTACGCCGTTTTCCATCGAGATGCTGATGACCATCGCGGCCGTCGGCGCGGTCATCATCAACGCCTCCGAGGAAGCGGCGACCGTCGTCTTCCTGTTTCTGGTCGGCGAACTTCTGGAAGGCGTGGCCGCCGGCAAGGCGCGCCAGAGCATTCAGTCGCTCACCACGCTGGTTCCGAAGAATGCGCTTCTCGAGGAAAACGGCAAGACCCGCGAGGTGCTGGCGGAAACGCTGGCCGTTGGCGCCACCATTCTTGTGCGCCCCGGCGACCGCATCTCCGCCGATGGCACCATCCTCTCCGGCGAGAGCGCCATCGACGAAGCGCCGGTCACAGGCGAAAGCACGCCGGTGCGCAAGGGCGAAGGCGATACGGTCTTCGCCGGCACGGTCAATGGCGACGCAGCCCTTCGCGTGAAGGTGACAGCGGCCGCCGCCGACAACACCATTGCCCGCGTCGTCAGGCTGGTCGAGGAGGCGCAGGAATCCAAGGCGCCGACCGAACGCTTCATCGACCGTTTCTCGCGCTACTATACGCCAGCCGTCGTCGTGGTCGCCGCTCTCGTCGCTGTGCTGCCTCCGCTGGTTGCCCAAGGCGCATGGGACGAGTGGATCTACAAAGGTCTCGCCATTCTCTTGATCGGATGCCCCTGCGCGCTGGTCATTTCCACGCCCGCGGCTATCGCCGCCTCGCTATCGTCCGGCGCGCGGCGCGGCCTGCTGCTCAAGGGCGGCGCGGTGCTGGAAATGCTCGGCAAGGTCACTGCCGTTGCACTCGACAAGACGGGCACGCTGACCGAGGGTAAACCCAAGGTGACCGACGTGATCACCTTCGGCAGCTCGGAGACAGACGTCCTGACCTATGCCGCGGCGCTGGAAACCGGCTCAAGCCACCCACTTGCGCTGGCCATTCTGGCAAGGGCGACCGAGGATGGCATCAACATCCCGGCCGCATCGGACGCCAGAGCGCTCGGCGGCAGGGGCGTGACGGCGAGCGTCGAGGGCGCATCGGTCTTCCTGGGATCGCCGACCGCAGCCGGCGAGCGCATCCCGCTCTCTGAGGACCAGACGGCTCGCATCTCCGCCCTCAACGACGATGGCAAGACTGTCTCGGTGCTGATCATCGGCGATACCCTGGCCGGCGCCATCGCCATGCGCGACGAGCCGCGTGACGACGCCAAGGCGGGCCTCAAGGCCCTGACCGACAACGGCGTCAGGATCGTCATGCTCACGGGAGACAACAGCCGCACCGCCAGGGCGATCGGCGAAAAGCTCGGCATCGAGGTGCGTGCCGAACTGATGCCGGAGGACAAGCAGCGCATCGTCGGAGAACTGCAGCGCAGCGGCCTGACCGTGGCGAAGGTCGGAGACGGCATCAACGACGCCCCGGCGCTCGCTGCCGCCGATGTCGGCATCGCGATGGGCGGCGGCACCGACGTGGCGCTGGAAACCGCCGACGCCGCGATCCTCCACGGCCGTGTAAGCGATGTCGCCGCGATGATCGCACTGTCCAAGCGCACCATGCGCAACATCGCGCAGAACATCACCATCGCGCTCGGCCTGAAGGCGGTATTCCTCGTCACGACGATCGTCGGCATCACAGGTCTCTGGCCGGCGATCCTGGCGGACACCGGCGCGACCGTGCTGGTGACGATCAACGCGCTCAGGCTGCTGCGGCCCGCCAGCTGAGGTGGACCCGAGGCGCACCAAGTGATGCGCCTCCGCCGAAATGGCGCCCGCCTACTCTGCGGTAAGATGCTGGAGTGCCGTCATCATTGTCACCGGCGGCGGGTTCCACCTGCCGGTTAGCGCCGCGCTCTCCGGCCCATAAAGCCGCATCGTCAGATTGAAAGCGCCCGCTGGTGCCGGAAGCCAGTTCGCTTCCTTTGCCTTCCCTGGGCTCGAATTCTGAAAATAAAGATCGAGCGATCCATCGGCGTTATAGACGAACGGCATCCAACTGCTCACCGCGAAGCGATTGAGGTTGTTGCCGACCTGGAAGCCTTCGGAATCATAGAGCGTGATCGACCAGAATGCGCTGACGGGTGGCAGCTCCTCCTTCTCGAAGTGAAGCGTGTAATTGTTGGCGCCCGATAGCGGATTTCCCTTTTCGTCGCCCAGGTTCAACGGATAGATCGCATCCTCCGGCAGGTTGGCTCCCAAGCCCAACTGCGCCACGATGGCACGCTTGAGGTAGTAGTTGCCGTAGACGCCCATCGTGTCGGTGTTCATCGACCAGCCATCGACGACGCGCGCCAGCGTCGGCACCTTCCACTCCATGAGTTTCTGCGCCCCCTGCGGCGCACCCTGCACCGCCTTGGCGACAGCGGGTGAAAGCTTGGCGATATCGAAACTCTTACCCGGTTCGATACCGATCCGCTTCATCTGCGCGACGATCGGCTGGTCCGTTATATGCGGCGGATTGACTTTCAGGAGCTCGGCGGCATAAGCGAAAAATTCCTCCCCCGTCATGCCGTCCACCGTCTTCTTCGGCGGCGTCTTCATGTCGATCTTGGGATTGATGGTGACCTTTGCGGGCGCCGCGGCCTTGCCCCACTGCGATAGCGGCGTGATCGTGTATCCCGCCTGGATCTTGTGCACGGCGTCATAATCGTCAGGCCCGTCCGTCTTCGTGCGGCCGACGACCCATACGAACGGTGTCGGCGCATCGATGCGCTCCAGCCCCTCCGGCAGATCCTTTCCCTTCCACGAAGGCGGCACAACAACAAAGCTGATCTTTTCCGTGCCCGTCGTCCTCGAGCCGGGCGACGCGAAGACGTCTGACCACATGTCCAGCATGGGAAGCAGGTAGAAGCGGCCACTGGTATCGGGTGCGGAAACCACCATCGGCTCCTCGCTCATATCAAGCCAGGCGACCGAATAAAGCGTATCGAAATTCGGCCGCACGACATCGCGGAAATCCGCCGTCGGAAAGGCCGACACGTTGGTGAACTGGTTGGCCGGTCCACGGCCCGTAACCTTGCCCGCTTCGACATTGGTCGCCTGCGCGCGCGTCACGTCCATCGTGACGAGTGGATAAAGATAGACGTAGGCATCGGCACCGATCGCCGCTGCCGCTTCTTCCGTAAGATCATCCGCGGCCAGCAAACCTGTCGGCGAAGAGCCGGCCAGCAGCAAGGTTGTTGCCAGGATTTTCAATCGCATGTTCATGATCGCTCCCCCAAGAGGGTCGGCACAACAGGTGTCGGCCCTTCAACGCATGCCCTGCCGGCAACCTTGGTTCCGATGCTGATTGCGATCGCCTGGATGACGCGCCGGCGTCCCACCCCTGCGAGGCATGAAGCGTGAGCGCCGCTAATCCTTGACGACCTCCCATTTGTCGTCGGGATTGAACGTGCGGATTCCTTCCGCGATTTTCGTGGTGTCCTCACCGAGATCCGCCTGATAGGCGACCCCGTCGCGGCTGATGAGGAAGGTGTTGACCCCGGTCACGCCGTATTCGACGGGCCAAGCCACCGCCGCGAAGCCGGCGATCATGTTGCCGTTGATTATGTAATCGTATTTGCCGCCGGCGATGTTATCGCCCTGCCCGGTCAGCACCCGATAGTGATAGCCGAAATAGCCCTGCCCGGCCTTGGCCTTGGCCAGAACCGCACCGTCGGCAAGAGCGGCGCCGGCGGGGCTTTCCTCGCCGTCGCCCTGTTCGGTCGGCCAGTAGAGGCCGTCCTGCTTGCCTTCACTGCTGATGATCTTCTGCGCGAATTCCAGCACGCCGTCGCCGTCATGATCCTCCAGCGCGTAATCGTTCTGAGCATCGACATAGGCACGCATCGTATCGATGGTCTCGAGCTCGTTCTGTCCGATCAGCCGGTCCGCGATCTCATCCAGCCCTGCGAAAGTATCGAACGCCCATTTCCCGTCCTTGTCCTTGCTGATCGGAAACGGCAGCGGCCAGAGATCGTCGCCGATCTCCAGCACCTTGCTGCCGTCGACATCCTCGATCAGCAGCTTCTTCTTCAGTCCCGCCTGGATGTCGGCATAGGTATCCATCACACCGTCACTGGCCTTGGTAGTGGCCGCATCAAGACCAAGAAGATCGGCGAGCTTGTCGAAATCGCCCGTCGCGACCGTTGTCTTGAACGCCTCGATCGCCTGCTCGGCGGTGTCGAATGTGGGCGGCATCTTCTCCGACACATAAGCCTCGAGCGGCCGGTGGGTCTTGTCGGCGGCGGCGCCCGTTCCGGGCACCGCAATCGAAACGCTTGCCGAGAGCGCACCGAGCAGGAGCATTTTCGCAATGACGTTTGCCATGTCCGTTCTCCCTCTCGCCTCTCAACGCCGACCGCCGCCGCGATGACCACCACCGCGACCGCCGCCCCCGCCGCCGTGACGCGGCGGTGGGCGATGCATCTGCCTTCCACCACCGCCACGATTGCCACCCATGGACTGACGTCCGCGATTGGATTGCATATGCGTTACCTTGCCGCTCTGGACCCGGCCGAGCGCCGAGGGGTTCCTGCCGCCGCCGCGATCGATCTTGCCGCCGGGCTTGGGTTTGCCAGCTGGTCTGTTGGCGTTTGTGTTCCGGGCCTTGTTGGCGACATTGGCATTGCCCGCCTTCGGTCGCGCCTGCTGCCCGCCGCCGCGATTCCCTACATTGGCAGCCTGTCCCCTGTTGCCCGCTCCTGCCTGTGCTGGCCTGTCGCGTTTGGCGGCGGCATCGATCTTGCTCTTGCGCACATCGTCGACCGACACCTTGCCGGGACGATTTCCGCCGACACCGGCAGCCGGTCGGTCGGCGCGAATATCCTTCGCCCGGTTGGCGATGTTGTTGTCCTTGTTGGCGCGGAAATCGTTCTTGAACTTGTCGCGGTCGAGATTGGCGAACTGGTTCTTGTCGAACTTGATCTTGCTGCGGTCGACATTCTTCCAGTCGACGTCGTTCAGATTGATCTTGCCGTTGAAGTCGATGTTGTTGAAGCACTTGTTGCAGTCGATATCGACATCGCCGCCGTTCCAGCGTCCGCCCCAGACGCCCCAATCGTCCCAATCGACGGCCGCCGCCCAGATCGCGCCGGTCACCGCGCCGGCGAAGAAAGCAGCGGTCGGATAATAGTAGTAGGGATAGGGGTCCGGATAGTAGCTGATTGGCACCGGCTCATAGGCCGGATCATAGAGCATCTGCGGCTCGTATCTCGGCACATAGACAGTCTCGGTGCTCGCCGAGGAGATGACGATGTTGTCGTTCTTGGTCTCGACCTTCATCTTGTCGTCGGTCTTGATGACGCCATCGGCCACGGCCTTCTCGCGAAGCTCCTGGATGGCGATCAGCACATCCTTCTGCTGATAGGCGAGCGCGCTGCCGAGCTGTTGCGTCCAGTCCAGATCCTCGCTCATCATCTTGACGATATCCGGATAGTTCAGGAGCGAGATGACGCTGCCGTCCCAGCTGCTCTTCGGCTTGAGATCGGCATTCGTCTTCTGCTCTTCGAGGAAACGCGCCGCCTCGACGATCTGCAGCGGATAGAGAGACGCCGAGGTTACCACCGCCACCAGTTCATCAGGATAGAGCGCGATGCGGGCAACGAGGATTTGCAGCTCTTCCTCGCTGAGCGGCGCCGGCGTATCGTCGTCATCGGCCGTCGCATCGGCGGCCGGAGCGGCCTGTTGTGCAATGACGGAAAAAGGCTGCCCGACGGTGAACGGAATGATCAGGCTCATGGCCAACGCCACGGCACGCGCCTGCAAGAACGTCACCTTGCTCATCGCTCGCTCTCCCTGTCGGGCAAGGCGGCGCAAGCCGCTTCGCCCGTGACCTATCCGGTTCTTCTTGGTCTGGACCCGCCTTGGCGGGAGCGACCTAGGGAGACATAGCAACGCTGAAAATGTAAGTACTTTACGGTAACATACAGGTAGCCCGAGGCCGGCCGAAGCCAGCCTCTACGAAGGACGCACTGGTGAAACGGATCAGTTCTGCCCGGCCTTCAGGACGCGGTGCGTGCTGTCATCCAGCGCATTGCCCATCTGCCGGCCGTCGCGGGCTAGGCCGTTGGCGGTATTGGCGCAGGAGGAAAGCGCCAGCATCGATGTGAGCGCAATGGCGACGGCAAATCGTGTCATGAAAATCTCCAATATGATCGGCCGGAGCGGCACGCAGAGCCTTAAATAGCGCCGACCGCTCCCCATTCAACGGCGGTGAAATACGGCCGAAACAGAAAAACCCGGCACAGTCGCCTGCGCCGGGTCTCTTCACATCTTCCCTGGGAGGAAAGCTCAATCGACAGCAAATACGAGCGGCTTGGCCTGTCGGATTGCGGGGTTGGCCGTCAATTTTCCAAGCACGTCGTCACTGACAGGTCCGTCGACGTAAAGCAGCGCGATCGCGTCGCCGCCCTGCTCGCCGCGACCGAGCTGGAAGTTGGCGATGTTGACGCCAGCTGCACCCAGCGTCGTACCGATGAAGCCGATCATGCCGGGAACGTCGGTGTTGGAGATGTAGACCATGTTCGCGCCGACATCGCCGTCGAGATTGATACCCTTGATCTGGATGAAGCGCGGCTTGCCATCGGAGAAGACCGTGCCGGCAACCGAGCGCGTCTGCTTGTCGGTCGTCACCGTGAGCTTGATGTAGCCGTCGTAGACACCGGTCTTGTCGCGCTTGACCTCGGAGAGCACGATGCCCTTTTCCTTGATCATGATCGGCGCCGAAACCATGTTGACGTCGGCGACCTGGTTGCGGATGAGGCCCGCCAGCAGCGCAGACGTCAGCGCCTTGGTGTTCATCGTGGCCGTCGCGCCATCGTACAGGATCTCGATTTCCTTGATCGGATCTTCCGAAACCTGGCCGACGAAGGCGCCGAGAACGTCGGCGAGCTTGATGAACGGCTTCAGGATAGGCGCTTCTTCAGCGGTGATCGACGGCATGTTGATGGCGTTGGAGACGGCACCCTTGACGAGGTAGTCCGACATCTGCTCGGCAACCTGCAGGGCAACGTTTTCCTGGGCTTCCGTGGTCGATGCACCGAGATGCGGCGTGCAGACGACGTTGGGCAGGCCGAACAGCGGGCTTTCCTTGGCGGGCTCGACCTCGAACACGTCGAAGCCGGCGCCGGCAACGTGGCCGGACTTGATGGCTTCGGCGAGCGCTGCCTCGTCAACAAGGCCGCCACGGGCACAGTTGATGATGCGAACGCCGGGCTTGGTCTTGGCGAGGTTTTCCTTGCCGAGGATGCCGCGGGTCTTGTCGGTCATCGGCACGTGCAGCGTGATGAAATCCGCCTTCGCCAGCAGCTCTTCGAGCTCGACCTTGGTGACGCCCATTTCCTGGGCGCGCTCGGCCGAGAGGAAGGGATCGTAGGCCAGAACATGCATGCCGAGGCCGATGGCCTTCTTGCAGACGATGCCGCCGATATTGCCGGCGCCGATGACGCCGAGCGTCTTGCCGGTGATTTCTACACCCATGAACTTCGACTTTTCCCACTTGCCGGCCTGCGTCGAGGCATCGGCCTGCGGCAGCTGGCGGGCAACGGCGAACATCAGAGCGATCGCGTGTTCGGCTGTCGTGATCGAGTTGCCGAACGGGGTGTTCATGACGATGATGCCGCGCTTCGACGCAGCCGGGATATCAACGTTGTCGACGCCGATGCCGGCGCGGCCGATGACCTTGAGGTTGGTCGCGGCGGCGATCAGCTTTTCCGTCGCCTTGGTGGCCGAGCGGATGGCGAGACCATCATAGTTGCCGATGATTTCGGCAAGCTTGTCCTTGTCCTTGCCGAGCTGCGGCTGGAAATCGACTTCGACGCCGCGATCGCGAAAGATCTGGACGGCGGTTTCCGACAGTTCGTCGGATACGAGAACGCGAGGTGCCATTGGGGGCTTCCTTCAAAAGGTTCAACGATGGATGAAATCAGGGATGCGAGGCTCCGCCACCTGGGCGGAGCCGGATGCGATCAACTCAGGCAGCAGCCTGGGAAAGCGTTGCCTTCTGGGTCTCGAAAGCCCAGGAGAGCCACGGCATCAGCTTCTGCATGTCAGAAGTTTCGATGGTGGCACCTGCCCAGATGCGAAGGCCCGACGGCGCGTCGCGGTAGTGGCCGATGTCGTAGGCAACACCTTCCTTGTCGAGCAGGCTGACGATGCCCTTGGCGAAGTTCGCCTGGCCGTCGGCGTCGAGTGCCGCAACGTCCTTGTCCGTGATCTTCAGGCAGACCGAAGTATTCGAAGCCGTTTCTGCCTTCACCGCCAGGTTGGCGATCCAGTCATTGGCGGCGACGAAGTCGGCGATGACCTTGGCGTTGGCATCGGCGCGAGCCATCAGACCCTTGAGGCCGCCGACCTGCTTAGACCACAGCAGCGCATCGATATAGTCCTCGACGCAGAGCATCGACGGCGTGTTGATGGTTTCGCCGGTGAAGATGCCCTCGATTAGCTTGCCGCCCGAGGTCATGCGGAAGATTTTCGGCAGCGGCCAGGCCGGTGCGTAGGTCGTCAGACGCTCGACGGCGCGCGGCGACAGGATGATGACGCCATGAGCGCCCTCGCCGCCGAGAACCTTCTGCCAGGAAAAGGTGACGACATCGAGCTTGGCGAAATCGAGGTTCTGCGCGAAGGCGGCGGACGTCGCGTCGCAGATCGTCAGACCCTTGCGGTCGGCAGGAATGAAGTCGCCGTTCGGAACGCGAACGCCCGAGGTGGTGCCGTTCCAGGTGAAGACGACGTCACGGTCGAAATCGATGGTCGAGAGATCAGGCAGTTCGCCGTAACCGGCTTCGATCTTGCGGACGTCCTTCAGCTTCAGCTGCTTGACGACGTCGGTGACCCAACCGGCGCCAAAGCTTTCCCAGGCGACCATGTCGACGCCGCGCTCGCCGAGCAGCGACCAGAGCGCCATTTCGACGGCGCCGGTATCGGAAGCGGGCACGATACCGATGCGGTAATCCGCGGGCACTTCGAGAACTTCGCGAGTGAGATCAATGGCCTGCTTGAGCTTCGTCTTTCCGACTTTCGCGCGATGCGAGCGGCCGAGCGGCGCGTCGGAAAGGGCTTCGAGCGACCAACCGGGGCGCTTCGAGCAAGGGCCAGAAGAAAAATGGGTGTTCTGCGGACGTACGTCCGGCTTTGCGGTGGCATTGGCCATATCTATACCCTTCCAGGTAATTAGCCTCTCGTTGGGGAGAGGTGTCCCGCCGCCGTAAATACAGATGTGGCCTTTTGGCGTCAACGAACAAATGTCGCGACCGGAAGATTTTTTGACGCAGGTGCGACCCACTTGACGAATGACGATCGCCAGAAACGAGGAAAGCCGCCCTGACGGGCGGCTTTCCAATCTTTATGCAGTTTGCTTACTTGTAGACGATAGGCGCCGGAGGCGGCTCGTAGGGAGCCGTGGCGCAACCGCCGAAGAGGTAGCGGGCGCCGATGCGGGCTTCGTGGACGTTGAGCCCCTTGTCGCGGCCCGGACCACCGTTGCTGGCGTAGCCGAACATGTCGCCGCCATCGATATGCAGATAGCGATAGCCGATATCGGCCTTGACGTTGCAGGTGACGTCGATGGACGCGCCGGCCATCAGAGCGTAAGCGAAGCGCCAGCTGCCCTTGCCGCCATGCGAGACTTCACCGTCGCAGCCGCTGCCATCGTCGGCGCAGGAGAGGTTGTTGAGGTTCTTCCACTTCACGTAGCTGCCGCCGATACCGGCGCCGACGTAGGGCGTGAAGTAACCGTAGGTGCCGAGATCGACATAGGCGTTGGCGAGCAGCGTCCATGCGGTCAGCGAGGAGATATCGCGCGAGGTGCACGACAACGTGGGATCGAAGCCGCAATCGCCGCGCGTCGAGCCGCGGAAATCGGCCTTCGCGAGGTAATCGAGCGTCAGGTCGGTGCGAAGGTAGCTGTTGACCTGATAACCGACACCGCCACCGACGGTGAGGGCGTCGCGCAGGTCCGCGGTCGTGAAGTTCACTTCATCGGCGTTGCTACCCTGAAAATACTTGGCGCCGCGCAGATCGGTGAAGCCGTAGCCGACATCGCCGCGCAGGTACCAGCCGGTAGCCTCGGTCACGGTGACCTCTGGCGGCATTTCCGGAACCGGCTCCTGCGGCGCGAGATCCGCTGCATAAACGTTCGATGCGACAAGCAGTGCGGCAAAGATGCCGGACAGGCTTCTTTTCATGACCCTCTCCAAACTTCACGGGATCGGCCCGGCACAGTCGCCGCCAATCGGATAGCTTTGGACATGGATAATGAACCGGAAACGTTAAAACCTGCTTAACTACAAATGTTTACCACGTTCTGGCAGTTGTTCCTCGTGCACCACAGCAGCGCGCAAGCAAAAGCCGGCGCTTGTGACGCCGGCCTCTGGCTTGTTACTTGCAGTTTGCTCAGGCCGCCGAGCGGACGCTTGAAATCATGCCGATCAGATCGTTCACGATCCGCTCGATCTGGCTGCGGTCATCACCCTCCGCCATGACGCGGATCAGCGGCTCGGTGCCGGACGGGCGGATAACGAGACGACCGCTGTTGGCGAGCTCGGCTTCCGCTTCGGCGATCGCCTTCTGCACCTGGATATCCTCCAGCGGCTTGCCGCCGGAGATGCGCACGTTACGCAGCAGCTGTGGCACCGGCTCGAAGCGGCGGCAAATCTCGCTCACCGTCTTGCCGGTGCGCTTCACGGCAGCGAGGATCTGAAGCGCTGCGACAAGGCCGTCGCCCGTCGTGCCGTAATCGGACAGCACGATATGGCCGGACTGCTCGCCGCCGACATTGTAGTTGTTGTTGCGCATGTGTTCGACGACATAGCGGTCGCCGACGGCCGTGCGCACGAGATCGAGCCCCTTGTTCTGCAGGAAGCGTTCGAGGCCGAGGTTAGACATCACGGTGGCGACGATGCCGCCGCCGCGAAGCTGCTGGCTCTCGGCATAGCTTTCGGCGATGACAGCCATCAGCTGGTCGCCGTCCACCACGGCGCCGTTCTCGTCGACGATGATGACGCGGTCGGCGTCGCCATCGAGCGCAATGCCGATATCGGCGCGCACTTCGTCGACCTTCTTCTGCAGCGCGACAGGACTGGTGGAGCCGCAATTGAGGTTGATGTTGGTACCGTTGGGCTCGTTGCCGATCGTCACCACGTCCGCCCCGAGCTCCCAGAGAACGGCCGGAGCCACCTTGTAGGCAGCACCGTTGGCGCAATCGATGGCGATCCTCAGGCCCTGCAGCGTCACGTCGCGTGGCAGCGTACGCTTGGCGTGTTCGATATAGCGGTCGTGGACGCCGTCGACGCGCTTGGCGCGGCCGATGTCGTCGGACTTGGCAAGCTGCGTGGAAAGATCCCGGTCCAGGAGATCCTCGATCTGCGCTTCCAGATCGTCTGACAGCTTGTAGCCATCGGGGCCGAAAAGCTTGATGCCGTTGTCTTCATAAGGATTGTGCGAAGCCGAGATCATCACCCCGATATCGGCGCGTAGCGAGCGGGTCAGCATGGCGACGGCGGGTGTCGGGATCGGGCCGAGAACGAAGGCATCGACGCCGGCGGCGGTGAAACCGGCCACCATGGCGTTTTCAAGCATGTAACCGGACAGGCGCGTGTCCTTGCCGATGACGACCCGGTGACGGTGGCTTCCACGGCGGAAGATGGTTCCGACTGCGATACCGACCCGCATTGCGAGATCCGGTGTCATCGGGAATACGTTGGACTGACCGCGAATGCCATCCGTGCCGAAATAACGTCTTTTCATATGCACCCCTGTGCCTTGGGCGCGCCATCAGGCCGCGCAGTATCAAGTCTGCAAACCAACGCCGCCAAACGCGTTACTTCGCTACAAAAGCCCTCAATGAGGCCTGCTCATGTCAGCGGCATGCCATAAATCGGCGCCACCATCACTTAAATTACCGAGAAAACTGATTATATCCCGTTACCAACGAGAAAGGCCGGAACCCTTTGGTGGATTCCGGCCTTTTTGCTTACTCCTTAAGGAGATTAATGCGGCTGCGGCTCCAGGCCGCCCTCGGCTTCGTCGCCCTTGGAAGCCGGACGGGTGCCGGCCTTCGGCACGGCGGAGCCGCGCGTCGGGGTTGAATCGTCGCCGAGATCGCGCGAAGGCTTCTCACCACGAATCAGCGCCTTGATCTCGTCCCCGGTCAGCGTCTCGTATTCGAGCAGACCTTCCGCGATCGCCACGAAGGCATCGTGATGGTCGGTGAGGATGCGGCGCGCCTCCGTATAGGCTTCGTCGATCAGGCGGCGCACTTCGGTATCGATCTTTTGCGCGGTCGATTCCGAGACGTTCTTCGACTGCGAGACCGAGTGACCCAGGAACACTTCCTGCTGGTTCTCACCATAAGCGACCTGGCCGAGCACGTCGGAGAAGCCCCACTGCGTGACCATGGCACGGGCAAGCTTGGTGGCCTGCTCGATGTCGGAGGACGCACCCGAGGTGATGTTCTCCTTGCCGAAGGTCAGCTCTTCCGCGACGCGGCCACCCATCATGATTACGAGGCGCGAGACCATCCACTTGTAGCTCATCGAGTAGCGGTCGCCCTCGGGAAGCTGCATGACCATGCCGAGTGCACGGCCGCGCGGAATGATCGTTGCCTTGTGCAGCGGATCGGCCACCGGAACCTGCAGCGCCGTGATGGCGTGGCCGGCTTCGTGGTAGGCGGTCAGCTTCTTTTCAGCTTCGGTCATGGCGGACGAACGGCGTTCCGCGCCCATCATGATCTTGTCCTTGGCGTCTTCGAATTCCTGCATGGTGACGACGCGTTTGTTGCGACGCGCGGCCATGAGGGCTGCTTCGTTGACGAGGTTCATCAGATCGGCACCGGAGAAACCGGGCGTGCCGCGGGCCAGAACCTTGAGATCGACATTCGGCGCCAGCGGCACGTTGCGGGCGTGAACCTTGAGGATACGCTCGCGACCGACGATATCGGGGTTCGGAACGACGACCTGACGGTCGAAACGGCCCGGACGCAGCAGCGCCGGATCGAGAACGTCGGGACGGTTGGTGGCCGCGATCAGGATGATGCCTTCGTTCGCTTCGAAGCCGTCCATCTCGACCAGCAGCTGGTTCAGCGTCTGCTCGCGTTCGTCGTTACCGCCGCCGAGACCGGCGCCACGATGGCGGCCGACGGCGTCGATTTCGTCGATGAAGATGATGCAAGGCGCGTTCTTCTTGGCCTGCTCGAACATGTCGCGGACGCGGCTCGCGCCGACACCGACGAACATTTCAACGAAGTCGGAACCCGAGATCGTGAAGAACGGAACATTGGCTTCGCCTGCAACGGAGCGGGCGAGCAGCGTCTTGCCGGTGCCGGGAGGGCCGACCAGCAGCACGCCGCGCGGGATCTTGCCGCCGAGACGCTGGAACTTCTGCGGATCGCGGAGGAATTCGACGATCTCCTCGAGGTCCTGCTTGGCTTCGTCCACGCCGGCGACGTCGTCGAAGGTGACGCGGCCATGCGCTTCGGTCAAAAGCTTCGCCTTGGACTTGCCGAAGCCCATCGCGCCACGCGACCCACCCTGCATCTGCCGCATGAAGAACAGCCAGACGCCGAGGATGAGAAGCATCGGCAGCAGCGTGCCGAGATAGCTCAGGAAACCGGAAGAACCGTCGGTTTCGGGACGAGCCGAAACCAGGACGTTCTTGCTCTGCAGGCGATCGAGCAGGTTGTCGTCGACCACAGGCGTATAGGTTTGGAAGGTGGTGCCATTTTCAACATAGCTGCCGGAGACGCGGTTACCCGTGACGACGACTTCCTTGACGCGGCCCGCATCCACTTCACGCAGGAACTGCGAATAAGGGATATCGCGGGAGCTGGTCTGCGCCGGCGACGTCTGGAACATACTGAAGAGGGCAATCAGCAAAAGCGCTATGATTGCCCACAAGGCGAAATTACGTAAGTTAGGGTTCATCGAACTCCCCAGCACTGGAACGACCGCCTCATGGCGACCGTCTTTATTTGGCTTCTAACATAGGATTGCGTCCGGCGGTTGCCAAGGCAAACCCATCAGTTAGATGGTTTTTCCGTCAATAAGACCTAAAGGCGGTTTTGGATAGGGGCGTGTTCCAAAGGCTGCCGCGAGGCTGGCCGCGAACTTGACGTCCAATCGTGTCAAAAAACGGTCGAAGGGCGCGAAATAAGGCGCGATCTCAATCTGGTTTCCGCGATCGTCCGAAGCCTCGATCGAGACGATGCGCGGTTGCGCCGCAAGCGCCCGGGCGACAGCGCTTTTCAGCAGGCGTGTGTGGTCCGGCAGCACCTCAGCCGTGTCTCCACCTGCCCCCTGCGCGGACACGACGACTTCACTCCCGGTCCGGTTTTCAATGGCATATCGCCCGTCCCAGACGCCGCGCGCGCCGGCCGCAATCGTCAGCGGCAGCATGCCGCGGCTCTCGCGCGCCAGAAAAAGCCCGTCCCGCCTCAGATCGAACACCACCCGCCCCGCGGTCACGCGACCCGGCCTGCCCGCTGCAAGAAAATCGAGAACCCCGGCCATCGCCTTCGAACCAAGCGCAAAAGCCTGCCCCCCAAGCACCGCCGCCAGCCGCGCCAGCCCGTGGGCGAGCAGGGATCGGTCCGCCGTAAGCCCGGCAGTATCCACCTGCGCCAACATGCCGCCGTGTACGCGCACATGCGCGTCGAGCCATGCCGCGGCGTCTTCATCCAGTGCCTGCCGCGCCGCCGTCATTGCCTCGATCTCGTCGACCGAGACGCCCTCCCCCGCCAGAGACTGGCGCGTTCGCACCCGCTCGTATTTCGGATCCTCGTTGCTCGGATCGTCGGACCAGCCGACGCCACGCTGGTCAAGCATGACGCGAATATCCGCCCGCAGCGAAAGCAGCAGCGGCCGCGCGACCCAGATGCGCCGATCGAACAGCACCGCATCCGAGATGCCGGTGACATTGGCGGCCGAGCGCAACCCGCGCATCGCGAATGTCTCGCGCTGATCATCGAGCGTATGGGCGGTCACGATAATGTCAGCGCCGAACTCCCGGGCCGCCTCGGCCAGAAGCGCGTAGCGCGCGTCGCGGGCAGCCGCCATGATCCCGGCCTTGGGCTTTTCGCCGCGCCAGACCTTGGTGACATGTGCAAGGGAAAAGGTTGCACACAAAGCGGCGACCGCGCGCGCTTCATCCGCCGATTGAGGACGCAATGCGTGATCGATGGTTGCGGCGCAAAGAGAAATCTCGAGATGAGGTTCGGCCTTCAGCGCATCGGATAGCGCGACAAGCAGGCCGGTTGAATCGCTGCCGCCGGAGATCGCGACGAGAATGCGCGTGGGCTGGCCGAGCGAAAGGAGAAAGCGACGCGTCGCCGTCTCAAGAGAGAGAATGCCGTCCGGGCGCAAGACCGGAAGACCTTAGCAGGCCAGGCGCTTCTGCTCGCTGGCGACCTTGCTTATGACAGCACGCGAAGCCTTGGGATAGCGCTTCGTGACTTCCTTGAGCGTGGCACAGGCCGTATCCGTATTGTCGAGCGCGGCAAGCGACATGCCGAGCTTCAGAAGCATCTCAGGCGCCTTCTCCGAGCTGCCGTACTTCTGGTGCGCGTTCAGGAACGTCTTGGCGGCTTCGTTGTATTTTCCCTGCGAGTAATAGGCCTCGCCAAGCCAGAAGTTGGCATCGGCGGCGCGTGCGCTGCTCGGATACTGGGCGATATACTGCGTGAATTCCTGCTGCGCGGTCGAGTAGTCGCCGGAGAGCACATGGCCGTAGGCCGCCTTGTACTGGTCGGCCTCGCTGCCGAGGGAAGCCGTCTGCGACGAACTGCCGGCATCGACGCCGGGAAGCGGGGCGGAGCCGCGGCTGGCATTCTCGTTGACCGATCCACCGATCGGATTTCCGTTCTGGTCGAACTCCACCGAGCCGAGCTGCTGCGGCGGCTGGCCGAGGCCTTCGTTCGAAGGCACGTCGGGAGTGGGAGCCGTTTCGGCTCCCTGCGGTGCTTGGATCACACGGGCGACATCGTCTCCGCCCGACTGACCGGATGATGCCGGAGGCGTGGCCTCGCTCTTCTTCATCGGCTTCGACGCGCCGGCGCTGCCGCCGCCGCCGCCCTTTTCAAGCTCCTGGAAGCGGAATTCATTGTCTTCCTGGGCCTTGCGGATGGTTTCCTGCATCTGCAGAAGCTGGAAGCTCATCTCCTCGATACGGCCGTTCAGCTGGCGCAGCTGGTCCTCGAGCTGCTGGATGCGCACTTCCGCGCCGCCTGCCTGCACGTTGACGATGGGTGCCTGCTGCTGCGGCTGGCTTGTGGCCTTGTTGCCGAGATGCCAGCCGAATAGCGACGTCGCGTTCGCCGATTGGCCCGCCCCGGCCACCGTTGCGAGGCAGAGCATGCCCGCCACGACAAATTTCTTCATATGGTTCGTCCTGTCCCAGTGATTCTTCGCACCTCGATGGCACGAACAGGAGATTTTTCCAATTGCTTTCAAAAAGCAACGGAGTTCGGCCAAAGTGTGTTCAAAAAGAAAAGGCGGCCCGCGATGGAGCCGCCTTTCCAATTTGTAATAAAACCCGGCAAATTCGCTGCCGGATCGGCAATTACATGCCGGCGCCGCCGAGAACGGTAACGGCGCGGCGGTTCTGCGACCAGCAGGAGATGTCGTCGCAAACGGCGACCGGACGTTCCTTGCCGTAGGAGATCGTCTTCATGCGCTGGGCCGGAACGCCGCGCGAAGCGAGGTAGTCCTTGGCGGCAGCCGCACGGCGTGCGCCGAGAGCGAGGTTGTATTCGCGCGTGCCGCGTTCGTCGGCATGGCCTTCGACGGTGATTGCATACTTCGGATAACGGGCAAGCCACTGAGCCTGACGGTCGAGCGTCTGCTGGGCGTCCGCACGGATCGAGGTGCTGTCGGTGTCGAAGAAGATGCGGTCGCCAACGTTGACGGTGAAGTCCTGGGCCGAACCCGGCGTTGCGGCGCCGGCGCCGAGGCCTAAGTCACCGGCGCTGTTGGCCATGTTCTTCTTGTTGGCGCAGCCGGCGAGTGCCAGACCGGCGACGAGCGCGATCATGACCGGGTTGCGGGCGAAGTTCTGCATGCGGCTCATTGCCGGGGTATGAATTCGGCTCATGGCCGGTCTCCTTGCGACTTGATTAAGGTTGCCGGACTGTAACCGTTCTCGGTTAATCGGCTTTCAAGAACTATGGTTAACGAATGGTTGATTTGGCCCTCTGTCGCCCCATTCGTAGATTTTTGAGGCGACAAGAAGGCAGGCTTGTGGACTTCCCTACTCCAGAAGCGGCGACCAGGCCGGGTCCGAAGCGTATGCGGGGGTCTTGATCATCTGCTCGTTATAGCCGCTCAGATCGATCGAATAGAGCTGCGGGCCACCTGCACCCGCCGCCTGGCGGAAGAACATGATGACGCGACCGTTCGGTGCCCAGGTCGGGCCTTCATTGTGGAAGCCCGTGGTCAGGATGCGCTCGCCCGAACCATCCGGCTTCATCACGCCGATCGAGAACTTGCCGCCCGACTGTTTGGTGAAGGCGATGAGATCGCCACGCGGAGACCAGACCGGCGTGGAGTAGGAACCGTCGCCGAAGGAGATACGCGTCTGGCCGGAACCATCGGCGCTCATCTTGTAGAGCTGCTGGCGTCCGCCACGGTCGCTTTCGAACACGATCTGGCTGCCATCAGGCGAATAGGACGGCGAAGTGTCGATGGCGGCCGTGGACGTCAGGCGGGTCGTCGTGCGCGAACGCAGGTCCATCGTGTAGATGTTGGCGTTGCCTTCCTGCTGCAGGCTCATCACCACTTTCTGGCCGTCAGGCGAGAAGCGCGGCGAGAACGTCATGCCCGGGAAGTTGCCGACCACCTCGCGCTGTCCGGTCTCCAGCTGCAGCAGGTAGACGCGCGGCTGCTGGTTGGCGAAGGACATGTAGGTGACTTCCTGCCGGTTCGGCGAGAAGCGCGGCGTCAGCACGAGGTCGCTGCCGTTGGTCAGCATGCGCACATTGAAACCGTCCTGGTCCATGATCGCCAGCTGGCGCTTGCGCTGCTGCTTGGTGCCGGATTCAGACACGAAGACGACGCGCGTATCGAAGTAGCCTTCTTCACCGGTGATCTGCTTGTAGATCGCATCGGCGATGATGTGGGCGACGCGGCGCCAGTTTTCCGGCTGCGTGTAGAACTGCTGGCCGGTCATCTGGCTGCCGGCGAACGTGTCCCAAAGACGGAACTCGGCGCGCAGACGGCCGTCGGCCTCCTGCGTGACGCGACCGGTGACCAGCGCCTGCGCGTTGATGACCTTCCAGTCCTCGAAGCGCGGAGCGGCATCGGGGTTGGAGATCTTCTCGATGAAGGCGTTCTTGGCGATCGGCTTGAACAGGCCCGAGCGCTGGAGGTCGGCCGCGATCACCTGCGATACCTGCGCACCCATGTCTCCCTGAAGGAAATCGGTGACGGCGATCGGTAGGGGCTCGACATTGCCCTTGTTGATGTTGATTTCAACGAGCGCGTTCGCGGGCGTCGCGATCACGGCGGTTGCTATCATGCCGACCGCAACCATAAGGCTGCGGAAAAGAGAACACTTGGACATAGAGGACAAGCCTTTCAGCATTTTAAAGGGCTAGATCGCTGGGGTCGAAATTGACGATGACTTCGCCCCAAGCGTCGTATTTGTCTTTCGGAAGGGTCGTGAACGGCGCCGACTTCATCACCGCGCGCTTGGCGCCGCTGGTGAGTGCTATGCGCGTTGCCTCGTTCGTGCCGCCGATCGCTTCGACTTCGGGCGAGCCGATGATATTGCCATCGGGATCAAGCTTCATGTGCACCTTGATGCGGACTTCGCTGGCGCCTTCCATGCCCGGAATAACCGACCAGTTGCCGGCGATCGCACTGCGCAGCGCATCCATCTCGCTCATCGACAGCTTGGAACCGCCGGTTGCCTTCTTGGCGCCGAGCGAGGCCACTTCCTGCGAGCTCTTGGCGCCGCCGTTCGACGGATCCTGCTTGTTGAGCAGGGCCGCGATGTCGTCGGCGTTGAAATCGCTCTTCTGAGAGGACGAGGCCTTGGCCTTTTCCTGCTTCTTGTCGGATTTCTTCTTGTCCGAAGGCTTCTCGTCGTTCTGCGCTTTGTCTTCGGTCTTCTTCTCAGGCGGCTTTTCGGCCGGCTTCTGTTCCGGAGGCTTCGGCTGGGGCTTCACGACTGGAGTCGGCACCTTGTCCGGCAGCGCTTCGGCGTCCGGCTTCGGCGGTTCGGGCATGTCCTGCGGTTTTTCCTCGGCCTTGGGGGGCGTCGGAGTCGGCTGGATTTCCGGCTTCGGCGGCGTGATCGACGCCACCTGGCTGGGCTCGACCACCGTGTCCTCCTTCATGATCTCCTTCACCTCGTTGGGCACGGGATCATTCTCGGGAAGCGGCTTTTCGGATGCCTTGGGGGCCGCGGCCGACTCGTTGTTGTTGGGCTTGGCGTTCGGGATCGGCGGCGTCTTCAGGTCGACCTTGTTCTCGCCCATGTTCTCGGCATTGGCCACATTGGTCGGCTTGGTCGTCGGCTTGGGGGCCGGCTTTTCGCTCGGCTTGGCCGTCTTGTCGCCCTGTTGCATCTGCGTCATTTCTTCAACAGGGACGAGGTCGACCGGCATCGCTTCGAAATCTTCCACCTTGAACTGCTCCGGGGAGCCGATCGAAATCAGCGCCCAGGCGAGCAGTGCACAGTGCAGAGCAGCAGATGAGACGATACTGGCCTTCATAGGGTCTACTACGGGCCCTTCTTCTCTTGCGTGACGAGACCGATGTTCTTGAAGCCCGCACCCTGGATGCGCGCCATGACGTCGGCGATCACGCCGTAAGGCGAGGTCGCGTCGCCGCGAACGAAGATGCGTTCATTGTAGCCGGTGGTGGCGATCGCCTCGAGCTTGGCCGCGATTTCCTCGACCGGGATCGGCGTCTCCTGCAGGAACACTTCGCCGTCGTTCTTGACGGAGATCGTGATCGGCTGCGTTTCGGAATTCAGCGCCTTGGCCTGCGTTTCCGGCAGGTCGATCGGCACGCCGACGGTCATCATCGGTGCGGCGACCATGAAGATGATCAGAAGCACCAGCATGACGTCGACGAGCGGCGTCACGTTGATTTCGGAGATCGCACCGCCTCGATGGCCGCCGCGACGACGACGCCGGTTTCCACCGCCGCCTCCGCCACCGCTTGGAGCACCCATACCCATATCGTCTACTCCGTTTCCGTCGATTACTGCGCGGCCTGGCGCGGCTGCAGCTTCTCGTCAATTTGGCGCGAAAGGATGGCGGAGAATTCGTCCGCGAAGCCTTCCATGCGACCCGAGAGCTTGCCGGCGTCAGCGGAGAACTTGTTGTATGCGATAACCGCCGGGATAGCGGCGACAAGGCCGATCGCGGTGGCGAGCAGCGCTTCGGCGATACCGGGTGCCACGACCGCGAGGTTGGTGGACTTCGAACCGGCGATCGCCTGGAACGAGGTCATGATACCGACGACCGTGCCGAACAAACCGATGAACGGACCGGCGGAACCGATCGTCGCCAGCGAGCCGAGGCGGGCCGAGAGATATTCGGATTCACGGGCAAGCGTGACGTCCATGGCGCGATCGATACGCATCTGCAGGCCGATCGGCGAACGAGCGCCGCGCTCGAAGGACTTCTTCCACTCGCGCATGGCGGCGACGAAGATCGAGGCAAGGCCGGTGTTGTTGCGTTCCGACAGCGAGCGGTAGAGCTCTTCCAGCGACTGGCCCGACCAGAACACCTGCTCGAACTTGTCGAACTGGCGCCGCGCGCGGCCGAAGGCCAGATATTTGTCGATGACGATCGCCCAGGTCCAGACCGAGGCCGCGATAAGCCCGAGCATGACCAGTTTGACGACGAGACCCGCCTGCATGAAGAGCGACCAGAGACTGACGTCCGTGTGAGCCGCTGCCAATCCTACTTGTTCCATTGATCCAAAATCCCCGAATCCAAACGCCCGGCACTTGACCGGGCGGCACAAAGTGATCTCGCAAGAAGTGTCTGGCGGCCGCCGCCCAAAGCCCTGGTCAAGCTTCCAAGCTCTATCCGCCTTCCTTGCCGTCAAATTTGGTCAAAGGAAGGCGTGCACCGCACAAACTCTGACAATCCGAGTAAGACACTATTATCGTTAATAGTTGGTTAGCATCGGACGATGACGGCGCGTCAAGCCGGAATAATTATCCCTTGGATTACTTGGTCAGAGCTAACTTCGATGACCAAAACAGCGCTCATCTTGCGCGCGGCAATTCCTTCACACGAAAGTCATGTTTTTGCAAGGGGCGTTTTCACAAGGCAGCTATGTCCTCGGGCGACATGAATGGAACGCCCAATGGCGCGAAATGCCGTATGTTCAGCGTCACGACGGTCAGATCGTTCGTCGATGCCGTCGCGGCAATCAGGACGTCTGCCAGCCCGGGCCGTTGGCCCCGGCTTTCCGCGTCCTCCTCGATCGAGCCCGCGGCCATCGCGACTGCCGCATCGACGGGAAGTATCCGGCTGTCGAACTGCGCAACGAGCCCGGAAAGCCACTGCGTCAGTTTCCTCGCCTTTTCAGTGGAGCCCTTGCGCGCGAGCTTGCTGATGCCCCGTTGAATTTCGCCTGCCGTGATGGCCGAGATATAAAGCGCATCATTGGCGCTCTCCTGGCGTATCCATTCCTGCAATGGCAGGGAGACTGGTTGCTTGTCCGGCGCGAACATCGAAATGACATTGGTGTCGAGCAGGTAGCCGCTCAAAGGTCGATGTCTCGCATCGGAGATTCATTGCGCTCAAGATCCAGGCCACCCGGAAACGACATCAGATAGTCACCGAAATCGGATCTGGATTTGTTGAGTGCCTTCTTCGCTTCTTCCGCGGCCTCAAGCGAAACGATGGCCGCCACCGGCTTGCCGTGACGCGTAATCGTCACGAACTCGCCGCTCATCGCCTCATCGACCAGCGAGGAGAAGGTTGCCTTTGCATCGCGAAGTGTAACTGTCGTCATGAAAGCCTCGCTGTGACCACATGTGACTACATAGCAGTTCGCTTGCGAAAATTCAACGAACGCGCCTCACACCTCGATCATCATCTGCTTCGCCAGCCCCTCCGGCAGGCGCCGCGGCCGGCCGCTGGCATTGATGACGGCGATGATGACCTTGGCGGCGATCAAAAGCGTCTCGTCACGGCGGATCTCCTGCGTCAGCACCATCTTTGCGCCACCGGCCTTTTCGGTGCGGGTGGTCACGGTCAGGATATCGTCCATGCGCGCCGGCGACTTGAAATCGATCTCCATGCGGTGGACGACGAAGACCAGTCCCTCCTCGTCGGCACTGATCAGTTCCCGCTGCTCGACGCCGAGGCAGCGCAGGTAGTCGGTGCGTCCGCGCTCGAGGAAGTGAAGGTAGCGGGCGTGGTAGACGAGGCCGGAAAAATCGGTGTCCTCGTAGTAGACGCGCTGCAGCAGCCGGTGGCCGGCTTCCGTGAGCTCACCCGAAATCGAAAAAACGCTATCCGCCATCACAGTCTCCAAGGTCAAGCGCCCTCTTTGGCCGAAGACATTCCGCCTTGCAAGCATTGAACAATTGTCACGGTTCCTAAGTAATCCTCGGAGATACGCACGCGAGCAGGAGATGACGCCATGAAGATAGCAGTGATGGGCGGGGATGGATTTATCGGCTGGCCAACATCACTGCATCTCTCTGACGTCGGACACGAGATCCACATCCTCGACAACCTCTCAAGGCGCTGGATCGATACCGAACTCGGCGTGCAATCGCTGACACCAATGGATTCGATCCAGGAGCGCACCCGCATCTGGCACGCCGAGACCGGCCGCCGCATCCATTTCAATCTGATCGATCTCGCCAAGGACTACGAGCTCCTGAAGAAATGGCTCGCCGAGAACCGGCCCGACGCCATCATCCATTTCGCCGAGCAGCGCGCCGCGCCCTATTCGATGAAGAGCGACCGGCACAAGAACTACACCGTCAACAACAACATCAACGCCACGCACAACCTCTTGAATGCGCTCGTCGAGCTGCAGCTCGATGCGCACCTCATCCATCTCGGCACCATGGGCGTCTATGGCTATTCCACCGTCGGCGCCGCCATCCCCGAGGGCTACCTGCCCGTCGGCATCGAGACGACCTCAGGCGAAACAGTCAGCCAGGAAATCCTCTACCCGGCCAATCCCGGCTCGATCTACCATATGACGAAGTGCCTGGATCAGACGCTCTTCCATTTCTACGCCAAGAACGATGGTGTGAGAATCACCGACCTTCACCAGGGCATCGTCTGGGGCACCCATACCGAACAGACGCGACGGCACGAGCAACTGGTGAACCGTTTCGATTATGACGGCGACTACGGCACGGTCTTGAACCGTTTCCTCATCCAGGCAGCGATCGGCTACCCGCTGACCGTCCACGGCACCGGCGGCCAGACCCGCGCCTTCATCCACATCCAGGATTCCGTCCGCTGCATCGAGCTGGCGCTGAAAAACCCGCCGGCCCGCGGCGCCCGCGTCGAAATCTTCAACCAGATGACGGAAACCCATCGCGTCCGCGATCTGGCCGAAATGATCTCGAAGATATCAGGAGCCGAGATCGCCTGGTTGCCCAATCCCCGCAAGGAAGCGCCGGAAAACGAGCTGATCGTGAAGAACGAAAAGTTCCTGAAGCTCGGCCTCGATCCCATCACGCTGAAAACGGGACTGATGAGCGAGATCGTCGATGTCGCGAAGAAATTCGCCTATCGCGTCGACCGCAACCGCGTCCCGGCCGTCTCGGCTTGGACCCGGGACATCGCCCCCATGATCAACCACGATCCAGAGGGCAAGCGGCTGAAATCGGTTTCGTGAGGGACTTGTCGCGGCCATGCCCTCCCCTCACGCCTACGTCACGCTTGTCACCAATGCCGATTACGCGATGGGCGCCACGGCGCTTGTCCGCTCGCTGAGACTGACGAAGACGGCCGCCGACATCGTCGTTCTCCACACCGGCGGCGTCGAACTGCCCGCCCTGCAGCCGCTACTCGATCTCGACTGCCGCCTCGTAGCCGTCCATCACCTGCCGTTGTCGGATGCCTTCAACGAGCGCCATGCCCGCAGGAGGCTGCACGCGGCAGCCCCCTTCACCAAGGGACGCAAGCCGGAGTTCCACTCACCGCTCGACAATTTCTGCAAGCTGCGGCTCTGGGAACTGACAGAATACGAAAGCTGCGTCTTCCTCGATGCCGATACGGTCGTGCTGCGCAACATTGACCGGCTATTCGCCTATCCGGAGTTCTCGGCTGCGCCGAATGTCTACGAGACGCTTGCCGATTTCCATCGCATGAACTCCGGCGTTTTCGTCGCTAGGCCGTCGGCTGATACGTTCCGGCGCATGCTGGAGCGGCTCGACCAACCGGATGTGTTCTGGAAACGCACGGATCAGACTTTTCTGGAAAGCTTCTTCCCGGATTGGCACGGCCTGCCTGTCTATTTCAACATGCTGCAGTATGTATGGTTCACCATGCCCGATCTTTGGGACTGGAAGAGCATTTCCGTCCTGCACTACCAGTACGAAAAGCCGTGGGAGCCGAATCATCCCAAGGCCGCCAAATTGCGGCCTCTGATCGACCTGTGGCATGCATTCTATTCCGGCGATGACGTGCCGGATATCGCGGCGATGGCCAATCCGGAAGAGGCGGCATGAAGGTACTGGTATCGGGCGGGACGGGCCTCGTCGGCCGCTACATCGTCGAGGAACTGCTTGATGCCGGCTATTCCGTGATCATCGGCGGCAGGCATGCGCCGCTGCCACGCGCCTTTTCCCGCCCCGTCGATTTCGCGCCGCTGTCGCTCGATCCCGCGCGCGACCACATAGAAGCCTTCGACGACGCCTATTTCTTCGTTCACGCCGCCTTTCATCACCTGCCTGGCAAATATCGCGGCGGTGAAGGCGACGATCCAGAAACCTTCAGCCGCCTCAATCTCGACGGCACCATCAGGCTCTTCGAAGCTGCCAAGCGCGCCGGCACCCGCCGTGCGATCTTCATCTCCAGCCGCGCCGCCTACGGCGAGCATCCGCCCGGCACCGTGCTCAGCGAAACCATGCCGGAAAAGCCCGAGACGCTGTACGGCCAGGTAAAGCTCGACGCCGAGCGCGGCATCGCGCATCTGGCAGCGCCGGGATTTGCTACCGCGAGCCTGCGCCTCACAGGCGTCTACGGTGACCTCAGCCCCAACAAGTGGGACAGGTTGATCGACGACTACATGACCGGCCGGCCGCTACCGTCGCGCGCCGGAACAGAGGTACACGGCCGCGATGTCGGCCAGGCTGTGCGCCTGATGCTGGAAGCCGAGACCGCGCGCATATCGGGCGAGGTCTTCAACGTCTCCGACGTCGCGCTCGACACCTGGGACATTCTGGAGCCGGTGCGCTGGGAACGCGACTGCGCCAACCGATTGCCGCTCGCATCAGACAAATCGCAGCTGACGCCGATGGATACGGCAAAGATCCAGGCGCTTGGCTGGACACCTGGCGGCATGCCGCTGTTCCAGGAGACGATCCACGCGCTTGCCATTGCCGGCTTGGCCAAAAGGTCGGGGCAAGCCTGACGTTGCAAAATCCCTCCATGCGCAATCCTGGAGGATCCCATGCAGGCGATCGCAAGCTCGGCATTCAACATTCTGCGCGGCACCTACACCGCGAGTAGCCTGAACACGTCGACAGACAATGCGGGGACGGCGCGGCTGCGCCTGCTGCAGAACTCGACCAAGGCCCTGGAGACGTTGCGCGAGCAGATGACGACATCGGCCGAGGCCGCCAAGGAGCGTGCCGCGCGCAAGCTGGAGGAAGCCAAGCAGGAACTGCAGATGCTGAAAAGCGGCAGCTACCCGCCCGAAGTCGTGGCGCGCCTTGCAGCCGAACTCGCCCACAAGATCGGCGCCGCCGCCGCCGAATTCGCATCCGCGGTCGCCTTGAGCGCCGGCAACGTCGCGCCCGCGACGTCAACGGATGCAACCGCGACCGCTGCGGCCACCGGCGGCACCAATACGACGGCTGCCGCCACGAATGAAACCGCGACAGAAGACGCAAACACCTCGACAGCAGACGCAAGCGCCGACACCAGCGAGGATACGGATGATGCGACGGTAGCGCGGAACGCCTACCAAAGCGTGATGGACGACGGTAAGCAGGCGTCGCAGGGTATCTCCGCCGACGACCGCGACATGCTTCGCCAGTTCCAGGAACTCCTGCAGGAAGTCCGCCAGGTCATGGACAAGGCAATGCGCGACCTGCGGGCGGGCCGCAATTCGAACGGTGCTGCGGCTCCGCTTTCCGCGCAAACGGCAGCCGCGCCGATCCCGACGAGCCTCACCATCTGATCTTCCGGGCCATCGGATGCCGCATTCCCACGTTGCAAAGAACGGTCGGCCCTTTATGGTTTGGCCGAAGGCAAGGTGATGAACGGCATGACATCGAGAGAATTGAAGGCACAACTGCGCGCCGAACGGCTGGCGCTTCGCGATGCCATCCCTGAGGAAGCGCGGATCGAGATGAGCCTCGCCATGGCCGAGCATGCCGGCGAAGCCATTGCGTTTGATCCCGGCACGATCATCTCAGGCTTCCTGCCGATCCGCTCCGAGGCCGACCTTCGCCCGCTGATGGCGCGATTTCAGGCGCGCGGCGCGCGGCTCTGCGTGCCCGCCATCCTCGACCGCCAGACCATCGTCTTTCGCGAACTCGTGCGCGGCGCACCTCTCGTATCCACCGGTTTCGGCACCTCCGGTCCAGGGCCAGACGCCCCGATCCTCGATCCCGAGATCCTGCTCGTCCCGCTCTCCGTCTTCGACAAGCGCGGCCACCGGATCGGCTACGGCGCCGGCCATTACGACCGCGCGATCGATCGCCTGAAGCAAAAAGGCATGCATCCGAAACTCATCGGCATTGCATTCGACTGCCAGGAAGTGGCACATGTGCCCGACGAGCCGCACGATGTAAGCCTGGATGCCATCCTGACAGAAAGCGGCCTGCGCTTTTTTGCCTCTTGGATTGGATAGCAATGCGACTGCTTTTTTTGGGTGACATGGTCGGCAAGACGGGACGCACGGCGGTGTGGGATCGCCTCCCCGGCCTGATATCGGACCTGAAGCTCGATTTCGTCGTCGTCAACGGCGAGAACGCCGCTGGCGGCTTCGGCATCACCGAGGACATCTTTCTCGAGACCATCAATGCCGGCGCCGATGTCGTCACGACAGGCAACCACGTCTGGGACCAGAAGGAAGCCGTCGCCTTTGCCGGTCGTCACGACCAATTTTTGCGCCCAGCCAATTATCCGCAGGGCACGCCCGGCCGCGGCTCGGGCATCTTCTACGCCCGCAACGGCGCCCGCGTTCTGGTGGCCAACGTCATGGGCCGCGTCTTCATGCACCCGGAACTCGACGACCCCTTCAAGTCGGCCGAGGCCATCCTTGCCGCCTGCCCGCTAAAGGAGCAGGCCGATGCGATCATCTTCGACTTCCACGCGGAAGCCACCAGCGAGAAGCAGTGTTTCGGCCATTTCGTTGATGGCCGCGCCTCCTTCGTCGTTGGCACCCATACCCATGTGCCCACCGCCGACCACCAGATCCTGAACGGCGGCACCGCCTATCTCTCCGATGCCGGCATGTGCGGCGACTACGACAGTTCGCTCGGCATGGACAAGGAAGAGCCGCTCAACCGCTTCATCTCCAAGATGCCGAAAGGCCGCATGGAGGCCGCCACCGGCCCCGCCACCATCTGCGGCGTCGGCGTGGAGATCTCGGATGCGACGGGTCTTGCCGAAAAGATCGCACCGCTGCGTCTCGGCCCGCGACTGTCGGAAACCATCCCGGAATTCTGGCGCTAAACCGGGCAATCCGGCGCCATGACATAATTGTGAGCAGCGCGTCCGGATTTCGTCTGGACCGTCACAAACCCTTGCCGCATCCTTGCCGCCGGTGAACGCACCGGGGGACGTGGCATGAAGCTGCATTTTCTTGTCTTCGCAATGATTGGCCTGATGCCGGGCTGGCTCATCGCCGAACGCGCGCAGGCGCAGCAAGCACGCCGAAACGTCAGCCAGTGCCAGGCCATCGCCCAATCCATTCCCAAGGCGACATTCGCCAGTTTTTCCGGGCGGGCTCCGGTTCTAAAGACGGCGGCGACCGACGAGACCGTCAAGCTCACCTATATCGGCCACTCGACCTTTCTCATCGAAACACCCGGCGGCGTCAGCATCGCTACCGATTACAGTGGCTGGTACACACCGCCACGCATGCCCATGGTGGCGACGATGAACCGCGCTCACTCCTCGCACTATACGTCTGCGCCCGACCCGGCGATCAAGTATGTGCTGCACGGCTGGAGCGACGTGCCCGGCGAGAAACCCAAGGTCGACATGGTGGTTGGCGACACCTACATCCGCAACGTCACCACCGACATCCGCGGCGGCTTCGGCGCGCCGCAGCAGGACGGCAACTCGATCTTCATCTTCGAGGTCGCCGGCCTCTGCATCGGCCATCTCGGCCACTTGCATTACGAACTGACCGACGCTCACTATACGGAAATCGGCCGGCTCGACATCGTCATGGTTCCCGTCGACGGCGGTCTCACCATGGGCGCCGACAGCATGAGCCGCATCATCAAGCGCCTGCGCTCCTCGCTGATCCTGCCGATGCACCAGCCAAGACCGCTGGCAAGCTTCCTCTCGATGTTCGGCCCCGACTTCGACATCGTCTACGCGCCGACGGATAGCATCGACGTGTCGCTGCGAACGCTGCCGAAGAAGCCGCAGATTTATGTGGCGCGGGGGATGCAGTAGCTACAGCTGTCACGGCACCTCAGGCGCGTCACGGTCTGCAAGCTCCTCAATGTCGAAGTCATCCTCAAGCGTCACTCCCGGCGGTCGCTCGCGACCGTGACGGACTGCGAAGATGACAATCTCGTCAGCCCTGATTTCATAATCCACAAGATAGGCGCCCATCACGAACCGCAAGGCGCGCGGGGTGGGCAGTTCCTCCGAGCTTCGCCCCATACGAGGAAAATCGGCGAGTTCCCGGCGCAGCCGCTTGAGTTCATCGGCAAGGCTTGCGCGGCGCCAGTACTCTTGGATTTAAGATAACGCGTTTCGGATGTTACATACTCTCTGGCCTTCGGCGAGAGGGTGACCTTCACGCAACGGCACCCTTCACGATCGCATCGACCTCATCGACCACATCGTCAAGGTCATGCCCTAGACCAGCATCAACCTCCCTGCGCGCCCGCTCCAGCTCGATGATTTCTCGGCCTTCTGCCACGAGGTAGGACTTCAACGCCCGCACGAAAACCCAGCTTCTGCTGCGATCGCAAATACCGGCAATTTCCTCGATTTCCGCCAGGACATCGAGTGGCAACCGCATGGTGATAGGGTCTGAAAGCTCACGATCCGACATCGCTTTTACCTCCATTTGTAATACAATGATATGAGAATGAGGCCGCACGGTCAAATCCATGATAGAGCCCGACCCATAAAACAGAAAAGACCCGAGAGCTCACGCCCCCGGGCCTATGTCCCCAGCCGTAAAAGGCTCAGGCGAACTGCAGATGCTGCTTGATGCCGACGTCGGGCATTTTCTCGTCGTCCAGGTTCGCCTTGGCGATCTCCCATCCGAATTTCAGTTTGCTGCCGGTCGAGACCCAGATGTCGGCGTCGTCGACATGCAGCGCCAGCATCGTCAGCTTCGGGTCCTTCTTCCCGTCTTCATACCAGGCGGCGACGATGGAACTCCAGTACTCGTCGATTTTCGAGACATCCGGCCGCACCTCGATCATGCCGGCGAGGCAAGCGTGATAATCATGGTTCTTGCCGACCACGCAGAAATGGGCCCGGGCACCGGCCTTGATCGATCGCGTGATATCCGCATCAGACTTGGTGTAGAACCAGATCGTGTTGGTCTTCGGGTCCGCATGCGGCGCCATCGGCTGCATGTGCATGTTCATGCCATCGATGCCGAGCATGCCGGCATGGATGTCGTTGACCTGATCCCACAGCTGGCGTGCCGGCTGTTCTTGTGCCTCGTTGAAACTAGCCATAGAACTTCCTTCCTTCTCGATCTCTCGTGCTTGAGAACGCCAGCCCCCCTCGTTTGTTCCGTCATTTCCGCAAGCCCAATACTGGCCGCGCCGATAGCCGTTTTCCCTTGAACGCAGCCCGTTTCGCTCTTATAAGGCGGCCCATTCCGAACAATGAGACGTGAACAGGGGTGCCATGGCTGGCCATTCACAGTTTAAAAACATCATGCATCGCAAGGGCCGTCAGGATGCCGTGCGGTCGAAAATGTTCTCGAAGCTCGCGCGCGAAATCACCGTTGCCGCCAAGGCCGGTCTGCCCGACCCGTCGATGAACGCCCGCCTGCGCCTGGCGATCCAGAACGCCAAGGCACAGTCCATGCCGAAGGACAACATCGACCGCGCCATCAAGAAGGCTGCCGGTGCTGACGGCGAGAACTACGATGAAGTGCGCTACGAAGGCTACGGCCCGGGCGGCACCGCGATCATCGTCGAAGCCCTGACCGACAACCGCAACCGCACCGCCTCCAACGTCCGCTCGATCTTCACCAAGGCCGGCGGCGCATTGGGCGAAACCGGCTCGGTTTCCTTCTCCTTCGATCATGTCGGCGAGATCACCTACAAGCTCTCGGCCGGCGATGCCGATAAGATGATGGAAGCGGCGATCGAAGCCGGCGCCGACGACGTCGAGACCGACGAAGACGGCCACTACATCACCTGCGGTTTCGAAGCCCTCGGCGAAGTCGCCAAGGCGCTGGAAGCCTCGCTCGGCGAAGCCGAAACCGTCAAGGCCGTCTGGCGCGCCCAGAACAACGTGCCTGTCGACGAGGAACGCGCCCAGTCGCTGCTGAAGCTGATCGACAGCCTCGAAGATGATGACGACGTCCAGAACGTCTATTCGAACTTCGAAGTCTCCGAAGAAGTCCTGGCCAAACTCTCGGCCTGATCTTCGCGAACCATCGCTAAAACCGGCCCGGAAACGCGGCCGGTTTTTTTGTGCCTGTGGATAGATCGGTCGGCATTGTCACATCATCCGATGGATCGGTAACACGTCCGTGATCCGGTGAACCGAATTAAGACTCCGCTAACCCCGTCGAACTTCAATGCCCCGGATTCATTGAGCCGGTCTGTTTCAGGGCCAGCCTCCTTCACACAAAAGGCGGGGAAACATGCCATGAAAAGAACCACCCTCTCCCTCTCCCTCTCCCTCTCCCTCTCCCTCTCGTTCCTGCTTCTCGGCACGCTCGCGGCCCACGCGCAGCCGACCATCGTCAAGCAGTTCGACGACTGGGGCGTCTGTTCCTACCAGTCCGGCGGCAGCAAATCCTGCTATGTGCTGACCATTCCGAAGACGCAGCAGCCGGCATCCGTCGACCACGGCAGCAACTTCTTCATCGTCGGCAGCACCAAGGGCGCCGGCCTGGAGCCACAGGCGATCATGGGCTACGAGCTCAAGGCCGGGTCGCGTATCAACGTCACCATCGGCGACAACAAGTTCTTGATGTTCGTGAAGGACAAGTCGGCCTGGCTGGCGGAGGAAGCGCGCGAGCCAGCCTTCATCAACGCCATGCGTTCGGGTGCCGATCTGAAACTCGAGGCAGTCTCCAAGCGCGGAACGGCCACCAGCTACACCTACTCGCTGAGCGGTGTCACCGCCGCCCTGAAGCGCATGAGCAGCTGCGACTGAGGATGCGACACTCCTCGCATACCCGGACCAACGGTCGTCATTCCCTGACCGGCTGGAAAAGTCAGGCGTGCCTCAGCGCTCTGGCAACAGCCCTCGTCCTTTTCGCCGCGCCGCTGTCGGCCAATCCGGTGCAGCCGCAGGCAATACTCGTCAGCCAGGCCAAGGGCCGCGAGACCGGGCTGCCGGTACCGCGTTTCGTTTCGCTGAGATCGAGGGAGGCGCGCATGCGCGTCGGCCCTTCGACCGACTACGGTACGGAGTGGATCTACAAGGTCACGGGCCTACCCTTCGAGATCACCGCCGAATATGGAAATTGGCGTCAGGTCCGGGACAGCGACGGCATCTCTGGCTGGATGCACCGAGCTTTGCTATCAAGCAAGCGCACCGCGCTGATCGGCCCGTGGATCGCATCGCCGGTTGCTTTGCGAACGGAACCGGCGAGCTCGGCCAGAGCGTTGGCCATGCTGGGCGCCCGCGTCAGGCTCGGCATCCGCTCCTGCGATGGCGCATGGTGCAATGTCGAGGTTACCAATCACCAGGTCGACGGCTTCATCAGGCAATCAGCGCTATGGGGCGTCTACCCGACCGAAACGATCAAGTAGATCCCCATCCTCGCGCAACGGCCGCCTATGCGGCAACGCGCATGAAATTGCCAAGGCCGGCGAACAGTTCGACCGATTTCAGCCGCGCCTCGATATCGTGGATCGGCATGGAGATGATCACCTCGTCGGCGCCGGTATCCTTGATGAACGCGCCGAGCTTGGCCTCCGCCGCCCGCTGCGAGCCG
This sequence comes from Rhizobium sp. S152, assembly GCF_030380735.1. Taxonomy (GTDB): domain Bacteria; phylum Pseudomonadota; class Alphaproteobacteria; order Rhizobiales; family Rhizobiaceae; genus Rhizobium. The sequence goes on along the minus strand of NZ_JAUDRZ010000004.1, from coordinate 365,316 downwards.
ACCACGGCATAGCGCAACGTATGCTCCACCGTCATCTTCTCCATCGGCGACCAGAAGCTCTCCATGTCCTTCACCGGCCGCGGGAACTGTCCGCGCACATTGCGTCGCAGGTTGACGAACTGCTGCTGGGCGGACGTGAAGTGATACTGCGCCTCCTCGTCGGTCTCCGCCACCGACCCCATCACGCCGACCATGGCATAGGGCTTGTCGAGCACCGCCGAAGGCTGGAAACGGTCGCGATAGATATCGAGCGCGTCGAGCAGCGAATCCGGCGCGAAGTGCGAGGCAAACGCGTAGGGAAGCCCCAGCATGCCCGCAAGCTGGGCGCTGTAGAGACTGGAGCCTAGCAACCAGATCGGCACATTGGTGTTCATGCCCGGGACGGCGAGGATCGCCTGGTTTTCGATCGGAGCGCCGAGAAGCTGCTGCAGTTCGACCACATCGTTCGGGAAGTTGCTGGCATCCAGATTGCGACGCAACGCCTGCGCCGTGCGCATGTCGGTGCCGGGAGCCCGCCCGAGCCCGAGATCGACACGACCGGGAAACAGCGCTTCCAGCGTTCCGAACTGCTCGGCGATGACGAGCGGCGAATGGTTCGGCAGCATGATGCCGCCGGACCCGATCCGGATCCGCTTCGTGGCCGCGCCGACATGCGCGATCACGATCGAGGTCGCAGCACTCGCGATCCCAGGCATCCCGTGGTGCTCGGCCAGCCAGAAGCGCTTGTAGCCGAACTCCTCGGCCTTCTGCGCCATTCGCGCCGAACCCTCCAGCGACTGACGGATCGTGCTGCCCTCGGCAACGGGTGAGAGATCGAGGATGGAAAAGGGAACCATGGCGCAGCCTGTCGGTGATTGGAATGAGACGTCTATGTAGGTGCTCGGATCGGCGGACCAAAGGGCAGTGACCGAAAATCGACACCATGCCCGATGGCTTGCACTGCCGGCAGGCTACTCGGCCGGATCGGGCGACCGACGCTCGCGAAGATGGCGCACCGCCACGCCTTCACGGAGATCGCTGGCAATCGTCTTCGGCACGCCGATGCGTTGCGCCAGATAGATGCTGGAATGGCCGCTGAAGAGATAGGAGACGAAACAGGCGACGGCGAGATAGACCGCATGCGTCGTGCCGAACAGTTCCATGCCCATGATCAGGCAGGCGAGCGGCGTGTTGGTCGCGCCCGCGAACACCGCGACGAAGCCCAGCGCTGCGAAGAGATCAGCAGGCGCGCCGAGCACGCCGGCCAGCGCGCTTCCGAGTGCCGAGCCGATAAAGAACAGCGGCGTCACCTCGCCGCCCTTGAAGCCGGCACTCAGGGTCACGACCGTAAACAGCGCTTTCCAGAACCAGCTCCAGTAATCGACATGGCCGGGCTGGAAGAAGCCGACGATGGTCGCATCGCCGGGATTGGCCGACCAGACGCCGAGCCCCAGATACTCACGTGTGCCCAGCAGATAGACCAGCACCAGCAGCACCGCGCCGGCCAATACCGGACGCAGCGGCGCGTAGCCGATCGCGCCCTTCAGTAGAGCCGACAACCGATGCGACACCTCCGCGAAGAGATGCGCCATGATCCCGAAGGCGACGGCCGCGATGACGATCTTGAGGAGCAGCATCGGCTGCAGGTGAAAGCCCGCGGCAGCCCCTTCAAGAAAGCTGATGTGATATTGGGTATGTTCGATGTCCCAGGCATGGCACGTCCAGTCGGCAACGATCGCCGCGAGCAGCGCCGGCAGCAAGGCCTCATACTGGATACGGCCGATCGTCAACACCTCGAGCGCGAACACCGCACCCGCGATCGGCGTGCCGAACACGGCGCCGAAGCCGGCAGCGATGCCGGCCATCAAGAGGATGCGCGTCTCGGCCGGGCTCAACCGGAACATCCGCCCGAAGGAGCTCGCCAGGCTCCCGCCCATCTGCACCGCGGTGCCCTCACGGCCTGCCGAGCCGCCAACGAGATGCGTGACGACCGTCGAGACCAGGATGAACGGCGCCATCCGCAAGGGCACACCACCGCCGGGTTCGTGGATCTGATCGACGATAAGGTTGTTTCCGCCCTCGGCGGCGCCGCCGAAACGACCGTAGACGAAGACCATCACGAAACCGGCGACAGGCATTAGATAGATCAGCCAGGGATAGTCGAAGCGGAGCGCGGTGGCTTGATCGAGCGCCCAGAGAAACAAGGCCACGAGCGAACCGGCCACAATTGCCATCGGCGTGACGACGGCCGCCCATTTCAACAAGGCGCGGACCTGCCGCAGGCGCAGACCGACAACATCGGAGAAACCCATCAGAAGTTTCCTCCGGCGCAGGGCACAAAACGGCAAGACAGGGGTGACTTATTTCCAGGCACGACTCTACTCCTTCGCGTCAGCGCGTTGAGTAGGAGTCATCAGCTTCATCAGGGAAGCGGTTCGACCGTTATTGGTCCGGCAGAATCCATTACCGTGAACATTGGATAGGCGAACAGACCTTCGCCTGTCAACAGCGCGGGAAGCGCCGGCCCGAGGCCGGCGCCCCATCTTATCCGTGGCGGCGCAGCTGATGCACTTCGGCGCCGTGGCGGTCGTTCTCAGCCAGCGTGAAGTTCGCGAGTTGCCGGTCCATCTCCATGGCCTCGTTGGCCAGGCGGTGGATCGCCGCCGTGGTCTCTTCCACCATTGCCGCGTTCTGCTGCGTCATCTGATCCAGCCCGGATACTGCGGAATTGATCTGCCGCAGCGTATCGGCTTCCTCTCGGGTCGATTCCATGATCTCGCTGATCTGGCCGTTGATCGCCTCGACGTGACCGCCGATCCCCGTCAGCGCCTCGCCGGCACGCTCGACCAGCGAAACCCCGGTCTCCACTTCATGTGTGGATTTCTTCAGGAGATCGGCGATTTCCTTGGCAGCACCCGAAGAACGCTGCGCCAGTTCTCGCACCTCCATGGCGACCACCGCAAAGCCCTTGCCAGCTTCGCCCGCGCGCGCCGCCTCGACCCCCGCATTCAGGGCCAGCAGGTTGGTCTGGAAGGCGATCCCGTCGATGACCGTGATGATCGAATTGATCTGGCGCGAGGACGTCTGAATCGCCTCCATCGCATCGATTGCGTCGCGCATGATCTGGGCGGAGCCGGTCGTCTCGCGCTTGGTATCGCGGGCAATACGCTCGGCCTGTTCGGCGCGCTCGATCTGGACGCGGACCGACTGGGTGATCGCATCGATCGCATGCGCCGTCTCGGTGATCGAAGACGCCTGTCGCTCGGTGCGGCCGGCAAGCTCGTCCGCGCTGGCGCGCATTTCCTCGGAGCCGGCGCGCACGGCATTGGAATTGCCGCCGATCGCGGTCATCGTCTCGCTGAGCGCCGCCAGCGCCTGATTGAAGTTCACCCGCAGGCCTTCCAGTTCGCCAGGGAAACGGGTGTCGATCTGATAGGCGAGATCGCCGCTTGCGAGGTGGCGCAGGCCGTCGTCCAGCGCCTCGACCACCTGCTGCAGCGTTCTCGCCTCGCTTTCGCGCTCGGCGAGATTCTGCTGCCGCTCGCGCTCGGCTTGTGCCCGCGTCTCCGCGCCCGCGGCTTCAAGTTCGCGGCCTTCGATCAGCGACTGCCTGAAGCGGGCTAGAGCTTTCGCCATGGTCCCGATCTCGTCGCCACGATTCTGGCTGCCGATCTCGGCATCGAGCTTGCCGTCCGCGACATCGCGCGTCACGCCGGCCAGACGGGCGAGCGGCGCGAACAGCAACTTCATGATAACGCCGATGGCGGCCGCCATGACGACGAGAACGCCGATCGCGATCATCGTCAGCAACGTGGCGAGCTCGATCGAACCGGCGTTGAGCTCGCTGATCAGGACGCTCTCGACAACAAGGAAGCGGGATCCCGAATAGGAGATACCCCTGACATAGGCGCGGGCAGCACCATCGCCACGGGAGAAATCCGCGACCGTCATCGCCGATCCGGCAAAGGCATCCTTGACGAATGTGAATGGCGCGGCATCAAGCGCGGTGAGCTGCCCGGCCGCATTGACCGAGACTGCCGAGCCATCTTCGGAAACGACCGCGGCCTGCGCCGTACTGCCGGCAACGATGCCCTTGGCCAGGATGCTGCTGATGATGTCGTCGCGGACTTTGAAGAGAATGATGCCCTTCGGCGCCCCAAGCTTGACGATCGGCACCGCGTAGAAGATCGCCGATTTGCCGTTCGTCGCATCGACACGGAGACCCGAGAAGCCGGTCGGAGCGAAATCGTCGGTTGCCTTAGCCGTATTCTCGACTGCTTTGGCGAAGGCGACGCCGGCACCGGTCGTCTTCCAGCCATCGGCCTTCAGATTCTCGGCGAAGTCGTCACCCTTCTTGTAGGAATACATGATGTTGCCATCGAGATCGGCGATCAGCAGGTCGCTGAAGGCAGTATTCTCGAGGTCACGGGCCACTTCGCCCTGTGTTTTCTCGTGATTGGAATAATAAAAGCCGCTCGGCGCCTCCGGCTTCAGCAGCTTTTCGCGCTGGTCGGCCGGATTGGGATTGTCGGTGACGAAGACCTTCTTCAGTTCTGCCCGCGCATCGCCGGAGGTCTTTTCGATCGTCTTCCAGCCGCTTTTCAGGCTGGTGATCGACATCTGCAAAGCCTCGATGCGTGCGATCGAATTGGCCTGGTTTTCCAGTTGTTCCAGTTGATCCTGCAGCATGTCGCCACGAAAGATCAGGACGCTTTCCTTGGCCTTAAGCGCCTGTTCGTCGGAGATACGGCTGCTCGCGAAATAAGCCAATACGTTGATGACGGCGATCGAAAGTGCGGTAAGCAGGATGAATGTCGCGATCACTTTGAACGACAGCGACTGGAATCTCTTGGTCATGGACACGAACCCTCTGGACGGCAAAGGCCGGCGGCACGCGAACGCCCCGTCGGCCAGCTGTAAGCAGTACCTGGGAAACCTTGACCCCTAAAATGGACAGGCTCCTCTCATTGATGTGATGACCGTCACGCACGGAATTTAAAACGACGTAAACGCGGCCCGTGAAATTCCGTAGTGTTTTCGGTTTGTTCACTTATCGATGGCACTTATCGTCCATCTGAAATAGGGTACCGCCATGCACAACGCGATTCGTATCATCGGCATCGACCCGGGCCTGCGCCGCACCGGCTGGGGCGTGATCGAAACATTGGGCAACTCGCTCCGCTTCGTCGCATCCGGGACAGTCACGTCGGACGGCGACATGGACCTCGCCTCGCGTCTCTGCCAGTTGCATGACGGCCTTGCCGACGTGGTCCATATACACCAGCCGGATGAGGCGGCAGTCGAGCAGACCTTCGTCAACAAGGACGCAGTGGCAACCTTGAAGCTCGGGCAGGCTCGCGGCATCGCCATGCTGGTCCCGGCTCGCGCGGGACTTCAGGTTTCGGAATACGCGCCGAACGCGGTGAAGAAAGCCGTCATCGGCGTCGGCCATGCCGAGAAGAAGCAGATCCACATGATGCTGAAGATCCTGATGCCGAAAGCCGAGTTCAAGGGTGACGACGCCGCCGACGCACTCGCCATCGCCATATGCCACGCTCACAACCGCGGCGGCGCCCGCATGCGCATGGCAGCACTTGCAAGGTAGCTTGTTCTTGACTTGTTCTCTCGGTAATGATAATCATTACCGACATTGAGGGAATAAGACAATGCGCGTTACCTCCAAAGGCCAAGTCACAATCCCCCGTGACCTGCGTGAACTTGCTGGCATAGAGCTGAACAGCGAAGTGATCTTTTCGGTCGAAGGCGGAAAATTGGTGATCGCGCCCAAGAATGGCAAGCAGGAGCTTGCGGACCGTGGTCGGCTGGATCGGTTCATGAATGCGCTTGATCGCTTTGAGGGCACTGGCGACCAGACAATTGACGCCGAGGCCCTGATGTCGATGACACGGGATCGTTGATGCCTACCTTGATAGACACCAACGTTCTGGTCGATCTATCGGTGCCGACGTCCGATTGGCATGGTTGGTCTCGCCAACGTGTATTTGCGGCTTTCAAAAGCGGACCGGTGTTGATTAACCCGATCATCTATGCCGAATTTTCTGTCCGCTATCGCGACATCGACGAGGTCGACCGTCTCTTGCCGCAGGACGAATTCCGTCGCGAGAACCTGCCCTGGCCTGCCGCGTTCGCAGCCGCCGCGGCTTTTCGCGTCTACCGTAAGTCGGGCGGCGGGCGCGACCGGATTCTACCCGATTTTCTGATTGGCGCGCATGCGGCTATCCGCGGTTATGCCATCCTCACTCGAGATCCGAAGGGATACCGCACCTACTTCCCTTCGCTCGACCTGATCACCCCTGAAACCCATCCTCTCTAGCATCAAATCGCGGACACCAAACATGATCGGCAAGCTCAAAGGCACCATCGACGAAATCGGCGACGACTATGTGCTCGTCGACGTGCACGGCGTCTGCTACGTCGCCCATTGCTCGGCGCGCACGCTGTCGCGCATCGGCTCGGTGGGCGAAGCCTGCATTCTCTTCATCGAGACCTATGTGCGCGAGGACCAACTGAAGCTCTTCGGCTTCATGACCGCGCTCGAGCGCGAATGGTTTAATCTGCTGCAGAGCGTCCAGGGCGTCGGTGCAAAGGTGGCGCTCGCCGTTCTCTCGACACTGACACCGGGCGAACTCGCAAACGCCATCGCCTTGCAGGACAAGACATCAGTCTCCCGCGCCAATGGCGTCGGCCCCAAGGTCGCTGTCCGCATCGTTACCGAGCTGAAGAACAAGGCCCCGGCCTTCGCCGGCGAGGCATCGGCCAATATCGGGCTGAAGCAGGAACTCGGCGAAGGCGTCGCATCGGCACCTGTCGCCGACGCAGTCTCGGCGCTGACCAACCTCGGCTACAGCAGAGACCAGGCCGCCAACGCCGTTGCCGCCGCAATGAAGACGGCGGGAGAAGGCGCCGATAGCGCCAAGCTTATCCGGCTAGGGTTGAAGGAGTTGTCGCGGTGAATTCCGACGATTTTGAATTCGTCGGAAATTTCTGCTATTGTCCGACAGCAAGATAAGGAGCGATCGATGACTGTTTGGGAAGCAACATTGTCTGCCAAGGGACAGGTCACGATCCCGAAGGAGATGCGGGAAACCCTTAATCTGCGCCCAGGAGATCAGCTCGTTTACAGCATGGTCGACGGCGAGGTGATCGTAACGCCGAAGAACATCAATCTCAAGGACCTTGCCGGTCTGCTGGGAGCCTCGCCGAATGGCCCCGCGACCCTCGCGGAGATAGATGCAGCGGTCACAGCCGCCGCTGGCGCCAACGCGCTAAACACGGCAGACGACGGTAAGCCTGACGTCGCTGCATGAAAATGATCGGTCTGGACACCAACGTTGTCATCCGCCTGTTGACCGACGATGATCCTCGGCAGCGGCGCGCCGCCTTGCAATTCGCGGAGCGATTGGGTCGCGACTACATCGCATTTCTTCCGTTGGTCGCAGTCCTTGAGCTCAACTGGGCGCTTTGGGCAAAGCTCGGCTTCTCCAAGCAAGACACCATCAGGGCAATTGAAAGCCTCCTCAGGACACGCGGACTTGTCGTGGAGCATCATGATCTGGTTGTGAAAGCGCTCCGGCTCGTGTTGACTGAGAATGCCGACTTTGCCGACGCGCTGATTGCCGCCCGTTCGCTGCAGGAAGGATGTGCAGCGATCAAAACATTCGATAGAAAAGCCGCATCCTGCGTCCCCGGAATGGAACTTCTCGCATGACCGACACCGCCCGCCTGATCACCCCGGAAAAACGCGGCGAGGATTTCGACGCCACGCTGCGGCCGCAGTCGCTCGACGAGTTCACTGGCCAGGCCGAGGCGCGCGCTAACTTGAAGATCTTCATCGAGGCCGCGAAAAACCGTGGCGAGGCGCTCGATCACGTCCTTTTCGTCGGCCCGCCCGGTCTCGGCAAGACGACGCTGGCGCAGATCATGGCCAAGGAACTCGGCGTCAACTTCCGCTCGACATCCGGCCCTGTTATCGCCAAGGCCGGCGATCTCGCAGCACTGCTCACCAATCTCGAAGAGCGCGACGTGCTCTTCATCGACGAAATCCATCGTTTGAGCCCCGCCGTCGAGGAAATTCTCTATCCTGCGATGGAGGACTTCCAGCTCGATCTCATCATCGGTGAAGGCCCGGCCGCGCGCTCGGTGAAGATCGACCTGTCGAAGTTCACGCTGGTCGCCGCCACCACCCGCCTCGGCCTTTTGACGACGCCGTTGCGCGACCGCTTCGGCATCCCGGTGCGCCTGTCCTTCTACACCGTCGATGAACTGGAACTGATCGTGCGTCGCGGCGCCCGGCTGATGAACCTACCGATGACGGACGAAGGCGCCCGCGAGATCGCGCGCCGCGCCCGCGGTACCCCCCGCATCGCTGGCCGCCTGCTGCGCCGTGTGCGCGATTTCGCCGAGGTCGCGAGAGCCGAAGCCGTCACCCGCGAGATCGCCGACGAAGCGCTGACCCGGCTCTTGGTCGACAATCTCGGCCTCGACCAGCTCGACAAGCGCTACCTCAACATGATCGCGGTGAATTTCGGCGGCGGCCCCGTCGGTATCGAGACCATCGCCGCCGGCCTGTCGGAGCCGCGCGACGCAATCGAGGACATCATCGAGCCCTACATGATCCAGCAGGGCTTCATCCAGCGCACCCCGCGCGGCCGCGTCTTGACCGCCACCGCCTGGAAGCACCTCGGCATGCAGCCGCCGAAGGATCTCGAAGCCGCCCAGTTCCGCCTGTTTCAGCAGGACGATTGAAGAAGGCCGAAGCCGCGCGAGGAGGAGACGCATCATGCCTGATTTCGATCCCTGCCGATCCTTCCGCAAGCTCGCCTATAACAACGCGCTCGCCAACCATCGCCTGCACATGGCCTGCGCGCTTTTGCAGCCGGGCGAATTCGACGCGCCGCGCGTCAGTTTCTTCCCGTCGATCAAGGCGACGCTGAACCATATTCTCACGGTCGACTGGTTCTATGTCGATGCGCTGGAGGGTGGCACGCTGGGGCCGCGGGCCTGGGCGGTCGAGGAACCCTGCCCCGATATCGCAACCCTTGCCGCGGCACAGAAGTCCGTCGATGCACGACTGGTAACGCTTGCAGATGCGCTCTCGCCACAGAAACTGGCCTCGACCGTCGAGATCCATCGCGGCGAGCGTATTCAGCGGGAACGGATGGAAGATGCGTTCAACCACCTCTTCCAGCACCAGACGCATCACCGCGGCCAGGTGCATGCCATGCTGGCGGGCACCAGCGTGAAGCCGCCGCAGCTGGACGAATTCATCGTCGCGGACGATGCCAGGTTCCGGGGCGACGAGATCGCCGCCCTCGGCTGGAGCGAAGAGAAGTTGATGCTTTAATCCTGCAGTCGCGCCTTCAGCCCGTCGATGATCGTCTTGCTGAGCAGCGCGTAGTTTTCGTCGAAGTGGTGATCGCCTGATAGCGCGATGACGTCGACGCCGGTATCCTTCAGATCGGGGCAGGCAACCTCGTCGTCGTCTTCCTTGCCGTAGACGCACTGCACGAGCTTCGGATCGACGGTCTTGAGGTCATTCGCCGGGTCGCCGCCAGCGCCTTCGGTCTTGGCGCCGAGCCAGCCCATGACGGAGATCTGATAGTCCACCTCGTGCGACAGCGACAGCAGCGATATCTGCGCCACGGTGCTCTTGGCTGCCGGCTTCAGCCGCGAAAAAGCGGCCGGCACGACGTCCGCGCCGAAGGAATAGCCGGCCAAGAGCACATGCTTGACCTTCCACTGCTTGCGGTAGAGCTCGATGATCTTGCCGAGATCGTCGGCGGTTTCCTGGGGTTTACGCTCGGACCAGAAGTAATGCAGCGAATCCACACCGACCACGGGAATGCCCTGCTTCTGCAGCGCCGCACCCACTTCCTTGTCGATATCGCGCCAACCACCGTCACCCGAGTAGATCACCGCCATCGTGTCGAAAGCGGGCGTGGCATCGAGAATGGTCAGCGGTAGCCCGAGCGGATTGTCGGCATTGCCGGATGCGGCGATCAGGTCGTCCAGCGTATCGCTGAGCGTCGTCTGCGCATCATCCTCGGAATCGCGGATATCGATGTCGGGATGCGCCTTCTTGAGCTCCTCAGCATGCGCGCGGCCATCCTTGTTGGCGGCCGAAGTGAAGGCGGCGATCACAGGATCCGGCAGCGCGATATCGCTGAGACCGTAGATCATGCGATCCCCGACCGTCTCCTTCTTCGCTGGCGTGCAGAGCTGCTGCGTCAGCGGGATACCCGCCAGCGGATCGATCGCCAGCGTCTGGCCGATGGTCGCATCCGGTGTCTGCGCGGCAATCGCCAGCGCCAGCGCCCCGCCCTCGCCGATACCGGCGATAACAGGAAGATGGTACGGGCTGTTGCCCGCGGCGCGCTGCACCTGCTGGCTGAGCGACTCGATATCGGAGACCAGATAGACGCAGCCGTCATTGTCGCTGACGTCGTATTTACGGAGAGCATCGATATAGGAAGGGAAATCGACGCCGATGACCACGGCGCCCTCGCCCACCAGTCGATCGGCTTCCGTCTTCTCCTTGTCGCCCCAGCCGGCCGCGTCCGAGATCAGCATCACGGCGCCCTTGACGTCTCCGTCAGGCAGGAAGATGTGCGGCGAAGGGATCAGCCCGGTCTCGAAGCTCTGCGTGGTCTCGTCGGCCGCCCGTGCGGCGGGAATGGAGAGCGCCAGCGCGCATGCGGCGGCCAGAATGTGTCTTTTCATCATTTCCTCACGACCCCTTTCAATCCGCCGCCGATCAGGAGCGTCGCGTCCATCAAGGCGATGACAGGATTGCCTCCTCCGGACACCGCAAGATAGCGCGGATGCCATTGAGGGTGAAATTTGGACTTGAAGGCCCTGAGGCCCTTGAAGTTGTAGAAGCGCTCGCCGTGCTCGAACACGGTGCTTCCGATGCGGTCCCAGACCGGCGCCGTCTCGCGCTTTGACATGCCCGATAGCGGCGCCATGCCGAGGTTGAAGTGCGAAAAGCCCTCGGCGCGCAGATATTCCATGATCTGCACGAACAGGAAGTCCATGGAACCCTTCGGCGCATCCGGCGAGAAACGCATCAGGTCGATCGTCCCCTCGTCCTTGGCGCCGGTGATCAGGATATTGGCGAAGGCGACGATCTTGCCCTCGAGTTTCAGGATGCCAACCGGTTGCGCCAGAATATATTCAGGCGTGAACGCGCCAAGCGAGAAGCCCTTCTCCTTGGCATTGTGGTCGGCCAGCCACGCGTTGGAAACGGCCGCCAGCTCGTCCATCACGTCAGGAACGTCCTCGGGCTTGATCACCTCGAAGGAGAGCCCGTCGCGCTGGGCGCGGCTCGCGGTCTGGCGCAGGTTCGCCCACTTGCCGCCCTTCATCTCGAAGGCCGTCAAGTCGGAGACGGCGAGCTCACCGAGCTTGAAGGCTCTGAGCCCCGCATCGGCGCAATGCGAAAGCAGCGCCGGCGAGATCTGGTAGAACACCGCGCGGCAGCCGGCGGCGCGGGCCGTTTCGACGAAGCGCCAGACGAGTTCGGGTATGGCGCTACGTTCGCCGATCGGATCGAACAGAGCGATCCACGAGCGCCCCTGCCGCCCGTACATGATGAAGGCATCGCCCTTTTCCGAGAACATCACGCTCTTGTCGCCCATGCGCACCAGATTGGCGTCGGCGTAGCGCTGTTTCTCGACGATGGCGACGGCATTCTCGAGTGCCTCGTCGCTAGCCGGCTCCGGTTTCGTCGTCGCCGGACGCAACAGGCTGAAGACAGCGATGAAAGAGGAGATAATGGTGATACCGAGCGTGGCGCGCAGGCTGCGTGGTGCTTCGCCGGTGAATTCGAACTGCCACCAGAGTTGGTTGCTGTAATCGACGTCGCGGTAGACGAAAAGCAGGATGACGATCGCGCCGACGCAGACCACCGCAATCGCCGTAAGCCATGATGCCGTCAGCGTCTGGTGGAACAACGACGCGCGACGGCGGAAGAGCCGCCGGCTCACGAACAGTCCGAAGATCAGGAAGGCGAGGAAGCAGGCTTCGACCAGCGCAATCGCCTTGAGCAGCGACAGCGTCAGCGCCGCGGCGGCCGAAAGGATCGTCACCCACCAGGCGCCGTCGAGACGCTGGCCAAGGCCGCGCGCCGCGACCACCAGCGCAAGCCCGAGCACGCTGGAGAGGAAATGCGCGCCTTCGACGATCGGCAAAGGCAGATAATCGGACAGCAGCGCAAGGTTCTCGTCCGGTGTCGGCGTCACGCTCGAGAAGATCAGCATGACACCGAGAAGCAGCGCGAGCGCTGAAAGCAGCTGCGGCATCAGGCGGATACCGATACGCCGGATGCCCGAGGCCACAGGATGATCGGCAAAGCGCCGAAGCTCCGTGGCGGAGACGGCAAGCACGGCGATCAGCAATGGCACGACGTGATAGATCAGGCGATAGAGCACCAGCGAGCCGAGCACGGCATCGATATTCACGGCGCTGCCGAGAGCGGCAATGATCACGGTCTCGAACACGCCGAGTCCCGCCGGAACATGGCTGAGCACGCCGAGGCCGACGGCGATCGCGTAGACCGCCAGGAACACCGGCCAGCCGATGGCCGTCTGCGGCAGGAGAACGTAGAGAACGGTCGCGGAAGCCGCGATATCGAAGGCGGCGACAAGGAACTGTCGCGACCATGTGGCGGAATCGGGAAGCCGGATGGAGAAGCGGCCGATCTCCAGCGCCCGCCCGCCACGCCCGAGCACGACGCCTGCCGCCAGCACCAGTACGATGGCGCCGCCGATCAATCGCAGCAATATGCTGCTGACGCCGATCAACGGTGCGATCTCGTCGGCGATGGCCAGAAGCGCGATGGAGCCGACACCGGCAAGGCCGAGACCGAAAGCGACCGTCACGAAAGCGATGACCCGCCCGATCTCTTCGGGCGTCAGCCCGAGCCTGGAATAGGCCCGATAGCGGATCGCGCCGCCGCTAAGCGCGCCGAAACCCGCCGTGTTTCCAACCGCATAGGCGCTGAACGCGGTCAGCGCCACCTGCGGAAAAGGCAGCCTCTTGCCGACATACTCGATGGCGTTCACGTCATAGAACACCAGCGCCAGGAAGCTTAGGGCAGTGAAGAAGAGCGCAAGCAGGATCGAGCTCACGGTCGTGTCGGCGAGCGCCTGAACGACATCGTCGTAGCGCACCTCGGTGGTAAGCTGTTCGATGGCGAAGCCGACCATGCAGAACACGATCAGCGTCGCTACGGCCGCGAGATGTGTCCGGTATCGCCGAAAAAAGCCGGCGAAGGTGGATTCTTCCGTTACTTCAATCTCTTCCAAATCGGCGTGCTTCGACATCATTTACCGTCGCGAACTTACACATCAGCGGGAGTCATGTTTCGAACACCTAACACAGCCAGCATGCAAGTTCTTGGGCTCAAGCCCGCGAATACATGGCAACGCCACCCCAGCGCCCGCAATAAGCGTCTGCTTCTTCTTCAATTGGGGCATTTTTGGCGCAAGAAGAGCACTTGCACATTGCATTTTGGTAAGATCCCCGACGCAGCCGCGCCATCATCGTATGGCACCGGCACGACTAAGCGGCTGGCTCCTCTCCAGGTGCCGATTTCTGCGCGGCATAGAGGGCGGCCGCGGCATTCGCATCGGCGTCGTGCGTCTCGCTCGAGACCTGCAGCGTCGGGACTGCAAACTCGATGCCGTTTTCCTTGAAGGCGGTTCGGATCATCGCCAGCGCGTTGCGGCGAATGACGAACTGCTCGCCCGGCTTCGTCATCATTGCCAGACGGATGACGATCGCGAATTCGCCGAACTGCTCGACGCCCTTCATCTTCAGCGTTTCGATGATATGAGGCGCGTAGTCGGGGTTTTCGAGCAGCTTCTGGCCGATCTGCTTGATCACCTTCTTCGCCAGCACCAGATCGGTGTCGTAGGTGACGTTGAGCGTTATCTTGTCGATCGTCCAATCGCGGTTCAGGTTCTTGACTGCGCCGAGTTCACCGAACGGCACCGTGGTCAGCGGCCCGCGGTGATGGCGCAGCCTGACGGACCGCAGGCTGAAGGCCTCGACGACGCCCTTGTGGCTACCGCTCTCGATATACTCGCCCACACGGAATGCATCGTCCCAGAGATAGAACATGCCGCTGATGACATCCTTGACGATGGTCTGCGCCCCGAAGCCGACCGCGACACCGACGACGCCTGCACCGGCAATCAAAGGCCCGATCTCGACGCCGAGGCCGGAAAGCACCATCAGCACAGCGATAACGGCGATCACGACGGCGAGGATATTGCGGAAGATCGGCAGCAGCGTCTGCAACCGCGCCCGCCGTGCCTTCTCATCGTCATTGATCGACCCTTCCAGAGGCGAATCCTCGAGCCTGCCGTTGATATAGGCGCGCGCAAGGTGCCAGAGCAGATCGGCGGCAAGCAGGATGACGATGCCGCCGACCGAGCCGCGCACGATCCGGTCGATCATCGTCTCGCCGGCAGCCATCCGATCGGCCGCGAAGCCAAGAATGCGGCCGAGCCAGATGGCGGCGATGGTAATGATGATCGCTCGCACGCCGCGATCGAGCAGCACCGCGGCAATCCGCTTTTTGGCAAGAAAGCCGGCCTCCGCCTTGTGGAGGGATCGCACGGCAAGCGTCGAGACCCGTAGCGCTCGCGGCAACAGCACGAGATAGATGCCAAGCCACAGGATGAAGTTGAAGCCCGCCACCCACAGCAGCCAGAGCGCCACGAAATAGATCGTCAGCAGCCAGGAGACCGTCGTGCTCTTGTGCCCCTCCTCCACCGGGCGCGACCAGACCGCCTCGACGGCGATGGCAAGCAATCCAAGCCCGAGCGTGTAGCCGACGAGATACCGCGACCCAGGGGAGAAGCCCAGCGGCGCCATCAATTGGATCAGCACCCAGCCGAACACGAAATAGATGATGAACACGCAGCTGCGCTCGAACCAGAACATCGCAGTCGCCCGCGAAACGTCGCGCTCGCCGCCAGCCTGAGGCAGCGTCACCAGCGCCACCAGCAGCCGGCCGATCGAGATCGTGACGCGCGATACGATCAGCGCGATGGCCACGGCGATCGCCAGCGATTGCGTGATCGGCGGCCAATCGAAGAGCACGAGCGGAACGAGCGTCGCGATGCAGAACACCAGCGCCGGCACCACGCGATAGCTCAGGTTGGCTGCGGCGTGATGGGCGACTGTGACCACCTCGCCATCCTCTTGTCTGATGCGCGGTCGCGGCACGATCACCCGAAACAGCATTTCGGCGACAGCACCGGCGAGAAACAGAGCCAGGAGTTCGAACGTCACGACAGCCCAGCCGCTCGGTTGAACCTCGCGCTCGACGATCTCGGAGGCATTCTCGACCTCCTCGGGCAGCGTCATCGCCGCACCGGACACCAGATCGAAATGCGTGCGGGCATGACCGAGGAATTCGGAAAGCACCGACATCTGCTCTCCGGACATCTCGCCGGGCATTGCCGATGGCGCGGTCGGCGCTTGCACGGGTGCTTGTGTCGGGGCGGCCTGCGTGGCCATCCACTGCTTGACGGCGGGCTTCTCCATGAGCTCGAAGATTTGCCGCACTTCGGCGGGCGGCGGCGTTGCCGGCGCGGCGGGCGGTGTCTGCGCCAACGCTCCCCATGCGGCCATCGTCAAAGCAATCAGCGGCAGAAGCCGCCTTACAACGCGCGCGCCAAACCCCAGACCCATCGCCCAGCCCCTCCAATATATATAGCGTAGCTTATATTGAAGCGCGCGAAAGAAAAGCCCGCGCGGCATGCGGCTGCGCGGGCTCCGATAACCATTATTGCCGAATGGTTTATGCCTTCGGCTTTTCGACGTGGCCGCCGAAGCCGGCGCGCATGGCTGACAGCACCTTGTTGGCGAATTCGTCGTTGTCGCGCGACGAGAAGCGGCTGTAGAGCGCGGCACTCAGAACCGGCGTCGGAACGCTTTCGTCGATGGCGGCCATGATCGTCCAGCGGCCTTCGCCGGAATCCGAAACGCGACCTGCATAGGCGCCGAGGGCCGGATCCGCATGCAGCGCATCCGAGGTCAGGTCGAGCAGCCAGGAGGTGATGACGCTGCCGCGGCGCCAGACTTCGGCGACGTCCTGCAGGTTGAAGTCGTACTGGTAGTGCTCAGGATGCGCGATCGGCGCTGTCTCGGCATCGACTTCATGCGTATCGGCGCCGATATTCGCACGCTTCAGGATGTTGAAGCCTTCGGCATAGGCAGCCATCAGGCCGTATTCGATCCCGTTGTGTACCATCTTCACGAAGTGGCCGGCGCCGTGCGGGCCGCAATGCAGATAGCCCTGTTCGGCCGTGCTGCCGGCCTGATCGGGACGATGCGCCGAAGGCACGACGTCGCCGACGCCAGGTGCCAGCGACTTGAAGATCGGCGAAAGCGACTCGACCACGGCCTTTTCGCCGCCGATCATCAGGCAATAGCCACGCTCGAGACCGAAGACGCCGCCGCTGGTGCCGACGTCGACATAGTGCAGACCCTTGGTGATCAGCTCGCCGCCGCGACGAATGTCGTCATGATAGTAGGAATTGCCGCCGTCGATGATGATATCGTCGCTGTCGAGCAGCGGCGCGATCTGCGCGATCACCTTGTCGGTGATGGCGGCAGGCAGCATCAGCCATACGGCGCGCGGGCGCGACAGCTTCGAGACGAACTCTTCCAGCGACGAACTGCCGACGGCACCCTTGCCGACGAGATCGTTCACACTTTCGGTTTTCGCATCATACACGACGCACTCATGGCCATCGCGCATCAAGCGCTGGACCATGAAGCTTCCCATCCGGCCCAAACCAACCATGCCAAGTTGCATCTCAAGTCTCCTGGTAATTTAAATCGATATAATGCGGCGAAACTATCACTCAAATCGCGTCAGGCAAGCGAAGTCTCTGTCATATGACGCCTCTGACGGCATAGCTGATACGCCATGACGTCATGGCTGGAAAGTCATAATGACGCGCCCGCTCGTCGCGTCGGCGATGCTGCGCGCGACCTCCCGTGATATCGCCTCCGGTATAGCCAACGTCAATTCCGCCCCATCGTCAAGAAAGGCTTCGCTGGCGACGCGAACGCCCGGCGCGGCCGCAAGTCTCGCTTTGACCAGGGCAAGATCGGAAAAACCGACGCGAATGACCACATCGACCATAGCGACCAGTTCCACGGTGCCGGCGGCACGCAGGCAAATCGCGGCCGTCCCGCCATAGGCTCGGATCAGCCCGCCGGTGCCGAGCAGCACGCCGCCGAACCAGCGCGTCACCACCACGATCACATTGTCGAGAGATTGCCCGTCGATCGCCTGCAGGATCGGCTTGCCTGCCGTGCCGCTCGGCTCGCCGTCGTCGCTGAAGCGATAGTTCTGGCCGATCCGCCATGCCCAGCAATTGTGGTTGGCATCGGGATCGGAATGCGTCGCCAGGAGATCCCTGACATCCTGCTCGCCGGATATCGGCGCCGCCACCGCGCGAAACCGGCTCTTTTTGACGATCTGCTCGCAGGTCTCGGTACGTTCCAGTGAAAACATGAACTCGCCATACCCGCTGGACGGGCAGCCCGGCAAGCAAAACCGGAGGCTATCGGCAACATGGAAGCCTGGACGCGAAAACGCCCGCTGCGAGGAGCGGGCGTTTTGGGATACCGGCCGGCCCGAAGGCAGGAGGATCGAAAGGTCTTAGCGAGCGACGGCCGCGCGGGCGACGCGCTGGATGTCGGCGCGGTCGATGCCGAGGTCGTGCAGGTCGCGGTTCGACATGCGGCCGAGTTCGGAAACGGTCTGACGATACTTGCGCCAGTTATTGAAGGAGCGTGCTACGTTCATGATGGTCCCCTTTCTAGGGCTTGTCAGTGCTCGGCAGCGTTCTTGCCGCCGGTGTCTTTCTGTTGATGCGAATATACGCAGGAAGGCCGGGACCGAACAGCGCTAAAGCATCAGATCACCAATGCACAAAACGCATAGCTTGACGAAAATATGCCCAATGATTTTGCCTCATAAATGACCGTAAACGTTTCAGGCAAAAGCTTGCGCAAGCGCCATCGGCTTACTGCGGTTTTGACGCTTAACAGCCATGGCCGGCAATTAACGTACGTTTAACCGTTTTAATTAGGAAACGCAGGACGATTATCACTCCTGCATCCGCGAATTCTGCGTGAAACGCCAAAATCCACCAAATTGCGCTCAGCGCATAGGTCATTTGCAGAAATCGGCACCCGGCCGTCACGAGCATTGAAAACGTGGCTCACCTGCGAAAACGCTGCACGACGATGCATCGAACGGCATCTACCGCAGGCAATAACTCAACGATCCAGGGAAGGAGAAAGTGCGATCCGCGGCAACCGATGGAGGTTTACGATCCTGGGTGCCTACAAACGTAGGTGGGCGCCATATGTCCAAGCCCACGGGCCTGGCCAGGGACAGCTCCCTTTGGATCGAGTATGGCCCCAGGGATTGTGGTTCCTGTCGAGAGGCGCAGATCGCAGCTGTTATATAAGACTGATTTTCGGACCGCGCCAGAGGCTGGCACATGGCCTGGCGATTTAATTGAGCTCGGCCGGCGCGCGGCCGCTCAGCTTGTCGGCAAGCCCCTGGATGCGCATGGTAACCTCGCCAAGCGCCACCGCGAGGCTTTCTTCCGTCCGCGCCGTCGCGGCCATTGCCGTCTCGCGGGAGCCGCGCAGGGCTTCCAGCTCGGTTTCGAGCCCGGCGACGCGGCGCGTCAGCTCCGAGATCTCGTCCATGACCATGATGCCGGCCATGACGGTGATCCTGAGATCGCCGATTTCGCCGAACTGTCCCTTGAGATGGCCGACGTAGCGGTCGAAGCGGGTCGCGAGATCGGTCAGGTGATCTTCCTGCCCCTCCTCGCAGGCCATCCTATAGGCCTTGCCGTCGATCGTTACCGTTACCTGCGCCATCTCATCTGCCCTTCATTATCGATCGAGGACCGCGCGGATCGTTTCCATCGCCGTCACCAGCCGCCTGGAAACCTCGCGATTGACCTCTTCCAGTCGGTTCGCGCGGAACTCGGCCTGGTCCAGCTCCTGCGCGAGCTTGGAGCGATCGGCGTGCACGCGGCGAACTTCGCCTTCGATCTCTCCGCTCTCGCGCTGCCGCTCGAGCCGGGCGTCGACAGCGTTGTCAAGAGCCGAAACGGCTTGCCTGAGCTCCGCGAGCGCTGCGTCGATGCTGTTGCCTGTGGATGTCATGTCTCTTCCGCTTCCCCGCGCAAGACCCGCGAATCGGCAATCGGGGCCGAGCGATGTTTCCAAGAGGATATGCAACTCGCCAACTGTGCGTCAATAAAGGTCACAGGCCGGCAGGTACGCTAATCTGTGGATGACCGAAATCGTTGACACCGTCACAAGGCTGTCAACTTTTGTTAAAATCGATGGTCAAATGTCAAAAATCGTCATTCGGGGTCCTCTATTGGGGCTCGGATTTATTGACTTGGCCGTTCCAACTGCTATTTGTGCACCCGCTCTCATTGATGGTCTCCGCAGGCTTGAGGCCATCCCCCGACACCCCGGAACAAGCGGAATAGCGATGATTTCTCCTGAACAACACGACCGGATGGCGAATGCGATCCGTTTCCTCGCAATGGATGCAGTCGAGAAGGCGAATTCCGGCCATCCTGGCATGCCGATGGGCATGGCCGACGTCGCCACCGTCCTGTTCTCGAAGTATCTGAAGTTCGACCCGACCAAGCCGCATTGGCCCGACCGCGACCGCTTCGTGCTGTCGGCCGGCCACGGCTCGATGCTGCTCTACTCGCTGCTCTATCTGACCGGCTATCCGGACATGTCGGTTGATGATCTGAAAGCTTTCCGCCAGCTCGGCTCCAAGACCGCCGGTCACCCGGAATACGGCCACGCCACGGGCATCGAAACCACCACCGGCCCGCTCGGCCAGGGCATTGCCAACGCGGTTGGCATGGCGATCGCCGAACGTAAGCTGCGCGAGGAATTCGGCGCCGACCTGCAGGATCACTACACCTACGTGATCAACGGCGACGGCTGCCTGATGGAAGGCATCAGCCATGAAGCCATCGCGCTCGCCGGCCACCTGAAGCTCAACAAGCTCATCCTCTTCTGGGACAACAACTCGATCACCATCGACGGCGCTGTCTCCCTGTCGGATTCCACCGACCAGATCATGCGCTTCAAGGCTGTTCACTGGCACACGATCGAAGTCGACGGCCACGATCAGGCTGCGATTGCAGCTGCCATCGAGGAAGCCCACAAGTCCGACAAGCCGACCTTCATTGCCTGCAAGACCGTCATCGGCTTCGGCGCCCCCAACAAGCAGGGCAGCCACAAGGTTCACGGTTCGCCGCTCGGCGCCGATGAAATCGCCGCGACCCGCAAGGCGCTGAACTGGGACTACGAGCCCTTCGTCATCCCGAACGACGTTCTCTCCGATTGGCGCGCCGCCGGCGTCCGTTCGACCGAAACCGTCAAGGCATGGGAAGGCCGCTTGGCCAAGTCCGCCGACAAGGCCGAGTTCGACCGCCGCTTCGCCGGTGATCTGCCTGCGGGCTTCGACGCTGCGATTGCCGACCTGAAGAAGAAGATCGTCGAGACCAAGCCGACAGTTGCTACGCGTAAGGCTTCCGAGGACGTTCTCGAAGTCATCAACGGCATCCTGCCGGAAACGCTCGGCGGTTCGGCCGACCTGACGCCGTCGAACAACACCAAGACCAGCCAGATGACGTCGATCACGCCGACGGACTTCTCCGGCCGCTATATGCACTGGGGTATCCGCGAGCATGGCATGGCATCTGCCATGAACGGCGTCTCGCTGCATGGCGGCCTGATGCCTTATGGCGGCGGCTTCATGATCTTCTCGGACTATTGCCGCCCTCCGATCCGCCTCGCTGCGCTGATGGGTATCCGCCTCGTCCACGTCCTGACGCATGATTCCATCGGCGTCGGCGAAGACGGCCCGACGCACCAGCCGGTCGAACAGGTGGCGAGCCTGCGTGCTGTCCCGAACCTGATGGTCTTCCGTCCGGCCGACGTCACGGAAACGGCCGAGGCGTGGCAGATCGCGCTGAAGACCAAGGATCGCCCGACCGCGCTCGCCCTAACCCGCCAGAACCTGACGACCGTTCGTACGGAATACTCGGAAGAGAACCTCACGACCAAGGGCGCCTATACCCTGGCCGGCAACGCCGATGCCAAGGCGACGATCTTCGCTTCGGGCTCCGAAGTCGAACTCGCCATCGCCGCACGCAAGACGCTCGAGGAAAAGGGCGTGTCCGTCCGCGTCGTCTCGGTCCCCTGCACCGAACTGTTCTTCGAGCAGCCGGATGCCTACCGCAAGGAAATCATCGGCAACTCGCCGATCAAGATCGCCGTCGAAGCCGCCGTCCGCGAAGGCTGGGATGCGTTCATCGGTCCGGAAGGCACCTTCATCGGCATGAAGAGCTTCGGCGCTTCCGGCCCAGCCAAGGAAGTCTTCAAGAAGTTCGGCATCACGGCGGAAGCTGTGGTCGCTGCCGTTGAAGCCAAGCTTTGATCTGATAAAGGAGCGCCCGAGGGCGCTCCTCATTCCACAACGCAAGCCCTACTCTCGGGAGAGAAACACATGACTGTAAAGGTTGCCATCAACGGCTTCGGCCGTATCGGCCGCAATGTTCTCCGCGCCATCGTCGAATCCGGCCGTACCGACATCGAAGTCGTCGCCATCAACGATCTCGGCCCGGTCGAAACCAACGCGCACCTGCTGCGCTATGACAGCATCCACGGCAAGTTCCCGGCCGAAGTGAAGGTCGAAGGTGACACGATCACCGTCGGCGGCGGCAAGCCGATCAAGGTCACCGCTGTCCGTGATCCGGCGCAGCTGCCGCACGGCGAACTCGGCATCGACATCGCGCTCGAGTGCACCGGCATCTTCACCTCGCGTGACAAGGCCGCCGCTCACCTGACGGCTGGCGCCAAGCGCGTCATCGTTTCGGCTCCTGCCGATGGCGCCGACCTGACCGTCGTCTTCGGCGTCAACCACGACCAGCTGACCAAGGACCACCTGGTCATCTCCAACGCGTCGTGCACCACGAATTGCCTGGTACCGGTCGTCAAGATTCTCGACGACGCCGTCGGCATCGACCACGGCTTCATGACCACGATCCACTCCTACACGGGTGACCAGCCGACGCTCGACACGATGCACAAGGATCTGTACCGCGCCCGCGCCGCGGCCCTGTCCATGATCCCGACCTCGACCGGTGCCGCCAAGGCTGTCGGCCTCGTTCTGCCGCACCTCAAGGGCAAGCTCGACGGCACGTCGATCCGCGTTCCGACCCCGAACGTCTCGGTCGTCGACTTCAAGTTCGTCGCCAAGAAGGCCACCACGGTTGGCGAAATCAACGAAGCCATCAAGGCTGCCGCCAATGGCAAGCTCAAGGGCATCCTCGGCTTCACCGACGAGCCGCTGGTTTCGCGCGACTTCAACCACGACAGCCACTCCTCGATCTTCGCCACCGACCAGACCAAGGTCATGGAAGGCAACTTCGTGCGCGTTCTGTCCTGGTACGACAATGAGTGGGGCTTCTCGAGCCGCATGTCGGACACGGCCGTCGCCTTCGCCAAGACCATCTAAGGTTTTCGCGACACGACTTTCTGAAGAGCGGCTCGGGCAACCGGGCCGCTTTTTCTTTTACTGGCCCGACGACTGTCGCGCAGGCGATTTGGCTGGTGTCCCGCTGCCGATCGCCGTACTGTCAAAACCCGGATGACCGCTCAAGCGAAAGAGAATGCCATGGACTATTTTACGATCGAGATCGGCGGCAGTGCGATTGCCTGTTTTCGTTCCGAGAACGACGAAGACGCGAAGCATTTCTTCGAAGCCGAAGACTTTCGCGAGGACCTGACCATCCTGGAATCACAGGGCAAGCCCGTGTGGGATGGCGTTACGGCAATCACCTTGCGCAAGGCGACGTCGGAAGAGGCGAGCGAAGTCGAACATGCCTACGAGTTCGATGACGATCCCTCGCGCACCATCGACGATGAGTTTGTCGTCTTCCTCATCCCGATCTCCGACATGGACGACGAGGACGAGACCGAAGCTTGACGCGGTTTCGCATCTTTCATTCCTCGCCGGGGAATATGCAAGAAAAAGACAGGGCATTGCTTTTTGCCCTGCTCTCGCCCGATTTGACTTTACTGTTTGAACAGGCTCAGTCTCGAACCGTTCATCCGATTTGCCTGTAGGCAGACCATTCAGCAGCATGACGCCGCGCAAGCAGGGTTAGTCCTTCGGGTCTGCCCTCCGCTATGACCTTGTCCTTGGGTGGCAACGTCGGATTCCGATACGCAAAGAGATGAGGCTGTTTTAATATTGCAGCGATCGGCGGGAGGCGGTGCTGCGGCTTTGATTGATGCATAGGGGATCGCCATGGAAGCATTTTATATCGTCGTACTCGTATCGACGGCGCTTGTGCTTCTCGCGGCATTCTCCAGCCTGCTCGCCTTCCGCTTCGGCGCTCCCCTCCTTCTGCTCTTCCTGGGGATCGGGCTGATCGCCGGCACCGACGGCTTCGGCATCGAATTCACCAACAACTATCTGGCCTATATTCTCGGATCAATCGCGCTCGCCGTCATTCTCTTCGATTCAGGCTTCGGCACACCTGTCCAGGCTTTCAAGCTCGCGGCGATCCCTTCAATCACGCTGGCCTCCGTCGGCGTCCTCATGACGGCCGCGCTGTTCGGTCTTGCGGCCATGTGGCTGCTGAACTTTAGCTGGCTGGAGGGCACCCTGCTCGGCTCCATCGTCGCCTCGACCGACGCGGCCGCTGTTTTCTTCCTGTTGCGCATTGGCGGCATCAACATCCGCGACAAGGTGCGCTCGACGCTGGAAGTGGAATCCGGCACCAACGACCCGATGGCAATTTTCCTCACCATCGCGCTGGTCGAGGTGCTCGCCAGCGGCGAACGCTATCACGGCATCAATATCGGCATGCTTGCCATGTTCGTCCAGCAGATGGGCCTCGGCGTCATTCTCGGCCTGCTCGGCGGCATGATGATCGTGCTGATCGTCGGCAAGCTTGAAACCGATCGCGGCCTCACCCCGATCTTCGTGCTGGCGCTCGCTCTTCTTGTCTTTTCCTTCACCGGCGCGCTTGGCGGCAGCGGCTTCCTGGCCGTCTATGTCGCCGGCATCTATGCCGGCAATCGCAAGCTGCCGGGCTATGCCTCGATCAAGCGCTTCCAGGACGGCATGACTTGGCTGGCGCAGATCATCATGTTCCTGGTGCTCGGCCTGCTCGCAACACCCTCGCAATTCCCTCAGATTGCCATCCCGGCCGTGTTGCTCGCCCTCTTCCTGATCTTCGTCGCCCGCCCGCTGGCCGTCTGGCTGTCGCTGCTGCCCTATGACTACACGCAGCAGGAGATCGGCTTCGTCGCCTGGGTCGGCCTGCGCGGCGCCGTGTCGATCCTGCTCGCTATCATGCCGATCCTCGGCGGGCTGGAAAGCAGCCAGGTTTATTTCAACACCGCCTTCATCATCGTTCTCGTCTCGCTCCTGGTGCAGGGGTGGACCATCAAGCCGGTGGCAAAGAAGCTCGGGCTGATCATTCCTCCGCGTATGGGCGCGGTCGACAAGGTCGAGGTGGATCTGCCGGGTGCCGCCAACCACGAGCTTCTCTCCTACCGCGTGATCAAGGATAGCCCGATCCTGCGCGGCGAGCGCATTCCGCGCTGGGCGACACCGTCGCTCGTCATCCGCGACGGAAAGTCGATGCGCTACCAATATGCCGGCCGCCTGCGGGAGAACGATCTCGTCTATCTCTTCATCGTTCCGTCCTACTCCCGCCTGCTCGACAAGCTCTTCGCCAGCCGCGCGCCTGTCGATGAGGACGATGCGGATTTCTTTGGCGCCTTCGCGCTGTCGCCGGCAAGGCCCGCAGCCGATCTAGACGCCGCCTACGGCCCCGGCCTGCTCAACGAAAACGAGAAGGGCCTGACCATCGGCGAACTGATGAAGCAGCGGCTCGGGGGCAAGGCCGATTACGCCGACCGCGTCCGTCTCGGCTCCATCATTCTTATCGTCCGCGACCTTGACGATCACGATCATATCAGTTCCGTCGGCATGTCGCTGGAAGCCGTCGAGCCGGCCGTGACCCTGCCGATCTTCATCAATATGCGCGATATCATCGACCGCATCCGCGACCGGCTGAAAGGCCGCAGGGACAAGGAAGCGGCTGCCGCCGCCGCGGCATCCAAAGGCGATGAAAACCCGCGCTGAATACCTTGCGTCTCGGATGATCCTTGCTATGGTCCCCGCATCTTCTGGGCAATAACGAATGGACTTTCCCATGCCTTCCTTCAAGACCCTCAACGACCTCAACGACATTGCCGGAAAGCGTGTTCTCGTCCGCGTTGACCTCAACGTTCCGATGAAGGACGGCAAGGTCACCGACACGACCCGCATCGAGCGCGTCGCCCCGACGATCCTCGAATTGTCTGGCAAAGGTGCCAAGGTCATCCTGCTCGCTCATTTCGGCCGCCCCAAGGATGGCCCGTCGCCGGATCTGTCGCTGTCGCTGATCGCGCCTTCTGTCGAGAAAGTGCTGAACCACAAGGTACAGACCGCGACCGACGCGATTGGCGACGCCGCCGCAAGCGCGGTGGCCGCTCTCGGCAACGGCGACATACTGCTTCTCGAAAACACCCGCTTCCACAAGGGCGAAGAGAAGAACGACCCTGAATTCGTCAAGGCGCTAGCCGCCAACGGCGACATCTATGTCAACGACGCCTTCTCGGCCGCGCACCGCGCGCACGCCTCGACCGAAGGCTTGGCCCATCACCTCCCCGCCTATGCCGGCCGCACCATGCAGGCCGAGCTTGAAGCCCTCGAGCAGGGCCTCGGCAATCCTAGCCGTCCCGTGGTCGCGATCGTCGGCGGCGCCAAGGTTTCGACCAAGATCGACCTCCTGATGAACCTCGTGAAGAAGGTTGACGCACTGGTCATCGGCGGCGGCATGGCAAACACCTTCATCGCCGCCCGCGGGACCAATGTCGGCAAGTCGCTGTGCGAGCACGACCTCGCCGACACCGCCCGCCAGATCATGATCGAAGCCGCCACCGCGGGCTGCGCCATCATCCTGCCGGAAGACGGCGTCGTCGCCCGCGAGTTCAAGGCCGGTGCCCCCAACGAAACCGTCGCCATCGACGCCATTCCCGAAGATGCCATGGTTCTCGACGTCGGCGCCAAGTCGATCGCTGCGATCAACGCCTGGATCGAGCGCGCCAACACGCTGGTCTGGAACGGTCCTCTCGGTGCGTTCGAGATCGAGCCCTTCGACAAGGCGACGGTCGCTGTCGCGAAATACGCCGCCGAGCGCACCAAGGCCGGCAAGCTGACCTCGGTCGCCGGTGGCGGCGACACGGTGTCCGCTCTCAATCATGCTGGCGTTGCCGAGGACTTCTCCTACGTCTCGACGGCAGGCGGCGCCTTCCTCGAGTGGATGGAGGGCAAGGTTCTCCCGGGCGTTGAGGTTCTCAACAAGGCCAAGTAGCGCGCACGCCGATTCGGCAGTTTTTACAGTGAGATAGACCGCGGCGCGCAAGCGTCGCGGTCTTTTGCGTTTCTGCCGAGCAAATGCCCAAACATTCAAACGATTTAAAAGAATTCAAACGTTTTAAGGCTTTTAGCGAACATTTTCGCACCCATAAACTTCTGCTATCGGCGACCTAGATTTGTCATTTGGCAGGTTTTTCTCGTGCGAGCCCGACGCGAGCGAACATCTTGCTGCACGTCGATCCCTTGGTTGATCGATTGCGCTTTGCCGATCGGTTTTGAAATAGAATAATCCGCGCGCAATGCGCCAGTTTGAGGGAAGGAATGAAGTATGGTCGACGCGAAGATGTTGAACAAGATCAGCTCGGCGCCGGGATTCATTGCAGCGCTGGATCAGAGCGGTGGTTCGACACCTGGAGCGTTGCGTCTCTACGGCATTGCTGACACCGATTACCAGGGTGACGAGGAGATGTTCCGTATGATGCACGCCATGCGTGTCCGCATCATGAGCGCCCCCGCCTTCACCGGCGAAAAGATCATCGCCGCCATCCTGTTCGAGCGGACCATGGACGGCGAGGTCGACGGCCAGGCGGTTCCCTCCTATCTCTGGGAGAAGCGCGGCGTCGTGCCGCTTCTAAAAGTCGACAAGGGCCTGGCTGCCGAAGAAAACGGTGTCCAGATGATGAAGCCGATGCCCGATCTCGACGCTCTCCTGGCGCGCGGCCGCGACAAGGGAATGTTCGGCACCAAGATGCGCTCGGTGATCGCGAACGCCGACAAGGCGGGCATTGCAGCCGTCGTAAAGCAGCAGTTCGAGGTGGCGCGCCAGATCATCGGCAACGGCCTCGTTCCGATCGTCGAGCCTGAAGTTTCGATCAAAAGCCCGACAAAGGCAGAGGCGGAGACCATTCTTCGCGACGAGATCGCAAAGCAGCTCGACCTGCTTCCGGCGAGCGAAAAGGTGCTGCTCAAACTGACGATCCCGACGGTCCCCGATTTCTACGCGCCGCTGATCGCCCACAAGTCTGTCGTGCGGGTCGTCGCCCTTTCCGGCGGCTACAGCCGTGTCGATGCCTGCGAGAAGCTCAGCCACAACCACGGCATGATCGCAAGCTTCTCGCGCGCGCTGACGGAAAACCTGCGGGTCACCATGAGCGACGCGGAGTTCGACGCCAGCCTGGCCGAAACGATCGACCAGATCTACGCCGCCAGCGTCAACAAGGCCTGATACGCCAGCAGCACTTTCACAAGCCGGCCGTCTAGAGCGGCCGGCTTTTTGTTGGCGGTTGATTGTCACGGCGACAAGATTGCCCTTCAGCCGCCTGAGGAAGATGGCTACTCATGTGCCTCCCTGCATTCCGGAGTGCCGCCATGCCCACCGTTTCCTTCACCACCGTCGATGTCTTCACCACCAACCGCTTCGAGGGCAACCCGCTTGCCGTCATGACGGATGCGCGAGGGCTGAGCGACGAGGACATGCAGAAGATCGCGGCCGAGTTCGGCTACTCCGAAGTCACCTTCGTGCTGCCGCCTGAAAATCCGGACAACACCGCCCGCGTGCGCATCTTCACGCCCACCATGGAAGTGCCCTTCGCCGGCCACCCCAATGTCGGCACCGCCTATGTGCTCGGCGCACGCGGCGAGGTTTTCGGCAGGCCAGTCGATGAGGTCATGCGCTTCGAGGAGAAAGCAGGTCTGGTCACGGTCGATCTCAGACGCGAGGGCGAACGTGTCGTTTCCGCCGCCATCCGCGCGCCGGGGCCGCTGGTGACAGGCCGCATCGTTTCCGAGGAAACCGTGGCCCGCTGCATCTCGATCGACGCTTCACAGGTCAGTGCCCGCGTTCATCGTCCGGTTCTTGCATCGGTCGGCCTGAGCTTCGTCGTTGCCGAGCTCACCGGCCTCGATGCGCTGGCCGCCGCCCGGCCGAATCTCGCCTGCTTCCAAGATGCCGCGGGCCCGACGCCGGAGGGGAACCACGACTTCTCGCTGTTCGTCTATGTCAGGACACCCGAGACGCCCTGGGCGATCCGTGCCCGCATGTTCGCGCCGCTCGACAACGTACCGGAGGACCCCGCCACCGGCAGCGCCTCGGCTGCCCTCGCCGCCTATCTCGTCTCCCTGGAGCCGGACGCGGACATGAGGGTGTCGCTGACTATCGAGCAAGGCGTCGAAATGGGCCGTCGAAGCATCATCGGCGTCGACGTCGTCAAGACGAACGGCGTCGTCACGGATGTAACGATCTGCGGCGCCTGCGTCGAGGTCATGCGCGGCGAGATCGCCTACTGAACCTGATTGTCAGTAGGCGACAAGCAGGTTGCTGCCGAAATCGGGCTGCACACCAAGCATCGGTGCGACGCGCGCCACGATATCATGCACCATGGGAGCGGCGTTGTTAGTGGCGAATGTCATGCCGTGATCGCCCTTTCGCGGCTCGTCGCAGAAGGAAAGCACCACGTATTTCGGATCCTGGATCGGGAACGCCGCCAGATAGGCGTTGAAACTCAGCACGTGCGAATACCGCCCGTTGATGACCTTGTTCGCAGTCCCCGTCTTGCCACCCACATGGAAACCCGGCACGTCGGCACTCTTGCCCGACCCCTCCTCGCCGTTGAGCTTGAAGAGCGCGCGGATCGTGTCGCTGGTGCTCGGCTTGACGACACGCTCGGCGACGGCACTCGCCTGCTCCGCCGTGCGCGGCAGGAAGGTCGGTTCGATCAGCTCGCCGCCATCGACCAGCGCGGCGCCTGCGACCGCGGTCTGCAACGGCGTCGTTGCCACACCATGGCCGAAGGAGACGGTGATCGAATTGATCTTCTTCCAGACCTTCGGCTGGCTCGGCGTCTTCACCTCCGGCAGCTCGGTCTCCATCCGGGTGAGAAGGCCGAAGCGCTTCAGATATTCCCGCTGCTTGTCCATGCCGATGATATCGATCATCCGGGCGGTGCCGATGTTGGAGGAATGGCGAAAGATTTCCGGCACGGTGAGCCACCGGCGCGGAACATAAGCGTCGTCATGAATCGTAAAGCCGCCGATGCGGATCGGCTTGGTCGCATCGAACGTATCCGTGAGCTTTACCAGACCGCTATCGAGTGCCATTGCCATCGAGAAGGTCTTGAAGGTCGACCCCATTTCGAAGGTGCCGCCTGACATGCGGTTCAGCCAGCCGTCGCTGCCCGTAGCGTGGGGGTCGTTGGGGTCGAAGTCCGGCGCCGAGGCCATGGCGAGAACCTCGCCGGTGTGGATGTCGAGGATAACGGCACCCGCCGCCTTGCTCTCGTAGCGCGTCAGCGCATCCACGACGACATCGTGAACGACGTTCTGCGCCCTGAGGTCGATGGAGAGTTTGACGGGCTCCAGCGTGTTGACGCCGGTGAGCCCCGCCGAGGCGAGGTCCGACAGCCCCTGCTGGTCCAGATACTTCTCCATGCCGGTCACGCCGTGATTGTCAATATCGACATATCCGAGCACATGCGCGGCCGTCGGTCCGCCCGGATAGAAGCGCTTTACCTCCGGCCTGAAACCGATCGCCGGAATCCCGAGCTTCAGTACCTCGCTCTGCTGCTTCGGGCTCAGCTGCCGCCGCAGCCAGGCAAAGTGCGATCGCTTGTTCGTCAGCTTCTGGTAAGTCGACCGACGGTCCAGATCGGGAAAGATCGACGCCAGTTTCTCCACGGCATCGTCGGCATCGACAACCTTGATCGGTTCGGCGAACATCGAAACCGTGCGGATATCGGTGGCGAGCAACTGGCCGTTTCGGTCGAGAATGTCTGGCCGCGAAGCAAGCATCGATGGGCCGGGGGGAATGGACGCGGTCTCGTCGCGCGCATGGATCCCGTAGTAGACGAGCTTTCCGCAAATGATGCAGTAACCGAGGACGAAAAGCGCCGCGAGGACGCCAAGACGCGAGCGGCGCTTCTGCGGCTTGCCCCGGGGCTTCTTCATAAGATTTCGGCGATGGGAACCGGGTCCATCAAGCTCGACCTGGCGGCCGCTTCGAGACGCGAGAAGATGTATGATGGACATGTAAGAGGTGCTTGCCAGACGATTGCGGAAACGGACACCGAAAGCCGTTAGTACGCTTACGGTAGCGCTCGGATGATTAACGGCGCGTTAAGACCAACCTCGGCTAGCGCCGCTGGAGAGGCCGCCGCAAACTATATCTCGACCCGCCAGCTGACAAAGACGTTTACTTTTGATTGCAATTGCCAAAGCGCGCTGAACGACGGACGCGCACCTTATTAGACAGAATTACAACTACTGCGAAACAAAGGCGTTTAAGGTTGAAGAAATTTGCCCCAGTACTCTTGGCGATTTTTGCCCTTGCGGGATGCAGCACAAACGAATCCGTGAATGTCCGCTTGCTTACAGATTCGAAAGGACGTCTGGTCGATGCCAAGCTGGTCGACCCTTCTCCGGATAAGCAATTTAATGAGCTTGCAGTGGAACTCGCAAAGAGATTTTTCCCCACGAAGGTCCCTGCACCGTTGCCCAACCACGTTTATAACCAACCCGTTGACGTCAGCTATCCCCTGGTGAGGAGAGCGGATCAGTCCAGCGACGCCATTGAAGAAGGCTTGAAGGACGTTAAGAAGAAGCCCGGTCTGCCAAGATATTACACCGCACCTCGTTCCGAATACAGGTGATCAAGACGGAGGCTGGCTCCGCCGCCCCCTACCTCTACACGAACAGATCCCGCCCGAGCAGCGCGACCGCCCAGATCGCGAAGGCGAACAACGCGATCTTCCAGAAATCGGCGCGCTTGCGCAACCCCGGCAGCCCCAGCGGTTTGATGACGTGAACGGCCATCGCCAGGATGAGCAGCAGCGCGATCAACTTGGTCATGTCTTTATTTTTCCATAGCTTCTCAATGTCACAGGACGGACATTATTTCGCGCAACGACTGCTCGTGAATAGGCCGTAAAGGCATTCGGGGGCACAATCAACAAGGGAAAGACTGGGCGGCGGCGCGCGCTGCCATATGTCTTCCCGTGTTCAATACGCAGAGTCTGGGAAAACATGAAACGTAATTTGCTTTCCGTTGCCGCACTGCTGTTCGGCACCCTATTCCTTTTCATGGGCAATGGCCTGCAAGGCATTCTTCTCCCCGTCCGTGGCAATCTCGAAGGCTACGCCACCACCACGCTCGGCCTGCTTGGCACCTCCTGGGCCGCCGGCTTCGTTATCGGCTGCCTTGTCGCGCCGAAGATGGTGAGCCGCGTCGGCCACGTCCGTGCCTTTTCCGGCTTCATCGCCATCATCGCCATTATCGCGCTGGTGAGCGGCATCGTCGTTCATCCCGTCTGGTGGGTCCTGCTGCGCGCCGTCACCGGCTTCTCGACCGCCGGCACCTCCATGATCATCGAGAGCTGGCTGAACGAGCGCGCCACCAATGAAAGCCGCGGCGCGATCTTCTCGCTCTATATCGCCATCACGCTCTTCGGCGTTGTCGCCGGACAGATGATGATCCCGCTCGAGGATGTGCGTACCCCCGTACTCTTCATGATCTGCGGCATTTTCTACTGCATCGCCATGCTGCCGACGACGCTCTCCACCGCCGCCTCTCCGCAGCCGCTGAAAGCCGTGAAGCTCGACCTGCCGGCGCTCTACCGCAATTCGCCGGTCTCCTGCCTCGGCATTCTCCTCGTCGGCATCGCCAACGGCGCCTACGGCACGCTCGGCGCCGTTTTCGGTGCCGGCTCCGGCCTGTCGGATACCTCGATCGCCATCATGATGAGCTCCACCATCTTTGCCGGCGCAATCATGCAGTTCCCCGCCGGCCGCCTCTCCGACCGCATCGACAGACGCTATGTGCTGGCGGCGATGTCGGCGGTGGCCGCATTCGCCGGCCTGCTGCTGGCCGTTTTGCACCCCTCCTCGCCGGTCTTCATCATCGGACTGGTCATTCTCTACGGCGCCGTCGCCAACACGCTCTATCCGATCGCCGTCGCCCACGCGAACGACTATGCATCGTCGGAGGATTTCGTGAAGGTCTCGGGCGGCCTGCTTCTGCTCTATGGCATCGGCACCATCATCGGCCCGACCATCGGCGGTCCTGTCATGTCCATGATCAACCCGCATGCTCTGTTCCTGGTCACGGCGATCGCGCATGTGCTGATCACCGCCTATGCCATCATCCGCAGCCGCAAGCGTGCGCCGATCCCCGCCGCCAGCCGCGACGCCTACACCACGATCCCGACCGCCACGTCGCAGACCCTTACCCCGGAAGGCATGTCGCTCGCCGACCGCGGGCCGAACAAGCCCGCCGAGGCGACCTGAGGCATCCGCGGATCGGACTGATCAGCGAAGGAGGATGACTTATGAGCTTTATGGATGACGACCGGCCGCTGAAAAAGCCCGCCCACGAGATCGGCATGGATCTCTCCGCGATATCGGTCGATGAGCTGAAAACACGCATCGACATGCTAAAGGCGGAGATCACGCGCATAGAGGCAGAGATCACCCGCAAGGCATCGGGAAGATCAGCTGCTGAGAACCTCTTCCGCTCTTAGCCCGTGCGCCCAAGCAACCGCCATTTAGTCTGCCCGGAGGTGTCAATCCGGGACAGAGTTAATCACGCATTAAGCTTTATAAGGTATTACTGTTCTCATCCAGATCTTCTCTGGATCTCAGACGATTTTCCATGCGGTGAATTGGTCTGATTTTTCTCCCTGTTTTACCTTGAGAGCCGCTTTTGCGGCTCTTCTTTTTTGCCTGCGCTGGGGACGAACTCCATGAAACTGTGGAAGTTAACCCTTTCTTAAGAAACGCCTTGCGCATTTGGGCTAGAGCTACCATCTTAACAGCATAAAAGGACGGTCCGCGAAACTTTACGCTGCGGCCGGCGTTACCTGATCATAAGTAGATGCGTGCAACAGGGACTATTTGAATGTCAGAGCTTGGATTGAACACGATCAGTTTTGCAGGTCGCGCTGCCGCATCGTCGCAGTTCAAGGCATTGTATTCGGAAGGCATGTCGCTGGTTGAAGAAACCGCCGCCTATCTCGATGGCAATGGCCGCGCCGCCTCCAAGGTCTTGCCGCGCATGGCATCGGTGCTCTATGCGGCGGAATCGATGCGCCTCACCACCCGCCTGATGCAAATGGCTTCCTGGCTTCTCCTGCAGCGCGCCGTCAACAACGGCGAAATGTCGCGTGATCAGGTCGTTGCCGAAAAGAACAAGGTTCGCCTCGACGGTTTCAACGTCGATCGTAACGCTCCGGGCTGGGGCGATCTGCCGGAATCTTTCCGCGAGCTGATCGAACGCTCGCTGCGTCTTCAGAACCGCGTCGCCTTGCTCGACCGCGAAATCTACCGCCCGAACGAGGCGCCGATCGTTCCCGACAACCAGAACAGCGTGCAGGCTCAGCTCAGCCTGCTGCAGACGGCCTTCGGCAACAACTGATAGACTTCCTTATTTTTTATGAAACCGGCTGCGTTCCCTGCGTGGCCGGTTTTTTTATTGGCCGGTCGAGTCGACAGGCCCGTCCCCCACTCCGGAGCCCCAACAACATGGCAACAAAAAACCCCGCCGAAGCGGGGTTCTTCAAACTGTGCCAGCTGGCAGCGATTAGAGGCCGAGGCCGCCGAAACGCTTGTTGAACTTGGAAACGCGGCCACCGCGGTCCATGAGCTGCTGGTTGCCGCCGGTCCATGCCGGATGCGACTTGGAATCGATTTCGAGGTTCATGACAGCGCCTTCGGAGCCCCAGGTCGAACGGGTCTCGTATTCGGTGCCATCGGTCATGACCACCTTGATGGTGTGGTAGTCGGGATGGATTTCAGCCTTCATAACAATCTTCCTGCCATGCAACGTCCAAATTGACGCGTCTTATTGCGACAAGAGGACCGATTGAATAAATGAAGCCGCAGACATTAAAGCTACGGCTTCCCATTAGGATGGGCTGCCTATACATGAAGGCCGGCAGGATAACAAGAGCCCTCGGTCGTGGATACGCGGCTTAGACGGGCGATCGGAGACGAATTGGCAGACACCGTGCAGACAGCAGAAAAGAAGTCGCGATCACTGAAGCCGCTTGGCAGACTGGCGCCCTATATGATGCGATATCGCGGTCTCGTCGCCGGCGCGCTGGTATCGCTGGCGCTCGCGGCCGTGACCTCGCTGGCGCTGCCGTTGGCGGTTCGTCGCATGATCGACCACGGCTTCACCCAGGCTGACGGCCATTTCATCAACAGCTATTTCCTGATGTTGATGGCGATGGCCATCGTGCTCGCGCTGGCAAGCGCGCTGCGCTACAACTTCGTCATCACGCTTGGCGAGCGCATCGTCTCCGACCTGCGCCGCGATGTCTTCGCCCATGTCACCCGGCTCTCCCCTTCCTTCTTCGACGTCAACCAGTCCGGTGAGATCGTCTCGCGGCTGACGGCCGATACCACGCAGATCAAGTCGGCGGTCGGCGCCACCGCTTCCGTGGCACTGCGCAACCTTATCCTCTGTATCGGCGCCATGGGCATGATGACCGTGACCTCGCCGAAGCTCTCCAGCCTCGTGCTCGGCGCCATCCCGCTCATCGTCTTCCCGCTCGTCGCCTTCGGTCGTTCGGTGCGCAAGCGCTCCCGCGCCGCCCAGGACACGCTGGCCGACGCCTCGGCCTTCGCCAACGAAACCATCGCCGCGACCAGAACAGTACAGGCCTTCGGTGGCGAGAATGCCGCCGCCGACCGCTATGGCGCCGCCGTTGAAACGGCATACGAAGCTGCTCGCTCCGCCATCCGCTCGCGCGCCCTCCTCACCGGCATTGCCATCACCCTGATCTTCGGCAGCGTCGTCGCCGTTCTCTGGGTCGGTGCCCACAACGTGCTTGAAGGCACCATGTCGCCGGGCACGCTCGGCCAGTTCCTTCTCTATTCCGTCATCGCCGCTGGTTCGCTGGGCGCGCTGTCGGAAGTCTGGGGCGAGCTTTCGCAGGCCGCAGGCGCCGCCGATCGTCTCACCGAACTCTTGGACGAAGTCTCGCCGATCGCAGCGCCGGCCAAGCCGGAAACGCTGCCGGCACCAGCTATCGGCCGGGTCGAGTTCTCCGATGTCCACTTCGCCTACCCCTCGCGGCCCGATACATCGGCGCTGCACGGCCTGAATCTCAGCGTAGCGCCGGGCGAAAAGGTCGCGATCGTCGGCTCGTCGGGCGCCGGCAAGAGCACCGTCTTCTCGTTGCTCTTGCGCTTCTACGACCCCCAGCAGGGCGCGGTGAAGATCGACGGTATCGACGCCCGCGCCGTCGATCCCGACGAACTTCGCAAACGCCTCGCCATCGTTCCGCAGGATGTCACGATCTTCGCCTCTTCGATCCACGAAAACATCGCCTTCGGCAATCCCGGAGCCAGCCGCGGCCAGGTGCGCGCTGCTGCAATCGCCGCGCAGGCCGATGAATTCATCGGCCGTCTCGACCAGGGTTACGACACCGAGGTCGGCGAACGCGGCGTCACACTCTCCGGCGGCCAGCGCCAGCGCATCGCGATTGCCCGCGCCATCCTCAAGAATGCGCCCGTGCTGCTGCTCGACGAGGCGACCTCGGCGCTGGATGCAGAAAGCGAGACGTTGGTGCAGAAGGCGCTGGACGGCCTGATGGACGGCCGCACCACGCTCGTCATCGCCCATCGCCTGGCGACCGTGCTGAAGGCCGACCGTATCCTCGTCATGGATGGCGGCCGCGTTGTCGAGGAAGGCACGCATCAGAGTCTCATCCGCCACGGCGGCATCTACGCCAAGCTGGCGCGGCTGCAGTTCGAGACCGGCGGCGAGGAATTCCTGCGCGCGATCAACTGATCCACGCTACACGCGACAAGCCCGTGGCCGCAATCCAGCGGTTGCAACAGCATGTATTTATGCGAGCATATTGACATGATGCACGCATAAATTACATTTGCGCCTGGAATTCACCTTGCACCTCTGAGGGGAGATTGCCGTGAGCTCGCTAGGCTTTGCCGAAATACTGGTCGCCGTTGTCGCCGCCGCGGTCTTGGTGTCGATGATGCTTTGCTATCGTTCGCTGCAGGAAGCGCGCGACTGGTCGCTGACCGACGCGCTCTCCGAGGATGTTACGCTGACCAGAACCGATCAGGCCGGAAATCCCGTCGATGCGCTAGGCGGCGCGTTGCCGGCGGGACAGCTGCCGCTCAACGTGACGGTGATGAAGGCAAGCTCCAGCCGCTTCATCGCCCTTGTCGGCACCGTCGCCATCCTCATGCTCTATGTCGGCTTCGGGCTTGCTTGCCTCTACCGCTTTGCCAGTGGCAACGACATCCCCGACATGACCAAGGGCGCCAATTTCTTCTATTCCGGCCTCGTATTGTTCGCACCGTATCTGATCAACAAGTTCTCCTCGGCCTTCTCGATCTTCAAGCCATGATACTGCCCGTCAGGCATCGCGCGCAGGCTTCAACCGAATGTGCGAATATCCTGATGGAATAGTTGCATTATTTGGTCTAGGCTGCGCCTGTAGATTGGGCAACATCCTGATTCCGGGAGAAAAATCGATGTATAAATTCGAAGTTTACAAGGACAAGGCTGGCGAGTTTCGTTTCCGTTTCAAGGCGTCCAACGGAGAGTCCATGTTTGTATCCGAAGGCTACAAAGCCAAGGCATCCGCAATGAGCGCAATCGAATCCATCAAGAAGAACACGCCCGGCGCCGACGTCGTGGATACTACCAAGGCTGACGCCTGACGCGACCCAGGCGGCGCCACGCGCGCCGCCTCTTCCCTGTGCCCTTGGTAACCGTCCTCCGCCGCGCCAAGCGCGGCAAACGGGCTTTTATTTCTCGGTAAGCTTGAGCTCGATACGGCGATTGGTCGCCCGCGCCTCAGGCGTATCGCCCGGCGCGATCGGCTGATATTCGCCGAATCCCGCAGCCGCCAGACGATCGGCGGGAACACCCTGGCTGATCAGGAACTTCACCACCGAAATCGCGCGCGCCGAGGAAAGCTGCCAGTTGTCGGCATAGCGGCCCGTGCCGGCGAGCGGCACGTTGTCGGTATGCCCGTCGACGCGAAGCACCCAATTGATTTCCGGTGGAATTTCCTTGGCGACGTCGAGAAGCGCGGAGGCGAGCTTGCCCATCTCCGCCTGCCCGTCGGGATTCAGATCCGCGCCGCCTGAAGGGAACAGCACTTCCGACTGGAAGACGAAGCGGTCGCCGACGATGCGGATATTTTCACGGTCGGAGAGAATTTCCCGCAAGCGGCCGAAGAAGTCCGAGCGGTAGCGGTTGAGCTCCTGCACACGCTGCGCCAGCGCCACGTTGAGGCGGCGGCCGAGATCGGCGATCTTCGTCTGGGACTGCTGATCCTTCTGCTCGGAAGCCTGCAGCGCCGTTTCGACGGCGGCGATCTGGTTGCGCAGAGCCGCGATCTGCTGGTTCAGCAGCTCCACCTGGCTCATCGCCCGGTCGCTCATCTGCTTCTGCTCGTCGAGCTCCTTGCTGAGCGTGCCGATCCGCTGCTGCGCGGCATCCTGTCCGCCGGCTCCGGCAGTCAATAGAGACTGCAGCCGCGAGCGGTCGGACTCGGCCGTGGCGAGCGATGCCTGCAGGTTGGCGATGTTGTCCTCGAGATCCTGCTTGTTGCCCTTCTCGAGCGCCAGCAGCTGCGTCAACTCGTTGATCTGCCCATTGAGGCGATTAAGCACCTCGTCGCGCCCGCTGATCTCCCGGTTCAGCACGAACTGGCCGACGACGAAGACCGTCAGCAGGAACATGATCGAGATCAAAAGCGTCGAGAGCGCATCGACGAAACCGGGCCAGTAGTCGACCGCGCGCTCGCGACGACGGTTGCGGGCAAGAGCCATGGCTTACTTGCCCTCGCTCTTCTCTGTCTGCGGCATGCGCCGCTCGGAGGTGGTGTGTTTTTCCTGCGCGCCGATGCGCTCGGCGAGACGATCGAGCGTGCGGCGCATCGCCTTCGTCTCGTCCTGCTGCGCCTCGATCCAGTCGCGCAGCATCTGCTGCTCGTTGCGCATGTTCTTTACCAGTCCCTGAATGCATTCGGCGAGGCTCGCCATCGCCGCCACCGAGCGCTGATTGCCGCCGCCGCCATCTTCGGATGCCTTGCGGATGTGGTCCGACAGAGCCCTGATCTCTTCCGACGAGATGCCGGCAGACGGATCGATCGCCGACGAAACCGTGTCGGAGCCGACATCGGTAACGGAGGACAGCCAGTTTTCCAGCTCCATGTAGAAGCGATTCTGCGCGCGTCCCGCCTGCAGGTCGAGGAAGCCGAGGATCAGCGAACCGGAGAGGCCGAGCAGCGAGGACGAGAACGCCTGGCCCATGCCTGACAGCGGCGTCGATAGCCCTTCCTTGAGCGCGCTCATCACATCAGCCGACGTGCCGGCCGAGCCCGCGTCCAGCGTCTGGATGACGGCGCTGATCGACCCGATCGTCCCGATCAGGCCCCAGAAGGTGCCGAGCAGACCGAGAAAGACCAGCAGGCCGACGAGATAACGGGAGACGTCGCGGGATTCATCCAGGCGGTTGGCGATCGAATCCAGGATCGAGCGGAACGCCACCGTCGAAAGCCCCACGGACGAGCTGCGGCTGCCGATCAGCGTGCGCATCGGCGCGAGCAGCTTCGGATTGCGGTTGACCTTGTCGGCGCTACCGGCGGCGCGGAAGGAATTGAACCAGCGAACCTCGGGACGCAACGCCAGCACCTGGCTGAACACCAGGATGATGCCGACGGCGAGAACGCCGAGGATCAGGCCGTTAAGGCCGGGATTGTGCATGAAGGCCGTTTGGGTCTGCCGGAAGAGAATGGCGGCAATGAACCCGACGATGACGAGGAAGAGCACCATCGTCCAAAGAAACGGCATTGGACTGGAGAGCTTGTAGCTGTAGTTGCCCGTGGTTTTTTCGGTCGAGCCGAACTCCGCCACATTCACATTTTCCATAGATTCCACAGCCTCCGGCTTCATTGGAGCCGAAGACTAGATCAACATTGTGCCGAATTGAAGTACGCCGAGCTAGAAAACCCTGCCTTTACAACAGCGATTTATCGGCTCGGAATCGGACGCTTGACGACCTCGATCAGCGCCTTCTGGATATACTCGTTGCCCGCGACGATCGAGCCGGTCTCCAGAACCGAGTTGCCGCCATCCATATCGACGGCATAGCCGCCCGCCTCGCGAACGAGGAGTATCCCGGCCGCGATATCCCAGGCATTCAGGCCGTTTTCCCAGAGGCCGTCGAAGCGGCCGGCGGCCACATAGGCGAGATCGAGAGCGGCGGAGCCCATGCGGCGGATGCCGGCGACTTCGCCCATCACGTGGCGAAGCTCGACGAGGAACTTGCCGTGGTTGCCGCGTCCGAGATGCGGCACGCCGCAGGCGATGACGGCATCCGACAGCACGCGGCGCGCGCCGACGCGCAGGCGACGATCGTTAAGGAAGGCGCCGCCGCCGCGCTCGGTGGTGAAGAGCTCGTCGGTCGCCGGGTTGAAGATGACGCCGGCGACGATTTCGTTGTTGCGCTCCAGCGCGATCGAAACGGCGAAGGCGGGAATGCCGTGCAGGAAGTTGGTCGTACCATCGAGCGGATCGACGATCCAGCGATGCGCGCCGTCGGTGCCCTTGATCTCTTCGCTCTCCTCGCCAAGGAAGCCATAGGTCGGCCGCGCCTTCAGCAGTTCCTCGCGAACGATCTTCTCGGCCTTGCGGTCGGCGCTCGAAACGAAGTCGCCCGGCCCCTTGACCGAAACCTGCAGGTTCTGCACTTCGCCGAAATCACGCCCCAGAGATTTGCCTGCCTTGAGGGCGGCCTGAACCATGACATTGAGAAGAGCTGAACGAGCCATGTTGGCGGTTTTCCTTGGGCTAATAGCTGAGCGCTGTCAGGGCGGGGATGGCCCCTGATCGCCGGGAGAGATAGCGCTTTAAAAGATTGGCGGCTTCAAGACCACAAAATCAGGGAAATTTCAAGAGCCGTCCCGATTCGCCCGACGATGGCGGCGACAAACGCCGCCATCTGCTCGATATCGCTCAGAACTTCTGCTGCGTGATCAGCACTTCCCGCGCGATCTGGTCGAGCGGCAGGATACGGTCCACCCCACCGCGCGCGATCGCTTCCTTGGGCATGCCGAAGACGACGGATGTCGCCTCGTCCTGTGCCACCGTATAGGCGCCCGCCTGGTGCATCTCGGCCATCCCGCGCGCGCCGTCGTCACCCATGCCGGTCATGATGATGCCCATGGCATTCGATCCCGCAGCCCGCGCCGCCGAGCGGAACAGCACATCCACCGAAGGCCGGTGGCGGGAGACGAGTGGCCCCGGCTTGACCGACACATGGTAGCGCGCGCCGCGCCGCTCGAGCAGCATGTGATGATCCCCGGGCGCGATCAGCACGTGGCCGCGCAGTACCGCATCGCCATCCACGGCCTCTTTGACCTCGACCTCGCAAAGGCTGTTCAGCCGCTTGGCGAAGGCCGCCGTGAACTTCTCGGGCATGTGCTGCACGATCACGATACCCGGTGCATTGGCCGGCAGAGCCTCAAGGAACTCCCGGAGCGCCTCGGTTCCACCAGTGGAAGCGCCGACGCAGACCACCATCTCAGTCGTCTTCGCCATGGCGCGCCCTGTCGGAGGCGGCAGCATTGCATCGGCCGTGAGCTTCGCGGCCGGGCCTTCCTTGCCGGGGCGAAGCGTACTGGCGGCGCGCCTGACATTGCCGAGCCGGGCATGCGAAGCGCTCTTCACCACCTCGCGAATACGGATCGCATCGTCGGCAAGACCGTCCGCCGCACCGATCTTCGATTTCAGGATCACATCCACCGCACCGG
The DNA here is from genome assembly GCF_030380735.1 of Rhizobium sp. S152. GTDB lineage: Bacteria > Pseudomonadota > Alphaproteobacteria > Rhizobiales > Rhizobiaceae > Rhizobium. Next base: position 323,997 of record NZ_JAUDRZ010000004.1, on the reverse strand, counting down.
CTTCCAACGCCTGCAGCAGCGTTTCGGAACCTGCTTCCGTGAGCGAAGAACACATGACGACAGGGATCGGCCGCTGCGACATAAGCTTGCGCAGGAAGGTGATCCCGTCCATGCGCGGCATCTCGACGTCGAGCGTGATGACGTCGGGGATTTCTTCCTGGATCTTCTTCGCCGCCATGTAGGGATCGGTGGCGACACCCATGATCTCGATATCGGGATCCTCCTGCAGAACGCGCACAAGCGTCTGCCGCACGCTGGCGGAATCGTCGATGACGAGGACGCGGATCTTCTTACCCATGATGCCCCTGATTACGTACGCTGGAAAACCGTATTCGAGACCTGCTTCAGCGGCAGGTCGAAACCGGCGATCGATTCCGAATGGCCGATGAACATGTAGCCGCCCACCGCCAGGCAATCGCAGAGGCGCTTGAGCACCTTGCTCTGCGTCGGCTTGTCGAAATAGATCAGCACATTGCGGCAGAAGATCAGGTGCATGGCATCGCCCACGGGATACTTCTCGTCCATCAGGTTCATTCTGGCGAAGCCGACCTTGCTGCGCAGCGACGGCGCGATCCGCACTTCCCGGCGATCCGCCTGCTTGGCCGTCATCACGTATTTGCGCATCAGATCGCGCGGCACCGGATGAACCATGTCCTCGGCATAGACGCCGCGCCGCGCCGTCTGCAGCACGTCGGTGCTGAGATCTGTTGCAAGGATGCTGTAATCGATGCTGCCGTGGGCCTGCGCGAATTCCTCCAGCACCATCGCCATCGTATAGGGCTCGGCACCCGTCGAGCATGCCGAACTCCAGGTGCGGATCACCCGCATGCCCTTGGCCGCCAGCGCCGGCAGCGCCGTCTGCTGCATGTATTCGAAATGACGCGCCTCGCGGAAGAAGTCCGTCTTGTTCGTCGTCACCGCATCGATGAGATAGATCGTCTCCTGCTCCAGCCCGCCGTCGTTGAACAGGAAGTCGCAATAGTCGTCGAAGGTGGACATCCGCGTGGCGCGCAGCCGCCGGCGCAGCCTGCCTTCCAGCATCGTCAGCTTTGTCGGCGGCATCTTGATGCCGCTATAGTCGTAGATGAAGCGCGCGAGCTTGTCGAAATTGCGCGTGCTGATCCTGTCGCCCGCAAACTGGGCCTCGGAGACCGCCATGTTCATGCGTGAAAGCTCCCCTCTGTTTCGCTCTTAGGCGGCCGATTGCAGCGCCGAGGCATCCTCGCGCGACAGGAGCCGCGCGAGATCGACGATGACGACGAAGCCGTTTTCCCGGCGCACGACGCCGGAGATGTAATCCGAGCGCCACCGCACGCCGATGTCGGGCGCCGCTTCGATCTGGTCACGCCGGAACGGCGTGACCTCGAAGACGCGATCGGCGACAAGGCCAAGCGTCAGCATCCGGCTTTCCATCGGGATGTCGAGGACCAGAACCCGCGTATGCGGGGTCGGCACGGTCTTCGACAGGCCGAGCTTCAGCCGGAGATCGATGGTCGGCACGCCCTGGCCGCGCACGTCGCGGAGGCCAAGGAGATAATCCGGACCGTTGGGAATCTTGAACGCTTCCGCATAGTCGAGGATTTCCCGCACCACTTCGACAGGCACGGCGAAGATTTCCTCGCCGAGGCTGAAGGTCACGAACTGCGCTTCCAGAGATGCCGTAGCCATATTATGCGCTTTCCCTAAAGTCGGCGTCACCGGCATCCGGCCCGCCCATGGACATGTCGAGTGCGAAGCCCTTGGCGCGAGCCTGCTGGGCGGTGACGGTGTTGGCCGGAGCCTTGCTGACCGGCTTCGGCGCAGCGGCAGGTGCCGGGCTGCGGACGCTGACGCGGGCAGCGGGTGTGCGCTTCTGGCGGCTGCCGGCCATATCGACCTTGAAGAAGGCGATCGAGGTCTGCAGTTCCTCGGCCTGGCTTGCCAGTTCCTCCGACGTGGCCGACATCTGCTCGGAAGCACCGGCGTTCTGCTGGGTCACCTTGTCGAGCTGCTGGATCGCTTCGTTGATCTGCGAGGCGCCGATGTCCTGCTCGCGGCAGGCAGCGCTGATCTCGGAAACCAGTTCGGCCGTCTTGCGGATATCGGGAACCAGACGGCCGAGCATGTCGCCGGCGTCGCTGGCAGCTTTCACCGTATCGCTCGACATTGCGCTGATTTCCGCCGCGGCAGACTGGCTGCGCTCGGCGAGCTTGCGCACTTCCGAGGCAACGACTGCGAAGCCCTTCCCGTGTTCGCCGGCACGGGCCGCCTCGACGGCCGCGTTAAGAGCGAGCAGGTCGGTCTGGCGGGCGATCTCCTGGACGATGCCGATCTTCTCGGCGATCGTGCGCATGGCCTCGACGGCACGGGAAACCGCGTCGCCGCTGGCCTCGGCATCCTTGGCGGACTGGCGCGCGATCTTCTCGGTCTGCGAGGCGTTGTCAGCGTTCTGCTTGATGTTCGACGCCATCTCTTCCATGGCGGCGGAAGCCTCTTCGGCCGAAGCGGCCTGTTCGGTCGCACCCTGAGAAACCTGCTCGGAGCTGGCGGAAAGCTCCTGGCTACCGGCGGAAACATTCTCGGCAGCCGAAATCGCGTCGGCGACGACACCACGGAGACGCTCGACCATCTGCTCCAGCGCGAGGCCGAGTGTGTCCTTGTCGGAGAGCGGCTTCGGCGCAACGGTAAGGTCGCCATTGGCGATCTGGTTGGCGACACCGGCAGTGACGCGAAGGTTGGCGGTCATCGTCGACATCGAGTTGACGAGATCACGGATTTCGTCGTTGCTCTTGTGGTCGATATTCTGGTCGAGATCACCGATAGCAACCGCGTCGGCAAGATTGACCGCACGCTTGAGACCACGGGAGATGGCCAGCGAAATCCACAGTGCAACGACGAACGAGAAGATCAGAACGCCAACGACGATGGCGATCAGCAATGTCTTGGACTCGTTGTACTGAGCATCCGTCAACTGGTCGGTGTTGGAGAGATCAGCAGCGATCGCATCGTTGAGGCCACCCAGGGCAGTCAGCAGGGAGCCGGTGACCTTTGCGCCTTCGCCCATCGAGAGGATAGCAGCCTGATGATTGGATTCGCTCGTGTTCTGGCGACCGAAATCGAGAATCTTGTCCTGCATCTGCAGCCACTGCGGATAGGCCTGACGGAACTCGGCAACCTTGGCAACGACAGCCGCGTTCGTTTCGCGATCGAGCTTGGCGAGGAGGTTTTGAATGTCTGCGCGAGAGTCCTGAACTTCCTGAACGTAGGTCTGGATCTGCGTGGAGTCCTCATTCAGGATGACGTTCTTCTCAGCCCGGACCGACTTGTAGACCGAGTCCGAAAGATCGCTGGAGTTCTTGAGGTTTGCTGCAGGTCCCTGCACGATGTCGGTGATCGCGACATTCAAGCCGGAGAGATTTGAGACAGCGACGGCCGCCATCCCGCAGGTCATAAGGATGATGAGGCCAAAGGCGAGGCCAAGTTTTAGCTTGATCGTAAAGCGCATGGGTATGCTCCAGGGCACTGAATGTAAGAATGATCCGTCTGAAGCGCGCTTGTTGCAGGCGCGGTTCATGGGAGGATGGCTGCATCATGTTTGGAAGAGCGAGCATTTACCCTTGCACCACGGATTCTGCCGCCGTGGATGCGCCCAACGTTTCATTCGTTGGTCGTTCGGTCACCTGGAGCTAAAGGCCTCAGGTGTTGCGTTCGTGCCTGTCAGGCACTTTCGCGAAAATCATTGTCACCCGCATCCGGCCCACCCATCGACATGTCGAGAGCAAAACCCTTGGCGCGAGCCTGCTGGGCCGTAACGGTGTTGGTCGGCGCCTTGCCGGCCGGCTTGCGGTTGGTTGCTGGCGCCGGAGTACGGACGCTGACGCGGGCCGCCGGCTTCGTTCCTGCGCCATCCACCTTGAAGAAGGCGATCGAGGTCTGCAGTTCCTCGGCCTGGGCAGCAAGTTCTTCCGAGGTCGCCGACATCTGTTCCGAGGCCCCGGCGTTCTGCTGAGTTACCTTGTCGAGCTGCTGGATCGCCTCGTTGATCTGCGAGGCGCCGATATCCTGCTCGCGGCAGGCGGCGCTGATCTCGGACACGAGTTCCGCCGTCTTGCGAATATCAGGCACCAGACGCCCAAGCATGTCGCCCGCCTCGCTGGCGGCCTTGACCGTGTTGCTCGACATGGCACTGATTTCCGCCGCGGCAGACTGGCTGCGCTCGGCGAGCTTGCGCACTTCCGAGGCAACGACTGCGAAGCCCTTCCCGTGTTCGCCGGCACGGGCCGCCTCGACGGCCGCATTGAGAGCGAGCAGATCAGTCTGGCGGGCGATTTCTTGGACGATGACGATCTTTTCGGCGATGGTGCGCATCGCATCGACCGCGCGATTGACGGCGGAACCGCTCTCCTCGGCGTCCTTGGCGGACTGGCGCGCGATCTTTTCGGTCTGTGCCGCGTTGTCGGCATTCTGTTTGATGTTGGCGGCCATCTCTTCCATCGAGGCGGATGCCTCTTCGGCCGAAGCAGCCTGCTCGGCCGCACCCTGCGAGACCTGCTCGGAGCTGGCGGACAGTTCCTGGCTGCCGGCGGAGACATTTTCCGCGGCGGCAATCGCATCGGCGACGACACCGCGCAGGCGCTCGACCATCAGTTCGAGAGCGATACCCAGCGTATCCTTTTCAGACAGCGGCTTCGGCGACACGGTAAGGTCACCTTCGGCGATTTTGTTGGCGACATCGGATGTAGCGCGCAGATTGCCGATCATCGACCGCATGGCGATGCCGAGCGTGTCCTTGTCGGACAGCGGCGTGGCATCGGCCGTAAGATCGCCCAGCGCGATCTGGTCGGCGAGCGCCGCCGTGCCGCGCAGATTGGCGGTCATCTGGTTTATCATGGCGACGAGGTCCTTGATCTCGTCATTGGTCTTAACCTCGACGGTCTGGTCGAGATCGCCGATCGAGACGGCTGCGGCGACCGTGGAAATCTTGCGAAGACCGCTGGTGATCCCGAGCATGATCCAAAGTGCTGCGCCGATCGCGAGGATAGCCGCGGCAATCGATACGCCAATCAGCAGCATCTTCGTGTCGGCATAAAGCGCATCGTTGGACTCGCGCGTCGCAAGCATGTCCGCCTTCTGCATCTTCACGAGATCTGCGATATCGGCGCGCATCTCGGCGGCGATCGTGGCGAGTTCGCCAACGGAAAGTTCTTCAGCGGCGGTCTGGTTGCCCTGTTCGTCGAATTCGCGGACGCGGGTCATGCGATCACGGAAGGCTTGGGCCTGCGAGCGCAGCTTCTCCCATGCCGACTTGTCCTCTGCATCGGCCAACGATGCGCCCTCATCGATCGCAGTCGACATGGCGTTCTTGGAGTCTTCCGCCTCGGCGTGCAGCTTGGTCGAAACGGCCGGATCCCTGGAGATCAGCGCCTCCTCCTGCGCCCGCACAGCATTGGCCTGATCGAAATTGGCAAGCAGCGCCAGCTCAAGGCGGCGCGCCGGGCCGTCGAGCATCGCGGTGCTTGCGCCATCGAGATGTCCCAGGCTGACGACGCCGTAGCCGCCGATGCCCATCAGAAGCAAAGTCATCAATGAAAAGGCAAGAGCCAGTTTGGCCTTGATCGTGAAACGCATGGAAGTGCCCTCGAGCGGAGAATGGGGAGTACGAGAAGGCGACCCGAGGTCGGGGCGTCGAGTTGAAAAATGAAGTGTCTGGAAGGGGAAAGCGATACATTCACTTCCGGGCAACCCGACATGGTTCAATCGCGACACCAACGTCTACATGCGTTGGAAGGCACTGCCGGCGAGGGCCGCCGGAGCGGCCCTCCGTATTCTCGATCAGGCACTTTCCCTGAAGTCGGCGTCGCCGGCATCCGGACCGCCCATCGACATGTCCAGCGCGAAGCCCTTGGCGCGAGCCTGCTGAGCCGAGACCGAGTTGGCCGGAGCCTTGCTCACCGGCTTGGAAGCGGCAGCCGGCGCCGGGCTGCGAACGCTGATCCGGGCAGCGGGTGCGCGCTTCTGGCGGCTGCCGGCCATGTCGACCTTGAAGAAGGCGATCGAGGTCTGCAGTTCCTCCGCCTGGGCGGCAAGCTCTTCAGATGTCGCCGACATCTCTTCGGAGGCGCTGGCGTTCTGCTGCGTTACCTTGTCGAGCTGCTGGATCGCTTCGTTGATCTGTGAAGCACCGATGTCCTGCTCGCGGCAGGCAGCGCTGATCTCGGAAACCAGTTCCGCCGTCTTGCGGATGTCAGGAACCAGGCGACCGAGCATATCACCCGCCTCGCTCGCGGCCTTGACCGTATTGCTCGACATCGCGCTGATCTCGGCCGCGGCCGACTGGCTGCGTTCGGCAAGCTTACGAACTTCGGAAGCAACGACCGCGAAACCCTTGCCATGTTCGCCGGCACGCGCTGCCTCGACGGCGGCGTTAAGAGCGAGCAGATCGGTCTGGCGAGCGATTTCCTGCACGATCACGATCTTCTCGGCGATGGTCCGCATCGCATCGACCGCACGGTTGACGGCGGTGCCGCTCTCTTCCGCATCGCGAGCCGACTGGCGGGCGATCTTTTCGGTCTGCGCCGCATTGTCGGCATTCTGCTTGATATTGGCGGCCATCTCTTCCATCGAGGCGGACGCCTCTTCGGCGGACGCGGCCTGTTCCGTCGCCCCCTGAGAAACCTGCTCGGAGCTGGCCGAGAGTTCCTGACTGCCGGACGAGACGTTTTCGGAAGCCGACAGCGCATCGGCAACGACGCCGCGCAGACGCTCGATCATCACGTTGACGTTGCCGAGCAGTTCCCCGATCTCGTCACGGGTCGTGATTTCGTTCGTCTTCGTCAGATCACCCTCGGCAACCTCGCGCACCACGGTGTTGGCACGGGCAAGGCCCTTGGAGATCGTGCTTGCGATCCAGAATGCGGTGAGACCGGCGATCACGGCCGCGATGGCGGCAACGATGATCAGCGTCAGGCGGGTCGCGGCATATTGCTGCTCGGCGCTGTCGTCGGCAGCCTTCATCTTGGTCTTTTCGATAGCAAGCATCTGCTCAAGCTCGTCGTCGAGCTGGCCGGCGAGCTTGCGTGCGTCGCCGACGGAAACGGCCGTCGCGCCGTCATGATCGCCCGCCTGCAGGCGCTGACGGATCTCGTCATCGGCGGCCACGAACTTCTTCGACATGGCTTCGATATCAGCCCAGCGCGTCCGGTTTTCCGGATCGGCGATGGCGATGATCGAGGTGAGCGAGGTCGCGAGTTCATTGCGGGCGATATCGCCATTGTCGATCGCGGACTTGGTTTCCTTTTCGTTCGTCGCGGCGACAAGGTTCTTCTGCTGGCGGATGATTTCCAGCTCGGCGATGTTGATCGCCTGCGTCAGCTCCAGACGCTGAACCGGCCCTTCAAGCACTGATCCGAGCGTGTCGTTGATGCTGCCCAGGCTATAGATTCCATAGCCGGCGGTCCCCACCAGCATGAGTATGATGAAGGTGAACGCGCTCACCAGCTTCGTTCTGATCGTCAATCGCATCTTGCAAACCCCTTACGATGAAAATGCGCGCCTAGCTGGCGGCTGCCGAATTGTCGTGTCTTGATGAAAAAATGGCCTGGAGATTAGGAAGGATGATGAATTCCCCTCCTCGCTTTACGAGGCAGTTGATGTAATCCGCACGCCAGCGCATGCCGACGCTCGGCGGCGCCTCGCTGGCCGCCCTTGCCAGCGTCGTGACTTCGTTGACCTTGTCGGTGCGCAGGCCGACGAGCGTGTTCTCGCCCTGCAGATCGACCTCGATCACCACGATGCGGCTATCGATGGTGGCTTCCGTCGCCTCCATGCCGAAGGCGAGCCTGAGATCCGCCAGCGGAATGACCTTGCCGCGAAAGTTGATGACGCTGGCGACGAAGGGCTGGGCGCCCGGCACAGCTGTCTCGGGCAAAAGGTCCAGGATTTCCTGGACAATGACCGCTTCCAGCGCGAAGGTCTCGCCGTTCATGTCGAAGGTCAGAACCTCGACTTCCTCGGCATAGTTCCAGTGATGGTCGATATGTTCGGCTGCCGCGCTCATCCTGCTACCCGCATCTGTGTTTCTTGTTGCTGCCCGGCGATCACAAGATGGCCGACGTCGAGAATGAGGGCAACGCTGCCGTCACCGAGGATGGTGGCGCCGGAGAAGGTCGCGACATCGTTGTGGAGCTTCGACATCGACTTGATGACCGTCTGGTGGTCGCCGATGATCTGGTCGACGACGAGGCCGACGCGTTCCGTGCCGGTTGAGATCACCACCACCTTTTGATGCACATCGGGCTTGGTACCGGTTCGGAACAGGTCACGGAGCCTGAGGAACGGTACGAGGCTGTCGCGCAGCGAGATGAAGCTGCGGCCGCGCGAACGAAGATCCTCTTCGAGCGACAGTTCCAGGCATTCCTCGACCGCCGATAGCGGAATGACGTAGCGGCCGGACCCGACGCGGACGAGAAGCCCGTCGATGATCGCCAGCGTCAGCGGAATGCGCAGCGACACTTCGGAGCCCTGCCCCGGCACGCTGGTGATGTCGATTGCGCCGCGCAATGCCTCGACCGTCTTCTTCACCACGTCCATGCCGACGCCGCGGCCGGACAGATTGGTGATGGCCGCGGCCGTCGAAAAGCCCGGCGCGAAGATGAGCTGCAGCAGTTCGGAATCCGACAGCGGCTGGCCGGGCGCGATGAGGCCCGACGATTCCGCCTTGGCGCGGACCCGCTCTCGGTTGATGCCGCGACCATCGTCCTTGATCGAGATGATCACTTCGCCACCGGCCTGACGGGCCGAGAGCGTCACCGTGCCGGCCTCGCTCTTGCCGGCAGCAAGACGGTCCTCGGGCGTTTCGAGGCCGTGGTCGATCGAATTGCGCACGAGGTGCACCAGCGGATCGGCGAGACGCTCGATAACCGTTTTGTCGACCTCGGTGCTTTCGCCGTCGGTCACCAGCTCGATCACCTTGCCGGTTTCGCGGGCGAGATCGTGAACGAGACGACGGAAGCGCGAGAACAGCGTGGCGACCGGCACCATGCGCAGCACCATCATCGTGTCGCGCAACTCGCCCGACAGGCGCTCGATTTCCTCGGAAACGGAACGCAGCGCGATATCCGTGCTGGCACTGGCGAGCTGGCTGAGACGCGACTGCGCGATGACGAGCTCACCGACGCGGTCCATCAGCTCGTCGAGACGCTCGGCCGGAACGCGAACGTTTTCGGCAGCCTTCGCTTGGCGCTGGTCTGCGGCGGCAGCTTCCCGCTTCACCGGCACGGCTTCGACCGGCTTGAATTCAGGAACAACGGGTGCCGACGGCGCCACGGCGGCAACCGGCAGCGACGGGATGGGATCGGTCGCGACAACAGGAGCGGGAGCGCTCGGTGCCACCGCAGTCTGGGCCGCGATCTCCTGCACGTCGAGCTCCATGTCGTCCATGACGAAGATGAAGACGTCGTCAATTGCGGAGCGGCCCTGATCGCTGGTGAGCGTCACGTCCCAGGAGATGTAGAGTTCCGTCGGAGACAGCTCGCCGAGCGGTGGGATGGCGGTGGTATTGGCGCGGATCGTGCATTCGCCGAGATCGCGAAGCTCGTCGAGAAGGCCGAGCGGATTGGTACCATTCGCCATCGAATTTGAAGGCAGGCCAAATCGGATGCGCCAGGTGGTCGAGGTCGGTGCTGTAACCTCCGCGATAGGCGCCGCAACGGCAGCGGTCGTTGTGGCGTGACCGCCAACGGCTGCCTGCAGCTGGGCCAGGAGCTTCTGCCCGATATCGCCATGATCGGCATCGGGGCTGTCGACCAGCGCCCGCATGTGGTCCTGCGCGGCAAGGACAGCAGCGACGAGTTCGGCCGTTGCCGGTACCTCGCCCTTGCGGACCCGGTCGAAGGCCGTTTCGCAATGATGCGTAAAAGCAGCCAAGGCATCGAAGCCGAACATCGAGCCCGAGCCCTTCAGCGTGTGAAGGCCACGGAAGACGGCATCGACAAGATCCTTGTCGTCAAGACGATGCGTGAGGTCGAGAAGACCTGCCTCGATAGCTTCGAGGCATTCGGCGGCCTCTATGCGAAAGACCGCAACCGGGTCGAGCGTGCTCATTTGCCCAGGACCTTTCTGACGATCTTCACCAGGTTCTCAGGATCGAACGGCTTGGTGAGCCAGCCGGTTGCGCCGGCGGCCTTGGCGCGCGCCTTGAGATCGGCATCCGATTCCGTGGTGAGGAAGATGATCGGCACGCCCGTATGCGTCGGCAGCTTGCGAAGCTCCTCGATCATCGTCAGGCCGTCCATGACGGGCATGTTGAGATCGGTAACGATCAGGTCGAAATGCGCAGACTTCGCCGTCGCAAGCCCTTCCGCGCCGTTGACCGCCTCGGTCACGGTGTAGCCCGCGTTGGTCAGCGTGACCTTCGTGGTCAGGCGGATGCTTGCGGAATCGTCGACAGTCAGGATGTTGGCGCTCATTGGGTAACCTCTTCATGCAACCAGAATTTTGTGTCGTCAGGGTTGAACGCCTCGAGGAAGCCGGCGCGCTCGAGCACCTTCAGCACCTGCCCGGTGGCGGGCGCTGACAGTGCGATCGACTTGGCGTGATCCTTGGCGTGGCGACGCGCGGATTCGATAAGCTGAACGAAACTCAGATCCGCGTCAGCATTCTCGGCAATATCGATGACGATGGAGTCGTTGCTCTGAAAAGAGTCAGTAATAGCGGCATACATGCTCGCTATATTTCTAATATTGACGTTATCAACAAAAGAAATTGTCTTACTATATTGATCACTCGTACTCAACTCGGCCTCCTTCGACGGAGAAATACTTTTCAACGTCAAGAGGACTCTCATGACAGGCTTAACAGCGAGTAAAGTTTACGCGCGGCAACCTGCAATTCAGGCGAGTCCCGACTCCCTGAATTTTCACCCGACATAAGTTGTAGGGCGTCATCCCAAAGGTAAGCAAAATTATGCAAATACAATAATTTAACTATGAATCAGAGAGCCTGTTCGCGGTGTGGGAGCATTTCTTTCATGCTCCGTTAATCACAACGCAGACGAGTCTGGCGCGTTTACCCGCTGTTTCCATCCCACCCCTAAAAATGCGGTCAAAATTGCCAGTGTTACAAGTAAAGGAAATAACGTGAAAAACGGGGCGGCATCGGCACAGTCAGCATTTCGGGCTTCGAGTTCGGGCATCAGCGAGACGCTGGAATCAGCCCGCAGCCAGGTGGAGGAGCGCTTCCTCGAGGGCGGCACGGTTCTGCTCTCATCCATGGACGTGCTCAACCGATTGTTGAGTTCACTCGATAACATCACGAAGGCTCTCGACAATGGCGACGCAACGGATACGGGTGCCGACCTGCGCTTGACCGTGCAGAGCCTGACAGACCTGCCGATCTCCGAAAAGGCCCGCCAGGAGGCCCTCACCGCGCTCTCACAGAACGGCAGCGCACTGAAGAAGCACGTCGCCGACATGCAGGAAACGATGCGCTATCTGCGCACCTTCGCTGTGACCGTAAAGATCACCGGCGCCGGCATCGCAGAGTTCGCCGGCTTCGCGCAGGAGATTCTCGAGCGCATCTCCTCGGGAACGTCAGAAGTGAACGGCTTCGCGGAGCATATCGATCGGCTCGAGAAGGAAGTGAAGCTCGCGCTCGCCTTCGGCGCCAACGCGGCCAAGAGCTATGGCGAGACCGTGCCGGCCGTTGCCGGCGCGCTGAACGACGACGCCCGCAAGATCGCCGCCCATCGCCAGAACCTTTCCGCCATCGCCCGCGACGTCTCCGCGGTCGCCCGCGGCATCCAGAGCAAGGTCGCCTCGACGCTATCGGCGCTGCAGATCGGCGACATCACCCGCCAGCGTATCGAGCACGTCCAGAGTACCTTTTCGCTTCTCGATGAATTCCTTGCCAGTGAAGACGGCCGCAAGCTCGATGCCGACGCCCGTTCCCGCCTGGAAAACGTAATTCACCATCTTACGGCGGCGCAGATGAACGAGATGTGCCTGGATTTCCAGCGCGACTCCCGCAGCGTTGTCGATACCATCGCCAGCTTCGGCCAGGACACGCAGGAAATCCTGCGTCTGCGCGACCAGATGAGCGGCGGCGGCCAGGGCAACTTCATGCGCGATCTGGAGTCCAGCGTTTCGGCCGCGCACGAGATCGTCAAGCAGGTGGATACCGCCACCCGGCAGGCCGATCAGGTCAGCCGCTCGACGCTCCACACCGCATCCCAGCTCATGCAGGCGATCGACAACATCCGCGCGGTCAAGACCGACATCCACTACATGGCGCTGAACACCAACTTGCGTTGCAGCCGTCTCGGCGAAGCAGGCAAGTCGATCAACGTCGTCACCGCCGAACTGCGCATCTTCGCCGGAAAGCTGGATGAATCGGCGGACGCCCTCGTCACCGGCTTGCCCGCGCTCGAAGCCGCAGCCGGCAACCTCGCACCTGCAACGGCTGCCGGACAGGGCGGTGGTCTCGGCGAAAACCTGACCTCGGCCGTTGCCAACATTCGCTCCGCGGCGGACACGATGGAAGACGAACTCAAGGTTCTCTCCGAACACGGCCGCGAAGTCGCCAGCAAGATCAATCTGCTGATCGGCAAGCTCGACTTCCAGCGCGACCTCGGCGACGTGCTTGCCCGCTCCGCCGATATGCTGGAGACCTTGGCAGGCGCGGAGATCGCCGATATCTCGGATCTCGCCGAAGCCATTGCTCCGCTCGACCGCAAGATCTTCAAGCTCTACACCATGGCGCAGGAAAGAACGGTTCACCGCAACATCGTGCCGGCGAACGACGAAGCCTCGGCTCCAGCTGTCGTGGAAACCGTCCAGGCGGCCGACGACGAAGACCTCTTCGCCGACGCGCTTTTTTAAAAGCTACTGAAGCCTGCGGAACTTGTTGGCGGCCGCGATGGCCGCCTTCTGCTGGTCATCCTCGATACCGAGATAGAAGTCCTCGAGCGCGGGGTCGGGCAGACCGGCCCGGCGCGAGAGAACATACCATTTCGCGGCCTCGACCGGATCCGGTTTGGTACCGAGCGCATTGATGTAGAGATGCGCCAGCTTGTTCTGCGCCACCACGTTTCCGCGGTTGGCTGCCAGCCGAAGCCATTGGAAACCCTTGACGAAATCGCGGTTTCCGTTGGTTCCGTTGACGAACCAGACGCCGAGATCGACCTGCGCGGTGTCGAAGCCCGCATGTGCGGCACGCGCCATCCATTCGCGCGCGAGCTGCTTCTTTTCGGGCGGCAGGTCGGGCACCGCCGAATAAATCTGCGCGACCGCGTACTGCGCGTCCGCGATCCCCTGCTCGGCCGACTTCTCATAATATGGCAACGCCAGCAACAGGCCCTTCTGGCCGCTGTTGTCGGCAGTCAGGATCTGGCCCCAATTGAACTGCGCCGAAGGATTTCCCGCGTCGGCGGCCTTGTGCATGTAGTCGTCGGCCTTGGCCTTGTCGCGCTCCACCACGCGACCTTCCATGAGAAGCATGGCGTATTTGAACATCGCCGCCGCATCGCCGCCTTCAGCGGCCTTGCCGTACCAGAACGCAGCGTTCTTCATGTCGCGATGCACGCCGAGCCCGCTCGCCAGCAATTCCGCCACCAGCGTCTGCGCCGCCGGATCGCCGAGCTGCGCGCGCGGCAGCGCCTTTTCCATCGCCGTCAGATAATAGCCGCGCTGGTAAGCGCCATAGGCATCGTCGACAGGGCCTTTATAGTCCTTCTCCGGCGGCAGATCGGGCAGCTTGGCACCCATGCGGTCGAAAACGCCGACGCCGGTCGAGGGGGTGATCTTATCCGCTTGCGGACGCGCCGACTTCAAGGAATCCGGCGCACCGGTCAACGGCCGCGTCACCACATTGTCCACCGTCTGCGCGAAAGCCACATGGCTGGACGCCGCCAGAAGGGCGGAGAGGACGATGGCGCAACGACGCGAATGGCGGATCATGATCGGCATGAGCGCGATATCAATCCTCAAACCGTGGCGCTTTTTCGTCCAAAAGTGCGTTGACTTCGGAGACGACGAGTGGCGCGCGACCGGGCTCGCCGAAGACCGCCAGATGCAGGGCCACGAATTCTGCGCCGGTTTCCGCAACCGCAAGCGCCGACACGGGATCCTGGCCACCCATGACGATACAGGGAATTTCGATCATCGACGCCCACCATTCGGCCAAAGCGAGGTTCTTCGGATGCGCTTCCGGCTTGATGTCTCCGTCGAGCTTGCCGAAGAAGATATAATCCGGCCGCTCCTCGCCGATCTCCAGTGCATGATGGCGATCGGCCGCATTGCCGCCGCCGATGATCAGCTTGTCGGCATACTTGTCGATCGCCTCGGAGATCTCCGACGCCGGGCCGGTCAGATGCAGGCCGTCAGCCTTGGCACGACCGACGACACGGCTGTCGCCGGCAAGCAGCGCCGCCGCATCGGCCTTCTGGATAATGGGAACCAGCTTCTCGGCGTGCTTCTGGAACTCGCCGTCGTTCAGCCCGTATTGCGGCACGATGACCGACGCGACATCGCCGCCCTTCAACGCGTCCGCGACGATTTTCGCCTGTTCGTCGGCATCGGCGATATCTGGCGCGATAAGAACCAGGCGGCAGCGGTTTTGCTGTTCGGTCATGAACTCTTTCCATTTTCAGCGGATTACGCCGTCGTCGGGCCTGTCCGCACTCGTCTTGTGTGAGTAATTCCGTTAGACGGGGCTGGCAAGGGGAGGACTTCAAAAGCATGCCGATGGACGTGTCATTTTACTACGCCGCGATTCCCGCCGTCATTCTGGTCGGCCTCGCGAAGGGCGGCATGGGCGACGCCTTGTCGTTGATCGGGCTGCCTTTTCTGGCTCTTGTCGTGTCGCCTGTGCAGGCCGCCGCCATTCTCCTGCCGATCCTCGTCTTCATGGACATGATCTCGCTCGTCATCTGGCGGAAGCACGGCGATTGGACGACGCTGAAGATCATGCTGCCCGGTGCCCTCTTCGGCATTGCACTTGGCTGGGCGACCTCGGCGCTCGTTCCCGGCAATGTGCTCCGGGTCGTCATCGGCCTCGTCACCATCCTCTTCTGCCTTCGCTACTTCTGGAACAACTTCGGCCCGAATGCCGGCAAGGTCGTGCCGCCGCACGGGCAGCGGCCCTTACTGGCAACGCTCTGGGGCACCTTCTCCGGCTACGGCAGCTTCGTCGCCCATGCCGGCGGCGCGCCGTTCCAGATTTACGCTTTGCCGCTGAAATTGCCGCCACGCGAATATATCGGCACCAGCGTTCGCTTCTTCGCCATCCTCAATGCCGTGAAGCTGATCCCCTATTTTGCGCTCGGCCAGCTCGACACGAAGAACCTTGCCGCCTCCGCCACGCTCCTGCCCTTCGCGCCGCTCGCCACATTTGCCGGCGCTTGGTGCGTCAAGCGCATGAAGCCTGCCATCTTCTATCCGTTCATGTACGCAATGGCGCTGATTGCCGCCACGCTGATCACCCGAGAGGGCTTGGGATACTGAGGGGTCCGGCTCGCATTGCGCTGCACAATTTCCTTGCCGGACTTCACCAATTGACGTAGCTTTTCCTCATGTCGATCGCCGATCCCTTCACAGCGATAGCAGACCCGCACCGGCGCTTCCTGCTGGAGGAATTGCGGCGCTCGCCGAGGACGGTCAACGAACTCGCGGAGGGTCTTCCGATCAGCCGCCCGGCAGTCTCCCAGCACCTCAAGGCGCTCCTCGATTGCAACCTCGTTTCCGTGACCGCCGAAGGCACGAAACGCATCTACACGGTCAACAATCGCGGCTTCGACAAGCTCAATCTCTGGCTCGACCAGTTCTGGGCCTGACAGGTACGGACAAAAAGAAAATGCGCCGGTCGGATCACCTTGTCCGGCCGGCGCATCTCTTTGTCAAACAAGCATCTGACTTGCTAAATCACTGATGAATTGGGGTTTTATCCTGCAAGGCGATGCTCAGCAATCGCTTCGTCCTGTTAGTGGATCGGCGATTTGAGACGCTCAATCTCGTCCTTGATGCGCAGTTTTCTGCGCTTGCACTCGGCAACTTCCGCTTCGTTTCTGGAGGGGGAAACCATTAGTGAATGGAGCTCCTCCTCAAGAGCACCATGCTTCTTTTGGAGTGATTCAAGATGAGCTTGAACAGTCATATGACCCTTCCTTCCTCTTACCTTTCTCCAGCCAACACCGCCGGAGATCCAAGGCGTCAACCTTTCGACTGTGACACATTTTTGACGGCTTGTCGAAGGCGAAAACATGAAGACTAAGTGTCAAATTCATGGTCGCGGCCCGCTAGCCGTTACTGCTATTTGGTGATAGGAGCTTGCAAAAATCATTGGCAGTCCGGACGATGTCCGTAGACGATCATGGGGAATGCGTATGCCCGATCAGGAACAGGCGGAAGTCAGGCTCGTAGTGGCACGCCTTCGTCAGGAACACGAAGACTATGATGCCGCCATCAACGCCATGATCGCCGTCGGCTGCGACGCTTTGCGCGTGCAGCGCATGAAGAAGAAGAAGCTGGTTATCAAGGATAAGCTGACGAAGCTCGAGGACCAGATCATTCCCGATATCATCGCCTGAGGGGAACAGTCATGACGATGACAGACAGACCGCCCGTTGCCATCATCATGGGAAGCCAGTCCGATTGGGAGACCATGAAGAACGCCGCCGATACGCTGGAGGCGCTGGAGATCACCTATGACGCGCGCATCATCTCCGCGCACCGCACGCCCGACCGCATGGTCAACTTCGCCAAGGGCGCGAGAGCCGAGGGCTTCAAGGTCATCATCGCCGGCGCCGGCGGCGCCGCCCACCTGCCGGGCATGACGGCATCCATGACACCGCTGCCGGTTTTCGGCGTGCCGGTGCAGTCCAAGGCCATGTCGGGGCAGGATAGCCTCCTCTCTATAGTGCAGATGCCGGGCGGCATTCCCGTCGGTACATTGGCGATCGGCAAGGCGGGCGCGATCAACGCCGCACTGCTGGCGGCAGCCGTGCTGGCCCTTTCCGACGATGACATTGCCGACCGCCTCGACGAATGGCGCGAGCGCCAGAGTGCATCGATCGCCGAATATCCGATGGACGACCTATGACTGTTAGAACGATCGGCATCATCGGTGGCGGCCAGCTCGGCCGCATGCTCGCCATGGCTGCCGCCCGCCTGAATTTCCGCACCATTATCCTGGAGCCGCAGGCCGATTGCCCGGCCGCCCAGGTGGCCAGCGGCCAGATCGTGGCCAGCTATGACGACCCCAAGGCACTTGCCGAGCTCGCAAACGCCTGCGACGTCGTCACCTACGAATTCGAGAACGTCCCCGTTTCCGCCGCTGAAACGCTGACCAAGAGCGTCCCAGTTTATCCGCCCGCCAAGGCACTCGAAGCCGCGCAGGATCGTCTGGTCGAGAAGCGCTTCATCAATGGCTGCGGCATCCCCACCGCCCGCTTCCATTCCGTCGACAGCCAGGCCGAACTCGAGGCCGCGCTGAAGGACTTCGGCGGCCAGGGCGTGCTGAAGACCTGTCGCATGGGTTATGACGGCAAGGGCCAGAAGGTATTCCGTTCCGAGGCCGACAGCCCCGCCGGCGCCTATGAGGCGCTCGGAAGCGTACCGCTCATTCTCGAAAGCTTCATCCCCTTCGAGCGCGAGATCTCCATCATCGCCGCGCGTGCCACCGACGGCACCGTCGCCTGCTTCGATCCGGCCGAAAACGTTCATCGCAACGGCATCCTGCATACGTCGACCGTGCCGGCCTCGATATCCGAAGCTACGGCCAAGGCCGCCCGCGCCGCCGCCGAGACCATCCTTTCGTCGCTCGGCTATGTCGGCGTCATCGGCATCGAGTTCTTCGTGCTGGCCGATGGCAGCCTGATCGCCAACGAGATGGCGCCGCGCGTCCACAATTCCGGCCATTGGACGGAAGCCGCCTGCGTGATCTCGCAGTTCGAGCAGCACATCCGCGCCGTATCAGGCCTGCCGCTCGGCAATGCCGACCGCCATTCGGACTGCGTGATGCAGAATCTGATCGGCGACGACATCCTTGACCTTCCCGACTGGCTGAAACGCCGCGACACGCTCGTCCACCTATACGGCAAGACCGAATCGCGTCCTGGCCGGAAGATGGGCCATGTCACCACATTGACGGCAAAACCACAGGTTTCCGCCTGAGAAACGCCACGCGGCCACGGGAAAAACACCTTCACGTGGTTGACACAGATAAGCCGTCGGGTTATCTGCACGCCCAACCTAAGAGCGCGCCCTGAGCGCGCTTTTGAATGTAATAGATAAGGGCGAATGTGAATTCCCCCAAACACGCGGATCAAAACAATGAAGATCAAGAATTCGCTCAAGTCGCTCAAGGCTCGTCATCGTGACAACCGCCTCGTTCGTCGCAAGGGCCGCATTTACATCATCAACAAGCTGAACCCGCGCTTCAAGGCTCGTCAGGGCTGATTGAGCGTTGCGCAAGGCTCGGCAGGGTACCTGTCTTTGAGCCTTCGCGCGGGATCACCTGGGTGATCGCACAAAGTTGCTTTGATCTTCTGCAATGGCGGGCTATTATGCCCGCCATGCGCTTTTTTGCTATGGCCTGCGCGGCACTGCCGCTTTCCATCGTTTTGCTCGCTTCCGCTCTTCCGGCCGCAGCCGCGGAAAAGGACGTGCTCGTCGAGCAGCCCGACGCGAACCTCTCCCCGAAGCAGCACATCGACCAACTCTTCGCGCAGTTGAAGCGCGAGCGTGATCCGGACAAGGCAAGCGGCATCGCGGCCGAAATTCGTGCCGAGTGGAACGATTCGGGCAGCGCCACCGTCAATCTTCTGATGCAGTGGGCCGACAAGGCCATGGAAGAGAAGCGCACGCCCGCCGCACTCGACTTCATCGATCAGGCGATCGCGCTGAAGCCCGATTACGTCGAGAGCTGGAACCGCCGGGCAACCCTCAACTACACCGTCGACAGCTACCGCAAGGCAATGTCCGATATCGAGCATGTGCTCGACATCGAGCCCCGCCATTTCGGCGCGCTCGCCGGCATGGCCGCGATCCTCACCGAAACCGGAAACGACCAGGCCGCGCTGAAAGCCTGGGAACGCTTCCTGGAAGTCTATCCGGCGAACCGCAACGCGCAGGAGCAGATGAACACCCTCTCCGAAAAGCTTGCCGGCAGCCGCACCTGACTTGAACGTCGCATGTCCTTGAAGGTGAACCACCAAGGCCAATCTAACGTATGGCACCACAGTCCTGCCGCAGGTTGAACCATGCTTGCTCTCGTTTCCACCCTCCTCGCCCCTTTGGCCGCCGCGATCGGCTATTCCTCGTATAAGGCTCGCCAGTTCGAGCAGGCCTATCCGAATATCGGCGAGTTGACCGATATCGGCGGCTACCGCATGAACGCCGTCCATATCGAACGCCCCGAAACCGCCGACCTGCCAGCGCTCGTCTTCATCCATGGCGCCAGCGGCAACCTGCTCGACCAGATCGGCGCTTTTCTGGAGCCCTTGCGCGGCCGCGCCGAAATGCTCTTCGTCGACCGGCCCGGTCACGGCTATTCCGAACGCGGCGGGCCCGATAACGCCCTGCCCTCAGGCCAGGCGGACGCCATCGCCGCACTGATGGAAAAGCGCGGCATCGACAAGGCGATCATCGTCGGCCACTCCTTCGGCGGCGCCATCGCTGCCGCCTTCGGTGTTCGCCACCCGGAAAAGACAGCCGGCTTGCTCTTTCTCGCGCCCGCCACACACCCATGGCCGGGCGGTGTTGACTGGTACTATCACGTCTCCACCGCGCCGGTAATCGGCTGGCTATTCAACCACGCGCTCGTCGTGCCGCTGGGCCTCAGACGCCTGGAGCGCGGCACCCTCAACGTCTTCCGTCCCAACCCACGGCCGAACGACTATATAATGAAAACCGGCCCCTCGCTGGTGCTGCGCCCCGCCACCTTTCACAACAACGCAGCCGACTTCGTGCGCCTGCTCGATTACTTCAAGACGCAGTCGCATCTCTATGTGAACATATCCGCGCCCACGGTGATCATCACGGGAGACAGCGACGACATCGTCTGGGAGCATCTGCACTCGCAGGGCCTCGCCCGCGACATCGCCGGTTCCGAACTGGTCAAGATCAAGGGCGTCGGCCACAAGCCCGATTACCTCGCGACCGATGTCGCCATCGCCGCGCTGGAGAAAATCTCGGGCCGGAACCGCGACCTACAAGCCAGCGCGCGGATTGCCGAGGCAAGGCTGGCCGCATCCTCCGCGCCTGAAACCAGATCGCAGACCACCGCGCAGCCAGCCCCGACGCGCCGGCCCGTCGCCGCGCCCGACCTGCAGGGCAGCACTTAGCGCACGCCGCGCATTGTCTGCCACGCCTGCAACCCCATATCTTCCCCATAGCCGTCCAACGAGGGGAACATCATGGACCGCCTTCACATGAAATCCGCAGCCCTGCTGGCTGCCCTGTCGCTGACATTCGCGCCACTCACGACAGCGCTTGCCGCCTCTCCCGCGCCCGTCGAGGCCGAGCACGGCATGGTCGTCACCGCCCAGCATCTGGCGACCGATGTCGGCGTCGAGGTACTGAAGAATGGCGGCAACGCCGTGGATGCAGCGGTTGCCGTCGGCTATGCGCTGGCCGTCGTCTATCCGACAGCCGGCAACATCGGCGGCGGCGGCTTCATGACCATCCGCATGAAAGATGGGAAGACCACCTTCCTCGATTTCCGCGAACGCGCGCCGCTTGCCGCCACCAAGACCATGTATCTCGACGCCAAGGGCGATATCGTCCCTCGCGCCAGCCTCGACGGTTACCTAGCCGTCGGCGTGCCGGGTTCCGTCATGGGCTTCGAGACTGCACGCGAGAAATACGGCAGCAAGTCGCGCCAGGATCTCATCGCCCCCGCCATTCGCTACGCCAAGGACGGCTTCACGCTAGAACAGGGCGATGTCGCCTCGATCGAAGGCAGCGCCAAGCGGCTGGCCAAGGACGAGGCGGCCGCCAAAATCTTCCTCAAGCCCGACGGCAAGCTCTTTACGTCAGGCGAAAAGCTGGTCCAGCCGGAACTGGCAGGCGTGCTCCAGAGCATATCGGACAAAGGCACCGACGCCTTCTACAAGGGCATGCCGGCGGACGCGATCGTCAAGGCCAGCCAAGACAAGGGCGGCATTCTCGCCAAGGCGGACTTCGAGCAATATCAGGTGCGCGAACTGAAGCCGGTGGAATGCAGCTATCGCGGCTACGACATTATCTCCTCGCCCCCGCCCTCCTCCGGCGGCGTCATCATCTGCGAGATCCTCAACATCCTGGAAGGCTATCCGCTCTCCTTCCTCGGCTACGGCTCGGCCGAGACCGTGCACCTCATGACCGAGGCCATGCGCTACGCCTATGTCGACCGCAATGCCGCCCTCGGCGACCCCGATTTCGTCGACAATCCGGTCAAGACCCTTCTCGACCAGAACTACGCCAAGGCTATCCGCGCCAAGATCGACATCAACAAGTCGGGCACCTCTGCCGACCTGAAGCCGCTCGGCGCCAAGGAAAGCACCGAGACCACGCATTACTCGATCATCGACGACGAGGGTAACGCGGTCGCCGTCACCTACACGCTGAACGGCTCCTTCGGCGCCGGCGTCGTCGCGCCCGGCACCGGCATCCTCCTCAACAACGAAATGGACGACTTCACCTCCAAGCCCGGCGTTCCCAATCTCTACGGCCTCGTCCAGGGCGAAGCCAACGCCATCGCGCCCAAGAAGACCCCCCTCTCGTCGATGAGCCCCACCATCATCACCAAGGACGGCAAGCCCTTCATGGTGATCGGCAGCCCCGGTGGCTCGCGCATCATCACGATTACGCTGGAAGCCATTCTGAATGTCGTCGATTTCGGCATGGACATCAGCCAGGCCGTCAACGCCCCGCGCATCCATCACCAGTGGCAGCCCGACAAGATCTATTTCGAGCCCTACGCACTCTCGCCCGACACGATCCGTGCCCTCATCGCCATGGGCCACACTATGGATGACGGCAGCGGCCCGCCCGTCTGGGGCCAGGCCGCCGGCATCCTCGTGGGCGGCAAGAGCCTCTCGGCAATCGAAAAGGGCGGCGGCGCCCGCTACAACGGCGCCATGGACAGCCGCGCGACCGAGGGCTCGGCCGGCGGCTACTGAGGCCGTCATCGGCCCAATCATCTAATCGTCGTGCGGGCGTATTCGGCCTTGATCGTCACCAGCGGCTTGGCGCCGGCGACGCTCGGCCGGGCGCTGTCGATCAGTGATGCATTGGCCGTGACGGTATAATCGACCGGCACCGGCTTGCCGAAGTCGAGATAGCTGTCCACCGAATGCGCCTTCAAATCGATAGTCTCGTCGGCGTTAAGCTTGTCGTAGACCAGATGCGCCCGGAGCGCCGCGCTGTCGATCTTGACCGTCGATGCATGGCCGGAAAGCGTCACATCAGCCGCCTTGCTCGACAGCCCGAGCCTTGAGAAATCGCCGTCGAACCGCGCCATGACAGCCTGCTGCTCGATTTCGACGGAACCACCGGCCGGAATATTGGCTCTCACCTCCGGCGAGCAATCGGAAAGATCGAACCAGCGCGTCGAAGCCACCGCGATCGAAAGCGTCGTCCCGTCGATCCGCATCTGGCTCTGGTCCTCGCAACCGCTGAAGAACCAGCTCGAATACCAGCGGCTGAACCAGCCGTCGCGCCGGCCCCGTGTCTCGGCCTGGTAGGGCTCGTCGGCATTGGTGCTGATCCTGACTGAACTGGCATCGCCGGTGACGACGACAGACCTGATCGCCGATACATCGATGGTTTCGCCTACACGCCAGCCGTCGGCGTAGCTCGCCACCAGCGTCATCAGCAGCAGTGGAATGGTTATGATGATCATCATGGGTGCATCTCCTTGTGGAACACCGCTCCCATCGAGCGGCTGACCCAAGGTGTCTCGAGCCACGCAAAATCGAGACCTCGATCGCAATCCGGGTCGCCCGCGATTGCGATCGAGGTCATTGTCGTGCTCATATCTCTTGCCTGCTGCTGGACCCGACCCATGATCTTCGTGCCGCTGCCCTTCGTCGTTACGCTTCTGCTTGCCATCCTGCTGGTCCGGATGGTGAGGCAGAGCGACGGCCTCGCGCCGGAAAAGCGTCCCTTCCTGATCCTGGCGCTGCTCTATGCGCTGCAATCCGTTCTCATCGGACTGCGCTGGGGCTATGACGTCATTGCGCTCGTTCCCGGGCAAGCGGTGCTTGCCACGCTGATTGCCGCCTTCGCCTGGATCGGCTTCAGCAATCTCGCGCGCGAGACCCCGGCCTCGTGGCTCCGGCTCTGGCCACATCTGCTGCCCGCGCTTCTAGTGATCGTCCTGATGACCTTCTGGCGCGAACCGGTCGGCGCCGTCATCACCATCACCTTCGCCGCCTATGGCATCGCTCTCTTCTGGCTCGCCCGCTTCGGGCCTGACGGGCTCGTCTCCTCACGGCTCGACGGCGCGCTGCTGTCCTATCGCTCGCTGCTGATCACCGGCTTCGCGCTCATCGCCTCCGCTGCCGCCGATATCGTCATCAGCTTCGACTTCTACCGAACCGGCGGCGCCCATGCCGGCGCCGTGGTCGCGGTCGGCAATGTCATTTCGCTGCTGGCGCTCGGCACGGCGGCGGCGGTCGCCAGCAGCAGCCAATCCGTGGCACCGGCCCCGGCGCCTGAGCCGCCGGGTCCGGCCGCGGTGATGGGTCCATCGGAAGAAGACAACGCCATCGCCCGGTCGCTTGATGACCTCATGCGCTCGCGTGAGCTCTACCGCGAACCCGAGCTCAATCTCGGCCGCATCGCCCGCAGGATGAACTTGCCCGCACGCCGCGTTTCGATATCGGTCAACCGCGTGCACGGCATGAGCGTCTCGCAATATGTCAACGACTTCCGCATCCGCGAAGCCTGCGATCTGCTGACCGGCACCGACGAACCCGTCACCCGGCTGATGTTCGATTGCGGCTTCATCAGCAAGTCGAATTTCAACCGCGAATTCCTGCGTGTGACGGGGATCAGTCCGACCGAGTATCGCCGCCGCAACCAGATCCGCCCTGCCGCGATGGAGCCTGTCCCGAAGACGGCGCTTTTCGTGTCACGGTGACAAAGCAGCCGTTCACAACGCATAGTCGGCATCCTATTCATATTGGGCATTGTCATTCGAAAAGAGCTTCCATGGTCAGCATTGAAATGATCGTCGCCGCCCGCGCCCGCCTGCGCGGACATGCCCGCCGCACGCCGCTCCTCTCCTCCCCTTTCCTCGACGAGATTGCCGGCCGCCGCCTGTTCATCAAGGCCGAATGCCTGCAGCACACCGGCTCCTTCAAGTTCCGCGGCGGCTGGTCCGCCGTCTCCGCGCTGGAGCCTGCAGTGCTGGAACGCGGCGTTATTGCCTTCTCTTCCGGCAACCACGCGCAAGGCGTGGCGCTGGCCGCTAAGCTGCACGGCGTCCCCTCGGTCATCATCATGCCGTCGGACGCCCCGAAGCTGAAGATATCAAACACCCGTGCGCTCGGCGCCGAGGTCGTGCTCTACGACCGCGCCACCGAAGACCGCGACGCGATCGGCGCACGTCTGTCCGAAGAGCGCCGGCTGACGCTGATCAAGCCCTTCGACGAACCGCAGGTGATCGCCGGCCAGGGCACGACCGGTCTGGAGATCGCCGAGCAGGCGGAAGAGGAAGGCGTCACATCGGCCGAAGTGCTGGTTCCCTGCGGCGGCGGCGGCCTGACCTCGGGCATCGCGCTGGCGCTGGAAGCCAGCACGCCGGACTTCCGCGTCCGCCCCTGCGAGCCCGAAGGCTTCGACGACACGACCCGCTCCTTGGCCTCGGGAAAGATTGAGCACAACGCTACCTTGTCCGGCTCGATCTGCGACGCCATCATCACGCCACAGCCCGGCAACATTACCTTCCCGATCCTCAAGCGCCTCGCCGGCCCGGGCATCGTCGTCACCGACGAGGAAGCGCTGCGCGCCATGGCGCTGGCCTTCACCCGCCTGAAGATCGTCGTTGAACCGGGCGGCGCCGTGGCGCTGGCCGCAGCGCTGTTTCATGGAGAGCAGTTGCAGGAAGATGCCGCGATTGTTGTGACCTCGGGCGGCAATGTCGATGCCGAGATGTTTGGCCGGGCGCTGGCGCAGGGGTAGGATCGCGGACCAGAGGTTGGCTGCGGGATGTAGCTACGAGACCGAGAGGTCGGCGCGTGCGATACCTGTCTTCAAGACCGAGGTCTCTGTGGGCGTATTATCCCCTCTGCCCTGCCGGGCATCTCCCCACAAAGGGGGAAGATCGACTCGTAGTGAGCTTTGCGCCAAACAATGAGCGTGGAGCGAACGGGCAAGCCCAGCCAATCTCCCCACCTGTGGGGAATATGGCCGGCAAGCCAGAGGGGGTATCCCGCCCAATGAGCCTGCGGCGAACTCACCCGCCGAGCCGAAACGAACGGCACCTCACCAAGCCCGAAATTACACCCGATCAACCGGCTTCCTCCCCCTCCGCAAGCCCCCGCCGTATCGCCACCTCCACCGGGCAATAATCCCCATCCGCCCGCTCGAGCGCAAACGAGTGCCGCAAGCCGAGCGCCGGCTGCGCCATGAAGCGCGGGGTCTTGCCGCGATGCATCTGCGCCGCCTGCACCAGGAACGGATGGCAGAGATAAACCGTACCCGCCGCGCCCGTCGCCAGTGCCTGCGGCCGCTCCGCCCCCATCTGCTCCAGATACATATGCGACCGCCCCGCCTCGCCCGCCGGCGCCAGATAGCGCGCCATGTCCTTGTGCGATCCCACCCGGATACGCGTCGGCGCATCCTCCTCGCCGACATCGGAAAACAGAAAGAGCATCAGCAACGCCCGGTCGCGCGAGATGACATTCACCCGCCACGCCGAGAAATCGCTGCGCTCGTCGGGATTCCCCGTCTCCCCGGCGAAGCTCAAATCCACATGCCATCCGGCATCCCCGGGATCATCGGTATGTGGAAACCGTACCGGAAAGCTGCCGAGCCCGTCGCGCCGCATCCACCGCCCCTTGCCCACCAGCTGGTCGAAAGCCTGATGCAGCACCGGCGTGTTGGCCGCCGCGGCAAAAGGTCCGCCGCCATAGCCGGGAAGCCTGATGACGGGATGGGTCCAGGTTGAGGGATCGTCGCGGTCGCAGGGAATGTCACGCCACATGATATCGCGCGCCTGCTTTGCCAGTTCGCGTGGAAAGGCATTGTCGATACGGATAAAACCGTTTTCGATGAACATCTCGATGTCGGCCGCGCTGAGAACAGGCGGATAGGTTTTGTCGGTCATGGAAAAATTGCTCCATCTGCGCCTCCCCGGAGCGTCGCTCGTCTGACAGGAAGCGGATTTCGGTCAAGCGCTACTGCCGGCCGAAGAGCCGGACTGAGGTCGCGTCTTCAGGGCCACAGTGGTGGCCGAGCCTTTAGCGACTCAAGAAGAAGACCGAAGCGATGTTGAGCGTGAGCGTCATCATGATGGGCAAAGGCTAACAGTGGCCGGCCAACGGGTCAACCGCACCCTTACCGCGCCATTCGTACCGCACTGACGGCAGCGGGCCTTGCAACCTCGCCAAGCAAATCGGCAACCGACTGCCGCACCAGCCCAGCCAGCCTTGCCACCGCCGGCGCGCTCTCGGCTTCGGCGCGGTGCAGGACAAGGCCGAGCCCAGGCAACTCAGGCAGCGCCAGCTCTCCCAGCGCCAGCGGCCGAACCTTCGCGGGCAAGCCGATCGGCGTGCGAAGGGTAATGCCGAGTCCCGCCGCCGTCGCCGCCCACAAACCGCCGAGGCTGGGGCTGACGAAGGCGAGTCGCCAGGAAATGCCCGCAGCATCCATCGCCTTGGTCGCGGCGCTACGCAGCAGGCAGGGCGCCTCGAGTGCCGCGAGCGGCAGCGGTTCCCCGCTGGCCCGGTCCCACCACAATGACGTGGAGGCCGAGCCGATCCAGCGCATCGGTACCTCGCCGATCCCGTCGCAGTGCGGTGTCAGCGTGCCATCGCTCCAGGCAAGCGCCAGGTCGAGCTTGCCCGCCGTGACCCGCTCGATCAGCTCTGCGTTTCGCACCACCCGCGCCTCGATCCGCACCTTCGGATGCGCCCGCGCGAAACGGCCGAGCACATCCGGCAGCAGCGTCTCGCCGAAATCTTCCTGCAGGCCAAGCCGCACCCAGCCTTCCAGCTCGACGCTATTCACCGCGGCTGCCGCCTCGTCGTTCAGGTCCAGCAGGCGTCTTGCGTAGCCAAGCATGGTTTCGCCGGCATCGGTCAGCGCCAGCCCGCGGCCGGATTTGCGGAAGATCGGCGTGCCCGCCTGCTCCTCCAGCTTCTTCAGCTGCGCGCTCACAGCCGAGGTCGAGCGCCCCAGCCTGTCGGCGGCGCGTGCAAAATTGCCGAGCTCCATCCCGGTCACGAAGGTTCTGAGAACATCGAGATCGAAGATCGTTCGGCGCATCGCATAGTCCACATTTTCAGGATCGACGATCCGTTATATTCTGATTTTCGGTATTATCGTGCCGTGCGATCCTCTCCCTGTCAACATCAAGGGAAAGGAGGCACACATGCCCTTCGTTCGTATCTCGCTTCTGCAAGGCAAGTCGCCAGACTACATCGCGGCCCTTTCCGAGAGCATCCACCGCGCCATGGTGGAGACGTTCAACGTGCCGCCGGCCGATCGCTTTCACATCATCCACCAGCACGATCGGGGCGAACTGATCTTCGACCGCAACTATCTTGCCGGCCCACGCTCCGACGATTTCGTGCTGATCGCGATCACCGCCGGCAAGCCGCGCCTACCGGAGACGCGCACGGCCTTCTTCAAGCGCGCGGTCGAGCTGCTCGGCCAGTCGCCGAGGCTGCGGCCGGAGGATGTTATGATCGTAGTCAATACCACCGCACCGGACGAATGGTCGTTCGGCAATGGCGGGCAGCAGATGCTGGAGCCCGGTTGGGAGGCGCGCACTATGGAGACCGCGCCATGATCGCCATGCAATACAGCTTCACCCTGCCCGCCGATTACGACATGGCGATCATCGATCGCCGCATCCGCGACAAGGGCCCGATGCTCGATCGCTTCCCCAACCTCGGCTTCAAGGCCTATCTCACCGCGCGCAAGGACGAACTCGGCGCGACCGACAATCTCTACGCGCCGTTCTATCTCTGGCGACATGCTGAAGGGGCCAGCGATTTCCTTTGCGGCCCCGGCTTCGAGGCCGTAAGCCGAGCCTTCGGCCGGCCCAAGGTGGCGACCTGGATCGTCTGGTACGGCGATGTGGCCCCGGATGTCGCGAAGGCGCGCTTCGCCACGCGCGAAGTCCTGGCGCTGGACACACACGTCTCGCTCGCAGCCGTGCGCGAGAAAGAAACAGCCCGCGCCCGTGAACGATTGGCAGAGCCCGATATGTTTGCCTCCGTCGCCGCCTTCGATCCCTATGGCTGGACGATGGTGCGTTTCGCGCTGCACTCGGACGTGCCGTCGATCACGTCGGCAGAGACTTACAGCGTTGGTCACGTCTCCCTGCCCTGATCGGCGAAACAGACTGCCTCGCAAGACAACAAAAAACCCGCCGCCCTCGTCAGGCGGCGGGTCTTGTCTATTCAGACAACAGGGATCAGATCCCGCTCTGGCCGTCCGAGCCGATATAGGCGATGCGGATCATGTTGGTGGCGCCGGGGGTGCCGAGCGGCACGCCGGCCGAGATGATGATGCGGTCGCCCGGCTTGCCGAAACCCTCGTCGGCGACGATGCGGCAGGCGCGGTTGACCATATCGTCGAGGTCGGTCGCGTCATGGGTGACCACGCAGTGCAGGCCCCAGACGATCGCCAGGCGGCGGGCCGTCTGGATGACCGGCGAAAGCGCCAGGATCGGAACCTGCGGACGCTCGCGCGAAGCGCGAAGGCCCGTCGTGCCCGAAGACGTGTAACAGACGATGGCCGACAGCTTCAGCGTTTCGGCAATCTGGCGAGCAGCCAGCGAAATCGCGTCGGCGCCGGTTGCTTCCGGCTGGGCGCGCTGCGCGTAGATGATACCAGGATAGTGCGGCTCGCGCTCGATGGCGCTGGCGATCGATGCCATGGTAGCGACGGATTCAACCGGATAGTCGCCCGATGCGGATTCGGCCGACAGCATGACGGCATCGGCACCTTCGAAGACGGCGGTCGCGACGTCGGAGACTTCGGCGCGGGTCGGAACCGGCGCGGTAATCATCGATTCCAGCATCTGCGTGGCAACGACGACCGGCTTGCCCGAACGGCGGCAGGCGCGAATGAGTTGCTTCTGGATGCCCGGCACGGATTCGAGCGGCATTTCAACGCCGAGGTCGCCACGAGCGACCATGAGCGCGTCGGAAAGCTCGATGATCTCCTCGATGCGCTCGATCGCCTGCGGCTTCTCGATCTTCGACATGATGCCGACGCGGCCCTTGGCGATCTTGCGGACTTCGGCGAGATCTTCCGGGCGCTGGACAAAGGACAGCGCCACCCAGTCGACATCGTCAGTCGCCAGAACGGCGTCAAGGTCGGTGCGGTCCTTGTCGGTGAGAACGCCGACGGTCAGCAGCGTGTCTGGAAGGCTGACGCCCTTGCGGTCGGAGATCTTCGTGCCCGAGATGACGGTCGTGACGATGCTCTTGCCGTCGCACTTTTCAGCGCGCAGCGCCAGCTTGCCGTCGTCGATCAGCAGGCGATGGCCCGGCTGAACGGATTCCAGAATTTCCGGATGCGGCAGGTAGACGCGGGTCGCATCACCAGGCGCATCGTTGTTGTCGAGCGTAAAGGTCTGGCCCGGCTTCAGCTCGACCTTGGTGTCGGCGAACTTGCCGACGCGCAGCTTCGGTCCCTGAAGATCGGCGAGAATGCCGATCGGGCGGCCGGAGCGTGCCTCGACCGCGCGGATGCGCTGGATCAGGCTGCGCATGACGTCATGGCTCGCATGGCTCATGTTGATACGGAAAACGTCCGCACCGGCCTGGTGCAGCTTTTCGATCATCGATTCCTCGGACGAGGCGGGTCCGAGCGTTGCGAGGATTTTTACTTTGCGATTACGCTTCATCAATTCGGGCTTTCTTGCGTACCTGGAGTATCGGAAAGTTGGACCATCCAGCTGCCCTGGCGGCCCGTGTCATATTCCTTGAACCCCATCTTCTGATAGCCACGGGCGTAGCAATCATTGACCCCCGTGATCTTGAACTCGTTTTCCGCTACGCACATCTGCACGTCGCCCGTCCATCGACCTCCCCGGGCAGCGTCTTCGGCGTAGAGATAGTAATAGCGCGACTGCAGCTCCCCCTCGATCAACGTCGCGCAGGTCGTTGCCGGGACCTGCCACCAGCCTTCCGTTATCCAGCCATCCTTGGCGCGATAACCGATCGCCACACCCACCAGATTCTGCGTTCCGTTGCAGACACGAAAATCGGCGCGGGCCACATCGGCGATGAAAAACGGCGAGAACGCCGCCAGAACAAAAAGAGCAAAACGGGCAAACGGCCCGGAACGCGTAAGGAAACTTGGCGCGGTCTGGATCAACACGACTTCCATTCGGCTCCCGGTTATTCGTGATGGTGCCTTTCTTGCGCTGCCTCCCGGCGAAAGTCAACGCAATGCTAATCGATTATATCGTCGATTGCCCGGGCCGTGGCGGCATTGCCGCGGTGATAGCCGACCGATTGTCCGATGATTGTTGCCAGGCCCTGCTTGAACCTCTCCTTTGCCCGTGCGATCAGGAACATGCTTGAAATCATGAAACGGCATTTTCCCGCATGAGCGCCTTCAATTCCTTCGAAATTATAAGCGGAAATCATGACAGCGGCATGGTGCTTCTTGGCGATCACGCCATGAACCGCCTCCCCGAGAACTACGGCAATCTTGGCCTGCCGGAGAGCGCCTTCAGTCGCCATATCGCCTATGATATCGGCATCGAGGGGCTGGTGCGGTCGCTGTCGGAAAGGCTTGGCGTTCCCGCCGTTCTCGGCGGCTTTTCAAGGTTGCTGATCGACCCTAACCGCGGCGAAGACGACCCGACGCTGATCATGAAGATTTCCGACGGCGCCATCATCCCGGGCAATCATCCGATCACAGAGGATGAGTGGAACCACCGCATCGAAACCTTCCACCGCCCCTATCACAATGCCGTCAACGAGACGATCTCGGCAGTGGAAAACGCCACCGGCAAGGCGCCGCTGGTGCTGTCGTTGCATTCGTTCACCCATGCCTGGAAGGGCGTGCCGCGCCCCTGGCATGCGGCAGTGCTGTGGGATAGCGACGACCGCGCCGTGACGCCGCTGCTTGACTTGCTACGCGCCGATACCGATCTCATCATTGGCGACAACGAGCCCTACGACGGCGCGCTGAAGGGCGATACCATGTACCGCCACTGCATGCTGACGGGTATTCCGCACGCGCTGCTAGAGGTACGCCAGGACCTGATCTCCGAGGAGGCCGGTATCGCCGCTTGGGCGGATCGGCTGGCGCCGATCTTCGCAACCATGAACGCCGATCCGGCGCTGCATCGATACCAGGTGCATCCGTCGCGCACCGGCCCCTATTGATAAAGGAGAGCGACATGACCGCACTCACCAAGGAACAACAGACCGAATTCGAAGCCGCCGCCTTTCGTCGTCTGGTCGCGCATCTGCGCGAGCGTAGCGACGTGCAGAACATTGACATGATGAATCTGGCCGGCTTCTGCCGCAACTGCCTGTCCAACTGGTACCGCGAGGCGGCCGGAGCCAATGGCGTCGAGATCTCGAAGGATCAGTCGCGCGAGATCGTCTACGGCATGCCTTTCGAGGAGTGGAAGAGCCTTCACCAGAAGGAAGCTTCCGCCGAGCAGAAGGCCGCGTTCGAAAGCAACAACCCGCACAAATAAGCCCCGGCTTGTCGATTGCGCTTGACCCCGACGCCGCTTCGCGGCAGTCAACGCCATCCGATTTTTTCACCCCCTATCAGGAGAACACGATGTCTGATGCCCACGGCGTTGCCCGCGACCAGCTTCGCGCTTTCATCGAGCGCATTGAACGGTTGGAAGAAGAAAAGAAGACCATCGCGGACGATATCAAGGACGTCTACGGCGAAGCCAAGGGTACCGGCTTCGACACCAAGATCCTCAAGAAGGTGATCGCGCTCCGCAAGAAGGACGAGCAGGAACGCCTCGAGGAAGAAGCGATCCTCGACACTTACCTCGCCGCCCTCGGCATGATTGAAGGTCCGGCGGAAGCCTGATCGACGATGATCCATGCAAAAAGCCGTCGATGCCAATCGGCGGCTTTTTCTTTTGAACGGTCAGCCGGCGCTGTGTGCCGGCGCGTCCGGCAGCATGTGAGCCGTGGCGCCGAGCAGATCGGTCTGCGAGATGAGGCCGATCACGTGGCCGCCGGCATCGACGATGACGACCGCATGTGTGCGCCCGTCTGTGAGAGCGGGTAGCAGGCTGATGGCCGGCGCATCCGCAGTTGCGGTAACGGCGTCAGCGATGTGGCCGGCAAGCAGATCGGCTCCCACCAGTTCGCGCAGGCCAACGGCGCCGACCAGCCGGCCGTCGCGGTTCTTGACCGGCAGCGTGCGAACATTGTGCTTGAGAAGCAGCGCCCGCGCCTCTTCCGCAGTCGCGCCTTCGCCAACCGATATCACGTCACGCGACATGATATCGGCGCAGGTAACCGTTCCATGCGAGCGAACCGCCACCTCGACCTCGACCTGCCGCAACAGCCGGCTCAGGTCGCCGCGATCGATATCGAAGGTCTCCTCGAACCTTGCCAGCGCCGCATCGACATCCTCCTCGCGAAAGCCGATGCGCGTTAGAGACGGCGGATCGATCGTCTGGTGCGTATTGACGGGTGCCGCAGCCGCCACATGCGGATAGTTTCGCCGCCCGAGCTTGTGGAAGACGATGCCGAGCGCCACCAGGATGCAGGAATTGAGCGCCACTGGCACCAAGGGAAACAGCAGCCCCCAGCTTCCCACCGCCGACCCGCCGAGCACGGCCGTCAGCGCGGCGGCGCCACCCGGCGGATGCAGGCAACGGGCAAGCGACATGGTGCCGATCGCCAGCGACACGCCGACCCCGATCGCGAAAATCGGCTCATGAATGAAGTGCGAGGCGATAATGCCTATCATCGCCGAGATCGTATTGCCGCCGATGATCGACCATGGCTGCGCGAGCGGGCTGGCTGGCACCGCGAAAAGCAGCACCGCCGAGGCACCCATCGGCGCCACGATCAGCGGCAGGTGTGGGCCTTGGCCAAACAGATAGCCGCAGATCATGCCCGTCAGCGAAATACCGACAAGCGCCCCGAGGCAAGCAAACAGCCTCTCACGCAATGTGGCGCCAGCAAGAATCGGCGAGAACAGGAGATGTCGGCGGTTTGGCGGGATCGGTGAGTTTGACATGAGGAAGCACGCGATAAATTGTTGAAGGAGATGTTCGTCGAGAGTTGGCGCTACCGATCGCCGGACTGTGATCCCGATACACCGCACGCGAACAAGATAAAAGCCACCGGATCGCTCCGATGGCTTCTCTCAATTCTCAGATCGGCTGCTTCAGTTCGCCTCGAACTTGCGGACTTCCATGAAGTTCACCGCGCTGCCGCTGAACCGGCCGGGATCGATCGACGCCGTCTTCGTGAAGCCGTCGGCATAGACCGAGGTCGGCTGTGCCCGGAGCGTCTGGCTGACAAAGCGCGGCGCCTTGACCGGCTTGGTCACCATTTCCATCCGCGCATTGGTGAGCGCCCACTTCGAGATGATCTTCTGCGTCAGCTTCGGCTCCGTGCGGATCGTCGCACGGCTGGCATCGGCGCTGGCCGCTTCCTGCTTGGTCGGGCGACCACCCTTGGCCGGCAGGCCTTGAGCAACGCCTGCCTCGACGGCGGGCTTCGGAGCGTCGAAGGCATCGCCGAAGCTTGCCGACTTCGTTGCCGGGGCAAGGGCCGCCATTTGCAGCGGCGGCTTCTCGGCCGGAACCTTTTGCGGCATTGCCGCGTTGATAGCCTGTTCGACGCTCATCGGCTGCTGGGCAGATGCGACCTGAAGGTCGCGACCGTTCGTCTGGCGATCAAGAGCATCGGCATAGGCCGCAGAAAGCGTGGTCTGCTGGTCTGCTACGTCGTCACCCGCTTCCGGATCCGCATCGGCGGCTGCCAGAAGCTTTTCGGCGAGAGCCGGACGTTCAGCCGGTGTCGGTACCGCTGCGAGAATCCCCGTCCCCGCAGCCGGATCGACTGAGGCGACTTCCGCATCGCCAGGAGAACGGCGCGGGCCAAGCAGAGATGGAACCGGAACGCTGTAGGCGCTGAGATCGGCAAACTGCTGCTGACCCTGCTGGGTCGCATCAGCCAAGGCCTGTTGCGCTGCATTTCCGGACTGCGGAGGAACAAGGGCGCTGGCCATTTCCGAGCCGGCTTCCTGCTGACCCGCAAACGCCGGCCGCACCTGCGGGATCGGCGCGGATACTGCTGCGACCTCGGCCTGCTGGGCGGGAGCCTGCTCGGCGGGATTAGCTGCGTTTGGCATCGAGGCAGCCGCCGGCGGAGACGCCTTGGCGACCGCGACAGGCGTGCTGTCTTCCGAGCTATCCTCTTCCTCGTCGGCACCGCCACCAAAGAGAGCTGCAAACAATGTCTTCGGTTTGCCGGATTGCTGCGACGAAGACGACGAGCCTGTATAAGCGCCCGAGCTCGCCATCTGCACATTGGTGGAGCTGACGCGGCGCTTGTAATCGGCCACGGCCTGCTCGTAGCCCGGCAGCGGCTTGCCATCGGCCGGGATATGCATGGTGTTGCCATTCGGGAAAAGACGCACGAGTTCGTCGCGGCTCATCCGTGGCCAGGCGCGAACGCCGCCGACATCCATGTGCACGAAGGGCGAACCGGATTTCGGGTAGAAACCGACGCCGCCGACCTGCATTTTCATGCCGATTCCGCGCAAAGTGGCCAGTTTTACATCAGGAATGAAGAAATCCATCGCCTTGCCGAGCATATGCTGGCTCTTCTCGGCGACGCCGGAATTGCGCGAGCGGCCCTTGAGCATGGCATTCGTGGCCGGCGAGCGGAAGCCGCAGACGACGTTGATATAATCCTTGGAACCGCTCTGGCGGTAGACTTCCCAGATCAGGTCGAACAGGCGCGGATCCATCTTCGTCGGCTGGTTCTTGCGCCAGTCGCGAAGAAAGCGGTTCAGCTGCTCGAGACCCTTGGGGTCGAACCGGCCGTTACGCTTGTAGGTGATCACGGCCTTTTCGCCGGTATGGATGAAGTAGAGCTTGAGACTACGCGTTTCGCCCGCCGCCTGCGACGGCGTACTGGAGCCGACGAGCACCGGGGACGAAACTGCAACTGCGAGAAGGGCGGCCATAGCCGTCCTTGCCACCTTTCCGCAAAGGTCTGCGCACCTGTTGCGCCAAGTCGGGCGCGAAGGCTTCGTATTCCAATTCAGATCCGGCAAACTCAATCCCCGTCAGACAGCCGATGGTCCCTCAACTCGACCCTTGGCCGTTAAATGCGGTCACACGATGGCAAAAATGCCACACATGATCAACCTTTTCTTTACATAGTGAACAGGCCACTAACAAGTGGTTTATGATTGGTAACAAAATATGATTGCCGGATTGTTAAATTAGCAGAGCTACGCCGCGTCCTTCTGCGGATTATCCGGATCGATGCCATAATCCTTGAGTTTGCGGTAAAGGGTGGAGCGTCCGATGCCCAATTTACGCGCTACCTGGCTCATCTGGCCGCGGTAGAATTTCAACGCGAAACGGATCAGTTCCTCCTCCACATCGGCCAGTGTTCTGACCTCTCCGGCGGGGTTCGTGCTGGCGATCGCATTATCAGGCGCCTCACTGATTCGCGCCGTCAGCTCTCCGATAACCGATTGAGCAACCTGATATTCCGCCGCCACCAGTTCGGGACGGGCGTTATCGGAAACCAGCGCCAGGTGATCGACGACCTCGTATTCCGGCAGCTGTGCCGCGATCTGCGGGAAGTCGGTCTCCGTAAGCTCGGGGCCTTCGGTCAGAACCACCGCGCGGAAGATCGCGTTCTCCAGCTGGCGGATGTTGCCTGGCCAGTCATAGGCCGTCAGCAACGCCATCGCGCCGGCGCTGACGGTCATGCGTCGACCGTTCTTCTGCTCGGTCGAGAAGCGGTCGGCGAAGACGCGCACGAGGTGCGGGATGTCTTCTTTCCGCTTTCGCAAGGCCGGAATTGTGATCGGGAAGACGTTCAGCCGGTAGTACAGATCCTCGCGGAAATGGCCGTTCTTGACCTCTTCGATCAGATCCTTGTTGGTTGCCGAGATCAGCCGGACGTTGACCTTGTGCGCCGTGCGGGCACCGACGGTCTCGATTTCGCCCTGCTGCACCGCGCGCAGGAGTTTCACCTGGACGTCGAGCGGCAGGTCGCCGATCTCATCGAGGAAGATGGTGCCGCCATCGGCTTCCATGAACTTGCCGATATGCCGCTCGGTGGCGCCGGTAAAGGCGCCCTTCTCGTGGCCGAAGAGAATGCTCTCGACCAGATTGTGCGGAATGGCACCGCAGTTGACGGTGACGAACGGCTTGCCGGAACGATCGCCGGCCGACTGGATGGCGCGGGCAACCAACTCCTTGCCGACGCCCGATTCGCCTTCGAGCACGACGGGGATATTGGACTGCGCGGCGCGCTGGGCGAGATCGATGACGCGGATCATCGCCGGGCTGGCGGAGACGATATCGTCGAAGCCGACGGCGCCGGAGCGGGACCGGCGGCCGGAGCGCGCCTTGATCTCGCGCTGGTCGAGCTTCAACGCATTGGCGATGGAATTGGCGATCCGCTCGGGCGACACCGGCTTGACCACGAAATCGAAGGCGCCGGCACGCATCGCCTGCACCACGGTCTCGATGCCGCCTTGTCCTGTCTGAACGATCACGGGGATCTGCGTGCCGAACTCGTGCGCCGCTTCGAGGAATTCGAGACCGGTCATCTCGGGCATCATCAGGTCGAGAACGATGACATTGTAGAGGCCGCCGCCCCGCTTCACCATCTCCAGACCGATCCGGCCGTTTTCCGCCTGATGGACGACATGCCCATGACGCTCGATCGCGTTCTTCAGCAGTCGGCGCTGTACTGGATCGTCCTCGACGACAAGTATCTGCGCTGCACCCTTGAGCTCATTGTAACCGGTCATTGTTGCCTCACTTCATGCGAAACCTTGAAGCGTAATCTGGCAGAAAGGCTTGAACATCCAGTTTTGAGAAACCGTCGCATTTTAACGGTTGTGACAAAGCCGATTTCGCCTCGAAACGACCCTGTTTCGCAACCGGAAAGCCCTTGATACCGGGGCTTTGGACGCATAGACAGTCAGACCTGTCGTAAAATAGGAAGAGGACCCCGCTTATGAAAAACACACTCTTCGGCGCCAACGGTAACTTTTCGCTCATGAACTTCGCGGCCGCCGCCGGCAGTTCGGCAAGCGAAGCGGCGCTGGGCGAGCTGCCGACGTGGAAGCTGCAGGACCTCTATCCCTCCGCCACCTCGACCGCTTTTACCACCGACATGGAAAAGGCAGGAAAAGCCGCAACCGCCTTCGAGGAGAAGTGGAAGGGCAAGCTTGCCGATGCGGCAACCAGAACCGGTGCTGACGGCATCGGCCAGGCGCTGAAGGAATTCGAGGCGCTTGATGATATCATCGGCCGCCTCGGCTCGTTCGCCGGCCTCACCTATTTCTCCGATACGTCGAGCCCTGCGAACGGCAAGCTCTACGGCGACGTGCAGGCCAGGATCACCGATTTCTCCGGCCACCTGCTGTTCTTCGGCCTCGAACTCAACCGCATCGACGACGCCGTGCTCGACGCCTGCATGGCCAACGATCCCGATGCCGGCCACTACCGCCCCTGGCTGGTGGACCTGCGCAAGGACAAGCCCTACCAGCTGGACGACAAGCTCGAGCAGTTGTTCCTTGAGAAGTCGATGACCTCGGCAGCCGCCTTCAACCGCCTGTTCGACGAGACCATGGCGGAGTTGCGTTTCGACATCGACGGCGAGAAGCTGTCGATAGAGGTCGCGCTCAACATGCTGCAGGATCGCGATACCGAGGTTCGTCGCAAGGCTGCGATGGCGCTGGCCGAAACCTTCAAGGCCAACATTCGCACCTTCACGCTGATCACCAATACGCTCGCCAAGGACAAGGATATTTCCGACCGCTGGCGCGGCTTCGAGGACATCGCCGATTCAAGGCACCTCGCCAACCGCGTCGAGCGCGAGGTGGTCGACGCGCTGGCGGCCGCCGTCAGGGAGGCCTACCCGCGCCTTTCGCACCGCTATTACAAGATGAAGGCGAAGTGGCTCGGCATGGAGCAGATGGAGTTCTGGGACCGCAACGCCCCTCTGCCGGAAACGTCCAATGCCGTCATCCCGTGGAGCGAGGCGAAGGACACGGTTCTCTCCGCCTATGGCGACTTCGCGCCCGAGATGGCTGACATCGCCAGGCGCTTCTTCGACGAACAGTGGATCGACGCCCCCGTCCGCCCTGGCAAGGCGCCGGGCGCCTTCGCGCATCCGACCGTTCCTTCGGCGCATCCCTACGTGCTCGTCAACTATCTCGGCAAGCCACGTGACGTGATGACTCTCGCCCATGAGCTCGGCCATGGCGTGCATCAGGTTCTCGCCGGCGGCCAGGGCGCGCTGATGTGCCAGACGCCGCTGACGCTCGCAGAAACCGCCTCTGTTTTCGGCGAGATGCTGACCTTCCGCGCCCTCCTCGACAAGACCAGGGACAAGCGCGAGCGCAAGGCGATGCTCGCCCAGAAGGTCGAGGACATGATCAACACGGTCGTGCGCCAGATCGCCTTCTACGAATTCGAGCGCAAGGTGCACACGGCGAGAAAGGCCGGCGAGCTGACCTCCGACGACATCGGCGAGCTCTGGCTGTCCGTTCAGTCCGAAAGCCTCGGCCCGGCGATCCAGATTTCCGAGGGCTACGAGACCTACTGGACCTACATCCCCCACTTCATCCATTCGCCCTTCTACGTCTACGCCTACGCCTTTGGCGACTGCCTGGTGAACTCGCTCTATGCCGTCTACCAGAAGGCGGATCAGGGCTTCCAGGAGAAGTACTTCGAACTCCTGAAGGCTGGCGGCACCAAGCACCACTCCGAGCTCCTGAAACCCTTCGGCCTCGACGCCACCGATCCGTCGTTCTGGGGCAAGGGTCTGTCGATGATCGAGGGGCTGATCGACGAGCTGGAAGCGCTAGATAAGGGCTGAGGTGGCTGTCCTTTCTCCCGGGAGAAGGGACCTGCCGCACCGCCCCGCTTCACAGACAGGACCTTGCATGAACGGGCGCGCCCCTCACATCCTCTTCCGCGACGACACCTCCGGCCAGGTCATGCTCTTCGCCGATCCGTCCGAGATCATCGTCGCCCACACCCGCGATGGGGTCTTCGAGGCGCTGACCCGCATGGAAAAGGCGCGCGCCGCGGGCAAGTGGCTGGCCGGCTATCTCTCCTACGAGGCCGGCCACCTGTTCGAGGAAAAGCTCGCCGATTTCACCATCGAGGACCGCGAGACCCCGCTTCTCTGCATCGGCGTCTTCGACGCCCCGCAGGGAGAGAGCCACCCGCTAGCCCAGCCGGCGCAGCGTCTCGAAAACGAGGAGTTTCTGACCGCGCCGAAAGCCGCATGGGATTTCGCCACCTACAAGAACCGTTTCGACCGCCTGCACCGCCATCTCATGCAAGGCGACTGTTACCAGGCCAATCTCACCATGCCGATTGAAGCCCGCTGGTCCGGCAACCCGCGCGCCGCGTTCTGGTCGCTGATATCACGTCAGCCGGTGAAGTACGGCGCGCTGGTCGACCTCGGTGGCCCGATCATCCTGTCGCGCTCGCCCGAGCTTTTCTTCCGCACCGACGAAAACGGCTGGATCGAGACGCACCCGATGAAAGGCACCGCCAAGCGCGGCGTTACCCCCGCAGAGGACGATGCGATCAAGGCCGAAATGCTCGCCGACATCAAGACGCAGGCCGAGAACCGCATGATCGTCGACCTCCTGCGCAACGACATATCCCGCATATCGGAAGTCGGCACGCTCGATGTCCCCAGGCTCTTCGACATCGAGACCTACCCGACGGTGCACCAGATGGTGAGCCATGTGCAGGCAAAGCTGCTGCCCGGCCTCGAAATCCGCGACATCCTCGCCGCCCTCTTTCCCTGCGGCTCGATAACCGGCGCCCCGAAGATCAGCGCGATGACGATCCTGCACGAGTTGGAAGACGGCCCGCGCGACGTCTATTGCGGCGCCATAGGCATGATCGCACCATCCGGTGCCATGCGCTTCTCCGTTGCCATCCGCACGCTGACCCTCTTCGACGACGGCCGCGCCGTCTTCAACGTCGGCGGTGGCATTGTCATCGATTCCACCGCCGAGGCCGAATACGAGGAGTGCCTGCTGAAGGCCCGCTTCGCCATCGGCGACCAGCCGATCGCAGGCACCGGGAGACCATGACAGTGGCCGATTTCTCGCTGATCGAGACCATGCGCTACGAGCCGGACACAGGCTTCATCCGCCAACGCCTGCATCTCGCCCGCCTCACCCGCTCCGCCAGACGCATCGGCTTTTCCGAGCCGGTCGATGCATTGGCAAGGCTCAAGGAAGCCGTTTCCGGCGCGCGCTCGGCCCAACGCGTTCGGCTAACCTTCGACGACAAGGGAAATATCTCAGTAACAACTGCGCCGTTCACGCCGCTCGCGCCCGACACGATATGGAGCATCCGCATTGCCGATCAACGGCTCGATTCCACCGACAAGCTGCTAAGAATAAAGACGACCCGTCGCGCCGTCTACGAGGCCGCCAGAGCCGAGTACCCGGCATCGGACGCAGACGAGGTCCTGATGCTGAACGAGCGCGGCGAGGTCTGCGAGGGCACGATCACCTCCATCTTCCTCGACGACGGCTCCGGCATGTTGCGCACGCCGCCGATCTCCTGCGGACTGCTGGCCGGCGTGCTTCGCACCGAACTCATCTGCCAGCGCAAGGCCCGCGTCGGCCGCATCACGCTTGATGACCTGAAAGCCGAAAAACTCTATGTCGGCAACTCGCTGCGCGGGCTGATATCAGCCAATCTCATTATCTAGGCGACGATCCGCAGCCTGTCCCGCCCGCCCTGCTTGGCGTGATAGAGAGCTTCATCCGCTCGCGCATAAAGCTCGCGCGCGGTTTCGCCGGGATGCAGTTCCGCCAGCCCCGCCGAGCAGGTGTAGGAGAAATTGGGCACGTTGCGGATCGGGCGAGCACCCCGCACGGTGGTCAGGATGCGCTCGACGATCAGCTCGCCCTGCGCCAATGTCGTGTCCGGCAGGATCAGCATGAACTCCTCGCCGCCGATCCGTCCGAAACTGTCGCGCCGCCGCACCAGCGGATGAACAAGACGCACGAAATCCACCAGCACGTCGTCTCCGGTCTGGTGACCATAAAGATCGTTGATGCGCTTGAAGTGGTCGAGATCGATGATGCAGATGCAGCCGCCCACCGGCTGTGCCACAGCCTGCCCGTTGGCGAGAGTATCGAGCGCCTTCATCATGAAGCGGCGGTTGGAAACGCTGGTCAGTTCGTCGGTCTGCGAGGCCTTCAGCGCGAAATCGCGGTCCTGACGAACATCCCGCTCGCTGGCTTTCAGATGCGTGATGTCGCTGGCGATGCAAAGCATCCAGCCGTCCTTCTGCACGGTCTCCGTCATCCAGAGCCAGCGTCCGTCGACCACATCCGTCTCGAAGGCGCGGAACGGAAGCTTGCCGCGGCGCGATTGCGCGGAGACCAGCCATGTCTCGAAATCCGTCGCGACGATGACCGTGCCCTTTCCCTCGCGGGTATTGCGCCGCATCAGGTCCGCCCACAGCGGGCATTCGTCCGGATCGAGCGCATAGGTGCTGCGAAATGCCGGGTTCGCGTAGCGCAGGCGATCGTCCTGATCGTAAAGCGCGATGAGGACCGAACTCTCCTGCTGCAATTCCGCAAGCCGCTCCGATATCTGGTTCATCCGATGGTTCCGGGGCGTAGAGATAACGATGATTCGCAGTCTGGAACAGAAATCTGAAAAGAAGATGGATGGTTCCCGGGTATTTGCATTATTCAGATGTTTCGGAACGCGACGCCTTGAAAGGAATTATCTGATGTTCATCCTCTCCCTGACCTATGTGAAGCCGAACGAAGAGGCTGACAAGCACATGGAGCCGCACATGGCCTGGGTGAAAGAAGGCTATGCCAAAGGCTGGTTCCAGGCTTCGGGACGCAAGGTCCCTCGCACCGGCGGCGTCATCCTCTCGCTCGGCACCCGCGCCGAGATCGAAGCCTACGTCGCCACCGACCCGTTTACCGTTTATGGCATCTGCGAATACGAGATCACGGAAGTGGCGATCACCACCGCGAATACCGGGTTGGAGATGTTGAAGGGGTGAGGCAATGAGCAACGAACTGCGCGACCAAATCCGCTTGCTCGAGGAACGGTTGTTCGACCAGAGTGTCCGCAACACGCGCAGTTCGCTCGAAACCCTGCTCTCATCGGATTTCCGCGAGATCGGCAGCTCCGGCCGCCTCTACTTTTATGAGGAAATCATCGTCGCCCTGCTGGAAGAGCCCAGCGACGGCACGACGCGCCATCTGACCGATTTCGAGGTTCAACCGCTGGCGCCGGACGTCGTGCTTGCCACCTATCGCTCGGAGCGCATTGTCCACGACGCTCCGCCGGTTCGCGCACTCCGCAGCTCCATCTGGCGCCGCAACGCCGATGGCACGTGGCGCATGGTCTTTCATCAGGGAACGCGGGAGCGTTAGAGTTCATCCATGACGCCACCGACCTACACCCCATATGACGGCACGGCCAAACCCTTCACCATCGGCCTGATGCCGCTCGACCCCAACCGTTGGATCGAGCCCGATGCCGATTGGGCCCGCTACGTCGGCGAAAAGCGTGCGCTGGTTGAGAGCAGCCGCGACGAGGTCTTCGTGGCGGTGGCCGATACCCTAGACGCCCAGCGGGAAGCACTCGTCCTGCTGCGGCAACATCTGCGTGAACACCATCCCCATCTCTGTCCTGACATCCCGGACAAAGACGCCTATCTGCCGCCGCTGCTCCGCGCCGGCCTGATGATACAAGATGATCTCGTCATCATGCGCCGCAAGGACGACGGCTGGCATCTCGTTGCCGGGTTCGTCGCCTTCCCGTCCTCGTGGTCGCTGCGGGAAAAGTTCGGCCGGCCGATGCAGACGATCCATGCCGATGTGCCAGGTTTCGGCGAAGGCACCCGCAATGCCGCGCTGATCACACGCATCTTCGACAATCTGCAGGTCGCCCAGCCGGTCGAACGGCTGAACTGGTCGGTGAACACCACA
This sequence comes from Rhizobium sp. S152, assembly GCF_030380735.1. GTDB lineage: Bacteria > Pseudomonadota > Alphaproteobacteria > Rhizobiales > Rhizobiaceae > Rhizobium. The sequence continues at coordinate 280,645 of NZ_JAUDRZ010000004.1, read as the reverse complement.
AGCGACCTATTCCTCCCGCTCTCGAAGCACCGCCGCCCTCCGCAGGCCGAGCCTTTCACGCTCTTGGAACGCTTCGCCCGCGTCGAGCGCCAGACGCTGCGCAAGCTGCCGCAGTCCGGAGACATCCTCTTCACGATCCGCGTCTATGTCGATCCGATCTCGGCCATCGCCGACCATCCGCAGGCGCCAAGGCTCGCCTCAAGTTTCGCCGCGCAGCTGGAAAGCCTCGACGACGACCAGGCAGCCTACAAGGGCCTTACCCTGCAGAAGCGCGAACTTGCAGCAAAGCTGCACGCGCTTGCAAGCCGAACCGGCTTCATCTGATATTTACATTCCCCGCTGGAACACTCTTTATTGTGACGTGATTTTATGGTTAGAGCCGGTCACTCAGCGGTATTTGAACGATTTCAGATGAATTGTTAAAGGCCGATCGCGCCTTCCTCGCCTTCCACAGGAGAAAAGAATGACGGAACAGAACCACCCGGTATATGCCGAAATTACCGGCCCGATCGTCATGATCGGCTTTGGCTCCATCGGCCGCGGCACGCTGCCGCTGATCGAGCGCCATTTCAAGTTCGACAAGAGCCGGATGGTCGTCATCGACCCGCGCGAAGAACCCTCCGACATGGAGATCCTCAAGCAGCACGGCGTCCGTCACATCAAGGAATATGTGACCAAGGACAACTACAAGGAGCTGCTGAAGCCGCTTCTGACTGAAGGCGAAGGCCAGGGCTTCTGCGTCAACCTCTCGGTTGATACCGGCTCGCTCGACCTGATGAAGCTCTGCCGCAAGCTCGACGTTCTCTATATCGACACGGTCGTCGAGCCGTGGCTCGGCTTCTATTTCGACAAGAACATGAAGAACGCCGACCGCACCAACTATGCGCTGCGCGAAACGCTCCGCAAGGAGAAGGCGAAGAACCCGGGCGGCACGACCGCCGTTTCCACCTGCGGCGCAAACCCGGGCATGGTTTCCTGGTTCGTGAAGCAGGCACTGGTCAACCTTGCCAACGACACCGGCCTGAAGTTCGACGAGCCGGATCAGCATGACCGCGAAGGCTGGGCCAAGCTGATGAAGAAGCTCGGCGTCAAGGGCGTCCACATCGCCGAGCGCGACACGCAGCTGACCAAGAACCCGAAGCCGCTCAACGTCTTCTGGAACACTTGGTCCGTGGAAGGCTTCATTTCCGAAGGTCTGCAGCCCGCCGAACTCGGCTGGGGCACCCATGAGAACTGGATGCCGAAGAACGCCAAGAAGCACAAGAAAGGCTGCAAGGCCGCCATCTACCTCGAGCAGCCGGGCGCCAACACCCGCGTCCGCACCTGGTGCCCGACGCCCGGCCCGCAGTACGGCTTCCTCGTCACCCATAACGAGTCGATCTCGATCGCCGATTACTTCACCGTCCGCGACAAGGACGGCGAAGTCACCTTCCGCCCGACCTGCCACTACGCCTACCATCCGGCAAACGACGCCGTTCTGTCGCTGCATGAAATGTTCGGCAACGGCGGCAACGCGCAGCCGGTTCACCACGTTCTCGACGAACATGAACTCGTTGATGGCGTCGACGAACTCGGCGTGCTGCTCTACGGCCACGAGAAGAACGCCTACTGGTTCGGCTCGCGCCTGTCCCTCGAAGAAACCCGCCGCATCGCGCCTTACCAGAACGCAACCGGCCTGCAGGTGACCTCGGCGGTTCTCGCCGGCATGGTCTACGCGCTCGAAAACCCGAAGGCCGGCATCGTCGAAGCCGACGAGATCGACTACAAGCGCTGCCTCGAAGTGCAGCTGCCCTACCTCGGCCCGGTCGAAGGTCACTACACCGACTGGACCCCGCTGGACGGTCGCCCGGGCCTCTTCCCCGAGGACCTGGACACGAAGGATCCCTGGCAGTTCAAGAACATTCTCGTTCGCTGATCGTTGAATGAACCACATCCAAAAATGCCCGCCGAAAGGCGGGCATTTTTGTAACGCCGGCTGTATAAATTCCCGCGGATGCCAGAGAAGCCTTGCCTTCCCGGAAAGCCCGCGCCATGTGTTCCTTAACCAAACGTATCTTTTCGGCCTGAATTTTCCGGGAGAATCTTATGAAGCTCAAAATCCTCCTCGTGATCGCGTCCGCCTCTGCCGCCTTGTCGGCCTGCGTTTCGCAGTCGCCGGGGCCGATGCCCGTCGCCGCGCGGCCGGCGCCCGTTGGTGTCGAAGGCTCCTGGGCCGATCCGAACGGTATCATCTCCACCTTCCAGGCCGGCACCTTCACGACCCGCACGACAGACAGCAACCAGATGCTGGCGTCTGGCACCTACATCAACACCTCCCCGACGGTGGTCGAGATCAACATGACCTCGCTGGTGCGCAAGACGCAGTCCAAGGTCAATTGCGCCCTGGTCACCCAGAGCCAGCTCAACTGCACCTCCGACAGCGGATCGCAGTTCAGCCTCACGCGCCACATGTAAGCGCCGCTTCAGCGCCTTCGATCAAAGCTCCCCTAGCGGGAGCTTTTTTTGTTTACCGCTCTTGGAATGGCGCCCCCTTGTCACAGGTTTTTCTCTTGCGGCCATTATTGGTTGATGAAACCATCGATCGTGCAGGGACGGCGAGGCATGGGGGACCGGTGGTCTGGTCCGGGCTCCGCCAGTAAAACCAGGAGAACAGGATGACGAAATCGTTTCAATTCGGTCTGCTGACCGCGTCCGTATTGGCGCTGTCGAGCAGCGCCGCCTTTGCCGATTACCAGCTCAATATTTTGCACATCAACGATTTCCACTCCCGCATTGAATCGATCAACAAGTTCGATTCCACCTGCTCGGCCGAGGAAGAAGGCAAGAACGAATGCTTCGGCGGCGCCGCCCGCCTGAAGACCGCGATCGACCAGCGCCGCGCGGCATTGGCCGGCCAGAACGTCTTGACGCTGAACGCCGGCGACAATTTCCAGGGGTCGCTGTTCTATTCGACCTACAAGGGCACGGCCGAACTGGAGATGGTCAACGCGATCAAGTTCGACGCCATGACGCTCGGCAACCATGAGTTCGACGACGGCGAAAAGGCGCTGGCGCCGTTCATGGACAAGGTCGCCTTCCCCGTCACCGCCGCCAATGTGGAGATCTCTGACGCCTCGACGATCAAGAAGAAGCCGGAACCCTCGGTCGTGCTCGATATCGGCGGCCAGAAGATCGGCATCATCGGCGTCGTCACCACCGAGACACCGGAGCTTGCCTCCCCCGGTCCGAACATCAAGTTTACCGACGATGTCGCGGCCATTACCAAGGAAGCCGCCAAGCTCAAGGCCGAGGGCGTCAACAAGATCATCGCGCTGACCCATGTCGGTTACACCAGGGACCTCTCCGCCATCGCCAAGATCCCCGATGTCGATGTGGTCGTCGGTGGACACTCGCACACGTTCCTGTCGAACACCGATCCGAAGGCCGAAGGCCCCTACCCAACCATGGTCGACAATCCCGGTGGCTATAAGGTCCCTGTCGTCACCGCCGCCTCCTACAGCAAGTATCTCGGCGATGTCGTGATCACCTTCGACGACAACGGCGTGATCAAGGAAGCCAAGGGCGATCCCATCCTGATCGACAGTTCCTTCAAGCCGGATCCCGAAATCGCCGCTCGCATCACCGAGCTCGCCAAGCCGATCGAAGACCTGCGCAAGAAGGTCATCGGCTCCTCCGAGGGCCCGATCGAAGGCGATCGCAAGGTCTGCCGCGTCGAGGAATGCTCGATGGGCAACCTCGTCGCCGACGCCATGCTCGATCGCGGCAAGAGCCAGGGCATGCAGATCGCCATCCAGAACGGCGGCGGCCTGCGCTCTTCGATCGACGGCGGCGACGTCACCCAGGGCGAAGTCGTCACCGTGCTGCCCTTCCAGAATACGCTCGCAACGTTCCAGCTGACTGGCGCCGATATCCGCAAGGCACTGGAGAACGGCCTCAGCCAGATCGAGGAAGGCGCGGGCCGCTTCCCGCAGGTGGCAGGCATGAAGTACAGCTTCGACAAGTCGAAGCCGCCAGGCAGCCGTGTCGTCTCCGCAGACGTCAAGGACGGCGACAACTTTGCGCCGCTCGACGATGCCAAGACCTACGGCGTGGTCACCAATAACTACATGCGCGCTGGCGGCGACGGTTATTCCATCTTCGCGACAGCGGGCAAGAACGCCTATGACTTCGGCCCCGATCTCGCCGACGTCACGGCAGACTTCATTGCCGCCCATTCGCCCTACAAGCCCTACACGGATGGACGCGTAACTGAGGTCGCCGCTTCGGCCGCAGCGCCTGCACCGACGGCATCGGACGCGCCCGCTGCACCATCGGCACCGGCCACCCCGGAAGCACCGCCCGCTCCCGCCGCCCCGGCGGCAACGGCACCGTCCACGGAAGCCCCAGCTCTCGCCCCGAACACGCCGACCACCCACGTCATCGCATCGGGCGACACGCTGTGGGATCTCGCCAAGCAGTTCTATGGCGACGGCACGCTCTGGAGGAAGATTTCCGAGGCCAACGGCAAGCCGACGCCGCGCCACCTGACCATCGGCAAGGAGCTGCAGATCCCGTCCAAGTAAGCTTCCGGCAGCACGGAAGTAAGACGATTTGTCCCAATGACGCGAGCCGGTCCGGGGTTTCCCGGGCCGGCTTTTGTTCCTATAGGGTGAACCATTCGATCTCGTCCGCGTATGAGCGGTCGAGCAGCTGACCTGAGGTTTGAATGACGACCGTTGATACCACGCACCATCCGGCGAACCACCCGCAGGTGAACTATGGCAAAGTGGGCGTCCTGCTCGTCAATCTCGGCACGCCTGATGGTACCGACTACATCTCGATGCGCCGCTATCTCAAGGAATTCCTGACCGACAAACGCGTCATCGAATGGTCGCCGTGGAAGTGGTATCCGATCCTCTTCGGCATCGTCCTGAACACCCGCCCGGGCAAGGTCGGCAAGGCCTATGAGCTGATCTGGAACAAGGAGAAGGACGAAAGCTACCTGCGCACCTACACCCGCAGCCAGTCCGAGCTGATGGCCGAGCGGTTGAAGGACTTGCCGAACGTCAAGGTCGACTGGGCCATGCGCTATGGCACGCCATCGATCGCCTCGCGCATCCAGGCGCTGAAGGACGACGGCTGCGATCGTATCGTCCTGTTCCCCCTCTATCCGCAATATGCAGCCGCCACCACCGCGACGGTCAACGACAAGGCCTTCCAGCAATTGTTGAAGATGCGCTGGCAGCCGGCGCTGCGCACCGTGCCCGATTACCACGACGACGACACCTACATCGAGGCGCTCGCCAACTCGATCACCCGGCATCTGTCGACGCTGGACTGGCAACCGGAAAAGATCATCGCCTCCTTCCACGGCATCCCCATGTCCTACTTCCAGAAGGGCGACCCCTACTACTGCCAGTGCCAGAAGACCGGCCGCCTGCTGCGCGAAAAGCTTGGCCTGTCGAAGGACCAGTTCATGATCACCTTCCAGTCCCGCTTCGGCCCGGAGGAATGGCTGCAGCCCTATACCGACAAGACGGTGGAGCAGCTCGCCAAGGACGGCGTGAAGAAGATCGCGGTGCTGAACCCCGGCTTCGTCTCCGACTGTCTGGAGACGTTGGAAGAGATCGCCGAGCAGGCGGCACATTCGTTCCATGAGAACGGCGGCGAGAAGTTCGCGCATATTCCGTGTCTGAACGACAGCGAGGATGGAATGGCGGTGCTGGAGAAGGTGGTGCGGCGGGAATTGTTGGGGTGGGTTTGAGATAAGTTACGCTGCGACCAGCAACACCCCCTCTGGCCTGCCGGCCATCTCCCCCACAAGGGGGGAGAAGACCCGCGGCACTCGACTGCCTCAATTGCGCACCGAGGGCGAGGCTAGGTTAAGCCCTCCCCCTTGTGGGGAGGGTTGGGAGGGGTCTTTTTATCGAGCCCCAAAAAGACCACTCACACCCCCCGCCGGTTCCCCCACAACAACACATGCAGTTGCGGCAACACCCGCGCCGAAAACCACCGATCCTCGGTCACCTTCCCCACCAGCCACAACATCCGCTCCATGATCCCATCGATATCGATCCTGGCATCATCGTCATCGGCAGGCGGCGGCGTGTGGTTTCCGGGCTGCAGGTAAACCGGCAGATCCGGATACCGCGCGGAAGCCTCCCGCGCATATCGATAATCCCGCTCATCGAACACGACGATCTTCAGCGCGATCTCAGGCCCGCCGGCGGCCTTCCGCAAACAGTCCTCGAACAGCGCCCAGTCCGTCTCCATGCCGCTCGACGGCGGCTTCGGGCTCAAGACCAGCGTGTCGAGATCGGCAAACCAATCTCTGGCGACACTGCCCTGCGTCTCCAGCGCGAACCGATAGCCCTCGCCATGTCCGCGCGCAATGAGCGGCCCGAGCGGCTGGATCGCAGGGTTGCCGCCGGAGAGGGAGACGGTGAGCGGCTGCCCGCCCGAGAGCGAAACGACCTCCGCCCAGATCTCGTCCACCGACATCGGCGTCCACTGATCGCGGTATTCGCTGTCGACGGCATGCAGCGTATCGCACCACGAACAGCGGTAATCGCAGCCGCCGGTGCGCACGAACACCGTGGGCAGGCCGATCAGCACGCCCTCACCCTGGATCGTCGGCCCGAAGATCTCGCTGACGCGGATCTTGTGATCGGCGCTCATGGCCGATACTCCGCCCACGTCTTCGGCGTCTCGCTGACCCGAACGGCCGACGTCTCCGGCAGGATCGCCTTGCACCAGTCGTAGAAATGCTTGGCGAGATATTCCGACGTGACACGATCATGACCAAGCACCTCGTTCAGATGCCGGTGATCGAAGCGCTCGTCGATATAGCGCTTCAGCGGCGACAGCTCGTGATAGTCGCGCACGAAGCCGTCCGCATTGAGCTCTGAAGCCGCAAGCTCGACGACGACGATATAGTTATGCCCATGCAGCCGCGCGCACTGGTGATCACAGGGCAGATGCGACAGCTGGTGCGAGGCGGAGAAGTGGAATTCCTTGGTGATGCGGAACACGAGCCTACACCTCCGTGGCCGCAAAGCCCGAGGTCGCCGCTTTCCAGAAATCGGGATCGTCGTATTCAGTGGGATCGGTCACGCCGGCGAGATGAAACGCCTCGCGCCGCTCGACACAGGTGCCGCAACGCCCGCAATGGCGCGCCCCGCCCTTGTAGCAGGACCAAGTCTCAGCAAACGGCGTCCCGTGCTTTTCCCCATCGGTCACGATGTCCGCCTTGCTGACGTTGACATAAGGCGCCTGCAGCCGGACGCTGGCATAGCCGTCGAGGGCCGCATCCTGCATCACCTGGAATGCGTCGATGAAACCGGGGCGGCAATCCGGATAGATGAAATGGTCACCGCCATGCACCGCGACGGCGACCGCATCCGCCTTCTGCGCGGCGGCTAGCCCAAAGGCGATGGCGAGCATGATGGCGTTGCGGTTCGGCACCACGGTCGATTTCATCGTCTCCTCGGCATAATGGCCGTCGGGGACGTCGATATCGTCGGTCAGCGCCGAGCCGGTGAGGTGGCTGCCAATCGGCCTGATGTCGATGATCTGATGCGGCACGCCGAGCCTAATGGCGCAGGCCGCCGCATAGTCGAGTTCCTTGCGGTGGCGCTGGCCGTAATCGAAGGAGAGCAGGCCGATGAGTTGCTGTTCCGCGGCGATCCTGTGCGCAAGCGAAACGGAGTCCAATCCGCCGGAGCAGATGACGATAGTCTTCATGATGTGTGATCCCTTGTTTTGACCGGGTGGGCTGCGACCGGATAGGCGCGTTCTAGGCCAAAGGGACCGCATTGTGAAGAACCAATCGAACTCCCATATCTGAAGGGCAAGGCTGCACGACGACCTGAGAGCGTGGCTTTTGAAATCGTCTCGGCTAAGGTGCGGCTATTCGATTCGGGTTTTGGGGAGGTATTTCATGGTTTTGGGCGGCTTCGACATCGTGGTCATCGCACTGGTGGTCTTCGTCATCCTGGTGCTCTTCGCCGGCATCAAGACGGTCCCGCAGGGCTATCAGTACACCGTCGAGCGCTTCGGCCGCTACACCCGCACGCTGGGTCCCGGCCTCAACATCATCACCCCCTTCATCGAGCGCGTCGGCGCCCGCATGAACGTGATGGAGCAGGTGCTCGACGTCCCCACGCAGGAAGTCATCACCCGCGACAACGCCTCCGTCTCGGCCGATGCCGTCGCCTTCTACCAGATTCTCAACGCCGCGCAGGCGGCCTATCAGGTCTCCAACCTCGAAAACGCCATCCTCAACCTGACCATGACCAACATCCGCTCGGTCATGGGCTCGATGGATCTCGACGAACTGCTCTCCAACCGCGACGCGATCAACGATCGCCTGCTGCGCGTCGTCGACGACGCCGTGCAGCCCTGGGGCATCAAGGTCACCCGCGTCGAGATCAAGGACATCCAGCCGCCGCGCGATCTCGTCGACGCCATGGCCCGCCAGATGAAGGCCGAGCGCGAGAAGCGCGCCCAGGTGCTGGAAGCCGAAGGCTCGAGGAACGCCCAGATCCTGCGCGCCGAGGGCGCCAAGCAGTCGGCGATCCTGCAGGCCGAGGGCCAGCGCGAATCCGCCTTCCGCAACGCCGAGGCGCGCGAACGCCTGGCCGAGGCCGAAGCCAAGGCCACCAAGATGGTTTCCGAAGCGATCGCCGCCGGCGACGTGCAGGCGATCAACTACTTCGTGGCGCAGAAATACACCGAGGCGCTGACCGCGATCGGCTCGGGCAACAATTCCAAGGTCGTGCTGATGCCGATCGAGGCCTCCGCCATTCTGGGCTCGCTGAGCGGCATCGGCGCCATCGCCAAGGAAGTCTTCGGCGGCGACGACAATCCGCCCGCAGCCCCTGCCCCGCGTCAGGTCCAGGCCCCGCGCACGACGCCGCAGGTCAACCCGTTCAACCCGAACCCGGAGCGCTGATCGATGCTGGCTGCCATCACGTCGGAACTGGGGCCGTGGAGCTGGTGGGTCGTCGGCCTCGTGCTGCTCGCCGCCGAGATGCTGGTGCCCGGCTTTTTCCTCGTCTGGATCGGGCTGGCGGCAATCGCCGTCGGCGCGCTCTCGCTGCTCTTCTGGGATAGCGCCTTCTGGGTCTGGCAGCTGCAGGCGATCCTGTTCGCCGCCTTCGCCGTCGCCGCCACCTTCATCGGCCGCAAGCTGACACGCGATCACGGCGAGACGGACGAGCCCTTCCTCAACCAGCGCGGCGCCAGCCTCGTCGGTCGCACCGCCACGCTCGCCGAGCCGATCGTCGAAGGACGTGGCCGCATCAAGCTCGATGACACCCAATGGAAGGTGAGCGGCCCGGATCTGCCGGTCGGCGCAAGGGTCAAGGTCATATCGAGCAACGGCCGCGACCTCACGGTCGAGGAAGCTTGAGAGCTTACCTCTAAAGCCGCGTCAAGCAGGATGGATCAGGGCGAGGCTCAAGCCACGCCGATCCTCAGCAGATCATGGAAATGAATGAGCCCGACCGGCCTGTTGTCGTCATCGACGACGATGAGCGCGCCGATGCTGTGCTTGTTCAGCAGGGCCAGCGCCGCGGTAGCGAGCACGTTCGGCTTTACCGTTTTCGGTGAGCGCGTCATGATATCGTCGACGATGAGTTCCGACAGGTTGCGCGTCAGATTGCGCGCAAGGTCGCCTTCCGTCACGATACCGCAAAGCCGCCCATCCTCATCGAGAATGCCGACGCAGCCGAAATGCTTGCGCGACAGCGTCGAGATCGCCTCGGGCAATGGCGTGCCCCTGGCCACCAGCGGCACGCTATCGCCGGTGTGCATGACATCGGCGACATGGCTGAGTGCCGCGCCGAGCTTGCCGCCCGGATGAAAGACATGAAAGTCACGCGCCGTGAAGCCGCGTGCATCGAGCAAAGCGATCGCCAGCGCATCGCCCAGCGCCAGCTGCAGCATCGTCGAGGTCGTCGGCGCCAGGCCGTGCGGGCAGGCCTCTTCCTCGTTCGGCATCAGGAGCACGATATCGGCAGCACTGCCGAGCGAGGATTTTTCCGCGCAGGTCAACGCAATCAGCGGGATGGAAAAGCGGCGCGTATAGGCGATGACGTTGCGCAGTTCCGCACTCTCGCCACCCTTGGAAAGAGCGATAACGGCATCCGTCGCGCCGATCATGCCGAGATCGCCGTGATTGGCTTCGGCAGCATGCACGAAGAAGGCGGGCGTTCCGGTGGAGGCCAGCGTCGCGGCGATCTTGACGCCGATATGGCCGCTCTTGCCGACACCCGTCACCACCACCCGGCCTGATATGGCAGAGATCGTCTCGACGGCCCGCAGGAACGGCCCGGCAAGGCCATCGTCGAAGGCAAGCTCCAGCGCTTCCAGGGCTCGTTTCTCGGTACGGACAGTGCGCTTGGCGGAAGCGAGAACGCCGTTTTCGATGAGATTTGCAGCTCTTCTGTTCATGCCCCTGCCTACCGGTTTTCCTGCCGCAAGTCCATCGGCTCCACCCGCTGTCAGCATCATCCGGAGCAATAGGCGTGATCCGGCCGAAACGATTGATTAACCACAAGGCTTTACGTTCGGGTAACGAATTCTAGGAATGCCGGACGCCAGTTTCATGGTCCATTGGAAAGACACGAGCAGTTTGACGCCGCTCCGCGCGGCAGGCTTTGCCGTGTCCGCCGCGCTGCTGGCCAGCATGCTTTCGATCCCGCAACCTGCACTCGCCCAGTCCGCGCAGACAACCCGTCAATCCACCGGCATGACGACCCCGCGCCCCGCCGCCGGTGCGACGACATCGACAGCTGAGGCTGACGATCCCCTTTTCCAGCCGACCGATGGCACCGCATCGACCGACCCGAACGCCCCGATCGGCGACGACACGACGGCGCAACAGACGACAACTCAGGCCACGACCGGTCAGCCGGTCAGCGACGAAACCACCGGCTCGATCCTCGACGAGGACATGATGCGCCTCAACACCCGCGAAGCGCCGATCGACGAGCGCCTGCCGGCGCGCAAGCCCGAGCCGAACATCGCTACCGAGGAGACGCCGGGCATCCGCATCGGCACCTTCGTGCTCCGCCCGACCGTCACCCAGAGCATCAACGGCGAAACGAAGCGCGACGGCGGCACCAAGACCAGCCGGACCTTCCTCGAAACCGACATGCTAACGACGCTGACCTCGGACTGGGCGCTGCACCAGTTGACGGTCACCACGGAAGGCGCCTGGCAGAAGAACATCGGCGGCACGGGCGAAGAACAGCCCGACTTCAAGATCAATGGCGATCTCCGGCTCGATCTGCCGCAGGATACGACAGCGCATCTGACGACCGGCTACCACTTCTACCGCGAGGATACCGACGACCCGAACGCACTGCAGGATGCCGACAAGCAATCCGACGTCCAGCAGTTCGACGTCGGCGCCTCGATCGAGCGCGACTTCGGCATCCTTCGGGGGAGCACCGGGCTCGAACTCAGCCGCACGATCTATTCCGACGCCACGCTCTCGGACGGCACCACCGTCTCCCTCAGCGATCGCGACCAGACATCAGGCACCCTCCGCGGCCGCATCGGCTATGAGCTTTCCCCCGCGCTCATTCCCTTCATCGAGGCCAGTATAGGCAAGACCGTCTACGACGAGACCGCCGATGCCCAGGGCTACCGCCGCTCCGGGCAAAGCTACGGCGCCAAGGCTGGCGTCGAGATCGACATGGGCGAGAAGCTGCGCGGCGAAGTCGGCGTTGGCTACGAGATCGCGACCTTCGACGACGATCGTCTCTCCGACATAGACGCAGCCGTCATCGACGCCAACCTGCTGTGGTCGCCGCTGCGCGGCACGGACGTCAATTTCGGCCTGCAGACCAGCATCCAGCCCTCCACCACCGCAGGCGAATCCGGCTATGTCTCGCATGCATTGACGACGACCATCGCCCACCAGCTGCGCGACAATCTTACGGGCACGGTTCTCGGCGGCATCACGCTCCGGGACTATCCGTCGGACAGCAGCACCAGCGACGAAACGGTCTACACGACAAGCGCGGGGCTGACCTGGAACATCAACCGCTATCTCGATCTGACCAGCACGATCGGCTACGAGCTCACCTCCCGCAAGGAGGGCAGCGATTCCCAGCAGTGGCGGGCGGGCGTCGGCCTGAAGCTGAAGCGCTGAACGCAACGGACGAAACAAAAAAGGCCGCGCTCCCTTCGAAGCGCGGCCTTTTTCGTCATATGAACGATCAGATACCCTTCAGCAGGTCCTTGAAACCGTCGATCACGGTCGGGCGGATATCCGCGCGCTCGAGAGCGAAGGCGACGTTGGCGAGGATGAAGCCATCCTTGGCGCCGCAGTCGTAGGTCGTGCCCTTGAAGTGGTAGCCGGCGAAAGCCTGGTCCTTGAGCAGCTTCAGCATGCCGTCGGTCAACTGGATCTCGTTGCCGGCGCCGCGTTCCTGGGTCTCGAGGATCTTGAAGACCTCGGGCTGCAGGATGTAGCGGCCGTTGATGAAGAAGTTGGACGGCGCGGTGCCCTTGGCGGGCTTCTCGACCATGTCGGTGATGCGGAAGCCGTCGCCGATCGCGTCGCCGACGCCAACGATGCCGTACTTGTGGGCCTGGTCTGGCTCGCACTCTTCGACGGCGATGATGTTGCCGCCGCTCTGTGCATAAAGGTCGATCATGCCCTTCATGCAGCCCTTGCCTTCGCTCTTCATGATCATGTCGGGAAGAAGCAGGGCGAACGGCTCGTTGCCGATGATTTCGCGGGCGCACCATACGGCATGGCCGAGACCGAGCGGCTCCTGCTGACGCGTGAAGCTCACCGTACCAGCCTTGGGCAACTGGCCGGCGAGCAGCGTGATCTCGGCCTTCTTGGACCGTTCGCGCAGCGTCTGCTCGAGTTCGAAATGGATGTCGAAGTAGTCTTCGATGATGTGCTTGTTGCGCCCGGTCACGAACACGAAATGCTCGATACCCGCCTCAAGCGCCTCGTCCACCACGTATTGAATGATGGGCTTGTCGACGACGGTCAGCATTTCCTTGGGAACGGCCTTCGTAGCCGGAAGGAAACGAGTCCCGAGGCCAGCGACCGGAAATACTGCTTTGCGAACTTTTTTATGCTCTGCCACACAATCCTCCTGCGATATCGTTATCGCTTGAAATGAAAGGAAATTTTGTCCCGAGTAGATAAGATCTGCTACGTTTTTGCAAATGAGTGACTGCGTTCTTTAGTCATGGTAAAGATTTTGTTGACTCCGTTCGGTTAGTCTTCGGCCTGAACGGAACTGCGCGTTCCGCTGTGCCTGAAACGAAAGGACGGATGACCGCCGATGACTCAAAATCACAGAAACTCCCTTCGTGGTCTTGCTCTCGCATTCATCTTGACCGCGTCTGCCGGTCTGGTCCCGCAAAACGCGAAAGCCGACCAGCGGTTCCAGAAGTGGATCGCGGACTTTTATCAAACAGCCGCTCAAAGTGGCATCAGCAAGGCAACCTATCGTAAAGCTTTCGCCGGTGTGAGCGATCCGGACCCGACGGTCCTCGAGAAGGCTGCCTATCAGCCTGAATTTACGACTAAAATCTGGGATTATGTGGATTCTCGTGTAAATCCTTATACCGTTCAGATTGGTCGCCAGATGGCGGCGAAACACGCCTCCACGTTGAATTCGATCGAGCGCCATTTCGGTGTCGACAAGACGATTCTGCTCGCCATCTGGTCGATGGAATCGAACTACGGCGCCGTTCTTGCCAAGGATGACCGCCTACATTACGTGCCCCGCGCATTGGCAACGCTGGCCTATGCCGACCAGAAGCGCGCCAAGTTCGCACAGAAGCAGCTGATCGCCGCCCTGAAGATCCTGCAGAACGGTGATATCTCGCCCGACGGCATGACCGGTTCCTGGGCAGGTGCCATGGGCCACACCCAGTTCATTCCGACCAGCTACTTGCTTTACGCCGTCGACGCCGACGGCAACGGCCACCGCGATATCTGGAACTCGGTTCCCGACGCGCTCGCCACCTCCGCCAACCTTCTGATGAAGAACGGCTGGGAGAAGGGCAAGACCTGGGGCTACGAGGTCGTCGTTCCCGACAGCGCCCGCAAGTATGTCGGCAAGACCTACACGCTGTCGCAATGGGCATCGCTCGGCATGAAGCGCCCGAGTGGCAAGGGCTTTCGCGACGGCGGCACCAGGGCTGTCCTGAAGATGCCGGCCGGCGGCGACGGTCCGGGGTTCCTGATGACAAGCAACTTCTTCACGATCAAGAAGTACAACGCCTCCGACAGCTACGCGATCGGCGTTGGCCTCCTGGCCGACGAGATCGCCGGCTATGGCGGCATGCAGCAGCGCTGGCCGCGTCCGGGCGGCACGCTCGACGTCAAGGAAAAGTTCGAGTTGCAGACCCGCCTGAAGACGCTCGGCTATTATGACGGCGAGGTCGACGGCAACTTCGGCAGCGGCTCGAAGGCCGCCATCGCCGCCGTCCAGGCGCGCATGGGTCTAGAACAGGACGGCGAACCCTCGCTGCCGCTGCTGAAAGCCCTGCGCAAGTAAGCGCGGGCAAAGAGCACGGACAGCCGGTGGGATAAAGCACCGCCACCGACAACAGGGTGTGGACGCCGGTCCGCACTCCATGCGAGAATACGGCAGATGCGAGGCTGCTGACGATGCGTAAACGAGTAAACCGGCCAACACTGCGTTTGGGCGCGCTGGGCGCGACCGTGCTGGTCGTCACCGCAGCCGTCATGCCGCCCCTCAATGTCGCGGAAGCCCAGGAGCGCTATTACCAGCGCCGGTCGATCCTCGATTTCTTCCTTGGCCGCCGCTACATCGACGAATATCCGGCGCCCCCGCCCGGGCAGAACGCCGCCCCGCGCCGACAGGTCGTTCCCAAGAAGAAGGTCGCACCCAAGGCCGTCGCTACACCACGCCCGTCAGCGCCTGTCGTGCCCGAGGAAAAGGCCGTTCAGAAACTGGACAACGCTCAGAAGATTCTCGTCGTCGGCGATTTCCTGGCCGGCGGCCTCGGCGTCGGCCTCGAAGCCGCGTTCCAGGATTCGCCCGGCATTGTCATCGAGACCCATAGCAACGTCTCCTCCGGCCTCGTTCGAGACGACTATTACAACTGGCCAGCCCAGCTGACGAAATTCATGGACGAGGCCAAACCCGCCATGGTCGTCGTCATGCTCGGCGCCAACGACCGCCAGCAGATGGTCACCGACGTCGGCAAGGAGAAGTTCCGCACGGATGGCTGGTACGCCGAGTACCAGCGCCGCGTCGTCGCCTTCGGCAAGCAGGTGACATCCCGCAAGATCCCGCTCCTCTGGGTCGGCCTGCCCGCATTCGATTCGCCGTCGATGACGGCGGATGCCGTGCAGATGAACCTGCTCTACCGCAAGCAGGCGGAATCAGTCGGCGCCGAATTCGTCGATATATGGGACGGTTTCGTCAGCGAAGGCGGCGATTTCATCGTTACCGGTTCCGACATCAACGGCCAGCAGGTGCGCCTGCGCACATCCGATGGCATCAACCTCACCGATGCCGGCCGCCGCAAGCTCGCCTTCTACGTTGAAAAGCCCGCACGCCGCATTCTCGGCACTCAGGCGAGCCCCGATCTCGTGCGTCTCGATACCGGCAATGGTCCGGGCCTGGACCTGCCGGCGAATACCGTCGGCCGCACCGAGCCGATCAGCCTGTCCGACCCCAATCTCGACGGCGGAACCGAACTGCTCGGCGGCAGGGCGCTGCCGACGGGCAACGGCAAATCGCCGCGCGACCTGCTTGTCGAGCAAGGCGAGATGGCTCCCGCCCCCACCGGCCGTGTCGACGACTACCGCATCACCTCCGCAAAGGCGGAACCTGAGGTTTCGACAAAGTAGATCGCTTGCGTTTCAGGTGGGGTCAGGCCCGTCGCGCCTGCCTATCCATCACGTCCATATGACCACCACGACCGGTGAGCCCCAATGCCGGTAAGATTTTTTTTGCCGAAGCCTGCTATCTTCGCACTTGGCCTTGGTTGACGCGCACGAAACCTATAAGAACTCAAGCCGGATAACACTGCCGCCCTTGGCGCTGCTCTCAGTGCCGACACCTTACGACGTTGGAATCGCGATGAACCTTTATTTGGATTACCTGGCCGAGATCAAAAGCAGAGAAACCCAAGGGCTTGCTCCCAAGCCGATCGATGATGGTGCGCTCACCGGCGAGATCATCACACTGATCGAGGACTCCGGCAGCGAACACCGCGCCGATGCACTGAAGTTCTTCATCTACAACACGCTGCCGGGCACGACGAGCGCCGCAGGCGTCAAGGCCGCCTTCCTGAAGAAGATCATCCTCGGCGAGACCATTGTCCCCGAGATCACCCCGAAATTCGCCCTCGAATTGCTGTCTCACATGAAGGGTGGCCCGTCGGTAGAAGTGCTGCTCGACGTCGCGCTTGGCAACGATGCCGAAATTGCCTGTCAGGCCGGCGACGTGCTGAAGACCCAGGTCTTCCTCTACGACGCCGACATGTTCCGTCTGCGCGATGCGTACAAGGCCGGCAATGCCGTCGCCAGGGATGTTCTCGAGAGCTACGCCAAGGCGGAGTTCTTTACCAAGCTTCCCGAAGTTGAGGACGAGATCAAGGTCGTGACCTTCATCGCCGCCGAAGGCGACATCTCGACCGACCTTCTCTCCCCGGGCAACCAGGCGCACTCGCGCTCCGACCGTGAGCTGCACGGCCAGTGCATGATCACGCCTGAGGCGCAGGCCGAGATCGTCGCCCTGCAGCAGCAGCACCCGGACAAGCGGGTCATGATGATCGCCGAAAAGGGTACGATGGGCGTCGGCTCCTCGCGCATGTCCGGCGTCAACAACGTGGCGCTGTGGACCGGCAAGCAAGCGAGCCCCTACGTGCCCTTCGTCAATTTCGCCCCTGTTGTCGCCGGCACAAACGGCATCTCGCCGATCTTCGCGACCACCGTCGACGTTACCGGCGGCATCGGCCTCAACCTGAAGAACTGGGTCAAGAAGCTCGACGAAAGCGGCAAGCCGGTCCTCAACAACGAAGGTAACCCGATCCTTGACCAGAAGTTCTCGGTCGAAACCGGTACCGTGCTGAAGATCGACGCGAAGAACAAGAAGCTGCGCGACGAGGCCGGCAACGAGCTGGTCGATGTCACGTCTTCCTTCACGCCGCAGAAGATGGAGTTCATGAAGGCCGGCTCGTCGTACGCCATCGTCTTCGGCAAGAAGCTCCAGACATTCGCCGCCCAGACGCTCGGTGTCGAAGCGACCCCGGTCTTCGCGCCGAACAAGGAAATCGCGATCGACGGTCAGGGCCTGACGGCGGTCGAGAAGATCTTCAACCGCAACGCTGTTGGCGTGACACCCGGCAAGGTGCTGCATGCCGGCTCCGACGTGCGCGTCAAGGTCAATATCGTCGGCTCTCAGGACACCACCGGCTTGATGACCGCGCAGGAACTGGAAGCGATGGCGGCAACCGTCATTTCGCCGCTGGTCGACGGCGCCTATCAGTCGGGCTGCCACACGGCATCGGTCTGGGACAAGAAGGCTCAGGCCAACATCCCCAAGCTCATGTCCTTCATGAACAATTTCGGCGTCATCACCGCGCGTGACCCGAAGGGCGTCTACCACTCGATGACTGACGTCATCCACAAGGTGCTGAACGACATCACCGTGGACGACTGGGACATCATCATCGGCGGCGACAGCCATACGCGTATGTCGAAGGGCGTCGCCTTCGGTGCCGACTCCGGCACTGTGGCGCTGGCGCTCGCCACCGGCGAAGCCACCATGCCGATCCCTCAGTCGGTCAAGGTCACCTTCAAGGGCACCATGCAGCCCTACATGGATTTCCGCGACGTCGTGCACGCCACCCAGGCGCAGATGCTCAAGCAGCACGGCGACAACGTCTTCCAGGGCCGCATCATCGAAGTCCACATCGGCACGCTGCTCGCCGACCAGGCCTTCACCTTCACCGACTGGACGGCCGAGATGAAGGCCAAGGCATCGATCTGCATTTCGGAAGACGAGACGTTGATCGAGTCTCTCGAGATCGCCAAGTCGCGCATGCAGATCATGATCGACAAGGGCATGGACAATGAGGCGCAAACCCTGAAGGGCCTGATCGCCAAGGCCGATCGCCGCATTGCCGAGATTCGTTCGGGCGAAAAGCCGGCGCTCAAGCCGGATGATAATGCCAAGTACTTCGCCGAAGTGGTCGTCGACCTCGACCTGATCGACGAGCCGATGATCGCCGACCCCGACGTCAACAACGCAGACGTCTCGCGCCGCTACACCCACGACACGATCCGCCCGGTCTCCTACTACGGCGGCACCAAGAAGGTGGATCTCGGTTTCGTCGGTTCGTGCATGGTGCACAAGGGCGACATGAAGATCGTTGCCCAGATGTTGAAGAACATCGAGAAGAACGAAGGCAAGGTCGAGTTCAAGGCGCCACTCGTCGTCGCCGCACCGACCTACAACATCATCGACGAGCTGAAAGCCGAAGGCGACTGGGAAATCCTCCAGAAGTATTCGGGCTTCGAATTCGATGACGTGAAGCCGAAGACATCGAACCGCACCGCGTACGAGAACATCCTCTATCTCGAGCGTCCGGGCTGCAACCTGTGCATGGGCAACCAGGAAAAGGCCGAGAAGGGCGACACCGTTCTCGCCACCTCGACCCGCCTGTTCCAGGGCCGCGTGGTTGAAGACACCGCCGAGAAGAAGGGTGAATCGCTGCTCGCATCCACGCCGCTGGTGGTACTGTCGGCGATCCTCGGTCGGACACCGAGCATCGAGGAGTACCGCGTCGCTGTTGAAGGCATCAACCTGACGAAGTTCGCGCCGCCGAAGACCAAGCCGATCGATAGCCTGTCGGTTCATTACTAGGTCAGGCTAAAATAGAAGACGCCCCCTAGATGAAACACTTTGGGGGGCGTTCTTTCTATTGTGTGCCGCAGCCTTGCCGTATCGTCAGTCGATCTTTACGAGCGCAGGGGGCCAATAGGTGCCATTGGCAACACCATCGAGTGGCCCGTAGAAGCGGAAGGTTAGCCTGAACTTCTGACCTCTTGGGATGGGCAGCCAGTTTCCGTCGGGAGCATCAGCGGGCTTCTCCATGGCGAAGTACAGTGTCAGCGACCCATCCGGCCCATATTGCGGGTTGGTCTGTTCATTGAGCAGAAACCGGTTGATCGAATTGGGCAAGACCCGAAAACGCACATTGTCGACAGCGATGACCGACCAGAAGTATTTTGCAAATCGCGAAGGCAGCGCGTCTTTGGGGAAAATCATCTTGTAGGTGTGGTCGCCAGTCAAGTCAGCGCCACTTTCGTCCTTTCCTCCCCGGTAATACAGCACTTCCGGCTTGACGTTAGCCCATATGCCGCCGTTGTTCACGAGCGTTCGCGCGATATAGTCCAGACCGTACTCTCCGACGACACCGGGTCTGGCCCAACCATTGTGAACGACCCCATGACCAATGGTGAGGCCGGCCTTGGCGATCTCGGGAAGCGCTAGCTGTTTGATGACCGCATCGACCCGCTCGCGGTCTTTCGCGTTGCCCTTGATTTCGGCTGCGATCATCCGGGCGTGCTCTTGCAGTTGTTCCAAACCAGGATTTATGTCCTGCTCGCTGTCGAGCGCCACCAAGGCCGCGTCAAACGCCTCTACACCTGGAAGATGTTCCAGTTCGCAAACCGGGGTCTTCGGGATAGCGGGCAATTTCGGGCTTCCGGTCGCCCGCAGCTTGAACTGGTGCTGCAGTTCGACGGCGCGCTCCGGATCGCTGCCGAGCGCGACACGTGCAAGGACACGAGAGTGCTCGACGGGAAGATCGATGCGCATGGCGTCGGGAGGCAGGTCGACCTTGGCACCTCTCAGACACATCGCGAAATCGCCGGAGCGCCTGTTGGGGAAAACACGCTCGTTGATGTTGGCGAGGGTTTCACCCCATCCGTTGAGGAACTGAACCGTGTAGTATCGATCTTCGATCTTCGGGACGGTGACAATGGTGCAACTCGTGTTGTCGACCGCTACCCACGCCTCGGAATAGGCCACATCTAGGTTTGGGTTGGGCCAGTCGACCGCACCTGGCCTGCGATGGACGAGTTCGTTCCACCTGAAACCTTCGCGAAAGTCGAGTTGCTGCTGTCGGGTGATCAGCAATCTCCCGAGGAGGTAAATATAGGCCTGGCTGATTTCGCTTTCGCCAATAGGGCTCGCCGCAAAGGTTTGATTACCCGTTGCCAACACGGATACAAGCGCGGCGACAATAGTCACTTGTTTGTGAAACATCGCATGTCTCCCTGGGAAGGAGATTGGCCACGATCTGTCTGTCCGAAAAGTACGCAACGGTAAATTTCACCACACACTCCGCCTTTGCGGCCCTTGCCCACAAACGACTTCGGGGCCGCGCAAGGCGGCCCCGAGATAAAATCAGTCAAAGCGTCCTGGCGCTTACCGCGGCAGAACCGTCGAGCCCATCAGCGCCTCGTCGATGGCGCGGGCCGCCTGACGACCTTCACGGATCGCCCAGACGACCAGCGACTGGCCGCGGCGCACGTCGCCCGCCGTCCAGAACTTGTCGACCGAGGTCTTGTAGTCCTTATCGTTGGCAACGACATTGGTCGAGCCGCGACGGTCCGTGTTGAGAACAAGCTTGCCGTCGAGTTCCTTGAGCACGCTCGTGGTGAACGGGCCGCTGAAGCCGATGGCGATGAAGGCGAGGTCGGCCTTGATGATGAACTCCGTGCCGGCGATCGGCTTGCGGCGCTCGTCGACTTCGCAGCACTTGACGCCGGTCAAGACGCCGTCTTCGCCGATGAACTCGAGCGTCGCCACCTGGAATTCGCGGACAGCGCCTTCGGCCTGGCTGGAGGAGGTGCGCATCTTTGTGGCCCAGAAAGGCCATACCGCGAGCTTGTCTTCCTTTTCCGGCGGCTGCGGGCGGATGTCGAGCTGGGTGACCTTCACGGCCCCCTGGCGGAACGCCGTGCCGACGCAGTCCGATGCGGTATCACCACCGCCGACGACGACGACATGCTTGGCGCCTGCTAGGATCGGATCCGATGCCCAGCCGACGCTGTCGATGTTTTCGCGGCCGACGCGCTTGTTCTGCTGCACGAGGTAAGGCATCGCGTCGTGGACGCCCGAAAGCTCGGTGCCCGGGATGCCGGCCTCGCGCGGGGTTTCCGAACCGCCGCAGTAGAGAACCGCGTCATGATCAGCGATGAGCTGCTCGACCTTCAGGTCGACGCCGACATTGACGCCGTAGTGGAAGGTCACGCCTTCGCCGGACATCTGCTCGACACGACGATCAATGAAGTTCTTCTCCATCTTGAAGTCGGGAATGCCATAGCGCAGCAGGCCGCCGGCCTTGCTCTCGCGCTCGTAGACATGAACCTCGTGACCAGCTCGACCCAGCTGCTGCGCAGCCGCCATGCCGGCAGGGCCGGAGCCGATGATCGCCACCTTCTTGCCGGTGCGAACGGCGGCCGGCTGCGGCCGGATGAAGCCGAGCTCATAGGCCTTGTCGGCGATCGCCTGCTCGACGGTCTTGATGGCGACAGGCGTATCCTCGAGATTCAGCGTGCAGGCTTCCTCGCAGGGCGCGGGGCATACGCGGCCGGTGAACTCGGGGAAGTTGTTGGTCGAATGCAGGTTCTGGATCGCCGCTTCCCAGTTGTTGTTGTAGACGAGGTCGTTCCAGTCGGGGATCTGGTTGTGCACGGGACAACCGGTCGGGCCATGGCAATAGGGGATGCCACAGTCCATGCAGCGCGCGGCCTGTTTCTGCACTTCCGGGTCCGACATCGGGATTGTGAATTCGCGGAAATGCCGGATACGATCCGACGCCGGCTGATACTTGGCTACCTGCCGGTCGATTTCCAGAAACCCTGTTACCTTACCCATGCTGCTGTCTTCCCTTACACTCATGACCGCCTCTTTCGTCAGCGCAGCCAGTTCAATCTATGTCCAACTTCGGCGTCTCAACAGGCCAAGTCTCGTTTTTCCATTCAACGAACGGATTAAACCTTGCGTACAACTCTTCTGCGGCATGCTCTTCTGCCGGGTAGATGGAGATTGTGCCGTCTCGATCCTGAAGGACCGTTACCTCTTCGCCGATCAGAAAGAACTCTTCCGGAATAACCACCATCCGGACGCCGTCCTTCTGAACGACCTTGCTTTGCGAACGCTTCGTAATTGGTCCCATCGGCGCCTCCAACATTGAGTTTCACTCATATCATGAGGCGCCGGTGAGTAACTACTCCGCGGCGATCCCCATCCGGGCCCGCTCCATTTCCTCGAGCGCACGACGGTACTCGACCGGCATGACCTTGCGGAACTTCGGACGATACTCCGCCCAGTTATCCAGGATCTGCTTGGCACGGGTCGATTCCGTGTAGTGCAGATGGTTGGAGATCAGCTGGTAGAGACGTTCCTCGTCATGGCGGGTCATGTCGCCGGAGACGTCGACGCGTCCCTTGTGGGCGATGTCGCCGCCATGATGATGCAGCTTCTCCAGCATGTCGTCCTCTTCCGGAACCGGCTCGAGCTCCACCATCGCCATGTTGCAGCGCTTGGCGAAATCGCCGCTCTCGTCGAGAACATAGGCCACGCCGCCCGACATGCCGGCCGCGAAGTTGCGGCCGGTCTCGCCGAGCACGACCACCACGCCACCCGTCATGTATTCGCAGCCGTGGTCGCCCACGCCTTCGACGATGGCGATGGCGCCGGAGTTGCGCACCGCGAAGCGCTCGCCCGCGACGCCGCGGAAGTAGCACTCTCCCTCGGTCGCGCCGTAGAGCACGGTGTTGCCGACGATGATCGAGTCCTCGGCGACGATGTTCGAGTTCTCAGGCGGGCGCACGATGATCTTGCCGCCCGAAAGCCCCTTGCCGACATAGTCGTTGCCGTCGCCGATCAGCTTGAAGGTCACGCCGCGCGCCAGGAACGCGCCGAACGACTGACCGGCCGTGCCGCGAAGTGTCACGTTGATCGTGTCTTCCTTCAGGCCGCGATGGTTGTAGCGCTTGGCGACTTCGCCCGACAGCATGGCGCCGGCCGAACGGTCGACGTTCTTGATGCCGACTTCGAAGGTGACAGGCGTCTTCGAAGACAGCGCCGGCTCGGCCTCGGCGATCAGCTTGCGGTCAAGAATGTCGTCGATCGGGTGCTTCTGGCGCGTCGTCCAGTAGGTGGCTTCCTTCGGCGCCTCGACCTTGTGGAAGATGCGGCTGAAGTCGAGACCCTTGGACTTCCAATGCGCAAGCATCTCGTCCTTCTCGAGCAGCTCCGAAGCGCCGATGATCTCATCGAACTTGGTGAAGCCAAGCGATGCCAGGATCTCGCGCACCTCGTTGGCGACGAAGAAGAAGTAGTTGATGACATGCTCGGGCGTGCCCTTGAAGCGCTTGCGCAGGACAGGATCCTGCGTGGCGACACCCACCGGGCACGTGTTGAGATGGCACTTGCGCATCATGATGCAGCCGGCGGCGATGACTGGCGCGGTCGCGAAGCCGAACTCGTCGGCGCCGAGCAGCGCCCCGATGATGACGTCGCGGCCGGTCTTCAGGCCACCATCGACCTGCAGCGCGATGCGCGAACGAAGACCGTTCAGCACCAGCGTCTGCTGCGTTTCCGCAAGGCCGATTTCCCACGGAGAACCGGCATGCTTCAGCGAGGTCAGCGGCGACGCGCCGGTACCGCCATCGAAGCCGGAGACAGTGATATGGTCGGCGCGCGCCTTGGCGACGCCGGCGGCAACCGTGCCGACGCCGACTTCCGAGACCAGCTTGACCGAGACATCCGACGTCGGGTTGACGTTCTTCAGGTCGTAGATCAGCTGCGCCAGGTCTTCGATCGAATAGATGTCATGGTGCGGCGGCGGCGAGATCAGGCCGACACCCGGCGTGGAATGCCGGGTCTTGGCAACCGTCGCATCGACTTTGTGACCGGGCAGCTGACCGCCTTCGCCGGGCTTGGCACCCTGCGCCACCTTGATCTGCAGCATATCGGCATTGACCAGATATTCGGTCGTCACGCCGAAACGTCCCGACGCGATCTGCTTGATCGCCGAGCGCTCGGGGTTGGCCGATCCGTCCGGCAGCGGGAAATAGCGATCACTCTCTTCGCCACCCTCACCGGTGTTGGACTTGCCGCCGATCTTGTTCATTGCAATGGCGAGCGTCGTATGCGCCTCGCGGCTGATCGAGCCGAAGGACATCGCGCCCGTCGAGAAGCGCTTGACGATCTCTACCGCCGGCTCGACCTCGTCAAGCGAGACGGGGGTACGGCCGATCTGTTCGGCGGTCTTGATGTTGAACAGACCGCGGATGGTGTTCATCCGCAGCGCAGACGTGTTCACCATCTCGGCGAATTCACGGTAACGATCTTCCGAGTTGCCGCGGACGGCGTGCTGCAGCGTCGCTACGGCATCCGGCGTCCAGGCATGGCTTTCGCCGCGCATACGGTAGGCGTATTCGCCGCCGATATCGAGCGTGGTCGCCAGCAGCGGATCCTTGCCGAAGGCGGAGGTGTGGCGGGCAACGGTCTCTTCGGCGATCGCCTTGAGGTCGACGCCCTCGATCATCGTCGCGGTGCCGAAGAAATACTTGTCGACCAGCTCCTGCTGCAGGCCGATCGCGTCGAAGATCTGGCCGCCGCAATAGGATTGATAGGTCGAGATGCCCATCTTCGACATGACCTTGAGGATGCCCTTACCAACCGCCTTGATGTAGCGGTAGACGACTTCGGAAGCATCGACTTCCTTCGGAAACTCACCGCGCATGTGCATGTCGGTGAGCGTGTCGAATGCGAGATACGGATTGATCGCTTCGGCGCCATAGCCCGCGAGCAGGCAGAAGTGGTGCACTTCGCGCGGTTCGCCGGTCTCGACGACGAGGCCGACGGAGGTGCGCAAACCCTTGCGGATCAGGTGGTGATGCACGGCGGCCGTCGCCAAAAGCGCCGGGATGGCGATACGATCAGGTCCGATCTGGCGGTCCGAGAGCACGATGATGTTGTAGCCGCCCTTGACGGCCGCTTCCGCGCGCTCGCAGAGACGGTCGAGCATGTCGGGCATGCCTTCGGCGCCGCGCTCCACATCATAGGTGAAGTCGAGCGTCTTCGTGTCGAAACGGTCTTCCGTGTGGCCGATCGAGCGGATCTTCTCCAGATCGCCATTGGTAAGGATCGGCTGACGCACCTCCAGGCGCTTGGCGTTGGCCGCACCCTCGTGGTCGAGAATGTTCGGGCGCGGGCCGATGAAGGACACCAGGCTCATGACCAGTTCTTCGCGGATCGGATCGATCGGCGGGTTGGTGACCTGCGCGAAGTTCTGCTTGAAATAGGTGTAGAGCAGCTTCGACTTTTCCGACATTGCCGAGATTGGCGTATCGGTGCCCATCGAACCCACGGCTTCCTGGCCCGTCGTCGCCATCGGCGACATCAGGATCTTGGTGTCCTCGGTGGTGTAGCCGAAAGCCTGCTGGCGGTTGAGCAGCGATACGTCGCGACGCAGCGCGCGCGGCTCCACCGGCTTCAGATCCTCGAGGATAAGCTGCGTGCGGTCGAGCCACTTGCCATACGGATGGCGAGTCGCGAGTTCCGTCTTCAGCTCCTCGTCGGAGACGATCTTGCCCTTCTCCATGTCGATCAGCAGCATCTTGCCCGGCTGCAGACGCCACTTCTTGATGATGTTTTCTTCCGGCACCGGCAGCGTGCCGGCTTCCGACGCGAGGATGACGCGGTCGTCGTCGGTCACGAGATAGCGGGCCGGGCGAAGGCCGTTGCGGTCAAGCGTCGCGCCGATCTGCTTGCCATCGGTGAAACAGACCGCCGCCGGGCCGTCCCACGGCTCCATCAGCGCGGCATGGTATTCGTAGAACGCCTTGCGTTCCTTCGACATCGACTGGTTGCCGGCCCAGGCTTCCGGGATCAGCATCATCATCGCATGCGCCATGGAATAGCCGCCGCGCACGAGGAACTCGAGCGCGTTGTCGAAGCAGGCCGTATCCGACTGTCCCTCGTAGGAGATCGGCCAGAGCTTGGAGATATCCTCGCCGAAGAGCGGAGAAGACACCGACGCCTGGCGCGCCGCCATCCAGTTGACGTTGGAGCGCAGCGTGTTGATTTCGCCGTTGTGGGCGACCATGCGGTAGGGGTGCGCCAGCTTCCAGGACGGGAAGGTGTTGGTCGAGAAGCGCTGGTGCACGAGGGCAACCGCCGACTCGAAACGCGGATCGGACAAGTCCGTGTAATAGGCGCCGACCTGATAGGCCAGGAACATGCCCTTGTAGACGATGGTCGAGGACGACAGCGACACCGGATAGAAGTGGCTCTCCTCGCCGTCGAACTCATCGTAGATGCGGTTCGAGATCACCTTGCGCAGCGTGAACAGGCGGCGTTCGAATTCATCGGTGGTCGCAGCACTTTCGCCCGCGCCGATAAATATCTGACAGTGATGCGGTTCGGTGGCGGCGATATCGGGCGCCTTGGAAAGCGACGAGTTGTCGACGGGTACGTCGCGGAAGCCGAGCAGAACCTGGCCTTCCTCGGCAATGACGTCGTGCATGACCTTCTTGAAATGCTCGATCTGCTTCTCGTCACGCGGCATGAAGATATGGCCGACACCATACTCGCCAGCCTTCGGCAGGGTGATGCCCTGCTTGGCCATTTCCTCGCGGAAGAAGCGATCGGGAATCTGCACGAGAATACCCGCGCCGTCACCCATCAGCGGGTCGGCGCCGACAGCGCCGCGATGCGTCAGGTTCTCGAGAATGAAGAGACCGTCCTTGACGATCTGGTGCGACTTCTGGCCCTTCATATGCGCGACGAAGCCGACGCCGCAGGCGTCATGTTCGTTGCGTGGGTCGTAAAGCCCCTGTTTGGCCGGCAGACCGGTGGCAGGTTTGCGCGTATTGGCCACCGCGCGCATGTCTGCTGCTGCGAACTGGTCAATACCCGTGGATGGCGTGTTCTTCGTCATCGTTTTGCCTCCTGTCAGAGCCCGCTACTGTGCGGGCGGCTCTTCGTCGCACACCGCCCCCGAATCTTAGGGTCGGCGCGTGACAGCGCTGTTGCATTATCGAAGATCCGGTCGCCGGCGGCAGCCTTTCCCCGGGGAAAGCAGCCGTTGCGCTCCGCGCCTGCCATGCGTTCCTCGCGGGGAGCTTCGTCCGCGCTCGGGGAACTATAGCGTGAAACCCAACGAGTGTAAGGTCTTTTGGCGCCTCTTCGGCCTTAGCGGCCAAAATAGGACAGCAACCCTGTCCTAATTCATCGGTTCTATGCCAGAAACGTGACAGGTCCGCAAGGGCCATGGATTAAAAAAACGTCAATTAACGACGGAAGATTGCCAAATTGATCAGCACTGCGACATAAAATTACGCCCGATCGTCCCATATTGTTTCTTGATTGCGGAATTCAATTTCTGTGATGGGTCGCGGCCCAATTGCTTGATCCGGTGAAGCTTTGGATTAAGCTCCCGTCCGAATCCAACCCCCCACCCATTTTTTCCAGGCTTTTTCGATGATTTTCGCTTCCGACAATTGGGCTGGCGCCCACCGTTCCATTGCCGAACGCCTGCTACAGGAATCCGGCGGTTTCGCCGCCGCCTATGGCACCAGCGATCTCGACCGCCGCGTCGAGGCCCGCTTCGCCGAGATTTTCGAGCGCGACGTCGCGGTGTTCTTCGTGGCGACGGGTACGGCCGCGAATTCGCTTTCGCTCGCCAGCGTCCAGCGCCCCGGCGGCATCACCTTCTGCCATTCCGAAGCTCATGTGATTGCCGATGAATGCGGCGCGCCAGATTTCTTCAGCGGCGCCCGATTGGCGCCCGTCGATGGCGAGGCCGGCAAGATCGATCCCGCGAAGCTCGCAAAGGCGGTCGCTGCCTTTCCCGAGAATTCCGTTCACCACGGCCGCGCCACGGCGGTCACCATCACCCAGGCCACCGAGATCGGTACCGTCTATACGCTCGATGAGATCGACGCCATTGCCGCGATCTGCAAGACGAGCAAGCTGCCGCTCCACATGGACGGCGCCCGCTTCGCCAATGCGCTGGTGGCGCTCGGAGCCAGCCCCGCCGAGATGACCTGGAAGCGCGGCGTCGACATCCTCTCCTTCGGCGGCACCAAGAACGGCTGCTGGTGCGCGGAAGCAATCGTCTTCTTCAATCCCGAGCAGGCGAAGGAAATGCCCTTTATCCGCAAGCGCGCGGCCCAGCTTTTCTCCAAGTCCCGTTTCATCGCCGCCCAGTTCGACGCCTATCTGAAGAACGGTCTTTGGCTCGATCTTGCCGGCCACGCCAATGCCATGGCCGACCGCCTGCGAACAGGCATCGGCGCCAGCAAATCCGCCCGCCTTGCCTGGTCGACGACATCGAACGAAGTCTTCGCCATTATAAAGAAGAGCGCCGGCAGGACCGCCGAAGACAAGGGCGCCAAGTTCTACGAATGGCCGATCCCGGCAGCCACGCCCGATCTCGTCGGCGCCGATGAAATCTTGATCCGCCTCGTCACCAGCTTCGCCACCGAAGAGAAGGACGTCGATGGTTTCCTGAGCTGCCTGGCATCGTGACCCTATGAAACGGGATCGGCCCGGCGATCGAGATCACCGGGCCGATCCTTGAGGCGCTGCGCCCCTGCACGCAGCGCGCACTCTCTTTACATGTTGCTCATTTCACCCGTGGTCATCGGCATCATGTTGACGTTCATGTTGTACATGACCCAGATCGTGCCGATGATGGTGATGCCGACGATGATGGCCGTGAACACGAAGGCGAGCAGTGTCCAGCCCTCCTCCGAACGGCTGTCGACATGCAGGAAGCAGACGACGTGGACGACGATCTGCACCATGGCGAGGACGAAGATCGTCACCGTGGTCGCCATCGCGCTCTCAAGCGCTCCCGACATGACCAGCCAGAAGGGGATGACCGTCAGGATGATCGACAGGATCGATCCGGTCCAGAGGCTGCCCTTGCTGCCGTGAGCGGGTTCGGTGTGATGATGTGTGCTCAACGGAGTGCTCCAAACAGGTAGACGACGGTAAAGACGCCGATCCAGATGATGTCGAGGAAGTGCCAGAACATCGACAGGCACATCAGCCGGCGCTTGTTGTCAGCGGTCAGGCCATGCCTGGCGAGCTGCACCAGAAGCGTAACCAGCCAGATCAGGCCGAACAGCACGTGCATGCCGTGCGTTCCGACCAGAGTGAAGAACGCCGACAGGAAAGCGCTGCGCTGCGGCGTGGCGCCCTCGGAGATCAGTGTGGCGAACTCGTAGAGTTCCACGCAGAGGAACGCCGCGCCGAGCAGGCCGGTGACGGCGAGCAGCCGCCACATCGCGGTGGTTCGACCAGCCGCCATGGCCTGCATGCCGATCGAAAGCACGATCGACGATGCCAGCAGGAAGCCGGTGTTGAGCGCCACCAGCGGCAGCTCGAACAGATGCTGCGGCGGAGGCCCACCCGCATAGTTGCGGCTGAGCGTTCCATAGACGGCGAACAGCGAGGCGAAGATCAGCGCGTCGCTCATCAGGTAGATCCAGAAGCCGAGCATCGTGGCCCCGCCACTGTGGTAATGCTCCTCGGCCTCCGGCAGGTGGTAGACGCGCTGGGCGTCCTTGTTGACGAGTTGGATGGTCATGTCAGGCCCTCGCTGCCGGCTGCCGCGCGCGCTTGCCTTCGGTGAGCGCGATCGTATCGGCCGGGATGTAGTAGTCGCGGCTGTAGTTGAAGGTGTGGATGATCGAGACCACGAGGATGCCCGCGGCGCTCAATGCCGCCAGCCACCACATGTACCAGACCATGCCGAAGCCGAGCGTTACGGCGAGTGCCGAAACCACGATGCCGGTCGCGGTGTTGCGCGGCATGTGAACCGGTCGGAAGCCTTCCGTCGGATGCTTGTAGCCATGCTGTTTCATGTCGTGCCAGGCGTCGAGTTCGTGGACGACGGGCGTGATCGCGAAGTTGTAGGCAGGCGGAGGCGAGGTCGTCGACCACTCCAGCGTACGACCATCCCAGGGATCGCCGGTGACATCGCGCAGCTTGTTGCGCTTCACGATGCCCATGACGATCGCCATGACGAAGCCGAGCACGCCGATGAGGATGATGACGGCGCCGATCAGCGCGATGACGAAGTAGGGCTGCAGCGTCGGATCATCGAAGTGGTTGACGCGACGTGTGGTGCCCATCAGGCCGACGATGTAGATCGGCGTCCAGGCGACCCAGTAGCCGATGACCCAGCCCCAGAAGGCGACCTTGCCCCAGAACTCGTCCATCTTGAAGCCGAAGGCCTTCGGGAACCAGTAGGCCATGCCGGCGAACAGGCCGAACACGACGCCGCCGATGATGGTATTATGGAAGTGAGCCACCAGGAACAGCGAGTTGTGCAGCACGAAGTCGGCCGCCGGCACGGCAAGCAGAACGCCGGTCATGCCGCCGACCACGAAGGTCAGCATGAAGGCGACGACCCACATC
Source organism: Rhizobium sp. S152 (assembly GCF_030380735.1). Taxonomy (GTDB): domain Bacteria; phylum Pseudomonadota; class Alphaproteobacteria; order Rhizobiales; family Rhizobiaceae; genus Rhizobium. The sequence continues at coordinate 250,184 of NZ_JAUDRZ010000004.1, read as the reverse complement.
ATCGGCAGTTCGAAGCGGATCTCGCCGCGGAACATCGTGAACAGCCAGTTGAACACCTTGGCGCCCGTGGGAATGGCGATCACCATCGTGGCGATCCCGAAGAAGGCGTTGACGCTCGCACCCGATCCCATGGTGAAATAGTGGTGCAGCCAGACGAGGTAGGAGAGGATGGTGATGACCACGGTCGCGTAAACCATCGACGAGTAGCCGAACAGACGCTTGCCGGTGAAGGTCGAGGTAATCTCCGAATAGATGCCGAAGGCCGGCAGGACGAGCACGTAGACCTCCGGGTGACCCCACATCCACACCATGTTCCAGTAGAGCATGGCATTGCCGCCGAGATCGTTGATAAAGAAGGCAGTGCCGGCGTAGCGGTCGAGAAGCAGCAGGAAGAAGGCCGCCGTCAGCGCCGGGAAGATGGCGATTGCGAGAACGTTGCTGCAGAGCGCCGTCCAGGCGAAGACCGGCATCTTCATAAGGCTCATGCCGGGCGCGCGCATCTTGACGACTGTCGCCACCATGTTGACGGCCGATAGCGTCGTGCCGATGCCGGCGATCTCCAGCGACCACAGATAGTAGTCGACCCCGCTGTCAGGGCTGAAATCCAGCTCCGCCAGGGGCGCGTAGGACAGCCAGCCGGTGCGGGCGAATTCGCCGACGAAGAGCGAGATCATCACCAGCACCGCACCCGCCACCGTCAGCCAGAAGCTGAGGTTGTTCAAGTAGGGGAAGGCGACGTCACGCGCGCCGATCTGCAGCGGCATGACGAAGTTGACGATGCCGACGACCAGCGGGATCGCCACGAAGAAGATCATGATCGTCCCGTGGGCGGTGAAGATCTGGTCGTAGTGGCTCGAATGCAGGAAGCCCTCGTTGCCACCGAAGGCGACGGCCTGCTGCAGGCGCATCATCACGGCATCCGAGAAGCCGCGCAGCAGCATGATGATGCCGAGGACGATGTACATGATGCCGATCTTCTTGTGATCGACGGTCGTGAACCACTCTTTCCAGAGGTAGCCCCAGAGCCTGAAGTAGCTGAGCGCGGCGACAACGATCAGTCCGAGTGCCGCGACCGCGATGAAGGTGCCGACCAGGATCGGCTCGTGGATCGGCAGCGAATCGAGCGTCAGCCGCCCGAACACTGTCGTGAGAAAACTATGGTCTTGCATGGTTGCCCTGCTGTTCAGGCGCGGTGGGCGCGCCGGTGTTGGTGTGATCGTGAGCGGCCGGGGTTTCGGGAGCGGCGTTCTCGGCCATGGACGGCATGCTCTCGCTCATCGTCATGGATGCGTGGTTCATCGCCGGTGGCGCGAACATGCCGCCATTGTCGCTATCGAGCGCGCGGTCCTTGCGCATGATGTCGGCGATGCATTCGGTGCCGGCAACGACGCAGCGGTTGACGACCCTGTCGAACAGGCCCTTATCCACCGCAGAGAAGTGCATGACCGGCACCTTTTCGCTCGGCTGGTCGAGCGCAACGTAGCGATCCCTCGACAGTGCCTCGCCCGCAGCCTTTACCCCCGCGGCCCACTGGTCGAAGCCCGCCTGATCGAGGCCGTGCATCTGGAAACGCATGTCCGAATAACCGCGGCCGGTGTAGTTGCCCGAGTATCCCCAGCTGTCGCCCGGCTCATTGAGCACGGCATGCAGCATCGATTTCATGCCCGGCATCGCATAGATCATGCCAGCCAGCGTCGGGATCGAGAGCGTGTTGAACTGGCTTGTCGAGGTAATGGAGAAACGCACGGGGACATCGACCGGGAGTGCCAACTCGTTGACGGTCGCGATGCCTTGTTCGGGATAGATGAAGAGCCATTTCCAATCCATCGCCACGACCTGGATGTCGAGCGACTTGTGATCCCTGGCGAGCGGCTTGCCGGCCGAAACCCGGTCCAGCGGCCGGAACGGATCGAGCGTATGCGAGGTGATCCAGGTGACCACGCCCAGCGAGGCGATGATCAGCAGCGGGATGGACCACACTACCAGCTCGATCTTCGTCGAATGGGTGAAATTCGGATCGTACCTGCCGGGCGCTCGGCCCTTTCTGTATCTGAGCGCGAAGACCACGATCAAGGTCAGCACCGGAATGACGACGATGAGCATCATGCCGAGTGCGACAAGAATGAGATTACGCTCCTGAAGAGCGATGTCCCCGGTGGGGTTCATCACCACCATGTTGCAGCCGCTCAGGAGAGCGAGTGCAAGTGGCGCGACGAACCAGCGAAAGTATCGATTTGTGAATGTTTTCTGGCGCATGGCCGGAAACTATGTCGCCGCCCGCACGGCAGCTTTGACATAGATCAAATACCCCGCCGCGAGGCTACGGATTTGGCTGCGACATTTTGGGATGCAGCCGATCGAAAAATGCCTTCAGAGCGGCTGACTGCGACGCATGTGGCAAACGCGCTGTCCGGCCTTGGATGCAGCCGGCCAGCGCGTTCGCTTTCTCTTTCAATTCTGATGTAACATGACGGCTGACGGCGGTGCGCCGCTATCCGTCGTCTTCGCATCGTGGCCAGCCACGACGATGAGCATCACGCAGGCAACCAGCCCGGAAACGAAGAGTGCTCCATATATCATCGGTCCGTTCTCCCTGTAGCCCCGAACGTCGACCATGAGCCGGTGCTAAAACTAGGCCCGCGGAGTAACCAGAAGCCTAAGCGACAGGGTTGAGAGACACTTAAAATTCTACGGAACGGATTAACCATCCGCTGTCGCGTCCAGGTATTGGTCTCAATTCGACCTGAGGCTCCTCACCTTGGAAAGGATATCGTCAGACAGCGCCTGTACCAGCGCCTGATCGGCCCCTTTGCGCGGCACCAGCACGAACTCGACATCTTCAAGGACGGGCAGCCTGCCCTTGCCGATCTCCTTCAGCCCTGACGGCGCCATGCTGCGCGGCTGAACGAGCACGCCCATGCCGGCGCGCGCCGCTGCCGTCAGACCGCTGAGGCTGCCGCAGGTGCAGACGATCCGCCACGAAATCTGTTGCCGACCGAGCGCCTCCAGCGCGATGCTGCGGGTGACGCTCGGCGGCGGGAAGGCGATGAGCGGCAGCGGCGCGGTATTCAGCACGTGCTCCGGATCGCGCGCCAGCCACACCAGCGGCTCGCGATAGACCAGTTGCCCGCGCGCATCGCCCAGCCGCCGCTTGGCGAGCACGAGATCGATCTCGGCATTGTCCTGCATTTCATAAAGAGCGCCGGAGAGCGCCACCGTCAGCTCCAGATCGACGGATGGATGCGAGCGCACGAAATCCTCCAGCACGGCAGGCAGCTGGCTGGTGACGAAGTCCTCGGAGACACCGAGCCTCAGCTTGCCGCGCAGGCTACGCCCGCCAAACAGCGATTGCACCTGTCCTTCGATCGAAAGCATGGCACGCGCATGCGACAACAGCGCCTCGCCATCCGTCGTCAGCACCACCTTGTGCGTATCGCGGGCAAGAAGCCGACGGCCGACCGAGGTCTCCAGTCGCTGGATATGCTGGCTGACGGTCGATTGCCCGAGCCCGAGCCGCTCCGCCGCCAGCGTGAAGCTGCCCATCTGCTCGACGGCCACGAAGCTGCGCAATTGCGTAAGGTCAAGCATGGTCATCCCATTTCACGATAACTGTTATTCCTTGCATCCTGTATCATAATGGAAGAAACAGGATTCATCCATCAAAAGCCGAACAGCCGAGTATAGTCGCATGCGCCGCTTCCTGCCCGATACCTTCACGATCCTTCTGGTCTGCACGGTTATCCTTGCATCGATCCTGCCGGCCAGCGGCACCTTCGCCGGTTACTTCGGTACGGCGACCACCATCGCGATCGCGCTGCTCTTTTTCCTGCATGGCGCGCGCCTGTCGCGCGACGTGGTGATCGCGGGCCTGCTGCACTGGCGGCTGCACCTCGTCATCCTGCTCACCACCTTCGGCATCTTCCCGCTGCTCGGCATGGCCCTGGGCCTTGTGCCGGAATCGATCCTGCCGCACCCGCTCTATCTCGGCATTCTCTTCCTCTGCGTGCTGCCCTCGACGGTGCAGTCGTCGATCGCCTTCACCTCGATGGCCGGCGGCAACGTGCCGGCCGCGATCTGCTCGGCTTCGGCGTCCAACATCTTCGGCATGTTCCTGACCCCGCTTCTCGTCGGCCTGCTCTTCTCCGTCGGCGGCCATGGCGGCTTCTCCTGGAATGCGCTGCTGCAGATCTTCACGCAGCTGCTGCTGCCCTTCATCGTCGGCCAGGCGCTGCAGCCCTGGATCGGTGACTGGATCCGCGCCAAGAAGAAAATCCTGATGCCAGTCGATCGCGGCTCGATCCTCATGGTCGTCTACCTCGCCTTCTCGACCGCCGTCGTCGAGGGCCTGTGGCACACCTTCTCGCTGTCCGACATCGCCGTCGTCATCATCGCCGATATCGTGCTGCTGGCACTCGTCCTCTTCGCCACCACCTTCGGCAGCCGCCTCATGGGCTTCAACGAGGCCGACCAGATCACCATCACCTTCTGCGGCTCGAAGAAGAGCCTGGCGAGCGGCGTCCCCATGGCAAACGTCATCTTCGCCGGCCAGGCGATCGGCGCCATCGTCCTTCCACTGATGCTCTTCCACCAGATCCAGCTGATGGTCTGCGCCGTCATCGCCCAGAAATACGCCGCCGCCCACCACCGCCGCGCTACCGCCGCCGAAGTCGAGGAAGCCGCCAACCCGGCGTGATGAAACAAGGCATAGCGGCCCAAATTCGCCGCTATGCCGCGCAACTCAACATATGTACCGCTTATCTGTTGACACGGATTCGTCCGGGTGAATTATACGCTCATGAGCGATGAAAACCTGATCGGCATGGGGGTTTACACACCTGCGGAAGCGGGAAGATTGCTGCGTGTCGCTCCGGCGAAGATATCGCGCTGGCTTCGTGGACATTATATCAAGAACAAGTTCTATCCGCCGCTTTGGACATCCGAGGTTTCGCTCGGTGATGACCGGATATTCCTGAGCTTCCGGGATATGATGGAAATCCGCGTCGCCGACGCTTTTATAAAGCGCGGCGTTTCCTCGATCCGGGTACGCGCGGCAATCGCCGTGGCTCGCGAAGTCATTGGTCAGGATCATCCGTTGTCGACAAACCGTTTCCGGACGGACGGGCGGGAGATTTTTCTCCATATCATCAGCGAGGACGAAGACGGCGAGAAGCGCGAGCAACTGCTCAACCTGTTCCGCAAGCAGTTCGAGTTCAACGAGATTCTTGATCCCCTCCTGAAGACGGTCGATTTCAGCGAGAGCGGCAATCCGCTTGTCTGGTGGCCGGGCGGAAGGCGATTGAACGTCATGGTCGATCCGAAACGCTCTTTCGGCCAGCCGATAGACGCGCAGTCGAGTGTCCCGACAGCAATCCTGGCGGCCGCAGTATGGCAGGACGGCGATGTGAAAGCTGTCGCCCGCGCTTACGATGTACCTGAAATATCGGTCAAACACGCCGTCGAATTCGAAACAATGATGGAACAACGGCTGGCTGCGTGAACGTCTTCTTCGACAACTGCACGTCCCCCGTTTTCGCCAGCAATGGATTCATCGCTCACGAAGGGCACCAAGCCGTCCACATACGAGACTTGGGTGCACTGCCGAACGGTCGCCACTCGGCGGATGTCGAGTGGATCGACTTCCTTCGAAAATCAAATGACGAGTGGATATTCTTTTCCGGAGACGGCCGAATTCTGAGGAACCCTGCCGAAAGAGCTGCCCTGCGCTCGGCGGGCCTGCACGGCTTCATCCTTGCTCCGGCCTACCAGAAGACACCCATTCATCAAGTCGCATCCCTCCTGGTATTGCGATGGCCCGAGGTCGTGCAGATCGTAAAGCTGCTTCAGCCGCCGTCCATGCATGAAATCCCGATCAATAGGCACGCAAAGCTGAGATCGCTCTCCTTCTGACAACAAAAAAGCGGCGCCCCATCGGGACGCCGCTTCGTTGCCATATCCTGGGAGGGATTGGTTAGTTGGTGACCTGAGCCTCGATGGCCTTAGGCGCGCTCACCGGCTCGGCGGCGATCGCGATCTTGCGGGGCTTCATGGCCTCGGGAATGCTGCGAAGAAGGTCGATGTGAAGCAGACCGTTCTTCAGCGAAGCAGCCGTCACCTCGACATGGTCGGCGAGCTGGAAGCGACGCTCGAAGGTGCGTTTGGCGATGCCGCGATAGAGGAATTCGCTGTTATCCGCATTGTCTTCCTTCTTCTCACCCTTGACGGCGAGAGCATGGGCCTGCGCTTCGATCGAGATTTCGGTTTCGTCGAAACCCGCGACGGCCATGGTGATGCGGTAGGTGTTTTCACCGGTGCGCTCGATATTGTAGGGCGGATAGGTCTGGCCCTGGTCGGGCTGGCCAAGGCTGTCGAGCATGGTGAAGAGGCGGTCGAAACCGACCGTGGAGCGATAGAGGGGGGTAAAGTCTACGTGACGCATGATGTCCTCCTGAGGAAGCGACTGTTAGCGATAGTTGCCCCTGAAACCCCTTGATCGGCAGCTTCGGGACGGTTCCGCGGACCCGTTCTGGCGTCCGCTACCATGAGATGGGGATGGATTTTTGCGACTTCAAGGGTCTTTTCTAAAGCCCGCGCCTGCATGCGTGAACCCCGCATGAACGGCCGGTTCGGCATGCATTCAGGCGAACGGCGATAGAGATACGGGCATCGGGTTTACACTGGCCTGATGGCTGGAGAGTATCGTCCCTTCGTCTTCAGCCCGATCTCCGGCCGGCATCGCGACATCCCTCGATCTCGCATGTCGGCCTCTTTTTTTGATCTCTTCGATTATGGGCTGAGCTGCGCCAGAAGCGCCGCCGACAGCGCCTGCTGCTGGCCCGGCAAGCCGCGCCGGCGGGCGGCCTCCTCCAGCGCTCTCGTTGCATATTCGTAGATGCGGTAGCGCGCCGGGTTCTGGTCGACCCCGGCATTGGTGGGATTGGGCCCGAACACCACCTGCTGACAGCGCGGCAGCGAGGTCGAAGTGAAGCTACGACAGGAAAGCGGACGGACCTCATAGACCGAACAGCCACCCTCGTCGTTGAGCAGCGGACAGGGTGCGCGCACCGCCTGCGGATCCTCCGCATCCCGGAACCGCGCGACCGCTTCCTCAAGCCGCACGATCAACGCTTCCCGTTCCTCGCCGCTGAAGGCCGTATCGATATGCTCCGCCATCGCCTCGGCGACACCGGGCGGAATGGCGACGATCAGGTGACAGCAGGCGCTGCAGCCCTTGGCGCAGGCAAAGCGCGGCTGGCCGACGAAGTTGGTGCGGAAACCCTCGACCGCGGTATCGGCCATCTCCATGGTGAAGCGGGCGGCCTCCGCCATGCTGGCGGCGTCGTCGAGCGTCTCGACCAGCACACCGTAGAAGCTCGAGAAGATCGCCTCGTAGCGCTGCGATACCTGCCGGGTCAGTTCGCCGACCTCGGAGATCTGATCCACAACACGCTTCTTCGCCAGTTCCTGGTCCATCGCTCTACCGAACATTTCGATCCGCCGTCCGCCGACCGCAACGTCTCTTCTTATCGCGATTCGCGGCGGCCCCGGTGGCGACGTGTCGCCCATGCACAGCAATCGTGCGCCATGTTGCGGGCAGCATGCCACGCGTTCATGATATGGTTGTTTCCTGTCGCCAATCTGGAATGCCCCATGCGCATCTTTCTCGTTCGCCACGGCGAATCCCTCGGCAATATCGACGAGCGCGCCTATGGCCAGTTCGGCGACCACAACGTTCCGCTGACACAATGGGGCCACCGCCAGGCCATCCAGGCCGGTGAGGCTATCGCCGCCCATATTGCCGGGCTGACTGGCCCCGACCTCGGCAAGCTGCGCATCTGGTACTCGCCATTCCTGCGGACACGCCAGACCAGGGACGCGCTTCTCACCGTTCTTCCACCTGATCGGATCGGCCACGCCAGCGAGGATTATCTGCTGCGCGAGCAGGACTTCGGCCTCTTCACCGAGATCTACGACCGCGCCGAGCAGAAACAGAAATTTCCCGACGAGTTCGAGAAGTGGGCGCGCCTGCGCAGCAACAGCGGCAAGTTCTACGCCCGGCCGCCGGATGGCGAAAGCCGCGCGGATGTTGCGCAACGGGTACGGCTCTTCCTGCAGACGATGATGCACGATGTCAGCAACGGCAACGACAATGTCGTGATCGTCGGCCACGGCGTCACCAACCGCGCCTTCGAGATGAATTTCCTTCAGCATCCGGTCGAATGGTTCGAGCGCTCCGACAATCCCGGCAATGCCGATATTACCCTTATCGAGGGCAGCCATGCGCACGGCTACACCTCGACCCTGCTGCACCAGGCCGCCGACCGGCAAAACGGAGAGGAGGAACTGCGCGACGCCTATGGCGCCGAGATGATGATCGCGCCGAAACCCGGTCTCTGATAAGACCCGGACGATGACCCTCGCCCCCGCATCTGCATTGCCCCTTCCGAACCACACCTGCGGCACCTGCACCCTGTGCTGCCGGCTGCCCGAAATCCAGGAATTCGATAAGCCGGCCAACGCGTGGTGCGAAAACTGCGCGGAAGGCCAGGGCTGCGCGATCTATGACGAGAGGCCGCAACTCTGTCGCGACTTCCTCTGCCAGTGGATGATCGACGACACTCTCGGCCCGGAGTGGGAGCCATCGATATCCAACATGATGGTCTATCGGCAGGGTCCGCAAATCACCGTCCTGGTCGATCCCGATTACCCCGCGACATGGCGGCGGGAACCCTATCTCACCGAGCTTCGCCGTTGGGCCGCCGAATCAGCGCGCGATGGCGGCTATGTCATCGTCTTCTCCGGTGACGATGTCACCAAAATCGGCCCCCCGGCCGAAGCGAATCATGGCTGAACGACCGCGAAAAGACCTTCGAAACATGTCGAACCGTCACATTTTTTGTATAGCAAATGCCGAGAAACCGGGCACTTCGCGCCAGCGAATTAGCCGCCTGATGGTTTTTGAGCGCTATGCGTTTGAAAATATTTCAAATGTCGGGTAATTTGTTCACTCTTGATGGGTTAAGGGCTGCACTAATCAAATAGGAGGCACCTGGCGTTGAGGGCGCAAAAAACGTGGGGGATATCCCTTTCAGGGATTCTGTTCGTCGGTTTGGCGGCTACCGGATGCACAAGTGCGTCCACATCATCGTTGGAAACGGTGAGTCATTCGACCAAGCCGATCGGCACGAAAAAGGTCAGCTATAGCTACACCTCAGAAGATCGCTCCTGCCTGAAGCGGGCGATGTATTTCGAATCTCAGCATTCCGATCACCAGGGCTACATGGCCGTAGGCACGGTGGTGATGAACCGCCTGACATCTGGCGCCTACCCGCCCACGATCTGCGGCATCGTCGCGCAGGAAAAGCAGTTCGCTCCCGGCGTGATGACACGGGAAGTGAAGGACGTTGCCGAGCCGGATCTCAACGCCGCCGCCGACGCAATCCTCGTCAAGGGCGACCGCAATCCCGACGTGAAGGAAGCCATGTTCTTCCACACGGACGGCTTGAAATTCCCTTACAACAACATGCACTATACGGCAGTTGCCGGCGGAAACGCCTTCTACGAGAAGCGCGGCGCGGATGGCGAACTGCAGACCCCGGCGCCGCTGCCGGCCTACGAAGTGGCGATGAACTACGTCGGCGTGCAGCAGCCGTCGCCGACCCAGTTCGGCATTCTCATTCCTGAGGCGGTTCCCGTTCCCACGCAGCCGTCGATGCCCGCGGCCGCCATCGTTCCCGATGTCGCAACCGATACCTTCCCTGAGGTGGAACTGCCACAGGTTCCCACCATGGTGGTCGTTCCGACCCCTCGCCCTGATGAAGTCGATAGCGCCTCGCTGCGCGGCGGTTTCTATCAGGTCGGCGGCTGATACCAGGCAAACCGATGCAAATCCGGCGGCGGCCTTTCAGGGCCGCCTTGCCGTATCACGGCCGCTCGCGCCGCCGCTTTTTTCTTTGATTTGACACCATGATCCCCTATCCCTTCTACTGATTTGCCAATCGGCCCGAGGGAACGATCGACCCGCCATGGAACAGGTTCTTTTTTCGACACCGGACAACCCGATCCCGGAGAACCGCACCGAAGGTTTCTTCGAGACTCATGACGGGCTGCAACTGCGATATGCGGTGTTTCGGTCCAGCGCGCCGGTCGCCAAGGGAACGGTCGTGCTGCTGCACGGCCGCAACGAATATATCGAGAAGTATTTCGAGACGATCCGCGACCTGACGGAAAAAGGGCTGTGGGTAGCGACTTTCGATCTGCGCGGCCAAGGCGGCTCGCATCGCATGCTGAAGAAGGCTCATCTCGGCCATGTCAGGCGCTTTGTCGATTACGAGCACGACCTCGACACTTTCCTCGAAAAGATCGTATTGCCGGATACACGTCTGCCCTTCTATCTGCTGGCGCATTCGACCGGCGCGCTGATCGCGCTTTCGGCAGCACCCTATCTCTCGACCCGCATCGAACGCATGGTGCTGACGGCGCCTTTCATAGGCCTTTCGGGCCAGTCCGCCTCCGAGGGAACGATCCGCCGTCTGGCGACCGTTGCCTGCTCGCTCGGTCTCGGCTCGTTGCCGCTCAGCCGCAAGATGAAGCAATCCGCTTTCCGGGACAATCCGCTGACCTCGGACGAGGTCCGCTTCGAGCGCAACGCCGCCATCTCCGAGGCCTATCCGGACCTGATGCTCGGCATGCCCACGGCGCGGTGGCTGGTCGAATCGTTCCGCGCGATCGATCGCGCGACGTCTCCCAACCATCTCTTCTCGATTACCATCCCGACGGTCGTGATCGCCCCCACGCGCGATGCGATCGTGCCCTATATCGCGCAGGAGCGCCTGTCGCGTTACTTCCGCGCGGCCCAGTTCGTGCCGATCAACGGCTCGCGCCACGAGGTTCTGCAGGAGCGCGACGTCTACCGGAAGGCAGCGCTTGCCGCCTTCCATGCCTTCATTCCGGGAAGCGATGCCGAAGCGGTCGAGGAAGTCGAGGGCTTCGGCACCTGATCGCTGCTAAGCCGCGGTCGAGAAACGCGCCGACGTTGTCCCTGAGGCATCGTCAACCTTGAACTGACCAATCAGTTCGAACAGTCCCTGAGCTTCCGAGGCAAGGCGACGGCTGGCCGATGCGGTCTGCTCGACCATGGCGGCGTTTCTCTGCGTATCCTGATCCATCGACATCACGGCGATATTGATCTGGTTGAGGCTCGACGACTGCTCCTTGGCCGCCTCGACGATCCCCGACACGTTCTCGCGAACCTGCAGTACCTGAACGGCGATCGCCTCGAGCGCGGATCCCGTCTTGTCGACCAGCACCACGCCGTCCTTTACGAAGCGCTCGGAGTCCTGGATCAACGTCTTGATTTCCTTGGCGGCGCTGGCCGAGCGCTGGGCAAGCTCGCGAACCTCATGCGCCACCACGGCAAAACCCTTGCCCGCTTCACCGGCGCGTGCGGCTTCCACACCGGCGTTCAGCGCCAGCAGGTTCGTCTGGAAGGCGATCTCGTCGATCACGCCGACAATGCCGGCGATGCGCGCCGAAGACGCCTCGATCTTCGACATCGCATCGACCGTCTGCCGAACGACGCTCGCAGATTCCTGCGCGCTTCGCGTCGTTTCCTCGACCAGATTTCCGGCCTCCGTCGCCCGGCGCGCGGAATCGGTTACCGTCGTGGAAATCTCCGTAACAGCTGCGGCGGTTTCCTCGACGGAAGCGGCCTGCGTTTCGGTGCGTCGGGCAAGATCGTCGGATGCGAGTTGAATTTCACGGGAGCCGGATGCGATGAGCGTGGCGTTCTGCCGGATGGCATGCATGGCCGAACGCAAGCGACCGATGGAGGCATTGTAGTCGGTGCGCAGCTTTTCAAGCGCCGGGATAAACGGCTGCTCGATGGTCGAATGGAGGTCACCCGCGGCCATCGCCTGCAGGCCATCACCGAGTTCGTTGACGGCGCGCACGCGCTCGGTGACATCGGTCGCGAACTTCACGACCTTGAAGACCTTGCCGCTCATGTCGAAGATCGGGTTGTAGGACGCCTGGATAAATACCTTCCGGCCGCCCTTGCCGATGCGCATGAATTCGTCGGCGGCGAAGTTTCCTTCCGACAGGTTCTTCCAGAAGTCCTTGTAGCCCTGCGTCGCGACATAGGCGGGATCGCAGAACATCGAATGATGGCGGCCTCGAATCTCCTCCGCCGTGTAGCCCACCGTCGCCAGAAAATTGCTGTTTGCGTTCAGGATGTGTCCGTCGGGCGTGAACTCGATCGTTGCCTGCGCCCGCGACAGGGCGTCGAGCTTGCCGGAATCCTCGGCGCTCTTCAGCTTGATGTCGGTGATGACAGTCGCAAGCTTGATGACCTTATAGGGCACGCCGCCGCGCATGACGGGATTGTAGGACGCCTCGATCCAGACCTCGCGCCCGCCCTTGCCGATACGCTTATACTGACGGCGGTCGAACTCGCCGCGAGCAAGCCGCTCCCAGAATAGCCGGTATCCATCGCCCTGTACCTCCAAGGGATCGACGAACATGCGATGATGCTGGCCGACGATCTCTGAAATGTCATAGCCGAGCGCCTGACAGAAGTTATCATTGGCTCGCAGGATCTTGCCGGTCAGATCGAACTCGATGACGGCCTGGGAACGATTGACGGATTCGAGGACAGCCTTGGCATCGGCGCCGCTCGTCAGAGGGAAAAGAGACATGATCAAAGTGCCTTCAGTAAGAATAGCTTCTCAGACGAAATAATTTCCCTCAAATCGATTGCAGCGAAATATTGCATCTCTCTTAAGCTTCAGGGGAAATGCCGTGCAAAAACGCGATTGGTATGATTATTTCGCCTGAAGGCACAACTTTCAAAAATATAAATTCAGCGAATAAATCACAGATTGCATGACGCCTTACTGAAAGGCGCGTGCGATTGCTTGCAGCAATGTCGGTATTTATTCAAAAATGACTATGTGTAGGTGCGCTCTACTGTCGACGCAGAATGGCAACCGCCTGCTCATAAACCGCAGGGCTGCCGGCCGCGATGATCGAACCGCCGTTCTCCGGCCTGCCGCCATCCCAGGTCGTGATGATCCCGCCGGCCCGCTCGATGACGGGAATAATCCCGCCGACGTCGTAGGGCTTGAGGCTGTTCTCGACCACCAGGTCGACATGACCGGCCGCCAGCAGCGCATAGGCATAGCAATCCGTCCCGTAGCGGAAGAGGCGCACCTGGCTTTCGATCTCGCGGTACCGCTCCATCTCCGTTCCGGCGAAGAGATGCGGCGAAGTGGTGAACATGATAGCGTTCGAAAGCGCCCCGCAATCGCGCACCTGCAAGCGACGCTCGCCTTCCGGACCGGCATAGAATGAGGCCGTCTCGTCGGCGAAGTACCGCTCGCCGGTAAAGGGCTGCTCGATCATGCCCATGATCGCCCGGCCGTTCTTGTAGAGGCCGATCAGCGTTCCCCAGACGGGCACGCCGGAAATGAATGCGCGCGTCCCGTCGATCGGATCGACCACCCAGACATATTCGCGATCGAGACCGATGCTTCCATGCTCCTCGCCAAGAATGCCATGATCGGGAAAATGCGCCTCGATCAGCTTGCGAATGGCCACCTCGGCCGCCTGGTCGCCTTCCGTCACCGGATCGAACCCGCTCGACAGCTTGTTGGCGACATCGAGCCCGGAGCGGAAACGCGGCAATGTCTCGGCCTTTGCGGCTTCCGCAAGCAGATTGAAGAAGGAACGGTCAGGAAGCATGGAGAGGGTCCGATCGGCTGGCTGCAATGGCGTTTTTCATAGCGGAAATGCGGCTTGATGCAAACGCGGCAAGCAACCCCTCTGGCCGTTGCCCATAAATTTTGCACTGCAATAAAATGATTGACAATTGTGCAACGCGATAGTAGCGTCACATTACAGTCTTCTGACTGTAAATACCCTCCTTGGGTGTTTCCTCCCTAGACTTGGACCGCCGCGAGGCGGTCTTTTTTTTGGAGTGACTTCAGGGGCTTATTCGGCCGCGAGCGCCGTATCGGTCGCGAACTGCGCGACATAGACCGCCATCTGCCGCATGAAGGATGAGATCGCCGCCGCCACCAGCGGGAAATCGGCGCGCTTCTGAAGCGTCACCTCGTCCACATAGATCGCACGGTTGACCTCGATCTGCAGCGCGTGAAGCCCGCGTGACGGGCGTCCGTAATGCTCGGTGATGAAGCCGCCGGCGTAAGGCTTGTTGCGGATCGCCGTGAAACCCATTTCCTCGAATAGCCCGACCGCCGTTCGCGACAGCTCCGCCGAAGCGCTGGTCCCGTAACGATCGCCAATGATGAAGTCCGGTCGCGCATTGCTCCCGGCGACACGAATGCTGCCCGGCATGGAATGGCAGTCGATCAGCACACCAAAGCCGAATTGCACATGCGTACGCGCGATCAGGCGCCTCAGCGCAGCGTGATAGGGCTTATAGACATTCTCGATGCGGTCCAGCCCCTCTTCCACGCGCAGGCGGCGCGCATAGATTTCCATGTTCTCGGCGACGATTCGCGGGATGGTGCCAAGACCACCTGCCACGCGCAGCGAGTTGATATTGACATAGGGGGGCAGGATGCCGTCGAACATCCGGGGATCGAGCTCGTAGGGCTCGCGGTTCACATCGAGATAGGCGCGCGGGAAATTGGCGACGAGAAACGGTGCGCCGAGCGCGGTCGCGTCGGAAAACAGCTCGTCGACGTAATGGTCCTCCGAACGCCGGATGGAAATGCCTTCCAGCCGCGACTGCGCGATGAACTCGGGCGGATAGATGCGGCCGCTATGCGGGGAGTTGTAAACGAAGGGAATGGCATGCGAGGCAGGCTCCCGGATCTCGAAAAGCGCGTATTCGGGGATTTCCTGCACCTTCTTCCCTCTTTTATCAGCCAAGAGGCCACTGTGTCGCGCATGTTGCCAGTTGCCGGGCGCCAAGTCCATACTATCTCATGGGGATGAAGTGCCGCACAGGCTCTTCATCGGTTGTTTACCCGAGGAAACCTAGTGTAGATGGCTAAAGCCCACATATAATTCCCACTGATCAGCGGTCTGGATAATGACTCAAAAGATACTTCTCGCCGAAGACGACAACGATATGCGTCGCTTCCTGGTAAAGGCGCTCGAAAAGGCGGGCTACAAGGTCCTCTCCTACGACAACGGTGCCAGCGCCTATGACCGACTTCGCGAGGAGCCTTTTTCCCTTCTGCTGACTGATATCGTCATGCCCGAGATGGACGGCATCGAGCTGGCGCGCCGCGCCACCGAACTCGATCCCGACCTCAAGGTCATGTTCATCACCGGCTTCGCCGCCGTTGCATTGAATCCTGATTCGAAGGCACCGAAGGATGCCAAGGTTCTTTCCAAGCCTTTCCACCTCCGCGACCTTGTGGATGAAGTGAACAAAATGCTTGCCGCATAGGGGTTCGAGCGGCGCGTGTCACAAATCCGAAAAAGGCTATTGACGGCCAAATGGGTTTGTGGTCTATGCGCCGACATCGGATGGGCGTGTAGCTCAGCGGGAGAGCACTACGTTGACATCGTAGGGGTCACAGGTTCAATCCCTGTCACGCCCACCATCCGATCTCCTTGATTTGAAATGATATTTTCCGCGATGCGCCGGAGTGACGCGGAAGCCGCCACGCAATTGCGCAACGAAGCGTCCGCCCCAATTCCCCTTGTTTCGGCTACCTGTCGCAAGTCATCTTCGATGCGTGGGAAAGAGCCTCGGACACCTGTGGAAAACACCGGCCCTGGCAGGCCCAGACGCAACCTTTCCGACCGATCCGCGATAACCCGTCCACCAGACACATAGTACGTTTCCCTATTTCCATGGGGAGATCGGCAACGCCGTTTGATTGCGTCCATACGAGCATCATCGGTTCGATCATCCGCGTCGGGGAAATCACACTTCCCTTAGGTAAGCTTTGAAGGCCCCGCCATCCGCGCTCTGGGCTAGTGTCTCCTTACCGTCAATCCGGCGGAGGAAGAGGAGATAACCATGAAGATCAAGGGCGTAATTTTCACCGCAGCGATTGCACTCTCGTCGATCACTGCAGCCTATGCAGGCGGCAACAATTCCTTCACGTCGCAGTCCGGCTGGGGCAACAAGGCCGGCACCGGCCAGGCTGGCTGGGGCAACTTCAGCGGCACGGGCCAGACCGGCTTCTTCAACAATGCCAATACCATCCAGTACGGCAAGTACAACATGTCGGGCACGTCTCAGTATGGCATCGGCAACAACTCGCTAACCGTCCAGGACGGCTGGGGCAACGTTTCCGGCACGTTCCAGTATGGCTACGGCAACAACTCGACGACCTATCAGAACGGCGTCGGCAACAGCTCTACCACTGTTCAGTACTAAGTTCGGTGACGTACCTAGGGCCAGCGCTGACAACGCTGGCCTCCTTTTTTTTGATGAAAGGAGCGGCGAGATGATGGCGATGGCACCCCCGGTAGAATGCATCATCGAGCATCACGACAGGGGCGGCATGCTCACCCTCGTACCAATGATCAATGGCGAAGGCCGTGGTCAGGGCAGCTACCAGTTCGAGATCGTCTCGAGTTCAGGCGGGAACACTTCCAGCAACATGCAGGGCGGCGATTTCGAAAAGACGGCAGCAGGGCGTCTGTCGCTGTCGCAGGTCGTCGTCTCGGCGTCCGACAACGGCTGGAGTGCGCGCCTGACGGTTTATGGCCCGACCGGTGAAACGCTGTGTCGCATATCGGTCCCGTGACATTTCTGCATCGCCTAATGCACGGCGATGTGCCGCCAGCCTCCAGGCGATTGATTATATTCTAATATAATGTACCGTTTCGCTCAGGATTCGGCCGAGGGGTTGGCCGACAGTGGGGGTAGCGGAGAAGAATGGGGAGTTCTGTATCCATTCGTTCGGGCAGGCTGGCAGTTGTTGCCGCCTCCGTGTTGACGGCATTGACAGGTTCCGGCGCCTTTGCCCAGGACAATTCAGCCAAAACCGGCAACAATGACAGCTTGTCGCCATCCTTCGAGCTCGAAACCGGCGTCAATTGGCTGAACCTGCCAAGCTGGGATGCCCGAGACACGGATGTCTTCACCGGCAGCGCCGGCAGTCGCGTGACCGATATCGGGCTCGGCATCGGCTACACTCTCAATCTCCCGATCGGCGAAATCGGCGAACAGCCGCTGGTCCTGGAATGGAGCGGCGGCATCGCCGGGCTTTCGACGGATTCATCGAGCCGCACGAGTTTGGCTGGGGGAAGCTCGTTCGATCTGACTTTGGGAAACACGGGGTACGGCTCGATCACGCTTGGATTCCCGGCACCCGCTGCAACTACAGCTGTTGTCACTGTAACCGATAGTGCGGGAGGGACTGCTGGTATCAGTGCCAGCGCGGCATCCGCCGGAACCGGGCAGATAACGCAGTTCGCCTCCAATAGCGCCATTACCGGCGGTGTATTTACGGCGCTTGTTACAAATGGCGCGACTGGCAGCGCAACGGCTGTTGGTGCCTATGGTGACAATACCGGTTTCACCTTGAGGGCCGAAGGCGACCTCAGCGGCAGCGCGCTCGTCTCTTCCCGCTCCGAAGACGTCACCGCATTTGATCAGACGCTGCTCCTTGGCGCCCCGATCGCCCTCTCCGACGGCTGGACGATCACACCCAAGATCGGGCCAACCTACCGCTCCATCGACCGCGATGTCGACTTCACGCAGACGCTCGATATCGGCGCCAGCATTCCCGGCGTCGATGTGCCCGACGTCGGTGTCGCGCAGAACGATGAACTGGACGCGCGTTATATCGGCGCGATCGCCGGGCTATCCCTGAGCAAGCAGATCCAGCCGGATCTCGCGCTCACGCTGGACGCCACCCTGGGCGCGGCACACCTGCATTCGCGCTATCGCAGCCAGTATTCGGCGATCATCCCGGGTGTATCCGTTGCCGGCTTTGATTCCATCTCGGAGACGCGCAACGACGCCGCCATCCTTGCCGGCCTCAATGCCGGCATCCGCTACGACGCCAGCGAGAATGTTGCCGTCGGCTTCACCACGGGCATCGATTTCACCAGCAAGGTGCCGACGATCAAGTATGTGGCCGATGGCGCCGGCGGCACGACGCCGACGGTCGACACCAGCCACGCCATCAACTTCTCCGCCAAGGCCAATATCACCTGGCGTTTCTGACGACGAATTGCCGGCGCCTGTTGCGCCGGCCTCGGTTCTCAATGCGTGAAGTTCGCGAGCCCCGCGAGGCAATGCATGAACTGCGTCTGACGGTTCACCCCCACCCGAGCCATCGCCGAAGCAAGCTGATTGTGGATGGTGTTCTTCGATACGCCGCGCTGACGCGCGATTTCCGAAGCTGTATCCCCGTTCAAGAGGCTGTGGGCCAGATTGGCCTCCGTCGCCGTCAGCCCGAAGATCGATTTGATCATTTCCGGCCTGAGCAGTGTATTCTTGCCGAGTTCGCGGATGGTCAGCATGAACACCCCTTCGTTGCTCGCGAATACGCTCTTGAACTGCGTTCCGAACGCGCCCCGCCCGGACAGCGCGTCGACGCTGACCAGCCATTTCACGCTTTTCGTCCGATCTTCCGCGCAGGCGATGTGCCGCATGCGGCTGTGTGAGGTCGCCAAAGACAGAAGCTGGGAGATGGCGTCCTCCAGCATCGGATCGATGAAATCGAGCGCCGAGTCGCGATACTCGAGCAACTGGTGCGACGCTTCGGCGAACTTCTCGAAGCTCTGGTTGGCGCAGCGCACCTGGTAATCGGCGGTAATGATGGCCGAGGGCGCAGGCGAACTGAAGAAGGCACTCTCCATCTGCGAGGAGCGCTCCCGTTCCTGCAGGTTGGCCTTCTGGATCGCGATCGCCGTCTGGCAATGCGGCAGAAGCTTCATCAGCGCATGCGTCGCATATTCGATTTCGTTGCGGTGCGTGTGATTGAAGTGAACGAGCAGCGAGATCTGCCGCCCCGCCTCCTTCATCACCACGAGAACCAGCAGCGTCCCTTCGTTGCCGAAGCATTCGTGCAGCGATGGCCCCCATTCCGGGCTGAGCCGTGTCTTGAAGTCGATATTGACCACCGCGCCCTGCCCCACCGACATGGTGCAGGCATAGAGCGCGCTGACGACCTGAGGGCTGCAGAGCAATGTCTTGGAAATCCCTTTTGCCAGGCCGCTGACGCGCCGGTCGTCCTTTCCCTTGAAGCCGACGACGGCGCCGGCCGAGGCATGAGTGATATTGACGATTTCAGCGATGACCTTCTCCCATTCGCGGGGATCGACCACCGTTTCATAGATTGATTGCACAAGCGACAAATACGCATCGTCACCGAAGATGTTGATCATCGGACCTACTCCCTACCTGGCACCACAGCCGTCCGCACCGGCGGCTGTCTCCCCGTTAACATTGTAGTCTGCCGCGACAGCACGCGAGCGCATCTAGCCCGCAGCGTCTGCATCCCGTTCGAAGTCCTAAGCAATTCGATATTTCGACAAGCACGCGCCTTCCCAGCCAGACCGGGCGACGCCAGGTCAACTGCGGCAGACTGTACTTCAAGTTGAAAGGCCGCACTCCTCGGAGAAACTTTACCCTGGACGCAAACTATACTCTACAGGACGCGGTTACCTCGGGGAGATCGGCAGTGAACGGCCAATTGAGGCGCTCGAATTCCCTGCCAATTCTTTGTATGTGGATATTGTTACTACACTCACCCCCTATATTCCACATATCTTTTAAGTTAGGACGTACTACATCAGTGGTAACTAATGTTTTTTCGCGATCTTTCACTGTAAACCGACCAAGTGGTGCACCGATCTGCCGGCCCATGAGTATCAAATGCAACACTGCATCGTTTTACTTCCGTGTCTGCACCCTCAATCGGGTAAGTTCGACGGAGAAACACTACCGCTTCGGTAGTGACCGGGATTACGGCCTGCGATCGGCACCGCACGCCCGGCGAGCCCCGGGCGTCGCCCGCAAGCATCGCGATTAAGCCATTCGGTAGTGTACCTGAACCCGGCCATGGAATTCCGACCGCGTCACCAGGGCGCATACCCCGAAAACATCCTTGATCAACGTTTCAGTCAGCACCTCCTCGGGCGTGCCCGAAGCGACCAGCCGGCCATAATGCAGTACGGCCAGACTGTCGCAGAACATCGCCGCGAGGTTCAGGTCATGGAGCGCCACCACGCTCGTCACCGGTATCCGAGAGACCAGCGACAGAATCTCCAGCTGGTGCTGGATATCGAGATGATTGGTTGGTTCGTCGAGCAGCAATTCGCTGGGCGTCTGCGCCAGTGCGCGGGCGATCTGCACCCGCTGCCGCTCGCCGCCGGAGAGCGTATGCCAAAGCTGCCCGGCGCGCTCGGCCATGTCCACCTGCTTAAGCGCATTGCTTACTGCCCGCTGGTCATCGGCATTCCACGCGCCAAGCGCCCCGCGATGCGGCGTTCGCCCGAGCTTCACCACGTCACCGACGGTGAGTTGTGCATCGGTGCCGCTTTGCTGCTCCACGAGGGCCACGCGCCGTGCGATCTCGATGCGCCGCATCGAGGAGACATCGGCGTCGCCAAGCCGGATCACGCCGCTCTTCACCTTGCGCAATCCCGAGATCAGCCGCAGCAGGCTGGATTTTCCCGATCCGTTCGGACCGAGCAGCCCCAGCATCTTGCCAGGTGTCACGTCGAGGCTCACACCATCGACGATCAGTCGATTGCCGGCCGCCCACTGTACCTTGTCGACCGTGATGCTCATGCAGCCGTCCTTGCTCTGTAAAGAATGACCGCGAAAGCCGGCGCGCCGAACAGCGCGGTAACGACCCCGATCGGCAGGATCTGCTGCGGTATGATGATGCGCGAGACGATGTCGGCCGCGACCATGAAGATCGCCCCCATCAGCGTCGCGGCCGGCAGCAGCCGCTGATGCAGGGGGCCGACGATGAAACGCGCCGCGTGCGGAATGACCAGTCCGACGAAACCGATCGACCCGACGATACTCACCACGGCGGCCGTCATCAACGCCGTCAGCCCGAGCAGGACGATGCGTACGCGACGCACGGAAATCCCGAGTGTCTCCGCCGCATCCACGCCGAACGCGAAGGCATCCAATGCCCTGGCATGCAGCATGCAGATGATGAACCCCGCAAGCGCGATCGGCGCGGCGAGATAGACGTCCGACCAGCGCACGCCGCCGAGGCTGCCGAGCAGCCAGAACATCACGCCGCGCGCCTGCTCCGCATTGGCCGAGGTCGTCACGATATAAGAGGTCAGCGCATTGAAGAGCTGCGAGCCCGCGACGCCGGCAAGCACGATCCGGTCGCTTTGCCCACCCGTTCCAGCGGCAAGCACCGCCACGAACAGAAAGGCCACCACGGCGCCGACGAATGCGCCTGACGACAGCGTCAGCAGACCATAGCCGAACCCCAGGATCATCACCGCCACCGCCCCGGTCGAGGCGCCCGCGGAAATACCGAGCACGTAGGGTTCCGCCAGCGGATTGCGCAGCAGCGCTTGCAGGATCACGCCACATAGCGCCAGCGCCGCCCCCACGCTCGCCGCCACCAGCGCCCGGCTCAGCCGGTAGTCCCAGATGATCCCCTGATGAATACGGCTAAGCTCGAACGACGCGCCAAAGACACGGTTGGCGATAGCCTTTGCCGTCGTCGACAGCGGAATGGCGATCTCCCCGATCGACACGGCCAGGCTGACCATGAACGCCAACAGGACAAGCGAGAGGGTGATGAGCGCACCCAGCGCCCACCACCTGTCGCGAAGCACGGTCACCCCGCTCACTGCGTCAGCCCGAACGCCTTGATGCCGCTGGCGAGTTCCTCGATCCCGTCGATGGTCCGGATCGTCGGGTTCATCGACTGTGCATCCATCATCACGAAGCGCCTGTTCTTCACGGCATCGAGCTGGCTGGTCACCGGGTCCTTCTCCAGAAAGTCGATCTTGACCGCCGGATCGTCGGCCGCATAGCGGCGGCGGTCCATGGTGGCGATCACGATGACCGAGGGATTGGCCTCGGCGATCGTTTCCCATCCGACCAGTGGCCACTCCTCCTCCGTCGTCACGACGTTCCGCGCCCCGATCGATTTCAGGATATAGGCCGGCGCGCTGTTCTTGCCGGCGATGAAGGCATCGCCATTCACTTCCTTGCTGGAGAACCAGAAGACGACGGGCAGGTTCTTCGCCGCAGCACCGGAGATCGATGCGGTCGCCTTCGCCTCGCGCGCCTCCAGCTCCGAGATCAGCGCATCGCCGCGATCGCTGATGTCGAAGATCGCCGAAAGCTCGCGGATCTCCTGGTAGATCAGCTCCATCGTGAAGAGTTCCCTGCGCACGCCATCGCCGCCGTCGGCATTGATCTTCGCCACGCAATCCGCAGGCGCGATGTAGCTGTTTATGCCGAGCTCGGAAAATTGCTCGCGCTTGCCGACCGATCCTTGGGCGCCGACATGCCACTCGAACTCGGCGGCCACCAGATCGGGCTCCTGTCCGACGACGGCCTCGAAGCTCGGATCGTTATCGGCAAGCCGCCTGATCTTGGCGTTGTCGGCGGCGAACTGCAGCAGCACCGGACCGACCCAGACGGCCGTGCCGGCGATCCTGTCCTTGAGACCGAGCGAAAAGAGGATTTCCGTCATTCCCTGACCGATCGACACGATTTTCGCCGGCGCCTTGTCGAAGGTAACCGTCTGCCCGCAATTGGAAATCGTCAGCGGATACTGCGTTGCCGCCATGGCGGGCGCGGAAAGTCCGGCAGTGAAAGCAATGAGGCTGAATGCCTGAAGAAACTGGCGCATGAATGAACCCTTGAAAATGGAGAGGACGCTCGCGCCCGCGGCCAAGCGCGGCGACGCGATGCAAATGGCGGGCACAGCCGAACCGGCACGGGACCTCTGCCCGCGTGGCGGAAGACGTGCGTGACCGTGTCTAGAGGTGAATGGCCCGATCAGGGCTGCAGCCAAGGCAGGCAATGCCGATGGCCAGAGGTTTCGCGCCGTCGTCGAATATCGTCATCTTCGCTCCTGTTCCGGGCATCCCCGCCCGGTTGATGGGATCTTTCTTTGACGGCAGGTCTCCTGGCTCGCGAATATCGGCGTCTCATCTGCCTTCCCGCGAAACAGCTTCGCAGTGGCACGACCTCCGGAAGAAGGTCACGAGGATGATCGGCATCCGCTTACAGTTGCGGGGGCAGCCACGGTCTTGTTCCCTCTTGGGTCATACGCACCGTGTTCCCTATTAATCCCCTCCGAGTCTTCGTCGGGGAACCGTCGATTGCAGTTACGCAATGGCACCTGCACCCGTCAAGTCACAAGCGCATCAGCCCGCCGCAAGTCCCGCCCGCTAGCACATGCGGCAACGGAAAAAGCGTTTGACTTCCGGTCGATCTGACCAATTTCGAACACAGAAGAATGGCAAGCCGCTCGCCATGAAACGGGCGCGAGCGGCGCCGAAATCGAGTGCAATGCGAGGAAGACATATGAAATTGCTAGTTTTGGCCGCGGCGTCGCTTCTGACCGCCACCGCTGCATCGGCAGCCGGCGCAGCATCGCAGAATTTCCCCGGCGCCCCGGGTGCCCTGACGCTGGCGGGCAAATGCGCCAAGCTGGTCGTCGGCAAGGTCGATGCAACGAAAGGCTGCGAGGCAGAACTGGCGAGCGTAACACTGATGAACGGCCAGGTGACCTTCATCTTCACCTCGGGCGGCAAGATGCTCGGCTTCCAGGGCGACGGCACGGCGATCAAGGCCGCGTCCAATGGCAATGTCCGCCTTCCCCTCAATCTCGTCGTCACCGGCGCCGGCCAGAAGATGACCGGCCAGGTCAAGGTCGCCGGCACCTGCACGATGGGCAACCCCTACAGCGGAAAACCGGTCGCGATCGAATGCACCGCCGAAAGCAAGGACACCGCCTTCAGCGGCAACTTCCGTACCAACGGCAAGGCGCCGAAGCAGAAATAATATCGACGGAAGAGATAGGTCTGGTCGGGCCTAGGCGCACCAGGCTCCCGGCGCGCCCGGCTTGCGGGCAAGCCCCTCGCTGATCATCTGCACGCCGATCGACTTGCCGTCGCGCGAAACGACATGCGGCACGCCGGACTTGCCAGACTGGCCGGCGACGTTCATCGAAAACGAACCGGCGTTGAGGATATTCAGCAGCCGAAGCTTGGCGGCGAAGCCTAGACGCTTCTCGCCATCGCAACGGGCCGTTTCGATACCCGGCGTGACGACATCGGCGATCGCGATCTTTTCGCCCTTGTACCAGAAGGTGCCGCCATCGGCGACGCAGTTGATGTGCTCACCCTGGCCGCAATAGCCAAACGCCGCCTTGCCGGTCTGGCCTTGCGCCGGTGACAGCGTCGGCGCCACCGCCTTGGCTTGCACGACCGGCGCCTTGGCCGGAAACGGCACTGCTTCCGGCGGAAGCATTCGCGAGGAAGAGGAGATCGAGGCCGTCTGCCGCGGTCCGGGATCGCGAACATTGTCCCGGCCGCTTTCGCGGCTCACGACCTTGGCCGGTTCGCTCTTTGCCACGGCAACGCCGCGGCTTGCCGAGGGCGCCGACGCACGCGCGGAAAGCATCGGCTTGACGCTCTTCCAGTTGTCGTAGACAGCAATACCGCCGAGCGCCAGCCCGCCGATCACAACCCAGGAAAGCGCGCTGCCGCCTCCGCCGGATTTCGATCGTGCCGGTGATTTGCGGCGGCGTGTCGGTGTCTTGGCCATATCTCTCAATCCCGTGAACGCGCAATTATCGCCGCGCAATCCTTTCCGAAAGGTTGGCGGCGTCATGTTTTGAAACAGCTTTCTTTTTTGCGCGGTCATCACAAGTTTGCAGCAATCTGCTAATATGGCTCACGAGATCATCTTTGCGTGATGCACTGGTATCGAGCGCGCCGATCCATCATCTGGAGCGCATGAAGAGTAACAGGTGGGAGCGTATGCGTTTTCCTCGTTTGGCATTTCTGAAATGGCCGGTGCGCCTCGTTGGCGGTTTTGTGCTGCTCGTGCTGGCGCATGCCGGCATCGGTCAGCTGTCCGGCAATTTTCACGAAGTGATCCCGGGCGAACTCTATCGCTCGGCCCAGCCGAGCGGCTCGGACGTGCAGACCTACGCGCACACCTATGGCATCAAGACCATCCTCAATCTGCGCGATGAAAAACGCACCGGCTGGTACACGGAAGAGGCCGAAGCCGCCGCCCGCAACGGCATCACGCTCATCGATTTCCCGATCTCGTCCTCGAAGGACCTGCCCATCCCCGAGGCGCAGCGCTTGGCAAAGCTGATGGCCGACGCGCCGAAGCCGCTCTTGATCCATTGCGAGCACGGCTCGAACCGTACAGGTCTTGCCTCGGCAATCTATGTCGGCGCCGTCAGCAAATTCAGCGAAGCTTTCGCCGAATTCCAACTCAGCCCCTATTTCGGCCACTTCGCCATCCCCGGCTTCAGCCGCTACGCCGTCTACCGCTCCTGGGACAGGTTCGAGGAAACCATCGGTTTCTGAGGTTGAAGCTCCACAAACAAACGCCCGGTCAAGCCGGGCGTTGTCATTTCAGTTGGCCGAAAGTTTCACGGCCGCACCAATCTGTGGCGATGCCGGTCGGCTGTGTGCGACCCTTTGATCTCCCGCTTCTACCGCCTCAAGTCCGGTCTGGTTCTGCGTGGCCTGGCGAACGGCCTGCCATTCGCTTTCATGTTTGAGGTAAATGTCCTGAGGCACGAATATCGTCGTCATGTCGTCTCGCTGGCTATTAAATTTGAACAGGGTGTGTCGGCCAAGCCGGTGAGGTTACCGCACCGGCTTTGCGATGGTCGCGTCGTCGCTGTCGTCGCTGGTGATCGGGCCGCCCCGGGAGAGATCGAAGCTGACATGGGCGGGAACGTGCATCTCGTGGCGCACGCCCGGCGTCAGCGTCAGATCGACCTGATGCGGCGGCATCACTTGGGCCGTCTTCATGCGGTTCGGCCGCGCACGCTTCATGCGGTCGGCGGCTTCCGTTCGCTTGTCCGGAATGTGGGTATCTGGAACGTGAGTGTGCATCGTCCGCCTCCTTTTCAGCACGCAGGCAGTGTGTTGCACTGCTCAACTAAACCCAAACGAGGCAAATCCCCGATGGTTCCATGGAAAACGCCCGACCCTACGGGAAAAATTGGATGACCCGTGATCGGCCGATCTTGACTGCCGCCCGAAGTTCACTACCTTCGCCCTATCCCGCAGCCTCGGACATCGGCTGACGGGCAACCTGGTGCCGGGCCCCTCTGGCGAGAGTTTTTACGGCGCTCTCGTGATGTCGGTACCGCCTGCAAATAAGCCGGCGGATTTTCATTCGATGAAAAAGCACACCATGCCTCACGCGCATGCCCGTTGTGGTATCGCGCATTTTTCCCGCATATCGACCCTCTCCAACATCGTCTGCGAGGTGCGCCCATGAGCACCTCGGGGAAGCACAAATCGACACTCAGCTACTTCACCTGGTCCTTCATCGTCACCGCCGTTGGCCTCGCGCTCGGCGCCGCCTTGGGATGGCAGACCACGGGTACCATCGGCGGCATGGCGACCGTCTTCTTCATTTGTACCGTGCTCGCGGTGCTGGAGATCTCGCTCTCCTTCGACAATGCCATCGTAAACGCCAACAAGCTGAAGGAGATGACGCCGGAATGGCAGCATCGCTTCCTCACCTGGGGTATCGTCATTGCCGTCTTCGGCATGCGCATCGTCTTCCCGCTGGCGATCGTCGCCATCGCGGCGCAGATCGGCCCATGGGAAGCCCTGGTGCTCGCCGCCCGCGAGCCGGCCGAATATGCCCGCATCATGAACGACGCGCATCTTCCGATCGCGGCCTTCGGCGGCACCTTCCTGATGATGGTCGGCCTCAACTACTTCTTCAACCACGAGAAGGACGTGCACTGGATCGCGGGCCTCGAACGGCTGATGGCGCGTTCCGCCACCATCAAGGGCATAGAGATCGCCTTCGTGCTTGCCCTCGTCCTCACCTTCTCGTCGTTCCTGCCGGAAGCCGAAGCCAGCACCTTCGTCCATAGCGCCATCTACGGTCTTCTGACCTTCCTCGCGGTCGAGGTGGTCGGCGGCCTGCTCGATGCCTCGCAAAAGACGATGAGCGCAGCTGCCAAGGGCGGCCTCGGGGCCTTCATCTATCTCGAGGTGCTGGACGCCAGCTTCTCCTTCGACGGCGTCATCGGCGCCTTCGCGCTGACGCAGAACCTCTTCGTCATCGCCATCGGCCTCGGCATCGGCGCCATGTATGTGCGCTCGATGACGATCATGCTAGTGGAAAAGGGAACGCTCGCCGAATACCGCTACCTGGAGCACGGCGCCTTCTACGCCATCCTGATCCTCTCGGTGATCATGTATGTGCAGACGCTGTACCATATCCCGGAAGTCATCACCGGGCTGGGCGGCGCGACGCTGATCGGCATCTCGCTCTGGTCTTCCATCCGTTACAACAGGCGGGAGAAGGCCGAAGAGCACACGCGAAAGAAGATGCATGCGCAGAAGGAGCAGCAGGTCCAGGCCTGACGCTTCCGTTATCGGGAATCGGGCCGCGACAACCGTGGCGGCTCTAAATCCGGACAAAAATAAAGCCCGCGACCTCGTGAATTGACCGAGGAGAGTTGTAGTCAACTTTCCTCGGTCAGTTCACCGGGTTGCGGGCTGCTTCATGTCAGGCGATTGGGATCGCCGATACAAAGACGACCTTAGTGGCCGATCCTGCTGAATGCGCTCGGATTGATGCCGAGTGTCTGCAGGTCACGGGTCTTCGGGCGGCGGCCGGATTCGACAGCGGCGCTGACCGCACCGGCGGCACCGATCATCGCAAAGGCACGTCCAAAAAAGCCATCACGAATGGACTGACGGAAGGACATTGATCTTCTTTCTTGCTTTATGATTGACCGCTTACATATGCGCTCGCGCGGGGGTGATCACAACAGCCGCGAATTCAACCCAGCCATGCAGGAATGGGTGGGCGGATTGGTTTCACGACTTGTCCGCAGACCTCCCGATAGCGTCAAGCTCAAGGCAATGCTATGAGCGGCCACCCCCGCCATGGATCGCAACCGATGCAAGACGCCT
This sequence comes from Rhizobium sp. S152, assembly GCF_030380735.1. Taxonomy (GTDB): domain Bacteria; phylum Pseudomonadota; class Alphaproteobacteria; order Rhizobiales; family Rhizobiaceae; genus Rhizobium. Next base: position 222,107 of record NZ_JAUDRZ010000004.1, on the reverse strand, counting down.
CGACATTCCTCACCTTCTTCGCAGCCCTCGCCGTGCTCGAAATTACACCAGGTCCCGACATGATGCTGATCATCGCGCGCGGTGTGGGGCAGGGACGCAGGGTGGCCGCGCTGACGGTTGTCGGCAATATCTTCGTCGCTGGCACGATACAGGTTGCTCTCCTCGTTCTGGGGCTGGCGTCTCTGCTGGCGGCCTATCCCGCCGCCCTGCAAATCCTGCAGTGGACAGGCGCGATATACCTTCTCTATCTTGGCATCAGGATGATCTGGGGCAGCTTCAAAAATCACGCGACGGGCGCGCCAAAAGCCAAGCCGGTATCCGGCTGGAGAGCTGTGCGCGAAGGCGCCATCAACAGCCTGACCAACCCCAAATCCCTGCTGTTCATGTTCACCTTCCTACCGCTCTTCGTCGATCCGAATGCAGGCCCGGTCTGGCTGCAGCTCCTTGTTCTCGGCTCGATCCAAAAACTGATCGGCGTGTTCTCCCTCGGCGGCGTCGCCCTTGCCTCCGGCTCTGTCGGCCAATTCCTGAACCGCTGGCCGAAGCTCCTGGCATGGCAGGAACGCTTCACCGGCATCGTCATGGTCGGCCTCGGCATCCGCCTCCTCCTGTCGGGCAGTCCTTCGCCCATGCCCTCGGCAGCGCGGTGAAGCCTGCTCCCCCATGGACTTCCCCCACCCCCGCCATAGCTTTCCTTCCTGGAGGTAGCCCATGGCCGAAGTGCTGCTCTTTCATCACGCCCAGGGGCTGACGCCCGGCATCCACGTGTTCGCCGAGCACCTGCGCGACGCTGGCCATGTCGTCCACACGCCCGATCTCTTCGACGGCCACATCTTCGAAAGTATCGAGGCCGGCATGGCGTATGTCGAGGAGACGGGTTTCGATACGCTGCGCGAACGCGGTGTATCGATAGCGCAGGATTTGCCGGCAGAGCTCGTCTATGCCGGCTTTTCCTTCGGCGTGTTGCCCGCACAGCAACTGGCGCAAACGCGGCCCGGCGCGCGCGGCGCCCTTCTTTTTCACGCCTGCCTGCCGATATCAGGGGAGTGGTCCTTCGGCCCATGGCCAGACGGTGTGCCCGTGCAAATCCACGCGATGGACGCCGATCCTATCTTTATGGGCGATGGCGATATCGACGCCGCCCGCGAGATTCTTGAGCAGACATCCGACGCCGCTCTCTTTCTCTACCCCGGCGACGGACACTATTTCGCGGACAGCTCGCTGCCATCCTACGACCCGGAGGCAAGCGCCGTATTGACGCGCCGCGTGCTGGATTTCCTGCGGCACATCAACGGCGCCGGCGACGGCCCGCCCTGACAAGAACGGCCGGCGCATGTGTCCATGGCCGGCCGGCTCGCAAGGTCTAAACGTCCTTTAGTCTTCGTTGGCCGCCAGTTGCGACAGCACCTGCCCGCGCCCGCGCAGACGCAGGATCAGCGGTATCAGGAACGCCGCCGCCGCCACGATGAGCAGCCCCGCCGCGATCGGCGACATCACGAGCGTCGTCACGTCGCCCTGGCTGATCGCCAGCGCCCGGCGCAGCTGTTGTTCCGCCAGCGGCCCGAGGATCAGTCCCACCACGGCAGGCGCGATCGGATAACCGAACAGTCGCATGATGTAGCCGAGCACGCCGAACGCCAGCAGCATGCCGAGCTCGAACACCGACGGATTGGCGCCGATGGTACCGAGCGTCGCGAACAGCAGGATGCCGGCATAAAGCCACGGCTTCGGGATGGTCAGCAGACGCACCCAGAGCCCGATCATCGGAAGGTTCAGCACCAAGAGCATGGCGTTGGCGATCAACAGGCTGGCGATAAGTCCCCAGACGAGCTGCGGGTTGTTGGCGAACAACAGCGGTCCGGGTTGCAACCCGTATTGCTGGAAGCCAGCCAGCATGATCGCCGCCGTCGCCGTCGTCGGCAGGCCGAGCGTGAGCAGCGGCACCAGCGTACCGGCAGCCGACGCATTGTTGGCGGCTTCCGGTCCGGCGACGCCCTCGATGGCGCCATGGCCGAATTCCTCCGGGTTTTTCGCCAGCTTCTTCTCGGTGGCGTAGGAGAGGAAGGTGCCGATCTCGGCGCCGCCGGCCGGCATCGCGCCGATCGGGAAGCCGATCGCCGTGCCGCGCAGCCAGGCCTTCCACGAGCGGCCCCAATCTTCCGCCGTCATCCACAGCGAGCCCTTTACCGCCTCGACCTTCTCCTCGATGCTGTTGCCCTGGGCAGCGATGTAGAGCGTCTCGCCGATCGCGAACATCGCGACCGCAAGCGTCGTCACCTCGACACCATCCAGCAGGTCGGGAACGCCGAAGGAAAGCCGCGCCTGCCCCGTCTGCTGGTCAATGCCGACCATGGCAAGCGCGAAGCCGATGAACAGCGAGGTCAGACCGCGCAGCGCCGAATCCCCGAAGGCCGAAGACACGGTAACGAAGGCGAGCACCATCAGCGCGAAATATTCGCGCGGCCCGAAGATCAAAGCCAGCTTGACAATGAAGGGCGCGATGAAGGCCAAGCCCAGCGTGGCGATCAGGCCGGCGACGAAGGAGCCGATCGCAGCCGTTGCCAGCGCCGGCCCGCCGCGCCCGGCGCGCGCCATCTTGTTGCCCTCGAGCGCGGTCACGATCGAGGCGCTTTCGCCCGGCGTGTTGAGCAGGATGGAGGTGGTCGAGCCGCCATACATGCCGCCGTAGTAAATGCCCGCGAACATGATCAGCGATCCGGCCGGGTCGAGTTGGTAAGTGACGGGCAACAGAAGCGCCACGGTCAGCGCCGGCCCGATGCCCGGCAAAACACCGACGGCGGTACCCAGCGTCACGCCGATGAAGGCATAGAGCAGGTTCATCGGCTGCATGGCGACCAGGATGCCCTGGAACAGGAATTCGAAGGTATTCATCGCATCAAAATCCTAGAAGAACAGTCGCTCGAGCGGCCCGGCGGGCAGCGTGAGCTTCAGGAGCTGCGAGAAGATCGCCCAGACGATAAAGCTGAAGACGATGCCGAAAGGTATCGAGTACCACAGCTTGCGCTGGCCGAAGCCGCGGGCGGTAAAGGCAAAGAGCAGCCCCGTCGCGATCGAGAAGCCGGCGGTCTTCAGAAGCAGCATCTGCGCCGCAAGCCCGGCGACGACCCAGACGACCGGCGCGATTTCCTGGCGCTCACGCTCGGGAAACTCGCCGCGGATGGCTTCGAACACGGTCCAGATCCCGAGCCCGATCAGCCCGAAGGCCACGACCTTGGGCGCGGTCGCCGGACCGATGCGGTCATATTGGGCGATGACACGCATATGCGAGGCATCCCATAGCATGACGACAGCAACGGCGAAGAGACAGATGGCAATCACCAGCGCCGCCCAATCGGGGCGGCGCTTCGTTGCCAGGGTTGCGTTACCCTCGCTCATTGAACAAGTCCGATTTCCTTGAGGATGCCCTCGGTGGCCGATACGTCCTTGTCGAGCTGCGCCTTGAAGGCGTCACCCGCCAGGTAAGTGTCGGCCCAGCCCTTGGTCTTCAGCTGTTCCTGCCAGCTGGCGGACTTGGAGAGCTTGTCGAAGTCCGCCGTGATGGCCGCCGTCTGCTCGGCCGAAAGGCCGGGAGCGGCCGCGACCATGCGCCAGTTCTCGACGGCCACGTCGACACCGGCTTCCTTCAACGTCGGCGCATCGACGCCGTCGATCCGCTTTTCGCTGGAAACGGCAAGTAGCCTGAGCTGGCCCGACTTCACCTGCGATTCGAACTCGCCATAGCCCGAAACGCCCGCCGTCACCTGACCACCGAGGATAGCGGCAAGCGCCTCGCCGCCACCCGAGAAGGCAACATAATTGATCTTCGTCGGATCGACGCCGGACGCCTTGGCGATCAGCCCGACGGCAATGTGGTCGGTACCGCCGGCCGAGCCGCCGCCCCAGGAGACCGAGCCCGGATCGGCCTTCAGCTTGGCCACCAGATCACCCATCGTCTTGATGTCGGACGCGGCCGGAACGACGATCGCCTCGTATTCGCCGGTAAGACGCGCGATCGGCGTCACGTCCTTCAGCGTGACCGGCGACTGGTTGGTGAGAATCGCACCGACCATGACATAGCCGCCGACGATCAGCGCGTTCGGGTTGCCGTTGTTCTGGCCGGTGAACTGCGCCAGACCAATGGTGCCGCCGGCACCCGGCACGTTCATCACCTGCACGTTGCCGGAGATGCCTTCCTTCTGCATCACGGTTTGCAGTGTGCGGGCCGTCTGGTCCCAGCCGCCGCCCGGGGCTGCCGGCGCCATGATGGTGTAGTCAGCGGCATAGGCGGGCAGCGCGACAGCAGCTGCGAAAATGCCTGCGAGAAAAGTGTGTTTCACGAACGTCTCCTCCATGAGCGCGGCAGAGGACCGCGCATTGTTCTCGATGGATTCGGGAGGACGCTGCGGCCGGACGTCATGCGTCCGCCGTCCATGCAAATCTCCTCCCGACACTTCACCTGTCCGCCTCCACGGAGTTGAAGTTACCGAAACCGACCACAGCAAGCTGTCATTTAGCTGACATCGCCGGCTTATCCAGCATTTCCGGTCACTTTTTCGCCTTAATCTGGCAGAGCCGAAAGAAATCCACCCAGACGTACGAATTTAGCGTCGCGGCCGGGAACTTGCGGGCAACTCGAGCGTTTCGGTCGCGTATGAGGGAGTTGCCGCCATGAGTTCTCACATTGACATCCAGAAAATCGAAAACGACGGCCTGAGGCAGGTTTGGAGCGTGAGCGAATTCGCCCGCCGCCATCGCCTCGACAAGGACGAGGAAAAGCGCCTGACAACGCTCTTCGGATCCTTCGCGACGAAGCAGGAATTGCTTTCAAACGCTCAGCGCCCCTGCTCTTTCCGCTAGATCGGAAATCGAGCATCTCAAAAAGAAACGGCCGCCCGCGGAAATCCCGCTGCGGCCGATTTGCTGTCAACAAAAGAAACGGTCAAGCCATTAGCGGCGTCAGGTAGCGCGGGCTGGACAGGGTGCGGCCAAAGCGCGTGGCTTCGGCAAAGTCGAGCGCTTCCGCAACCTTGGCCGGCCAGTGCGGCTTCGATACGACACCAACGGCGCTGCGATTGTCGCGCACGAATTCCGGATTGCCGGTGATGAAGACGACAGTCACGCCGTGATCCCTGGATAGCGCCTCTGCGATCGAAGGACCTGTCGGGCCATCGGCCAGTTGCACATCGACCAGCGCCACTTCCGCTTCGCGGCCAAGTTCCAGGGCCTCTTTTGCATTTCGCGCTGTCCCGACCACCTCATGGCCAAGATCAAGCACCATGGATTCGAGATCGAGCGCGATCAGTAGCTCATCTTCGACGATTAGAATTCTCATGCACGAAGCCCTGTTGGTCGGAAGCTTTGTCTGCTCCCGGCTGTTCAACGCTTGAACAGGCAAACCGTTCCCGGCTAATAAAAATTAACTTTAGCGCGTGCTTGCGCACCACTACTGGCTGCGCAGAACTTCGTTCCAGTGCGCGATCAGCCGCGCCCGCTTCACCTGGTCGAGATAGACCATCAGGCCGGGGCTGACGGGGACCGGCCGCAGTTGTGCGCCGAGCAGCGCCTGCATGGTGTTGGCCGTATTCTCGCCTGCCACTTCAGGGCTGACGGCAGGGATCTGCAGCTCCCGCGCCATGATTGTCTGACCCTCGCGCGACATGAAGAAGGAAAGATACCGCCGGCCGAGTTCCGGATCGGCGGCGGCCTGCGGCACGAGCCCGATGCGCGACATCACGACGGTATAATCCTTGGGCAGCACGATACCGACATCGGGATGGCGCTTGGCCCAATCGGCGGCGTAGGAGCCGAGAATGTTGTAGCCGAGCACGAAACGCCCGTCCGACACGCGCTCGAGAATCGCCGAACTGGTGGAATAGAGCTTCACCCCCGCCGCTCCCATGGCGCCGATGACAGACCAGATGTCTCCGAACTGCTCCTGGTCGCGCGCCATGAACAGGAAACCGACCCCTGATCGTTCGATGTCATAGGTACCGATCCGGCCGTGGATGGCATCGCCTTTGCGCTTCAGGTAATCCACGAACTCCGCCCGCGAACTCGGCGGCGGCTCGGTCACGAAGCTCGGCTTGTGATAGACGAACACGGCCGGCTCGAAGGTGAGCGCATAGGCGGTGTTGCGCCAGTTCGCCCATTTCGGCCAGCTGCCGCTCATCGGCAGGTTGCTGACCTGCGCATAGCCGTCGTTGGAAAGCTTCACCTGCAGGTCCATGGCCGAGGAAAAGGCGAAGTCCGCGGTCTTCTCTCCCGCATCGGTCTCGCGCACGATCCGGTCGTAGATCTCGCCCGTCAGCATGTCCTCGTATCGCACCGCGACATCGGGATTGGCCTGTTGGAACCCGCGGATCATCGGCTGCGCCAGTGGTTCGTCGAGCGACGAATAGACGACGAGGCGGGGCGCATCCGCCTTGCCCGAAAGCGCCGGATAAAACACCTCGTCCGCCCGACCCATGCAGGGAAAGGCGCAAAGCAGCACAAACAGGGCAAGTCTCCTCATGCGCCTAGCATGCATGAGCGGGCGCGACCTGGCAATGAATGCAAGCGCTCCGGATCGGCGCTATGGAAGGTTTGCCAGCGCCAGGCCGACGATCAAACCGGTGCCCGTCACCCCGTAACCCAGCCACATTGCCATTCTGCCGCGTTCGGGCGTGAACCAGCCGTTGCGCATCGCCAGGATACGCCAGTCGACAAGCCAGTATAATGCCGCCGCAATGCCGATGTTGAGCAGCGCCGACAGCAACTGCCGCTCGGGCGTGTCCCGCATTCCGAACGGCCCCATGAGGGCGTGGCCAGCAAAAACGCCGATCCAGTGGTTGAGATACAGCGGGTAGGAAATCCCGCCGACAAACTTACCCAGGGGCGTCGGCTTGCCGGGAACTGCGAGCAAGAGCACGATGCAGATCGCCAGCAGCGGGGCCCAGGCATAGTAATCCATCCCGGTGACAAGAGCCGAGGAAAAAACCACCACGCCGCCAAAAGAGACGACCCGTGCGGGAGCAAACGCGTGGATCGGCCCGACCTTTCTTGCCAGTACCGCCGCAAGAACGCCGAAAACGATGCTTGCATAGATTTCGAGCCACCAGGCAGCCGCGGCGATCAGGAACCAGAGCAACAGGGATCGGCCGAGCGGCACGATAAGCACGAGCAGTATCGGAACGAGCAGATAGAACTGCTCCTCGGCATTGACGCTCCAGAAATGATTGCCCGTTCCGTCCAGCGGCATCAGGCTCCAGAAATCCGTCAACTGGCGAGTGCCGAAGAGGTTGTAGACGAAGGTCGCCTTGTAGAAGACGAACTCGACCCATTTGGACGTCGGCGTATCCTTCATGAGGCTCGCGCAGATCAGCAGGCCCAGTGCGAGATAGTAGGGCACCCAGATGCGCAACGCTCTGTTGAAATAGAACCGTGGGAGATCAGCCTTCGAAGCGTCCATCAGCATGCCGCCGATCAGCCATCCGCTGAGCGCGAAGAACACCTGCACCGCGAAATTTCCGCCATCGCTCCAGAAAATCAGCCCATCATGCGAGAGCATGACGGTGATCGACAATATGATTCTCAGATAGTCGAAGAGCGGGTAGTAATTCGAACTGGAATTCGCATCGCTGCGCATATCGACTCTCGGCCCCAAGTTTATTCCGCCGAAGAAAATATTGATTACTCGAGATCCCGACCATACTGGAAAACGTATTAGTGCTCGTTACTGCTTATGACTGATCAATTCACGTCGGTTAATATTAGGGAGCAGCCTATATTTTCGGAAAATGTCCACTTAATGTGTTCCCTGAAGGACGTCGTACGTCATCTTTTCGCTCCCCATGCCCGGAGGCCGCATTGCAGCGACGACTGACAGCCATCCTTGCCGCCGATGTCGTGGGCTATTCGAGGCTGATGGGCGCTGACGAGGCCGCGACGCTGGCCGCACTCAGCCATCACCGTACCGAAATCCTCGAGCCGGCAATCATCCGCCACAGCGGCCGCCTGGTGAAGCTTCTGGGCGACGGGCTGCTGGTGGAGTTCGCAAGCGTCGTCAATGCGGTCGCCTGCGCCGTCGACATGCAGCGCGCCATGGCCCGCGCCGCCGAAGGCGTGGCCGACGAGCGCGCCATACGTTTCCGCATCGGCATCAATCTCGGCGACGTCATCGTCGAGGACGGCGATATCTTCGGCGATGGCGTCAATGTCGCCGCACGCCTGGAGGCGATTGCCGATCCCGGCGGCATCGCGGTGTCCGCCTCGGTGCGCGACCATGTCGGCACACGCCTGGAGCTGAACTTCGAGGATCGCGGCCGCCAGCAGCTGGCAACCGTCGACGACGCGGTGCATGTCTATGCCGTGCTCTTCGACCAGCCAGGCGCTGCTACCGCATCGACCGCCGACATGCCGCCCGCCGAGGATCGCTCCATCGTCGTCCTGCCCTTCACCAACATGAGCGATGATCCCGATCAGGAGTACTTCTCCGACGGGCTGACGGAGGATATCATCACCGACCTGTCGAAGGTGTCGGGCCTCTTCGTCACCCCGCGCAACACCACCTTCACCTACAAGGGCCGCGCCGTGAAGATCGGCCAGCTCGCGCGCGAACTCTCTGTTCGCTACATCCTGCAGGGCAGTGTCCGCAAATCGGGCGACCGCGTCCGGATCAGCGCCCAGATGATCGATGCCGACAGCGAGGACCACCTGTGGGCCGACCGCTACGATCGCGAGCTGACCGACATCTTCGCGATCCAGGACGAAATCGCCCACGCCATCGTCGGCCAGCTGAAGATCAAGCTCAGGCCGGAGGAAATCCAGGCGATCGGCAGCGAGCCGACAACCAATATCGAGGCCTATACCTACTATCTGAAGGGCCGAAAGTTCGCCCGCTCGATGACCATGTCCTATCTCGTTCTGGCGCGGCGAATGTTCGCAAAGGCCGTGGAGCTGGACCCGAACTACGCCCGCGCCTATGCCGGCATCGCCGATTGCGATTCCGCGCTTTACATCTGGTACGCCGCCGAGCTGCCGATATCGGACATTCTCGACATGACCGACAAGGCGCTGGCGCTCGACCCCGATCTCGCCGAAGCCCACGCCGCCCGAGCCATCGCGCTCCACCACGACGGCCGCGACGCGGAAGCCGACCCCTATTTCGCCCGCGCGCTGGCGCTCGATCCCAACCTCTTCGAGGCGAACTTCCATTACGCCCACCGGCTGTTCAAGCGCGGCCAGTTCGAAGCGGCCATCGTGCATTTCGAGCGCGCCGCCTCGCTCTATGCCGACGACTACGTCTCCCCCATCCTGCTCACCGCCGCTTACGGCTCGCTCGGCCGCAGGGAAGAGGGCCGCAAGTGGGCCGCCGAAGCAGCGCTGAGGGCCGAGCGCTCGGCCGAGCAGAACCCCGGCAACTCCGCCCCCATCCACCGCGCAGCGCTCGCCTATGCCCAACTCGGCGACCGCGACCGCGCACTCGCATGGATCAACCGCGCACTCGCCCTTGACCCGCACGACGTCATCACCCGCTACAACGCCGTCTGCGTCCACGCCGTGCTTGGCGATACCGACCGCGCCATCGAGCTGCTGGAGCAATTGTTGCCGAACAGCTCCTCCTACCAGATCGGCTGGTTCGACAACGATTCCGACCTCGACAACATCCGCTCCGACCCGCGCTTCATCCGGCTGATGCAGGCGATCGCGCAGCAGTGAAACCGGGACAACGCACCCGTGACATCCGCCACCCCGCCCTGTAGTCTTTGACAAAAGACAAGGGAACATCCGTGCGCATTCTACTGGTGGAGGACAATATCGCGCTGGCCGACGGGCTGTCGGCCATTCTGCGCGGCACCGGCCATGCCGTCGATGTCGTTAATGACGGCGCTTCCGCCAATGCGGTGACGGCGGCGGAGAGCTTCGACCTCGTGGTGCTCGATCTCAACCTGCCCGAAATGGACGGCCTCGACGTTCTGCGCGCCATGCGCGCCCGCCAGAACCAGGCCGCCGTCCTCATCCTCACCGCGCGCGGCACCCCCGAAGAGCGGGTAAAGGGTCTCGATCTCGGCGCCGACGACTACCTGATCAAACCCTTCGACATCTCCGAATTCGAGGCCCGCGTCCGCGTCCTCCTGCGACGCCAGGCCGGCCTGCATTCGGCGACAGTCAGCTTCGGCGGCCTGTCGCTCGATCTGAATTCGCGCGCCTTCTTCTCCGGCGGCACACCGCTCGACATCCCCGCCCGCGAGCTCGGCCTGCTCGAAATCCTCTTCATGCGCGCCGGCAAGGTCGTCGCCAAGGAAGCGATCATCCAGTCGCTCACCGCCTTCGACGACGACATCTCCGCCAACGCCATCGAACAGTATGTGAGCCGCCTGAGAAAGCGCCTGGCGCCGCATGGGCTGACGGTGAAGACCGCGCGTGGGATCGGCTACTATCTCGACAAGCTGCCCGAGCCCGCGCCTGGCGCCGCCACGCCCGAGGCGCCATGACCGCAGCCTATTCGCTCCGCCGCCGGCTGCTCTTCTGGCTGCTGATCTCCACCGCCGTCATCGGCGTCGTGGCGCTCGCCGATACCTACCGCGAAGCCGTGCAGACCTCCAACATCGTCTCCGATCGCGTGCTTGCCGGCTCGGCGCTGGCGATCGCCGAGCGCGTCGTGGTTGCCGAGGATGGTTCGCTCCAGGTCGACATTCCCTATGTGGCGCTGGAAATGCTGACATCCGCGGCACAGGACCGCGTCTTCTACCGCGTCGACGGCCCGCCCGGCCAGTTCATCACCGGCTACCAGGCGCTGCCTGTCATCAAGGAGACGAAGGGGGACGGCGCCGTCTTCGCCGACGATCGCTTCCGCAACGAGCCGATCCGTGTCGCAACCCTCAACCGCTCGGCCTCGACGGGCATCCGCTCGGTGCCTTTCACCGTCACCGTCGCCGAAACCACCATCGCCCGCCGCCAGCTCGCCCGCGCCATCCTGCTGCGCTCGGCGCTGCGCCTCTCCGTGATGATCCTCGGCGCCGCCATCATCGTCTGGATATCAGTCACGGTGGCGCTGCGCCCGCTCTACAAGCTGCGCGACGCGATCGGCGAGCGCAGCCCCGATGACCTGCACCCGATCGAGCAATCCGTCCCGAGCGAAGTGCAGCCGCTGGTCGATACCGTCAACGGCTTCATGATCCGGCTCGAACAGGCGCTGGACGCGCTGCGCAATTTCACCGGCAATGCCAGCCACCAGTTGCGCACCCCGCTCGCCATCATCCGCACCCAGCTGGCGCTGTCGGCCCGCGCCACCTCGCTTTCAGATGCCCAGGCCGTCGCGCTGAAGGGCGACCAGGCCGTGGCCCACGCCGAACGCGTGCTGGCGCAGCTGCTCTTAATGGCAAAGATCGACGCCGCCACTTCACGCGAGGCGCTGACGGCGACCGCCATCGACCTCACCGCGATCGCCCAGGAGATCACCGGCGAGCTCATTCCGATAGCATCCGCCGCCGGCATCGATCTCGGCTTCGAGGGCGACGGGCAGGAGATGATCCGCGCCGAACCGCTTCTGATCGGCGAACTCCTGCGCAACCTCGCCGGCAATGCCATCGCCTATGCCGGCCATGGCGCCGAAGTCACCGTCCGCATCCGCGGTCTCGACGATGCCGTCCTGCTTGAAGTCGAAGACAACGGCCCCGGCATCCGGCCCGACCAGCTCGACACGGTCCGCCGCCGCTTCTCCCGCGCCGACCAATCCGGCGCCCCCGGCGCGGGATTGGGATTGCCGATCGTCGAGGAGATTTGCGGGTTGTTCAATGCCACGCTCGACCTCGGTCCCGGTGGCGATGGACGGGGGCTTAAGGCAGTGGTGACGTTTGCCAGAGGATGAGGAGATCATCGATACGGAGGGCTACGTGCCCGTCCTACAGCTGAATTAGACCTGCTTCTGTCGATCTGAAACCGCAACCACGATAAAATGAGGCCAGGTGCGGTTCAAAGTCGACATGCAGCCATGTTGCGCCTCTGTCTCGCGCAACATGTATCGCTTCCTCGACCAACATAGTGGCGATCCCCTTCCCTCGCATGGCCGGTGTGACGCAGGTGTCCAGAATAAATGCGTGCAGACCACCATCCGTCGCGACGTTGACAAATCCTACCAGACGCGGGCCCTCGTAAGCTCCGAGATGGGTGAGACTGCAAGCGAGTACCTTACCGAAATCCCGCGCCTCATGACCGCCCCAGGCTTCCACCCAAAGGCCGTTGAGTTCATCATCCGACGGAAACGGATCGACCTTGATAACGATCCCGGCCGTTCCCGCCTCGGCACCGGCATCGTTGATCTCCTCGATCGAAAGCGTCCTGCCGTTGGTCTTGCCCCTCAGCATGCCGCCGAGTTCATGCCAGGAACTGCTGCCCCTGGCTGCTTTGAGTTCCGCGCGCCCATCTGGCAGCAGATCGATCCTGATCGCCTCGCCGGGTCGGATTCCGAGATGCTCCAACACCTCTTTCGGCAAAGTCGCGTTGCCCTGCTCCGTTACCGTCACTGTCGTCATGAAATGATCTCCGATCCAGCACGATGATACGGCAGAAATGCACGACCGCCAAACCACCCCATCCCTACCTTGCATTCTCTCGCTGCATTGCACACACTGCACTTGGGAACAGCAAATGCCGTACAACGATACGGCCGCGGATAAGGCAGTCCATGTCGATCAAAGCCAGCATCTATCACCTGACGCACTACAAATACGACAAGCCGGTCCGCCTCGGGCCCCAGATCATCCGCCTCAAGCCCGCGTCGCATTCCAAGACGCGGGTAATCAGCCATTCGCTGAAGGTCTCGCCGGCGAACCATTTCGTCAATCTGCAGCAGGACCCCTACGGCAATTATCTGGCCCGCTACGTCTTCCCCGACCCGGTGACGGAGTTCAAGATCGAGGTCGATCTCGTCGCCGACATGACGGTTTACAATCCCTTCGATTTCTTCGTCGAGGAGAGCGCCGAGATGTGGCCCTTCTCCTATCCCGAGGACATCCGCGAAGACCTAAAGATCTACATGCAGCCGCAGCCGGTGGAGCCGGCGCTCGCGACCTATCTCGCGGGCATCGACCGCACCCCAATGCGCACCACCGACTTCATCGTCGGCCTCAACGCCCGGCTGAAGAACGACATCGAATACGTCATCCGCATGGAGCCTGGCGTGCAGTCGCCGGAGGAGACGCTGAGGCTGGCGCTCGGCTCCTGTCGCGACAGCAGCTGGCTACTCGTCGAGATCCTCCGCAATCTCGGCTTCGCCGCCCGCTTCGTCTCCGGCTATCTCATTCAGCTGACGCCGGACCTGAAGGCGCTCGACGGCCCCTCCGGCACCGAGGTCGATTTCACCGATCTCCACGCCTGGACGGAAGTCTATATCCCCGGCGCCGGCTGGATCGGCCTCGACCCGACCTCGGGCCTCCTGACCGGCGAAAGCCACATCCCGCTCGCCGCCACCCCGCATTACCGCAACGCGGCCCCGATCTCGGGCGCGCTCTACGGCCACGCCAACACCGAATTCGCCTTCGACATGAGGGTCTCGCGCGTCGCCGAGCATCCGCGCATCACCAAGCCTTTCTCAGACGACAGCTGGGACGAACTCAACGCGCTCGGCGCCAAGGTCGACGACATCCTGCGGGCCGAGGACGTCCGCCTCACCATGGGTGGCGAGCCGACCTTTGTCTCCATTGACGACTTTGAGTCCGAGGAATGGAACACCGCCGCCGTCGGCCCGACCAAGCGCGAGAAGGCCGATATCCTGATCCGCAAGCTGCGCGAACGCTTCGCCCCTGGCGGCTTCCTGCATTACGGCCAGGGCAAGTGGTATCCCGGCGAAAGCCTGCCGCGCTGGACCTTCTCGCTCTACTGGCGCAAGGACGGCAAGCCGATCTGGCGCAACCCGGAGCTGATTGCCGGCGAAGGCAAGGACACGGGTGTGAAGGCCGACGACGCCGGCAACCTGCTCGGCGCCATCGCCCGTGAACTGGCGATCGATACCGACCTGGTGCTGCCGGCCTACGAGGATCCGGCCGAATGGATCATCAAGGAAGGCAGCCTGCCTGATAATGTCGACCCTTCGAACTCGAAACTGAAGGACCCCGAGGAACGCAGCCGCATCGCCCGCGTCTTCGAGCGCGGCCTGACCACGCCGACCGGCTACATCCTCCCCGTCCAGGCCTGGAACGCTCAGGCCTCGGGCCAGCGCTGGATGAGCGAGCGATGGAAGACGCGGCGCGGCAAGATCTTCCTCGTTCCCGGCGACAGCCCCGTGGGATACCGCCTGCCGCTCGGCACCCTGCCCTACGTACCGCCCGCCCGCTTCCCCTACATTCACCCGGCAGATCCCTCGATCCCGCGTCAGCCGCTGTCCGAAGTCTTTGTTCCCGCCGGCCGCGCCATGCCGGAAGCGTCCCGCCACAGCGACGACAGCGCCACGCAGGGCCGCGTCGAGCAGACACTCGGCGAAATCGGCGGCGCCGTGCGTACCGCCATCTCGGTCGAGCCGCGCGACGGCAGGCTCTGCGTCTTCATGCCGCCGGTCGAGCGCATCGAGGACTATCTCGAGCTGATCGCGGCCGCCGAAAACGCCGCCACCGAGCTCGGCCTGCCCGTCCATATCGAGGGCTACTCGCCACCGCAGGACGAGCGCATCAACGTCATCCGCGTCGCTCCCGATCCGGGTGTCATCGAGGTGAACATCCATCCGGCCTCCAACTGGCAGGACTGCATCGACATCACCACGGCGGTCTACGAAGAGGCCCGCCAGACGCGCCTCGGCGCCGACAAGTTCATGATCGACGGCCGCCATACCGGCACCGGCGGCGGCAACCATGTGGTGGTCGGCGGCGCCAATCCGGGCGACAGCCCGTTTCTCCGCCGCCCGGACCTGTTGAAGAGCCTTGTGCTCCACTGGCAGCGCCACCCCTCGCTCTCCTACATGTTCTCGGGCATGTTCATCGGCCCGACCAGCCAGGCGCCGCGCATCGACGAAGCCCGCCACGACAGCCTCTACGAGCTGGAAACCGCGCTCGCCCAGATCCCCGCGCCAGGCCGCGGCCCGACACCCTTGCCCTGGATTACCGACCGCCTGTTCCGCAACCTCCTGATCGACGTCACCGGCAACACCCACCGCGCCGAGATCTGCATCGACAAGCTGTTCTCGCCCGACGGCCCGACCGGCCGCCTCGGCCTCGTCGAGTTCCGCGGCTTCGAGATGCCCCCGAACGCGCGCATGTCGCTCGCCCAGCAGCTTCTGGTCCGCGCCCTGATCGCCCGCTTCTGGCAGAACCCGGCCGATGGCCGCTTCGTGCGCTGGGGGACCACGCTGCACGACCGTTTCATGCTGCCGCATTTCGTTTGGGCTGATTTCCAGGACGTGCTTGCCGACCTCAGGCAGAACGGCTTCGACCTCAGCCCCGAATGGTTCAAGGCCCAGCTCGAATTCCGCTTCCCCTTCTGCGGCGAGGTCGAATACGAGGGCTCGAAGCTGGAGCTGCGCCAGGCGCTGGAGCCTTGGAACGTCATGGGCGAGGAAGGCGCGATCGGCGGCACCGTGCGCTATGTCGACAGTTCCGTCGAGCGCCTGCAGGTCCGTCTCGAAACCAGCAATGCTGAGCGCTACACCGTCACCTGCAACGGCCGCACCGTGCCGCTGACGCCAACCGGCACCTCGGGCGTCTCGGTCGCCGGCGTCCGCTTCAAGGCCTGGCAGCCGGCATCGGGATTGCACCCGCTGCTGCCGGTCAACACACCGCTCACCTTCGACATTTATGATACATGGTCGAAACGTTCGATCGGCGGCTGCATCTATCATGTTGCCCATCCGGGCGGGCGTAACTATGACACCTTCCCGGTCAATGGTAACGAAGCCGAAGCCAGGCGCCTGGCGCGATTCGAGCCGTGGGGGCATACGGCGGGCGGCTATATTCCGCCGGCCGAGAATGCATCGCCGGAGTTCCCGCTGACGCTGGATCTGAGGCGGCCGGCAGGCATATAGACGGAATTAGACCAGGGGTTCATGGGCAAGAAACCGGCAAGAGAGCTGAGGGCAGAGACGAGCGGCCGCGCCGGCAAGGACGCGACGCGCGGCTATGTGCCCCTGCCCGGCGTCGCCGATGAGATGGTCGACCGCGATGGCGCCATCCGGCCCGTCTGGCAGCGCTTCATGGCGCATCTCGCCACCATGCCCGAAAAGGACCTGAGCGAGCGCTTCGCCCGCGCCGACCGCTATCTGCGTGACGCCGGCGTCTTCTATCGCGCCTATGGCAGCACCAGCGGCAGCGGCGAGCGCTCCTGGCCGCTCTCACACGTCCCCGTCCTCATCGACGAGCGGGAATGGGAGGAGCTATCCGCTGGCCTCGTACAGCGCGCCGACCTGCTGGAAGCGATCGTTGCCGATATCTATGGCGAGAACCGGCTTGTCGAGGAGGGCATTCTGCCGCCCGCGCTGATCGCCGCCAATCCGGAATTCCAGCGCCCGCTGGTCGGCGTCACCCCGGCTGGCGGCCACTACCTGCATTTCTGCGCCTTCGAGATCGGCCGCGGCCCCGATGGCAACTGGTGGGTTCTGGCCGACCGCACGCAGGCACCGTCCGGCGCGGGCTTCGCGCTGGAAAACCGTGTAGCGACCACCCGCGCCTTTTCCGATATCTACGCCGAAACCCCGGTCCACCGCCTTGCCTCCTTCTTCGGCGCGTTTCGCGATGCGCTGCAGGGCATGAAGCACAGCGGCGACGACCGCATCGCCGTGCTTACGCCCGGCCCCGCCAACGAGACCTATTACGAGCACGCCTATATCGCCCGCTATCTCGGCTTCATGCTGCTTGAGGGCGAGGATCTGGCCGTGCTCAACGGCAAGGTCATGGTCCGCACCGTCGCCGGCCTGAAGCCCATCAGCGTGCTCTGGCGCCGTCTCGATTCGGCGTACGCCGATCCGCTGGAGCTGAACCAGAGCTCGCATATCGGCACGCCGGGCCTCGTCGACGCGCTGCGCGCCGAAAACGTCACCATCGTCAACGCGCTGGGATCAGGCATCCTCGAGACCCGCGCGCTCTTGGCCTTCATGCCGACCATCTCGCGCAAGCTCTTCGGCGAGGAGCTGAAGCTGCCCTCGATCGCCACCTGGTGGTGCGGCCAGAAGGGCGAGCGCGAGCATGTCGCGGCCAATATCGAGAAGATGGTGATCGGCCCCGCCTATTCCCGCGCCCCCTTCTTCGACGACAACGGCGAATCCGTGCTCGGCTCGGCGCTGCGCGCCACCGCCCGCGATTCCATCGGCGACTGGCTGAACACCGATGGCCAGAAGCTGGTGGGCCAGGAAACCGTGACGCTGTCGACCACGCCTGCCTGGATCGGCGGCAAGCTGACGCCGCGGCCGATGTCGTTGCGCGTCTTCGCCGCCCGCACCAAGAATGGCTGGCAGATCATGCCCGGCGGCTTCGCCCGCATCGGCGCCGGCGACGATGTGGCGGCGATCGCCATGCAGTCGGGTGGTGCGGCTGCCGACGTCTGGATCGTCTCCGACAAGCCGGTAGAACGCCACACACTGCTGCCCGCCGAAAGCACTTTTACCCGCAACATGCCGGGCAGCCTACCGAGCCGCGCCGCCGACAACCTCTTCTGGCTCGGGCGCTACATCGAGCGCGCCGAAGGGGCGCTGCGCATCCTGCGCGCCTGGCACGCCCGCTTCGCCGAGGCCGCCGATCCAAGCCAGCCGCTTCTCGCCGACGTCTCCGCCTATCTCGCCGCCGTCGATATCGACACCGCCGACGCCGTGCCGGAAACACTGCTGCGCAACATCGAGAGCGCCGTCTATTCGGCGAGCAACATCCGAGACCGCTTCTCGCCCGACGGCTGGCTGGCGCTGACCGATCTCGCCAAGACCGCGCGCCGCTTCCACGCCACAGTCTCCTCCGGCGACGACGCCAGTCACGCGATGACCATCCTGTTGCGCAAGCTCGCAGGCTTCGCCGGCCTGGTGCACGAAAACATGTACCGCTTCACCGGCTGGCGCTTCCTGTCGCTCGGCCGCCACATCGAGCGCGGTTTGCACATGACGCGCCTGCTCGGCCACATGTCCGGCCCCGACGCCCCCGACGGCGCGCTCGACATGCTGCTCGAGATCGGCGACAGCGTCATGACCCATCGCCGCCGCTACAACGTCAACACCGCCCCGCTGACGGTGACCGACCTGCTTGCGCTCGATCCGCTCAACCCGCGCTCGATCCTGTTCCAGATGAACGAGATCCACCGCGAGGTCGAACAGCTGCCGAACGCGCTGGTCAACGGCCAGATGTCGTCCTTCTACCGCGAAGCCATGCGGCTGCATTCCGGCCTTGCCGTGATGACGCCGGAAGCCATGACCGGCGAAGTCTACCTGCGGCTCGAGCGCGAACTGGAGAGCCTCTCCGATCTGCTCGCGCAGACCTATCTCGGGTGATCCAAGTGCTCTACGACCTCAACATGCACATGGGCTACATCTACGACATCCCGGCCTCGGGCGCGCGCCACATCATGCGCCTGATGCCGCTGTCGCTGCCCAACCGGCAGCGTCTGGTGGCAGGCTCCATCACAATCTCGCCGACGCCGGACGAGCAGTCGCATTTCATCGACTTCTTCGAGCACCCCGCCACCTCCTTCATGGTGCGCGCGCCGCACGAGAAGCTCGACATCCGCATGCAGGCCCGCGTGCAGGTGGAAAGCCATTCGATCGTTGCCGACTTCTCGCCCGTGCTGGCCCACCTCCCCGACGAAATCGCCGCCGTCTGGTCGCTGAAGCCGCAATCGCCGCACCATTTCCTCGGCAACAGCCCGCGCCTTTTCGAAACGCCTCTCATTTCGGAATACGCCCGCGACAGCGTCCTGCCGCATCTGACCGTCCTGCAGATCGCCAACGCGCTTTGCGCCCGCATCCACAAGGACTTTACTTACGACGGAGAGGCGACCACGGTCGACACCACGCCGGCCGAGGCCTTCCGGCTGAAGCGCGGCGTCTGCCAGGATTTCGCGCATGTGATGATTCTGGCGCTACGCAGCCTCGGCATTCCCGCCGGCTACGTCTCCGGCTTCCTGCGCACCATCCCGCCTGCAGGCAAGGAACGGCTGGAAGGCGCCGATGCCATGCACGCATGGGTCCGTGTCTGGTGCGGCGAGATGAGCGGCTGGGTCGAGCTCGACCCGACCAACAACATCCCCGCCGGCACCGACCACATCGTCGTCGCCTATGGCCGCGACTATGACGATGTCGCCCCTGTCATCGGCGTGCTGAAAAGCTACGGCAGCCAGCAGACGGTCCAGGCCGTGGATGTCATTCCGCTGAAATAAGGCAGCCCCTCGGTTGCACGAACGCGCAATATGCACCCAGTTCGCGTATTGCGCGATAAATACGCCCGGAAAAGCAACAACTCCCTCGAATTTTAACGATCCGGTAAAGCCGAGCTCAATACTCGTGGCGCATGAATATCGTCAGTATTGGGGCACTAACACGGTGAACATGATGAGCACCCTTCATTGGCTGAAGTCGAGCGTAGCCCGGCTGCGAAAGAATACTGACGGCAATTTCGGAATGATGACCGCGATCATCATCCCGGTGCTCATCGGCAGCGCCGGCGTCGCCATCGACTTTTCCAACATGGTGCTGCAGCAGCGCCAGCTTCAGGAAGCGTCGGACTCTGCCGCGCTCGCGGCTGCGACGGCGCTGTCCAACGGCAAGGTGACGACCGACGCCCAGGCGCAGGCTCTGGCGAAGGACTTCATCGCCGGCCAGATGGCCAATTACGTGGGCAGTACCGATGCAACGGCTCTGAAAAACGGAACGACGGTCGATATCACCACCACGACCACGGCGACGAGCAAGAGCTACAAGGTGAAGGTCAACGCCGCCTACAACATGAACCTTACGCCGTTCATGAAGGTGTTTGGCCAGAACAGCGTTTCGATCGCCAGCAACAGCACGTCCACCAGCGGTATCAGCGAGCAGCGCAGTGCCGTGTCGATGACGCTTGTCCTCGACCAATCCGGCTCGATGCTCGCGGACACCTCTACGCTCGATAAGACGAAGACGAAGTGCGTCAGGTATGACGAGTCCGGCTCGCAGATCACCGAAAAAAGCGGCGGCAAGACAACCACCGAATTCAGCCCATGCTACATCAAGAAGATCGACGCGCTGAAGACGGCCGCCAATCTGCTGCTGGACGAACTGGACAAGGCTGATCCTTCGAAACCCGCCAAATACAGCCGCACCAACGCCATTGGCTGGAACAACATTGTCCGCAACTCCAGCGCCTTTGCATGGGGCACCACTAACACGCGCACGCTTGTCAGCCAGCTGGCGGGCGGCAACGGTACGGAATCCTACGCTCCGATGAAACAGGCCCATACCGGCCTGCTTGACAGCCCATCGGGTTCGGAAGCGAAGGTACAGGCGGCGGCCGGCAACACCAAGCTCACGAAGTACATCGTCTTCATGACCGACGGCAACAACAACGCCACCAGCTCCGACACCAAGACGCTGGACGAATGCACGGCGGCTAAGGATACCGACAACATCAAGATCTACTCGGTCGCCTTCATGGCCCCCGCCGGTGGCCGCGGACAGGCACTGCTCAGGAGTTGCGCAAGCAGCGCGAGCTACTACTTCCAGGCCGAAAGCATGACCGATCTCGTCTCGGCCTTCCAGAAGATCGGCCAGGATGCGGCTTCCGACAAGACGCTGCTGACCCAGTAAGCCTCACCACCCGCAACAAATAAAAAGCCGCTCCGGAACAAACCGGAGCGGCTTTTCGTTTGCGTTCAATCCGGAGTATCAGATTCGGAAAATCGATTGAAATCAAGTCCTTTCCACCGCCGAAGCGACGGCATCGTCAAAAATTTCGTTTGCGTAAATCGTTTGTTGCAACTGCGTAGTAACGGTGCATAAACTGCATCTTTAGTGCGTTAGCAAATCGATTAAATCACGCGTAACATACTGAAAACCAATCAGAACTGGCGAGGACTGACGATGACAACCATTGCGAAGCCCACCATCCCCTCCCCCGCCCCGCGCAGCTCGAAGCCGGAGATCCTCGCAGAAGAGATCATCGAGCGCCTGACCTACCGCATCGGCAAGGATGCCAAGGTCGCCAAGCCCCACGACTGGCTGACCGCTACCATCCTCGTCATCCGTGACCGCATTATCGACAAGTGGATGGAAAGCACCCGCAAGGTCTACGCGACCGGCGACAAGCGCGTCTATTATCTGTCTCTGGAATTCCTCATCGGCCGCCTGATGCGCGATGCCGTCTCGAACCTCGGGCTCATGGAGCAGGTTCGCGATGCGCTCGCTTCGCTCGGCGTCGATGTATCGGTCATCGCCGGCCTCGAGCCCGATGCGGCACTCGGCAATGGCGGTCTCGGCCGTCTCGCCGCCTGTTTCATGGAGAGCATGGCGACCGTCGATGTCCCCGCCTATGGCTACGGCATCCGCTACGTCCACGGCCTCTTCCGCCAGCAGCTGGCCGATGGCTGGCAGGTGGAGCTGCCGGAAAGCTGGCTCGCGCATGGCAACCCCTGGGAGTTCGAGCG
Organism: Rhizobium sp. S152; assembly: GCF_030380735.1. Classification (GTDB taxonomy): domain Bacteria; phylum Pseudomonadota; class Alphaproteobacteria; order Rhizobiales; family Rhizobiaceae; genus Rhizobium. The sequence goes on along the minus strand of NZ_JAUDRZ010000004.1, from coordinate 200,555 downwards.
CCGCGAAAGTGCCTATGAGATCGGCTTCGGCGGCACCGTCGACGTCGCCAACAGTGCCGATGGCGAGCCACGCTATGTCTGGAAGCCGGCCGAGCGCGTCATCGCCGCCGCCTTCGATACCCCGGTCGTTGGCTGGCGCGGCAAGCGCGTCAACACGCTGCGCCTCTGGTCGGCCCAGCCGATCGACCCGATCCTGCTCGACGCCTTCAACGCCGGCGACCATATCGGCGCGCTGCGCGAGAGCAACAAGGCCGAGAGCCTGACCCGCGTTCTCTATCCGGCCGACGCCACGCCCGCCGGCCAGGAGCTGCGCCTGCGCCAGGAGTTCTTCTTCTCCTCGGCATCGCTTCAGGACATCCTGCGCCGTCACCTGCAGCAATACGACGATTTCACCTCGCTGCCCGACAAGGTGGCGATCCAGCTGAACGACACGCATCCCGCCGTTTCCGTTGCCGAACTGATGCGCCTGCTCTGCGACGTGCACGGCCTGGAGTTCGACCAGGCCTGGGATATCACCCGCGGCACCATCTCCTACACCAACCACACGCTGCTGCCCGAAGCGCTGGAAAGCTGGCCGATCCCGCTATTCGAGCGCCTGCTGCCGCGCCACATGCAGATCATCTACGCGATCAACGCCAAGGTGCTGCTCGAAGCGCGCAAGACCAAGAACTTCTCCGACACGGAGATCCGCTCGATCTCGCTGATCGAGGAAAGCGGCGAGCGCCGCGTGCGCATGGGCAACCTGGCCTTCGTCGGCTCGCACTCGATCAACGGCGTTTCGGCGCTGCATACGGATCTCATGAAGATCACGGTCTTCGCCGACCTGCACAAGCTCTATCCCGACCGCATCAACAACAAGACCAACGGCATCACCCCGCGCCGCTGGCTGCAGCAGTGCAATCCGGGCCTGACCTCGCTGATCCGCGAGACCATCGGCGACGATTTTCTCGATGACGCCGAAAAGCTGCGGCCGCTGGAGAATTTCGCCGGCGACAGCGCCTTCCAGGAGAAGTTCGCCGCCGTCAAGCGCGCCAACAAGGTGGCGCTCGCCAATCTGGTTGCATCGCGCATGGGCGTGAAGATCGACCCGTCGGCGATGTTCGACATCCAGATCAAGCGCATTCACGAATACAAGCGCCAGCTCCTGAACATCGTCGAGGCGGTTGCCCTCTACGACCAGATCCGCTCGCACCCCGAGCTGGATTGGGTACCGCGTGTAAAACTCTTCGCCGGCAAGGCGGCGCCGAGCTATCACAACGCCAAGCTGATCATCAAGCTGATCAACGACGTCGCCCGCACCATCAACAACGACCCGGCCGTGCGCGGCCTGCTCAAGGTCGTCTTCGTGCCGAACTACAACGTCACGCTCGCCGAGGTCATGGTGCCCGCCGCCGATCTCTCCGAGCAGATTTCGACCGCCGGCATGGAAGCGTCCGGCACCGGCAACATGAAGTTCGGCCTGAACGGCGCGCTCACCATCGGCACGCTCGATGGCGCCAACGTCGAAATGCGCGACAATGTCGGCGAGGACAACATCAAGATCTTCGGCCTGCGCGCCGACGAGGTCGCCAACCTGCGCGCCGAAGGCCACAATCCGCGCGCCGTCATCGAAGGCTCGCGCGAGCTGTCTCAGGCGCTCTCCGCCATCAGTTCCGGCGTATTCTCTCCCGACGACCGGAACCGGTACACCGCCCTCATCGACGGCATTTATGCCCATGACTGGTTCATGGTCGCCGCCGATTTCGACGCCTATGCCCAGGCGCAGCGCGAGATCGACCAGCTATGGACGGATGTCCCGGCATGGCAGACGAAGGCGATCCTCAACACGGCGCGGATGGGCTGGTTCTCGTCCGACCGGACGATCCGGCAATATGCCAAGGAAATCTGGAGAGCGGGATGAAGACGCCGAAGGCCGGCCCTGAAGTCAAACGTCCCTGGGAAATTGCCGCTGACGAGATAGCGGCGATCCTTGCCGGCTCGCATTTCAATCCCTTCGCCGTTCTCGGCGTGCATAAATCGGGCGAGCACTATGTCGCCCGCTGCTTCATTCCCGGCGCCGAGGAAGTGACGGCCATGTCGCTCGACGGCAATGTCGTCGGCGAACTCGTGCTACAGAATCCCGATGGCTTCTTCGCCGGCACGGTGTCGCTGACGAAGCAGCAGCCGGTGCGCTACCGCGCCCGCCGCGGCGATGCCGAATGGGCCGTCACGGACCCCTACAGCTTCGGTCCGGTCCTCGGGCCGATGGACGATTACTATGCCCGCGAGGGTTCGGACCTGCGGTTGTTCGACAAGATGGGCGCCCACTGGATCAAGCATGAAGGCGCGCAGGGCATTCACTTCGCCGTCTGGGCGCCGAATGCGCAGCGCGTCTCCGTCGTCGGCGATTTCAACAACTGGGACGGTCGCCGCCACGTCATGCGCCTGCGCGCCGGCGCCGGCATCTGGGAAATCTTCGCTCCCGACGTGCCGACCGGCGTCGCCTACAAGTTCGAGATCCGCGGCCAGAATGGCGTGCTTCTGCCATTGAAAGCCGATCCCTTCGCGCGGCGCAGCGAACTGCGTCCGAAGACCGCCTCCGTCACGACCCCCGAACTGTTGCAGGAGTGGGACGACGAGGCTCACCTCGATCACTGGCGCACCACCGACAAGCGCCGGCAGCCGATCTCGATCTACGAGGTCCATGCCGGCTCCTGGCAACGCCGCAACGACGGCTCGTTCCTCTCCTGGGACGAAATGGCCTCGCGGCTGATCCCCTACTGCGTCGACATGGGCTTCACCCATATCGAATTCCTGCCGATCACCGAGCATCCCTACGATCCTTCCTGGGGCTACCAGACGACGGGCCTCTATTCGCCGACCGCCCGCTTCGGCGAGCCGGAAGGCTTTGCCCGCTTCGTCAACGGCTGCCACAAGGTCGGCATCGGCGTCATTCTCGACTGGGTGCCGGCGCATTTCCCGACCGACGAATACGGGCTGGGCTGGTTTGACGGCACAGCACTTTACGAGCATGAGGATCCGCGCAAGGGCTTCCACCCCGACTGGAATACCGCGATCTACAATTTCGGCCGCACGGAAGTCGTGTCCTATCTCGTCAACAACGCGCTCTACTGGGCCGAGAAGTTCCATCTCGACGGCCTGCGCGTCGACGCCGTCGCCTCGATGCTCTACCTCGACTATTCCCGCAAGCACGGCGAGTGGATTCCCAACGAATACGGCGGCAACGAGAACCTGGAGGCCGTGCGCTTCCTGCAGAACATGAACACCCGCATCTATGCCGAGCATCAGGGCGTCATGACCATCGCCGAGGAATCGACCTCCTGGCCGAAGGTGTCGCAGCCGGTGCACGAAGGCGGCCTCGGCTTCGGCTTCAAGTGGAACATGGGCTTCATGCACGACACGCTGAGCTACATGAGCCGCGAGCCCGTTCATCGCAAGCACCACCACAACGAGCTGACCTTCGGCCTGCTCTACGCCTATTCGGAAAACTTCGTTCTGCCGCTCTCCCACGATGAGGTGGTGCACGGCAAGGGCTCGCTGATCGCCAAGATGCCTGGTGACGACTGGCAGAAATTCGCCAACCTGCGCGCCTACTTCGCCTACATGTGGGGCTATCCGGGCAAGAAGCTCCTGTTCATGGGCCAGGAGTTCGCTCAGTGGAGCGAATGGAACGAGGCCGGCCAGCTCGACTGGAACCTGTTGCAATACCGCATGCACGAGGGCATGCGACGTCTCGTGCGCGATCTGAACTTCACCTATCGCAGCAAGCCGGCGCTGCACGCGCGAGACTGCGAGGGCGACGGCTTCGAATGGCTGATTGCCGACGACCACGAAAATTCGGTCTTCGCCTGGCTGCGCAAGGCGCCGGGCGAGAAGCCGGTGGCGGTGATATCGAACCTCACGCCTGTATACCGCGAGAATTATGCCGTGCCCTTGCCTTCGGAGGGGCGCTGGCGCGAAGTCTTGAATACCGATGCCGACATCTACGGCGGCAGCGGCAAGGGCAACGGCGGACGCGTGCAGGCGGTCAACGCCGGAGGCACCATTCTTGCCTCGATCACCTTGCCGCCGCTGGCGACGATCATGCTTGAACCCGAGAACTGAAGACTGGTGGGAGGATAACAATGGTAGAAAAACGCATTCAGCCACTTGCCCGCGATGCAATGGCCTATGTTCTCGCCGGCGGCCGGGGAAGCCGCCTGAAGGAACTCACCGACCGCCGCGCCAAGCCAGCGGTCTATTTCGGCGGCAAGTCGCGCATCATCGACTTCGCGCTGTCCAACGCGCTCAACTCAGGCATCCGCCGCATCGGCGTCGCGACGCAGTACAAAGCGCACTCGCTGATCCGCCACATGCAGCGCGGCTGGAACTTCTTCCGCCCCGAGCGAAACGAGAGCTTCGACATCCTGCCGGCCTCGCAGCGCGTGTCGGAAACGCAGTGGTATGAGGGCACCGCCGACGCGGTGTTCCAGAACATCGACATCATCCAGGACTACGGCGTCGAATACATGGTCATCCTGGCCGGCGACCACGTCTACAAGATGGACTACGAGTACATGCTGCAGCAGCATGTGGATTCCGGCGCCGACGTCACCATCGGCTGCCTCGAAGTGCCGCGCATGGAAGCGACAGGCTTCGGCGTGGTGCACGTCGAAGAGAACGACCGCATCATCGATTTCGTCGAAAAGCCCGCCGATCCGCCGGCCATTCCTGGCAAGCCGGAAAGCGCCTTCGCCTCGATGGGCATCTACGTCTTCCACACCAAGTTCCTGATCGAGGAACTGCGCCGCGATGCGGCCGACCCGAATTCCAGCCGCGACTTCGGCAAGGACATTATCCCTTACATCGTCAAGAACGGAAAAGCGGTCGCCCACCGCTTCGCCAATTCCTGCGTCCGCTCCGATTTCGAGCACGAGCCCTACTGGCGCGATGTCGGAACCATCGATGCCTACTGGCAGGCCAACATCGACTTGACGGCAATCGTCCCCGAGCTCGACATCTACGACAAGTCCTGGCCGATCTGGACCTACGCGGAAATCTCTCCCCCGGCGAAGTTCGTCCATGACGACGACGACCGTCGCGGTTCGGCTACGTCCTCGGTCGTCGCAGGCGATTGCATCATCTCGGGCGCGACGCTGAACAACAGCCTTTTGTTCACCGGTGTCCGCGCCAACTCCTACTCCAGGCTGGAAAGCGCTGTGGTTCTGCCGAGCGTCAAGATCGGCCGTCACGCCCAGTTGAGCAATGTGGTGATCGACCATGGCGTCATCATTCCGGAAGGGTTGATCGTCGGCGAGGATCCCACACTCGATGCCAAGCGCTTCCGCCGCTCCGAGGGCGGGATTTGCCTCATCACGCAGCCGATGATCGACAAGCTGGATATGTAAACGATGAAAGTTCTTTCGGTTTCGTCCGAAGTCTTCCCATTGATCAAGACAGGGGGCCTCGCCGACGTGGCGGGCGCCCTGCCCATCGCGCTCAAGCGGTTCGGCGTCGAAACGAAGACCCTCATGCCCGGCTATCCCGCCGTCATGAAGGTCATTCGCGATCCCGTCGTCAGGCTGCGGTTCGATGATCTCCTGGGAGAACCGGCGACGGTGCTGGAAGTGCACCACGAGGGTCTCGATATCCTCGTGCTCGACGCCCCCGGCTATTACGATCGCCCGGGCGGCCCCTATCTAGACCAGACCGGCAAGGATTACCCCGACAACTGGCGCCGCTTCGCCGCACTCTCGCTTGCGGGTGCGGAGATCGCCGCGGGCCTGATGCCCGGCTGGCGCCCCGATATCGTGCATACGCATGACTGGCAGGCGGCGATGACCTCCGTCTACATGCGCTACTACCCGACGCCGGAAGTGCCGAGCGTGCTCACCGTGCACAACATCGCCTTCCAGGGCCAGTTCGGCGCCGAGATCCTGCCCGGCCTGCGCCTGCCACCGCACGCCTACTCCACCGAGAGCATCGAATATTACAACAATATCGGCTTCCTGAAGGGCGGCCTGAAGACCGCTCATGCGGTGACGACCGTTAGCCCCTCTTACGCGCAGGAAATCCTCGAAGCCGAGTTCGGCATGGGTCTGGAGGGCGTCATCGCCAGCCGCATCGATTCCCTGCACGGCATCGTCAATGGCATCGACGCGGACATCTGGAACCCGGCGACTGATCCCGTCGTCCATACCCACTACACCGCGACCTCGCTGAAGAACCGCGCCGAAAACCGCGCCTCGATCGCCGATTTCTTCGGCCTGCATCATGACAGCGCGCCGATCCTCTGCATTATCAGCCGCCTGACCTGGCAGAAGGGCATGGACCTGATCGCCGCCTCCGCCGACGAGATCGTCGAGATGGGCGCCAAGCTTGCGATCCTCGGTTCCGGCGATGCCGCGCTCGAGGGATCGCTCCTGGCCGCTGCCGCCCGCCATCCCGGCCGCATCGGCGTATCGATCGGCTACAACGAGCCGATGTCCCACCTCATGCAGGCCGGCTGCGACGCCATCGTCATTCCCTCCCGTTTCGAGCCCTGCGGCCTGACGCAGCTTTACGGCCTGCGCTACGGCTGCATTCCGATCGTCGCGCGCACCGGCGGCCTGAACGACACGGTCATCGACGCCAACCACGCCGCACTTGCGGCCAAGGTGGCAACCGGGATACAATTCTCGCCTGTAACCAAATCCGGCCTGTTGCACGCGATCCGCCGTGCGCTACATCTCTACACCGATCAAAAAGTCTGGACCCAATTGCAAAAGCAGGGCATGAAATCGGATGTTTCGTGGGAGAAAAGCGCCGAGCGCTATGCTGCCCTCTATTCAAGCCTCGCCCCGAAAGGCAAGTGACAGAACATGACCAAGTCCGTATCCACCACGCCTTACCAGGATCAGAAACCCGGCACCTCGGGTCTCAGAAAGAAGGTCCCGGTATTCCAGCAGCCGAACTATGCGGAGAATTTCATCCAGTCGATCTTCGATTCGCTGGAAGGGTTCCAGGGCAAGACCCTCGTCATCGGCGGCGACGGACGCTACTACAACAAGGAAGTCATCCAGAAGGCGATCAAGATGGCCGCAGCCAATGGCTTCGGCAAGGTCATTGTCGGCAAGGGCGGCATCCTGTCCACCCCGGCCGCATCGCACGTCATCCGCAAGTACAAGGCCTTCGGCGGCATCATTCTCTCCGCCAGCCATAATCCCGGCGGCCCGACCGAAGACTTCGGCATCAAATACAACATCGGCAACGGCGGCCCGGCGCCTGAAAAGATCACCGACGCGATCTATGCGCGCACCAAGGTGATCGACACCTACAAGATCGCCGATTTCCCCGACGTCAATCTCGACCGTATCGGCAAGGACGAACTGCCCGGCGGCATGATGCTTGCGGTTCTGGATTCCGTCGAGGACTACACGGCGCTGATGGAAGAGCTGTTCGACTTCGGCGCCATCCGCAACCTGATCAGCCTCGGCTTCCGTATCGCTTTCGATGCGATGAGCGCGGTAACCGGCCCCTATGCCAAGGAAATCTTCGAGAACCGCCTCGGCGCCCCCTCGGGCTCGGTCCGCAACTTCATGCCGCTGCCCGATTTCGGCGGCCATCACCCCGATCCGAACCCGGTTCACTGCAAGGAACTCTACGACGAGATGATGGGCGACGACGCCCCTGATTTCGGCGCGGCATCCGATGGGGACGGCGACCGCAACCTGATCATCGGCCGCGGCATCTTCGTGACGCCGTCAGACAGTCTGGCGATCATCGCCGCCAATGCCAATCTCGCACCCGGCTATTCCGGCGGCCTGACCGGCATCGCCCGCTCGATGCCGACCTCGGGAGCGGCCGACCGCGTCGCCGAGAAGCGCGGCATCGGCATGTACGAGACCCCCACCGGCTGGAAGTTCTTCGGCAACCTGCTCGACGCGAACATGGCGACGATCTGTGGCGAGGAGAGTGCCGGCACCGGCTCCAACCACGTGCGCGAGAAGGACGGCCTTTGGGCTGTCCTGATGTGGCTGAACATCCTGGCCGTGCGCGGCGAGAGCGTCCAGGAAATCGTCACGCAGCACTGGCAGACCTACGGCCGCAACTACTATTCGCGCCACGACTACGAGGGCGTCGACACCGAGGCCGCCAACGGCCTGGTCGACAACCTGCGCGCCCAGCTGCCGAGCCTGCCCGGCAAGACCTTCGGCCCGCTCAAGGTCGAGAAGGCAGACGATTTCGCCTATCACGATCCGGTCGACAAATCGGTGAGCGAGCATCAGGGCATCCGCATCATGTTCGAGGGCGGCTCCCGCGTGGTCTTCCGCCTCTCCGGCACCGGCACCTCCGGCGCCACGTTGCGCGTCTACATCGAGCGCTACGAGCCCGATTCCAGCCGCCACAATATCGAGACCCAGGAAGCGCTGGCCGACCTCATCGCCGCAGCAGAGGCGATCGCCGAGATCAAGAAGCGCACCGGCCGCGATCAGCCGTCGGTGATTACCTGACGTTTCTGAGAACTCAGCGCGTGCAGCCCCCTCATCCGGCTGCCGCCACCTTCTCCCCGTTGGGGAGAAGAGACCCGGAGCGGGCCGCTCGCGCCAACCTCCCCTTCTCCCCAACGGGGAGAAGGTGGCCCGAAGGGTCGGATGAGGGGGCCACACGGCACCCCGTCAACCACATCAAACATTCCCCCGGAACAAGGACCTAGCATCGCATGCCGTTCTCTTCCGGCGTAACCCTCACCGCCACAGGCGCCACCTTCGTCGTCCGCTCCCGCGACGCCACCAAGCTCCACCTCTGCCTCTTCGACAGCACCGGCCGCGAAACCGATCGCCTGCCGATGACGCGAGGCGAAGACGATCTCCACCATCTGTTCGTCGAGGGCATCGCCCCTGGCGCCCGCTACGGCTACCGCGCCGACGGCACCTACGCCCCCGATGACGGCCTCTGGTTCGACCCCGCCAAACTCCTGGTCGATCCCTACGCTAGAGAGCTCGACCGCCCCTTACGCTACGACCCGCTGCTCTCGAAATTCGGCGCCGACACCCAGCACCTCGTCCCCCGCGCGATCGTCACCCCCGACGTGAACGTCAAGCCCACACCCCCCATCTTCCGCCCCGGCGGCTTCATATACGAGGTCGCCGTCCGCCCCTTCACCATGCTGCACCCGGATGTGCCGAAAGCCCAGCGCGGCACCATCGCGGCACTCGCCCACCCCTCGGTCATCGCGCACCTCAAGCGCATCGGCGTTGACGCCATCGAGCTGATGCCGATTACCGCCTGGATCGACGAACGTCACCTGCCGCCGCTTGGCCTGGCCAACGGCTGGGGCTACAACCCCATCGCCTTCATGGCGCTCGACCCGCGCCTTGCTCCGGGCGGCGTGGCCGAACTGCGCGACACGGTCGCCAAGCTGCACGAGGAAGGCATCGGCGTCATCCTCGACCTCGTCTTCAACCACACCGGCGAGAGCGACCGCTTCGGCCCGACGCTCTCCATGCGCGGCCTCGATAATCTCAGCATGCTGCGCCATGTCCCCGGTCAACCCGGCACGCTCGTCAACGACACCGGCACCGGCAACACGGTCGCGTGCGACCACCCTTATATCCGCCAACTGATCATTGATACGCTTCGCCATTTCGTGCTCCATGCCGGTATCGACGGTTTCCGCTTCGACCTCGCGCCGATCATTGGTCGCACCGCCACTGGCTTCGAGGCACATAGCGAAACGCTGAAGGCGATGCTTGAGGACGACGTGCTCGCCGACCGCGTCATGATCGCCGAACCCTGGGACATCGGCCCCGGTGGCTACCAGCTCGGCAATTTCCCCGCCCCCTTCCTCGAATGGAACGACCGGGTCCGCGACGACGTTAGGTGCTACTGGCGCGGCGATCACTACAAGACCGGCGCTCTGGCTTCGGCTTTGGCAGGTTCCTCCGACATTTTCGGACGCAACGGCGCCACCGCTACCCGCAGCGTCAACTTCCTCGCCGCTCATGACGGCTTCACGCTTAACGACCTCGTCTCCTACAGCGGCAAGCACAACGAGGCGAACGGCGAGGACAACCGCGACGGCCACAACGAGAATCACTCCTGGAACAATGGCGCCGAGGGCGAGACCGACGATCCCTCGATCATCGCGCGACGCCGCGACGACCTGAAGGCGCTGATCTCCACCCTCTTCGCAACCCGAGGCACGGTAATGCTGACGGCGGGCGACGAAAGCGGCCGCAGCCAGCACGGCAACAACAACGCCTATTGCCAGGACAACGAGATCACCTGGGTCGACTGGGCCTCGCTCGACGATGCGCTGATCGCGCACACCGCCTTCGTCTCGTCGCTGCGCAAGCGTTTCAGCGTCTTCCGGACCTTCTCCTTCTTCACCGGAGAGGGCGACGTCGAATGGATATCGCCCTCGGGCGAGAAGATGACCGTATCGGAATGGGAAACGCCCGATTTCTCAACGCTGGGCATGATCCTTTCGACATCGGACAACGACAGTGGCAAGCCCGTCCGCCTCGCCGTGCTCTTCAACCGATCGCACGACCGGCAAGCTTTCGCCCTGCGATCAGGCGATGGCGTATCCTGGCGTACACTCAGCTCCGATGGCGTTGGAAATCCTTTGTTGAATACCGAGATCGCTCCACGCTCGGTTGTTTTTCTGATCGAGAATTGACCTCTTGTGCATTGCGAAAAATGACTGTCGCAATCGCCCATTACGCATGTAAGACTTTATGCCGCTCCTGTTTCACGAGGAATCAATGGTCAAGGAAATCTCGCTCGCGGATGTTCGCGGGCTTATCGGCACGGAAACCGGCCTCTCGGACTGGATCCTCGTCGATCAGACGATGATCGATGCTTTCGCCAATGCAACCGACGACCACCAGTTCATTCACGTCGACCCGGTGCGCGCCGCCGAAAGCCCCTTCGGCGGCACGATCGCCCACGGTTTCCTGACGCTCTCATTGCTCTCGACCATGAACTACAACTGCCTGCCCAAGGTGCTTGAACAGACCATGGGCATCAACTATGGCTTCGACAACGTCCGCTTCGTCGCTCCAGTCAAGGTCGGCGCCCGTATCCGCGGCCATTTCGTCCTCGCCGAAGCCCGCTTCCGCGGCGCCGGCATGCTGATGACCACTTACGACGTCTCGATCGAGATCGAAAACGAACGCAAGCCGGCGCTGACGGCACGCTGGATCACCATCATCCAGTTCGACCCGAAGGATCGGCCGGAGGACGTTTAGGCGGCATCAGATAGAGCGCTCGGAGGGCGGCGATGAGTTTGGCATACAATGAGCAGACAAAGCTTTTCGCCAATGCGCTGGACCGGGCTTCGACCGCCTGCTTCACGTCACATCGATCGCCGGCGTGCTCTATGGCATCGGCAATTTTGTCCAGATATATAGCTGGTGGCTTGCCTGCTATCTCGTAGGTTGGCTTTTGCTCGCCGCGATATTACATCCTCTGGCGAGAAGAACGCTGAAGGGGCTCAGAGCATGAATTCTGGTGCCTTACTGTTCATATCATTCGGCCTCCCGGCCATTATCGCCATCCTGGCCTAGCCGCGGCTCTTTGGCACGAGCGGGAATGGTGCAGGCATCGCGATCAGCCGGGCGAGTAAGCCAGTCTTCGCTAGGCCCACGAAACTACATCCAAAAGTTGACGTCGCCCTCCTTCATCAGATCGCCTATAATAACTACATGGCAAAATCTTCTGCACAATCGGCGGTTATGGTTCGCGACGCAAAGACGGGAAAAACCGTCATTGTGCGTGGCGCCGGCGCCTTGAAAGATAGCGACCTGAAGATTCGCAAGGGCGTCGATCTGACCAAGCCGATTTCATCGCAAACGTTGAAAGATCGGCGAAAGTAAAGGCCGATTTGCCGGGAGTTCTGCTCGACACGCACGCACTCTACTGGCTCGTCAGCGGAACTCAGTCTCTCTCCGATGAGGCTCTCGTCGCAATCGGCCAAAGCCAAGAGAATCGGGATCTGTATGTGTCTCCCATCACAACTTGGGAGCTGTCGCTCGCAGTTCGGAAGCCGAACAATGCTCCTGATATAGGCGATGTCAGCGTTGGAAGATGGTTTCGCAAGGCCGTACGAGAAACCGCTGCGAGGATTCTCCCAATCAATCACAAAATCGCGGTAGAGGCGGCGGATGTCGTTGCGGCGACTGGGCACAAGGACCCGGGCGACTGCTATCTGATAGCAACGGCAAGGGTCCGAAAGATACCGATCGTTTCGCGCGACCAGATGATGCTGGCGATGGCGGCGACCGGCTACGTTGATGTCATAACTGCTGAAGGAGGAAGCAGGTCTCGCGACTACCTCACCCCATCCCATTCACCTCGATGATATTCCTGTCCGGATCCAACAAATACGCCTGTGGAAAGCCCGCCGGTCCGTTGAGGCGTAGATGCAGACGCCACGGATCGCCATCCGGCGCATCCTCGCGAAAGCCTTTCGCGATCAGCCCTTGGATGCACGCCTCGAATTCATCGGTTCGAAACGCGAAATGGCCGTCGGCCGTGTCGATCGTCGAGGAGCGCCTCAGCGTGCCCTCGGGGTTGACGATCAGATGGATCTGCTGCGAGCCGCAGGCAAACCAGGCGCCGACCGAACTGAAGGCCGGTCGCTCGATCTGTTTCAGGCCGAAGACGTCGCGGTAGAAGGCGATCGAGCGATCGATATCCGTGACAACGATGGAAACGTGATGCAGCATCATCGAAGACACCTCGCATTCGTTAGCGTCGCCCGATAAGGGCGCGCCCGGCGATGATGCACGAATGACGGCCATCCGACAACCGAAAGCGGATCGGGGACGGCGCGATGGCACCGTCCCCGATTGGCAATAAATCAGACTGGGAGCTAATTAGTGCCCCGCGTCTTCCGCGCCCTCGGCGAGCAGGCCGAAGACGAAATCCGCGAAAGACCGCCAGCATTCCACCCGGAACGTATCCTCCTCTGTGCGGAAGAGCACGATCTCGGCCTTGCCGAACAGCGTACGAGAGCAGGCGCCGACGGGGAAGGCTTCGAGCGACAAGTCCTGCGGGCAGCCCGCCGAGATCGTGGTTTCGGCGCCCGGGCCGGAGACGATGATCGCGACGTTGCGGTGCGAGACGTCGGTCGCCGAATGCACGACGCCGTTTTCCTTGAGTGCCCCCATCATGTCGGCGCCGCCCTCGTCGATGACGAGCCATTCGTCCGGGCCGAGCCAGAGCGCCGAGCGTCCATCCTTACGGGCCGAGGTCTTCGGCACGTCGGGAACGGTCAGGCCGAGTACCGACGATAGAGCCGAAAGCGATTCCGCGGGAGCGCGCAGTGCCACGCGCGTGGCATGAGGCGCTGCCGTCAGCCTGACGCTAGCCGAACCGCCCTGCTTGCCCGTGAGAACGGATGTGCGAACTGCCGTATCAGCCATTGATGCGGCCTCCTTCCTTGTCAAAGAACACCATGTCGGTCACTTCGACCGCGATCGTCTTGTCCGGCATCGGCACGTAGAGCGTCTCACCCTTGCGCGCCCGACCACCGGCGACCAGGGCAAACGCGATCGACTTGCCGAGGTTCTCCGACCAGTAGGACGAGGTGACGTGACCGAGCATCGTCATCGGCTTCGGCTCGTTCGGGTTGGCGACGACCTGCGCGCCCTCTTCGAGCAACAGCGTCGGATCCTTGGTGACGAGGCCGACCAGCTGCTTGCGGCCTTCCTTGACGAGATCCGGCCGCTTCAGGCCGCGAATGCCGACGAAGTCGGTCTTCTTCTTCGACACCGCCCAGTTGAGACCGGCATCGTCGGGCGTGACCGTACCGTCCGTATCCTGGCCGACGATGATATAGCCCTTCTCGGCGCGCAGCACGTGCATCGTCTCGGTGCCATAGACGCAGGCGCCGAGCGGCTCGGCGTTCGCCCAGACGGCTTCCAGAACCGACTGGCCGTAATCGGCCGGCACGTTGATTTCGAAGCCGGTCTCGCCGGTGAACGACACGCGGAAGAGCCGCGCCGGAACGCCCATGACCGTGCACTCGGCAACGCTCATATGCGGGAAGGCCTCGTTGGAGATATCGACGCCCTCGACCAGCGGCGCGATGATCTCGCGCGCCTTCGGACCCTGCACGGCGATGACCGCCCACTGCTCGGTCACCGACGTCAGCCACACCTTCAGATGCGGGAATTCGGTCTGCAGATAGTCTTCCATGTGGTTCAACACGCGCGGCGCACCGCCGGTCGTCGTCGTCACGTGGAAGCGATCGTCGGCCAGACGCCCGACGACGCCGTCGTCATAAACGAAGCCGTCCTCGCGGGTCATGATGCCGTAGCGGCACTTGCCAGGCTTCAGTGTATCCCAGGCGTTGGTGTACATCAGGTTCATGAACTCGGCGGCGTCGGGCCCGACCACTTCGATCTTGCCGAGCGTCGAGGCATCGAACACGCCGGCCACGTCACGTGCCGTCTTGCATTCGCGCGCGACCGCCTGGTGCATCGTCTCGCCTGATCGCGGATAGAACCATGCGCGCTTCCAGTTGCCGACATCCTCGAACACCGCGCCGTGGGCTTCTTCCCACTGGTGCAGCGGCGTCTTGCGCGTCGGGTCGAACAGCTCGCCACGCGAATGCGCGATCAGCGTGCCGTAGGTCACCGGCGTATAGGGTGCGCGGAACGTGGTGAGACCGACCTGCGGGATCTCCTTGCCGAGCATCTCGGCGGCGATCGCCAGGCCGTGCATGTTGGAGAGCTTGCCCTGGTCGGACGCCATGCCGTTGGTGGTGAAGCGCTTGATATGCTCGATCGAGTGCATCCCCTCGCGCACGGCAAGGCGGATATCCTTGGCGCAGACGTCGTGCTGGAAATCGATGAACGCCTTGGCGCTGGTCTCCGGACCTGCGCCTTCCGCCGCACCGATCATGCCACCCGTCCACTGATGCGCCTGCTCGGACGAGATACTGATCTTAGCCGCAGCCGTCTTGCCGGCCGCCTGCGCCATCAGCTCGCCGGCTGCCAGCGATTCCTCGATCGTCTGCTGCAGATCGTCGGTACCGTTGCAGGCGCCGACGGAGAGGCAATCCTGCGCATAGGTGCCGGGCAGGAAGCGTTGCGTTTCCGGCTCGAATTTCACCTTGCCGCGCGACTGCGAGAACAGGTGCACCGAAGGCGTCCAGCCGGCCGAGACCAGCAGCGCATCGACAGCGATCTTGCGTGGCGAGCCGCCGCCGTTGCGGGCAACCGTCATCGACGAAATGCGCAGCTTGCCCGATGTGTTGACGACCGACTGGCCGGCGAGAACATCGATGCCGAGCGAACGGGCCTCGGCCAGAACAGCCGCACCCGGCGTCTGCCTGCAATCCACGATCGCCGCGATCTCGACGCCAGCGCGCTTCAGGTCGAAGGCTGCCTCATAGGCCGAGTCATGCGCCGTGTAGACGCCGACCTTCTGGCCGACGGCAACGCCGTACTGGTTGAGATACATGCGCGCGGCCGAAGCCAGCATGATGCCGGGGCGGTCGTTGTTCGGGAACACCATGTGGCGCTCGATCGCACCGTTGGCGAGGATGACGCGCTTGGCGCGCACCTGCCACAACCGCTCGCGCGGCAGGTCGCGGCCGGGATTGGCGACGTGGTCGGTAACCCGCTCGGCAAGACCGACGAAATTGTGGTTGTAGTAGCCGAACGCCGTCGTGCGGGTCAGCACCTCGACATTGTCGAGCGCCTTCAGGCCGGCGATGGTCTTCTGCGCCCAGTCGTAGCCCGAGAGACCGTCGATCTTCACCGAGCTGTCATAGCGCAGCGCGCCGCCGGCTTCCGCCTGCTCGTCGCAGAGGATGACCTTGGCGCCGGTCTGCGCCGCGGCCAATGCCGCCGAAAGACCAGCCACACCTGCACCGACCACGAGCACGTCGCAATGTGCGTAACGACCTGCGTAGTGATCGGGGTCGGCTTCATCAGGCGCAACGCCGAGGCCGGCCGCACGACGGATGATCGGCTCGTAAATACTCTTCCAGGCGGCCTTCGGCCACATGAAGGTCTTGTAGTAGAAACCGGCCGCGAAGAACGGCGAGAGCAGGTTGTTGATGCCGCCGATGTCGAAGGAGAGCGACGGAAAGCGGTTCTGCGACGTGACGATCATGCCGTCGAACACTTCCTGCACCGTGGCGCGCACGTTCGGCTGCTTACGGGCGGCGTCACGCGACACGTCGATCAGCGCGTTCGGCTCCTCGGCACCTGACGACAGAATGCCGCGCGGGCGGTGATACTTGAACGAACGGCCGACCAGATGGATGTTGTTGGCGATCAGCGCCGAGGCGACGGTATCACCCTCGAGCGCGGTATAGGTCTTGCCGTCGAAGGTAAAGCGCGCGGTCTTGGCCGGCGTCAGGCGACCCTTGCCCGCGATACGGTTGGTCGCGCTCATTTCGCTTCTCCTTCGAGCTGCTCGTATGTCTCGACGGGAGCATGGGGCACAGCCGTCGCACCGATATCGGGCTTCGGCTCACCAGCCTTGTACGTCATGATGAACTTGTCGCTGATCGTGTCGCGCGCCGCGTTGAAAAAGCGGCCGCATCCGTGCTGGTGGCGCCAGCGCTCGAAGATCAGCCCTTTCGGGTTGTCGCGCAGGAAGAAATACTCTTCGAACGCCTCGTCCGAGATCGAGGCGATATCGGTCGGGCGGGCGATATGCGCATCGCCGGCGCCGCGAAATTCGAGCTCGGAGCGCTCTTCCTGACAGTATGGGCAGTAGATAAGAAGCATGATGTCCTCGTGTCAGTGCGCGACGGCGGCGGCAGCGGCTTCGTCGATCAGACGGCCGGTACGGAAGCGGTCCAGCGTCAGGCCGGCGTTGAACTGGTGGGCCTCGTCGCGGGCAATCAGATGCGCGAAGAGATTGGCCGAGCCCGGCGTTGCCTTGAAGCCGCCGGTGCCCCAGCCGCAATTGACGTAGAGCCCCGGAACCGGCGTCTTGGACTGGATCGCCGAACGATCCGGCGTGTTGTCGACGATACCGCCCCACTGGCGCATCATCTTGACGCGCCGGAACATCGGGAACAGCTCGCAGATGGCATCGAGCGTATGGGTGATGATCTGCAGGCCACCGGTCTGCGAGTAGGAATTGTACTGATCGGTGCCGGCACCGATGACGAGCTCGCCCTTGTCGGACTGCGAGATATAGGCATGCACGGTGTTGGACATCACCACGCAGGGGAAGATCGGCTTCAGCGGTTCGGAGACCAGCGCCTGCAACGGGCTCGACTGCAGTGGCACGCGCACATCGGCCATCTTCATGACCGTCGTCGTGTGGCCGGCGGCCGAAACGCCCACCTTCTTGGCGCCGATGAAACCGCGTGACGTCTCGACACCGGTGACGCGCCCGTCGGGGCCGCGGCGGATGCCGGTCACTTCGCAATTCTGGATGATGTGCACGCCGCGATCGGACGCAGCACGCGCATAGCCCCAGGCAACCGCATCGTGGCGCGCCGTGCCGCCGCGACGCTGCAGAGCAGCGCCGTTGATCGGATAGCGGGCGCTGGCGGAGATATCGAGCGGCGGACAATAAGCCTTGGCCTGCTCCGGCGTCAGCCATTCATTGTCGATGCCGTAGAGACGGTTGGCATGGATATGGCGCTTGAAGGACTGCTGGTCGTGCACATTGTGCGACAGCATCATCACGCCGCGCGGCGAGTACATGACATTGTAGTTGAGATCCTGCGAGAGGTTCTCCCAGAGCTTCATCGAATGCTCGTAGATGTGCATGCTCTCTTCATAGAGATAGTTCGAGCGGATGATGGTGGTGTTGCGGCCGGTATTGCCGCCGCCGAGCCAGCCCTTTTCGAGCACCGCGACATTGGTGATGCCGTGCTCCTTGGCGAGATAGTAGGCCGCACCCAGACCATGCCCGCCGCCACCGATGATGATGACGTCGTATTCCGAGCGGGGCTCCGGCGAGGTCCATTGTTTGTCCCAGCCCTTGTGGCCCCTGAGAGCCTCCCGTGCCACGGCAAAAACCGAGTATTTGCGCATCCGCCTTCATCTCCTTGCGGGGGAAGTCCCCTGTCGTCGGCCATACAAATCGCAAATCCAAAAGCGGCACAACGTTTCTTTTGCGACGCCGATGCGCTTTTGTTTTGACACCGTGACAGATTGCATAGGCTGAGCAGAAAGCGGGCCCGGGAAATCGTCCACACGAAATGGCGCAGGCGAATAGCAATGTCGTGATCGAGCCTCACTCGCCCTTGATCGGTCTTCGAAGCGCGTGCTAGTCGCGCCACATGGCAAAGCTACTTCCCCAGACGGGCCTCGCCCTTTTCGCGATCTGCGCCTTTTCGACCGGAGCGCTCGCGCTCGACAGCAAAACGATCTCCCAGATCGAAAAGCTTACACCGGTCGATCAGCTCGACCAGCGATGCGACATCGAGGCGATGGATCGCCTGCAGGCCGACAAGGTCATCTCCTATACCTTCTCGCATCCGAAGCGAACCGCGGTCCATGTCGATGCCGACGGCGCGGTATTCCGCCGCGCCGGCCATTGGTACCGCCTGTCCTACGCCTGCACGACAAGCCCCGACCACCTTTCGATCGTCGCCTTCACCTTCAAGCGCGGCGCGATGATCGCCCACAAGGACTGGACGCGCTACTATCTCTATCCGTAAGCGGCGGTGAAAGCATTTCGCGCTGCCTGCGAGGCTGATACCGCGTGTGAGATGCTAGGTTCGCAAGCCCATCGTTGCAATTGCCGCCGCCTCGACTAGCTTCCTTTGTAGATCGCGCCCCGCCACGGGCGTCATGATGGCAAAGGGAGGCAAGACATGTGTCGCAATATCAAACCGCTGTTCAATTTCGACCCGCCGGCAACGGACGCGGAAATCCATGACGCCGCGCTCCAGTTCGTGCGCAAGCTGAGCGGCACCAACAAGCCGTCGAAACGCAACGAATCGGCATTCGAGGCCGCTGTCTCGTCGATCGCGGCCTGCGCCCGAGAATTGCTGGATTCGCTGGAAACGACCCAGCCGCCCCGCGACCGCGAAGAAGTGGCCGCCAAGGCGCGCGCGCGATCGGCGCTCCGGTTCGCGTAAGCCCCCTCACTCCCCCTGCGCCCATGGCACCTGCGACACCTCCCGCGCGACATCCACGATCAGCGTGCGAAGCCAGCGGTGGGCGGGGTCGTTGCGGTGGCGGACGTGCCAGGCAAGGTCGACGGGGAAGGTGCCGAGATCGACCGGCGCCGGCACGATCTTCAGTCTTTGATCGGCAGCGAGATGGCGACAGATCAAGCTAGGTAGCGTGGCGCAATAGTCGGTCACCGCGATCATCTCGGGCGCTGCCAGGAAGTGCGTTACCGACACCGACACCTCACGCTTCAATCCGCGCTGCTCCAGCGCCTGGAACAGGCCGACGCGCAGCCGGCCATGGGGAACGACGTTCACGTGCCGCAGACGCTCGTACTGGTCCTTCGACATGCTGTCGGAAATGTCGGGATGATCGGCCCGAACCACGCAGGCCAGCCCCTCGTCCATCAGATGCTGCACAACCAGATTGTCGGGCGGCTCGACGATGCGGCCGAGCACCAAGGCAGTCGCCCCCGACATCACGCCGGTCTCGACAAGGTCGTTGCCGTAGGGCGTCAGCCTGAGCCTGATCCCTGGCGCCGTCTCGCGAAGCTTGGCAACGATGGCGGGCATCAGCACGAATTCGACATAGCTGTTGGGCGCAATGGTGAAGGAGAGCTCCGCCTTGGTCGGATCGAACTCCTGCTGCCCGAGCACCACCCCGTCGATCGCTGCCAGCGCGGCGGCGATGACGGGCGCCAGTTCCAGCGCCATCTGGGTCGGCTGCATGCCGTAGCGCTCGCGCACGAAGAGCGGATCGCGCATGACGACACGCAGCCGCGACAGCGCGTTGGAGAGCGCCGGCTGGGTGATACCCAGACGGTCGGCGGCGCGGGTGACATTGCGCTCTTCCATCAGGGTTACGAAGACGGGCAGCAGGTTGAGATCGTATCGCATCCAGTCATCATGCATCATGAATATCTAGGATCAAACAAATAAATTTCTGAAATACCTCTGAGCGGTGCATCATCTCCCTGTCCAAAACGGGCAGCCAAACAAATAAATGGAGATGACGATGAGCAAGGGAAAAGTGCTTTTGATCGGTTCGAACGCCACCCGCATCGAGGTGCAGGGCGGCGGCTTCGGCGCCACCGGCCAATATCTCAACGAAACCGTGGTCCCCGCCATGGCGGTGATCGCCGCCGGATACGAGATCGTGCTGGCGACGCCTGACGGCACCAAGCCGCATATCGACCCGGCCTCGGACGCCGCCGCCCATTTCGAGGGCGACGAGAAGGCTTACGCGCGCGCCAAGGACTTCTACGCCAACGATCCGTCGATGAACCAGGTCCGCACGCTGCGCGAGGTGATCGCGGAAGGGCTCGACAACTACGCCGGCGTCTTTGTCCCGGGCGGCCAGGCGCCGGTCGTGGACCTCATGCAGGATCCGGATCTCGGCACCATCTTGCGCCACTTCCATGAACGCGCCAAGCCGACAGCGCTGCTGTGCCACGGTCCAATCGCCGTCGCCTCGGCCATGCCGCATGCCCGCGAGTTCCGCTCGGCGCTGATTGCAGGTGACGTTGCCAAGGCAAAGGAATGGGCAAGGGGTTGGCAATATGCCGGTTACAGGATGACCGTATTCTCGGCCACCGAGGAGAAGGTCGTCGAAGACCAGATCCTCCACGCGAAGATCTACTTCAACATGCCCGATGCGCTGACGGCCGCCGGCGGCACGGTAACGACGACGCCGGCCGACTTCGAGCCCTATGTCGTCGAGGATCGTGAGCTGATCACCGGCCAGAACCCGCGCTCGGATCATCCGATCGCCGAACGCCTGATCGCCGCCCTCGACCGCGCCCGCGCTGCCTGAACGGCATGCCGGCGGGTCGCCGAAATCCGCATCCGCCGGCCCAATTCACAAGACCGCTCGAAGGAAGACGCAATGTCCAACGTAAAGATCATGGCGATCCTCACCGCCAAACCTGGCAGGACGGACGAACTAAAAGCGCTGCTCGCGACCCTGGCGGCCGCCAGCCGCGCGGAAGAGGGCAACCTGCGCTGGGATATCTGGCGCGACCAGGCCAATCCCGACCGCTTCGCCCTGGACGAACTCTATCGCAACGCGGCGGCCGTCGCCGCACATCGCGAGACCGTGCACTACCAGAACTATCTCGGCCTGATCAACGATCTCGCCGACCGCACTGCACTGCTGCTCGACCCCGTCGACGCCGCGCAACAATAAACCAAGGAGAAAGATCATGAGTGAGAATATCAAAGGCAAAGTCGTCCTCATCACCGGTGGCAGCACAGGCCTCGGCGCAGAGACGGCGCGCCATCTGGCAGCCAATGGCGCCCGGGTCGCGATCGCAGCCCGCCGCAAGGAGAAGCTCGATGAAGTCGTCGCCGAAATCGCGAGAGCCGGCGGCGAGGCGCGGGCCTATCAGCTCGACGTCGTCGACAAGAACCAGGTCAAGCATGTGACCGACGCCGTGATCGCCGATTTCGGCACGCTCGACGTCCTGATCAACAATGCCGGCATCATGCCGATCCGCCCGATGGCCGAGGTCAACACCGACGAATGGGACGCGATGATCGACGTCAACATCAAGGGCACGCTCTACGGCATCGCCGCCGCCCTGCCCTTCTTCCTGGAAAAGAGCCGCGGCCACATCATCAATCTGAGTTCGGTTGCCGGCATCAAGGTCTTCGCGCCCGGCGGCACGGTCTATTCCGGCACCAAGTTCGCGGTCCACGCCATATCAGAAGGCCTGCGCCAGGAAGTCGGTTCCAAGGTTCGCGTCACCTCGATCGAGCCCGGCGCCGTCGACAGCGACCTGAAATACTCCACCACGGGCACCGCGCAATCGACCGTGCTCGACTTCTACAAGATTGCCATTCCGGCAAGCGCCGTCGCCCGCGCGATCGCTTATGCCATCGCCCAGCCTGATGATGTCGATATCAACGAGATTGTCCTGCGCCCGACCGCTCAGGAATTCTGAGCGTCAGCACACAGGTAATCGCGGTGCGCCTCACAGCGCGTACCGCGAACGCGCCGCCGCCCTTAGGACGGCGCCGTGGTCTTGGAACCCGCCCGCTTTTTCTTCGCGGGAGCATCCTGCGGGGGCGTTTCTGCCTCCCGCTGCAGACGAAGCGCCTTCAGCGCTTCGGTCTTCTTCTCGCGAGCCGTGGCTTCCGCCGTGATGATCGCTTTCGCGCTCGCATCGGTGGCAGCCGCCTTGTCGCGCGGCGAGAGCTTGGCCGGGTTGAAGAATGTATCCTCGGTCGTCATGGGCTCTCTCTCCTGTTTCGGTGCTCGCCGGCCGCAATCAGCGGGCCGGGCGTGCTGCCTTCTTCGGTGCGGCGATCAGGCCTTCGCGCTGCAGCTTCTTGCGAGCAAGCTTGCGCTGGCGGCGAACGGCTTCGGCCTTTTCGCGAACGCGCTTCTCGGAAGGCTTTTCATAGGCGGTGCGCGCCTTGAATTCGCGGAAGAGACCTTCGCGCTGCATCTTCTTCTTCAGGACACGGAGCGCCTGGTCGACATTGTTGTCACGTACGAGAACCTGCAAATTCTTTCCTTTCATACGGCAAGGTCATTGCCGGTTGATGCGGAACGGGATACCCGCGCTCCGGATTGATGATTAAGCCCGACATTCCAAAGTCTCGGCCCGGAAGCAAACACGACATCGAGTCGGGCTTCCCAGAGTGGCACGGCATAAATCCGATGCGCATGCCGGCCGTTCCCGGCCTGATCGATTATGAATGGAGATCTGACGGAGCCGAAAAGCTCTTGGACAAAGGTCGCAGCCAACAGTCGATGCCGGTCTATATAGAGCAAAGCGGGGCGGAAACAAGCGAAGATGCCGATCCCGTTGCGAACAGTGGCCGTTCGGGCGGCAAAATCCCTCGTTTTTTCGCGCAAACACGCTCGCGCGTATGGACTTCCGCCAATTGATCTGGTATCTCGCAGCACCAATCGCAAGGCCTGTGCCGCGCGGAATGAACATTTTTTGCCTCGTCCACTGTGCTGGCGCGGCTTAACGAACCAAAGGAACGTGACTCTCGTGCAGGTACTTGTCCGCGACAACAATGTTGACCAGGCTCTCCGCGCTCTCAAGAAGAAGATGCAGCGCGAAGGCATTTTCCGCGAAATGAAGATGCGCGACTTCTATGAGAAGCCCTCGGAAAAGCGTGCACGCGAAAAGGCCGAAGCTGTTCGTCGCGTCCGCAAGCTCGCTCGCAAGCGCGCACAGCGCGAAGGCGGCGTAGCAGCGCGCTAAGCGTTCTGTCGTTATTTCGACGTTTTCAGATGCAAGTAGGCGGGGGCGATCTGTTCGCCGCCGCCTTTTTTATTTGCTGTCGACCGACCGTCCCGCTGCGGGACGGCTGTACTGGGGGAAAACGAGCCCGCATGGCTGATATCACGTTCAAGACGCGCTCCTTGCGTGCGCCGAAAATCGCAATGTCGGCCTTTGCGCCCACAATGCTTGTCGTCACCGCGCTCGCCCTTGCCGGCTGCACCACCAACAGCACCTCCGATGCCGTCATCCGCATCGACAAGGCCCAGGGCTCGCAGGAAAACATCGCCTCGCTGACCTCGGTGATCAACTCCAACCCGCGCGATCCGGAAGCATATAACGTGCGTGGCTCGGCCTATGGTCGTGGCGGCGATTTCCGTGCAGCGCTGAACGACTTCAACACGGCCATTCAGCTCAATCCGAAGTTCTTCCAGGCCTATGCCAACCGCGCGCTTGCCAACCGCAACCTCGGCCAGCAGCAGCAGGCGATCCAGGATTACAGCGCCTCCCTGCAGATCAACCCGAGCTACGACGTGGCCTATATCGGCCGCGGCAACGTCTACCGCAGCGTCGGGCAGGACGATCAGGCGTTCAACGATTTCTCCAAGGCGATCCAGCTCGGCACCACCGACGGACGCGCCTATCACAATCGCGGCCTGATCTTCCAGAAGCGCAACCAGCAGGACAAGGCGATCGACGATTTCTCCAAGGCCATCTCGCTGGCGCCGAACGCGCCTGAGCCCTACAATGGCCGCGGCATCTCCTACATCGCGCTCAACGACGACGACAACGCCTTCGCCGACTTCAACCACGCGATCGAACTCAACGGCAACCTCGCCGAATCCTGGGCCAACCAGGCGCTGGTCTACGAGCGCAAGGGTGACAAGCAGAAGGCGGCGCGCTCCTATCGCCACGCCATCGGCCTCAATCCCAAGTATCAGCCCGCCAAGGACGGCCTTGCCCGCGTAAACGCCGCCTGACCTTTCCACGAATGCGAGGAGACCGGCGATGACAGCGAAGAGACACGTGGTCGTCGTTGGCGCCGGTATCATCGGCGCCTCGCTCGCCTGGCATCTGACGCGGCAGGGCGCCGCCGTCACCGTGGTCGCCGACGAGATCGGCGGTGTCGCCACGCCCAATTCCTTCGCCTGGATCAATGCCAGCTGGGGCAATCCTGAATTCTACTACCGTTTCCGCCATCGCTCGATGAGCGAATGGAAGCGCCTGGCCTCCGATCTCCCCGGCCTGCCCCTTTCCTGGTGCGGCGGACTGACCTGGGATCTGCCGCCGGAAAAGCTCGAAGCCTTTGTCCGCGAGCATTCCAGCTGGGGCTATGACATCGAGCGGATCGATGCCGAGGCGATCAGGGCGCGCGAACCCTATCTCGCAGCGCCGCCTGATACGGCACTTCTGGTCGCCGAGGAAGGCGCGGTCGAACCCGTCGCCGCCAGCAGGATGATGCTCGCCGATGCCGAAGCGCATGGTGCCAAGCTCGTCAGCGCCACCGTCAACGGCCTGCTTCGAGCAGGCGAACGCATCGCCGGCGTCGTCACGTCCGCGGGCATGATCGAGGCCGACCATGTGGTGCTCGCGGCCGGCACCGGTAGCGTCCCGCTTGCCGCCTCCGCCGGCATCACCCTGCCGCTCGAAGCGCCGCCCGGCCTCATCGTCCATTCCCGCCCCTTCGAAAAGCGCCTCACCGGCCTCGTCATGGCGCCCGGCCTGCACATGCGCCAGACCGTCGAGGGCCGCATCATTGCCGGCAGCGACTTCGGCGGTACCGATCCCGGCGAGGACAGGCAGGCCGTCGCGGCCGAGCTATTCTCCCACGTCAAGCAGGCGATATCGGACAGCGACAACCTGACGATGGAATTCTTCACCGTCGGCTATCGCCCCACGCCGGCCGACGGTATGCCGGTGATCGGCCCCGGCGGCTGCGAGGGCCTGTACATGACGGTGATGCATTCCGGCGTGACGCTGGCGCCGCTTGCAGGCCTGCTCGCTGCCCGCGAGATCCTGACCGACGAGGAGGACGCGGCACTGGCGCCGTTCCGCCTCTCGCGTCTTCTCTGAACGGCGTCGTACCAAATCCAAGAAATCGCGTCGCGCCTCCCTTACTGTGTTGCATGCACCCGCACGTAATCCTAACATGCAACTGCTTCGATAGCAGGCTATCGGGCTGAGCGGTGAGTAATGAGGGACACGGGTTGAGGGCTGGCAGGTGATCC
This sequence comes from Rhizobium sp. S152, assembly GCF_030380735.1. Taxonomy (GTDB): domain Bacteria; phylum Pseudomonadota; class Alphaproteobacteria; order Rhizobiales; family Rhizobiaceae; genus Rhizobium. Next base: position 175,023 of record NZ_JAUDRZ010000004.1, on the reverse strand, counting down.
ACACTCTTCTTTTTGCGTCCGTCGCGACGAGCCGCGGCAACGCGCGGAGCCGGCCGCAAGGGCGAACCGCATGCCCATGAAGCGTTCGCTCCGTTTTTTCCCGAAGGCGTCGATCGGCACCTATCTGATCGCCATGGCCGTCGCCACGGCGCTGCCGATCTTCGCGCTGGTGGCCCTGCTTCTGGCGCAGCTCGAGGACAATCAGCGTTCGATACTGAAGCGCGAGACCGCCCAGGACGCCACCGCGCTCGCCCGCTCCATCGATCGCCAGCTACAGGACATGGCGACGACACTGCGCCTTCTCTCCACCTCGCCGGAACTCGAGAGCAACGATTTCGCCGCCTTCCACGCACGCACGGAGACGGCGCTACGCGCCAATACGCTCTACGTCATCGCCGTGGACAAGATCGGTCAGCAACTGCTCAACACCCGCAGAGACTTTGGCACGCCGCTTGGCAAGACGGCCAACATGCCGTCGCTGCAGTCGGTGATGACGTCAGGCCGCATCGAAGCCTCGGATGTCTTCCAGGGCACGACCAGCGGCGAATGGGTCTACAACGTCACGATCCCGCTCGATGTCGGACAGGTTGCCGCCCTGATCATCACGCAGAACGCCAAGGATCTGGCGAAACAGGTGACGACAGAGGGACTGCCCAACGGCTGGTCGGCGGCCATCATCGACCAGGGTGGGCATGTCGTGGCCTCCAGCGGCCCGACGACGATCAACTTCGGCGAGGCCTTCTACCCCAATATCATGCCGTCGCTGATCGCCTCCAGCGGCGTCTATGAAAACAAATCGGTGCTACCCAAGGCGATGCTCGGCTATGCGCAGATCCCAGGCTGGTCCTGGAAGGCCGTTGTCTGGGGACCGGTCGCCACCGCGCAATCCTCCATTCTCACGACCTGGCGCTTCCTCATCATCGGCGGCATCGCCCTGCTGCTGCTGGCGATCCTGGCTGCCTATGTCGTCGCCCGCCAGGTCCGCGGCACCATCCGCTCGATCGCCGACATGGCCAACCGCATGGGCGAGGGCCACATCGTCGCGCCGATCGAAACCAGCGTCATCGAGGCGAACCAGGTGGCCGTGGCGCTTTCCAATGCCTCCTTCGATCGCAGCCAGACCGAGGACCGGCTGCATTTCGTGATGAACGAACTGGTCCATCGCACCAAGAACCTGCTGACGCTTGCCCAGGCGATGATGCGCCAGCTTGCCAAGCAGGGCGGTACGGTCGAGGAATTTCAGGCAGCCGTCGCGCATCGGCTCGATGGCCTCGCGCGCTCGATCCAGTTGCTGACGAGCGAACAGTGGTCCGGTGCCTCGCTGCGCCGCATGATCGGTATCCATCTCGAAGCCTTTCCGGAAGCATCGCAGCAGATCGAGATTTCCGGTCGCGATTTCGTGCTGACGCCCGATGCCGTCCAGAACCTTGGCCTGACCCTGCACGAACTCGCGACCAACTCGATCAAGTACGGCGCGCTCTCCGTGCCGCAGGGACATGTTCGCTTCGAATGGACGGATGTGCAGGAAGAGGAGCACAGCGAGCCGATGCTGCGCTTTACCTGGGAAGAAAAGAACGGCCCGCCGGTGAAAACGCCGAAGCGTTCCGGCTTCGGCACAACCGTCATCAGGAACCACGCAGCGGCCGCATTCAGCGGCGTCGTCGAGGTCGATTTCCGCCCCGAGGGCCTGCTCTGGACCCTCACCTGCCCTCGCCGCACGCTGGAACGGGCCTGACGTCTCAGCGTCGGAACGGCAGCAATTCGCGGATGCGCCGGTCGCGGAGATAAAGCCCCGCCCAGGCGGCAATGCCGAGCACGACGCAAACCATCTGCGGCGGCGATAGGAACTCGCCCAGCCGGAAGTGGATGCTGATCGCCCCGCCGAAGAACCCGGTCGTCAGAATGGCACCCAGCACCGCCGTCGTCGGCAGGAAATAGAGCACCGCGCAAACGAGGATGATAATCCCGAGCACGGGCGCAAGCTCTGGCGGAAAGCCGCTCGCCGCCATGTCGGCCGCAAGTAGTTGCGGCGCGAAAAGATTGGCGCCGGCGTCGGCGAGCATCGCCAGTGTGACGATACCGCTCAGGCACCAGCCGGCGATGACCCCGGAGCGGGAAACCTCACCGGTCATGCTGGAAAGTTCAGCTGTCATGCGCGCCCCCAACCAAGCGTGGTCCCCTCGGTCCACCGCTGAAGCGAATAATACATTCAAAAAATGTAATACTTCAAGAGCACTCGCGATCAAAAGTCGAAAATGAAGCGGGATGATGCTTATTTCCGGTTGAAAACCTCTTATTCCCTAGTGATTGATCGCCTTGTTTATCTCCTCCGTCACCTTCTTGGCGTCGCCGAGCAGCATCATCGTCCCGTCCTTGTAGAACAGCGTATTGTCGATCCCGGCATAGCCGGAGCCGAGCGAGCGCTTGACGAAGATGCAGGTTTTGGCCTTGTCGACGTCGAGGATCGGCATGCCGTAGATCGGCGAGGTCTTGTCGTCGCGCGCCGCCGGGTTGGTGACGTCGTTGGCACCGATGACATAGGCGACATCGGCCTGCGCGAACTCCGAGTTGATGTCCTCGAGCTCGAACACCTCGTCATAGGGCACGTTCGCCTCGGCGAGCAGCACGTTCATGTGGCCGGGCATGCGCCCCGCCACCGGGTGGATCGCATACTTCACCTCGACGCCGGCCTTCTTCAGGTTGTCTGCCAGCTCCCGCAGCGCGTGCTGTGCCTGCGCCACCGCCATGCCGTAGCCCGGCACGATGATCACCTTCGAGGCATTGGCCATCAGGTAGGCTGCATCCTCCGCCGAGCCCAGCTTCACCGTCTTGTCGGAATTATCGGTGCTACCCGACGACGCCTCGCCGCCGAAGCCGCCGAGGATGACGGAGATGAAGGAGCGGTTCATGCCCTTGCACATGATGTAGGAGAGGATCGCCCCCGACGAGCCGACCAGCGCGCCGGTGATGATCAGCGCCAGGTTGCCGAGCGTGAAGCCGATGCCGGCGGCCGCCCAGCCCGAATAGGAGTTCAGCATCGACACCACGACGGGCATGTCCGCGCCGCCGATCGGCACGATCAGCAGCACGCCCAGCGCCAGCGACAGGGCGACGATCGACCAGAAGTCGAAATGGCTTTCCGAGACGCTCAGGCCGAAGATAAAGACCACGATCAGAACAAGAAGCGCCGCGTTGATCACATGCCGGAACGGCAGCATGATCGGCTTGCCCGACATCCGCCCGTCGAGCTTCAGGAAGGCGATGATCGAGCCGGTGAAGGTGAGCGCCCCGATCGCCGCACCCAGCGCCATCTCGACACGCGCCTCGGTGTGAATGCTGCCGATCGCGCCGATCCCGAAGGAGGCCGGCGTATAGAGCGCCGAGGCCGCCACCAGCACGGCGGCAAGGCCGACCAGCGAGTGAAAACCGGCGACGAGCTGCGGCATCGAGGTCATCGGGATGACGCGGGCGATATAGGCCCCCGCCCCGCCGCCGATGGCAAGCCCGAGGATGATCAGCACCAGCCCGCCGAAGGATGGCGTCGCCAGCGTCAGCGTGGTCAGGATGGCGATCCCCATGCCGGCCATGCCGTAGAGGTTGCCCTTGCGGCTGGTCGCCGGATGCGAGAGACCGCGCAGCGCCAGGATGAACAGCACGCCGGAAACGAGATAGAGGAAGGCTGCGAGACTTGGCGACATCAGGGCAGCCTCACTTGTCTTTTTTCTTGTACATCGCCAGCATTCGCTGGGTGACGAGGAAGCCGCCGAAGATATTTACCGACACCAGCACCAGCGCCACGAAGCCGAAGCCGGTCGCCAGCCCGCTGGTCGAGATGCCGACGGCGAGCAGCGCACCGACGACGATGACCGAGGAGATCGCGTTGGTAACGGCCATCAGCGGCGTGTGCAGCGCCGGCGTCACCGACCAGACGACGTAGTAGCCGACGAAGATCGCCAGCACGAAGATCGCGAACTGGAAAACGAAGGGGTCGATCACGCCGCCGGTTGCCGCACTCGCCACCTCGGGCGCGTTGGCGGCGGCCGAAGCCACGGCGCTCACGGCTTGGTTCAGCTGGTGCAGCGCATGGTCCATCTGTTCCGTGGCCATCAGTTCCCCTCCTTCTTCGCACCGCCGAAGGCGGGATGAACGACCGCGCCGCCATGCGTCAGCATCGTCGCCCTGATCAGCTCGTCCTCGAGATTGGGCGCGACCGTGCCGGTGGCCTTGTCGGTCATCGTCTCGAGGAAGGTGACGAGGTTCTTGGCGTAGAGCGCCGAGGCGCTGGCCGCGATCCGGCCCGCCATGTTGGCAAAGCCGATGACGCGCACGCCGTCGACATCGGCGACCTTGCCCGGCTTCACGCCTTCGATGTTGCCGCCGCGCTCGACCGCGAGATCGACCGCCACCGCACCCGGCTTCATCGATTTCAACATCTCGCGCGATACCAGCTTCGGCGCTGGCCGGCCAGGGATCAGCGCGGTGGTGATGACGATGTCCTGCTTGGCGATATGCTCGGCGACCAGCGCCGCCTGCTTGGCCTGATAGACGGCCGACATCTCCTTGGCGTAGCCGCCCGACGTTTCCGCCGCCTTGAACTCCTCGTCCTCGACGGCGATGAACTTGGCGCCGAGCGAAGCGACCTGTTCCTTTGCGGCGGGGCGCACATCGGTCGCAGACACCGCAGCGCCGAGACGTCTTGCCGTGGCGATCGCCTGCAGCCCGGCCACACCCGCGCCCATTACGAACACCTTGGCTGCGGGAACAGTGCCGGCGGCGGTCATCATCATCGGCATGGCGCGATCATAGACCGCGGCCGCCTCGATCACCGCCTGGTAGCCGGCGAGGTTGGCCTGAGAGGAAAGCACGTCCATCGACTGCGCGCGGGTGATGCGCGGCATCAGCTCCATGGCAAAGCTCGAAAGCCCGGCCCTGGCCATCCCGGCAATCGCCTCGTCGTTTCCGTAGGGGTCCATGATGGCGATGACGACAGCGCCGCTCTTGTACTGGCCGATCTCGTCCTCGGAGGGGCGGCGCACCTTCAGCACCACGTCGGCGGTGGCCGCAGCCCCGATCGAGCCGATCCGCGCGCCAGCCGCTTCATACTCGCCGTCGGGAATGCGCGACGACTTTCCCGCTCCCGCCTCGACCACGATGTCGAGGCCGAGCGCCTTCATCTTCTTGACGGTTTCAGGCGAGGCGGCAACGCGCGTCTCGTCCCCGGCAAGTTCCCTCGCCACGAATACAATATTGCCCAACCGCCCCCTCCTCTGGGTCAGCGAGGCCGCAGCAGGTCGCCCTGCTCAGCTCAAGCATGCCTGCACAAACTCACGATCTTTGAGAAACGCCCTGGCGCCGCCGCGTTAGCGCAGCAGCACGATACCGGCGATGAAGACGATCAGCAGTACCACGAAGCCGCCGAGCAGGCCGGCGCCGGTAAAGAAGCCGGCGGTCATGCCGAGAAGCAGTGCCACCAGGAACAGCGTGCCGTACTTCGCGGCGCCCAAGAACGCCGAGTAGGTGCGCTCGTGTTCCTTGTAGTCCATCGCGGCGCCGACTTCAGCGGGTCCGGTGTGGTGTTCGGCCATGCTTCTCTCCCTCAACGACGCGGCCGACATATGGATGCCGCCGCTCTCCTGCCTCTTTTCCTCGGTCCTACGAGGACAATCCCTATTGAGGGGATACACAAACCTGGCGCCAAGCGCAATCCGCGACAATGCCGCAGCGACAGGCTCCGGCATCGCTTTGTCCTGTCGCTTACAATGGCAGATCGGTGCCGAACTGCCCCTCGGGCACGAAGCGCGCCGTCGGAACGATCGTCAGCGGCGGCAGCGTGTCGTTCGGGTTGCGCGAGAACATCATGCGCTGCTCGCTGGCGCTGGAGATGAAGAACGGATAGCGCGTCAAAAGCTTGCGCCCGACCTCGATCACGTTGGTCGCCATCAGCGTCATGTCGATGCCGTAGTTCTTCGCGAGCCGGCCGGGCACGATGGTGTCGGCGTAGAAGACCCGCTTGTAGAAGGCGGCATGCGGCGGGCGGCAGAACTGCAGCACGCGGCTGGCCCGGAAATAGGCGGCGGCGACAATGGTCGGCCGCAGCGTCAGGTAGGGGATCCACGACAGATCGGCGGTGACCTCCGGGTCGGCGGCGAAGCGCGCCGGGTCGATCAGCGTCAGGCCGGCATCGAGCAGTTCGTCCATCGCCTCGGGAAAGGCGCCGCCCGACTGGCTCAGCCGGTGGTCGGGTGTCACATAATGAACCCTGACGGTGCTGACCATTTCCCCATAATAGTACAGTCCGAAGACATAGGCGTGGCTATCGAAATCACTATCGTCGAGAAGGCCCTTCGGCGCCAGCGCCAGCACGTCATGCGCCTTGTAAGCCTTGTAGCGCAGGCGTTCTACCTGGGCCAGATCCTCGTTGCTCTCAACGCGGCGGTACTCGACATTATCCAAAACTTCCAGAATTTTACGACTGAAATCACTTACGCTGGACTGCGAACTCGACATGGAACCCATCCGTTCGTTAACGGTACATTAATCATATCATTCCGGGCGTGATGGCAAGGATGTAAGAGATTTTTAATCGTATTTAAGTTGTTAAGGTTAACGGTCGCAATCAAGGCGAACAATGGATCGCCTGCCCTTCCGGCAGGTCGTCGACCTTACGCGACGTTGTTGCGGCGGCGCTGGACGGGGGGACGGCGGCCAATGGCCTCCTGCAGAAGAACGATGTTCTGCGAGGGCACCGGCGGTGAGAAGACGTAGCCCTGGATGAGATCGGTCGCCCGGTATTTGTTGAGAAGCTCCAGTTGCTCGGCCGTCTCGACACCTTCGGTGACGATCTTCAGTCCGAGTTCGCGGGCAAGGTTGACCGTACCGCGCAGAAGCTTCAGGCGACGGCCGTCCTCGACGATGTTGCGCAGGAACGAGCGGTCGATCTTGACGATGTCGAGCGGCAGCGTGTCGAGATAGCTGAGACTGGAGAAGCCGGTGCCGAAATCGTCGATGGCGATGGTGATGCCGCTGTTGCGCAGTTCCGCCAGGATCGCGCGCACCGCGGCCGGCTCGTCGATCAGGCAGCTTTCGGTAATCTCCAGATGCAGCCGCTCCGGCTTCAGGCCGGAGTTCTTCAGCGCGTCCGAGACGACCGACAGGATATCATTGTCGCGCAGGTCGCGCGCCGAGAGATTGACCGACACAGCGATATGCTCCGGCCAGGTCATGCAATCCATGCAGGCCTTCATCAGGATGAAGCGGGTGATCTCGGAGATGATGCCCATGTCCTCGGCAAGCCGGATGAAGACATCAGGCGGGATGGCGCCCTTTTCCGGATGCACCCAGCGGGCCAGTGCCTCCGCGCACTCGATGCGCGAGCCATCCGCCTTGAACATTGGCTGGTAGGCGATGTTGAGGCCCTGCGAGGCCACCGCCTCGCGCAGATCGGCCTTCAGCTTCTGCTTCTCGATATAGCGGCCGTCCATCTCGCGCTCGAAGCCGGAAATGCCGCCGCGCTCCTTGGACTTGCTTTCGAACAGCGCCAGATCCGCCTTGATGCTCCATTCGTCCATCGCGAAGGCATCGCTTTCAAGGATCGCGAAGCCGGCTGAGAGCGACACCAGGAAGGTGACGTCGTCGGCGTCGTAATTGCCCTGGATTTCGGCATGCACGCGGCGGATTTCGGCGTCCATCGCCTCGGCATCCTTGGCGTGCGGAAAAAACAGAATGAACTGGTCGCCCATCAGGCGTCCGATGATCGCCTTGCGCGCCTTTTCCTCGATGCGGCTGGCGATCGCGCAGAGCAGCCGGTCGCCGGTGATGTGACCGCGCATGTCGTTGACATGCTTGAACTCGTCGATGTCGAGAACCATGAAGCCGAGCGGACCGCGCTTCTTCGGATGCTTGTTCAGGTAGTCCTGCACCAGATGGCTGAAATATTCTCGGTTCGGCAAGCCGGTCAGCGCGTCGAAGCGGACCATGTGCAGGATCTTCTGCTCGGCCTTCACGCGGCTCGACACGTCCTCGAAGATCAGCACGGCGCCGCCGTCGGCGCGGCGGCTGGCGGAAAACTCGAGCGACAGCTCCTCCGGGAAATGAATGAGGGTGCGCGACAGCTTGCCGTCGGCGACATGCGTGAGCTGCCTGAGGATCAGCTCCGGTTGGGATGCATCCATGAAATTGTAGCGTGCGCCGTAGCGCAGCACCGCGCCGAGATCGCGATCCTTCAGGCGCTCCGGCGCGCCGATCTTCAGGAGCTCGCAGGCCTTGCGGTTGATGACCTGAATCCGGCTATCGGCATCGACCATGACGAGGCCGTGCGGCATGTTGTTGAGCGCGGTGTCGAAGCGATCGGCGATCGACGTGATCTCGCGCCGCGCGATGACGTTCTCGTAGAGGAACTCGCGAACGCCGTTGGCCATCGCCCGCGTCGTCAGCCAGAAGGGAATGAGGAAGATCGACAGGATGCCGCGATAGAAATCCATCGCCATCAGACTGCAGATGATCATCGGCAGGCAGCAGGTAAATGTCTGCAGGTCGACCGCCATGCGCGAGCCATAGTTGCGGCCGACGACAGATACCATGGTCGCCATCGTCACCGAGATGCAGGCGAGCTCGGAGAAGCTGTCGTGCAGGGTGAAGATCGCGTACCCGCTGCAGATGCCGAGCAGCGTCGTGGTGCAGGCGGCGCCGGCGACAAGGATCCGCTCCCAGTGCTCGATATCGGCGCGCGACATGGTTTCCTTGTCGACGCGGTCGAACTGCCGGAAGGTGACCATGCGGGCGCAGAAGACGACGAGGAAGGCCGCAGCCAGCCAGACATACATGGTGGATTGGGTCTTGAAGACGATCGCCAGGCAGGTGGCGACATGCACGATCACGCCAGCAAGCAGCGTCATCCGGTTCCCGGAGAGGGAACTCACGAACGACAGATATACATCCGTAGGGACCCTGCTCGGGCTATCTGGCTTCATCCAATATTTTTCCCTGTACCCCAGCACCCTACCGCTAACCCTTTAAAAATTGATTTCTGGCGTCGAACACATTCGTTCTCATTTATACAATCATCACGCGAATGAGCTGCAAAAACCGCTGTTTATGCAGCTTGGCAGAGAGGTTTCCAACTAAGGCATTCCACCCGGAGGTTGTCTGACGCGCTCTGCAAGCGTCGCAGGCGAGTAGCGCCCGGGACGGAAAATCGAACGCTCGTTCTGGCTGGCTCCCGCATAAGACTTTAATCCAACACGGGCCCTTCCGGCTTTCATTTTAGAACCCCCTGGTCTACCAATTTAGCTGGGAGAACGCGGCGCAAAGCCGTGAATAAGAGGGGGGAGAAGCATGCCGGTGTTTCTGGCCGTCAGCAGGCTGATCGATGCGATCAGCCAGTTCATGGGCAAGCTGTCCGAATACATGGTGCTGTTCTGCTGTCTGATCAGCGCCGCCAACGCTCTTATCCGCTACACCTTCAACTACAGCTCCAACGGCTGGCTCGAGATCCAGTGGTATCTCTTCGCCTTCGTCGTGGTGCTGGGGGCCGCCCATACGCTCCGGATGAACGAGCATGTCCGCGTCGACCTGATCTATGGCTCGGTCTCCGAGAGAGCCAAGCTCTGGATCGATGTGGTCGGGCTGATCGTCTTCCTGCTTCCCGCCTGTCTGTTTCTCACCTGGCTCTGCTGGCCCTTTTTCTGGCTGGCCTTCAAGCAGCACGAGATCTCCGCCAATGCCGGCGGCCTGATCCGCTGGCCGGTGAAGCTGATCATGCTCGCCGGCTTCGGCCTGCTGACGCTGCAGGGGATCTCCGAGCTGATCAAGCGCATCGCCGCGCTCACCGGCCACCTTAGCATCGACACCAAATACGAAAAACCGCTGCAGTAAGCGGACCGGGAGGAGCGCCTTTGTTCGATTTCGGCATCATTCCGCCGGCCATGTTCGTGGGCATGGTCCTGTTCATGCTCTACGGTTTCCCGGTGGCCTTTTCGCTGGCCGCCGTCGGCCTTTTCTTCGGCCTGATCGGCATCGCCACCGATCACTTCAGCGAAGCCTTCCTGCAGGCCCTGCCGCTGCGAATCTTCGGCATCGTCTCCAACGACCTTTTGCTCGCCATCCCCTTCTTCACCTTCATGGGTGCGATCCTCGAGCGCTGCGGCCTGGCGGAAGATCTGCTCGAGGGCATGGGCAAGCTCTTCGGACGCGTCCCCGGCGGCCTCGCCTATGCCGTCATCCTCGTCGGAGCCGTGCTCGGCGCCATCACCGGAACGGTCGCAGCCTCGGTCATCACCATGGGCGTCATCTCGCTGCCCATCATGCTGCGCTACGGCTACAGCCCGAGGCTCGCCACCGGCGTCATCGCCGCGTCGGGCACCATCACCCAGGTCATCCCGCCCTCGCTCGTGCTTGTCGTGCTGGCCGACCAGCTCGGCAAGTCGGTGGGCGACATGTATCTCGGCGCCATCGGCCCCTCGATCCTGCAGGTGGCGATCTTCATGGGCTATATCCTGGTCCTGTCGATCCTGAAGCCGGCCAGCGTGCCGCCGCTGCCCAAGGAAGTGCGCGGCGATCTCAGCTGGGCGCTGCTTCTGAAGGTGCTGGCCGGCATGGTGCCGTCGATCGTGCTGATCTTCCTCGTACTCGGCACCATCTTCATGGGGCTCGCGACACCGACGGAGGCCGGCGCGCTCGGCGTCGTCGGCGCCATGGTGCTTGCCGCCATGCACCGCCGCCTGACCTGGCCGCTGATCCGCGAGGCCATGCGCTCCACCACCATCATCACCTCGATGGTGGTGATGATCCTGATCGGCTCCACCTGCTTCAGTCTCGTCTTCCAGGGCATGGACGGCTCGCGCTGGATCGAGCACATGCTATCGGGCATCCCCGGCGGCCCGGTGGGCTTCCTGATCTTCGTCAACATCTTCATCTTCGTGCTCGCCTTCTTCCTCGATTTCTTCGAGATTGCCTTCATCGTCATCCCGATGCTGGCCCCGGTGGCCTCGGCGCTCGGCATCGACCTGATCTGGTTCGGCGTGCTGATCTGCGTCAACATGCAGACGAGCTTCATGCACCCGCCCTTCGGCTTCGCGCTCTTCTACCTGCGCTCCATCGCCGACCGCAGCGTCAAGACCTCGGATATCTACATGGGTGCGCTTCCCTGGGTGGGCATGCAGCTCATCCTCGTCGCCATCGTGATCTTCTGGCCGCAATCGGTGACCTACTGGCTGAACAAAGGCCCGCAGGTGGATCTGAACACGATCAAGATCGAGGTGCCCGGCTTCAACGGCAATGGCCTCGGCCTGCCCCCGATGGGCGCACCCGGTGGCTCGCCGCCCGGCATGCCCGGCCTCGCTTTGCCCCCGATGAACGGGTTGCCGGGCCAGCCCCCGGCGCAGCCCAAGCCCGCGCAGCCGGACCTGAGCCAGCCGCCGGAGATCAAGTAGTTAGAAGGGCACCCTGAGCTTTCAGCAAATCCCCTCGCCACAAGGGAGAGGGGTGGAGCGGTCTTCTTTGCTCGTTGCCCTATCCATCTACCTCGCCCGCCTCCGCCCGCGCATAATGCCTTGGCGCCATCCCGACGAAGCGGGTGAAGGCGGTGCTGAAGGTGCTGGCGGAGCCGTAGCCGACATGGTCGGCGACCTCGGCGATGGCAATCTCTTTCCCGCGCAGGAGATTTTTCGCCAGCGCCATCCGCCAGGAGAGCAGGTATTCCATCGGCGCGACGCCCATGGCGCGGGTGAAGCGTTCGAAGAAGGCCGAGCGGGAAAGCGATGCCTCCCTGGCCAGTTGCGCGACGGTCCAGGCCTGCCTCGGCTTTTCGTGCATCAGGCGGATGGCGGCGGCGAGCCTGTTGTCGGAGAGACCGCGCAGCAGACCGGGCGAGGCGCCGGTGTCGGCCGAGGAACGCAACGCCTCGATCATCAGCACCTCCAGCAGGCGTTCCAGCAGCACCTCGCGCGCCGGCCTGTCGCCGCGCGCCTCCTCGGTGACGAGTTGCACCAGCGTCGACAGCCGTTTCTCACCGTGGATATGGATAAGATCGGGCAGCAGCGACACCAGCAGGCTGGCGTCGGGGGAGCCGAAGACGAAGTGGCCGACAAGCATGCGGACATCGGCCGGTGCCTCGGGATCGCCGAGCCGGGCGCCGCCCTCGACCATGGCGTGCCGTTCGAGGTCGACGCCTTCAGCCGTGTCGGCGTCATGGCTCGACAGATCGAAGTCATAGGCCGCGGGAATGAGCACGAAATCGCCCGCCACCAGCGTTACCGGCGGCAGACCGTTGACGGCGAGCCGGCACGATCCCTCGAGGATGACGTTGTAGAAGGGCTTGCCGGTTTCGGAGCGCCGGACTCGCCATGCGCCGGCGGCGCCCACCGTCTTGGAAAACGGCGCCCTCGGCTGCAGCAAGGTCACCACCTCGGCCAGCGGATCGATCATGTCAGGACGCTCGCAAATGTTTTACGGATTTTCTGATGTAGTTCGTCCTGTCAGCGCTGTCTATATCTGGGAGGTCAGCAAACAACGAAAGAGCAAGCCCATGAAAACGGTTCTCATCACCGGATGCTCGTCCGGCTTCGGCCTGGAGACCGCCCGATATTTCATCGAGCGCGACTGGAACGTCATCGCCACGATGCGCGCGCCACGGCCCGACGTGCTGCCGCAATCCGACCGGCTGCGGATGATCGCGCTGGATGTCACCGATGCCGACAGCATCCGCAACGCAGTGGAACTGGCGGGGCCAATTGACGTGCTGGTCAACAATGCCGGCATCGGCTGGCTGAACGCGCTTGAGGGAACGCCGATGGAGACGGTGCGCGATATCTTCGAGACAAACACGATCGGCACGATGGCCATGACGCAGGCGGTGCTGCCGCAGTTTCGCGCGCGGCGCGAGGGTGTGATCGTCAACGTCACCTCGACGGTCACCCTGAAGCCGCTGCATCTCCTCTCGGCCTATACGGCGAGCAAGGCTGCCGTGAACGCCTTTACCGAGGTGCTGGCGCTGGAACTCGAGCCGTTCAACATCCGCGCCCGTCTCGTCCTGCCCGGCCGCGCGCCGGACACGCGGTTCGGCGAGAACGCGCAGGGACGCATGCGCGAGGCCGGCGCCGGCTTCCCGGAGCCCTATGCCGACCTGGTCCAAAGCGTCTTCGCGCATTGGGCTGAACAGCCGGCCGATCAGATAACGCGCGCGGTCGATGTCGCCGAGGCCATATGGCGCGCCGCAACCGACCCCTCCTGCCCCATGCGCCTGCCGGCCGGGACTGACGCGGTGGCGCTGGCGGCGCAGGTGTAGGGCGCTTGTTGTGTACGGAGAAGCAGGGCTAACGCGACCGTGGCCCCAAAACGACCAAAGCCACCCGAAGGGTGGCTTTGGCACATGAGTCTCCTTGCGGAGAGACGGCGACCTTACGGCCCCGCAGATATGTTGCTTATACCGGCACACTCCTAATCAGTCAACGTCTGCGGCCTGCGCTCGATGCGTCCCGGCATACTTCACGTTGGTCACGTGGAACGCTTGTGCTCTATCTCGATCGTCAACGTGTCCTCCACTTCCGTGAGGGTTAAGGATCGAGTTTCTACAACAAAAGTCGTTTCGGCGTCCTTCATGGCAGGGAGCCAGCCTGCGATGAAGGAGTGTGCCTTTTGGAGGATGGCTGTTAGTTCATCGCCCCTCACTCTCGGTGGACTTCTGGCCATGTTGTCCAGACGTGATGTTGCCACCGTTGTCAGGTGATCGCAGATCACCCATGTGCGCTTATGATCGATCTTTGCCTGTATTTCAGCACTTAGCTCTACAGCCGCAGGATTTCTGGCGTTATCCTCATCCGTTGTGCAGGGAAGAACGGTGACCTTGCCGCGTAGCGGCGCGTTGCGGCTAACCACTATGACCGGCCGCTTTTTCCAGGGAGCGCCGGGCGGCGCAAGATAGTGCCGCCCGGTTCTCTCATCAACTGCGCAGGCCGGGCGCTTCCTGGCCGGTGCGCTCGACATATTCGGTATAGCCGCCGCCGTACTGGTGGATGCCGTCGGGGGTCAGTTCCAGCACACGGTTGGAAAGCGCCGCCAGGAAGTGGCGGTCGTGGCTGACGAAGAGCATGGTGCCTTCATACTGCGACAGCGCCTTGATTAGCATTTCCTTGGTGTCGAGATCGAGGTGGTTGGTCGGCTCGTCGAGGACGAGCAGGTTGGGCGGGTCGAAGAGCATGTGGGCCATGACCAGGCGGGCCTTTTCGCCGCCCGAGAGCACCCGGCACCTCTTCTCGACATCGTCGCCGGAAAAGCCGAAGCAGCCGGCAAGCGCACGTAGCGGCGCCTGACCGGCGCGCGGGAAGGAGCTTTCCAGCCATTCCAGCACGGTCGCCTCGCCATCCAGCAGGTCCATGGCGTGCTGGGCGAAATAGCCGAGCTTGACGCTGGCGCCGAGCGCGACGCTGCCCTCGTCCGGGTCGGTCGACCCTGTGACCAGCTTCAGGAGCGTCGACTTGCCGGCGCCGTTGATGCCCATGATGCACCAGCGTTCCTTGCGGCGAACCATGAAGTCGAGGCCCTCATAGATCGTCCGGCTGCCGTACTTCTTGTGCACGTTCTTGATGTTGATGACATCTTCCCCCGAGCGCGGCGCCGGCTGGAATTCGAAGGCGACGGTCTGGCGGCGCTTGGGCGGCTCGACGCGGTCGATCTTCTCCAGCTTCTTGACGCGGCTCTGCACCTGCGAGGCATGGCTGGCGCGCGCCTTGAAGCGCTCGATGAACTTGATTTCCTTGGCGAGCATCGCCTGCTGGCGCTCGAACTGCGCCTGCTGCTGCTTTTCGTTCTGGGCGCGCTGCTGTTCGTAGAAGCCGTAATCGCCGGAATAGCTGTTGAGCGAGCCGCCATCGATCTCGATGATCTTGGTGACGATGCGGTTCATGAACTCACGGTCGTGCGAGGTCATCAGCAGGGCGCCGTCATAGCCCTTCAGGAACTCCTCGAGCCAGATCAGGCTTTCCAGATCCAGGTGGTTGCTCGGCTCGTCGAGCAGCATGACGTCGGGGCGCATCAGAAGGATGCGGGCGAGCGCCACGCGCATCTTCCACCCGCCCGAGAGGCCGCCGACATCGCCGTCCATCATTTCCTGGCTGAAGCTCAGGCCGGCAAGCACTTCGCGGGCGCGGCCCTCCAGTGCGTAGCCGTCGAGTTCCTCGTAGCGGGCCTGCACCTCGCCGTAGCGCTCGATGATGCGGTCCATCTCGTCGAGCTTGTCGGGATCGACCATCTCGGCCTCGAGCTCGCGCAACTCGGCCGCGACGATGCTGACGGGGCCAGCGCCTTCCATGACTTCGGCCACTGCGCTGCGGCCGGACATTTCGCCGACATCCTGGTTGAAGTAGCCGATGGTAATGCCTTTGTCGGGGGAGACCTGGCCTTCATCCGGCTCTTCTTGGCCTGTTATCATGCGGAAAAGGGTGGTCTTGCCGGCGCCGTTAGGCCCGACCAAGCCGACCTTCTCGCCCCGATTCAGCGCAGCCGATGCCTCGATGAAGAGGAGACGGTGGCTGTTCTGCTTGCTGATGTTTTCGATGCGTATCATGTCACGTCTGGTCCAAACTGTTGCGGGCGCCCTTGTGCCTTGGGATCACGGGGCGCGGTCTAGATTGTCTTGTCTGATTGGCCTTGGTGTCAGGCGGGCACTTTCGCCTGGGAGGCCGCGGGCTGGCGCGTCGCGGCG
Source organism: Rhizobium sp. S152 (assembly GCF_030380735.1). Classification (GTDB taxonomy): domain Bacteria; phylum Pseudomonadota; class Alphaproteobacteria; order Rhizobiales; family Rhizobiaceae; genus Rhizobium. Next base: position 159,326 of record NZ_JAUDRZ010000004.1, on the reverse strand, counting down.
TACTGCCGAACGGCGTCGCCGAAGGCCGTGAAGATCTGGTTCGAGGGCTTGTCGGTCTCGGCCCAGTATTCGGGATGCCACTGGACGCCGACGGCAAAGGCCTTGGCGTCGATCACGGAGACGGCCTCGACGGTGCCGTCCTCGGCCACCGCCTCGACAGCCAGACGCGGTGCGGTCTTCGCGATCGCCTGGCGGTGCAGCGAGTTCACCTTGACCTCGCCCGATCCGACGATGCCGGCGATGCAGGAGCCCTCGCGGATGATGACGCTCTGACGGATCTCGTACATGCCGTTGCGGTCTTTTTCCGGCGGCGTGCGGTGATCCCAGATGCCGGGCTGGTCCTGGATTTCGCTTGCCAGCGTGCCGCCAAGCGCGACGTTCAGCTCCTGGATGCCGCGGCAGATGGCGAGCAGCGGAATGGCCCGGTCGAGGGCGCGGCGGATCAGCGGCAGGGTAGTGGCGTCGCGGGCGGGGTCGAAGGGGCCGTCGGCCTCGGTGGCTTCCATGCCGTAGAGCGAGGGATGGACATTGGTGGCCGAGCCGGAGACCAGCACGCCATCGACACGGTCAAGGATGGCATCGGTGTCGTAACCCTCCTCGAAGGCGGGGATGATGAAGCTCATCACGCCGGCAGCGTTCAGCGCTGCACGCACGTATTGATGCTGTACGGCATGCCAGTCGGTGCCATTGAAGGCGCGGATATCGGCGGGTATGGCGACGATGGGCTTGGTCATGGATTTTCCGGAGTGTGCGGGTCAACCATCTGAGAAACCAGAATGGCCTTGATGTCAACGTTTCCGCGCAATCCCGGGCGGAATTGCGGCGGATCGTGCCCGTTCCGTCGCCTTGCCGCCCAGCCACTGATTCGGGCCGAAGTGCCGGGCCTGCCATATTGCGGTCGTGATCCCAAAGACTAATGGCGCGACGCTTGAATCACCTGCGTCCGCATGCTTAGCTTCCTGTCGTTCTGCGGGTGGGGAGAATTTGGCCTCGCAGATTGAACCCATGGGAGGTTTTTGATGGATCGTCGTTCATTCTTCAAGAAGGCAGGAACAGCGGGCGCCGGTGCCGTCGCCGCAACGGCTTTGGCGGCACCCGCCATCGCGCAGGAAAATCCCAAGATTGCCTGGCGCATGACATCCTCGTTTCCGAAGAGCCTGGACACGATCTACGGCGCGGCCGACGATATCGCCAAGCATCTGGCCGCCTCCACCGACGGCAACTTCACGATCCAGCCCTTTGCCGCGGGCGAGATCATTCCCGGCCTGCAGGCGGCCGATGCCGTCAGCGCCGGCACGGTGGAAGCCGCGCATACCTGCTCCTACTATTTCGTCGGCAAGGACCCGACCTACGCAATCGGCACGGCCATTCCCTTCGGTCTCAACGGCCGCCTCACCAATGCCTGGTTCTACGAGGGCAACGGCAACAAGCTGATGAACGAATTCTACGCCACGCAGGGCATCTACGGCCTGCCGGCGGGCAATACCGGCGCTCAGATGGGTGGCTGGTTCCGCAAGGAAATCAATACGCTGGATGATCTGAAGGGCGTCAAGATGCGCATCGCCGGCCTTGCCGGCCAGGTGATCAGCAAGGTCGGCGTCATCCCGCAGCAGATCGCCGGCGGCGATATCTATCCGGCGCTGGAAAAGGGCACGATCGACGCGTCGGAGTTCGTCGGCCCCTATGACGACCTGAAGCTCGGGCTGCACAAGGTCGCCAAGTACTACTATTATCCCGGCTGGTGGGAGGGCGGCCCGACGGTGCATGCCTTCTTCAACCTGGAAAAGTGGAACAGCCTGCCGAAGCACTACCAGGCGGCGCTCACCGATGCCTGCGCCTTCGCCAACACCAACATGATGGCGAAGTACGACATGAAGAACCCGCCGGCGCTGAAGCAGCTTGTGGCCGAGGGCGCGACGCTTAGACCCTTCAGCCAGGAAATCATGGAAGCCTGCTTCCAGGCCTCGCTCAACATCTACGCGGAAATCTCGGGCTCGAACCCCTACTTCAAGAAGATCTACGAGGACCAGACCGCGTTCAAGCGCGACGCCTATCTGTGGATGCAGCTGTCGGAATATACCTTCGATACGTTCATGATGATCCAGCAGCGGGCCGGGAAGATTTAGGGCAAGTTTTAAGACCCCACCCAAACCCCTGCCCACAAGTGGAGGGGCTCGGGAGGGGCTTTCGCCTGATCCCGATCGCTCGTTCCGCATCGCCTCGCCGTCTTCCACCCTACCCCACCGCGTTCTATAAAAGCGGCAATCAGATTCGGGAGGAGCCGCTTCATGGGACATGTGCCGGCCGCCAATTGGGCGGAGAGTTTTCACTACAGCTTTCGCGACTGCCTGCGCCCCGCCTCCGCCGACGAGGTCTCCACGATCGTGGCGCGTTCAACCGCCATCAAGACGCTGGGCTCACGCCACTCCTTCAACGCCATCGTCGATGGCGAAGTCGCACTGTCGCTCGCCGGCCTTCCGATCGATGCGGCGATCTCGGATGATCGCAGGCAGGTGTCCGTCGGTGCGCATTGCACTTACGGCGACCTCGCTCTTTTCCTGCATGAGCACAAGCTCGCCATCCACAATCTCGCTTCGCTGCCGCATATCTCGATCGCCGGGGCCATCGCCACCGCCACCCATGGTTCGGGCGACCGCAACGGCAATCTCGCGACCGCCGTCGCCGGGATGGAGATCGTCACCGGCGACGGCAGCGTCGTCACGGTGCGGCGCGGCGATCCCGATTTTGCCGGCATGGTCGTGCATCTCGGCGCGCTCGGCGTCGTCACCCGCGTCACGCTCGATGTCGTGCCGGAGTTCGAGGTGGCGCAGTCGGTCTATGACGGACTGAGCTGGGACGCGCTGCTCGCCAACCTCGACGAGATCACCGCCTCCGCCTACAGCGTCAGCGTCTTCACGCAATGGCGCGATATAGCCGGCTCGCTCTGGCTGAAGAGCACGGACACATCAAGCGAGCCTGCGGTCATCATCCGCGGCGCGCGCCGCGCAGACGTCAAGCGTCATCCGATCAGCGGACTGGACGCCAAGAACGCCACCGACCAGCTCGGCGTCTTCGGCCGCTGGTCCGATCGGCTGCCGCACTTCAAGATGGGATTCACGCCGAGCAACGGCGAGGAGATCCAGTCCGAGTTCCATATCCCAAGGCGCCATGCGGTCGCCGCCATCGAGGCGCTGCTGTCGGTCCGAGACCGCTTCGCGCATCTCGCCCAGGCCGGCGAATTCCGCACTGTTGCCGCCGACGATCTCTGGATGAGCCCGCAATATGGCAACGACACGCTGTCTGTGCATTTCACCTGGGTGCGCGACCAGAAGGCCGTCGATACCGCCGTCGGCCATATCGAGGAAGCATTGTCTCCTTTCGAGGTCCTGCCGCACTGGGGCAAGGTCTTCAGCCGCCGCCATGTCGGCGTGCATTACGAGCGTCTGGGGGATTTCGCGCGGCTGCGCGAAAACATGGACCCCGAACGCAAGTTCTCCAATCCCTGGCTGGAAGAGGTCGTCTTCGGCGTTCGAACGGCCTAGCCGCGGGTCGCCCAGCGGATGCCTGCGGCAAAGGCAAGCCCGAGCAGCGGCCACACCGCCCAGAAGACGCCGTGCCACGACAGCAGGTTGATACCGATCAGCCCCAGCCCGATGATCCCGAACGCCGCCATCCGCTTGTCGATAAGCGCCTGGCTTCTGGCCCATTGCATGGCCGCAAGAAGCGCCAGCGCCAGGAGCGGCCAGGCGGCCCAGAACACACCGCTCCAGGTCAAAGCGTTGATGACGATAAGCGCCGCCGCGATCACCGCGAACAACGCCAGCGCCCGGCGCGCGTAAAGGACCTGCCGCTCGGGTGAGACAGTCAAAGAGGCCGCCGGTCTCGAGGTGCCGGCCGGGTGCCTGGCACCACCCTGCTCGCCCTCGCCGATCCTGACGGCATAGCTCGGCACCGCCTCCGCGACGTTCTTGACCTCAAGCGGCCCGAGAAAATCGAACCCGACGGCCACCTTGTTGCGCACCTGGTCGTAGACGGTATTCGATATCACCACGCCGCCTGCCGGTGCCTGCGCCTGCAGCCGCGCCGCAATGTTGACGCCGTCGCCGTAGATGTCATCGCCCTCGACGATCACGTCGCCGAGGTTGATACCGATCCTGAACTGCATACGCCCGTCGGCCGGCCGCGCGGCGTTGAGGCCGGCAAGCTCGTTCTGCACGTCCACCGCCGCGCGCACCGCCTCGACGACGCTCGGGAATTCCGCGATCAGCCCGTCGCCCCAGGTGTTGATCACCCGACCGCCATGCGCGCCGATCAGCCCCGACATCCGGTCGCGATAACGCTTCAGGGTCGCGAGCGTCCCCTCCTCGTCGGCACCCATCAGCCGCGTATAGTCCTGCACGTCGGCGGAAAAGATCGTCGTCAACTTGCGCTGCGTTTCGCTCACCATGCCTGACTCTCCATGGTCTCAAGACGTCGAACGAACATCGAATCCTACACATGGCGGCGGCGCCAGCACAAACCGCAGCCTTGCTGCGACCGATCACCCCTTCAGCGGCGTTTCCGGCACCGGCGCAAGTGGCTCACCCTTCTCGAACCATCCAGCCAGATTGTCGACGACCATGTCGGCCATGGCATTGCGTGTCGGTACCGAGCCGGAGGCAAGATGCGGGAGCAGCACGGCGTTCGGCAGGTCGAGCAGCGCCGCCGGCACATGCGGTTCGTCGTAGAAGACATCGAGACCGGCGGCACCGATGGCGCCGGATTTCAGCGCCGCGGCCAGCGCCTCCTCGTCCACCGTCCAGCCGCGACCGACATTGACGAACACGCCTTCGGGACCGAGCGCCGACAGGATTTCGGCATTGATCGTCTTGTGCGTCTGCGGCGTTTTCGGAACGATCGCGATCATCGTATCGACGGCTTCGGCGAGGTCCTTCAGCGTCGGATAGTAGTCATAGGGCACATCGGCATTGCGGGTGCGGGTGTGGTAGCTGATCTTGACCTTGAACGGTTCCAGCCGCTTGGCGATCTCCTGGCCGATGCGGCCGAGGCCGTAAATCCCGACATGCCGGCCCTTCAGCGAAAAGCGCGACAGCGGGTAGCTTTTCCCCGGCGTCCAGTTGCCGGCGCGCAGCCAGTTCTCGGCGCGCGGAAATTCGCGGACGGTGTTGAGGAGCAGCCCAATCGCCGTATCCGCGACCTCGTCGTTGAGCACGTCAGGCGTGTTCGTCACGACCACACCCTTCGTCGCCGCATGCTTGGCATCGACATTGTCATAGCCGACGCCGAAGCTGGAGATCACTTCGAGATTGGGAAGCGCGTCGATAGAAGCCGCTTTGAACGTGCCCGAGACCGCCACACCGCGAATGCGCTTGGCCATCTCCGCGTCGAGCGACGCCGCATCGGCCTCGATGACATCGTAACGCTCCTTCAGACGCGCAAGAGCACGCTCGTGCATTTTCCCGGGGACGAGAACGGCGATGCGGGACATGATATTTCCTCTTCGGTTGTCGCCTGCCCAAACGGGCGAGGATGAATGGACCGGATCAGGACCGCGGTCGGTAGGGGCTGGTCGACTGGCGGATGCGCATCTCGGGCTTGATGAGATGGATGCCGTCGGGTTCGTGGCTGCCGGATAGACGGTCGAGCAGGGCACGCGCGGCGAGCCGACCGACTTCGGCCTGGCCGTTCCAGACGGTGGTCAGCGCCGGCATCGAGATCGACGCCTCCTCGAGATCGTCATAGCCGGTGACCGAGATATCCTTGCCGGGCACGAGGCCGGCGCGGGCAATACCGTTCATCAGGCCGATGGCGACGAGATCGTTCCAGCAGACGGCGGCGGTCGGCTTCTGCGGCAGCGACAGGAAATGCACCGCCGCCTCGAAACCGCCCTGCATCGAGCGCGGGCCGGGAATGCGCAGGCCCGGATCGACTTCGATCTCGGCCTTGCGCAACGCGTTGACGTAACCCTGGTAGCGGTCGCGGCCGGTGGATGTCTGGTCTGTGCCGCCGATCATCGCGATCGAGCGGTGGCCGAGGCCGATCAGGTGATTGGTGGCAAGCGAGATGCCGTAGCTGTCGTCGCCGCGATAAGTCGGCAGGTCCGACCCGTCCATCGAGCGGGCGACGAGAATGGCGGGCATGCCGTTATCCTCGGCGAGCTGCATGTCCTCGGGCGGCGTGCCGATCGCCGGTGACATGATGACGCCGTCACCCCCGAGCTGCAGCAGCGTCTCGATGAAGGTGCGCTGCTTCTCGACCGAATCGTAATGATTGGAGAGAATGAAGGTTTGCCGGCTACGGTCGAGCTCGCTCTCGATCGCCTTGAGAATCTCGCCATAGAACGGGTTCATGATGTCGTGCACGACGACGCCGATGATGCCGGAGCGCGAGGTGCGCAGGCTGGCTGCGCGGCGGTTGTAGATATAGCCCAGCGCCCGCGCCTGCTCCTTGATCTTGTCGCGCGTGGCGCCGGCGACGAGCGGGCTGTCGCGTAAGGCAAGGGATACGGTCGCGGTGGAAATGCCGAGTGTTTCGGCGATGGTGGAAAGCTTGATCTTCTGAGCCACGTGTCCTCCCCAGGCAACGCGCGGGTTTCGTCATGCACGCCGCTCGATATCGATGCCGAGCGCTCTTAAAATATTTAATTAAAAGATTAAACCCGAGGAGGCAATTCTAAATTCACAATTCCGTCAAATTTCCTCCGGCTCGTCGAAGGCGACGGCCTCGGTCTGCAGGTTCACCTCCATGGCCTTGAGCAGGCGAACGAGGTTGCGGATTTCCTTTTCGGAGAACTCCTGGGTTGCAAGAAGATCGCAGGCCGAGGCAGCCTTTTCGATCGCCTGCACGCTACCGCGCCCGAGCTCGGTCAGATAGACCTTGGTCAGGCGCGCGTCGTCGGCATCGGCCTTGCGCTCGAGAAAGCCCTGCGCCTCCATGCGGCCGATCGTGCGGGTCATGGTCGGCGCCTTGACGCCGAGTTTCTGCGCCAGCCCGCCCGCCGTCATGCCGTCGCTTTCGGCCAGCGACAGGATCACCCCGTCCTGGCCGGCATAAAGTCCGCTCGCAAGCAGGTTGCGCGACAACACGGTGCGCATCGACCGTGCGGCCTGCGTCAAAGCCGGCGAAAGATCGACCACCGTATATTCGGTCTGGTCCTTCTTCTTCGACTTCTGTTTCTTGCCGTCCTTGTGCTTCTTGCCCATCGCCATCCCTCTGATCGTGCCCCGCCGCGTTTCTGGACCGGGCCACCGCGCGACGACAGTTTAATTGGCGCCCAAGCCTCCCGCCAAATCGGTTTTGATTTAAAGGCTTATGCGTTAAGCGTTGAGAACGTTGCGTTATGACATTGCGCATGATCTCGTCATAAACAAGAGGCCTTAGCCGGATGATAGCGCCCAAAGCCGAATTCGAGGACAACGATCCGCAGCTTTCGCCCGCCGAGCGCGACCGCTGGATCGCCATCCTGCCGCTTGGCGCCCACGAGCAGCATGGCCCGCACCTCCCCTTCGAGACCGACACGCTGATCGCCGACGGCATCGTTAGCAGGCTCAAAATAGCCCTACCCTCGACCCTTCCCGCAACCTTCCTGCCGACGGAATCAGTCGGCTACTCAATCGAGCATATGGATGTGACAGGAACGCAAACGCTGGCTTACGGCGAAGCGATCGAACGCTGGCTCGGTATCGCGGGCAAACTGTCGCGGCTGGGCATCCGCAAATTCGTCATGCTCAACGCCCATGGCGGCAATTCTCCGCTGATGACGATCGTCGCCACCGAGGCCCGCGTGCGCTTCGACATGCTCGCCGTCGCCACCAGCTGGACCCGCTTCGGTCTGCCTGATGGCGTGATCTCTCCGGAAGAAAAGGCGATCGACATCCACGGCGGCGATATCGAGACCTCGGTGATGCTGGCGCTACACCCCGACAAGGTGGACATGGCCAAGGCCGAGAACTTCCCCTCCCGCCAATCCGACTTCGCCGCCCGCTACAAGCACCTGCGCGCCTACGGTCCGCACGCCTTCGGCTGGAAAATGTCCGACCTCAACCAGCAAGGTGTCGCCGGGAATGCCGCCAAGGCAACAGCCGAAAAGGGAGAGGCGCTGATCACCCATGCGGTGAAGGGGCTGGTGGAATTGCTGAAGGATGTGAACGCCTTCGACGTGGACGCGCTGACATAGCGGGCGCTTGTATCGGCCCGGTCTTTTCATCATATTGATTGTAATCGCAGTGGCTCACTGAGGAGGCCCGCATGCGCATTTCCGTGAAGGAGGCTGAAGGCCAGCTGACAGAACTGATCCGCCTTGCCAATCAGGGCGAGGAGATTGTGTTGACGCAGGATGGTCAGCCGGCCGCTCGCCTTGAGGCGGCAACCACATTCATCGATGATCCGGTCAAGCGGGAACATTTCATTCAGCGCCTGCGGAATGACGCCACAAGGCCACCACTCAGCCGTGAGGAAAAGTCCCGGTTGATCGACAAACTGCAGGAAGAGGTACGGCAGTTGAACCTGCCACCCGGCCCGGACGCCGCTCATAGCCAGGATTTCCTCTACGATGAAGACGGCCTGCCGAAGTGATCGCCGTCGACACGTCGGCATTGATCGCGATCCTGGCGAACGAACCGCAGGCACCTTCCTGCCGCAAGATATTTGAAGGCGAGGACCTCATCTTGGTGTCGGCTGGGACGGTGCTTGAGGCGCTAATCGTCGCAGCGAAGAGAGGGATGTCCGGCCAGATGCGCGCGATTCTTTCGGCCGTCACCGTGAAGATTGTCGATGTCACCCCAGCCCGCGCCGAACTCGCCGCCACCGCCTACACCAACTGGGGCAAGAACTTCCATCCCGCCTCGCTGAATTTCGGCGATTGCTTCTCCTACGCCACGGCCAAGGAATTCAATTGCCCCTTGCTTTTCATTGGCAACGACTTCGCCCAGACCGATATTCCATCGGCTATCGCAACCTCCACATCCTAATGTGATCTTATAACATACGAATCCCTTTGAACTGCCGCGCCGCACCCCTTATATGAGACGACGAATTTGAAAGGCCCGGGACAAACACCCGAGCAAGCCCCCATCGATCGAGGTTCTCATGACCGACGCTATTCCCACGCAGCCGAAGCCCATTCCCGTCACCGTTCTTACCGGCTACCTCGGCGCCGGCAAGACGACGCTTCTGAACCGCATCCTGACGGAAGCGCATGGCAAGAAGTATGCCGTCATCGTCAACGAGTTCGGCGAGATCGGCATCGACAACGATTTGATCGTCGAATCCGACGAAGAGATCTACGAGATGAACAATGGCTGCGTCTGCTGCACGGTACGCGGCGACCTCATCCGCGTCGTCGAAGGCCTGATGCGCCGCCCCGGCCGCTTCGACGGCATTATCGTCGAGACGACGGGCCTTGCCGATCCGGTGCCTGTTGCACAGACCTTCTTCATGGATGACGACGTCCGCGCCAAGACCGAGCTCGATGCCGTTGTCGCCCTCGTCGACGCCAAGCATCTGCCGCTGCGCCTGAAGGACAGCCGCGAGGCCGAAGACCAGATCGCCTTTGCCGACGTTGTCCTGATCAACAAGACCGACCTCGTCACCCCGGAAGAACTGACCGTCATCGAGGATGTCGTCCGCGCCATCAACCCCTCGGCCCGCGTCTACAAGACCAGCCGCTCCGGCGTCGATCTCGCCCGCGTGCTCGACCAGGGCGCCTTCAACCTCGAGCGTGCGCTGGAAAACGACCCGCACTTCCTCGACCACGATCATGACGACCACGTCTGCGGTCCCGATTGCGACCACGATCACGGCCATCATCACCATGCGCATGATCACGATCATCACCACCATGATCATGACCACGGACATGACCACCACCACGATCATGACCACGATCACCACCATCATGGCGCCGTCTCCCCGATCCACGACGTGACGGTGCAGTCGGTTTCGCTGCGCGGCGGCGAGATGATCGCCGAACGCTTCTTTCCCTGGATCCAGAAGATCACCCAGACGCAGGGCCCGAATATCCTGCGCCTCAAGGGCATCATCGCCTTCAAGGACGACCCCGAGCGTTATGTCGTGCAAGGCGTTCACATGATCATCGAGGGCGACCACCAGCGCCCCTGGAAGGACGGCGAGAAGCACGAGACCCGTCTCGTCTTCATCGGCCGCGAACTCGACCGCGAAAAGCTCGAAGCCTCCTTCAAGGCGTGCGAGGCTGCTGCCTGATGCCGACTGTTGCCCCGTTCGACCTCGACGGCCATATCCTGGCCGTCGAATTTTTAGGTGATACCCCCTTCTTCGCCAGCGCCGCCGGCACGTTTCACCGGCTGGACGGCTCGGACAAGGTCACCGAAGCCCATCAGGGCATGCTGACCTGCATCCGCGATCCGTATAGTGAAAGCCTGATCTCGGGCGGCGAGGACGGCAAGGTGCTGCGTATCGCCGCCGATGGCAGCGTCACCGAGCTGGCGCATGCGCCGCGCAAGTGGATCTCGCAGCTTGCCGCCGGCCCGCAGGGTGCCATCGCCTATGCTTACGGGAAGAGCGCCATCGTCCGCCTCGCCGACGGCACGACTCGCGAATTCACCGAGGAACGCACCGTCGAAGGTCTCGCCTTCGCGCCGAAGGGCATGCGCGTCGCCGCCGCCCGCTATAATGGCGTGTCGCTGCACTGGGTCGCCGGCGACGCCAAGCCGATCGATCTCGAATGGAAGGGCGCACACACCGGCGTCACCTTCTCGCCCGACGGCAATTTCCTCGTCACCACAATGCAGGAAAACGCCCTGCATGGCTGGAAGCTCGACATCAAGCCGGGCTCCGAAGCCCGCCACATGCGCATGACCGGCTATCCCGCCAAGGTGAAGTCGCTCTCCTGGTCGGCCAAAGGCAAGTGGCTGGCCTCCTCGGGCGCGCCGGCCGCCATCGTCTGGCCCTTCCAGGGCAAGGACGGCCCCATGGGCAAGGCGCCGCTCGAACTCGGCACCCGCGCCAACATCATGGCGACCTCGGTCAAGTTCCACCCGGCCGAGGATATCCTCGCCATCGGCTTCATCGACGGCATGATCCTCGCCGTCCGCCTCGCCGACAGCAAGGAAGCGCTGATCCGCCGCCCCGGCAAGGGCGCGATATCAGCCATGAGCTGGAGCAAGAACGGCAAGCTGCTGGCCTTCGCTTCGGAAGCCGGCGATTGCGGCGTGGTCGATATCGCCGCTTAAGGCATGTGATAAAGACATTCGCGAAACAGAGAGCCTAAACCAGATGCCGCAGACCGGAAACGCCATCGCCGAAACCGCAGCCGCCAACGATGCCTCGGCATGGGTGTCGATCCGCGCCGAAGCTTTGGCGCTGTGCGAGTGCGAACCGGTGCTGCGGCCTATTTTGACATCGCAGGTAATCGACGCCGCGGATAATGCCGCCATCGTCGCCCGCGTGCTCGCCGCCCGCCTCTCGCGCGCCGATGTCGATACGGCGGCGCTGACGACGCTTCTCCAGGAGACGCTGACGACCGATATCCTCGCCGATATCGAGGCAGACCTGATGGCGGTGCGCCAGCGTGATCCGGCCTGCACGACCTATCTGCATGCGCTGCTCAACCTGAAGGGCTTCCACGCCCTGCAGATCCACCGCGCGGCTCATGCCTTGTGGAACGAGGGCCGCGTCGAGATCGCCAGCTGGCTTGCCAATCTCGCCTCGCTTGTCTTCGGCCCGGATATCCATCCTGCGGCCAGGATCGGTTCCGGCATCATGCTCGACCATGGTTCCGGCATCGTCATTGGCGAAACCGCCGTCATCGAGGACGAGGTTTCGATCCTGCAGGACGTGACGCTCGGCGGCACCGGCAAGGAAACCGGAGACCGCCACCCGAAGATCCGCCGCGGCGTGATGATTGGCGCCGGCGCCAAGATCCTCGGCAATATCGAGATCGGCGCCTACAGCAAGGTGGCGGCCGGCAGCGTGGTGGTGAAGCCGGTTCCGGCCCATTGCACGGTGGCAGGCGTCCCGGCATCGGTGGTGCGCATCCATCCGGCCAGCGAAATCCCCGCCGAGAACATGGATCAGAATATCTGAGCCGTGAGCTAAGCCGCCTGCTCTTGCGCCGGTGATGCCTCTACCCGGTCGCGGCCCTGCCGCTTGGAGGCATAGAGCGCAGTATCGGCCCGTTCCAGAAGCTTCTTGAAATCAATATCGGAACCGCTGCAGGCTGCGACGCCGATGCTCAGTGTCGGAAGCGATGCGAACACCGCCATCGCCGCAACCTGCTCCGAAAACGCCAGCCTCATCCGCTCGGCGACCGCAATCGCTCCGTCCTCGGCGGTATTCTTCAGCACCACGAGAAACTCGTCGCCACCATGGCGCGACAGGAGGTCATCGGGCCGCAGCACGCTGCGCGCGGCGCTGGAAAACAGCCGGAGCACATCGTCTCCGACGAGATGACCGTGCTGGTCGTTCAGCTGCTTGAAATGATCGATATCGACCACCAGCAATGCCAAGGCATGGGCATCGCGCACCGGCAGCCTCTGCGCCAGACCGCCGCGGTTGAGCGCCCCCGTCAACGGATCATGATGCGCCAACGCGATCAGTTCGCCCCTGTTGCGCTCCGCCGCCATCAGCACGATCAGCATGCTGCGCAGCGCCAGGAAGATGACCGCCGTAGACGCCATCCAGCTATGGGCGGCGGTCGTGCCGTAAGGATCAGGACCCGCAATCTCGCCCGTTGCCGCCATGCCGGCACGAACAAGGAAAATCGCTGCCGTCGGCAGATATAGCCATGCCAGCAGACCCGCCGAGAAAAGCTTCTCGCGCCTATAGATACCGATACCTTCGCGCAGCACCGTCAGATCGCACAGGCAGCAGACCGCCGAGACATAGAACAACCGCATGGACACAGCCATGTCGCCGCTGGGCAGAGCCGCGACCGGAAGGCTGATGAAGACGAGCGCCAACGCGCAAACCCGCATCGACACCGGCCGGCCCGCGAGCACGCGGATGGCGAAGAAGGTCAGCAGGTAACCGGCAATGGTCAGCACATTGCCCAGCTGGATCGACAGCACATAGGGGATGAAATCGCGCAGGCAGACGAGCAGTGTCCCGACGCCAAGCACCAGGTAGCTTGAGCCCCACCAGGCCGGCCAGCGGCCGAATCGCCCGGTCCAATAGCTCGCCATATGCGCGCTTCCGAGAACCAGGAGCGTCATCGCGGACACGACATAGATCGTCCGCAGGTCCAAAATCATCTACGCGCCTCCAATAAACGGCGCGGACACCTTACGAGATCGCTATTGCGTTTTGATTGGAACGCTTGATCGCATTTTAATCAATGGGCCGAAAACCCCGCTCAGACAGGGCGCGCCGCGGCGATGATCTCGGAGAGAAGTCCGTGCAGCGCATCACGGTAGCCTGTTCTTGCCGAAGGGCCGCTTTCATCCGATGTCATCACGACGGTCAACTTGAGCGACGGCACGATGTAGAGCATCTGGCCGCCATAACCCCAGCCGAAATGCACCTCTTCGCCGCCGATCTGCCGCGAGAACCAGCCGTAACCGTAGTCGTCGCCCGAGAAGCGCGAATTGGTGCGGTGCTGCCAGGACTGGGCAACCCAGTCGGCAGGAACGACCTGCGTACCGTCCGCAGCCTTGCCTCCGTTGCGATAGAGTTCTCCGAAGGCAAGCAGCGAGCGCGCAGTCATCGCCATCTGGTTGCCGCCGAGATAGATCCCCTGCGGATCCCGTTCCCAAGCGCCGATGCGAAAGCCGTCGACGGGCGCCAGCCATTCGCGCGCTAAGGCGAGCGTCGATTTTCCGCCAACCTTCGTCAGGATCGCCGAGAGCAGATGGGTCGATGCGGTGGAATAAAGCATCTGCCCGCCTGGCTCGTCATCGAACGGCTGCGCGAGCGCGAAACGCACCCAGTTGCGCGACGACACCCAGCGCCCGTAGTTCGGGCCGGAGAGACGACCGAGCCCCGCCTGCATGGAGAGCAGGTTGCCGATCGTGATCTCGCCGAGCCTCGGATCGGCATTGTCGGGCAGGTCGGCCTTCAGGATCGGCGCGATCTTCTGGTCCGGCCCATCGAGCAGGCCCTTGCCGATGGCGATGCCGACGAGGCTCGAGATGATCGACTTGGAAGCCGATTTGATATTGACCGACTCCCCAGCCGAATGGCCGCGATAGCCGTGCTCCGCGATGATTTCGCCATCTCTCGCGACGACGACGGTCTTCAACGGCCGCAGTTCCTCGCGTGTCGAACCACTGCCATCCAGCAACGCGGCGACCGGGTTTAGCTGCTGTGCGCTGGCGGCGAATGGCGAGAGCGACAGAATGGCGATGAAGAGCAGGTGTTTGATCATGCCTGGATATCTAAGTCGGCGCACAACGAAATCACCCGCCGCGCGGCATCTCTCACGCGGATTTGACACCTTATGATCGTGCCTGTCGCAAGATCAGCGATGCACGCACCGGCGTGTTATCGAACTCCGCTTCTGTGCCCTCGTGTATTTGCCGATCTGTCCGGCAGGGCACTTCTTGTCGTCGAACAAAACGGATTGCCCCGGCGTCAGCGTCTTCAACGTCGGAGGTGTGGTGACGACAGGCGTCTGAGCGGATGCGCCTGATATGTCCACGAGAGACAGCATGCAGGCAGCAGAAATGCAGGCGATGATCGACCGTGTCATATTCCATCCCCCTCAATATATGACATCTCTAATATATTGTGCTGCAATTGAGATCGACACAAGCGCCGCCAAAGGGAGTAGGCAGCACCATACGCCGCGCGGAAAGATTTTCCGCGACGATCTGCCAAAATGGGGAATGGGCAGGCGGCAAGCAGATGAATGGTATGTCAGGCTGTTCCGCCTGCCCGATCGTTTCAGGATTTCCAGCTTTTCCAGACCGGCAGGAGCGTCTCCCGACCTGGCTTCCCCGGAGAATCATCCGCCCTGACGGCATCCGATCCACCTTCGACGACCATCATCGCACTCCGGAATATGAACAGAAGATCGACCGGTTCATGAACCCGGCTCCCTGTGCAATGACAAGGCTAGTCTAGGCATGCTAAGGGCTTACGGGGATAATCGATGCCGACGCTTTAATTTATAACACTGTTTTTATTGCATAATTTTAGAAGGAACCATGAATTTCATCCCCAAAAAGGAGAAGCTGCGGTGTTGCTAAAATATCGTTAAAATTCACCGTCACAGTTTTTTGTTCATCTACCGTTCAGAAAACTCTTGGGAATGCCGCTTTTTGCGCTCACACTCGAAGCCTGAGAATAGGAGTGCATGAATGATTCTAAAGGCCACAGCCGCAGCGACCATATTCGCCGTCTATGCTTTCACGATGTTTTTCATCGCAGCCATACCTGAGAATATCGTCCAAACCGCCGGAACACAGCTGGTTGATGCCAGCGTCGTAAAATAACCGGCAGGCGACAAGACACTGAGGGGACATGGCCGCCGGATTTCCGGCGCGCCGAAATCGAAAGCCTCGCGTTCAGCCAATAAGAAAGCCCCTCCCCATAGGGGAGAGGCTCCTGCCGATCAGGCCGCCCTGCGGATCGGCGCGCTGGTCAGCATCCGTCCCGTCGGGACAATCATGCCGGCCGCGCCGTCAAGCCAGCCCTCGATGAGCTCCAACGCCAGGAAGCGCGAGCGTTCGAAGGGACCCGGCATGACGAGATGTTGAGCCTTCTCGGCGAAGAAGCCGAAACGCTCGTAATAAGGGGCATCGCCAACAAGCAGCACAGCACCGTGACCACGGTTCTTCGCCTCCAGCACGGCGGCACGCATCAGCGCGGAACCGACGCCCTTGCCTTCGAAGCTGGAATCCACCGCAAGCGGGCCGAGCAGCAGCGCATCGACAGGCATGCCTTCGGCGCTGACACCGGCCTCGACGTTCCACAGGCGCACGGTACCGATCACGTGACCGTTGCGGTCACGCGCCACCAGCGCCAGGCCTTCCGCCGACACGCGGCCGCGGCGTATCTTTTCCGACGACTTCTTGCGGCGGTTCGGGCCCATGGCGCGATCGAGCAGGTTTTCGCGCGCCACGACATCGCCGGGGTTTTCGGCGTCGATGGTGAAGACAGAAGGCGCAAAATATGCGCGGACAGAATCAAGAACAGCGGCCATCGTGGCCTCCCGAACTCAAAACCGTTTCAAACGGTATCGTCAGATCATTGTGAAGGTGCCGCCCCGGCTGGCTACGGGGCGAGCTGCATTAGATGATATAGGCCTTCAGCGGCTCGAAGCCGTTGAACGCGACCGCCGAATAGGTGGTCGTGTAGGCGCCGGTGCCTTCGATCAGGATCTCGTCGCCGATCGAAAGGGTGATCGGCAGCGGGTAGAGATTCTTTTCGTACAGCACGTCGGCCGAATCGCAGGTCGGGCCGGCGATGACGCAGGGCTCCATCTCGTCGCCGTCGCGCTCGGTGCGGATCGGGTAACGAATGGCTTCGTCCATCGTTTCGGCCAGACCGCCGAACTTGCCGATGTCGAGGAACACCCAGCGAGCGGCGTCGTTGTCCGACTTCTTCGAGATCAGCACGACTTCCGTCTTGATGACGCCGGCGTTGCCGACCATGCCGCGGCCCGGCTCGATGATCGTCTTCGGCAGGTTGTTGCCGAAGTGATCACGAAGGCTCTGGTAGATCGCACGACCGTAAGCTTCAGCCGACGGAACGTCGCGCAGGTACTTGGTCGGGAAGCCGCCGCCCATGTTGACCATCTGCAGGTGGATGCCCTGCTTGGCCAGCTGAACGAAGACGCGCTTGGCATCGGCAAGCGCCGAATCCCAGGCATCGACCTTGGTCATCTGCGAGCCGACGTGGAACGACACACCGTAGGATTCGAGGCCCAACTGGTGAGCGTAGACGAGAACGTCGACGGCCATCTGCGGCACGCAGCCGAACTTGCGGCTGAGCGGCCATTCGGCGCCTTCGCCATCGGTCAGAACGCGGCAGAACACGCGGGCGCCGGGAGCGGCACGCGAGATCTTCTCGACTTCCTCGTGGCTGTCGACCGCAAAGAGGCTGACGCCGAGCGCATGCGCGCGGGCAACGTCACGTTCCTTCTTGATCGTGTTGCCGTAGGAGATACGGGCAGCGGTCGCACCGGCGTTGAGCGCCATTTCGATTTCGGCGACGGACGCGCAATCGAAGTTGGAGCCCATGTCGGCGAGCAGCTTCAGGACCTCTGGAGCCGGGTTAGCCTTGACGGCGTAGTAGATGGCGCTGTCAGGCATGGCGTGACGGAAGGCGGAGAAATTGTCGCGCACGACGTCGAGGTCGACCACGAGGCAGGGACCGTCGGGACGTCGGGTTGCGAGAAAGTCGCGGATGCGCTGAGTGGTCATGTCAATCCCTTTTCCAGTTCCAGAGCTCCGGAAAAACCGGAGGACAAAGGGCAATCGATCACTCGCATAGGAACCAGCCGGTGGAGACCCCGGAACCTTAGCAAGCGCTCGAATGCGCGAATAGTGAATCAACGCCGCATAAGCGACATGGATCCGGCTTTGTCTGCCATGGATTGGAGGGGGTTCCCTACCGCACTTCCGGCAATGAAGGTGTGCCTCTTCAGTAACCCCCGCTGATGGAAAGCAGGGAGAGAACAAAAAGGCCCGCACCGTCGTTGCTTCAGGCGTCCTCGCATTTTCCGGTTGGCCGGAATAGCGACTGGAGGGGTTAATTCCAGGTACCTTACCGATTTCCTCACCAATTCGAGGGTTCGGCGGACACCCATGGGCACGTGCGACTTTGGGCTGAGGTCGAGATAAGAATATTCGCCGTCATAATCAAGAGTTTTTTTGGCGTGGGGCAAAAAAACGAAAAATGGGGCCAGCGTTGCAGCAAGAAGCGCAAACAGCTATATTTAGGCTTGGAAACGAGGGATACGCGATGCCCACCCCATCAAGGCAAACGCAAGATTCTCAGCAGCATAAGATGGATGAGCTCGTGCGCAAGGCGCGGAGCGCAGGCTTCGATACACGCGATCCCGAATTCCGCAAGCGAATTGCCGAGCAAGTCGCGGCACTCGACCCCGAAGACGAAGCGGATGCGATGCGCTGGATCGAGGCTGTTTCGATCTTCAACGACGAGGAATGGACCGAACAAGAATGAAGCGCGGCGATATTTTCGCGGTCGTCCTGTCTGGCGACTATGGGAAACCTCGTCCAGCAATTATCATACAGACCGATAGGCTAGGCGACGATTTCGAATCAATCATCGTCTGCCCGCTGACGTCATTCGATGGCCCCACACCGCATTTTCGTTTCACGCTTGAGCCGAATATGACCAATGGACTGCGCTCCCGCTCGCAGGCGATGGTCGAAAAGCCGATTACTATTTCGCGTCGCCGAGTTGGCCAGAGGATCGGCAGAATGGACGACGAGCATGTCGAAAAACTTGACAGAATCCTCTCATTCGTCATGGGTCTAACCGACTGACGAATAGGACCGTATCGCACTCATGGACACCCTCACCCGCATCCGCGCCTTCATCGACGTCGTCGAAGCCGAGGGGTTTTCCGCCGCCGCCCGCAAGACCGGTCGTTCAAAGGCGTTGCTGTCGAAATATGTCCGCGAGCTCGAGGATGAGCTTGGCGCGCTGCTCTTGAACCGCACCACCCGCCAGTTCTCGATGACCGAGGCCGGCCACACCTATTATCGTACCGCCTCCGACATCCTGAAGGAAATCGACAACCTCGCCGATCTCGTGCGCGAGAACAACGCGCAGCTGAAGGGGCGCCTGAAGGTCTCGGTGCCGCGTACCTTCGTCGATGCCGAGGTCGGCCAGTCGCTGATCGACTTCGCCAAGGAGAACCCGGATCTGGCGCTGGAAATCTCGGCGGACGATCGCTTCGTCGATCTGATCGAGGAAGGCTTCGACGTGGCTATCCGCGTCACCAAGCTCGAGGATTCCGGCATGATCGCGCGCAAGATTTCGGATTTCCGCATGCATCTCTGCGCGACGCCGGAGTTTCTGGAGCGTTACCCTAACATCAACCAGCCCGCCGATCTCGCAAACATTCCGTTCATCATCGACACCAACGCTCGCAACCAGGGCAGCATCCGCTTCTACAATCCCGACAGCACCTCTTTCGCCGTCGCCGTTTCCGGCCCGATCGAGGTCAACAGCCCGCATGCGACGCTGCGCGCGGCGCGGGCCGGCATCGGCGTGGCGATGATTCCCGATTTCATCGCTCGCAAGCCGATAGAGAGCGGGGAACTGGTGACGCTGTTCAACGACTATATCCCGACGGATCGCGGCATCTATGCCGTCTATCCGCACCGGCGCTATCTGCCCGCCAAGGTGCGCACCTTCGTCGACTATCTTCACAATTGGTTCAAGAGACACCCTTAGGCCCGATCGGACGCATGTCCGGTCCCAATTCGGTCCTATTTTCTGGCAAGATCGCCACAACTGATTTGGGCAGCCTGCTCACTCGAACACGAAGCAAGCGGATCGCATGAAGATTTCGACTTTCCTGACGGCCGGTTTCCTGGCGCTCGCGCCGGCCACCGCCTTCGCGCATCCGCATATCTTCGTCGAGGCGCGCCTGGAAGTGGTCGCCGGCGACGACGGCAATGTCGCCGAGTTCCGCAATGTCTGGCGTTTCGACGAGGTCTTCACCTCCTCGGTCGTCATGGATTTCGACAAGAACACCGACCTGAAGCTCGAGCCGAACGAGCTCGCCGAGGTCGGCAAGACAGTCAAGGAATCCCTCGTCGACTACGACTACTACATGAACCTGACGATGAACGGAAAGAACGTCACCGTTCAGAAGCCCGACATCATCCATGTCGACTACCGCGACGGCCAGCTGCTGATGTTCTTCGCCGTCAAGCCGGCCGAACCGATGCCGCTCAAGGGCACCCTCACCTTCGGCGTCTACGACCCGACGCTCTACACCTCGATCGACTTTCCGAGCGACAAGGAGATGCTACTCGTGGGCGACGGCTTCAGCGCCTGCAAACATCAGGTCGTCAGGCCCGATGCGGATCAGGTCATCTCGCAGAACAAGCAGTCGCTCACCGATGCCTTTTTTAACGACCCCACCGGCACCAACATGTCGAAGCTCTTCGCCACCAAGCTGGAAGTGACATGCTGAGGCGCCGCCTCGCGCTCGTCCTCTGGAGCGCCGGCCTGCTGCTCATGGGCCTTGCCGCGGCACACGCGCAATCGCCGCTCGGCATCGGCACGGCGGAACCGAGCTTCCAGCCGACGGGCGGCCCGCTCGCGCCGCTGCTTGCCTATATCAACTACGAGCAGCAGTCGTTCTACCGGGCGCTGACGGGCGCGCTGAAGGACATGCGCCAGGATCCCTGGCAGCTATGGACGCTGATCGGCCTCTCGTTTGCCTATGGCGTCTTCCACGCCGCCGGCCCCGGCCACGGCAAGGCTGTCATCTCGTCCTACATGATCGCCAACGAGATAGAGCTCAGGCGCGGGGTGGTGATCTCCTTCCTCTCCGCGTTCGTCCAGGGCGTCGTCGCCATCGCGCTCGTCTGCGGCGCCTGGCTGGTGCTTCGCGGCACCGGCATCACGCTGACCAAGGCCACGCAGGCGATGGAGATCGCAAGCTTCGTCATGGTCATCCTCTTCGGCGGCTGGCTGCTGTTTCGCAAGCTGCGCTCCATGGCCGCTTCGATGCCCTCGAGACAGGTGGAGGCCGCGACATCGGGGCCTGTGAGCATGATGCTCGACTGGCAGGACAGTTCGGTCCGCACCGACGCCAGCGCTTTCGTCTTCGGCGAGGCGCAGGCCGAAAAGGCCGGCCACAAGTTCATATCGGGCATGGCCTGCGAGACCTGCGGCCAGTCGCATATGCCGGATCCCTCCATGCTGGGATCTGAGAACTTCAGCTTCCGCGAGGCCTGGTCGGCGATCATCGCGGTCGGCCTGCGACCCTGCTCCGGCGCACTGCTGGTCATGACGTTTTCGCTGCTGAACGGGCTCTATCTCGGCGGCATCCTCTCGGTCGTCGCCATGTCGCTCGGTACCGCCATCACCGTCGCCATCCTCGCGACCTTCGCCGTCACCGCCAAGGGCACGGCCATGCGCCTCGCCGGCCAAGGCTCGCGGGCATCGGCATGGGTTGGGAATGGGATCGAGATATTGGGTGCGCTGCTTGTGATGGTTATGGGCGCGCTGTTGCTCGGCGCGTCGCTCCAGGGAATGGGATTGGGCGGTTAAGCGGCCTACAGCCCCCGCCGGCGCTGATACCGTGCTCTCAGCCAGAACACCGCGAAGAACGCCATCAGCAGGCAGACGCCGACGACGATCGCCAGCATCGGAGAATAGTTGCCGATCCACAGCACGATCGACGGCAGAAAATAGATCACGAGGCCGGCACAGACGAGGATGATCGCGGCGGCAATCGCCGGCGAGCGGCGTTCGGATTTCGGATCGGCCATGCGCGTGTCTCCTGCGGCTGAGAGATGAGGCCTTAGGCCAGCCGCCCGCGAAAGGCAACCGGCCGACACCTCAACCACAAGGCACGCGATGTCGCACCCGCTGCGATCGTCAGAGGCTGACCTTGTGTGAGGTCACCGTCGCATCGATGTGATCGAGCAGCGCATCCGGCAGGCCGAGGCGGCCGGCGAGCAGGTCGAGATAGCCGCGCTCGGCGCGTGTATCCGGATTGATCGTCAGGCGAGTGGCGGTATAGAGCTCGACCTTCTGCTCCTCGGTGCGCGCGGCGGCCACAAGCTCGTCGATATCGACCGGATTGGCGAGCTCTTGACGCAGGAAGGCTTCAGCCTCCGAGCCGAGATCGACCGCCTGCACCTTCTCCATGATATTGGCCCGCTCGGCGTCGTCGATATGACCGTCGGCCTTTGCTGCGGCGATCATGGCGCGGATCAGCGTCAGGGCGAAATCGTTGCTGAGCTGCGGCGATTCCAGGCTGAAGGCCGAATCCGGCGGCGGCAGCGCGACCGGCTGGCTGGCATTGGGAGCCGGCTGCGGCGCGGCCTGCGGAGACTGGCCCGATTGATAGTTCTTGTAGGCGAGGTAGCCGAGACCCGCGACAGCGGCGATGCCGCCGATGGTCGCGACGTTTCCGGCGATGTTGCGGCCCGTCTTCGTGCCGAGAACGGCGGTCGCCAGCGCTCCCGCCTTCCACGGATTGTCCTTGGCCATCTGGATCGCATCGCCCGCCCGCTCGCGCACGCTGCCGCCGACGCCTGGTATCTGCGAACCCAGAAATTGCTCCAGAAGCTTCTTCGCGTCGAACATGCCTATCATCTCCCTGTTTCGGTCAATGGGGAGATAGGAGCGGGGATGGGGGAATGCAAATAACGGCTGCGTTAGGGGAGGATGCAAAGACCCCTTCCGGCCTGCCGGCCACCTTCCCCACAAGGGGGAAGGAGACTCGCGGCAGCGCCGCGATTAAGCCCCTCCCCCTTGTGGGGAGGGGTTGGGGAGGGGTCTTTTGGGAAGAAGCAGGTTCTTAGATCGAGGCGCTAGTTAGCCCTTCAGCGCAGCCGCCTCAGCCGCAAGCTTGGTGATACCCGCCCAGTCGCCGGCGGCGATCAGTTCCTTCGGCGCAACCCACGAGCCGCCGACGCAGACGACGTTCGGCAGCGACAGGTAGTCTTTCGCATTCTTCAGCGAAACACCGCCGGTCGGGCAAAACAACGAGCCTGCGAGCGGCGAGGACAGCGCCTTGAGATAGGCGGCGCCACCGGCCTGCTCGGCGGGGAAGAACTTCATGACCTGGTAGCCCTCTTCGCGCAGCGCCATGACTTCGCTGACGGTCGCCGCACCCGGAAGCAGCGGAACGCTGGACTTCGAGGCGGCATCGAGTAGTTCCTGCGTCGCGCCGGGGCTGACGATGAATTTCGAGCCGGCGGCGACCGCCGCGTCCCAGTGGCCGGCGTTGAGAATGGTGCCGGCACCGACCTCCGCGCCTTCGACTTCTTCGGCAACCGCGCGCACCGCGTCCAGCGCCACCGGCGTGCGCATGGTGATCTCGATCGCCTTCAGCCCGCCTGCGACCAATGCACGCGCCAGCAGCACCGCCGACTTCACGTCGTCGACGATGAGAACCGGTACGACAGGCTGCAATTTGAGGATGGAAAGGAGCTTTTCTGTCTTTTCGCCCATGGCCGTCGGTTCCTTTGAAACGATTGAATTCGATGTCGAGATAACGCCAAGGGTAGACTTTGTCGAGACGAAAGCAATGTTTGGAATGGAATGGGTATGAAGAGCCGGGAATTTAGGCTAGCGTAATGAAATCGTCACAAAAGGTTCACTCGTATGGCGAAAGAGATCGAGCGGAAGTTTCTTGTCCGTAACGACGGGTGGCGCGCCGGCGCCGCCACGAAATCCGTTATGAAACAGGGTTATATCGCCTCGATGGACGACCGGTCCGTCCGCGTCCGCGTGCTTGATGACGAGAAGGCGCGCCTGACCATTAAGATCGGCCGTAGCGCCATGACCCGCGAGGAATTCGAATACGACATCCCCGTCGATGAGGCGAAGGAACTGCTCGGCGACGCGATCGGCGTGGTGATCGAGAAAACTCGCTATCGCGTGCCGCATGAGGGCTTCGTCTGGGAGGTGGATGTCTTCGCCGGCCGGCATCGTGGCCTTGTCATTGCCGAAGTCGAGATGCGCGCCGAGAGCGACAAGCCCAGCCTGCCTTCCTGGCTCGGCCGCGAGGTAACGGGCGACGCTCGCTATTCGAACCAGGCGCTGGCGACGGAATTCGAGCACGACCGGCATGCCCTTTCGCATACGGCCTGACCGCGACTTCACCAAACAGTTTCACAAGGCCGCCTCCGGCCAGTTGCGCCATGCCATGAAGACGCTGGAGGAGCGTCCGGATGGCACGCACGAAGCGATCCACGCCTTCCGCAA
This sequence comes from Rhizobium sp. S152, assembly GCF_030380735.1. Taxonomy (GTDB): domain Bacteria; phylum Pseudomonadota; class Alphaproteobacteria; order Rhizobiales; family Rhizobiaceae; genus Rhizobium. Next base: position 135,476 of record NZ_JAUDRZ010000004.1, on the reverse strand, counting down.
GAACTTGAAGCGCGTGCGTTCGCTGCTGCGCCTCGTCGCCCGTGCGATCCCCGACACAAGGCAAAAGGAAAACGCGAGGCTTCGCGACATTGCCGCCTCGCTCTCCGCCATCCGCGACGCGACCGCGCTTGCCGAAACCGTCGGCTATTTGAAGGATAATGCCCGCGACCCGAAAGAAGCCGCGGCCCTCGATCGGGTGACGGACAGACTGCGATGCCGACGCGACGCCATGGCCGATGCGACAAGTGGCCTCGACTCCATGCTGGAAAAGGCGATCGGCGAACTGGCCAAATCTGCCGAGGCTCTCGACGGCATCTGCTTCCCTCACGATCACAAGAAGAATGCCCGCATGCTCGCCAAGGGCTGGAGGGATACCGCCCGCAAGGCGCGCGAGGCGATTGACGAGTGCCGCGCGGGCGCCTCGGCGGAAGCCTTTCATACGCTCAGGAAGAGAACGCAGGATTACCGAGCCTATCACGACCTGCTGCGCGCGGTCTGGCCGGCGGCGATGCGCGCCGGATATGACGCTGCAAGCGAGCTGATCGACCTGCTCGGCCACATCCACGATCTCGACGTGCTCTGCGCACTGGTGGAGGCGGAGCCGCACCATTTCAGCAATGCCGACGACCTCGCCCATCTGCTGGATGCGATCATCTTCCGCCAGCAGGAGGACCGTCAGGTCGCGATCGACTTGGCGGAGAAGATCTTTTCGGACAGTCCGAAGAATGAAGCGCGCCGCATCGAAGCGCTCTGGATCGCGGCCGCCTACGGCTGAATAGGTGCCACGACACCGCGCCAGTTGCGGCCAAATGCCCGACGGCCCGCTCTATTGCAACCGGACGCGAGAGCCTGTATTTCCAGCGCCATGACAGACATGTTGACCCAGGCGGCGTCAGCGTCGAGCCCGTTCCTCGTCGCGGCCCTTTATCATTTCGTATCCGTGCGGCACTTCGAGAGCCTGCGCGAGCCGTTGCAGGCTCTGTGCGAGGAAAACGGCGTGAAGGGTACACTGCTTCTGGCGCATGAGGGCATCAACGGCACCATCGCCGGCCCGGATGCAGGCATCCAGAAGGTGCTGGCCTATCTGCGCGCCATGCCGGAATTTTCTAGCCTCGAGCACAAGGAAAGCCGCGCATCGAAGATGCCCTTCCTGCGCATGAAGGTGAAGCTGAAGAAAGAGATCGTGACCATGGGCGTCGAGAACATCGACCCCAACAAGATCGTCGGCACCTATGTGGCGCCGCGGGACTGGAACGCGCTGATCTCCGATCCCGACACCATCGTCATCGACACCCGCAACGACTACGAGACGGCGATCGGCATCTTCAAGGGCGCTGTCGACCCGAATACCAAGACCTTCCGCGAGTTTCCGGACTGGGTGAAGAACAACACCGGCCTGCACAACAAGCCGAAGATCGCCATGTACTGCACCGGCGGCATCCGCTGCGAAAAGGCCACCGCCTTCATGAAGGAGCAGGGCTTCGACGAGGTCTACCACCTTAAGGGCGGCATCCTCAAATATCTCGAGGAAGTGCCCGCCGAGGAAAGCCTGTGGGAAGGCGCCTGCTTCGTCTTCGACGAGCGCGTTTCCGTCGAGCATGGGCTGAAGGAAGGCAACCACAAGCTCTGCCACGCCTGCCGCAACCCGATCACCGCGGAAGAGATCACCTCGAACAAGTACGAGGAAGGCGTGTCCTGCAGCCATTGCTACGACACCCGCACCGAGGAAGACCGCCTGCGCTACCGCCAGCGCCAGCACCAGATCGCGCTCGCCAAGAAGCGCGGCATCAAGCACATCGGCACCTGAGGCAGGTCGCGTTCCTGACTACGCGGCGCTGTTGCGGCGCTCGCTCATCCGGCGCGAGCGCGCATCCATCAGCCTTTCGGTGATCTGCTCGGCCGGCATCGGCCGGGCGAAGAAGTAGCCCTGTAGCGTGTCGCAGCCGAACATGCGCACGGCGGCGGCCTGCTGCTCGGTCTCGATGCCCTCGGCCGTCACGGGAATATCAAGCGAACGTGCCAGCGCCACGGTCGCCTGCAGCATCTCGCGCTGGCTTTCGCCTTCCATCACATCCTTGACCAGCGACCGATCGATCTTGATGCGGTCGAAGCCGAACTGGCGCAGATAGCCGATCGACGAGAAGCCCGACCCGAAGTCGTCGAGCGCCACCTTGACGCCAAGCGATTTCAGCCGCTCGATTGCCTGCCGGGTGCGCTGCGGGTTCTGGATCATGTAGCCCTCGGTGACCTCGAGCGTCACGCGCTTGGCCTCGATATCGGCCTGCTTCAGCACATAGCGAACATAATCGGCGAATGCCGGATTGCGGAACTGGCCCGGCGAGACATTGACCGAGATACGCAGCTCCGGCCATTGCTTGGCCGTCTCGCACGCCTTGCGCAGCACGAAGAGGCCGAGCGCCTCGATGAGGCCGCTGGTCTCGGCGACGGGAATGAAGATCTCCGGTGAGATCGGCCCGTGACAGGGGCGATCCCAGCGCACCAGTGCCTCGACGCCGGTCATCTCGTGGCTGTCGGCATCGATCAGCGGCTGGTAGACGAGCGTCAGGTCGCCGCCTTCGATCGCCATGCGCAAGTCCAGCTCCAGCGCGTTGCGTTCTTCGCGGTCGGCATCCATGGCCGGATCGTAGAGGGTCATGCGGGCGCGGCCGGCTTCCTTGGCCTTGTACATGGCAAGATCCGCCCGGCGCACCAGTTCCTCGCGGTCCACGGCGCCGGCAGGCGACATGCCGATGCCGATGCTCGCGCCGACCACGACGATGCGGCGGCCGATCTCCAGCGGCTCTGCCAGAAAATCGAGAATCTGCTCGGAAAGCTGCAGCGCCGCCGCATGCTCGCCATCGGAAACGAAGGCGATCGCGAACTCGTCGCCGCCGATGCGCGCCAGCGCCGCCCCCTCGGGGATCAGCACGGTCAATCCGGCCGCCACCGCCCGGATCAGCTGATCGCCGGTACCATGACCATAGGCATCGTTCACCTCCTTGAAGCCGTCAAGGTCGAGATAGAGGATCAGCACGTTGCGCTTCGTCTGCGCCGCCGAGGCGACGAAACCGTCGATCGCGATGCCGAGACCGTCACGGTTGAGAAGACCGCTCAGGCGGTCGCGATGCCCTTCCTCGCGCGCCAGCGTCTCATCCGCCCGCAAACGCCTCGCCGCCATCCAGCCGATGATCAGCAGCACCAGAAAGAACAGCCCGACAAGGGCGATCGCCTGCACGATCTTGGGTCGTACTTCGGAATAGCCGATATCGCCGGGCGCCCGCGAGGTCCAGATCAGCCGGGCGAGCACCACGCCGTCGGCATCCTTGATCGGCACCGAATAGGTCGCCTGGAAATCGGGCGACACCAGCTGCAGACCGGCGATCACGTAGGTGCTGCTGAGCTTGTCGATGGTCGCGGTATTGAGATGGCGCGCAAAAATGAGGTAGCGGCGCTTGTCGGCAGGCAGATCGAGTGCGCCGGATTTTTCGCGAACCAGCGCCACGCCGACGACCGCGATACCCGACTTGGTGCTGACGATACCGACCGCTTCCGGATTGCCGTTCGGCCCTGCCGATGCCTTTGCCTTTTCGAACAGCGTCCACAACGGTGGCGCGAAGAAATCGTCGAGAGATCCCTGCATGGGTTGGCCGTCGCGATAGACCATAACCGGCTTCCTGTCGGCATCGACCACGATCGCCATGTCGAACAGCGTGCTGTTGACCGACATGTCGCCGTAGTTGCTGATCGTCCAGGGCATGCCGTCGGCGGCGTACACGTTGGTGGCGGCATCGTCCCAGGCCGCGTAGTCGTTGAGAGTGGCGCCGAGCTGCGCCTTGAAGGTCTTCAGCGCGCCAGACATGGTTTCGCGCGAACGCTCCTCGTCGAGCACGTTCGAACGTTCGGTCACGCTTTCGAGCGCGCCCAGCACCATGACGGTAACGACGGTGACGATAACGGCAAAGGAAAAGAGTACACCGATGACGGTGGCGCGAAGGCCGCGACCCGAGACTTGCCTGTTACCCCTGAATACTGCCGACATTCCCTGCTCCCCGATCAGCGGACTTTGCCAAGCAAGGGTTCAAAACCCGTTAAAACAACGGATTTAACGATTAATCAGCAGCATCTTTTTTAGCTGTCGGCACGGGACGGCAAAGCCTCCTCAAAATCTAAATAATAGCTTTTATTTTCAATAGGTTACCGTGGCGGCGCATCGCTTCCCGCGATGATCGCCTCGCAAAACGCCGAAAGCGCCCGGTGAACCGCGCCATTTCGCAGGCTCTCGCCGATCGAATCCGCCCTCGCCGCCTTGATTTTCCCAAGCAACGACACGCGCAGAAAAGCCTCGTCGACCAGCCGGAAGGACATAGTCTTCAGCACCTCCGTCAGTTGCTCCAACGCGAAGTCGCCGCGATGCGAGGCATGCGCGATCATAACCGGCTTGAGCGGCACCTCATCGCGCGACACCAGCCAGTCGAGCGCATTCTTGAGGCCACCCGGCAGTCCATGCGCATATTCGGGGCAAGCGACGATAACGCCATCGGCGGCGCGCATCTTCGCCCCCAACCGCGCGACGATATCGGGCGTATTCTCGCCCTCGTGGTCGGGATTGAAGATCGGCAGATCGCCGATGAGATCGCAGATCTCGATCGTCACGCCCTCCGGCGCATGATCGCGCAAAGTCTCTAGCAGCAGCCGGTTGGTCGATGCCGCCCGCTGGCTGCCGCAGAGCGCGTAGAGAAAGAGCGGTTTGCGTTCCATGCAACCGGCTTACGCCATCCGACGATTCGCCCCAACGAAAAAGCGGCCCGGCAGGGCCGGACCGCTTCATCTCGAATAAGGATAAGACCAGGTCTTACCAGGACGGGATCAGGGCGCCCTTGAACTGTTCGTTGATGAACTTGCGGATGCTTTCGTCGTGGTAGGATTCGACCAGCGTCTTTGCCCACGGCGCGTCCTTGTCGGCGGTGCGCACGACGATCACGTTGGCGTAGGGCGACTTTTCACCTTCGATGGCGATGGCGTCGGTCTTCGGATGCAGGCCGGCCTCCATGGCATAGTTGGTGTTGATGACGGCGGCGTCGACGTCATCGAGCGAGCGCGGCAGCTGCGCGGCGTCGATTTCGGCGAAGTCGATCTTCTTCGGATTGTCGATGATGTCGGCGACGGTGACCTTGACGCCCGGATTGTCCTTGAACTTGATCAGGCCCTTGGAGGCGAGAACGAGCAGTGCGCGACCGCCATTTGTCGGGTCGTTCGGGATGGCGACGGTGGCGCCTTCCTTCAGCTCGTCGAGGCTCTTCACCTTCTTGGAATAGACGCCCATCGGGGTGGTGATGGTCGTGCCAATGCTGACGAGATCGAACTTGCGGTCGGCGATCTGGTTGTCGAGATAGGGCTGGTGCTGGAACGAGTTGGCTTGGATGTCGCCATCGTTGAGCGCCTGGTTCGGCACGACATAGTCGGAGAACTCGACGATCTCGATGTTGAGACCCTTGGTCTTGGCGATCTCGGCAACCTTTTCCATGATCTGCGCGTGCTCGCCCGGCGTGACGCCGACCTTGATGTCTTCAGCGAAGGCCGAGCCGGCTGCGAAGGCAGCGAGCGCGGCGGCAATGATGAACTTCTTCATGAGTGTCTCCTTGGGTGGTTTTTATTGGGTATGCGGTAAGGGATCAGTTTTTCCGGTTGCGCTTGTCGAAGCGTCGGGCAAGCCCGTCGCCCGCGCTCTGCACCACCTGAACCAGCACGATCAGCACGGCGACGACGATCACCATCATCTCCGGGTTGAAGCGCTGGTAGCCGAAGCGAATGCCGAGGTCGCCAAGTCCGCCGCCGCCGACGGCGCCGACCATGGCCGAGTAGCCGATCAGGCTGACGATGGTCATCGTCAGCGCCATCAGGATGCTCGGCCGCGCTTCCGGCAGCAGCACCTTGAGCACGATCTGGAACGGCGTGGCGCCCATGGCGCGCGCCGCCTCGATCAGCCCCTTGTCGATCTCGCGGATGGCGGATTCGACCAGGCGGGCAAAGAACGGGATGGTGGCGATGGTGAGCGGCACGATCGCCGCCCAGGTGCCGATCGACGTCCCCGTCAGCAGGCGCGTCAGGGGCACGATGGCGACGACGAGGATGATGAACGGCGTCGAGCGCGCGGCGTTGACGATCAGCCCAAGCACGCGGTTGGTCTTCGGCGCCGGAAACAGCTCACCCTTGCCTGAAGTGGCCAGGAACACGCCGATCGGCAGGCCAATCAGAGAGCCGATGATGCCGGCGACGAACACCATCTGCAGCGTCTGCATCAGCGCCTTGGAGAGGAGGTTGTAGATCATATCAATTGACATAGCCGAGCACCTCCGTCTTGAGGCCGGTTTCCGAATAGAACCGGTCGGCGCGCGCGATCACCTCTGGATCGGCGGAATAGGAAACGACGAGCGAACCGAAGGGCTCTCCCCCGATCTCCTCGATGGCGCCGGCGAGGATATTGACGTCGGAGCCGAGTTCCGCGACCAGCCGGCCGGTCAGTGGCTTGAAGGCGGTCTCGCCGAAGAACACCAGCCGCACCAGCACCCGGTCGCCGGCAGACGGCTGCGGCTTGACGCTGGAGCTCAGCCAGTGGGGCAGCTTCAGCGCCGAGGCAAGCAGCGTGCGTGTCGTCTGGTGCTGCGGATTTGTGTAGACGTCGAAGGTCCGGCCTGCCTCGACGATATGGCCGGCGTCGATCACCGCCACGTGGCTGGCAATGGTCTTCACCACCTCCATCTCGTGGGTGATGAGGAGAACGGTAAGCCCGAGCTCGGCATTGATCCGCTTCAGGAGTTCGAGGATCGACTGCGTCGTCTCCGGATCGAGCGCCGAGGTCGCCTCGTCGGAGAGGAGCAGCTTCGGATCGGTCGCCAGAGCGCGGGCAATGCCGACGCGTTGCTTCTGGCCGCCAGATAGCTCCGAGGGATAGTTGCCCGCCTTGTCGCCGAGACCGACGAGATCGAGCAGCGGCCCCACCTTGGCGCGCATCGTCTGCTTGTCGACACCCGCGATCTCCAGTGGCAACGCCACATTGTCGAAGGCGGTGCGCGAGGACAAGAGGTTGAAGTGCTGGAAAATCATGCCGATCTGCCGGCGCAGGCCGCGAAGCCCCTCTTCGCTGAGCGCGCCGACATCGACGCCATCGACGAGCACCTTGCCTGAGGTCGCCGTCTCCAGTCCGTTGACCATGCGGATCAGCGTCGACTTGCCGGCGCCCGAACGGCCGATGATGCCGGTGATGGCGCCGCGCGCCACGGTGAGATCGACCTTTTCGACCGCGGTGAAACCGCCATCGCCTGATGGTCCGTAGCGCTTGCCGGCGCCCTGAAAGGCGACCATCGGGATCGCCCCCGCCGCGCCCTCTGGCTCTCGCCCGGAATGGCCGCCGGACGCGCCATGGGCAGCGTCTTGTTGGGCCTGGTGTTGGAGTGTCATTTCATGCTCGCCAAGTGTTGGTCTTCAAAAACTGGCGGTTCTATAACCGCTATCGCGCCGATTAGCCAATCGGGCGGCACATTCGAAGACAATCACGGGTGCGAGACATGGATGCGGCTTTCGTTGCGGGCGGGAAGGAAAGACGTTTCGCCTTTCCTGTTACTGCAACTTATGCCGCCGGTGGTTGAAACCGGACAGGGATGTTTTTTTATTTGTGCGATGCGGCAGGAAAAAATCTACCTGCCGCATAGACAATTCGGGCTAAGGCGATCAGGCACTCTTGTGATTGCCCTTGGGAAACTGCGCGGCGAGCTCCGAATACCATTTGCCGCTCTGCTTCACCGTGCGCACCTGCGTGTCGTAATCGACATGCACGAGGCCGAAGCGCATGCGATAGCCTTCCGCCCACTCGAAATTGTCCATCAGGCTCCAGGCGAAATAGCCGCGCATCGGATAGCCGTCCTTGATGAGATCGGCGACGACATCGAGATGCTGGATATAATAATCGAGCCGCATCGTGTCATCGACCACGCCCCCTTCGATGCCGGTATTGTCGCAGGCGCCGTTCTCGGTGATGTAGCATTCCGGCAGCTCGTAGCGGCGGTAGAGATCCTCCACCACATGCTTCAGCGCCGGCGCATAGACCTCCCAGCCGATATCGGTCTTTACGTCGCTGACAACAGGCGCGTCCACCGTCCAGGGGAAATCGCCGGTCTTCCTGGGATCGTCGGCGACACGCAGCGGCGTGTAATAGTTGAGCCCCCACCAGTCGAGCTTCTGGCTGATAACAGCAAGATCCCCCTCCTCGACCACGGGCATGCGGTCTCCAAGCGCTTCCAGGAACTCCTTCGGATACTCGCCCTTGAAGACGGGATCGAAGAAGGCGCCGTTGTGGAACTGGTGCGCCCGCTCGCCGGCGGCCTGATCGGCGGCACTGTCGGAACCCGGGATGACCGACATGGCGTTGAGCACGAGGCCGACAGGCACGTTCGGCGCTTCCGAACGGATCGCCTCGACGCCGAGGCCATGGGCGAGGTTCATGTGATGCATGGCGTGCAGCGCTGCCTGCATGTTGCGCTCGCCCGGCGCGTGGATGCCGTAGAGATGGCTGAGCCAGACGATGCACCATGGCTCGTTGAAGGTTGCGACGCTGTCGAGACGGTCGCCGAGACGCGCCATCACCGTCTTGGCGTAGCGCTGGTAGGCATAGGCCGTCGACCGCGCCGTCCAGCCGCCATCGCCGGCCAAGAGCAGCGGCAGATCCCAGTGATAGAGCGTCGCGAAGGTCTTGATACCCCGTGCCTTGCAGCCGTCGACGAGGCGATCATAGAAATCGAGCCCCTTCTCGTTCACCGGCCCGGTACCATCTGGAATGATGCGCGGCCAGGCGATCGAGAAGCGATAGGCCTCGACGCCGAGCGACTGGATGAGATCGAGATCCTCGTCGAGGCGGTTATAGTGATCGCAGGCGACGTCGCCATTGTCGCGATTGAAGACCCGGCCCGGCATGTTGCAGAAGGCATCCCAGATCGACGGCTTGCGGCCATCGGCCTTCGACGCGCCTTCGATCTGAAAGGCTGCCGTCGCCACGCCGAAGGTGAAATCGCCGGGAAAGCGGGTGGCTAGGGCCTTGGCGTCAAGCGTCTTCGCATCGATCATCTGGAAATCCCGTTCTTCGTGTTTTTCCACGGCGGTTTAGCCAAGCGGACCGATGTTGTACAGAGCCGATATGACAGAACTGCAACGTTTCAGGGAGTGGGTTGGGCCGGCGGTGAAAGCCGTCTCTGAGACAAAAAGCAAGTCCCCTCCCCAACCCCTGCCCACAAGGGGGAGGGCTAACCCGTGGCGTCCTCTGTGCCACCCTCTTCTCGTTGGCGATCGTTGAGAGGCTTCAATTTGGCGGAGAGAGTGCGCCCAGCGAGCCCCTCCCCCTTGTGGGGAGGGGTCGGGGAGGGGTCTTTTTCCGCCAACACGAACTCACCTTCCCTCTCGCCTTGCAATCCCCCGATTTCCGCGAAACAACTTCCCCATGAGCATCCCCAAGACGCACCCCTTCCCCTTCGACCCCACCTACGGCATGACGCTCGACACGTTGCGCGCCATCACCCCGCCGCCCGCTCCACCAAGTTTCGATGCTTTCTGGAAAAAGCGCTACGAGCGGGCGATCACCACCGATCCGCAGCCAAAGGTAAGCAAAAGCGAACTCACCCACCCCGCCTGGCACGTCCTCGACGTCACCTACAGTTCCACCGGCGGCGTCGCGATCGGCGGCTGGCTGTTGCTGCCGCGCAAGGGAACGATCAGGCGCGGCGTCATCGTCGGTCACGGCTATGGCGGTCGTGATGCGCCGGATTTCGACCAGCCGGTGGAGGAGACCGCGCTGCTCTTCCCCTGCTTTCGCGGCATGTCGAAAAGCCGGCATCCGCCGATCCCGCCCGACGCACCCGGCCATGTGCTGCATGATATCGACGAACCCGACAACTATGTCATCGGCGGCTGCGTCGAGGATCTCTGGCTTGGCGTCTCGACACTGCTTGCCCTCTATCCCTGGCTGGAGGGCCATATCGGCTATGTCGGCGCCAGTTTCGGCGGCGGCATCGGCGCGCTCGGCATTCCTTTCGATCCCCGCATATCGAGGGGCCATCTCGTCGTCCCTACCTTCGGCGACCGTGCCCGATGGCTGACGCTGCCGACGGTCGGCAGCGCCGATTCCGCCCAGACCTACGCGAAAACGCATGAAGGCGTGCTCGAACACCTCCGCCTCTTCGACGCAGCGACCGCAGCCGCCCGCATCACCGTCCCCATGCTCGTCGCCCCCGCCCTCTTCGACCCGGCCGTGGCGCCGCCCTGCCAATTCGCCGTCGCCAACGCGCTCCCGGCATCAAGGGAAAACGAGATTTTCGTGCTCGACGCCGGTCATTTCGATTATCCCGGCATGATGGAGCAGAACTATGCGTTACGTGAGAAGCTGCGGCGGTTCCTGCGGGCGCTGTGTGGGTGAGGAGCGTGCTCCAATAACGCCGATGTCAGAACTCGTGAATTGTCATTGCCGAAGCCGTGGCTAAAGGCTTCGGGCAGTTTTCCTCACGAAAGGTCTTTCATGTTCGCTTCGATCCACGCCCTGCAGCCGGCGCTGCTCAGCCTGCTGCGCATCGTTTCCGCGCTCGTGCTCTTCAGCTTCGGCACGCAGAAGATCCTGCATTTTCCGGCCGCCGAACGCGTGCCCGAGATCGGCTCGCTCCCCTGGATCGCCGGCCTGCTTGAGCTGACGCTCGGCTTCCTTGTCCTGATCGGCTTCAAGACCCGCGCCGCAGCCTTCGTGCTATCCGGTCTGATGGCTTTCGCCTATTTCATCGGTCACGCGTCGAAAAGCTTCTTCCCGGCGCAGAACGGCGGCAGCGCCGCCATCGTCTTCTGCTTCGTCTTCCTCTACATCGTCGCCGCCGGCGCCGGCCCGTTCAGCGTCGATGCGATGCTGAAGCGCAAGCAGGGTGTTGTTGCGGCTTGATTGGTTGATGAAAAGCGGGCGGCGGAGCAAACAGCCCCCTCACCCTACCCTCTCCCCGAGGGGAGAGGGGGAGCGAGCCGCCTGCCACGCGTTTCTTCTCCCCGCTGGGGAGAAGGTGGCGGCAGCCGAATGAGGGCGCCGCAGGTTCTGGCCGCGCTATTTTACACCTTAACCCAGGCCCCATTCTTCTTCGACGACGCCACGCAGGCATCCACGAAGGCGACGCCCTTCACGCCGTCATCCACCGTCGGATACACCACGGCCTTGTCAACCGCCTTGCCGGCCTTGTGAGCGTTGATGGCATGCGCGGCTTCCGTGTAGATCGTCGCAAAGGCTTCGAGATAGCCTTCGGGATGACCGGACGGAATGCGCGAGACGCGAGCGGCGGCAGCACCAGAGCCGGCGCCGTTGCGGGTGATCAGCCGCTTCGGCTCACCGAACGGCGTGAACCAGAGATAGTTCGGATCGGCCTGCACCCATTCGATGCCGCCCTTGGTGCCGTAGACGCGGACCTTCAGCCCGTTCTCGTGACCGGGCGCCACCTGGCTGCACCAGAGCATGCCCTTGGCCGGCTTTTCAGACCCCTTGGCCTTGAAGCGCAACATCACATGCGCGTTGTCGTCGAGGCGGCGGCCTTCGACGAAGCTGTCGAGATCGGCGGCAAGGCTGTCCAGTTCGAGACCGGAAACGAAGGTGGCGAGGTTATAGGCATGCGTGCCGATATCGCCGGTGGAACCGCCTGCACCCGACTGTGCCGGGTCCGTGCGCCACACGGCCTGCTTGGCGCCCTGCTGCTCGACGGCCTCCGTCAGCCAGTCCTGCGGATATTCGGCCTGCACCAGGCGGATATCACCGAGTTCGCCATTGGCAATCATCTCACGCGCCTGGCGCACCATCGGATAGCCGGTGTAGTTGTGCGTCAGGATGAATAGCGCGCCGCTCTCGTCGGCTACCTTCTTCAGCTTCTTGGCGTCGGAAAGGTTCGAAGTCAGCGGCTTGTCGCAGATGACGTGGATGCCGCGGCGCAGGAACTCCTTGGCGGCATCGTAGTGCACGTGGTTGGGCGTGACGATCGACACCGCCTCGATGCCGTTCTTCAGCTTCGCTTCGCGGATCGCCATCTCGCGATAGCTGGAATAGGTACGACCAGGATCGAGCCCGAGATCGGCGCCCGAGGCCATCGCCTTTTCCGGCGTCGACGACAGCGCGCCCGCGATCAGCTCATACTGATCGTCGATACGGGCGGCGATGCGGTGCACCGCGCCGATGAAAGCGCCGGCGCCACCGCCGACCATGCCGAGGCGGATGCGCGGCTCGCGCGTGTGTTCCGTTGATGCTTCGATTGCCATTGGTTTCTCCTGAAATCTCTGTGCGTTTCTGCACGCTTGATTTGATGCTGTGCCCGTGGCCCCCTCATCCGACCCTTCGGGCCACCTTCTCCCCGCTGGGGAGAAGGGGAGGTCGGCGCGAGCGGCTTGCCACGAGTCTCTTCTCCCCAACGGGGAGAAGGTGCCGGCAGGCGTATGAGGGGGGCCGCAGGCACAACGCCCGCCTACCCCACATCCTAAAAGCCCTCGTTAAAGCCCCAGCATCCGCCGGTTGGCCGCGTCATCCGTACCACCCGACGCGAAGTCGTCGAAGGCATGCTCCGTCACGCGGATGATGTGCGACTTGACGAACTCCGCGCCCTCGCGGGCGCCGTCCTCGGGATGCTTCAGGGCGCATTCCCATTCGACAACAGCCCAGCCATCAAAGTTATTGGCGGTCATCTTCGAGAACACAGCCCCGAAATCGACCTGTCCATCGCCCAGCGAGCGGAAGCGGCCGGCGCGTTCGACCCAGCCCTGGTAACCGCCATAGACACCCTGGCGGCCGGTCGGGTTGAACTCGGCATCCTTGACGTGGAACATCTTGATCCGGTCCTTGTAGATGTCGATGTTGTCGAGATAGTCGAGGCACTGCAGCACGTAGTGCGAGGGGTCGTAGAGCATGTTGGCGCGCTTGTGGTTTTTCACGCGCTCCAGGAACATCTCGAAGGTGATGCCGTCATGCAGGTCTTCGCCGGGATGGATCTCGTAGCAGATATCGACGCCGTTTTCGTCGGCATGGTCGAGGATCGGCGTCCAGCGCTTGGCCAGCTCGTCGAAGGCGGTCTCGACGAGGCCCGCCGGGCGCTGCGGCCACGGATAGATATAGGGCCAGGCGAGCGCGCCGGAGAAGGTCGCATGCGCCTTGATGCCGAGGTGCCTGGACGCCGTCAGCGCCATCTTCACCTGCTCCACGGCCCATTCCTGCCGAGCTTTCGGGTTCCCGCGCACTTCGGGTGCGGCGAAGCCGTCGAAGGCTTCGTCATAGGCCGGATGCACGGCGACCAGCTGGCCCTGCAGGTGGGTGGAAAGCTCGGTGATCTCGACGCCGTTCTGGCGTGCCACGCCGGCGAATTCGTCGCAATAATCCTTGGACGATGCAGCCTTCTTGAGATCAATCAGCTGGCCCGCCCAGGTCGGAACCTGCACGCCCTTGTAGCCGATGTCGGCCGCCCATTTGGTGATCGAATCCCACGAGTTGAACGGTGCGGCGTCGCCCGCGAACTGCCCGAGGAACAAGCCGGGGCCCTTGATCGTTTTCATGTCAATTCCTCCCTGAATGATGACCGTAAACGTTTCTGGTAGAGTTTTAGCACGCGATTCGCACTCTGCAAGCCGATTTCGGCGAAAACGCGAATTTGCCCAGGCGGGCTCGAATGCACGCGAGGGACTTAACCACGGCATCTCCGCGCCCGCAAGACGTACGTACCGCATTTCTCGTCCTTGCTATATGGCGGCCATGCCCCGGCGCATCTTTATGGACTTCCCGCCGTCGCGTGTTACTCTTGGCCGACCAGGAGGTTGGCGCATGACGCGGCGGCTGGCAGCAATCTTGGATGCCGATGTTGTCGGCTTCTCCCGGCTGATGGGCCTTGACGAAGCAGGAACGCTCGCTGCGCTGAAACGCCACAACACCGAGACCATCGTTCCCACTATCACCCGACATCACGGACATGTCGTGAAGTTCGTCGGTGACGGCACGCTGGCCGAATTTTCCAGCGTGGTGGATGCGCTGCGTTGCGCGATGGAAATCCAGCACGCCATCCTCGCCGATAATCGCGACGTCACGCCCGATCGCCGGATGATCTGGCGCATTGGCATACATGTCGACGACATCCTGGCCGAGGATGATGACATCTATGGCGATGGCGTCAACATCGCGGCAAGGCTGCAGGCGCTGGCGCCCGCCGGCGGCATCTGCGTCTCGCAGCAGGTGCGCGACCAGATCGGCACGGCGCTCGATTTTCCGGCGACCGACTTCGGCAACCGCAAACTGAAGAACATCGAACACCCCGTACGGGTCTGGCGCTGGTTTCCGCCGGGAGAGGAAGCCGGCGAACAGGAAGACTTGGCGCCCGCACCTGCCCGCCAGTCTCCCCCACCCAACCGCAAGCGGCCTTCGATCGCCGTGCTTCCCTTCGCCAACATGTCGAGCATCGAGGGACAGGAGCATTTTTCCGATGGTTTCACGGATGAACTGATCGCCACATTGGCGCGCTGCCGCTGGCTGCTTGTCGCCGCCCGCAATTCCTCCTTCAGCTTCAAGGGCCGGGCGATCGACGCTCGCCGGATCGCCGAGGATCTCGGCGTCAAATATGTGCTCGAAGGCAGCGTCCGGCGCTCCGACACGCGCATACGCATCACCGCGCAGCTGTTGAACGGGACCGACGGCACGCTGCTCTGGGCCGAGCGCTACGACCGCATGCTGGCCGACATCTTCGACCTGCAGGACGAGATCGCCTCGGAAATAACAGGCACCATCGAACCCGAACTTGGCGCCATCGAATTTGCAGCACTTCGCGGCCGCGCAGTCGTCGACATGACGGCGTGGGAGATTTACCTGAAAGGCCTCTGGCATCTCTACCGTTTCACGCTCGATGAGCTGAACACGGCCAAGGATCTGTTCGAGCAGGCGATCGGCATCGACCCGGGCTTCGCGCAGGCGCAGGCGCGGCTCGCCTATGTCCACATCCAGCTTGGCTGGTACGGCTCGCTCGAAGATCGCTGCGGGCGCATCTGCGAGGCGATCGAGTTGGCCGAGAGGGCGATCGCACTCGACGAGAGGGAACCGGCCGCGCATTTGGCGCTCGGCCGCGCGCTGGCGCTCGATGGCGCGACGCAAGCCGGAATCGACCATCTGCGCCATGCCGTGAAACTGGATCACAGTTTCGCCCAGGCGCATTTCGCGCTTGGGCAGGCGCTCTGCTATGCCGGTCGGCCCGACCAGGGAGTGGCCGAGATCAAGGAAGCCTTTCGTCTCAGTCCGCGCGATCCGCATCTATGGACCTTCCACAATATGCTGGCGATCGCCCATTACCAGATGGACAATCAGGATGAGGCGGCGGAAGCCGCGCGCGCATCGCTGCGCTCTCCCAACGTCACCTTCTGGCCGGCGTTGGTGCTGGTCGCCATTCTTGGCCGGCAAGGAAACTCGGACGAGGCAGTTGACGCGATCGCCGCCCTTCACCGCTTCCGGCCCGACATGACGCTCGAAGCCGCTCGCAAGGAGTTCTACTTCGGCACCAAGGCCGCGATGAGCGAGGCTTTCATCGACCGTTTCATCGAGGATCTCGGAAGCGCCGGTCTGCCGCCACAATGAAAGACGCCCGCTCTCTCGAACGGGCGCCTCGTGTTCAGATCAGGATCAGAATGGTGAATCCGGGAAGTAGAAGTCCTTGGCGTTGTCCTTCGTCACCAGCGTGGCGTCGAGGATGTAGGTGCCGCGGACCGGGACCTGGTCGTAGAGCGAGGCAGCGGTGAGCTCCATCGCGGTGCCGACCATCGCCGGCGGATAGAGAACGTCGACGGGGATCAGCTTGTCGCCGTCCATGACCTTCTTGACCATGTCCTTGGAGCCGGCGCCGGCCACGACATACTGGATGTCGGTGCGCTTGGCCTGCTCGATCGCCTGCAGTACGCCGACGGCCATGTCGTCATCCTGGCACCAGACCACATCGATCTTCGGGTACTTGGTCAGATAGTCCTGCATCACCTTGAAGGCGTCGTCGCGGTTCCAGTTGCCGAACTGACGGTCAAGAACCTTGACGTTGGAGCCTGCGATGCCCTTGTCGAAGCCGTCCTGGCGCTGCTGGTCGATCGGGATCGGCAGGCCGCGGATGACGACGACCTGCGCGTCGGGCGTCGTGTCCTTGATGTACTTGCCGGCGACTTCGCCCAACGCCGGGTTGTTGCCGGCGATATAGATGTCACGCACGCTGTCGTCGTTGGTGCTCGGTGCACGGTCGACCAGCGCCACGAAGGTGCCCTTGTCCTTGACTTCCTTGATGGCGTTGACGAGCGGATCCGGATCCGACGGCAGGATGACCAGCGCGTCCATGCCCTGGGTCGCCAGATCCTGAACCGCGTTCGCCTGGCTCGCCGCATCCGGCGAAGTCTTGACGATGACGGTGAGGTCAGGGTGTTCGGCCATCAGGAGCTTGGCGACACGTTCGGCATGGAACACCACGCCGGAGGTCCAGCCGTGGTCGGCCGCAGGAATGGAAACGCCGATGGTCTTCTTGTCCGCTGCCTGGGCGACGCCAGCGAGCAGGGCCGCCGTCAGGATCGCCAAACTGAACATAGTCTTACGCATGTTTATTCTCCTCCCATTGAATGTCAGGGCTTTCATACCAGGCTGGGGCGCCCCATCGGCCCAGCCGATCCCTTGCTACCTGCGCGCCAGCGACCGCTGCACGAGCATGGCGATGATGATGATCGAGCCCTGGATGGCGCCGATCAGATATTCCGAGATGAAATTCGAGAGCAGCATGATGTTGCCGACGAGCTCCAGAATGAAGGCGCCGCAGATCGTGCCCCAGACGCGCCCTGCCCCGCCTTTAAGGGCAGTGCCACCGACGACGACGGCGGTGATCGCCTGCAGCTCCCACAGGATGCCTGTCGTCGCCGAGGTCGAGCCGAGGCGCGGCACGTAGAGCAGCACGGCGATCGCGACGCAGAGCCCCTGGATGACGAAGGCGATGGTCCGCACCTTGTTGACGGCGATGCCGGAATAGCGCGCCACGTCGCGGTTCGAGCCTACGGCCGTGACATGCCGGCCGTAGCGGGTGCGATAAAGGATGAAGGCGGCGATCGCGGTGACCACGAGGATGACGACGATCGGCACCGGCACGCCGGCGATCGAGCCGAAATAGACGGGACGATAGAGCGACTGCTGCTCGGCCGAGCGCAGCGTGATCGCGCCGCCCTGGCTGAGCCATGTCGTCAGGCCGCGATAGATGCCCATGGTACCGAGCGTGGCGATGAACGGCTCGATCTTGCCGACCGTGGTGATCAGCCCGTTCGCCAGCCCGCAAAGCGCACCGGCGACGACGGTGAAGACGACGGCGACGGCAAGCATCAGCGCCGGATCGGCGATGAGGCCGGAATTCATCAAGAGAATCATCAGGCTGGCGACGAAAGCCACCATCGACCCCACGGACAGATCGAGATCCCCGGAAGAGATGACGAAGGTGGCGCCGACCGCGATGATGGCGATGAAGGCGCTGCGAGTGGCGACATTGGCAAGGTTGGTGATGCCGATGAAGTTCGGATTGACCAGCGCGCCCACCACAAGCAGCAGCGCCAGCGCCGCGAACGGCGCCACCGCCCTCAGATCGATATCCCGCCAGGAACGCCGCCTGATCTCCCTGGTCTCCTCGTTCATGCTCATGTCCAAAGCCATCCTCCCGTCATGCCTCGGCCTCACCCGCCGGCATCGCATAATTCGTTCCGCCCCAGGGCGTGTGTTCCCGTAGACCGCCTCAGGCGGCCCTCTTCTTCAGGCCTGCCGCATAGCGCATGATCTCCTGCTCGGAGATCTCGTCGCCCTCCAGCACGCCGACGATCCGCCCCTCGCGCATCACGGCCACCCGCGTGCAGAGCCCGATCACCTCGGGCATTTCGGAGGAGACGACGATGATCGAGCGGCCGTCGCGTGCCAGCGCCGAGATGAAATGATAGATCTGCTGCTTGGTGCCGACATCGATGCCGCGCGTCGGCTCGTCGATGATGATGATCTCGGGGTCCGTCTCCATGACCTTGGCGAGCAGCAGCTTCTGCTGGTTGCCGCCGGACATGCGCCCGGCCACGATATTGGCATCGCGCACGCGGATATCGAAGCGCCGCCGTGCCTTCGCCAGCGCCTTGGCCTCGCTGCCGGGGCTGAGATAGCCGTGCCGCGAATGCTGACCCAGAGATTGGAGCGTAAGATTGGCCAACATGTTGGAGCCGAGCAGCAGGCCCTTATGCTTGCGATCCTTGGTCATGTAGGCGAGGCCGGCGCGATTGGCCGCGTGCACGTCGCCTGAGGGAACGCTCTCGCCGCGGATGACAACCTCGCCCGAAGCGCGCCCGCGCAGGCCGGCGATAGCCTCCATCAGCTCGGTGCGACCGGAGCCGATCATGCCGGAAAAGCCGATGATCTCGCCCTTGCGCACCTCGAAGCTTGCATCCTGCACATAGCCGGTGGAAACACCTTCGACCTTCAGCACGATCTCCTCGTCGATATCGGGCTCGTTCTTGGTCGGATAGAGGCTCGAAAGCTCGCGCCCAACCATCAGCTGCGCGATCGATTCACCGTCGAGCATGGCGGTCGGAGCAGTTTTCACCCACTGGCCGTCACGAAGCACCGTGACCCGGTCGGTCAGTTCCATGACCTCGTCGAGCTTGTGCGAGACGAAGACGAAGCTGGTGCCCTTGTCGCGCAGCTTGCGCACCTGCTTGAACAGGAAATTGGTTTCCTCGCGCGACAGCACCGCCGTCGGCTCGTCCATGAACACGACGCGGGCATCGCGGCTGATCGCCTTGGCGATCTCCACCATCTGCTTGTCGGCGATCGAAAGCGTGCTGATCAGCGCGTTCTCGTCGACATGCGAGCCGAGCAGGTCAAGCGCCTTGCGGGTTTCCGCGCGCATGAACTTGCGGTCGAGAACGCCGAAACGCGTCACCTCGCGGCCGAGAAACAGGCTTTCGGCAACCGTCAGATGGTCGGCAAGATTGAATTCCTGGTGGATGATGACAATACCCAGCGCCTCGGCCGCACCGTTCGGCGGCAGTACGATAGGCTGGCCGTCGAGAATGATTTCCCCCGAGGTCGGCTGTTCGAAGCCCGACATCACCTTGACCAGCGTCGATTTGCCGGCGCCGTTCTCACCCATCAGCGCGTGGATTTCACCTGCGCGGAGCTCGAAATTGACGCTGAAGAGGACCTGCACGCCACTGAAGGACTTGCATATGCGTCGAGCCGACAACACCACCGGCGCAGCCTCGACATTATCAGAACTCATTGATGCCTCCCCCTGCGGACTCCCACCCGCTTGACCCCTGTGTAAACCTTTACATGTGCGATGTAAAGGTTTACATCAGTGCATTAGGCGGATGTTGTTGCTTCGCCCTTTGACGTATGCCGCAGTCTGTGTAGTGTCGCCGCGAATTGAGCCTCAAGGCAGGACGCATTGTCGAATTCCACGCCCGCCACCATCGAAGACGTAGCAAGGATCGCGGAAGTATCGATCGCAACCGTATCGCGGGCGATCCATACGCCGGAGAAGGTCGCCAACTCGACGCGGCTGAAGGTGAATCAGGCGATCGCCATCACCGGATACACCACGAACGCCATGGCCCGCAGCCTGCGTCTCGGCCGGTCCAACATGATCCTGGTCGTGGCTCCCGACATCGGCGACCCCAATTTTTCCAACATCCTGATCGGCCTGGAGAACGAGGCTCGCTCCCATGGCTACGGCATTCTCATCGGCCATACGCAGAACGACGCCCAGCGCGGCCTCGAATATCTCAAATTTCTAAATTCAAACCAAGCGGCGGGATTGATTCTCTTTACCGGCATCCTCCCCTTCGGCCATCAGACGATGACGGCACGGCTCCCTCCCAGCGTCGGCGTCTTCGAACCGGTCTTCAACGGCGGCATTCCCTATGTCGGCGTCGACGATATCGAGGGCGCGCGCAAGGCCGTCGACCTGCTGCTTGCCGAGGGTCACCGTAGAATAGCCTTCATCGGCGACAGCAAGACCCGGCTTGCCTACTCGAGACGCCGCCAAGGCTATGACGAGGGCCTCGACGCCGCCGGCGTCTCGAAGGGCCAGCGTCTGGTCATCGAAGGCGACGGCACGCTGGAAAGCGGCCGCCATGCCGTCGAGCAGTTGTTCATGCGCGACACGCTGCCGACCGCCTTCATGTGCGTCAACGACCAGACGGCGATCGGCGTGATGATCGGCCTCAACGCCCGCGGCTACGACATCCCCCGCGACTTCTCCGTCACCGGCTTCGACGACGTCCCCCAGGCCGTCTTCATGTCGCCGCCGCTGACCACGGTGCGCCAGCCGCGCACCGCGATCGGCAAGCAGGCCATGGCGCTGCTGCTCGAGTTTCTCGGCGACGGCCAGCCCGCCGAGACCGAGATCCTCCTGCAGCCGGATCTGGTGGTGCGGAACTCGGTGTCGGCACCGTCGAAGGGGTGGGAGAAGCGGTAGGAGGAAATGATGTCTGAGGAAATGACGCGATATGATCCGGCCGAGGATCTAAAATCCGAAGAAGCAATTGCCGTCTTCATGGCCGAAGCGTTCAAGACCGAGGATGCCGGATATGTCGCGCACGCGCTGGAGGTCGTCGCGCGCGCCCGCGGGTTAGCCGGCATCGCCAACCGGACTGACTTAGACCGACACCAGCCTAAACCGTAAACGCCTCACGAAAGGCCGCAAGCGCCAGCTCCGGATCGCCCGACGCGAAGGCCTCCATGCCCACGGGACCGGCATAGCCCATCGCCTTCAGCGCCCGGGCGATGCCCTTCCAGTTGACCTCACCCGTTCCCGGCTCCATGCGGCCGGGGACGTCGGCGACCTGGATCTCGCCGATCCATGGCAGGCTCTTGCGGCAGAGCTCGATCAGGTTCCCCTCGCCGATCTGCGCGTGATAAAGGTCGAGATTGAGCCGCAGGCGCGGATGGTCGATGCTCGAGACCAGCGCCAAAGTGTCCTCGGCGCGGCCGAAGGGCACGCCTGGATGATCGACGGCCAGGTTGAGGTTTTCCAGAGTGAAGACCACATCCTCTTCCTCGGCCAAATCGACGATGCGAGCAAGCGTGTCGCGCGCCTTCAGCCACATGTGACCAGTCACGACCTCGACCGGCTGCACCGGCAGCCCACCTTCGCCGAGGCCGGTTCCGTGCAGGTTCAGACGCTGCACGCCGAGCCGCGTGCCGACCCTTGCCGTCTCGCGCGCTGTCTTCAAAAGCTCCGCCGCCCCCTCGTCATCCGTCAGCCGTCCCGTGAGATAGCCGTTCATGATGGTGAACGTCGCGCCCGTCGCCTCGAGCTTGCCGAGATCATGCTCCGGCCAGTTCCAGAGACCGACGCCGAACCCCATCTCCTTCAACCTGGAGGCTCGCCACTCGATCGGTCGGTCGCGCCAGATCATCTCGGCGCAGGCGGCAAGTTGGAAAGGCGAGCTCATGTGATCCTCCCGATCATGCATGCTGATTTCTCTCGGCAATAGAGCGGATATCGAGGGTTGCGGCAATGCGACATCGCGCACCACGATGGCACAGCGAATTGACGATTGTCATGAGAGGTTCACGCAGCAGGCATAACTCGAAAGGACGGCTTCTGAGAGAGGAACTGAGATGGCTGACATCACCAACGAAAGCATTCACAGCGATCGCGAGAACCATCCGCTGCACGGCAAAGCCTCCGGCAAGTGGTTTCTTCCCGTCATCATCCTCTTGCTGGTGGGTGGGCTCGGCTATGTCGCCTACGCGCTCGGACGCGACCTCACCAGCGCCGTCGCCGTTCCGTGGATCATGCTCGGTCTCGCTCTTCTGATCGCGCTCGGCTTCGAGTTCGTCAACGGCTTCCACGATACCGCCAATGCCGTCGCCACCGTCATCTACACCCGCTCCATGCCGGCCGAACTCGCCGTCATCTGGTCGGGCTTCTTCAATTTCCTCGGCGTCATGATGTCGAGCGGCGCGGTCGCCTTCGGCATCCTGGCGCTGCTCCCGGTCGAGCTCATCCTGCAGGTCGGCTCCGGCTCGGGCCTCGCCATGGTCTTCGCGCTCTTGATCGCCGCCATCCTCTGGAACCTCGGCACCTGGTATCTCGGCCTGCCGTCCTCGAGTTCGCACACGCTGGTCGGCTCGATCATCGGCGTCGGCCTTGCCAACCAGTTCCTGGCGCCGGCGGGAAGCGCCACCAGCGGTGTCGACTGGTCGCAGGCCACCAACATCGGCCTGTCGCTGCTGATCTCGCCGCTGATCGGCTTCGGCCTCTCCGCCGTCCTGCTGCTGGTCATGAAGGTGCTGGTGCGCAACAAGGCGCTCTACGAGGAGCCGAAGGGCAACAACCCGCCGCCGCTCTGGATTCGTGGCCTTTTGATCTTCACCTGCACCGGCGTCAGCTTCGCCCACGGATCGAACGACGGGCAGAAGGGCATGGGCCTGATCATGCTGATCCTGATCGGCCTCGTCCCCACCGCCTTCGCGCTGAACCGCACCCCTGACGTCAACTATCTCGAAGCCTACAAGAGCGCGTCGGCCCAGGTGGAAACCGCGCTCGGCAAATATGTGAAGCCGGGTGCGGCCGCTGGCGATTTCCGCGTCGAGGTCAGCAACGCCGTGAAGAACAAGGTCTGGACGGACGCAACGACGCCGGCACTTCAGCAGTTCATCCACGCCACAAGCGCCGAAGTTGCT
Source organism: Rhizobium sp. S152 (assembly GCF_030380735.1). GTDB lineage: Bacteria > Pseudomonadota > Alphaproteobacteria > Rhizobiales > Rhizobiaceae > Rhizobium. Next base: position 112,723 of record NZ_JAUDRZ010000004.1, on the reverse strand, counting down.
GCCTTCCCGACCCTTGAGGCGGTGCCCACGCATCTGGTCAGCAACGTCCGTAACGACATCTACCTGATCGGCGAAGCCCTGAAGCTGATCGACAAGCAGAAGCTGCTCGCCATGGAGCCGGCCGATCTGCAGGCAGTGAGCGCCTATCACAAGGCGGTCGATAACGCGACCAAGTTCATCCCGCTCTGGGTCAAGATCGCCGTCGCCATCGCGCTCGGCCTCGGCACCATGGTCGGCTGGAAGCGGATCGTCATCACCGTCGGCGAAAAGATCGGCAAGACCCACCTGACCTATGGCCAGGGCGCCGCCGCCGAAGTCGTCGCCATGGTCACGATCGGCGCCGCCGACCATCTCGGCCTGCCTGTTTCGACCACACACGTGCTGTCGTCGGGTGTCGCCGGCACGATGGCCGCGAACGGGTCCGGCCTGCAATGGTCGACGGTGCGCAACATGTTGATGGCCTGGATCCTGACGCTGCCGGCCTCGATCGCCATCGCCTTCGTGCTCTTCATCATCCTGCGCCAGGTGTTCTGATCAATGAGCCGATAGCGCAATTGAAAAAGCCGGGAAGCGAGTGCTCCCCGGCTTTTCGTGTCTGCAATCCGCCGCCGATCAGACGTAGCGGTTGACGACGTTTTCCAGCAGTTCCTGCTGGCCGGACTTCGGCTGCGGGTTGATATCCTCACGCTCGACGCGGGCCGCGATCTCAGCGAGCGAGTATTCGCCGCGCAGCATCTTCTGGCTTTCGGCCGAATCCCAGCCGGCATAGCGGTTGGCGAGCGGCTGCGACAGCGCCTTGTCCTCGATCATCTTGGCTGCAGCCTTGAGACCGCGTGCGCAGCAATCCATGCCGCCGATGTGGCCGATCAGGAGGTCGGCCGGATCGAGCGACTGGCGGCGCAGCTTGGCGTCGAAGTTGGTGCCGCCGGTGGTGAAGCCGCCGCCTGCCAGAACCTGATAGTAGGCCAGCGCCATCTCCGGCACGTTGTTCGGGAACTGGTCGGTATCCCAGCCGGACTGGTAGTCGTTGCGGTTCATGTCGATCGAGCCGAAAATGCCCAGCGCATTTGCGAGCGCCAGCTCGTGCTCGAAGGAATGGCCGGCGAGGATCGCGTGGCCCTGCTCGATGTTGAGCTTCACTTCGTTTTCGAGGCCGTTCTTCTTCAGGAAGCCGTAGACGGTCGCGACGTCGTAGTCGTACTGGTGCTTGGTCGGCTCCTGCGGCTTCGGCTCGATCAGGATCTGGCCCTTGAAGCCGATCTTGTGCTTGTACTCGACCACCAGATTGAGGAAGCGGCCCATCTGGTCGAGCTCGCGCTTGAGGTCGGTGTTGAGCAGCGTCTCATAGCCTTCGCGGCCGCCCCACAGAACGTAGTTCTCGCCCCCGAGCTTCATCGTCGCGTCCATGCAGGTCTTCACGGTTGCGGCGGAATAGGCGAAGACATCGGGATCCGGATTGGTCGCGGCACCCGACATGAAGCGGCGATTGGAGAAGAGGTTTGCCGTACCCCAGAGCAGTTTGGTACCGGTGGCAGCCTGCTTCTCGGCGAAGTAATCGACGATCTCGTTGAGATTCTTGGTGTTCTCGGCGAAGTTCTTGCCCTCGGGCCGCACGTCGGCGTCGTGGAAGCAATAGTAGGGCGCATCGAGCAGCGAGAAGAATTCGAAGGCGACGTCGGCCTTCAGCTTCGCAGCTTTCATCGTGTCTTCGAACCACGGCCGCAGGAAGGTCTGTCCGCCGAAGGGGTCACCGCCCGGCCATGCGAAGGTGTGCCAGTAGGCGACGGCGAAGCGCAGGTGATCTTCCATCCGCTTGCCGAGGACGACTTCGTCCTTGTTGTAGTGGCGGTAGGCCAGCGGATTGGTGCTGTCTGGGCCTTCATACTTGATCTTCTGGATATCGCCGAAAAATCCGGTGCTCATGTTTTTCCTCCTTGGGTGTTTTAATAGTGATGGTGTTCTGTAGAGCCTGCGGCTCAAGACCCCCTCTGCCTGCCGGCATCTCCCCCACAAGGGGGGAGAAAGCTGGTGGCACCGCCCCTCACCTCGGAAGGCGGGCGCGCGGGGCAAGAAGCCCCTCCCCCTTGTGGGGAGGGATTGGGGAGGGGTCTTGCGACCCCTCCCAGTGAATTTTCTCTCAATGCGCCAATGCCTTGATCGCCGGATAAAGCGCACGATACCGGCCATAAGCCTCCTCATACGCCCCGCTCAGCGCAGCATCAGGCTCGATCGTCCCATCCGTCTCAGGCGGCGTGCACACCGCGACCGGATCAGCTCCCGTCGCGGCAATCAGCCCAAGCCGCGCGGCACCGAAAGCGGCGCCGAAGTCGCCGTCGGCGGGCAGGTCGACTGGAACGCCGAGGGCGGCGGCGATCGAGGCCAGCCAGTAGCGCGAGCGCGAGCCGCCGCCGATGGCGGTGACGCGGGAAATATCGGTGCCCGCCGAGCGCAGCGCTTCGAGATTGTCGCGGATCGCGAAGGACACGCCTTCCAGCACCGCCTGGGTCAGCACCACGCGGCTCGACTCATGCTCGAGCCCGATGAAGGCGCCGCGGATGACGGCATCGTTGTGCGGCGTGCGTTCGCCTGAGAGATAGGGCAGGAAGGTGACGCCCGATGGCGCCTTCAGCGTTCCGCCGAGTTCCGCGGTCAGCTCCGCGGCCGACTTGCCCGTCACATGCGAATGCCAGTTCAGCGCATCGGTGGCCGACAGGATGACGCCCATCTGGTGCCAGGTGTCGGGCAGTGCGTGGCAGAAGGCGTGAACGGCGCTCTCCGGCTTCGGCAGATAGGAACCGTTGGCGGCAAACAACACGCCCGAGGTGCCGAGCGAAACGAAGGCCGCGCCATGGCTGACCGTGCCCATGCCGCACGCCGACGCCGCATTGTCGCCCGCCCCACCGGCAACCACGACTGGGCCGGTGATGCCCCACTGCGAGGCCAGTTCGCCGCGCAACTTGCCGCCCTCTTCGGTGCCTTCGACAAGCGTTGGCATGTGCTTTTCATCCAGACCGGTCGCGGCGAGCAGTTCGGACGACCACTTGCGCTTGCCGGTATCGAGCCAGGAGGTGCCGGCCGAATCCGACATTTCGGAAATGTGCTCGCCGGTCAGCCACAGGCGCAGATAATCCTTGGGCAGCAGCACCTTGGCGACCTTGGCGAAAATCTCCGGCTCATGTTTGGCGACCCAGGCGAGCTTCGGCGCGGTGAACCCGGGAAAGACGATGTTGCCGGTGATCTTGCGGAACTTCGGATCGGCATCGAGTGCGGCTGCTTCGAGATAGCTGCGCGTGTCGTTCCAGAGAATGCAGGGACGCAGCACCTTGTCGTCGGCGTCGAGCAATGTCGCGCCGTGCATCTGGCCGGAGAGGCCGATGCCCTTGACCGCTGCAAGTTCCCCGGGGTGCTTCGCCTTCAGCCCGGCGACCGCTTCCTCGGTGGCGCGGATCCAGTGCGACGGCTCCTGCTCCGACCATCCGTGATGCGGACGCGACACGTCGAGCGAACCATTGGCCGAGCCGATGATCTTCTGATCGCCGTCGATCAGCATGGCTTTGACGCCGGAGGTTCCGAGATCGAGACCCAGATACATGTGTTTCTCCCTTTGCCGTTACGGCAGATTGTCTTTCAGAAAGATATCGAGACGGATGCGCTCCTGCGCGTCGATCACCGAGAGCCCGTCGGCCTTGGCCTTCAGCACGCGGATGGCGCTGCGCACCTCGTGACCCGCATCCTGATTGAGAATTGCGTCGATCGTACCGTCGAGAAGCGCCGCGCGCGTATGCGCCGTCAGTTCGTGCGCCACCACAGTCAGCGCACGGTCGGCCGCCTTTTCCTTGAGCGCCCGGATCAGGCCGCGATTGCCGGCGCCGAGGCTGTAGATCCCGATGATCCCGTCCTTCTTCGACAGGGCATCGCTCACCAGCATATGGGCGAGCTCGGGATCGTCGCGACCTTCGATGACAGGCAGGATCGCGAGCGAGGGGAACTCGGCTGATATCAGCGCCGCGAAGCCTTCCAATCTTTCGCGATGATCGCGCACCAGCATGGAGCCGGCAAGCACCGCGATCTCACCCTTCGCACCGCCGAGAAAACGGCCCAGCAGCCGCGCCGCCGTGCGCCCGGCAGCGATGTTGTCGACACCGGCATAGTGATGTCGCAGCGAGCCGGTGAGATCGGAAACAACGGTGACGACAGGAATGCCGTCCTGCACCAGCCTGTCGACGGCCTCGCGAACATCGGGCGCATCGGTCGCGACCAGCGCCACGCCGGCCGGTCGCTCCCCACGCAGCCGCTCGAGCTCGCTGACCAAGGCCGCCGGATCGAAGGCCGGAACCTCGATCGTGCGGATATCGGTGCGCTCCACCGGCGAACGGGCAACAGCCGCCCGCACCTCGGCGTTCAGCCCGTGCATGAAGGAATTGTCGCTGGCAGGGACGAGGAATACAAAAGGATAAGTCCGCCCCTTCGCGAGATTGGCGGCGGCGACATCGCGCACATAACCGATCTCGCGAATGGCGGATTCGACCTTTTCCCGGGTCACCTTGCGCACACCCGGGCGCTGGTTCAGCACCCTGTCGACGGTCGCCAGGCTGACGCCTGCGGCTGCGGCAATATCGTGAACCGTAGGTCTCATCGCTCCTCCTGACGAGACCTTTAGCGCTATTTTTGATGTACGTAAATCAGAAATTCAGAAGACCAGCTATTTTACCCTCGCAGGCCGTTTACCTCTCGTGGTCGTCGGCGATGCTGGCTTCCAGTGAGGCTGCCATTTTCCTGAGGTTTCGCTGCCTGCCGGCCACTGCCTCGATCGCCGCGACTGCGAGATCGCGTGCAACGTAGTCGGACTTGTGGCCCATGTTGTGGACCACCAGCAAGCGGGCGCCCTTGATAGTGCGGGCGAGATGGCGGGAGTGGATATCGGGCGAAACGATGCTATCCGTGTCGCCCGTGATGATCACCGTTGGGGCACCGATACGGCCATAGAGCGGTGAATTCGCCTTCGTCCATTCCAACAGATTGGCGATATCGATGGCATTGTCGCGGAACGCCTTTGGCCCCAGTGCCTGCAGCGCCCGCGTTTGCCTGATATAATCTGGCGGACGTGGATTGGGCGCAAACACGGACCGCGTTGCCTTGTTGATCATCGCCAGCCCGATGGGCGGCACGACCAGCGCGCTGAACAGGGGCCCCGTAACAGGCGCCTTGGCCGCATCGTAATACCAAGCGATCCCGCCCGGCCAAGGATAGACGGCCGGGGACAGGAAGACGAGGCCGCGCACCATCTCGGGATGACGAAGCGCGAAGCTTGCGGCGACGGCACCGCCGAAGGAGTGGCTGACGATGATCGCCCTGCCGATGCCGCGTTTCTTCATCAGCGCTGCAATCGCATCTGCCTGACCGTCCGGGAAGGCGTTCCCCGGCCCGCCGCGATCCGACCGCCCGTGACCGGGGCGATCGACGAACAGGAGATCGGCGCGACCCTCCAGCTTCTCGCGGAACGAAAATACAGGATCGTAGAGATTGGTACTTGCGCCGTGAATGAAGACGATCGGCGGCAGATCCGGCCGATGCGCCTTAAGAAAAAGGCTGTTCATCCTGTAGCCGCCGACATCGATCTGTTCCTCATCGATCGGCGAAGCGGCGGCGGGACCCTGACTGACGGCGATGGAGAAGAGGACGGAGAAAAGCGTGAGCAGTCTGGCGGATGCTTTGAACATGAAGCGCGGTCGACCCCGATGATATCGGTGCCTATACGCGAAAACGCCGGCTTTGGTTTCCCGAGCCGGCGTCAATATTATCGAGAGGTTGTCGTCAGTGGCCGCCGCCACCCCCGCCGCCGCCCTGCGGCGCCGGCTTGTCGATCAGCACGATGCCGACGATCATGGCCACGAACAGGCCGGTCAAAAGCAGGAAGATGTCGGAGAAGGACATCACCATGGCCTGCTTGGTGACCATTCCCACCATCTGCTTGATCGCAACGGCCGCGCCATCCATGCCGTAGGTGTCGTAATTCGACGCCATGTTGTTGATCTGGTCGCTCGCGACAGGATTGCCCCAGTCGAGATGCTCGCGGATGCGCTGGTAGTGCACGTCCTGGCGGTTGGTCAGCACCGTGTTGATCACGGCAAGGCCGACGGCGCCGCCGAGGTTACGCGTCAGGTTGAACAGGCCTGATGCGCCGCGCATGCGCGCCGGCGGCATCGTGCCGAGCGCGATGTTATTGATCGGCACCATGCACATCATCAGGCCGAAGCCGCGCAGGATCTGCGGGATGAACAGCTCGTAGAAATCCCAGTCCGTGGTCACGCCGGTCATGATCCAGGTGCCGGCGGCGAAGCTCGCGAAGCCCAGCACCATCATCAGGCGCAGGTCCATCTTCGCCGAAAGCTTGCCGGCGATCGGCGCGGTGAAGAACATGGCCAGACCCGAGACGAACATGGTCTCACCGATCATCAGCGAATCATAGCCGCGGATGCGCCCGAGATAGAGCGGATAGATGTAGGTCAGTCCATAGAGGCCGATACCCATGACGAAGGAGAACAGCGAACCGACAGCGAAATTGCGATTGCTGAAGGCCCTGAGATCGACGACGGGGAAATCCACCTTGAAGGCGCGGTAGAAGAAAACCACGCAGCCGATCGCCGAGGCGACTGCGCCGATGGTGATGTGGCTGTCGTTGAACCAGTCGTTGGAATTGCCTTCTTCCAGCACGTATTCCAGCGCGCCGAGGAACACGCCCATGGAGACGAGGCCCCACCAGTCGAACTTCTTGATCAGCGAGAATTCCGGCTTGTCGAAATCGATGAAGTTCCAGGTGACGATCGTGACGATGATCCCGGGAATGATATTGACCAGGAACAGCCAGTGCCAGGAGAAGGCATGGCTGAGGTAACCACCGACGGTCGGGCCGATCGTTGGTGCCAGCGTCGCGATCAGACCGATGATCGGCGATACAATGCTACGCTTGGAAGGCGGGAAGATCGTGAAGGCGGCAGCAAACACCGACGGGATCATGCCGCCGCCGATGAAGCCCTGGATGGCGCGGTAGACGATCATCTGGTCGATGTTCGTGGCCGTGGCGCAGAGCGCGCTCGCAGCCGTGAAGCCGGCTGCCGAGAAGGCGAACAGGTAGCGCGTCGATATGATGCGCGCCAGCGTGCCCGACAGCGGAATCATGATGACTTCGGCGATCAGGTAGGAGGTCTGCACCCAGCCGATCTCGTCCGTGCCGGCGCTGAGGCCGGCCTGGATTTCGGCGAGCGACGCCGAGACGATCTGGATGTCGAGAATGGACATGAACATCCCCACGACCATCGCGAAGAACGCGATGAGCTTGCGGGGATCCATGTGATCCGTGGCGGCCGGCATGGCCGGCACGGATCCTGCGGTTGTGCTAGCGGCCATGGAGGCTACCTCGTGAGACGCTTATTACTTGGCGGCGTCGGGCGCCGTGCGCGTGTCGACATCGACGACGACACTGAGGCCGGCACGCAGGCGGCCGCTGTCGAGCGCATCCTGCGGCAGGGCGATACGCACCGGCACGCGCTGAATGATCTTCGTGAAGTTGCCGGTCGCGTTTTCCGGCGGCAGCAGCGAGAACACCGAGCCGGAAGCCGGCGAGATCGACTCGACGGTGCCGACGATCGCATGATCGCTATAGGCATCGACGTGTACGTTGACCTTCGAACCGGGAACCAGATGCTGGATCTGCGTCTCCTTGAAGTTCGCGTCGATATAGAGCTCACGCACCGGCACCAGCGCCATCAGCCGCTGGCCGGGCGAAACGAGATCGCCTTCCTGGACGGAGCGGTTGCCGACGACGCCGTCATAGGGCGCCTTGAGCACGGTGAAGGATAGATCGCGGGCGGCCTTGTCGCGGGCAAGCTCGAGCTGACGGATCGTGCCTTCGGCCTCGCGACGCTGGGCGTGCAAGAGCGTAACATTGGCTTCGGCCGAAGCGATGGCGGCATCGCCGCCGACGAGATTGGCCTTTGCCTGGTCGAGCGCGATGTTGGCGCTGTCGAGCGATGCGGTGGTGCCGACCGACTTCGACTGCAGCTCCGCGGCACGGGTCTGGGTGATCTGGGCGCCGCGAACGGTCGCTTCCAAAGCCGTCTTCTGCGCCTTGGCCTGGTCGAGGCTCGCCTCGCCGCCGGAGATCTGCGCGTCGATGCGCTGCAGCGACAGCTTTTCGGTCGCGAGAGAGGCTTCGGCCTGGTCGAGCGCGATCTTGTAGTCGCCGTCGTCGAGGGTTGCGAGCACGTCTCCGGCCTTGACCTGCTGGTTGGCGACCGCGTTCACCTTGGCGACGTAGCCGGTGACCTTGGGAGAGATCGTCGCGATATCACCTTCGATATAGGCGTCGTCGGTCGAAACCATGAAGCGGCCGGTGGTGAACCAGTCATAGCCGTACCATGCGGCGCCGGCGAGCAGCGCAAGCCCGAGGATCGGCAGAATGGGGCTGCGCTTCTTCTTCTTTTCCGTCGGGGCAGTTTGTGCGTCGACAGGCGGCTGCGGAGCGCGCGGCGCCTCGGCGGTGGTGACTGCTTCCTTTGCCTCGGCTTCGGAATCAGCAGGCTTGCTGACAATGCGAGCGACATTGGCGTTTTGACTGGACGACATGGAGGACTACCGGTAAATCGAGTAAAACAGATCGAACTGAACGGTTCGGTTTAGTTGACATAGAACCTTTTTACATTCATATCAAGATGTACCGAACCACTCGGTTCGATTTTGTTAACGAAACATTCGCACATGCGAACATGGTTAAGGAGCTATGACAGACTTTTCCGATACGTCCGTGGGGGAATCGACAACCGGGGGCCGGTGGGCAGCCGGTGAAGATCCGGCCAAGCGCAAGCAGATTCTTGACGGTGCCCGGCGCGCGTTCATGAAGTTCGGCTTTGATGCGGCCAGCATGAACGACGTCACACGCGAGGCCGGCGTTTCCAAGGGTACGCTCTACGTCTACTTCGCCAACAAGGAAGAGCTGTTCGCCGCCATGATCGAAAGCGAGCGCGCCGCCTTCGTGGCTGCGATGCGCACAACGCTTGCCGAACGTGAAGATATCGAGACCGGCCTTCATGATTTCGGCATGGATTTCATCGCACACATGACCGACGAGAAGGTCATCAGCGCCATGCGTACCGTGCTCGGCGTCCGCGATCGCATGCCCGCGCTCTGTCAGCGCTTTTTCAACGGTCCGGAGAACCTGCGCACCATCCTGCGCGACTATCTCGTACGCTATGTCGAGGCGGGACAGCTTCATATCGACGATATAGAACTCGCCGCCGCCCAGTTCCTCGATCTCTCCAGCGGCAGCTTCTTCAAGTTCCGCCTGTTCGGCAGCATGGAAAAGCCGCCGTCGAAGGAAGAGGCCGAGCGCGTCATCAACGGCGCCGTTCGCCTGTTCATGGCATCCTATGGCGCACCGCACGGCCGCTAGATTGGTGGCTGGGGAATAAAAGCCGGTTAGCTTTCGTATACTCCCTTGCGCGCTTGCCAAGCCAAAGCGCGCGATTACATTCGAGCGACCGCTAATGTGGCGCAAAGGGATATACATAGATGCAAGACATCATGATGCTCGTGCAGGACCCGGCCGCCTGGGTGGCCCTCGTCACCCTGGTGGTGATGGAAGTGGTCCTCGGGATCGACAATCTCATCTTCATTTCCATCCTCACCAACAAGCTCCCACCTGAAACCCGCGAAAAGGCCCGCAAGCTCGGTATCGGCCTGGCTCTGATCATGCGCCTGGCATTGCTCGGCACCGTCGCCTGGATCGTCAAGCTCACGACGCCGGTGTTTGAAGTCTTCGGTCACGGCTTCTCGTGGAAGGACATGATCCTGATCGCCGGCGGTCTCTTCCTTCTTTGGAAGGCGACCAAGGAAATCCACCACACCGTGGACCCTGTTGATCACGAGAACGACGCGGCGGCTGCTGCCGTCGTCGCCAGCTTCACCGCCGTCATCGGCCAGATCCTGGTGCTCGACCTGGTATTCTCCGTCGACAGCATCATCACCGCCGTCGGCATGACGCCGCACCTGCCGATCATGGTGGTCGCCGTCATCGCCGCCGTCACCGTCATGCTTGTCGCCGCGACCCCGCTCGCCAACTTCATCGAGAAGAACCCGACCATCGTCATGCTGGCGTTGGGCTTCCTGATGATGATCGGCATGACGCTGATCGCCGAAGGCATGGGCTTCCACGTACCCAAGGGCTACGTCTACGCCGCCATGGCCTTCTCGGCGCTCGTCGAAGTGCTGAACATGCTGGCTCGCAACGCCAAGAAGAAAAAGCGCGGCACCGGCAAGGAAACCTTGCACTAAAAAACGAAACGGGCGCGGCCACCAGATCGCGCCCGTTTTCGCATCAGGGCCGTCTTTCACAGCATGTCGCCGAGCGTCCAATGGTTCGCCCAGCGCGCGTCGATCTCGTCCTCGACGTTCTGGTAGCGGATATCGGTCGAAAGCCGGATCAAGCTCTCGGCGCTACGGTTGGTGGTCGCCGCGTGGATCATATAGGGGCTGTGCAGAACCACATCGCCCGCTTCGTAATCGGCAATCAGCCAGCGCGTATCGAAGCGGTCCGCCATCCCGGGCAGGTCCTTCGACACCCAGCCACCCTCGCTCATGTTCCTGTTATAGGCGCTGATCCGCTCTTCCGGCGAGAGCGCAACGCTCTTCTCCGCAAACTCCGCCTCCATCCGCTTGCCGATCGCATGCGACCCCTCGAGATAGACCAGCCCGCCCATATCGACAGGCGTATCGCCGAGCGGGATCCAGGCCGTGACGATCCGGCTCGTTCCGCCGCGCAGATAGACGAGATCGTAATGCGCCGGCGTCGCCGCCGGCGTGCCGGGGCGGGTGAAGCGCATGATCTTGCGTTTGTGGAGATAGGAGATACCGGAAAGGAACTGGTCCATGAACCGCGTCAGCCGAGGCTGCGCGCAAAACCCCTCATAGGCCGCCGAGCGCACCAGCGCCATCAGGATGCGATCGGCCAGTTGCTTCTCGGGGTCGGCACTCGATGCCATGCCGAGCGCCGGGTCGGACCCCGCCTCGATCAGCCCGGACCGCGCCAGATGCGAGAACACCCAGCCGCGAAACGCCAGCACCTCGTCCCTCTTCAGGAACCCTTTCAGCCAGACATAGCCGTCCTTCTCGTAGCGCTCGCGGATCGCTTCGAGCCCGATATCGGAATCCGTCGCCTCCAGCCTCCCCATGCGGTTCGGCGTGATCGACAGGCGTTTGCCGTCGGCGAACAGCTCTATCGCGGACGCATTGCAGGACTGAACCGCAAGACTTGACATTTCGATCACCTCCCAAGTGAATACTCTGACGCTTTATCGCCTGCACCGAGGAGGAAGACCATGGACGGAAGAAAAGGCTGGACTTTTCGCTCATGATCCACACTGCCATCGCGCTCTATCGCTCCCCTCCATCAGGCGCCACAAGCTTGGCCGTGACAGGCTTCGGCCGACAGCGCGTCACCAGCCGGCTCAAAAACCGCCGACTGCCGACCCATGCGGTCGTGATGGTGGAGCGCGGGCACGGCTGGCTGCAAAGCGAGAAAGTGGGAACGATCGAGATATCAGGCCCGGCACTGTTCTGGCTTCCAGCCGGGATCGCGCACGGCTACGGTCCCGATGCGGGCGAAAGCTGGGACGAGCGCTGGGCGCTGTTTTCAGGCGCCCTCGCCGACGAATGGCTCCGCCAGCGCCTGATCGACGAGGCAGCACCGATGGTGCCGCTCGAGAACGCACGTGAGATGCGGCATCTCTTCACCACGCTGCAAGACGAGTTCGCCGAAGACAATCCGCTCGATCTCGCCGCATCGGCCTCGACGCTGCATAGGATCGTCATCCAAGCCGCCCGACAGGCATCGCGCGCGGCCGCCGGCAAGGCGGCGGATGCGACGATCGAAAAGATCATGGAAGCGCTGGAAGAGCGGGCGTTCATGCCGGTCGACATGGCGGCTCTCGCGTCTGAATTCGGCCTGTCGCCGGCGACCCTGCGCCGGCGCTTCGCAGCCGCGACCGGGCTCTCGCCCAAGGCCTTCCAGCTGCGCCTGCGCATCGATCATGCCAAGCAACTGCTGACGACATCGGACCTTGCGATCGAGGCGATCTCGCGCGCGATCGGCATCGACGACGCCTTCTATTTCTCGCGGTTGTTCCAGGATCGCGAACGGTGCTCGCCGAGCGAATTTCGCCGCCGGCTGCGCCGCGCCTGACCGGATCAGCCGGCCGCCAGTTCCTTGTCGATCGCCTGCACCAGCCGTTGGTCGTCGGCGGTCACGTCAGGCGCGAAGCGGGCGACGACCTTGCCGTCGCGGCCGATCAGGAATTTCTCGAAATTCCAAAGAACGCCCTTGTCGCCGGCTTCGGCGAGACCGCGATCCACCAGCTTCTCGCGCATCGGCCCCTCGCCCGTGCTCGGCAGGTTCATGCCGGTCAGCATCTTGTAAAGCGGATGCTGGTCGTCGCCCTTCACCGAAATCTTCGAGAAGATCGGGAACTTCACGTCATAGGTCAGCGTGCAGAACTCGACGATCTCCTGGTCTGTGCCCGGCTCCTGGCCCTTGAAATTGTTGGCCGGGAAAGCGGCGATGACGAGGCCGCGCTCGCGCTTGTCCTCATAGAGCTTTTCCAGTCCCTCATACTGCACGGTAAGTCCGCATTTCGAGGCGACGTTGACGACGAGGACGACGCGGCCCTTGTATTCGTTGAGCGTTGTCTCACGTCCGTCGGCCAGCTTGACGGGTACGTTCAGGATATCGGCCATTATAGTCTCCAGTGGAAATTGCGCTCGGAAGCTATACCCGTGGCCTCGTTTGTCCAGCGCCGAGATCGGCCTCGCTGGCAAAATCTTTCAAACCCGCTAGTCTGCCGCTACTGGGCGGCGGTGTCGAAGGGGGAGAGATGACGCGGGAAGTGCTCTTGGCAGGTCTGGTCTGTGTCTGCCTGCTGGTCGCCTCGATCGGCACCATGCTTACTTATTCAAAACTTCCCGTCCACCACCGCCAGGACGACACCAACACGGTCGTCCGCCTCGTCGCCAATATCTTCGTGGTGATGACCTCGCTGGTCTTCGGCCTGATGATCAACTCGTCGAAGAACACCTTCCAGGGCATCGACGATCACGTCCACGCCTTCTCCACCCAGATCATCATCCTCGACCGCACGCTGCGCACCTACGGGCTGGAAGCCAACGAGACCAAGGCGCGGCTGGAAGCCTATGTCGAACGGGCGCTGCAGCAGCCGATCCGCATCGACGATCCGCTGGTGCGCGGCGACCGCGCCTCCGAGCAGGCGCTGAACGAGATCGGCAACAGTCTGGCGCTGCTGAACCCCACCGATCCCGGCCATCTCGCGCTATGGACGGAAGCGCGCCAGCAATATCAGCAACTCGTCGAGCAGCGCTGGATCCTGGTCGAACAATCCGAAGGCGTCATCCCCCGCCCGCTGATCACCATGCTTGCGGCCTGGCTCGTCCTGATCTTCGCAAGCTTCGGCTACCGCGCGCCGCGCAACATCATCGTCGTCTCGATGTTCGTCATCTCGGCGCTCTTGATCTCCGCCTCGCTCTATCTCGTCCTCGACATGGACATCCCCTTCACCGGCCTCATCCAGATCTCCGACGCGCCGTTGCAAAGGGCCCTGGCGGAAATCCAGCGGTGAGGGACGACGCGGGTCCGTCGGCTAGAGGATCTGCTTCACATAGATGTCGGGATCGAAATCGACGCGCCTCGCCTTCCCGTCGGGCGTTTTCAGCAGGAGCTCCACCCCGCCGCCGATCGAATGCATGTAGCGCACGACCGAGGAGATCAGGACATCGTCGGAACGTTCGATTTTCGAAACCGTGTTCTGCGTCATGGCGGCGCCCGCCGCAACATCCTGCTGCGTCGCGTTCATGGCCTTGCGCACTTCCGCCAATGCCTTGCCAAGACGACGTTCTTGGCGCTTCTGGTCGAGCCGGGCACGCACATCCTCGGGTAGTTCAGCTCGAAACGTCTTCCACTCAGTGCTCATTTTTCATGTCCTTCAACCACGCACCGAACCGCTCATCCGCTTTCCTGATCAGTTGCTTGTAGAATAGCGACTGGTTCATGCCCTGCTTGTCTCCTCCGCAAAGGACGATGGCCCTTTGGGCCGGATCGAAAGCGAAGGCAAAACGCCACACCTGCCGTCCGAAACCAACCCTGATTTCCTTCATGTTCGCGTAGCTGGAACCTGAGAGCGTATCGACCTCTGGACGCCCGAGGAAAGGGCCGTCCTCTTCTAGGTGGTCCAGAACTTCGCCGACCAATTCCTTCAAGCCCATCTCCAGGCTTTTCCATTCCGTGATGAAAGCAGGATGGAAGTGCACGACATATGTCATCGGCAGCCTCAAAATATATATTTAAAGATATAAAATCAAGACGAATGCAATGCCGCCCGATCGCTTGGGCATCAAGCAAACTATCGATACAATCCGAGGCGGCGCAAGTCGGCGCAGTTGCGATGTAATTGACCGAACCTGTCACGCGGTTGTCATGCACCTCACTTAGCCCTGTTTCACCACTCCAATCAGGATCTCGAGATGACCAAGATGAACGGCACGCCCTCCCACGACTGGCTCGAGGCAGAACTGGCCGATACGCTCGACGAGGACTATGAACTCGAGCTGTCCGAACCGGCGCTGTCCGAGGAAATCCGCAAGATCTACCGCAAGGCTCATCCGCCCTCGATGCCGCGCATCGACTATTTCCGCGCACTTATCTCCCTCCAATCGGAACTGATCCGCCTGCAGGACTGGGTTACCTATCACAAGGAAAAGGTGGTGGTGATCTTCGAGGGCCGCGATTCCGCCGGCAAGGGCGGCGTCATCAAGCGCATTACCCAGCGGCTCAATCCGCGCGTCGCCCGCGTCGTGGCGCTCCCTGCTCCGTCCGACCGTGAAAAGTCGCAGTGGTATTTCCAGCGCTACGTCCCGCATCTGCCAGCCGGCGGCGAGATCGTTCTGTTCGACCGCTCCTGGTACAACCGCTCGGGCGTGGAGCGGGTCATGGGTTTCGCTGACGAGGATCAGGTCGAGCAGTTTTTCAACGACGTGCCGGAATTCGAGCGCATGCTGGTCCGCTCCGGCATCCGCCTGGTGAAATACTGGTTCTCGATCACCGACGAGGAGCAGCAACTGCGCTTCCTCGTGCGTATCCACGATCCGCTGAAGCAGTGGAAGCTCTCGCCCATGGACCTGCAGTCGCGCATCCGTTGGGAAGCCTATACCAAGGCCAAGGAAGAGACCTTTGCGCGCACCAACATCCCGGAAGCGCCATGGCACATCGTCGAGGGCAACGACAAGAAGCGGGCACGCCTGAACTGCATCGATCACCTGCTGCAGCAGTTTCCCTATGAGGACGTGCCGCACGAAGAGATTGCCCTGCCGGAGCGCGTCTTCAACCCGGACTACGAGCGCAAGGTCCTGCCGCCCGAGCTCTACGTTCCGTCGAAATACTAGGCCGATCGTCGCCTGTTCTCTCCGAGGCCGCGCCTGCCAAATCCGGCGCGGTCATTCCTTGATGCGCTTGAAGGTCCATTTCACCACATAGTCGCCGTTGCGCTTCGTCTTGGTCTTGATCTTCACCTTGACCGGGCCATCAAGCGCCGTCTCCGCCTGCTCGAACGCCTGGCGAGCCTCGGCCATCGCCTGGTGATAGACGCTGTTATCGCGCTTCGGACTGTCGGCGACCGCCCTGATGAGCGCGATCGTTTCAGGCTTCTGCTCGCTCATAATTCTCCCTTCGCTCCACCTTTTGGATCGCGGCCACGCGGCGATCGCCGGCTGATACACCAATCACGGCCACCCTCTCAATCGCGCAGAACCATTCCGCGTTCCGTCTTTTTCATTGCCGGCATTGAACTGATCGCCGTGCGGCACAGTTATCCGCGAACGTCGGGAAGTCTCCCGCCGCCTGACTCTGTTCCCGGAATGGCATGACAACACAGCAGTTACTCGCCTTCGGCGTCATTGGCCTGATGATGGCGGTCTTCATATGGGACCGTTTTCGCTACGATCTCGTCGCCTGCTGCGCGCTGGTTCTGGCGATCGCCGTGGGCCTCGTCCCCTTCGAAAAAGCCTTCTCCGGCTTCAGCGACGATATCGTCATCATCGTCGGCAGCGCGCTCGTCGTCAGCGCCGGCGTCGCCCGCTCCGGCATCGTCGATACCGCGATCAAGCGCTTCTTTCCCAATCTCGACACGCTGCACACGCAACTCGCGCTGCTCTTGATCGTCGTCGCCGTGTTGTCCGCCTTCATCAAGAACATCGGCGCTCTGGCGATCATGATCCCCGTCGCCTTCCAGTTCGCCCGCAAGAGCGGCAAGTCGCCCTCGCTCTATCTGATGCCGATGAGCTTCGCCGCCCTTCTCGGCGGTCTGATGACGCAGATCGGCACCTCGCCCAACATCGTCGTCTCGCGTCTGCGCGGCGAGATAACGGGCACGCCCTTCACCATGTTCGACTTCACCCCGGTCGGTGCGACGCTGGCGCTGGTCGGCGTCGTCTTTTTGATCTTCTTCCACTGGCTGGTCCCTGAAAGAAAGAACGAAAACCCGTCGCTCGAAGAAGCGCTCGACGCCAAGGCCTATTTTTCGGAAGCCACCGTGGCACAGGAATCGACCGTCGAGGGCAAGCCGCTCAGCGATCTCCTGAAGCTCGGCGACGGCGATGCGCTGGCAACTGCCATCCTGCGCGGCCACACCCGCCTTTCACCCTTTCCCGACGTGACGCTGAAAACCGGCGACACGGTGCTGCTCGAGGGAAGCCCCGATGCGCTCGACCGCATGGTGTCGAACGCAAAGCTCAAGCTCTCGGGCAAGCCGATCGCCGATCCCGCCGAGCGCAACGACCTGACCTCGATCGAGGCGATCGTCACCTCGGATTCGCCGCTGGTCGGCTGGTCGGCGCGGCAGCTGTCGCTCTCCAACCGCCGCAGCGTCAATCTGCTCGCCGTCTCCCGCAAGGGCCACCGCCTGAACGAGCGCCTGAGCGAGGTCAGGTTGCGCGCCGGCGATATGCTGGTGTTGCAGGGAAGCCGGCGCACCCTGCCGGCCTTCCTGCAGGACTTCGCCTGCCTGCCGCTGGCGCAGCGCGACATCATGCTCGGCACCTCGCGCCGCGCCTATGTGCCGCTGCTGATCCTGCTTGCCGCGATGGCGGCCACCGCCACCGGCGTCGTGCCCGTCGCCACCTCCTTCTTCTGCGCGGCGCTCGCCATGGTCGTCTTCCGCGTCATCCCGCTGGTCGATGTCTACAAGGCGCTCGACGCCCCGATCCTGATCATGCTCGCCGCGCTGATCCCGGTCTCCGACACCTTGAGGACGACAGGCGGCAGCGAGCTGATCGCCGGCTGGCTCGGCCATCTCGCCGCCCAGATGCCGCATTACGGCGCGCTGGCGCTGATCCTGGTCACCGCCATGGCCGTGACCCCGTTCCTAAACAACGCCGCCACCGTGCTCGTCATGGCTCCCATTGCAGCCAGCTTCGCCGAGACGCTGGGTTACAAGCCCGATGCCTTCCTGATGGCGGTGGCGATCGGCGCCGGCTGCGATTTCCTGACCCCGATCGGCCACCAGTGCAACACGTTGGTCTTCGGCCCCGGCGGCTATCGCTTCAGCGACTACCCCCGCCTCGGCCTGCCGCTGTCGCTGCTCATCATTTTGGTCAGCGTGCCGCTGCTGCTGTGGGTCTGGCCGGTCACCTGAGAAGCGTGATGCCAAGGCTGTGCCGAACTGGCGCAAGCGACGGCGCGGGCGGCATTTTCCTTGACGTCTGCAACCGAATATGGCCTTAAAGCCAGCCAAACGGACAATTGGCCGGGCAAGCGGGCGAAATGCCCTTTTCCGGCCGGTTTCCTGATCCAGTTATCTGAATTCTTTCCGGCCGAGCGTCGCTTTCCCTCTGAAAGCCGTCCGGCATTTATTTGACGGGCACATAAAATGACAGCTTCCGGCGTCCGCGTCCGCATTGCTCCCTCGCCAACTGGCGAGCCGCATGTCGGCACCGCATACATCGCACTCTTCAACTACCTGTTCGCCAAGAAGCACGGCGGCGAGTTCATCCTGCGTATCGAAGACACCGATGCCACGCGCTCGACGCCGGAATTCGAGACCAAGGTGCTCGACGCGCTGAAGTGGTGCGGCCTGGAATGGTCGGAAGGTCCCGATATCGGCGGCCCCTACGGCCCCTATCGCCAGTCCGACCGCAAGGACATGTACCAGCCCTACGCCCAGGAACTGCTGGACAAGGGCCACGCCTTCCGTTGTTTCTGCACGCCCGAGCGCCTGACCGAAATGCGCGAGGCGCAGCGCGCCTCCGGCAAGCCGCCGAAGTATGACGGTCTCTGCCTGAAATATTCCGCCGAAGAAGTCTCGGCCAAGATGGCGGCCGGCGAAGGCTCCGTCATCCGCATGAAGATCCCGACCGAGGGCTCCTGCGACTTCACCGACGGCGTCTATGGCGACGTCTCGATCCCGTGGGACAGTGTCGACATGCAGGTGCTCATCAAGGGCGACGGCATGCCGACCTATCACATGGCCAACGTCATCGACGACCATCTGATGAAGATCACCCACGTCGCGCGCGGCGAGGAGTGGCTGGCCTCGGTGCCGAAGCACATCCTGCTCTACCGCTATTTCGAGTGGGACCAGCCGGTGTTCATGCATCTCTCGCTGATGAGAAATGCCGACAAGTCGAAGCTGTCGAAGCGCAAGAACCCGACCTCGATCTCCTATTACTCCGCGCTCGGCTATATCCCCGAAGCGCTGATGAACTTCCTCGGCCTGTTCTTCGTGCAGATCGCCGAAGGCGAGGAATTGCTCGACATCGAGGAACTGGCCGGCAAGTTCGACCCGGAAAACCTCTCCAAGGCCGGCGCCATCTTCGACATCCAGAAGCTCGACTGGCTGAACGGCCGCTGGATCCGCGAGAAGATGTCGGAAGAAGAGTTCCAGAGCCGGGTTCTGACCTGGGCGATGGAAAACGATCGCCTCAAGGCCGGCATGGCGCTGTCGCAGTCGCGCATCTCGAAGCTCGGCGAACTGCCGGAGCTGATGGGCTTCCTCCTGAAATCGGACCTCAA
Organism: Rhizobium sp. S152; assembly: GCF_030380735.1. GTDB lineage: Bacteria > Pseudomonadota > Alphaproteobacteria > Rhizobiales > Rhizobiaceae > Rhizobium. The sequence continues at coordinate 93,600 of NZ_JAUDRZ010000004.1, read as the reverse complement.
CCTCGATCCTTCCGCCTTCGCCAAGATCAAGTCGCCGCCGGAAGAGATCCTCGAGATCCTGAACACGGTGCAGCCGGATCTCGAAAAGATCCTCGAATGGAACGTCGAATCGATCGAAGCCGAACTGCGCGCCATCGGCGACCGCATGGGCAAGAAGCTCAAGGTCATCGTCGCACCGCTCTTCGTCGCCGTCTCCGGCTCGTCGCGCTCGCTGCCGCTGTTCGACAGTATGGCCATCCTCGGCCGCTCGGTCGTGCGCCAGCGGCTGAAACTGGCGGCCCAGGCCGTGGCCTCGCTGGTGGGACCGAAGTAATTTGCGGAGAAGCCCCTCCCCCTTGTGGGGAGGGGTTGGGGAGGGGTCTTCGCCAAGAAAACCCCTCCCCTCCGCTTCGCTCCGACCCTCCCCACAAGGGGGAGGGTTAAGCCGAGCCCGGCGCAAGCCACCTGAACCGACAAGATTCCATGCCCATCGATGAGGCAAATGACATGACCGACAAGACCGAAACCGCCACCCTCTCCTCCGACGCGACCGAGGTCCGCGCCCAGAAGCTGAAGCTCTTGCGCGAGAAGATCGGCGACGTCTATCCGGCGCATTTCCACCGCACCATCACCAATGCCGAGCTGGCCGAGAAGTACAAGGATCTGGAATCCGACATTGAGACGACTGACGTCGTCACCGTCGCCGGCCGCGTCTATTCCTCGCGCAACTCCGGCATGTTCATGGACATCCATGACGCCGGCGGCAAGATCCAGATCTTCAGCCACAAGGACGTGACGCCCGAGGCCGCCCGCGAGATGCTGGCGATGATCGACATCGGCGACATCATCGGCGTGACGGGCACCGTGCGCCGCACCAAGCGCGGCGAACTGTCGATCAACGCGCAAGAGATCACCATGCTGACCAAGTCGCTTCTCCCCATGCCGGAGAAGTGGAACGGCATCGCCGACGTCGAGATCCGCTACCGCAAGCGCCACCTCGATATCCTCAGCAACGAGGAATCGAAGCTGCGCTTCCAGCAGCGCTCGAAGATCCTCTCGGGCATTCGCCGCTTCATGGAAGACGACGGCTTCATGGAAGTCGAGACGCCGATGCTGCACTCGGTCTATGGCGGCGCCACCGCCGAGCCCTTCAAGACGCATCACAACACGCTGAAGCTCGACATGTACCTGCGCATCGCGCCGGAACTGTTCCTGAAGCGTACGCTGGTCTCCGGTCTCACCGACAAGGTGTTCGAGATCAACCGCAACTTCCGCAACGAAGGTGTCTCCACCAGGCACAATCCCGAGTTCACCATGATGGAGTGCTACTGGGCCTATGCCGACTACGAGGACATCATGGATCTCGTCGAGCGCCTGTTCGAGAAGCTGGCGCTGCAGGTGCACGGCACCACGGAATTCCCCTTCGGCGACAAGCAGCTTTCCTTCAAGGGCCCGTTCAAGCGCGTGCCCATGCCTGACGCCGTCAAGGAAGTGACCGGCATCGACTTCCTCGCCATCAAGACCGACGAGGAAGCCCGCGCTGCCGCCAAGGCCGCCGGGTTCGAAGTCGAGAAAGACTGGACCTGGGGCGAATGCCTCGCCTTCATCTTCGAGGAGAAGGTCGAGGGCACGTTGATCCAGCCGAGCCACGTCACCCACTTCCCGAAGGACATCTCGCCCTTCGCCAAGGAAGTGCCGGGCGAGCCGCGCCTCGTCGAGCGTTTCGAGACCTATTGCAACGCCTGGGAACTCGGCAACGCCTTCTCGGAACTCAACGATCCGGAAGAGCAGCGCCGCCGCATGGTCGAGCAGCTCGAGCAGGCGCATGCCCGCGGCGAGAAGGACAAGCAGCTGGACGACGAATTCCTCGACGCCATCGACCAGGGCATGCCGCCCGCCGGCGGCCTCGGCATCGGCGTCGACCGCCTGACGATGCTCTTGACCAACGCCCCGTCGATCCGCGACGTCATCCTCTTCCCGGCCCGCAAGGCCAAGGCGGACTAGGCAGCCTTACCGACATGCGAAAAGGCGGCCGTCCGAAAGGATGCGCCGCCTTTTTCATGTCTGTAGTGAAATGGAAGGTGCAGGCTTCGCCTGATCAGTGCCCGCCGGATGCGGCGTGCGCCGCCTCGCCCTCGGCCTTCTCTCCGCCTTCGCCTTCGGCGGACTTCTCTTCCTTGCCCTTGCCCTTCGCCTTGGCTCCGCCCTCGCCGCCTTCCGTCGATGCGACGGCGATCGGGTCGACGCAATCGGACACATCCTTGAACGACGCATTCAGCGTCGTAATCTCGTCGTCTGGCAGATCGACCCGCTCTCCGAAGAAAAGGCCATTTGCGGCCGCTGCCCCGTCGTAATAACGAGCCGTGTAGGTCTTGCCGTCGAGGCTTTCGACGACAGGATCCGGATTGGGAATATAGACGACATCGGCGCCGATCGCCCGGCCGCGAATGTCGGAGCGCAGCGTCGGGCCGTTGGCGTCGAGCACCACGACCTGCACGAGATCCGGCTTTTGCGCCTCGTAGACGGCCTTGGCGACCCTGAGCGCGGTCTTCACGCGCGTCATGCCGTCCGTAGGCTCGGTCTTGATGTATTTGCGGATCCAGACGTGATCCTGCTTCTTGATCGTCACCAGGCTGACGTCGGTGCAGGCCATGCCGTTGGTCATGGTCGCGGAGGGACCGAGAATTCTGTCCTTGCCGATATACAGGGCAGCGCCACCGGAAACGCCCCCGAGCAGGACGACGCCAGCAACAATCAGAACCAGTTTCCGGGAAGGCCGGAAGATACGCAGGAGGGCCTTCAAGCCCGCTGCTCCGCCATTAACAAACTCCAACGCAACGCAAGTGGCTTGGACGCTAGAGAAATGACGTTTCGGAATGCTTAAGTACGACCTCCAACTTTGCATCACTACGGGATTAGTACCAAAAAAGGTCCGGGATGGCGGGCACTTGTCACTCCGCCTCGGCGCGTGCTCTAACGGTGCATGGCCTTCACTCTTCGTCAGCTTCAGTATTTCGTCGCCGTGGCGGAACAGGGCTCGGTAACGCGTGCCGCGCAAAATCTCTCGATCTCGCAATCCTCGGTTACGGAAGCGCTGAAAGAGCTGGAAACCGATCTCGCCGTGCAGCTCTTCGAGCGGCATCCGCGTGGCCTGACGATCACCCACAACGGCCACCAGTTCCTGCGCCATGCGACCAAGATCCTCGCCACTGTCTCGGATGCCCGCACCAGCTTTTCCGGCCAGCAGAGCGCTCCCTCGGGCACGCTCAACATCGGCGTCACCTCGCTGGTCGCGGGCTACGTGCTCTCCGACCTGCTCGCCCGCTATCGCCGCGCCTGCCCCGGCGTAGAGGTTTCGGCCATCGAGGACAATGGCGGCTATCTCGAGCATCTGCTTGTCGGCGGCGAGCTCGATGTCGCGGTCATGGTCATCTCCAATCTGCGCGACCGCATGGCGCTGCAGGCCGAGATCCTCGAGACGTCGCCCTACCGCCTCTGGCTTCCCATGGGTCACCCGCTGGTCTCCGCCGACATTATCTCGATCGCCGATATCGCCCGCGAACCGCTGATCATGCTGACCGTCGACGAAATCGAGGAGAACACCGGCAAGCTGCTCTCGGCACTCGGCGCCCGCCCGCACGTCGCCTTCCGCACCCGATCCGTCGAGGCTGTACGCAGCCTGGTCGCGACCGGCGCCGGCGTGGCGCTGCTGCCCGATCTCGTCTATCGGCCCTGGTCGCTGGAAGGCGACCGCATCGAAAGCCGCGACGTCTCCGGCGCGCTGCCGGTCGTGCAGGTCGGCATGGTCTGGCGCAAGGGCTCAAGCCTGCCGCAGGCGGCCCGCGATTTCGTCGGCATCGCCGAGGCCATGCGCTCGGGGCGAGTACGCTAGCAAAGTCATCTATCGGAAATTCCGATATCGCCTTTCTGATAAATGAATTTGCGAAAGCGGCTTTTTCGCGTCACCTTTTCTGCCGGGAACAAAACGCCACGAAGTGGCACCAAAACCGGGAGACATCAGATGAAATATCTTCTGAAATCGTGCACGGTCGCGCTCGCGAGCCTGAGCTTCGTGACGCAGGTCGTGGCGGCCGAGCCGCTGAAGGAATTGGGCAAGGGCGAAGGCGCCGTCAGCATCGTGGCATGGGCCGGCTATATCGAGCGCGGCGAAAGCGACAAGAATTACGACTGGGTTACCAGTTTCGAGAAGGAGACCGGTTGCAAGGTCTCGGTGAAGACCGCCGCCACCTCCGATGAAATGGTGTCGCTGATGAATGAAGGCGGCTTCGACCTCGTCACCGCCTCGGGCGACGCCTCGCTGCGCCTGGTGGCCGGAAAGAAAGTCCAGCCGATCAACACCGATCTCATCCCGAGCTTCAAGAACGTCGACAAGCGCCTGCAGGACGCGCCCTGGTATACGGTATCAGGTGTGCACTACGGCGTCCCCTACCTCTGGGGGCCGAACGTCCTGATGTACAACACCGACGCCTTCAAGGGCGAGGCGCCGAAGAGCTGGAAGGTGGTGTTCGAGGAAGAGACGCTGCCCGACGGCAAGTCCAACAAAGGCCGGGTGCAGGCCTATGACGGTGCGATCTACATCGCCGATGCCGCTCTTTACCTGATGGCGCACAAGCCGGAACTCAACATTAAGAACCCTTACGAGCTCAACGAGGACCAGTACAAGGCCGCCCTCGACCTGCTGCGTGGCCAGCGCAAGCTCGTCTCGCGCTACTGGCACGACGCGATGATCCAGATCGACGACTTCAAGAACGAAGGCGTCGTCGCCTCCGGTTCCTGGCCCTTCCAGGTCAACCTGATGCAGGCGGACAAGCAGAAGATCGCCTCCACCTTCCCCGAGGAAGGCGTCACCGGCTGGGCCGATACCACCATGCTGCATGCCGACAGCGAGCACCCGAACTGCGCCTATATGTGGATGGAGCATTCGCTGTCCGCCAAGGTCCAGGGCGACGCCGCCGCCTGGTTTGGCGCCGTTCCCTCGGTTCCCGCCGCCTGCAAGGGCAACGAACTGATGACCGACGAGGGTTGCGCCAACAACGGCTACGATCACTTCGACAAGATCAAGTTCTGGAGAACGCCGACCGCCAAGTGCGAACAGGGCGAGTGCGTGCCGTATCACCGCTGGGTGTCGGATTATATTGGGGTGATCGGGGGGAGATAACGTCTGGCCGCAGCCCTCTGGGCTTGTGGCAACTCCCCTCCCCAACCCCTCCCCACAAGGGGGAGGGGCTAGAGCGGCAACGCCTCGCTCATCCCTGTAGACTTCGAATGGCCGCAGAGGGTGCAGCAGGTTAAGCCCCTCCCCCTGTGGGGAGGGGTTTGGGGCGGGGTCTTCATTCCCCGCACCACCCAGAGCATATCAGATCGGAGCCCCCCAAATGACCCCCGCCGTCCGTTTCCAGAAGGTCTCCCGCCATTTCGGCGCCGTTCGTGCCGTCGATGGCGTCGATCTCGAGATCGCGCCGGGCGAGTTCTTCGCCATGCTGGGGCCGTCGGGTTCGGGCAAGACCACATGCCTGCGCCTGATCGCCGGCTTCGAGCAGCCGACGGCGGGGCATATCGAGATTTTCGGCGAGACCGCCGAGGGCGTGCCGCCCTACAGGCGCAACGTCAACACCGTGTTCCAGGACTACGCGCTCTTCCCGCACCTCAACATCCTCGACAACGTCGCCTACGGGCTGATGGTCAAGGGCGTCGGCAAGGCGGAACGCGCCAAGGCCGCCGAACAGGCGCTGGAGCTGGTAAAACTCCCCGGCTACGGCGCCCGCAAACCCGGCCAACTGTCAGGCGGCCAGAGGCAGCGCGTGGCGCTGGCCCGCGCGCTGGTCAACAAGCCCCGCGTGCTGCTGCTCGACGAACCTCTTGGCGCGCTGGACCTGAAGCTGCGCGAGCAGATGCAGGAAGAGCTGAAGGGCCTGCAGCGCGCGCTGGGGATCACCTTCGTCTTCGTCACCCACGATCAGGGCGAAGCGCTCTCCATGGCCGACCGGGTCGCCGTCTTCAACGATGGCGGTATCGTCCAGGAGGGCACGCCGCAGGATATCTACAACCGACCGAAGACCCGCTTCGTCGCCGATTTCGTCGGCTCCTCCAATGTGATTGCCCCCGACCTGATGACCGCGATCGGCGGCGAGAAGCGCTGGGCGAGCCTGCGCCCCGAGGCTATCCGCATCACCGGCGACGGCGTCGAATCCCGTGTCGAGAACGCCAGCTTCCTCGGCGCCGCCACGCGCCTCACCGTCGCCGCCAGAGGCACGCGCCTGCATGTCATGCTTCCCGCCGGCGCCACCGTGCCCGAAGTCGGCGCCGATGTCCGCCTGTCGTGGCAGCCCGTCGACGTGCATTACATGGACGACGCCGCATGACCGCGATCGGGCTCACCCACGAGGAGACGGCGACCTCGATCCTGCCCGGTCGCGGTGGTTTCTTCGGCCGGCTCTCCGACATGTTCTGGCGCCGCCCCAAGCTGCTGCTCTTCCTGATGCTGACGCCGCCGCTGCTCTGGCTCGGCATCATCTATATCGGCTCGCTCCTGGCGCTTCTGCTGCAGAGCTTCTTTTCGATCGACGATTTCTCCGGCCTGGTGAACTACGAATTCACGCTGGCAACCTATGCCCAGCTGCTGTCGCCGACCAATTTCGACATCATCGTCAGAACCGTGCTGATGGCGGCGCTGGTGACGCTGGCCTCCGCCGTCGTCGCCTTCCCGATCGCCTATTACGCCGCCCGTTACGCCAAGGGGAAATGGAAGGCGCTCTTCTATCTCGGCGTGATGCTGCCGCTCTGGTCGAGCTATCTCGTCAAGATCTACGCCTGGAAGCTGATCCTCGCCAAGGAGGGTATTCTCACCTGGTTCTTCGCCAAACTGCATCTGGCTTGGCTGCTCGACGGCGTGCTGGCTCTGCCAGTCATCGGCGGCAACTCGCTATCGGTCAGCTATATCGGCACCTTCCTCGTCTTCGTCTATGTCTGGCTGCCCTACATGATCCTGCCGACGCAGGCAGCGCTCGAACGCGTGCAGGGCAATCTGATCGAGGCCTCGTCGGATCTCGGCGCCACGCCGGGCCAGACCTTCCGCACCGTGCTCTTTCCGCTGGCTCTACCCGGCATCGTCGCCGGCTCGATCTTCACCTTCTCGCTGACGCTGGGCGATTACATCATCCCGCAGATCATCGGCTCCTCGCGGCTCTTCATCGGCCAGGCGGTCTATGCGCAGCAGGGAACGGCCGGCAACGTGCCGCTCGCCGCCGCCTTCTCCGTCGTCCCCATCGTCATCATGGCCGTCTACCTGTGGCTGGCCAAGAAACAGGGAGCCTTCGATGCGCTCTGACCGTGGCCAACGCGCGCCGAGCGCGCTCAAGATCGCCGCCGCCGGCGGGCTGCTCTTCCTGCACCTGCCGATCCTGTTGATCTTCGTCTACGCCTTCACGACGGAAGAAAAGAGCTATCAGTGGCCGCCGCCGGGGCTGACGCTGCAATGGTTCGGCATCGCCTGGAACCGGCCGGATGTCTGGGCCGCCCTTGGGCTTTCCGTGCAGGTCGCCTGCATCGCGACCGCGATCGCGCTGGTGCTCGGCACGCTTTGCGCCGCCGCCGTCAGCCAGACGAAGTTCTTCGGCCGAGAGGCGATCTCGCTGCTCGTCATCCTGCCGATCGCGCTGCCTGGTATCATCACCGGCATCGCGCTGCGCTCGGCCTTCAGCCTGTTCGATATCCCCTTCTCTGTCTGGACGATCGTGCTCGGCCACGCCACCTTCTGCGTCGTGGTGGTCTATAACAACGCCGTCGCCCGCTTCCGCCGCACCCAGGGCTCGCTGATCGAGGCTTCGATGGATCTCGGCGCCGATGGCTTCCAGACCTTCCGCCACGTCATCCTGCCGAATATCGGTACGGCGCTTCTGGCCGGCGGCATGCTTGCCTTCGCGCTCTCCTTCGACGAGGTCATCGTCACCACCTTCACCGGCGGTCAGCAATCGACACTGCCGATCTGGATGCTGGAGGAACTGATCCGCCCACGCCAGCGCCCCGTTACCAACGTGGTCGCCATGGTCGTGGTGCTCGTCACCTTCCTGCCGATCCTGGCTGCCTATTACCTCACACGCGACGGCGACCAGGTCGCCGGCGGCGGAAAATAACCGGCGCGGGATAACCCCCATCCCGCCCAGCAACAACAAGGGAGAACATCATGGACACCGCGATGCTGATTGGATCCCGCTTCGAAGCGGGCACCGAGATCGAAGAAAACATCCTCAACCCGAAGACCGGCGAGACGGTGCTGAGCCTTGCCGAAGCATCGCTCGGCCAGATCGACGCCGCCGTCGATGCCGCCGAAAAGGCCTTCAAGGCATGGTCGCAGACGACACCGGGCGAGCGCGCCGGCTATCTCCTGAAGATTGCAGACGCGATCGAGAAGGACGCCCAAAGCTTCGCGACGCTGGAAGCGCTGAACTGCGGCAAGCCGATCAACGCCGTTCTGAACGACGAGATCCCCGCCATCGTCGATTGCTACCGCTTCTTCGCCGGCGCGGTGCGCAACCTGCATGGCCCTGTGGCCGGTGAATATCTGCCCGGCCACACCTCGATGATCCGCCGCGACGCCGTCGGCATCGTCGGGTCGATCGCGCCCTGGAACTATCCGCTGATGATGATGGCCTGGAAGCTGGCGCCTGCCATCGCCGGCGGCAACACCGTCGTCTTCAAGCCTTCCGAGCAGACGCCGCTTACGGCGCTGAAGATGGCCAAGCTCCTCTCCGACATCCTGCCAGAGGGCGTCGTCAACGTCATCCTCGGCCGCGGCGAAAGCGTCGGCAACGCGCTGATCAACCACCCGAAGATCTCGATGCTGTCGATCACGGGCGATGTTGCGACCGGCAAGAAGGTGCTGCAGGCGGCCGCCAAGACCGTCAAGCGCACCCATCTGGAACTCGGCGGCAAGGCCCCTGTGATCGTCTTCGACGACGCCGATATCGACGCGGTCGTATCGGGCATCCGCACCTTCGGCTATTACAATGCCGGCCAGGACTGCACCGCAGCCTGCCGCATCTATGCCGACGCCAAGGTCTACGACAAGTTCGTCGCCGACCTCTCCTCGGCGGTCTCCTCGATCAAGTTCAACCTTGCCGACGACGCCGAAAACGAGATCGGCCCGCTGATCTCCAAGCGCCAGCGCGACCGCGTCGAAAGCTTCGTCGCCCGCGCCGGCGAGCACAAGCACATGGAGATCACCACAGGCGGCAATACATCGGGCGACAAGGGCTTCTTCTACACGCCGACGGTGATTGCCGGCGCCACGCAGGAAGACGAGATCGTCCGCCGCGAGGTCTTCGGCCCGGTCGTTTCCGTCACCCGCTTCACCGATGTCGAGGATGCCGTCACCTGGGCCAACGACAGCGACTATGGCCTGGCGTCCTCGGTCTGGACCAAGGACATCAGCCGCGGCATGAAGACCGCCGCCCGCCTGCAATATGGCTGCACCTGGATCAACACCCACTTCATGCTCACCAACGAGATGCCGCATGGCGGCCTGAAGCAATCGGGCTACGGCAAGGACATGTCCGTCTACGCACTGGAAGACTACACGGCCGTCCGCCACGTGATGATCAACCACGGATAAGCGCGACGCGACTTGAAATCACAACGCCGGCGTGGGCCACCGCGCCGGCGCATCTTGTACGAAGCGGACAAATCGAACCGCTATCTCATTGGATATGGAACCTTTTTCGAGCTGGCGCGTCTTCTACGGGACCAACAAGAAGGAAATGTTCCATGCTGAAATGGGCTCTCATCTTTTTCGTGATATCGCTGATCGCAGGCTTCTTCGGCTTCTCCGGGATTTCGGCCGCGACGGCCACGATTGCCCGCGTTCTCTTCGGCATCGCGCTGGTGATCTTCGTGATCTTCCTGATCCTGGCGCTGATGGCCGGTCAGGCGATACTATGACGTCGCTGCTATAGTTTCCGGTCTACGGAAAACAGCGGCACTGGATCGCTAAAGCCCTTCAGCGGCTTCGGGTCCAGCGCCGAGAAATCCAGATCCTGTCTCTCGTCTGCGGTGGCGCCATGGGTGCTGCCGCAGACGAGTATTTGCGAGGGTTCGGCCGCCGCCACGATGCGCGCCGCCAGATTGACCGTTCGCCCGAAGATATCCCCATCGCGCGGCACCACCTGCCCCGTTGCCACGCCACATCGGACTTCAGGCAACTCATGCGCCGAGCACTGCTCGACCAGCGACAGCGACGTCTCCACGGCGGCACCGGCATCCGGAAACAGCATCATCACCCCATCGCCGAGCGGCTTTATGATCCGCCCGCCGCAGCTCAGCGACAGCTGCTGTGCTAGCGCCTCGAAGCGTGCCGCTTTCTCCGCCGCCCGGGCATCGCCGATATCGTGGGTGAGCGCGGTAAAACCGGCGAGATCGGCGAAGGCTACCGCCGGCATCTCCTCATCGCCGCGGCCGCTGTCGAGCCCCTGTTCGTGCAACGCGTCCTGCAGCCGTCCGACGACATTGTCGAACACCGCTTCCTCCAGAATCCGCCGCTGCAGCAGAAACAGCACGCGCACGCCGATGCGCTGCAGCGCCAGCCGCTTCGCGGCACCCGCCGCAAGCACCTCGCGATAGCTCAGTCCGGCATTCAGCATCGGGTCCTCGACCTCGCCTCGAAAGAGGTCGCGCATGGCGTCGATGCACCGCCGCATCGATTGGCCGGAAACGCGCAACACGCGCTGCATCCCGTCGGCCGACGCGCCGAGAGCGGCGCATTGCGCGATCAGTTGCATGAATTCGGCATCGTCTTCCCTGAGCGGTTGCTCCGGACCCAGCAACGGCAAGCCCGCGCTCGAACGCAGCGCGTTGATATCAGCAAGATCGATCGCGGAATCCACCATAGCCTCGCCAATGGATGTCTCCGATATCGTCACAGGATCGAAGATCAGCTGGCTGGCGAACTCCAGCGAGAACACCTGGCGCTGAAGCCCCTCGGCCAATTGGTCCAGGCCGATGCCTGCCTCTTCAAGCGCCATCACCAGCCGCAGCCGGCTGACGTCGCTGACGGCATAACCATTTGTGCCGGGCTCGATGATACCGAGCCGCTCGATCTCAAGCAGCCGGGCGTCGTCGCAGCCCGCCAGCATCGCCAGTTTCTCGCGAGACACCATGTCCATGACAGCAACCCCGGGTAATGGAGTTGATTGAATACACGACTTCGAAGGGCATCGCCATTCAGCCTAAAGGAGGCTTGCCCCGACATTGATGGCAAGCGCCAGGATGGTGGTGTTGAAGAGAAAGGACAGCACCGAGTGCAGCAGCGTCAGCTTGCGCATAACGGTCGTGCTGGTCGCCACATCGGCCGTCTGGGAGGCTACGCCGATGGTGAAGGAGTAATAGAGAAAGTCCCAATAGACCGGCTCCTCTACGCCTTCGGGGAATTTCAGCCCATCCCCCTTCAGGCCATCGCCGTCGTCATCGGCGCCGTAGAAGCGATGCGCATAGTGCACGGTAAACAGCGTGTGCAGGAACACCCAGGAGATCAGGATGGTGACGACGGCGACCAACGCCCGCGTCAGTGCCACGCCGGGCTCGGCTTCCTTCACCTGATGCAGTTCCAGGCCGATTCCGGCGATGCTCGCCAGCGCCGCGGCGATCGACAGGAACATCAGAAGCGAATCGGAAAAGTCGAGATCGGCCGCCCGCTTGCGGATCGTCGCGACGCTCGCCCGCAGCATGCGCCGCCACGTGGCGGCGATGAAGATGACCGCCGAGACATTCCACCCCGCCAGCACATTGCGGGCGTTGACCTCGCGCGTCGTCAGAAGCAGGAACACCAGGAAGCCGATGAGCACGGCGATCAGAAAGATCGCGTGCTTGCGCAGAAGCTGCATGACGCGACCTGTCTCGCCGCCAGTATGATCCGCCATGTCCCGCTCCGCCGATGCCAGATTGCCTTTGATATCAGCTTGATACCGGCAAGAGCAATATGGCTTCAGCCGGTCCAGCCGCCGTCGACGACATGGATCTGGCCTGTCGTGAACCCGGCCTCGTCGCCCGCGAGATAGGTGACGAGTGCTGCGATCTCCTCAGGCGTCGCGATGCGCCCCATCGGCTGGCGGGCGATGAAGTCCGAGAGCGCCTTTTCGTAATCGCCGGTGGCCCGCAGGCGGTCGTGCAGCGACGGGCTGTCGACAGTACCGGGGCAGATGGCGTTGGCGCGAATACCCCTGGCGACGAAATCCGACGCGATCGACTTGGTGAGCCCGATCACGGCGGCCTTCGACGCGCTGTAGGCGAAGCGGTTCGGCACGCCCTTCACGCTGGAGGCGACCGACGCCATGTTGACGATCGAGCCCTTGCCCTTGTCGAGCATCCAGGGAAGGAAGGTGCGGCAGGTCGTGTACATCGCCTTGGCGTTGAGATTGAACGAGAAGTCCCAGTCCTTCTCCTCGCACTCGAGGATGGACCCGGCATGCACGAAGCCGGCGCAATTGAAGAGCACGTCGATCGCGCCGATCTCGGCTGCAAAGGCGCGAACGGCATCGCCATCAAGCACGTTGAGCACGTGTTTCTCGGCGCCTTCGAGCGTGGAAAGCGTCGCCTCGTTGATGTCGGTGGCATAGACATGCGCGCCGAGCGAAATGAAGCGTTCGGCGCTGGCGCGACCGATCCCCTGCCCGGCCGCCGTGATGACGACCTTCCTGCCTTCCAGACCGTGACTCATGACCTCTCCCATGCTGCGTGGCGCTTGCGGCGCACTCATTCATATGCAAACAATATATTCACCACCCCGTCAATCACATTGTCCACCGGGAGAACGAGACAGTGCGAGGCAAGGCCGATAAGGCTCCGCCGGCGTCTGTGATCGCGGACAGGAAGCGGGGTCGGGACGACAAACGGCATGAATGGGAGGAGCCGCATGCTTTTCGATACTCACCTGCACATCGTTGACAGGAAGCGGCTGGATTATCCCTGGCTGGCGGCTTCAGGTGCGCTCAACCGCGACAATCTCTACGAGGATTATGCTCGCGACGCCTTGCGCTGCGACATCTCCAACGTACTGCACATGGAAGTCGACGTCGCGCCCGAACGCATGGCCGACGAGACGGATTACATCAGGGAAATCGGCAAGCGGCCCGGAAGCCTCGTGCACGGCGCCATCGCCGCCTGTCGCCCGGAGGACACAGGCTTCGCCGCCTATCTGGAACGATGCCTCGCCGACCCCTTCGTCAAGGGCTTTCGCCGCGTGCTGCACGTGGCGCCGGACGAGACCTCGCAAGCGCCACTCTTCCGCGAAAACATCCGCCGTCTCGCCAGCACCCGCCTCACCTTCGACCTTTGCGTCTTCCCGCATCAGTTCGACCGCATTATCGAGCTGGTCGATCTCAATCCCGATGTTCCCTTCATCCTCGACCATTGCGCCAACCCGCCGATCAAGTCAGGGATGAGCGCCGTCTGGCTAAACGGCATCACCGAATTCTCCCGCCGCCCCAATGTCACAGCCAAAATCTCCGGCGTCATCGCCTATGGCGACCTTGAAAACTGGTCGGTCGAAAGCCTGCGACCTTATGTGGAGCATACCATCGAAAGCTTCGGCTGGGATCGTGTTGTCTGGGGCAGCGACTGGCCGGTCTGCACGCTCGGCGGCGGCCTCACGCCATGGGTGGCCGCCACGCATGCGCTGACATCAGGCTGCAGCGCCGAGGAGCGCGACAAGCTCTACCAGGGCAACGCCAAGCGCATCTGGGCGGTATAAGACTTTCGGCTTGACGTCACAGACGTTTATCTTCGTCGCGCCGCCGATGGATCGCAGACGTCACGTTGGCCGGCGGTTGTAGGGGCTTTGATTTGTTGGCTTCAAAGAAACCCCCTCACTGCTTGCCTTCGATTGAACCGATTCAGGCGTTCGTCCCAGCTTCAGGCCCATAACACGGGTTGGCGTGTTTTCCTTGGCAAGCTGCTTCAATTCCTTGACCTGTTCCGGGGACCACGGCTTGCCATGGTTCTTAGGCTCTTTCGTCATATCGACTCTCCGACTCAACCATAGAGAGTCCAATAGCAAAAATTCGCCTCAACGTCTTCTCTCCTCATCATCGTTCTGGAGAGAAACTAGGTCGATGTGGCGATGCCCCCGCATCGCAAAAAGGGCGGCGCCACCGGCACCGCCCCTTCCAATCAACTACCCGCAAAAGCCTCAGGCGGCTGCGAGCTGCAGTTCCTTGGTGACCATGGCGCGGAGCGTGCCGAGATCCTTGGCGAACGCGCGGATGCCTTCGGCGAGCTTTTCGGTCGCCATGGCGTCTTCGTTCATCATCCAGCGGAAGGTCTTCTCGTCGACGGCGATCTTGGAGATCGGCTTGGCACCCTCGGGCGACAACTTGCGCTCCAGCTTGCCCTGGTCGTTCGACAGTTCGTCGAGCAGGTTCGGCGCGATCGTCAGGCGGTCGCAACCGGCCAGTGCTTCGATTTCGCCAGCCGAACGGAACGAGGCGCCCATGACGATCGTCTTGATGTCGTTGGCCTTGTAGTAGTTGTAGATCTCGCGAACGGAGAGTACGCCCGGATCTTCCTCAGGCGTGAATTCCTTGCCCGTCGACTTCTTGTACCAGTCGAGGATACGGCCGACGAAGGGCGAGATGAGGAACGCCTTGGCGTCGGCGCAGGCGATCGCCTGGGCCTTCGAGAAGAGAAGCGTCAGGTTGCAGTCGATGCCTTCCTTCTGCAGGATTTCGGCGGCGCGAATGCCTTCCCAAGTGGAGGCGAGCTTGATCAGGATGCGATCCTTCTCGATGCCGCGTTCCTTGTAGCCGGCGATGATGCTGTGCGCCTTTTCAACCGATGCCTTGGTGTCGAAGGAGAGGTCGGCGTCGACTTCGGTCGAAACGCGGCCGGGAACCAGCTTGGAGAGCGCGGCGCCGACGGAAACGGCGAGACGGTCGGCAACGGCGGAAGCAACGGCTTCGGAATTGCCGCCCTGCTTCTTGCCCCAGGAAACGGCTTCCGTGATTGCGTCGGCGAACATCGGCGTGCCGAGCGCCTTCAGAACGATGCTCGGGTTGGTCGTGCAATCGACCGGCTTCAGGCGGGCTACGGCTTCGATATCACCGGTGTCGGCGACGACGGTGGTAATTTCGCGGAGTTGGTCAAGTTTGGATGCCATGATCAATAGTCCTTTTGACTTGAGCTGCGGACCGGAACGCGTCGCGCCCGGCAAAGAGGTGATCTACGGACAGGTCCGTATGCTGCATGTGAAATGGTCATCGTCTGTCACAGCAGGGAGACGAACATCGGCAAGAGCGCGACGCGGCTTCGGTTGCCAATGACATGACGGCCGGTCGTGATTTCCCGTATGCGCCCACATTGCCTCCTCGGACGGACAGAGCGACGTCTTGAGAACGACTATCGCTATTCCGATCACTATATGTCAAGGACATTTGTGCATTTCAATTGACATAAGTGTCACACCCGTCATTATCGCCGGACAGTCACATGCCTTGGATATAAGAGTGATCTAGGGCGCAATTCGTCGAGGAGGAGATGTGGTCAAGCTCAAACGCGGCACGCACACCGCCTATTCGGAAGCTTCCTCCCTCAGACTGCGCGCAGCCTGGCTCTACTATAATCAGGGATTGACGCAGAAAGATGTCGCCGAGCAGCTCGGCATCAGCCGCACCACCGTTATCCGCCTGCTCGACGAGGCGATGAAGCGTAGCGAGGTGCAGATCTGGATCAACGATTCCATCGGCGACTGCGTGGAGCTCTCGGTCAAGCTGGAGCGTGTCTATGGCCTGGATGAGGCGATCGTCGTGCCGGCACCCGTCAACAGCGACGCCAACACGCTGGCGAAAAGCGTCGGTCTGGCGCTCGGGCAGTTTCTCTCCGAAGCCATTCCTGACAACTACACGATCGGCGTCGGCTGGGGCCGCACGATGACGGCGTCGCTTTCGAGTTTCCGCCCGCCACGACGCGACAATTGCAAGGTCGTCTCGCTTCTCGGGGGCGTCGTTGCCGTCCACCAGACCAACCCGATCGACTACACCTGGCGGCTGGCGAGCCACCTTGGCGCCGAGTGCTACATGTTCCTCGCCCCGCTGCTCGTCGATTCCACCGAGACCAAGCGCAACCTCATCGAGAAATGCGGCCTCGACGCCATCTACCGGCTCGCGGAAACACTCGATCTCGCCATCGTCAGCTGCGGCGACATCGGCCCGCACTCGACCTCGCTGTCGGAAGGCTGGATTTCAAAGGGCGAACTGCAGGAGCTGATCGACGCCGGCTGCGTCTGCGACACCATGTTCAACTTTTTGGACAAGGACGGCAACACGATCGACCACTCGATCAACAGCCGCGTCATGTCCGTCGATCTCGACACGCTGAAGAAGGCCAAGCACATCGTGCTCTCCTCCGGTGGCGCCCACCGCGCCGTCGCCATCAACGCCACCATCAAGCGCATCGGCTGCAACACGCTGATAACAGACGAGAGCGCCGCGAAGGCGCTGCTGGAACTGGCCGAAGCGGCCTAAAAGCCCTTCAGGCTACACAGGCGCGACAGCTGCGATTGCGCCCACTGCCGCCCATATTCCTGGGTATCGGGAAGCTGCGACAGCAAGCCGCCGAGGTCCCCGTCGATTTCGAGATGCGTATCAGTGATCCGGCAGGCATTGACGTCGAGCGAGACGGTGGCGAGCACCCTGCCATCCACGGGCGGCATCTCGAACAGCGCGTCGTCGCCGGTCTCGCAGGTCAGTTGCGCGGTGGCTCTAAGCGACGCGATGCCGTCTCCGTTCGAGCAGACATCGGCGGAAACGATCCGCAGGCTGGCCGTCCGGTTCGGCCCCATCGGCAGCTGTTCGCAAAGTTTCGCCGTCGAGATCGCCCGCGCGACCTCGGGCCATGCCGGGCTCTCGGTCGCCGACCGGCACTCCGCCAGAGCCGACGACACCGACAGCGCCAGTAGCGCCGCCGATACGCAGAAGACTTCACACCCGATCCGTCCAGACTTCATTTCCGCCTCCCTCGGTCCCAACCCCGAATCAGCCATGAAATGAGGCCTGTGATTCCCGGGTTTTTGATGGCGGACCGGAGATTGCGGCTGTCAGGCCTGCGCGGACTCCCAGCCGAGCATCGCCCGCTTGCGCGTCAGGCCCCAATGATAGCCGGTCAAGGCTCCGCTTTTGCCGAGCGCGCGGTGGCACGGCACAACGAAGGAAATCGGGTTGGCGCCGACCGCCGCCCCCACTGCCCGCATCGCCGTCGGACGACCGATGTCGCTGGCGATGTCGCTATAGGTCACGGCTTTGCCGAAGGGAATTTTCAGCAGGCTTTCCCAGACCTGCACCTGGAAATCCGTGCCGATCAGCACCACCCGCAATGGCTGGTCAGAGGTCCAGCGGCCGGGCTGGAAGATGCGCTCGGCATAGGGGCTTGTTGCGTCGCGATCCTCGACATACTGCGCATTCGGCCAGCGGCAGGTCATGTCCTCGAGGCAGGCCACCTCGTCGCCGATATCGCTGAAGGCGAGGCCCGCGAGACCGCGATCGGTAATCATCACAAGCGCGATGCCAAAGGGCGAAGGATGGAAGCCGTAGCGGATCGTCAGGCCGCCGCCCCGCGCCTTCCATTCACCAGGAGACATCGCCTCGTGGGTGACGAAGAGGTCGTGCAGCCGGCTTGGGCCGGACAGCCCGACTTCGATCGAGGTCTCCAGCAGCGGCAACTCCTCCTTGCGCAGCAGCCGCTTGGCATGGTCGAGCGTCACCGCCTGCAGGAAGGCCTTGGGCGAAAGCCCGGCCCAGCGGGTGAAGGTCTTCTGCAGCTGCGTCGGTGACTGACCGAGCCGCGCGGCGATCGTCTCCAGCGACGGCTGGTCGCGGTAATCCTCGGTGATGAGCTCGATCACCTGGCGGACGATCTCGTAATCCGGACCGTCGGGCGTCACGTCTTGGTTCAGCTTGGCTACCATGTTCATGATCTTTCTCCTTGTAACCAGGAGATAGTCAAGTCGCGCCGCGCAAGCCACCCGATTCTTGCGCCTGTACCGGTATCGGCTCAGATACGCTGCGTGACGGTCGCCAGCGCCCGCTTGAACGCCTTGGCGAAGCTCTCGCGATCATCGGGATTGAGGAAGGAACCGATATCCGTCCCCCGCCCCTCGCCCGAAATGCGCATCGACAGGATGCCGATCTCGTCGTGCCGCTGCACCAGGAAGCGCGTCCAGAACGGGTTGAAATGATGCTCGCTCATCCGCCCCGAGGGCGCGAACTTGCGCACCGAAATATCGGTCCGCGACACCGTGACGATCTCGCGGGCGCGTCCAGAACGGTAATTCAGCCTGAAGGCGCCGTAGAGCAGAAGGAAATCCAGCCCGAAGAAGAAGCCGATCGGCCAGGCGCCGCTGGAGATGAAATAGATCCCATAGGCCAGGCAGAAGCCGCCGGTCAGCAGCAGGAGCACCCTGAATCCCTTGCGTCCGAGCGACCGGTAGGGAAAGAGTTCGGCTGCGAAAACAGGCTGTTCGTCGGCGCTGTCGGCGTTGCTTTCCATCATGGCTGCCGAGTATAGATTTTCCATGGCCAGTCCGAAACTCAAATCATCCGCCACATCGTCGCAGCCCGCGAAAATCACGGTCCGTCGCAAGAAGGCGACGACGGTCCGCTCCGTCTATAGCGAGGCCGAACGCGAGGAGATGTTCCGCCGCTTCTCCGTCCAGCGGCCGGAGCCGAAAGGCGAGCTCGAGCATTCCAACCCCTTCACCCTCGTCGTCGCCGTCGCGCTCTCGGCGCAGGCAACCGATGCCGGCGTCAACAAGGCGACGCGCGCCCTCTTCAAGATCGCCGACACGCCTGAAAAGATGCTTGATCTCGGCGAGGAGAAGGTGCGCGATTATATCAAGACCATCGGCCTCTATCGCAACAAGGCGAAGAACGTGATTGCCCTGTCGCGCATGCTGGTCGATGTCTTCGGTGGCGTGGTGCCTGAGACGCGCGACGAGCTGGTGATGCTGCCGGGCGTCGGCCGCAAGACCGCCAACGTCGTGCTCTCCATGGCCTTCGGCCAGGCCACCATGGCCGTCGACACCCACATCTTCCGCATCGCCAACCGCATCAGGCTGGCGCCGGGCAAGACGCCCGACGAGGTCGAGGCGCGACTGATGAAGGTGATCCCGAAGCATTACCTTTATCATGCTCACCACTGGCTGATCCTGCACGGCCGCTACACCTGCAAGGCCCGCCGTCCGGAATGCGAGCGCTGTGTCATCGCCGATCTCTGTCGGTCGCCCGAGAAGACCTGCGACGTGCCCGCCCCGCTGGTGGAGCTGCCGCCGCAGGTGATCGGAGAGGCCGTCGAATAATCTCAGACTCGGACGCCGAGCTCCCGGCGCGACAGCAGCTTGTGCAGGTGCACCATCATGCCCGCGGCAAACAGCGGCGTCAGCAGGTTGACCAAGGGGATCGCCAGGAACGCCGCGATGACAAGGCCGCCGAGAAAGACCGTCGGCGCATGCTTTTGGCGAAACAGCCGCGCCTCTTCCGGCGGCCGGAAGCGCATGGCGGCGAACTCGAAGAATTCCCGTCCCAAAAGGTAGCCGTTGACGAGGAAGAAGGCGATCAGGTTGACGCCTGGAATGAACAGCAGGAAGAGCGCCACGATATTGCCGAGGATCACGACGCCGAGAAACTTCAGCGAGCTCGCCATCGCCGGCCCGAGCGGCATCGCCGTGCCCGGCACGTCGTCGGGATAATCGCGCTTCTCCACGACCTCGGCGACATCGTCGAGAAACAGGCCGGCGATCAGCGCCGTGACGGGCGAAAGCAAAAGCGCCAGTCCGAGCGCAAGCCCGATACCGGCCACGATCAGGAACACGAAGCTCAGCCACCCCGCCCACTCCGGCATGGCCGGAAAGAAATCGGCGATCCAGGGAAACAGGAAGGAGACAAAGGCGCTGCGCAGCGCCAGCCAGAGGCCGATCAGCACGAGGATCGTCAGCCCGAGAACCTTCCAGAACACCGATCGTGTCTCCGCCGCAAACAGGTTGATGGCGGAAAGGCGGGCGGCTTCGAGGATCATTCTGACGTCTCCGGTTGCATCCCGCATGTAGGAATCCGAACTTTAAACGGCAAGGCTGAGAGAAAGCCGTATCAATGCGCGCGAATCTTGTTTAAAAGTATATCTTAGTATATATTCACATACATCATGCAATTGCTTGTGCGCTGAACCGCAGCTTCCGGAAACAGTTGCAAACGGCAAGGTTGCCCTCGCGCATCCGACATAGGATTCCGCACAAATCGGGACTGCTGCCGTGGAAGATTTTGTTCACAAGCTCCGCCAGTACGCCAAGTCAGGCACGCCCGCCGAGCGTCGCATCGCCAAGTATTTCGCTGAACATCTGAATGATCTGCCGTTCGAGACGGCTGCCTCGGTGGCCGACCGGCTGGACCTCAGCCCGATGACCGTTGGCCGCTTCCTGCGCGCGCTCGGATACCAGGGGCTCGACAGCATCAAGATCGAAATCCGGGAAACGCCGGCGATCTCGCCGAGCGAAATGCAGACCTCGATGAGCGAGCTGCAGGCCGACGTGTCCAGCGGCAAGCCGCTGGCGCTGTTGGTCTCCGAACAGATTCGCGCCCTCCACCACATCTACCACCTCACCGGCCAGCCTCAGTGGGCCGAAGCCGTGTCGATGATCTCGGGTGCGCGCGAGGTCTTCGTCGCCACCCATGCCCGCCTCTTCGGTTTCGCCGCGCATTTCGCTCAGCGCCTGACCCGCGCGCGCGACGGGGTACAAGCGCTCGATGGCACTGGGAGCCGCTTCGCGGAGCTCTTCGCCCGTCTCAATGGCAACGACGCCGTGCTCGTCGTCATAGACGGTCGCCGCTTCGGCAAGGCCCGCCTGCTCGCGCGCACGGCGCGGCGCTACGGCTACAAGGTCGTGCTGATAACGACCCAAGGTTCCAACTGGCTGCCCGATCAGGCCAACGTTGTGCTCACCCTGCCGCATGCGCGCAGCGAGGACGACGAAAACCTGCCGCCGCTGATGGCGCTGCTCGACTGTCTTTCGGCCGCCGTCATCGATGCCGCCGGCGAGGAAGCCGGCGCCCGTGCCCGCCGCATGGATGAATTCGGCGGATTGCTGGGCGAGAGCGCAGGTCAATAGTCCGGCGCGAAGGTTTTTCGGCGAGCAAGGTTCAGTCCATCGCTTCCAGCTCGGCGCGGTGCCGGTACATGGCGAGCAGCTTGCGGTAATCCCGATCGTAGACGGCCCGCTTGGCGGGATTGGGCGCCCGCGCCTCGCCGCCCGGATACATGGCCTTGCCGGCACCGGCAAGATCCTCATGCAGACCGCAGGCGACGGCCGCGGCCATCGCCGTGCCGAGCAACACCGCCTCGTTCATCCTGGGCACCACCACCGTGCAGCCGGTGGCATCGGCATAGAGCTCCATCAGCACCGGGTTCTTCACATGCCCGCCGGCCACATGCAGCGTGTCCGGCACATAGCCGTGGCCCTTCATGTGATCGAGGATATGGCGAATGCCGAGCGCGATGCCGACGGCGGTGCGCCAGTAGAGCGTGCACAGTCCATCGAAGGAGGTATCGAGCGACAAGCCGCTGACGACGCCGACCGCATGCGGGTCGGCGAGCGGCGAACGGTTGCCGTGAAAATCCGGCAGCACGGAGATACGCTGGCCGAAGAGATCTCCCTCCTCCGCGCGCAGCTGCGCGATCCGTGAGGCGATCCTCTGGTGCAGCGCCGCCGTCGGCTCGCCGCCGGCCGCATGCATCCTGACGACATGATCGAGCAGCGCGCCGGTGGCCGACTGGCCGGCCTCGACCAGCCACGTTTCCGGCAGTACCGCCTCGTAATATGGACCCCACATGCCGTGACTCGGCCGCCGCGTCTGCGAGAAGGAGACGATGCAACTCGACGTGCCGGCGATCAGCGCCAGCTGATGATCCAGCTTTTCGGCATCATGCGCGTCGCCGCCGAGCGTGCCGAGCGCCCCCGCATAGGCGTCGATCATCCCCGCCGATACATGGCAAGCGGTGGTGAGGCCGAGCGCCGACGCCGCTTCCTGCGTCAGCGTCCCGACGCTATTGCCGACCGCCACGGTATCCTTCGGCAGATGCCCCCGCTCGAGGAGATCGCCGAGGCCGATCTCCTCCAGGAAATCCGTCTGCCAGCCGTTTGCCGCATGCGCGAGGTAGTTCCACTTGGCCGTCAGCGTGCAACGCGAGCGCGACAGCGATCCGGTCGCCTTCCAGGTCATGAAATCGGCGAGGTCGAAGAGATAGCCGGTGTTCATCCAGGTGCCGGGGAGCTTCGTCTTCAGCCACATCAGCTTCGGCATTTCCATCTCGGGCGACATGAAGTGCCCGGAATACTCCAGCACCGCATGCTTGGTCGCGGTGCAGAAATCCGCTTCCCTCAGCGCACGGTGATCGAGCCAGACGATGGTATCGAAGCGCCGCTCGCCGCCCGTCGAGACGCTGATCTGCGCCCCGTCGATATCGCGCACCACCAGTGAACAGGTGGCATCGAAGCCGATGGCGCCGACCGATTCCGGCGGCGCGCCGGATTGCTCCATTGCCTTGCGCACGGCAATGCTGACGGCCGACCAGATGTCCTCGGAATCATGCTCCGCGTGATTTTCGCGCGGCCGGTTCATGATGATCGGATGTTCGGCCTTGCCGAGCAGGCTGCCGCAAGCGTCGAAGACGCCGGCTCGCGCGCTGCCCGTGCCGATATCGACCGCGACCACATGCTGAGGCATTAAGAGTGAATCCCGTCCTGCTTGAATGTTCGGACAAGGTGTATCAAATCCGGCATCACGTCAAACGTGGCGTCGGGAGAAAGTCGCTCAAGTTCAGCACGATAGCCGGCGAAATTGGCGTGCGAACCGCCGGTAAAGGCAAACACCGTCATGCCCGCCGCCTTCGCCGCCTCTATCCCGGCCGGGCTGTCCTCGATGACAACGCAGTTGGCGGGATCGACCTGCATTTCCTTCGCCGCATGCAGGAAAAGATCCGGCGCCGGCTTGCCGTTCTTGACCATCGAGGCGCTGTAGATATGCGGCAACCGGTCGATCAGCCCGGTCACTGTCAGCGACAGCCGGATGCGTTCCACCTGGCTGGAGGAAGCCACGCAGCAGGGAAGATCGAGCGCATCGATGGTGGCGCCGATCCCGTCTATCGGCTTCAGCTCCTTGCGGAAGCGCGCGTAGAGATCGGTGCGGATCTGCTCCAGGAAAGCCTCGCCCGGATGGACGTTATATTCCGTCTTCATTGTCTCGATCACGGTCGCGAGGCTGCGCCCGAGGAAACGGCCGTAGACTTCGTCCTCGGTGATCGGCACGTCGAGATCGTTCATCGCCTTGACGAGAACGCTGACCGAGATCGGCTCGCTGTCGACGAGCACGCCGTCGCAATCGAAGATCACAAGCCGTGTTTCAGCATCTGTCATGACACGTCCAACCAGGGTTCGGGACATCCAAACGGAATGAGCGGATGACGCGGCGGGGAGCGCCCGCCGCGCGGTGCTTATCCCGCGAGCTTGTCGTCGAGATAGAGCTGCAGGGTCTCGCGCGTGCCCTTTTCCCACAGCGTCTTCAGCGCATGCGCGAAGCGCTTGCGGAAGAGCTCGGACTTCGCCACTTCTCCGAAGATGTCGTCGAAGGCGAGAAACGCCATCGGATCGTCCTTGGCCTTGATTGCCGCATCGTGCAGCCGGTCGGCGCTGGCATCGTTGAAGACGATGTCTTGGCCGGTATCGGTCTTGCCGGCGAAATAGCGGCACCACAGCGCCGAAACCAACGACAGGCCGATGACGTCGCGTCCCTGGTTCAGGTTGTCGAGCGTCGAGGGCAGGATGAACTTCGGCTGCCGGTTCGAGCCGTCCTGCGCCAGGCGCGGAATGGTGTCGGCGATCTTCGGGTTGAGCAGGCGATGCTCGATCAGCGCGAAGTAATCGGTCAGCGAGGTGTCCGGCACCGGCGGCACGATCGGGATGATCTCTTCCTTCTCGAGCTTGGCGAGGAAGGCGCGGATCAGCGGATCCTCCATCGAGTCGTGCACGAAATGGATGTCCATCAGCGCCGCCGGATAGGCGATCGCCGCATGACCGCCGTTGAGGATGCGGATCTTCATGTGCTCGTAGGGCGTGACATCGGGCACGAAGGTGACGCCGACATTTTCCAGCGCCGGGCGACCGGCGGTGAACTTGTCTTCCAGCACCCATTGCTTGAACTCTTCGCAATAGACCGGCCAGTTGTCCTCGATGTCGAAGACGTCCTTCAAGAGGTCGATCTCGCGCTGCCCGGTGGCCGGCGTGATGCGGTCGACCATGGCGTTCGGGAAGGCGACATTGTTTTTGATCCAGTCGGCAAAGGCGGGATCGGACAGCGCCGCGGTGCCGACGACCGCGTTGCGGGTGACGACGCCGTTGTGCGGAATGTTGTCGCACGACATGACGGTGAACGGCACCAGACCCTTGTCCTTGCGCGCCTTGAGACCCGCAACGATCAGGCCGAACACGGTTTTCGGGTCGGCGGGGTTCTTGCCATCCGCCGCGATCGCCGGATGATCAGGATTGAACTTGCCGGAGGCGTCGATGAAGTAGCCGCCCTCGGTGATCGTCATCGAGACGATCCGGATCTCCGGGTCGGCGAGCTTGGCGATGATGGTCTTCGCGTCGCCGACGGGCAGGATGTCGATCATCGGCGCGGTGACACGCGCCGATGTCTTGTTGTTGTCCTGCTCGACGACGGTTGTCAGGAAGTCCTGGGCGGCGAGCTTGTCTCGCATCGCCGCGTCGGACGGCAGGATGCCGGCGCCGACGATCGCCCAGTCATGTGCCTCACCCTTGTTGAACAGGTCGTCGAGATAGATTGCCTGGTGGGCGCGGTGGAAGTTGCCGACGCCGAAGTGCACGATGCCCGCCTTCAGCGACGCCCGCTCATAGGCAGGGACTGCGGCTGTCTTTGCCGCGTCGGAAAGCGTTGCCAGCGATAGTTTGCACGTCATGTCTCAGTCCTCTTGAAGGTCTTCAGGGTCTAGAGACCCCGGTACTGGCGCGCCGGGCACCTCGTCCGGCACGCGCTGTCATCCCCACCCCTTAAGCCTCGTTCAGATGGCGAGGCCCTGCTCGTTGAACCTGTGAATGCGGGCCTTGTCGGCGGTCAGGTAGACGGTGTCGCCGGCTTTGGCCGGGAAGTTGCCGTCGCCGCGTGCCGTCATCTGGCCGATGCCCTCGACATCGACATGCAGGAAGGTGTCGGAACCGAGATGTTCGGCGACCACGACCTTGCCCTTCCACTCGCCGCTTTCCATCGAAAGCTGGATGTGTTCGGGGCGCACGCCGAGCGTCTGCGAGCCCTGCGGCACGAAATTCATCTTCGGCGAACCGATGAAGCCGGCGACGAAGAGGTTGCGCGGCTTGGAGTAGAGCTCCATCGGCGAGCCGACCTGCTCGATATTGCCGCGGTTCAGCACCACGATCTTGTCGGCCATGGTCATGGCTTCCACCTGGTCGTGGGTGACGTAGATCATCGTCGTCTTCAGCTGCTGGTGCAACTCGCTGATCTCGAGGCGCATGTTGACGCGCAGCGCCGCATCGAGGTTCGACAGCGGTTCGTCGAACAGGAAGGCCGAGGGCTGGCGCACGATGGCGCGGCCGATCGCGACACGCTGGCGCTGGCCGCCCGAGAGCGCGCGCGGCTTGCGGTCGAGATAGTCGGTGAGGTTGAGGACGCGGGCTGCGTCCGCCACCTTCTTGTCGATCTCGGGCTTCGCCATGCCCGCCATCTTCAGCGGGAAGGCGATGTTGCTGCGCACGCTCATATGCGGATAGAGCGCGTAGGACTGGAAGACCATGGCGAGCCGGCGTTCCGAAGGCGCGGTCTCGGTCGCGTCCTTGCCGTCGATGACGATCTTGCCGCCGCTGACATCCTCGAGGCCTGCGATCAGCCGCAGCAGCGTGGACTTGCCGCAGCCCGACGGGCCGACGAAGACGACGAACTCGCCGTCCTTGATCTCGAGGTCGATCGAAGGGATGACCTTGGCTTCGCCGAAGACCTTCGAAACTTTCTGAAGGGTAATGCTGCCCATGTTTCTCTCCCTTGTTTCTTATTTCACCGCGCCGAACGTCAGGCCGCGGACGAGTTGTTTCTGGCTGAACCAGCCGAGGATCAGGATCGGGGCGATTGCCATGGTCGATGCTGCCGAAAGCTTGGCGTAGAAAAGTCCTTCCGGGCTGGAATAGGAAGCGATGAACGTCGTCAGCGGCGCAGCCTTCGAGGCCGTGAGGTTGAGCGTCCAGAAGGCTTCGTTCCAGGACAGGATGATGTTGAGGAGCAACGTCGAGGCGATGCCCGGCACCGCCATCGGCGTCAGCACGTAGATGATTTCCTTGCTGAGCGAGGCGCCGTCCATGCGCGCCGCCTCAAGGATCTCGCCGGGAATTTCCTTGAAGTAGGTGTAAAGCATCCAGATGATGATCGGCAGGTTGATCAGCATCAGCACGACGACGAGGCCGAGGCGGCTGTCGAGCAGGCCGGTATTGCGGAAGAGCAGGTAGATCGGGATGAGCGCGCCGACCGGCGGCATCATCTTCGTCGACAGCATCCACATCAAGACGTCCTTGGTGCGCTTGGTCGGCGAGAACGCCATCGCCCAGGCGGACGGAACCGCGATCAGAAGCCCCAGCAGCGTCGAGCCGAAAGAGATGATCACCGAGTTCAGGAAGTGGCTGAAGTAGTTCGATCGGCTCTGCACCTCCGCGTAGTTCTCGGTCGTCCAGTGGAAGAACAGGAACTGCGGCGGCGATGCGATGGCGTCGGCTTCCGACTTGAAGCTGGTCAGGAAGGTCCACAGGATCGGGAAGAAGAGCACGATGCCGATGGTCCAGGCGATCGCCGTGACGATCACCTTGCGCTGGGTTGTGATCCGTCTGGCCATCTCAGGTCTCCAGGTTCTTGCCGACGATGCGGACGAGGAAGATAGCAACGATGTTGGCGAGGATGACCGCGATGATGCCGCCGGCCGAAGCGCCGCCGATATCGAACTGCAGCAAGGCCCTGTTGTAGACGAGATAGGTAAGGTTCGTACTGCTCGTCCCGGGGCCGCCGTTGGTGGTAACGAGGATTTCGGCGAAGACCGAGAGCAGGAAGATCGTCTCGATCAGGATGACGACGGTGATCGCCCGCGCCATGTGCGGCAGGATGATGTAGACGAACTGCGAGAAGAAGCCCGCACCATCCATCTCGGCCGCTTCCTTCTGCTCTTCCGACAGCGACTGCAGCGCGGTCAGGAGGATCAGCGTGGCGAACGGCAGCCACTGCCAGGCGACGATCAGGATGATCGAAAACAGCGGCGCGTTCGACAGCCAGTCGAGCGGCTGCAGGCCGAACAGCTTGGCGATATAGGCGAACAACCCGTTGACCGGGTTCATGAACATGTTCTTCCACACCAGCGCGGCGACCGTCGGCATGATGAAGAACGGCGCGATCACGAGGATGCGCACGATCCCCTGGCCGAACATGGGCTGGTCGAGCAGCAGCGCCAGCGCGATGCCGCCGACGATGGTGATCACAAGCACGCTCAAGACCAGAACGAGCGTATTGATCAACGCGTCGAAGAAGGCCGGGTCGGTGAGGAAGAAATGGTAATTGAGGAAGCCGACGAAGCGGTTGTCGCCCGGCATCAG
The DNA here is from genome assembly GCF_030380735.1 of Rhizobium sp. S152. GTDB lineage: Bacteria > Pseudomonadota > Alphaproteobacteria > Rhizobiales > Rhizobiaceae > Rhizobium. The sequence goes on along the minus strand of NZ_JAUDRZ010000004.1, from coordinate 65,921 downwards.
CAGATTGTAGTCGATGAACGAGAAGTAGATCGTCATCACGAGCGGGACGATCATCCACGCGAAGAGCAGCAACACCGAGGGTGTCATCATCATGCGCGCCGCGGAGCGGGTGTGTAACGTTGCCATGGTTCACCGTCTTTTCTGAAAGCGGATGGCTGCAAGGCCCAGGGACAAAAAGGGCCGCCGATGCAATTCGGGCAACTCGGCGGCCTTAGGGGTGCGGAGTGCCGGGCACTCCGCCGTTCTCAGGAGGTTTACTTGATGTAACCAGCCTTGGTCATTTCGCGGGTCGTCAGCTGCTGTGCGCTCTGCAGGGCCTGATCGACGGAGATCTGGCCGGCAACGGCTGCCGAGAACTGCTGGCCGACGGCCGTACCGATGCCCTGGAATTCAGGGATCGCCACGAACTGACCACCGGTATAAGGCACCGCCTTGACGGTCGGCTTCTGCGTGTCGGCGGCCTTCATCGCGTCGAGCGTCTTGGCGGCGAACGGAGCGGCCTTCTGGTAATCCGCGTTTTCGTAGAGCGAGGTGCGCGTGCCCGGAGGAACGTTTGCCCAGCCTTCCTTGCTCGCGACCAGTTCGCCGTAAGCCTTGTCGGTCGCCCAGGCGACGAACTTCTGCGCGGCTTCAGCCTTGGTGGAGGTTGCCGGGATGGCAAGGTTCCACGACCACAGCCAGTTGCCGTGGTTCTTCATCTCGCCCTTGGTCGGGAACAGCGCGTAACCGACCTTGTCGGCGACAGTCGAGTCCTTCGGGTTGGAGACGAACGAAGCGGCGACCGTCGCGTCGATCCACATGCCGCACTTGCCGGTCTGGAAGAGCGCCAGGTTTTCGTTGAAGCCGTTCGAGGAGGCACCGGGAGGGCCGGCTTCCTTCATCAGGTTGACGTAGAAGCCGAGCGCTTCCTTCCATTCCGGGCTGTCGAACTGGGGCTTCCAGTTTTCGTCGAACCAGCGACCGCCGAAGGAGTTGTCGAGCGCGGTGAGGAACGCCATGTTCTCACCCCAGCCGGCCTTGCCGCGAAGGCACATGCCGTAGACTTCCTTGTCCTTGTCGGTGATCTTCTTCGCCGCGTCGGCGATGAAGTCCCAGGTCGGAGCGTCGGGCATCTTCAAACCGGCCTTTTCGAAGAGGTCGGTGCGATACATGATCATCGCGCTTTCGCCGTAGAACGGCACGGCGTAGAGCTTGCTGTCGACGGTCAGCGCTGCGCTGATCGCGGGCAGCAGGTCCTTGGCGTCATACTTGTCGCCGAGGTTTTCGAGCGGCAGAAGCCAGCCCTGCTTGGCCCAGATCGGCACTTCGTAGTTGCCGATCGTCAGAACGTCGTACTGGCCGCCCTTGGTCGCGATATCGGTCGTGACCTTCTGGCGCAGCACGTTTTCTTCGAGCGTTACCCACTCAAGATCGATGCCGGGGTTCTTTGCCTTGAAATCGTCCGTCAGCTTCTGCATGCGGACCATGTCACCGTTGTTGACGGTTGCGATCGTCAGCGTTTCGGCCGAAGCCGCGCCAGCAAAAGCCAATGCCGAGCAGGCGCCCAGCAGAAAAGTTTTAAATGTCATATCTTCCTCCCAGAAGATGTTAGCGAGCATTCGCTTTGCTCATGGGCAATTACTCATCCTGACGCAACAAATGTCAATCTCCATTCGTTGCTGCATGCGCGAAACATAGAGTTAAATATCTGATTTCAATAGGAATAAATTTTTGCTCAGGCTTTGAGCAAAAACTCGGCGGTCTCCTCGTCGGTGATCAGACCGTTGATCTGATGCCCCAGCGCCGCCGCCTTGATGGCCTTGAACTTGCGCTTGCCCTTGCCGATGCCGATGACCACGGACGAATCGCGCGAGGGGATCGGCGCCGATGCCACCCGCTCGTTGATCGGGTTGTCCAGAAGCCGGCCTTCACCATCGAAAATCCAGCCGCAGATCTCGCCGACGGCGCCATTGCGCATCAGCTCCATCATCTCGTCCTTTTCCAGGAAGCCATCGACACAGAGCGGTCCGTCGATCCCCAGTTCGCCGATGCCGACGAAGGTGACGTCCGCCTGCGCGCTCATGTCGAGCGTCGAGCGCACCAGCTGCTGCGCGTGCAGCGTCTCGCGCTCTTCTGCCGAGGTGACGAGGACCGGCAGCGGCATCGGAAAATGCCGTGCCTTCACGGCGTCGGCCATGCTGAAGATGACGTTGTAATAGGCCGCCGATCCATCAGGCGCGATGTTGCCGGTCAGCGACACGATCCGATGGTTGGGGCATTCGATCGCCGGCAGTTGATCGACCGCCGCCTTCAGCGTTCGGCCGGTGCCGACGGCCAGCACGATCGGATCGGTCCTCTTCAGCCAGCGCTCGATCTCGGCCGCCGCCGCCTCGGCAATACCGACGATCGCTGAGCTGGAACCCGGATCGCTCGGCACCACCTCGACATGCTTGAGGTCGAACTTCTTGCGCACGGCGTTGGCCAGTTCCAGGCAGGCGGCGATCGGGTGGTCGAGCCGGACCTTGATCAGCCGCTCGGCGACCGCCAGCGACACCAGCCGCTGCGCCGATTGCCGCGAAATCCCCATCGATGTCGCGATCTCGTCCTGCGTACGCCCGGCGACATAGTAGAGCCAGCCGGCGCGCGCCGCATCGTCCAGCCGTCCCTGTGTTTCAGGTCTTTTCACCATGTCAATCGTCACCGCGCAGGCTGGTCCGGGCAGGCCCGGAGGGATGTGGCTTTGAATCGTCTTTGCGCCAGATGAAAACAAAATTCCGGCAAATGTCGAGCGCCTTGCTCGAAAGCGACGACTATTTTCAACCATGGCGTCACCGGCGATTGCCACCGCGCCTTTTCGCCGCCATGTTTCGCAGCCAAGCCTCTTGCGGCCTGAACCGCTGCTGATGGCCTACGGCAATCGAGGGAAAAACCGTGCGTATTCTGCTGGTTGAAGATGACAAGATGATCGGCGGGGCCGTCCGCGACCATGTGATCGCCGCCAATCACGCGGTCGACTGGGTCCAGAACCTGGCCGATGCCGAAGCCGCCGCCCACCCGGTCGATTACGGTCTGATCCTGCTCGACCTGCAGCTGCCCGATGGCAGCGGCGTCGATTTCCTGCGCCAATTGCGCAAGAGCGACATGAAGGTGCCGGTCATCATCCTCACCGCCCGCGACCAGATTTCCGACCGCATCGAAGGGCTCAACGCCGGCGCCGACGACTATCTCGTCAAGCCGTTCAACCTTGGCGAGCTCGAGGCCCGCATCATGGCGGTGGCCCGCCGTTACGACGCCAATCCGCATCCGGTTCTGCGCATTTCCGATATCGAGATCGACCGCCCGCAACACAAGCTCTCGGTCGGCGGCGAGCCGATCATCCTCACCAGCCGCGAATGGGCGGTACTCGATCTCCTGACCGCCCGGCCCGGCGCCATCGTTCCCAAGGACCGCATCGAGGAAGCGCTCTACGCCTTCGGTTCGGAAATCGAGAGCAACACCGTCGAAGTCTATGTCAGCCGGCTGCGCAAGAAGATCGGCCGCGACCGCATCCGCACCGCCCGCGGCATCGGCTATACACTCGGATGACCATGAAACGCGAACGCAGCCTCACCCGTCCCCTCATCCTCGCGCTGACCACCGTGATGGTGGTGTTCTGGCTGGCCGCCATCGGCCTCAGCATACGCGTCATGCAGCACGAGTTCGACGAGATCTTCGACAGCGCCCAGCAGGAGACGACCGAGCGCCTGCTGGCGCTGATCCTCGACGACATGAACCAGCGGTCGAACACCGATCCCCGAAGCGTCGCCATGCTCGCCACCGCCGCCAGCCGCGAGTATCTGACCTACCAGGTGCGCGACAGCAGCGGCAAGATCGTGCTGCGCTCCAACGATGCGCCGGCCGAACCCTTCGACGCGCCGATCCGCACCGGCTTCCACGACACCGACGCCGCCCGCATCTATACCGAGGCGACCGCCGACGGCTCCCTCTTCCTGCAGGTCGCCGACCGTTTCAAAAACCGCCGCGAGGCCGTGCGCGAAAGTGCCGTCACGCTGCTCATTCCGCTGGTCATCCTGATACCGTTCAGCATCTTCGCGATCTGGTTCATCGTCGGGCGCGCGTTGCGGCCGATCGATGCGTTGCGCCGCGACATCGCCACCAAGGACAGCGGCAACATGGCCGAGGTCGAGAGCGGCGACATCCCGCGCGAGCTGAAACCCATCGCCCGCTCCGTCAACCTTCTGCTCGGCCGGCTGCGTTCGGCGCTTGAGGCCGAGCGCGAATTCACCGCCAACAGCGCCCACGAACTGCGCACCCCGATCGCCGGCGCGCTCGCCCAGACGCAGCGCCTTGCCGACGAGCTCCCCCCGGGACCGACGCAGACCCGCGCACGGCAGGTCGAAACATCGCTGGTCAACCTCGGGCGTCTCGCCGAGAAGCTCTTGCAGCTCGCACGCGCCGAAGCCGGCATCGGCGGCAGCGACACTTCCTCCGACCTGCGTCCGGTGCTCGACATGATCGTCGCCGATTTCGAGCGCGACAGCCGCTCGCAGGGGCGTGTGCACTATGACGCCGCCGAGGACACGACGCTGATCCGCAATGCCGACATGGACGCCTTCGGCATCGTCACCCGCAACCTCATCGAGAACGCCCTCGTCCACGGCGACAAGGACGGCCCGGTCAGCGTCAGCCTCGCCGACAACGGCGTGCTGCGCGTCATCAACGAGGGACCGGTGCTGCGTGAAATGGACATCGCGACGCTTAAGAAGCGTTTCCGCCGTGGCAAGACGTCGGCCTCGGGCTCCGGTCTCGGCCTTGCCATCGCCGACCGTATCGTCTCGCAGATGGGCGGCACGCTGGAGCTTCTGTCACCCGCCAGCGGCAGCGACAGCGGCTTCGAGGCGCGCATCACCCTGCCCGCCTGAAATGACGAACGGGGTTGCAAATCGCGATAGAGGGTGCGAGCAGACGCGCAAGACCAGGGAACAGACAGACCGAAATGATCATTTCATTCGACATCGGCGGCTCCGCCATCAAGGGCGGGATCGCCCATTCCGAAACCGACATCACGCCGCTCGGCCGTCGTCCGACGCCGAAGGACGACTTCAACGCCTTCGTTCAGACGCTGTGCGACATCATTACCGAAACAGGCGAGACGCCGAGCAGGCTTTCCTTCTCCATCGCCGGCGTCGTCGACCCCGACACCCAGGCGCTCACCTGCGCCAACATCCCCTGCATCCACGGCCGCAACCTCGCAGCCGATCTCGAGCGCGAGCTCGGCCTGCCGATCCTGATCGCCAATGATGCCGATTGCTTCGCCATCGCCGAAGCCGGCCTCGGCGCCGGTCGCGGCCACCGCATCGTGCTCGGCGCCATTCTCGGCACCGGCGTCGGCGGCGGCATCGTCGCGGATGGCCGCCTGATCAACGAGGCCGGCGGCTTTGCCGGCGAATGGGGCCACGGCCCGATCATGGCCACCCACGCCGGTCACCCGCCGGTGGAAATCCCGGCCTATCCCTGCGGCTGCGGCCAGAAGGGCTGCATCGACACCGTCGGCGGCGCCCGCGGCATGGAACGCCTGCACAAGACGCTGCACGACCTCGACCGGTCAAGCGAGGAGATCGTCACCGACTGGCTGAACGGCGAGCCGAATGCCACGCGCACCATCGACGTCTTCGTCGACCTCGTCGCCTCGCCGCTGGCGCTGACCATCAACATCACCGGCGCCACCATCGTCCCCGTCGGCGGCGGCCTCTCGTCCGTCGAGCCGCTGCTCGCCGAACTCGACAAGGCCGTGCGCCAGCGCATCCTCCGCAAATTCAACCGCCCGCTCGTGGTCCGCAGCCAGTGTCGGGTCGAGCCGGGGCTGATCGGCGCGGCGCTGCTGGGGCTGAAGGCGGAAGCGGAGAGCGTGGGTTAGCGGGGAGCAGCCGTTCCCTCGAAGCAACAAAACCCCTCCCCACAAGGGGGAGGGGCTAGCTAACCCGTGGCATCGTCCGCACCTGCTCTCGTAACGAGCGGCCGTGAGACGTTTCGGTTCGGCAAAAAGGGTGCGCCCAGCAAGCCCCTCCCCCTTGTGGGGAGGGGTTGGGGAGGGGACTTTTCACAAACTCTGAAGGAGCTGCATCAGGGACTGACCACAAACTCTGAAGAAACGTCAGCCCCCCAAAACAAGAACGGCGCGGTTCTCACCGCGCCGTCTGCGTTCTCATTCCGCCGCCATCGCCGGCGGAAGCCGATCATCCGCCTCGTTGCTGTTGGAATGCCCCTCCCCGCTCGCCTTCGTCTTCGGCTCCTTGCCGAAGAACAGCGCATAGGCCGCCGGCAGCACCAGGATCGTCAGCACCGTGGCAACCAAAATCCCGCCCATCATGGCGTAGGCGAGCGGGCCCCAGAAGACGCCGCGCGAGATCGGGATCAGCGCCAAAACGGCCGTCAGCGCCGTCAGCATGATCGGGCGGAAACGGCGCACGGCAGCGCCGACGATCGCTTCCTGCCGGTGCATGCCCGCCTTGATGTCCTGGTCGATCTGGTCGATCAGGATGATCGAGTTGCGGATGATGATGCCGAGCAGCGCGATGACGCCGAGGATCGCCACGAAGCCGAACGGTGCGCCCGAAATCAAGAGCGCGGCGGCCGCGCCGATGATCCCCAGTGGACCGGTCGCCAGCACCAGCATCGCCTTGCCGAAGTGCTGCAGCTGCGCCATCAAGAGAAGCACGATCACGACGAGCATGATCGGCGCCTTGGCGGCGATCGAGGCCTGGCTTTCGGCCGAATCCTCGGCACCACCCTGGATCTCCACCTTGTAGCCGGCCGGCAGGCTGTCGCGCAGGCCCTGCATCTCGGCATACATCTTCATCACGACGTCGTTGGACTGCACGCCATCAGGCAGCGTGGCGCGCACGCTGATCGTCGGCAGGCGGTCGCGGCGCCATTCGATCCCCTGCTCGAGAACCGGCACGACCTTGGCAATCTGCGAGACCGGCACGAAGCCGCCGAAGTCGGTCGGCACATAGACCGAGTTGACCGCCGACAGCAGCGAGCGGTTCTGGTCTGGCTCGCGGGCGACGATCGACACCGTCTCCTCGCCATCGCGGAAATCATCGAGCGGCGCGCCGGACATGGCGGTCTGCAGCATCTGGCGGACGCGTTGCGAGGTGACGCCGAGCGCACGAGCGCGATCCTGGTCGATGACCAGCTTCATTTCAGGCACCTGCTCCAGCCAGTCGTCATGGATGGCGCCGAGCAGCGGATTGGCCTGGAATTTCGCCTTCACCTCGTCGGCGATCCTGCGAACTTCCTGACGATCCGGACCCATGACGCGCATCTGCACCGGCCAGCCGGTCGGCGGACCAAGGAACAGGCGATCGACCTTGCCCCTGATGTCGGGGAAGTCTTCAGCAAGGATGCCGCGCAGCTTTACGATCAGCCGTTCGCGGGCCGGCTCGTCGTTCGCCATGATCAGAAGCTGTGCGAAGTTCGGGTTCGGAAGCTGCTGGTCGAGCGGCAGGAAGAAGCGCGGCGCGCCCTCGCCGATATAGGTGGCGACGAACTTCTTATCCTTGTCGTCCATGATCTTGGCTTCGAGCGCCTTCGATTGCGTCTCGACGTCCTTGATGCTGGTACCTTCAGGGAGCCAGAGATCGACGAGGATCTCCGGACGCGAGGACTGCGGGAAGAAGTTCTGCGGAATGAACTGGAAGGCCCAGAGGCTGGTGACGAAGGTCACGAGCGTCATCGCGACCACGATGATGCGGTGGCGAACGGCCCAGCCCACCGTTGCCCTGAGGCGATGGTAGAAGCGCGTGTCGAAGGCGTCGTGATGATCGCCGCCGGCGTGATGGCGCTGCTTCAGGATCATGTAGCCGAGCCACGGCGTGAAATAGACCGCGACGAACCACGAGACGACGAGCGCGATGCCGACGACGTAGAACAGCGTGCGGACATATTCGCCGGCGGTCGATTCCGCAAAGCCGACAGGGATGAAGCCGGCGGTGGTGATGAGCGTACCCGTCAGCATCGGGAAAGCGGTCGAGGAATAGGCGAAACTCGCCGCCTCGATCTTCACCAGCCCTTCCTCGAGCTTCCGCTCCATCAGTTCGACGACGATCATCGCATCGTCGACGAGGAGCCCGAGCGCGATGATCAGGGCACCCAGCGAAATACGCTGCAGGTCTATGCCGAGCTCGTACATGATGGCGAAGGTGGCGGCCAGCACCAGCGGAATGGCGATGGCGATGACGAGGCCCGAACGCCAGCCGATCGACAGGAACGAGACGATCAGAACGATGACCAACGCTTCGCCGAGCGCATGCATGAACTCGCTCACCGCGTCGGTGACGACATCGGGCTGGTTGGAAATCTGGTCGACGGCCACACCGTAGGGCAGCGATTCCTCGAAATGCTTGTAGGTCGCCTCGACATCCTTGCCGACATCGGTGACCTTGTAGCCCTTGGCCATGACGACGCCGACCTGGACGCTCTCGTGGCCGTTGAAGCGGTATTTCTTCTGGTAGGGGTCTTCGAGACCGGAATAGACGGTGGCGATATCGCCGAGGCGCGTCACCTGGTTGCCGGCCTTGAGCCGGAGCTCGCGGATATCCTCCGCCCGCGTCACGTCGCCTTCGACGGCGATGCGCACCGAGCGCGTGCCGGTATCGACAGAGCCCGCCGGATCGACGCTGTTCTGCCCCTTGATGGCGTTCTGCAGGTCGACGATCGTCAGTCCGCGCTCGGCGAGCGCCTTGGAGGAGACGTCGATGTAGATCTTCTCCGGCTGGTCGCCGATGATCACGGCCTTCTCGACACCCGGCGTCGTCAAGAGCATGTCGCGCGCCTGGATCGCGAACTTCTTCAGCTCGGGATAGCTGTAGCCATCGCCGCTGATCGAGTGCAGCGTGATGAAGGTATCGCCGAACTCGTCGTTGAAATAGGGGCCGAGCAGGCCCTCCGGCAATTCCCGTGAGATATCGCCCACCTTCTTGCGCACCTGGTAGAAGGCGTCGGCAACCTGCGCGGCGTTGGTATCGCCCTTGACCTGCAGCGTGATGACGGCGGAACCGGCGCGCGTATAGGACTTCACCCAGTCGATATGCGGGGTTTCCTGCAGCTTGCGCTCGATCTTGTTGACCACCTGGTCTTCCATCTCCTGGATGGACGAGCCCGGCCACACCGCCTGCACGACCATGACGCGGAAGGTGAAGTCGGGATCTTCCTTCTGGCCCATGCGCATCAGCCCGAGCACGCCGGTGATCAGGATGAGCCCGAACAGGAAGCGCGCTATGCTCGGATGGCCGATCGCCCAGCGCGACAGGTTGAAGGGCTTCTTCTCGGTGTTGGAGTTGTCCATTGTCCCGTTCCCTCTCCTGATCGCTTAGCGAACGACGTCGCCGCTCTCGGCTGCAGTTTCGGCGGATGCCGACTGCTGGCCCGGCAGCTTGACCTTGAGATTGTCGGTCATGAACTGCGTGCCGGCGGCAACAACGAGATCGCCGGTCTTCAGGCCGTCGGAGACGTTGACGCCATCGCCGGTGAAGTCGGCCACCGTGACGTCGCGCGGATGCACCGTCTGCTGGCCGCGATCGACCACCCAGACGATCTTCCTGCCGTCCTTCTCAGCCAACGCCGACAAGGGGATGGACACGTTGGTATTGGCGTTGCTGACATCTGCCTCGATGGTCGCCGTCATGCCGAGCAGCACGCGGTCGTCGTTCGGCAGGCTGACGCGGACCGCAAAGGTGCGCGACTGCGCATCGGCGCTGCCGGAGACTTCGCGAACCTTGCCGTCGAGCACCAGTTTGCTCGCGGACCAGAAGCTCGCCTTCACCGTCTTGCCCGGCTTGAATTCGGCGATGTCGTTCTCCGGCACCGCGATCTGCACTTCCTTCTCGCCGTCGAGCGCAACGGTCGCGACCGGCGTTCCGGCGGCGACCACGGTGCCGACATCGGCGCTGATCGCCGTCACGATGCCGCTCTGGTCGGCCTTGAGCTCTGCATAGCTCACCTGGTTTTTTGCCTGATCGAGCGAAGACGCCGCCGCGTCTCGGGTCGAGACCGCCTGGTCGTAGCTCAGCGACGCCTGCTCGAGCTGCGACTTGGCGGTGACGCTCTTGTCGAACAGCTGCTGGGCGCGCTTGTTGGCGAGATCGGCGGTGCCGACGCCCTTTTCGGCGGCGGCGAGATTGGCCTCGGCCGTCTTCGTCGCAAGTTCGTAGTCGGTGGCGTCGATGCGCGCGATCAGGTCGCCGGGCTGCAGCCGGTCGCCGATATTGACGCGGCGTTCGGTGATCTTGCCGGCCACGCGGAAGCCTAAATTCATCTCCACGCGCGCCTTGACCGCGCCGGAATAGTCGAGCGACCTGGCGTCGCCGGCCTTGGCGATCTCGACCACCTTGACGGGCCGCAGGATCTCCCTGGTCTCCGCCTTCTTCTCCTCGCTGCAGCCGGAAACGGCGAGCGAGACGGCGCCGAGGAGCGCGAAACTGACAACGGACGGCAACTTGACTGTCTTCAGCGAAATCATCTTTCGCACTCCTGAAATGGTTATGTTTGTTGATGTGCCCGGCGGTCTGGCGCCAGGCTTATTTCTTCAGCGCGCGGATCGAGAAATCGATCAGCTCGTCCACCGTCGCGCGGTTGGTCTTGGCAAGACATTGCGCCACCATGATCGGGTGGCAGAGGTTGACCGTCGCCGAGCCGAAGCAGCGCGACGCCACGGCCGGATCCTGATCGACGAACTCGCCGGCCTCGATACCCTCTCGGATCACCTCGGCCAGAAGATCGTGAATGCTGTCGACATGCGCTTCGATGACATGCCAGTCGCGCTCGATGGCGACGACCACCATCTCGTGCACCTTCTCCTGGTCCAGCATGGTCTCGACGGTCATCTGGTATTGCGCGCGCACGAACCGGCTGAGCCGCTCGGAAGCGCTGAGCGGCATATGGCAGATGTCATAGGCCTGCCGGTAGCTGGCGGCGAGCATGCGGCCGCAGATCGCCTGGTGGATCTCGATCTTGGAGGAAAAGAAGCGGTAGACGTTGGCCGGCGACATGCCGAGATCGCGGGCGATATCGGCGACCGTCGTCTTCGAATAGCCGTAGTGGCGAAACAGCCGTTCCGCCGCATCGAGAATGCGGGTGACATTCTCCTGGCGCGTGGCTTCGAGGGTATTTTCGACGCTGTCGTTCATGTCTTTTGCCATCTCGACTTACGAATGACGATTTTTGAATTTCGTCAGTCGTAAAACATCAGTCGACAGAAGTCAATCTTTTGCGGTGCGGGAGAAGAGGTGGTTTTATGAAAGGTCGCGTCATTCAGCCTGGGGCCAAGACCCCTCCCCAACCCCTCCCCACAAGGGGGAGGGGCTTGCTGGGGGCGACGTTCTCACCAGAGACAGGAACCGTTCAACAGGCGCTTACGAAAGATTGGGGCAGGCACAATGCCACGCGTTAGCCCCTCCCCCTTGTGGGGAGGGGTTGGGGAGGGGTTTTCACCACAACTACACCCACGAACAAAAAATGCCGCGGCGCATCGCGCCGCGGCATCGTAGACATCATTGATCGCCCGTTCAGGCGAGCTGCGCATCCAGCGTGATCGGCACGGCCGACAATGCCTTGGAAATCGGGCAACCGGCCTTCGCCTTGTTCGCCAGTTCGATGAAGGTCTTTTCATCGGCATTGGGAACCGTGCCGCGCAGCGTCAGGTGGATTGCCGTGACGGCAAAGCCCCCCTCGACGCTTTCGAGCGTCACCTTGGCGGTCGTTTCCATGTTGGTGGCGGTGAAGCCGGCATCGCCGAGGATAAGCGAGAGCGCCATGGTGAAGCAGCCGGCATGCGCCGCGCCGATCAGTTCTTCCGGATTGGTGCCCGGAAGCCCCTCGAAGCGGCTGGCGAAACCGTAGGGATAGGATTTGAGCGCGCCGCTCTGCGTCGAGATCTGCCCCTTGCCGTCCTTGATGCCGCCCGACCATTGTGCGGAACCTGTGCGATTGATCTGCATGCCGTTCTCCTGTTGGATTGAGTGTCTTTCCAGCGCAGCGGACTTGCCACGTCGTCCCGTCAAGAGGCGCGATCGGCCCCTCCGTGGCAGGATATAATCCTCTAACGCAGGAAGGCGACACTCCTGCGAAATTTGATTGGCCGCCGATGCAGGAACCATCCCCGCCCTCGAACATTTGGCCTTCACCAGGACGGGAGAAATCGATGATGGAACTCAGCGACAAGATCGCGCTGGTCACCGGCGCCGGCTCGGGCATCGGCAAGGCCACCGCATTGGCCCTTGCGGCCGAAGGCGCCAAGGTCGCGGTGCTCAGCCGCACCGAAAGCGAGATCAACGCCACCCGCGACGAGATCCGTGACAACGGCGGCGAGGCGATCGCGCTCACCGCCGACACCAGCGACGAGGCGCAGATGCGATCAGCCGTCGAGACGCTGACACGGACATTCGGCGGCCTCGATATCGTCGTCGCCAATGCCGGCATCAACGGCGTCTGGGCGCCGATCGACGACCTCAAGCCGGAGGAGTGGGACAAGACCATGGCGGTCAACCTGCGCGGCACCTATCTGACGCTGCACCTCACGGTGCCGCATCTGAAGGCCGGTGGCGGCGGCTCGATCATCGTCGTCTCCTCGATCAACGGCACCCGCACCTTCACCACGCCTGGCGCCACCGCCTACACCGCGACCAAGGCTGGTCAGGTGGCGATGGTCCAGCAGCTCGCGCTCGAACTCGGCAAGCACCGTATCCGGGTCAATGCAGTGTGCCCCGGCGCGATCGACACCAGCATCGATGACAACACCGACCAGCGCAACAAATCGGAAAGCGAAGTTCCTGTGATCTGGCCGGAGGGCGAGATCCCCATCACCCATGGCAAGGCCGGGCGCAGCGAGGATGTCGCGGAGACCATCCTGTTCCTGGCCACCGACCGCTCGCGTCACATCACCGGCACACCCGTCTGGATCGACGGCGGACAGGGGCTTTTGCGCTAGGCAATTCCAGGAAAAGTGTGAGGCGGTTTTTCGTCCGGAATTGCGCCGATCACCTCTGCATCCGCGCCGTGTCGAGCGTATAGAGTTCCTGCGCCTGCTTCACGCCGCGTAACGCGTAGCGCCCGATACAGGCAAGACCGGCGCGATCGTCCTGCGGAAGAGCCGCCGCGAAGTCCGACGACATCAGCACGTTGAAATCCACCGACCGGCACATCGAGGCGATACGGCTGACCTCGTTGACGGCGGGACCGATGACGGTGAAGTCCAGCCGCTCCTGGCTGCCGATATTGCCGTAGAAGACGTCGCCGATATGCAGGCCGATATAGACATCGGTCGTTGGCCGCTCCTCCAGCGCCCGCGCATCGTTGAGCGTCACCAGCCTGTCGTGTAGCAGCCGCTCGGCCCGCAGCGCCGCCGAGCACGCATCCGCCCGCGCATCGGCCTTGAAGATCGCCAGCACACCGTCGCCGATCAGCTTCAGCACGTTGCCGCCCGCCTCGTGTACCGCCGAGATCACCAGATCGCTGTAGTCGTTCAGCATCGGCATGATCTCTTCGGGCGGAGCGCTGTCGGAGATCTTCGTGTAGTTCACGAGATCCGAAAACCAGAGCACGGCGGAAATCCGTTCCGACTTGCCCCGACTGATCTTGCCCTCCAGCACCTGCCGCGCCGCGTCCTCGCCAAGATAGACTTCCGCGATCGTGCGGGCGATGCGGCCGAGCGCGATGCACTTGATCGCCAGTGCCAGAACGGGCACCAGCTTGCGCAGGATCATCATGTGATGATCCGTGAAACCTTCGGCATGCCGCGTCGTGAAGTGCGAGAAGAAGCAGTCCATCTCGCCGATCGTGCCGGCCCTTTCGAAGCGGTGCACCATGGCGACAAAATCCATATGCCCGTCCTCACGCATCTTCTCGAGCATCGAGAAATCGGCCGGATCGCCGAAGCCGATCCGGCGGCGCACTTCGTTTTCCTGGCCTGCCCAGAGATAGTAGAAGGCCGACCGCTGCCAGTTCTCCAGCGAATTTCCCTCGCCACCCGTCGGGCCGTATTCGAATTCGGTCTCGATCTCTTCCAGGCTGTCCCAGCGGAACGCGCGGCCCTCATGAACGGGGTGCAGCGTGTCCATCAGCGCCATGCCGCGATCGAGCGGCAGCCCGAACTCACGGCAGATGTTGCAGAAGCCGGTCAGCAGTTCGGATTCGGAGGCGCCCTTGAGGCCCTGCTCCGTAAGCCATGCCGCAACCGTTCCGATGTCACTCTTTTCCATGCCGCATATCCCTAGCCAAGCCGACATCTATCCCGATTTTGCCGATGAGGAAATCCGGAGGAGGCCAGCCATATCAGCCATATACCGCTGCGCGGCAAAAAATCACCAGGGTGAGAGCATCCTGCTCTGGAACGCCTCGTCGTTTACGTTTACGAAGAACGTCAAATCGCTTTGGGAGGAGCAGCCGTGTCGGAAGATGCGCTTTACGAAATTCGCGACGACCGCTTTCGCAGCCTGATTGCCGGCAGCGCCCGGCTGGAGGAACTTTATTCGGGCTGCCGCTGGGCCGAAGGGCCGGTGTGGTTCTCCGATCTCGACTGCCTGATCTGGAGCGATATTCCCAATGAACGGATGATGCGCTGGGTGCCAGATGGCAGCGTCTCGGTGTTCCGGTCCCCTTCGAACTACGTCAACGGCAACACCCGCGACCGCCAAGGGCGCCTCGTCTCCTGCGAGCACGGCGGGCGCCGTGTCACCCGCACCGAATTCGACGGCCGCATCACGGTGCTGGCCGACAGTTACAAGGGCAAGCGCCTGAATTCGCCGAACGACGTCGTCGTCAGGTCCGACGGTTCGATCTGGTTCACCGATCCGAGCTACGGCATCATGTCCGACTACGAGGGCCACAAGGCGGAGCCGGAACAGGAAACCCGCAACGTCTACCGTATCGATGCCGCCACCGGCGAGATCGAGGCCGTGGCCACCGATTTCATCCAGCCGAACGGCCTTGCCTTCTCACCCGACGAGAAGCAGCTCTACATCGCCGATTCCGGCTCCGCGAACCATGAGGTGCCGAGCCATATCCGCGTCTTCGACGTGGTCGACGGCAGGACGCTGAAGAACAGCCGCTACTTCTGCTCGATCGACAACGGCAATCCCGACGGCTTCCGCTTCGACGTTGACGGCAACCTCTGGAGCAGCGCCGCCGACGGCGTCCACTGCTTTGCGCCCGACGGCACGCTGCTCGGCAAGATCAGGGTGCCGCAGACCGTGTCCAACATCGTCTTCGGCGGCCCGAAGAAGAACCGCCTGTTCATGACCGCGACGCAGTCGGTCTATTCGATCTACACCACCACCAACGGCGCTCAATACCCCTGAGTACCGCGCCTAAGCCCTGGCATCCGTCCGCGGCGGACGATCCGTCCGGATCCTTCGCCGGCAAACAAAACCATAGAAATCACATTTTCAAGGGAGCCTGAGATGCGTTCCGTCGTCTCCTTCAACGAAACCTGGAGCTTCCACGAGGGCTTCGAGCCCCGGCTGCTGGAGGCCTTCGACGGCCGCACGACGGTCAGCCTGCCGCACAATGCCGTCGAGCTGCCCTTCAACTATTTCGACGAGACCAGCTACCAGCGTGCCTTCACCTACCAGAAGCTCTTGCGCTGGATGCCGGAGTTCGAGGGCCGCGAGGTCTCCTTCGTCTTCGACGCCGCCATGGCGGACGCCGTGGTCTATCTGAACGGCGAGGAAATCATCGCCCACAAGGACGGCTACACCCCCTTCGAGGCGCGCTTCACAGATAAGCTCGTCAAGGGCGACAACCTGATCACCGTCAGGATCGACGGCAGCGAGAATCCCGAGATCCCGCCGTTCGGCGGCGCCATCGACTACCTGACCTATGCCGGGATCTATCGCGACGTCTGGCTGAAGGTCACCGACCCCGTCTCTATCCGCAATCTGAAGATCGAGACATCGGATGTACTGGACGAGGAGAAGACCGCAAGCGTCCGCGTCACCCTCTCCAACCCCGCCAACCTGACCTTCCTCGGCAGCGTCTACGCATCACTTACCGACGCTACCGGCGGCGTGATCGCCACCGCGACGGCCGAGACAACACGCGAGGACGTGACCCTCACCTTCGACCGGCTGACCGACATCGCGCTCTGGGACATCACCGATCCCGCACTCTACGAGATCACCGTCGAGTTGAAGACCAGCTACGGCTCCGACCGGCTCTCCTCCCGCTTCGGCTTCCGCACCGCCGAATTCACGCCGTCGGGCTTCCTCCTGAACGGCCGGCCGCTGAAGCTGCGCGGACTCAACCGTCACCAGTCCTTCCCCTATGTCGGTTACGCCGCCGGCCGCTCGGCGCAGGAACGCGATGCCGAGATCATGAAGTCGGTGCTGAAGTGCAACATCGTGCGCACCTCGCACTACCCGCAATCGAAGTGGTTCCTCGACCGATGCGACGAGATCGGGCTGCTTGTCTTCGAGGAAATCCCCGGCTGGCAGCATATCGGCGGCGAGGAATGGCAGCAGGAATCGATCCGCAATGTCCGCCGCATGATCGAGCGCGACTGGAACCACCCCTCGATCATTATCTGGGGCGTGCGCATCAACGAATCCCAGGACAGCCACGATTTCTACGCGGAGACCAACCGCCTCGCCCGCGAGCTCGACATCACCCGCCAGACCGGCGGCGTCCGCTACATTACCGACAGCGAGATGCTGGAAGACGTCTACACGATGAACGACTTCATCCTCGGTAACGAGGAGCTGCCCGGCGTCAACCGCCCGCGCACGCCGCTGCGCCCGCAAGAGGAGAGCACCGGCCTCCAGCATAAAGTGCCCTACATGATCACCGAATTCGGCGGTCACATGTATCCGACGAAGATCTACGACCAGGAGGCCCGGCAGGCAGAACATGTCCGCCGTCATCTTGAGGTGCTGAACGCCGCCTATGGCGACCCCGACATATCGGGTGCCATCGGCTGGTGCATGTTCGACTACAACACCCACAAGGATTTCGGTTCCGGCGACCGCATCTGCTACCACGGCGTCATGGACATCTTCCGCGAGCCGAAGTTCGCGGCCTATGTCTATGCCAGCCAGTGCGACCCCTCCGACGAGGTGGTGATGAAGCCGGTGACCTTCTGGGCGCGCGGCGAGCGCAACATCGGCGGCGTGCTGCCGCTGATCGTGCTCACCAACTGCGACGAGGTCGAGCTGGTCTGCGGTTCCGTCGCCAAGCGCGTCGGTCCCGATTACGAGAACTTCCCGCACCTTCCGCACCCGCCGGTGGTCTTCGACCACAGGCATTTCACCGCCGACGAACTCGGCAGCTGGGGCATGATGTGGATCGACGGCAGCTTCACCGGTTATATCGGCGGTGAGCCGGTTACGCGCATGCGGATGGTCGCCGACCCGCTGCCGACCACGCTCGAGGTCGTCGCCGACGCCACCACGCTGAAGGCGCGCGACCGCGACAGCACCCGCGTCATCATCCGCGCGCTCGACCAGGAAGGCCACCGCCTGCCGTTCTTGAACGACAGCGTTACGCTGCGCGTCGAAGGCCCAGCCAAGATCGTCGGCCCCGTGTCCGTACCCCTGCAGGGCGGCACCGCCGGCTTCTGGCTGGAAGCGACGGGACTGCGCGGCGACATCACCGTCGAGGTCTCATCCAGCCGTTTCGCGCCGGTCAGGCTGCAGGTCAGCGCCGGCTGACGCAACCCCGGCTCAAACGCCGCAGATCACCTCCGCCAGAAGCGGCAGGTGATCCGACGCGCGCCGTGTCAACAGCGTCGTCACCACCTGCGACCGCTCCACGCCGATGCCCTCGGACACGAAGATGTGGTCGAGGCGCAGCAGCGGAAAACGCGACGGAAAGGTGCGCGCCGCCCGTACAGACGACAGCAGCTGCACGTCGCGAAACTGCCTTGCGATGCTCTTGTAGGCGGGTGACGAGGGCACCGCGTTGAGATCGCCGCAGATGATCGCGGGCGCCGACTGGAACTCCGGCGAGCCGATCCAGTCGCGGCCGAGCAGCTCGGCCACCTGCCGGGCGCGATCGGTGCCGCGCAGGCCGAGATGCGTGTTCAGGATATTGACGCCCATTCCGTCGATTTCGGCCCGCACCCATATGGCGCCGCGCAGCTCGCCGATGGACGGCAGCGGCCCCGCTTTCATCAGCCGCGTCGGCAGTGCTGTCAGGATCGCATCGCCATATTGTTCCTCCTCGACATGCAGCGCCGGATGGAAATGCGCCTCCATCTTCAACAGCGAGGCGATCATATGCGCCTGGTCGACGCCCCCGGTCCGCTTGCGGCCGACATCTAGCTCCTGCAGCGCGATGATATCGGCGCCGGTCTCGGCGATCACTTCGGCGATCCGCGGCGGATCGATCTTCCGATCGGTGCCGACGCAGCTGTGGACGTTATAGGTGAGGATTTTCAGGGACCGGCCGGTCCCGTCTCGGGCGTTTATGTTCATGACGGGTGGAACCGTCTTCGGCGCTGTTTCGTTCCATCGACAGCCGTCCGGCTGAGCGCCAACAATGGAAATCGCATGAACCCGAAACGCCTGCTGATCAATGCCACGCTTGTCCTGGGACTGCTGCTTGCGGGCTACCTGCTTTACAAGGTCTTCAATCGCTATTCGCTTGACGAGGTCATGACTTCGATCCGGGCGATCCCCGTGACGCGCCTTCTTGCCGGCACCGCCTTTGCCGCGGCTTCCTATGTCTGCCTCACCGGTTTCGACTGGCTTGCATTGCGCTATGCCGGCCGGCCCCTGAGTTACCCCAAGGCCGCGCTCACCTCCTTCACCGCGCTGTCGATCGGCCACAATCTCGGCGTCGCGGCGTTGAGCAGCGGCGCCGTGCGCTATCGCTTCTACGCCCGCTGGGGCCTGAAGGCGGAGGAGGTCGCCAAGGTCATCCTCTTCTGTGGCGTCACCGTCGGTCTCGGCCTCGTCACGCTCGCCGGCATCGCGCTCCTTCTCAACCCGTCCGACGCCGCCAATGTGCTGAAGCTCGATGCCAGCGGCCTCTTCCTCCTCGGCCTTGCCTGCCTTGCCACGCCCGTCGCCTACGTCGTTCTGGCGCTGACGCTGCGCGCGCCGCTCAGGCTGTGGAAATGGAGCTTCCAGATGCCGGGTCCCGGCCTCGCGGTAGCGCAGATCGTCGTCGGCACGGTGAACTTCATCTGCGTCGCCGCCTGCCTGCACCAGATGATCGTCGCAGAGGCCGATGTGAGCTTCGTGAAGACGGCGACGGCCTTCGTGCTCGCCAACATCGCCATTCTCGTGACCCACGTTCCAGGTGGCCTCGGCGTACTCGAGGCGACGGTCAGCCATGTGCTTCCCGGCGCCGCCTCCGTCGGCGCGCTGGTTGCCTTCCGCGTCATCTATTTCGTGTTGCCGTTGTTCATCGGCCTGGCGATGTTCGCGGTCAGCGAGATCGTGATCAGGAAGAGAAAGCCGCGCGATCGCTCAGAGGATCGCCGCGAGCAGCCGCGTCTGGAGGGCGCCGAACCAGAGCCGCGCTCGGTGTAGCGGCCGGAAGGGCCGACGCGGATCGACGATGTCGGTTCCCGGCAGCGGCGAGATGCCGCCATGGGCAAGATCGACCGAGAAATCGCGCAGGCCACGCGGCTGCGTGTTCAGAGCATCGATGGCTGAAATCAGCGACCGTTTTCCGGCGATCGTTTCGGCAACGGTTTCAGCCGTCGTGTCGAGATGCTCCGCCATCAGCTTGTGTCGCAACGCGAGTATGGCATCGCAATGCGCGGCGTTGCCGGCCTCGAAGGCGAGGTCGCATTCCGTATCCAGCCCCTCCGAGCGATTGTTCAGATTGGACGAGCCGATGCGAACGAAGGTGTGGTCGATGATGATGACCTTGGAGTGGATGGTGATCTCGTGCTCGCCGCCCTGTCCGTCCGGTATCACGGAATAAAGCACGCGCAGGCGGTCGTGCTTGTCGACGCGTTTCAGTCGGCGGATCAGCCGGTCGCGATTGCCGCCCATGGTCAGCTTCTCGATCAGCCCGTGCGAACTCTTGGTGACGAGGACCACCACCTCCGGCCCGTCAGCCTCCTTCAGCCGCCGGCTGATCGCCCGCGCCACGCCGAAGGACGCGAGATACTGTGTCTCGATATAGATATGCCGGCGCGCCGCGCGGATCGCGTCGCGCGTCAGCCGGAACGCCTCGTGTCGTCCGCGCTTGCCGACGAGACCAGGCTCGGTGAGTGCGATTGCCGTCCGGGCATTGTTCAGATCCGCATTCATCCCGATGGGCCACAGCGGCTCGCGGTCGCCGTTCAGAGGCTGGATCGTCTGCCCCGTTGCCCGTGCCCAACGGCGGCGTGCCACGTCGCCGATCTGCCTGGCGGCCTCGCCCGAGACCATCGTCTGGATATCGTGGACGGGACTGTAGGGTCGACCGTCCGGCGCCTTGCGCAGCGGATTGTCGATGCGATGATCCGGTTCGTCCCAGCGTCTGGCCGTGAGATCGATGCCACCGAGGAAACCGAGGCTGTCGTCGATCGCCACCAGCTTCTGGTGATGGCACCCGCGCAGCGGATGGCGCAGGTCGAAGCGTAGCGAAATCTGCGGATGGCTGGAGAAGTTGCTCTGCCTGAAGAGCTTCAGCGACTTGCCGGAATAGATCGGCCCCATGCCCCAGACGAGGATGCGAATCTGCAGCTCCGGCCGCGCATCGGCAAGCGATAAAAGAAGTTCGCCGAGCGTCTCGGAGCTGACACGCGGGCGTAGCCGGATATCGGGATTGAAGTCCCAGCCGACAATCCAGATCGTCTCGCGTGCCGAGCGCAGGGCCGCATCCATCGCCGCGAAATAGGCGCTGCCGTCGACCAGGAAGGCGGCCTGCTCGGCCTTGCCGACCCGCCAGACGTTCTTGCCCGGGCGGATGATCGGACCATTGGCTGATCGCGTTCCCTGAACCGTCTTGCGCTTCACCGCGGCGATGTAGTCACCGATCTTCGCTGTCTTTCGCCAGCTCTCGCCAGCACGCAAGTCCGTCATCTCGATCGCGCCCATAGTTTTCCGTGGCCGAGTAACGCGCGACGCGCGCATCGGTTCCGCTGGGAAATCAACGTTTCACGGGAGAATCAGACCGGCTGCACCGACCGCACCGTGCCGTTGTTGTCGACGATGCACGAGAACTTCCGGCCGCCGGCATCGAGATCGACGCCGAAGGTGCCGTCGGGCAGCAGCCGCGAACTGGTGGGCAGCACCTTGGCGCCGGCGCCGGCCGCGCCCATTGCGGCGTTGGCACAGAGCAATTGCAGATCGGCCGGCGCCGTCTGCGTGCTGGTGCGCGACATGTTTTCCGGCGGCGGAGGCGGCGGCGTGCAGGCGCTGAGGAGCACCGCGCCGACGAACAGAGGGCCGAAACGGCCGGAAATGCCCTTGGCAATGATATCTAGCAACGCCTTGTCCCCCGATTGACGTGATTATCGAAACGCCTGAGCTCACACACCCTTGTAGAGCGCCGCCCCCTGCATCAGCACGATCACCTTGGCGCCGATCTTGATGCGCGAGTAGAGATCGGTGATGTCGTTGTTGTTCATGCGGATGCAGCCCGAGGACACGTCGAGGCCGATCGTCCAAGGCTCCGCCGTGCCATGAATGCGGTAGATCGTATCCTGGTTGCCATCGAAGAGATAAAGCGCCCTTGCGCCCAGCGGATTGTCGGGGCCTCCGGGCATTCCCGCCGCCCATTTGGCCGCGTTGGCGTCACGCGCCACCATCTCGGCCGGCGGCGTCCAGGTCGGCCATTCCGCCATGCGCCCGACGCGCACGATCCCGGCCCAGCCGAAGCCCTCGCGGCCGACGCCGATGCCATAACGGATCGCCTGCCCGCCCGGCTGTGTGAGATAGAGGAAATGCTGGTTGCCGTCGATGATGATGGTGCCCGGCGGCTCGGCGGTGCGGAACGGCACCGTCTGCATCCGGAAGGCCTCCGGCGGCAGGTTGTTGCGCGCGTAGTATTGCCGCGCCTTCTTCTTGTCGTAGTCCACCCAGGTCCGCGTCTTCGGGTCGTAGATCTGCGTCTGCGCCAGCGCCACGATCGGCCCCAGCACGGCGACGGCGGCCATCAGGACGAGCGCCAGCCGGCGACGGCTGACGGCGCTGCTTTTCGTGGCTCGAGGCTTGGCTGATATCGTCATGGCTTCGCCCACCCATCGATACGCGCCGCGTTCTTCTCGACCCATGCCTTGGCGTAATCGGCGGCACTCTGGTGCTCGACCTCGACGGCGTAGCTCATCGCGGTCGCCTCCTCGGGCGTCAGGTCCACCTTCTCCAGGAAGGCCGCGACATCGGCGTGTTTCTTGGCGAAGCCCGTCGCATAGGCAATGCCGAAATGTGCCGCGTCCCAGGCTGTCGATGCTGTCGACTTGCTGATCCACAAGGGATCGGCACCGCTTGCGAGCTGCCACTTGGTCGCGTCGTGCGGCGGCTCCGATATCCTGACGATCTTGTGCAGGTCGAAGATGAAATGCGGCGCATAGCAGGCAAAGACCATCGGCTGGTTGGTGGCGATAGCTGCATCCAGCGCCACCATCGCGACCTCCTCTTCCGCCTCGACGAGATTGAGGGTCTTGGCATAGCCGTAGGTATTGGCCCGCACCCGCTCGATGCCCGTCGACGACCATGTCGGCGCCCCGATCCACATTTCGCCCTTGCCGTCTCCATCGGTGTCGAGGATCGCGGTCTTTGCGGGATCGCCGAGATCCTCGATGGTCTTCAGCCCCTTCTCGGCGGCCGCCGGCGTGGCGCAGATGCCCTGCCAGGCTTCAACCGAATGCTTGGTCAGCGTAACGACACCCTTGTCCGTGACGTATTTCTTGATCACGTCGTTGAGATTGGGTTGCCACACCTCGGGATGGATATCGACGGTCCCGGCTTCCAGTCCGTTGAACGCGATCAGCGTCCCGAGCTCCTTCACCTCCGCGTCGAGGCCGAATTCCTTGGCGATGCCGAGCTTCAGGATGTTCGCCGTCGCCTGCCCCGACGGCCAGTTCGGCATGGCGATGACAAGGTCGGCGGCAATGGCCGATCCACCAGTGACGCCAGACGATGCAACAAGTATCGGCAATAGAAAACGGAACGCCATGCACTTCGCCATGTCCTGCCCCCAACATGCGACGATGGATCGTAGTTCTGTACGAATGCACTCCCGGCGCGAACGTTGCACACGCCGATAGCCGCCGTCAAGCGAGTGTTTTAGAGTATGCGAATGCGCGAATGTTTGACACTTTGCGGCCCTACCGGTCGCCGAGACCTGCCGCCCATGCCGCGACCGTCGCCGCCATCGTCGCCAGATGGTCGCCCGTAGAGAAGCCTGATACCGCCTTGCGCGGCTTCAGATCGTGGTCCCCGTCCTCCAGCCACAGGATCTCGATCGCCGCCGACAAGGGATAGCGCTCGACTTCCTCTCGGCTGCCAAATTCGTCGCGCGTGCCCTGGCAGATCAGCGCCGGCGTTTTCAGTGTTTCGAGATGCGCGGTCCGCAGTTGTTCCGGTTTCGCAGGCGGATGGAAGGGGTAGCCGAGGCACAGGAGCCCGGCGATCTCGCCCTTCGCGTGAAGCTCGTCCGCAGCCATGCTCGCGACGCGCCCACCCATCGATTTCCCACCGATGATCAGGCGGCCCTTCGAAGCTAGTTCGGAGACGGCAGCGAGATATTCCGGGATCAGCCGCTCGGCGCGTGGTGGCGGGGTCCCCGCTCCCGATATACGGCGTGCGGCCATGTAGGAAAATTCGAAGCGCGCCACGCGGAACCCGGCCTTCGCCAGCGCCTCGCTTGCGGCGACCATGGATTTCGAATCCATCGCGCCACCCGCGCCATGCGCCAGAAGAATCGTTGTCGGGGCATCTTCCGGCCCGATGATCAGGAACCTGTCGCTCATAGCGTCAGTCATAGGCGATTGGCCTCACGCAGGCCATAGGGCCTTAGTCAGTGAAGCCGGGGAATATCGGGAAGGGACGCGAATTCGGCGCCCAGCACCTCGTTCATCGCGACCAGGATTTCCTTGCGTGAGAAGCCGGCTTGCTCGAACCGGGTTATGATCTCATCGACATCAAACCGGAGTTCGTTGCGGCAGGACGCCACGCGATCGGCGGAAACGAGGAGAACGTCTTCAAGGATCAACATCATTAGCTCCTTCCTTCTGCGATCAACCATTGACTGCGCTAAAGGTTCCAAGCCGGACGGTTGACCGATCGCGCGGCTTCCTGCTTCTCCTTCAGGAACAGAAGCCTACATCCGTCACAGGCGAACCAAACTCAACTATGGCGTTTATTCAAATTTTGGAATATTAATGGTGGGTCGGATGTGCCGGGATCATCGCCCTCACATTCCGCTCCTTCCCTTGCGCATGACAACTTGGTTTCAACATCGGATCCGCCGGCACATCGGGCGGTCGAAAGGAGATGTTATGCCTGGCAATGCGAACATGGTCACCGTCTGGGAAAAGGACCCCTCGTCCGGCCGGACACGGCAGGCGCCGAAACCAGACGTCAACAAGCTGCCGCTCGGCTTCTATTTCCCGCCGCCGGAACCGCCGGTCAGCGACGATACCGACAGCGAGGACTTTCGCTACTGGGTCGCGGCCGAAGCGCTGAGAAGGGGCGCCGATTTCTGGACCCCGTGCCTCGCCCCACCGCCCAAGTGGGCTCCCGGCAACACGCTGCAGGTTCGCCCGGACACCATATATGACGATCTGAACTCGGACTATGACGGGGCTGTGCTGACCTTCTCCCATGGTTCGGCGCCCGCCAATCCGGGCCTGGTCGTCTATGCCGGCGCCACGCCCGACATTCTCTGCCACGAACTGGGCCATGCCGTCCTGCATGCGTTGAACATAAACCTGTGGCCCCCGGGAGGCACCGAACTCGAAGCCTTCAAGGAATCGTTCGGCGACATGAGCGCCATTCTTTGCGCGCTTCAGGTGTCCGAGTTCCGCGATACACTGCTTGCGGAGACCCAGGCCGCCGGCAATTTCTGGATCAGCTCCAGCCTGTCGCGCGTTGCCGAGCAGTTCGGCAAGGTGGTCCGTGCCGTGGCGCCCGAGGATGCCGACAAGGATTGCCTGCGCAACGCGTGGAATCATCACAATTACGAGGCTCCCGCCACGATCGCCAATAGACAAGGCCCGGACGTGCTCACGGTCAGTTCCCACTCCTTCTCTCGCGTCTTCACGGGGGCGTTCTACGAGGCGTTCGCGGCGATGTTCACCGCCAGGGCGGCCAACAAGGCAACGCGGAGCCTGGAGTTGCAGATCGCGAGCACGCATATGCGCGACATCCTCGCCGCGAGCGTGGTCAACGCTCAGCGCCGGGACGACTTCTTCGCACACGTCGCGGCGAGGATGGTCGATGCCAGCGCCGGCAAGGATGCATCCTACCCGGCCATCTTCACGGATGTATTCACCCGTCGATCCATCCTGCCGGGCGCCATCGCTTGAAGCAACGGCAAATACGCGCTTCGATTGATCTCGAAACGGCGCGATCTAATCTTCGAGTTGTCACGCTTTATATTTGAGCGTAATCTAAAGTAATGAGCGACGACCATGGCAGATCCGGTCGTTCCGTCAGGGGCATTGCGACAAGACTTGAAAGCATGCGGCCACGCCGACATCGGCGCGGCGGCAGGGGCGTTTGCGCGCCCGCAACCCGGGAACGACCGTGTCCCGGCATGAACCGAGAATGATCGAACTCTTCAACGATGGGAGCATGACATGGCATCCATGAGGAACGGATCAGCAGTTCTCGCCCGCACCGCGGCATCGGTTGCCGCGATGCTATTCGTGACCGATGTCGCCATGGACGCCGCCCACGCGCAGAGCGGCACCGTAGCCTGCACTATCGTCAACCGCGCGCCGCTGACCAGCGTGACCAATCCCCCGCCCGCCGATCGCCAGGAGATCATGGATCTCCTCCATCGCTACAACTGGGCGCTCGACGAGGGCACCTTGGTCGATCTGGATCCGCTTTTCGCGGCCGAGCCCAGCTACGAGCTGTGCAATTCGCTCTTACTGCAGCAGGAGACGCGCAGCGGCAAGCAGCAGGTGCTGAGCTATCTTGATGGCCTTAAACTCGAAGTCAAAAGGAGCGCGGCCGGT
Organism: Rhizobium sp. S152; assembly: GCF_030380735.1. Taxonomy (GTDB): domain Bacteria; phylum Pseudomonadota; class Alphaproteobacteria; order Rhizobiales; family Rhizobiaceae; genus Rhizobium. Next base: position 39,820 of record NZ_JAUDRZ010000004.1, on the reverse strand, counting down.
ACCCGTCATATCGAGAGCAACACGCTCCTCAACGCAGTGAACGCGGACACGGTCGAGGGTAAATCGACCGTCCTCGTGACGATCCAGTTCAGCGGCATCGAAACACCGGTCCTGGATTACACCGCGAAACTCGCCTCGACGTTCGTCCGGGAAATCGATCCCGCGAAACAGGCTCCTGCATGGAAGATCAAGTCGTTGATCCTTCTGGCCGACGGCCCCAAGATCGTCCTTCGGGCGCGCTAGCAACCGGTGAGAGATGGAGGCGCGCATGCGGTTCATCGATACGGAATGGCTTCTCTCTCTTGCCGCCACCTCGGTGCCGATCGCAGCACTGGCCTGGGCGATGATGGCCGATGACGCCAGACCGAATTCGCGCGGGGCTACGGATTTGCAAATCATGTCCGCGGAGATCGTCGATCGCCTGAACGGCGACATCCTCTGGGCGCCGGCCACGGCAAGCACCGATGTCGTCACCCGCATGGGCGACGAGGCCCGCTCGGTCTTCGGCCCGATCCCCGACATCGATTGCGGCGACGCGTCCGCGAAGACGATCCCTCTCGAAATCGACGGCAATATCGTCGATCTCAAGCCGAACCCCGGCAAGGCCGGCCATCCGCTCGAATTCGAGCATCGCGACATCTCCGGCGCCGTTGTGAAATGGACAAGCGAGATCGCCGCCTGCGACAAGCCCTCGCTTGCCGGAAACGTCACCTATTGCGGCATGAACTCGCGCGTCACCCGCAAGGTGAAGGGCAGCGTCGAGTGGGTCGCGCTCTGCCGCAAGTCGCGGGCGAATCTCGAGATCGACCCCGAACCCTATTGGCAGGAGAGCGATCCGACCTTCGCCCGGCTCGGCATCATCGGCTTCAACCGGCTGACCGGCGAAATCGTCTTCTTCGACGGCGCCAACGACAGGCATTCTTTCGACTGGCGGAAGCCCTTCGTCCCCCCCGGCGGTCATTCCTATTTCGACCAGGAGGGTCGCGCCGCGGCGTCAGTGCTCTACGATCCCGGTTTCGAGATCCAGTGCTCCGCCTGCCACGACAACAAGAGCCCCTATGTGATCAGCCCGCACATCGCCCAGGCTCGGATCGGCTACCGCGATGGCGCCACGGGCGCTGCGGCCCGGGCCTTCAGCCTCGGCGACTATCTGCCTAGAACCCCGCATTCGGAGGATCTGCCTTTCCGCGTCATCGGCTCCGCCTACACCGCGATCTACGGCAACGATCTTGCCCGGGCGCAGACCGTTCGCGACCCCTCCGGCACCTGCACGGAATGCCACACCTTGACGACGGGAATGACCGGCCAGCGGCTCGCCGCCGATGCCGCCGGGCGCGACCCTTTCGTGGCGGAGCCGGATTGGACGCAACTGGTCCGGCTCCGCGCCGAGCAGACCAAGCTCGACCAGATCGCCGGCCACCGCACCCGGTGGGCGACACGCGCCGGCGCCGGCGGCATTCATCCGTGGATGGTCCCGAAGGAGGGCGGCAAGGTCGCCAGCGCGCCCTCACAGATCACCGAGAGCGACTGGCAGGCGCTGAGCAACTGTCTCTGGCAGGCAGGCGGCGCGGAATGCGGCTACCGGCCACTCTATACCCCCTGCCCGCCCCCCGCCGACCCCTTCGGCGACAGCGCGCAGCCATCGGCTCTCACGGCGACCATCGGCCCGCCGGCACCGGGCGCGATCGGCGCCGACCGGCTGCTCAGCATCGGCTGGTCCTATCTCAACGACTACGGCCACGTGCCGGAGCGCGACGACGTTCGCTTCAATCTCGTCGTCCGGTCGTCACCTGTCCCCGCATCAAGCGATCCGCCAGCGCAGGCGGATTATCCCACCGTCGCGCAAGCTCGCGGCGACGCCTTTGTCCCTTTCTCAGGCGAGGTCGGCGCTTCCGGCGACGCGATCCTGATCCGCGACATCGCCTACACCGGGCATCGCCGCTTCACCGACCCGATGCCCTCGACCACGCCCCGCCCCTACCGGATCGACCTGCCGGTCCAGTGCAACAGGCGCTATCTCGCCCGGCTGCTGCCGAAGCGGTCCTGCTTCGACCAGACCGGCACGCGATACGCCGACAAGGCAATTCCGATCTACGCCGACATCGCCTGCAACTAGGTCCGCCCCCTCGGAAATGCTACTCTCCACACGCAGGAATATCCCCATGGACGACATCGCACACTGGCTGGAAAGACTTGGGCTCGCGCATCTCGCGCCCCTTTTCGCACGCGCCGAGATCGACATGGAAAGCCTGCGCCTGCTGACGGAAGCCGACCTCAAGGAGATGCAGGTCGTCCTCGGCCCGAGACGCAAGATTCTGGCCGCCATCAAGCAACTGGTCGCCGAGGATGCCGCCGCTGCCACCTCCGTCGAACGTCGTTCCTTGACGATCCTCTTCTGCGATCTGGTCGGCTCCACCGAATATGCGACCAGCCTCGACCCGGAGGATTTCACCAAGCTCACGCAGGCCTATCTCGCCGAATGCACCAGCGCCGTGCGCGATCACAACGGCATCGCCGCCAACTATATTGGCGACGCCTTCCAGGCACTCTTCGGCTATCCGGTGGCGGAAGAAGACGATGCCGAGCGCGCCCTCGAACTCGCCTTCGATATCCTGCGCCTCGTCCCAGATATCGCGGTTCCCGATGGCAGCTCGCTGCGTGTTCGCATCGGCATCGCCAGTGGCCTTGTCGTCGTCGGCGATTTCATCGGCGCGCCTGCCGGCGTCTCGACGGTCGCCCTCGGCTCCATCCCCAATCTCGCGCAGCGCCTGCAGTCGCTGGCCGAGCCGCAGACAGTCCTCACCGACCAGAAGACCCATGACGCGGCGTCCGGCGCCTTCGATTTCACCGATCTCGGCATGCGCCGCCCCAAGGGCTTTCCCGCCGACGTCCATGTCTGGCGAGCCGACGCACCGAAGATGGTGGAGAACCGTTTCTCCCGCCGCCTGCAGCTGACCGAACTCGTCGGCCGCCAGTCCGAGATCGATGAGCTCGTCGGCCTGTGGCGGACGATGAACGCGGATTCCAGGGGGCGCGCGGCCGTGATCATCGGCGAGCCGGGCATCGGCAAGTCGCGGCTGGTATACGAGGTGCAAAGGCGGCTTGGTCCGTGCAGGCAGATGACCCTGCAATGTGCCGGCGCCTATGCCAACAGCCCGCTTTTCCCGTTCCTGACGCTCTTGAAGCGCCACGCCGGCATCGACGCCGCCGATCCGCCGGAGACAGCATTGGCAAAGCTCGAAGCTGTCCTTTCGCTGAGCGATATTGCCCTCTCGGATTCCTTGCCCACATTCGCCGAGTTGCTCGGCATCGAGCAGTCCCGCTATGCCATGCCCCGCCTTGTGCCCTCGCGTCAGCGCCACCTGTCTAGGCGCATCCTGATCGACTGGCTGCGCCATGTTACCGACGAGGGGCCGGTTCTCTTGAGCATAGAGGACGAACACTGGATCGACCCGTCGTCGCGCGACGTGCTGCAGGCGCTCGTTGCCGAGGCGCCCTCGTACCGGATGCTGATCCTGATCACCACCCGCGAACGCCAGTCCTGGATGCCGCGCGACGATGGCGCTCTCCGTGCTCTGCATCTCGATCGCCTCGACGAAAGCGAAACGCAGGCGCTGGTGCGCAATCTCGTGGCCGACCAGAGCCTTTCGGCGGAGGCAAGGGCTCGGCTGCTCGAAAAGAGCGAAGGCGTGCCGCTCTATGTCGAGGAGCTGGCGCGCGCCTTCCTCGACAGCGATGCCACGTCGGAAGACGCGGTGCAGACGCCTGCCATACCGGCGATCGGGCTGCCGAGCTCGATCCAGTCCTCCCTGCTTTCGCGCCTCGACAAGATCGGCCCCGGCAAGACCATCGCCCAGGTCGCGGCGGTCGTCGGCCGCGAATTCGATGTTCCGCTAGTCGCCGATCTGTGCGGTCTCGCACCCCCTGCCCTCGTGCCGATCCTCGATCGCCTGACCGAGGCCGGATTGATCGCGCCCCTTCAGGACACCGGCGGGCGCCGCTACGCCTTCGCGCATGCCCTGCTTCAGGAAGCGGCGCGCGAAACGCTGCTGCGCGAGCGGTCAAGGGAACTACACGCCCAGGTCGCTCGCGCCATCGAACGCCTCTATCCCCGGCAGGCCGGCGAGCATCCGGAAGTGCTCGCCCAGCACTTCGCCGAAGCCGAGCTATTCGAACGCGCCGCCGACTGCTGGCTGGCTGCCGGGCTTGCGACCGCCAAGACCTGGGCCAAGGTCGAAGCGGCCAACATGTTCGCCAACGGCCTGGATTGTCTGGCGAAACTGCCGGCGTCCGGCAAGCGCGACCTCATGCAGCTGCGCCTGGAGCTGGAGCGCGGCGATGTGCTCTACGCCACCTTCGGCTACGTCACGCCCGAGGGAAGCGCTGCCTACCGCAATGTCATGCGGCTCAGCGAAACGCTCGGCGACGTCGAGGCCCCGATCCGCGCTCTGGACGGCCTGTTCGGCATCGCCTTCAATTCCGCCCGCTTCGCCGATGCCGAATGGGCCGCCGACGAGCTGCTCGACATCGGCACCGCGCGCAACAGCCTGAGGGCACTGGTGCTCGGCATGCAGTTCAAGGGCATGTGCCTCTTCTGCCAGGGACAATTCACCCAGGCGAAGGATTATCTGGAGCGGGCACTGCAGCATCTCGACCGCGCCGAGGAAATCGGCAGCGATTTCCCCAGCATGAGCATGCTCTATCTGTCGTGGACGCTGCAGATCACGGATGACGAGGCCGGCGCGATGGAGCTCTATCTCGCCGCCGAGAAGGACGCGCGGCGCCATTCCGTCTATAGGCTCGCCGCCTGCCTCGGCAATTGCTGCGTATTGCACGCGATCCGCGACGACTACCGGCCGCTGCGCGAGAAGCTCGACGAACTCTCGGCGCTTGCAGCCGAAAACGGCTTTCGCATGTGGCTGAACGTCGCTTCCTTCTTCCAGGCCTGGATAACGGTAAAGGCGGAGCGGGATCGCGAGGCGCTGGAAAGGATGCGCAAGACCTGCGAAAACCTCGGCGACCAGGAAATCGACAAGACCTGCTATCTGGCGTTGCTTGCCGGCGCCTACATCGCCATGGACGATCTGGTGCAGGCGACGGTGACGGTTTCCGCCGCGCTCGATCTCGTCGCCCACACCGGCGAGAACTACTTCACCGCCGAACTGCTGCGCCTGCAGGGAGAGATCAACGCCCGTCTCGACCCCTCGGGCCTCAGCGCCCGCGCCTCCTTCCTGCAATCGCTCGAAGTCGCCCGCCACCAGGGGGCGGATCTGTGGACGTCGAAGACGCTGGCCAGCCTGTCCGCCCTTCCCTCGGGCGGCTGAACGCGCGCGGATCGTCCATCGGAGGCTGCGCGTAACATACCGTATCATACCCCTCCCGGCCGGTATGATACTGCCTTCCCTGTCGCAAAGGCCGTATCATCGTTGCAACGATCAAGGAGCCTGGAGGACATCGACATGACAGCGACATCCGCGCCCCATCCGATGGGCAGCGCCGAAGACCTACGCAAGAAAGCCCTTGAGCTCCAGATGGCGGAAATGGAGCGCGACGAAAAGATCAAGGCGCGCGAAGCGAAGAAGCACGCCGAATTCGTGGAGGATTTCTTTCGCGAGCACATCGGCGAGAAGGAACGCGCCATGATCAAGCGTCTGGTCATGAAGGCGGCGGCCGATGGCAAGTTCGAGGCGATGATCTACAGTTTCCCCTCGAGCTTTTGCGACGATGGCGGGCGCGCCATCAACAACAGCCTGCCGGGCTGGCAGAAAACCTTGCAGGGAAAGGCGAAGGAGATCTTCGATCTATTCGAGGAACTGGCGAAGCCGCAGGGCTACGGCCTCAAGGCGCTGATCATCAACTTTCCCGAGGGCATCCCGGGCGACGTCGGCCTCTTTCTGACCTGGGAACCGCCGATCGATTGAGGCGTCGGTGCGCCGAGCGGCAATTCACGGTCAAGGGAGGACGCGCGTCGCGTAATGCCATCAACCCGGCCGTCGTTCCCCGGCAGGCGACCCTACCGCGCCTTCTGCCTGCCGATATCGAACCGGCGCAGCATCACGACGTTCGCTCGCGCGAGCGCCTCGCCGATCTCGATGACGAGCTCCTCCACAAGGCTTCCGTATTCCTTGCGCCGATCCTCGCGCTCGCGAGCCGGCAGGTTGTCGACATGAGCAAGCGTCTCCTCGGCTGCCGCGAGATCCTCGCACATGCCGCGAAACGCCTCGCTGCTGTCGTACAGCCGCCGCATCTTGCCGGTCTGATCAGGGAAATGCACCTCCGCCACCGATAAGGCGGAAACTTGCAATGGACTGCTTCCTCTCCAGCTCATGGTCACCTCAGCCCTTCGTGCCAAGTAAACGAGACCATTATATCCGAGCGCTTTCGCGCGCCGACGTAAGATACACGAACCTACAGGCCCTGAAGACGCTGCAATTCCGCTCGCGATATTCTGAAATCCTTCATCGGGCTTGGCACGCCACAGGGCGGCCGATCCGCGTGATCCGATAGATGTTACGTGATGCTACGGGCATCCGGCGGCGCGCGGGTCTAGTCTTTTTTCGTGCTCGTCACGGCCGCTGCATCCGCGTTCGGCCGCGCATCACCGAGCCGAAAGGAAGAGCCGTGTTTCTCGACTATTTTGCGCTGGGCGTGCTGTTCTTCGTCGTGATCACGCTGTTCTACGCCGTGATCGCCATCCACGACATTCCGCACCTGATCGCCAAGGCGCGAAATCATCCGCATCAGGATGCGATTCATGTCGCCGGCTGGGTCAGTCTCTTCACGCTGCACGCCATATGGCCGTTCCTGTTCATCTGGGCGACGCTCTACCGGGAGGACCGCGGCTGGGGCATCCGCACCGATGGCAAGCTCTCGCCCCCCGCCGAAGCCAATGCTGAAATCGCCCGCCTGCACGGCCGCATAGCCGAGCTCGAGGCACAGGCATCGGAGAAGGAAACCGCCTGATGGACCTGCTTCTCATCCTCACCTATGCCGCGCTCTGCTACGCGATCTTCAGGATCTTCCGTATTCCGGTGAACCAGTGGACGCTCGCAACCGCCGTGCTCGGCGGCATCTTCCTGATCTCCACGCTGTTGCTGCTGATGAGCTACAATCATCCCTACACCAGCGATGCCCGAATCTACTTCACCTCCGCGCCCGTCATCCCCACGGTCGGCGGCCAGGTGGTCGAGGTGCCGGTGACGCCCAATGTACCGCTGAAGAAGGGCGACGTTCTCTTCCGCATCGATCCGCGCCCCTATCAGTTCACGGTCGACCAGAAGACGGCGGCGCTTGCCGAGGCCAAGCAGACTGTGCTGCAGCTGAAAGCCGCCCTCGATGCCGCCAATGCGGCCGTCGTCGGCGCCGAAGCCTCCAGGGACCGTTCGCTGCAGGCCTTCGAGAAATTCCAGGCATCGAACGAGAACGCCAAGTCGAGCGGCCGCGGCGCCGTCTATTCCGAACTCGAGGTCGAGAACCGCAGGGGCATCTACCTGACGGCGGAGGCCGCCGTCGACACCGCCCGCGCTCAGGCCACACAGGCGAAACTGGCCTATGAATCGGAGATAAACGGCACCAACCCCACCGTCGCCCGCCTTCAGGCAGAACTCGCCAACGCCCAATACGATCTCGACCAGACGACGGTCCGCGCGCCCAGTGACGGCTACGTCACGCAGGTCTTCCTGCGCCCGGGAATGATGGCCAACCCGCTTCCGCTGCGGCCGGTCATGGTGTTCATCAACAGCGAGGACCGCATGCTGGGCGCGGCATTCATCCAGAACTCGCTGCAGCGCGTCAACGTCGGCGACGATGCCGAAGTCGCCTTCAAGGCGGTGCCCGGCAAGATCTTCAAGGCGCGCGTCGATGCGATCATCGACGTGATGGCGCAGGGCCAGCTGCAGCCCTCGGGCGCGCTGATCGACCCACAATCACCCGAACGCGCGGCACCCGGCCAGACGATCGCCAGCATAGAGATCCTGGAAAACACCGAGGGCTACCAGCTACCTGGCGGTGTGGTCGCCGAAGTGGCCGTCTACACCCATCACTGGCACCACGTCGCGGTATTGAGAAAGGTGCTGCTGCGGATGAGCAGCTGGATGAACTACGTGTTCCTGGAGCACTGAGGGGAGAAGGCCGGTCCCGTCCTTCGGGCGGGGCCGGCACGAACATGGGGAAAGCCCATGACGGAGCGATAAGGAGCCCGCGGTGATAGGCAGTCTTCCGATGTTGCGAGGCCTGAGCGGTTTCAGCAGGGATTGGCTGAGGAGCGACATCCCGGCCGGCCTGTCGATTGCGGCCGTCGGTCTGCCGAGCGCGATCGCCTATCCCGCCATCGCCGGCCTCCCCCCGGAAACTGGAATTTATGCCAGCATCGTCGCGCCGATCGCCTACGCCATCTTCGGTCCCTCGCGGCTCTTGGTCGTGGGCCCGGATGCGGCCACCATGACCGTGCTCGCGGCGGCGATGGGAGCGATTGCCGCGGCCTATCCTGTTGGTGCGCCGGTCGATCGCGTCGCCATCGCATCGGCGCTGGCGCTGGGCGTCGGCCTCTGCTGCATCGCAGCCAAGCTGCTGCGCCTCGGCGTTCTCGCAAGCTTCCTATCACGTCCCATCCTTGTCGGATTTTTCGCGGGCGTATCGCTGTCGATCCTCATCGGCCAGATCGGCCGCTTCACAGGCGTGAAGATTGAATCCGAAGGGCTCGTCCCGCCGCTGGTCGAGATCGCCGGCAAGAGCGGCCTGATCCACTGGCCCTCGCTTCTTCTCGGCCTTGTGATGTTCGCGCTGCTGTGGCTCGTCCGCGCCTTCCAGCTCAAGATCCCGGGACCTGTGCTGGTCGTCGTCCTCTCGGTGGTGCTCTCGGCGATCTTCGATTTTAGGGGACGCGGCATCGCCGTCGTCGGCGATATCCCGAGCGGTCTGCCGAGCTTCTCGCTGCCAGCCCTGCACCAGATGCCGCTCGACAAGATCATACTCGGCTCGGCCGCGATATTCCTCGTCAGCTTCGGCGCCGGGATCGTCGCGGCGCGCAGCTTCGGTTCGCGAACCGGCGAGGAGGTCGATGCCAACCAGGAGCTGATCGGGCTCGGCGCCGCCAATATCGCGCCGGGTCTTTTCGGCTCCTTCCCGATCAGCGTTTCGGATTCCCGCACGGCGATCAACCTCTCGACCGGCGGCGTATCGCAGGCGGCGGGCCTCGTCTCGGCGGCGACGCTGATCGCAGCGCTCGTCTTCCTGCACAGCGCGCTGCGCATCCTTCCGATCCCTGCGCTGGCCGCGATCCTGGCGATGGCGGCGATCAGCCTCATCGACGTCCATGAACTCCGCAAGATCTGGCGCATCAGCCGCATGGAGTTCGTCTTCGCGCTGATCGCCATGTGGGGCGCCATCAGCTTCGGCGTGCTCAACGGCGTCATCGTCGCGGTTGCCGCGACACTCGTCTATCTGCTGCGCCAGACGATGTTCCCGCGCGACGGCCTGCTTGGCCGGATCGAAGGCCGGCACGGTTTCTTCGATCTCGCCCGCCATCCGGAAGCTCGCCCGGTCGACGGCGCCGCCGTCTTCGCCATCCAGGGCAGCATCCTCTTCTACAATGCCGATTACATCAGAACCCGCCTGACCTCGGTCACGAAGAACCTTCCCGCCGAGACCCGATGCCTGGTGCTCGACGCCAGCGCCATCACCCATATCGACAGCACCGGCGCCACCGCGCTCGAGACCGTGGCCGAGATCCTCGCCAAGCGCAACATCACCTTCGCCATCGCCGACCTCAGCGAGGAAAGCCGCGGCATTCTCGGTCGCGCCGGGGTCATCGAGACAATCGGTGCCGGAAATATCTTCAACGGCCGGGAAGAGGCCCTGCGGGCCCTGATCGGAGACATCGATCGGACAGGCACGGCATCGGCAACCGGCACGGTTTGAAAGCAGGAGGGAAAACCATGGAAGAGATACTGGAAACCAAGGGTCACGATCAGGAACCATCAGCCAACGGCAAGACCGGCAAGAAGAAAAAGAAATCCTGGGACTACGAGAAGGAGATCGGCCGCCTGCAGGTGGAACTGGCCCATCTTCAGGCATGGGTGAAGAAATCCGGCGCGCGCATCGTCATCGTCTTCGAGGGCCGCGACGCCGCCGGCAAGGGCGGCATGATCAAGCGCATCACCGAAAAAGTCAGCCCGCGCGTCTTTCGCGTGATCGCGCTGCCCGCCCCGACCGACCGCGAGAAGTCGCAGATCTACATGCAGCGCTACATCAACTACATGCCGGCCGCCGGCGAGATCGTGATTTTCGACCGCAGCTGGTACAACCGCGCCGGCGTCGATCGCGTCATGGGCTTCTGCAACGAGAAGAAGGTGCAGCGCTTCCTGGAACTCGCGCCCCGCTTCGAGGCGGCCATCGTAGAGAGCGGCGTGACGCTGCTCAAATACTTCCTGACGGTCAGCGAGGAAGAGCAGGAACGCCGCTTCAGGCGCCGTATCGACGACCCCGTGCGGCAGTGGAAGCTGAGCCCGATGGACGTCGAATCCTACCAGCGCTGGTGGGATTACACCCGCGCCTATGACGAGATGCTGCGGATGACCGACAGCAATCACGCCCCGTGGTGGATCGTCCCGTCCGACGACAAGAAGCGCGCCCGGATCAACTGCATCGCGCACATCCTGCAGTCCATCCCCTACGAGCGCGTGAAATTCGAGGCGCCCGATCTCGGCAAGCGCCAGAAGAAGCCCTCGGGCTTCGTGGAGGACCGCAGCATCCGCCGCATGGTGCCCGATACGGTGCCCTGAATGCGGGCCGAATGACCACCGCGGGAGGGGATGCGACAATGGACGAGGTGAACGACGGCGTGCAGGGGACCAGGGACGGCGGGCAGATTTCGATCGAGGCGCGCGTCAGCGATCTGGTCCGGCTGGGCATCATCGCGCTCTTCACCTATTGGACCCTGCTGCTCATCGCGCCCTTCGCGCTGATCGTCGTCTGGTCGGCCATTCTCGCGGTGGCCCTCTTCCCGATGTTCGCCGCGCTCTCACGCCTGCTCGGCAACCGGCCGGTCATCGCCGCGACGGTTATCGTCGTCGCCTGCCTGGTGCTCATCATAGCGCCGCTGGCGCTCGTCGCCGTCAATTTCGCCGAGGCCGTGGAACTGATGGTCGGCAAGCTGAAATCGGAAAGCTTCACCCTGCCGGCTGCTCCTCCCGGCATTCGCGAATGGCCCTTCGTCGGCGAGAAGATCTTTACCGTATGGAACCAGGTCACCGGCGACCTCGCCTCAACCATCATCAAGTTCCAGCAGCCTATTCTGCATGTGGCGGGAGCAACCATCGCCAAACTCGCCTCGATCGGCGGCGGCGTCTTGAGCTTCGTCGTGTCGGTCATATTGTCGGGCTTCTTCCTCACCATGTCCGAACGGCTCGCCGCCACCATCCAGGTGCTCGCCAAACGCGTCGGCGGCGACAGGGGCGTCGGCTTCGCGCGGCTGGCGGGAACGACCGTGCGCAATGTCTCGCGCGGCGTGATCGGCGTCGCCTTCCTGCAGACACTGCTGTGCGCAGTCTGCTTCGCGCTCTTCGACATCCCGGCACGCGGCGCGCTGACCTTCGTCGTCTTCATCCTCTGCGTCATTCAGCTGGGCCCCGGTCTCGTGCTCGTCCCGGTGATGATCTGGGGATGGTTCGCCTGGCCCGCCTCCACCGCCCTGATCTTCACCATCCTTGCGGTGCCGGTCATGGTGGTGGACAACGTGCTGAAGCCGATCCTGATGGCGAAGGGACTGGCGACGCCGATGGTTGTGATCCTGATCGGCGTCATCGGCGGCACGCTGTCATACGGGTTGCTCGGACTTTTTCTCGGCCCGATCGTACTCAGCGTCTTCTATGAACTACTGCGCGCCTGGGCTTGGCAACCGCAGGTCCCGTCGCCTTCCTGATCCATGGAAGGTGCCACGTTACCGCACGACCTGCCCGGCGCAATAGAGCATCACCTCCTGCTCTATGTCACGACAGAGCTCGGAATACTCCCTAATCAGCGCATCCTGCTTCGGCACCTGCTGTCTGAAACGGTCAAGCGCATCGGCCGCCAGCGCGTAGGATTCGAACATCTCGGCAAGCGCTTCGGTCGGCTCCTCAGCCAGAACCTGCCGGATACCGGGAAGCCTGAGCATCAGCCTCCGCCGTCCGTGTTCTCGCGTCATCTCACATCTCCGCATTCTTATGAGCCTCATACGAAGTCCCGCAGCTGCTGGATTGTTCCGGGCGGCGATCGTTAAAAATTCCCGGGCGGCGGCGCGCCTACAGATGTTACGCGATACTACAGCCCCGGCGCGTCGCGCCATGCTAACGTTGCGGCGCAACGAGAGGGCGAGGCAGCGAAACTTGCTGTTCATGCCGCCGGAAGGAGAGCGCGCCATGACGAATGACCTTACCGTGCACATCATCGATGACGAGGAAATGCCCCGGCGTTCGCTGACGCTGCTGCTCGTATCCGCCGGCTTCGCGGTCCGCGCGCACAAGGCGATTTCGGCGTTTCTTGACCAGCTGCCGCTATCGGGCAGGGCATGCCTGATCGTGGATGTGAGGATGGCTCGCATGGACGACCTGGAATTACTGGAGCAGCTGCGCGCGCTGAACGCCGATATCCCGGCCATCCTCTTAAGCGGCGATGGCGATGTGGAAATGGCCGTCCGCGCCATGAAGGCGGGCGCGGCGGATTTCATCAAGCGCCCATGCGAGGACAAGATCCTGATCGCCGCCGTCAACCGCGCCGCTGCCCAGACCCTGTCCACCGGACCCGCGCCCGTGACGACGGAACGGGTGACCAACCGGATGCGGCAGCTGACCCATCGCGAGCATCAGGTCCTGACGGCGGTTATCGAGGGGCTTCAGAACAAGATGATCGCCTTCAACCTCGGCATCAGTTCGCGCACCGTCGAGGTTCACCGCGCCAACGTGATGGCCAAGATGGAGGCTCGCAATCTCGCCGAACTGATGCGGATGGTGATGGCGACGGGCAACGCCGGCTCCGCGCTCCCGGGCGGCTCCCTCTCTTCGTCCGCAAGGGCCTGGCTACCGTAAGCTGCACTTAACAAACTCATTGAAACCATCATTCGTTGTGCGGTAGTATCCATTAGGACTGACTAAATAATATTTGCGTGATCGTGCCGAGGGCATCATGAGTATCGCAAGGGCTGAGCAGTCGGGGAGGCAGGAGCCGAAAAGCGAGGACATTCTCCAACAGATGGAGAAGATACTCGCCAGTGATGAGTTTCACGCGCCCGAGCGCGGAAGGCAGTTCTTCCGCTTCGTGGTGACGGAGACCCTTTGCGGTCGCTCCCAGTTCCTGAAGGCGTTCACCATCGCCAACGAGATTTTCGGCAGGGAAACCTCGTTTGACGCGCAGAACGATCCCGTTGTGAGGATCGAGGCGGGCCGCATCCGAAGGGGGCTTGAGCGCTACTATCTCGTGGCCGGCCACGCCGACGCCGTCATCATCACCATACCCAAGGGCGGCTACGTCCCGCATTTCGAATACGCGCCGGCACAGCCCCTGCCCGGCGCACGGCCCGCTCCCGTCGACCCGTCGCCGGGCCGCCAGCTGCCGAGCCGGCTACCGGTTTCGGGCCTCGCCATGGCAGGCGCGGCGGTCCTGATCATCGCGCTCGCTGTCTGGGGCGCCTTGGCAACGGGCCTTTTCGGCCGGCTGGCGAACCCGGGCAATCAGGCCGTCGCCGCGCCGCCGGATCCGATCGTCGTCGTCGACACCTTCCAGTTCGACGGTTCCGATAATGACGCATCCGACATCGCCCAGGGACTGCGCGACGAGGTGATCGGCCAGCTTGCGAAATTCGACGACATCGTCGTGGTGGCCGACGCCTCCAAGGCAAATTACCGGAGTGCATCGGGCTATACGCTCCAGGGCAATATCCAGCGCGACGGCGACAGGTTGCGGGCGATTTCCAGGCTCGTCCGGCGCTCGGACGCCACGGTGATATGGGCGAACAATTACGACGCGGATCTCGGCGCCAAGAGCATTCTGCAGACTCAGGCGGATATTGGTCAGGATATCGCCATTGCCGTCGCCCAGCCCTATGGAGCGATCTTCGTCAGCGACACCGACGAGATCGCCCGCCCGTTGTCGAACGAGGAGGGCGGAGCCTATGACTGCATGCTCGCCTATTACAGCTACCGGCGGACGATGGATCTCGTGACACACAAGGCCGCTCGTGATTGCCTTCGGCAGGCGACGGAGCGCTTCCCGCGCAGCGCGACCTCCTGGGCCCTGCTCTCGCTGGTCTATCTCGACGAGATGCGGTTCCGCTACAAGCTCGGCGCCCCGCCCTCCGCCGACGCACAGCGCCTCGCAGCCGATGCCGCCTCGCGCGCAACGGCGATCGACCCCAACAATATACGTGCCCTGCAGGCGGTGATGCTGGTCAGCTTCTTCGCCAACGACCTCGACACGGCGTTGAAGGCGGGCGCCGCGGCCTATGCCCGCAATGCCAACGACACAGAAGTCGCGGGAGAATACGGCCTGCGTCTGGCCATGTCGGGCGACTGGCAATCGGGCTGCGAACTGATCTCGGCGGCGGTAAACAAGAATGCCGGTCCAAAGGGCTATTACGAGGTCGGAATGGCGCTGTGCGCCCAGATGCGCGGCAATCTGCAGGCCGCCGAACTCTGGTCGCGCATGTCCGACCTGGAATATAATCCGATGCACCGCCTCGTGCTGATGTCGATCCTGGGCGCCGAGGGCAAGACGGCCGAGGCGCTGCAGCAGCGGGACTGGCTGAACGCCCACGCTCCTGCCTTGATGAAGGACATCCCGAGCCAGGTCGCCCTCCGCCTCCAGCGCAAGCAGGATCAGGACCTGTTCCTGAGCGGATTGCGGGTGCTTGGCGTTGCGACCGATCCGCCGGCGCGGCCCAGCGCCGGCTGATGCCGGGTCCGGCGGTTCTTTTCAGCCGCCCTTCTTCAGGACATCGGAAATCTCGCGGCTGATTGCCGTGCAGAGCCTGTCCTGCGCATCGAGCATCTTGCCGCCGGCAGCGTCCTGATCGAACCGCTTCGCCCACACGACCGTTCCATCGGCACTTTTGACCAGGCGGACCTGGACATGCACGCTCTCTTCCTCGAAGGCGATATTGCCCTGCAGGTTGAAGACGACTCCCACAGGTCGAGCCGAAACGCTTGCCACCGGCGCAAGCACCACGATCCCGTCAAGCTTGGCCAGTCGCGATATCAGCTGGTCGTTCAGACCCCGCGCCATCTCCGCGCCACCCGGCCGCGCCCCGAGGACGCTGAGCGGCTCGACGGCGATCCTTGTCTCGGTCGTGCGTTCGACCGTTGCCGACGGTGTCTGGGTCGATGTCGGCGAGGCGCCGAGATAATACTCGAGCGGCCGGATGAGAGCGAGGATCGCAATTGCCCCGAACACGGCCGGTACCCCCACCGGCACGAGCAGATCGCGATAGCGCAACGGACGATCACCGCCTTGGGCGGATTGCCGCCCGCCTGCGGCAACCGCACCCGGCGCGGCGACGCCCGCCGGCGCGCGCCGTTCGAAGCTCGGCGCATAATGTCCCTTCGGTATGGTGATGATAACGGGATCATTGCCGCCGCAGACCAGATAGTAGCGCTCCAGTGCGCGACGGATCCGCCCCGCCTCGATCCGCACGACCGGATCGCTCTGCGCGTCGAAGGCAGCACCGCGCGCGAACACGGCGCGCGCGATGGCATGGGCGTTGAGCGCATCGGCGCGCCCTTGAAGGGCCTCTTCCACGACATAGCGCAGGAACTGCCGCCCGCGATCGGGCGCGTGGAATTCGCCGCTCCGAAGGATACGGTCAAGCTGTTCGCGGACAGTGTCGCGATCCGGCAGAGGACCGCGGCTCTCGCCGTCATTCGATACCATCGATCCCTCCCGACACACGACCGGTCGTCCTAGAGCAATTCCGGACGGAAAACCGCGTCGCACTTTTCCTGGAATGCTCTGGCAGGAGCCCTCGCGTTATACCGCGCGCGCGGGAAGACAACTTCCGTAACACTACGTAAGGAGCACGTCGAATGCGCTGTTGCCGCGTGGAATTGGTTGCTTCGGCATTTTGCTCTAGTCTAGGCTCGACGCGAATGCGCGATGCGGAGGACATCATGAGTAGAGTTCGAGTGGCAGCCTTTTCCCTTTCCGCCGATGGTTTCGGCGCCGGTCCCGACCAATCCCTGCAGAATCCGTTGGGCAAGCGCGGGACCGAATTGCATGAGTGGTTTTTCCCGACCCGAACCTTTCGCACCATGATCGGCAAGAACGATGGCTCGACGGATGTCGATGAACGCTTCGCGTCCGCCGGTAACACCGGCTTCGGCGCCTTCATCCTCGGCCGCAACATGTTCGGGCCGGTCAGGGGTGCGTGGCCCAACGAGGATTGGAAAGGCTGGTGGGGCGACAACCCGCCCTATCACAGACCAACCTTCGTCCTCACCCACCACGCACGCGACCCGATCGTCATGGAGGGCGGCACGACCTTCCATTTCGTCACCGAAGGCATCGAGGAAGCATTACGGCGGGCGAAGGAAGCCGCCGGCGACGCCGACGTCAAGATCGGCGGCGGCGTCAGCACCGTGCGCCAGTATCTTCTGGCCGGGCTCATCGACGAGATGCATTTCGCCATCTCTCCCGTCGTCCTCGGCAAGGGCGAGGCGATGTTCAAGGACATCGACCTTCCCGCCCTCGGCTTTTCCGTCGTCGATGCCGTCACGACCGAGAAGGCGATGCACCTCACCCTGAGAAAATCGCCGGCATCCTGACGCAGCGAGGGCTCGCCGATCATCATCACCGGGCTGCAAGGCATTCCCGAGGATCGGCTCAACCGGCTGCGGCTGCCTTCTGCAAGGCGTCACGCAGCACCTGCTCCTTGGTTTCGTCGAGGGAGGTCTTGAGCACGATGCCGCCAAAAGGCGAAATCTCTTTCAGCACCTTGTCGGCGGTCATCTCCTGGATCAGCACGAACAAGGCCGCGTTGCCGGGCTGGAGATTGTTTGCCAGCTCCTTCATGAAGGCATCGTTGATGCCGACATCGGTCAAGGCGCCGCCGATCGCCCCGGATGCGGCGCCGACGGCGACGCCAAGAAGCGGATTGAGAAACAGCACGCCGATGAGAAGTCCCCAGAAGCTGCCGGATGCCGCGCCCGCGGCCGTCGTGTTGACCATCTGGTTCAACTTGATCTTGCCGGCCTCGGTCTTCGTGGCGATGACGGCATCGCCCATTTTGATCAGATATTCCTTCTGCAACGAGAACAAGCGCTGACGCACGTCCTCGGCCTTGGCTTCGGTCGGGTAAACAATTGCGATCAGATCAGACATGATTACTCCTCCCATTGAAAGGACCCGGGCAGGCCCGCCAGGCGCAAATCATAGCCCGGAACATATCGAAGGAATTAGCGGGGAATCCCGTAGCTTGGCATTCCGTCTCTTTCTTGCGCAGTCCCTGTCGGTCTTCATCGGCGCGCTCCTGCGCCGCGCGAGACCTGCCCTTCATCGCGCGGCGGATTGAGGTCCGGTTTCGTGGCCCGAGGGTGCCCCGAGGATATCCGCTATCCAGGTCGTGCCGGGAAACTGAGCGCAGAAGGTCAGTATGGCAATCGTGATCGGCACGCCGATGAAGGCGCCGAACACGCCCCATATGAACGACCAGAAGAAGACTGAAAACAGCACCAGGAAGGGCGACATCGCAAGCGCATATCCCGCGGCGCGTGGTTCGATATAGCTTCCGATCACGAACTGTATGACGTTGAGGCCGGCAAAGACGAGTATGGCGGCTTCCGGCGATCCGAATTGCGCCAGTGCATAGACGCTCGGCAGCAGTGTCGCGACGAACGGCCCCATGAAGGGAATGTAGTTGAGTGCAAAGGCAATTACCCCCCATTCGGCGGCGAAGCGCAGTCCGAAAGCCGCGGAAAGCCCCCAGACCAGGCCGCCGGTGATGAGGCTCATCACGGTGCGGACGAACATGTATCGCCGCAACTTGGCCGCCGTCAGCGACGCGCCGCCGATAACGGCCGATGCGGCTTCCTCCCTGACCGCCCGACGGATATTCCGCGCGACCGTATCGGTATCGAGCAGCCCCAGAAGCACATAGACGACGACGACAATCCAGAACGAGATCGTCGTATTGAGGCGGGATGTCACGCCTTGCAGCATTCTTATGAGCCAGCCGACGTTGAAATGCTCGGCCCACACCCCGGCGACCATGATGCCATGCCCCTCAAGCCACGCGACGAGGGTTCCGTACAGCAGTTGAAAGCGGGCGGCATCGGCGACGACGGACCGCCCGATGCGTCCGAAGGCCCATGCGCCGATCGATGCGAGAGCAAGGAAGACGAAGACGATGACCGTGACCACCAGGGCAAGCGCCAGCAGCTTTGGCAGGACGCGCTGGAGATTTCTCTGCAGCGGCCAGACGAGCGCGATGATGAAAAGCGCGCCGGCCACCGGCGCGAACACGCCGGCAGCGAGCTGCAAGGCGCATACCGAGGCGATCGCCGCGATGATGACGAGCGGGACGACCGTCCTGTGACTACTCATCCGTCAACGCACCTCCTGTGTACCGTCATTTTGAATGGGTGTTCCATCGACGGCATCGGCCCCTTCCGGATATAACCGCGAAGTTCGCCGGCCGGACAAGCGGCGGCTTGTCCCAAAACCATGCGCAATGTCTCTATCGACCGCACTGCCCGAAGCATCCGAGGCTTTCGGCCGCGGCGTTTTCCGGCTCCGAACCGCGGGTCAGAATGGCCAGATCAATGGGACCAGGAAGACTGCCACGATGAAGAACCACGCCATCAGCGGCGTGCCGAGCTTCCAGTAATCGCCGAACTGGTAACCGCCCGGCCCCATGACCATCATGTTGGTCGTCGTGGCGATCGGTGTCATGAAGGAGGCCGAGCCGGCGACGCAGATGCTCATCAGCACCGGCTGCGGTTCGATATGCATGGCGGCGGCGGCGGCCATCGCGATCGGGATGACCAGCATCGTCGTCGCGGTGTTGCTCATCACCTGGCCCAGGAAGGCGGTGAGCAGGAAAAGCCCCGCCACAAGCGCGGTCGGCCCGGCCGTGCCAACCGCCGACACGAGTTTGTCCGCTATGAACTGTGCCGTGCCAGATGCCATCATCGCCGTCGAGATCGGCATCATCGCCCCGACCAGAATGACCGTCGTCCAGTGAACCGCGCGGCCCGCCTGCTCGACGCTGATAACCCGTGCGGCAACCAGCACGCATGCGGATAGGGCACCGGCCACGGCGGGCGGCACGATGTTGAAGGCCAGCATGACCACCAGACCGGCGAGCGTGGCCACCGCCACCCCTGCTCCCGGCCCCATGGGAACCGCCTGCCGGCGAACGAGATCGGGCGAATCGACCACCAGCACATCCGGATCGTCGAGGCGCAGGTCCAGGGCTTCCCAACTGCCCTCGAGAAGGATCGTATCCCCCGCCTCGAGCTCCGGCCTGGCATAGTCGATCTCCTCGCCTCTGCGATGCACGGCCAGCACGATCAGGTCGCCGCTTTCCGTGGCGATCCCCGGGAACATCGGGCGCCCGATGAGGCCGGAGCGCGGAGGGATCATGACCTCCGCCAGTCCCGACCGGCGGTTGAACACCGGATTTCCTCCCTCCAGCGACGCATCGTCACGAACGGCCAGATGAAGCCGGCCCGCCGCCTCGGCCACCGCCGACGCGGCGCCGCGCACCAAGAGGTAGTCGTCCTGCGTGATCGCTCTTCCACGCACCGGCAGGCCCGAAGCGGAAGCCTGAACCGCCATCAGTTGCAGATCGGTTCCAGATCCGAGATCGATGTCGTCCGCCGCCATCCCGATCAGCGGAGAGCGGCTCCGTATCCGCAATCGAAAAAGACCGTCGCGCAGGCCATAGTGTTCGACAAGGGTTTGGGCATGCTGGCTGAAATCCGCTGGCAGCTTTACGTCGCTGCGACGGGGCAGCAGATGCTTGCCGAAAAGAAGGACGATGAGGACGGTTCCCGCGAGGAGCGGCACACCCACATAGGCGAACTCGGTAAAGCCGAAGCCTTCGCGACCGGAATCCTCCAACGCCTCCGAGACGAGGAAATTCTTCGGCGATCCGGTCAGCAGAAGGTTTGCCCCGGCATGGGCGGAGAAGGCCAGCGGCATCAACAGCTGCCCGGGGGATTGGCCGAGACGAACCGCCGCCAGCACCGCGACGGGCATCAATGCCGCGACGGCGCCGCTTCCGCTGACCAGCGATGTCAGGCAGCCGACGGCGAGCATCAGGATAAGCAGCAGCCTGATGCGGTTGTTCTCGCCCGCCCGGGCGATGAGGACCTGCCCGCACCACGCGGTCACGCCTGTTCTTTCAAGCGCGGCGCTCACGATGAAAAGGCTGGCAATGAACAGCACCGCGCGATCGCCAAAGCCGGCGAAGGCCTCTTCAAGGGTAACGAGGCCCGCGGCCCAGAGCGAAAGCGCGGCCGCGCAGGCGACCGCGATGACGGGCAATCTGTTCCATGCGAAAAGAACGATGGTCGCGGCGATGATAAGACCCGTGCTCTGTATTGCCGTCAAAAACATCTCCCCGATCACAAGTCCGACCGCCGAAAAACCTCGAAATTCCAATCCCTTCCAGCAACCCTGCCTGCTGTCGGCACAGGCCGCGTGGTTGGGCACGTTAACAATCGCCGCTGGATTAATAATGAGCCGCAGGTCCCAAAATTGAGCTGGCCGTCCCATTCTCGGCTCGGCGGGAATGCGCGAATTCAGCGGCTTGCGCGCCACTCCGGGACAGGCTGCGTAGCTTCGGGACGCTCGGCCCATGACTTCTCCGATTGCCCGGCCCATCATCACCGCGGGGTTCCGAATGTTCTGGCAACCGACAGTGTATTCGAACCATTTCAAGTGTTGGGTTCTCGAAGGGGACGGCAGGATTGAGCCCGGTAGCCCTCGTCGCAATGATCATCGCCGCCGCGGTCGTTCTTTTCGTCTGGAACAGGCTGCCCCCTGTTGTCGTCGCCATGCTGACCTGCCTGTCCTTGTGGGCGTCGGGCATACTCGACATCGACCAGACGCTCGCGGGCTTCGGCGACCCGGCGGTCATCTTCATCGCGACGCTTTACGTGGTCGCTTCCGCGCTCGAGGTCACGGGCATTACCGCCTGGGCGGGAAGACGCCTTCTCTGGGGAGCGGGCAAGGGTGATCGCACCCGGTTCCTGATTGCCATGATGGGCCTCGTGGCCCTGCTTACAATGCTCGTCGGGGCCACCGGTGCCGTGGCGGCTTTCCTGCCGGTCGTCGTTATCGCTTCGACCCGACTGCGGCGACACTCCTCGCAGTTCCTCCTCCCGCTCGTCTTTGCCGCCCACGCCGGTTCCATGCTGGCGCTGACAGCCACGCCCGTAAACGTGCTTGTCTCAGACGCGGGCAGCGACGCCGGCGCAGGCGGTTTCGGCGTCTTCGAGTTTGCCATCGCGGGCATTCCGCTTCTTCTCGGGACCATGCTGATCATTATCCTGTTCAGCGGGCGGCTGCTGCCGCGGCGGGATGGGCGCGCCATACCCGCGGACTTCAGCCGCCATGCCCGGACGCTGGTGGAGCAGTATGGCGTGGGAAGCGATTTGCACCGCCTGCGCATTCGCGCGTCGTCGCCCTGCGTGGGCGGGACGTCATCGGCCATCGACCTGCTGCGCTACGACGGAATTCGGCTGCTGGGGGTGCAGGAGGGCGATACGGCCAGGCCGCTTCGACGACCGTGCATGGCGGAGGGCGATCACCTTCTCCTGGGCGGAGATCCCGATATGGCGGCGCGCTTTGCAGCGGACCTGCACTTGTCCTTCCGTGAGAACCGGCAAAACGCCGGCGATATCCTCTTCAATCACCAGTCGGGTTTGGCGGAGGTCGCCATACCACCCCGATCCGCCTTGGTCGGGCAGACCGTCTTTCCCGGCATGACGACCGAGAGCGGCGACCTCATCATTCTCGCGGTCCATCGGGCCGGCAGGTCCGTCGATCAGATCCAGGCCGATGCGGCGCCGGCCGCGACGCCGCTCGAGGCGGGAGATACGATGTTGCTCCAGGGGAGCTGGGAAGCACTGGACATCCGGCTGAGCGACCCGGATGTCCTTATCGTCAGCTCGCCGGAGCTCGTGCGCAGACAAGCCGTCCCGATGGGAAAAGCAGCAAAGCAGGTCGCTGCGATCCTGCTCGTGATGATCATTCTGCTCGCAACCGGCATCGTCCCTCCGGCGGTCGCGGGTATGCTTGCCGCGGGCGCCATCATCCTCTCGGGAATTCTGACGGCGGAGCAGGCTTACAGGGCGATCGGATGGAGCACCATCGTCCTTATCGCCGCGATGAAGCCGCTCGCCACGGCGATGCTGGAAACCGGCGCCGCGCAGGTCGTGTCGAAGCAGCTTCTCGCGTTCGTGGGCGACAGTAGCCCCACCGCACTTCTGGCCGGACTGTTTCTGCTCACCGCCCTGCTGGGCCAGCTTATCAGCAGCATGACAACCGCCCTGATCATGATTCCGATAGGCGTCGCCGCCGCGACGGGCATGGGCATTTCGCCCCGGCCGGTGTTGATGACGACGGCAATCGCCACGGCGGCCGCCTTCCTGACGCCGATCGCCTCGCCCGCCAACGCGATGGTCATGGGACCGGGCGGCTATGCTTTCGGCGACTACTGGAGGCTCGGCCTGCCGCTTTTTGCCTGGTTCTTCGTCATTTCCGTCTTCGTCGTTCCGCTTGTCTGGTCCTTCTAGGCCGATCGAACGCGCAGTCAGGGAAACAGTGCGTCGATGCCATCGGGAAGCGTGGAAGAGCGGTGGACAAGACATAACCGAGTTTCAACGAAACCAGGAGGAAAGACCCATGCTGCGGACAGGAAGTAAGTATCGCCACCTTGTCCACGATGCCGGTTGCGGCTGCTCGAATCCGGATCTGCAGAGAGCGTCCCTTCGATTGGAAGCCCTCTCCCGGCGCGGCGTTCTTTCCGGGCTGGCCGCGACTGCTTTCGCCGGCATGCTTCCCGCGCAGGGCGTCGCCGAGACAATGGCGGGACAAGGACCTACCCTGCTCACCAATGCCCGCCTCTTCGACAGCCGGGCCGGCAAGGCGGTTGACAATGCCCAGGTGCTGGTGGACGGCGGCCGGATCACGGATGTCGATCTAGCCCGCTCGCCGCCGCCCGAGCGCGCCACCGTTGTCGATTGCCGGGCCGGCATGATCATTCCCGGCCTGATCGATGCGCACTGGCACACCATCTTCGCCGCGGTGCCGCTCAATCAGCTCCTCGGTGGCGATCCGGGCATCGTTTTCGCCGCATCCACCGCGGAAGCCGAACGCACCCTGATGCGCGGCTTCACGACGGTTCGCGATCTTGGCGGTCCTGTCTTCTCGTTCAAGCAGGCGATCGATACGGGCCTTATTCCCGGGCCGCGGATCTATCCTTCCGGCGCCATGATCACCACATCGGGCGGACACGGCGACATGCGCCTTCCAAACGAGATCCCGAGGGACGGCGGCCGGCTGAGCAGCAGCGAACTCTTCGGAGGCGCTGCCATCGTCGACGGCATAGACGCCTTGCAGCTTCGCATACGCGAACAGCTTCTGCAGGGTGCCTCACAGGTCAAGATCGTCGGCAGCGGCGGTGTTTCGTCGCCCCGCAGCCCGCTCGACATGATCACGTTCAGCGAGGAGGAGCTGCGCGCGGCCGTCGCCGTCGCGGCGGACTGGAACACCTACATAGTACTCCATGCCTACACGGACCGCGCCGTTCAACGCGCCCTGCGCGCGGGAGTGACCTGTATCGAGCATGCCCATCTGATCGATGAAGAGACGGCGATCATGATCGCCGAAAAAGGCGCATGGCTGAGCACCCAGCCCTTCTTGACAATGGCGGACGCGGCCTCTCAAACGGGACCGGGCGTGGAACGCGCGCAACAGATCTTCCTGGGCACCCCGACGCTATACCAGTATGCGCGCAAGCACGGCATCAAGACCGCCTGGGGCTCCGACGTGCTCTTTTCTCCGGAACTCGGGCCGCGGCAGAACATCATGCTGACCCATCTCAGCAACTGGTACCAGAACGCCGAGGTGCTGCAGATGGCTACATCAGGGAACGCCCAGCTGCTGGAGCTTTCCAACATGCGAAATCCCTATCCCGGCAAGCTTGGCGTCATCGAGAAAGGCTCGTTCGCCGACCTTGTCGTCGTGGGCGGCAATCCTGTCGACGATCTCTCCCTGCTCGAGGATCCCGAGAAGAATTTCAAGCTGATCATGAAGGACGGGCGGGTGCACAAGAACATCCTCTCATAATCCCGGATTCCGCGTCGCCCCCGATCCCAATCGGGAAAGCCGGCAACTAAGCATCTTTTCTTTGCAAATTGCTAGTTGTATTAGTGAGTTCTGAAAGCGCCTTACCTTCGTCGTACGGTCGTAATTGCATCTGCGGGACAATCGCCGTCCCGCAAGCGACCGGAACGCAGCATCGACACTGCTATTTCATGCTCGGTTGTTCTTGAGTTTCAAGGAAGATATCATGAATGCATGGGTGGAATGTGGGCATAGGTCATCTCCGCTGGTCGCGGACACCCCCCTGAAAAGCGCGATCGAGTGTGACACGGCGCGGGTGAATGCCGCGCAACGCTTCGAATTTTTCCAGGAGTGGCATTCGGATATCATGGACGTTACCCTGACGCAGGGTGAAACGGTAACATTCGAAGCCCGGGAGAAAATCTGGCGGATCGCAGATATCGCATTCGCCTCGATCGATTGCCCTACCACGCATTCGCTGCACTGGGAGCACAAGAAGAAGCCCGCCGTCGACAATTGGGTCGTTACCGTCAAGGATAGCGGCGCCTGCAGTTCGACGAACGATCCTCCCCGGCGCCGGCTCCGCATCGCCAATCTCGCGGCGCGCAGCGCCTGCGAAAGCGAAGGCAGCCTGATTGCGCTTTTTCTGCCTTACGGCGCGGTTGATGCGCCTCTCTATCCGGAAATCGCCGACGATGCGGCCGAGTTCCTCGCGGATTACCTGGTCCTGCTTCATCGGAATCTGGCGCATCTGAAACTGAGCAACGTCCCAAGGATCGCCGAAGCCACCACCCATATGCTTGCAGCCGCGCTTTCACCGTCCTGCGAAAAACTGGTGCAGGCACAGGCGCCGATCGATGCCGTCATCACGACGCGTGCCATTCGCATGATCGACACCAAGGTCGCGGACGCGGATCTGAGCCCCGAATCTTTGTGCAGGGCTATCGGCGTGTCCCGTTCGCGTCTCTACCGGATTTTCGAGCGCGCGGGCGGCATCTCGAACTACATCCGTCGCAGGCGCTTGCTGAAGACACGCCGCATGCTGGCCGATGCCACCAACACACAATCGATCTCCCAGATCGCCGAAGGCTCCGGCTTCACCGACCCGTCGAGCTACAGCCGGATGTTCAAGCGCGAGTTCGGCCTGTCGCCGAAGGAGGCAAGGGCAATGGGCTGGGAGGGAATTCAGCATCCCGCCTCGCCGGGCATCAATGAGATCGACGGCGTCAGCACGCTGAATACGCTGCTGATGAACAATTCGCTCGGCTTGTAGCTCGCTCGCGAAAGCACTGCGGCACCTTCGCCTTTTCTTTGCAGCAGCGCACGAATTCGACCTCGTGCAAACAGTTCAAAGGGTAAGAGTGACATCATGCAGCACAGCGCACCGGTGGCCGAAGACAATGTTGGGCAGGCACCGCTGAAATGCGTTGTCGACATCGACACGTCGACCGCTCCGCCCGCCGAACAGTTCGATCTTTACCGATCCTGGAACGCCAGTCTGGTCGATATTACCTTGCTGCGCGACAAGTACGATGCCTTCCCGGCCCGTCAGAGAGTGTGGCGGTTGGGGCCCCTCGCGCTACTGTCGCTGGACTATCGTGGCAACGGCTACCGGCGGCGATGGAGCAACAGGAAGGATCCGGTCTTCGATCACTGGATCATGAGCGTCCCACTCAAGCTGCTGCCCGACGGAAGAACGACCGATCTCGGACAATTTCACTGGCATTCGCTTGCGGCGCCTTACGACGCGGAAGGCGAGGACGACGGCACGCTTGCGCTCATCCTGCCGCGCGACTTCGCCTTCTCTCAGCGTTTCGACCTTGCGGTGCGCCCTGAAATGGCCCCCATGATCATCGATTACATCCAGCTTCTGCATCAGTCGCTGCCGCAGCGCACGGAGCGGAACGTAGAACATATCGCCACGGCCACCACCTCTCTGCTGATGGCGTGCATCGCACCATCGCGCGATCATCTCGTCGAGGCGGACGAACCGGTCAATGCCGTGATCATGGCACGCGCGAAAAGGATCATCTCCGCCCAGCTCGCCGATCGCGACCTTTCGCCGGAAAAGCTGTGCCGTGATCTGAACGTCTCGCGGTCCCGGCTCTACCGGATTTTCGAGCCCTGCGGCGGGATTTTCAACTTCATCCGGCGTCAACGCCTGCTGCGCACCAGGGACATCCTTGCCGACAACAGGGAAAGGCGATCCATCTCCCTGATCGCGGAGGAATGGGGCTTCATGGATCCTTCGACATACAGCCGCACCTTCCGGCGCGAATTCGGCGTGACCCCCAAGGAAGCCCGCGAGGTCGGCCGGCGGCTCGGTCTTGAACTGTCGTCGTTCTCCGGCGGCGATATGAATGGCAACGGTCCGCCGTCGCTGAACGCGGTCCTGGCCAATCATTGTGTCATGCCACATGCCTGATCCGGAGTCTCTCGCCGGATGTCGCAACCGCAACGCCATTCCCGCGCGCTGCGCGGTCGCCGAAATATCCTGTGCAGTTCATCCTGACTTTGTCCACGGCATCCATTTCTGACCGGATGAGGATAAAACCCGCGGTTTGCGGACTGTTTTCGCTTTCCGGCCTGCGCCGCACGGAAATATGCTCCGGAGGCTGCGCTCGCAGGCAGGCGACAGTCCGCCGCTGCGCCAGTGGCTATTGGCGTTTTCGGAGTACCGCGAATGCAATTTTCCGACCGATTTTCCATTGCCCTTTTCGTGCCGCTGATGGTGGTCTCGCCGGTCTTCTCGGCTCCGGCACGTGCCGAAGATGTTCCGAAAGTCGCAACGATGACCGTCGCGCTCGAAGACGTCTCACCGAAACACGAATTCGTCGGACGCGTCGAAGCCCTGAACGCTGTCGACATCAGGTCCCGGATCGACGGTTTCATCGACGAACGACTGTTCGAGGAAGGGGCCGTGGTCGACGAGGGGCAGGAGCTCTTTCAGATCGACAGCCGGGCGCTCGACATCGCGCTTGCCGATGCAAACGCCAATCTCGCGCGCGCCAAGGCGACGCTGCTCGACGCCGAGCGACAGATGGTGCGCAACCAGTCCCTCAACCAGACCGTTGCCCGCGCAACGGTCGAACAGAGCGAAACCGCGCGAGACACCGCCGCGGCCAACCTCCAATCCGCGGAAGCCGCCGTAAAGCAGGCAGAGCTCAATCTCAGCTACAGCCGCATCATCTCTCCCTTGAAGGGCCGTATCGGAACTGCGGCCTTCTCCCCCGGCAGCTTCGTGACCACCGCTTCACCTGCATTGGCGCGCGTCGTGCAGATGGATCCCGTCAGGATCGTCTTTTCGGTGAGCGACCGTGCGCTTCTGGATCTTCGGGAAGCCGCGGGCAACGTGAGCAAGGATGAGTTGGCCCAGCGCTATCGAACGCGTCTGAGGCTGTCCAACGGACAAATCTATGCGCAAGACGCACCCATCGCCTTCCTCGGAAACGAGGTCGACGAAGGCACGGGAACGCTCGCGGTCCGTTCGGTCTTTCCAAACGGCGATTTCATTCTGATCCCGGGCCAGTTCGTCACCGTCGTCGTCTCCGAAACCGCGCGGAAGGAGCGTCCCACGGTTCCGCTGGGCGCGGTGCAGCAAGACCGCGAGGGCAAGTACGTCATGCTGGTCACGCCGGAGAAGAAAGCCGAGGAACGCAGGATCAGCGTATCCGAACAAAGAGAGGGAAGCTGGATCGTCGAGGACGGACTGAAAGGTGGTGAAAACGTCATCATCGAGGGGCTCCAGAACGTCACCGAGGGATCCGCAGTCGAGATCATCGCCGACAAGGACGCATCACAGCCGGCGGTGTCGAAATGAACATTTCCGCTCCATTCATCGGCCGTCCGCGCTTTGCCATGGTGATCGCGGTCGTCATGCTCATCGCCGGCGCGGTCGCGCTTCTGCAAATCCCGGTCGCACAGTTTCCGCAGATTACGCCACCGGAAGTCCAGGTCACCGCCAGCTACCCGGGGGCAAACGCGCAAGTGATGACCGACAGCGTCGGCGCACCGATCGAAGAGCAGGTGAACGGCGTCGAAGGCATGATGTATATGTCCTCGTCGAGCTCCGACAACGGCACCTACAGCCTGACCGTCACTTTCGAGGCCGGGACCGATCCTGCCATCGCCCAGGTCAACGTCCAGAACCGGCTCGCGCTTGCGACCCCCCGCCTTCCCGCCGCCGTGACGCAGGCGGGCGTGACGGTGCGCAGCCGCTCGTCCAGCATGCTGCTCGGTCTGGCGCTCTATTCGCCGAAAGGCACGCGAGACGAAGTCTTCATCAGCAACTACGCGACGATCAACATTCGTGACGCCATCTCCCGCCTTCCCGGCGTTGGTGAAGCTGCGGTGTTCGGGCCGACCTACAGCATGCGCATCTGGATGAAGCCGGATCGCATGGAGGCGCTTGGCGTCACCGCCGCCGATCTCATGTCGGTCATTCAGGCGCAGAATGCCCAGGCATCAGCAGGACAGATCGGCTCACCGCCGGCGATGACCGGGCAGCAATTGCAGCTTACGGTGACGGCGCGCGGACGGCTGGCCGATGCTGCCGAGTTCGGCAACATCATCGTTCGCAGCAACCGAGACGGCGGCGTTGTCCGGCTGCGCGACGTCGCGCGCGTGGAGCTCGGCGCCCAGTCCTACGACACGGCCTCGACGCTGAACGGCCGTCCCAGCGCGACCGTGGTCGTCTATCAGGCATCCGACGCCAATGCGCTCGCGGTCTCGAACGCCGTGCTCGGCGAAGTCGAGCGGCTTTCCAAGCAATTCCCCGATGACGTCGCCTATACGCTCGTCTTCGACACGACCTCCTTCGTGCGGGAAACCATCCGCGAAATCTTCGTGACGCTCGCCATCACATTCGTGCTCGTCGTGGCGGTGGTCTTCGCCTTCCTGCAGGACTGGCGCGCAACGGTCATCCCCACGCTGACGATCCCGGTCTCCCTGATCGGCGGCTTCGCCGTTCTCTATCTGCTCGGCTATTCGGCGAATACGATCACGCTCTTCGCCGTCATCCTGGCGATCAGCCTCGTGGTTGATGACGCCATCATCGTCGTCGAGAACGTCCAGAGACTGATGAGTGAGAAGGGATTGGATATTCGCGAGGCGACGCTCGCGACCATGCAGCAGGTCACCGGGCCGATCGTCGCCACCACGCTGGTTCTCGCGGCGCTCTTCGTCCCGGTGGCGTTCCTGGCCGGGATCACCGGCGAACTCTACCGCCAGTTCGCCGTCACCATCCTCGTGACGGTGGTCTTTTCGACAGTCAACGCGCTGACGCTTAGCCCGGCGCTCTGCGTGCTGATCCTGAGACCAGCCCCTGAACGCAAGACGGGCCTTTTCGGCCGGATGAACAGCGGCCTGGAGGCCTCCCGCCGCTTCTATCTCGGGCTGTTTACGATGTTTGCCAGGCGGCTTGTGTTGGCCGGCGTGCTCTTCGTCGCCGTTATCGGCGGCATTTACGGGTTCTACCGCGTCCTCCCCACCGGCTTCGTGCCCGCCGAGGACCAGGGATACCTGTTCATGAACGTCCAGCTGCCGAATGCGGCCTCGCTGGAGAGAACGCAGCAGACGATCGCGCAAGTCAGCGCGCTTCTGCAGCAGACGCCCGGGATCGCCAATACGATCGGCATCGCCGGCGTCAGCATGGTGGGCGGCGGCGGCTCGAACAGCGGCATGATCATTTCCGCGCTGGAGCCATGGAGCGAGCGCCCCACCGAGCAGAGCGCCTTCGCGCTCATCGCCAAGCTACGCCCGCAACTGGCGGCCATCTCGACGGCATCGATCGTGCCTTTCAATCCGCCAGCGATCCCCGGCCTCGGCACGACAGGCGGCTTCGACTTCCGCCTCCAGGCACGTGCCGGCCAGAGCCAGCAGGCGCTGGCCGAGGTCATGCGCGACCTGATCATCCAGGCGAACCGAACGCCCGGTCTTGCCGGCGTGTTCAGCACCTTCTCCGCCGACGTGCCGCAGGTCTATCTCGACATCGACCGGAAGCGCGCCGACCTCTACGGCGTTTCCCCGGCGGCGATCTTCAGTACATTGCAGGCCCATCTCGGATCCGCCTATGTCGACGACTTCAACATCTTCTCGCGGGTGTATCAGGTGCGGCTGCAGGACGAGCCCGCCTACCGTCAGCGCGTCGACGACATCCAGCGCCTGCGCGTGCGCAGCCAGTCCGGCGCGCTCGTTCCGCTTCAGAGCATGATTTCCATTGAGACGATTTATGGGCCGAGCTCGGTCAACCGCTACAACTTGTTTTCATCGGCCTCGATCAACGGCCAGGCGGCTGCCGGCACCAGCTCCGGCCAGGCCCTTGCCATCATGGGCAACCTCGCCAATGAAACGATGCCTGATGGCTTTGGCTTCGAATGGACCGGGCTTGCACTTCAGGAGCAGCAATCCGGCAACGAGACAGTGATCATTCTCATCGCCGGCATCGTCTTCACCTATCTCTTCCTTGTCGCGCAATATGAAAGCTGGAGCGTGCCTCTTGCCGTCATGCTGTCAGTCGCGGTCGCGGTCGTCGGCGCTCTTGGCGCCCTCGTTGTTGGCGGCATCGACCTCAACATCTACGCCCAGATCGGCATGCTGTTGCTGATCGGCCTTGCGGCCAAGAATGCGATCCTGATCGTCGAATTCGCCAAGGAGCGCCGCGAGGAGGGAATGAGCACGCTGGATGCAGCCTCCGAAGCCACGTCCCAGCGGTTCAGGCCCGTGTTGATGACCGCGCTCGCCTCGATTTTGGGCGTCGTGCCGCTGGTGGTCGCGACAGGCGCTGGAGCAGGCAGCCGCCAGGCGATCGGCGCCACCGTTCTCGGCGGCCTGCTTCTCGGCACGGTTCTTGGGTTGGTCGTGATCCCGGTTCTCTACCTTGTCGTTCAGACCGTTCGGGAAACGCTCAAGCAACGGCTGTTCGGCGTTGCCCCCGATCCGGTCACCAACGTTGCCGCTGAATAGAGATCGCCGTCGCCTCTACCCTGCCCTGCCGTCCTCGGGAGCAGCGGGCTCCCCCGCCGGCGCCGGCTCGAGTGACTTGAATGCCCCCTGCCCCAGCAGCATGAGCCAGGTCACGAGGACGAAGGTGGAAGTCAGGACCGGCATTCCGATCGGCTTGAGGAAAATCGCGACGGACGCCCAGAGCCAGCTGGAGATGACGGCGCCGAAGACCGCGTAGAGCAGGCTTCGCCAGGTCAGCACCAGGAAGACCCCGCCCAGCGCCATCGCTGTCAGCGCGGAATTATAGCCGAAGAGGCCGTCGCGAACCGCGCCCTCGGGACCGCCATAGATGGCCGCCACCAGCGTGCCGACCACCGCGCCAAGCAGGCCCATCGCGGCGCTGATGCGGGAGTTCAAGGCAATTGCGATCACGATGAGATAGCCGGAGATCCAGTTGTCCTGGAAGAATATTTGCCCGATCGAGGTTCCGATCCCCTCATACCAGGTCGCAAAAACATAAGGCACCGCTTCGGAAAACTGTTCGGGCGACACGGGCTTGGCCATCGGCCCGGCATCGATCGCGTCGAATTTCAGCACCGCGAACAGAAACAGCCATCCGACCAGAACGAAAGGCATCGTCAGGGGCGCGGTCTTGTAGGGCGCCAGAACCGCGCCCATGCTGGCAAAAGCCATGGTCGTGAAGGCGGCGGCGCAAACGAGATAGACGACCATGGCAACGGACGGGATGGCACCTGTGCGAAAATCCTCGCTGGTGAAGGCGACAAGCGCCAGCCCGACCAGAGCACCGTTGAAACCGTAGAGCCCGTCACGCATCACCGCCCTGTCGGCCTTGAGAACAAGCGCGGTCGCCGTGCTGGCAATGACGCCGAGAACGCAGATCGCGGCATAGATCCATGAGTTCCACGCAAGTGCTGCGAGGATGACGAGGCCCGAGAGCGGATTGTTCTGAAAGACGACCTGGCCCACGCCGCGCAGCGACCAATCCACGAAGAACAAGGATGGATGATCACGGAAACGATCCAAATTCATTGATCTCAGCTCCTTCGGCTCGGCCCGGAAGCGATAGCGTGCCTCGTTCCCGCGGCGTGTTGGTCCGGCCCGGGCGCGACCTCACGCCCGAGCTGTAGGCTTCCTAGAAGAGGAAGTATCGCTGCGACATCGGCAACACATCCGCCGGCTCGCAGGTGATCAACTGGCCATCGACGCGCACATTGTAGTTTTGCGGGTCGACCTCCAGCTTCGGCGTCAGATTGTTGTGCACCATGTCCTTCTTGCGCACCGTCCGCATGCCTTTGACGGCCGCGAGCTGCTTGGAGAGCTTCAGCTTTTCGCCGATCCCGTCGTCGAGCGCGGCCTGCGAGACGAAGGTGACGCCCGTCGAGCCGAGCGCCCTTCCGAGCACCCCGTACATCGGCCGGTAGTGAACCGGCTGCGGCGTGGAGATCGACGCGTTGGGATCGCCCATCGGAGCGATCGCGATCATGCCACCGATCAGGACCAGCTGCGGCTTGATCCCGAAGAACGCCGGCTTCCACAGCACGAGATCGGCGCGCTTGCCGACGTGGACAGAGCCGATCTCATGCGCAAAGCCATGTGTCAGAGCCGGGTTGATCGTGTACTTGGCGACGTAGCGCTTGACGCGGAAATTGTCGTTGCGCCCACTGTCTTCAGGCAGCGGACCGCGCTGCACCTTCATCTTGTGCGCCGTCTGCCAGCAACGCAGCGTCGTCTCGCCGATACGGCCCATCGCCTGCGAATCCGACGACATCATCGAAAACACGCCGAGGTCGTGGAGAATGTCTTCGGCCGCAATCGTCTCGCGCCGGATGCGCGACTCCGCGAATGCGACGTCTTCCGGAATTTGCGGGCTGAGATGGTGGCAGACCATCAGCATGTCGAGGTGCTCGTCGACCGTGTTGATGGTGTAGGGCCTTGTCGGGTTGGTGGACGATGGGAGGACATTCTCCTCGCCCGCCGCCGTGATGATATCAGGCGCGTGGCCGCCGCCGGCGCCCTCGGTGTGGAAGCTGTGGATCGTGCGTCCTTTCATGGCCGCGAAGGTGTCGCGTACGAAGCCGCTCTCGTTGAGCGTATCGCTGTGAAGCGCGACCTGAACGTCCATCTCGTCGGCAACCGTCAGGCAATTGTCGATCGCCGCCGGCGTCGTGCCCCAGTCCTCGTGAAGCTTCAAGCCGACGACGCCGGCGCGGACCTGCTCGCGCAGCGGGTCGGGCAGGCTGACATTGCCTTTTCCGAGCAGCCCGACATTGATCGGCAGCGCTTCCGCCGCCTCCAGCATGCGATGGATCGCCCAGGGACCGGCCGTCACCGTGGTCGCGAGCGTGCCGACGGTCGGGCCGGCGCCGCCGCCAACGAGCGTCGTCGTGCCGCTCGCCAGCGCTTCTTCCGCCTGCTGCGGCGCAATGAAGTGGATGTGCGTATCGATCCCGCCGGCGGTAAGGATCTTGCCTTCTCCCGCGATCACATCCGTCGCGCCGCCGACAATGATGTTGACGCCCGGCTGGATATCGGGATTGCCCGATTTGCCGATCCCGGAGATCCGCCCGTCCTTGATGCCTACATCGGCTTTGATGATGCCCCAGTAGTCGATGATGATGACATTGGTGATGACGACGTCGGCGACCTCGGCGTAGGGGCGCTGCCCCTGCCCCATGCCGTCGCGGATGACCTTGCCGCCGCCGAAGGTCACTTCCTCACCGTAAACGGTACGGTCTTCCTCGATCTCGATAACGAGTTCGGTATCGGCCAGCCGAAGCCTGTCGCCCTTGGTGGGGCCGTAGAGATCGGCATAGGTCTGCCTTGTGATCGTTGCCATCATAGCCTCCTACAGCTTGCCCATGACCTTGGCGTTGAACCCGTAGACCTCACGCTTGCCGTCGAGCGCCACGAGCTCCACGGTTCGCTCCTGGCCCGGCTCGAAACGGACCGCCGTGCCCGCCGGAATGTTCAGCCGAAAGCCGCGCGCGGCCTCGCGGTCGAACAGCAGCGCCTCGTTGGTCTCGTAGAAATGATAGTGCGACCCCACCTGTATGGGCCTGTCGCCGGAGTTCGCGACATCGACCTTGCGGGTCTGACGGTCGGCATTGAGCTCGATGGAGCCATCCTCGATAAAATATTCTCCCGGAATCATGGCTGCCTCCTATGGAATCGGGTTGTGGACGGTGACGAGCTTCGTTCCGTCGGGAAAAGTCGCCTCGACCTGAATGTCGTGGATCATCTCCGGCACGCCTTCCATGACCTCTTCGCGGGTCAGCAATGTCGCGCCGTAAGACATCAGGTCGGCGACCGTGCGCCCCTCGCGGGCGCCCTCCAGCAGCGCTGCCGAGATATAGGCCACGACCTCGGGATAGTTCAGCTTAAGGCCCTTTGCCTTGCGTCGCTCGGCGAGCAGGCCGGCCGTGAAGATCAGCAGTTTGTCCTTTTCACGCGGTAGCAGTTCCATGGGTTTACCCTCATCGTTTCTGATTCACGTTGCCCAGATGCGGGGAGCGATGGCTTTCTTCATGAGACCGCGCTCGCGAAGAATGCTCCACGCCTGGAGGAAAAGTGCCTTGCCTTCCGACATGCGTTGGCCGAGGTAGCGGCAGACGATCACCCGTTCGAGCTGGCTCACGGAAAAAACCCCGTGTGCATCGGTGCCGAGCTGGTCGCGGATATATGTGACGGTGTTCTCGAGCGCTGGCCCGGCATAGACCATCGTTCCGACGATCGGTCGCCCGGCGAAGAAGACCGGCGCGTCCAGCACCTCCGGCGCATGCGAGAACGCCACGCGCTCGAACCAGATGAGCTTTCCGTCTCGAAACACTTCGACGCGCTGCCGCAGTCTCCCGCTCGTGAAGCGCTCGCCGGCGGCGGGCCGGCCGAGACTGATGAAATCCCACCCCGCATAGGCAGCGTTCTCCGCGAGATCGACGCGCGTGCTGATCGAGGCGTCCGCCCCTTCGAACAGGATGGTCTCCTGCGGCAGGTTCTCGCAGATCGCATCGGCGCCGACGTCGATTCTCGTACGCTGCACGCTCTCGCCGGCCTCGCTGCGGTAGAATTTCGTTGCGCCGGGTGTCGTGAGGACGCAGCGTGCCGACGGCTCGAGGTGGCAGTTGATATCGAGAACGTCGCCGCCGGCCACGCCGCCGGGCGGATGCAGGATGTAGACATGTGCCGCGCCGTCGCCTTCAGGATGGAAGGCGCGCTGCACCGCAAGCGGTCCGCAGTGCCGCCTGCGCATGAGCCTCGTCTTCCCGTGCGACGGCGCGAACCACAAGTCCAGCTCTGCATGCCACCCACTCATCCCATGCGCTCCACTTCTCCCTATGCCGATTACGGCTCGAACCAGACATCGCTTCGGGGCATTTCCCCCGGCAACGAATCCGACAAGATCAATCAGACCGCCCTTCGCCGACCCCGGCGGCATGGTGTCCCGACTGACCGCGCTCCCTGTCGCTGCGCGTCTCTTCCGAAAGATG
Source organism: Rhizobium sp. S152 (assembly GCF_030380735.1). GTDB lineage: Bacteria > Pseudomonadota > Alphaproteobacteria > Rhizobiales > Rhizobiaceae > Rhizobium. The sequence continues at coordinate 4,052 of NZ_JAUDRZ010000004.1, read as the reverse complement.
ATGTGAACTGGCGGTCAACTTCATGGCGCCCGCCAAAAGCAGCGCCGACACCGGAAGCACCAATGCCTCCCACTGCGGAGGCGTTTGCGCTTCCCCCACCTGGGCCGCGAAGTGCACGACCAGATAGAGGATGATCATCTGGAAGAAGAGGTTCTTCAGTTCCGCGACCGTATCGATGATCATCCATTGCGGCAGCCTAGACCGCTGTTCCGGCGGGATATCGAGCGCAAACCCAAGCGCGATGCCGCACCCGACCACCATCAGGACGATGCCGAGCAGGATCTTGTCGGTCGCTCGCAAGACCGCAACGATAACGGACATATCCGGATCGAGACGTGCCATCCGGAAACTGTCCCAGAGCATCAGGATCGCTTCCCAGAACATCAGGAAAGCGCCGAACAGCACACCGGCAGCCGCAAGGATCAGAACCGACCGGAGACCGCGGAACAAGGAAACCAATGCACTGCCCTCCCTGGTTTGTTCGAGTGTTCGAATAGTTTTGCTGCTCGGCGCCAACGCGCCTAGGAGCGAAACAGCCGGCTGTATTGCGTCTCGTGCCATGCGCTCGCCATCGCCATCGCCGGCGCGGCATTGCCGATGTCGTCATCCCCCGTGGCTTCCGCCTTTCGGGCCGCCCGCTCGATGATCTCCGCCGCCGCGATGAGGAGACGCTGGCCGGAGGTATGTCCGAGGGGAACCAGCCGGATGGCGGCCGAGACCTGCGCCTCCACGGTGCTCCACAACAGCCCGCGCAGCGCATCGGCCGCCGGGATGTTCCAGTGACTGGCCGCAAGAGCGAAGGCCGCCGGGTAGGTCAACCGCGTGTCCCTGAAGGGCAAAGCACCAACGACGCCGAGGTCACAAAGCACCTTGACCATCGCCCCGGCCATCTGCTTGTCCTCGAATTCCAGCTCCCGGCTCTCCCGCGCCGCCGACAGCCATGCGTCTGCCTTGAGGAACGCCGCCGGGTCGCCGTCCTTCAACGCCTGAGCCATGCGCAGGAAGAGCGCCGCGTCGCAGACCGCGTAGCTGTGCTCGATGAAGCCGAATATCCAGGCGGAGGCGGTCGCCTCGTCGCGAACGATCCTGTCGTGGGTAGCCCATTCGAGCCCGCGCGAATACGCGAACGCGCCGACCGGCTGGCTTGGGCTGACCAGCCGCAAGAGCTGAATGGGCAGGCCGACGGATGTCTGTTGCGACGTCACCTAACTCTCCCGGTACGAAGCGGAAGCCCGGCACGAAGCGCGGGCCCGCGGCATCCCATGCATCGGCAAGCGGGCCGGAATTCAGCCCGCGAGCAACAACACGCCCCCCAGCGCGGTGGCGCCGCCGGCAACGCGCAAAGCCGTCGTGCCCCGTGTCAGGCGTCCGACGGCGATACCGGCACCGATGCCCACCGCATGCAGCAGCATCGTCGCAGCGGCGAACCCGGCGCCGAAAACCGCAGCGCTCTCTCCGGCGAACTCGGTGCCATGCGCATGCCCGTGGAAAAACGCGAAACCGCCGACGACAAGGCCGACGAGCACCGGCGACGTCGGGCGGGCGACCAGAACCGACAGGCCGATGACGATCGACGAGGCCAGAATCATCGGCTCGACCAGAGGCACCTGCACGCCGGCAAGCGCCGCGATGAAACCGAGCAGCATGACCGCGACGAAGGTCGCGGGAAGGGCGATGAGCGCGCGGCCTCCGAGCATCGCCGCCGCCAGACCGACCGCGATCATCGCGAGAAGATGATCGGCGCCCGAAAGTGGATGCAGGAACCCCGAGACCAGCGTGGCGTGGTCGCCGTGACCGACATGCGCGAATGCCGGCGTGCCTGTCATCAGCAGCGGGACGAGGATGAGAGCGGACACTTTCTTCATGACACAGCCTCCTTGCTGTTCGAGTAGAAACCCTTGAAATCGGCCAGACATCCCGCGCGCGTCCGGCAATCCGTCCGGCGCCGCGCCTTGAAGTCCGGTCGGGCGTTCGGCCCGCCGCGGCCTGCTCAGAAGGAGCCGAACATCGACCCCAGCACGAAGACCGCCACAAGCGAGATGATGACGCCGACAATCACCGTCATCACCATGTCGAAATAGCTTCCCGCGTGCGTCTGCTTGCTGATCTGCAAAAGCAGCAGCACGGTGCCGTTGTGCGGCAGGGCATCGAGCGTGCCGGCGCTGATGGTCGTCAGGCGATGCATCAGCGCGGGATCGATGCCGTGTTCCGCCGCCATGCGCATATATTCCCCGCCGAGCGCGTTGAGCGCGATCGCCATGCCTCCCGACGCGGTGCCTGTCAGCCCCGCCAGCGCGTTCATCGCGACCACGAGCGACACCAGGGGCCCGCCCGGGATCTGCAGGACAGCGTCGCGCACGACATTGAACGCCGGCATGGCCGCCACGACGGCGCCGAAGCCGACCAGGCTCGCAACCGTCATGATCGGCAGGACGGCAGAGTTCGCGCCGGCATCGAGACTTTCGCGCAACCCTCCCAGCCGGCCATAATTCACCGCGATGACGGCTATGATCGCCGCCGCGAGCGCGATGAGAACCGCCCACACGCCAAGCGTCGAGGTTATGCTGATCCCGAGCAGGGCCTCGGCCCGGGAAAAGTCGATTCTCGGCAACACCACCAGGGCCATCAGGAAGTTGACGAAGATGACGACGATCAGAGGCAGGATCGCATAGGCGAAACTCGGTGCGCTGTCGCTTTTTTGGCCATGGGTCAACTCGTTCGGATCGAAGTCGCCGGATGTCGTTGCCTGCTCGCGGACCTTTTCGCTGATGACGACGGGCGTTTCTCCATCATCGACATATCCCTCTCCGGCGGCACGTGCCTTCTGCTCGATGCGCGCCAGCCACCACATGCCGAAAACGAAGGTGATGATCGAGGCGATGATGCCAAGGCCGGGTGCCGCGAAGGTGGTCGTGCCGAAGTAGGGCATCGGAATGGCGTTGTTGGTCGATGGCGTGCCGGGCATCGCCGACATGGTAAAGGTAAAGGCGCCGAGGCCGATCGCCGCCGGCATCAATCTGGCCGGAATGTTCGCCGCGCGAAACATCTCCCGCGCCATGGGCACGAGCACGAAGAAGGCGACGAACACGCTGACGCCGCCATAGGTGACGACGGCCGATGCCAGCACGACCGAGAGCATGGTTCGCTTGACGCCCAGCCGCTCGGTGAGGAAACGGGCGATCGAGGTGATCGAGCCGCTGTCATCCATCATCTTGCCGAAGATGCCGCCGAGCAGGAACATCGGGAACCATTGCGTCACGAACCGCGCCGTCCCGTTCATGAAGGTCGACGTCCAGTTCGCAAGAAGCGGCTGGCCCGAGATGGCCGCAACGACAAGAGCCGCAGCCGGCGCGAGCAGCAGCACGCTCCATCCGCGATAGGCGAACCACATCAGCAGGCCGAGACCCAGCAGAATTCCAAACAGCCCCATCGCCTCCGCCTCTCGATCCCGCCCTTTTCGGCGGCACGTCGTGCTTCGCAATTCCGGTCAGTCGGCCACCGCGCGAATGAAACGAGACCGGCTTGCCGTGATCATTCCAGGATTTCCATGAACCACGCCCGCCGATGAGTCGACAGGCCGCGCGGGCAAAGTCCCCGCCCGGCGCGAAAAATGGACACCATGCGCACGTCATGGGACGCAGTACCAATCATGAAACAGCACCGCGTTCTAACGGTCGCCCATCCCCGCCTTGCCCCCCCAAACGCCAAAAGCCCCTTGCGGGGCTTTTTGAGTGTCGTTGTGCTTGGAAAGATTGGTTGCGGGGGCAGGATTTGAACCTGCGGCCTTCAGGTTATGAGCCTGACGAGCTACCGGGCTGCTCCACCCCGCGTCCTCTAAGTAAGCCGCTATGCGGCTTATCCGGTGTTGCGCATTCGGCTTTGCCGAATGGCGCGGCGGCGTAACCGCGAAGCGGTTATGCCTTCTGCCGGACGCAAATCCTCTGGATTTGTGTCCTGTAAGGGACGCACCATTATAGATCAGGTGCGTCGAAGTTTCATTCTGTATGTTCGAACCAGCAAAAAGCAAAAGGCCGCTTTCGCGGCCCGATGTT
>NZ_JAUDRZ010000032.1 GCF_030380735.1 Rhizobium sp. S152 | reverse complement strand
CGATGTAGGAGTTCACCAGATCCTGGAGATAGGTGAGCTTGGCGACATCGGCGGTGGAGTAGGCGGCGTCGAGCGAGGCCTGGGCGCTTTCCTTGGAGCGACGGTACTGGCCGAACAGGTCGAGCAGCCAGGAGATGCCGACATCGCCGGAGGTGGTGTTTTCGGCGCCCTTGAAGGTGCGGCCCTTGCCAGTGCTGCCGCTCAAGGTGTGGCCGGCGCCGACCGTCAGGCTCGGCAGCGAACCGGCGCCGGCGACCGTGACGTTGGAGGCGGCGGCGTTGATGCGTTCCAGCGCCTGCTGAACGTTGAGGTTCTCGTTCAGGCCCTCGGCGACCAGCGAGTTCAGCCGGGTGTCGCGATAGGCCGTCCACCACGTCGACGTGGCGACATCACCATCGCTCTTCGTCCCGCCTTCGTTGAACTTGGCCGGAAGCGGCATCTCCGGGGGAACGTGATCCGGGCCACTCACACAGCCGGAAAGGACAGCAAGAGCGGCTAGGATTGCAAAGCGATGCATGAAGGCTCCGGGAGAACAGGCGGCGAGAAATAGCTAACGGAGTATTACGTGTTATGGTTAATTTTCTGCTGCGTCTACGGACACGGAGGGCCAGCAGAGGGCTTCAAGGAATTGGCAACCATGATGTCCCGTCCAGCAGAATACCATTGAATTCTAATCGATAGGATGTTATCTAATTGCATGGAAACGAATCTGACACGCCAATGGGCCGAGTTTGCTCCCTTGCTGATGATCTGTGGGCGCGGATGGCGCCGGGCGTTGAACAGCGTCCTGACCGAGCACAATCTCTCCGACGCCAGCGCGGCGCCGCTGATTGCGCTTCTGCGTCACGGTGATCTCATCCCGCAGGGAGTATTGGCCGAACGGGTAGGGGTGGAAGGCCCGACGCTTGTTCGCGTGCTCGACAGTCTCGAGAATGACGGCCTGATCTGCCGCGTGCCCGATGAGGGCGATCGGCGGATCAAGCTGGTGCAACTTACCGGAGGAGGCACAGCGGTCGCCAAGCGCGCCGAGAGCTGTGCGGTAGCGTTGCGGGAACAAATCCTTGGCGACCTCGACCCCGAGCAGGTCGATGCCGCCATGGCGGTTCTGCGCGCCGTGGCGGTGAAAACCGCCGCCCTATCCGGAATACAGGACAATGACGAGTAGCAAGATCGCGACCGAGCCAAGCCTTGGCGATGTCGTTTTTTCCATAAAGGCCTTCATCGCGGCAATGCTGGCGCTTTTCATCGCGCTGTGTTTCGATCTTACCAATCCCTATTGGGCGGTCGGCACGGTCTATATTGTCGCGCATCCGCTATCGGGCGCGACCACGTCGAAAGCGATCTATCGCCTGATCGGCACAGCAGTCGGCGGCACGATGACGATCATTCTGGTGCCGAACCTCGTCAATGCTCCGGAATTGCTGGTGCTGGCTATTTCGCTATGGATGGCGTTCTGTCTCGGTCTTAGCCTCCTCGATCGTACGCCGCGCAGCTACAGCTTCATGCTGGCCGGCTATACGACCGCGCTCACGGGCTTCCCGATCGTCGCCAGTCCAGAGACAGCCTTTCCCTACGCCACGGCGCGTGTGGAGGAAATCGCCCTCGGCATCATTTGCTCGGCGGTCGTCAGCCGCATCTTCTTTCCCCGGCATGCCGGCCCCGTTCTGGCAGCACGGATCAATGCCTGGCTGCGCGATGGCGCGGAACTCGCCATCGGCACGCTACGCGGTCAGGGTAGGGACGACTCGCTTGTTTCAGCGGCACGTCGGCTGGCAGCTGATGCGGTCGATCTGCACAGTTTCACCACCCATGTTGCTTACGACACGTCGGATCTTCGCGACATCGTCGGTCGCACCAAGGTGTTGCAGCAGCGCATGGTGGCGCTGCTTCCCATCGTCTCCGGCCTGAGCGATGTGCTGGCGGCGTTGGACAAAGCGACAGAAGGCGCCTCAACGCCGGCGATCAGCCAACTGCTGGGCGACGTCATCGACGCCATAGAGAGCGGTGTTGTCCTTACGGAAGACAAGCGCCAGGAGCTTCTGGCGCTCATGGACAAGGCGGAAGCCGAGGGCCGCGAACAGCAACAGTGGAACGGTCTCCTCGCGCATAACCTCACGGCGCGTCTGCGCGATCTGCTGCAGATATGGGACGATTGCCTGAACCTGCGTCAGGACATCGAATCCGGCTCGCATCACGATCTGCGCTGGCGCCGGTTCGGTACGTCCTTCGACCGGTCGCCGATCCACCGGGACTATGGCATGGCCGTGCATTCGGGGGTGTCGGTGATCCTTGCAACGTTCGTTGCCTCCGCGATCTGGATCTTTACCGGATGGCCGCAAGGCAGCGCGGCCGCGATGATGGCGGGGGTCTTGTGCTGCATCTTCGCGACCATGGACGATCCGGCGCCAATGATGCTGAAGTTCCTTTATATCTCGATCGTCGCGATCGTTTCGGCGTTCGTCTTCGAATTCGCCTTGATGCCGCTCATTCATGGTTATGTCGCCCTTGCCGCGGCGCTCGGGCTGGTGTTGTTGCCGGCGGGTCTGCTGATGACCAAGCCATCGCTGACGATCTATGGCCTGGGTTTCTGCGTGAACTTTCCCAACATGCTCACCCTGCAGGACCGGCTCAATCTCGACCTTGCTTCGTTCATCAACTCCAACGTGGCGATCATCGTGGGACTGGCTATCGCCTGTGGCATGACGACCCTGGTTCGGTCGGTCGGCGCCGAATGGACGGCCTACCGCGTGCTTCGGTCGGGCTGGGCGGATATCGTCGCGGTCGCGCGCCGGCCCGACGGCGCCGATTTCACGCGGCTGCTCTATCGCATGGTCGACCGCTTCGGTCTGATCACGCCACGACTTGCAATGATTCCGGCGGATTCCGCCGTCGCCCAGGCCGACATCATGCGCGACTTGCGCAACGGGCTGAATACGATCGAGTTGCAGCGTTATCGTCAGCTGCTGGCGCGCGACAAGCGTGATGCCGTCGACAGCGTGCTCTCCGGTGTCGCCGCCTATTATCAACGCAAGCAGAAGCGCCGAGACGCGCGACCGGATGAAGGTCTGCTGAATACGCTCGACAATTCATTGGTCGCCATGGTCGGGCTTGGCAGGAATTCGGCGGTGGAAGGCGCGCGACGCTCGATCACGGCGCTTCGTTATACGCTTTATCCGGACGCGGTCTCGGTCCTGCCTGCCGCCGCCTGCGGCAGTAAAAACCAACTCGTCAAGGAGAACGCAGCATGAGACCGGAAGTGGATCTGTACGGCGTCTTCATTCCAACGCTCGGCGCCATCGCCATCGTTGCCTTCTTCCTCAATGCCGTGCTCAGGCGGGCGCTGGCCTTCGTGGGCTTTTATCGCCTCGTCTGGCACAGGCCGCTGTTCGATACGGCCATGTATTTCTGTCTGCTAGGCGCGCTGGCGCTGTCTCTGAACAAGGTGTCATTATGAAATCGCTTCTCGCCTATTCCGGCCGTTTCCTGCTTACCGGCGTCGTCGTCGCCATGGCGGGTGTGCTCGGGTGGCATCTCTGGGATTATTACATGAACGACCCGTGGACGCGCGACGGCAAGATCCGCGCCGACATCGTTCATCTCGCAGCTGATGTCTCGGGGATCGTCAGCGAGGTCGACGCCAAGGACAACCAGATGGTCCACAAGGGCGATGTGATTTTCCGCATCGACCAGGCCCGCTTCGCGCTGGCGCTTCGCCAGGCTGAAGCGCAGATGGAAAGCAGCAAGGCGGCGCTTGAGATGGCCAAAAGCGATCTCGACCTCTACCGCAAGCTGGGCGAGAGCTCGGTGACGCGCCAGAAAACCCAGCAGGCGGAAACGACTGTGCAGCAGGACGAGGCGACCTATAACCAGGCCGTGATCAGCCGCGATACCGCGCAGCTCAATCTCGACCGCTCGGTCGTGCGCGCGCCCGTCAACGGCGTGCTCACGAACTTCACGATGCAGCCGGGTAACTATGTGACGGCAGGTGCTGCGGTGACGGCGCTGATCGACAGCGATTCCTACTACGTCGCCGGCTATTTCGAAGAGAACAAGCTCGACCGCATCAAGGTCGGCGATCCGGCGCTGATCTACCTGATGGGCAGCAAGGGTCCGCTGAAGGGCCACGTCGATGGCGTTGCCGGCGGTATAGAGGACCGCGAGCGCAGCGATACCGCAGCACAGCTCGCAAACGTAACGCCGACCTTCACTTGGGTACGCCTGGCGCAGCGCGTGCCGGTGCGTGTCGCGCTCGATCACCTGCCCGACGGCACCGCCCTGGTGGCTGGCCGGACGGCGAGCGTCACCATCGTGAACTGATCTGAACGTCAATTGATCTCGGGGGCGGCTCGTTCCCTTCATCACCTTCAAGCCCATTGGTTCGAACGCCCACATGCACCCTGCCCGTTTTCCCGACGCGTAGGCGAGGGCGGCGGCACGGATCGGGAGACCGTCGTGGACGACCGCCACGTGATAGAGACGACCGCCTGGCTGATGCAGAGCGGGTTGAAAGGCGTCCCGGAAGCCGATCTGCTTGCGGGCTTTTGCGAGCGTTGCAATGCCAATGGCCTGGCCGTCGAGCGTTCGGTGGCGGTGATCGATGCGCTGCATCCCGTCTATGAGCGGCGCGCCTTTCGCTGGGACAGTCGGGAGCCGGTGGAGCGTGTCTCGGAATACGGTTTCGCCACGCCCGGCGTGATCGCCGACAACTGGAACCGCTCCGCGTTCCATCATTTCGAGATCACGGGCACGACCGAGGTGCGGCGCAGGCTCGCCCAGGGTGACCCGGAGGATTTCTACCTCCTGTCCGAGATGCGGGCTGCCGGTTTCACCGATTTCGTTGCAATGGCGCATCGCTTCGGCGACGGCGGCACGATCGGCGAGATCGATTGCTTCTTCTCGCATTTCGCAACTCGGCAGGACGGAGGGTTCTCCGATGCCGATATCGCGGCCTTGCGTGAACTGCTGCCCTGCCTTGCGCTCGCCGTCAAATGCGTGACGCTTGGCGGCGTGGCAGGAACCATCGCCAAGGTCTATCTCGGGCAGGATGCTGCCAACCAGGTTCTGAACGGCAAGATCAGCCGCGGCAGGAGCGACCGGATCTCGGCGGCGCTGTGGTTCTCCGATCTCGCCAATTTCACCCACATCTCCGATACCGTCGATCCGGAAGAGATCATTCCGATGCTCAACGACTACGCGGACGCGGTGATCTCCTCGGTGCAGGAGGCCGGCGGCGAGGTGCTGAAGCTGATGGGAGACGGGACGCTGGCGATTTTCAAGGGGGCTTGCACGAGCGATGCCTGCGCCGCCGCACTCAAGGCACGTACGCTGCTCGACAAGCGGCTGGCCAATCTCAATGCGCAGCGGCGCATCGAAGGTCGCCCGGTGACAGATGTCTATCTCGGCCTGCATGTCGGCGATGTGTTCTACGGCAATATCGGCAGCCAGGACCGGCTCGATTTCACCGTGATCGGCCCCGCCGTTAACGAGGTTAGCCGCATCGTTTCCCTCTGTCGCTCGCTGCACAGCAAGCTTCTGATGTCGGCCAGCTTTGCGGCGATCGTTCCTGCCTCGCAGATGGAGAACCTGCAGTCGATCGGGCTGCATGTCCTGCGTGGCGTCAACCGCGCGCAGGAACTCTTCACGCTGATGCCTGGTATCTGATACGGGACCTCCAATAGCGATCATTGACAAAATACGTGTTTCTGCCAGACCTGCTAGGCAAAGCAGATGGAGGAGCGTCCGCGCGGTTCGCGGTCGTCAGGGAACAGGAACTCAGCATGAATCTCTCGGATTGGAAGGGTGTCGAACGGCCGGAGCGCAAGCCGCTCGAAGGGCGGTATGTCAGGCTGGAGCCGCTCGACGCCAAGCGGCACGGGGCAGACCTTCTGGCCTCGGCGCAGCAGCCCGGCGCGGACGACCGGTTCCGCTATCTTTTCGAGGATGCGCCGGCGGACGAGGCGGCATTCCTGCCCTGGCTGGAGAAGGCTGCCGCGTCGCCCGATCCGCTGTTTTTCGCCGTCATCGACAAGAGGACGGGCCGGGCCGAGGGGCGCCAGGCGCTGATGCGCATCGATGCCGGGCATGGCGTGATCGAGATCGGCAATATCCTGTGGGGGCCGGCGATCGCGCGCAGCCGCATGTCGACGGAAGCGCTTTATCTCTTCGCGAGCTATGCCTTCGATACGCTCGGCTACCGGCGTTTCGAGTGGAAGTGCAACAATCTCAACGAACCGTCGAAGCGGGCCGCGACGCGGTTCGGCTTTGCCTTCGAAGGCATCTTCCGGCAGCACATGGTTGCCAAGGGCAAGAACCGCGATACAGCATGGTTCGCGATGATCGACACCGACTGGCCGCGCCTGAAGGCGGATTACGAAACCTGGCTCGACCCGCAAAATTTCGACGAGGCGGGCCAGCAGAAGACGAAGCTGAGCTTCGACTAGGTCTCTTGCCGGACGGTCGTCAGGCGATCCGGGCGGCCAGAAAATCGATGAAGGTCCTCACTCGCTTCGCCAGATGTTCGTGGCCGGCATAGACGGCGTGGATCAGCTCGACGTCGTAGGGGTTGAAGTCCTCGAGAACAGGCACCAGCCGCCCGGCGTCGATTTCCGCCTGCACATGGAAGCGGCCAACGCGCGCGAGCCCGACGCCATCGACACATAGCGTCCGGACGGTCGGGCCGTTGTTGGCCTCGAAGTTGCCGCTGACAGGGATCGTGTAGATATCGTGCGCTCCGGGGCTCCTGAACGGCCACTCTTCCTGCGTCGGGCGGAAGCTGAAGGTCAGGCAGTTGTGGCGCGTGAGGTCTTCGGGTGTCGCGGGAGTGCCGTGGGCCTTGAGATAGGCGGGCGAGGCGATGACCACGCGGCGGCTTTCGAGCAGCTTGCGCGCCTTTAGCGATGTGTCGCGCAGATTGCCCGAGCGGATGGCGACGTCGGTTCGCTCGCCGACGATATCGACCACATCGTCGCTCAACGATAGTTCCAGCTGAATCTCGGGGTAGGTCGCGAGATAGTCTGGGACCAGCGGAACGACATAATGAACCCCGAAGGCGATGGAGGCGGTGACCCGCAGGCGACCGCGCGGCATGGCGGCGCCGCCGGAGGCCACCACCTGCTCGGTATCGGCGATCTCGTCGAGAATGCGCCGCGCCCGCTCCAGATAGACCTCGCCCTCCGGCGTCAGTTGCAGATTGCGCGTCGTGCGCACCATCAGACGCGTACCGAGCCGTTCCTCAAGGCGGCTGACGAGCTTGCTGATTGCGGAAGGGGAGAGGCGAAGCTTGCGGCCGGCGGCCGAGAAGCTCTGCTGCGTGGCGGCCTCCACGAAGACTTCCATCTCTCCGGCACGGTTGTCCATGATCGTCCTATGAATTGGTTTCACAAGTATTTGGATGATATAGCGCCTTATCGAACAAATGGCACGCCCTCATATTGGCCGCATCCAACCATGCCGCAATCAGCGGCCATCTCGTTTGAGGCGCATCATGCCAATTGCTCTCTTTGCCCTGACCATCGCGGCCTACGCGATCGGTACAACAGAATTCGTCATCGTCGGGCTGTTGCCGACGGTAGCGTCCGATCTCCACATTACTCTGCCGCTCGCCGGCCTGATCGTCAGCGTCTATGCGCTCGGCGTCACCTTCGGCGCGCCTGTGCTGACAGCGCTCACCGGCCGGATCGAGCGCAAGCCGTTGCTTCTCGGACTGATGGCCCTGTTCATCATCGGCAACGGGATGGCGGCTCTCAGCCAGAGCTATTCGTTGCTTCTTGTCGCGCGCGTGCTCTCGGCATTCGCCCATGGGGTGTTCTTCTCCGTCGGCTCGACGATCGCGGCCGACCTCGTGCCTGAGAACCGGCGTGCCTCGGCCATCGCGATGATGTTCATGGGCCTGACCGTCGCTATCGTCACCGGCGTGCCGCTTGGCACCTTCATCGGCCAGATCTTCGGCTGGCGTGCCACCTTTGCCGCCGTCGCCGGTCTCGGTGTCATCGCGTTTGCAGCGATTGCCGTGCTGCTGCCCTCGACGCTAAAGAAGGCACCGGCGGCCGGTATCGGGGAGCAGATCAAGGTGCTCGGCAGCGGTCGCCTGCTGATCGTCTTCGCCATGACGGCGCTCGGTTATGGCGGCACCTTCGTCACCTTTACCTTCCTGGCGTCCATCCTGCAGGAGATCACCGGTTTTGCTGAATCGACCGTCGGCATCATCCTCGTGCTCTACGGTATCGCGATCGCCGCCGGCAACGTCATCGGCGGGCGGCTTGCCAACCGCAATCCGCTACGGGCGCTGACGGGTCTCTTCATCGCCCAGGCGATCGTGCTGGTTCTCTTCAGCTTCACGGCGGTTTCGCCCTGGCTTGCCGTTCCGACGCTGGCAGCCCTCGGCTTCCTGTCCTTTGCAAACGTTCCTGGCCTGCAGATCTATGTCGTGCAGCTCGCCAAGCAGGTTCGCCCCTCCGCCGTCGATGTAGCCTCGGCGCTCAATATCGCGGCCTTCAACCTCGGCATCGCCGCGGGTGCGTGGATCGGCGGTATGGTCGTCGAATCCTCCCTTGGCCTCGGGGCCACGCCCTGGGTCGGTGCGATCCTGGTTGCCGGCGCGGTCGGCCTCACGCTCTGGAGTGGCGCGCTCGACCGCCGCTCCGCCGGCCCGGCCAATGCCGCAAGCCAGCCTGCGTAACTCGAAATCCCATCTCCTCATATCAGGGAAACAACCATGAATTTCGTCAAGACAAAGGGCGCCGTGATCCCGGCGCTCGGCTTCGGCACCTTCCGCATGCCCGGCGCCGACACGCAGCGGATGGTGTCGCACGTGCTGAAGAACGGCTACCGCCACATCGATACCGCCCAGATCTACGGCAACGAGGCCGATGTGGGCGAGGGTCTCAGGCAGTCGGGTGTTACCCGCTCCGAGATCTTCCTCACCACCAAGGTCTGGGTGGAGAACTATCGCCACGATGCCTTTCTGGCCTCCGTCGACGAAAGCTTGAAGAAGCTGAAGACTGATTATGTCGACCTGTTGCTCCTCCACTGGCCGAACGACGCGGTTCCGCTGGCCGAGCAGATCGGCGCGCTGAACGAGGTGGCGAAGTCGGGGAGGGTGCGCGATATCGGCGTCTCGAACTTCGCCACGGCGCTGATGGATGAGGCGGCGAAGCTGAGCGCGCGGCCGCTCGTCAACAACCAGATCGAATATCATCCCTATCTCGACCAGAGCCCTGTCATCACCAAGGCCGAGGAACTCGGCATGTCGCTGACGGCCTATTTCGCGATGGCCGACGGCAAGGTGCTCGATGAGCCGATATTGAAGGAGATCGCAGCCACGCGTGGCAAGTCGATCGCTCAGGTCGTCCTGCGCTGGATCGTGCAGCAGGGCTTCGTCACGCTCTCGAAGACCGTCTCGGAAGCACGGGCGACGGAGAACGCCGCAGTCTTCGATTTCGAACTAAGCGGCGAGGAGATGGCGATGATCTCGGCGTTGGTTAAGGCCGACGGGCGGATCGTCAGTCCGGAAGGTCTTGCGCCCAGCTGGGACAAGGCGGCCTAGGCCCCCGGTTCGCACATAGGAAAGGGGAGCGGTGTGATGCCGCTCCCCTTTATCGTATCTGAGCCATTCGCGTCAGGCGTGGGCGAAGCTTTGCTCGAGGCCGCCGAGGATCGCGGTCCAGCCCTTGATATGGCCGTCCCTTGCTTGCTCGCTTCGGAACTTCACCTGCTTCAGGGTGATCTCGGTGCTGTCGGGACCGGCCTCGGCGAAGTCTATGGTCACGACGCTGTCGTCGAGCGAGTGCGGGGATTCCCAGGTGAAGGAAAGCCGGGAGTGGGGATCGATCTCGAGATAGGTGCCGGCATGCGGTACTTCCCGGTCCGGCGTCAGCATGACGATCGAAAAGCGCCCGCCTTTGACCGGATCGTTTTCCACCCGTGATGGGCCGGTGCTGTCCGTCGGGATACGCATGAATTGCGCCAGCATCGTCGGTGAAAGCCAAGCGTCGAAAACCTTGTCGCGCGAGGCGGCGATCTTGCGATTTACCGTCAGTTCAAGCTCAGTCATCTCTCTCATCCTTTGAAACAAGCAGGTTGTCGAGCGCCGCGAGGCGCAATTCCCAGATCGATTTCAGTTGAGCGAACCAGTTTTCAGTCAGCCTCAGCGGCTCGAGTTCGGCAGCGATATAGTGCTCCCGACCCAAGGTCCGCCGAGTGACAAGTCCTGCCTCCTCCAGCACCTTGATGTGCTTGGAAACGGAGTTCAGGGACATGTCGAAATGGGCGGCGAGCGCGGTCACCCTCAACGCGCCCTCCTGGACAAGGAGCGTCAAGATCTTGCGCCGCGTGGTGTCGCCAGCGGCCTTGAGTATGCGTGACAGTGCGTCTTCGTCCATTCGTTCACCCATAAGGTTGAATATATGAAATGCTGCCAATAGTCAACCGTTCGGGTGAATATTCCTGCTCACGGGTTTTTGACCGCGCCTAGCGACGGCAAGGAGTAGGGTTAGAAATTCTTTAAGATCAAACCCATAGGGTGTCCCATAGTGCGATCGAGCCTCGATCCGCCCCGCGCATGATGCGTTTTCCATTTTTCTGCTGATTTTCACTGGCTGCTCCACCTCCCAGGCGCGGCCTGTCGCCTCGTGGCCGCGACTCTCGTAGCCACGCCGTCTGTTCCAAAGGGTTACCCTATGCTCAAGAACTGGAAGATAAAGACCAAGTTCCTCGTCGCCATTGCCATGCTCGGCGTCATCTCCTTCGCCGGCCTGATGTATGTCACCGGCAAATTCAGTGCCGCCAACCAGTCCTATACCGGTTTCCTGCAGAACGAGAGCAAGGCGGCGACGCTCGGTGCCCGTGGTGCGGCCGGCATCTGGACGTCCACGACATGGCTGAGCCGCGCTCTGGCCCTGGAGCCGGGCTCGGCCGCCTATAACGACATCTCCAAGCGCTTCGGAACCGAATTTGCCGGCGCTCGCGACCGCATCTCGCAGATCCCGGGTCTGGTACCCAGCCGGCGCGACGCTATCGACGGCCTGCTCGCCGGCGCCGACGTGCTGAAGAAGATCGGCGACGACCTGCTGGCGGCTCACGTCGCCGGTGACGCGGATAGCGTGAAGGCGCTGTCTTCCAAGCTTGACGAGGCGATCGTCGCGCTGTCGCCGAAATTCGGCGCCAACAATACGGCAATGGCTGAACTGCTCGATAATGGCGGTCGCGAGCTTTCGGAATCGGTCTCCTCAACCATCTTCACGACGATCTGCGGCTTGCTGATCGGCATCGTGGCGGCTATCGCCTTTGCAATGACCATCGCGCATAAGGGCATAACCGCGCCCATGGCACGCCTGCGCGAACGCATGGCATCCCTTGCAGCGGGCGAAACAGCTGCGGCTATCGATGGCCAGGACCGCCGCGATGAAATCGGCCAGATGGCATCCGCTGTTGCCGTCTTCCGGGACAATGCGATCGAGCGCGTGCGCCTCGAACAGCAGGCCGAGTCCGACCGCTCTATGAGTGAAAGCGATCGCCGTCGCCGCGACGCGGAGAAGGCCGCCGAGGCGGCGGATCTGCAGCACACGGTGCAGACGCTCGGAACCGCGCTCGGCATGCTTGCCAATGGCAATCTCACGCATCGCATCGATCAGCCTTTCAAGGCGGATCTCGATACGCTGCGCCAGGACTTCAACGCCGCTGTCAGCAAGCTCAACGAAGCACTTCACGCCGTCGGTGCCAATGCCAGCGCGATCGGCGCCGGATCCAACCAGATCCGCGCCTCGGCCGACGATCTCTCCCGGCGTACCGAGCAGCAGGCGGCTTCCGTCGAGGAAACGGCTGCGGCGCTCGAAGAGATCACGACGACGGTCAAGGATGCCGCCAAGCGCGCAAGCGAAGCGAGCAGCCTCGTCATGCGGACGCGCGACGGTGCTGAAAAGTCTGGCGAGGTCGTGCGCAACGCCGTCAAGGCGATGAACCTGATCGAGAACTCCTCGAACGAGATCAGCAACATCATCGGCGTGATCGACGACATCGCCTTCCAGACCAACCTGCTCGCGCTCAATGCCGGTGTAGAAGCCGCACGTGCAGGAGAGGCCGGCAAGGGCTTTGCCGTCGTCGCGCAGGAAGTGCGCGAGCTTGCGCAGCGTTCCGCCAAGGCCGCCAAGGAGATCAAGACACTGATCACCGCTTCCGGTGAGCAGGTGCAGGCGGGCGTGGAACTCGTGGGCGACGCAGGCAAGGCGCTGGATGTGATCCTTTCCGAGGTTCAGGAGATCAACCGCCATGTTCACGCGATCGCCGAGGCGTCACGCGAACAGTCGATCGGCCTTCAGGAGATCAACACCGCCGTCAACACGATGGACCAGGGCACGCAGCAGAACGCAGCCATGGTCGAAGAGACGACGGCCGCCAGCCACAGCCTCGCCAGCGAAGCGGCGTCGCTTTCGCAGCTGATGTCGCAGTTCACGCTCGACGGCAGCGCCGCGCCGCGCGTGCGTCACCAGCCAGTCGTCAAGGCGGCAGTCGCTGACGCAAGCAGCCGTCCTTCCGTCTCGCCCGCGCGCCAGCTTGGACAAAAGCTGAGCAACGCATTCCGAGGCAACGCGGCGCTCAAGCAGGAGCCGGAGTGGTCGGAATTCTGACCGTCGCACTGAGACATGAAAAAGGGGCCTCAACGGGCCCCTTTTTACAAATGGGAAGCCAGATTCTAACGGATGTCAGCGACCCACGCCTCGCCATCTCTCTCGAAACTCTCCACATGCCGCCCGTCGGGCAGCACGTCGCCGGGGCGCAGGAGATAGAAGTAGCCGTCGTAGCGCATCATTGCGCGGTTATGACTGCTGTAGAGGATCTGGAAGGGCTGCGGCCTTCCCACGCTGTGTTCCTCCAAGGGTGAGAACGGCGCTGGCGAGACCGGGAAATCGTCGGCCTCGTTAACGAATCGGCCGGAAAAATGAAACGGCAAAAGAATCGCGAAGCAACACAGCAAGAAAGCGGTCGCCTGCAGCGCGCGGTCTCCGATGTCGCTATCGTTTGCAATGGCGGTCATGGCCTAGCCGTTCGTGCCGTGCGGGCGGATCCGTGCTTCGATCGCGCGGCTTGCGGTCCCACGTAGCTGCTGAAGCGTCGTCATCGGAAAGGTGATTTCAGCCAGATCCCGAATGAAAAGCCGATCCTCCCGTCTTGAAAAACGAACGAAGAGACTTCCGTCCTGCCGCTTCGTTTGCCCGCAGGTGAGGAAAATCTCGAACTTGCCGAGGCAGAGATAGAAGTGGTCGGGCAGCGCAAGAACGTTCCTTGCCTGCAACACCGCCCCCGTCTCGCAGATGCTGACAATTCGAACCTGGTGAACCGTGAAGGACTTCACGCCCCTTACAGGGCAGAGCGCGCGGGCGACGAGATTGACCTTGCGGTAAACCGGCTCGAGCGTTTGATCTTCAAACGCGATGCGCGACAGATAATTTCGATGGATGTGATCGGTTAACATAAAGAGCAAACGGAAAATGGCGTTAAGGAATCGTTAACCCTTAGGCGGATCCTGAAGAAAAGGCAACTCTCATCGAGCGAAGCGGCCGCAATCCACACGTCATGGACGTGCCGCGGCGGAGCGTGACGCTCCGTTGGCGGCCAGCACCGAATCGGGAAGGACAGCTGCCGGCAGGACGGTCAGGGGCAACCGCTAATCCTAAGCCGGCTGCATTTCACGCCATTGGCGGTGTGCCAAATCGATCGGCGGGGAGCCGTTGGCCTGTGGACGTCAACCTCCCGTTAAGGCTGTGGTCACCCGCATTTGCCTTCCATCAATTCAGTCACGGTGCTGTCGTTGACAGCCCGATAGCCATCGGCCAAACGCTGGAATTCTGAAGAATTGATTTAAAACCGCGTATTTAAAACAACTTATTTAGAAGGAGTATTGTTTGATGTGTGAGCTTGCCAAGCCTGCCGACAACCCAGCCGATCTTGCGGAATCCGACAGCCTCGCCGCGTTCGGCGCTGCGGCTGATTGCGCCGCGCCAGCTGCGCCTGATGCGAGCGTGCTATTCTCCAGCATGCCAAGCGAGATGATGCGCGCTGATGCGAAGGCAAGGGTCAACGACATCCCGATCGAGATCGAGGTGGTGATCGGACGAACCAAGGTTTCGGTCGCCGAGTTGATGAATGTCGATCGCGGTCATGCCTTTCGCCTCGACAAGCGCTTCGGTGAACCTGTCGACCTACTGGTGAACGGACGCATCTTCGGCTACGGCGAGATCGTCACGACGGATGACGACCGGGTGGTCGGAGTTCGGGTGCTTCGCCTTGCCGGCTAGGTAGCTCCGACACAGTACACCTTTGAGCGATGAGCCAATGAAAAGCCCGCTGGAACCATCATGACGATGAAAGCCTGCATACTCTCCGAAAGTCACCTCAAGACCGTCTTGCTGATGGCCAAGGGAGAGCCTGAACTCGGACCTGTCATTCCCTTGCTGGAGCGAGCCCTCCAGGAGGTCGAGGCAGTTCGGAAGACGCAAGCGCTGCTGTTCAGGGTTGGAAGCAGCCGGCGATAGCCACGGCTACTACAGCGGCGAATGGAGGAACGCCGGCATGGAGTTACCCGCTGCCTTGCTGGCGAGATAGAGGCGGGCCGTGTCCAGCGCCTCGCGGATCGTGACATCCATGTCGAGGTAGCGATAGGTGCCGAGGCGCCCTACAAAGGTTACGGACGTTTCCTGCTCGGCGCGTGCGACATACTCGGCAAGCTGCTCCTTGTCCTTGACGAGGCGGACTGGGTAGTAGGGAATGTCCTGAGGACCGCATTCGCGCGAGAACTCGCGGTAACAGACCGAGCCGGCATGTTCCTCCCAGGGAGAGAAATGCTTGTGCTCCGTGATCCGCGTGAAGGGCACGGAGCCGTCGCCATAGTTCATCACGGCGCAGCCCTGATAGTCGCCATCATAGGTGAAGCGTTCGAAATCGAGCGTGCGATAGGCGAGGCGGCCGAGTTCGAAATCGAAATAGCCGTCCAGCGGGCCGGAATAGAAAACGTGGCCCGCGGACGCGGCATCGGCGCGGTTGAACCGCGTCGCCAGCCTCACGGTGATGTCGGGATGATCGAGGATGCGCGCGACCATGTCGGTGTATCCGCTTTCCGGCATGCCCTGGAATCTGTGAAAGAAGTAGTTGTCATCATAGTTGAAGCGCACCGGCAGGCGCTTCAGGATCGAGGCCGGAAGATCGCTCGGCGAGCAGCCCCACTGCTTTTCGGTGTATCCCCTGAAGAAGGCGTCGTAGAGCTCGCGGCCGACGAAGCGCAGCGCCTGTTCCTCGAATGTGCTCGGCTCGGCGATGGACTTGTCGCCTTTCTCCTCGATAAAGGCGCGGGCTTCGTCCGGCCGGAAGGTCTTGCCGAAGAACTGGTTGATGGTGTGGAGGTTAACCGGCAGAGAGTAGACCTGCTCGCCGCTCGTGGTCTTCACGCGGTTCTTGTAGGGCATGAAGGTCTGGAAGCGGTTGACGTAGTCCCATACCTCGGTGTCGTCGGTGTGGAAGATGTGCGGCCCGTAGACATGCACCATCACTCCCGTGTCGCCGTCACGCTCGGTGTGGCAATTGCCGGCAACGTGATCGCGCGCGTCGATGATCTCCACCTTGTGGCCCGCCGAAGCAAGCTCTCGGCCGATGACCGCGCCGGAGAGGCCCGCACCCACTATGACAATTCTTTCGTCCGCGCGCATGGCAGCCGGTCCTATTTGTTAAGTCGCCCCGCAGCGTTGCCGGGACTGGAATAAAGGCCGTTGAATGAACGCCGGCAACGACAGGCAGGAGCGCCACCTCAGTCCGTGGGCTTCTGCCACAGGCGACGATCGTAGGGGATCGGCAAGTAGTCGTGCAGCTGGGCGAGCTTTTTCAGATAACGCTTGCGGTAGCTCTGCTCGTCCTCGAACTCGATGTTCTCGAGCACTGCTTCCGCACCGATTTCATAGTAGATGTCGAGGTTCGTGAGATCGGGAGCCGGGGTTTCGCCGCGTTCGCATTCTCCCTGCATCTGCCAGAACAATTCCTCAAGGCGCCGTGCCAGGGCGGGGATGTCGCGCAATACGCTGGTGTCGCGCTGACGGGCGATCGATTCGCGGACGGCAAGAAGGCCCTGCCGATCACGCTCATAGCCTATGGCGCGCGCGACATATTCGTCCGGCGTGGCGCAGCGCATTTCGGGAACGCCCGCTGCGGCTACGATGCTTCCGCAGAAGCGGGCAGCGAATGTCTTGCCCGGCATGGTCAGCACGGGAAGGCCGGAGGTAATGGCGTCGGAAGCCGTGGAGTGAGCGCCGTAGGGGAAGGTGTCGAGGAAGAGATCCGCGACGCCGATGCGGGCCAGATGATGAGGATTGGTCGCCTTGGGTGCGAAGATCAGACGATCGGCCGAAACGCCGGCGCGCCCGGCGGCTTCCCGCAGACGGCGGTTTGCCTCTTCATCGCCTGCCAAAAGCCAGAGCACGCTGCCTGGGGTCGCCGCGAGGATCGCCATCCAGCGCGCGAAGCAGTTGGCGGTAATCTTCTGCATGCCATTGAAAGAGGCATAGACGAAGGCGTCTTCCGGCAGGCCGACCTCGGCTCGGCTCGGGCGCGCCGCAATAGCGCGTTTGCGGTCAAGCGGCTGGTCGCAGCCGATGCGCAGAACCTTTTCGCTGTAGTAAATCTCGCTTTCCGGCGGGATCATATGCTCGTCGGAGATCAGGTATTGATGGAACGGGCTGCCCATCGAACCGGGATAACCGCAGAAGCTTACGATGACCGGCGCCGGACGATAGGAAAAGATCTTGGCGCGGGCATCCTTGGTGTAGCCGTTGACGTCGATCAGAATGTCGATCTCGTCGGCGACAATCTGCGCTGCGGCGGCGACATCGTCCAATGCGTGGATATCGCGCCAGCAAGCGACCGCGGCCTTGATCCGCTCCTGCGTGGCATCGGTCGTGCGAACATTGCCGCAGTAATAGGCGTAGATCTCGACGCTGTCCTTGTCGTGCAGTTCCAGCACTTCACAGAGCGCGAAGCCGACGGCGTGGTCGCGGAGGTCGGAGGAAAGATAGCCGACGCGCAGCCGCTGTCCGGTTCCGATTTTCTGTCTCGGCGCCCGGGGTGGAAACTGGCTGAGGTCCGGCTTGGGGCCGATCAGGGTCTTGTTGTAACGATAGGCCTTGGCAAGCTGGAACATCGGATCGTCCGAATAGCAGCTGAGCGTCAGGGATGACATCGCGTCCAGCATCTTGCGGGCTGGCACGTGCGCGGACGGCGCCAGGATCGGCCACTTGCACTGCTTCAGCCGTAGCGCTGCCCAGTGCTGCCCGGATTCAAGGCGATCAGGCAGCAATTCGAAGGCTTGCAACAAAGCCGCTTCCGCTTCCTCGAGCTTGCCTGCACCTTCCAGAACGCGGCCCATGTTCTGCAGTGCCATGTGACGATGGCCAATGGCGTCCGGCTTGATGTCGCTTGTCTTGTCCGCATATTGCCGCCATTGATCGACAGCCTGGCCAAGGAGGCCGAAATCCTCAAGGGCGCGTCCGAGATTGATATAGCCGGGAGCGAATTGCGGATTGGCCCTCACGCAGGCGCGCAACGCCTGCAATGCGCCCGTGCGATCGCCGGATTGGTTCAGCGCAACCGCATAGTTGAAATAGACGAGGTGGATGGCGGGGTTGCTATCGTTGAAGGCAACCCACGTCTTGTAGAGATCGACCGCCGCAGCCTGCTGACCCGCTCCGATGAGGGCCTCCGCAACACTCAGCAGATCCATCAGCGGCAACTGTTGGCTCCGCGCCAGATCCAGTGCGCTGGGTGTGGTGGCAGGGGTATTGTTGGAAGTTGAGGCGTGATTGACGGTCATGACATCCTGCAGCAAGGCGACCAAGGTCAGATGAGAGAACGGCGGATTGAGAGGCCGCTGTTTTGCTATCGGAGATAACTTGCCTGTAGCTGGATGGTGCGTTGCGGGGTAGGGGCGGAACGAAATAGCAACGTGGTGTCGCGGGGATCGTCGCGTTGCTGCCGCCTGTCTCGTGAGCCCGCGGACTACTTACCGGAGTGCTTTTTTCGGTAGCTTGCCAGCGCGATCGCCGGGTTTATCCGGTAGACCCTGTCGAAGTCCTCGTCGGTGAAATTCCTGTAGGAATGCGCGGCATACTCGCGAAAGATGCCCTGCAAGTCTTCTCTTATCTGCCGGCTTGCCCACTCGATCAAACCCGCCTTGAAGATAATGAATACCGGATAATACTTCGCCCTGAATACCGGGTTTTCTTCAAAAAGCTTTTCGGCCTCTCTGAATGCCCCGAACATTTCGAAGCGGCGTTCATCGAAGGTGTTCGTGTGCTGCTCGCGTCCTGGGACCAGACGATGGATCGCCAGGCTTTCATTGATGGCGAGAAAACGCCCGGCGTTCATATAGGCGGCCCAGTGCGGCAGTATATCCTCGTTGATCCGGGCCGTGGCGAAGCGCCAGTTCGTGCGACGGATGAAGGATGTCCTGAGTATTTTATTCCATGGATAGTTGATCGTTACCAGGATCTGCACGGCGGCGTCGAGCTCGATAACGGCAGAGTCACGGTCGCCAAGGATAAAGTTCCAGATGTTCTTGTCGATGTCCGGCATGTCGCCCGGAGCACCATCGGCCGTCCGCAGAACCTTGTATTTGAAAACCGCGACGTCGATGTCAGTTCCATCCATCTTTGCCAGGACAGTGTCGACGGCTCCCGGTTCGAGAAGATCATCCGCGTCATGAAAGAGGCAATATTCGCTGTCGACGGTTGCAAGTGCTCGGTTGCGCGCGACGCCCGGCCCGGTGTTGATCTCTCCGCGCATAAGCCTGATGTTGGCATGCCGCGCCGCGTATTGTTCTACGATTTCGCAGGTGTTGTCGGTCGATGCATCATCGACGACGACAATATCCATGTCGGTTTCATTGCGTAGCACGCTCTCGAGCGTCTCGCCGATGAACTGGGCCATGTTAAAGGCCGGAATGATGATGGATATCTTTGCCATGATGCGTACCGAGCGTTCTACTGGAACATTCTGAGATTGGAATGCGTCCGGGTTACGGCGCGGCCGAGGCCGCGCCGTAAATTGTCGGTTAGATGAAGCCGTCAGCCCGCTTGGGCTTAGACTGCGTGGTAGGCGTTGATGATCGCCTCGACCTGTGCGTCGTTCATCGCCTGTAGCTGCTGGGCCGAGAGGGCATCCAGGTGGGTGCTGTCGAGGCCGCTAAGGGTCTCGGTCGTAAGACCGGAGACTGCCTTGAGGTTGATAGCGGTGATCTCTTCGGTGGCGAAGAGCGCCAGTTCGGCGCTGCTGAGCGTTCCGACCTGGGCGGAGCTCAGACCGGCGATCTGATCCGAGGTCAGCGCCTCGACCTGCTCAGTCGACATGGAGTCGAACTGGGCGGTGGAGAGGGCGGCAAC
>NZ_JAUDRZ010000031.1 GCF_030380735.1 Rhizobium sp. S152 | reverse complement strand
GTGTTGCGATGGTTGGGGCTGTAGCTCAGCTGGGAGAGCACCTGCTTTGCAAGCAGGGGGTCAGCGGTTCGATCCCGCTCAGCTCCACCAATTCGCTTCCGAGAGGAGACGATGGTGTCGAGATGACGGATACATATCCTTTGAAGAAATAAAAGTTTGCATCGACTTCGGTCGGATGCCTGTTCTGCATATATCGTGAAGAGAAGATTGATCTGGAGGCTTCCAGGTGTTTTGGCACAATCCTTATGGATTGTACGAGACGTCCGAGCCCAGTTCCTGAGAAACCATGGATGGCCTAGCCGGCCGGATATGGTGGAGGGATTGGAGGTAGGAAGGAAGCTTGTCGCTCTGGATTGTTGGTTGTTCGGTGTCTTTGGCACTGTCTGATCAACGATCGGATTACCGTTGCCTGACCGCGCGGTCCTGGATTTAATCTCGAGAAGCTGGTCTTAAGACCTGATGCAAGCGAGCTGCTCGGCGTAGCTCCAATAAAGCAATCAGGTCGAACACGTCGATGGCATTGTTGGATTGGCTGGGTTGTAAAAGGTAACCCGGCCTGTTGTCGTTCTCTTCGAGAACGGACAGCGAGATGATGAGCATTGGCAATGAGAACGATTAAGTGTCGTAAGGGCATTTGGTGGATGCCTTGGCATGCACAGGCGATGAAGGACGTGATACGCTGCGAAAAGCCGTGGGGAGCTGCGAATAAGCTTTGATCCATGGATCTCCGAATGGGGAAACCCACCTTAAGATACTTGGGAAATCATTCTGGTTGTCGGACCTTTGGTCCGACGTTACGGCGAACGATCGCCGACGGCCTCTGGCCTGTATGGGTGGCATGCTCAAGCTTGAGTGTGGCATCAATACAGACCGATAGGTCGTCGCCAATTGTTTGGCGCGCCGTCCGCAGCGCAGCGACCGCAGGTCGCGACAGCGTGAGGACAAAAGAACCCGGCACGTCCGGGCGAGGCGGTGCAACCCGAATGGTTTCCAAGTATCGTTAATAAGGTATCTACACCTGAATACATAGGGTGTAAGAAGCGAACGCAGGGAACTGAAACATCTAAGTACCTGCAGGAAAGGACATCAACCGAGACTCCGCA
>NZ_JAUDRZ010000030.1:270044-731547 GCF_030380735.1 Rhizobium sp. S152 | reverse complement strand
TCCATGTCGATATGGGAATAGGTGCGGTTCATTGCAGCTTCCTTGCGAGTGACAACCCATTGGTATCATTCGCAAGTCGCACTTCATCCTTGAACCCACCACCCCACAAACAAAAATCGCATAATCTATGTTATGGAACTATCATGGGTATCCACTTGAGCTAGCCGCGCCATCCAGCCGGTCGATCTTTCTCACGTCAAAGCGACCCATAACTTCCCCGAAGTCCATCGCACATCGAGCGTGCAACGCAATCCAGATGTGCGCGGCCTCGTTTGGCCAGCCTATCTGCGGCAAGCGCTTCGATGCAACATCAGCAACGAGGCTCATTGTCCTACTAATTTTGTCTCTCGCAAAAAGGCATCGGCATGGACGCAAATTGATGCTTTTCCCATGCCGCCGTATTGCCTAGTCAATGGCAACCCAGCTTCGAAAGGAACACGGCGATGGCAACCCCATTCTATTGGAACGAGCTCAACACCTACGACTTCGCCGGGCTTTCCGCGGACACCACCATCGCCATCCTGCCGATTGCTTCAACCGAGCAGCACGGGCCGCATCTTCCGATCGCAACCGATGTCGCCATCGCCACAGGGATGCTTCAGGAACTTCGTAGCCAACGTGCTGACGATCTCGACATACTGGTGTTACCGACTCAGGAGATCGGCAAGGCCAACGAGCATATCCATGGTCCTGGCACGCTGTCGCTTGGAGCCGAGCTTCTGATACCGGTCTGGACCGCGATCGGCGCCAAGGTGGCGGAAGCGGGCATTCGCAAGATGGTGATCGTCAACTCGCATGGCGGCAATGTCGACATAATGAGCATCGTCGCGCGCGAACTCAGGGTTCGCTACCAAATGGCGGTGATCTCCACGCAATGGGGCCGCTTCGGCCATCCCGATGGCATGATCAGCGAACACGAGACGCGGTACGGCATTCATGGCGGCGAAGTCGAGACATCACTGATGCTGCACTTCCGGCCGGATCTGGTGCGCATGGAGAAGGCCGAGAACTTCGTCTCCAAGGCCGAATGGATGCGTGAGCAGTCGGACTACATTCAGCCGCTGCCGCCGCATTCGCTGGCCTGGATCGCCCACGACCTCAACCCGAACGGCGTGGTGGGCAATGCTTCGCTCGGCACCGCCGCCAAGGGCGAAGCGATCTGCCGGCACCAAGTCAAGCGGTTCATCGAGATGCTCTACGATCTCAAGCGCTATCCGCTGGTCAATCTTTATTCGAAATAGGACCAGGCCAACTAGGCCGCGGCCGGCTTGTCGCACGCGATATGGCCTTTTTCCTGCAGTTCCTGAACCAGTCCGGCCATTTCGGCCAACAGATATTCGACGAACAGACTTGTCGCTGCATCGAGCGGCGCACGCGCGCGGGCAAACAGCTTCATCGGTTGATGCCGGGCATGCGGCTCGGCAATCGGGCGGAAAACCAGTTCGCCGGCACGGCATTCCGTTACCACGTCCAGTGGGTTCAGCAGCGTGAGCCCTGCCCCGCATTTGACGAGCTTTTTCAACATCTCAGAAGCATTGCTTTCCAAGACGGGTTCGACCGGCACATCGAGCCGCGCCAATGCTAGATTGATCACGTCGCGCAGGCTCGTGCCCGGCTGGGCCAGCAGCAGGCGCTCCTGGACGACATCACCTAGGTTGATCGGCCCCGGGGAGATCAGATGGTGGCCCGGCGGAAGCACGACGCCGATCGGTATGTCGAAACTACCGAGTGAGCGAATGCCCGGCGTAGCGGGAATGTTGAATCCAAGGCCGATATCGACCTCCCCCGACAAGACCGGATTGACCGTTGTAGTGCCGGCATCGTTTCGTATCTGGAAATAGACGCGCGGATGCTCCGACTGGAAACGGGCGATAATCTCGGCGAGCGGGCCTGAGGCCAGCCCGACCGTCGTCACCAGCCGCACCTTGCCGGCCTGCTGCATCTTCAAGCTTCGGATGCGACCCTCCAGGCGATCGTAGTTCTTCAGCACCTCGCGGATATGCTCGATGCAGAGCTCTCCGGCGGCCGTTAGTCTGAGACCGCGCGGGAGCCGTTCGAACAAGGGCGCACCGATTTCCTCTTCGAGCGCGAGAATCTGCCGGTTGATCGCCGAGGACGCGACGTTCAGACGGGCGGCGGCCTTGCGGATCGAGCCAGAGCGGGCGATCTCGTCTATGTACTGAAGCTTCCTGGAGTGCAGCATAATATCCTCGTTGCATCTATTTTAAGCGCGGCGCCCAAATAAGACACAGCCGCGTTCGCAGATGCCAAAAAGGCATCGTTGCGCACGAATTTTGATGCTTTTCAAAGCGCAAGGCAACCGTTCAAATAATGGAAATGAGCGCTATCGAAGTACGCTCCACGGCCTTGAAGGGGAACGCCGCACATGTCCAAAACATTGAAGAATATGGCATATACTGCGCTGCTAGGCTTCGGATCCACTGTCGTCGCGACAGCGCCGGGCTATGCCCTCGACAAGGTCAGCTACGGCACCAACTGGCTGGCGCAGGCCGAGCATGGCGGCTTCTACCAGGCGGTGGCCGACGGCACCTACGCCAAGCACGGCCTCGACGTGACGATCGTCCAAGGCGGGCCCAACGCGGCGAACTCCGCACTGCTGATTTCAGGCAAGATCGATTTCTATATGGGCAGCTCGCAGGGCGAACTGACGGCGGTCGAGCAGGGTATTCCGCTGGTCGATGTCGCCGCGATCTTCCAGAAGGATCCACAGGTGCTGATCGCGCATCCCGACGCCGGTGTCGAGAAATTTGAGGACCTCGCCAAGCTCAACACGCTGTTCCTCGGCAAGGACGGATATCTGACTTTCTTCGAATGGATGAAGGCCAATTACTCCGGCTTCAAGGACGAGCAGTACAAACCTTACAACTTCAATCCCGGTCCGTTCATCGCCGACAAGTCTTCGGCGCAGCAGGGCTATCTGACGTCCGAGCCCTACGAGATCCAGAAGCAGACCGGCTGGGAGCCGAAGGTGTTCCTGCTCGCCGACAACGGCTACACCCCCTACTCCACGGCGATCACCACCACGCAGACGATGATCGATAGCAAGTCCGACGTCGTGCAGCGCTTCGTCGATGCCTCGATCGAAGGTTGGTACAACTATCTCTATGGCGATAACACCAAGGCCAACGAGCTGATCAAGAAGGACAATCCCGAGATGACCGATGGTCAGATCGCGTATTCCATCGCCAAGATGAAGGAATACGGGATTGTCGAGTCCGGCGAGGCACTGGACAAGGGCATCGGCTGCATGACGGACGCGCACTACAAGAAATTCTTCGACGAAATGGTCGGCATCAAGGTGCTGAAGGCCGACACCGACTACACCAAGGCGTTCACCACCAAATATGTCTGCAAGGGCGTGGGCATGGCGCTGAAGAACTAGTCCCGGTTCCCCTCTTCCTCTCGGGGAGGAGGCTTCTGGCAGACGCAAGAAATGAGCGGACCTTATGACTTCATCGCAGCCCCTCCAGTCAGCGACACCAGCCGAAGCCCGCAGGCGGCCGCTCGTTGCGATGAAGCAGGTCTCAAAGATATTCTCCAGCGGCACGGTCGCGCTTTCGGGCATGACGCTGACGGTCGAGAGTGGTGAATTCATCAGCCTGCTCGGGCCATCGGGTTGCGGGAAATCGACGGCGCTGCGGATCATGGCCGGGCTCGGCGACGTGTCATCCGGGACGATCGACTGGCCGAGCTCGCGCATCAATTCGCGCGGACTGCCGGAGGGCGATATCAGCTTCGTGTTTCAGGAGCCGACGCTGATGCCCTGGAAGAACGTGTTCGACAATGTGCACCTGCCGTTGAAGCTGCGCGGCGTGTCCAAGGCGGCGGCGCGTCCAGACATCATGGCAGTGCTTGCGACGGTCGGGCTGCAGGATTTCGCGGAAGCCTATCCGCGCGAGCTCTCGGGTGGCATGAAGATGCGCGTGTCGATCGCACGCGCACTGGTGACGAAGCCAAAGCTGCTCCTGATGGACGAGCCTTTCGCGGCGCTCGACGAAATCACCCGGCAGAAGCTCAATGACGACGTGCTGCGGCTCTGGAAGGAGACCGGCATCACGGTGATCTTCGTCACGCATTCGGTGTTCGAATCCGCCTACCTCTCCAACCGCATCGTCGTGATGAAGGCGCGACCCGGGCGCGTGCATGCCGATCTGCCGCTCCTCACCAGCCTTGAGCGCGACGCGCATTACCGCACCTCGGAGGAATATCGCCGGGCTTGCGAGACGGTCTCGCACTCGCTGATCGGGGCGATCAATGCCGCGAAGGAAGATCACTGATGGCCGATATCGCCGACACTGCCGTCATGGAGGTTACCAACCCGATCAATGCGCGGCGCCGCGACCTGGCGCTGCGGATCCTTGTTCCGGGGCTCACCGTCGCGGTGCTGGTCGTGATCTGGTGGCTCTATGTCAAGCTGTCTGGTGTGCCTCCGTATATCCTGCCGGGGCCGGCAGCCGTAGCCGCCTCTTTTGTCAGCGATTGGGGAACGCTCGCCCCTGCCCTCTGGGTCACCACCAAGATCACGTTCCTCTCTTTGATCCTGGCGCTGATCGGCGGTGTCGGCTTTGCCGTCTTCCTGGTGCAGTCGCGCTGGATCGAGATCGCGTTTTATCCTCTGGCGGTCATCCTGCAGGTGACGCCTGTGGTAGCGATCTCGCCGCTGATCCTGATCTACGCGCCGTCGACGCAGGTGGCACTCTTGATCTGCGCCTTCCTGGTCGCCTTCTTTCCGATCCTGTCGAACATGGTGCAGGGCCTGAAGAGCGTCGATCACAATCTGATCAACCTCTTCGAGCTCTATGGCGCCTCACGCTGGCAGACATTGCTCTATCTGAAGCTGCCGGCCGCACAGCCCTATTTCATGACGGGTCTCAGGATCGGTGGCGGGTTGGCGCTGATTGCCGCTGTCGTCGCTGAATTCGCGGCGGGTTCGGCGGGCGCCGGATCGGGGCTGGCCTTCCGTCTGCTCGAGGCGCAGTACCGCATGAACATCCCTCGCCTCTTCGCGGCCCTGCTGATGCTGTCGCTGCTCGGCGTGGCGATCTTCGCGGTCACCTCATTCATCTCCTGGCTCAGCCTGCATCGCTGGCATGAGAGCAGTTTGAAGCGGGAAAACTGATGACCTATTCCTTCATGTCGCCGCCCAATTCCGCACGCTTCGTTCTGAGCCACGCGACGCTGCCCACTATCGCCGTCGCGGATTACGAGGATGTCTCGGTCGAGGGGCTGGTAAAGGCCGATCTCGTTATCGAGGACGGGTTGATCGCCGCGATCCTGCCGCCCGGTTCGGCGCCGCAGGAGCTTGCGAAATCCGACATGCGCGACGGCATGGTCTGGCCATGTTTCGCCGATGTGCATACGCATCTCGACAAGGGTCATATCTGGGCGCGCAACAGCAATCCGGATGGCACCTTCATGGGCGCGCTGACCTCCGTCGGCATCGACCGCGCGACCCACTGGAACGCCGCCGATGTGCGCAAGCGGATGGAGTTCTCGCTACGCTCGGCCTACGCGCACGGCACCAGCCTGATCCGTACGCATCTGGATTCACCGGCTCCGCAGCATCGCATCTCGTTCGAGGTGTTTGCCGAGGTGCGCGATGCCTGGAAGGACAAGATCGCCCTGCAGGCGGCGGCCCTGTTTCCTATGGACGACATGGTCAACGAGGCCTATTTCGCGGAACTCGTCCAAATCGTTCGTAACACAGGCTGCCTGCTCGGCGGCGTGACGAAGATGAGCGCGGATTTGACCTGGCAGCTCGATACGCTGCTGAAGGCCGCCGCCGACAACGGGCTCGACGTCGATCTGCATGTCGACGAGACCGACGATCCCGGCGCCGAGACGCTGAAGGCGATCGCCGAGGCTGTCATCCGCAACGGCTTCACCGGCAATGTGACGACAGGCCATTGCTGCTCGCTTGCCAGGCAGGATGACGCGCTCGCCAGGCGCACCATCGAACTTGTGCAAAAGGCAAATATTTCAATAATTTCTCTGCCGATGTGCAACATGTATCTTCAGGACAGGTATCCCGGTCGGACGCCGCGCTGGCGGGGCGTGACGCTGTTCAAGGAGCTCGATGCGGCCGGGGTTCGGACCGCCGTCGCCTCCGACAATACGCGCGACCCGTTCTATGCCTATGGCGATCTCGATCCCGTCGAGGTGTTTCGCGAGGCGGTGCGCATCCTGCAGCTCGATCATCCGCTCGACAGCGCCGCACGCATCGTGACCACATCGGCCGCCGATATCGCCGGACGCGCGGATATGGGTCGCATTTCCGTCGGAGCGCCGGCCGATCTCGTGCTTTTCAGCGCCCGGCGCTGGAGCGAATTTCTATCCCGTCCGCAGGCCGACCGCGTGGTGCTACGCCGCGGCAAGGTCATTGATCGCAGCCTGCCCGATTACCGTGAACTCGATAGCGTCGTTGGAGCCTGACATGCCGGATTACCAGAAGATCAAACAGGAACTCGAAGGCATCGCGATCGAGGACAATCCGGCGCTGGTGCGCCAGAAGAGCCGGGACTTCTATTGGTACTCCCCCGTTCTGAAGGCGCAGCTCGACGGCGTCACGGCCGATCTGGTGGTCACGCCGAAAAACGAAGCGGAGGTCATCCAAACGCTGAAGGTGGCGTTCGCCCACGGCGTTCCGATCACGCCACGCGGGGCCGGAACAGGCAACTACGGCCAGGCCATGCCGCTCTCCGGCGGTATCGTTCTCAATCTTGCGGCGATGGACCAGATCAAGGAAATCCATCCGGGCCGGGTGATCTGCGAACCGGGGATCATCATCGCGCAGCTCGACAAGCAGACCAAGGCGCATTCCGGCCAGGAGCTGCGCTTCCATCCATCGACGGCGCAGACGGCGACGATCGGCGGCTTCATCGCCGGCGGCTCCGGCGGCGTCGGGTCGATCACCTGGGGCGGCCTGCGCGATATCGGCAACATCATCCGGCTGCGGGTGGTGACGATGGAGGCCGAGCCGCGTATTCTGGAGCTGACGGGCTGGGACCTGCAGAAGGTCAGCCACGCCTACGGCACCAACGGCATCATCACCGAGATCGAGATGCCGCTCGCGCCGGCCTATGATTGGGTGGATGTGCTGGTCGGATACGACCAGTTCATGGACGGCGTGCGCTACGCGGATGCGCTGGCAAAGTGCAACGGCATCCTGACCAAGGAGATCGCCCCGATTGCCGCCCCCATCCCCTACAGCTACTTCACCCGCCACAAGCCCTATATCCGCGAGGGGCAGTCGGTCGTGGTGGTGATGGTGGCACCGCACTCGATCGATGCTTTCAGCGCGTTCACGGCCTCGCAGAAGGGCGAAATCATATTCCGCTCCGACAAGGTGGAGAGCATGAAGGGCATTCCACATGCCTATGAGCTCGCCTGGAACCACACGACGCTGCGCGCGCTCAAGGTCGATCCCGAATACACCTACCTGCAGGTCCAGTATCCCGGCCCAGACCATGTGGCGAAGGTCGCCAAGATGGTCGAGATTTTCGGCGACGAGGTACCCGGCCATCTCGAGTTCATCAAGTTCGACGGGCAGATCCAGTGCTCCGGCCTGCCGCTGGTGCGCTACACGACGGAAGAGCGGCTGGAGGAGATCATCAAGATCCACCAGGACCACGGCTGCCCGATCTTCAACCCGCACCGCTACACGCTCGAGGAAGGTGGCATGAAGCAGACGGATAAGGTGCAGCTGGCCTTCAAGCACGAAACCGATCCGAAGGGGCTGCTCAACCCCGGCAAGATGATCGCCTGGGAGAACCCCGACTTCGATTTTTCCGCCGGCCAGAACTATCTGTTCCCGGGCCTGGCCTCGGTGATGGAGAGCGCATGAGGGTACTCGTCCTTCACTCACATCCGGTGGAATCGAGCTACGGCAAGGCGCTCTATCAAAAAACGCTGGAGAGCCTGAAGGCGGGGGGCCACGAGGTCGATGGATGCGACCTCTACGCCGAGGAATTCGATCCTGTTCTTTCGCGGCATGACCGGCTGATCTACCACGACTATCCTGAGAACGCCGAGTTAGTGAAGGATCATGTCGAGCGGCTGAAGCGGGCCGAGGGATTGGTGATCGTCACGCCGATCTGGAACTTCGGCTTCCCGGCAATCCTAAAGGGTTATTTCGACCGCGTCTGGCTGCCGGGCGTGTCCTTCGAACTGGTGGAGGGAAAGGTGGAATCCCGTCTCAGGCACATCCGCAAGCTTGGCGCGGTGCTGACCTACGGGGCCACCCCTTTCCGCGCCTTCGTCGCCGGCAATCCGCCGAAGAAAATTGTCAAGCGGGTGCTGAGGGCGCAGATCAACCCGGTGCGCCCGGTAACCTTTCTCGCCCACTACGACATGAACAATTGCACCGAGGAGACGCGCGCGCGGTTTCTGGGCCGGGTGCATGCGGCAATGGAGCGTTTCTAGGGGGAGGTTGGTGCGCCCTGCCCGCCTTGGCGAAACGCGCGGCTGGAAACGGAGACTGGGTTGCCGGAGGGATCGCGGGCATTGGCATAGACATAGCCGTCGGCCTCGTGCTGCGGGCCGAAACCAGCCCTTCGACAGCGCGGCCAACGCAGAAGGCTGCCACGTCCTCCATAGCGAAGATCAGCTTTACTGTCGACTGACCCTGCTTCACTGCCTTTCCCGCCTGATGGACAAGAATGCGGCCGCCGCCACTTTCATTTACTAGCTCGACTATTCTGTCAGCATCATCTCTCACTGCTTTGAAAAAGAAATGCTTTTCATAGAATGAAATCGTGCCTTCAACATCTCGCGCATAGATCACGACGGCTGCGAATTGAACGGTCAAGGTAGCCTCCGTTACGGCGTCATCACCTTCGCCGCCGTCACTTCCACCTCGACCAGAAACTCCGCCCGTGTAAAGCCGCCAACGACGATCAGTGTGGAGACAGGCTTGGGGTCGAGCGTATAGCGGTCGCGCACCGCCATGTAGGCCGGAAAATCCTCCCGGCGGGTCACGAAGCCGGAGATGCGGATCACGTCGGCAAAGGTCATGCCGGCCTCATCGAGGATCGCGCCAATCGCCTTGAAACAAAGCTCCGCCTGGGCGGTGACGCCCTCCGGAATGCCGTCGTCAAGCGCGATACCGAGTTGGCCAGATGTCACGAGTAGCGATGCTCCAGGCGGCACGAGCAGGCCGTGATTGTAGTTGCCGAAGGGCTTTCGAACAGATGGGGGATTGATCGCCTTCTTCATGAAAACCTATATTTCATAGATCGTTATGGTGCATTTCTGATACCCGACAGGAGGATCATTCCGCCTTGTCGGACGCGAATACAATACTGGCATCACTGACGATGGCAACATGCGAATAGGCGGCCTGGCTGGCCGCCGCGCTGTCGCCGCGCATGATCGCGGTGACGATAACATCGTGCTCGTCATATGACTTGGCGAGGCGCCCGGGGAGCCGGAATTGCGCGCGGCGGAACGGTGCCAGGCGTGCCCGGGTCTGCGTCACCATTTCGTAGATATGGTCGTTATGGGCGCCGCGATAGAGCCGGGTGTGGAACTCCGTATTGTGGGCGGCGTAGTCTTCCTGGGCGTTGGCGTGGACCAGCCTCGCCGATGCGCGGTGCTCGAGTTCGAGCGCGTGGCGCTCGTCGACCGTCATGCGCTCGGCCGCAAGCCGCGCGCAGATGGCTTCCAGTTCCGACATCGCCTCGAACATGGAGTGAAGATAGGCTTCCGTGACATTGGCGACGACGGCGCTGCGGTTGGGTTCGCGATCGACTAGGCCCATGGCGCCCAGTTCCCTCAAGGCTTCGCGCACCGGCGTTCTCGAAACGTCGAAACGGACAGCGAGCGAGAGTTCATCCAGCCGTTCGCCGGGATGCATCACGCCAATGACAATCATATCCGCGATGGCCCGCACCATCTGCTCGACGGTGGTGCCCGTGCGTATGACCTGCCTTCGCCTGATCTGCTTCACTTTCGACCTCTATATTGCTTGTTGCATACAGATGATCTTCAGTACTTACAAAGTCAAATAATTTCGTATTTGCCGCATCTTATGGCCGTATGCGAATATCTAAGTGCAGCTTTTCCCGCGTGTTTTCAGTCATGTACGCTCATTTTTCCAGCATGGATGCATTTTTAATCACGCGCGCAGCGAAATCTGCATACAGTTTACGCTCTCCCGCCTCCCCTCTTTTGAAAGTGATGCGATAACAATAACTTAAAATCTGGCACGGTCATTGCATACACTTTTCCTGCCACCATTTGTTTGACGCGGCCACGCCGCAGGGAGAATCGCAATGACCAAACTCCTTTCCATGAATCGCCGCCATTTCCTCCAGGCCTCCGCCGCCGGCGCGCTGGCGGTAACGCCGGGCCTGTTGTCGGGTCGGGTGATGGCACAGACCGCGCTGACCGTCGGCTTCATCTATGTCGGCCCCAAGGACGACTATGGCTATAACCAGGCGCATGCCGAAGGTGCCGCCGCCGTCAAGGCGCTTGAGGGCGTCACCGTGGTCGAAGAGGAAAATGTGCCTGAAACCGTCGATGTCCAGAAGACGATGGAATCGATGATCAACCTCGATGGCGCAACCCTGCTCTTCCCGACCTCGTTCGGCTATTTCGACCCCCACATGCTGGCCATGGCCGCGAAATATCCCGACATCCAGTTCCGCCATTGTGGTGGCCTCTGGCAGGAGGGCAAGAACCCTGCGAATACCGGCTCTTATTTCGGTTATATCGGCCAGGGCCAGTATCTGAACGGGATCGCCGCCGGTTATGCCACGAAGAGCAAGAAGATCGGCTTCGTTGCCGCCAAGCCGATCCCGCAGGTGCTGCAGAACATCAACTCCTTCCTGCTCGGCGCGCGCTCGGTCGATCCCGCCATCACCTGCCAGGTGATCTTCACCGGCGAATGGTCGCTGGCCGTCAAGGAAGCAGAAGCCACCAACGCGCTGGTCGACCAGGGCGCCGACGTCATCACCTGCCATGTCGACAGCCCCAAAGTGGTTGTCGAGACTGCTGCCGGCCGTGGCGCCTTCGTCTGCGGCTACCACGCAAACCAGAGCCCGCTGGCGCCAGAAAAGTATCTCACCGGTGCGGAATGGGCCTGGGGCAACGTCTACACCGATTTCGTCAAGAAGGCGCAGGACGGCGAGAAGCTCGGCAATTTCGTACGCGGCGGCCTGAAGGACGGCTTCGTGAAGATGAGCCCGCTCGGGCCGGCCGTTTCGGCTGAAGCCCGGACCAAGTTCGAGGCCGTCCACGCCGAGATCATGAGCGGCAAGTTCTCGGTCTTCAAGGGGCCGATGAAGGACAACAAGGGGAACGTCATCGTCGCTGCCGACAAGGCGCTCGCCGAGGACGCGATCGAACTCGAGAGCATGGACTATCTGGTCGAGGGCGTCGTCGGTTCCACGGCTTAAGCCAGAGGGAGAAGCGTCATGACAATCGAGGCGAACACTCCATCCCTATCGCCTGCAATCTCCGATACGCCGGCGCGGTCCATCTTGGGACCGTTGCTGGAATGGCTGGCGCGGCGGGCAGAGCCCGTCGTCATCAGCCTTGGCGCGATCCTGGTCGGTCTGGCGCTCTTCTCGCTCTTCATCTTGGCGGTCGACAAATCGCCGGCCGTGCTTTTCCAGCTCATGTATACGGGCGGCTTCGGCAGCTGGTTCTCGGTGCAGAACAGCCTCAGCCGGTCCGCGCCGCTGCTTCTGACGGCGCTCTGCGTGGCGCTGCCTGCAAGGCTTGGTCTGACGATCATCGGCGGCGAGGGCGCGGTGGTGCTTGGCGGCGTGGCGGCTGCAGCGATTGCCCTTCCCTTCATCGGCACGCTGCCCGCTATTCTGGTGCTGCTTCTGATGGCGGCGGCCGCCATGGTGGTCGGCGGTATCTGGATCGGCTTCGCGGGCTTCCTGCGGCACTATCGCGGGGTCAACGAGACGATCTCTTCGCTGCTGCTTGCCTATATCGCGATCGCGCTGATGAACCAGTTCGTCGAGGGGCCGCTGCGCGATCCCGCGAGCCTCAACAAGCCCTCCACAGCGCCGCTGCCGGCGGAGTACATGATGGGCAAGATACCCGGCATGGACGTGCACTGGGGTCTGGTGATCGGTATCGTTGCCTGTATTCTCTCCTGGATCCTGATCGAGGTGACGAGCTACGGCTTCGCTGCGCGCATCGCCGGCGGCAATGTGCGTGCAGCGCAGATCCAGGGGTTGCCGGTGGGACGGCTGATCGTGGGCTTCACCGCGATCGCCGGCAGTTTCGCCGGGCTTGCCGGCATGATCGAGGTCGCTGCCGTCCAAGGTGGCGCCAATGCCTCGATCGCGGCTGGCTACGGCTATACCGGCATCCTCGTCGCGTTCCTGGCGCGACACAATCCGTTGGCGATCATTCCCGTCGCCATCCTTCTCGGTGGCATCGATGCCTCGGGCGGGTTGATCCAGCGGCGCATGGGCCTGCCGGATGCGACCGTGCTGGTGCTGCAGGGGACGCTGTTCGTCGTCATCCTGCTGTTTGAGACCTTCTACGGTCGCTTCAAGATCTTCAACCCCGACCTTTGGAAGAGGAACCCATGATGGACGAGACCGGTATCGGCATATGGGGCGTACCACTGGCGATTTTGGCCGGCGCCATCCGCGTCTCCACGCCCTTCATCTTCGTCAGCCTCGGCGAGACGATCACCGAACGATCGGGGCGCATCAATCTCGGGCTCGAGGGTACGCTGGTGTTCGGCGCGATGACGGCCTACGCGGTCGCTGTGATGAGCGGATCGGCATGGCTCGGCGTGCTGGCGGCGATGGGCACCGGCGCCGTATTCGGCCTCGTACACGGCTGGATCTGCAAGTGGCCGAAGGTCAACGACATCGCCATCGGCATTGCCATGATGCAGTTCGGCCTCGGGATGGCCTTCTTCCTCGGCAAGCCCTTCATCAAGCCGGTGGCGCCGCACCTGCCCTCGATCCCGCTCGGCGGCTGGTCGAGCCTGCCACAGGTGCAGGCGGCGCTGAACATCAATGTGCTCTTCGTCATCGGCGCGCTGCTCGCCGTGGCGCTGTGGTGGGCGTTCAAAAATACGCGCGTCGGTCTGATCCTGCGCGTCGTCGGCGACAGCACGGATGCGGCGCGCGCCATGGGCATCGATCCGGATCGTGTCCGCTTGCTCGCCACGGCCGCAGGCGGATCGCTGGCGGCGGCGGGCGGGGCTTATCTCTCGCTCTACTATCCGGGGTCGTGGAACGAAGGCATCTCTTCCGGCCAGGGCCTGATGGCGGTGGCGCTGGTCATCTTCGCGCGCTGGAACCCGATCGGCTGCTTCCTCGCCGCCCTGCTGTTCGGCGGCGCAGGTGCGCTCGGCCCTGCCCTGCAATCGGTCGGCGTCACGCAAGGCTACTACCTGTTCTACGCGGCACCCTACGTGCTGACGCTTGCCATCCTGATCGCCACCTCCTCGCCCACCCGCTCTCTCGCGGGTGCGCCGGGGGCCCTGTCACTAACAAAATAAGTCACTCACCAGACAATTCTGTTTCGAAATAAGGATTTAGCCATGAACGGTCTCGGCGGCCTCAACAAATCCGAACACGGCGTTGGCATCGGCCTCGTACAGCTGCAGCTTCCCGTGACTGTCACCAAGGAGGATCTGGCGCGACAGACGCAGGTGATCGTCGACCTTGTCGGCAAGGCGCGGCGCAACCAGCCGGGCATGGATCTCGTGGTGTTCCCCGAATATGCGCTGCACGGTCTGTCGATGGACATCAACCCTGACATCATGTGCCGGTTGGATGGGCCCGAGGTCGCGGCCTTCAAGAAGGCGTGCCTGGACAATAAAATCTGGGGCTGCTTCTCGATCATGGAATTCAATCCCGGCGGCATGCCCTACAACTCCGGCATCGTCATCGACGACACGGGCGAACTGAAGCTCTATTACCGCAAGATGCATCCCTGGGTGCCGGTCGAGCCGTGGGAGCCGGGCAACCTCGGCATTCCCGTCATCGACGGCCCCAAGGGCGCCAAGCTGGCGCTGATCATCTGCCATGACGGCATGTTCCCGGAGATGGCGCGGGAATGCGCCTACAAGGCCGCCGAAATCATGATCCGCACGGCGGGCTATACCGCGCCGATCCGCGATAGCTGGAAATTCACCAACCAGTCCAACGCGTTCTGCAACCTCATGGTCACGGCGAGCGTGTGCATGTGCGGCTCGGATGGCACTTTCGACTCGATGGGCGAAGGCATGATCTGCAACTTCGACGGCTCGATCATCGCCCACGGCACATCCGGTCGCGTCAACGAGATCATCACCGCTGAAGTGCGGCCCGATCTGGTGCGTGAGGCGCGCCTCGGCTGGGGCGTCGAGAACAACATCTACCAGTTCGGCCATCGCGGCTATGTCGCTGTCGCGGGCGGCGCGGGCGACGCGCCCTACAGCTACATGCACGACCTGATCGCGGGCCAATACAAGCTGCCGTGGGAAGCGGACATCAAGATCACCGACGGCACGTCCTGCGGCTTCGACAAGCCTGTCAGGCGCTATGGCGAAACACTCAAGCTCGCTGGCGAATAGAGGAGACGGACGATGGACATGATGACCGAGGCAAAAGAGCACTACGTCAAGGCCGATCCCTATCCCTGGCCCTATAACGGTGCACTACGCCCCGACAATACGGCCCTCATCATCATCGACATGCAGACCGACTTCTGCGGCAAGGGCGGCTATGTCGATCACATGGGCTACGACCTGTCGCTGGTGCAGGCGCCGATCGAGCCGATCAAGGCGGTGCTGGCAGCGATGCGCACCAAGGGGTACCACATTATCCACACGCGCGAGGGTCACCGGCCTGACCTCGCCGACCTGCCAGCCAACAAGCGCTGGCGCTCGCAGCGGATTGGCGCCGGCATCGGCGACGCCGGGCCCTGCGGCCGCATCCTCGTTCGCGGTGAGCCGGGCTGGGACATCATTCCCGAGCTTTATCCTCTTGAGGGCGAAGTGATCATCGACAAGCCGGGCAAGGGCTCGTTCTGCGCCACGGATCTCGAACTGATTCTCAACCAGAAGCGCATCGAGAATATCATCCTCACCGGGATCACCACCGACGTCTGCGTCTCCACCACCATGCGCGAAGCCAATGATCGCGGCTTCGAATGCCTGCTGCTGGAGGATTGCTGCGGTGCCACCGACTATAACAACCACCTCGCCGCCATTCACATGGTGAAGATGCAGGGCGGCGTGTTCGGCTCGGTCTCCAATTCCAAGGCCCTGATCGAGGCGCTCGTCTGATGTCGTCGATGCGTGCCCAAGTCTTTCGCGTGCCGGCCGACGGGCCGGATGATGTCTCGGGCGTCGAGGCGCTGTTCGCTGCCGGCCTGAAGCCGGAGAGCGTGGTGGCTATTCTCGGCAAGACCGAGGGCAATGGCTGCGTCAATGATTTTACCCGCGGCTATGCGACATCGAGCTTCGAGGCGCTGTTTCACCGACATAGTGTCGAGGGCGTGTCGATCGTGATGTCCGGTGGCACCGAAGGGGCGCTGTCGCCGCACTGGACGGTGCTTGCCCGCGAGGAAACTGACGCGCCTGCGACGCGGTCGCTGGCGATCGGGGCGGCCCGGACGCCCGCCCTACCCTCGCATGATCTCGGACGTCGGGCACAGGTGCTGATGGTGGCCGATGCCGTGAAGGCGGCGATGCGCGATGCCGGTATTGATGATGCTGCCGACGTACATTTTGTGCAGATCAAATGCCCGCTTCTCACCACACAGCGGATCGCCAAGGTCGAAGCATCCGGCAAGACCGTTGCCACGCGCGATACGCTGAAATCGATGGGGCTTTCGCGTGGAGCGTCGGCGCTCGGCGTGGCGGCGGCGCTCGGTGAGATCGATGCCGACGCGATCACCGACAGCGATATCGGCACGCGCCACGACCTCTACTCGCGCTGCGCTTCGGCATCCGCCGGGGTCGAACTGCTCGATCACGAGATCGTCGTGCTCGGCATGAGTTCCAGATGGTCAGGGCCGTTCCAGATCGACCATGCTGTCATGCAGGACGCAATCGATGTGCAATCGGTCAAGGCAGCCTATGCGCGGCTGCCTGGGGGCAAGCTTGCGGCGG
Source organism: Rhizobium sp. S152 (assembly GCF_030380735.1). Lineage (GTDB taxonomy): Bacteria > Pseudomonadota > Alphaproteobacteria > Rhizobiales > Rhizobiaceae > Rhizobium. Next base: position 715,445 of record NZ_JAUDRZ010000030.1, on the reverse strand, counting down.
TGCTGGCCAAGGCGGAGCCAGACCCGAGTGGTCAGGTGCGCGGCAACCGGCACACCATGCTTGGCGATTCCGACATTTCAGGCACGCGCCATGCCCGCGCCTTCGTCGGCGGCGTGCTTGGTGGCGTGTTCGGGATGACCGATCTTTACGTCTCGGGTGGCGCCGAGCATCAGGGGCCGCCCGGTGGCGGCCCAGTAGCAATCATCGTCGAAAAGGAGACCTGAAGTGAGCATAGTCCGCGACACGCCTCTTCCGCAGGCCGGCAAGGCCGTCGGCATCCAGACGCTCGACATGACCATGCGCTTCGGCAGCTTCACGGCGCTCGACCATGTCTCGGTCGATATCCCCGCCGGCAGCTTCCATGCGCTGCTCGGAGAAAACGGCGCCGGCAAGTCGACGCTGGTGAAATGCATCATGGGTTTCTACCACCAGACCTCCGGCTCGCTGTCGGTGGATGGGCGCGAGGTGGCGGTCGCCTCACCCAAGGATGCGGCGACCTATGGACTCGGCATGGTCTACCAGCACTTCACGCTGGTGCCGTCGCTGACGGGCGCCGAGAACCTCGTCATCAGCCGTGCCGCAGTGCCCGCGATCATCAACTGGGCCAAGGAGCGCAAGGACCTTGCCGCCTTCATGGAGCGGATGCCGTTCAGGATTCCGCTCGACAGGCCGGTGAGCGAGTTGGCGGCCGGCGAGAAGCAGAAGCTGGAGATCGTCAAGCAGCTTTATCTCGGCCGATCCTTCCTGGTGCTCGACGAGCCGACCTCGGTGCTGACGCCTGCAGAAGCGGATGAAATGCTCGGGCTGGTGCGCGGGATGACCGAGCGCGGTGAGCTGACCGTCCTGATGATCTCGCACAAGTTCCACGAAGTGACCAAGTTCGCGGATGCCGTCTCCATTCTCCGACGCGGCAAGCTGGTGGGATCAGGCAAGGTCGGCGAGCTCTCGACATCGGACATGGCGGCGATGATGATCGGCGACGTGAAGCTTGCGGAACTAGACACGCGCGTACCGGTGTCCTCGGCCGCCAAGCCGGTGCTCAAGGTCGAGAAGGTGAAGGCGCCGGATCGCTCCGGACTGAAGACCATCGAGATCAACAGCCTGACGGTGCGGTCCGGCGAGATCGTTGGGATCGCCGGCATTTCGGGCAACGGCCAGAAGGAGCTGACGGAAATCCTCGCCGGCCAACGGCCGACCGATGCGGGCACGGTTGAGGTCAACGGCGACGCCTATGGCGCGACGCGGCCGGAAACGCGGCGCAACAATGTGCGCTTCATCCCCGAGGAGCCGCTGCAGAACGCCTGCGCGCCGAAGATGACCGTCAGCGAAAACCTGGCGTTCCGCACCTTCGATCTAAAGGCCGATGGAAAGGATGCGATCTGGCTGAGCAAAGGAAAGATGCGCAAACGCGCCACCGACCTGATCGCCGATTTCAAGGTCAAGACCGCGTCGTCCTCCTCGCCCATCGCCGCCCTGTCGGGCGGCAACGTGCAGCGGGCGGTGCTGGCGCGCGAGCTCACCGGCGAGGTCGATCTGCTGATTGTGTCCAACCCATGCTTCGGCCTCGATTTTTCGGCGGTGGCAGAGATCCGGGCGCGGATCATGCGGGCGCGCAATTCGGGTGCCGCCGTGTTGTTGCTTTCGGAAGACCTCGATGAATTGTTGGAGATGTCGGACCGCATCATGGTGATCTCCGAGGGCAAGCTCGTCTACGAGACGCCGGCGCTGGCTGCCGATATCTCCGTCATTGGCGCGCATATGGCGGGGCATCACTGATGGCTGAGATCAGCGCGCAACCGTTTTCCTTTCCCTTTAGAAAACAAGAGATCGCGCTCGTCGTCATCGACATGCAGCGCGACTTCGCTGAGCCAGGCGGCTTCGGCGCCAGCCTCGGCAACGATGTCGGTCGCATCACCAAAATCGTGCCCGAGGTCAAGCGGCTGATCCAAGGCTTTCGCGATGCCGGGTTGCCGGTCATTCACACGATGGAATGCCATCGCCCTGACCTCTCCGACCTGCCGCCGGCCAAGCGCAACCGGGGCAAGCCGAGCCTCAGGATCGGCGACGAGGGGCCGATGGGGCGCATCCTGATTGCAGGCGAGCCGGGTACGGCGATCCTGCCGGAACTCGCGCCCATCGAAGGCGAAGTCGTTATCGAAAAGCCGGGCAAAGGCGCCTTCTACGCAACCGAACTCAGCGACGTGCTGAAGGAAAAAAGCATCAAGCAGCTGGTGTTCGCGGGGGTGACGACCGAGGTCTGCGTGCAGACGACGATGCGCGAGGCCAACGACCGGGGTTACGAATGCCTGCTCTGCGTGCAGGCGACCGAAAGCTACTTTCCGGAATTCAAGGAAGCCGCCTTTGCGATGATCCGCGCCCAAGGGGCGATCGTCGGGTGGACGGCCGATATCGATGACATATTGGAGACGATCAGCCATGCCTGAGACGACGCGCGAACTGCTGACATCGGGTGGGTGGAGAGACCTGCCGTTCGGACCGTTTCGCGATGCCGTGACGATCCACTGGATCAAGCCCTTCGAGGGTGACCAGCCGGGCGTCGCTTTGCTGAAATACGAGGCCGGCGCTTCCGTGCCACGGCACCGGCATGAGGGGCTGGAGACGATCCTTGTGCTCGATGGCGTTCAGTCGGACGAAGCTGGCGACTATGGCAAGGGCAGCTATGTCGTCAATGCGATCGGTACCGAACATTCGGTGTGGAGCGACACGGGCTGCGTGGTGCTGATACAGTGGGATCGGCCAGTGAAAATTCTTGAGGAGGAAGCGGCATGAGCAACGGACCTGCTTTCGACATCGCTTCGCTGCACGCGTTCTACGCCGGCGGTGGCACAGCGGCCGAGATCATCGATCAGGTGTTCGCACGGATCGCTACCGTCGACGATCCCGGCATCTTCCTTCATCTGGCCGATCGCCAGTCTCTGGTAGCAGAGGCGGCCGCTCTCGGCGCCTTCGATCCAGTGGCAAAGCCGCTGTGGGGCGTACCATTCGCCGTAAAGGACAATATCGACGTGGCCGGCATGCCGACGACGGCGGCTTGCCCTGACTACGCTTATAAGGCAACCGCCGATGCGACAGTCGTGCGGTTGCTCAGGGAAGCGGGTGCGCTTGTGATCGGCAAGACCAATCTCGATCAGTTCGCGACGGGCCTTGTCGGCGTCCGCTCGCCCTATCCGATCCCGCGCAATGCGATCGATCCGATGCTCGTGCCGGGCGGATCGAGCTCCGGGTCGGCGGTGGCGACGGCGCAGGGGATCGTCAGCTTCGCGCTCGGGACGGACACTGCCGGTTCCGGCCGCATTCCAGCCGGGCTGAACAACATCGTCGGGCTGAAGCCCAGCGTCGGCGCGCTGTCGACCGCTGGTGTCATTCCCGCCTGCCGGACACTCGACTGCGTGTCGATCTTCGCGCTTTCCGTCGATGATGCATGGCGCGTCTTCAGTGTCGCCGCCCGAGAGGATGGCGAGGATGCCTACTCGCGAGCGGTGTCGGCGACCGGCTACGGACGGTTGCCACCAATGCTGACGATCGGCGTGCCCGCGAAGGCGGACCTGCGCTTCTTCGGCGATGCCGTCATGGCGGCAGCCTATGAGGATGCGCTCAATATGCTTCGGGGTCTCGGTCATCGGATCGTCGAGGTCCCGTTCGGCGATTTCTACGATGTTGCCAACCTGCTCTACGAGGGTGCCTGGGTTGCCGAGCGCTATGCGGCGGTGAAGGACTTCTTCGATGCGAGCGAAGAGGCCTTCCACCCGGTCACCCGCAAGATCTATGGCGCGGCCAAGGAACTGACGGCGGCCGATGCCTTCAACGGTTTCTATGCGCTGCAGGCGATGAAGCGGAAGCTCGCGCCTGTCATCGCCTCTGTCGATCTCTTCTGCGTGCCGACGGCGCCGAGCCATTACACGCTTGCCGATCTCGCCGCCGAGCCGATCCGCGAGAATTCGCGGCTCGGAACCTACACCAACTTCGTCAACCTGCTCGACATGTGCGGCATCGCGGTTCCCACCGGCAAGCGTTCGGACGGCCTGCCGGCGAGTGTCACCCTGCTCGCGCCCTTCGGCCGAGATGGGCTGACGGCGTCACTCGCCAGCGACATCCACCGTGCATCTGGGCTGACGCTGGGTGCTACCGGCTGGTCGCTTCCAAGCACCGAAGAAAGGAAGGCAGGGATCGACGATGCCGGGATCGATATCGTCGTGGTCGGCGCACATCTCTCTGGCATGCCGCTCAACGTACAACTTCGCGATCTCTATGCGCAATTCATGCGCGAGGCGCGGACGACGGATTCCTATCGGCTGTATGCGCTTGCCGGCCAGGTACCAGCGAAACCGGGGCTGATCCGTGTCGCGCAGGGCACTGGAGGGGCGATTGACGTGGAGGTGTGGCGACTGACGCCGGACGCCTTCGGTCGCTTCGTGGCCGCCATCCCCTCGCCGCTCGGGATTGGCAGTATCTCGCTGTCGGATGGAACTGCGGTGAAGGGGTTTCTGGTCGAGGCGGCGGCGATCTCCGGCGCCACCGATATCACCGCCTATGGCGGTTGGCGCAACTATGTCGAGGCGGGATCACAGCAGAAGGCCGGCGGCGCGCGATAAGACGACGCGGGCGGAACGCGTGGGCTTAGTCTCCGTGCTCCAGGCTTTCCAGTTCGACCTCGAAGCTCATCTGGTCATACGCGGGGACGACGTGATCCGGCGTCTCGCCCATGACTGTGTCGTAATCCAGCGGCGTGTGCATATGGGTGAGGATGGCGCGCTTGGGCTGCAGGCGTGCTATCCAGTCGAGCGACTGTTCGAGCGACAGGTGGCTCGGATGATAGCGATACTGGAGCGCGTCGATGACGAGGACATCGAGGCCTTCCAGCTTTGCAATAGTTTCGGGCGGGAAATCACTGATATCGCTACAATAAGCGACATCGCCTACCCGGAATCCCAGCGACGTGATGTCGCCATGCTGCTGCACGTGCGACCGTAGCGAAATGGTGCCGCCGGCGCCGGTGATGCGCACCGGGCTTTCGATATCCTCGATCAGCCTTGCTTCCACGATCGGCGGATAATTGCTCCCCGGCGGGGTTTCCAGGCAATAGCCGAAGCCCTGGCGAATACGGTCCATGGTAGGCCGGTCGGCGTAGATCGGGACGCGCTGCTGGGACCCGAAATAATAGCCGCGCAGATCGTCCAGCCCATGGATGTGATCGGCATGCGCGTGCGTGTACATCACCGCATCGACGTGTTCGACCCTGGCGGCGATCATCTGCTCACGAAAGTCGGGACCGGTATCGATGACGACGGTGGTCACACCGCCGTTGTCGTCATATTGCTGGATCATGAAGGCGGCGCGGGTGCGCCGGTTCTTCGGATTGTCGGGATTACAGGCACCCCAATCGCCGGTGATGCGTGGAACGCCCGGAGACGAGGAACAGCCGAGAATGGTGAACCGCCGCCTGTAGCCCACCGTGTCAGATCCTTGGCATCTTGGAGAAGCAACGGAAGGCATTGTCCGTCGTGATCGCGGCCATCTCGGCATAGCTGAGGCCGAGAGTCTCGGCGAGCACTTCCGCCGTGTTGACAACATAGGACGGCTCGTTGCGCTTGCCGCGCCAGCGCTTCGGCGCGAGATAGGGCGCATCGGTCTCGACCAGCAGACGGTCGTGCGGGACGGTGGCGGCGATGTCGCGCAGCTCCTGCGACTTCGGGAAGGTCAGGATGCCGGAGAAGGAGATGTAGCCGCCGAGCTCGACACCAACGCGCGCCAGATCCGCGCCGGCCGAAAAGCAATGCAGGATGAAGGGGAAGGCGCCCTTCCCCGTTTCCTCGATCAAGATCGCGGCCATATCCTCGTCGGCGCTGCGGCTGTGAATGACCAGCGGCAGTTTGGTTACGCGGGCGGCCTCGATGTGGCGCAGCAGCCCGGTCTTCTGATCCTCGGGCTTCTGCGTGTCGTAGAAGTAGTCGAGACCCGCCTCGCCGATCGCCACCACCTTCTCATGCGCATTCGCCAGACGGATCAGGTCTTCGGCTTGGATGTCCAATTCTTCGTCGGCATTGTTGGGATGCGTGCCGACGGAGCAGAAGACGGACGGATACTTCTCGGTGATCGCAAGCAGGCTGTCGAGCTTGCGCACCCGTGTGGAGATCGTCACCATCTGCTTGACGCCGCTGTCGTGCGCACGTTTGACGATCTCGTCGCGCTCCTCTTCGAAGTCGGCGAAATCCAGATGGCAATGGGTATCGATCAGCATCTTTGCCTCACGCCTTCGGCGCGACGTAACGCGGGAAGACCGGCGTCGGCGCTTCGAGCGGCGTGCCCGAAACCAAGCGACCGGTTTCACCCAGCACCGTAAAGTCGCGCTGGTCGGCGGCTGCACCAACGAGATCGAGCAGCTTTTCGGCGGAGCCCGGAACGAAGGGCTGCAGCAGGATAGCGATCTGGCGCACAACTTCGGCCGTAACGTAAAGTACGGTCCCCATGCGATCAGGATCGGTATCCTTCAGCGCCCAGGGCTTCTGGCCAGCGAAATAGCGGTCAGTCTCGGACACAACAGCGATAATGGACGTCAGCGCGCGATGGATGAGCTGGTTGCCCATGTCCTCGCGCGTCGAAGCGAGCAGCGAGTCGACGGCATCAAGCATCGCCTTGTCCTCGTCGGTCAGCGGACCGCAGACGGGCACCCTGCCTTCGCAGTTTTTGCCGATCATCGACAGCGATCGGCTGGCGAGGTTGCCGATGCCGTTGGCGAGGTCGGCGTTGATGCGGGTGCCAATCGCCTCTTCGCTGCAGTTGCCGTCATGACCGAACGAGATTTCGCGCATCAGGAAGTAGCGGATCGCGTCGAGGCCGAAATGCTCGATGAGCTCGAACGGATCGAGCACGTTGCCGAGCGACTTCGACATCTTCTCGCCGCCCTTGGCCAGCACGAAACCATGCGCGAAAACGCGCTTGGGCAGCGGCAGCTTGGCCGACATCAGGAAGGCAGGCCAGTAGACGGCGTGGAAGCGGATGATGTCCTTGCCGATGATATGGACGTCGGCCGGCCAATACTTGGCGCGTGGGCCGTTCCTGTCCTCAAGGTAGCCGGTGGCTGTGAGGTAGTTGGTCAGCGCGTCGACCCAGACGTACATCACATGCTCAGGATCATTGGGCACTTTGATGCCCCAGTCGAAGGTCGTGCGCGAGATCGACAGATCCTTCAGCCCCGACTTGACGAAGGCGATCACCTCGTTGCGGCGCTCGGCCGGGCCGATGAAATCGGGCTCCGCTTCGTAGAGGGCCAAGAGCTTGTCCTGGTATTCGGAGAGCTTGAAGAAGTAGCTGGCTTCCTCCACCCATTCGACGGGCGTGCCCTGCGGTCCGTAGCGCACGCCGTCGGCGCGCAGCTCGGTCTCGTTTTCCTGGTAATAGGCCTCGTCACGCACCGAGTACCAGCCGGCGTAGCTGTCCTTGTAGATGTCGCCGGCATCGGCCATCAGGTTCCAGATGTTGCGCGACGTCTCGTGGTGACGCTCCTGCGTGGTGCGGATGAAGTCGTCGTTCGAGGCGTTGAGGAGCTTGGCCATCGCCTGGAATTCGCCGGAATTGCGGTCGGCGAGTTCCTGCGCGGTGATGCCTTCGGCGCGAGCCGTCTGCTGCATCTTCTGGCCATGCTCGTCTGTGCCGGTCAGGAAGAACACGTCCTTGCCGTCGAGGCGCTGGTAGCGCGCCATGGCATCCGTCGCGATCAGCTCGTAGGCGTGGCCGATGTGCGGCTTGCCGTTCGGGTAGGAAATCGCGGTGGTGATGTAGAAGGGTGTCTTGTCTGTCATGGCGGCCATTCTCGTGCGGCTTATTCTTTGAAATTTATATGCCGCTCCTTAGCGCATGTGGCGGCGAAGCGAAACACTAAGTTTCGAAAGGCGCGAGGGATTTACCGCGTGCAGGCGTACCGCACTTGACTCGTTTTTGAGCACATTCTACCCAAAGAGGACGCTCACACGAGGGGACTCGCAGTTTGACATCACCGGTTCCCCGCGACAGCATCGACCGCGCAAGCCAGAGGTCGGCTGCTTGACGTTCCTTTCCGATTTTAATCCGCTCTACTCGCTGTCCGGCCTATTCGTCGGCGCGCTCGTCGGCATTACAGGCGTCGGCGGCGGATCGCTCATGACGCCGCTGCTGGTGCTTCTGTTCGGCGTCCATCCGGCCACGGCCGTTGGCACCGACCTGCTCTATGCCGCCGTCACCAAATCAGCCGGCACGGCTGTGCATGGCATGCATGGACGCGTCAACTGGCGGGTCGTCGGCTGCCTGGCTGCGGGCAGCGTGCCCGCAGCGCTGCTGATGCTCTGGCTGATGGCAGGTGTCGACCGCAAGAGCATCGGTGTTGCCCATACCATCACGACGGCGCTTGGCTGGCTGCTGGTCCTCACTGCCGTGATGCTGATCTTCCGCAAGCCGGTGCTCGCCTTTGCCCGGCGCGCGATGGGCGAGCGATCCGCGCCCTCGCCCCTCACCGTCTCTGCCTTCACCGTAATCCTCGGGCTCGCGCTCGGCATCCTGGTGACGCTGACCTCGGTCGGCGCCGGCGCGCTCGGGGTCACCGTCCTTCTTGTGCTCTATCCGCGCCTCGATGTCCGCGAAATCGTCGGTTCCGATATCGTCCATGCCGTGCCGCTGACGCTGATCGGCGGCATGGGCTACTGGATGATCGGTGAGATCGACTGGGGCATGCTGCTCGCGCTGCTTGTAGGCTCGATCCCCGGCATCATTGCCGGCAGCCTGCTCGCGCCGAAGCTGCACGAGCGCACTATCCGCATCGTACTGGCTCTGACGCTCGCCGTTGTCGCCTGGAAACTCCTGACCGCCTGATAGTTTACGGCCCCGGTTGCTTGATCTCGCCGAGAATGCCGAGGATCGTCTGCTTGCGATCGAGATTATAGGCATCGGAAACGGCGAAGCGTTCGATGATATCGGCATGCAGGCGCGAGAGGCGCTCGGCGGCCGCCACCTGGCCGGCAATCGCGGCGGCGCGCGCGCGCGCCATCAGATCGTCGCCGATATGGCTTGCAAAGAACTCGAAGATCGTATCGCTGTCCTTGCCGGAAACCGCGTCGGCCAAGCGATGCATCGCCTTGCGTGCGGAAGGACCTTGCGCGGACAAGACCTCCTCATAGGCCGCGATGATCTCGCCGCCGCCATAGTTGATCAGCTTCAGCGCCTCTCCGACGCTGCCGTTGGCTGCCGCGAGCAGACCGGCGTCGCCGGCATCGACGCCGAGATTGGCCAGCGCCCTGTTCATCGCATCGTCGCGAAGGGCAGAGAGCTTCAGCGGCAGGCAGCGCGAGCGAATTGTCGGCAGCAGTTTGCCCGGCGCATGCGAGATCAACAGGAACAGCGCCCGCTTCGGCGGCTCCTCCAGGATCTTCAGGATGGCGTTGGCGGCGTTGCGGTTCATGTCGTCGGCCGGATCGATGATGACGATGCGCCAATTTCCGGTGCCCGATGTCTGCGAGAAGAAGCGGCCTGCCCGTCTCGCCTCCTCCACCGTGATTGCGGATTTCACCTTGCCGGTCTTTTCGTCGACCGGGCGGGCGAGGTGCAGGACGTTGTGCGACGCGCCGGATGAAATCTGGCGGCTAACCGCCGAGGACGGATCGGGGTCTGCCATGCGCTCAGGCGCCGTCAGCGGATCGGGGTGTGAAAGCACATGATTGACGAAGCGGAAGGCCAGCGTCGCCTTGCCGATGCCCTGTGGCCCCTCGATCAGGATCGCGTGGTGGTTCTTGCCGGAGCGGTAGCACTGCGCCAGGAAGGCTTCCGCCTCCTCGTGGCCGAAAAGCTTGGTGTTGTCTGCGGGCCAGATGGCACCGTCGAGGAGGCCCGGGCGTTCGTCACTCATCGCTCACCTCCGCCAGACTGTTTGTAACCTTCGGCTCGAGCAGGCGATCAACATGCTCGCGGACGAGAGCCGCGATCTGCTCTTCCGGCTGCGTCGCATCGATGACATGGCAGCGCTCCGGTTCGCGGGAGGCGATGTCGAGAAAAGCTTCGCGGCGCTTTTCATGCGTCTCCATCTCCTCCTTCTCGAAGCGATCTGGCGCGACATCACCGGCCGCGCCGCGGCGTCTTGCGCGCTCCAGGCCCGTCCGGGCAGGAAGATCGAGGATCAAGGTGCAATCGGGCACGATGCCGTTGATGGCAACGCGCTGCAGGGTCTCGATGAATTCGGGTTCCAAATTGCCGGTCACGCCCTGATAGACGCGCGAGGAGTCGATGAAGCGGTCGCAGAGCACGATCATACCCGCTGATATCGCCGGGCGAATGAGTTCCTCGACGTGGTCGTTGCGGGCCGCGGCGAACAGGATCGCCTCCATGCGCGTGCCGAAGGCTTCGGCGGCGCCGGATAGCAGCACATGGCGCACGGCCTCTGCTCCTTTCGATCCGCCAGGTTCGCGCGTCAGAAGCACGTCATGCCCACGCGCCCGGAGCGATTCGGCGAGATGGCGGATCTGCGTGGACTTTCCCGCACCTTCTCCGCCCTCGAACGTAACGAATAATCCAGCAGCTCCCGGCAATGATACTTTCCTGCATTTCGACGCGCGCGCCCGCGTCCCTATCCTAGCTCTAGCCGAAGACGCTCCAGAGTGAAACCTTCAAGGGGTCTAGGCGTGCGGATACTCACGGTGATCGCAAATGCGATGCTTACGTGGCCTCTGGCTTATCCCATAGCCATGAAAATAGCAGCGTTTCACCAAGTTCCATCACGGCATCGATGGCTCGGCTGCTCAGCGAGCCGACGCCAACGCTCTCCTTGGTATAGAGCGGAACCTCGCGAAGGAGCCTGGCTCCAGCCATGACCCGCAACGTCCCCACCTCTCGGCCCGCTTCGACGGGTGCCGCCAGCGGCCACCGGTAGATGATGCGCGCTGACAGGCGTTCCGGATTGCTGGTCGGGATATAGACGCTGAGCGGCACCTTGGCGACCAGATCGACGCTGCGCGATGTACCGCCATAGACGCTCGCGGAACCGATGACCTCATTATCCGCGAATAGCTGCCGGCTCTCGAATGATGTCAGGCCCCATTCGAGAACGCGTCGCGCCTCTTCCGTGCGTTCCTTGTCCGACGCAATGCCGCCGAGCGCCAGAAACAGCCGCCGGCCGTTGTTCTGGGCGGAAGCGACGATCGAATAGCCCTCGCCTTCGGCAAAGCCCGTCGCCAGGCCATCGACGCCAAGACCGAGGCCAAGCAGCGGATTGCGGTTTCGCTGGAAGATCTTGTTCCATTCGAAATCCGGCATTGCGAAATAGGCATAAAGCTCCGGATAGGCGCTCTGCAGCTCTGCTGCGAGCGTGACCATATCGAAGGCGGTCGTCTTGCTCTTGCCGTCAGGCAGGCCGGTGGAGTTGCCGAAGATCGAGCGCTGCATGCCGAGCGTCTTTGCCCGCCGCGTCATGGCATCGGCAAAACCGAGCTCGCCGCCGCTCATCCCTTCGGCCAGTATGATGCAGCTGTCGTTGGCGCCCTGGATCGCGATGCCCTTGATGAGGTCCTCGACGCGCACATTCGACTTCAGCGCCGCGAACATCGTTGCCGTGCGCGACGGCGCGCCACCGGTCCGCCACGCGTTCTCGGAGACCGGATATTGCGTATCGAGGGTGATCTGCTTGTTGGTGACGGCGCCGAAAACGAGCTCCATCGTCATCAACTTGGCAAGCGATGCCGGCGAGAAGGTCTGGTTTTCGTTCTTGGCGAGCAGGACCGTTCCGGTCGAAGCTTCGATCATATAGGCTTGTGCGGCCTTGGTCACGAAAGCAGGCGCCTGATCGCCTCCGGCGGCGAGCGCGCCGGAGGCCAGAGGCAGAAGGCAGGCGCAAATCCTGATCACGCGCTTGAACATCCGGACCCCCATGCAAACCAGCGACACGTAGCGATTTTAGATGCGGATCGGCGCGGTTACAACCGACCCGATCACTTGCTTTTCTGGCGCTTCCACGATTTCAGGATCGCATCCTGCGTCAGCCCGTCGTTGCGAACCATGACCGCGTCGAAGGCGAGGTCGACGGTAACCGTCTTCACCGCCTCTTCCTGATAGCCCATGGCCAGCGAGCCCTGCGGGCCGCCATAAGGCCGTTCATAGGGAACGGGTCCAATTTCTGGCAGGAATACCGTCTGCTCGAAGGTCGGCGCTCCGTTGCCGAAGGACGGCGCGCGCAGCGGTGTCGGGACCGGCGCCTCGTAAGGACCGCCGCTCGGCGTGGAGCCGGCGTAGGAGGTGGCGGACAGGGGAACCGGCACGTTTGACGGCGCTGAGTAATCGCCGGCACTCCTCAACTGATCGGCGGTGATCCGCTTGCTGTTCGACGCAACCATGACACCGCTGGCGATCTGCCCTTCGCCCGGATTGATGCCGGGCATACGGCTACCCTTCGGCACATAAGACGCCATCAGATAGGGCATGTCGTGGCCGTCCATGCGGGCCTTGCCGACATACTGCACGCGAACATTGCCGGTGCCGCTGTGCTGCAAGTCGAGCATATCGGCGGTCTTGTTCGACAGGTCGATGATGCGGCCCTCATGATAGGGCCCTCGATCGTTGACGCGAACGATGACGGACGAACCGTTTTCGATATTGGTGACGCGGGCGTAGCTCGGCAGCGGGAATGTCGGATGCGCGGCGGAAAGGTGCATCTGGTCGTAAACTTCGCCGTTGGCCGTCAGGCGGCCATGGAAGGCCGAACCGTACCACGAGGCGATGCCCACCTTGTTGTAGGAGAAGTCTTCCTTCGGGTAATACATCTTACCCTTGACCATGTAGGGATTGCCGACGATGTAGCGACCGCCGCCCTTGGGAATGTTGTTGCCGGTGGCGACGCGCGGGCTCGCCTTGACGCCATATTCCTTCTCGGAGAAATATTCCTTACCGTGGGTGCGCTTGGCCACTGTGGGCGCCGTGCCGCATGCCGTGACCGTCGCACAGATCAGTGACAGACCAAGCCATCGCATTCCCGTCGCAAATGACGCCGCCCCGTAGTCTCGTCTCATATGTCCCACGCCGCAAAAGACCGTTATGGTTAAGAATTCCGCCCCAATATGGGTCAGCCACCCCTAGTCCCATCAACCTAACGAGACTTTAATCATGCGGCTTTCATGGCAAATTTGCGAAACCTTTCGCGAAGATCGGGACAATTCTAATTAACATGGTTAATAAATAGCTAATATTTAAAGCGCGAAAGCCACACTCAGGCGGTATCCGTCGATGCGGTCGACATTACTTCACGGTCGCCACTCAGGATTTTCGCGATATACTGCCCTACTCTCAGAGCATTTGCCGCGATCGTGAGACTGGGATTGACGCCGCCGCTGCTTGGAAAGAACGATCCGTCGACGACAAACAGGTTCTGCAAATCATGCGTTCTATTGTTCCTGTCGAGCACGGAGCTTTCCGGATCGTCACCGAACCGGCAGGTTCCGCAAGCGTGGCCGAAATTGAGATTTACGCCTGAATGGAGAATGAAGACCCAGTGGCCAGCGAAGGCGGTGCGATAAAGCCGCCGGAACCAGGCGGTCCGGCGCTTCAGTTCATCATGCGCGGTATACACGATACGGATCGCGGCCGGCGTCGCCGTCCCAGGCAGGACCCGATTTTCCCAATAGGGATAGTCTTCCAAGATCGATGCGAAGACGACCGCCCGGCCGAAAACCCACGCGCCGATCAGACCTGGTATGTGCGTTAGTTGACGCAGGAATCGCGGCCAGCGAATTCCGCTGCGATCAAGCTTCTGCTTTAGGAAATAAACGATATTTCCCCTGCCCGCAGTTAGCCCGGTCGATTGGATCTGGCCGAATTTCTCGCCCTCGTGCCAATAGAAATCGCGAAACGCGATCGACTTTGCCGTCGACGAGACCCTCACACGACCGCGCGGCCATACCGCCATCATGTCGCTGACGTGAAACATCAGGTTTCGACCGACCAGTCCGGACGAATTGGCAATGCCGTCCGGCCAGTCCGCACTCGTCGAGTTGAGCATGAGAACAGGCGTAGACAACGCCCCCGCTGCCATGACGTAAACCATCGCCTTCACCTCGAACTCGCCGTTCTCGGTCTCGCACAAGAGCCCGGTCACGCCTTCGCGTGTCGCTTCAATGCGCTTGACGGCGCAGTTGGGAAGGAGATGCACATCGCCGAGCGCCGTCGCGGGCTCGAGAAAAGCGGTCATTGCGTCGATCTTGCCGCCGCGCTCCCTGTCGCCGGCATTATGCAGCTGATAGGGATGCATGCCATTCTTATGCAGAGAGCCAAAGAAGTGCTGATCGCCGGGACTGAGCGGGGGCGGATCAGGAAGATCGGTCGGGTCCGACTGCAGCGGGTCGCCTCCTCCCCTGGCTCCGAGCCGTTCCTCCGCCAGACGATAAAATGGCGCGAGGTCATCGTAGGAAATCGGCCATGACGGAGCGACGCGTTGTTGCTCCGGGCCGCTCATGAAATCGTCTCTCTGCAAGCGCTCAAGAGCGCCGGCATAAAGAAGCGTCGAGCCGCCGGCACCGCATCCCAGCGCAGCAAAGAAGCTCGAATCGACGGAATCGATCGTAGCCTCTATCTGATCCGGCCAGCGGCCCGCCCGCATTCGCGCGTCAGGATCGAGAGAGTCGGCACCCGCCCCGTCGGTATCGACACGTGCCCAGCCTTTCTCGATGACCAGCACCTTTTGCCCGGACGTGGCGAGCGAATAAGCAAGCGCCGCTCCGCCCATTCCAGCCCCGACGATCGCTACATCCCATTCCTCCGCACTCGGATCGCGCATGTTTGCCCCCCGGCAACTTTCGCTGAGCTAACGTATGATATCGGTGCCGCCAAAGAACAGCAAAGTCAAGATTATCCAATAGACTGCGCGGCGCGGCGGCAGCGCTTCCAAGACGCATCGCAAGACTTACAGATCGTCCAGGCCAGCCAATGAATGCCTGGCGCAAGGCGGCCCGAAAGACGCCGATGCTGCGGAACAGGTTGACGCTGCAAATCGAACGGCTATAAAGCCGGGAAACCGATGGAAGAGTGTCCGAGTGGTTTAAGGAACCGGTCTTGAAAACCGGCGTGCGGGAGACCGTACCGTGGGTTCGAATCCCACCTCTTCCGCCATAACACGCCTTAAACCGCTGTTTTTAAATCACTATTTTAGCGCGACCGTGATCGCCCTAGCATTTACCCTAACTTCGATCTCCCCTGAACCGCGCGTTATCACTGCGTTGGGGGTATTCCGCACGCCAAAAGCTAAAACACACGCTTAGGTATGTCACTTATATGGCACCTGTATGTCACGAGCGCGGATTATGAATTGTGTAGCGGACAAAATGTCCTAGTTATTACATGTACTTAAATCTTATCTGGCTTCTTGACTTGGGTGGAAAAGGGCACGACTATACATTGCAGAACTAGGAGAACCATCTGCGATGACCTCTTCAGCATCCCCCAAAGTAATGACGATCAATGAGTGCGCCACATATCTGCGGTCCTCGCGCAACCACATCTACAACTTAATGCGCCGTGGGGATCTCCCGTCCATCAAGATCGGCGGCCGGCGGCTTCTTCGCCTCAGCGATGTGGACGGGCTGATCGATCAGAACGTTGTCAAATTCCAGCCTTCACGCCGGTCTGCGCCCTGTCTCGTCCGGATTGCTTCGGAAGGGATATTCGGATGAGCAACCACTATGAGGTCTTCGCCGACAAACCTGCAGAGAATTCGGATTACGAGTTCTATACCGCCGGCTTTGAGATCCTGATGGAAAAGCCCTACCTATCGGAACTTGTTGCGGCGCTCTCGTCGCCTGAAAGGCCGGTGGGCGCATTCGCGGGTTACATCGCGATGTTATACGATAACAAGCGGCGGTCGGTCATCTGTGAGATGCGCGACGCCGGCCTGCTCAACGCCCCCAACTTCGCAAACTCCGTGGAATTGCCCGGCTCAGTCGACGCGCTGATAGCAGAACTTGCGACCGGTCGCCTGGCTTCCATACGATCGGTGTTGGAATACGTGGGGCAAACACGCGACAGTGTTTATCGTATCCCTGCCTTCTTGCGGGTGCTGTCCGCCGCAGAAACCGTAGCAGGCAGCCCGACGGCGGCCGCCCACTTGCTTGGGCAAAACAGCGGCTCGTTCACCAAGGTTCTAACGCGGCACCATGTCGCCCGCGGCCGTTTGAGGTATGTGCAGGCGCTTCACTCATGGCTCGAGACATTCCGTCTGCCTGGCGTAGATATCATGGCTGCGATCAGCGAAGTCGACAGACTTTGGTTTCGCGCCCTGCGGGAGGTGCGAGAGAACGCGAAACGTGACGCCGCCTATAGGCGCCTTCGTGGACGCGTGTTGGCGGAGGCACTCAACGAAGAGCTGGAGCTGTGGCGACGGGCGCTTGATGCCGCAAACATGCTCGATGAAGCCGCGGGGCTTCCGTTGCGAACCTTGTTTTCGATTGCGATGTTGGACATGGCTTGCCCGATCCGAGATCGATCAGCAGCGGCATAGTGCGATTTCCGTGCTTTTGTCAGGGCTATATTCGCACCGCCAATCGCGACACGATTTGCCACCGACAACGAAAGGCAAGTCAATGTTCCTGACCAGATACCCCCGCGACCAAAAAGTTCTGACTGTTTCCGAAGCCGCCGCTTTCTTCGCCCGATCGACATCATGGGTCCGCGACGAGATCGCTGGCGGCAGATTGAAGACACTCCACCCCGCGGGGCGGCGCCCGTTCCTGGTCACTGAAGCCAGCGCGAAGGCCCTAAAACGGTTCATTCTAGAGCGGTCGCAGGCACCAGGCAAAAGGCTGCCGGCGCTTCGGCTCGTCGTCGACAACACAAAATGAAGGCCGGCGCGCACTGCGAATGCGACCGGCCTACAGGAAGAAGATATGCAACATCAACATATAGACGACCGGCATGGAAATCAATCTACCGGTGGCAACGGGCCCCGGCTCGGCGATCTGCTCAGCGGGAAAAATCCGCGCGTTGATCAGCAGAATTCCATGGTCCAGCCAAAAGCGCCCGATCTCGAAAGCGAGAAGACACTCTCCTGCTCGATGACGCTGGTCACAAGCAAACACCCGCTGACGAAAACAATTTCGCGCCTCTCCGATGGCACCCTGAAGAAATCAGGGGGCGTAGCGCTCGCCGAAGGGGCTGCGCGACGTGTCGACCTGGTTGGCGCGCCGAACGAGATCCTGCGGCAACTGTCGGGCCTTTTGGTCAACCTGACAGCGCACCAGGCGATTATATGCGCTCCGCCGCCAGCATCGAAACCGGAATGGCAGATCGTCTCCAGAGACGCGGCGCCGTATAACCAAGGCGCGATAACTCGCAGCAAGGAAAACTTCGTTCGCCGTGCCGAACCTGCAATCCTTGCGATGGACTTCGACACAGCCGAATTTCCTGACCAGCTGCTCGATCGGCTTCGAGACGCCGGCTCGGTATCGCACGCACTTGCTTCGGTTCACGCAGGTTTTCAACGCGCTGCCGTTATCAGTCGGAACTCGGTTTCGGCTGCTGTAGCGCAGCCCGGAAAGCACGTTTCCGGCCACCATCGCTATTATGTGGTGGCTGATGGTTCGGCTCTGGAAAGTTTCGCTCGAAACCTTGCCGACAGGCTGATGCTGTCCGGCTTTTTGTGGGGCAAGATCAGCGAGACGGGTGCAATTCTGCCGCGCACGATCTTCGACGTCCCCGCGACGGAGCAAGCCAGCAAGATTTTCTATGAGGCCGACCCGATCTTGCAAGATGGCTTGACCGCGACGCCTGGCGCCCGCGACGTGCACCGGACCGCAGGCGGTGTGTTGGACACTTCCGATCTTCTCCCTCTCACTGAAGCCGAGCGGAAGACACTGAGCGGGCATATCCGTGCGCTCGAAAAGCAACTGGAACCGGAGGCTCGGAAACAGCGCGACGCCTGGCAGAAACGGCGCATTGCCAATCTGGTCGCCAAGGGCATGAGCGAGGCCAAAGCTGTCAGAACGGTTACTTGCGCCCTCGAACGAAAGGAACTTGGCGAGGATTGGGAGATTGCGCTCGATGACGGCACGTTCGTGACTGTCGGGGAGATCCTCGCTGCCCCGGACGCATACCACAGAAAGACCTGCTCCGACCCAATGGAGCCGGACTATGGCGCCGGGCGCAACCTTGCCGTCATATACTCCGACCGGCATCCGGTGCGCATCTATTCTCACGCCCACGGCGGAATAGACTACATTCTGACACCGTCTCCGGAAACCTACTTCGACGTACTTCCAGATCTCGCAGAGGCGCCGCAGAAAGCGGACGGTCTCGAGCCTTTCGATATATTCGGTCACGACGACGTGGCAGAGCTTCGCGAACCGCCGCCCAACTGCCTGCCGCCGATCCTCGAACGGTGGGCGCGCAGCGAGGCACGACGGAAGGGTGTGTCGCTGGCATTCGCCGCCGCATCGGGATTGACCGCGGTCTGCGGCGCGATCGGCGGCTCTCTGCGTATCCAGGTCCGCGAACACGATGAGCATTTCACCGAGCCCGCGGCCCTGTGGACAGTGCTTGTGGCAAATCCTGGCAGCGCGAAGTCCGCAACCATCAATGCGGCGCTGGAACCCATCCGCACGCTGGAACGCAAGTGGCGACGTGAGGACGAGCCGAAACATGCGGAGTGGAGCAAGCGCGCGAAGCTCGCAGCCAAGGCAAAAACGGACATGCGCGCCGACCCGGAACCAAGACTTCGTCGGCTTCTGGTCGATGACGTCACGGCCGAGAAACAGATCATGCTGCACGCCGCAAATCCAAATGGCTTGCTGAGATCTACCGACGAACTGACTGGCATTCTCGAAAGCCTTGGCGCGTATAAGCGCTCCGGCGGCGGCGATCGCTCGTTCATGCTGCGTCTCTTCGATGGTGGCGAGATCAAAGTAGACCGCGTCACATCCGGTTCGCTTTTCGCAGAGCGAGGGCTGATGAGCATCCTGGCCGGAACGCAGCCCGACAAACTCCGTACCATGGTCCGAGATCTTCAAACCGACGGCCTGCTGCAGCGCTTCCTCTTTATCCTCGACGATGGAGAAAAGGTCGAGGCTGTCGACGAACCTGCCGACAGGTCGGCGCTCGTCGACTACGAAGCAATGCTCCGCGAATTTGCTTCGGCAAATTACCTGTTTCCGGCCTCGCTTAAAATGTCTGCGGCTGCCCGGCCGGTTTTCAAGGCGTTCATGACGGAGGTCAGCAACCTGGCGGAACTCCCCGCCGGTGTCTCCTGGCGGGGACATGTCCATAAAATGGAGAAGATCGCCGCGCGCGTAGTCCTCGCATTCCATGCAATGGACCAATTCGCGGTGATGGGGAGTGTCAGCGAAACGCTGGCGATTGACGACACCACGGTGACGCGTGCCCTCACCTTCACGCGCTTTCTGTTGCGCCACAGCCTGCGCTTTTACGAGCAGTTCTTCGATGCGGACCCCGCGCATACCGAGACGTTGGGGTTGGCGGGCTTTCTGTTGACGCGGCCAGAGCTGACGGAGATCAAGCGGCGCGACATTTATCAGGCGCGAGCAGCCTTGAAGGGCGCCGAAAACCGCAGAGCCCTCGTTGCCGTGGCGAGATCGCTGGAAGACGCCGGTTGGCTCGCGGTCACGGAGCGGGAAGCGGACGGGCCGTCGTCGTGGCGTGTTAATCCAAGAATTCATGTGCGCTTTAAGGATCGCGCAGCGCGAGAGCGCGCGGAGCGGTCGGCACGTCATGACGCAATCTTGCGTGCCGCCGATGCACGCCGCCGACTTTAAAGGGGACGGTTGCCGTGTTTGATCTTCAGGTTTGGGGTAATTGGGGCTTGTGCGCGCGAGGTAAATTTATCTCTCCGCCTTCTTCTTTACCTATTATATCCCCTCTCCCCACTCTTTGTGGAAAAGTACTACGTACGCGCAAGCCCCAATTACCCCAAAGGAAACGGCAACCTTCCTCACACGCTCACTGGCACGCTTCGGACATTCTGTCCTTGCCGCAGCCGGGTAATGGCTCGCCTCGATTTCGTCAGACCTCGATTTTCGATGGATACCTTAAGGGGCCGTGCCTTGGAATGTTGCCGCGGGGAGCGCACCGCCGATGAAGAAGCGGACGAGGTCGCGCCGGCCCCTGACGGCGTGGGAAAAATCCGCCGAGTTCCGAGCAATCGCAGTTGCGACCCTCCGGAAACTAAACGCCGAGCGCCATTTGCTCCCAAAATGCAAGGCAAAGGCGAAGTCGACAGGTGATCGCTGTAAGCACCCTGCCCTCGCAAACGGCACCTGTCAGTATCATGGGGGCCGGACGCCTAAAGGCAATGATTGGCACCTGACGCAGTGGCCCGACGGAAGCGCAGCGGACGCGGAAACAAAACTCGATCGGAAGCTTAGAGCCCAACAGCGTGCAGCCACGGCCAAAGCACGTCGCATGGCGTCGATGAGCGAACAAGAGCGGCAGCGACATTCGGCTTGGCAGAAAACCCACAGGCCAGGTCGAGCCAGTGACCGCGCCCGTTCAAAGAAGGAGCGAGCCGACGCCGCGTCCTTTGCGGCTAGCCTCGATGCACCGGCGGCGCCGATCTCAATTGAACAAGCACGGTTGGCGAACGAGCTACAGGCGCTGAGATACAAACTCGCGATCTTAGAAGGCGAAGGGATTTT
Organism: Rhizobium sp. S152; assembly: GCF_030380735.1. GTDB lineage: Bacteria > Pseudomonadota > Alphaproteobacteria > Rhizobiales > Rhizobiaceae > Rhizobium. Next base: position 694,788 of record NZ_JAUDRZ010000030.1, on the reverse strand, counting down.
CGGATGAGTGAGAAAAAGACAGCGGATCAGCCTATTCCGCAAGACGTTCGAAAGCTTATAGACGACGCGCTGCCGCGCATCTGTAAGCGCGCGATCGAGCTGATTGACAATCCCGCTGTAGCGCCGTCCGCGCAGGCGCAGATGATTTCAACGCTCTTCCGCGCAGCGGGCCTGTTCAACCCGGACAACGCGAAAAACAAGAAGCAGCCTCACGAGATGACAGCCGCGGAGCTCGCGGAAGAACTTGCCGAAGCCAGGTCGAAAGCGGCCGCTCTTATGAGGGGCGAGCGAGTTGAAAACGATCGGGGAATTTTGGGCTGATCGGCCTATCGCGATCGTGGCGCGCGTTTCGGTTTCAGAAGCGCCAGGCGCGCCCACTCCTGCGCGCTGATTGTAGGCTTCGTGTCTGCTGCTTGTGCTTTGGCCTGGACTTCGCGTTTGCTCGCCTCGATATATGCCAGCAAGTCGACCTCGTCGATAAGCAGCGGCCGCCCGGGGATATAGGGCAGCTTTCCGGAAAACCGGAGCCGCTTCACCTTCCCTCGACTGCAGCGAAGAATGTCGGCCACTTCTTGCTCCGTCAGCATCTTCATTCGTTTTCTCCCACGAAAAGCTCATGCTTGGTTAGCCCCGTCGTGTCTGTCAACGAGGTCGTTTTCGAACGCCATAACCTCATTTGACAGACATGCCTGTCATCGCAATCGTGGGCGGAAGACGTAGGGGATAGCCAATGAGCACTTACCAAGTTGCGGAAATCGATGCGCGAGGCTTCCTCGCACTGACGGTGGCAACCACGCGCCGGCGAGGGATCATTGTCGCCAAGGTGGCGTTAGCTGCGGGTCTGGATTGGGATCTACACTTTGGCGACGGCGATGCCGTCAGGTTCAATCTGTGCGCCGAGGCCGCACGGATCGACGCGGTCGTGAAAACGCTTCGTCGATCCCGCTTCCAGCCCGCCGACAATCACAAACCCCAAGCCTTCAAGGCGTCGTCCGCATCCGTCTGATTTGCTCGAATGCGAAGAACGGTCTGTCGCGTTAGGCCGGTGACCTTCGCGATCTCCGACGTGCCCGCGCCATCCGTCAGCATTGCGATCACCGTTTCAAGTTCTTTCCGGGTGTAAGAGGGTTTGCGTCCCTTGTAGACGCGCGTTCTGTTCTGCGCTCTGGCGTGCTCAATGCCAGCCTTTTGCGCCTCTTTCGTCGCTTCGGCTTGAGCTTGCGCCATGGCGGCCATGAACGCGACCAGTGCGTCGCGTACGGCCGCCTGCATTGGATCGGACGCGCTACCGTCGAAGGTCATGCCGTTGATCACCGTGCGGATCAGCACGCCTTTACGCATGAAATGGCGGATCGTGTCGGTGACGTCTTGATAATTTCGGCCAAGCCGGTCGACCCACCGCACGACGAGCGTGTCGCCCTTTCGGAGCATGTCGAAAAGCCGCTTGCCTTGCGGTCTTTCGGCTAACGGCACCTGTACGCCGGATACGCCCTCGTCGACAACGATTTCGTCGATCTCAAACCCGGCGGCTCGAGCCTGCGTTTCCTGGTGGGCGGCTGTCTGATCGTTCGTACTTACGCGAGCGTAAAGGATTGTCTTTGTCATTATCGCCTCAGTTTATGGGAAAGCCGGCGAGCGAGGTAAGCGTAGCTTCGCAACGCATGCGCAATGCAGGCCAATCGGAATGCTGTTGGATGCCTCGCAACTCCTCGACGGCCAACGATGCGGTGCGGAGATCGAGCCGGTTAAGAGCGTCGCGCATTTCGGCGCATACGCTGGTGTAATACTGGAATTCAGATGCGCGGGTCACAGACTGCATTTTCGTAAACCTCATGTGTACGTATTGGTGATGTACGAACAATGATATGTACGTTGACGGTTGTCAAGCCCGTGCGTACACCTTTCTTGTGCTCCTCCTTGGTGACCGCATTGGTATGCCCTAGCGGACACTGTGAATGGCGAGGTCGAGGAAAGTACGGATATCGCGCGAGCCGCCGATCGGCCCGTGCCCCAACGGTTGCCGCACCCCGGCCGGTCCACCCCCTGGCCCACTCCCAACGCGCGAGCGGAAACGGCGTACCCTGCTCGCACAAAAATGCGCCCCGCTGGAACTTTTGGACACCCCGGCGCGAATATTCGCGGCTTGCCCCCCGTAGTATCGCGCTGCACTCCCGCATAGCTTTGACAGCATGAGAGACAGCGGAACCGCATCTGCAAACGACGTCCCCGGATCGGGCTCTGAGGCCTGTTCAACTTCGATGTCCTATCATGCTGGAAACATTGCCGACGAACTGCTCAGGGCTGTCGATGGCGACACCGCGTATCACGTTTCCGGCGCTCTCGACGTAATGCTCGGCGTGGCCGACAGAACTGGCCTTGAACCGCTTTGTTCAAAGCGCCGCGGTGACCTCCTTGCGGCTCTCGCGAACGTCGAATTCGCCGTCCTCCGCATATTCAGGCTGGAAGATCAAAATGAGGTGCGACGTTCGCTCGCCGCGTTTCGCACAGTGGTCGAATGCTGGAACGAGGACGCCCACCCTTCAGCAAGGGTGAAGATCGACCACGAGCGGCGGCTCCGTCTCCGGTGGCTACAGAATGCCTGTTTTAACATAAGCATCATCGAGGAATTGGCCGCGCGGGCCGCTGAGCGCAGAGCTAGCGCTGTCGGAAAGCTGAAGCAGTTAGGTTTTGCAAATGGCTGACGTAGCGGATGTGAACATCGGATTGTTGCTCGAAGCTGCAAAACGTTCGTTTGCTAGCGTCTGCGAGCACGACAAGCCAATGGAGAACGCCATGGTCGGCTTGGACACGCTTCTTCGCGCCGTGAGCCACACGCCGTCGATCGCGAAACACTATCCGGCTTATGCCGGAGATCTGCTCCACCTGTTTTTCGCGGCAACCCTCGTTCTTGGCGAGGTCGCTACCCGCTACATTCCGCGCGAACGTCTCGATCTATCCATGGCAGCCGCTAGTGCGCTCATCACCGGCGCACCCGGCGATCCGCTTCGCGATGACCGGGTGCTTTACGCTGCCGCCTTGAGCCATGAACTCGCAGCCGCAATCTGCAGACGGGAAATCGCCCGGCGCGGAGATCCGGTCGCTCGCGAAGTCGCCGTCCACCGTGCAGCGGGTGCCATTGTCCCCGAACATCGTTTGCAGTGAGGAAGTCTCCCATGCCTGTCGTCGGATCTCGATTTTACAATTCGCCAGAGTTGGGGCAGGCCTTCCAGTCTCTGGCGGGCTTGTTCGCGCCGCCAAGCGGGAGCGACCTGGCCGGCTATGCGACCGCGCGGGAAAAGAACATGGTCTCGGACGCCTACCAGCGCGCCGGTTCGGTACTCAACGATCCCAACTCGACAGATGCGCAAAAGGATGCTGCCGGCGTTCTGGCAAAGCTCTTCGGCCCAGGTCAGGGCTACCGAGCCTTGACCATGGACGACGCAACCAAGCGTTACGGCTACGATCAGCAACTCGCGGGCACGCAATACTCGGCAGATACGAAAGCGCAGACGGACATGGACGTCGCGCGGCTCAACGATACGACGCTCCGACGTGGGCAGGATCTCGTCGCCGACACGTCACGGGCCAACAACACGGCGAATGCGACGAAAGATGTTACAGTTTCGCTGCTGGCGCCGGTGACGGACGGATCGACGCGTTTCGTTCCACCGGCGATCGCGGACATGTACGGCCTGCCCGCAACGCAGACGGGCGTGCTCAGCGCGCAACCCGACGAAACGATTGTCGCTCCTGATGGACGCACCGTTTACGGCAAGACTAAACCCTTGGGCGAAACCGAATGGAAGGCAGCGCAAGGAGAGCGGCTGCATCAGTCTGGGGCACTCACGGACGAGATGCTGTTGAACACAATCCTTGGAGACAAGGCACCCGTTCAGGCTATCGGCGCCGACGGTAAGCCACAGTACATGTCGCCCGGCGCAGCCATCCGCTCGGGCGCCGAACCCTACAACCCGTCGGCGGATAAGTCCTTGATCGAAGGGACGGCCGTGGTCGGGAACAAGAGCGTCCAGGTATTCCGCAAGCCGAGCGAGAGCACTTATGTCACGGCAGACGGTCAGCCCCTGCCCGCCGATGTCCAGGTGTTCGATAAGGCCAAGCCGACAGGCACCAATGAGCAGCTTGGCATGAAGCCGACGGAATTCACTACCAAGAACGGGATGTTCTACAACCGCGCCGCATCAGCGGCGGCGAACCTCGACGACCTGCAAGGCAAAAAAGGCTATGTGCCCGCGGCGCGCGACTTTGAACTGATGCTCGGGCGAACGGGAGATGTATTGCCCCTCTCGCTAAGCAATAATCTCGTCTCTCCTGAGGGCCGACAGTTCTATAATTCCGCAATGAACTTCATGCTATCAGTGCTGCGCCCCGATACGGGCGCGGCATTCGGTCGAGAAGAATTTCAGAACTACGCCCGCGTCTTCATCCCCCTGCCCGGCGATGACCCGGAAACACTGCAGAACAAGAAGGTCGCGCGGGACACCGCGTTGACGGCCCTGGCGGGCTCGTCGGCTGGCGCAGCCGATCAGATCACGCGGATCATGCAGGCCAACGGTGTCCCTGTCCCTCCCGAAATGTTGGCCCGAATGCAGACTGCGCAGCAAACCGCCGCGGCAGCCGTGACGACAACAGCGGCGTCTGAAGATCCGTTGACGGCCGCCCGCGCGGCGATTGCCAAAGGCGCCCCGCGCGACAAAGTAATCGAGCGACTTCGCCAGCACGGCATCAATTCGGAGGGCCTTTGATGGCTGGCATTTTTGATGACCTCGTCCCTTCGGTTTCTTCCCTGACGTTCGATGATCTGATCACCGACGCTCGGCCGAAGCCGGCACAGCCGAGCATCGCGCGCGATATCGCGTCTAGCGTGCCCGCCGGCATTGCGCGCGGCGCCGCGGAGACGGTGATGCTGCCCGTTACGGTCAATCGCTTGGGCGAAGCGGCCGGCGACTATCTCGCTAACGGTGCCGACCACCTGGTGCGTGCGATATTCGGCCTCCCCGCGCGGACAGCAGAGGACGAGGCGCGCAGTCGTGAGTTCCGCGCGAGCTCGATAGGCGGAAAGGTCAATCGAGCCATCTTTGACGCGCAGGACGAGGCGCGTGGGTTCATGGATGACCATCTGTACGAACCGCGGACGATGCCAGGCAAATTCGCCGAAACCGTTGCCGAATTTGCGGTCCCCGGCGGCGGCCCCTCGCGTTCAACGCGTCTGGCTGAAGGTGTCGGCCGACGGGCTGCAAGCTACGCCGGCGACCTCGCGCGCAATGCTATAGCGCCGGGCGTCGCATCCGAAGCCGCTGGTCAGTTCACCGAAGGTACTTCACTCGAGCCGTACGCCCGCGTCGCCGGGGCTCTCGTCGGGAATGTCGGTGCTGCGGCGGCAAGCGCGGCGAGTGCGCCGGAAAGCGCTCTCGTCCGGGCCTTGGGCGATCCGGATGCGATCGATTGGGATCGTGCCGCTCGTTTGCAAGACAATGGCACTGGCGTCCGACTTACAGGCGCGGAAGCGATCGACCAGGCGCAAGGCGGCTCCACTTCGCTCCCCACGCTCCAGCGCGTCGTTGAAGGCTCCGTTGACGGCCGTTCGGCGATGGGACCATTCTTCCGAGATCGCCCGGCGCAAGTCGATAGCGCGGTCGGGAACGTGTTAGATATGATCGCGCCGCAATCGCCAAACCCGTCGGTGCTCGGTCCTCGCGCATCTGAAGCCGCGACCAATGCCATTCGGGATGTCGAGCAGGCGCGCACGGCGGCCGTCCGGCCTGCCTACACCGCAGCGAACGCCGAAACGGTGCCTGAAGATGCGGTGCAAAATATCCTCGCGAGCATCGATAGCGCTATCGCGAGCGATACGACGGGCATCATGGCGCGCCCGCTCGGCGAACTTCGCCGCCATCTCATTGCCGAGCAGGCACAGCCCGGCCAGCCTGCAACGCGCTCGCCTGTGACCGGTCCTGACGGTCAGGTCACCCGCTACACGATGACGCCGGCGGTTCCCGCTGTTCCCGAACGTGCGATCACGGATATCGGTAATCTAGATCGCGTGCGCAAATTCTTCCGAGATCGCATGGATCTGCCGCAGATTGGGCAGGACGCGATCACCAAGGAGCAGAACGCCGCGGTTACATCGATCCTTCAACAGATCGACGATGCTATGACGAACGCCAGCGACAACTTCGCGGCGGGCAAGCAGCAATATGCCGATATCACCCGCGAAACAGTCCAGCCGATTGCCGAAGGCCCGCTCGGCCGCGTTGCTGCGGCCAATACGACTGGTTCGGCCGGCGACGCCCTGATGCCGCATAACCCGATGACGGGTTCGGGCGACGAAACGCTCGACGCGGTGCGCCGCCTTGTCGCTCAAGATCCGGATACGACGACGGGCCTTGTTCGGCAGACGCTGGCCGATCGCTTCGCCCGCGCTTCGACGGAGACACAGGAAGGAAGCCGAGAGTTCGCGGGCGCCAAGTTCCGGAAGGACGTCGCCGGCAACCAGCCGCGTGACGAACTGCTCGCTGCGATTTTCCGCGGGCTGCCTGATCAGGCTGCGGGCGAAGCCATGCCCGAACTGCTCGACGTGCTCCAGGCAACCGGCCGCCGGAAGCCGATCGGTAGCGCGACAGAATTCAACCGGGCGGCCAATGCCGATCTTGCACAGGGCTCTTTGTCGCAGCGTGCAGCCAACGCTATCGGCTCCTTGGGCGCCAGCTTCGTCACCAACGCCGGCGATGCGCTGAAGCGGGCGGCGTTGGGGCGGAACGTTGTGACCTTGGCGAACCTGTTCACCGATCCGCGATCCGTCCAGTTGATCCGTGAGGCGGCGGCACGCGGGGCACCAAACCGCTTGCCTGCCGCCGCGGGTCGAGCCGCCGTTCAGTCGACGATAGAGGGGCAGTAATTATGGCGAACGACCACATGGAAATTATACAGCGACTGGCGATGGCCGAAGACTTCTTGTTGCGAGCAGCTGCCGGGCAAGATCCAATCACCTTCGTAAATTGGGCGCTGACCGCAATCGGTGATCTCGCGATATCCATAGACCTTGTCGCGGAATTTCCCAATCAAGCGGCATCACTGAAGCCGCTTGTTGAGGAATGCGCAGAACCTCTTTCAATTGCCGTCGATGGGAAAGTCGATCGCAGCGAGGTGCGGTTCGCGATGGGCGCGGCGGCGAACCTTTTGGGAGGCGGTAGCGCGACGTCCCGCAGGGAATGGCTGATCTACTCCGGTCTCTTGAAGCTCGAGCTCACGCGTTTGGTGTTGGTCGAACAGCTTTCGGGTATCGTCGGCGCGCCTTTCCTGCCGGACCTCACCCGCGTGAAGTCATTGCCGCACGCAATTGCGTTGAATTAGGAGCATCACCATGGGCAAAAAGGGTGGCAGCAACGAAGCTGCGCAGGCAAGGGCCGACGAAGCGGCCCGTCAGGCGAAGATCCGGTCGGGAACGACCAAAGTCAATTCGATCTTCGACGGACAATTCACTCCCGATTATTTCGACAAGCAGCAGCAGAATTTCCTCGATTACGCCTCGCCGCAGCTGGAGGACCAGTTCGGCAACGCGTCGAAAGAGCTGACGTTCGCGCTGACCCGTGCCGGGCTGCTCGATAGCTCGGCCCGTGCCGAAAAAGAAGCGGATCTTCAGAAGACCTACGATCTGAACAAGCAGCAGATCGCCGACCAGGCGCTTTCCTACAAGACGCAGGCGCAGAACAACGTCGAGGACGCCCGGTCCAATCTTATTTCGACGCTGAACGCCACGGGCGACGCGGAGGGCGCCGCGAGCTCGGCCCTGACCCGCGCATCGGCGTTGTCGCAACCGGCGGCTTACAGTCCACTTGCTGATCTCTTCACTCAATTCACCGCTGGTCTCGGTACGCAGGCGGCACTGGAGAAGGCCAACGCTTACGCCGGCAGTGGCGTTGGGAACTCACAGATTGGTCGCTACGGCACAGGCCTATTTGGTACGAAGGGTGCGGTTCAGATAAAACCTTGAAGATTGGCGCGCGATTATTTCCGACTTCCCCTCAAAAGCCTCAGTTTCTGCAGCCGCGGGAGAGTGCTAAACTCTCCTCCCGGCGATGGGAGCGGGGAAATGAAACAAGTTGTCGACGATCTCGTGGCGGTGCGTGAACGGGCCGCTCTGTTGAAACATGACGTGCTGGAATACCTTATTCGCGTCGCCATCGAAGAAGCGAATGAGATAATCAAACGGGAAAGGTCGGTGCGCGCAGACGGCGCGTCGCGATGAGGTATTTCCGGACGCAAGTCTCAGGCATTCGTGAACGCGGCTCTCGCGAATGGACAGTGGACAAATATTAACACACAAAGAGCCAACGGCTGTTAAGGGTATCCCTAACCAGTTCACACTATAAACGTGTGGATTGAAGCCGCGACATTTCGATTGGGGTATTTATCAGAACGTGCTTGTGCTTTCTTGGCGCCAAGGTAAGGGGCGCATCATGGAAAAGACTTTCACGTTCAGGTTTTACAACGTCACCAGAGACAACGCTGCTAAGCCGGCAATGGTCGATATACTACGGCAAGCCGCAAAAGAACCAGATAAGCAGAAGCGCGAACAGACATTGGCTCAAGATCTGACCATACGTTTAGAAGAGCTACATGACGACGGTGCAGACGCTATCGTGGGAGAGTTTGTTCGTTGCCAAGACACGAACCTTCCGAGCGAACTAGATGGCTCCGCGCGTATGCCTCTCAGCGCTAAAAAATTAGGACACAGCGTGGTTTTCAGGCTGAACCATAAGATAGGCGTTATCGGCATTCAACACGACCCTCGTGTTGTCTCGATCGGACGGATCTTGGAATATTTGCACACCTACAACGCCAACGCTTTCTACAATATCGCCCCGCGACTTGACCCGAAAGCATGGCAGAAATTCAAGAAGGGCTCGGTTCGGAAGCTGTCCGTAAGAATAGCGTCCCCAGATAGCATGCATGATCTTGGCGGAACGGATAATGCTGCGTCGACCGGCATACGGGCGCTAGCAGACGCGTACGACGCCCCAACGATAGGTATCGAGCTATCAATGGGGCACCGCAAAGGCTTTCTTGCGAATGCGGTCTCTGATTTCGCAGATAAACTGACAAGATCACTTGGCCCGACCGCGCGATTAGATAAATTGACAGCTGTCACGGTCGTTGACGACCATACGGAAGAACTCGATCTTATCGAGGAACGGCAGGTGTTGAAAGAAACTCTGCCTATAGATGATCGCGATCCGGTGAAAAACTACCAGATCAAAACGTCCTATCTTTCGAGCGAAATGAAGCGGATAATCGGATAATGGCGTTCTTAGAAAGATACGGTCCGTTCGTCGCCGCCGCGCTAACAGCGGTAGCGATTTACTATTTTCGCGATGACCTGGTGGATGCCGCAGCGCATAAGCGGATAGATTTTTCGAGCCTGTACTCCGCAGTGTTCAACTGGTCCTCGATCCAGACCGGGTTTGTGTTCGGAATTTTTGGTTATGTTGCAGGGAAGTCCGGCGGCTTTATTGAGGCTATCAGGAATACGGCCGAAATGTCTGCGTTCCTCGTTTATACGAAACGCGCTATCTATTTGGGCTTCGCGCTTACATTTTTCTGCATTTTTCTAACGGTTATGTCGTTCAATATTGGTGACGGAGCGGCCTGGAAATTTTACGTCTTTTTGTTGTTTAGCTTCGTTTCGGTTTGGGGATTTCTGGCCTTCTTGCGTGTGGCCTACATCTTTGGCGACATCCTTCGCGTTAAAGATAGAACGCGCATCCCTGGCTAGGCTCGAAACCCACCTTCACTAACGTTACCTGCGCAAAAGTTCCAACAGACCCGCGGGAGGCCCTTCGTCTTGTGGGCTGGTCGGCGCCGGTCGAAACAGAGCGTTAAGGATCAACGCGCGATCTTGTTCGCTCATTCCTACAGATTTCCTTCTCGCCAGGCCTAGAAACGTTATCGCCATAACCCGTCGGTGCTCGGCATCAGAACTTACGGCAAGGTTTTGGGCGAATACCCGACTAATGTGTTTGAGAAGCCAGCCATATGCCAAAACTGGAACCGTGAAGACGACGAGGGCGGCTATGGACAGGCTGCCTTTCGTAACGTCGATTACGTGGTCGATGTAACCGGAAAGTGCGGTCCAGTTTGCGTATATCGCAATCGCTGGGGCGAGTATCATCAGGAGGAACAAAGCAAACGCTCCGGCAGCATAGCGCCATGCTCGTTCTTCAACGCGCTTCCAATGTTTGGAGGGCCCCTGCAGCAGAAGATGCGTCTCGTACAGCGTCTCGAGGGCGGTAAGCTCCTTCTTTTTCTCCTCAGCGAAAGCGTCATAGGCTGCCTTCGCATCTTCGATCGACTTCTCGAATTCCGCCATCGCGGCTACGATGGCCTTTTCAGTCGATTTCGCCTTCGCCAGTGCGGTCTCTGCCGCGACGACGTTCATCTGGGGCGGGATATTTGGGTTGTAACGAAGCGCCGCCCGCAGTGGAGCTAGCTCTCGAGCAACCTCCGGCCTCATATGAACGACCCCTCGCGAAAAGAGGAGAACGAGCCGCTGCGCCACATCGCCCTCCCTCACCACAAGCTCGGTGATCTGTTTTGCCATATGTCCGTGGCCAAGCACCGCATCTAGTGTTTTGGCTAGATTTAAATAATCTCGAAACGGTTGGAGGTTGTTGTTAGCGAGCGCACCCTCTATCGCCGAAAGGGCATTATCGTAGTGGCGGATGATATTCGGCGAACCCCAGTTCGATTGGCCCATGACGAGATCCTCGTTGAGGTTCGGCAAGCCTCGCCAGAAGGCGCGTTCCTCAGAAATCCACTCCTTCGCCTCGTCGATTGACAAAACGCTCTTGTCTATTCCCTGGTTCGGGCAGTGCAGCAAAACCGTCTTATCAGCCATATTTTTCCCTCAACCCCAGATACTGAACTAGCGCAAGGACACGCGGGCGCGCAAGTGCCTAGACCATGCCTTACCAACCTCAAAAGGATAAGCTTGACTTTCCATCAAATGAGAACAAAATAAGAACAAACGATGGAGGTTCGCATGACACGGACGGAATGCGTAGTAGAGAATGCTCTTGCTTTTGTTGCCGCCTCTAGGCTGCAGCGCGAAAGGGATCAGGAACGCCGGCGCCAACTGTCGGAACGTGTTCAGTTGCTCACCCCTCCTAATCCGCATGTGGTCAAGATCCTTGGAGGCGAGCAGCTGTCGCTGAAACTTGACAGCTGATGTCGGCGTTCTCCTCAGAGACGCCTACGGGCGCCGCGACCGAAATTCGATGGGAAGTCGAAGCGGTTCTCGCCTGGCACGATGATGACGCTCGAGCAGCGATCGAAACCCTGTTGCTCGATTGCAAGCACCTTCGGCAGCAACTCGCCTTGACGGAGGGCGCGATGAGCCGCGGCATGACGCGCGGGTGGGTCCCTGATTTCGATCGGAAGTGAAATGCGCCATCGCCGCGGAATAGATCTGGCGCCGCCCGAAGAACAGGCGCTGGAACTACAGCGAGCGACCTTGGCTTCCCTGCCCCAATGGTTTGTCTTGATCGCGCACTGTGGCAGTTGCCAGCATACGGCAATCGTCGATCGTTGGGCGCTAGCCCGGACTTTGGGTCGGAGCATTGCCTTGGCGAAGATCGGCACCCTGCTGAAATGCAGTTCATGCGAGGGAAAAGCGGGCAACCATCTTCTGCTAGGGAAGTTGCCGCGAGACTGACGGCGCCACGTAGCATGGTTGGAAGAAGAACTCTTTTCCGGTGGAGAAGTTTGGCGGCCATCGGCTGCGAGCGAAATTGCGGTCGACACGTCTTCTAGTTGATTTCATATTTGGCTCATGGGTCGGGGGACATCATGAAATCGAACTATGCGATCGGAATACTTCTGCCGTTCTTGCTAGCGGGTTGTGGGACAATCACGCTGCCGGCGGCGGTGAAAATGACCAATGGCGAGGCCATGATTGGCACCACGACCGCAGCAATCAGCGGCGGCAGGTTCGAAGTTGCATCGCCAGCGGGTGATGTTTCCTGCAGCGGAAACTATGACGCGCTGGACACGCGGCCTGTCATAACTGCGCCGGTGCGTTGCTCCGACGGGCGATATGGGACGATTGAAGTGCTACGCGCTCCCGACGGCATGTCGGGCTCCGGGCATGTCAGGCTTGCCAACGGGACGGCTGGAAACGTGGCATTCGGGCGCGCGGCCGCAACGGTGATCTCCGCAACGAGCTCTTATCCGGCCGCACCCGCACCCGCGCTAGCGTCGGCGCCGATCGATAATGCGCCCTCGCCGCTTGCTGCTCTAGCAACGAACAACAGCAGCGCGGCCCCCACATCGGCCTCTCATGGCGTTGGAACCAGCGTCCCGTCATCGGGCCGCGTCTACACTGGCAACTGCCCGACGCCCGAAAGCCTGGATGCCGCCGGCCGGCGTTGCGGCCTACGCAGCGCAGCGTCGCGGCCCGGCGGCTATGACGGCTATGGATCTTGGGCCACACCAGCCAGAAGCTACGGAGGAAGCGTCTATGTCCGCGGCTACTATCGGAAAAACGGAACATACGTGCGCGGCTACACCAGGCGGCGCTAACAGGAGTGGAAATTGACGATCGACGAAATTTGGGCCGACGATAGACTTGATCGTCGACAAGACGCTGAGTTTCTTTACAGGTTCCTCACCGGCCAGGTCGAGAAGCGCAAGAAGCTCGGCAAACCGGCGACTTATGTGCTCAACGTCGATGCCGGCTGGGGCGGTGGAAAGTCTTTCTTTCTCGAGCGCTTCGAACGTCAGTTGGCATTGGACAATCATGTCGTCGCATCGATCAACGCCTGGCGCGATGATCACGCGGATGATCCCTATATCGCGATCATGGCCGCGATCGACAAAGCTTTTGCTCCGTACGTCAAGAAGGAGCCCAAGCTACAGAAGGCGTGGAGCGCGGTGAAGGCCAATGGTGGCCGATTGGCCGTCAAAGCAGCTGGAGGCGCGCTGAAGGTCCTAGCAAAGCGTCATCTCGACATATCGCCCGATGATGTTTTCGAAGCCGGCGATGACGCCAGCTTGCTGGAGGAAACAGCCGAGATCGTGGTCGAACAGGCGCTCGACGCTGGCAACAAAGAGATCGAAAAGATCTTCGACGGCGCCTTGGAAAAGCTGATCAACCAGTTCCAGAAAACCGAGCAAGCGATGAGGAGCTTCCGAGACAGGCTGGCGGCCGCGATAAAAGCCGTTCCGACCACCGGCAAAGGTGGACCACTGTTCGTTCTGGTCGACGAACTGGACCGGTGCCGGCCGACCTATGCGATACAGCTGCTCGAGCGCATGAAACACCTGTTCGAGGTCGAGGGGGTAGTTTTCGTGTTCGCGACGAATGCCTCGCAGCTACAGCATAGCGTCGCCGGGGCGTATGGTCCGGCATTCGACGGATATATGTATCTCAAGAGGTTTTTTGACAGCACGTATGCGTTTGGCTCGCCCCACGCGAAAGCTTTTGTCTCAGATCTGTGTGCGAACCTGGACAGTTCGAAGATCCACGTTCCGCAAAACGATCTAGTGCAGTTCGTTGACGCTGGCCGAGTTCGCTTCGATATCGATCTTCGCTCTCTTCAGCAGATATTAGACTTGATTGATGCTGTCATCTCGGCGTGGTCGCACCGCGCGCGCATCGAAATCGTACTGTTGTTTCCGCTTTGCGTTGCTTTTCATCGTACGGGTCGGGCGAACTGGGATGAAATAGACACCCAAGTCCTCGATGGGTGGATCTTGGGACCTCCACCCACAGAGGACCGTTTCCGGGGGCGTTCAGATAGAACGATCAATGTTTTGCAGGCGTTCCACGGCGCGCGCCGGGTGATTGGCAGTATGCAAGCAATTCTCGACCTATCTCAGATCGAGAACGCTGATCCCACTGCTCGATATGTTAACGAGGGGTTCGAAGCGGAGTGGGTCAACCAAGCGATAGATCGAAACAAGCCGAGCATTCAACACGGGCTTTTGCAATTGGTGATGAACGCTGGCCGTCTGGAACGTCAAGGAAGCTCACCGACGAGCGCCGCCTAGACAGGCAGCCCGCCGCACGGCCCGGTTCGCTCGGTGCCTCTGATAAGCCAGTGATCCGCCGTAGCTATCTTGGCTTCGTTGACGGCCCTGATAAGCAGCTGGCACTGAGATGAGCGGGTTATCGCCGGCGTGACGTTTGTCGCAGGAAGCGTCACATAAACGGGAGGCATGCGGAAAACGAACACGCGGCCCTCGCTAACGGGATAGGCGTCGACTGGAAGCATTCCGGTGCGTGCCTGAAACTCCGCGATCGACAGGCCGTTGTAGCGCTCAAGCCGGGCGCTCAGATCGGCGTTCACTGCTTCCTGGTGCTGCTCCTGAGTTTGGCAACTCGCCAGGAGAACGCAAATCGCTGCGATACTGAACAATCGATATTTGCGCATCTCCGATCAGGCCTTTCGCAGTTGGAGAACGTTTGTCGGCTTGGGCTCGCAGTAGTTTGACCAAGCGGTCATCAGCTTCCGGCGCTTCTCCAACGCGTCGCTGCGCCGATAGGCGCGTTCTGTCTCATCGCCCACGATATGCGCTAGCGCGGCCTCCGCAATTTCTCGCGGGAACGTACTTTCCTCCCCGCACCAATCACGAAACGACGATCGAAAGCCATGGACGGTAAAATCCGCTTTCATCCGACGAAGCTGCATATCCATCGCCATGGTGGAAAGCGGTTTCACGAGACCCGGCGCATTCCTGCTCTTTCGGCCTGGAAAAATCGGCCGATCGCTTTCCGTCCCGAACACCGCCATCTCCGTTAGCAGCGCAACGACACGCGGGACGAGCGGAACCCTATGTTCACGATAGCCCTTCATTCGCTCCGCCGGCACAGTCCAGACGTTTTTCTCAAGGTCGATTTCCGCCCATGTTGCACCGAAGGTTTCCCCGGAGCGCGCCGCGGTGAGGATGGTGAATTCCAGCGCCCTGGCGGCAACAGCTTCGCGCTTGCGTAAACTTGCGATGAACGCTGGCACATCGACATAGGGCATTGCCGCATGGTGACCGCGCGCGAGCTTCTTTCGCTTCGGCAGGAGGTTTGCCAGATGCCCGCGCCATAACGCCGGGTTCTCACCAGACCGCAAGCCCCGCGCCTTCGCGGCGTCAAGCACGCGCTCAACCCGGCCGCGGAGACGCGACGCTGTCTCCGCCTTCGTATACCAAATCGGTTTCAGAATGTTTAGGACATCAACTGTCGTTATCTCATCTACCCGGATTGAGCGGAGCGGCTTCGCGTAGACCCGTAGTGTCATTTCCCATTGCGCGGCGTGTTTCGCATTCCTGAACTGTGGCCGCATTGCTGCGAGAAAATCGTCTGCGATCTCGCCGAACGTCGGCACGTTCTTCACTTCCGACTTTCGAGCAAACAGCGGGTCGATGCCTTTGCTCGATAGAGCCCGCGCTTCGGCGGCGCGCTCACGGGCATCGGCGAGCCCGACAGAGGTCAGCCCTCCAAGGCCCATCTCCCGCATGCGGTTGTCATGGCGATAGAAAAACACCCACCTCTTGGCGCCGCTCTTGTCGACCACGAGGTAGAGATTGCCTCCGTCGCTGTGCCGGCCAGGCTTGGTGACGGTCGATACAAATCGAGAACTCAGCTTGTTCAGCTTGATTGCCATGCCCTAACCTTTACCCTAGCGAACTGCGCTGATTGTATAGCTAGGGAATGTAAGGCGAAATACGGGTAATGAAAATAAGTTATTGAATACCTTGTATTTTATTTGCCTGCATTGTTCTCTATTGTGCAACAGTTTGGCGGACACCTCTTCCGCCATTTTCCAAATGTCCGGCTTGTTTTCACCCCAAGGGCGGAGACAAATGAAAAAGGCCGATACCTCCCTTGGCGCCGACCTTCCACAGTCTGTCTCAACAACAACTGCCAGTACATCCGTGGACAGCAATCAGAAACACGACAACATCGAGATTAGCTTAAGCAACGGACATATCAAGTACTGCTTAATCGGTAGAGGGCGGCTCGTTCGCCAGGGCCGATAGAGATCGGCGCTCAAGGCCCGCAAAAATGCCGGAGCTTGCGGCTCCGGCAACATCACTCAGCGGCAGACCCGCATGCTTTCCATGTGCCATCCGCCGTCATAGGCATTCGGAACCTGGCGGTCCTCGAACCAGCAACGTGGCGGCGGGGGTGGTGGTGGCGGGTCGATGTAGCGGGGGCCGGTGTTGTTGGCGATGGCGCCGCCGATCAGGCCGCCGATGACGCCGGCGGCAAGACCGCCGACAACCGCGTCGCGACTGCTGTGGTCGTGATGCCGGCGCGGCGGTGGCGGTGGCGGCTCGTAGCCGTAATGCGGCCGACGCCATTCCTGCGCTGCGGCAGGTGCAACCGCGGCAAACGTGCTGCTGACTGCGACGGCGGCGACGAGCGCGGTCATAACAATCTTCTTCATGATGTCTCCAGCTGAGAACAAAGATTCGGAGGTTTCCCAACCCTTGAAGCGAGATATGACACCGACGTGATTAATGCCTGATGAACGATTTAAGGCGTGTTTGTGGCGGCGAATCACAAGTCGGTTTGGCGTCCGCCATTGCTTCGCGCGGCGCGTGCCTGACAGGCCCAACGCTGCCCGCTATGGGTTGTTGTAGAAGGAACCGGGATCATAGGCGCAGGCATAGTCCAGCGTGCATTGCCTGCCTGTCGCATCGCGGAAGCTGACCGTCGTGCGCTTGCTCCCCAGCGCGCATTTGGCCGGCGGATAACGGAAATTGTGGCCGCCGAAACCAACGCGCACGAACACCGTCTTGTTCTGGCGGATAACCTGCGCGATCTGGCCGCAACTTTGCGCGCGGGCATCTATCTTGAGCGTCTGGGCCGCAAGAGCAACCTGCGGCAGCAACAACGCGGCAGCGAACAACAACGATCTCATGACAGCATCCTTTCTCGACGAGCGGTGTCTCCAGCGCGGGAGATCTCCGTCGCGGCAACGGTGTCATCCTTGCGCTCCAATCCGGCCTCTGTACAGGCCCTGCCGAATGCCACTCGACTTTCCTTCAGTGTGTTCTAATTCATGAAACGGGCTCTTGTATCGCAACCCAGGGGAGACAGCATCATGTTGAAGAAGATCGCACTTATCGGCGCCGTTGCCGGAACGCTCGCGGCATGTACCGCAACCGAGCAGGGAACCGCGATAGGCGCCGGTTCCGGAGCCGTCATCCGCGGCGTTGTCGGTGGCAGCTGGGAGGGTGCGGCCATCGGCGCGGTGGCGGGTGGGGTCGCCGGCGCACTCATCGGCCGCTCGACGGAACATCGCGGCTACTGCATCTATCGCGACCGCTACGGCCGTACCTACGAAGCGCGCTGCCGCTGACCGAAACCGCCGCGCGCGCATGACTGCCCGGCCTCGCGCCGGGCTTTGCATCTAGAGCACCTGCGATCTCGTGGGTTGAGACGCGATGCGCGAAAAGGTGATTGGCGATCGGCTATCTCTCGCGCTAGGACTGCGCGACCCATTGCCCGCGACCGGAGAAACGAGTGTCGATCGCAGATATTTCCTTGCTGAGCGCGCTCTTCGCGGGCGCGCTGTCGTTCCTGTCGCCTTGCGTGCTGCCGCTGGTTCCGCCTTATCTCTGTTACATGGCCGGTATTTCCGTCGAGCAGTTCCGGGGCGGCGGCGCGGTGACGGTCGCGCCTGAAGTTCGGCGCGGCGTGCTGTTCTCGGCGCTTTTCTTTACGCTCGGCTTTGCAACCGTTTTCGTGGCGCTGGGTGCGGGCGCGTCGAGCATCGGCATGGCGCTGCGCCAGCATCTCGATCTTCTCTCCAAGATAGGCGGTCTCATTATCATCGTCATGGGCCTGAACTTTCTCGGGCTGTTCCGGATTGGGATGCTCGCGCGCGAGGCCCGTTTCCAGGGCGGCGGCAAGCCCGCGACGCTCACGGGCGCCTATGTCATGGGGCTTGCCTTTGCCTTCGGCTGGACGCCGTGCATCGGCCCGGTGCTCGGTGCTATCCTCGGCGTTGCGGCCTCCCGTGAAACGGTCGGCTCGGGTGCCGGACTGCTCGCCGTCTACTCCCTCGGCCTTGCCATTCCCTTCTGGATCGCCGCTGGCTTTTCCGGCGCCTTCATGGGTTTCCTCACGCGCTTCCGCCGGCATCTGGGCATGGTCGAGAAGATCATGGGCGTCTTCCTCGTGCTGACCGGGCTCGCCTTCATCTTCGGTTTTGTCAGTGATGCCGCGATCTGGTTCCAGCAGACCTTTCCAATACTGATGAAAATCGGCTAAGCCTGAGATCTCCCGCCGACCGCTCCCGCTTTCGCATGCATTGGAATGACCCTTGGCCGATATCGTGAGCCTTCTCCTGCCGTTCTTCGGCCTGATCATCATCGGCTTCATCGCAGCAAAGGTGACCAAGCAGCCGGCAGAGGAGATGGGATGGCTCAACACCTTCATCATCTATGCCGCCCTGCCCGCGCTCTATTTCAAGCTCGTATCGCGGACGCCTTTCGAGGATCTGACGCGGATCGATTTCATCGTCACGGATCTGGCGGCGACCTATTCGATTTTCCTGGCGATGTTCCTGATCGGCCGCTTCCTGCGGCGCAACTCCTTCGCCGACAGCACGATCCAGGCCTTCGCCGGTTCATACGGCAACATCGGATATATGGGTCCGGGGCTTGCGTTAATTGCGCTGGGTGAAAAGGCCGCTGTGCCCGTGGCGCTGATCGTCTGCATCGAGAACGCGTTTCACTTCATCGTGGCGCCGGCGATGATGGCGGCGTCGGGCGACGACAAGCGCTCACCTGCACGGCTTGCCTTCGATATCATCAGCAAGGTGGCGCTGCATCCGTTCATTCTCTCGACCGCGCTGGGCTTTGTCGCGGCTGGGTTCGAGGTGCCGCAGCCGCTGGCGTTCCAGCGCTTCGTGGATTATCTGGCACAGGCGGCGGCGCCCTGCGCGCTGTTTGCGATGGGTGTGACGCTGGCGCTGAGGCCAATCCGCCGTATCCCGGTGGAGATCGGTTATATCGTGCCGGCCAAGCTGATCATCCACCCTCTCGTCGTCTATCTCGCGCTGACAGCCGTGGGCGGCTTCGATCCGGTGTGGATCTACGCGGCCGTGCTGCTTGCCACGCTGCCGACGGCGACCAACGTCTTCGTCATCGGCCAGCACTACGGAGTCTGGCAGGAGCGCGCGTCCGCCACGATCCTCGTCACGACGGTGCTTTCTGTCGTGACGGTCTCAATGTTCCTGGTGGCGATGAAATCAGGCCTTCTTCCGACGTAGGCCGTCGCGGATTGCAGCCGGTATGTCACGAAGGCCGCGTCCGGGCTCGATGCCTTCGCGTATCACCAGGCTGCGGAGCGGCGGGATGGCCGAGAGGATGTGAAGGCCGGCGGCGCGCAGAACCTGCATCGGCAGGAAATCCGAAAGCAGCGAACGGTTGAGCACGTCCACGCTCGCCGTTCGCGTCATGATATCGGCACGGCGCTTGCGATCGAACTGGTTGCCGGCATCCGACGGCAGCGGCAATTCCGGACGGCCGCAGAGAATGTCGTAAAGTGCCATGACATCGCGCAGGCTGAGGTTCAGCCCCTGCGCGCCGATCGGCGGGAAGACGTGGGCCGCCTCGCCGATGAGCGCGGCCCTACCCATGCCGGAGCGATGCGCCATCATGCCCGACAGCGACCAGACCTGAAGCCCCTCCTCGACGGTGACCTTGCCGAGCAGTGACTGCATGCGCTCCTCGACGACGTCGCTGAGCTCGGCGAGAGAGAGTTCCCGGCGGGCCTCGGCATCCGCGGGGTTCTGCACCCAGACGAGACTTGAGCGATTGCCCGGCAGCGGCACCTGCGTGAAGGGGCCGCTCTCGGTGTGGAACTCGGTCGAGATGTTTTCGTGCGGCAGCGAATGGGCGAAGTTCAGCACCATGGCCGACTGCGGATAGGACCATTGTTTGACATCGACGCCGATGGTCTCGCGCAGCTTCGACTTGCGGCCGTCGGCGCCGATCACGAATTCCGATGTCAGCATGTCGTTATCGGACAACGTGATCGCGACGATGTCGGCGCTCACCTCGACGGCGGCTGCGAAGGCGTTGAAACGGGTAATGTTGCCCTCGGCCTCGGCGGCAGCGTCGAGCACATCCATCAGGGCCTTGTTGGGGAAGTTGTAGCCGAAGGCCTCGAGGCCGACTTCGGCGGCACGGAAGGTGGTGGTCGGCGCGCGCAGCAGACGGCTGGTGCCGTCGATTATACGCATGGTCGCGAGCGGCGCGGCGGAGGGTTTCAGCTTTTCCCACAGCGTCAGCCGGTCGAGGAAGCGAATCGACTGATCCATCAGCGCGGTCGTGCGCCGGTCTTCGCCCTCAGCCTTCGGGGCGATGAGGGCCACGTTGCGGCCACCACGCGCGAGAGCGATTGCGGCCACCATGCCGGCCAGACCGCCACCGATCACCGCGATTTCGAAAGTCTTCATTGCACCGTTCCGTCAAATCTGAACGGCGAGCCGGCGTTACGCCGCCGGCTTCGCCTGACGGCGCCAACTATAGCCCTTGCCCGGCTCCGCGTCACGCGCAGTCGGCTGATAATAATGCGGAATCTCCGGCAGGCGCTTCTCGGTGAGACGCTTTATCGCAGTCTCGTTGGTCACCGCGAAGCTGTCGATGCCACAGCGCAGCATGTGCGGCACCTGATCGATCAGCACGTCGCCGACGGCACGCAGCTCGTTCGTATAGCCCAGGCGCTCGCGCAGAAGCGAGGCATGGCTGAAGGCACGACCGTCGTTGAAGGCCGGGAAGGCAACCGCCACCAGCTCCAGACGGTACAGATAGGGCTCGAGCTTACGCACGTCGTCGGCCGGCTTGATCAGCACGCCGAAACCGACCTCATTGCTTTCGTCGGCCTTGGCCACGAGCTCATCGAGGCTCAGCAGGGGCTTCTGTCCCTCGCCTGCCTTGACTTCCTCGGTTTCGATTACCCACGGATCGTTTTCGACGAAGCCGGTTTCTCTCCAGATCTTGGTCATCGTCTTCTCCTTATGCCGCTTCCGCCGCCGCACCGTAGAGCGCATCCTTGAAAGGCTGCGGACCGACGCGACGGTAGGCATCGAGGAAGATTTCCGACGGATCCTTGCGCAGGCCGAGATAGGTGTCGACGATCTTTTCGATCGCGTCCGTCACCTTCTCGGGCTCGAAGCCGCGGCCGATGATCTCGCCGATCGACGTATGCTCGTCGCCCGAGCCGCCGAGCGTGATCTGGTACAGTTCAGCGCCCTTCTTCTCCACGCCCAGCAGGCCGATATGGCCGACATGGTGGTGACCGCAGGCGTTGATGCAGCCGGAGATCTTGATCTTCAGCTCGCCGATCTCGGCCTGGCGCTCGGGATTGCCGAAACGCTTCGAAATCTCCTGGGCCACCGGGATCGAGCGCGCATTGGCGAGAGCACAGTAGTCCAGGCCGGGACAGGCGATGATATCGGTGATCAGGCCGGCATTGGCTTCGGCAAGGCCGATGGCGACCAGGCCGCGATAGATAGCTTCGAGGTCGGCCAGCGCCACATGCGGCAGGATGAGGTTCTGCTCATGGCTTACGCGGATTTCGTCGAAGGCGTATTCCTCGGCGATATCGGCGACCGCGTCCATCTGGCTGTCGGACGCGTCACCCGGAATGCCGCCGATCGGCTTAAGCGAAATCGTCACCATGCCGTAATCGGGGTTCTTGTGCGGCTGAACGTTCTGCTGCACCCAACGGGAGAACGCCGGATCGGCCTTCTTCCATCGGGCGAGGTTTTCCCAGCCCTCGGCACGCTCAGGCAGGGCCGGCGGCGCGAAGTAAGCGGTGATGGCGACGACGTCGGCTTCGGGCAGCTTCAGCTCGGTGTCCTTCAGTGCCGCGAACTCGACCTCGACCTGGCGCGCCAGTTCCTCGGCGCCGGTCTCGTGGACGAGGATCTTGATGCGCGCCTTGTACTTGTTGTCGCGGCGGCCATGCAGGTTATACACGCGCATGACTGCAGTCGTGTAGGACAGAAGGTCCTCTTCCGGCAGGAAGTCCTTGATCAGCTTGGCAATCATCGGCGTGCGGCCCTGGCCACCACCGACATAGACGGCAAAGCCGATCTCACCCTTCTCGTTCTTCTTCAGATGCAGGCCAATGTCGTGCACCTGGATGGCGGCGCGGTCGCGTTCGGCGCCGGTGACGGCGATCTTGAACTTGCGCGGCAGGAAGGAGAATTCCGGATGGACGGATGACCACTGGCGCAGGATTTCGGCGTATGGGCGCGGGTCGGCGACTTCATCGGCGGCTGCACCGGCGAAATGGTCGGCGGTGACGTTTCTGATGCAGTTGCCCGAGGTCTGGATGGCATGCATCTCGACGGTGGCGAGTTCGGCCAGCACATCGGGCATATCAGACAGCTTCGGCCAGTTGAACTGCAGGTTCTGGCGCGTAGTGAAGTGGCCGTAGCCGCGGTCATAAGTACGCGCGACGTGCGCCAGCATGCGCATCTGTTTGGAATTCAGCGTGCCGTAGGGAATGGCGATGCGCAGCATGTAGGCGTGGAGCTGCAGATAGACGCCGTTCATCAGGCGCAGCGGCTTGAACGCATCCTCGGCCAGCTCGCCGGACAGACGGCGCTCGACCTGATCGCGGAACTGCGCGACGCGCTCGGCGACAAAGGCGTGATCAAATTCGTCGTAACGGTACATCGTATTCCTCAGACTGCAATGAATGCGGGATCGGCCGGCTGGTAGCCCGGTGCGTATTCCATGGTCGGGCCTTGCGCGCGAATACGCTCGCGAAGGCGGAGCGGCCACAGAACCCCGTTGTTTTCCTGAACCTCGACGACGGCGACGTCAACGACTTGATTGTCGGCGTATGACTTCTTGCCGATTTCCTCGAGAGCCGTGACGGCTTCGGCATGACGGGCAACGAGCGCATCCTGCAGCGAGGTCGCCCATTTGCCGTTGGCGTCCAGCCACACGGCAATGCCATCCGTCAGCCGGTTGGCGGTCAAAACCTTGTCTACCATAATCAGCTCCTTAGCAGTTCAGCGGACCGGGCGCGCTCGCGCACCAGCGGTTCGGACAGTTCGAAATTGGCGCCTGCAACCGCATCGCCGATAATGACCATAACAGGTCCGGTCAACTCGTCGCGATGCTGCAGGTCGGGAAGATCGCGCAGAATGCCGTGGAGAAGGCGGCGATCGCTACGGCTGGCGTTCTCGATGACGGCAACCGTGGTTTCCGCCGGCAGACCGGCCTGCATCAGGCGCTCGGCAACGGAGGCGGCAACGGTACGCCCCATATAGACGGCGATCGTGGCACCAGAGACGGCGAGGCTTGCCCAATCCGGCAGGACGTGGCCGGTCAGGTCGTGACCCGTGGTAAATACCAGCGAGGAGGCAACGCCTCGCAGCGTCAGCGGCAGTTCGAAATCGGCGGCGGCCGCGAAGGCGGAGGTAATGCCGGGGACCACCTGATATGAGATACCGGCGGCGCGCAGGGCGGCCATTTCCTCGCCCGCCCGGCCATAGACCAGCGGATCACCGGACTTCAGGCGCACGACCCGCTTGCCCTGGCGGCCGAGATGAACCAGCAGTTCGTTGATCTCTTCCTGCGACTTGGAATGGCAGCCCTTGCGCTTGCCGACAGACAGGCGTTCGGCATCGCGGCGCCCCATGTCGACGATCGCCTGCGGCACGAGTGCGTCATAGACGATGACATCGGCTTCCATCATCACGCGCTGGGCGCGCAGCGTCAGGAGATCTTCTGCGCCCGGGCCGGCACCGACCAGCCAGACGTAACCTTTCGCCTCGTCCAGAGACTGCAGCAAACCATCGGCGGCATCACGGGCCTCGGCTACGTTCCCGGTCGCGACGGCATCGGCGACCGGGCCAGAGAAGAACCGACGCCAGAACAGACGGCGGGAGGCCCCCTTTGGAACGACACGCTCGACGATATCGCGATAGCTCGTGGCAAGCCGCGCGAGCGTGCCGAGCGACGGCGCGAGCAGCTGGTCCACCTGCGCCCGGATCATCTGAGCAAGCACGGGGCCGGCACCTTCCGTGCCGATCGCCACGGCCACGGGAGCGCGGTTCACCAGGGCCGGCGTGAAGAAATCGCAGTGATCGGGTTGATCGACGGCGTTGGCCGGGATCTTTTCAGCACGGGCGGCGGCGACGATGGCTCGGTCGCTTTCGGCATCGCTGGTGGCGGCGAAGACGAGCGTCGCACCGCTCACCTGTTGGGGCTCGAAACCTTCTCTGATCGTGCGGATGCGGTTGGCGATGAGGTAGGCGTGATAGTCTGCCTCCGGGCGATCGGCGTAAGCCACGATCGTCGCCTGCGTGTTCATCAGCAGCCGCACCTTGGCGTAGGCCTCGTCGCCATTGCCGAAGACGGCCGCGATCTTGCCTTCCACACGGAAAAAGGCAGGAAATACCGACAGCTGTTCACTCTTGGAGGGCATCATCAATCCACTTTGAAGTTGCCGGAATATGCACTGCCGCGACAGCATTATGAAGAAACAGAAATTCCAAAGGCCGTGCGGGCGCGTATTGTTTTACCCGGCATCCCAGTGATTTGAGCAAAACTCACCGGTGCGGCGCCGCGACAACACCAGTCGATCCCGCAACGCACCACAAAGACTGTGACAAATGGCATCCATATCCGGAATCGCCGTTTCGCTTCGTTTTTGCCGGAGATAAAGTAGGCCCAAGCAGGAGAAGACCATGACAGACAAGACAATCGCCGCCCGCCTCCTCCAGGTAATGGAGCAGGATATCCTTCCGATGACCGAGCGCGGCGTCGCGCTTGGCAACAAGGTGTTCGGCGCCGCGATCCTGCGCAAGTCGGACCTTTCGCTCGTGGTTGCGGAGACCAACAACGAGCTGGAAAATCCGCTTTGGCACGGTGAGGTACATACGCTGAAGCGTTTCTACGAGCTTGGCGAGAAGCCGGCGACGAAGGACCTGATTTTCCTCTCGACACACGAACCCTGCACCATGTGCATGTCGGCCATCACCTGGGCGGGCTTCGACAATTTCTACTATTTCTTCAGCCACGAGGATTCGCGCGACGCCTTCGCGATCCCGCACGACCTGAAGATCCTCAAGGAAGTCTTCGGGCTTGAGCCCGGCGGCTATCGCCGCAGCAACGCCTTCTGGAACAGCTTTGCGATCGCCGATCTCGTAGAGACGGAAGCGGATGCCGTGAAGGCCGATCTCAAGGCGCAGACGGCGCGGATCAAGGCGCGTTACGACGCTCTTTCCGACAGCTATCAGTCCTCCAAGAGCGACAACGACATTCCGCTGAACTGATACGATCGGCCAAAGCACAATGGAAGCTTCCAAAGACATTTCCCGCCTGATCGAAATCATGGCGGCGTTGCGGGCACCGGAGACCGGCTGCCCCTGGGACATCGTCCAGACCTTCGAGAGCATCAAGCCCTACACGATCGAGGAGGCCTACGAGGTTTCCGATGCGATCGAGCGCAACGACATGGACGACCTGTGCGAGGAGCTCGGCGACCTGCTGCTGCAGGTGGTCTTTCATGCCCGCATGGCCGAGGAAGCAGGTGAGTTTTCCTTCGGCGACATCGTCGAGGCGATCACCCGAAAGATGATCCGCCGCCACCCGCATTTCTTCGCCCGCTCGGACGCCGATACGCCGGATGCCGTGAAGAGGCAGTGGGACGAGATCAAGCAGGCAGAGAAACGGGAACGCGCGGAGCGGCGCGCCGCCCGCGGGATATCCGAGGATTTCAAGGCGGGCTATCTTGGCTCGGTACAACGGAGCTTCCCTGCGCTTACGGAAGCGCTGAAGCTGCAGGAGCGCGCCGCCAAGGTCGGCTTCGACTGGTCGGCACCGGAGCCGATCCTCGACAAGATCGAGGAGGAAATCGGCGAACTGCGCGAGGCGCTGAAGGATGGCGACAAGGCCAAGGTCAGTGACGAGCTGGGCGACCTCATTTTCGCGGTCGTCAACATCGGTCGCCACGTGAAGGCCGACCCGGAGCAAGCGCTGCGCGGGACAAACACGAAGTTCAGGCGTCGTTTCAACCATATAGAGACCGTCCTTCATAAAGAAGGCGAAACACTGGAGGCGGCGAGCCTCGATCGTATGGAAGAGATCTGGCAGGCGGCCAAGGCGATCGAGCGGGAGCTCGGCTAGACGGCGCGATGAAGCTTGACGCTCTGGATATTGCGATTGCTGGCGCCGGGATCGGCGGGCTGTCGCTCGCGGCCCTTCTTGCCCGACAAGGCGCGAGGGTAACGATCTACGACCAGATGAGCGCGCCGCAGCCTGTCGGCTCCGGCTTCGTGTTGCAGCCGACGGGGGCCGCCGTGCTCTCCCGCATGGGGCTATTCAGTGCCGTCGAGTCGCGCGGCGCCCGGATCAGCAGGATGCACGGACGCCTCTCCGGCAACGGACGCACGGTGCTCGACGTCGGCTATCGCCCCGGCGCCTACGGCATCGCCATCCAGCGGGTGGCGCTCTTCGACCTGCTGCTTGAAGCCGCCGTCAAGGCCGGCGTACGCTTCGAGACATCCTCGCGGGTGACCGGCATCGAAGCCGGCAGCGCGCCGCGGCTTGTCCTGGAAGGCGGCGGGACGTCGGCTGCGGCCGATCTGGTAGTGGATGCCATGGGCGCCAACTCCCCGATCGAAACAAAGGTCACCACCGAGCTTGGCTATGGCGCGCTCTGGGCCACCGTTCCCTGGCCTGCAAATGGCCTCTTCCGTCCGGATGAACTGGAGCAGCGCTATCGCCGGGCCAGCCAGATGGCGGGCGTGCTGCCTGTTGGCACGGCACGCGACGGCGCGCCTCCTATGGCGACGTTCTTCTGGAGCATCCGCAATCAGGATCATCCCGCCTGGAAAAGTGCCGGCCGCGATGCCTGGCTCGATGCCGTGCGCGCCTTCTGGCCCGAGGCTGAGGCACTAGCCATTACCGCCGAACCGGTTCATGCGCGCTACCGTCATCTCACGCGTACCCCTGTTGCCGGACGGAACACGGTGAAGATCGGAGATGCCTGGCACGCAACGAGCCCGCAACTCGGCCAGGGTGCGAACATGGCGCTGCTCGATGCCGCGTCACTCTGCTCGGCGCTCTGCCGGGAGGCAACGATCGGCGACGCCATCGGGCGCCATCTCAAACAACGTGAGATGCATATACGCTTCTACCAGCTGCTGAGCCGGGTGCTGACGCCCTTCTACCAGTCCGATAGCCGCCTTCTTCCGTTGAGCCGCGATATCTTCATCGGTCCGGCAACCAAGCTTCCGCTGGTGCGGAGCCTGATCACCACGCTGGTGACGGGGGAACTGCTCGATCCGGTCGGGCGGATCGGGCTCGACCGGCTTGCGCCGGGCGGCGCATTTAATACCGATGATCAGAGCGCGCTGGCGTAACGGAGTGCCTCAGCGCTCCCAGTCTTCCTTGGACTTCGCGCTGTTGCCGAGCCGCCCTTCCAGCGCGGAGGCTTCGGCTTCCGCCATGCGCACCTCGAGCGTCACGGAGCCATCCTCGTTGTCCTCACGAGAATCGATAATGGCGTGCTCGTAGAGCCAGGGAAGAAGCGCAAGCTTATCGACCGGCAGAGTGATCGTTGTTTCGGTCATCACGCCGGAGAGACGACGGCTGATCTCGTTCATCAGGTGATCGACGCCCTCGCCGCTGATGGCTGAGACAGCCACGACGTTTTCCGCGCCCGCCGCCTTCTGCACCATGGCCTCATGCGCCTCGGGCTCCAGGCGGTCGATCTTGTTCCAGACTTCGATGATGCGCTTGGCGCCTTCGGCCTCGTCGATGCCGAGATCCTTCAGGATACGCAGGACATCGGCGCTCTGCGCCTGATTGTCCTCGTCCGCCATGTCGCGGACATGCAGGATCAGATCCGCTTCGAGAACCTCTTCCAGCGTCGCGCGGAAGGCGGCGACCAGATGGGTCGGAAGGTCGGAAATGAAACCGACGGTATCGGAGAGAATGACGGTGCGGCCATGCGGCAGCTTCATGCGGCGCAGCGTCGGGTCGAGCGTGGCGAACAGCATGTCCTCGGCCAGAACGCCGGCGCCGGTGATGCGGTTGAACAGCGTCGACTTGCCGGCATTGGTGTAGCCAACCAACGCCACGATCGGATGCGGCACCTTACGGCGCTTGGCGCGGTGAAGCTGGCGGGTACGCACCACCTGCTCCAGCTCGCGCTCGAGCTTGATGATGCGGTCCTGCAGCATGCGCCGGTCGGCTTCGATCTGGGTTTCACCGGGACCACCCATGAAACCACCACCGCCGCGCTGGCGTTCAAGGTGGGTCCAGCTGCGGACCAGGCGGCCCTTCTGGTAATTCAGGTGTGCGAGATCGACCTGCAGCGTACCTTCCTTGGTGGAGGCGCGGCGGCCGAAGATTTCGAGAATGAGGCCCGTGCGGTCGATGACCTTGGCGTTCCATTCCTTTTCGAGATTGCGCTGCTGAACAGGGGTGAGCGGATGATCAACGATGACGAGACCGGAATCGCTCTCGTCCAGCTTCGCCTTGATTTCCTCGATCTTGCCGGTGCCCATCAGCGTTGCCGGGCGCGGGTCGTTGACCGGGACGATGATCGCATTTACGACATCGAGGTCAATTGCCTGCGCAAGGCCGGACGCCTCTTCCAAGCGGCTTTCGGGCGTGCGGGTGACGATCACGCCATCGGGCGTGTTACGGCCACCGCGCGCCTGCTTGAGAACAGGAACGACAACTGTCGCCCGCATGTCATCCCGGTGCTTGGCAGCTTCCGGGATGATGGAATCGTTTTTGGTATCGCGTGTCGAAATAACGGCAGGTCCTGTTAGGAAGCGGCTTCTTCGCTCTCGAACATCTGCATCGGCTGACCGGGCATGATCGTCGAGATCGCGTGCTTATACACGAGTTGCGAATGCCCGTCACGGCGAAGCAGGACGCAGAAATTGTCGAACGAGGTGACAACGCCCGTCAGCTTTACGCCATTGATGAGAAAAATTGTCAGTGAAATCTTTTGCTTGCGAACAGTATTGAGAAATAAGTCCTGCAAATTCTGAGAACGTTCCGCCATCGCGCCGATTCTTTCTTTATTGCCGGCGTTATGCAGCCGGTGAAATACTCTATGACCTCTCCCGGGGGCAGCAGACAACCCTCTTCCCTTCTGCCCGGAAAGCCTTGGTATCAAATCGCAATCTTTTCCGCAACGGCGAAAAAGGCTTTGCGAATATTGCCGGCCGTCCCAGCCGGGACAGCCGAGCGTTGGTATCAAACGCCAAGCGACTTCAGCTTGCGATGGAGTGCCGAACGCTCCATGCCGACGAATTCGGCGGTACGCGAGATATTGCCGCCGAAGCGATTGATCTGCGCGATCAAGTAATCCTTCTCGAACATCTCGCGCGCTTCGCGGAGCGGCAGCGTCATGATGTGATAGTCGTTCTTGGCGGAGACCTTCGGAAGCATGTCGCCGAGATCGGTCGGCAGCATCTCGGCCGTGATCGGCGCGTCAGGGCCGTCCGAGCGGGCGAGAATCATCAGGCGCTCGATATTGTTGCGGAGCTGGCGGATATTGCCCGGCCAGTCATGCGCCTGCAGCACCGCCATCGCATCGTCGCCGATCCGGCGGGGACGAATGCCGGCCTGCTCCGAAATCTGACGCATCAGCTGATCGACCAGGAAGGTGATATCCTCGCGGCGTTCGGCCAGCGCCGGCACCTTGACGGGCACCACGGCCAACCGGTGATACAGATCCTCGCGGAACCAGCCTTCGGCGATCCGGCTTTCCAGATTGTAGGCAGTGGACGAGATGATGCGCACGTCGACCTTTACCCGCTTGGAGCCGCCGACACGCTCGAACTGCTGATCGACAAGCACGCGGAGGATCTTGTTCTGCGTCTCGCGCGGCATCTCACCGACTTCGTCGAGATAGAGGATGCCGCGATGGGCCTCTTCCAGGGCGCCCGTCTTGCGCGCCTGTCCCGGCGAACCTTCCGTGCCGAACAGGGCGATCTCCATGCGGTCGGGCGTGATATTGGCCGCGTTGAGCGCCACGAAGGGACCGTTGGCACGCGACGACTTCTTGTGGATCATGCGCGCCACGAGTTCCTTGCCGGAACCGGATGCGCCGAAGATCATGATGCGGCTATTGGTGGGAGAGACCTTCTCGATCGTCTGGCGAAGCTGCGAGACGGCCACCGATGTGCCGATAAGTTCGACGGGATCGCCGGCCTTGCGCTTGAGCTCCGAAACCTCGCGCTTCAGCTTGGAATTCTCCAGCGCCCGTTCGGCGATCAGGATCAGCCGGTCGGCCTTGAAGGGCTTCTCGATGAAATCGAAGGCACCACGCTTGATGGCGGAGACGGCGGTCTCGATATTGCCGTGGCCGGAGATCATCACGACAGGGATTTCGGGATGGCGGGTCTTGATTTCGTCGAGCAGCGACAGGCCGTCGAGCTTGCTGCCCTGCATCCAGATGTCAAGGAAGATCAGGCGCGGCGCACGGTCGGAGATCGCCGCCAGCGCACTGTCGCTGTCGTGCGCGGTTCGCGTTTCGTGGCCCTCGTCGGAGAGGATACCGGAGACGATCTCACGAATGTCGTGCTCGTCATCAACGACCAGAATATCAGAGGCCATAAACGCTTTCCTTGTCGCCTGTTGCCGGAGCCGTGGGGGCGTTTTCCACGCGTGGCAAATGCACGCGGATCATGGCGCCTCGTCCCTGGTCAAAATCGGCGGGTGCATCGTGCAGTTCGAGCTGCCCGCCATGTTCTTCAATAATCTTCTTGACGATGGCGAGGCCGAGGCCCGTGCCCTTTTCCCGCATCGTCATATAGGGTTCGAGAATGCTGTGACGGTTCTCGACCGGGAGGCCGCGACCGTTATCGATGATATCGACCGTGAAGCGGTCGCGCGCGGCGTCAAGCGACGTCCGGATCAGGATTTTGCGCTCGTCGCGCTCCTCGGCCGGCACGGCATCGATGGCCTCGACGGCGTTCTTGATCAGATTGCCGAAGGCCTGGCCGAGCATGCGGTTGTCGAACTCGCCTGTAAGCGGCTGGTCGCCGAGCTCCTGCAGGAAGGTCACGTGGCTGTTGCCCATTTCGCGCAGGAAGATCGCGTCGTGCAGGATGGTGCGGAGATCCGCCGGTTCCTTGGTCGGCTTGGGCATGCGCGCGAAGGAGGAGAACTCGTCGACCATGCGGCCGATGTCGCCGACCTGGCGGATGATCGTTTCCGTGCATTGGTCGAAGACGGTGCGGTCGTCCTGGTTGATCTGCTTGCCGTAGCGGCGCTGAATGCGCTCGGCCGACAGCTGGATCGGCGTCAGCGGGTTCTTGATTTCATGCGCGATGCGGCGCGCGACATCGCCCCAGGCCGTCGAGCGCTGGGCGATGACGAGGTCGGTGATGTCGTCGAGCGTGATCACGTAGGATTCGCTCATGTCGCGAACCTCTTCGCGCGTCACCTGGACGCTCAGCGTGCGCACGGTGCCGCCGCGTACCAGCGCGATCTGCTTGCGGAAATCGCCGCGATAGCGCGATGCGGCCTCAGTGAGCACCAGATCGACCTCTGGAGCGATCTCTGACAATTGCTTGCCTAGCAAATCGGAAGCGGGAAGCGCCATGAGCACTTCGGCGGAACTGTTGACGATGGTGATCCGGCGATCCTGCTCGACGCCGATAACGGCAGCGGTCACGCCGGACAGAACCGCCTCAATGAAGCGACGACGGTCATCCACTTCGTCCTTCGCCTCGAGGATCTCGTCGCGCTGTGTGCGGATCTCCGAGATCATCTTGTTGAAAGTGAGCGACAGCTTGCCGACGTCGCCATCTACCGCGTGAACCGGAACAACGATGTCCATGTTGCCGGATGCCACATTATCGGCGGCGGTGATGAGCAGGCGGATCGGGCGAACGATGCGGTCGGCAACCGCGATTGCCGTCCAGATCGCGGCCAGCAGCACGATCAACGCAAAACCGATGTAGAGAATGGCGAAGGCAACCTGTAGTGACAGGCGGCCGGCTTCCATCGACTTATACTCGGTGGCGTTCTCCTCCATCATGCGCATCGCGCCCATGACCTTGGGATCGACTGCCCTGACCGTATAGAGGAAGGCGCCGTCGATGGACTCGAGCTTGATGATAGCGCCGACGAGATTTGTAACCCCTGGCGGAATGAGCGTCGGCTGTCCGGCGGCGGCCTTACTCAAAGCATCGGTTGGAATCGCCGGCAACGGCTTTTCCGTCTTGATATCGGCCTGCGTGATGACTGTACCGTCGCTCTCGACCAGGAACGCGCCCAGCAGGCCACGACCTCGCGCCTGGCGGGTCATCAGGTCGGCAAAGCCGGTGCGGTCGAGATTGAACAGCGGGCGGTTGCGCTCCAGGTCGTTCGCCATGGAAACGGTTTGGCCCTGCAGGTAGCTGGCGTTTTCCATCATGTAGGCCTGGCCTATGTTCCGGGAGGAACTGACGATGGACTGGGTGCGTAGAGCGAACCAGCGATCGAGGCCGGCATTCAGCGTGATACTGGCGAAGATCGCGACCAGAATGGCCGGCGTGATGGCCACGATCGAAAAGAGAAGCACGATGCGGATATGAAGACGCGCAGCCGCGCGACCGCGCTTACGGGCCTTGAAAAGTCGCGCGATCTCGCGTCCGATCAGCGCGATCAGGCCAAGCACGAAGAAGGAGTTGACGACGACGGAGGTGATGACGACATGGGAGGTCGGCGCAATCGGCGTCAGGCCAAGCAGCACGAAGAGCGTCGCCGTCGCACAGAGCAGCGCGCCGCCCGCGAGCACAAGACCCGGCAGTGCGAAGAGCGCACGACGATCGGTGACGGTCGTGACAGACTCGCCTTCCGCCGCCGTCGGCACCGCATCCTGCTCCATTCGCTTAATTCTCCAGGCAACGGACCAGAGGATCCGCCGCGCCCCAAGGATCAAGGCTACAAATCGCAATACGACCCGTTCGGACAGACTTCCGAACGAGGACCCGGAGGGTCTAAAACTGCTGCGAAATCACAACCCCATGCGTGACTTATAAGCAACGCATTGTGGCGAAAATGCAACGGCCTTCGTCACATTGTCAAGCTGTGCGGGAGCTCCGGTAGACCGAGACACCGAGTTCCCGGATCTTTTTGCGGAGCGTATTGCGGTTAAGACCGAGCAAATCCGCGGCCTTGATCTGGTTCCCCCGTGTCGCCGTCAGGGCGGCCAGGATCAGCGGGTATTCCATCTCCGTCAAAACCCGGTCATACAGGCCCGGAGGCGGCAGATTGTCGCCGAAAGTGGCGAAATAACTGCGCATGTTCTCCTCGACCGCCTGGGCGATCGTCATGTTGCCGGTGCGGATCGGGCCCTTGTCGATCGGGCTGTCCGGAACATCAGAACGCAGCTCGGATTCGATGATTTCGCGGGTGATCACATCCTGTGGATAAAGCGCCATCAGGCGGCGAATGAGGTTCTCGAGCTCGCGCACGTTGCCCGGCCAGGCATAGGCCTTCATCAGATCCAGAGCTTCCTGGTCGAAACGCTTGGTGCCGAGACCTTCCTTTTCCGCCTGTTGGATGAAGTGGCGGACAAGATCGGGGATGTCCTCGGCGCGATCGCGCAGCGGCGGCAGACGCAGCGGCACGACGTTGAGGCGGTAGTAGAGGTCCTCGCGGAAGAGGCCCTGGTTGATCGCCTGCTTCAGGTCCTTGTTGGTGGCGGCAACGATGCGCACGTCGGTGCGGATCGGCGTGCGGCCGCCGACGGTGGTGTATTCGCCCTGTTGCAGCACGCGCAGCAAACGGGTCTGCGCATCCATCGGCATGTCGCCGATTTCGTCAAGGAACAGGGTCCCGCCCTCGGCCTGCTCGAAGCGACCGGTCGAGCGGGTCTGCGCGCCGGTGAAGGCGCCCTTCTCGTGGCCGAAGAGTTCCGATTCGATCAGGTCGCGCGGGATTGCGGCCATGTTGATGGCGACAAAGGGGCCGTTGCGGCGCTTGCCGTAGTCGTGCAACGCGCGGGCGACGAGCTCCTTGCCGGTGCCGGATTCGCCGGTGATCATCAGCGTCAGGTCCGTCTGCATCAGACGCGCCAGCACGCGGTAGATTTCCTGCATCGCGGCCGAACGACCGACGAGCGGCATGCCGTCCTGCATGTCCTCGTCGAGCTTGGCGGGCTTCTTCTTCGGCTCGGCGAGCGCGCGGCCGATGATGCCGATCAGTTCGGTGAGGTCGAAGGGTTTCGGCAGGTAGTCGTAGGCCCCCTTCTCCGAGGCCTTGATCGCCGTCATGAAGGTGTTCTGCGCGCTCATGACCAAAACCGGCAGGTCGGGACGCGCCTTCTTGATGCGGGGCAGCAGATCAAAAGCATTCTCGTCCGGCATGACGACATCGGTAACCACCAAGTCGCCCTCACCCGCAGAGACCCAGCGCCAGAGCGTGGCGGCATTGGAGGTGATGCGCACGTCATAACCGGCACGGCTCAAGGCCTGATTGAGCACTGTGCGAATGGCCGCATCATCATCTGCGACGAGGATCGTTGCTGTCATCGAGAAGGTCCTGTGGATGTTATGATGGTAGCGTCCTCGGACGAGGCATCCTTCGATGCCGGCATCAGGACGCGGAACGTGGTGCGGTTATTCTGGCTATCGCATTCGATGATGCCGCCATGGTCACCGATGATCTTGGCCACCAGCGCCAGACCGAGGCCGCTGCCATTGGTCTTGGTGGTGATGAAGGGATCGAAAAGATGCGGCAACAGGTCCGCGGGTACGCCGGGGCCGTTGTCCTGCACGCAGAATTCCAGCGGAAGCGAGATTTTTTCGCGGGTTCCGGCGACGGATAGGCGAATGCCGGGACGATATGCCGTCGTCAGCACGATCTCGCCATCCGGACGATCGCCGATCGCCTCGCTGGCGTTCTTGACGAGGTTGAGAAAGACTTGCACGAGCTGGTCGCGGTTGGCGTACACGGCCGGGAGCGACGGGTCGTAGTTCTCGGTAATCTTGATGTTTCGCGCAAAGCCGGCCCTGGCGACGGCTTTGACGTGATCGAGAACCGAGTGGATGTTGACGGGGACGCGATCGACAGGCCGCTCGTCAGAGAACACCTCCATGCGATCGACCAGCGAGACGATGCGATCCGTCTCGTCGCAGATCAAGCGCGTCAGCGCCCGGTCCTCATCGACAGCCGATTGCTCCAGAAGCTGGGCGGCGCCGCGAATACCTGAGAGCGGGTTCTTGATCTCGTGGGCGAGCATGGAGGCGAGACCGGTGACCGAGCGCGCGGCAGCGCGATGCGTCAGCTGTCGGTCGATCTTGTCGGCCATCGAGCGTTCCTGGAAGACGATGACGACGGCACCCGGCTCGCTGATCACGGGGGCAACGTAGATATCGACCAGCTTGTCCTGGCCGAGACGCGGCGAACTCAAGTCCACGCGGTATTCGTTGATCGGCGCACGGCGCTCGCGCACCTGATCGATCAGTGCCAGAAGCGGGCTTCCGAACGGGATGAAGGTCGAGATCTTGTAGCGTGCCAGATGCGATGCGCTCGCTCCAAAGAAGGCCTCGGCCTCCCAGTTGGCGAATGCGACCAATCCGGCCTCGTTGACCATGACCACGGGATTCTGGATCGCATTGAGAACGGCCATCGCGACGGCGCTGCCGGCGTGGTCGGACGATGACGGCACGTTATTGGTCATGCGGCCTCCCGGGCGTCAACGCTCGACGCCGCTGCCATCAGGGCGTCGTGGAACCGAGCGGATACCTCGCGCGGATCGCGTGCAGTCATGATCGCGGTCTTTTCGGATGCGGCAAGCGACGGCGCGAAGCGATCGAGATACCAGCCGAGATGTTTTCTTGCGTGACGCACCGCCACAGACTCACCGTAGAAGTCCAGCATCATGTGATAGTGCTCGACGGCGATATCAGGGATCTCCCAGGCGTTGGGCGTTGCGCTGCCGGCAATCACGCCCGCATGCCACGGCCTGCCCTGGCAGCCCCGGCCGATCATCACGGCGTCGGCGCCCGAGCGGCGCAGGATTTCCTGGGCGTCTTCAGCTGTCTCGACATCGCCATTCGCAACCAGCGGGATGGAGAGTACGTCGCGCACCGCGCGGATCGCGTCCCAATCGGCCCGACCTTCGTAGAACTGCATGCGCGTACGGCCGTGAATGGTGACGAGCTTTATACCCGCCTCCTCGGCGCGCCTGGCGATATGAGGAGCGTTGATGGAGTTTTCGTCCCAGCCCAACCGCATCTTTAGCGTGACGGGGACGTCGACGGCCTTTACCGTCGCCTCGATAAGACCAAGCGCGTGGTCCGGGTCGCGCATCAGCGCGGAACCCGAATAGCCGCCGATTACCTTCTTGGCCGGGCAGCCCATATTGATGTCGATGATATCGGCGCCGTTGCCGGCTGCGATCTTCGCGGCCTCGGCCATCCAATAAGCTTCGCGTCCGGCAAGCTGCACCATGTGCGGCTGGAAGCCGGCGCTCCTCAATCGCGACCATGATTCGGATGTGCTATTGACGAGTTCCCGGCTTGCGACCATCTCGGTCACGACAAGCCCCGCTCCATAACGCCAGGCGAGCTGCCGAAACGGCATGTCGGTAACGCCGGACATCGGTGCGAGCACGACGCGGTTTCTCACCGCGACCGTCCCGATCTGCAAAGGCGATGCAAAGTCCGTATAAGACAAATGATTATCTTTCAGGCACGCAGGATGTGTGCACTATTTTTAGACAGGTTTGAGAGGCTTGCCAAGGGGGCAGAATCCGAAATGATATTTTTCGGGCAGATGCTGGAATTCGATGCGCCAAGCCGTTAGAGCACCATAGCAAATTCTGCTTTTTGGGGATTTATGCCGCAAATGCAACAAAAGCAACCACTTTCCATTGGTGTCGTCGTCGTCGCCGCCGGTCGCGGGGAACGCGCGGGCGCGTCAGAGGAAGGACCCAAACAGTATCGCATGATCGGCGGCAAGCCGGTGATTACGCATACACTTGAGAAATTCAGTTCCTGGGATCCCGCCCAGCATATCGTCGTGGTGATTCACCCTGATGACGAAGCGCTGTTTGCGCGGGCGTTTCGGCATGTGCTCTCGGTAACACCGATCGATGTGGTGCATGGTGGCCAGACGCGGCAGCAATCGGTGCTTTCGGGCCTGCGTCATCTGCAGGACAAGGGCATCTCGCATGTGCTGATCCACGATGCCGTGCGGCCATTCTTCGATCACGTGCTGCTCGACCGCATCGCAGGCAGTCTTGCCGGCGGCGCGGCAGCCGTGCTGCCGGCAACGCCTATCGCCGATACACTGAAGCGGGCGGATGCCGACGGGCTGGTGATCGAGACGGTATCGCGGGCGCAACTATACGCGGCACAGACGCCGCAGTCCTTCGACTTCGGCACCATCCTCGACGCGCATGAACGCGTCGCGGCGGCCGGGCTCTCCGACTTCACCGACGATGCCGCTATCGCCGAATGGGCCGGCGTTCCGGTCCGGATCGTCGAGGGCATGGTCGATAATGTAAAACTGACAGTGAGGCGGGATATCGCGATGGCGGACCACAAACTCTCCAGCAACCAGCTTCCCGATGTGCGCACCGGCAACGGCTACGACGTGCATCAGCTCGAGGCAGGCGATGGCGTTACGCTCTGCGGCGTGTTCATCCCGCACGACCAGAAGCTCAAGGGTCATTCCGACGCCGACGTCGCGCTGCATGCGCTGACGGACGCCCTTCTCGCCACCTGCGGCGCCGGCGACATCGGCGACCACTTCCCGCCATCGGACCCGCAATGGAAAGGCGCCCCTTCGCGCATCTTCATCGAGCACGCGGCAAAGATCGTGCGCGAACGCGGCGGCACCATCATGAACGCGGACGTGACGCTGATCGCCGAGGCGCCGAAGGTCGGACCGCATCGCGACACGATGCGCGCCAGCCTGGCGGAATTTCTCGGCATCTCGATCGACCGCTGCTCGGTCAAGGCAACCACCAACGAGACGATCGGCTTTGTCGGCCGCCGCGAGGGCATCGCCGCCATCGCCACCGCCACGGTGGTGTACCAGGGGAATTGATCATGAGCATCTTCCCGACCGACATCACCGACAAAGCAGAGAAGATCATCCGAGACTTCACCGCGGCGGGGCTGATGGTCTCGACGGCGGAATCGTGCACGGGCGGACTGATCGCCGGTGCGCTCACCGAGATCGCGGGGTCTTCCGCCGTCGTCGATCGCGGCTTCGTCACCTATACGAACACGGCGAAAATGGAGATGCTGGACGTCCAGGAGGCTACGCTTGCCCGCTATGGCGCGGTGAGCGAGGAAACGGCACGGCAGATGGTGCATGGCGCCGTCTTCCGCTCGCGCGCGGCGATTGCCGTTGCCGTCACCGGCGTCGCCGGCCCGGGCGGCGGGTCAGCCGAGAAACCGGTGGGGCTGGTGCATCTCGCCGCGAAATCGCGCTCAGGCGGTCTCATCCATCGCAAGATGCTCTATGGCGATATCGGTCGCGACCAGGTGCGGCTGGCAACCGTGCGCACGGCGCTGGAGATGATCGCCGAGCTCGCTCAGACGTAGATCTTGGCGGCGCGGGTCTCGAAGGCGTCGGTGAACATGCGGAAGGCGCGATCGAACATCGAGCCCATCAGCGCGCCGAGAATGCGGCTCTTGAACTCGTAATCGATGAAGAAGTGCACGTTGGAACCCGTAGCGGTCTCCTCGAAGCGCCAGCGATTGTCCAAGTATTTGAACGGGCCGTCGATATACTTCACCTCGATCAGCCGCTCAGCCTTGTTGAGCAACACCTGCGTGGTGAAGGTCTCGCGGATCGCCTTGTAGCCGACAGTCATATCGGCGACCAGCAGCACCTTGCCGTCGCGCTCCTTGCGGCTGCGTATGGCCAGTGCCTCACAGAGCGGAAGAAACTCCGGATAGCGCTCGACATCGGCAACGAGGTCGAACATCTGGTCGGCGGAATGCGGTACGGGGCGATGCGTTTCGAACTGAGGCATGAGCGGCAGTTAAGCGGGCGCGCCGAGAAGATCAAGAAGGCGGCGCATTTCCCGGTGCGATTTCAACTGTAGAACAGGCACATCCGGCTTGTATCGCTCGATGCCGGCAAGGATGAGCGGCACCCAGCGTCGCTCGAAATTCCAGATGAAGCTTATGAAATCCAGGTCGAGCTTTTCCGGGCAACCCGGCGCCATCTCCGGCCGCGCCCTGCCCCGCCAGCGAAGCCACCTTGTGGTGACACCGAGCAGGCAGCGCCAGCGCGGCAGCCGCACCCAGAGCACCACATCGGTGCGCGGCATCCTGAGATCGAAAGTCGAAGCGCCGGTGCCGTCCATCAGCCATCGCTCTTCGGCGACAGCGGCCGCGATCATCTCGCGCTCCTCGGCCTTAGGCCGCTTCACCCAGCCGGGCAGCCAATAGAAGTCGCGGTCCATCGAGATGTGCAGCAGATCAAGCCGCGCGCCCAAACGTTTCGACAGCGTCGTCTTGCCGCCGCCGGAGCAGCCGACCACAAGAATTCGGTCGGCGCGGCTGACAAGATCCGCGGCACTGGTGATATCGGTCACGAAATTCGGCATATCTTTCCCCTCCCGCAAGCAAAGACCGAATCAGGCTGTCATCCTACCCGATGGCTTCGAGGCGCTGAAGCAGCAGCCCCATCTGCGCCCTGCTCCTCAATTCGACCAGCGGGACGTCGGACCCATGCAGGCGGATGCCTTCCATGAATTCGGGCACGTCGTCCCTTTCGAAATTCCAGACATAGGACATGAACTCCCGGTCCGGCCACTGCTCCAGGCACCCAGGCGCCATGTCGGGCCGCGTTCTGCCGCGATAGACGATGCCGCGCTTGAAGATGCTCCACAGGCAGAGCCAGCGCGACACTCTCACCCACAGGATCACATCGGCGCGCGGCAGCCTGAGATCGAGCGTCCTCGGGTTGTTGCCATCGATGATCCAGCGGTCCCCGGCAACGATCTCGGTGATGATTTCGCGCTGCTCCGGCCTCGGCCTCAAGACCCATCCGGGCAGCCAGAACACCTCGCGGTCCATGGAGACGTAGCGGAGATCGAGGATCCGCGCGAGCCTCTGCGCCAGCGTGCTCTTGCCGCCACCTGACGAGCCGAAAATGACGATGCGGTCGGCGCGCTTCAGCAATTCTGCCGCCTCACCGAGATCGGTGACGTTCAGCCGATGCTTCGGTTGTTGCAACACGATGGCCTCTTGTCTGGTTGTTGGAAGATCAGGCCGCTTGGACGGGTATGGAAGGCACTACCGAGATTATGCCTGCCAATTCTCGTGGCCATGGCGCACGCGGATGATGAGAATGCCACCATCACCCAACTCATGGTAGACAATCAAGTGCGCGCCGCAAGGATGTATCCTCACCGGCGGGGTGATTTCCTGGCGAAGTCGGGCGAGTTTCGGGTTATCTGCGAGTATTTCGAAGATATCACCCAAATGACGGTGATAGCTGTCGGCTTGCGCTTTTCCAAAAAGCCGAAGGCCCGTCGCGTGAATAGTACGAAGATCATGAGCGGCCTGACGCGACAGCCGGTAGCCCATGAGACCTATTCCGCCGCTTCGTTGAGCGACCGCAGAATGTCATCCATGGTTTCGTCCGAAACGCCGCTTGCCAGCCCTTCATCGACAAGAGCCTGCATACGGGCGATCTTGCTCGCGCGCTCCTGGTCGCGGCGAACAAGATCGCGCACATAGTCGGACGCATCGGCATAGCGGCCGGCGGCGGCCTGCTTTTCCAGCCAGGCCTTCATCTCTTCCGGCACCGTCACTGTTACCACGGGCATGACGTGTTCCTTTGTTGCATTGCCTGCCGCCGATCATGGCACAGCAGGCCCGCCGAGAGAACCGTCTTACTCCGCAGCCACCAGCACCTTCTTCTCGCGCGCCGCGCGCAGGCGGGCGAAGTCGTCGCCGGCGTGGTGCGAGGAGCGGGTGAGCGGGCTGGAGGCGACCATCAGGAAGCCCTTGGTGTAGGCGACCGTCTCGTAGGACTTGAATTCCTCGGGCGTGACGTAGCTCATGACGGCGTGATGCTTGCGGGTCGGCTGCAGGTACTGGCCGATCGTCAGGAAGTCGACGTCGGCGACGCGCAGGTCATCCATCAGCTGCAGCACTTCGTTGCGCTCCTCGCCGAGGCCGACCATGATGCCCGACTTGGTGAACATGGTCGGGTCCAGTTCCTTCACCCGCTGCAGCAGGCGGACGGAGTGGAAGTAGCGCGCGCCGGGGCGGACGGTGAGATAATTGCCCGGAACTGTTTCCATGTTGTGGTTGAAGACGTCAGGCTTGGCCGCGACAACGCGCTCCAGTGCACCGGGCTTCTTCAGGAAGTCGGGCGTCAGGATTTCGATGGTGGTCGTCGGCGACGCGGCACGGATCGCCCAGATCACCTTCTCGAAGTGCTCGGCGCCGCCGTCTTCCAGATCGTCGCGGTCAACAGAGGTGATGACGACGTGGCTGAGGCCCATCTCCTTGACGGCCTTCGCAACGCTCTCGGGCTCGGCCATGTCAAGCGCGTTCGGCTTGCCGGTCGCGACGTTGCAGAAGGAACAGGCGCGGGTACAGATCTCGCCCATGATCATGAAGGTGGCGTGCTTCTTGTCCCAGCACTCGCCGATATTCGGGCAGCCCGCTTCCTCGCAGACGGTGACGAGCTTGTGCTCCTTCACGATCGAGCGGGTCTCGGCGTAGCCCTTGGAGGTCGGCGCCTTGACGCGGATCCAGTCCGGCTTGCGCATGACTTCGGTATCAGGCTTGTGCGCCTTTTCCGGGTGCCGCACGCGCTTTTCAGCGTTTGGATTGATCCTGTCGAGAATAGTTACCATCAATAACCTGCCTTCAAACCGCCGGACGCGGCCTCCTTCGTCAGCGTCTGACGAGTTTTGCCATAAATAGCAAGATGCACGAGCCGACGAAACCCGTCACAAGGTAACCCAGCCAACCGCTGGCGACATAGATGCCGGCGCGGGTGAAGATCGCACTGGCGATCACCGCGCCCACGATGCCGATCACGATGTTCATCAAAACACCGAAGCGGATGTTCATCAGAATGCCTGCCAGCCAACCCGCCAAGCCGCCGATGATGATCGCAGCAATCCAGCCTACGCCTTCCATTCCGTTCAACCCCTCACGCTATCGCCCTGGCAATCAGCACCACGATAATGGCGCCGACCGTGGCATGAATGATCTGCACGACGATCGCATTGTCGATACCGAGCGAAATCCCCAGCGCGTTGAAGAGAAAGCCTCCGACGAACGCGCCGATCATGCCGCTGAGCAGGCACCGGATCAAACCGCCTCCGCCGACGATCAGGCTGGCGAGGAACCCCGCGACCAGACCGATCAGGAGAAAGATGAGCAGTGCCTGCGTACCCATAGACATGATGATTTCCTTTCGCTTTTTCCAGTCCGGTATCGGATCTGATCCAATCCGTCATAGAGAGCAGCGAAGAAAATTATCAAGCGTTCAGCACGCGACCATAGGCATCAAGAACCGCTTCCTTCATCGTTTCGGAAACCGTCGGATGCGGGAAGATGGTGTGCATCAGTTCTTCTTCGGTCGTCTCGAGGTTCATGGCGACCACGAAGCCCTGGATGAGTTCGGTGACTTCGGCGCCGACCATGTGCGCGCCGAGCAGTTCGCCGGTCTTCTTGTCGAAGATCACCTTGCAGAGACCCTGGTCCTCGCCGAGAGCGATCGCCTTGCCGTTGGCAGCAAAGGAGAAGCGACCAACGCGGATGTCGCGGCCGGCTTCCTTGGCCTTGGCTTCGGTCAGGCCCACGGAGGCGACCTGCGGGTTGCAATAGGTGCAGCCCGGGACCTTGCCCTTGTCGGTGGCGTGAACGTTCGGCAGCCCGGCGATCTTTTCGACGCAGACGACGCCTTCATGCTCGGCCTTGTGGGCGAGCATCGGCGGGCCGGCGACGTCGCCGATGGCGTAGATGCCTGCGATATTGGTCTTGCCGTAGCCGTCGATGACGACGCAGCCGCGGTCGGTCTTGACGCCGACGGCCTCGAGGCCGAGGTTTTCGATGTTGCCTTGCACACCCACGGCCGAGATCATGCGGTCGGCGGTGATCTGCTGGACCTTGCCGTCAGCCGTCTCGACATGCGCGGTGATGCTGTCGTCCGCCTTTTCGACCTTGGTGATCTTGGCGCTGGTGATGATCTTCATGCCGCGCTTTTCGAGCTGCTTGCGCGCGATCGCGGTGACTTCGACGTCCTCGACCGGCATGATGGTCGCCATGACCTCGACGACGGTGACATCGACGCCCATCGAGCGGTAGAAGCTCGCGAACTCGATGCCGATGGCGCCCGAGCCCATGACGATCAGCGACTTCGGCAGGGCTGCCGGCTTCATCGCCTCGAAATAGGTCCAGATCAGCTTGCCATCCGGCTCGATGCCCGGCAGCGCGCGCGGGCGAGCGCCTGTCGCGACGATGATGTGCTTGGCGGTGTAGGTGCCCTCACCCTTGATGTTCTTCGGAACCGGGTTCTGCGGCTCGACGACGGGCTTGGAGGACTTGCCGACGACGATTTCGCCCAGCTTGGTGATCTTGGCTTCGCCCCAGATCACGTCGACCTTGTTCTTCTTCATCAGGAAGCCAACGCCGCCGTTCAAGCGGGCGGATACGCCGCGCGAGCGGGCGACGACAGCCTTCACGTCAGCCGACATCTTGCCTTCGAGCACGAGGCCGTAGTCCTTGGCGTGGTTGGCGTGATCGAGGATCTCGGCCGAGCGCAGCAGCGCCTTGGTCGGAATGCAGCCCCAGTTCAGGCAGATGCCGCCCAAGTGCTCGCGCTCGACGATCGCGGTCTTCAGACCGAGCTGGCTGGCGCGCACGGCGGCGACATAGCCGCCGGGACCGGAGCCGATGATGATGACGTCGTAATTCTCAGCCATGTTTTCCTGCCTTCGTTATCGGGCGTCGCGGGTGAGAAGCACCCACTCGTGTTTCCTGCCGGTTTTGAAAAGCGATATCGCCCTTTGGCGCGCGCTTTCCGAAAATCCATTCTTCTTGTAAAGCGACAGCGCCGCTTCATTGTCACTTGCGGTGATCAGACTGACGGGCAGCGATCCTGCCCTGTCGATCTGATCCTCCAGTATTCGCCTGCCGATCCCGATGCCACGCAGATGGCTGTAGACGCCGAGCGTTGCAATGAACCAGCTGCCAACAACCATCTTCTGCAGGTCGATCACCGGCTGCAAAGCCACCCGATCGACCTCCATGTCCTGCACGTCCTCGCCGAGTGCGTAACCGATCGCCGCTCCGGCCGTCTCTCCATAAGCCTCGGCCAGCACCGCATGGCGCCATGTGCCGTAGCCTTCGTCCCGACGCATCTTCAGCCGGCCAAGCGCCATCGGCGTATCGCTGCCGCTTCCGCCAAGCTCCCCCAGCCAGAGCCAGGAGGCAAAGCCATGCGAGGCGATGTCCGAGAGGATCGCCAGTTCGGCCGCGTCATCCCGTGTGGCGGGACGCAGCGTCACGAATGACGCCACGGTCAAAGTCCCAACATCATCCGCACGGTCGATTCCATACCGCGCCCGAGAGCGCGGGTATTGTCGGCGTCCAGATGGATGCCGTCGAGCGGCGTCGTCTTCGCAACCGAGTTGCTGTCGAAGAAGCCGCAGCCAAGTTCATCGGCGAGATCGCGGTAAAGCGTCGGCAACATGGCCGATTCCTCGATGCCGCCGACGAAGGATGCAGCAAACGGCACATTGGCCGTTTCGCAGATCTTCGGCGGCGCAACGATCAGGATATCGGGCACGTCGAACTCGAACGGCCAGGCATGGTTGCGGACCAGCCGCACCAGCCGGGCAATGCCCTGGCAGGCGGCGAAGGCCGATCCGGCCACAACA
This sequence comes from Rhizobium sp. S152, assembly GCF_030380735.1. GTDB lineage: Bacteria > Pseudomonadota > Alphaproteobacteria > Rhizobiales > Rhizobiaceae > Rhizobium. Next base: position 649,898 of record NZ_JAUDRZ010000030.1, on the reverse strand, counting down.
TTCTTCATGTCGTTGGTGCCGAGCAGGAGAATGACGAGATCGAGCGGCGCATGCGTCTGCAGGATGGTCGGCAGGACGCGGGCGCCGTTGCGGTCGCAATCGGCGAGATGGTCGTCGAAGGCGGTCGTGCGACCGTTCAATCCCTCGGCGATAATCCTGATATCGTTGCCGAGGGCCGCCTGAAGCGCGCTCGGCCAACGATCCTTGTAATCATGACGGCCGACCGACGCGGCGTCATAACCCCAGGTCAGGCTATCACCATAGCAAAGAACGGTCTTCGTCATTTCCGCCTCCGCCGTTTTATCAGACGAGCATGCCCATCGGGTTTTCGATATAGCCCTTGAACGCCTGCAGCAGCTCCGCACCCAAAGCGCCATCGACGCAACGGTGATCGGTCGACAGCGTCACGCTCATCACCGTAGCGATGACCATTTCGCCCTTGCGGACGATCACGCGCTGCTCGCCCGCGCCGACCGCGAGGATCGTTGCGTGCGGCGGGTTGATGACGGCGGCGAAGTTCTTGACGCCCATCATGCCCATGTTGGAGACCGACGTGGTGCCGCCCTGGTATTCCTCGGGCTTCAGCTTGCGGTCCTTGGCACGCTTGCCGAGATCGCGCATCTCGTTGGAGATCGCCGACAGGGTCTTTTCCTCGGCCTTGCGGATGATCGGGGTGATCAGGCCGCCGGGGATCGAGACGGCGACGCCGACATCGGCGTGCTTGTGCTTGACCATGTTGGCTTCCGTCCAGGAGACGTTGGCATCCGGAACATCGCGCAGCGCAAGCGCCATGGCCTTGATGACCATGTCGTTGACGGAGAGCTTGTAGGCAGCGCCGCCATCCTTGCGGGGAGCCACGTCGTTGAGCTGGGCGCGAAGCGCCAGCAACGCATCGAGCTCGCAATCCACGGTGACGTAGAAGTGCGGCACGGTCTGCTTGGATTCGACCAGGCGCTTGGCGATGACCTTGCGCATGCCGTCATGCGGCACGAGCTCGTAGGAGCCGGGCTCGAACAGCTTCAGAACGGTCTCGTCCGATGCACCCTTGGGGGCAGCGGCCGGAGCCTGTGCGGCAGCCTGAGGAGCAGCGGCAGGCGCAGCCTTGGCGCCACCGCCCGACACGGCAGCTTCCACGTCGCTCTTGACGACGCGGCCATGCGGGCCGGAGCCGGCGATAGCAGACAGGTCGATACCGGCTTCCTTCGCCAGACGACGCGCGAGCGGCGAGGAGAAGGTGCGGTTGCCTGATGCAGCGGCAGGCGCGGCAGCTGGAGCCGGTGCCGCAGCAGCGGGTGCTGCGGCAGGCGCGGGAGCGGCTTCCGACTTTGCTTCCGCCTTCGGGGCTTCGGCAGCCTTCGGTGCCGGCGCAGCCGAGCCGGCGCCGCTTGCGGCGGCGGCGACGTCTTCACCATCGGCGGCGAGAACGGCGATCAGCGCGTTGACCTTGACGCCTTCGGTGCCGGCGGGAACGACGAGCTTGGCGACAACGCCTTCGTCAACCGCCTCGACTTCCATCGTCGCCTTGTCGGTTTCGATCTCGGCGATGACGTCGCCAGACTTGACCGTATCGCCTTCCTTGACCAGCCACTTGGCGAGGTTGCCCTCTTCCATGGTTGGAGACAGGGCAGGCATCGTGATGTTGATAGGCATCGAAATACCCTTCCCTTGTTACTTGTAGCAGACGGCCTTCACGGCCTGCACGACTTCGTCGACGCTCGGCAGAGCGAGCTTTTCGAGGTTGGCGGCGTAAGGCATCGGAACGTCCTTGCCGGCGATCGTCAGAACCGGCGCATCGAGATAATCGAAGGCCTGCTGCATGACGCGCGTGGCGATTTCGGTGCCGACGGAGTTCTGCGGATAGCCTTCCTCGACGGTGACCAGGCGGCCGGTCTTCTTGACCGATTCGATCACGGTCGGAAGGTCCATCGGGCGCAGCGTGCGCAGGTCGATCAGCTCGGCGTCGATGCCGATCTTCTCGAGTTCGGCGACAGCCTTGGTGGCATAGGTCATGCCGATGCCGAAGGAGACGATCGTGACGTCCTTGCCCGGACGGTGGATGCGGGCCTTGCCGATCGGGAGAACGAAATTGTCCATCTTCGGCACGTCGAAATGCTGGCCGTAGAGGATTTCGTTTTCAAGGAAGACGACCGGGTTCGGATCGCGGATGGCGGCCTTGAGCAGGCCCTTGGCGTCGGACGCCGTGTAGGGCATGACGACCTTGAGGCCCGGGATCTGGCTGTACCAGGCCGAGTAATCCTGGCTGTGCTGGGCGCCGACGCGGGCAGCGGCACCGTTCGGGCCACGGAACACGATCGGAGCGCCCATCTGGCCGCCGGACATATAGAGCGTCTTGGCGGCGGAGTTGATGATCTGGTCGATCGCCTGCATGGCGAAGTTGAAGGTCATGAACTCGACGATCGGCTTCAGGCCGGACATGGCTGCACCGACGCCGACGCCGGCAAAGCCGTGCTCGGTGATCGGGGTGTCGATGACGCGGCGGGCGCCGAATTCCTGCAGAAGGCCCTGGGTCACCTTGTAGGCGCCCTGATATTCGGCCACTTCCTCGCCCATGACGAAGACGTTGTCGTCGGCGCGCATTTCCTCGGCCATGGCGTCGCGAAGCGCTTCGCGCACGGTCATCGAGACCATTTCGGTGCCGGCGGGGATTTCAGGATCGTTCGGAACCTGAGCCTTGGGCTCGGCCGGGACCGGAGCGGCGGCAGCGGCCGGCTTTTCCTCGGTCTTCGGCGCTTCAGCGGCAGCCGGTGCGGCAGCAGCGGCTGGAGCAGCGGAGATGTCGGACGCGGATTCGCCTTCCTGCAAGAGGATAGCGATCTTGGCGTTCACCTTGACGCCTTCGGTGCCGGCTTCCACCAGCAGCTTGCCGATGACGCCTTCGTCGACGGCTTCGACTTCCATCGTCGCCTTGTCGGTTTCGATTTCGGCAATGACGTCGCCGGAGGTGACCTTGTCACCTTCCTGCTTCAGCCATTTGGACAAAGTGCCTTCTTCCATCGTCGGAGAGAGGGCGGGCATGAGAATATCGATTGGCATTGGGTCAACCCTCCCCGGATTACAGCAGAATGTCGGTGTAGAGCTCGGATGCGTCCGGCTCCGGTGCGGCCTGGGCGAAGTCGGCGCTATCGGCGACGATGTCGCGGACGTCCTTGTCGACTGCCTTCAGATCGTCTTCGCTGGCCCAGCCCTTTTCGATGAGGCGTGCCTTGACCTGCTCGATCGGATCCTGCTCGGAGCGCATCTTCTGCACTTCTTCCTTGGAGCGATACTTCGCCGGGTCGGACATGGAGTGACCGCGATAGCGATAGGTCAGCATTTCGAGAATGATCGGGCCCTTGCCGGAACGGCAATGCTCGAGCGCCTCGTCGGCCGCAGCCTTGACGGCGCGAACGTCCATGCCGTCTACCTGGACGCCGGGAATGCCGAAGCCGGAACCGCGCAGCGAGTAGTTCGACTGCGCCGTGGCGCGGGCCGTGGAGGTGCCCATGGCGTAACGGTTGTTCTCGATGATGTAGATGATCGGCAGCTTCCAGAGAGCAGCCATGTTGAAGCTCTCGTAGACCTGGCCCTGGTTGGCGGCGCCGTCACCGAAATAGGCGATCGAGACGCTGTCATTGCCGCGGTAGCGGTTGGCGAAGGCGAGACCGGTGCCGAGCGACACCTGGGCGCCGACGATGCCGTGACCGCCGTAGAAATGCTTCTCCTTGGAGAACATGTGCATCGAACCGCCCTTGCCGCGCGAATAGCCGTCGATGCGGCCGGTCAGCTCAGCCATGACGCCGCGGGCGGTCATGCCGGTTGCCAGCATGTGACCGTGGTCGCGGTAAGCGGTGATGACCTGGTCACCTTCCTTCTGCGCCATCTGCATGCCGACGACCACAGCTTCCTGGCCGATATAGAGGTGACAGAAACCGCCGATGAAACCCATGCCGTAAAGCTGGCCGGCCTTCTCTTCGAAGCGGCGGATAAGCAGCATTTCGCGATAGGCCTTCAGCTCCTCGTCGCGATCGAAATCGGCAACGGGGCCGCCATTCGATGCCTTGTTAGCTGGTTTCGCGCTGGTCTTGCGGCTGGAAACGGTCGCGTTTTTTCGCGGCGCCATTCAACCCTCCCTATGGGTTTATCGGTTCTTGGGTGGCGCGTACCATAGGGAAGAAACTTGGCCACAGCAATGCCATAAATGCATGGCACGTATTCAGTGCTAAGCAATTGATAACGCTTACAATATTACGATTAACTTGTTTTCAGTTAATTGGAATAATGGCTGAAAATAACGATCTCGTCGGCGCGCGACATATTCAGCTGAAGACGGGCTTTTTCGTCCAGCATATCCTTGTCCATCGAACCGTCGCTCAAAAGCGCGACCTGTTTTTCCAAATGCTCGCGCTTGGCCTTCAGCACGGCCAGTTCGCGCTCGCGCGCGACACGCTGGCGCTCGAACACCTCGGTGGCGCGCAGACCATAGTCTCCATGGATGCAATGGTAACCGAAATAGGAGAGAAACGCGACCGTCATCGCCGGAATGACGAAACGGCCGATCTTTTTCTTCTTATGATGCTTGGTCCACATACACGCATTCTCGAAACGCATTACCCTTATCGGCCAGACTACCGGGGAGAGATTAACCGTCCGTTGACTATGAACGCGGCGCAATAAAAAACCCGCGCCGGTTAAAGCGCGGGTTCCAACGGTTTGAAATCAGACGGCTTTAGCCGCGAAGGATCGAACGGCCGGCGTACTGCGCCTGCGGGCCAAGGCCTTCTTCGATGCGGATCAGCTGGTTGTACTTGGCAAGACGGTCGGAGCGCGACAGCGAGCCGGTCTTGATCTGACCGCAGTTGGTGGCAACCGCGAGATCAGCGATCGTCGAATCTTCGGTTTCGCCCGAACGGTGCGACATGACGGCGGTGTAAGCTGCTTTGTGGGCGGTGTTGACGGCGTCGAGCGTTTCCGTCAGCGAGCCGATCTGGTTGACCTTGATGAGGATCGAGTTGGCGACGCCCATCTTGATGCCGTCGCGCAGGCGCGAGGAGTTGGTGACGAAGAGATCGTCGCCGACCAGCTGGACCTTCTTGCCGGCCAGGTCCGTGAGGGCCTTCCAGCCATCCCAGTCGTCTTCAGCCATGCCGTCTTCGATCGAGATGATCGGATACTGGGCAGCGAGCTGCGCCAGGTATTCGGCCATGGCGCCCGGCTCCAGAGTGCGGCCTTCGCCTTCGAGAACGTACTTGCCGTCCTTGAAGAATTCGGTCGAGGCGCAGTCGAGGCCGAGATGGATGTCTTCACCAGGCTTGTAGCCGGCTTTCTCGATCGACTTCATGATGAAGTCGAGCGCTTCAGGGGCGCTCTTCAGGCCCGGTGCGAAACCGCCTTCGTCGCCGACGTTGGTGTTGTGGCCCTGAGCCGACAGTTCCTTCTTGAGGACGTGGAAGACTTCCGAGCCCATGCGAACGGCTTCGCGGATCGAGTCGGCGCCAACCGGCAGGATCATGAATTCCTGGAAGTCGATCGGGTTGTCGGCATGCGCGCCGCCGTTGATGATGTTCATCATCGGGACCGGCAGCAGGTGGGCGGAAGCGCCACCTACGTAGCGGTAGAGCGGCAGGCCGGCGGCTTCGGCGGCAGCCTTGGCAACGGCGAGCGAAACGCCGAGGATGGCGTTGGCGCCGAGGCGCGACTTGTTCGGCGTACCGTCCAGCTCGATCATGATGTTGTCGATCTGGATCTGATTTTCGGCGTCGATACCGCCGATGGCGTCGAAGATTTCCGTGTTGGCGGCTTCGACGGCCTTTTCGACACCCTTGCCGAGGTAGCGCTTGCCACCGTCGCGAACTTCGACGGCTTCATGCGCGCCGGTCGACGCGCCCGACGGAACCGCCGCGCGGCCCATGCTGCCATCTTCCAGATAGACATCGACTTCTACGGTGGGGTTGCCACGGCTGTCGAGAATCTCGCGGGCGATAATATCGGTAATAGCGGTCATCGGCTCTTCCTGATCGAGGGTGGATAAATCGTTTGAAATCCGTCTAAATCGAAGATGCGCAAATTACAATGGCGCTTGCGCGTCGGATGCGACGAAGTTCGTGGGTGGCGTATTACATGATCGTGTCAGTCTTTTGAACGTCAGCTCTTCGCGATGGCGTCGAAGGCCAAAAGCTTTTCGAGAAGACGCGGCATATCCTTGAGATAGACCATGTTCGGGCCATCGGACGGCGCGTTGTCGGGATCCTCGTGCGTCTCGACGAAGACGCCGGCGACGCCGACGGCAACGGCCGCGCGTGCGAGCGTTTCCACAAACTCGCGCTGGCCGCCGCTGGAGCCGCCCTGCCCGCCCGGCTGCTGCACGGAATGGGTGGCGTCAAACACCACGGGCGCGCCGAGGCCCGCCATGATCGGCAGCGAGCGCATGTCCGATACCAGCGTGTTATAGCCGAAGGAGGCGCCGCGCTCACAGAGCAGGATGTTCGGGTTGCCGCTGTCGTTGAGCTTGGCAAGCACGTTCTTCATGTCCCAAGGCGCCAGGAACTGGCCCTTCTTGACGTTGATGACGCGGCCGGTCTTGGCGGCGGCGACAAGCAGGTCCGTCTGGCGGCTGAGAAAAGCCGGGATCTGCAGGATGTCGACAACGGTTGCGACTTCCGCGCACTGCTCCTCGGTGTGGATGTCGGTCAGGACAGGGAAACCGTATTCCTTCTTGAGATCGGAGAAAACCTCGAGCGCCGTCTCCAGGCCGATGCCGCGCTGAGCCGACAGCGAGGTGCGGTTCGCCTTGTCGAAGGAGGACTTGTAGACGAGGCCGATGCCGAGCTTGTCGCAGAGTTCCTTGAGGACGCCGGCGATCATGAAGGCATGGTCGCGGCTCTCCATCTGGCAGGGGCCGGCGATCAGCGACAGCTTGCCGGCGTTGGAAAATGCGACGCGTGCGGCGCCTTCGCCGACTGCGACTTCGGAATTCGTCTGGCTCATCGTTTCTCCTCGAAGGCAAAGAGCACGCCCTGCCCGGGCGCGGCCTTCGCCAGAATTCGATTGTTCTTGCGCGTGTAGGTGATCCCGTTAGCAGCCAAATACGCTTCTGTCACGGCGAGATCGGCAACCGAGTAGACAATCGCGGCGCCGCGTAGTCCGGGATCTGAGCTCGGCGCGACGATATCGTAATAGGCGTCCAGCCCCGGCGACGACAGGATGCTGAGGCGGACATTGGGCAGCGCCAGACTGACGCCGAAAGCTTCCTCGCGGCTGACGGGCGCGGCAGCGGCAAGCCGAATGAATGGCGCGAAGGCCTTCGGATCCGGCGCCGTCAGCACGACCTCGGCGATGCCGGTCACGCCATTGGCGTGCGTATCGAGCGCTCCGCGATCCGATGGCAACGGATTGATGCGTTCGCAGGCGAAGCTAAAGAAATCCGGTGCGCGGAGATCGGCGGCGAAGGCAAGCTTGAACGCCGCCGTGCTCTCCGAACCGTCCGGCATCTTCATTGGCCGCGCGAAGCTCAGCATATCCCCACCGCTAAAACGTTCGGCCTTGAAGCGGGCGTGATCGCGATCGGCATCAGCGGTGCCGAAAACGACGGCGGACAGGCCATCTGCGCCGCAGCGGAACCGGAATGCCCGGTCTCGCGCCGTGAAGACGTTTCCGTGTTTGATCGATGCCTCGTAGCCGTCGGCATTAGCGACTGCAAGCGGCTCCAGATATGTTTTGTCGGCGAAGAAGATGCAGGCATTCGCCGTTCCGAAGGGATGCAGCGCATCGGCGGCGATGGTGAAGCCGAGCTTGCCTAGGCGCTCGCGGGCCTGGCCGAGATTCGCGACGGGCAATACGACGTGATCCAGCGGATGCGCTTCCATGGCAGATCCTCTCCTCGAATGCCGGAAGATGTGCGCCGACTACGGCGACAATTCAAGCCACTCGGACTGCTTCGGTCAAATGAAACGCAAAAACGCTATAAGTTGGAGGCAAGCTTTACGAAAATTTAGGCACTTGCAGAACACATATGGAACATATAGTGTATGTTCTGGCTTTGTTTCACAACTCTGGGGTCCAACTCGATGCTGACGCGCAAGCAACAGGAGCTTCTTCTCTTCATTCACGAGCGAATGAAGGAGTCGGGCGTCCCCCCGTCTTTCGACGAAATGAAGGACGCGCTGGATCTGGCGTCGAAATCCGGCATCCATCGCCTGATCACGGCTCTGGAAGAACGCGGCTTCATTCGCCGGCTGCCGAACAGGGCGCGCGCGCTCGAAGTCATCAAGCTGCCGGAAGCCTATAACCCCAGCCTGCAGCCGCGCCGCGGCTTCTCGCCTAGTGTCATCGAGGGCAGTCTCGGCAAGCCGCAGCCGGTCGCGCCACCTGCCCCGGCGAAGCCCGCACCCAGCGCAGACAACGGCAACTCCGTTGCCGTTCCCGTGATGGGCCGTATCGCGGCGGGCGTGCCTATCTCGGCAATCCAGAATAATACCCACGATATCACCGTTCCGGCCGACATGCTGGGCTCCGGCGAGCACTACGCGCTCGAGGTCAAGGGCGATTCGATGATCGATGCCGGCATCTTCGATGGCGACACGGTCATCATCCGCAACGGCAGCACGGCCAATCCGGGCGATATCGTTGTGGCGCTGGTCGATGACGAGGAAGCGACGCTGAAGCGCTTCCGGCGCAAGGGTGCCTCGATCGCGCTGGAGGCCGCCAACCCGGCTTACGAGACCCGCATCTTCGGACCGGACCGGGTGAAGGTTCAAGGCAAGCTGGTCGGACTTATCCGTCGCTATCACTGACCGGTGACGTCTCGCCGGAAAACTGGCCGCTTCGCCAGTCATAGGCGCGGTGCCGCAGCCAGAGGCGGTCGAGACGGTCATAGCTTTTGGTGACGACCGGTGCGCCCTGCTCGTCGATGCGGATTTCTATGGCGCCTGAACGGCGCAGCGTTTCGCCGGTGAACAGCAGCGCGCCGGAGCGGCACTCTCCGAAGCGCAGGCGTACCGGTGTGATGACGATATCCGATGTATCGCAGGCGGGGCCGAGATAGGCCGCATCTTCGAGTGCGGTTATCCTGTAGCCGTTGTCGAGGATGGCGCTGCACCATGCGCCTTTCAGGCAGAAGAATCGGTTCTCGCTAGCCGATGCCAAAGAGGCACGCATCGCCTTCGTTGCGTCCCGCCGCTCCGTGAAATCCAGCTTGTGACGCTCGCCGGGCCTGCCGCTTGTTCTGGGCTTGGGCCGATAATCTGACTTCAGGGCTTCAGGAGGGTCGTGAATCTCGGCCGCGAGCGCGCGCTGCCATTGCCCGAAGATGAAATCGGGTGGACGCGCGCGGTTAGAAGCCAGGTGGTCATCACGCAGGATCGCCACCAGGCTCCCATCCTCGGCGATGACGACATCCGGCGGTGGTGCGGACGATATGACCAGGACCGCCAGTGTCGCCAGACCGAAGATCAGTGTTCCGAGATGACGCAGGCGGGTGTGCAGCAGCAACATCAGCAGGAAACCGAGCACCGCGACGGGGAAGTACCACACCGGCAGCCGGCCGATATCGACATTGCCTCCCCAACTGGAGACCATCCGGGCGATCTCGATGACAACGTCGAGACCCAACCCGGCAACTTTCCAGGGCAGGACGTCCAGGCCGAGCGGCGTCAGAATCATCGCAAGCATGCCCATCGGCATGACGACGAAGGAGATGATGGGCATCGCCATCAGGTTCGCCGGCAGACCGTAACCGCTCATGCGATGAAAATGCTCGATCGAGAACAGCGCCGTCGAGAAACCGCCGATCATCGAGGTCAGCACGATACCGCCGAAGAAGCCGCCGATCACCACGACCGGCTTCATTGCCGGCACTTGCAGGAACGGATGATCGCGCATCGGGCGGCCGATCCAGAGGCCATAGCCCGCGACCAGCGCCAGGGTGGCGGCGAACGACATCTGGAAGCTGGGGCCAAGCGCTTCGGACGGCGACAGTGCGATAATCACTAGGGCTGAGAGCGCAATGTTGCGCAGACTGATCGAGGGCCTGTCGAAGAGCACCGCCGTCAGCATGATTGCCATCATGATATAGGCCCTCTCGGCGGAGACGGCGAAACCCGATATCATGTAATAGGCCGTCAATCCGAAGAGTGCGAAGGCGGCAGCGATCTTCTTGGTCGGATAGGCCTGGGCGAGCGCGGGAAAGAGGCTGAGCAGTTTGCGCAGTCCGACGAAGAAGATGCCCGCGGACAAAGCCATATTGAGCCCGGAGATGGCGACGATATGCGCAAGGCCGGACTGACGCAGCGCGTCCGTCGTTTCCCGCGAGATCGCACGCCGCTCATCGGTCACCAGCGAGGCGGCGAAGGCACCGGTGTCACCGGGCAGGATCGACCGGATGCGATCGCCGATGTCGCTGCGCAGCCGGTAAAGACCTTCGATCACGCCCTGCCGCACGATCGGCGCGACGCTGTCGCGCGAGGGAATAGCGGTGGGCGCGCCATAAAAGAAGCCGTTGGCGCCGATGCCGTCGAAGTAGGTCGAGAAAGCGAAGTCGTCGAGACCGGGTAAAGCTGGCCCGGAAGGAGACACCAGGCGCGCCCGACCACTGATCCATTGACCGATCTCGAACGGCGCTTTCGCGCCCCGGGCGACGATCGTCACCCGCTCCGGCGCGCGCCTGATTTCCGGCTCCTGCGTCGCCACGACGGCAACGACGTAGCGCCAGCGGCCCTCGCCGTCTCCCTCGCGACGCTCGACGCGGCCGTTAACGGTCGTGGTCACCGGCGAGTCCAGCATGATGGTGCCGGCACGCCATGTCTCCAGCTGCGCCGAGACCATGCCGGCGACGACTAGCAGCCCGGCGAGCGCTGCCTTGCGGACTAGCGGGCGCGCATAGCCCGCCGCAAGAATCGCAATCGCGAGCACCACCGCCCATGCAGCAAGCCTGAAAAGCGAGGGATCGGCGTCGAACTGAAACCAGGCGACGGCACCGCCGCCGAAGAGGAGAGGCGAAGCCAGGAAGAGCCTACCGTGGTCCACCTCTTGCGCAACTGCAGTGCGGACATGCGGCCAGAGTTGCCGGCCGGAGGCTAGCACCCTCCCCTTCCATGGCGATAGAGACTGCGTTCGGGACGGACGTATCGAAACGGCACGTTCACCGTTGAGGAGATCGATCGAAACCACAGAAAATCGCGCAGCGTCAGGCGCCGCCGGCATGGCGTCGATCGTTTTCAACTCGGGCATGCAATCGCACCCGCAAACTGGCCGCCTCTGCAACCACAATGCAAGCAGAACGCCTGTCAGGCAACAATAATCGTTTGAAAATCGCGGCTGGATCGCAACCGCGAAAAGCCTTGGGAACCTTGTACTTCCGCTATGCATTGGGCTCATCGCAGCAGTGCCCAAAAGTTGATACTGCGATGCACAAAATGGCGTCACGGTAACTTGGCATTAGGCGCGCGATCATATAGCTATCGCTGACGACGCTTAACCCTATGGCGCTTTTATGGCGCCACCCGCCAGTTTGGAGGATCATAATGACGGATCAAAGCGCAACGCTGAAAATCGGTGACAAATCAGTCGACCTCACCGTGAAGAGCGGTACGATCGGACCTGATGTCATCGACATCGGCGCCCTCTACAAGAACACGGCTTCCTTCACTTACGATCCTGGTTTTACCTCGACCGCATCCTGTGAATCGAAAATCACCTACATCGACGGCGACGAAGGCGTACTGCTGCACCGCGGCTTCCCGATCGAGCAGCTGGCCGAGCACGGCGACTTCCTCGAAGTCTGCTACCTGCTCCTCTACGGCGAACTGCCGACGGCCGCGCAGAAGAAGGATTTCGACTATCGCGTCACGCACCACACCATGGTGCACGAGCAGATGAGCCGTTTCTTCACCGGCTTCCGCCGCGACGCGCATCCGATGGCCGTCATGTGCGGCTGTGTCGGCGCCCTGTCGGCGTTTTACCACGACTCGACCGACATCACCGATCCGCACCAGCGCATGGTCGCTTCGCTGCGCATGATCGCCAAGATGCCGACGATCGCCGCCATGGCGTACAAGTACCATATCGGCCAGCCGTTCGTTTACCCGAAGAACGATCTCGACTACGCGTCGAACTTCCTGCGCATGTGCTTTGCCGTCCCTTGCGAGGAATATGTGGTCAATCCGGTGCTTGCCCGCGCCATGGACCGCATCTTCATCCTGCACGCCGACCACGAGCAGAACGCTTCGACCTCGACCGTTCGTCTCGCCGGCTCTTCGGGTGCAAACCCGTTCGCCTGCATCGCGGCCGGCATTGCCTGCCTCTGGGGCCCGGCTCACGGCGGCGCCAACGAAGCAGCGCTCAACATGCTGCAGGAAATCGGCACGGTTGACCGCATCCCCGAGTACATCGCCCGTGCCAAGGACAAGAACGACCCGTTCCGCCTGATGGGCTTCGGTCACCGCGTCTACAAGAACTACGATCCGCGCGCCAAGATCATGCAGAAGACGACGCATGAAGTGCTGGCCGAACTCGGCATCAAGGACGATCCGCTTCTCGACGTCGCCATGGAACTGGAGCGCATCGCGCTCACCGATCCCTACTTCATCGAGAAGAAGCTCTATCCGAATATCGACTTCTATTCGGGTATCACGCTCAAGGCTCTCGGCTTCCCCACGACCATGTTCACCGTTCTGTTCGCTCTCGCCCGCACCGTCGGCTGGATCGCGCAGTGGAACGAAATGATCGAGGATCCGCAGCAGCGCATCGGTCGTCCGCGCCAGCTCTATATCGGCGAAGCGCAGCGCGACTACGTTCCGGTTTCCAAGCGCTAAACGGCGCTTCAGAAACAAGAAAGCCCGGTCAGCGATGACCGGGCTTTTTGTTTTGGACCACATCCAGCAGAACCTCAGCGGCATGTTCGCCGGGTGGTTTTTCGGTCTGCATCCTCTGCCAGACGAGATCATATCCCTCCATCATGGCGCGACGCGGCAGGGTATCGACGGAGAGTTTCTCCATCCAGCGCGCGATGCTCGCGCCCCGCACCACGTCGTTGATATACTCGGGCACTACGGCGTAGTCGGTGATCAGGTTCGGGATGGCGCCCGTCCAGGTCTTGATGCGGCCCGTCATCAGGCTGATGATCCAGTCGGTCTTGTAGACCGAGACCGTCGGGACGCCTGACAGCCCGAGCTCCAGGATGACCGTGCCGGATGCGGCCATGGCGGCGTCGGCTTCGGCGAAGGCCTTCCACTTGGCGGGCGCGCCGACGACGATTTCGGGCTGGACCTTCCAGTCTTTCACGATCTCGCGGACGATCGCCTCACGGCGCGGCACGGTCGGCAGGACAAAGCGGGTCTCCCCGTTGCGCTCGACGAACTCGGCGATGGCATCGCCGAAGTAAGGCAGCAGCTTGGTGATCTCCGAGCCGCGAGAGCCGGGCAGCAGCATGAGCGTCCTGATATCGGCGCTGGTTTTCACCGGCGCCAGCGCGCGCAGGCGACGGGTTTCGAGAAGATTGGCGTCGGCCGTCAGACGGTGACCGACATAGGTGGTCTTAGGCCCGCCGAGCACGCGCATCGCCTCGGGTTCGAAGGGCAGCACGGCCAGAACATGGTCGACATAGGCGAGCATGCGCTGGGCGCGATATTCCTTCCAGGCCCACACACTCGGGCAGACGTAGTTGACGACAGGCACGTCGGGAAGAGCGGTGCGCACACGCTTTGCAACGCGGTGGGTGAAATCGGGGCTGTCGATGATCAGCAGCACATCCGGCTTCGCCGCGATGATGGCCGCCGCCGTCTGACGGATGCGCTTCACCAGGGTCGGCAGCTTGGAGAGCACTTGGGTGATGCCCATGATCGACAGTTCGGAATAGTCGAACAGCGATTGCAGGCCTTCGGCCTCGAGCCCCTCGCCGCCGACGCCTACCAGATCGATCGGGCCGTCATACCGCCGCTTCAACGCGGCGATCAGATCGGCGCCAAGCAGGTCGCCGGAGACCTCGCCCGCCACGACGGCAACCTTCAGCGGACGTGCGCTCATGACAGACCCCAATGCGGCAATCCCCGATCCAGACCGACGACGAAGATACCCGCCTCGTCCGCAGCCTTCATGACAGCCTTGCGATCAAGCACCAGCGAGCGCCCTGCCTCGACGGCTACACCGGCGAGGCCGGCCTTTTGAAGATTGGCGATGGTTGAAATTCCGATGGACGGCAGATCGGCGCGGATATCCTGCTGTGGTTTGCAGAGCTTGACCAGAACCCCGCGGCGGCGCGCCGAGATGCGTCCGGCGGCACGCAGTTCCGCCACCCGCTCAAGCATGGCATCGGTGCCTTCGACACCCTCCAGCGCCACGATGCGGCCGCCCACGGCGACCGCGCCCTGCCCGACGTCGAGCCGGCCGAGCGCTTCGGCCGCTTCTACTGCCTTCGCTATATCCTTGGCATCAGCGGCGCTGAACCCGGTCGCACCAATCGGCCCGACCGCAGCCAGCAGATCCGGCGCGATTTCATGCGCGCCGACCACGCGGCGGCCGTCAACCTCGATGAGCTTGATCACCATGCGCAATACCGTGTCATCGCCGCCGGATAGCAGCGTGCGGATCGTCGCCGGCACCTTCATCAGCGTCTTGAATGTCGGGCGCACTTCGCGCCACTCAGGCCGGCGCTTGACGCCGCCGGACATGACGACGCGATCGACGCCGTTGTTTTCCAGCGCACGAATGACGCCGGCAAAATCACCGACGCCGATGACCGCGTGGTCGAACCCATCCCAGGAGCGGTCGACTTCACCCTTGAGAGCGATGATGAACGGGTTTTCACCCGCTTCGCGCGCGGCTTCGGCGACGTGGGACGGCAGAAAGCCGCTTCCTGCAATGATTGCCAAGCGGCCTTTGGTGGTGTCACCGGCTAGGGACAAGGATCAGCCTTTCTGTCCCCTGGTCGGAGAAGACAGCGCACGATCGCTTTCGGCGGCGATGAAATCGAGGATCTGCATCGCCTGCTCGCAGTCGGCGTATTCGTCACGGATTGCGGCGGCATTGTCGCGGATCGATCCCGCGCCTTCGAAGATCGCCTTGTAGGCACGGCGAACGGTGTGGATCGTGGCGCGCTCGATGCCGGCGCGGGTCATGCCGACGACGTTGAGGCCGCCGAGCAGGCCGGGGTTGCCGTTCAGCATGCCGTAAGGGATGACGTCGTAGCTCACGGCCGAAAGGCCACCGACGAAAGCCTGGCGCCCGACGCGGGTGAACTGGTGCACGGCGCAGCCACCGCCGAGAATGACGCGATCCTCGATCGTCACGTGGCCGGCAAGCATGACGTTGTTCGACATGATGACGTTGTTGCCGACTCGGCAATCATGGGCGACGTGCGAATTGGCGAGGAACAGGTTGTTATTGCCGACGATAGTCTGGCCGCCGGCATCGGTGGTGCCGGTGTTCATCGTCACGCCTTCGCGGATGGTGCAGTTGTCGCCAACGGAAAGCGTCGTCTCCTGGCCGGCGTGATGCACGCTCTGCGGATCGCCGCCGACGACCGCCATCGGGAAAATGCGGGTATTCTTGCCGATCGTGGTCTTGCCGGTCACGATGGCATGCGCCAGCAACTCGACGCCATCACCGAGCACAACCTTCGGGCCAACATGGCAGAAGGGGCCGATCTTGACGTTTTCACCGATCACGGCGCCGTCCTCGACGACCGCCATGGGGTGGATGCTGGCACTGGCTGCGATCGTGCTCATGGCTGGTCCTTGCGAACGATCATGGCGCCAATATCAGCCTCGGCCACCAGTGCCCCATCGACCTTGGCGTCACAGTGGAACTTCCAGATATTGCCGCGCTGCTTCTGCTTCTTAACGTGGTATTCGACGCGATCGCCGGGAACCACGGGCTTGCGGAAGCGGGCATTATCGATCGTCATGAAGTAGACCAGATTGCCCGTTTCGCCTTCCTTCTTGGCACAGATGGCACCGGCAGTCTGGGCCATGCCTTCGACCAGGAGAACGCCCGGCATGATCGGTGATTCAGGAAAATGGCCGGTGAAATGCGGCTCGTTCGCCGTCACATTCTTGATGCCGATCGCCGAGTCATCGCCATCGATATCCACGATCCTGTCGACCAACAGAAATGGATAGCGGTGCGGCAGCAACTTCATTATCTCAATGATATCCGCCGAAGACAGCGACTTTTTGACTTCATCAGCCATTCTTATCTCCCGTTTTCTTGCCGCCGGTCGTCCGCATCATCACCGTCGCGACTTCGCGCAGGAAGTCATGCACCGGCCGCGCGGGGATACCCCCATAGCGCTCTCCGGCAGGGATGTCGGCAACGACACCGCTCATTGCGGCGATCTGGACGCCGTCGCCTATGGTTATATGGCCTTTTATGCCGCTGTGACCACCGACCTGAACGCCATCGCCGATGATCGCACTGCCGGCGATCCCGACCTGCGAAACGATCGCGCAATGCCGGCCGATGCGAACATTGTGGCCGATCTGGACGAGATTATCGATCTTCGTTCCCTCGCCGATCACAGTGTCATCCATGGTGCCACGGTCGATCGTCGTGTTGGCGCCGATTTCGACGTTGTCCTGCAGGATGACGCGGCCGATCTGCACGATCTTGATCATGCCGCGCGGACCCGGCGCATAGCCGAAACCATCCTGGCCGATGCGTGCGCCGTTATGGACGATGACGCCGTTGCCGACCAGCGCGCAGAGCACGCTGGCGCCGGCGGCGATCGAACAATTGCGGCCGATCTTGACGTCGGGACCGATGACGGCCCCGGCGCCGATGATGGTGCCCTCGCCGATTTCGGCATTGGCGCCGACGACGGCGAAAGGTTCAACGACGACCTTGCCCTCGAGCCTTGCCGTCGGATCCACGAAGGCACGGTCGGAGACACCCGACAAATCGGAGAGATTCGGCAGCGGCTTCAATGCCTTGTGGAAAAGGAAGCCGCCGGCCATGGCGAAGGCCGCATGCGCGTTCTTCGAAATCAGTACCGGGATATGGGGCGGAACGATCGGCTGCAGGGCGGCGCTGCAAATCACGGCGGATGCTTCGCAGCTCACGAGTTCGTCACGGCTTCTTTTGGAAATGATGTAACAGACATCCCCCGCCTTCGCCCGGCTTACGGGCGAAACGGAGCGGATGACGACATCGGCATGTGTGGGGTCAGCAAGTTCCGCCCCAAGATATTGCGCCAACTCCGAGAGTTTCACGCCATCATGGGGCAGAAAGAATCCAGTTTGCTCCATCGGCAAATCTCCAGAACGGAATTAAAGTCTACAGTTCTGGGACTGCCGATATCAGAATTGGTTGTTTATGCCAAACTTGAAGTTCTGGGTCTTGTCGAAGTCTTCCTTGAGGACGGGAACCGCGTAGTCGACACGGAGCGTGCCGAACGGCGATGCCCAGATGATGCCGAGACCGACCGAAGCGCGCAGCGAGGCGTCTTCACCGTTGACGTATTCACTACCACCGACACTGACCTTGTTGCCGAATAGCGTACCGGCATCCGCGAAGACAGCACCACGCAGACCGAAGTCACGCGGGAATGCCGGCAGCGGGAACGTGGCTTCAGCGGAAACCGTGAAGTACGTCGTGCCGCCGAGCGGATCATCAGGGCCGCCGCCGACTCGCGGGCCGATACCCTTGTTCTCGAAGCCGCGGATATCGCCGTTTGTCAGGGTGAACTGGTCGAAGACGTGCAGGTCATCGCCGAAACCGACGACGTAACCGGCCGAACCGCTGACCGAGCCGATGATGTCGGCGTCGTCAGCCAGCAGGTGGTAGTAGCGCGCCTTACCGTAGATCTTGTAGAACTGCGAGTCGCCACCAAGACCTGCGATTTCCTGCGTGGCTGAGGCGTAGATACCTTCGCGCGGCAGCGTCATGTCATCCAGCGTGTTATAGGTCAGCGTCTGCGAAATCGACGACTTCACCCACGGGCTGTTATTGACAAGATCCTGGTACGGTGTCGACAGATCATCCAGCGAGCCCGACGGATCGTACTTCATCTGCTTGTAGTTATAGCGGAACGTCGTCGCCAGATCTTCGGTGATCGGCGCCGTCGCGCGCAGGACTACGCTGTTTTCTTCGTAGTCGTAGTTGTCGTTGCTCGACGTTTCGCTGTGATTGAGGTCGAAACCGACAGCCAGGCGATAACCGAGGAAGTAGGGTTCGGTGAAGTTCAGGCCGTAGGCACGCGAACCTTCTTCACCGCCGCCAGCGGTCACCTTGATGTACTGGCCACGACCGAGGAAGTTCTTTTCTTCGATCGACGCTTCGAGCAGAAGGCCGTCGCCACCGGCAGCGTAGCCCGCGCCGATACCGAACGAACCGGTTGCCTGATCCTGCACGTCAACAACCACGACGACACGGTCCGGCGAACTGCCGGGCTGGGTCGAGATGTTGACGGAGGAGAAGTAACCGAGCGCCTCAAGGCGACGCTTGGCCTTGGTGATCATCTGCTGATTGAAGGCGTCGCCTTCGCTCATGTCGAATTCGCGGCGGATGACGTAGTCACGCGTGCGGCTGTTGCCGCGGATCTCGATGCGCTCGACATAGGCGCGTTCGCCCTGGTCAACCAGATACTCAACACCAATCGTGTTGTTGTTCAGGTCGCGGTTGCCGCGCGGCGTGACGCGGGCGAAAGGATAGCCAGCCGAAGCGACCTGATCAGAAATCGCTTCCATCGACTTCTGAACTTCCTTGGCGCTGTAGACCTTGCCTTCATGCGTCTGAACGAGGCCCTGCAGCTGGGCCGAATCGACACCGGGAACAGTGGACTGAACGCTGATGGCGCCGAAATCATAGCGCGGACCTTCGTCGATGTTGAAGGTCAGCGTGTACTTGTTCGTGGTCTCGTCGAAAGCCGCGTCGGACGAAACGATGCGGAAGTCGGCGTAGCCGCGGTTGTAGTAGAACTGGCGAAGCGCTTCCTCGTCGGCATGCAGCTTGTCTTCGCTGTAGACGTCCTTGCGGGTCAGGAACGACAGGAAGTTCGAGCGCTTCGTGGCAATCACAGCCGACAGGCGGCCGGAGCTGTAGGCGTTGTTGCCTACGAAATTGATGGCGGCGATCTTGGTTCGATCACCTTCGTCGACGACGAATGCGAGGTTGACGCGGCCTTCCCCGAGCGGAACGACCTGGGTCGTCACGTTGACTTCGCTGCGGCCGGTCGCTGCGTAGGCGTCCTTGATGGCCTGGATGTCGGACTGGATCTGCGCGTCATTATATGGACCGGCAGCGTGGGTCTTTACGACACCAGCAAGCTTGTCGTCCTTGATCTTGCGGTTGCCGTTGAAGACGACCTGGTTGACCAGCTGCGCTTCCTGGACCGTGACGACAAGCGTACCGCCGGAAACGGAGATCTTCACGTCTGAAAAGTAGCCCGTGTCGTAGAGCTGCTTGACGGAGTCATCGATGTCTGTGTTGGAGAAATTCTGGCCCGGCTGAATGGTCAGGTTGGAACGGACAGCCTCGGCACCAACACGGCTTGCACCGCGCACATCGATGCGCTGGATGACCGCAGCCTCAGCCGAGGTGGCAGATACAACAAATGTAGCGCCCGCTCCCGAAGCAACAACACCAGCAGACAGCGCAACCGCCGATACTGCGTTCAAAAATCTTGAACCAGCCTTCATTTCACCCATTACCTTTTTTCTCGTCCCCGGCTTCAGGCGTCCCCCGATTCCGGCCACGTGTGTCGTTTTACCCGCTTTTGTCCTACAAGCAAGGTAGCAAGTTAATTTCTGTTTACTTCATTTCAAACAGTGACGCATTCGCCACTACAGCTTTGAAACATCGTAAATAAACGGTAATTTTTCTTGCTCTCACTTTCATCCAATAAGCGCGCTAATATCGTTCCAAGTAGCGAATACCATCAGGCTCAAGACCATGGCCAGACCAATGCGGAATGCAATGTCCTGAGCAGACGATCCCAACGGCTTTCCCCTTACCGCTTCAATCGCATAGAACATCAGATGGCCTCCATCAAGTACCGGAACCGGCATCAGGTTGAGTAATCCGATGGAAACCGACAAGACGGCGGCCAACTGAAGCACGGCTGCAACGCCGAGCGTCGCCATCTGGCCCGAGGCCTGCGCAACGCGGATCGGGCCGCCGAGCTGATCGGGCTTCATGTAGCCGGAGACCAGATTGCCGATATATTTGAAGGTTCCGGTGACGATGTGCCAAGTCTGCACGGTGCCTTCGTGCAACGCTTCCATCGGCGAATAGGTCTGGACACGGAAGTGGCCAACCTCCTGATTGGTCACGATACCGATCAGGCCGATCTCGATCTTGTTACCGAACTGGTCGGTCATGCCGGTGCGCACGGGCACCATCGGCACGTCGCGCTTCTCGCCGTTGCGCTCGATCGTTACGACGATCTTCTGCTCTGGGCGAATGCTCACATAACGGCGGACGTCGTCGAAGGTCTGGACCTTGCCGCCGTCGATGGCGATCAGAAGGTCGCCGGGAATGATGCCGGCCTCGGCGGCCGCACTTCCGGGCTTAACCTCGGCCACGACGGGATCGGCCACCGAGCGACCGTAGATCGCAAACAACACGGTAAAAATGGCGATTGCCAGGATGAAGTTGGCGATCGGGCCGGCGGCGACAGTTGCCGCCCGCTTCCAGAGCTTGGCGCCTGCGAACGACCGCGCCCTCTCCTCGTCCGTCATTGTGGCCAGCACATTGTCATCGGGCTTGCTGGAGGCATCCTCGTCGCCAAAGAAGCGGACATAGCCGCCGAGCGGAATCAAGGAAAGCTTCCAGCGCGTCCCGTGCCTATCGGTGAAGCCCACCAGTTCCGGGCCGAAGCCGACGGAAAACGCCAGAATGCGGATGCCGCTCCAGCGTCCTACTAGGTAGTGCCCCATCTCATGCACGAAAACGAGCAAGGAGAGCACGAGGACGAAGGGGATGATATATCCCGTCAGAAAGCCAAAAATTCCGACCAAGCCTGCCATCAAATCTTTCCGCCAGCCATTGCAGACATCAAACGCCGAACAGGGCTGCACCGAGCGACATCAATTCACCGCCCTTTATCAGCGAAAAAACTCCAGCTAGCAAGAACGCCGCAAAGCAGGCGAAAATGAGCCCGTCGACACGGTCCATGACGCCGCCGTGGCCGGGGATGAGATGGCTGGAATCCTTGACGCCGAAGCGACGCTTGATGAAGGATTCGAAGAGATCTCCGGACTGGCTGCATGCCGACAGGACGAGCGCGACCAAGGCCGCCCACAGTACCCCACCGGGAACCAGGAAATAGGCCACGAGCGAGCCGGCGATGACGGCCGAGACCGCGCCACCAATGGCACCGGACCAGGTCTTGCCGGGCGATATGCGCGGCGCGAGCTTCGGGCCGCCGATGGCGCGACCGACGAAGTAGGCAAGAATGTCGGTCGCCCAGACGACAGCGAAGAGAAACAGCATGGCGACCAGGCCGGCGCTGTCGGCGCCGCGAAGGCCCGCCAGCGCAATGCCCGTCAGACCGGCATAGATGACACCCGTGGGGAACCAGCGGGATGTGCCGTCCATCAGCACGAAGCCGATTGCCACCGCGAAACACACGATCAGCACCACGAGCGCCGTCCCGGCACTTGCCGCGATAACGGCCGCGGCTATGGCCGCCTGCCCGATCCAGCCGACAATGTTGGCCAGCGGGTTCTCGGCCTGCAGCCGCGTGATGGTCGACCATTCGTAATAGATGAGAATCCCGATCAGGGCCGCGAGCAGCCTGAAGGCCAGGCCGCCATACCATGTCGCGGCCAGCACGACAGCGGCCAAAATGATCCCGGAAATGATGCGGAGCCTGAGTTCCGTCTGCATCAGGTGCCTACCGCCGCGGCGGTCTTTTCGACCAGACCACCGAACCGGCGGTTGCGGGACGCATAGGTTTCAAGCGCGGCGTAAAAAAGCTCGCGCGTAAAATCGGGCCAGTATTCCGGCATGAAAATGAATTCCGAATAGGCGGCCTGCCACAGCAGGAAGTTGGAAAGGCGCTCCTCGCCGCTGGTGCGGATGATGAGATCCGGGTCCGGGATGCCGGCCGTGTCCAGCCGCGCATTGATCAGCGCCGGCGTGATGTCCTGCGACCGCAGACGCCCCGCCTCCACATCCTGCGCAAGCGTGATCATGGCGCGCGCCATCTCGTCGCGCGAGCCGTAGTTGAAGGCGATGACGAGCGTCAGCGCGGTGTTGTTGCGCGTCGTCTGCTCGGCATCGATCAGGAGATCAAGGATATCGCTCTGCAGGTTGTTGCGCTCGCCGATCACCCTCACCCGCACGTTCTGCCGATGCAGATCGGCGAGGTCGCGGCGGATGAAGGCCTTGAGTAGTCCCAAGAGGTCGGAAACCTCGGTCTCCGGGCGGCGCCAGTTCTCCGAGGAGAAGGCGAAGAGCGTCAGATATTTGATGCCGACATCGCCGGCCGCCCGCACGGTTTCCCGTACGGCGTCGACGCCCTTGCGATGTCCCATCGTGCGCGGCAATCCGCGCTGCTTAGCCCATCGGCCGTTGCCATCCATGATGATCGCAACATGTTCTGGCACTGTCAAAAATGTTCGTTCCGACATTTCCCGTCCGGTTCTTCCAGCCATAGGCTCAGCCGCAGGTCCTACTAGACCTGCATGATTTCCTTTTCCTTCTCGCCAAGCAAGCGATCGATCTCAGAAATCGTCTCGTCCGTCATCTTCTGCACACGATCGGACTGTGCCCGGCTTTCGTCCTGGCCTATGACACCGTCCTTTTCGGCTTTCTTAAGGCCGTCCATGCCATCGCGGCGCACATGGCGAATCGCGACCTTGCTCTTTTCGGCGTAATCATGGGCAACCTTGACGAGCGACTTGCGGCGCTCCTCGTTGAGTTCCGGCAGCGGAATGCGGAGGTTCTGGCCGTCCACGATCGGGTTTAGACCGAGGTTGGCTTCGCGAATGGCGC
Source organism: Rhizobium sp. S152 (assembly GCF_030380735.1). Lineage (GTDB taxonomy): Bacteria > Pseudomonadota > Alphaproteobacteria > Rhizobiales > Rhizobiaceae > Rhizobium. The sequence continues at coordinate 626,972 of NZ_JAUDRZ010000030.1, read as the reverse complement.
GGTCGACTGCACCGACCATGGTCTTGTCCCAAACGGAGATGCCGAGCATGCGCGGCTCGGGAACGGTCACGTTGGCGACCTGGTTCAGCGGCACGCGCGAACCATAGGCCTCGACCGTGACCGGGTCGAGAATGTTGGCCGAGGCGCGGCCTGTGCGCAGCGATGCGATGTCGCTCTTGAACGCATTGATCGCGCCATCCATGCGGCGCTTGATGTCGTTGATGTCTATGCCTTGGCTCATATCAGTGCTCCCGTCTTGGTAGAAGCTGCGGCAAATATTTGCCGCTACTCTGTCAGTTGTCGGTGACCACGGTCTTCAGACCGCCGCCCCTTAGAATTTCAGCAAAACCACCCTTCTCGTGGATCGAGAAGACGATGATCGGAATGGCATTTTCACGCGCCAGGGCAACGGCGGCGACGTCCATGACGGCAAGCCCCTTGTCGAGGACTTCCTTGTGCGTCAAGTGATCGAAGCGCGTGGCGTCGGGCACCTTCTTCGGATCCGCCGAATAGATACCATCGACCTGCGTTCCCTTGAAGATGGCTTCGGCGCCCATTTCGGCGGCACGCAGTGCGGCGGCCGAGTCGGTGGTGAAGAAGGGATTGCCGGTGCCGCCGGCGAAGATCACGACGCGGCCGAGCGACAGGTGATAGAGCGTCGCGCGCTGCGAGAAGCTCTCGCAAATCTCCGGCATGGCAATCGCCGAGAGCACCACCGTATCGATGTTGAGCTTTCGCAGCGAGGTCGCCAGCGCCAGCGCATTGATGACGGTCGCGAGCATGCCCATGTGGTCGCCCGTGACCCGGTCACCGCCTTTGGAAGCGACGGCCACGCCGCGGAAGATGTTGCCGCCACCGACGACGACGCCGACTTCCACACCCATCTGCCGCGCTTCGGCGATATCAGCCGCAATGCGGTCGGCCACCGCTACATCGATTCCAAATCCCTGGCTGCCCATGAGGGCTTCGCCGGAAGCCTTGAGTAGAACACGTTTGTAGACAGGCTCTGACGACATCTTGGCTCCTCGTTTATCACCGCTGAGTGCCGGATACACGAAGGGCACCGCGTTGTCACGCGATGCCCTTCGGTTTTCACATATATAGGACGATCAGCCCTTGGCGACAGCAGCCACTTCAGCGGCGAAGTCGCTCTCTTCCTTCTCGACGCCTTCGCCGAGGAGGAGGCGTGCCATGCCGACGACTTCGATCTTGGCGCCGGCTTCCTTCGCAGCGGCTTCAACAGCAGCACCAACAGTCAGGTCGGGGTTGATGACGAAAGCCTGCGAGAGAAGAGCGACTTCCTCGAAGAACTTGCGCATGCGGCCATCAACCATCTTTTCGATGATGGCTTCCGGCTTGCCGGATTCGCGGGCCTGCTCGATGAAGACATTGCGTTCGCGTTCTGCAACGGCAGCGTCGACTTCTTCGGCGCGGATCGCGAGCGGGTTGGTCGCAGCGATGTGCATGGCAACCTGGCGGCCGATCGACGTCAGTACGGCCTTGTCGCCTTCCGACTTCAGGGCAACCAGAACGCCGAGCTTGCCGATGCCGTCGCCGGCAGCGTTGTGGATGTAGGTCGCGACAACGCCGTGCTCGACTTCGAGCTTGGCAGCGCGGCGCAGCGTCATGTTTTCGCCGATGGTGGCGATCGCGTCCTTGATGGTGTCGGCGACAGGCTTGCCGGATGCCGGGTAAGTCGCAGCCGAGATGGCTTCAACCGAACCGTCGGTCGTCAGCGCAACGTTGGCGATGCCGCGAACCAGATCCTGGAAGGCGTCGTTACGGGCAACGAAGTCGGTCTCCGAGTTCAGCTCGACGACAACAGCCTTGTGGCCGGCGCCGGCGATGGCAACCAGGCCTTCAGCGGCAGCGCGGCCAGCCTTCTTGTCGGCCTTCGAGATGCCCTTGGCGCGGAGCCAGTCGATCGATGCTTCGATGTCGCCGTTGTTTTCCAGCAGCGCCTTCTTGCAGTCCATCATGCCTGCGCCGGACTTCTCGCGCAGTTCCTTCACCAGTGCAGCCGTAATCTCGGTCATAAGCTTCCTCTTGTCGGTTCAAACGGTGGCCCGCCAGAGCGGTGCGGCACCGGATTGAGGCACGAAATGTACCTGTATGTATGACAGCGTGATGAATGACGCGTCATAACGAAACTCAAATGGCGAGAGACTTTTCCCCTCGCCTGAAATGGTCAAGGCCGCCCAACTTCATAAAAGTCGCGAGCGGCCTTTTCCCAATCTATGGAAAGCATGGCGGACCATTCGATCCGCCTGCTTCTTTTATCAGGCTTCGGCTTCGCCTTCGAGCGCCGGCTCAGCCGGAGCTTCGATCGATGCACCGAGGTCACGGCCCGACGAGCTCTGCTGGCGAGCGATACCGTCGATGGCAGCGCGCGAGATCAGGTCGCAGTACAGGGCGATGGCGCGCGAAGCGTCGTCGTTACCGGGGATCGGATAGTCGATCAGGTCCGGGTCGCAGTTCGAGTCGATGATTGCGACAACCGGGATGCCGAGGCGCTTGGCTTCGTCGATCGCGATCTTTTCCTTGTTGGTGTCGATGATGAACATCAGGTCCGGCGTGCCGCCCATGTCCTTGATACCACCGAGAGCCTTGTCGAGCTTTTCGCGCTCGCGCTCGAGGTTCAGGCGCTCTTTCTTGTTGTAGCCGGACTGTTCCGAAGACAGGATCTCGTCGAGCTTGCGCAGGCGCTGGATCGAGTTGGAGATCGTCTTCCAGTTGGTCATCATGCCGCCGAGCCAACGCGAGTTGACGTAGTACTGAGCGGAACGCTTGGCCGAGTCAGCGATGAGCTCGGAAGCCTGGCGCTTGGTGCCGACGAACAGAACGCGGCCGCCACGGGCTACGGTATCGGAGACAACCTGCAGAGCGCGCGACAGAAGCGGAACCGTCTGTGCGAGGTCGATGATGTGGATGTTGTTACGATCGCCGAAAATGTACGGCTTCATCTTCGGGTTCCAGCGGTGAGTCTGGTGGCCGAAGTGGACGCCTGCTTCGAGGAGCTGGCGCATAGAGAAATCGGGCAATGCCATGCCTTGTTATCCTTTTCCGGTTGAACCTCCGCAAGGCTAACAGCACCCTCTTCGAGGATGCCACCGGGCGGAACGATCCGGATTTCTCCCGGACAATCCCATGCCTTACGTGTGGAATGCGGGTGCCCTTACCCCCGCCGCGCGGGAAAATCAAGGCTTGGCGCTGAAAAATTGCCTAACCGGGCCGAAAGACCCTTTCAGCGTCCTGCCAGGGCGCGAAACCTCAATCGGAATCACAGGGCCAGCTTTTCGGCGTCGACAGGCCGGCCGGCAACTTGGTGTTCGAGTCGCCGCAAGTGAGGTCGACCTGTGCCTGTTCGAGGCCGGTCGCGGCCGACAGGTCGAGACCATTGATCCGCGTAAGGAACATGAAGGCGCCATCAAAGGCCAGCGGCCCTTCGAACTGGGCGGTGGTGAAATCCGCGCGCGAGAGGTTGGCGAGGGAGAACTTGGCGCCGGTCAGCACTGCTTCCTTGAAATTGGCGCGCCCGAGCTCGGCTTTCTCGAAATTGGCGCCCGAGAGCTTGGCAGCATGGAAGTTCGCGCGCTGCAGTTCGGCGCCGATGAAGGATGCACCATCCGCGACCACTCCGTCGAAGCCGGAGCGATAGGCCTCTATCTTGGCGAAGTTCGCCTTGGCGGCCTGCGCGTTCGTGAACCAGGCGCGGACCAGCGTCGCCTTCTCGAAGTTCGCGCCGTTGAGATTGGTGCCGCTGAGATTGGTGAGCGTCAGATCCGCGTCCGCCAGATTGGCACCCTGGAAGTCGTTACCCTCCAGCATCAAATTCTTCTTGTTGCACTGGCTCCAGTCGATACCCGCTGTCGGCATGCTGCCGCAATCAGCGGCCGATGCCGGCGACGCCGACCAGACGAGGATCAAGCCGGCCGCAACTCCCAACAGACGCCGTATCGATGCATCAAGACCTGCAGACACTATCCATTCTCCCATCATGCCATGGCCGCTGAATTGCCAGCCCTTCTTAACCCAGCCTTCTTAACATGGAGAACGCCTGCCCGGATATCAACGGCATTGCCGCGTGGTCTCACCTACTTGCAGGCTGCGGCCTTTGCGTCCAGCAGTTCAAGCTTCGCCAGCTTGCCGGAAAGAACGAAATCGCCGTAATCCATGGTCAGGTCGCGTGTGATGCCGTTCTCGTAGAGCTTGAACGACATGCGATAAACAGGAACGGCGTCCGTCTTGGTGTTTTCGTTGAAATAGGAAATCGTCACCGGCCAGAACGCAGCCTTGGAAAAGGCGCCAGCATTCCCGGCATCGGCTTCGTCAGCGGACGGGGTGACCTGCTTGCCGACAACTGTTGTCGTCACCAGCGTCTTGTCGCCATCGTCCGAGCCGTCGAAGACGCGCGCTTCAAAGAGGCGCTTGCCTGCCTTGGCGTTCTGGATGACGTCCAGCATATGTTCGGTCGGGAAGCGGCTGGCCTCGAGCTGCAACTGCTTGCTCGCGGGTTGCTTGAGGTCGACCTTGACGCCTGCCGTCTGATCCTCGGCGGCGCCGTTGACTTCCTTGTCCAGTTGGTCGTCCGTGAACGACTTGGTGTCGAAGGTGAACTTGCGATCCTTGATGTTCTCGAAGGTTTTTGTCTGCTGGTCGCTGACACGAACGGCGTCGCCGGTATCGATCTGCGTGACGAAGCGGAAATTGGTGGTGAATCCGGTGCAGTAGTTGCCATCGAACTCGTAGACCATGCGGCCCGACATGCCGGAGATTCCTGAGCGTTCGGAGGCATCCTTCAGCTCGAGATCGTAGATGGCGCGGTGCGCGATCAATCCCGACGCCGGGCTGTTCGCCGGCGCCGCCGCAAAGGCGCTTGCCGAAACGCTCGCCATCATAAGTGCGGCAAGACTCGATCGGACCATAGACAATCTCCTGTTGGACTCGCCCGCGATGTTATAAGGACTCTTTCGGCCAAATAGAGGCTGGAAAAAGTCACAAAATAGATTCTAGCCTTGATGCATAGTTTTAAAGCCAATGACAACAAAAGCGGAGAGGAAAATGTCCGATCAAATCACTGCTCGCCTCAAAGACATGGGGATATCCCTGCCTGACGCCGCGGCACCCGCCGCCAACTACGTCTCCTATGTCATCAGCGGCAACCAGCTCTTCATTTCCGGCCAGCTGCCGATCGAAAACGGCAAGGTCGCCGTAACCGGCCATCTCGGCAAGAACGTCGACGTCGCGACCGGCCAGCGCGCCGCCGAACTCTGCGCGATTGGCATCCTGTCGCAGGCCAAGGCCGCACTTGGCGGCGATCTCGGCCGCATCAAGCGCGTCATCAAGCTGAGCGGCTTCGTGGCCTCCGTACCCGAATTCGTCGAGCAGCACCTCGTCATCAACGGTGCCTCGAACCTGATCGCCAATGTGCTCGGCGAGGCCGGCAAGCACGCCCGCGCCGCCGTCGGCATGGCGGCACTTCCGCTCAACGCCGCCGTCGAAATCGATGCCATCATGGAAATCGCCTAATGACCTCCGCTTCCTGGCTCAAGGACCAGCCCGTCGCTCACCGCGGCTATCACGACCTCAACCAGAAGGTCTGGGAGAACACGCTTTCGGCCTTCAGCCGCGCCATCGAGGCCGGCTTCGCCATCGAGTGCGACCTGCACTACGCCTCCGACGGCGTGCCTGTCGTCTTCCATGACGAGGATCTGGAACGCCTCTGCAATCTCAAGGGCGATGTGCGCGAGCGGACCTCGCAGGAGCTCGGCCTGATCGCGGTCGGCGGCACATCCGACAAGATCCCGACGCTGAAGAAGATGCTCGATCTGGTGAAGGGTCAGGTTCCGCTCGTCATCGAGCTCAAGGGTCGGGAAGCCGACGATACCGGCTTTGCCGAATCCGTGCTCGAGGTGCTCGAGGGATACGAGGGCAAGGTGGCGCTGATGAGCTTCGATCACTGGCTGCTGCGCGACCTGAAGGAGCTCAACGCGCCCTACCCGCTCGGCCTGACGGCGGGCGGCGTTCAAGCGGAAGAGTTCGCGGTGCACGAGAAGGCGATGGCGCTCGGCCTCGATTTCATCTCCTACTATTATGCCGACCTGCCGAACCCCTTCATCAGCGCCGAGCGCGAGAAGGGAACCGTGATCATCACCTGGACGGTGCGCGACGAGGCGGCTCGCAGAAAGACCTTCGAGAACGCCGACCAGATGACCTTCGAAGGTTTCGACCCGCGCGTTTCGGTTTGAGGCTCGCTTTTTGGACAAGATCATGCGCAGACTGGTGACGAGCCCTCTTCTCCTCCCAAACGGTCTCGCATTCGTTCCATGACTGATGAGCTTTCAATCCGCATCGAGCGGTCCTTCGCCGACATTTCCCCCGAGAGCTGGTCAAAGCTCTCAGGGGCTTCGAAAGAGGCAGGCACACTTGCCTATAATCCCTTCGTGTCGCACGCCTTCCTGTCCTCTCTGGAGGAATCGGGTTCGGCGACGGCTGAAACCGGCTGGCTCGGGCATCACATGCTGCTCGAAACGGAGAGCGGCGAACTCGTCGGCGCCCTGCCCGGTTACCTGAAGAACCACAGCCAGGGCGAATATGTCTTCGACCACGGCTGGGCCGACGCCTTCGAGCGGGCCGGCGGGCGTTACTATCCCAAGCTGCAGTGCTCCATCCCATTCACGCCGGCGACCGGACCGCGGCTGCTGGTCGCGGAGGGGTTCGCGCGCCGGCCGGTCCAGGACGCGATGGCGGAAAGCCTCAAGGAGGTCGTGCGCCGGCTCGGCGTATCCTCGGCCCACATCACTTTTCTTCCTGAGGATGAGGTCGGCATCTTCGAGACCGACGGCTACCTGCACCGCACCGACCAGCAGTTCCATTTCATCAACGACGGCTACGCCAATCACGACGAATTCCTGGAAACGCTCGCTTCGCGCAAGCGCAAGGCGCTGCGCAAGGAGCGGCGCGCGGCGCTAGAGAATGGAATCAGCATCGACTGGCTGACGGGAAGCGACTTGACGGAAGAGATCTGGGAGCAGTTCTTCGCCTTCTACATGGATACCGGCGGACGCAAGTGGGGACGACCCTATCTGACGCGCCAGTTCTATTCGCTGATCGGCGAGCGCATGCCTGAGGACATCCTCTTGATCATGGCCAAGCGGGACGGCAGGTACATCGCCGGCGCCATCAACTTCATCGGCGGCGACACGCTCTACGGCCGCCACTGGGGCTGCATCGAGGATCATCCCTTCCTGCATTTCGAGGTCTGCTACCATCAGGCAATAGATTTCGCGCTGGCGAAGGGGCTGAAGCGGGTCGAGGCCGGCGCGCAGGGCGAGCACAAACTGGCGCGTGGTTACCTGCCGGTGACAACGCATTCCGCCCATTATGTCGCGCATGCCGGCCTGCGCCGGGCGATCGCCGACTACCTCGAGCGCGAGCGCGACGACGTCGAGCACATGAACGAGATTCTCACCGAGCACAGTCCCTTCCGCAAAGGCGAGCGGCTGCAGGAGGATTGACCTTCGCCTGCCCGCCGCGTTACGCGATCAGCGCAAAGAACGAGGAGATTTACCATGACAAGCGGCGCCTACGACGACAACAACATCTTCGCGAAGATCCTGCGCGGCAAAATCCCCTCGCACCGCGTCTTCGAAAACGAGCATGTCGTGGCCTTCATGGATGTCATGCCGCAGGCGCCGGGCCATGTCCTGGTCGTGCCCAAAGCTGCCTCGCGCAACCTGCTCGACGCCGATCCGGCAGTGCTGGCGCAGACCATTGCTGTGGTCCAGAAGATCGCCAACGCGGTGAAAGAAGCCTTCGACGCCGATGGTGTCTTCGTCTGCCAGTTCAACGAACCCGCCGCCGGCCAGACCGTATTCCACCTGCACTTCCATGTCATTCCGCGCCACGAGGGCACGGCTCTGAAGCCGCATTCGGGCAAGATGGAAGATAACGCGGTGCTTGCCGCGAACGCCGAGAAGATCAAGGCAGAGCTCTGATCAGGCGAGTTTGGCTTTTCGCCCTGCTTCGCGCCTGTCAACGTCCTTTAGAAGACGCGCCGACAGTCCATAGGCCGCCGCGAACGTTACCGCTCCGCCGATGAGATCAATCAGATGATGTCCGCCATGGATCAAGATGGCGGGCATCATGGCAGCGTTCAGGAGGCACGCGGGCACGGACAGAAATCGCACACGCGCCAGAAAGCACACGGACATGCAAGCCATGACCATGTGGAACGATGGAAACGCGATCAGCCCAAGAACATTCTTGGGGGTCAGGTAGACGGCACCTTCGCGAAGCGCTCGCGAAAGCTCCGCACCATAATGATTGTCGACGGCCAGCGGCATCCCATCGACTACATTCTGCGGAATCTGGTAGAATGCCGACGGTCCGATAGACGGCGCGAAGAACCAGGCGATCATCGCCAGCAAGGCTCCCATCACGCCTGTCAGCAGAAAATGGTGAAGCGTCCGGGTTTTGTCGGTGAAGCCAAGAACGACGATCACCACCAGCAACTGCAGCAGTGAGCTCATATAGACGATCCGGAGCGCAGTGCCCACCACGGGACGGCCGGCAGCCCACGAGACGATATCCGGCCAGGTGTAGCCAAGCATCCCGTCCAGCCGGATGAGTGTCCGGTCGATCGGCGTGAAATAGATGGGCAGCAGCAGATAGTTGAAAATGGACCCGGCAATGGTGAACAGCACGAAGAGCCCTGCCGCCGTCGCCGTCACGGCGATGCGCTCATTGGGCCGGAAGCGGCGGTAGAATTGGCCGAGCAGGATCAGAAAGACGCCGCAGGCCGATAACGCCGCGTAGCCGGGAACATCCAGACCGACGTCCTTCCACCACAGCAGGAGCGCGTCGAGCGAGATCAGCGTCGCCAGAATGGTGAGGATGAAACGTTCGGCCGGCAGAAATGCCATGAGCAGGCTCCTTGCTGGAGCCCGATATAACCCCGAGGCGTTTAAGATTCGGCTAAACGGCACCGTCGCCGGTTAGCGGATACGAAAAGGGCGGCCCGAGAGCCGCCCTTTCGATCTACTTCTTCGGCACGCGCGGCACCGCGGAGCCTTTCTTCGGTGAGGCCTTGGCCTCCGGCTCGGCCGACGCAGCCTTCGTCTTCTTGGCCGTCGCCTTCTTGGCCTTGGCCTTCGTCTTCAGCTCGCCATCGTCCTCGTCATCCGCCTCGGGGTGGATGACTTCGGCTTCCGGCTTCGGCTTGATCGGCGCGGTGTCGGATACGGCTTCCAGGATGATGCCCGGCTTGCCGTCTTCCTTCGGGCCGACGGTGACATTGACGACGCCGCCCTTCTTCAGCTTGCCGAAGAGGATTTCGTTGGCAAGCGGCTTCTTGATGACGTCCTGGATGACACGCGCCAGCGGACGGGCGCCCATCTTCTCGTCGTAACCCTTGTCGGCCAGCCAGGCGATCGCATCCTCGTGCAGGTCGAAGGTGACGTTCCGTTCGGAAAGCTGGGCTTCGAGCTGCATGATGAACTTCTGCACGACCTTGTGAATGACCACGGTCGGCAGCGGCGCGAACGGGATGACCGCGTCGAGACGGTTGCGGAATTCCGGCGTAAAGATGCGGTTCAGCGCTTCCTCGTCCTCGCCCGTCCGCTTGGACGAACCGAAGCCGAAGGCGGCCTTTGCCATTTCCGACGCGCCCGCATTTGTCGTCATGATCAGGATGACGTTGCGGAAGTCGATCTTCTTGCCGTTGTGGTCGGTCAGCGTGCCGTGGTCCATCACCTGCAACAGGATGTTGTAGATGTCGGGATGGGCCTTTTCGATCTCGTCGAGCAGGACCACGCAATGCGGATGCTGATCGACGCCGTCGGTCAGGAGGCCGCCCTGGTCGAAGCCGACATAGCCGGGAGGTGCACCAAGCAGACGCGAGACCGTGTGCCGCTCCATGTACTCGGACATGTCGAAGCGCAGCAGCTCGACACCCAGCGACGACGCAAGCTGCTTGGCGACCTCGGTCTTGCCGACGCCGGTCGGGCCGGAGAAGACATAGGAGCCGATCGGCTTGTTCGGCTCACGCAGGCCGGCGCGCGCCAGCTTGATCGAGGTCGACAGCGCTTCGATCGCGAGATCCTGGCCGTAGACCACCGAGCGCAGTTCCTGCTCGAGGTTGGCGAGCACCGCTTCGTCGTCCTTGGAGACGGTCTTAGGCGGGATGCGCGCCATCGTTGCGATGGTCGCCTCGATTTCCTTCTCGGTGATCAGCTTGCGGCGCTTGGACGGCGGCAGCAGCATCTGCGCTGCACCGGTCTCGTCGATCACGTCGATCGCCTTGTCCGGCAGCTTGCGGTCGGAGATGTAGCGCGCCGAAAGTTCGACCGCCGTCTTGATGGCGTCGTTCGAGTAGCGCAGGTGGTGATATTCTTCGAAATAGGGCTTCAGGCCCTTCATGATGGCGATGGCGTCATCGATGGAGGGTTCGGCCACGTCGATCTTCTGGAAGCGACGCACCAGGGCGCGGTCCTTCTCGAAGAACTGGCGATATTCCTTGTAGGTGGTCGAGCCGATGCAACGGATTGCACCCGACGACAGAGCCGGCTTCAACAGGTTCGACGCATCCATCGCGCCGCCGGACGTTGCGCCAGCGCCTATGACGGTGTGGATTTCGTCGATGAACAGCACGGCATCCGGGAACTCCTCGAGTTCCTTGACCACTTGCTTCAAACGCTCTTCGAAATCGCCGCGATAGCGGGTACCGGCGAGCAGCGTGCCCATGTCGAGCGAAAAGATCGTGGCATTCGCCAGCGCTTCCGGAACCTTGCCCTCGACGATGCGCTTTGCAAGACCTTCGGCGATCGCCGTCTTGCCGACGCCGGGGTCGCCGACATAGAGCGGGTTGTTCTTCGAACGGCGGCACAGGATCTGGATCGTGCGGTTGACTTCCGAATGGCGGCCGATCAGCGGGTCGATCTTGCCGGTCTTGGCCTTCTCGTTGAGGTTGACGCAATAGGCCTTCAGCGCATCCTGCTGCTTCTTGGCGCCGCCTTCTTCCTCGCCGCCGCGCGCCGCATTCGGCTTGTTCTCGGCTTCATTGTCCTCGGCGCCGCGCGGGGTGCGGGCTTCCGATGAGCCGGCACGCTTACCAATGCCGTGGGAGATGTAATTGACCGCGTCATAGCGAGTCATTTCCTGCTCCTGCAGGAAATAGGCGGCATGGCTTTCGCGCTCGGCGAAGATGGCGACGAGCACATTGGCTCCCGTCACTTCCTCGCGGCCTGATGATTGCACATGGATCACCGCACGCTGGATGACGCGCTGGAAGCCGGAAGTCGGCTTCGAGTCCTCATCGTATCCGGTAATCAGGTTGGAGAGTTCATTATCGACGTATTCGACGAGCGTTTTCTTCAGCGCATCGAGATCGACATTGCAGGCACCCATGACCGCGGCCGCATCGGCATCGTCGATCAGGGCGAGCAACAGATGCTCGAGCGTCGCGTATTCGTGGTGCCGCTCGTTGGCAAAGGTCAGTGCCTGATGGAGCGCCTTCTCTAAGCTAGGCGAAAATGTTGGCACGTTCAGATCCTCACTTCTTTTCCATGACGCATTGCAGCGGATGCTGGTGCTGCCGGGCAAAGTCCATCACCTGGCTTACCTTGGTCTCCGCCACCTCGTATGTAAATATTCCGCATTCACCGACGCCATGATTATGGACATGAAGCATGATGCGGGTGGCACCTTCCCGATCCTTCTGAAAAAAGCGCTCCAGAATATGGATGACGAATTCCATGGGAGTGTAGTCGTCATTCAGGATAAGCACGCGGTACAGGTTGGGCTTCTTGGTCTTCGGTTTCGTACGTGTAATGACCGAGGTTCCGCGATTTCCGTTGTCCCCGTTCCTTTCGCCATCGTTTTGCATCCGGATCGGTTTTACGATCATTTCCATTCATTCCTCGATCTGTCCGGCGGTGCCTGGGAGAATGCTTTACCCACCGAACAACTGACTACTAACTTAGTTCATAATAGCGCGATTTTAAGCCCCTCGCTTCACACTGCAATCACAATTCGAACGGACTTGATGCAAAGACACAAAAACAAGTGCCGGAAACGAAGGCTTTTCGCCGCAAACGAAAAAGACCGGCCCGCAGGTGCGTAGCCGGTCTTCGATTTTCAAGGGGTGCGGTGGCGCCGCAAGGCGATCACGCCGCCGCAGGCGTTACCGTCGCGGGCGTCTTGGCAGCCTTGACGGCAGCAGCCACAGGCGCCTGGTAGGGCTTGTAGGCGTTCTTGGCGATGTCGGAATACATCTCGCCGAGCTTGGTCGCCTCGGCCACGAAACCCTCGTAGGCGGACTTCGCGTAATTCGTCTGCAGTTCAAAGACCGTTTCGAAGCTGCGTGCGCCCGACAGGGTCTCGAAATGCGTCACCGCATCCTGGAAAGCGCTTTTCGAATATTCCGCCGTCTCGGTGGCGATCGCCTGAAAGGCTCTGGCCGTATCGGAATAGCTCTTCAGCATCGTATCGATGGCTTCCTTGCTCTTGCGATTGGCGTCGTCGAAATTGAACATGACCATCCTCCATTTGGCTTCTGTCGCCGAAATGTTAGCTGCAGCGCACAAATAGTCAAGCGATCTTGTGCGTCGCAAAACAATTGATGGTTGATTTAGACGTCATGAAAATGGCCTTGCCGCGATCAGGCAAGGCCTCCACTTGTTTTTGCTAAAATATATCAGCACACCGCGACTACCGGCTTCGGCAAAAATCTTTCCGCGGCGTCGAATGATGTCTCTAATCCAGCAAATCGGCCGGCACCTTGCCGCCATTTTCCGACAGCCGCTTCATCAGCGCCTTGTGCAGGAACATGTTCATGGCAGCGCTGTCGTGAGTGTCGCCGGTGTAGCCGAGTTCAGCGGCGAGTTCCTTGCGCTCGGTCAGGCTCGCATCCATTCCGACGGCCTTCATCAGGTCGACGATGGAGCGGCGCCAATCCAGCTTCTGGCCACTCTTCTTCACCGCGGCATCGAGCAGCGGCACGATATCGATCGCGGTTGCAGGTGCGGATGTTGCCGGGGCGGAACCAGCGGGAGCCGGCGCCGGTGACGGAGCGGCGGAGGGCGAGATCGGCGCCTGCGCGGGCTCGATCTTGGGCGCCGCAGGTGCGGCCTGCGCGGCCTGAGCTTCACCGAAGATCGCGTGCTTTATCTTGTCGAAAATACCCATTCCCGGCATCCCTTCCCTGAACCTGAGCACATGCTCAACAACAGACATGGAGCACGCGGCCGGCGGGTCCAGAGAAAAATCGCGATTTGGGATATTCGTTCTGCGATTGCCGCCCGCAGCCGGTATCGCCGATGCGACTACCGGGGCCGGTCGCCGGACCGCGACTGACGCGCGATCCGCAAGGCAGGCCGCACATCCTGCGCCCCGTGGTCTGATCGGCGCGGCGAAAATACGTTCGCCGCCAGCCCGTTCTTAGAGGTCGACGTCGAGGATCGCCATCGAGAAGTTATAGGAACGGTCGCCGTCCTCGTCGTCGATGTAAACGACACCCAGAAACTCGTCGTCGAGGTAGACTTCAGCGGAATCGTTCTTGCGCGGACGTGCCTTTACGACCACCTGCGGGTTGAACGTGCGCTTGAAATAGGCGTCGAGTTTCTTGATTTCTTCTGGCTTCACACTGCATCTCCTGAGCGGTCTCGGTGGCCGCTTCTTGCACGGGAAAGACTGGACTGTAAAGTCGCGAGGGCGGATGCAATCCGCTATCCCCGCGTAATCCCGGGCTATTCGTCCGAACCTCTACAGCCCACTTTGTCTCAAATATCGGCGCCGATCACCTGGTCCATCAATCGCGACGGCTCGGAACAACCGGCCTCTCCGACCACCTTCGCCGGAACGCCTGCGACCGTCGTTTTCGGCGGCACCGCCTTCAGCACGACCGAGCCTGCGGCGATGCGCGAGCAGTGACCGATCTCGATATTGCCGAGGATTTTGGCGCCGGCGCCGATCAGCACGCCGGTTCCGATCTTCGGGTGGCGGTCCGCCCCTTCCTTGCCGGTGCCGCCCAAGGTGACGCCGTGGAGGATGGAGACGTTATCGCCGATGACGGCCGTTTCGCCCACCACCAGACCGGTGGCGTGATCGAGGAAGATGCCCTTGCCGATGCGGGCGGCCGGGTTGATGTCGGTCTGAAATATGCTCGACGAGCGGCTCTGGAGATAGAGCGCCAGATCGCGACGGCCGCGCTCAAGCAACCAATGGGCAAGGCGATGCGTCTGCAGGGCGTGGAAACCCTTGAAGTAGAGCACGGCTTCCATGAAGCGCAGGCAGGCCGGATCGCGGTCGTAGACCGCCTGGATATCGACGCGCAGAATCGAACCCCATTCCGGCCAGTCGGCCAGCATCTGGTCGAATGTCTGACGCAGCAGGATCGCCTGCATGTCGGGATGATCGAGGCGCTCGCAGATCCGGTAGATGACGCATTCTTCCAGCGAGCGGTGGTTGAGCACGGTCGAATAGAGAAACGCGGCGAGAACCGGATCGGCTTCCGCGGCCACGCGTGCTTCCTCGCGCAGGCTGTCCCAGATGGGATCCACCTGCTTGATCGAACCTGCCGTCTCGAGTGGACGAATGTCTGTCTTTGCGACCATGGAGGTCTCCTCAGTATCCCGTCGGATTTGCCTCGTTATAAGCTAAAAATCCGCTGACATAAATGGGTTATCCCGCAACGCTTCCGGGATGGTTATGCATATCGCGATGCGCGATGCGACCGATGTCACCCGCCAGCGACTTCGGCGTAGAATTCGAGAACCGCCGCCTTGAAAACCCGGTCGCCTACGGCCAACATGTGGTCTCTGCCGGGGATATCAAGGGCGGTCGCGTGCGGCATCAGGGCCGCCAGCTCCTGGGGGGAACCCGCGATATCGTCCTTGGTTCCGACGCCGATCAGCGTCGGCGCCTCGATGCGGCCCATATCGCCGCGGGCGACCAGATCGCGCGATCCGCGGATGCAGGCGGCAAGCGCCTCGCGGTCGCTCTTCGTCTGGTCGGCGAAGGCACGGAACATGCGGCCGCGCGCATGGGTCACGGTGTCGATCGAAGGAGCGAGCAGCGCATCGGCGATCGGATCCCAGTCGCCGACACCGTCGGTCATGCCGATGCCGAGCCCGCCAAGCACCAGCGAGCGGACGCGGTCGGGGCTTGCGAGCGCGGCAAAGACGGAGATGCGGGCGCCCATCGAATAGCCCATGATGTTGGCCTCTGGAATGCCGAGATGATCGAGCAGCGCGATGGCGTCGCCGGCCATGTGCCAGGGGCGGTAGGCTTCGGCGTCGCGCGGCTTGGCGCTGGCGCCGTGGCCGCGGTTGTCGATGGCGATCACCCGGTAGCCGGCATCACCAAGCGTCTTCAGCCAGCCGGGATGTACCCAGTTGACGTTCGCCGTCGAAGCGAAGCCGTGAATGAGAAGAACCGGCGCACCGGAAGGATCGCCCTCGTCGAAGAAAGCAAATTCCAGTCCGTCATGGGTGAAGCTGGAAAAGACGGGCGTATTCAAATTCATCGAGGCTGTCCTTTTTTGCCGGACCTTATTTTATCGGTTCCCATACGAAAACCCTTCTCGTCGTAAAACCTGCCCTAAAAAACCGCGCCGCCTTCGTCGGTTTGGCTCTACACATTTGCTACGAAGGATTATAAGGTCCGCGCACATTTCAAAGCATTCGGAGATCGACATGGCCGGCCACAACATTCCTCACTTCCAGAACGACGGCGGTCACCGCGTTATCGAAGTCGGCGTGAAGGAATTCATGTGCACCGGCGCCTCGGTTCCCTACGACCATCCGCACATCTTCATCGACATGGGCGATGACGACGAGAAGGTCTGCTCCTACTGCTCGACGCTCTACCGTTTCAACGGTTCGCTGAAGGCGACGCAGACCAATCCGGCCGGCTGCGTCTTCCACGTCAAGGCTGCCTGAAGCCTTTCCTTCTAGATCGGATACGCCATGCCGGCCGAACACGCCGCCATCATCGGCGCCGGGGTTGCGGGCCTTACGGCTGCTCTGGCGCTTTCCAGGCGCGGGATAAGCTCCGACATCTTCGAGCAGGCGCCCGAGCTGACCGAGGTCGGCGCGGGCCTGCAGATATCGCCGAACGCCGCGCATATTCTTGACGACCTGGGCGTGCTCGACCGGCTGACCGATGTCTGGCTGGAGCCGCAATCGATCCGGCTGATCTCGGGCACGTCGCTCCGCAAGATCGCATCTGTCCCCTCCGGCCCGTTCGCCCGGGCGCGCTGGGGTGCGCCCTATGGCGTGCTTCACCGCGCGACGCTGCAATCGGCGCTGCTTGCCGCCGTTGCCGACAACCCGCTCTGCAAACTTCATCTCGGCGCGCGCATCGACGCAGCCGCGCTGCCCGACACGCAACGTCCGGCAAACCTGACCGTCGGCGCCGACGGCGTCTGGTCGCGGTTGCGGCAGCGGATCGAGGGTAGCCCGACGGCGCGGTTTTCCGGCAATATCGCCTATCGCTTCACCGTGAGCACCGACAGCGCACCTGATTTCTTCGACCGCGAGAACGTCTCCGTCTTCCTCGGCCCGGCCGCACATCTCGTCTGCTACCCGCTGCGCGA
Organism: Rhizobium sp. S152; assembly: GCF_030380735.1. GTDB lineage: Bacteria > Pseudomonadota > Alphaproteobacteria > Rhizobiales > Rhizobiaceae > Rhizobium. Next base: position 610,378 of record NZ_JAUDRZ010000030.1, on the reverse strand, counting down.
GACCGGCAATTTCAACATGGTGGCGATCGTCGCCGGCAACAGCGGCGCGCATGCGTGGCTCAGCCAGCCGAGCGAGACGCAGCGCGAGCAACTGACCTCCCGCTTCAAGGGATGGAACCGAGCGCTGACAGCGCTCTTCGACAAGGCCGACGGCATGAATTTCTGGCCGCTCTACGAGGCTACACCGGGCAAATGGCAGAACGGCCGCGACACGGTGCTGATCGGCGATGCCGCCCACGCGATGATGCCGTTCGCGGCCCAGGGTGCGGCGATGGCTATCGAGGACGGCTATGAGCTTGCCGGCTTCGTGGCAACGCGCCCGGTTGCCGAGGCCCTGCCGCTGTTCGAGGCGCACCGGGTTCCGCGCATCAACCGGCTCAGGCAACGCGGCGCCTTCAACCAGTTCGCCTATCACGCGCGCGGGCCGATCCGCATCGGCCGCGATATCGTGCTGTCGCTCAGGCCACCGCAAAGCCTGGCTGCGGATCTCGACTGGGTCTATGGCTACCGCGCCGTCGGCTGACGACGCGACCGATCCCCTCGCCTTACGTCCTCAGACCGCCTTGGCAGCCGCAAAGCCGCGCTCGATATCGGCCTTGATATCGGCCACATCTTCGAGGCCGATCTGCAGGCGGATGACCGGCCCCTCCTTCGGCGCCTTGCGAATGCGGCGGTCTCCCAGATAGACGTGGACGGCGAGGCTTTCGAAACCGCCCCAGGACCAGCCGAGACCGAAGATGTTGAGCGCGTCGAGGAAGGCGTGCGCCTTGGGCTTGAACTTCTCCGGTTCATCGACGGCGAGCACGAAGGAGAAGATGCCGCTGGCGCCCTTGAAGTCGCGCTTCCAGAGATCGTGGCCCGGGAAGCTCGGCAGCGCCGGATGCAGCACGGAAGCGACGTCGTCGCGGCCCTCCAGCCACTTGGCAACCGTCAACGCGCTCTCATAGTGTCGCTCGAGGCGAACGCCCATGGTGCGCAGGCCGCGCAGGATCTGGTAGGCGTCGTCAGGCGCGCCGCAGATGCCGAGCGTGATATTGGCCTCGTGCAGCTGCTCCCAATGCTTGGCATTGGCCGAGACCGTGCCCATCAGGATGTCGGAATGGCCGGACGGATACTTGGTGGCGGCGTGGATCGAGATATCGACACCATAATCGAGCGGCCGGAAATAGACCGGCGTCGCCCAGGTGTTGTCCATCGTGACGACGGCGCCGTGCTTGTGGGCAATCGCCGCGATTGCGGGGATATCCTGCATCTCGAAGGTGTTGGAGCCTGGCGCCTCGGTGTGGACCAGCCTGGTGTTCGGCTTGATCAGCGTCTCCATGGCGGCACCGATGATCGGGTCGTAATAGTCTACTTCGACGCCGAGGCGCTTCAGCATCGTATCGCAAAAATGACGGGTCGGACCATAGACCGAATCGACGATCAGTGCGTGATCGCCCGACGAGAGAAAGGCCAGGAACGGCACCGTGACGGCGGCGAGACCCGACGGCACCAGGATCGTACCCGCCGATCCCTCCAGCGCGTCGATCGCCTCGCAGAGCGCATCCGTGGTGGGCGTGCCGCGTGTGCCGTAGGTGTATTTCTGCGCGCGCGTTTCCATCGCCTTCGCATTCGGGAACAGCACTGTCGAAGCGTGCACCACCGGCGGATTGACGAAGCCGTGGTAGTCGAACGGCTTGTTGCCGAGGTGGGAAAGACGCGTGTTTATACCGGCGTTGTGAAGCGGGCTGTCTTTTTCAGTCATATCGGGAGAAGCCTCTGGCGTGCGAATGCAATCGCCGAACTTTCTGAACCGGCCAGCTTTCCCGGTCAACCCCGGTGGGAGATCGGTCGCCGGACACCGTACCGACGAATTCTACAGATATATCAGTAACTTTGTGCGAATTTACACATCAAATGCCGCACATTTTCTGATCATTTGCCTGTTTTTCCCGCTCGATTTCACGAATTGCCGAAATATCACGCAATCTTACGCTGTGACACTTGACCATGGTGACATTTGCGACTGTGATAGAACAACTCGCGCCGGGAGGGTGCCGGGTCATATGGCGGGGTCGCTTGCTTCAGGCGACGCCCCCACAAGAAAATATAAGACAAAGGAAAAGGTTGGGAAAATGAAGATCAAGCTTCTGTCCGCCGCGATCGGCGCAGCAGTTTTCGGACTTGGCGCTTCGGCAGCATCCGCCACGACGCTCGAAGACGTCAAGGCAAAGGGGTTTATCCAGTGCGGCGTCAATACGGGCCTTCTGGGCTTTGCGCAGCCCGACGCGTCCGGCAATTGGGCCGGTTTCGACGTCGACTTCTGCAAGGCTGTGGCTTCGGCTGTTTTTGGCGACCCGACCAAGGTGAAGTACACGCCCACCAATGCCAAGGAGCGCTTCACGGCCCTTCAGTCCGGCGAAATCGACGTCCTGTCGCGTAACACGACCTGGACCATCAACCGCGATACCGCGCTCGGCTTCAACTTCCGCCCGGTCACCTATTATGACGGCCAGGGCTTCATGGTACGCAAGAGCCTGAACGTGAAGTCGGCCCTCGAGCTTTCCGGCGCCGCCATTTGCGTCCAGTCCGGCACGACCACCGAACTCAACCTCGCGGACTACTTCAAGGCCAACAACCTGCAGTACAATCCTGTCGTTTTCGACAAGCTCGAGGAAGTCAACGCCGCCTATGACGCCGGCCGTTGCGACGTCTACACGACCGACCAGTCGGGCCTCTATTCGCTTCGCCTGACGCTGAAGAACCCCGACGAGCACATGGTTCTCCCGGAGATCATCTCCAAGGAGCCGCTTGGCCCGGCCGTTCGCCAGGGTGACGACCAGTGGTTCGACATCGTCTCGTGGACCGCTTACGCGCTCGTGAACGCCGAGGAATTCGGCATCACCCAGGCCAATGTCGACGAGATGAAGAACTCGCCGAACCCCGACATCAAGCGCTTCCTCGGCACCGAAGCCGATACCAAGATCGGTACCGACCTCGGCCTCACCAACGAGTGGGCCTACAACATTATCAAGAACGTCGGCAATTACGGCGAAGTGTTCGAGCGCAACATCGGTCAGGGCAGCCCGCTCAAGATCGAACGCGGCCTGAACGCGCTGTGGAACAAGGGCGGCATCCAGTACGCTCCTCCGGTCCGCTAAGCACGACACGTAACGCGTTGGAAAGGCGGCGATCGCCGCCTTTCCCTCAGCAAAAGCAGCAGCAAATAAAAAAAAGCCCATCAAGGGCACATAGGGGAATTGGCTCGGCATGACGCAAGAGGCTGTGGGAACGACTCCTTTGCAAAGCTCCGGCGGGAGCTTCCGTTCACTGATGTACGACCCGAAATACCGGGGCATCTTTTTTCAGATATTGACCCTCGTCGTCCTGGTGGCGGGCGTCTGGTGGATCGCGCACAACACGGCGCAGAACCTCGCACGCAGCAACACGGCCTCCGGCTTCGGCTTCCTGCGCGGACGCGCCGGCTTCGAGATCGGCCAGTCGCTCATCGGCTATTCCAGCGATTCGACGTATCAGCGCGCGCTCATCGTCGGCATCCTTAACACGATCCTCGTTGCCGTCACCGGCATCATCACTGCGACGATCATCGGCTTCATCGTCGGCATCGGGCGTCTCTCGCACAACTGGCTGATCGCCAAGCTGTGCACCGTCTATGTCGAGGTGTTCCGCAATATCCCGCCGCTACTGGTCATCTTCTTCTGGTACCAGGGCGTTCTGGCCGTGCTGCCGCAGCCGCGCGAATCCCTGCACCTGCCCTTCAGCATGTTCCTGAACAATCGCGGCCTCGCCTTCCCGCGCCCGGTCTTCGAGAGCGGCATGCTGGCCGTACTGGCCGCCCTCGTGATCGCGATCATAGCCGTGGTCGTCATGGCGCGCTGGGCGCACAAGCGGCAGGCGGCGACCGGCAAACCGTTCCACACCATCTGGGTGTCGATCGGCCTGATCGTCGGGCTGCCGGTGCTTGCCTTCCTGGTGTCGGGCATGCCGATGTCCTTCGACGTGCCAGTTGCCGGCAAATTCAACCTCACCGGCGGCTCGGTCGTCGGACCGGAATTCATGTCGCTGTTCCTGGCCCTGTCCTTCTACACCGCATCGTTCATCGCCGAGATCGTTCGCGGCGGCATTCGCGGCGTGCCGAAAGGTCAGTCGGAAGCGGCCGGCGCGCTCGGGCTGCATCCGTCCAGCGTCACCCGCCTCGTCGTGGTGCCGCAGGCGATGCGCATCATCATCCCGCCTCTCGCCAGCCAATATCTCAACCTGACGAAGAACTCGTCCCTGGCGATCGCCATCGGATTCTCGGATCTCGTCGCCGTCGGCGGCACGATCCTCAACCAGACCGGCCAGGCCGTCGAGGTCGTGCTGATCTGGGCAATCGTCTACCTGACGCTCAGCATCCTGACGTCGCTGTTCATGAACTGGTTCAACGCCAAGATGGCCCTGGTGGAGAGATAAGATGTCAGGTTCCAACACCTCGTTCGTGAGAACCAGCATGCTCACCCCTGAACCGGCGCCCGCCGGAGAGCGGGGTGCCGGCGCCTGGATCCGCAAGAACCTGCTCGCAACGCCCAAGGATGTCGTGCTGACGATCGTCGCGCTCGCCCTCCTCGCCTGGGTGCTGCCGCACATGATCAACTGGCTGTTCATCCAGGCCGTATGGCAGGGCACGGATCGTACCTTCTGCGCGACGACGGTGCAGGGCGGCATCTGGCCGGACGGCTGGAGCGGTGCCTGCTGGGCCTTCGTGTCGGCGAAATACGACCAGTTCATCTTCGGGCGCTATCCGCTGATGGAACGCTGGCGCCCGACGCTGGTCGGCATCCTCTTCGTCGCCCTGCTGGTTCCGATGCTGATCCCCAAGGCGCCGCGCAAGGGTTTGAACGCGATCCTGCTCTTCCTCGTTCTTCCGGTCCTGTCGTTCTGGCTGCTCTATGGCGGCTTCGGCCTCGAAATCGTCGAGACGCCGCTCTGGGGCGGGCTGATGGTGACGCTCATCCTCTCCTTCGTCAGCATCGCGGTGTCGCTGCCGTTCGGCATCCTGCTGGCACTCGGGCGCCGGTCGAAGATGCCCGTCATCCGCATGGTCTGCGTCGGCTTCATCGAGATCATCCGCGGCATCCCGCTGATCACCGTCCTGTTCATGGCGAGCGTCATGCTGCCGCTGTTCCTGCCGACCGGCTGGACCATCGACAAGCTCGTGCGCGCGCTGGTGGGCATGTCAATCTTCACGTCGGCATACATGGCGGAAGTCATTCGCGGCGGCCTGCAGGCCATTCCGAAGGGCCAGTTCGAGGGCGCCGATTCGCTCGGTCTTGGCTACTGGCAGAAGACGCGGCTGATCATCATGCCGCAGGCGCTCAAGCTGGTCATTCCCAGCATCGTCAACACCTTCATCGGCACCTTCAAGGACACTTCGCTGGTGTCTATTATCGGCATGTTCGACCTTCTGAACATCGTGCGGCTGAATTTCTCCGATGCCAACTGGGCAAGCGCCGTGACGCCGCTGACCGGGCTGATCTTCGCCGGCTTCGTTTTCTGGCTTTTTTGCTTCGGCATGTCACGCTATTCAAACTTCATCGAACGCCATCTCGACACTGGCCACAAACGATAAGACGTAAGGGAAAAATCATGGCTGAAGCCCAACCCAAGAAGATGACCGTGTCGGCAACGGATGTTGCCATCGAGATCATCGGCATGAACAAGTGGTACGGTGATTTCCACGTGCTGCGCGACATCAACCTGAAGGTCATGCGCGGCGAGCGCATCGTCATCGCCGGTCCGTCGGGCTCGGGCAAATCGACGATGATCCGCTGCATCAACCGTCTGGAAGAGCACCAGCAGGGCCAGATCATCGTCGATGGCGTCGAACTGACCAACGACCTGAAGAAGATCGACGAAGTGCGCCGCGAAGTCGGCATGGTGTTCCAGCATTTCAACCTCTTCCCGCACCTGACGATCCTGGAAAACTGCACGCTGGCGCCGATCTGGGTGCGCAAGATGCCGAAGAAGCAGGCCGAAGAGATCGCCATGCACTTCCTCAAGCGCGTCAAGATTCCCGAGCAGGCCAACAAGTATCCGGGCCAGCTCTCCGGCGGCCAGCAGCAGCGCGTGGCGATCGCCCGGTCGCTGTGCATGAACCCGAAGATCATGCTGTTCGACGAGCCGACCTCGGCGCTCGATCCCGAGATGATCAAGGAAGTGCTGGAGACTATGGTCGGCCTTGCCGAAGAAGGCATGACCATGCTCTGCGTCACCCACGAAATGGGCTTCGCCCGCCAGGTCGCCAACCGCGTGATCTTCATGGACCAGGGCCAGATCGTCGAACAGAACTCGCCGGCCGAGTTCTTCGACAATCCGCAGCACGAGCGCACCAAGCTCTTCCTGAGCCAGATCCTGCACTAGGACGATCGGCTCCAGCCGCTACGCTTGACGACCCGCCCGGCCATGCCGCGGCGGGTTTTTATATGGGATCACCGCCGAGGGCGGCAGGCTGCGGCGGATTCTGGCGTAAGGCCCGAAAGAGGCGGTGGCGATCGAGAGAAACGCCGACGCCTCCCCATTCTCGGCGTCATCCTCGGCCAACGTGCCGAGGGATCTAAGCACGCCGCCGGCAATGCAACGGTGTGGGTCAAGCAGAGTGGGTGAAGCCAAGGCGGGGGATGCGGCCGCTGGGCGCCAAGTGTCCATTCACGTCGCGCGAATGGAGGGACCGGCAGATGCTCGGCACGAGGCCAAGCATGACGACGGGCAGCGGAGCCACCGTCGGCGACCCATTGAATGAAGACGGTTCCGACTGCGATCCAACCGACCGGCGGGACGGCGGCTGCCGTCCCCGTAAAGCTTGGCAGTGCCGAACTCAGCCCTTCAGCTTGGCATTGCAGAGGCTGTAGAAACCGCCGCCCTTCTGGATCCATTTCAGGCCGTTCAGGGTGTTGGCGTCCTTGTTCTGGTGATAGGCGTCGACGCAGGTGTGCATGCGGCCCTTGCCGGGCGTTTCGCTGCTGTACTTCGTCGAGATGGCCGTCGGGAATTTGACGCCTGACGGAGCCTTGGTCGTCGGCTTTTCCGGCTCCTCGCCGGTCGCAAGCGTGACATCGGGCTCGGCGGTGGCATCCGCTCCGCATTGGGCCTTGCGGAAATCGTTCCACTTCATGTCCTTGGCGGAACCGTCGGCCTGAGCCGACTTGTACTTGGCGCTGCACTCCTTCATCGAGAGCGCCGCGGATGGCGATGCGAAGGCAAGCGCGCCGAGCAGGGAAACGGATGCAAGAATAGTCAGATGCTTGATCATGATCTTCCTCCAATGCCACGGATGGGGGCATGGCGAACTATCCGTCCGGCCGATTTTCTTGTCAACGCGACAATTTGGGCGAAGGGCGGATGCGATTTTCGTTTGCCACGGAAGGACTTATGGCAGCGGATGACCTGCCCTGCGCCGGTATCGAAGACTTGTTCGACGCCATCCGGCGGAAACGCCTTTCAAGCCTACTCGCCCGCGCTGGCGACCACCGACAATGCAGGAAATACGTCATAGATATCAGATAGATGGCTACGTTATCCCAGTGGACATTTGCCCAGATGAAGAAAAAATGACGCCATTCCCATTTTTTCGCGTTTTGCCGCTTGCGGGAATCCAAGTGCCTGATTATAAGGGCGCCACCACGAAGGAAGCGCCCTTCGTCTATCGGTTAGGACACCAGATTTTCATTCTGGGAAGAGGGGTTCGACTCCCCTAGGGCGTGCCACTTCTCTCGCGTTGCGAGATTGATTTTCAAGAACAATCAAAACACTACAGCCGGTCTTTCGAGCTATTGTTGAGCTCGCGCCTGTAGCGTCCCGAGGGCGCTAGACAGCCTCCCTCAGCTCACCACGAACGCCCTGAAATCATTCACATTGGTTCCTGTCGGCCCTGGCACGAAAAGGTCGTCGATCAGGTCGAAGGCGGACCATGCGTCGTGGCCGGAGAGAAGCGCACGGGCGTCGCCGCCCCTCGCCCGGATCCGCGCCACCGTCGTACCGTCGCAGAAAGCGCCGGCATTGTCTTCCGAGCCGTCGATGCCATCGGTATCGGCCGCGAGCCCGACGATGCCATCGGTGCCCTGCAGGTCGAGCGCCGAGGATAAAAGCAGTTCGGAGTTGCGCCCGCCTTTGCCGTAGCTGCCGCCGCCGATCGTCACCGTCGTCTCGCCGCCGGACAGAAGAACGAATGGCTTCTGGGCGATGCGCTGCGTTTGCGCGAACTCCTTGGCGAGCGCGGCATGCATGCGCCCGATATCGCGCGCCTCGCCCTCAATGCAATCGGACAGTATGATCGGCTCTACGCCCTCGGCACGCGCATGTGCCGCGGCCGCATCGAGCGAAACGCGGGCCGAGGCGATGACATACACCTCGTTACGCGCAAAGACCGTGTCCTCCGGGCGTGGCGCCCTTACGGAACGGATGTGGTCGATCATGCGCGGATCGAGTTCGATGCGATAATTGCGGATCAGCCTCAATGCCTCCTCCGCGTCCGACAGGTCGGGCACGGTGGGGCCAGAAGCGACGAAGGCGGGGTTGTCGCCGGGAACGTCGGAGACCACGAGGCTGACGACCCGCGCCGGGTAGGCCTGCGCCGCCAAGCGGCCACCTTTGATTCGCGAGAAGTGCTTGCGGATCACGTTCATCGCCGATATCGGCGCGCCCGACGCCAGCAGTGCTTCGTTAAGCGCGATCTCGTCGGCCAGCGTAAAGCCAAAGGGCGGCGCCGGCAGCAGCGAAGAGCCGCCGCCCGAAATCAGCGCCACGACCAGATCGTCACCGGTCAGCCCATGCAGATGATTGAGTAGCGCCTCGCCCGCGACCAGACCGGCCCGGTCGGGCACCGGATGGGCCGCCTGGAGGATACCCGTCTGCGCGCAGCTCTCCACCGGCCCGTGCCGCGCTACCACCAGACCGTCGAGGGGGCCGTCCCATGCCTTCTCAAACGCGGCTGCCATCTGGCTCGCGGCCTTGCCGGCGCCGACGACAATGGTTCGCCCCTTGGGGCGCTGCGGCAGATGCCTAACGATCGCGTCGTAGGGGTCCGCCGCCGCCACCGCCGTTTGAAACAGGGACGCCAGAAAGGCACGAGACCGAGCGATATCCAAACCTGATGCCCTCCACGCGACGGCACCCCGGGATGGTGCCGGCCGCCCCCACGGCGGCTTGCTGTCGACCGACATTGCCGCCGTTGCCGCCGCAGATCAACCCCTCCCGGCCCACCGGCCCGGCACCCGGGGAGCACTCAACCGCTTCCTGCGTTACGCCGCTGAAAAGGCGAACACATCCACGGGCTCGCCGAGGCCCCTGAGCGGATAGGAACCAAGGCTTTCCATCGCCTTTTGGCACCCCGCCAGTTCGACGAAGGCGCGTGACAGAAGCACCGGCCGCTTGATCTCCTTGGTCAGCGCCTCAAGCCGCGAAGCGATATTGACGGCCGGACCGATGACCGTGAAATCCAGCCGCCGGCGCGAGCCGATATTGCCGTACATGACGTCACCGACATGCACACCAATTCCATAGCGCAGCACTTGTCGACCATCCCGCCTGTTCTGCTCATTGAGCGTTTCCATGCCTACCTGCGCCTCGCGAATCGCCTGCAGCAGGTTGGCGCAGGCATTGGGGTCGGTGAGCGGGAAGATGGCCAACATGCCGTCGCCCATGAATTTAAGAATCTCGCCCCCATGCTTTTCGATCGGTTCCGACATCGCGTCGAAATAGCCGTTCAGCAGGTCGATAACGTCGTCGCGCGGCCAGTGGTCGGAGATATTGGTGAAATCGCGCAGGTCGCAGATGAGGATCGCCGCGCCGACGGTGGCGCCGCTACCGCGCGTGGTCGCGCCGGCGAGAATCTGCTCGCTCGCATGCGGGCCGACGTAGGTCTGCAGCAGCGTGCGCGCCATGATGTTCTTGATGCGGATTTCCGTAACCAGCGTGACGGCGGGCAGGAGATCCTTGAGGAACGCTACATGTTCCGGTGTGAAGCCACCCGGCCTGTCGCTGCAGAAGGTCATGATGTGGCGCTTTCCGAGCGTGTGGTACATCGGCCAGGCGATGTAATCGGTCAGCCCATCGCGCTGCAGCTCGTCATAGAACGGATAATGCCCATCGCCCTCGCGCATCGTATCCAGCCTCTGGCGCACCTCGGCGGCACCACTGAAAATATCGTTGACGGGGCTGTTGAGAAACTGCGAGGTGGTCTCGACGCCGTAGTCGAAGGTGGTGATCTTCGCCTCCTTCAATCCTGTCGTCCACAGGATGCGCGCACCAAGCCACTGCGGATGGTGCGTGCGGAAATGCAGGGTTGACCGCGCGACGGGAATGCCAGCCTCGCGTAGCCGCTCGCACATCTCGACCAGGATATTGTCGATGAACCGCTGGTCGCGCGTATCGTTGATCAGCCAATCGAGAATGCCGTTGCGCTCGGAGGGCCAGATGCCCTCCCGATGGGCCCTAGAGGTTCGAACTTCCTGTGAAACCGATGACATGGCGCCGCTCCAAAATGAATAAAATCGACCTCCGCCGGCAAGGCGGAGAAGCCCTCATGATCCCGTAGATGGTGTAGCCGGCTGCCAATTGGAATGGCGGCGATTGTGAAGAATCAACGACGTCCCGCTCAGCCCAGAAGGCGACGCGTGGCGGCGATCGTCTCGGCGCTCGGCTTGAGCGGCCGATATTCGAGCCCCACCGCACCCTCATAACCACTGGCAAACAGCCAGTCCACCCGTTGCTTCAGGTCGATCCCACCGCTGCCCGGCTCGTTGCGGCCGGGATGGTCGGCAATATGGATATGCAGCACGCCGTCGATGTCGGAGCCGATGACATCGGCCGTATCCTCGCCCATTACAGCGGAATGGTAGACGTCGTAGATGATACCGATCTCCTCCCGGCCGGTCGCTCTTGCTATATCGAGCCCCTCGCGCGTCGAGGGCAGAAAATAGCCCACATGGTCGATCAGCGTGTTGAGGGGCTCCACGCCGAGGCGTACCCCGCTGCCGGCAAGCACCTCGCCGGCGGCCGCCAGCGTCTCGGTCAGCGCGTCCCTCTGCTCCTGCCGCGACCTGCCGTCAAGGTCGTTCCCGGCCTGAGCGATCAGCGTCCGCGCGCCCAGCCGCCGCGCCACCTCGACCGACGCTTTCAACCCCTCCAGAAAGGCCGGCTTGTTGGCGATATCGGTAAGCGGGATCATCGGCTCGGCGACGAAGCTCGCCAGCGGCATGCCGGTTTCCTTCAAGGCCCGCTCGATGCTGCCGATATCCTTGTTGGTCCATTTCCAGAATTCGACAGCCTCTACGCCGTGTTTGCGCGCGAGCCGGATACGGTCGGCGACATCAGCCGCTTCGTCAGCGAACAGCCACTCTATACAGGCGGAAAGTCTCATGGCGATCTCACTCCCCTCGTTCATCGCATTGGCGATGAGTGGACGACATAAGGATGGTGGATTGCAAGCCGCAACTTCGATTACCGACAGCGGGCAAGCCCATGGACGCGCAAAAGCCGCCGCAGCGATCAGTGACCAATCATGGCGACGACGTTTTGCCTCGACAGACAAACAAGGCCCGTCCGATTGGGACGAGCCTTGAATGTTATTACGGGTTAGCCGGTGCCGGTGCGGCGGGTGCCGGAGATGCCGGCGGCGTTGCCGGTGCGGGCTCGGCTGCCGGAGGCGGCGTTGCTGCCGGCGGTGTCGCGGCCGGTGGCGTTGCCGGAGATGCCGGTGGCGTCGCGGGCTCGGATGCCGTTGGCGCGGAAGCCGGCGGAGCGCCGCTTTCCGATCTCGGCCAATAGCTTACCGCAAGAGCGACCACGACGACGATGACGGCCAGCGCAATCAACAGGGTTCTGGACGAACCACCGCTTCGGGTCGGTACAGGATCGGGACGGTTGAAATCGTTTGTCATATATACTCCTCCTCACATCGCAATAACGAATATGTGAGCGATAGGTTCCAAACGATTTTCAATTAACGCAAGATTTGCCGTTGGTTGGCTCTTGCGCAAGTTGCTCAAACGGACCCGCGAGGCTCGGCATTCCCGTAGGAAGCGGAAAACGTCACTCGACGAGAAAGTCCGGACCGGTCCGCTGCGAGGTTAGTTTGAGCGTTCCGTCAACTTTCCGAGAAACGTGTGCTTGACCACCGTTCCCGGTCGATAGGGAGAATGCACGACGCGGCCATAGGTAAGGCTTCCCGGTATCGGCTCCATTGGCGGAACTGTCGTCGTACATCCGGCAAGCGTCAATGCAGTCAGAACCGCCAAGATCGTCTTCATCACTGTTACTCCACCATCAGCCCGAACACTATTCTTTGCCACATCGGCACCCGCGATCAAGCGGCGATTCGTGTTCAAGCAGGGCGTCGAAAATGAAAAAACCGGCAAGGATCGCCTGTGATCCAACGGTCACAAATCGACGATATCAAGCTTCAGGTTCTGATTTATCCAATCAGCGTAAGATATTATTTTCAGGAAGAAAATGGTGGGTGATGTAGGGCTCGAACCTACGACCCGCTGATTAAGAGTCAGCTGCTCTACCAACTGAGCTAATCACCCGTCCGCCGCGCTTGTTTGCGTGGTGTGAGGGGGCGTATAAACAGGATCGTTCGGCTTGTCTAGCGCCTCTCCAAAAAATCTTCGAATAATTTCGAAGTTTTTTGTGCAACGCCGAAAATCAATGAAATCAAAGCTCCAACGTGCCGCTGGCGACGCGCACGGCCTTGCCGCCGATCCGGGCATTGGCGATCGCCCCGCCCTCGATATCCATGTGCAGGTGAATGAAGGATGGCCGGCCCATCTCCACGCCCTGCTCCACCATCACTCCGTGGTGGCCATCGGTGAGCTTGTCGAAATGGTTGATCGCACCGGACAAGGCCGCCACCGCCGAGCCCGTCGCCGGATCCTCGACGATCCCCATGCCGCTCGCAAACATCCGCGCATGGAACTTGGCGACATGGTTCACGCCGCCGCGACAATAGACATAGGCCGAGGCCAGCGCGCCATCGACGAACGGCACCGTCTCCTCCCAGAGCTGCGGGTCGAAATCGAGACGCTGCGCCGCGCCGACATCGTGCACCGGGATCATCAGGAACGGCACCCCAGCACTCCAAAGCGACGGAACATGATTTTCGAAGCCGATCTCGGTCACTTTCAGCGACAGCGCATTGGCGATTCCCAGCCGGTCGAGCGGCATGTTGATCTGCTGCGATTTGCGCGGCAGGTCGAATTCGGCGAAGCTCGCCTCGCCTTCCGCCAGCCTGACCGCGCAGCGCACCGGCCCGATATTCTCCTCAAGCACCGACACCAGATCGAGCGTCGAGCCGCCATGCGCTTGCTCGGCGAGCGCGATCGCCGTCCCGACGGTCGGATGCCCGGCGAAGGGCAACTCGCGGCCAGGCGTGAAAATTCTGATTCTGGCGACATAGGCGGGATTGCCCGGGCGCTGCACGAAGACGGTCTCGGAAAGGTTCATCTCCTTGGCGATGCACTGCATCGCCTCGTCGCTCAGGTCATCGGCATCGTAGATGATGGCGAGCGGGTTGCCGGCGAGCTTGCGGTCGGTGAATACGTCATAGACGCTGTAGCTGCGCGCCACATCTTCCTCCTGGTCTCGGTCCTCGTGACGCCAAACTGCCCGACCGGAGAACCGAGCGCAAGGCGTTAAGCGACGCCATTCTCCGCGAAATACCAGTCGATGACGGGAAGCATGGCGATGTTATAGGGCTGCGCCGAGTGGTCGGCCGAACGGATCACAACCGGCCCGGCAATCTCGTCGTCCTCGGCAACCAGCATGTGTGCATGGATCTTCTCGACGATCTCGTCGGCGCTAAGGTCGAAGCGAAACAGCCGCAGCACCGTCACGGTGCGCCGCACGCGGCTGGCATAGTAACTATCGCCGACAGTCGCGTCCCTGAGATCCAGCCCGGTTTCCTCCAGCACCTCGCGGCGCATGTTGGCCTCCACGTCGCAGCGCCCGTCCGCCACATCCATCGGTTCGAGCGAACCGGCGGCGAAATAGACCTGGCCGGGATTGGCCGTATGCGCGCCCATGCGGATCGCCACCAGCGCCCCGTCATTGGTGGCGATGACGGGATAGGCAAAGAGATGAATGCCGCCACGCCGGTCCGCCTGCCGGCGCCACCACATGAAGCAGGAAAAGGGGATGACATGCGCTTCGCCCGATATCCCCTTTTCGCTCAGCGCCAGCCGCTTCTGGAAGATCATCTCGCCGTCGAACAGCGCCGGGTTGGCGGCCGTCTCCTTCGCCCAGTTTTCCCGGATCGCGGCCTCGTCGGACAGGTGAAGGGGGTGCCGGCCCGGCAAGACCTTGAGGTCTAGACCCGCGACCGGAAAAACGGTCTGCTCCGGCGGCCAGCCGGCGAAACCCTCTGAACAATCCATCTCAAATCCACTCATTTCAAATCGAGTTCCATCACGACAGGGCAATGATCCGACGCTTTCGGCCGGTCCCAGCCGGTGCGAGGATAACGCTCGACCGCCTGGCCCGGCGGAAACACCGTGCGAAAGGGCTGGCCGTTGCGGATGATCTCCGGCAGGCGCCCGGCATTGGTCCGCGCCAGCGCCGGCGAGAGCCAGATATAATCGAGCTGGCACAGCCACTGCTCCTCCGGTCCCCGCGCGTGATAAAGCGTCCAGCGATCGAGGGGATCGCGACGCCGCACGACGTTCTCCGCGAAGCCGTCGCGGCTGAGTTCGTCGAGCGCGCTTTCGCTCTCGTCCTCATGTTTGAACGAATAGCCGGTCCGCCGCCGCCCGATCACGTCGACGCGCTCCTGGTAGTCGTTCATGTCACCGCAGATGACGAAGCGCTTGCCATCCGTGTTTCCAGCCCCGAAGCGATCCTCGATGATCCGCCGAACCGCCCTCGCCTCGGCGCGGCGAATCGGCATGGTATAGCGCCGGCCGTCCACGCCCTCGCGCGGCCCACCCATCGACTTGAAGTGCACGACGTAAAGCGTCATGGGGACGCCGCCGATCCTGAGATCAACCTCCAGGCAGTCGCGCTTGAAGATCTTGTCGTCGATATGGGCGTTCTGCGCCAGCTCGTCGTTGAAGAGACCGAATTCGCGATAGGTGCTCATCGCGTGGCTCTTGATCTCGACGAGTTCGATCTTCTGTCCGTCGCGGGTTTCCTCGCGCATCAGCACCGCGACGTCGATGCCGCGGCTGTCATTACCTTCGACCAGATACTTTTGCCGGTAGCCGTTGCCGACCATGCGGAAAAGATAGCCGTATTCGAAGGCCTGCAGCGCCTCCATGTTGTCGATCTCCTGCAGGCAGAGGATATCGGCATCCGCATCGGCGATGGCGAGCGCCGTCATCTGCCTGGTATCGTCGGTGGAGGCGATGACGCGGGCCTGCTCCAGCTGCTGGTAGACGCCCTCGCTTCTGACCTCGAAGAGCTTGATCACCCGGTCCTGGCGCAGCTGGTTTCGAAATCCGGTGAAGTCGAACCGCGTCATGAGGTTTTCGACGTTGAAGGTGGCAATGCGTAAAGACATCAGGCACTTCCGGTTGGTCTTGCGCCAACACTAGCCAGCAAATCCCGCTTCGAAAAGCCCGCTTTACCGATCATAGCCGCCAGGCGCCGCGCACGATGGCGCGGACCTCGTCGCCGACGGCAAGCCTCGACCGGCTGAAAGCCCTGAGGATCTGCCCATCCGCAAGCCTGAGCCGCGCTGCGTAGCGCTCACCTTCGTAGAGCACGGATTCGACCGTCGCCGCGATCCCCTCGCCGCCGAGAACGACATCCTCCTGCCGGATCAGAATATCCGACCGAGACGACGAGGCACCCTCGTCTGCGAACAGCGGCTCGACCGCCATCCAGTCGAGCCGCCTGACGTCACCATCAGGAGACCTCAGCGAAAGGATCGCCCCGCGCCCGATCAGCCCGCCGACGATCCGCCCCTCCGGTCGCGCATAAATATCGTCCGGCGGCGCCACCTGCAGCAGCTGCCCTTCCGACATCACCGCGACATCCGTCGCCAGCGCCATCGCCTCACTCTGGTCGTGTGTGACATAGACCATCGTCGCGCCGGAGCGCTGGTGGAACTCGCGAAACGTCTCCTCCATCTCCTGCTTCAGGTGCCGATCGAGATTGGCGAGCGGCTCGTCGAGCAGCACCACGTCGGGCGACGTCACGAGGCAGCGCGCCAGCGCCACGCGCTGCCGCTGCCCGCCGGAGAGATCGGCCGGACGCCGCTCTGCATAGGCCTCTAGCCTGACGGTCGACAGCGCCTCACCGACCTTCTTTCGATAGGCCTCGCCCGAGATCCCGCGCACCTTCAGCGGATAGCCGACATTGTCGGCAACGCTCATATGCGGCCAGAGCGCATAGGACTGGAACACCATCGCCATGTTGCGCCTTTCCGGCGGCAGCGATTGCGAGGCGTCGGCGAGCAGCCGTTCGCCGAGATGCAGCGACCCATCCGTCGGCGTCTCGAAGCCGGCGATCATGCGAAGCACCGTTGTCTTGCCGCAACCGGATGGCCCGAGCAGCGCCAGGAAGCCGCCTTCGCGCACGTCGAGCGAGAGATCGGAGACGGCAGCGCGGCCGGTGCCGAAATCCTTGGCGACGCGATTGAGGATCAGTTTCGCCACGGCACAACTCCCTTCGGCAGCCGCTTTGCCATCAGTTCCAGAAGCAGCATCATGAAAACGACCATGAGAACGACGAGCACCGACAGCGCCGAAGCGAGATCGGAGCTGCCGCTGTCATCGAGATTGTAGATAGCAACGCCGAGCGTCTGCGTGCCCGCCGACCAGAGCAGCGCCGAGATGGTGAGCTCGTTGCAGGCGATCAAAAAGACGAGGATCACCGAGGCGCCGGCCGCCGGCGCGATCAGCGGCACGATGATATCCTTCAGCCTCCGGAAGAACCCCGCCCCCGACAGCCGCGCCGCCTCTTCCAGCGCCGGATCGAGCTGGTGGAAGGCGCTGACGACAGGCTTGAGGCTGACAGCGAAGAAGCTCGAAAGATAGGCGATCAGGATGATCCAGACCGTGCCGTAGATCGTCACGTTGATCAGCGGGATCGGTGCCGCGAAGACGAGGATGAACGACACCGCAACGACGATCCCAGGCAGCGAATACGGAATCTCGATAACGCTGGCGACGACGCGCCCGAACAGGTCCCTGCGCCGCGTCAGCGCATAGGCGGCAAGCACGGTCACCACAAGGAGACACAAGGCGGTTCCCGCCGCCAGCGACAGCGAATTGACGAAGGCCGTGCGCGTCACCGCCTGCCTGAACAGGATCTCGGAGAAGGCGTGGAATGTCATCGTCTTGAAGGTCAGCGGCACGCCATAGGCCGGCACCAGCGCGCCCGCGAGCAGCGCGAAAAAGGGTGCGGCCAGCATGAAGAAGATGAGGATCCAGAGCACCGGCGCAAACAGGAGCTTCCAGTATCCGAGCTCGAAGGTCGCTGTCGCGCCCGAAAAACCGAGCACGCGGTAATCGCGCCCGCGCAGCGCGCGGTCCTGGATCGCAAGCCCCGCCACCGAGATGATCGCGATGATCGCCGAGAGCAGCGCGACATCGCCGAAGGTGCGGCTGGTGAAGGCCGAGAACTTGGTGAAAATCAGCGTCGGCAGCGTGTAGATCGACGCCGGGATGCCGAGAATGGCTGGAATGCCGAAATTGCCGGTGCAGGAGACGAACGAGATCGCCGCCCCCGCAATGATCCCCGGCAGCGACAGCGGCAGGATGATGTCGCGAAACACCCGGAAACTGGACGCCCCCGAAAGACGCGCCGCCTCGACCCCGTCGCGCGGCAGCGACATCAGGCTGGCGCGCAGCGCCAGATAGACCAACGGCGCATGCTGCACGCCGTAGAGCAGCGCAATGCCGCCGATCGAATAGAGCGGCTGCGGCGAGCCCAGCGGCGGCGCGATATGCAACGCCTTCAGAAGCGGGCTCGACGGCCCCGACATCTGCACCCAGGCAAGTGCCGTCACCTGCGGCGGGATCATCATCGGCAGCACGAAGAGAAAGCTGATCAGCCCTTTGGCCCTGATATCGGTGAGCGTCAGCAGGAAGGAGAAGGCGCAGCCGATCGCAAGCGAGATGATCGTCCCGAGGACGGCGGTCACCAGCGTGTAATAAGTCGCCGACCAGAGCGCCGGATCGGACAGAACGGCAATGGCGCCGCCATTGGCGAGTGCGGCGACACCCGTCATCGCCAGCCGCGCAAGCGGCAGCACGCTGAGGATGAGAACGATCAGAACGATAACAGGAAACAGCCAGACGGGCTGGCTGTTTCCTGGACGCACATATCCGTACATCGAGATGAGATCAGTTCGAGCCGTAGATGCCCGAGAAGGTCTTCAGGTCGGCATCGGTGTTCTTCAGCGCGGAGGCAGCGTTGATCGGCAGCACCTTGATTGTGTCGCGGGCCGGGAAACCTTCCGGAACCTTCATGCCGTTGCGCGCCGGGATATAGCCGAGCTTGACGAAGCCTTCCTGGCCCTTTTCCGAGAGCACGTAATCGACAAACTTCTTGGCGGCGTCGGCGTTCTTGGCGGTCGAGAGAATGCCGACCGGCTCGGTCACGGCGGATACGCCTTCCGTCGGGAAGACGAACTCGACCGGCGCGCCCTTGGCCTTCTCGCGGATTGGCATGTAGTCGACGATCATGCCGTAGGCCTTCTCGCCCGATGCAACGGCCTTGAGGATACCGCCGTTACCGCCGGCAGCGGTTGCGCCGTTTGCAGCCAGATCCTTGTAGAAATCCCAGCCGAGACCATCGACGCCGGCAAGTGTCTGCGCGTGGATGAGTGCCGCACCCGAGGTCAGCGGGCTCGGCATGGTGACGAGGCCCTTGGCTTCCGGCTTCGTCAGATCCTTCCAGCTCGTCGGCTTCAGCGAGGCCGACGTGTTGTAGATGATACCCGTCGTGATCAGCTTGGTCGAATAGTAGTAACCGTCGGCGTCGTAGAGCGATGCGTCGTAGTTGGCGGCCTCAGGCGACTTGTAGGCCATCAGCTTTCCGGCTTCCTTGAGGCGCTCCAGCGTCACCGTGTCGGCGATCAGCAAAACGTCGGCGACAGGATTGCCGGCCTCGATCTCGGCCTGCAGCTTGGCCATGATCTTCGGCGTGCCGTCACGCACCCAGTCGACCTTGATATCGGGATTGGCGGCCATGAAGCCATCGACGGTTGCCTGCGCATCCTCGTTCGGCTGGCTGGTGTAGAGCACCAGGTTTTCGGCGGATGCGGGGATGGCAAAGAGGCTGGCAGCGAGAAGTGCTGCGGCGGAAACGATCGTCTTCATGGATAATGCCCTCGGTGATGGAAGGCCCGTTCATTAGACAGCTGGATTAACACGATTGTGACAGTTGCCATTTGCCAATCGCCGCGCCGTCCGCCCCTTGACCCGTTCCCCTCACCCCTATCTTCTAGCCCGCGTTTTGATTTTCGATTTCGGGACAGGAGGAAGTCTTATGGAATATCGTCAGTTGGGCCGTTCGGGCCTCAGGGTTTCGACCCTCACCATGGGCACCATGACCTTCGGCGGCAAGGGCTGGGCAAAGACCGTGGGCGACCTCGGCGTCTCGGAAGCCCGCCGTCTGGTCGACATGTGCATCGACGCCGGCGTCAACTTGATCGACACGGCAGACGTCTATTCGGCCGGTGCCTCGGAGGAGATCATCGGCGAGATCCTCGGCGGCGTCAGGAAGAACGGCACGCTAATCGCCACCAAGGCGCGCTTCCCGATGGGCGAAGGCCCGAACGATGCCGGCAACTCGCGCTACCACCTGATCAGCGCCTGCGAAGCCAGCCTCAAGCGCATGAAGACCGATGTCATCGATCTCTACCAGGTGCACGAATGGGACGGCCAGACGCCGCTCGAGGAAACGCTGGAAGCGCTCGACACGCTGGTCAAGCAGGGCAAGGTCCGCTACGTCGGTTGCTCCAACTTCTCCGGCTGGCACATCATGAAGGCGCTTGGCATCAGCGAGCGCGAGCACCGCGAACGCTTCGTCAGCCAGCAGATCCACTACACGCTGGAGGCCCGCGACGCCGAATTCGAGCTGCTGCCGATCAGCCTCGACCAGGGGCTGGGCGTGCTGGTCTGGAGCCCGCTTGCCGGCGGTCTTCTGTCGGGCAAGCACCGCCGCAACCAGGCCGCGCCCGAAGGCACCCGCCAGTTCGCCGGCTGGACGGAACCGCCGATCCGCGACGAGAACCGCCTGTGGAATATCGTGGAAACGCTGGTATCGGTCGCTGAAAGCCGGAACGTCTCGGCAGCCCAGGTGGCGCTTGCCTGGCTGCTTGGTCGCCAGGCGGTGACGTCGGTCATCATCGGCGGCCGCACGGAAGCGCAATTCAAGGACAATCTGGCGGCGGCCGACCTGAAGCTGTCGGCGGAAGAGCGCAAGCGGCTCGACGATGTCAGCCTGCCGCAGCTGCTCTATCCCTACTGGCACCAGCGCAACACCGCCAGCGACAGGCTTGGCGAGGCCGATCTATCCCTGCTCGGCCCCCACCTCGACAAATAGCATGAAATCATCGGCGGCCTACTGGCCGCCGATCTCGCCTGCGATCAGCTTGCCGAGCCGGGCGATGCCCTCCTCGATCTTTTCCTCGTTGCTCGACGAGAAGCTCATGCGCAGGGTGTTCTCGCCCGAACCATCGGCAAAGAAGGCGCGGCCCGGCACGAAGGCGACCTTGACGGTCTCGATCGCCTTGGCGAGCAGCTTCGCCCCATCCATGCCCTTTGGCAGCGTCACCCAGACGAACATGCCGCCTTCCGGCTTCGTCCAAGTCACGCCTTCAGGCATGTGCTTTTGGAGCGCCGCCAGCATCGTGTCGCGACGCTTGCTGTAGGCAGCCTTGATCTTGGCGACCTGGGCGTCGAAGCCCTTGCGCGCCACTTCGGCAATGGCGATCTGGTTGATCGTCGAGGAATGCAGGTCGGCCGCCTGCTTCATCAGCACCAGCTTGCGGATGACGGCGGCGTTGGCGACGATGAAGCCGACGCGCAGGCCCGGCGCCAGCGTCTTGGAGAAAGAGCCGCAATAGATCGTCCGCGTCTTCTCGATGTCGCCCTTCTCGGCGATCTCGAGCGACAGGATCGGCGGGATCGCCTCGCCGTCGTAGCGCAGCGACTGGTAGGCGGCGTCCTCGATAATGGCAATGTCCATCTCGTCGGCGAGCCTGATCAGCTTTTCGCGCCCTGCGAGGTCGACGGTCTCGCCGGTCGGGTTGGAGAAATCGGCGGAGAGGTAGGCGAACTTAACCTTGCCGCCAGCCTTCTCGGCTTGCGCCTTGTAGGAGGCCGGCGTGCGGTTGCCGTTGGGCGCCAGCTGGTCGTAGGCCGGCTCATAGGCGTTGAAGGCCTGCAACGCCCCGAGATAGGTCGGCCATGTCACCAGCGCGGTGTCGTTGGGCGACAGGAACAGCTTGCCGAGATAATCGAGGCCCTGCTGCGAACCCGAGACGATGAAGACGTTGTCGAGGCTGCAAGAGATGCCGAGCTTCCCCATCTCCCCCACCAGCCATTCGCGCAGCGGCTTGTAGCCTTCACTGACAGAATACTGCAGCGCCGAATTGACCGCCGTGCTGTCGAAGATATCCGAATAGGCTTGCTTGAACTCCTTGTCGGGAAACAGCGCCGGATCGGGAATTCCGCCCGCAAACGAGATGATGTCGGGTTGGTCGAGCAGCTTAAGGAGCTCTCTGATTTCCGATGCGCGCATCCGCGACGAACGCGTTGCAAAGATGTTTTCCCAATTGAGCATGGGGCTTCCTCGTAATTTTTTGTCTTTACTGGACAACACCACGCAATAAATGATAAGTCAACATTGCTGACCTATTTGTTTGCTACCGTGACAATTTTCGGGTCTTTTAATGCGAAAGTAGCCGAAATCGGCCTTTGCAAAGCACACCCGGCGGCAGTAGTGTCGCCGCCGAAATCAAACAGGCTATGAAGGTGCCAGGAAATGACCGCGTCGTCGAATACCCATGAAATCAAAATAGAATTCCACACGTCCCCGGTCTCCGACGCCGACCGTATCAAGGCACTGGAAACACCCGGTTTCGGTAAGGTCTTCACCGATCATATGGTGCTGGCGAAGTGGACATCAGACAAGGGCTGGCACGATGCCAAGGTCACGCCGCGCCGTCCCCTCGAGCTCGACCCCGCCAGCGCCGTGCTGCACTATGCCCAGGAAATCTTCGAGGGCATGAAGGCCTACAAGGCCGAGGATGGCCGCATCCTGCTGTTCCGTCCCGAGCAGAACGCCCAGCGCTTCAACCAGTCGGCCGAGCGCATGGCGATGCCCGAGGTTCCCGAAGACCTCTTCCTCAAGGCGGTCGAAGAGCTCGTGCGCATCGACAAGAACTGGATCCCGTCGGGCGACGGCAGCCTCTATCTTCGCCCATTCATGT
This sequence comes from Rhizobium sp. S152, assembly GCF_030380735.1. Classification (GTDB taxonomy): domain Bacteria; phylum Pseudomonadota; class Alphaproteobacteria; order Rhizobiales; family Rhizobiaceae; genus Rhizobium. Next base: position 587,961 of record NZ_JAUDRZ010000030.1, on the reverse strand, counting down.
TCGCCAACGAGGCCTTCCTCGGCGTTCGCCCGGCGCAGGAATACATCTTCTGCGTCATCGCTTCGCCTGTTGGCGCCTATTTCAAGGGCGGCGCCAAGGCTGTGTCGCTCTGGGTCGAAACCGAATACACGCGCGCGGCAGCTGGCGGCACCGGTGCTGCCAAGTGCGGCGGCAACTACGCGGCCAGCCTCGTCGCCCAGGCGGAAGCCGCCAAGAAGAATTGTGATCAGGTCGTCTTCCTCGATGCCGCGGAACACCGCTGGATCGAGGAACTCGGCGGCATGAACGTCTTCTTCGTCATGAACGACGGCACCGTCGTCACCCCGCCGCTCGGCGGCACGATCCTGCCCGGCATCACCCGCGCCTCGGTCATCGTTCTCGCGAAAGAAAAGGGCCTCAAGGTAGAGCAGCGTCCCTACTCCTTCGCCGAGTGGCAGGCTGATGCTGAAAGCGGCAAGCTGGTGGAAGCATTCGCCTGCGGCACCGCGGCGGTGCTTGCCGGCATCGGCCTCGTCCGCCACGCCGGCGGCGAGTTCAAGGTCGGCGACGGCGAAACCGGCAAGCTGACGACGGACCTGCGCAACGAGCTGGTCGGCCTGCAGAAGGGCGTCACCAACGACGAGCGCGGCTGGACCCGCCGCATCATGGCGTAAGCCAACGGATAGCTTCGGAATACGAAAGGCCGGCGAAGTTCCCTCCGCCGGCCTTTTCATTGGCAATGATGAGACTGCTCTCCTCAGGAGCGCAAGAGAGCGGCGATCTGCGCCTGGCTCGGGATCTGCCCCTGCGGCGTCAGCTTGTCGACGACGCCGGGCAAAACCTTGGAGAGTTGGTTGAGCAACTCCTGCTCGCTGATTCCAGCCTGCCGCGCCAGATCGCTGATGGTCTGCGAGCCCAACGCGTTCTCCAGACTGCCCGGCGCGATCGGCTCGTTCTGGCCCGGCTTCACCCAGGAATCCGCGACCGACCCCTGCCCGGCCTCCGCGAGCTTGCCGAGCAGTCCGCCCAACCCGCCGAGACCACCCAGGCCGCCCGCGAGCCCGCCGAGATTGCCCAGCAGACCGCCATCGTCAGCACCTGCGCTGGCCGGCTGGTTCGGCTGCTGTGTTTTCTCCGCCTCGCCGCCGCCACCGCCGAGCAGCTTGCCGACTAGCAACGCGCCGAGAGCGATCATGATCGGCTTGGATATATTTCCGCCCGGAACGGCGTCATCAAAGAGTCCCATGCCATTCTCCTTTCGATTTTCTTGACGAGAAGAGTGAAACGACAACGAGAGGCCCCGTCGGAGCCTTGAATTTCTGATCCATCTATTTAGCTTAAAATGGGAGATGGCCGAAATATTCGGCCAATCAAGGAGGGGATCATCAGATGTCTGTTATCGGCTGGATTATTCTTGGATTGATCGCAGGTTTTATTGGCAGCAAGATCGTCAACAAGACCGGTTCCGGAATGCTCATGGATATCGTGCTCGGCATCGTCGGCGCGATTGTCGGCGGCGTGATCTTCACCTTCTTCGGCGCAGCCGGAGTGACCGGCTTCAACATCTATAGCTTGCTGGTCGCGGTCGTTGGCGCCGTCGTCGTGCTCTGGCTCTACCACGCGATCAACGGACGCCGCTCGATCTGACAGCGAACGTCGCGACGGAGCGTACTGCCGCGAGCAGCACTTCGAAACGCTTTATATATGTTTCGTGATATGCTTTTCCTCACGGCTGACGAGGCAAGGATCATGTCCGACGAACCGACCTCTTCGTTTTACAGAGACAATGCCGCGACCTATGCCGCGCGTGATCGGACGTTGCCGATCCGCCGTCTCGATGCGTTTCTGTCGAGACTTGAGCCCGGCGCCGCCATTCTGGAACTCGGCTGCGGCGCCGGCCACGACAGCGCCTACATGCTCTCGAAGGGCTTCGACGTCACTCCGACGGATGGCTCCGCCGAACTCGCCAGGCAAGCCGAAGCACTCCTCGATTGTCCCGTCGAGATCATGCGTTTCGATGAACTGGACGAGGACGAGGCTTTCGACGGCGTCTGGGCCGAGGCAAGCCTGCTGCATGTGCCGCGCGCGCAACTGCCCGATATATTCGCCCGCATCCTGCGCGCGCTGAAGCCCGGCGGCCTGTTCCACGCCACGTTCAAGGCTGGAGACGCCGAAGGGTACGACGGCTTCGGCCGGTATTATAACTATCTCTCCGCCGAACTACTCTCCGACCTTCTAGGCGCCGGCGGCTGGCACGGCATCGTCATCAGCGAGGGAGACGGCGGCGGTTACGACGGCAAGCCGACACGCTGGCTCTCCATGCGCGCGCAAAAATAGAAGAAGGCCGGCGCTTTCGCACCGGCCTCCGTTTTGTGATCCGGAAGATCTAGCCGATTAGTTGACCGACTTGTCGACCAGCTTGTTCTTGCCGATCCAGGGCATCATGCCGCGCAGCTTGGCGCCGACTTCCTCGATCTGGTGGCTGTCGTTCATGCGGCGAATGCCCTTGAAGCGCGAGCCGCCTGCCTTGTATTCCTGCATCCAGTCCGAGGTGAACTTGCCGGTCTGGATGTCGTGCAGGACGCGCTTCATTTCAGCCTTGGTTTCAGCCGTGATGATGCGCGGGCCGGTGACGTATTCGCCCCACTCGGCCGTGTTCGAGATCGAGTAGTTCATGTTGGCGATACCGCCTTCATAGATCAGGTCGACGATGAGCTTCACTTCGTGCAGGCACTCGAAGTATGCCATTTCAGGCGCGTAGCCAGCTTCCGTCAGCGTTTCGAAGCCGGCGCGGATCAGTTCGACGAGACCGCCGCACAGAACGACCTGTTCGCCGAAGAGGTCGGTTTCGCACTCTTCGCGGAAGTTGGTTTCGATGATGCCCGAACGACCGCCGCCGACGCCGCAGGCGTAGGAGAGCGCGAGTTCAAGCGCGTTGCCCGAGGCGTTCTGGTGAACGGCAACGAGGCAGGGAACGCCGCCGCCCTTCTGGTATTCGCCGCGAACCGTGTGGCCCGGGCCCTTCGGCGCGATCATGACGACGTCGAGCGAAGCCTTCGGCTCGATCAGGCCGAAGTGAACGTTGAGGCCGTGCGCGAATGCGATGGCAACGCCGTCGCGAATGTTGCCGGCGATGTCGGTCTTGTAGATATCGGCCTGCAGTTCGTCAGGCGTTGCCATCATGATCAGGTCGCCCCACTTGGCGGCGTCGGCGACGGTCATGACCTTGAAGCCGTCGGCTTCGGCCTTCTTGATGGTCGGGGAGCCGGCCTTGAGCGCGATGGCGACGTTGGCATGGCCGCTGTCCTTCAGGTTCAGCGCGTGAGCGCGACCCTGCGAGCCGTAGCCGACGATAACGACGTTCTTGGACTTGATGAGATTGAGGTCAGCATCACGATCGTAATAGACGCGCATTTGAATTTTCCTTCCCTTTGCTTGTCTTGTAGACTGTCAGTATTCGGTAAATCTGTCGTCAGACGACGGCCGGCATCTCTGCCAGCGCCTTCTCCGTGCCGTAGAGCCGGAGGAAGGCAGTCACCGCCTTTTCCGCCTGGCGCGCGGCATCCGTAACGCCCGTTGTATCTCCGAGCAGCATGCGCACATGCAGGTCGGAGACGATCAGGCCGTAAAATGTGTGGTAGGCTTCGTCGGCGTCGTGAAAGCGCAGCAGACCTGCGCGCTTGCCGGCATCGATCAGCGCCATGGCGCGGCGGTCGATCTGCCGGCGGCCGCGCTCGAGCAGCAGCTTGCCGAGCTTGGAGCCGTCGCGCGGCGACTGGCCGATCGCGAGCCGGTTCAGCGCCAGCGACACGTCGCCCGCCAGAACTTCCAGGAGATCGCGCGAGAAGATCACGAGATGGTCGTGCAGGCTGGCCGAGGTCAGGCGCTCGCCGTTGCGCTCGAAGGTGCGCACCTTGCTCGCCTGGTAGGCGATCATCGCCGACAAAAGGCCGTCACGGTCGCCGAACCACTTGTAGAGGCTTTCCTTGGAGCAGTTGGCGGCGCGTGCGACGCCCGACGTCGTCAGCGCCTTCTCGCCGCCATCGACGAGCAACCGCAGCGCCTGCTCCAGAACGGCGTTCTGGCGCGGCGAGAATTCGCTGGGCTCCAAGTTTTCGACAGACACGGCATTCGCTCCCGATAAGTACCGTACGGTACGGTTCGTGAGCGCTTATCGCGCAGAAGGCCCGGCCCGTCAAGGGGCTTTGAAAGGCAGCGGCATAAATTTTCGGCGCACCGCGCTCGTTTATTCGGCAGCGTTCAACACGGCACCGACATCGCGGGCCGGCGACAATCCGTAGAGACGGCTGTACTCGCGGCTGAACTGCGACGGGCTCTGATAGCCAACGCGATGCCCGGCGGTGCCGGCATCCAGCCGCTCGATCAGCATCAGCCGCCGTGCCTCGTGCAGACGGATCTGCTTCTGGTACTGCACCGGCGTCATCGCCGTGATCGTCTTGAAGTGATGATGGAACGACGAGACGCTCATGTTGACATGCTCGGCCAGTTCCTCGACACGCAACGTCCGCGCGAAATTCTCGCGCAGCCATGCGATGGCGCGGGCGATGCGATGCCCCTGGCTATCGGCCATGACCATGTCGATCAACTGTTCTCCGGCCGGCCCGGTCAGGATGCGGTAGAGGATTTCCTGCTCGACCAGCGGCGCCATCGCCGGAATGTCGGCCGGACGATCAAGCAAGCGCAACAGACGCACCGCCGCGTCGAGGAGCTCCGGCGTCGCGACGTTGACGACGATGCCGCGCTGGGCGGACGGCGCCGCCGCCGTGCGCTGTATGTTCGACAGGCTAAGCAGATGCAGCAGCTTCTCCCGGTTGATCGCCAGCGTGATGCAGAAATGCGGCACCTCGCTGCTCGCCTCGACGACCCGCCAGGTCACCGGCAGATCGAGCGAGGTGAGCAGATAGTCGCCGGCACCGTAATTGATCGTATCCGTGCCGAGCTGCACGCTTTTTGCGCCCTGGATCACCATGGCGAAGCACGGCCGGTAGCTGCCATGGCACGGCGCGCTCGGCGTGGTGCGGCGGCTGATCCCGAGCCCCTCGATGCCGGTCTGCACATCGCCGTCGCCGGTTGCGAAACGCGCCGCGATCGATGCGATCTCCTGGTAGCGATTGAAGGGCAAGGTCATCGGGCACACTTTCCGGCAGGAGCGGCATCAGCGCCGCGGTCCTTGCATATGTAGAATGGAAATCGCGCTTCGCAAACAGCACCTGCATCCAGATTTGCAGGATCGTGCAAGAACGCCAGAGGATCGCTCTAACGCTCGTTGCTGCGTTGCGGCATAAATGCCCTCGTCCGAACCACCCCTTTAAATATATGGAGTTTTCCCATGGCTATCGCAAAAGGCTATGCTGCCACAGACGCCTCCAAGCCGCTGACGCCGTTCACCTTCGAGCGTCGGGAACCGAATGCGGACGACGTCGTTATCGACATCAAGTTTGCAGGCATCTGCCACTCCGACATTCACACCGTTCGCAACGAATGGCAGAATGCCGTTTACCCGATCGTCCCCGGCCACGAAATCGCCGGCATCGTTTCGGCCGTGGGCGCCAACGTCACCAAGTTCAAGGTCGGCGACCGCGTCGGCGTCGGCTGCTTCGTTGACAGCTGCGTCGGCTGCGCCACCCGCGACGTAGACAACGAGCACTACATGCCCGGCCTCGTCCAGACCTACAACAGCGTCGAAGCCGACGGCAAGACGGCGACGCAGGGCGGCTATTCCGACTCGATCGTCGTCAAGGAAGGCTACGTCCTGTCGATCCCGGACAACCTGCCGCTCGACGCGTCCGCGCCGCTCCTTTGCGCCGGCATCACGCTCTACTCGCCGCTCGCACACTGGAAGGCTGGTCCTGGCAAGAAGGTCGCGATCGTCGGCATGGGCGGCCTCGGCCACATGGGCGTGAAGATCGGTGCGGCGATGGGTGCCGACATCACCGTACTCAGCCAGACGCTGTCGAAAAAAGAAGACGGCCTGAAACTCGGCGCCAAGGAATACTACGCCACCTCGGACGCCTCGACCTTCGAGAAGCTCGCCGGTACCTTCGACCTGATCATCTGCACCGCGGGCGTCGCCATCGACTGGAACGCCTATCTAAACCTGCTCAAGGTCGACGGCTCGATGGTCATCGTCGGCGCGCCGGAGCATGCCATCCCGGTTCACGCTTTCTCGCTGATCCCAGGCCGCAAGAGCCTGTCCGGTTCGATGATCGGCTCGATCAAGGAAACCCAGGAAATGCTGGATTTCTGCGGCAAGCACAACATCGTCTCCGAGATCGAGAAGATCAACATCCAGGACGTCAACGAAGCCTATGAGCGTGTACTGAAGAGCGACGTTCGCTACCGCTTCGTCATCGACATCGCCTCGCTGGCGGCCTGATAACAACCCCTATCGACGAACAACAAACCCCGCCTCACCGGCGGGGTTCTTTTTTTCGTCCATCTACCTAAGCGTAGACTACTTCTTGTCCGGGATCGTCTCGCGCTGCGTGATCAGCCGCGCGCTGTGCTGGCCACTGAGGAAGATCCATAACCAGCTCCAGGCTACGGCGAAGCGCGAGCGTGTGCCGATCAGGAAGTAGATGTGGGCGATGCCCCAGATCCACCAGGCAAGCCCGCCCTTGAGCTTGATACGGCCGAAATCGGCGATCGCCGCACTCCTGCCGATGGTCGCCAGGCTGCCTTGATGACGATACTTGAAGACCGGCGGCGTCTTGCCTGTGAGGCGCGCGCGGATGACCTGGGCCGCATAGCCGCCCTGCTGCTTGGCTGCCGGCGCCACGCCCGGCACCGGCGCACCGCTCTCCTGCATCACGGACGCAGTGTCGCCGATGACAAAGACATCAGGCAATCCAGGCGCGGTCAGATCCTTTTCGACGATGGCGCGCCCCGCCCTGTCGGCCGGTATGTCAAGCCAGCGCGCGGCAGGCGAAGCCTGCACGCCCGCAGCCCAGCTGATCGTCCGGCAGGGAACGAATTCATCCCCGATCTGGACGCCATCAGCCGTGCATTGCGTGACCGGCTTTCCGAGCCGCACCTCGACGCCGAGATCGTTGAGCGCCTTCAAGGCATATTCAGACAGCTCCGGCACAAAGGTCGGCAGAACGCGCGGCCCCGCCTCCACGAGCATGACCTTGGCCTTGCGTGTGTCGATGTTGCGGAACTCCTTCGGTAGCGTCTTGTGCGCGAGCTCGGCGATGATGCCGGCAAGCTCCACGCCGGTCGGCCCCGCACCGATGATGACGAAGGTGAGCAGTGCGTCTCGGACTGCCGGGTCGCTTGCCGTCTCCGCCTGCTCGAACGCAAGCAGCACGCGACGGCGGATCGTGGTCGCATCCTCGAGCGTCTTCAGGCCGGGCGCAACCGGCTCCCAGTCGTCACGACCGAAATAGGCATGGGTCGCTCCCGTCGCCAGCACCAGCGTATCATAGGAAATGGTAGGCCCGTCGCGAAGTGTCACCGTCTTGGCGACCTTGTCGACGCCCATGACGTCACCCAGCAGCGTCGTCACATCGGGACGGTCGCTGTAGAGATGGCGGATCGGCCAGGCAATCTCGGACGTCGCCAGGATCGTCGTCGCGACCTGATAGAGCAGCGGTTGGAACAGGTGGTGGTTGCGCCGATCGATCAAAGTGATCTTCACGCCGGCGCCCTTGAGACCATTGACCAGTTGCAGTCCGCCGAAACCGCCGCCGACAACGACGACATGGTGATCACTCATGGAGAATCCTTTTGCAATAAGACGCGACCTCCCGCCCCTTCATACGGTCACCACTTGTCATTTCGCAAATTTTTCTTTCGCGCCGTAATGTCGCAACCATGTGAACGCGCAGCCGAACAGCCGCGGTATATATTTGACTCAGTCCACCAAATAGGGGACAACGTCTCCTATCAGGAGATGTGCCATGCTCGATTCGCAACTCGTCGAAGCCGCCCGAGACTTCAATCGCTTCTACACCAACTTTCTCGGCGTCCTGAACAGGGCCTATCTGAACACGCCCTTCACGCTTACCGATGCAAGGGTATTGTTCGAGGTGGGATCTCACGAAGGCATAAGCCCGGTGACCCTCAGCCGCGATCTACAGCTCGACCCGGCCTATCTCAGCCGGATGCTGAAGCGTTTCCGCAATGAAGGCCTGATCGAAACGCGGCCGGACCCGGCCGACGGACGTGGCCAGCTTGCCTTTGTCACCGATAAGGGACGCGCCGCGTTTCAGGAACTCGGCAGGCGCTCCAACGCCCAGATCGAGGCCCGCTTCAACGAACTCGCCAGCGACCAACCGCAGCGGATCGTTGCGGCAATGCGGACGATCCGCTCGATGCTCGATCCCGCCAGTACGGCGCCACCGGCCATCATCCGCGCACACAGACCCGGCGATATCGGCTGGATCGTCCAAAGCCAGGCAAAGGCCTACACCGAGGAATACGGCTGGGACATGCGCTTCGAGGGTCTGATCGCCGAGGTGGCCGGACGCTTCCTGGCGAATTTCGATCCGGCCACGGAGCATTGCTGGATTGCCGAGCGCGGCGGCCTCAACATCGGCTCCATTCTCGTCACCAACGGCGGCGACGGCGTCGCCAAGCTCCGCCTTCTGCATGTCGACAAGTCGGCACGCGGTCTGGGGCTCGGAAAGACACTGGTCGATGAATGCGTTCGCTTCTCCAGGGACAAGGGATATCGACAGATTTCGCTTTGGACCAATGACATCCTGCATGCGGCCCGCGGCATCTATGTCAGGGCAGGCTTCCGCCTCGTCTCCGAAGAGAAACATCGCATGTTCGGCCCGGAACTGAACGGCCAGACCTGGGTGCTGGACCTCTAGTTTGCTGCAACGCAAAATTTCACTTGATTTGGAAACGATCATTTCCTAATTAGGTGGCATGACGACGGAAACCCTCGACAGAAAGCATCCGGCCCGCGGCCGGCCTCGCACATTCGATCTCGAATTGGCGCTCGACGGGGCACTCGCGGTGTTCTCCGAGCGTGGCTACCAGGCTGCCTCGATCAGTGATCTGACCGAGGCGATGAACTTGACGTCGGGCAGCGTCTACAAGGCTTTCAAGGACAAGCGCGGCGTCTTCCTGGCCGCTTTCGAGCGTTACCGCGCCGTTCGCCTTGCTGTTCTGCAGGGACGACTCGACGGCGTCGGCAGCGGCCGCGAGAAAGTTCGGCAGCTTTTGTCATTCTACGCCGACTCGTCACACGGGCTGTCCGGCAAGCGCGGCTGTCTCGTTGTAAGCAGCGCCAACGATCTCGCCCTCTTCGACGAGGAGGCCGCAAACCAGATCAGGGCCGCCTCCGCAATCAATGAAAAGAGGATATTGGACCTGCTGCATCTCGGCCAGGCCGACGGCTCGATCTCGTCGTCGGTGGACCCTGAAAGCTTGGCCCGCACGCTTTTCTGTCTCACGCAGGGCATGCGGATCGCCGGCAAGACCGGCCGGGGCCAGGAAGAGATGGCCGCCGTGGTGGATCGGGCGATGCAACTCGTCACCTGAGAACACTCAAGAAAGGGCGCAACGTTCGCCCGCCTAGAACCAGATCATAATCCGAACAGGCCCCATCGGAGCGCACATGAGCATTTCAGCCACTAGTCCCGAGACCGTCGCCCATCCGACGATTTCGCCATTGATGACATTCCTTTTCGCCGCCGCCTGCGGGCTCGTGGCCGCCAATCTCTATTACGGCCAGCCGCTGGCCGGCCCGATCAGCGCCTCTCTCGGCTTCTCTCCCGCCGCCACCGGCCTGATCGTCACGCTGACGCAGATCGGCTACGGCCTCGGCCTGCTTCTGCTCGTTCCGCTCGGCGACCTGATGGAAAACCGCAAGCTTGTGCTGACGCTTGTATTGATGTCGGCGATTGCGCTGATCGGCGCGGCTCTGTCGAGCACGCCGACGATGTTCCTGACCGCGTCTCTCTGTATCGGCCTCGGCTCGGTCGCCGTTCAGGTCCTCGTGCCCTTCGCTGCCAACATGGCGCCGGATGCCTCGCGTGGCCGCGTCGTCGGCAATGTCATGAGCGGCCTGCTCTGCGGCATCATGCTTGCCCGCCCCGTCGCGAGCTTCCTCGCCGAGGCCACCTCCTGGCACGTCGTCTATTACGCGTCGGCCGTCGTCATGATCCTGCTCGCCGCCATCCTGCGCATCCAGCTGCCGGTCCGCACCCCGCACACACGGTTGAGCTACGGTGCACTGCTCGCCTCCATGGCCCATCTCGCTCTGCACTCCCGTGTCCTGCAGCGCCGCGCGCTCTACCAGGCCGGCATGTTCGGCGCCTTCAGCCTGTTCTGGACGACGACGCCGCTCCTGCTCGCAAGCCCGGCCTTCGGCCTGACGCAGAACGGCATCGCCCTCTTCGCGCTTGCCGGTGCCGCCGGCGCCATCGCCTCGCCGATCGCCGGACGCCTCGCCGACCGCGATCTCGGCAAGATTGCCTCCACCATGGCCATGCTCTGCGGCATCATCGCCTTCCTGATCAGCCATTTCGCGACAGACGGCTCGGCACTCGCGCTGACGCTGCTGACGGCAGCCGCGATCATTCTGGATTTCGGGGTAACGACCAATCTCGTGGTTGGCCAGAGGGCGATCTACGCGATCAGCCCGGAGCACCGCAGCCGCCTCAACGGCCTGTTCATGGCAACCTTCTTCGCCGGCGGCGCCTTCGGCTCGGCCATCGGCGGCTGGGCGTTTGCCACCGGAGGCTGGACGCTGGCCGCCTGGATCGGCCTCTGCTTCCCGAGCCTCGCTTTCCTGCTCTTCCTCACCGAAGGACGGCGGAAGCGCTGAACGATCAGCAAAGGCGTGACGCTTCATTCCGCGCCGCAAGGCACGGGAGCGTCACGCACCCGATGCGTCGAACTTGATCCGGGCGGCGCGAACGGCCTCATGGTTGTTCTCCGCCCAGTTCAACAGCAGTGCCAGTGGCTGGTAGAGCGACTGGCCGAGATCGGTCAGCCGGTATTCGACGCTCGGCGGCTTGGTCGGAAACACCTCGCGCTCGATATAGCCGTCGCGCTGCAGGTCGCGCAGCGTCTGCGTCAGCATGCGCTGCGAAATATCCGGGATCATCCGGCGAAGTTCTCCGAAGCGGTAAGGCCGCTGCGACAGCGCCTCCAGCATCAGCGTCGACCACTTGCCGCCGATCTGCTGCATCATGTCCCGCACCGGGCAATTGTTGAAATCGAGCTTGGAGAGATCGACCTCGTTGCGCACGCGCGGCGCGGCCTTGCTCTTCAGGTTGACGACGGTGCCGGCCATTCTGCTGGTTCCCTTTTGGTAACTTACGGCGCAAAAACTGCCTCCTTTACAGCGGTCGGTCAATCCCTATTTTAGCCCTAGTCTCTTTTCGAGACCAGCAATCGAACGTAGAGGTTTACAGACATGAGCGAAACGATCCTCATCACCGGTGCCGCCGGACAGCTCGGCCAGCGCGTCATCCACCACCTGCTCGAGACCTACAAGGTTCCCGCGGCCAACCTGATCGCCGCCAGCCGCGACACCTCCAAGCTGGCCGACCTCGCCGCCAAGGGTATTCAGACCCGCAAGGCCGATTTCGATGACGCCGCCTCGCTGGAAGCAGCCTTCAAGGGCGCCGACCGCGTGCTCATCATCAGCACCGACGCCCTCGCCGTTCCCGGCCAGCGCCTGAAGCAGCACACGACCGCTGTTGAAGCCGCCGTGAAAGCCGGCGTCAAGCACATCGCCTACACCTCGATGCCCTCGCCCGACAAGTCGCTCGTCACCTTCGCGCCCGATCACCTCGGCACCGAAAACGCCGTCAAGGCCAGCGGCCTGCCCTACACGATCATCCGCAACGCCTGGTATCTCGACAACTACATGCATTCCATGCCGCACAATCTTCAGGGCGGCAGCTGGTACACGGCATCGGGCGACGGCAAGGTTCCGAACATCTCGCGCGACGATTGCGCTCTTGGCGCGGCCGCGGCGCTTGCATCCGGCACCAAGAACAGCGCCACCTACACGCTGACGGGCGCCCAGTCGCTTTCCGCCGACGAAATCGCCGCCGCCATCTCGCAAGCCGCCGGCAAGCCGCTCGCCGCCGTGAAGGTGACCGACGACCAGCTGCGCCAGGGCCTGCTCGGCGCCGGTCTTCCCGATTTTGTCGCTGACATGCTGGTTTCGGCCGACGCCAATGTCCGCGCCGGCAATTTCGATCACGTGACCGAGGACTTCAGCAAACTGACCGGCAAGCAGCCGCAGTCGCTGAAGGACTACTTCGTGGCCAACAAGGCAGCGCTCGTCGCCTGACAGCGCTGTCGTTGACGCCACGGCCCGCTCCGCACCACCGGAGCGGGCTTTCATTCGATCAGAACAGCGTCAGATCTTCTGGCCACAGGCGCGGCAGAAGCGGCGCACCGTCTCGGCCATGCCGAACTCCAGTGCATCCGCCGTCAGCCCGTGGCCAATCGATACCTCGGCGAGATCTGGAATGCGTTTCACCAGCGGCGGAAGATTGGCGACGGTAAGATCATGTCCGGCATTGACGCCGAGCCCGATCGCCAGCGCCGCATCTGCCGTCTTGCCGAGTGCTTCGAGAATCGGCCCCACCCGCTCCGGCGCGTCGTAACAGCCGCCGTATGGGCCAGTGTAGAGTTCGATGCGATCTGCACCGACTGCCTTGGCGATCGCAACGGCTTCCTCGTCCCCGTCCCCATCGGCGAACAACGACACCCGCGTCCCCATTGCCTTCAGCCGCCCGATCATGTCGGTCAGAAACGCACGATGCGCGCGAAAATCCCAGCCGTGGTCAGACGTCGCCTGCGAGGGATCGTCGGGCACCAGCGTTACCTGCTCAGGTGCTGCCGACTTGCACAGTTCGATAAACTCGTCCGTCGGATAGCCCTCGATGTTGAATTCCGCTTCTGGAAACTCGTCATCGATCAGGTTGCGGATGACGGGGAGATCGGAGAAGCGAATATGCCGCTGGTCCGGCCGCGGATGCACCGTCAGCCCGCTGGCGCCGGCCTTGAGCGCGATTCGCCCCAGCGCCTCCACGCTTGGCCAGGGCAGATCGCGACGATTGCGCAGCATGGCGATGGCGTTGAGATTGACGGAAAGCGTAGTCGGCATGATGAAGCATCCAATCAGGCAATGATCTCTCGCTTTTAAGCCAAACCTCCCGTCTTCGCCAACGAGATTCGCTCATGGGTTCATCTCATTTGATGATGCAGCGGATACAACCAATGCATGCGACAAAAGCCGCCCCATTCATGTATCATCGCCGAATTTAAGTGATTAACCGATACGCCTTCAATATGTTAAGACCACAACGTCAAGCAATGATGTACAATTCATCCGCAGCATTGCCCTCTTATTTAAAAGTGATTACTTTTAATACTAACAAAATACGCCATTCCTGAATAACATCAGCACAATATGTCCGCAGATATGTGCTAGGCGTTGCTTTGGAAATAAAAACATCACCGGAGGAAAAGCGGTCTACCGAGCTACGATATCGCGCAAAACTGCACCTCATGCATGAACAGGAGGGTTCATGACAGAGAACGACAAGCCCAGCTTTTCTGCGGCTGTTCCGTCGCAGGCGCAACCACGACACCGGTTTCTCCCGTTTGCTCCGCTTCCACCCGACCTGCCCTCCGGCAAGGTTCCTATTGCTGAAATGGCCAATGCCTTCGGCGTTACCCATCGTACGCTGCATTTTTACGAAGAGAAGGGCCTGATATCGGCAAGCCGCATGGGGCTGATGCGCGTTTATGACCGCAGCGACATCATGCGGATGGCGATCATCAATCTCTGTCGCGACGCGGGCATGGCGGTGGCGGTTATCCAGGAGCTGATGAACGAACTTTTGGAAGCGGACTCGCAGGAGAGTGCCGAAAGCATCTTCCGCGCCGCCCTCCTCACACGCAGGCGTGAACTGACCGCCGAAATGTCGACGCTCCATCGGCAACTGCGCCAGGTGACCGATCTCCTGGATCAGGATATCGAGGACGACACGCCACTCAACGACAACGTGAATGCAGCGGCCCTGACCGATCAGGAATCGCGCTGCCTCGTCCTCATGGCCGAGGGGCAATCCACCCAGCGCATCGCCCGCACGCTCGATCTCAGGCAGGAAGATGCCGAACTCCTGGAATCAGGCATCATCCGCAAGCTGCATGCCAACAACCGTTTCCAGGCTATCGCCAAGGCCGTCCTGCTCGGTATCGTCCAGGTCTGAGAAAGCTTCTAGCGAACGATCGTCAGCGTTTCCGCCGCGCGCGTGATGGCCGTATACAGCCAGCGCTCCCTTGTATCGCGAAACGCCCAGCTCTCGTCGAACAGAACCACATTGTTCCACTGCGAGCCCTGCGCTTTGTGGACCGTCAGCGCATAGCCGAAATCGAACTCGTCATAACGCTTGCGCGTGTTCCACGGAATCTCGCCCTCGACATCCTCGAAGGCCTGCTTGAGCAGCTTGATCTTCGCCGCGCCGCGATCCATGTCGTCGTCTTCGGGACGGATCAAAAGGTTGATCCCGGGCTTCGTCGTCTCCTTCGACGACGTCATCACCTGCCAGAGCGAACCGTTGAGCAGCCCCTTGGCCGGATCGTTGCGCAGGCACACCAGCTTGTCGCCGGTCTGCGGATAATCCGTCGTGAAACCCTTGAGTTCGCGCAGACGCTGATTGTAGCGGCGGCGCGTGCGATTGGTGCCGACAAGCACCTGGTCGGCATCGAGGACCAGCGCCTGGTTGACTTCGTTCTTCGAGATCACCTGCGCCGATCCGTAATCGCCGTACATGATCTCCTTGCCCTCGCGCACCTGCATGGCGAGCCCGATGATCGGGTTGTCGCGCGCCTGCCGGTGAATATCGGTCAGGAGATAATCCGGTTCCTGGTTGGTGAAGTAGCCGCCGCCGGAAACAGGCGGAAGCTGACCGGGATCGCCGAGCACGAGAATCGGCGTGCCGAAGCTCATCAGGTCCTTGCCCAGCGCCTCGTCCACCATGGAGCACTCGTCGACGATGATCAGCGCCGCCTTGGCGACCGGGCTCTGGCGGTTGATCGAGAACATCGGCGCGATCGAGGTCTTGCCGGTCTCCTCGTCCTCGACAGCCTCTTCGCCGCGCGGCCGGTAGATCAGCGAATGCAGCGTGCGCGCGTTGCTGGCGCCGCGCGACCGCAGCACCTGCGCCGCCTTGCCGGTGAACGCCGCGAACAGCACCTCGCCATCGACATGCTCGGCGAAGTGTCGCGCAAGCGTCGTCTTCCCTGTGCCAGCATAGCCGAACAGGCGGAAAATCGGAGCCTTTCCCTCCTTCAGCCATCTGGAAACGGCCTTCAGGGCTTCGTCTTGTTGCGGAGCAAATTGCATGATCCATCGACTTGGCAGGATTCGCGCGGGATAGGCAACCGCAAAATGGTGAGCGTCAGCCGGCCTTCATACCCTGCCGAATAAAAATCACCGGTACCAGGGAATAAAATCGCCCCTCGCTTTGTCTCATGTCAGGCAACGCAAACCGCGTGCGCCCAAACCGAGGAGACACCCGATGAAATCCGCGAAATTCCTGATCGCTTTCGCCGTCGCATCCGCAGCCGCCACCGCAGCCTTCGCCGCCCCGCCCGTGAAGACGGTCGAATCCGCCAAGGGCAAGGTTCTCGCGGGCGAAAACGGCATGTCGCTCTACACTTTCAAGAAGGACAAGATGGGCATGTCCAATTGCTACGACGACTGCGCCAAGAACTGGCCGCCGCTGATGGCCGATGGCAATGCCAAGCCGGAAGGGGCATACTCGATCGTGGACCGCAAGGACGGCACCAAGCAATGGGCAAAGGACGGCATGCCACTCTATTTCTGGGTCAAGGACAAGAAGATGGGCGACATCACCGGTGACGGCGTCAAGGATGTGTGGGATGTCGCAAAGCCATAAGCGCTGGGCGGGCTCGATCGCATGAAGCCACCCGCGCCCGAAACCTTCGAGGGCCAGATCCTGGCCCTCCTCCCGTCACTCAGGCGCTATTCCCGCAGCCTGGTCCGCTCCGACAGCGATAGCGAGGACCTGCTGCAGGACTGCGTCGAGAAGGTGCTCTCCCGCCGCGCGCAGTGGCGCGGCCTAAACCTGCGCGGCTGGGTGCTGACGATCATGACCAACCTCTACCGCAACCAGCGCCGCACCATCGTGCGCGGCAACCTCGTCGATATAGACGGCGCCGTGGACGTGGCAGCACCCGAGACATCCGCCGACCCGCTCGAACGCTCCCGCCTGGAAGACGCGCTGGAACGGCCTGTCGGAAGATCACCGCGCCGTGCTGATGCTCGTGGTCATCGAGGGTTACACCTACCAGGAAGCGGCTGACATACTCGATATCCCGCTCGGCACCGTGATGTCACGCCTTTCGCGCGCCCGCCAGCAGCTGGCCGAACACATGAAATCAGACAATGTCATTACGCTTCGGAGACCGAAATGAACGCCGCCGACCAACCCGTGACCGAAGCGGACCTCCACGCCTACACCGATGGCCTGCTTGCCGATGCCGATCACGCGCGCATCGAGGCATGGTTGCGCGACAATCCCGATGATGCCGCGAGAATAGCCGAATGGCAGGCGCAGAATACCGGCATCAAGACGATGTTCTCAGGCTATGAACACAGCAGGCCCGGCGATGCCGATATGGTCGGCAGGCCACCGGTGTTTTCCCCATGGTCGAAACGTCTCGCAGCGGTCGCGGCAACCATCGCCGTCTTCGCCGCCGGCGCGCTCGCCGGCCACTACGGCCCCGCCCTGTTCGAACGCCCGCAATTGCAGCTGACAGCGCAGGAAACCTTCCCGAAGGAAGCGCAGAACGCCTTCCTCGTCTACGCCAGCGAAGTCCGCCACCCTGTTGAGGTCTTCGCCGACGACGAAGCGCACCTCGCCACATGGCTCGGCAAGCGCCTGGCAATCGCAAATCTCAAGGTGCCCGATCTTGCGAGCCTGAACTACCATCTCGTCGGCGGCCGCCTGCTGCCTGTCGATGGCAAGCCGGGCGCGATGTTCATGTACGAGAACCAGGCCGGCGAACGCCTCACGGTCCTCGTCGGCCGCAACGCCGCCAACCGGACGACCAGCTTCCGCTTCGCCTCATCAGACAATATCGAGACCTTCTACTGGATCGACGGCGAACTCGGCTATGCCGTGACCGGCGAGATCTCGCGCGAGGAATTGAGAAAGGTCGCGGAGGAGTGCTATCGGCAGTTCCCATCGTAAAGTCACGACATGGGGACTTGCGACACCATCAGCGCTGCGGATCATTGTCGAGCGTAATCGGCTTGCCATGCGGCGTGGCCTCCGCCGCCCGCTGCCAACTCTGCTGCAGAGCCGCGATCGTCTCGGCATCGGCAACACCACGATCAACAAGAATCGAGGACAGCGCCGCCACCCAGCAATCGAAGTAATCGCTGCCATCCTCTGCTCTGCCGGGCTTGTGCAACTCGCCCGACAACGCCTCGGCCCACTCGGTCCAGGCAAACAGGCCGCGCTCGTGCAGATGGACGGTCATCGCAAAGGCTTCGGCAGCCCACGGCTCGGGAAACACCGGCTCGCCGTCTTGGGAACGTGGCAGCTGGGGCGATTGGGCAAGCGGCGAGCGTTTCTCACACTGGCTCAAGGTAGTTCTCCGAAGGTGCGGGTGAAGAGAAATGGTCGCTCATAAAGATTTCTTAGTACTATAACGAAAATCGCCAGGTCCTTTGTATTACAATTTAGGATTTGGCGTCATGCGATCTCTGACGATCCCGACGACCTCGTCAAACGCGATTTTATCGTCCATCAACTGCTCGACAGCCTTTGCGACAAATAGCTTTGCAGATTCGGCTTGCTGGTGATCTCGATCGTATAAGAGTGTGTAGCCATTCAATGCCAGGAAGTAACGTGCCGCTGCCCAAGCCGTCCGCTTGTTGCCTTGTGCGAAACCGTGAGCTTTTCCGACACCATAGATCATATGCGCGGCGAGAACTGCTATATCGGCCTCTCCATATGCAAATTGGTTTCTAGCGCGATCGATTCCGGCTTCTATCGACGCCATGTCGCGAACAAGGTGCGGCTCCCCGGTCGCTCCCACAGCCCGTTTGTTGAAATGAACGACATGTTCAGCGGCGACCCAAACGGGTTCGTGGCTCACTTGGCAAGATGCTCCATAATAACGGCATCTTCCTCAAGCAGGTAATCCATGAATGCGTCAGGATCGAGCGGAACCGGCTTGGTTGCAACGGCAGACTTGGCAACATTGTCCCCCAGCGCGCGCAGAGGATCACTCCCGCTCCCAGCAGCGGTAAACTTGCCGGTTTCGCCATCTCTGTCCACGGAAACGTAAGCCCCGTCGCGCACAGGTCGTGTCTGAGAACCCATTCTGACGTTTTTCTTGCTCATGCTTGCAAATATAGCGACGGGCCGTCGCTTGTCAAAGAGACGGAAATCGTCGCAACCCTTATGGCTTTGGGCTTTCAACCAACAGCCGGAACCAGATACGATTCCCACGCATCGATCGATACCGTCAGCGACGGATCCGCCCCCTCGCCCCAGATTTCGCCACCATCGAACACGACGGTATAGACCCATTGCGGGTTCTCGCCCTTGCCATGCGCGTTATCATCGGGAAACACGAAGGAGCCCTGCACCGCCTCTACGACACCGACCTTGGCGCGCGCGTAACGCGGCAACCGCGTATGCGTCGTCGGATTGAAATTCCGCGTCCTCACCTTATCGCCGACGGCAAATCGCGCAGGCTCATCAAGCGGACGATCGCAAGGGCCGCCCTTGGCGAGAACACCTGCAACCATGTCGGCTTTCAGCACCCGCTTAGGTGCAGCACCCTCGAATTGCCTGTGACCGCTGGCAATCTCCTCGGCGCTGGTAAAGCCGTGCCGTTCCAGAAGCACCTCCAGCGCCCGCGTCCAGATCTCGTAATAGCTGGCAGAGAGATAGCTGGCCGGCGGAATGCTTTCGCGCGCATGCCGGCTTTCATCGATGTTCCAAGCGCCGAAGGCACCGCAGGAGAGCGTCAGCCCCAGAGCCCGCTTTTCCCACTCAGCGTGGAAATAGGGCTCGTCCTTTTCGGGCGCGACGGCGCCGAAGCCCATCTGGCCGCCGAGATCGTGGGGCCCGTTCATGACGCCGCTCCCGGCACGGCCGCAAGCCCGGCACCGATCATCGCGTCGCGGCTGACGAGATCGGCAAGCCGCTCCTCGCTCCAGCCCTCGGTTCCCTCCGGCCGCTGCGGGATGACGAGATAGCGCAGTTCAGCCGTCGAATCCCAGACGCGGATCTTCTGTCCCTCCGGCAGGGTCACACCGAACTCGGCGAGCACCCCGCGTGGATCGATCACCGCCCGCGAACGATAGGCCGGCGCCTTGTACCAGACGGGCGGCAGCCCCAGCACCGACCACGGATAGCAGGAGCACAGTGTACAAACGACGAGATTGTGCGTCTCGTCGGTGTTGAACACCGCGCGCATGTGCTCGCCCTGTCGGCCCGTATAGCCGAGGCTTGATATCGCCGCGGTCGCGTCGCGCTTCAGCCATTCGGCGAAACCGGGATCGCTCCACGCCTTGGCCACCACCCGCGCGCCGTTCCGGGGCCCGACCTTGGTCTGGTAGGTGTCGACGATGGCGTCGATCGCGCCGGGATCGATCAGCCCTTTCTCCGTCAGCACAGTCTCCAGTGCCTTCACCCGAGCCTGCATGTCGGAGTAGTGGTTGTCGTGGTGGTGCCCATGATCATGGGCGTGTTCATGGTGGTGGTGATCATTGTCGTCGTGCAAGATAATACCCTCCGCCAGTGTCCCGCCTATTTTTAAGCGCTCGCGACCCGGACGCCAAGCCCCGGCGGCACGCAGCAAGGCTATTTCAGCATTGGCCACAAGCTGAGGACCAGAAGCACCGCCATGGTGATGTTGAACCATTTCAGCCGCACCGGGTCCGACAGCCAGTCCCGCAGCGCCGAACCGAAGCCGGCCCAGGTGGAAACGCTCGGCACGTTGACGGCGGCGAACGCCAGCCCGACGATCAGCACACTGACAAAATAGATGTCTTGGATCGTATAGGTTGCCATTGCCGTCACCGCCATCACCCAGGCCTTCGGATTGACCCACTGGAATGCCGCCGCCGACAGGAAAGACATCGGCTTCACCGCACCCTTCCCTTCGCTGAGCGATCGCGAGGTCGCGATCTTCCAGGCGATCCACACCAGATACGCGCCGCCCGCGAACTTCAGCGCCGTATAAACCGCCGGCACCGTATGCAGCACCGCGCCGAGCCCGAACCCGACGCCGATCAGCAGCGAGAAGAACCCGGCGCCGATGCCGATCATGTGCGGGATCGTCCGGCGGAAGCCGAAGTTCACGCCCGAGGTGAACAGCATCATGTTGTTCGGACCCGGCGTGATCGATGTAGTGAAGGCAAAGAGAAGGAGAGCCAGAAACGTATCCAGCGGCATGGGTGACCTCCATGGCTCGCGATCATCGCCCCGAGCCTTGTTCATTTAGGTCAGGATAACTGACCTAAATCCGAGTTTCCAGCCATCCATTGTTATGGTGACAGGATTGTCAGCCTCCCGCGCCGGCCACTTCCAGGTCGAGCAACCGGCCGACATAGCTTCTGACGAGCATGACGAAATCGGCGGGCATCGGCTCGATGAAGCGCAAGAGGCGCGCGGCCTTGTCGATCGACCGAACCTGATCCGCCAACACCATTCCCCGTGTCTTCAATCCATCGGGCAAGGCGATCTTGGTTGTCCATGGCTGTATGTTGCTTGTGATCGGACAGACGATCACCCGGCGGGATCGAAGGTTCATACTATCCGCCGACAGGATGATCACGGGTCGAATTCCAGCTTGCTCACTGCCGAGGATAGGATCGAGATTGGCCAAGTATATGGCCCCGGCGGAAGGCGGTGTATCATTCATCGTCGTAGAAGCGCTCCGAGCCGACGTCACGACCCCAATCCACGGTTTCCGGCTCGTTTTCCCACCCCAGCCTGTCCATCTCCGCCACCATCTCTTCAAGCGAAGGCGCCAGTTGCTGCTTCGGCTTTTCCAGCGTCGCCTTGCCATCGCGAACATCTAGGTTGACCACATCCCCAGCGCGCAGATGCAGCTCGTCCGTCACCGTTTTCGGCAAACGGATGGCAATGCTGTTGCCCCACTTGGAAATCGTGACTTTGGTCATATCTACCGGACCTCGTGATATCCGATGTATATCATCGATGGCATCCACCGACAATCTTGAGGTTCCGCCATGTCCGCGCCCATTCCGAACGTCACCCTTCCCACCGGCATCTCAGTTCCTGCGCTCGGTCAGGGCACATGGAACATGGGGGAGAAGGCCTCCCAGGCAACGCGTGAGATCGAGAGCCTGCGCGCAGGTCTCGACCTCGGCATGACGCTGATCGACACCGCCGAGATGTACGCCGAGGGCGGCGCCGAGAAGATTGTTGGCGAAGCGATCCGCGACCGCCGCGACGAAGTCTATCTCGTCAGCAAGGTCTATCCCTGGAATGCCAGCCGCAAGGGCACGATCGAGGCCTGCGAAAGCAGCCTATCGCGCATGGGCACCGATCGTATCGATCTTTACCTCTTGCACTGGCGCGGCAGCCACCCGCTGGCCGAGACCGTCGAGGCCTTCGAGACGCTGAAGGCCGAGGGCAAGATCGGCGCCTGGGGCGTGTCCAACTTCGACGTGGAGGACATGGAGGAATTGCTGGCCGTTCCCTCGGGCGGCAACGTCGCCGCCAACCAGGTGCTCTACAATCTCTCCCGGCGCGGCGTCGAGTTCGATCTCCTGCCCTGGTGCCAGGAGCGAAATATTCCCATCATGGCCTATTCGCCGATCGAGCAAGGCCGCATCGTCCATCACCCCGAGATCATCCGCATCGCCAAGGCCAACCAGGCGACACCGGCCCAACTGGCGCTCGCCTTCCTCCTCGAACGCGATGGCGTCATCGCCATTCCGAAGACATCCAGCGCCGCGCGCGTTGCCGAAAACCGCGACGCCGTTTCGCTCGACATCAGTGATGAGGACTGGGCCGCGCTGGACGCCGCCTTCCCGCCGCCGGCACGAAAAAAGCCGCTGGCGATGCTCTGACCTCCAGCGGCTTCCTATCCAACGGATTGCGGGGCCAGCCCTACATGCCCTGCGGACCACGGTTCATCGCCGCGATCCCGGTGCGGCAGACTTCGATCAGGCCGAGCGGCTTCACGATTGCCACGAACTGGTCGATCTTCGACGACTTGCCGGTCAGTTCGAGGATGAAATGCTCGACGGTTGCATCGACGACCTTGGCATGGAAGGCGTCGGCCAGGCGCAGCGTCTCCGCGCGCGTCTCGCCCTCACCCGCCACCTTGATCAGCGCCACCTCGCGTTCGATCGGCCGCTCCTGACCGAGCTCGCGTGCCCGTACCGTCAGGTCGACAACGCGATGCACTGGAATGATGCGCTCGAGCTGCGCCTTGATCTGCTCCAGCACCTGCGGCGTCCCGCGCGTCACGATGGTGATGCGCGACAGATGCGCCTGATGCTCGGTCTCGGACACGGTCAGGCTTTCGATGTTGTAGCCGCGCCCGGAGAACAGGCCGATGACGCGGGCAAGTACGCCCGGTTCGTTGTCGACGAGAACCGAAAGCGTATGGTTCTCGATCGCCGCCGTCTCAGGCGAAATGAAGTAGGCGGAGCCCGTGGGCTGTAGGTGTGCATTCATGTCTTGGTTCCGTTTCCTCAGATTATGGTCAGGACGCCAGCTCGACGCTGACGGAATTGATGTGTTTTTGAGCAAGCTTGGCGAGGTTGCGATCGAAGGTGATGAAGGTGTCTGCAGACGAAAGCGCGGAAATGTGAAAAGCATCGGCAAAATCGATGCCGTTTGAAAATGCTTCCAACGTACGGATGACCCTTTCCCTCTCGGCAAAGATGAAACGTTCGGAAAGAAGCATCGCCTGGAACAATGCGATTATCCTTGGCCGAACAAAGCTATAACGGCTGCGAAGCACCCACTCCGTTTCCAGAAGAACGGTTGACAACACGACAAGGCGATATCTCGTCATGATATCGGATGCAGTTGCCCACTGCTCGTCATCGTCCTGGGCAAAGAGTCGGACGAGGATGTTGGTATCAACCGTCCTTGTCGTGGTCATCCTTGGCCCCGTCTGCCCATTGCCGTTCCAGCCGTTCCCAATCCTCGATCGCGGCTTGATTGATCGCCTCGTGCATCATCTCGTCGGTGACAGGCGGACCTTCGTATTTCGGAAAGCTTCTAACGAACGCCAGAAACTCATCGATGGTGAGCTTGCGTTCCTCATCCGTTGGACGAAGCGTCGGTACGACATCAAGAAATATCCGCTGACCGTCATCAGTCACCTCGAATTCGACGCCGGCCTTGAAGCCATGCGCATCTCGCACCGCCTTCGGCAGCTCTACCGTACCGGCATCCGACATCTTCACTCTGGCCATTGCACCTGCTCCTCAAGGAAGGGACGCGATTAGTCTAGCGCGTCCCTTGCACTCGATCAAACGAGCGCGCGCCCCTTGGCGTCGATGGCGTTGGCGACCGCCTCGTCCGTGGCTTCGTCCGGCAGCAGCATCTCGTTATGCGCCTTGCCCGACGGGATCATCGGGAAGCAGTTGGCGAGATTGGCGACGCGGCAGTCGAAGATGACGGGCTTCTTGACGTCGATCATCTCCTGGATGGTCGCGTCGAGATCGCCTGGCTTTTCGCAGCGCAGGCCGACGGCGCCATAGGCTTCCGCCAGCTTGACGAAGTCGGGCATCGCCTCGGTGTAGGAGTTCGACAGGCGGTTGCCGTGCAACAGCTGCTGCCACTGGCGCACCATGCCCATGTACTGGTTGTTCATGATAAAGATCTTGATCGGCGCCTCATACTGGATCGCCGCCGACATTTCCTGAATGCACATCTGGATCGAGGCATCGCCGGCAATGTCGATGACGAGACTTTCCGGATGCGCGATCTGCACGCCGAGCGCCGCCGGCAGGCCGTAACCCATCGTGCCGAGGCCGCCCGAGGTCATCCAGCGGTTCGGCTTCTCGAAACCGTAGAACTGCGCCGCCCACATCTGGTGCTGGCCGACTTCGGTGGTGATGAAGGTGTCACGGTCCTTGGTCAGCGCATAGAGACGCTCCAGCGCATATTGCGGCATGATGACGTCGTTGCTCTGAGTATAGGCAAACGAGTTGCGCGCACGCCAGCGGGCGATATCGGACCACCATTCCGCGATCTGGCTCTTTTCAGGCTTCTTCGGCAGAGCCCGCCACAGGCGGACCATGTCTTCAAGAACGCTGCCAACGTCACCGCGGACAGGAACGTCGACGCGGACGTTCTTGTTGATCGACGACGGATCGATATCGATGTGGATCTTTTTCGAGTTCGGCGAAAACGCGTTGAGTCGGCCGGTAATGCGGTCGTCGAAACGGGCGCCGATACAGACCATGACGTCGCAGTCATGCATCGCCATGTTCGCCTCGTAGGAGCCGTGCATGCCGAGCATCTTCAGCCAGTTCTTGCCGGATGCCGGATAGGCGCCGAGGCCCATCAGGGTCGAAGTGATCGGGAAATCGGTGAGCTCGACCAGCTCGCGCAGCAGCTTGGAAGCTTCGGGACCGGAATTGATGACGCCACCGCCGGAATAGATGATCGGCTTGCGCGCCTTGGCCATCAGCTCGATCGCCGCCTGGATCTGATTGAGATCGCCCTGGACCTTCGGCTGATAGCTCTTCTGGATCGCATGCGCCGCCGGCGGCGTGTAGGTGCCGGTGGCGAACTGAACGTCCTTCGGAATGTCGACCAGAACGGGACCCGGACGGCCCGACTGCGCAATGCGGAAGGCTTCATGGATGATCGCCGCCAGATCGTTGACGTCCTTGACCAGCCAGTTGTGCTTGGTGCAGGGGCGCGTGATGCCAACCGTATCGGCTTCCTGGAAGGCGTCGGAACCGATCAGCGAGGTCGGAACCTGGCCACTCAGGCAGACGAGCGGAACGGAATCCATCAACGCGTCCTGCAGCGGCGTAACGGCATTGGTTGCGCCCGGCCCCGATGTGACGAGCATGACGCCGACTTTGCCGGTGGAGCGGGCATAGCCTTCGGCCGCATGGCCGGCGCCCTGCTCGTGGCGCACGAGGATATGCTTGATGTCGTCCTGCTGGAAAATCTCGTCATAGATCGGAAGCACGGCGCCGCCGGGATAGCCGAACAGGTGTTCGACACCATTGTCCTTGAGCGCGCGGATGACGATTTCCGCGCCTGTCATCCTGTTTTCGTCCGTCTGATTGTCCGTGCCCGTCATGTTCTTGTTCCGTTTTGACTGCTGGGATTTGAAGGTCTTGAGCGGCGAGCCTGAATTTCAGGCATAAAAAAAGGCCCCTTGGGGAGCCTGTTGTCTAGCGCATGGGTGGCTGTCGCCGGATGGTTACACCATCCTGCCCATGCGCTTTCCCACCACAATAAGAGCTGCTGCTATCTTCATGGCGGGAAGTGATAGACAGAAAATTGCGTATCGTCAACGCTGCCAGCAACAAAAAATCGGCTCTGTCTCTTGGCATGGTGTCGGCTCTTGGAAGCCAGAAGAGTTTATTAAGCGTTCAACGCTATACTCCTCTCCCACCGCAGGGAGTAGCCCTTTGCTGAAGAACGACTTGCAGATATCAGGCAAGCCAGGCGAGCATGACCGCCGAGATGGAGACGCGCCGGGAAACCGTCTGCTCGGCCGCGTCGTCGCCTGCAGCGGCGCCCGCGCGACCATCGCCGCCGTGGCTGAAGCGGGTGGCACCGATCTTTCGGAACTCTGGTCGGTTGGCAAACTCATCTCAATCAGCGTCGGCCTCAATCGCGTCGTCGCCCTTGTCTACTCCATGAATACGAGCACGCATTCATGGGGCGAAGGCGAGGACAACGGTTTCAGGATCGAGACCGAACTGCTTGGCGAGGTTCGCGTCGATGAGAACGGCCGCGAGGAGTTCTCCACCGGCATCTCGCGCTACCCCTATCTCGGCGCCGTCGCCCACCGTATCCGCGCCGCCGACTTGATGCGCATCTACGATGCCGGCGCCGGCACCACCGCGGTCATCGGCAAGCTCACCCAGGACGAGAGCATCGACGCCGCGATCCACGTGCCGTCGATGCTGTCCAAGCACTTCGCCATCGTCGGCTCCACCGGCGTCGGCAAGTCCACGGCCGTCTCGCTGCTGCTACACAAGGCGATCGAATCGGACCCGAAGCTGCGTGTGCTGATTCTCGACCCGCACAACGAGTTCGCCGCCGCCTTTCCAAAGCACTCCGTCGTCATCGACACCGATACGCTCGACCTCCCCTTCTGGCTGATGCGGCTGGAAGAGTTCGCCGAGGTTGTCTTCCGCGGCCGCACGCCGGTGCCCGAGGAAGTGGATATCCTTAGAGACATCCTGCCCGAAGCGAAGCGCGCCTTCCGCGGCAGCGACAGCTCGCTTGTGCGCCGCACGACGGAGAAAAGCTCGATCACCGCCGATACGCCGGTGCCCTACCGCATGGCGGACGTGCTCGCGCTGATCGACGAGCGCATCGGCCGGCTCGAAGGCCGCAGCGAAAAGCCTCTGTTGCGTTCGCTGAAGATGCGCGTTCTCGCCGCCATCAACGATCCGCGCTACCACTTCATGTTCTCCAACAATACGATCAGCGATACGATCATGGAGACCGTGGCCGAGATCTTCCGTATCCCCGGCGATAACCGGCCTATCTGCACCTTCCAGCTCTCGGGCATCCCGTCGGAGGTCGTCAATTCGGTCGCCTCGGTGCTTTGCCGCATGGCGTTCGAAATCGCTCTCTGGAGCGATGGCGCGATCCACATGCTCGTCGTCTGCGAGGAGGCGCACCGCTACATCCCGTCCGATCCCAATCTCGGCTTCTTCCCGACGCGCCAAGCAATCGCCCGCATCGCCAAGGAAGGCCGCAAATACGGCGTTTCGCTGGGGATCATCACACAGCGCCCCGGCGAGCTTGACCAGACCATCCTCTCGCAATGCTCGACGCTGTTTGCCATGCGCCTGTCGAACGACCGCGACCAGGAAATCATCCGCTCGGCGATCCCGAACTCGTCGATCTCGACCACCAGCTTCATCTCTTCGATCGGCAATGGCGAGGCTATCGCCTTCGGCGAGGCCATCAGCGTGCCGATGCGCATGCGCTTCTCGCGCGTCGATCAGAAGCTGCTGCCGAAGGCAAATGGCGCCAACGTGAAGGTGTCGGAGGAAGATCCCGACAACGTCGACCTGCGCAAGATCGTGACGCGCATGCGCGCCACCAGCGGCCCCGACATCTCCGCCTTCCAGCAGAGCTTCAGCACCGCCAACCTTCCCTACATGGATGAAGAGGACGACGAGGACGGCTTCGCCGAATTGCCGTCGACCACCGCAAGCTTCTCCGTCGCGCCGCCCTTGGCGCCAATGGAATCCTACCGGCGTGACATGCTGCCGCGCGCATCCACCGCACCGACGCCCCCTGCCGCCGCCCCCGAAACGTCGATCGACAGTCGCCTCGAGGCGCTGCGACGCGAGATGCGCGCCGAAACGCAGCCGAAACCCGCGGAGCCGCCGGCCGGCACAGCAGGCATCCGCCGCGAGCCCAACATGTCGCTGCGCGAAAGCATCCTGAAGAAGCCGCTGAGCAGCCTCTACAACAAGGATTGAAAACCTCGGATTACGGCTGGTAGCGTTCCCAGCTATCGTCCATCTGGTTGCGGAACCACGTCATCTGCCGCTTCGCATATTGCCGCGTCGCGGCCGCACCCTTGTCGAGCACCTCGTCGCGCGTCATCTCGCCCTTGAGCATCGCCGCGATCTGCGAGACGCCGATGGCCTTCATCACGGGCATCTCGGCCGGGAGCGACAGCGCAAGCAGTGCCTCGACCTCCTGCTGCGCACCCTCTTCCAGCATCACGGCGAAGCGGCCGTTGATCCTCTTGTGCAGCACCTCCCGCTCCGGCAGCACGACGAACTTCCGTGCCTTCTCAGGATCGACGATCACAGGCCCTGTCTGTCCATGAAACTCGGCGATCGACCGGCCGGTCGCGCCGAGCACCTCGAGCGCCCGCACGATCCGCTGCCCGTCCTGCGCACGCAAGGTGGCGGCCACGACGGGATCGAGCAGAGCGAGCTGCGCATGCAGCGCCTCCGCCCCCTCGTCCAGCAACCGGGCGCGCAACGGATTTCTGATGTCGTCGGGAATCGCTGGCATGTCCGACAACCCGCCGGTCAGCGCCTTGAAATAAAGCCCGGTGCCGCCGACGAAGACGGGAAGCAGTCCGTCGGCGCGAAGGCGCGGCAGCAGGTCGGTCACGTCGCGGAGCCACGCGCCTGTCGAATAGGCGGCGCCAGCGGGCACGTGGCCGTAGAGATAATGCGGCACGCCCTGCATGTCCGCCTCGGACGGACGGGCCGTCAGCACCCGCAGCGTGTCGTAGACCTGCATGCTGTCGGCATTGATGACGACGCCGCCGTGGCGTTTCGCCAGTTCGACCGCCAGTGCGGACTTGCCGCTGGCGGTCGGCCCGGTTATCAGGATCGCGTCCATTGCGTTCAGAAGGTTTTCCATCATGGCCCTCGTTGCCACGCTTGTTGCCAATCCGTCAAATCCCGTTCTCACGCCCGAGATCGCCGAACAGGCGGCCAAGGCCGTAAACGCCTCCGGTCTCTACTGGCTGGCCGACGGCGTGGCCTGCGATATCGCACTCAGGGACGGTACGGCCGCAGATGAGGCGGAAGCCGCGATTCTCGACGTGATCGGGACCGCCGCCATCGATCTGGTGGTGCAGGAAGCGGAAACCCGCCGCAAGAAAATCCTCATCGCCGACATGGATTCGACCATGATCGGCCAGGAATGCATCGACGAGCTTGCCGCCGAAGTCGGCCTCAAGGATCTGGTCGCGGCCATCACCGCCCGCGCCATGAACGGCGAGATCGCCTTCGAACCCGCCCTCCGAGAGCGCGTAGCACTCCTCAAGGGCCTGCCGATCTCGGTTGTCGACGAGGTCATCGCCAAGCGTATCACGCTGACATCAGGTGGCCCCGAACTGATCGCGACGATGAAGGCCAAGGGCCATTACACGGCGCTGGTCTCAGGCGGTTTTACCGTCTTCACCAGCCGCATCGCCGCGACCCTCGGCTTCGACGAGAACCGCGCCAATATCCTGATCGAGGAAGACGGCGTGCTCTCTGGCTTCGTCGCCGAACCGATCCTCGGCAAGCAGGCCAAGGTCGATGCGCTGAACGATATCGCGGCCAAGCTCGGCATTTCGCCCGACGACGCCATCGCCGTCGGCGACGGCGCCAACGATCTCGGCATGCTGCATCTGGCAGGCTCCGGCGTGGCGCTTCACGCAAAGCCCGCCGTTGCCGCCGAAGCGCGCATGCGCATCGACCACGGCGACCTGACGGCGCTGCTCTACATCCAGGGTTATCGCAAGACGGATTTCGTCACGGCCTGATCGTCAGGGGTCGTGGCCGGGCCGCAAGGCCCGGTCCTCCTCGCTGTCCGCTATTCGAGCGGCACGGCCACGAAGCGCAGGTCGCCATTGGCGGCGGCGATCATCATCTGGGCGTTGCGCCGCCCGTCCTGCTTCAGCGCCTGAACCTTGGTGGCGACCGCTTCCGGCGTGCGCATGAACTCCTGCGCCACCTCGACGATCACGTCGCCCGCCTTCAGACCCTTTTCGGCCGCAAGCGATCCCGGCGCCACCTCGGCGACGAGCACGCCGTCGACGCTCTCGGCAATACCGAACGTCTTGCGGGTCTCGGCGCTCAATGCCGAAAGCGAAAGGCCTAGCACCGGCTTTTTGGCGGAATCCGGCGCCGATTGGTCCGGCTTCGCCGCACCCGACTTATCCTCGCCCGTCGTGCCCTGGTCTGATTTTCCCTGCTCCGATTTGCCCTTGGCATCCGGCATCGGCTGGCCCTGATCCGTGTCCGGCTCGTCCATGTCCTGATTTTCGTCGGGATCGGGGTTGATCACGCCATTCGGCTCGCTGTCGTTCGATGCGGCCTCGTCGCTGTCCTCGAGACGGCCGAGCTTCACCTTCACGGTCTGCTCCTTGCCGTCGCGCAGCACGAGAACATCCACTTCCTTGCCGACAGGGCTTTCCGCCACGACGCGCGGCAGGTCACGCATTTCGTTCACCAGCTTGCCGTCGAACTTCAGGATGACGTCGCCGGCCTTGATCGAGCCGTCGTCGACAGGTCCGCCCTTAATCACGCCGGCGACGAGTGCGCCCTTGGCGCTGGAAAGACCGAGGCTGTCGGCAATGTCGTCGGTTACCGGCTGGATGCGCACGCCGAGCCAGCCGCGCCGGGTCTCGCCGAATTCGCGCAACTGATCGACGACGCCGGAGGCAAGCTCCGACGGTACCGAAAAGCCGATGCCGATCGAGCCGCCGCTCGGCGAGATGATGGCGGTATTGATGCCGATCACCTCACCCTTCATGTTGAACAGCGGACCGCCGGAGTTGCCCTTGTTGATTGCCGCATCCGTCTGGATGAAGTTGTCGTAGGGACCGGCGTTGATGTTGCGGCCGCGCCCGGAGATGATGCCGACCGTGACCGATCCGCCGAAGCCGAAGGGGTTGCCGATCGCCATGACCCAATCGCCGATGCGCATGACGCTGGAATCGCCGAATTTCACGGATTTCAGCGGCGTCTTCGGCTCGACCTTGAGCACGGAAAGGTCGGTCTTGGTATCGGTACCGATCAGCTTTGCCTTCAGCTTGCTGCCGTCGGCGAAATTGATCTCGATATCGTCGGCGCCTTCGATCACGTGGTTGTTGGTGACGATGTAGCCGGTCGGGTCGATGACGAAGCCGGAGCCGAGCGAGCTGACATTGTGGTTGCCGCCCTTGTTGTCCTTCTGCTTGTTGAAGAAGTCGTTGAAGAACTCCTGGAAGGGCGATCCGTCCGGCGCGCGCGGCGCGGGTCCGGCCCCCTCGTCATCCTTCACCTTCTGCGATGTCGAGATGTTGACGACTGCGTCCAGAAGCCCGCCCGCGAGGTCGGCGACGGAGGCCGGTCCATTGACCGGCGGCGTGCCTTGCGCATGCGAGACACCGGCGAGCCCGACATTCGCCAGAAGCGCAACGCCCGTCAAAAGAGCAAGCGATCGTCTGTAGGTCGGGCGTGTCAGGGGGGCCATAAAGCGTCCTCATTTCGAGCAAAAGCGCAGTTTGACCACCACCATAAGGCGGAATGATGGAGGGTGAAATCACCTTTTCGCGAAATCCCGTGCAATCTGCCGGGGCCACCTTACCTGCACAAAAAAGGCCGGCTAAACGGCCGGCCTTTTCATGACGTTGGGAGCTGGAATGCTCAGTTCGCGGGGGCGGACGGCGCCAGCGGCGCGCCTGCCGCCGGTGCCGGCGGCGTGCCGGCGGCGCTGTTGAAGAACCGGAAGAACTCCGAGTTCGGCGACAGAACCAGCGTCGTGTCCTGCGAAGGAAGCGCCGTGCTGTAGGCCGCCATCGAGCGGTAGAACTCGAAGAAGGACGGGTCCTTGTTGAACGCTTCCGCGAAGATGCGGTTACGGTCGGCATCGCCTTCACCGCGCAGAATTTCGGCGTCGCGCTGGGCGCCGGCGGTGATCTCCACCACCTGCCTGTCGGCGACGGCCCGGCGGCGCTGGCTTTCTTCGCCACCCTGCGCGCGCAGGAGTTCGGCTTCCGCCAGACGCTCCGCCCGCATGCGATCGTAGGTCTTCGGCGCAACTTCGCGCGTCAGATCCGTACGGCGGATGCGCACGTCCTGAATGTTGAGGCCGAGATCCTCGGCATCGCGATGCAGGTCGTCGCGAACCTCGAGCATCATCGCCACACGCTCTTCCGACAGCGCGGCGTCGAAGTCGCGCAGACCGTAGACACGGCGAAGCGACGAATCGAGCTGCGTGCGAAGGCGTGCCTCGGCGGCCTCGCGGTCGCCCGAAACCGTTTCGCGGAACTTGCGCACGTCACGGATGTCGTAGACCACGAAGGCGTCGACGTCGAAGGTCGCGCCGCCGCGAACCTGGACGCGGATGTTGTCGAGGTCGAAGCGCAGCGCCTGCCGCTCGACGATCTGGACGCGATCGGCATCCATGAAGCTGAACGGCAGCTTGAAGTAGAGGCCCGGCTCGGTCTTCACCGACTGGATCTGACCGAAGCGGACGACGATCGCCTGCTCGCGGGCGTTGACCACGAAGACCGAGGAGTAGAGGCCGACCAGCACGATGGCGAGGATGATGAGAATGACGGGAAGCTTGTTCGATGTCATGGCTCAATTCCCCTGCTGCGACGGCTTGCCGATTTCGTTGAGCGGCAGGTAGGGCACGACCCCCTGCTTCTCATCGATCACGACCTTCTTGGAATTCTTCAGAACCTGCTCCATCGTTTCGAGGAAGAGACGCGTGCGCGTCACTTCAGGCGCCTTGGCGTACTGATCGTTGATGAGCGAGAAGCGCTGTGCCTCACCTTCGGCTTCCTTCACGACGCGGTCCTTGTAGGCCGCGGCCGCTTCACGGATCTGTGCCGCGTCGCCGCGCGCCTGGCCGAGCTTCTGGTTGGAATACTGGTTCGCTTCCTCGACGAGACGCTGCTTGTCCTGGTCGGCGCGCTGCACTTCTTCGAAGGCATCGGCGACTTCACGCGGCGGCGCCACGTCCTGGATCGTCACGGCGCCGATGGAGACACCCGCCTTGTAGCGGTCCATGGTGCCCTGCACGATATTGGCGACTTCGGTCTCGATCGGCTGGCGATTGTCGCGGAACGCGTCCTGTGCCGGACGACGGCCGACGACTTCGCGCATGGCGCTTTCGGCGACCTGCTGCAGCGTTTCGGCCGGGTTTTCGACGTTGAAGAGATAGGCCTTCGGATCGCTGACCGTGAAGAATACCGAGAACTGCACGTTCAGGATATTCTGGTCGCCCGAAAGCATCAGGCCGCTCGACGACGAGGACGACGTGGAGGCAGCGCCGATATTCTGCTGCTGCATCGTCACCTTGACGATCTCGACGGTCTCCATCGGCCACAGGTGGAAATGCAGGCCAGGCGTCGAAATCTCGGGCTTGGGGCTACCGAAGCGCAGTTCCACGCCGCGCTCGTCCGGCTGCACCATGTAGATCGACTGGAAAAGCCAGAAGACGACGAGCACGAGGCCTAAAATGGCCACGACGCCGCCATTGAATCCGCCCGGCACGATATTGCGAAGCTGGTCCTGGCCGCGCCGGATGATATCCTCCAGATCGGGAGGACCACCCTTGCCGCCGCCGCCACTGCCACCGCCGCGCGGGCGATTGGGTCCCTGCCCCCATGGTCCCTGATTGTTATTTCCGCCGCCGCCGCCCCAAGGGCCGCCGCCGCCATTCTGATTGCTCCAGGGCATCAAAACCTCGTTGTTCGTTAAACTCCCGATCGCTGAAACCACGGGGGCGACGGATATCTGCGATCGAGATGGTTATAGGTGTCGCCGCACACGCTTTCAACGCAGCATGAGGAACTTGGCGATGTTTATTGGAAAATAGTTGCTTTTCGCCGCCTAGCGCCTGTCATAAACGACATAGCGCGTTGGAAAGCTGTCCTTTTCGCCGGCGGGCACGTCAAGCGTCTCACCGGAGCGCCAGATCGCCGGATCGATGGCGGGAAAAGCCGCATCGCCATCCACGACGGTCTCCACATGCGTCACGCACAGCCGGTCGGCGAAGTCGAGCGCCTGCGCGTAGATCTGCCCGCCGCCGATGATGCAGATCTCCTGCCCGCCGGACTGAGCGGCCAACGTCTCGCCGACGGCGATCGCCTCCTGCAACGACCCCGCCATCGTGACATCAGGATGATCGATCGCGGCCGAGCGGGAAATCACCACATTCGGACGGCCCGGAAGCGGCCTGCCGATCGAATCATAGGTCTTGCGCCCCATGATGACGGGTTTGCCTGATGTCAGCGCCTTGAACCGCTTGAGATCGGTCGAAAGCCGCCACGGCATGTCGCCGTCGCGGCCGATGATCCCGTTTTCGGCAACGGCGACGACGATGGTCTTGCGGATGTCGGCCATGAGTTTCCCTGCTCGGCGATAGGTCTTGGATAAGGCGGCACCGTGTCACGGACAGGCGCCTCCGGTCCAACACTTGTTCTCCCTTTCCCCGGATTTCACCTCTGCCGGAAGACTGGCTGGCTTCAGAACTTCGCCGTCAGCGTCGCCCGGAATGTCCGCCCAGGCGAAGGATTCCATCCGTCCAGCGCGTCGATATAATACCGGTCGGTCAGGTTCTCGGCCTGGAAATCGAAGGTGAGATTATCGGTGATTTTGTAGGTCGCGAAGGCGTCGACTGTCGTGTAGGGCGCCCACATCCCGGTAAATTGGCGGGCACCGGGATCGATCGGCGACAAGCGCTTGCCCGCATGAGTGATCCGGACGCCGGCCGATAGCTTGTCGTCAAGGAGACGCGTGCCGACGGTCAGCCACTTGAGAATCTCCGGAGGCATGTGGTTCGAAGCGTAGTCGTTCTCCTCGGTTACATCGGAACACGCTGCATACCGGCAGAAGGCATAGTCCGTATAGTAGGTCAGTGATCCTTCCGCGTAGAGAAAGCCTAGATCATAGGATCCTGAAATCTCGATGCCGGCAAAATGCGCCTTTCTCAAATTATCAAATGAATACGAATAGTTTGGCATATCAGGAGGAGTCGGGATGTTAACGGTATTAGCGCTCACACGAGAGATATAGTTGCTGTAGTTGTTACTGAAATAGGAAAGCTTCAATCTTGCGGTATCGCTGTCGCTGATCAGCCCATCCTTGCTGACATTGATCCCCACCTCCCAGTTCTTGGCGACTTCAGGTTTCAGGTAGGGATTGGGTTTGACGTTTCCGTCGTTGCCCATAGTCTCGCGCATGGTGGGTGGACGCACGCCCTCGGCATACAACGCGTAGAACTGCAAGCCATCGATCGGCTCTAGTGTCGCGCTGATTGATGGATTGAGGCGACCGCCGGCCTTCTCTCGAACGAGGACTTTGGACGCAGGGCCATCATCGGTTAGCCAATAGTGGTCGTAGCGCAGACCCATATCGAACTTGAGCCAATCCGTCGGTTCCCATTCGGTCGTCGTGAAGGCGCTCGCTATGGACCGTGTTCCAACCGCAGGCACCATCGGCACCCCAATGCTGGTGGCCGTTGTACGGCTCATGTAAGGTTTCGCATCGATGTCCTCGAACAGATATGAGACGCCGTAGTTGGCTGTGACCTGACCGTAATCGGTATCGAATATGCTCGTGTTCGAGATATCGCCCCCATATGTGCGGGTCAGTGCATAGCGCGGGTCGTCGCCGGGCGGGGTGTTTTCGGGTGTGACCCATGGCGGGAGGTAATAGGCGAGTCCCGTGGACATATCCATCTGGTCGACGATGCTCATCCACGCGTTGACCTTGAGGTCGACCATGTCGTCGGGATTGTAGTGATAGCGGCTGGTAAACGTATCCGTCTTTACGTTGGAGAAGGGTGCCTGTCGGAATGTTTGATCCTGCAGGAAGAGCAGCGAAGACATTCCCTCGCCATACTCGGCTTCGTAGTGGACGTAACCGAGTTCCAGGCTCTGGTCGTCATCGATGTTGATCGTTCCCTTGGCAAGGAAGGACGTCGATGCGCTCGACGTATTCCAGACCTCCTCGCCAGGCTTGGTGAAGGAGAGGGGATACTCGTGCCCTTTGAATTCGTAGGTCGTTGCACCCTTGGTGCCGGCGAAATAGTTGCCGCGATACCGGCGCGCGCCGGCGACGACGAAATCGAAATTGTCTTGCACCGTCGCGAGCGCGAAGCTTCCATTGCCATTCTTGAAATCGAAGAAGTCGGCAGGCTCTGTCTGCTGGACGATGGAATTGACGGTGACTTGCGAGGTCGTGTTGTCCTGAGCACCGATCCTCACGCGACCGCCATACTCTTTTCCCTCCTCGACGATGTCTTTTGCGTTGATGGTCCGGATGCCGACCACGCCGCCATCCACGCCGGCGCCGGCCGCTCCGCCCGAGGGGCCCTTGGAAACGGTCACTCCGCCAATCAAATCCGGATCGATATAAGTGCGATCGTCGACCCCGGCATAGCCCCGCCATGTCGTCGTCGTCTGCTGCGTCCCGTCAATCGCGACGCGCACGCGGTTCTGCCCCTGGAGACCGCGGATATTGACGTTGACGGCACCGCCATTGTGGTTGTTGGCGGAGATGACGCCGGGGGTGTTCTTGAACACGTCACCGGCCGTCGAGCCTCGAAACCGCTCGATCTGCTCGGCGGAGATGTAGCTCGACGAGCCCGCGGTCTCGTAGGGCTGATCGGACGGCTTGGCGGTTGTCGCCCGCAGCTGGATCGGTGCGAGCACCGTCGCATCGCCGGCATCCGCCCCATCGCCGGATGCCGCCGCGCCCGCATCGAGCGTCACCGTCTTTGCATCCGTGAAATGATAGCTGATGCCCGTCCCCGAGAGGATTGCGGCAAGTGCGCCGGCCGGCGAGAGCGGACCGTTCACGCCGCCGGTCGTCTTGCCGGCGGTGATTTCGGTGCGATAGACCAGCTTCAGCCCGGCCTGTCGCGCCAGCGCCAGAAGAGCACCCTCCAGCGGACCCGCCGGCAGTGACAATGTCGTGCTCGCCGCTGGTCTTGTCTCCTGGCCCGCCGCCGGCACGGTCGCCGAAAGCAAGCACATCCCCGTCAGCGCCATTCGCACGCGGCGCCCCACTGTATATTCCGTCAAAATCATCATGAACCCTAGTCGTCTAGCCGGCGCTTCAACGCACCCTCGCTGACGAAGAGCAGACATGGCGCATAGGTCCTGACGTCGAGAATCGAACAAAGATGATTTTTCTATTCATGTTTATTCCGGCGATCATCTCGGGCGGACGAGGGTGACCAAGCCGCCGGCATATGACCGCACGACAATCGGCATACTCGCCTCAAGGGCGGCCAGCGATTGTCCGACGTCCCGCGTGTCGAAAACCCCGCTGACACGTATTTGCGCAAGCGCCTCGCCGACGACGATGATGCGCCCGTTGCGATAACGGCCGAGCTCGTCGAGCACTTCGGAAAGCGGACGGCCGGAGAAGACCAGCTTGCCTTCGCGCCAGCTGGTCATTGCGGCCACATCGGCAACGCCCGATGCCAGATCACCGTCGCGCGCGACATGGGCGACACCGCCGGCATCCAGCATGACCTGACGATCGGCCGTGCTGACCGACACATGCCCCTCCTCGACCGCAACATCGTCGGCGTTCCCTACTCGCACGGTATAGTGCGTGCCGAGGGCCACGGCGCTGCTGTGGTCTCCCTCTACGACGAACGGGCGCGACGCGTCCGGCGAGACATCGAAGAAAGCCTCGCCGCGCAACATGACGATGCGTCGCTCGCGCTCGCCGAGGACGACCTTGATGGCGGTGTCGGTGTTGAGCGTAACCCGCGATCCATCCTCGAGAACGACCGTTTCGATATGCCCCACCGGCGTATAATAATCCGCCTGGAGGCGATCGAGGTAGCCCATGCGTTCGGCGCCATAAAAACCGATGCACAGCAAGGCGGCGACGGTCGCCACGGCGCCCAGACGGCGCCCGCGCGACCCGCCGACGGAACGTGGCACCTTCGCCAGATCGGCCCAGAGCGCAGCCATCTCATCATAGGCGGCTGCGTGTTCCGGGCTCGCGGCCACCCAGGCGTCGAATTCGCGCCGGTCGCCGTCGGTCGCATCCCGGGACGACAGCCGGGCAACCCACATCGCCGCCTGCTCGGCGACCGCATCCTCCGTGACGATTGGTGCCGCGCTCATCGTCCGACCTCCAGGACGGCGTCGATCCGTGCCTGGCGGCAGGCCATCAGCGCCCGAATGATATGCTTTTCCACCATGTTCCTGGAGACACCGAGCTTTTCTGCGATCTCGCCGTTCGATAGCCCTTCCAGTCGACTGAGAACGAAGACCGTTCGGCACTTGGGCGGCAGGAGGGAAATCGTCTCGATCAGAAGCGCCAGCTGCTGTCGCGCCTCGACAATACGTTGCGGTCCCGGTGCATCATCGGCGACACTCCCGAGGTCGAGCCCCTCGGTAAACAGCGCGCTGTCGCGCAGGAGCCGCGCCGTTATGCCGTGGGCGACCGTCTTGGCCACCTGAAAGAGATAGGCCTTGGGATTCAGGATATCGGTCTTGGGCGTCGTCGTCAGCAGACGCAGAAAGGTCTCCTGCGTCGCGTCCGCGGCATCCTCGCCATTGCGCAATCGTTTTATGAAGAAACGCCGCAGCCTGCCTTCCTCGGTCCGCTGCAGCCTCTCCACGAGCCCAAAGTCCAACGAAACATCTCCAAATGCTTGTCTCCGGTCATTAACACCCGTGAAAAATAATACAATTGAAAAGTTGACCTGGAATATCACCTTTAACGCAAACGCGCGCACCTCCTCGGCGAGGCGCAACGCGTCCTTCCCGGTATGATACGCTGCAATTTCGCGTGTGATTCAGATCAGACGGCGATCGGCGCCTTGATGCTGGCATCGGCCTCGTAGCCGACCAGCTCGAAATCCTCGAAGGTGAAGCCGAAAATATCCTTCACGTCGGGATTGATGCGCATGAAGGGCAAAGGCTTCGGCTTGCGCGTCAGCTGCAGTTCAGCCTGCTCGAAATGATTGTGGTAGAGATGGGCATCGCCCAGCGTATGCACGAAATCGCCGAGCTTCAGGCCCGCCACCTGTGCCACCATCATCGTCAGCAGCGCGTAGGATGCGATGTTGAACGGGACGCCCAAGAAAATATCGGCCGACCGCTGGTACAGCTGGCAGGAAAGCTTGCCGTCGGCGACATAGAACTGGAACAGGCAGTGGCAGGGCGGCAGCGCCATGTTGTCGACTTCCGCCGGGTTCCAGGCGGAGACGATATGGCGCCGCGAGTTCGGATTGTTGACGATGCCCTCGACGAGCTTGGCGATCTGGTCGATATGCCCACCGTCGGGCGCCGGCCAGGAGCGCCACTGCGCGCCGTAAACAGGGCCGAGATCGCCGTGCTCGTCGGCCCACTCGTCCCAGATCGAAACGCCGTGCTCCTTGAGATAGCCGATATTGGTCTCGCCCTTCAGGAACCACAAAAGCTCGTGGATGATCGAGCGGAGATGCAGTTTCTTCGTCGTCAGGACCGGAAAGCCCTCCTGGAGGTCGAAGCGCATCTGGTATCCGAACACCGAGCGCGTACCCGTGCCGGTCCGGTCACCGCGATCGGTTCCGTGTTCCATCACGTGCTTCAGGAGGTCATGATACTGCTTCATCGTACGCCGCCGATTCCATTTTTCCCATATTTAGGCGCATCCGCCGGCAAAACCAATCGGCGCGCCCTCCTTTTCCCGCCAATTCTGTGTGCAGGCGCAACGCTTTTGTGACGACGGCTCTTCCCATGCGGTCAGGAAAACACTATATCACCCTCGCCGGTCCTCGGATCGGCTATGGCGATAAATGAGCGGTGTAATAAACCTATTGGACCCGGGGGCGGTACCCGGCGCCTCCACCAAAAACCGGCGGCCTCGAAGATTTAGAAGGCCGG
Organism: Rhizobium sp. S152; assembly: GCF_030380735.1. Taxonomy (GTDB): domain Bacteria; phylum Pseudomonadota; class Alphaproteobacteria; order Rhizobiales; family Rhizobiaceae; genus Rhizobium. Next base: position 548,430 of record NZ_JAUDRZ010000030.1, on the reverse strand, counting down.
CTTTTGATGGGGGCGAAACAGGATCGACAAGGGTGTAAAGATCGTCTTTTTGCTCGGCATTGTACCGCCGTTATCGGGCTAAAATTGTAGTTGCAAACGACAACTATGCGGAAGCTCGTCTCGCTGCTTAATCGCGGTGTGACACTTCAAATAAAGCCCTAGTGGTTCGCACCTCTAGGCGGGGTCCGAAGGCACCTGGCAACAGAAGCCTTCACCTTCTCCCTGACGTCCAAATCATGTATGGTCTGAGAAACTATGACTCGGCTGCGGACTTTCCAAACCGCCTCGGCATGACATATACCTTTGGAAAAACACGTCCGAACCACAGAAAGACAGGAAAAGCATGGGGCAGGATCACATCCGTTACGACATTCTGGCACAGGACGCGCTCCGTGGCGTCATCCGCAAGGTATTGTCCGAAGTCGCCGCGACGGGCCGCCTGCCGGGCGAGCATCACTTCTTCATCACCTTCCTGACCGGCGCGCCGGGCGTGCGCATCTCGCAGCACCTGAAGTCGAAGTATCCCGAGCAGATGACCATCGTCATCCAGCACCAGTTCTGGGAAATGAAGATCACTGAGACGACCTTCGAGATTGGCCTCTCCTTCTCCGACGTGCCCGAAAAGCTGCACATCCCCTTCAACGCCATCCGCGGCTTCTACGATCCGTCGGTCAACTTCGAGCTCGAGTTCGACGTGCCGCTCGCCGACGGCGACGAGTTGCCGGAAGCCGAGATTACCGCCTATCCCGCGGCGTCCGAAAAGACGGAGGAAGCGGCGGCGGCCAAGCCCGCCGACGGCGAGGAGAAGAAAGCCGGATCCGTCGTTTCGCTCGACGCCTTCCGCAAGAAGCAGTAAGCCGCAAAGGGAAGCTTTCGCTTCCCTTTTTCATATCCGGGATGAAGCCCCTTGAGCGCCGAAATCGTCAATCTCCGCCAGTTCAAGAAGAAGCAGGCCCGCTCCGAAAAGGAGAAGCAGGCCGAGCAGAATCGCATCTCCTTCGGCCGCACCAAGGTGGAGAAGCAACTGACGAAGGCATTGAACGACAAGGCCGAACAGAGCCATGCGCAGGGCCGCATCGACAAATCCGACGACGACAAATGACCTTGCCCGGCACCGGAAAAGACCCCGCGATCAATCGCTTCCAGCCATTTCCCAAATCATCTTCCGAGCACACGGCGATCATGCCCGACACTTGCCGCCGATGATCCGCAAGCACTCCGCGACGCTCCACGGCCATCGCACCAGCTTCTCGCTGGAAGACGAATTCTGGACCGAGCTCAACGCCATCGCAGCCACACGCGACATCTCGCTCGCCGGCATGATCTCCGAGATCGACGACGCCAGAAGCCCGGAAAGCAACCTCTCGTCGGCCCTTCGCGTCCACGTCCTGCAATGGCTGAAGACAGCAAAGACCCAGGATTCGTTGTAACGCCCCAGCCATCTTGCCATCCTTTCGGAACATTGCGATTCTTGTGAACTTCCGGAGGAGGATCGGATCATGGCCGAGCGCGTGGAAATCGTTGCCTATGACGACACCTGGCCCGATGCATTCCGCGCCATCGTGGCGCAACTGACGACGCTACTCGGCAACGGAGTCGTTTCCATCGATCACATCGGCAGCACCTCCGTCCCCGGCCTTTCGGCCAAGCCGATGATCGACATCGATGTCACCGTGAGGGACGCCGCCGCCGTCGCTCAGGGCTGCGCCATCATGACCGCGGCCGGCTATGAGCCGCGCGGCAACCGCTACGACAGCCAGGTCTTTGCCTTCATGGACCGCAAGGCGACGCCGAAGCAGCGCATCTATCTCTGCCCCGAGGGCAGCGACACCCACCGCCGCCGCATTCTCTTTCGCGATTATCTGCGCGCCAATCCCGACAAGGCTCGGGCCTACGAAGCGCCGAAGCGCCGCCTCGCCGCCGAGTTCACGGATGACGGCGACGCCTATACGGCAGCCAAGGCCGGCTTCGTCGATGATGTCGTCGATCTTGCCTGCGCGACGACCGCCGCGGTCAGCGCCGGCTGACCGGCCTCTATTGCGGAAGCTGCACGCCGGGCAGCCCCGGGACATTGTTGAAGTTCAGGGAGTTCTCCGGCGGCTTGGCGAGCTCCTGCGCTCGCCTGGCTTCGGCTGCGGCCGCGATCCGCGCCCGCTCCTCCGCGTCGGCCTTTGCCTTCGCGTCCGCCTGGGCCTTGGCCTTTACCTCGGCTTCCGCCTTGGCCTTGGCGTCGGCTTCCGCCTTCTCTTGCGCGGCCTGTGCCGCCAGCGCTCTCAGACGCTCCTCTTCAGCCCGCCGCTCTGTCTCGATCGCGGCCGCCTTCTCGCGCTCGGCGTCGTTGAACTTGTAGAGCGATGCCTCGCGCCGCAGACGCTGCTTTTCCAGGACGTTGGACTGCAGGCGCTCGACACGCCGCCGCTCGCGCTCATAAGCCCGCAGCGTCAGATAGCCGGTGATATCGGTCACATCCATCTTGCGACCCGGCGATGCCAGCATGCCGGAGAAGTCGAGCCGGATCGCCGGCTCGGCGCCCGGCAATACGTCGCCGGAAGGATTGAGCCCGATATCGAGCGACGCGCTGATCCGCTCCTGCGGCAGGTCGATCTGCGCATTGCCGTTCAGCCGCGCCTGGTCGGTCGTGACATTGACGTTCTGGATGCGGAGCACCCCATCGGTGATGTTGAACGGCACAGACGTCGGCGGCAGCTTTGCCTCGCCGTTGTTGAGCAGCGTTTCCACGATCGGATGAACCTTGCCGGCGTTCAATTGGTCCTGCATCGGGTCGGTCGCCGAAAGCAGCGGCGCCAGCATGCCGAGATTGAGGCCGCGCACGCTGGTATCGCCGAGCTTCATCTCGCCGGAGCCGTTCAGCGCGGCCACGATATCCTTCATCGACTTGCCTGATGATTCCAGCGCCATCGCCAACCCGAACTTGCCGTTCGCAAGCGGCGAGCCGTCGCGCTGCCACACTACTCCTGCCAGATCGGCATCACTGAGCGAAAGCTTGGTCTGGAAGAAGCCCGTGCCGTCGGCGTTCGTGAACAGCACGTTGCCGTCGACCTTGCCGCCGTCCCAGCCGCCCTTGATGGCGTTGAGCTGCAACTCGTCGCCCTTGTAGACGACATCGGAGGTGAAATCGGTGATCGCGCCCGACCAGCCCGGCCAGAACTCCTTGGCCGAGAGCTTCAGGTTGACGTCCATGTCCTTGAAGACGGGAATGCCGAGCGCCGCTCCCGAGAGGTCGCCGGTCGCAGCATCCGTCATCGGCCCGTAAACGGCCTCGCCGAGCCATGCGCCATCCGCCTTGGTCAGCGCCATGTTGCCGCTCACCGCGGTCTTCTCCGCCTTGCGGTCGACCGTGAGCGCCCCGGAAAATTCGTTGTCGGCAGCGTGACCGGCGATGTTGGCGAAGGCAATCTTGTCCGCATCCACCGTCGCAGTGGTCGTCAGCTTGAACGGCAGGCCGGTGCCGGTCTGCGGCAAGCCGATGCCGTTCATCACCAGATAGGGATCGAGGTCGGCGCTATCCAGAGAAACCGCCAGTTGGCCGTTCATGAATGTCTCAGGCCGCACGTCGACCTTGCCCGTCGCGGTAAAAGAGGTGCGGTCGGTGGCGAATGTCAGCGCGGCATCGGCCGGATCGGTCCCCTCGGCCTGTACCTTCAGCGTCAGGCGGCCATTGGCGCCGGCATCGACAGGCAGCGGATCGAGCCCTGCCTGGCCGAACAGAATGGAAGTCACGCCGTTCTCCAGCGTCGCCTCGAGGCTGGTGGTCCCCTTCCCCGTCAGCGCCAGAAGATCGGACATGCGGTAATCGAGATTGACGCGGCTGCCGTTGGTAACGCCGGCAAGCGTGACGACAAGCCCGTCGCCCTGGTCGCCGCCAAGCGTCAGCGCGCCGCGCAGCGCGGTGTTGGTGTACCAGGCGGCGTTGCGGACCAGCCGGTCCATGACCGGATGCTGCGGCAGCTTGTCCTTCAGCATGGTGAAGAACGGACCCGGATCGGCCGACTTGAAAGTGATTTCGCCCGACCCCTTGTAGTCGAGCAGCGAGCCTTCGACCCGTCCGGTCGCCGTCAGCTCCGCTCCCGCAAGATTCTTGACCGCGAGCTTGTCGATGCCGAGAGCGCCGTCAGCGATGGTGAAGCTGGTTTCGACGTCACCCGCTTCGACGCCGAAGGCCGAGAACTTGTCCGCCTTCAGCACCGCCTTGATCTTGTGATCCAGCACGTTTTCGCCAGCGTCCTGCCCGGTGAACAGGCCGGTCAGCGCCCGCAGCGCATCGAGATCGATGGAATCGCCGGCAAGGTCGACGTCGAGCGTCGGTGCCTGGTTCGCCGGCGCCTGCCGATCGAGCCTGCCCTTCAACGTCGCCGGACCAACGGCGATCTCGAGATTGTCGAACACCTGCCGGTCATGCGTCAGGTTCACATTGGCCGAAAAGCCAGCCTGCCTGAGCTGGCGGATCGCCGGATCGACCGAGCCCGCGAGCCAGGAGGCGAGCCCCGTCGGCTGGTTGGAAGCGACGGTAATCTGGCCCTGGAAAGATGCCTGGCCCAAGAGGTTCAGCTTGCCCTGCCCCTCGACCTGCGTGCGTCCGGGCAGCGTACCGATGGCATTGTCGATCATCCATCCGGTTCCGGCCGGCTCCAGATCGAGCTGCACGTCGCGAATGGTGGTATCGCCGGCAACGATCGCCGGCAAACGCACCGTCGCCTTGCCGGGAACCTGCGGCACCGGCACCTGCGAGACGATCTGGATCAGCGTGTTCAGCCGCTGACGCGCCGAAAGCGCCGGGTCACGGGTTGTCTTACCGCCCGCACCCTGATTGCCGATGCGGTTGACATCGATCTGCTGGCCGTCGGCCGTCAGAAGGAATTGCGGTTTGCTGCCGGTATCGAGCGTCGCTTCGCCGGTAACGACGTAGGGATCATCGACGGGACCAACTTCGAGCCGGTATTCAGGAATCCGCACGCTCTCGTTGGTGAGCTCGAACTTGCCCTTGAGGCGCGGCGGCAGCTTGTTCTTGTCGCCGCTCTTGCCGTCACGGTTTTCGATCGCCGCCGAAACCGTGCCCTGGTAGTTCGGCTTGCTGTCGACGAGCTTCAACTCCCCGTCGAGATCAACGGTGACCGGTCGCTTGTCCGGCTGCAGCCGCGTGCGCATCCGGAGCGTACCGGCCTCGTCGGGCTGGTTGCTTGAAATCGTGAAGTTGCCGTGTTCGCCATCGAGCGACGCATCGCCCTCGATCCGCCACGGACCAGCAAGTGACTTGGCGGACATCTCGGCATTAAGCCCGCTGACGTGGCGCGAGCGGCCGGACTGGTCGTCGATGAACTGCACGTCGCCGCCGGTGACATGCACGTTTTCGAGCACAACCGTCTTTGCCGGGATTTCCGGCTGGCTGCCGCGCGTCCAGTCAAGCGTGCCGTCCTTGAGGAGCCTCAGCTTCACCTTCGGATTGACGACGCGCATGTCGAAGATTAGCGCCTCGCCGGAGAGGAAGGGAGCAAGCTCTGCGTCCATCGAGAACTGCTCGACCTGCACGATCGGTAAGCCGTCGGTTTCCTGGCCGACGCGCACGTCATGCATGGTGACGGAGGGGAACGGCAGGAGGCGGGCGTCGACGGAGCCGTGGACGGTGACCTTCTTGCCGATGATGCGGCTGGCCTGGTCCTCGAAATTCTTGCGGAAGTCGGTCCAGTCGATGAAAAGCGGCGCCAATAGCGCCACGAACAGCGCCACCACAACCACTCCGCCCAAGACCACCAGGAACCGGCCTACCAACTCAACTGTTCTCCATCAGAATCCCATTGCGGACACTAGAGCATGCTACGGAAAGGTGAAGCGGTTTTCGGGCAACATCTTGCTCTAATTGCTTGTTTTGGCGATGCCTAAGTCTTCGCCGCGTTTCGTTGGACCGCAACGCTGCGAAAGCGAAGGATCGATCTCACCCAAAGAGCATCAGAGTGTTGATTTTCAGGCGGAATGGAAAATCTTTCCGGGATTGAAGATATTGTCGGGATCGAGCGCCTGCTTCACCTGTCGCATCAGATCCACCGCGCCGCCGAGTTCCTCTTCAAGGAAAGCCATCTTCCCCTGCCCGATGCCATGTTCGCCGGTGCAGGTTCCGTCCATCTCCAGCGCCCGCTTGTTCAAGCGCGAGACAAAGGCTTCGGCAACGCCCACGCCTTCTTCACTCTTGTCGTCGAACAGCAGCAGCACGTGAAAGTTCCCGTCGCCCGCATGCCCGACGATCGCTGCCAGAAGACCGTGTTTCTCGATATCTTCCTGCGTGTCGCTGATGCAATCGGCAAGGCGCGAGATCGGCACGCAGACGTCCGTGGAAAGCGCCGCAAGCTCGGGCGCCAGTGCACGCGAGGCCCAATAAGCATCGTGCCGGGCCTTCCAGAGCTTGTTGCGCTCCTCGGCGTTGACGGTCCAGACGAACTCGCCGCCGCCGCATTCCGTCGCGATCTCGCCGAACTGCGCCGACTGCAGCGCAACGGTTTCATCGGTGCCGTGGAATTCGAGGAAGAGCGTCGGCTTTTCCTCGTAGCTCAGCTTCGAATAGGCGTTGCAGGCGCGGATCTGCATGGCGTCGAGCAATTCGATGCGCGCGACGGGAATGCCCATCTGGATGGTCATGATCACGGCATCGCAGGCGGCGCGAACCGTCGGAAAGGCGCATACGCCGCCGCCGATCTTCTGCGGGATACCCTGCAGACGCAGCGTCACCGACGTCAGAATGCCAAGCGTACCCTCGGCGCCGACGAAGAGCCGCGTCAGGTCGTAGCCGGCGGAAGACTTGCGGGCACGCCGCGCCGTGCGGATTTCCTCACCATTGGCGGTCACCGCCGTCACCGCGAGCACATTGTCCTTCATCGTGCCGTAGCGCACCGCATTCGTGCCGGAAGCCCGCGTAGAGGTCATGCCGCCGATCGAGGCGTTGGCGCCCGGATCGATCGGGAAGAACAGTCCGGTATCGCGCAGATAGGTGTTCAGCTCCTCACGCGTCACGCCCGGCTCAACCGTGCAGTCGAGATCCTCGGCATTGACGGCGAGCACGCGGTTCATGCGGCTGAAATCGATCGAAATGCCGCCGTTCGGCGCGTTGACCTGTCCCTCCAGCGACGAGCCCGTGCCGAAGCCGATGACCGGCACCTTATGCTCGGCGCAGGTCTTCACCGCGGCCTTCACGTCTTCAGCGCTCTCGGCGAACAGCACGCCGTCCGGCAGCTGTGCGGGAATATAGGTTGTCGTATGCGCATGCTGCTCGCGGAAGGACTGGCCGGTCTGGAAGCGCTCGCCAAAATTCTGTTTCAGAATACCGACAACGGCTGAAATACCAGCCTCGTTGCGTGTTCCGGCCTTTGCATCCTTGAGCGCCATCTCTTTGATCTCCTTACCGTCGTTGCCCTGAGGCAAGGTTGGTATGGGACATGAGACGGCGCCTGTCCAGTGCAAGAATGGCCGCAGCGGTGCTGCCGCCTGCCGCCTCAGACCAAAGGCGGATTGAGCCTCGCGAATCCCTCCTGCCGCCTGTAGGGGAAGTAGGGATAAGGCGCGGTTACGGCACTGACCTTGTCGAGCCTTTGGACTTGATCCGCGCCGAGCGACCATCCAACCGCGCCGAGATTCTGGCGCAGCTGTTCCTCGTTGCGGGCGCCAATGATGACGCTCGCCACCGTTGGCCGCCCGATTAGCCAGTTCAGCGCGATCTGCGGCACGGTCCTGCCGGTTTCCGCAGCAATCTCGTCGAGCACATCGACGATGTCGTAGAGCTTTTCATCATCCACCGGCGGCCCGTATTCCGCCGTCTGGTGCAAGCGGCTTCCTTCAGGCAGCGGCTGGCCGCGGCGGATCCTGCCGGTCAGCCGCCCCCAGGCGAGCGGGCTCCACACCAGCGCTCCGACACCCTGATCGGCAGCAAGCGGCATCAGCTCCCACTCGTAATCGCGACCGGCCAGCGAGTAGTAGACCTGATGCGCCACGTAGCGCGGGTAGCCGTTGCGATCGGAAATGCCGAGCGACTTCATCAGCTCCCAGCCCGCGAAGTTGGAAACGCCGATATAGCGGATCTTGCCGGCCCGGATCAGCCCGTCCAGTGCCGATAAGACCTCTTCGATCGGCGTATGTGCGTCGAAGGCGTGCAGTTGCAGCAGATCGATATAATCGGTCCCGAGGCGCTTCAGCGCCGCATCGGTGGCCGCGATCAGCCGAGATCGCGACGTGCCCCAGTCCGCCGGGCCGTCGCCCGTCGGCAGCGCCGTCTTCGTGGAGATCAGCACCGCGTCGCGGCGCCCCTTGATCGCATGCCCCAGCACCTCCTCCGAAGCGCCGGCCGAATAGACGTCGGCGGTATCGAAAAGATTGACCCCGGCCTCAAGCGCGATGTCCACCATTCGCCGCGCCTCCGTTGCATCGGTCGTGCCCCAAGCGCCGAACAGCGGTCCCGAGCCGCCGAAGGTCCCCGCGCCGAAACTCAACACCGGCACGCGAAGGCCGGAGGCTCCAAGCTGTCTGTAATCCATGATCGTCTCCTGTTGTTTGACCAGAGATAGACACGTCACACACGATGAAATAGATTGCCTAGAGGAACATAATTCATGAATTGAAGTCACGATGAGCAGGCAAGACATTAATCGCTCGGGAGAGATGGACGTCTTCGTCCGCGCCGTCGAACTCGGCGGCTTCACCGCCGCCGCCCGTGCCTGCCACATGACGCCCTCGGCGGTGAGCAAGCTGGTCACCCGCCTCGAAGCACGGCTTGGCGCCCGCCTCGTCAACCGCTCCACCCGAAAACTGCAACTCACGCCCGAAGGCTGCGCCTTCTATGAGCGCAGCGTCAAGATCCTGGCCGATATCGCCGAGGCCGAACGCTACGTGTCGGCAGGCGAACAGGCATCAGGCCCGATCCGCATCAACACCAGCGCCTCCTTCGGCAACCATATCCTCGCTCCGCTTGTCGAGGACTTCCTGGAACGATACCCCGCCGTCACGCTCGACATCTCGCATACGGACAAGGTGGTCGATCTGCTCGACGACCGCGCCGACGTCGCCATCCGCACCGGGCCGCTGAGAAACTCCAGCCTTGTGGCTCGCAAGCTCGGCACGACGGGTACGACCATCGTCGCGTCACCCGCCTACCTCGCCCGCCATGGCGAGCCGACATCCGTGGCCGAACTGCTCGCGCACCGCCGCATCGGCTTCTCCTACGCGCGCAGCACGGAAGGCTGGCCCCTGCGGCAGGATGGCGAGACGATCACCGTGCCGGTCACACCCGGCATACAGGTCGGCGATGGCGAGGCCATGCGCCACATGGCGCTGGCGGGTGCCGGTCTCGCCCGCCTTGCGACATTCACCGTCCGCGTAGATATTGAAGCGGGCCGCCTCGTCCCTCTTCTCGAAGCCGAAAACCCCGGCGATGCCGAGGAGTTCTACGCCGTCTATATCGGCCAGGGCGGACCGCTTCCGGCCCGCATCCGGGCTCTGCTCGACTTCCTGGCGGAGCGCGTCCGGCTCTAATGCCCGCGACCACCAAGATTTGATAATTGACCGGCATTGGACTGCGGCCCTATATCCCCGCCATAGCCATCCGGCGACCCGCCGGTTTCATTGCCAGCCCTTGCCTCTCCCCTCATGCCGCGCCACGCGGTTCCGGCATCGGCAAGACTTGCATCGGATCACGCCGTTGAAGGACACCAGCCGCCACCCCCTTAAGACCAGCCTTCCCCGCTGGGCGCTCCTCCTCGGACTGTCAACACTCCTCGTCGTCGGCCTCGAACTGCTGGGTCTGCCAGCGTCGCTCCTGATCGGCCCGATGGTCGCGGCGATCGTGCTCGCCGTCTCCATCGGCCAGGGAACGCTGCGCGTTCCGCGCTGGCCCCTGCTTTTCGGCCAGGCGCTTGTCGGCTTCATGATGGCGCGCGCCATCACCGTCGATATCCTGCAGACCATGGCGAGCGATGCGCCGCTCTTTCTGTCGATGATTCTTTCCGTCATCGTCGCCGCCGGCCTGCTCGGCTGGCTGCTCACCCGCTGGCAGGTGCTCCCTGGCACAACGGCCGTCTGGGGCTCGTCTCCGGGTGCGGCTTCGGCCATGGTCATCATGTCGGAAGCCTATGGCGCCGATGCCCGTCTCGTCGCCTTCATGCAATATCTGCGCGTCGTCTTCGTCGCCGTCGCCGCATCCGTCGTCTCGCGCCTGTGGGTCGCGGCCGATGGTGGCGAGCCGCCGCCCATCATTCTCTTCGCCCCGGTCGACTGCCTGGCCTTCGCCGAAACAGTGACGCTCACCTGTCTCTGCGCTTATTCGGCCATCCGCTTCCGCATTCCCGGCGGCACCATTATCGTGCCGCTCGTCGTCGGCTCGCTGCTGCAGGGCTTCGGCCTGCTGAAGATCGAGCTGCCGATGTGGCTGCTCGCCATCAGCTACGCGCTGATCGGCTGGAGCATCGGCCTGCGCTTCACCCGAGGGATCATCGCCCACGCCGCCCGCGCGCTGCCGCGCGTCGCCGGATCGATCCTGCTCTTGATGTCGCTATGCGGCTGCATGGCCTATGCGCTGCATGTCTTCGCCGGCGTCGATCCGCTGACCGCCTATCTGGCGACCAGCCCCGGCGGTGCCGATTCCGTTGCCATCATCGCCGCATCGAGCGATGTCGACGTGCCCTTCGTCATGGCCATGCAGACCGGCCGCTTCCTGATCATCCTGTTTACCGGGCCGATGCTCGCCCGCTTCATCGCCCGGCGGTCGGGCCTCGCCGAGAACCCCGCCTGAGCCCATCGGTCCTGAGCGTCGCCCATTGGCCTGGCGTCACGCCATAGGCCTTCTTGAAATGCCGAGTCAGGTGGCTCTGATCGGCGAAGCCGGTCGCCGCCGCGACGTCTGACAGCCCCTCGCCAGCGCCGATCATCGCCCGCGCCTGCTGCAGCCGCCGCATCAGCAGGTAGCGGTGCGGGCTGGTCGCGAAGGCCGCGCGGAAATGCCTTGCCAGCGAGAACCGGTCGAGCCCGGTGACCTTTTCCAGCGCTTCCGAGCGCACGGGCTCCGTCGCATGCGCCTCGAGATAATCCCGCGCCAGTCGCGCCCGCTGCCAGGCGATCGCGCCGAGCCCCCGCCGCGGCGTTTGTGCGTGTCGGCCGAGACCGCCCGCCACCTGCGAGACGAAATCGTCGACGAAAAGCTCGTCCAACTCGCGATCAAGCTCGCCAAGCGCCTCCAGCAGCGTCGCCGCCAGATGCGCATCCCCGATCACGGGCTCATCGACGAACGGCAGTCCGATCCCCGCCCCTTCAAGGCAATCGAACAGCAGCGCCGGCTCCAGATAGAGCATCCGGTACTGTAGCCCGTCGTCGGTTCCCGCCCCGCCGTCATGCTCCTCGTCGGGATGGAGCACGATCACCTGCCCCGGCATGCTGAAGCGCCGCTCGCCACGATAGGAGAAGGTCTGTACGCCCTTCAGCGTCACCCCGAGCGCGTAGGTGTCGTGCCGGTGCGGCTCGAAGGCATTCCCGGCGAATTGCGCCTCGATACGCTCGATGCCCGGAAAGGCCGGCGCGGTCGTGATCCCGTCCGTGCCCGATGCCGTGCACAAACGTTCAAGACCCGCAAGGGCGCCATGGCTTACATCCTGGTCCAACGCGACTTCAAATCCTCATGAAAAGAGACTGGCCCGCATGAAAAGAGACTGGAATGTTTGATACCAAAATTGCGATCGTCCTGCGAAACAATCTTCAATCCTGGCAGACGTTGAATGTTACCGCCTTCCTGATGAGCGGCATCACCGGCAGCAATCCTGAAATCCTCGGCGAACCCTACAGGGACCGGTCGGGCAACCTCTACAATCCGCTCTCCATCCAGCCGATCATCGTGCTGTCCGCCGCCGAGGAGACCATGTCGGCGATCCAGCGCCGCGCGCTTGAACGCGGCGTTCCAGCATCGTTGTTCATCAAGGAGATGTTCTCGACCGGCCACGATGCCGCCAACCGCGCGGTCTTTTCCGAATACGCCCCGGAGGACGCCAAGGTGGTCGGCATCGCCATGCGCGCCGACAAGAAGATCGTCGACAAGATCACCAAGGGCGCCACGATGCACCGCTGAACGAGAAACGGCCGGGATTGACCCGGCCGTTTCACGTTTCGTTGAAAGCGATATCAGCCCTGGGTGACCGGGGCGATCTGGATTTCGACGCGGCGGTTCTGCGCGCGGCCGGCTTCCGTGGCGTTGGAGGCGACCGGCTGCGACGGGCCGAAGCCGACAGCCGAGACGCGGCGGGAATCGATCCCCTGCGTGCCGAGATAGGAGGCGACGGAGATCGCACGGCGCTGTGACAGGTCCTGGTTATGCTGCAGGCTGCCGGTCGAGTCCGTGTGACCATTGACGTCGATCAGCGTGCGGTTGAACTTGCGCAGAACGATCGCGACGGAGTTCAGCGTCGGGTAGAAGCCGGACTTCACGGCATCCTGGTCGACGTCGAAGGTGATGTTCGACGGCATGTTGAGGATGATGTTGTCGCCGTTGCGGGTGACCGAAATGCCGGTACCCTGAAGCTGGGCGCGCAGTTCGGATTCCTGCTGGTCCATGTAGTTGCCGATCGCGCCGCCCGCGAGCGCGCCGACGCCGGCGCCGATCAGCGCGGCATTGCGGCGTCCATGCGCCGAACCACCGACGGCGAGGCCTGCCAGCGCGCCGACACCGGCACCGAGCAGCGCACCGCCCGAGGTGTTCGACATCTTCTGCTCGCCTGTATAGGGGTCGGTCGTGGTGCAGGCACTGAGGTAGGTCGCGGCAACGGCCAGAAGTATGAATTTCTTGATCATGGACAGGCGAGTCTCCGGTTCGATAGCTGATGCGACCAGTATTAAGGAATGCGGCAACAAAATGAACGCCCTGCTTCCTCGACCGCAAAAACACAAAATTGCACGGGTCGTGCGGAACGTGGGACACAGGCGGCGGGTTCGAGCACGGCCAGACAGGTAGGCGGCGTCACCCTGCGATCATCCGCCCTCTTCAAGCAACCGCATACAAGCAAAGCACGACCCCGCGCCAACAAGATCCGGTCGTCGTCCTTGCACCTTCGCAATCCGAGTATCACTCGACCGGGGACACGATCCGCGTCTTGGGTGCGATCTCGTATACTTGCGAATGTCTGTTTTCGCTTGCGCCGTAGAACAGAAAGGCACTGATCGCAATTGCCATGACAGCAAGCAATGCGAACCAGCCGAACCGAAACACGGCACCGCTCCGGAAATGTATGTCCGACAAATCTAAGCCCTCAACAAACCCGACTACGAAACGATCACAATCACGAATCGTCACCTCAGGATTATTTAACGCACAAGTTCTACGCAGAAGGAATGCTTGGCGTTGACACCGCGGCGCAAGTGTAGCGGTGCGGCATTACACCGTCACAGCTTCGCCAGCCAAAAACGTCATTTGTAGGGCTTGAATGGTATCTTCCACTCTTTCCCAACTCATCCGGAACTTCGCGCGAGACGCGAACTTTGATCATAAATCATGGACTTGCCGCTTTCCTGCTTCATATGTCGGCCCTGAGGGCACTGACTGAGGGAACCACCGACAAAGGGAAACCATCCGTCTTGCGAATAGTAGGTATCGATCTGACGCGATCTTTCGCGATTTGCGCCGCCATGCTCAGCCACGTCTGGGTCGTCGCGGAAATGGACCAGTTCTTTTCCGGCCCGCTTGTCGACGTTCTCGCCGTCGTCATGGCGCTCGCCACCCCGACCTTCATCCTCCTGTTCGGCACGATGCTCGAGATCGTCTACCTGCCGCGCTTCACCGCCGGCGAGCAGGGCAAGGTCTCGGCCCGGCTGATCTCCCGAGCGATACAATGCTGGCTGCTCTACTGCCTTTCGATCGCGGTGCTGTATTTCACGGCAGAAAACTACTCGCTGAAGTTCTCCGTCGCCACGATGATGCTGCTCGGCGTGACGCCCTTCACCGACATCCTGAAATTCTATGCCGTGGCGCTCGCCATCGCCCCGCTCCTGCTATGGCTGCGGCACCGCTTCGGCCTGCTGCCGCTGGTGATCGCGGCGCTTCTCGTGCACGCCTGCTATCCCCTCATCCGCGCGATCGTCAGCCCCGTCGATGCGGGCCTTGGAACGGAGGCGGACCGACTTGCCATGTTCCTCTTCGGCATCGGCCACGCGAAGCTCGGCGGACCGTCCATCCTCCACGGCGCCAGCCTCGTCATAGCGGGAATGGGCTTCGGCGCGATCATGAAGCGAATGCTCGGCCAGTCCGGGACTGCCTCGCGGCGGCTCCTCTGGCTGCTGGCATCGGTAGCGCTTGTGACGACACTGGCCGCCCCCTTCACGGTCACCGACGGCATCAGGCAGCTCGGCGACATGTCCATGCGCATGGACAGCCATCCGCTCTATTTCGCCGAGGGCATGGCTGGCGCTGTCGCGGTCACGACCTTCGCCGTGCTGGCGACGCAATCCTTGCCGGAAGAAAAGAGGAAATCGATCGAGGCCTTCGCTTTTCTTGGGCGAACCAGCCTCTTCACCTTCAGCTTCGGCAACATGATCCTCTATTGCGTCAGCGCCAAGCCGACCACGGCCGCGTCGGCGTTGACGCTGACGATCGGCCTGCTCCTGCTCATCGTGGCGCTGAGCTACTGGTTCGATCGTTCCGCCCGTCGCGACGGTCACGTCAAGGCGCTCGTCAAGTCGATACAGGGCGCGGTGTCATCGACGGTCGAGACGGCGATGCGCATCGGCACGCGGCGCACGCAGTCCTGAGAGACCCCAAAAAGAAACGCCGGCTCGTCGGGGAGCCGGCGTCGATGATAGCCTGCCATACGCGTCAGACGTTCTGGAAAAGCTGCCTGACCGTGTCGTAGCTGGCATTGGCGATGTTGAGCGACTGGATGCCGAGCTGCTCCTGCGTCTGCAGCGCCTTCAGCCGGCTCGACTGCTCCTCCATGTCCGCATCGATCATACGGCTTATGCCGCGCGCATAGGAATCATCAAGTGCCTGCGCGAAGTCGCTCTGCAACGTGATGCGCTTTTCCAGCGCGCCGAATGCCGATCCCACGGTCGTCATCTGGCCGAGCATCTTGTCGACCACCACGACCATCTCGTTGACTTCGTCGTTCGTCGTTGCGCTTGAGACGCCGATCTCCACTTGTCCGGCGGAATTGCCCGCCGTCGCCAGCATGACGTAATCCTGCGACACCCCCGCCTCGCTCGCGAAATAGGACGAGGTCAGGACGCCATACTCGCCGTTGCCGCCGCTGCGATCATCGACGAGATAGCGCGCATCCTTCGAGGACGTCGAACCAATGGGCGCGAGATCGACCTCATAGCTGAGCGTGCCGATTTCGACACGCCCGTCCGAGTAGCGCGTGAAGGAGGCCGGGATTTCTCGCGGGTTGGCGGGATCATCGCCATCGGTGACGGTGACCCAATTGTCGCCGTTGAAGCTGGCCGACTGCGTGACCGAGCGCAGCTGATCCTTTAGCTGCGTGATATCGGTGTTGATCTTGTCCTTGTCGACGCCGGATTCCGTCGCCGCGACGAGCTTGGCCTTGATCTGGCTGACGATGTCGATGGCGCTGTCCACCGCCTCATAGGCCGTGCCCATGGTGGCTGCCGCCAGTCCGAGCGCATCACGGATGGCGGATTGCGCCTTCTGGTCCGTCTTCAGCGTCGAGCTGATGGCCCAGTAGGCGCCATTATCGGATGCCTTCTGCACCCTGAGGCCGGACGATACCTGCCTCTGGGTTTGGTACATGTCACGACCGATGTCGCGCAATACATACAGCGCGGCATCCACCGAGGTGCGCCGATAAATACTCACGGATACAGAACTCCGAACACAACAATACGCAACTGATACAAATCAACCAGTACCGCGAACATTCATGTTTGCGAGCGCCGACCGTGGCGCGGGCGGTCCTTCCAAAACGCTGGAAGACCTATTGGTTACTAGCCGCAATCATTACTTCTCATGCTTAAAAAACAGCTAAAATTCAGAGGCCATTTATCTTGTTTCGCAACTTCACGGAAACGATACGAGCAGCCGCTTTTTCACGGCATACGCGCAATGCTCCCGCTATTCCGCCGCTTCCAGACGCCGTGGCTGCGGCTGCGAGGCGTTGGCCATCTCCTCGTGCAGGCGCGCTTCCTCATGCGCATGCGGATGAGCGAAGCGGGCGATCAGGAGATAGGCGACCGGGGTGATGAACAGCGTCACCAGCGTCGCGAAGCCGAGACCGCCGACGATCACCCATCCGAGCGCCACGCGTGCCTCCGCGCCCGCACCGTGGGCGAACACCAGCGGCACACCGCCAAGGATCGTCGCGATCATCGTCATCATGACCGGTCGCAGACGCAGTTCGCATGCCTTCTCGATCGCCGTGCGCACGCTCTCCCCGCGATCGCGAAGCTGATTGGCGAACTCGACGATGAGGATGCCGTTCTTGGCCATCACCCCGACCAGCAGCACCAGCCCGATCTGGCTGTAGATATTAAGGCTGGAGCCGGTGACGATCAGCGCGAAGACCGCGCAGGCAAGCCCCAGCGGCACGGTCGACATGATGATCAACGAGGAAAGAACGCTCTCGAACTGCGCCGCCAGCACCAGGAAGATGATGACGATGGCGAATCCGAACGTCAGCGCCATGCCGTTGGAGTTCTCCTCGAGCGTCGCGGCTTCGGCAAGCGGCACCAGCCGCGCGCCCGGCGGCAGCAGCGACTTCGACAGCTCGGTTGCCTCCTTGATGGCATTGCCGAGCGACATGCCGTCCTTCAGCCCGGCGCTGATCGCCACCGAGGCCAGCTGCTGCTCGCGATCGAGCTGCGGCGCCACGGCGCCCTCGCTCAGCGTCGCGATGACGGACATCGGAACGATCTTGCCATCGCCGGTTTTCAGGAAAACGTTCTCAAGATCCGTCGGGTCGTCGAGCGGCCGCGTATTGGAGGTCAGCACCACGGGATAGGCTTCGCCCTTGACGAAGACATCGACCACCGAACGCCCTTCGAGCAGCGACTGCATCGCCGCCGAAAGCCCGGAGATATCGATGCCGAGATCCGATGCCCGCTCGCGGTCGATCGACACGGAGACCTGCGCCTGCGTCGGCTCGTCGGCAAGCCGCGGGGTTTCGTAGTGGCCCGTTGCCTCCAGCGCGGATACGAGCTTCGTCGCCGCTGTCGTCAACGCCTCGTAGTCGCTGCCGACAACCGCCATCTGCAAGCCGTTGCCGGCGCCGCGAATGCGCAGGCTGTTCGACTGGAAGGCGCCGCCGCGCAGCGCCGGCACGCGTGCCAGCACCGCGTTCAGGTCCTCGATGATCTCAGCCTGCGTCCGCTCCCGCTCGCCCCAGGGTGCCAGCGTCAGCACCAGGAAGGCGCCGTTGTCCTGGCCGCCCCGCCCGGACATCGCGAAGATGTTGCGTATCTCGCCGCTGTCGAGCATCGGCTGAAGATACTCCTCCACCAATTGCAGCTTGTCGGCCGTGTATTCCAGGCTCGATCCCTGCGGCGTCACCATCCACATCATCGCCTGCGACCGGTCTTCGTTCGGCGTCAGTTCGCTCTTTACCGTGGCGAACGCCACGACGGCGGCGCCTCCGAACATCAGGCAGACGACGATGACGACCAGCGGCGCGTTGAGGCATCGCTGAAGCGCCCATTTGTAGACCGATGCGAAGGCGTCGCCGAAGCGGCCGAGTATTCCATGATCCTCGATCATCTCCCGCGTCAGCATGCGGGAAGCCAGCATCGGGCAGAGCGTCAACGCGACGATCGACGACAGGGCGACGGAAATCGCCAGGACGAAACCGAATTCGCGAAAGAGACCGCCCACCTGCCCCGGCAGGAAGGACAGAGGGACGAATACCGCGGCAAGCGTGGCCGTCGTCGCGATGACCGCGAAGAATACCTCCTGGGTGCCGAGCACGGCGGCGGCCCGCGGTCCCATGCCATGCGAGCGCCGCCGCACGATGTTCTCGAGCACCACGATCGCATCATCGACCACGAGGCCCGTGGCAAGCACGACGGCCAGCAGGGTGAGGATGTTGATCGAGAACCCCGCGAGGTAGATGGCCGCCAGTGTTCCGATGAGCGCCACGGGCATGCTCACCGCCGGTATCAGCGTCGCCCGCCAGTCGCGCAGGAAAAGATAGATGACGGCGGTCACGATCACCGCCGCGAGGATCAGGGCGAGCACGACCTCGTGGATCGCCCCTTCGATGAAGACGGCGTCGTCGCTGGTGATCACGATCTGGGTGCCCTCGGGCAAGGTATTGGAAAGCTGCGCGACGATGGCCTTGACGCCCGTCGAAATGTTCAGCGTATTCGACTGCGCCTGGCGGATGATGCCGAGGCCGATGCCCTGCTTGCCGTTCGACCGGAGCGCGCTCTGCCCGTCGCGCGGCCCCAGCGTCACGGTTGCCACGTCGCCGAGCCTGATGCGGTCCTTGAGGATCAGCCTGCCGAAGTCGGCAGGCGTCTGCAGGTTCGCGGTGGCGCGGACGACGAGGTCCTGCGTGCCGCTCTTCAGCGAACCGGCAGGCACGTCGAACGCGGCGCTATCGAGCGCCTCGATCAGGTCGCCGACAGTCAATCCCCGGCTCGCGAGTTCGGCCTGATCGATATCGACGCGAAACGCCTTTTCCTGTTCGCCGTACGTCTCGACATCGGCGACGCCCTCGACGGACGCCAGCCGGTCGACGACCTCGTTGTTCACCAGCAATGTCAGGTCGTCCATGTCGAGCTTGCTCGACGTCACCGCCAGCCGCAGGATCGGTTGCGAATCCGCATCGGCCTTGACGATCTGCGGCGTATCGGCATCGTCGGGAAGCCTTTGCGTCACCCGGCCGACGGCATCGCGCACGTCGTTCGCCGCAACCGGAAGATCGACCGAATCCGAAAATTCCAGCGTCACCCGGCTCTCGCCGAACTGCGAACTCGACGAAATCGACTTCAACCCGCTGACGCGTGCCACGGCACCTTCGATGACTTTCGTCACCTCCTGGTCGATCGTTTGCGGCGCGGCACCCTCGAACGTCGTGCGCACGGTCACGACAGGGCGGTCGACCTCCGGCAATTCGCGCACCTCGATGCCGAAATAGGCGGCAAGACCCGCGACGATCATCATCGTGTTGAGAACCAGCGCGAGGATGGGCCGGCGCACGAAGAGCGCCGTGAATGCCTCCTTGCCCCCCACGGGGCTCTTGTGGGCGTCGACAACCTTCATCGTGTCGCCACCTCGTCGGTCGGCGCGGGATCGTCTGCGCCACGCACCGCGCCGCCTTCGCGCACGCGCTGCAGCCCCTGGGTCACGATGAGATCGCCATCGGCGAGGTTGCCCTTGACCAGCACGAAGTCGGGATTGCGCTGGACGATGCTGACCCTGACCTTGTGCGATTTCCTGTCTTCCACCCGCCAGACGTAGGACCCCTGCGAATCCCATTGCACGGATTGCGGATCGACGGCGGGATACTGGTTGCCTTCGAACCGCATCCCGACGCTGAACGACATGCCGGCCCTGAGCTCGTCGGACGCGTTGTTGATGCGCGCCCGCATCCGCAATGTCCGGCTCGCGGGATCGATGCGGTTGTCGATCGATTCCACCGCGCCGGAGAACACCTGTCCCGGCCGCGCGACCGAGGTGGCCTCGACGGCCTGGCCGACCTTGACCGAATTGGCGAACCGTTCCGGCACCCAGTAGTCGACGAGAATCTCCGAACGGTCGTCGAGCGTCACGACGGGCGTCGAGGTCGAGACATTATCGCCGATGTTGATCGGGACGATACCGACGATGCCGTCGATGGGCGCCACGATGTTGCGGCGCTCGAGGCTGAGATCGGCGGCCTGCAACTGCAGCCGCGCGCCCTGCTCGGCGATCTCGGAATCGAAGACGTCCATGCGCGAGACGCTGGACTTGATGTTGCGATAGAGGCTCGATTTCTCGATGGCCGCCTTCAGCGCCACTTCCGCCTGGCCCTTGACGATGACCTGCTCCTCGCTGTCGAGCCTGGCAAGCACCTGCCCCTTCGTCACCATGTCACCGGACTTGATGAGGATTTCGCGCACGATGCCGATCGCCTGCGGCGTCACGACCACGGAATGGATGGCATCGCCGGTGCCGATGGCGCCGAGCCGATCATTGGCCACGCCGCGAACCACCGGCTGGGTCACGACGAGAACGGTTTCATTCCTCGCAGCGCCGCCATTGCGCCTGCCCTGCCCTTGACCCTGACCCTGACCCGCGGATCTGGCCGCATTCTCAGCCGGCTGCACCGCCTTGCCGACAAGGCTCTCGGGAACGCCTGCATTGCGCAGCGTATCCGCCGCACCCGGCGCAAAGAAAACCCATCCGGCGAAACCGGCGGCGATGAGGATCAGGCAAAGCGCGAACTGCTTCCAAAATGGCATGCACGTCTCCGGGAAAAACACGAGGGTGGTCCAGGGTCAATCGAAAGAGGCGTCTGCGAGCAATAGCCACGCAACTGCGACAATATCCCCTCTTTACAGATTTGCGGCAAGCGAATTGCCTAAAGATTACGGGATTGTAATATCATTTCGGCATCACGAAAATGTAATCGTCGGCGTGGAAATATTATCCGAAAGGCGACCGGAAGCATTTGCGCCGGCCGACTGGAAAAAACGCCTGCCTGCCGCAGATATGCCCGCGTTCAACTTTCGAACCTCTTGCCGCCTAGACATCTTGCCTGCCACCGCATTCCCTACCCCGTGCAGCGCCGCTTCGGCTCCATTCATCGTCAGAAAAAGGATGACCAGAATGCCTGAGATCACGACCAAGGACGGAACGACGATATTCTACAAGGATTGGGGCACCGGCCAGCCGATCCTCTTTTCCCATGGGTGGCCGCTATCGGGCGACGCCTGGGAGGCGCAGATGCTGTTCTTCGGCCAGAACGGCTACCGCGTCATCGCCCATGACCGCCGCAGCCACGGCAGATCCGCCCAGACCTGGGACGGCAACAACATGGACCAGTATGCCGACGACCTCGCCGAACTGGTCGAGCATCTCGACCTCAAGAACCTGATCATGATCGGCCATTCCACCGGCGGCGGCGAAGTCGCCCATTATCTCGGCCGCCACGGCACCACCAGGATCGCCAAGGTGGTGCTCGTCGGCGCCGTGCCGCCGCTGATGCTGAAGACCGAAGCCAATCCGGAAGGCACGCCGCTCGACGTCTTCGACGGCATCCGCAAGGGAACCGCGCTCGACCGCTCGCAATATTTCCGCGACCTCTCGATGCCTTTCTACGGCTTCAACCGCAACAACGCCAAGGTCAACGAAGGCCTGCGCGAGACCTTCTGGCTGATGGGCATGGCCGGCGGCATCAAGGGCGAATACGACTGCATCCGCGAATTCTCCGAGGTCGACTACACCGACGACCTGCGCAGAATAGACAAGCCGACGCTCTTCATCCACGGCGACGACGACCAGATCGTCCCCATCGCCGCCGCTGCCTACAAGTCCTCCAGGATCGTCAAGGGCGCGATCCTCAAGGTCTACGAAGGCAGCGCCCACGGCCTCGCCCAGCTTGAGCCGGAACGCTTCAACGCGGATGTGCTGGCGTTCATCAAGGGGTGATCGGGTCGCCGCACCGCCGGGTGTTGGACGCTTGAGGTCAACGGCACCGTTGAAATCGCAGAGACGTGCCTAGATCCTCGGCACAAGGCCGAGGATGACGCCGAGCACGAGGAAAGCAATTCCACTTCAATAGTTTACCAGCGCCATCCCCACTCGCGAACGTCATCCTCGGGCTCGTCCCGAGGATCTGCCAAGCCCTCACCTTGCTCGACGTGAATGGACACTTGGCGTCGCACATCGCCACTCGCTCCCCACAACCACCAACCTACAACATCCGGTGGAGCCGGACCAAAACCAGAACATCTTTTCTGGTCTTTCCGATCCGAATCACTACATTACGCGCCATGAGCAACAGTTTCGACGATATGCCCTTCTTCGACGAGGAGCCGGGCGAAGCGCCGCGCAAGCCGCAAGCCCCCGCAGCCCCAGCCCGCGGAGGCCCCGGAGGTCAGCCAGGTGGCGGTCTCGCCGCCCGCGCCATGGCCGCCCGAGGCGCGCCGCAGCGGCCGGATTATCTCGACGGCCTGAACCCCGAACAGACCGAAGCCGTCGAGACCCTGGAAGGTCCCGTTCTCGTGCTCGCCGGCGCCGGCACCGGCAAGACGCGGGTGCTGACGACCCGCATCGCCCATATTCTGAACACCAATCGCGCCTTCCCGTCGCAGATCCTGGCGGTGACCTTCACCAACAAGGCCGCCCGCGAGATGAAGGAGCGTATCGCCCATCTGGTCGGCGGCGCGGTCGAGGGCATGCCCTGGCTCGGCACCTTCCACTCGATCGGCGTCAAGCTGCTGCGTCGTCACGCCGAGCTCGTCAACCTGCGCTCCGATTTCACCATTCTCGACACCGACGACGTCGTGCGCCTGGTCAAGCAGCTGATCCAGGCCGAGGGCCTGGACGACAAGCGCTGGCCCGCCAAGCAGTTCGCCGGCATGATCGACACCTGGAAGAACAAGGGCCTCGGCCCCGCCGACATCCCCGAGGGCGACGCGCGTGCCTTCGCCAACGGCAAGGGTCGCGAACTCTACTTCGCCTACCAGCAGCGCCTGTCGACGCTGAACGCCTGCGATTTCGGCGACCTCCTGATGCATCCGATCGCGATCTTCAGGAAGACGCCGGATCTGCTGAAGGAATACCACCAGCGCTTCCGCTACATCCTGGTCGACGAGTATCAGGACACCAACACCGCGCAGTACATGTGGCTGCGGCTGCTTGCGCAGCGCCCCAAGGGCGAGCCGCAGAACGTCTGCTGCGTCGGCGACGACGACCAGTCGATCTACGGCTGGCGCGGCGCCGAGGTCGACAACATCCTGCGCTTCGAGAAGGACTTCCCCGGCGCCAAGGTGATCAAGCTCGAGCGCAACTACCGCTCGACCGCCCATATCCTGGGCGCCGCCGGCCACCTGATCGCCCACAATGAAGGCCGCCTCGGCAAGACACTGTTCACCGACCGCAGTGACCCCGACGACATCAAGGTGCAGTTGCACAATGCATGGGATTCGGAAGAGGAAGCCCGCGCCGTCGGCGAGGAAATCGAGCAGCTGCAACGCGGCGCCTCCAGTGGCAAGCCTCACAAGCTGAACGACATGGCGATCCTCGTGCGCGCCTCCTTCCAGATGCGCGAGTTCGAAGACCGCTTCGTCACCCTCGGCCTCAATTATCGCGTGATCGGCGGCCCGCGCTTCTACGAGCGCCTCGAGATCCGCGATGCCATGGCCTATTTCCGCCTCGTCGCCCAGCCGGCCGACGACCTTGCCTTCGAGCGCATCATCAACACACCGAAGCGCGGCCTTGGCGACACCACGGTGCGCGCGTTGCACGACTATGCCCGCGCCCGCGACATCCCGATGCTGGCGGCAGCAGCCGACATGATCGAGACGGACGAACTGAAGCCGAAGGCACGCAAGGCGCTGTTCGACGTGATCCAGTCTTTCCGCAGATGGCAGGAAAGGCTTGAAAACACGTCCCATACCGAGCTTGCCGAGCAGATCCTCGAGGAGTCGGGCTACACCGACATGTGGAAGGCCGACAAGACCGCCGACGCCCCGGCCCGCCTCGACAACCTGAAGGAACTCATCCGCTCGATGGAGAGCTTCGAATCGATGCGCGGCTTCCTCGAGCACGTCTCGCTGGTCATGGACGCCGAGCAGAACGCCGACCTCGACGCCGTCTCGATCATGACGCTGCACTCGGCCAAGGGTCTGGAATTCGACACCGTCTTCCTGCCCGGCTGGGAGGAAGGCCTCTTCCCGCATCAGCGCTCTCTCGACGAGACCGGCCGCGCCGGGCTGGAGGAGGAGCGCCGCCTGGCTTATGTGGGGCTCACCCGCGCCAAACGCCGTTGCCACATCTGGTTCGTCAACAACCGCCGCATCCACGGCCTGTGGCAATCGACCATCCCGTCGCGCTTCCTCGATGAACTGCCCGAAACGCATGTCGACGTGGCGGCGGTCGAGCAGAGCTACGGCGGTTACGGCCGCGGCGGCTATGGCCAGTCGCGCTTCGACAAGGCCGAGCCCTTCGCCAACAGCTACTCCACCCCCGGCTGGAAGCGCGCCCAAGCCAACCGCACTGACGCCACCCGCGACAACTGGGGCTCCCGCTCCGGCCATGCGGTCGAACGCATCGGCTATGGCGAGGCCGGCCCCAAGGGCCGCACCATCGAAGGCGAACTCGTCGCCAAGTCGACCGCCGCCCAGCCCTCGAAATTCACCATCGGCGACCGCGTCTTCCACCTGAAGTTCGGCAACGGCAACATCACCGCCATCGAAGGCAACAAGCTGACGATCGCGTTCGACAGGGCCGGCGAGAAGCGGGTGCTTGATGGCTTTGTCGAGGCGGTGTCGTAGACCGGGTGACGAGGCGCCACGCCCACGTCACCCATTCGTGACTTCGCTTAAAGCCCCGGCTCCCGCATACTCTCCCTGCCCGCGCAAAGGTCGCGGCGCAAAGAGGAGGATGCAATGAAACGCTACTCTCTATCCCTGATCGCCACGTCCCTCGCACTGGCCATCGTCGGCAACCCCGCGATTGCGCTGGCTTGCAACAAGATCATCGGGACGTGATTTGGTGAAGGAATACGGCGGGCGGGCGGAAAGCCCGCTCGCTTCGTCATCTACTTAGCCCGCGCTTCCAATGTAGGATTGAATTACGGACTGGATCTGCGTCTTGGCTTTGAAGATGTCGGTGACCTGCGCGATATCAAATCGAGCTCCCGCCTTGTCTGCATCGAAGATCGTCAGGAACTTAGTCTTCGAATTGAAGTGAAGTCGGACGATTGGCTTTCGGTTGTTGTCGTCGAAGTTGATGCCGCAATAGGACTTCTGATCGCGCATCACCACGCGGGAAATATCGGCGATCTCCGCCGCGATTGCACGGACGATGTTGAAGCCATCGACTTCTTCCTGTGTCGTCTCGATGCCGTCGCCGTCATCAGTCAGCTGCGTGACGGAATCGACGTCCTTGATCGTCGGAATATTGACATTGTCGTTGAAGGCCGCCGTCAGCTTCTTCTGGATCTTCTGCCGCACAAGATCCTCGAAGGCGCGCTTGATGATCGGCTTGAATTCGTTGACCACAGCCGAGGTCAGTTTGCCGTCGTATAGCCCTTTCGAGATCATTCTAATAAACTCGTCGTCGGGGTCATTGAACTGCGCTTCGATGCTACTTATCGCAGCTTTCATCCGCTTCAGCGTATTGGCCGAACTCTTGATGTCGGCAATCGAGAAGCGGTCCTTGTGAAACTTCTCCAGCTCCTTGAGATCGTTGTCGTCGTAGTCGAAAAGATCGAACTTGAAGAAAGGATTGCTGTCCAATTTGTTTGCGGCATCAAGATCTGTAAAGAACCAGACCTGAATCCCGTTGGTCAGTATAGCTATCGAGCAATCCGTCGTTGAAAAGTATCGGTAGAGTTGGCTGTATTGCGCCTGCGAAAGATTGGCGCTTACGGCCTTCGCCTCCAGGATATACTCTATACGATCGTTGATCCTGACAGCATAATCGACCTTCTCCCCCTTCTTAAGGCCGACATCTGCGGTAAACTCTGGAACAATTTGAGCCGGGTCAAAAACATCGAAACCTAAAGTTCGAAGGAACGGCATGACCAAAGCGTTTTTAGTAGCCTCTTCTGTTAAAGCAATAGTCTGCGCCGATACGGCACGCTTAGAGAGTTCTGCAACCTGTTCTTTAAAAGACATTGATCGATCCCCAGAATCACTAGAAATCAATTATTAAATGCATGTACTGAAAGTGCAATCCACGGGAGAAATACCTCACCCCAAGATCGGCATCGACCCCAGTCCCAATATATCGTTGAGCAACGCCAGACCGATCCCGGCCGCCACGATCGTAAGCCCGATCAGAAACAGCCGACGCGAGCGGTCGTATTTGGCGGCGATCAGCGAATCCCGCGCTAGGAGATCGGCGAAGACCTTCACCTGCAGCCCGATGCCGATGATGAGGAGTGCCATCGGCACGATGTCGATCCGGCTCCAGTCGTTCGGGTTGGAGACCCAGCGGCTGATGAAGGTGAGGCAGAAGCCGAGGATTATGCCGGCTGCGGTCAGCGAGCCGTTGCGGAAGGTGGCGTCGATCTTTTCTTCCGGGTCCGGCTCGGGCATGGCTCTGGCTTTCGGTTGACGTCTCTCCGAAGCAAGGCAGAAATCGCAGGAAACGGCAAGAGCGCCCGAAGATTACAAAAGCTTCACTAAAATATCATGTTTTAATCTTGCCAGCCTGACGTGGCCCGGCTAGGTAGATGGCACATCTGCCGCATCCGCTCCTCGTGAGCGACGCCGCACGTAAGCGTTAACGTCAACCAACGCGCTGATCGAACCCGAACCCGGGGTGCGAGCGGCGCGGCGTGCCTGCGTCCTGCGCATTCCGGTTCCCTCGAAGGAACCAAAGATGACGGCCAACACCACCTCTTCCTCCGCCGAAAAGCGCCACCTGATCCAACGCGTCCGCCATCAACTGAAGCGGCGCGTGCTCACCGTCCGTCGCGTCGAATACGTCACGCCGCAGATGCTGCGCGTCACGCTCGAGGGCGCCGATCTTGAAGGCTTCGTCAGCCTCGGCCATGACGACCACGTCAAGATACTCGTGCCCCGCCCAGGCGAGGAGCCCGTCTTCCCCGAAATGGGACCCGAGGGCCGGCTGCTGATCGACCCGGCAAACCGCCCGTCGCTGCGTGACTACACGCCCCGCCGCTATGACCCGGTGGCCGCGGAACTCGATATCGATTTCGCCCTGCACGAGGCCGGTCCCGCCACCGAATGGGCGATCAACGCCAAGCCCGGCGACAGGCTCGGCCTCGGCGGTCCGCGCGGCTCCTTCGTCGTCTCCACCGATTTCGACTGGTATGTGCTGGTCGGCGACGAAACCGCCCTGCCTGCCATCGGCCGCCGCCTCGAGGAGCTGCCCGCAGGCGCCAAGGCGATCGTCATCGCCGAGGTCGCCGGAGCGGAAGAAGAACAGGCTTTCGCCAGCAGGGCCGATCTCTCCGTCACCTGGCTGCATCGCGGCGCCGAGCCCGCCGGCACCACCGACAATCTCGACAGGGCCTTGCGCGACCTCGTGCTTCCCGATGGCGACGGCTATGTCTGGATCGCCTGCGAAACGGTCACCGCCAAGCGCCTGCGCGCCATCGTCGTCGACGAGCACCAGCATCCCAAGGCCTGGATCAAGGCCGCCGGCTACTGGAAGCGCGGCCAGGCCGATTTCCACGAAACCCACGGCGACTGAGTGGTGATGGCGGCGGCTGCGGCACTCCACCCTCGACGTCGCGGTCGCGGCTTGATGCCTGGCGGCATGGCCACCCCGCTCTCGGCGTCATACTCGGGCTCGTCCGAGTATCTACCAAGCCGTCCGCTTGCCGGAAGTGCGTGGACACCGGGCAAGGCGGCGCTGCGGGTGCTTGCGGCTCACGAACCGCCCACAGCACCGTTGAGCTCCCGGAGACGTGCTTAGATCCTCGGCACGATGGCCGAGGATGACGTTGCGGATGGCGTTTTCGTCGCGGAAACAAATGCTTGGCGAGCTGCGGGCTGCTTGTTTGGCGGCGCGGCCTGCTGCTTGGCGCCGCTGCAACCCCACTCTCGGCGTCATAGTCGGGCTTGTCCCGACTATCTGCCAAGCTTTCCGCTCGCTCGACGTGAGTGGACACCAGGAAAGGCATCGCCGCGGGTTTTACCGGCACGGCGCCCGGCCGATCCGACACCTCACTTGATAACGACACCCATCAAGGCATCCCGCGCGAATCGCCGCGCGCGAGAACGGTAAACAAAACCCTAATCCCGCTCACCCGCCCCGGTCAATCGGCTGAAATTCATCACAACATTGCCCTTTTGACGCCGCCCGCAAATCATCTTAGCCCCTCTGCGTCCGCCCATGAAAGGCGGCTTTCACGATGAACTCGCAAAGGAGATTCAAGTGACCAGTGTTTCCTCCCTGGGCAGCAGCAGCAGCTCGTCCGCCTATATTTCCAGCCTCGACAAGAACGGCGACGGCATCATTTCCGCCGATGAACTCGCCGCCGCCAACACCACCTCGACGACGACGAAGTCCTCGACGAGCACCGCTTCCGGCTCCGACAGCGCCAGCGTCACCCAGAAGATCGCCGCCGATATCCTGGCGATGATGCTGCAGATCCAGCAGTCCGGCGGCAGCGATGATTCCGGCGACGACGGCTCCGACGATGACAGCAAGGGCATCCTCGCCGCGCTCGATACCAATGGCGACGGCAAGCTGACATCGGATGAAGTTCTCTCCGCCGACCCGTCCAAGATCGCGGCAAGCGCCGATGGCGACGACGAGACAATCATCGCCGAAGTCCTCACCGACATGCAGACGGCGCTGCGGGCCTACCAGAACACCTACGGCACCTCGCCCGCCGCCGATAGCGGCAGCGAAGACGTCCAGACCGCCTGATATCGATCGCTTCGCACACGTCTGACACGGCTCCGCCGGGGGAGCCGAAACAGCCGCCAATACGAGGTCATCAGGCCCTGCCGCGGCCGTTGCATCCTGCCTTCTCAATCACTTGCGGCTCGCTACGCGTAGGTTCCAAATCGTCGCGGAGCGGCGAAAGATCGTCCGCCAAGGTTGCCTCGCGGCGCAAAACACCGCAAAACCGAATCCATCCGCGATAAAGACGAAGGGATCGGCCGCACCATGGAAAGCATCAGCGTTTCGTTGCTCCTGCTCAGCGCCGTGGTCGTCAGCGGAACCCTCACGCGGCTGTCTCCCATCCCCGTCCCGCAACCGATCGTGCAGATCGCGCTCGGCGCCGCGATTGCCTCGGTGGCCGATCTCGGCGTCACCCTCGATCCGGATCTCTTCTTCCTGCTCTTCCTGCCGCCGCTCCTGTTCCTCGATGGCTGGCGCATTCCCAAGGAAGGCCTGCTGCGCGACAAGGGCGTCATCCTTGAACTGGCGCTCGGCCTCGTCGTCTTCACCGTGCTCGGCGTCGGCCTGCTCGTACATCTGCTCATCCCCTCCATGCCGCTCGCCGTCGCCTTCGCGCTCGCCGCCGTCGTCTCGCCGACCGATCCGATCGCCGTCTCGGCGATCGCCGCCCGCGTGCCGATCCCGCACCGGCTGATGCACATTCTCGAAGGGGAATCGCTGCTCAACGACGCCTCCGGCCTCGTCTGCATGCGCTTCGCCGTCGCCGCGGCGCTGACCGGCACCTTCTCGCTCGTCGATGCCGTCGGCACCTTCTTCTGGGTGGCGATCGGCGGCATCGCCATCGGCGTGGCGCTGACCTGGCTGGTCATGCAGGCGCAGCGCTTCCTGACACGCCGGCTCGGCGAGGAAACCGGCTCGCAGATCCTGATCAGCCTGCTCATCCCCTTCGCCGCCTACCTCGTCGCAGAGCACCTGCATTGTTCCGGCATCCTCGCCGCGGTTGCCGCGGGCGTCACCATGAGCTTCGGCGAGCGCAGCGGCCGCGCCTCGGCCACCACCCGCGTGCGCCGCACCGCGGTGTGGGACACGGTGCAGTTTTCCATGAACGGCATCATCTTCGTGCTGCTCGGAGAACAACTGCCGCAGATCGCCGCCAGCGCCATCCACATCGTCCGCGAGACCGGTCATTACGATCCCCTCTGGCTGATCGTCTATGTCGTCGCCATCAACCTGGCGCTCGCCGTGCTCCGCTTCGTCTGGGTGTGGATCTCGCTGCGCTTCACGCTCTACCGCGCCGCCCGCAGCGGCATCGAATTCAAGCGGCCGAGCTGGCGGCTGGTGGCGGCCACCTCGCTTGCCGGCGCGCGCGGCGCCATCACCCTTGCCGGTGTGCTGACGCTCCCGCTCACCATGGGCGACGGCTCGCCCTTCCCGGGCCGCGACCTCGCCATCTTCCTCGCCGCCGGCGTCATCATCGTCTCGCTGGTGGCCGCCAGCATCGGCCTTCCCTTCCTGCTGAAGAACCTGGAAATCCCGCCCGAACCCTCCTCGCAGCGCGAGGAGGACGAGGCCCGCATCAGGGGCGCCGAGGCCGCGATCCGCGCCATAGAGGCCATGCAGCACGACATGGGCGAAGGCCGCGCCGACGCAGACATCTATGCCGACGCCGGCGCCCGCCTGATGGACTTCTACCGCCAGCGTATCGACGGCCGCTCGAAGACCGGCGACGACGCCGAGCTCGCCCGCCGCATCGACGAGATCGAGCGCAGGCTCCGCCTCGCCGGCGTCCAGGCCGAGCGCGCCGAATTCTTCCGCCTCGCCAAGGGGCGCAAGCTCTCCGAGGACCTGATGAAGAAGCTGGTGCGCGAGACCGATCTGGCCGAGGCGAGGTTTTCGGTCACCTGAGCCCGCTCCGCACGGCGGACGCGAGGACGCGAGGACGCGATGTCAACGGTCATTGAATACAATCAATTCCTTAGCCGAAATATCCCGCCCGATTGTCCCCGCGCTCCTTCGCAGCCTTAGACTGGCGGCGTCCCGTCATCGGATGCACCGGCAGGCGTGCCGGCGAGGCGGGACCGGCGCGGTGTGCGGGGGTAGGACGCGAAACCTCATGCACCGGGTCCGAGAAAATGGTCTCCCTCCGGGGCTGGCGGTTGGTCACGTTTGTCGAACGTGTCATCCGTTGGAGTGCCCTGGACGTGCCTGTGAGGCACACAACGTCGTCGCGAAGGCTTGGAAGGCGGCTGCAGAGGGACCGGAATTCGGGCATAAACCGCCGAACGGGGTGCTGGAAGGCACCATAATCTACTTACTCTATCGCGGTGGTTTCCTGCACCCCGTCCGAGTGAAGCGCAGTGCATGGTGGAACCACGGGTCCTTGGGCGGCGTGGAGTTTTGGTGTGTTTGTGGGGATGCGGTGTGATGATCGCGAGGTTTTGCCGTGGAATACCCCCCTCTGCCCTGCCGGGCTACCGGGGCAGAGCCACGGGTCTCTGCCCGCGCTTCGCGCCCCCCACAGGTGGGGGAGAGGACTTGTGGCGCCCTCCCAGTCCTGGCTCGGTAGCGCCACAGGTTGAGCCCTCCCCCTTGTGGGGGTCCGCGAGGACGGGGCGAGACACGCGGCTCGCCCCAGGTGCGTTGGGAGGGGTCTTTATCCTAGGCGCTCACATCGAACGTTTGCAAAAACCTCAACGCGAGCGATCGCCCGGTGCCACCACCTTCACAAAAACGAACCACCCCATTGATCGCGATGGACGAACCCGCCATAGCTGCATTATGTACCAGAACGACAATTTCTGCTAAGGCACTGCAATGGTGAACTATATCGAAGCCTCCTCCGCGCCGTCCAAGAATACGGGCGCAATCAGGCTCTACGGCCCCGAGGCGTTCGAGGGGATGCGCAAGGCGTGCCAGCTGACGGCGCGTTGCCTCGATGCGCTCAGTGACGTCGTCAAGCCGGGCATCGCCACGGATGCGATCGACCGCTTCGTCTTCGAATTCGGCATGGATCACGGCGCGGTGCCCGCGACGCTGAACTATCGCGGCTATACCAAGTCGACCTGCACCTCGATCAACCATGTCGTCTGCCATGGCATCCCTGACGCCAAGCCGCTGCGCGAGGGCGATATCGTCAATATCGACGTCACCTATTTCGTCGACGGATGGCACGGCGATTCCAGCCGCATGTATCCCGTGGGCACGATCAAGCGCGCCGCCGAGCGGTTGCTGGAGGTGACCTACGAATCCCTGCTGCGCGGCATCAAGGCGGTTCGTCCGGGTGCGAAGACAGGTGCCATCGGCGAGGCGATCCAGACCTATGCGGAAGCCGAGCGGTGCTCGGTCGTTCGCGATTTCTGCGGCCATGGCGTCGGCGCGCTGTTCCACGATTCGCCCAACATCCTGCATTACGGCCGCGCCAACGAGGGGCCGGAGCTGCGCGAGGGCATGATCTTCACGATCGAGCCGATGATCAATCTCGGGCGTCCGCATGTGAAGGTTCTGGCCGACGGCTGGACTGCCGTTACCCGGGACCGGTCGCTCTCGGCGCAGTACGAGCACACGGTCGGCGTCACCGCCAACGGCTGCGAGATCTTCACCCTATCCCCCGGCGGCCTCGACCGTCCCGGCCTTCCACCGCTAACCCCGTGAGCACCTGATGACGAAGGGCCCTGTTCCGCAATCCGATGATGAGGCCGAACTGCCCTTCCCAACGGGCGATACCATGGACGAGCGCTCGTTTTTCGCCGAGCAGCCCGCCAAGGCGAATACGCTCACCAAGCCGACGGCGCTTTCAGGCGCCGCCGGCAAGGAAGAACACTATCATGGTCACCGCGAGCGGTTGCGCAGCCGCTTCCGCGACCATGGCGACACGGCGCTGGCGGATTACGAACTGCTGGAGTTGATGCTGTTTCGCCTCATTCCCCGGCGCGACACCAAGCCGATCGCCAAGGCTCTGCTCGACCGGTTCGGCTCGCTTGGCGCCGTCTTCGGCGCTCCGGTGGCGCTGCTGCAGGAGGTCAAGGGCGTCGGCGAGGCCGTGGCGCTCGACCTCAAGCTGATCTCGACGATCGCCCACCGCACGCTGAAGAGCGAGTTGCGCGGCAAGCAGGTGCTCTCCTCCTGGTCCTCGGTAATCGAATATTGCCACGCGGCGATGGCGCACGAGACGCGCGAGCAGTTCCGCATCCTGTTCCTCGACAAGCGCAACGCGCTGATCGCCGACGAGGTGCAGGGGCTCGGCACCGTCGATCACACGCCGGTCTATACCCGCGAGGTGGTCAAGCGGGCGCTGGAGCTTTCGGCCACGGCGCTGATCCTCGTCCACAATCACCCGTCCGGCGACCCTACCCCATCCCGCGCCGATATCGACATGACGAAGATGATCATCGACACCGCCAAGCCGCTCGGCATTACGGTGCACGACCACATCATCGTCGGCAAGGACGGCCATGCGAGCCTCAGGGGACTGAGGCTGATCTGAGACCCTTTCAGGTGCCCGTCAGCTTTGGCTGGCAAAGCAGGGATGCTTGCAACCATCCCCTCAGGGCACGCCATGACAACCAAGAACGCCTCCCGGCATTTTCCCCGCATCAGGAAGATGGCGCTATACTTGCTCGGAATGCCCGCGCTGCTCATTGGCGGCTACGGACTGCATCTGCAGGCGACCAACAACTTCCATACTGTTGTCGCCGGCGAGGTCTACCGCTCGTCGCAGCCTTCGGCGCAGGCTATTGCCGGTTTCGAGAAGGCCTACGGCATCAAGACGATCATCAACCTGCGCGGAGAAGGCGATAATTCGAAGTGGTACCGGGAGGAAGTGGAGCAAGCCAGGGCATTGGGCATCCAGCACGTCGATTTCGGCATGTCCGCCCACAAGGAGCTGACGCCAGCGCGCGCCGAGGCGCTGATCGCCATCATGCGCGACGCACCGAAGCCGCTCCTCATCCATTGCCTCTCCGGCGCGGACCGGACGGGGCTTGCCTCGGCGCTCTACCTCGCCGCCATCTCCGGTGCCGGCGAGCGCAAGGCGGAGGGACAGATGTCCATCCTATACGGCCACATCTCGTTGCCGATCACCAAGGCATTCGCCATGGACAAGAGCTTCGAGAAGATGGAACCCCTACTTGGCCTCAACGAATCCTGAGATCTGCTTGTAAAACATTCTGTAACATTGACCCGGTAACCGTGGACGGATCGCATTTTGCATTGCAAAATGATTCCAGCTTTCCAATCGGGGCCAGCCTAATGTTTCAGTACGATCTCGTTGTAGTCGGTAGCGGCCCGGCGGGCCGCCGCGGTGCCATCCAGGCCGCCAAGCTCGGCAAGAAGGTGCTCGTCATTGAACAGGGCAAACGGGTCGGCGGCGTTTCCGTCCACACCGGCACCATTCCGTCCAAGACGTTGCGCGAGACCGCGCTCAACCTCTCCGGCTGGCGCGAGCGCGGCTTCTACGGCAAGGCCTACCGCGTCAAGGAAGAGATCAGCGCCGAGGATCTTCGCCGCCGCCTGCTGATCACGCTCGACCATGAAGTCGAGGTCCTCGAACACCAGTTCGCCCGCAACCGCGTTCAGCACATGCGCGGCAAGGCAAGCTTCGTCGACGCCTCTACGCTCGAGGTCGTCAAGGACGACGGCGAGGTCATGCGTGTCAGCGCCTCCAGCATTCTTCTGGCCGTCGGCACCAAGCCGTTCCGCCCTAACTACATTCCCTTCGACAACAAATCGGTGCTCGACAGCGACGAACTGCTGGAGATCGAGGAACTGCCGCGCTCGATGGTCGTCATCGGCGCCGGCGTCATCGGCATCGAGTATGCGACGATCTTCAGCGCGCTCGATACCGCCGTCACGCTGATCGACCCGAAGTCCACCATGCTCGACTTCATCGACAAGGAGATCGTCGAGGACTTCACCTACCAGCTGCGCGACCGCAACATGAAGATCATGCTGGGCACCAAGGCCGACAAGGTGACGAAGCTCGACGACGGCAAGGTGGAGCTTATTCTCGACAACGGTCGCCGACTGGTGACCGAGATGGTTCTCTTCGCCGCCGGCCGCATGGGCGCCACCGATACGCTGAACCTTGCCGCCGCAGGCCTTGAGGCCGACAGCCGCGGCCGCCTGAAGGTCAATCCGGAAACCTTCGAGACCTCCGTGCCCGGCATCTATGCCGCCGGCGACGTCGTCGGCTTCCCGAGTCTAGCCTCCACCTCGATGGAACAGGGCCGCATCGCGGCACGCGTCGCCGTCGGCGCGGTCGCCAAGGAACCGCCGAAATACTTCCCCTACGGCATCTACGCCGTGCCTGAAATTTCCACCTGCGGCCTGACCGAAGAGGAAATGAAGGAGCGCGGCATTCCCTACGAATGCGGCATCGCCCGCTTCCGTGAGACGTCACGCGGCCACATCATGGGTCTCGACACCGGCCTGCTGAAGCTGATCTTCTCGCTGAAGACGCGCCGCCTCCTCGGCGTCCACATCGTCGGCGAAGGCGCGACCGAGCTGGTTCACATCGGCCAGGCGGTGCTCAACCTGAAGGGCACGGTCGAATATTTCGTCGAGAATACCTTCAACTACCCGACTCTCGCCGAGGCCTACAAGATCGCCGGTCTCGACGCCTGGAACCGCATGGGCGACATCAAGTCTGAACTCTGAGCATGTCACCGGCGGGCGACATCCCGATGTCGTCCGACCGATAACCGAGTAAAATCAGAGAGGTATTCGCTGTCCGTTACCAGCGCGACGGCGAATCTTCGATGCACGAAATCCCCATATAAAGCTCTGCTTGTATAATCGGCTGTGTCTGATAGCGTTCCCGTCACTGGGGGACTCTGTTGAACAGCGAGTGACCGTGCGAGATTTATCCGAGAAGACTGACCGGAATTTCCAGCTCATCCTCATCAAGCCGTCTCACTATGACGATGACGGCTATGTGATCCGCTGGTGGCGGGCGATGATACCTTCCAACTCGCTCGCCGCACTCTACGGCATCGCCGCCGATTGCGCCGAGCGCCGGGTGCTTGGCCCTGATGTCGGCATCGACATCACCGTCATCGACGAGACCAACACCCGCGTCAACGTCGTGGCGCTGCTGCGGCAGCTGAAGGCCAACAACAATTTCGGCATGGTGGCGCTGGTCGGCGTGCAGTCGAACCAGTATCCACGCGCGCTCGATATCGCCAAGCCGTTCCGCGATGCCGGCATTCCGGTGGCGATGGGCGGCTTTCATGTCTCGGGTTGCCTGTCGATGCTCGACGGCCATGCCGTGGGGCTCGACGAATGCCGCGAGATGGGCATTTCGATGTTTGCCGGCGAGGTCGAGGGGCGGCTGGACACGGTGCTGCAGGACGCAGCTTCGGGGACGCTGGCGCCGCTCTACAATTTCATGAACGATCTGCCGAGCATCGAGGGTGCAGCGGTTCCGTTTCTCCCGAAGGCCAACGTCGCGCAGACGCTGGGGTTGAGCACCAGCTTCGACGCCGGCCGCGGCTGTCCCTACCAATGTTCCTTCTGCACCATCATCAACGTGCAGGGCCGCAAGTCGCGCTTCCGCACCGCCGATGACGTCGAGAAACTGGTGCGGATGAACTGGGCGCAGGGCATCCACAAGTTCTTCATCACCGACGACAACTTCGCCCGCAACAGGGACTGGGAAGCGATCTTCGACCGGTTGATCCAGTTGCGTGAGAGGGACGGCATTCCGCTCGGCCTGATGATCCAGGTCGACACGCTGTGCCACAAGATCCCGAACTTCATCGAGAAATCGAAGCGCGCCGGCGTCACCCGCGTGTTCATCGGGCTGGAGAACGTCAATCCCGACAACCTGACGGCGGCAAAGAAGAACCAGAACAAGATCACCGAATACCGCAAGATGCTGCTCGCCTGGAAGGCACAGGGTATCATGACGCTGGCGGGTTACATCCTCGGCTTTCCGGCCGATACGCCGGAATCGATCCGCCGCGATATCGCGATCATCCAGCACGAACTGCCCCTCGACGTCATCGAGTTCTTCGTGCTCACCCCTCTCCCGGGCTCGGAAGATCACCAGACGCTGTTCCGCAAAGGCGTGGCGATGGACCCGGATCTCAACATCTACGATGTCGAGCATGTCTGCACCGAGCATCCGAAGATGAGCAAGAAGGAGTGGGAGAGCATCTATCAGGAGGCATGGTCGCTCTATTACTCGCCGGAGCATCTGAAGACGCTGCTGCGCCGGGCGGTGGCGACGGGCGTTCCGCTGGCGAGCCTCGTGAAGGTTCTGGTGTCGTTTGCGACCACCGTGCCGCTCGAAAACGTACATCCGCTGCAAAGCGGGCTGTTGCGGTTAAAGCATCCTTCCGAGCGCCGGCCCGACATGCCACGCGAGAGCGCCTTGGTTTTCTGGCCGCGCTTCGTCGGCGAGACGATCGCCAAGCATCTGAAGCTCGGCGGCACGATCGCGCGGCTGGCGGCCAGCGCCTACGTCATCTCGCGCGACAAGAATGCCAAGAGCTACACCGACCAAGCCTTGACACCGGTCGGTGACCACGAGGACGAGACGCTGGAGCTCTTCACCAAGACGGCGGGCGGGCAGGCGGCGGTCTCGCATATCAAGAAGGTCAACGAACTCACGCATGCGCATCGGGTCGCACAGTAGGCCCGGTCTTTGGCCGAATGCAGGACACAAAAAACCCCGCTCGAGGCGGGGTTCTTCGTCAGATCGATATGCCGGAGATTACTCGGCGCCTTCCTCGGAAGCCTTCTTCTTCGGAGCGGCCTTCTTCTTCGGAGCAGCAGCTTCCTCGCCTTCGGCGGCTTCAGCCTTCGCAGCAGCCTTCTTCTTCGGAGCGGCCTTCTTGGCTTCCTTCTCGGAGCCTTCGCCTTCTTCGTCGGCGAGCAGCTCTTCCTTGGTGACCTTCTTGTCGGTGACGTCGAGTTCGGTCAGCAGATGGTCGATGACCTTCTCTTCGAAGATCGGCGCGCGGATCGAAGCGGCCGCACCCGGCTGGCTGCGGAAGAATTCGAGGATCTGCTTTTCCTGGCCCGGATACTGACGCAGCTGCTCGTAAATCGCGCGCTGCATTTCGTCTTCGCTCACTTCGACGCCGGCCTTTTCGCCGATTTCGGAGAGAACGAGGCCAAGGCGGACGCGGCGCTCAGCGAGCTTCTTGTATTCTTCGCGAGCCTGCTCTTCCGTCGTGTCTTCGTCTTCGAAGGTCTTGCCGGACTGTGCGAGATCGTTGGCGACCTGGTTCCAGATGCCGTTGTACTCGGCTTCGACGAGCGAGGCCGGGGTCTCGAACTTGTACATTTCGTCGAGCTGGTCGAGGATCTGGCGCTTGACCTTCTGACGGGTCATCGAGCCGTACTGCGATTCGATCTGGCCGCGAACGATTTCCTTCAGGCGGTCAGCCGATTCGAGGCCGAGCTTCTTGGCCAGTTCGTCGTTGATTTCAACGTCGGCAGGAGCAGCAACGTCCTTGACGGTAACGTCGAAGGTGGCTTCAGCGCCGGCGAGGTTCTTGGCCGGGTAGTCAGCCGGGAACGTGACGTTGATGGTCTTCTCGTCGCCGGCCTTGGTGCCGACGAGCTGTTCTTCGAAGCCGGGGATGAAACGACCCGAGCCGAGAACCAGTTCGGCGCCCTGGTCGGTGCCGCCTTCGAAGGCAACGCCGTCGACCTTGCCGACGTAGTCCATGGTGATGCGGTCGCCGTTGGCGGCCTTGCCCTTCTTGGTCTCGTAGGAACGCGCGCTTTCGGCGACCTTGAGAACCTGCTCGTTGACTTCCTCGTCCGAGATATCAACGACTTCGCGGGTGATCTTGACGCCCTTGACGGACTTCAGCTCGATCGGGGGCAGAACTTCGTAGGAGAGCGTGAACTCGAAATCCTTCTGAGCCGACAGGATCAGTTCGGCTTCGTCCTTGTCCTCAGTCATCGCGATTTCAGGCTGCGTCGCGGACTTTTCGCCGCGCTCGGCCAGGATGGAGGTCGGCTGTTCGCGGACGATCTCGTTGACGAGGTCGGCCATGATGGACTTGCCGTAAACCTTCTTGAGGTGAGCGGCCGGAACCTTGCCCGGACGGAAGCCGTTGATGCGGACCTTGTCCTTCACGTCGGCCAGACGCTCGTTCATCTTGGTTTCCATGTCCTTGGCCGGGATCACGACCTTGATTTCGCGCTTCAGCCCTTCAGCGAGCGTTTCGATAACCTGCATGTCTTCCTACCTTCATTTCGTGGCGGCCGTGCCCAGACGCCGTTCGTTTCGATGAGCACGACGCCGCACGGGCGTGGCTTGTTGTCAATTCTTGTTCGTCCAGCCCAGGGCGGAACGGCGCTTGCTGCCGGGTAATGAGGAACACTTCTAGAGGTCCCCCCGCCTGCAAACTTTTGGTGCGGGTAGAGAGACTTGAACTCCCACGCCTTGCGGCACCAGAACCTAAATCTGGCGTGTCTACCAATTTCACCATACCCGCGTTCTCAAAAACCGCATGCATATGCCTGCACATGAGGCCTTCCGGAGCGCGGCGTCTCTATAACACCCGATTTGGGAGAGGCAAAGGAAAAATGAAGGCCAAATGACAGGGATTTCGCCCCTATCGGCGGCCTTCCACACGAATAACCCTCAACTCAATAGAGAGGCTCGTCATAGGCGGGCTTGCCGTCGACCAGCAGACTGCGAATCTGCGGCATGCCGTCGGCGGCGACGCGGACGGCAACGGAGACATCGCCATTCTGCCGCGCCTGCTCCAGCGGCTTGCCCTCACCCTCGGGAACATAATAGCGCTCGATGCCGTACTGGACGGTGATCGCTTCGCTCTCGATGGTGTCGTAGCTGTAGAACGGGCTGCTGCGGATGACGACCGAGCCTTCCTGTTTCGGCAGCGGTTCGAAGGATGATTCCGCGATCGTCCAGAATGTGCCCTCGCCCGGCTTCAGCCGGACCCATAGCGTGCGCAGGCCGGCACCCTTGGGGATACCGCCGACGATCGAACTGACCGGCACGGAGGAGATGTCATAGTTCAGCACGACATAATCGCCGCGCAGGAAATCGCGCGGATCGACCGGCGCGGTCTTCAGGACGACATCGCTGCCGTTGCGCAGGATCGCGGCCCGGCTCTCGATGACATAGCCAAGCACGATCGTCTGCAGTGCCGCGACGAGAACGGCGGCGACGAGATAGCGGCGGGCGGAGGGGACGGCGTTGGAAAACAGGCTCATACCTCGGCCTCCCGATGTGCGGCAGCAAAACGGCGTTCAAGTCGGATGACGACCCAGGCGACGGCGGCCACGAACAGACCGGAGAACAGGAACAAGCTCGACGTCCCGAGGATGGAGCCGACGGTGACGGAGGCGAGATAGAGCATTTCGAGCGCAAAGGCAGTGTAGGCGAGATAGCGCACACCACCGTTGTCGCGACCCTGCAGCGCGATGGCAAGTACGCAGGCGGCGAGCGTCACGATGCCGATCAGCACCATCCACCCGCCCTTATCGAGATCGAAATGCAGGAGGAAGAGGCCGATGATCGCCATGAGGAAGGCATAGAAGGCCGGAGCCGCGCCGGCCTCCTTGGCGAGGCGCGCCAGCGGCGTCACCGGAACGCTCGCCAGCACCAGCGCCGCCATGCCGCAAACCACATAGACGGTTGCCAGCCACAGGTTCTCGTGCAGGGCATAGAGCCAGGCAAGCCAGCCGACCAGAAGCAGATAGGCGAGATGCCGGGTGCGCGCGGCGCCGGTGTAGCGAACGAGCCCAATGACGATCGCCGCCATGATAGGCGGCATCCAAGGATCAAAGCCGATCCAGCGCGTGTCGAAGTCGCTGAGATAGACACCGAAGCTGCCCCAGGCGAGAAAACCGGCCACGGCCGCGACGACGCCCGAACGGAAGAGAATGGCCGATACCACCGCCATGGCGAACCAGACATACATGACTGTCTGCTCATCGCCGGAGAGGTGGTACATCTGCCCGACGAGCGAGATTGCGCCGCCGAAGCTCAGCGTGCCGATCACCAGCAGCCCACTGGCCGCAGCCGCGGCACCACGCGACAGCAGAGCGGCGGCGCCGAGATGCACGGCCCAGATCACCACGAGGATCGCGCCGACACGGACCAGACGCGGGATCGCTTCCCAGTTGGAGGCGACCACGAGCAGGATCGCGGCGGCAAGCAGGATGCCGGCCAGAATCATCAGAACGTTGCCGAGGCTGAAGCTCGCCGGACGGCTGTCATATTCCTTCAGGAGCGAATCCGCCGTGGCGCCGGGCAGCAATCCCTTCTCCACCCAGAGCGATAGATCTCGCTGCAGCCGACCTCGGTACATAATCCCCCACCATCTGACGCAGCTCGCCGCGCCTTATCGTCATCATACAATATTGAATTGATAGCGGGAAAATCGCCGGATTCAAAATCGCCCGATTTCCGCATGACCGTGCTGCGATGCCATGAGCGCGCCGCTCAGACTAGAGCCATGCACATAACGCATGTCGACCATGAGAATATTGCACTGCACAATCGCAACGCGGCGGACTACATACCAACTCAAGAAACGCGGGTTGGCAGCCGCGCCGGTTTACCGGAAAGCCTGCGAAGATGGTTTCGCAAAACGAGATTCGGGCCTGCGCACTCCTCCTCCCAGCGCAGTCCGATAGACTGGCAACACTCCTCCTCCCAGTTGTCAGTCACCCAAATGACGCCCGTCGGATCCTCCCCCGACGGGCGTTTTCGTTTTCTCTCCGAAACGTCAGTTGCAGCACCCAAACGTCGCGTAGCATAAAGCCACGGCAGACTGCCGGCAAAATCGGCAATTCTGCCTAATCATTGAACACAAAGCCGCAAAATCCTGTCATTCAGGGCTTCAGAGATGCGCCTTGCGCATGGGTGGCTTGAAATCTTGTCTCTGTTCGCTCTTCGCACCGCAGCATATATTGAACCCATCAAATACAGGTCAGCGCCGATAGGCGGCAGCTGGCAGACGCGAGCCCTAGGAAAGGGGATCACCATGAACGTAGCACGCTCTTTCAACAACTGGCGCAAGTACCGTCAGACGGTTACCGAACTCGGCCGTATGACGAACCGCGAATTGCATGACCTCGGCATCGACCGTTCGGACATCCATCGCGTTGCTCGCGAGGCGGTTGCCCGCTAATTCCAGGCGGTCCGCCCTCCTCCCAGGCCGATCACCTACCAAGACGCCCGCTGTCTCTGACAACGGGCGTTTTCTTTTGTCCCGACTAATGCAGGAAATGTATCCGAGGCGCAGATCCGGCCGATAACCGGCAGCTCAAAAAATGGATCCTGCAGCAAAACTGTGCATCACATGCACAAATGCATGGCAGATGCCTTTTCTTTGCACTGCACAAAGGAAGAGGAAGCGCTTATATCAGCATCAACGCTGAAGCGGCGATCGTGCCGCTCGCGACTTTGTTCCAAGGACCACGACCATGAACCCGATCCGCATTGCAAGAAGCTGGCTCAGCTACCGCCGTACCCTCAGCGAACTCGGCAGCCTGTCTGCCCAGACGCTCGCCGACATCGGCGTAAACCGCTACGAAATCCGCAATATCGCTTCCCGCTCGTTCCGCTAATAGCGAAAACCTGCAGGACGTTTCAAAAACGGCGCCATGACGGCGCCGTTTTTGCGTTTGGCAAACTATTCCCCGCCAACGCCGAAGAAGTCTTCGGCTTCCACGCTAATAGCGCCCAGCAGATCAATCTCCCGGTCCTCGATGCGCATGTTTTCTGCACCGATTGCGTACTTGAAGCCCGCCACAGCATCGCTCAATGGCACATTGCCAAGCCTGACGCCGTCAGCGCCATTCGACATGCGAAAAACAAAATGATGAAATCGCCTTGTCTCTCCCGGATGCACGACGAAATCTGATGGCGCCGCAATGTATTGTCGCGCCTCAAACTCAGTCACATGATTTCGAACAGGCGCATAGCTATCGTGTCCAAACACGCCACCTCTTCTATCCCACAGTTGCATAGTGACCGATTTAGCGGAGACCTCACCATCATTTGCCAAGGCCAACTGTAGGTGATAATCGGCTTGGGGGTGCATTGTCATGTATCGCTTTATTGCAATTTTCAAGGAAAGCGACGGAGACGCTGAACGCCTGAAGGCGTCCTCAATATCAAAATGCTCCATCGGATAAGATCGGCTTCCCGCCCGCTTGAAGTATTGCTTCTGATCTACGGCTTCGGCTCTATGCGGCCGTCGATCTGAGCGGGGCACGTCAACTATGACAAAACCTGATGTTTGATCCTCGGTAGTTGAGATTGTGGCAACCCTTATGCCATCATGTCGCGGCTGCAACAGTTCAGCCGCAGCATCGCGAACGCTGGTCTCGGCACGCATTATACTGGAGATCGGCGTCAGGCGTTCAGCCTGATCTACACCGTTCGCTGTACGACAATCCACGCCAAAGACTATCACGCCACCAGCGGAATTAGCAAAAGCCGAAGCTTCCTTCGCAAGCATTCTGCGACCCGATTTGGTCAGTATTCCATCGTGAAATATTGGATCGCGGTGATCATTCGCTTTGAACTCAAGCTGAAGCGTTTCCTGTTTACCAATAAGCCCCTGTATCGCAGCCTCGGCGCCTGCAATCAGTTCTTCAAATCTCAAAACCCATCCTCCCAATCGACACTACCGCTACCTTATTTGCGGACAAGTGCTGCATATCACACCGAGTTGCAGTACCAGCATAAGGCGCCACCTTCAGATTGTCACAATCCATTTACCGCAACCACCGTTTTTCAGATCTCCGCCTCGCCTCTGGCGGGAACAAATTCGCCTCACAAGGGTTGAATGAAGCAAGCTCTCTTCAACTAAAGGCAGATTCGGGGCTACAGGAGGTTTGTCATGATGAGCGAGACGAGAAGCGATACACCGGCGCAGATCAATACCCGCATAGGCAAGCGCATAAGGACGGCCCGCAAGACGCGCGGCATGAGCCAGACGCAGCTGGGCGATGCGCTCGGGGTGAGCTTTCAGCAGATCGGCAAATACGAAAGCGGACTGAACACGATTTCGGTTCCGACCTTCCTTACGCTTTGCCGGGTGCTGAGGGTCAGGCCGGCAACCATTCTCGAGGAGTTCGTCGCAGGGCAGACTTCACAAACGTCCCTGCATGCCTGATCTCGTCGGTGTGGGCGGGCGCAAGCCGCTTACACCTTCTCTTTTTCCTTGACCTTTTTCGTCGGCGTCGGCGTCAGCAGGCCGCGCAGCGATTTCAGCTTGTCTTCGACGAGTGGCCTGAAGCGGGTGGCGCGAAACGGCATGTCGGCCGCGCCGTAGCCCTCCGGACCATCGTCGTTGCCGCGATCGATCTCCTGTAGTTTGATGCCGAAGAACGTCCCGTCGATGTAGTGGGTGTACTCGCCAACCCACCGGATCGTGTAGATC
The DNA here is from genome assembly GCF_030380735.1 of Rhizobium sp. S152. Classification (GTDB taxonomy): domain Bacteria; phylum Pseudomonadota; class Alphaproteobacteria; order Rhizobiales; family Rhizobiaceae; genus Rhizobium. The sequence continues at coordinate 504,534 of NZ_JAUDRZ010000030.1, read as the reverse complement.
TCGCCCTTGCGAATACCCTGGTCGATGCTCACGTGCTTGAACGTGTCATCGATGCAGACGACTTTCTGGCCGACGTGAAAATCATAGCTCATGGCGAATTCTCCTGCATGCAAGCCTCTATAGTGGCTTTCCCGATCGCTGATGTCATCACACTTGCTGACGATATCGTGTGGAAATCGGTGACGTCCATATTCCGTTACCAAAGACGTGTATAAGGAGATTCGAAAAAAAGCGGCCGATCCAATGTATGGCCAGCCGCAACAGGAACCCATGAAGGAGTTTGCCCGGTGTTTTGGGATGTTTTGACTATCGCGCTTGTTATCACGGCACTGATTGCCGGACGCGAGTACAAGATCATCCGGGCGCGCGCTGCCATGCAAAACTGGGGCAGTTTTCCGTTGCGGTGAGCGTGACGCGACCGTCATTCCATTTTCTGCGGCGATAAGCATTCGCATGATGAGCTGTTGACAGCATCGTCGTGATTCGTCTTTAAGGTAGACACATATTAGCCATTGTGAACATATGGCGACATGATCCACCGGAGACGCGCATGATGTGCCGATACAATCTTCGCATGGAAGACGGGCTTTGGACCGTGATCGACTCGACCACGCAGCAGCCTGCGGAACTCGATGACGTGCAGATGTCACGCATGACGTGGCGGGAAGCGTGCGACATGGTCGACATACTCAACAATCTCGACCGACTGAGTTTCATCGCAAAACGCTACGAGACGTCGGCGCGGAAGACCGCCTGAGCGGATAGGTTCAGTTGCGCTCCGTTGGGCCGTAACAATAGCGCCCCCGCACGGCGGCATCTCATTCTTTCTGTTTCCTGCATTCGCACGGCGTGATAATCAGCCGCGCATGAACAACACCTCTTCCCATTCCCCCATTCACGTCGTCGGCGGCGGCCTTGCCGGTTCGGAAGCCGCGTGGCAGATCGCCAGCGCCGGCGTTCCCGTTATCCTGCACGAAATGCGCGGCGTGCGCGGCACCGATGCGCACAAGACCGACGACCTCGCCGAGCTCGTCTGTTCCAACTCGTTCCGCTCCGACGATGCGACAGCCAACGCGGTCGGCGTGATCCATGCGGAAATGCGGATGGCCGGATCGCTGATCATGGCTTGCGCCGACAAACACCAGGTGCCTGCCGGCGGCGCGCTGGCGGTCGATCGCGACGGCTTTTCGGCGGCGGTGACGCAGGCGGTCCATAATCATCCGCTGATATCCGTCGTGCGCGAGGAAGTGACCGGCCTGCCGCCCAAGGATTGGGATCTCGCGATCGTCGCCACCGGTCCCTTGACCGCGCCGTCGCTTGCCAGCGCCATTCAGGCCGAGACCGGCGCCGATGCGCTCGCCTTTTTCGACGCCATCGCGCCGATCGTCTACCGCGAGAGCATCGACATGGATATCTGCTGGTATCAGTCGCGCTACGACAAGGTCGGGCCCGGCGGCACCGGCAAGGACTACATCAACTGCCCGATGGACGAGGCGCAGTACAACGCCTTCGTCGATGCGCTGATCGCGGGAGACACCGTCGGTTTCAAGGAATGGGAAGGAACGCCGTATTTCGACGGCTGCCTGCCCATCGAGATCATGGCGGAACGCGGCCGCGAGACGCTGCGCCACGGCCCGATGAAGCCGATGGGGCTCACCAACGCGCATAACCCCACGGTGAAAGCCTATGCCGTCGTGCAGCTGCGCCAGGACAACGCGCTGGGAACGCTCTACAACATGGTCGGTTTCCAGACGAAGCTGAAATACGGCGCGCAGACGGAAATCCTCAGGATGATCCCGGGATTGCAGAATGCCGAGTTCGCACGTCTCGGCGGCCTGCATCGCAACACCTACATCAATTCGCCGACACTGCTCGACGGTTCACTGACGCTGAAATCGCGTCCGGGCCTGCGCTTTGCAGGGCAGATCACCGGCTGCGAGGGGTATGTGGAAAGCGCCAGTGTCGGCCTGCTGGCCGGACGCTTCGCCGCTGCCGAATGCAAGGGCGGAACCGTTTCGCTGCCGCCGGCAACAACCGCGCTCGGCTCGCTGCTCGGCCACATCACCGGCGGACATCTTTCCAACGACGAGGAGCCGGGCAAGCGGTCGTTCCAGCCGATGAACATCAATTTCGGGCTGTTTCCGGAACTGGAACCGGGTTCCATCGTCAAGCCCGAAGGCGTGAAGCGCTTTCGCGGCAAGGACAAGACGATCATGAAGCGGCAGCTGATCGCCAAGCGGGCGCTCGCCGATTGCGCGACGTGGCTGGGCGGAACGACGCCGGAGGCCTGACGCCTCGCTTCAACAGCAGGGCGGCGCCGTGCAGGCGCCGCTAGTGCGTCACCGGTCCGTTCGCCTTCTTCCAGGCATCGATGCCGCCCTCGATGTGGCAGGCGGATGCCATGCCAGCGTCATGGGAGGCCTGCACCGCCATGGCGGACCGCTCGCCGAAGGCGCAGTAGAATACGATCCGCTTGGTGGTCGACGTGGCAAGCTCGTGCAGCACGCCGCCGGCGCTGATGCTTTCCTCCAGCGTCGGATAAGGCACATGCAGCGAGCCGGGGATCGCGCCGTGCTTCTGCCGCTCGCTGTTTTCGCGCAGGTCGATCAGCGCGACATCAGGCCGGCCGAGGAGGTCGAAGACCTGGCGAACGCTCAGCGACCAGCCGTGGGCATCGACGTCATGATGGTCCATGCCGATCCTCATGTTGGCCGGCACGGCCACATCCATCATCTTCGGGTTGGCAAGCTTCAGATTGTTCATCAGATCGGCATATTCATCGGCTGAACGCACCTGCAAACGGGGATTGAAGGCTTTCTCCTCGCCGATGGTCGAGACCGTGTCGCCCTTGTAGTCGTGGGCCGGATAGACCAGCGTCGTCTCCGGTAACTTCAGCAGGCGGCCGAAGATGGATTCGAACTGGGCTCTGGGATCGCCGTTCTGGAAATCCGTGCGGCCGGTGCCGCGAATGAGCAGTGTGTCGCCGGTAAAAACCCTGTCGGGCAAGACGAAGCTATACGAATCGTCGGTATGGCCCGGAGTGTAGATGACGTCGAGCGACAAGCCCTCGATCGTGAGCCGGTCATTGTCGGCGAGCCGCATCGAGACGACATCGGCCTTGGTCTGCTCGCCCATCACAGTGATGCAATGGGTCTTGTCGCGCAGCGCTCCAAGACCCGTTATGTGATCCGCGTGCATGTGGGTATCAACAGCCTTCACTAGCTTGAGGTCAAGCTCTTGAACAAGCTGGAGATAGCGATCGACCTTGTCGAGCACGGGATCGATGATCAACGCCTCCCCGCCCCGCCGGCTTGCCAGCAGGTAAGAGTAGGTACTGGACACTGGATCGAAAAGCTGACGGAAGATCATCTTCGTCTCCTGCTTCCGGGTCGATGTCAGTCTGGTCTAGAGGTCTGTTCTTACTTCGGCTGCGGCACGATACGGATATAGGGCTTCGGCGCCTTCCAGCCGTCGGGATACTGCTTCTTGGCATCCTCGTCGGACACGGAACCGGCGATGATGACGTCGTTGCCGTTCTGCCAGTTCGCCGGGGTGGCGACCTTATGCTTGGCGGTGAGCTGCAGGGAATCGATGACTCGCAGCACTTCGTCGAAGTTGCGGCCCGTGGTCATGGGGTAAACCAGGATCAGCTTGATCTTCTTGTCGGGGCCGACGACGAAGACGTTGCGGACGGTCTGGTTATCGGCGGCCGAACGTACGGTCGGGTCACCCGACACGGCGGCCGGCAGCATGTGGTAGAGCTTCGATACATTGAAGTCGGTATCGGCGATCATCGGATAGTTCGGGCGGGTGCCCTGGGTTTCCTCGATGTCGTTCATCCAGCCGTCGTGTCGGTCGAGCGGATCGACGGACAGGCCGATAATCTTGACGTCGCGCTTGTCGAATTCCGGCTTGATACTGGCCATGTAGCCGAGTTCGGTGGTGCAAACAGGCGTGAAGTCCTTCGGGTGGGAAAACAGCACCGCCCAGGAACTGCCGATCCAGTCATGGAACTTGATCGTTCCCTCGGTCGTCTGTGCTTCGAAATCCGGGGCAATATCGTTGATCGCGAGCGTCATGGCGCACCTCCCAATGTGTTGTGTCTAATCTATCACTGCTCTGAATGCGCGAAAGATGCACCGAATTGGGGCGGCTGACAATGCCGATTCTTGAGGGCCGTGCCGCACAGCCCATCGAACATTGGGCGTATATTACCGCTTGTTGGCGGCGGCCGGATCGCCGGCCGGCAGGGTCTTGTCCGGCTCGGCGACGTAGTTGCCGAGCAGCCAGAGCGAAACCTCCGAGGCTTCCCTGGCGGAGGCGAATTCGAAGGTTCCGTTGTGGTGCGGCACATCCATAAATTCGACGATGAGACCCGTGCCGCTCTCCGAACCGCGCACCCGCACCCTGCCCGGCTCGATCACGTGGCAGGCGTAGTGGCGCTGCATGCTGCGCATGAAGCCGGCCTTGTTGTCGTGTAGACGCACGAAGACGGCCCGGCCGTTCGCCGTCGCCTGCAGCGCTCGGATTGCCTCGGCGGGGAAGGCGCGGTTGAACTCGATGATGGCGAGGCCGGTGTCCTGCAGCCCCTCCTCCTCGTTGCGAGCCGACATCCGCACGGCGAGGAACGCGACGCAGATGACGACGGCGAAGATAACGCCCCAAACGATCATGCTCACGTCAATCTCCAATCAAACCGAGTTCCGACACGTCAGATAGCGGCCAAGCCTTACGCGAGTGTGACCAGCATCAGATCTTGCGGCGCATCAACGCAAGCGTCATCTGCAGCTGCCGGCGCCATTGCGAAGGCTGCAGCGGCCGATCGAACAGGCCGGCGCCTGCCTTGCCGGCGTGATCGAGCACCGGCCCGGCAATGGTCGCTGGCAGGAAGGCGGGGAAGACAGCGGCCGGGATCTTCACCGCCCTCGCCTTCGCCAGATGATCGCGACCCAGACCCGCGAAGGCGCTGATCGCGGCGGAGACGCGCGCCTTGTCCTCGCCGGCGAGGAAGCTGTCGCGGTCAAGCCCGGTCGCCGACAGGATTTCCTGCGGGATATAGACTTGGCCGCGGTGGCGGTGCAGCGGCATGAGAAGGAGCAGCCCCGATATCGCCTGGGCGACGCCAGCATGGCCGGCCGCTTCGGCAGATTGCGCGGCTTCCTCGGGCGAAAGCACGAGGCTGGCGAGCTGGATCAGTGCGGAGGCTGTTTCGCCGGCATAGCCTTCGAGCGAGGTGCGCGTCTCCATCGGATCGTCGTAGAGATCGAAGACGCGGGCGTCGATCATGTTGACCAGCGTCTGCCGGGGAAGCCTGTAGGTCTCGACCGCGGAGAGAAGCCCCGACGCAACAGGGTTGGCCTCGGTCGAGCCATGGGCGTTGCCCTCGAGCAGGTCGCGCCAGTACTGCATGCGCACTTCGCCGGGCAGCGGTTCGTGCACGAGGTCGCGGATGCGGGCGAGCTCGGCATTGAAGGCATAGAGGCCGGCCAGCGCGCCGCGCTTGTCCTCGGGAGACAGGAGGCAGGCGAGATAACGGTCGCGATCATTGTCGCGCAGCATCGCCAGGCAGATATCCTGGTTGCTCAGTTTCTGATCGGCCATGCTCAGACTGCTATCAACGCCGCGGCCACCGCGCGGGATTCCATCAGCATGATGTTGAAGGTACGGACGGCAGCGCCCGTGCTCATCGGGTCGGAAGCGATACCGCCCGCCTTCAGCGCGGCCTTGAGCTCCAGTGGCAGCACGCGCATGTCGTTGCCGGTACCGACGAGCAGCACTTCGATCTCGGCCGCCTCGTCGATCACTTTCTGGAAATTCTCGACGTTGAGCGGCTTTCCGGCATCCATGTCCCAGCCGTAAATGCCTGATGGCAGGCAAAGAATGGAGCCGCGGTGCGACATGTCGGCGAAGCGGAAGCCGCCGTTGCCGTAGGTGTCGATGGGCGCGCGGCCCGGGAAGTGAGCCTCGCGTATTTCTATGCCTCTAGCCATATTCTCACACTGCCGGCTTTCCGGATTGTGCATCCGGTCCGGCCACTTTCTTGTCTGGGTCGTTGTCGAGCGTATCGGGCCGAAGCTTGAAGGCGATCAGCACGGGCGCTGCTATGTAGATGGAGGAAAACGTGCCGACGGCAACACCGAAGAGCATCACGAAGGCGAAGGACCGAAGGGCGTCGCCGCCGAACAGGCAAAGCGCAAGCAATGCCAGAAGCGTGGTCGCCGCTGTCAGCACGGTGCGCGACAGCGTCTGGTTGATCGAGGCGTCGATCAGAATCGGCAACGGCATACGGGGGTAACGCTTCAGGTTCTCGCGCATGCGGTCGTAGACGACGACGGTGTCGTTGAGGGAGTAGCCGACGATGGTCAGCAGCGCCGCGACACTCGTCAGGTTGAATTCCATGCCCGTCAGCACGAAGAGGCCAAGCGTCAGGATCACGTCGTGCAGCGTGGCGACGATCGCGCCGACGGCGAACTGCCATTCGAAGCGCAGCCAGATATAAACCAGGATCACCGCGAGAGAGGCAAGCACGCCGAGCGTAGCAGCCGTCGTCAATTCTCCCGATACGGCCGGGCCAACGATATCGACGCGGCGGGTGTCGTAATCGCTTGAGAGTTCGTCGCGAACCAGCGTCATCACCGATTGCTCAGCATTCTCTCCGCCGCCCTGCGACTGGATGCGGATCAGCGCCTGCGAGGCATTGCGCAATCCGCGGACGTCGAACTCGCCAATGTTGAGTTCGCCAAGGCGCGAGCGGATATCGTCGACATTGGCCGCACCCTGCTTGGCCGTGAACTCGACCGAGGAACCACCGGAAAAATCGACGCCGAGGTTTAGGCCGAGACCGGCGAAGGCGATCATTGCCACGATCGACAGCGCGGCGGAGACCGTGAAGCTGTAGCGGCGGATGCCCATGAAGCGAATATTGGCGCGATCGAAGACGCCGGTATGAACATCCTTCGGAAGGTGCTTGGGATGACGGCGATGCAGCCAGGTGACGACGATCCAGCGCGTCAGCGTCGCGGCCGTGATCACGGTCGTCAGAATGCCGGCGGCGAGCGTCACGGCAAAGCCGCGAACCGTCTCATTGCCGAGATAAAAAAGGATGACGGCGGCGATGAAGATGGTGACGTTGGCGTCGAGGATCGTGCGCAGCGCCCGGGAGAAACCGCTGTCGATCGCCTGGGAGAACGGCCGGCCGGTCTTCGCCTCTTCGCGGATGCGCTCATAGATCAGCACATTGGCATCCACCGCCATGCCCATGATGAGGACGATGCCAGCGATGCCAGGCAGAGTGAGCGTCGCGCCGACGAGGCTCAGCACGGCAAGGATCAACAGCAGGTTGAAAGCCAGCGAAATGGCGGCGATGACGCCGAGGCCACGGTAGAAGGCGAGCATCAGGCCGATCACCAGAATGGCGGCGACGATGCCGGCGACCAGACCCGCGCGCGCAGATTCCGCGCCCAGTAGAGGGCTGACCGTCCGCTCCTCGACCGTCGTCAGCGTCGCCGGCAGTGCGCCGGATCGCAGCATCAGCGCCAGATTGCTGGCACCGTCCTGCGTGAAGGTCACGGGGATGCTTCCCTTGCCGTCGAGGATCGGGGCGCTGATCACAGGCGAGGCCATGACCTGATCGTCGAAGATGATCGCGAGGTGGCGACCGACATTGCCGCGCGTCAGCTGCGCCAGGCGCTCGGTGCCGGGGGCATCGAGCTGGTAGGCGAGCGACACGGCCTGCGTCTGCTCGTCCACGCTCGGCTTGATATCGACGATATTGCCACCGGTGACGTAATCGGTGCGATCGACGAGATAGGGGACCGGCGGATCATCCAGCGAATAGAGCACCTGCGAGGTTGCCGGCCAGCGCCCGTTCAGCGCCTCTTGCCCCGTCATGCTGTCATCGATCAGCCGGACGGATAGCTTGGCCGGCTCGTTGAGAACGGTCTTGACCTGCTCGACATCCACGTCGCCGAGAATGACCATATCGATGCGGTCCGAACCCTCGGGCTTGACGATGAGGTTTTCGGGCGCGATGTCGGAAAGTCTGCGGCGGATGACATCGAGCGACTGCGTCTGCGCGGCCGCGATGCCGGCGTCGATGCTGGCGTTCGTTATATCGAGGGTGAACTGACCGTCATCGGTTTTCTGGAGCACGACGTCCTGCGTGGTTCCGCCAAACCAGCCGGTCCTGGTGATCGCAGCCAGATCCTTCAGCGCATCCATCGCCGGCTGGACCTGAGCGGGATCGGTGATCTTGACGGTGACGGTGCGGTCGTTGCCGACAAGACCCGTGTAGCGGATCTTGGCTTCGCGCAGCCTGGTGCGGACGCTGGCGACCGCATCTTCGAGACGCTGCTGGGCGATATCGGCGCGTTCGACGGCAAAGAGCAGGTGCGAGCCGCCCCTGAGATCGGAACCGAGCGCCAGGCGATGGTGCGGCAGCCAGCCGGGCAAGCTTTGCAGTTGCCTGTCCGTCAGAAGATTGGGGGCCGCGAACAGGGCGGCCACCAGCACCACGAACCAAATCAGAGCGGTCTTCCAGCGGGAAAAATGAAGCATTTTCTCTCGACTATGTCAGATCCGGACGATCCGGTTCGCGGAATGTGGTTTGTTATGCGGCGTCGGCCTTTACAGGCTCGCCCTTGACGCGGACTTCGACGATGCCGGTGCGTACGAGACGAACGCGGACGCCGTCTGCAATTTCCACTTCGACTTCCTTGTCGTCAACAACCTTCGTGACTTTGCCGACGAGACCGCCAGATGTGACGACCTGGTCGCCGCGACGGATGGCCTTCAGGGTCTCTTCGCGCTTCTTGGCCTGGGCGCGCTGCGGACGGATCAGCAGGAAATACCAGACGACCATCAGCGGCACGAACAGGATGATCATTTCAAAGCCCGAACCGAACGGCGACGCCGCGCTGTCGGTGGCCTGGGCGAATGCCGGGGTGATGAACATGCTTATCTCCTCAAACTTTTCCGGAGGCGGAACGTCGCCTTTTTCTCGGGTGGCCGGACTATAATTATGGGCATTGCGAATGCAACAGAAACAGCCGGAAACCGTACCGATTCCAGTGCCTCTTAACCTTTCCGTCGCAAAAACGCCATGCTACCCCACAGCGAAAATAAGCCGTACCCACGGCAACCGATTATCAGGAGGATCCGCCATGGCCCAGGAGATCAACAGTGCCATTCTCGCCGAGCTCAAGCGTCTTGCCGACGCCGTCGATCGGCTGGCCGGCCCTGCCCCCGCGATCAACGACTGGAATGCGGCCGATTGCTTCGTCTGGGCGCCGGTTCGCCAGCATTTGCAGCCTGTTCAGCGCCCCAACCGGGTGGCGCTGACGCTCATTCGCGGCGTCGATCGGGTGCGTGACATCCTGCATGAAAACACCGTGCGCTTCGCGGAGGGCTTTGCCGCCAACAACGTGCTCCTTTGGGGGGCGCGGGGCATGGGCAAGTCGTCGCTCGTCAAAGCCGTTCACGAAGATGTCAGAAGAGAAAGCGGTGTTTCGCTGAAGCTGGTGGAGGTGCACCGCGAGGATATCGCCAGCCTACCCGCCTTGCTCGACCTCCTCAAGGACACGCCGCACCGCGTCATCGTCTTCTGTGACGACCTCTCCTTCGATCATGACGACACGGCCTACAAGTCGCTGAAGGCGGCGCTCGACGGCGGCGTGGAGGGACGTCCCGACAACGTGCTGTTCTACGCGACCTCCAACCGGCGCCACCTGCTTCCACGCCACATGATGGAGAACGAGCAGTCGACGGCGATCAATCCATCGGAAGCGGTCGAGGAAAAGGTGTCGCTGTCGGATCGCTTCGGCCTCTGGCTTGGCTTCCACAAGTGCAGCCAGGAGGACTACCTGACGATGATCGACGGCTATGCCGATCACTTCAAGCTGCCGTTCGACCGCGAGAAGCTGCATGCCGAGGCGTTGGAATGGGCGACGACGCGCGGCGCGCGGTCCGGCCGCGTCGCCTGGCAGTACATCCAGGATCTTGCCGGTCGCATGCGGATCACGCTTGCCCGCGCCTGAGACACGTAGCGTTTCCCTATCCCTGAAATAACAAAAGCCCGGCTTTCGACCGGGCTTTTGTGCTGTCCTCGAGACGCAATACCTATTCGAGGAAAGTCAAAGGGTTGACCGGGGTCGCGTCCTTGCGGACTTCGAAGTGGACCTGCGGCTGCTTGACGTTGCCGCTCATGCCGGACATGGCGACCGTCTGGCCGCGCTGGATCTTCTGGCCGCGGGTGACGCTCAGCGTATCGGCGTTGCCGTAGACGGTGACGGTGCCGTCGTCGTGGCGGACGAGAACCGTGTTGCCGAGTTCCTTGAGGCCGTTGCCGGCGTAGATGACCACGCCGTTTTCAGCCGCCTTGATGGCCGTGCCCTGCGGAACCGAGATGTCGATACCGTCGTTGCGGCTGCCGTTGACGTTGGCGCCATAGGCGGCGATGACCGCACCGCGGACCGGCCAGCGGTACTTGCTGATCCCCGTTGCCTCGGGAGCCGCCGACGCGACTTCCTTCTTGGCGGCTTCGTCGACGGTTTCGGTGGCAACCGGCGCCTTGTAGGTCGCGGGCTGGGCGGCGGCGGTCGAGGTCGCGGCGGCGGGCTGCGCTACCGGCTTCGCCTCGGCCTTTGCCGGGATCGACGCCGTCTTCATGGCATCCGGCGAACCGGCGCCGGCCGGCAGGTTCAGTTCCTGGCCGATGCGGATCGAACCGGCCTGCAGGTTGTTGGCGGCCTTGAGGTCGTCGACGCTGGTGCCGGTTGCCTTGGCGATCTTGGCAAGCGAGTCCCCAGGCTTGACGACATAGGTGCCGCCTACACCCTTCGGACCCTTGCTGGCGCCAGGCAGCTTGCTGCTCGGATCGGCATTGGCGACAGATTTGTCGCGAGCGGAGTTCGCGCCGGGCATGACGGCGACGTTCTGATCCTGCTCCTTGTTCGGCTGCGGCGCATGGCCGGGCTTCGAGAGGTCTGCGGCCTGCGCCGATGCCTTGGCGACGTTGCCGCCGTTATAGGTCGGGATCAGGATGGTCTGGCCAGGCTTGGCCGCGGCTGCCGTCTTCAAGCCGTTGGCGCGCAGGATTTCCTTTTCCGGAACACCGTAGCGCTTGGCGAGAACAGCCACGCTTTCACCCGGACGCATGGTGACCGATGGTGCGTTGGTCGCCGACCAGCCCTGAACCTTCGGCGTTGTGCCGGTGACGATGTTGTCGGTCTGCGTGCGCGGCGGAGCGAGCACGTGAGGCGCCTGCTTGGCGGGTTCTGCCGACGGGAACGGCTGGGCGAGAGCGACCTGGCGCTCGCGGGACTGCTGCGGCGCGGGCGATGCCGAAGGGGCAGAAAGTTCAGAGCGCTGAACCGAAACCGGAGCCGAGGCCATGCGTGCGCTCGATCCGCCATAGTTCGGCTGTGATGCGGGGTAAGGCTGGTTCATCGCCTGATTGTTATTGGCGTAGCCGCCCTGATTGGCGTAGCCGCCCTGTGTCATATCGGCCTGAGGAACCGGATCGTTCATGCCCCTTCTCGGGATCGACCCGGTGGACATCTGATCCTGACCCGACGACGGGAACAGGCTTCCGAACCGTGTCACATCGGAACTGCAACCCGTTGCCGCACTCGCCAGAAGAACCGCAAAGAGGGCCTTCCCGGCAGATTTCCCGAACTTCGGCGCAAGACTGAAACGCATGAACTCGACCCACTATTAACGCAACCATTTGTAGGTTTATTAAAGCGCGTTAGTATTACCACGCCGTTAAAACGCGAGATTCCGTGCGATTTTTTTGAGAAATTGCTAACCATAGGCCGAGAGCGCGCGCGGCGGCGGCGTTCAGAGCAGCGAGGCGAGACGCGGGACAATGGGAAGATAGGGCGCTTCAAAGAGCTCTTCGCGCTCGAAGCGGCTGCCGGTCTTGGTCAGCCTGACGAGACGACATTCGGTCTCGGTGATCATCAGCGGCGCGATCATGGAGCCGCCGGAGACGAGCTGGTCGGCATAAAAACGCGGCATGGAATTGAAGGCGGCGGTCACCAGGATCCGGTCGAAGGTGCCCTCGCCCTGCATGCCGGCACTGCCATCGGCCTGGCGGATGGCGACGTTGCGAATGCCGAGCGTTTCCATGCGTTTCTGCGCATTTGTCGTCAGCGTCTTGTAGCGATCCACGGTCAGGACACGCTCGGCCATACGGGCCATGACGGCGGACATGAAGCCGCTGCCAGTACCGACCTCGAGCACGCGCTGACCGGGTTTTATCCTCAGATGGTGGAGGATACGGACGGCGAGATCAACGCCCTCGAGGAAGGAGCCGCATTCGATGGGAAGGGTGCGGCTGGAATAGGCGTGCTCGGCGAATTCGGGCGGTACGAACAGCGAGCGCGGCGTCGCCTCGACCGCCGTCAGGAGATCGATGTCGGATACCCCTTCGGCCCGCAGCCTCAGAACGAGCGCCGCAAACTCTTCCTTCTCGACCAGCCGTGCCGTCAACGCGATTTACTCCGTACCTGAAAGCGCCCGCGCAATGCGGTCCTGTACGGAATAATCGGTCAGATCCAGTTTCAAAGGGGTTACCGAAACCTTGCTATTCTTCAGCGCATTGACATCAGTGCCTTCCTCGAAGGCGCCGGCGCGCTCGCCGAACTTCAGCCAGTAGTAGGGAAAGCCGCGTCCGTCGGCGCGCGCATCGACCTCCAGATTGAAGGCGAGCTTGCCCTGCGCGGTCACTTCGGTGCCCTCCACTTCCTCGGGACGGCAGTTCGGGAAGTTGAGATTGAGGAAGGTGCCTTCCGGCAGATCGAGCGTCATGAGCTTTTCGAGCAACGCCGGCGCATGCGCCTCGCAGACCTCCCAGGGCAGGATGCGCTGGTCACCTTCACGGATGTAGGCCTGGCTGAGCGCAAAGGAGCGCACGCCCTGCATCGTACCCTCGATGGCGCCGGCGATCGTGCCGGAATAGGTGACGTCGTCGGCGACGTTGGAGCCGGCGTTGACGCCCGACAGAACGAGGTCGGGCTTGATGTCCATCACCTGCTTGATGCCCATGATGACGCAATCGGTCGGCGTTCCCCTGAGCGCGTAATGCTTGTCGGAGATCTTGCGCAGGCGCAGCGGCTCCGACAGGCTCAGCGAATGGGCGAGACCGCTCTGGTCGGTCTCGGGGGCGACGATCCAGACGTCGTCGGAGAGCGTGCGCGCAATCCGCTCCAGCGCCGCCAGACCTTCCGCGTGAATGCCGTCGTCGTTGGTGAGCAGAATGCGCATGATCTCAGGCCGCCCGTTCGATCTTCGTCAGGCCGCCCATGTAGGGGACCAGAACGTCGGGGACGGTCACGGAACCGTCTTCGTTCAGATAGTTCTCCAGAACGGCGATCAGGCAGCGGCCGACGGCGGTGCCGGAGCCGTTGAGCGTGTGAACGAAGCGGTTGGTCTTGTCTTCCTTGCCGCGATAACGCGTGTTCATGCGCCGCGCCTGGAAATCGCCGCAGACCGAGCAGGACGAGATTTCGCGGTAGGTGTTCTGGCCGGGCAGCCAGACCTCGAGATCGTAGGTCTTGCGCGAGCCGAAGCCCATGTCGCCGGTGCAGAGCGTCAGCGTGCGGAAATGCAGGCCGAGGCGCTTCAGTACCTCCTCGGCGCAGGCCGTCATGCGCTCGTGCTCGGCGATCGAGCTTTCGGCGTCGGTGATCGAGACCAGCTCGCACTTCCAGAACTGATGCTGGCGCAGCATGCCACGGGTGTCGCGGCCGGCGGAACCCGCTTCCGAGCGGAAGGACGGGGTGAGCGCGGTGAAGCGCAGCGGCAGCTTTTCCTGGTCAAGAATCTGCTCACGCACAAGGTTGGTGAGCGTGACTTCGGCCGTCGGGATCAGCCAGCGGCCATCCGTCGTGCGAAACATGTCCTCGGCGAATTTCGGCAACTGCCCCACGCCAAAGACCGCCTCGTCGCGCACCATCAGCGGCGAGCTGACTTCGATGTAGCCGTGCTCGCTGGTGTGGAGGTCGATCATGAACTGACCAAGCGCGCGCTCGAGGCGGGCGAGCGGGCCGGTCAGGACCGTGAAGCGCGAGCCGGAGAGCTTGGTCGCCGTTTCGAAATCCATGTAGCCGAGCGCTTCGCCGATCTCGAAGTGTTCCTTCGGCGTATGGTTCCAGCGCGGCTTCTCGCCGGTGACACGCGCGACGACGTTGTCGTGCTCGTCCTTGCCGACGGGGACGTCGTCATGCGGGATGTTCGGGATGCGCGACAGGGCGTCGTTCAATTCTTCGGTGAACGTGCGATCGTCTTCCTCGGCGGCGGGAAGCAGGACCTTGAGGTCGGCGACCTCGGCCTTCAGCTTCTCGGCGAGTTCGCTGTTCTTCTGCGCCATCGCCGCGCCGATCTCCTTGGAGGCGGCGTTGCGGCGGGACTGCATGTCCTGCACCTTCTGGACGGCCGAGCGACGCTTTTCGTCGAGCGCGATCAGGCTTTCGGACAAAGGCTCCGCACCCCGTTTGGCAAGTGCCGCGTCGAGGGCTTCGGGATTCTCACGGATCCATTTGATATCGAGCATCGTCGTTCCAGGTCGTTGCAAAAAGGATGACCCGGCCGAAGCCTGACCGGGCCTCGACCGGAAATTCGGAAGCGCTCAAGAAGAGTTCGCGTCGAACGTTAGACGTTGTCCGTCTTGGCAACGTCCGTCGATCCGTCCGCCTCGTTGATCGCATCGCGAGCACGCTGGCGTTCCACGAGTCGCGCCGCGTAGATGGCAATCTCGTAGAGAATGATGGTCGGCAGCGCAAGACCGATCTGGGACATCGGGTCAGGCGGCGTCAGCACGGCGGCCACCACGAAGGCAAGCACGATGGCGAACTTGCGCTTCTCGCGCAGCCACTGCGACGTCAGGAGACCGACGCGGGCGAGCAGCGTGGTGATGACCGGCAGCTGGAACACCAGGCCGAAGGAAAAGACCAGCGTCATGATGAGGCTGAGATATTCCGAAACCTTCGGCAGGAGCGAGATGGCAACATCGCCCTCTCCAGGCGCCTGCTGCATGGTCAGGAAGAACCACATGACCATCGGCGTGAAGAAGAAATAGACCAGCGACGCGCCGAGCAGGAAGAGCACCGGCGAGGCGATCAGGAAAGGCAGGAAGGCGGCGCGCTCGTTCTTGTAGAGACCGGGAGCGACGAACTTGTAGATTTGCGCGGCGATGATCGGGAAAGCGATCACCAGTCCGCCAAACATGGCGACCTTCACCTGCGTGAAGAAGAACTCCTGCGGCGCGGTGTAGATCAGCTGCGCTTTCGACACATCGAGATGCGCCCACTGGACCGCCCACTTGTAGGGGAAGACGAGTGCATTGAAGAGATGCTTGGCGAAGATGAAGCAGACGATGAATGCGACGAAGAACGCGCCGATCGACCACATGAGCCGCGTGCGCAGCTCCATCAGATGCTCGATCAACGGCTGCGGCTTGTCTTCGATATCACCGCTCATGCTTCATCTTTCTTTTTCTTGGCGGCCGGCTTCTTCGGCGTGGCGGCGGTCTTGCTGACGACGACGGCGGGCTTGGCTGAGCCAGTAGCCTTCGCGGCCGGGGCTTTCGCCGTAGCGGCCTTGGCAGCAACGGGCTTGGCTGACGCGCGCTTGGGCTTTTCAGCCGGCGTCACCGCGACGGCTGCTACAGCATCCGCCTTGTCGGCGGCCTTGGCACGCGGCTTGCGCGGTGCCTTCGGCTTTTCATCGCCAGGCAACACGGCAGCGGCTGCCGGCTCGGGCGTTGGCGCGGCCATGACAGCGGGTGCAACGGCCGGAGCAACCTCGGGTGCCGGCATCAGGCCGAGCGGCGCTTCGGTCTTGTTCTCGACCACCGTCGCCTTCTGGAGATCGGCCTTGATCTCGTTGCCCATCTGGCGAAGCGGGTTCATGGCTTCGCGAAGAGAGTTCACCGGGTTCAGCTTCTGCGCATCGCTCAGCGTCTGACGGACGTCGTCCATATCCGCTTCACGAAGGGCTTCGTCGAACTGGGCACGGAATTCGCCGGCGACCTTACGGGCGCGCTGCGTCATCTTGCCAAACGCACGAAGCATCGGCGGAAGATCCTTCGGACCAACCACCACGATCAATACGACCGCGATGACAAGCAACTCGGTCCAGCCAATATCGAACATTCAAGGCTCCTGTACGGGAAACGCGGGGGCGGCGCTTGCCCGGACGTGATTACTTCGTTTCGTCGGCCTTGTGATCGACGGTCTTGCCGGTCGTGGCTTCCGGGGCGTCATCGTCGTTCATGCCCTTCTTGAAGCTCTTGATGCCCTTGGCGACGTCGCCCATGAGCTCAGGAATCTTGCCGCGGCCGAACAACAGCAGGACGATCGCAAGAACGATCAGCCAGTGCCACATGCTAAAAGAACCCATTACGCTAACTCCTTGTTGTGATGTCTGTTGATGTAAGAATTTCCAACACCAAATCCAACATCAAAATTCCCCTTGGATTGTCGTTAATGTCACGGGATCGCCCTTGGTGACAAGTCATCCAGCCTTCGAAAAATTGTGATCGGCATTGTTTTCGTCATCGGTGGCGAAACAAAGACATGAAGCGACTATTCTTCCGAGCCGCCGGAGGGCGCGAGAAGGCCGAGTTCCTCCAGATCCAGCTGGGTGATCGGATCTTCATCTTCGGTCAGTTCATCGTTCATCGTCGGCGACGGGATGTTGAAATTGGCGGGGATGCGGCCCGACAGCAGGCCGGCGCCCTTCAATTCCTCGATACCGGGCAGATCGCGCAGCTCCTCCAAACCGAAATGATCGAGGAAGTCGCGCGTGGTGCCGAGCGTGACCGGCCGCCCCGGCGTGCGCCGACGACCGCGAAAACGCACCCAACCGGCCTCCATCAGCACGTCGAGCGTGCCGCGCGACGTCTGCACACCTCTTATATCCTCGATCTCGGCGCGCGTCACCGGCTGGTGATAGGCGATGATCGCCAGCACCTCGAGGGCTGCGCGCGACAGCTTCTTCACCTCGTTTTCATCGCGGCGGATCACGAAGGAAAGATCGGCCGCGGTGCGGAACGCCCAGGAATCTTCGACCTGCACGAGATTGACGCCGCGATGGGCGTACTGATCCTTCAGCCGCAGCATGGTGGCGCGCACGTTAAAGTCTCGCGGCAGGCGGTCGGCGATGAAGCTCTCGGAAACGGGCTGTGCGGATGCAAAGACCAGCGCTTCGGCTATACGCTCCGCTTCCGTCTCGACCGCCGCGTCGTTGTCGACATCCTCGGGGCCGATATCCTGCTCTTCCAATTCCGTCACGCCGGGCGCTCCTGTTCGACGACCTGCAGCGTCGCGTGGTTCGGTCCACGCCGCATGTAAAGCGGCTGGAAAGCGCCGTCCTGGCGGATCTCGATCTTGCCCTCGCGGACGAGTTCCAGCGATGCGGCAAAGGCGCTGGCCATCGCAGTCACCCGATCCTCGGGCGTTGTCATGTAGCGCAGAAGATGCTGCTCCAGTGCCGTCCAATCGGTGATCTCGCCGATCAGCCGTGTCAGCAACTCGCGGGCGTCGGTCAGCGACCATACGTTACGCTTGGCGATCGTGACCTGCGTCACGGATTGTCGCTGGCGCAACGTGGCATAGGCCGTCAGCAGATCGTAGAGGCTCGCGTCATAGGCAGACTTCTGCCGGTCGGGAATGTGCTCCGGCGCGCCGCGCGCCAGCACGTCGCGGCCGAGCCGGTTGCGGTTGATGAGACCTTCCGCCGCGCCGCGCATCGCCTCCAGGCGCTTCAGGCGGAATGCGAGCGCTGCCGCCATCTCCTCGCCGGAAGGGCCGTCATCCTTGACCTGCTGCGGGATGAGCAGGCGTGACTTCAGATAGGCCAGCCACGCCGCCATGACCAGATAGTCGGCCGCCAGCTCGATGCGGATGCGGCGCGCGCTTTCGATGAACTGCAGATACTGCTCGGCGAGAGCCAGAACGGAGATGCGGGAGAGATCGACCTTCTGGTTGCGGGCGAGATAGAGCAGCAGGTCGAGAGGGCCTTCGAAGCCGGCCACGTCGATCAACAAAGCAGGATCGCCGGTCGCACGTTCGGCGGCATTCTCCTGCCACAGCTTGTCCATCGGCGTTGCCGCCGAGGCCGACCGTTCCATGCCCTTTACACTGCTCACCTGCCCTCTTCCTTTCGCGATCAGACCGTCGCGAACATCGCGTGGAATTCCGACCGCATGGCGGCCTCGTCGGCCGCGTCGGCCTTCGGAAAACCGTTCACGACCCGCACCGCGCGCTCCAGCGACCTGCCCTGCAGCATCGGCACGTTGGCTACCACCTGCTGCATCTCGTCCATATGGCCGTTGCAATGCAACACGATATCGCAGCCGCCTGCAATGATATTCGCCGCCCGCTCGCCCAGCGTCCCGGCCAAGGCATTCATCGAGCTATCATCCGACAGCAAAAGACCATCGAAGCCGATCTGATCGCGGATGACGCCGTCTATCACCTTGCGCGACGTGGTCGCCGGGTTCTCCGGGTCGATCGCGGTGAAGACGACGTGGCAGGTCATCGCCATCAGTTCGTCCTTCATCGCCACGAAGGGCGGAAAGTCGTGGGCTTCTAGCTCCTGGCGCGACACCGTGACGACGGGAAGCTCATGGTGCGAATCGGCAAAGCCGCGGCCATGGCCCGGCATATGCTTCATCACGGGCAACAGTCCGCCGGCCTTCAGACCCTCGGCTGCCGCCCTGCCCATCTCCGTGACGGTCACGGGATCACCGCCATAGGCGCGGTTGCCGATGACGTTGCTGCTGCCCTCGACGGGAACGTCGAGCACGGGCAGGCAATCCACGTTGATACCGAGGCCGGAGAGATCGAAGGCATGCAACCGCGACATCAGCCAGGCGGCACGCCTGCCCTTTTCCTTGTCCTGGCGATAGAGATCGCCGAGTTGCTGGCCGGAAGGATAGTGCTGGAAGATCGGCGGGCGAATGCGCTGGACGCGCCCTCCCTCCTGGTCGATCAGCACCGGCGCGTGCCAGCCGACGCTCTCGCGCATCTCCGCCACGAGGTCGGCGATCTGCGCGGGCTCGGAGATATTGCGCCCGAAGAGAATGAAGCCCCAGGGGCGCTCGGCCTCATAGAAGGCCTTTTCTTCGGCAGTGAGGGACAGGCCGCTACAGCCCAGGATCATCGCTTTTGATTCGGTCATATACGAATCATAGAGGCGCTTTGCGGAAATGCGAGTGAGGTCAACCGCCATTCACAAAAAAGGAGCGGCGGGACAAAGCCCGCCGCTCCATATTCAACGTCCGTCGAAGCTTACTTCGAGATCAGGCAGGAGCCGCCGGCACTGCGGAACTTCTCGCAAAGAGCAGCGGCTTCGTCCTTCGATCCGGCCGGGATGCGAACGCGGTAGAAGGTACCCTTGCCGGCGATATCAGCCTTGCGGATCTCATAGGCCCGGCCGCCAAGCACGCCGGCGAACTTCTTCGACAGGCTTGCGTAGGACTTCTTCGCTTCCTCTTCCGAAGGCAGCGAGGCGATCTGCATGCCGTAGCTTCCGGCGGCAGCCGTCGTCGGCTGCGGCTGGGCGGCGGCCTGCGGAGCCGACGCGACCTCGGTCGGCTTGGCAGGCGCTGTTGCAGCCGGAGCGGCTTCGGCGGGCTTTGCCTGCTGGCTCAGCGGACGTGCGCCGGGAACCGGCGCCGTGTCGCTAACGGTCGAGCTCTGGACGCTGCGGACAGGCGGATCGACATCGGCCGGCGTCGCGGCGGCGGCCTTGGCGAGAACGTTCTCGGACGGAGCCTGTGCCGCTGTCGGCGAAGTCTTCTCGACCGGGGTCGAGCGGATATCGGCGGAAGCAACCTGGCCGGCGGCCGGGAAGCTCGCGGCGGAGCCGTTCGGCGTGATCTTCTGGGTCTGGACGGTCTTGGTCACCGGCATGTTGGTCGGCGCCGCTTCCGGAGCGACGTCTTCACGGGCGACCAGCGTACCGTCAGGCTTGACGATCATCGTGCGGACCTTGCGGGCCGAGACAGCCGGCTTGTTCGCATCGTCGGCGTCATCCGCCGCGTCAGCCGTATCCTGAGTCGGAAGCAGGCGTGGATCCTCAGTGTCGCCGACCGGCGTTGCCATCGACGGCATCGCCATGTCGTTGTCCTCGGGCATCGTCTCCGGCGTCAGCGTGCGCTGAACGACATCGACGGGCTGCTCGTCGCTCGACACCAGCGCCTTCTGCTTGGGCGCCGCACTTGCAGCACCACCGACGCTGTCATAGACGGCCTTGTCCTGGTTCGGCACGGTCTTGCCACCAGGATTCTCGGGAACGACCTTGACGGGGTCCTTTTCGGCCACGATGACACGCGGCTCGCCGGACGAAATACCGAGGCCGCCATCCCGCGCCAGGAAGGAGTAGCCCGCATAGGCCACGCCGCCGAAGACGACGATCATGGCGGCAGCGGCGAGCATCCGCTTCATCGAGCGGGCGCGGCTCATGTCTTCCGCGTCGCTGGCGGACTGGATCTGCACCTGCGACACACTTTCGCTGCGCGCCTGGACCGGCTCGCTGACGCTGCGGCGGAAATCCTCCTCCAGCGCGCGCTCGAACTCGTCGAAATTCTGCGCCTGCGGCGGCTTGGGTGCGGGCGCCATCGGCGCGACGGTGACCGGCGCGCGACCTCGCCACTCCTCGGCAGCAGGTTTGACCGCAGCGGCGGCAACCGGCTTGGAGGGTGCGAGAAGGCTGGCGATCTCGGCGTCGACATCGAAATCGAAATCGGAGGTCGGTGCATGGACGACCGGCTGCTCTACCGGCGGCAGGACGGGAACATGCATGTCCTCGACGGTCTCGGGATGATACTCGGCGTCCGAGATCATCGACGGATCGAAGGGCAGTTCGTCGCCGGCGTCAGAGGCAAAAGCGGAAGCGACAGGTGCCTTCGGCTGCGGCTGATAGGCCGGCGATGCCGAGAACTGCGTCTGCATGGGCTGCTGGTAGACCGGAGCGGCAGCAACGACCGGCGCAGGGCGCGGTACCGGTGCGGGCTCCGGCCGGTAGCTGGCAACCGGTGCGACGGGTTGCGGCGCAGGCGTTTCGACGGCCTGTACGTTCACCGGTTCGGCGAAATCCAGATCGGCAAGCTCGAGTTCGATGCCTTCAAGATCGAGCTCGAAGTCATGACCCGCGAAGGGATCCTCGGCTTCCGGCTCGACATTGGCGGCAACCGATGCCGCGACGGGAGGCTGATACGGCGCAGGCGTCGGAGCAACGGCAACCGGTGCGGCTGCAACCTCACGAACAAGCTCGGGCGACAACGCGGGTTCGAAAGCATCGGCCTTTGGAGCGGACTGGCGATCAGGAACCGGATACTGCGATACATCGGCGAGCAGATCGTCGAGATCGAAAGCGATGTCGTCCAGATCGGCGGGAGCAGCTTCCGTCAACGCGGCATCCGTCTGGATGTCGCCGTCCTTGGCGGCGGCGGCGAGATCGAAGGCGCTGTGGTCGACGAATGTCTCGGCGACCGGCGCATCGTCGAATACGAAGGGTTCTTCCTCGACCGGAGGCTCTTCGTGCGAAACGGGCTCTTCGTGGCGGTCGATCTCAGCCGGGAATCCGGCCGCGACAGGCGCTTCGTAGGCGGGCACCTCAGGCGCGAAACTCACCGCCTCTGGCGCAGAGATCGGCTGCGGAGCGGCGGCAACCACGGGCGCAGGCTCAACGACCGTCGGTACCGGGGCTTGGCGGCTGGCGGGATGAAAATTGGCAAGCGGCAGCCGGATGCTGGCGGCTGACCACTGCGGGGCCTTGGCAGGCTGAACGGGAGCGACCGGAGCAGGCGCGGCGCCGATCGACTGCTCGAGTTCCTCGATGAGATCGCGTGCGCCACCAGAGACAGGTTCGGCGGCGCGGCTGACGCTGGACGTCCAATCGGCGGAGGCCAGCAGATGATGTGTGCCAGAATGGGGCGCGATCGCCGCGGCGAGCGCCTCTTCTGAGGCGAAATCCGCTTCCGGCGCGACCTGAATCTCAGGCGCGGCCTCATAGGACTGCTCGTAGGCGGCCTGGGGCGCAGGAGCGGCTTCATAAGCCGGCTCTTCATAGGCGATGGGCTGCTCGAATACCGGCTCGGCCGGATGTGAATACGAGGCGGCCTGCTGCGGCGCCTCATACTGCTCGAACTCGCGCAGGAGTTCATCTTCGAGATTGAAAGCCGGCTCCGGTGGCTGCACGTCAGCCACCGTATTTGCCGCTACGCGCGGCTCGAATCCGACGATCCGAGCGAGCTCGGCCAATGGATCATCGTCAGCAAAGAGGTCCGTATTCTTACGCGTGTCATACGCCCGCTGTTTGTCTGCCATACTCATCCACTCGCACTTGCAAAGGTTCATGCCAGAGCATTGTGGGTAAATGGTGACGCTATCGCATCTCGTCCGGCGCTGCGGTGCCTGCGATAGCAAGTCCCGCCTTCAAAACCGACGCAACGGCGTACACCAGCCCTAGTCTGGCTATACTCGATTCTCGGTTCTTATCGTTAATAAATCGTAAGTCGATTTGTTCTTTGCCTTTGTTCCAATGAGCATGGAAAGAACTGGCGAGATCGTAGAGGTAAAATACGACGCGATGCGGCTCCTGCGACTGGGCCGCAGACTCGATCAGCCTCGGGAACTCGGCAGCCTTGGCAACCAGTTGTAATTCCGCCGGATCCGAGATTTCAGCGACCGCCTTCGCAAGCACTTCCGGCGATACGTCGAGATCGGGAAATGCCTCCTTCGCCTGCCGGAAAACCGACATGCAGCGCGCATGCGCGTACTGCACGTAGAAGACCGGATTGTCCTTCGATTGTTCCGTTACCTTGGCGAAATCGAAGTCCAGCGGCTCGGAGCTCTTCCGGTACAGCATCATGAAACGAACCGAATCGCGGCCGACTTCGTCAACCACGTCGCGCAGCGTCACGAAGTTGCCGGAACGCTTCGACATCTTGACCGGCTCGCCATCACGGAACAGCTTGACCAGCTGGCAGAGCAGCACGGTGAGCTTGGCCTTGCCTTCCGACACACCACGGGCAACCGCCTCCAGGCGCTTGACGTAGCCGCCGTGGTCGGCGCCGAGCACGTAGATCATCTCGTTGAAGCCGCGATCATACTTGTTCTTGAAGTAAGCAACGTCGGCCGCGAAGTAAGTATAGGAACCGTCAGACTTGATCAGCGGGCGATCCATGTCGTCACCGACCTCGGTCGAGCGGAAGAGCGTCTGCTCGCGGTCTTCCCAGTCCTCGGGCAATTGGCCCTTCGGGGGCGGCAGGGTGCCCTTGTAGACGTGGCCCTTGAAAGTCAGGTCGTTGATGGCCGTGCGGATGGCGGCGGCGCCGTTGGCATGCAGCGTCCGCTCCGAGAAGAACACGTCGTGATGGACGTTGAGCGCTTCCAGATCCTCACGGATCATCGCCATCATCGCGTCGATGGTGCGATCCTTGACGATCGGCATCCACTCCTCTTCCGGCATGTTGTGCAGCTTGACGCCGTAGTCACTCGCCAGCGACTGACCGACCGGAACGAGGTACTCGCCCGGATAGAGGCCCGCCGGGATCTCGCCGATGTTTTCGCCGAGTGCCTCGCGATAGCGCAGGAACACCGAGCGCGCGAGCACGTCGATCTGCGAGCCGGCGTCGTTGATGTAGTATTCCTTGACGACGTCGAAACCCGCGAAGGACAGCAGGTTGGCCAGCGCGTCGCCGACGACGGCGCCACGGCAATGGCCGACATGCATCGGGCCGGTCGGATTGGCCGAGACATATTCGACATTGACCTTCCTGCCAGTACCCAGCGTCGAGCGGCCGTAATCCGTGCCGGCCTCGATCATCGAGGCGAGCAGGCGCTGCCAGTAGCCGACGGAGAGTTTGAGATTAATGAAGCCAGGACCGGCGACCGAGACTTCGGCGACGTCGGCGTCTTCCTTGAGCTTGGCTGCGATCACGTCGGCCAACGCCCGGGGATTGCTGCCGAGCGGCTTGGACAGCACCATCGCCGCGTTGGTCGCCACGTCGCCATGGCTCGGGTCGCGCGGGGGTTCGATCGTGATGCGGCCGAAATCCAGCTCGGATCGCTTTTCCTTGACCAGATCGATCTGTTCAAGGGCGGTTTTAATCCTGGCTTCGAAATCGGTAAAAAGGTTCATCGCAATCTTCCATGCATAGGCTGTGCCAAAAGGCGTTTGCGCGGGGTACGCCCGAGCGACCGCTGCCTATCGCAAATCCGGAGTATGGTCAAACAATCGCCTGTGGGCGCTCACGGCATAGGTATCGGTCATCCCGGCCAGATAATCGCCGACATGGCGCGCCCTCGCCGCTTCGGCAAGGCCGGCAATGTGGTCGACCCAATAATGGCTCTGCATCTCCTTGGGGTTGGCCATGTACGCACCGAAAAGATCGGTGACGATCTGGGCTGCGCCGGCACGGATGCGCATGATATCAGGATGGCGGTAGATGCGCTTGAAGAGCATCGCCTTGATCTGCTGGTCGGTCTCGGCCATCTCGGGCGAGAAGGTGGCAATCACATTATCGGCCTGCCTGATGTCGTCAGCGCTTTGCGGCTTCAGCATATCCAGGCGCTGCTGCGAGACGGAAATGACGTCCTCGACCATTCGGGTGATCTGGCGACGCATGATTTCATGGGTGAAGCGGCTGGCCTCGAGATTGGGATACCGCTCCCTCACCTCCGCCATCAACCCGGCGAGGAACGGGATCTCCTCCAGCATGTCGAAGGTGAGATAGCCGGAGCGCAGACCGTCGTCGATATCGTGGGTATTGTAGGCGATATCGTCGGCGATCGCAGCTGCCTGGGCTTCGAGGCTGGCGAAGGTATCGAGCTCGAGGTCGTGGATCTCGCAATAGTCGAGGATCGGCTGCGGAACCGGGCCGCGTGTGCCGGCGCCGTCCTTGGAAAGCAGCGGCCCGTTGTGCTTGACCAGACCTTCCAGGCTTTCCCAGGTGAGGTTGATGCCGTCGAAATCGGCGTAGCGGCGCTCCAGCTTGGTCACGATGCGCAGGGACTGGGCATTGTGATCGAAGCCGCCGTAAGGCAGCAGCACCTCGTGCAGCGCATCCTCGCCGGTATGGCCGAAGGGCGTGTGGCCGAAATCATGGACGAGCGCGACGCCCTCGGCCAAATCCTCGTCGAGCTTCAAGGCCCGTGCAAGCGCACGCGCAACCTGCGCCACCTCGATCGTGTGCGTCAGGCGCGTGCGATAGTGATCGCCATCCTGGGCGATGAAGACCTGGGTCTTGTGCTTCAGCCGGCGAAAGGCGGTCGTGTGAACGATCCTGTCGCGGTCGCGCTGGAAGTCGGAGCGCGTCGGGCTGGCGCCTTCTGGGTAAAGGCGGCCGCGAGAGGTCCAAGGATCGGCCGCATAGACCGCCCTGTCGCTGTTTCCGAAGCCCAATGCATGCCTGTCGATCGTCATTCTTCACCGTCATCCGATATCTTGCGGCCGCAGCCCATTGACGCCGCTGTTCGCTCTTCATACCTATAGCTTCAATAAACGGCAAAAATACTCGATACGAGTTGATTTGCGCGGAGCATGCGTCCTCAGGGCGTTTTGCGTAAATGCTTGTAAACCAGTCGCTTGCAAGATGCGGCTGAATTCAATTCTCTCCGGATCTTGACCCCGGCAGGAGGAAACATGACTGAGACGAGTGTAACCCTTTCCGATGCCGCGGCAAAACGAATCGCCGCGATCGTCGGCGCCGACAGCGGCAAGAGCGCGCTGCGCGTGTCCGTCGAAGGCGGCGGCTGCTCGGGGTTCTCCTACAAGTTCGACCTGACCGACGCGACGCTCGATGACGACGTGGTGGTCGAGAAGAACGATGCCAAGGTGCTGATCGACAGCGTCTCACTGGTTTATATGGCCGGCTCCGAGATCGACTTCGTCGACAACCTGCTCGGCCAGTCCTTCGAGATCCGCAATCCGAACGCGGTTGCGAGCTGTGGCTGCGGCACAAGCTTCTCGATCTGATTTCAGATCGGTTTTCAAACCGGGCTATCCACACCGAACCGGCCGAAGATCGCCTTCCGGCCGGTTTATCGTCTTGTCCGCAATCGGAAGAGCGCGATAAAAGAGGCCGGTGAACCGGAACAGGATCAGGCCATGAAGATTGCGACTTGGAACATCAACGGCGTCAAGGCGCGCATCGACAACCTGACGCAGTGGCTTACCGACTCGCAGCCCGACATTGCCTGCCTGCAGGAAATCAAGACGGTCGACGAGGGATTTCCGAGGCTCGAGATCGAGGCGCTCGGCTATCATGTGGAGACGCACGGCCAGAAGGGCTTCAACGGCGTAGCGATCCTCTCCAAGACGAAGCCCGACGAGGTGAACCGCGGCCTGCCGGGCGATCCGCTGGACGAGCAGGCGCGCTTTCTGGAAGCCGTCTTCTCGCTGCCCGGCAATCGCGTCGCCCGCGTCTGCTGCCTCTACCTGCCGAACGGTAATCCGGTCGAGACCGAGAAATACCCCTACAAGCTGGCCTGGATGGAGCGGCTGCGGAAATTCGCGGCTGAGCGGCTGGCCTATGAGGAAATCCTCATTCTCGCCGGCGACTACAACGTCATCCCCGAGCCGCATGACTGCTTCGATCCGAAGGTTTGGGAGAACGACGCGCTGTTCCTGCCGCAGACCCGAGAAGCCTTCCGCAAGCTCGAAAGCCTCGGCCTGACAGATGCCGTCAGGGCGACCAGCGACGGCGTTCCGCTCTATACGTTCTGGGATTATCAGGCCGGCGCATGGCCGAAGAACAACGGCATCCGCATCGATCACCTGATGCTGTCGCCGGAAGCCGTTGACCGGATGACGTCAACGGCGATCGAAAAGCACGTACGCGCCTGGGAAAAGCCGTCAGACCATGTGCCTGTCGTGGCCTACTTCGACTTCGCGGCGTAAAGCTTAGTCAGCGCCGCTTACGGAGATCTTCTGAGAGAGCGCGACCGCGGAGCGGCGGTCGCTTTCGTTGGCGACGGAGAATGCCTGTTCCTGCAGCGATTCCATCCAGCCGCAATCCTTGGGCTTGCATCGGTCGAGCGCGGCGGTCATCAGGGCGAGACCGTTGGCGGTCTGGCCTTCCTGGAAGAGGATGTTGCCGAAGACCGACATGGCGCCGGGGTGACCGGCCTTGCGGGCCTGGTTCAGCCACTTCTTGGCCTGCTGGTTGCTGGCCCGGCCGCCCTCGCCCGCCAGCATCATCTGCGCCAGCTGGAACTGCGCCTCGGGCACGCCGAAGGTGGACGCGACCTGGAAATAGAGCTGGCGTGCCTGGCTGAGGTCGGCCTTCACCGGCGTACCCGCGATGCCGTTCTTGTAATAGCTCGCCAGCGCCAGAAGCGCATTGACGAAAAAGCCGGTGTCTTCCGAGCCGGGCTCGACGCCCTGCTGGGCGATCTCGCTGTAGATCTTGAAAGCTTCGAAATCGTTCTGCGCGACGCCGTCGCCATCGGCATACATGTTGGCGAGCGCCCAGCGCGAGCCGGTGTGGCCCTTCTCGGCGGCATACTTGTAGGCTTCGACGGCCTCTTCCTTCTGGCCGTTCTTGTAGGCCTTGAAGCCGAACTTGAAGAGATCGAAAGGACCGGATTCCTTGCTCACGCCGGACTGGATGTCGAAGGCGGCGGCCGGGCAGGCAATGGCTGCGCAGCACGCGACGGAAAGCCCCGCCAATATCAATCTCAAAGGTCTGAACTCGAACGTCAGCATTGCACCCGGCTTCTTTCGCTTCCATCCGCCGCGACCGACCGGGACGCACTGTCCATCGATCCGCTACGGAGGTACCTCCTCCCGGCGAGCGATCCCGCGGTGAGCTCGATGGCTCCCTTGCCCGCGTCGCATCCAGCCCGCTCTCCAACGAGAGCCTGAATTTCAACCGCACCGCGCTTCGTCGTCCGGCCTGCGGCACGACAGTTTCGCGGCGACTTCCGCTTTATGCCGGCGGATGCGCCAAGCGCCCTTCCGCCTTCCAGACATAGGTAATCACCAATTGTGACCAAACCTGTGCCAACGTTACCGGAACGCTCTTCCGGCGCTGCCGTACGGCTTGAACTTGTGAGGAAACGAAGATCAGAAAGTGCAACGTCGGAGCGAATTTTTTCGGCCGAAAAGCCCTGCAGCAAAAGCGAAACGTCGATCACGGCAGCCTTTTCGCCGTACCCTTCGTCCACCTCATCTGCACCAAGCAAAAATCGAACCATTGAACTCTTTACGCGCACCCTGAGCCTGTCATTCCCTCGCCCGACCTTATCGCTGCGCCTAGTTTGTGGCGGGAAATGGACAATTTGTCCCTGAGATCATCTTACGCAAATGCTGGAGAAAAACTGTTGCTGAAT
Source organism: Rhizobium sp. S152 (assembly GCF_030380735.1). Classification (GTDB taxonomy): domain Bacteria; phylum Pseudomonadota; class Alphaproteobacteria; order Rhizobiales; family Rhizobiaceae; genus Rhizobium. Next base: position 476,188 of record NZ_JAUDRZ010000030.1, on the reverse strand, counting down.
CGTCACAAAAGAAGATGCCGAAACGGCATGATTAATGGCGACCGGATACAGAAAAGCCCGGCGCTTTGCCGGGCTTTGATCTCAGATGATCTTCAGGGATCAGAACTTGACCTTGATGCTGGTGGAGAGTGCGGCCACGAGATCATTGCCGAAGGTGTACGTCGCGTCTTCGCCGTACGTGACGCCATCACGGGTGAATGTTCCGGATTCGCCGCTTGTCAAAACACCGATCGCTCCAGCAAGACGCCATTCGACGTTCTCGGTCGGATTGTAGGCCGCACCGACGCCCAGCGTCCATGTGTCGGTCTGCGTTCCGTAACCATCGCTGGTGCCCCGATCCCACGTCAGGCTGACCGCTCCGGTCCATTGGTCGTTAAACTTGTGGCCGATGCCGCCGGTGACCGTCCAGCCGTCGCGATACGCGAGGTCTAGGGAGGTTATTTCGATACCTGAAGCATTGCTAAACGGAACAGACTGCAGCACGCTCCAATTGGTCCACTTGACCGAACCGAAAGCAAGCCAATCCGGGGCGATGCCGCTCTGTAATTTGAGTTCGAGGGAGTCTGGCGCCTCTGCAGATCCGGTAACTGGTATGATAGGGCCGCCGACATTGGTGAGGTTCACCGTTCCCGTCAGGTTGTCGTACTTTACCTTGCTGTTATAGACCAAGCTGGCGCGCAATGCGTACTCTGGAATCTCATAGGCGACGCCAACGCGCCAGCCCCATGACCGATCGCTCATATCAAGCCGACCGGTTCCGTTCGGGATCGGAGCCAAAAGCTTTTCCTGAAAGCCTTCGATCTCCTGGTAGAATGCTCCGCCGATCAACCGCATTTGACCTTGGCCAGCGTCAAACTTGTACGAACAGGTTGCGGCGTAGTTGTGGCTTGAGATCTTTGTCTCGACGTTGCTGTTGGCGCCGGCCCAATTCTGGCCCGGGTTTGTGTGAGCGCCAAACGGCTCGGAATAATCGACCAAGCAATCAACATCACCCATGCCGCCCTTAAAACCGGCATAAGGGACGACGTAGTTCTCCGTGTCGTCAGCAGAATTTGGTCCAGAAGGGACACCATTCGTCGGATCCACGTCCTGCACATTCTTCAGCTTCCGTTGCGGCATGACGTAAATCAGAGCCGACTGCGCCGAAAAGCGCGACTGATCGAACAACAGATCGATATTATAGCCGCCGCGCTCCAGACCGCCCGCGAAGGACGGCTGCGCCAGTGTCGAAAATAGGACGAGCGACAAAACGCCCGCCGATGCCTTACGAGATGCCAAGGTGTCTCCCCCACTGCGGCAATTGCGATGGCGAGACTGTGACGACCAGAAGTTAAAATGGCAACTTCGTGAACCCATGCGATTGAAATGTGAGCTAACGGATGATTTACGTAAGCAATTGACGAGCACGTCAATATTTCCCTGTTTTAGAAAATAATTTCAATATCCGCTCGATTTTTCAATTTCGAGGAACGTCATTTCCAACGGACGCAGCACATGTAACAATCGCACAACAGTCGGATCTTTCGCGAAAAGCCCGTGGAAAAGCTCCCAATTCGTGGGCATCGCCGCAAATTCAGCGCGTTTTGAAGCCTTTTCGCCCAATCCGACGTGCAAAGGCGCCCGATTCGACATCGGACGCCCTGAAAAATCATACTCCTAGAAGTTGATCTCAGATCGCTTCCGCTACACGCGCAAGGGCAGTGCGGAGGCTCGCCACCTGCCCCTGCAGCTCTTCCAGGCGATCGCGTTCGGCGGCCACGACATCGGGGTTGGCATTGGCGACGAACTTTTCGTTCGACAGTTTGCCGTTGATGCGGGCCATTTCGGCTTCCGCCTTGTCGATCGCTTTTTCGAGCCGCGCCTTTTCCGCGCCGAGATCGATCAGCGAACCGAGCGGCAGGCAGATCGTGGCCTCGGCCACGACGATCTGGGCTGCGCCCTTCGGCGCTTCGTCCGTCTGCGAGATGCTCTCGACACGGGCAAGGCGCTTGATGGCGGCGTCGTGGCGCGAGAGGCGTTCGCGGGTCAGGCTGTTGGCGCCGACGACGACCAGCGGCGCAATGGCCGACGGCGGGACGTTCATCTCGGCGCGAACCGAACGGATGCCGGAGACCAGATCGATCAGCCAGTTGATCTCGTCGGCAGCCGCATCGTCGGCATAGGACGGCGCCGGCCATTCGGCGTGGCAGATCAGGCGGTCACGCTCGACGCCCTCGCCCGCCGTATGCGCCCAGAGTTCTTCCGTCATGAACGGCATGAAGGGATGCAGCAGCTTGTAGATCTCTTCGAGGATATAGGCGGTGCAGGCCTGCGCCTCCTTCTTGGCGCCCTCGTCCGTGCCGCTGAAGACGGGCTTCAGCAGCTCAAGGTACCAGTCGCAGACCTGATTCCAGACGAAACGATAGAGCGCGCCGGCGGCGTCGTTGAAGCGGTAGGCTTCGAGTGCCTCGGTGACATCGCGTTCCGCGCGGGCGAGTTCCGTCAGGATCCAGCGGTTGATCGTCAGGCCAGCGGCTTCGGGCACGAAATGCGGATCGCTCTTGACGCCGTTCATCTCGGCGAAACGCGTGGCGTTCCACAGCTTGGTGCCGAAATTGCGGTAACCGGCGATGCGGGCCGGGTCGAGCTTCACGTCGCGGCCCTGGGCGGCCATGATCGCCAGCGTGAAGCGCAGCGCATCGGCGCCGTATTCGTCGATCAGTTCCAGCGGGTCGATGACGTTGCCCTTGGACTTCGACATCTTCTGGCCGTTCTTGTCGCGAACCAGCGCGTGGATATAGACCGTGTGGAACGGCTCGACGGGAACGCCGTCCTCGTCCTTCATGAAATGCAGGCCCATCTGCATCATGCGGACGACCCAGAACGGGATGATGTCGAAGCCGGTGACGAGCACGTTGGTCGGGTAGTAGCGCTCGAGCTCGGGCGTCTTTTCCGGCCAGCCGAGCGTCGAGAACGGCCAGAGAGCCGACGAGAACCACGTGTCGAGCACGTCATCGTCGCGCGTCAGGATTTCGCCGGGCTGGAAGTTCTCCAGCTTTTCCTCGACCCAGGCCTTCCACGGACCTTCGTGGGCGATGTAGTGCTGGATGGCGGCCTGCAGGGCTTCTTCCTCGGTCTTCTCGACGAAGACCTGGCCATCGGGGCCGTACCAGGCGGGAATCTGGTGACCCCACCAGAGCTGGCGGGAGATGCACCAGGGCTGGATGTTCTCCATCCACTGGAAGTAGGTGTTCTCCCAGTTCTTCGGCACGAAATTGGTGCGGCCCTCGCGAACCGACTCGATCGCCGGCTTGGCCAGCGTCTTGTTGTCGACCCACCACTGGTCGGTCAGGCGCGGCTCGATCGGCACGCCGCCGCGGTCTCCGTGCGGGACCACGTGCTTGTGCGGCTCGATCTTGTCGAGCAGGCCGGCTTCCTCGAAGATTTCGACGATGATCTTGCGGGCGGCGAAACGGTCCTGGCCCTCCAGGCGGTCCCAGGCGCCGTGCAGCGCTGCCGGATGATCGAGACCTTCGAGAAACTCCTCGTTCTCCTTGATCGAGATCGAGGCGTCGATGTTCATGACGTTAATGGCGCGCAGACCGGCGCGCTTGCCGACCTCGAAGTCGTTGAAGTCGTGTGCCGGCGTGATCTTGACGGCGCCGGTGCCGGCGGTCGGATCGGCATAATCGTCGGCGACGATCGGGATCTTACGGCCGACGATCGGCAGGATGACATGCTTGCCGACGATCGACTTGTAGCGCTCATCTTCAGGGTTGACCGCGATGCCGGTGTCGCCGAGCATTGTTTCCGGACGGGTCGTCGCGACGACGATATAGTCGCGCGTCTCGAATTCCGTCGGCTTGCCTTCCTCGTCGAAAGCAACAGGATACTGGTAGGTGACGCCCTCTTCCAGCGGATAGCGGAAGTGCCAGAGGTTGCCCTTCATCTCGATCTGCTCGACTTCCATGTCGGAAATCGCGGTCAAGAGCTTGGGGTCCCAGTTGACGAGGCGCTTGTCCTTGTAGATCAGGCCTTCCTTGTAAAGGCTGACGAAAACCTCGAGAACGGCCTCGGAGAGACCCTCGTCCATGGTGAAACGCTCGCGCGACCAGTCACAGGAGGCACCGAGGCGCTTCAGCTGGTTGAAGATCAGGCCGCCCGACTCGTTCTTCCACTCCCAGACCTTCTCGATGAAGGCTTCGCGGCCCATATCGCGACGGCCCGGCGACTGCTGCTCCATAAGCTTGCGCTCGACGACCATCTGGGTCGCGATGCCGGCATGGTCCATGCCCGGCTGCCACAGGACATCCTTGCCGCGCATGCGCTCGAAGCGGACGAGGACGTCCTGCAGCGTGTTGTTCAACGCGTGCCCCATGTGCAGCGAACCTGTCACGTTCGGCGGCGGGATGACGATGGTGAAGGTCTCGGCGCCCGGCTTGGCGTTGGCGCCAGCGCGGAAAGCGTCCGCCTCGTCCCATTTCGCAGCGATTTTCGGTTCGACGGCTGTGGAATCGTATGTCTTTTCGAGCATTTTGGAACCGGATCTGGAGGTTTTCTGGATGCGGGTTGTAAATAGGATGGCCGCGGGCAAGTCAATAAAAAAGCCGCCCCGGAGACCGGAGCGGCTCTTTGGACAAAGTGTGGTCGATCAGCGGCGCGGGCCGCGCGCCACGCGTTCGATTTCCTCGCGTACGAGACGTTCGACCAGTGTCGGAAGATTATCGTCCAGCCAGTCGCGCAGCATCGGGCGCAGCATGTCCTCGGCGATCTCGTCGAGCGAGCGGCGCTCGGCGCCATCGATGGCGGCCGCGAGCTCTTCGAACGAGCGGGCGATCTGCAGACCGGCATCCTGGGACAGCAGCGCCTGCTGCGTGTCTTCGACGATCTCGGGCATCATGCGCTCGGCGAGCGCCGCGACCATTGCCGGTGCTGGCGCCGGAGCCTCGTGGGGCGGAGCGTAGGCAACCGGCTGCTCGGCCTCGAAAGCGGGTTCAGCAACGCGAGGCTCTTCCACCGGGGTGCGGACGACAGCGACAGTCTCGACAGCAGCTTGCTCCTGAACGGCTGCCGGCGCGGGTTCCGCCTCGACCGGCTGGGGAGCTGAGGTAACGGGCGCGGGAGGTGCGGCTTGCACGATCGGCGCAGGCGCTTCCGGCGCACGCATTTCCTGCTGGCGGAAAGCAGCCGGGACCTCGCGCTGGGGCGGCACGACGTTGCGCTCGGAAGCGGCGCGAACGCGGGCGGCGACGTCGGCGAGCGACATGGCCCGGCCCGTCGCATCCGGCTCTGGTGCGGAGCCGGCGGAATTGGCGGCAATGAAACGGGGATCGGGCTGGGCCGTGGTCTCGGGGAATTCCACACCGGCATAGGCCTCGTCGACCGTCAGGTGGATGTTCGAGTCGCGCTCGTCCTCATCGGCATAGACCGGCGGCAGCGATGCGGAAATCGCCCTGCCCGCGCCTGGCTCGTTGCTTTCGATGATCTGGCGGATGGAGGCCAGAATTTCTTCCATGGACGGTTCACGCGCTACGCTTGGCTGAGCCATATTTATCCCCGTTAGCCTAAAACAACGATCGGACTACGTAGAGATGGGCATCCGAATCACCCTCAGTGTAGGATAGCCGAACCGGGAAAAAAATCATCGCGAATCAAATGAATGCCGCCATGCACAATTTTCTGAGACGCAAAAGCCCCCGGTGAATTCCCGACCAAAAACGAAAACGGGCGCCCGAAGCGCCCATCTCCAAACACCATCCGCCAACAGGCTCAGAATACGAATTCGCGAACCTTGGCGAAGCCGGCAATCGGCTTGACCGAAGCATTGAAGAAGACGTTTTCCGAAACCGCGCCGCGCTCGGCGACGAAGACCGTGGCGCGGGCCGAATTGCCGTAACCCTGGACCGTGACGAGACGGCCGCCATCGCGAAGCTGCGACAGCAGGCTGGCCGGCACTTCCTCGACGGCGCCGGATACGAAGATCAGATCGTAAGGCGCGCCCGCGGTGTTGCCGGCGGAAAACGAGCCCGCGACGACCGACACATTGGCGTAGCCGGCCAGATTGGCCTTGGCTTCGGCGGCAAGCGCCTCGTCTTCTTCGACCGCCACCACGGAGCCTGCGAGAAGCGACAGCAGCGCGGAAACATAGCCGGTGCCGGCGCCGATCTCGAGGACGGCATCCTCCTTCGTTACGGCAGCCAGCTGAAGAAGCTTGGCGAGCGGCGACGGCTGCATGAGGTAGCGCGCGACCTTGCCGTCGACGGCCGGACAGATCTCGACGTCACGGTCGATATAGGACAGTGCCTTGGATTTCTCGGGTACGAATGCTTCGCGCGGAACCGCGAGGAACGCCGTCAGTACGGAATGCGAGGTGACGTCTGTCGTGCGAATCTGGTTGTCGACCATATTTGCGCGTGCTGCTTCGAAATTCATGATGTCCTCTCGCCCGTTGAAAAGCGGCTTTTGTCTGTTGGTCTCTTAATCTCAGGGAAACGGGCTTTCAAGCCACCGCGAACAGGTCCGGCAAGAATTAGGGTCGGAACTTCCGCAGATCGTATCCTTTGTGACAATCATACATGGAACAAAGCGATATCCTGTGATATTATTGCAACCGGAGGAAATGATGAGGAGGAGAAATCATGTCCACCATATTCGAATATTTTTCGCTGTTCGACTTTTTCATCGTCGTGACGCTTGTCGGAATCGTCTGCTGCGGATTGTTCGGCAACGAGACGACCCGCTAAACGATAGGCGATAAAGCTGCGCGCAGGAGCGAAAGCGCGTTCAGGTGCCTGTCAGGTTTACGACACAGACTGGCTGTCCTTGGATTTTCAATGGACGGACAATGGCGCACAAATCCATTCTGCTCGGCAGCCTCTTCGTCGGCGCGTTGCTTGCCGTCATTCTTGTCATACCGTTCGTCAGCGTGGGTGCCCCGGGCGTGGCAATCAGCGGCGTGTCGCCGATGCCGTCACTGCAACACGCGAACTGAGGCAGATACCGGCAGGACCCCCTTGGCGACAACCGTCGGCAGGGCTGCATTCCGCGCGAATTCCAAGAGCTTTTTTCATAACCCCCTTGCGCTCAATTTCTATTCATTCTAAATGCCCGCCAACGCTTGAACGAACAAGCGCCGTGAGGCCTCGTGGCGGAGTGGTGACGCAGAGGACTGCAAATCCTTGTACCCCGGTTCAATTCCGGGCGAGGCCTCCAAAATTTTCCACAACAAAATCAATGATATAACGGAAAACGCCGCACCAGAGTGGCAATTTCCTTGTTGCGCCTTGTTGCGCGCCAGTACCCCTGATTTACAGGCAGCTTCCACTGGTCACGGCGATTCCACGCGACATGAGACGCAACATGCGACATGCTTTTCTGCGAGCGGAGGAGCGCGGCGATGACTGACGAGCGTAAATCTATCTTGGAACACCATCGCTGGAGCAAGAGCGCGATACGACAGGCCGCCGATATAGCCATCGAGAAGGGCGTAACGGTAAAACTCGATCGAGATGGATCTATCACAGTATCGCCTTCTCCGAGCCTATCGGCACCAGATACTCGCGACTTAGAGGCGTGGTAGGGAAAGCCATCATGAGCGGCTCTAGCGAGAATATGCAGCCTCCAGGTGAGCGGCCTAGGCGTGAAATCCGCACCTATATGGTTCGCAGCGATAATGTAATCGAGGAGGTCAACTGCTACCCCCTCGAATTTTACGGAACGTGTCCTCAGGTGGGCGATACCATAATCGGACCTGGACTCGCCGAAACCGGACCGAGAACCTTTCGTGTAGACCGTCGCTTTTTCGTTGAGGAATCTGCGGTCTTCTCTGGCTGGGCGTTGATCTTGGAGGAGATATCGCCGTCTGGCCTTCCAGAGAAGCTTTGGACTGAATGGAACGAAGCCACAGCCTTCTGGGACGACGTTGCCGCCGAGGAGAAGATGGCTTACGAACTGGACGTGGTGGAGAAGGCACTTGGCAAGGTGACCAAGCCATGACACGAGCCGTATTCCGCCTACGGTGAATCCTACAATAGACCGCGCCGACCGGGGCTGCTTTCCTTACGCCAAAGGAGAGCTCCATGGACGCCACCAATCCAAACCACTCGAGAAGGGCAAAGCCGCCCTTGCTGAGTTCGTTAAGGCGCTTGCAAGACGCCAGGCCAGGATAGATTATCAAGCTGCCATAGACGCCCGGAAGAAGGTGAACGTGATGGAAGCACCGAAAGACCCCAAGGAAGCATTGCTCGCCCTGCTAGGGAAGCTGGGAGTTGAACCCGGCTCCTCGATCAACCTCTATGAGATCGGTCCGCCGATGGTCGCTGACGGCTTTATCGAGAACGACATCGTCAATGCCCTCTACGCGTTGAAGGATGAGGGAGTGATTGATCTGCCTGGCAACAACCGGCTACTGCTGGTGAGGAAGGATACGCTTTGACACCGCAGTAATGGCGCGCAGCCCGCGCAATTCTCGATTGCTCTCAGGATCACTAACGGACATGCTGATATAACCGTTAGGTAATTCGCGTGAACTCGCATATACAGTGTTGTCGGCCTATTGTTTCAAGGCAGGGTCGATTGGGAGATTATATGCGCTCTTGCCTCAGGTAGGAGCCGATATGAGCGACAATCGTCTTATAGACAAAGTTGCCCCCGCAGCAGCTACAGCCAATACCAGGCAACCCACTCGGCCGCACCAGAGCAAGCTCCATAAGTACGCCATCAGCGGGGTCCCCACTGGCGAGCGCGTCCTTACAAAGGTCCACTCGATAATCGATTTAAGGCGCAGGCTGGCTGCAAGCCTTCAGCTTTCGCGTTCTGCCCCCATCGAAAAGGCAAGGATGGAAACCAACCATGACTAATGCCTTGCCTTTCGAGCGAATGACGATTGGTGAGAGAACGGTTGTCCTCACCAATCTGGCTCAACATCTCCAAATCTCGGCAGCAATTGCTCAGCGCGACGGCGACCCGATTTGGAAGTTCATGTCAGAGCTAGCCGTGCGGCTGGAAGCAAGCCGCGAGGAGGTTGCAGCTGACCCCCAGCGTGGCAACGAGGTTGTGCGGAAGGCTGTCCGATTGTTGAGTGAATTTGAGCTGCACAGACCCAAAGGTTCGGTCCATTGACCTGTAAGCCCGGCGATGGCGTTGATCACGCGGCTCATGGCTGGGCGCTCCTCGCTTTCAGGCTTCCTGAAATCCGTCCTTTCGGTAATCGCCGCGAAGTCAGGGCGGCGGTGGCAGAGATATGTGAGCACTATAGCATCGGCGTTTTGAACGCGCGAAAACTCCGTGCGCGTGGCGTGGATGGATGCGAGCAATACGATGCGCTTCTCCAAGAGATGGAGAACGCAGTCTCAACCTATATCATGGATTACTCGCGGCGAAATCAATAGCGCGACGGTCACCGTTGTTCGGCAAGGCAGCACTGATGCCTTGTCGCAACAGAGCTAATTCTACCAATAGCGGCATCTTCGTCATCTGGGTACGCTGAGCCGACTCAAGGAGAATGCCATGAAGAAGATGACCGAAGATCAAATCCCCGATTTTGTTCGCGACATTGCAGAGACCGGCTGTGACATCACCGCCGTGCTTGGCACGGGATATGTGATTGGCGACGCCGATCTTTCGCCAGATGAGTACGAGCGTGTGAGGCCAAGACTGAAGGAGATCAACGAACTCTATGGCGAACGAGATCACCTTCTGCACGAAATCGCGGACTACCTCCTTTCCATCGGCAGGTACTATCCGAAGGACCGGGATTTAATACGCTTGCGCAACTGATCCGAGGAGCGAAAATTGTTCGCGACAACTCACGGCTGATCTGCTTTAGTGACAATCGTGAGGGTGACAGCACCACTCTCCTCCTCCGCCATGTATCATGGCGAAGACCTCCACCAAGGCCCGCTACCACCCAGGTGCGGGCCTTGACCTTTTAAGGCCGCGTTCCGCTTAAAATATAATCACAGAGGCTAACGGGAATGTGTGGAGAACGTGGCCTCTGGCATCGCGAATCTCAAGTGCCTTTCCGCCGATTGCTTCCCCACAGCGAATATGCTCCGCGACCAACTCTCGCGCAGAAAGCAAACCTTCTGCCCGCGCTGCGTGAATGTCCGGCAGATCGCTGCCGTCTGGATCTTGCTTAAGCGAACTGCCGCTTCGGATGTCGAAATAATACTTTGACATGACCGCGAAACTATCGCCCACCACAAAGGTTCCGTCACTCCTCCGCTCACGCCGTCATCATCCTCGGAAGAGCTGACGCTTATTCTGCGCAACTTCGCAGCCGCCCTCACTGCTTCGGAGGTGCTGGAATGAGCACGCACGCAATTTTAAGCAGCGATTTTCGCCTCTCCCGCTGCTGCGACAAAATGCGCCCGCGCGTCCTCAAGCGAGCCGTAGTGTTGAATCGCGAGGCGGCAAGCGGATTTGGCGTTTTCATATTCCTGCCCGCGCTCTGCTGGCCATCTATTCAGCATATAGTCAAGCGCTTCTCTTGGGCCATCAATCGTCTCTCTTACTCCGTTACCAATTCGCACAAAAACCGGAACTTCCCAAAGGATGACCTCGGAAAAATCAACTCGCTTCTGGCTCATTTTTCTCCCCCTTGCATTCACGTCAGGCGAGAAAAAAATTTAGAGCGACAAGCCCGTTCGGCAATTAAAATAGTTAAGTCCGCCAATCAAAATTTTCGTGATTGTGGACACCCACCGCCCCTAATTAGCGAGTTTGGCAGCGCATCAGACTAAGGCCTCACGATCGGCGCTCGGTAAAGCGTCTTGTCGCTCTTCCCGTTCGCGTCAACCGCCTTTGGCCTCGATCCGGTCGAGCCTCTGCCGGATATCGTCCCGCCACTGCCCCTCATTGGCGAATATCCGGTCGAGTTCATCGCGCGGAACCATCTTGTCGCGGAGTTCCTTCACCGAGGCGTCTGTGCGCTGACGATCCTCGGCGCTGCGCTGCGTGCGCCAATCCAATTCCTTCTGCGTGACCATCTTCTCTGACAGCGCAGCGATTGCCGTCTGCGTGGTCTCAGCGAGGCGCGAGATCGACGCTTGACTTGTTTCCGCACTCTTGATGATGGCTACGTCGAGACGATCCTGCCCCTTCGACAACGTGCCGTAGAAGAATGCCCCCAGCGCCGAAAGGACGACGAAGCAGACGCCGGCCGCCGACCAGATCACGGGCCACTGCGTTTTGCTGTTGTTGCGCAGCTCGTTCGACAGAGTGCCGATCGCGGAGTTGATCGTCTGGAACCCCGTGTTCATGTTCGAACGGAGATCGACGATATCCTTGCCCTGGTTCTCCACCCGCTCCGACAGGCGAGCCCATGAAGCCATTGGATCGAAGTGGTTGTTGCTGCTGCTCATGACGTCCTCGCTCAACCCCGTATGCCCTTCAAATGCGCATGCTCTGCCATGCTATCGGGCGCCGCCGTGGGCTGCGCACTCGGATGAAGTCCAGACACCGGCGGCACACAAGCCGGCCGCCGTGTCGTCGATTGCGTCCTGATCCTTGGACGTCGCGCCCTTGGCGCCGATCAGCGAAGTGCCGACGATCGACCTAGTTGTCGACGTCATGCTTTGCTTCGACGCACTGACCCTTTGCGAAGTCGTACAGCTGGAGAGCGAGGCCACAAGCGCGACCGCGATTAACATTCTACCCATGAGGAGATACCTTTAGACGTTGTTCAGAAGAACGTGGTCGCCATAGTGCTTTTGCGCAGCTGCATTATAGGCGCGGGCTGCGTCTTCCTGAGTTTGGAAGCTACCAAGCGATATGGTTTTGCCATCCGGCTTTATGTGAGCTCGGATCCTACCTTTTTTATCGACCGATACCCCCAGATAAGGGGAAGCTGAAGTGGCGGCTGATTTTCGACTTTGTCTGTTACTCTTTTTCGTAAGAACCCTGAGATTATTTCTCTGGTTGTTGAGTCCGTCACCGTCCTTGTGGTCTGTTTCGAGCCCTTTCGAGGACGGCAAAATCTCCTTATGCATGTAGACGGTCTTGCACGACCTGCGCCCATCGCCTTGGTAGTAATTTACGCTGCGGATTGCATAAATCTTCGCCGCTGGGCGGTGACTTGCTGGCTGAGCACGCCACGAATATGACGACAGCCGCTCGTAGTCTTCGTCATCTACGAGAGCGATATAGCCGCGCGAAAGTTTGATGGTTTTCATCAGTTTATACTACATGAGTTTGCAGCGAAATCATACAGGCCGCCGCGCTCACTGCACAGACGACGACGAACGCGAGCTTGATCGGCTGCATTGCTGAGTTCTCCGATTGCCTTGTTGGTAGCGGCCGTCGCTTCAGCGGCCTCGATGGCTCGACCACGCTGTTCGGCAGCCGGAAGCCACCAAACAGTGTTCAACGTCGAATAGATGATGAAGACGAGGAGACCGCCCACAACGGCCCCTGCTCCCAGTTTTAGGACGTCGCCGATGCTGGTCATTCTTCCACCGCCTGGCGAATGTCCTTGATTGCCGCGATGATCCACTGGCGCAGGAACAGGCCGCCGACAACGAGGACGGTAACGAAGCCGAGAATGACCAGCAGAGCCCGCCAGTCGAAGCCAGCGAACGCCGCGAGGCTGAGACCGCCACCGCTGAAGGCGCTTGCCGCCCAGCCGAGGATATTGAACTTCTTCTTGACGGTCTGCTCTACCGCGACCGGGACAACGGGCTTTTCCTCCACGACGGGCGCCGCAGAGAACGCCGCCATCTTCGTCGAGGCGCCGGACAGCCCAAGCAGAGCCGTATGCAGCGCTGCACGCGTCTTCGGCCCAGCATCGCCGTCGACATCAAGGTTGGCATTGGCCTGGAACTGGCGAACGCCGTCAGCCTTGTATCCGAGCACAACGAGCGCGAGGCGGACATAGTGATCGACGCGATCGGCAAGGCCGTTGATGCCGCCGTTGATGCGCTTGGTGATCGTCTCGATATCGCCCTGATCCGCCCAACGATTGAGGTTGTTCCTGTCCCAGAACCAGAGCGGCCCCAGCCCTTCCCAAGGATCGGTATTCACCGCGTCGGGCATGCGGACAAAGTCGGGGCAGTTCATGGCGTGCGAGCGGCACCACTCGGTGAAAGCGCGATAGTTCGCCTTTCCGGTGATCTGCATCGCCGTGCGGCCCATGTAGATCTTCCCATCGCCGTCAGCAGCAGGTGTGTTGCCGAGATCCACGCGGGTGTCGTAGCGCTGCTGGGCAGGCGTCGGCCCCCATACCTCGCGGTCATATCGGAAATCACCGCTCTCATGCATGATTTGGGCGTAGAACTGCACCGCTCGATGCGGTCGATCCATGCCGAGTTCAGCGCCATAGCGAGACATCGCCACCAGCACGGAGTTCATATTCTGGGCGTTCACGGCCCCTTTGGCGGCAGCACGAAGATTCGCCGCAGTTACCTGCACGTTCATAGGCATCTCCAAATTCTCGCTTGTTAGTTGGCGCGGCTACGTCCAATGGATGACGTGCCATCTACGGCCAGTTGTGTTTCAATACAGCCGACCCAAATGCGGTCGTTTCTCTTGTAATGCGTCTAGAAGCTCGCCCGCCCCCCGGCGGGCTTCTTGTTGTTGGTGCGCCGCTCGAAAAGCAGGCGTGATGAGCGCAGCAGAACGCGCGCCGGCTAGTGAACCAGCATGAAAGCCTCAAATTTTCAGGGGGGACTTAAGGCCAGGCAACTGCCGCAGAGGCGACGTAGGCGTCAGTCTCAGTTTCAGCAGCCTCGATCGCTGCTTTGGTGCCGAGACGCATCGCCTCGATCGCAGCGCCGATCTGCTGCCAGCCGCGATAAGCGCCATCGATGACCGTCGCCACCTCGATGATCGTCGCGCCGGTGATGCCGATCTCGGCACTCAAGAGCGGGTAATCAACCGGATCCGGATTTTCGTTTTTGGCCACGGCCGCGAGATAGCCCGCCGCCTCCGCCGCTTTCTGCATGTAGGTCATGGCCTGGCCTTCACCAGCCGTGATGTACTTGCGGCGCTCGCGCTCGGCAGCAACGTCGATGTCCACCTTCAATCCGGCCTTGATCACATCAAGCGGTACGATCGGGGCCGGGGGAGGCGTGTATTCTTCTTCATAACTTTCGCCAGTAATGGCGTTGAAAACGAGCTGCTTCATGATGCTACTCCCAATCCACCCAGATTGCAGTGCCGCTCATGGTGGGCGTTCCGGCCGCAGAGCTGACCTGTATTCCGTCTATTTCGGTGCCGGCGAGAACACCCCCAGATACCTCAGTCTTGTGAGGGGTACCGCCCTGCCCGGAAAAGCCTCCTCGAAACTCCCAATCATGCGTCCCGGGGACTCTCGTGAAAGTCACGCTACCGTTCAGGGTCGTTGTGAAGACGCCGGTGTCCAATAGAACGGATGTGTTCAGCGCTGCGGCATTCGAGGAGCCGTTAGCTTGAAAACTAACCATTCCATCGTATCCGGTAACGACATTAGCGCCGGCTGTCCGCACCCGAACCAGACCCTGGGCGGCGGAACTAAACACCACGTTTCTCAGGTGCACAGTGAAACGTGCGACGCCCGCGGGTATTCCGGAATAGGTCACCGCATTCCCCGAAGGAGCGACCGCAGCCCCGACCTTCAGCTTGCTAGAAAGGGCAGCGATAGCCGCTGAAATCTGCGCCGGTGTCGGCATCCCCGGCTTCGTGCTCGTGCCGGCCGTCCAGTCCACAGTCGACAGCGCGCCGCGATACCAAATCACCCGCCAGACACCAGCCCCCTCATACCTTGCCAGCATGAAGTCGTTCGCTGCCGTCGTGATGTTGGCGGCCGTCGGCAGGATAATGTTGGCGTTGTTCGTGAGCGTCAGCGCCCCGGCGAACTGCACAAGTCTGAGTGTCCCGACCTGGATGCCGGCCGCACTGCCCAGAGACGTGATCGTTGTCGTGCCGGTGATGCTGATGAAGAAGCTGGCAGCCGAACCGATATCGGTCGTCGCGGCACTCGCTACCGCTACAGCAGCCTGCACGAAGACGCCAAGGCGGACGGCAAGCCAGGTGAGTTTCTTCAGCGCCCAGCTTGCCGCGCTGTCGGCAATACCGAACTCGTCGGCGTCGACGGGCGGAGACTTTGCGGCAGCCGCGTGAATGGCCGAGGCGATACCGCCGGTTACGGCTGCCGCCGCCTTTTGCGCCCAATGGTACGCCGAGAACTTGTCAGGCCCGGTCGTTACCGGCGTGTCCTCTGGGTTGGTCGCCCACTTCTGCGCATTTGTCTCGCTGATCGCTGCAGATTCCGCGGAATCGTTGGCCTCTTGCGCGGCCTGTTGAGCGGCTCCGGTCGCGGCGTTCAAGTCCGACATCTGGAAAAGAACGGTGAAGCGAGACCCCGTGAAGAGCAGGATATTCTGCCGGCCCGCCGTGAACTCGCCCGCCTCGACGTCAGAGTTGTCTGCGTATTTCGCTGGGTAGGTTCCGACGCCTGACACCTGAATTGTCGCCGGCCCGGTGTTATCGGCCGTAGGGACGAACGAGTAAAGGTTGTCGTTTCGGAACCCAGTCGGCTGTGCGACAACGATGGCATTACCCGTCCCGCCCGTGACCGTCATCAGGGTCACCGCTGCGCGCGCGAAGAGGCGAGAGAACGTCATCGGCGCCCACGAAGAGCCGGTCGCGTCCCACTGCTTGAGCTGCGCCGGGTCGAAGTTCTTGTCGAGCCAAAGCTTGTCCGTAGTCGGCGGGGAAGTGCCGTCGACCATATTGTCGAAGACGCCGGCCGCCCTCAAAGCGGCAAGCACAAGCTCCGACATGCGCACAGATTTACCCGTGTCGCTGGTCAGCGTCAGCCCCGTAAGGAAGAAGCCCCAATGCTGGGAATCGTCGAATTCTGTTGCCATGCGTTTACCTCAAGCCAAGGTTGCCGACCGAGCCGCCTTGCCTTCGTTTGAATTTTGGAGTTTGATCCGCTCAACCAGCGGGGGAAGTCATGCAGAAGTGGATAACGAGGATCGTCGGGTTCGTTGCGGCAGTTGCCCTTTTTGGGCTTATCTCGTTCATCGTGTTCGCCGTTCTCAGTGATTTGTTCGGATCTCGAATGATCCCTCGCGGCATCGGCTGGATTATCGCGCCTATCATGTTTGGTGTGGTGGGAGCGCGATACGCTGAAACGGCGCTGCCCAACTGGATCGTCTGGCTCAAAGAGCCGCATGGCCCCGTCAAATACTACGTTGGCGGTGCCCTGCTGTGGGTGGTGGCGGTCTGCTGCTACCTCTTCATTTTCGACCCCTTCGGTTCCTACTGGACATCAGCAGAATGGGCCTTCGTCTGGAAGCTGATGCTGACGCCGATCGCCTTCGCCGCGCTTTGCGGTCTGGTGCTCCGCTGGCTCCGCCCGAACGCCGGGTAGGCTATTCGACCGCATCGACGAGAGCAGGCTTCAACCCCATGTGAATTGCCGATCGGACACCGGGAAGCGTTGCACCCGGTAGCTGCCTGATGATGGCGTTCGCACCGGATTTCTTCAGGTCACCGGCTGCAAGCTGCTGCGCAATCTGTGTCAGATCCTCGAACGCTCCAACCGTCGGGCCGGCGAGCGCCCCGAACGTGCCACGGCTGGCATAGCGCGAGGCAGTGCCGCGGTCTTTGTCGCCGGCAACAGCCGAAGCCGCCGTCATGATGCCGGGAAGCCCAATCTTTTCCGCCGTGTTCGAAAACTCGAAGGGAATGGAAAGGATGCCCGAACGATCGACGCCGTTGGCAATCCAGAGACCGGGATTGTCCAGAAGCTTGTTCGCCTCGTCCACGTCGCCACGCTCGACATACTTGAGGTACGAGATCAGCATTCCGAGGCCGGTGGCGAAGACCAACTGTTCGGCCAGGCGGTGCGGTCGCTCCTGTAGGCCGGCTATCAGAACGCGCTGATGGCTGGCGAGCGAGAACGACTTAAACTGAAACAGCAGCTTTCCGACATTCGACTTCATCCAGAGCGGGTTATCGGCTACGCCCTTCATGATCACCGTACGGTCAGCGTCCTTGTTCAGCGCGGCCGCCCATGTCCGGTGCGCGAGCTCGTCGTCCCAGGCCGAGGCGTTGGCGCCGTAGATGCCATCCTCTTCCACGCCGTACCGCTTGAACTGGCCGGCAATGCGCTGGGCCATGTCCTCGTCGATGCCAAGCATCGCCATGTAGGCCCGCTCGGCCTTATCTGCCGCCGCCCAGTTCGTCGCGTTGCGGAGCATGCGGTTCTGCGACATGACGGCGACGATGGTGCGCAACCCGTCGTTCCAGTAGCCGAGGCCCGTTGCTTTCGTGAAGACGTTCGACGTGTTCGACAAGAAGCGCTCGAACTTCGAGCCATGGGCGTAAGGGTCGTTGAGATCGGCAAGGTTCGCCAGCCGCGACTGCAGCACGCGCTCGGTGACGACGCCAAGGTCTCGCGCATCCTGACGGGCGATTTTCGCGGCGCGCGTACCGGAGACAAGCGCCGGCAGGCCGTCGGTCATGATCTGGCGGGCGCCGAACTTGCCGAGGATGCTGGCGGCGTCCGTCATGCTGGTGAGCGTCACGCCGCCCATCAGGCGAAGGTAGTTCCACGTCAGCGCTGCGCGGGTAATCTTGCTCCAGTCGCTGCTTTCGTCGGTTGCCCTGTAGGTGCCGCGGATCATGTCCCGGAAGGCTGTCAGGTTCTTCACGTCGCGCGCCTCGGCCTTGCTCAGCTTCTCGCGCTCGGCTGGTGTCTTTGCTTGGGAGCGGAGCGCCTCGTAATCGCGAGTGATCTCCTCGAACTGCTCTTTCATGTCGGGGCGACCGAACTTCTGCGCAAGCTCGACCTCGGCGCCCATGGTACGGGCGTAGCGGCGCATGACGACGTCCATGTCGTTCACAAGGAAATCTTCGACTTCTTCGTCCTTGATGTTGAAGGTGCGTTCCTTCAGCGGCCCGCGCTTCGTCGGGACAAGCCACTCGGGCACGTCGCCGGCGCCCTTGCCCGTCAGGTTGTTGAATACCGAGCTCACGATTTCCTCGATATAGTCGGCGCGGTCATCCGGGCTGATGAAATCGGGGATCTCCTCTCTCTGCTTCGGCAGGGTGGGCTTCAGCTTGTCCGACTTGTCGGTAGCCTTGGCGATGCGCTGGTCGATCTCCTTGGCCTTGCCGGTAAGGGTCGCCACCTCCGCCTTGAGCTTGTCCGTCATGCGGCCTTCGCTTTCGAGCAGCTTCAAGGCATCGAGACGATTGGTCACTTTCGTCTTTTCATACCGGGCGGAGCCATAATCGCGGCGGGCCTTGGCATAATCCACCATGCGGCCGATCGCCGGCGACTCGCGCGCCAGGTCGGCGCTGGCGTTGATCTGCTCTTCCAGGTCGGCAAGTTCTTTGGAAACCTTGCGAGCCTCTGCATCCGAAATGACGCGCTCGTTGTAAATGGCCTCGGTTGCCTGATCAAAATCCTTGATCTCCTGCTCCATCCGCTTGATCCGCGCATCGACTTCGCCGATCGACTTCTCGCGGCCAGCGTTCCGCTGCAGCGCCTCGCGGATCTGCTTTACCGAAGCATCCTCCGGAAGGCCGACGGACTTTAGCCAATCGCTAATGCTGTCGGTAAGGGCTTCGTCGCTGGCGGCCTTGTTGGCGGCGTCGCTCGTGCGGATAGGCGAGCCGGAAAGCTCCTCGCGGATCGCGTCCAGAAGCTCGTCGGGATCGGCATAGCCATTCGGGCCTTCGTGGAAATTGTCGCGAAGGATCTGGTGTTCTTTCCAGACGATGGTGTCGGACGCGCCCATGCCCTTCGACTTGTGGAAAAGACCCGGGTGCGAAGTGGGATTGACGCCCATGGCGCGCAGCTCGCCGTCGAGCGAGCTTCCGACGCGCACGCCACCCCACTCGCGAAACACGGAAAGAATCGGGTACTTCTCGGCATAGGTCGTCTTCTTGTTCATGGCGCGCTCGGCCTTTTTCGAGGCCTTGATTGCCGGCAGCAGGGTCTCGTCATCCTTTGCCGTCTTCAGCACCTCGACGACGTCTGCCGGCGGGCGCTGGCTGATCAGTTCCCGATGAGCTGCGACGTTCTTCTCGACGTCCGCATTCTTTCGGCTTCGGATGGCGGCACGCTCTTCGAGGCGCTTGTTGACGTTGCTCAGCCGTTCGAAGGCTCGGTCCATCCGATCGTCAACATACAGCGAGTCCACAATCTTGTTGCCGACGCCGCGCTCTTCCTGCCGGATCAGGGCCTTGTCCAGTTCCTGCGAGAAGTAGCGGCGGGCGATTTCGCGGAAGCGGCTTTCCTCTCCGATCAGCTTCTGGCGGTTCCACAGACGCGTGACGTAGGACGCCGCCGTTGTCGTCTTCACATCCTCGGGCAGAAGCCCCAGCGCCTTGGCTCGTTCGAAGAGCGGATCGAAGACCTTCGAGCGGGCTTCCTGCGCTGCTTGGGTGACAAAGGGATTGCCGTTGATATCGACGTCGCCGCGGCGGCCAGCCATTGCCACATCGCGGTTGAACTCGGTCAGTGAGCCTCGATAGCCGTTCTTGCGCGCCTCACGATAAAGCTTCCGCGAAGATCCCAGCCAGTCGCCAACGGCGCCGCGCTCGTAGAGCTTCACGGAGTTCTCCACGTCAGCGCCGAGCGATCGACCCTCCATATTCATCGTCGTGTAGATCGGGTTGTCCACGAGCTTGTTATAAAACTCGCGCACCTTCACCGATGGCGACAGCATCGTCTGGACGCCGGGATTGATGCGGGCGGCAGCCGTGGCGCGCGTCACCATTTCGGCAGCCTTGCCGCCGCCTACGCCAAGATCGGAAATATCGACCTCGTCGACAGCAGCAGCACCTGCCGCCTGTGCGCGCTTCACGGCAGTGTCGGTTACGTCACCAATATTGGGGAGTTCGCTCGCCATGTCGCTCTCCAACGTCTTGCCGACGGCAGAAAACTCGCTTGGGCTAAAGAATTTAGCTCCGGCCGCACCGATGAGGCCACCGAGCAGAACCGAACCGCCGATAGCCATAGCGCTTTCTTTCCCAGTGCGAGTCACTTGGCTCGCGTGCAAGCCAGCTTCTTGCACTGCCGCACCAACGCCCGACCAAGCTCCGATGGAAAGGGCAGAACGCCCTACCGACAAGCCTGTGCGGCCTTCGGCGACGAATGCGCCGCCGGGGATAAGGGTCGGAAGGTCAGTGATACCCGCCATGATCGAGAACGCGGTGCCAGTCCACCCACTTGCAGCAAGGGTTTCATCGTCGGCCTTCTCCATGTCCATCTGCATCTTAAGAGCTTGCGCCGCCTGCGGATTGAAAATCCGTTCTCCGCGCTCCGGAGCGCGTTCCATATACTCCTTCATCTCCGGATCGGTGTAGATGTTGTAGTCGGTGATCTCCTGCTTGTTCCCGGCAGCGATGTTGTTCCCGGCATATGCCAAGTTAGAAACGACATCGTTGCCGTCGCGATATGCTGCCGTGAGGATCCGCATGTATGAGGGTTCCGGCTGATCGAAATCGGAAATGCCGACCGGGCCTGCATCTTCGAGAGGGCGTGACAAATCGAAAGGCATCAGAAGCCACCTCCGCCACCGCCCTGGTCAGCGGTTGAAGGGTTGATGGGCCCTGGCATCATTTCCTGCATGCGTAGCTTCTCCTGGGCCGTCTCTGCCGCCCTCGCCTTCATCCAATCGGGGCCGACTGTGTTGTCGATCGCCTCATTCACCGCGTTGTGCTCTTTCACTGTTCGGTCGCGGTTTTGGATCATCCGTTGCCGTGACGTCTGGATTTGCTGTTCCAGCTTCTCCTTGCCCTTCTGTTTCGCTGCCTCGACGTCCGCATGAAACGGATAAGGGAAGAGGTTCAGGCGACCGTCGGACTTGTAGAAGACACGGTAAGAGGCTGGTCGGCCCGCCTTGATATCCTTGTCGGTGTTCTGATCCGCCTGCAGGTAGAACTCATCAGTGTGAATGCCCGTCTCCTTGAAGGCGTCTGCCAGTTGCTCTCTGATGTACCCGTGGGTGCCGTCAGGGCCTGCCGGGTACGCGGTCTCGGGAGGATTTTTGACAATGACGTTGGAGCCGAAAGGAGTGAATTCGGAGGGTGCATAGCTTCGGCCGAAACGCTTGTTCGCTATATCCCTTGCCGCCGCTTCGTTGCCATTGGTATCGACCAACGCTTCTTGCAGGATCGAACGATAATCGGCGACGATGGCTGCTTCAGCGTCAGAGTTCACTCCAACCTTGACCTGATCGGCCGTAGCGTTGCCACCTACCGCAGCATTGCGAGCAAGGCCTGCGAAGCTGTTATCGAAGTTGCTGGCGATCGAGGAAGCATCCACGTTCTTGAGGATGTCTTTGATCGACTTCGAATTCAGCAGCGCGTCTCGCGTTTTCACTGCTTCTGGATCGTCGGCGGCGATGATCTTCTTTGCGGCTTCGTCGGGGGAATAGCCCATAAGCCCCGTATAGGACTTGTATAGGTCGAGCTTCTTCTGCACCGCGGCACTGCCGTCCATGGCCGTAAACGAAGCCGGCGCGTTCTTCTGCAACACGCTCGCCGCTTCCATCGACTGCGCGACGACGGCGGTATCGGTGGAGATTGCACCGCGGCGAAGATCGGCCTGCACCTTCTTCGGGATGTAGCCGGTCTGAGCGATGAAGCCGGAGGTGATCGTCTGCCGATCGTCGTCCGACCTGCCTGTCGTCATCTGGTCGTAAGCCTTCTCCGCGACCTTCGTCTGCTCGGTGTCGAAAGCGTTGATCGAGCCTTTGCCTGCGCCGATCGCGTTGATGAGTTCGGGAACGCCGGCATTCTCCTTCACGGCCGTGTGGAGCGCGTTGATCAGCGTGGCCTTGTCGCCGTTGTCGATTACCGAGTTGGCGAGGATCTGGGTTTCCAGCTTCGGCGTCGGATTCTGCGCGATCTGCAGGCTGAAATCGTCCTTCACCGCCGTACGCTGGCGGGTAAGTTCCTGCGCGTAGTCAGTCTCGCCCTGGCGGTAAAGCTGCTCGCGGCGCTCGTAGGGGATCTTGTCGAGATCAGGGTCGCCGATCGTGGGCGTGTAGGTGCCGCCGAGAAGCGCCGCCGCCTTCGCCTTGTGGCCTTCCATCTGGTACTTGACCTTGTCGGCCACGGTCCCGGGGGCGCCGCCCGCCTTGTAGTCTGAGCGGTCATAGAGGCCGGGAGCGCCGGCATTGATGGCGCTGTAGATGTCGATCAAACCCATCCCCGGCTTCACGCCGGCATCCTTCAGGTACCGGCCGACGGCGGCAACCTGCTGCTCGATCGGCATATCTGCCGTGACGCCATACTTCGCCCGCTGCGGCTCGCCCCACTGGATCAGGCCACGATGCTCGCCGTACTTCGTCACCGGGCCTTTCTGCCACGGGTCGAAGGTGCCGCCGGTTTCGTACGAAATGACGGTGGCGATGTCGTTCGGGCTCACGCCAAGCTGGTTGGCCGTCTGGGTGATGGAGTTGGCAAGCCCCTTCGCATCGACCTTGATGCCGCCCTTGATGTCGCGCAGTGCGTTGCGCGGATCGTCGGCAAACTTCCACTTCCATCGGCTTTCAGCGGCGTCGGAATCCCACCGGGCGCGGCGGTCGGCCTTCCACGTCTCCGGCATGTTCGTGGCGTCGATAGCCGCGAGGCCCTGCTTTTTCAGGTCTTCGTAAGGTGCGCTGTTGGCGCCGATCTGCGTGCGGATGCCATCCAGCGACTGCTTTGTCGATCGGTCGTAATAGTCGCCCTTGGCGGCATTCTCGTAAGCCGTCGCCTTCTCGAACAGCGAGTTGCCGCGCGTCAGGATATTGTTCAGGTAGCCAGTCTGGGCGTCGTCGTTCAGGCCTTCGAAGTTGGACTTGGCGAAGGCGTCGGCGCGCTGCTGGTAGCCCTCCATGAACTGGCGCGTAAAACCGATACCGCTTTCACTGGATTCGTCCCGCGACTTCAGGAAGCGCTGTTCCTCGTCGTTCAGGAACTTGTTCAGCGCCGTGGAAACAGTGTTGGACTTGTCGTTGAGAACGTCGGCCTTTTCCTGCGCCTGAAGGTCGTTCAGGTTATAGGCGGCATGAACAAGGTTCTGCCCCGCCCCTGCCACGGCCGCGCCGATCATTGGCGTGGGGCCTGAAGGCGCAATGCGTCCCGATCGGGTACCAGCGTAGCCTACGTCACGAGAAGTTGGAATGTTCACCATGTGTCAGGATCACCCGTACGGAAGCTTGATTGCAGATGCCGGCGCCGTCTTCTTGGCCTGCTGACCGAAGCGGCTGTACATCGATGTGATGCCGTCGAAGAGGCCAGCGGCGGCGGAGATCCGCGCGGCCTTCATGGCGTTGGTGGCATTGATGCCGGCGACCTTGGCGGCGTCGTCATACCCTCGCCGCTGCTGCTCGCCCTTGTAGATTTCGGATTCCGCCGCGTAAGCCGTCGCGTCCGCCGTATCGCCCATCAGGTCGATAACCGAAGGGTCGGAGAGGTCGCCGCCGGAGCCCGCGATTGCCGCGCGCTGCTGCGACAGAAGGAACTGGCCTTCCTTGTAGCGCTGGGCGGCGTCACGCTGGCTTGCTGCCTGCGCTTCGTCCGCCTGCTGCGCGTCGACCTTCTGCTCATACTGGTAGCGCGCCTGGGTCTCTTTGCCCTGCTGAAGGGTACCTGAGACCTGAAGCGCGGTGCCGGCCGCCGCCGCGACACCTGCTAGAATTTCGAAGCCGGACATACCCAGACCACCTCATCGTCAATCATTTCATCTGTCCGCTCAAAGCCAAGGTGCTCCATCAGCGCCACGGCTCGCGGTATGGTCTCGGTGCACTTGGCCTTGAACACCTGCGCGCCCTTGGCCTTTGCCTCCCTGAATGCCGACAGGATGTGCCGGTATATCGATGGCTTCCGATGCTCGGCCGGTACGTCGAAGAAAGCGAACCAAACGCCGTCCTCGATCTCAAGCAGCCCGCCGAATCCAGCGATCAGGCGACCGCGGCGCAGCGCCCGTGCCGCCCACTTAGAACGGAACTCGATAGCGCCGTAGAAGCGAGCGATATCGTCGTCAGTCGCGATCGAGATGTCAGCCATTCGTCGTGGCATCCATGACCAGCGAAGCCGCCGTGAAGGGATAAGGCGACCTTGCTTCGAGGCATATGCGGCTGTCGGTGCTCCAGTCGCTGGAAATGCTCATCATGTCGGCGTCGTACTCAGCGAAAAGCGTGTTCGGCGCGATGGGCTTGTCGTTCTTCGTTGTGGTGAGCTTCCGGAGTGCGTCAAACGAGTAGCCTACGCGCAAGCCGTCCAGCATCGTCGAGACGAGATAGAGCCCGAGCTGCGCCACCCGCTTCTTCTGAAACAGCGCCGTGCCACCAGCAGCGCCATAGGCGAGCTTCGTGGACTTCCAGCGCCCGACATAAGGCAGGCCGATGACGACGTTGCTGGCGGGCTCGGAGAGCGTCACCTGATTGCCGGTCACAGTGTAGAGATTATCCTGATCCCGCACAGCCTTGCCGTCCGCCCAGACGGTCACCTGCAGGCCATTGAGGTGCGGCACGTTGAAGACGGTAGCCGGCGCGCCGGTGAAGCGTGTGAAACCGTCGGCGATGCAATTGATCTGCTTGCCCTTGCAGTCCTTCAGGTCAGCCAATCGTTCGAGGCGCTGCGTCCCGTTGCGGACGACCGCGAAGAAGACGCCATCCTGGCCGGCTCCACGGTTCGTGCTGACGCGCTTGAACTGGCCGTCGGTGACGACGCGCGACCAGGCAATGACCTTCTCGGAAGGCTCATAGGTGAGCGCCCTTGCCTCGCCGTTCGCCAGGATCAGCCACAGGATCGTGTCCGGCCGGCGCTGGACGGCGATATCGACCACCTCGTAGCCGTCGCAGATGTTCTCGTGCATGGCCGTCAGGTCGTTTGACTTGTAATCGAGCGTGCCCTGTTCGGCCGACAGCGCGAAAAGCGCGGTGCCGGATGTCTGCACGAAGATGCCGTCCTTGTCGCACTTCACCGAGCGCAGATTGAGACAGCCGCGCGTGGAGCTTTCGACCGGGAACCAGGCACTTGCCGTCAGAGGCTCGTCGAAGCTGGAAGCCTTCACGGAGATTTCGGCGGTATCGGTGCCGGCGAGCAATCGCTCGAGGCCGATCAGCCACAGGATACCGCGGTCGGTATCGGTGCCGATCGAGCGGGCAATCGGCCCGGAGTCGCCTTCGACCGTGTCGTCGAAGCTCTTGTAGGCATCCGAGACCGAACCGTAGGCGAAATCGCCCTGCCCCCAGAACAAGCGGCCGCCGAACTTCTCGACAGCGGAAGGCCAGCCGTCATAGTCGGACCAGACCGAATAATCCCATTCGAAAGAAGCGGTCGTTGAGTACAGGCGCTTGATGACCTCGGCGCCAACGGTGGTGGCGCTGGTGAAGTCGGTAACGCGGACAATGCCCGACTGACTGCCGCCAGCGTAGACAAGGCCGGTAACGATGGTGCCGCTTGAATAGTCGCCCGATCCGAGAGCAAAGCGGAAATACTTCACGACGTTGTTGTCGCTGTCGGTGTAGTTGGCCGAGGCGTTGCCGGTGAAGGTCGAAACATCCGTCCACGAGGTCGGGTTACCGGAACCGTCATCGACCGAAACCTGCAGGCGTACCGTCCCGGCCCAGGTGCCGGTGATCGAATAGCTGAAACGGCGGGCGGCATTCACCCCGGCAATGCGGATATAGGCGCCGGTAGCGGGTCCGCTCGTGAAGGATTCGTTGACCGTCTGCCCACTTTGGAAGATGCGGAAAAGGCGGCCGATCATCTGCGCTGTGAAGAAAGCCCGGTTCGCTGTGAGGGTGATGTTGCCAGTCAAGCCGCTGGGAGCAAGCGAGGTGACGCCATCCGACGATACGAAGGGACCGTCATCGACCTTGTAGCGCTGCACGCCCCAGCTTGTGGAACTGCGGCGCTGGATCATGCGCTGCTGATAAACGCCGCCGGAAGCAGCATAGAGCACGTCCTTGTGCTGGCGGTACCGAACAAGTTGGTCGGCAAGGTCGGCTTGCGTCCATGGCGTGGGAACGACCATCACGCCGGCCGCCTCGATCGTGCAAGCATTGACCAGCGACTGACGGGCGTTGTCGTTCGAGAGTTCGAGATAGACCGAACCGACACCGGGAGTGAAGGCGATCGAGTGGAAACCGTCATCGAGCGCCAGCGCTTCGAGGATGTCGGAAGCGCCGGCAGAGGTGCCGAGGCGGAGGTTGACCGGGCCGCGCACGATATCGAGGCGGATGGCGTGTTCCTTCGGCTGGTCGCCGGCTGAAACCGTGAGTGTCTGCCGCGCAACCGCCCTCGCCTGCGTCGTGCCGGTCAAAACAAGATTGCCACCGCTTGCAACTGCCGAGGCGCCGCCGACGCTGACGTCCGTCCAGCCCGTGAAGGAAGAGAAATCGCCGTTGGTGATAGCCGTGGAGACGGCAACGCGGCTGACGAAGGCATTGTCCTTCACCACGCGCATGCCACCATCGGAAAGAACCGGGATCAGCGCGGAGCCGCCGGAATAGGCGTACTCCATTAGCATCACGTCGCCGATATCGATGTCGGTAATGTGCTCCAGGCCGGGGCGGATCGTCATTGAGCCGACGACACGCGGAAGCTGGTTCAGGTAAAGCGAGCCGGCGAACTGCAGGCGCTCAAGATCAAGGCGAGACAACGCCTCGTCGCCTACCTCGCCACCATTCAGGGAGTAGACGGGAGCTTTTACGCGAGGCATCAGACATCACCCTCCTCGAAGGTGATCTGACCGCCTACCAGCGTTCCGCCGTGGCTGTTGCCGAGACGGCCGATACCGCCATGTCGTGCACGAATCCACGAGCCGGGAGGGAGAACCTTGTTGTTTTCGTTGCGGGCATCGACGCTCTTGGCTTGGCGCAGCGCCTTCTCGACGCGCTTCTCAAGCTTCTGTTCGAGTGTGTCGCCGCTGGTGAGCCGGCCACAGGTGTCGCAGGCCAACTTCAGCGCCACGAACTTCCAGAACATCGTCGGCCACTTCGAAATCTGGTCATCAGCGGCCTTGGCTTTGCTGATGTAGCGCAGATAGAGAACGTTCGCGTTGGCGTGCAGCCCGCCGCCCTCGTCGAGGAAGTCGAGGAAGATCGATCGGAAGTCCGGCGAGTTGCTCACGGTGAGCGTTCGGATCCAGTCATCGGGGTAGTCGAAGGCATAAGACCAGCCGATAGCTGGCGTTGCAGCCCCATTGGCCGACAAGGCTGCAGACACCTTGGCGAAGTTCCAGTCACCGGAATTGAAGGCCTCTTCGACCACGCCATCCCATGCGCTGCTGAAGGTGTAAACAGCTTCGACATCGTCAGTGAGGGTAGTGATCGTGGACTTCTCCAGGTGAACCAGAGCCTGCTTCCAGATCTGCAGCTTGTCGGCCATAGGTCATTCGCCTTTCAGCAGTTCGAGATACTTTTCGGCAGCCTTTTCAGCAGCTTCCTTCGTGTCGAAGCTGTGCTGCACGACATTGCCGCCGTGAAGGAACCGCCATTTGTGGTGCGGGCCGCCGTGGTTGACCTCAGGCAGGGTAAGCTCTGCTGTTGGCTGCTTGATCGCCTTCTTCTCGTCGTAGACGCGGAGCACGCGGAGCTTCGCGGCGGTCTTCGAGACGCCAACCACGCGCAGCTCGCAGTCGAGCTTCATGTCGTCGGAAATGACATCGATGCGCATCCCCTGCTTGAAGACGCTGAAATGATTGCCGAAGTACTCCGGGTGAAGGACGTCTTCGAGCGTGGTTTCGGACGGCACCGTCGCCGCATAGCGGCCGATCGAGTAATCGGCAGGCATGAAGCGGCTGGCACCCAGCTTCTGGATGTCGGACATGATTTTGACCTTCGGGTAAATGGAAAGGGAAAAGGGGTGTTCGCGTCACACGAACACCCCCAGACACCGGCGTTAGTCGGTATCGGTTGCCGTGACAGCCAGGCCGTCGGTCAGGTCGATGCCCTGCCCGTCGGTGCCGGTCGCCTCATCGATCACCCAGCAATAGTTGATCGCCGTGACCGGGCCGCTGATCGTAGTCGTGCGGGTACGGACAATGACGATATCGCCCTGACGAGCGCCCTTGCGGTAGCCGTCAGCGACATAGTTGCTGTTGTTGACCGAAGCGATGGCGTCGACCGAATCCAGCAGCCACGTTTTCATGGTGCTGGAGCCGGAAAGGCCATCTGTGAGGAGCTTGAAGCCGTTGGTATCATAAGCCATGGGTCAGACCCTCCTTACGAGAACGCGACGGTGTCGTCGGTCAAGACCTTGAGCACGCCGGCCTGCTGCAGGATTACTGCGCCGTCGTAGATCGTGTGGCGGGCGTAGGAGTAATCATCCTCGCCGTTGTAGCCGACGTCCGTCTGGATTTCGCCTTCGGCCAGGGAGTGACCGACTGCGTTCTTGGCGAAGATGAAGTTCGACGCCGTGGCCGTGCCCTTGCCGGGAAGGCCGTTGTGCATGATGTGGTATGCACCCAGCCAGATCTTCGGACGGTCAGCAGCCAGACCGACGAGCGGCTTGGCATCGACGTAGTCCGCCGACTTGAACTCGGCGATGGTGAGCAGGCGAGCCCATGCCTTCGGAGTCCAGAGGCAGGTGATCTCGTCGCCCGAGTTGATGTCCTGACCCCAGAGTTGCGACAGCTCGTCCACAATCTTGCCGAAGGTCGAGGTGACCGCCGTGCCGGAGTTGTAAACGTTGGTCGCGGTCGCCAGCGCGTCGATGATCGTGTAGTCGATCTCGCGAGCTGCGGTCTTGGCGCCGGCATTCTGCATGCCCTGACGAAGATTGGCAGGCGCGGTGAACACGTCGAAGCCCGTGCGGGTTTCCTTCGTGTGCTTCTCCTGCAGCGTGATCGTCTGCATGCTGTCGGTGCGGTTGCGGGACGGGATAAGCCCGTTCGTGCCGCGGGTGGTCATGCGACCGGCAACGCCCTGGACCGAGAACTTCGCAGTCAGGCCAGAGGTGATGTCTTCGCGGACTACCCGGTCTTTGAGGTAGGTTTCGCCGCGCTGAAATGCGACGACCCACTCATCACGGTACTGATCTTTTGTAATGACGTATGCCATTGCAAAAATCCTTTTGCTGATTGAGGGAGTTGATTTCAGGCCGTGATCAGGGTGCCGCTCGCTGCGGGCGCGGGGTGTCTTGGCGAACCAAGGGGCCGCGCCGTCGCTTTGATCGGGGCGTCACATCAGACTGTCATTTCGGTATCGATTGCGGGGCCGTCGCCGGGGTGCCGCGAAGGTATTGCCATGATGGCAACACCTGGGAGGTAATCAGCCCTTGCGGGCGTTGATCTTGTCGCGCTGTGCGTAAAGCTTCGTCAGCTTGCCCTGCACTTCGTCGCTGAAATACTTGCGTTCGTCGGTCTCGCGGAGCTTCAGCAGCTCGTTGATGTTCTCCTGAACCGTCTTCGAGGTCGCTTCGACGTCGCCGGTGAGGATCGCCGTGCCGCCGTAATAATCGGAGCCGATCTGCGCCATCATCTTGACGAAGCCGGGGTGATCCTGAAGGCGCGAGCCATCCATGAAGCGTAGGCCGAGCAGTTCCTGGTAGCCGTCTTGGCCGAGGTGCGTCGTCATGAGCTGGTCGGCAGCCGCGATGTTGCCGTCGTATTCGCCGCCCCACTCATTGCGCAGCGCCGTCTGGGTTTCCTTCGCGACCTTCACCATATGGCCGTCGAGCTGCTGCTGCTGGGCCGTGGCAAAGTCCTGATACCAGTCGAGAGCAGCGCCAGCCACCGACGGCGGGACATTCTTGGCGTGCATGGCGGCCTTGAAATCGCCGAGAATGGCCTTGTCAGCGTCGGAAGCGGCGAAGCCCTCGCGGAAGTCGCCGGGGTAAGCCGTCGCTTCGTCTGGGATGCCGTTGGCAGCGCGGAAGGCCTTCACCTCTTCGGGCGTGGACTTGTCCGTCAACGTGACGTTCTTGCCGGCCGTCTTGGCGCTGTTGTAGGCCTCGCGGAAGCCGCGGGAGATGGCATCGATCGACTTGTAGCGGCCGAGCTGTTTCAGGACTGCTTCGTCGCCGCCGGCAAGCTTCTCGCGGAAGGCCTGCAGTTCGGCACCATCAGCGGAGCCACCTGCTCCACCTTCGCCCCCCGCACCGCCAGCAGCGCCTGCGCCACCAGCGTTCTCGCCACCATTGCCGCCACTGCCGGCACCAGCACCGCCAGCGCCACCGCCGGCACCTGCTTCGTTCGGGTCTACTTCACCACCGGAATTGTTTTCATCAGCCATGTTTTTCACCTGTCAGGAAATCTAAAGGGAAAGAGACGAGCTTGCGGAGCTGCAGGCCAACATGCCGCTTCCCACTTTTGAACGCGCTGTCGCGCTCCCCGCCGTGCTCGTCAGGCAGGAATTCCAAGTCGTTGACGCCGCAGATATGCAGGATCGCGCCGAACGCTCGCTTCTGCTGCTCTTCCGTCGCCACACCAGCGGCGAGAGCCTGCAGTGAAGCGCAATCGGCCTTGCGGATTTCAAGGTCGTTGGCCGGAGCATTGTTGTCCGCCCGGACGCCCACAGGATGCCAGGGGCGATATGCGCGCTTAGGCATTCATCGCCTCCTGAATCGTCTGAGCGGCGTTGCCGACCTGTCCGGCTACCTCGGCACCCTGCCCCAGTTTGGCGATCTGCTGCTGTTCGGCCATCTCCTGCTGCATCTGCTGGCGAGCGGCTTCCGCCTGCTTCTCGTCGACAAGCCAGTCGGCGCGTGCGCCAGGAACAACGCCGAAGGCATCACGGAACGCTTTGCGGACATCGACGTCGGTGCGGATGGAAGGATCGAGCGCAATGCCCGCCTGAAGTATAGCGCCACCTTCCTGAAAGCCGTTGATGGCCTGACGGTCGCGGGCTTCCTTCAGCGCATTGTTGAACTCGTGCGTGACGTTCTGGCCGAGGAGCGCATCGGGCATATCAACCGGAATGCCATTGCGATCAACCTCACCGTAGCCGCCAGCGCGCATCACTTTCTCGGTGACGAGATCCAGCGTTGCACCCGTCCATTCATCCTCAATCGGCTCGAAGAGCGGCAGGGCGTTGCGGATATATTCGGAGACAAGCTGCGAGGTTTCGTAGGCCGTCTTCTGGCGCTGTGCCGATGCGACCGGCTGCAGCTTGTTGATGAAGAAGGCATCTGCCAGGCGAGCACGCGCGTCGTTGAGCAGATCGACCCCAAGGCCGGTGTTCTTGCCCATGTCAACGGCACGAAGGGCAGCGCCAAGGCGCTCATCGTACTCGCTGTCCACGTAGGTCACGCCGTTCGAAGACAGGTCGATCGGCGAGAGAACCGCGTCCTGCGTGGCGATCATGGGCGGGTCTACCTGCTTCTCGCCCGCCTCGATGATCGTCATCATCATTCGCTGGATCATGCGAGCCTGAGGCAAGGCGATGATGGTGGCAGGGCTGAAGGCGTAGAAGTTGCCGCTGACCGTCTTCCATCGCGGGACGACGTAATCGAAGGTGAAGGCCGGCAGTTCCTGAAGGATCGAACCGTCTTCGGCGACATAGACGTCCGCCCACTTCGCACCCTTGGGAAACTTGCGGTACGGCTCGTATTTGTCGAGCGGAACGAAGCAGTGCTGAACCTTGAACGAGTCCTTGAGGTTCTTGTCTTTCAGCGCGTTCTTGGCCGCCTGAGGTAGCTTTGCCTCGCCGAAGAGGTAAGCCATCGCGTGCGCCTTCATGTCTTCCTTGCGGTGGACATGGTTGACCTGGCCATCGGGACCTTCACAGCCTGCCATTTTCTTCGGATGGTGGCAGCGGAAGAGGAGGTTGTCGCGCTTCTTGTTATAGCTCACCTGCATCCAGCCCATGCCGAATGCGGAAAAGTCGTGCTCGACCTCGCTGGCGGCCCGCCGGTAGCCGCTGTCACGCGAATACAGGATCGCGCGGTTCACGTCCGTCATGAATTCGAGGAAGCCTGCAGCCTCACGGTCGCGGGAAATCCGTTCGTTCGAGGCGGTTTCCTTGAACCAAGGCCTATCAGACGGACGAACCATCGAGCCGATTTGATCGCCAAGCTCGCGGCGCACCAAGGTCGGGTAGAAGTCCGTCAGGTGCGAAGCGAACTCCGCGCCTAAGGTGATCTCGGTCGTGAAGTTGGCGCGCTCGCAGTAGAAGTATTCGGCAATCTCCTGGTGAAGGCTGTCGAGACTTCCTTTGGCGGAAAACAGGCGTTCGCCCATCTCCATCAGCTCACGGCCGGCCTGATCGGTCATCAATTCGCTCCGAGGGTAGAACGCGAGAACTCGCGGCCGAGGGTGCCGGGAACGGTCGCCAGCTTGTCAGCCGTCGAGCTGCTGGGCGATGCGATGGTTCCGGCGGACTTGCGACGGGTGCGCTTTGCCAACGGATCGTCAGCATCCGGCATCGTGGCCGGTGGCTCCGGGTCCGGGTATTTCGTCGTCTTGCCGCCAAGCAATCCACTCATGTTCGCTTACCTCTCAACTTGGCCTTCAAGGCGCTGTTCGATGTGACGGACGTCACGGTTCTCCTGACCAGAGGATCGGCCTCTCGCTTTGTCAGCGCCGGAAAGAGGCTTGTGACCCCCCAGACCATGGCATCGGCCCGATCAGGCGACCGCGAGCCTGTGTAACCTGCGGTGCTCATGCCAAGCAGCTGGTCTTCCATTTCGGGGAAGTACCCCGCCATGATCACCTTCCCCTGATCGAACAGGGAGGCGATTGGCTCAGCTCTCACCACCTTGCCGCGTGACGCCCTGACCTCTGTGAACGGCGTTCCAGGTCGAGCGACACGGATAATCTCTCCGACCATCGCTCCGCCGAAATTCGTCTCAGCAACGACCCGGTCAGCCTCGTGGCGGTCAAAGGCATCGGCCACCACTCGACCCCAGCCGGAAGGACCGTATCGGCCTGAAAGATCCTCGATGATGTAGCCCTTGCCATCGACACCGAGACCGCAGACGACGATCCCGATCTCATCCGATCGCGTGTCCTCGTCGCCGGAGCAACCAGACGGGTCTACCGCGATGATGATACGGAGCATGTCGGGGAGTTCGCCAGCGAGGCGGCTTTGCTCCAGAAGCTCCACCGACCACAGCGCGCTGTCAGAATCGTCGGCGAACTGCCCAAGAAGGAAGCGAAGCCGCATCCTCTCCGGCATCGCCTGCAACTGCTCCAGGTAGCCAGATGCGAGGTTGGCCTTGTTCCCCTCTGGGTTCATCAGCATCGCTACGTGCTGATCGGCATAAGGAACTGGCTTCCGAGTGTCCGGCGATACCCCTTCGATGAAGAGCTTGTAAGTCCAGTGGCCCTTCGGAGGCGGGTTGCAGTCGTAGTACGTTTTGAGCCGCAGCGGCGTCTTTTGCGCCAGTCGGGTGATCGCCATGTTTCGCGAGGCCCAACTGATCTGGCTGCACTCGTTCAGGAAGATCGAGGCGTATTCCTGGCCGAGGATCTTTTCCGTTCGTTCCTTATCGTCGAGGCCACCGAACCAGACTTCCGAGCCATTGGGCAGGCCGAGAAACCAGTCGGTCTTATCAAGCTTGCTGCGTTCAGCGACCCCGGGGAAGCAGAGGTCGAGCACCTTCGGAAGCGTGTCGTAGACCACAGACTGCTTCACGTGATTGAAGCGGTATCGAAGCACAGCGTGCCGGCTGCGATGAGCTAGTGCCCTTACGAGGATCGAACGCAGGTTGATGAACGTCTTACCCGAGCGAGATCCGCCATAGAGCATGCAGTGTGTGGCCGCTGAGCCTTGAAGGTCTATCGCCCGAAGCTGGTCAGAGGTAGGCACAAAGCTCACAGCAGATTGGCGTCCTGAGATGAGATTACGACCTGCACCGGATCACCACCCTTTCCCGTCAACTCGCTCTTGTCGGCGAGACCTAGATCGCGAGCGATGATGTTCGGGTTCAGAAGGTCGGCAGCGGCGCCGGAGAACTTCTGATCGCGTATCACCCGCTCCACGCGCGATACGACCCCGATAAAATCTTTCCTCTTGCGGTAGTTCGACCACGTCTCAGGATCGATATCGAGGAAGAGCGTCAGCCCATCGAGCGTCATTGCCCGCATCTTGGCGACGTTCTCGATCGTCACGATGCCCTGGTAGGCGAAGGGCTTGGCTTCCCATAGCGGGTTCGCCTCTACCCATTCGAAATACTCGACACATGCATCCCACAGATCGTCCGGGTTTGCGAAGATAGGCTTTCGCCCATGTGTGCTACGAGCCTTCCAGAACTGGTTTCCCTTCGGTGCACTCATGACCGCCAGCCCACCACGTCGTTTGCATAGGCTTCTGCCCAAGCTCGACGCTCCTCTGGGGAAGCGCTGGGATGAGGGAGCGGCGCGATCATCTTCGTGGAGTCGTCAACATCGGAGTTCCACGCGCCGACGGCTATCATCGCCCCTTCTTCCCACTTGATCGAGACAACGATGTCACGAACGCTTTCAGGCCGATCGGCATAAAGCGAGGCATCGTGGACCAACGCCCTCAAGGCGGCTTCGGCCGTCCCGTCCTTGATGCGGACAATGCGAGTGATGGTACCCATGTCAGGCCACCAAGTCGGCGAGTTCGCGCGTCTTGACCACGAGGAGACGAATGGAACCGATGTATATCCAGCAAAGCTCCTCGTCATCGGGGCCCTTACGATTTTCGCTTTCTACGGCAACGATCGAAGTGAAGCGAACGTTTAGCTCAAAGGTCGCGCGCGAGCCTCCGACTTCGGAAATCCTTTTGAGGGCGATGAACATGGGGATGCCTTTCAAATGTAAAACCGCTTTGCCCGCGGCAGGGCTGCTTACTTGGCGGCCGGCTTCTTGCGGGCCGGAGCCTTCTTCGCGGCTGGCTTGTCGTCGGCGGGCGGATTGTCGACCGTGCTGTCTTCTGCGAGGACGTCCGCCTGCTTATCCTCGGTGCCGGCCTTGAGGCGGTCCCAGGTCGTTTCCGTGCAGTAGAGGCGGTGGCCGGCGATGCCGATGGTGCGGTCGTCGATCGTGATCTCGGGCTTCTTGCCGAGGACGTCGCGAATCTTCGTGCCTTCAGGGACGACTTCGACCTTGAAGCCGTTGAACGTGGAAAGGTTCACCGTTTCCATTTTAAGTCTCCTTGTGATGATGACGTCCGCCAGCCTTGGCTTCCCCGGGAAAGGACCCGCTTGCAGCGCCGGGAGGTTCTAAGTCGTACGAGCCGAGGCATTGGCATGCGGGCGGCCGCATGTCGGAGTAACCGCTGCAAATTGTCGAGCGAGCGCGAAGCATCGCATGCAGGGGTGCGCGTGGCTAAGGCGCCAGCAACTGACCGAAAAGGAAATGGAAAAAGGGCGCATTTCTGGATTGGGTGGCGGAGCAGCTAGCTCCGCCTAGGCCCCGTGGGTGACAACGATGGCCCCCAGCAGCATCAGGCCTGCAAAATGCTTGCGCAATATTTATGCCACAAGCTCGACTTTTGCAACGTTGATGTTGATTTCGCGCATATCCGCAATGCTTTCCACAAGCATGCGGACAGAGCGCTTTCCAGACGCAGTGGTGATGGAGCCATAATGCCCTTGCAGTGGCCCCGAGGTGATCATGACGCGGTCGGCTTGCTTGAGCACCGGCCGGCCGGCCGGGCGCATCACATCGAATGCTCCCCTGGCTTCCTCCTGCAAGAGCGTATTGATGTCTTCTAACGGCACTGGGATCGGCCCCTTGTCGCCGCCGAGGACGGCATGAACCGACTTCATCCGGTAAAGCTTGTGGAAATCGGCATCACCATGAAGCGATGCAAAGGCATAACCGCTGAACAGCGGGTAAGTGCGTAGCATCCACTTCTTCGTCTGGTGGTGCCGGATCTCGCGTTTCATCATTGGGCAGTAAGCTTCGAGCTGCATCTCGGAAAACTCAGCCATCGCTCGCATTTGCTGCCCCGGTACCGTTCGAACCACATACCAACTCATTTCATGCCCTCGTTCTGTTGCCATTATCATGCGAATTCTTCCAACCGGGGCGGCGGTTCGCCGTCCAAGTCCTTCAGGACTGTAAGATTGCAGTAGCCGGCGCCCCTCTCCGACTCCGAGCGCAGGTAGATGACGTTGGCCTTGCGATAGAATTCGAGCTTCGACCACGGACTCCCACCAGATTTGAACCATGCTTCGAACAGCCGAAGGTTGCCGGTGGCGAAGAACCGGCGGGCGGCGACCATCTCGTCGTCTAGGTCGTTGAGAGACTTGGCTACGCCGAACGCGGCCCTGCCCCTCCTGATGATCTCCATCATCGTTTCCTGGTCCTCGCTGTCGGTCAGGACGGGCAGCGCCGTGGCGGCCTCCTTCATCGTCGCCTGAAGGCGTTGGAGTGTCTTCAGCGGGCGGAAGTCATGGCGCAAGAACCGCCACCCCTCAGCCTTGCCAAGCTCCATGTGTTGCAGGATAGGCTTGCCGGCATCATCCTTGACGCCGATATCCTCCCAGGCGCGAATCAGGCCCGATGTCCACTTCAGTGCGTCGTAAGCGGTCAGAGCAAACTCGGGCGCATCGTCGTGAAGCTTCTCGTGCATCCACTGCAGCGATCGAGCGACTGGCTTGATGCGCAGCGCGAATGCCTCCCACTCGGGCAGCCTCGCCTGCATGTCGGCCCAGCGCTTGATGACAGCCCGCGAACGGCTCTGCCGATCCCAAAGCTGCTGCGCGTCGTTGTAGGCATCGCCCATATGCTTTTGAGCGCAGTTGCGGCCGACGAAGCAAACCGTCTTCTCGAGCGGGAAGTAAGCCAGCCTGCCCTTCTGGCATTTAGGACTCGTCGGCCGGCACAGAGCACAAGGCACCCAATCCCCGCCGAGGCGAAGACTGGTGACAACCTTGATCTCGTCGGTCAGGAAGCGAACACCTTCCAGCAGCTCCGGCTTCGAGGTCGAGACACCGTCGTAGGTCTCGGGGTACCCTGTCTTTTCGACGTGAAGCAAAAAGCCCGCGCCATACTCGCTGCCGGGCACGGTGTCGAAGATTGGAAGATGGCGAATAGATACCGTCATGCCGCCGCCCCTCTCCTCAAGAGGATGAGTTCCCCGGCCTTCGGTGTAGGCGGCCAGACGGGTTCGGCGGCAATCTTTCCGATCAGCGCGGGCATCACGTCGATGATCTCCGCGGATCGGCGC
The DNA here is from genome assembly GCF_030380735.1 of Rhizobium sp. S152. Lineage (GTDB taxonomy): Bacteria > Pseudomonadota > Alphaproteobacteria > Rhizobiales > Rhizobiaceae > Rhizobium. Next base: position 439,187 of record NZ_JAUDRZ010000030.1, on the reverse strand, counting down.
CAACCAACCCCGTCCCGCGACTGATCATCTGCCCAGTCAAAAAGGCTGAGTTGCTTCATGCCGCCCCCCTCGTCTCGACGATACCTTCGAGATCGAAGGGCGTGAGGTTGCCGCCGAGGAGCCGCTTCAGGCACTCATCCATTTGTGACTTCGGAACGAGATGTCGAGATAGAAAGTCTCGCCCCTCGGTCGGTGACGACGGAATGGGAAACGGTGTGAACATAGTTTCTTGCGGAGAAGCGGCTTTTGATGACCTCGCTGTTCCTAAGCCCGATGGTCCTTTTCCTTCTCCTAGGTCCTTATCCTTGTCCTTCTCCTTGCTTCGAAGGGGCTTCGAAGGGGCTTCGCCAAAATCCGTGATAGCCATCTCGAAATCTTCAAGGCAACGCTCGTCATGGAGGTGAAATGGAAGACGATATTTTTGGTAAAAGCCCAACGTTGTCGGGCAGATAGGCAGCATGGCGAGCTGTTCTGCGATGCCCCTCACGCGCTTATCTTTTGGTGAAAGCTGCGGCGCGACTTGGTCGGCCGCCATCTCTCGCACCCAAACGAGGTCACGATCGAAATCATATTCACAGATGCCGGCTTGCATGAGGCTCAGAAGCCCCTTCGAAGCCCCTTCTGAGGAAATTCCAAGCTCGTGAGCGATGTATGCGACAGGCACATAGTACAGGCCGAGCATGTTGGCATGCCCGCTCGTGGTGAGGTGATAGTGGACCACGATGGCTTCAGTATCGCCACGAATGGCTTTCAGATCAGCCTGCCACACACGGGGCGGCACAGATGCAAACTTCCTCATATGTCAGCCCTCCGAGCTACACGGATCTTCTGCGCCAGCGCGCAGGCCTCCGCTGCCTGAAGAGCGGACAGGCCGTACCTGTCCTTGATTGCAGGGATAACGTCGGGGCGCGGCTCGTTGTCCGCGACCCACTCTGCTGCTGCCGTAACGGCATGATCGTCGAGGTGAGATCGGGCCTCCGTCATGCCGTCCTCCCTTCGAGGACCTTGATTTCAGAATGCAGCCGATACCTGGCATGCGTGCCGGGATAGGCGCCGCCGTGCGGTTCGTGTTCGGTTTCGATGGCGAAGCCGAACCGGCGAAGCTTCCAGATGTAGTGCGAAGTCCGAGGTGCCGGATTTTCGACTGAACTGAAGCCGCGAGCGCCCGCGTCGATGAGCCTTTGCAACGCCCAGGCATCGCGTCCGGACACGGTCACCGGAAGGCCGACGGGAAGCCCCTTGTCGATGATCTGAACGCGCATTTTGGTAGGAGCTTTTGGCGCCTTGTTTGCCGTACCTGCTTCGGGTGTCAGTGCCATGGGCCAACGCCTCCTTCGTCTTCGGAAGAACCAGTGTCCAATTCGTCGCCGTTCGGCTCGGTGTCGCCACCGTCCTCGTCGTCTTCGAGGATGAGGGTCTGGCCGGACTTGTATGACTGAGCCCAACAAGCCGGCATGCCGACGTCGCGCTCGTCGCCGTTTTCTTCGAGATCTGGATCTCCATCGAGCAGATCGAGAAGGGCGATCATCTCTTCGATCCGAAGTTCCAGTTGTTCGCGCTTGGTGAGAGACTGAGTCATCGGGTCACCCCCAAACCTCTGCGCGCGGGCTTGATGAGGATCATTTCCGCACCAACCTCGTGACTGACGCAAATCTCCCAGCCGTGGCCGGAAAGGTTGCCGTGGAAGTTGTGCATCAACTGGGCCAGATGCGTGGAAACGGCTTCGATCTGTTCGACGCCGATGCGAGCGTTCCTGACCTGGGTCTGGAACATCGATTTGATGCTGCTGGTGGGAGACGTCATCACGCGACCCTCCGCCCGATGAAGGTACGGAGCTTGGTTTCGGTCAAATGCATCCGTTCACCGGGGCAAGAGACTTCAAACCGCCGCTGGCCTTCTGAACTGGGCGCGATAAGGCGAACCTCATACTTGGTTCGCTTGCCATTCCAGTTCGGGGAGCCCGCCTCGTATAAGCCGTCACCTTCATATTGACCGGTCCTGCGGTACGCCGTCAAAACTAAGGTGCAAGGCGTACCGTTGCCGGGCTTGCCGGCGTAAACCCATTCGCCGATCGTGGGGTCTATTTCTTCCGCGGCCTTCTTGAGTTCGGCCATGTGGAAGTCAAAACGCTCTTGCGCCGACATTGGCGCAGCAACGGAGGGGCCGGCCACCGTCGCCGTCGCGGGGATGGCGGCGACAGCGACCACCCCGAGGAATCGGCGGCGTGAAACAGCAGAAAGATCGGTGGCGATACGTGCGGTTATGGGCTTGCTCATGACTGTGCCTCCCGCCCATAGGCTCGGTCATTCGCCCTCTCCAAATTCCAGCACATGTCCCGCACATGGACGAGCATGTAGAGAATGCCGTCGACCTGTTCGGGGGTAAGGTTGCAATGCTCTTTGAAGCGACCGCAGTTGCCAGCCCTGATTTCGAAATTCACGTACTCGTCCAGCACCATGGTCGCGCGGCGCAGTTCGCCGATTGAGACATCGACATCTTCCAGAGCGTCCAAAATCTCCTTGTGAGTACGACCGGCGAAGTTGCGGGCTGGTCCTGAATTCGAAGTCGTGTTATCTACTGCCTTGTTCATATCTTTCTCCTGCTCGGAATTGATGGAACCACGGTCCGGAAGCGCGCCAACGCTTGCCGGGCCATTTGCTTTCTGGGTCACGCTGCACTCTCCATGAAAAAGGCGATGAGCTTGCTGCGCTCGGCGACCCACCGTCCCCCAACCTTCTTTGCAGGCAGTTGCCCCTTTGCCAGCAGATGGTTTGTCTGCCGATGCGTGCGGCCAATCAGTTTCGCAATTTGATCGACCTCCCAAACCAACTCGAGCTCGACACTCGTTTCCCCTACGTTCGTCATTCACATGCCTCCTTTGTACTTATGTGAAAGTACACGGAGAATTAACCAAGCGGGCGGAGTCGTCAAGCATTATTTGCACTTGTCGTGCATTACGTGTAAGTGCGTGTGGACAACGGGGATTGAGATATGGCGAAAGACACAACCAAGTCTGGGAAAACCGAAACACTGACAATCAGGCTGGATCCAAAAACGCGGTTCATCTTGGAGTATATGTCCCGCTTAAAAGGCCAAACCATTACTACGGTCGTCGAGCGAGCAATCGTCGCGGCCGCGGCTCAAGAGACCGTCGTCGATCGAGAATATGGCCATCAACTTACCTGGGATGAATTCTGGGACGTCAGCGAAGGCGTTCGGAGCCTCAACCTTGCCAGCCGCCGTGAGTTCTTCCCGACATTTGAAGAGGAAAGGCGACTCGAGTTTGCCAAAACGCATTGGCCGTTTTTCTTCGCGACCAGAAACAAGACGATCCCACTTAATCACTATATAGATATTTTGTGGCCTCGGATCGATGAGTTCATTCAGATCCACGAAGACAATAAGGCTCAGGGAGGAGACTGGTTCGGAGCTGGTAAAGCCATGCAGGAAGCTCTCAGGAAATCCAATTTGAAAGCGCCTGACTGGCCGGTGAAGGAGCCGCTCAGAGAGCCGGAGAAGAAGGAGGAACCTCCGAAGACGCAAGCCAAGTACAGCCGCGACCTAGACGACGACATACCTTTCTGAGAGGGAGCGTTTGGCCATGAGCGTTAGAAAGAGGGAATGGAAGACACCTAAAGGCGTGGAGAAGTCGGCGTGGGTCGTCGATTATGTCGACACGACCGGCATCCGCAGGCTGAAGACCTTTCAGAAGAAGAAAGAAGCCGACGCATTCTCGGCGACAGCCAGCGTCGAGGTCCGCGAAGGCACCCACGTAGCGGATAGTGCGAGTGTTACCATCGAGAAGGCTGGCAAGCTCTGGATTGCTTCAGGTGAGAATGCTGGCCTGGAGCGCTCGACCGTCGACCAGCGGAAGAACCACCTTCAAAACCACATCGTTCCGTTCATCGGCTCGACGCTACTGTCCAAGGCTTCGGTGCCGTCCGTCCGCGAGTTTGAAGACCGCTTGAGAAGCGAAGGCCGATCGGCCGCGATGACGAAGAAGGTCCTGACGTCGTTGGGTTCGATATTTGGAGACGCCATCGAGCGAGGCTTGGGATCTCGCAACCCGGTTCGAGACATAAGAGGCGGAAGGAAAGGCCGCGAGCGGCGGTCTGAGCGACGCCAGAAGGGGCGCCTTGAGGTCGGCGTCGATATACCGACGCGCGACGAGATCAAAGCTCTCATTGCTGCCCTGGAGGGGAACTGGCGCCCTCTCCTGCTCACTGTCATTTTCACGGGAATGCGGTCATCCGAGCTGCGCGGTTTGCGCTGGCAGGATGTCGATATGAAGCGCGCCGAGATCACGATACGGCAGCGGGTGGACCAGTATCGGAAAATCGGCAAGCCGAAGTCCGAAGCAGGGATCAGGACGATCCCCGTCCCTCCCTTGGTCATCAGCGCCCTCAAGCAGCAGAAGCTGAAGCAAGCCAACGGCACCGACTTCGTCTTCGCCAATCCCGACGGAGATTCACGCTCGCACTCGAACGTGGTTTCAAAGGGCCTGCAGCCTGCAATGGTTCGCGCCGGCGTCACCGTGAATAGCGGAAAGAAGGACGCCAAGGGCAATCCTATACTTGCCGCGAAGTACCCCGGCTTGCACGCGCTGCGCCATTTCTATGCGAGTTGGCTGATCAATCGCAAGGAAGACGGCGGTCTTGGCTTGCCCCCGAAGATGGTGCAAGAAAGGATGGGGCACTCGTCGATCGTGATGACGATGGACGTCTACGGACACCTGTTCCCGCGGACGGATGACGGCACAGAATTGGCCGAGGCGGCAAGCTCGCTCCTGAGCTGATCGCAACATGAACGCGACACGCCGCGAAATTCTGTATAGATTTCAATGCCCATGAAAAGCCTGCAAATCCTTGTACCCCGGTTCAATTCCGGGCGAGGCCTCCAATATATTTCAGCCACATCGACAACCATCCGAAATAGCGCCTGAATCTTTCAGTTATGGCAATTTCTACTTGAACCGTTCCGCCACACCGAAATCAGGTGTGGCACTGCGTTGCCGATTTGGCCTGACGATGGGCGATACGGCCGTTTCCGAACAGACACACCGTTATGTCAACGATTGGAAAATGAGGACCGAGGGGGACTCATTTTGCGTCAGGGAGCTGAATCTCGGTTGGCATCCTGACGAACCGCAGGAATGCCCGTGTCCACCTATTAAGTGCTGGGACCCAGACTCTTTCCAGCAGCATGAACGGGATAGCCGCTGTGAGCGAGATTACCCAGGTCAAACCAAGGCAGAGCATCAACACACTCCAACGCGGCAATGCGTAGCCCGCAAGCGCGGTGTAGGCAGCACTGGTCGCACTGACGAGAACGAGCACGTGCACCAGATAGAGAGGGAACGATAGCTGGCCAAGGTAGAGCCCGACCGTGCCGCCAAGCCGACGCTCAAGCAACGGGACGCCCAGGAGCAGGATCATCGTCGCCCCCGCGGCCAGGATGAGCGCGGTCTCGTTATCAGTCGAATAGCCTGCCAGCATGATGAGGATCAGCACGCCGACCGCCGAAGGTGCAAGCTGAAACAAGGCGGGGCGTTTGCAATAGAAAAAGGCGATCAACGACCCCGCGATGAAAGGCACGAAATTCAACTTATGCAGGACGACGCAGATCAAAACCAGAAGAAGATGGATTGCGACGACGGCTCCCTGGCGACGCAACGGCGCGAGACTACATATCGCCACCAACCCAAAGACCAGCAAGCTGCCGTAGAACTCGAATACCATCGTCCACAGGTTCGAATTGTACTGGCTATGACCAGGCCAAAGAAAGACGAGAAGCGAATTGCGCGCAGCATCCGCAAAGCCGGGAACGAAATCCTGCGAGAACCCCACACCGGCAAAAGTCGCAAGCCACCCAGATCCTGTGATCCTGGCTGCGGCAACGTATGAATCAGGCAGATAAAGCAGGATCGCGGCGCCGATGATCATGCTCAACCCAGTCGGGAGCGCAAGCCGCGGTAGCCGTTTGACGATCGCGGCGGCCAAATCCGAGGCCGAGAATTGCTGATAAAACTTGAGTGTCAGCACAAAGCCGGAGAGTGCAAAGAAAAAAGCCACGGCGCCGGTGCCGTTTACGAACAGATAAAGCGGCGTGTGTGCCAGCCCACCTTCTGTCACGGACGCCTTGAGTGATGGTGAAAACCCAAGCAGGAAATGATGAAAGACCACGATGATCGAGGCTATTCCCCGTGCAGCTTCAAGGTAAGCCATGCGCGTTTTTGATGAGGTCTTCATCCCGCTGGTCGCCCGCTATTTCTCAGATCCCCTCAGGGCAAATCTGCGCGATATTTCCCAATATTATTGTCTTCGCATCGACTTTCCAAATAGACGTCAGGAAGCTATCACGAAAATGCAATGTATTGCATCTACGCACTTAGTATATCCTGCCGGATCCATGGAAATATGGAGGATTGATCGAGAGAATAGTTTACGCGAAATTGCGACATAGCGCTGCAAAAAGGCTTTTCTCTAAGCAGCATCTATATCCATTCAGCGATCACGCACGCATGCGAATCTCCGGCGTATTACGGCCCCACGCATTGCCGCCTTGGGCCATAGTTGGGCTGATAGGTATTGTCATAGGCGCGATACGAGCGATAACGGTTATAGCACCAGCTGACATGGTCGTCGCCGACGTATCGCGGCGCCCTAGGCTGCGATGCGATCAGCCCGCCAATCAAGGCACCCGCCGCAAGACCGCCGATGATCAGACCGGAGTCATTGTGGCGACGATAGCGGTAATAGTCCCGATCGTAGTAGCGCCTGTTGTAGCTATACCTGTTGCCACACCGATAGTAAGCACAGCGATTGCCGAAGTTTCTGTTTCTGACACCGGAATCGCCAAAAGTCCCCCGGCTCTGAACGGAGTGCGAATCGCCCCAGTTTTCGGCGAATGAAGGCCCTGCCCCGCTGATCGCGGTGGTTAGTGCCACGATGATGATTGCAAGCTTTCTCATCTTACACCTTCGAACAGTAAACACAGTGCGCGTTCAGAACGCTTGAGAAGGAAACGCATTCGCGCGCACGGTGTTCCGTGTATCGCACCGAGGCGAAACACAGTCTTGCGCCGGGGAAAACCGCAAAAGAATCGGCCGCAGGCCAATTGTGACACTTTTATTGCAAGGTGCCCTATTTTATGAGGGGCGCATAAAAATTTCATATGGGATGGATGGCATGCTCAGCTGGTTTCGTAAACTTTTGCCGAGAGAGGACCGTTTTTTCGACCTTTTCGCGCAGCATTCGCGCACCATCGTGGGTGCGGCCGATGCGCTGAACGAATTGCTCAAGGGCAAGGACACCGAACGGCACTGCGAGCGCATCGTTACGCTCGAGGACGAGGCCGACAACATCACCCGCGAGGTGATGCTCGCCGTGCGGCGGAGCTTCATCACGCCGTTCGACCGCGTCGACATCAAGGATTTGATCCAGTCGATGGATGACGCGATCGACATGATGCACAAGACGGTGAAGACGATCCGCCTGTTCGAACAGAAGGAATTCGATCCGATCATGCAGGAAATGGGCGAAGCCATCGTCCAGGCGGCGCATCTCATAGCCGAGGCGATACCGTTGCTGGAGCGCATCAACACCAATGCGCCGCGGCTGAGCGCCATCGCCGAGGAAGTCACCCGCGTCGAGGGCCACTCCGACGAACTGCACGACCGGGGCCTGAAGGCGCTGGTGCTTCGCCACCGGGAATCGAACGCGATGGCCTATATCATCGGAAGTGAGATCTACGGCGAACTCGAGAAGGTCATGGACCGGTTCGAGGACGTGGCTAACGAAATCAGCGGCATCGTGATCGAGAACGTCTGATGGACGCATCCCTCGCCTTCCCGCTGCTTATCGGACTGATCGCGGTCGCGCTTTTCTTCGATTTCCTGAACGGCCTGCATGATGCGGCAAACTCGATCGCGACGATCGTCTCCACGCGTGTGCTCAGGCCGCAATATGCCGTCGCCTGGGCCGCGTTCTTCAACTTTATCGCTTTCCTGTTCTTCGGGCTGCATGTCGCCGAGACGCTCGGAACCGGCATCATCGATCCCGGCATCGTCTCTCCGCTGGTGATCTTCGCCGCGCTGATGGGCGCGATCGTCTGGAATATCGTGACCTGGATATTCGGGATCCCGTCCAGCTCGTCGCATGCGCTGGTCGGCGGGCTCGTCGGCGCCGGCCTTGCCAAGGTTGGATTCAGCTCGATCGTCTGGGGCGGCCTGCTGAAGACGGCCGGCGCCATCGTCATGTCGCCGATGATCGGCTTCCTGCTGGCGCTGTTCCTGGTGCTCGCCGTCTCCTGGATCTTCGTGCGACAGACCCCGTTTGCCGTCGATCGCACCTTTCGCATCCTTCAGTTCGTTTCCGCCTCGCTCTATTCGCTCGGGCATGGCGGCAACGATGCGCAGAAGACCATGGGGATCATCGCGGTGCTGCTCTACTCGCAGGGCTATCTCGGCGGTAGCTTCCACATTCCGTTCTGGGTGGTGATCTCGTGCCAGACCGCGATGGCGCTCGGCACGCTGTTCGGGGGCTGGCGCATCGTTCACACGATGGGCTCGAAGATTACCCGTCTCAACCCGATGCAGGGCTTTTGCGCCGAAACGGGAGGAGCATTGACGCTGTTCGGCGCCACCTGGCTCGGCATCCCCGTTTCGACCACGCACACCATCACCGGCGCTATCGTCGGCGTCGGCGCGGCACGTCGTGTCTCCGCGGTTCGCTGGGGGCTTGCCGGCAATATCGTGGTTGCGTGGGTGATCACGCTGCCGGCGGCGGCGCTGATCTCGGCCTTCTTCTATTTCGTCGGCGGCCTCTTCGCCTGACCGACAGCCAGTTCAGGGGGCGGGCTTCCGCCTCCTGTGCCACCAAACGGATATGCGCCGACGCATGCGCCGCGCGATTGCCAGATCGTGCGACAGCACGATGAAGCCGAGCGGCACCATCCAGAAGCCGAGAATCGGCAAAAATCCCAGACAGCCTCCGACAATCAGCAAAAAGCCGATCGCCATGCGGGCCAGCCGCGATTGCGGCAGGCGGATACGTATCGAGCCCAAAACGAGATGGCCGGTCGAGTGATCGATGCCGAAGCGCCTGGCGCCTTGTTTTTCAGTGGTGTCGCGGGTTTCCGTCATCCACAGGAGATGGGGATAACCTCAGTGATTGCAAGGAGATGTCATTTTTTTGAAAAAACCGCTTGGCAAATCGAGCAAGCATTTGTATTAGCCCACTCACACCGCGGCGAGCGGTGATCCCTGGTAGCTCAGCGGTAGAGCATTCGACTGTTAATCGACAGGTCGCCGGTTCGAATCCGGCCCGGGGAGCCAGTTTCTAAGGCCTGCATTGAAAAATGCAGGCCTTTTCTTTTGCCTGAAATCGAGCGATGCGCCCGCGGTCGCAACACAATCGCCAATCCGGCATACCGATTTTGTATCACTGGGCATCGGCCCCATTCCGACCTACCCTGTTCACATCCACTTCAGCGACCGGTGCGAGGCGGCGATGAACAAGCTCATGGTTTCGGTGCTTTTCCTGATACCCACGGCCAGCTACGCGGGGGATTTCGCGGCAACGACGAAACGGATGGACGAGGTCCGATCTGCCTATCATGAGTGCCTTACCAAGAATGCCGCGTATTATGGAGAAAAGCTCTGCCGGGATGTCTCGGAGATCATCCCGGGCGCGTTCGGGAAATGCATCGACCAGCGCAATACCCTTGAAGATCTGGTGCGAGAGCGCGGCGATGCTCCATCCGAGAGAACGCGGTTCATGGATACGCTTCGAGAGAGTTACTACGATCAGATGACCGCCATCATCTTGGACCAACAGATCGCGGCGAACTGCCAGCCGAAATAGCTGGCGTCGAACGGCGGCCGATCTGGGCCTATGCGTATCGGCGCGGCGCCTTGGCCTTGTCCTTCAGTGCGCCGAAAAGAGCGTATCCGCCGGTCCAGCGTCCAAAGCCGCTGGCAATGTTGATATGACCGGCAAGTCCGATGTTGCGGAGATCCGTTTTCCACAGGCGCGAATAGAGCGTCAGGCGGTCGAGTTCCATATAGTGGTCGTTGAGGCTGCCAACGGTGATGCTGGGAAACGGCAACGCGCGAGTCGGCATCGGGCCGAAGTGGATGACGCCGGGATGAAGCCTTTCGGTCGGCTGCAGGTCGCAGGGAGCGACGAGCATGGCGCCCTTGATGCGGTGCGCGGACGGCCGATCCGCCAGTTTCGCGGTTAGCAGGCATCCAAGGCTGTGGGCGACGATATAGGCCTCGCCATACGCCTCCAGGGCGCCTTCGAGGCGTTCGACCCATCGGTCGACGTCAGGCCTTTCCCAGTCGTCCTGTGTCACCAGCACGCTCTCCCGGTCGTCATCGAGCCAATAGCGCTGCCAATGCCCCTCGTCCGATCCATTCAGCCCCGGCACGATCAGTGTCGTCGTCATCGCGGCCCCCTCGACTAAAATGCGAATTCCAGGGGACGATGGGCGAGCGCATGAATCTCCTCGGCGATTTCGGCCAGACGCTCACGCAGGTCGCGCCCGCTGCCGTCGTCGATCTCCTCGTCGCCCAGGCAATAGCGGGCCTCGTGCAGCTCCAGCCGCGCCTCGAGCGAATCCCTTATGGCGCAAAGGCGGTCGAAGTGACGAACGATGCTCATGACAATTCTCCTGCATCCTCTTGAGGGAACGTGATCACAATCAGCGTCAGCCCCCGATTGCCGCAAGTATTATCCATAATTTTACTAGACTAAAGAAACCGCGACCTAAGCTTGAAGCTCGGAAAGAAAATCCCGGCTGTCCGCACGCCAAAATCGCGGAACAATGACGCTGGAGGCGGGTTACGTAACTGTAAGATGAAGCGAAAAAGACACAAAGGAGGATGTCTCCATGCGCAATTCACTTATCGCCGCGTCTATCCTGGCGGCGGGCTTGGCCACATCGGCATTTGCCCAATCTAATCCCGACCCGATGGGTCCTACCAATGGCGGTTCAACCTCTCCAAGTTCGGGATCGTTCTCTTCCACTTACACGAGTTCCGATAACGGAACGCACCCCGTTGCCGTCCCCCCTGTCGATCCCATGACGACGCAGGGAATTTCGACGCAGCCGCGCGCGATGGATTGCCCCGGCATGCCGCAGCAGCATTCCGGCGTTGATACGCGCGGCGGGCAAGGCGGCGCATCGATCAGCGACGCGTGCCGCGAATACGACAACTGACATATCGAAAATGGATGAGAGAAGGCCGGCGACCCCGGCCTTTTCCTTTGTCTGGCACAGACAGCTAAAAACTCTCGGAGCGGCTGAAACTTTGATCTAGATCCTTCGTAAATCCGTACAAGTCATCAGACGAAAACGAGGGAACGGCTCACGTGACAAGCGAAACGAAAAAACCGGCTATTCTCTGGTTTCGCAAGGATTTACGCCTTGATGACAATCATGCGCTGAATGCGGCATGCACGTCTGGGCGACCGATCATCGCTGTTTATATCCGGGAACCGGAAAGCGGCGGCGCCGGATCGCTCGGGGCGGCGCAGGACTGGTGGCTGCACCAATCGCTCAAAGCTCTGGATAATTCACTAAAGGATTTCGGCGGCAAGCTTATCCTCGCATCCGGGAACGCGCTCGATGTTCTCCGTGAGATGATCAAATCCACACAGGCCGAGATGGTGCTGTGGAACCGCCGCTACGACCCGGCGGGGATAGCCGTCGATACGCGCGTGAAACAGGACCTGGAAAGACAGGCGGTAGAGGCACGCAGCTTCGCCGGACAGTTGCTGCACGAGCCTTCACGGCTCCTGACCGGCGGCGGAACACCTTATCGTGTCTACACGCCATTCTGGCGAGCGCTGGAAAAAGCGGGCGAGCCGCCCGCGCCGCTGGAATGCCCTTCCAAGATCATGTTCGCGAAGAAGCAACCGCATTCCGAGACACTCCCATCCTGGAAGCTGGAGCCGCACGCGCCAAACTGGGCGAGAAGATTTCCCGATACATGGGCACCCGGCGAAAAGGCTGCCCACGATCGCCTGACGGATTTCATCGACGACACGCTGGATGGCTATAAGGAGAGCCGAGACGTCCCATCGAAAGCGGGAACATCGCTGCTGTCGCCCTATCTGGCGCTTGGCCTCATCTCTCCTGCCCGCGTTTGGGAGGAAACACGCGGCCTCTCCAAACGTGTGCCAACGGAGGACCTCGTTCATTTCCGCAAGGAACTGGCCTGGCGGGAGTTCTGCTACCACCTGCTCTACCACTTCCCGAAGCTGCCCTATGAAAACTGGAACGACCGCTTCGACAAATTCGTCTGGCACAACAACGAAAAACTGTTCAAGGCATGGACGCGCGGGCTGACGGGCTATCCGATTGTCGATGCCGGAATGCGCCAGCTCTGGCAGCAGGGCTTCATGCACAATCGCGTGCGGATGATCGTCGCGTCATTCCTGATCAAGGATCTGCTGATCGACTGGCGACGCGGTGCCGACTGGTTCCGCGATACGCTTGTCGATGCGGATCCGGCGAACAACTCGGCCAACTGGCAATGGGTCGCGGGCTCCGGCGCAGATGCATCCCCCTTCTTCCGCATCTTCAATCCCGTGCTGCAGGGCGAAAAATTCGATCGTGACGGGTCCTACGTTCGAGAGTTTGTGCCTGAGCTGGCCGATCTGGACAGCAGGTACATTCATAAGCCGTTCTTGGCGCCCGACGCGGTACTCAAGAAGGCGGGAGTCGTGCTTGGAGAGAATTACCCCGAACCGATCGTCGATCACGCCGCCGCCCGCGACAAGGCGCTGAAAGCCTATAGCGCTGTAAAGGACGCCGCATGAACGCTCACTTCCCTCACCCGCATAGACGGCTGAAGATCGCGGTGATCGGCTCGGGCGTATCCGGCGCCTCCGCGGCCTGGGCGCTCAATCCAATCCATGACGTGACGCTCTTCGAGAAGGACGCGCGACCCGGCGGCCATACCGCCACGGTGGACGTGGATTACGACGGTATCCGCATTCCTGTCGACACAGGCTTCATCGTCTACAACGAAGGCAATTATCCCAACCTGACGGCGCTCTTCAAAGAACTCGACGTCGCCACGCATGCGAGCGATATGAGCTTCTCCCTTTCGCTCGATGAAGGCAAGCTGGAGTGGAGCGGTGGCGGGCTGTCGTCGATCTTCGCACAAAAGCGCAACTTGCTGCGACCGTCCTTTCTCCTGATGATCCGGGAGATCCTGCGATTCAACCGCACCTGCCTGCTAGACCGGGCAGCCGGGCACCTCACGTCGCGATCGATCGGCGACTATCTGGATTGGCGCGGGTTCTCGCCGGGCTTCACCAACAACTATCTCATTCCCATGGCGGCGGCGATCTGGTCGACGCCGGCGGCGCAAATGCTGCAGTTTCCGGCGGAGCACTTCGTCAATTTCTTCGATAACCACCGGCTCATCTACAGCCGGCAGCACCAGTGGCGGACAGTCACCGGCGGCAGCCGCAACTATCTCGACAAACTGCTTGCGCCGCTCGGCGACAGGCTGAAACTCGGCCTCGGTGTGCGCAGCGTTATGCGGCATCAGGCGGGCGTGACCGTCATCGACGACAGCGGCGCGGAAACCCACTTCGACAAGGTCATCTTCGCCGCCCATAGCGACCAGACGCGCCGCATGCTGACCGACGCCAGCGACCGAGAGAGCATGCTGCTTGCCGCCGTTCCCTACCAGCCGAACCGGGTGGTGCTGCATCGGGACGAGAAGCTGATGCCTGTGCGGCGCAAGGTCTGGGCTTCCTGGAATTATCTGAGATCGAGCCGGGACAGCGGCGGCGCGGCGGTTGCCGTCAGCTACTGGATGAACCGGCTGCAGGGGATCGACCAGCGCTATCCGCTGTTCGTCACGCTCAATCCGGATCGCGAACCGGATGCTAGCAAGGTATTCGCCGAGTTCACCTATGAGCATCCGCAGTTTTCATCCGAGAGCGTCGCCGCCCAACGGTCGCTTGCCGATATCCAAGGGCGGAACCATTGCTACTTCGTGGGCGCCTGGACAGGCTACGGATTTCATGAGGACGGGCTTTCCTCCGGCCTTTCAGCGGCAAAGGCACTCGGGGCGTCGATCCCGTGGCACCCAAAAACACCACAGCAGCAATTGGACGAAGTCGCATGACGAACACGTTTGACAGACGTGGAAGCAGCTTGGCGGCCAACGGTCCCGTTCCGGATGCCTCGGCCGCGGTTTATGTCGGTGATGTCATGCACCAACGGATGAAGCCCTTCGGCCATCGTTTCCGCTACAGCGTCTTCTCGCTGTCGATTGACCTCGACCGCCTTGTCGAGGCAGGCGGCCTGTCACGGCTGTTTTCCGTGAACCGGCGCAACCTGGTGTCCTTTCACGAGCGCGATCATTCTGGCGGCCCGGCGCTGCGTGCCTATGCGGACGATCTGCTGGCGCAGGCAGGCTTGCGGGCGGGGCGGATCGTGCTCGTCTGCTATCCACGCATCCTCGGCTATGTGTTCAATCCGCTTTCGGTTTATCATTGCTACGACGACAGCGGCGATCTGATCGCGATGATCTACGAGGTGCGCAACACCTTCGGCGAACGTCACACCTACGTCTGCCCCGTCGAAGCGGGCGAACTATCGGAAAGCGGCGTGCGGCAGAGCTGTGACAAGCTCTTCCATGTCTCGCCCTTTATCGGCATGGACATGCGCTATCACTTCCGCATGTTGCCGCCGGGCAAGGAGATACGCTGGCGCATTCTCGAAACGGACGGCGAAGGCCCGTTGCTGGCGGCGACGTTCTCCGGACGCTGCGTGCCAATGACCACGCCCGTGCTCGCCAAGCTTACGGCGCGCATTCCGTTCCTGACGATCAAGATCGTCGCCGGTATTCACTGGGAGGCGCTGAAGCTGTGGCTGAAAGGCGCCCGCTACATCCCGCGCCCCACCCCACCGACGCCTGTCAGCATCAAACCAGCTTCCCATATTGCAGAAGCGGCGGAATGACATTAGCGTTCGGATAATGCCGGGGGGCAGAATGTTTCAGCGCATCAAAGGCCTAACCCGGCGCGGAGAATTGCCGGAGGAGAAACATTATGACGGATGCATTGGAGTTGGACGATTTTCAGCAGCGATCGGAGTTGCTGTCGCATGACACGATCGCCAGCATATCGAAGGGCTTGCCGCTGAGGGCCAAGCTCGCCCTGCGCGCGTTGTTGAACATGCGCCACGGCTCGCTGATGCTGACCTTTCCCGATGGCCGCAACGTGCTGGTCAAGGGCAACGGAGAAGGGCCGAACGCGAGGCTGCGGCTCAACAACTGGAACCTCGTCTATCGGGCATTGGCGAGCGGCACGATCGGCGTCGCCGAGACCTATATTGATGGTGACTGGGAAAGCCCCGACATGACCGCCTTCCTCGAACTCTTCCTCGTCAACGACGATACAGCACTCGACTATTCGAACGGCAAGGGCGGGCTCATGCGGGTGCTCGAGCGCATCCGCCACTGGATGAATTCGAACACCAAGACCGGATCAAAGCGCAACATCTCTGCGCATTACGACCTCGGCAACGACTTCTACAAGCAATGGCTGGATCCGACGATGACCTATTCATCGGCGCTCTACTCCACAGGCGCGAACGATTTGCAATCGGCGCAGAACGCGAAGTATCGGGCTCTCGCCGAAGCCACCGGCATCAAGCCCGGCGACCATGTGCTGGAGATCGGCTGCGGCTGGGGCGGATTCGCGGAGTTCGCCGCGACGGAACTCGACTGCCGGGTCACGGGCCTTACCATCAGCCGCGAGCAGCTGGCCTTCGCGCAGGAGCGCATCCACAAGGCCGGGCTCGGCGACCGCGTACAGTTCCGCTTCCAGGACTATCGCGACGAGACCGGACTTTACGACCGAATCGTCTCGATCGAAATGTTCGAGGCCGTGGGCGAAAAATACTGGCCGGCCTATTTTTCCAAGCTTCGGCAGTGCTTGAAGCCGGGCGGCAAGGCCGGTCTGCAGATTATCACCATCCGCAACGAGTCCTTCGATCAATATCGAAGCAACCCAGACTTCATACAGAAGTATGTTTTCCCCGGAGGCATGCTACCTACCCGCGATCACCTCGCCGAACTTGGGCGAAAAGTGAATTTGTCACTGGTAAGGGACTTTGGTTTCGGGTTAGACTATGCCCGTACCCTGGCTGAGTGGCGTGAGCGTTTCTGGTCCGTGTGGGAGCGTGTTCGCCCGATGGGCTTCGACGATCGTTTCAAGCGGCTATGGGAATTCTATTTATTCTATTGCGAAGCAGGCTTCCGCGCCCGAAACATAGATGTCCGTCAGGTCGTCTTTTCGCGGAGCTGACGAGCGCGGGCGGCGGGACCAGACAGACGACCTCCTGTCCCGGCCGCCGCCCGCCTCGTCTATGCCTCGGACCCTTCTGTTCCCGACTATTCCGCAGGACTCGGCGTCACCGGATGGCGACGCTGTGGCTGCGGGCGCCTCTCCCATCCGGTCGAGCGATTGACCAGCCTGAAATAGAGGCTGTACGGCAGGAGATTGAGGAGCTTCATCATGTAGGTGAAGCGCTTCGGGAAGGTGATTTCGAAACTCTGCGACTTCAGCCCCGCAGAGATATGTTCAGCTGCTTCCTCCGCCGAAATGAGCGAAGGCATGGGAAACTCGTTCTTGCTGGTTGCCGGCGTATCGACGAAGCCCGGATTGATGACCTGGATCCGGATTCCCATCTTGTCGAGATCGAACTTCAGGCTTTCCGCCATGTTGATCAACGCGGCTTTCGTGGCGCCATAGGCGGCGCTCGTCGGCAGGCCGCCATATCCCGTGACAGAGGAGACGATGGCGATCTGACCGTGGCCCTTGGCCTTCATGTGTCGGATGGCCGGGACGAGGCAATTGACCACGCCCTGGACGTTGACCGCAAAGCTTTGCTCGAAATCCTCGCGGTGCAAATCCTCGGCGTGAACAGGGAGATAGACGCCGGCATTGAAGATGGCGAGCGCCAGCTGGCCGTGCTCGTATTCGATCGATGCCAGCGCGTGCTCCATGTCGTCGGGATTGGTGACATCGCCGTCGAGGACGATGATGCTGCCGGGAAGCCCGCCGGCCTCGACCTGCAGTTCCGCAAGCTTGTGATGGTCGCGGGCGGTGACGGCGACGCTGTATCCCTCGCCCGCGAGTTTCAGCGCCAGCGCGCGTCCTATGCCGGAGCTCGCGCCTGAAATCCATGCAATTCCATGTTCGGGACGGGCGACGAAATCCTGCATGATGTGTGACCTCCGGGCTTTACCAAACAACGGCAGAAATGCTCCGGAAGTTCCTCGCAACCTTCCGGATTCATTCGATATCACGCCATTGTGGCTGCTTTCAGCCGATGAGATCGCCAATGATCTGACGGAACGAGCCCGTCAGTTTTATTGGAGCATCGAGCACGGAAAAGGCGATGCAGTGACGCTCCTTCTCCGCCACCGGGCGGTGGTCGATCGTCGCGTCAGCAACGGAAATATCGCCGGGACCGAAGCGGCCCCTGTTGTCGTTGAAGGCGCCGTCGAGAATAAGGGTGAGCTCCATGCCCTTATGGGTATGCGCCGGCAGGGCACGCCCCGCCTTGATCCACATGAGACTGACTTCGCAGCCGTCGATATCGGTGGAGTATTCCTTGAAACCGGGAAGCTTGGTCTTCCACGGCACCGTCTCGACGTCGAAACCCATCAGATCGCGGATTGGTTGCGGAAAGACGCCTCGGTCGCTGGATAGAATGATCGGTGCCGTTTTTTCCGAAAGCGGCTTCGAGCCGAAGATGGCTCCAAGTCGAGCATCGCGGTCCATGATGGCCGCGTCAGGCATCAGTTCCAGCGCCTCTCCGGCCAACAATTCCAAATCATTGACCAGCGCGCGATGGTCCGGCTTCATCACGAGATGCGCTTCAACGAGAACGCGTGCCGGTTCCGGAAGAGACCCGGCAACATAATGCGCCATCAATGCATCGACCGTGTCGATATGCTCGTGAACCATGATGCTTGGGATCGTTCCGCTGTCAGAGGTTGCTTTGTCGTCATCCATACGGAAAAAGTCAATCTTCGGATCACCGGCAGGCGCGGCTATGCGGCATAACGGGGCTTCCAGGTGCGAAAGTGGAATTTTATCGCTGCAAGCACGTGCGAGGAATAGCATTTCTTGCCAACCCAGCCTTGTGAAGGGAAAAGACCGTTCCTAAACTATGTGTTCCACAGAGGCAGATTCCATGACCGTCCATCCGTCCGTTCTCGAAGCCATCGGCAACACCCCATTGATCAAGCTCAAGGGCGCTTCGGAGGCGACAGGCTGCACCATTCTCGGCAAGGCGGAATTTCTGAACCCCGGTCAATCCGTCAAGGATCGCGCGGCGCTCTACATCATCCGCGACGCGGAGCGAAAGGGCCTGCTTAAGCCGGGCGGCGTTATCGTTGAGGGCACGGCCGGCAACACCGGCATCGGCCTGACGCTGGTCGCGAAAGCGCTCGGATATCGCACCGTCATCGTCATCCCCGAGACGCAGAGCCAGGAAAAGAAGGACGCGCTGAAGCTGCTCGGCGCCGAGCTCGTCGAAGTGCCGGCCGTGCCCTACAAGAACCCGAACAATTACGTTAAGGTCTCGGGTCGTCTCGCCGAGCAACTGGCGAAGACGGAGCCCAACGGCGCGATCTGGGCCAACCAGTTCGACAACGTCGCCAACCGCCAGGCGCATATCGAGACGACGGCCAAGGAAATCTGGAACGACACCAACGGCCAGGTCGACGGCTTCATCTGCTCCGTCGGTTCCGGTGGAACGCTGGCCGGCGTCGCGGCCGGCCTCAAGGGGTTCAGCAAGGACGTCAAGATCGGCATCGCCGATCCTGACGGCGCGGCGCTCTATGCGTTCTACAAGAACGGCGAGCTGAAATCCGAGGGATCGTCGATCACCGAGGGTATCGGCCAAGGCCGCATCACCGCTAACCTGGAAGGCTTCAAGCCCGACTTCGCTTACAACGTCTCCGACGCGGAAGCCCTGCCCTACGTGTTCGATCTCGTCGAGAACGAGGGCCTTTGCCTTGGCGGATCGACGGCGATCAACATCGCAGGCGCGGTCAAGCTCGCAAAGGATCTCGGCCCCGGCCACACCGTCGTGACCATCCTTTGCGATTACGGCAACCGCTACCAGTCGAAGCTCTTCAACCCCGACTTCCTGCGCTCGAAGGGCCTGCCCGTACCGCAATGGCTGGTCTCTTCGCCCGATATCAAGATCCCCTACGAACCTGCGTGAGACCCGATGCCTGTCAATGCCCTCTTTCGTGACGACTTCTATCTTTCGACATGCGAGGCGGTGGTCACCGCCGTTCACGAAGACGGCGGCATCGAGCTGGATCAGACCTGCTTCTACGCCACGTCGGGCGGACAGCCCGGCGACACCGGCTTTCTTGAACGGGCTGATGGCTCGAAGATAACACTCGGCCAGACCAAAAACGGCGCTGCCAAGGATATCATCATCCACGTTCCGCTCGAAGGCGAGGCTCGGCCCGAGGTCGGCGAGAAGCTGGTGCTGCATGTCGATTGGCCGCGGCGCTACAAGCTGATGCGCATGCACACAGCCTGCCACCTGCTTTCAGTCGTCTGTCCTTACCCGATCACGGGCGCGGCCGTCGGCGAAGAGGAAAGTCGCGTCGATTTCGACATGACCGACACGATCGACAAGGACGAGGTGACGGCGAAGCTGATGGCGCTCGTTTCCGAGAACCACCCCGTCTATTTGCAATGGATCACCGACGAGGAATTGGCGGCCAATCCAGGCATCGTCAAATCCAAGAATGTGCGCCCGCCGATCGGGCTCGGCCGTGTGAGCCTCGTCTGCATCGGCGAGAACTCGGCGATTGACAGCCAGCCCTGTGGGGGCACACATGTTTCCGAGACGCAGGAAGTTGGACAGATTTACATTGCCAAGATCGAGAAGAAAGGCAAGGAAAACCGCCGCTTCCGTATCCGCTTCGGCACCCCCGACGACAACGCATAGGCATTGATGGAGAAGTCTGACATGAGCGACACCACGAGCCGCTTCGTCGTTTCGGCCGATTGGGTCGAAAAGCAGCTTGGCAACACCGGGTTCAAGGTGGTCGATGCCGCCTGGTATCTTCCCGCGCATAAGCGCGATGCCAAGGCGGAATATGCCTCAGGCCACGTTCCGGGTGCCGTGTTCTTCGATCAGGACGCGATCGCCGACCACTCGACCGGTCTGCCGCATTCGCTGCCATCGCCTGAATTTTTCGCCGCCGAAGTCGGCAAGCTCGGAATCTCCGAGACCGATACAATCGTTGTCTATGACGGCCCCGGCTTTTTCTCCGCGCCGCGCGTCTGGTGGATGCTGCGGACGATGGGCGCGAAGGACGTCTTCGTGCTCGATGGCGGGCTGGACGGCTGGAAGGCCGAGGGACGTGGGCTCGAAGCTGGCGACACGACACCGACCGCTGTCGTGTTCACGCCGAAATTCCGCGCCGACAAGGTCATTCCATTCGAGACGATGCGCGCCATCGTCGACGACGGCTCGGCGCAGATCGCCGACGCGCGCGGTGCCGGCCGCTTCACCGGCGAGGAAGCAGAGCCACGCGCCGGCATGCGGTCCGGCCACATGCCCGGCGCCCGCAGCCTGCCGGCGACAAGCCTTTCGGCCAGTGGCCGTTTCAAGGATATCGCAACGCTGAAGGCGATGATCGCGGATGCGGGCATCGACCTGTCGCAGCCGGTCGTGACGAGCTGCGGCTCGGGCGTTACCGCGGCAGTGATCACGTTGGCGCTCGAATCCGTCGGCCATGACGACAATGCGCTCTATGACGGCTCGTGGAGCGAGTGGGGCAGTCGGCAGGATACGCCCGTCGTGACCGGCCCGGCCGATCCCGTCAAAGGATGACCATGTCCAAGGCGCCCTCCTCCCTCAAGGCTCACATAACGCGGCTCGAAATGACGGCGGCACCGAAGGCGAGCCTGCCAGTGCCCGTCAACATCCAGACGGCGATCATGCGCGCGCCCGACATGCCGCTGCCGTTCTACCGCTATCTTTACCGCCAGGTAGGCGCGCGCTGGCAGTGGGTCGATCGGCTGCGCATGGACGACACGCAGCTGGCGGCAACGCTGCATGACAAGCGCAACAATATCAGCGTCCTCTACGTCAACGGTGCGCCGGCGGGCTTCTACGAGTATTTCGTCGAGGACGAAGACACGATCGAGCTCAGCCATTTCGGCCTGATCGAGCATGCGCTGGGGCTGGGGATCGGCAAATGGTTCCTGCTGCAGGCGCTTTATGCGATCTGGACCCTGAATCCGACGCGGGTGGTGACGACGACCAACAATCTCGACCATCCCCGCGCGCTGCAGCTTTACCAGATGTTCGGCTTCTCGCCGGTTTCGACCGGATCGGGCATCGTGCGACCGCTCAGCGACAAAGAGCTGCTCGAGATAGCGAGAAACAGCTGACGGCGGGAATCGGGTGGCCTCCGGCTCTGCCGGAGGCATATCTTGGCGGAACGAGAAAAGGAGTTCCGCCATGTCCGCCATTCGTTTTTCCGCCATGCCGACCGCCGACGCCGAACATATCCGAGCCGGTGGCGTCGATGCTTACGGTATGCCAGCCGAGACCATGGTATCCGACGGCCCCGGCCATCCCTGCCGCCACTGCCTGCGAAACATCGATGCCGGCGATGAGGTCCTGGTGTTCGCCTACCGTCCCTTCCCCGAGCCGCAGCCCTATGCCGAGACCGGGCCGGTGTTCCTGCACAAGCAGCCTTGCGACCGCTACGCGGCGAGCGAAATCCTGCCGCCGGTGCTTGAAACGAGCCGGGATTTTATCGTGCGGGGTTATGGCAATACCGACAGGATCGTCTACGGCACGGGCGCGGTAACCCTCAAGGACGACATTCAGGCCTATGCCGCAGCACTGCTCGACAGGTCCGATATCGCCTATGTGCATGTCCGCTCGGCGCGCAACAATTGCTACCAATGCCGGATCGACAAATGAAGAACCGGCCGGAATAAACCCGGCCGGCTTTAATTCACGTAACGTAATCTCCGGCTGCCTTACGCTACGTTCAGCACGCTTTCCGGGGCGAATGGCTCGTAGCCAAGGGCCTCGGCGACCGGCTTGTTGGTGACGCGGCCCTTGTGCACGTTGAGGCCGTTCCTGAGGTGACGATCCTCGGCGATGGCACGCAGACCGCGGTCGGCCAACGCCAATCCATGAACCAACGTGGCGTTGTTCAGCGCATGAGCCGAGGTGACGGGTACGGCGCCCGGCATGTTGGCCACGCAGTAGTGAACGACGCCGTCGACCACGAAGGTCGGGTCGGAATGCGTCGTGGCATGCGAGGTCTCGAAACAACCGCCCTGGTCGATTGCGACATCGACGATGACCGATCCCTTCTTCATGCCCGACAGCATCTCGCGGGTGACGAGCTTGGGGGCGGCCGCACCCGGGATCAGCACCGCGCCGATGACGAGATCCGCCGAAAAGACTTCGTCCTCCAATGCCTGGATGCTGGAGTAACGCGTATGGACGCGGCCAGCGAAGAGATCGTCCAGCTGGCGAAGACGCGGCAGCGAGCGATCGAGGATACTGACATCGGCGCCAAGACCCACTGCCATGCGAGCCGCATGCAGACCGACAACCCCGCCGCCGATGACAGTGACCTTGGCCGGCAGAACGCCGGGCACGCCGCCGAGGAGTATGCCGAGGCCGCCATTGGCTTTCTGCAGCGCCGTCGCGCCGGCCTGGATCGACAGGCGACCGGCCACTTCGGACATTGGCGCCAGCAGCGGCAGGCCGCCGCGCTCGTCGGTGACGGTCTCATAGGCGATGGCCGTGACGCCGGAGGCGAGCAGCCCCTTGGTCTGCTCCGGATCGGGCGCGAGGTGAAGATAGGTGTAGAGAAGCTGGCCGTCGCGAAGCTGTGCCCATTCGGAGGGCTGTGGCTCCTTGACCTTCACGATCATGTCGCACTTCTCGAAGATGTCCTTGGCCGTGGCGGCGATCTTCGCGCCGGCCGCGATATAGGCGGCATCATCGGCACCAATGCCGGCGCCGGCCTTCGTCTCGATCCAGACCTCGTGGCCGTGCGCGACATATTCGCGGACCGATGCCGGGGTCAGGCCGACACGATATTCATGATTCTTGATTTCCTTCGGGCAACCGACGCGCATGAGCGCTCCTCCTTTTTATGATCGTCCACTGCGGACGCCTCCCTTAACGATCCAAACACCGTGGCCGTGAAATGTCCTTGCAAAGACAGTTTGCCGAACAGCGATTTTTCGAAGATTATCTACTTACTGGGCTCAATTATCGAAGGTTCTTCGAATGTTGGAACTCGATGCAATCGATCATGCGATTCTGAAGGCGCTTCAGGCCAATGCGAGGATGACCAATGCAGACCTTGCCGCCAAGGTTGGGCTTTCGGCGTCCGCCTGTTCCAGGCGGCTCGATATCCTGGAAAAGAGCGACGTCATTAGCGGCTATCACGCGCACGTCTCGCAGAAGGCGCTCGACTACAAGATGACCGCGGTCGTGCATATCTCGCTGTCCGGCCAGTTCGCGAAAACGCTTTCTGAGTTCGAGGCCGCCGTGAAGCGCTGTCCGAACGTTCTGGTCTGCTACCTGATGTCTGGCGAGTACGACTATATCCTGCGCGTCGCCGCTCGTGATCTCGAGGACTACGAACGCATCCACCGCGACTGGTTGTCGGCGTTGCCGCATGTGGTGAAGATCAACTCCAGCTTCGCGCTCAGGGAGATCATCGACAGGCCCAATGTCGGCCTGTGACACTGCGCCCACAATGCCTGACTTTTCATGGACATCGGGGGAAGTTTCAATAGCGGGGCCGGTAGCACCGCGCTAAGACCGACACATGACATCGAAGACTCAGGGCTATGTGTTCGTCCTCCTGGCGATCACTATTTTTTCCATTCAGGACGCCATTTCCAAGCATCTCGGAACGGCTTACCCGCCCGTTTTCGTGACAATGCTGCGCTACTGGGCCTTTGGCTTCTTCTGCGTTCTTCTCGCCGTAAAGATGAAGGGCGGACTGAGAGCGACGGCACGGACCAAGCGGCCGCTGCTGCAGATCGTCCGAGGGCTGTTGCTCGCCGCGCAGATCGTTGTCGTCATCAACTGCTTCGCCATCATCGGCCTCGCTCATTCGCAGGCCATCTTTTCGGCGACGCCGATCGTCGTGGCACTCCTGTCTATGCCGCTGCTCGGCGAGCTTGTCGGCTGGCGGCGCTGGACCGCAATTTGCGTCGGCCTTGTCGGCGTTCTCCTGATCCTCAAGCCCGAGGGCGAGTTCTTCGACGTCAACCTGCTGCTTGCGGTCTTCTCCTGCTTCCTCTTCGCATTCTACGTCATCGCCACGCGTCTCGTCAGCCGCGACGATTCCTCGATGACCAGCTTCTTTTATACGGGTGTGGTCGGCGCCACCGTCATGACCGCGATCGGTCCCTTCTACTGGACATGGATGTCCTGGGGAGACTGGGGATGGATGGCGCTCCTGTGCATGACCAGCATCAGCAGCCATTATTGCCTCATCCGCGCCTACGACATGCTCGATGCAGCGGCCATCCAGCCGCTCACTTACCTGCAACTGGTCTA
Organism: Rhizobium sp. S152; assembly: GCF_030380735.1. GTDB lineage: Bacteria > Pseudomonadota > Alphaproteobacteria > Rhizobiales > Rhizobiaceae > Rhizobium. Next base: position 414,554 of record NZ_JAUDRZ010000030.1, on the reverse strand, counting down.
CGCCTCGATCATCGGCGTCGTCATCTACAATGAAACGCTAAGCTTCTACACGATCATCGGATCAATCATCGTCGTCTCCGCAGGCATCTTCACCATCTGGCGGGAACATGTGGTGGGGCGGCGAGAAGCAAATCGCCGGTAAAGTCCAAAGCAGCAATTTTAGCGAACGCTGTAGAAAGATTTTCAACTTCTATAGTGTACTGTCTTCGTACGTTGTTGTCGTAGGAGCAGTGCGATGCGCAATCTCAATATCGTTACTCGAAAGGCTGAGCGTAAGTCGTGCCGGGTCTTCGGGAAGGTTCGCTATCTGAACATGGAAGTGGACGCCCGCATCATCGACATGTCGGTGAGCGGCATGGCGGTCGAAATCCGCTCGCCGATCCATGCGGCCTCCGGTAGCCGCGTGCAAATCCTGGCCGACGATCTCGGAACGCTTCACGGTATCATCCGGTGGACGCATAACGGTCGTCTCGGCATCCAGTTCGATCCGAACTCCAATGCGCGAGCGCAGGTGTCCTCCTATTTCCGCTTCTTCCACAAGGAAGTGCGACCGGTGCTCGCCCGCTAAGCGCCTGTCATTTTTGGGGTTTACTCCTTCGCAAATCACCCTAGTCTCGCCTGCGGGCCGGGCGACGCGTGATTTTCGAAGGAGTTTTTTATGTCTTCCATTCTTGATTTGCCGCCGCTTAACAGACGCTCCCTGCTCGGCGGAATAGCCGCCACCTCGGCGCTGGTCTTGCTCCATCCCTTTACCGCGCGTGCCGCCTCGAACCAGGCGCATCTGCGGCTCATGGAAACGACGGACATTCATGTCAACGTCTTCCCCTACGATTATTACGCCGACAAGCCGAACGACACGATGGGACTGGCGCGTACCGCGACCATCATCGACAGCATCCGCGCCGAGGCCGCCAATTCGCTTCTGATCGATAATGGCGACGTGCTGCAGGGCAACCCGATGGGCGACTACATGGCCTATCAGCGCGGCATGAAGGACGGCGACGTCCATCCCGTCATCAAGGCGATGAATACGCTCGGCTACACGGTGGGCACGCTTGGCAATCACGAGTTCAACTACGGCCTCGACTTCATGTTCAAGGTGCTCGCCGGCGCGAACTTCCCGTTCGTCTGCGCCAACCTGACCAAGGGCCAGCTTGCCTCCGATCCGAAGAAGGACGATCTTTTCTTCAAGCCCTACATCATCGTCGAAAAGACGATCAAGGACGGAGCGGGCAATGAGAGCCCTGTGAAGATCGGCTTCATCGGCTTCGTGCCGCCGCAGATCATGCTGTGGGATATCAAGAACCTCGAGGGCAAGGCGCAGACACGCGATATCGTCGAGACGGCCAAGGCCTGGGTGCCGGCCATGAAGGAGGACGGCGCGGATATCGTCATCGCGCTCTCCCACTCAGGCATCGACGGCGCTGCGCCATCCGAGAAGATGGAGAACGCGTCTCTGCATCTCGCGGCCGTTGAAGGCATCGACGCCATCTTCACCGGCCACCAGCATCTGGTTTTCCCCGGTCCGAAGACCTGGGACGGGATCAAGGACGCCGATCCGGTCAAGGGCACGCTGCACGGCAAGCCGGCTGTGATGGCTGGATTCTGGGGGTCGCATCTCGGGTTGATCGACCTTCTGCTGGAGAAGGACGGCAAAAGCTGGAAGATCGTGGACTTCACCTCCGAAGCACGTCCTATCTACCACCGCGACGACCAGAAAAAGGTCATCGCCGACGTCGCGGACAAGAAGGAGGTGATCGAGGCGGCCAAGGCCGAGCACGAGGCGACGCTCGCCTATGTTCGCACGCCCGTCGGCAAGTCCTCGGCGCCGCTCTACTCCTATTTCGCGCTGGTTGCCGACGATCCCTCGGTGCAGATCGTCAGCCAGGCGCAGACCTGGTACATCAAGCAGATGCTTGCCGACACCGAGTTCAAGAACCTGCCGGTGCTTTCGGCGGCAGCGCCGTTCAAGGCGGGCGGCCGCGGCGGGGCCGACTACTATACCGACGTGCCCGCTGGTGACATCGCCATCAAGAACGTTGCCGACCTCTATCTCTATCCGAACACCGTGCAGGCCGTCGCCATTACCGGTGCCCAGGTGAAGAACTGGCTGGAAATGTCCGCGGCGATGTTCAACCAGGTGAAGCCTGGAACAAGCGACGCGCCGCTTCTCAACGAGAGCTTCCCCTCCTACAATTTCGACGTGATCGATGGCGTCACTTACCAGATCGACCTGTCGCAGCCGCGCCGGTTCGACGATGACGGTAAGGTGGCCAATGCCGATGCCAACCGCATCCAGAACCTGCAGTTCGACGGCAAACCGATCGACCCGGCACAGAAATTCGTGGTGGTGACAAACAACTACCGGGCCGGCGGCGGCGGCAAGTTCCCCGAGATCGCTTCGGACAAGGTTATCTTCCAGGCGCCCGACACCAACCGCGACGTCATCGTCCGCTTCGTGCACGAACAGGGCACGATCAATCCCTCGGCCGACGGGAACTGGACCTTCAAGCCCATGTCGGGCACGACGGCCGTGTTCCAGAGCGGTCCGAAGGCGAAGCAGTTCCTCGCTGATCTCAAGAGCGTCAAGATCGAGGATGCAGGCGAAGGCGCCGATGGGTTCGCGAAATTCCGGCTGCTTCTCTAGGGACCAGTATGTCGATTGCCGGGCCTAGCGGCCCGGCTATTCCGCTGCCAGCGGCAACTCCTCGACGGAGAGTTCCGCGAGGCCGGCGGTGAAATCGGCATGACTCGGGCAAAGCTGCAGCCGCTTGCTGAACGCATCGATCATCCAGGTGGCAGCCGGACCCGGCGGGCTGGCGATCCGGCGGATCGCATAGATGGGGTATTCCCCTTGCTCGTATGCCTGCAGGTCGAGATGCACGAGACTGCCGCGCTTCAGGTCATCACGAATGAGCGATGCCGGAAGCCCGCCCCAGCCAAGGCCGCCTCGAATCAGCGAATGCTTTGTCGCAATATCGCTGACGCGCCAGGTCTTGTAGGAGAGAACGTTGAAATCCCGACCCTTGGTCAGTCCCGACGCGTCGGTCACCACCAGCTGGGTTTCCTCGCGCACATCGGCGAGTGTCAGCGGCCGGTCGATTTTCGCGAGGGGATGATCCCGCGAGGCGACCGGCATCATGAAGGAATGCCCGATTCGCTCGGCGGAAATGGAATCGTGCTGCTTCAGGACCGCGCCGCCGATACCGATCGACGCCTTGCCGCTGGAGACCATGTCCATGACGGTGCCGAGTTCGCCTACGGCGAGGTTCAGTGCCACCGATGGAAACTTGTCGCGAAACTCGCGCAAGACCTGCACCACGGCCTTCGACGGTACCATGACGCTTATCGCCACGCTGACCTCGGCCTCCAGGCCTTCCTTCAGGCCCTTGGCGCGGGCCCGCATGACCTCGAGATCGGACAGCAGACGCCGCGCATCTTCCAGCATCGCCTTGCCGGCATCCGTCAGCTTCGGCTGCCGGGCACCTGAGCGCTCGAACAGCGGCATTTCAAGTTGGGACTCGAGATTTGCGATGGTGTAGCTGATGACGGACTGGGCGCGATTAAGCGCGCGCGAGGCAGCTGAAAAGCTGCCGGTCTCGGCCACCGTCAAGAACACCTGCAACTGATCCAATGTCGGGTTCGGAAGCATCTTCCATCCAATCTATCGATGATTTCGATCGACATTATCCCAGTTTTTTCGATAGCACGCCAGACCTATTTTCCACTCGAACGGACCGATTCATCACCCCCAGAAACGAACCGGCCGACCCCAATTCAAGAGGAAATTCAACATGTCTTCCATCCTGCTTCTGACCTCCAGCCCGCGCGCAGAATCGCTTTCGACCACGATCGCCACCGATCTGGCTGGCAAGCTCCAGGCACAGAAGGCCGGCAGCGCAATCGTCCGCCGCGACCTCACCGTTCTGCCGCATATCGACGATCTCTTCACCGCCGCCATCCGCAAGCCGGCCGACGCTCGTTCCGCTGAAGAGGCTGCTGCCGTGAAGACCTCGGACGAACTGGTCAACGAACTGCTCGCAGCCGACACCATCGTCATCGGCACCGGCCTGATCAACTTCAACATCTACTCGTCGCTGAAGACCTGGATCGACAACGTCGCCCGTGCCGGCCTGACCTTCAAGTACACGGAAAACGGCCCCGTCGGCCTCGCCACCGGCAAGAAGGTCTACGTGGTGCTTGCGTCCGGCGGTGTCTACTCGCAGGGCCCGGCCGCTGCCATGAACCATGCCGTCCCTTACCTCAAGTCGGTACTCGGCTTCCTCGGCATCACCGAAGTCGAAACGATCTATGTCGAAGGCCTTGCATATGGTCCCGAAGCTGCCGAGAAGGCGATCGGCGCTGCCAAGGCTCGCGCAGAAGAGATCGCGCTCGCTGCCTGATCCACGCTGATAGCCCATTCGAGAACGGCCGGTGCTTTACCGGCCGTTTTCATTTGGCCTCGAGCGCGACGACGAAGGCTTTCACCGTCTCCAGGATCTCGTCGGAAAGCGCTGTGTCGTCCGAGATCCGGGCAAGACCGATGGCGCCAGTCATCAGGCAGGAAGCGATGATTGCATTGCGGCGCGCGCCGCCTGCATCGCCCCCCAGCCTCTTCGCCATCGTGTCGAAGTTGATCGTCATTCGCTCCGTCGCGATCTCGCGCGTCTTCGCGTCGCCACGCGCGATATCCGCCGTCAGCGCAGCGAAGGGGCAGCCGCCGGCCGTATTTTCGAGATGGTGGGCGCTCATGTAGGCGTCGGCATACTCTCCGATCGGAATGTCCGAAGGCTCCCTTCCCTCCAAGCGCACCTTCTCATCCCATGCGCCGAAGGCCGACTGCATCGCCTCTGCCACGAGCTGATCGCGTGAGGCGAAATGCTTGTAGAAGCCGCCGACCGTCAGCCCCGCCTCCTTCATCAGATCGGCGACGCCGACGCCTGCAAGGCCCTTTTCGCGCAGCCTCTCGGAGGCGATGCCGACGATCCTGTCGTGGGTCTTCTGCTTTTCCACCTGCGAGTGGCCCATCAAAATCTCCCTTGGTCGTCTCTTGACAATCTAGATTATGATCATAATCTTCCTGGCGTACGATCATAATCCAGATCGGCGAAGATTCCAACAGGAGCATGTGACATGCGTCTAGAAAACAAAGTAGCCGTGATAACCGGCGGCAATAGCGGCATCGGGCTTGCAACGGCACGGGTCTTCCTCAACGAAGGCGCCAAGGTGATCATTACCGGTCGCAACCCGAAGACGTTGGCGGAAGCAACTGAGACGCTCGGCAAAAACGTCTATCCGCTGCAAGCCGATGTGACCGACTTCGCAGCGATGGAAACGGGGCTTGCCAAGGCGGCCGCGGAATTCGGCCGGTTCGACGTGGTCTTCGCCAATGCCGGGATCGTCAACGAGACCGCACTCGGCAGGACGACGGTCGAGCAGTTCGAGGCGGTGGTGCGCACGAACTTCACCGCCGCGTTCTTCACGGTGCAGGCCGCACTCCCTCATCTCAACGACAACGGCTCAGTGATCCTGAACGGATCCGTCCACGCGGTTCTCGGTATTCCCGGCTATTCCGCCTATGCCGGCACCAAGGGCGCCGTCCGCGCCATGACGCGCAATCTCGCCTCGGAACTCGCGCCACGCGGCATTCGTGTGAACCAGGTGACACCAGGCGCCACCCGCACGCCGATCTGGAATGCCCGCGTGGAAACGCCTGAGGCACTGGATGCGCTCGAGGCGCGCTTCGGGGCCATGAGTCCGCTCGGGCGCATGAGCGAGGCAGACGAGATCGCCAAGGCGGCGCTCTACTTCGCTTCGGACGATTCGCTGAATGTGACCGGCATCGAGATCACCGTCGACGGCGGCGCAACCGGCGCTCCATCCGGCGCCAAGATGTTCCGCACGGCCTAGGCGGTTGCCAGCTTTACAAGACCGGAGCGGCCGACCACGCAATTGCGGCCGCTCTTCTTGGCCTGGTACAGCCTGTCGTCGGCGGTAGACAGGATATTGGTGAAGTTCAGACCATCTTCGTCCGCCGTCGCAACGCCAACACTGACGGTGACCGGTGCGCCATCCGGCGTGCTGACGCTCGTGGCGATCGCCCAACGCAGGCGTTCGGCCAGCAGCAATGCCTCGTCGTGATCCGTGCCGGGGCAGACCGCCACGAACTCCTCGCCCCCAAAGCGGAAGACGCGGTCGGTTGCGCGCAGCATCATCCCCAACCGGGCGGCAATGGCTTTGAGGACCTGGTCGCCCTGAAGGTGGCCGAAGCGGTCGTTGACATCCTTGAAGTGATCGGCATCGAGGATCAGGACCGTGGCGTACTGCCCCTGGCGCAACGCATCATGGACCATCAGAGGGGCGTCCATCTCCATACGGGCGCGATCGTAGATGCCGGTCAGGACGTCCCGGCCCGTCCGGTTCAAGAGGTCGTTGTAACGCTCGCGGAAGGTCAGGTCACCAAAGATATCGCCTATCGGTCGCGCATTGGCGGCAACCCCTGCCCGGCGGACCCAGATCTCATAGATGGCGAAGAGCACCGTGTAGATGCAAACCGCAAACATCTTCGCGGTCCAACCGGTCCAGAACGCCGATGCCGGCACGCCGAAGAAATAATGCAGGCCGCCGAAAAAGCCGAGCTGGTCGAAGGACAGAAGCACGATGCCGCAGATCAGAAAGCGCAGGATGATCCGGCGCCTCAGATAGCGGCCGAGCCGCTCGTAGAGCAGGATGATGCCGATCGAATCGAGATAGAGCAGCGTGGTCCCCCAGACCATAAGCCACCCCATCTCCTTCAGGAAATCGACGTTGGCGGCATCACCGGATGGAAGAACCACCGTCGAGTGCAACTGCAGGACCCATGCCACGCCGACAGTCAGCAGGTTGCCGATGAACAGGCCGTAGATCGGCTGGCGGACCGTGGCCGCATCCTCCTGAAGATAGAGCATCAGGATCATCATCAGCTTGCCGGTGAAGAAGATCGACGACCCCGGCGAGGCAAGGCCGAAAGGCAATTCGACGTAGAAGACCGCGGCGAGATAGGTCTCCATGAAGTGCATGACACCGAGCGCGGTCAGGAACATGCCGAGACCGAGGCGATAACGGAAATGCAGCAGCGACACCATCAGGACGAAGTACCCAATGGCCTCGACGACGAAGAGCAGGAGATTGGTCATCTCCATCAGCGCGTTCTCGCCTCGCCGCGGTATGTACGCGCGCGAGCCGCCAAATGGCGCGACTTGATCAGCGCGTCAGAGGAAGGGGCCGTTCGTTCGGCTTGGCAGGGTCGTCGCTTGTCGTGCAACACTGGAGCGGTCTCGCAAATCACAGGCTTCAGCATTCACTGCAACCCTTTAAAATTGCGTGTGCGACTTGCCTTCAGAAGGCGAAAACGGCTTGCGGCTCTTGCTGTGGCTTGTCAGACCTGGCGGGTCTTTGCACCATCGGAAAACAACGACGGGCCGTGCTGATCGATGATCTGCTGCGCCTTGCGCACCGTGCATTCGACAGCATCATCCGTTGACGAGAACATGTCGGCACGGATGAAGCTGCGCACCAGCACCTCTTCGCCGACCGTTTTTTCGATGCGGCCGGCCAGCCGGTACTGCCCGCCCTCCTTCTGAGGTTCCGCGAAAATCGTGCAGTCGCCATAGGTCTGCGGCTCGGATTTGACGCCCGCAGGTACCGACGCGGCCTTTTCGCCGCCTGAAAACATCGAGAAGATACTGGAGAATATCGAAGCCATGGATCGCCTTTAGCACGCCAACAAGGGCGGGAGAAGTCAAATGATGAGGTTCGCGAGGATCTCGTTTTCGGTGATGTCCTCGAAACCGATGCCCGATTTCTCCAGCTTTTCCGTCAGGGCAGCGAAGCTGTCCGGCGCCTTACTCTCGATGCCGATCAATACCGAGCCGAAATTGCGCGCCGTCTTCTTCAGATATTCGAAGCGGGCGATATCGTCGTCCGGGCCGAGCAGATTGAGGAAATCACGCAAGGCGCCGGGGCGCTGCGGCAGGCGCAGGATGAAGTATTTCTTCAACCCCGCATAGCGCATGGCGCGCTCCTTGACGTCGGGAAGGCGCTCGAAATCGAAATTACCGCCGGAGACGACCGCGAGCACCGTCTTGCCTTTGATCGTCTCCGGATCCATCGCAGCGATCGCCGTCAGCGACAGGGCGCCCGCCGGCTCCAGCACAACGCCCTCGACGTTGAGCATCTCGCCGATCGTCACGCAGATGGCATTTTCCGGCTGCAGCATGACCTGCGCGGATGAAAACTGTCGAAGTGCTGCGAAGTTCAGATCGCCGATGCGGGCGACGGCAGCGCCGTCGACGAAATTGTCGACCTTGGAAAGCGTCACCACCTCACCGGCTTCGATGCTTCGCTTCAGGCTCGGTGCGCCAGCCGGCTCGGTGAAGATGAATCCCGATTTCGGCACGATGCCATCGAGATATCCCGTGATTCCCGCCGCAAGACCGCCACCGCCAACAGGCATGACGACCAGATCGGGCACTGTGCCTTCAGGAAGCTGCTGCATGATTTCGGCAGCCACAGTCGCCTGCCCTTCGATGATATCCACGTGATCGAAAGGCGGGACCATGACGCCGTCGATCGCCTGCACATGGTCGCGCGCGGCCTGATAGCACTGATCGAAGAAGTCGCCAGTGAGCTTGATGGTGATGAACTCGGCGCCGAACATGCGCGTCTTGTCGATTTTCTGCTGCGGCGTGGTGACCGGCATGAAGACGACACCCGGCACACCGAAATGGCGGCAGACGAAGGCGAAGCCCTGGGCGTGATTGCCGGCCGAAGCGCAGACGAAGGTCTTGCCGCCGGCGCCCTCGGCAATCGCCTTGCGCAGGAAGTTGAAGGCGCCGCGGATCTTGTAGGACCGTACCGGTGAAAGATCTTCGCGTTTCAACCAGATGTCGGCGCCGTAGCGCGCTGAAAGATGCTCATTGAGCTGTAACGGCGTTGGCGGAAAGAGGCCGCGTAAGGCTTCCTCGGCACGTTCGACATCCTGTCTGGTCACGATCGTTCGTCCAATTCTGTTGTGGCCCCCGCTATCGCATAGCCCAGCCGACGAATGAAGCCCATTTTTGCCGGCAACGGTTCGGCGGAGATCTGATCTTAAGCTTGTTTGTCAAAAGCGCGCGGGATAACGAAGTTGTGCGCTGCCAATCGCGATCAATATCGCTAATAGAGGGGCATGATCGCACCAAAATTCGCCAAGCCGCTCGCGTGGCTTTTGCTTGCCGCCATAATATTCGTGACCGTATCGCCGATCGGCTTGCGCCCGCACACCATTACGTCTGTCAATCTCGACCGCGCGCTTGCCTACATGGCAGTGGGCTTCGCTTTCGTGCTCGCCTACCCACGGCATTGGGTGGCGGTCGCCGTGCTGCTGGTCTTCGGCGCACTCGCCATCGAGTTCCTGCAATATCTCTCGCCGACACGCCATGCCCGCCTGCATGACGCCGCAGTGAAGGCGGCGGGAGCATCGATTGGCGTTCTCGCAGGTTTGGCAGCGATGAAACTCCGGCTGTTGCGGCCTGCTGATGGATCGGCGTCGTAATTCGGCCTATCCAGATTGCCGCCCTACCCTTGACTGAATCGTCGCAGTCGTTGATGGAAGGAACAATGCGGGCGTGGCGAAACTGGTAGACGCAAGGGACTTAAAATCCCTCGGCCTTGGCTGTGCGGGTTCGACCCCCGCCGCCCGCACCAAGAGCAAATCCGCCGCCGCCCTTTATCAAAGCATACTAATGTGCTTTTATGCGCGCGCGCCGAAGGGGAACTGGTTGGGTGGCGCTGTGAGTAAAGCTTGTCTTGTGGGAGTAAGACGATGGTTTACGATTGGGATGGGGCGCGCACGCGGCGTCTCAGGCTGTTTCGGACGGGCACCGCGTTCCTGGTAGCTCTCGCGGTTCTGGCCATACCGCTCATGATCTTCGCGGCGAAGCTCCGCGATTTTTACGGATAAACTGAATTCGACCGGACCAAGCGCATTGCGCATGGCATGAAAAAGGCGCGGCCGTGGTCGCGCCTTTCCCTTATCGTTCGTCTCAGATCAAGCCAGCTTGGCGGCGATCTTGGCGACGTGGGCGCCTTGGTACTTCGCACCTTCGAGTTCGATAGCCGAAGGCTGGCGGGAGCCGTCGCCGTCGGTGATGGTGGAGGCGCCGTAAGGCGAGCCGCCCTTGATCTCGTCCACACCCATCTGGCCCTGGAAGGCATAGGGAAGACCGGCCACGACCATGCCCTGATGCAGGAAGGTCGGGATGAAGCCGAGGATGGTGGATTCCTGGCCGCCGTGCTGCGTGGCCGAGGAGGTAAAGGCCGAGCCAACCTTGCCGACCAGCTTGCCGGCAAACCACAGACCGCCGGTCTGATCCCAGAAATTGCGCATCTGCGACGCAACCGTACCGAAACGTGTGCCGGCGCCTACGATGATCGCGTCGTAGTCAGCCAGTTCATCGATCGTGGCGATGGGTGCAGCCTGATCGAGCTTGTAGTGCGACGCCTTGGCCACGTCTTCGGATACGAGTTCGGGAACGCGCTTGACGGTCACGTCGGCACCTGCCGACTTCGCGCCTTCGGCGACGGCATATGCCATGGTTTCGATGTGGCCGTAAGCCGAGTAGTAAAGCACGAGTACCTTAGCCATTACCTATCTCCATCCGGGGATTGTGATTGAATTCGTGAACGGCCACATTCTTAGCAGGGTGGCGTGCCCGACGCATCCCCGCCTGGCAGAACGCAGTGTTCAATTGTCGGAGACGACCATCACCTGAACTCGCGCGAGAGGTTTCCAAGTGCGGTAAACGGCGCTACCTATGTAGCAGGAAAACATTCGGAAATTTTCAATGACCAACGAAACCATCGTGACCGCCGCCATGCTCGCCATTGGCGACGAACTGCTCTCGGGCCGGACCAAAGACAAGAATATCGGCCACCTCGCCGACATGCTGACGCTCTCGGCGATCGACCTCAAGGAAGTTCGTATCGTCGGCGATGAAGAGGACGAGATCGTCGCGGCGCTCAACGCGTTGCGGTCCAAGTATGACTATGTCTTCACCTCGGGCGGCATCGGTCCGACGCATGACGATATTACCGCCGATGCCGTTTCCAAGGCATTCGGGCTCGCCTGCGAATACAATGCCGAGGCAGTGACACTGCTCGGTGACATGTATGCGCGCCGAGAGGTGGAGTTTACCGAAGCGCGCAAGCGCATGGCGCGGATGCCGGTGGGCTCGCGCCATATTCCCAACCCGGTATCGACGGCGCCCGGCTTTGTCATCGGCAATGTACACGTGATGGCTGGCGTGCCCCAGGTGTTCCAGGCGATGGTCGATGCGGTTATTCCCACGCTGCGTACCGGTCAGGCGGTGATCTCGCTGGCGATCGCCTGCCCTTATGGCGAAGGCGATATCGGCACACCGCTTGCGGCTATCCAGAAAGAGCATCCACAAACCAGCATCGGCTCTTATCCCCGTTATGTCGGCCAGTCGTTTTCCACGGAGATCGTCGTGCGCGGCCGCTCCCAGGACGTGGTGAATGCTGCCGGCGCCGAGGTTCGCGCCATGATCGAGACCATCCGGGAAGCAAAGGAGACAGCCGTCAATCGTTCAGCGGAAGCCTAGGTCTTCAAGAAAACGGGCTTCACCTGATCCGCGTCAAGGAACCCGCGCCGCCGTTGGAGCATTTTCAATGGCGCGCGAGCCTATTTCACCCGCGCAAGGAGAATTGATCATGTCCTATAAAACCATACTCGCCATACTCGATACTGCTGATAATGCCGCGGCCGTTGCCGATTTCGCATTTGCCCTCGCAGCCGAGCACAATTCCCATGTCATCGGCCTGCACGCGGAAACTGTCGCCGTCGTGCCGCTGGTCGCGCCAATGGAGATTCCCGACCCAGTCGCCGTACAGGCACTTCAGGACATGGCGCATTCCGAAACCATCGAAGTCGAACGGATCTTTCGAGCCAAGGCGCAGGCATCCGGGATTTCGTTCGAATGGCGCAGTTATGCCTCCTCCTCGGGCTATGGTTCGGCGCCGCTGATCGAGAGTGCCCGCAGCGCCGATCTGCTCATCGCCTCGCAGGCCGATCCGGAGCGGCCGTCTGACAGCCATGTGGATGTGGACAACTTCCTGTTCGAGAGCGGCCGGCCGGTGCTGATGGTTCCCTTCGTGCTCAAGAGGCCGAAGCCGATCAAGCGGGTGCTCGTCGCCTGGAACGGATCGAAGGAAGCGGCCCGCGCGGCTTTCGATGCCCTGCCCTTCCTCAAGGCCGCAGACGAGGTCGAGGTCTTCTCGGTCGACCCGGTGGAGAACGCCCTGCAATCGGCGGCCACGGCCGGCGCCGAGATTGCCGCCATGCTGGCGCGGCACGGCGTCAACGCGACGCTCGCGACCGCGCACAGCGCCGCCGACAAGAACACATCCGCTGTCATCGAGAACCGACTCTCAGACAGCAGCATCGATCTGCTTGTCATGGGCGCCTATACCCACTCGCGGCTGTGGCAGATGATTTTCGGCGGAACGACCAAAAGTCTGCTCCAGTCGATGACGGCGCCGACCCTGCTTTCTCGATAGGAAACGCGAGGGCTTGCGTTTTGCGCCCGAATTCCGCTAATTGCAGCGACCGATGACGAGCTCCGGCTTCGGTCTCCTATCGCGCAGTTCCGGCTGCGCGATTTGCGTTTGACCGATCGCGGATTGCCTGTCCGGCCGCCGGAGAAACGGCGTGTCACTCTTTTCATGCCGCGGAGCAACATCATGTCTCTTCCCGATAAAGCCTTCCCTGTTTCCTGGGATCAGTTTCACCGCGATGCGCGCGCGCTCGCCTGGCGTCTTTCCGGCCTCAACCGTCCGTTCAAGGCGATCGTCTGCATCACCCGCGGCGGCCTTGTACCGGCTGCCATCATCTCGCGCGAGCTGAATATCCGGCTCATCGAAACCGTCTGCGTCGCGTCCTACCATGACTACGTGAACCAGGGAGAAATGACCCTTCTGAAGGGTATCGCCCAGGAACTTCTCGTCGATGGCGGAGAGTCCGTTCTAGTTGTGGACGACCTGACCGATACCGGCAAGACGGCTCAGGAAGTTCGCTCGCTCCTTCCAAAGGCGCATTTCGCCTGCGTCTACGCAAAACCCCAGGGTGTGCCTGTCATCGACACCTTTGTGACCGAGGTGAGCCAGGATACATGGATCTATTTCCCGTGGGACATGGGCTTCACCTATCAGGAGCCGATCTCCAAGGGCGCGCGCGGCTAGGCTTTCGCCTTCGCAATTTGTAATTGCGCCAATCTTTATTTAACTAACACTCATAAATCCGCTGTCAGGCTGCGCTTTTCCGGCATATCGTGAAGCTGCAGCCTGGGAGCGAGGAACGGCGGGGCTGCGATCGAGGACGCGCCTGGGTATGGTGTTGGAGTGATGATGACGCGTTGGGGGTATGTCGGCACGATCGCGGTCTTCGGGCTGTGTCTTTGCCTGATGCCATCAGTCGGTTCATCAGAGCCCGCCTACGTGTCGGTCGTGCGTGAATATGTGGATACGCTGATCCGACCGATGGTCGATGCGCCGATCGTCACTCAAGCGATCGAGGAGCAGAACAGCCGGTTCGGCGATGTCAGCTCCATGGACATCACCGTCCTCGACAATACGTACCGCTCCGAAATCAAGACCGGCGACTGGCAGATGGTGCGCCGTTTGCTCGACAAGCCGGTCTCGCGCTACCTCAAATCGAAGCAGAGTGATTCGCAGGGGACGATCGTCGAGTTCTTCGTCACCGACCGGAACGGCCTCAACGTCGGCCAAAGCGTTCCGACCAACGACTACTGGCAGGGCGACGAGGACAAGTATCTCAAGACCTTCGCGGCTGGATCGAACGAGACGTTTATCAGTCGCGCCGAGCGCGACGACCAGTCGCAGATGCTGGAAACGCAGGCGAGCTTCGTCATCAAGAACCGGGCCGGACGCCCCATCGGCACCGCAACAGTGACCATAGCGATCGATGCCTTGTGACGTTTCCAGCAGCTGCGAATCGCAATGCGCATTTGCGGGGCAAAAGCCAGCCCCAAACCGTTATATTTTAAGTTATTCTTCGCTTTTTCGACCCTTGTCGCCACTTGACGCCACAAGCCATTGATTCTTCTACACGTCTCGCTTTTCCCCGTTCTCCACAGACGCTTCCACAATATGTTGTGGTGAACACTTCATTAAGAACCAGCCCTTGACGGAATCGCCTCTTTCAAACTTAATGAGGTTCGATGTTGCGGCGGCGACTGAACCGGGAGTAACGAGGCCGGTTCTCTCCAGAAATCGAGCATGAAATCAGGGTGTTGCGTCCATGACGGATGATGCGCCTTGAGGGATTTCTGCGCGATTTTCGCCACCTGAAAAATCAACATCCGGGGCTGGCGGAAAAAGGCTGTTAATACTATATTTAGTGATTGCAGCCACCATCACCACAAGATACAGGATGACCCATCTCCGGATGACACGCCTGTGACGATACGGAACGAGAACTGGCTGCGCTGCTTACGGCGCCGCCGGAGGTGGAAACTTGCGCCTTGGTCAACGGGGACGGGGCGCGCGAGCTAGAGGTTAAGGCAAATGCGCATAGAACGCCGATTTACGAAGGCAGATCAGGGCGCTTACGCGGCTATCGAATTCCGCAAGGCAACCAGCGAGATCAAGAACCCCGATGGGTCGATCGTATTCCGCCTCGAGAACATCGATGTTCCCGCGCAGTTTTCGCAGGTCGCGGCCGACATTCTGGCACAGAAGTATTTCCGCAAGGCCGGCGTCCCTGCCCGCCTCAAGAAGGTCGAGGAAAACGATGTTCCTTCCTTCCTGTGGCGCTCGGTCGCCGATGAGGCCGCTCTGAAGGAACTCCCGAAGGATCAGCAGTACGGTTCGGAAACCGATGCGCGCCAGGTCTTCGACCGTCTGGCCGGCACCTGGACCTACTGGGGCTGGAAGGGTGGTTACTTCTCCTCCGAGGAAGACGCGGCAGCCTTCCGCGACGAACTCGCCTACATGCTCGCAACGCAGCGCGTCGCCCCGAATAGCCCACAGTGGTTCAACACCGGTATGCATTGGGCCTATGGCATCGACGGCCCCGGCCAGGGCCACTTCTATGTCGACCCCTTCACCGGCAAGCTGACGAAGTCCAAGTCGGCCTATGAGCATCCGCAGCCGCACGCCTGCTTCATCCAGTCCGTCGAAGACGATCTGGTCAACGAAGGCGGAATCATGGACCTGTGGGTTCGCGAAGCCCGCCTGTTCAAGTACGGTTCCGGCACCGGCTCCAACTTCTCCTATCTGCGCGGCGAAGGCGAACGCCTTTCCGGCGGCGGCCGTTCCTCCGGCCTGATGAGCTTCCTGAAGATCGGCGACCGCGCAGCGGGCGCCATCAAGTCGGGCGGCACGACGCGTCGCGCGGCCAAGATGGTCGTGGTCGACATCGACCATCCCGATATCGAGGAATACATCAACTGGAAGGTCAAGGAAGAGCAGAAGGTTGCCGCTCTCGTGACCGGCTCCAAGGTCGTCGCCAAGCATCTGAAGGCGATCATGAAGGCCTGCGTCAATTGCGAAGGCGATAACGACGATTGCTACGACGCCAACAAGAACCCTGCCCTGAAGCGCGAAGTGCGCGCCGCCAAGAAGGACCAGGTTCCGGAAAACTATATCGGCCGCGTCATCCAGTTCGCCAAGCAGGGCTACAAGGACCTCGAGTTCAAGACCTATGACACCGACTGGGATTCGGAAGCCTATCTGACGGTCTCCGGCCAGAACTCCAACAACTCGGTCTCGATCAAGGACGACTTCCTGCGCGCTGTCGAAAACGACGGCGACTGGAACCTGACCGCCCGCAAGGACGGCAAGGTCATGAAGACCCTGAAGGCCCGCGATCTGTGGGAATCGATCTCCTACGCCGCATGGGCATCGGCCGATCCGGGCCTGCACTTCAACACGACGATGAACGACTGGCACACCAGCCCGGCCGCCGGCCCGATCCGCGCATCCAACCCGTGCTCGGAATACATGTTCCTCGACGACACGGCCTGCAACCTTGCCTCGCTGAACCTGCTGCAGTTCAAGGACGCCGCCACCAAGCGCATCAACATCGCCGACTACGAGCATGCCGTCCGTCTGTGGACCGTCGTCCTCGAAGTCTCGGTCATGATGGCGCAGTTCCCGTCGAAGCAGATTGCCGAGCGCTCCTACGAATACCGCACGATCGGCCTCGGCTATGCCAACATCGGTGGGCTCTTGATGTCGTCGGGCATTCCGTATGACAGCGACGAAGCCCGCGCCATCGCCGGCTCGCTGACCGCGATCATGACCGGCATCTCCTACGCCACCTCGGCCGAGATTTCCTCTGAACTCGGACCTTTCCCGATGTTCAAGCCGAACCGCGAAGCCATGCTGCGGGTCATCCGCAACCATCGCCGCGCCGCCTACGGCGAGACGTCTGGCTATGAAGGCCTGTCGATCAACCCGGTCGCGCTGATCCACTCGGAAAACCCGGACCAGGATCTGGCGGCACACGCCAAGAGCGCCTGGGACAAGGCACTCGAACTCGGCGAAAAGCACGGCTACCGCAACGCCCAGGCAACCGTCATCGCGCCCACGGGCACGATCGGCCTCGTCATGGATTGCGACACGACGGGCATCGAGCCCGACTTCGCGCTGGTGAAATTCAAGAAGCTCGCCGGCGGCGGCTACTTCAAGATCATCAACCGCGCCGTTCCGGAAGCCCTGCGCACGCTCGGCTATTCGGAAAGCCAGATCGCCGAGATCGAAGCCTACGCTGTCGGCCACGGCAACCTGAACCAGACGCCGGCGATCAACCCCGGTTCGCTGAAGGCCAAGGGCTTCACCGACGAGAAGATCGAGGCGCTGAACGGCGCGCTGAAGCAGGCCTTCGACATCAAGTTCGTCTTCAACCAGTGGACGCTCGGCGCCGACTTCCTGAAGGGCACACTTGGTGTTTCCGACGAGCAGCTTGGCGACATGGGTTTCAACCTGCTGGAGCACGTCGGCTTCTCGCGCAAGGACATCGAGGCTGCCAACGTTCACGTCTGCGGCGCGATGACGCTGGAAGGCGCACCGTTCCTGAAGAACGAGCACCTCGCCGTCTTCGATTGCGCCAATCCTTGCGGCAAGATCGGCAAGCGTTACCTCTCGGTCGACAGCCACATCCGCATGATGGCTGCTGCACAGCCGTTCATCTCGGGTGCGATCTCCAAGACGATCAACATGCCGAACGACGCAACGGTCGACGATTGCAAGAGCGCCTACATGCTCTCCTGGAAGCTCGGCCTGAAGGCTAACGCGCTCTATCGCGACGGCTCCAAGCTGTCGCAGCCGCTGAACGCCTCGCTGATCGAAGACGAAAGCGATGAGGACGCCCTGGAGGATCTGCTGCAGCAGCCGGTCGCCGCCCAGGCCGTCACCATCACCGAAAAGATCATCGAGCGTGTGGTCGAGCGCGTCACCCGCGAACGCGAGAAGCTGCCGAACCGCCGGCAGGGCTACACCCAGAAGGCCGCCGTCGGCGGACACAAGGTGTATCTGCGCACCGGCGAATTCGGCGACGGCCGCCTCGGCGAGATCTTCATCGACATGCACAAGGAAGGCGCCGCCTTCCGTGCGATGATGAACAACTTCGCCATCGCGATTTCGCTCGGCCTGCAGTATGGCGTGCCGCTCGAGGAATATGTGGAGGCCTTCACCTTCACCAAGTTCGAGCCGGCCGGCATGGTCATCGGCAACGACGCGATCAAGAACGCCACGTCGATCCTCGACTACGTGTTCCGCGAACTGGCCGTCTCCTACCTCGGCCGCCACGACCTGGCGCATGTCGATACGTCTGATTTCTCGAACACGGCGCTTGGCAAGGGCATCCAGGAAGGCAAGACGAACCTCGTCTCGACCGGCTGGACCCGCGGCTACAAGCCGACGCTGGTTTCGAACGGCGAACGCCAGGCATCAGGCGAGCCCAAGGGCTCGGCCACGGCCGCGCCAGCCCGTGCCTCGTCCGGTGCAACGGTAACGTCGTTTGCAGGCGCTGCCGCCCGCAAGATCGAGCCGACGGTTGCCATCTCGACCTCCGAAATCGTCGCCTTCAAGCGCGATTACGAAGAGCGCGCCAAGGAACTGGCCGAAGAGATCGCTGAGGAAATGCTGGAAGAAGTCACGACCGAGAGCCAGCAGCAGGCAACGGCACTGTTCTCCGACAAGGCCGCGGCTGACGCCGCATCGGCCAAGACGGAAGCCAAGAAGATCGAATCCGAGCGCCGCGCCCGGTCGATCATGCAGGGCTACACCGGCAACATGTGCTCCGAGTGCCAGAACTTCACGATGGTGCGCAACGGCACCTGCGAGAAGTGCGACACGTGCGGCGCGACGAGCGGCTGCAGCTGAGGATCGAAGCGATCAGATGTTTGACTTTCAAAAGCCCAGGGAACGCTCCCTGGGCTTTTGTCGTCTTAGACGACGCAGCACAAGCGGACTTGCAGATATGAGCAAGTCCACAAACACAAAAGCCGGATCCTTCCGAATCCGGCTTTTGATACCACGAATAAGCCAAAGCCCTCGTGGGCGAAGAGAAACTCTCCAACCTGTAGCAAGGCCATCATATGGGGAGTCGGATTTAAGAGTCGAGTTGGGCTTTGGCGCTTATCAACGGAAAGGTAATACGCTATGGCACGAGTACCGCAATTCGGCTTCTCAGCTTTTCTCAAGCTCATCTGCCTAAACGAAAAGCCGCAGAAACGAGCAATACGTGAGCGACATAAACCTAGCCCACGTCCGTATGACTACCACAGAAGCCTAAGGTCGATAATCCAACGCATGGCATTCTCGGGACTGAACTACGAAGAGGCTATGGCCTCGACGAGAGCAATCAAAAGAGCTTCTGAACGAGAATCCGCAAGGAAAGGCCTTAGAAGGTTTCAGCAATGGCTTACCGAAAACAGCGGAAAGCTCGAACCATGTGAGCCAATCGCTTTTATCAGTCCACAGGGTTACTTTGGCATCAAATTCAGACCCGATTTCCTGGTGGAGATAAACGGGCGTCGAACTGCTATTCATATCTGGAACACTGCTTCAAAGCTAAGCAAAAACCTCGTATTGGCTGCACTCTCACTGGTTGCCAACCGGTATCCTGAAGACAAAAAACGCCCGGATAACTTTGCTGTACTCTCGCTTCAGGATGGCACCCTCTTCTCATGGTCGGAGGCATCGAAAGAGCATGGTGTATTGGGCGAAAACATAGTCGCTCTCATTGAGAGAACCTGCGACGCCGCGAGACAGGAGCTCGATTTACCAGCAATCGTCAATCCGGATGCTCCTTCGCCAACTGTGTAGAGGTAGGCTAACGTCTGATCATGCTGCCGCAATATCCTGCTTGTAACATCAAAAAATGGCCGCTGCGGAAGCGCGGCCACTTTATGACGTACTACCATCGCCTCGAAAAAGCTCTGGACCCGCGACCGGCGGCATCTCGTCGGTGATCGCTTCCTCCGCGACAGACAAATCCAGATCGCCCCAGAGGGATTTCGGCTTGCTGCGGTCGGTGCGGCGGGAGGATTTGATTTCGACGACGAACGGCTTCGATTGGGCGCGCATGGGGTTCCTGCTGAATGCGTTGAGCGAATCCTTCAACGCTTCGAGCCTATGAAGCGTTCCCCCGCGTGGCAAGCTCCGCAGATGCGGTCGATCCAGCCTCGCACAGGCTAATCGCCTGAGCAGCAGGGACTTTCGGAACAAGCACGGGGCCTTCACGTTCCTTCCCCGCAGCGTGCGCGACAGCCGCGTGCAAATTGTTGCGAAAAATCCTTGAAGGAAAATTCAATGTCGATTACCTACCACGTCGCCGAACATGATGGCGCCTGGGCGTACCGCCTTGGTGATGTCTGGTCGGAAACTTTCCCAACTCACGAAAAAGCACTGGCAGCGGCCAAGAACGCCGCAGAGCGTCAACAGCTCGGTGGCCAGGATGCTGAAATTACATATCAGCGTGCGGACGGCACCTGGACAACGGAGCGGTCGAACGGAGGCGACCGCCCCGAGGCTGATGTCGTCGATGACGCCAAGGAATGAAAAAGACTACGAATGAGCATTAAAGAACGCTTCCTCAAACAACAGCACGCGTGGATGATCGGCGCGTGCTACTCCCGCAAGCACCCCGACTTTCACCGCTACGGTGGTCTTGATGTCGCCGTCTCCCCGCGCTGGAAGGACGGCCTCGACGCCTTCGTCAACGACATGATCGACACGCTTCCGCGCAGTCTGGCCGAGCGCCGCCTGGCGCTGGTCAACCCGCGTCGTCCCTTCGAGCCGGGCAATGTCGAATGGATTTTCCTCAGCAAGCATCGCGGCCTTCGCGCCCCTGACGGCACGCGCCCGGATATGGGCGAGATGCGCGCTCGCCGGGCATAAATCGGCTGCCCCTCGGGCGTGGCAAAACATGCCGACGGCGACTGCAGCTTAACCGACGCAAACCAGATCGCCGCGGCTCTTCCGGGCAGCACTTCGCAAAGACGGAAGCGAATTTCCCGCAAACAGCAATGGCGGCGCCGAGCACCGCCACTTTCCACACAATCGAATCAAGACATCGCGGCCGAGCCGGACCGGCTAAAGCAGCCGACTGCGCTTGATCAGGCGCGCAGCGATAAAGACGGCCGCCATGGTGCCCGCGAGCTTTCCCCATGGATAAGCGCCGAGTTGGGCATGGGCGCTCGCATCCGCCCACTCCGCATTGGCCTTGACCACCGTCGTGGCCTGTTCCCTGATGATCGCCAGGCGCGAGCGCAGGTTGTCGACCTCGTCGCGCAGGGCCTGCAGCCTGTCGGCCTGGCTTTCGTCGGAGACGGCGTCGGAGGGCTCGGGCGTTGCCACGTAATCCAGCGGCGCCAAGGCTTCCATCTCGGCGAGATGGTCCTGAAGATCCTTCTCGGTATCTGCGGCGCCCGCATCCTCGGTCAGCGGCGCCTTATCAACCGCCCGGCTGATCGTCCCGCTCTCGGCGCCTTCGCGGCTCGCCATTGCTCTCGGCTTTCCGGCACTGCGGGCACGGGCGGGTGAAGCCGCCGTTGGTTTCGTCGATGCGACATCCGTCTCGATCGTCGGCTTGTTGCTCGTGCGCGGTTTGCGGATGGTCTTGCTCGGCATGCTCGCCTCCTGTGTTTAACCCTTCAGACAACGCGCCAACCCCTGGAAAGATGCACGGAAAATCATGCATTCCGGCATGTCTGCCAAAAAAGCTGGTTCAGGCCATTCCAGGCTGCAGAAACCAATCTACGTCAAATGACGCAAGTTCGGCTTTTCGGTCTTTTATCGCGCCGCATCATGTGCGACGCTCGCCGCATATTGCGGAAGGAACGACCATGATTTCAAAGACAAAACTCGGAATTGCCACACTGGCGCTTCTCGCCATGCCGACATTTGCATTTGCCCACCCTGGCGTCGGTGATGCCAGCGGATTTGCGCATGGCTTCGCGCATCCGATATCCGGGATCGATCATATCCTGGCGATGGTGATGGTCGGCATCTTCGCCCACCAGCACGGCGGGCGCTCCCTGTGGCTGGTGCCTTCGGCTTTTGTCGCGATGATGGCGCTTGGCGGCGCGTTCGGCGCGATGGGCGTTTCGGTACCGTTCGTCGAAACCGGCATCGCGCTTTCCGTCGTTGTCCTCGGCACCGTCGTGGCACTCGGCGTCAAGGCGCCAGCGGCGGTCGCGATGGGCGTGGCCGGGTTGTTCGCGATCTTTCACGGGCATGCGCATGGCGCGGAAATGCCCGAAAATGCCGCCGGCATTGTCTATGCCGCCGGCTTCATGATCGCGACTGCAGCGCTTCACGTCGCCGGCATCGGCATTGGTGCAGCGGTTGGCAGGATCGGCGAACGGAATGGCGGCCTCGTCAACCGGATCGCGGGCGGCCTTGCGGCGATGGCCGGCGTCGGCTTGCTGGCTGGCGCTCTCTAACATCTTTACACTGCGGCGGAGACTGCCGGCGCAAATAGCTGGAAAGATCGGAAGGGCGCGAAAGTGCCCTTTCTGCTTTTTGTCACCAGGAAGAGACCGCGATCCCGCATCGCCGACGGCGGCTCACAACCGACGTCCAATAGGGTGCGTATCCTGGATTGCAGCCAATTCGTGGAGCGCGGCGCCGGAATCGCTTAGCTGTTTTTCCTCAACGCCAGAGGGAGGAAACACGATGGCAAGCTGCGTCGCATCGAACGGTGATACTTGGGAGATTTATCACGGCAACGGCGGTTGGCGCTGGAGACGGACGGCTCGGAACAACGAGATCGTGGGCGCTTCCACCGAGGCATACGCCAACAGAAACGATTGCATCGCCAATGCGCAACGCCATGGCATGACCTGCAATCCGGTCTAGCGGCGTGAACGGCTTTTCGTCAGAAAAATGATGGCGACGCCAGCGATTAGGGCGAGACCGCCCCAGTAGATCCAGGGCGTCTGGTCGATCATGAAGCTTTCGGCGGGGTATGGGAAATAGCCGCTGCCCTGCCCCATCCACACCAGACCGATCAGGACAAGCAGGCCACCAAGGCCATATGCAACTTTTGCCATCATTCAACCCTCATTCCAAAATGTTGGCGACCGCGCCTTCGCCAAGAAGGACACGGTCGGG
Organism: Rhizobium sp. S152; assembly: GCF_030380735.1. Classification (GTDB taxonomy): domain Bacteria; phylum Pseudomonadota; class Alphaproteobacteria; order Rhizobiales; family Rhizobiaceae; genus Rhizobium. The sequence continues at coordinate 391,874 of NZ_JAUDRZ010000030.1, read as the reverse complement.
GTCGTGATGCAAGCCGGTTGGTCTGCTTTCGACCTATTGCAGGGTGCGGGTCTGCACGCCCTGAGGTGCGCCGGCACCCGGCTGGTGCTGGGCAGCGACGTCGCCGCCATCAAGGCCGGTCGCCACTACTGCGACGCGGAATTTGCCGTCCAGATTACGGTCGAAGATCGCGCCCACGACGATATCGGCATCGTCCTGTACCTCGTCGCGGATGCGGCTTGCAGCTTCGTCGACCTCGAACAGCGTCATATCAGAGCCGCCGGAGATCGAGATCAGCACGCCCTTGGCGCCCTTCATCGAGATGTCGTCGAGCAGCGGATTGGCGATCGCCGCTTCCGCGGCCTTCATCGCCCGCTCCTCCCCGGATGCCTCGCCCGTGCCCATCATCGCCCGGCCCATCCCGCGCATGACCGATTTGACGTCGGCGAAGTCGAGGTTGATCAGGCCTTCCTTGACGATCAGGTCGGTGATGCAGCCGACGCCGGCATAAAGTACGCGGTCGGCCGTCATGAAGGCGTCGGCAAACGTCGTCTTGGCGTCGGCGATGCGGAAGAGATTCTGGTTCGGGATGACGATCACGGTGTCGGCCGCCTGGCGAAGCGCTTCGATGCCGACATCGGCCGTCTTCATGCGGCGGTTGCCTTCGAAAGTGAAGGGCTTGGTCACGACGCCGACCGTCAGGATGCCGGCATTGCGGGCCGCCTGCGCGATGACGGGCGCAGCACCGGTGCCGGTCCCACCACCCATGCCGGCGGTTACGAAGCACATGTGCGAGCCGGCCAGATGGTCCATGATCTCGTCGATCGATTCCTCGGCCGCTGCCCGGCCAACTTCCGGCAGCGAGCCGGCGCCGAGGCCTTCGGTCACGTGCGCGCCGAGCTGGATGCGGCGCGAAGCCTTCGAGGTGGCGAGCACCTGCGCGTCGGTATTGGCGGCGATGAAATCCACGCCCTCGAGGTTTTCCGAGATCATGTTGTTGATGGCATTGCCGCCGCCGCCGCCGACGCCGATCACTGTAATTCTTGGTCGCATTTCGGAAATCCCGTTCTTGGCGTCTGTCATCGCAATCTCCTTCGTGCGCTTCTTGCTGCCGGCTCCGCCTCTTTATCGGGAACCGAATCGAGCACCAGCCTAGGGCCGCAAGAAGGCAGAGGCGGGGCGAAAGAACAAGATGAAGCTTTCGCGAAACTTTATCCGGAACCTTTTTTAGGCGTCGAGCATTTACACGAGTCATATAGCGCCAGAGAGAGGAGTGCCGCGCAGATGCCTATTTCAGCCAGCCACCAGCAAGTAGCCCCTCCCAACGACCATATTCTCACTGCCCGCGAAGCGCTGGAGCCCCTGTTTTTGAAGATCGAAGAAGAGGCCGAGGTGAGGATGATCGCAGCGGCCGTTCGTGCCGGTTGGTCACCCCAGGATGCGATGGCGGCAATCGACGGCCTCAGGAGGGACGAGCTAATTCCGGGCAGTGAACACTGAACGCCCGACCAGAAAATGCTCGCCTTGGGACGGATTTGACCTAACTTTACCGCGACCAATCGATCGCGGAGACCGTCGTATGCCTTTCGAAAATATCTGTATCTTCGGCGCGGGTGCCCTTGGCGGCACCATCGCCGCGAAACTCGCCGCATCCGGGAACGTCGATGCGACGATATCGGTGGTCGCGCGCGGCGCGCACCTTGATGCCATCAGACGTAGTGGCATCAGCCTTTTCGAGGCGGGTGCGGACAAGCCACTTCTCGCCAACGTGACGGCAACGAACGATCCGACCGAACTGCCGCCACAGGATCTCATCATAACTGGGCTGAAAGGCCATCAACTCGCTCCGGCTGCCGAGGGCCTGGCGCATCTGCTCAAGCCCTCGACCCGCGTGGTGATGATCCTGAACGGTATCCCGTGGTGGTACTTCCATCGCGACGAGAGCAACCATGCCGAACTGCAGTTCGAGGAGCTTGACCCCGGCGGCAAGCTCTGGCGGCTGATCGGACCTGAGCGGGTGATCGGTTGCGTTGCGATCCAGGGAGCCGAGGTCAGCGATCCCGGCCAGATTCGCCTCAGCAACAAGGGGCGCTTCATCCTTGGCGAGCCTTCCGGCGATATCAGCGCCGACCTGCGGGAGATAGAGGCGCTGCTCAACAGGGCCGAGATCAGCGTCACGCTCTCCGAGCGCATCCGGGACGATATCTGGAGCAAGCTGATGGGCAACGCGTCGTTCAATCCGATCAGCGCGCTGACACGGTCGCGAATGTCCGACCTGATGGCCGATGGCGCGACCAGCGATCAGATCGGCAAGGTGATGAAGGAAGTGAAGGCAGTGGGTGAAGCGCTTGGCGCAAATGTCGGCATTTCCGTGGAGGAGAGGCTGGAGCAGGCCAGCCAGGTCGGGCCGATCAAGACATCGATGCTGCAGGATCTTCTCGCGGGCAAGCCGCTTGAGATCACCCCTCTGGTAGGAATGATCGTAGCACTCGGACGACTGACGGCCGTGCCGACCCCAGTGTCGGAAACGATCCTTGCGCTGGTTTCGCAGCTCGACCGCGAGAACTGCCGGACAGCCTGACCATCCGGCAGATCGTGTTCTATTTCAGCCAGTTCGCCATGCGATCGATCGCCTCGGCTATTTCCGCCTGCGACCCCGCATAGGACATGCGCAGGGACCGATGACCCTCCAGCGGATCGAAATCGAGACCGGGCGTCGCCGCCACATTGATCTCGCCTAGCATCCGCTTGGCGAACGCCATGCTGTCATTGGTGAAGCGCGTGACATCGACATAGGCGTAGAAGGCGCCGTCCATGGGAGAAGCGATCGGCAGGCCGATCTCCGGCAGCCTGCGCATGAGGAACTCGCGGTTGGCAGCATAGCTTCCTTATAGACGTCGAGCTCGTCGGATGCGGTCAGCGCCGCGGTCGCCGCGATCTGCGACAGTTCCGGCGGCGAGATGTAGAGGCTCTGGGCCACACGCTCGATCGGGCGCACGAGACGCTCAGGCAGAACCATCCAGCCGATGCGCCAGCCGGTCATGCAATAGTACTTCGAGAAGGAATTGATGACGATCGCCTCGTCTGTCAGTTCCAGCGCGCTCGTCTCCTCGCCCGAAAAGGTCAGTCCATGATAGATCTCGTCGGAGATGAAGGCGATCGAGTTGGCGGAACAGTGCTCGGCAAGCGCCTTAAGCGCCGCGCGCCCGGTCACGGTTCCGGTCGGGTTGGCGGGGCTTGCGAGCAGCACGCCCTTCAGGCGTAGATTGTGCTCCTTCTCCGCCGCCACAAGGCTTTCCGGCGTCAGCGTGAAATGCGTCTCGGCCGTCACCGGCACTTCGACGACCTTCAATCCGAGAGCGCCGAGGATGTTGCGATAGGCGGGATAGCCTGGGCGTGCGATGGCCACCGCATCGCCAGCATCGAACAGCGAGAGAAAGGCCAGATTGAAACCGGCCGAGGAGCCTGTCGTGACCGCGATGCGGGCCGGATCGATGTCCAGACCGTGACGATCGCGGTAGTGCGCGGCAAGCGCGCTCTTCAGTCGCACGGTACCGAGCGCATCGGTGTAGCCGATTCTCCCTTCATCAAGCGCCTTTCGCGTCGCTTCCAACGCGGCGCGGGGGGCGGAATGCGATGGCTGGCCGACAGCCATCGATATGACCGGATGCCCGCCGGCCTTGCGGCGGGTGGCTTCCGCAAGCACATCCATGGCATGGAAGGGCTCGACGTCGCTGCGCTTGGAAATGGAAAACAAGACTTCTTCTCTTTCAAATTTCGATTGCGACCGGACAAATGCCGCAATGATCGGATCATCACAATCCCGCGATGGCGTGGCGGATGCGAAAATTCCGGTTTCAACACGATCGGGTGAACCGTAATTTGATGCTTCGCATTGCCGCTGGTAGTCTCACGGTGTTATCCGACGCGTAACGACGCATGTGATCTGTCAAAAACGAGGATATGATGGCCATTCTCCCGAAATTCTTCACCGCGCTGGCGCTCACCGCCTCGGTTGCAACGGCCTTTCCCGCGCTGGCGCTCGATAGCGCGCAGAAAAAGGAATTCGGCGAGTTCATCAAGCAGTATCTGATCGAGAACCCCGAGATCATGCTCGATGTCCAGGATGCCCTGCAGAAGAAGCAGGAGCAGGCACGACTGGTGAAGGCGAACGCGACCATCGCCGAGAACCAGTCCACGATATTCGATTCCAAGTACGACATGACGATCGGCAATCCGAAAGGCGATGTCACCATCGTCGAGTTCTTCGACTACAATTGTGGCTACTGCCGCCACGCGCTCTCCGACATGCAGACGATGCTGAAGAACGACAAGAACGTTCGCTTCGTGCTGAAGGAATTCCCGATCCTCGGACCGGAATCGGTGGCCGCGCACAAGGTATCGGATGCCTTCCGCAAACTCGCGCCGGAAAAGTACAGCCAGTTCCACGTCGCGCTGCTGGGCAGCGAGGGTCGCGCCGACGAGGACAGCGCTATTGAGGCAGCGGAATCGCTCGGCGTTTCGGAAAAGCAGATCCGCGACGAAATGGCGAAGAGCTCGAGCGATGCTTCCGTCAAGGAGACCTATGGGCTCGCGCAGAGTCTGGGCATCACGGGAACGCCCTCCTATGTGATCGGCAATGAGCTGGTGCAGGGGGCGGTCGGCTTCGACGACCTTGAGGCACGCGTCAAAAACATGCGCGCCTGCGGCAAGACGAGCTGCTAGGGCGCACGCCCATCAAATCGCCCAATTCCGATGCTTCAGCCATGTGGACAAATGTGGCGCGATTCCGGCCGCCTGCCGCAAAGGGCTTTCATTAAGCCTTTGGTGAGTCTATAGGTTGCCTCCTGCACTAAACGGAACAGTCGATGACGCAAACCATATTCGTCCTGAACGGGCCAAACCTGAACATGCTCGGCAAAAGAGAGCCAGGCATCTACGGTGCGAAGACCCTGAAGGACATCGAGACGGATTGCATCGCAGCGGGGCTTGAACTCGGCTTCGACGTCGATTTCCGGCAGAGCAATCACGAGGGCATCCTGGTCGATTGGTTTCACGAAGCACAAGACAAGGCTGTCGGCGTTGCGATCAATGCCGGTGCCTATACGCACACGTCGGTTGCGCTTCATGATGCAATCCGCGCCATTTCCATTCCGGTGATTGAACTCCATATCTCCAACGTGCATGCACGCGAGGAATTTCGTCACAAGTCGATGATTGCGCCAGCGGTTAAGGGCGTTATCTGCGGCTTCGGACCCTACAGTTACATTCTGGCGCTACAGGCGCTGAAAAATCTCACGGCATAAAAAGAAGACAGGGCTACACTCATGGCTGAGAAGAAAAACGGTATCGACCAGACGCTGATCCGCGATCTCGCGAACATCCTCAACGATACGGATCTGACGGAAATCGAAGTCGAGCAGGACGATCTGCGCATCCGCGTATCGCGCGCCGGCAACACGCAGTATATCCAGGCGCCGGCTTACGCCGCAGCGCCTGTCGCTGCTCCTGCAGCAATCGCGGCACCGGCCGCTGCTGCCCCGGCTGCGGCGGCGCGCAACCCGGCCAACACGGTCAGCGCACCAATGGTCGGCACGGCCTACATGGCTCCGGCTCCCGGCGCTCGCGCGTTCATCGAAGTCGGCGCCACGGTCAAGGAAGGCCAGACGCTGCTCATCATCGAAGCGATGAAGACGATGAACCAGATCCCTGCGCCGAAGTCGGGCAAGGTCGTTGAAATTCTTGTCGAGGACGGCAGCCCCGTCGAATACGGCCAAGCTCTCGTGGTCGTCGAATAAGGCGGACGTCATGGTCTCGAAAATCCTCATAGCAAACCGCGGCGAAATCGCGCTTCGCGTGCTGCGCGCCTGCAAGGAGCTCGGCATTCCCTGCGTTGCGGTCCATTCGACCGCCGATGCGGACGCGATGCATGTGCGCCTTGCCGACGAAAGCGTCTGCATTGGCCCGCCGCCATCGCGTGACAGCTATCTGAATATCCACCAGATCGTTGCAGCCTGCGAAATCACCGGCGCCGACGCGGTTCACCCCGGTTACGGCTTCCTGTCGGAGAATGCCAAGTTCGCCGATATCCTGGAAGCTCACGGCATCACCTTCATCGGACCGACCGCGGACCACATCCGCGTCATGGGCGACAAGATCACCGCCAAGACGACGGCACAGGAACTCGGCATTCCTGTCGTTCCGGGTTCGGACGGCGAAGTGAAGACCGAAGAGGATGCGCTCAAGACCGCGGCAGAGATCGGCTATCCTGTCCTGATCAAGGCAACGGCCGGCGGCGGCGGACGCGGCATGAAGGTTGCCAAGACCGCTGACGACCTCATCGAAGCCTGGTCGACGGCCCGTACCGAAGCGGCTGCCGCTTTCGGCAACGACGCCGTCTACATGGAAAAATACCTCGGCAAGCCGCGCCACATCGAAATCCAGGTGTTCGGCGACGGCGAAGGCAATGCGATCCATCTCGGTGAACGCGACTGCTCGCTGCAGCGCCGCCACCAGAAGGTCTGGGAAGAAGCAAACTCCCCTGCCCTCAATGTCGAGCAGCGCATGAAGATCGGCCAGGTGTGCGCCGACGCCATGAAGAAGCTGAAGTACCGCGGCGCCGGCACGATCGAATTCCTCTACGAAAACGGCGAGTTCTATTTCATCGAAATGAACACCCGTCTTCAGGTGGAGCATCCGATCACCGAGGCGATCACCGGTATCGACCTCGTGCACGAACAGATTCGCGTCGCGTCCGGCCGTGGCCTTTCGGTGACGCAGGATGAAGTGCATTTCCATGGCCATGCCATCGAATGCCGCATCAACGCCGAGGATGCGCGCACCTTCGTACCCTCACCCGGCACGATCACGCACTTCCATGCGCCTGGCGGCCTTGGCGTTCGTATCGATTCGGGAGCCTATCAGGGCTACAAGATCCCGCCGTACTACGACAGCCTGATCGGCAAGCTCATCGTGTTCGGACGCACCCGCGTCGAATGCATGATGCGCCTGCGCCGCGCGCTCGACGAATTCGTCGTCGACGGCATCAAGACGACGCTGCCGCTGTTCCAAGATCTGGTCGACAACCAGGACATCGCGAACGGCGACTATGACATCCACTGGCTGGAGAACTATCTGGCCAGCAGCAAGCCCGCGTAAAATGTGATGGCAGGATCGCGCAGGAAGTCTCCAGGAATAACTCCGGAAATACTCCTGCGCGCCTATTCCATCGGGCTTTTCCCGATGGCCGAATCGGCAACCGACCCGGAGATATTCTGGGTCGAGCCCGATCTTCGCGGCGTGCTGCCGCTCGATGATTTCCATGTTTCCAAGAGCCTGGCGAAGACGATCCGGCGCAAGCCGTTCGACATCCGCTTCAATTACGACTTCGATGCAGTCATAGATGCCTGCGCCGAAGAGACCGACGGGCGCCCGAGCACCTGGATCAACCAGACCATTCGCTCGCTCTATTCGACGTTGCACAGCCTACGCCACGCGCACAGCGTGGAGGCCTGGGACGGAGACGATCTCGTGGGCGGCCTCTACGGGGTCTCTCTGGGATCGGCGTTCTTTGGCGAGAGCATGTTCTCGCGACGCACGGACGCCTCGAAGATATGCTTGGTGCATCTCGTGGAACGCCTGCGGGACAAGGGGTTCACCCTGCTCGACACGCAGTTCACCACGGAACACCTGAAGACGTTCGGCGCTATCGACGTACCCAAGGACGAGTACGAGCACATGCTGTCGTCCGCGATGGGCTCGCCGCATCTGCCTTTCGACTAAGCGATCAGGGCCTGTTCACGCTGAAGAGGACCTCAGCGTAAGCGAGGGCATGCGGATCATCCGGACGTTTAATTTACTGTGCCTTGGCGTCGGGCGCCGGGACATCCGACGTCGCCTTGCACTCTTTCAGCCAGACGTCATAGATCGGGTGCTCGACAGCGTTGAGGCCCGGGCTGTCGGCGAACATCCAGCCGGTGAAAATGCGGCGGATCTTGCGGTCCAGAGTGATTTCATCGACCTCGACGAAGCCGTCGATCTTCTGCGCCTCGGTCTGGTCGCGCGAGTAACAGGCCTTCGGCGTCACCTGCAGGGCGCCGAACTGGACGGTCTCATTGACATAGACGTCGAAGGTGGTGATGCGGCCGGTGATCTTGTCGAGGCCGGAGAAGACGGCAACCGGATTCTCGATGCGGGCCGCCGAAGCGGCCTCCGGCAGGAAAGAGCAGCCAAGCGCCAGCGCCAGTCCAGCGGCACGCAGGATGGGGTTCCGCTTGAAAAGCTTCATGTCTCGCCGTCTCCACCGCATATCAGATCGAAGGCCGCAGTTTCTGCGGCCAACCTGCGGGTAAAGGTCAATTGTGGCCAAAAGCGGAGCCGGAAGGCCCGCTTAGTTGCCGGGCGTCCAGGCGTCATAGTCGCCGGTGACGCGCGGACGCTCACCCGGAACGACCAGCGAGCCCGGCGGGCGGTAAGCCTGCGGCGAACCGGTGAGGTTCACTTGGTGCGGCTTCTGCCATTCCTTGGCGACGTAGTTTTCCTTGGACGGCGGAACGTTGGTGCGGTGATGCATCCAGCCGTGCCAGCCCGGGGGGATGGCGGAGGCTTCGGCGTAACCCTTGTAGATCACCCAACGCTTCGGAAGTCCGTACGAGGACATGCCGCCTTCATAGTAGACGTTACCCAGTTCATCTTCGCCGACGCGCTTGCCGAACCGCCAGGTCGCGAAACGGGTGCCGATCGTCTGACCGTTCCACCAGGTGAAGATTTGCAGGAGGAGATTTTTCATGTCTTTTCCTTGAGCTCGCCTTGGGGACAAGCGGGACCAGAATTCGATCCCTCGCTTATGCCGCCAGCGACGCGCATTGTCCAGTGATTCCGATGCCACACCGGCTATTTCAAAGCCATCTTGAAACCGAGATGCGTGGGCTCGAATCCGAGCCGCTGGTAGAAGCGATGCGCATCCTTGCGCTTGCCATTGGAGATGAGCTGCACGCGCGGCAAGCCGCGCGCCCGTGCCTCGGCGATGCAGAATTCGATCATCTGCGCGCCGATGCCGCGGCCACGCATGTCGCCGCGCGTCTGGACCGCTTCGATGACCATGAAGGATGTGCCGCGACCGGTCAGCGTCGTGGTGATCGCCGTCTGGAACGTACCAACCACTTCGCCGTCGAGCTCGGCGACATAGAGCGTCTGGTCGGGCGAGGCGGCGATGATTTCGAAAGCGCGTTCATAAGCCGGCAGTGCCTCGGGCGCCGTCGTATCGCCGTGGCCACCGATGTCGTCGCCGGCGAACATGGCGATCAGTGCAGCAAGATCATTCCTGCGCGCTTCGCGAATGGTGATCTTGTCCGCCATGGCTGTCGTCTCAGTGCGTGGGGAGCGGCTTTTCGAGGATCAGCGCCGCTACGCCCGACTGCCCCGCGCCGTTGTTTTCGATGTGGCCGACATCGGAAAAGCCGAGCCGGCGGTAGAAGGTGATTGCAGCTTCGTTGCGCGGCTCCACCTCGAGCCGCATGATCTCTGCATCGGGAAAACAGGTCTCCAGCTCAGCGAAGATATCGCGGCCGATGCCTTCCCGCTGCAGCGAAGGCCGCACATAGAGAAGGTGCAGCATGACCGTCTTGGTCATCTCGGTCGACATCGCGGCATAGCCGATGCCACCGATCTCCTTGCCATTGTCGGCGACGAGGAATTCCGCGTTCTTGTTTGTCAGCCGCGTCTTCAGCGCCGCCGGCGAAAACAGGGTTGCGACCAACTCATCGACCTTCGGCGCGCCGAGGAGCGCGTCGTAGGTTGCATGAAAGGTTTCGACCAGGAGAGTGCGAACCTTGTCGAGATCGCGCTCGCTGGCGGTGCGGACGAAGTACACGCTTATTCCTCGACGATGCCGAGCTTGGCCTTTACCAAGGCCTGTACCGCCTGCGGGTTGGCCTTGCCGCCGGTCGACTTCATCACCTGGCCGACGAACCAGCCGGCGAGAGCGGGCTTGGCCTGCGCCTTGGCGACCTGATCCGGGTTGGCGGCGATGATTTCGTCAACGGCCTTTTCGATGGCGCCGGTGTCGGTGACCTGCTTCATGCCGCGGCTTTCGACGATCTCGGCCGGATCGCCGCCTTCGGTCAGAACGATTTCGAAGACGTCCTTGGCGATCTTGCCGGAGATGGTCTCCGCCTTGATGAGGTCGATGATCGAACCGAGCTGAGCGGCGGAAACCGGAGTCGTTTCAATATCCTTGCCGAGTTTGTTCAAGGCGCCAAGCAGGTCGTTGATGACCCAGTTGGCAGCCATCTTGCCGTCGCGTCCCTCGGCCACGGCTTCGAAATAATCGGCGATCGCCTTTTCCGACACGAGCACCGAAGCGTCGTAGATCGAGAGACCGAGTTCGCGCACGAAGCGCTCCTTCTTGTCATCGGGCAGTTCCGGCAGGTCTGCCGCCAGCGCCGACACATAGGCGTCGTCGAATTCGAGCGGCAACAGGTCTGGATCGGGGAAGTAGCGATAATCGTGCGCATCTTCCTTTGAGCGCATCGATCGCGTCTCGCCCTTGCCGGCGTCGAACAGGCGGGTTTCCTGGTCGATCGTGCCGCCATCCTCGAGGATGGCGATCTGGCGGCGGGCTTCGTATTCGATCGCCTGACCGATGAAGCGGATGGAGTTGACGTTCTTGATCTCGCAGCGCGTGCCGAAGCCTTCGCCCGGGCGGCGCACGGAGACGTTGACGTCGGCGCGCATCGACCCTTCGTCCATGTTGCCATCACAGGTACCGAGGTAGCGCACGATCGAGCGCAGCTTCGTCATGTAGGCCTTGGCCTCGTCCGACGAGCGCATGTCCGGCTTGGAGACGATCTCCATCAGGGCGACGCCTGAACGGTTCAGGTCGACATAGGACATGGTGGCATGCTGGTCGTGCAGCGACTTGCCGGCGTCCTGTTCCAGGTGCAGCCGCTCGATGCCGATCTCGATATCCTCGAACTGGCCCTGACGGTCCGGACCCAGCGAAATCACGATCTGGCCCTCACCGACGATCGGATCCTTGAACTGCGAGATCTGATAGCCCTGCGGCAGGTCGGGATAGAAGTAGTTCTTGCGGTCGAAGATCGAGCGCTTGTTGATCTGCGCCTTAAGCCCGAGACCGGTGCGGACCGCCTGGGCGACGCATTCCTCGTTGATAACGGGCAGCATGCCGGGCATGGCGGCATCGACGAGCGAGACGTTGGAGTTCTGCGGCTTGCCGAACTCGGTCGAGGCGCCTGAGAACAGCTTCGAATTGGACAGCACCTGCGCATGGACTTCCATGCCGATGATGACTTCCCAATCGCCAGTGGCGCCGGGAATGAAGCGTTTCGGATCAGGCGTGCGAACGTCGACAAGGGTCATGAGGTGCTCTTTTTAAAGCTGTTCTTTTCAACTGGTGAGGTAAAGGAAATGGTTTGTCGGTGCAAGGCTTTCAGCGTCGCACGACCCGCCGTTCAGCCTCCAGCGGGCCGATTTTTCGGTTGTTAACGACGGGACGCTAAGATCGCCCGATGCCCTCTACTACCATCATCAAACTTGCCGCCCTCTTCGCCGCGTGGAATGCCGTGGTGTTCTCCGCCTATTTCATCGACAAGCAGGCCGCGCGGCACGGCCGATGGCGGATCAGCGAGAGCACGCTTCTGTGGCTCGCCTTTTTCGGCGGCACGCCCGGTGCGGTGAGCGCGCAGCGAATGCTTCGACACAAGACAGTGAAGGAGCCGTTCCGATCGTCCCTGAGGACAATTGTCGTGCTTCATATAGTTATAGCAATGCTGCTGATGGCCTGGCTTGCCGCTGCCTTGATGGGCTTCGGTCCCCCGATAGCGGAGCGTCTGTCGAAGCTGATCTAGGCGGAGCCGTAAAGACCGGGATCTTCGTTCACCAGCGATTTAGACAGGCCGACCGAGGGCACATCGCGATCGAGCTTCGGATTATAGGCGACCGAAAGCCAGTGGATGACGTAATCGTTCTTCTGAAAAAAGCCGATCGCCTCGACATTGCCCGAATGCGTCTGCATCTGGGCCTTGTCCAGCCCCTGCTCCACCATTTCCTTTTCCAACGCCGCCAGGAGCGCGGAGCCAAGGCCATGGCCGGTAAAATCGGGATCGACCCAGAAGTCGGATATGTTTTCGTCCAGCGCCTCACGTGCCGCCCAACCGGCAGCCTGTCCGTTCCACTCGATGACGGTAATGGTCAGCCAGCGACTCCCGGCGAAATTCAGGAAGGCGCTGCGCGCCGCTTCGACCATGGCGTCCGCCTCGCCGATCGGTGTCATGGCCTTGCGCCAGGCCCTGACGCCTATCTCGCCCAAAAGCTCGCCTTCGCCTTCGCGCCCGTTGCGAATGTGGATCAAAGAGACCTCCGCGTTTCCAGGAAATTAAATCACCGAATCGGCGCTTTATCAAAGCTTGGGTTCAGAAAACCCGGGCTTTCCCACACCTGCCGCTCAAAGCGGAAACTTGACGGCGCGGCCCCGTCATTTTATCAAATTCTGATGTTGAGCTCGTCATCAGAGACCCGGTAGAGGCCCTGCCCGCAGTTTTGCTGCGCGCACGGGCCCGAACAAAAACGAAGCCCTGACGCCTGACCGGCGCCAGATCGTTTTTACGCGCCGTCATGGCGCAAGACCGGATCAACATTCCAATGGACATTTCACGTACGGAGCAGCGCATCCTGCACCTGCTCGCCCAAGGCGGCCGCATCGAAATCGAACGTGACGACAGACGAAAGATAGAAGCCGTCAGTTGCTTCACCCGCGACGGGTGGATCTATCCCGGCTTCGACCTAGATCTCTTTCGCCGCCTCAAGCGGCTGAAGGCGATCAGATCGCAAACCGGCCAGCCCTATCGTATCACCGAGCGGGGACTAAGGCTCGTCAGGTCGCAGCTCGACAACCGCTGAACAGGAAACGGCGCCGTGAGGGCGCCGTTTTCGTGTCATGCCAGCAATCCCGCTCGCATCGCCGCCCACTCATCAGCGAACGAGCCCTCAGCAACGGGCTTGCCCGCCCGCCGGTACCAGTAGCCGGCATTCCACTCGTCGCCCTCGATACGGTGGCAGAGTGCGTGGCCCCAATCGAACGCCTGCTCTCCCTCGTGCGCCTGGCAGAGATCGTGGACAGCCTCCCATTCGACTCCCATGGCGAAATCCACGGAAGCCAGACGATTGAATGCCTCGATGAGGGGCATAGTCTCCGATGCCATGAATTCCTCCTTCAATCATCCACCCGAAGCCAGGGCTTCACAGGGGCGCAAAACGAACTTCGCCGACCAGGATTTGGTCGGCGAAGCAATGTGTCAAGTCTCGAACGCGCTTACCACCACTTGGCCGGCGCAAAGCGGCCGGCGGCCTGCTCGATCACATGAGCCGTCTTGAAGAGCGTTTCTTCCTCGAACGGCTTGCCGATCAGCTGCAGGCCGAGCGGCAGGCCCTTGTGGTCGAGGCCGGCGGGGACGGCGATGCCCGGCAGGCCGGCCATGTTGACCGTGACGGTGAAGATGTCGTTGAGGTACATCTTGACCGGATCGGACGCCAGATCCTCGTCGGCAACGCCGAAGGCCGAAGATGGGGTCGCGGGCGTCAGGATGGCGTCAACGCCGGCGTGGAACGCGAGGTCGAAGTCCCGCTTGATCAGCGTGCGGACCTTCTGCGCCTGGATGTAGTAGGCGTCGTAATAGCCGGCCGACAGAACGTAAGTGCCGATCATGATGCGGCGCTTGACCTCCTGGCCAAAACCGGCGGCGCGGGTCTTCTCGTACATATCGGCAATATCCTTGCCGTCGACGCGCAGGCCGTAGCGCACGCCGTCGTAGCGCGCGAGGTTCGACGATGCCTCGGCAGGCGCGACGATGTAGTAGGCCGGCAGGGCGTACTTGGTGTGCGGCAGCGAGATGTTGACGATCTCCGCGCCGGCATCCTTCAGCCAGGCGATGCCCTGCTGCCAGAGCGTCTCGATCTCGTCCGGCATGCCATCGACGCGGTACTCGTTCGGAATGCCGATCTTCATGCCCTTGAGCGACTGGCCGAGCACGGCTTCGTAATCGGGAACCGGCAGATCGACCGAGGTCGTGTCCTTGGCGTCGACCGAGGCCATCGACTTCAGGAGGATGGCGGCGTCGCGGACGTCGCGGGCGATCGGGCCGGCCTGGTCGAGCGACGAGGCGAAGGCGACCGTGCCCCAGCGCGAGCAGCGACCGTAGGTCGGCTTGATGCCGACGGTGCCGGTGAAGGCGGCAGGCTGGCGGATCGAGCCGCCGGTGTCGGTGGCGGTGGCACCGGCGCAGAGATGCGCTGCCACGGCAGCGGCAGAGCCGCCCGAGGAGCCGCCGGGTACGAGCTGCTGGTTGGAGCCCTCGGCGCGCCAGGGGTTGATGACCGGACCGTAGTGCGAGGTTTCGTTGGAGGAGCCCATGGCGAACTCGTCCATGTTCAGCTTGCCGAGCATGACGGCGCCGTCGTCCCACAGGTTTTGGGTGACGGTCGATTCGTAATGCGGCTTGAAGCCGTCGAGGATGTGGCTGCAGGCCTGGGTGTGGATGCCTTCGGTGGCGAAGAGATCCTTGATGCCGAGCGGGATGCCCTCGAGCTCGCCGCCCTTCCCGCTGGCAAGACGCGCGTCGGAGGCTTCAGCCATCTGCAGCGCCTTTTCCGGCGTCACCTTGATATAGGCGTTGAGCTTGTCGTTGGCCGCCTCGATCGCCGAGATATAGGCCTCGGTGAGTTCGGTTGCTTTGATTTCCTTGGCGCGCAGCTTGGTGCGGGCTTCGGCAATGGTCAGGCTGGTGAGTTCGCTCATGATGGTTCGCTTCAAATCTTGAATGGCAACGGAGTCGGAAAGCGGCGATAGGCCTTATTCGACGACTTTGGGCACCAGGAAGAAATTCTGATCGGTAACGGGCGCGTTGGAGACGATATCGGCGGCCTTGTTGCCGTCGGTGACGTCGTCGGTGCGCTTCTTCATCAGCATCGGCGTGACCGAGGTCATGGCCTCGACGCCTTCGACATTGACTTCGGAGAGCTGCTCGACAAAGCCCAAGATCCCATTCAACTCGCCGACCATGCGGTTTGCCTCATCTTCGGAGACGGCAATACGGGCAAGGCGCGCAACGCGCTTAACGGTGGCTAGGTCAACGGACATCATATTCTCCGGATGGGATTTTCCCACCCGCTATAAAGGCCATGCCCGCTCTGTGCAACGGGCATGGCCTTTCGTTCATTCAGATTTCCGCCCTTTCAAGTCGGGTCGGAGCGCTAATACTTCAGAGGACGACGCTCTCACTCGGCTTGATCGCCTTCACCTCGGTCTTCGAGCCTTCCATGCCGGCGACGAACTTTTCGGGCGTCTGGTCGATGATCGGGAAAGTGCCGTAGTGGCAGGGGATTGCGGTCTTGAAGTTGAAGTAGCGCTGGCAGGCGAGCGCCGCCACAGCGCCGCCCATGGTGAAGCGGTCGCCGACAGGGACGAGGCCGATATCGGGCTGGTGCAGCTCGTTGATCAGCGCCATGTCGGAGAAGATGTCGGTGTCGCCCATGGCGAAAATCGAGGCTTCGTCGTCGAAATGCAGCATCAGGCCGTTGGCGTTGCCGAGCGCGTGGGAGACGCCGTCCTCGGTGATCTGTGCGGAGGAGTGCAGTGCGTTGGTGAAGGTGGCCGAGAAGCCGGTGAGCGGAACCGTGCCGCCGGTGTTGCCCATCTCGATCTTATCCAGGCCCTTGGAGCCGAGCCAGGCCGCCAGATCGGCGTTGGCGAGAACGACGGCGCCGGTTTCCTTGGCGATGGCGACGGTATCGCCGACATGGTCGCCGTGGCCGTGGGTGAGCAGGATGTGGGTGACGCCAGCGGTGACGTCCTTGATGTCCTGGCCGGCGAACGAACCGTTATGCGTCAGGAACGGGTCGAGAAGGATGGTCGCCTTCGCGGTCTCGATGCGGAATGCCGCGTGGCCTAGCCAAGTGATCTTCATGAAATCTGTCCTTTTATTAAGTGATGCAAAAGCCTGCTTCGATGGTTATGGAGATAACCGATACCGCCGCAAAGAAAAGCGGTCGAGGCTTCAATTTCTTTTGACGGGATGAAACGACGATGACGGTGCTGACGATCGAGGAACTGGCCGCCGTGCTGCAGCCGGGACAGGCCATCGCCGGTCTCGACCTCGGCACCAAGACGATCGGGCTTTCCATGTCGGATCTCGGCCGACGCTTCTCGACGCCGCGGCCGGTCATCCGGCGCGAGAAGTTCACCATCGATGCCGAGGTTTTGCTGGCTTTCGCGGAAAAGGAGAAGGTCGCAGCCTTCGTCATCGGCCTGCCGATGAATATGGACGGATCGGCGGGACCGCGTGTTCAGGCCACGCGCGCCTTTGTTCGCAACATGGAGCAGAAGACGGCGCTGCCCTTCGTCTACTGGGACGAACGGTTGTCGACGGTGGCTGCCGAGCGGGCGTTGCTGGAAATGGACGTCTCGCGAGCCAAGCGGGCCGGACGCATCGATTCGGCGGCCGCGAGCTTTATTCTTCAGGGAGCGCTTGACAGGCTCTCGTCGCTGGCCAGAGAGGCTTCCCGCGACTTGGACGCCTGACGTCCCTGCCACCATGCGGTGATCTTGCGGCGGCGGCGAAAGGCCATGATTGCGAAGACGACGAGGCTATCGACGACGACCGCACGCACCACCAGCGGCGGAATGGTTTCCGCCGGAATACCGAGAATGTTGGCATAGACCTGGAACGTGAGGTCGTGTGCCTGACGCGTCAGCATGAAGATGCCGAAGCTCATGTCATAATAGGAAAGCCAGTACCACCCCGACAGAAAGACGATCGGGCCGGCCCAGAAGATCAGGAACCACTTCATGCGGTCGCTCTTCTTTCTCTTCGTAACGATGGCCGTTCAAAGGAAACAAGCCAAGTCGACAATGCCATGAGGCTGAGGACGGCCGCCGGAACGGCGATATCCAATGCAAGGACCGCGAAAAACATGATCGCGGCGACGAGAAACGCTATTCTCGCGATTTTCGTTCCCATGGTTCCAGACACCAGACATTTTGGACTTCCGGTACCCTGTCGCCTTAACGCCGCCGGCGCAATGTAAACCATTTGTTAAGGTTAACGGCCGACGGACTGCCTGTGGAAAGTGAGCCCGCCGATCAGCCGTAAACGCCGCGCACGATGCGCTTCAGCGCGGTTGCCGCCTTCTCCCAATCCTTCGCCGTCTTGAGCGCCAGACCCGCGCATTGCTCGGCAGCGGAGGCAGAGAGCACGATATGCTGGATCGCCGCGAAGAGAATCGCGTTGACGGCGATGGCATCGACGCCCTTCGGCGGCGTCAGCGAGCCACGCATCCGCTCCAGCCAGAGGCCAAGCGCCTTCGAGCGGGCTTCGGAAAGGCGTCTCACCTGCTCGGTATTCTCGGATACTTCCCAGGCAACGATGCGTAGCACAAGCGGGTCGTCGCGCAGGGCCTCGAGGAACAGCAGCGACAGGCGCTCCATCAGGTCGCCGTAGGTCAAGAGGAACATGCCGCCGGTATCTTCAGGAATGCGGTCCTTCACCCAGGTGCCTAGATCGGCGCCGATCGCCTCCACCAAGCCGTTCAAGCCGCCGTAGTAGCGATAGATCAGCTGCTTGTCGCAGCCGGCACGCCGGGCGACGGCGTTGATACCGAAATTCTGGAAGCCCTCCTCGGCCAGCAGCGCTTTGGCGGCGTTGAGGATCGCCTTTTCGGTCGCGCTACGATCGCGGATTCGTTTCTCCGGTTCGGCAGCGACGATGGGCGTCAGCACCATGGGATCGTTCAGCATGAGAGACTCAGGTCCGATTTGTCACTTCCCGGTGAGTAGCAACGCACCCCGGAAGCGGCAACGGACAAGCCCTTGAAATGCTGTGGATAGGTTGCGCTTCAACCGTTACGAGCCCAACAGTCACCGTGCGGAGACAAGCGCGTCGAACTTAGAGCCTCTGGCCGAACCAGACGCTGCGCTCGGACGGCGCGACCAAAGGCGGCCCGAGACGTTCGAAGCCGCGTGAGCTCCAGAAGCGGATTCCGCCCGCATTGTTGGCGTTCGCGCCGAGATGCACGGCCTTGACGCCGGCGTCCCGCGCCGTCGCGAGCCAGAGATCGAGAAGTCGGGTGCCGATCCCCTGCCCCTGCAGGCGCGGCAGCAGGTTCATGTGGATGTGGGCGGGAAACGCGTCGATGACGGCAGCGGGTGCGAAAGACGGATGATGGATCGCGGCGATGCGGCTCTGGTCGGCATCCCACAACGCGGGATCACCCTGCGGCTCAGGATAGGCGGCGCGGAGTGCCGGCCACCACTCGCGTTCGAGCAGCGCATGGAAGGCCAGCGTATCATAGGCGCCGGCGATGTAGCCGGCTACGCCCTCATCGTCCTCGGCGACGAAGGCGGCCTCCGGGCTCAACGTGACATAGGGTGCCGAGTAGATATGGCCAATCAGCTTGCCGTCGCGATGCAAAGGCGTCGCGTCCTTGCCGGCATCGCCGGTCATCAGCGAAATGCCGTAAATCTGTTCGAGATCAGCGAGCCGAGCCGGGCGCAGGATTGTCATCAGCTTGCCGGCGGATAGAGGAGATCGACAATGTAGCTGGCGTCGAAACGGCTATCGAGCATGCCGTAGGTGGAGCGCCAGCCGCCGGCGAGACGGGTTTCGATAAAGGCATCGGCGATGCGCCCTGCCCCCAGACGATAGAGTTCGGCGGCACCGGCCGCGAGCGCCAGCTGCTCGACGAGCAGACGGGCGGCGCCCTCGTCACGCTCGCAGAGCGCCATGGCGGCGCGCAGCACGTCGATGGTCTTCTTGCCGGCCGGGCCGAGATCGCGGGCGAGACCGGCGAAGACGGTTTCGAACAGGTCCTTGCCGCGGTTGAGGATGCGGAGCACATCGAGCGCCATGACATTGCCGGAGCCTTCCCAGATCGCATTGACCGGGGCCTCACGATAATGGCGGGCGATCGGGCGCTCCTCGATATAGCCGCTGCCGCCGATGCACTCCATCGCCTCGTAGATCAGCGCCGGGGCTATCTTGCAGCACCAGTATTTGGCGACCGGCGTCATGACGCGGGCATAGGCCGCCTCTTCGGCGCTGCCGCGCGCGCGGTCGAAGGCGTCGGCGAGCCGGAAGGAAAGTGCTGTCGCGGCGGCGACGTCGAGCGCCATGTCGGCGAGCACGCGGGTCATGATCGGTTGGCTGACCAGCATCTTGCCGAAGACGCTGCGGCCACGGGTGTGGTGCACGGCCTCGGCGAGCGACGCGCGCATGATGCCTGATGAGGCGAGCGCGCAATCGAGCCGTGTCAGCGTGACCATGTCGAGAATGGTGCGCACGCCGGCATCGGGGCCGCCGAGCAGGAAGCCGAAGGTATCGTTGAACTCGACCTCGGCCGATGCATTGGAGCGGTTGCCGACCTTGTCCTTCAGGCGCTGGAACTGCAGCCCGTTGGCGGAGCCATCCTCCAGCAGGCGCGGCACCAGGAAGCAGCCCATGCCTTCCTTGGTCTGCGCCAGCATGATGAAGGCGTCGCTCATCGGCGCCGACATGAACCACTTGTGGCCGGACAGCCGGTAAATGCCTTCACTGACCTTTTCGCCCGCCGTCTTGTTGGCGCGAACGTCGGTACCGCCCTGCTTTTCGGTCATGCCCATGCCGATCGTCACGGCCGACTTCTGCATGGCGGGTTTATTGGTCGAGTCGTACTTGCGCGACAGGATCTTGGGCGCCCAGTCCTTCTGGACAGCGGGGGAAGCCGAAAGAGCCGCCACGGAGGCGCTTGTCATCGTGAGCGGGCAAAGGTGCCCACTCTCGAGCTGCGCGGTCAGATAGAAGCGGGCGGCGCGGACCTTGTGGGCCTGATCCTTGGCGTCGGTATCGGCCTGCGGATCCCAAACGGAGGAATGAAGGCCAGCCGACATCGAGCGGCGCATCAAGGCGTGCCAGGCCGGGTGAAACTCGACGACATCGAGGCGTTCGCCGCGCGGGCCATGAGTGCGCAGCTGCGGCACGCCCTGATTGGCCATGCGCGCCAGTTCCTGTGCTTCCGGCGACGTCACGTAGCGGCCCATGTTGTCGAGATCGTCGCGAATGCCACGCGGCAGCGTGCCGGTCAGATCGACGATCAGCGGATCGGACCGATAGGCGTTGATTCCGGACCACAGGCTCGGCTGGTTCAGTTCGGCGAGTTTTTCTTCGGCGGGGGTCATGAATCGCTTCTAGTGCAAGAGCCAGGCAAAGGGAAACCGGAAGTTCGGATTCCCGTCGCTCCTCCTTAGCGGAATTCCCGGAAAATTGCAGGGGGAGAGCGCGGTTTGCCCACAGCGCATGCTTGCCGCCGCCGCACGCACTCTTTATAGAGCCGCAGACGACAGCATAGAGGCAGGTTCATGGTCTTCTTTCCCCACCGCCACCTCATCGGTATCAAAGGGCTCACAGAGCAGGATATCACCTTTCTCCTCGACAAGGCCGACGAGGCCGTCAAGATCAGTCGACAGAGAGAGAAGAAGACGTCGACCCTCAGGGGGCTGACGCAGATCAATCTGTTTTTCGAGGCATCCACCCGCACGCAGGCCTCTTTCGAGCTCGCCGGCAAGCGCCTCGGCGCCGACGTGATGAACATGTCGGTCGGCAACTCCTCGGTTAAGAAGGGCGAAACGCTGATCGACACGGCGATGACGCTGAACGCGATGCGGCCCGACGTGCTTGTTATCCGGCACTCGAGCGCGGGCGCCGCGGCCCTCCTGGCGCAGAAGGTGTCCTGCTCGGTGGTGAATGCCGGCGACGGCCAGCACGAGCATCCGACGCAGGCGCTGCTCGACGCGCTGACGATCCGCCGGGCCAAGGGCAAGCTGTCACGCATCATCGTCGCCATCTGCGGCGACGTGCTGCACTCGCGCGTGGCGCGCTCCAATATCCTGCTGCTCAACGCCATGGGTGCCAGGGTTCGCGTCGTGGCGCCGGCGACGCTGCTTCCATCAGGGATCGCCGACATGGGTGTCGAGGTCTTCCACTCGATGAAGGAAGGCCTGAAGGACGCCGACGTCGTGATGATGCTCCGGCTGCAGCGCGAGCGCATGTCCGGCGCCTTCGTGCCGTCCGTGCGTGAATATTTCCACTTCTACGGCCTCGACGCGGAAACGCTGAAGGCGGCGAAGGAGGATGCGCTGGTCATGCACCCCGGGCCGATGAACCGAGGGGTGGAAATCGCCTCCGAGGTCGCGGACGGGCCGCAGAGCGTGATCGCCGAACAGGTCGAAATGGGTGTCGCCGTGCGCATGGCCGTGATGGAAACGCTGCTGATCTCTCAGAACCAGGGTCCCCGCAGCGAAGGAGCCGGCGCATGAGCAACTCGATCGTCTTCAGGAACGTTCGCATCATCGATCCCTCGCGCAATCTCGACGAGGTCGGAACAATCATCGTCAAGGACGGCGTTATCGTCGCTTCGGGCAAGGATGCGCTGAACGAGGCTGTGCCCGCAGGTGCGACCGTGCGCGACTGCAGCGGGCTTGTCGCGGCGCCTGGACTGGTGGATGCGCGCGTCCATATCGGCGAGCCGGGCGCCGAGCATCGCGAAACGATCGATTCCGCCAGCCGGGCAGCGGCTGCGGGCGGCGTGACCTCGATCATCATGATGCCCGATACCGATCCCGTGATCGACGACATCGCTCTGGTGGAGTTCGTAAAGAAGACCGCCCGCGACAAGGCGCTGGTCAATGTCTATCCGGCAGCGGCGATCACCAAGGGTCTCGCTGGCGAGGAAATGACCGAGATCGGCATGCTGATGGAGGCCGGCGCGGTAGCCTTTACCGACGGTCGCTCCAGCATTCACGACGCGCAGGTGCTGCGCCGGGTGATGACCTATGCGCGCGAATTCGGCGCGGTAATCTCCTGCGAGACGCGCGACCAGCATCTGGCCGCCGGCGGCGTCATGAACGAGGGGCTGTTCGCAAGCTGGCTCGGCCTCAGCGGCATTCCGCGCGAGACCGAACTGATCCCGCTGGAGCGCGACCTGCGCATCGCCAAGCTGACGCGCGGCAAGTACCACGCGGCTATGATCTCGGTGCCCGAATCCGTCGAGGCGATCGAGTTGGCGAAGAGCCGTGGCGCGACTGTCACCTGCGGCATCTCGATCAACAATCTGGCGCTCAACGAAAACGACATCGGCGAGTACCGTACCTTCTTCAAGCTCTATCCGCCGCTGCGTTCGGAAGACGACCGCGTGGCGATGGTGGATGCGCTGGCGCGCGGGGCGATCGACATCATCGTCTCCTCGCACGACCCACAGGACGTCGACACCAAACGGCTCCCCTTCGGCGAGGCTGCCGACGGTGCTGTCGGGCTTGAGACCATGCTGGCGGCAGCCCTTCGCCTGCACCACAGCGGGCATGTGACGCTGATGCGCCTGATCGATGCCATGTCGACGCGTCCGGCGCAGATCTTCGGTCTCGATGCCGGTACGCTGAAGCCCGGCGCCAAGGCGGATATCGTGCTGATCGATCTCGAAGAGCCTTGGATTGTCGCCAAGGACATGCTTCTCTCGCGCTCGAAGAACACGCCGTTCGAAGACGCGCGCTTCAGCGGACGCGCGGTCGCGACCTATGTCGCGGGCAAGTGCGTGCATACACTATAAGAAGACAAGTGGGGGAACATGGGCGCTGATCTCATGACGTGGCAGATCACCTGGCAAATCACGCTGGCGGCCGCCGCCATCGGTTATTTGCTGGGATCCATTCCGTTCGGGCTGATCCTGACACGCGCGGCCGGGCTCGGCGACGTGCGCAGCATCGGCTCCGGCAATATCGGCGCGACGAATGTTCTAAGAACGGGAAACAAGAAGCTTGCGGCGGCGACGCTGCTGCTCGACGCGCTGAAAGCATCGGCGGCGGCGTGGATCGTCTCCTATTTCTTCGGCCCCGAGGCGGCGATCATCGCCGGCTTCTTTGCCTTCATCGGACACCTCTTCCCCGTCTGGATCGGCTTCAAGGGCGGCAAGGGTGTCGCCACCTATATCGGCACGCTTCTCGGCGTTGCCCCGTTGATGGTTCTTGCCTTCGCGGCGGTCTGGCTGGGCGTCGCTTTTGTGACCCGCTACTCTTCTCTTTCGGCGCTCGTCGCCATGCTTGTCATTCCGGTTGCATTGTGGATACTGGGTGCAGAGAAGGTTGCAGCCATCATGGCGATCATGACCGTGATCTCCTATTGGAAGCACCGAGCCAACATCAGCCGTCTCATCAACGGCACGGAAAGCAAGATCGGGGCGAAGGGATAGGATGGACGCACGCAGCGCAAGGCCAAAGGGAATTGCGCTGACGGACCGGCAACGGTTGGCGTGGCTGCGGCTGATCCGATCCGACAATGTCGGGCCTGCCACCTTTCGCGACCTTATCAACCATTTCGGCTCCGCGGAAACGGCGCTTGCCGCCCTCCCCGAACTCTCCGCGCGCGGCGGCGCCACGCGGTCGATTCGGATCACGACGGAAGCCGAGGTGCAGCGTGAGCTGGAAATCGCCCATCGGTTCGGCGCGCGGTTCGTCGGCATCGGCGAACCCGAATACCCCCAGGCATTGCGACAGATCGACGGCGCGCCGCCATTGCTGGCGGTAAAAGGGAACTTAGCGGCCGTCGCGCAGCCGGCCGTCGGCATCGTGGGATCCCGCAACGCCTCGATATCGGGCGCGAAGTTTGCCGCCATGGTCGCCCGGGATTGCGGCCGTGCCGGCTACACCGTTGTTTCCGGTCTGGCGCGCGGCATCGATACGGCAGCGCATCGCGCCAGTATGGACACCGGAACGGTCGCCGCCATCGCCGGCGGACTTGACCAACCCTATCCGCCCGAGAACGCCGGTTTGCTTGAGGAGATATGGGATGGAAACGGGCTTGCGGTCAGCGAAATGCCGTTCGGCTGGGAGCCACGGGCGCGGGATTTTCCGAGACGCAACCGGCTTATCGCGGGCATCTCGCTCGGCGTCGTCGTGGTCGAAGCGGCGACGCGTTCGGGTTCGCTGATCACGGCGCGGCTTGCTGGGGAATTCGGACGGCTGGTCTTCGCCGTGCCGGGCTCACCACTCGACCCGCGCTGCCATGGCACGAACGGCCTGCTGAAAGACGGAGCAATGATCGTCACGGGGCCCGAGGACGTCATTGAGGCACTGGCGCCGATCTCGCAGCTCGATCTGTTTTCGGCACCGGTTGCGGAGGAGCCCGATCACGGTAGCGGCGCCTCTATGATGCCGCCCGATGAAAGCGACCGTTCGCGCATCACGGACGCGCTCGGCCCGACACCTGTCGAGATTGACGATATCATTCGCCACACCGGTCTGCCGGCATCATCTGTCTATCTCGTGTTGCTGGAACTGGATATCGCCGGGCGGTTGCACCGGCATCCCGGCGGGCTCGTGTCACTTGCGATGGATATTTGAGTGACTACATACGGGCATGCAAGTCACCGGCTTCGACATAGGCCATTTCGATAAGATAGCAGAGCATATCGGCGTGCTCTTTTTCCGCTACCTGACGCAACTCGGCCAACATCTGCTTGATGAAGGCAATATTGTCGCGCGAGTTCGACCGCCCGTTATCTTTCTTTGCGAACTTGCCCACCATGAATTAGTCTCTGATGAAGGAGAGGACCCGCTTTAAAGCACCGCTAAAACCACACTCTAAAAACGATACCGCATTTATCTTTAATTGCAATATGTCGCATATCCCGTTTTGGTTGCAACACGTTGCAATCGGTAAAAATACATGCAAACCACTTGACCGAAACGATTTACCTGTCCATGTCGGAGAACCGGCGACCATGTCATGGCAGGGATTCTGTATGCCTATCAGCCGGCCCGACACCCTTTTTAGAGAATCATGATGAATGTTGTAGTGGTAGAATCGCCTGCCAAGGCAAAGACGATCAACAAGTATCTGGGCTCCGGATACAAGGTGCTCGCCTCCTTCGGCCACGTGCGCGATTTGCCAGCCAAGGACGGCTCGGTTCTCCCGGATCAGGACTTCGAAATGCTGTGGGAGGTCGATGGAGCATCGGCCAAGCGCATGAAGGACATCGCCGACGCGGTGAAGTCCTCCGACGGCGTGTTTCTCGCAACCGACCCTGATCGCGAAGGTGAAGCGATTTCCTGGCATGTGCTCGACATGCTCAACAAGAAGCGCGTGCTCGGCGGCAAGACCGTCAAGCGCGTCGTCTTCAACGCCATCACCAAGAAGGCCGTGCTCGATGCGATGGCCGAACCGCGCGATATCGACGTGCCGCTGGTCGACGCCTATCTGGCGCGCCGCGCGCTCGACTATCTCGTCGGCTTCAACCTATCTCCGGTGCTGTGGCGCAAGCTGCCCGGCGCACGATCTGCGGGCCGTGTCCAGTCGGTGGCGCTCCGTCTCGTCTGCGACCGTGAATCCGAGATCGAGCGTTTCGTCTCCGAGGAATACTGGAATATCTCGGCGCTGCTGAAGACACCGCGCGGTGACGAGTTCGAAGCCAAGCTGGTTGCGGCAAATGGCAAGCGGTTGCAGCCGCGCGCGATCGGCAACGGCGACGAGGCCGGCAAGCTTAAGGCTCTGCTCGAAGGCGCTTCCTATGTCGTCGACACCGTCGAGGCAAAGCCCGTCAAGCGCAACCCGGGACCACCCTTCACAACCTCCACGCTGCAGCAGGCCGCCTCCTCCAAGCTCGGCTTCTCGGCATCGCGCACCATGCAGGTGGCGCAGAAGCTCTATGAAGGTTTCGATATCGGCGGCGAGACGGTCGGTCTCATTACCTATATGCGTACCGACGGCGTGCAGATGGCGCCCGAGGCGATCGATGCGGCGCGTGGCGCCATCGTCGACCAGTTCGGCCAGCGCTACCTGCCGGAGAAGGCACGCTTCTATTCGACCAAGGCTAAGAACGCCCAGGAAGCGCACGAAGCCATCCGCCCGACGGACTTCAACCGCTCGCCGGACAAGGTTCGCCAGTTTCTCGATGCCGACCAGCTCAGGCTTTACGACCTGATCTGGAAGCGCGGCATCGCCAGCCAGATGGCGTCTGCCGAAATCGAGCGCACGACCGCCGAAATCACCGCCGACAACAACGGCGAAAAGGCCGGACTGCGCGCCGTCGGCTCCGTCATCCGCTTCGACGGCTTCATCGCCGCCTATACCGACCAGAAGGAAGACGGCGAGCAGAGCGACGACGGCGACGAGGATGGCCGCCTGCCGGAGATCAATGCCCGCGAGAACCTCGCCAAGCAGAAGATCAATTCGAGCCAGCACTTCACCGAACCGCCGCCGCGCTATTCGGAAGCCTCGCTGATCAAGAAGATGGAAGAGCTCGGCATCGGCCGCCCCTCGACCTATGCCGCGACGCTGGCGACGCTGCGCGACCGCGAATATGTGATCATCGACAAGCGCAAGCTCATCCCGCATTCCAAGGGACGACTGGTGACGGCATTCCTCGAAAGCTTCTTCACCAAGTATGTCGAGTATGATTTCACTGCGGATTTGGAAGAGAAGCTCGACCGGATTTCCGCGGGCGAGCTGAACTGGAAGCAGGTTCTGCGCGACTTCTGGCAGGATTTCTTCGCGCAGATCGAGGACACCAAGGAACTGCGCGTTACCAACGTGCTGGATTCGCTGAACGAATCGCTGGCTCCGCTGGTGTTTCCGAAGCGCGAGGACGGCAGTGATCCGCGCATCTGCCAGGTTTGCGGAACGGGCAACCTGTCGCTGAAGCTTGGCAAGTACGGCGCCTTCGTCGGCTGCTCGAACTACCCTGAGTGCAACTACACCCGCCAGCTTTCCACCGAAGGTGGCGCGGAGGCCGAAGGTGCGGCGCTGAACGAGCCAAAAAATCTCGGCACCGATCCCGTGACGGGCGAGGAGCTGACGCTGCGGTCCGGTCGCTTCGGACCTTACGTGCAGCGGGGCGACGGCAAGGAAGCCAAGCGCTCGTCGCTGCCGAAGGGCTGGAAACCCGAGGATATCGATTACGAGAAGGCGATGGCGCTTATCTCGCTGCCGCGCGACATCGGCAAGCACCCGGAATCCGGCAAGATGATCTCCGCAGGTATCGGCCGCTATGGGCCATTCCTGCTGCATGATAGCGGCTACGCCAATCTGGAGAGCGTCGAGGATGTCTTTAGCATCGGCCTCAACCGCGCCGTGACCGTGATTGCCGAGAAGGCCGCGAAGGGTCCCGGCGGACGCGGACGCACGGCAGCGGCGGCTCTGAAGGAGCTCGGCGAGCACCCCGATGGCGGCGGCGCGATCACCGTGCGCGACGGCAAGTACGGTCCCTACGTCAACTGGGGCAAAGTCAACGCGACACTGCCGAAGGGCACGGATCCGCAGGCACTGACGGTCGAGGAAGCGGTTGCGCTGATCACGGCCAAGGCCGGCAAGGCGCCGGCAACCAAGAGCAAGGCGAAGCCGAAGGCCAAGACCAAGGCCGCGGCAGCCGACGATGCAAAGCCCGCCAAGGCGGCGGCCAAGCCGAAGGCGAAAGCCAAAGTACCGGCCAAGAAGAAAAAGAGCGAAGAGTGAGCAGAATTCCGCGCGAGAACTCGAAGGGCAAGGGCAAGGGCAAGGGCAAGCGCCCTCACAAGGCTGGAAACGCAAGCAAGGCGCCTGCCGTCGAACCGCTCAACATTCAGCACGGATCCCTGCCCTCTCGCGAAGTCATCCTTCGCTTCATCGCCGACCATCCGCAGAAGGCGTCCAAGCGCGAGCTCGCCCGAGCCTTCGGCCTGAAGGGCGACAGCCGTGTCGATCTCAAGCGTCTGCTGCAGGAGCTTGAGCAGGAAGGCATGCTGCAGAAGACGCGGAAATCGCTCATCCGTCCGGGCGCGCTGCCGCCGGTGACGGTGCTCGACATCACAACCCGCGACAAGGACGGCGAACTGATCGGCCGCCCGGCCGAATGGCCGGACGAGCAGGGCGTGGCGCCCGCCGTGGCGATCCGGCAGTCGAGCTCTCCCGCCGGCCGCAACGGCAAGGGCAAGGCACCTGTCGCCGGCATGGGCGACCGCGTTCTTGCGAAAATCTTCCCGGCCGCCGACCGCGGCGGTCCTGCCTACAGCGCCCGCATCATCAAGGTTCTCGACAAACGCCGGACAGCCAGCATGGGCGTGTTCAAGGAGGCGCCGGGCGGTGCCGGACGCCTGCTGCCGATCGAGCGGCGCGGCGAAGAAATGGTGATCGACCCCGATTATACCGGCGGCGCCAAGGACGGCGATCTCGTCGAAGTCGAAGTCGCGCGGCTCGGTCGCTTCGGCCTTGCCCGCGCCAAGGTGTTGTCGATCGTAGGATCGGTCGGCTCCGAGAAGGCGATCTCGATGATTGCCATCCATGCGCACGGCATTCCGAACATCTTCCCGCCGGCCGTCGTCGCGGAAGCGGATGACGCGAAGCCCGCGACCATGTCGCATCGAGAGGACTGGCGCGACGTGCCGCTGGTCACCATCGATCCGCCCGATGCCAAGGATCATGACGACGCCGTCTATGCGGAGATGGACCCGTCGCCCGACAACATCGACGGCGTGATCGTCACCGTCGCGATCGCCGATGTGTCCTACTATGTCCGTCCCAACTCGCCGCTCGACCGCGAAGCGCTGAAGCGCGGCAATTCGGTCTACTTCCCCGACCGTGTCGTGCCGATGCTGCCGGAGCGGATTTCAAACGACCTCTGTTCGCTGCGCGAAGGCGTGGAGCGCCCTGCCCTTGCCGTGCGCATGACGTTTTCGAAAGAAGGCCGCAAGATCGGCCATACCTTCCACCGGATCATGATGCGCAGCGCTGCCAAGCTCTCCTACCAGCAGGCGCAGGCGGCGATCGACGGCCAGCCCGACGACAAGACCGGGCCGCTGCTGGAACCGATACTGAAGCCACTGTGGCACGCCTACAAGGTGATGACGCGCGGACGCGACCGGCGCCAGCCGCTGGAACTCGACATGCCCGAGCGCAAGATCCTGCTCAAGCCCGACGGCACGGTGGACCGTGTCGTGGTGCCGCCGCGTCTCGACGCGCACAAGCTGATCGAAGAGATGATGATCCAGGCCAACGTCGCGGCCGCGGAAACGCTTGAGAAGAAGAAGCAGGTTCTGATCTACCGCATCCACGACGGCCCGACGCTCGCCAAGCAGGAAGTGCTGCGCGAGTTTTTGGCGACGCTCGGCATTTCGCTCGCCAAGGGCGGCAACATGCGCTCGAACAACTTCAACGTCATTCTCGACAAGGCCAAGGACACGCCGCACCAGACGATGGTCAACGAGATGGTGCTGCGCTCGCAGAGCCAGGCGATCTACAGCCCCGAGAATATCGGGCACTTCGGCCTGAACCTGATGAAGTATGCGCACTTCACCTCGCCGATCCGCCGCTATGCCGACCTTATCGTGCACCGCGCGCTCGTTGGTTCGCTCGGCCTCGGCGAAGGCGGGATCACGCCCGACGAGGAAGCCTCGCTTGACGACATCGCTGCCGAAATCTCGACCTTCGAGCGCCGTGCGATGGCCGCCGAACGCGAGACGGTCGACCGCCTTATCGCCCACCACCTTGCCGGCCGCGTCGGCGAGGAATTCGAGGGGCGCATAGGAGGTGTGACGAAATCGGGACTATTTGTCGCCCTGCCGGACTATGGAGCGGACGGCTTCATTCCTATATCTACACTGGGAATGGACTACTTCATCTATGATGAGGCGCACCAGGCACTGTCTGGCGAAAAGACCGGTCTCGGCTATCGCCTGGGGGACAGTGTCACGGTAAGGCTCGCCGAGGCGATCCCGCTGGCAGGCGCGCTGCGCTTCGAGATGATCAGCGAGGGGCGCAAGATGCCCACCGCCGTACGTTCGTTCCACAAGGCGGGCCGGCGCGATGCCAGCGCGGCGCGCAAGAAGGCCGGAACAAGGCCGCCAAGAGGGCGGCGATAGGCGTGTAGGGACGCCGGAAAAGGAAACGACCATGACGATGCCCGCAAGCGACCAGACGGTTCACTACGGTGGAAGCGAAGAGAGCGGGCGTCCCCTGGGTCGTTCCATCAAGCGTGGCATGCTCAACCGCTGCCCGCATTGCGGCAGCGGCAAGCTCTTCCGGGCATTCCTGAAGCCGGTCGACAATTGCGCCGCGTGCGGCGAAGCGATGTATCATCACCGCGCCGACGACCTGCCGGCCTATCTGACCGTCGTCGTCGTCGGCCATATCGTCATCGCGGGCTACATGATGACCGACATGGTGTGGCCGATCCCGCTGTGGCTGACCTTCCTGATCTGGACACCGATCACGCTGCTTGTGACGCTTCTGATCCTTCAGCCGATCAAGGGCGGTGTCATCGGGCTGCAGTGGGCTCTGAAGATGCATGGCTTCGGCGGACATGACGACAGCCATGACGAATACGAGATCCCCGGCCGTCGGCGTTAAGTGCCTTTCCACCATTCACCTTGCCGACACATTTCACGTGTAGTGGGGCGCTCATACAAAGCGCCTCATCGTGCGGCGTCACCTCTCGTACACGGTAAGCATATCGCCGAATGAAGATAGCCGACATCATTCAGGTTCTTGCCGCCGGCGCCGTTCATCTTGTAAAGCACAGTCCGTCATTTGGCTTCGGCACGCTCATGCCTTCCCATGTGCTCGACCGCGCGCGATTCTCCGCGTTGGCTCTTTAAGGATTGATAGATGTCTCAGCCGCGAAACGGCACACCGGGCGATGTCGAAGAAATTCATTGGCCTTCACTGGTGGCAGCTGTTTCGGCGATCTCGGCGGTCGGGATCGCGATCGGCCTGGGGCTTCCCCTTCTCAGCATCATTCTTGAAAAGCGCGGCATTCCATCAACGCTGATCGGGCTCAACACGGCGATGGCCGGTATTGCGGCCATGGTGGCCGCACCGATCACCACCAAGCTCGCTCATGCCTATGGCGTCGCGCAAACGATGATGTGGGCCGTGCTGGTCTCCGCCGTTAGTGCTATCGGCTTTTACTACGCGATGGACTTCTGGATGTGGTTTCCGTTGCGATTTGCCTTCCACGGCGCGACGACGACGCTGTTCATCCTTTCGGAGTTCTGGATCAACGCCGCCTCCCCGCCGTCCAAGCGCGGCTTTGTGCTCGGAATATACGCGACCGTCCTGTCGCTCGGTTTCGCAGCGGGACCGCTGCTGTTTTCCATCCTGGGCAGCGACGGCATTCTGCCCTTCGCGGTCGGCGCCTGCGCGATCCTCGTCGCCGCCATCCCCATCTTCATCGCCCGCTACGAGAGCCCGGTACTGGAAGAGAAGCCGGAACTGCATTTCATGCGCTACGTCTTTCTGGTGCCGAGCGCGACCGCAGCCGTCTTCATTTTCGGCGCGGTCGAGGCGGGCGGGCTTGCGCTGTTTCCGATCTATGCGGTGCGGGCCTCCTTCACCGAATCGCAGGCGGCACTACTGCTGACGGTGATGGGGATCGGCAACATGATCTTCCAGATCCCGGTCGGGCTGCTTTCGGATCGCATCAAGGACAAGCGCGTGCTTCTGGCGGGCATGGCGTTCATGGGCCTGATCGGCTCGCTGATGCTGCCGTTCCTGGTCCACAGCTGGGTGCTGATGGCCGGTGTGCTGCTCTTCTGGGGCGGCTGCGTTGCCGGTCTCTACACGGTCGGTCTCAGCCATCTGGGCTCGCGGCTGACCGGCTCGGACCTTGCCGCAGCCAACGCCGCCTTCGTTTTCTGTTACGCCGTCGGCACCGTTGCAGGGCCGCAGGTCATCGGCGCCGCGATCGATGTGGCCGGCAACAACGGTTTTGCCTGGGCGATTGCCGCGTTCTTCGGCGTTTATGCGCTGCTTTCGGCCGCAAGACTTCTTTTCATTGGAAAGCGGGCTTGACTTTTCGAGCTAGATTCGTAGTTTCGCGCCAGAATTTGCCGTGGAGCCTATCCGGCCTTCCACGGCTTTCATTTTATTAAAGGCAGGACGACCATGGCCAAGGCTACAACAATCAAAATCAAGCTGCTGTCGACAGCCGACACAGGTTCTTTCTACGTCACGACGAAGAACAGCCGTACGATGACGGACAAGATGACGAAGACCAAGTACGACCCGATCGCGCGCAAGCACGTCGAGTTCAAGGAAACCAAGATCAAGTAATTCTTGATCTCCGGACTTCAAAAGCGCGCGCCACATGGCTGCGCGCTTTTTTTATGCCCGAATGCCGGGGAGGACAGGAAAAAACAAAAACGCCGCCTGCCCGCATCATCGGGCAGACGGCGTTTTCTTGAAAGGGGGTCGGCCAGCATGCAACGCGGCACGAGGAACCGCTGATGTTGCGTACCAGCCGACCGACCCCACGACCCAGGAGATGCGGCGGACCTGAGCATCATGGGGTATCGGAATTCCGCGACGAAGTATTCTTTTCGTCTGAGCCGATAATTTGCGCAAAATAGAAAGAAAATCAACAAATTCTTAAGGGTGAGAATTATCAGCTTGATTTCATGGTTAAAAGTACAATTTTGGCACGCCTTTTTAACGGCGTTGTCATCCAAATGGCTAAGAATAGTACACATGCGACCGTACTCGCATCCAATAAATCTCAATAATATTTTCGTCATCTCGCCAGCCGGCGAAGCTTTCGCTGACCGTGTGCGCCGTTAGCACGGGCGAAAAGATGATCGTATCTCACAATTTTCGGTGATAGCTGCAGGAAATGCTTGTTTCCGCAGCGAGGGAACGGGCAGATAGCCGGGTTTGATTTGCAGCTACTTGGCAACGATATGGCTTGCCTCGCAAGGCTTAAACCTCCGGTCGTAACCGGGAATCCTGTGGATTAGCTGGGGCTCCAGCTCTTCAGGCCGCCGCCACGACCCTGTTCCGGCCGCCGTTCTTTGCCTCGTAGAGCGCGAGATCGGCCTGCTTCATCAATTGCCCCGGCGTAATGACGGAAGCTATCCGCGAGGAGATTCCGAAGGAGGCCGTCATATGCAACTCCTGCCCCGAAGGCTTGAGCACAAAGGGCGCCGTCTCGACAGCCGCCCGCAGTCTCTCGGCAACGGCTGCGGCCACCTCTGGTGACGTGTCGGGCATGACCACCACGAATTCCTCGCCACCGTAGCGGCAAGCCAAGTCGGCGCCGCGCACCGTCGAGCGGATGCGACTTGCGAACTCGCGAAGCACATCATCGCCCGCGTCGTGGCCGTAGGTGTCGTTCACCAGCTTGAAGCGGTCGATATCGGTCAGCAGCACCGACAGCGGCCGGCCGCGGGCCATAGAGCGATTGAAGAGCGTGCTCAGGTGATTGTCGAGGTAGCGCCTGTTGCTGAGGCCGGTCAGCGGATCAGTGACGGCGAGCTCGATCGTTTCCTTGACGCTTGCCCGCAGGCGATCGTTGTAGCGCTTGCGGCGCATCTGGGTGAGACTGCGGGCCACCAGTTCGTTGGGGTCGACCGGACGGACGATGTAGTCGTTGACGCCAAGTTCGAGCGCGCGGACGACCATCGCGTCATCGCCCTGCTCCGTGATGATCAGGATCGGCAGAAAGCGGGTGCGCTCCAGCGAGCGGAGCTGCGAGCAGAGACGGAGCGGATCGTAATCCTCGAAGTTAGCGTTGACGATCACCAGCTCGAAAGGGTGCTCCGAGGCCTCGAAAATCGCGGCCTGCGGGTCGGAGATGGCCGATACATCAGCGATCGGTTTAAGCGCCTTGACGATGCGTTCCTGCGAATTGGCGCGACCATCAACCAAAAGGATCTGACCGGCATCCTCGCCCCGCCCTTCGCTCGTGCGCAGCAGTTCGTCGATGCCCATGGTCTGTGCCGTCTCGGCACGAATGCGCAATTCGTCGCTCAATGTCTTCAGGCGAAGCAGGCTCTTAACGCGCGAAATCAGCTGCAGATCGTTGACCGGCTTGGTCAGAAAATCGTCGGCGCCGACGCGAAGGCCGTGCACGCGATCAGTCGGCTGATCCAGAGCCGTGACCATGACGACAGGAATATGCGCGGTCTTTGGATTGGCCTTCAGGCGCTCGCAGACCTCGAAGCCGTCCATGCCTGGCATCATGATGTCGAGCAGGACGAGGTCAACCTGATTCTTCTCGCAAATCGCCAGCGCCTGGTAGCCGTCGGCGGCGGTCAGCACGTCGAAATACTCGGCCACCAGCCGCGCTTCAAGCAGCTTCACATTGGCCGGGATATCATCAACCACCAGAATTCGCGCGGTCATTGGCTTCTTTCCGATGCGTCAGGCATCGCCCAGATAGGTCTTGATCGTCTCGATAAATTTCGGAACTGAAATCGGCTTGGAAACATAGGCCTCGCATCCACCCTGGCGGATGCGCTCCTCGTCGCCCTTCATTGCAAAAGCTGTAACAGCGATGACGGGAATGACGTGCAGCTCGTCATCCTCCTTCAGCCACTTGGTGACTTCGAGCCCGGACACCTCGGGGAGCTGGATATCCATGAGGATCAGGTCCGGCCGATGCTTGCGGGCAAGGTCCAGCGCTTCCATACCATTGCGCGTCTGGATCGTGGTGTAGCCGGACGCCTCGATCAGGTCGCGAAAGAGCTTCATGTTCAGCTCGTTATCTTCTACAATCATCACCTGTTTGGGCATGACACGCGTCCTAAGTCCGTTCTGGCAACCGCTCCACCGCTCGAGAGAAAGCACGCGGAGGCACGGCTCGAAGAAACCGATCGTCGCAAACTATCGGTATTTAGTTGAAAAATAGGTAAATTACGCCGAGAAATGCAAAGCAACTTCAAGACCTCCAAGGTAAACGCTGCCGACCCGCAGCAAACAGCCATCGCCGTTCTCGGCTGGCTCGCGAACGATCCCGATCTGTTCGGACGCTTCCTGGCTTTGACGGGTGTCGAGCCCGCGCAGGTGCGAAACGTTTTCAACGATCCGGGCTTTCTCTCCGGCATGATGGATTTCCTCATGAACCATGAGCCGACGGCGCTTGCCTTTTGCGAGGCGACCGGCACACCGCCGGAGACGCTGAACGCCGCCTGGCTGCATTTTTCGCCGCCCGGGCTCGGTTCCGGGGAGTACTGAGCATGGAGGTGGCGACCGATCCCAGGCAGATCCGTCTCGGAGACCGGCCGCTGATCGTCTGCGATATCGACGAGGTGGTGCTGGAATTCCTGACGCCGCTCACCGACTTCCTGCGATCGCACGAATACGATCTTCTGCCTCGTTCCTTCCGCCTCCACGGCAACATCGTGTCCCGGCTCGATGGCCGCGAAATGGACAGGGAGCAGTTCAAGGCCTTTCACGACATGTTCTTCGAGACGCAGGACCTGTGGCAGAAGCCGGCGGAGCGCGCGGTCGAGACGTTGCACGCCCTGTCTGCCGATGCCGACATCGTGTTCCTGACGGCCATGCCGCCGCGTCATCAGGGCGTGCGCCGCAGACTTCTGGATCGCTTCGACCTGCACTTCGACATGATCGCCTCCGAAGAGCCCAAAGGTCCGATCGTCGCCAGGCTGCACGACCGGAGAGGCCTGCCCGTTGCATTTATCGACGATATACAACGCAATCTCCTTTCGGTGGCCGATCATGTTCCGGACTGCCTGCTGCTCAACATGATCGCCAATGCCGACTTCAGGCCTTTCGCACCGCCCCCAATCGGCGCCATCCTGCAGGCCTCCGATTGGCCGCATGCCGAGGCATTGCTGCGCCGGCACTTTGCCGCGACGCCGGCCGCGGCTTCTCAGAGCTAGAGCCAGCGCCGGGGATATGTCGCGGCCATCTCGCATCCGGTCTTGAGACTCGCGAAGTTAGGGCGTATTGTCGCGATGTTCAATATTTGTTCTCACGATGATCGCCTCACCTGACAAGACGCCCGGCTTCTGTCGCGACTGCCTTGCCGAGCAGATGGCGGAAACGCGTCGTTGCGCCGCCTGCGGCAGCCCGCGCTTGGTGAGACATAAAGAGCTCTACGAGCTGACGCTGGCGCATATCGATTGCGATGCCTTCTATGCGTCGGTGGAGAAGCGTGACAACCCGGAGCTTGCCGACAAGCCGGTCATCATCGGCGGCGGCAAACGCGGGGTTGTCTCGACCGCCTGCTATATCGCCCGCATCCACGGCGTCCGCTCGGCGATGCCGATGTTCAAGGCGCTGGAGGCCTGCCCGCAGGCGGTAGTGATCAGCCCCAACATGGAGAAATACGCCAAGGTCGGGCGCGAGGTGCGGGCGCTGATGCAGGAGCTGACGCCGCTGGTCCAGCCGCTGTCGATCGACGAGGCCTTTCTCGAGCTCGAGGGGACGACCCGGCTGCACAACGATCCACCGGCGCGGACGCTCGCCAAGTTTGCGCGGCGGGTGGAGAAGGAACTTGGGATCACCGTCTCCGTCGGGCTTTCGTACTGCAAGTTCCTCGCCAAGGTCGCCTCGGACCTGCAGAAACCGCGCGGCTTCTCCGTCATCGGACAGGAGGAAGCCGTATCCTTTCTTGCTCCCCGGCCGGTGACAACGATCTGGGGTGTGGGCAAGGCGTTTGCGGCAACGCTCGAAGCCGACGGCATCCGCACCATCGGGCAACTCCAGACGATGGAGGAAACGGACCTGATGCGCCGCTACGGCAGCATGGGCCAGCGGCTGGCGCGCCTGTCGCGCGGGATCGATGACCGCGAAGTGCACCTGAACGAGGCGGCGAAGAGCGTCTCGGCGGAAACCACCTTCTTCGACGATATCAGCCGATACGAAGAGCTCGTGCCGATCCTTCGCAACCTCTCGGAAAAGGTATCGTGGAAGCTCAAGAAGGATGAGATTGCCGGCCATACCGTCGTCCTGAAGATGAAGAGCGCGGACTTCAAAACCCGCACCCGCAACAGGAAGCTGGAGGATCCGACGCAACTCGCCGACAGGATTTTCCGCACCGGTCTAGACCTTCTGGAGCGCGAGACGGACGGGACGAAATTTCGGCTGATCGGCATCGGCGTGACGGACCTCTGCGATCCTGCGAGGGCCGACCCCCCTGATCTGATCGACGTGCAATCCGGAAGGCGCGCAGCGGCGGAAGCGGCGATGGACAAGCTGCGGGACAAGTTCGGCAAGGGCACGGTGCAGACCGGCTATACCTTCGGGGGCAAACGCGATCACTGATATGTGAGCCTGCCTCATCCCGGCATTTCAAGTTTTCCTTAAACTTCGCCCACTAGGCTGGCCTTCTTGTATTGCGTTTCTGGTGGCTAAAATGTTCTCGCGTCTCGTCTTCGGCCTCGGCTTGCTGTCGGCCACCGCACTCGTGCACCCTGCGCTTGCCGCGGATGCCCGCGCGCTGCAGATCTTCGTCTCCAAGGACAAGCAATCGCTGGTCGTCTATGACGGTGCGGAGGTGGTCGCGACCTCGAAGGTTTCGACGGGAAAAACCGGCCACACGACGCCGAGCGGGATCTTCTCGGTGATCGAGAAGCAGAAGTATCACGAGTCCAACCTCTATTCGGCGGCCCCGATGCCGTTCATGCAGCGGCTAACGTGGTCGGGCATCGCGCTTCATGAATCGAACTCGGTGCCGCGTTATCCGGCGTCGCATGGCTGCGTGCGGATGCCTGCGGCATTCGCCAAGCAACTCTACAAGATGACCGGGATGGGCGTTCCTGTTGTCATCACCGACGCGGAACTCACCCCTGTTCCGATCGAACATCCGGCGCTCTTCAGCCCGCATGCGCCGGCCTCCGCGCCGCTGTTGTCCGACGCCGAGCTTCGGCCGGCGATCGGCCAGGAACCGGTGCAGGTCGCCATGAACGAGGCCGCGATGCCCCGACTGCAAACGCAGCCGATCATCGAGCCGGACAACGATCAGCCAGTGCGCATGCTGATCACCCGCCGCACGCAGCGCGAGGCTATCGTCGACATCCAGAGCTATCTCAGCGAGCTTGGCTTCTACGTCGGCAACGCCGACGGCTATCTCGGCCCGGCGACGGTTCAGGCGATCAACGACTTCAAGACGCAGCACCCGCTGCCCCCGGGCAGCGGCACATCACTCATCAGTGACAGCCTGATCAAGGCCGTCTACCGAGCCGCTGGCAAGGGCGAGCCGCCGAATGGCGTGATCATGGTGCGACAGGGATTCAATCCGGTTTTCGAGGCGCCTGTGACAATCGACAACCCGGGGCTGGCGCTCGGCACTCACTTCTTCACGGCCCATAGCGTGAACTATGCCGACGGTTCGGCCGAATGGCTCGGCGTAACGCTGGCGCAGAATCTGTCGCGCCAGGCGATGAAGCGGCTGGGCATCGGCAGCCAGGAAAGCTCGATCATTTCAGGCACGCCGATCACCAATGCACTTAGCCGGATAAGTATACCGGAGGAGACGCGGCAGCGGATCGACGCGATGCTGACGCCGGGCTCGACGTTGACGATCACCGACACCGGCCTGGGTCCTGAAACCGGCAAGGGTACCGATTTCATCACGCTCACCCGCGGTTGATCGTCAGACCAACTCGACATCCACGACACCGGGTGCCGCGCGCATGGCGGCGGCGATCTCGGGCGTGATCCGGTATTTGTTCGAAAGCTCGACCTCGATTTCGCGCTTGCCGTCCTCCTTGATGACGATGAACGAGACGAGACCGTCACCCCTGGCGTTCAGGTGGGCCGCCACGGCGCGCAAGGGGCCGGAATCGCGGACATAGACGCGCAGCGCCTTCTGCATTTGCAGCGACTTCTCCTCCAGCGATTGGATCGTCTGGATGCGAAGGCCGATTCCCTCGGGCCGCTCCTCGCCGGTGGCCGTGATGACGAAGGACTTTCCCGATTCCAGCATGTCGCGATACTGATTGAGCATCTCGGAGAAGAGGACGGCTT
Source organism: Rhizobium sp. S152 (assembly GCF_030380735.1). Lineage (GTDB taxonomy): Bacteria > Pseudomonadota > Alphaproteobacteria > Rhizobiales > Rhizobiaceae > Rhizobium. The sequence goes on along the minus strand of NZ_JAUDRZ010000030.1, from coordinate 353,121 downwards.
CGAACTGGCCCGACGAATCGGAGAAGACGATGATGCCCATCTTGTTGCCGGTGCGGGTCTTGCGCTCCTGCTTGGAGATCACCGTGCCGGCCAGACGCGCATTGGTGGCGCCCTGTTTCACCCCCGCGGAAAAATCAGCGAAGGTCTGGACACGCATCTTTTGCAATACGGCATCATAGCTGTCGAGCGGATGGGCCGTGAGGTAGAAGCCAAGAACCTGGAACTCCTTGAGCAATCGCTCGGAAGGGAGCCACGGCGCAAACGTCGGCAGCGAAATCTTTTCCGGGCCCGATGACAGCGCGCCGCCGAATATATCGGACTGACCGCTCAGCTTGTTTTCCTGCGCGCGCTGCGCATATCCGAGAACGCGGTCGAGGCCAGCCGACAACTGGGCGCGATCGAGACTGAAGCAATCGAAGGCGCCGGCGAAGATCAGGCTTTCCAGGACGCGGCGGTTTACCTGCTTCGGATCGATGCGCAGGCAGAAATCCTCGAGGCTGGCAAAGGGCGTATCCCCGCGAACCTCGACGATGTGATCGACGGCCGATTCGCCAACGCCCTTGAGCGCGGCCAATGCGTAATAAATGCGGCTCTCGCCCGTCTGGAAGTGGCGGAACGAGGTCTGCACCGAGGGCGCGATGACCTCGATGTCCAGTCGCTTGGCGTCCTGGCGGAAGTCGTTGACCTTTTCGGTGTTCGCCATATCGAGCGTCATCGAGGCGGCGAGGAACTCGACCGGGTAATGCGCCTTCATGTAGGCGGTCTGGTAGGAGACGATCGCGTAGGCGGCGGCGTGCGACTTGTTGAAGCCGTAATTGGCGAACTTGGCCAGCAGTTCGAAGATGTTGTCGGCCTGAGGTTTCGACACGCCGTTCTTGACGGCGCCGACCACGAAGCGCTCGCGCTGCTGGTCCATCTCCGCCTTGATCTTCTTACCCATGGCACGGCGCAACAGGTCGGCTTCACCGAGCGAATAGCCCGAGAGCACCTGGGCGATCTGCATGACCTGTTCCTGGTAGACGATAACGCCCTGGGTTTCCTTCAGCAGATAATCGATGGTCGGATGGATAGACTCGATCTCTTCCTCGCCGTGCTTGCGGGCATTGTAGGTCGGGATGTTTTCCATCGGGCCCGGGCGGTAGAGAGCCACGAGCGCGATGATGTCCTCGATGCAGTCCGGCCGCATGCCGATCAGCGCCTTGCGCATACCCGCACTTTCCACCTGGAACACGCCGACGGTCTCGCCGCGCGACAGCATTTCGTAGGTCAGCTTGTCGTCGAGCGGGATGGAGGCCAGATCGACCTCGATGCCGCGCTTCCTGCAGAAATCGACGGCGACCTTCAGCGTCGTCAGCGTCTTCAGGCCGAGGAAGTCGAACTTCACGAGGCCGGCCTGCTCGACCCACTTCATGTTGAACTGCGTGACCGGCATGTCGGAGCGCGGATCGCGGTACATCGGCACCAGCTTCGACAGCGGGCGGTCGCCGATGACGATACCGGCGGCGTGGGTCGAGGCGTGACGGTAAAGACCTTCGATCTTCTGCGCGATATCGAGCAGGCGGGCGACGACGGGCTCCTTGTCGGCCTCCTCCTGCAGCTTCGGCTCTTCCTCGATAGCCTTCGACAGCGGCGTCGGGTTGGCTGGGTTGTTCGGCACCAGCTTGCAGATCTTGTCGACCTGACCATAGGGCATTTCAAGCACGCGACCGACATCGCGCAGTGCCGCGCGGGCTTGCAGCGAACCGAAGGTGATGATCTGCGCCACCTGCTCGCGGCCGTACTTGCGCTGCACGTAGCGGATCACCTCTTCGCGGCGATCCTGGCAGAAGTCGATGTCGAAGTCGGGCATCGAGACGCGTTCCGGGTTGAGGAAGCGTTCGAAGAGCAGCGAGAAGCGCAGTGGGTCGACGTCGGTGATCGTCAGCGCATAGGCGACCAGTGAGCCCGCACCCGATCCGCGGCCGGGACCAACGGGGATGTCGTGCTGCTTCGCCCATTTGATGAAGTCGGCAACGATCAGGAAGTAGCCGGGGAACTTCATGCGCTCGATGACGCTGAGCTCGAACTCCAGCCGCTCGCGGTAATCCTTCTCCTCGTAGCCCGCCGACATGCCGAGCGTTGCGAGGCGCATGTCGAGCCCCTCCTCCGCTTGGCGGCGGAGCTCCAAAGCCTCCTCGCGCTCGGCCACCTCGGGGTCATCCGTGGCGCCGGTGAAGCGCGGCAGGATCGGCTTGCGAGTCTTCAGCACGAAGGAGCAGCGACGGGCGATCTCGACGGTATTGTCGAGCGCCTCGGGCAGATCAGCGAACAGCTTCACCATCTCGGCGCGGCTCTTCAGGTAGTGATCCGGCGTCAGGCGGAAGCGGCTGTCGTCGGAGACGATGGCATTGTGCGCGACGGCCATCAGCGCATCGTGCGCATCGTAGTCGTCGCGGGTCGGGAAGAATGCCTCGTTGGTTGCAACCAGCGGCAGGTCGTGCTCGTAGGCAAGGCCGATGACCTTCTGCTCGTGTCGCCTGTCGTAGGTGCCCTGGCGCTGGAGCTCGACATAGAGCCGGTCTCCGAAGCGTTGCTTCAACGCGAGAAGCCGCACCTCGGCCTGTGCTCGGTTGCCGTCCCTCAAGGCCATGTCGATGGGCCCGGTCGAGGCACCGGTCAGTGCGATCAGTCCCTCGGTGCCGATCTCGTCGAGCCAGGAGGCGCGAATATGAACGCCGTGGCCACTTCCCTCGCCGCCCAGATAAGCGCGACTGACGAGGTCCACCAGGCGCTCATAGCCGGCATCGGTGGCCGACAGGAGCACGAGCGACGGAAACTTCACGAGGGCCTGCTGGCCGCCGCGTCTGTCTGTCTCAAGGCCGTCTTCCATATCGATGGAAACCTGGCAGCCGATGATCGGCTGCAGACCCTCGTCCATCGCCTTCTGGGCGAATTCGAGGGCGACGAAGAGATTGTTCGTATCGGTAATGGCGACAGCCGGCTGGCTGTCACCCGATGCCTTGTAGAGGATCTTCTTCAGAGGCAGCGCGCCCTCGAGCAACGAATAGGCCGAGTGCACACGCAGATGAACGAAGCCAGGCGTTCCGCCAATGAAACCTTCGGTTTCACCCTTTTCGGCACCCGCCATGACATTCCCTTCCGATCGCCCAAATGAATCGGGCGTATTGTCGACGTTGAGGGCGGGGATGTCCAGAAGAAGTCCTGTGGAGGGAGCGCGTGGCAGCCATGCGGTCCCCTGGTTTCTTACATTGCCATGCAGATCAGCGAGAAGCTGGCAATGAACATCGCGATGGAGGTGAATGCTGCGACGTCACGGATCATGTCAGTCATTTGGCTCTCCTGTGCTCTTATGTTTCCAATTTGTTCCTCTCTTGTTCTATTGTCAACAGGATTCTTTTCCGCTCTTCTGGCTTGAGACCGAACGGAGACGAGCATGATTAAATTTGTCCTAACGGCCGGACTTGCGTTATTGTCGGCGTTTACCGCTCACGCCGATGAGATCGGCGTGTCGCGCATCGTCGATGCTGCCATCGGCGACTGGAACGGCGACGGCAAGCCCGACCTGGCGCTGCTCGCCGAGGCTCCCGGTGAGGCCGCCGACGATCAGCTCGGCGTCTATATCTATCTGAGGGATGACCACGACCTGCTGCGGCTCGCGACCAGCGCGCCCGGCAAGATCTGGGGAACGACGGTGGCTGAAGGGATTTACGGCCAGGAGCCGTCGATCAAGGCAGCAGGAAAGAGCTCGATCGCCATTCATTCGCAGAACAGCGCGATCGGCCGCGACCGCTGGGAGCAGACACTGACGCTTGCCTACCGGAACAACCAGTTCGTCGTCGCCGGTTACACCTACACCCACTACGATACGCTTGATCCGGATGCCGGCGGCTCGTGCGACTACAACGCACTCACCGGCAAGCTGCAACGGGACGGCAAGGATGTGAAGGCCGAGGCACGGACGATCACGATTGCCGACTGGAAGGACGAAACCGGACAATCGATCTGCGGCAACTAAAGCGTTATCAATCCGACCCTGAAATCTTAGAAGTCGACGATCTTGCCGTCGGCGATCGTGACCCGGCGATCCATGCGAGCGGCGAGGTCGTGATTGTGGGTGGCGATCAGCGCTGCTAGGCCTGACTGGCGCACCAGCGCCTCCAGCGCGTCGAACACGTAGCTCGCGGTTTCCGGATCGAGGTTGCCGGTCGGCTCGTCGGCGAGAAGCAGGCTCGGCGCATTGGCAACGGCGCGGGCGATCGCCACGCGCTGCTGCTCGCCGCCGGAGAGTTCGCCGGGGCGATGGGCGCCGCGGTGGCCAATGCGCATGTAATCGAGCAGTTGGCCGGCGCGCTCCTTGGCCTCCTTGCCAGGAAGGCCTGAAATCATCTGCGGCATCATGATGTTCTCGATCGCCGAGAACTCGGGCAGCAGGTGATGGAACTGGTAGACGAAGCCGATCTCGCCGCGGCGGATGGCGGTGCGCTTGTCATCGGAGAGGCCGTCGCATGGCACGCCGTTGATCGACACTTCGCCACCATCTGGATGCTCCAGAAGACCGGCGACGTGCAGAAGCGTCGACTTGCCGGTGCCAGATGGCGCGACGAGCGCGACGATTTCGCCGCTGTTCAGCGTGAAGTCGGCGCCCTTGAGTATGGAGAGCAGGGTCTCGCCCTGCCCGTACTGGCGCTCGACGCCGGAAAGCTTGAGAACGGTATTCCGCTTCATGAAATGAGCATTCCTTATTCGTAGCGCAGGGCCTGCACGGGATCGAGCTTGGAAGCGCGCCATGCGGGGAAGATCGTTGCGATGAAGGAGAGCGTCAGCGCCATGACGACGACGGAGATCGTCTCGCCGAGCTCCATCTTTGCCGGCAGCTGGCTGAGGAAATACAGCTGCGGATCAAACAGCACCGTGCCCGACAGCCAGGAGAAGAACTCGCGGATCTTCTCGATGTTGATGCAGACGATGACGCCAAGGAGCACACCGGCGAGCGTTCCGACGATGCCGATGGCGGCCCCCGTCATGAAGAAGATGCGCATGATCGCGCCGGAGCTCGCCCCCATGGTTCTAAGGATGGCGATATCGCTGCCCTTGTCCTTCACCAGCATGATCAGGCCGGAGATGATATTGAGCGCTGCAACGAGGACGATCAGCGTCAGGATCATGAACATGACATTGCGCTCGACCTGCAGCGCCGAAAAGAAGGTCTGGTTGCGCTGACGCCAGTCGGTGATGGCGATCTGACGGCCTGCGGCCTCCTCCACCTTGGGGCGCAACTCGTCGATATTGTCGGGATTGTCGACGAAGAGCTCGATCGATTGCACCAGCCCCTCTGCGTTGAAGTAGAGCTGGGCTTCCTCGAGCGGCATGTAGATGATGGTCGCGTCATATTCAGACATGCCGATCTCGAAGATACCCGAGACCTTGTAGGATTTGACGCGAGGATTGACGCCCATCGGGGTCACGTCACCCTCCGGTGATATCAGGGTGATATTGTCGCCCGCCTGCAATCCGAGCTGTTCGGCCATTCGCGAGCCGATGAGAACGCCCTGCCCGGCGGCAAAGCCGACGAGATCGCCGGACTTGATGTTGCCGGAGACTGTCTTGACCTTGTCTAGATCCTCGGCGCGGATACCACGCACCAGCGCACCGGTTCCGGCGCCGCCCTGCCCCGAGGCAAGCGTCTGTCCCTCGACCAGCGGCAGTGCGATCTTGACGCCTTGCACCTTGGCAAGGCGATCGGTCAGCGCCGCGTAGTCTGTAAAGGGACCATCGATCGGTTGCACGATCATGTGGCCGTTGATGCCGAGGATGCGCGAGATCAGCTCCGTGCGGAACCCGTTCATCACCGCCATGACGATGATCAGCGTCGCGACGCCGAGCATGATGCCGATGAAGGAGAAGCCGGCGATCACCGAGATGAACGCTTCCTTGCGGCGGGCACGCAGATAGCGCCACGCCACAAGGCGCTCGAAGGCGGAAAATGGCCGGCTGGACGGAGCCGAGCCGGATTTGGAACCCCGCTGGCTCACCGCTGCGTCTGCCATTTTGCCTCCCTTTTCGCTCAACCCAGGAGCTTGTTGATCGCCGCGTCGATGGTCATCGTTTCGCGTGCGCCAGTCTTGCGATCCTTGACTTCCACTTCGCCGTTCGCGACCGCGCGCGGGCCGGCGATGATCTGCACGGGAACGCCGATCAGATCGGCGGTCGCGAACTTCGTTCCGGCGCGATCGTCGGTATCGTCATAGAGCACGTCCTTCCCGGCTTTCGACAACGCCGCGTAGATCTTTTCGCAGGCGGCGTCGCAAGCCGCGTCGCCGGCCTTCATGTTGATCACGATCGCATCGAACGGCGCGACGGACGCCGGCCAGATGATTCCGTTCTCGTCATGCGATGCTTCGATGATGGCGGGAACAAGGCGGGTCGGGCCGATACCGTAGGAACCCATGTGAACATGGTGTTCCTTACCATCGGGTCCCTGTACCTTCGCGCCCATCGGCTCGGAATACTTGGTGCCGAAGTAGAAGATGTGGCCGACCTCGATGCCGCGGGCCGAAAGGCGCTCGCTCTCGGGAATGGCGTCAAATGCGGTCTCGTCGTGCATCTCAGACGTAGCGGCGTAGACCGACGTCCACTTGTCGAAAATCGCCTGCATGCCGGCGACGTCATCAAAATCGATATCGGCGGCAGGAATGTCGAAGTTCACGAAATCACGGTGAGAGAACACTTCCGATTCACCGGTGTCGGCGAGGATGATGAACTCGTGGCTGTGGTTGCCGCCGATCGGGCCGGTATCGGCGCGCATCGGAATGGCGCGCAGGCCGAGCCGATCGAAGGTGCGCAGGTAGGCCGCGAACATCTTGTTATAGGAATGGACCGCGTCTTCCTTGGTCAGATCGAAGGAATAGGCATCCTTCATCAAGAATTCGCGCGAGCGCATGGTGCCGAAGCGCGGACGGATCTCGTCACGGAACTTCAGCTGAATGTGATAGAGATTGAGCGGCAAATCCTTGTAGGACTTCACGTAGGACCGGAAGATATCCGTGACCATTTCCTCGTTCGTCGGACCGTACAGCATGGGACGGTCCTGGCGGTCCTTGATGCGCAGCATCTCCTTGCCGTAGGCGTCGTAGCGGCCGCTTTCCTGCCAGAGTTCGGCCGATTGCAGCGTAGGCATCGACAGCTCGATCGCGCCGGAGCGGTTCTGCTCTTCGCGGATGATATTGTTTACCTTGTCCAGCACGCGCTTGCCCAGCGGCAGCCAGGAATAGATCCCCTGCGACTGCTGGCGGATCATGCCTGATCGCAGCATCAACCGGTGGGAGACAATTTCAGCCTCCTTGGGATTTTCCTTCAGGATGGGCAGAAAGTAGCGGGACAGGCGCATGGCGGATTCCACAGCAGTTGAGACGCCGCATTGAGCGGAATCGAAGGCTATCGTTGAATGGTGTGCGTTCATAGCCGCTTCGCGGCAGGAAGGAAACCCACGCGCGGCGCAACCACCCTTCCCTAGAGCCAACTTCTCGGCAGCAAGATGGCGGGAGTGCGAAAAACGCGTCTTTATAACGGCTTGAGCGAAATCCTTATCAACAGAAAAAAATTGCTAGAGTGTAGCAAAAATGCAAAAAAATCTGATGACAAAGCCCATTCTTTGGGCTAGCTTTAGCCCACAAAACAGGCAGGGAGTTCAAATTCCTGCTAATTCGCGGTCAAGTCTTGGGAGGATCAGATCTTAGGCGCGCTAGTCGCAGCCCCGGCAACGGTTAAGGATCACGCGATACTTAAAACAAGGCTTTTAGCCTTGTTTTTTTTTGGCTTTTCTACGCCCTACCCCTTCGAAATACTGATCGACCTGCCGTTACGTCGAGCTTGCATTCCGTTAGAGCAGCTCATGCCTCACACGTGTAACAAGCATGTGACGCTGTCTAAACGCATATGCCCAAAGCTTGAGCAAAAGCACTTTTAGTTTGTGAAACTCGGGCCAATCTTAGGCAAAGCGTCGAAGCCCCAACCGAAATAGGTCGAACAGATGTACCAAGCGCCATAGATCAATGCCGCGACCAGCGTCGTCATCGAGAAGACGAACACAGCGCGGAAGCGCGTGGGGGCGCTTGGAACCGTGCCGAGAACGACGTCGTTGTCTTCCGCCTGCGTCCGCAGACCAACGGGAAGCACGGCGAAGAGCGTCATCCACCATATGATGAAGTAGACGGCGAAGCCCTGGAGAAATGATTGCAGCATGTGATGTCCCGCTGAATGTCGGCACGACCGCCGTGAGGTGCTTATAAAGCGGAACGGTGATCAACTCAAAGCGCGTCTGGCATCAATCGCAAAATCGTTCACGATTGGGTCACTCTGCCGCAGCCGATCAGACCTGTTCAAGCTCTATCAGCGTGCCGAAAAAATCCTTGGGGTGGAGGAAAAGCACCGGCTTGCCGTGGGCGCCGATCTTCGGCTCACCATTACCGAGCACCCGGGCGCCGGCCGATATCAGCCGGTCGCGCGCCGTGATGATATCGGCGACCTCGTAGCAGATATGGTGCATGCCGCCGGACGGACTCTTCTCCAGGAAAGCGGCGATCGGGGAATCCGCGCCGAGCGGCTCCAGAAGTTCCACCTTGGTGTTCGGCAGCTCGACGAAGACAACGGTGACGCCATGTTCCGGCAGGGACTGCGGCGCGGAAACGTCGGCGCCGAGCGTGTCGCGGTAGGCCGCGACTGCGCTTGCTAGGTCGGGCACGGCAATGGCGATATGATTGACGCGCCCAAGCATCGGATCAGACTTTCGTGACGAAGACAGTCACCAGCGGCTTCTTCCCCCAGATCTGGTTGGCGGTGGAGCGAACCGCGCGGCGCATCGATTCCTGCAGCAGATGGAGATCCTTGCGCCGGGCGCGCGGGATGCTCTCGAAGGCGCTGAGTGCTGCGTCATATAGCGTGTCCTCGAACTCCTCGCCTTCGTCGTCGTAGACAGGAAGGCCAATGGCCACCATGTCGGGCTCGCCGACGATGTCGAAGCGACCGTCGATGACGACGTTCAGGGCGACGTGACCGACATAGGAAAGCTTCTTGCGCTCGCCGATACCCATCTCGTCGAAATCGCCTATCAGGCTACCGTCCTTGAATATGCGGCCGTGCGGCGCTTCGCCAACCACCTCGACCGGACCTGGCGCGAGCCGCAGTATATCTCCGTTGCGCACACGCGGCACGGTGGCGATACCCGACTGCTCACCCAATTCCTTGTGCGCGGTCAGATGCGTCGCCTCGCCGTGAACGGGAACGAGGATCTTCGGCCGCGTCAGCTCGTACATCTTCTGCAGTTCGTTGCGGCGCGGATGCCCGGAAACGTGAACCAGCGCTTCGGTGTCGGTGATGATGTGAATACCCTGCTCGACAAGGCCATTCTTGATGTCGCCGATCGCCTTTTCATTGCCGGGAATGGCGCGCGAGGAAAACACTACCGTGTCGCCAGCGGCGAGCGCGACGTTGCGCATCTCGTCACGCGACAGCTTGGCGAGTGCGGCACGCGGCTCACCCTGGCTGCCGGTCAGGATCACCACAACATTCTCGCGCGGGATGTAGCCATATTCCTCTTCAGCGATGAACGGCTTGATGCCATCGAGCAGGCCGAGATCGCGGGAAACGTTGACGACCCGCTTCAGCGAACTGCCGAGCAGGAGTACTTCGCGGCCAGCAGCTTCGGCTGCTTCGGCGACAGTGCGGATACGGCCGACATTCGATGAAAAGGTGGTGACGGCGACGCGGCCCTCGGCATTCTCGATGATCTTGCGCAGACTTGCAGACACATCCTTTTCCGAAGGCGAGACACCGTCGCGAAGCGCGTTCGTGGAATCGCACATGAGAGCGAGCACACCTTCGTCGCCGAGTTGGCGGAAGCGAGTTTCGTCGGTCAAAGGGCCGAGCGACGGCTCATGATCGATCTTCCAGTCGCCGGTATGGATCACGTTGCCCAAAGGCGTGCGGATCATCAGAGACATCGGCTCGGGAATGGAGTGATTGACGGCTACGCCCTCGACGCTGAAGGGGCCGACATTGACCACGGTTCCCGCAGTGAATGGAGTGATCGGAATTTCACCGATTGTCGCCTTCTCGTAATTGCGCTTGGCTTCCAGAAGGCCGGCGGTGAAGGCTGATGCATAGACCGGAACGTTGAGGCCCGGCCACAGATCGGAAAGCGCTCCATAGTGATCTTCATGTGCGTGTGTGATGAAGATGGCTTTGAGGTTCTTGCGTTCCTTGGCAAGGAACCGGATATCGGGAAGCACCAGATCGACGCCGGGCAGGTCAGGTCCCGGGAACGTGACGCCGGCGTCGACCATGATCCACTGGCGATGGGCGGGCGGGCCATAGCCGTAGAGGGCGAGGTTCATACCGATCTCGCCAACACCGCCCAAAGGCAAAAATACCAGTTCGTCCTGCTTCGCCATAGTCTTCGTTTTTCCAATCATCCAAAGAAGACGTCGCCAGCGGCAATCGTCATCATCCTGCCTGCCCCCGTATCGAGCATCAACAGGCCATTATCATCAATTCCGGCGAAGTGGCCGGAAATCGACCGGTCGGGTAGATTGACCGTGATTTTTTCACCGATGCCGCACGCGACCTCGCGCCAGCGGGCGGTGATTTCGCGAATGCCGCGACCGCGATCCCAGTCGCACAAGGCTTCGGCCATTGCCTTGAACAGATGCGCGAACAACTCTTCCGGAGAAGCGGCGCTGCCCTGCTCGCTGAGGCAGGTGACCGGGTAGAGCGGATTGTCGGGCTTCGACGCGATGTTGACGCCGATGCCGATAACAAGCGCGTGACGCCCGTCCGGCAACATCTCGCCCTCGACCAGTATCCCGCAGGTCTTCTTGCGTCCAATGAGGATATCGTTCGGCCACTTCACCTCGAGCGCCTCCGCGCCCGCCGGCAGGACCTGCCTGATCGCCTGATGAACGGCGACCGCGATAGCCAGCGGAAGTGAGCCAAGCCGCTCCATGGGAGCCGGATCGATCAGGAGAAGCGAAGCGTAGAGATTGCCGGCTTCGGAAACCCAGGGGCGTCCCCGACGGCCGCGGCCGCCGGTCTGCCTTGTCGCGGTGATCCAGAGGAGCCCGCGGTCCCCTGCCCGGGCCCGGGCAAGGCATTCGCTATTGGTGGACGATGTCTCCGACAGAGCCTCGTGCCTGATATCGTCGAGCGATAGCAGGCGCCGCGCGCCGGAACTCATCAGAACAGGGTCGCCGCAGCAAGTTCAGCCGCGCCGCCGATCGGGCCGCCGACGAACACATAGGCGAGAACCAGCAGGCCGGAAACGCCGAAGACAAGGCGAAGCGAACCCGATACGCGGGCAAACTCGCCGGTTGCTTCATCGAACCACATCAGCTTGATGACGCGCAGGTAGTAAAAGGCGCCAACGACCGAGGAGAGGATACCGATGATAGCAAGCGCATAGAGCTTGGCTTCGATGGCGGCGACGAAGACGAAGTACTTCGCGAAGAAGCCTGCCAGCGGCGGGATGCCGGCCAGCGAGAACATCAGGATCGTGAAGATGGTCGCCATGAACGGATTGGTGGTGGAGAGGCCGGCGAGATCGCTGACGTTCTCGACGACGGTGCCGTCCTTGCGGCGCATCGACATGATGATCGCAAAGCCGCCGAGCGTCATGGTCATGTAGATGACCATGTAGAGCATGACGCCGGAAACGCCGGTCTGGTTGCCGGCCGCAAGACCGACGAGCGCGTAGCCCATGTGACCGATCGACGAGTAGGCCATCAGTCGCTTGATGTTGCGCTGGCCGATCGCGGCGAAGGAGCCGAGCAGCATCGAGGCGATCGAAATGAAGACCACGACCTGCTGCCAGTCGGCCATGACCGGCTGGAAGGCGGTGATGACGATACGCGTCATCATGGCCATGGCCGCGATCTTCGGGGCACTGGCCAGGAATGCGGTAACCGGGGTCGGTGCACCCTCGTAAACGTCGGGTGTCCACATGTGGAACGGGACCGCCGAGATTTTGAAGGCAATGCCGGCGAGGATGAAGACGAGGCCGAAGATCAGGCCAAGCGAACGGGTGCCTTCGACCGACAGTGCCTGGGCGATATCGGCGAAGTGCGTGTGACCAGTGAACCCGTAGACCAGCGACATGCCGTAGAGCAACATGCCTGACGACAGCGCGCCGAGCACGAAGTACTTCAGGCCTGCTTCCGTCGACTTGACGCTATCGCGATTGATCGCGGCAATGACGTAGATCGCGAGCGACTGCAGCTCGAGGCCTAGGTAGAGCGAGATCAGGTCGTTGGCAGAGATCATCAGCAGGATACCGAGCGTGCAGAGCACGATCAGAACAGGGAACTCGAACTTGTCGAGCTGGTTCTCCTTGGCGAGACCGAGCGACATGAAAAGCGCCACGACCGAGCCGACCAGTGCCGTTACCTTCATGAAGCGGCCGAAGCCGTCCGAAAGGAAGACGCCACCGTAAGCGAGGCCTTCGCTCGGCACGAAGACGAGCCAGAGAGCCGCTGCCGCCAGCACGAGCATGGCGAGAATGCTCACCATGCGGCCGGAGCGCTCGCCGGCGAAGACGCCGATCATCAGCAGCACCAGGGAACCGACCGCGAGGATCAGTTCCGGGATGGAAAGATGCAGGCTTGCGAGAATTGTTTCAGAGGTCATATCACAAAAGTCCCGTCATCATTTCATAGACAGCGCAACATCATGCGCTGCCTGCACCGCGGCCGAATAGCTATTCACCAGCTGGTCGACGGACGCTGCGGTCACGTCGAATACCGGAGCCGGATAGACGCCGAAGAAGATTGTCAGAGCGATCAGCGGATAAAGGATCAGCTGCTCACGCGGCGAAAGGTCCAGGAGAGCCTTGAGCTTTTCCTTTTCCAGCGCGCCGAAAATCACGCGGCGATAGAGCCAGAGCGCGTAGGCCGCCGACAGGATGACACCGGTGGCGGCGAAGAGCGCGACCCAGCTGTTGACGCGGAAGACACCGATCAGCGTCAGGAATTCACCGATGAAGCCCGACGTGCCGGGAAGGCCGACGTTCGCCATGGTGAAGACCATCATCGCAACCGCATATTTCGGCATGTTGTTGACCAGACCGCCATAGGCCGCGATCTCGCGGGTATGGGTGCGGTCGTAGACAACGCCGACGCAGAGGAAGAGCGCGCCGGAGACGATGCCGTGCGACAGCATCTGGAAGATCGAACCCTGCAACCCTTGAGCGTTGGCCGCGAAGATACCCATGGTCACGTAACCCATGTGGGCAACGGACGAGTAGGCGATCAGCTTCTTGATGTCGTCCTGCATCAGCGCCACCAGCGAGGTGTAGATGATGGCGATGACCGACAGCGCGAAGACCAGCGGCGCGAAGAAATCGGACGCAACCGGGAACATGCCGAGCGAGAAACGGATGAGGCCGTAGCCGCCGAGCTTCAGGAGCACGCCCGCCAGGATGACAGAGCCTGCCGTCGGCGCCTGAACGTGCGCGTCGGGAAGCCAGGTGTGAACCGGCCACATCGGCATCTTCACCGCGAAGGACGCGAAGAAGGCAAGCCATAGCCAAGTCTGCAGCTGCGGCGGGAACTTGTAGGCGAGCAGCGCCGAGATATCGGTCGTGCCTGCCTGCCAGTACATGGCCATGATGGCGAGCAGCATCAGCACGGAGCCGAGCAGCGTGTAGAGGAAGAACTTGTAGCTGGCGTAGACGCGATCCTTGCCACCCCAGACGCCGATGATCAGGAACATCGGGATCAGGCCGGCTTCGAAGAACACGTAGAAGAGAACGATATCGAGCGACACGAAGACGCCAACCATCATCACTTCCAGCACCAGGAAGGCGATCATGTATTCCTTCAGGCGCTTCTCGACGGCGAACCAGCTGGCCAGCACGCAGAAGGGCATGAGGAAGGTCGAGAGGATGACGAACAGCATGGAGATGCCGTCGACGCCGAGGTGATAGCTGATGCCCGTGCCGAGCCAGCCATGCTTCTCGATCATCTGGAAACCCGGGTTCGCGTTGTCGAAACCGATCCAGATGAACAGCGAAACGATGAAGGTCACCACGGTCGTGGCCAACGAGATGTTGAGGACGTTGCGGCGGCCGTTCGGGCCGTTCTCATTCATCAATAGCAGGAGCACCACGCCGACGAACGGCAGGAAGGTGACCGTGGAAAGAATAGGCCAATCGGTCATCAGAGGGCACTCCCGAGCATCATCCAGGTAACGAGCGCTGCAACGCCGATCAGCATGGCAAACGCGTAGTGATAGAGGTAACCGCTCTGCAGGCGCACGACGCGGTTGGTGACATCGACGACGCGGGCGGCAATGCCGTTCGGGCCGTAGGTGTCGATGACGCCGACGTCACCCTTCTTCCACAGGAAGCGGCCAAGGGCCTTTGCCGAGCGGACGAAGAGGAAGTCGTAGAGCTCGTCGAAGTACCACTTGTTCAAGAGGAACTGGTAGAGCACCCGATGCTGGCGTGCGAGCACCGCCGGCGTCGATGGCGACTTGATGTACATGTACCAGGCGGTCACGAAACCGACGACCATGGCGATGAACGGGCTGAGGGCAACCCAAGCCGGAACGTGATGGAACTCGTGGACCAGCTCGTTGTGCTCCGAGGTGAAGAGCGCGCCCTTCCAGAACTCGGCATATTCCTCGCCGTAGAAGTGCCCTTCGAAGAACCAGCCCGCGAAGACCGCGCCGATCGCCAGCAGATAGAGCGGGATCAGCATGACCTGCGGCGATTCGTGCACGTGGTGCATGACCTCGTGCGAAGCGCGCGGCTTGTTAAAGAAGGTGAGGAACATCAGGCGCCAGGAATAGAAGCTCGTGAACAGAGCCGCGATAACCAGCATGGCGAAGGCGAAGCCCGCGACCGGCGAATGCGATGCGTAGGTTGCCTCGATGATCACGTCCTTCGAGAAGAAGCCGGCGAAGCCGAACGGCGTGAACGGAATGCCGACGCCGGTGATGGCGAGCGTGCCGATCAGCATCATCAGGAAGGTAACCTTGATGTGCGGACGCAGACCACCCATGTGACGCATGTCCTGCTCGCCATCGACGGCGTGGATGACCGAGCCGGCGCAAAGGAAGAGCAGTGCCTTGAAGAAGGCGTGGGTGAAGAGGTGGAAGATGGCCGCGCCATAGGCGCCGACGCCGAGTGCCACGAACATGTAGCCGAGCTGCGAACAGGTCGAATAGGCGATGACGCGCTTGATGTCGTTCTGCACGAGGCCGACGGTCGCCGCGAAGAAGGCGGTGATCGCACCGATGATCGTAACGACGGTCAGCGCATCCGGAGACAGTTCGAACAGCGGCGACATGCGGGCGACAAGGAAGACGCCTGCCGTAACCATGGTCGCGGCATGGATGAGCGCCGACACAGGCGTCGGGCCTTCCATGGCGTCCGGCAGCCAGGTGTGCAGCAGGAACTGCGCCGACTTACCCATCGCGCCCATGAAGAGCAGCAGGCAGGCGCCGGTCAGGGCGTGAGCCTTGTCGAGCTGCATGCCGAAGAGGTTCAGAACCACTTCGCCGCCCTCTCCACCTTCATGCGCGAAGCTCGCGGCATTGGCGAAGATGGTGTCGAAGTTGATCGCGCCGAAGAGAACGAAAACGCTGGCGATGCCGAGGATGAAGCCGAAGTCGCCAACGCGGTTGACGATGAAGGCCTTCATGGCGGCAGCGTTCGCCGAAGGCTTCTTGAACCAGAAACCGATGAGCAGGTAGGACGCCAGACCCACGCCTTCCCAGCCGAAGAACATCTGGGCGAGGTTGTCGGAGGTGATCAGCATCAACATCGCGAAGGTGAAGAGCGACAGGTAGGCAAAGAAGCGCGGACGATGCGGGTCATGATGCATGTACCCGATCGAATAGAGATGGACGAGCGTCGAAACCGAGTTGACGACGATGAGCATGACCGAGGTCAGCGTGTCGATCCGCAGCGACCAGGAGGCGTCGATGCCGCCGGACTGGATCCAGCGCAGGACTTCGACCTTGATCGGGCCGCCTTCGACATGGCCCATGCCGACGGTGATGAAAACGTACCACGACAGCAGCGCGGCGATGATCATCAGGCCGGTGGTGACGAATTCCGATGCCTTGGCGCCGATCGCGCGGCCGAAAAGGCCTGCAATGATCGCGCCAATCAGGGGAAGAAAGACGATAGCCTTATATAAAAACATAGCCTTATCAGCCCTTCATCATATTGACGTCTTCCACGGCGATGGAGCCGCGGTTGCGGTAGAAGACGACGAGAATTGCGAGACCGATGGCCGCTTCAGCAGCAGCGACGGTCAGAATGAACAATGCAAAGACCTGGCCGACGATGTCGTTGAGGAACGACGAGAAGGCGACCATGTTGATGTTGACGGCGAGCAAAATGAGCTCGATCGACATCAGGATGACGATGATGTTCTTCCGGTTGAGGAAGATACCGAAGACGCCGAGCGTGAAGAGGATGGCGCTGACCGTCAGGTAATGGGAAAGTCCGATGACCATTGTGTTGTTTCCTTAAGCTCGCGCCTGCCTCAGAGACCCTGCCCCGGCTTCACCGAGATCACCTCGACGGCGGTCTTCGGGTTGCGGGCAACCTGGTCTGCGATGTTCTGCCGCTTTACGGTGGTCCGATGCTTCAGTGTCAGCACGATCGCACCGATCATTGCGACGAGAAGCACCAGGGCGGCGATTTCGAAGAAGTAGACGTAATTGGTGTAGAGCACGTCGCCGAGGGCGGCGGTGTTCGTGCGTTCCGTGATAGCCGGGATCGGCATGGCAACCGTCTTTGCGATCTCCGGCGAAATAACCGTGCCGCCAACGACGATGATCAGCTCGGCCGCCAGGATCAACCCGATCAACGCGCCTATCGGCGCGTATTCGAGGACGCCGGACCTTAGTTCGGTGAAGTCGATGTCGAGCATCATGACCACAAAGAGGAAGAGAACCGCCACGGCTCCGACATAAACGACGAGCAGGATCATCGCCAGGAATTCAGCGCCAAGCAGAAGGAACAGGCCCGCCGCGTTGAAGAATACCAGGATCAGGAAGAGAACCGAGTGAACCGGATTCTTCGACCAGATGACCATGAACGCCGACGCAACCGCGACGAAGGCGAAAATATAGAAAAATAGAGCCTGCAGACCCATGTTGGTGCCTTCTTCATCTTCCCCCGGGCAGCCGGGAGTTTCCCTGCCCGAATGAAGCTCCATATCCGTTTCCGGCGAAGCTTCGGTGCATGTTGACCGGGCGACGCGCGCTACGCAGCCTCACCCGGCATTTCAATTCCGATCAACGGTACGGCGCATCGAGTGCGATGTTGCGCGCGATTTCGCGCTCCCACCGGTCACCGTTGTCGAGGAGCTTCTGCTTGTCGAAGTAGAGCTCTTCGCGGGTTTCCGTCGCAAATTCGAAATTCGGACCTTCTACGATCGCATCAACCGGGCAAGCCTCCTGGCAGAAGCCGCAATAGATGCATTTCACCATGTCGATGTCGTAACGAACCGTGCGGCGCGTCCCATCGTTGCGGCGCGGGCCGGCTTCGATGGTGATCGCCTGAGCAGGACAGATCGCTTCGCACAGTTTGCAGGCGATGCAACGCTCTTCGCCATTGGGATAGCGACGCAGCGCATGTTCGCCACGGAAGCGCGGGCTGACCGGCCCCTTTTCGAACGGATAGTTGACCGTTGCCTTCTGCTTGAAAATGTAACGGAACGTCAGCCAGAACGCGCTGATGAACTCCCGAAGGAACAACGAGCTGACAGCGTTGGACAAGCCTGCCATCTTCAATCTCCAAGTTTGCCTGAAACGAGGGTCGCCATGATTACGAACCCATCAGCTTCAGAACGAATGCAACGATAATGACCATGGCCAGCGACAGCGGAAGGAAAACCTTCCAGCCGAGACGCATGAGCTGGTCGTAGCGGTAGCGCGGCACGAATGCCTTCACCATCGCGAACATGAAGAACACCATGCACGACTTCAGCATGAACCAGATGATGCCGGGAACCCAGTTCAGGAACCAGACGTCGACCGGCGGCAGCCAGCCCCCGAGGAACAGGATCGTCGTCAGCGAGCACATCAGGACGATGGCCGCGTATTCGCCGAGCATGAACATCATGTAGAGCGCGGAGCCGTACTCGACCATGAAGCCGGCGACGAGTTCGGATTCGGCTTCCGGAAGGTCGAAGGGTGGACGGTTGGTTTCAGCCAGCGCCGAGATGAAGAAGATGATGAACATCGGGAACAGGGCGAGCCAATGCCAGTCCAGGAAGGACGACGGCATGCCGAGGCGCGTTCCGATACCGCTCTGCTGAGCGTGCACGATGTCGGTCAGGTTCAGCGAGCCCACGCAGAGCAGGACGGTGACGATGACGAAACCGATCGAGACTTCGTAGGACACCATCTGCGCCGCCGAGCGAAGCGCGCCGAGGAACGGGTACTTCGAGTTCGACGCCCAGCCGCCCATGATCACGCCGTACACTTCAAGCGAAGAGATCGCGAAGATGTAGAGAATGCCGACATTGATGTTGGAGATCACCCAGCCATCGGCGAACGGCACCACGGCCCACGTCGACAGCGCCAGAAGCACGGTGACCAGCGGCGCCAGCAGGAAGACGGCCTTGTCGGCGCCGGCCGGAATGATCGGCTCCTTGAAGACGAACTTCAAAAGGTCGGCGAAGGACTGGAAAAGGCCGAACGGACCCACCACATTCGGACCACGACGCAACTGTACGGCCGCCCAGATCTTACGGTCGGCCAGCAGAATGTAGGCGATGAAGACGAGGAGGCAGACGAGGACGAGAAGCGACTGACCGACCATGATGAGGCCTGGCCAGACATATGTTGAAAAGAACGATTCCATAGTCCCCTGCCCTTACTCTGCCGCGACTTTGAAGTTGTTGCGGGCCAATGCCGAGCACTCGGCCATGACAGCCGACGCGCGCGCGATTGGGTTCGTCAAATAGAAGTCTTTCACAGGCGACGCAAACCCGGATTTGTTGGTCTTGCCGGCTTTTTTCGCAACTGCGGCAATTTTGGCGCTGTCGCTTTCGGCAATCTCGTCGAGATCAGCGAAGTGCGGGAACGCCTGGTAAAGCCTAGCGCGCAGCTGGCTCAGCGAATCGAACGGAAGCTTCTTGCCGAGCACGTCGGAGAGTGCGCGGATGATAGCCCAATCTTCGCGAGCGTCGCCAGGCGCAAAGCCCGCGCGATTGCCCATCTGTACGCGGCCCTCGGTGTTGACCCAGGTGCCGGACTTTTCGGTGTAGGCGGCGGCCGGCAGGATGACGTCCGCATTCTGCGCGCCCTGGTCGCCGTGCGAACCGATGTAGACTGTGAACTTCGCCTTCTTGGCGTCGAAGTTCATCTCGTCGGCGCCGAGAAGGAAGAGAACGTCCATCGACGCCAGCATTTCCGCGGCGTTGACGCCCTTGGCGCCCGGCACGAAGCCGAGGTCGAGACCGCCGACGCGGGCAGCTGCCGTGTGGAGCACACCGAAGCCATTCCAGCCTTCGACGACCGCGCCGACATTGCCGGCGAGCTTTGCCGCCGTTGCCAGAACGCCGGCGCCATCGGCGCGCGACAGAGCGCCCTGACCGATGATGATCAACGGCTTCTTGGCGTCGGTCAGGACCTTGGCGAAGCTGTGGTTGCCTTCAACCAGATCCTTCAGGCTATCCGGACCGGAGCCGAGGTATTCGTAATCGTAGCGCAGTTCGCCGGCTTCGCCGATCACGCCGATCGGGAAGTTGCCGCGGCGCCAGCGCTTGCGGATGCGGGCGTTGAGAACGGCGGCTTCGAAGCGCGGGTTGGCGCCGATGATGAGAAGCGCGTCGGCCTGCTCGATGCCTTCGATCATCGGATTGAAGATGTAGCTTGCACGGCCGAGCGACGGATCGAGTGCCGTCCCATCCTGGCGACAGTCGAGGTTCTCGGAACCGAGCGACTTCACCAGTTCGGAAAGCGCGTACATTTCTTCGACGGAAGCGAGGTCGCCGGCGATGGCACCGATCTTGTCGCCCGAGGTTGCGGAAACCGCACCCTTGATGGCGCCGAAGGCTTCGGCCCAGCTGGCGGGCAGCAGGCGGCCGTCCTTGCGGACGTAAGGCTTGTCGAGACGCTGCGTCTTCAGACCATCCCAGATGAAGCGAGTCTTGTCGGAGATCCACTCTTCGTTGATCTGCTCGTTGACGCGCGGCATGACGCGCATGACTTCGCGGCCGCGGGTGTCGACGCGGATGGCCGAACCGAGCGCGTCCATGACGTCGATCGTTTCGGTCTTGTTCAGTTCCCACGGACGGGCAGTGAACGCAAAGGGCTTCGAGGTCAGCGCACCGACCGGGCAGAGGTCAACAACATTGCCCTGGAGCTCGGAGGTCATGGCCTGCTCGAGATAGGTGGTGATCTCGGCGTCTTCGCCACGACCGATCAGGCCAAGCTCGGCAATGCCGGCGACCTCGGTGGTGAAGCGGACGCAGCGCGTGCAGTGAATGCAGCGGTTCATGACCGTCTTGACGAGCGGTCCAATGTACTTGTCCTCGACGGCGCGCTTGTCTTCCTGATAACGCGAGCCGGCGATGCCGAAGGCCATTGCCTGGTCCTGCAGATCGCATTCGCCACCCTGGTCGCAGATCGGGCAATCCAGCGGATGGTTGATCAGCAGGAACTCCATCACGCCTTCGCGGGCCTTCTTGACCATCGGCGTGTTGGTGAAAACTTCCGGCAGTTCGCCGTTCGGGCCGCCGCGGATATCGCGCACGCCCATGGCGCAGGATGCCTGCGGCTTCGGCGGACCACCCTTGACCTCGACGAGGCACATGCGGCAGTTGCCGGCAACCGAAAGGCGTTCGTGGAAGCAGAAGCGCGGAACTTCAGCACCGGCTTCCTCACACGCCTGGATGAGGGTGTAATGATCCGGGACTTCGATCTCGTTACCGTCAATCTTCAGTTTTGCCATCGTCACTCAGTCCTGTTTTCCGTTCGCCGGATGGCGGCAAACAAACCTATTCTGCAACGTTTCCACTGCCAGGCCGGATTTCGATCCCGCTGGCATGGTGTCGTTCCAATTTTCGTTTCCGCCCCCCGAGGCCCGGGAACCGGCCTGCGACCTCCACAGCATTGGGACCCTCCCCGCGCCGCTCAGTCCTGTCTCTTCTCCAGCCGCGAGAGGCGGCCGGTCTTCACTTTCGTTTCCGGCCCGTCGCCGTCAGCGCCTTGGCCTGCGCCACCCAGTCGTCGCGGGCGATGCGTCCGTCGAGACCAAGCTCCGCATCGACGCGAGCAATAGCCGCATCCGACCACGCGGCGATCTCGGCGAGGCTGACGATGCCCTTGGCAATCAGCACCTGCTCGAGCTTCGGACCGATGCCCGAAATCCGCTTCAGGTCGCCGATCTTCGCCGTTTTGACCACCCGCTTCACGGCGGGTGCGGCCTTTGGTGATGCAACAGGCTTTTCCGCCAGTTGCATCCGGCTCGTCGCCTTCTTCGGGCGCGCTGCCCGGATATTCTCCGGCTTCACGTCCATCTCGGGCTTCACTTCATCTGGCGGCGTCTCGTCGAGAGCGGCCGCCAGCTTGTTCGATGCTTCCATGGCGCCCTGAAGGGCACCGAGGAAGGCGCCGGCCATCTGCGTCGAGAAGCCGAAGCCGATCGCGGTCGCGGCTGCCATGGCGGCGGCAGGATTGACCATCAGCGGCGGCAGCGGCAAGGCGCGGGCATTTTCCAACATCTCGGCAGCAAGACGGCCGAAGTCAGCCGAGAAATCGGCCGCTCCTTCCTTCTTCATGCTGTCGGACGCCTTCGTCATCAGCTTTACTCAGCAGCCTCGAGAACCGCACCGTGATCCATCGCATTCGCCGTATACTGGTCGATACGCGCTTCGATCTCGTGACGGAAGTTACGGATCAGACCCTGCACCGGCCATGCGGCAGCATCGCCGAGCGCACAGATGGTGTGGCCTTCGATCTGCTTGGTGACGGCGAAGAGCATGTCGATTTCGCGCTTCTGGGCGTTGCCCTTGGCCATGCGCTCCATGACGCGCCACATCCAGCCAGTGCCTTCGCGGCACGGCGTGCACTGGCCGCAGCTCTCGTGCTTGAAGAAAGCCGAGATACGGGCGATCGCCTTGATGACGTCGGTGGACTTGTCCATGACGATCGAGGCGGCCGTACCGAAGGACGAGCCGACCGAACGCAGGCCATCGAAGTCCATCGGCACGTCGATCATGTCCTTGGCGGGAACGATCGGGCACGATGCACCACCCGGAATGACAGCAAGCAGGTTGTCCCAGCCGCCGCGGATACCGCCAGCGTGCTTGTCGACCAGCTCGCGGAAGGTGATGCCCATTTCTTCTTCGACGGTGCACGGCTTGTTGACGTGACCCGACAGCATGAACAGCTTGGTGCCGACATTGTTCGGGCGACCGAGTGCCGAGAACCAGCCGGCGCCGCGACGGAGAATCGTCGGAGCAACGGCGATCGACTCGACGTTGTTGACGGTGGTCGGGCAGCCGTAGAGGCCCATGTTGGCCGGGAATGGTGGCTTCAGGCGCGGCTGGCCCTTCTTGCCTTCCAGGCTTTCGAGAAGTGCGGTTTCTTCGCCGCAGATATAGGCGCCAGCGCCGTGGTGGACATAGATGTCCATCGGGTAGCCGAGCTTGTTGTTCTTGCCGAGCAGACCGAAATCGTAGCACTCGTCGATCGCGGCCTGGAGGGCTTCGCGCTCGCGGATGTACTCACCACGGACGTAGATGTAGGCAGCATTCGCGCCCATGGCGAACGAGGCGATGACGCAGCCTTCGATCAGCGTGTGCGGATCGTGACGCATGATGTCACGGTCCTTACAGGTGCCGGGTTCGGATTCGTCGGCGTTCACGACCAGATAGTGCGGGCGGCCGTCATTTTCCTTCGGCATGAAGGACCACTTGAGGCCGGTCGGGAAGCCTGCGCCACCACGGCCGCGAAGACCGGAAGCCTTCATCTCGTTGATGATCCAGTCGCGACCCTTTTCGAGGATCTGCTTGGTGCCATCCCAATGGCCGCGGCTCATCGCGCCCTTCAGGGACTTGTCCTTGAGGCCGTAGATATTGGTAAAGATGCGATCTTTATCTTGTAACATGCTTCACCTCTTACCGCGGCTTCTTACCGAAGACCTTGATATATTCCGCTTCGCCGCCCTTGGCGAGCGCCTTGGCCTGCTTGACCCAGTCGTCACGCTCGATGCGACCCTTGAAGTTCAGGTAGCCATCCACCCACTCGCGTTCCGCCTTCTTCCAACCCGCAACTTGCGCGAAGGTGAAGATGCCGAGCTCGTGGAGCGTGCCCTCGATCTTCGGACCGACGCCGGAGATCAGCTTCAGGTCATCAGGCGCGGCCGGCCGCTCGATACCAGCAGGACGGTTCTTGTCGGTCAGGGCCGGCTTTGCCGTCGCCGGAGCCGGGGCGGCTACGCCTGGCTGTTCTTCAACCGCCTTGGCGTTTTTTGCCGCCGCCTTCGGCGCCGTCACCGGCGTTTTCAGGGCGGCGTTGGTTTCAGCGTCGGTGCTCTTGGCGCGCGCGGCCTCGGACGGAGGAACCGGCGCTGCATCGACGGTGGCGGTGGCTGCGTCGGCGACGACCTTCTTGGCAGAGACCTTCTTCTTCGGCTCTTCGTCGGTCAGCGACGTCGGGCCGCCTTCAGGCGACGAGAAATGACGATCGATCTGCGGGCCGGGCGTGATGCTCGCGCCGTTGCCCGCCTGGAACGTATCGATGATCTCTTCCAGGCGTGCCGGCGTCAGATCCTCATAGGTATCCTTGCCGATCATGACCATGGGCGCGTTGACACAAGCCCCGAGACATTCGACCTCTTCCCAGGACAGCGTGCCTTCGGCATTGCGCTCGAACGGGTGGTTGTGGATCTTGCTCTTGCAGACCGACATCAGGCCTTCCGAACCGCGCAGCATGCAGGGCGTGGTGCCGCAAACCTGGATGTGAGCGCGCGTGCCGACCGGGCCGAGCTGGAACTGTGTGTAGAAGGTCGCGACCTCGAGGACACGGATATAGGCCATGTCGAGCATGTCGGCGATCTTTTCGATCGCGGCGCGCGTGACCCAGCCGTCCTGTTCCTGCGCCCGCATCAACAACGGAATGACCGCGGACTGCTGGCGGCCTGCGGGATATTTCTGGATCGTCTTATCCGCCCAGGCCGCGTTCTCGTCATTGAAGGCGAACGCGGCAGGCTGGAATTGATCTTCGGCTAATCGACGAACGGACATTCTTCCTCACGCCTTGTCAGTTTAGGGCGCCACACTGCGATGTCGTCAGAGACTTCATCTCGCAAGCGTAGGCCGACTGGTCTTTTTGCAAAAACACAACAAACATGCCGCCGTTCGGAACGGCGGCCTTGATTTCATAGCCCTTGGACAAAAGCTCGCCCATGGAGGCTTTCGATGCCGGTGGCGCCACTTCGTCCTGGCCCAGCTTGGGACCGAATCCGCCGGCTTCCCGAGCGAGCGCTCCGGAAGCCGAGAGGAGAACGATGGTGGCGGCCGACAGCAGTTTCATCAGCGGTCAACCTCGCCAAACACGATGTCGAGCGAGCCGAGAACGGCGGTCACGTCGGCAAGCATGTGGCCCTTGCACAGGAAGTCCATCGCCTGCAGGTGGGCATAGCCCGGGGCGCGGATCTTGCAACGGTAGGGCTTGTTGCTGCCGTCGGCGACGACGTAGACGCCAAACTCACCCTTCGGCGCTTCGACGGCCGCGTACACTTCGCCGGCCGGGACATGGTAGCCTTCGGTGTAGAGCTTGAAGTGGTGGATCAGCGCTTCCATCGAGCGCTTCATCTCGCCACGCTTCGGCGGAACGACCTTGCCGTCGATCGACGAGACCGGGCCAACTTTGGCATCGCCGAGCAGGCGGTTGACGCACTGCTTCATGATGCGGACGGACTGGCGCATTTCGATCATGCGGATCAGGTAACGGTCATAGCAGTCGCCGTTCTTGCCGATGGCGATGTCGAATTCGAGATCGTTGTAGCACTCGTAAGGCTGCGAACGACGCAGGTCCCAGGCAGCGCCGGAACCGCGAACCATCACGCCCGAGAAGCCCCAGGACCAGGCATCGGCCAGCGACACGACGCCGATATCGACGTTACGCTGCTTGAAGATGCGGTTGTCGGTCAAAAGGCCTTCGATATCGTCGAGAACCTTGATGAAGGGATCGCACCACTTGCCGATATCCTCGACCAGTTCCTGCGGAATGTCCTGGTGAACACCACCAGGACGGAAGTATGCCGAGTGCATACGGGCGCCGCAGGCGCGCTCGTAGAACACCATGAGCTTTTCACGTTCTTCGAAGCCCCAGACCGGCGGCGTCATCGCGCCGACGTCCATAGCCTGCGTCGTCACGTTCATGATGTGCGACAAGATTCGGCCAATTTCGGAGTACAGAACTCGAATCAGCTGACCGCGAATCGGAATCTCGAGCTTCAGCATCTTTTCGACGGCGAGCGCGAAAGCGTGCTCCTGGTTCATCGGCGCGACGTAGTCGAGACGATCGAAATAAGGAACGGCCTGAAGATAGGTCTTCGATTCGATCAGCTTCTCGGTGCCGCGGTGCAGCAGGCCGATATGCGGATCGACGCGCTCGATGATTTCGCCATCGAGTTCGAGCACGAGACGCAGAACGCCGTGCGCGGACGGGTGCTCCGGTCCGAAGTTGATCGTAAAGTTGCGAACGTTATGTTCAGTCATAGCGACGCGCTCCGCGCTTGCAATTGGCATGAGACGGCGAACGGAGAGGCTTCAAGACAGTCGAGCCTCATCTTAATTCGCAGCCTTCTCGTCTCCCGGAAGTACGTAGTCAGTGCCTTCCCACGGGGACGTGAAATCGAAATTGCGGAATTCCTGCTTCAGTTCGACGGGCTCGTAGACGACGCGCTTGGCGGCATCGTCATAACGCACCTCGACGTAACCCGTCGTCGGGAAGTCCTTGCGCAGCGGATGACCTTCGAAGCCGTAGTCCGTCAGGATGCGGCGAAGGTCGGCATGGCCGGAGAACGGAATACCGTACATGTCCCAGGCTTCGCGCTCGAACCATTCGGCGCCCATGAAGACGGACGTTGCCGACGGCACGGACTCGCCATCCTCGACGGCGACCTTCACGCGGATGCGCAGGTTCTGCTTCGGCGACAGCAGATGATAGACGACATCGAAGCGCTTTTCGCGCTGCGGCCAGTCTACGCCGCAGATGTCGATCATGCTGATGAAGCCGCAACGCGCATCGTCACGCAGGAATGTCAGCAGCGGCAGAATGGCTTCCGGCGTCGCAGTGACATTCAGCTCGTCGTAGCTGATGGAGGCATCGAGAATAAGATCGCCGCGCATTTCGCGGAGATACGAAGACAGTTCGCTCAAGGCTTCAGTCATGACAGTCCTCCGCCCTCAGCGCTCGATCGTACCGGTTCGACGTATCTTTTTCTGCAGAAGCAGCACTCCGTAGAGAAGCGCCTCTGCCGTGGGGGGACAGCCCGGCACGTAGATATCGACAGGAACGACACGGTCGCAGCCACGCACGACCGAATAGGAATAGTGATAGTAGCCGCCACCGTTTGCGCAGGAGCCCATCGAGATGACGTAACGCGGCTCGGGCATCTGGTCGTAGACCTTGCGGAGCGCGGGCGCCATCTTGTTGGTGAGCGTGCCGGCAACGATCATGACGTCGGACTGGCGCGGCGAGGCGCGCGGAGCAACACCGAAGCGCTCCATGTCGTAACGCGGACCGGAAACCTGCATCAGGCCTTCGACGGCGCAGCAGGCAAGACCGAACTGCATCCACATCAGCGAGCCCGTACGGGCCCAGGTGATCAGATCGCGAGTGGAGGTGACCAGGAAACCCTTGTCGGCCAGTTCGTCGTTGATCTCGCCGAAGAACGCACTGTCGCTACCGATTGGCTTGCCCGTTGCCGGGTCGATGATGCCTTTCGGATGCGGCGCCACGAGCGCCTTGTCGGTTGGGGCTACTCCCATTCCAGGGCTCCCTTTTTCCATTCATAGATAAAGCCAATGGTCAGCACGCCAAGGAAGACCATCATGGACCAGAAGCCGAACCAGCCGATCGCACCGAAGGACACGGCCCACGGGAAGAGGAAGGCGACCTCGAGGTCGAAGATGATGAAGAGAATCGATACCAGATAGAATCGGATATCGAACTTCATGCGTGCATCGTCGAAGGCGTTGAAGCCGCACTCGAAGGCCGAAAGCTTTTCCGGATCGGGCGCCTTGTAGGCGACAGCGAACGGCGCAATCAGCAGCGAAAGGCCGATGACGGCGGCAATACCAATGAAGATCGCGATCGGAATATAGGAACTGAGAAGTCCAGTCATCAGGTTCATCCCTGCTTGCCGTGCGCCGGGAGGCGCGAGTGGGCATTTGCCCGGCAAGCGAACGTGCGTTGTAATCCCGCCGTGGTTAGCGCAGCCGGAGCCACGGCGCAAGACTTTTAGAAAGCCAATCAGGTCGTCGGGGGCGGACTTTATCAAGCAGATGCAATGATGTCGCGACAAAACCGCGCACAGTGATTCGAGTTGCATGCCTGACCAGCGCCCAGCGCATAGCTCAAGTGAAATGTGACCTGCGGAGAGAACGTCTTTGCTTGAATATCACCGGTTTTAGACGGTATTTCCGGAATTCATTTCTCTGTAAGAAATGGCGCGAGTGACGGGGCTCGAACCCGCGACCTCCGGCGTGACAGGCCGGCACTCTAACCGACTGAGCTACACCCGCGCATTACGGATCGAAAACAGACCGGAGTGCATTTGCACCTGCATTGAAATGGCGCGAGTGACGGGGCTCGAACCCGCGACCTCCGGCGTGACAGGCCGGCACTCTAACCGACTGAGCTACACCCGCATTCATTTCAAGCAATCCGGAAGCTTTCGCGTCCTTGTCAAAGCAGGCTTGCCGCTTCGATGAGCGGCTAACTAAGGGGTTCGCTTTTCAGTGTCAAGCAGGTTTGGAGACAAAACGATGACAGTTGTCGAATTGTTTGTGGGGAATAAAATTCGCTCGCCGATCGATGCCTTATGTTCCCGAGCGCAAGCACTGCTTCAAGCGACTGCTACTCCCCTGCCCTGATCTTTTTCCACAGGCGTGAAATCCTCAAAAACACCACGGCCACGGGAGCCGGTCGAAAAAAATCAAAAAATCTTCACAAACGCTCTTGCGGTTTTTGCGCGATCCGCATAGATCACGGCCACCGACGCGGCGGACATGATCCGCAGAGCGAAGGGCGATTAGCTCAGTTGGTAGAGCGCCTCGTTTACACCGAGGATGTCGGGAGTTCGAGTCTCTCATCGCCCACCATTCCTTCCCTTTTATTTGATCTCCAGTTCTCCAGCGCCGTCACCGGCGCGGTTGCCTTTGCATGTCTCGGCGATTAGGTTCCGGCCGAAATCACAAGCAGAGACAGATCCATGAAAACACGCGAAGAACGGCAGGCGCAAAGGGCGGCCATGCCACGGACTCAGCTTTCGGCGCACCATATGGAGAACGCGCGGCTGCTGCCGGATCGGGGCGAATTGCTTTACCGCATTCCCCACGGTGGAATCGGCGTCGAAGTGGGCGCGGCCTTCGGCGAATATACGGCCGAAATTCTCGAGAAGAATCGCCCCGCGCAGCTTTACCTGATCGATCCCTGGAGCATGGACCGCTACAGCTCCGGTCTCGACCAGATTCATACGCAATTCGGCAAGCAGATCGAAAGCGGGCAGTTGCAGCTGATGCAGGGCACGTCGCTGGAAAAGCTCGCCGAATTCGAGGATGATTTTCTCGATTGGGCCTATATCGATACCGATCACTCGTTCGAACTGACCTGGCAGGAGCTGCTCATCTGCGAGAAGAAGGTGAAGCGCACGGGCCGGATCGCCGGGCATGACTTCTGCACCGGCAACACCGTCAAGCCGATCGTCTATGGCGTCGTCGAGGCGGTGAACAAGTTCTGCAAGGACTATGGCTGGCAGTTCGAGTTCTTGACGGTCGAGTCGCACGCGCATTTCTCGTACTGCCTGAAGCGGCTCTAAGAGCCACTGGAATCACCGACTCAGGTGATCGACCGAACGATGAGAGTGCTTGCCGGGTCTCCGGCGGGCTGTTAGTCCGAAATCCGACAATCATGCGCGGAGGACTATCATGAAACAGCATTCTTTCGGCCACCTTCCCCACACCGTCACCAATATTGGTTTCGGCGCCTGGCAGATCGGTGGTTCCTGGGGCGACGTCAGCGAGGCTGACGGGCGTGAGGCGCTTAACGCGGCACTCGATGCCGGCATGACCTTCATCGACACGGCCGACGTCTACGGCGACGGCCGATCGGAAAAGATCATCGCCGACGTTCTCGATAGCCGTGGCGGCGAGCGCCCGATGGTGGCGACCAAGGCGGGGCGGCGGCTCAATCCGCATGTGGCGGATGGCTACACCAAGGCCAATCTCGAAAGCTTCATCGACCGCAGCCTGAAGAGCCTGCGTGTCGACAGCCTCGACCTCGTGCAATTGCACTGCCCGCCGACGGACGTGCTCTATCGCCCTGAGGTATTCGAGGGCCTGAGCGAGCTACAGAAGGCCGGCAAGATCATGGGTTATGGCGTGAGCGTCGAGAAGGTCGAAGAGGCGCTGAAGGCAATCGAGTTTCCCGGCGTCGCCAGCATCCAGATCATCTACAACATCTTCCGCCAGCGGCCGGATCACCTGTTCTTCCAGCAGGCGCATGAAAAGAATATCGCCATTATCGCGCGCGTGCCGCTGGCAAGCGGGCTGCTTTCGGGCAAGATCACCGGTGCCACGACATTCGCGAAGGACGACCACCGCAATTTCAACCGCCACGGCGAGGCGTTCGACGTCGGCGAGACATTCGCCGGTGTGCCGTTTGAGATCGGGCTGCAGGCCGTGGAAGAAATCCGCAAGCTGGTGCCTGAAGGTGCGACGATGGCGGCCTTCGCGCTGCGCTGGATCCTGATGAGCGACGCCGTGACCGTCGTCATCCCCGGCGCGCGCAATGCCGAGCAGGCGAAGGCCAACGCCGCTGCCGCAAGCCTTGAGCCGCTGTCGCATGACGTGATGGAGGCAACGCGCGAGATCTACGGCCGGCTGATCGCACCGCATGTGCATCAGCGCTGGTAGGAACGATCCTCAGATCTGCAAATGGCCGGATATTCTCCGGCCATTTTTTTGTGCACGTCACATCGTCCGATAATTGTTTAAACGCTCGCCCTTTCGCGCTTCAGTTCGTTGCGCATGATGAAGAGGGATGCGCCGAGGATGAGCAACGCACCGATCCATAGATAGCCCGCCGGCGCGTAACCGAAGAACAGCCAACCCGCGATGACGTTGAGCGGCAGTTTCAGGTCGTCGAAAGGCTGGACATAGGCGGCATCGGCGACGGTGTAGGCCAGCGTCAGGAAATACTGCGCCATGACCGTCAGTAGTCCCGCTGCGACGAAGAGCACGAGCGTCATGCCCGTCGGCATCGCAAAGCCTGCCGCAAGCGCGAGGCCGCCATTGATCGGCGTCAGCAGCAACAACAGCCATACGGTGATGGTCTCCGGCTTCTCGATGCCCGTGAGGCTTTTCGTCATCAGCGACGAGGCGCCCCATAGCAGTGCCGACAGGATCGGCAGGAAGGCCGCCCAGGTGAAGCTGTCGGACCACGGCTGCAAGATGATCATGGCGCCGGCAAAGCCGACCGCTGTCGCCATCCAGCGCGCGGCGCCGACCTGCTCTCCGAGGAAGAGCCTGGCGCCCAGGATGATGAAGAAGGGCGAGGTCATGACGAGCGCGATCGCCTGCCAGATCGGCACCACGGCAAGACCCGCAATCCATGCCTCCACGCCGAATGCCGCCAAAGCCACGCGAATGACATGGCGCCACGGATAACGCGTACGCATGGCCGACAGGCCGACCTTTTTCAAGAATGGCAATGAGAAGACCAGCGCGAAGGCATATTGCCAGAACGCGGTCGATGCCGAGGGGAAACCGAGCTTCATCGTCAGCCATTGCGTGACGACGTTGAGAATTGCAAAGGCTATGCCTGCAAGCACCATCCAGCCGGCTCCGGCCAAGGCGCGCGACGCGGCAAACGCATCCGAATGCTGATTCATGTCATTCATCCATATCCAAGGACCAACACAAATCAGGACGCATGAACGGCACACGGTCGCGGGCAGCCCCCTGCCCCGGACACATTCCATTCATTCTCTTCCATCCGGACTATGACCGTCGGCTCCGGAATCGCACCGGATCTGCTGACCCTTCCGGTTTTGCCGAAAGGCGCTCGCGGGCTTGAGGCAACGCCCCTTTACCGCCGGTGGGGAATTTCACCCCGCCCTGAGAACAAATCCTGCCTAGGACAAAGCTCAAAGGACGGCAAGGCCAATGAAACACAAAAAGGGTCCGGCTTTCGCCGAACCCTCCGAAACTTGCGCCACCGGCCTCGTCGCCCGGCAACCAAGCAATTCATATCAGCCGTTGACGGCTTCCTTCAGGCCCTTGCCGGGCGTGAACTTCGGCACGTTGCGAGCCGGGATATCGACTTCAGCGCCGGTGGACGGATTGCGGCCCTTGGTGGCAGCGCGATGGGAAACGGTGAAGCTACCGAAACCAGCGAGGCGAACGTCGCCCTTGCCCTTAAGTTCAGCCTGAACAACTTCGAAAACAGCATCAACTGCCGAAGCAGCGTCGGTCTTCGAGAGTCCTGCCTTTTCGGCAACTGCGGACACGAGTTCATTCTTGTTCATGTTTCCACCCCTTTCAAATGGTTCGAAACGACTCAAATCTATAGCCGGGCACGGAATATGGTGCATCAGGCCCGCCGCACCCCAAAGAGCCTGCAAATAAAGGAAAAGCAAGCGTCTCCGCGCGGTTTTCACAAAAAAAGGCTGGCGAAAACGCCAGCCTTTTCAGGGTTTTTAAGCAATGGGGCACGAATGTGGCAAACAAAGCTCAATGAGCGATGGAACTGCCAGTTTCGTCGTGCCCTTCGACCGTTGCGATAACAGGGGTTTCCACCGTGCCATCCCACTCGATCGCCTCCGGTCTGCGGACCAGAGCATGCTTGATCACCTCACCCATGCGGGACACCGGGATGATCTCCATGTTGTTCTTCACATTGTCCGGAATATCCGCCAGATCCTTGGCGTTTTCTTCCGGGATCAGAACGGTCTTGATGCCGCCGCGAAGTGCCGCGAGCAGCTTTTCCTTCAGACCGCCGATCGGCAGGACGCGACCGCGAAGCGTGATCTCGCCGGTCATCGCCACGTCCTTGCGAACAGGGATGCCAGTCATGATCGAGACGATCGCGGTTGCCATGCCGACGCCGGCCGACGGGCCGTCCTTCGGGGTGGCACCTTCCGGCACGTGGACGTGGATGTCCGACTTATCGAAACGCGGCGGCTCGATGCCGAAATCGACGGCCCTGCTGCGAACATAGGATGCCGCCGCCGAGATCGATTCCTTCATCACGTCCTTCAGGTTGCCGGTCACGGTCATGCGACCCTTGCCCGGCATCATCACGCCTTCGATCGTCAGCAGCTCGCCGCCGACTTCCGTCCAGGCCAGACCGGTAACGACACCGACCTGATCCTCACCCTCGGCCTCGCCGTGACGATAGCGCGGAACACCCAGGTAATCTGAGATGTTGGCAGCGGTGACCGCGACCGACTTCGTCTTGCCCTTGATGATCTCAGTTACCGCCTTGCGGGCGAGCTTCATCAGCTCGCGTTCGAAGCTACGAACACCGGCTTCGCGGGTGTACTGCTGGCTGATCGCCATCAGGGCATCGTCGCTCACCGAGAATTCCTCGGGCTGCAGGGCATGCTCCTTGATGGCCTTCGGCAGCAGGTGCCGCTTGGCGATTTCGCGCTTCTCGTCTTCGGTGTAGCCGGCGATGCGGATGACTTCCATGCGGTCCATCAGGGGCGCCGGGATGTTCAGCGTATTCGCCGTCGTGATGAACATCACGTCCGACAGGTCGTATTCGACTTCCAGGTAGTGGTCCATGAAGGTCGAGTTCTGGGCCGGGTCCAGCACTTCGAGCAGAGCCGAAGACGGATCACCACGGAAGTCCTGGCCCATCTTGTCGATCTCGTCGAGCAGGAAGAGCGGGTTGGACTTCTTCGCCTTCTTCATCGACTGGATGACCTTGCCGGGCATCGAGCCAATATAGGTGCGGCGGTGACCGCGGATTTCAGCTTCGTCACGAACGCCACCGAGAGCCATGCGAACATACTCACGGCCGGTCGCCTTGGCGATCGACTGGGCGAGTGAGGTCTTGCCGACACCCGGAGGGCCGACGAGGCACAGGATCGGCCCCTTGATCTTGGTCGCGCGGGCCTGAACCGCCAGATACTCGACGATGCGTTCCTTGACCTTGTCGAGACCGAAGTGATCGGCTTCGAGGATCTTCTCGGCGTTGTTGAGGTCCGTCTTGATCTTCGACTTCTTCGACCACGGGATACCCAGCAGCCAGTCGAGATAGTTGCGCACCACCGTAGCTTCGGCCGACATCGGGCTCATCTGCCGGAGCTTCTTAAGCTCGGCATCGGCCTTCTCGCGACCTTCCTTGGAGAGCTTGGTCTTGGAGATGCGCTCTTCCAGTTCGGCCATCTCGTCGCGGCCTTCCTCGCCGTCGCCGAGCTCTTTCTGGATCGCCTTCATCTGTTCGTTCAGGTAGTATTCGCGCTGGGTCTTCTCCATCTGGCGCTTGACGCGCGAGCGGATACGCTTCTCGACCTGAAGGACCGAGATCTCGCCTTCCATGAAGCCGAGCGCCTTTTCAAGGCGTGCCTTGACGCTGGTGGTTTCCAGCATCTCCTGCTTCTCGGTGATCTTGATCGACAGGTGCGAGGCGACCGTATCGGCCAGCTTCGAGTAGTCGTCGATCTGGCTTGCGGCGCCAACAACCTCCGGAGAGATCTTCTTGTTGAGCTTTACGTAGCTCTCGAATTCCGAAACCACGGAGCGGCTGAGCGCTTCGAGTTCGACCGGATCGTCATTCGGCTCTTCGAGCACATGACCGAGCGCTTCATAGAAATCTTCGCGATCGGTATAGGTGTCGATCTCGGCACGGGCGCGGCCCTCGACGAGAACCTTCACTGTGCCATCGGGCAGCTTCAACAGCTGCAGAACGTTTGCGACAGTGCCAACCTTGTGGATAGCGGAAGGATCCGGATCATCATCGCTCGCATTGATCTGGGTAACGAGCATGATCTGCTTGTCGGAACCCATGACCTCTTCGAGCGCGCGGATCGACTTTTCCCGGCCGACGAAAAGCGGCACGATCATATGCGGGAAGACCACGATGTCACGCAGGGGCAAAACCGGATAGGCGACGCTGCTCGCAACTGACGTTTTCTTCGTCATTTTATTTCCTTTCCATCGTCCCGTTGCCGGGCTCTTCTGGGCGGCCGTTCAAGACCGACCGCACTCTCACTTGGTGTACAAGTGGAGGTTCTGACTACGCTTTTCAAGCTTCGCCATGGCCCGCGTCCCCTTGGACATGACAGCTATGCTACAACGGAACACCTGCACAATGGCGCGCGGCGCTGGAACGACGCTTACCACTTCCGAACCGGCTAAAACACACTGCCGAAACACACCAACGGAATCATTCCATAATCGTCAAGGGCGCGCCAATTCGCAACGGCAGCAAGGCCGGTTTCAGACGTCATCAGCAAGATTTATCAGGGCCGTGCACCGTTTTTCAAATAGAAAGGGGCTCGCCGACGGCAAGCCCCTAAAATCACGGTGGGTATCGTAAAGAGTTCGATAAGCCGTTACGCCGAAGCGTTGGCCTTCTCGTCCTGACGGTCCGCGTAAATATAGAGCGGACGCGACGAGCCGCGAACGACTTCGTCGGAAATGACCACCTCGCGAACGCCTTCCAGCGTCGGCAGCTCGAACATCGTATCGAGCAGGATCTTTTCCATGATCGAGCGGAGACCGCGGGCGCCGGTCTTGCGGATGATCGCCTTGCGGGCGATTTCGCGCATCGCGTCCTCGTGGAAGGTCAACTCGACGTCTTCCATTTCGAACAGGCGCTGATACTGCTTGATCAGGGCGTTCTTCGGCTCGGACAGAATCTGGATCAGTGCATCCTCGTCGAGATCCTCGAGCGTTGCCAGGACCGGCAAACGACCGATGAATTCGGGGATGAGGCCGAATTTGACCAGATCTTCCGGTTCCAGTTCGCGCAGCACTTCGCCGACGCGGCGGTCATCCGGAGCCTTGACGGTCGCGCCAAAGCCGATCGAAGTCTTCTCGCCGCGGGCGGAGATGATCTTGTCGAGACCGGCAAAAGCGCCGCCGCAGATGAACAGGATGTTCGTCGTGTCGACCTGCAGGAATTCCTGCTGCGGATGCTTGCGGCCACCCTGCGGCGGTACGGAAGCAACGGTGCCTTCCATGATCTTCAGAAGCGCCTGCTGCACGCCCTCGCCCGACACATCGCGGGTGATCGACGGATTGTCGGACTTGCGGGAGATCTTGTCCACTTCGTCGATATAGACGATGCCGCGCTGGGCGCGTTCTACGTTGTAGTCGGCGGCCTGCAGCAGCTTCAGGATGATGTTTTCGACGTCTTCACCGACATAGCCGGCTTCGGTTAGCGTCGTCGCGTCGGCCATCGTGAAGGGAACGTCGATGATGCGGGCGAGCGTCTGGGCAAGATAGGTCTTGCCGCAACCGGTCGGGCCGACCAGCATGATGTTCGACTTCGCAAGCTCGATCTCGCCATTCTTGGTGGCGTGCGCGAGGCGCTTGTAATGGTTGTGAACGGCAACGGACAGAATCTTCTTCGCCTGACGCTGACCGATTACGTATTCGTCGAGAACCTTGATGATGTCCTGGGGCGTGGGAACGCCGTCACGGGACTTAACCATCGAGGACTTGTTTTCCTCGCGGATGATATCCATGCACAATTCGACGCATTCATCGCAGATGAAAACTGTCGGCCCGGCGATAAGCTTCCGGACTTCGTGCTGGCTCTTTCCGCAGAAGGAGCAGTACAGGGTGTTCTTAGAGTCGCCGCCGTTGCTGCCGCTGACTTTGCTCATATCACTTTCCTTCCAGCACGCCGCATTTCAAGGTGAATTGCGGTCCACTCATTGGCCCGCTCCAGACCTGGAGCTCCAGCCGGCCAAGGCCGTTTGAGGGGCACGAACCGGTCCAAACCTATGCGGCCCTGGCTCCGGCGGCAACGAATTCCCCTCGAATGCCACATGCTATGTCATAAAAATTCAACATAGCATTAATACTTGAGATTGGCGTACCCGCCACTGCCTTAATCTCTCTGTTCGA
This sequence comes from Rhizobium sp. S152, assembly GCF_030380735.1. Classification (GTDB taxonomy): domain Bacteria; phylum Pseudomonadota; class Alphaproteobacteria; order Rhizobiales; family Rhizobiaceae; genus Rhizobium. The sequence continues at coordinate 316,783 of NZ_JAUDRZ010000030.1, read as the reverse complement.
TCACAAATGAGATAGAACTGTGGCGGAGAAAACACCATCCCTACTTCTTGCTAGGCCGCATCGCCTTCCATTTCAGCGCGCGAGCTGAGGACCTTGTCGATCACGCCCCAGTCCTTGGCCTCGGATGCATCCATGAAATGGTCACGATCGAGCGTCTTTTCAACCTCGTCATAGGTGCGGCCGGTGTGCTTGACATAAACCTCGTTCAGGCGGCGCTTCATCTTCAGGATATCGCGTGCGTGGCGCTCGATATCCGATGCCTGGCCCTGGAAACCACCCGACGGCTGGTGAACCATGATGCGCGAGTTCGGGGTAGCGAAGCGCATGTCCTTGTCGCCGGCGGCAAGAAGCAGCGAGCCCATCGATGCGGCCTGGCCGATGCAGAGCGTCGAAACGGCCGGCTTGATGAACTGCATGGTGTCGTAGATCGCCATGCCCGCCGTCACTACGCCACCCGGCGAGTTGATGTAGAGCGCGATTTCCTTCTTAGGGTTTTCCGCTTCGAGGAAAAGCAGCTGGGCGCAAACGAGCGTTGCCATATGATCTTCGACCGGCCCCGTCAGGAAGATGATGCGTTCCTTGAGCAGGCGCGAGTAGATATCATAGGAGCGTTCACCGCGATTGGTCTGTTCCACAACCATCGGCACGAGGGCCATAGCGGTATCGACTGGGTTTCTCATGTGCGTCCTTTGTAACGTCTTTCCGGCACGACGCCGGGAATCAAACAAAATGCCTTATCCCTACATAGAGCTTCCCTGCCCTTCTCTTCAAGACGCGCCTACGGATAACGTTAAGAGGGCAAGGCGATGCGGGATACTTTGAAGCCGCTTTAGGACCATTTCCTCAAAGCGATTGTTAAGAGCGAGTGTCCGCGTGAACCCCGCACAGCTTTTCCCGTCATCAGCATGAATGAATTCCAAATAGGTGCAGGATTGCTCATGTACGTTTACTAACCGGAAAGGCTGTCCCGAGATAGGGAATAAATCGGCACGGCTGAACCCGGCGATTAAGGAACTCGCCAGCTTCTTCGGCAAATATAGCGGCAATACAATGGGGTTAATGCCGTGTTCAATGTTCCGACGGGACTTGCCATCTGGTGTTCCGAAGCCATGACGCTCGCACTGGTGGCGTTCATGGCATGGCGCCATAATGTCCGAAACAAGACATATCTATACTGGGGGCTCGGCTTCCTGTTCAGCGGGATCGGCTTTGCCATGGTCGCGGTCCGTGGGCAGATACCCAACATCCTCTCGATCGAAGCCGGGAACACGATCGCCCTCTGTGGACAAAGCGCCTGGGTGATGGGCTATCTGGCGCTCGATCGACGCAAGTTCGAATGGTGGGTACTGCTGCCACCGGCGGTGTGGCTTGCCGGCGTCTTCCTGCCCTGGGTAAACGGCGACTACGCCAACCGCGTCATTCTCTACAACCTCGCCTCCGCGACAGGCGCAACCGCTTTGGCGCTCGCTGTTACCACAAGCGGCGTGAAGGGCGAAAAGACGCGCGGCAAGCTGGGTGCAATCTTCGTTGCACAAAGCGTTCTCTGCTTCGGCACCGCCCTCGCGATGGCCCTTCTTGGCCCGACCGACGCGGAGGCTGCTAATTTTGCCGGCCTCGCCGCCATGGCGATGGGTTTCCTCTTGACATTTGCCTGCGCGCTGACCTGCCGGATGATCATGGAACGCTCCGAAAAGCAGCTGCGACTGCTGAGCTTCACGGATCCGCTGACAAGCGTCCTCAACCGCCGAGGTCTCTTCGGCAGGTTCGACGCGATCCAGGAGAAGGCATTCGATGCGCGGCATCAGGTTGCCGTGCTGTTGTTCGATCTCGATCATTTCAAGCGCGTCAACGACCGCTTCGGCCACCAGGCCGGCGACCATGTGCTGACAGTCTTTGCGCGGGTTGCCCGGCAGTATACGCCCGACGGCGTCTTCGGACGCATGGGCGGCGAGGAGTTCGCGGCTTTCACCACCGTCGCCGACCAGACCGAGGCGGAAGCGCTGGCGGAATCCATCCGCGCCGAGTTCTGCCGCGTGCCGATCAGCACCGGCGAAGCGCTCATCCCGGCGACCGTCAGCATCGGCGTGGCGCTTGCCTCGGCAATCGAGGCCAACCGTGACAAGCTGATCTCGGCCTCCGACCGGGCGCTCTACGCGGCGAAGGCTGCGGGACGCAACTGCACGGTGATCTTCGGTGAGGCCGAGGCGGCCGCTCCGGCTCCGGCACAGCCCGACGAGAAGAGCGGCGAACTGGTCCCGACGCTCGACGACCAGATCTATGCGCTGCGTCGCGTCGGTTCGCTCGGACGAGGCTGACAACCGGCGCGAGAGAACGCTTTTCGAGGCTTGGCAAATCCGCTAAGCCTCGAAGCATGATGATACCGTCCTTTCTCCGCATCGACCCCGCCACCCGCCGCGTTTCACTCGATGCCGGAAACCCGGCATTCTACAGCGATCCCAATGCCGTCTACGCGGCACTGCACGCCAACTGTCCGACCTTTTACTGGGAGGAGCAGAAGCAGTGGTTCTTTACCGGCTACGACCACGTGAACGGACTGCTGCGTGACCGCCGCTTCGGGCGCCAGATCCTTCACATCGCTACCCGCGAGGAACTTGGCCTGACCGAGCCCGACCAGCATGTGGCCAATTTCGATCTCGCCGAGCGGTTCTCCCTGCTCGAACTCGAGCCGCCGGAGCACACGCGGCTGCGCACTCTCGTCAACCGGGCCTTCGTCTCGCGGCATGTCGAAAAGATGAAGCCTGAGCTGGCGGAGCTCGCCAACCGGTTGATCGACCAATTCGCCGACAAGGGCGAGGTCGAACTTCTTTCGGCTTTCGCCGATATCATCCCCGTGACGATGATCGCCAGGATGATCGGTATTCAGGAGGAGATGGGGCCGCAGCTTCTGAAGTGGTCGCACGCCTATATCAGGATGTACATCTTCGGCCGGACCCGGGAAGACGAGGATGGTGCCGACAGGGCGTCCAGGGAGTTTTCCGATTACGTGAAGACCGTTATCGCCGAACGCCGCGCCAACCCACAGGACGATCTGCTGACGCATATGATCCACACGGAGCACAAGGGACAGTATCTCACCGACGAGGAGTTGATCTCGACGACCATCGTTCTCCTCAATGCCGGCCACGAAGCGACCGTGCACCAGATCGGCAATTCCGTCCGGGCGATCCTGGACAGCGAAAATGAGCCGCGCGACCTGTTCAAGGACGAGGCGACAACCGAACGCACGGTGGAGGAAACGCTGCGGATCTGCGCGCCGGTGCATATCTTCCAGCGCTGGGTGCTCGAACCGGTGGAGATCGACGGCATTTCCTTCAAGCGCGGCGACAAGGTGAGCCTGATCCTTGCAGCCGCCAATCTCGATCCCACGAAGTTCAGCGATCCGCTGACCTTCAAGCCTGATCGCCGCGAGGCGCCCAACCTCTCCTTCGGCGCCGGGATCCATTTCTGCATCGGCGCACCGTTGGCGCGGCTGGAACTCAATGTCGTGCTGCCGATCCTGTTCGAGCGGCTGCCGCAGTTGCAGATCGCGAAAACGCCCGTCGTCAAGGACGTCTATCATTTTCACGGGCTCGACGGCCTCGAGCTCGCCTGGCCTGTAAAATAAAACGACCGCACTCCCTTTCGGGAGTGCGGCCATCGCCTTGGGAGGCACAGCTGCCGCGTGGGCGGCAAACTGTTCTTGGGTTGGGTGCGCGCTACGCGGCCGGCTGCAGTCCCGGCACGGGCTCGTCGAGCTCTTCCGGCAATTCGCCGGCCATGGCAGCCGCGAACTTCGTCTGGTCGAGCTCGTTCTCCCAACGGGCAACGACGACCGTAGCTACGGCGTTTCCGACCAAATTGGTCAGAGCGCGGCATTCCGACATGAAGCGGTCGATACCGAGGATCAGCGCCATGCCGGCGACCGGAACCGAGGGCACAACAGACAACGTCGCTGCAAGCGTGATGAAGCCGGCGCCGGTGATACCGGCAGCGCCCTTGGACGACAGCATCGCAACGAGGAGCAGAAGGATCTGGTCGCCGAGCGAGAGATCGATGCCGGTTGCCTGGGCGATGAAGAGCGCTGCCAGCGTCATGTAGATGTTGGTGCCGTCGAGGTTGAACGAATAGCCGGTCGGGATGACCAGACCAACAACGGAGCGCTTGCAGCCGGCGCGTTCCATCTTCTGCATCAGACCCGGCAGGGCCGCTTCCGACGAGGACGTGCCGAGGACGAGCAGCAGCTCTTCCTTGATGTAGCGGATGAGCGACAGGATCGAGAAGCCGTTATACTTGGCGACCGCACCCAGCACGACCAGAACGAAGACAAGTGCCGTGATGTAGAAGGTGAGGATGAGGTAGGCGAGATTGGCGACCGAGCCGATACCGTACTTGCCGATGGTAAACGCCATGGCGCCGAACGCACCGATCGGCGCAGCCTTCATAAGGATGGCGACGAGGCGGAAAACCGGGGCGGTAAGCGCGATCAGAAAATCCGTAACCGGCTTGCCCTTGTCGCCGACCATGCCGAGCGCGATCCCGAACAGGACGGAGAAGAACAGAACCTGCAGGATGTCGCCCTGGGCGAATGCGCCGACGATGGTTTCCGGGATGATGTTCATCAGGAAGCCGGTGATCGTCGTCTCATGCGCCTTGGTGGCGTAGGTCGAGACCGCCTTGCCATCGAGCGTGGCCGGATCGATGTTCATGCCGGAGCCCGGATGCAGCAGGTTGCCGACAATCAGGCCGACGATGAGCGCAAGAGTCGAGAAGACGATGAAATAGAGCATCGCCTTGCCGGCAACGCGGCCGACCTTCTTCAGGTCCGACATGCCGGCAATGCCGGTGGCGACCGTGAGGAAGATGACCGGCGCGATGATCATCTTGACGAGGCGGATGAAGGCGTCGCCTAGCGGCTTCAAGCTAGCGCCGAAGTCCGGCCAGAAATGGCCGATTAGCATGCCGGCGATGATGGCGACTACTACCTGGAAATAGAGATGCCGGTAGAACGGCATTTTTGCCCGCGGTTCAGCGGCTGGAATTGCAACACCCATTGTGTCCTCCATAGAGCCCCAAACCTCATCGGCCTCCCGGGGCAACTGCTATCGTCAATCAACAGCCGATTGCTGTTTGCTTGCGATTTGCAATGGGCGTGCCAACTTCCCACCGGACAGATAGGTAATTGATTCTTATGGATATATTCTGAAAATTGGCGTCGCCTTAAGCTATCATGGGCGACATATCGCACAAATTGATTTGACGGTTGTGCGATTTTACGCACAGATGTCACATGCTTCAGAAGGCTGACATGGCGAAAATGCAAGCGACCGAGCATGACGCACGGAAGGCGAGACGCGCCTGGATACCCTTTCTCGCCGTATCGGCGCTGCTGATCGCGGCGGCGATGCTCGGCGCAGAAATCTATGGCCGCCGCACGGCGATCGAAGCGCTGGAATCTCAGGGACACACCGATGCAAGCCTGAAGGTTGCCCTGCTGACGGCCGTGCTGGAAAGGCCGCGGGCACTGCCGTTGCTGCTTTCCGAAGACCAGCAGGTCATCAATGCGCTTTCGCAAGGCTCGACCGAGGCGATCGATATATTGAACCGCAAGCTCGAAGGTCTGGTGGCGGGAACGCAGGCGGCCGTTCTTTATGTCGTCGGCACGCACGGCGTCGCGGTTTCCTCCAGCAACTGGCGCGAGCCGATCAGCTTCGTCGGAAACGACTATACATTTCGCGATTACTTCACCCGGGCCATGAAGGAGGGCACGGCGGAACATTTCGCGCTCGGCAGCGTCAGCAAGCGGCCAGGCCTCTACATCTCCCGACGGGTTGGCAGCGCGGAAGCGCCGCTGGGGGTCGTGGTCGTCAAGATGGAGTTCGACCGGCTGGAGACGGACTGGCGCGATGCGCGCCGCCCTGTTTACGTGACCGACGATCATGGCGTCGTGCTGATTACCAGCATCCCCTCCTGGCGTTTCATGATGGCCGCACCGGCGCAGGAAGCGGACCTCGCCGCCATCCGCGACAGCCTGCAGTTCGGCGATGCGCCGCTGACGCCGCTGCCGATCCTGCGACCGACGATCATCAACGCAACCACGTCGCTCGTCTCCGCCGTGCTGCCGGGTGCCGGTGAAGCGGAGTATCTACGACTGATCGAAACCGTGCCGACCACGCCGTGGGAGCTGGAATATCTCGTCCCCACCAGCGAGCCGATCGCGGCGGCGGTGCGCGAGATGCGGCTTTTGTCGCTTGCGGTGCTGCTACCGCTGATCGCAATCGCCGCGGTTCTGCTGAGGCGGCGGCAGGTGGCGGCCACCAAGATCGCCGTCGAGCAAGGCATGCGGGAAGAGCTCGAGCGCCGGGTCGTAGCGCGGACGGATGATCTCAGCCGTGCCCGCGACCGGCTGCAGGCAGAAATTTCCGACCACCGCGAAACGGAAGCCCGGCTGCAGGTGGTTCAGCAGGAGCTGGTGCAGGCGAACCGGCTTGCCATTCTCGGACAGGTGGCGGCCGGTGTCGCCCATGAAATCAACCAGCCTGTCGCCACGATCCGAGCCTATGCCGACAATGCCAGGGTGTTTCTTGAGCGCAAGCAGGTGAACCCCGCCGAGGAAAATCTCAATGCGATCGCCGCGCTGACCGAGCGGATCGGCACGATCACCGAGGAACTCAAGGCGTTCGCCCGCAAGGGCCGCACCGCTGCGGAGCCGGTCGATCTGCGTGGCGTGATCGAAGGCGCGACGGTTCTTCTTAAAAGCCGGTTCGCCGGGCAGCTGAGCGCGCTCGACATCCGCCTGCCGCCGCCCGGCCTCCTCGTCATGGGGAACCGGATCCGGCTGGAGCAGATCCTCATCAACCTGTTCCAGAATGCGCTCGAAGCGCTGGAGGGGCGCGAGAACGCCAGGGTCCAGATCGCGGTTGCCGAGACCGAAGATGGTGTCGCGGTGAGCGTCGCCGACAACGGGCCTGGCATTTCTCCGGAAATTCTCGGTTCGTTGTTCACGCCCTTCAACACATCGAAGGAAAAGGGGCTGGGGCTTGGCCTTGTTATCTCCAAGGACATCGTCGCCGATTATGGCGGACGTATCGAGGTCTCCAGCGGCGAGAGCGGCAGCTGCTTCACCGTCCATCTTCTGAAAGCGAAAGCATGAGCGACACGGCACCGGTTTTTCTGATCGACGACGACAAGGATCTGCTGCGCGCGACAAGGCAGACGCTGGAGCTTGCCGGCTTCTCCGTCTCCGCTTTTTCCACCGCGACGGACGCCCTCGCCGCCCTGCAGCCAGACTTCGCAGGCACTGTCGTATCGGACATTCGCATGCCCGGTATCGACGGGCTGCAGCTGTTCGACCGAATCCGGCGACAGGATGAAGATCTGCCGGTTATCCTGATGACCGGTCACGGCGATATTCCGATGGCGGTCAAAGCCATCCAGGACGGCGCCTATGACTTCATCACCAAGCCCTTTGCCACCGACCGGCTGGTGCAGAGCGTGCGGCGTGCGGTCGAGAAGCGTCGGCTGGTGCTGGAAAACCGCTCGCTCAAGACAGCGGCCGCCAGCGCCCGCGACGACCTGCCGCTGATCGGCCAGACACCTGCCATGGAGCGGCTGCGCAATACACTCAGACAGATCGCCGATACGGATGTGGACGTACTGGTGACTGGCGAGACCGGCAGCGGCAAGGAAGTCGTCGCGAGCCTTCTTCACCAGTGGAGCCGGCGGGCGAGCGGCAATTTCGTGGCGCTCAACTGCGGCGCCCTGCCCGAGACGGTGATCGAGAGTGAACTGTTCGGCCATGAGCCCGGCGCCTTCACCGGCGCGCAGAAGAAGCGTATCGGGCGGATCGAGCACGCCAGCGGCGGCACACTCTTCCTCGACGAGATCGAGAGCATGCCGCCCTCCTCGCAGGTGCAGATGCTCCGGGTTCTCGAGATGCGCGAAGTGACGCCGCTCGGCACCAACGAGGTGCGACCGGTGGATTTGCGGGTGGTCGCCGCCGCCAAGGTGGATCTTGGTGACCCCGGCCAGCGCGGCGATTTCCGCGAGGATCTCTATTACCGCCTGAACGTCGTGACGATCTCCATCCCGCCGCTGCGCGAGCGCCGCGACGACATTCCCCTGCTCTTCGGCTATTTCGCGGAGCGGGCGGCGAACCGCTTCAAGCGGGCAGTCCCGGATCTTTCACCGACGGTGAATCGGCACCTGCGGGATTACCAGTGGCCGGGGAACGTGCGCGAGCTGTCGCATTTCGCGGAGCGCTTCGTGCTTGGCGTCGAACAACCCAAGGGAACGAGCGACAAGAGCGCGGCGCCGGAGGTAACCGGCCTACCGCTGCCGGAACGACTGGAGCGCTACGAGGCAGGCATCATCCGCCAGACGCTCGACGCCAACGAGGGCGATGTCCGCCGGACGATTGCCGAGCTAGGCATTCCGCGCAAGACCTTCTACGACAAGCTGCAGCGGCACGGCATCGTGCGCAGCGACTTCGCGCCGTCGGACGAGCGCGGCTAATCAGAGCCGGACAACATAATCCTTGCGAGTCGTTTCAATGACTTCCCAGGTTCCCTTGAAGCCGGGCCTGAAGATCATCCGGTCACCGGCGCGGAGGTGAAACTCCTCGCCCGCCTCGTTGGTGACGATCGAATAGCCTGACAGCACGTTGAAATATTCCCACTCGTCGTAGACGATCCGCCACTTGCCCGGCGTCGCCTCCCATATGCCGGAATAGAGGCCGCCATCGGCCTCCTCCACGTTCCAGGTGCGGAACTGTGGGTCGCCCAACACAATACGATCGGCCGCGGGGGCGCCGAACTCCGGTTCGACGCCGCTGATATCGAATGTGATGTGGTCGGTCATTTTACTCAGATCTTTGCCAAGGATTGCTCGAGGTCGGCGATGATGTCCTTCACATCCTCGATGCCGATCGACAGGCGAACGACGTCGGCTCCGGCACCGGCGGCGATGCGTTGATCGTCGGTCAACTGGCGGTGCGTCGTCGAGGCGGGATGGATGACGAGCGAGCGGGTGTCGCCGATATTGGCGAGATGCGAAAAGAGCTGCAGCCCCTCGACCAGCGCCTTGCCGGCATCGTAGCCGCCCTTGACGCCAAAGGTGAAGACGGACCCCGCTCCTCTCGGCGAATAGCGCTGCTGCAATGCATGGTTCGGATCGTCATCAAGACCGGAATAATTGACCCATGCGATCTTGCTATGCGCCTTCAGCCACTTGGCGACGGCGAGCGCGTTTTCGCTGTGTCGCTGCATTCTGAGCGGCAGCGTCTCGATGCCGGTCAGGATCAGAAAGGCGTTGAAGGGTGAGATTGCCGGACCAAGATCGCGCAGACCCAGCACGCGGCAGGCGATGGCGAATGCGAAATTGCCGAAAGTAGAATGTAGGACGACGCCGTTATACTCCGGTCGCGGACTGGAGAGCATCGGATAGTTGCCCGACTTCGACCAGTCGAAGGTGCCGCCATCGACGATGATGCCGCCCATGGAGTTGCCGTGGCCGCCGAGGAACTTGGTGAGCGAGTGAACCACGATATCGGCACCGTGCTCGATGGGGCGGATGAGATAGGGGCTGGCCATCGTGTTGTCGACGATCAGCGGCAGGCCGTGCTTGTGCGCCACTTCGGCGATGGCAGCGATATCGACGAAGGTGCCGCCGGGGTTCGCCAGGCTTTCGATGAAGATCGCGCGCGTCTTGTCGTCGATCTGCTTTTCGAAGCTCGTCGGATCAGCGGAATCACCCCAGCGAACCTCCCAGCCGAAATTATCGAGGGCATGGCCGAACTGGTTGATGGAGCCGCCATAGAGGCGCTTGGCGGCGACGAAGTTTTCGCCCGGACGTAGGAGCGTATGAAAGACGATCATCTGCGCGGCATGGCCCGATGCGACGGCCAGCGCCGCCGTGCCGCCCTCCAGCGCCGCCACGCGCTCTTCCAGAACCGCCTGCGTCGGGTTCATGATGCGCGTATAGATATTGCCGAACTGCTGCAGGCCGAAGAGTGCCGCGGCGTGATCGGCATCGTTGAAGACGTAAGCCGTTGTCTGGTAGATCGGCGTCGCGCGCGCCCCCGTCGCCGGGTCCGGCTGCGCACCGGCATGCACCGCCAACGTATTGAATCCCGGATCGTTCTTGGCCATGAAACCCTCCCTTTGTTGACCTGGTGGCCGGGAGCATAGCCCAGGATCGGCAAAAGTTAATCGCGTTCCGTTTCAAGCTGCACGGTTAAAGCGAAAAATCCGTCTCCTACGCCGCGAGCCGCGGAATTTCGATTGCCGGGCAGCGATCCATCACCACTCTTATGCCGGCCGCTTCCGCCTTCGCCGCGGCGGCATCGTCGCGCACGCCGAGCTGCGCCCAGATCACCTTCGGGCGGGGGTTCATCCGCAGCGCTTCTTCAACGACGCTACCCAGATATTCGGAGGCCCGGAAGACATCGATCATGTCGACGGCTACCGGGACATCTGCCAGATGCGCGCAGACGGTCTGCCCCTGGATTTGCTTGCCGGCCTGGCCGGGATTGACCGGAATGACTTGATAGCCGCGTGACAGGAGATATCCCATCACACCATTGCTCGGGCGAGCAGGATTGGGAGAAGCGCCGGTGAGCGCGATCGTCTTTACGGAATTCAGAATGTCGAGGATGTAGCGGTCGTCATATGCGTCGTGATTCATAGGATCGCCTCCTGCCGCGTTTATTTATCCACTGTTGAAACCCGCGGGCGGTTTTGGCGTATATAGGTAGCAGGATGTCGAAGGAGGATGTTCCCATGAAGAAAATGGTTCTTGCTCTTGCAGTCGTCATGGCCGCATCGCCGGCGCTTGCCATCTCCCGCTACAATTCGCAATCAATGAGCTGCCAGAGCGCGCGGGCCGCCATCCACAATGAAGGGGCGGTCATCCTGCGCTATCCGTCGAAGCGCGTGCAGGGCATGACGCTCTACGATCGCTACATCCGCAACAGCCGCTATTGCGAGGCCAATGAATACGCGGAATGGACGACTATCCCGACGAAGGACAACCCGCGCTGCCGCGTGCTCAACTGCCAGAATATAGACAACCTCGACGGGATGTTTATCGTGCCGGACTACTCGCTCTAGCGTTGGTATACATTTGGCCTACACAAGGCGATGCTTTGCGCCCCGAATACAACTTCTAGAATTATGTGCAATGCAACCCGATAGATGAGTTGCTTTATCAGGTTAAGTTGGCGTTCCAACAGAGAAAAACACCCAAGGCAGGGAAATTAGCGTTCGCTGTATAACCCATGTATGTTCATAACCTGTTCATGCGTATGTTAGCATCACCTCATGGTTGAATGATCAAAATCGATTTAAACGTCTTTGGGGTACGTGCATCGAAAACATCGGCCCAAGGTTCGTCTGCAAGTTGCTCTATTGAAAACAATCGTATGACTTTTTCGTAGTTCAGCCGTGCGAATTGCGATTGCTTTTTTTAAAGCGTGGCGCAACAAACGATCGCCCACCCGATTACCACACCATCCGGTAGTTCCCCGTGCCCCCAGACGTCATCCTGCTTGTCCTCTTTGGTGCCCTGCTCCACGCCACATGGAACGCCATGATCAAGGCGGGCACGGACAAATCGCTTGATGCCAGCCTGATTTCGGCTGGCGGCGCGGTCGCGGCGCTACCATTTCTGGCCCTCCTGCCGCTGCCGCAACCAGCCGCATGGCCGTTCATCGGCGCTTCTGCCGTTCTCCAATTCATTTACTTCCAACTGGTCGCGGGTGCCTATCGCGCCGGCGACATCGGGCTGGTCTATCCGCTGATGCGCGGCTGTGCGCCGCTTCTGATCGCCGCAACCAGCGGCTTCATCCTCGACGAGACCCTGTCGACCGGCGCACTCATCGGCACCATGACAATCTGCGCCGGCATCCTGACGCTTGCGCTCGAGGCGCGGAAAGGAAATGGCCATGCGATCGTGCTGGCGCTCGCCAATGCCTTCGTGATCGCGACCTACACCTATGTCGACGGTATCGGCGCACGCGCATCGGGCAACGCGATCTCCTACACGCTCTGGATGTCGCTCTTGCCGCCAGTGCTTCTATTCAGCTGGGCGATTTCGCGGCGCGGGCTTTACACCGTCGCCGTTCATGTCCGCTTCAACTGGTGGCGTGGGCTGATCGGCGGCACCGGCTCGATTGCTTCCTACGGCCTGGCGCTCTGGGCGATGACCAAGGCACCGGTTGCAACAGTTGCGGCGCTACGCGAGACGTCCATCCTGTTCGCGCTGATCATCTCCGTTCTGGTACTCAAGGAAAAGGCGAGCCCATGGCGCTACCTCGCCGGCGCGATCATCGCCGCCGGCGGGCTGATCCTGAAGCTGGGTTAGCTATTCCCAAGCTATTCTGTGGTCCAGTCGGGCATCCGTTTGTCGAGGAATGCGCCGATCCCCTCCTCCGCATCATCAGTCATCATGCTGTCCACCATGACCTCGGCCGCATAGCTGTAAGCTTCCTCGACCGGCATTTCGAGCTGGCGATAGAAGGCTTCCTTGCCGATCCTGACCGCCATCGGAGACTTGCTGGCGATAACGGAGGCGTATTTGGTGACGACCTGCGACAGATACTGCTTCGGTACGATACGATTCACCAGGCCAAAATCCTTGGCGGTCGAGGCATCGATCGTTTCGCCGGTCAGCAGCATTTCCATCGCCTGCTTGCGGTGCGCGGCCCGCGTCACCGCCACCATCGGCGTGGCGCAGAACAGCCCGATATTGACGCCGGGCGTGCAGAAGGTCGCGGTGTCCGTGCAGATCGCGAGGTCGCAGGACGCGACGAGCTGGCAGCCAGCGGCGGTCGCCAGGCCGTCGATCTCGGCGATGACAGGCTTGGGCAGGCGGGTGATTTCAAGCATGAGATCCGCCGCCAACGCGAAGGTTTCCTCGAAGAAGGCTTCGCCCTCGTCGGGGTCGCCGCGATGGGCGGTGAGTTCCTTGAGATCGTGGCCCGCCGAAAAGACGTCGCCGGTCGATGCAATGACCACAACGCGCACCGCCTGGTCCTCGGCGGCGTTCTGGAGTTCGCCCATCAAGGTTTCGAGCATGGCGATCGACAGGAGGTTGGCCGGAGGATTGTTCAGCGTCAGCCGCAGAATACCGTCGGCGAACTGGCGCAGAACGAGCGCGCCGTTCTCTTTGCCCGCCTCGGTTCGAAAGGATAGGACTTCGGCCATGGTCTAACTCCCTGCATGTCTATTTCGTGCTATCACTTCTGCCATAAGAGATCAGCAATTTCGAGGAGGGTCGATGCAGCCGGTTCTGACCATCGGGGAGGTTCACCGGTTTCTGGAGACGGATTTCCCGCAGATCCATACGGACGGCCGCGTGATGAGCGTGACCGAGATCGCATCGGGCCGCGCCTCGATGCGGCTCGATCCCCTGGAGCGGCATCTCAGGCCCGGCGGCACCGTCTCCGGGCCTGCCCTTTTCGCGCTCGCGGATGTGACCGCCTATGTTGCGGTCATCGCTCATATCGGCGTCGTGCCGCTGGCGGTGACCACAAGTCTCAATATCAATTTCCTGCGGCTGCCGTAGCTGAAACCGACCACTTGCACCTGCAAGATCCTCAAGCTCGGCAAGCGACTGGCGGTGCTCGACGCATCTATTTTTCAGGACAATCCTGACGAATTGGTCGCGCATGCGACGGTGACATACTCGATTCCACCGCGGCGAAATTGAGGTATCACGATACCTCATATCTAAACCATTGATTTTGCTTCGTTGTTTTTACGAATGCCCGGCCCAGCGATATTGACCCTCCGTGTGGGAAGCCTTATACACACCGCCAGAAGGCAGCCTTTCCCGGCTGCTTTCTTTTTGGTGCGCCCTAGGGCTCCCAAATCAAGCAACAAGAAACGCCCTTTCGCCTTCGGGCAAAGGGATCAAAAGAGAGTAACTACTATGGCAACCTTCTCCCAGAAGCCTGCAGAGGTAGAGAAGAAGTGGGTCATCATCGACGCCGAAGGGCTTGTCGTTGGTCGTCTCGCTTCTGTTATCGCCATGCGTCTGCGCGGCAAGCACAAGGCTACCTTCACTCCTCACGTTGACGACGGCGACAATGTCATCGTCATCAATGCCGACAAGGTCGTATTCACCGGCAAGAAGTATTCCGACAAGGTTTACTACTGGCACACCGGTTTCGCCGGCGGCATCAAGGAGCGTACCGCTCGCCAGATCATCGAAGGCCGCTTCCCGGAGCGCGTTCTCGAAAAGGCTGTTGAGCGCATGGTTCCGCGTGGCCCGCTCGGTCGTCGCCAGATGAAGAACCTCCGCGTTTACGCCGGTTCGAACCATCCTCATGAAGCTCAGCAGCCCGTCGTTCTCGACGTTGCCAAGCTCAACAAGAAGAACGTAAGGAGCGCCTAAGAATGGCTGACCTCTCCTCCCTGAAGGATCTCGGCACGGCTACCGAAGCTTCGGCTCCGGCCCACGTCCGTAAGGTCGATTCGCTTGGCCGCTCCTACGCGACCGGCAAGCGCAAGAACGCCGTTGCCCGTGTATGGGTCAAGCCGGGCTCCGGCAAGATCGTCATCAACGGCAAGGAATTCACGGAATACTTCGCACGTCCGGTTCTGCAGATGATTCTGCGTCAGCCGATCGTCGCTGCTGCCCGTGACGGCCAGTTCGACATCATCGCAACGGTTGCAGGCGGCGGTCTTTCCGGCCAGGCCGGTGCCGTTCGTCACGGCGTCTCCAAGGCACTCACCTACTTCGAACCGGGCCTGCGCTCGGTCCTGAAGAAGGGTGGCTTCCTGACCCGCGACAGCCGCGTCGTCGAGCGTAAGAAGTACGGCAAGGCCAAGGCCCGCCGTTCGTTCCAGTTCTCCAAGCGTTAATCGCTTCGGACTTCGGAATGTGGAAAGGTCGGGTGCAAACCCGGCCTTTTTTCGTTTTGTCATGTGCTTTGACAATCCGGTTCCGTGAACTATAATTCACACATGATTGAAGTACGCCAAACGCCTTTATTCGCCAGGTGGCTTGGCGACCTCCGGGATGACAGAGCCGCCTGCGTATCGCTGCGCGCATTCGCAGGATGGAACTCGGAAATCCAGGCGATGTGAAATCGGTTGGCGAAGGCGTGAGCGAGATACGCATTTCTTACGGACCGGGTTATCGTGTCTATTTCATCCGCGCTGCGGACACGATCACCATCCTGCTTGTGCGGCGGAGATAAGTCCACACAAAGCCGCGATATTGCTCTGGCGAAGCGGATGGCAAAGGAGATCTGAACATGCCTCTCAAAACCACACGCTTCGACATTCAGGATCACCTGAAAACGCCGGAAGACCGACTTCTTTATCTTGAGGCGGCATTCGATGATGGCGACCCTGCGCTTATCGCGCATGCGCTAGGCGATGTCGCCCGGACAGTCGGCATGACGTCTATCGCCAAGGACGCCGGAGTCACGCGGGAAGCGCTCTACAAGGCGCTCAGCGAAACAGGCGACCCGCGGCTGTCTACCTTCTTCGGCGTCATAAAGGCGCTTGGGCTGAAGATTTCCATTGAGGCGGACCAGGACGCTGCTTGAGTTTCATCATAGGTCTGCGACCGGGCCTATGACTTTCACCGAACTCCCAGACTAAAGGACAGTCACTTGGCGAATAAGTCGATCGATCATGCCTTCACGGCAACGAGCCTCACCTCGGCGGCAACGGACCCGACGTTTGCCGGTGCCCTGTCCTTCATGCGCCGGCGCTTCACCAAGAATCTTGATGGTGCCGACGTGGTGGTCTGGGGCGTTCCTTTCGACGCCGCGACCTCCAATCGGCCGGGTACGCGCTTCGGGCCGCAGGCGATCCGGCGGGCTTCAGCGATCTTCGACAACGATCCGCAATATCCCTTCAATCGCGATCTCTTCGCCGAGATGGCCGTCATCGACTACGGCGATTGCCTGCTTGATTACGGCAATCACCAGGAGACGCCAGCGGCGATCGAACGGCAGGCGAAGGCGATCGTCGATGCCGGTGCCTTCATGCTGACGCTTGGCGGCGACCATTACGTGACATGGCCCATCCTCAAGGCGCATGCGGCAAAGCACGGCCCGCTTGCGCTTGTGCAGTTCGACGCACATCAGGATACGTGGTTCGACGACAACAAGCGGATCGACCATGGCTCCTTCGTGGCGCGCGCGGTCCGCGACGGTATCATCGATCCTGATCGGTCTATCCAGATCGGCATCCGCACGCATGCGCCCGACGATTTCGGAATCAATATCCTCTACGGCCACCAGGTCGAGGAGATGAGCGCGGCCGAGATCGCCTCGACGATCATCTCGCACACCAAGGGTGCGCCCAGCTATCTGACCTTCGATATCGACTGCCTGGATCCCGCCCATGCACCCGGCACCGGCACGCCGGTCTCAGGCGGTCCCTCAAGCGCCAAGATCCTCTCCGTGCTGCAGCGGCTGCACCAGCTCGATATCCGTGGCGCCGACGTGGTCGAGGTGTCGCCGGCCTACGACCACGCCGACATCACCGCCATTGCGGGGGCGACGGTCGCGATGTATATGCTGGGGCTGCACGCCGAACGACGCGCGACAGCGTCACACGGCTGACTCATCCATCTTACAAAATGATTCCGGACTTCTTTCTAACCTATTGAAAGTGTGAGCAAGACAATGGCACCGAAGATCTTCATCGATGGCGAACACGGCACGACGGGCCTGCAGATCCGCACGCGCATGGCCGGCCGCCGCGATGTCGAGCTTCTGTCCATTCCGGAAGCGGAGCGCCGCAATGCCGCGATCCGCGAGGACATGCTCAATAGCGCCGACATCGCCATCCTCTGCCTGCCCGACGAGGCGTCGAAGGAAGCCGTGCAGATGGTCTCGGCTAACAACAATGTGCGCGTCATCGACACCTCCACGGCCTTCCGCGTCGACCCTTCCTGGGCCTATGGCTTCGCCGAGATGGACAAGGATCAGGCAGGCAAAATCAAGTCGGCGCGCTTCGTCGCCAATCCCGGCTGCTATCCGACCGGCGCCATCGGCCTGATGCGGCCGCTGCGTGCCGCCGGCATTCTTTCGGACGGCTATCCTGTGACCGTCAACGCGGTCTCCGGCTATACCGGCGGCGGCAAGCAGATGATCGCGCAGATGGAAGACCAGAGCCGTGACGACGCGATCAGCGCACCGCACTTCCTCTACGGCCTGACGCTGACGCACAAGCATGTGCCTGAGATGAAGATCCACGGCCTGCTCGACCGCGCGCCGATCTTCGCGCCATCGGTCGGCAAGTTCGCGCAGGGCATGATCGTGCAGGTTCCGCTGCACCTCGACATGCTGGCCGCAGGCACGACGCTGGAGAGCATTCACGCGGCGCTGACCGCCCACTATGCCGGTCAGGATATCGTCACGGTCGTGCCGCTTGCAGACAGCAGCAAGATGGCACGTGTCGATGCAGTCGAGCTCGCCGGCAAGGACACGATGAAGCTCTTCGTCTTCGGCACGCCGGATGGTTCGCAGGTCAATCTCGTCGCCCTGCTCGACAATCTCGGCAAGGGTGCCTCGGGTGCCGCCGTGCAGAACATGGACCTGATGCTGGCCTCCTGAGCGAGGCCGGGCTTTCATGTCGTTTTCCGATAGTATGGCCGATATCGGTGCGTGGCTTTCCGCCGCGCTGCCGGATCATGGCATCTATTCGCTCATTGCAATCGCTTTCGTCGCCGGGCTGGCACGGGGTTTCTCCGGGTTCGGCGCAGCACTGATCTTCATACCGCTCGGCGGTGCCATCATCGGGCCGAAGCTGATTTCGCCGGTGCTGCTTCTCATCGATGGGCTGGCGACACTGGGGATGATCCCGCCTGCCTGGAAGCGCGCGAACCGGCGCGAGGTGTTCACCATGGCCGCCGGTGCGATACTGGGGGTTCCCGCGGGTACCGCCATCCTAACGCTCATGGACCCGCTGTTGCTTCGCTGGTCGATCACCGTCATCGCATTGCTGCTGCTTGCACTGCTGGTCTCGGGCTGGCGCTATCACGGCGAGCCGCATTCCTATCTCAGCGCCGGCGTCGGCCTTACGGCCGGACTGTTCAGCGGCGCCGCACAGCTTGGCGGACCGCCTGTTGTGGCCTACTGGCTAGGCGGGAAGACGGACTTCGCCAAGGTGCGCTCCAACGTCATCCTCTACTTCGCCATTTCCACCTGCTTCAGCGTCGTCAGCTACTATGCCGGCGGGCTTTTCGTTCCGGCGGTTTTCGCACTGACCGTCGTGATCTTGCCTAGTTACGCGATCGGGCTGTTCGCCGGCTCGAAGCTCTTCGGCTTCGCCAAGGAGAGCACGTTCCGAGTGATCTGCTACGGCCTGATCGGCGCGTCCGCCTTTCTCGGCATGCCTATTCTTGACGGTATCCTGCGCTGAGCCGATCAGGCAAAGCGCCTTGCAGCACCCAGCCAGACGACCAGGGCATTGCCCGGACCATGAACCGCGGCGAACAGCAGACCGGCCAGAAAGGTGAAGTGATCGATGAAGAACCCGAATTCCGCCTGATTGCCGCTCCAGCGGCCGGGACCGTGAAAAGCGAGGGCGAGAAAAATGACGTAGACGCCTGCCAGCAGCGAGGCCGGCGAGAAGAATACACCGGTGAAGAACGCGGCTGCCAGCGCCAGCTCGAAGATGGCAGCGAGCCACGCGAGCAGCAACGGAAACGGGAAACCAGCAGCGGCAATGTAAGTGGCCGTGCCCGACATATCCATGAACTTGAAGCTGGTCGCCACCAGGAACACGGCGCCGAATATCAGCCGCCCGACCAGAATTGCAATCGTCCGTCCCATGTCATCCTCCCTTGCGGCCCATCGGCCTTGATCGTTCTTCCGGCTCATGCCGGTCGATGCGTCAAGGACGCAGCGGATCATCGCTTCCCGACATCGCGCCTTGCATTTCTTCCAAGCTCAGGTCTTGGCTGCCCATTGCTGGTGATCCGCGATCACCTCCCCGATGATCCGCCAGGACTGTTCGACATCGCGCGGCGCGGCGCCAGCGATCCCCGCGGCAACAATCAGAGCCTTCCAGAGAGTCCAGCCGCGCCCCCGGGCCCAGGTTCCGGCATCGAGCCCCCTGGCGGCGCGAAAAGTCTCGCGACTTTTACCGTCGAAGAGGTGCCAGGTGATCGCGAGGTCGCAGGCAGGATCGCCGATCCCCGACGTGCCGAAGTCGATCACGGCGCTCAACCGGCCATCCTCGACCAGCAGGTTGCCATAGGCGATATCGCCGTGGAACCAAACAGGCGGCTTCGTCCACTCCGTCGATAGCGCAACGTCCCACACGCTTTCGGCGGCGGCCCTATCGATTCTGCCGGCAAGCGCCCGCAGCGCCTCGCGGGTTTGGGCGTCATAGACCCTCAAAGAACCGCCCCGGTAGAAATTATGCGAACCGGGCGTCGGCCCTCCCGTGGCGTCGACCGCCTGCAGAGCATTCAGGAAGCTTGCGAGCGAGACGGCGAAATCATTGAGGCCGGCGATCCGCTCCTTCAGCGCCGTCTCGCCATCGCGCCAAGCATAGACCGACCAGCGCCACGGATAAGTCTCGTCCGGCTTGCCCATGGCAAGGGGCTGAGGAATGGGAAGCGGCAGCTGCGGCGCGAGAATCGGCAGCCAATGCTGCTCCTTTTCAACCTGCTCCGCGTAACCAGCCGCACTCGGCAAGCGGACAACCATGCGCTCGCCGAGATGAAACGTCCTGTTGTCCCATCCGCCATTGGCGACCGGCCGTACAGGGAGGTCGGACCATTGAGGAAACTGTCTAGCGATCAATCCGGCGACGAGCGCCTTGTCGATATCAGGGGTGTCGTCTGCCATAGAGTTCCTCCTGCGGCGAATAATGGCAGTCGGAAAACGCCGAGATCAACCCCGGTAACGACAGACGTTCGCAAATCGATTCAAGCGCCTCGCAAATCGATTCCGGAAACGCCAGCAAATGGCTGAGATCGGATTCAATTCCGGCGATGGCCCACACTCTCGCCTCCTCGAATTCCTATGCCATTCCTATGTCTCGGAGACGTGACCCGAATGGATTTACTACGACCGGCGGCGTTAGCCTTGGCTGTCAATATGGAGGCTAAGCCATGCATGGACCGTTGTTTTCACAGATTCCCGGCCCACGGCCGCGGCCGATCGGCAAGCGGCAGATGCGTGAGCGCCGCACGGCGGCAATGCTGATCATTTTCGGCGTCGTCCTCGCCGCCGTGGAACTCTACGTGATCATCGGCGCGCTCTGAGACAGCACGATGCCAGGAGACAAGGCTCTGCGCCTCGGCGCGACGACGACCGCTCTCATTACGCCTTTCCGAGACGACAAGGTAGACATCGGTGCGCTGGAACGGCTGGTCGAGCGGCAGGTCCTGGCGGGTGTCGATGGGCTCGCAGTGTGCACGCCAACCGCGGAGAGCCCTACCCTTACCATTGCAGAGCGCTCCGAGATCATCCGCACCTGCGTGCGCATCGCCGCGGGTCGCGTGCCAGTTGTCGCCGCGACGGGGACCAACGACACGGCGGGCTCGATCGAGCTTACGCGGCGGGCGGAAGCGCTAGGCGCAGGCGCGGCGCTGGTCACGGTGCCCTATTATTCCAAGCCAGGCCAAAACGGCATGATCAATCATTTCAGGCAGATCGCGACAGCCAGCCGGCTCCCCTTGATCGTCTACGACGATCCTTCCCGGACGGCGACCCGCCTGACAGAGCAAACGATGGCGGCGCTCGCGGATATTCCGTTGATCGTGGGCCTCGCGAGCTGCTGCGACGGTTGCGAGATGCCGGCCCACTTGCGTGGCCGCTTCCATCACATATCGGGAGATGACGCCAGTGCGGTCCCGTTCCTGGTTTCCGGCGGTCATGGCATCCTCTCCACTGGCGCCAACGTTCAGCCACGGCTCTTTGGCTCCATGCACCAAGCTGCACGGGGCGGCAACCTCGCAGCGGCGCGGGTGCTCCATGATCGATTGCTGCCGCTGATGCGATCTCTTGGGGCGGATGGCGATCCATCGATCGTCAAATACGCGCTTCATCTGACGCTCGGCATCGACCCTGCCGTACGGCTTCCGCTGCTGCAGGCCGATCGCGAGGTGGAGATCGCGATAGCCGATGCCCTCGCCGACCTCTCATGCGGGGGGATACCCGGCATATCCATATGATATTTTCATCTTTTCCATGCTGGGGCACGATCGAACATGTATGCCGCAACACCTAGATTGCCGGTGTGAGGGCATCAGGCAACGCCTGACCTGAGATCATCCGAAAGGGACAACAATGCCATCTCTTCAATCGCTCCCCTCGATCGAACCGCTCCAACGCCAGCGGCCAGCCCGCTTCACGGTTGGCAAGGACAGCAATGGCCGCTGGGTCGTCGACGACCGCGAAGGACGTGTCGGCGGGGTGTTCATCAGCGAACACGCAGCGCTACATTTCGCGGCGGAGGAATGCGGCCGCGACCTCGCGGAAATTCGTCGCGCGCCTGATGGGGTCGTGCTGCCGTTCGGGACGTTTGCCGGCGACCGGTTTCACTGAACAGATCCTGTTTCAAAGTGAGAGCTCCACGCGGAGCCCCCCGCCTCCGACCACACGCTTCCTTAACCGGGCTCTGCTAACGTCTTCGTGATAGACGACCGACAGCAGAACGCCGATGCCGAAACCCAACTTCCGCTTCACTCATTACAATCTCGAAGAACAACGCGCCGGAACGATCATCGAGGTGACGCTGAACGCGGTTGCCAACGTGCGGCTGATGACGGCGACGAATTACCAGCGGTTTACCGAAGTGCTCGACTTCAAGTATGTAGGCGGCGTGGCTCGGAAATCGCCCATTAGGCTGGCGATCCCCGAGAGCGGTAACTGGCATCTTGTCGTCGATATGGAAGGCCATCATGGGCTGGCAGACTCGGCGGTGAAGATCATCGCCGCACCCCCAGGTCAGATGCGCGCTTCCTGATCAGCGCTGGTTGCGCTCTTTCCTGAGTTTCGACCACCATTCCAGCCGCTTGCGGATATCACGTTCGAAACCGCGCTCCGGCGGGTCGTAGAAGGTCTGGCGCCCCATCTTCTCCGGGAAATAATCCTGTCCCGAGAAGGCATCGGGTTCGTCGTGGTCGTAGCGGTAGCCTTCGTTATAGCCTTCGTCCTTCATCAGCTTGGTCGGCGCATTGAGGATGTGTTTCGGCGGCAGCAACGAGCCGTTCTGCTTGGCCGCCACCGTCGCCGCCTTGAACGCCGTGTAGACGGCGTTGGATTTCGGCGCGGTGGCGAGATAGACGCAGGCCTGCGCCAGCGCCAGCTCACCCTCGGGCGAACCCAGATAATCATAGGCATCCTTGGCGGCGTTGCAGATGACCAGCGCCTGGGGATCGGCAAGGCCGATGTCCTCGACGGCCATACGCACCAGGCGGCGACCGAGATAGAGCGGATCCTCGCCGGCATCGAACATCCGGGCCAAATAGTAGAGCGCTGCATCCGGATCCGAGCCTCGGACCGACTTGTGGAGCGCGGAGATGAGATTGTAGTGGCCGTCCTGCGCCTTGTCGTAGACAGGCGCCCGGCGCTGCACGATGCGCGTCAGCCCCTCGGTGTCGAACGTCTCGCCCTGCCTGGCAGCGCGCCAGACTTCTTCCGCGAGCGTCAGCACCGCGCGGCCGTCGCCGTCTGCCATGCGCAGCAGGCTGACACGGGCCTCGGGCGTCAGCGGCAGAGGCTTCTGCTCTGTGGCTTCGGCACGCGTGAGCAATTCGCCCAGGCTTTCGTCGTCATGCGACTTGAACGTCAGCACTCGGGCGCGAGAGAGAAGAGCGGCGTTGAGTTCGAAGGACGGGTTTTCGGTCGTCGCTCCCACAAGGATAACCGTGCCGTCTTCCATGACAGGCAGGAAGCTGTCCTGCTGGGCGCGGTTGAAGCGATGGATCTCGTCGACGAACAACAGCGTCTGGCGCCCGTCCATGCGGCGCAGGCGGGCGCTCTCGAACACCTTCTTCAGATCGGCAACGCCGGAGAAGATGGCGGAAATCTGCTCGAAGGCGAGCCCCGCCTCGCCCGACAGCAGCCTTGCGACCGTCGTCTTGCCCGTACCGGGCGGCCCCCAGAAGATCATCGATCCCAACGAGCCGCTTTCGATCATCCTTCTCAGCACGCCATCCTCACCGGTCAGGTGCTCCTGGCCAGTGACTTCGGCGATCGACTGCGGACGAAGCCGGTCCGCCAGAGGCCGCCGGTTGGCGACCTCCGCTGGAACACGCGGCGCGAAGAGATCATTGCTCATCGGAAGAACTGCCGGATGCGCTGGCCATCGCGCTCGATTTCGACACGCCAGAAGTTCGGCTGCTGCAACGCAACGGCTGCCAGTTCCTTGGTCGTGCCGACGGCGGTGCCATTGATGGAGACGATGATATCCTTGGGTTCGAAGCCGAGCCGCGACGCTACCGAACCGTCCTTCACTTCGGATACGACGACGCCGCTCGTTTCGCTGGGCATGCGCAGCTCGTCGGCGACGCGGGGCGACAGGTTCTCGACGACGACGCCGGTGAACGGCGAGTTGCCGGCGATGGTGCGCTGGTCGCGGGGCGATGTCTCCGGCGCGCGGCCGAGCGCCAGCGCAACGGTCTGCTCCTTCCCATTTTCGACGACGGAGAGGTTGACCGACTTGCCGAGGCCCGCGGTGGTCAAGCGATAGAGAAGCGCATCTGGATGCTCGACGGGAATGCCATCGACAGCAGTGACGATCTCGCCCGGCTTCAGGCCGGCCTTGGCGCCCGGGCTGCCTTCGGCGACCTTGACCACAAGCGCGCCCCTCGCCTTGTCGAGGCCGAGCGCTTCTGCCACTTCCGAGGTCACGGCATCGAAGGTGGCACCGACGTAAGGACGCTCGAAAGCCTTCACGCCGCTATCGGCGGAAGCGAGGAACACCTTCACGAGATTAGCGGGGATGGCGAAGCCGATGCCGTTGGAGCCGCCGCCGCGCGAGAAGATGGCGGTGTTGATGCCGATCAGCTCGCCCTTCATGTTCATCAATGCGCCGCCGGAATTGCCGGGATTGATCGAGGCGTCAGTCTGGATGAAGAAGCCGAATTCGTTCTTGACGACCTGGTTGCGCGCAAGAGCCGAGACGATACCCGACGTCACCGTCTGGCCGACGCCGAAGGGATTACCGATGGCCAGCACAAGATCGCCGACTTCGACCGCATCCGAATTGCCGATCGAGAGAGCCGGAAGATTTTCCTTGGTATCGATCTTCAGGACGGCGAGATCCAGACGGTCGTCCTTCAGCACGACCTTGCAGGGAAACTCGCGTCCATCCGACAGCGCCACCTTGATGTCATCGGCACCGTCGACAACATGATTGTTGGTGACGATCGTGCCGTTCGCTTCGACGATCACGCCGGAGCCGAGCGACGACTGCTTTTCGCTGCGGTTCGGCATCTGCTGGCCGAAGAACTGCTCGAAGAAGGGATCGCCGGCAAAGGGAGACTGGCGCCGGATCGTCTTTTCCGCATAGACGTTGACGACGGCGCCGGATGTCTGCTTGACCAGCGGCGCGAAGGAAAGCTGCATCTCCATCTGGCTCTGCGGCACGGTCTTCAAGGTCTCGGCGTTGGCAGCGACTGGCAGCGCGAGCACCAGCGCCAGGAACGGCAGGGCGACGCGCTTGGACAGGTATGGCATGGGTATCCCTTCAGAAACTTGCTTGCAAGAGAGGTTGTAGCGCCGGACGCTAGAAAGGAAAGAGGGCGGAAGCATGAAGAATAAGGCAGCTCACGAAGTGCTGAACGTCGTTCTCAAACCGATTCAGAAACAAACGACATGCAACTGATATCAAAGGCCAAAAGCTGGGCCAAGTCACTCAAGAGAGACATCGTGGCGCTATGGCTTGCGGCCAGCGACGAGCGGGTGCCTTGGCATGCGAAACTGGTGGCTGGCGCGGTGGCCGCCTATGCCCTTTCGCCGGTTGACCTCATTCCCGATTTCATCCCGGTGCTGGGATATCTCGACGACCTGATCATCGTGCCGCTGGGAATCATGCTGGCGATCCGCCTCATCCCCACGGAGCTGATGGCGGAGCTTCGCGCCGCGGCGTCCACGCGTCTTGAGCGTCCATACAGCCGCGCCGGGCTGATCTTCATCCTTGCCGTCTGGTGTTTGTGCATCATCTTCCTGGCGATGGCGCTCTATCGCGCGCTTTGAGATCACACAGGAATCCTTGCATGACACGACTTCGTAGCGCTTTCCTCGCTCTCGCCTGCACCTCGGGCGTACTCATCCTTGCCAATGGCGCCCGGGCCGCCAGCTTCGACTGCGAGGCGACGGAACTGAAGCCGGATGAAAAGACGATCTGCGCCGACCGCACGCTCAACGACGCCGACGTGAAGATGGTGACGACCTTCGATCTTCTTTCGGGACTGCTGGCGATGGGCTCACGCGGCACATTGCAGGACGAACAGACCGCATGGCTGAAGAAGCGCCAGGAATGCGCCGCCGATGCCGCCTGCATCAAGGCCACCTATGACGAGCGGATGAAGCAGCTGGACGAGACCTATAAAAAGATCAACCGGCCGCTGTGACGCGACCGGTCGAAACAGGCAACTGATTTTCAATCAGTAGGCTCAGCGACCTCCGAGATCGCGCACGGCGCCGCGGTCGGCGCTGGTGGCGAAGGCGGCGTAAGCCTTCAATGCTGTCGTGACGTTGCGCTTGCGCTGCTCCGCCGGATGCCAGCCCTTTTCCTCCTGCTCGGCGCGGCGAGCGGCAAGTTCCTTGTCGTCGACACGCAGGCTGATGGTGCGGTTGGGGATATCAATATCGATCATGTCGCCTTCGCGGACGAGACCAATGGTGCCGCCATTGGCCGCTTCTGGAGAAGCGTGGCCGATCGACAGACCCGAGGTACCGCCGGAGAAGCGGCCGTCGGTGATCAGGGCGCAAGCCTTGCCGAGGCCCTTCGACTTCAGATAGCTGGTCGGGTAAAGCATTTCCTGCATGCCCGGGCCGCCCTTCGGGCCTTCGTAGCGGATGACGACGACATCGCCGGCGACGACTTGGTTGGACAAGATAGCCTTAACTGCAGCGTCCTGGCTCTCATAGACCTTGGCCGGGCCTGAAAACTTCAGGATCGATTCATCGACGCCCGCTGTCTTTACGATGCAGCCGTCGAGCGCGAGGTTACCCTTTAGGACAGCGAGGCCGCCATCCTTGGAGAACGGATGCTGGGCATCGCGGATGACGCCCGTCTCGCGGTCGAGGTCGAGCTCCTCCCAGCGCGAGCTCTGGCTGAAGGCAACCTGTGTCGGAACACCGCCGGGGGCGGCGCTGAAGAGATCGAAGGCGGCCTTGTTGTCGGTGACCGCGACATCCCACTGTGCCAGCGCTTCGCGCATGGTCGGCGCGTGGACGGTCGGAAGATCGACATTGAGCAGGCCGGCACGGTCGAGTTCGCCCAAAATCGCCATGATGCCGCCCGCGCGGTGAACGTCTTCCATGTGAACGTCCGCCTTGGCAGGGGCGACCTTCGAAAGGCAGGGAACGCGACGCGACAGGCGATCGATATCGTCCATCGTGAAATCGATCTCACCTTCATGTGCCGCCGCCAAAATGTGCAGAACGGTATTGGTCGAGCCGCCCATGGCGATATCGAGCGCCATGGCGTTTTCGAACGCGCCCTTGCTGGCGATGGTGCGCGGCAGAGCGGTCAGATCGTTTTGTTGGTAGTAGCGGCGAGCGAGTTCGACCACGCGACGACCTGCTTCAAGGAAAAGTTCCTTGCGGTCGGAATGGGTTGCGAGTGTCGAGCCGTTTCCGGGTAATGACAGGCCCAGGGCTTCGGTCAGACAGTTCATCGAGTTCGCCGTGAACATGCCGGAGCAGGAGCCGCAGGTCGGGCAAGCGGAGCGCTCGATGACGGCGACGTCTTCATCGCTGATCTTGTCGTCGGCGGCTGCGACCATGGCATCCACGAGATCGAGCGCGACCTTCTTACCGTGAAGGACGACCTTGCCGGCTTCCATAGGACCGCCGGAGACGAAGACCGTCGGGATGTTGAGGCGCAGCGATGCCATCAGCATGCCGGGGGTGATCTTGTCGCAGTTGGAGATGCAGACCATGGCGTCGGCGCAGTGCGCGTTGACCATGTACTCGACGCTGTCGGCGATCAACTCGCGCGAGGGCAGCGAGTAGAGCATGCCGTCGTGGCCCATGGCGATGCCGTCGTCGACGGCGATCGTGTTGAACTCCTTGGCGACGCCGCCAGCCGCTTCGATTTCGCGCGCGACGAGCTGGCCGAGATCCTTGAGGTGAACGTGGCCCGGCACGAACTGGGTAAAGGAGTTGACCACAGCGATGATCGGCTTGCCGAAATCCGAATCCTTCATGCCCGTGGCGCGCCAAAGGCCGCGCGCACCCGCCATGTTGCGGCCGTGGGTCGTGGTTCTCGAACGATAAGCTGGCATTGGCGTTTCCTCAAACTACCGGAAGTCGTTGACGGTATCAGGCGCGTGAATTCACAAGCCCGATACCGCTGCTTTTTGGAACTGTCCTAATCCAAAGCGTATATGGTGTCACTACCGGGAAAGGCAAAAGCGGTACTCTCCGGTACGCCTCAAGCGTCCATCGGGCATATACGTGGGCGGAATACGTTTTGTTACAGGCCGCGGCGATGATTTGGCTACACAAAAAGTTGGCTTCCCGACCGCGGGGGCGAAGGCGTAAACAGTGATCCGAATTGACCTCGAATGCGTTCAAGGTCCATGCCGAGCCATGTTGCTCAGGAGGTTTTCATGCCCGTTTATCGTCCACCCAAGATCGCCTCTTCGGAGATCACACCGCGCCAGGTCTATCTCGGCCGCCGCGAATTTCTCGGCGCCGCCGCGATCGGCGCCATGGGCGTTTTCGGCGCCGGCAAGGCAGGCGCCGCGGCGCTCTCGGTCATCGAGAGCAAGTACAAGGTCGATGAGAAGGTGACGCCGAAGAAGGACGTGACCACCTATAACAACTTTTATGAGTTCGGGCTCGACAAGGGCGACCCGTCTGCGCTGTCGGGCAACTTCAAGCCGCTGCCCTGGACGATCAAGGTCGACGGCATGGTCGGCAAGCCCGGCACGCTGGATATCGATGCGCTGATGAAGGAATTCCCGATCGAGAGTCGCACCTACCGCATGCGCTGCGTCGAGGCCTGGTCGATGGTCATCCCCTGGGATGGCTTCCCGCTGGCCGCACTTCTGAACAAGGTCGAGCCGCTCGGGAGCGCCAAGTACGTTGCCTTCGAGACGGTGGTGCGTCCGGAGGAAATGCCGGGACAGCAGGGCATCTTCCAATCGCTCGACTGGCCCTATGTCGAGGGTCTGCGGCTCGACGAAGCGATGCACCCCCTGACGCTGCTTGCCGTCGGCATCTATGGCGAGACGCTACCCAACCAGAACGGCGCGCCGATCCGGCTGGTCGTACCGTGGAAATACGGCTTCAAGGGCATCAAGTCGATCGTGCGCATCACGCTGACCGACAAGGAGCCAAAGAACACTTGGCAGATCACCAATTCGCAGGAATACGGCTTCTACGCCAACGTCAATCCCGCCGTCGATCATCCGCGCTGGAGCCAGGCGAGCGAGCGCCGGATCGGTGAAAGCGGCTTTTTCGGCGCCAGCCGTCATCCGACGCTGCCGTTCAACGGTTACGCCGACGAGGTGGCGAGCCTCTATGCCGGTATGGACCTGAAGGCGAACTTCTGATGGCGCTCCCGTCGCTCAGCCTGCCGAAGCGCTGGCATTCGGCATCCGTCTGGCTGCTCTATGTCGTCGGGCTGGCGCCCGCCGCGTGGTATTTCTATCTCGGCGCCACCAACCAGCTCGGCGCGGATCCGGTGAAAACCTTTGAGCTCTTCCTCGGGCTCTGGGCGCTGCGCTTTCTCATCCTGACGCTTGCCGTCTCCCCTGCCCGCGATCTGCTTGGCTGGAATTATCTGCGCTACCGCCGGGCGCTGGGACTGCTCTGTTTCTACTACGTCGTCATGCACTTCGCCGTCTACATGGTGCTCGACCAGGCGCTCGATCTCGCGGCGGTGATCGACGATGTGATGAAACGGCCGTTCATCATGTTCGGCATGGCCGGGCTCATTCTGCTCGTGCCGCTCGCCGTGACATCCAACAACCTCTCAATCCGCAAGCTCGGCTCGAAATGGAACTGGCTGCACAAGCTGATCTACATCATCGCGGCCTGCGGCGCCGTGCATTTCGCGCTATCGACGAAGATCCTCGACCTCGAGCAATACATCTACGTCGGGCTGATCATCCTGATGATCCTCTACCGCTCGTACAGACCGATCTTGATGGGGCGGCGTAGGGCGGCCAAGCGAGCTGCGACGGTCGCAGCCAAAGCCGCCTGAAAGGTCCTGCCGCAACGACGTCGACTATACCGGAAAAACAATGTGATCCCGGAATCGCATAGCGTTGACTATTTTAGAATGTTAACGGCTCTCCCGTAGAAGTGGCTTTTACTGCGACGACAATCGCGCAGGATCAGAAATGGCCGCTTCATTGAGGCATTTTTGCCGGAGTTTCGTGTGGAAGCCAGATCGGTCCGGGCATCGCTTTTCACCGCAGGCGTATTGGCCGCCTTCGCCTTGGTACTGGTTCGCTTCCACTTCTTCTACGGATATCCATTCGGTGACAGCACGCGCTATAACGTTCCGTGGAGCGGAGCGTTTACGGCACAGATAGCGTCGGGTGATCTCTATCCCAGGTGGCTTTTTGACTACCCGGAGAATATCGGCAGCCCCGTCTTCTATTTCTATGGGCCTCTGCCGTTCTACACGGCTTCCGCTCTCCACTTCGTATTGCCCGGCCTATCCATCACGTCGCAACTCACTGCGCTTCATCTTCTTATGTACTGGCTCGCAGGGGTCACGTATTTCTTCTTCGTTCGAAAGCTGATCGGCGGGCGTTTCGCACTTCTTGGTGCGATGCTCTACATGGCTTTGCCATATCATTTTCTCGACATCGAAATGCGCAACGCGTTTGGCGAAGGCTTTGCCTATATTTGCCTGCCGCTGATGTTATCCGGATTGCAGTATTGTCCTCCCGGGGGGAAGCGCTGGATCGTTGCCATAGCCGGATATGCAGGCATCATCTATTCCCACATTCCAAGCGCGCTTTTGATAACCCCAATCATGGTCGTCTGGACTGCCGTTTGTTATCGCGGCGACGACATCGGCCGAGGTCTGATAAGGCTTGGGCTCGTCGGCTCGGGCGGCGTGCTCCTGGCTGCACCCTACCTGCTGCCGGCCTTGGGGCTGCGTCCCCTCCTTCGCCAGGATGCCTGGCTTGCCGATCCCCATTTCCTCCCGGAGAACTGGTTGTTGCCCCACGGCTTTTCATTCAGCACGGGCGCAGTCTTTTACGGCTCCATTCTCTTCGCAGCCGTGCTGGGTTTAGGGGCCGCTCTTTGCGTAATCGCGTCGCCCAAGTCGATACCATCGCCCGAACGGTCAGCCGGCCGTGTGGACAAGCTGAGGGCGACGGCTGCCGCTTGCGCTATCGGTATCGCTTTCATCCTTTTCATGATGTCGGAACCGTCGAAATGGATCTGGCTGAACATCGGTCCGCTCCGAAACACTCAATTCCCTTTCAGATTGGGTGTCGCGGCGGACTTTCTTTCAGCGACCGCCCTTATCATCGCGTTGCGACTTGCCTTGGCGAAGATTCGATACGATTTTCGGCCGATCTGGCTGGTTTACATCCTCCTGCTGACGGTCGCCGGGACCTCCCTTCTCGCTCGATTGGACGCCGTTTCATATATTTATCTCGACCGACCACCAACGCTCGACAGCGATGCGCTTCATTGCTGCATCTTACCCGATGAGTATTGGCTTCCGGCGGTCGTTCGTAGCGATCTTTACAGGGAGGCAGCCGGTCCTGAACGCTATCAAGCTCTGGCGCGGACATTTTCGCCAATTGAAGCGTTCCCCCCTGCCGGTACCGACGAGCGTCTGAAAATGGAAAGAGCGGGCTCGACGTTGCGGATTCACGCGAACGTCAAAAATGCCACCGAGGTTCGGATCGCACAGGCTTACTTTCCGCTATGGTCTCTAAAAGACATCTCGACTGGGCGCGAGCTGCCGTTACGTGCCGATCCCCAGACCGGGATGATCCTCGCTACAATCCCCGCCGACAGCAGAGAGCTCCAACTGGAGCTGAAGATCACGCCGTATCAGATATGGGGAAACGTCGCAGGGCTGCTAGGCCTGCTCCAGATGGTCGCGCTGCTATGGCGAAGAACGCCGTAGCTAGACGGCGAAAGCGAACGGCCGCCCTTGCCAATGCCACAAACGAAAACAGCCGGGCTTTTCAGCCCGGCTGTTTTGCTTCCGGTGAACCGGAAGAATATCAAGCGGCTTCAGCAGCAGCTGCTTCGGCTTCAACGCGAGCCTTGTCGGCTGCGCCCTTGGCGTAGGTGTCGCGGTCAACGAATTCGATGACGGCGAGAGCGGCGTTGTCGCCCTGGCGGAAGCCGGCCTTCATGATACGCAGGTAGCCGCCGTTGCGGGTTGCGTAGCGCGAAGCGATCGTGTCGAAGAGCTTCGAAACGACAGCGGCGTCGCGGATCTGCGAGATCGCCTGACGACGAGCGTGCAGGTCGCCGCGCTTGCCGAGGGTTACGAGCTTTTCAACGATCGGACGGATTTCCTTGGCCTTCGGCAGGGTGGTCACGATCTGCTCATGGGTGATGAGCGAAGCCGCCATGTTGGCAAACATTGCCTTGCGGTGGCTAGCGGTTCTATTCAGCTTGCGGCCGGCTTTACCGTGGCGCATTGCTATTCTCCTTCACATGCAGGCATCTCTCGCCCGCCGTTTGATGGTTAGTATTGGTCTTCGTAGCGCTTGGCGAGATCTTCGATGTTCTCAGGCGGCCATGCCGGCACTTCCATGCCGAGGTGCAGGCCCATGGAAGCGAGAACTTCCTTGATTTCGTTCAGCGACTTGCGACCAAAATTCGGCGTGCGGAGCATTTCTGCTTCGGTCTTCTGAATGAGGTCGCCGATGTAGACGATGTTGTCGTTCTTCAGGCAGTTTGCCGAACGAACGGACAGTTCGAGCTCGTCTACCTTCTTGAGGAGGGCCGGGTTGAAAGCGAGTTCGGTGACTGCTTCCTCTTCGGTTTCCTTCTGCGGCTCGTCGAAGTTGACGAACACGCCAAGCTGATCCTGCAGGATGCGAGCCGCGAAAGCGACGGCATCTTCGCCGGAGATCGAGCCATCGGTTTCGATGGTCATGTTCAGCTTGTCGTAGTCGAGAACCTGTCCTTCGCGGGTATTTTCAACCTTGTAGGACACCTTCTTGACCGGCGAATAAAGGCTGTCGACCGGGATGAGACCGATCGGAGCATCTTCCGCACGATTGCGATCGGCCGGAACGTAGCCCTTGCCGTTGTTGACGGTGAATTCCATACGGATTTCGGCGCCCTCGTCGAGCGTGCAGATCACATGCTCGGGGTTGAGGATCTCGATATCGCCGACCGTCTGGATGTCGCCAGCCGTTACAACGCCCGGGCCCTGCTTACGCACGACCATGCGCTTTGCGTCGTCGCCATCCATCTTGATGGCGATTTCCTTGATGTTGAGTACGATGTCGGTCACGTCTTCGCGGACGCCGGGGATCGACGAGAACTCATGCAGCACGCCATCGATCTGCACGGCCGTCACTGCGGCACCGCGCAGCGAGGACAGCAGAACACGGCGAAGCGCGTTGCCGAGGGTCAGGCCAAAACCGCGCTCCAGCGGCTCTGCTACGAGCGTCGCCTTGGTGCGCGAGCTCGAAGAGAACTCGACCTTGTTCGGCTTGATCAATTCCTGCCAGTTTTTCTGAATCATATTTTTGCCTTCCGTTCGTTGCCACCATCCAATCGTGACAACCGAGCTTGAGAAGCATCGGGAGCGAGGATCCGCTCACCGATGTTGTGAATGGCGATGATCAGACGCGGCGCTTCTTGCGCGGGCGGCAACCATTGTGCGGGATCGGGGTCACGTCGCGGATGGACGTGATCATGAAACCAGCAGCCTGGAGCGCGCGCAGAGCGGATTCACGACCCGAACCCGGACCGCAAACTTCAACTTCCAGCGACTTCATGCCGTGTTCCTGAGCCTTCTTGGCGCAGTCTTCAGCAGCGATCTGAGCGGCGAACGGGGTCGACTTGCGCGAGCCCTTGAAGCCCTTGGCGCCAGCAGACGACCAGGCAATGGCGTTGCCCTGTGCATCGGTGATCGTGATCATCGTGTTGTTGAAGGTCGAGTTGACGTGAGCAACGCCCGACGAAATGTTTTTACGTTCGCGACGGCGAACGCGTACGGCTTCCTTGGCCATTTAAATCCCTTTCTTGGATCTCTGCACCGCCGTAATGCCAGCGGCTACACCGGAACGAGACCTTGCGGCCCTGCCCCAAACTCAAAAGAGGCCGGCGCAGACCGCCAGCCCCCACACTCCCGGTTTCCCGGAAATTACTTCTTCTTACCAGCGATCGCCTTTGCCGGACCCTTGCGGGTGCGAGCATTGGTGTGCGTGCGCTGACCGCGGACCGGAAGGCCACGGCGATGACGCAGGCCGCGGTAGCAGCCGAGGTCCATCAGACGCTTGATGTTCATCGAGGTCTCGCGACGCAGGTCACCTTCGACCTGGTAATCGCGGTCGATGGTTTCGCGGATCTGCAGGACTTCAGCGTCAGTAAGCTGATTCACGCGACGGTCAGCAGGGATACCGACCTTCTCGATGATTTCCTGTGCGAATTTCGGACCGATCCCGTGAATGTACGTCAGCGCGATTACAACGCGCTTTGCGGTCGGGATGTTGACGCCAGCGATACGTGCCACGCCTATTCTCCTTGCGTTCCAGTTGCCATCCGGCAAGTGGTGTCTCGTTACACGGCCTTGAGGCCGCAATTACAATTCAGGTTCTCAACAAGTCAAAACGATCGAACCCGGAATTCCCGTGGGAAGTCCGCGCCGATCGCATCAGATATCGCGAGTTGGCGCGGTGTTTAACGGAATCAGCGCTTAAAAGCAACCGCTCCCGCCAAGTTTTATTTCCAAAGCCTTACAGCTTCGAAAGTATGCCCTCGATCTCGCCGGTGACGTGATCGATGTCTGCCATGCCATCCACCGACTGCAACTTGCCCTTGGCATAGTAGTAGCCGATCAGCGGCGATGTTTCCTTGTAGTAGGCGCCGAGACGGGTGACGACTGTTTCGCGGTTATCATCCGGGCGACGCTTGAAGTGAGTCGAGCCACAACGGTCGCAGACGCCTTCCACCTTCGGCTTGACGTTGGTGTCGTGATAGCCGGCACCACAGTTCGCACAGGTGTAGCGGCCGGAAACGCGGTCCGCCAGGATAGCGTCGTCGACCTGGATTTCGACGACCTTCGAGAGCTCGATGCCCTTACTCTTCAGCATGGCTTCCGTCGCGTCCGCCTGAACCAGCGTGCGCGGAAAACCGTCGAGGATGAAACCGTTCTCACAGTCGGCCTGATCGATACGCTCGGACACGATGGCGATGACGATGTCGTCGGAGACAAGCTTGCCAGCGTCCATGACGGCCTTGGCGCGCTTGCCAACCTCGGTGCCGGCCTGAACGGCGGCTCGAAGCATATCGCCCGTGGAAAGCTGCGGAATGCCATGCTTCTCCACGATACGCTGAGCCTGGGTCCCCTTACCCGCGCCCGGCGGCCCTAACAGTATAAGTCTCATCGCCCCCTCTTTCCTCCACGCAACTTCGATTTCTTGATCAGGCCCTCGTACTGCTGCGCGATCAGGTGACCCTGGATCTGTGCCACCGTATCGAGAGTTACGCTAACAACGATCAGAAGCGACGTGCCACCGAGGGACAGCGGAATGCCCGTTTGCGACACCAGAATTTCCGGCAGAATGCAGACGAAGACGAGATAGATCGCACCGATGACCGTAATGCGGGTCAGCACGTAATCGATGTACTCGGCGGTGCGCTCGCCCGGGCGGATGCCGGGGATGAAGCCGCCGTGCTTCTTCAGGTTGTCGGCCGTGTCCTTCGGATTGAAAACGATGGCCGTGTAGAAAAAGGCGAAGAAGGCGATCAGCAGCGCATAGAGCAGCATGTAGAGCGGCTGGCCGTGACCGAGTGCCGCCACCATCGCAGTTGCCCAAGACGGGAGCGCAGTGGTGTTGGCAAAGCCCGCGATCGTCGCTGGCAGCAAAAGCAGCGACGATGCAAAGATCGCCGGGATAACACCCGAGGTATTGAGCTTGAGCGGCAGATGCGACGTATCGCCCTGGAACATCCGGTTGCCGACCTGACGCTTCGGATATTGGATCAGAAGACGACGCTGGGCGCGTTCGACAAAGACGATAACCGCGATGACCGCGATCGCAACAACGATAACCGCGAGAATCAGTGTTGTCGAAAGTGCACCGGTGCGGCCGAGCTCAAGCGTGCCGGCAAGCGCTGTCGGCAGGCCGGCGGCAATGCCGGCGAAGATGATCAGCGAAATGCCGTTGCCGATGCCGCGCGAGGTGATCTGCTCGCCAAGCCACATCAGGAACATCGTGCCGCCGAGCAGCGTGATGACGGTGGAGACGCGGAAGAAGATGCCTGGATCGACCACCAGCCCTTGCCCGCTTTCGAGACCGACGGCGATGCCGTAGGCCTGCAGGGCGCCAAGAAGAACGGTGCCGTAGCGGGTGTACTGGTTGATGATCTTGCGGCCCTGCTCGCCTTCCTTCTTCAGGTTCTCGAGCGCAGGTACGACCGAGGTCATCAGCTGCACGATGATCGAAGCGGAGATGTAGGGCATGATGCCGAGCGCGAAGATCGCCATGCGCTGGACAGCGCCGCCCGAAAACATGTTGAAAAGGCCGAGAATGCCGCCGGACTGGCTGCGGAACGCCTGAGCGTAGGCTTCCGGGTTCAGGCCCGGGAGCGGAATGTGGGTCCCGAGCCGGTAGACGAGGAGAGCTGCCAGTGTAAACCACAGGCGCTTCTTGAGGTCCTCGGCTTTGGCGAAGGTCGAGAAATTGAGGTTGGAAGCCAACTGTTCCGCTGCAGACGCCATGCGTTTCTCCGCGCTGCCTATTTCGAGCTCAAGCCAAACAAGGGCGGACCCGGGACAGGCATTCTGAATTATTCAAAAGCGGGCTTCGGACGGATTGCGGGCGCAATCTATGCCTCACCCTCGTTTCTTTCGACCGCCGTGATGCACGTGCATCCGCGCCGGCTTTGTGAGGCTCACATATGGGAGAAAAACCGCCCGGTGTGAAGCACCCCGGGCGGTTTATCATAGTTTAAATTATTCCGCAGCTGCGGCAGAAAGAAGCGTGACGGAACCGCCAGCCTTTTCGATCTTTTCGACAGCCGGCTTGGAAGCGCCAGCAACTTCGAACTTGACCTTTGCCTTCAGCTCGCCGTCGGCGAGAACGCGAACGCCGTCCTTGACGCGGCGGATAACGCCGGCAGCCTTGAGAGCTGCTGCATCAACCGTGGACTTGGCGTCGAGCTTGCCAGCATCGATCGCAGCCTGAACACGCTCCAGGGACACGACAACGAAGTCGGCCTTGAAGATGTTGTTGAAGCCGCGCTTCGGCAGGCGACGGTAGATTGGCATCTGACCGCCTTCGAAGCCGTTGATGGCGACGCCCGAACGGGACTTCTGACCCTTCACACCGCGACCACCGGTCTTGCCGGAGCCCGAACCGATACCGCGGCCGAGGCGCTTGCGGCTATGGGTCGAACCTTCGTTGTCTTTGATTTCGTTGAGTTTCATAGCGAATACTCCCTGCTTACTTCTCGTCGACGATGCGAACGAGATGCTGGACAGCACGGATCATGCCACGAACGGAAGGGGTATCTTCCAGCGTGCGACGACGGTGCATCTTGTTCAGCCCGAGACCGATCAGCGTGCGCTGCTGGACATCCGGACGGCGAATCGGGCTGCCGATCTGCTCGACGGTAACCGTCTTTGCTTCGGTCTTCTTAGTAGCCTTGGCCATGGATCAGCTCCTCTTATTCTTCAGAAGCGTTACCGGAAGCGGCACGGCGAGCCTGAAGCGTTGCATACTTGATGCCGCGCTGTGCTGCGATGTCCTTCGGGTGAACCTGATGCTTCAGAGCGTCGAAGGTAGCGCGAACCATGTTGTATGGGTTCGACGAACCGGTCGACTTGGCGACGACGTCGTGAACGCCGAGCGTTTCGAAAACAGCGCGCATCGGACCACCGGCGATGATACCGGTACCGACCTTGGCCGAGCGAAGCAGAACCTTGCCGGCGCCATGGCGGCCGTGAACGTCGTGATGCAGGGTACGGCCGTCACGCAGCGGTACGAAGATCAGTTCGCGCTTGGCAGCTTCAGTCGCCTTGCGGATTGCTTCCGGCACTTCGCGTGCCTTGCCGTGACCAAAGCCAACGCGGCCCTTCTGGTCGCCGACAACGACGAGAGCGGCGAAACCGAAACGACGGCCGCCCTTAACAACCTTAGCAACTCGGTTGATCGCGACCAGCTTGTCGACGAATTCGCTATCGCGTTCTTCGCGGTTCTGGCGATCGTCGCGAGAACCTCTTCTTTCCTGTGCCATTGTCCTTTTCCTTTTTCTTTTGCGGGTGGAACGGCAGACAAAACGAGGACCGCATCAGCCTCCCCTATCGAGGAGCGTTTGCGGTCCGGTGAAGATCCGGCCGGAAGCTTTTGGCTCCGGCCGGAAATCTAATTAGAAGGACAGACCGCCTTCGCGAGCTGCATCGGCCAGGGCCTTGATGCGGCCGTGGTAGATGAAGGCGCCACGGTCGAATACGACTTCCTTGACGCCAGCCTTGGAGGCGCGCTCAGCAACGAGCTTGCCTACGAGGGCGGCGGCTGCCGTGTCAGCACCGGTCTTCAGAGAACCGCGCAGGTCCTTATCGAGGGTCGAGGCAGACGCGAGCGTCTTGCCAGCAACATCGTCGATAACCTGAACGTAGATGTTCTTCGAGGAGCGATGAACCGACAGGCGCGGACGGCCATTGGCCACCGCCTTGATTTGACGGCGCACGCGGTTGGCACGACGTGCAAGTGCTTCTTTCCTGCTAGCCATTTCGCGTGTTCCTTACTTCTTCTTGCCTTCTTTGCGAACGATGCGTTCGCCGGCATACTTGACGCCCTTGCCCTTGTAAGGCTCAGGACCGCGGTATTCGCGGATTTCAGCGGCGACCTGACCGACCTGCTGCTTATTGATGCCGGTGACAACAATTTCAGTAGGCTTCGGAACAGCGATCGTGATGCCCTGCGGCGGCTCATAGATCACGTCGTGGCTGAAACCGAGAGCGAGCTGCAGGTTCTTGCCCTGAAGCGACGCGCGGTAACCAACGCCGTTGATCTCGAGCTTGCGCTCGTAGCCGTCCTTAACACCCGTGAAGATGTTCTCGATCATCGTGCGGGACATGCCCCACTTCGAACGAGCATCCTTCGACTGCGTGAGCGGCGTCACGACAACCGCGTTGTTTTCGAGCTTAACGCCGACTTCGTCGTTTGCGACGAAGAACAGCTCGCCCTTCGGGCCCTTTGCAGTAACCTTCTGGCCTTCGACCGTAGCCGTAATCCCAGCAGGAATCTGAACGGGCTTCTTACCGATACGAGACATTTTTATATCCTGTCTGTTCGCTATGGAGATCGATGCTCGGTATTAGAATACCGAGCAAAGAACCTCGCCACCAACGTTCTGTTCGCGAGCCTGGTGATCGGCCATCACACCCTTCGGAGTCGAAAGGATGGTGATGCCGAGACCGTTCGCGACCTGCGGAATGGACTTGACCGAGACATAAACCCGGCGGCCCGGCTTGGACACACGGCCGATCTCACGGATCACCGATGCGCCTTCGTAGTACTTCAGCTCGATACTGAGCTCAGACTTGCCATTGCCGAAATCGACAAGGGAGTAGCCACGGATGTAGCCTTCAGCCTGCAGAACATCGAGAACACGTGCACGGAGCTTCGAAGCAGGCGTCGAAACCGACGACTTGCGGCGGGAAGCGCCGTTACGGATGCGAGTGAGCATATCGCCCAACGGATCAGTCATTGTCATCTAACCTGCTCCTTACCAGCTCGACTTGACGATGCCCGGCACCTTGCCGAGATTGCCGAGTTCACGCAGCGCGATACGCGACATGCGCAGTTTGCGGTAGTATGCGCGCGGACGGCCCGATACTTCACAACGGTTGCGAATACGGGTCTTCGATCCATCGCGCGGCAGGGATGCCAGCTTGATCGAGGCCTTGAACCGGTCTTCGATCGGAAGAGCCTGGTTCATGATGATCGCCTTCAGCTCAGCCCGCTTAGCGGCCTGGTTAGCGACCGTAATACGGCGGCGCTTGTTCTTTTCGACTGCGCTTGTCTTCGCCATGTGTGGTTCCTTTTCTACGCTCGTCGTTACGGTTACTGACGGAACGGGAAGTTGAACTCTGTGAGCAGAGCCCGTGCTTCGTCGTCCTTGGTGGCCGTCGTGCAAACGATGATGTCCATGCCCCACATCTGATCAACCTTATCGTAGTTGATCTCAGGGAACACAATGTGCTCCTTGATGCCCATGGCGAAGTTGCCACGGCCGTCAAAGCTCTTCGGGTTCAGGCCGCGGAAGTCGCGAACGCGCGGAAGCGCGATGTTCACGAGACGGTCCAGGAACTCGTACATGCGAGCGCCGCGCAGGGTAACCTTTGCGCCGATCGGCATATCTTCGCGGACCTTGAAGCCAGCGATGGAGTTGCGAGCACGGGTGATAACCGGCTTCTGACCAGCAATAGCGGCCAGATCGGCGGCGGCAACAGTCGGCTTCTTCGAATCAGCCGTTGCTTCGCCAACACCCATGTTGATAACGATCTTGTCGAGCTTCGGGATCATCATTTCGTTGGCGTAGGAGAACTTCTCCTGCATCGCCGCACGAATGCGCTCGACATATTCCTTCTTGAGCCGCGGCTCGTACTTTGCCTCAGCCATCAGATCACCTCACCGGAACGCTTAGCTACACGGACCTTCTTGCCGTCAACGACCTTGAAACCGACGCGGGTGGGCTTGCCATCCTTGTCGATGATCGAGACGTTGGACAAGTGAACCGAAGCTTCCTTGCTGATGATGCCAGCTTCCTGGGTCTGCGTCTGGCGCTGGTGGCGCTTCACGACGTTGACGCCACGAACTACGGCGCGATCTTCCTTGGGCAGAACCTGGAGGACTTCGCCGGTACGGCCCTTGTCCTTGCCTGCGAGCATGACGACCGTGTCGCCCTTACGAATCTTTTGCATCGTTCGCGCTCCTTACAGTACTTCTGGAGCGAGCGAGATGATCTTCATATGGTTCTTTGCGCGAAGTTCGCGCGGAACCGGTCCGAAGATACGAGTGCCGATCGGCTCTTTCTTGTTGTCGATGAGGACTGCTGCATTGGTGTCGAAGCGGATGATGGAACCATCAACGCGACGGATTTCCTTGGCGGTGCGAACAACAACCGCCTTCATCACGTCACCCTTCTTCACGCGGCCGCGCGGAATAGCTTCCTTGATCGAAACGACGATAACGTCGCCGATCGAAGCATACTTGCGCTTAGAACCGCCCAGCACCTTGATGCACATGACACGACGTGCGCCGGAATTATCCGCCACGTCGAGGTTTGTTTGCATCTGAATCATATCAGGTCGCCTTCTTGGTTTACCGGAATGGTTGGGCTTGCGCCCCCTACCCCGGCATATGAAAATTTTCAGCCGACCGCTTGCCACAAGAGCAGGCGAAATACGGCATTAGCTTGAATAGCGCGGGATCGATCGTGCCAGGGTGGTTTCCCTACGGGACCTTCCGTGCGCTCAAAGCAAAAGAACGCTCGACGAACGAGCGTTCTGACGCTGCTTCATACAGAAATTTGCGCGAGACGCAAGGCCTCGCGCGAAATTCTTACTTGGCCTGGGCGGCTACGACCGTCCAGCGCTTGTCCTTGGAGATCGGCGCGCATTCCTCGATGGATACGGTATCGCCAATCTTGTACTGATTGTTTTCGTCGTGGGCCTTGTACTTCTTGGAACGACGAACGGTCTTCTGCATCAGCGGATGAGCGAAACGACGCTCAACGCGGACAACTACAGTCTTCTCGTTCTTGTCGCCAACGACGACGCCCTGCAGGATGCGCTTCGGCATATTCTTAGGCCTTTGCTTCTGCCGCCTTCTGGCGGGCAATGGTTTTCACGCGGGCGATGTCCTTGCGAACTTCATTGACGCGGGAGGACTTTTCGAGCTGACCGGTGGCCTTCTGGAAGCGCAGGTTGAACTGCTCCTTCT
Source organism: Rhizobium sp. S152 (assembly GCF_030380735.1). Classification (GTDB taxonomy): domain Bacteria; phylum Pseudomonadota; class Alphaproteobacteria; order Rhizobiales; family Rhizobiaceae; genus Rhizobium. The sequence continues at coordinate 275,500 of NZ_JAUDRZ010000030.1, read as the reverse complement.
TCAGGTCGGCGAGCTTGTCCTTGAGCTGATCGGCCGTCAGGCCGCGAACTTCTTCGGCTTTCATGTGCCTTGCTCCTTACTCTGCAATGCGCTGTACGAAGCGCGTCTTGACCGAGAGCTTGGCAGAGCCGAGGCGAAGCGCTTCGCGAGCGATTTCTTCGCTGACGCCGTCGATCTCGAACATCATGCGGCCTGGCTTGACCTTGCATGCCCAATATTCAACAGAGCCCTTACCCTTACCCATACGGACTTCGGTCGGCTTAGCGGTTACCGGAACATCCGGGAACACGCGGATCCACACGCGGCCAGCACGCTTCATGTAACGCGTGATCGCGCGGCGAGCCGCTTCGATCTCGCGTGCATTCACGCGGTTTGGCTCCTGAGCCTTAAGGCCGAATTCGCCGAATGCGAGGTCGGAACCTCCCTTGGCGACGCCCTTGATGCGGCCCTTGAATTGCTTGCGGTACTTAGTACGCTTTGGCTGCAACATTTCTTATTCTCCGAACTTATGTGCCACCAACGCTATCAAGCGTTGTCGCGGCGACGATCGCGGTCACGGCTAGCCGGACCCTGAGCATCACCCTCGAGTGCGCGGCGCTCGGAGGCCATCGGATCGTGCTCAAGGATTTCGCCCTTGAAGATCCAAACCTTGATGCCGCAAATACCAAAAGCGGTTTCCGCTTCGGCTGTGCCGTAGTCGATGTCAGCGCGCAGCGTGTGCAGCGGAACGCGACCTTCGCGGTACCATTCCGTACGAGCGATTTCAGCACCGCCGAGACGGCCTGCGCAGGTGATCTTGATGCCTTCGGCGCCAAGACGCATTGCAGACTGAACGGCACGCTTCATGGCGCGACGGAAAGCAACACGACGCTCGAGCTGCTGAGCGATCGACTGTGCGACGAGCGTAGCGTCGACTTCCGGCTTACGAACTTCAACGATGTTGAGGTGCGTTTCGGAATTCGTCATGTCCGACAGCTTCTTGCGGAGCTTGTCGATGTCTGCGCCCTTCTTGCCGATGATGAGGCCCGGACGAGCCGAGTGGATCGTGACGCGGCACTTCTTGTGCGGACGCTCGATGACCACCTTGGCGATACCGGCCTGCTTCAGTTCGCTCATGACGAACTTGCGCATCTTCAGGTCTTCGTGCAGCAGCTGGCCGTATTCTGCGTTGTCCGCGAACCAGCGGCTGTCCCAGGTACGGTTGATGCCAAGACGGAAACCAATTGGATTGATTTTCTGACCCATTATGCGGCCTCCTCGGTGGCAGCTTCAACTTCGCGAACGACGATCGTCAGGTGCGCAAAGGGCTTTTCAATGCGCGACGCACGACCGCGGCCACGAGCGTGGAAACGCTTCATGACGATCGACTTGCCGACGTAGGCTTCAGCCACGACCAGCGAGTCAACGTCGAGATCATGGTTGTTCTCGGCGTTTGCGATTGCAGATTCAAGCGTCTTCTTGACAGCACCGGCGATCCGCTTGCGGGAGAATTCCAGCTCAGCGAGTGCACGTTCGACCTTCTTGCCGCGGATGGCCGCAGCAACCAGGTTGAGCTTCTGTGGGCTGACGCGGAGCGTACGGGCGACTGCTTGCGCCTCGTTGTCCTTCAGCCGGCGTTCGGCTTTTGCCTTGCCCATGATTACTTCCTCTTTGCCTTCTTGTCCGCACCGTGACCGTAGTAGGTCCGGGTCGGAGAGAATTCACCGAATTTGTGACCGACCATGTCTTCATTGACGCTGACCGGAACATGCTTGCTGCCGTTGTAGACGCCGAAGGTGAGACCGACGAACTGCGGCAGGATCGTGGAGCGACGGCTCCAGATCTTGATTACTTCTGCACGTCCGCCTTCACGAACCTTCTCAGCCTTCTTGAGAAGATAGCCGTCAACGAACGGACCTTTCCATACTGAACGAGCCATTGGAGACTTCCTCTCTTACTTCTTACGCTGGTGACGCGAGCGCATGATCATCTTGTCGGTCGACTTGTTCGACCGGGTGCGCTTGCCCTTGGTCGGCTTGCCCCACGGAGTAACCGGGTGACGACCACCAGAGGTACGACCTTCACCACCGCCGTGCGGGTGGTCGACCGGGTTCATGACAACGCCGCGGTTATGCGGACGCTTGCCGCGCCATACGGTACGACCGGCCTTGCCGTCGTTGATGTTGGCGTGATCCGGGTTCGAAACCGCACCGATCGAAGCAAGGCAGGTGCCGTGCACGAGGCGCTGTTCGCCAGAGTTCAGGCGAAGGATCGCCATGCCCTGGTCGCGACCGACGAGCTGAGCGTAGGAGCCAGCAGAGCGAGCGATCTGACCGCCCTTGCCCGGCTTCATTTCCACGTTGTGGATGATGGAGCCAACAGGGATGTACTGCAACGGCATGGTGTTGCCGGGCTTTACGTCGACAGCCTTTTCCGAAGCGATGACCTTGTCGCCAGCAGCAAGACGCTGCGGAGCGATGATGTAGGCCTGTTCGCCGTCAGCGTAGGAGACGAGCGCGATGAACGCGGTACGGTTCGGGTCGTATTCGATACGCTCGACCGTGCCTTCGACGTCGAACTTGCGACGCTTGAAGTCGATCAGGCGGTACGTACGCTTGTGACCACCACCGATGAAGCGAGCCGTGATGCGGCCGAGGTTGTTACGACCACCGCTCTTCGACAGACCTTCCGTCAGCGCCTTGACCGGCTTGCCCTTGTAGAGCGACGAGCGGTCGACGATGACCAGCTGACGCTGGCTCGGGGTTGTAGGATTGAATGTTTTCAATGCCATCTTTTTATTCCTCAGAGACCGGTGGAGACGTCGATCGTCTGGCCTTCAGCCAGCGTCACGACAGCCTTCTTCACGTCCTTCTGCTTGCCGACAAAACCGCGGAAACGCTTGGTCTTGCCCTTGCGGAGCAGAGTGTTGACGGCCGTGACCTTGACGCCGAAGAGCGCCTCGACTGCAGCCTTGATTTCCGGCTTCGACGCCGTCTTGGCGACGTTGAAAACAACCTGGTTGTTTTCGGAAACCAGAGTGGACTTTTCGGTGATCGCCGGCGAGACGATCACATCATAGTGGCGAAGATCGGTCACTTGAAACGCTCCTCTAGAGCTTCAACGGCAGCCTTGGAAAGCACGAGCTTGCCGCGGCGCACGATGTCATAAACGTTGATGCCCTGGATCGGCAGAACATCGATATTCGGGATGTTCTGTGCTGCGAGCTTGAAGTTGCCATCAAGTTCAGCGCCGCCGATGAAGAGAGCGTTGGTCAGGCCGAGCGTAGCGAAGGTCGAAGCCAGAGCCTTGGTCTTTGCTTCTGCAGCAACCAGGTTGTCGATGATGATGACATCGTCGGACTTCAGCTTGGCCGAGAGGGCGTGACGCAGGCCGAGAGCGCGAACCTTCTTCGGAAGGTCGTGTTCATGGCTACGAGCGACCGGGCCGTGAGCCTTACCACCGCCGCGGAACTGCGGAGCACGAGCCGAATGGTGACGAGCGCGGCCCGTACCCTTCTGCTTGTACATCTTGGCGCCGGTGCGCCATACGTCGGCGCGGCCCTTTGCCTGGTGGGTGCCCTGCTGCTTCTTGGCAAGCTGCCAGCGGATAACGCGGGCGAGAATGTCTTCGCGGGGCTCGAGACCGAAAATCGCATCAGAAAGAGAAACCTTCCCTGCGTCTTTTCCCTCGAGGGTCTTGACGTTGAATTCCATTGGTCTGGCTCCCTTACTTCGCGGCCGACTTGACGGCGTCGCGCACGATGATCCAGGCACCCTTGGAACCGGGTACTGCACCCTTGACCAGGATCAGACCACGATCTTCGTCGGTCGAAACCACTTCAAGGTTCTGAGTCGTTACGCGCGTCTGGCCCATGTGACCAGCCATCTTCTTGTTCTTGAAAACCTTGCCCGGATCCTGGCGCGAGCCGGTCGAACCGTGCGAGCGGTGCGAAACCGACACACCGTGCGTGGCGCGCAGACCGCCGAAGCCGTGACGCTTCATGGCGCCGGCAAAGCCCTTACCAATCGTCGTGCCGGTGACATCGACGAGCTGTCCGGCGGCGAAGTGGCCAGCCTTGATCTCGGTGCCGACGTCAAGCAGGTTGTCTTCCGTCACGCGGAATTCAGCAAGCTTCGCCTTCGGCTCAACGTTGGCAACTGCGAAGTTGCCGCGCATGGCCTTGGACGTGTTCTTGACCTTAGCCGTGCCAGCACCAAGCTGAACTGCGGCATAGCCGTTCTTTTCTACTGTGCGCTGGGCTACGACCTGGCAGCCTTCCATACGCAGTACTGTTACCGGAACATGTTCGCCGGCGTCGTTATAGACGCGGGTCATGCCGACCTTCTGTGCAATCACACCTGAACGCATCGGTTCAATCCTTCCAACTCAGCTCGAGCCAGGCTCAGAGCTTGATCTCAACATCGACACCAGCGGCGAGATCGAGCTTCATCAGCGCGTCTACCGTCTGCGGCGTCGGGTCAACGATGTCGAGGAGGCGCTTATGCGTGCGCATCTCGAACTGCTCGCGGCTCTTCTTGTCGATGTGGGGGGACCGGTTGACCGTAAACTTCTCGATGCGAGTCGGAAGCGGAACGGGGCCCCGGACGCTTGCGCCGGTGCGCTTCGCCGTCGACACGATCTCGCGCGTCGAAGCGTCGAGAATGCGGTGATCGAACGCCTTCAGGCGAATGCGGATATTTTGGCCGTTCATTCGACGTTATCCTTGTGTTTGTTATCCCGTGCGCCTTTCGGATAGGCACGGGCTGTTCTTATTCCTAAGGCGGACCACCGGTTTCAAAGATCGATGGAGGCTGCGGCGAACCGGGCCCCTATCCAGTCTTCAGGCCTTTCGGCCCACCTTATTGTTTGCTGTCTTCACCCGCTTCGATAAACGAAGCAGGGCGCAAATAGCGCTCGCGCGCCATGTGCAACATTTTCTTGTAATAAGCAAGCGGCCGGAGCCACTTGCTTCATAATATTGTCATCGAAGCGGCCACTCCGTTGAGAGCGGCCGTTGCGAAGATTACTCGACGATCGAAGCGACGATGCCGGCGCCGACGGTACGGCCGCCTTCGCGGATAGCGAAGCGCAGCTTTTCTTCCATCGCGATCGGAACGATCAGCTCGACGGCAACGGTGACGTTGTCGCCAGGCATAACCATTTCCGTGCCTTCCGGCAGCGAGACGATACCGGTCACGTCAGTCGTACGGAAGTAGAACTGCGGACGGTAGTTGGTGAAGAACGGCGTATGACGGCCGCCTTCTTCCTTCGTCAGGATGTAGGCTTCGGCCATGAACTTCTTGTGCGGCTTGACAGAGCCCGGCTTGCACAGGATCTGACCACGCTCAACGCCATCACGGTTCACACCGCGAACCAGTGCGCCGATGTTGTCGCCAGCCTGGCCCTGATCGAGCAGCTTGCGGAACATTTCAACGCCGGTAACCGTCGTCTTCGAGGTGGCGCGGATGCCGACGATC
>NZ_JAUDRZ010000030.1:0-270034 GCF_030380735.1 Rhizobium sp. S152 | reverse complement strand
CACGCTCGACGCGGCCGGTCACAACCGTACCACGGCCCGAGATCGAGAACACGTCTTCGATCGGCATCAGGAACGGCTGGTCGATCGGACGCTCAGGCGTTGGGATGTAGGCGTCGACCGCTTCCATCAGTTCGCGGATCGCGTCTTCGCCGATCTTCTTGTCCGAATCTTCGAGAGCGGCCAGAGCCGAGCCCTTGATGACCGGGATGTCGTCGCCCGGGAAGTCGTAGGACGACAGAAGTTCGCGAACTTCCAGCTCGACGAGCTCGAGGAGTTCTGCGTCGTCAACCTGGTCGACCTTGTTGAGGAACACGACGATGGCAGGAACGCCAACCTGACGAGCCAGCAGGATGTGCTCGCGGGTCTGCGGCATCGGGCCGTCGGCAGCCGAGCAAACCAGGATCGCGCCGTCCATCTGGGCAGCACCGGTGATCATGTTCTTGACGTAGTCGGCGTGGCCGGGGCAGTCGACGTGCGCGTAGTGGCGGTTCGGCGTCTCGTATTCGACGTGTGCCGTCGAGATGGTGATGCCGCGTGCCTTTTCTTCCGGAGCAGCGTCGATCTGGTCGTACGCCTTGAACTCGCCGAAGAACTTCGTGATCGCTGCCGTCAGAGACGTCTTGCCGTGGTCAACGTGGCCGATCGTGCCGATGTTAACGTGCGGCTTGTTGCGCTCAAACTTACTCTTTGCCATTTAGGCTCTCCAATTCTGCTAGTCCCCGAGGGGATCTAATTCTTGTTATCGGTCAATTGGTATTCCGGTCACTTCTGACCGGAATACTTTGCCTGGATCTCGTTTGCGACGTTCGACGGGACCGGCGCGTAGTGATCGAAGGTCATCGTGTACTGGGCGCGGCCCTGCGACATGGAGCGCAGGTTGTCGACGTACTTGAACATGTTCGCCAGCGGGACGTTCGCGTTGATGACAACAGCGATACCGCGGGTTTCCTGGCCCTGGATCTGGCCACGACGCGAGTTCAGGTCGCCGATAACGTCGCCGACGTAGTCTTCCGGCGTTACGACTTCGACCTTCATCATCGGCTCGAGGAGCTGAGCGCCGGCCTTCTTGGCTGCTTCACGGAAGCAGGCACGCGAAGCGATTTCGAACGCCAGAACCGACGAGTCAACATCGTGGAAGGCACCGTCGATGAGCGTCGCCTTGACGCCGAGCATCGGGAAGCCAGCCAGCGGACCGGAGGACAGAACGCTTTCGATACCCTTCTGAACGCCCGGGATGTATTCCTTCGGAACTGCACCGCCGACGATCTTGGATTCGAACTTGAAGTCTTCGCCTTCCGGGTTCGGTTCGAAGATGATCTTGACGCGCGCGAACTGACCGGTACCACCGGACTGCTTCTTGTGCGTGTAGTCTTCTTCGTGCTGACGCGTGATGGTTTCGCGGTAGGCGACCTGCGGAGCACCGACGGTTGCTTCGACCTTGAACTCACGACGCATACGGTCGACGAGAATGTCGAGGTGAAGTTCGCCCATACCGGCGATGATCGTCTGACCGGATTCCTGGTCAGTCTTCACGCGGAAGGACGGATCTTCAGCAGCCAGACGGTTGAGCGCGAGACCCATCTTTTCCTGGTCGCCCTTGGTCTTCGGCTCGATCGCGATCTGGATGACCGGCTCGGGGAATTCCATGCGCTCGAGGATAACCGGCTTCAGCGGATCGCAGAGCGTATCGCCAGTGGTGGTTTCCTTGAGGCCGGCAAGAGCAACGATGTCGCCTGCGAAGGCTTCTTCGATGTCTTCACGCGAGTTGGAGTGCATCTGCAGCATGCGGCCGACGCGCTCGCGCTTGTCCTTGACCGTGTTCATGACCGACGCGCCCTTTTCGAGCTTGCCGGAGTAGATGCGGGCGAAGGTGAGCGAACCGACGAAGGGGTCGTTCATGATCTTGAACGCGAGCATGGAAAGCGGCTCGGCGTCGTCAGCATGACGTTCGATTTCGGCTTCCGTCTTGAAGTCGATACCCTTGATCGCCGGAATGTCGAGCGGCGACGGCAGGTAGTCGACAACAGCGTCGAGGAGCGGCTGAACGCCCTTGTTCTTGAAGGCGGTGCCGCAGAACATCGGGTGGAACTTGACGTCGATCGTGCCGCGACGGACGAGCGCGCGGATCTGGTCGTTGTCGGGCATGTTGCCTTCGAGGTAGGCTTCCATCGCGGCTTCGTCGATCTCGACAACGGTCTCGATCAGCTTTTCGCGATATTCTTCAGCCTTTTCCTTCATGTCGGCAGGGATTTCGACAACGTCCCACTGGGCGCCGAGCGATTCATCGCGCCAGATGAGCGCGTTCATCTCGATCAGGTCGACAACGCCCTTGAATTCGCTTTCAGCGCCGATCGGCAGCTGCATGACGACGGCCGTTGCACCGAGACGGGTCTTGATCATCTCGACGGAGCGGTAGAAGTCAGCGCCGGTCTTGTCCATCTTGTTGCAGAAGATCATGCGCGGAACGTTGTACTTCTCAGCCTGACGCCAGACGGTTTCCGTCTGCGGCTCTACGCCTGCGTTGGCGTCGAGAAGGGCAACAGCACCATCGAGAACGCGCAGCGAACGCTCGACTTCAATGGTGAAGTCGACGTGGCCGGGAGTGTCGATGATGTTGAAGCGGCGCATCTTGCCGTCGCGACCCTTCCAGAAGGTCGTGGTCGCAGCGGAAGTGATCGTGATGCCACGTTCCTGTTCCTGCTCCATCCAGTCCATCGTGGCCGCGCCATCGTGCACTTCGCCGATCTTGTGCGACTTGCCGGTGTAGTAAAGGATACGCTCGGTCGTCGTCGTCTTGCCGGCGTCGATGTGCGCCATGATACCGAAATTACGGTAGTCTTCGATTTTATATTCGCGAGCCATAATGGACTGCCTTTCGGAACCGTTCGGGATTACCAGCGATAGTGCGAGAACGCACGGTTGGCATCAGCCATCTTGTGCGTGTCTTCGCGCTTCTTGACGGCGCTGCCACGGTTGTTGGATGCATCGAGAAGCTCGCCGGACAGGCGATCGACCATCGTCGTTTCATTGCGCTTGCGAGCGGCAGTGATCAGCCAGCGAATTGCGAGGGCCTGACGACGCTCGGGACGAACATCGACTGGAACCTGATACGTAGCACCACCAACGCGGCGCGAACGGACTTCTACGTGCGGAGCAATGTTGTCGAGGGCGGCGTGGAAAACAACCAGCGGCTCCTGCTTCGACTTGTTCGCTACGGAGTCAAACGCGCCGTAAACAATGCTTTCAGCGACGGACTTCTTGCCGTCGAGCATGATCGCATTCATGAACTTGGTGACGATGAGATCGCCGAACTTCGGGTCCGGGTTGATCTCGCGCTTTTCTGCTCTGTGACGTCTGGACATACTTCTCGTCTCTTAACCGTTAAGGCGCTTTACCACGCGGAGGACCTCACGCAGCGCCGAATTCAAAAAAAGTCCGAATTACTTCGGACGCTTCGCACCGTACTTGGAACGACGCTGCTTGCGGTTCTTGACACCCTGGGTATCGAGAACGCCGCGGATGATGTGGTAACGGACACCCGGAAGGTCCTTTACGCGGCCGCCGCGGATCATGACAACGGAGTGTTCCTGAAGGTTGTGACCTTCGCCAGGAATGTAACCGATGACTTCAAAGCCGTTGGTGAGACGAATCTTGGCGACCTTACGGAGAGCCGAGTTCGGCTTCTTCGGCGTCGTGGTGTAGACGCGGGTGCAAACACCACGCTTCTGCGGGTTTTCCTGCAGTGCAGGAACCTTGTTACGCTTTACGTTTGGCTGGCGCGGCTTGCGGATCAGCTGGTTTACGGTAGGCATTCAACCATCCCTTACGTTTCTATCTCAGAACCCTTGCGGGCGTAACTCACGCCGTCTCCGGCAAGATCACACGCTTGTCTCAATGCGCAAAACGTGGCCCGATCTGTTTTTGCAGATGGACCACCGAGAGCAGAGGACGCAAAAGAAATGCGTCATGCGTGCAGGCAACATATCTTCAACGTGCGTTTCGAACCTTGTTTGAGGTGATATCAGGGGCGCGTCGCTCCCGATGGCCATGCCTCACATGGGTTCCGATGGCGCGGGTACTACTGGTTTCCCGTCCTCGCGTCAAGGCTGTTAAGAAATAATCTTCGGCGGAACGCCTTGAAACGCAGCCTTTCGGCCCTCTTTGGGGAGCTTATGGCAAAATCGGCGGGAGACGCCAAGTTAAACTTGGGCATTGCGGCGAAAGCGGCTAAGGAATCACAGATTGCAAGGGCCAAGTGCCTGAAAACAGATTCAAATCCGAATCGAAGGACTTAGGATGATTACTTCTCCCGACAACGACAACAATTCCGAAGGCCCGATGGTCTTCATCATCATCGGCAAAGGATATGAAACCGATGCCAGTGAGGGTGTCGACCTTCACATCATGCTGAGGGGCGCCGACGAGGACAGCGCCGTACGCACGGCGCTCAACGCACTGGCCGAAGAAGGCTTCATCGAGGCCGACCTCGACCAGATCGGTATGCTGACGGAAGTACCGGCGGAAGAGCCGCACGCTTCCGCCTATCAGGGCGCCGTCGACGGCGAAGTCGCCATCATCCGGTTCAGCTGAGACGGGCATGGAGCCGGATGCGCTGAAAGTGCTGATCTACGCCACATGGCGTGACCGGCTTCTGGTTTTCGATGAGCCTGAGTTTCCGGACGTACGGCATGGAACATTGCCTGCCAATGATCGGCTGAACCACGCAGCCCCTGCCCGCTTCAAAATCTGAAACGAAAAAGCCGCCCGGATCGCTCCGGGCGGCTTTCTTGTCTTTTCCATCGCGCGGACCGCGCTGCCGATTACTCGGCAGCCGGTGCGTTTTCGCTGGCGAGATCCTGGAGCATCGGGGTTGCGACATCCGCACCCGTACCCTTGCGGCGCTCTTCCAGGATCAGCTCGTCGCGCGAGGTCGCGATACGGCGGATCTGCGTCATGGTGCCACCGGTACCGGCCGGGATGAGGCGGCCAACGATGACGTTTTCCTTCAGACCCTGCAGGCCGTCGGTCTTGCCGGCGATCGCAGCTTCCGTCAGCACCTTCGTCGTTTCCTGGAAGGAAGCGGCCGAGATGAAGGACGGCGTCTGCAGCGACGCCTTGGTGATGCCGAGCAGAACCGGATCGCCGTAGGCCGGCTTCTTGCCCTGTTCGATCAAGCCGTCGTTGACGTCTTCGAGCTCGATACGGTCGACGTTGTCGCCGACGATATAGGTCGAGTCGCCTGCATCGGTGATTTCCACCTTCTGCAGCATCTGACGGACAATCACTTCGATGTGCTTGTCGTTGATGACAACGCCCTGAAGACGATAGACTTCCTGGATTTCGTTGACCAGGTACGAAGCCAGAGCCTCGACGCCCTTGATCGCCAGGATGTCGTGCGGAGCCGGGTTACCGTCGAGGATGTAATCACCCTTTTCGATGTAGTCGCCTTCCTGAAGGTGGAAGGGCTTGCCCTTCGGGATCAGGTATTCGACAGGCTCGACACCGTCTTCCGCCGGCTCGATGATGACGCGACGCTTGTTCTTGTAGTCGCGGCCGAGGCGGATCGTACCATCGATCTCAGCGATGATGGCGTGGTCCTTCGGACGACGCGCTTCGAACAGTTCGGCAACACGCGGCAGACCACCGGTGATGTCCTTGGTCTTTGCGCTTTCCAGCGGCGAACGTGCAAGCACGTCACCCTGGGAAACCTTCTGACCAGGCTCGACCGACAGGATCGCGTCGACCGACAGCTGGAAGCGTGCATCGGCACCGCGCGGCAGCTTCATGACGCTGCCGCTGGCATCGAGAATGACGATTGCCGGCTTGAGGTCCGAACCGCGCGGGGTCGAACGCCAGTCGATAACCTGACGCTTGGTGATACCCGTGGATTCGTCGGTCGCTTCGAGAACGGAGAGACCGTCGACAACGTCTTCGAACTGAACGGTACCAGCCACTTCCGTCATCATCGGACGGGTGTAGGGGTCCCACTCTGCCAGACGCTGACCGCGCTTGACCTTGTCGCCTTCGTCCACATGCAGCTTCGAACCGTAAGCAACACGCTGCGAGGAGCGCTCGACACCACGCTCGTCCAGGATCTGAACGGTCATGTTGCGGCCCATCGCGACGAGGACGTTGTCCGAGTTGCGCAGAACGTTGCGGTTCTTGATCTGGATCGTACCTTCGTACGAGGCTTCCAGGAACGACTGGTCGACCACGTTTGCCGTGCCACCAAGGTGGAACGTACGCATGGTGAGCTGCGTGCCCGGCTCGCCGATCGACTGAGCCGCGATAACGCCGACGGCTTCGCCCATGTTGACGGGCGTACCGCGTGCAAGGTCGCGACCGTAGCAGACGGAGCAAACTCCGGTCTGAACTTCGCAGGTCAGAGCCGAACGGATGCGGATCGACTGGATACCAGCCTTTTCGATCTCGATGACATCGGGCTCGAGGATCATCTTGCCGGCGTCGACGAGACGTTCGCCGGTAACCGGATGATCGATATCGTCGAGAGCCGTACGGCCGAGGATACGAGCGCCGAGCGAAGCAACGACCTGACCGGCATCGACGATGGCGGTCATGGTGAGGCCCTTGTCGGTGCCGCAATCCACGAGGTTGACGATGCAATCCTGGGCGACGTCGACGAGACGACGGGTCAGGTAACCGGAGTTAGCCGTCTTCAGAGCCGTGTCCGCAAGACCCTTACGTGCACCGTGGGTCGAGTTGAAGTACTCGTTGACGGTCAGACCTTCCTTGAAGTTCGACGTGATCGGCGTTTCGATGATTTCACCCGACGGCTTGGCCATGAGACCGCGCATGCCGCCCAGCTGACGCATCTGGTTCGGAGAACCACGGGCACCCGAGTGCGACATCATGTAGATGGCGTTCATCGGCTTCTGGCGACCGGTCTTGTCGTCGAATTCGACGGCCTTAATGCGGGCCATCATGTCTTCGGCGACCTTTTCGGTTGCCTTGCCCCATGCGTCAACGACCTTGTTGTACTTTTCGCCCTGAGTGATCAGGCCGTCATTGTACTGCTGCTCGTATTCCTTGACGAGGTTTTCGGTGTCGCCAACGATCTTCGCCTTGGAATCCGGGATAACCATGTCGTCCTTGCCGAACGAAATGCCGGCGCGGCAGGCGTGGGTGAAGCCGAGCTGCATGATGCGGTCGCAGAAGATGACCGTGTCCTTCTGACCGCAATGACGGTAGACCGTGTCGATCATCTTGGAGATGTTCTTCTTGGTCATTTCCTGGTTGCAGATGTCGAAGGTCACCTTGCCGTTCTTCGGCAGCAGTTCGCCGATGAGCAGACGACCAGGGGTCGTTTCATAGATCTTCGAGTAGGGCTTGCCATCCTCGTCAATCGACTTGAAGCGGCCGCGGATCTTGGAGTGCAGCGTCACGACCTTGTTTTCGAGCGCGTGATGCAGTTCACCGAGGTCGGAGAAGGCCATGCCTTCGCCCGGCTCGTTCTGGTTCATGATCGCGAGGTAGTAGAGGCCGAGAACCATGTCCTGCGACGGAACGATGATCGGTGCACCGTTTGCCGGGTGCAGGATGTTGTTCGTCGACATCATCAGGACGCGGGCTTCGAGCTGGGCTTCGAGCGACAGCGGCACGTGAACGGCCATCTGGTCACCGTCGAAGTCGGCGTTGAAGGCCGTGCAGACGAGCGGGTGCAGCTGGATGGCCTTGCCTTCGACCAGGATAGGTTCGAAGGCCTGGATACCCAGGCGGTGCAGCGTCGGTGCGCGGTTCAGGAGAACCGGATGCTCGCGGATGACCTCATCGAGGATATCCCAGACCTCAGGCTTTTCCTTTTCAACCAGCTTCTTGGCCTGCTTGACGGTCGAGGAGTAACCCTTGGCGTCGAGGCGGGCGTAGATGAACGGCTTGAAGAGCTCGAGCGCCATCTTCTTCGGCAGGCCGCACTGGTGCAGCTTCAGTTCCGGACCGGTCACGATGACCGAACGGCCGGAATAGTCGACGCGCTTGCCGAGAAGGTTCTGGCGGAAGCGGCCCTGCTTGCCCTTCAGCATGTCGGACAGCGACTTCAGCGGACGCTTGTTGGCGCCGGTGATGACGCGGCCACGGCGGCCGTTGTCGAACAGCGCGTCCACAGATTCCTGCAGCATGCGCTTTTCGTTGCGGATGATGATGCCGGGAGCGCGCAGTTCGATCAGGCGCTTCAGACGGTTGTTACGGTTGATGACGCGGCGGTACAGATCGTTCAGATCGGACGTCGCGAAACGGCCGCCATCGAGCGGAACCAGCGGGCGCAGGTCCGGCGGGATGACCGGGACGACCTTCATGATCATCCATTCCGGACGGTTGCCCGACTCCATGAAGTTCTCGACGATCTTCAGGCGTTTCATCAGCTTCTTCTGCTTGAGATCCGACGTGGTGTCGGCCAGATCCGAGCGCAGGTCGCCCGCGATCTTCTCAAGGTTCATCGATGCCAGCATCTCGAAGATGGCTTCGGCGCCGATCATGGCTGTGAACTGGTCTTCGCCGTATTCATCGACGGCCAGCATGTACTCTTCTTCCGTCAGGAGCTGGTGCTCCTTGAGCGCGGTGAGGCCCGGCTCGGTGACGATGTAGTGTTCGAAGTAGAGAACGCGCTCGACATCCTTTAGCGTCATGTCGAGCAGCGTCGAGATGCGCGAGGGCAGCGACTTCAGGAACCAGATGTGGGCAACGGGAGCTGCGAGCTCGATATGGCCCATGCGCTCACGGCGAACGCGCGACAGCGTAACTTCGACGCCGCACTTTTCGCAGATGATGCCCTTGTACTTCATGCGCTTGTACTTACCGCACAAGCATTCGTAGTCCTTGATCGGTCCGAAGATGCGGGCGCAGAACAGACCATCGCGTTCAGGCTTGAACGTACGATAGTTGATCGTTTCCGGCTTCTTGATCTCACCATAAGACCAGGAGAGAATCTTCTCCGGAGACGCAATCGAGATCCGGATGGAATCGAAATTCTGCGCAGGCACCTGCGGATTGAAAAGATTCATGACCTCTTGGTTCATGCCTGTCTCCTTCATGGGCTGAAAGCCCTCAAACTGCGATGGTCAGCGGCAAATCCCGGGCGCCGCGCCATCGCGAAAAAACGACAATAACCGCAGAATGCGGCGAAATCGTCCCTTCCCGGCCAACACGTTACGGGGCCAGAGCTGGGACGGTGCGCGCTGCAGGACAGCGCGCACCCTATCAGGTGGTTACTCGGCGGCGTCCGGCAACTGGCCGGTCTGCTGCTCGTCAACCTTCGAGTTCTCGAGCTCGACGGAAAGACCCAGTGAGCGCATTTCCTTGACGAGAACGTTGAAGCTTTCGGGAATACCCGCTTCGAACGTGTCGTCGCCACGGACGATGGCTTCGTAGACCTTGGTACGACCGGCGACGTCGTCGGACTTGACCGTGAGCATTTCCTGCAGCGTGTAAGCTGCGCCGTATGCTTCCAGAGCCCAGACTTCCATTTCCCCGAAGCGCTGACCGCCGAACTGCGCCTTACCACCGAGCGGCTGCTGGGTGACGAGCGAGTAAGGACCGATCGAACGAGCGTGGATCTTGTCGTCGACAAGGTGGTTCAGCTTGATCATGTACATGTAGCCGACGGTGACCTTGCGGTCGAAGGGTTCGCCCGTGCGGCCGTCGTACAGAACCGACTGACCACTTTCGTGCAGACCTGCCTTCTTCAGCATCGAGGCAACGTCAGGCTCATGCGCACCGTCGAAGACCGGCGTTGCGATAGAGACGCCACGGCGGGACTGTTCGGCCAGCTTGACGAGCGAGTCGTCGTCGAAGTTGGCGACTTCGTCCTTGGCCTGCGACGAGTAGACGTCCGTCAGCTCTGCCTTCAGGTCGGCGATGTCCATCGTCTTGCGGTACTGGTCGAGCAGCTCGCCGATCTTCTTACCCATGCCGGCGCAAGCCCAGGCAAGGTGGGTTTCGAGGATCTGGCCGACGTTCATGCGCGAAGGCACGCCCAGCGGGTTCAAGCAGATGTCGACATGCGTGCCGTCTTCGAGGAACGGCATGTCTTCGACAGGCACGATACGCGAGACCACGCCCTTGTTACCGTGACGGCCGGCCATCTTGTCGCCCGGCTGAATCTTGCGCTTCACAGCGACGAAGACCTTGACCATCTTCATGACACCAGGAGGCATTTCGTCGCCGCGCTGGACCTTCTCGACCTTGTCCATGAAGCGCTGTTCAAGGCGCGACTTGGATTCGTCGTACTGGCCACGCAGGGCTTCGAGCTCGGACTGAACCTTTTCGTCCTCGACGGCGAACATCCACCACTGCGAGCGGGGGTATTCGGAGACGACGGCGTTCGACAGCTCAGTGCCCTTCTTGAAGCCCTTCGGGCCCGCGATGGACGACTGGCCGCGGAGCATCTCGATCAGACGGCCGTAGACGTTACGGTCGAGGATCGCCTGCTCGTCGTCGCGGTCCTTTGCGAGACGTTCGATCTCTTCGCGTTCGATCGCCATTGCGCGTTCGTCTTTTTCAACGCCGTGGCGGTTGAAGACGCGGACTTCGACGATCGTGCCGTAGGTGCCCGGAGGCATGCGCATGGACGTGTCGCGAACGTCGGAAGCCTTTTCACCGAAGATGGCGCGCAGAAGCTTTTCTTCCGGCGTCATCGGGCTTTCGCCCTTCGGCGTAATCTTGCCGACGAGGATGTCGCCCGGCTGAACTTCAGCGCCGATGTATACGATGCCTGCTTCGTCGAGGTTCTTCAGCGCTTCTTCCGAAACGTTCGGAATGTCGCGCGTGATTTCTTCCGGACCAAGCTTGGTGTCACGGGCCATCACTTCGAATTCTTCGATGTGGATGGAGGTGAACACGTCGTCAGCGACGATGCGTTCCGACATCAGGATCGAGTCTTCGTAGTTGTAACCGTTCCACGGCATGAACGCGACGAGCGCGTTGCGGCCGAGAGCCAGGTCGCCCAGGTCCGTCGACGGACCGTCGGCGAGGATATCGCCACGGTTGACGACGTCACCGACGGTAACCAGCGGGCGCTGATTGACGCAGGTGTTCTGGTTCGAACGCTGGAACTTCTGCAGGCGGTAGATATCAACGCCGGACTTGCCGGCATCGAGGTCTTCCGTCGCGCGGATAACGATACGCGTCGCGTCGACCTGGTCGACCACACCGCTACGACGGGCACCGATGGCGGCGCCGGAGTCGCGAGCAACGACCGGCTCCATGCCGGTGCCGACGAACGGAGCTTCGGCACGCAGCAGAGGCACGGCCTGACGCTGCATGTTCGAGCCCATGAGCGCGCGGTTGGCGTCGTCGTTTTCCAGGAACGGGATGAGAGCGGCTGCGACCGAAACGACCTGCTTCGGCGAGACGTCCATCAGGTTCATGCTGTCGCGCGGTGCGAGCATAACTTCGCCGGCGTGACGGCAAACGACGAACTCGTCGACGAACTCGCCGTCGGCCGACAGTTCCGCGTTGGCCTGTGCGACGTAGTACTTGGCCTCCTCCATTGCGGAGAGGTAAAGAACGTCGTTCGTGACCTTGCCATCGACAATGCGGCGGTACGGCGATTCAATGAAGCCGTACTTGTTGACGCGCGCGAAGGTAGCCAGCGAGTTGATCAGACCGATGTTCGGTCCCTCAGGCGTTTCGATCGGGCAAATACGACCGTAGTGGGTCGGGTGAACGTCGCGGACTTCGAAGCCTGCGCGCTCGCGGGTCAGACCACCCGGGCCAAGAGCCGAAAGACGGCGCTTGTGGGTGATTTCCGAAAGCGGGTTCACCTGGTCCATGAACTGCGACAGCTGCGAGGAGCCGAAGAATTCGCGAACAGCGGCTGCTGCCGGCTTGGCGTTGATCAGGTCCTGCGGCATGACCGTGTCGATCTCGATCGAGGACATACGTTCCTTGATCGCACGCTCCATGCGGAGCAGGCCGAGACGGTACTGGTTTTCCATCAGTTCGCCGACGGAGCGAACACGACGGTTGCCGAGGTTGTCGATGTCGTCGATCTCGCCCTTGCCGTCGCGCAGTTCGACAAGCATCTTGACCACGGCCAGAATGTCTTCCTTGCGGAGCGTGCGAACGGTGTCGGCGACGTCGAGGTCGAGACGCATGTTCATCTTCACGCGGCCAACGGCGGAGAGGTCGTAACGCTCCGCATCGAAGAACAGCGAGTTGAACATGGCTTCGGCCGATTCCATGGTCGGCGGTTCACCCGGACGCATCACGCGGTAGATGTCGAACAGAGCGTCCTGGCGGTTCTCGTTCTTGTCGGCGTTCAGCGTGTTGCGGATGTAGGCGCCGACATTGATGTGGTCGATGCCGAGAACCGGGATTTCGTCGAAACCGTGCGACAGGATGACCGGCAGGGTCTTCTCGTCGATTTCGTCGCCGGCCTCGAGGTAGATTTCACCCGTCGAGTAGTTGACGATGTCTTCGGCAAGGAAGTTGCCGTACAGGTCTTCGTCGGTCGCCTTGAGAGCCTTGAGGCCCTTTTCGGAGAGCTGGCGAAGCAGACGCGGGGTCAGCTTCTTGCCGCCTTCGACGACCACTTCGCCGGTGTCGGCGTCGATCATGTCGGTGATCGTCTTCGCACCCTTGAGGGTCTCAGGGGTGAACGGAATACGCCAGCCGTCGCCGTCGCGCTCGTAGTTCGACTTCGTGTAGAAGGTCGACAGGATTTCTTCGCCGTCCATGCCGAGGGCCATCAGCAGCGACGTTGCCGGAATCTTGCGGCGACGGTCGATACGGGCGTAGACGATATCCTTGGCGTCGAATTCGATATCGAGCCAGGAGCCGCGATACGGAATGACGCGAGCCGCGAAGAGCAGCTTGCCGGAAGAGTGGCTCTTGCCCTTGTCGTGGTCGAAGAACACGCCCGGCGAACGGTGCATCTGCGAAACGATGACGCGCTCGGTGCCGTTGACGATGAACGTACCGTTATTGGTCATGAGCGGCATGTCGCCCATGTAGACGGACTGTTCCTTGATGTCCTTGATCGACTTCGCGCCCGTATCCTCATCGATATCGAACACGATCAGACGAAGCGTCACCTTCAGCGGCGCCGCATAGGTCAGGTCGCGCTGCCGGCATTCATCGACGTCGAACTTCGGCGGCTCGAATTCGTAGGACACGAACTCCAGCATCGAAGCGCCGGAAAAATCCGTGATCGGGAAAACGGACTTGAAAACTGCCTGAAGGCCCTCGTCAGGGCGACCGCCCTTGGGCTCTTCAACCATCAGGAATTGGTCGTAGGACGCCTTCTGAACCTCGATGAGGTTCGGCATCTCTGCGACTTCTGGGATCTTACCGAAAAACTTGCGTACGCGCCTACGACCATTGAACGAAAGGGTCTGAGCCATCGTCGCTCCTTCAAAATTGCATCCGGGCCTGCAACGGACGGGAACCGATGGCCAGTCGACCCCGTCGATCATGAGTAATTCAATCTCGTCTCACTTCCCGAAACACGAGGCCGGATTGCCTTCGCGTCTTGGTTCGAGACTATCCTCTTGAAGAACCCATTACCCAAAAGCCGTTTTCACGCGGCTTTTGGGTAATTCGTTCAACGAAACGACAAATGGGAGGTGAGAAACCTCACCCCCCACATGTAGTTCAAGATTACTTAACGTCGACCTTAGCGCCGGCGTCTTCAAGCTTCTTCTTGATGTCGGCAGCTTCAGCCTTCGAAACGCCTTCCTTGACAGCCTTCGGAGCGGCTTCAACGAGGTCCTTGGCTTCCTTGAGGCCGAGGCCGGTGATGCCACGGACTTCCTTGATGACGTTGATCTTGTTAGCGCCGGCGTCAGCCAGGATAACGTCGAACTCGGTCTTTTCTTCTTCAGCAGCAGCCGGAGCAGCGCCACCGCCAGCAGCAGCAACTGCTACCGGAGCAGCAGCGGAAACGCCCCACTTTTCTTCGAGAAGCTTGGACAGTTCTGCAGCTTCCAGAACGGTCAGCGAGGAGAGGTCGTCTACGATCTTTGCGAGATCAGCCATTGTATCAATTCCTTTTGTTCGGTTCGAACCGGTTGTTTATAAACAGCAAAAAACCGCCTTATGCGGCTTCGTCCTTCTTGGCGTAAGCCGAAAACACGCGAGCAAGCTGGCTTGCCGGTGCTGCAACAACGCCTGCAATGCGGGTAGCCGGAGTCTGGATCATGCCCAGCAGCTTCGCGCGCAGTTCGTCCAACGAAGGCAGGGTCGCGAGCGACTTGACTGCATCGGCGTTGAGCGTCGTTGTTCCCATGGCGCCGCCCAAAACAACGATCTTATCGTTGGTCTTGGCGAAATCCACGACGACTTTCGGAGCGGTGATCGGGTCATTGCTGTATGCAATGAGCGTCTGACCGGTGAAGAGACCAGAGATCCCTTCCGCTTCCGTACCCTGAAGGGCGATTTTGGCCAGGCGGTTCTTCGCGACTTTGACGGTACCGCCAGCTGCGCGCATCTTGGAACGGAAGTCGTTCATCTGCGCGACTGTAGCACCAGCATAGTGGGCCACGACAACCGAGCCCGAAGCCTTGAAGACTTCGTTCAGTTCCGTGACGAATTCGCGTTTTTCCGCTCTTTCCACTGCCTATCTCCAGTAGATGAGACCGTGACCGGCCCCATCGGGTTGCCTTTGCCTCCTGAGATCACGAATGATCCCAAGCGACGCTTGAGGATCCTGTCCCCTCGCGCTCCGCGCCAGAAAGGCTAAGAGGCACAAGGCATCCAAGGTTCGAACCAAATCGATGAAGCGGAGCTTCAAAAATTCGGGCCTTACCCGTCTCATGCAGGCCAAGTGATTAAGGGAAAACCACCTGCAATCTCGGACAGGATTCCGGATTTCTCCGGAATATCCCGGCCCCTTGCGAGGCCGGAATCTGATGAGCCGGGCCGAAGCCCGGCGAAACTTGATTAAGCGGTCGTGACCGAAGCGACTTCGATCTTGACGCCCGGGCCCATGGTCGAAGAGATCGCTACGCGCTTGACGTAGTTACCCTTGGCGCCAGCCGGCTTTGCCTTGATGACGGCGTCAGCGAAGGCCTTGATGTTTTCTTCAAGAGCCTTGGCGTCGAACGAAGCCTTGCCGATGCCGGCGTGGACGATACCAGCCTTCTCGACGCGGAACTCGACAGCGCCGCCCTTGGAAGCCTTGACGGCACCGGCGACGTCCATGGTGACGGTACCGACTTTCGGGTTCGGCATCATGCCACGCGGGCCGAGAACCTTACCGAGGCGGCCGACGAGCGGCATCATGTCCGGGGTCGCGATGCAGCGATCGAAGTCGATCTTGCCGCCCTGAACGATCTCGACGAGATCTTCAGCGCCGACAACATCAGCACCTGCAGCCTTGGCTTCATCAGCCTTGGCGCCACGTGCGAAGACGGCGACGCGAACGTCACGGCCCGTGCCGTTCGGCAGGTTGACAACGCCGCGAACCATCTGGTCGGCATGACGCGGGTCAACGCCGAGGTTCATCGATACTTCGACGGTTTCGTCGAACTTGGCGACAGCCCGTTCCTTGACCATGCTGATAGCGAGGTCGAGAGCGTAGAGCTTCGTGGGATCAACACCTTCGTTGATCTTCTTGGTGCGCTTGCCTGCCATGGTCTTATCCTACCACTTCCAGGCCCATGGCGCGGGCAGAGCCCTCGATCATCGCCATTGCGCCTTCGATATCAGCTGCGTTCAGGTCCTTCATCTTGGCTTCGGCGATCGACTTGATCTGAGCCTTGGTGAGCTTGCCTGCGTTGGCGCCCTTGCCAGGCGTCTTCGAGCCGGACTGGATCTTCGCTTCCTTCTTCAGGAAGTAGCTGACAGGCGGCTGCTTCATGATGAAGGTGAAGGACTTGTCCTGGTAGTAGGTGATGACGACCGGAATCGGCATACCCTTTTCCATTTCCTGCGTGGCGGCATTGAACGCCTTGCAGAATTCCATGATGTTAATGCCACGCTGACCAAGCGCCGGGCCGATCGGCGGGGACGGGTTAGCCGATCCTGCCTTGACCTGAAGCTTGAGCTGGCCTGCAACTTTCTTAGCCATATCTCTCTGCCTTTCACTGACGGCCGGTTGCCCGGCCAATAAATGCCGAATTACTCCGGCGGCTGCGGTTGCGTGGTTCGGATTTTAGGACCCGGCTAAGGTGCCCTCACCTTCCACGCGCTTCGCGGCTTGCGCCGCAGGAAAACAAGTCGCTTACGACCGCCTCCCGGCTCAGACCTTCTCGACCTGAGCGTATTCGAGTTCGACCGGCGTAGCGCGACCAAAGATGGATACTTCGACCTTCAGACGCGAACGCTCTTCGTCCACATCCTGCACAGTGCCGTTGAACGATGCGAAAGGACCGTCGGAAACACGGACCTGCTCGCCGATCTCGAAGGTAACCGAAGACTTCGGACGCTCGACACCTTCCTGGACCTGACCAAGAATGCGCTCCGCTTCGGAGTCGGGAATCGGAACCGGACGATTGTCGGAACCGAGGAAGCCGGTGACCTTCGGCGTGTTCTTGATCAGGTGATAGGCCTCGTCCGTCAGATTCGCGCGAACCATGACGTAGCCCGGGAAGAACTTGCGCTCGCTATCGACCTTACGGCCGCGACGCACTTCGACCACCTTTTCGGTCGGCACGAGAATCTTCTCGAACAGGTGCTCAAGCCCCTTCTGGCGAGCCTTGTTCTCGATGTCCTCAGCGACCTTCTTTTCAAAATTCGAATATGCGTGGACGATATACCAACGTGCCGCCATGTTATATCTCCACCCTATCAGTTGCCGACGTTGAGCACGAAGCTCAGGAGCCAACCGATAAGCTGGTCCGCGGCAAAGAAGAACAGCGCGGCAAATACCACCATTACCAGCACCATGATCGTCGAGATCATCGTCTCGCGGCGCGACGGCCAGGTAACTTTCGACGTTTCCGTGCGAACCTGCTGAAGAAACGTAAACGGATTGGATTTGGATGCCATCGACTGCCCACGCAATTACGGCGCGTAAAGCTGAAATATCAGCCCCACGCACCGCGTGTCTGTTGAACCCTACATAACCACCGCTTCCCGTTAACACAAGAGGGGAAACCGAAGTTTAACGAAATTAACGGATACGCAGCATCAAGCCCTGAGGCAACGCCGGCGCTTCGCAAGACACGGAACATTTCCATGCCGAGGGGCCCTGTTAACATAGACTGCCTTCGCTTTGCAATGCGCCGATCTCATCTTTTGCCGGATACTTTTCAACATCAGGGAGGCGACCGCTCGAAGAGCCGAGCTTTCACGAGGCCGAATGCGAGTTCTTCAGCCAAGCGACCCATCCGCGCAACGGCGGTGAGAGCGAGACTGTCAGGATCGTACAAATCAGATCGGCGAGTGACCAACCAGATGCGGGAGTAACCGGCCAGCCGCTCGTCAAGATCGGCCACATCGCCGGCGATGACCTGTGGCGCTCCAAGATTACCTACGTGGCTTCGGCTGCCGGCTTGAGCAAGATAGGGAAAAGGGCCTGGCAAATAGATCACCGGCGGAGAGCGCGATGCCGATCCATAATAGTCAAAAGCGACATTGAGTTCATTGGGAATGGCAATGACGATATCGCCGGGACGGGCACGTGCGGTCAGTTCCGTGCTCAGTGCGCGAAAATCCTCGGTCGGCACCGCCGCATAGTCCTGCGTCACCATCCGGAGACTTGCGGCGAGAACGACGCAGCAGACGACGAACCTGATCGGCGGGCTCTTGAACACGCAGACAATGCCACATGCCGCCAATAGCATTAGCGGCGGGGCCATCCAGCCAAAAAGCCGGTCCAGATAAATAGGCTTCATCAGGAAGCTCAGCGTCAGGACGAGTGACAGCGGCAAGACAAGCACGACGCAGAGGCCGGCAAGCAACGGCCGGTGACGTTGCCACAGCGCCAACGCGCCGGCGCCGGCAAGAAGAAGGGCGAGAGCGGCAGGCCCGAGCCCGCCGCCCGCCAGAACCCAGGCGCTGGCGAGATCGTATGGCATCGGCGTGATCCAGAACCGCATCGCGCCGAAGCTCTGGCTTTGCCGGATGAACCAGGGAAGAAACGGCGCCCAGATCAACAAGGCGCCGATGCCCGCCAAACAGGCTAGCGCGAACATTCGCCCTCTGTGAATGGAACCGGACACCAGGATCGCCACACCCAACGCGCACCAAATGCCGAAGGCCACGAAGAGCGCCGTGTTGTGCGACCACAGGAGAAGCCCGCCGGACAATGCAAGCGCCATCGCCCAAACAGCCGCACGCGGACGGACGACATGGCGCCCGAACGCCGAGACAAATCCCGCCGACGCGACAAGGGCGCAAGTCACCGCAAGCGTTTCAAGCGCGTAGGGCCGCGCCTCCTGTGCATATTTGATGCTTCCAGCATTGACGGCGAGCAACAGTCCGGCAATCAACGACACGGCCTCGCCCGTCGCCCCGACCCGAAGCAGGCGCCCGGAGATCGAGAGAAGGAAAACGGTCGTGACGCTTGCCAGCACGGAGAAACTTCGCAGCCCAGCCTCGCTGGGACCGAAGAAGAAGCGCCAACCCTTCAGGAGCGAATAGTAGAGCGGCGGGTGGGTTTCATAAGCCGGAACTTCGCTCCAAAGCTCGCGGAGCGGCAACGCGGAAAACCAGGCGCTGTAGGTTTCATCCAACCAGAGCGGGCGACTTGCCAGCATCGGGAGCCGCAACCCCACGGCGATCAACAGGATGCCGGCCGCGCATAGCCAGAAGAGAGACGTTCCAAGAGCTTGGCTGCTCTTCTCGGGTCCGGGCTCCACCGCCGTCAAACCCTGCTCCCGTGACGGCCTTTCACGATGTAGATCGGTCGCCCCTTTACCTCGAAATAGATCCGGCCGACATACTCGCCGAGAATACCGATGCCGATCAGCTGCACGCCGCCCAAAAGAAGGATCGCGGTGGCAAGCGAAGCATAGCCCGGAACATCCACGCCCCAGATCAAGGTCCGCACCGTCAGCATGACGGCGCGAATGACCGCGCAGAAAGCGACGAAGGTGCCGATGTAGGTCCAGATGCGCATCGGCAGCGTGCTGAAACTCGTGACGCCCTCCATCGCGAAGTTCCACAGCTTCCAAAAAGAGAACTTGGTCTTGCCCGCCGCGCGTGGTTCGCGGCGATATTCAATTTCCGCCGTTCGAAAACCAACCCAGGCGAACAGGCCTTTCATGAAGCGATGCCGCTCAGGCAATTGCGCCAGGGCATCAACCACCTCGCGGGTGATCAGGCGGAAATCGCCGGTGTTTTCGGGGATGGCGACATCAGACAATGCATTGTGCACGCGGTAGAACGCCGAAGCCGTCCAACGCTTGAGCACGGTGTCGGCCGACCGATCCATCCGTTTCGCGAGCACGACATCATATCCTTCCCGCCATTTTTCGACCATTTGGGCAATCAGTTGCGGAGGATCCTGGAGGTCGGCGTCGATCGGCACAATGATATCGCCACGCGCCTCGGCAAGTGCTGCGGAAAGCGCGGCCTCTTTGCCAAAATTCCGGCTGAGATCGATAACCCGGATACGGGCATCGGCCCGACAAGCGCCGAGCAACACCGCCAGAGTCCCGTCCCTGCTGCCATCGTTGACGCATACGATCTCGAAATCGATACCGTCGATCCGCTCGAGTTCATCGACCACGCGCGAAAAAAACAAGGGAAGGACATCCTGTTCGTTGAAACAGGGGACGACCAGGGAAAGAAGTGGGGGGACTTTCTCGACGGCGGACTTTGGTGCAATGCCATCCGGCACGGCCGAGGCGGAGCGCACCTCCGCCGGCAGCGGCCGCTTCTTGCGACCGGCTTTCGTGCCTTGCCTCTCCACGGATTGTGGCGTCAACTTCCTTCTCCGGCACTGATCGACCGGTGACTGTGAAAACGCCACAACAAACCAGCCGGTTCAATTCCAGCTAGACATAGACGGACAATGTATAAAGAAGTCTGAAAATGGCAGGGGCAGAGGGGCTCGAACCCACGACCTGCGGTTTTGGAGACCGCCGCTCTACCAGCTGAGCTATACCCCTTCGCGCTTTGCATTCACTCCTGTGGCCGCTTGGCCTCAGGACGTTCGTGCAAGCATGGCGCACCCTTTACGGCGACTACGCAGGAATGGCAAGTGCGTTTTTCGATTTTTCCAACGCCGCATCCACTCCCGAAGCGGCGCTCAAGCTTTCACATAGTTTCGCCAGTCGTGCTCCTCCTTGAAACCGAGCACCTCGCGGATCTTGCGGTTGGACAGCAGGCCTTCATATTCGCCGATCTCGCGGGTGAAGGGAACGTTCGGATAGAATCGCTCGGCGAGCTTTCTCGAGGGAGTATTGGCCGAAACGGTGTCGTTCGCCGCGTTGAAAACCTGGAAGCCAAGACCGTCTTTCTCGATGCAGAGATGGCAGATCTGGCCAAGGTCGCGCGCGTCGATGTAGCTCCACGCGATCCGCTTGCGCATCTCGGGATTGGCGAAATAGGTGGGAAAATTTTCGTATTCATGCGGCTCGATGACATTGCCGATTCGCAGCGCGTAAATATCCGCCCCGCTGCGGTCGGCGAAAGCGCGCGCGGTCTTCTCGTTGACGACCTTGGACAGGCCGTAGGAGTCCATCGGATCCACGTCGTAGTCTTCATCGAGCGGGAACTGATGAAAATCGCGATGCCCCTCGGCGAAGCAGACGCCATAGGTCGTTTCGCTGGAAGCGACGACGATCTTGCGAACGCCCAGCTTCACGGCCGCCTCTATGACGTTGTACGTGCCCATCGTATTGATTCGGAAGGTCTCGTTGTCGGGCTTGATGAGGATGCGCGGGATGGCAGCGAAATGGATGACGGCATCATATGGCCGCACACCCCTGCCCGCCTCCAGATCCGGAAAGTCCGTATGCATGGAGAGCGCGTTGAAGACCTGACCGCTATCGGTAATGTCGGCGATCAGGTTTGTGACGCCGGGGCTCTGCAACGGCACGAGATCGACATTATGCACCTCGTAGCCGGCATTGACGAGCCACGGCACCGCGTGACGGCCCGCCTTGCCCGAGCCACCGGTAAACAGAATACGCTTGGCCATGAAACTTCTCCTCATCCTGCCTGACAATTGGCAGTATTCGACGGACAAGGCAAGCAATGCCAAGCCCCGCCAATCTTTTCCTTCCGGGGATGACGCCGACGCCAGCATCCTCTATCCATGACACTTGGGAAATGAGGATCGGACCGAAACTACGATGCGGATGCAAGGGGAAGACTTTGAGGCCATTCTGGCCGACTATGAAATGGTAGCGCTGATCGCCAACAGCGAAGCCGTCGACATCGATGCCATCACACGGTCTTTGCCTGAACGTACACTCTATGTATTTTTCACCGGCTGCGCCAAGGTCTTGTCACGCCCGTTCGAACATGATGCGATACTCTGCCACCGGCTTGTTGCCGGCGGCACCCGGTTCCTGAAGTCACAAAAACACTTCAACCGGGCCTACAGCCTGTTTTCGAAACCGCTCAAGGCGGAGGTCGGCGTGCTTGCAAGCCCCGGCGTCCCCGACGGGACGCCGCCTATCCCCGCCGCGCGGTCAAGCGACTTGGTGCCTTACACGCTCGATTTCGACTACAAGATCGGCCACATCTATCCGATCAAACGCGTGCCGACTACGGGCTTTGCAGTCGCCATGTGGATCGCCGAGACGATGCCGAAGGCGCAGGTCTGCCTCTGCGGCTTCACCGGCGTTGCCAGCCTGAACCTGAGCATGTACGCCGAACATGACTGGACGTGGGAGCAGATCCTGCTGCAGCTCTTCGTCAAGAAGGGACGCATCCTGCGGTTCGAAGAGACACTCGGCGAGGCGACCGGTTCCAGTGCGCGTATTCACGCCCGTTTTCCCGAATTCAGCGAGGCTACGATCGCGCTCGTCGCCTCCAATGTATTGGCCAACCGCTTCACGGGCATGGAACGGCAGATGGCCAAACTCTGGGGGATGACAAAGTTCCAACGCCGGGTACGCGGTTTCGTGCGACGCTTGGGCAATCGTTTGAAGCGCTTCAAACGATAAGGCCCGCCACTGTGTGACGGGCACTACCGATCGGAAACATCCGTCGGTCGAAATCAGCGCTGAGCGACGGAAAGCACCCGCTCGCGCGCGGCGAACCATTCCTCGGCATAGTCATCGTTCTTGTATGCCTCGAAGTACGGGCCGCCATCGGTGAAATGCACGAGATCAGCCTGCTCGTTGTAGTCATATTCATTGACGAGCCAATTCCATGTCGGCGGCAACTCACCGATCAGATCTTCGGATTCCAGCCACTTGAACTGATGCAGCTGCAGGCCGGTTGCCTCGTTGACGTAATCCTTGGTCAACGCGCGGCATTTCGCATTATTGAACAGGATGACGCTCGACCAGTTCTTCTTCTCGTATTTCGTCTGCGCGTTTCCGAGGAACTTGGTCTCCACCTTCGGAGTATAGTCGTGCTTGACGCACATGGCGGCGTAGCGATCGTCACGTAGCGCCCATAGCTTGGCGATATCGGTACGCATCAGCATGTCGCAATCCGCAAACAGGCTCCAACCTTCATAGCTACTCAGGTATGGAACCAGGAAACGCGAAAACGAAAATTCGGTCGACTGCAACGCATTTCGTTCACGTGTGAAGATTCCGCCAAGGCTGGTCAGCGAAATCGGCAGGAACTCGACCGGTATCGAGCTTTTCTCAAGAATACTCTGGCAAAAGACATGATAGGCAACGACCTCCTTGCTGTCGAAACCAATAAATACGCGCGCATTGTCCGCCATCTCTTCTCCCATCGAAACATGTTAACGGCTGCTTCGAACACGAAGCAGCACCTCGTTCCATATTGTTCATCCCGTGCGCTCCCATCCGCGGCATCGGGAATAACGTAAACACTTTATTAGCGCCGACGGATAACTCAACCGCACGGCCGTCAAGATTTGGAGCGCATGGAATGATTGTAAAGGGCGGATATTTCGGCGGAGCAGCATGCGTATATGCCATGGGTCGAAGCTGACCGTCGCCGAGCGCAGCAAAAAAGGCCCCGCCGTCGCCGGCGAGGCCTTTCCAAAATCATGGTAATCCGAAGATTACTCGACGATCGAAGCGACGATGCCGGCGCCGACGGTGCGGCCGCCTTCGCGGATCGCAAAGCGCAGCTTTTCTTCCATCGCGATCGGAACGATCAGCTCGACGGCAACGGTGACGTTGTCGCCAGGCATAACCATTTCCGTGCCTTCCGGCAGCGAGACGATACCGGTCACGTCAGTCGTACGGAAGTAGAACTGCGGACGGTAGTTGGTGAAGAACGGCGTATGACGGCCGCCTTCTTCCTTCGTCAGGATGTAGGCTTCGGCCATGAACTTCTTGTGCGGCTTGACAGAGCCCGGCTTGCACAGGATCTGACCACGCTCGACGCCATCACGGTTCACACCGCGAACCAGTGCGCCGATGTTGTCGCCGGCCTGGCCCTGATCGAGCAGCTTGCGGAACATTTCAACGCCGGTAACCGTCGTCTTCGAGGTCGCGCGGATGCCGACGATTTCGACTTCTTCGCCAACCTTGACGATGCCACGCTCGACGCGGCCGGTCACAACCGTACCACGGCCCGAGATCGAGAACACGTCTTCGATCGGCATCAGGAACGGCTGGTCGATCGGACGCTCAGGCGTCGGGATGTAGGCGTCAACAGCAGCCATCAGTTCGCGGATCGCGTCTTCGCCGATCTTCTTGTCCGAATCTTCGAGAGCGGCCAGGGCCGAACCCTTGATGACCGGGATGTCGTCGCCCGGGAAGTCGTAGGACGACAGAAGTTCGCGAACTTCCAGCTCGACGAGCTCGAGGAGTTCTGCGTCGTCAACCTGGTCGACCTTGTTGAGGAACACGACGATGGCAGGAACGCCAACCTGACGAGCGAGCAGGATGTGCTCGCGGGTCTGCGGCATCGGGCCGTCGGCAGCCGAGCAAACCAGGATCGCGCCGTCCATCTGGGCAGCACCGGTGATCATGTTCTTGACGTAGTCGGCGTGGCCGGGGCAGTCGACGTGCGCGTAGTGGCGGTTCGGCGTCTCGTATTCGACGTGTGCCGTCGAGATGGTGATGCCGCGTGCCTTTTCTTCCGGAGCAGCGTCGATCTGGTCGTACGCCTTGAACTCGCCGAAGAACTTCGTGATCGCTGCCGTCAGAGACGTCTTGCCGTGGTCAACGTGGCCGATCGTGCCGATGTTAACGTGCGGCTTGTTGCGCTCAAACTTACTCTTTGCCATTTGAATGCTTCCTGTGAACGAAATGGGTGACCCCGGCGAACCGGTTTAGTGCCGCCGTTTAAGGGTTTCGGCGGAATTGCGCAAGACTTAATTGCGGACGCCATTGGACGCTGCGCCCGCATATAAGAAGGTAGCCTTCAATCGGCAACCTCCGTTGCGGGAGGCGACGCTCGAGCATTGCCGGCAATTAGACACAACCATCTGATTATATGGTACAACTTCGCGACCGCGCTTGAGGAAAGCGCATCGTGAGGGCAAACAAATGGAACAGATGCAAATCGCCAAACGATCGGCAAGCAACTTTCTGATCTTCGCCGCCTGCGCATTCGTCTTGTGGATACTTGCCGCGGCGATCGATTGGTTCGCTCAGATCATTCGCCTTTCGACGCCCGAGCGACTGCCGGCGCTGGCGGCATCGATCGTCAGTTCCTCGACATTGCAGGCAATCGTCGCCATCTGGCTGCTGACGGCCGCCTTCGCAATCGCTTTCCCGCGCATGCTGACGCCGCTATCAGCGACCACCAATCTTATGTTCGACGTCGGATACGGCATTCTTGGCGCGCTTGCCGGTTTCGGCATCGCCATCGGGCTCTTCGGCGGCGGCTGGGCAATCCTTTTGCGGGCGCTCATCTACAGCGCGATCATCGCGGTGGGCTTCGCGGCGGTGCGCAAGTGGCTCGGACGCGAGGAACTCAAAGCCTACGGCAGCGCGCGCTGGACGGCCGCGGGTATCATCGCACTGGCCTCGCCATTCGTTCTCTTGTGGGGATGAGATCGAGACACGAACCCGCCGCGCCGGAAAGCCGGTCAGCAAGCCAGATCGATAAAGAAAGTGGAGCGGGTAGCGGGAATCGAACCCGCGTATTCAGCTTGGAAGGCTGCTGCTCTACCATTGAGCTATACCCGCGGGGTTGGTCCGATCCAAGGACGAATGGTGGAGAGAGTTGGATTTGAACCAACGTAGGCTGAGCCAACGGATTTACAGTCCGTCCCCTTTAACCACTCGGGCATCTCTCCAGTTTTTCGTCCGGATCGTTAGACCAAGTCTGCAAGCCTTCGAAGCGTTGCCGCCCCTCGGTCTGCGCCGCGTATATGACCGGACGACTTCCGCATGTCAACACGATGACGGTGGAAAAAATGTGAAAAATTTCATCGACGATCGAAAGGCGCTGCACTGTAAAGAAATCCTATGCGGACAGAAGTGCCGCCGTTATAAAGCGGCATGAGCAAAGACAACAAGACAGGCGGCCCGTCCGCCGAAGACCGATCCGCCAAGGACACGCATTACGCGACGCTGCGTCGTGCGCACCGCGACAACAAGCGCGAGCGTGGCGAAATCCCAACCCCTGCCCCGCAGAAGCGCAGACGCGGCAGCGATGACTGGAAGCCGCCGGCGTTGGCGCCGGACCAGGTGTTTCTCTACGGCCTGCACACGGTGCGCGCCGCGCTCGAAAACAATGAGCGCAAGAAGATCAAGCTATCAGTGACGCAGAATGCGCTTGCGCGGCTTGAGATCGATGCCGAGACGTTGGGCATTCCCATCGAGATGGTCTCGCCACAGGATATCGACAAGGTTCTCGGCCCCGAAGCCATCCACCAAGGCGTCATGCTCGAGACCCGACCACTGCCCGTGCGCCGCCTTGAGGCGCTGAAGAGCAGCCCGTTGCTCCTGGTGCTCGATCAGGTGACAGACCCGCACAATGTCGGCGCCATCATGCGCTCGGCCGTCGCCTTCAATGCCGGCGCAGTTATCACAACGCAGCGCCACAGCCCAACCGAATCGGGCGTGCTCGCCAAATCCGCCTCCGGCGCGCTGGAAATGATCCCCTATATCCAGGTCACCAACCTCGCCGACGCGCTCGGCGAATTGCACAAGCTCGGCTTCTTCACGATCGGCCTCGATTCGGAAGGACCGGCTCCGCTGGAAGGCACCTTCTCCGGCGACAAGGTCGCGCTGGTTCTCGGCGCCGAAGGCAAGGGACTGCGTCAAAAGACCCGCGAGACGGTGAGCGCGCTCGCCCGACTCGACATGCCCGGCGCCATCAAGTCGCTCAACGTGTCCAACGCGGCGGCGATCGCGCTCTATGCCGCGCGACTACATTTGAGGAATTGAGGTCGACAAGGATGACGGCGGCGAAAGCGCCGCCGTCATCCGGAACTTGGCGCGCTAACCAAGCGAGCACCCGAGAAAATCTTCGGCTGCCTCGGTTTCGACTCGGCTTTCTGCTAAAAGCTGCCATTCCCGAACGGAAGGAACAGCACTCGATATGGCAGGACGCTCCCTCATATTCGGCATTCTCTTTGTCGCCACTTTCGTCGCGCTTATCGTCAGCATCGCCTGGATCGACAAGACACAACCGCTGCATCAGCCGGATCCCCTGTCTGCAGACCGTCCCCAGCCCGTCCCCCCGCCTCCCACCCAATAGTCGCCTCGGTCCCCTCGGAACCTAGTGGCCGTGCCGCGCGTTTATCGGTGCCTCAACAAGGAGACTTCACGTGCGGATAATGATCGCAGTCATAGGCGTCATGGTGGTGTCGGTGCTCAGCATCATCGTCATGGCACCGTCGGGTTCGGACGAAAGTACAGCTGGCGGCAACCTGCAGACCAGCGTGCGGCAAACAGCGACGAACTGACCTCGCGGCGGCGCGAAGAGTTTCAACAGCGAAATCAACATATCGCCGATTTCTCCTTTACAGGACCGCAGAATCTGGTAGTTGGCAGGCATTGCCCTTGTAGCTCAGTTGGTAGAGCACCTGATTTGTAATCAGGGGGTCGCGGGTTCGAACCCTGCCGGGGGCACCATAAATCTCTGTTAGAAATCGATGCTTTACAGTCGCCGACAAGCCTCGGGAAGCGAGCTTTTCGTGTTGCAGTCAATCACCCTTGGTTTTCCAAGGTTCCCCAGCATTCCCGGCTTTTCCGTGCAGGATGCGATACAATATTCCAAGAGGTTCCCGAAATGTTGAAACTAACCCCATCTCAGACGGCGGGACTTAAACTCGCCCGTGACGGCGACCTTTACCCGCAGCCGGGAAGCAAGTGGACGCATGAGAACGCTACCGTCACCTATGCGAAGAACGACCGCTGGAAAGAACGTCCCCAGAAAATCAAGACAGTCACGGCGAAGACGCTCGTGGATTTGTGCGAGCACGGTTTTCTGGAGCGCCGTAACCTGACCCAGGATGGTGTAACGGACGCTTATGGTATCTCGATGGCGGGCAAGATCTGGTTGCTGCAGAACAAATAACGCACGCCGTCAGGACGACACGCGAAACTCGTTATTCGGTGCCGGACGCGCGTGCCTAACCTGCTCGTGCGATCGGCCCTCGGCGCCCCCTCGAACAACGGCAGACGCAATTTCACTTCACGATTGTTTCCGCCGTTTGCGCGAGCGCAAACACGCAAAAGTATTACAATTCATAAAATCTTCCTTTGCATCTCACCCGCTCGAAACCTAAGTAGGCAGTAGCGAACTCTCGCACTCGGTGGGTGGCATTCCACTTCGAGCTGGGTCAAACCTTGTCCCGGCCTCCTGAATAGATTTCGAAAGGACGAATTATGACAATCTCCGGCGACCTTCTAATCGGCGGCGTTGCCGTGCGCGGCACGGCGAAGGAATTCAAGGGGGTGAACGCTGCCACCGGCGGGTCTCTCGAACCTGGCTTCGCGGGCGCCACGACGGATGACGTGGCGAAGGCAGCGGCGCTCGCGTGGGAGGCTTTCCCTGTCTATCGCGAGACCTCGCTGGAGCAGCGCGCTGCTTTCCTTGAGGCGATCGCAGAAGCCATCATCGAGATCGGCGACGAGCTCATCGTTCGCGCGATGGAAGAAACCGGCCTGCCGCGCGGCCGCCTCGAAGGCGAACGCGGCAGAACAGTCGGCCAGTTGCGTCTGTTCGCCAAGGAGGTGCGTGACGGCACTTTCCAGGAACTGCGCTTCGATCCGGCCGATCCGGACCGCAAGCCTGCACCGAAACCCGATCTTCGCCTTCGCAACCTCGCCGTGGGCCCGGTCGCCGTATTCGGCGCGTCGAATTTCCCGCTCGCCTTCTCGGTCGCCGGCGGCGATACGGCGTCGGCACTTGCAGCCGGTTGCCCTGTCGTCGTGAAGGGGCACTCGGCGCATCCGGGAACATCCGAACTGGTCGGCAAGGCCGTGCAGAAAGCCGTTGCGGCAAGCGGGCTGCCAGTCGGCACCTTTGCCCTCCTGTTCGATGCCGGCTTCGAAGTCGGACAGGCGCTGGTCGCCGATGAACATATTCGCGCTGTCGGCTTCACCGGCTCGCGCCGCGGCGGCACCGCGCTGATGAAAATCGCCTCCGAGCGCAAGCAGCCCATTCCCGTCTATGCAGAAATGAGCAGCATCAACCCCGTCATTCTCTTCCCCAACGCGCTCAAGAACCGCGGCGAGGCAATCGGCAAGGCGTTCGTGTCCTCGCTCGTCCTCGGCGCCGGCCAGTTCTGCACCAATCCAGGCCTGATCCTCGCCATTGACGGCGATGGTCTGAACAACTTTGTTGCCAGCGCCACGGCGGCTCTCGCAGAGGCACCGGCGCAGACCATGCTGACCGGCGGCATCTGCGAAGCCTACCGCAAGGGCGTCGCACGACTGGCCAGCCATGGCGATGTGAAGAAGCTCGCAACCGGCAAGGCCGGCAACGAGCAGGAGGCTTCGGCGAACCTGTTCGAAACCAGCGCCGCGGCCTTCCTCGCACATACCTCGCTGCAGGAAGAAGTCTTCGGCGCAGCGGGCTTGATCGTTCGTTGCCGCGACGAAGCCGAGCTTGCCCGCGTCGTGGATGCCCTTGAGGGGCAGTTGACCGTCGCGCTTCATATCGACGAAGCCGACTTCCTAGCTGCCAAGGCGTTGGTGCCGACGCTGGAACTGCTTGCCGGACGCGTGCTGGTCAACGGCTTCGGCACGGGCGTGGAAGTGTCCCCGGCCATGGTGCATGGCGGCCCCTTCCCGGCGACATCGGACGGCCGCACGACCTCGGTCGGCACGCTGGCGATCTATCGCTTCCTGCGCCCGGTATCCTATCAGGACTTCCCGCAGGAACTTCTGCCGGCGCCGCTGCGCAAGGCCTAAGACAATTGCGCTCGCTGCCGGGTGTTCCGGCAGCGAGCAGCATAAAGCTTTTATAGCTTTGCATCACGATCGTGATCACCGACTGCGCAGCCGGCGCAATGCACAACTCTTCCTCAGCATTTCCTCAAGCCCGGAAGAAGAGATAAAATATCGACCGGCCCCACCGACAAGCACGACTTCCTGCCCTTATCAAGCACTTCAACAAAAGTTGAAGGTGCCGGATATACTTTATAAAAACTTGACATGAGCGGAATATATAATTGAATAATACTTTTACCGCCCATGGAAAAGAATATGACTTTAAGACATTTCGAACCGCGCGATAGGGTCTGCACTGTCATTACCGATGCTTCGAAGATGGCAGCATTGGAGAATGACTGGAATAACCTGTGGTTCAAAGCCAAGGGCTCGGTTTTTCAAACCTACTCACTTACCTTGCATAGCTGGAATGAAGTTGCCCGTCCGAACGGGCATTCACTGTTCTGCGTCGTCGTGTATGAAGCAGGCCAGATGTCGCTTGTGTTCCCGCTAGTACGATATCGCAGAGGGCCTTTTTGGATCGTGCGCCCGCTGAGTCCGAACAGCGTGAAGATTACTGATGTCTTGGTCGATCCAGATTCCGACGTTCGGCAAAATATCCGGCTTGCTTGGTCAACGATCGAAAAATCTTCTCAAGCATGCATCATCGACATGCCCCATGTGGTGGTCGGATCGGCGCTGGAGTTGCAGATTCAATCCAAGCGACACATCGGCCGCGATGCGAACATCGCTCCCTTTGCCGATTTCCATAACCAAACCGACTGGAGCCAATTTATTGAAAAATCAGGAATAAATTCAAAGCAGCAACTTAACAGAAAGCGGAAGAAGCTAGCTGAGATGGGCAGATTTGAGGTGGTGGAGATCGATCCGGTTGCGGATCCGACCTATGCCGCGCAACTGCTCGATTGGATGTTTGGCCAGAAGCGGCTTTGGGGCGAACGCGTGGGCAAGAACGGCAACTGGTTGACGTCCGACGCCTACCGTAGATTTCTCATCGGCTGGGCAACGGATCCGGCAAGCACCGCGAAGACCAAAATATACGCAATACTCATCGACAATCAGCCGATCGCAGCCAACGTCGCGTCGTTTTGCCTATCGCATGTGGACGGAATTATCGCTGGTTTCCACGCTGATCCGAAATATGCAAAGTATTCGCCTGGCTTGGTCCTCGATGAGTTTATAATGCGAGGTGCGTTCGATAAACGCCTCAACGTCGAATTCGGAATCGGCAGCGAGGCATTCAAGTTGCAATGGTCGCGAAATGCCAAGACGGATATAATGAGTTATTATATCCCTCAGAATCTGAGTGGCGCCGCGATAGCAAAGTGGTGGCATATCAAGCAGCAGATAGACTCACATCGGGAAGAACGCGCCGGCAGACGGCGCGCGCAGCAGACGAAACGGTAATCCGCCTTCTTGGCCGGGCGTGGAAAATGGTCCGGCGCCCTTGCCCTAAGCGCCTCGCTCTTCGTGCATAATCGCTATATAGAGAGCTCCACACTGCCAGGCTTCGCGGTGTTACACACGAATCTGTCTTCGGAGCTCCTGTTTGCCAATAGACCCTAGTGTTGATGATCACCCCCGTCGTGCCGTTGGCGCGACCAAACCCCACGAAATGGATCGTGGCGTTCTCGCGGTGGTTACTAAGAACATCCGCAACGCAAGTCTGTTGCTTGCCCTCTATCTGCTCCTGACTGTCGCCGTGCGCGCGCTCCTTCCGTGGTCGCTCCTTCTTGACGAGGCCGAGCAGTCCTTCCTGTCGCAGTTCATGCTCGCCGGATATGGGCCGCAGCCGCCGTTCTATAATTGGATCCAGGCGATCGTTGTCTCGATCATCGGCCTTTCCATGTGGTCGCTGTCGGGCACCAAGTTCGCAATGCTCTTCATCTGCTACATCCTCTACGGCCTGGCGGCCTACGAGGTGCTGCGCAGTCGTTCCTTGGCGGCCTTCGCCATGCTTTCCCTGCTGACGCTACCGCAAATCTCCTACATGCCACAGCAGGATCTGACGCACACAGTCGCCGTGCTGACCGCGACGTCGCTGCTGTTTTACGGTGTTTTCCGCACCCTGATGCGACCAAGCCTGCTGAGCTACCTGCTGATCGGGATCGCAAGCGGTATCGGTGTGATTTGCAAGTATAACTTTGCAATCCTGCCAATAGCCATCTGTCTGGCGCTGCTATTCGATTCCAACTGGCGGCGAAAACTCCTGGATTGGCGAATGCTGCCGGCAATTGGGGTCGCGCTGGTGATCGTTGCACCACATGCCATCTGGCTGATCGGGAACTTCGATAGCGCCTCGGCTCAAACACTCGGAAAGATGGAGCTCGACAAGAGCCTCAACCTTTTTGAGCAGACGATCCGAGGCATAGTTTCACTGCTGCGTGCGACGCTCGCCTACTGCGCGCTGACAGTCGTTATTTTTCTTCTCGCCTTCCGACGCGACAGTCTGGCGATCATGCGGGCCAGTGATCAGCTGACGAGGCTGATCGAGCGGATCGTCCTCATCAGCCTGTTGATGATTGTCGCGATCATCATGATCACAGGCGCCACGCATATTACCGAGCGGTGGCTCAATCCGTTCCTCGTCATCGTGCCGCTCTACCTTTTCGCGAAGATGCGCGCCGCGAACATCGACCTATCGGCTGGCCTCCGGCGACTGCGGCCGGTGTTTCCGGTTTTGATGATCATAACGCTGATCCCGCTTGCGGCACGTAGCGTGATCGTCGCTCGATATACAGGCGATTACACAAACATCAATCTGCCGATGGCTGACTTGGTAAAGCAACTGACCTCGAAGCAAATGCCCGGTTCCGTGATCACCGAGGATGTACACCTCGCAGGCAATATCCACATGCAGTTGCCGAAGCTGCCTGTCCGCACAGCGGGCCCGATCGGCTCGGATGTCCCACTCAATTACCCCATCCTCGTTGTGTGGAAGCCCCGCAGCGAGAGCGACAAGGCCATCCCACGCTGGCTTGCGCAGGTCGTGCCAGAGGTCTCCGTGCCGAATCCTGTCGTCGAAACGGTCGAGGCTCCCTACAATTTCGGCAGGGACAGCGACCGGTACCGGCTTAATTACGTGTGGCTTCACAAAGATGACTAGACTTTGCAGATAGAAACGGCTGCTATCGCCCGCCTGGCAATTTCAGGTTCACCATTTCATGCGTTTTGAAGACGACAAGGGTATTGCATGGCTGATTCATTGCTGACGCTATCGTTTCTCGCCTCTCCGGCGACGGAGGCGCTTGCGGCGCGTGAGGAGTTGATTCGAATCTATGGCGACGTTCCAGCAGAGGAAGCCGATGTGATCGTCGCGCTCGGCGGTGACGGTTTCATGCTGCAGACGCTGCACGGCACGATCAACTCCGGGAAGCTGGTTTATGGGATGAACCGAGGCTCAGTCGGATTTCTGATGAACGACTATCGCACCGACAAGCTGCGCGAGCGGATCGAGAATGCGGTCGAGAACGTCTTCCGGCCGCTGCAGATGACGACCGCAAATTTTGACGGGACTAATTCCTCGGCGCTGGCGATCAACGAAGTTTCGCTCTTCCGGCAATCCTACCAGGCAGCCAAGCTGCGCGTAGAGGTCGATGGCGTGGTCCGGCTTGAAGAGTTGATCTGCGACGGATTGATGGTGGCAACGCCTGCGGGATCGACGGCCTATAATTTGTCCGCCCATGGGCCGATCCTGCCGCTAGACGCTCCCCTGCTTGCTATGACTCCGGTCAGCGCCTATCGCCCCCGGCGCTGGCGCGGCGCGCTATTGCCGAACAAGGTGACCGTCGACATCCACATTCTCGAAGCAGAGAAACGGCCGGTGAACGCGGTTGCCGATAACAACGAAGTCAAATCGGTTCTGCATGTCAGGATCGCGCAGTCGGAGCACATGACGGCCCGCATCCTGTCCGATCCCGACCGCTCCTGGTCGGACCGTATCCTTGCCGAACAATTTGAGGATTGACGTATGGCGTTCTATCGAAGGGCACTTTTCGCGCTCGCGCTGAGCGGATGGGCTATCGGTGCGGCACACGCGGGTTCCGCCGAGGATGCGATATTGCCGGCCTCCATTCTGTTTGCGACCAGCACGGGCTATTGGGAAGATGATGGCGGCGCTCCCGCGGTTCAACATGCGCCACAAGCCAACGAGACCGGTGGCTTGGAAAAGGCATCGGCCGCACCTACCGCCATCAAGACCGCTCCCCGGCACGGCTATTACAAGCTCTTCGCCGTTCGCCAGGCCGACCGCACCGCGAAAATCTATCTGCAGCAGATCGCGCAAAATGAAGACGGACCTTCCATTTTGTCGACGGTCGAGGTTCAGGAGATCAACGATCTCAAACCCTATGTTACCGACATCCGCCCCGAAAGTTCGGGTGGGATGATCAAGGAACCGGGGCTTTTCGCTATGGTGCACCTGAAGACCGATCCGGATGCCGATTCGGAGAGCTGGACGGTTATCATCGACGAATTCGGCGAAGTCAGCGTGGACAAGGCCGGCCACTAGACCGCATCGCTGGAGACATGAAAAAGGCCCCGATCGGGGCCTTTTTCATGGTTGCGAATGCGGATCAGTCGACATCGTCGACAACGGCATCGGGCTTGCCGCTGATGCGGTGCGCGAGCGCCGCCTCCATAAAGTCGTCGAGTTCGCCATCAAGAACATCATCAGGTGCCGTGCTGGTCACGCCGGTGCGCAGGTCCTTGACGAGCTGATAGGGCTGCAGAACGTAGGAGCGGATCTGGTGGCCCCAGCCGATGTCGGATTTGGAGGCGGCTTCCGCATTGGCGGCGTCTTCGCGTTTCTTCAGTTCGGCTTCATAGAGACGCGCGCGCAGCATGTCCCAAGCCTTGGCGCGGTTCTTATGCTGCGAGCGTTCCTGCTGGCACTGAACAACGATGCCCGAGGGCATGTGAGTGATGCGGACGGCGGAATCGGTCGTGTTGACGTGCTGACCGCCGGCGCCCGACGAGCGGTAGGTGTCGATGCGGCAGTCGCTTTCGTTGATGTCGATCTGGATCGAGTCGTCGATGACCGGGTAGACCCAGATGGACGAGAACGAGGTGTGGCGACGGGCGTTGCTGTCATAGGGCGAGATACGCACCAGGCGGTGAACGCCCGATTCGGTCTTCAGCCAGCCATAGGCATTGTGACCCTTGACGAGCAGCGTCGCCGACTTGATGCCGGCTTCTTCACCGTCATGGACTTCGAGCAGTTCGACCTTGAACTTCGAGCGTTCGGCCCAGCGGGTGTACATGCGCAAAAGCATGTTCGCCCAGTCCTGGCTTTCGGTACCGCCGGCACCCGAGTGCACTTCGAGATAGGTGTCGTTGCTGTCGGCTTCGCCCGACAGCATGGCCTCGACCTGCTGGCGCGCGGCTTCCGCCTTCAACGCCTTCAGAGCGTCTTCGGCTTCCTTGACGATGGCCTCGTCGCCTTCGTCCTCACCCATCTCGATCAGCTCGATGTTGTCTTTCATCTGCTGTTCGAAGCGCTTGACGCCGTTGATGCCGTCATCCAGTTGCTGGCGCTCGCGCATCAGCTTCTGTGCTTCGGTTGCATCGTTCCAGAGGTTCGGGTCCTCTGCCTTGTTGTTCAACCAGTCCAGTCGTCTTACCGCCTGGTCCCAGTCAAAGATGCCTCCTCAGCAGGGTGATAGCCTGCTTGGTTTCATCGACTACGTTCTGGATTTCCGCTCGCATTTTTCCGCTTCTTTGCGTTGCTATGAAAGTCGCCCGTCAAATAGTTGTGGCGGTCGCGGATGTAAAGACCGCGGCCGCCACAGACTGTTGCCGGAATGATCAGTAGAGGCCGCCCGCGCCCGATTGGACCGCCTGATTGGCCTGCGGCGAGGTTTTCAGGATTTCCTCCGGCGCCATGGTGTTGTCCATGCCGATGACGGAGTAGCTGTCGGCGGGGCCGGTGCCCGGCTTGAAGGCTTCGATGATCGTATTGGGATCGCCGTCCATCGCGGCCATGCCGGTCTTACGGTCGATCGGGATCAGGTTCATGCCAGCGGGAATGACAAACTTGGACACCGGCATGTCCTTGACGGCCGCCTGCATGAACTCGTTGAAGACAGGCGCCGAAAGCGAGCTGCCGGTGCCGCCGCGTCCAAGCGTCGACGGGGAATCGAAGCCGATGTAGAGGCCAGCGACCAGATCCGGGGTAAAGCCCACGAACCACGCATCCTTTTCATCATTGGTCGTGCCGGTCTTGCCGGCGACGTCG
The DNA here is from genome assembly GCF_030380735.1 of Rhizobium sp. S152. Taxonomy (GTDB): domain Bacteria; phylum Pseudomonadota; class Alphaproteobacteria; order Rhizobiales; family Rhizobiaceae; genus Rhizobium. The sequence continues at coordinate 234,433 of NZ_JAUDRZ010000030.1, read as the reverse complement.
CGCTCGCCGAGCTTGACCTTGCCGGCCGCCGTACCACGCTGGATGACGCCCTGCATCATCGAGGTGATCTGGTACGAGGTCATCGGATCGAGAACGGTCTCGCGGTTGTCGACGACGTTAGGCTCTTCCTGGTTCTGCCAGTCGCTGGCGTTGCAGCCTTCGCAGACACGTTCCTCGTGCTTGAAGATGGTCTTGCCGTAGCGGTCCTGGATGCGGTCGATGAGCGTCGGCTTGATCTGCTTACCGCCATTGGCGATGACCGAATAGGCAGAGACCATGCGCAGGACCGTCGTCTCGCCGGAGCCAAGCGACATCGCCAGAACCGGCATCATCTTGTCGTAGATCCCGAAGCGCTCGGCATATTCAGCCACGACGTTCATGCCGAGGTCGTTTGCAAGGCGCACGGTCATGCGGTTGCGCGAATGTTCGATGGCGAAGCGCAGCGTGTTGGCGCCACCGCCCTCGCCTTCATAGTTGTCAGGTGCCCAAACCTGGCCGTTGCCGGTCTGGATCTCGAGCGGATCGTCGCTCACCACCGACGCTGGCGTGTAACCGTTGTCCATCGCGGCAGCGTAAACGAAGGGTTTGAAGGACGAGCCCGGCTGGCGCATCGCCTGTGTCGCGCGGTTGAATTCCGACTGGGCGTAGGAGAAGCCGCCGACCATGGCGAGAACGCGGCCGGTCTTCGGATCCATCGCCACGAGACCACCGCCAACCTTCGGCGGTTGGCGCAGACGGTAGGATGAGGAGTTGTCGTCGCCAAGGCGCTCGACGAAGACCACATCGCCGGCGGAGAGAACGCCCTGCGGCGAGCGTGCGGTCTTGCCGCCGGTCGCCGAGCGATAGGCCCACTGCATGTTCTTCGCGTCGATCACGCCGCGTTCGCGCTCCGCCGGAATCTTGCCGGCGCTGTCCTTGGCCGGCTGCAGGCCGATATCGACGCTGTCGTCGGATACCGCGAGAACGACGGCGAGCCGCCATTCAGGAACGTCGGAGAGAGCGGGAATATCGGCAAGCGCCTTGCCCCAGTCGGCAGTCGCGTCGATCTCCTTGATCGGCCCATGGAAGCCGCGACGCTCGTCATAGGTGATCAAGCCATCCTGTAGCGCCTTGCGGGCGAAGACCTGCAGTTGCGGGTCGAAGGACGTACGGACGGAAAGGCCGCCTTCATACAGCATTTTCTCGCCATACTTGTCGATCAGCTGGCGACGGACCGCTTCGGCGAAATAGCCGGATGCGAAGAGCGACGGGCCGCTGCTGCGGCCGGTCACGCCGAGCGGCTGCTTCTTGGCTTCAGCACCATCCGATTGGCTGACATAGCCATTCTCGACCATGCGGTCGATGACCCAGTTGCGGCGGGTGACAGCGGCCTCCGGATGACGGAAAGGATGATAATTTGCCGGGCCCTTCGGCAACGAGGCCAGATAGGCGGCGTCGGCGATCGTCAGTTCGTTGACAGATTTGTTGAAATATGTGAGCGCAGCGCTGGCGATGCCGTAGGAGTTCAGGCCGAAGAAAATCTCGTTCAGATAGAGTTCGAGGATCTTGTCCTTGCTGTAGGCCTGCTCGATGCGGAAGGAGAGAATGGCTTCCTTGGCCTTGCGCTCCATCGTCTGTTCGCTCGAGAGCAGGAAGTTTTTGGCCACCTGCTGTGTGATCGTCGAACCACCCTGGGTCGGGCCGCCGGTCAGGTAGGCGACGACGGCGCGGCCGAAGCCGGTGACGTCGATGCCGGGATGCTGGTAGAAATTCTTGTCCTCCGCGGAGAGAAAGGCAGCCTTGACGCGGTCGGGCACGGCCTGGATCGGCAGGAACAGGCGGCGCTCCTTGGCATATTCGGCCATCAGCGCCCCGTTGCCGGCATGCACGCGCGTTGTTACCGGCGGCTCGTAGCTGCTCAGCACGGCATAGTCGGGGAGATCCTTCGTGATCGTCGCCAAATACACGGCAACGACGCCTGCAACGCCCAGAAACAGGACGCAGGCGACGCCGAAGAAATATCCAAGAAGTCTGATCATATCTAAGCTACCGGTATCTCAAACATCGATCGGCGCGAACGTTACTATCGCATGGATCGGGCTATTTTGCATGATGCGCGACTTACTCCATGAGCGTTATCGCCACAAGCCGATTCAGTTTTGACTGAACACATACAGGTGAGTAATGGCCTGAATGTGAGTAAAATAGGGCTTCGACCACTATTCCCAAATGAGCACAGGACGTTACTGCCCCGGTGTGACACCGGGGCCACGTCATTCTTCAGCCGCCATTCGCCATCATAGACGTGCGATAGCGCTTCACCGCATCGGTCAACAGATCCGCAATCTTCTGGCGCCAAGTCTCGTCGAGCAAAAGCTTCTCATCTTCCTTGTTGGAAAGGAAGCCGAGCTCGAGAAGGATCGAGGGCATATCGGGCGCCTGGAGAACACGGAAGCCAGCGTGGCGATGCGGATTATTGATCGTTCCGACCTGATCCTTGAAGGATGTCAGGACGCTCTGGGCCAGCGAAATCGAGAAGGCCTGAGTTTCGCGGCGCGTCAGGTCGAGCAGAATATCGGCCACCTCGGGCGGCTCAGCTACGGTCTCCTTGCCGGCAATCTGGTCGGACAGGTTTTCACGATCGGCCAGATCGGCCGCGAGCTTGTCGGAGGCCTTGTCGGAGATCGTGTAGACGGTCGAGCCGCGGATATCTTTCTGCTTCAGCGTATCGGCATGCAGCGAGATGAAGAGGCTGGCATGGGCCTGACGAGAAATCTGCACGCGCTCGGACAGCGACAGGAATGAATCATCGGTACGGGTCAGGAATGCCTTGATGCCGGGTTCGCGATTGAGGCGGTCGGCAAGCGCCTTTGCGAAGGCGAGCGTGACATCCTTTTCCTGGGTCTTGGTATCGACGCCGATGGCGCCGGTATCGATGCCGCCGTGGCCGGCGTCGACGGCGATGATGAAGTCGCTGCCGGCGGGGGCGGGCTGCGGAATGGCGCTGGTCGTCTGGGCGCTCGCAGGATCGCTCCAGGATTGCGCCTTCACCAATCCGGCAACGGTGGCCTTGTCCGTCATCTCCGCGTCGAGCACCAGGCGATGTCCCTTGCCGCCTTCATCGGCTTGTACCTTGGCGACAGCCATCTTCGCGGGCTTGCTCGTCGTTAGAACGATGCGGGCGCTGTCCTCGTCCATCTTGCCGTAGCGGATGTCCTTGAACAGTCCCCTCGCCCCGAGATCGTCGGCGGGAAAACCGAAGGCGGTGGCCGGCAGGTCGATGACGATGCGTTCCGGATTGGCAATATAGTGAATGGAGAAGGCAGGCTCGCGATCGAAATCGATGACGATTCGGGTTCTGGCATCATCACCGACGATACGCGCACCATAAGCAAGGAGTGGCTCAGGGCTGGCGCCATCGATGGCAGACGACACGGCCGGCACTGCAAAACAGATCGCCGCGGCGGTCGCTGCACGTATTCCAGCGACCCGGCCGACAAACCAGATCCTCCGCAATCGGCCGCTCACATTCGCGGGTCTCACCCTCTTAAACAACCGACCGCCATGCCTTTCTGATTGATCCACCCGGCTAACGCGAATATGGCACCGCTAAAACGCGCGCCATCATTACCACCGAATCGGCGTCTTTTATCCCCGATTTCCTATGCAATTCAAATTCCATCAATAATATGGCGCAATTGGCTTTTCCCTTGCTATTGTGACAGAGAAACCATACAAGGATTCTCAGGGTAGAAGTGCTGACGGGATAGAGTCTCCGCGAAGGCAGCCAGCCAATATGGACCTGGCGCCACAACCGGCAATCGTCCGCCGTCGTATGTATTTCCACTCGAAGGTTGAATCCTGGAATTTCCGGCGTAGGCGGAAAGTTCATCGGTGGATAGCCACCAAACGCTCTTTACAGAGAGAGCAAACTCATCGGACCCCCGAAACAGGGTCTTAAATATTGTCGATCTCGCTTGGTCCTTGATGGTGTCGCAGCAGGTTTTATCTGAAGTCTACAGGCCCCGGGAGAAGAACTCCCCCGCTGTTGTCTGGCTGCTGCCTTCCACACCGCACCAATCGCGACTTTCATTATCCGGCGCCGCTGTGGATCATATCCCCCCTGTTCTAACGACAGCTGGGGATGCCGACATGCGGCTGCGCCGAGGAGCTCAGCTTACATGGCAGACAAAATGCTTATCGACGCGTCTCACGAGGAAGAGACGCGCGTCGTTGTCGTTCGCGGGAACCGCATAGAAGAGTTTGACTTCGAGTCGCAGCACAAGAAGCAAATTCGCGGCAACATCTATCTCGCAAAGGTAACCAGGGTCGAACCCTCGTTGCAGGCCGCCTTCGTGGATTACGGCGGCAACCGGCACGGCTTCCTCGCCTTTGCCGAAATCCATCCCGACTACTATCAGATTCCGCTGGCGGATCGTCAGGCGCTGCTGCGTGCGGAAGCCGAAGAGCATCGCCGCGACGACGACGTCGAGCATGTCGAGACGGCCGTCATGGCCGATCCGGCAAACCAGGACCAGCCCGATATCGGCATCGTTGCCAAGAGCGAGCCAGAAGTCGAAGCTGAAGCCGCTCCGGCCGAGGATGTCGTCGAGGCTGTAGAGGCTGTCGAAGAAAAGCCGGCGAAGAAGGCCGCCAAGCCGCGCCGCAGCCGCAAGAAGGCAGCGCCGGCCGCCGAGGAAGCAGCGGGCGAAGAAGCCACCGCGACCGAAGCATCCGCAGACAACGAAGACGACGGCTCCACCGGCGGCGAAATGGCTGCCATGGTCGAGACCGACACGATCTCGGAAGACGTCGGTAGCCGCCGTCGCAACGATGACGATGATGACGACGATCACGACCACGAAGAGGAAGTGATCGAAAGCGTCGGCGCCGAAGACGCGATGGAAGAGGTTCCGGATCGCACGCAGCGCAAGCCGCGCAAGCAGTACCGCATCCAGGAAGTCATCAAGCGCCGCCAGATCCTGCTCGTTCAGGTCGCCAAGGAAGAGCGTGGCAACAAGGGCGCGGCACTGACCACCTACTTGTCGCTCGCCGGCCGCTATTCGGTCCTGATGCCGAACACGGCACGTGGCGGTGGCATTTCCCGCAAGATTACCAATCCGCAGGACCGCAAGCGCCTGAAGGAAATCGCCAAGATGCTCGAAGTGCCGCAGGGCATGGGCGTCATCCTGCGCACGGCCGGTGCGAACCGCACCAAGGTCGAAGTGAAGCGTGATTTCGAATATCTGATGCGCCTGTGGGAGAACGTCCGTACGCTGACGCTCGCATCGACCGCGCCCTGCCTCGTCTACGAGGAAGGCAGCCTGATCAAGCGCTCGATCCGCGACCTCTACAACAAGGACATCGGCGAGATCATCGTTTCCGGCGAGGAAGGCTATCGTGAAGCGAAAGACTTCATGAAGATGCTGATGCCGAGCCACGCCAAGGTGGTTCAGCCCTATCGCGACATTCATCCGATCTTCTCGCGCTCCGGCATCGAAGCGCAGCTCGACCGCATGCTGCAGCCGCAGGTCACGCTGAAGTCCGGCGGCTACCTGATCATGAACCAGACGGAAGCGCTGGTTTCGATCGACGTCAACTCCGGCCGTTCGACCCGCGAGCATTCGATCGAGGACACCGCGCTGCAGACGAACCTCGAGGCTGCCGACGAAGTTGCCCGCCAGCTTCGCCTGCGTGACCTTGCCGGCCTCGTCGTCATCGACTTCATCGACATGGAAGAGAAGCGCAACAACCGCGCCGTCGAGAAGAAGCTGAAGGAATGCCTGAAGAACGACCGCGCCCGCATTCAGGTCGGCCGTATCTCGCACTTCGGCCTGCTCGAAATGTCGCGCCAGCGCATCCGCGCCTCGGTTCTGGAATCGACCACCCAGGTCTGCTCGCATTGCGGCGGCACCGGTCACGTCCGTTCGCAGTCCTCCGTCGCCCTGCACGTTCTGCGCGGCATCGAGGAATACCTGCTCAAGAACACGACGCACGACATCACGGTTCGCACCACCCCCGATATCGCGCTTTACCTGCTCAACCACAAGCGCCAGTCGATCGTCGATTATGAAGCACGCTTCGGCGTCGCTATCATCATCGATGCGGATGGCGCCGTCGGCGCACAGCATTTCGCGATCGATCGCGGCGAAGCGGTTGAAAACCCGGTAAAGATCGAAACACTGTTCAACTTCGCGGCTATCCCCGATGACGATGACGACGATGTCGTGATCGAGGCGGATGAGGACGAAGACGAAGAGCTGGAAGAAAAGGCCGCATCCACCGAACGTCCGGCCGCTCGTGCCGAGGGCGACGGTGAAGGCCGCAAGCGCAAGCGTCGTCGTCGCCGTCGTGGTCGCAATGGAAACGGCGAGCAGCAGGCTGCAGCCGATGCCAATGGCGAAGCATCCGACGGTGAAGACGATAGCGACGAGGAAGGCAGCGAGGGCGAAGAAGCCGTAGCAGCCGGCGCTTCGGAAGACCGTGACGAGGGTGACGAATCGCAGCGCCGCAAGCGCCGCCGTCGCGGCAAGCGTGGCGGTCGTCGTAACCGCGAAGACGGTTCCGAGCAGGAAGCGGGTGCCGAGGCAGCGGACGGTTCGTCTGAGGTCGAGGCCGCCGACGAGAGCGCTGAGGTTGCCATTACCGAAGTCGAGGCCGTCGAGGTCGCTTCCGAGGAGGCTCCCGAAACGCAGTCGGCCATGGCTGCCGTTGAAACGGCTGCATCCGTAACGGAAGACGTCAAGCCGAAGCGCGCCCGCCGCAGCCGCAAGGCATCGCCGGTCGAAGAGCCAGCGGAAGCTCCTGCCGCCGTGGAAACGGAAGTGGCCGAAGCCGTTGCCGATGTCGCCGCCCCTGCGGTCGAAGAGGCAGCGCCCGTTGCAGAAGAAGCAGCGCCGGCGGCCGAAGACGAAAAGCCGGTTCGCGCCAACCGCGAGTCCAACATCTCCTCTTCCGAACCGACCGTGAAGTCCACGAGCGAGGGCGACGGCAAGCCGAAGAAGGCCGGCTGGTGGCAGCGCCGCGGTTTTTTCTGAGACTGATTTTCGGACGTGAGTAATAAGATCCGGCTGTGGCGACACAGCCGGATTTTTTCGTTCTCACGAACGAACGGAAGAGCGGCTATTCACGGCCCGCGTCAGGCATCCGTGTTCATCGGCCCTGTTGCTACCGGAGGCGCCGGTCTTCCATCGAGTGCAGTGGTCGTTCAACGTAAAAGCATAGGCCTCACCTCACCCCTCACCCCGTTTCCAACGAAAAATGCCGGCCACGGGGTGACCGGCATTTGCGTGTTTGAACGATGGCTTGAATGCTGTATCAGTCCCGCTCAGCAATAACCGTCGCACGAGGATATTCGCCATAAAAGGCGCGCCAGTTGGCGATGGCGAAACCGAAGACGACAAGCGCGCCGCCCTGGTGCAGCAAGCCCCAGTGGAGGGGAACCTCAAGCAGCAGGGTCATGACGCCGATTGCTGCCTGCACCAGAACAAGCAGGAACAGCAGTACAGCGCGGCGCGCATGCGTCGTCGAGGGCGCCGCCTTCAGTGCGACCAGCATGTTGATCAGGGTAAGGGCGAACAGCGTGTAGGCGCCGACGCGATGGATGAATTGCACTGTCTTGGGGTTCTCGAAGAAATTGATCCATGCAGGCTGCTGGATAAGCAGATCCGAGGGAATGATCGAGCCGTCCATCAGCGGCCAGGTGTTATAGGTGAAACCGGCATCAAGCCCGGCGACGAGTGCGCCGAGGTAGATCTGGAAGAGCGCGAAAACTGCGATCACGCCGGCCCATATGTGCGCGCTTGGTGTCGGCGGGGCATCGTCGGAATGCGGTGCTAGGCCGCGCATGATCCACATGCAGGAAGCGAAGATCAGGCAGGCCATGATCAGGTGCGTGGCGAGCCGGTACTGGCTGACGTCGGTACGCACTGAAAGCCCCGAAGAGACCATCCACCAGCCGATCGCGCCCTGGAAACCACCGAGCGCCAGGATGCCGACCAGCGGCCAGCGCAGACGACGTTCGACCCTGCCGGTGATCCAGAAATAGAGGAGCGGCAATGCGAAGATGACGCCGATGCCGCGGGCGATCAGCCTGTGTGCCCATTCCCACCAGAAGATGCCCTTGAAATCCTCGACGGTCATGTCGCTGTTCATCTGCTGGAATTCCGGGATGCGCTGGTAGAGCTTGAACTCTTCCTCCCACTCGGCTGCATTGAGCGGCGGGATGACACCATGGATCGGCTTCCATTCGGTGATGGAAAGGCCGGAATTCGTCAGCCGCGTCGCACCGCCCACTATGACGAGACAGAAGAGCGCCAGAAGCACGAAGCCCAACCAGATGCGCACCGCGCGTCGGTTGCCATCCTGCTTACGGATTTGACGGCGAATTTCCAGGGCCGGTCCTGCGTCAGCGACTGTCATGGGTACTCCTTGGCTTGCGCCAGTTGATTTGCCCCACCGGCTGATGCAAAACAAGCCTGCACCTTTGCGGCATGCCGTCGCGGCCGTAGAACCTATGCGAGATAAGAGCTTATGCCCGTTCGCCTGCGCAAATTCATCGGCACGATCCTGATCGTCGTCCTCGTCATTGTCTATGCGCTCGTCGCCAACACCATCGCCGTTGCCACGCTCGGCACCGCGCCATGGTGGGCTCACCTGCTCTATTTCTCGCTAACCGGATTGCTCTGGGTGCTGCCGGCCATGGTGATCATCAAGTGGATGGCCGGGCCGAAGCAGCAGTAGGCATTAACGGCGGGATAACCGTGATCGTCGGAAAATGGCCGGCATAAACGAAATGAACGGCTTCGTTTCCTATTCTTTCCATTCAGCACCATCGAACGGAGAGAACCGTGCAGACGCAGACGCTTCACGTTGCCGATATCACGCGCCTCGACCTAGCGGATACGGACGAGACCGTCTTTCCGCCTCCCCGGTCGATTGCCGCCGACGATCTTGAGATCGTTGTCAGCGAAGCGATTCAGCCGCTCGAAGCGGCATGGCGGCATCTAGAAGGTGACGATCTGAACTCCCTGCACCAGGGCTATGATTGGTGTCGTTCCTGGGTGAACGCCTACCACAACCCGTTGGCAATCGTGCATGGCATGATCGGCGCGGAAACGGCATTCATCCTGCCAATCGAGATTGTCCGCCAGCGCGGCGTGCGCGTTGCGAAGTTCATCGGCGCCGATCACAGCAACATCAATACCGGTCTGTTCTCGGGACAATTCTCCGACGCGTTGCGCAGCCTTGGCGGCAAGTACCTGACCCATCGGCTGCGAACTGCGCTTCGCGGCAAGACGGATCTCATCCTGCTGCAGAACATTCCGCTGGAGTGGCGCGGGCGCGTGAGCCCGCTTGCCGCACTGCCAATGGTCCAGAACCAGAATCACGCCTATCAGCTTCCGCTCCTCGACAATATGGAGATGACGCTCAAGCAGGTGAACGCGAAAAGCCGCCGCAAGAAGTTCCGCGTGCAATCGAAGCGGCTGGAAGCGCTTGGCGGTTTCGACTATGTCACCGGCGGCACTTCTGACGAGCAGCATAACCTGCTTGACCGTTTCTTCCGGCAAAAGGGCGAACGCTTCAAGGCGATGGGGCTGCCCGACGTCTTCGCCGATCCGGAAACCAAGGCTTTCCTCCATGGCGCCATCGATATCCGCAGCGGCGACGGAAAGACCTTCGGGCTTCAGATGCATGCCATCCGGCTCAGGGGTGACCACGAAGGGCATATCGCGGCGCTGTCAGGGATTTCCCGCAAGGGCGACCACGTCATCTGCCAGTTCAGCTCGATCGACGAGAGTATCGCGGCGGATGCCAGCCCGGGCGAATTTCTCTTCTGGCAGATGATCGCCGGCCTGCACGGCAAAGGTATCGCGCTGTTCGATTTCGGCCTCGGCGACCAGGGCTACAAGCGCTCATGGGCGCCGGAAGATACCGCGCACTACGATGTGGTTATTCCCCTCAGCGCGCGCGGCAACATTGCCGGGATTGCTCATCGCGTGATCACGCGCAGCAAGGCGTTCGTAAAGTCGCGTCAGGGCCTCTACCGTTACGCTCAGCGCATGCGACGTGTTGCTGGCGTCTGATCAGGCCGCGTGACGCGACGGCGCCATGTCAGCATCGTCACCACCACCGGACATCAGCGCGACACGCTCGTAGCCAGCAGCCTCGAATTCGGTCATGGCGGCCACGAACTCGGCCTCGACGATTTCAGGCATCGACAGGATGATCTCGACGCTTCGGCTTTGCGTCAGGCGCGAGACGCCTGCGACATCGGCAGCACCGCATTCGACGATCACCAGATCATAGGCCGACGCCAGCGCATCGAGAAGCAGTGAGAGACGATCGGCACCGCGCATAGCGCGGCGCATATCGCTGGTACCTTGCGGGATAAAGTGTGCATCGGAGGCACGGTCGCCATGAATGGTTTCGCCGAAAGCCGCCTCGCCGCAAAGCAGATCGGTGATGCCAAGCGCACTGCGATCCTCGGTCATGAGTTCGCTCGGGAGACCGGAACCGGTCATGTCGACGAGAACCACACGGGAGCCCACCTTGGCCAGGGTTCTAGCCAGGAAAACGGTGGCAGCAGAGCCGTTGTCACCAGTCGGTGAAATGGCAATGGCTAGCGGCGCCCGGCTGCCACGGAGATACTCGGCGACCGAGGCGATCGAGAATTCGTTTTCCTCGATCTCGGTTTCAGCTACCGCCTCTTCCTCCTGCACCGGATTTTCCACGGGCTCTTCGGTTTCAATGGCGACGGCGAGCATGCTGGTCTTGCCCGCGCGCGGCGTGGCGACGACCGCTGGAACTGTCTCCACTTCGAGCTCGTCTTCTTCCTCACGACGCACAGGATCCACGGGACCGGCGATCGGGCGAAGCGCGCGGCCGCTGAACAGTTCAGCCAGCATGATGACGATCGAGGTCATGATGAACGTCGCAAGTGCCGCCACGATGACGATTGGAATAACCTTGGGAAAGTAAGGATCGACAGGCTGGATGGCATTGGAAACAATGCGCGCATCGGCTGGGCTGGAATTGGTATCGGCGCGCGACGCGGCTTCGCGATAGCGCGAAAGATAGGTTTCAAGCAGTTGCCGCTCGGCGGCGGCTTCGCGCTGCAGGGCGTTCAGGCCAACTTCGTCCTCGCCCGCCTGGGCGCTGCTGGCCTGCAGCTTGTTGGATTGCTGTTCCAGCTCCTGCTGGCGCAGCGCCGCAACCTTGGCTTCGTTCTCGATGCTGGCGAGAACCCGCTGCGTTTCAGTGCGAAGCTGGGACCTGATATCGGCAAGCTGGGCACGCAGCGCCTTCAGGCGCGGATGGTTATTGAGCAGCGATGTCTGCAGATCGGAGATCTGCGATTGGAGGTTCGATGCCGTCGCGTCGAGACGCTGGATCGACTGGGAGGACATGATGTCCTGCATCGCACCGGAGACTTCGCCCGAAGCAAGGGCATTGCGTACGGCCTGCGCACGGGCTTCGGCATTGGCACGCTCGCCGCGAACGCGGGTCAGTTCGGCGGAGATGTCGTTCAATTGCTGCGTCGGGAAGGTCGAGCCGCCATTTGTCGGCAGCAGGCCGTGTTCGGCACGGTATTCCGCGACCTTCTGCTCGGCGACGCTGACCTTCTGGCGCAGGCTTTCGATTTCCGGCTCCAGCCAGCGCGTCGCTTCGGAATTGGAATCGAGCTTGGCACCGCTCTGCGTGGCGAGATAGACCGCGGCCATTGCGTTCGGGATCGCCGCCGCGAGCTTCGGATCCTTCGAGGTGAAGGTGATCCCGATCACGCGGGAGCCGGGAACCTGATAGACCTGCAGGCGCTCGACGAAGGCATCGATAACGCGCTCTTCCGGTGGGTTTTCGAGCGGGTTCTTCTTCAGATGAAGCGCGACAAGGATGTCCGTCAGCGCCGAACCATTGGCGGCGGCGTCGAACTCGGGCAGATCGTAGAGCTTCTGGCTGTTGATGACGCGCTTGATCAGGTCCTGCGACTGAAGCAACTGCACCTGGCTGGCGATGTTGAGCTCGTCCATCAGCGGCCCGCTGGTGGCGTCGCTGGTCTGGGCGGCGGCGAATGCCGGGGCGCGCGGCTCGATGAGGATGCGCGTTTCGCTTCGGTATTTCGGTGAAATCATCTTAGCGCCGGCAAAGGCAACCCCTGCCCCAAGCAGCGTGATCGCCACGACCTTCAGCCGTCGCGCCCAGACGGCGCGGACCAACTGGGCCAGGTCGATGTCCACATCCTGATTACTCGCCACGCCAGACATGCCTGTACTCCAAGAACAAACGTGGACGCGAGGGTAAATGACTATAGTAACTCAACGGTTAATGTATATTTCGCCTACTCAAGCCCGGCAAACGACAGCAAATTCCAAAAAGCTCTCGATTTTTACCAGCCATTAACCCTAACGGAACAATAACGGTCAGGATCAAATCGTTTCCTGTGAGCCGCCGCGAATGTCGTTCGTCCAGCCAAAACTCCTGATGGCTCTAAGCTTTGCCGCCGCTGCCGCGGTGCTCAGCGGCTGCAACAGCTACAAGCCCGCGCCGCGCGCCTTTAACGAGGCAACCATCCAGCCTTATTCGCTCGATAGCGGCGATCGGCTTCGCATTACCGTGTTCGACCAGCCTAGCATGACCAACACCTACACGATCGACCAGGCCGGCTACATCGCCTTCCCGCTCGTCGGCCAGGTGCCGGCACGGGGGCGCACGCTGCAGCAGCTTTCCGGGCAGATCGCTCAGAAGCTGAAGCAGGGTTATCTCCGCGATCCCGATGTCACGATCGATGTCGATCGCTATCGCTCGATCTTCGTCATGGGCGAAGTCGGTCAGTCCGGCCAGTATGCCTACGTGCCCGGAATGACCGTGCAGAATGCCGTGGCGGTGGCCGGCGGCTTTACCTCGCGCGCCAATCAGGGTGCGGTCGATGTGACGCGCAAGATCAACGGCCAGGTGATTACCGGCCGGGTGAATATCTCCTCGGCGATCATCGCCGGCGATACGGTCTATGTTCGCGAGCGGTTGTTCTGACCATCAATGACGGAACAGCGCCCACTCCGCATTCTTCATTGCTTCAGGTCACCGGTCGGCGGAATTTTCCGGCATGTGCGCGATCTGGTGATGGAGCACAGCAAGGCGGGACACGAGGTCGGCATCATCTGCGACAGCTCGACCGGCGGCGAGCACGAGGACAATCTCTTCGACGATATTCGCCCCTACCTCGCCCTCGGACTGACGCGCGTGCCGATCCGCCGCTCCGTCAGTTTTTCCGACATCGGCGTGATGTGGGAGGCATACAAGAACATCAAAAGCTTGCGGCCGGATGTGCTGCACGGGCATGGCGCCAAAGGCGGCGTGCTCGCGCGACTTGTCGGCTCAGCTCTGCGGGTGAACAGGTATAGCGTAGCCCGCCTCTATACCGCGCATGGCGGAAGCCTGCACTACAATCGCGCATCGCTAACCGGCCAGTTCGTGCTTCGCATGGAACGGCTGCAGGAGCACTTCACCGATGCGCTGGTGTTCATCTGCGAATACGAGCGGGACACCTACACGAAGAAGGTCGGCCGTCCGCGAACGGAAACGCGGCTGATCTATAACGGCATAGGGGAACGCGACTTCGAGATCATTCCGACCCGATCGGATGCCGTCCACTACATCTACGTCGGCATGCTCCGGGACCTCAAGGGTCCCGATCTGTTTATAGACGCCTTCGCCAAGGCCGAGCGCATCCTCGGCCGGCCACTCTCCGCGCTGATGATCGGCGACGGCCCCGACCGCGATCGCTACCGCGACATGATGGTCGAGCGCGGGCTTGGCAAGCGCATCGGCATGCTGCCGGCGATGCGGGTGCAGCAGGCGTTCGGCATGGCGCAGAACCTTGTCGTTCCATCGCGTGCCGAGGCCATGCCCTACATCGTCCTCGAGGGCCTTGCTGCCGGCAAGACGATCATCGCCACGCGCGTCGGCGGCATTCCCGAGGCGCTTGGAAAGGACAGCCCCGCTCTGGCACAACCCGATGATGCCGACGACCTTGCGCGGATCATGGCGGACGCAATCCGCGTTCCGGGCTGGCACGACCAGACGATGCCGGAAATGGGCAAGGTGAAGGCGGTGTTCTCCGCGTCGGTCATGGCGAACGACGTCCTGCGGCTCTATCACGATCTGATCGACCGCCGCCGCAAGCGATCGGCTGCGTCCGCTTCGTAAAAGTTTCTTAGGGGCTTTCTGCTATTGCCGTCCTGTTAACAGCGGCGGTGGCCTGATGAACAAGGCAGAGAAAAACGATCAGTTTGATCTGGAAGCGCTGAGGAAGCAGGTTTCCGACATATCGAGACGCGGAGAAGTGGGCGGCGAACCGACCTCGGGCGAGCCGATCAACGCCTATGCCCGGCAGATCGCCGCGCAGTTCAGCGATGGCACACGCTCACCCTCCATCTTGATCGGCCAGTTCCGCCTTTTCGAGTTTCTGTCGCAGATGGTCATTGGCCTGCTCGCTTTCCTCGTCTGGCCCGGCGACGGTTCCGAGGCATTCTCGCATCGGCTGCTTACGGCGGCGTTGATCGCCGGATTGCTGGTGATCGCGCTACAGACGATCGACACCTATTCCATTCCGGCGCTTCGCACCCGTGCCCATCTCCTGCCGCGGGTGTTTTTCGGCTGGGCAGGCGTCTTCGTGGGCGTCACGGGTACGATCGCCGTCTTCAAGGGCCTCAGTTGGTCGCAAGCGCAGGCGGACCTTGCCTGGTTCTGCGCCGGCGCGCTGTTCCTGCTCGGCTCCCGCTTTCTCGTCGCCTACGGCATCCGCAACTGGGCGCGCAATGGCGTCATGGAGCGACGCGCGGTCATCGTCGGCGGCGGCGAGCCCGCCAAGGACCTGATCCGCATACTCGAGCAGCAGCGCGATAACGACATTCGCATCTGTGGCATCTTCGACGACCGCGGCGAGAAGCGCTCACCGATCATGGTGGCGGGCTATCCGAAGCTCGGGACGATCGCCGAACTCGTTGAGTTCGTGCGCATGACCCGCATCGACATGCTGATCATCGCGCTGCCGCTTTCGGCCGAGGCCCGAATCCTGCAGCTCTTGAAGAAGCTCTGGGTGCTGCCGGTCGACATTCGGCTGGCCGCCCATGCGAACCGCCTCCGCTTCCGCCCCCGCGCCTATTCGCATATCGGCTCGGTACCGATGCTCGATATCTTCAACAAGCCGATCCGCGATTGGGATTCCGTCGCCAAGCGCTGCTTCGACATATTCTTCGCGCTGATTGCGCTTGCCCTGCTGTGGCCGATCATGCTTGGCACCGCGATCGCCATCAAGGCGACATCGAAGGGGCCGATCTTCTTCATGCAGAAGCGTCACGGCTTCAACAACGAGGTCATCAACGTCTTCAAGTTCCGTTCGATGTACACGGAGCTCGCCGACCCCACGGCCAAGGCAGCGGTGACCAAAGGCGACCCACGCGTCACCCGCGTCGGCCGTTTCATCCGCAAGACATCGATCGACGAATTGCCGCAGCTCATCAACGTGCTGCAGGGCGGCTTGTCGCTCGTCGGTCCGCGACCGCATGCCGTTCTCGCGCAGACGCGCGACCGCGCCTTCGGTGATGTCGTCGAGGGTTACTTCGCTCGCCACCGCGTCAAACCCGGCGTCACCGGCTGGGCGCAGATCAATGGCTGGCGCGGCGAGATCGACAATGACGACAAGATCAAGTTCCGCACGGCCTACGATCTCTACTATATCGAGAACTGGTCGCTCTGGTTCGACCTGAAGATCCTGTTCCTGACACCGATCCGCCTGTTCAACACGGAAAACGCATATTGAGCGCCGTTGCGGCGACATATCCGCGCGTCGCCCAACCGCATCGCGCCACGATGCGCCTGATCGGCTCCGGCCTTTTCGCGTTCGGCATCTTCCTCTCCGGCTTCGTCATCAACGAGCCGGCGCCCTATGAACTGTGGATGGCCGGGCTTCTCGCTATCTGGTTCATTCTGGGCCTGCGGATCTCGCGCTACGTCGCACCGCTCCTCGTGCTGCTCATCACCTTCAACGTCGGCGGCATGCTGTCGCTCACGCAGATGAAGGACCTGACGGGCGGGCCGATGTATGTGGCGGTCTCCACCTTCCTGGCGCTGACGGCGGTGTTTTGCGCGGCGATCGTTGAGGACAATGCGCGCCGCCTGCCGCTGATCTTCAACACCTGGGTCGTCGCCGCGGTTATCACTTCGATGCTCGGCATCCTCGGCTATTTCCATGCGTTTCCGGGCTCCGAAGTATTCACCCTTTACGACCGTGCCAAGGGCGCCTTCCAGGACCCGAACGTCTTCGGCCCCTATCTCGTCCCCCCTTCCCTCTACCTCGTGCACGGCATCCTTACCGGCAGGCTGAATACGGCCTGGTTCAAGGCGGGTGCGCTGCTTATCCTCTCGCTCGGGGTCTTCCTGTCGTTTTCCCGCGCCGCCTGGGGCCTGTTTTTCCTCACCATCCTGCTGCTGATCTTCGTCATGCTGTTGAAGGAGCGGAGCGGCGCGTTCCGGCTGCGCATCCTCGTGCTTTCGCTTGCCGCGATCATGATGATGGTCGTGGCTTTGCTGATCGCCATGCAGTCGCCCAAGGTGAGTGATCTCTTCTCGACGCGCGCGCAGCTCGTTCAGGAATATGATGGCGAGCATCTCGGGCGTTTCGACCGTCACCGTATCGGCTTCCAGATGATGATGGAGCGCCCTCTCGGCATCGGCCCCATGGTGTTCGGCACGATCTTTCCGGAGGACGAGCACAATATCTGGCTGAAGTCGCTGACGACCTATGGCTGGCTCGGCTTCGTCAGCTATATCGGAATGCTGTGCTGGACCTTCTATCTCGGCTTCAAGAACCTTCTGAAGAACCGCTTCTGGCAGCCATACCTGATGATTGGCTGGATCTCGATCATCGGCCATGCCGCGATCGGCAACGTGATCGACATCGACCACTGGCGCCATGTCTACCTGCTGCTCGGGATCGTCTGGGGATGTGCCGCGCTGGAACAGCGCCACCGCAGCACGCAGCTCACCTGAATGCTTGCCACCCCTTGCGAAGTTCGCGCGGCACGCTAGATTTTCATCCATGATCACAGCGACACAAATCCGCGGCGCGCGCGCCATGACCGGTATGAGCATCGAGCAACTGGCAGCCGCTTCCGGCGTGCCCGTGGGCACCATCGAAACATTGGAACGCGGCGACCACAACGCCGAATCTCACACCGTGCTGGCTGTCCAGCATGCGCTGGAGACGGCGGGCGTGCTGTTTATCGCAAGCGGGAATCAGGACGAAGGCGGGCCAGGTGTGCGACTAAAGGAGCGCACGAGCGTCGATGAGGGCATCCGTCCAGAAAACCTCAGTGCCGCCAACGACGGTTGAGCCGGAACAAAACGGCTCTATTCGCGTTTTACGTCACGTTATCAAAACGTTGAGGGTAATTCGTTGAACCGCGCAAACAATCTATATTTCATCATCGGCGCACTCGTCGTCATCGTCATAGGCCTTGGCGCCTATCTTTATCACGAAGAGAGCAAGCCTGACGGCGTCGAGATGCGCATCGGCGAGAACGGCGTTTCCATCAAGGAAAACTGACGTCAGAGATAGGCCTTCGCGAGATCGGCGAGCTTGCCGCTGTCGCGTACACCCTGCTTATAAAGCTGAATAATGAGCGAGCCGATGCGCTCGGCCTCAGGCGTATCGCGCTTGAGGCCCCTTTTGTTACACACATCGCCGAGAACCCCTGACAGGAGATCGAGATCGTCCGAGAACAGTGGCATGTCACGAGGAAGAATTGGCGTCTTAAGCATTGACCCGCAAGTCCCACAAGGGCTGCCCCAACCGATGCACCATCGCCGGCCGCCCATCCATAGCCGACAATGCTCCGACTATGCGCGCCGGTATGTGTTTAATCAACCAAACATCTCGGCTCGTAACATTATGTGAATAGAGATGCATGGCAGTCGCTTTCGCGGTGGTTCATGCGATCACGACGTTTTGTGAGGATGTCACTTTCGGCTCCTGGGGGCTGCCGAAAGTCTGTTTTAAATGGTCGGGGCGGCCGGATTTGAACCGACGACCCCTTGACCCCCAGTCAAGTGCGCTACCGGGCTGCGCTACGCCCCGACCTGCCGTTACGGCCTGATCCTGTTAGTCTTTTGAAATTTTCGGCGCAAGCAAAAAAGCTGCGGCACGGAATAAAAAACGGTCAAACGCGTGGAAAAGCCCGTGCTGCAATCCGATCTGGCCGTCGCGGCGACTACCGGCACTCGCCGATCCGTTTGCGATGGCGTCACCATTGCCCCGTGACGGCAGGCAGAAGACCGAGGAGGCCCAGCAATGCCGGGCCTCCTGGAAGACTTGTTTCTGATGCATGAACAGCTTAGCGGGAGAACGACTTGTTGTTGCCCGACTGCTGGTTTCCACCGCGGGTCTGCTGGTTGCCGTTGTTCGAAGGCCCGCCTTCGTTGCGGCCCTGCTGGCTGCCATTGTCCGACGGCGCGTTGTCATTGCGCCCCTGTTGACCGTTGTTGTTGGACGATGCGCTCTCGTTGCGACCCTGCTGATTGCCGTTGTTCGACGACGGGCTTTCATTGCGATCCTGCTGTCCGCCGTTGTTGGCCGACGCGCTTTCATTGCGGCCCTGCTGGCTGTTGTTGCTCGACGGCTGACTTTCGTTGCGACCCTGCTGGTTGCCGTTGCCTGGAGACGCGCTGTCGTTACGGCCCGAGCGGTTGCCGTTGTTAGAGGACGTGTTTTCGTTGCGGTCCTGCTGGCTGCCACTGCGCGGAGAGTTGCTCTCGCCGCGGGTCTGCGGGTTGTTGTTCGACTGAGACGGACCGTCTTTACGTGCCGGCTGGTTGTTGTTCTGCGGAGCGCGATCCTTGTTATCGCGGTCCCCTTCCGGCTTGGTCTTGCCGCCAAACGGACCCTTGCGATCATCGTTCACATTCGAGCCACGCTTCCCGCCATCCTTGCGGGTCTTGTCGCCATCCTTGCGGTCCTTGTTACCCTTGGGATCCTTATGGTCCTTGCGATCCTTCTTGTCGCCGCCGTCCCGGTGATCCTTGCGGTCCTTGTGATCCTTCCGGTCCTTATCGTTCTTGTGGTCCTTATGGTCCTTACGGTCTTTGTGTTCGCTACGGTCTTTATGGTCCTTGTGTTCGTCGCGATCCTTGTGGTCTTTGTGATCCTTGTGATCCTTCCATCCGCCGGGACCGGGGTGCTGCCCATCGCGGGGCTTGCCCGGCTGGTGCTTTCCACCGCCATGGTGATGGCCGTGATGGTGAGGGTGATGTCCACTGTGCGGCGGAGTGACCGGGCCGGAGCCATTGCCGCCGTCGTCTTCACCGCCGCCTTCATTCTCGCCGTCGCCCGGGTTCTCACCACCGGAGGCCGGATTGCTTGGGGCTGCAGTCTCGTTGCGGGCTGAACGCTGCGTCGGGCGGCTGTGATCGTCGCTCTTGAAGTCGTCGGCAGCCTCAATCGAATAGGTCGGCAGGCAAAGCCGCTGTTCGATGCTGCCCGGCAATGCAATTGCGCAGTTGATCGTCAGCGGTGCGGCAACCGTCAAGCAGGTTGAACTCATGAAGAATGCGGCTGCGACTGCAACGCCAAGCGTGTTTCTTACCATTACTCCAACTCCCAATGGTTAATTTTACGTTAATTCTGGGAGATGTATTACATTAGCAATTCAAGAATACAAAATATAACCGTTTATTAACCTTACCAAATCCGAGACTTACTTAATATGTAAGATTTTATATTATACGATCTTCCATCCAAGGAGGAGCAGCCACATCATCCGGACGGCACAATTGTGTGCGCCGTCGCGACGCCTGCGCAAAAGCCTTGCTCCGTCGTGGCCAGCTGTCCTATGGAGAGTGAAAGATCAGGAGCGAGGCATCACATGCAGATCGAAATCCCCTGCCCGAAGTGCAGGAACACAAGAATGAAGTTCGAACGGCCGGAGCCGCTGGACAGCGACATGCTGACCTGCTTCACGTGCGGTCACGAATTGGGAACGCTTGGCTCGGTCAAGGAAAAGCTTCTGGCCAACATGGCGCGCATGCAGACGCAAAAGCGTAAGCACTAAGCTCACTTAGCGGCCGAGGACAAGCCGCTCGTCATTGGTCACATCCACGTGCCAGCCGCGATAATCGTCCAGTGACAGATGCGGTGTCTCGAACGGCGTTGTGTGCGTGGCGGTGATCACGGCCACGTCGGCACCGGCGGCCTCGCCGGCGAGAATGCCCGCGACGGCATCCTCGAACACCAGGCATCTGGAAGGATCGACACCGAGACGACGCGCGCCCAGAAGATAGCATTCAGGGCTCGGCTTTCCAGCCGAGACTTCTTCTCCCGTCACCATGATGGCGGGCGTGGGTATGCCTGCTGCCGTCATGCGGCGCTTGGCGAGATCGGCCGGCGCCGAGGTAACGATTGCCCATTTGCCCGATGGGATGCTGCTCAAAAGCGCGATCGCGCCGGGTATTTCGACGATGCCGTCGACATCCTCCATCTCCTCAAGCAGCAGTTGGTGGGCCTCATGGGCGGGATCCACCCCGGGCAGCGCCAATTGGCGGATGACGTCGGAGGCGCGGATGCCGTGGATGGTTTTCAGGAATACTTCCGGCACCAAGCCATGGCGCAAAGCCCAACCGGTCCAGACCCGTTCGACCACCGCAATGGAATTCAAAAGCGTGCCGTCCATGTCGAACAGGAAGGCATCGTAGGATTTGCCGAGAACGGGGCGCAAAGCAGTCACGAGAGTCTTCCTAGCAAGAGGATCGAGCAGCTCACCTAACCTGTCGCTGCCGGAGCGACGGCTGACCGGCTGCCTTCAAGGGAAAGGCGTTAGCGGACCTGGTCCAGCAGGCGCTTGCATTCCAGGAGATCATAAAGCGTCTCCTGCAAAAGCGCGCGATCCTCCTTGCCGACACTCGACTTGCCGACCGATATCTCCGGCGAATCTTCCTCGCCGCCGACGAAATTGAAGAAGCGGCGTGTGATTGGCGCCTTGGCGCGGCCGACTACCTGATCCTCGTCGGAAATGCCGACACGTGGTTCACCGGCCTCCCCGGTATCCTGCTGACCACTGGCGAGCGCCTGGACGCTCGCAACGTCTCCATGGCCGATGGAGATGACGAACTTGTTGCCGTTCGTCTTCAGGAGCTTCTGCACACCCTTGATCGTATAGCCGTGATCATAGAGCAGATGCCGAATGCCCTTTAGGAGATCGATATCCTCGGGGCGATAATAGCGTCGCCCACCGCCACGCTTCATCGGCTTGATCTGCGGAAACCGGGTTTCCCAGAAACGCAGGACGTGCTGCGGGAGATCGAGGTCATCCGCGACTTCGCTTATGGTGCGGAAAGCATCCGGGCTCTTATCCAACATCTCTACTCCCACGCGATCATCCGGCGCGCGCTGTCGAAACGAAGCGGCGACTCATCATATTTCAACGGTTTGCCGTGGCGAATTCAAGTCACGTCTTGAAATACCGCACAGTTCACTGAGGGAAAGAAAAAGAAGACAACCGGCGGACGAAATTTCCCGCCGATCTATCAGGACGCCGGATTGGCGGTCTTCAGCTTGGCCTTGCGGGATGTGTGCGCCTTGAGGATGCGCGTCTTCAGGACGTTGGAGGCCTTGAAGGTCATGACGCGGCGGGGCGAGATCGGCACTTCCTCACCGGTCTTCGGATTGCGGCCGATACGCTCGTTCTTGTCGCGCACCTGGAAGGTTGCAAAGGACGATAGCTTCACCGTCTCGCCACGAACGATCGCGTTACAGATTTCGTCGATGACAGTTTCAACGAGTTCGGCGGACTCAGTCCGGGAAAGACCGACCTTACGAAAAACGGATTCCGCCAGGTCTGCTCGCGTCACTGTCTTTCCGGTCATGGTTTCCCCGCCCATCGGCTAATTATATTATGAAAGAGACCAAAGGATATTTGTCTTGCGCCTCACGGTCAAGCTCTTGTTCGTCGGTCGTTTTTTCGATTTATCCAAGCTACCAGCGGAGCAGCACGGCACCCCAGGTGAAGCCACCACCCATGGCTTCGAGCATCACCAGATCGCCCTTCTTGATGCGGCCGTCGCCGGCAGCGGTCGCAAGCGCGAGCGGGATCGACGCCGCCGACGTGTTGCCGTGCAGATCGACCGTGATGACCACCTTGGCGGGATCGATGTTCAGCTTCTTGGCCGAGCCATCGATGATGCGGCGGTTGGCCTGATGGGGAACCAGCCAATCGAGATCGTCGGATGTCGTTCCGGTTGCATCGAATGCGGCCTGGATAACATCGGTGATCATGCCGACCGCATATTTGAAGACTTCGCGGCCTTCCATGCGCAGCTTGCCGACCGTTCCCGTCGAGGACGGGCCGCCGTCGACGAAGAGCTTGTCCTTGTGTGAGCCGTCGGAGCGCAGGTGCGCGGTCAGGACACCGCGATCGGACGTGATCCCCTCGCCTTCGCCGGCTTCGAGGATGATCGCGCCGGCGCCGTCGCCGAATAGAACGCAGGTCGTGCGGTCGTTCCAGTCGAGAATGCGCGAAAAGGTCTCGGCACCGATGACAAGCACGCGCTTGGCAAGACCGCCGCGAATATAGGCATCCGCGGTCGTTACGGCGTAGACGAAACCGGTGCAGACCGCCTGGACGTCGAAGGCGAAGCCATGGGTCATGCCGAGGCGGTTCTGGATGTTGACCGCCGTCGCCGGGAAAGTGTTATCGGGCGTCGAGGTGGCGCAGACGATCATATCGATATCGGCGGGAGTCAGGCCGGCATTGTCGAGAGCGGCGCGCGCCGCCGCCTCTCCAAGCGACGACGTCGTCTCGCCGTCGCCGGCCACATAGCGCTGACGAATGCCGGTGCGCTGGACAATCCATTCATCGGAGGTGTCCACGACATCTTCCATGTCGCGATTGGTCATCACGCGCTTCGGAAGTGCCGCTCCGAATCCACGAACCACTGAACGGATCATATTGCTTAAACCCCGTTGCTCATGCGGCTTCCGGCCCGATCGGGGGCAGCCGCTTGGCATGATATTTCTGAAGATCGTTTTCTATTTTCTGATTGAGGCCATTCTTGGCCATGTCGTAGCCGACCTCAATGGCCGCCGAAATGCCTTCCGCATTGGCGCCGCCATGGCTCTTGATGACGACACCGTTCAGGCCGAGGAAGACGCCGCCATTGACACGGCTCGGATCCATCTTCTCGCGCAGCATGTCGAAGGCACCCTTGGCAAGGATGTAGCCGATCCTGGCGAGCAGCGTGCGCGACATTGCGGCGCGCAGGTAATCGCCGATCTGGCGAGCCGTGCCTTCCGCGGTCTTCAGCGCGATATTTCCAGTAAAGCCCTCGGTCACGACCACGTCGACCGTACCCTTGCCGATGTCATTGCCTTCGACGAAGCCGAAATACTCGACCGAATCGATGTTCGCCTCACGCAGCAGGCGACCTGCTTCCTTGACCTCTTCCTGGCCCTTGATCTCTTCCACGCCGACGTTGAGCAGGCCGATCGTCGGACGTTCGATCTCGAACAGAGCGCGCGCCATGGCGCCACCCATCAGGGCGAAGTCCATCAACTGCTGTGAGTCCGCGCCGATCGTGGCGCCGACATCGAGCACGATGCTCTCTCCCCTCTTCGTCGGCCAGATTGCGGCGATCGCCGGACGTTCGATATTGGCCATGGTGCGAAGACAGAATTTGGCCATGGCCATCAGCGCGCCGGTGTTGCCCGCGGAGATCGCGACGTCGGCATCCTTGGTCTTCACGGCTTCGATCGAGCGCCACATGGTCGAGACATAGCGGCCGCGACGCAAGGCCTGGCTCGGCTTCTCGTCCATCCGCACGGCGAGCTCGCAATCGTGGAAGACCGACTTGTCCTTGAGCTTCGGGAACCTATCGAGAATAGGCTCGCACTGCTCCTTCAGACCGTACATCACGAATGAAATATCCGGATGTCTTTCCAGCGCCTTGGCAGCGCCGGGGATGACAACCTGGGGACCAAAGTCGCCACCCATGAGGTCGATAGAAATTCTGATCACGCGTCCCTGATCCTTATTTTTCGCCCCATGAGGGCGAAATTTCGGCCAAAATACCGGTTTTCCCGTCGCTTACAACTGAATTGTGTCAAATACCCAACGGGGTTCAGTCCTTTTTCCAATCCTTCAGCACTGCGAAAGCGGACGGCTTTTTATCGTTCTCTCCGGTGTCTTCTATGTGACTGCCGAACTCCACGCCCGGCTTGCGCGGGTACGGATCGATCGCCATCGCAGCGAACTCGGCGACGACTTCCCCGACATCGATCGTGTCGCCGACGAAGCTTTCCGGCACGTCGGGACCATCGGGATCGAGCACCATTTCGCCAGTGTCGTTGGCTGGGCGGCGGGCGGCGAGCTTGGAATTTTCAGGCACGAAAATCTGCTCGAAGGTCTCGTCGATCTCGGAGGTCACAGGATCGAGCGTCACGACGCAGGCCTGGACGATCTTCGCCTTCACTCTGCCCTTGATGCGGATTCCATCCCGCTTCCAGCGCGCGATCTGCAGATCGGCCCTGAGGTCGTCGACCGCCAAGATATCCCAGCTACCGGCCAGCGCCTTCAATTCGCGCTCATCGGCTTCGACATGCACCTCCACCGCATTGGCGGATATGTTGCCGACCTTGACCAGATAGGAGAAAGGCACTTCTTCGCGGGCGGCCTTCATTGATCTCTCCTTTAAGCGACGGCCGGAAGGGTCGCGGATCCTGTCGCGATCAACTCTTCCGGTTGGGACAATAGATGGGCCTCGGCCTGGAACATCCAATCGGCGAGCCCGTGCATATCGACGGCCTCGGCCGACTTGGGGTGTATATTGCGTGCCAGCGCGGCTGCCAAGGCCTCGCGGTCGTTGGCATCCATCGCCTTGGCGTAGGATTCCAGCCGGCCATAGAACATCCCCGCCAGCTTCTTCATGCGCTTAGGCACCGTGTTGTCGCCGATCCCCAGTTCGCGGATGGAATAGTCGACGTCCTCGAAAAATGCGTCGACGATCTCCTGGGCGATCTCCTGGCCGCTGGTCTGCGACGACCGGGTGCGGCGGAAGAACAGGATCATCACCACCGACAGCATCTCGAAGCGGCCCATGACGGTATCCGGCACATTCAGCCGCTCGTAGAGTTCCGGCATGCGCGCCGCCGCCGTCAGCGTCGCGTATTGCCGCTCGACGATCGACTGGTTGTTGTTTTTCTTGCCAAAGAGCCCGAAGATCATTGTTTTTTCCGGAAAGGACCCATTCTTCACGCCAAGCTGCGTGCGGCCTTGTTGCATGATTTCGAAAGCTGGTTTACCGAAGCAGGCGCGAATTGCAATGCCGAAGGTGGCTGCTTTCGGGACAGTGTCTTTATCGGTGCTTACAGGGCCGAATGGGAGTTTCCACCCCGGAATGGCCACAAAGGTTTTGCATCAGCGATCTGGGGCCGATGGCTGCTATTGATAGTTTAAGGGAGTAGATGTCGTTGAAGAAACGGTATTTCAAGTCTGACAAGAAATTCCTCAGCAGTGCCGCCATTGCCATCATGATTGCTTCCGCCGGACTTTCAGGTTGCCAAACGGGTACAGTTCTCAACGGCGGCTATGTCGCCGACGAGCAGTCTCTCAATCTCGTTCCCGAGGGATCGAGCCGCGAACAGGTTCTGCTTTCGCTCGGCACTCCCTCGACGACGGCGACCTTCGACGGCGAAGTCTTCTATTACATCTCCCAGCGGCGTCAGCGCTCCGTCGCTTTCCAGAAACTCAAGGTCGTCGACCAGAGCATCCTGGCGATCTATTTCGACAAGGACGGCGTCGTGACGCGCCGCGCCAACTACACGCTCCAGGATGGCAAGGTGTTCGACACGATCACCCGCGTTACTCCGACGGGCGGCAAGGACCTCACCTTCCTGCAGCAGCTGCTTTCGGGCGGCAGCGCGGCCAACATGGCCAAGGGTCTGTTCGGCGCCGGCAACCAGGCATCGCCGCAGAACCCCGGCAGCCTGCGCTAACAGGCTTCGTCATTCAAACAAAGAAACCCGCCGGATCGCTCCGGCGGGTTTTTCCTTGTTCGATGCAGGCGTCTCAGGCAAGAATGGCAAGCAGCAGAAGCGCCACGATGTTGGTGATCTTGATCGCCGGATTGACGGCGGGGCCGGCGGTGTCCTTGTAGGGGTCGCCGACGGTATCGCCGGTCACCGACGCCTTGTGCGCTTCCGAGCCTTTCAGGTGACGAACGCCGTCCTTGTCGACGAAGCCGTCCTCGAAGGATTTCTTGGCGTTATCCCAGGCGCCGCCGCCCGAGGTCATCGAGATCGCCACGAAAAGGCCGTTGATGATCACGCCGAGCAGCGACGCACCGAGTGCCGCGAAGGCCGAGGCCTTCGAGCCCGAGATCGCCAATACCCCGAAGTAGACGACGACAGGTGCCAGCACCGGCAACAGCGACGGGATGATCATCTCGCGAATGGCCGCCTTGGTCAGCAGGTCCACGGCCTTGCCGTAGTCCGGTCGCTCTGTGCCCTGCATGATGCCGGGCTTCGCCTTGAACTGCTGGCGAACCTCCTCGACGATCGCGCCGGCGGCACGGCCGACGGCGGTCATGGCGATGCCCCCGAAGAGATAAGGGATGAGGCCGCCGAAGATCAGCCCGGCGACGACATAGGGGTTGGAGAGATCGAAGGAGATGTCGCCGATGCCCGCGAAGTAGGGATACTTGTCGCCATTCGACGCAAAATACTTCAGGTCGTAGGAATAGGCGGCAAACAGTACCAGCGCGCCGAGACCGGCCGAACCGATTGCATAGCCCTTGGTCACGGCCTTCGTCGTGTTGCCGACAGCATCGAGCGCGTCGGTGGACTTGCGGACCTCCGGCGGCAGATGCGACATCTCGGCGATGCCACCGGCATTGTCGGTGACCGGTCCGAAGGCATCGAGCGCAACGATCATGCCGGCAATGCCGAGCATGGCGGTGACGGCGATGCCTGTGCCGAAGAGGCCACCGAGCTGGTAGGTGGCAAGGATACCGCCGACAATGACGATGGCCGGCAGCGCCGTCGATTCCAGCGAGACCGCGAGGCCCTGGATGACGTTGGTGCCGTGGCCGGTTACCGATGCCTGGGCGATCGAATTGACCGGACGCTTGTTGGTGCCGGTATAGTACTCCGTGATCACCACGATCAGAGCCGTCACGACAAGACCGATCAGGCCGCAGAAGAACAGGTTCGTGCCAGACACTTCCATGCCGCCCGCATTTCCGATTGATCCCCAGCCGATCGTCAGCGATGTCGCGATGCCGAGACCGACGATCGAAAGAAGGCCGGTGACGATAAGCCCCTTATAAAGCGCGCCCATGATCGAGCCGTTGGAGCCGAGCTTGACGAAGAAGGTGCCGACGATCGAGGTGATGATGCAAGCGCCGCAGATCGCCAGCGGATAGATCATCGCCGACTGCAAAATTGGAGCGCCGGCGAAGAAGATGGATGCTAGGACCATTGTCGCCACCACGGAGACCGCGTAGGTCTCGAACAGGTCGGCCGCCATGCCGGCGCAATCGCCGACATTGTCGCCAACGTTATCGGCGATGGTCGCCGGGTTGCGCGGATCATCCTCCGGGATGCCCGCCTCGACCTTGCCGACGAGATCGCCGCCGACATCGGCGCCCTTGGTGAAGATGCCACCGCCGAGACGCGCGAAAATCGAGATCAGCGACGCGCCGAAGCCGAGCGCGACCAGCGAATCCACTACTTCACGCGAGCCGGCCTCATGGCCAAGCACCGCCGTCAGGATATAGTAGTAGATCGACACGCCAAGCAGCGCGAGACCGGCCACCAGCATGCCGGTGATGGCGCCCGACTTGAAGGCGATCTCGAGACCGGCGGAGAGGCTGTTGGACGCGGCTTGCGCGGTGCGGACGTTGGCGCGGACCGACACATGCATACCGATAAAACCGGCGGCGCCGGACAGGACGGCACCAATCAGAAAACCGATTGCAGCAGTGCTGGAGAGTAGCAGCCATGCTGCGATGAAAACAACGATGCCGACGAGGGCAATGGTCTTATACTGGCGCGTCAGATAGGCCTGCGCGCCCTCGCGGATATAGCCCGCGATCTCCTGCATGCGGCTATTGCCCTGATCGGCGGCCAGCACCGAACGGGTTGCCCAGATGGCGTAAACCACCGAAAGCAGACCGCATGCTATTACGCATAAAAGAATGGTCATTTCGCTCTTTCCTCCAAAAGAGCCGGAGCTCACTCCCTCTCCGGCTGCGAACACGCCGACTCGATTTCCTCCCACAGAAATGCTGCAACGCCGGGTGGAGATTGCGTGGCGGAAAACGGCGCGTCAAGCCCGCAGGGGCTGAAAACCCTTACGGAGCAACGGGAAAGGAGAAGTGTGCTCTCATGGAGATGCGGCTACACGACCGCAGGTAGAGCTTATTTTTTTGCTTCGCCGCGAACCTGCTTGGCGATGCGATCGAGGACGGCATTCACCAGCTTCGGCTCATCATCGCTGAAGAATGCCTGGGCGATCTCCACGTATTCCGTGACGATCACGGCGACAGGAACGTCCTTGCGGTCGAGAAGTTCGAAAACGCCGGCGCGCAGGATGGCGCGAACGGTGCTGTCGAGACGCGAAAGCGCCCAATCATCCTGTAGCGCGGAAGCGATCAGCGGGTCGAGACGGCGCTGTTCGCGCACGACGCCCGAGACGATGGAGCGGAACCAGGACGGATCGGCCTTGAGATAGGTCTCGCCGTCGATTTCCTGGCCGAGACGGTGCGCCTCGTATTCGGCAACGATTTCGAGGACGCCGGTACCGCCGATGTCCATCTGGTAGAGCGCCTGAACGGCAGCAAGGCGCGCAGCACCTCGCTGGTTCGCAGCCTTGACCGGACGCTCTGCGTTTTCGTTGCTCATTCTTTACGCACCCAACTTCTTCTTCAGCTCAATCATGGTCAGCGCCGCACGGGCGGCAAAGCCGCCCTTGTCCTTGTCCGAACGGCGAACACGCGACCAGGCCTGCTCGTCATTTTCGACCGTCAGAATACCATTGCCGATGGCAAGCGATTCACTGACGGACAGATCCATGAGGGCGCGCGAGGATTCATTCGAGACGATATCGAAGTGATAGGTTTCGCCGCGAATGACCATGCCGAGCGCAACAAAGCCATCATAGTTCGTCCCGTCATTATCCGCTCCGTCGAGCGCCATTGCAATCGCCGCCGGAATTTCTAGCGCGCCGGGCACGGTCACGACGTCGTAGGTCGCGCCGGCTTCGTTCAGGGCAAATGTCGCACCATCAAGGAGGGCGTCAGCCATGTCGTCATAGAAGCGAGCTTCGACGATCAAAATATGGGGAGCGGTTTCACGCGCCATGCTTCACCTTCATTTTAGAGGACTTGCCGTTCGGCAGGTCGCGGTCAAAACATGCCTTCGCCCGAATGGCAAGCAAATTCCGATCATAGCTCGGATGCAAATTCGGAAAGGCCCGCAAAGGCATAGCCGACGAACGTCCGCCGGCATCCCGACGATAAATTTCGACCGCTCCGAAAATGGCAAACTGAAGGCGCGGAAGATAACCAATTTGTAATTCGAATTCAGTGGCTTAAGTATTGAAATGGAGATGATTTCACGCCAGCTTTATCTGGCAACCAGACGATCCCCTGCACGACAGCCGACCGTCAAAGCAGATGGAAAGGATACTATCATGAATCGTGTTGCCGCTATCGCTTCCGCCGTCGCCTCTCTCGCCTTCGCCGATGCTGGCCACGCCGAGGGCTTTGCCATGAACAGTCCGGCGGGCATCGAAAACACGCTCCGGAACTTCAACGGCACCAACTTCGACGTCAAGCACATCTCCGGTGATACCGATGGCATCGCAAGCGGCAGTCTTTCCGAGGAGCGTGGGCCGCGCGACGTCCATATGATCCGGGCCGCGATCGCCTCGAATGCCAGGCTCGCGCACCGTCTGAGCGAACAGGGTGTTCGCGTGCAGAACGTCATCAATGCAGACCAGGCGGCTGATGGCAGCATCGTCTTCTATTATCGTTGATCTCGAAGGGCGGCGGACTGCCTGCCGCCCTCATATGACCTTTCGAGGGTTGTATTCTCTCATGGAATGATGCCTCCTCGCCGTCACAGGAGGAGCAAATCATGTCCGCAGTTCCCAAGCCGGTTATCAACATCGGCGATCTCGCTCTCGAACACTGGGCCCAAGGCACGCTCTACGAGAGCCGCGATACGTCCTTCGGCGCCATGCTCGGGCTTGCCGGTCTCGGCATCAGCTACAACGAAGTGCCGCCAGGCAAATCCGGCTGCCCCTTTCACAATCATCACGTCGAGGATGAGCTGTTCTTCGTTCTTGAGGGCAGCGGCGAATATCGTTTCGGCGATCAGCGCTATCCGATCAGAAAGGGCGACACGCTTGGCGCACCGGCAGGCGGGCAGGAGACGGCGCATCAGATCATCAACACCGGGACGGCGACGCTGATCTATCTCGGCATCTCGACCAAATCGAAGACCGACATCGTCGAATATCCCGATTCCGGCAAGTTCCTCGCCAAGACCAATCGCCCTGAAGGCGGCGGCAGGAGCTTCCGGGCCATGGGGCGGGCGGACGGCAATCTCGACTACTGGGATGGCGAGCCCGGAGCATGACGTTCATCCCGACGATAGACACCGAACGGCTGACGCTGCGAGCGCATCACCTCGACGATTTCGACGATTACGCCGCGCTCTGGGCGAACGAAGACGTCGTCCGCCACATCTCCGGTGTTGCCTCGACACGCGAGCAGAGCTGGGCGCGGCTGATGCGGGCAGCAGGCATGTGGCACCACATGGGCTTCGGCTTCCTCGCGATCGAGGAAAAGGCGACCGGACGACTGATCGGCGAGGCCGGATTTCATGAGGTCAGGCGCGACATGACGCCGTCGATCGAAGGCACACTGGAGGTCGGTTGGCTGCTGTCACCCGAAGCACAAGGGCGCGGCTATGCGACGGAGGCACTGGGGGCGCTCATCGGCTGGGCGGGAGACAACTTTCCGGGCAAGCCGATGACCTGCATCATCAGCCCTGAAAACACCGCGTCGCTACGGCTCGCGGGCAAGCTTGGCTTCGCCGAATTCGCCCGGACCGATTATCACGGAGAGGTTATTCTGCTTTCGCGCTCGGGAATTCCGCCAGCCTAGCGGCATAGCGGGCCATGGTGTCGACCTCGAAGTTCACGAAGTCGCCCGCCTTCCGCCCACCCCACGTCGTGACCTCGAGTGTGTGGCGGATCAGGAGGACGTCAAAATCGGTTCCATCGACGGCGTTGACCGTAAGCGACGTGCCGTCTAGCGCGATCGATCCCTTGGGAGCGACGAACTTCGCCAGATGCTCCGGCGCGCGAAGCCGATAGCGCGTCGCTTCGCCTTCCTCGGTCACCGACAGGATCTCAGCCTTACCGTCGACATGGCCGGACACGATGTGGCCGCCGAGTTCGTCGCCGATCTTCAGCGAACGCTCGAGATTTATGCGGGTACCCTCACCCCATGTGCCTATCGTCGTGAGGCGGAGCGCCTCTTCCCAGGCTTCGACCTCGAACCAGCGACCATTGCTTCCATCGGTCGGCAGGCCGGTGACCGTCAGGCAGATGCCGGAATGCGAGATCGACGCCCCCATGTCGATGGTCGCGGGGTCATAGGCGGTGGCGACGCGAAGCTTGATGCCCTCCTTCATCGGAGAAACGGATTCGATCGTGCCGACGTTGGTGACAATTCCTGTGAACATCAAACTTCTCTTTCGTATTCGTCCAGGCGATCCTCGCCGACGATCAATGTACCCCTGTGGGCAAAGCCGGGTGGGATATCGGTTTTCGAGACCGGCGTTTCAATACCGCCTTCGCCGATCACCCCGGGTCCCTGGTAGAGCAGGAGGCGATCGACGAACCCCGCATCGAGGAAAAGCCGCGCCGTCTTGGCTCCACCTTCGACAAGGAGCGAGGAAATGCCGCGCGAAGCAAGCGCCGGCAGCAGCTGCTCGGGGTGGTAGGGGTGGCAGTAGACAACTTCGACGCGGGCGGCTTCCAGAGCCTGGCGGCGGGCGTCCATTTGACTGTCCTCGACGTCAGCGGTGGGAGCGCGTTCCTCGGCATCGGCCGTCAACGAAGAAACCTCCTCGCTCGCCACCACGATGACGGGAACCTCGCGCGCGGTCTTCACCAGTTTGCTCGTCAGCGGCAGCCGAAGCTGCGGATCAAGCACAACACGCACTGGCGAACGGCCCTCAAGACCGAGGATGCGGACCGTCAAGAGCGGATCGTCGGCAATGGCGGTGCCGATGCCGACAAGGATCGCATCCGTTTCGGCGCGCAGCTTCTGAACCTGTTCGCGAGCCTCGGGTCCCGTGATCGCGATCTGGCCCTCGCCCGTCTTGCCGATCATCCCATCGACGGAAACGGCAAGCTTGAGAGTCACATAGGGGCGATTGTTCGTCTGGCGCATGAGGTAGGCGGTGAGCGAGCGCTTGCCCTCTTCCTCCAGCAGACCGGTCTCGACCTCGATGCCGGCATCGCGCAGCATGGCAATACCCCTGCCCGACACCCGCTCGTCCGGATCCGTGACGCTGATAACGACGCGAGAGACGCCGTAGGCAATCAGCGCTTCGGAACAGGGTGGGGTCTTGCCGTGGTGCGAGCAGGGCTCGAGCGTGACATAGGCTGTCGCTCCGCGGGCGAGTTCACCGGCTTGCGCCAGCGCCTGCGTTTCGGCATGCGGACGGCCGCCTACGGCGGTCACGCCGCGGCCGACGACCTTTCCGTCGCGGACAATGACGCAGCCGACGGAGGGGTTGGTGGATGTCTGGCCGAGATGCTGCAGGCCGAGCCCTATGGCTTCCCGCATGAAACGCGCGTCATCGGGTGAAGCGGTCATGGCCTAGCTATCCAGCGGATCGCGGCCGATCTTGGCGTTGATCTCGGAAATGACCTTCTCGAAGTCCTCCGCATGGGAGAAATCGCGATAGACGGAGGCGTAGCGAACGAAACCGACGTCGTCGAGGCTCTTCAGCGCTTCCAGCACCTGAAGGCCGATCTGCTCGGAGCTGATCTCGACCTCGCCAGAGCTTTCAAGGCGTCGGACGATGCCGGAGACCGCACGCTCGATCCGGTCGCGATCGACAGGACGCTTGCGCAGCGCGATCTCGAAGGATCGTACCAGCTTCTCGCGGTCGAAAGGCGCCTTGCGGCCGGTCTTCTTGACAACCATGAGCTCGCGCAGCTGCACGCGCTCGAAGGTCGTGAAGCGACCGCCGCAATCGGGACAGATACGCCTGCGGCGGATGGACGTATTGTCCTCCGCCGGGCGTGAATCCTTGACCTGGGTGTCTTCCGATCCGCAGAATGGGCAGCGCATGCGCTATCCTTAGCCCATATAGTCGTACATTGGGAAGCGGTTGGTCAGGTTGACCACCTTATCCCGTACGGCAGCTTCGACGCCAGCATTGCCTTCGTCGGAGTTGGCGGCCTTCAGGCCATCGAGAACCTCGACGATGAGGTTGCCGATTTCCTTGAATTCCGCTTCCTTGAAGCCGCGCGTGGTACCGGCAGGCGCGCCGAGGCGGACGCCCGAGGTGACGAAGGGCTTTTCAGGGTCGAACGGGATACCGTTCTTGTTGCAGGTGACGTAGGCGCGGCCAAGGGCTGCCTCGGCGCGCTTGCCCGTCGCGTTCTTCTTGCGAAGGTCGACCAGCATCAGGTGGTTGTCGGTGCCGCCGGAGACGACGTCAAGGCCGCCCGCGATCAGCGTGTCGGAGAGCGCCTTGGCGTTCTTGACGATCTGGGCAGCGTAGTCCTTGAACTCAGGCTGCAGCGCTTCGCCGAAGGCAACGGCCTTGGCGGCGATGATGTGCATGAGCGGACCGCCCTGGAGACCCGGGAAGACGGCCGAGTTGAACTTCTTCGCCAGATCCTCGTCGTTGGTGAGGATGACACCACCGCGCGGGCCGCGCAGCGACTTGTGGGTCGTGGTGGTCGCGACATGGCAATGCGGGAATGGCGACGGATGCTGGCCACCGGCAACGAGACCGGCGATGTGGGCCATGTCGACCATCAGGTAGGCGCCGACTTCATCGGCGATCTCGCGGAAACGCTTCCAGTCCCAGATACGGGAGTACGCGGTGCCGCCGGCGATGATAAGCTTCGGCTTGTGGGTGCGTGCCTTTTCGGCGACGTCGTCCATGTCGAGCAGGTTATCGCCTTCGCGAACACCGTAGGAGACGACATTGAACCACTTGCCGGACATATTGACCGGGGAACCGTGGGTCAGGTGACCGCCCGAGTTGAGGTCGAGGCCCATGAAGGTGTCGCCCGGCTGCAGCAGCGCGAGGAAGACGGCCTGGTTCATCTGCGAACCGGAGTTCGGCTGAACGTTGGCAAAGTTGACGCCGAACAGCTTCTTGGCGCGTTCGATCGCGAGCTCTTCGGCGATATCGACGAACTGGCAGCCACCGTAGTAGCGCTTGCCCGGATAGCCCTCGGCATACTTGTTGGTCATGATGGAGCCCTGGGCTTCCAGAACCGCGCGGGACACGATGTTTTCCGAAGCGATCAGCTCGATCTCGTGACGCTGGCGACCGAGTTCCTTTTGGATCGATCCGAAGATTTCCGGATCGGTATCGGCGAGCGAGCGGTTGAAGAAGGTCTGTGTAGAAGCATTGGTCATCGGCGGGCTCCTTAACTGGAATGCGCTAGGCTATTAGCGCCCTGCCCTGCCAAGGGCAATACGGAGAGCGACATTTGCTAGGCAATCTACGCGCAACAAAAAACCGCGCCATGAAAGACGCGGTTTTTGATGTCGATTTTTGACTTTTCCGGCTTACTGAACCGGCTGCTCCATGCCCGATGTGGTATCCAGCGCCAGTTCGGCGTTGCCGTCCATCTCGTAGATGTCGTCGCGGAACTGCACGATACCGTCGGGCATGCCCCACGCGGAGATGTAGACGAAGTAAACAGGCACTTCTTCCGCGAGCTTGATCGGCGTGTTGACGCGGGTGGTGATCACCTGCTCCATCTGCTGACGAGACCACGGAGGCGTGTCACGCAGTAGCCAAGTCGTCAGATCGCGAACGTTCTGGACGCGGACACAGCCGGAGGACTCGAAGCGCATGAGCTTGTTGAACAGCCCCTGCTGCGGCGTGTCGTGCATGTACTCGCCGTTCTTGTTGTAGAAGTTGATCTTCGTCGACGCCATGGCGTTGATCTTGCCCGGGTCCTGACGGAACATCAGGTTCGGCGCCTTTTCGGCATTCCAGTCGATCGTCTCAGGCGCAACTTCCGTCCCCCTGCCGTCGATCAGGCGAATGCTGTTCTTCGTCAGGTAGGTCGGGTCCTTGCGCATCAACGGCACGATGTCCTTCTCGACGATCGAACGAGGGGCCGTCCAGTAAGGATTGAGGATGACTTCGTAGATCTTCGAGTTGACCAGGTGCGTCGGGCGGCTGAGACGGCCGACGACCGCATTGTGGCGGGTGACGACATTGCCATCTTCGACGCCTTCGACGTAGGCCGCCGGAATGTTGACCATGACGTGACGACGACCAAGCTCCGCCGGGAAGGTCTGCAGGCGGATCAGGTTGGTGTTCAACTGCTGCAGACGGACGTCCGCAGGAATATTCATCGCTTTCAGCGTGAATTCACCGATGACGCCGTCGGCCGGAAGACCGTGTCGGGCCTGGAAGCGCTTCACCGCGCCGTCGACGTAGGAATCGAAAGCCGAGGACAGGCCGGCTTCGCGCGGCAGGTCGCCGGTGACGGCAAGACGCTGGCGCAGCGACTGAACAGACGGATCGGTGACGCCGATCTGCAGTCGCTGTTCGCTCGGATTGACCTGCGGCCAACCACCGGCTGAGGCGATCTGCTGATATTCCATGATCGCCTGCTGGATGCTGCCAACGGACTGCGGTCCGAGGATCGGCGTGTTGGAAACCACGGCGGTTGCCGTGCGCGAGGCAGCCTTGGCGTCGAACTGATCGTCCCAATCGCCGCGTTCCGGCGCATTGATCAGCGAATCGAGTGCTGATTGCGCGAATGCGGGGCCGGCGACAGCGCCCGCTCCAGCCATTGCCGCGGACGCGAGAAACGTCCGGCGAGAAAGAGCTTCAGTTTTTGACTTTTTCGACATCATCCCAACCACTAAATTGCCGCTGCTTGAGAGACCGGCGGCTTTTGCCTCATCCCTGCGATAACGCAGATCTGTACCTACCCGTTGCAACGGTGCACCACAAAATTCCGCTACCTGTCATCACTTGATTGCGAGCAGGGAGCGCGAGGTTATCGGACCTCAAATTTGGGAAGCGCCGGATTGCTTTGTATTTTCGCTGACATGCCAATATGGCCAATTCGTGTCGCCGCATTCAACCTCAACCCAGGATGGCGAGCGGCATCGAAAAAGAACCATTTAACTGCAGAAATTTCGTCGGGTCTTAGCGGCTAAAGATTGATTTGAATACCGGCTGAAACGCTTGCCTGCCATGCGTTGCCGAGATGCCACGTGGGCTAAAACGGCAAAACCGGACGCGCAGGGAAACGCATCCGGTTTTCCTTGACCTTGGAGGAGGTCTTATGCCTTAGAGACGATACATGATCGAGTCGTTCCAGAAACGATCCAGACGGGTCAGCAGCTTGTTCATCTGCGTGAATTCGTCTTCGCCAATGCCACCGACCTTGTCGATCGAGGCGATATGGCGCTCGTAGAGCTTGGCAACGGTTTCGGCGATGTCCTGGCCGGTTTCCGTCAGGCTGATGCGGACCGAACGACGGTCGATACGCGAGCGCTGATGGTTGATGAAGCCGAGGTCGACGAGCTTCTTGACGTTGTAGGACACGTTGGAGCCCAGGTAGTAACCGCGGGAGCGAAGTTCGCCGGCGGTCAGTTCCGAGTTGCCGATGTTGAAAAGGAGGAGAGCCTGGACGGCATTGACGTCGCTGCGACCCTGACGGTCGAACTCGTCCTTGATCACGTCGAGGAGACGGCGGTGAAGACGTTCAACAAGGTGAAGGGATTCCATGTAAAGATCACGGATGCCCAGGTCCTGCTGGTCACGGAAGTTCGATACCGCCTGCGGCTTGATTTTCGTATTCATGATGACTGCCTCACTGTTTTGTTTGGCGGTGTTGGTTTTCTTCCCGCCTTGAGACAGACCCTATCGAATACAAATAAAATTCTACTTAAACCGCAGGCTTAACAGTGCCTTACCGAAAACCCATCGTTGTATCAGGGTAAATCAACGCTTACCTCGCGCCGGCGCTTGCGGTTCTCCCACCATAACGTGGCCCGGAAACCCAGGTAAACCAGCGCCACTGAGATATGCAACATCACGACGAGCCGGTTGGCGCCGAAGATTTCGGGCAGGAAACCGTACATGATAATCTGGCCGCCAGCCGCCAGCACCCAGATAACCGGCCCCCAGGAGACGACCAGCCACAGGCCGAGCGACGTCACGAGGAAAAGAACGGCGAGGCTCGAGCTCGCGACCTTCCAGGGAAGCGTCAGCAAATCGAAACGTCCCGCACCGACAAGCGAGTAGCCGACGAGCATCGCCCAGTACTGTAAACCGAACCAGAAGCAGGAAATGGCGACAAGGCGCAGGAACAGGATAAAGAGAATATCCGTCAGCGTCCGTTTCGGTATCGTCGGAGAATCAGCGTCCATGGATCAGACAATAGGGTTGCGGCGATCAATTCGCCAGTCATCGCCCTGTTGCGGCCAATCGTCCGGTTTCGGTTGCCGGAGCGTCATGGTAATGACCTCACCAGCGATGAAATGACTGAAAGCTAGACCACCATGCAGGACAAGACCCACCTCGTCGACGAAATCACCGGCCACCGCCGCATGCGCCGCAATCGCAAGGCGGACTGGACGCGCCGGATGGTGCAGGAGAACCGGGTGACGGTGGACGACCTCATCTGGCCGGTGTTCGTCGTGCCCGGCTCCGGCATCGTCGAGCCGATCCCCGCCATGCCGGGCGTCAACCGCATGAGCGTCGACAAGCTGGTCGAGGCCACCAAGGAAGCGGCCGATCTCGGCATTCCCGCGATCGCGACCTTCCCTAATATCGAGATGAACCTCCGCGACGAAACGGGCTCCAACAGCCTGGAAGCCAACAATCTGATCAACCAGGCGACGGCGGCAATCAAGAAGGCCGTGCCCAATATCGGCATCATCACCGATGTGGCGCTCGATCCCTTCACCAGCCACGGCCATGACGGCATCCTGCGCGGCGGTGAAATCGTCAACGACGAGACCGTCGACCAGGTGGCGCGTGCCGCTGTCATGCAGGCGGATGCCGGCTCCGACATAATCTCGCCGTCTGAAATGATGGACGGCCGAATCGGCGCTATCCGCCGCGCGCTCGACGCCGCGGGGCACCAGAATGTCGGCATCATGAGCTACGCGACCAAGTTCGCGTCGGCCTTCTACGGTCCCTACCGCGAGGCGA
Source organism: Rhizobium sp. S152 (assembly GCF_030380735.1). Lineage (GTDB taxonomy): Bacteria > Pseudomonadota > Alphaproteobacteria > Rhizobiales > Rhizobiaceae > Rhizobium. The sequence continues at coordinate 195,951 of NZ_JAUDRZ010000030.1, read as the reverse complement.
TCTCCACCGGCGGCCTGCTGAAGGGCGACAAGAAGACCTACTACATCGATCCGGCGAACGGTACCGAGGCTATCCGCGACGCGGCACTCGATGTCGAGGAAGGCGCCGACATGCTGATGGTCAAGCCCGGCCTTCCATACATCGATATCTGCTGGCGCATGAAGGAAGCCTTCGGCCTGCCGACCTTCGCCTATCAGGTTTCCGGGGAGTATTCGCAGATCAAGGCCGCCGCGATGAACGGCTGGATCGATGGCGAGAAGGCGATGCTCGAAACTTTGCTCGCGTTCAAGCGCGCCGGCTGCGACGGCATCCTCACCTACTTCTCGATCGAAGTCGCCAAGATCCTGGCGAAGCGCTGATCGCTGCCGGCGAATATTGTATCTGCGTTGAGCGACACCATATCTGTGGCACCACTTCTCGAAAGGAGATCGCAACGATGTCGCTCAACCCCAACCCGCTTTATGCCGCACCTGAGGATTGGCGCGCCTATAGCGGCACGCTGAGCCGGCGCGTCTTTGCCTTCATTCTCGATTACGTCATCATCCTGCTGCTGTGCATTCCGGCGGCGGTGATCCTGTTCTTCCTGTCGATCGTGACGCTTGGTCTCGGCTTTTTCCTCTATCCGGCGCTCTTCGTCATCGTCGCGGGCCTCTATTTCGGCTTCACGGTCGGCGGCTCCAGCCAGGCGTCGCTCGGCATGCGGGCCATGGGCATCGCCATCATGCGCGTCGACGGGCAGCGGATGGATTTCCTCACCGCCATCGTCCACCTCGCCCTGTTCTGGATTCTGAACTCCGTGCTAACGCCACTTATCCTGCTGGTCGGGCTGTTCACCGAACGCAGCCGGCTGCTGCACGATTTCCTCGTCGGTACGGTAACGGTCCGGACCGCTTGATATCAGGCTAATTCGGCGTTGGGCCTTTATCCCTGAGCTTTAGCGGATATATCCGAAAGTATGACTGAGCGCGGCGTCCGACAGGCTGCCGCGCTGTTGACGTTTTTCATTCTTAAGTCATGCTGTCATATAGCTTTTAACCCGAAGGGAAGCATCTGCCCCAGATGAATACGCAGACAACGCCATCACCGCAGTTTTATCTGACGGCTCCGGCTGCGTGCCCCTATCTGGCTCATGAAATGGAGCGCAAGGTATTCACTCATCTTGTCGGCCCACGGGCGGCGGAGATGAACGATATACTGACCCAGGGCGGCTTCCGCCGATCCCAGAACATCGCCTACCGTCCCGCCTGCGAATCATGCCGTGCTTGCATCTCCGTGCGCATCCTTGCGCAGGACTTCATGCCTACGAAATCGATGAAGCGGGTACTTGCGAACAACGCGGATATCATCGCTACCGAATTTCCGGCACAGCCCTCCAGCGAGCAATATTCGCTGTTCCGGCGCTACCTGGATTATCGCCACCAGCAGGGCGGCATGTCCGACATGACCGTTCTCGACTATGCGATCATGGTCGAAGACACGCATGTGAACACCAAGATCATAGAGTACCGCTTGCGCGAGGAAGGCTCCGGCCTGCAGGAGCGTCCGACCGGCGAATTGGTGGCGGCGGCGCTGACCGATACGATGAGTGACGGACTCTCGATGGTCTATTCCTATTTCAACCCGGACCTCGAGCGGCGCTCGCTCGGAAGCTTCATGATCCTCGACCACATCAGGCGCACGAAGGCGCTCGGATTGCCGCATGTGTACCTCGGCTACTGGGTTCAAGGATCGCGGAAAATGGACTACAAGACACGCTTCCAGCCGCAGGAACACCTGACGCCTCGCGGCTGGGAACGCTTTGATCCGTCCACATTGCCCGAAAGCCCCCGCGACTAACATGTCCCTCCCATCCCCTGCCGATCATCGGAAGGGTCTTCTGCTGACAGCGATCGGCGGATTGGCTCTCTCCATGGATATTCCCCTCGTGCGACTTGCGCATGGCGAGATGTGGTCGATCCTCGGCGCGCGCAGCATCACCACCGTGCTGGTTTCGCTAGTGATCGTGACCGCGATCCGAATTTTCAGCGGGCGCTGGCCGACACTGGTACCAGGCTGGCCCGGTATCGCAGCCGGGCTGCTGTACGGCTGCGGGACGCTGACCTTCCTGCTTGCGGTGTTTCACACGGCGACAGCCAACGTCGTCTTTATCCTGGCGTTCAATCCCATGTTCGGCGCGCTGCTCTCCTGGATTTTCCTGAAGGAGCGGCCGTCCGCCTCGACCCTTACCACCATGCTGGTGATGATCTTTGGGGTCGGCCTGATCGTTCGGGAGGGTCTGGCGGGTGGCCATGTCTTCGGCGATGCCATGGCACTGCTCAGCGCTCTCGTTCTCGCTTCGGCGATTACCGTTGGTCGCGCGTCGCGGCGGGAGATGGGGTTCGTGCCGCTTCTGGCCGCCGTCTTCCCGGCAGCGCTCGGCTTTGCCATTGCCATGCCCGGCGGGGTGACTATCGAGCATCCGGCATGGATCATATTAAACGGCGCGGTGTTGATGCCGGTCGCCTTCTGGTGCCTGGCAACGGGGCCACGCTATCTTTCGGCGCCCGAGGTCGGCATGTTCTACCTTCTCGAAACCATCCTGGCGCCGATCTGGGTATGGCTGATATTTTCGGAAACGCCGCCGACCATGACACTTGTCGGCGGCGGCATTCTGGTTTGCGCGATTATGGCGCACTCGCTTTGGATGGTGCGGACGAAGTCTGCGCGACCAGTCCCGGCAGGCTGACGGTCTGCATGGCTTCCAACTCGCGCTCGAGGCCGTTCATCACATGGACCCAGCCCTGCCGGGTCTGTTCCTCATTCTGCGCCCACTCCGCGCACATTTCATGCGAGAGCGTCAGCCGCGTAACGTCACCCACCGCCTCGATATCGATCTCGATGCGGTCGGCGTTATGATCGTGTTCGGCGACAGAGAAGCAGAACACCATTCTCCTCGGTCGGCGAAGTTCCAGGAAAACGCCGTAATGGACGGCGTCTCCCGTCGGGCGCCGGTCAACGACGAGAAAATGACCTCCAATCCGCGGGTCGATCTCGGCACGGATGACCCGGCCTTCATCGGACGCGAAGAGGAAGCGTTTTGCTATATCCGGATTGAGCCACGCGTCGAAAACGGCGCAGGGCGAGGCGTTGTAAGTATGCGCTACATTCAGTGTGATGGTATTGCAGCCGATCATCAACATTCCTCCGTGATTGGACGTGGGGCCGCAAAGCGCCACATTCCATCCCGTCCGCCTTCGGAATGATCCTGTCCATATTTATGGTGACAGGACTGAGATAGCGGCGCCGGCCCGCTCGGCAAGAGCAGACCGGCTATTTTCTAAGGTCAGCCGGCGAACTTGCCGCTGCGGGGGAAGCCCTTGGGAACGGTGCGGCCGGCAGTGGCGCGATCGCCCAGCCATTCTACGAGCTCGTCCTTGTTCTTCGTGAAGGTGCGGCCGGCGCTGTCTTCCCAGACGAGGCCATCGGCGATCGTGAAGCAGCGCACGTCGGAGATGCCGCCATCCTTGTAGCGCTGTAGGCGAACGCCCTTGCCGCGCGACATTTCCGGCACCTGCTCTAGCGGGAAGACCAGCAACTTTCGGTTCTCGCCGACCACAGCGACATAGTCACCACTCACTGGCACGATCAGCTTGGCTTCGTCGGGCATGGAGACGTTCATGATCTGCTTGCCCTTGCGGGTATTGGCAACCATGTCGGCTTCAGCGACGACGAAGCCGTTGCCCGCTGTGGACACGATCATCTGCTTGCGAGAGGCGTCGTGGACGAAGGCGGTGAGCACGTCCTGGTCGTTGTCCATGTCGATCATGATGCGCAGCGGTTCGCCGTGGCCGCGACCACCCGGCAGCTTGTCGCCGCCAAGCGTGAAGGCCTTGCCGCCGGTCGTCATGATTAGGATCTTATCCGTTGTCTGCGCCGGGAACGCGATGCGCAGCCCGTCCCCTTCCTTGAAGGTCAGCGTCGAGGTGTCGGAGATGTGTCCCTTGAGCGCGCGGATCCAGCCCTTTTCGGAGACGACGACGGTGATCGGCTCCTTCTCGATCATCGCCTGCTGGATCGCCTGTTCGTCGGCCTCAGGAGCTTCGGCGAACTGCGTGCGGCGGCGGCCGAGTTCGGTGGCCTTGGCGAACTTCTTCTTCACCTCGCCGATTTCCCAGGCAATGGTCTGCCACTGCTTGTCATCCGATGCCAGCAGCGCCTCGATCTCGGCCTTCTCCTTCGAGAGTTCGTCGAACTCGGTGCGGATCTCGAACTCTTCGAGCTTGCGCAAGGACCGCAGGCGCATGTTGAGGATCGCTTCGACCTGAATGTCGGTCAGCGACCAGCGCGCGATCATCACGGGCTTCGGCTCGTCCTCCTCGCGGATGATGCGGATCACCTCGTCGATGTTGAGGTAGGCGATCAGGAGACCACCGAGAATTTCGAGGCGGCGGTCGATGGCGGCAAGACGGTGGCGCGAGCGGCGCTGCAGAACTTCGCGGCGATGGTCGAGCCACTCCTTCAACACATCGTTCAGCGCCATGACCTTGGGCACGCGGCCCATGGAGAGAACGTTCATGTTGAGCGGGAAACGGCTTTCGAGCTCGGTAAGCTTGAACATCGATTCCATCAGGATGGTCGGATCGACGGTGCGGTTCTTCGGAACCAGCACGACGCGGACGTCCTCGGCCGACTCGTCCCTGACGTCTTCCAGAAGCGGCAGCTTGCGGGCGATCAGCAGCTCGGCGATCTTCTCGATCAGGCGCGACTTCTGGACCTGAAACGGAATTTCGGTGACGACGATCTGGTAGCCGCCGCGGCCGAGATCTTCCGTTTCCCACTTAGCGCGGGTGCGGAAACCGCCGCGACCGGTCTTGTAGGCTTCGACGATGCTCTGGCGATCATCGATGATGATGCCGCCGGTCGGGAAGTCAGGACCGGGAATGAACTCGACGAGCTTTTCGACCGTCGCATCCGGATGCTTGATCAGGTGCAGGGCCGCGTCGCAGAGTTCGTGCACGTTGTGCGACGGGATCGAGGTCGCCATGCCGACGGCAATGCCGGACGAACCGTTGGCGAGAAGATTCGGGAAGGCGCCCGGCAGAACGGTCGGCTCCTCGTCTTCCTCGTTGTAGGTCAGGCGGAAATCGACGGCGTCCTGCTCAATGCCCTCGAGCAGTAGCCCTGCGACTTCTGTCATGCGCGCTTCGGTGTAACGGTAAGCAGCAGCGCTGTCGCCGTCGATGTTGCCGAAGTTGCCCTGCCCGTCCACAACCGGATAGCGCTGAGAGAAATCCTGCGCGAGGCGGACCAACGCGTCATAGACTGACTGGTCGCCATGCGGGTGGAATTTACCGATGACGTCACCGACGATACGGGCGCATTTCTTGAAGGCCGAATTCGGGCGAATGCCCATTTCGCTCATCGCGTGGATGATGCGGCGGTGCACCGGCTTCAGGCCGTCGCGAACATCAGGCAGCGCGCGGTGCATGATGGTCGACAGCGCATAGGCGAGGTAACGCTCTTCGAGCGCCGCCTTCAGGTCGATCGGCAGGATGCTGTCATCGTCTCCGCCAGAGGGCGGCAAAATCTCTTGTCCCATACCTTCTGACTAGCGGAGATAGCCCGCTCGGGCAAGGAATCCAGGCATTGCGGCTGTGGATGAAGTGTTGGAACGCCAAGAAAAGAACAGTCGAAAGCGCCCTGCCCGAATTTGGACTTTGTTTGCTTATCCCTTCAGCACAAATTTAGAAATCGCGAAATATAAACCGCCATCGATCCATAGTAGATTGACGGCCAACTTCACACCGGACAAAGGACCCATGATGACATTTTACCGGACGACGCGGCTCATGCTCTCGGGCGCGGCTTTTCTTTCGCTTGCCGGCTCCGCCTTCGCACTCGATGGCCAGGACCTGCTGAAGAAGATCAATGCCGCCTACACCCTTCAGGGCGGAACACTCCTCGCTGATGGCGTCGATGTCGATGGTACGACGGTTACGCTGAAGAAGGCCAGTTTCAAGCCCAACAGCGGCGGCGAAGCGCTTCCGATCGGCGAAATCACCATGACGGGCGTGGAAGAGGACGACGACGGCGGCTACTACATCGAGGAAGCCGCCTTCCCCGATATCAGCACGACCAATGACGGCGCGACGCTGACGGTCACCGACCTCAATCTCGGCGGCATTTCGATCCCGGCAGACCCCAAGGGCGACGGCCTGGATTCCATGCTGCTCTACGAAAGCGCCCACAGCGGCCCGCTGAAGGTCGTGAAGGACGGTGCCGAGGTGTTCTCGCTCGGCGGCAGCGACATGAACCTGACGTTGCGCGAAGACGAATCCGGTTTCGATTTCGACGGCACTTTCAAGGGCCTCAAGGCGGACCTGACCAAGGCCGCCGATCCGGCGAGCAAGGACGCGATCGAAAAGCTCGCGCTGCAGCAGGTCAACGGCGACATCACCATGAAGGGCGCCTGGGATCTGACACCAGGCACGATCGACGTCTCGGAGTTCGCCTTCGATTTCGCCAATGTCGGCAAGCTCAACCTCGCCTTCAAGATCTCCGGCTACACCATGCCGTTCGTGAAGTCGCTGCAGGAAGCGGCCAAGCAGGCCGAAGCCAACCAGAACAAGGAAGAAGCGCAGCAGGCGCTCGGCCTTTCGATGCTCGGCCTCCTGCAGCAGCTGTCGTTCGAAGGCGCACAGATCCGCTTCGACGACGCCTCGATCACCAAGCGCGCGCTCGACTATGCCGGCAGCCAGCAGGGTGTCTCGGGCAAGCAGATGGCGGATTCGCTGAAGGCGATGACCCCGATCATGCTCGCCCAGCTGAACATCCCGGAACTGCAGAACGCCGTCTCGGCGGCCGTCAGCACCTTCCTGGACGATCCGAAGAGCCTGACGGTCAATGCCGCTCCTGAAAAGCCGGTGCCGTTCCCGATGATCATGGGCGCTGCCATGGGCGCACCGAACACGCTGCCGCAGGTGCTCGGCGTCAAGGTTTCGGCGAACGATTGATCGTTGCCGCATGAATGACAAGGCCCGGCGCGCAGTGCACGCCGGGCCTTTTTTTTGTCGCTGACGTCGGAAAGCTGGGAAACAAAAAAAGCCGGGCATCGAACCCGGCTTTCTCTATTCTGAAGCGATGTTCGCTCAGTCCTTCTTGACCGGCGGCATGACGCGCAGCGACAGTTCCATCAGCTGCTTCGGCGTTGCCGGCGATGGGGCGTTCATCAGGAGGTCCTGCGCCTGCTGGTTCATCGGGAACAGCGTGATTTCGCGCAGGTTCTTGGCGCCGAGCAGCAGCATCACGACACGGTCGATACCGAAGGCGCAGCCACCGTGCGGAGGCGCGCCGTACTGGAATGCGCGGTACATGCCGCCGAAGCGTTCCTCGACATCCGTCTGGCTGAGGCCGACCAGTTCGAAGGCCTTGACCATGGCTTCCGGCGACTGGTTACGGATCGAGCCCGAGGCGATTTCGAAGCCGTTGCAGACGGCGTCGTACTGGTAGGCCTTGAGCGACAGCGGATCCTGGGTCTGCAGCGCCTCGAGACCACCCTGCGGCATCGAGAAGGGGTTGTGGGCGAAATCGATCTTCTTGTCTTCCTCGCTCCATTCGTAGAACGGGAAGTCGATGATCCAGCACAGCTCGAAGCGGTCGCGATCGACCAGGTTCAGGTCTTCACCCGCCTTGGTGCGCGCTTCGCCCGCAAACTTGTAGAACTTCGCCGGTTCGCCGGCGACGAAGAAGGCGGCGTCGCCTGCTTCAAGGCCGAGCTGGACGCGCAGCGCTTCGGTGCGCTCTTCGCCGATGTTCTTTGCAAGCGGACCGGAACCGCCGACCTTGCCGTCTTCTTCCTTCCAGAAGATGTAGCCGAGGCCCGGCTGGCCGAGCGACTGCGCCCAAGCGTTCATGCGGTCGCAGAATGCGCGCGAACCACCTGTCTTGGCCGGGATCGCCCAGACTTCGACCTTCGGGTTCGAGGCGATCATGCCGGCGAAGACCTTGAAGCCGGAGCCTGCGAAGTGCTCGGTGACGGCCTGCATCTCGATCGGGTTACGCAGGTCGGGCTTGTCGGAGCCGTACTTGCGGATGGCGACATCATAGGGGATGCGCGGCCATTCCTTGGTGACCGGCTTGCCTTCGGCGAACTGCTCGAAGACAGAGGTCATGATCGGGGCCATCGTGTCCCAGACGTCTTCCTGGGTGACGAAGCTCATTTCCAGGTCGAGCTGGTAGAATTCGCCCGGCAGGCGGTCGGCGCGCGGGTCTTCATCGCGGAAGCACGGCGCGATCTGGAAGTAGCGGTCGAAACCGGCAACCATCAAGAGCTGCTTGTACTGCTGCGGCGCCTGCGGCAGCGCGAAGAACTGGCCGGGGTGGATTCTAGATGGCACGAGGAAGTCGCGCGCGCCTTCCGGCGAAGATGCTGTCAGGATCGGGGTCGTGTATTCGCCGAAGCCGGCCGACGTCATGCGGTTGCGGATATCGGAAATGATCTGGCTGCGCTTGACGATGTTCTTGTGCAGCGTCTCGCGGCGCAGGTCGAGGAAGCGGTACTTGAGGCGGATGTCCTCGGGATAATCAGGCTCGCCGAAGACCGGCAGCGGCAGTTCCTTGGCTTCGGAGAGCACTTCGATCTCCTGGGCGTAGAGTTCGATCTCGCCGGTCGCCATGTTCTTGTTGACGGTGTCTTCCGAACGCGCCTTGACGACGCCATCGATGCGGATAACCCATTCGCCGCGAACAGTCTCGGCGATCTTGAAGGCCGGGCTATCCGGGTCGGCGACGACCTGGGTCATGCCGTAATGGTCGCGAAGGTCGATGAAGAGAACGCCGCCATGGTCACGAACGCGGTGGACCCAGCCGGAAATCCGGACATTGGCGCCGACATCCGACTTGCGGAGGGCTGCACATGTATGGCTGCGGTAACGATGCATCATCTCAATTCCCAGTATTTGGCTTAAAGACGGCAGCAGGGGCTCCAAAGGCTCTCTCGCGCCGACAAGAAAATCGGGCGGAAAAGCGCATGGACGGCCTGATTTGTCAAGACTTGGCGCCGCTTGCACGCGCTTTGAACGAGGTTTTCGGCCATACGGCAACCTTACCGCCTCCTGCCGTCATGCGGCAGTTTGGCAGAGCGCCGCATATTGCTGAAGTCAGCGGTCAACTTTAAAGAGGACGGATATCGTTCTGCCGGAGCCATGCCATGCCCCTCCTCACCCGCCGCAATCTGTTGAAAGTCTCCGCCGTGGCCGGCGCTTACGGTGTAGGCGTCGCGGTCGCGGGCAAGTTCGGGCTGGCGGAGGCCGCACCCGAGCCGCAGGTGCTGAAAGCGCTGAAGACGCAAGCGACGCTCACCGACGCCGGCATCACGAAGAACATAATGACATGGGGTGATGTAGGGGGCGATGCCGGGCTGCCGCCCGTGCTCCGCATGACCAAGGGCAAGCCGTATGCAGCGCGGCTGACGAACACGCTCGACGAGCCGACCACTATCCACTGGCATGGCCTGCGCATCCTCAACAAGATGGACGGCGTGCCGTTCATGACGCAGCCCTACGTCTATACCGGCGACAGCTTCGACTACTCCTTCACGCCGCCGGATGCCGGCACCTTCTGGTATCACCCCCACTGCAATACGCTGGCGCAGATGGGACAGGGCATGACGGGGGTGATCGTCGTCGAGGATGACGCCGACCCGACGTTCGATTCCGAAGTGGTGCTCAATCTGCGCGACTGGCGGCTGGGCGGCGACGGCCAGTTCATTGCCGCATTCCGTCCGCGCGACGCCGCCAAGGCCGGCACCTACGGAACGGTGCGAACCGCCAACTGGCACCAGGAGCCGCAATACGACGCGCCGGCCGGCGGCCTGATCCGCGTGCGCATCGCCGTCACCGATGTCACACGCATCTTCTCGATGAAGATGGAGGGCGCCGAGGCGACCGTCATTGCCATCGATGGAAACCCGGTACCGAAGCGCTTCCCGCTCGACCTGCTGCAGATCGGCCCCGGCCAGCGGCTGGATCTGGCGGTCAGAATGCCGGATAGCGAGGGCGCCATCGCGACGCTCGAGGATATCCGCGGCACGACGCCGAAGACCATTGCAAGGTTGCGATCGGTCGGAACATCGCTGAAACGCAATGTCGGTGACCTCGCGGTACTGGCCGAAAATCCGATCGCCAAGCCCGACGTGTCATCCGCGCAGAAAATTTCAGTGGTGCTCAGCGCCACCGCGGAGAACGCGCCTGTGGACGGCATCTGCGGCACGCTCGGCTACAGCTTCTGGGCCATCAACAAGGTGCCGTGGCCGGGAGACACCAGCGACCCGACGGCGCCGCTCGCGGAACTGAAGCTCGGCAGGAGCTATATCCTGCAGCTGGAAAACGTGACGCCACACACGCACCCGATCCACCTGCACGGCATGAGCTTCACGGTGCTTTCATCCTCGACGCGAGAAGTCATGCCGCTCGTCACCGATACCTATCTGGTCCAGCCGGACGAGAAGGTGCAGCTTGCCTTCGTTGCAGACAATCCCGGCGACTGGCTGTTGCATTGCCACATCATCGAGCATCAGAAGACCGGCATGACGAGTTATGTCCGGGTTGTTTGACCCCTCTTTGTCTGTAGCGGTTGACATATCCGACCGAAAGGAGAAGGAAGGTTCAACTATGTCTATCCTGCGAATGAATTGAGATGATTGTAACAACCGCCGATTTGGAGGCGGCCTGCATCGAGCTGGCCAAGTCAGAATTCATTACTATCGACACGGAGTTTCTGCGAGAGACGACGTTCTGGCCGGAGCTTTGCTTGATACAGATGGCAAGCCCGACGACCGAAGTGCTTGTGGATCCTTTGGCCAAGGGCCTCGATCTGAAGCCGTTCTTCGAGCTGATGGCCAACGCCAACGTGTTGAAGGTCTTCCACGCGGCGCGCCAGGATATCGAAATCATCTACAACAGGGGCGGTCTCATCCCGCATCCCATCTTCGATACGCAGGTGGCCGCCATGGTCTGCGGTTTCGGCGATTCGGTTTCCTACGACCAGCTCGTCAGCCGCACGAAGGGTGTACAGATCGACAAGTCGTCGCGCTTCACCGATTGGAGCCGCCGTCCGCTGTCGGACAAGCAGCTCGACTACGCGCTCGCCGACGTCACCCATCTGCGCGATGTCTACCTCTACCTCAAGGCCGAGCTCGAGCGCGAAGGCCGCTCCTCGTGGCTGTCGGAGGAGATGGATGTTCTCGAGGCGCGCGAGACCTACGACATGCATCCCGATGATGCGTGGCAGCGGCTGAAGATGCGGCTGCGCAAGCCGCAGGAACTCGCGATCCTGAAATATGTTGCCGCATGGCGCGAACGTGAGGCCCGCTCACGCAACGTGCCGCGCTCGCGCGTCATCAAGGACGACGCGATCTACGAGATCGCCCAGCAGCAGCCGAAGGATGTCGAAGCGCTCGGCCGCCTGCGCACCATTCCGAAGGGATGGGAGCGTTCCAGCTCCGGCGCGGCCGTCATCGAGGCCGTCAACGCGGCACTGGCGCTGCCGAAGGCCGAGATGCCGCATGCTCCGCGCCAGACCCAGGCGCCCGAAGGTGCTGCTGCTGCTGCCGAACTCCTCAAGGTGCTGCTGAAGTTGATTTCGGAAAAGCACGGCGTCGCGCCAAAGGTCATCGCCAACAGCGAGGATCTCGACAAGATCGCTGCCGAAGGCGAGAAGGCCGAGGTCGCGGCACTATCGGGATGGCGGCGGGAGCTTTTCGGCGAGCCGGCGCTGCAGCTGATCCAGGGCCACGTCGCCCTGCGCTTCGTCGGCAAAAAAGTAGAGACGGTAACTCTCTAACTGCCCTTACGAAGACACTTTGCGTTGCCTATATGCCGACGTAGAATGCGGCACGCAGAGCAGAGGAACGGCATGAGAGAAGTATCCCCGGTCCAGAACTGGCTTCTGATCGTGCTGGTCATGGCCGGGAGCGGCGTGCTCTACAGCGTCATGTTCTTCCAGGACAGCCGCCCGCTCATCGGGGCGGTTTTTGCATTGTGCATGGGGATGCCGATCATTGCCTTCGAGCGCAAGGTGATCTTCCGCGGGCTGCATAACCGCATCGAATCGCTACCGACTCTTACTTTTTTTCTGGCCGAGCTTTTTATCTACGAAGTGCTGATGAGTATCGGCTTTGCGGCCGCCGGCCTTTCCCTATGGGGTACCGGCATTGTCATTCCCAATTCCTGGGTCGACATGGTGGTCTTGCCGTTCAATGCTTTTCTCTACGCCCTCGCCGTCTGCTCGCTGATGATCTTCGTTCTCAGGGTTCGCGAATTGCTCGGCCGTGAGGTCTTCACCAGCATGCTTGTCAGCCGCTACCGAAAACCGGTCAGCGAGGAGCGGGTGTTTCTCTTCATCGACCTCGTCGATTCGACGGCCTTCGCGGAAAGGCATGGGGATCTGCGCGCGCAACAGATGTTGAGCTCGTTGTTTTCGGCCTTCGCCGAGCCAGTGCGGAAATACAAGGGAACGATCGTCGATTATGTCGGGGATGCCGCCATCATCACGTGGCCGCTCGACCGCGGGATCAAATTCGGCCGTTGCGTGAACTGCATCTTCGACATCATCAACGCGATCGAAGCGGATGCGGAGAACTGGCTGAGGACCTATGGCCAGGTGCCCCGCCTGCGCGCGGCGCTGCATGGCGGCAGCATCATCACCGCGGAAATCGGCGTGGACCATCACAAGATCACCTACTTCGGCGACACGATCAACACGGCATCGCGCCTGGAGACGCTGTGCAAGGCGCTGAACCGGTCGGTCCTGATCTCGACCGATCTGATGCAGCGGATCACCTTGCCCGAGGATATCTCCGCCGAAGATCTCGGCTATCACGCCGTGAAGGGACGCGGGCAGAGCCTTGGCGTGGTGGCGCTTGTGAAGGCGGATAACCTGGTGGCGTCACCAAAGCTTCACGCAGGCGTCAACGCGCCGACATAAGAGCCCTGCTAATCGAAACCCGCATTCCAATCTTTGGGGGTTTCGATGAAAAATACTCTGCTTGCGTCCGTTTCATTTCTTCTTTTGATTGCCGGTTCGGCCACCGCCGACCAGCAGGAATTTCCCGCCAAACTTGCTGGCCAGGCAATCCTGCCTGCCAATACCATGGTGCCGGCGCCCGCCGATGCACCGGAGTTCCTCAGGCATTCCGGCAAGTTCACGACGGCCGATCGCAAGCGGACCGAGGCACTTGGCACAGTTCCCGGCAAGGACGGCGCGCGCGTGACCGACCTGAAGCTTCCCTTCGACGGCCAGCCGATCCAGGGCTTCTCTGGCATCAAGACCATGGAAGATGGAACCTTCTGGACGCTTTCCGACAACGGCTTCGGCTCCAAGGCCAATTCCAGCGATGCCATGCTCTTCCTGCACCAGCTGAAGTTCGACTGGGCGACCGGCAAGGTCGAGGTCGTCAAGAACCTGTTCCTTTCCGATCCCGACAAGAAGTCCCCCTTCCCGATCGTGCTTGAGGGCGCCGAAAAACGCTACCTGACGGGCGCCGACTTTGACATCGAATCCATCCAGCCCGTTGCCGACGGCTTCTGGCTCGGCGAAGAGTTTGGCCCCTACCTGCTAAAATTCGACATCGAGGGTCGTCTGACGGACGTGTTCTCGGCATCGGTCGATGGCAAGCCGGTGCTGTCACCGGATAATCCGCTCCTGTCCGTGCCGGCCAACCCGACAGCCAAGATGCCAGCGTTCAATCTGAAGCGTTCGGGCGGCTTCGAGGGTCTTGCGATGTCCAAGGACGGCAGCAAACTCTACGGGTTGCTCGAGGGTGCGCTCTATCTGGACGACGGCAAGATGGAGAGCGTGGACGGCCACACCGCCATCCGCGTCATCGAGTTCGACACGGCTTCGAAGAGCTGGACGGGCCGCAGCTGGCTTTACCCCTTCGAAGACAAGGGCGTTTCGATCGGCGACTTCAACATGCTCGATGACAGCACAGCCCTGGTGATCGAGCGCGACAACGGCGCCGGCACCAAGGACAAGGCCTGCGCCGATCCGAAGCAGCCGAAGCCGGATTGCTTCGAGGCTCCCGCAGAACTGAAGCGCATCTACAAGATCGAGTTCAACGACGCCAATGTCGGCAAGGCCGTTCGCAAGATCGGCTACATCGATCTCCTGAACATTCAGGATCCCGATAACAAGAAGAAGGCCGGCAGCAAGGATGGCGTCTACGACATGCCGTTCGTGACCATCGAAAACGTCGATCGCGTCGATGCCACGCACATCGTCGTCGGCAACGACAACAACCTGCCCTTCTCGGCCGGCCGCGCCGTCGACAAGGCTGACGACAACGAGTTCAGCCTGCTCGAAGTCGGCGAATTGCTGAACGCCAAGTAAGCGACATCATCGGATAAAAAGAAGGCCTTCGCGGCGCCTGCCGCGAAGGCCTTCCTGCATTCAATACGCGCGTTCTATTCGAAGCGGAAAGCCAGACGCTTGTTGGTCAGCTTCGAAAGTTGCTGCAGGCGCCCTTCCAGGCGCTCGCCGGCGAAGTCGCGATACTCGTGAGGAACGACGAACTCGAGATCGAGGTCCGGGTTCGAGGACCGTTCAAGGCGCAGGTTTCGGACGACGCCCGGCATCGAAGCCGAGAACAGGTAGACGACGCGCAGCATGCCGCCGAGCAGCTTCGCCCGCTCGACATATTGCGGCGTCGCGATCGTTGCCAGCGGACCCGTCGCCCCGTCGTCATGCAGGCCTTCGAAGCGGTAGTAATTCGCCAGCGCGATGAAGGCACGGCCGGGGTGGCTGATGCCGACGAAGGAGGTGTGGGCGATGATGTTGAGCGCCTGCAGGCCGCGATAGTCCGGATGGGCACGCCAGCTGATATCGGCGAGAAGACATGCCGCCTGACGGTAACGAGCCTCTTCCGGCGTTTCGTCAATATCGAAGAACGGCATCATCCGGCCGGTCCAGTCCGCGAGTTCGCGGGCGTGTTCCGGGGATCGCGCGCGCAGGATCGCCAGTTCGCGTGCTGCTTCCAGCAGCGGATCGGCGCGGCGCTCGCTCTCCGACAGCAGCGAATAGAGATAGCCCTCGCGAACGCCCTGGCCGGAGAACGAGATGACCGAGGGCTTCATCACGCTCAGCACCTCCTTCATGGCGACGGCGCCGAAAGGAAGAAGCGCGCGGCGGTATTTCGACACGGCCATCCACGATGGATCCTTGGAGTCTTTCGCCGACTCGACCTGGTCGAGGAACTGCATCATGGCTTCGAAGGAAATTTCATAGCCCTGCATCATGTGCAGCGGATAATGGGTCATCTCCATGTGCAGCTTGGCGATGTTTCGCCAGGTGCCGCCGACGGCGTAGAAGGTGCGCCCCTCGCCCTTGGCGAGCAGCTTGGAGATGGTCTTGACGTGCTTTCTGGCGAAAGTGCGGGCCTTCTCCATAGAACCACCCGCATATTCAGACAGGCGCAGGCCGCCAAGGGGCAGCGTCACGCCCTGTCCGAGTTCCTTGCCCTTGATATCGATGAGTTCGAGCGAGCCGCCGCCGAGGTCGCCGGCGATGCCATCGGGCATATAGAAGCCGCTGACGATGCCGAGCGCGGAGAACTTCGCCTCCTCCTCGCCCGAGAGGACGCGGACCCTTCGCTGCAGGATGGTTTCGGCGCGGTGGATAAAATCGGGGCCGTTCGATGCCTCGCGGGCAGCGGCCGTCGCCAGAACGTACATCGTGGAGGCGCGAGCCTGGTCGGAAAGCGCCTTGAAGCGATGCAGGGCCGCAAGCGCCCGTTCGACGCTCGCTTCGTCCATCTTTCCGGTCAGCGCTATGCCTTTGCCGAGGCCACAGAGAACCTTTTCGTTGAAAAGGATCGTCGGCGACCGGGACATGCCTTCATAGATGACAACACGGATCGAGTTCGACCCGATATCGACAACGGAGACCGGAGCAATCCCTGGAAGGCGCCCCTGGGCTTCTGATTCAACCATGCAGGTCCAGTTTTATCTTTTTGTCCGGCCGGAAAGAAGGCCGGCAATCAGCTTTGGCGCACTGGATTTCAGGGCTTCACCACGGCCGGAAAGGCTGGGATTGGTCATGAAATACTGTTGCGCGTTGAACGGCTCCTTGCCCTTGCGCACTTCCATGCGCCTGGACGTCCCGTCGGGCAATATCTCGTAGCTTTGCTGATTGTCAATGAGGTTGCCGAGCATGATTTGAGACAATACCTGCTCGTGAACCGTCGGGTTGGTCAAGGGAACCAGCGTTTCCACGCGCCGATCGAGGTTTCTCGGCATCATGTCGGCCGAGCCGATATAGACCAGCGCCTTGTCCGACGGGAGGCCGTGGCCGTTGCCGAAGCAGAAGATGCGGCTATGCTCAAGAAAGCGGCCGACGATCGACTTGACGCGGATGTTTTCCGAGAGACCGGGCACCTGCGGACGCAGGCAGCAGATGCCGCGGATCACGAGCTCGACCTCGACGCCGGCATGGCTTGCCGTGTAGAGCGCGTCGATGATCTCGGGATCGACGAGCGAGTTCATCTTCATCCAGATCGCCGCTGGCGCGCCGTTCCTGGCGTGGACGATCTCTTCCTGGATATGTCGAAGGATGCGCGAACGCAGCGTGTAGGGAGACACCGCGAGCTTCATGCTCTCCTCCGGCTCTCCGTAGCCGGTGATGAAATTGAAGATGTTGGCCATGTCGTGGGCAATCACCGGATTGCAGGTGAAGAACGACAGGTCGGTGTAGATCTTCGCGGTGATCGGATGGTAGTTGCCGGTGCCGAGATGGCAGTAGCTGCGCAGCTTGCCCTCCTCGCGGCGGACGACCAACGACATCTTCGAATGCGTCTTCAACTCGATGAAGCCGAAGACGACCTGCACGCCCGCGCGTTCGAGGTCGCGCGCCCAGCGGATGTTCGCCTCTTCGTCGAAGCGCGCCTTAAGTTCGACCAGCGCCGTCACCGACTTGCCGGATTCAGCGGCGTCGATCAGCGCGCGGACGATCGGGCTGTCGTTGGAGGTACGGTAGAGCGTCTGCTTTATCGCCAGAACGTCAGGATCGCGCGCAGCCTGGAGAAGGAACTGGACCACCACGTCAAAGGACTCATAGGGGTGATGAACCACCATGTCCTTTTCGCGGATGGCGGCGAAGCAATCGCCGGCGTGCTCGCGGACGCGCTCTGGAAATCGGGCATTGTAGGGCGGGAAGCGCAGATCGTCGCGCGGCGCCTTGGTGATCTCGGAAAGCGTGTTCAGCGCCAAGAGGCCGGGCAGAACCGCGACGCGGTTATCGGGAACGCTCAGCGCCTGCACAACGAACTGGCGCAGCGATGCCGGCATTTCGGAATCGGTCTCGATGCGGATCACCGACCCGCGGCGACGGCGTTTCAGCGCGGTCTCGAAGAAGCGGACGAGATCTTCCGCCTCCTCCTCGACTTCGATATCGCTGTCGCGGATGATACGGAAGGTACCGGAGCCCTGCACCTCGTAGCCGGGATAAAGCCGATGGATGAAGACGTTGGCGACGTCTTCCAGCGTGATGTAGCGGATCGTGTTGCCGGCGTCGGGCAAGCGCACGAAGCGATCCAGCGCCGGCGGCAGGCGCAGCAGCGCCGTCATCGGCTCGCGGCCGCTCTTGCTGACCAGCTGCAGGCCGATCGAGAATCCAAGGTTCGGAATGAAGGGAAACGGATGGGCCGGATCGATAGACAACGGCGTCAGCACCGGGAAGATCGCCTGCTCGAATTCCGTCGCCAGCCACTGGCGGTCGCCTTCGCTGAGAGCGCCCGGGCGAACGATCAGAATGTCTTCCTTGGCGAGATACTGCTGCAGGACCGCAAGCGAAGCCTGCTGCTCCATCTGCAGGTTGTCGATCTCGCGCAGGATGGCATCGAGCTGCTCGGCCGGCGTCTTCCCATCCGGCGTGCGGATGACGATATTCTGGCGCACCTGCGCCTCGAGGCCGGCGACCCGAACCATGAAGAATTCGTCGAGGTTGGCGGCGGAGATCGACAGGAAGCGAACGCGCTCGAGCAGCGGATGCTCGGTGTTCAGCGTTTCCTCGAGGACGCGGCGATTGAACTGCAGCCAGGAAAATTCGCGGTTGATGAAGCGCTCGGGGCTGGCGAGCAGCTCTTCCAGAGGCGGAACGTCTGCCGCGCCTTCAGGGGTTGGTTCCTGGTGTTCCGCGACTGCACTGTCCATCGTCTGAATGCCCCGTTTGAATTCGCCGACGCGAATATATCAGTTTCACGACAGAACTGTGACAGTCAATCGGGCGGATCGGAATTGCCCAATTCATTCAACACTTCAGCGGCCAGCGAGCGGGTGATCTTGGTGCCACGCGACAAAGCAAGCCGGTCAAGCCTGTCGACAATCGTCTGGGCCGCGTTCAGCGAACGTTCCATCCTGTTGACAATATAGAGCACCAGTTTGTCATCTATATAAAGCTGGCGATCGGCAAACAGCTTGACGATGACCTGCGACAGCAGTTCCTCGTCTGGCTCGCCGATTTCGACCACGGTCGCCGCCTTCAGGCGCGACCGGAGGTCCGCAAGCTGCACGGGCCACGACATGGGCCAGAGGCGGCTGGTGATCAGCAGGCTGTGTCCGTTTTCGCGGACGCTATTGATGACATGGAACAACTCGGTGTCATCGAAGCCGAGGCGATCGGCATCCTCGAAGAGAACCGGACCATTGGCGGCATCGACGACGGCGTTGGCGCCCGATTTCGGGTGAATGATCGTCGCGCCGCTATGATCCTTCCAGATATTGGCGAGGTGCGTCTTCCCGGAGCCGACGGGTCCGGCCAGAATGACGACCGGCGACGGCCATTGCGGCCATGCATCGACGATCTCGACGGCGGCGGCAAGCCGCTCGGAGATCAGCAGATCGTCACGCCCGGTCGCGGCGTCGTGCGAAAAGGCCAAAGGGAGCTGCTCCACGGCCTTGCGCCTCAGGTCAGCGTTTTTCACGTCAGTCATTTGGGGCCAGCTTTTGTCTTTCGGACCGGGGCGGCCTTTGCCTCGCCCGCATAAAGATCACTGTCAAGGTAACGCGAAAGCGCGAAGCGGACAAGAACACCGACGGCAGCGGCGGCAGGCACGGCGACCAAGAGGCCGACGAAGCCGAACAGCGCGCCGAACGCAAAGAGCGCGAACATCAGCCAGACGGGATGCAGGCCGACGCTGTGGCCGACGAGCTTGGGCTGCAGGATGTTGCCTTCCAGGAACTGGCCGCTGAAGAAGACCGCGAGAACCGCACCGACCCAGATGTAATCAGGCCAGAACTGGACGATCGCGACGCCGACGGCAAGTATCAGCCCGACCATCGAGCCGACATAGGGGATGAAGCTGATCATGCCGGCGAAGAGGCCGATCAGCAGGCCGAAGTTCAGCCCGACCAGCGACAGACCGACCGCGTAGTAGATGCCGAGGATGAGGCAAAGCGAGCCCTGCCCGCGAATGAAGCCGGCGATCGACTGGTCAATCTCGAACATGATCTGGTGGACATTGGCGACGTAGTCGCGGGGGATATACTTGTCGATGTTGGCGACCA
Source organism: Rhizobium sp. S152 (assembly GCF_030380735.1). GTDB lineage: Bacteria > Pseudomonadota > Alphaproteobacteria > Rhizobiales > Rhizobiaceae > Rhizobium. The sequence continues at coordinate 176,416 of NZ_JAUDRZ010000030.1, read as the reverse complement.
TGCGGTCCCAGTCGAGCAGCATGTAGAAGGCGACCACGGGGGTGACGATCATCAGCGAGATGACGTTGACGACGGCGAGGCCGGAACTCCAGACTTGGCTAAACAGTCCCGTCAGTAGACCGAAACCCTGCGAGAGGATTTCCGAGAAATTGTTCTTGATGGTGCCGAGCTGGTTCTTGATCCAATCCGGGAGCATCGAGTTCTGCTGCTTGGCTATGAAGGCCTGCAGCTGATCGATATAGCCAGGCAGACGGCCGGCAAAATCGGTGAACTGGCTGGCGAGGATCGGGATCAGGATCATCAACGCCAGCACGATCAGGATCACGAAGGAGATGAGGATGACGATCGTTGCCATCAAACGACTGAGGCCGAAGCGCTCCAGCCGATCAGCGACCGGATCTAGGAAGTAGGCAATCGCCATACCGGCCAGGAACGGCAGCAGGATCGAGCTGAACACCAAGAGGAAGGCGATGAAGAAGGCGAGCACGATCAGCCAGAAGACGACCTGGCGCTTCAGACCGGCACCGCTAACCTGCTGTGGCATCATGTTCTCCGCTGATCGATCGCAGTCCATGCCGCATCGCAGCGATACGGCCTGCGAGCCACATAGGGTGCAGGTGCGAGAATGGTCAACCCCGACGTCCAATTTCCGCGAAGCTCCGTTCAAAAGAGCGGGAAATTGGGGCTTTTGGCACGCAACGCCTTGCATAAACGCCCCTGTCATGCAATTGCGACCCGCATATCACGCGGGGATATTTCCCGCCCGACGACAGCCATCGGAGAGCAGTATGAGCCAGTCCGGAAAAAACGGTCTCACCTATAGCGATGCAGGCGTGGATATCGACGCGGGCAACCTTCTCGTGGAGAAGATCAAGCCGGCCGTTCGCTCGACCCGCCGCCCTGGCGCCGACGGCGAAATCGGCGGTTTCGGCGGGCTGTTCGACCTTAAGGCCGCAGGCTTCACTGATCCGGTTCTGGTCGCAGCCAATGACGGCGTCGGCACCAAGCTGAAGATCGCGATCGACGCGGACTATCATGACACCGTCGGCATCGACCTCGTTGCCATGTGCGTGAACGATCTCGTTGTGCAGGGCGCCGAGCCGCTGTTCTTCCTCGATTATTTCGCGACCGGCAAGCTCGATCCGGATCAGGGTGCCAAGATCGTCGAAGGCATCGCCGCCGGCTGCCGCGACGCGGGCTGCGCGCTGATCGGCGGCGAGACCGCCGAGATGCCGGGCATGTACTCCTCCGGCGACTATGATCTCGCCGGCTTCGCCGTCGGTGCCGCCGAGCGCGGCAAGCTGCTGCCGTCTGGCGACATCGGCGAAGGTGACGTCATCCTCGGCCTCGCCTCCTCCGGCGTTCATTCCAACGGCTTCTCGCTGGTGCGCAAGATCGTCGGCATCTCCGGCCTCGACTGGAGCGAGCCGGCACCGTTTGCTGATGGCAAGACGCTTGGCGAAGCCCTGCTGACGCCGACCCGCATCTATGTGAAGCAGCTGCTCAGCGTCATCCGCGAGACCGGGGCGATCAAGGCGCTGGCGCACATCACCGGCGGCGGCTTCCCCGAGAACATTCCGCGCGTGCTGCCGAAGCATCTGGCCGCCGAAATCGATCTTGCCGCCGTCAAGGTTCCGGCCGTGTTTTCCTGGCTGTCTAAGACCGGCGGCGTGGAAGCGAACGAGATGTTGCGCACGTTCAACTGTGGCGTCGGCATGATTGCCGTCGTCTCCGCTGAAAACGCCGACACCGTCATCGCGGCGCTGGAAGCACAGGGCGAGAGCGTCGTGCGGCTCGGTCGGATGATCGCGCGTGCCGAAGGCGCCCATGGCACGCTCTACAAGGGCACGCTCGCCATATGACGTCTTCGCGCAAACGCGCCGTCGTCTTCATTTCCGGCGGCGGCTCCAACATGATGGCGCTGGTCGCCGCCGCTAAAGCTAAGGATTTCCCGGCCGAGATCGTCGGCGTGATCTCCGACAAGGCTGATGCCGGCGGGCTCGCCAAGGCAGCTGCCGAGGGCATCGGGACCTTTGCCTTTCCGCGCAAGGATTACGCCAGCAAGGAAGCGCATGAGGAAGCGATCTTCGCGGCGCTTGACGCGCTGTCGCCTGATATTCTCTGCCTTGCAGGGTACATGCGGCTCTTGAGCGGGACGTTCATCCAGCGCTACGAGGGGAAGATGATCAACATCCACCCTTCCCTGCTGCCGCTCTTCCCCGGACTGCACACGCACCAGCGGGCGATCGATGCCGGCGTCAGGGTGGCGGGCTGCACCGTGCATTTCGTCACCGAGGGCATGGACGAAGGTCCGATCATCGGCCAGGCGGCGGTGCCAGTTCTCTCGGACGACACGGCCGATGACCTGGCGGCCCGCGTGCTGACCGTCGAGCACCGGATCTATCCGCAGGCGCTCAGGCTGTTTGCCGAAGGCAAGGTGGCGATGAAGGATGGCAAGGCTGTCAGAACCGCCGAAGTGTCCGATACCACCGCAACGGGTTCTATTATCTCTGCCTGACCGGAGATTGACCGGCGAGATGATGCGGATCATCATGTGCGTGGCCCACGGGGCGACGCCATGACTGTTACCGTTAATATTGACGAAGCGAGCCTCCCCGAACTCCTTGCCAAGGTAGAAGCCGGCGAGGAGGTCGTTATCCTGCGCGATGGTTTGCCGGTGGCGAGGTTGGCGGCAGTCAGCGCGCCGCGTCAAAACCAGGAGCTTGTCGACGCCATCATTCGCGAGCGTGCCGGTCGCAAACCGGTAACGGAGGCCGAAATAGCCGAATGGAAGCAAATCGGACGGCGCTGATGACATTTGTGGTCGATGCGTCGCTTGCGCTTGCCTGGTTTCTTCCGGATGAAGCCAACCCGGCTGCCGATGATATCTTGAGGCGTGTGGCACATGAGGGTGCCTACGTGCCAGCCCTATTTTGACATGAAATGCGCAACGTATTGGTCACCTCATGTCGCCGCAGACGATTGTCACGCGACGAGGCAAGACTTTCTCTATCGCGTCTTACTCAGCTTCCTCTCGTCACCCGAACTATTGCCGATAGTGTGGCCGTGTTCGATCTGGCGGAACACCATCAGCTGACCGCCTATGATGCAGCCTATTTGGCGCTTGCTATCGACTTGACGCTGTCGCTTGCCACCGTGGACGAGAAGTTGATGGGAGCAGCGGCCCACCAAGGTGTTCCGCTGCTTCGCTGAATTGACCTTGATCGTTACGCCGCGATCGCCCGCGGCTGGTGCAGCGTGCCGTCGCTGTAGACGAAGCGGCCGCCGCGGAAGGTGGCGCGGATGCGGTGGATATCGCCGGCCTCTACCACGACCGCTGGCCGATGGCGATTTCACCGCGGTCAAGCAGGCCAGCAGAGCGGGCGGCGTTCTTCGTTGCCATTGCGACGGCGGTCGGCAGGTTGGTGGCCTCGGCAATCTTCAAGATGCCCGGAACGAAGGCGGCCGGGTGATAATCGGCGGCGATGACGGAGAGGACACCGGCGCGCGCGGCATCGAGCGCGCTGAGATTGCCCGACATGGACTGGCCGCGCAGCGCGTTCGGCGCGCCCATCAGTGTCCACAAGCCACGACGGCGTGCTTCTTCGGCTGCCGGCAGCGTTACCGGGAATTCGCTGATCGTGACGCCCATCTCGTGCATCTCAGCTACCTTCTCGGCGCTGTCGTCGTCATGCGAGGCGAGCGACAGCTTGTAGCGCAGCGAGAGGTCGACGATGCGGCGAAGCGTGGTCTCGATCTCGGGATTGTCGCGCATGGCGATGCGCTTGGCGACCATCTCGGCAGCCATTTCCTCGGAGATGGCACGGCGTTCAGCCATGCTCAGAATATAGCTCCGGATGTCGTTATACTGGCCCTGCCCCGGCGTATGGTCGGTCAGCGAGACCATGTCGACATGACCAGCGTCGAGCAGCTTTTCGAGAGCGGGAGCCGCGCCGACATTGGTGATCTCGTAGCGCGCGTGAACGCGATGATCGATCAGCAGGCTGTCCTTGAAGCGGCTGACGCCCTCGATGACGGCGCAGGTGGTTTCCAGCGAGCGGACATGGCCATAGACGCTTTCCGTGGCGAAGGAGACGGCGGCATAGGCGGTCGTCACGCCATGGGCGGCGAGCTTCTTGTCGAGTTCATGGATACTAAAGCCGATCGGCATCATGGCGTTGGGGCGCGGTGCGATCTCGCGCTCGATCATGTCTCCGTGGAGGTCGACGAAACCGGGCATCAGCAGCCGCCCCTCGCCGTCGATCGCGGCATTAGCGACGAACTCTGGGCGGATCTCGGCGATGACGCCATCCTCGATCCGGACCGAGCCGTGGTTCACGACCTCATCGGGCAGAACGATCGTGAAATTGCTGAGCCACATCGGCCTTCTCCTCGCATTTGGGAATTATGACAAGCCGGAGCCGTTAGACCCGATTCATGACATCCGAATGAACGTCTCAGGGCTTATTCAAGGCAGCCCTGTTCAGCGTCGCCCACTGCAGCAGAATGATCGTCTTGAAGTCGATGATCTCGCCGGTGGCAATCATCTGAACTGCCTCGTCGAGCGCGATTTCGACGACTTCAATGTCCTCGTGCTCCTCGGCCAAGCCGCCGCCTTCGGACACGCGGTCTTCGGTATCGATCGAGGCCGCGAAGAAGTGGACAACCTCGGCGTTGGAGCCGGGCGAACTGTAGGCCTTGAAGAGGAAACGGACATCGCGGACGCGGAAGCCGGTTTCCTCGATGGCTTCGCGGCGGATGGCCGCTTCCGGCTCATCGCCGTCGAGCAGGCCGGCGGGTGTTTCCAGCATCCAGGCCGGCTCGCCGTGGAGATAGACGGGCAAGCGGAACTGGCGTACGAGGACGACGGTGTCCCGCTTGGGGTCGTGCAGCAGGATCGTGGCGGCGGCGGTGCGGTGGTAGATCTCGCGGTGTATCCGGTGCGTTTCGCCGTCGGAATTGGTGTAATCGACCTCATAGTTGCTGAGCCGCGTCCAGCCATCCGAGAGCGTCTCCTCGTGGACGATCTCGGCATTCGCCTTTTCAAATTTCGTCATGCCGCATCCTTGCGAAGCCAAACCTTGTTGTCGTGGACGGCAGCACCGCCATAGGGCGCGACGGGATCGGCCCCGGTCAGAACGTTGATGCCTTCGCCATCCACATGCGCCTTGTTCGGCCAAAGGCCCTCGGCGATCAGCACGCCCGGCTTGACCTCGGTCGTCAGCTTGGCGTGCAGACGAACGTCGCCTCTAGCGTTGCCGACCTGAACGAGGTCGCCGTGTGCGATCCCCCGCGCTTCTGCGTCAGCGGGATTGATCATCAGCTCCGGCCGCCCCTCCTTCTGCCGCGAGGTCTTGGTCTCGGCGAAGCTGGAGTTCAGAAAGTTGCGCGCTGGTGACGTCGCCAGGCGGAACGGGTGTTCGGCGTCGGCCACCTCGATGACGTCGACCTGATCTGGGAATGGCGGCAGCTCGGGATAGGGACCGAGCAGGCCGACGGATTCGGGCGGGCGATTGGGGGCCGGCTGGTTCCGCCAGTCGGGCCGGAAATGGAAGCGGCCGTCGGGATGAGCGAAGCCGTTAAGGAAATGCGCCTCCTCGAAGGCGGGCTGGCGGTCGAACCATTTGTGCTCGAGGAAGTGGTCATAGCCGGGAAGCTCGCTTGATGTGAGGATGCGGTCGATCATCTCGCGCGCGGTGAAACCGAAGCCGGGACAGTCGGAGACGCCGAGGCGCTTGGCCAGCTCCTCGATGACGAAGAGATTGGTGCGCACCGTCTCCGGCGGCTCGACCAGCTTCGGGCCGAGCAGGATGTGGTTCTGGCCGCCGGCCCGGTAGATGTCGTCATGCTCGACGAACATGGTGGCGGGGATGACGATATCGGCCATCTCGGCGGTATCAGTCATGAATTGCTCGTGGACGGCGACGAAGAGATCGTCGCGGGCAAAGCCGCGCTTCACCAGCCGTTGTTCGGGCGCGATGTTCACCGGGTTGGTATTCTGGATCAGCATGGCGGTGACCGGGCCGCGATCGCGCAGGGCTACGGCATCACCCGTCAAGGCGCGGCCGATCTGCGACTGGTCGATCATGCGGATATCCGCATCCTTCATCGACTTGCCGGTCAGTTCCGCGCCGTTCATGCGGAAGATATCGCTGTTGGAGTGGAAAGCGCCACCGCCTTCGTACTGCCAAGAACCGAGGACAGTTGCGACCGAGGCTGCCGCGTGCATGGCGACCGCGCCGTTGCGCTGGCGGGTAAAGCCGTAGCCGAGGCGGAAGAAAGTCTTCTTCGTCGTGCCGACGAGCTTGCCGAAGGCCTCGATCTCGTCCACGGAAAGCCCGGTGATGGCGGCAGCCCATTCCGGCGTCTTCGGCTTCAGATGTGCTTCGAGGCCGGCGGGATCGTCGGCATATTTCGCCATATAGGCGCGGTCGGCATAGCCGTCGCGGAAGGCTATGTGCATGGCGGCGCAGGCAAGTGCGGCATCGGTGCCGGGCTTGAGGATCAGCGCCAGATCGGCCTGCTTCATCGTCGGGCTGTCATAGATGTCGATGACCACAATTTTGGCGCCGCGTTCCTTGCGCGCCTTGATCGCGTGGGTCATGACATTGACCTGCGTGGCGACCGCATTGGTGCCCCAGATTACGACGCAATCGGTGCGTGCCATCTCGCGCGGATCCGGCCCCCGGAGCACGCCGGTCGCCATGGTGAAGCCGGTCCAGGCCGGGTTGGTGCAGATCGACGAGAAGAAGCCGGAGTAGCGCTTGGCGTGGCGCAGGCGATCGATGCTGTCGCGCTGCACCCAGCCCATGGTGCCGGCATAGTAATAAGGCCAGATCGCCTCGCTGCCATCCCTGGCCTCGGCCTTGACGAAGGCTTCGGCGATCTCATCCAGCGCATCATCCCAAGAGATCTGCTGCCACTGCCCTGCCCCTTTGGAGCCCTTGCGGCGCAGGGGGTGCATCAGGCGGTCAGGATGATAGAGGCGCTCGGCATAGCGGGCGACCTTGGCGCAGATGACGCCCGAGGTGTAGCTGTGGTCGTTTGCCCCACGCACGCGGCCGATCCGGCCGTCATCCGTGACCTCGACCTCCAGCGCGCAGGTGGAGGGACAGTCGTGCGGACAGGCGGTGTGGCCGATCCTGACCGCAGACTTCGGGGATTTGGCTTCGATGGGGGTCGCAATGTTCATGGAGTTTCTATATTCCAACCGGCAACCGGCCAAAAGCCGGAAACGACGCCCTCACGCGAATTCATACAGGCATCAGCGAAAATGAACTACCGCCACATCTATCATGCGGGCAACTTTGCCGATGTCCTGAAGCACGCCGTTCTGGCGCGGCTCGTCATCTATATGCAGAAGAAGGATGCGGGCTTCCGCGTGCTTGACACGCATGCGGGCATCGGGCTCTACGACCTGTCCTCGGAAGAGGCACAGAAAACAGGCGAGTGGCGCGACGGGATCGGCAAGATCATGGAGGCCGAGCTCGCGCCGCAGGTGGCCGAATTGCTGGAGCCCTATCTGAGTGCAATCCGCGAGCTCAACCCCGAAGGCGGCATGCGCTACTATCCGGGCTCGCCGAAGCTCTCGCGCATGCTCTTCCGGCCGCAGGACCGGCTTTCGGCGATGGAGTTGCACCCCGAGGATTATCAGCGACTGCATCGCCTGTTCGAGGGCGATCATCATGCCCGCATCACCGAGCTCGACGGCTGGCTGTCGCTCGGCGCGCATCTGCCGCCGAAGGAGAAGCGCGGCATCGTGCTTGTCGATCCGCCCTTCGAGGAAGGCGGCGAATATGAGCGGCTGGTCGATGGCCTCGCCAAGGCCTATCGCCGCTTCCCCGGCGGCACCTATTGCCTGTGGTATCCGATCAAGAAGGGTGCGCCGATCAAGGAATTCCACGAGGCGCTGCAGGCGCTCGATATTCCGAAGACACTCTGCGCCGAACTCACCGTGCGCAGCGACCGCGGAATGGTTACGGGACTGACGGGCTCGGGGCTCATCATCGTCAACCCGCCTTATACGCTGAAGGACGAGCTGCATCAGCTGCTGCCGGCGCTGAAGGACCATATGGCGCAGGACCGTTATGCCTCGCACCGGGCGTTCTGGCTGCGCGGTGAAAACAAGGCCGTGAAAGAGGATTGACCGACTCTTTTATGCGCGGAATAGTCCGGCCGCATTCCAGATATTTTGCCAGGCATTTTGAAAGAGACCGACGATGAAGATCCTCTGCGCGCCCGCATCCCCCTATTCCAGCAAGGTCAGGATGGCCGCTCGCTATCTCGAGCTGGGCGCAACCGAGATCCGCGTCGACACCAACGCCGGCCCCGCGATCCTCGTGGACAACAATCCGTTGGGCAAAATCCCGACGGTGCTGACGGATGACGGCGTTTCCATCTTCGACAGCGTCGCGATCATGCACCATTTCGGGCGACTGAAGGGCAAGCAGCTCTATCCGTCGAAGGACGGCAAGCGCGTGGAGGCCGAAGTGCTGGAAGCGCTGTGCGACGGCATTTGCGATTGCCTCCTCGCCATCGTCTACGAGCGTCGCTTCCGTGACGAGGAAAAGATCCACCAGCCTTGGATCGACCGGCAGTGGAAGAAGGTCATCAGCGGCCTCAACCACCTGAGCGTTCATCTGCCGAAGATCGGCAAGAAGCTGCATGGCGGCCATTTCGCGCTGGCGGCAACGCTCGGCTACCTCGACCTGCGCTTCAAGGGACAGTGGGAAGCCGAGCATTCCGAGCTGATCGGTTGGATTCGTGACTTCGAGAAGAAATTCCCTGGATATGCGGAGCTCAAGCCTCAGGGCTGAGCACGATCGCGCTCCGCTTTCACGAAATCGATGAAGGCGCGCAACGCCGTCGGCAGCTGCCGGCGGCTCGGATAATAGAGGAAGAAGCCCGGGTAATGGGGGCACCAATCCTCAAGCACCCGCACCAATCGGCCGGCCTCGATCTCGTCCCGCACCTGATCCTCGAACAGATACCCCAGACCGTCGCCCTGAAGCACTGCATCGCGGATGATGTCCTGGTCGCCTAAAGTCAGCGGCCCCTGCACTTCGATCTCCAACTCGATGCCGCCGCGCTCGAATTCCCAATGATAGAAAGAGCCACCGCTGAAGCGCAATCGGATGCAAACGTGGTCCTTCAAATCATGCGGCGTCAGCGGCCTGGCCCTGCCTTCGAAATAGCCCGGCGTGCCGACAATGGCGAAGCTGTGGCGCGGCCCGATAGGGATCGCGATCATATCCGCCGCTATGCTTTCGCCGAAGCGTATGCCGGCGTCGAAGCCAGACGAGACCATGTCAATCAACGCGTCGTTGACGACGATCTCGACCTCGACGGATGGATGCGCTTTCAGAAAACGTGAGACGATCGGCAACAGCACCAGCTTGGCCGCCGCACGGGGGGCATTGATGCGCAGCTTGCCGTATGGCTGGCCGCGGAAGGTGTCGAGATCGTCAAGCGCTGCATCGATATCGAGAAAGGCCGGGCGTATCCGATCGAAGAGGCGCGCTCCTGCTTCCGTCAATGCCACGCCGCGGGTAGTGCGGTTGACGAGGCGCACTTCCAGCCTCTCTTCGATCGCTCTCAACGCGTGGCTGAGAGCGGAGGGCGTAACGCCGAGATCGACGGCCGCCTTTCGAAAGCTGCGATGATTGGCTATCGCCAGGAAGATCGCGAGATCGGTGGATCGCACGCGTTTCATTGCTGAATATTTCTCACTAGCTCATGAAGTAGAAGGGAAATTCTCTCAGCTATATGCATGGGCTAATTTCGGGATGTCAAGAAATCACAACCCGAAAGGAAAACGTCATGCGTGTTTGGTTCATCACCGGTGCGTCGCGCGGCTTCGGCGCCCTTATCACCCAGGAAGCCTTGAATGCCGGCGATGCGGTCGTCGCCACGGCGCGCAATCCGAAAGGACTGCAGGAGAAATTGCAGAATCATTCGAATCTGTTGACCGTCGCGCTTGATGTGACGGATGAAGCCTCGGCGCACGCCGCCGCCGAGCAAGCCGTCAAACGCTTCGGGCGGATCGATATCCTGCTCAACAATGCCGGCTTCGGCCCGCTCGGCGCCGTCGAGGAGGCGACCAACGATGAGATTGAGAAGCTATACGCGGCCAACGTCTTTGGCCTGTTGAAGGTGACCCGCGCCGTGCTGCCGCATATGCGCCGGCAGCGTTCCGGCCATATCCTCAACATCTCGTCGATCGGCGGCTATGTCTCGCATGCCGGCTGGGGTGTCTATTGCTCGACCAAGTTCGCGGTTGAAGGACTGACGGAAGCGCTTGCCGCCGAGGTCGCGCCGCTCGGCATCAAGGCGACGGTCGTCGAGCCCGGCTTCTTCCGTACCGATTTCCTGGACGAGAGCTCGCTATCGGTGAGCCCGAGTTCGATTGCCGATTACGCCGAGACGCCTGTTGGCGCCATGCGCGAATTCGCGGCCGGCCATAACCACCAGCAGCCCGGGGACCCTGCCCGCTTCGCCAAGGCGATGATCACGCTCACGCATTCCGACCATCCGCCGCTTCGGATGCCCTTCGGCAGCGATACAGTGGCCGCGATCGAGAGGAAGAATGCAAGCGTCGCCGAAGAACTGGCTACATGGCGGGAGCTTGCGGTATCGACGGATTTCCCGACAGGTAAATAAACGTCAGGCCGCCAAGAACAAAAAAGCCGGGCGCTGGGCCCGGCTTTTTCATGTACTTTGTTCGGCTTAGAACTTCATGCCGATACCGACCTTGACGCTGTGCTCATCGTAGCCGCGCGAAACAGTCGAGCCGCCGATGTTGTAGTCGTTGGTCTGGTAGTCGGTGTAGCGGTATTCAACACGAGCCGTGATGTTGTTGGTGATGAAGGTTTCAGCACCTGCGCCAACGGTGTAGCCGGCAGCGACGTCGGTGTCAGAGCCAACGCTGTTGCTAAACTTGTTCTTGCCGACAGCCAGACCAGCCGTGCCGTAGAGCAGGAAGGGGTTCAGGTCGTAACCGATACGGCCACGGACAGAGCCGTTGACTTCGTTCTTGCCGATGCCGTCGCGGGCAGCGCCGTCAGCGCCGGAGTAGCCGATGTCGGCTTCAACGCCGTATACGATCTGGCCCTGCTGCCAGTTGTAGCCGGTGTAGATCTGACCGCCGAGAGCGCGAGCATTGTACTTGTCGCCAAAGCCGCCCATGTTGTAGGTGCCGGCGCCGCCGAGGTAGAAGCCCTGCCAGTTGCCGGCCGGGGCAACGTCGTTCTGAGCGATCGGGGCTTCCGGGATCTGGTCAACGGCGTCTGCTGCGTAAGCTGCAGAGAAGCCACCCAGGGCAACGGTCGAAACCATCAGGCTAGCAATAAAAGTACGCATACTCGTCTCCTTTCAAACCCGCGCCCTTCGTCAACTGTTTCACAGCGAAGCATTCGCGAGCAATTACACATGTCCCTTGCGGTTCGGGAGGGAAATTGATGTCCAATTGCGGATTTGGAAGAGCCAAATTGTGATTTGATTGTGGCTGCTGGGTGACGAGAATTGGATGTTGCTTCACCGCAACAGGATATTCATTAACCATAACGAATGGTTAAAACAACAATACTTATTTTATGGAAATATACTTGCAAATAATACATACCGCGTTTCGAGCTTTGGATCAATGAAAACGCCTATTTATCTGGTCTTCCCCCGCCCCTATATAGTCGGAGAGCAGAGTTGAGCGATGAAAAGGCATGATCTTGAGCGGTGGAAGACTTCGAACAGCTGTGGTCACGGGCGCGGCAAAAAGAATAGGCCGCGCGATTGCTGAGGATCTCGCCGAGAACGGCTTTTCCGTCGCGATCCACGCGAATGGTTCCATCGCCGAGGCAGAAAATTTTGCGGCAGAATTGCGGCGAAAGGGAAAAACAGCGATTGCGCTTCACGCCGATTTGAAGAATTTCGAAGCCGCCAACGGGCTGATAAAAAAGGCTTTCGAGGCGATTGGCCCTATCGATTTGCTGGTTAACAACGCCTCCGCCTTCCACAATGATTCGGCACACCACTTTGACGCTGCGGCATGGGACGAGCATTTCGCGCTGCACGTGCGGGCGCCATCGATCCTCTCCGCCGCATTCGCGGAACAACTGCCGGAAGACCGTGCAGGGCTCATCATAAATGTGATCGACCAACGGGTCTGGGCGCTCAATCCCGGATTTTATTCCTATACACTCTCCAAGGCAGCACTGTGGACGGCAACGCAGACGATGGCGCAGAGCTTCGCGCCGCGCATCCGCGTCAACGCGATTGGCCCCGGCCCAACGGTTCGCAGCGCGCGGCAGAGCGAAGAGGACTTCCAGGCTCAGGTGGACGGCCTTATCATGAAGGCGGGGCCGGGATTCGGCGAGTTCGGACGGACGATCCGCTTCCTCTATGATACGCCCTCGATCACCGGCCAAATGATTGCCCTCGACGGCGGCCAGCATCTTGCATGGCAAACGCCCGATGTGGCGGAGATTACGGAATGAATTCAAGGAAGCTGCCGGATGGCGGCGTTCTTTACGACGAAAATGACGAGACCGACGACGATATCGAGGTGGAAGGCGAAAGCTCTGCCTCGCCCGTTGCCTCTGCCATCGACTGGAACGAAGGCGGCAGCAACGAGACGGGGCTTGTCGGCGCCGACCTGATCGCGGAATTCGTCAAGCGGCTGCCGAATAGCCCCGGCGTCTACCGCATGTTCAATGAGGCCGGCGACGTGCTCTATGTCGGCAAGGCGCGCAGCCTGAAGAAGCGCGTGAGCAACTACGCGCTCGGCCGCGTGCACTCGAACCGCATCGCGCAAATGGTGCGGCAGACGGCGCATATGGAGTTCGTGACAACAAGAACCGAGATCGAAGCGCTTCTTCTGGAAGCGAATCTGATCAAGCGGTTGCGGCCGCGCTTTAACGTGCTTCTGCGCGACGACAAGTCGTTTCCATATATCCTGATCTCGGGCGACCATCGCGCCCCTGCTATCCTGAAACATCGTGGCGCGCGCGCCCGCAAGGGCGATTACTTCGGCCCCTTCGCATCCGCCGGCGCCGTTGGCCGCACGATCAACTCGCTGCAGCGCGCCTTCCTGATCCGCACCTGCACTGACAGCGTGTTCGAGACGCGAACGCGCCCCTGCCTGCTCTACCAGATCAAGCGCTGTTCCGCCCCCTGCACGCATGAGATCAGCGATGCGGGGTATGGCGAACTGGTGCAAGAGGCGAAGGACTTCCTTTCCGGCAAGAGCCAGAAAGTGAAGGCGCATATGGCCGAGGCCATGAACGAGGCGGCCGAGGACCTCGATTTCGAGCGGGCCGCGGTCTATCGCGACCGCCTCGCCTCGCTCTCGCACGTCTCAAGCCATCAGGGCATCAATCCTGCCGGCGTCGAGGAGGCCGACGTCTTCGCGATCTACCACGAGGGCGGGATTTCCTGCATCCAGGTGTTCTTCTTCCGCACCGGCCAGAACTGGGGTAACCGCGCCTATTTCCCGAAGGCCGACCCACAACTGTCGGGCGCCGAAGTGCTGAGCGCCTTCCTGGCACAGTTCTACGACGACAAGCCGGTGCCGAAGCAGATCCTGCTGTCGGAAACGGTGGACGAGATGGAGCTTTTGGCCGCCGCGCTGGGAGAAAAGGCAGGCCACAAGATTTCGGTGCTGGTGCCGCAGCGCGGCGAGAAACGCGATCTGGTCGATCACGTCATGGGCAATGCGCGCGAGGCGCATGGGCGCAAGCTCGCCGAAACAGCATCCCAATCGAGACTGCTCGAAGGCTTCAAGGATACGTTCAAGCTCTCCTACATTCCGCAGCGCGTCGAGATTTACGACAACTCCCATATCATGGGCACGAACGCTGTCGGCGGCATGGTGGTCGCGGGGCCGGAAGGCTTCGTCAAGAACCAGTATCGCAAGTTCAACATCAAATCGACCGACATCACCCCTGGCGACGACTTCGGGATGATGCGCGAGGTGATGACCCGCCGCTTCACGCGGCTCATCAAGGAAGAAGGCATTCCCGACAGGAGCCAGTCCGTTGCGGCGGCGGATGCGGTAGACATGCCCTTCCCCGCATGGCCTGACGTGATCTTGATCGACGGTGGTCAAGGACAGATGACCGCCGTCCGCGCGATTCTCGAGGAGCTCGGGATCACCGACAGCGTCACCGCCATCGGCGTCGCCAAGGGCGCCGACCGAGAGGCGGGACGCGAGCGCTTCTTCCTACCGGGGGGCGACAACTTCACGCTGCCGCCACGCGATCCGGTGCTCTACTTCACCCAGCGTATGCGCGACGAAGCGCATCGGTTTGCCATCGGCTCGCATCGGGCGCGGCGCAAGAAGGAGATGGTGAAAAATCCGCTCGACGAGATCGGCGGCATCGGCCCTTCACGCAAACGTGCACTGCTACAGCATTTCGGCACCGCCAAGGCGGTTTCGCGGGCAGCACTGTCGGATCTGATGGCCGTCGAGGGCATTTCGGAGACGGTCGCCAAGCAGGTTTACAATCATTTTCATGACGACGCCGCGAAATAGGTGGCGTCGGTCGCAAATTCCACGCAAAGGCAGAGAAAAAACAGAAAGAATGTTGACGCCTTGCGATCAAGTCCGTCATCTACGGACGCATCAATTCAGAGAAAACACTTCATGGCTTCGCGCGCTTACAATATCCCCAATCTGCTGACCTATGGCCGCATTCTGGCCGTGCCGCTCATCGTCCTGTGCTTCTTCCTCGAAGGCAAACTGGCGATCAGCAACACGGCGCGATGGGTTGCGCTGTGGATCTTCGTCATCGCGTCAATCACCGATTTTCTCGACGGCTATCTCGCGCGTATCTGGAACCAGACGTCGAACATCGGCCGCATGCTCGATCCGATCGCCGACAAGCTGCTGGTTGCCTCCATCCTGCTCCTGGTCGCGGCCGATCAGACCATTGCCGGCTGGTCGATCTGGGCGGCGATCACCATTCTCTGCCGTGAAATTCTCGTGTCGGGCCTGCGCGAATATCTGGCGGCGCTGAAGGTCAGCGTTCCGGTCACCCGTATCGCCAAGTGGAAGACAACCGTGCAGCTGGTCGCCATCGCCTTCCTGCTGGCCGGCCCTGCCGGAGACGAGATATTTCCCTACACGACAATGACCGGCATCGGCCTTCTCTGGATCGCCGCGATCCTGACCATCTATACCGGCTACGACTATTTCCGCGCCGGCCTCAAGCACATCGTGGAAGACGAATGACAAAGCTCATCTATTTCGCCTGGGTGCGTGAACGGATCGGCAAGAGCGAGGAAGAGATCGCCCTGCCCCCCTCCGTAGTGACTGTCTCCGATCTTCTGAATCATTTGATGACCTTGGGCGAGGAATATGAGACGGCGCTTCAGTTTCCCGACGTCATCCGCGTGGCGTTGGATCAGGAGCATATCGAGCACGACGAGCCGATTGGCGACGCGCGCGAGATCGGCATCTTCCCGCCGATGACGGGCGGCTGATGCTGCCGGCGCCGACCATCCGCGTGCAGAGCGAGGATTTCGACCTGCAGGCCGAAATCGAACTCCTGACCAAAGGGAAGCCCGGGATCGGCGCCATCGTCACCTTTTCCGGGCTCTGCCGCGATGAAGGCGGAACGCTCACGGCACTCGAACTCGAGCATTACCCCGGCATGGCCGAAGCGGAGATGACGCGGATCGCGGAGATGGCGATCGAGCGATTCAATCTGCGCGGACTGACCGCGATCCATCGCTACGGCAAGATCGCGGCGGGCGAGAATATCGTTCTGGTGATTGCCGCCGCACCCCACCGCCAGGCTGCCTTCGATGGCACCAGCTTCGTCATGGATTTTCTGAAGACGGCGGCGCCCTTCTGGAAGAAGGAGCACGGTCGCGACGGCGCGAGCGGAGAATGGGTCGAGGCCAAGCATGCCGACGATGCCGCGCGGGATAAGTGGAAGTAGCTACGGCACCGCGCGCTCGCGCCGGCTGAGAACCAGAAGAAGCACGAGCAGCGCGAAGACCACCGGGTCGCGCCACAGCACCGAGCCGTATGCGCTCCAGAGCGTTTCCAGCAATCCGAGAAGACCCGCGCCCGCCGCCGATTTCAGCGGATCTGAATAACCGCCGGCAGCGGCCACCATCAACACCTTCAGCCCGAACATCAGGCCCGCGCCGAAGTCCATCGTTCCATAGTAGAAGGTAGCGAGGATGCCGCAGAGTGTCGCGACGAGGCCGGCCGCCGCATAAGCGAGCAGAAATACCCTGCCTGCACTGATGCCGCAAAGCTCGGATGCCAGGGGATCGTCGGTCACCGCGCGCCAAGCTCGGCCCCACGACGTGCGCTTCAGCGCGACCGCTCCGATCGCCGTCATGGCGCACATCAGCGCCGTGTTGATCAGCTGAATCTGCGTCAGCCGGACGTCGAATGCACCATCGCTCCAAAATGTAACGCTACCGTTGAGGAAAGGAGAAAGCCACAGGCTCTTGGTCTCCGAGGCTAGCCTGGCCGTCTCCATGAGGACGATCGAGATGCCGAGGGCGGCGACGATCACCGCGTTCGACGACTGGCGGACGAGCGGGCGCATGACCGACCGTCCAATCCAGACTGTTGCCACTATCGAATAGGCCAACGATGCCAGTGCCCCCAGCGCGATCGCAGCCGGCAGGATAAGCCACAGCCTGTTATAGGCGATGTCGGTGAACAGCAGCAGGATCTGGCCGGAGAAAGCGAAGATGGCGCCGTAAGTGATATCAGCCCGCCGCGTCACGCCGAACGCCAGTGAATAGCCAAAAGCAAGCGTTGCATAGAGCGCCGCCAGCGGTATCGCATTCGCCAGTTGCTGCAGCAGATAGGCCATGAACACTCCCCACGCAGAAATCATAACTGGCAAAATGCTTTTTACCAGTTATATTTGCGCATGACCTTTTCGTGGACCGCCCATCGCTTCTCCGGCGGCGCGTTGGCGCTTGATGTCGCCAACAGCGTCATACTCAGGCATGACGACGCGCTTCGCGTCGATCGCTTCGCCGTGCGGGAGAATTGGGAAGCGTTTCCCGCCGCCGCCGCGAAATTCTGCGCCGAGCGCGCCCTCTTCGGGGGCATGATTGCGCCGACCGCGAACAGCAAGGAAGGCCTGATCACGCTCAGGGAAGCGACGGATCGCTATTTTCGAAAGCGGGTGCTGAGCGGCAGCGACGACCTGTTGCTCGCCGATCTGCTGGAGGCGGTGGCGGGGACGTTGAGGCAGCCGGAAGCGGCAGGAGCTATAGGCCATGCGACAGCACATTCCGCTCTGCGACTGGTCTCGATGCCCGAGCCCGAGCGGATGAAGATCTGCGGCAATTGCGGCTGGCTGTTTCTTGATCGCAGCAAGAACAGGAGCCGCGCCTGGTGCGACATGGCGGTCTGCGGCAACCGAGCCAAGGCGAACCGGCACTACCGGCGGCGAAAAGAGGAGGAAGCGCCATGAAAGGAGTTTCGATCCTGCTGATAAGCGCGGCAGCGGCGCTGAGCGGTTGTCAACGGCAGAACGAGGAAGCGGTCGAGGTGAGCGGGCATGTCTTCGTGTTCAACTACCGCGTCGCGATCGCGACCTATCTTGTAACGCTGAACAAGAAGGGGACGTTGCCGGAGGGCGCGGTTGCGATCGCCGAGTTCGAGAACCCTGCGGGCGGCGATCCGCTGGTGACGGAGGAGAAGATTTTTCCCGCCTGGGACCGGATCACCCTGCAGAGCCCGGCCATTCATTGCGTCAAGAAGGATCGCCCCTATACGGTCAGCATCCGCCTCGTAGATGCCAAGGGAAGCACGTTGCAGAGCTTGAAGACGACGGTGACATCTGATGTCGATCAGTCGATCATGCCCGGCAAACCGCTGGTCGTGGGGCCGCTCTACACCAAGAACCCGGACGTGTTCAAAGCTGATGGCAGCGTGGATTACCACAGCGCTGACAATTGCCCCGCGACATGAAAAAGCCCGGCGCAGTGGCCGGGCTTTCAGAGTCATTTCAAAAGGTTCAGCCGTTGGGCTGCGCTTTTGAATCAGCCGACGATTTCGGTTTCGGCGAACCAGTAGGCGATTTCCTGGACGGCGGTCTCAGGAGCGTCCGAGCCGTGAACCGAGTTTTCGCCGATCGACAGGGCGAACTGCTTGCGGATCGTGCCTTCGTCAGCGTTAGCAGGGTTGGTGGCGCCCATGATTTCGCGGTTCTTCAGGATGGCGTTTTCGCCTTCCAGGACCTGAACGATGGTCGGGCCGGAGGTCATGCCTTCAACCAGTTCGCCGAAGAAGGGGCGTTCCTTGTGAACGGCGTAGAAGCCTTCGGCTTCGCGCTTGGACATCCATACGCGCTTGGAGGCGATGATGCGCAGGCCGTTGTCTTCGAATACCTTGGTGATGGCGCCGGTCAGGTTGCGCTTCGTTGCGTCCGGCTTGATCATCGAGAAGGTGCGTTCAATCGCCATATCGTCTGTTCCTTTTAATTCCCGTGGAAAGTGGGCGGTATCTACCCGTCCCTTTCGCCGGAAACAAGGGGGTTTAGGCTATTGCCGCCTTACCGCGTTCAATTTCACGCGGCCGTCACACTACGGCCCACGCCGTCGAAGAGATCGAGGCATCGATCGAACCACAAGCCGACCGGGTCATCCCCAGTAAAGACTTCGGTACCGGCGGTAATCCGCATCCATTGCAATGCGCCGAACAGGATGTAATCGGCAAACAGCGGCGCGTCTCCGCCGAGGAAAGGCTGGAAGGCCAGCGTCTGGCGCACGGGCTCCAGCTTTGCGGCAAACCCCGCGACCGCCGCATCACGTCCGGAACGCATGTCTTCAAGCGTCCGCCCAAGCATCTTTTCCCGCGAGGAGCGGAAATAGACCTGGTCGGCCTCGCCCAGAATGTCGTGAATGTCGGCAACCGCGATGCCTGTGATCGCCGGATGCACGATCGACTGCGAGAAGCGTTCGACGAAACGCGAAAGCGCCTTGCCGCCCTCGCCGCCAAACAAGGTCGGGCGATCCGGGTAGCGCTCTTCCAGATAAAGCGCGATATCGAAACTGTCGCGAATGAGTTCATTGCCGTCTCTCAGGATCGGCACGGTCTTGGAAAAGCCGTTCTCCAGAACCGGGATCCGGGTGAACGGTGCCGGCTTCTCGACGAAGTCGAGGCCCTTGTGCCTGAGCGCCAGGACCACCTTCCAGCAATGGGGCGAAAAAGGCCGGCTCTCGTCGGTGCCGCAGAGCGAATAGAGAATGCGAGTGGTCATGGGTCTGCTCCGGATCAGGGGATGGGTCACGATGATGGCCGCGAATGGCGATACGATCCAATCAGAAGATTTCATGAATGGTATCAATACGAAGGATCGACATTCCGGTTGCATTGCACGAAAGATGGCCGATAAAGGAGAGCAAACGATGCAGCGCCATTTCCAGATGCTTGCCGATTACAATCGCTGGGCCAATGCGCGGATCTACGACGCCTGTGCTGCGCTGCCCGACGCGGACTACCGTGCCGACCGTGGCGCCTTTTTCGGCTCCGCGCATCGCACGCTCAACCACCTTCTCGTCGCCGATCGCATCTGGTTGCGCCGCATCACCGGCAACGGAGTGGCGCCGATGGAACTCAACGTCATTCTCCATGACGACCTTTCCGAACTGCGCCGGGCACGCGAAGCGGAAGACCGCAGGTTCATCGACCTTACCGCCTCGTTCGGGCCGGAGGATTTCGAGCGCCTCGTCCACTATACGCCGGTAACGGTGCCCGAGCCGATGACGGAACCGCTCGGCGTGATGCTCGCCCATGTGTTCAACCATCAGACCCATCATCGCGGCCAGGTCCACACGATCCTCACTTCGCTCGGCCAGTCCTCCGTCGTGCTTGACATGATCGCCTTCCTGCGCGCGGACGGCAGGCAGTGGATGACGTCAAGACAGCATTAACCGCGTTCTTCGATCGCTTGCCTGCCGCGCAATTGCTGCACCCTCAATTCAACTAATATTAAATCCTGGGGTGCATAGCGGATACAACGCCAGGTCGGACAGGACCACAGAGCGAGGGAGCCGTCATGCAGCATGCAGGAGCGAATGCACAGGTACAGCGCGAAACCCCGCGCCCGGCAGCAGCAACCGATATTCAACGCATCAGCCAGCACATGACGCGGCTCGGCATTGCCGGGCTGCCGCGCAACTACGAACTCTTTCACGACGCCATCATCGGCCAGAACGCGGCGCTCGCCCAGGAGATCGCAGCACTTGGCCCGACGCCGCGCCAACCGGCGCTTGACGAGCTCGGCCTGAAATACCGGCTTGTCAGTCATTGCGGTCTGGTCAACGAGGCCTCGCAGGCGGAAATGGGAAAGATGCTTCGCGACGCCGCGGAGCGGCTGAGTGAAAGCCTGCGCCAGAAGCAGTCCTTCCTGCGCGCCGCCGAGACAGTGCTGCATTCGATCTCCGGTTCGCCGACCCAGAGCCTGTCGGGCCTTATGAGCGAGATGGAATTTCTGTCGACGGCACTCACCAACGTGCTCGCGGGCGAGACGAACCTCGAGGCCAAACTGCGTGGCGACATCGACCGGCTGGAAGCGCTGGAACGTGGCGTCGCTGCGGCGCAATCCGCCTCCTCCACCGACAAGCTGACCGGTCTTCCCAATCGCATCGCGCTCAGCCAGACGGTGCTCGATCTCTACGAACGCGACGAAGGCGCTGCCGGCAACGCGCTGATCATGGTCGATATCGACGACTTCAAGGTTCTCAACGGTCGCTACGGCACGCAGGCCGGCACGCGGCTTTTGAAGAAGCTTGCCGATCTCTTTCGCAAGTCGATCAAGAAGAACGATTTCGTGGCGCGCACCGATGGTGACGAGTTCACCTTTGTCTTCGCCAATGTCGGCATGCAGGAGGCGACGGCAATTGCCGAGCGGCTGCGCAGGTCTGTGGAAGAGCACATCATCTTCGCTGCCACGGAGACCGTGCCGGCAACGCGCATGACGGTTTCGCTGGGGATCGCGCTCAGCGCAGACGCGGCCACGGCGTCGCAACTGCAGGCCAACGCGCGCATCGCGCTCCACGCCGCGCAGACCAACCGCCACCAGCCCGTACAGGCCTTCGGACGCTGAACGACAGGCCCTTGCGCTGATCGCGGCTTTCGGCCAAAACGCCGGGCATGATCACGATCTCGGACATCTCCGCCCGCATCGCAGGCCGCCTGCTTCTCGACCATGCCAGCGTTTCGCTTCCGAGCGGAACCAAGGCCGGTCTCGTGGGGAGAAACGGCGCGGGCAAATCCACGCTGTTTCGCGTCATCACCGGCGATCTCGGATCGGAGTCCGGTTCCGTCTCGATCCCGAAGAACGCGCGCATCGGCCAGGTGGCCCAGGAAGCGCCGGGAACGGAACAGCCGCTTATCGAGATCGTGCTTGCGGCCGACAAGGAGCGCACCGCGCTTCTCACTGAGGCGGAGACCGCCAGCGATCCGCACCGGATCGCCGAAATCCAGATGCGGCTCGTCGATATCGACGCGCATTCGGCCGAAGCGCGCGCGGCAAGCATCCTTGCCGGCCTCGGCTTCGACCAAGCGGCGCAGGCGCGCCCGGCATCGGCTTTCTCCGGCGGTTGGCGCATGCGCGTGGCGCTTGCGGCGGTTCTGTTTTCCGAACCTGATCTGCTGCTTCTCGACGAGCCGACAAACTATCTCGACCTTGAAGGCACGCTCTGGCTCGAGGATTATATCCGTCGCTATCCGCATACCGTCATCATCATCAGCCATGATCGCGACCTCTTGAACAACGCGGTCAACGCGATCGTCCACCTCGACCAGCAGAAGCTCACCTTCTACCGCGGCGGCTACGACCAGTTCGAGCGCCAGAAGGCAGAAGCCGACGAGTTGCAGACCAAGGCCAAGGCGAAGAACGACGCGGCGCGCAAGCATCTGCAGAGCTTCATCGATCGCTTCAAGGCAAAGGCATCGAAGGCCCGGCAGGCGCAGAGCCGCGTCAAGGCGCTGGAGCGCATGGGCACGGTCGCGTCCGTGATCGAGAGCCATGTCCAGCCGATCACCTTCCCCGAGCCCGAGAAGCAGCCCGCCTCGCCGATCGTCGCGGTCAGCGGCGGCGCCGTCGGCTACACGCCCGGCAATCCGATCCTGAAGAACCTCAACCTTCGCATCGACAACGACGACCGTATTGCCCTCCTCGGCTCGAACGGCAACGGCAAATCGACATTCGCGAAATTCATCTCCGGCCGCCTCGACGCCGAGGCCGGCCAGGTGAAGCTGGCACCGAGCCTGAAGATCGGCTTCTTCGCACAGCATCAGCTCGACGACCTCATTCCGGACCAGTCGGCCGTCGAGCACGTGCGCCGGCTGATGCCGGACGCGCCGGAAGCCAAGGTCCGCGCCCGCGTCGCCCAGATGGGCCTTGCCACGGAAAAGATGGCGACGGCGGCGAAGGATCTCTCCGGCGGCGAAAAGGCGCGTCTGCTGATGGGACTTGCGGCCTTCCATGCGCCGAACCTCCTGATCCTCGACGAACCGACCAACCATCTCGACATCGACAGCCGTCGCGCGCTGATCGAGGCGCTGAACGACTACAGTGGCGCCGTCATCCTGATCTCGCACGACAGGCACCTGATCGAGGCAACGGTCGACCGGCTGTGGCTGGTCAATAACGGTACCGTCACGACCTTCGAGGGCGACATGGACGAGTATCGCGATATCGTCGTCGCCTCCGGCAAGAAGAAGGACGACAAGCCGCAAGCGAGCGACGATGCGGCATCGAAGGCTGAACAGCGCAAGCAGAATGCCGACAAGCGCGCCTCGCTGGCGCCGCTGAAGAAAAAGATCAGCGAAATCGAATCCTTGACCGGAAAGCTGGAGAAAACGATTCAGGCTCTTGATGCAGAGCTTGCGGATCCCGTGCTCTACGAAAAGACGCCCGCCAAGGCGGCGGAGAAGGCCAAGCAACGCGGAGAAGCGGCGGCAAAGCTTGCTGCCGCGGAAGAACAGTGGCTGGAGCTATCTTCGGAGTATGAAGAGGCTATGGCGGGATAGCCACACTCCCCGCCGAAGCGGCTGCAACGATCTGGTTTATTTACGCATTCCCACCAACAGAAACCAATCGTTAACCATAATTCGAAAGGTTGCCTCAACATTCATTACTGATTTGTTGAGCTCCTTTCATGCAGCGTTTCGCAATAATCTCCAGTCTCTTCTTGAGCGTGGCCCTCGCCGGCTGCCAGACGGCAAAGCATCCCGCGCCCGATACATCCATAAAGACGTCCTCGATCGTCTCGCCGGACGGCAAAATAGAAAGCGCGGATCACGCGCCGGCTACGCACATCGCAAGCAGCCATCATCTGGCGGGCCGGACGTTGACGGTGTCGTCCATTCACGACCTTCACCTGCTGGACAAGGAGGTCGTTCTCAGTTTCGACGACGGCCCTATTCCTGGTCGTACCGATCGTGTTCTCGCAACGCTCGACAAGTTCGGCGTCAAGGGCATGTTCATGATGGTTGGAGAGATGGCGGAACTCCATCCTGACCTGGCGCGGCGGGTGGCCGAGGACGGCAACACCATCGGCAGCCACACCTACAAGCACGACAATCTCGCCTCGCTCAGCTTCGACATGGCTATGAAGGAAGTCGCTCGCGGCCAGGCCGCGGTCACCAAGGCGACGGGAACCGACGTGAACTTCTTCCGCTTCCCCTATCTCGCCGACAGCCGCAAGCTGCGCACTGCCGTCGCCATGCGCGAAATGATCGTCATGGACGTCGATGTCGATTCCAAGGACTACTTCAACACCACGCCGGCGGCGGTGACGAAACGCACCATGGACCAACTGTACCAGCGCGGACGCGGCATCATCCTCATGCATGACATTCACAACCGCACCGCCACAATGCTGCCGACACTTCTTACGAATCTCGAAGCCGAGGGCTACAAGGTCGTAACCCTGCAATTCAAGAGGCCGGCCGCGGCCGTCGAGATGGCCTCGCTGTAATCAACAGCCGGCGCTTGCCCGCCGGTTTCTTTCTGCTAAAACAGGCTCAAAATAAATCATACTTTTGAGCGAAACACCGAACGCGAGCCAATAGCATGTCACCCATCAACCTCGCCATCGTCGGCGTCGGCAAGATCGTCCGCGACCAGCACCTTCCTTCCATCGCCAAGAACCCGGATTTCAACCTGATCGCGACGGCAAGCCGCAATGGCACGGTCGATGGCGTCCAGAGCTTCACCACGATCGATGCAATGCTCGACGCCGTGCCTGAAATCGATGCGGTTTCGCTGTGCATGCCGCCGCAATACCGCTACGAGGCGGCTCACAAGGCGCTGTCCGCCGGCAAGCACGTGTTCATGGAAAAGCCGCCGGGCGCGACTCTC
This sequence comes from Rhizobium sp. S152, assembly GCF_030380735.1. GTDB lineage: Bacteria > Pseudomonadota > Alphaproteobacteria > Rhizobiales > Rhizobiaceae > Rhizobium. Next base: position 152,069 of record NZ_JAUDRZ010000030.1, on the reverse strand, counting down.
AGTGAGGTTGCGGATCTCGAGGCACTTGCGGCCGAAAAGGGTCTGTCGCTGTTTGCCAGCTGGCACTCACGTTATGCAGCTGCCGTCGAGGCCGCGAAGTCGTTCCTCGCCTCGACCCGGATCGACAGCGTGCATGTCGTCTGGAAGGAAGACGTGCGCCAGTGGCATCCGAACCAGGACTGGATCTGGCAGGCCGGCGGCCTTGGTGTTTTCGATCCCGGCATTAACGCGCTCTCGATCGTCACGCACATCCTGCCGAAGGCGATCTTCCTGACCAGTGCGACGCTGGAATTCCCGGAAAACCGCGACGCGCCGATCGCCGCCGACCTGCATTTCAAGAATGCCGACAACACGCCTGTTCGTGCCGAGTTCGACTGGCGCCAGACGGGCAAGCAGAGCTGGGATATCTTCGCCGAAACGGCTGATGGAAAAATGGCTCTCGCAGAGGGTGGCTCGAAGCTCTCAGTCAACGGCGAACTGACGTTCTCGGCGCCGGAAGAAGAATACCCAGCGCTCTATCGTCGCTTCGCGGAGATCGTCAAGGCCGGCCAGTCCGACGTAGACCTGGCGCCGCTGCGTCACGTTGCCGATGCCTTCATGCTCGGCAAGCGCAAATTCGTCGAAGCCTTCCACGATTGATTCGAAATTGCCGTGCCCCGTGATACTGTGATCCCATTTACCGGTATCACGGAGGTTCGGAATGCGAGACGATGCATCTTTCGGCCTGGGACTGAAGAACCTGACGGTCTCGCTCGCCGAGCCGAATATCCTGTGGAATGATGCCTATCAGAGTGAAGCCGAGACTATCCGGCGCGCGCTCGGAGATGCTGCCATCGATATCGAGCATGTCGGCAGCACGGCCATTCCCGGCATCAAGGCAAAGCCGATCATCGACATTGTGGTCGGCATTGCGCGGTTCGAAGACGGGCCGTCCCTGATCGGCGCGATGGAGACGATCGGCTACGACTATGCCGGCAAGGATATCGTTCCCGACGATCACATCTTTGGCCGCGGGATCAACGGCGAAACCCGCACCCATCTTGTTCACGTCGTCGAGCATCGCGGCTACCACTGGAACCGCATGCTTGCCTTTCGTGACGAATTGCGCGCCAATCCGGAACTTGCGCAGGCTTACGAAGAGCTGAAGGTCGGCCTCGCGGGCAACTATGCCGAGAGCCGCGCCGAATACACGAAATCCAAACGGGAATTCATCGACAAGGTGGTGGCGGATGCAGGCCTGCCCTGACGGGGGTCAGGCCTTCTTTTCCCAACGCCCTTCCGGCGTCTGCTGCCAGTAGGTGAGCTTGTGGCCCGCGCCCTTCAGCTTTTTCCATTGCCCGCGCGCGCCTTCAAGCTGTTCCTGGTCGTAGCCATCGAACATGAAGACGATGCGCTCGTAGCCATCAACAGGAGGCGGCTCGGCGCCGTCGACGATGAAGCGCACCGTCGCGGCATTGGCGTTGCCATCGGAGGTCGTCAGAAGCACCGGCTGGTTCTGGGCGAGCTCGCCTTCGTCCGTGCCATGCGGAAGGAAGCTGTCCTCCCGAAATGTCCACAGGTGCTGGTCCAGCATCTCGCGGCGGGCAGCGTCCTTCATTTGCACGCAGACGCGCCATCCGCGCTCGACACTCTTGTCGAGCAACGGCGGCAGCGCATCTTCGAGCTTCGATTCCGTCAGATGATAGAAGAGGACTTCCGTCATCATTCGTAGTTGGCGCGGACCAGCTCATCGAGCAGGCGAACGCCATATCCGGAGCCCCAGGACTGGTTGATCTCGTCCAGCGGCGATCCCATGGCGGTGCCGGCGATGTCGAGATGAGCCCAGGGCGTCTCCTGCACGAACCGCTTGAGGAACTGGGCGGCGGTGATCGATCCGCCGTGACGACCGCCGGTGTTCTTCATATCGGCGAACTTGCTGTCGATCATCTTGTCATATTCCTTGCCCAGCGGCATGCGCCAGAGTCTTTCGCGGGTGGAAAGGCCCGCAGCGATCAGCTGTTCAGACAAGGCGTCGTCGTTGGAGAAGAGACCAGCCTGAATGTTGCCAAGTGCGACTAGAATCGCGCCCGTCAGCGTCGCCAGATTGATCATGAACTTCGGCTTGAAGCGATCATTGCAGTACCAGAGCGCATCGCAAAGCACGAGGCGTCCTTCGGCGTCGGTATTGATGATCTCGATCGTCTGGCCGGACATGGATGTGACGATGTCGCCGGGACGCTGGGCATTGCCATCGGGCATGTTCTCGACGAGGCCGATGATGCCGACGACATTCGCCTTGGCCTTGCGCGCGGCCAGCACGTGCATCAGACCGGTGACGGCGGCAGCACCGCCCATGTCGCCCTTCATCTCTTCCATGCCGGCGGCTGGCTTGATCGAGATGCCGCCGGTGTCGAAGACGACGCCCTTGCCGATGAAGGCAACCGGGCTCTCGCCCGCCTTGCCGCCCTTCCACTGCATGACGGCGAGCCGCGGCGGACGCACGGATCCCTGCGCCACGCCGAGAAGCGCACCCATGCCGAGCTTGCGCATTTCCTCTTCACCAAGGATCTCAACCTCGACGCCAAGCGCTTCCAGCGCCTTTGCCTTGGCCGCGAACTCCACAGGGCCGAGAACATTCGGCGGCTCGTTGACGAGGTCGCGCGCAAGGTTGACGCCGTTGGCGACAGCTACGGACGTATTGTAGGCCTGCGCCGCATCCTTCGCAGCAGCGGTGACGATGGTGACCTTAACGGCATCGCCGCCGGCGGCACTATCGTCGTCCTTCTTCTTCGTCTTGTAGGCGTCGAAGCTGTAGGCACGCAGCAGCATGCCGAGCGCGAAATCGGCCGCTTCCTTGCCGCCGACGTTGACGCCGGGTGCATCGACGAAAATCGTGACCTTGGTCGTGTTCTTGATCTTCGAGGCTACCGCGCCGCCCGCCTTCAGCCAATCATGCGCGGTCAGCTTTTCCGACTTGCCCAGCCCCAGCACGATAATGCGATCAGCCGAAGATCCTTGTGGCGCGACGATATCAAGCGTGGCCATCGACTTGGCGCTGAAGCCCGCGATCTTTGCTGCGCGCGCGACAACGCCGGCGGGGTCGGCTGCTGAGGCGCCCGCGGCGAGTTCGGCCTCGCTCGTCTTCAGCAGAATGGCATAGCTGCCGGCAATTTCGGCAGACTTTTCAAATGAGATATCGAATTTGGCTGACATGTTTTCTCCAGTCGGATTCTTCAGGATCCTCTCGGGTCAATCATTTCGGGTTTCCCCGGCGAACACAAGTCCCAGTGGGAAGCACAAGTTTGTATCCTGTGCGCCGTTACGGGATTTGCCGGAACCGCAATTCCTGCGTATCATCATTTCAGACCTAGCTCATATGGAGATCTGGTCTTGCAATTTTTCTCGATCCCGCCGCACTTACCGATTCGCCACATCACGAAAAAAAATCTGAAATTTGAATGAATTTTCGGCGCGGCCTTGTCGCAAAAACAGAACAAAGAGCGTAGATGGGTTTCGCTGCAAAGCGGCATGAGTTCGTAAGAGCGTTCAAAGGCATGCATGAAACTGCTTGAAACATATATACTCCGGCGCGTTGGCCAGATGTTTCTCGTCGCCCTGTTGCCGGTGCTCGCGATCATCTGGACGACTCAGGTGCTGCAGCGCATCAATCTGGTGACCGACAGCGGCCAGTCGATTGGCTCGTTCGCGAAGCTTGCGACGCTGATCCTGCCGTCGATCATCCCGGTCGTGCTGCCTTTTGCCATCGTTATCGGCGTTACGCAGACGCTGACGACGATGAACAACGATTCCGAACTTACCGTCATCGATGCCGCCGGCTCTCCGCGCAGTATCATTCTCAGGCCGATCCTCATTCTTGCGGCGTTGATAAGCGTGTTCTCTTTCCTCGTCGACAATGTCGTCGAGCCGAAGGCGAAGACCGGTGCGCGCCAGATGATCGCCGCCGCCTATGCCGACCTGCTCTCGACGGTCATCGAAGAGAAGAACTTCCGGCGCATCGACACCGGCCTGTATGTGCAGATTTCGGAGCGTTTGGCGGGTCGCGTGCTGAAGGGGCTGTTCGTCGTCGACGAACGAGATCCCAATTTCGAACTGGTCTATTACGCACGCGAGGGTGCCGTCGACGAGAAGGGCACATCGCTGATCATGCATGACGGCGAAGTGCACCGCAAAGCGCCGAACGGCGATGTCTCGATCATTCGATTCGATTCCTATTCCTTCGACCTGTCCGACCTGACGCAGAACCGCGGACAGGCGACGCTGCGCGCGGGCGACCGCGAACTGCCGTTCCTTCTCAATCCGGATCCGACGGATAAAGACTACGCATCCAAACCGGGAAGTTACCGTGCCGAACTGCATCGCCGCCTGACCGATTGGGTATTGCCGATGGTGTTCGCGCTGATATCGCTTGCCATCGCCGGGGACGCGCGCTCGCACAGAGAGGCGCGACTGCATCCGATGGTCGCCGCACTTATCTTTGCCTTCGCGATCCGCTGGGCGTGTTTCTATGCCGCCAACCAGATCGACACCAAGCCGTTCTTCATCGGGGTGCTCTACGCAATACCGACCGTTGCAAGCGCGCTGGCGATTGTTTCGCTCAGCATGCACAAGCGGCTTTCGATGGTCTCCGGCGTAAATGATTATCTCGCGGCGCGGTGGCGCAAAATTCAACAGCGCCTTGCGCGTCCGGCCGACCCCTCCGCAGGAGGCAGCGCATGATTTTCGGAACGCTCGGCCGCTATTTCTTCCGCCGCTACATGCTGACGACGATGTGGTTTTTCCTCGGCGTCATCGGCATCGTCTTCCTCGTCGATTTCAGCGAAACTTCAGGGCGTCTTTCCAACCTGCCCGGCTATACGGTGGCCGGCGGGCTGTTGATGACCGCCGTTCGCCTGCCGCTGATTATGCAGCAGACGGTGCCCTTCGTCGCGCTCTTCGTCGGCATGACGGTGCTGATCGGCCTGAACCGCAAATACGAACTCGTCGTGACGCGCGCAGCCGGGATTTCGGTCTGGCAGTTCATGTCACCGTTTATCTTCGGCGCCTTCCTGATCGGCATCGGCGTCATGACGATCCTGAACCCGCTCGCAGCCTGGGGACAGCGTCAGGCCGCGCTCGTCGAGAGCAACTGGCGGGGCGAAAGCAGCGCTTCGAAGAACGCTCCAGAGGTCCCTTGGCTTCGCCAGATCAGCGGCGACGACGACATGATCATCGGCGCGCACAAGATTCTGGAAGACGGAACGCTGCTCGTCGATGCCGTTCTGGTGCACTTCGATTCGGGTGGCCACATCATTCTGAGACAGGACGCTGCGTCGGCTAAATTGGAAGATGGTTACTGGCTTCTTAAGAACGTCATGGAGCGTCGGCCGGGTGAGATCGGCCTTCGTAAGGATGAGGTACAGGTCCGTACCAATTTGAAACGGGACTTCGTCCAACAGAGGCTTACTGCCCCTGAAACCATTGCGTTTTTTGATCTTTCGAACCGTATCGAAGCAGCGAAATCCTTTGGTCTCCCGACCAAGGCGCTGGAGACGCAATTCCACTCGCTGCTCTCTCAACCGCTGTTGCTCGTGGCAATGACTCTCATTGCTGCAACAGTGTCCCTAAAATTTAGCCGGTTCAACCAATCCCGCTCCGTGATTCTGGGTGGAATAGTCTCCGGCTTCGTGCTTTATGTGATCACCGTGCTTGTAAAAGCATTCGGAAGCAGTGGGGTTGTCCCTCCTTTCGTGGCGACGTGGATTCCGGTCACCGTCGCCTTGGCTTTGGGCGCAACAATTCTGCTTCATCAGGAGGACGGCTAGTGGCGGCAGGCGACCGCAAGACTTTTGGAAAACGGTTGGTTGCCCTGCTCGCAGGCGTGGCTCTGTCCACCTATTCCGGTGGCATCCCCGTCGCATTCGCGCAGGACGCTCTGTCGACCGTCAAGCCCAACATACCCGAAGATGCCAAGCTGATTCTCTCGGCGAACGAGCTCGTCTATAACAAGGACGCGCAGGTCGTTTCGGCTATCGGCGGCGTGCAGATCAACTACGCTGGCTACAAGATGGTATCCCAGCGCGTCGAATATAATCAGAAGACCGGACGCCTGATGGCGCTCGGCAATGTGGAGCTCGTCGGCACAGACGGCAACCGCATGTATGCCGACAAGCTCGATGTGACCGACGATTTTGCCGACGGGTTCATCAACGCATTGCGCATCGAGACGGCCGACAATACACGCCTGGTTGCCGAAAGCGGCGAACGCATTGGCGGCACGCAGATGATCCTGAACAAGGGGGTCTATACTGCCTGTCTGCCCTGCGCCGAGAATCCGTCGAAACCGCCTTTCTGGCAGGTCAAGGCCGAGCGCGTCATCCAGGACGGACAGAAGCACACGATTCGCCTCGAAAAGAGCCGGTTCGAGCTGCTCGGCCATCCAATCGCTTATATCCCGTGGCTTGAGGTCCCTGACAATACCGTAAAGCGCAAGTCCGGCTTCTTGTTCCCAAGCTTCAGTACGTCGCAGAACCTCGGTTTCGGCGTTTCTGTCCCCTATTATTATGTGTTCTCGCCCAGCAGCGATGTGACTGTGACGGGAACCGGCTATACCAGCCAGGGCTTCCTCGCGGACGCGGAATTCCGCCAGCGCTTCGAGAACGGAACGCACACGCTGCGTATCGCCGGCATCAACCAGATGAGCCCGGAGAAATTCACCTCCGATACCAGCGACGCGCAGGAAGATTTCCGCGGTCTGGTGGCATCCAAGGCTGAGTTCAAGATCAATCCTCGCTGGGCGTTCGGCTGGGATGTCATGGTGCAGACCGACAACAACTTCGCGCGCACCTACAATCTCGACGGTCTCGACCAGACCACGCACACGAATGAAGTCTACCTGACCGGTCTCGGAAAGCGGAACTACTTCGACCTGCGTTCCTTCTATTTCGATGTGCAGGACGCCGATCCGACCAACCTGGCGGAAAAGCAGCAGGCGATTGTCTATCCGACGATGGACTATCACTATGTCGCGCCGCAGCCGCTGGCAGGCGGCGAGCTTTCGGCGGATGTGAACTTCACGAACCTGTCACGCAGCCACGACGACTTCTATTCTGTGGCCGGCAATAACCGTTTCCGTGGCCTTGAAGGCCAGACGTCACGCCTGACCGGCGAGCTTGAATGGAAGCGCACGTTCGTGACGCCGGCGGGTGTGTTGATCACACCGATTCTTGCCGCTCGCGGCGATGCGCTGGCGCTCAACATGACCGATCCTACTAGCGCCGGCTATACAGGCGGCTATGACGACGGCAACACGGCAACGCGTTCCATGCTGACGGCTGGCGTCGAGATGCGCTACCCGATCCTCGGCACCACCGAGAACAGCACGCATCTGTTCGAGCCGATCATGCAGATCTACGCGCGTCCGGACGAGCGCCTTGCAGGCGCGCTACCGAACGAAGACGCGCAGAGCTTCGTGTTCGACGCGACCAACCTCTTCGAACGCGACAAGTTCTCCGGTTACGACAGGATCGAGGGCGGCACGCGTGCCAATATCGGCTTCCAGTACACGGGAACCTTCGACAACGGCTACAAGCTGCACGGCATCTTCGGCCAGTCGTACCAGCTGGCGGGCCAGAACTCGTTCGCGACGGATGACCTCGTCAACGTTGGCGCCAATTCCGGTCTGGAAACGGACGTGTCCGACCTCGTAGGTCTCGGCGGCATCGAAACGCCCGGCGGTTTCGCCTTCGCGGCATCGTATCGTCTCGATCACAAAGACCTCGGGCTGAACCGCGGCGACCTGACCGCGGGTTTCCAGACCGACAACTTCCAGAGCCAGCTGCTTTACACACACATCTCGTCGCAGCCGGAATACGGCCTCGTCGATGACAACGATGAAGTTCAGGCGAAGGCCACCGTCAAGTTCAAGGATTACTGGTCGGTCTTCGGTGGTGTTGCCTGGGATCTGAACAACGACGTCGTCAGCAAGAAGATGATCGGCCTCACATATGAGGACGAGTGCACCATCTTCACGATCGCCTACACGGACAAGCGCGATATCAGCGACGAATCCGCAAGCGACTGGAGCATTGGCGCCAAGCTGACCTTCCGTACGTTGGGCGACATCAATTACGGCAGCTTCGACGATCCGGATAAGAATATCTACAATAACTGATCAGCTTGACCCGACACGGCGAAGGAAAGGAGCCTTTCTTTCGCCGTAAGGCTGTGCAGGACATTGTCGCGGATCGTTAACCAAGGCAGAGCTGGACCAGCGATGCCATTTGTCTCGATAAGGTATGTGCGGCGCGTCCCTGACGTGCGCCGTGAATGGGAAGGGACCACAAATGATTGGCATCAGCAAAACCGCGAAAACGATGGTCGCCGGCATCGGCTTTGCGATGATGACCGCCTTGGTCATGCCAACCGGCAGCGTTGCGTTCGCGGCAAGTGAGGTTCGAGTGGTCGTAAACGGCACGGCGATCACGAGCGGCGACGTCGCCAAGCGGCAGGCGTTCCTGCGGCTGCAGCATCAGAAAGCAGATGCATCAGCCGCCGAGCAGCAGTTGGTCGAGCAGACACTGAAACAGCAGGAAATCGCGCGTGTGCGCATGTCGGTCTCCAAGGATGACGTCGATGCGTCCTTTGCGCGTTTTGCAACCGGCAACAAGCTGACCACTGCCCAGATGTCGCAAATCCTCAATCAGGCCGGCGTCGGCGTCGAGCACTTCAAGGCGTTCATCGCCGTGCAGATGAGCTGGCCGCGTCTGGTCAACGCCCGCTACGGCTCTAGTTCGCGGATGTCCAACGCGGATCTCGTTGCACGCATGATGCAAAACAACAAGCAGAAGCCGGAAGCGACCGAATACATACTGCAGCAGATGATCTTCGTGGTTCCAGCCAACAAGAAGGGTATCGTCGGCAAGCGCAAGAGCGAAGCCGAGGCATCGCGCTCCAAGTATCCGGGCTGCGAACAGGCGAAGGTATTCGCCGCAACCATGCGCGACGTTTCCGTCCGCGATCTCGGCCGTGTGATGGGCCCGGAACTGCCGACGGAATGGAAGCCTCTTGTCGAAGCGGCCAAAGGCAACACGACCGCGACCCGCGTTACCGATCGCGGCGTGGAGTATCTCGCCATTTGCAGCCAGCGCCAAGTTTCCGACGACCAGGCCGCCGAAATGATTTTCCGCCAGGAAGACCTCGACAAGTCCAAGGCTGGAAAGAACGCCCCGCCTGAAAACGAGAACGCGAAGAAGTATCTCGCGGATCTCGAAAAGAAGGCGCAGATTTCGCGGCCCTGAGGTAATATGACTATTCCGTTTTCGCGTCCGCTCGCACTTACCCAGGGCGATCCTGCAGGCATCGGTCCAGACATCACGCTCGTCGCGTGGCTGCAGCGCAGGGAATTGGGCCTGCCTCCGTTCGTCTTCATCGGCGATCCCGACGTGCTTGCCGTGCGAGCAAGGCTGCTCGACCTCACGGTTCCCGTGCGCGAGACGGACTTTGCCAATGCGGGCGACATCTTCGCGGATGCCCTGCCCGTCCTAGCCGTGCCAGCTGGTGTTGAAGTCGCGGTGGGAGAGCCGCATGTGGCAACCGCCAAGGGAACGATCGCGGCCATCGAGAAGGCCGTCGCCTTGACGATGGCCGGCGAAGCACTCGGCGTCGTCACGAACCCGATCGCCAAATCCGTGCTTTACGAGGCAGGTTTTCCCTTCCCTGGACATACCGAGTTTCTCGCCGATCTCGCGGCGAAGGCGACAGGTCGCTCCATGACGCCGGTCATGATGCTTGCCGGACCGAAGCTGCGCGCCATTCCGGTGACAATCCATATTCCGATCAAGGATGTCCCGGCGGCGCTGACGCCTGAAATCATCATCGAGACCTGCCGTATCGCGGATGCGGACCTCAAGCAGCGCTTCGGCATTGCGCAACCGCGCCTCGCCGTCGCCGGCCTCAACCCGCATGCGGGTGAAGGCGGGGCAATCGGCAGTGAGGATGAGACGATCATCCATCCCGCTATCCAGGCACTGAGAGCGCAGGGCATCGATGCCATCGGTCCACTGCCCGCCGATACGATGTTCCATGACGAGGCGCGTACACGCTACGATGTCGCAATCTGCATGTATCACGATCAGGCGCTGATCCCCGCGAAGGCCCTTGGCTTCGACGATTCCGTCAACGTCACGCTCGGCCTTCCCTTCGTACGAACGTCGCCGGATCACGGAACGGCTTTCGGCATTGCCGGCAAGGGTATCGCACGCGAGAGCAGCCTCGTGGCCGCCCTGAAGCTTGCTGGCCAACTGGGCCGCTCGCTCGAAGGCAATCACTGATGGCCGCACTCGACGGCCTGCCGCCGCTTCGTGACGTCATCCAGCGCCACGGGCTCGACGCTCGCAAGGCACTTGGCCAAAACTTCCTGCTGGATCTCAACCTCACCCAGAAGGTCGCGCGGACGGCGGGCTCGCTGGAAGGCGTTACCGTCTTCGAAGTCGGACCGGGACCGGGCGGCCTGACACGTGCCATTCTCGCACTGGGCGCAGAGAAGGTCATCGCCGTCGAGCGCGATTCCCGTTGCCTGCCGGCGCTGGCCGAAATCTCCGACCATTATCCTGGCCGTCTCGAGGTGATCGAGGGCGATGCGCTGAAGACGGATTTCGAGGCTTTGGCGGACGGGCGGCCGGTTAAGATCATCGCCAACCTTCCCTACAACGTCGGCACGCAGTTGCTTGTCAACTGGCTGCTGCCGAAACAGTGGCCGCCGTTCTGGCAGTCGCTGACCCTGATGTTCCAGAAGGAAGTGGGCGAGCGTATCGTCGCGGCCGAGGACGACGATCACTATGGGCGTCTCGGCGTGCTGTGCGGCTGGCGGACATCGGCACACATGGCCTTCGACATCTCTCCGCAGGCATTCACGCCGCCGCCGAAGGTGACGTCCACGGTCGTCCATCTGACGCCGAACGAGAACCCGCTACCCTGCTCGATCGACAAGCTCGAGAAGGTGACGCACGCCGCTTTCGGCCAGCGTCGCAAGATGCTGCGCCAGAGCCTCAAGCCACTGGGTGGCGAGGCCCTTCTCGGCAAAGCCGAGATCGATCCCCAGCGCCGCGCCGAAACGCTTTCAGTCGCCGAGTTCGTTCGATTGGCGAACTGCCTCTAGGTTGTCTTAAATTAAAGCTTGGGCTCTTCGGTCAGCAGGTTGTTGACGAAGTCGAACAGGCCGTGGCGACGGTCGCGGCGGACGCGTTCGGCATTGACGATACAGCTGACGTTGCCGAATGCCTCGTCCAGATCATCATTGACGATGACATAATCGTATTCGCGCCAGCGTTCGATCTCGGAGCGCGAATTCAAGAGCCGCGTGCGAATGACCTCTTCCGAATCCTCGGCGCGGCGATGCAGGCGTGACTGCAGTTCGGTCATTGTCGGCGGCAGCACGAAAATGGAGACGATATCGGCCTTCATCTTGTCCTGAAGCTGCAGCGCACCCTGCCAGTCGATATCGAACAGCATGTCGCGGCCTTCGGCCATGGCGAGTTCGACCGGCTCGCGCGGCGTGCCGTAGAAATTGCCGTGAACCTCTGCCCATTCCAGCAACTCGCCGCCGTCACGCATGCGCTCGAACTGCGGTACGGTGATGAAATGATAGTGCTTGCCGGCGATCTCGCTCGGCCGCTTCGCTCGTGTGGTGACGCTGACCGAAATCTCGAGGCTGTGATCGTCCCGCAGAAGATTATTGGCGATCGTCGACTTGCCGGCGCCCGATGGGGACGACAAGACAAGCATCAGGCCGCGACGTGCGATTTTGGTTGGGGTGCTCGACTGCGCCGGGCTCATGGGTCACTCCAGATTCTGGACCTGTTCGCGGAACTGGTCGATGACGACCTTCAGTTCTATGCCGGCGGCAGTCACGGCCGCGGCATTCGACTTCGAACAGATGGTATTCGATTCTCGGTTAAATTCCTGTGCAAGGAAATCCAGCTTGCGGCCGACAGGACCGCCCTTCGCCAGCAGTTCCCTGGCGGCTGCAACATGCGCCTTCAGACGATCGATCTCCTCGCGAAGATCGGCCTTGGTGGCGAGAAGCGCGGCCTCGGCATGCAGCCTGTCGCGATCCAGACGCCCTGCGCCATCCATGAGCAGAGCGACCTGCGCGGAGAGCCGCGCGGCGATCTCCTGCGGAGAGCGGGACGGGTCCTGTTCGATGACGACAGTCAGCCGCTCGATTGTCGATACGTGATCGAGAAGTATGCGAGCCAGCGCCGCGCCTTCGTGTTCGCGCATCTTCGCGAGCTCGGACAGCGCCGTCGTCAGTCCATCAATCACATCGATATCGCGAGCGGCGAGCGCTTCCTCGCTGTCTTCGGTCTCGCGGAACTCGATGATGCCGCGTATTGCAAGCAGGGTGTCCAACTGTAGCGGCGCCGGATCGATGATTCCGCCGAGCTGGTCGCGCAGAGAAAGCACGGCAGACAAGGCTTCCTGGTTCAATACCGTCTCGAAGCGGTTCTCGCCCGCCGAGATCGACAGGGACGCCTGCATGTTGCCGCGGCTGAAGCGCTCGCCGCCCATCCGGCGGACTTCGTTTTCCAACCGCTCCAGTCCTGGCGGCAGACGCAGACGGATATCGAGCCCCTTGCCGTTGACAGAGCGCAATTCCCACGCCCAGCGCCAGCGGCCGGTCGTTCCCTCGTACCGCGCAAAACCGGTCATGGACTGCAAAGCCATGCGAGCCTCCGAAATCAGTTGGTCTTTTTCTTCTTCGGCGCAGGCACCGGCACCTCGGCCTGTGGCTGGGCATCGGCCGGCTGGCCGTCGACAGCGATGTTCGGGTCAGCACCCTTGTCCGCCTCGATCTTGCGCCAGCGCTTCACGTTCGCATTGTGCTCTTCGAGCGTCGCCGCGAACACGTGACCGCCGGTGCCATCGGCCACGAAATAGAGGTCCTGCGTCTTCCAGGGATTGGCCACCGCCTCCAGCGCATCGCGACCGGGGTTAGCAATCGGGCTCGGCGGAAGTCCCTTGATGATGTAAGTGTTGAACGGCGTGTCCTTCTTCAGGTCCGACTGGTAGATCGGCCGGTCAGCCGGCTTTCCGTCGCCGCCGAAAAGACCATAGATGATCGTGGGGTCGGACTGCAGGCGCATGCCCTTGCCGAGGCGGTTCAGGAATACCGAGGCGACATGCGCGCGCTCGTCGGGAACACCGGTTTCCTTCTCGACGATCGAGGCCAGTGTGATGAACTCTTCCTTCGACTTCAGACCAAGAGAAGGATCACGCTTCTCCCAGATCTGGTCGACGAGCTTCTGCTGGGCAGCCGCCATCTGATCGACGATCTCGGCGCGCTTGGTGCCGCGCGAGAACTTGTAGGTGTCGGGGCGCAGGCTGCCTTCGGCAGGAAGCGCGGTGGGCAAGTCGCCTTCCAGCACGGTATCCTCGTTCATGCGGTTGAACATCTGCCGCACGGTCAGACCCTCGGGGAAGGACACGGAATAGAGGATCGATTTGCCGGATTTCAGCAGTTCCATGATGTCGTTCATGGAAGCCCGCGCCTTGATCTCGTATTCGCCAGCCTTCAGGCTCTCACCCTCATCGAGGTGGGTGGCCGTGAGATAGCGGAAGACACGGGCATCGGTAATGATGTTGTTGCGCTCGAGGTTCGTGGCGATCTCGGAAATACCTGCGCCGTTACGCACGATGAAATTACTGTTCGTCTCGAGCGGACCGGGGTTCTGATAAGCGGACACGGCGTAATAGAAAACGACGATCGCGGCCGCACAGCCAAGAACGACCAGCGTCATCAGGAAGTTCAGGAAGATAACGACCTGGCTTCTGGCCTTCCGGGAGCGCTTCGGCGGCTCCGGAACACGCTCCGGACGCAGCGCTTCGTTGGGCGATTTCGGAATGATCGGCCCTTTCTGCGCAGACTGGTCGTGCTGGCCAATCGTGTCGTTGCTCTGGTTCGTGTCGTTCACCGGCAATCCTCTAAATCTGGCCCATGTGCTGCTTGTTACGAAGCAATACGGCAAAATGCAGGTAGAGGGCGGCACTCGCGGCCCCGCCCTTTTCTCGCCAGAACGTCAATGCCTGGAATCAAGCGACGTAGCGGCGAAGCACCAGCGATGCATTGGTACCGCCGAATCCGAAAGAATTCGACAGGGCTACGTTAATTTCCCGTTCGCGCGCCTTGTGCGGAACGAGGTCGATGGCGGTCTCACGCTCGGGATTGTCGAGGTTGAGCGTGGGAGGGGCGATGTTGTCGCGGATCGCAAGCGTCGCGAAAATCGCTTCGATAGCGCCGGCGGCACCCAACAGGTGACCGGTGGCCGACTTGGTCGAAGACATCGAGATCTTCGACGCGGCGTTACCGACCAGACGCTCAACGGCGCCGAGTTCGATCGTGTCGGCCATCGTCGATGTGCCGTGGGCATTGATGTAATCGACATCGGCTGGCGTCAAGCCGGCACGCTTGAGTGCGGCGGCCATGCAGCGACCGGCACCCTCGCCGTCTTCCGACGGCGCGGTGATGTGGTAGGCGTCGCCAGAGAGGCCGTAGCCGACAACTTCCGCGTAGATACGGGCGCCGCGTGCCTTGGCGTGTTCCAGCTCCTCCAGGACGACGATGCCGGCGCCCTCGCCCATGACGAAGCCGTCACGGTCCTTGTCGTAAGGACGCGATGCCTTGGTAGGGTCGTCGTTATGCTGGGTGGACAGCGCCTTGCAGGCGGCGAAGCCGGCGAGAGAAATGCGGCTTACCGGCGATTCCGTGCCGCCGGCAACCATGACATCCGCATCGCCGAAAGCGATCAGACGGGCAGCATCGCCGATGGCGTGCGCACCGGTCGAGCAGGCGGTGACGACGGAGTGGTTCGGGCCGCGCAGCTTGTGGCGGATCGAGACCTGGCCGGATACGAGATTGATCAGACGGCCGGGAATGAAGAATGGTGAAATGCGGCGGGGGCCCTTGTCGCGCAGCGTATAACCGGCCTCGACAATACCTTCGATGCCGCCAATACCGGAGCCGATCAGCACGCCGGTGGAAATCTGGTCTTCATCGGTCTCAGGATGCCAGTTGGCATCGTTCAGCGCCATGTCGGCGGCGGCCATGCCGTAGATGATGAAGGGGTCGACCTTGCGCTGTTCCTTGGGCTCCATCCAGTCGTCGGCATTGAACGTACCGTTCGTGCCGTCACCGACGGGGATGCGGCAGGCAATCTTCGCGGGAAGATCGTCGACTTCGAATTCGGTCACGAGGCGAGCGCCGTTCTGGCCTGCAAGCAAGCGGGCCCACGTAACCTCGGTTCCGCATCCCAAGGGCGATACCATGCCGGTACCAGTGATAACGACGCGTCTCATCGACTGCATTCCCCCGAATTCTCAGTTCTCTGGAAAACTTGCCAGAAATAAAAAGGGCGGACTCCGAGGTCCGCCCTTCTCAAATGCACAGGATTATGCCTGTGCCTTTTCAATGAACTTGACGGCATCGCCGACCGTCAGGATCGAGTCCGCGGCGTCGTCCGGAATTTCAACGCCGAATTCTTCTTCGAACGCCATGACCAGTTCGACGGTGTCGAGCGAGTCAGCGCCCAGATCGTCGATAAAGCTCGCGCCTTCGACAACCTTGTCGGCGTCGACGCCAAGGTGATCAATAACAATTTTCTTTACGCGTTCTGCGATATCGCTCATGTCGGTTTCCTCGACCTTATATCCTGATCAGAATGCCTTTATGGCACCCCTACCCTGTTTCAGCCTGCGGTGCCCTAGGGCCACCTTCGGCAAACTCGTTGAACCCGGCTACCAGAGATGTCCCAGGCTTGCTCAAAAGCCCGCCGGTCCGTCTTCTTTCTCGGGAGACTGTTCACAGTCATGGCCCGATTAACACGGTTTATGTCTGCCGCAAAGCCAGAAAATCAACCCTGCAAGGTTGGTCAACACGCTATTGCGGGGAAAAACGGTCCGAAGACCGGTTTTCCGTTTCAGATCATAGCCATGCCGCCGTTTACGTGCAGCGTCTGGCCCGTCATGTACGCAGCTTCCGACGAAGCCAGATAAGCAACGGCGGAGGCAACTTCGGCGCCCGTGCCCATTCGCTTCATCGGGATTGCGCCCATGATCGCATCCTTCTGCTTATCGTTCAGCTTGCCGGTCATGGCGCTTTCGATGAAGCCAGGCGCGACGCAGTTGACCGTGACGTTGCGTGTCGCGATCTCCTGGGCGAGCGACTTGGTGAAGCCGATCATGCCGGCCTTGGAGGCGCAGTAGTTGGCCTGGCCGGGGTTGCCGGTGACGCCGACGATCGAGGTGATGTTGATGATGCGGCCGTAGCGGCGGCGCATCATCGGATGCGTCAGCTCGCGGGTGAGGCGGAACATCGAGGTCAGGTTGACCTCGATGACGTTGTCCCAGTCCTCGTCCGACATGCGCACGAAGAGGCCGTCCTTGGTGATGCCGGCATTGTTGACGAGAATGTCGACGCCGCCGAGCGCTTCTTCAGCCTTGACGCCGAGCGCCTTGACCTCGTCGCGATCGGCAAGGTTTGCCGGGAAGATCTGGACGCGGTCGCCGAGCTCATTGGCCAGCGCCTCGAGCTTCTCGACGCGGGTGCCGTGCAGGCCGACGATCGCGCCCTGCTTGTGAAGAATGCGGGCGATTTCTTCGCCAATGCCGCCGGAGGCGCCGGTCACGAGAGCCTTTCGGCCGGAAAGATCGAGCATGGAAGCGTTCCTTGTAATCGTTAAATCAATCAGGCCAGAAGAGCGGCAACCGCCGCGTCGATATCAGCTGGTGTGTTGACAGAGGTGCCGGTCACGTTCTTGTCGATACGGCGCGCGAGGCCAGTGAGGACCTTGCCGGCGCCGAGTTCGTAAAGCGTCGTCACGCCGTTTGCCGCGAACCATTCGACCGTCTCGCGCCAGCGAACCTGGCCGGTGACCTGTTCGACCAGCAGAGCAGCGATCTCGTCGGCATCCGTTACGGGTGCCGCGCGGACGTTGGCGATTACAGGGACGACCGGGTTTTTCTTGGTCACGCCGGCAAGCGCCTCGCGCATCGCGTCGGCAGCGGGCGCCATCAGCGCGGAATGGAAAGGCGCGGAGACCGGCAGAAGGATGGCGCGCTTGGCGCCCTTTTCGGTCGCGATGGCAGCAGCCTTTTCGACCGGCGCCTTCTCACCCGAAATCACGATCTGGCCACCGCCATTGTCGTTGGCGATCTGGCAGGCGCCGAGGGCCGAGGCTTCCTGGCAAACGGCGATCACATCGGCATGTTCGAGGCCGATGATAGCAGCCATGGCGCCGACGCCGACGGGAACGGCTGCCTGCATCGCATTGCCGCGAATGCGCAGGAGGCGTGCGGTGTCGGCGATCGAGAACATTCCGGCGGCACAGAGAGCGGAGTATTCGCCGAGCGAGTGGCCCGCGACATAGGAGACCTTGGCCCTGAGATCGACACCCTTGGCTTCGAGCACGCGGACGACGGCCAAAGAGACGGCCATCAGGGCGGGCTGGGCATTGGCAGTCAGCGTCAACGTTTCTTCCGGACCGTTGAATATCGTTTCGGACAGCTTCTCGCCGAGAGCGTCGTCGACCTCTTCAAAAACGGCGCGCGCTTCGGCGAAATTCTCGGCAAGATCCTTGCCCATGCCGACGGCCTGACTGCCCTGGCCCGGGAACGTGAAAGCGATGGTCATCCTATGTCCTTTTTATATGGACCCGCGGTCATTTCGCCTCCAATTGACATTCTTTCCCCGAGAGTCAAGTGCCGGAGGCCTGCGTTCCAAGGCTTTCGCGACTGCAATAAAGCGGCACTTTTGCTCTTGCGCTTGCTCAATTCCGGCCTAAATTCGCGCCGTCCTTCCAAGACCTCATTCTTTCAAGATCACGATTAAGGCTCCCCGATGAAGCATAAGAAACTTGGCCGCACCGATATCTCGGTGTCCGAAATCTGCCTTGGCACCATGACCTGGGGCACGCAGAACACCGAGGCGGAAGCGCACGCACAGATGGACTATGCGTTCGAAAAGGGCGTCAACTTCTTCGACACCGCCGAGCTTTATCCGACCACGCCCGTCGGCCCCGAGACCCAGGGCTTGACCGAGGACTATATCGGCACCTGGCTTGAGAAAACAGGCAAGCGCAAGGACATCGTTCTCGCCACCAAGGTCGCCGGTCCCGGCCGCTCCTACATCCGCGGCGGCGAAGGCGCCGATGCCAAGAATATGCGACTGGCGATCGAGGCCAGCCTGAAGCGGCTGAAGACCGACTATATCGATCTCTACCAGATCCATTGGCCGGTGCGCGGTCATTTCCACTTCCGCCAGAACTGGCACTACGACCCCTTCAAGCAGGATCGCGCCAAGGCCGTCGCCAACATTACCGACATCCTGGAGACGGCGGGCGAACTGGTGAAGGAAGGCAAGATCCGGACGATTGGCCTCTCCAACGAGACCACCTGGGGCACGCAGAAATATCTTACGATCGCCGAGCAACTCGGCCTGCCGCGCGTCGTCAGCATCCAGAACGAATACAATCTGCTTTACCGGCACTATGATCTCGACATGGCGGAGATGTCGCACCATGAGGACGTGGGCCTGCTCGCCTACTCACCGCTCGCCGGCGGCATCCTCAGCGGCAAGTACATCGGCGGCGCCGTACCTGGCGGCTCGCGCGGCTCGATCACCGGCGACATCGGCGGACGCCTGCAGCCGCTGCAGGAAGCGCCGACCAAGGCTTACGTCGAGATCGCCAAGCGCCACGACCTCGATCCGTCCGCCATGGCCATCGCATTCTGTCTGACGCGCCGCTTCATGACATCGGCGATCATCGGTGCCACGACGATGAAGCAGCTCGAAACGGATATAAGCGCGGCAAGCCTGAAGCTGTCGAGCGACCTCCTGGCAGATATCGAGAAGGTGCATCGCGAATATCCGATGCCGATCTGATACCATCTCTTCGATCCGCGCTTGACGACGGCCGCCAGAATGACTGGCGGCCGTCTTCGTTTTCAGTCATATCAGGCAGGCAACACCGCGCTCCTCCATTGGGCGCTTGCCTTTCTGCGAAAAATCCGTATAAGCCGCCCTGTTCGCAAAACCCGGTCTTCTGGCTGGTGGCTGAACGGAGGGCCGGTTTTCGCGAGGAAGCCGTCGGGACCGAAGGGTTCCAGCCTCCCGTGTCTCCGCTCTCGACCGTCTCGGAACGCTTTTCTTGCCTGGGTTTACCCAATCAGGAGCAGTCGTTGAGGCTTAGCCGCCGAATATCGGGTTGAATAAACGCAAGAAAGGCAAAGCTGTCATGGCTCTTTATGAACATGTATTCCTTGCCCGACAGGATATTTCCGCTCAGCAGGTCGAAGCCCTCGTAGAACAGTACAAGGGTGTTATCGAAGCTAACGGCGGTAAGGTCGGGCGCGTAGAAAACTGGGGCCTCAAGTCCCTGACCTACCGCATCAAGAAGAACCGCAAGGCTCACTACGTTCTCGTCGACATCGACGCCCCGGCTGCTGCCGTGCAGGAAATGGAACGTCAGATGCGCATCAGCGAAGACGTCCTTCGCTACATGACCATCGCTGTTGAAGCTCACGAAGAAGGCCCGTCTGCCATGATGCAGAAGCGCGACCGCGACGACCGCGGCCCGCGTGATGGCGCCGACCGTGGCCCGCGTCGCGAATTCGGCGATCGTCCGCCGCGTCGTGACGGCGACTTCCAGCGTGGCCCGCGTCCCGATCGCGCTCCGCGCGAAGACCGTGCATAAGGAGAACTGAGAATGTCTGAATCTTCCTCCGCACCGGTACGCCGTCCGTTCCACCGTCGTCGCAAGACTTGCCCGTTCTCCGGCGCAAACGCTCCGCGCATCGACTACAAGGACGTTCGTCTCCTGCAGCGCTACATTTCCGAGCGCGGCAAGATCGTTCCTTCCCGTATCACGGCTGTTTCGCAGAAGAAGCAGCGCGAGCTCGCTCAGGCGATCAAGCGCGCTCGTTTCCTCGGCCTGCTGCCGTACGTCGTCGCTTAATCAGCTGACGAAACCGAATCGAGGGAAGGCAGCAATGCCTTCCCTTCTCCCTTTCGCGATGGGCGCGGATCGGAACACTTAAAACCCATGTTGAGGCCTTCTGAAACTGATTCAGATACGCCCTCTAACTGCTTGATGAAGCAGGACAGCGACCGTGAACAAACTGAACGCAAAAACGCTAGGCATCGGCGCGCTCGCCGGATTGACCGCCGCACTTCTGGTGCTCGGCGCAAGCATGCAGCCGTCGTTCAGCGCCGTTCTCTATGCTGCTTCCGCGCTCCCCATTCTTCTCGTCGGCCTCGGCTGGGGCAACATGGCAGCGATTTCCGCCGTCGTGACCGCCGCGGTCGTTGGCGCGATCGCCATCTCGCCGTCCTTCGCGTTGATGATGACGCTGGTCACGCTGCTGCCGGCTGGCTGGCTCAGCCACCTCGCGAACCTCGCCCGCCCAGCCTCCGAGCTCGGCGGCCCCGACCACCTGATGGCCTGGTATCCGCTCTCCGACATTCTGCTGCATCTCTGCGCACTGGTCACGATCGCCGTGATCGTTGTCGGCGTGATGATCGGCTACGGCCCCGACCTGATCGATCGCCTAGTCGACGTGCTGTTCAATTCGGTCTCGCAGCAGCAGTCCGATTTCGCTCCCGATGCGACGACGACCGCGCAGACCAAGGCACTTGTCCTGCTGCTCCTGCCGGCCATCCAGGGCGGCATGTGGGTCGTCATGCTGTTTGCCGCCTATTACGTTGCCACGCGCATCGTCAGCTCATCCGGCCGTGGCCTTCGTCCGCGCGAGGACATTCCCTCGGCGCTTCGGATGAATCGCAATTCGATCTTCGTCTTTCTCATTGGCCTCGCCGCCACCTTCTTCGGCGGCATTCCGGCCATGATCGGCGCAACTCTTGTCGGCACCTTCGGCGCCGGCTTCCTGCTCTCCGGTTTCGCCGCGCTGCACTTCCGCACGCGCGGCAAGGATTGGCGCCTACCGGCGCTCATCCTCTGCTACCTGGCATCGCTCATGCTGATGGTGCCAGCCCTTTTCATCCTCGTGGTGGGGCTCAGCGATACCCGAAAGGCCATCGCACTCACCCCCAACAAGGATGCTGATGCCCCCAAACAGACAGATTCGAACATCTAAGACACGAAAGGAACTCTAACATGGACGTCATTCTTCTCGAACGTATCTCCAAGCTCGGCCAGATGGGCGAGACCGTAAAGGTTCGCGACGGCTTTGCGCGTAACTACCTCCTGCCGCTCGGCAAGGCTCTTCGTTCCAACGAAGCCAACAAGAAGCGTTTCGAATCCGAGCGTGCAACGCTCGAAGCTCGCAACCTCGAGCGCAAGTCGGAAGCCCAGACCGTTGCTGACGCTCTTGAAGGCAAGTCCTTCATCGTCGTTCGCTCGGCTGGCGAAACCGGTCAGCTTTACGGCTCCGTCGCTGCTCGTGACGTTGTTGAAATCCTCGCTGCCGAAGGCTTCAACATCGGCCGCAACCAGGTTCACCTGAACACCCCGATCAAGGCGATCGGCCTGCACCAGGTCGAGCTGCAGCTGCATGCCGAAGTCGAAATCAAGGTTGAACTGAACGTTGCCCGTTCGGCTGAAGAAGCTGAACGCCAGAAGGCCGGCGAAACCCTGACGTCCGTCGACGCCATCTACGGCGTTGACGAAGACGCTCTGCGTCCGGAAGACTTCTTCGATCCGGATGCCGACGGCAACGCCGAGGACGAATAAGGTTCAGGAGAGCAATCTCTCGAATGCGAAAGCCGGGCCCAGCGCCCGGCTTTTTGCTGTCTAATTCGCTGCCGGCTTTGCGGGTTCAGCGCTCTTGTCGACATGCACGACGACCGATAGTCCCGGCGCCAAATCCTTTGCCAGCGGTTGATCCGGATCGATGCTGATGCGGACGCCTACGCGCTGGGCGATCTTCACGAAGTTGCCGGTCGCGTTGTCGGCCTTGATGACAGAGAATTCCGAGCCCGCCGCCGGCGAGAAGCGCTCGATCCGGCCATTGAGACGCTGCCTTCCGAGGGCATCGACGACAATCGAGACAGGTTGCCCGACCTGCATCCCCTCAAGCTGCGTCTCCTTGAAGTTGGCGACGACCCAAACGTCCTGCGGGACGACCGCCATCAACTGCGTGCCGGCCGTCACATATTGCCCGAGTCGGACACCTACCTCCCCCAGATGTCCGTCGCGCGGTGCAACGATCGCTGTGTTCTGAAGATCGATTTCCGCCAGATGCACCGTTGCCTCAGCACTTGCCACATTGGCTTCGAGCAGCGAGCGATTGACGATAATAGTCGCCAGGTTTTGCTTTGAGACCTCCAGCGCGGCCTCGGCCTGATTGAGCGCGGCCTTCGCCTGTTGCAGCGTTGCCTGTGCCTGCTCGGATTCGCTTGCCGATGCGATACCGCGGTCGTTTAGATTGTTGACGCGATCCCACGAAAGCTGGGCGCGCTTCAGCGCGGCGTTGGCACTATCGATCTCAGCCTCGCTCGAAGTGATCGTCGCCTTGGCCGACAGCTCCGACTGCCGCGAATTTTCCAGCGATGCCTTCTGGCCGTCGAGAGCGGCACGGGCCTGGGCGAGTTTCTGCGCGTAGATGCGGTCGTCGATCTTCACCAGCACCTGCCCCTGCTTCACCAGGTCGTAGTCCTTGACGGGAACATCGACGACATAGCCGCTGACCTGCGGGCTCATGATCGTGACGTACCCCCTGACATAGGCGTTGTCGGTCGTCTCGATGGACGTGACGAAGGGCGGCAGGCGCCAGGCATAGAGCACCAGCAGTACGCCGGCGATTCCGGCCAGAAGGGCGATGATGCTTGTCGGGGACCTGAAGAATTTCATCATTCGGGGGAGCTCACGATCATGATTGAACAGTAGCGGCCTGATCCGCATCCCGTCCAAGCAGGTATCGGTATGCCTGATGCAAAATCATGGTAACGAGCCCGAGGATGGAAGCGAGGCAGATGACGAGGAAGGTATCGTTATAGGCAAGCGTGTAGGCCTCCCGCGAAACCTGCTGCGAGAGCAGCGCCACTCCTTCAGCGTTGAGCAGCACCTTGTCGGTGATGACCTTGCCGTAGGAGGCAGAGAGCTGAGACACGCGTTGCGCGACTTGCGGATCCTGCAAGAGGATGTGCTCGACCAGCACGTTGGAATGAAATTTCTCGCGGATCGTCACGAAGGTGCCGAGCATGGCGGAAGCGAAGAGAGAGCCGATGCTCTGCGTGAACAGGAAGATCGCCAGGAAATTGACGATGAACGGAAGGCCGCGGGCAATCGCCGCCTTGAAGCCGCTGGCCATGACCGGTGGCAGGAACAGCGCCGCGCCGCCAGCGACCATCGCCTGGCTCAGATACATCTGCTCGGGGCGCGTCAGGCTGGTCGACTGGCTGTCCATGTAGGCACCGGCGGCGATCAGGACGAGCGACAGGAAATGCGCGGTACCCACGTAGCGCGTCGTCATCAGCATCGCGCAGAACAGGCCGCCAACCACCGAGGCGATCAGGATGATGATGTATAGAGTGATCGTCTGATCATTGAGCAGACCGAGCTGCTGGTAGAAATTCGCGGCGGTCGACGATTGCTCGGAAGAGACGAAGCGGAACAGCAAGAGGACCCCCGCCATGCGCAGGTTGGGGCCGGAAAACAGCCAACGGATATCGAGCATCGGATTGGCGCGCGGCAATTCGATGACGAGCACCAGCGCGAGGCAGCCCACCGCAACGGCGAGCAGAACGCCGATCCAATCCGCCTCGAACCACCAGTAGAGGCGACCGAGCGTCAGCACCACCGCGAGACAGCCGAAGCCGACCGCGAGCAGCAGATAGCTCAGGATATCAAGCCTCTGGATCACCACGGCTCGTGGCGGCGATGTCAGCGGCATGGTGTAGATGATGGCATAGGCGATCAGCGCCAGACCCATCTCCAGTGTGTAGAGCGCATGATAGCCTCCGAAATCGAGCAAGGAGGGCGAGATGATGCGAGCGACGGGAGCGGCGAACAGCGTACACATGAGCGCGAGGCTGATGCCGGTCGAGAGCTTCCTCTCCGGCGGGAAGGCCTCCAGCATGTAGAGGAAACCCAATGTCGACAGCGGCGCCGCCGCCATGCCGCTGATGGCTCTCACCACGATCGCCGAATGCAGATCGGTGACGAGCAGATTGAGAACTGCGGCGACAACGAAGCAGATAATGCTGAACTCGGCGAAACGGCGAAGGCCGTATTGCGTGCGGATCTTGAACAGCGCGATCGAGAGGCTTGCATAGGGCGCCATGTAGGCGGCCGACAGCCAGGAGACTTCCGCCGTGGTAGCCGAGAACGAACCCTGAAGCTGGTAGATATTAGCTGTCAGCAGGTTCATGCCGAGCCCTTGCGTCAGGAACAGCAGGACCGAAGCCGCCATGTAAAACGGCACTTTCCAGGAAGCCATGGAAACGGGCGCGGGCGGTGGCGGAGCGGGCGGCGAGCTGACCTCTCCCGCCTCGTCTGTCGCCTTCGGTGCCACGTTATCGTTGGCTGTCTGGACGAGGCTCATGCACGCCTACCTCACACTCCTCGAATGCCTTGCAGGTTGGCCTGCATCGCCCGTATCGTGTTCAAGGTAGTCTTCAGATCGCTTTCGGGAATACCGGCAATCACCTGTCCGCGCACGCTGACCGCGATATCGTCGATCTCGCCGGCGACGACCTTACCTGCTTCGGTGATGTAGATTTCCTTCGCGCGGCGATCGGAACCCGCGACGCGGCGTTCCACGAAGCCCTGCGCCTCCATCGCATCCAGGATACGGACGAGCGTCGGCGTTTCGAGCTCCAGCCTGTCGGCCAGCTCACGCTGATTGATGCCGTCTTTCTTGTTGAGCGTGAAAAAGACGCGTGCGCGCGGCAGCGTCATGTTGCGTTCCCGGACAATCTTGTCGAAGACCGCCCTGAGCTTCCGGTTGAAGGCGGCAAGATCCTCGATGAGTTCACGTCCAAGTACGCGATTGACCATATAATTCAGTCCGTATCGTTAGTGTGCTAATTATATCCTTTCTACCTACATCGATTTTTTGTGCTTTTCAAGCGCTAAGAGGAATAGTTCGCATATGAGTATTCCTGCAAAAAGCTAAAATTGCACGAACAAAGCGATTCGCCACTGCCAAAAATCGCGTGTCCTACCGGAGACACGCCAGCGATTTTTGATCGGCGACAGCTCGCGCTGTGGAGAAGTCGAACAACGGGCACGCCCGAGCGCGTTTTGACAGACAGCGATCCGCATTGCCCGTTCGGCACTTGATTTTCGAACCGGCGGGCTGCAAACCCGAAGCTGAACAAGACAGATCGGATCAAGATGAACGACGTTGCGCGAAAGATTGCCTCTGTAGCTCCCGCGGAGCAGCATTATCGCGAGGCACCCAACAACATCGAAGCCGAGCAGGCGCTTCTCGGCGCGATCCTGATGAATAACGACGCCTATTACCGGGTATCGGACTTTCTCAAGCCGCCGCATCTCTACGAACCCCTGCACCGCAAGATCTTCGAGGTAGCGGGCGACATTATCCGCATGGGCAAGATCGCCAACCCGGTGACGATCAAGACCTTCCTCAAAGCCGACGACAAGGTCGGCGACATGACGGTCTCGCAGTATCTGGCAAGCCTCGCCAGCAACGCGGTGACGATCATCAACGCAGAGGATTATGGCCGCGCGATCTACGATCTCGCGCTGCGCCGCGCGCTGATCACCATCGGCGAGGACGTCGTCAACATCGCCTATGACGCGCCGCTCGACATGCCGCCGCAATCGCAGATCGAAGACACGGAACGACGGCTGTTCGAGCTTGCCGAAAACGGTCGCTACGACGGCGGCTTCCAGGCGTTTAACGATGCCGTGGCGCTGGCGATCGACATGGCGGCCGTCGCCAAGGAACGCGACGGCGGCCTCTCCGGCATTTCGACTGGCATCCATTCGCTCGACGCGAAGATGGGCGGCCTGCAGCGTTCCGACTTGATCGTGCTCGCAGGACGTCCCGGCATGGGCAAGACCTCGCTTGCCACCAACATCGCCTACAACATCGCCGCCGCCTACGAGGGCGAAGTGCAGTCCGACGGATCGTTCAAGGCGAAGCAGGGCGGCGTCGTCGGCTTCTACTCGCTCGAAATGTCGTCGGAACAGCTCGCTACGCGTATCATCTCGGAGCAGACAGAAGTCTCCTCCTCGAAGATCCGTCGCGGCGACATCAACGACGCCGACTTCGAAAAGCTCGTCGCCTGCTCGATGATGATGCAGAAGGTGCCGCTTTATATCGACCAGACCGGCGGCATCTCGATCGCCCAGCTCTCGGCTCGCGCCCGCCGTCTGAAGCGCCAGCGCGGCCTCGATTGCCTCGTGGTCGACTATATCCAGCTGATGACCGGCTCCGGCAAATCCGGCGAGAACCGCGTCCAGGAAATTACCCAGATCACCACCGGCCTGAAGGCGCTTGGCAAGGAACTCAACGTTCCTATCATCGCGCTCTCGCAGCTGTCGCGTGGCGTGGAAAGCCGCGACGACAAACGCCCGCAGCTCTCCGACCTTCGTGAATCGGGTTCGATCGAGCAGGACGCGGACGTCGTACTCTTCGTGTTCCGCGAAGAGTATTACGTGAAAAACTCCGAGCCACGGGATATCTCCGACCCGAAGTACCCGGAATGGGAAGCGCACATGGACAAGGTGAAGGGCACGGCCGACGTGATCATCGCCAAGCAGCGTCACGGACCGACCGGCACCGTCAAGCTCGCCTTCCAGTCGGAATACACCCGCTTCGCCGACCTCGCCGATCCCTCGTTCATCCAGTACGAAGAGCACTAAGGCGGCCCGGCAACTCGCTGTCGGCCTTTCGTTCTTCACAGTTGATCTTTAATCTGGCCGGAGACTGTCTCCGGCCTGTTTGTTTGATGTGACCCATGACCGATTTTGCAGACGACTACGAAGATGACCGTTTTGCCTCCGCCGGCCTGCGCCTGACGGTCGATCTCGCGGCATTGACCGAAAACTGGAAGGACATGGCGCGGCGGTCCGGCAAGGCGCGCGCCGCGGCCGTCGTCAAGGCCGACGCCTATGGCACGGGCATCGAGGATGCCGGCGAAGCGCTCTATCTTGCAGGTGCGCGCGATTTCTTTGTGGCGACGGTCGACGAAGGCGTGACGCTCAGGCTCTACGCGCCCGAGGCCCGCATCTTCGTTCTCGCCGGCATCTGGCCGGGCACCGAGCGGCGATTCTTCGAAAACGATCTCGTGCCGGTGATTTCCTCCGAGGAGCAACTAGCCTTCTGGATGGCGGTGCTTGCCGATTACGGCGATTATCCCTGCGCGCTGCACGTCGATACCGGCTTCAACCGACTGGGGCTTGCGATGGAAGACGCGATCGCGCTCGCCGACGACGTCTCGCGCCCGGCGAGCTTTTCGCCGGTGCTCGTCATGAGCCATCTCGCCTGTGGCGATGACCATGCCTCGCCGATGAACAAGCAGCAGCTCGAATCATTCCGCAGGGTTAGCGACGCCTATGAAGGTATCGATTCAAGCCTGGCGGCCTCCGCCGGTATCTTTCTCGGCAGCGATTATCACTTCGACATGACACGGCCGGGCATCTCGCTCTACGGCGGCGAAGCTGTCAACGGTATGGCCAATCCGATGCGGGCCGTGGTGACAGCGGAAGCCCGCGTCATCCAAGTCCGCACGGTCAAGTCGGGGGAATCCGTCAGTTACGGACGGGCGATGAAGCTCACGCGTGACAGCCGGCTGGCCATCGTCTCGGCGGGCTATGCGGATGGATATATGCGCAGCCAGTCGAGCGGCGGCGTGCCGTTGCGGCAGGTCGTGCCACAGGGCGGCCACGGCTTTGTCGCCGGACGCAAGGTTCCGGTCGCCGGCCGGATCACCATGGACCTGACGATCTTCGACATTACCGATCTGCCCGAGGGCGCGGTCAGCGCCGGCGATTATGTCGAGCTCTTCGGGAAGAACATCGCGGTCGACGACGCCGCGCGCGCGGCGGGCACGATCGGCTATGAAATGCTGACCAGCATGGGACTGCGCCACGAGCGGCAGTATGTTGCCGAAGAGGACTGAGCGCCTCCAGCAGGCGCATGAAATCGCCCTCTTGGAAGGCCGATATCTTCGTGCTAGAAGAGAACAAAAGGAGATCGAAATGACCGAGATCCATCTCAGCGACGACCAAAAGGCTTTCATCGAGGAGCAGGTAGCGGACGGACGATATCGGAATGCCGACGAAGTAGTGGCGGCAGGATTGCGGCTGCTTGGCAGCGAAGAAGGCGCAATACAGGAGTTGCGCCGTCAGATCCAAATGGGGATCGACGACATCGATGCCGGCCGCGTGGTGACATTCGACAGTGCCGAAGAGATGACGAAGCACATTCTCACGATGGCGGAGGAACGGAAGAATGCGGCCGCGTCGGGTGAAAATGTCGTTCGAGGCACTGAACGATCTTCTCGGAATGTATGAGCATATCGCGATCGTCGATGCCCTTGCTGCCCGCCGCTTTCTCGACGACATCAATGGCAGGATCGAATGGATCGCAAAGCTTGGTATAACCGGAAGTCCGCGCGACTTCATTCCCGGGCTGCGCGCCTTCCCTTATCGAAGAAGATGCATCTATTTCTTTATCGATGACGAAAATCTGTCCGTCCTGCGCGTCCTGCATGGACGCCAGGAAATCAAACCTTCGTATTTCCTGCCTTTCTATCAAACAGAAGAAAAAGACTGACCCTCCTCATGGCAAAAGCAAGAACACAATTCATCTGCCAGGGCTGCGGCACCATCCACACCCGGTGGGCGGGCAAGTGCGAGGGTTGCGGCGAATGGAACACCATCGTCGAGGAAGACCCGATGGGCGGGATCGGCGGCGGGCCGGCAAAGACGCCGAAGAAGGGCCGTGCCGTGGCGCTGACCGCGCTTTCGGGCGAGATCGAAGAAGCGCCGCGCATTCACACGGGAATTTCAGAGCTCGACCGGGCGCTGGGGGGCGGCTTCGTGCGCGGCTCCGCGGTGCTGATCGGCGGCGATCCCGGTATCGGCAAGTCGACCCTTCTCATGCAGGGAGCGGCGGCGCTTTCGCGGCGCGGGCACCGGATCATCTATGTCTCGGGCGAAGAGGCTGTGGCGCAGGTGCGGCTCAGGGCACAGCGCCTGCAGGCGGCGGATACCGACGTACTGCTCGCAGCCGAAACCAATGTCGAGGATATCCTGGCGACGCTGGCCGAAGGCAAGCGTCCCGATCTCGTCATCATCGATTCCATCCAGACGCTCTGGAGCGATCTGGCCGAATCCGCGCCCGGCACGGTGACGCAGGTGCGCACCGGCGTGCAGGCGATGATCAAGTTCGCCAAGCAGACGGGTGCCGCCATGGTGCTCGTCGGCCACGTGACCAAGGACGGTCAGATCGCCGGTCCGCGCGTGGTCGAGCATATGGTCGATGCCGTTCTCTATTTCGAGGGCGATCGGGGGCACCACTACCGCATCCTGCGCACGGTCAAGAACCGCTTCGGGCCGACCGACGAGATCGGCGTGTTCGAGATGTCGGACAAGGGATTGCGCGAGGTGGCGAACCCCTCCGAGCTCTTCCTCGGCGAGCGCAACGAGAAATCGCCGGGGGCAGCCGTCTTCGCCGGCATCGAGGGCACGAGGCCGATCCTGGTCGAGGTGCAGGCGCTTGTCGCGCCGACATCGCTCGGCACGCCGCGACGCGCGATCGTCGGGTGGGATTCGGCGCGGCTGTCGATGATATTGGCGGTGCTCGAGGCGCATTGCGGCGTCAAGCTTGGACAGCACGACGTTTATCTCAACATCGCCGGCGGCTACCGGATTTCCGAGCCGGCAGCGGATATGGCCGTCGCATCGGCGCTGGTTTCGTCACTTGCCGGTATTGCCCTTCCCGCCGATTGTGTCTATTTCGGCGAAGTCAGCCTGTCGGGCGCCGTCCGGCCGGTTGCGCATACGAACCAGCGCCTCAAAGAAGCCGAGAAGCTCGGTTTTTCTGCAGCGCTGCTTCCATCGGGGTCCGCCGAACTGCCGAAGGGCACGGGCGGGCGCTGGAGCGAGATCGAAAGCCTGCCGGATCTGGTCGCCCGGATCGCCGGCTCGAAGGGCGCTTTGAGACGTGTGGAAGAAGAGGTTTGATCCTTTCATCGCCGTATCGGGTGATGATATAGGATGCACGCAATGAGGCGCGACTGAGCTGCGAATTGGCGGCCGTCCTGGAGTTGGATTTATATGCCCATTACGATTTTCGACGGTATTGTCATCGGCGTCGTGCTTTTTTCCGCCGTGCTCGCCATGGTGCGCGGTTTCTCCCGCGAAGTGCTCTCGATCGCAAGCTGGGGCGGCTCGGCTGCCGCAGCCTACTATTTTTACCCCTACCTCGTGCCCTACGCCAAGAAGTACACCGATGACGACCGCATCGCGATCGTCGGTTCGGCCGCTGTCGTATTCCTGGTCGCGCTGATCGTCATTTCCTTCATCACCATGAAGATCGCTGACTTCATCATCGACAGCCGCATCGGCGCGCTCGACCGCACTTTGGGCTTTCTGTTTGGTGCCGCAAGAGGCATACTTCTGCTCGTCGTCGCCACGGCTTTCTGGAACTGGCTGGTTGCGGACCACGGTGCAGCCTGGGTGAACAACGCCAAGTCGAAGCCGTTCCTGGATTCCATGGTGGTCAAGCTGCAGTCGGTTCTGCCTTCGGAATTCGCGCAGATGATCAGGGCGACGGTAGAGAACAAAATTCAGCCGCAGGGCGGCACTACGGAGAACGGCAATGCGCCGGCTTCGGATCAGGCGCCGGCGGAAGATGCCGCGCCCGCCCCTGCCGATGGTGCACAGCAGCCGTCGAATTGACGCAGTGTTCAACAGCTTGACCCAGCCTATGGCAGTTGCCATTTGAGGGGGACGACAGTAAAGGTCCGGCCGAGCACAGGTTCCGCCGGGCCTACGCCGTTTTCGGAAGTGCCATACCATTCTTGTGAGAGCAAAGGCCCGCATCAATGAACCAGTCCCATTCCTCCACGCTGAACGACGAACTCGATGGCGATACGCTGCACGAGGAATGCGGTGTTTTCGGCTTCCTCGGACATCCTGATGGCGCCACGCTGACGGCGCTGGGGCTGCATGCCCTGCAGCATCGCGGACAGGAAGCGGCCGGCATCGTCACCTTCGACGGCAAGCAGTTCCATACCGAAAAGCGCATGGGCCTCGTTGGCGATCACTACACCGATCCCGCAACGCTGGCGAAGCTCCCGGGCTTCATCTCGATCGGCCACACACGCTATTCCACGACCGGCGAAGTGGCGCTGCGCAACGTGCAGCCGCTGTTTGCAGAACTGGAGGTCGGCGGCATCGCGGTTGCCCATAACGGCAACTTCACCAACGGCCTGACGATGCGGCGCATGCTAATCGCCGATGGCGCCATCTTCCAGGCGACGTCGGATACCGAAGTCGTGCTGCACCTGATCGCCCGCTCCAAGCAGACCTCGTCCTCCGACCGCTTCATCGACGCCATCCGGCAGATGGAAGGCGGTTACTCGATGCTGGCGATGACCCGCACGAAGCTGATCGCCGCGCGCGACCCGATCGGTATCCGTCCCCTCGTCATGGGCGAACTCGACGGCAAGCCGATCTTCTGTTCCGAGACCTGCGCGCTCGACATCATCGGCGCGAAATACATTCGCGATGTCGAGAACGGCGAAGTGATCATCTGCGAGATCCAGCCAGACGGCTCGATCACCATCGATTCCCGCAAGGCCGATCAGCAGAAGCCGGAACGCCTCTGCCTGTTCGAGTATGTCTATTTCGCCCGCCCCGATTCTGTCGTCGGCGGTCGTAGCGTCTATGTCGCCCGTAAGAACATGGGCATCAACCTCGCCAAGGAAGCACCCGTCGAGGCCGACGTCGTCGTACCGGTGCCTGATGGCGGCACGCCGGCCGCGCTCGGTTTCGCGCAGGCAAGCGGCATTCCTTTCGAATACGGCATCATCCGCAACCACTATGTCGGCCGTACCTTCATCGAGCCGACGCAACAGATCCGCGCCTTCGGCGTGAAGCTCAAGCACTCCGCCAACCGGGCGATGATCGAAGGCAAGCGGGTGGTGCTGGTCGACGATTCGATCGTGCGCGGCACGACCTCGCTGAAGATCGTGCAGATGATCCGCGATGCCGGCGCCAAGGAAGTGCATATCCGCGTCGCCAGCCCGATGATCTACTTCCCCGATTTCTATGGCATCGATACGCCCGACGCGGACAAGCTGCTGGCCAACCAGTATTCGAGCCTGAAGGCCATGTGCGACTATATCGGCGCGGACTCGCTCGAGTTCCTGTCGATTGACGGTCTCTATCGCGCCGTCGGCGGCGAAAGCCGTGACGCCGCCAGCCCGCAGTTCACCGATCACTACTTCACCGGCGAGTACCCGACCCGCCTGCTCGATCAGGACAGCACCAGCAACGTGCG
Source organism: Rhizobium sp. S152 (assembly GCF_030380735.1). Classification (GTDB taxonomy): domain Bacteria; phylum Pseudomonadota; class Alphaproteobacteria; order Rhizobiales; family Rhizobiaceae; genus Rhizobium. Next base: position 119,597 of record NZ_JAUDRZ010000030.1, on the reverse strand, counting down.
CAAGCTTGCCGTCATGGCCAGCAACGGCTGAGCCCGGCAACATCCGACTCTTCATCGAGGGGCCATACCGCCCCTCGTCTCCCCGCGAATACGGAACAGGGCAACATGAGCGTCAATCTTAGCGGCAAGGTCGCACTCGTCACCGGGGCGTCGCGCGGTATCGGCTACTTCACGGCACTGGAATTGGCGAAGGCCGGCGCTCATGTGATCGCATGCGCCCGCACTGTTGGTGGGCTCGAGGATCTCGACGACGCCATCAAGGCAGCCGGCGGCTCGGCCACGCTCGTTCCCTTCGACCTCGCCGACATGAACGCCATCGACGCGCTCGGCGCCTCGATCTTCGAACGCTGGGGCAAGCTCGACATTCTCGTCGCCAATGCCGGCGTGCTTGGCGTGATCTCGCCGATTGGCCACATCGAAGCGAAAGTATTCGAGAAGGTCATGACGATCAACGTCACGGCCACGTGGCGCCTGATCCGCTCGGTTGATCCGCTGCTGACGCGCTCCGAGGCCGGACGCGCGATCATCCTGTCTTCGGCCGCCGCCCATCGCTGCCGACCGTTCTGGGGTGCTTACTCCGCATCCAAGGCCGCCGTCGAGGCGCTGTCGCGGACATGGGCCGGCGAGAGCGAGAATACGCCGCTGCGCATCACCAGCGTCGATCCGGGCGCAACCCGCACCGCCATGCGCGCGCAGGCGGTTCCGGGCGAAAATCCGGAGACGCTGCCGCATCCGTCCGAGGTGGCAAAGGCAATGATGCCGCTTCTCGCTCCCGATTATACCGAGACCGGCAAGCTGTTCATCGTGCGCGAGAACAAGCTCGTCGGCTACCGGATGCCGGAATAGGCATCCGCCCGCTCAGAACAATTCAGCAAATTTCCGGTCGGACGGGCAGAAGGCATTGAGATCGACAGGGCCTTCTATGCCATCGATCGCGCCGTTATCCGCGAACTGCCAGATCGACCAGTCCTCGCATCCCTGCTGCCGCGGCTCCTCAAAGACGCTGCGCAGCCACAGCGCATGGGCGGGGAAGCGATCCTCGTTGCCCTTCAGGTATTTGTCGAAGAATTCCCGCGTGACGTAGAAGATCGGCTCTTCCGGGAAGGTCGGCTTCAGCTCGTCCATGAAGGCCGTGACCTCAGCGGAAATCTCGTCGAGTGTCGGCACCTTGGGGCAGTTGCCAACGAATTCGAGGTCGATCGCGACCGGCAGCGTTCCCGCCTCTTTCGGCACCGCCGCCAGGACATTCCGCGCCTGATCCCTGCCCGGCCGGCAGAAGGTGAAGAAATGGTACGCGCCCCTGACGAGGCCGGCCTCTTTGGCGGCCTGCCAGTTCTCGGCGAAGCGCGTGTCGCGGTGGTCGCCGCCTTCGGTCGCTTTCATGATGACGAAACGGACATTGGGTTGTGCTGCCACCCGCGCCCAATCGATCGCCCCCTGATGGTGGCTGACGTCGATGCCCTGGATCGGATAGTCGCGAAGCGATGGGATGTTGAAGCGAAGCATGCCGCCGGTATAGCCGAGATAGGCCGCGCAGGCGATCACTGCCACGCCGGCGATTATGGCCGGCACCCATCTCGACTTCCGCATAGTTGCCCCCCGCTCCAATAAGCCTTTGGCGATAGAAGAGCTTTGCGTCGGCAAAAGGGCGTCTCGGCAAGACCACGACACCGCATGGCCCCCTTGACCAAAGTTCAAACCCGCGCCATAAAACCCGCCATGAAAACGGTTACCTGCATTATCTGCCGGAAGATTATTCGCTAGCGCGCTCGCTGGCCTGGCCGTTTTCGTCTCCCAGACACCCAAGATGAGAAACGCCCCGGCCCGCCGGCCGCGATGTGTTTTTCGGATCATAGCATTTTGGGAGAATAGACATGGGCGGCCAGCTGGAAGCCACGACGCCGGAACTCAAGCTGTACAACACGCTGACGCGCGAAAAGGCAGCCTTTGCGCCGATCGACGCCAAGAACGTGCGCATGTATGTCTGCGGACCCACGGTCTACGACTTCGCCCATATCGGCAACGCCCGTCCCGTCATCGTCTTCGACGTGCTGTTCCGGTTGCTGAAGCATGTCTATGGCGCCGACCACGTCACCTATGCGCGCAACATCACCGACGTCGACGACAAGATCAACGCCCGGGCGCTCAGGGACCATCCGCACCTGCCGCTGAACGACGCGATCCACGCCGTAACGGAAAAGACGGCGCGGCAGTTTCACGAGGACGTGGCGGCGCTCGGCTGCCTTGAGCCTTCCGTCGAGCCGCGTGCGACGGACAACATCGCGCAGATGATCGAGATTATCGAACAGCTGATCGCGCGTGGCCACGCCTATGAGGCGGAAGGCGAAGTGCTGTTCGACACGAAGTCGATGGCCGACTACGGACAGCTGTCGAAGCGGCCGCTCGACGAGCAGCAGGCGGGCGCCCGCATCGCCGTCGACGCCCACAAGAAGAACCCGAGCGATTTCGTTCTCTGGAAGGCCTCCAGCGACAACGAGCCCGGCTGGGAAAGCCCGTGGGGCCGCGGTCGTCCGGGCTGGCACATCGAGTGCTCGGCGATGAGCCAGCGCTATCTCGGCGACGTCTTCGATATTCATGGCGGCGGGCTCGACCTGATCTTCCCGCATCACGAGAACGAGATCGCCCAGTCGCGCTGCGCTCATGGCACCGAGGTGATGGCAAACGTCTGGATGCACAACGGCTTCGTGCAGGTCGAAGGCCGAAAGATGTCGAAGTCCGAAGGCAATTTCGTCACGATCAACGAATTGCTGGCGACGGAAAAATTCGGCGGACGTATTTGGCCGGGCGAAGTGCTGCGTCTTGCCATGCTGATGACGCATTACCGCGAGCCGATCGACTTTTCGGTCAAGCGGTTGGAAGAAGCCGAACGCCTGCTGGCCAAGTGGCCGGCCGCCGAGCCCGGCAATGCGGCACCCGCGGCATCCGTCATCAACGCGCTCTCCGACGACCTCAACACCGTCGCCGCCGTCCAGGCCCTGCACGCGCTCGCCCACGCCGGCGATCCGGCAACCTTCGCCGCTAGCGCCGAACTGCTCGGCCTGCGACCGGAGGTGGCCGAGATCGACGAAGCGGTAGCGATCGAGATCGACCGGCGCGTCAAGGCGCGGCTGGAACTGCTCAACGGCAAGAACTTCGCCGAGGCGGACAAGATTCGCGACACGCTGCTCGCGGAGGGGATCCAGTTGAAGGATGGCAAGGATGCGACTGGGGCGCGGGTGACGACTTGGGAGGTGAAGCGGTAGTCATGGTCAGCGCTGCGGCTTGCGATACCCTCCTCTGCCCTGCCGGGCATCTCCTCCTCAAGGGGGGAGATCGGCTGGGCGCGCCAATTGCGCCAGCCATCAGCCTAAGCGCAAAGAGCCCCCATATTCTTGGAGTTGGCGGTGTAGCAAAACATCGCCACACTCCGATCTCCCCCCGTGAGGGGGAGATGTCCGGCAGGACAGAGGGGGGTAACGCGCCCACCACGGCAGCGAAGGAGCATGCCATGCCACATGCCCCCATCCCGCCACAGCGGCGCGCCAACGCCAAGCGCATGCGCAAGGCCCTCACCGATGCCGAACTCAAACTCTGGAACGCGCTGCGTGCCCATAGATTGATGGGGCTGAGTTTCCGGCGACAATTGCCGATCGCTGGCTACATCGTCGATTTCGCCCGTCCCTCGCATCGCCTGATCGTCGAACTCGACGGATCGCAACACGCAGCGAAGGCGAACGCGGATTACGACTTAGTTAGAACATACAATCTTGAGTCCGCTGGCTGGACCGTCATCCGCTTCTGGAACGACGACGTTCTCCGCGACATCGACAACGTCTGCCTGCATATCCTCGCGATCTTAGGAAAGCACGCATCATGACCTCGACCTACACCGGCGGCTGCCAGTGCGGAGCAATCCGCTTCCGGGTCCAGGGCACGCTCAAGGACTCCTCGATCTGTCATTGCCGCATGTGCCAGAAGGCGTTCGGTGCCTATTATGCGCCGCTGGTATCGGTGCGCGGCGCGGAACTCGAATGGACGCGGGGGGAGCGCAAGCGGTTCCGGTCGTCGAACGTCGTCGAACGCGGCTTCTGCCCCGATTGCGGCACGCCGCTGACCTATGAGGCTCCAGACGGCATCGCGATTGCCGCCGGCGCTTTCGACGATCCCTCGGCGCTGCCACCGGTGATCCAGTTCGGAACAGAGCGCAAGATAGCCTTCGTCGACCACCTGCACGAGCTGCCGGCGCGTGAAACGGAGGAGGATGCGGAGGCGGCGCCCTTCGTGCTCGATCTCGTCTCCTACCAGCATCCCGACCACGACACGACCGCATGGCCGGAGGCGCCACACCAATGACGGCCGGTGAGACCATGAGCGGGGGGTGCCAGTGCGGCGCGGTTCGTTACCGGGTCGGGGGCGAACTCGGCTATCCGCATCTTTGCCACTGCCGCATGTGTCAGAAGGCATCCGGCAACTATTTCATGCCGCTTGCCGCCGCGAGGCAGTCCGAATTCACCCTCACAAGGGCGCAACCGACGTGGTTTCATTCTTCTGACCTGGTCCGTCGCGGCTTTTGCAACGCATGCGGCACGCCTTTGTTCTACGATGTTCCAGGTGCCGATTTCATCAACATCGTCCTCGGCTCGCTTGACGATCCACATGCGGTAAAGCCGGTGGCGCAGTCGAATACCGGGCGCAAGATGTCCTGGTTCCATGAACTCGACCAACTGCCTGTCGAGGCAAACGAGGAAACGCCTGATCGCGAAAATGCGATCGCCGCCAGCAACCATCAACACCCCGACCATGACGCGGCCGAATGGCCAACCGGAGCATCATCATGAGCGAACCTATCCGAACAGGCGGATGCCAATGTGGTGCCGTGCGTTTTCGTATCTCCGGCAAGCTGGGGCGTCCCTCAATTTGTCATTGCCGCATGTGCCAGAAGCAGTTCGGCGGGTTTTTCTCGGCGCTGGTGACGGCGCCCGAGGATGGCATGGATTGGTCGCGCGGGGAGCCGACCTATTTCCAGTCCTCGGTGAATATCGAGCGCGGCTTCTGCAAAAGCTGCGGCACGCCGATGGTTTATCGTCATCCCGGCGGACTGGAGCTCGCAATCGGCACCTTCGACGACCGCAGCGATCTCGCGCCGCAGATCCAGGTGAATTATGAGGCGCGCCTCCCCTGGGTCGAGAGGATCTTCGACCAGCCTGTTCATACCGACCCCGATTTCTATGCGCGGCAGGAGGCGATCATCTCCTTCCAGCATCCCGATCACGACACCTCCATGTGGCCATCCGAAGGCGTGAAGATATGACCGAACTTCTGCGTACGCTCTACCCCGAAATCGAAGCCTATGCGTCGGGCCACCTCGACGTCGGCGACGGCCATGTGATCTATTGGGAACGATCCGGCACGCCGGGTGCCAAGCCGGCGGTGTTCCTGCACGGCGGGCCTGGCGGCGGCATCGCGCCCGCCCATCGCCGGCTGTTCGATCCTGATCTTTACGACGTCATGCTGTTCGACCAGCGCGGCTGCGGCCGCTCCACGCCGCATGCGGATCTCAACGCCAACACCACCTGGCATCTCGTCGCCGATATCGAGCGGCTGCGCGAGATGGCGGGCGTCGAGAAGTGGCAGGTGTTCGGCGGGTCCTGGGGCTCGACGCTGGCGCTGGCCTATGCGGAGAAATATCCCGAGCGCGTGTCCGAGCTGATCGTGCGCGGCATCTACACGCTGACGCGACCGGAGCTCGACTGGTATTATCAGTTTGGCGTCTCCGAGATGTTCCCGGACAAATGGGAACGCTTCATCGCGCCGATCGCCCCGGAAGAGCGTCACGAGATGATGCTCGCCTATAACCGACGGCTGACACATGAAGACAAGGCTGTACGGCTGGAGGCCGCCAAGGCCTGGAGCATATGGGAAGGCGAGACGATCACGCTGATGCCGGAACCCTCGACCAGCGCCAAGTTCGAAGATGCCGAGTTCGCCTACGCATTTGCGCGTATCGAGAACCATTTCTTCGTCAACGGCGGCTGGATGGATGAAGGGCAGCTGTTGCGCGACGCCTACAAGCTGAAAGACATTCCCGGCCTGATCGTCCAGGGCCGCTACGACATGCCCTGCCCGGCCAAGTATGCCTGGGCGCTGCACAAGGCGTGGCCGAAGGCGGATTTCCATCTGATCGAAGGCGCCGGCCATGCCTATTCGGAGCTGGGTATCCTCGACAAGCTGATCCGGGCCACGGACAAGTTCGCGGGGAAATAGGCCGCTCGTTACGGAACAAGGGAGGTAATGATGGGAGACACTTTGACCGGCGGCTGCCAATGCGGCGCTGTACGCTTCGCGGTGCGCGGACCGATTACAAACCGGGCGATCTGTCATTGCCGGATGTGCCAGAAGGCCGTCGGCTCGGTCTCCTGGCCGTTTTTTACCGTCGCCATGGCGGACATCCAATGGTCTCGGGGTAAACCCTCGCTGTTTCGAAGCTCGGAGGCGGCGACACGCGGCTTTTGCTCACACTGCGGAACACCTCTGACCTTCGAGCCCGTGGATGACACCACGATCGATATGTCCATCGGTGCCCTTGATGACCCGTCAGCCGTGGAGCCTGTCGGCCAATACTACGCCCACGAACGCGTTCCCTGGTTCGACAAGCAACCGAACCTGCCATCCCTCCCCAATTCCGCATCGCCGGAAGAGCTGGAGAGGCGGCGCCCCTACCAACATCCCGATCACGACACGACCGAATGGCCAGTCCCATGAAAGACCGCATCTATCTCTTCGACACCACGCTGCGCGATGGACAGCAGACGCCGGGCATCGACTTTTCCGTCGAGGACAAGATCGCAATCGCCACCATGCTCGACGAGTTCGGCCTCGATTACATCGAGGGCGGCTATCCGGGCGCGAACCCGACGGATACGGCTTTCTTCAGTGAGAGACGCACCCGCAGCGCCTCCTTCGTCGCCTTCGGCATGACGAAGCGTGCGGGCGTTTCGGCCTCCAACGATCCGGGGCTCACCGGCCTGTTGCAGGCAAAGAGCGATGCGGTCTGTCTGGTCGCCAAGAGCTGGGACTATCACGTCAAGGTCGCGCTCGGCTGCTCGAACGAGGAGAACCTCGAGAGCATCTCCGAAAGCGTCAAGGCCGTGGTCGCGGCTGGCAAGGAGGCGATGGTCGATTGCGAGCATTTCTTCGACGGCTACAAGGCCAATCCTCGATATGCGCTGGCCTGCGCGAAGACGGCCTATGACGCCGGGGCGCGGTGGGTCGTGCTCTGCGATACCAATGGCGGTACGCAGCCGCCCGAGGTTCGCGATATCGTCGAGGCGGTGATTGCATCGGGCGTTCCCGGGCACTGTCTCGGAATCCATGCGCACAACGACACCGGCCAGGCAGTCGCCAATTCTCTCGCCGCCGTCGAAGCCGGCGTTCGCCAGATCCAGGGCACGCTCAACGGCATCGGCGAGCGCTGCGGCAACGCCAATCTGGTGACGCTGATTCCGACGCTGGCGCTGAAGGAAACTTACTCCTCGCGCTTCACCACCGCCATCGACCCCGAACGGCTTCTCAACCTCACGCGGCTATCGCATGCCTTCGACGAGCTGTTGAACCGGTCGCCCGACCACCAGATGCCCTATGTCGGCGCATCCGCCTTCGCGACCAAGGCCGGCATCCACGCCTCGGCGCTCCTGAAGGACCCGCGCACCTACGAGCATGTGACGCCTGAGAGCGTCGGCAACTTCCGCAAGGTCATGGTCTCGGACCAGGGCGGCAAGGCCAACTTCATCAACGCGCTGAAGCGGCGCGGCATTGAAGTCGGCAAGGACGATCCGAAACTCGACCGGCTGATCTCCGTGGTCAAGGAGCGCGAGGCCTCCGGCTATGCCTATGAGGGTGCAGATGCCAGCTTCGAGCTCTTGGCGCGCCGCACGCTTGGTACGATCCCCGAATTCTTCTCGGTCGAGGGCTTCAGGGTGATGGTCGAACGCCGCTTCGATTCGCACGGCCAGGTGAAGATCGTTTCCGAGGCCGTGGTGAAGCTCGGCATCGACGGCCACACGGTGATGTCGGTTGCGGAAGGCGACGGCCCGGTCAACGCACTCGACCTCGCGCTGCGCAAGGATTTCGGCAAGTACCAGCACGAGATCGACGATCTGGTGCTGGCGGACTTCAAGGTGCGTATCCTCAATGGCGGCACGGAAGCCATCACCCGCGTACTGATCGAATCAACCGACAGCGACGGCGTGCGCTGGTGGGCGGTCGGCGTGTCGGAGAACATCATCGACGCCTCCTTCCAGGCGCTGATGGATTCGGTGATCTACAAGCTGATGAAGAACCGGCAGCTGGCGGGCAGGATCGCAGCCGAATAGTCCAATCGACCGGCTTTCCCTGCAGCCTTGCTGAACGTCAATTCAACGAAATGAATTGGCGCATTCACGGCTGTTGAGTTAAGCGGGGGCATAACAAGAACAAAGATGGAAACGCCCTATGTCTGCCGATGCGAATGTTCCGGTTTTGAAGAACGAAGACAGTCCGCGCGGCTTTGCCTTCGCGTTGACGGCCTATCTGCTGTGGGGCTTCCTGCCGATCTACATGAAGGCCGTTGCCCACATCTCGCCGCCCGAGGTCATTGCGCATCGCATCCTCTGGTCGCTGCCGCTTGCGGGCATCGTCCTGATCGTGCTTGGCCGCACCCAGGACATCCGTGTCGCGCTGCGCTCGCCGCGCATGCTTGCGATGGCCGCACTCACCGCGATCTTGATCACCGTCAACTGGGGCACCTATGTCTGGGCGATCGGCGCCGGCCATTCGCTGGACGCGGCGCTTGGCTATTTCATCAATCCACTGTTCAGCATCTTTCTCGGCGCCGTGGTGCTGAAGGAAAAGCTGCGCCCGGCGCAGATCGCGGCCATCGGGCTGGCGGGGCTTGCCGTGGTGGTCCTGGCGGTCGATAGCGGCGGCCTGCCCTGGGTATCGCTGACCTTGACGATCTCTTGGGGCCTTTACGCGCTGCTTCGCAAGACGCTGCCGCTCGGCCCCAACCAGGGCTTCTTCCTTGAAGTGCTGATCCTCAGCATCCCGGCGTTCTTCTACATTCTCTATCTCGAACTCGGCACCGGCGAAGGCCATTTCTACCGGACCGGCTGGGAAGACACCGCGTTGCTGCTCGGCTGCGGCCTCATCACCGCCGTTCCGCTGATGATCTACGCCAACGGCGCCAAGCTGCTGAAGCTCTCGACGATCGGCATCATGCAGTACATCGCGCCAACCATGATCTTCCTGATCGCGGTCTTCCTCTTCAAGGAGCCGCTCGGAACCGCGCGCATGATCGCTTTCCCGCTGATCTGGGCGGGCCTTTGCCTGTACAGCTGGTCGATGCTGCGGGGTAGTCGCGGGCGCTAAAGCAATTCCGCATTTCTTCGAATCGCGGAACAGCTCCAATCTTTTGTTTTCACGCAATTCCGGACGGAAACCGCTTCGCACTTTTCCTAGAATTGCTCCAGGCGCCCGCCGGCTTACATCTTCGAGATCACGGCCTCTTCGCCGTCGCGATCCGGCGACGCGAGTTCGGCTGCATGCGCCATGATGGCCGGGATGATCTCCGAGACGTCGTCGATGACGAGCGGCTGCACGCGATGGGCCGTGTGGATGAAGCCCTCGTCCGTCATGTGGCGCATCAACTCCATCATCGGATCCCAGAAGCCGCCGATATTGGCGAAGATCATCGGTTTCTCGTGACGACCGAGCTGCGCCCAGGTCATGATCTCGACGATCTCCTCCAGCGTGCCTATCCCGCCAGGCAAAGCCACAAAGGCATCCGAGCGCTCGAACATCGCATGTTTGCGTGCATGCATGTCAGGCGTTACAATCAGTTCGTTGAGCTGGCCGAGGGAGTGGCGCGTCGCCTCCATGTCGATCAGGAATTCGGGAATGATGCCGGTCACCTGACCGCCGTTCGAAAGCACGCCGCTCGCAACCGCACCCATGATGCCTTTCGTGCCGCCGCCATAGACGAGGCGAAGGCCGTAATCGGCGATTTCCTTGCCCAGCGCACGGCCGGCCGTCATGTGGCGAGGATCGCTGCCGGGGCGCGAACCGCAATAGACACAGATGGAGCGAATGGAATGAGATTGATCTGTCATAGGGGCAAACAACTATTCTCCATGCGTCCAGTCAAGAAAAATGACGGAAAACATTCATCTTACATTTGTCCGGCTACTTTGACTGCTTGTGCAAAGCAGCGGGAATCGCTAGCAATTTTAGGAAGTCCGGCAAGCTTGCCGCCTGGGGAGACGTGATGATGAGAAAACGTGCCGGCTTGCTGGCCCTTGCAGTGCTTGTAGTTGCAATTCTGTTGATGGTCTTTTTCGTCATGCCCCGGATCGGCGGAGACGCCGCGAAAGTCAGCGACGCGATCAATCAGGCCGGTAACGAAGTCAAGAATACCGTCACCGAATCCGCGAAAACGTCACGCCCGACCGCGCCCGACGATGCCGACACAACCCAGAAGGTTGGCCGCCTCGCCTCGGACGCTGCCCAATCGCTCGGCGAACTTAAGGCGCTGTTTGCCGACGGCAAGAGCCCGACGCAGGAAGTTTTCGCCGGCGCCAAGACGAAGGCCACGACGGCACTGCACGCGCTTGCCGATTTCGCCATTCCCGAAGGCACCAATCCCGTTACTGTCGCCGCCGCCACGAAGCTGAAGGACGGCGCGAAGAAGGCGCTTGCCCTCGTCGAAGGCCTGCCGGAAACTCTGGCGCAGACCGCTGTCGATACCATCGCCAAGGCCGAGGCAGCCCTCTCCGGCGCCCCCGAGCCCGCGGCAAACACACCGCAGGCAGGTGCTTCCGCTGATGCGGCGCCGAGCGCCGATGCCGGACCGAAGCTACCAACCTTTGACGTTCTGCGCGTCGAGCCCGACGGTTCCACCGTCATCGCCGGCTCGGCCGAACCGAACAGCAAGCTCGAAATCCTCGATGGCAACAGCGTGCTGATGACGACCAATGTCGATCCGGGCGGCGACTTCGCCGCTGTTCTCGACAACCCGCTTCCGGCGGGCGACCACCAGCTGGTGCTGCGCACGACAGGCAAGGACGGCAAGACCAATACGTCGGAAGAAGTCGCGACGATCTCCATTCCGAAGAGCGGCGACGGTTCGCAGCTTCTCGCCATGGTCTCCAAGCCCGGCACGGCAAGCCGCATCATCACGGCGCCGTCGGCCGGCGCACAGGCATCGGCAGACGCCGCGGCCGGATCGACCAGCGACGCCCAACCTACGGCCCCGACCGCCGGTGCAAGCGAAACGGCGAGCGCGCCTGCCAATGGCGGCGCGCAGCCGGGCGCGACCGCGCCTGCCGACGTCATGGTCAGCGCCGTCGAAATCGAAGACGACAAGATCTTCGTTGCCGGCACCGCGAAGCCTTTGGCGATGGTGCTCGCCTATGCCGACGACAAGCTGATCGGCAAGGCAGCAGCCGGTCCTGACGGTCACTTCGTGGTCGACGGCGTGATGCCGCTTGCCGTGGGAGACCACAAGATTCGCGTCGATGTCGTCGACAAGGACGGCAAGGTTCTGGTTCGCGCCTCGGTCAACTTCAATCGTCCCGAGGGCAACCAAGTGACGGTCGCAGCCCAAGGCGGAAACGCCAATGCCAGCCCAGCGGCTCCGACCGCTATGCTACCGCTCGACGAGGGCGCGCTCGGCAAGCTGAAGAACGATGCCGCCAAGGCCTTTGCGCTGCTTCGCGGCCTCTTTGCCAACGGCAACCTGCCCGGCAACGAACAGCTTGCCGCCGCCCGCTCCGCCAACGAGATCGCACTGCGTTCGATCGCTGAATTCCGCGCCGCCGCCGATGCGACGGCCGAGTTCAAGGAGCGCGCAACCAAGGCGGCGCAGATGGCCTCGACCGCGCTTTCGACGCTGCAGGCATTGCCCAAGGATGCGAAGTCCGTCGGCGACGCAATCGGTAAACTCGACGGCATTGTCGCCGAGCTGACGGCGCCGGCCGTGGCTCCTGCCGCGCCCGCTGCCCCTTCGGCGACGAACGAGGTAGCCGCCAGCGATCCCACGCAGCCGACCACCATCGAGCAGGCACCGCTGACCGAGAGCAAGGAAACGGTGATCATCCGCCGCGGCGACACGCTGTGGCAGATCTCGCGCCGCGTCTACGGTCTCGGGGTTCGCTACACGACGATCTACGTCGCCAACGAAGACAAGATCAACAACCCGGATCGTATTCTGCCGGGCCAGATCTTCGGCCTGCCGAAGGACGTCTTGCCGAATGCGGAGGAGCTGCACCGCAAGCGCCTCTCGGGCGAGCACCTCTAAGCAGGAGAGAGATCACGGCCGGGTAATCCCCGGCCGTTTCCTTTCCCGATATCCCGCATGTTGTAATGGACCGGCCGTTGGCCTATTTGGCGGTAACGGCATCATATCGGCCAGGCACACTCCCGTGTCTTAGCCCCCGTTTGCCGACAGCACATAGCGGCCCATTCCGGCCGGAGAGATCCATGGCAAACGGCAAGACAGTTTCAGATTCCAATCTTTTGCAGACGCTTTTCAACCTCTGGCCCTACATGTGGCCGACAGGGCGTCCTGATCTGAAGATGCGCGTGGTGTGGGCGACGGTCTACCTGCTGATTTCCAAGTTCGTGCTGCTGCTGGTCCCCTATTTCTTCAAGTGGTCGACCGATGCGCTGAACGGCAAGGCGGATCTCGCCGGCAAGGTTCCCGATCTGCTTGTCGGGGCGGTGGCACTTGTCATCGCCTACAACGTCACGCGCCTGCTGCAGCTGGCGCTGAACCAGCTGCGCGATGCGCTGTTCGCCCGCGTCGGCCAGCACGCGGTGCGCCAGCTCGCCTACAAGACCTTCGTGCACATGCACGAGCTGTCGCTGCGCTTCCATCTCGAGCGCAAGACGGGCGGCCTTTCGCGCATCATCGAGCGCGGCACAAAGGGCATCGAAACGATCGTTCGCTTCACGATCCTCAATTCCGTGCCGACGCTGATCGAGTTCCTCCTGACCGCGGTGATCTTCTGGTGGGGTTACGGCTTCTCATATCTGGCCGTCACCGCCTTTACCGTCTGGGCCTATATCTGGTTCACGATCCGCGCCAGCGACTGGCGCATCTCGATCCGCAAGACGATGAACGACAGCGATACCGACGCCAATACCAAGGCGATCGATTCGCTCCTCAACTTCGAGACCGTGAAGTATTTCGGCAACGAGAAGATGGAGGCAGAGCGCTTCGACAAGTCGATGGCGCGCTACGAGGAAGCGGCGACGAGCGTATGGACGTCACTTGGCTGGCTGAACTTCGGCCAGGGTGTCATCTTCGGTCTCGGCACCACCGTCATGCTGATCCTCTCGGCGCTTGCGGTACAGCGCGGAGAGCAGACGGTGGGCGACTTCGTCTTCGTCAACTCCATGCTGCTGCAGCTCTCCGTGCCGCTGAACTTCATCGGCTTCGTCTACCGCGAAATCCGCCAGGGCCTCACCGATATCGAGCAGATGTTCGATCTCCTCGAAGTACAGGCCGAGGTCAAGGACGCACCCGATGCCAGGCCGCTCGATATCCAGCAGGGCGCGATCTCGTTCAAGGATGTGCATTTCTCCTACGATCCGGCACGGCCGATCCTCAAGGGCATCTCGTTCGATGTGCCGGCCGGCAAGACGGTAGCAGTGGTTGGCCCTTCCGGCGCCGGCAAGTCGACGCTGTCACGCCTGCTCTATCGCTTCTACGATATCCAGAGCGGCGCGATCACCGTCGACGGTCAGGATGTGCGTGGCATCACCCAGACCAGCCTGCGCTCGGCGATCGGCATGGTGCCGCAGGACACGGTGCTCTTCAACGATACCGTTGCCTACAACATCCGCTATGGCCGGCCGGGCGCCAGCGATGCCGAGGTCAGGGCCGCGGCCGGGATCGCGCAGATCGCGCATTTCATCGAACTTCTGCCTGAGGGTTTCGACACCAAGGTCGGCGAGCGCGGGCTGAAGCTGTCTGGCGGCGAGAAGCAGCGCGTGGCGATCGCCCGCACGGTTCTCAAGGCGCCGCCGATTCTCATTCTCGACGAGGCGACCTCGGCGCTCGACACGACCACGGAGCGCGAAATCCAGAGCGCGCTCGACGTCGTTTCGAAGAATCGCACGACGCTCGTGATCGCCCACCGTCTGTCGACGGTCATCGGCGCCGACGAGATCATCGTCCTGAAGAGCGGCGAGATTGCCGAGCGCGGCACGCATGCCGAACTCCTGCGGAAGGACGGTCTCTACGCGTCGATGTGGAGCCGGCAGCGCGAAGCGACGCAGGCCGAGGAGCATCTCAAGCAGGTGCGTGAAAGCGACGACATGGGCGTGGTCAACCGGCTTGCGCCGGCAAGCTGACCTGAACCAAAGGCCGATCCGGCCGTTTTGCTGTTTAGAACGGGGCGATATAAGCGCCTCCGGCATCGCCAGCATTGCTCCGGCCAATGTTTCCCTGTAACCAGCGACAACGGAAAAACGCGAGGAGAGCGGAATAAATGAGCTTGTTGAACACGGTTCGCAACACGATCGTTCCGGTGCACAAGGAAGGTTATCCCTTCATCGCGGCGTTCTTCTTCGCGTCCCTGATCCTGGGCTGGCTGTTCAAGCCGCTGTTCTGGATCGGCCTCATCCTGACGCTGTGGTGCGCTTACTTCTTCCGTGATCCGGAACGCATGACGCCGCAGGACGACGATCTGGTGATCTCTCCCGCCGACGGCAAGGTGTCGTCGGTGCAGATGGTTGTGCCGCCAGCCGAACTCAATCTCGGCAGCCTGCCGATGCTGCGCATCTCCGTGTTCATGAACGTCTTCAACTGTCATGTGAATCGCGCCCCGATGCGCGGCCGCATCATCAGCATCAATTACCGTTCCGGCAGCTTCGTGAATGCCGAACTCGACAAGGCCAGCGACGACAACGAGCGCAACGGCCTCGTCATCGAAACAGGCCACGGCCAGATCGGCGTCGTGCAGATCGCCGGCCTCGTGGCCCGCCGCATCCTGTGCTGGGCGAACGCCAACGAACCGTTGGAGGCCGGCGAACGCTTCGGACTGATCCGCTTCGGCTCGCGTCTCGACGTTTTCCTGCCGGCTGGCGCCGAGCCGCGCGTCTCGCTCGGCCAGACGGCGATTGCTGGCGAAACCGTTCTTGCCGAATTCGGCTCTGCCAAGGGCCCGGTGATCAGCCGCCGAAGCTGATCGCAACGATTGGAGCGCGACGATGGAAACACCCTTTCCGCCCTTCGAACCCAACGGCCCGCAGCAGGATGATTCCGGACGCGGGCCACGGCTTCGCGAAATCCCGCTTCGCCTCGTCGTTCCCAATCTGATCACCATCCTGGCGATCTGCGCCGGCCTCACGGGTATTCGGCTCGCCTTCGAGAACCGTTACGAACTCGCGGTCGGCATGGTGCTGGTGGCCGCGTTCCTCGACGGTATCGACGGTCGCGTCGCGCGGCTGATGAAGGCGACCTCGAAATTCGGCGCGCAGATGGATTCGCTTGCCGATATCGTCAATTTCGGCGTCGCCCCCGCCCTCGTCGTCTATGTCTTCGCGCTCGACCAGGCGCGCTCGCTCGGCTGGATCGCGGCCCTGATCTATGCGATTGCCGCCGGCCTGCGCCTGGCGCGCTTCAACGTCATGTCGGAGCGCGAGAACAAGGCGGCGTGGCAATCGGAGTACTTCGTCGGCGTACCGGCACCCGCGGGCGCCATGTTGGTGCTGTTGCCTGTCTATCTCGGCTTTCTCGGCCTGACGACGGACAAGACCTTCGGTTACATCGCCTCGGCCTACACCGTCCTGATCGCCTTCCTGCTCATCAGCCGCCTGCCGGTCTGGTCCGGCAAGTCGGAAGGCAGCAAGCTCAGGCGTGATCTCGTGCTGCCGATGATGCTCGGCGTCGTGCTCTATGTCGCCATGCTCTCCAGCTTCACCTGGGAAGTGATGGCGTTCACCGCGATCATCTACCTCGTCACACTGCCGTTCGGTGCTCGCAAGTGGAAGCGCAAGTACGGGACGCTGACGATTGAGGAGCCGGGTATCGGTGAGGACGATATCGGCCGTCATATCTGACGGTTATGCCTATGATCCCGCTTGGGTGAGCCGTGTGCAACACGGCTCGCGAATTGTACTCTCGGCACATAATTCCTGATGACCGCTGCCCCGATTTTGTCGCTATTGAAGACAAAACAGCAAGAACTAAAAGAATCACTTAGGGACAGCACGCGAGGAGATTATTGTGACCCCGAAGAAGACAAGCGCCGAACAATCGGCGAAGACCGACCTCAGTACCAACTACCGCCCGCTCGGCCTGAAGGCCGTGCTGGCAGCAGCACTGATGATCAAGGCGAAGCCCGTCAAGAAGATGGCCTGAACCAGACGTTTTCCAAAAAGCGTACGAGCAGGCTGGCGGCGAGCAGCCCCATGACGATGCCGATAATGACATCGAGAACCCGCCAAGAGGCGGGTTTTTCAAATACAGGCTGCAGCAGACGCGCGCAGTATCCCAACCCGAAAAACCAGATGAACGACGCTGCCGCGGCACCCAGGCCGTAGGCAAGCCGGTCCGCGCCCTGATAGGCCGCCGAAAGACTGCCGAGCAGCACGACCGTATCCAGATAGACGTGAGGGTTGAGGAAGGTAAAGGCAAGGCAGGTGGCGACCGCGGCCTTCAGGCCAAGCGCCTGCGGCGTTCCCGCCTGCATGGCACCCGGATGCAGGGCGCGGCGAAATGCCATGATCGCATAGGAGCCGAGGAACAATGCGCCACCAGCCGTTACGACCGCGATCAGCGTCGGTGACTGCGCGACCAATGTCCCGAGACCGGCGACCCCAGCGGCAATCAAAAGGGCATCCGAGGACGCGCAGATCAGGCACAGCATGAAGACGTGGGAACGCAGCAGGCCCTGGCGAAGAATGAAGGCGTTCTGTGCGCCGATAGCGATGATGAGGGAAGCGCCGAGGAAGAAGCCCGCGAAGGCGGCCGAGAACGAAACCATGTGAATGTCCGGAAATGGGCAATGAATGCGGATTGGGATCAGAAGAAGCTGAGTTGGCCGTCATCGGGCTTCTTCTTCTCCACGGGCAGCGGCTTCTCCACCTCCACTGCGTCCTGGAGATCCGGCCCCATGTTGGCGACCTTGTTGACCCTGTCTGAAACGGGAATCGCCTCGAAGAAATCCTCCTCGACAGGCTTCATCAGGTCCGCGACCTGTCTCGGCTCCTGGGTCTTGCAATCCAGCCAGCGTGAAAAGTCCTCGGGCTTGATCACGACCGGCATGCGGTCGTGGATCGGGGCGATCGAGGCATTGGCAGCAGTCGTCAGGATGGCGCCGGTATCGACTTCCGAACCATCGGCGGACGACCAGGTCTCCATCAGCCCGGCAAAGGCGACGACGCCGCCATGGCGCGGCTTGATCCAGTAGGCCTGCGAGCTGGCGCCGCTTTCCTTCGACGGGCGATGCCATTCATAGAAACCAGACGCGGGGATGAGGACGCGGCGATGGCGCATGGCGGCGCGGAAGGAAGCCTTCTCGATGGCGGTTTCGGAGCGGGCGTTGATCAACAGCGGAAACTGCTTTGGATCCTTGACCCAGCCGGGCGTGAAGCCCCAGCGCACCAGCACCGCCCGGCGGTCGGGAAGGTTGCTTCCCCTCTCCTGCGGTCCATCCGACGCGACGACGAGGATCGGCTGCGTGGGAGCGATGTTATAGCGCGCGGGAAAGTCCTCGAGCTCCATGATGCCGAGAATTTCCTTCAACTCTTCCGGGGATACCGTCAGCGCATAGCGTCCACACATGACCTGTCTTTGCACCCGATGCCGCCTCGGTCAAGGTCCGGTCAGCCACGCGGGGCGAAGAGAATGACGGCGGTGCCGCACAGGCAGGCGAGCGCGCCGCCGATATCCCATCGGTCAGGGACGCGGTTTTCGACCAGCCAGAGCCAGAGCAGCGAGGCGACGATATAGATGCCGCCATAGGCCGCGAAGGTGCGGCCGGCAGCTTCGCTCGGCACCAGCGTCAAAAGCCAGGCGAAAAGGGCAAGGGAGAGCATTCCGGGCGCCAGCCACCATGCGGGCTTCGCCATCTTCAGCCAAGCCCAGAAGGCAAAGCAGCCGGCGATCTCGAAAACAGCGGCCGCGGCATAGATGATATAAGTCACGAAAGCTCCTTTCGAATCGCCGGAACACTATCCAGCGGCACGGCATGGAAGCCAAGCATTCTCAGGAGAACGGACAGGCATGAGTTCCATTCGAAAGGCGGCTTCTTCGGCGATCCTGCAGCGCGGCAAGCGCTTCCTGCTCGTGCTGAGACGCAATCCGCCATCAGCCGATATGTACGCCTTCCCGGGCGGACGGGCTGAGGCGGGCGAAACACCTGGCGAGACAGCGCTGCGGGAATTCGAGGAGGAGACCGGCATCCCGGCTTCGAACCCCCGGCTGTTTTCGACTTACGACCTGAAAACCCACGGCCCTGACGGCAGCGTCAGCAGCCATTTCTTGCTCTCCGTGTTCCGGGTGGACGCCGACACGGAGGCAGTCGCGGTAGCCGCGGACGATGCGGCGGATATCGGCTGGTACACGGTCGAGGAAATCCGCCGTCTTCCGGTTCCGCAAAGCGTGCTCGAATGCGTGGAGCGGCTGGCAGTCGAGGGTGAATAAGCAGGTTGATAACCCCGCGCGCGCCTTGCTCCCGTCATCGTCAGGGTATCAACTGTCAGCATGATTCCCGTTCGACGCGTTTTGTTGAGTATCGCCTTGCTTTCAGGTGCCACTGCGCCTGTCCATGCCGCTGCGCAGGTGCAGGCCATCCCCTCGCCGCCAACGGAAAGCCCGCCTCAGGCGGTAACAGTGCCATATGACGACAAGCTTTCGCGGCTGGCGGAGGTCGTCGGCTCGGTGTCCTATCTGAGGACGCTGTGCAAGGCCGACAAAAGCGGTGACTGGCGGCAAAGCATGCAGCAACTGCTTGATTCGGAAGC
The DNA here is from genome assembly GCF_030380735.1 of Rhizobium sp. S152. Lineage (GTDB taxonomy): Bacteria > Pseudomonadota > Alphaproteobacteria > Rhizobiales > Rhizobiaceae > Rhizobium. Next base: position 100,589 of record NZ_JAUDRZ010000030.1, on the reverse strand, counting down.
CAAAGACGAGCCGAAGCGTAAAGAGAAGTTCACGGCGGCGTTCAACAGAGGATATCGTGCCTTTGCCTCTGTTTATACTGATTGCACACCGGCAGCCATCGTGGCAGAAGAGCGATACCGTATCGAAGGCGCAACACTCGCCACAGAAATAACATCCCGGTTTGGAAATTGACGCTTTATTAACCTCTTTTCACTCGCGGACGTGTCGTTTTGGGAAAAGGCTGATAAAGTTGTTAACCGGGTAGTAAGGCATGCAGTTTGAGGAAATGACAATGGAACCAAGCCTCAATGACATCGACGACATGATCGTTCATGAGAAAACTCAGGCGGCCTTGGAGTACCATAACGAAGCCTGGGCCGACGGCATGGCTGACGGCATCGAGCCTGAGATCATTGCCGACACCGCGATCATCCATGCACTGCGCGAAACGATCCGCCTGCACGGCGAAGAGAGTGCGGAGGCGCTGCTTGATTCGCTGCGCGAACGCATGCTCGCGGGCGAGTTTTCTCCGATCCGTACCCTGCAATAACAGCCACAGAGAGTTCCATGCGTACCGGTAAGGACAATGCTTCGCGGACCGCGATGGCGCCGCTTTTGCTTGCACTCGGCCTTGGCGTCGGCAGCATTCTGGCCGCCACGAACGCCTCGGCGCTATCGGAACTGCAGAAAACCCAGGGACAAGCCGACAGCTCGGCGCCCGCACAGGGCAGCGACAAGCCGGCTACCACGCCGAGCGCCACTCCCGGCGTTCCGATGCCCGATCCGCTGGTCAACAAGCAGACCGGCAAGGGTTCCGACACAACGCCTGGCGCGCAGGACGCGTCCAAGCCGGTCGAAGTGATCTACGATATCAACAAGGTTCCCGAGCCGGTTCGCAAGATGCGCGAGCAGATCGTGGAAGCCGCCGCCTCCGGCGATCTGGAGCGCCTGCGCCCCCTGTTCGGCAGCGGCGCTGACCAGACGCAGGTGACCGTCGGCGAACCGACGGATGACCCGATCGGCGCGCTCAAGGATCTCTCGGGGGATCCCGACGGCGATGAGATCCTGGCGATCATGCTCGACGTGATCTCGACCGGCTTCGTCCATGTTGGCGAGGGCACCTCCGAGGAAATGTATGTGTGGCCCTACTTCGCGGAGAAGGACCTGAAGGCCCTGACGCCGCCGGAACGCGTCGAGCTGCTGCGCATCGTCACCGCCGGCGACCTTTCCGACATGCAGGAATTCGGCGGCTACAATTTCTATCGCCTCGGCATCACGCCGGACGGCAAGTGGAAGTATTTTACCGCCGGCGACTGACGCTTGCGATCCTCCTGCCGAAGACATACTTCTGAGCGATCACCAACGCGACAGGTGCAGACATGCCAGCCGTATTCCTCAAAGACCGCTCGCTGATCCGTGTCAGCGGCACCGAGGCCCAATCCTTCCTGCAGAACCTGATCACGACCGACGTCGTTTCCCTGGCCGCCGACGAGGCTCGGCCTGGCGCGTTGCTGACGCCGCAGGGCAAGATTCTCTTCGACTTCATGATCTGGCGAGATGGCGCCGATTTTATCATCGAGACCGATGCCAGCCAGCGCGAGGCGCTCCTGAAGCGGCTGACGATGTACAAGCTGAGGGCGGCTGTTACGCTCGTCGCCAGTGGCGAAGGCGTCACCGTCTCCTGGGGCGAGCCAACGGCAACCGGCGTGAAAGATAGCCGTTTTTCCAAGGCCGGCACCGATCTCTTCAGGCAGGCGGGCGAGCATGGTTCCGACGCAACAGAGGCTTACGACGCCCTGCGTATCGCCAATGGCGTCAGCGCTTCGGGCGCGGATTATGCGCTGCAGGATGCCTTCCCGCATGATGTCCTGATGGACCTCAACGGCGGGCTCTCCTTCCGCAAGGGCTGCTATGTCGGCCAGGAAGTGATATCGCGCATGCAGCACCGGGGCACCGCGCGGCGGCGGATCGCGTTGGTGCAGGCGCAGAGCGCCTTGCCGGCATCAGGGACCGAGATCACCGCCGGCGGCAAGCCCATCGGCGCGCTGGGATCGGTAAGCGGGACCGCAGGGCTGGCGATTGTTCGCATCGACCGCGCCGGCGAAGCCATCGCTTCCGATGTTCCCTTGCTGGCGGGCGATGTGACTGTGACGTTGACCCTGCCCGCATGGTCGGGCCTGACATTCCCGTCGAATGCGGACGAGGCCAGCGCTTGACGCCCAAGGCTCCCCGCGCGTGGCAGCGCATGCTTTCCGGCCGGCGTCTCGATCTGCTCGATCCGTCGCCGCTGGATGTCGAGCTCAGCGATATCGCGCATGGACTTGCCCGCGTCGCCCGCTGGAACGGACAGACGGCCGGCGACCATGCCTTCTCCGTTGCCCAGCACAGCCTCGTCGTCGAGGATATATTCCGGCGAATCTATGAGCCGTCGGCGGACCACTGCATGATGGCGCTGCTGCATGACGCGCCGGAATATGTCATCGGCGACATGATTTCGCCGTTCAAATCCGTTGTCGGCGGCGGCTACAAGACCGTCGAGCGGCGACTGGAGGCCGCGATCCACCTGCGATTCGGCCTGCCGGCGCATGCCCCGCGTGACGTCAAGGACAAGATCAAGAAGGCCGACACGATCGCCGCCTATTTCGAAGCGACCGGCCTCGCCGGCTTTACGGCCAGGGAGGCCGAGAAATTCTTCGGCCAGCCGCGCGGCATCACGAAGGAGATGCTGCTGATCACTCCCCTGCCCGCCGTCGAGGCGCAGCGGCTGTTCTGCGAACGCTTCGACGCGATCGAGGCGATGCGGAGTGCCAGACCATGACGACGATTGTCGTGGCGCCGCTGGCACGGATCGCGGAGATGGCCGTGAGGCACAAGGCCCGGGAGATGATCAGCCTGATGGCCAAAGAGCAGGCGTTTCACCGGCCGGCCGTGATCCAGGCGGATCGGCACCTACTTCTCAACATGAACGACATCGCCTTCAAGGGCACCGGCAACCTCGTCGCGCCCGACGAAAGCCATGTGCGCGGGATTATCGACTTCGCGGCCAAATGGGACCAGAGCGCTCCGCTGCTCATTCATTGCTGGATGGGCGTCTCGCGGTCCCCGGCGGCCGCATTGATCGCAGCGCTGTCGGTCGTGCCCGACCAGGACGAGTTAGCGCTCGCGACACGACTGCGCGCGGCATCGGCCTTTGCAACGCCCAACATGAGATTGGTTGAGATCGCCGATGCAGTGCTCGAAAGAAAGGGCCGGCTGTTCGAAGCCGTTCGCATGATCGGCCGTGGCGCGGACGCGGACGGAAACGCCCCTTTCAGCTTCAGTGTGGCACCCGCCAAGACCGGAACGTTTTGATGCGACAGCGGTTAACCCTCGACAGGAGGTTGACCGATGCCGATCCCGAACTACCGCAATACATTTGTCCGATGCCTCAGTACGTTAAAGAACCTAACAACCGCGTCGGATGAATATGCGCGATTTCGCTGGCAGGCGGTCTACCTGACGCGTGAGCGTTATTCCTATTTCTTCCGTGGCACAGTCGATGGCAACCAGATCGCTTTTTTCGGCCAACAGGTTGATCTTACGGATGGCACGATCAGTTCCGTGCCGGTGCGCTCGGTGTCGCTTTATGGAGCTACCTTCGGCCTCAACGAGACAATCACCGCATACAATGGACCGCAGAAGTCGGTCATCGACGTGGCACATGCTTTTCACGAGGCGAGCGAAATGGACTACAATCCTGAGTTCTTCTACGTGAAGATGAACCTACTTTATTCCAGTGATGACAGCCGCATGGGGTTCAGCAACGACCCCCGGCTTCGTGAGAACACCAATCTGATTTTCGTCGGCCTGGAAGACGCAGCAACGGCGGGCTTGCTTGAAGAGAGCGATATCGCCCGGTGGGTGGCGAGCGATACGGTCATGAGGTCCAGCGACTGGTATGCCGAGCGCTTCTATTATAGCTGAGCGGGCCTTGGCCCGCTCACTTGAGCTCGTCACTCGATGACTCCACAGGCCAGCCTGTCGCCTGCATCGCCCGCGGGCTGGCTGCGATAATCGTCCGAATTGGCGTGCACCATCAGAGCCCGCCCACGGATACCGTTTTTCTTGTCATCGAGACTGACCATGCCGTCGAAGACCTGCGCTCTCAGCGTGCCGTCCTGACCGACGTACTGGTTCGGCATATCACCGGCGTGAGGCCCCTTGGCGGCGAGAAAGCCATGTTCGGCTTCCGTGGGATTGAAATGCTTGCCGGCGCTTTCATGGTGCGAGGCGGCATCGCACTTGCCGGTCTCATGGACATGGAAGGCAACCCAGCGGTTGGCCGGCATTCCCGAGATTTCGACTTCGATCAACACGCCACCATTGGCGGCGGCTGTGAGAGAAGCCCGCCCCGTCTCCTTGCCGTCCTTGCCGACAAAGGTCGCGGTGGCCGTCTGCTTGTCTTGCGCCATTGCTGCGAGCGGCGGGGTAACGGCAAGTGCAATAGCCGTCGCTACAAGAATGTTTTTCATGGGATTCTCCTCTTGCTAACGTTTCCAACGTGTCAGGCGTGGAGGTGTTCCGGCGCAAAAGAAAAAGCCGGCTCAAAGCCGGCTCCGCAAGTTCGGTCCGTCGCTTCTTCAGGAAGCCAGATCGAAATCATATTGCCCGTAAGTGTTCTGATACAGCGCATCGAAGCCTGACGGCTCGACTGTTTCAGTACCATTGACCGCATTGGTACGCGCCATCATGAACGCAAGAACACCGTCGGAAAGCTTAGGAGCGAGGCTGGGAGCGCCTTCGCTATCCGCCAATTGCTCCATGATACCCGGCTTCTCATCCGCCGCACGCTCGCTACGGCTCAACACGCCGTCGCCATTGGTGTCCAGTCTCGAGAGGGTAGCAAGATACGCGTAAGACGTATTACCGACTGATGAAATCTGGCTCATACAAACCTCCATTCACCGGGTCCCGGTGATTGTTTGTACGCAATACGAAGTTGAAAACGGATAATGAGACGGTGGATAAACTGATTTGTGCAATGCGTCAATAAGTTGTTAACTTGCTATTAACGATGATTGACAATTTGTGAATTTCGCACCCGATTACCCGCAACGATCAGGTTTATTCGCTCCAACAGCGAAAAATCGATATGTTTTACGCCGCAACGTTATGTTAATACGACCAAGAGATTATCTTTTATCGTCATGCAAACCAAAATTGATTAGATATCGCCGCGGATTTTCGGAAAGTCATTTCATGCCTGGCGCCAAGCGTCGAAACATAGGATCGGAACTGAACCGGGGTTCCGTGGAAACGCCGAACCCATTGGCTTCCTTGGGGATTCGTCGACATGGAGGCTGAAGCCCTCTTTAGGCGTCAGTGCAACAGCGCCATTCAGGAGGACGGCTCCGCGGATGCGCAGCATCTGATCAACCTGATCGTCAACACCTATAGAAGCCACAACCATCATGCCCGCGAGCTCGAAGATCAGGCTCAAGCGCTGCTTGCAGAGAACAATACGCTGAGGGAACTCCTCGCCTCGACGAGCCACACCGCCAACGAGTGGCAGCAACTTTTCGACGTCGTCCTCAGCAATCTGCCACTTGGCCTCAGTGTCTTCGATGCCGAACAGAAACTGTCGACATGCAATACCCGTTTCCGACAGTTGTTCGGATTTGATGAAAATGATGCCGTGCCCGGCACAAGCATGCAATCGCTGATCGCCAGGATCGCCGGCAAGGAACGATCGGCCGAAGGCGGCCGTTCGAAAACGACGACCGCGGACGGCAATTATCTTCGTCACCGCGAATGGCTCATGGAAAACGGCAGCATCATTCAGAGCGTCGTTACGGTCCTTCCAGATGGCAGCAGTATCTCGATCCATGCCGATATCACCAAGGAACGCAAAGCGGCCGACCGCATCGCCTATCTCGCGCATCACGACCCGCTGACCGGACTTCCCAACCGCATCAGCTTCCACGAGCGGATCGACGCGGCGCTCGCCGCGCGCAAACCGGATGAGCAGATCGCCCTCGTCCATCTTAATCTCGATCGGTTCAAATCGGTCAACAACACGCTCGGGCTCTCCGCCGGCGACAAGATCCTGCGACAGGTGGCGGAACGCATCAACATGTCGGCAGGCCCCGGCAACATCGTTGCGCGGCTCGGCTCCGACGAGTTCGCCATTCTCCAGTGTGGACGACAGCAGCCTTGGAATGTGACGGCACTTGCCGAGCAGATCCGACGTGAGCTTTCCGAGCCCTTCTTTCGTGGAGACAAGGCGGTCGAACTCAGTGTTTCGATGGGCATCGCGATCTGCCCTCAGGATGCGACCGACACCGACATTCTCCTGAAGCACGCCGGGGTCGCTCTTGCGCAGGCAAAGCTCGGCGGCCGCAAGGGCGAGCGCTTTTTCACGGCGGAGATGGAAGCGCAGATCGAAGCACGGCACAGGCTGGAAGCCGATCTAAGAAAAGCAATCGAGAACGAGGAGTTCGAACTCTATTACCAACCGCTCTATGACCTGCGGCAGCAGCGTATCTGCGGCTTCGAGGCACTTGTCCGCTGGAACCATCCGAAGCGCGGTCGCGTGCCGCCGATGGAGTTCATTCCGCTGGCCGAGGAAGTCGGGCTGATCGTCGATATCGGGCGGTGGGTGCTCCGGCGCGCCTGTCTCGATGCCAGCAAATGGCCTGACGACGTCAAAGTCGCCGTCAACGTCTCGGCGATCCAGTTCACAAGCAGCGATCTTACAGATGATGTTCTGTCCGCGCTGACGGAAGCGAAGTTATCACCGGCACGGCTTGAGATCGAGATAACCGAGAGCGTCCTCATGGAGAACCTCGACGAGAGCCTGCCGATCCTGCATAGCCTGAAGCAGCAAGGCATTCGAGTGGCGATGGACGATTTCGGTACCGGATATTCCTCACTCAGCCACCTCAGCAGCTTTCCCTTCGACAAGATCAAGATCGACAAGTCTTTTGTCGCAGGCATCGTCGACAACAAGGAGGCGTTCGCGATCATGCGCGCGATCATTCTGATGGGCGACGCGCTCGGCATGCGGGTAACCGTTGAAGGCGTCGAGACGGCGGAGCAGCTCGCGCTTCTCAAGCAAGAGGCCTGTGACGAGATCCAGGGCTATCATATCAGCCAGCCTCGCCCAGTGTCCGAGGTGCCCTGCATGCTGTCGGGCGTTCACATACAAAAATCCGCAAGGGTCGGCTGAAAGCTGGTTCGTTGCGACTCGAGGGCACCGGCGCTATGGAGTAGCTTCCTTCATGCGCATCCGGTGATTTAATGTTCGAGGCAAAGGCCTTCACTCCCTTCGAAACGCTGGCCAGTGAGCTGATCGCCCACTCCCACGAAGGCGACGACGGGTCGCACGACCTCGCGCATATCCTACGCGTCTTCAAGAACGCGATGCGTATCCAGTCCAAGGAAGGCGGGGATGCCCGAATTCTCGCGGCCGCCGTCCTACTGCATGACTGCGTCGCGGTCGAGAAGAACTCGCCACTGCGGTCCAAGGCTTCGGCGCTGGCAGCCGAGAAGGCATCGGCCGTGCTTGACGATATCGGCTGGAACGGTGCTGATATCGCTGCCGTCGCGCATGCGATCACGACCCACAGCTTCTCCGCCAATATCGCGCCGGAGACGCTGGAGGCGAAAATCCTGCAGGATGCTGATCGGCTGGATGCGATCGGCATGGTCGGTGCCGGACGCTGTTTTTATATCGGCGGCCGCATGGCGTCCGCGCTATACGATCCGTTCGACCCGGCGGGCAACCATCGCGCGCTTGACGACAAGCGCTATGTCATCGACCATTTCCAGACGAAGCTGTTCAAGCTGGCGGACGGCTTCCAGACGGAGGCTGGCAGGGCTTTGGCCGCCGAGCGTGACAAGCGGCTGCGCGACTTTCTCGCTGCGTTCATGGATGAAATCTAGGAGTACCGAATGCGTATCAGCGACCTCTTCATCTACCCCATCAAGAGCGCGCGCGGCATCCCGCTTGAAACGAGCGAGATCGACGCCTTTGGATTGCCGGGAGACCGGCGCGCCATGATCGTGGCGCCCGACGGCAACTTCATCACCCAGCGCGAGATGCCGGCACTGGCGCGGATCGACGTACGGCCGGAGTCCGGTGGCTATCACCTGCAGATGGGCGACCGTGAAATCGTGGCACCGGCGCCGGAAGCGGACGTCCGCATGGACGTGTCGATCTGGAAGACGATCGTGAACGCCGCCGTTGCAGACGACGAGACCAACCGGGAATTGTCCGCTTGGCTTGAGCGGGACGTGAAACTGGCCTTCTTCGATCGCGACGCCCGTCGCATCGCCAGCGTCGAATGGGCGGGCGAAGGCACGCCGGTGACCTTTGCCGACGGCTATCAGATCCTGGTGACGACAACAGGTTCGCTGAAGGCGCTGAATGCCAATCTGGCGCAGCATGAGGAAGGCAGTGTCGGCATGGAGCGCTTCCGGCCGAATCTCGTCATCGATACGGAAGAAGCATGGGCCGAGGACCGCTGGGCGGCGATCGAGATCGCGGGCATTCGCTTCGACCTCGTCAAGCCCTGCGCGCGCTGCATCATGACCACGCAGGACCAGATCACGGGGTCGCGCGACGTACCAAATCCGATGCCGGCAATGGGCCGCATCCGCATGTCGGCCGACCGACGGGTACCCGGGCCTTTGTTCGGCTGGAACGTCACGCCCCGCTCAAATGGCAAGATCAGCGTCGGCGATACCGTGAAAATCGTGGAAGAGCGGCCGGAAGGTTGGGCTTTCAAGATCAGGGCGCGGGCCTGATCAGGCCGACCGTTCCTCGGACTGCGGGGCACTCGCTTTCAACGCCTTGAGCGCGGACTGGACGAAGCCGTCGCGCGCCGAGGAGGCTTCGACACCGCGCGGCTCATAGACATGACGATGCAGGAAGAAGGCCGTGAGGCGGAAGGCGGCGTTCAGGCTGTCGAAGTCGGCGGCGCGGTTCTGGCTCGCGCTCAGGAAAGGCGGCAGGGCCAGCATCTTGTCGGCCCAAGGCGCGCCTGCGTCGCGGCTCACCGCCCTACCCGACTTCGGCGAGACATAGACAAGATCCGTGCGGCTGCCCGTTGCCGCGCATTCGTTGAGGTCCAGGCCGAAACCAAGATCGTTGAGAACGGACAGCTCGAAGCGGACGAAGAGTTCGCCCGCGTCGGCGGCGTTGTGGAGATTGTCGAGAATGACCTCCAACGCCTCGAAGAGATGCGGATGCGGATCGCGCTCGGGAAGAAGCCGCAATAGCGCGCCCATGGCCTGCACGCCGTAGACGGCTGTTGCCGTCTCCATCAGGCGTGCCGCGCGCAATGTCAGCGGCTCGACGCGAAATTCACCGAGATGTTCGTCGAGACGCGCGCGCCACGTTACCTCGACCTCATTGCCCGGCTGGAGCACTGGCTGCATCGAACGCGAGCGGCCGGAGCGGACCATGCCGAGATGGCGACCGCGCTCGCGCGTCATCACCTCGGCGATGACACTCGTCTCACCGTGGCGTTTGACGCCCAGAATGATTGCACGGTCCTGCCACTGCATTGCGCATTAAACCTCAAGCCCACGGGCCATTCTAGCGCAACCCCTCCAGCATGTCATGGAATGCGCTCAGGCGTGGGCCGGGAAAAGCTTGTCAAGGAATATCCGCATTGCCGCTTCGTCGAAAGGCTTCACAAGAAGGGGCACGTCCTGCAGATCGGGCGGAAAGTCGAGCGTATCCGAATAGCCGCTGACAAAGCCGAAGGGAATATCCAGGGCACGTAGATGGCGCGCGAAATCAAAGCTCATGACCTCGCCAAGATTGACGTCAAGCAGAGCAAAATCATAGCGCTCGGCCTTCGCGGCCTCCATAGCCTGTTCCAGGCTGCTGACGATACCGATCGTCTCGATGCCGAATGCGCGAAGCATATCCTCTGCTTCCATCGCAATGATAAGGCTGTCCTCGAGGACCAGAACACTGCTTGCGTTCATGATCAATATGCCCCTCGCTGAACGCCGCTCTCGGCGTACACCGCTGTCTTCACCCGCATCTTTACCTCTGGCGCCCTTGGCTCGTTGCCGAATGGCTGCTGCCATTCTTGCTTCAATAGCCTTTTTTTCCTTGCCGGTCGATAAGCAGCGAACCGGGAGGAAATGCGGCAATGAACGACTCTATGTCCGCAGTAGGAGATTTGCATTTAAAAAAGACATACAAGGCGGCGCTTTAGAGGAATGGGCGCATTTCGCTGCTCAAACCGTCCCATTCCGCGACACTCATCAACCCGTCAGGGTCGAGCACTTCGCACGCCCTCTCCTGCCAACGGATCATGCCTCGTTCGGCGAGCTTCCTTAGTGTCTTGTTGGTGTGGACGATGGAGAGTCCGAGCGTGTCCGCGACATGCTGCTGGGTGATCGGGATCGTCTTGTGACCGTTGAAGAGCTTCAGCCTGTTGGCGCGCTGGAAGAGGAAGGCGATGAGATAGGCGGCGCGTTCAAGGGCGGTTCGGCGGCCGATGCTCAGCAGATGCTCGTCGAGCATGCGCTCTTCCTGTGCCGCCATCCAGGTGATGTCGAAGGCGAGCGAGGGATGCTTGTTGTAAAGGGTCATGAGCTTGTCGCGCTCGAAAACGCATAGCGAAACCGGCGACAGCGCCTCAACCGAATGCTGCATCTCCCCCATGATCGTTCCCTGCAGGCCGATCAAGTCGCCCGGCATGACGTAATTCAGGATCTGCCTGCGCCCGTCCTCCAGCGCCTTGTAACGGAATCCCCAGCCGGACAGGATTGTGAAGAGATGCGCGCTGTGGGCTCCTTCCACGAGGATCGTGGCGCCGGCGTCCGCTGCGAGTTCTCCCCGCTTGAACTTGGAAACGAAATCCAACTCGTCGCGGCTGAACTCGCGGAAGGTTGGAAGCGGCCGCAATGGACATTGTTCGCACGGCGTCTTGAAGGCGTGGGTAGCCCGTGTGGTCGACATCTATCCCCTCGAGTCGAAAAAACGGCACCCCCGAAATGGAGGCGCCGTCTCGCTAAAACACGCGGAATGCAAATTTGTTCCTGTTATCGCTGCGTTTTCCGCTGCGATGAATCCCGCTCAGGTTGGGAAATCCAGTCCCATTTCGCGGAAACGCTCTGGATCGTCGCCCCAGTTCTCGCGAACCTTCACGAAGAGAAATAGGTGGACCGGCTGTTCCAGGATTTCCGACAACTCGCGGCGCGATGCGGATGAGATCGCCTTGATGGTTTCGCCACCCTTGCCGAGCGTGATCTTCTTCTGACTGTCGCGCTCGACATAGATCACCTGCTCGATGCGTACGGAGCCGTCCTTGCGCTCTTCCCATTTCTCGGTTTCGACATGGGAGGCGTAAGGCAGTTCCTGATGCAGACGCAGGAAGAGCTTTTCGCGGGTGATTTCGGCGGCGAGCTGGCGCATCGGCAGATCGGAGATCTGATCCTCCGGATAGTACCAGGGGCCTTCCGGCAGCGTTCTCGCAAGATAATCGAGAACATCGTCGCAGCCCGAACCGTTTTCAGCAGACACCATGAAGGTCTCGGTGAAGGCGATCTTCTCGTTCGCTGCCGCGGCCAGAGCCAGCAGATCCTCGCGGCGCACGCGGTCGATCTTGTTCAGCACCAGAATCTTCGGCTGGTTGACTTCCTTCAGGCCCTCAAGGATCGCCTCAGCGTCGCCGCGAATGCCGCGCTCGCTGTCGATCAGAAGCATGATCAGGTCGGCATCCTTGGCGCCGCCCCAGGCCGAAGTGACCATGGCGCGGTCCAGCCGACGGCGCGGCTTGAAGATGCCGGGCGTGTCCATGAAGACGATCTGCGCATTGTTGTGCGTGGCGATGCCGCGAACGACGGCGCGGGTGGTCTGCACCTTGTGGCTGACGATCGACACCTTGGCGCCAACGAAGCGGTTCAGCAGCGTCGACTTTCCGGCATTGGTGGGGCCGATGAGGGCCACGAAGCCCGAATGGGTCGGGCCTTGATCTTCTGTGGTTTCAGGAACCACGTTCTCTTTTTCTTCGGTCATTGTCCCGTCAATTTCCGGCAGACGATTTCTGCCAAATGCCTTCGCGCTCAAGCATCCTGGTTGCGGCCACCTGCTCGGCGGCCCTCTTGGAGCGATCCACTCCGGTTTCCGGCTGCACGCCGGGGACTTCCACGGTCACCTTGAAGCGCGGATCATGATCCGGTCCGGTGCGTTCATCAACCCGGTAGACGGGAGTGACGCCGAATTTCGCGTGCGACCACTCCTGCAGCTCGGTCTTGGCATCCCGTCTTGCGCCATCGGCACGTATTGCACGCTTTTCCCAGAACTTCAGGATGAAAAGGCGGGCGACTTCGAGGCCACCGTCCAGATAGATGGCGGCGATGAGGCTTTCGACAACATCAGCGCGGACGTTCATCATGCGCTTGCCGGTAAGCTTCTTCACGTCGGCGCCGGTGCGGATGTAGAGATGCAGGCCAAGCTCGTCGGCAACCTCGGCGCACGTATCGGCGCTGACCAGTTGGTTCAGGCGAACGGAAAGCTCGCCTTCCGCGGCAGCACCGAAGGTCCGGAAAAGCAACTCGGCAACACAGAGTCCGAGGACCCTGTCGCCGAGGAATTCCAGGCGCTCGTAGTTGCCGCCTTTTTGCGTGCGGGCGCTGGCGTGGGTCAGTGCACGGTCCAAGCGCTCCTTCTCGGCGAATTCGTGACCGATAAGGGCTTCAAGCCTTGCGCGGTCCGCTGCCGAAAGCGACTGAGCCTTGCTCATTCAACGACCTTGAACAGTCGATCCCAGCGCATGTTGGCCGGCCACTTCCAGATCTCACGGAACGAGGTGTCGTTGCCGAGCGAGAAGAAGATGACGCTGGCGCGACCAACGAGGTTCTCGGCTGGGACGAAGCCGACGTCGAAGCGGCTGTCGAGTGAGTTGTCGCGGTTGTCGCCCATCATGAAGTAGTGGCCTTCCGGCACGATGAACTCGCGGGTGTTGTCGCCGCGGGAAACGGGCGACTGATCGAGCGTGTCGTAGGTGACACCGTTATCCATGGTCTCGCGGAAGACCGGCACGTCCTGCCCTGGATCCTGCGCGTAGTCGGAATTGAATGTGCCGTCCGCTACCTTCGGAACCGGCTTGCCGTTCACGTAGAGAACACCGTCGGTGACCTGGATATGATCGCCCGGAAGGCCGACGAGACGCTTGATGTAGTCGACGTCGGGGTTCGGCGGGAAGCGGAAAACGACGACATCGCCGCGCTTCGGCTCGCTGGCGAAAATGCGACCGCTGAAGAGGTTCGGCGACAGTGGCAGCGAGTATTTGGAATAGCCGTAGGCGAATTTGTTGACGAAGATGTAATCGCCGACCAGCAGCGTCGGCATCATCGATCCCGAAGGAATGGTGAAGGGCTGGAACAGCACCGTGCGGATGACCATCGCCAGGAGCAGCGCCTGGACGATGACCTTGATGTTTTCCCAAAGGGCGTTCGGCTTCGCTTCAACTTTTTCGGACACGCAGTCTTGTTCCTTCAACGCGCCGGCAAGGGCGCAAATCCTGTTTGTTTCTCTCTAGCGGCTTCGGTGGTTTGCGGCAATGCCGCCAACATTAAAAGCACGAAAGGTCACGATTTCAGCTGTTTTCCGGGAGAGCTTCGATGATCACGAAAGCCTGAGCCAGGGGATAGTCATCGGTTATCGTCAAATGAATGGCAGCCTTATGGCCGGCCGGCAGCATCGCCTTCAATATATCGGCAGCACCGTTCGTCAGTTTCATGGTGGGCTTGCCGCTGGGCAGGTTGACGACGCCCATGTCCTTCCAGAAAACCCCCTGCGCGATGCCGGTGCCGAGCGCCTTGGAGCAGGCCTCCTTGGCGGCAAAGCGCTTGGCGTAGGACGCAGCGCGGTTGGCGCGGCGGTCGGACTTCGCCTGCTCGATCTCGGTAAAGCATCTATTGGTGAAGCGCTCGCCGAACCTCTCCAGCGATTTTTCGACGCGCCTGATGTCGATGAGGTCGCTGCCAATCCCGATGATCATACCGTCTCCTGAACAGGCATTGCCAAACGCAGCCGCGCACGCTCCATCAACCGCTCGCGGCGGCGCAACTGGAAGCCGCGGACGGCATAATATACAGCGAAATACACGATGACCGACGTGACCATCGCCGGCGGGATGGAGCCGACAAGCATCGGCTCAAGAACCGGTCGCCAAAGTTCACTGAGGTGAAGCTCGTGAAACAGCGCGGCAAGATCGATCGACTGGCCGTGCATCTCATCCCCGCGATTGAGCAGCAGATGCCCAACCTCCCAGGTTGTGCCCCAGATGAAGGGATAGGTCAGCGGGTTACCGAAAGCGGCGCAGCCAAGCGCGGCGGCAACCATATTGCCGGAGAACAGATAGGTCAGGGCAAAAGCCATGACGAAGTGGACACCTATGAACGGCGTCCAGGAGACAAAAACCCCGAGCGCCACGCCGATGGCGACGGCATAGGGAGACGCGGTCAGCCGCAAGATGCGCATCATCAGATAACGGGGCGGACGCAGAAAGCCTTTGCGAGGCCAAAGCAACTCACGCAGCTTTTCACGGAAACCGGCAGCTTTTCGGCGTCGAAATAACATGGCGCGTATGTAGTGCAGACAGCACCGACATGACAAGAGCGCCGAATGTCTCAGTCACCTTTTGATCAAGACCGACTGATCACTTCACAGGGGCGCGACATGCTATGCGCCCCTTACATCCCTCACGCAGAAACCCGATATTAGCGGGTGCGGAACAGACCACGGTCAACCTGACGCTGACGGTATTCCAGATCGATGCGGTCGAACGAGCCGTTCAGGTATGCGGTTTCGCGTTCTTCAGCAGTCGGAGCACGCAGGGCGCGGGCGAACTTTTTGATCGGTGTAAACATTGTCGTTGCCTTTTCTTCAGTTCATTTCGATGAGCTGAAGATAGTTGCCGGACGTCCCGATTACCAACGCTGTAATACGAGCGCAGGCATGCGCCAAATGCATACCTAGCCTTTGATCTGGCCAAATGCGATCATAAAACGATCACAAATTATGCAATCAACCTGTTTGGCTGACGCGATACGGCTTTACTCATACAGGCGGCGCACCGTCGCCACGCATTCGAGATCTGCCAATTGAGACAGGAGCTGATTGAGCTGGCGCAGATCCCATACTTCAACATCCAGGGTCATCTCGGTAAAATCGGTCGCGACCCTGACCGTATTGAAGACGCGGATGTTCACATCCACGCCCGCCACCGTCTGTGCGAGCTTGGCAAGCGTGCCCGGTTCGTTCAGCGCATTGACCATGACGCGAGCCATAAAGCGGGACTTGTTGGCTTCGTCCAGATCCCAACGGACATCGATCCAGCGATCGGGCTGATCATCGAAGCGTTGCAGCGCCGGCGACTGGATGGGATAGATGGTGATGCCATCGCCCTTCTCGGTGGCGTTCATGATGCCGACGATGCGATCGCCGGGGACCGCGCCCGTCGGGGAGAACTGCACATCGACGTTGGAGGAAATACCGCGGATCGGGACCGTATCCACGCCCGCGCCGGATTCGAACCCGACCGGGGCTCCCTCCCCGCCCGATTTGCTCTTGCCGGGGATCTTGAAAATCATGCCGGATGCACTGCGGACGTTGAACCAGCCGTCGTCGCCGCTGGGCTTGGCGGTGACGCGCTCTTCCTGGTGATCGGGATAGACAGCGCGTAGCACGTCGAGCGACGACATCTCGCCACGACCGACGGAGGCGATCGCATCCTCTACATCCTTCTGACCCAGGCGATGCAACGCCGGCTTCATGGATTCGCGCGAGAAAATCTTGCCGGCGCGCTCGAAGGTGCGCTCGAGAATGCGGTGGCCGAGGCCGGCATATTGCTTGCGGATGGCCATGCGGGTGGCGCGGCGGATGGCGGCGCGCGCCTTGCCGGTCACCACGATCTCTTCCCAGGCAGCCGGCGGCACCTGCACGCCGGAACGGATGATCTCGACTTCGTCGCCATTCGCAAGGCGCGTGACGAGCGGCATGATGCGGCCGTTGATCTTGGATCCAACCGTGGTGTCGCCGATGTTGGTGTGGACGGCATAGGCAAAATCGATCGGCGTCGCGCCGCGCGGCAGAGCGATCAGCTTGCCCTTCGGCGTGAAGCAAAACACCTGATCCTGGAAAAGCTCGAGCTTCGTGTGCTCCAGAAACTCCTCCGGGCTGTCGCCTTCGGCGAGCGCCTCGATGGTGTGCCGCAGCCAGGAATAGGCATTGGATTCGCGCGACAGAATGTCGTTGTCGGAGTTGGACGCACCGTCCTTGTAGAGCGTATGGGCCGCGATACCGAACTCGGCGATCTCGTGCATGCGCTTGGTGCGGATCTGAAGCTCGATACGCTGGCTGGACGGACCGACGATGGTCGTGTGCAGCGAGCGGTAATCGTTCTGCTTGGGCGTCGAGATATAGTCCTTAAAGCGGCCGGGCACGACACGCCAGCGCATGTGAACGATACCAAGCGCGCGGTAGCAGGCCGGAACGTCCTCAACGAGGATACGGAAGCCGTAGACATCGGACAGTTGCTCGAAGGATAGCGACTTCGACTGCATCTTGCGGAAGACCGAATAGGGCTTTTTCTGCCGACCCTTGACCGATACGCCGGTCAGGCCGTTTGCAACCAGGAGATCGCCGAGTTCGGTCTCGATCTTCTTGACCAGCCCCTCGTTGCGCTTCGAGAGTTCCTCAAGACGCTTGGTGACGGTTTCGTAGGCCTCGGGATTGATATGGCGGAAGGAAAGGTCCTCCAACTCCTCGCGCATGTCCTGCATACCCATGCGCCCGGCAAGCGGCGCATAGATATCCATCGTCTCCTCGGAGATGCGGGCGCGCTTCTCCGGCGACATGTGATCGAGCGTGCGCATGTTGTGCAGGCGATCGGCGAGCTTGACGAGCAGGACGCGGACGTCGTCGGAGATGGCGAGCAGCAACTTGCGCAGGTTTTCGGCCTGCTTGGCCTTCTTGGTGACGAGATCGAGCTTCTTGATCTTCGTCAGCCCCTCGACGAGGCGGCCGATATCTTCACCGAAGAGTTCATCGATCTCGGCGCGGGTGGCGGTCGTGTCTTCGATGGTATCGTGAAGCAGCGCGACGGCGATCGTCGATTCATCGAGATGCATATCCGTCAGGATGGCGGCGACTTCGAGCGGATGGGAGATATAGGGATCGCCGCTGGCGCGCTTCTGCTGGCCGTGCTTCTGCATGGCGTAGACATAGGCTTTGTTCAGCAGAGCTTCGTTGGCGTCGGGCTTGTATTTTTGAACCCGCTCCACGAGCTCGTACTGCCGCATCATCCCGAAGCCACTCCATTACAAAAGAAAAGCGCGCCAATCACAGATTGGCGCACAGGATAGTCGATAATATGCCTAAGCAATAATGGCGCAAGATTGACGATTAGTAATCGTCGCTCTTTTCCGGCGGCACGAGGCCTTCGATACCGGCAAGAAGCTCTTCTTCCGACATCTGATCGAAGGTGACCGTTTCCGGCAGATCGTCCTGCTCTTCGCCATCGGCAGCCGAGGCGCCGGCTGCAGCCGTGAGGCTTGCCGGATCGGGCTCGGGCTCGTCGACTTCGACGTGCTTCTGCAGCGAATGGATCAGATCTTCCTTGAGATCATCAGGGGAGAGCATCTCGTCAGCGATCTCGCGAAGAGCCACAACCGGGTTCTTGTCGTTGTCGCGATCAATGGTGATGGATGCGCCCTGGGAAATCAGCCGTGCGCGGTGGCTGGCGAGCAGAACCAGTTCGAAACGGTTCTCGACTTTATCAATGCAGTCTTCAACGGTGACACGGGCCATTGCCTGTCCTTTACGATCGGAATCTCGGGATTAACACGCCCGATACAATTAAAAGCGGGCAAATTCAAGTTTTTCGTTTAGCGCCATATGCCCGACCAACGCCAGCGGAAAATTTAAATGAGAATAATGGAATTCCACCAAAAGTTGCTTGGAATATCCCAAATCCTGCCCTAAATCAAACTTATATGAATAGTTGGTAAAGTTAGAATCGTTCTGCAATTCGACATAAACCATTGTTTTCGTGGCACATTGTTGAAGCTCCCCTCAGCTTGTCAAATTGGATTGGTATTGAATGTTCGACCCGCGCGAAAAAATTGCTCTTTTTATCGATGGCGCCAATCTCTACGCCGCATCGAAGAGCTTGGGCTTCGACATCGACTATCGAAAGCTGTTGAAGGCATTCCAGAAACGCGGTTATCTGCTGCGGGCCTACTATTACACGGCGCTGATCGAGGATCAGGAATATTCGTCCATTCGCCCGCTGATCGACTGGCTCGACTATAACGGGTATAAGGTCGTGACCAAGCCCGCCAAGGAATTCACCGATTCCATGGGGCGGCGGAAGATCAAGGGCAACATGGATATCGAGCTCGCGATCGACGCCATGGAACAGTCGGAAACGGTCGATCACCTTGTGATCTTCTCCGGCGACGGCGATTTCACGACACTGGTCGAAGCGCTACAGCGCAGGGGCCGGAAGGTGTCGATCATATCGACAATGGCAACCCAGCCGCCGATGATCGCCGACGACCTGCGCCGCCAGGCCGATCACTTCATCGATTTGCTTTCGCTGAAAAGCGAGATCGGCCGCGATCCGTCAGAACGCCCTCAGCGCCCGGTCGAAGCCTCGGCGCCGAGCGATCAGGAGGCCTGAGGGCCTTCAGCATTCCTACGATGCATTGAAAGAGATCAGCCGTTATCCTTGAGGAGACGGCTTTTCTGGCGATTCCAATCGCGCTCCTTCTCGGATTCGCGCTTGTCGTGCAGCTTCTTGCCCTTGGCGAGCGCCAGTTCCATCTTCGCGCGGCCGCGCTCGTTGAAGTAGATCTTCAACGGGATAAGCGTCATGCCTTCGCGGTTGATGCCGGCACGCAGGCGGTTGATCTCGCGGCCGGACAGGAGCAGCTTGCGGCGGCGACGCGGCTCGTGGTTGAAGCGGTTCGCCTGCAGATATTCCGGCAGATAGGAATTGATCAGCCAGATCTCGCCGCCCTCGTCCGAGGCGTAGGATTCGGCGATATTGGCCTTGCCTTCGCGCAACGACTTGACCTCCGTGCCCATGAGCACGAGCCCGGCCTCGTAGGTGTCGATGATCTCGTAATTGTAGCGCGCCTTGCGGTTTTCGGCGACGATCTTCTTGACGATGCGCTGGCTGCCTTTGGGGGCCATGACAAATTCCATTCGATAAGGGGCGCGACTGCCGCGCCCTCATTTTCACCCCTTATGTAAGGGAGTGCCAGTTTGTTGTGAAGACTGGCCTGCCAGGCTCAGTTGAGGAGACCGGCGTGACGCATGGCGGCGTCGATCGCAGCCTCGGTGCCCGGCTCAAGGGTCGAGACCAGCGGCGAGCGGACATTGCGGCTCATCCGGCCGAGCTTCGAAAGGCCGTACTTGGCGCCGCAAAGACCTGGCTCCATGAAGATCGCCTTGTGAAGCGGCATGAGGCGATCCTGATACTTGAGCGCCTTGGCGAAATCGCCTGACAGCGTGGCTGCCTGGAACTCGGCACAGAGGCGCGGCGCCACGTTTGCGGTCACAGAAATGCAGCCGACGCCGCCGTGAGCGTTGAAACCCAGGGCCGTCCCATCTTCGCCCGACAGCTGGATGAAGTCGCCTCCGCAGGTGATACGCTGTTCGGATACGCGCTCGATCTTGCCGGTGGCATCCTTGACGCCGACGATGTTGGAATGCGCCTTGGCAAGCGCACCCATCGTCTCCGGCGTCATGTCGATCACCGATCGGCCCGGGATGTTGTAGATGTAGATGGGCAGCCTGACGGCTTCGGCGATGGCCGAGAAATGCGCGATCAGGCCCTTCTGGGTCGGCTTGTTATAATAAGGCGTGACGACGAGAACGGCATTGGCGCCGGCCTTTTCGGCATGCTGCGCCAGTTCGATCGCCTCGCGCGTATTGTTGGAGCCGGCGCCCGCCATGACGGGCACCCTGCCCGCCGCGGCCTCGATACAGAGTTCGACGACCCGCTTGTGCTCGGCATGCGACAGCGTAGGCGATTCACCGGTGGTGCCAACAGGCACGAGACCGTTGCTGCCCTCCTTGATCTGCCAATCGACGTGAGCGGCAAACGAGGCTTCGTCGACCTGTCCAGCATCGGTGAAGGGAGTGACGAGAGCGGGAATCGACCCCTGAAACATGCAGAACTCCTTACGACCGCAATCCATGCTTCGGCCGCATTCCTTGAATATGAGTTGCGCACCATAGAGCGGCGAAAACGCCGCGACAAGCGCGCAGAGATCGGTTTAGGGCAAAATCCGATAGCAAATGTGAACGAAGTTTACCTGATATGGTAAGGTTTCGTTAAGGTGGATATCGCCAGATTGAGGGGCGTTTATTTCCAGTGCGAGAGTCCCTGATGAAGAGAGCAGCTTTGACCCTGTCCGCCCTCGGCCTGACGGTCGTCGCGTGGGGCAGCATCGCGTCGCCGCTGCCGGCATCAGGCGTTCCGACACCCGATGTGAAGCCGCTCGGCTTCGTGCCGCAGACCTCCGTTCCCGAATCGATGATGACAGGCGCCATTCCGCGCAGCCAGGCCATCGCGCCTGTGAATTCCGACCTCAAGGCCGGGCTCGATGCGCTGTCCGCCAGGGATCCGATGCGCGCGATCTCGGTGCGAGACAGCATGCGCGCGGGCACGCTCGATCGCCACATTCTTACCTGGGCCATCGCCTCTTCCGGACAGAAGGGCGTGCCATCGGCCGAGATCGCGACCGCCGCCCAGGAATTGCAGGGCTGGCCGGGGCTTGCCAGGCTGCGCAGCTATTCAGAGCGGGCGCTCTATGATGAAAACCCGGCTCCGGCATCCGTGCTTGCAGCGTTCGGCGATACGGCTCCTGAAACGACGAACGGAGCCATGATTCTGTCGCGCGCGCTGGTGGCCACAGGCAAGCAGGCGCAGGCAGCGAAATACATTCGGAAGGTCTGGCGCGGCGAGGTGCTGGACAAGGCCACGGAGGACAAGATACTCGCCGAGTTCGCCGGCTTGCTCGCGGTAAGCGACCACAAGGCGCGGATGGAATATCTGATGTACCGGAACCGCACGGCGCAGGCCAAGCGTTTCGGCGACATGGGACAGGCGCAATCGCTCTACAATGCCTGGAACGCCGTTGCGACCAAGGCGTCCAACGCCGGGCAGCTGCTGGCAGCCGTCGACGGCAAATGGGGCAGCGATCCCGGCTACCTTTTTGCCCGCATCGAATATCTGCGCAAGCAGGACAAATACGCTGAGGCCGGCGCGCTGCTGCAGAGGATGCCGCGCGACCGCGACGAACTGGTGAACTCAGGAGAGTGGTGGAACGAGCAGCGGATCATCAGCCGCGGGCTTGTCGACCAGGGGCAATTCAAGGCGGCTTATCGGATCGTTGCCAACCACGCCGCGAGCTCGCCGACCGATATCGTCGAAGCGGAATTCCATGCCGGCTGGTACGCGTTGCGCGGATTGCAGGATCCGAAGACCGCGGAAGCGCATTTCCGCAAGATCCTCGACGTCTCGAACGGGCCGATCTCCGTTTCGCGTGCGTGGTACTGGATCGGTCGCGCGGCCGAGGCCGGCGGACCGGGCAAGGCGAGCGAGTTCTATGCGAAGGCGGCGGGCTATCCGACGACCTTCTACGGCCAGCTTGCCGGCGAAAAGCTTGGGCGCAAGACGCTCAATGTCAGCTATCCATCGCCGGCTTATGCCGATCGCGAGCGCTATCAGGCGCGCGAGGCTGTGCAGGCAATCGCCCGGCTGGAATCGGCCGGCCATGGTTGGCGAGCCAACAGCCTCTATCTCTCGCTCGCCGACCAGATGCAGAGCCCGGGGGAACTCGCGATCCTCAGCGCCCAGGCGGAACGATCCGGCAACCACCATCTCTCTCTGCAGGTCGGCAAGATCGCTTATTCGCGCGGTATCGATGTCGCGGCGCTGGCCTTCCCGCTCGGCGTGATACCGACCAGCGCCAATATTTCCGGTTCCGGCAAGGCTCTGGCCTATGCCATCGCGCGGCAGGAGAGCGCATTCAACCCGACCGCGATCTCGGTCGCGGATGCGCGTGGCCTGCTGCAGATCCTCCCGGGCACTGCCAAGGCTGTCGCCAAGCGACATAACATCGCCTATTCCGCCGACAAGCTGACGGCAGATGCCGGCTATAACGCAACCCTCGGCGCGCATTATCTCGGCGAGCAGATCGACGCGTTCGGCGGCTCCTACATCATGACCTTCATCGCCTACAATGCCGGGCCGAAGCGCGTTCCGGAATGGATCGGCCGCTATGGCGACCCGCGCGGACAATCGGCCGACGCGATCGTCGATTGGATCGAACGCATTCCCTTCCCCGAGACGCGCAACTATGTGCAGCGCGTGATGGAGAACTACGAGGTCTACAAGGCGCGGCTCGGACAGCCGACCGATATCGAACGCGACCTGATCGGCGGCCGCTCGGCTTCCTGATCCCGGTTGCCACGGCGGCATGAGAAGCTACTCTCTACCGATGTCGATCAGGAAAGCACCGTGACCGCACCGGAGAAGCCAGTTTTTCGCGATGTCCATTATGCCTCGGACGACGGGCTGACGCTTCATGCGCGCGACTATGATCCGGAGCCGACCGCTACCGCTGGAAGGCCGGCGATCGTCTGCCTGCCGGGGTTGACCAGAAACTGCCGCGACTTTCATCCGCTTGCAATAGCGCTTTCACGGCAAACCGTTACGCCGCATCGGGTCGTGAGCATCGACTATCGCGGCCGCGGGCTGTCGGATTGGGACAGAGAATCTCAGAACTACAACCTCGCCGTCGAGGCTGGTGATGTCGTTGCAGCGTGCCGACATCTCGGGATCGACAGAGCGATCTTCATCGGGACCTCGCGCGGCGGGCTCATTGTGCATCTTCTGGCCGAACGGGCGCCCGAGTTCCTTGTTGCGGCCATCCTCAACGACATAGGACCGGAGCTGGAACCCAAGGGGCTTATGCGAATAAGGGATTATTTGAACACCGCCGAGGCGCCGGCGAACTGGCGCGAGGCGGTGATTGCGCTGAAGATGCGCCATCTCTCGGAATTTCCAGCTTTGTCAGACGATGATTGGCGCGAGATGGCCGAGGCGATCTTCCGCGATGTGGACGGCATGCTTCTTCCCGACTTCGATCCTGCGATCGCGGCGCAACTGCGGAACATCGACTTCGCACGGCCGCTGCCCGACCTCTGGCCGCAATATGCCAGACTGGCCGAAATTCCGCTCATGCTCGTGAAGGGCGAGAATTCCGATCTCATCTCCGAAACGACCATCCGAAGGATGGAAACCGAGCATCCGGGATTGTCCCAAATCGTGGCCGGCGGCCAGGGACACGCACCGCTGCTGCATCTGGAGCCCATTCTCGGCGCGATCAGAGCGTTCATCGCGACGATCTAGTTTGGCCGTGTGCCCTGGCCGAGCCGCGCGATCATTCATCTCCAGACAACAAAAAGCCCGGCTCGAGAGCCGGGCTTTCCTGATTGACCTAAGTCAGATCAGATTAGAATGCGCGCTGCAGGCGGAAGAAGCCCTTGGTCACGTCATCGCCACCGTCAACGTCGGTGTAGTCAACAGTTGCCTTGGCGTAGAAGTTTTCTACGATCTGGTAGTCAACCGTCAGACCAACCTTCCAAGCGTCGTCGCTGCTGAAGTCGGTCGTGTCGGTAACAGTACCAACATAGCCACCGTTGCGAACGTTGTCGAAGTACTGAACAGCCGGAGTGATCTTCAGCTTGTCAGTTGCCTGGACAGCGTATTCAGCAGCGATCGTCCACTCGGACTCTTCGTAGTAGGCGTTCGGGCCAGAAGCCCAAGCTGCTGCGAGGCCGAGGGTGCCCGGGCCGATTGCAACAGTGCCCATAGCGCGGATAGCGCCTTCTTCGGTGTCGGTGTCGTAGCCGCCGATGACCTGGTAGCTGAACGCGCCGACCTTGCCGCCGATGCCAGCAGCGATACCAACGTTGTTCCGGCTTTCGCCGAGACCCGTGGTGAACTCGTCGCCGGAAGCGGGAATGCCGTCCGGATCGTTCAAGATCGTGCCGTGGATGGAGTCTTCCAGTTCGTCAACCGAGATACCGGCGTAGAAGTCGCCAGACTCATACTGGTAACGAATGGAGTTATGCAGCGTTGCGCCAGAAGCGAGCGAGTCGGTTTCGCCAGAGAGGCCGTCGTCCCACCAGCTGTAGAACAGACCAGCGCGGAAGCCGGCGATGTCGATGTAAGCCGAGTCAAGGATCGTGCCCTGTTCGGAGGCGTTGTTTGCGTTCGCCTGCAGAACGATCACGCCGGTGAGCGGGCCGTACTCGGTGTCGCTCTTAGCCGTGAACTGAACCTGACCGCGGGTGAATGCGTTCCAGTCAGACGAGCCGGAAGCATCCGGAGCAGCGTCAACCTGGAAACGAACGTAACCTTCGATCTTCAGGCAGGTTTCCGTGCCCGGGATGTAGAAGTAGCCAGTGCCGTATGCGTCGCAAACGCGAACGTATTCGACCGGTTCCGGCTCGGCAGCAACGATAGCGTCAGCAGCCTGAGCACCGGAAACTACTGCGAGAGCAGCAGCGGAGCCGAGAAGAAGGCTCTTGATGTTCATATTGACCTCCAATTCAAGTTTCGATCGGGTCTGGGTTTTTCGCCGTTAGGCAGCGTTCCCTGCCCCATCCCCGTGTTTGAAGAAGTCGGACGATCAACCGCCCTTGCTTCCGAGGTTGAAAATACAAGACGCGGCCCGTCACGCAATCACCAACTGACCTGTTTGATGGATTTGCGACAGCCTTCCCCATGCCCTGTTGCTGAAAGGCCACAAATGCGGCGAGCGGCCTGCCGATTTCTTTATACTTTCTTAAGAAACCCCTGAATTTACGGACCTTTCGGAGAGGCGACCGCGCAAGCACTATAAGCGCATGTGCCACATTGGCACCCGTTTTACGCCGGATTCGGCGCTTTTCCAGCTGGACACGTGCCGGTGTCGCGCACGACCGCCCCAGGCGAAGCACGGCGACCAAGGAAGAATCAGGTTGATGACCTGCCGATGATTCTGTCGGTGATTCTGGCGATGAGATTTCCAGGGGCTCGCCGCCCGAAATCGGAGAGAGAGCTTAGCGGAGAGAATCCCCGAGCGTGGCGATGCCGGACCGCGCACCTTATATATAGAGAAAATCCTATCCCGTGCGATTGATGACAGCGAGCAAGCGCGGCGTCTGGCAGGATAAGGGTGCGTCAGGTTTCCCGAGATCGGCAATCGCCACAGCGAACCGGATTGGTCCGGGCGAAACCGGAACGTACTGCAGGAATTTCGGGAAAATGGCGGAGAAGATGGGATTCGAACCCACGATACCCTTCCGGGTATACTCCCTTAGCAGGGGAGCGCCTTCGACCACTCGGCCACCTCTCCGGTCGAGAGCCTGATAGAGTCATTCGCTGGGGGACGCAAGCGGTTTTTCCGCTTTGTCCGCCAAGAAAAGCCGGCTCAGCTCTGGGCCAGCAATTGCTTCAGATCCGCCGATCCGTCGGCAAGGATCGACTTGTCGGGGTTGATGCCCATTTCCAGCATCTTCTTGCCGGCGACGTAAGCCTTGGCGTCATTGATGGCGTCGACGGCGATGAAAACGCCCTTGCGGAAGTACCAGACCGAGTGCGCGCCTTCACGGGAGCCGGGCCGCAGAAGCGTCTCGTCGTAGCCGAGATTGAAGCCGGCGATCTGCAGCTTCACATCATACTGATCGGACCAGAACCACGGTTTCGGCTCATAGGGAGATGTGCCGCCGGCGATGATCGCGGCGATGGCTTCGGCCTGATCGACGGCGTTCTGGACCGATTCGAGACGGATCTGGCCGCCTTCCCAGGGTTGCACGGCGCAATCGCCGGCGGCATAAATGGAGGGATCGGACGAACGGGCGAATTCGTCGACGACAATACCGTTGGCGACCTCGAGGCCCGCTTCCTTGGCCAACTGGTCGTTCGGCACCACGCCGATGCCGACGATGGCGAAATCGATCCCGATGGTCGAGCCATCGGAGAGCGCGGCCGCCGAAACGCGGCCATCCTTGCCGACGAGGCGCTTCAGGCCGGTTTTTTCGCGAATGACGACATCGTGCGATTCGTGGATGACGCGCATGATGTCGGCAGTTTCTTTGGCGGCGACGCGCTGCAGAATTCGGTCGGCCATCTCGATCACGGTCACTTCGAGGCCGCGATGGCGCGCAACGGCCGCGGCTTCCAGGCCGATGTAGCCGCCGCCGATGATAAGGACACGACGGCCCGGGCGCATCTCGTCCGCAAGCAGATCCGCGTCACGCTTGTCGCGCGCCACATAGACGCCCTCGAGATCGCCGCCGATCGCCGCCGGCAAGGCGCGCGGCGTGGAGCCGGTCGTCAACGCGAGCGTGCCGTATTCGAGAACCGAACCATCCTGAAGGATCACCTGCCTGCTCTCGCGCTTGATCTGCTCGGCCCAGGTGGAAAGGCGAATGTCCACATCGTTGTCCGCGTACCACTGCTCGGGGCGGAACATCAGGCGATCGAAGGCCATCTCGCCCAGCAGGTATTTCTTGGTGAGCGGCGGGCGCTGGTAGGGCAAGGCGTTTTCGGCGCCAATGATGGTGATCGGGCGCGTATCCTTGAGCGCCCGGAGCTTGGCCGCCAATGCAAAGCCTGCCTGTCCCGCGCCGATGATCACCAATCTGTCCGTCACGATGCTACTCCCACCCGATAATTGCGCGTTCCGGCAAAGGCCTACCCCCTGCCCCTTGCCCCGTCAACCGGAAGAGAATCGGCCTATCCGATCTCGATCCAGCGGCGCTCGTGGAACGACTCTGCCATGGCGTGAACAGACTTCTCTATCCTGAGACCGTCTTCGAATGTCACGATCGACGCAGGCTCGCCTGAAATCGCACGCATGAGCTCGCGGCATTCGATGATCTTCAAATCGTTGAAGCCGAGGCCATGGCCCGGCGCGGGGGTGAAACGGTCATAGGGCTGGTGCGCCGGCGCAGCCAGCACCTTGCGGAAGCCCTGCTCGGTGGCGCGGCCATCAGTCTGGTAGAGATCGAATTCGTTCATCCGCTCCTGGTCGTAGAGAATCGAGCCCTTCGAGCCGAAGATCTGCAATGCGATCCGCCCCTTGCGCCCCCAGGCGGCGCGGTTTGCCATCAGAACAGCGGAGATGCCGCCTTGGAGGCGCATCAGAACACTGGCTGCATCGTGATTCTCGACGGTGCGTCGTACACCCTGCGGCAACGGCCGGTCGGCATAGGGCTTGGTCATATCGGCAATGACTGTCTCG
The DNA here is from genome assembly GCF_030380735.1 of Rhizobium sp. S152. GTDB lineage: Bacteria > Pseudomonadota > Alphaproteobacteria > Rhizobiales > Rhizobiaceae > Rhizobium. Next base: position 73,285 of record NZ_JAUDRZ010000030.1, on the reverse strand, counting down.
GCATGGCCGAAAAGATACCAGAGAAGCGACAGCGGGTGCACGGCGAAATCATCGAGCGCGCCATAACCGGACGCCCGCTCGCTCTTCCAATAGAAGAAAGCTTCCGGATCGGCCATGAAATCCTCGTCCATCTCGACGCGGATGTGATTGACCGCACCGATGGCGCCCTCGTCGAGCAGCGTCCTGATATGTTGCATAACGGGGTTCTGAATATAATTGTAACCCAGGGCAGCGACGCATCCGGACGACCGGGCCGCGGCCAGCATGCGCTCGGCGTCCGCATAGGCGGGCGCCATCGGCTTTTCGCACCAGACGTGCTTGCCGGCCTGAAGCGCCGCGATGGCCATTTCGGGATGAAACTGGTTTGGCGTCGTCACGGAGACGACGTCGACATCGGGATCGCCTATCAATGTGCGCCAGTCGCCGGTCGCCTTATCGAAGCCGAATTCGGCGGCGCGCGCGGCTGCCAGTTGCGTGTCGACCTCTGCAAGATGCACGAGGCGCGGACGGGCAACGTCTCCAAAGACGGCTTTTACCGCGTTCCAGGCGAGCGCATGGCATTTGCCCATGTAGCCCGTGCCGATGAGGCCTACTCCCAGTGGCTTCATTGAACTCCTCCATCTCCCGCTCATTTTTTGGAATATCTGGACCGTTTTGGCAAGGGCGCCAATGAGGGCAACAAGTATGCGTAGCCACTGATATCGCGGGCAGTTCGCTGTCACAAAAAGAATTAGGTCCGCGATCCGAAATCACTTATGGTCGCGAAATGGAATATTTGTTTCACTTTGCGGAAAGCAGACATGGATTCTGACGACAAGGCGCATTCCCGCGTTCCCCGTGACTTCGAGAGCCTGCGAAGCGCCATCATCGAGCGCAAGGCAAGCATGCCGAAACGGCTGGCGCAGGTCGCCGCCTTTGCGCTCGCCAATCCCGACGAGGTTGCCTTCGGCACGACGGCGAGCATCGCGGCGGCGTCGCAGGTGCAGCCATCGACCCTTGTCCGGCTCGCGCATCATCTCGGCTATCAGGGTTTCTCCGATCTGCAGAGCATTTTTCGCGAGCGCCTGCGGGACCGGACGCTCACCTATGAAGAAAGGCTGGTGACACTCGATGCGGCAAGCGGCGACGACGAGGATGCCAATCTGCTTTCCGGCTTTCTTTCCGCCGCCAGCCAATCCGTGAACCGGCTGGCAACCACGGTACAGAGCGAGACCTTCAGCAAGGCAATCGATATCCTTGCCGGCGCAGAGACGATCTATCTGATCGCCAAGCGGCGCTCCTATCCGCTCAGCGCCCATATGAGCTACGCCTTCTCGAAGCTGAATATCCGTCATCAGATCGTGGCGTCGCCCAACGGGGTCGATCCCGAGATGGTGCAGTTCGCCACGCCCGCGGATGCGGCGATCGCGGCGAGTTTTTCGCCCTATGCGGCGGAAAGCCTGACCCAAGCCGAGCATCTGGCCGATCGCGGCGTGCCTGTGATCGCGATCACCGACTCGGCCTTCTCGCCTCTCGCCGCTCGCGCCACCTGCTGGTTCGAGGTTGCGGAGGCTGACTTCGCCGGTTTCCGTTCGCTCTCGGCCTCCATGGCCCTCGCGATGGCGCTGCCGGTGGCGATCGCGGAGCGGCGGCGGAAGCGCTCTCCCGCAAAATCGACAAAAAGGAAAATGGAATAAACATTCCGAATTGACATGATGGCGGAACCATTGTTTCATTGATCGATATCATCGGCGGAACAGCCGAAGCCAAGATCCAATGGGAGGACATCATGGTGCAATCAGATCCGGGCGCAAATCCGGGGCCGACGCTTGATGTGATCACAATCGGCCGCTCGTCGGTCGATCTCTATGGCCAGCAGATCGGCTCCAAACTCGAGAACATCGCCTCATTCGCCAAATCCGTGGGTGGTTGCCCAGCCAATATCGCGATCGGCACGGCGCGCCTCGGCCTGAAGTCGGGCCTGATCACACGCGTCGGCGACGAGCAGATGGGACGATTCATCCGCGAGCAGTCCGCACGCGAAGGAGTGACGACCGACGGCATCGTGACCGACAAGGAGCGCCTGACGGCGCTGGTGCTTCTGGCGGTCGAGGCCGAAGGCGTCTCGCCGATGATCTTCTATCGCTCGGACTGCGCCGACATGGCGCTCGACGAAGGCGATATCGAAGAGGCCTATATAAAGTCGTCGCGCGCGGTGCTGGTGTCGGGAACGCATTTCTCGCGAGACAATACCGAAGCGGCGCAGCGCAAGGCGATCCGCATCGCCAAGGCCAATGGCCGCAAGGTGATCTTCGACATCGATTATCGGCCGAATCTGTGGGGCCTCGCAGGCCACGCCGAAGGGTTCGAGCGCTATGTGAAGTCCGACCGCGTGTCCTCGAAGATGAAGGAGACGCTGCCGGATTGCGACCTGATCATCGGCACGGAAGAGGAGATCCTGATCGCATCGGGCGCCGACGACGTGCTCGGCGCGCTGAAGGAAATCCGTCGCCTTTCATCGGCGACGATCGTGCTCAAGCGCGGCGCCATGGGCTGCATCGTTTATGACGGGCCGATTTCGGACGATCTGGAAGCCGGCATCGTCGGCGAGGGTTTTCCGATCGAGGTATTCAATGTTCTCGGCGCCGGCGATGCCTTCATGTCCGGCTTCCTGCGCGGCTGGCTGAAGGATGAGCCGCTGAAGACCTGCGCGACATGGGCGAATGCCTGCGGCGCATTCGCGGTTTCGCGCCTGCTCTGCTCGCCGGAATATCCGACCTGGGCGGAGCTCGATTTCTTCCTGAAGAACGGCAGCAAGCATCGGGCGCTGCGCAAGGACGAGGCGATCAACCACATCCACTGGGCCTCGAACCGCAAGGGCGATATTCCGCTGCTGATGGCGCTCGCCATCGATCACCGCTCGCAGCTGACCAGCGTCTGCGACGAACTCGGCGTCGACTACAAGCGGATCGTCGCCTTCAAGCGGCTGGCGGTCGAGGCCGCCGCGCGTGTTGCAGATGGCCGCAGCGGCTACGGCATGCTGATCGACGAGCGATTCGGCCGCGACGCCTTCTTCGACGCAGCGACCAAGAATTTCTCCTGGATCGGCCGGCCGGTCGAACTGCCGGGCTCGAAGCCGCTCCGTTTCGAATTCAGCCAGGATATCGGCTCGCAGCTCACAGAATGGCCGCTCGACCATTGCATCAAGTGCCTGTGCTTCTATCATCCTGATGATCCGGCCGAGCTGAAGACGGAACAACAGGAGAAGCTGCGGGCGCTGTTCGAGGCGGCGCGCAAGGTCGGTCGCGAGTTGCTGGTCGAGATCATCGCCAGCAAGAACGGCCCGCTCACCGACGATACGATCTCGACGGCGATGGAGGAACTTTACGCGCTCGGCATCAAGCCGGACTGGTGGAAGCTGGAGCCGCAGGCGTCAAGCGCGGCGTGGAAGAAGATCGACGCCGTCATCGCGAAGAACGATCCATGGTGCCGCGGTATCGTGCTGCTCGGGCTCGAGGCGCCGGCGGACGAGTTGCTGAAGGGCTTCGAGGCAACGTTGGCCGCCCCTTCGGTCAAGGGCTTTGCCGTAGGGCGCACGATTTTTGCCGAGGCCGCCCGAGGTTGGCTGTCGGGCAAGATCAATGACGAGGAAGCGATATCGGATATGGCCGGACGCTTCCGGGAGCTGACCGAGGCGTGGTTGAAGACGCGCGGTCTGAACTAAGGAATTAAGACCCCTCCCCCACCCCTCCCCACAAGGGGGCGGGGCTTTGACTTGAGGCACCGCCTCTCTTCGCAATCGACATCTCTGCGGATGAATGGTTGTGGTGAAAGGCGGAGAGCACGGCAAGTTAGCCCCTCCCCCTTGTGGGGAGGGGTTGGGGAGGGGAAAATAGATAGAGTGAAGGTTCGGGAGGACCCGATGGGCAAGACTGTACGATTGACGATGGCGCAGGCCGTCACCCACTTTCTGAAGAAGCAGATGACCGTTGTCGACGGCAAGACCGTGCCGATCTTCGGTGGCGTCTGGGCGATTTTCGGCCATGGCAACGTCGCCGGTATCGGCGAAGCGCTCTATCAGGTGCGCGGGGAATTGCCGACCTACCGTGCGCATAACGAACAGGGCATGGCGCATGCCGCAATCGCCTATGCCAAGGCGAGCTTCCGCCAGCGCTTCATGGCCTGCACGACATCGATCGGCCCCGGCGCGCTCAACATGGTGACGGCGGCGGGCGTGGCGCATGTCAACCGCATTCCCGTGCTCTTCCTGCCCGGCGACGTCTTCGCCAACCGCGCCCCGGATCCGGTGCTGCAGCAGATCGAGGATTTCGGTGACGGCACGGTTTCGGCCAACGACGCCTTCCGCGCGGTATCCCGTTATTTCGACCGTATCACGCGGCCGGAACAGATCATCTCCGCGCTGAAGCGCGCCATGCAGGTGCTGACGGATCCGCTGGATTGCGGTCCCGTCACGCTGTCGCTTTGCCAGGATGTGCAGGCCGAAGCGTTCGATTATCCCGAAAGCTTCTTCGAAGAGAAGGTCTGGACGACGCGCCGCCCTCGCCCCGATGCCGACGAACTGGCCAATGCCATCGCGCTCATCAAGAGGGCCGAGAAGCCTGTCATCATTGCAGGGGGCGGTGTTCTTTACTCACGGGCGACGAAGGAACTCACCGAGTTCGCCGATGCGCACGGCATTCCTGTCCTCGTCACCCAGGCCGGCAAGTCGGCGATCGACGAGCGGCACCCGCTGGCGCTTGGTTCCGTCGGGGTCACCGGCACGTCGGCGGCTAATGCGCTGGCCGAAGACACCGATCTCCTGATTGCCGTCGGCACGCGCTGCCAGGACTTCACCACCGGTTCCTGGGCTCTCTTCAAGAACGAGAAGCTGTCGATTCTCGGCGTCAATATCGCCGCTTACGACGCCGTCAAGCATGACGGACACCCCGTCGTCGCCGACGCGCGCGAGGGGCTGAAGGCGATCTCGGCGGGCCTTGGCGACTGGAAGGCGCCGGCTGCACAGGCCGAGAAGGCCGAGAAAGAAAAGAAGATCTGGATGGAAGCCGCCGCCGAGGCGATGGCGTCCACGAATGCCGCGCTCCCCTCCGACGCGCAAGTGATCGGGGCCGTGACGCGCTCGATCGATCTGGAAAAAGCGATCGGGCTTTGCGCCGCCGGCGGTCTGCCGGGCGAGATGCACAAGCTCTGGCCGGCGACGACGCCGGGTAGCTACCACATGGAATACGGTTTCTCCTGCATGGGCTACGAGATCGCCGGCGGCCTCGGCGCCAAGATGGCGCATCCGGATAAGGAGGTCTTCGTGCTGGTTGGAGACGGTTCCTACATGATGCTCAACTCGGAGCTCGCGACATCAGTGATGCTCGGGCTGAAGCTCAATATCGTGCTGCTCGACAATCGCGGTTATGGATGCATCAACCGGCTGCAGATGGCGACCGGCGGCGCCAACTTCAACAATCTGTTGAAAGACGCCTATCATGAGGTGATGCCCGAGATCGATTTCCGGGCGCATGCCGAGAGCATGGGTGCGATCGCGGTCAAGGTTGCCTCGATCGCCGAGCTAGAGAAGGCGATTGCCGATTCGAAGAAGAACGACCGGACCTCGGTGTTCGTGATCGATACCGATCCGCTGATTACCACGGAAGCCGGCGGGCACTGGTGGGATGTGGCGGTGCCGGAAGTCAGCCCGCGCGAGCAGGTGAACAAGGCGCATGCGGGCTATGTGAAGGCGCGTGCGGCGCAGCGGATTGGGTGAGATTAGTTAGACGTTGGAGCCTGGAGCCCCCTCATCCGCCCTTTGGGCACCTTCTCCCCGTTGGGGAGAAGGGAAGATGCAGCGGGCGGCCCGCCACGAGTCTCTTCTCCCCACCGGGGAGAAGGTGGCGGCAGCCGGATGAGAGGGCCGCGCTCGCTGACTTTAGAGAATGACGAGGAGAAACAACAATGAAAGCCAAACTCGGCATGTCGCCCATCGCGTGGTGGAACGACGATCTTCCGGAACTCAGCGACGACGTCTCGCTCAAGGAATGCCTACGGCAGTCCCGCGGCGCCGGCTTTACCGGCATGGAACAGGGACGTCGGTTCCCCAATAATCCGCGGGAGATGCTGCCTATCCTGAAGGCGGCCGACGTGACGCTTTGCGGCGGATGGTTCTCCGGCACGCTGGTCGATGAAGATCTTGCGGCCAACAAGGATCGCATCGCGCCGATGATCGAGCTCTTCAAGGCCGTCAACGCGCCCTGCATCGTCTATGGCGAAGTCGGCCGCTCGATCCAAGGCGATCGCTCCAAGCCGCTTTCCACCAAGCCGAAACTCTCCGACGACGAGATGAAGGCCTATGCCCGCAAGGTGACGCAATTCGGCGAATGGTGCGCGGAACAGGGCATGCCGCTCTCCTACCACCATCACATGGCCGCCGTGGTCGAGACCGAACCGGAGCTCGACGCCTTCATGCGCAACTCGGGAGAAGGCATTCCGCTGCTGCTCGACGCCGGTCACCTCGCCTTTGCCGGCGGCGACGTGTTGCGCGCGATCGGTAACCATCACGCCCGCATTAACCACGTCCACGTCAAGGATATCCGCCAGGGCATCGTCGACGGGCTTGATCGCAGCCGCCAGTCCTTCCTCGACGCTGTGGCGCTCGGTGCCTTTACCGTGCCCGGCGACGGCTCGCTCGATTTCGGCGCGATCGTCAAGCGTTTTGCCGATTACGGCTATGAAGGCTGGTTCGTGGTCGAAGCCGAGCAGGATCCGCGCAAGGCGCCGCCGCAGAAGATGGCGGAGATCGGTCACGCCGAACTGATGCGGGTGATGACGGCTGCCGGGTATACGGTGGAGACGGAAGGGTTTCCGAAGGGGGCTTGAGGGCCTCAGGTTGAAACGCTGAAACTTGGAGCAAGTGGCCCCCTCGTCCGACCCTTCGGGCACCTTCTCTCCGTGGGGGAGAAGAGACTGGTGGCAGCCGGATGAGGGGCCGCACCCACTGACTAAGAGAATTTCGAGGAGACACATATGCCAAACCTCAAAGTCAAACCAACAGGCACGCACGGCCGCGTCACCCATGTCACGCCCGAGAGCGCCGGCTGGACCTATGTCGGCTTCGATCTGCACCGACTGAAGGCCGGCGAGACCGTGTCCGGCGAAACAGGCGAGCGCGAAGTCTGCCTCGTCTGGGTGAGCGGCAAGGGCAAGGCCAGCGCCGGGACGCGGGATTTCGGCACGCTCGGCGAGCGCATGAGCCCGTTCGATGGGGCGCCGCATGCGCTCTATATCCCGATGGAATCGGCTTGGTCCGTGACGGCCGAGACCGATCTGGAGCTCGCGGTCTGCTCGGCGCCGGGGGGCGGCGCCTATGAGGCGAAGGCGATTCCGCCGGGCACGCATCCGCCGCTGACGCGCGGCAAGGGCACGAATGTCCGCTATGTCAACAACGTCATGCCCGAGGACGATGCGTCGGCCTATTCGCTGCTTGTCGTCGAGGTGATCACGCCAGGCGGGCATACCTCCTCCTACCCGCCGCACAAGCACGACCAGGACAATCTGCCGAACGAGAGCTTCCTCGAGGAGACCTACTATCATCGCCTGAACCCGCCGCAGGGCTTTGGCTTCCAGCGCGTCTATACCGACGACCGGTCGCTCGACGAGGCGATGGTCTTGGAGGACGGCGACGTGACTTTGGTGCCTAAGGGGTATCACCCCTGCGCAGCCACGCACGGCTATGATCTCTACTATCTGAACGTGATGGCTGGCCCGAAGCGGATCTGGAAGTTCTACAACGCCCCGGAGCATGAATGGCTGTTGAAGCCGTGAGAGAGCGGCCGCGTCGCGAGACGCGGCCCGCCCATTTCAGAGATCCAGAACCAGATGCGGAATGCCGTCCGACGTTTTGCGCGGCGATCTGCCGTTCTCGTCGATCTGCGCATTGATGCGCTGGCGAAAGGCCGAGAAGCTCTCGAACGTGACGACATCCACCGGCTCATCGAAGTGGATGGTGATCTTGTGATCTCCTCCCGGCAACGCGGCCAAGGCCAGAACCTGGCCGCTGAACGGCTGGTTGAGATAACGGCCGCGAATACGGGCACCGACCGTGATGCCGGCCAGGGGCGGCATGTTGGTTTTCGAGGCCAGCGCGGCGAGCGTATTCCAGTCGCGCACACCATATTGCGAGGCCACGAGTTCGAGGGCGGCGCCATGAGCGATGGCGGTACCGCGTTCGGTCATTGCCTGACGCAAGCGTTTCGCCTGGGATTTCAGTTCATCGATTGACGGGTAAGCAGTCACGGATTGAGCCTTTCGGAAGGCATGCCATTACGACCGCAACCAGGGAGCTCGCATTGCCTGCAGTCAGCATGCACCAATTGGCGTGTGACCATTCCATATCCGGAACTTCACCATGGACTGTCGTCCGCGAGCGGCAGGCGTTCCTGAACCTCGTCGTGGTATGCCTGATGACCGCTCCGCCGTCAAGCTTGCCGAAACAACAGGCAATGAGCCCCGCTTTTGCTCATAAATCAGCCGATTTTCACTTCAGACACGCATAAGCTTCAGGTTTTAAACGTCTTCTTCAAGAGTTGTCAGCATTCTTGAGTTAGTCTCAACACATATAACCAGCGGAGGCTGACATGGCCTTTCAGATGCACCTCGATAGCGAAAATGCGGAACCGACCTACCAGGAATTTTCGCTCGACCGTCCGGGCAAGATCATCTTCGTTGGCCACCATCTGAGCACTGGCACGCAGGTCAAATGCCTGATCCGCACCATCACGCTTGCCGGCGCCGTGCTCGAAGTCAATCCAAGCGTCGAAGTGCCGAACCATTTCTTCCTCGAAATACTAGGCATCCACGATGAACTCGGCGCGACCGTCGTCAAGCGGGAGGCGGAACTGGTGACGATCAGCTTCAACATGCTGATCAATGCCGAATTCCTGCACCATGTGCTGCGACTGAATTTCGAGGTGTGAAAGGAGAAGGCGCGGACGGAGCCCGCGCCCTCTTCGTCACGCGGCAAGCCGCTTTTCGATCTGATCGACCGGCAGATTCGTGTAATCCTTTGGAACTTCAGCCGAAATGGCGGCTTGCGCATCCGCGCTGAGGCATGTCCTCAGTGTTCCGAGCGCCCGAGGCGGCGCGACGAGAATGATATGGCTGCCGTTCTTCTCGTGGACGATCTCATCCAGCTTCGTGGCAACCTCCTTGAGAAACTGCGCTTCCGCCTGGTCGTGCCAATCGGTTTCGGCCACCGCGCTGCCGCTTGTGCCATCGGCCGAGTAGGTCCTGCCGGGTTTATCGGTTCCGATGTCGCGATCGACCTCGCTCGGCTGCGACAGCGTCTCTTCAACCTTCAAGTTCATCAGCTGCGCGTCGCCGGCGTTTTGCATGATCAAAGCCTTTGCGCCATCACAGACGACCACCCATGATTTCCAAGGGACCCTGATGTCAGCCATTTCAATCTCCTCGTTTTTTTGTTCCGGGCGCCGAGGCGCGCGGAAAGTTCAACGAAAACAGAACGTGCGGGCTCCGAAAGAGTTCGAGCGGAATCTCCTTATTTCAGGGTCCGAACGATCCAACTATGTCCCGCAAGCGTAGCAATTAACGGACAACAGGAGCAGACAGGCATGAAGACCACCATAGCATATGTAGCCACGCTGATCGCCTTTCTCGCGCTGGATGCAGTCTGGCTTGGGCTTGTCGCGAGAACATTCTACCGCGACCAACTGGGCGAACTGATGCTGCCGTCGCCAAACCTCGCCGTCGCTGCGCTATTCTACGTGTTCTTCGCGGCAGCCATCGTCTTTCTGGCCGTGCTGCCGGGGCTCGCCGCCGGATCTCTTACGACAGTCATCGTCAATGCCGTGATTCTCGGGCTTGCCGCCTATGGTACCTACGACATCACCAACCTTGCGACCCTGAAGAACTGGCCGATCATGGTTACCGTCGTCGATATGGCCTGGGGGGCGTTTCTCACCGCTTTCGCGGCCTCCTGCGGGTTCCTGGCCACGCGCGTGATCGGCTAAACGCTTCGCCAATATGGCATTTCACCCAACGACGCGATTTGCGGCCAATGCAACCTGTGCGGCGTAAAAAAAATTGACTTCGTTAAAATTGCATTCTCTTCCTTGACGAAGACGAAAAGCATTCGTGTGACGCTCCAGTCGAACAGGAACGCAAACGCGCTGGTTTAGGGAGAGAAGTGGGATGTCGATGCTTCGAGCCACGCACCTTGCGACCGTGAAATCCGAAGTCTACGAGGCGCGCTGGGAACAGTTCAACGTGCGGCGCCCCGCCCGGATTGTTGCCGTCAGGCCCTGCCTTACCGGCATTTCGATCCGCAGCGCCGAGATCATCGACATCTCGCGCGGCGGCGCAAGCTTCATCGTTTCCTCGGCGGCGGGTCTGCCCAAGCACTATTACCTCAACATCCTCGGCCTTGCTCACCGGATCGGCTGCGCGGAAGTCTACCGCAACAACGAGCGGATCAACGTTCGCTTCATCAACACGCTGGAGCCGGAAGTGCTGCGCCGCGTCGTTCGCGCCGATTTCATGGCCGGCAATATCGAAGCGCTGGAAGCGAGCCGTTCGGCACGCATGTAGCGGCGACCTGTTGAAATAATCTTCCTTGCCATGGTGACTTGCGTGCCTATTGTTGGCGCGATTTCAATCGTCCAGGAAATACCTCAGAAATGTCCGCCTTCTCGCGCTTCACGCCCCTTGCCAGCGCCCTTCCCTCCACCGTTCCGTTTGTCGGTCCTGAAGCCATCGAGCGACAGCGCGGTCTCGCCGTCAAGGCGCGCATCGGCGCCAACGAGAACGGCTTCGGCCCCGCCCCTTCCGTGATTGCTGCCATGCGGGAGCATGCGACTGGAATCTGGAAATATGCCGACCCCGAAAATTACGAACTGAAGGAAGTGCTCTCCGCGCATCTAGGCGTGGCGCCCGCCAATATCGCAATCGGCGGCGGCATCGATGAACTGCTCGGGCAAATCGTCCGGCTGGTGATCGACCCCGGCGGGCCTGTGGTTACCTCGCTCGGCGGCTATCCGACGTTCAATTTCCACGTCAACGGCTTCGGCGGTCGTCTCGTGACCGTGCCCTACAAGGACGATCGCGAAGATCTCGGCGGACTGCTCGACGCAGTCAAGCGCGAGAACGCGCCGCTGGTCTATTTCGCCAACCCCGACAATCCGATGGGAAGCTGGTGGGATGCGGAGAGCATCGTCGAATTCGCCCGCGCCCTCCCGGAAACGACGCTTCTCATCCTCGACGAGGCCTATAGCGAAACGGGTCCGGCAGGCTCCCTGCCCGGCATTCACACGCTCATCGACCTGCCGAACGTGATCCGCACCCGGACCTTCTCGAAGGCCTATGGACTTGCAGGCGCCCGCGTCGGTTATGCCATCTCCACGCCAGGCACGGCATCCGCGTTCGACAAGATCCGCAACCACTTCGGCATGAACAGGCTGGCGACAGCCGCGGCGATCGCCGCGCTCAAGGACCAGGCTTATCTCGCCGAGGTGGTCGGCAAGATTCACGCGGCGCGCGAACGGATCTCCGGCATCGCGGTGGCGAACAATCTCAAGCCGCTGGCTTCGGCGACGAACTTCGTAGCAGTCGACGCCGGTCGTGACGGCACCTATGCGCGCGCTATCGTCGACGGACTGATGCAACCCGGCGTGTTCATCCGTATGCCGGGCGTGGCGCCACTCAACCGCTGCATCCGCGTCAGCGTCGGCCCGGAGAACGACATGGCGCTGTTGGAAGCGGCATTGCCCGAAGTGCTGAAATCGCTCGGCTAAGCATAACGCGATGAACCGCGCCGGCCTTGTGTCTGCCGGTCGCGGTTCTGTTTGATCCGGCGCGGCGCATCATGGCGCCGGCCAGCCCCCTCTTCAGAGGTTGTTGTTCTTGTTTCGATCGACGCATTCTTAATGAACCGTCATCCACTCGCGGGCGGCGCGCAACGCCTCGACGATCTGCATCTTGTCCATTCCGGCGGCGACATCGGCGCGCAGTTCGGCGGCGCGATCGTTGCCCTTGATCGCGGCGATGTTAAGCCACTTGTGGGCGGCGATCAGATCCACGGCGCAGCCGCGGCCCGTCGCATACATCAAGCCCATTTCGCAGAAGACATCGGCGTTGTTTTCGCCACCCATGGTGGCCATTTCAGCATTGTGCATTTCAAAGCGTGCCATCGGTTTATCCCTGTTTAGCCTGTTGTCGACTTACCCTGTTTTACCTTCCGGGCCTTGCCGTCTAACGCGGCTTCTGGTCCCTTCGGTTCGGCGGGTTTGCCCCGCTCGTTTGATGACCCCACTATGCCCCAGCGCCTTCAAAAAACGCCTAAAATGCATGATTAATTTGAGACAAACAAAGTGCAAACGCTTGGTAAACTTGGTTTTTTGTTAAACATCGCATCCCCTATCAATTAAGGATTTTCAGGTGATGTTTACTGAAAATTCAGATTTGAAAATCAACCCTTTGTTCACCACGATAAAAGCAGCGAAAATAAAAAAGCCTGAAATTCCGCTGTTTTAGACAGGACAAAAGACCCGGCTGACGGGCAGGAAACGATATTTACCTTTACGTTCGCGTCAGTTATTTTGCGCGCCGAGGATATCAGGGGGAGAAACAGAATGATCCGCAGTCTCATTCTCGCAGGCGCGATTGCGCTTTCGGCAACGGTTGCGAGCGCCGAGGAGCCGATCGTCGGCAACTGGAAAACCGCTTCCGGCGACACGGCCGTAATCGCCTCGTGCGGCGGCGGCTACTGCATCACGCTGAAGACGGGCAAATATGCGGGCAGGAAAATCGGGTCACTGGCTGGCAAGGACGGGAGTTATTCCGGCGAGATTACCGATCCCTCCAACGACAAAACCTATAGCGGGTCGGGAACCGTTTCGGGCGGTTCGCTGAAGATGCAGGGCTGTGTGCTCAAGATACTCTGCAAGTCGCAGACCTGGACCCGGCTCTGACCAGCCTTGAAACGTCCGGCCGGCCGGCCGTTTCATGCATCCCGAGAAAGCAGTCGCATTTCTGAACGCCTGATGAACCGCGATCTCAGCATCGGTTCAGCCGGAACATGGCAAAAACGTCCCAACGCTAAGGCGATATCGGGGCAAGGCCATGGAAATGATGATACTGGCAAGACGTTTCACCATCATCACGCTATTCGCGGCGATTTTCGCTGTGACATTCTCGGCGGCGGTCAGCCGCAATGCCGGCGGCGGTGCCCAGTCGCACTTCGGCGCCAACTACACCTGCCTTGACGGCAGCGGGCCGGCCTGCGTCGCACGCAACTGACGATGACGGCCTTGGTCTCATGCAGGGACCGGGGCCATCCAAAAATCTGCGACCGCTAATTCAGACGTCGTTTGCTTGTAAAAAACATCACTCTATAATGTCTCATGAGCAAACGAATCTCTTCCGCACCTCTGGACGTTTCATCTCCAACTCCCTTCGTGCCGCGGACAATCGACGACCCCGCAGTCGCCGTCGATCTGCTCACGGAGTTGTACGAGCGCAATACGTCCTTCCTGATCGATAACTTCGCAGAGCTTGCGAAAGGCGCGCCGATCACCTCGCGTTACCGCGCCTACTATCCGCAGGTTTCGATCGAAACCACCAGCTTCGGACATATCGACACCCGCCTCTCCTACGGGCATGTAACCGCGCCCGGCATCTACACGACCGGCGTGACGCGGCCGCGGCTGTTCAGGCACTATCTCAAGCAGCAGCTCGGCCTCTTGATGAAGAACCACAACGTGCCGGTCGTTGTCTCGGAATCGACCACGCCGATCCCGCTGCACTTCGCGTTCGGCGAAGGGGCGCATGTCGAAGCATCGGCTTCCGCCTTCGTAGACATTCCGATGCGCGACCTTTTCGACACGCCGGATCTCAACACGACCGACGACGAGATCGCCAATGGCGAATACATCCCGCCGCCCGGCGAACCCTCGCCGCTCGCCGCCTTCACGGCGCAGCGCACGGATTATTCGCTGGCCCGCCTCGCCCACTACACGGCGACCGGCGCGCAGCACTTCCAGAACTTCGTGCTGTTTACGAACTACCAGTTCTACATCGACGAGTTCTGCGCCTGGGCGCGCAAGCTGATGGCGGATGGCGGCGACGGCTACACCTCCTTCGTCGAGCCGGGCAACATCATTACTCATGCCGGCTCCAGCCAGCCGGAGACGGACGTGACGCTGGCGCGGCTGCCGCAGATGCCGGCCTATCACCTGAAGAAAAAGGGGCATGCCGGGATCACCATGATCAACATCGGCGTCGGCCCTTCCAACGCCAAGACGATCACCGACCACGTCGCCGTCCTGCGCCCGCATGCCTGGCTGATGCTCGGCCACTGCGCTGGACTGCGCAACAGCCAAAGGCTCGGCGATTATGTTCTGGCGCACGCCTATATGCGCGAGGATCATGTGCTTGACGACGACCTGCCGGTCTGGGTTCCGATCCCGGCGCTTGCCGAAGTGCAGGTCGCGCTCGAGGGTGCGGTGGCCGAAATCACCGGCTACGAGGGCTTCGAACTGAAACGGATCATGCGCACTGGCACGGTCGGAACGATCGACAACCGCAACTGGGAGCTCCGTGACCAGCGCGGGCCGGTCAAGCGACTATCACAGGCGCGCGCTATCGCGCTCGACATGGAATCGGCGACCATCGCCGCCAACGGCTTCCGCTTCCGCGTGCCTTACGGCACCCTGCTCTGCGTCTCCGACAAGCCGCTGCATGGCGAACTGAAGCTGCCGGGCATGGCGACCGCGTTCTACCGCACGCAGGTCAACCAGCACCTCCAGATCGGCATCCGCGCGATCCAGAAGCTCGCGGCGATGCCGCCCGAGACTTTGCATTCCCGCAAGCTCAGAAGCTTCTTCGAAACGGCGTTTCAGTAAGGGCGCTCTGCGAGCCTTAATGCTTCGCGGCACGGCCGAAGGGCAGCGAGATGGCGGTGCCCGTGAGTGCCGAAACGATGATCAGCAGATGCGCATTGATACTCGCCTTGGCCAGTGCGGCGAGCGCGACCTTGTCGCTCGCCGCGCCGAAGGCAACAGCGCCGGCGGTGATGCCGGCGGGATAAGTGCCGACGCCACCCGGCGCGTGAACCGGCAGCACGGAAGACAGCTCGCCGCCGAGCGCGCCGCCGAAGCTCGCGGCCATCGGTTCGACGCCCATGAGGCCGAGCGCCCAGGCCAATACCAAGACCTTCACCAGCCAGTTGATCACGGTCATGGCCCAGGCGCGTGCGAATGCGGCGGCATCGGCCGGCAGGCCGTTCTCGATCTCTGCAACAATTTTCGCGGCCTTCGCGGGCAGGAGCTTGACGGCAATCTTCAGCAATTGCCGACGCGCGGCAAATCCTGCGACGGGCAGCGCCAGGAAAGCCGCCCAGAGGATCCACGCGAGAACGGTGTGGATGGAGGCGATCGCGAAGCCGATGCCGGCGGCCGCAAGCAGCGCATGCAGGTCAAGCAGCCGCATGACGAGGAGCGCAGAGGTGCCGCGCGCCAGCGGAATGCCGAACTCGCTGCGCATCAGCACCGGGAAACTCGTTTCCCCGGCGCGAAACGGCAGCATGATGTTCAGGAGATTGTGGATCTGCGTGACCCGGAACAAGGCCTTGAAGCGACCTGAGGTCGCCTGTGGAAAATAATCATAGATGCGCCAGGTCCTGAGGAAATAGGTGCTCGTCAAAAGCAGCAGTGCGCCGACGACGGGCAAGACGCCGACTTCGGCCCATTGCCCGATGATGACGGGCCATCCCCATAGCCATTGGATGAAAAGAGCATAGGCCGCAACGATCGCCACGGTGAGCGCCGTCATGCGATTGCGGACAAACCAGGATTGTCGGCTGGCAACAACCGGAGACTTCATGTACTAGGCTTCCTGACTTTGCGGCGAAAACCGCGATGCGGCCGTGTGGCCTTTTAGGAGAATTAGCACTTGCAGACAACGGTAGACTCGGTCGCAGAGGCCATCGATCTGGCGCTCCCCTTCGAGCTGTCGCTCGTCGTTCCGATTTTCAACGAAGAGGAAAGCGTCGGGCCGCTCGTCGATCGCATCTGTTCGGCGATGGTCAACTTCACCGCCCGCTGGGAGCTGATCCTGGTGGACGACGGCAGCACGGATGCGACGCTCGCCAACGCGCGACAGCACCTTGACCGTGACGGGCTCACGCTGAAGATTGTCGCCCTGCAGCGCAATTTCGGCCAGACCGCCGCCATGCAGGCGGGGATCGACACCGCCGCCGGGCGTCTGATCGCGACAATGGACGGCGATCTGCAGAATGATCCCAAGGATATTCCCGCCATGGTGCGGGAGCTGGAGCGGCGGGAACTGGATCTTCTCGTGGGCTGGCGCAAGAACCGTCAGGACGGCCTGCTCCTGCGCAAGATTCCTTCCTGGTGCGCCAATTACCTGATCGGCCGGATCACCGGCGTGAAGCTTCACGATTACGGCTGCAGCCTGAAGATCTACCGTGCGTCGATCATCAAGCAGGTGAAGCTGATGGGCGAAATGCATCGCTTCATTCCGGCCTGGGTAGCCGGCGTGGTACCGAGCTCGCGTATCGGCGAGATGGTGGTCACCCACCATGCGCGCGAGCACGGCCAGTCGAAATACGGGATCTCGCGCACCTTCCGCGTCATTCTCGACCTGCTCTCGGTGATGTTCTTCATGCGCTACAAGGCGCGGCCGGGCCACTTCTTCGGTTCGCTCGGCCTTGGGCTTGGCGGCATCGCCGTGCTGATCCTGCTCTACCTGTTCTTCGACAAGTTCATCATGGGCAACGATATCGGCACCCGCCCGATGCTGATGGTCGGCATCGTCTTTCTGCTGTCATCCGTGCAGCTTATCACCACAGGCATTCTCTCGGAGATGATCGCACGCACCTACTACCGCGACGATGCTTCGCCGAACTACATCGTCCGACAGATCCTCGACGGAAATGAGAATGCGTAATCTGCTCGTGCGCAGACCGGACTTCATAGTCCTTCTGCTCACCGGATATTTCCTTCTAGAGTTTGCCGTTCGCATGTCGATGCCTGACGGCCTGCGCTACGACGAAGCGCAGCAGGCCTTCTTCTCGCAGTGGCTGGCATTGGGCTACGATTCCCAGCCGCCGCTATACAACTGGTTCCAGGCGGCCGTCGTGTCGGTCTTCGATCTTTCGATGACGACGATCGCGGCGGTGAAAAATCTTGTTCTGCTGCTGGTCTATCTCAGCTACTACAAGCTTGCCCGTATTCTGTTGCAGGACCGGCTGTTCGCGGTCATCGCGACACTTTCGCTTCTCACCATCCCGCAGCTTTTCTGGGAAGCGCAGCGCGACCTCACCCACACCGTCGCGCAGATGCTTGCCATCAACCTTCTGCTCTATGGCATCGTCAAGACGCTGAAGGCACCGTCGCTGAAATCCTATGTGGTCGTCGGACTGGCGCTCGGGCTGGGGATGCTGACCAAGTACAATTTCGCGCTGATCGCGGTCGCGGCGCTGGTTGCCGTCTGGCTGCATCCGGACGGCCGGGCACGGATCTTCGACAGGCGTTTTCTTCTGTCGATCGCCATCGCTGCCCTGCTTTTCCTGCCGCACGCCCTGTGGCTGCTGGACAATTTCGCTGTCGCCTCCGGCCGCACGCTCGGCATCATGGAGCAGGACGCGCCGAATGGAGCGCTGGCCAAGCTGATTCAGGGGCCGTTCAAGTTCCTGCGGCTGGCGGTCGTGATCGTCGCGCCGACCTTCGTCGTTTATGCCATCGTCTTCGGCAAGTCCTTTCTTCGCAATCTGCGCTCGACGACCGTCTGGACACGCTTCTTCGATGTGATCTTCGTGACGATCGCCGTTATCGTGCTGGTGCTGATCGTCGCGATCGGAATGACGGCGCTTCGGGATCGCTGGCTGCTGCCGTTCCTGTTCCTCGTGCCGATCTATTTCTGCCTGAAGATGCAGGCTGCGGGCATCAGGCCAGAAAACTTTGCGCGCCGCTTCCTGGTGGTGCCGCTGGTGATGATGGCGCTGATCCCGACGGCCCTGTTCGTCCGTGTCAACTTCCCGACGTTGTTCGGCAGCTACCAGGCCTACAACGTGCCCTACGCAACATTTGCCGAGAAGGTCGTTGCCGAGGAGGGCAAGACGCCGGGCCTGATCATGACCAACGATTGGCTGGCAGCCGGCAACATGCGCCTCCAGATGTCGCATACGACTGTCATGTCGCTGTTCTTCGCCAACTTGACGCTGGACTACAACTGGACGAGCGAGAAGCCGGTGCTGCTGGTCTGGCTTTCCACGAAAGACGCGCCGCCCGCGCCGTCGGCACTGAGGCAATGGGTGGGGCAGAATCTCGGCACGCAATATTCCGGTTTCGACGCCAGACTGATGGCCGTTCCATATGCCCGCGGCAGGCCTGACGACATGCAGTATTTTGGTTACGCCTGGATCTATCCCACGCGGCCGACCAATTAAGCTTTCAACTCTTTCCAGGCGGCATCGAGCGCGAGTTTCGCAATGCGCGCGATCTCGTCGATCCCCTCGCGGCTGATGACCAGCGGCGGCGATGCGAGCATGCGGTCGCCGGTGGCGCGCAGAATGAGCCCGTTTGCCAGAGCGTGGTTGCGCACCAGCGCACCGCTTGCATCGGGCTTTTCGAAGCGCTTGCGGTTGCTTTTGTCGGCGGTCAACTGCAACGCCCCCATCAGGCCGACGCTGGGGGCCTCGCCGACGAGATCATGTTCACCGAGCGCGCCCCAGACCTTCGCGAAATAGGGCCCGATATCGTCGCGCACCCGCTCGACCAACCTCTCGTCCTCGATGATGCGCAGGTTCTCAAGGGCGGCCGCAGCGCAAACCGGGTGGCCGGAATAGGTGAAGCCGTGATTGAAATCGCCGACATCGTTGATCAGCACATCCGCGACGCGGTCGGCGACGAGCACGCCGCCGATCGGCAGATAGCCCGAGGAAAGTCCCTTGGCGATGGGGGCCAGATCCGGTTCCACGCCAAAATACTGATGACCGAACCATTCGCCTAGCCGGCCGAACCCACAAATGACTTCGTCGGTGACGAGCAGGATGTTGCGCGCCTTGCAGATGCGATCGATTTCCGGCCAGTAGGTGTCGGGCGGAATGATGACGCCGCCGGCTCCCTGTACCGGTTCGGCGACGAACGCCGCGACGTTGTCTTCGCCAAGCTCGTCAATCTTCGCTTCGAGCTCGCGCGCGACCTTTAGGCCAAATTCGGCAGGCGACAGTTCCCCGCCCTCGCCGTACCAATAGGGCTGGCCGATGTGGACGATGCCCGGGATCGGGAGATCGCCCTGCTCGTGCATGTATTTCATGCCGCCGAGGCTGGCGCCCGCGACCGTCGAGCCGTGATAGCCGTTCTTGCGAGCGATGACGATCTTCTTCGACGGCTTTCCGACGGCGCTCCAATAGACGCGGGCCATGCGGAACCAGGTGTCGTTCGCCTCCGATCCCGAGCCGGTGAAGAAGACATGGTTGAAGCTCGGTCCCGCATGGGCGGTGACTTTCTCTGCCAGCAGCGTGGCCGGCGTGGTCGTCGTGCCGAAGAAGGTGTTGTAATAGGGCAGTTCGTTCATCTGGCGGGCGACGGCGTCGGTGATCTCACGGCGGCCGTAGCCGACGTTGACGCACCACAGGCCGGCGAAGCCATCGAGATACTTCCTGCCGTGGTTATCCCATATGTGGACGCCCTCGCCACGCTGGATGATGCGGGTACCATCGGCGTTCAGCTTCTTCATATCGGAGAAGGGATGAAGGTGATGAGCGGCATCGATGCCGGCGATATTCGAACGCGCGTAAGTATCGGACATGATTTGCTAAACACCCCAGAGATTGAAAGCCTCTTGCCAATGGGCTACGACCTTGGCCTTGTCCGAGGGGATTTTCAAGATCATGACGCCTGACAAAATGCACGGCATAGCTGCGGGCGGCGACCCGCGCATCGAAATCATACTGGTCGGCATGAACGGGGACCTGCGCGGCAAGCAGATTCCGCTCGAGGCGCAGAAGAAGATCTGGGCCGGCGAGGTCCGGCTCCCCTCCTCCACGCAGTCGCTCGATATCTGGGGCGACGACAACGATGACATCACCGGCCTCTCGTTGTCGGTCGGCGATCCCGACGGGAACTGCATTCCTGATAAGCGCAGCCGTGTGCCAATGCCGTGGGCGCCCGATGGCTCGATACAGGTGCTGGCGACGATGCACGAATTCGACGGCACGCCGAGCTTCATGGACCCGCGCGCCATTCTCGCGGCCATGCTCGAGCGCTACAAGCAGCGAGGGCTGACGCCTGTTGTGGCAACGGAGCTGGAATTTTACGTCGTCGAACCCGACTGGCGGGAGACCGGCCATCCCTCTCCCCCCAAAGGCCTCACCTACAAGGGCGAGCCGAACGGTTTCCAGCTTTACGACATGAGCGCGGTGGATACGCTGGACGACTATCTGCAAACCGTGCGCGCCTACGCGAAGGCGCAAGGGCTGCCCGCGGATGCGACGACGGCGGAGTTCGGCCCCGGACAGTTCGAGATCAATCTTCTGCACCGCGCCGATGCGCTGGCCGCGGCCGACGACTGCATCTACCTGAAACGGATCGTCGAACAGGCAGCACGCAAGCACGGACTGAAGTCGACCTGCATGGCCAAGCCCTATTCCGAGCACGCGGGCTCCGGACTTCATGTGCACGCCAGCATCATAGACAGGGATGGCCGGAATATCCTGGACGCCAAAGGCGGTGAGCCGAAGCTGCTCAAATCGGTCTGTGGCGGAATGCTGCAGAGCATGCGCGAGGCACAGCTGATCTTCGCGCCCTTCGCCAACTCCTACCGGCGCTTCCAGCCGGGTTCCTTCGCGCCTGTCGATCTGACGTGGGGTTACGGGCACCGTGGAACGGCGGTACGGATTCCGGATCGCGACGGTCCCGCAGCCCGGGTCGAACACCGTGTCGCCGGCGCCGACGCCAATCCCTATCTGCTGCTGACGGCGATCCTGGGCGGAATGCTGCTTGGGCTGGACAGCGAGATCGATCCGGGCGAGGAAACGACACCCTCGCATGTTCCGGAAAACACCACGCAACTGACGCATGATTTCCTGACGGCGGTTGACACCTTCCGGTCCTCGCCGTTCATTGCCGACGTCTTTGGACAGAGGTACCAGCAACTCTACGGCGATACGAAGCGCAAGGAGGCGATCACCTACCTGCGCACCGTTTCCGATTTCGACTACCGGACTTACTTGCCTCGGCTCTAGCTTAGCTGATCGGCTCGCGGCGCTCCGTTTCATCGACCTGCGCCGCCAAACCACGTTTCACCAGAACCTTCAGTTCTCCGGGGTGAAGCTTGAGCGCGACATCGCGCTCGAGCGGCAGAAGCTCGCCGTCCATCACGCAGTTCGCCTTGGAATGCAATTTCGGAAAATGGAGATCCACCTCGGCGGGGTGCATGATCATGACGTCGGCGTTCTCGCGAACCTTGCCGCGCAGCAAATCGAAGGCGAGGCGCGCAACGCCGAGTGGCTTCAGCGGCTTTGCAGTGTAGAAACCGAGCTCTCCGCCCGTCAGGTTATCAGCGTAGAGCAGCGCATTCTCGCCGAACGGATTGTTCGACACCGACACGGCCGAGACGCGGCGATGTTCGCGAATACCCTGTGCCCGGAACTCCACCTCGAACTCGGGCGGATTGAGCACCACGCCCAGCGCGGCACGCGTGCTCGCTCTCATCTTTCCGAGTCGGGAACGGTAGCTGTAGGAATTGCGGTAGCGCACCATGCGCGCGTGCAGGCCCGCCGAAAACTGGTGAATGAACGGCCGACCGTTGGCGCTGGCTATATCGACATTGTCGACCTCGCCGTTCGCCAGCACCTCGAGCGCCGTCCATATGTCGAGTGGGACGCGTAGCGACCGGGCAAACAGGTTCATGGTGCCCGCCGGAACCACGCCCAAGGCGACACCGTTCTTCCAGGCGATCGAGGCGGCCGCCGAAATCGTTCCGTCGCCGCCGCCGGCAACAATTCCATCGAGATCGTCGCGCCGCGCCGCTCGCTCCATTGCCGGCACGATCTCCTTTCCGGAGAAGACGACGGCCTCGAAGTCATGACCGGCGTCACGGAACACCGCCTCGGCGCGCTTCTCATAGGCTTCCATATCGGTCGTTCGGAACGTCCCGCCGTCCCGATTGAAAAAACCCATAAGCTTCATGAGATTCCTGTCAGCTTCGAAAACCCTCGCGAGACTTGTCGCGCCGCTTAGAGATGGTTGCGCGCCGAGCTATTTCAAGCAGAGGCGGCTCTAATCGCCGGCCGCCTCCACGCCACGAGCCACGCAACCAATGCAATGGATACATGCGCTGAGAGGGACGCTGCACTGCAGAAAACGCACTCGACGCCATCGGGTGTCGTCGCCAATAATGAGATATTGGAGCATTCCTCCATCCCCCATCATTTTCCGGCTTGCCGGCTCGGTCGGCATCCTGCCCTCGCGCCCATTCTCAAGCGTCAGAATGCCTAAGGAGCTCTCGTGAGCCAAATAGCCGTAAACGATTCCATCGATAGCAGCCCAGCCGTCGAGGCGCCCTCGCCGATGGCGGTCGCGCTGGTGCAACTGGCGCTTGCCTGCGGCGGGTTCGGCATCGGCACTGGCGAATTCGCGGTCATGGGTCTGCTGCCCAATGTCGCCGGCACCTTCTCCGTAACCATTCCGCAAGCCGGTTACGTGATCAGCGCCTACGCGCTGGGTGTGGTCATCGGGGCGCCCGTTATTGCTGTACTCGCGGCGAAAATGACGCGCCGCTCGCTGCTTCTGCTCCTGATGGGTATCTTCGCGACCGGAAACATATTGAGCGCTCTAGCGCCGACCTTCGAGAGCTTTGCTGCCCTTCGCTTTGTCACGGGGCTCCCGCACGGCGCCTATTTCGGCGTGGCGGCAGTCGTCGCCGCGTCGATGGTGCCCGTGCACAAGCGGGCACGGGCCGTGGGAAGCGTCATGCTCGGACTGACGATCGCCACGCTGCTCGGCACTCCGCTCGCAACCTTCTTCGGGCAGTCGCTCGACTGGCGTATCGCATTCACCTCGGTCGGGATCATCGGCCTCGTGACCATGGCGCTCATCTGGTACTACGTACCGCGAGACGAGGTCTCGGAAGGCGCCAGCTTCATGCGCGAACTCGGGGCCTTCAGGCGCCCGCAGGTCCTGCTGACACTTGCCATCGCGGCTGTCGGCTACGGCGGCATGTTCGCAATGTTCAGCTACATTGCCGATACGACAACCGAGGTCGCCATGCTGCAGCCGGGGATGGTCGCGGTGATGATGGTGCTGTTCGGCGTCGGCATGAACGCCGGCAATGTCGTCGGTTCCCGGTTGGCCGACAAGTCGATCATGGGGACGATCGGCGGATCGCTGATCTTCAACATCATTGTGCTGACGCTGTTTTCGCTGACGGCGTCCAATCCCTTTATGCTCGGGCTCTGCGTGTTCCTGATCGGCTGCGGCTTCGCTGCCGGCCCTGCCCTGCAGACGCGCCTCATGGACGTTGCTGCCGATGCACAGACCCTTGCCGCGGCGTCCAACCATTCGGCCTTCAATATTGCCAATGCGCTTGGCGCCTGGCTCGGCGGCCTCGTCATCGCCTGGGGCTATGGCTCCGCGGCGACCGGCTATGTCGGCGCCATTCTTTCGGTGTTGGGGATGCTGGTATTCGCGGCATCGCTACGCCTGGACCGTCGCAGCCGCGGCTGATGCAGTATCGGCCGTCACGTCACGCAGCTGGCGGCCATCGGGACGGCAGAAGACATTCTGCTCGCCCCATACCGCTAGTGCCGTAATTACCGGCCGCAGCGTCTGTCCAAGGGGCGTCAACGCATAGTCGACACGCGGCGGCACTACCGGATAGACGGTGCGGGAAACCAGCCCCGACTCTTCCAGCTCCCGCAGTTGCTTGGTCAACATGCGCTGCGTTACCGCAGGCAGCTTTCGGCGCAGTTCGTTGAAACGGTGCGTGCCCGCCATCAGGTGGAAGAGAATGACGCCCTTCCATTTTCCGTCCAGAAAACTCAGCGTCGCCTCGACGGGGCAGCCGGGAAAATTCTCAGTCAGCTTGTCCCGCGGCAACGACATTTGACGGTATCCTTTTTGGTACTACGTACAGAATTTGTGCATTCTTGCGCTTCCCGAACATAGGACGCATCTAGCATCTGTGCAACCGAACAGGAGTTTCCCATGCGCGCCGTCGCCTACAAGCTTCCCCAGCCAATCACCGCAGAGACGTCATTGATCGACGTCGATCTGCCCACGCCGGAAGCCGGCGGGCATGACCTGCTCGTCGAGGTCAAGGCAGTCTCCGTCAATCCCGTTGACGTCAAGGTTCGTGCCGGCGTCGCACCCGACGGAACGGAGTTCAAGGTGCTTGGGTGGGATGCCGCAGGCATCGTCAAAGCCGTTGGCCCTGACGTCACTCTGTTCAATGTCGGCGACGAGGTGTTCTATGCCGGCGCCATCAATCGGCCGGGCTCCAACGCGGAATTTCATCTCGTCGACGAGCGCATCGTCGGCCGCAAACCGAAGGTACTCGATTTCGCGGCCGCGGCCGCCCTGCCGTTGACCTCGATAACCGCTTACGAGGCGCTGTTCGATCGCCTGAAGGTTCAGGACAAGGTTTCAGGCGCGGCGAATGCGATCCTCATCATCGGCGGTGCGGGTGGGGTCGGCTCGATCGCGATCCAGATCGCCCGCGCCTTGACCGACCTCACGGTCATCGCCACTGCGTCGCGGCCGGAAACGCAGGCATGGGTCAAGGCGCTGGGCGCGCATCACGTGGTCGACCATTCGCAGCCGATCGCAGCCCAGGTGCAGGCGCTCGGCATCGGCGCGCCCGGTTTCGTGTTCTCGACGACCAACACCATCGATCATCTCAAAGAGATTGTCGAAACGATTACGCCACAGGGTCGCTTCGCGCTGATCGACGACCCGAAGATGCTCGACATCGTGCCCTTCAAGCGCAAGGCGGTTTCCGTTCACTGGGAGCTGATGTTTACCCGCCCGCTCTTCGGCACACCCGACATGATCGAACAGCACAAGCTGCTGAACAGGATCGCCGGACTCGTCGACGAGGGCGCGATCAGGACGACGCTCAACGAGACCGTGGGGCCGATCAACGCCACCAACCTCAAGAAGGCACATGCAATGATCGAGAGCGGCAAGACGAAGGGCAAGCTTGTTCTCGCCGGCTTCTGAGGCCGATAAATCACGCACCTCTCCCGCCATCCCCGAAATGCCGCGCCGCGGGTGCGGCATTCTCGCCGCAAGCACCTCGCTCGCTTGACTTTTTCCGCAATTGGGACCACCTAGTGCCGCACGAGGAAAACGTCCGTTTTCCGCGGATATCAACGGAGCCATCTCACGATGCCAAGCGACAGTAGCAGTCGATTGCCTTTGCCGTACGCGGCCCTCGTGCGCTGACCGATTCCTGTCGGGCTCGCCCGTCGGACGCTACGGCGGATCGACGGAAAGGCGAGCCATATGAACTCCAATCGCTTCCCCCTGCGGGCAGGCCATGCCGCCCGTTTCTTCAACGACAACCTCGGCACCATCACGACGGCCGAGCGCGTCGAACGTCTGAACTCACTCGACATCCACGAAGCGGCAGGCGTTCTCGCCACCCTGCCCCAGCAGAAGGCCGTCCGTATTCTCGGTCGCCCGGAGTTGCACCATGCCGCCGCGATGCTGACCGAAATGCCGGTCGAGCATGCCGCACGGCTGTTGAACGCCACCGCCAACGACCGGGTTGCCGACCTCTTCCAGGAAATGGACGAAGGCGCAAGGGCGCATCTGTTCTCCAAGCTGGACCGCGCCACCTCTCTCGCAGTCCAGCATCTCATGGGATATCCGCCGCGAACGGCCGGCAGCATCATGACGACAGAGTTCGTCAGCGTTCCCGCAAGCTGGACGGTGGAGCGGACGCTCGAGCATGTCCGCAAGGTTGAGCGTTCGCGCGAAACGGTTTATGCCATCTACGTTCTCGACACCGAAACGCAGGCGCTCATCAGCGTCGTCACCCTGCGCCGACTGATCACAGGTGAGCCGCAGGCGTCGGTACTGAGCGTGGCGCAGCAGGGCGGCATCGTGAAGGCCGATCCGCTGATGACGCAGGAGGATGTGGCGCGGCTGATCCGCAAACACAACCTGCTTGCCCTGCCCGTCATCGGGGAAGAAGGGCATATGCTGGGGATCGTCACCGTCGACGACGTGATCGACACGATGATCGCCGACCAGACCGAGGACGCGCAGAAGTTCGGCGGCATGGAAGCGTTGGGCAAGCCCTACATGACGATCAGCTTCGCAGGCATGCTGAAAAAGCGTGCGGGCTGGCTCTGCGCTCTCTTCCTGGGCGAAATGTTGACGGCAAGCGCCATGCAGCATTTCGAAGGCGAGCTGGAAAAGGCGATCGTGCTGACGCTGTTCGTGCCGCTGATCATGAGCTCGGGCGGCAATAGCGGTTCGCAGGCGACCTCGCTGATCATCCGGGCACTGGCGCTGGGAGAACTGAAGCTCGGTGACTGGTGGCGGGTGCTGCTGCGCGAATTGCCGACCGGCATCGTGCTCGGCGCCATCCTTGGCCTCGTCGGCTTCGGTCGGATCCTGCTCTGGCAGAGCATCGGCCTCTATGATTACGGCGAGCACTGGGTGCTGATCGGCGTAACGATCTTCGCAGCCCTGATCGGGATCGTGCTGTTCGGTTCCATCGCCGGCTCGATGCTGCCGTTCATCCTGCAGAAGCTCAGGCTCGACCCCGCCAGCGCATCGGCGCCGCTTGTCGCCACGCTCGTCGATGTCAGCGGGCTGGTCATCTACTTCACGGTGGCGCTGCTGATCCTCAGTGGCACACTTTTATGAATAGAGAGACGGGGCCGAAGGAGCCCCGTTTTCATTTCGGCTGGAACAGCCCACTAGGCCTGGATAACAACGACCTTGGCGCCGGGCGTCACCCGATCATAGAGATCGATGACATCGTGGTTCAGCATGCGGATGCAGCCGCTCGACATGGCCAGACCGATCGATTGCGGCTGGTTGGTGCCGTGAATACGGAAGTGGGTGTCGTTGCCACCACGGTAAAGGTACATGGCGCGGGCGCCGAGCGGATTGTTCGGACCGCCAGGCATGCCGCCGGCGAGCTTGCGGTAACGTTCCTCGCGGCGCTGCATGTTTTCGGTCGGCGTCCAGCTCGGCCATTCCGCCTTGCGGCCGACATAGGCGCCGCCGGAAAACGCCAGTCCCTCGCGACCGACACCAACACCGTAGCGCATCGCCCTGTCGCCGCCGAGGATGTAATAGAGGCGTCGGGCGGGCGTATCGACGACAACGGTGCCCGGATCGTAGCTTGAGGCGTATGATACTTCCTGACGGCGGAGCTCGGGATCGAGCTTGTCGAGCGGCATGGCCGGCAGCGGATACTTCTCGGCTGGCAGGGCCGCGTAATTGGCACGATGATCAGGACCGCTGGCGGCGCATCCGGCAAGAAGTGCGGAAACGCCGAGAACGAAACCGCGACGGGAAATCGACATTAATACAGTTCCTTAACGTTCAATTGATGCAACCGACGTTAGGAAAAACATGGTTAATACTGGGTTAAACTCGGGCGGATGCCTGAAAGGAATTTGGCGGAAAGGCGGCGGAGCACATGACACCTTTTCGTGATCGGGACGGGACCAACTTGGATAACCGCCCCTAGAGAGCGAGAACCATGGCAACCCGCCGGTCGGGATCCATTCCCACGGAGATTTCGTGATCCAGCTTCTCTCGCAGAAACCGTGGAAGCGCCTCAGTCGGCGTCAGCACAAAGCCGAGCGAGGCATAGAATGGCGCGTTGAAGAGGACGTGGCGGTCGGTCGTCAATGTCACCGCAGAAAGCCCGTGCGACTTCGCCAGCTCGAAAGCAGACATCATCAGGCCACGGCCAACACCCCGCCTCTGCCATGCCGTGGAGACATTGAGCTCTTTCACATAAAGCGTTTCGTCGATCTCTTCCGCCGCAAGAAAGCCGACCGGGTGATCGGCCATATCGGCAGCCACCAGTAGCAGACCCGCATCGAGGGATTGCTGGAGGATGCTTCGCGGCAGTGCATGCGGCTCGCGGTCCCCGCCAATCGCCTCCGCAAGAGTCGCGAATGCGTCGAGTTCGATCTCCGTCAGGCGCGGCAGCTCATCGATGCGCGCCTGTCTTATGGCCCAGGCGTCACCCATCCTCTTCCTCACATATTAGGATAAACAGGCCCCTCGCCGCCCTGCGGCGGCACCCAGTTGATGTTCTGGTTGGGATCCTTGATGTCACAGGTCTTGCAGTGGACGCAGTTCTGGGCGTTGATGACGTAGACCTCCTCGCCGTCCTTCTCCACCCACTCGTAAACGCCGGCCGGACAGTAGCGGGTCGAGGGGCCGGCATAGACATCGTGCTCGGAGCGCCTCTGCAGCGCCATGTCCTTCACCTTGAGATGAACCGGCTGATCCTCCTCATGGTTGGTGTTCGACAGGAACACCGAGGAAAGACGGTCGAAGGTGAGGACGCCGTCGGGCTTGGGATAGTCGATCTTCTTGTGCTTCGAGGCCGGCTCCAGCGACTGGGCATCGGTCTTGCCGTGGCCGAGCGTGCCGAAGAAGGAGAAGCCAAGCAGCTGGTTGGTCCACATGTCGAGGCCGCCGAGCGCCACGCCAATCGCCGTGCCGAACTTCGACCACAGCGGCTTGACGTTGCGCACCTTCTTCAGGTCCTTGCCGATGTCGCTCGAACGCCAGTCGTTCTCGATCTCGATGACTTCGTCATTGGCGCGGCCATCGGCGATCGCGGCGGCGATCCGGTCGGCCGCCAGCATGCCCGACAGCACCGCATTGTGGCTGCCCTTGATGCGGGGCACGTTGACGAAGCCGGCCGAACAGCCGATCAGCGCGCCGCCCGGGAAGGTCAGTTTCGGCACCGACTGATAACCGCCCTCGGTGATGGCGCGAGCGCCGTAGGACAGGCGCTTGCCGCCCTCGAAGGTGGTACGGATGGCGGGATGCGTCTTGAAGCGCTGGAATTCCTCGAAGGGATAGAGATAGGGGTTCTTGTAGTTCAGGTGCACCACAAAGCCGACGGCCACGAGATTGTCTTCGAGATGATACAGGAACGAGCCGCCACCGGTCTTCATGCCGAGCGGCCAGCCGAAGGAGTGCTGCACGAGGCCCTGTTTGTGGTTCTCCGGCTTCACCTGCCAGAGCTCCTTGATGCCGATGCCGAATTTCTGCGGCTGGCGATCCTTCTGAAGATCGAACTTTGATATCAGCTGCTTGGCGAGCGAGCCGCGCACGCCCTCGCCGATCAGCGTGTACTTGCCGAGCAGCTCCATGCCGCGGGTGAAGTTCGGGCCGGGCTCGCCGTTCTTCTCGACGCCCATGTCGCCGGTCGCAACACCGATGACGGCGCCCTTGTCGTTATAGAGCACTTCGGTTGCGGCGAAGCCCGGATAGATCTCGACGCCCAAGGCTTCCGCGTGGCCCGCCAGCCAGCGACAGACGTTGCCGAGCGAGACGATGTAGTTGCCGTGATTGCTCATCAGCGGCGGCATGGCGAAGTTCGGCAGGCGGATCGAGCCGGCCGGACCGAGCAGCAGGAAGTGGTCGTCCTTGACCTCGGTCTTGAACGGGTGATCGGCCTCCTGACGCCAATCGGGCAGCAGGCGGTCGATGCCGATGGGGTCGACGACCGCACCCGACAGGATGTGCGCGCCGACTTCGGCACCCTTCTCCAGGACAACAACCGAGAGATCCGGATTGACCTGCTTCAGCCTGATCGCCGCGGACAGACCGGCCGGCCCACCACCGACGATCACAACGTCGAATTCCATGCTTTCGCGTTCAGGCAGCTCAGTCGTCTCGGTCATTCACTCAATCTCCGCTCGGCCGCCGCTACAGCCGTGGTCCCCGTAATTAAGCTATCTATTCTCAAAACCGCGATGCGTTGTCGAGCCGGGAAACGACACCCAATCCTCAATTCGCACAATGCGTTGGCGAGACACCCAGAAAACATATGACGTTTACGTTAACGTAATTAAAATGTCGAATGAATATCGACGTAGCGCTTCTTCCCTCCCCTTCGAGCGCGCCCTATAACTGGCCGGAAAGAACGGAGAATGCAAAATGGATCTCGGCATCAAGGGCAAGCGCGCACTGGTATTGGCATCGTCGAGGGGGCTCGGGCATGGCATCGCCGTCGCCCTGGCGCGTGAAGGTGCGGACGTACTGTTGTGCGGGCGCAGCGGCGAAACTCTTGAGGCCAACTGCAAGGCGATCAACGCCGAAGGCAGAGGCAAGGCCGACTGGATCTGGGCAGATCTGGAAGACGAAAACTTCGTCGAGACGGTCAAGGCCGCAGCCGAAAGCAAGCTCGGCGGGATCGACATTCTCGTGAACAACACCGGCGGTCCGAAGCCCGGAACAGCCGAGGAGATCGCGGCGGATCGCCTGGAGACCTATTTCTTCTCCATGGTCCTGCGCGTTATCACGCTCACCAATGCGTTGCTGCCGGCGATGAAGGCGCAAGGCTGGGGCCGCATTCTGACGATCGCCTCTTCGGGCGTCATCGAGCCGATCGCCAATCTCGCCCTCTCCAATACGCTGCGCCCCGCGCTTGCCGGTTGGAGCAAGACGCTCGCCACCGAGGTCGCGCGCCATGGTGTGACGAGCAATCTGCTGCTTCCGGGCAGCATTTTGACCGGGCGGCTGGACGAACTGGACGGTGCGGCCGCCAAACGCACCGGCAAGAGCATGGATGACGTGCGCGCCACCAAGGAAGCGGCAATTCCGACGGGACGCTATGGGACGGTGGAAGAGTTTGCAGCCACCGCGGCGTTCCTCTGCAGCCAGCCGGCAAGCTACATCACCGGCAGTCTGGTGCGGTGCGACGGCGGCGCTGCGCGCTCGGTCTGAAGAGCGCCAAAACGCCGATCGAGCGGTCTTTCGCACGTGATCGCGCAAGACCGCCCTTTCATTACCAAACTTTAAGGCAAAATAACCGGTTAGTGATGGCCGGAGGACTGCGGCTATCTTTCTGCACCGCGGCAACCATGGTTCAATAGAGGCCTCGTTCGCCAATGCCCCCAAGAGCGGTCTCACATATGAAAAAATTCTGGATTACCACCTGTATCGTTGTCGTTGCCGGCGTCGGCGCTTGGCAATATAGGGATCACATTCCCTATCTATCCGAGCTTGGCAAGACAGGTGGTCATAGCTCAAGCGGCGACGCGCAGCAGGCAGGCGATCAATCTGGAGATCAGAAGAGCGGCAACGGCCGCAAACGCGGTGGCGGCGGACCGACGCTGGTCAAAACGGTCGCCGCGGTCAAGACGACGCTGCCTCGGGATGTGACCGCATCCGGCTGGGCCGATGCGGACGACACGACGACGATCGCGGCCCAGGAACAGGGTCTGGTGACCGAGATCGTCGCCACGGATGGCTCCACCGTCAAGCAGGGCGACCTGATCGCCAAGCTCGATGATCGCACGGCGCAGGCCGCCGTCGACAAGGACAACGCGATGATCGTACGCGACACCGCGACCGTGGCCGAGGCCGAGACGGCGCTGACGCGCGCGCAGGACCTTCTGAACTCGAAGGCCGGCACCCAGCAGACATTCGATCAGGCGAAGGCGGCACGCGACACGGCCGTCGCCACCGTGCAGGCGGACAAGGCGACCCTCGCCGCCGATCAGGTCCTGCTGGAGCACACTGAGATCCGCGCTCCCTTCGACGGCCGCCTCGGCGACATCACCGTCAGCCCCGGCGCCTTCCTTGACGCGGGCTCGGCCGTCGTGACCATCGCCAAATATGATCCTATCTTCGTGAAATTCCATTTGCAGGAACGCGACCTCAGGCAGCTCAAGCAATCGATGGCCGCCGGTCCCGTCGAGGTCAGCACGGTTCCGCAATCCGACAAGGCCAAGGCACGCCAAGGCGTCATCAGCTTCTACGACAATACCGTCGACCCTGCGTCCGGCACCATCCTCGCCAAGGCCAAGTTCGAAAACGCATCGGGCACCTTGTGGCCGGGCCAGTCGGTCAACATCGTCGTTCACTTCAACAGCAAGGAACAGCA
This sequence comes from Rhizobium sp. S152, assembly GCF_030380735.1. Taxonomy (GTDB): domain Bacteria; phylum Pseudomonadota; class Alphaproteobacteria; order Rhizobiales; family Rhizobiaceae; genus Rhizobium. The sequence goes on along the minus strand of NZ_JAUDRZ010000030.1, from coordinate 41,161 downwards.
GGTGGTCGTTCCGACCGTCGCGGTCAGCCCCGGCGCCGACGGGTTCTTCTCCTATGTCGTCAAGGACGGGAAAGCGCAGCTGACGCCGGTCACCGTGGCGCGCGCCAACGGCGACTTCACCGCCGTTTCGGCCGGGCTTTCCGAGGGCGACCACGTGGTGATCGAGGGGCAGGCGCAACTCGTCGACAAGCAGCCTATCAAGGAAGAGTTCGATGACGCGGCGCTCGATGTCGCTTCGGCCGAGCAGAAACCCAAGAAGACAGAAACCATCATGGCGGACACGGAAGAATGATACCGAATTTCTGTATCCAGCGCCCTGTCGCCACGACCCTGCTTGCGATCGGCGTGATCCTCGCGGGCCTCATGGGTTATCGGCTGGTGCCGGTGGCGGCCCTGCCTCAGGTCGATTTCCCGACCATCAACGTCTCGGCGGCGCTGAGCGGCGCCTCGCCGCAGACCATGGCGACATCGGTCTCCACTCCGCTGATCAAGCAGTTCCAGACCATTCCCGGCATCAGCGAAATCAGCGCGACCAACTCGCTCGGCAATACGAGCATCGTGCTGCAGTTCGATCTCAGCCGTGACATCGACGCGGCCGCCGCCGACGTGCAAGCGGCAATCTCGCATGCCACGCGGCAGCTGCCCGACAACATGACGACACCGCCGAGCTACCGCAAGACGAACCCTGCAGATGCGCCGGTCATGCTGCTGGCAGTGCAGAGCGATGCCATGCCGCGCAGCAAGCTCGACGAGATCGCCGAGGACATCATCTCGCCGTCACTTTCGACACTCCCCGGCGTCGCCGAAGTGACGGTGTTCGGCGCGCAAACCTATGCCGTGCGCGTCGAGGTCGATCCGAACAAGCTGCTCAATCGCAGCATCGGCATCGATACGGTCAACAAGGCGCTGGCCGCGGCCAACAGCCAAGTGCCGGTCGGCTCGCTGCAGAACGCCACGCAAAGCATGACCATCAATGCCAACACACAGCGAACCAACGCGGCGGAGTTTCGCTCGCTCGTCATCGCAAGCCCGAACGGCGCGCCGATCCACCTCGGCGATGTCGCCGACGTGCAAGACAGCGTGCAAAACCGCTACACCGGCAGCTGGTATGACGGCAACCGCAGCATCATCCTGGCCGTCCAGCGCCAGCCTGACGCCAATACCGTTGCCGTTGTCGATGCGATCAACGCGAAGCTGCCCGGCCTGCATGCCGAAATCCCGAAGTCGGTTTCCGTGCAGGTCATGAACGATTCGGCCAAGCCGATCCGCGATGCCATCGCGGACGTGAAGTTCACGCTGTTCCTGACGATCGGGCTCGTCGTCCTGGTGATCTACCTCTTCACCGGTCACCTGACCGCCACCATCATCCCAGGCCTCGCGGTGCCGCTGTCGCTCATCTCGACCTTCGGGATGATGTACGTGCTCGGATACAGCATCGACAACATCTCTCTGCTCGGCCTGACGCTTGCCGTCGGTCTCGTGGTCGACGACGCGATCGTCATGCTCGAAAACATCCTGCGCCACGTGGAAGAAGGCATGCCGGTGCTGGCCGCCGCCGTCAAAGGTGCGGGCGAAGTCAGCGGCACCATCGTCTCCATGTCGGTGTCGCTGATCGCCGTCTTCATCCCCATCCTTTTGATGGGCGGTGTCGTCGGGCGCATCTTCAACGAGTTCGGCATGGTGGTGGCGATCGCCATCATCGCGTCGGCGATCGTCTCGCTGACCGTGACGCCGATGCTTGCCTCGCGTCTCGGCAGTGGCCATGACCGGCCACCCTTCTTCATCCGCTGGTTCGATGCCGGCTTCGACTGGACGCTTCGCGGCTACGGCCGTGCGGTCGGCTGGTGCCTCGATCACCGGCCCACCATCCTGTTTCTGTTCGCGGGCTCCGTCGGGCTGACCGTCTACCTTTTCATGACGCTGCCATCGAGCTTCTTCCCCACCGAGGATATCGGCCGCCTGAACATTTCCACCCGCGCGCGGCAGGACATATCCTATCAAGCGATGGAAACCCTGCAGAACAAGGCCGCCGAACTAGTGAAGGAGAACCCGGCCGTCAATCATGTGATGTCGATCGTCGGCGGCAACGCCCGCAGCCCGCTCAACAACGGCACGATGTATGTGGAGTTGAAGGACAGGGAGCAGCGCCCACCGCTTGATCAGACCTTGCGCGAACTGCGCGCCAGCATTTCCAAGATTCCAGGCCTGCAGGCCTATATCACGCCGCAGCAAAGCCTGCGCTTCGGCGGACGCCAGACGGCCAGCCAGTACCAGCTGGTGGTCCAGGCTCTCAGCGCTGATCAGACTGCTCTGTGGGCCGACAAGATCCAGAAGGCGCTGCGTGCCGATTCGCGCTTTACCGACGTGACGTCGGATGCGCAGAACAATGCGCTACAGGCAAATATCGTGGTGGACACGGAAAAGGCAGCCGCCTTCGGCGTCGACGACGACCAGTTACGCACCACCCTGCAGGAGGCCTTCGGGGGTTACGCGGCGGCCCAGATCCAGTCCACCGGCGACAGCTACGACGTCATCGTCGAGTATGACACCAACAGGCCCTGGGACGACCAGAAACTCCAGGAGATCCGCGTCGCCTCGAGCAGCGGCGCGCTGGTGCCGCTGTCGAACTTCGCGACAGTACAGCGCACGACCGGGCCGGTGACCATCAACCAGACCGGCCAGCTTGTATCGACGACCGTGTCCTTCAACCTGCCGGCCGGCCAGTCGCTGAGCGACGCGACGGCGGCGATCGACCAGATCAAGAGGGATATCGACATGCCGGCGGATGTGTTCACATCCTATGGCGGGACGGCCCAGATCTTCCAGCAGTCTCAGGGCAACACGCCGCTGCTGATCATCGCTGCCGTGTTGACGATCTACGTGGTGCTCGGCGTTCTCTACGAGAGCTTCATCCATCCGCTGACCATCCTCTCCGGCCTGCCGGCCGCAGCCCTCGGCGCGCTGCTTGCGCTCAAGGTGATGGGCTTCGACCTGTCGATCATCGCGTTGATCGGCCTGCTGATGCTGATCGGCATCGTCAAGAAGAACGCGATCATGATGATCGACGTGGCGCTGGAAAACTTGCGCTCGGGAACCGGCATGTCCCCGTCGGAAGCAATCCACGAGGCCTGCGTGCGGCGTTTCCGGCCGATCATGATGACGACCTTCTGCGCTTTGCTCGGCGCGCTGCCCATCGCGCTTGGCAGCGGCGCAAGCTCGGAACTCCGCCAGCCTCTCGGCATTGCCGTCGTCGGCGGCCTGATCGTCAGCCAAGCGCTGACGCTGTTCATCACGCCGGTCATTTTCGTCGAGATGGGCAAGTTCAACGATTGGCTGCTTGGTCTCGGACGCAAGAAGAAAGAGGCGGAACACGAGGAAGAGGTTCCGACAGCGATGGCTGCCGAATGATGCAACGGGCGCCTCGGGCGCCCGTTTTCTTTTCATCTCATGCCTTGAATATGTAAGGCCCCTGTGGCATCACGCGCCCTCCTGAATTCGGGCGCTGCCTTTTCTCGCGCGCCGGCGGAGCCAGTCTCCGGTCTCAAATAACAATTGATCTCAAGAGGTGCGAGCATGGCTCAGGCGCTGGGTTTGGACTTTGGCACGACGAATACCGTCATCGCTTCGGCGAGCGGCAATACGACCCATTCGATGAATTTCACCAGTGCCGCCGGCACCGCCGACAGCATGCGCACCGCGCTGTCGTTCATGAAGGACCGCAATCTCGGCGCCTCGGCGCTCAAGGTCGAGGCCGGGCATGCGGCGATCCGCCAATTCATCGACAATCCCGGCGACTGTCGTTTCCTGCAATCGATCAAGACCTTCGCGGCCAGCCCGATTTTCCAGGGCACGCTCATCTATGCGAAGCGCCATAGCTTCGAGGACCTGATGGAGATTTTCCTACGGCGTCTGAAAAACTATGCCGGGGAGGAATGGCCTACCGATACCAAGCGTATCGTGGCCGGCCGGCCCGTGCATTTCGCCGGTGCCAGTCCGGACCCGGCACTTGCGGCGGAGAGATATAATGCGGCCCTCTCCCGCTTCGGCTTTCCTGAGATCCACTATGTCTACGAGCCGGTCGCGGCGGCGTTCTACTTCGCGCAGAACCTCAAGGCCGATGCCACTGTTCTGGTCGCCGACTTTGGTGGCGGTACGACCGACTATTCGCTGATCCGCTTCGAGACGATAGCCGGCAAGCTTACCGCGACGCCGATCGGTCATTCGGGCGTCGGTGTCGCCGGCGATCACTTCGACTACCGCATCATCGACAATGTCGTGGCGCCACAGATCGGCAAGGGGAGCCATTTCAAGAGCTTCGACAAGATCCTTGAAGTGCCAACCAACTACTATTCGAGCTTCGGCCGCTGGAACCAGCTGTCGATCTTCAAGACGTCGCGCGAGTTCGAGGATTTGAAGAAGCTGGTGCGCACCGCGCTGGAGCCGGAGAAGCTCGAGACCTTCATCGATCTCGTCGATCACGATGAGGGTTATCCGCTCTACCAGGCGGTGTCGGCGACCAAGATGGCGCTGTCGGCAAATGAAGAAGCGGCCTTCGATTTTGCCCCGCTCGGCAAAGGTGGTCATCGCACCGTACGCCGCTCGGATTTCGAGGGCTGGATCAGTGACGACCTCGCCCGCATCGAAGGCGCGCTCGACGATGTGCTGCAAACGACGAACACGCCATCCTCGGCGATCGACAAGGTGTTCCTCACCGGTGGCACATCCTTCGTGCCGGCCGTGCGCCGCATATTCACGGAACGCTTCGATGCCGCTCGCATCGAGACCGGTGGCGAGCTTCTCTCGATCGCGCATGGTCTGGCGCTGATCGGCGAGCGGGACGATATCACGCAATGGACGGTGTAATAGCCGGCCTTGCCGTTTGCGTGCTCTTTCATTGAGGCCAAGGCTTCGCTAAGGTCGCGGCCATGATTTCCGTCAACGACCTCTCTCCGGGCGAGCTCGCCGCGCTTCTGCATTTTCATGCGGATGCGGGCGTCGAATGGCTGCTGGAAGAAGAGGCGGTCGACAGGTTCGCGGAATTCGAGGCCATGAGGGCGGCTAGGCGCAGCGCAGCGCCCACTCAGCAGGCAGTCCCGCCAAGCGGCGGATCGGCAAGACAAGCAGCGCCGACGCAGCCAAGGGCGGCGGCCGCCGAGCGCCCGGTGGCTCAAAGACCGTCTATTCCCGATGGCGAGGCCGTGCAGCAGGCGCGGTTTGCCGCTGAATCAGCGCGCTCGCTGGATGAACTGAAAACGGCCATCGAAGCCTTCAACGGCTGCAACCTCAAACACAGCGCCCGCTCCACCATCTTTGCCAGCGGGGATGCGGCAAGCGGCATCATGGTCATCGGATCCGGTCCGGGCGCCGAGGACGACCGGGAAGGACAGGCTTTCGCCGGACGTCCCGGTCTACTGCTCGACAAGATGCTTGCGGCCATCGGCCTCGAGCGCAGTGCGATCATGCTGACGCAGGTCATTCCCTGGCGGCCGCCGGGCAACCGGATTGCATCGCCGGCGGAGATGGACATCTGCCGCCCCTTCATAGAACGCCAAATCGCGCTGGCCGAATCAAAGGTGGTGCTGCTGCTTGGAAACTACGCCGCACGGGTGTTTTTCGGCGAGGGAGACACGATCCACGGACTGCGCGGCCAATGGCGCGAGATCGGTGTCGACGGACGAATGATTCCGGCCATGGCGACCCTGCATCCGCAAGACCTTCTGACTGCGCCAGTCAATAAGCGCTTGGCCTGGCAGGATTTATTGGCTTTTCAGGCAAAGCTGGCAACACTGTAGATTGCCCGAAAAATAATCACGTTTGGCACTTTTGTGAAAATCGACATGCGCTAAACGCATAGCTGTCCCTTATTCTTACATGTTGTAAATGCCATGCTGCGCTGCAATATTAACGTCGTGTCTTGGGAGGAATAAACAGGAACCAAGGCCATGAGCACACAGTTTCGCAATACCCCCTGCAGGTTTGAAACCCTGCGACATGCGAGCGACCACGTTCGCGCGATGCAGAGCAACGGCCACATCGGCTTCGCCACCAACGAGCAGATTGTCGCTCGCGGGACCGGTATGAGCGGACGCATCGCGCGTCCTGCCAGTCTCTTTGCGGATTTCCAGCAGTACTGAGTAGCGAGGCGACCGCCTCGCAGCATTCCGGGCTTAGATCATGACGACCATCATCGTTTCACTCCTATGCAAGTTCGACGCGATCGAGCATATCCGCGCAGCCGTGCGCGCCGCCGAGGAGTATGAGCGGGAATCCGCGCCGCGCCCTTCCTCAGGCATCCAGCCGGAATGCGCAACGATCGGCCTCTAGGTCGCCTTTTCCGCCTGACCCTTCGCCCAATGGAACGCTTCGTCGATACAAGCGAACTTGATCGCCTGCCAGTGGCAATATTCGTTCACGAACGCGCGGGACATCCATAGTTCCGGTTTGTCGGCGGCCTCTTCCCAGCCAAGGCAGCCATGCTGCACCGCCTTTGCAAACAGCCGCTGCAGATGCGTGCGCGATATCATGAAGTCCGCGGCCAGCGCACGGGTGTCGAGATGGCCGATCGGATAGCGTTGCGGATGCGTGCTGTCGAGATCGATCCGTGACACCAGATAGTCCACGATCAGGCCGCCCGCGTCGTTCCAGAGGAACAGGGCAATACGCTCGGAAGGCTCGCGCCATGCATGGTCGGCAAGGCAGTCGCGGGCGATGCGTGGTTGCATAGTGCGGATGAGTTCAGGATGATCGACGAAATACGTGGCGCGCGTGCCGCCATCCAGTACGTCTAGAGCGACCAAATTGGAATGCATCCAGCCCACCATGCCCTGATGAGTGACTTCCGAGGCATGGTAGTGACGCGGCCGCCTCCGCTCGTCGCCGGCTTCACAGACGATGAAGCGATAGGTCAGCAGCTCGTCGATGAAGCTCAAGATTGTGTTGCGGCTCGCGGCTTTGTGGCGGGTGATCTCGTTTACCAGCGCGACGGCCGTAAGACCTGACGCCGGGATCGCGAGATCGCGCTCCATGCTCAGCGCATAGGCGGTTTGTGCAAGCAGCCAGCGCTGGTGAGAAGCAAGAAGACGCGCAAGGCGCGGGCCGGCGTCGAAGAGACCGCGCATGCGGACGGCATGAAATCGAACCGTCGCCAGGAATTGCGGATCACCGGCAAGCTGTTCGACACTGAGCGGCATGTCTTCCCCGTATGCGTATCCATCGTCTCGGCCGGCGATGATACCTCGTCGCATCCGACCAACTCCACGAAGTCTCCGATAGATGAGACTTCGTCAAGTTCACAATGCATACGATCCGATCGCGCGCCACTCCAATAATTGATGGTTTATTGCGACACGCGGCGGGCAAGTGCGAGCTGATGCTCGCGAAAGATGATGAATATGCCGGCAGCAACGACGATCACCGTGCCCAACAGCATGCTTGCCGTGGGAATATCGCCGAAAACGAAGTAGGCCACGATGCTGCCTATGACGATCGAGGTATATTCAAACGGCGCCATCGTCGAGACGTCGGCATGGCGATAACTCTCGGTGAGCAGAATTTGAGCGACGCCGCCGCAGAAGCCGGCGGCAATCAACAGAAGCTGCGGCTTGAGATCCAGAAAATCCCAGCCAAACGGAATGGTCGCCAGCGAGAAGACGGACGCGATGATCGAGAAATAGAGCACGATGGTCGACGTCTTCTCCTCTTCAACGAGCCGACGCACCTGGATCATCGCCATACCGCCAAGAACGGAGGCCAGAAGTACGGCAATCGCGCCAATCGCCTGTTCCGCCTCGATACCTTCGCCACTGAGCAGCGTGAGCTTCGGCCAGGAGATGATTCCCACGCCGACCATTCCGATCAGCACCGCACTCCATCGATAAAGGCGCACGGTCTCGCCGAGAAACAGCGCGGCGAAGACGACGGCTACCAGCGGCAGCGCATAGCCGAGCGCGATCGCCTCCGGCATCGGCAGATGCAGAAGGCCGTAGAAGCCCAGCCCCATGGAAATGATGCCGAGCGTGCCGCGTGTGAGATGCCCGAACGGGTTTGCGGTTTGGAAGGCCGACTTGAGCTGCCCGCGATAGGCGAGATAGGCCATGATCGGAAACAACGCGAAGAAGGAGCGGCAGAACGTAACCTGTCCTGGCGGTATTTCAGGTCCAGCCAGCTTGATGAAGGTCTGCATCGCCAGAAAGACCACCACCGAGGCCACTTTGCACGCAATACCCTTTATCGGGTTTCCGGAAGCCGATCGCATATTCAAGAACTCTACGGGAACTGTCTGAGGCAAGAAATCGTCAGAATCGATACCTGACAACTGTGTCAGGCACCATCTCGATTGAACAGGTCCACCACTAAAAATCGGCATCTGCCGATATTTTTGTCACGACGCAAGAACAGTTCGATGAAATTCTTATCAGCCGCCGGACTAACCTGGAATTCTTCGGCAGCCACACGACCAAGTTAACGATTTCACAACCATAAAAGACACTATTATCAGCAATATCTCAGTCTTTCTCTTTTCCATATTCGACAGCCATTTGCAGGATCATTTCATGACGTACCTTGAAAAGCGTAGCGTTGGTCGCAATCCGCCCGTTGCCACTCCCCGTTCGATGCGTGTCGTTACAGAAGAGATCGGCACTGATCTCGAACGCTTCAGCGCTTCGAATTCGCATGTGGTCAAGCAGATCCGGCTGCTCGCCATCAACGCTCTTATCGAAGCCGCTCGTGCTGGCGAGACGGGAAAAGGCTTCGCTGTCGTCGCCAACGAGGTCCAGCGCCTTGCTCAGGTCGCAAGCGATATCGCCGGCAAGTTCGAGAGCAATGTACTGGGGCGTATCGGCCTCTCGCGTTCGATGGCTGAATCGCTCGTCAATGAGATGGAAGGCGTTCGCCTGACGGACCTCGCCCAGACGCTCATCCAGCTCATCGTCCGAAACCTGTTCGAGCGCACCGCCGATGTCAGGTGGTGGGCGACGGATACCGCCCTTTGGGAAGCACTGCAGGATCCGAACAAGGAACACGCAAGCTTCGCCGCGGAGCGGCTTGGCGTCATCAACCGCTTCTACACCGTTTATCTCGATCTGGTGCTCACAGACCTGTCAGGTCGGGTGGTCGCTTCGGCCAATCCCAATTTCCAGCGAAAGATCGTCGGCAGTTCGCTCGCCAGCGCCCCCTGGTTCCAGGCGGCTTCGCGTTGCGCCAACGGCGACGACTACATCGTCGACGAAGTCCGCCAGAGCCATCTGCACGGCGATCGCACCGCGCTTGTCTACGCAACCGGCGTTCGCGAGGGCGGCAAGTTGGATGGGAAGATCGTGGGCACCCTCGGTGTCTATTTCGACTGGCAGAACCAGGGTCAGGCGATCGTCGACAAGGAAGCCAATCTGCCCCCGCAAGTAGCGGAACAGACAACCGTGCTCCTGCTCGACGGCTCCAACAGGATCATCGCCTCCAACAATCCGGCGCTGGTATTCACCCATTTCGCGCTACAGAACCAGGCAGGCCAGCCGCGCGGACACTACTACGACAACAATGGCTCCATCGTCGCCTTCGCAAAGACGCTCGGCTATGAAGATTATGACGGGTTGGGCTGGCATGGGGTGGTCATCCAGAGAACGGAAGAGGATTCCGCCATCCGCTCGTCCCTGGACTTGAGATAGTTCGCCGCTCGCCGGACTATACCGGCCAGCCCGCCGGTCAAATCTTCCGTTACATGCAAATCGCTTTAACTTTAGTTCAGACTTTAATGTAATCATGCCCTTCAAGATTTGTGGAGCGGGGCATGCCCGCGCAAAGCGCTATTCGTTAAAGGTCTTCAGGAACCATCATGCGTACAGATATCGGCCAGGTCATCAATCTGGCAGACTACCAGCCCACCGACTTCGTTCTGGAACGCGTGGACCTTACCTTCGAGCTTGATCCCGAAAATACCAAGGTCGAAGCACGCCTGATCCTCCATCGCCGCGACGGCGTGGACAAGAAGGCGCCCCTAGTTCTCGATGGCGATGAACTGACGCTCTCCAGCCTGCTGCTCGACCAGATCGATATCCCGCCCGCGCAATATGATGCGACGCCGGAAAGCCTGACGATCCGCGATCTTCCCGAAGAAACCCCGTTCGAAGTCTGCATTACCAACTACATCAATCCGACCGCCAACACGCAGCTGATGGGCCTTTATCGCACCAGCGGCCTCTATTCGACGCAGTGCGAGGCGGAAGGCTTCCGTCGCATCACCTATTTCCCCGACCGTCCCGACGTTCTCGCGCCCTACACGATCACCATCATCGCGGCCAAGGAGGGGAACCCTCTGCTGCTGTCGAACGGCAATTTCCTCGGCGGCGGCAATTACGACGAAGGCCGTCACTTCGCCGCCTGGTTCGACCCTCATCCGAAGCCGAGCTATCTCTTCGCGCTCGTCGCCGGCGATCTTGGCGTGATCGAGGACAGTTTCACGACCATGTCCGGCCGCGAGGTCGCACTGAAAATTTACGTCGAGCACGGCAAGGAGCCGCGCGCGACCTACGCCATGGATGCGCTGAAGCGCTCGATGAAGTGGGACGAGGAAGTTTTCGGCCGCGAATACGACCTCGACATCTTCATGATCGTCGCCGTCTCCGACTTCAACATGGGCGCCATGGAGAACAAGGGGCTCAATGTCTTCAATGACAAGTATGTGCTTGCCGATCCGGAGACCGCGACGGATGCCGATTACGCCAATATCGAGGCGATCATCGCGCATGAATACTTCCACAACTGGACCGGCAACCGCATCACCTGCCGCGACTGGTTCCAGCTCTGCCTCAAGGAAGGGCTGACCGTCTATCGCGACCACGAGTTCTCCGCTGACCAGCGCTCGCGTCCTGTCAAGCGCATCGCCGAAGTGCGTCACCTTAAGTCGGAACAGTTCCCCGAGGATGGCGGCCCGCTGGCGCATCCGGTGCGCCCGACCACCTATCGCGAAATCAACAACTTCTACACGACGACGGTCTATGAAAAGGGCAGCGAAGTCACGCGCATGATCGCGACGCTGCTCGGCAAGGACTTGTTCAAGAAAGGCATGGATCTCTACTTCGATCGCCATGACGGCCAAGCCGTGACGATCGAGGATTTCGTCAAGTGCTTCGAGGAAGCCAGCGGCCGCGACCTTGGCCAGTTTTCGCTGTGGTATCATCAGGCGGGTACGCCGCTGGTCACTGCATCGGGAACATATGACGCCGCCGCCAAGACCTTCAGCCTCGCGCTCGAGCAAATGGTCCCCGCGACACCCGGCCAGAGCGACAAGAAGCCGATGCATATTCCGCTCAGCCTGGCGCTGTTTGCCGAAGACGGCAACGCGTTCGAGCCAAGCTCCGTCACGGGTGCAGAGTTCACCGGCGGCGTACTGCACCTTACCGAACGTACGCAGACGGCGGTCTTCCAGGGCATTGGCTCGCGCCCGGTCGTTTCGATCAACCGCAGCTTCTCGGCGCCGATCAACCTGCACTTCGACCAGTCGCCAGCCGACCTTGCGCTGCTCGCGCGGCACGAGACCGATCATTTCGCCCGTTGGCAGGCCCTGACCGATCTGGCGCTTCCCAATCTCCTGAAGGCCGCTCGCGATGCGCGTGATGGCAAGACCATCGCCTCGGAAAAGACCTTCGTCGATACGCTGCTGATTGCCGCTGCCGATGAGAGCCTCGAGCCCGCCTTCCGAGCTCAGGCGCTGGCGCTGCCGAGCGAATCCGATATGGCGCGCGAGCTTGGCGGCAACAATGACCCCGACGCGATCCATGCCGGCCGGCAGGCGGTGATCAAGCAGATCGCCGATGCGGGCAAGGATGTGTTCGCCGCACTCTACGATGCCATGACCACACCCGGCGAGTTCAGCCCGGACGCCAAGAGCGCCGGCCGCCGCGCGCTACGCAACACCGCCCTCACCTTCCTGTCCTACGCCGAGAATTCCCCGGCCCGGGCGAAGGCGGCGTTCGACGGCGCCAACAACATGACCGACCTCTTGCAGGCGCTGACGATCCTGGCGCATCGCTTCCCGGACAGCAGCGAGGCCACGGATGCGCTCGCGTCCTTCCGTGATCGCTTCGCGGAAAATGCGCTCGTCATCGACAAATGGTTCGCGGTGCAGGCCACCATTCCGGGCGCCGGCACGCTGGATCGGGTGGTGAAGCTGATGGACAATCCGCTCTTCAAGCGCACCAATCCGAACCGCATGCGCGCGCTGGTCGGCACCTTCGCCTTCACCAACCCGACAGGCTTCGGTCGTGCCGACGGCGAAGGCTATCGCTTCCTCGCACGTGAGATCCTCGATATCGATCGCCGCAACCCACAATTGGCGGCGCGCATCCTGACATCGATGCGTTCCTGGCGTGCTTTGGAGCCGGTTCGGGCGGAGCATGCGCGGGCGGCACTTGCCGAAATCGCGCAGTCTTCCGAGCTCTCGACCGACGTTCGCGACATCGTCGAACGGACGCTCAAGGGGTGATTTGCCCGGGACGGCCAACGCATCATCAGCGGCGGCCTTTCATCGTGCAACGAAAAGCAAGCATCTAGAATCGGTTAACGGATTTTTACCTTTTCCTCTGGACAAGGCGAATCGCGAATGATTCATTGAGTCAGGTTCGGGCGAGCGGCGCAGCGAATCACACGAGGGATCAAGGCTAAAGATGATGAACGTGCGGCGGGCAACCGTGGCCGATGGACGGCTGCGTGTCGATTTCGAGGGGTTCCGCGCCTGGCGGCAGGCCTTCACCGAGAAGGCCGCGCGCGCTCCCCAGCCATCGTCCCGCAGTCTCTCTCAGGTTGAAATCATCCTCAAGCGTATCATTCCGCTTCTGATCGTCGCCTTTCTCGCGGTCGTTGCCGTCTCCCACGTGGTCGGCATGATGTCCGAGTATAGCCGGATGGAGGCAGCCGCCCGTCATTCCACCGCTCTTGCCGCCGCGACCGCTGCTGCCGCCCTTGCCGACATGGATACCGCCTTCGAGACCGGCGATGCCGAAGCCGCCCAACTGCGCCTGACGCGGTTCCTGCCGCAAGACCGTCTCGATGACGATGCGTTCGTGCTGCTGGTACAGCCGAGCGGGAAGGTATTCGCCTCGACGGTCGCCGGCAGCGCCTATATCGGCGAGAGCGTCGGCGATTTCTTTTCGGAGGTGTCGACGATCCGCCGTTTCGGCGACCGCGCCGGTGTTATCGAGACTTCGATCAGCGGCCGTCCCTACTATGCGGAAATCACGCCGATCGGCTCGTCGGGCGGCTATGTCATCGCCGCGACCTCACTGGAGCGCATCGCTACGTTGTGGCGCGAGGAGGTGACCCTCAATGTCACCCTGTTCGCCGGCATCTCATCGATCCTGCTCGTCATCCTCTATGCATACTACATGCAAGTACGACGCGCTCGCGACGCGGACGAGATATTTCTTGAATCCAATCTGCGCGTCGATACCGCGCTTTCGCGCGGTCGTTGCGGTTTGTGGGATTTCGATTTCGATCGCCGCGAATTCTACTGGTCGCGCTCGATGTACGATATGCTCGGCCTGCCGGCTTCGGAGCATCCCATGTGCTTCAGCGACGCGGCACGCCTGATTCACCCTGACGACAATGGCATCTACGACATTGCCCGCTCGATCGCACGAGGCGATGCTGGACAGGTCGACCAGATTTTCCGCATGCGTCACGCCGGTGGACACTACGTGTGGATGCGTGCCCGCGCGCAGGCGATCCGGGCCAACTCCGGCCGCGTCCACATGATCGGCATCGCGATGGACGTCACGGAACAGCACCGCTTGGCCCAACGCTATGCCGAGGCCGACCAGCGTTTGGCTGATGCCATCGAAAGCACGTCCGAGGCTTTCGTACTCTGGGACAAGAACGACCGCCTGGTGATGTGCAACGCACACTATCAGCAGGCCTACCGCCTGCCCGACAGTGTACTCGTACCAGGTACCGAACGCACCGTCGTCAACGCGGCAGCCGCCCGTCCCGTCATCGAGCGTCGTATCGCGGATGCAGACCGCTCCAGCTATTCCCGCACCACGGAAGTTCAGCTCGCGGATGAGCGCTGGCTGCAGATCAACGAGCGACGTACCCGCGACGGCGGCATGGTTTCCGTCGGCACCGACATCACGCTTCTGAAGCGCAACCAGGAGCGGCTGCGCGAATCCGAACGGCGCCTGATGGCGACCATCGGCGACCTCTCCTCCTCTCGTCAGACGCTGGAGAGCCAGAAGGCGGCGCTCTCCATCGCCAACGCCAACTATCTCCTCGAGAAGGAACGCGCGGAAGCCGCGAACAAGGCCAAGTCCGAGTTTCTCGCCAACATGTCGCATGAGCTGCGGACACCACTCAACGCCATCCTCGGCTTCTCCGAGATCCTGCAGGATCAGATGTTCGGGCCGCTCGGCTCTGCAAAATACAACGAGTATTCGCGCGACATTCACGACAGCGGCAAGCACCTGCTCAACGTCATCAACGACATCCTCGACATGTCGAAGATCGAAGCCGGTCACATGAAGCTCGAATGCGAGACGATCGATCTCGTGCCGCTGATCGAGGAAAGCCTGCGCTTTACCTCCATCCCTGCCGCAGAGAAGGGCATCGAGATCGAGCAGCGTCTTTGCCAGGGCATGACGCTGATGGCCGACCGCCGCGCCATGAAGCAGATCCTGCTCAACCTGCTTTCCAATGCCGTGAAGTTTACCAATGACGGCGGCCGCATCGCCGTCCGCACGCGCCGCACCGCGAAGGGCGTAATGCTGACGATCGCCGACACCGGTATCGGCATTCCGAAGGCTTCGCTCTGCAAGATCGGCCAGCCCTTCGAGCAGGTGCAGCAGCAATATGCCAAGAGCAAGGGTGGCTCCGGCCTTGGCTTGGCAATCTCCCGCTCTTTGACCTCGCTGCATGGCGGGCGCATGAAAATCCGCTCGCGCGAAGCGATCGGCACAATCATTTCCCTTCACATCCCGGATAGCGTGGCCGAAGCCTAATCCTTCACCACCGACTGGAACACCTTTCGGACGGCCTTGGACAGGCGTTTGACTTCGCCTTCCAGCGTCTTGATATCGGGGCAGTCACCGGCCCGGCACACCAGATCAATGAGGCCTGCTGGAGCCTGCTTGGGATCGAACAGCCCGTCGATGCACAAGCGGATCAGCTGCGAGAGATCGGTGTAAAGGGTCAGCGCCTCGATGCATATATCGACATCGCTCGCAGCCATCAGCTTGCCCCCGAGCAACTTGAGTGCCTCGGCCGTGTTCAGGCCGTTCACCTTGACATCTATGCCCTTCGCCGGGGCGATCAGCGTCAGGTACTGCGCGATGAATTCGATGTCGACCAGCCCGCCCGGTATCAGCTTGAAATCCCAGATACTGCCGGGCGGCTTTTCGGTCTCGATCAGGTCGCGCATCTCGGCGACGTCGTGGGTCACCTTGCCGGTGTCGCGCTTTGCCGCCAGCACCTGCGCGATCACGCGTTCCGCCTCTTCCGTCAGGCTGCGATCGCCCCAGATCAGCCTGGCGCGGCTAAGCGCCATATGTTCCCAGGTCCAGGCTTCCTCGCGCTGGTACTTCTCGAAGGCGCCGATGCGCGTGGCGACCGGTCCCTTGTTGCCCGAGGGACGCAGACGCATATCGACCTCGTAGAGCACGCCTTCGGCTGTGGGCGCCGAGAGAGCAGCGATCAGCCGTTGCGTGATGCGGGTGAAATAGCGCGTCGAATCGAGCGGCTTGGCACCATCGGATTCGGAGGCTGTGTCATCGTAATCGTAGAGGAGGATGAGGTCGACATCGGAGCCGGCCGTCAGCTCGAAGCTGCCGAGCTTGCCCATGCCGGCAACGGCAACACGGCCGCCGGGAAAATCGCCATGGGCCGCATGGATCTCGCCCAGAACCGCGTTCAACGCGGCATCGATGATGAGATCGGCGAGATGCGTGAAGGCGCGGGCCGCCATGCTGCCGTTGATCGTGCCCGTCAGCAGCCGGATACCGATCAGGAATCGCTGCTCGGCCGCGAAGATGCGCAGGAGATCGAGTATCTCTTCGTAGTGTCGGGCCTGCTGGAGGGAGCTCTTCAGGCGCTCGGCGAGATAATCCCGTGTCGGCAGCTGCGCCATGAGGCGGGGATCGAGCATGCCGTCGAAGACATGCGGCCTGGCGGCGATCACCTCGGCAAGACGGGGGGCTGATGACATGATGTTGACGATGAGGGAGAGCAGTGCCGGGTTGCTGCTAAGCAGCGAGAACAGCTGGATGCCCGCCGGGAGGCCGGAGAGGAAGCTGTCGAAGCGCAGGATCGCCTCGTCGGCGCGGGTGCTCTCACCGAAGACGCGCAGCAGCTGCGGTGTGAGCTCCGTCAGCCGCTCACGTGCCTCGACCGACTGGGTCGCCCGGTAGCGACCGTAATGCCAGGTGCGAATGACGCGAGAGATATCCGAAGGGCGCTCGAAGCCGAGCTTGCTCAGCGTCTTCAGCGTGTCGGGATCGTCGCCCTGACCGGTGAAGACCAGGTTTCCGGTCTCGGTGGAGAGGCCGGTTTCCTGCTCGAACAGGCGTGCATAGCGCCGCTCGACGGTGCGGAAGACTTCCACCAGCCGCTCGGAGAAACTCGACGTGTCGCCGTAACCCATCATGAAGGCAATGCGCTTCAGGTCGGCTTCGGCCTCCGGCAGCAAATGGGTCTGTTCGTCACGCACCATCTGGATGCGATGCTCGACGTCGCGCAGGAACCAGTAGGCTTCCGTCAGCTCGTCGCGCGTCTCCTCGTCGATCCATTTCGCCTTGGTCAGTTCCGCAAGCGTCTCCTCCGTGGGGCGGCTGCGCAACTGCGGCATGCGGCCGCCGGCGATCAGCTGCTGGGTCTGGGCGAAGAACTCGATCTCGCGGATGCCGCCGCGGCCGAGCTTGACGTTGTGACCTTTCACAGCAATGGCACCATGGCCCTTGTGGGCGTGGATCTGCCGCTTGATGGAATGGATATCGGCGATCGCCGCATAGTCGAGATACTTGCGGAAAACGAAGGGCACGAGCCCGCGCAGGAACTCTTCGCCCGCGGCGATATCGCCGGCCACGGCGCGGGCCTTGATGAAGGCGGCGCGTTCCCAGTTCTGGCCCCTGCCCTCATAATAGATCATCGCCGCATCGACGGGGATGGCGAGGGGCGTCGAGCCCGGATCAGGGCGCAGGCGCAGGTCGGTGCGAAAGACATAGCCGTCGGCGGTGCGCTCCTGCATGATCCGCACGAGCCGACGCATCAATCGCGGAAAGACGTCGATCGCGTCGTCGGGATCGGGCACGATGCCCGCTTCCTCGTTGAAGAAGACGACGAGGTCGATGTCGGAGGAATAATTGAGCTCGCCGGCGCCGAGCTTGCCCATGCCCAGCACGATCAACCCGGAGCCTTCGCTGGGCGCCAAGGTGTTCTTCAGCCTGATCTTGCGCCCGTCATTGGCAGAGAGCAGCAAATGGTCGATGGCGGCGGCGACGGAGGCCTCCGCCAGCCGGCTCAGCCAGGCGGTGGTGGTGCGACCATCGAAGACACGTGCGAGGTCGGCCAACGCGACCAGGAAGGCCACGCGGCGCTTGATGACCCGCAGGCGGCTCATCACATCGGATTCGCTCGGTATGCCGCCATCGGGCTGCGGCTTCCAGCAGTTGCGGGCGTCGGCGATCAGCGCTTCGAGCTGCGGCTCCAGCGGCTCTGAAATCGCAAGGGAGAGAACGGCCGGATCGATATTGGCGGTATCACGCAGGTACGGCGAGAGCGTCAGCGCTGACGTCACGAATTCGCGCAGTGGGGTCTCGGTCTTGAGCATCGCGGCAACCGCCGGCTCGCTCTTGCCGATCTTCTGCAGGTCGGTCTGGGCGAGTTTCAGCTCGGTCTTGTTCAGCGGCTTCAGCAAGCCGTTGGCAACGCTCGCGATACTATGTTCCGATTTCGTCAGCATGCGCCCTCCCCGGCAACCAGCAGCGAAGCAGCCGGGGAAGAATCATCGCTCCGGCTGCTTCCGTGTAAGTTAGGGTCTGGGAGGGTAATGGCCAACAGCCAATTGTCGCGGCTCACTTCACCGGGAAGATCATGCTGACCGTCAGGCCGCGGTTTTCGGTGTTATCCGGCTCGCTGTCGGAAAGCTCCAACCGGCCGCCATGCAGTTCCATGACGGCTTCAACGAGTGATAGGCCCAGACCGGTTCCGGGCTTTGAACGGCTTTCGTCGAGACGATAGAAGCGCTTCAGCACGTCCTCGCGCTTTTCGGCCGGGATGCCCGGACCGTGATCCGCGACCGAGAGGCAGATGCCGTCAGGGCGTCTCGTCAACCCGATCGAGATGCCCTTGCCGCCCTCTATGCCGGACGAATACTTGATGGCGTTGTCGATCAGGTTGAAGATCGCCTGGCCGATCAGTTCGCGATTGCCCTGAACCTCGATCGATGGCTCGATTGCCGAGGACAGCTCGAGCGCGGCTTCCTCCGCAACGGGCTCATAAAGCTCGGCGCTATCGGCGACGATCGCGGAGAGATCGACCATCGACATCTCGGCCGCCACCGATCCTGCCTCGACGCGAGAGATCATCAGAAGCGCGTTGAAAGTGCGGATCAGCTGGTCTGATTCGGAAATAATCCCCTCCAGCGCGACGCGGCGGGTTTCCGCATCCGGCGTATCGATCGCGTCGGCCGCCTTGTTGCGCAGGCGCGTGAGCGGCGTCTTCAGATCATGCGCGATGTTGTCTGACACCTGCCGCAGGCCCTCGTTCAGCTTCTCGATGCGGTCGAGCATGGCGTTCAGCGAGGTGGAGAGGCGATCAAACTCGTCGCCGGAACCGACAACCGGCAGGCGCTGCGAGAGATCGCCGGCCATGATCTTCTTGCTCGCCGCCGACATGCGGTCGATGCGCTTCAGCGCATTGCGGCCGATGCCGAACCAGATGATCACGGCGCCGAGGCCCATGATCGCCAGGGCAATCATCAGCGCCTGCCGCACCAGCACGCGAAACGCCTCGGGCTCGCCAAGGTCGCGGCCGATCAGCAGGCGCAGGCCGTTGTCGAGGACGAAGATGTTGGCCACCGCCATATGCGGCTTGTCGCGCCCGCTCTCCGAATAGCGCTGGTAGCGGAAGGGCATGGATGTCCAGCCTTCTTCCTCCAGAACGCCCGGCTGTACCGAGGCGACGTTGCCCGCGAGGATATCGCCGGAGGGGGCGGCGATGATGTAGAGATTGGCACCCGGCTGGCGGGCGCGGCGCTCCATCGTGCGCAGAAGCAGGTTCATGCCGCCGGCGTCATAGGCGCGCTGCACCTGATCAACCTCCTGCTGCACGGCCTCGTGGATCTGGCTGGTGAGGAGACGTTCGGACATGGCCGTCACGTAGAAGACGAGCACGGCCGCGCAGATCGCGAAGAGCAGGATGTAGAGTGCCGAAAGACGGACCGCCGTGGACTTCCACAGCAACCAGAAACGGTTCATCCCTCGTCCTTGATCATGTAGCCAGCGCCGCGGATCGTCTTCAGCAACGGCTGGCTGAAGTCCTTCTCGATCTTCGAGCGCAACCGCGAGACGTGGACGTCGATGACATTGGTCTGGGGATCGAAGTGATAGTCCCAGACATTTTCGAGCAGCATCGTCCGGGTCACGACCTGTCCGGCGTTCTTCATCAGATATTCCAGCAGGCGGAATTCGCGCGGCTGCAACGGAATATCGCGTCCGCCTCGGCGGACCTCGTGCGCGAGACGGTCGAGTTCGAGGTCACCAACACGATAGACGACGTCCTGATCGGGAGTCCCCTTGCGGCGGCCGAGCACCTCGACGCGGGCCAAAAGTTCGCTGAAGGCATAGGGCTTCGGCAGATAGTCGTCGCCGCCGGCGCGCAGACCGGTCACGCGGTCATCGACCTGACCGAGGGCGGAGAGGATGAGGACGGGAGTATGAATGCCCTTGCGGCGCAGCTCGCTGATGACGGAAAGACCATCGCGGCGCGGCAGCATGCGGTCGATGACGATGACGTCGTAAGTGTTCTCCGAGCCCATGAACAGCCCGCTTTCGCCATCGCTGGCGTGGTCGGCCACGATGCCGGCTTCACGGAATGCCTTGGTGAGATAGACCGCGGCCTCCAAATCGTCTTCGATGATCAGAATCTTCATGCGGCCGACATTACCTACCGGTTGCGTTTCGGCAAGGCTCAAAGCGTCTTCCTGTTGTGCAGAGGTCATTGCGGTCACTCACCATCCATTGACGGAAGGGAGCCGCGCCTTGTGAGCGCGGCTCCCGTCTTGATCAGAGCTGGGCGGAATTAGCCCTGATCATTGATCGGGAGGGCAACGAAGCGGCTGCCTTCCTTGGACTGGATCTGGAAGAGCGCGCGGGTGCGGCCATCCTTCTTCGCCTGGTTCAGAACCTTGACGACATCATCGGCCGAGGTGACATCCTGGTTGTTGACCGAGGTGATCTTCTCGCCTTCCTTGATGCCCTTGTCGGCGGCATCGGAGTTCGGGTCGATGCCGGTGATCTGCAGGCCCTTGCCATCGTCGGCCGGACCGACGCTGAGGCCGAGGTCGGCAAGCGCCTTTTCGGAAGCGGGCGCCTGTGTTTCTGGTGCCTGATCGCCATCGTCAACCGAGGCGTCCTTCTGCTCGGCCGGAAGAGTGCCGAGTTCGACTGTCAGCGGCTGCGACTTGCCGGAGCGCCAGACAGACAGCTCGACCTTCTTGCCCGGCGTCATTGCACCGATGCGGCGGCTGAGATCACGGGCATCCTTGACGGTCTCGCCATTGACGGCAGTGACGACGTCGCCAGCCTTCATGCCGGCCTTTTCGCCGGGTGTGCCGGCCTGCGCTGAGACGACAAGCGCGCCGTTTGCCTCGGAGAGACCGAGCGAGTCGGCGATATCCTTGGTGACAGGCTGGATCTGCACACCGAGATAGCCGCGAGATACCTGGCCGTCCTTCATCAGGTCGGCGACCACGTCCTTGGCGGTCGAGGCCGGAATGGCGAACGCAATACCGACATTGCCACCCGACTGGGAGAAGATCGCTGTGTTAATGCCGACGACTTCGCCATTGAGATTGAAGCTCGGACCACCGGAGTTGCCGCGGTTCACGGCCGCGTCCACCTGGAGATAGTCGTCGTAGGGACCGGAGCCGATGTCACGACCACGAGCAGAGACGATACCCGCCGTCACCGTGCCGCCGAGACCGAAGGGGTTGCCAACGGCAACGACCCAGTCACCGACGCGGACATTGTTGTCATCGGCCCAGTTTACGTAGGTGAACTTTTTGCCCTTGCCGTCGACCTTCAGTACGGCGAGGTCGGTGCGCGGATCCTTGCCGATAAGCTTGGCATCGAGTTCGGTGCCGTCATTCATGACAGCGACGAAGGCGGCGCCATCGGAGACGACGTGGTTGTTGGTGACGATGTAACCGTCTTCGGAGATGAAGAAGCCGGAGCCCTGGGCAACCGGACGCAGGCGACCCTTGCCGTCATGCGGTCCGAAGTGCTTGCCGGGAGGGCCACGGCGGGCGTCCGGACCGTTCGGGCCTTGCTCGCCGAACTGGCGGAAGAAAGGCTTCAGTGCGTCGGGAATGTTGTCCAGGTCACGACCGCCAAAATCGAAGGAAAAGCCGTTTCCGTCATCGTTGGAAACAGGATTGATGCGGTTTTCGACACGGACCGAGACGACGGCCGGCGACACGGCATCGACGACGTTCGCGAAGCTCGGGACGGACGGGGACTGGACCTTGACGGCTTCGGCATAGGAACGGGTGATTTCGAGGGGAATGCCAGTCGCCAGCACCGCGGCAGCAAGACCGGCAACGGTCGAGGCCTTCAGCATGGTATTGAGCGACGGAGCCTTGATGTTCTTCAGCATGGTACGCACCTTTGTTGTCTGCATTCTACAGGGTCGGCAACCACCGGAGCCGGTGTTGTTGAATACAGATATAGGGTGGAGCACCTTACTGCGAACTGTCCGGGCGATGAAAAATCGGTAATGTCGGCAAGTTCTTGCGAATACGCGCAGAAGGCCGCGCCGATCTCGCACACGGCCAGCCTAAACAATTGAAATTATTGGTCCAGAAGTTCGTTCAGGCGGGCCTGTTCATCCGCGGTCAGGCTGGATCCAGTCGGCTTTCCGGCCCGGCGCCGGGCAAAGACTGCAAGCGAAAGACCGCCGGCAAGGATCAGCAGGACGGGCGCGCCCCAAAGAAGAACGGTCTTCATTTCAAAGCGCGGCTTCAACAGCACGAACTCGCCATAGCGCGAGACGATGTAGCTCATAACCTGCTGGTCGCTATCACCATCGGTCAGGCGCTTGCGCACGAGAAGCCGCAGGTCCTTGGCCAGTTCGGCGTTGGAATCGTCGATCGACTGGTTCTGGCAGACCATGCAGCGCAGTTCAGCGGAAATTGCGCGGGCGCGCGCTTCGAGCGCGGGATCGGCTAGAACCTCGTCCGGGTTGACGGCGAAGGCCGGAGCCGCTGAAAGCAGCAGCCCCACGAGAAGCAGAAGCCGGGCGATCATTCCGCCGGCTCCATGGCGCCAGCGGCCACGGCCTTTTTCCTGCGGTTCGGCGCGCCGACGCGCAGGCGGCGATCGCTGAGCGACACGAAACCGCCCAGGCCCATGACCAGCGCCCCGCCCCAGATGCACAGGATGAACGGCTTCCACCAGATTCTGACGACCATGCCGCCATTCTCGGTGGCGTCGCCGAGGGAAACGTAGAGCTGACTCAGCCCGAAAGTCAGAATGCCGGCTTCGGTGGTCGGCATCCGTTGCGCCACATAGATGCGCTTCGACGACCACACATCGGCAACCTCGACACCGCCGCGCGCGATCGTGAAATGGCCGCGCTCCTCTGTGTAGTTCGGACCCTTGGCAGGCTTCATGCCGTCGAAGCGCAGGCTATAGCCGCCGGCCTCGACCGTCTGGCCCTGCTTCATTTCAGTGACGTGTTCGGTCTGGAAGGTCGAGACGGCGACGATGCCGAGCACGGAAATGCCGAGGCCCGCATGGGCGAGTGCCGTACCGAAGGCGGAGCGTGGCAGGCCTCTCAGCCGGCGCCACGCAATGCCAGGCGCGACCTTGCCGACGCCGGCACGATACCAAAGATCGGCAACAGCGCCGAAGACCAGGAATAGACCGGCCGCAAGACCGAGGACGGAGAGGACCGGACCGCCATGCTCGGCATAGAAGAACACGAGCGCCGCCACGAAGGCGAGGCCGGCGGCGACATAGAGGCGCTGCAGCGCGCCCAGCATATCCCCGCGTTTCCAGGCGAGCATCGGCCCGAAGGGAACGATGACGAGGAGCGGTGCCATCAACAGGCCGAAGGTCATGTTGAAGAAGGGCGGGCCGACGGAAATCTTGTCGCCAGTCAACGTTTCCAAGAGCAGCGGATAGAGCGTTCCCGTCAGCACCGTGCCGCAGGCGACGGTGAGGATGAGGTTGTTGACGACGAGCGCACCTTCCCGCGAGATAGGCGCGAACAGGCCGCCAGCCGTCAGCAGCGGCGCGCGGAAGGCGAAGAGCGACAGCGCGCCGCCGATGAAGATCAGCAGGATGCAAAGGATGAAGATACCGCGCGTCGGGTCGCTGGCGAAGGCGTGCACCGAAGTGAGGACGCCTGAGCGGACGAGGAAGGTGCCCATCAGCGACAGCGAGAAGGTCAGGATCGCCAAGAGCACGGTCCAGATCTTCAGCGCCTCGCGCTTTTCCATCACCAGCGCCGAATGCAGGAGCGCCGTTCCGGCAAGCCATGGCATGAAGGATGCGTTTTCGACCGGATCCCAGAACCACCAGCCGCCCCAGCCGAGTTCGTAATAGGCCCAATAGGAGCCCATGGCGATGCCGAGTGTCAGGAACGTCCAGGCGGCGAGCGTCCAGGGACGCACCCAGCGCGCCCAGGCGGCATCGATGCGGCCTTCCAGAAGCGCGGCGACCGCGAAGGAGAAGCAGACGGAGAAGCCGACATAGCCGAGATAGAGAAGCGGCGGATGGATGGCGAGACCGACATCCTGCAGCACGGGATTGAGATCCTTGCCCTCTGCCGGAGCCGGATAGAGGCGCGCGAAGGGGTTGGAGGTCAACAGGATGAAGAAGATGAAGGCAACGGAAATCCAGGCCTGCACGGAGAGCACGTTGGCCTTCAGCGTATCCGGCAGATTGCGCCCGAAGATCGCCACCAACGCGCTGAACAGCGCCAGGATCAGCAGCCAGAGCATCATCGATCCCTCGTGATTGCCCCAGACGCCGGAATATTTATAGAGCAGCGGCACCAGCGAGTGCGAATTCTCCCAGACGTTCTGCACGGAGAAATCCGACACGACATGGGCGTAGGTCAGCACGCCAAAGGAAAACGCCACCAGCGCGAACAGCAGTACCGAGCCGAGCGGGCCGATATCCATCATCGCCTGGTCGCGGCGCGCGGCACCGATGGCCGGGACGAATGAGACGATGATCGCCGTTGCCAGCGCCAGCACCAGAGCGTAGTGGCCAAGCTCGATAATCATTTCGCGCCCTCGCCTTCCTTCCAGAGCCCCTGAGCCTTCAGCCTGTCGGCGACGTCCTTGGGCATGTATTTCTCGTCATGTTTCGCCAGCACCGTATCGGCGGTGAAGGTATCGCTGCCAGTTTCGAAGCGCCCCTCGGTGACCACGCCCTGCCCCTCGCGGAACAGATCCGGCAAGATGCCGGTGTAGCGCACCTGCACCGATTCACCGGTGGCATCCGTCACCGCGAACTGCACCGTGGAGCCGACGCCGCGCACGACGCTTCCCTCTCCGACGAGACCGCCCAGGCGGATGCGGGTGCCAGGTGGCACGGGGTTGTTGGCGAGGTCAGCCGGCATGTAAAAGTAGGCCACCGACCGGCTGAATGCGAACATCACCAGGAGAACGGCCACGAGGATGAAGCCCATGCCGCCCGCGATGACCGCCAGACGCTTCTGTTTGCGCGTCATTGCGCCGTTCCTTCTGTGTCGATGCCAAGTTCGCGCCCGAGCGCGACAAGCTGCTTGCCCTGTTCCCCGCTTGCCGGGAACGCCGCGAGACCGCGCTTCAGGGCGTCGGCAGCGCGATCCTTTTCGTTGATAACGCTGTAGGAACGCACGAGCCGCAGCCATCCTTCCAGATTGTTCGGATCATCCTTGAGCTTGGCATCGAGACTATCGACCATGCCGCGGATCATCTGCTGCCGATCGCCAGCGTTCATGTTTTCGGCGGCGGCCACGTCGGCCGTGGTGGGACCGCCGAGCGTCCGCGCGCCAGCATCCGCCACGGTACCACCATTCTTGGCGATATGCTCGTTCACCAGCGGCAGCCACGGCGCATCGGCGGGCGATTGTCTGGCGATCGTCTCGAAGGCCGCGCGGGCCTCGTCTGCCTTGCCCGTCTGCTCCAGCCCGAGCGCCAGATAGAAGCTGGCACGCGGATTGTCCGGCTCCAACTGCAGCGCCTGTTCCAGCACCTTGCGGGCGTCTTCGGTGACGATACCGCCGGATGCTGCCATCAGCGTCTCGGCCAGTCCGTCGAGGCGCGCCGCGTTGGCACCGAGAAGACGGATAGCGTTGCGATAGGCGGCTTCGGCTTCCGGCAGGCGCTCGGAGCGGAAATAGATCGGCGCCAGCACGTCCCAGCCCTTGCCGTCGTCAGGATTGTCGGCGAGATGCTGCTCCGCCTTGACCACAAGCACGGCCATGTCGTTGCCGGGATTGGCCAGCCGCGCGGCCAGTGGCTGCGAGGGAAGATCCGGTCTGCCCGACATGGTGTAGAGACAGAGACCGATGATCGGCAGCAGGATCAGGATGAAGGCTTCGGTCAGCCTATGGCCCTTGGTGACCTTGCGATCGGCTACTGCCTCGGGCGCGGATACGGCGATCAGGCGCCGGCCTATCTCGGCCCGGGCATAGTCCGCCTGTTCGGCGGTAATCAGGCCGCCGGCAAGATCACGATCGAGTTCACGCAATTGATCGCGATAGACGGCGGCTTCGCCGGCGCGGGAGGTATCGGCCTGCCTCGCGCCGCGCAGAAGCGGGTAAAGCAGAATGGCGGCCACGACAGCCGTCATGACGGCCACTATAATCCAGAAAAGCATGGTCGCCCATTACTCTAAGCGCAGCGGCATTCCAACAAGCAAAGCGGCGTTGACAAAGAATTGAGGCGTTTGGCCGCAAAGCGTCACGGTAAACCGGCCATTCCCGCAACCGCAGGGTAGGATCAGCCGAGCGGCGACCAGCTGCCGTTGTCGTTTCTGCAGGCAGAGCCCCGCGCCACGGTTTCCTTGCCTTCGATTGTCAGCGTGTGTGTGTACTGCCGGCAATTCTGCGAGCCCACCTGATAGGGAGCGGAGGCGACGACCCTGCCACTGACATTGCGGCCGCTCCACACGACAGGCTGGCCGACGGCCGCGCCCTCGAGCGCGCGATATTCCGCTTCCAGCGCGCGCTGGCGGTCGCTGTCGCTCAGCGTCACACCGCTACGGCCGACGATGCCACCGTTCAGCGCGGTGATGAATTCGGCGGATGCCGAGGGCTTGCTGGAGAACAGACCGCCCGAGCTTCCGCTCTTCGTTGTCTGGCAGCTGGACAGCGCCACGGCAAAAACGAGCGAAGAAACGACCATGCCTTGCGAACGTAGTATCATTCAGCCGAACCAAAAACAGATGCCAAACAAGCCGCACCGGCGCATCGCGCCCCGCAGGCATTAAGGCAAAGCATGCTATGCAGTTGCCTGTCTCTTTCTGACACCAAGCGGTTGCTCACGCAACATCCTTTGTGATGCCTGGCAGGATAAGACGCGCCTTGAGGCCGCCCCACTCGCCGCGCGACAGCTCGAGCCGCCCCTGGTATTCGTTGGAAATCTCGGTGACGATGGAAAGGCCGAGGCCAGTGCCCGGCTTGCTCTCGTCGAGCCGCTTGCCGCGCTTCAGCGCCTCGCGGATCTGGTCCGGCTCCAATCCCGGGCCGTCGTCCTCCACAACAATTTCGACCCAATGTCGGCGCGAACTGCCGTCGACGCCCTTGATGTCCTCGGCCGCGTCGGTCGCCGACAGACGCACCTTGTGGACGGCGAAACGGGCGGCGTTTTCGAGCAGGTTGCCGACGACTTCCTCTAAATCCTGTTGTTCCAGTGCGACGGCCAGATGCGGCGGCGTCACCACCAGTTCGAACTCCTTGTCGACGTTCAGGCGGCGCATGACGCGCACCAGACGCTCCAGCGCCGGCTCCGCATCGGTGCGGGCAAGAACGGATTCACGCTGCGCGGCGATGCGGGCGCGGTTGAGATAGGACTGCACCTGCCCCTGCATCGCCTCGGCCTGGTTGCGCACGAGGTCGCCGTGCGACTGGTCCAGCACGCGGGCCTCGTTGAGCAGCACGGCGATCGGAGTCTTCAGCGAGTGCGCGAGATTGCCGACCTGCATGCGGGCGCGCTCGACGATGCGGCGGTTGCTGTCGATCAGCGCGTTGACCTCGTTGGCGAGCGGCAGGATCTCGCGCGGGAACTCGCCCTTCAGCTGCTCGCTCTCGCCGGCGCGAATGCGCTCCAGCGCGCCGCGCGCCTTGTCGAGAGGCTTGAGTCCATAGAGAATCGCAAGCGCGTTGACGATCAGGCTGCCGACGCCGAAGCCTGCGAGCGCGAGATAGAGGCTGTGGGAAAAGTTGCGGACGTCGTCCTCGACCACGTCGACATTGCCGGTGACGCGGAAGCGTGCGGCGCGGCCGTCGGTGTCGAGCACGACTTCGGTCTCGGCCACCTGTATCCGGTTTCCCGATGCGTCGGTGACCTGGTAGTAGCGCTCGTAGTTCTTGTCGAAGGGTGCTTCCAGCACCGAGGGGGTGGGAATGGCGACGTTGCCGAGAGAGGGAGAGACCAGCGGCGGCGCGGTATAGGTGCCGAGCGGTTCCACCACCCAGTACCAACCGGTGCGCGGCTGGGCGAAGCGAAGATCGCCAAGTTGCGGGCTGCCCGATAGCGCGCCCTGGTCGCCGATGGTGACGGAGTTGATGACGTTATAAAGCTGCGCCCGCAACAGGTCCTGGAAGCCGCGCTCGGCGCTCTTGCGGTAGAGCGTCGAGATCAACAGGCCGATGACGACGAGCGCCACGGTCGACCAGATAGTGGTCAGTAGCAGGACGCGTGCGGTGAGCGACTTAATTCGCATTGCTCGGCGCTTGTATGCGGTAGCCGAGCCCGCGCACCGTTTCGATCAGGTCGACGCCCATCTTCTTGCGCAGACGACCGACGAAAACTTCGATCGTGTTGGAATCGCGGTCGAAATCCTGGTCGTACATGTGCTCGACCAGCTCGGACCTAGAGACGACCTCGCCCATGTGGTGCATGAGATAGGCGAGCAGACGGTATTCGTGCGAGGTGAGCTTCAGCGTCACGCCGTTGACCACGGCCTTCGAGGTCTTGGTATCCAGGCGAACCGGGCCGCAGACGATCTCGGAGGAGGAATGGCCAGCGGCGCGGCGGATGAGCGCGCGGATGCGGGCCAGCACTTCCTCGACATGGAAAGGCTTGGTGACGTAGTCGTCGGCGCCCGCGTCGATGCCGGCGACCTTGTCGCTCCAGCGGTCGCGGGCGGTCAGGATCAGCACCGGCATGCCACGGCCGGAACCGCGCCACTTCTCGAGCACGGTCACGCCGTCCATCTCGGGAAGGCCGATGTCGAGGATGATGGCATCATAGGGTTCGGTGTCGCCGAGGAAGTGGCCTTCCTCGCCATCGAAGGCCTGATCGACGACATAGCCCGCCTCTTTCAGGGTCTCGCTCAGTTGGCGGTTCAGATTGACGTCGTCTTCGACTACCAGAATGCGCATCGGCCTGCTCTACCCTGCTTGATCTCTTCGCTGTCTCATAGGCCGATTCTGCCTACATCGGAACCTTGACCGTGACCTTGCGCGGGCGCTGGCCGTTTCCCTGGACAAGAACCGTGATGATACAGCTATCGCCGGATGGCTGAACGGAAAGAAGCTGGCCGCCGGTTTTTTCCACGACGGCACGCGCGGCATCGCTGCAATCGCCTGCGACGCGCACGACAAGGTTGCGCGGATTTTCCGGTGAGGGCGACGTTAGCGCGAGCCCTGCGGCCAACGCTGCGACGCTCAAGGGAGAGGCCATGTGCTATGCTTCCAGTGGATATCAAACTTGACGAGACTATGTACTCACGTGACCTGAATGGCAAATGAATGCCTTGTAATGACGGATGTTTAGAACGTTTCTGCGTTTGCAAACGCGGCCTTCCGGCAACAGGGTAACGACCATCCCTGCCGCCGGTTCAACCCTGAAGATGCTACTTGATCCCCGACCTGGCGGTGACGCGGCCATAGACGGCGAGAAGTCCGCCGAGGGCGCCCGCGATGTTGACGATCGCGTCGACGATCAGGCCACGATCGGCGCTCGGGATATCGATGCCGCTCACATGCAGCAGCGACGCGATCACGGCGATCATCGCGCCCCAGATGGTCTTCGAGGTGTACCAGGATTTGAGTTCGATCATGTCGGCCTCCTTTTTGAAAGTTCAGATTGAAAAACTCGCGACAACAGGAAAGCCCAGCGGCACGCGCTGGCCCAGTTGGCGGACGCGGATGGTGAGGCTTTGCTGCGCGCCGCCAAAGTCGGCGGCTTCATCCGCTGGCGGATAGGTCCATTGCGGCCGGTCGGTTTCGGCGGAGCGGACGACCACATCGCCTTCGAGCAACTCGATGGCGTAGCGTTCATAGGGTTCGTCGAACGGGATGTCGGAAGATGTCCAGCCGTCGGCATCGTCCCGCCCCCGGCGTATCCAGGAAAAGACGGCTGCGCCGGATACGTCGCGGGCGCAGCGCAGATGGACGGGAGAGAGCGGTGTCTGCGCCCTCATCCCACCCTCGAAGGAAAAGGGCCCCGCCTTTGCCGCGGAGGTCGCTGTCTCGGCGATCCAGTTCAGCCGCAGTCCCATTTCGTCGCTGCCGAGACCCAGCGGCTTGACCGCTTCGTCGAGCAGCACCGCCGAGGCGCCGGCCTCGGCACCCGCTCGCATGGCATCGTCGGTTCCGGCCAGTCCGCGCAGCAGGCCTTTGAGACGCCAGCGCCCGGCGGCAATCTCCTCCGCCTGGCAAAACGATAGGACTTCCCAGGTGCCATTCGCAGCCAGCAGCGCCAGCATGTTGGCACCGTTCAGAACCGAGACCGCATCCGCCGAGGACAGCCCGCCATAGGGCAGATCGATTTCCAGCGTCTGCGACCAATCGAAACGACCGAGCACTCCCTGCCCCAACGGACCGACAAGCGTGCCGATGCGGGCCGGGCGGTCGAGCAGCACCCTTCCTTTGTAGCCTTCCTGCGTTGCGGAGGACGACAGCCCCACCGCCGACCAGGGCTTGGCCAAAACTGCGCCGCGCGCGAAGCCAGCCGCATCGCCGCCATCGAAACGCGGCAAATCCATCAGCAGCACGACCGGGGCGAAGAGGTCGGCCGCACCATTGTCGTCCGTCCTGCCTCCGGATGCCTCGCGCAACGCGCCGCCGGCCGAGGGCGAGAATGCCCTCGCCTCGACGCTCCTGCTGCCGCCGTCCTCGATGCGCGAGATCAGAAACCGTCCGGCGGGGCCATTCGGCAGACTCACGACATCGCCCGGCTGCAGATGCACTTCGTTCGGCGACAGCGAGAAGCGGATCGACTGGCGGGCGATCCTGTTGTCGCGCAACAGGGCCTCGGCGGCCGCAAGCGCGGCCTCCTCGGACATGACGGCCGTGAGATCCTGCTTGATCACCCTGTTCGTGCCGGCCGCCGCGCGGTGCGAGCGTACGCTCGCCTGCTCGTAGTCCTGGGCGGGATCATAGAAGGTCAGCATCGCCTCGGCGGCGAAATCGCTGCCGTGGCCCCGCGTCTCCTGCCAGAGCGGCTCGTCCTCGCTATCGACGAAGGTGTCCAGTTCGATTGGCGGCAGGCTCGCCCTCATGCGCGAGCGGAAGCGCAGCAGGCCGGCATCCTCGAAGGCGTCTATCTGGAAGGCCTGCAGCAGCGGTTCGATCAGGCTGCGTGCCGAGGTGACATCGCCCTGCACATAGCCCGTGACATCGCCGCTGACTTCGGAGACGTCGAAATCGTCAAAGCCGTGGTCGGCGAGCACGGCCGCGATCACGTCGGCCAGCGTGCCGCCGCCCAGCCTTCCGTTCAGCCAGTGGCCGGTCGCCCAATTGGCCCCGTCGCTCCACAGGCCGATATTTTGTGGGAAGGCGGGAAAAGGCCGCGCGTCCCAGGCCCAGATGAAGAGATGGCCGGGATCAACCATTCCCGGCGGCGCGCCCTCACCGTTCCACCATTGATGATGCGCTTCGAGAAAGCGCCGCTGGGCGCTGTCGGAGCGCGTGCCGTTGGAGAAGTAGGGTACGGCGCTCTCGGCGGATTTCGGATCGGCGAAGACGTTCGGCTGGTTGGCACCCTTGTCGATCGCCCCGCAGCCGAGTTCGGTGAACCAGACCGGCTTGCCCGATGGTGTCCATTCCGTCGACTCGGCACGCTCCACGCCGCCGATCCGCTCGTAATGCGGATTGGCCCACCATGCGGCGATGTCTTTGTAGCGGTAGAGCCAGGGCTTGCCGCCACCGTCGGTGATCGGGGTGCGTACGCGGTCGCGGCGATCCTCGTCGCTGCGGTAGTACCAGTCGAAGCCCTCGCCCGCGGTGATTGCCGCCGTCAGCGCGGAGAGATCGTCGGCGGCGCGGAAACCGTCCAGGTTGACCTCACCCAGATCGCCGTCGCGCCAGTCCGACAACGGCATGTAGTTGTCGATACCGACGGCATCGATCGCGGGCGACACCCAGAGCGGGTCGAGATTGAACAAGACGTCACCGCTGCCGTCGTCGGGGTGATAGCCGAAATACTCGCTCCAGTCGGCGGCATAGGTGAGTCTGGTGGAGGGCAGCAATGTCTTCACGGCGGAGGCGAGCGAGGCCAGCGCTTCCACAAACGGGAAGGCATCCGCGTCGTCGCGAACCGAGGTCAGACCGCGCAGTTCGGAGCCGATGATGAAGCCATCGACCCCACCGGCGGCCTTCGCCAGTTGCCCGTAATGCAGGATGAACCGCCGATAGCCTGCGTCGCCACCACGATAGGAGACGTGCTGGCCCGACACCGTGAAATCGCCCGGCTGCGCCGGTCCAGCGAAGGAATGTAGCTGCGTGCGTGCCAGCACGGTGCGGTCGGCGGTGTCGGCTTGGCCGATCGCCGGGTGACAGGTCAGGCGTCCGCGCCAGGGATAGGCCTGCTGCAGTTCCGCGCCATAGGGGTCGGGCAGCGTGTTGTCGGCGGGAATATCCATCATCAGGAACGGATAGAGATAGACCTCGAGCCCGCGCGCCTTGAGATCAGCGATGGCGGAAACCACGCTCGTATCATCGGGCGTGCCGCCATAAGCCGGCCCGCCATTGTTGCGGCTGACGCGATAGGCGTTGCCGCGCGTAACGCCCGAAACCGACCAGGGGCTGCTTTCGCTATTGCGCGCCGAGACCTCGACGCCCGGCAGAACCTTGCAATTGCCGGCCCTGAGATCGGTGCCGAACCAGGAGA
The DNA here is from genome assembly GCF_030380735.1 of Rhizobium sp. S152. Classification (GTDB taxonomy): domain Bacteria; phylum Pseudomonadota; class Alphaproteobacteria; order Rhizobiales; family Rhizobiaceae; genus Rhizobium. Next base: position 8,628 of record NZ_JAUDRZ010000030.1, on the reverse strand, counting down.
CGACGAGCGCCACGCGCTCGAGGTTCGGGCAGAGCGTCATCAGTTCATCGATCGAGACCTCCCAGTCCGTCAAGCCGCGCAGGGTGTTGCGGTTGAGCCGCCGGGCACTCCCGGCACCGGTCTGCTCGGAGACGGTCACCGTGCGATAGCCATGCTCCGTGGCGCCGGGGATGATGCACACCGCCCGGATCTCGTTTTCCAGACCGCCCACGGGACGCACGACCTCGAACTGCAGGAGCGGAATGCGATTGCCGTAAGCATCCAGCGGCAGGCGCTCGAACACCACATAAGCCAGCCCGCGATAGGCCGGCGCCATGCCCGCGCCCTGCTTCGCCTCGATCAGCGGATCCGGCTGCTGCTCGTCATCGCCGGGATAGAAGCGCATCTCGATCCTGTTGAGATCGAGCTCCTTGCCGTCGGCCCAGACCCGGCGCAGGCTCGCCACCGGCCCCTCGCAGAGGCCGATCGCCATGTTGGCGAAATAGCGGTACGTCTCGACGCGGGTGCCGCCGGAGGACTTGCCGCCGGTGCGCTCGCTCGTCACCTGCTCCTCGAAACGCGTCGCCCAGATCATCGTGCCGCCGATCCGCGCCGCGCCATAAAGACGGTTGATCGACGTTCCCTCATCAGCGCCAGGGATGCGGGCGGTCGAGAGGTGGGCGCCGCGCACGGTCGATGTGCCGCCGAGCAGCGCGTGGTCGACGACGCTGCCGGCAAGCGCGCCCGCGGCCCGACCGATGATCGCGCCGACGGGTCCGAAAACGCTGCCGAGGGCGGCGCCGGCGGCCTGAAGAAGGAGAGTGGCCATCAAACGCTCCGCAGCGGTGCCCCAGCCGCTCGCACGGCTCTTGCATTTTCCCGCAAAGATTGTGTTAGATTGTTTCAGTCGCGAGCAGAAGCAGAAGCGCCGAGACCAGCCCGCGCACTGGAGAGGACGGGCCTCTCCAGCCTCGGCAAAGGCCTTGCTCTCGATCAGGGAGGTGATGCGATGTGGTTCTTGCCACTTGCTATCACGCTTAGCCTAAGAAAAACCCGGACGGGCTGGTACCTAGCCGTCCGGGTCATTTTCAAAAGCTAAGCAAACGGTGGGCGGAGCTCCAACTCCGCTCACCACTCCTCAAACATACAGTCCATCGACGCTATTTTCAAGTTCCGGTACAACTTCCGGGAACCGGAACGCCGCCGCAATCCGCCGCCGCCAGCTCGGCACCAGCGGCGAGCGGATGACGGCCGCCTGTTCGTAGGCGTGGATGAAGAAGCGATCCGGGGCCAGAATGCCGGCATGCTTGGCGGCCATGTCGGGCCGCCAGCGAAAGAGCAGCAGATCACCGGGCGCGGCTTCAGCTGGCGGCAGGGGTTTGCCGAAGTGCCGCATTGCCGAGGCGATCAGTCTGTCCTCGCCGCTGCGCTCGGCCCAATCTGGCGCATAGGGCGGCGGCAGCTCCGGCTCTTCACCGTAGATCTCCCGCCAGATGCCCCTGACGAGGCCGAGGCAATCGCAGCCAACGCCCTTGAGCGACGCCTGATGCCTATAGGGCGTGCCGATCCAGCTTTCGGCGGAAGCGAGGACACGTTGCGCGATCAGGGTCATTTGAACAGCGCGCTCCCATCATGGACGCTTTCGCCATCGGCGTAGGTGTAGGCGAAATCGGCGCCCGGCACGTGCGGAAAGCCGCGGAAATTCAGCTGGTTGGCAAACTTCGCTCGGCAGGTGGGGAAGGACTTGTCGCAGCCCGCGGTAATCGTGACCCGATCGCCGACATCGGGCGCGCGCGACAGCGGCAGCCAGAGCGACAGCTCCATCCCATCTTCGTCCGCGGCATGCATCTCTATATCCAGCCGCTCGCCGGCGTTGACACTGTCGAGAAATGTCAGGACGCCCAACCGAAAGAAGCCATCGGGAAAATCGCCGATCCCGGTGAGTTTCAGCCTTCCGGCATCGATCACCGCCGCGACGATACCCTCGGCCGTCAGCGGCGCCATGGCGACGCGGCATCTCTGATCGCCGAGGCTCGCATCGCAGCGTCGCCCGTAGACGCGCCCCTGCGGCTGGTCGAGCCGGCTCGTGAAGCTGCGAAGCTCGGCGCGGAAGCTGCCGGCGTCACGGGTAACATCGCCGATCTCCTGCACCTTCAAAAGCAGGTGCTGGTCCGGCGACGCCCAATTGACGAGAAAGACCTCGACGCGCGCGCCGTCATAGCGGCCGCGCTCGAGGTCCGCCTCGGTGATCGCATCGCTGGAAAAGCCGCCCGCGACCTCGCTCGTCGCCGCTGGAAGCCCGACTTCCTCCTCGGTCGCGCTCGCCGAGAAGCCGGAGGCCGCCAGGAAGGTGGTTCCCGCGAAACTCAGATCATGGTCGTGTTCGGTAAATCCGAGCACCACGCCATCGCCGCGTGTCACGCGCCAGGCGTGGCAAAGCGTCGTGGCATCGCCGGCAAGAAGCGCCTTCAGCGCCGGATCGATCGTTCTCATGGCAGGATCTCCATCAGTGGGATGGTCGGGATGCGCCCGGCGTTGAAGGCGGAAAGATTGACGTCGATCCGCCCGGTGGCGAAGCGCACCGGTACGTCGAACTCGAATCCGGCCGTTACCGCCGCGCCGGCCGACGGAACATGCCCCTCCGCGAAGGTCACCAACCCGGTCGCGCTGTCGCAAGTGAAAGACGAGGCCGGCAGCGCGGCGCCGCCGATCGCCACGACGACGGAGCCCGCTACCGGCTTGGCGATATGGCGCACGCTGCCGGCGGCAGCATCGCCATACGTCTTGATCAGTTGGAAACTTGCCCTGACGCCGTCGCCGATGCCGATCGTCTGGTCCAGCGCGCTCAACGGCTGATCCGGGCGGCGGGACCTGCAGTCGATGGGATCGCGGAAGCGGAAGCCGTAGAGCTCGCCGCTTCGGGCCTCGAAGAATTCGAGCACATCATAGAGATCGGCAACCGACCTGAGGCCCGAGCCGGCATCATAGCTGCGCCGCGCGTCGCGCCAGCGGCTGTTTCTGGTCTCGCGGCCGTTGGAGAGATTGACGATATCGGTGCGTCGCTCCGGCCCGCCGCTGGTCGCCAGCGACAGGCGTAGCGGAAAGCGCACCTCGTGAAAGGCAGTTGCCATCGAAACCTCACAGATTGCGCTGGCCGCGCATTGCGGTGCGCGCCAGCATGGAGGAAATCTGCGCCTCGCTCTTGCGGAAACTCTGCGCATCGGTGGCGGTGACGTTGAAGACGATCTGGGTCGATCCGCCACCTGAGGCGGCAACGCCGAGCGAACCATCGGCGCCGCGCTTCAGTGGAAGGATCGCCTCGCTTCCCGCCTCGCCCATCAGCCCCATATCCCCGCCCATTGGGAAATAGGTGGGCTTGGACACCACACCACCATCGGCGAACGGCAGGATCTTGCCGACATCGCCGAGCAGGCTGGAGGCTGCGCCCGAGAGCATGGTTTCAAGGGGCTTCAGCCCGGCCGAGAGCGCGATGTCGCTCAGCCGGCTGCCGAGGCCGCGCAGCACATCGTCCAGCCCCTTGCCGCCGGCAACCGCGCTTTTCAGCGCACCCGACAGCGCCGAGCCGAAGGAGCGTGACCGCGCCTCCAGTCCATCCAGCGCGCGCTGCAGCAGTTCCGCCTCGCCCGTGGCAGAGGAGAAATCCAGATCTTCGCTTTCCATGGTGTTCCCTTGCTAAACTCGAGGCGCATCCGGAAAGCGGGCCATCAGCCCGTCCAGATCGGCGCGCGAGACGGCCGTGCCGCGCGGCGCGAGGCCGCCTGCGGCCGCGTGAAACTCTCGGGGCGTCATCGCCCAGAATTGCATTGGTGGAAGCCGCAACAGGCAGAGGCCGACATGCAGGACCCGCGCCCAGGGGAATGGCGCCGGTCCCGCCGCATTGCCGGTCTCGATGCCCGCTGCGGCTAGAGGGGGTGGGCGGAGGCGTCCGCATCCACCCCGAGAAAGGTCGCGGTCAGGAGATCGCCGACAATGGCGGCATAGCCACCGATCCCGCCTTCGACATCGGCTTCGGCGACGTCTTCGTCGGAATAAAGATTGCCGCCGCCGCGCAGGCCGGCACCGATAATGCGGATCATGTCCGCCGCCTTCAGCCGGCCGCCGGCGAAGCGCTCGGCAAGGCCGTTCAGGCTGTCGACCGAAAAGGCTGCTTCGAGCTCGGCGAGCGCCCCTAGCGTCAGGCACAGAACCCGTCGCTCGCCGTCGATGACGGCCTCGATCTCGCCGCGCCGGCGATTGGCGCGTGTCCCGGCGGACCGCATCACAGCACCTCGAAACCGATGGCACCCGCCGATTCCAGCGCCAGCTCGAACATAACCTCGCCATTGTACTGGCCGGAATATTCGAGCGCGGTCGCCTGGAACGGACCCGTCACCGTGCCGAAATCGGGAATGACGAGCTGCCAGTTCAGGACGGCGCCGTTGAAAAAGGCATTGCGCACCAGCGCGTCGGACGCCGCATCCTTGAAGATGCCGGCCCCCGAGATCGACGCTCGCTGCACACCGGCGCCGCCGAGCAGCTCGCGCCAACGCCCGACGCTTTCCGCGTCGGTCACATCGACGGTCTCGGCATTGAACGCGATCCGCTTCGACCGCAGCCCCGCCACCGTCGCATAGCCCTCGCCGTCCAGCACCTTCAGCAGAAGATCCTTACCCCTTTGCGCCACCATGGCCTTATCCCTTCAACGAAAAAGGGCGCCCTCAGGGACGCCCGTGCGATGTCATCGACTTGTCACTTTCAACCCACGGGCGCGGATGCTACGACCACGCGGTCTTCCTCATCCTACATCGCCCAAGTACCTGTCATGTCCTCTTCCTTGCGCTCGACCCAGACGATCGCCGTGCTTGCCGTGACGCAGCTGATCGGCTGGGGCACGACCTTCGACATGCTCGGCGTCATGGGCCGCGTGATCGCGCCGGAGCTCGGCCTGGCGAACGAGATCGTCTTCGGCGGATTGACCATCATGATGATCGTCAGCGCGATCATCGGTCCGGTGACCGGTCGTCTTCTGGAGCGCCACGGCGCCGCGCGCGTGCTCGCAGCCTCATCCATCGTTTTCGCGATCGGCCTTCTGCTTCTCGCAGTAAGCCATGGCATCGTGCTCTATGCGATCTCCTGGGTCGTCATCGGCATCGGCGCGGCACTGTGCCTCACCGCGCCGACCTATACCGCCGTCGTCGAGCGCGAGGGCGCAAACAGCAAGCGCGTGATCGCCATCCTGATGCTGTTTACCGGCCTTTCGAGTGCGATCTTCTGGCCGGTGCTGAGCCTGCTCACCGCCGAATTCGGCTGGCGGCTTACCTTCGTGATCTCGGCTGCGCTGCATCTGTTCATCTGCCTGCCGCTCTATCTTCTCGCGCTGCCGCGACCGCTCGCAACGCAGGCAGCCAATGCCCAGATGCTGACACCGCCAGTCCAGCTCTCGGCGAGCGACCGGCGCAATGCGTTCCTGCTGATTGCCGCGACAACGACGATCTCGACCTTCGTCACCTTCGGACTAGCGCCTTCGCTTCTCGAAGTCCTGCGCCAATACGGCGCCTCGCCGGCGCTTGCGCTGCAGCTCGGATCGGCACGCGGCGTCATCGGCATTTCGGCGCGGGGCATGGACATGCTGCTCGGCAAGCGCGGCAGCCCGATCGTCAGCGCGACCATGGGTATCGGGCTGATGGTCACAAGCTTCGCGCTGATCCTCGTCATTCCGCCCTCGACCGCCCTGCTCGTCGGCTTCATCCTGATCTACAGCTTCGGCTCAGGCGTCATGGCGGTCGCCCGGGCGCTGCTGCCGCTTGCGCTGTTTTCGCCGCGCGAATACGGCCTGCAGGCGGCGCGCCTGTCGCTGCCCCAAAACATCGCCAACGCCGTCGCCCCCGTCATCTTCACCGCCCTCCTAGACCGCACCGGCGCCAGCACGGTGATGGCTGTCTGCGGCGTGCTTGCGGCGGTATCGCTCGGTTTCGTGACGATGCTCGCCATGCTCATCCGCCGCGCCCGGCCGGTTGCTCAGACTGCCTGAGCGAGGGAGGCGACGATGTCCTTTGTCGGCAGCAGCAAGGTTCTCTCCAGCCCCTTGGCATAGCGAAAACCGAATTTAGCGTAGTACGCCTCCGCCTCGTCGTCCAGGGCGTGCACCATGACGGCGCGGAAAGCGACCAGTTGTGCCGAAGATACGACCGCCATAAGCGCGTTCTTGAGGAGCGCCTTACCAAGTCCGTCTCTCTGATAGCGCCGATCAACCGCCAGCCGCGCCAGCAGCGCGACCGGGATTTCACCCGGTGCGCCGTGGCCGCCGATCTGTTTCGGCGCATTGTAGCGGCTGATCATCCCGGCACATAGGGAATGATAGCCCACGACACGATAATCCTCGGTCGCGATGACGAATGTCCGGCTATATCCCTGCTGCTGATTGTAGAGCGCCATCTCCTTGAGAAAGGCATCCAGAGTCGGCTTGCCGCTGTCAAACTCATCGACCCGATGGTTTTCCGCGAGCGGAGCGGGCTTGCGGAACATCCGTTCAATCGATCCATTCGCGGTTTGATTTGAAAAGCTCAACGAGCTTGTCGTTTGCCTTGGCGGGCTCAGCGAGCAGGGCTTCGACATTATCGAATACCGACGCATCTACGCCGACAAAGCGCTGGTCCAGCAGTTCTTTCTGCGCGGAGGCATAAGCCGCTTCCGTCATGAAGGCCGTCAGCGATTTTCCGCTTACCTCTGCCGCACGCGAGATCACGTCACGTGTGCTGGGATCCATGCGTAGATTGATCGTTTCGTTCTTCTTCGTGATTGGCATTAATCTGGTCCCGCAGGTTCACAACGCTGCGCTATGGTCGCGGCTCTATATGTATACACGATGTAATTACATCGGTGAAGCGATTAATCTTCAGCACGTGCTCCACGCTAAGCCCCCACCGCCTCCGTCACCGCCCTGAAGCGCATCTCGGCCACATGCAGCTTTGTCTTCGGCTGCCGTCGCGATTGGGTCTGGCGATGATGGAGGTTGACCAGATGGTGGACGGCGAGGTCGAGGGTGGCGTCGTGCAGCAGTGTACGCACGCGATGGGCGATCTCCTCGGCCAGTTTCCTGCCGCCTGCATCGGACCAGATTTCCAGCGTCAGAAGATGCTCCTCGCTGGCCTCCGTCGACGTGGAGTAATCGTTGCTGGCGAGCTCGGCGATGACGACGCAGGGCAGCGCCCGGCCTGATATCAGGCGATCTCGAATACCGTCGGGGCCGATCAGCTGCGTCAGTTCCGCATCGGCGCCCAGGCGGATGCGGATCGCCGTCAGGAGGTCATTGGCCGCGCTTGTCATGACGGATCTCCTTTCGTCCTGATGCCGCGCCGCGCGAGAGCTTCGACAACGCGGCGGCGAGATCGCGGAGCGTAATACCGAGCGGGGTGACGGTAACGGTCGATACTGACGGCCAGGTACTTGCGGTTTCGTTCTTGCTCATCGGCCTTCCTCCTCGCAAAGACAGACGAGATAGTTGCCGCGCTCGTCGGGATCCCGCCAGGCGCCGATCGCAAAGACGCGCGCGCCCTTGCGCAGCCGCATGCCGGATTTGATATCGTCGCGGAAGCGCAGCCAGATGCGATGCGTCAGGGTGAAGACATCCGATCCCGCCTGTTCCTCGCTGAGTTCGCTCACCGGTTCGATACGGGCCCAGAGCGAGGCGATTTCGGTGAAGGAAACAGTGGCGCCGCCCTGGCCGTCCGGCGTCTCCACCGGCGCCTCCAGCTCCAGCCGCGCCGTCATCTGGCCGGCATCGAAGAACACGGAGCGCATCAGAGCCGCCTCATCATGAAGGGCGCGATCAGGCGGTCGTAGCCTGCGGGAATATCGGCAGGCTGATCCTCGACCGCGATCGTACCCCGAAACGCAAACATCTGCGCGACATGCATCAGCATTGCCCGCTTAAGCGTATCCGGGACCTCGGCGCCGCTCTCGCCGAAGCCGGCGGTGAAGTCGATCTCGATGCCGTTGATCGGCCGGCCCGAGCCGACAGCGCGGCCGAGCACGAGGCGCGCCGGGCGGGCGTGGCCGTCGAGGATGTGGCCGGTGAGCGGCAGTTGGAGCTCTTCGCCGGATGCATCGTAAAGCGTCAGGCTTTCAATGGTTTGCACCGGCCCCTTGGCAATCTGAATCACGCCGTCTTCAGGAATTGAATCAAGATAGAGGCGCCAGGTCTGGGTGATGAGGCAAAGGCCGGTTGCGCGTTCGAGGTGCTCGCGGGCGGTGCTTATGAGGGAGGCGAGCAGCGTGTCTTCATTGGTGTCGTCGAGGCGCAGATGGGATTTTGTCTCCGTGAGGGTGATGGGTTCGGAGGTGGGTGGGGTGATGAGGGCGTAGGTCATTAGTGGGGCTCCTGGTGGTGTGGTGAGATGGGTGGCGACAGCTGAGACGTTGTGCCCGTCGTGCTGCTTCCTGTCAGACGTTGTGCTGTGTGGCCCCTCATCTGCCTGCCGGCATCTTCTCCCCGCTGGGGAGAAGAGACTCGGAGTGGGCCGCTCGCGCCGACCTCCCCTTCTCCCCCGCGGGGAGCAACCATGTCTCATTCTCTGCAATATTCCGGCGTCCATTCGGCTTTGCGGATGAGGATGGCATTGGCGAGAATGATGAGTTTGCGGGCGACGG
>NZ_JAUDRZ010000003.1 GCF_030380735.1 Rhizobium sp. S152 | reverse complement strand
GAACGCCGGCAGAGGTCTTTCGAAAGAAACTCCTCGCCCAGATACGCTACGCCGGTTAGCTTGAGAGGCCCCGCAAGTCGCGCTTCAGCATGAACTCACACCGGGGCAGATTCCATTTTCAAATGTAACGAGGACAATAACGGCCATGGTTTCAGGAGGTTGGAATGTCACACTCCCCGGTCTGAACGACGTCTGGGAGAATGCAGATGGGATTGATAGCGATGAGCGAGCGCGATTTGCAACGGGTCGAGGTTTTGTCGAAGGTGATCGCCGACGTCTACATCAGCTGGTGGCGGCACCGTTATTCGTCAGCTTGAACCAGAAATACGCATACGGCTGGAAGGTCAGAGAATAGCGTTGGCGGCCGATCGCCGGAAACATCGTCTCGCCCGTTAGCTCGACGGGCACCAGGCCTTGCATGTCCGGCAGGTCTATCCTGACAGCCTGTGAGGTTTTCGACAGGTTGGCAGCGCAGAGAATGATATCGTCCCTGCACTCCCTGAGATAGGCCAGCACGCTGTCGTTGTCGGTCTTTAGAAACCGCATCGAACCGCGACCGAACGCGGCATGTTCGGCGCGAAGCCGCAGCGTCTGCCGGATCCAGTTGAGCAGGGAATGCGGATCGTCATCCTGCTCGGCGACATTGATGGCCGCATAGCTGAACTGGGGATCGGTGATGACGGGAAGCGCCAGCTTCGGCGGTGCAGCCTGCGAGAAGCCGGCATTCTCGCGGTCTGACCACTGCATCGGCGTTCGCACTCCGTCGCGATCGCCGAGGTCGATATTGTCTCCCATTCCGATCTCATCGCCGTAGTAGAGAACCGGACTTCCCGGCAGCGACAGCAACAGCATATGCAGCAGTTCGATCCGGCGACGATCCTGGCCCATCAGCGGAGAAAGCCGGCGGCGAATACCAAGGTTGAGCCTTGCGCGTTTGTCGGCCGCGTAGGTTTCCCAAAGAAAGTTCCGCTCTGCTTCGGTCACCATCTCCAGCGTCAGCTCGTCGTGGTTACGAAGAAAGATCGCCCATTGGCACTCATCCGGAATGGACAGCGTCTGCCGGAGGATCGTCTTGATCGGCTTGGCGCTTTCTTTCGCGATCGCCATGAACATGCGCGGCATCAGCGGAAAATGGAATGCCATATGGCATTCGTCACCCTCACCGAAATACTCACGCGCCTCCTGCTGCCAGAGATTGGCTTCGGCCAACAGTATGACATCGGGATGCTTCCGCTCGAGCTTCTTGCGAATGTGTTTCAAAAGCGCATGCGTTTCCGGCAGGTTTTCATTGTCGGTGTGTTCGCGCTCGACGAGATGCGGGATCGCATCGAGGCGAAAGCCGTCGACGCCCTTGTCCAGCCAGAAGCGCATCGTGTCGAGAAGCTCCTCGACGACCTCCGGATTACGGTAGTTCAAGTCCGGCTGATGAGAATAGAAGCGGTGCCAGTAATAGGCCTTGGCGACAGGATCCCAGCTCCAGTTCGACTTCTCCGTATCGACGAAGATGATGCGCGTTTCCGCGAACTTGTCATCGGTATCCGACCAGACATAGTAGTCACGCTCCGGCGATCCCGCCGGCGCGCGACGAGCGCGCTGGAACCATGGATGCTCGTCGGATGTGTGGTTGACCACCAACTCGACGACGACACGAATTCCCAGCCCATGGGCCGCATCGACGAAAGCTTGAAAGTCGTCAATATCACCGTACTGCGAGCTGATGCCCCGGTAGTCCGAAATATCGTAGCCGTCGTCGCGGCGTGGCGAAGGATAGAATGGCAACAGCCAGATCGTGTTGACGCCAAGCGAGGCGATATAGTCGAGCTTTTGGGTCAAGCCCTTAAAGTCGCCGACCCCATCTCCGTCGGCATCGAAAAAACTCTTGACGTGAAGCTGATAGATCACGGCGTCCTTGTACCACAGCACATCGCCGTTCAAACGGTTCCTGACCGGCCTTTCGTGACGGTTCATTGCGCCGTCACGCGCCAGATGGTGTTGCCGACGTCATCCGCGATCAGCAGTGCGCCCTTTCCGTCCACACCGACGCCGACGGGACGACCGCGGGCCTGGTTCTGGCCGTCTAGAAAGCCGGTCACGACATCCTGGGGCGGGCCGCCAGGCTTGCCGTCGCGAAACGGCACGAACACGACCTTGTAGCCGTTGAACGAATGCCGGTTCCAGCTGCCGTGCTCGCCGACGAAGGCACCGCCGCGATAGCTCTCCGGCAGATTGGCGCCGGTGTAGAACGTCATGCCGAGTGGCGCCACGTGCGAGCTCAGCGCGTAGTCGGGGACGATCGCCTTGGCGACCAGATCCGGACGTTGCGGCATCACGCGCGGATCGACATTCTGGCCATAGTAGCTGTATGGCCAGCCGTAGAAACCACCGTCCTTCACCGACGTCATGTAGTCAGGCACGAGATTGGGACCGAGTTCGTCCCTCTCGTTGACGACGGTCCAGAGCGCCTTCGTCTGCGGCTCGATGCTCAGGCCGTTCGGATTGCGCAGGCCGGCCGCGAAAATGCGATGGCGGCCGCTCTGTCGGTCGACCTCCCATATGGCGGCGCGGTTTTTCTCCGCCTCGATACCGTTCTCGGTGATGTTGCTATTGGATCCGACGCCGACGTAGAGCGTATTGCCGTCCTCGCTCGCCACGAGGCTCTTCGTCCAGTGGTGATCGATCGGCCCGCCGGGCAGTTCGGTCAACACTGTGCCGGCCTCGGTGATCTTGGTTTCGCCCTCGCGATAAGGGTAGCGCACGATCGCGTCGGTATTGGCGACGTAGAGATCACCGCCAACCAGCGCCACGCCGAAGGGCGAGTTTAGATGATCGAGGAAGACCTCGCTTATCTCCGCGACGCCATCGCCGTCGGCGTCGCGCAAAAGGGTGATGCGGTTGCTCGGTGCGCTTTTTCCGCCACCGCCGCCCGTTGCGAAAGACTGTACCCAACCGACGATCAGATCCTTGGGGCGGGTGACCGGCTCTCCCTCGGGCGCCGTTGATTGGACCGCCAGGACATCCCCGTTCGGCAAGGTGTAGATGGACCGAGGATGGCCCAGGCCCGTCGCCATGGCCTGAATCTTCAGCCCGTCGGCGACCTTCGGCGTCTCCCCGTCCTTCCAGCCGACGACCTTTGCGACATGCATGGGCGGAACGAAGAACTGCGACTGTTCGGGTAGCTTAGGGTTGGGGCCGATCTCGACAGGATCGGGCTCATCGTCGCTGCAGGCGGCAAGCGACAATGTAGCCGCGCAAGAGAGCAATCCGCCGAGCATGGTTCGCAGGTGGGGGTGCCGGAAGAACATCTCACCATCCTCCCACGGTCAGTCGATGAACCCGTGCGCCAAGCACGGCAACGATCAGGATAAGCACGACGGTCGCTGCGGAAAGGGCGAGCCCCATTGGCATGACCGAAGTCCAGGCGTCCCTGCTATGCACGAACGAATTGAGGATCGCCAGGGCGAGAACGATCACACAGCCGAAGACATAGAGCCATCCGGCCAGGGTCCGTAGCGCGAGCAGCCCGCGAAAGGCATCCACCATGCCGGCTACGAAGCCTAGCGCTCCCAACACGGTAGCAGCCAACAGCAGCCAAGCGGAAAAATTGGTCCACATCATCTGCATGGTTTGCGAATAAGCGATGTCGGTCAGCAACGCCCCGATGAGGCAGGCAGCGGCGAAGTGGAAGGGTATCGAGCGGAGACGAAACCTGAATGCGCGGGGTACAGGTTGGGAAACGACATAGGTCATGGTGCAATCCGAGCAGCTGTAACTCGGTAATGAACTGACCGTGGCGGTAATTGTTCCCGGGTATTGATGCCATTCTGCCCGTTTCATCAACCACTTGCTTTTGACTGCGCCGCCCTAGCTTCTTGTCATGCGGTAAAGGAGGTTCCCGTGCGAAGAAAGCGCCTGCATCTACTCGCCCGAGAGGACTCCGGCTTTGATTGATACGATGCCGGCCGATCCAAGCTGGGAAGATATCGCGGTCCGCATTCTGGCCACGCTGGTGGCGGGGCTGCTCATCGGCGCCAACCGGGAGCAAGGCGGTCATGCCGCCGGGCTGCGCACGACGATGCTGGTGGGGTTGGCAGCCTGCATATCGATGATCCAGGCGAACCTCCTCCTTTCCACCAGCGAAAGTGCCAACGGATCGATGGACATCCTGCGCTTTCCGCTCGGCATCCTGACAGGCGTGGGGTTCATCGGCGGCGGCGCCATCCTCCGGCGGGGCGATATCGCCACCGGCGTGACGACGGCGGCAACGCTTTGGGTGATAACAGCCATCGGCTTAAGCTTCGGCGGCGGCCAGATCATCGTCGGCACCGTCGCGACGATCGTCGCCCTCGCCGTCCTTTCACCGCTGAAGCACATCACCACATGGCTCGCATGCGAACAGAAGAGCTCGGTCACCATTCAGATGCCGAAACGCGAACACCTTCCCGATATCACGGAGGCGCTTCCCAAGGGATCAGAAGCTCGTTTCACAGCCATTCAACGGATCGACGACCATAGCGACGCTCTCGTCTATGAAATCAGATGGCGTTCGAAATTGGGCAACAACGGCGCGGGCGAAATCGCCGAAATGTTACGAGAACGATTTATTGTGATCGCGTTCGAGTACCGCGCCACCATGACGTGACCCCGGCCAGCAGACAACTGTACGTTTCATGACGATAGCTGGCAAAGAATCCCTGCTCGCTCCAGATAACCATCAATCATCCTGGGGTTGATACCGCAGACGTCAGAGGGGCGAATTGGGAGGGCAACATAACGTGAACTTTGGAGTTTCGGAGGAGGAACCGGGCATCTGGACATGGTGCTTGGAGAAGAACGTCTTTTACGCAGATACGGCGCTTGCCAGGCTCCTCGGCCTGGATCCCGACGAAGCATTGTGTGGCCTGTCGATCGAACACTATATCGCAAGCATCCATCCGCTCGACCGGAAACGCGTGGCGCACTCGATCTCCGAGGCGGTCGCGGATGGCGGGCCCTATTTTGATGAGTACCGCGTCGAGGACTGTTTTGGCGAAATCAGAAAAGTCATGGCGCTCGGGCGGTGTTTCCGCGATCGAACCGGCAACCCTGTCCACTACGCAGGTATAACCTATCCTTTGCCGCCATTTTAGACGATCGTCGCCACAGCGCTCTCATGGGTTGAACGCCCCGCCGGCCTCATGAATTATGAAGGCGCAAACATCGTAGAAGCAAAGACTTAGCGGTCCCCTCCGCTCGAATGTCGAAACCGCACAGAGGTCGTCGGCCTATGGAATAGCGCGTGCATTACCGCCTATGGTGGCCACCGGGTCCGATTGGTTCGGTGACTCGGGGATCGTAATGGCAGGCTTTGAAATAACCAATATCAGGAACAGGATTCTAGTTAGTCTTCCCGAAAACAGTCTGGCCCTCCTTGGCGATTTTCTGCAGCCTGTCGAATTGCCGGCTAAGCAAGTGCTCGTGCAATCCGATGAGCGACCGTCGCACGCCTATTTTATCGAGAACGGCCTCGCCTCAATGATCGCCTTGAGCCCTGATGGCGAGAGCGTCGAGGTCGGGCACATCGGCTTCGAAGGCATGTCAGCTGCCCATATTGTGCTGGCTGCGGACACCACGCCGAACCAGACTTTCATGCAGGTGAGCGGTTGCGGATATGCGTTGCCGATCGATCGTCTGCGACGCGCGACCGAAGAGGATCCCGTGCTCCTCGAGCTGTTGCTCCGCTACAACCCCTATGCGGCCCTGCAGCTTGCAAATTCGGCGCTGGCGAATGCACGGTACAGCATCAATGAGCGCCTCGCACGCTGGCTGCTGATGGTGCACGATCGGCTGCGGAGCGACGACCTTCCGCTGACCCACGAATTCCTGGCACTCATGCTCGGCGTCAGGCGATCCGGCATCACCAACGAGCTTCACGTTCTCGAGGGCATTCACGCCATCCGGGCAACGAGGGGGAATGTAAAAATTCTCGATAGGCAGAAGCTGGAAGTTATCGCGGCGGGAAGCTACGGCACCCCGGAGCGAATCTACGAGGATCTTTTTGGTGCCCAACTCAACAGACCTCGCTTCGGTTAAGCCGCGTCACACTTGAGGCTTTGCCACCTGCATGAGCCGTTCGTATTCCTTTTCCGGCAATCCGTAACAGTCGCCAGCGATCGCCATCAGCTTTGCCCGGTCGAGAACGCGGATATTGCCCCGCGTGGCCTTGATGGCGCGCATGCCCTCCGCGATATGCAGATGGTCGGTCACGCCGGAACGCCGGACGCCGAGCATGAGGGCAAGGAACTCATGGGTCAGCGGAAGGTCGTCGGAATCAATCCTGTCATGCGACATCAGCAACCAGCGCGCCAATCTTGCCGGCACGTCGTAACGCGCGTTGGCCAGAGCGGATTGCGCCACCTGGATCGAAAGATACTGCATGAAGCGCAGAAAGAGCTCATGGGCGTCATCATCGGCGGCGAGCGCCTTCCTGAAGACCGCGACGGGAATACTGATGCCCTCCCCCGCCACCTGCATGTAGGTGCTCGTCGGTGTACTATCGGCACATAGCACGACGTGCCCGCCGGCCATCGCCTCACGCCCGAGGTGTCCAACCTCCACGCTCTCGCCCGTTTCGCTGGTCGAGACGACCGACGCGATACCGGATTCGATGAAATAAACATGATCTGTCCGGCGGTAAGGATGGACCAGTGAATGCCGCACCGGCAGATCGACGCGTTCCATGTGCGGCTGAAGAATGCCATATGCGGTTTCAGACAGACGCTTGATAAGATGGTTCGTTACCTTCAGGCGGTCTACGGCTATGAAAGACATGATGAAGTCTCCGGACCCTTCCCCTCATGTGAGGTCAACCGGCACGACAGCGAAAGGTTCCGACTTTATTTGTCGGCGGGTTATGTCCACAATGCCTGCCGCTCACGGCACGCTGATCGCCTACCCCGCAGCCGATGCTCGCTCTATCGCTGCCGCGAGCATCGCGTCATCGGCAGGTTTCATCAGCCACTCACACGTGGCCAGGGCCTCGCCATCCGTCTGAGGATCGTAGGAACGGCCGGAATAGATAACCGTCGGGACCTCTGCGTCCGCAAGAATGGCAACAAGATTCTCTGCCGTGTCGCCTTTCAGATGGTAGTCGATGATAGCGATTGCTGGCTTGACGTGCTGAAGCCAGGAGAGTGCCGCAACGGTATCCGAAAAAGCCTCAACCTTCCCATAGCCAAGCTCGCGCAACACATCCTCGAGCTCGAGTACTATGAACAGCTCGTCCTCAACAATCAGCGCAACGTTGGTGCTTGATCCACTCATGCCCTAGAAAGTATAGCGGAATCAGCCAGCCGCAACAACGTGAGCAGGAGTGTACGCTACCGTACCGCCGCTCTCCGACCGGTTTCGGGAAACCTCAGCCTACGATCTTGGTTTGGATCACATGGATCAACCACGAAGACCCCAGCGATGGACAATACCTCGGACAGCCTTGGCCTTTTGAACGGAAAACATCTGCTGATCGTCGAGGAAGGTTTCTTCGCGGCAGACGAAATACGTGTGGCGCTGTGCGGTCTGGGAACAATTCTGATGCCGCCTGCGCCCTCCGTTGAGTCAGGCATGGCGATCATTGACCGACAACGGGTGGATGGCGCGATCCTCGATATTCGGCTCGACGAAACGACGGTTTTTCGGCTTGTCGAACGCTTGCAGGAATATGGCATTCCCTTCGTTTTCGTGGCAACGCCGCCACATGATCTTGCCCGAGAACGCTACGGCGGCTATGTCCTCTCCGACAACCCGGATGAACTCGGCGATATTGCCAGGGCTCTCTTCGATCCGGTACCGGCTGCTCACTAGGCCTAATTGTACGTTAACGTACAACTATGGGGCTGGTTGGAACAAAGGCTGTCCGTGGCTCTTCCTCCAAAGACTGGAGGATCCAACATGGTTTCCGAACAAACGATGGCCTGCTCGATAGAGGAAGAGGTCATCCTCCTCATTCCCGCCCTGAATGCTTTCGCGAGAACCTTTCACAAGAGCCCTGTGGACGCGGAGGATCTGGTGCAGGAAACGCTCCTCAAGGGGCTATCCAACATCGATCGGTTTCGTCCCGGCACGAAGCTGAAGTCGTGGCTCTTCACAATCATGCGAAACTCGTTCTGCACGCGTTTTCGCGTCGGCAAGCGAGAAGTCGTCGGCCTCGAAGACTGCGCGTCCCATGCTGGCAGCGTCGCGCCGGAACAGGAATGGCGAGTGCGTGGCCAGGAACTGGAACGTGCGTGTGGGAGCCTGCAAGAACCTTTCAGATCGGCTTTCGAATTCGTCTTTATAGAAGGACGCTCCTATGAAGAGGCCGCGCAGCGGTTTCATTGCGCCACGGGCACGATCAAGAGCCGCGTCAACCGCGCTCGTCAGCGCATCGCCGACGACCTCGGCGAAACCGCCGCGTGAGCAAGACTAGCAGCCTGCAAGCCATACCGGGATCACCGACAGGCTCATACGGCCTTACCTAGCCTTTAAGATCGTATATCTGCCCCGTCAGCCACGCGGGCCAATCGCGCTCAAAGAAGTTCCTTGTTGTCCCATCGAGCCTGCGATTGGGACGCGTCGATGTCTGAAGCCTGTCCCCAATCACTCTGACAATAATTTGCTCATCCTTGTGTGCGTCACGCTCCCGGCGGAAACGGAACGCCTCGAGTGCGCCTGAATTCGCTAGCGGAACGGCCTCGCCTTCGGCGTCGCAAATGGCACGCGCGCCCCGGCTGCCGCCGCCGTTACGGATGAAATAATCCAACGCCTCCAGCACCGCCTCGGACGCCAGCGCCATCTGTCGCCATTGTAACGCTCTTGCGGTTTCCGATGTTCTTTCGACAGCAACACCTTTGCTCCTGATGTTGCGGTTGAGCTGGCGAGCCTCAAGTAACGCTGCGGACACGCTTTTTTCGTTGCATATGATCCCAGCTTTATCGCTCATCCTGGCTTGGACCTCGTTCCGTATGCTCTTTATCGTCAAGGGACTGTCCGACCTCAACGTCCCAACAAGTTCGGCTACCGCGGCTTGTGTGATGTCTTGCAAATCGCGTTCCGATGCGCTGCCTGCTTTTCCGCTCGCGCTAATATGTTCCGCGACGCGCGTTCCGAAGACCTGTCCCGCATTCAACGCAGCACCTCCCGGTCGCGTTACGCCATGGGTGCCGGCTGCTTCGCCCACCGCGTAGCAGCCCGTAAGGTTCGTCCTCCCCCAGATATCAACCAGGATACCGCCGTTCATATGCTGGTTGTTCACGGCGAACTCAAGCGGCGCCGCGGTAATGTCGGTCTTGTAGCGACGGTAGAGTTCGATCGACAGGGGGTTCATGTGGCGCAACCGCTGAATGGGAAGCGCCTGGTTTGCGCCCGCCGTACCAAGGTAGCGCTTTACGTCATCGTCGAGCCGTTCCAACGAGAACGGCAGATCGTCCCCCACCGGTAGAGGATTTCGGTTGAAATCCATATAGACGCGGCGTCCGGCCGCGCCTTCCCGGTAGATCGCGAGGTCCACGAGGCTGGACCCGAAGTCCAGCATTCTGGTGGAATGAAACGGCCACTGATAGCCCTTGCGGAATATGTTCGACGCCATCTCCTGCGTCGTTCGATAGTAGCGCGCGAGAAAGTGATCCTCCGCACCATCCGCGTCGATCGAATAGATGTGTGGTATAGCTTGCACATATGTGCCCGACAGATTCCACGGAAAGCCTTCCCGGCGCGTGCCTATACCGAACTGGCTTTCCGTGAGGTTGACCAACTCAATCCCGGCTTCGAGGGCCAGCCCAAGCGAGCCGAAGCAACCGTTCGGGTAGACGCTATCGCGGTAGAGTTCCCCAGGCCCCCCGGCCGCAAGCACCACTGTCTCCGCCGCGAAGATGACCAGGCCGAGCCGATTCTTGTCCGACCGGTCGTTCGGACGGACGGCGAGGATACCGACCACCTGGCGCGTATCCCCGCTTTCGTCGACCAGCACCCGCACCGCTGTTGTATGGTTGTAGAGGGGAATGGACAGCCGGTTCGCTTCCTCCGCCAGGACTTTGACCATCAATCTTGATGTCCTCGGGCCGCAACTCGTCGCGCGGCCGACCTCGTCGTGGTCCGTCTGATATCGCAATGTACCACCAAGCCGCTCTTGCGGAAGCGGGAGACCGAGATATTGGAGCGAGGCCATCATACGCCCAGACCCCACGGCCTCGACATAGGCGGTATCCTCATCCATGGCGCCGCCAGCCCGTATCGCCTGTGCCATCGCCTTGTAATTGTCGCCCTGGTCCGCGGTATTCGCGGTGTGAAGCGTCTGCTTGTCCGATCCAGAGCAGGCCGAGGTCCCGCCCCAGGCGCTTTGGCTTATGATCGCCACATCCCCGCCACGGCGGTCGAGTTCCACGGCGGCGCGCAGACCCGCGGCTCCCGAGCCCACGACTACGCATCCCGTCCGATAGATCGGGATTTCGAATCCGTCAGCGTGGATGATCTCCGAAGGCGCCTTCTCCCTCAACTGCCGGGGCATGTCCACATCGGTCAATGCGTCGAGGATTTCTTGAGGAACATCGATACTCATCAGCCAGATCCTTGATATCTTTGCTCAACCAAGCGGTATGTCGACCCAACGCTTCACGCGCGAGGACTCCATGCACGCATCGACGATCTGGCAGATGTGGTGACCGGTTTCGAAGGTGGGCCACATCGGCGTGTTCGTCGTGATCGATTTGATGACTTCCGCTACCTCGATGATCTTGCTTTCGTTGTAACCGAGGGCGAAGTTTGGCAGTGGCAGGAAGGCACGGAAGGTCGGATGTTCGGGGCCGACGTCGATCTCCCGGAACCCGGCGCGGCCGGCGCGGTCCTCGTTGGAATAGAAGCGGAGCCGGTTTACCTCATCATACGTGTAGGCGAGGCTTCCCTTGGTGCCGTAAACCTCATAGGTCTGCTGGAATTTTCGACCAGTCGCAACGCGGCTGAAATCCACGATTCCCGCGGCGCCGTTTTCAAACCGGCAGAGAAGATTGGTTGCATCCGGATTGGTGACATCGGCCCACTTCTCGTCGCCGGTGAGGACGACTTGCTCACCGTAGCCAAGTCCCTCAACCACCGGGCGCCTGGCGGTGACGATGAGGTTGTCGGCGATCAGTGAGCTGACCCGGCCAACCAGAAACTCCATGAAGCTGAAAACGTGCGACCCCGTGTCGCCAATAATACCTGTCGGGCCAAGGCCGGCGTCGGCGCGCCACATGAACGGCGCCATCGGATCGCCGTACATGTCGACATGCTGGCACCCCTTGAACATCTTGATCTCGCCGATCTCGCCGGCTTCGATGATCTCCTTGGCAAGATCATGAACAGGGTTGCGGGGAAAAGCATGTCCGACCCGCGTAATGACACCCTTGTCGCGGGCGATGTCGGCGAGTTCGCGCGCTTCGGCGGCCGTATTGGCCAGCGGCTTCTCGCAGTAGACGTGCTTTCCGGCGAGGAGTGCGGCCTTTGCCACCTCGTAGTGCAGGCTGTCAGGCAGGCAAATATCGATGAGATCGACCTCCGGATCGTTAACCGCGAGCCGCCAGTCATGGAGTATCCTTGTTCCGGGCGCACGGCGCGCAAGATCGTCCGCCGCTGCGCGATTTGCTTCCACGATCGCGACAACGCGCGCGGTCCCGCCGGATACGCCAAGGAAATGCGGGAAGGTCTGGTAGGCCATGGTATGCACCTTGCCCATCCAACCAGAGCCACCCAGCACGGCAACCTTCACTTCCATCATTGAACGAATTCCTTTTTTACTGTGCCGCTGCGGCCGGGGACGCGTTTGGGTTTACCGAACGACGGATCGGGCTCTGGGGCGGGTGTCATTGCGCTCGTGCGTGAAGATCGCCGATGGGAGTGGCTGCCGGCCGCGAATGAGATCAGCCCCCTTCTCGCCCACCATGATGGTTGGCGCGTTGGTGTTGCACGACGGCACTCGCGGCATGACCGACGAATCGCAAACACGAAGCCCCTCAAGACCGTGAACCTTGAGATCGAGGCCGACCACGGCGTCACGCCCGGTGCCCATCTTGCAAGTGCCAACCGGGTGATGGTCAGTCTTGGCATTGGCGCAGCCGTATTCGAACAGCTGCTCTTCGGTCGCGATCTTGGGACCCGGCAGGCGCTCAGCGAGGACGAACGGCTTCAGCGCATCCTGCTGCATGATCTCGCGCGCTATCCGCAGCCCCTCGAGCGACATCCTGCGGTCGTGGGGATCGGACCAATAATTGGGATCGATGAGCGGTGCGGCCGCCGGATCCGACGACGACAGCCGAACCGTTCCGCGCGATCTCGGATGCAGATAAGCCGAATTGAGTGTTACGCCGGCGTTCTTCAGGCGCTCCACACCTGCTTCAATGCCCGAGCCCAGACCGAGATGGAACTGGATATCGGGAGAACGGGCGTCGGGATCGGCATACCAGAAGCCTCCGGTTTCGAAGAGTGAGGAGGCGACTGGTCCGGTTCGAAAAAGCATGTATTCCATGCCTGCCCACAAAGTCCGGTGAAGCTTGGCAACGCCGTCGTAGGTGTGATCGCCCGTGCATTCGGCGATGACGAAGAGGTCAAGGTGATCCTGCAGGTTGCCGCCAACGCCAGGCAGATCATGCGCGACCTTTACACCAACTGACTGCAGATGTTCGGCCGGGCCAATGCCCGACTGCAGAAGGAGCTTCGGTGAACCGATCGCTCCCGACGAGACGAGGACTTCGCGCTCGGCGCGCACGATTTCGGTTCCACTCGAGCCGGCAATCTCGACGCCTGTGACGCGCTTGCCCTCGACGATGAGGCGCGACACACGCGCGCCGGTACGGATGGTAAGGTTCTTCCGCCCCTTGATCGGCGAGAGGTAGGCCATCGACGCCGAGGAGCGCCGGTGATCGCGCTGGGTGACCTGATAGAAGCCTACACCAGCCTGCTGCCTGCCGTTGAAGTCGGGGTTATAGGGAATTCCCAACTCCTGACCGGCCCGAATATAAGCGTCGCAGATCGGGAGCGGAGCCGCGGGCATGGAAACGCCGAGAGGCCCGCCATAGGAATGATAATCGTCGGAGAACCGCTGATTGTCCTCCGCACGCTTGAAGTATGGAAGGATCGACCGGTAGTCCCATCCGTCGCAGCCGTCTTCGCTGGCCCACAGATCGTAATCCGCCGAGTTTCCCCTGGTGTAGAGCTGAGCGTTGATCGAGGAGCCGCCGCCGATCACCTTCGCCTGCGTATAGCGCAGCACCCGGCCGTTCATGTGTTTCTGGGGAACGGTCTCCCAGCCCCAGCTGGCGACACCCTTGGTCATTTTCGCAAAGCCGGCCGGCATGTGGAACAGCGGATTCCAATCGCCACCACCCGCTTCGAGGAGCAGAACGTTGACATCTGTGTCTTCGGTCAGCCGGTTGGCGAGTACGCATCCAGCGGGGCCAGCTCCTGTGATGATGTAGTCGAAACGCATTTTGCTAATCCTGTTGAATGCAATTACCGACAGGCCCGCCGCGTGTCATACGGTCAGGTCCCGGGAGATTATGTGATCGGCGACCCGAAGCGCCTGGCTGGCAACGGTGAGCGCTGGGTTCACAGCCGCGGAGGTCGGCAGGAAGCTTGCGTCAACGACGAAGAGGTTCGTGTGATCATAGGAACGGCAGAAGGTATCCAGCGGCGCGGTGGCCGGGTCGTTGCCGATGCGGACCGTCCCGCACTGATGCGACGGCGTGCGCTTGTCGAACGGCCGTGACAGAACCAGCGGGAAACCGATCGCCTTCAGGATCTGCTTCAGCTTCGTGACCAGTGCGAGATGCGCATTCCAGTTCGTGCGCTGCCATTGCAGCACGATCCGCTCGCCATCCACTCTCACCCGGCTTTCGGGGTTGGGAACATCCTCGCTCATCGCGTAGAAATCGATCGCATGGCCGGTGATCCGATCAAGCAGCCACTCCGGCACGCGCGGCATGGAACCCTTCAGCACCTTGCCCGAGATGCGTCCGAGGAGCTGCACGTTGCCAAGCGGCGGCCCGCCCGCGCCATCAGAGAGATAGAAATCATTGAAGCCGAACGTCTTCTGGTAGATCGACGTATTGCGGTAGCGGGGCGATACGGCAATCACCGCCGAGGCGTTGTGGTTCATGAAGTTGCGGCCGACCTGGCCGGAGGAATTGGCGAGACCCGTTCTGTAGCGATCGCTCGCCGAGCGTAGCAGCAGCGCGGAGGACTGCACGGCGCCCGCCGACAGGATTACCAGCTTCGACGAAACGCTGTGCGTCTCACCCGATTTCACATAGGTGACCCGCTCGATGCGCCCGCCCTCGCCCGCCTCCAGCCGCGTTACCCGTGCGCCCGTCTGTATCCTGACATTGTCGTGCTTGAGCGCCAGCGAAAGCGCCGCCGTCTCCGCATCCATCTTGCCGTCGTCGGAATTGGGGTGCGCATCCCAGGGGGTCTTGGCCTTGGCGAGCCATCGATCGATATCGATGCCAAGCGGCAGCGAGAACGGATGCAGTCCTTTCATCTTCAGGCGATGCCTGACATCCGCGATATCGGGTTCGTCGGGAACCGGCGGAAAGGCGTAGCCGGATGAATGGACAGGCTCCGTCGGGTCCTCGCCCAATGCTCCGCGCACTTGGTACATCCTTTCGGCGAGGCCATACCACGGCTCCAATTCCTCATAGGGAAACGGCCATGCCGGCGAAACGCCTTCCTGATGCCGGATCTCCTCGAAGTCCTCCTTGCGGTAGCGCGATAGTACGGCGCCAAAGAATTTCGAATTGCCGCCGACATTGTAGTAGTTGCCGGGATTGAAGCCGGTGCCGCCGGCCTCGTACCAGGTCTCCTTGGGGCGGAAGTGCCCACGCTGGAAGATCGCGCGCGGATCCCGGTTTTCGGGCCGGTCGGCAAGCCGCTCTCCAGCTTCGAGGATCAGGATCGAAGCGCCGCTGGCGGCAAGGCCTGCGGCAACCGTCGAGCCGCCGATGCCGGAGCCGATGATGACGATATCTGGCGTCATGGTCATGTCGATCTACCTGCCGGGCCTCAAGCGATGCGCGCCTGTGTCTGCGGGTCGAAGAACACGACCTTGTCGAGGTTGAAGGCGAGCCTTGCTTGCTGGCCGGCGCTGATGCGGGCATCCGCCCTCAGCCGCGCGACCACCTCCTTGCCGCCGAGCTTGGTGACGGCGAAGGTATCGGAACCAGCCGGTTCTACCACCTCGATCAGGCAATCACCCTCGGCCAGCGACTGCGCGTTACGATCCGCGCCGTCGGGATCGGTGAGTGCCTCAGGCCGGATACCGAACACGACCGACCGACCAGCATGCGCTTCCAGCGAGTTGCGCCCCGGAGCGATCGGCAGGAGCATCGGGGCGCCGCCAGGACGTTCCAACGAGACGGAAAGGCCTGTAGCGCCTCTTTCGATGGTGCCGGACAGGAGATTCATCGCCGGCGATCCCATGAAATCGGCGACGAACATGTTGGCGGGGTTGTTGTAAATCTCTGCCGGCGTGCCGAACTGCTGCACTTCCCCGTCCTTCATCACGGCGATCTTGGTGGCGAGCGTCATCGCTTCGATCTGGTCGTGCGTGACGTAGACGATCGTCTTGCCGGTTGCCTGGTGCAGCCGCTTGATCTCGATGCGCATGTCGACGCGCAGCTTGGCGTCGAGGTTCGACAACGGCTCATCGAACAGGAAGAGCTTGGGATCGCGCACCAGCGCGCGGCCCATGGCGACGCGCTGCCGCTGCCCGCCCGAAAGCTGGCTCGGCTTGCGGTCCAGCAGATGCCCGATCTGCAGCACCTTCGCGACCTTGTCGATCGCGGCCTTGCGTTCGTCCGCCGGCACACCACGCATCTCCATGCCGAAGGAGATGTTCCCTGAAACCGTCATGTTCGGATAGAGCGCGTAGCTCTGGAATACCATTGCGATATCGCGTTTGGATGGATGCAGGTCTGCGATGCTGCGGCCATCGACGCTGATGTCACCCTCGGTGATGGCTTCGAGCCCGGCGATGGTGTTGAGCAGTGTGGACTTGCCGCAGCCGGACGGACCGACCAGTACGAGAAAGCCGCCCTTTTCCAGCTCAAGATCGATGCCCTTGAGGATTTCCAGTGCGCCGAAGCGCTTTCTGAGGCCTGAGATTTCGAGAAAAGCCATGGGATTATCCTTTGACCGCGCCCGCCATCAGACCGCGAACGAAGTAGCGGCCGGCGAGGATGTAAACGAGAAGCGTGGGCATGGCGGCGATCATCGCGGCGGCCATGTTGACATTGTATTCGACGACACCGGTGGACGTGTTGACGACGTTGTTCAGCGCCACCGTCATCGGCATGGACTCACCGGTCCCCGCGTAAGCGGATGCGAACAGGAAGTCGTTCCAGATGTTGGTAAACTGGTAGATCACGGTCACGACGATGATCGGCAGCGAATTCGGCAGCATGATGCGGCGGAAAATCTGGAAGAAGCTCGCGCCATCCACCTGCGCCGCGCGCACGAGTTCCGTCGGGAAAGCCTCGTAGTAGTTGCGGAAGAACAGCGTCGTGAAGCCAAGGCCGTAGACAACGTGTACGATGACGAGGTTGACCGTCGGGTTGCCGAAGCCGAGCGACATGCCGATGTCGTTGCGCAGCGTGTTGCCGAAACGGCCGAGACTGCCGAGAATGGTCGCCATCGGCAGCAGCACCGACTGGAAGGGGATGAAGCAGGCAAAGAGCATCAGTCCGAAGACCAGCGTATGGCCGGGGAAGCGCCATTTGGTCAGCACGTAGCCATTGAGCGCGCCGAGGATGGTGGAGATCGCGACGGCGGGAACGACCATCTTGATCGAGTTCCAGAAGTAACCCTTGATCCCCGCGCAGGTGAGGCCGACGCAGGTCTCGCCCCAGGCCTTGACCCAAGGCTCGAAGGTCGGCGCTGCCGGCAGCGACAACATGTTGCCGCCCTGGATCTCGTCCATCGTCTTGAACGAGGTGACCAGCATGACGAAGAGCGGCATCAGGTAGATGATCGCGAAGATCGCCAGGAGACCGTAGATGAAGATGCGGTTGAACATCCGCATGCGTGCCATGTGGGAGGCATCCGATGTGATCATGCTCATCGCGATTTCTCCCGCAGTTCCGAATAGAGGTAGGGAATAATGATCGCCGAGATGGTCATCAGCATGATCACGGCGCTGGCCGAGCCGACGGCCATCTCGTTGCGCTTGAATGTGTATTCGTACATGAAGTTGGACGGCAGCCAGGCCGAGCCGCCGGGGCCGCCCGAGGTCAGCGCGACTACAAGATCGTAGGACTTGATCGCCATGTGCGCGAGCACGATGAAGGCCGAGAGAAACACAGGCCTCAGAAGCGGAATGATGATGCGGCGATAGAGCTGCACCGTCGAGGCGCCATCTATCTGCGCCGCCTTCATGATCTCGCTGTCGATGCCGCGCAGGCCCGCCAGGAACATCGCCATGACGAAGCCCGACGCCTGCCAAACGCCGGCGATGACGACGGTGTAGATCACGAAGTCCTTGTTCTTGATCCAGTCGAAGTGGAAGCTTGTCCAGCCGAAATGATGCAGCGTCTGCTCCAGCCCGAGACCCGGATCGAGGAACCACTTCCAGGCGACGCCAGTAACGATGAAGGAGAGCGCCATCGGATAGAGGAAGATCGGCCGCAGAATGCCTTCGCCGCGGATTTTCTGATCGAGCAGGATGGCGAGCAGCAGCCCGAGGCCCAGGCAGATCGCGATATAGAGGAAGCCGAAGATCCCCATATTGGTGATCGACGTGTACCAGGACGACGGCGGATCGCTTTCGAAGGTCCAGCGCCAGAGCCGTTGATAGGCGCGAGGCCCGGTCAGCGCATATGACGGAAAGGTCTTGGAATTGGTGAAGGACAGATAGACCGTCCAAAGGATGAAGCCGTAGACGAAGACCAGCGTGATGGCGAAGCTCGGTGCCAGAACGATCTTCGGCAGCGCGTCCTGCAGCCAGCCGCGCATGGAGAACGACGTTCCGCGCTGCGCTGTGACTTCTGGTTTGGTGGTAGCGATAGTGCTCATGACATTCATCCCCCTCCCAAGGGTGACGTTGGCAGTCGACATCTTCCCCGCCATCTGAGACGGGGAAGACCATGCTCGGAGCCGATTACTTGGCGTCGTCGATCGCCTTCACGAGTTCCTCGACGGCCTGGTCGGAGGTCTTGATCTGGCCGTGAACGAACTTCGAGACGACGTCCTTATAGGCGTTGGCAACGGCCGGAGGCGCGCCATAGCCCTGTGCCAGCGAGCCGAACAGCGTGCCGCCGTCGTTGGCAGCCTTCAGGTCGGCGATGCCTTTCTTGCCGCAAGCATCAAAGTCGGTATCCGGAACGTCGGTACGAGCAGGAACAGAGCCCTTGACCACGTTGAACGCAGACTGGAAGCTCTTCGACAGCGTTGCGGTCGCAAGCGCCACCTGGGCGGCCTTGCGATCTTCGGGAACGTTGAACATGCCGAACATATCGGAATTGTAGATCACGCTGCCGTCGGTGCCCGGGAAGCGGTAGCACAGGAAGTCGGTGTCAGGGGTCTTCTTGGCGGCGACGAATTCGCCCTTGGCCCAGTCACCCATGACCTGCACCAGCGCGTCGCCCTTAATGACCATCGCGGTCGCAAGGTTCCAGTCGCGGCCGGAGAAGTTCGGATCGACATACTTGATCAGCGTGGCCAGGTTGTCGAAGGACTTCTTCATCGTGTCGGACTTCAGCGATTCCTCATCGAGTTCGTTGAAGGCCTTCTTGTAGAACTCCGGTCCGCCGGTCGAGAGCACGACGCTGTCGAACATCGTGGCTTCCTGCCAGTTCTGGCCGCCGAGTGCGAGCGGCGTGACGCCGGCAGCCTTGGCCTTGTCGAGCAGGGCAACGAGGTCTTCGAACGTCTTCGGCTGCGTGCCGCCGATCTTGTCCATCACGGCCTTGTTGATCCAAAGCCAATTGACGGAGTGAACGTTGACGGGGGCCGCGACCCACTTGCCGTCATAGACGGAGAACTTCTGCAGCGCTTCCGGAACCGACTTGTCCCAGCCTTCCTTCTTCGCGGTTTCGGTGAGATCGCCCATCACACCGGCCTGCGCGTAGTCGAGAACAGTATAGCCGAGCATCTGGGAAGCCGTCGGATAGGTTCCGGCCGCCACCATCGCCTTCAGCGCGGTCATTGCCGCGTCGCCGCCACCGCCCGCGACCGGCACGTCTTTCCACGCGTAGCCTTCCTTCGCCAGGTCGCCCTTCAGCACGTTGAGCGCCGCAGCCTCGCCGCCGGACGTCCACCAATGCAGCATCTGCACTTCTTTTACATCATCAGCGCGCGCCAAACCGCCCGCGGCACCCATTGCCAAAGCGACCACGGCAGTCGCTGTTAGAAATCTGCGCATTTGAAAACCTCCCGTTTTCAAGTTCGCGAAACGAGACCCATTCCCGTTCCGTATTCCCCCGCCCTCCCGAGCGTGGTTCCTGCAAACCGGCTCCCCGCCGGCTGTCAGATCCTGGGCATCCACCAGTTGGTGCGGCTGCCGATATGCATGTTGAGCGTCTTCGTCTCGGTGTAATCTTCCACAGCATGGCGGCCGAGCTCGCGTCCGAGACCGGACTGCTTGTATCCCCCGAACGGCAGCTCCGAAGCGCCGTCCATGAATGTGTTCATCCAGACGGTTCCTGCCCGCACCCGGCGACCGATCGTCAGGCAGGTGTCGAAGTCTCTGCTCCACACACCCGCCGACAGGCCGTAGTCGATGGCGTTGGCGATCTCGATCGCCTCCGCCGTCGTCTCGAATGTCAGAACCGATAGCACCGGTCCGAATACCTCCTCGCGCGCTACCGCCATGCCCGGCGTGACCTGCGAGAGTATGGTGGGCGCCATGAACTGTCCCATGCCGAGATCGAGCGTCCCGCCGCCATGGGCGATCTCGGCGCCCGCACGCGCCGCGCCGCTGACGTAGCCGGCGATCTTGTCGAGATGCTGCGGCGTGATGATCGCGCCCACTTGCGTGGTCGGATCGAGCGGATCGCCGACCTTCACCTGCCTGGCAAGCTCTGCAACGCGGGTGACGACGTCCTTGGCTATGCTCTTGTGCAGGATCAGCCGCGATCCGGCATTGCAGCATTCGCCGGCATTGAAATAGGCGCCGAACACGGCGGCATCGATGAAGGCGTCGAGATCGGCATCCGGGAAGACGATCTGCGGGTTCTTGCCGCCCAGCTCCAGCGATACCTTCTTCAGCGTCTGCGCCGCATTGCTCATCGTGAGCTTTCCGACGCCGGTCGATCCCGTGAACGAGACCATGTCCACGTCGGGATGCGCGGTCATCACCGCTCCTACTTCGGGTCCCGTCCCGGTGACGATGTTCACCACGCCCTCGGGCACGCCCGCCTCCTGCAGGATTTTGCCGAGAACAAGCGTCGAGCCCGACGTCATCTCCGACGGCTTCACGACCGTCGTGCAGCCGGCAGCAAGCGCGAACGGCAGCTTCTGGCCGACGATCAGGAACGGGAAATTCCACGGCGTGATGATCGACACCACGCCGATCGCCTCGCGCAGCACGACGCCGAGCGTGCCGTCGCCGAGCGTATTGTAGCTTTCGCCATGCAGGTCGCGCGCCAGTGCCGCCGCATAGCGCCAGATATCGACCGAACCGGCGATCTCGCCGCGCACCTGACTGATCGGCTTGCCGGCCTCGATTGCGTCGAGATAGGCCAGTTCCTCGGACCGTGCCGCGATCAGGTCAGCAGCCTTCAGCAGGATCGCCGAGCGCTCCGACGCGGTCATTCTTGGCCACGGACCGGTATCGAATGCCTTGCGCGCAGCGGCGATGGCGCGTTCGGCATCCGCCTTCGAACCCGCCTGGTAGCGGCTGACGACCACGCCATGGCTTGGCGCCACGCGCTCGATCGGCTCGCCCCTGCCGGTGCCGGCGACCCATTCCCCATCGATCAGCATCTTGAAGTCGCGCACCGTGCTGTCGCTCAGCGGCTTCGGGTTCACCAATACAGTCATTACCATTCTCCCTTGAACTGCGCGGGACGCTTCTCGCTGAACGCGGCGACGCCCTCTTTCAAATCTGCCGTCTTGGCGGCCAGGATCGAGCCCAGCGCCTCGACCGCCGTGCCGTTGTCCTCGCCGTTGGCAGACGCGATCATCAGCTTGGCGATCTCAATCGCCGCCGGCCCGCGCGACGCCACCCGCGCCGCGTAGACCTTGGCAGCCTCAACCGAACCGCCGGTCTCGACAACGGCATCAACCAGCCCGAGCGTCCGGGCCTCCTCCGCCGTAAACATCTCCCCGCCCAGCACCATGCGCCGGACGATCTGCGGGCCAAAGCGCTTCACCAGCCGCTGCGTGCCCGACCAGCCGGGGATCATCCCGAGCCCGGTCTCGGGCAGCCCGATCTTGATATGCTCCTCGGCGATTCTGACGTCCGCGGTGCCGGCAAGCTCGAGGCCGCCGCCGAGCGCGTGGCCGTTGAGCGCCGCGATCAGCGGCACCCTCAGCGTCGCCAGCCGTTCGAACACGCGGTGGCCGAACCGGACCCAGGCATGCCCGAACTCGTTCGCCGACATCCCGCCCCAGGCCTTGATATCGCCACCCGCCGAAAACGCCTTGCCCTCGCCGGTCAGGATCGCGACGCGCACAGCCGCATTGGCCTCGACCTCGTCGCAGGCGGCCGTCAGCGCCTTCAGCATGTCGATGTCGAGCGCGTTGAGCTTGCCCGGGCGCGCGACCGTGATGACCGCGACGGCACCTTCGATCTCAACGCGAACGGTTCCGTCAGCCATTGAACGTACCCTCCAGGACACGCTGCTTCTTCTGCGGCAGCGTCAGGCCGATCAGGTCCTCGGAAAACAGCTTCGCATCCATGACCTTCAGATTGTCGGCGACGATCAGTGGGAATTCGGACTGGTCGAGGATATGCGCCTTAAGGTCCACGCCCGGCGCGATCTCCGTCAGCACGATCCCCTCGGGCGTCAACTTCATGACGCATCGTTCGGTGACATAGGTGATGTCCTGCCCCTGCTCGATCGCCCGGTGACCGGAGAAGGTCACATGCTCCACCTCATTGACGAGCTTCTTCAGCTTGCCTTCCTTCTCGATCACCAGCTTGCCGTCGGCGATATCAAGCTTGGCGCCGGCGTTGAACATGCCGGAAAAGACGATCTTCCTGGCCCGCGCCGTGATGTCGACGAAACCGCCGGCGCCAGCCGTCACATGCGGGCGGAAGGAGAGCTTCGAGACGTTCACCGATCCGTCGCGACCGATCTCGAGGAAGGAGAGAAGCGACGCATCGAAACCTGCTCCCTGGAAATAGGTGAACTGGTACGGCGACGGCATGTAAGCATCGGCGTTGGATGCACAGCCGAAGGCGAAGTCGAGCAGCGGCACGCCGCCGACCGCACCCTGTTCGATCACCCAGGTGACCGAACCATGCAGCCCCTCTTCGAGCAGGATGCGCGGAACGTTGGCGGAAATGCCGAAACCGAGGTTCACGCAGCTGCCACCCTGCAGTTCCTGCGCGACGCGGCGCGCGATCACCTTCTGGATGTTGAACTCGGGGACGCGGAACGTGTCCAGCGGTCGGAAGATCTCGCCAGAGATCGCCGGATCGTAGAGCGTCTGCGTCGTCTGCTTCTGGTCGGGATCGACGACGACATAATCGACCAGCATGCCGGGCACCCGGACGTCGTGCGGCTTCAGCGAGCCTTCCTTGGTGATCCGCTTAACCTGCGCGATGACGATGCCGCCATTGTTGCGGGCTGCCAGCGCCTGATCGAGCCCGCCGAGATAGGCGCCTTCGTGCTCATAGGTGAGGTTGCCGCGCTCATCTGCGGTCGTCGCCCTGATTATCGTCACGTCGGGAATGATTGACGGGAAATACAGCCATTCCTCGCCCTCGAACGTCACGCGCTTCACGACAGCTGCCTCGGCGCCCTTCGCATTCATGGCGCAGCCCTGCCGCGCCGGGTCGACGAAGGTACCGAGACCTATCTTGGTGAGCACGCCGGGTCGTTTGGCGGCGGCCTCGCGATGCATGTCGAACATGATCCCCGAGGGGATGTTGTAGGCTGGGATCTCGTTGTTGGTGATCATCTGCCAGATCAGCGGCGGCTCCGCGGTCGAGGGACCGGATGGGTAAGAGCCGCCGACGATCCGCTTCAGAAGCCCTCGTTTGGCGATATAGTCGACACCCCTGATGCCGCTCATGTCGCCAGCGGCGATCGGGTGCAGTGTGGTGATCCCGCGCGGATGGCCGGTTTCGTCGAAGCGCTCGCCGATTGCCTTGAGCATCAAGTCAGGGCAGCCCAGACCGCTCGACGACGAAACGGAAACAATGGCACCGTCCGGGATAAGAGCTGCGGCTTCCGCCGGCGAGACATGTTTGCTCATCTGTGCATATGGTCCTGTTCAACTTTCACGAACGCTTCTACGGTCATGCCTGCTTCCTCTCGCGCGATCCGCCGTGCACTGCTCCGCAGCTTTCTCGAACGACGAGCCGAACCGAAGACACGATGGTCTCGGCCTCGGCTTTGCCCGCATTGATCTGCTTCAGCAGAAGTTGAGCCGCCCTGCGTCCCATGCCCTGTGGATCGACGGAGATGGTAGTCAGCGCCGGAACCGCGGTCTTGGCCTCGATCACGTCGTCGAACCCGACGACCGCGAAATCCCGCCCGGGTTCCAGTCCTTTAGCCCTCAAGCCGTCACAGGCTCCGAAGGCAACAGCATCATTGAAGCAGACGGCAGCGGTTGGCTTTTCCTCGATCGAGAGTGCCCTCGAGATCGCCTCCGCGCCCCCTGCCCTGGACGGAGCGAAGTCCACGATGAGGCTTGGGTCGTATTCGAGCGAACACGCCAAGGCGGCGGCGCGGTACCCCTCGAGCCGTTCTTCGAAGACAGCCGTGTCCCGAAATCCACCAAGAAACGCTATTCGGCTATGACCCAGGGAAACCAGATGCCGGACAGCGGCAGCAATACCCTCATGATTGTCGGACGCGACAGATGAAACCTTGGCGCCGGGGACATTCCGAACAGCGACCACGACCGGAATGCCGGCGGTTACAAGCGGCTTCAGATCCGCAGCCTCGGTCGCACGAGCAGGAGACAGGATAAGGCCGGATATCCCATGTTCGCGCATCGACGCGATGACTTCCTTCTGCCTGTCCAGGTTTTCGCCGGTGTTCGACAGAAACTGGACGAAACCAGCGGACTGCACGACCGTATCGACACCAACGGCAAGCTCGGCAAAGAAGCCGTTGGTGAGGTCGTTAACGACAACTCCGATGATCTTGGAATTAGAGCTGGACTGGCGCAGATTTGCTGCCCCACGATTATACACATAGCCGAGATCCCGCATCGTCGCGGTCACCTTCGCCTTGGTTTCGTGGTTTACGAGCGGCGAATTTTGGAGGACCAGCGATACGGTCGACTTCGACACGCCCGCCGCCTTCGCGATATCGATAACGGTTACCCGCTTTGACAATACAGCCTCCCTCAAATCCTGAGGGCGTTTTAATTGGAACGTTCCAAAGCTGTCAAGTGAAAATTGCGCAGTTGATACAGCATCCACCGATCAGCTTAGTGCGGCGCAACATCGGCTTCCCGCTGCATTCGCGCGGGAAGATGAGTTATCGATAATTGGAACGTTCTAAATTAGTATGCCGCGACGAGCTCCGCCGTCGCGCACTCACGAGTTTTTCATCATCTACGAGCTTGAAAAAATGATAGCTGCCTCCACCTACCGCAGCGCCGTGCAGGTTCGGCAAAGGATTGGTTGCGCTAAAATGACATTTCACTTGAACATGACACTGGGGTCGGAGGAGCTGACGGTTATCGAAGAGGTGCTCGGCGAATGGTGCGCTGAACACGGAATAAATCATTCATCGCCGGATACCTCCATTGCAGGCGCGGTGCTTGTGGCCTTGTTCAAGGAAGGAAACTTCACGGCGCCGGCGTTGCGCAGAGCGGCCTCTCAACATAAATGGCTGGCCCACTACAATCCCGAAGCCGGCGAAACCGCGGTTGTCAGTGACGTGTTCGCAAAGACAGGGGCGGGTCGGTAGTACATGTCGCGCACTCGCGCGGTCGCACCACTTCCCTGTTGCGCTTAGAACGCGACGATTCGGCCGAGAAGGCGTCAGTATCACAACATCTTCAGCCGGGCCGACCCGGATCATATTCA
The DNA here is from genome assembly GCF_030380735.1 of Rhizobium sp. S152. GTDB lineage: Bacteria > Pseudomonadota > Alphaproteobacteria > Rhizobiales > Rhizobiaceae > Rhizobium. Next base: position 419,677 of record NZ_JAUDRZ010000003.1, on the reverse strand, counting down.
TCGAATCGGTCCGGGAGCCAGCTGAGAGCGACGGCAACCGCAAGATCCCGAGCACACGGGAGCGGTGGTGGGCTCCATGAAGTCGTGGATCTCGGTTAAAAATGGCGAGCCCCTCGCCTGCTCTGTGAGCTCTGCCAAACACGGCGAGATGCCTCTCGAAATCTAGCCAAATCTTACCGCGAGGTGGGCCGTTCGAGGTCCGCGTTAACCTTTTGTTAACCATCCCGAAGGTAGAAATAATCAACGATTTCTTAACGCAGATGACCAAAGTGCTAACAGACGCTCGCTCGATCCGCATCAAGGGCCGCTCGTTTCTCGCGGTCATGCTTTCTCCAGATTTACCGTTCGATGACTGGCTCGTCCGGCTCGATGATCTCGCCGCCCGTTCAGCCGGTTTTTTCCTTGGTCGTCCCGTCGTTCTCGACGTCACCGACCTTGAGATCGACCGCGCACAGTTGGCGGAATTGATCGCGGAACTCGCAAGCCGCAATGTCAGCATCATGGGTGTGGAAGCCGCGCGCCCGTCGCTGCTTGGTCCCGGCATGCCGCCGGCGTTGCGGGGCGGCAAGCCGGTTTCCGATTTCGAACCGACGCGCGCCGAACCGGTCATCGAGCTGCCGAAGAAACCCGTCGAAGCCGAGCCCCGCCAAGTGCTCCAGTCGATGGTCATCCGTGAGCCGGTCCGCTCCGGTCAGTCGGTGATCTTTCCGGAAGGCGACGTCACCGTGATCGGGTCGGTCGCCTCGGGCTCCGAGATCATCGCCGGCGGTTCCGTGCATATCTACGGCACCCTGCGCGGCAGGGCGATGGCCGGATCCCTCGGCAACGCTTCGGCGCGCATTTTCTGCCGCAAGCTCGAGGCCGAACTGGTTGCAATCGACGGCATCTACAAGACGGCCGAAGACATGGCCACGAACCTGCGCGGACAGCCGGTTCAGCTATGGCTCGAAGACGAAACTATCAGGGCAGAGAAACTTATCTGAGCCGGGACGCGGCCAGAACACAGGAGAAGAAGATGGGGAAAGTGATCGTTGTCACCTCCGGCAAGGGGGGTGTTGGCAAGACCACGTCGACGGCGGCGCTGGGGGCAGCGCTCGCACAGCGTGGCGAGAAGGTCGTCGTCGTCGATTTCGACGTCGGTCTGCGCAATCTCGATCTGGTCATGGGTGCCGAACGACGGGTCGTCTACGACCTCATCAACGTCATCCAGGGTGACGCCAAGCTGCCGCAGGCTCTGATCCGCGACAAGCGTCTCGAGACCCTGTTCCTGCTCCCGGCATCGCAGACCCGCGACAAGGACAACCTGACAGCCGAGGGCGTCGAGCGGGTCATGACCGACCTGAAGCGCCACTTCGACTGGATCATCTGCGACAGCCCGGCCGGGATCGAGCGCGGGGCAACGCTTGCGATGCGCCATGCCGACGTCGCTGTTGTCGTCACCAACCCGGAAGTGTCCTCGGTTCGCGACTCCGACCGTATCATCGGTCTGCTTGATTCCAAGACGGCAAAGGCCGAGCGCGGCGAGCGGATGGAAAAGCACCTGCTGCTCACCCGCTACGATTCGAATCGCGCCGAACGCGGCGACATGCTGAAGGTCGACGACGTTCTCGAGATCCTTTCGATCCCGCTTTTGGGTATCATTCCCGAAAGCATGGACGTGCTGCGCGCATCCAACATCGGCGCTCCGGTCACGCTGGCCGACACCAAATGCGCGCCCGCGATGGCCTACTTCGACGCCGCACGCCGCCTGGCCGGCGAAGAGGTGCAGATCAGCATTCCCGGCGAGAAGCGCGGCTTCTTCGGGAAGATTTTCGGACGGAGGGCAGCATGAGCCTGTTTACCCTATTCCGCAAACAGCGGACGGCACCCGCCGCCCGCGAGCGCCTTCAGGTACTCCTCGCCCACGAACGCTCCTCGGTCGGCTCCGACCTCGTCTCCGTTCTTCGCGAGGAGATCCTGGCGGTCATCGCCAAGCACGTCGATGTCGACGCGGAGCGTGTCCGCGTGAAGATGGATCGCGACGAGCATATGTCGATCCTCGAGATCGACGTCGAAATTCCGCTCGACGCGGCTGCCAAGGCCGCTTGACGGACCGTTAGTCCAGCGAGATTGATTGATCCCGGAGGTATTCCCCCCGGGATCAGACGGTGCAGCATCGGCGCTCCGCTGTGCATATCCCCTACTGACAGCCGATTGGCAGGACGTGCCACTGTGTCTCGACCGCCCGCAGCGGCGATGTCATCGTCAATTAGCTATCGGAAACTCAACCTCCAGTTCACCATTCGACTAAGCCACATCTTTCGCGGCGATGAAAAACGCGTCATGGTGCGGGTATCGCTTCGCACAAACGTTCCATCGCACTTACCTTGACTGAACACCCTTCACTCGCCGGAGACAGGTTCAACGAATGGCCGCTGCAGGCAAGAACGTACGTGCCGCCGGAAGAGCATCGATATCGGTCATCGCGCTCATGTTTCTGGCGCTCACCGCGGTCTTGGCCGTCTGGCTTTATTCGAGCTACCAGAACGCGGCAAAAGGCGGTGTGGACCGCGTCGTCGCCGCTTCGAAGATCGTCGCTGCCAATGCCAACTGGCTGACGTCGCTGGCCCGTGAAACGCTGCACCGCATCGATGAGTCGCTTGGGCCGGAAATGATGACATCGGGCCCCCGGAGCGTTCACGACCTCAACCTCGCGGTCGCCGATCTACCCGGCAACGTCACCGCCTTCGTCATCGGCGCTGATGGAAAAACTCTCTTCTCCAATGACCGCGACATGAAGCCGATCGATGTCGCCGATCGGGACTATTTTACGCGACTTGCCAACGGTGCTCCCGAATACACCTCGGCGCTGATGATAAGCCGCTTTTCCGGCAGGCAGGTTTTCGTGTTCAGCCGGCGGCTGGAACGCAAGAATGTTTTCGCGGGCGTCGCGGTGATCTCCTTCGACGCGAACATCCTTCGTCAGGTATGGGATGCGGTGGCCCTGGGCAAAAATTCCACCGTGAGCCTGATCCGCCGCGACGGAGAGCTCGTTGCCCGCCATCCGGAGCCAGGCGGTCCGGTGGATATGGCCAATCATGTCCTCTTCAACGACTATATGCGGAAGTGGACATCGGGAACTTACGTCTCGCAATCTCCGGTCGACAGCCAGGTGCGCCTCGTTGCCTATCGCATCGTCGAGCGCACACCCTTCGTGGCGATCGCCTCGGCGGAACTTGCCGGTACCCTTCAGCCCTTTTGGAACGATGCGAAAGTGGCGGGGCTTCTCGTGCTGTTCGCCTTCTGCGGCGCACTGGCGGCGGCATGGTGGATTCTAAGCCTGATGCGAGCGGAAGCGCGCAACATGCAGCGTCTTGCCGACGCGCTGCATACCAACCAGGTACTGATGCGGGAAATTCATCACCGCGTGAAGAACAACTTGCAAACGGTCATGGCGCTGGTTCGAATGCAGAACTTCGAGCCGGAGGCGGTTCAGAAGCTCAACGACCGAATCATGGCGATGTCGGCCGTTCACGAACAGATGTACGGGTTCGACGAATTCACCGGTGTCTCCGCCAGAGCGCTTATTCCCTCGCTGGTTAAGACGCTGGTCGATGTCCACGAACGCCCGATTACGCTTACCTTCGAAATCGATGACCTCATCGTCCATCCGGACAAGGCAACGCCGCTGGCGCTGATGCTGAACGAGTTGCTGGCAAACATCATGAAGTATGCCTTCAAGGATCGCGATGGCGGCAACGTCTGGATCGAACTGCGAAAGATATCCCCTACAACCGCACGCCTCGTCGTTGCCGACGATGGGATCGGTCTTGAGAATGCCGGAATGAGGAGCGGCATGGGCACCCGCCTGATCGCGGCCTTCGTCAACCAGATGCGGGGAACCTACGAATACATGGGGACTCGTGGGACGCGTTTTGTGGCAGTGCTCGAACTTATGGGAGAGAACGCGGAAGCTACCTCGTGACGGTTCGCGCATGGCCCGCTCTGGCACGCGCCCATGAGCTGCCTATGTAGACCTGAAGCTTGGAGGCCGCAACCGAGCCGAAAGGCTTCAGCCACAGGGGATGGAATACATGGCCGCAACGATCGACTACGACCTAGAACGCTTTCTTCAGGCGCAGCAGGGCAGCTACGATCATGCCCTGCGCGAGTTGAAATCCGGCCACAAGCGGACACACTGGATGTGGTTTATTTTCCCGCAGATTGCGGGTCTGGGGTCTTCGCCCATGGCCGAGAAGTACGCGATCCGCTCGGCGGAAGAAGCCTCGGCCTATCTCTCGGAGCCGATCCTCGGCAGCCGGCTGCTGCGGTGCGTTGAGGCGGTGTTGGCAGTTCGCCATCGAACCGCACACGAGATTTTCGGCTCGCCCGATGATGTGAAGTTCCGCTCTTCCATGACGCTATTTGCGGCTGTCAGCGATCATGGCTCACCGTTTCACGAGGCCATAGATCGCTATTATGGGGATGGTTTCGATCAACGCACGATCGAACTGCTCGATGCCGGGAACTAGGTGTTGTGCGTGTGCTCCAGCGCCTCGATCTCCGATGAGATCTCGTCAATTCGATCACGCAGGTCGATATCAGTGCCGTCGCTGACCTCCTCGTCGCCAAAACAGCTTCGCGCTTCATAGAGCTCAAGCTGGGCTTCAAGTTGGGCGCGTTTGGCATACAGACGTTGGAGATAACCGTAGATCATGTCGACACTTCGCGTCGCGTTCCACATCGGATGAAAAACGAAGCGGATGTCGAAAAGTTCCTTGAGGCTCGAACGTCGGGTTAGGCGAAAGCCGTGATCGCCGCGTTGCACGCCTTCGAGAAATGGCCGCAGCAGGTGTCGTTGCCCATGGCCTGGCGCGTCACACGCGCGCCTTCGAGAAGCAGCGTCAGCGTATCTGCCAAGAGCGTTGGTTCGCGCGCACCGGCCGCGCGACAGAGCGCTTCCAGCCGATCACGTTGCTCCGCCTTGTGACGCTCGATCAAACCGTAGGCCGGATGTCCCTCGCCCTTGAGCTCGATGGCAGCATTGGCGAGATCGCAGCCGACATGCTCGCCGCAGAGACTCTGGGTGCGTGCTTCCACCCAGGCAACCAGCTGCGCGCGCGCATCACCGGGATGGGCTGTTTCCAGATCGCGCCAGATCGCCTCGGCCTTCTCGGATGCCCGACGAAGCGTCTCGCAGACCAATTCGTCCTTCGAGCCGAAGTGACGATAGAGCGTCATCTTGTTGGTCAGCGCCGCATCGGCAATGGCATCGACGCCGATGCCGCGAATGCCGTGCTCGCGAAAAAGCTCAGCCGCGGTCGAGACAATACGTTCCCGGGGAGGAAGACTCGCCTCAGTAATCGCTGGTGAAAATTCGCTGGAAGTTTTTGATATTTTTGAGGACTGCGTCCTTGACATAGATGTGACCGATCGGTAACAAATGCATTGTTACTTACCGGTAACACCACAGCCCGCTGAAGTCAATGCCGACGCGCGGGAGTGGAACACGGGCAGCTGCCCACGAAAGGAGGACTGAGCCATGACAAAGACCAGAGACGACCTGACCATTTCCGAAGCGCTTCGCGACCCGCTAATCGCCATGGTGATGCGCGCCGATGGCGTAAAGCTTGAAGATTTCAAGCAACTCCTGGAGACAGCAGCGGTGAAACGCGCGCAGCGCCCGAACCCGGTAAAGAAGTTCATGAATATCATTCAGAGCAATCCGGCTGCGACCTGCAGCTTTTGCTGAGACTTCGGGCTCTTCCCTGCCCCTGAAGGCCGTCGCTGATGAAGCGGCGGCCTTTTCGTATTCACAAAGGCGCTGAAATGCGAACGGGCCGCCGGACAATCCGACGACCCCGTAGAGCTTCGCCTTGGGAGGCTCAGATGATACCGCCGCTGCCGCCGACGGATGCCGGACGCTCGGCCGCGACTTTCTTGCGGTAGCCGCTGGCGCGGTAAGTAGCGACCGGATCGATGGCGCCGCCGGCACGGCGACGGGCTTCGGCCAGGATCGGCTCGACATCGGTGCGATAGCCACGCTTCAGCGTCTCGGTCGCCATCAAAGCATCGTTCTCGTCCTGGAAGCCTGCCAGCGCCTTGCGGTCGACGATCAGCGCCTGCGCATATGCGCGTCGGATTTCGTTGGCGCTGTTGATGAGGCTCTCGATCGGGTCGGTCACATTGTGGGACTGGTCGATCATGTGCGCAGGGTTGAAGTCGTTGACGCCGCGCTGTTCGGCCTCAACCAGTTCGTTGAAGACGAGGAACAGGCGGTATGGCTCGATCGATCCGGCATCGAGGTCGTCGTCGCCGTATTTCGAATCGTTGAAATGGAAACCGCCGAGCTTGCCGAACTGGATCAGACGGGCGACGATCATCTCGATATTGGTGTTCGGCGCATGGTGGCCGAGGTCGACGAGGCAATGCGCCTTCGGTCCCAGCGTCTGGGCGATCAGGTAGTTCGTGCCCCAGTCCTGCACGACCGTCGAGTAGAAGGCCGGCTCGTACATCTTGTGCTCGGAAAACAGCTTCCAGTCTTCAGGCAGCGCCTTGTAGATGTCGGCCATCGAGGCGAGATAGCGTTCGAAGGAGCGGGTGAAATTGCTCTGGCCCGGGAAGTTCGAGCCGTCACCGACCCAGACGGTCAGTGCCTTGGAGCCGATCGCCTTGCCGATCTCGATGCATTCGATGTTGTGCTCGACGGCCTGCGCGCGCGTTGCCGCGTCGGTGTGGCTGAGCGACCCGTACTTGTAGGAATGCGTCTGGCCGGGCGCATCGGAGAAGGTGTTGGAGTTCATGGCGTCGAAACCGAGACCAAGCTGATCGCCCTTGGCTTTCAATTCCCTGACGTCGGTCTTGTCCCACGGGATGTGTAGCGAGACATTGGGCGTGGCACGCGTCAGCTCGTTGATGACGGAGCAATCGTCCAACTTGTCGAAGATGCCGCGTGGTTCGCCGGTGCCGGGGAAGCGGGCAAAGCGCGTGCCGCCGGTGCCGACGCCCCAGGACGGGACGGCCACGAAGAATTCGGAGACGCGGCGCGTAATGTTTTCAATATCGATGCCGCGGCGCGAAAGATTGGCGCCCAGCGCTTCGTAATCGGATTTGAGCGCGGATGCGCGCTTGTCGTTTTCCTGCGCAATCACATCCTGCGCGATTTTCGTTTCGGCCATCAGTTCCTCCCTCTTCGCACCGAACCAAACGGCTCCTGTCCGCGTTTCGATGCGTGAAATACCTAAATCAGTAACGAGGCGACCTTGGACATCATACGCATTCTTTTCGCGATCATCCTGCCACCTGTCGGCGTATTCCTGCAGGTCGGTATCGGCCTGCAGTTTTGGCTAAACATACTGCTGACGCTGTGCGGCTACGTGCCGGGGATCATCCATGCGATATGGGTGATCCTCCGGCGGTAGCGATCAGCGCGGGAAGCTCTGCGCGTTGCCGGCATCGACGTTGATGATGTTGCCGGTGGACTTTGCCGAGAGATCGGACGCCAGGAAGTAGATCGCTTCGGCGATGTCTTCGGGGAAGACGTTGAGCTTGAGCATGGAGCGCTTGCGATAGTGCTCCTCCAGCTCGTTGATCTCGATCTTCGACGATGCCGCACGCTGCTCGCGCCACTCGCCGTTCCAGATCTTCGATCCGCGCAGGACCGCATCCGGGTTGACGGTGTTGACGCGAATGCCCGCTTCCGCGCCTTCGAGCGCCAGGCAACGGGCGAGATGGATCTCGGCAGCCTTGGCCGTGCAGTAGGCGGCAGCGTTCGGCGATGATGCCAGGCCGTTCTTGGAGGCGACGAACACGACGTTGCCGCCGAGGTTCTGCTTGCGGAACAGGCGGAAGGCTTCGCGCGAAACCAGGAAGTAGCCGGTCGCCAGAATGTCGATGTTCTTGTTCCACATCGAAAGTTCGGTGCTTTCGATCGGCGCGGACGAGGCGATACCGGCGTTGGACACGAGGATATCGACGCCGCCGAATTCGACGCAGGCTTCCGCGAAGGACGAGATCACGCCGTCTTCCTTGGTCACATCTAGCTTGACGCCGCGAACGGCATCAGCGCCGAACTGCTTGGCGAAATCGGCCTTGGTGCTGTCGAGTGCTTCCTGATCGATATCGGCCAACACCACGCAGGCACCTTCGCCGATCAGCCGGGCAGCCGTCGCGCGGCCAATGCCGCCGGCGCCGCCGGTGACGAAGGCAACCTTGCCGGCCAGGCTCTTCGGCTTCGGCATGCGCTGAAGCTTGGCTTCCTCAAGCAGCCAGTATTCGATGTCGAAGGCTTCCTGCTCAGGCAGGCCCTGATACTCGGATACGGTCGACGCGCCGCGCATCACATTGATGGCGTTGACGTAGAACTCGCTGGCGATGCGGGCCGTTGCCTTGTCGCGGGCAAAAGACAGCATGCCGACGCCGGGAACGAGGAAGATGACCGGGTTCGCATCGCGCATGGCGGGCGAATTATCATGCTTGCAGTCGTTGTAGTAGCGGGCGTAATCAGCGCGGTAATCTTCGAGTGCCTTGTCGAGCCCGGCAACGATCGCATCCACATCCGGCTTTGCCGGGTCGAAATCGACGATCAGCGGGCGGATCTTGGTGCGCAGGAAATGATCGGGGCAGCTGGTGCCGAGCGCGCCGAGCGGTGCCAAGTTCTTCGAGTTGACGAATTCGAGAACGGCGTCCTGATCGTCGAAGTGACCGAGCTTGCGCTCCGCCTTGCCGATGCGGCCGCGGATTTCGGGCATCAGGCGGGCGGCGATGGCGCGGCGCTGTTCAACGGGGAGGCTCTGGGTGGCGGCACCACCGAAGATGGTTTTGCCTTCGGTCTTTTCGGCAAACCAGACGATCGCCTTGTTGATGATCTCTAGCGTCAGCTCGTAGCAGGCCTTGGCGTCGTTCGCCCAGGTGAAGAGACCATGGCTTTCGAGCACGACGCCCTTGGAATTCGGGTTCGCCTTGACGAAGGCTTCGAGGTCGAGGCCGAGCTGAAAGCCCGGGCGGCGCCAGGGAAGCCAGCCGATTTCGTCACCGAAGATCTGCTGCGTCAATTCCCTGGAGTTCTTCGAAGCGGCGATTGCGATGATCGCGTCGGGGTGCATGTGGTCGACATGCGTGAAGGGCACAAAACCGTGCAGCGGCGTGTCGATCGAAGCGGCGCGGCTGTTGAGGTTGTAGGTGCAATGCGGGAGAAAGCCCACCATGCGGTCCTCGTCTTCGACGCCCCTATAGATGCCCTTCAGCGAGTCCAGCTTGTCCTGGTAGAGGGTGGCAAAGCCATCGAGCTTGATCGTGCCGACATCGCCGCCGGAACCCTTGACCCAGAGAACCTTGATCTTCTCGCCGGTCAGCGGGTCGATTTCCACGACCTTTGCAGAGGTATTGCCGCCGCCGTAGTTGGTGATGCGCTTGTCGGCACCCAGCAGGTTGGAGCGATAGAGCAGCTTTCCAGGCTCGTCCAAGCCCGCAGCGTACGAGTCATCCCAACGGTTATCCAGAAGCCGGACGGTTGCCGCCATGTCATCCTCCCATGTAGAATTCTTCAGGACGCGAAATGAGAAATACGCCCTTTGCGGTGACGGTATCGCTCATCAAAAGCGGCGTTGTCAATCGAAAACGATCAAAAACGATTATGTTGCAGCGCACTATGAAAAAATATGATCGCTTCTGATTGACACTTTGTCACAACTGCGAAATAAACGATGCAGGAGGAAACCATGCACGAACGCGAACGCCATCGCATCATATTGAGCGCCGTACAGGAAAAGTCGGTCGTGACGGTTCAGGATATTTCCGAACTGACAGAGGCTTCCGAGGCGACGATTCGGCGCGATATCGCGGCCCTTCACGTGCAGGGAAAGATCCGGCGCGTGCGAGGCGGAGCAGAAGCTGTGCATCCGCCGCAGCTCGGCAATCTTGCTGGCCGGCCTTTCCGGGTTTCAGAATCAGTCAATTCCGATAAAAAGCGCGCAATTGCGCGCGCAGCCGTCGATCTCTGCGATCCTGGCGACGCCATCATCATCAACGGTGGTACGACCACCTTCCAGATGGTGCATTTCATGGCTGCGCATCGAATGCAGGTGATGACCAATTCGTTCGCCATCGCCGAGCATCTGGTCAAGCACTCGAAGAACACGGTGACCGTTCCTGGAGGCGTGATCTATCGCGAGCAGAGCCTGATCCTGTCGCCCTTCGACAATGACGCGATCCGCAATTTCTATGCACGGCGCTTCTTCATCGGTGCGCAGGGTGTTGGTCCGCTCGGCATCATGGAAGCAGATGCGCAGATCATTCAGAGCGAGCAGAAGCTGATGCACCAGGCCGACGAACTGGTCGTCATGGTCGATTCCAGCAAGTTCAACCGCCGGTCGAGCCTCATTCTATGCCCGCTCGACCGCGTCACGACCGTGATCACCGACGAAGGGATTTCCGACGAGGCGGTGCGGATGATCGAGGATGCGGGCGTCAGGCTCGTCGTCGCGAGCATGGTCTCGCAGACAAGGGAGGATTCCTCGTCGGTCGCGTAAGGGGCGCCGGCAGGATGTAGTCAAGTCTTAACAACGTGGGAGGATGAAAGCATGAAATTTGCAAAAACACTGGCGGTGGGCGTCGCCTTTGCCGTAGCCTTGATGGCCGGTGCCGCAAGCGCCAAGGATGTCAAGATCGGCCTGGTCGTGAAGTCTCTCGGTAACGGCTTCTTCGAAGCCGCCAACAAGGGCGCTCAGGAAGCAGCCAAGGAACTCGGCGGCGTGGAAGTCATCTACACCGGCCCGACCTCGACGACAGCCGAAGGCCAGATCGAAGTCATCAACTCGCTGATCGCGCAGGGCGTCGACGCCATCGCGATCTCCGCCAACGATCCCGATGCTGTCATCCCGGCCCTCAAGAAGGCCAAGCAGCGCGGCATCAAGGTCATCTCCTGGGATTCCGGCGTCAACAAGGACGGCCGTATCCTGCAGCTGAACCCTTCGTCGAACGAACTGATCGGCAAGATGTGCCTGACGCTCGTCAAGGATCACCTCGAAGGCGGCAAGGGTGACTTCGCGATCCTGTCTGCAACCACCACCTCGACGAACCAGAACATCTGGATCGACCAGATGAAGAAGCAGCTGAAGGACTTCGACGGCCTGAACCTCGTCACCACCGTTTACGGCGACGACCTCTCCGACAAGTCCTACCGAGAAGCCGAAGGCCTGCTGAAGTCGAACCCGAACGTCAAGGTCATCGTCGCTCCGACGACGGTCGGCGTTCTGGCCGCTTCCAAGGTTGTCGAAGACAAGGGTCTGGTCGGCAAGGTCTACGTAACGGGTCTTGGCCTGCCGTCCGAAATGGCCGGCGCGATCAAGTCAGGTGCTACGAAGGAATTCGCGATCTGGAACCCGATCGACCTCGGCTACTCCGCAACGCAGATCGCCTACCACCTCGTAAAGGGTGACGCGACCGGCGAACCGGGCACCGAGATCGAAGCTGGCCGCATGGGCAAGATCAAGGTCGGCGAGAACGGCGAAGCCGCCATGGCTGATCCCTTCGTCTACAACGCTTCGAACATCGACCAGTTCTCGAAGGTCTTCTGAACCTCGCTTGGACGAACCAAACCCGGCGGCGGATGCCGCCGGGCCTTTCCCAATGAACACTGGTAAGCGCCGATGAACAACGCCCTTCAACACCCTGTTGCAAGCGTCGCGACAAACGACGTACCCGCAATTCTCGAGATGCGCGGCATTTCGCAGATATTCCCCGGCGTGAAGGCGCTCGATAATGTCAGTATCGCGCTCTACCCCGGCAAGGTCACCGCGCTGATCGGCGAAAACGGCGCGGGCAAGTCGACGCTCGTCAAGATCCTGACCGGCATCTACCGGCCGAACAAAGGTGAGATCATCGTCGACGGCAAGCCCACGACCTTTGCCAACGCGCAGGCCGCGATCGACGCTGGCGTCACTGCGATCCATCAGGAAACCGTGCTCTTCGACGAACTGACGGTTGCCGAAAACATCTTCCTCGGCCACGCGCCGCGCACCCGTTTCCGCACCATCGACTGGAAGCTGATGAACAGCCGCGCCAAGGCGCTGCTCGTCTCGCTGGAAAGCAATATCGATCCGACGATCCGGCTGAAGGACCTCTCGATCGCGCAGCGCCATCTCGTGGCGATCTCGCGCGCGCTCTCGATCGAGGCCCGCATCGTCATCATGGACGAGCCGACCGCGGCCCTCTCACGCAAGGAAATCGACGATCTCTTCCGCATCGTCGAAGGACTGAAGGCGCAGGGCAAGGCGATCCTCTTCATCAGCCACAAGTTCGACGAGCTCTACGAGATCGCCGACAACTTCGTCGTTTTCCGCGATGGCAAGGCCGTCGGTCATGGCAAGCTGAAGACCACGCCGCAAGACGACATCGTCCGCCTGATGGTCGGCCGCGACGTCGAGAACGCGTTCCCGAAGATCGATGTCGCCATCGGCGCGCCGGTCCTGCAGGTCGAGAAATACTGTCACCGGACGGAGTTCCGCGACATCTCGCTGACGCTGCGCAAGGGTGAGATCCTCGGCATCTACGGCCTGATCGGCGCCGGCCGCTCCGAACTCTGTCAGTCCCTTTTCGGCATCACCAAGCCTCTGTCAGGCAAGCTGACGCTCGACGGCCGCGAGATCAGCATCAACTCGCCGCTCGACGCGATCAAGGCCGGCATTGTCTATGTGCCGGAAGAGCGCGGACGCCACGGCCTGGCGCTGCCGATGCCGATCTACCAGAACATGACGCTGCCGTCGCTCGGGCGCACCTCGCGCAAGGGCTTCCTGAAAGCGGCCAACGAATTCGCGCTGGCGCGCAAATATGCCGAGCGGCTCGATCTGCGCGCCGCGGCACTCTCCGTTCCCGTCGGCACGCTGTCCGGCGGAAACCAGCAGAAGGTCGTGATCGGCAAATGGCTGGCGACGATGCCGAAGGTCATCATTCTCGACGAGCCGACCAAGGGCATCGATATCGGCTCGAAGGCCGCCGTCCACGGCTTCATCAGCGAGCTTGCCGCCGAGGGCCTCTCCATCATCATGATCTCGTCCGAACTGCCGGAGATCATCGGAATGTCCGACCGGGTTCTTGTGATGAAGGAGGGCCTATCGGCCGGCCTATTCGAGCGCAAGGACCTGACGCCGGAAACGCTGGTGCGCGCTGCCACCGGTAACGCTTGAGGTAACCTGCATGTCCAGACTCCTGAAAAAACGCGAAACGCTGCTCTTCATCATCATCGCGGCGATGATCGCGGTCTTCTCGACACGAGCCCAGGGCTTCGCGACGCCTGGCAACCTCGCCGGTATCTTCAACGATACGTCGATCCTGATCATCCTGGCCCTTGCGCAAATGACGGTCATCCTGACCAAGTCGATCGACCTTTCCGTTGCCGCGAACCTCGCCTTCACCGGCATGGCGATCGCGATGCTGAACGCGGCCCATCCGGATCTGCCGCTGATCGTCCTCATCCTGGCCGCCATCCTGATCGGAGCCTTCCTCGGCGCGATCAACGGCTTCCTGGTTTGGGCGCTTGAGATTCCGCCTATCGTCGTGACATTAGGCACGCTGACCATCTATCGCGGCATGGCTTTCGTGCTGTCGGGCGGTGAATGGGTCAACGCGCACCAGATGACGCCGACCTTCCTCAATGTTCCGCGCACCGTCGTCCTCGGCATGCCGGTATTGAGCTGGGCCGCGATCATCATCGTCGCGCTGATCTACATGCTGTTGAAGTACACCCAGTTCGGCCGCTCGACCTATGCCGCGGGCGGCAATCCGACCGCTGCGGTCTATGCCGGCATCGATGTTGGCTGGACGAAGTTCCTCGCCTTCGTGCTATCAGGTGCGCTCGCCGGTCTCGCCAGCTATCTCTGGGTATCTCGCTACGCGGTCGCCTATGTCGATATCGCCAACGGCTTCGAGCTCGACAGCGTCGCGGCCTGCGTCATCGGCGGCATCTCGATCGCGGGAGGCGTGGGTTCGGTCATCGGCACGGTGCTCGGCGCCCTCTTTCTCGGTGTCATCAAGAACGCGCTGCCCGTCATCGGCATCTCGCCCTTCACGCAGATGGCAATCTCCGGCACCGTGATCATCCTCGCCGTCGTCTTCAACGCCCGGCGCGAGCGCAATCGCGGCCGCATCATCCTGCGCGACAAGGCCGCGGCAGAGACCCCAGCAGAGGTGGTAGCATGAGCACCGTCGTTTCCACACCGAGCGAAAAGCGCGTTATCCCCGACCGCCTGGGAACTCCGTTCAAGCGCATCATGTCGAGCTGGGAAGTCCTGCTCTTCGGTGTCGCCGTCCTGATCTTCATCTTCAATTCGCTGGCATCGCCTTACTTCCTTGATGCCTGGAACCTGTCGGACGCGACCTTCAACTTTACCGAAAAGGCGATGATCGCCTTCGCCATGGCGTTGCTCGTCATATCGGGCGAGATCGATCTTTCGGTGGCCGCCATCATCGCGCTGGCGTCGACCGCCATGGGCGCTGCTGCCCAGCTTGGCGTCGGCGCGCCGGGTCTCGTCGCCATCGGCGTCGGTGTCGGTCTGCTTTGCGGCATGTTCAACGGCTTCCTGGTCTCGGTGCTGAAACTGCCGTCGATCGTCGTGACCATAGGCACGATGAGCCTGTTTCGCGGCATTTCCTACATCGTTCTCGGCGACCAGGCTTATGGTGGTTACCCAGAGGATTTCGCTTTCTTCGGCCAGGGCTATGTCGTCTGGGTCTTTTCCTTCGAGTTCGTGCTGTTCATCGTGCTGGCGATCGCATTCGCGATCCTGCTGCACGCCACCAACTTCGGCCGCCAGGTCTACACCATCGGCAACAATGATTTCGCCGCCCGCTTCTCGGGTATCCCGGTCGAGCGCGTGAAGTTCATCCTCTTCGTGCTGACCGGCGTCATGAGTGGCATCGCCTCGGTCTGCCTGACCTCCCGCCTCGGCTCGACCCGTCCGTCGATTGCGCAGGGCTGGGAGCTCGAGGTCGTCACCATGGTGGTTCTCGGCGGCGTCTCGATCCTCGGCGGCTCCGGCAAGATCGGCGGTGTCGTGATCGCGGCCTTCGTCATGGGCCTCGTCACCTTCGGTCTTGGCCTGCTGAACGTTCCCGGCATCGTCATGTCGATCTTCATCGGCCTGCTGCTGATCATCACCATCGCCATCCCGATCATCGCCCGCCGTATCAAAGCCATGAGTTCCTGATGACGCTCGAAAAACACGCCTTCAAGATGACGCTCAATCCCGGCATGGAAGCCGAGTACAGGAAGCGCCATGACGAGATTTGGCCGGAACTGGTGGGGCTGCTGCACAAATCAGGCGCCAGCGACTATTCGATCCATCTGGACCGGGAAACCAATACGCTGTTCGGCGTGCTGACCCGACCGACTGACCACACCATGGCCAGCCTGCCGGATCATCCGGTCATGAAGAAGTGGTGGGCGCATATGGGGGACATCATGGCGACCAACCCCGACAATTCGCCCGTCCAGAGTGATCTCGTCACCGTCTTTCACATGCCATGACCGCGCATCCCAACCACGCTCGCATCGCCGTTCTCGACATCGGCAAGACCAACGCCAAGGTGGTGGTGCTCGATAGCGCCACCGGTGCCGAAATCGCGGTGGTGAAGACGCCGAACGCCGTACTCAACGACGGTCCCTACCCGCATTATGACGTGGAAGGCCTCTGGACGTTCACGTTGGACGCTCTCAAGGGTTTTGCGAAGCAGCCGGGGTTCGATGCGATTTCCATCACCACGCACGGAGCGTCGGCGGCACTCCTCGACGAAACCGGCGCGCTCGCGATGCCGGTGCTGGATTACGAGCATGAATACCCGCAGGACACCAGGGACGCCTACGCCGCCCTGCGCCCCGGTTTCGACGAGACCTTCTCCCCGCATCAGACGATGGGATTGAACCTCGGTGCTCAGATCCACTATCAGAAGGCAACCTTTCCCGACGACTTTGCCAGGGTCGCGACCATCGTGACCTACCCGCAATACTGGGCGGCGCGGCTGACGGGCGTTGCGGCGAACGAGGCGACGTCTCTGGGTTGCCACACGGATCTCTGGAACCCGCGAACCGGCGATTACTCCTCGCTGGTCGACACGCTCTGTATCCGCGATCTCATGGCGCCTGTCCGGTCGGCCTTCGATGTATTGGGTCCCGTCCTGCCCGGCATCGCCGACGATATCGGCGTAGCGCGGAACATTCCCGTTTATTGCGGCATTCATGATTCCAACGCCTCACTGCTGCCGCATCTGGTGACGAGGCCCGCTCCTTTCGCGGTGGTCTCCACCGGCACCTGGGTCATCAATTTCGGCGTCGGCGGCGATCTCAACCATCTCGACCCCACGCGTGACGCGCTCGCTAACGTTGATGCCTACGGCCGCGCCGTCCCCTCCTCCCGCTTCATGGGTGGGCGCGAATTCTCGATACTGTCCGAGGAGATCGGTCCTGTCGGTCCTGAGGCCGCCAATGCCGCCGTCGAACCCGTGATCGCGCGCGACATGATGCTTCTGCCGAACATCGCTGCCGGGTCCGGACCGTTTCCGGGCAGGAAGGCCCGCTGGATCAACGCCGAGGGCGCCAACGCCCCCGAGCGCTACGCCGCCGTCTGTCTCTACCTCGCGCTCATGAACGAAGCCTGCCTCGATCTGATCGGTGCGAAGGGGCCGATCGTGGTCGAAGGCCCCTTTGCGCTCAACGAGACCTACATGACGATTCTGGCTGCGCTGACCGGACGCGATGTGATCGCACTGCCGGGATCGACGGGCACCAGCCAGGGCGCGGCCTACCTCACCGGCATCCGGCCGAAGCCCGGCGCCGAGCGGCACTTCGCACCCACCGAGATCGCCGGGCTGCACGATTATCGTCGCGCCTGGTACGCTGCGATGGAATAGCACTCTTTCCATCGCAGCCACTCGCTCCATCTTAACGTTGCCGATAGAGTGGCGTTCCGAACAAGCTGGAGACCGACATGACTGATACCGCCGCGGCTTTCGACCCTCGCGCCCTCGCGTCCCGCCTGAACAACCTTCGTCGCGCAGGCGAGCAGGCGCCAACCGCGGATTTCGCGCTTCCGACGGACCTGCGCCACGCCATGGATGCGCAGAACTTTCTGGCAGCTGCCGAAACCATCTCCAGCAATGCCTGGAAGGTCACGGTTTCGCCTGATGGACAGGCTGTGACGGCGCCGCTTTCGCCTTATCACGAGGCCGTTTCCGGCGCGACGATCCCCTGGCATGCTGGCATGAAATTCGAGGCGGAGATCGCCGTGCGATTGGGCAAGGATCTGCCGCACCGCGATACGCCGTACAGCCGCGCCGAGATCATCGACGCGATCGACAGCGTCTATCTGGGAGCCGAACTGCTTGTCAGCGGCATCAGGGAGAGCGGCGCCCTTTCTTTCCTGCTTTTTCTTGCCGACCGGCTCGGCAACAGCGGCTATGTGCTCGGCCCTGCCCTGCCGAAGACGATCATCGACACTGTCGGCGGCGCGCCGTTGAAGGTGACGTTGAACGGCGCGAGCATCTACGACGGCCCGGCGGGTCATCCCAAGGGCGATGTGCTCACGTGGCTGAGCGCCTACGCGGACGACAAGCAGCGGCCCGACAGTTCGCTGAAGAGCGGCGCGCTCATCACCACGGGTACGCTCTGCGGCGCGATCGTGCTGTCCGAGCCCGGCGTCATCGAAATTGCGTTGGGGAGTGACCGTCTGCAACTGACCGTCGGCTGACCGTCGCCGCCTCGGCAAGCGGGAACCTAGGCCTGAGCAAATGCATTGTTGAGCTATCGCCGTTATCTGGGAGGATGCGATGAGAACTCTTAATTCGCCTGCTCTTGCAATCCTGCTCTCGCTCGCCGCCGGTTCCGTGTCGGCAAGTGAGGCGGGTTTCCTGAAAACGCTGGCCGGCGGCTGGACCGGCAGCGGCATGATGAAGCGAACGACCGCATCTTCGCCCGTCAATCTCGACTGCACCTTCCAGTCGAAGGTCAGCGGCGAGGCGCTGTCCATGAACGGGACCTGCACGGGCCTGATCGTGCTCTCCCGCGAGGTCTCCGCCACCGTCACAGCGAGGGGAACGCAATATAGCGGCAGCTATATCGGCCCCTCAGGCGGCGTTTCGAAACTCAACGGCGGGCGCAGCGGCGATGCCATCAATCTCGCCGTTCGCTGGTCGAAGATCATCAACGGCGATCGGACCGCCAGCATGACAATCCAGCGCTTGGGCGACAACGCCATCCGGATCAAGACGATCGACAAGGATCCGGCATCCGGCAAGCAGGTGGTCACCAGCGAAATCAACCTGCGGCGAAACTGACCCGTTTCGCCCCTCGTCTGCCTTGATCGCGCAACCTATATTGCAGGCAACAAGGCCGGCGATCTCCGCCCGGCGAACCGGAGATATGTATGAGCACCGATCCATACGAGCTTCTGGGCGTGAAGAAAGACGCCTCGCAAAAGGATATTCAAAGCGCATTCCGTAAGCTCGCCAAGAAACTTCACCCAGATCTCAATCCCGGAGACAAGAAGGCGGAAGAGCGCTTCAAGGAGATATCCTCCGCCTACGAGATCCTTGGCGACGAAGACAAGCGAAAGCGCTTCGATCGCGGCGAGATCGACATGACCGGTGCCGAGAAGCCGCAGCGCAACTACTATCGGGATTATGCAAACACGGCCGGAGCGGGCGCCGGCAACCCGTACCACAACAGCTCCGGCTTCGCCGATTTCGGCGACAGCGACGACATATTCTCCAACTTCTTCTCGCAGCGTACCCGTCAGGGAGGCGGCTTTCGCGCGCAGGGATCGGATCGCCGCTTTTCCATGGAGGTCGATTTCCTCGATGCCGTGAACGGCACGAAGACGCAGATCAGGCTCCCCGATGGCCCCGCGATTGATCTTCAGATTCCACCGGGAACCCGCGACGGGCAGACCCTGCGCCTGAAAGGCAAGGGCGAGCCTGGAATAGGCGGCGCGGCGGCGGGCGATGCACTGGTGGAAATCCGCGTTCGCCCGCACGCCTTCTACACCCGCGATGGCGACGACATCCGCTTCGATCTGCCGATCTCGATCAGCGAAGCCGTTCTCGGCGGCAAGGTTCGCGTGCCGACGCCATCAGGCCCGGTTAACGTGACGCTTGCGCCGAACTCCAACACCGGCAAGGTCCTGCGTCTCAAGGGCAAGGGCGCGCCCAAACGCGGCGGTGCGGCGGGCGATATCTATGTCTCGCTGAAGATTGTGCTCCCCGACGCGCCCGATCCGAAGCTGACAGAGTTCATGGAAAGCTGGGCGCCGGAGCATCCACAGGATCCAAGAAAGAGCATGGGAGAGTAACCATGAATGATCTTGAACTTATCCGCTTCCTGAAAATCGAGGGCACGGTTCTCGATGTCTGGGTCGAGCAGGGCTGGCTGCTGCCCGAGACGCGGGGAAACAGCCGCGAGTTTCGCGACGCCGATGTCGCCCGCGGCAGGCTGATCCTAGACCTCACCCGCGACCTCGGGGTCAATGAAGCCGGCGTCGACCTGATGATGGACCTCGTTGACCAGATCCACGGCCTTCGCTCGACGCTGCGCGAACTGGTCACCGCAATGGAAGAGCAGGACGACGAGGTGAAGCGCAGGCTTCGCAACAGGCTGGCCGACAGCCTGGAAAACAGACGGCTTTGACCGTTCACCGGCCGAGCCCAAAGCAGGGGAGGAAGACCTTGACCACAGAGCACAGCCATGGCGACCATGACCACGCAGCCGTCGATTGGAAGGAGCACGGGATCAAGGTCATCCCCGGCAACGCGCTCGATCCCAACACCGCGCAAACACCGGGCATGAACCGCGCCACCGCGATCAACAAGGCCCGCGCGGGCGCCGAGAAGATCTGGGCCGGTACCGTGACGATCCACGCCAACGCCAAGACCGGCGCCCATCATCACGGCGATCTCGAAAGCATCATCTACGTGCTCAAGGGCAAGGCGCGCATGCGCTGGGGCGAGCGACTGGAATATACCGCGGAGGCCGGGCCAGGGGATTTCATCTATGTGCCGCCTTTCGTGCCGCATCAGGAAATCAACGCCAGCACCGACGAGGTGCTCGAATGCGTGCTGATGCGCTCCGGCCAGGAACCTGTCGTGGTGAACCTCGACATAGAACCCGTCGAGAAACCAGAGAACGTGCCCTGGATCGACCCGATCCATCGATAGGTGAACCGGGTGCTCGGTCAGCTGAGATAGTCCAGGCCGATATCGAGCGTCGGCGCGCTGTGCGTGCACCAACCAGCCGAGATCAGGTCGACACCGGAGGCGGCGATTGCGGCGACCGTTTCGAGTGTCACGCCGCCGGACGCTTCCGTCACCGCGCGACGGTCGACGATCGCAACCGCCTCCCGAAGTTCCGTCGGCGTCATGTTGTCGAGCAGCACGGCATCCACGCCGATCTCCATCGCCTCGCGAAGCTGCGCGAGCGTATCGACCTCCAGCTCGATCTTGACCATGTGCCCGACACCGGCCTTGGCACGACGGACCGCCTCCGACACGCTCCCCGCAATCGCTACATGATTGTCCTTGATGAGCACGGCGTCGCTTAGTGAGAAGCGGTGGTTCATGCCGCCGCCAGCGCGCACCGCGTATTTCTCCAGCGACCGCAGGCCGGGAGTCGTTTTGCGCGTGCAGGCGATCGATGCCCTGGTTCCCCTGATTGCCTCGACCAACTGGGCGGTCACGGTCGCGATGCCGGAGAGATGGCCGAGAAAGTTCAATGCCGTCCGCTCGCCCGTCAGCAGCGCCCGCGACGGGCCCGTGATCGTGGCGATCACATCGCCAGCACGAACGGCGGCGCCATCAGACAGATGGCGAACGACGGAGATCGCGGGATCGACGAGTTGAAATGCCAGTTCGGCGGCATCGAGACCGGCAATCACGCCGGGCTGTCGGGCGGCCATGACGAGCGACGAGCGATGATCCGCCGGAATGACGGCGGCCGAGGTGATATCGCCGGCAAGTCCGAGATCTTCCAGAAGCGCAGTGCGGATCGCGGGCTCGATCATCAGGCGGGGCAAGGGGGCAAGCGTCATGTCAGGCACTCCGGGCAAGGGTTTGCGTGTGGTCGCGAGCGAAGTCGAGCGCTTCGGCCAACGTCATGATGCGTCGCCTGGCGGTTGCGTCCTTTGACGGGAAGTCCGTTCTCGCGTGGGCGCCGCGCGATTCTGTTCTGAGCAACGCGGATACCGCCATCAGCAGACCAACGCAGGCTGGATTGGCGGCAGCAGCTTCGCTTTCCGCGAGCGGCAGAAGGCCGGCGATCGCGGCGCGCAGCGACGTTGCATTGCGCAACACGCCGAAATGCCGGGAGACGAACGGGCGAACGATAGACGCATCCGCCATTGGCGAGACGGTGCGTTTCATCGGAACGGGCATGACGGGGTCGGCAGTCGTACCCGCGAGATCATGGCCGGCGCAGAGCCCCATGGCGGCGGCTTCGAGCAGCGAATTGCTGGCAAGCCGGTTGGCGCCGTGCAGTCCCGTCGACGCCGCCTCTCCCACGACCCAAAGGCCGGGTAAGGAACTGCGTCCGCGAAGGTCGGTCACGATACCGCCCATATGATAGTGCACCGCCGGGCAAACCGGGATGACCTGGCGCGCCGGATCGATCCCAGCATTGCGGCAGAGCCGGTCGATGGTTGGGAAACGGGCGGCGAAATGCGGGCCGAGCGACTGCCGCGCATCGAGGAACACCCGCCGTCCGGCCGAGATCTCGGCACTGATCGCGCGCGCGACGACATCGCGGGGCGCAAGCTCGCCGCCGTCGGTGCCAGCCATGAAACGCTCGCCCCTGTCGTTGACAAGAATTGCCCCCTCCCCGCGCACGGCTTCACTGACCAGCGCCAACGGCCGGCTGTTCGAGACCAGAGCGGTCGGATGGAACTGCACGAACTCCATGTCTGCGACATCAGCTCCGGCTCTGGCAGCAACCGCGATCCCCTGACCGAAATTCGAGGTCGGATTGGTGGTGTGGTCGTAAAGGCCGCCGATGCCGCCGGTAGCCAGAACAACCCGCGACGTGCGGATCGCAAAGACCCCTTTGCCTCTCGCCACGACAAGCCCGGTAACAGCACCCTGCTCGACAAGCAGTTCACGAACCTCGGCCCGTTCCAGCACCGTGATCGACGGCGTGGTCGCGGCCGCCCACGTCAGCGCCTCGATGATCGAGGCGCCGGAGGCATCGCCGCTGGCATGGACGATACGGCGGCGCGCGTGAGCGGCCTCCAGGCCGAGCGACAACGCGCCCGTGTCGTCCCGGTCGAACCGAACGCCCAGCCGCTCGAGTGTCGCGATGACAGCGGGAGCCGCCGCCGTGATCGTGCGTACGACCTCGGCATCGCACAGACCATCGCCGGCGGCGATCGTATCCGCCAGATGGAGCTGCGGATCGTCATCCGAACCAAGTGCGGCGGCGATGCCGCCTTGCGCCCAGGCGCTTGACGTCTCGGTACCGAGGGCCGCGCGGGTGATGAGAACGACCGGCTGCGGCGCGAGAGTGAGCGCGGTCATCAATCCCGCGAGCCCGCTACCGGCGATCACGATACGGCCATCGTATTTCCCGAGCAGATCGATCATATCTCAAGCATCCTCTCGACCGCCCGCCGTGCCGCGCCGGCAATGCTGGGGTCAACCGTCACCTCGTGCCTGTTCTCCTCCAGCGCCGTGCGGATGTTGGCGAGCGTGATCCGCTTCATGTGCGGGCAGAGATTGCAGGGGCGAATGAACTCGACCTCAGGATGGTGGACCGCGACATTGTCGCTCATCGAGCATTCCGTCAGCAGCACGACCCGCGCGGGACGCTTCTCGCCGACATAGTCGGACATCACGGCGGTGGAGCCGGCGAAATCGGCTTCCAGCACCACGTCTGGCGGACATTCGGGATGCGCCAACACAGTGACGCCGGGGTAGTTCTCCCGCAGCTGGCGGATATCGTCGGCGGTGAAGAGTTCATGTACCTCGCAGTGGCCATGCCACGCCAGAACCTCCACGTTCGTCTCGCGGGCGACGTTGCGCGCCAGATATTCGTCCGGAATCATCAGCACACGCGGGACGCCCAACGCTTCGACGATCTTCTTGGCGTTGCCCGAGGTGCAGCAGATGTCGGAAGCGGCCTTAACCGCGGCGGATGTGTTGACGTAGGTGATGATGGGAACGCCGGGATGGGCCTGGCGCAACAGGGCGACATCCTCAGGTGTGATCGAATCCGCCAGCGAGCAGCCGGCGCCCATGTCCGGGATCAGAACGGTCTTCCCCGGATTGAGAAGCTTGGCCGTCTCCGCCATGAAGTGCACGCCCGCCAGCACGATGACATCGGCATCGACGTCGATCGCCTTTCTCGCCAGCGCCAGGCTGTCGCCGACGATATCGGCCACGCCGTGAAAGATTTCCGGCGTCTGGTAGTTGTGGGCAAGGATGACCGCATTGCGCCGCCGCTTGAGTTCAAGAATTGCTTCGACGTCCGCCTCGTAAGACATCCATTCCGCTTTCGGAATGACGCGACTGACCCGATCATAGAGTGAAGCTGCGGCAACGACGCGGTTAATGACCCATCTCCCAATTGTGCTCTATTTGAGCATTTCGCGGGCAAATAGATATTCTCAGATCGAGCATATGTCAATTGCGGGAGAGTGGAAGCTTTGATCCAGACAGCGCGCGCTCTTCGAGCACGGCGTGGCGGTAACGAAACAGCTTGGCCGGACGGCCACCGGTTTCGCTTTCGCTCTCGCCGGTTTCCTCGACCAGTTCCTGCTGCTCGATCAGCCGGCGGAAATTCTGCTTGTGCAGCGTCAGCCCCGCCAGGGCCTCGACCGTGCGCTGCAGCTGCAGCAGCGTGAAGCTTTCGGGCATCAACTCGAAAACGACGGGACGATATTTTATCTTGGCACGCAGCCGCGCGATACCGGTAGCGAGAATGCGCCTGTTGTCGGCAAACATCGCCCGGCCGGGGTTGGTTTCAGCCGACGCGCCGGCTTCGGCGACAAGCCCGGCCTCGTAAAGCATCTCGTAGCGCTGCAGCACCATGTCCTCGTTCCACGCGCCATCGAGACCGAAGGCAAAGACTACGCGCCGAAGACGCCCTTCGCTTTTCAGCGGATCACTCTCCGCCCAGCGCAGCAGCCGCCCGGCGATGTCACCAAGGACCGGCGGCGAACCGGATCGCCTGTCTTCCCAAGGGAAATACTCGTACCAGCCATGCCAGCCCGGCCGTCCGCCGCCGGGCGCCGCCTGCTCGCGAACCAGCCCGAGATAGCTGATGGAAATCGTGCGCCCGCCAAGAATGTCATTGTTCCGGTCGCGATCGGCGAAGGTATAGAGTTGCTCGAGATAGCCGACCGGATGCGCCGTCTGCTCCTGAACCCATTCGCGCAAGCCACTCTGCAGCGTCCGGTGCCCCATCTCGAACGGCCCCGAGGGAAGCGCGTCGCCGGAGCGAACCGTCATGACGCGCGGCTCTCCGCCGGTGACGGCGGCGAGGACGGCAATCAGCTCAGCATGGGCAAATCCTATGGTCAAAGAAGCGCGAATCCCGTTGTCATTTGCTCTTCTCTATCTGGCACATGGCTTGGACCAGCGAAAGCGCAGTGGCGCCAACCCGGCGGCGTCACCCTTCCAGTGCCGCACGCAGCGCCTTGGCCTGTTGATTGAACGCATCGAACTGCTTTGGCTCCATGCCCGAACGCTCAACCAAGGCCTGGCCCAGGCAATTGCTCCTTACCAGCAGCTTTCGTCCGGCATCCGTCAACCATACGTGAACCTGGCGCTCATCAACCGTGCTACGCTTGCGCGTCACAAGTCCTGCCTCCTCCATCCGCTTGACCGGCGGCGTGATCGTGCTGGATTCAAGCGCAAGACGATCCGCTATGCCGCCCACCGTTCGGCCGTCCTCTTCGCCCAGCGCGCTCAGCACGAGATATTGCGGATAGGTTATGCCCATCTCGTCGAGCATGGGCTTATAAAGCCGGTTGATGGCGATACTCGCGGCGTAGAGCGAGAAGCACAGCTGGTTGTCCAAGGGGACTGTTTCCGAAACAGACATGACTGTCTCCCTATATCGTTTTATTCTGATTATCACAAAATAGTATCGCGATAACGATTTTTGTAGACAGCGCTCCAAAATCAGATTAGCCATATGTTTATCGCGATATTGTTTATCGCGAAATCAACAAAGGAGATCACAATGAACGCGTCGAACAGCCAAGCCACCCGCAGGGGCGTGATGACTGCCGGTCTGGGTCTTGCTGCCGCAGCGGCAGCCCTGCCTTTTACCAATTCCGCCAAAGCGGCCACCAAGACGAAGTCCTCCAAGGAGAAGAGCACGATGAGCAGCAGCACTTTCACCACCAAGGACGGCACCCAGATATTCTACAAGGATTGGGGCACCGGCCAGCCGATCGTATTCCATCATGGCTGGCCGCTGAGCTCCGACGATTGGGATGCCCAGATGCTCTATTTCCTCGACAAGGGCTACCGGGTCATCGCTCATGACCGCCGCGGACACGGCCGCTCCAGCCAGACGGCAACCGGAAACGAGATGGACACCTACGCAGCCGACGTTGCCGAACTCGCCAAGCATCTGGACCTGAAGGACGCCATTCACGTCGGCCACTCGACCGGCGGCGGCGAAGTGGCCCGCTACGTCGCGCAGTACGGCGGCAAGGGCCGCGTCGCCAAGGCCGTTCTGATCGGTGCTGTTCCGCCCATCATGGTCAAGTCCGAGAAGAACCCCGGCGGCCTGCCGCTCGAAGTCTTCGACGGCTTCCGGGCAGCCCTCGTCGCCAACCGCGCGCAGTTCTATCGCGACATTCCGAGCGGCCCCTTCTACGGCTTCAACCGCCCGGGCGCGAAAGTATCGCAGGGCGTGATCGACAATTGGTGGCGTCAGGGCATGATCGGCGGTGCGAAGGCGCATTACGATTGCATCAAGGCATTTTCCGAGACCGATTTCACCGAGGACCTGAAGAAGATCGACGTTCCCGTTCTGGTGATGCACGGGGATGACGATCAGATCGTGCCCATCGCCGATTCGGCCTTGCTGTCTTCGAAGCTGCTGAAGAAGGGCGAACTCAAGGTCTACAAGGGCCTGCCGCACGGCATGGCAACAACCCATGCCGATGTGATCAACCCCGACCTGCTTGCCTTCTTCAAGGCCTAAGTCCCAGGTACAGAAGGGCGTCCGCTATGGATGGACGCCCTTCGATGATGCAGCCGTTTAGTCTAGCCGGTCGCCGAAGTACCATCTGCAGTGGTAAACATCGCCGCATAGTCCCGCAGATGCGCAAGCAGCGCCCTTGCGTAGCGCGGCAGTTGCGCCTCGCTCTTCACGCATAGATACAGTTCGCGTTCCGCCCAGCCATCCTGGATTGCCAGGGTCCTGAATTTCATGAAGGCTTCATAGCGGCGCGCGGCACTTTCAGGGATGACGGCAACGCCGGCCCCACACTCGACCATCCGGCAGATCCCCTCGAACCCGTCCATCCGCATGCGAATGTTCAGCTCTCGTCCGAGCTCGTTGGCGATGCGCCGCAGGAATTGCGACAGGGCCACCTTTTCCTGCAGGCCGATCATACGAAAATCAAGAATGCGGACGAAATCGATCCGCTGCTGCGGCAGATCGAAGTCCGGCGGCGCGACGAGCACCAGGCGGTCGGGAACGAAGCGCGTGCGCTCCAGACCGCTCATATCCGCGGATGCGGCGACGACACCGACATCGGCGTCACCGTTCTTCAGCATGGAGATTACTTCAAAACTCGGACGATCGCTGATCGAGACGTTGATGTCGGGATTGGCCGCCAGAAATGTCCCGAGCGCCGTGGGCATGTGCTCCGCCAGGATGTTCGTGTTCGACAGGACCCGAACCCGGCCGTTTCGTCCGTCAGCGAACTCTTCCAATTCGGCCTCGATCTGCCGGGCATCGCCGATGATCTTGCGGGCGTGGCGCGCCAGCATTTCCCCTGCAAGCGTCGGCCGGATACCGCGGCCGGTTCTCTCGAAAAGATCAAGATTGAATGAGGCTTCGAGCCGTTTCAGCCTTGCGCTGACGGCGGCGACAACAATGTTGTTGCGCGCGGCGGCAGCCGTCAGACTTCCGCCATCCACGGCCGACACAAATATCCTCAGATCGGTCAGATCGAACCTCATCATGATCCTTCACTTTTTGTGAAACCTGCTTCTAAAACAAACTGATTTCAACTCAGGCTCCCTGCAGATATGACGAAACGCAAGCCGTAGCGCGACGCATCGACACACCCCTCCAGATCCTCTATCGGGATCGATACAGCCAAGCAATATCAATAATTTGCTTTGTCCATTTGGGTTTCTTCTGCCGATATGCGTTTTCCGCTCTCCGGTGAAGAAGGTCAGTCCTGCTCGTGGGAGGCGGTAGCATGGGCTGTAGACTATTGTTCATTTTCTATGAAAGCAGCCAATATGCTGTCCCGTACCGCTCCCCCCCAGCGCTCCTTCATCGCTTCATTTCTGTCGCACTGTCGTAGAACAGCTGTCGGTATGCTTTGTCTTTCCGCGCTTGTGGCCGGTGTCGAGGGAGCAAGCGCACAGGATACGACGGCAAGCGGCGACCAGACGACGCTGATCGCAAAGGGACGCTATCTCGCGACCGCCGCCGATTGCGCGGCCTGTCATACCGCGCCGCACGGCGGCCAGCCCTTCGCGGGTGGTTACGGCATCCAGTCCCCGCTCGGCACGATCTTCTCGACGAACATCACGCCGTCAACGAAAGATGGCATCGGCGCCTACAGCGAGGCTGATTTTGCCCGCGCCGTACGCGACGGCGTTGCAAAGGACGGGACTCATCTCTATCCCGCGATGCCCTATACCGCCTACGCGAAGCTGACCGACGAGGACATCGCGGCGCTCTACGCCTACTTCATGCACGAGGTGAAGCCTGTCGATCAGGTTTCAAGCAAAACGGAACTTCCGTTCCCCTTCTCCATCCGCGCCTCGATGGCCGTCTGGAACCTGCTTTTCCTGGATACCGATCGTTACCAGCCCGACGCATCGAAGTCGGCCGAATGGAACCGCGGCGCCTATCTGGCTGAAGCGCTGGAACACTGCAGCACCTGCCACACGCCACGCAATTTGTTCATGGCGGAAACGGGCAGCAAGGCGCTGGGCGGCGGCTCCCTGGGCTCCTGGTACGCGCCGAACATCACTTCGGACAAGATCGAAGGCATCGGCGGCTGGTCCGACGACGAGTTGACGCAGTATCTGAAAACAGGTCACGTCGCCGGCAAGGCGCAGGCGGCCGGCCCGATGGCCGAGGCCATCGAAAACAGCCTGCAGCATCTGAACGACGACGACATCGGCGCGATGGTGACCTACCTCAAGGACATCAAGCCGGTATCGTCCGGAGAAGCCAAGGCGCGCTTCGATTTCGGCCAGCCTTCGGAGCAAGCCGAAGCAACGCTGCGTGGTCTGCCGGGTCAAGCGCCTGAACAGAACGGCTTTGCGATCTTCAGCGGCACCTGCGCGGCCTGCCATCAGGTCGAAGGACAAGGCAACAAGGCCTATCCGTCACTGTTCCACAACACCGCCACTGGCGGCGATCGCCCCGACAATCTGATCTCGACAATCGTGTATGGCTTGCATCGGACGGTCGGTGATCAGACAGCGTTCATGCCGGGCTTCGGCACCGACATCGCCTATCCGACCGACCGCCTTTCGGACAAGGACATCGCCGATGTCAGCAACTACGTGTTGGCCCAGTACGGCAATCCCGCACTGAAGGTTACCGAGGCCGATGTGCTGCGTATTCGTCAAGGTGGTGATAAGCCGCTGATCGTGAAGCTTGCTCCCTTCGCGGCACCCGCCATGACTGCTGTTGTAGTCATCGTGCTCGGTCTGATCGTCTGGCTCGTCATGCGTCGCCGGCCGAAAGCAGCCCTCAACTAAGCCGAAGCCCGCTTCCTTTTCTCCATTGAACGCTCCCCTGGAGACTTCCAATGCCTTTCGATTCCTCTTCTCCCTCCGTCCCTGTGCCCAGCCTGTCGCGGCGCGGCCTTCTCCGCAGCACTGTCGCCATTGGCGGCCTGGCGCTTTTCGCAGATCTGGCCGGCCCCGCATCGGTGCTGGCTGCTGACGATCAGGTCGCGGCGTTTACCCGACTGTCCGAATTCCTGACCGGCTACAAGCTCGACCCGGTGATCGGCGGGCGCTTCCTGGCTGCACTAAGCAAGCGCAACGCCACGCTGAGCGCGGACCTTGTCGCCCTTCAGCAGCTGATCACGCAATCCGGCGCCACCGACATGGACGGCTTCCTGGCCCTGACCGGTACCGATCCGGCATTGATGAAGACCGCCACGAAGATCGTATCGGCTTGGTATCTGGGCGTCGTCGGCGATCCCGAGGATGCAGAGCTCATCACCTATGCCGAGTCGCTGATGTATCGGCCGACCCAGGGCATTCTCCCCATTCCGACCTACGGTCCCGGCCCGAACGCCTGGGGACCGAAGCCCGACAGCAAGATTTGACAGGACTACGACAATGGCAAATGACGCATATGATGCGGATGTAATCGTTATCGGCTCCGGCGTGATGGGTGGGATCATCGCGGCGAACCTCGCCAAGGCGGGCAAGAAGGTAATCATTCTGGAGGCTGGTCCGCGCGTCAATCGCCGGGATATCGTCGAGACCTTCCGCAACGCTCCCATCAAGCTTTCGCTGGCAAACGCCAAGCTGCAGGGCGCCGGGTCCCCGTTCCCGAGCCTTCCGCATGCGCCGTCCACCTATGGCGACTACCTGCAGTACGAAGGCCCGGTTAAGTACAACACCTCTTATCTGCGTGTGGTCGGCGGCACGACCTGGCACTTCGGTTCCGCGCTGTGGCGAATGATCCCGAACGACTTCAAGATCCAGTCACTCTACGGTCGCGGCCGCGACTGGCCGATCGGCTATGACGATCTCGAGGATTACTACAACAAGGCCGAACTGGAACTTGGCGTTACCGGTCTCGACGGCCAGGACGAGAGCGGCCAGGGTGGCGGCCCGATGCCGCCTCGCTCCATGCCCTTCCCGATGAAGCAGCTGAACTCCAGCTACATGTTCGAGACGCTGGCCGAGAAGCTCAGCGTCGGCGGCTTCAATCCGGTGCTCGAGCCGCATGGCCGCGCCTCGCGTCCCTACGGCCGCCGCCCGGTCTGCGCAGGCAACAACAACTGCAACCCGGTCTGTCCCATCGGCGCCAAATATGACGGATCGATGCATATCGACGAAGCAGAGATGCACGGCGCCAAGCTTCTCGACAACTCCGTTGTCTACAAGATCGAGGCAGGCGACGATGGCCAGATCACCGCGATCTGGTACAAGAAGCCGGACAATTCGGAGCACAAGCTGACGGCGAGATATTTCGTACTCGCGGCCTACGGCATCGAATCCGCCAAGCTGCTTTTGATCTCGACCTCCGACAAATATCCGAGTGGCATCGCCAACTCCTCGGATCAAGTCGGCCGCAACCTCATGGACCACACCGGCATCAGCATGAACATGCTGACCAAGGAGGACATGTGGCCGGGCGAAGGCCCGACCGAGCTCCTGGTCTACCTGAACCAGCGTGACGGCGCATTCCGCAAGGACTATCCGAGCTACAAGATCAAGGTGCGCAACACCGTGCCGACGGCGCAGATGACCGAAGGCTTCATCAAAAAGGGCATCCTCGGCTCGAAGCTGGATGAAAAGATCAGGCAGTATTCGGCGCGCTCGCTGAACTGGGCGATCGACTTCGAACCGCTGCCGCTGGCCGAAAACCGCGTCACGCCGTCGAAGACCAAGTTCGACGCGCTCGGCATCCCTGTCCCGGTGCTCTACTACAGCGTCACCGACTACTGGAACGCGGGGCGTGACCGCGGCTTGGAGGATCTGAACAAGATCGCCCAACTGCTTGATGCCGAAGTGCTTTCGACCGACGTCAAGTGGCAGAACCGCCAGCACGTAATGGGCACGACCCGCATGGGCGATGACCCGAAGGACAGTGTCGTCGATCGCGATTGCCGGACGCATGACCACAAGAACATGTTCATCGCCGGCACCAGCGTCATGCCGTCTGCATCCTGCATGAACCCGACGCTCACGGGTGCGGCACTCAGCGTCCGCATCGCGGAGCAGCTGCTCAAGGAAGTCTGACCCTCTGGGCGGGCACGCAAAAACGTGCCCGCACCTATCCGCCGCACCTCAATCATGCGATGAAGCACAGCGATCAACATCCCCTTTGAAGCGGCGCTATCATGAAGAAAATCGGCTTTCTCTCCTTCGGGCACTGGACGCCCTCCCCACAATCGCAGACCCGGTCGGCAGGCGACGCTTTGCTTCAGTCGATCGACCTCGCGGTCGCAGCGGAGGAACTGGGAGCCGACGGAGCCTATTTCCGCGTGCACCATTTCGCCCGCCAGCTCGCCGCGCCGTTTCCGCTTCTGGCCGCAGTCGGCGCCAAGACCAGCCGGATCGAGATCGGCACAGCCGTCATCGACATGCGCTACGAGAACCCGCTCTACATGGCCGAAGATGCCGGCGCTGCCGATCTCATCGCCGGCGGTCGCCTGCAACTCGGCATCAGCCGTGGCTCGCCCGAGCAGGTGATCGACGGCTGGCGCTACTTCGGCTACGCGCCGCCGGAAGGCGAGAGCGAAGCCGATATGGCGCGTCGCCACGCGGAAGTCTTTCTCGACGTGCTGCGCGGCGAAGGTTTCGCGCAGCCCAACCCGCGTCCCATGTTCCCCAACCCGCCCGGCAAGCTGCGCCTCGAGCCCCATTCCGAGGGTCTGCGCGAGCGCATCTGGTGGGGCGCGAGCTCCAACGCGACCGCCATCTGGGCCGCCAAGCTCGGCATGAACCTGCAGAGTTCGACGCTTAAGGACGACGAGACGGGCGAAGCCTTCCACGTGCAGCAGGCCGAGCAGATCCGCGCCTATCGCCAGGCCTGGAAAGAGGCCGGCCACAGCCGCGAACCCCGCGTCTCCGTCAGCCGCAGCATCTTCGCGCTGGTCGACGAGCGCGACCGCGCCTACTTCGGGCACAGTGGCGAAAGCCAAGACAAGATCGGCTTCATCGACGAGAAGACACGCGCGGTTTTCGGCCGCAGCTACGCCGCGGAGCCGGAGGCGCTCATCGAGCAATTGAAAAGGGACGAGGCGATAGCGGAAGCGGATACGCTGCTGCTGACGGTGCCCAACCAGCTCGGTGTCGCCTATAACGCCCATGTCATCGAGGCAATTCTGACCCATATCGCACCGGCTCTCGGCTGGCGTTGAACCGGACATTATTGCTGCAACGCAGCAACCGGGAGAGATAATCTTCCGGCATTTTTGCCTGTCATAAATCTTTGTAGGCGTTTTACATAAAATTTAAGAGTTCTCCCCATCTTGCCCGAAGTGCAACACTTTCCGGCCGCGGCTGTTACTTTCAGTGGTGATTTTTTATGGATGAACTCAACATTAAGCGGCCTCTTTGGATCCGCATTACTGCCTACGGATTTGCAGCCGTACTCTTCGCCAGCGCCGCCATCGGCGGCCTTGGCTGGTACCGGCAGTCGGAAATGAACGACCGCGCGCTTCAGAAAGAACTAGAAGGCGATCTCGCGGTCATCCAGACGGATATGCAAGCGCAGAAGCGCGCTGCCGCAGCGATGGCGCTGGCGCTGGCCGGCGAGCCCGAAACGGCGGATCTGATCGCAAGCAATGCCCGCGAAGCCATCGTTGCGAAATACGCGGCCAACATGCCGAAGATCATGGCCAATGGCCTGCAGCTCATTACCTTCAGCAACGCCAAGGGCGTGGCTGTTGCCCGCATTCATACGCCGGACAAGTTCGGCGACGACCTGACCAGCCGCCGCAAGACCATCGTGGCCGCCCTCAAGGAGGGGAACCTTGTTGCCGGCACCGAGCCCGGCCGCACGGCGGTCAGCATGTTCGCGACGGCACCCGTTATCAAGGACGGCAAGACGGTTGGCGTGGTCGACGTCGGAACCGCGCTGACAAACGATTATTTCGCCCCGTTGGCGAAATCGGTCGATGCCGCGATCGCCATTCACATCAAGGTCGATGGCAAGCTCGATATCCAGGCCTCGACCTTCGCCGATAAATCCATCCTGACGCCCGAGCAGGTTCAGGGCGCCTATGATGGCGAAAACGAGCGGCGCTTCGCCACCGTCGACGGCAAGGATTTCGTCGTCGAGGCCGTGCCTTTCACAGACTTCTCCGGCGCCAAGATCGGCGTTCTCGAAATCGCCTCGGACGTCACGCCGATCGTCGTCGCCAGCAGGCAGGCTCTGACGGCAACGCTCGTCGGCACGGTCGTCGTGTCGCTGCTGTCGCTGGTTGGATTCCTGATCTTCGCCCGCTCGCTCGCCGGCCTCATCCGACGCACCACCGTCACCATGGGCCGGCTGGCAATTGGCGATCTGCAGGCCGACATCCATGGGCAGGAGCGTCCCGACGAAATCGGCGCAATGGCGCGCGCCGTCCAGGTCTTCAAGGAAGCAGCCAACGAAAACAAGCGCCTGGAACGCGAAGCTTCAGAAGCTCGCGCAACCCAGCAGGCACAACGCGACAGCCAGCTTCAGATCGACAACGCCAAGGCCGAAGACCTCCGTGCTTTCGTTCACGCCATCGATCAAGGATTCAGCGCGCTGTCCGCCGGCGACCTGACGGTTCGCATGGAGAACTCCGTCGCGCCTGAGTTCGAAACCATTCGGGTCAAGTTCAACGACAGCATCGCGTCTCTCGAGGGAACCGTCAGTTCGGTCGTCAGCGCCGTCAGCACCATCAGCGCCGGCTTGCAGCAGATTTCGAGCGCCTCCAACGATCTCGCCAAGCGCACGGAACAGCAGGCGGCAAGCCTGGAGGAAACAGTCGCGGCGATCGGCGAAGTGACGACCGCCGTCAACGAAAGCGCCAAGGGTGCCAGCCAGGCGAAGGTTGTCGCCGCCTCGACCCAGGACAAGGCCGAGCGAGGCGGACAAATCGTCGGCAATGCCGTCAACGCGATGGCCGCGATCGAGCAGTCGTCGAACCAGATCAACACCATCATCGGCGTTATCGACGACATCGCCTTCCAGACCAACCTGCTCGCACTGAACGCCGGCGTCGAGGCTGCGCGTGCTGGTGAAGCGGGGCGTGGTTTCGCCGTCGTCGCGCAGGAAGTCCGCGGGCTGGCGCAACGCTCCGCCGATGCGGCGAAGGAGATCAAGACGCTGATTTCCACCTCGGCCACACAGGTCAAGCAGGGCGTAGACCTAGTGACCGCATCGGGCCAGTCTCTCGATGCCATCGTCGTCGAAGTGGTCCAGATGAGCCAGTTCGTCAACACGATCACGGCGAGCACCAGTGAACAGGCAGTCAGCTTGCGGGAAGTCGCAAGCTCCGCAGATCACATGGACAAGGCAACCCAGCAGAATGCCGCGATGGTCGAGGAGACAACAGCCGCGACGCAAAGCCTGTCGCGCGAAACACAAAACCTCGCCGACATGGTGGCCGGCTTCAAGACCCGGTCGACCCCGCAGGCCCGCCGCCCGGCTGCCGCTCCTGTCGAGCGCGCGCCGGCAGCCAAGCACGCGTCGATCCCGCAGATGCGCCATACCGGGAACGCCGCCGTGGCCTATGCGCCGTCGGCCGATGGCTGGGATGAGTTCTAAGGCTCGCAGTCAATAACAGCATCGCGCGCCGCCCGATCGGACGGTGCGCGGTGAAACATGCTATGCCAATCCGCGCGCCTCGATAACGCTTCCGAGCGGCTGCTTGCGAATGTAGAAGCCGTTTGGAATCGTCTCCTGCACCAGCGGCACATGCGAGATCAGCCCGACGACGCGCCTCTGGCCCGCCAGATTGCTCAGCACCTGAAGAACCTGATCGAGCGTACCCGACTCGTTTTCCGTATCGAGACTGCCGAAGCCTTCGTCGATGAAGATCGTATCGAGCCGCACCTGCCCGCTCGTGCTTTCGACGATATCCGAGAGCCCGAGCGCCAGCGCCAGTGCGGCCATGAACGTCTCGCCGCCCGACAGCGTCGCGGTCGCCCGCGCCTTGCCGGTGTGAACGTCGAAGACGCGAATGCCGAGGCCGCGCCGCGAACGGCCGCTGCCGCCCTCGATCTCGCGCTCCAGGCTGAAGCGCCCGCCGCTCATCGGGCCGAGGCGATGGTTGGCGGCGAGCAGCACCTGATCGAACATCGCGCCGATCGCATAGGTCTCGAGATCGAGCCGCAGTGGGTTGTCGGCATTGAAGAGAGCCGCGAGCGTGCGAAGCGCACCCGTTTCAGTTTCGATCTGCTCAAGCCGGCGCAGTTCGCTGGCGATGTCGAGCTTCAGCTTCTCTAGTTGCCGCAAGTGCGCCTGAGCTTCGGCGCGCGCCGTCTTCACCGCATCGAGCGCTTGCTCGACGAGTTGATGTGCTTCTTCCAAAGCGGCCACATCCGGCCGCTCCTTGTCTTCTACGGCACGCTTTGCAGCGTCCAATCCATTTCGCGCAACCGCGAGCGCACTGCGATATTCGGCGACCGCTCCGGAATCGGCGTCGATGGTCTCAATCCACTGCTTGAACTGCTGGAATTGCTCAAGGCCGAAACCGCTTGCCTCAAGGCGCCGCTGGAATTCCGCGCCGTTCTCTTCGCGGCGAATCTCCGCCTTCTCGTGCGCCTGCCTTGCCGCATCCGCCGCCATGTTTGCAACGAGAGCCGCCTCGCGCGATGTTCTGGCATCCTCCTCGGCCGCTCTCGCCGCTTCGATCCGGGCCGTCAGCTCCCGCATTCTCTCCGCCAGCCGCCCGGCAAGTACGGTCGCAGACCGCAATTCCTGGGGGATCACGGCGATCGCCTGTTCGAACCGGTCGCGGGCAAGCGCTTCTTCCGTCCTTGCTGCATCGAAGGCGACGCGCAGGGCATCCCACTCCACTTCCGTCGACCGGATTTCCTCCGATGCCTGAGCGAGTCCCGCTTCTGCAGCGGCAAAATCTACGGTTGGACCGAGTGCCGCGATCTCGCCATTCAGGCTGGCGATTGTTTCGCGCAATTCGCCCGCGGCCTGTTCGGGCTTCGGCAATTGATCCAGTCGATCCCGGCGTTCCTGCCATATGGCCTCGGCGGATGCGCATTGGCGCGCGGTTTCCTGCTGCCTGACCTGCGCCTGATCGCGGGCAACCTTCGTTTGCCGGAATGTCTGGTCTAACCCGGTATGGCCGACGCCGCCGGCGGCAGGCAGGGGATGCTCGACCGAACCGCAGACGGGGCAGGCATCGCCCGGCGAGAGCTTCGCCGCCAGATGAACCGCCTGCGCATCGGCCAGCGCGCGCTCCGCAGCCTCGAAGCGATCCCTGGCGTCGGCGAGTTGCCGCGTTGCCGCCGCATCGATGTCCTTGGCCGCCTGCAACTCAACAACGGCCTTCTCGGTCGCGCCGACGGCTGCGCCGTAGCTCTCCGCGATCTTCAGCGCGCCCTCGGCAGCCAGAGCCTCGTGCTGCAGCCTCTGCCGCGCAACATGGTTTTCCCGCGCACGTGACAGCGCCCGCTCGGCATCCGCCTTCCGTGAGAGCATGTCGGCAAGCCGCTTTTCGACGGCGTCGAAATTCCGCTTCGCCTCCCCGACAGACGTACGGGCGTCCGCTGCCTTTCGGGCATAACCATCCGCATCCTCGAGGGTCTTCTGGTGGCGCTGCAACTCTTCGGTCACTTGGCGAACGCCTTCGATCTCCGACGACCGCGCCAATTCCACTTCGTGCAAACCGGCAGCTGTTGCGGCCTTATCCGCAGCGGCAGCGCTATTGGCGATCGCGGTATTCATATCCGCTGCAGCTTGTCTCGCTTCATGTTGCGCCGCAAGCGCATGGCGCTCCACGTCAAGCAAAGCCTGCGCGCGGCGCGCATTGTCCACCCGCTCCTGAAGCAGCCGGATGCTCTCCTCCCGAGCGACCAGCGCTTCCAGTTCACGCTCGGTTCTCTCGACCGACCTGAACTGATCCTCGACCTGCCTCGCGGCAGCCAGTTGCAATCGCGAGGCCTCAAGTGCTTGTGCCGCTTCGGCTTCCTTCAGCGCTTCGGCCTCATTTGCCGCCCGGGCCACATCTATGCCGGCGACCAGCGCATCAGGGCTCTCGAAACCAGCCATGGAGAGCTGCCTGGCGCATAATTCGCGTTCCTGACGCACTTGCTTCTCGGCGGCGGCGGCATCCTCCTTGAACTTCGCGGCCATGCGGCGATACATCGAGACGTCGAAAAGCTCGCGCAGGATTTCCAGCCGCTTGTCGGTCTTCGCCGCCATGAAGGTCTCGAACTTGCCCTGCGGCAAAAGCACGATCTGCCGGAACTGCTCGGCGCCGTAGCCGAGCAGCTCGATGACGGCATCGCGAACGTGGCTGGTCTTTTTCTCAGCGATCACCTTGCCGGGATTGGCCTCGGTTATCTCCTCCAGAGCAAGCCCGGTAGCGTCGAACAACCACGCCTCGTGCGTATCCCGCGTCTCGCCTTCGCCGCGTTGCTTCGGCCGCGTCTGTTCCGGGCGGCGGCGGAGCACATAGCGCTTGGCGCCGATATCGAAGACGAACTCCACTTCGGTCGGCAAGGTCGCATCGGCATGGTCGGAGCGCAGCGATGTCGTGTCCTGCTCGGCCTTGGCCGCCTCGCCGAACAGCGCGAAGGTCATGGCGCTGAAGATCGACGACTTTCCGGACCCTGTGGGGCCGTAGATGCCGAAGAGCCCGGATGCGATCGCCTCGCGAAAGTCCACCACCGCGCGACCGGCATAAGGCCCGAAGGCCTGCATTGTCAGCCGGACCGGTCTCATGCGTCTACCTCGACCTGCCGCAGATCCGCCAGTGCGGACCCGATCAGCTCCAATTCCGCCTCGGCGGGATCTTCGCTGCGCACCTGCAGAAGGAAGTCGCGGATGACCTGCGCCGGATCGTGCACGGCGGCCTGCAGCCCGACGAGGGACTTGATCTCGGGCGCCCGTTCGTCGCGGGCATAGACGATCTGGCAGGCATTGGGGTATCGCTCGCGCAGGCGCTTCATGGGATCGATCAGCGGCACCTCGTCGGACAGCACCGCCTTGATGAAATCATCCGACGGCTCGCCGCTCAGGAGATCCTCCATCTTTCCGCGCAGAATTCTTACGCCACGGGCAGGCTTGAACGGGATCGTGGCAATTGCCGCAGCACCGTCACCATCGAGATCGACCAGCGTCATGCCCTTTGTCCCACCAGCCTCGTCGAAACCGAATGCGAGCGGCGCGCCGGAGTAGCGGATATGCGGTGCCCCGACATGATGCGGCAGATGCAGATGGCCGAGCGCCACGTAGTGAGCGCCTTCGAAGGTATCGTGGCGGACGGTCTCGATTCCGCCGACGCGTGCCAGCGGCCGTTCGGCGTCGCTGGTCGCTCCCCCTTCCACGAAGGCATGCGCCACTACTACCCATCGCGCTCCCTCAGGGACATGGCGCCGGGCCGAGGCGATCTGGGCGCGAATGACGTGCTCCGGGATGGCGATGGTCTCGTCGCCGAAGCAATCGCGCGCCGCGAACTCGTAGGCGAAGGGCAGGCCTGAGAAGGCGACCGGGCCTGAAGCATCGTGCAGGACCAGCGGAACCTCCTCGGCCAGAAGCGCGCCACGGATCAGGGCACGCCGTGCGTCGGTCATGACCGACATCGAGCCGATACGGTCGCCTGAATCGTGGTTGCCAGCGATCATGACGACGGCTGCGTCGGTTTCACTCGCCACCCTGCGGAGAAAGTTGTTGAACTGACGAACCGAACTTGCCGGCGGCGCGGCGCGGTCGAAGATATCGCCGGCGATGATGAAGACATCCGGTCGATGTGTCTCTATCGCATCGAGGAGCTGTTCCAGGATCGCGGCATGATCCTCCTCCAGCGATATGCCGTGGAACTGGCGTCCGAGATGCAGGTCCGCGGTATGAAGAATGCGCATGATCAGTTCCGTTTATTCGCGGTGCCGCGGGGCCTGTCGCCGCTGCCGCGCGGCAAGTGCAGCGGCATCCACGTGCATTGGGACTCGACGAATCCGTGAATCCGTTGTCTGGAATATACGGCAAAATGCCCATTTCCTCATGGGTCCGTATGGCTTATCCCCACGCATTTCACCTCGGCCGGCGCTTGCTTTCATGGGAGGGCAGCGAGCGGGTTCTGCCAAGAACTGAAACGGGAAAAGCGCTAAGCGACGCATGGTAAGTTACGGCGTGCGTGCACTCACAGATCGAATTTCTCCAACGTCGTCTCGAGCTCGTCGCGCACCTCTTCCTCGTCACGGCCGGAAGTCCAGGCGGCTTCGATCTGCTGCCGGATAGCCGGGTCGAGGGCCTCCCACGCGGCTGTCCACTCCTGCCGCTTTTCAATCCAGTAGGCGACCAGCTTGTAACGATCGGCCGGAAGCTTGAGCTCCTGGCGAACATATTTACGGATCGCACGGACAGCCTTCTGCTCCCCGGCAACCCAAATATAGCCGGGAGTGGACGGAAATCGCACCGACCGCATGATCTCTTCCAATCTGCTCGGCGCTATGCCGTTCCCGCAACCGTGCAACCACGTGACGGTCGCGCCGGGATGTTCGGGAAGACTCTGCTCGTCCGCAGCAGACGCGACCTCGATGAATATTCGGGACTTGATCCCGCGTGGTGTCTGTTCCAGCAGACGTGCAAGGGCCGGGAGACCGGTGGCGTCGGCAATCAGCAATTGCC
The DNA here is from genome assembly GCF_030380735.1 of Rhizobium sp. S152. Lineage (GTDB taxonomy): Bacteria > Pseudomonadota > Alphaproteobacteria > Rhizobiales > Rhizobiaceae > Rhizobium. The sequence continues at coordinate 379,980 of NZ_JAUDRZ010000003.1, read as the reverse complement.
ATTGCATGTCGTCTGGAGGCACATAGAGGCCGCGTGGATTGTTGATGACCATCTCGTCGCCAAGCCGCGCGGATTGCGCCCATTCGCTGGCAACGCCTCCCTCGTGCACGACAAAATCGATATCCATTCGCTTTGCCTCGGCATCGAAACGGCGAACCGTGTAGGTCGCGCAACGAACCGGCGGCTTACCCTCGGGATAGGTCCAACCACCATTTTCATCGATGATCGGCAAAACCAATTCGCCGGTTTCCGTGTCGGGAAAGAACAGCCGAAGATATTCGTCGCCAATGCCGGAGGAATGGAATGCGGCCAGATCGTCGCCGGCGAACGTCAATCGCACCATACCCGGTGTGAGCATCCGGCGATCCGCAACCATAATCCGATGAAATGTCCTGTTCATGTCGCGCACTTGATCCTGCGAGCCTCATTACGCCTTCGAGCGCTTCCCGTTCGACGTGACGGAAGACGGCAAGCGGCCGGCAGACGATCGTGTGAGATTTTCCGTCGCCAGCCTGCACCTGCAGGCGGCGGCATAGCTGTGGCATAGAACCGGTCGCGAGATCAACAATAACATGATCGCGTTTGTCATGAAATCGGCCTATGTGGCCTGCGATAGACTGGCGCCGCCACATGCGCTTGCGCGCTAAGCGTTCAAGCCTATGGCCATGCCGACGGCGCATCTATTCCGTCGGCACAAGGATAGCGAGGCACTAATGCCTGGCAGCTTGCTGCTTGGCGACGGTCAGGATGTAGTCATCGGCGACATCGGCGATAGCCATGGCGATTTCGGCCGAGGAAAACTGAACCAATTCCTCCCCGAAGATGATCCGATGGACGGCTTCCTCGACCTTCTGTCGGCAAGCGAAGAGCCTGTCTGCGTGGCTGACTTCTATTGTTGGCAATTCCATGGTGCTTGTTTCTCCGGACTCTTGGCAAAGGTCATCGAACTGATCGGATCGCATATGAAAATCTTTTCTTGAGTGGCAAATCATCGGTTCGAGGGCCGGCCATTGTCGAAACCGACGACCCGTGCCATTCCTAGAACTTCGATGAGCAGACAATAATCACAAAGAGGCAAACACGTGCGTGAAATCGACGTGACACAATCGTCGGTCGCATATTTGAGAATATTCCATCTGAAACAATGCTGATTCTGTGGCCAGCAAGGAAGCCAGGGAGACCGGTCCATTCAAAGCTGGCCATGCATTCCGGGCACCGTTGGGCGCCCACAAACTCATCGCCGTTGCCGCGGTGATATTACGCATTTGCAAAATGTACTTTTGGTTGCATTTTTCTGAGAAAGCGTCATGATGCCGCTCTCTTCTCAACGTGGGATGGACGGACGATGAAGGCAAAATCTGCGAATGCCGTTGATGTCTACGTCGGGGGCCGTGTCCGACAGCGGCGCAAAGCGCTTGGCATGAGCCAGAGCAATCTGGCGGAATCGCTGGGCATTACCTTTCAGCAGATCCAAAAATACGAAAAGGGCATCAACCGCATCGGCGCGAGCCGCCTGCAATTGATCGCGGATATTTTTGCTGTGCCCGTTGGTTATTTCTTTGAAAATGCCGCTCCTTCCGAGATGATGGGAGCGCGGGCGGAATCGGACGAGATTGCCCAATTCATGAGTTCCAAGGAGGGCATTGCCCTGAGCAAGGCATTCCTTGCCATCGAAGATGCAAATGTCCGGCAAAAGCTGCTGGCTCTGGCGAGAAGCCTTGGCGCTTCGAGCCTCTCCAGCAACAACTGGGAGCAACTGGAAACCGGCAGAGGATAATTCGTGCTGCATCTGCAAACATTTGGCGACCTGCGCATGAGCGACGAGACCGGCGAAGCTGTGCGCTACCCGGCCAAGGCCGTGCTTATGGCCGCCTATCTATTTACCTGCAGAGAGCATGAACTCAGCCGCCACGAACTGGCGGAGTTTCTCTGGGCCGACGCCGAGGCTGAACTGGCCGGTCTAAACCTGCGCAAGTTGATTTCGCGTATACGCCAGGTGGACGGCGCCAACGACAACGTTCCCTTTTCAATTACCCCGACCGCGATAAAGCTGCGCGTCGAACTGCTTTCGGTCGATCTTGAGATCATCGATGCCGACACGCCGGCACTCGATAAGTTAAAGGCCATTGCCGACCTGCTGCGTCGCGACTTTGCCGGCAGCATCAGACCCGCCACTCGCTTGATCGAGGCGTGGATCGAACGAGAACGGCATCACCATCACCTGAAACTGCGCGAGGCGTTGCTGGCAGCGCTCCCACAGGCCGAAAGTGCGGAGGATTTTCGCGCGCTATCGGCCGCCGGCCTGTATCTGCTGGAAAAGGATTCCGGAGACGAGCAGATCAGGGCGATGCTGCGTGAACTGCCGGGCACAAACCGGGTCGGAGACAATCTGGAACCCAGGTCATCTGCGACGAAGCATTTCGCCCGTCCGCAGGGACCCTACGAGGCATCGACTGTTGGCGCTGGCGAGAGTTCCACGCCGGCGCTGCCTCGCATGGTCCTCCTGCCGCCGACCTCGGACGGTAACGAAGCCGGGCTGCCCCTTGCCGGCGCGCTGATCGAGGATGTCACGATCGAGCTTTGCGCACTGAGAAACATATCGATCGTCGCACCACATACGGCCGAGCAAATCCGGCGCGATTCCGATAAGTCCACCGTTGTCGGCCGCTACTCGATTTCATATCTGCTGGACACGAGATTGTCCGGCGAGGGCCTCTACGCGCAGCTCATCTACTTCCCAACGGATGAGATCATCTGGGCCACACGGTTTTCGATGACCGCCGACACGTTGCCCACGCAGAGGCGGCTGATTGCCCAGCAACTGACGGCGTCGGTGGTGACGGAACTGGCGAAAAAGGAACAACAACGCCTCAGTTGGGAAGCGAGCCCGCAGGCCTACCATTCCTATCTCATCGGCGCGAGCTTGGTCGGAAAACTCACGCTTCCTCATATTCGGCGTGCGCGCGCCGCCTTCAAGGAGGCTCTAAGGTACAACGGCGATTTCTCGCCCGCCTTTACCGGCCTGTCGCGCACCTATACCAGCGAATGGCTCGTGACGGCGCAGGGCAACGAAGAGCTCCTTCGCATGGCCGAGCAGAGCGCCGCAAGAGCGATAGAACGCGACGAAGGATCCCCCGGCGGCTTCCGCGAGCTCGGCGTAACCAAACTCTATCTTGGCGATGTCGACGGCAGCGTCGAGGCTCTTCAACTGGCCGAGGAATTGAGCCCGCACTTTGCCGACGTCATCTATAGCCACGCGGACACCCTCGTTCACGCTTCCCGGCCCGCGGATGCACTTGCCAAAATACAGAAGGCGATGGCGCTCAATCCGATATCGCCCGACTCCTATCTCTGGTGCGCGGCAGGCGCGAGCTACTTCCTCGAGAGATATGAGGAGGCCATGGATTATGTCGGTGCCATGAAGGACAAGGCGCCTGCCCACCGCATCGCGGCCGCGAGTTGCGCGATGCTCGGCGACAGGAAGCGGGCCCAACTTTACCGGCAACGCGCCGAAGCCGTGAATCCGGTTTTCGATGTCGAGAAATGGCTCGCGGTCGTACCGTTCAAGGAATCTTGGCAGAAGGATCTCTATCGGGAGGGCCTGCTCAAGGCTGGCTTCTGATAGACAACACGAGGGGAAGTCTGATGGCAAAGGCAGTTGTTTTTGGCGTTGAAGGCGAAGCAGGGCTTTGGATCGCCGATCTGGAATCCGGTACCGTAAAGCCGATCGACGTGACGGGCGATCTGGCGAGAGTGGCTGAAATCCGCAAGGCTGGCGGCACATTTGCCAAGAAGGTCGACTTCGCGATTGCCGTCTCGTCGGCAAAGGAAGCCTTCTCCGGTCACGTCGTCGGCTGAACTCGTCCGCTGACCGACGGTCCCTTGGCGAGATATTCCGATCGCACCATGTCGCCGGCGAAGACCCTTGAGCGGGTTACGCCGCTGTTGGCTGCGTTCGGTATAACCCGCGTTGCGCGCCATACCGGCCTCGATTGTATCGGCATCCCTGTTTGGTGTGCCTATGCGCCCAACGCGCGGTCTATCGTGGTTGCGCAGGGTAAGGGTCTTTCCGACGATGACGCGAAGGTTTCCGCAGTCATGGAAGCATTGGAACGCGCCGTCGCCGCAGAACCGGCTGTGCAGACGGTTTTCGCGACGCCGAAATCACTGTGCGAGGCTGGACAGGACTTCGAGAGACTGGACAGCCTTATCGGGCAGGGCAAGGATGATATCGCGCCCGACGACGATATCGAGTGGGCGGCCGCCCGCGAGCTGCTGTCGGGCCGTCAGGTCCATGTCCCCTATGAGGCGGCCATCCTCGATCAAACGCGCGACAGCCGCTTCTGGATGTCGTCGGATGGCCTGGCTTCGGGCAATACACTCGATGAGGCGATCTTTCATGGCATCCTCGAACGGATCGAGCGCGATGCCTATATCCTCTGGCAAGTGGGAAGTGACGATAGCCGTTACGCGAGATGCGTCGACCCCGCCGGCTTCGGCGATCCTGAGCTCGATGGGCTGTTGGCGAAGATCCTCTCGAGCGACCTGTCAATAAAGCTCTTCGACATCACCAGCGACATCGGCATCCCCTGCTTCAGCGCCCTGCTGGCGCCGAAAGCGGTATTGCACGACCCGAACGTTCGTTTCGTTGAAGTTACCGGCGGCAGCGGCGCCCACCCTTCCCCCATCCGCGCGGCGATCCGTGCCATAACGGAAGCCGTGCAGTCCCGCCTGACCTATATAAGCGGCGCGCGTGACGACATTTCGCCGGAGACTTTTTCTGAACGCCTGCCCGAGCAGACGAGAAGTGCATTCGCCGCACTACCCAGGTTGCCAACATTGGGTAGGGCGGCGGAACAGGCGTCCCTCGGCGAACACCTCGATCATGTGCTTTGCGCATTGAAGACGCGGCAAATCGGCGCCGTAATCGCTTTGCCTCTCTCCGCGCCATCGCTTCCGTTCAGTGTCGTGAAAATTTTCATTCCAGCGCTGGAAAACCCGGCCGGGAACCGGGCGCGACGCTTCGGCCCCCGGGCGATCGCGGCGGCGATCCTGACATGAGGGTCGTATTCGTCGGTCCCAGCCTTCCCGATGCCGTCGCCTTTTCCGAAAGTCGCATCGATATCCGTCCGCCAGCGGTACAAGGCGATGTGCTTCGGGCCGTGCGCGATGGCGCAACGGTAATCGGCATTGTCGATGGCGGCTTCGAATACACGGCACCGATCTGGCACAAGGAAATTCTCCATGCGCTCTCGCAAAACGTAACTATATTCGGCGCGGCGAGCATGGGCGCTTTGCGCGCCGCCGAATGCCAAGCCTTCGGCATGATGGGTATTGGACGCATATTCAAGGAGTACGCGAGCGGCGTCACTGTCGACGATGCCGATGTTGCGTTGCTCCACGGTCCCGCGGAATTGGGCTGCAAGCCACTGACGTTGCCGCTGGTGAATGTCAGGTCGACACTCGATCATCTCGAAGATGCCGAACTCATTTCACACCAATTGCGCGTCGCTCTGCAGACAGCCGCCGCCAGCCTCTTCTTCAAGCGCCGCAGTTGGCGTTCGGTTGTAAGCAACTGCGGTCCAGGGCTTATCGAGAACGCCGAAGTGCTGCTTGAGCTGCTCGTCACGGGGACGATCGACCAGAAGCGGATAGACGCGCTGGCCTTGGTGGAGGCAGTGCTCGCCACGCCGGAAGAACGCAGCTCTCAAGAGGTCGGGTGGAAACTGCATCAGACATTTCTCTTTCGTTCCGGCCGGACATAAGCTGGCTTCGCCATTCATCCAAGGTTGTGTCACGCGTTTTTCACGCGCCCGCGACATCCGCTGCCGGTATGATCGACGGCGATATTGGGGGACTGAGCATGGGCACGACATCGGCGAACTTTACGGGCGAAAGCCTCAACGAACGATCCATCGACGATCTGGATGAGCTGGCGGCGCTTGCGCGAATGGTCACTTATGCCAGGTACGTGGCGCAGGATGTCGAGCTCGCAAGCGCGATACACTGGCTCGATCTTGCGCTTCAGGCAATCAATCGCGAGATTCTCGACATACCAAACGCTGCCGTTCGCGACTTTGCTCCCTTTGGCGGCGCGGCCCAACTCAAGGCGCATTGAACCGGCCGGCGGTAAACCTATCGCAGCAGCTTGGTGTAGATGCCGAGCTTGCTGGATTGGGTATAACCGTTACCCCGATAGTAGTCAGCGACTCCGCCGTCTCGTTGCGATACCAACCAAACATGCAGGTAATCGGCGGCCCGAGCCTCGCGTTCGATGTGCCGCAATAGAGCGGATCCAAGCCCCTTGCGCTGATACGGCGGCATGATGGCAATCTCCGCGACCATCAGTCCGCGACCGGCCACCGTCGTATGAGGAAGCGCAAAGCCGAAGCCGATTAGACTATCTTCCAACACCGCGCCTATGGTCAGGCAGCCAGGTGTTGTCGTCATCTCATTCAGACGAGCTACAGCATTTTCAATCGACCATTGCTCGAACCACGGCGGTTCAGCATATGCCTGGACTATGATTTCTGCGCTACCGGCCGCCTCGTCAGGCGTTATTGCTCTAAAGTGGACTGACATTCATACCTGCCGCTAGTTGATAGGCACGCGAAGGTAATCCTCCGGTGCCCCATCCCAGCGTCCATGCACCGACGCTGCGATACCATTGGTTCGAGCGAAAAAGCGCCTGCGCCGCCCTCGCCCGACTGTTACACCGATCGCATGCGCGGCCTTGTTCGCTCCTCTGCCGCAACGCGCCGACCGGCAACTAAGCACAAGCCTGCCAGAAAGTGTTGTGACTTCATCGTGACACGCGTATTGCGCGAACCGATGGCGCGACATCAACGGCGCCAGATTGAAACTATCGTAATATTTACGCGGGCTTAGCGTGGTCAAGGCACAGTCCGACAACCTCACGACGATGGAGTTCTCGCCATCAGAGAAAATATCGGGGAAATGGCTAGACCGCCTTGTCGCCGGTGATGTCAGGCATCAGAAATCCGACCTTGCGGCGGCGCGCGAACTCGGCTTTCGTGCGGTTCGAGCAGACCATGGAACCGGCGCAAGCCACTGAGCGATTATCGTCGCGACGAAATGATACCGACGCTCGACAACGTGCCCGGCCTGCTTTTAACTGCCGGCTGGATTTTACTGCAGAGGACCTGATGGCTCACGAACTCAATCTTCCCAACGGACAACCGGCCATTCTGCGCAATGCCTCGCTCGATACCGAGGAGATCTGGCAGGCGCGTGTCGATCTCGCCGCCTGCCTGAGAACGGCGGCGAAGCTCGGTCTGGAAGAAGGCATCTGCAATCACTTCTCCGCCGTCGTGCCCGGACATCCCAACCTGTTTCTCGTCAACCGCCTCGGCTGGGCGTTCCAGGAAGCAACGGCATCATCGCTGTTGATCTGCGACTTCGAGGGCAATGTCGTGGAAGGCAACGGCGTGCCGGAGGCGACCGCCTTCTTCATCCATGCACGTCTGCACAGGATGTCGCCGAGGGTCGGCGCGGCCTTTCACACCCATATGCCGAATGCGACGGCGCTCAGCATGATCGAAGGCGCCCCCTTCGTCTGGGCCGGGCAGACGGCGCTGAAGTTCTATGGACGCGTTGCCGTCGACGAAAACTATAATGGCCTTGCGCTCGACGAGAGCGAAGGCGACAGGATCGCCGCCGTGCTGGGTGACAAGGACATCCTGTTCATGCGCAACCACGGCGTCATGGTCTGCGCGCCGAATATCGCTGAAGCCTGGGATGATCTTTATTATCTCGAGCGCGCCGCCGAAGTGCAGATCAAGGCAATGAGCACGGGAAGATCGCTGCTGCCGGTGCCCGAGCACATCGCTGCGGCGGCGGCAAAACAGATACGCGAGGGCGATCCCGAGAGCGCCCGGATGCACCTGGAGAGCCTTCATCGCGTTCTCGCTCAGACGGTGCCCGACTACCGATCTTGAGACGGCTCGCCGAGACGAGTTTCGGTCTCGCGCAGATATCTTCGCGTTTCCCTCTTGCCAAACAAGTCGCCAACCTTATGTTGGCGACGCTGGGAAACAACCGAGGATATAAAGTGGCAACTGGTACAGTTAAGTGGTTCAATTCTGAAAAAGGCTATGGCTTCATCCAGCCGGATAACGGCGCGCCTGATGTGTTCGTTCACATCTCTGCCGTTCAGCGGTCGGGCCTTCAGGGTTTGAATGATGGCCAGAAGGTCAGTTTTGAGCCGACGCAGGATCGCCGATCCGGCAAGACCGCCGCGGAAGATCTGCGCGCGCTCTGACACCCTGCGACAGCCGCATCACCGATGCGGCTGTTTCACTCAGCGGTCGAAGAGATTCTGCCACTGTTTTTCGCCGATGAGGCAATCGCTTCCCGCCTGAGTGGCTGCGATCTTCTTGACGAGCGGATCCAGTCCGCTGACTTCAAGCACCAGCTTGCGGCGGATCGCGACAGCGAAGTCCTCCACCTTGTGAACCGGCAGCACGAACGAGCCCGGTCCCCCGATCACGCAATCCGCATAATATCGGTCGAGTCCACCCGGCGCTTCCGATGGCCGCAGCATGATTGCCAGACCGTTGATGGTGATGCCGGCCGCTACCGCCTTGTCTCTTACAGGCAAGACCGGATCACCGGAATTGTTCGGTCCATCCCCTGATACGTCGATCACCTTCCGCATGCCGCTATAGGGACTGGAGACGATCATCGTGGCGCCTTGCGCGACAGCCGCCGAAATCGAGGTGCGTCGCTGGGTGATAACGGGACGCGCCTCCAGCTTGTCGGCAAAAGCATCGGCATCCTGCTTTGTTTCGATCACCGTCCAGTCGATGACGGAGTCGGGCACCACATAACCCGCCCATTCGAAATAGCTGATGGCAATGCGACCGGTCAGGCCGTTCCTGACCGCGTTCAGGAATTCCTGATGCTTCAGGGCCTCGACATAGCCCTCACGCTGGATGCGGACTTCGTCGAGATCCATCGAGCGCGACGTGTCGACCGCCAGGACAAGGGCGACGTCGACTTCGTTGCTTGCGGGCGCCGCCGTCGCGGCGACACCGGTAAGATTCATGAGCACCGCGAGCGTTGTGAGCATCAACCGACCTGCGCTATCCAAGTCTCACGACTGTAACATAGCCTCGCGGGATCGCGACCGCCCGCGAGGCGCGGGCTTTCAATTTTCGTTGATCGCTTGCACCTCTTGGGATCAGAACCGTGCGGGCGCGGCCGGCTTGTTCCTGACGATGGCGTCGATCCGCTCAAGCACGTCAGGCGTCAGCTTGTCCTTATGAGCGAGTGCCGCAAGGTTATCCTCCAGCTGGCTCTTGCGCGACGCGCCGAGAATGACCGTGGAGACGTGTGGGTTTGCAAGGCACCAAAGCAGCGCGAGATGCGTGATCGACAGATCGATCTCCTTCGCAAGACCAGCCAACTCGCCAACCTTCGCCAACTGGGCGCGACCCGCCTCGCTCGTCCACTTCTCCTTCAACCATTCGTAGCCGGGCAGGTTCATGCGGCTGTCGTTAGGGACGCCGTTGTTGTACTTGCCGGTGAGCACGCCCGACGCCAGGGGAGACCAGATCGTCGTGCCGAGGCCCATCAGATCGTAGAGCGGCAGATAGTCGCCTTCGACCTTCTGGCGCTCGAAGAGGTTATATTGCGGCTGCTCCATCGTCGGCGGGGTGATACGCAGGTCGCGGGCAACGGCATAGGCTTCCGTCAGCTGCTGCGCCGACCATTCCGATGTGCCCCAATAGAGGATCTTGCCCTGCGCCACGAGATCGTGCATCGCGCGCACCGTTTCCTCGATCGGCGTATCGATATCCGGCCGGTGGCAGAAGTAGAGGTCGAGATAGTCAACTTGCAGCCGCTTCAGCGCTGCGTGCGCCGCATCGGTCACATGCTTGCGCGAGAGCCCGCGCTGCGTCGGCTTGCTGCCACCCCAGAAGACCTTGCTGGAAACGACGAAGCTGTCGCGGCTCCATCCCAGCGTCTTCAATGCCTCGCCCATGACGATTTCGGATTTGCCGCTCTCGTAGCCTTCGGCATTGTCGAAGAAATTTATGCCGTTGTCATAGGCATGCGCCATCAGGCTCACGGCATCGTCGCCCTCGACCTGCCTGCCGAAGGTGACCCACGATCCGAACGAGAACTCACTGACCTTCAGGCCGGATCTTCCGAGGCGACGATATTCCATGGCATTTCTCCTCCAGTAACGGTGAGAGCAACATAGGGCGATGCGATGGGCAAAGCCAACCGCCTTTTGTCGCAACCAATTCGCCGCCGACGGAGGCGCCCGCTAGAACTTGGTATTCTTCGACAGGTGCCATTCGCCCGTTTCGTCCGCTTCCACCCGCTTGTTGCCGCGGTAGAAGATCGGCAGGCCGGTCTTCTTGTCGATGGAAAAGCGGCTCGGCGTAAACTTCTCCTGCTCCCGCCCCTGCGTGGCCAGGCCGAGGGCTTCCTTGAACTTGCCGTCCTTGCACAGGCTCTTGAAGAGTTTCTGGTCCATGCATAGCTCCACTTGTCTGAGACGTTTTAGGTGATCACCTGTCAGCCTTGAGACATCGGGTCAAGCCCGCAAGCATCCTGCGAGGACTTTCCGGGCCACCTCGTCAAGCGTCGGGACGGCTTATCACATAGCCCGCGCAGGCAAGCATGCCGGCGGCGACCGCGAGTGCCAACCACACGCTTGGCGCAACCGCCACGAAGAAGATCGCGTAACCCGTCAGCATTCCCAGCACCGCGATAAGCTTTATGTGGGGCGGAACGGCGCCATTCTCGCGCCAGGCGCGAAGCGTCGGGCCGAAACGCGGATGATCGAGCAGCCATGCCTCCAGCCGAGGCGATGATCGCCCGAAGCACCACGCCGCCAGGATCAGGAAGATCGTCGTCGGCATGACCGGTAGCAACGCGCCGATGAAGCCTAGCACGAGCATTAAGATGCCGAGCACAAGATAGAATATCCGCGCCGGTCTTGACCGCGGCACAGCTTGCTCCTCGTCGGATCGCTCGCGCGAACTCTCCACCATGAAACAAGCACTCCCATTGTTCGACTGATGCAATCGGCCTCGCCTGATCGTCTTCGCCTCTATCCCCAACAACCACCTCGGACGCAAGCCCGACGCAACCCCTTCGGCGCTACTTTCCGACAAAAAGCACCAGCAGTGGACGCTCACGGCCTCACCTGCGCTTGACACCCGGACTGTGAGGAATACTGCGCCGCAAAGACTATCTTAGGAGACTAAATTGAAAGCGCTCGCATCCTTCTCCGCGTTCGTCGGCAAGACGTTCGCACTCTGGGTCATCCTGTTCGCCGTGCTCGGCTTCTTCTTTCCCGAAACATTCAAGCACGTCGCTCCCTACATCGTCACCCTGCTCGGCATCATCATGTTCGGGATGGGCCTGACGATCTCGATCGACGACTTCAGGGAACTCGGGCGCCGCCCGCTGGAAGTGGCGATCGGTGTCGTCGCGCATTTCGTGATCATGCCGGCGCTGGCCCTGCTTCTTACCCGCGTCATCCCAATGCCGCCCGAAGTCGCCGCCGGCGTCATTCTGGTCGGCTGCTGCCCCGGCGGCACGTCGAGCAACGTCATGACCTATCTCGCCAAGGGAGACGTCGCGCTCAGCGTCGCCTGCACCAGCGTTACCACGCTTGCCGCTCCGATCGTAACGCCGTTCCTCGTCTGGATGTTCGCCAGCCAGTATCTCCCCGTTAACGCCTGGGCGATGTTCGTCAGCATCCTGCAGGTCATCATCCTGCCGCTGGCGCTCGGCTTCATCGCGCAGAAGGCGTTGCCGCGCCTCGTCACTGCCGCGATCCCGGTCTTGCCTCTGGTCAGCGTCGTGGGCATCGTCCTCATCGTCGCGGCCGTCGTTGGCGCCAGCAAGGGTGCGATAGCACAGTCCGGCCTGCTGATCTTCGCCGTCGTCGTGCTGCACAACGGCCTCGGCTATCTTCTCGGATTCTTCGCGGCCAAGGCCTTCGGCCTCAACCTGTACAAGCGCAAGGCGCTGGCGATCGAAGTCGGCATGCAGAACAGCGGCCTCGGCGCGGCGCTTGCGACCGCCTACTTCTCGCCGCTCGCGGCGGTGCCGAGCGCCATCTTCAGCGTCTGGCACAACATCTCGGGGGCGCTGATCGCCAACTACTTCTCGAACCGTACGGAAGATGACGAGGCGGAACCGGTCACGGCCACGCGATAGACTGAAACGAGCAACGGCTTGCCAAAGCGAGCCGTTGCTTTCTGATCAATAACCGCGCGCGAAATCGATGCCGTCGGGCAACATGCCGGAAGCACGGAACGCGGCGATATTGGCGGCTGCGATCTTCGCCGCTGTCGATTGATTGGTCGGCGCCGAGATATGTGGCAGAACGGTAATGCCCGGGTGGCTCCAGAGCGGGCTTCCCTCCTCGAGCGGCTCCGTCTCGAAAACGTCGAGCACCGCATGCTTCAGCCGACCCTTATCGAGAGCCGCCATCAGATCGTCCGTGCGGACGATCTTGCCGCGCGCGAAGTTGATGAAACCCGCACCTTCTGGAAGACGCTCGAACTGGCGCGTGCCCAGAAGGCCCGTGGTCTCCGCCGTCAGCGGCAGCAGGCAGACGAGAATGTCGGACTGGGAGAGCATCTCATCCAGTCCCTGCGCGCCGGAGAATGTCCTGATTTCGGGAAGCTCCCTGGCGGTTCGGCTCCAGCCGGCGACATCGAAGCCGGCCAACAGCAGTTTTTCCGCAGCGGCACTTCCGAGTTCGCCGAGTCCAAGTAGGCCAACACGCGTGTCCCGCGCCGCGCGATAGGGCAACTGCTTCCATACGCGGTCGCGCTGCTGGGCGCCGTAGGCCGGCATGTCGCGCGAGAGATAGAGTGTCCAGGCAAGCACGGCTTCTGCCATGGTCTCTGCCAGACGTGGATCGATGAGCCGAACGATCGGCGGAGCGAATCCCTCGAGCTCCAGCACCAGCCGCTCGACCCCGGCCCACAGGCTCTGCACCCATTTCAGGTTAGGCAAGCGATTGAGATCGGCCGGATCCGGATTGGCGACGATCGCGATCTCGGCGCGCTCCAGCTCGGCACCGGACATGTCGCCGATGGGCAGAATGGTCTCCGCCGGCATGGCCGCCCGTAAGCTTGTCAACCAGGCTTCTTCGGCGGGCTTCGAGAGGCGGGTGACGAGAGCAATCAAACTGGGCATGCGGCGATCTTTTTCTTGTCGAATTGAATGCTTTGGAAAGAAGAGCGGCGGGCCCGTGACGAGCCCGCCGCGACGGTCTTACTGGATGGTCTTGATCGGATCCTTCGGCGCCGGATCGAAGCCGACGAGATCGGTCGTCAGCTTTGCATAGGTACCATCGGCGACCATATCGGTAAGCGCCTTGTTCACGGCCTCCACCAGCTGCGGCTTGCCCTTCTTGAAGGCAAAGCCCTTCTGAACGTGGCTGACCGCATCGTCGGTCATCTTGAGCGGCATGTTGGCGGACTTGATGGCGTAAGCGGCAGCGATCGCATCGGTAATGACAGCGTCGACATTGCCGTTGACGAGATCCTGCATGGCGTCGGACTCGGCCTTGTAGCCCTTGGCCGTGGCGCCCTTCTCTTCGGCGATCTTCGTCCAGTTCGAGGCGACCAGCGCACCGACCGTCTTGCCCTTGAGGTCTTCGGCGGTCTTGATCGGAGAATCGTTGCCGACGACGACGCGGCCACCGGATTCGAGCCAGCCGTTGGAGAAGGTCACCTGCTGCTGGCGGGCTTCCGTGATGTCCATCGCGGCGCTGATCACGTCATACTGGTCCGCCTGCAGGCCGACCAGCAGCGAGTCCCACTTGATGAGGACGGGAGTGTATTCGAGGTTCAGGCGCTTGGCGACCTCGGTCATGACCCGGATTTCCAGGCCATCGAGCTTGCCATCGGGCGAGCGCATGCTGAACGGGGCGTAGGTGCCTTCGGTGGCGACGAGCAGTTTGCCCGGCTGCAGCAGCTCCAGATCGGCGGCCTGCGCCAGGGAGGTCATCGCCATGCCGGCAAGCGCGGCGGCGGTTACGATCAACGTCTTCAGTTTCATGTTTCAGTTCCCTGTTTGTGTTTTCACGGAGTTCATTCACGCGGCGTCGTCACGCCGGTTTTCGTTCAGCCCGGCGATTGAAGCCGCTGGGAAGCAAGCAGTGCCATCAGTTCGGCCATCACGGTGGCCGCCATCAGCGCGGTGATCTGGCCCGGGCCGTCATAGAGCGGATTGGCCTCCACCACGTCGCAGCCCACGAGATTGATGTCCTTCAGTGCGCGCAGGATCTGCAGCGTCTCGCGCGCTGTCGGCCCGCCGGCTTCCGGCGTCTGCACGGCGGGTGCCGCCGAAGGATCGATGAAGTCCATGTCGAACGAGAGGAACACCGGTCGCCCGGCGACGCGGTCGGCAATGCGCTGCGCCAGCGCGGCCGGCCCGAGATCGAGCGTCTCATCCGTGGTCAGCACGTCGTAGCCGAGATCGATAGACTGGCTGATGTCGTTCTTCTGGAACAGCGAGCCGCGCATGCCGATCTGGATTGAGCGGCTCGGATCGATGACCATTTCCTCGACACCGCGGCGAAAGGGCGTGCCGGCGCTGTACTTCTTGCCGGCGAAATACTTGTCCCAGGTGTCGTTGTGGGAATCGAAATGAACCAGCGAGATCGGTCCGTGCACCTTGGAAAGCGCCCTGATCTCGGCAAGCGAGATGGAGTGGTCCCCGCCGATGCCGAATGGCACGATGCCTTCCGCCGCCAGCGCCGCCACCGATTCCTCGATGCGTTCGAGCGATTCCATTTCGTAGCCCGGCACGACGTTGGCATCGCCGACATCGGCGATCCGCAGCGTCTCGAAGACGTTGATGTTGCCCCGATAGGGATTGATCGGCCGCAACATGACCGACATGGCGCGAACGGCATTGGGTGCGAAACGGGCGCCGGTGCGATAAGGTCCGCCGGAGTCCGACGGCAGACCGATGACCGCCGCGTCCAGTCCCTTCAGGGTCGTTGCCTGCGGCAGGCGCATGAAGGTCGGTACGCCGCAAAAGCGAGGAGTTTCCAGTGAATCGATCGGAAGAACGGACATCTTGCTTCCTCAGGCCATCTTGGCATAGCGGCGCTCCAGCCAGGAGGCGAAGAACGTCAGGATTGTCGTCAGCACGAGATAAATGACGGCGACGGCGATGTAGAATTCGAAGGGGCGGAAGGTGGCCGCGATCAGCGTCTGCGCGTAGAGCGTCAGTTCCACCACCGTGATCGTCGACAGAAGCGACGTGTTCTTCAAGGTCGAGATCGCCTCGTTGGTGATCGACGGCAGGATGATGCGAAACACCTGCGGCAGGATGACCGTGCGCATCGTTTCGCTGGGGCTGAAACCAAGCGCCAGCGCCGATTCCATCTGGCCACGGGGAATGGCGGTGAGGCCGCCACGGACGATCTCCGCCACGTAAGCGCCGCTGTTGACGCCCAGCGCCAGCACACCGGCGGCGAACGGCGACAACCGTATGCCGAACTGCGGCAGGCCGAAGTAGATGATGAAGACCTGAATCAACGTCGGCGTGCCGCGAATGAACCAGATGTAGAAGCCGGCCGCCACGCGAGCCGATTTCCACTTGGAGCGCTGCGCCAGGGCGGCCAGCAGGCCGCATGCCCAGCTCACGACGATGGTGAGAAGGGTCAGGGCAAAAACCGTCCAGGCGGCTTCGAGGAAGCCGGGTCCATACAGACGAAATTCTTCAATGATACCGCTCATCAGGCCTGCGCTCCACGATCGCTGGAAATGGAATGACCAACCTCGTCATGCAGGATGCGATGAAGGAACTGTTTCAACCTGTCGCTCTCGGGGTGGCGCAGGACATCCGGTGTTCCCTCCTCCGCGATCACGCCCTTGTCGAAGAACATGACGCGGGAGGAAACGTCCCGCGCGAAGGCGATCTCGTGGGTGACGAGCAGCATCGTCATGCCGTCGGCGGCAAGCGACGCCATCAGCACCAGCACCTCATGCACCAGTTCCGGGTCGAGCGCCGATGTCACTTCGTCGAACAGCATCAGGCGTGGCTTCATCGCCAGCGCGCGCGCGATCGCCACGCGCTGCTGCTGGCCGCCGGACAGACGGGCCGGATAGCTGTCGCGCTTCTCATAGAGCCCGATGCGGGCCAGAAGCGCCTCGGCTTCCTCGACCGCCTGCGCCCTGGGCATCTTCAGGAGGCGCATCGGCGCGTGCGTCACGTTTTCCAGCACGGTCATGTGAGGCCAGAGATTGTAGCTCTGGAAGACCATGCCGACGCGCGAGCGCAGCGACTGCAATTGCGCCGGCGTCG
Source organism: Rhizobium sp. S152 (assembly GCF_030380735.1). GTDB lineage: Bacteria > Pseudomonadota > Alphaproteobacteria > Rhizobiales > Rhizobiaceae > Rhizobium. The sequence continues at coordinate 363,660 of NZ_JAUDRZ010000003.1, read as the reverse complement.
GAAAGAAGCGCGAACCGCTGCGAAAATCGAAGGACAGTTCCTCGAATTCCATGAAACCGGACTGCGGCATCTCAAGCGCGTTGATGGAGCGCAGGAACGTGCTCTTGCCGGAACCGCTGGCGCCGATGATCGAGACTACCTCGCCCGGCTCCACGGTGACGGACACGCCTTTCAGGACCTCGTTGTCTCCGAAGCTCTTGCGGATCTCGCGGAGTGTAAGAAGGGAGCCGGTCATGCGAACACCTCCGGGGGCAATGTGTCGACGATGCGCACGGCAATATCCTTGGGCGTGCGCGACGGACCGTTGATCAGCGTGATGTCCTGCGGGCAGGCGGAAAGGACAAGGAGCAGGTCGATTTCCGCACGCAGGACCACGAAGTCGCCGGCTGCCGTATCCGGAGGAACGCGATCGACTGTTCCATCATCGGTCACAGGTACGTTCATGAACAGGTTTAAGGATGCAGGCGTCTGCGGCAGCTCGATCCCGTACTCCGAAATCGCTTCGTGGAAATTATCGGTGCAGCTGCGATGATATTCCTGACAGCCCAGCTGTTGATAGAGCTCGTGGTTGCAGGGGCAAAGCAAGGTGTCGTGCCTGACCTTCGCGCTGTCCCTTATCATCGTCAGCATGGCGCGGCGGCGCGAGCTGATGAGCGCCATGCCCTCGGTGAAGAAGATATTGCTGTTCACGGAGCGCGTATGATCGAGCGACGACGTTTCGAACCGGTCCTCGGCCGCGAGTGCCCAGGTGTCGACGACCTGATTGCCGTGGGTGTTCGTGATTACCGCAAACTGGCCGGCCTTCATCTGAAAGGCGCGCCCCCTACTGGCGGGAACAGTCTCGTTGGATAGGCTCATTGACACTCGTTTCTCTCATACATTGCCGGGCTTGGGGCTGACTAAAAATGCAGCACCAGCCTTTGCCCGGCGACTGATCTCAACCCTATTCAGTATACCAGTGGAGTTCAAGTAGTAATTTCAACAATTTACAATTCAAAAATTAGGCTGATTGTATGTTATTTGCGCAACATATGCCCGCTTTTAGATCACATGGAGCAGGAGCAACGACATTCTTCCCGCTTCGCCTCAAAAACAGACATACCGCGATTGACGGCCGGATACTCGCGGTGTACCGAAATTTGCCGCCCTTCTTATCCCGACGAACTTCGGAGTGAAAATGATGAATTCCTACTTCCCGCTGGACGAATACGAGGGACGCTGGAGCCGCGTTCAGGCGGAGATGAAGGCGCGGGGCTTCGAAACCGCGGTGGTCTTCGGAAGGGGCGGCGGGACGACGGACAACTGCGGCGACGTCCTTTATCTCTCCAATCACTACGCGATCAGCAGCGGTATGGATTCGCTGATCTGGACGGCGCGGTCATTCGCGGGTGTCATTCTGCAGGGCGGGCGCGCGCCGCAGCTTCATATCGACGAGCCCGAGGTGCGTCGCGATCTCGTTTCGATCGAGGACGTCCGCACCAGCAATCATCCCTTCGAGAGCGTGGCACGCGCGCTGGTCGAGCGCGGCGTCACCGGTCGCGTGGCTCTCGTCGGCACCAACTTCATTCCGGTGAAATACTACCGCCAGCTCGAGGCTGTGGCGCCCGATATCGAATGGGTGGCCGCCGACGACCTCGTCCGCTCCGTTCGCCGCATCAAGAGCCAGCGCGAGCTCGACTGTTATCGCACCGCCGGCGAAACGGCGACGGCGGGTGTCGACGTCCTGATGAAGGGCCTGATCAGCGGCCTGTCAGAACGCGAGGCGGCCGGCGAGGCGGCGCGCGAGGTCGTCCGGCGCGGGGGCCGCATCCAGATGATCGGCACCAACCATGGCGAGACGCTCGGCTTCGATCAGCGCTTTCCGCTGACGGGATACAGCGCCGACGTGCCCGCGATCGGCGACATCGTCACGGGAACGCTGCACGGCGCGTTGTTCCAGGGCTACTATCTCGATCCCGGCCGCACGGCGGTCCGCGGAAAGGCGAACAGCGAGCAGATGCGGCTGATCGAAGCCGCCGGCAACATCGTCCATCGTCTCTCGGACATGCTGCGGCCGGGCGTCAGGCTCCTGGATGTGGCTGCCGAAGGCGACCGCATGACCGCGGCATTCGGCGGATCGATCTCGCCGATCATGAAGAACTTTCCGTTCTACGGTCACGGCATCGGGCTCGGTTTCGAACTGCCCCGTATCTCGACCAGCATGTCCACGCCTGAGGATATCGTCGAGCAGGACATGGTGTTCGGCGTCGAAGCCTTCCTCTCTCTCGATGGCGTCGGCGCCGCCTTCTTCGAGGACATCATCATCATCGGCAAGGACGGCAACGAACTGCTGACGAAGTCTCCGAGCATCTTCTAGGACCGCCACGCGGCTTTCCGCGCTCATACGCAGAGCTAACGTAAAAGGCCCGGACAGCCGAAACTGCCCGGGCCTTTTCGATCAATGCGCGAAAACGCTGTCGAAGTCCTTGAAACCCTTGACCTCGATCGGGTTGCCACTCGGATCGAAGAAGAACATCGTGCGCTGTTCGCCGGGTTCGCCTTCGAAGCGTACGACCGGCGGGATGTCGAAGGCGATGCCGCCCTTCTGGAGGCGCTCGGCGAGCGCAAACCAATCCTCCAGCGGAAGAACGACGCCGAGATGCGGCATCATCACCATATGGTCGCCCACCTTGCCGGTGCGCGTCACTTCAAACGGCTTACCGAGGTGAAGCGAGATCTGGTGGCCGAAGAAGTCGAAGTCGACCCAGGTGTCCGTGGAACGGCCTTCGGCGCAACCGAGAACGCCGCCATAGAAGCGGCGCGCTTCGTCAAGATCGGTGATGTGGTAGGCCAGGTGGAACAATGAGCGCATGCGGGGTCTCCATTGATGTATATTGATTGATATCAGCGAATGGTCAGTTGGCGCGGCAGGCTCGACAGCGGTTCGGCGCCATGTTCGGAAACGATCACGGTTTCCGATGCGCCGACGGTCCAACAGCCGTAGCTGCGCAGCGTCGCCGGCAGGTGGAAGACCATGCCGGCCTCGATCGGCCGGGATACGTCGGAGAACAGGCTGAGGATCGAGCCCTCCCCCCAGTCCGGCGCGAATGCCACGCCCATGGAATAACCGATGCGCTTGCGAAAGGCGGCGGTATAGCCAGCGTCGTCGATGACGGCCTGCGCGGCATTGTGAGGCTCTGCGCATGGAACGCCGGGCCGGATTGCCGCAAGAGCCGCTTCGAGCGCCCGCAGGGAGCAATCCATCATGCGCTGCGCCTCATCAGGCGGTGTGCCGATCCAGACGGCGCGCATCAGCGCCGCGTGATAGCGCGCATGGCTTCCGGCGAGTTCGAGGAATACGGGATCGCCGCTCTGCAGCTGTCTGCGACGCCATGTCATGTGCGGAAGGCCACTGCGCGGACCCGATGACACCAGCGGTTCCATGGCCATGGCTTCCGAGCCGGCCAGCGTGGCCGCGTTCAGCATCGCGGCCGCGATCCCATTCTCGTCGGCCTTGTCGGAGCATGCCTCGATCGCCGCGATCATGCCGGCTTCGGCATAGCGGGCGGCGGCGCGGACGGCGTCCAGCTCCGCCGGGGATTTCGTCATCCTCAGCGGCGGCAAAAGAGCCGAGCCGTCGGGCAGGTCGGAAAACCCCAGGCTTGCGGCGATCTCGCCCGCCAAGCGTGGGGCGAGAAACCAGCCGCCGAGCTCGATTGCCGGTCGCCGGATGTGCTTCCTTCGAAGCAGCGCGACCAGGGCTTCCACCGGGCTCTCTCCATCCTGATAAGCGACAATGTCGGAGAGCCAGGTATTGGCGATCGTTCCGAACAGCTCCAACTGCCGAACGAGAAGCGTGACCTCGCCGTCGGCGGGCAGCACCAGCGCCTGAAAGGCGAAATATCCCGCCGTCTGGCGGCCCGTCAGCCAGTAGATCGTTTCAGGGCCGGTGACGACAAGCGCCTCGTGACCGCTCGCAAGCACCGCCGCCTGGGCTTTTGCCTGCCGAAGCGCGAACTCCTCGCGGGAGAAGGCGGCCTCGCTGCCCAAAAGCCGATCGATATCTTCAGTGAGAGATTGGGAATGCATCGTCTTATCTTATGTGCGTGCCAGCCATCCGAGGAATCGCGCCCGGACGCTGTCGAAGTGGCCTTCCATCGCGATCCGCGCCGCCTCGCCGTTGCCGGCCTCGATCGCATCGATAACGGCGATATGCTCGCGCGCCTGCTGGTCGAACCGGTCGTGGGTGCGGGTGATGGTGCAGCGACGCGCGATGCCGCGCATCTCGGTGAGCATGGTCGCGAGCAAAGGCAGGCCCGCCGCGTGCGCGACGGCATCATGGAATGCATCGTCATCGAGCCAGAAGTGGTCAAAAGCGATATCGCCGCCGCCGGCATAGGCGCGCATGCGCTCGCGCGCATCGGCGAGCGCCGGGGTGAGCGGACGGGTCGCCGCCGTCTCGGCGGCAGCGCCTTCCAGCAGGCGCCGGGTCTGGACGATCTCCAGCAACTGTTCGACAGTGACCGGCCGTACCATCAGGGCGCCGTTCGGCAGTCGCGAAATCACGTCCTCCTTCTCGAGCCGTGAGATCGCGGCGCGCAGCGGGGTGCGCGAAATGCCGGATTCCAGCGCGAGCGTCCGCTCGGTCAGCATGTCCTCGGCAGTGAACTTGCCTTCCAGAATTCGCTGCTTGAGGTCGCGGTAGACCTGCTGCGCCAATGTTTCCTTCTCACTCATCGGCTGCTCCCGTTGTCTCGAAGGCGATGGCCTCGTGCAATGTGGCAACCGCGCTCGCGAGGTCTTCGGGGTTCATTGCTTCGTCGGGATTGTGGCTCCCGTTCCAGTTGCGCAGGAACACCATCACCGACTCCCAGCCGGCCTGCGCGAAGGCGGCCGCGTCGTGACCGCCGCCCGACAGCATGCGGCGGGGCGCAAAACCGAGCCTGCCGGCGGCCGTCGCGATCTGATCGCCCAGAGCGGCGGACAGTTTCGTCGGGTGGCTGCGCGACTGCGCGCCGAGATCGAAGCGAACGCCACGCGCCGCCTCGACCGCGGCGATCTCGGCCTTGAATGCTTCATCCATCCGTTCGAGCACCGCCACATCGTCGCTGCGCAGATCGATACAGAAATCCGTGCGGCCGGGCACCTTGGCGAATGCATGCTCAGGCGTGGCCGCATCGACCCTGCCGAACGTCACGGCGAGGTCCTGACCGGTCTCCAGCACTTCTCCCCATCGACGATCCATGGCGACGACGAGATCGGCAAGCGCGAACACCGTATCCGACCGCGCCGAGCGCGGCGCGCCGCCAGAATGCGCCCAGGTTCCATCGATACGCGCCTGGCGGTAGCGAAGACCGCCGCGAACGCCATCGACGATGCCGAACGGCTCGCCGGCATTGTCGAGCACCGGTCCCTGCTCGATATGCAGCTCGATGAACCGCGCGGCAGCAAGCCCCGCTCCGCTCAGGATCTCTTCGGGCTGACCACCCTCCGCGCGGATGTGATCGGTAAGCGTCCTGCCTGTATCGGCGCGCACGGCCTGCAGCTCCGGTGCGGTCAGGCGGCCCAATGCAGACCTGGAGCCGATGTAGGAAACCGGGAACCAGACGCTTTCCTCGGCGCGCGTCACCGTGACCACCAGATCGACCGGCGGACGTTCGCCGCTATCTACGAAGGCCGCAGCAAGAGCGACCGCGCCAGCCACGCCGGCTGCGCCGTCAAAGGCGCCGCCCATGGCAACGGTATCGACATGCGAGCCGACATAAAGCGGCGCTGCATTCCGGTCGCGGCCGGGCAGGCGCGCGAAAAGATTGAGTGCGGCATCGCGCGTGACCGTCAGCCCGAGACGCTCCGCTTCCTCCGCGACAACGGCATGGGCCTGGCTCTCCAGCGGGCTGTACGAGGGACGCGTGAACCCCGGACCAGTATCCGAGATGGCGTTGATGCGATCTAGGAGCCGGTCAACGGTGTCTTTGATGATGCGGCTCATGCTGCTACCTCGGGCAATGGATCTATTGTTGTGGGGGGCTTCTCGCCCGACAGGGCCATGAGCACGTTGCGCGCGGCGCCGACGGCGACCCGCCGGAGCGCCTCTCCGGTCGTGCCGCCGAGATGTGGCGTGAAGATCACCCGGTTCGATGCCGCGAGCGGACCGTGCGGCGCTTCCGACGAATAGACGTCGAGGGCGGCGGCACCGATCGTACCCTCGGCAAGCGCCGCGGCAAGCGCGGCTTCGTCGATCAAACCGGCCCGTGCCGTATTGACGAGGATGGCACCGGGCTTCGTCGCCGCGAACGTCTCGGCGTTGAGCATCCCACGCGTCTCGTCACGCATGGGCGTATGAAGCGAAACGAGATCGGCCTGGGTCAACCCCTCGGACAAAGTCCGGACGCGCTGGTAACCTCCGATATCCGCCGCGCGCGGCGAAAAGACGAGGATGCGCATGCCGAACGCGCTGTCGAGCATTCGTCCAAGGCCCGCGCCGGTTGCGCCCCATCCGACGATGAGTGCCGTCTTGCCGGCGAGCTCGTGGAATGTCTCGGCCTCGCGAAACCCCTTTATTCCAGCACGCACCGCGCTATCCGCGGCGGGGATCAGCCGTGCCGCCGAGAGCGCGAGGCCGAGCGCGAGCTCGGAGACCGATCGCGCATTCGCACCCGGCGTGTTGCAGACCATGACGCCCTTCCTCGCCGCAGCAACCTTGTCGACGGCGTCATGCCCGGCACCGTGGACGACGATGACCTTGAGGCGATCGCCGGCGAGAATGGCACCGGAGGAGAGACCGGCGTCACGCGTGATGACGGCGTCGCAGCCCGCAATCGCCCGCGACACCGTGTCCATGTCGGAAGCCGGGCTGATGACAGGCTCGACACCGCCGTCACGCAGCAGATCGAGGCCATCGGAGTGGATGGGCTGAACAACCAGGCACTTCATCGTGTTGCTCTCGCTTGTTCGGCCTTCAGGCGTTCGAGGATGGCATCCCGGGCATTTCCGACATGCGCTTTCATGAGCTGTCCGGCGCGCGCGCCGTCCTTCTCGCGGATAGCCTTGATGATCTCGAGATGTTCGTTGCAGCCCTTGAGGAAACGTGCGGGCACGAGACTGTGGTCGAACATGCAGGTTCGCCTGCGAAGGTCGCGGATCGTGCGGACCATCATCTGGTTGCCGGCCGCGCGCGCGAAGGACAGGTGGAAATCGTCATCGACGACGCGCTCCTCGTCATCCTCGCCTGGCCCCTGCGCGATCAGCGCCATCACTCTTCTCTCCAGATCGTCGAGCGTGCCTGATGCGATCGATGTGGCGTTGCGCACGCAGTGGCTCTCGATCACGCCTCTCAGGAAGAATATCTCCTCGACCTCGGCGATCGTCAGCGTACGCACCTTGAGGAACCGGCCCTCCTGGACGGCAAGCCCCTCGGCCTCGATCCGCTTGATGGCCTCGCGCACCGGGGTGCGTGACATGGCAAGCTCGTCACCGAGCTTCGCCTCCTGCAGGACATCGCCCGGCTTCAGCATTCCGGCAAGGATCATTTCGATGATCTTGCCATAGGCCTGCTTTGCAAGCGGTTGGCTCATGTCAGACATCCTCCAGAATTGCGGGGGTTTCGAGCTTGACCTCGAGATCGGCCAGCGTGGCGGCGAAATCGCGCGATTGGGCGATCAGCATTTCCTCGGCCTCGTCCTGCGTGATCGAGCGAAACCGGATGGTGGCGCCCGTTGCGGTCTGCGCCAGTCTCGGCAGGTCGACCGAGGCCACCGTGGCGATCTTCGGATAGCCGCCGGTCGTCTGCCGCTCGGCCATGAGAACGATCGGGCGGCCCGAGGACGGCACCTGGATAGAGCCCGCAACGGTACCGTCGGAGACGATGTCGTGTCCGCGCGCAGCCGTGATAACCGGGCCGTCCAGCACCTGCGCCATGCGGTCACGGCTGGCGGTCACCTTGAACGGCTCCTGCAGGAAGGTTGCCCAGGTTGCCACGTCGAAATGGTCCATCTGCGGTCCGGGGATGACACGGATCGGTCCGATGGGACGATGAATAGGTTTGCGCAAAGCCATCAACGATCGCGGCGTCGTTGCTCCCACCGGCAGCGTGTCGCCAACGGCGAGCCGCCGGCCTTCCAGGCCGCCGAGGCCGGAGCGAAGATGTGTCGAACGCGCGTTCAGAACCGGCGGGGTCTCGATGCCCCCGGAGATTGCCAGATAGCCCCATACCGACTGGCGTAGCGCGCCAATCTTCAAGACCTGCCCCGGCAGAAGATGATGGCTTTCCCAGCCGTGCCGAGGCTTGCCGTCAACCGATATATCGACGACGCCACCCGTGACGGCGAAGCGCACCGGCTGCTGAACCGTGAATTGACCGCCGACATGGGCGAACTCAAGCGTGGCCGCGCCGTCTTCGTTTCCGGCCAGGCGATTGGCGAGCATCATCGCCGGCCGGTCCATCGGCCCTGCTCCGGAAACGCCGAGATTAAGCAGTCCGCTGCGTCCGAGGTCCTGAACCGTCAACATGGGACCGGCATGCATGATATCGAGAGTGTTCACGCCGCCTCCCATTCCTCGACCGCCGCGCCGCTCGCGACGGCGGCATCGAGGTGCTCGGCCTCATCGCGATCGATCGGTCGAAAGCGAACGTGATCTCCCGCGCGCAGCAGAAATGGTTTCTCACGCGTCGGATCGAAAGCCTTCAGCGGCGTCCGCCCGATAAACCGCCAGCCGCTGGGGCCGGGAACCGAATTGATACTTGCCTGCATGCCTCCGATACCGATGGCGCTCGCTTCTATTCTCTGGCGCGGCACCGCAAGCCGCGGCGTATGCAGCGTCTCGGGCAGCCCGCCGAGGTAGGCGAAGCCCGGCGCGAAGCCAATCATGTAGACCCGGTAGCGCGCCGAGGAATGAAGGCTGATCAGTTCGTCGCGCGTAAGCCCTTTCATTTCCGACAGTTCGTCCAGGTCCAGACCGGCCTCGCCGCCATAGAGCACCGGCACGACGATCTGTCGCGGTACATCGCCGGACGGCGCCAGCGCGGCCAGACGCTCAAGCAGCAGCGTCGACAGCGTCCGCCCACGGACGATGACTGGATCGTAGGCGACGAGAAGCGAGCGGTAGGTGGGGACCGTTTCAATGATGCCGGCAATGGGATCGGCGGCCAGCGCGGCCGCCAGCGCGATCACCCGCGCGTTGATCGCCTCGTCGATATGGTCGGCAAGCTCGATCACCAGAGCGCTGTCTCCACAGGCGGCGACACGCGGATAACCGGCTGATGATTGCGCGTTCACGGGCATTGCCTGGCCCCTGCCGGGTCAAAAGCCGAACAAGCCCAATCGCCATGAGCGTGCGAATGGAAAGCGCGTTCGACTGTCGCTATTGTTATCACGTGCCTCACTCGGGATTCTCAAGAGTATGTCCTTGTCATTTCAGTACACCACCTGTATGTCAAGTCCAATTCGCACTGCGGAACAGGCTGCCGCGTTTCGACCTAGCCTGCTCTTTTCACAAGGAAACCGGTATTGCCGACCATCGATTTGAACTGTGACATGGGCGAGAGCTTCGGCGCCTACAAGATCGGCGACGATGCCGCCATGATGGAGGTCATCACCACCGCGAACATCGCCTGCGGCTTTCATGCAGGCGATCCGGTCGTGATGCGCGACACCATTCTTTCCGCTCGAAAGCATGGGGTTGCCATCGGCGCCCACCCGTCCTTCATGGATCTCTATGGCTTCGGGCGCCGTCGCATTTCGGGCGAGCGTCCCGAGGATATCGAAGCCCAGCTGATCTACCAGATCGCCGCAATCCAGGGCATGGCCACCGCGCTGGATTGGCCGATCACTCATGTCAAAACCCATGGCTCGCTCGGCAACATGGCGGCAGAGGATAGCGTGCTTGCCGAGGTCTGCGTCCGCGCCATCAAGGCGGTCGATCCGAAGCTGGTCTTCATCACGCTGCCCTACTCCGAAACGATGCGCGCCGCGGAAGCGGCGGGTATTGCGGTCGCCTGCGAGGTCTACGCGGATAGGCGCTACACGGACAACGGCATGCTGGCGCCGCGCCAGATGGAAGGCGCCGTCATTCATGATGTCGAAGCGAGCGTCGATCAGGTTCTCACCATGATCTCGGACAAGGTGATCCCGACGATCGGCGGCGGACGCCTCCCTGTCGATGCCGCAACCGTCTGCATTCACGGCGATACGCCGGGAGCCGCGATCACGGCGCGCGCGTTGCGCGACAAACTCACAACCGCCGGGATCGATATCTCAGCCTTTGCCAAACCCCAGAATTGAACGAGGAATCTACATTGTCCCGCACCGTCTATCTCAACGGCGAATGGCTCGCCGAAGCCGAAGCCAAGGTTTCGATTTTCGACCGCGGCTTTCTCTTCGCGGATGCCATTTATGAAGTCACCGGCGTCATCGGCGGAAAGCTGCTGGAATATTCCGGCCACAGCGCCCGCCTCAAGCGGTCGATGGCCGAGCTCGGCATCGACTGCCCGCTGACGGACGAGGAGCTGCTCGCCGTTCACCGCGAGATCGTGCGTCGCAACGACCTGAACGAGGGCCTGATCTACCTGCAGATTTCGCGCGGCGCCGCCGACCGCGATTTCGCGTTCCCTGTCGATGCCAAACCGACGCTCGTTCTCTTCACGCAGGCCAAGGCCGTCCTCGACAACCCGAAGGTGACGACCGGCATCTCCGTCGCCCTTGTACCCGATCAGCGATGGGGACGCCGCGATATCAAGACCGTGCAGCTGCTCTACCCTTCGATGGCAAAAATGAAGGCTTCCGAAATGGGCGCGGATGACGCATGGCTCGTCGAGGACGGCTTCGTCACCGAGGCCAGCTCGGCGACATCCCACATCATTACTGCGGACGGCAAGCTCGTTACCCGTGGCCTGTCCAACGCCATCCTGCATGGCATCACGCGTCTCAGCGTGCTCGACATCGCGAGACAGGCTGGCATCGAAGTTGAGGAGCGAGCCTTCACGCCCGAGGAAGCCAAGCAAGCGGCGGAAGCGTTCATCACGTCGGCGACCAATTTCGTGCTTCCGGTGACCCGGATCGACGGCCAGCCTGTGGGCACCGGCGAGCCAGGTCCGCTGACGCTCAAGCTTCGTCGGCTCTATATCGAAGCCAAGCTTGCGAGCGCAATCTGACAATCGTGCCGCCCCGAAGAGGGGCGGCGTTTTAGTTGGAGCGTCCCATCAAGCAAGATAGCGCTTGAACCAGTCGATTGTCCGGTCCCAGGCAAGCTTGGCTGCAGCTTCGTCGTAGCGCGGCGTGGAGTCATTGTGGAAACCGTGATTGACGCCGGGATAGATGTAGGCTTCGTAAGTCTTGTTGTTTGCCTTCAACGCTTCCTCGTAAGGCGGCCAACCATCGGTAATGCCCTTGTCGAGCTCGGCATAATGCAAGAGAAGCGGCGCCTTGATGCTCGGCACGCTTTCCGCCTTGGGCTGTCGGCCGTAGAAAGGTACCGCAGCCGCAAGTTCCGGGTAGGCAACCGCTGCGGCATTGGCCACGCCGCCACCATAGCAAAAGCCGGTGATGCCGACCTTGCCGGTGGTCATGTCGCTTTTCATCATGAACTCGATCGCCGCGAAGAAGTCATTCATCAACTTCTCCGGATCGACCTTCTGCTGCAGTTCGCGGCCCTTCTCGTCATTGCCGGGATAGCCTCCAACCGATGTCAGCCCATCCGGAGCGAGCGCGATGAAGCCCGCCTTGGCGACACGGCGCGCCACATCCTCGATATAGGGATTGAGACCTCTGTTCTCGTGCACGACCACCACGGCCGGTACCTTGCCTGTCGCCTTGGCGGGGCGAACGAGATAGGCGCGGACATCGCCATTGCCCTTCGGCGAGGGGTAGGTGATGTATTCGGCAACGATATCGGGATCGGTAAACTCGACCTGGGTGGCCAGCGCATAGTTCGGGCTCATCGAGGAGAGAATGGCGGCGGCCGTTACGCCTCCCACCGCATACTTGGCGGCGCGATCGAGAAACTCGCGTTTGGTTATCCTGCCGTGGGCATAATAGTCGTAGAGCTCGAGCAGTTCCTGCGGAAAGTCCTTCGCCGTCAGACGGTTCATCTCTTTTCCTCCATCCTTGCGTGCCGGTCCCACCCACACGACTGTTTCCGGCGGTCAACGAACAGGCGTGTGCGTGCCTGATCCAGTTCGCCTTGCGGTCGCAGGATAACCCAGAGCGTGCAGGCCGCCAGTCGTCGAGGCCACACAATTTCGTGTTTACGTGAAAAGGATGGAAAGGCCGAGCTGGAAAGGATCGATGGGCATCATCTAACAGCGGCTCACAGGGCGAGCCGACGATGAGAGCGGAGGGCGCGCTGTGAGCAGGGATCGGCCACCAGAAACAACAAAGGCCCGCATCGGCGAGCCTTACATACTGTTGTCATGCTAACTTGGATCAACGGCCGTATACGCGACGCTTCATGTCCGAGCGGCTGACGCCGATATCCTTGAGAGCAGCATCATCCAGGCGCTGCAGTTCGCGGTAGGCCTTGTTGAGCTGGAAGTATTCGACGATCCGATTGGTTATTTTCATTGCATATCTCCTTTTTCGATGCCCAAATATATAGCGTGTTGCCATTAATGTGAGCAGCGCAAATTTTGCATATGAGGCATCCGGATTCGCTGGCAGATGCACGCGCCCTATTGGCTCCTGCAAGAAAAATCGCGTGATCGGAACGTCATCGTCGTCGCAGCGTTTATCTCTCATCGGAGGTATTGCGTTATGGATCCGAAACGATGGAGTAGGCCGCTCTCCTTTCAAATCCACCGGACCGGAGAGTTCAGGACTATCTCGAATACCAGCGAGGCCGCGACCATTCTAAATAATGCATGGCCGGTTGCCCGCGGGCGAAATCTGAAGAGTGCAAAACGAACATGCAGGCAGGTATTGAGCGGTCAGCGGCCGCCATCGGAGGCACGCAATGCCTTCATCGCCGCGGCAGTGGAAGCGGACATCTTCGTCAAGGAAAAATGATCGCTTTCGGCAACAGAAAAAGGAGTTTCATGATGCCGGCCAAATCGAAAGCGCAGCAGAAAGCCGCGGGTGCGGCGCTGTCAGCCAAACGCGGTGAAACCCCCAGAACCAAACTCAAGGGTGCCTCTAAAGGCATGGTCGAATCGATGACCGAGAAGGAACTTGAGGAGTTCGCGTCCACCAAGACCAAGAACAAGCCGGAACATGTGCGCCACTGAAATGCCGCTCGTGCGACCATAGGCAATTACACATCACTTGGCGCAACTTCGCCCGACGAGGCTCGAATGCCACGATAACGACCCATTTTCATGATGAGGGACGCTCGGTGGCAACGCATGTTGGGCGAGCGCATGAACTGGATCAATCGTTACGTGGATGAGCCATTGCTGCAGGGCGCGGCAATGTTGCTGAGGCGGTGGCACGTGCTTACCGGCCAGCGGCCGGACACGCTGGAGCCGGTGTGGAACCTGATTTCCGCGACATTTCTTATGATTGCAACCCTGTTTTTCATGCAGGGGGAACTGCTCTTGCTCTGCCAGGGCGCGCTTCTGGCGCTCGCCCTCCCCTCCGCTTGGCAGCTGCTGAAGCGCGGAGAGGGTGGCCCCTACGGCGTCAGCGACTACAAGGCACTGCGTGCATCCGCGATCGGCAAGCGTGAGAACGAATGGGCGCTTCGCATGGCCGTCGTTGTCGGCTCGGCGCTGCTTCCATTTGCCCACGCCTCCGACGACAGTGTCACCGCGTCCTTCATGCTCGGCGCATCACTTTGGTTCGCCCTCATCGCCCCATTGCGCTTCTATCTGGGCGCGGCGGAGCCGCCAGCCCCGCATGAGGGCGACCGCTTTACGAGAGCGGCTTTAGGTTCGTTGTCCTAGATCATCGCTTTTTCCCGACGATGGAACTTAGTCGACCGATCTCCGTTTTTTAGGGAACGGAGAAAGGAGACTATCATGCTTTATTATGCTCTTGTATTTCTGGTTGTCGCGCTGATTGCGGGCGTTCTGGGTTTCGGTGGCATTGCCGGCGCTTCCGCGTCTATCGCTCAGGTTCTGTTCTTCATTTTCGTTGTGCTGTTCGTCGTCTCGCTGGCCATGCGCCTGCTTCGCCGATGACAAAACGAGCGCAAAGTGCCGAGTGCACCTTGCGCGCCACGACATGAGGAGGCGCACATGACAAACCCACCCTCACCATTGCCTACCGAAGCACTCGAACTTGCCCAGGAATATGTTCGGCTTGGCGGCAAGCGACGTTCGGCCAACGATGACAATCTGGTTTCCACGCGAGAGTGGGAGGCCGACAGCGCCGAAGCGAAGTCTTTCTGGCAAAGTCGAATTGAACCGCTGTCGAAGGACAAGAGAGCGGAAGTCATTACGCATTTGCCAAGCGTCAGCGTCGTCTGATCGATCCGGATCGGCATGCGGTGCCGATCCCTTATATGTCGCATGGGCGCATGGCGCCCGCATTCCCAGGTAGAAGCATGCATACGAAATCGATGAACCCGGTGGACGCCAACGAAACACGACAGCCGCCCATCGTGAGGCGTCCGGCGCTCTCCGCGCTGGAAACGAGCCGGCTGAACGTGCAAGTCCAGCGAATCCAGAAAATCTCGCAGCAAGCCGAACAACAGTCCCGTCAGCTCTAACCGGGCTGTTCGGCCAGACAAGAAAGGGTACAGCCCATTCCGTCCCGGTCTTTCATGGCACGTGATGACCACGACCCGTCGTCTCTGTGGACGATAGACAGAGGCGCCTCCTGCGTCGTCGCGACGGCGATCCACGAGGGGCACGTGGTGCGGCCCGAGATCGCGGAACTCTACGCTCTCGCTCCCGAGGAGCGGATGCGGGAAGAGGATCCGTTTACCGAGTTCATCATAGGCCGCGTCCCCAATCGTATCGTGTTCCGCCGTTCGCGTTTCGAGGTCGACTTGAACAGAGATCGCGACGGCGCTGTCTATCTCCGGCCAGAGCAGGCCTGGGGGTTGAAGGTCTGGAATACGGACCTGTCCGAGTCGCATGTGGCGACTTCCCTTGAGATACACGATGGCTACTACGAAGCGCTGCGCACCACGCTAACGGCTATCGAGCGTCAACACGGCCGGTTCGCGGTGCTGGATGTCCATAGCTACAATCACCGGCGCGCTGGCCCCAACGCCCCGCCAAGCGATCCGGTCGATGCACCGGATATCAATATCGGTACGTTCTCGATGGATCGCGATCGTTGGGGCGATCTCGTCGATGAGCTGATCGATCACCTTGGCGGTTTTCGCATTCGCGGTCGCGCGCTCCACGTCCGCGAAAACGTCGCGTTCCAGGGAAAAGGCGAGCAAACCCGCTTCATTCACAAGCATTTTCCGCAAACGGGCTGCGCCATCGCTGTCGAGTTCAAGAAGTTCTTCATGGACGAGTGGACCGGCGAGCCCGATACGGAAACCCTGCTCGAACTTCGCGACATGTTAGCGTCCACGGTGCCGCTGCTCGAACGAGCGTTGGAGCGTGTGTCATGAAAAGCGTTCACACGCTGGCAGCCCCTCCCGAGGCGGATTTTCTCGACGAGATCGTCAGTTGCATCCGTGCGAAGAAACCGGTTCGGCGTGATCTGCCGGATGGCGGACGGCTGCATATCGACCGGCCGTTGCCGTTCCTCTGCGTCCATGTCGCCGATGACGACGACGAGCCCGTCGCCCGCGCCATTGCGCAAGCCAATGCCTCCTATCTGGTGACCGCAAACCGCACTGCTCTGCAGCCTCTCATCGAGACCATCGCCCCGGTTCTGAAGGAAATGTTTGGCGCATTCTTGCTGCTGGATGTCGGCGAGCTTGAACACGACACCCCTCCATCCGAAGACGCGCCGTTCCTGCCCGCCTTCGACGTCCGCGTATGGTCCACGCCGGATGCCGCAACGGCGGCTGACGTGTTCTCGACCGCGGTGGGCCGAAGCAAGGCGCGGTTTCGCAGGCCCCTTGTACAGAAGCAGCAGAAGCCGCCGGCGGACGCCATCGCTCGAATGGCCAGGCAATCCGGATGTTCGGCGATATCGGTTCGCTTTGCTCCCGTTTACCGGCAACCGGATGGCACCTTTTATCCGGAGTTGCGCGAGATCCTGGTTGCCATGATGTTCGATGCCGCCCTCCAGGCGTTCGCCTCGTTCATCGAACGCCACCAAAGCCTCACGGTCTCGACACACCGTGCGCTCGGCCGCAAGGCCATCGTCGACGCGGTAACGAGGGTGGATCGCGCCATCGACGAGGTGGCTCAATCCTTCGACTTTCTGTTGACGGTGACGCCGATAAACGCGGAAGCCGCCTTCGATGCGTTCAAGGCCGGCGGCTATCGGACAGAACCTGTATTCCTCTATCGCCCGCTGACGGTGCAGATCGAGACCGCGAAGCGGAAGCTGTTCGCAATCTCCTTCGACCATATGGAAGATCCGCTGCTCTATAACCTCTACCGCGAAAAGCAGCAGGAGCTCGACCTGCAGCTCTCTTTGATCGCCTCGCGACATACGCCGCGGTTCGTGGAGTTCGGCCGGGCGATTTATGGGCCCGTTGAAACACAGCTTCTAACTGAAGCAACCACCATCCTTCAGGACCTGTCGGATGCTCGGAGCAAAACTCAAGAACTCGCTCCGCCCGATATGGATGGCCTTGCCGTCGCACGTCAGGCCGCGGACATGATCGAGACGTATAGGAAGCAGTACAGCAGCTTCGATGCACGCATCGAGCTTCGTGATGACCTTCCGTCCGGCCTGATGGTCTCAGGTAATCGCCTGCTGATCTCGACGGATACATCGATGGATCCGCACCGTGTCGAACCCTTGCTGTCGCACGAGATCGGCGTCCACCTCCTCACCTACTTCAACGGCTCGGCCCAGGGGCTGCGCCTGTTCCGCTCCGGGCTGTCCGGATACGAGGGGATGCAGGAAGGTTTGGCGGTCTTCGCCGAATATCTCTCAGGCGGCATGACAACTGAACGCCTGCGGCTGATCGCCGGTCGGGTTGTCGGCTGCGCCGCGATGCTCGATGGCGCCAGCTTCGCCGAGACCTTCGCCATCCTGAACAGGGACCACGACTTCCCCGAAGCGCTTGCCTTCAATCTCGTGCTGCGGCTCTACAGGGGGGGACGGCTCGCCAAGGATGCCATCTATCTCCGCGGACTGCTTGAGCTTCTGGCTCATCTCGGCAGCGGCGGCGCGCTTGAGCCGTTCTGGATGGGGAAAATCGCCTCCTCGCATTTCAACGTCATGGAGGAACTGGCGTCGCGCGGTTTGTTGCGGCAGCCCGTCGTGCGTCCGCTTTTCCTGGAAACCGCAGCGGGCAAACACGGAATGGCATGCGCCCGGCAGGGAATGCGCCCGATCGACATGTTACAGCCAAGGGGAGAGTAGATGCGGATTGCGTTTTTAGTGAATTCCATTGCGGGCGAAGCCTCCTATTATACCACGACGGCGCTGGCGCTCGCCGCCATCGCGCGCGGCCACGAGGTCTGCTATGTCACGCCGGGTGATTTCATCATGCGCGCCGACGACAGCCTGCTGGTGCGCGCCGTCGTGCCTCCGCCCAAGCAAAAGAAGGCAGATTCCTTCGTCGCCACTCTCCATGACGGCAAATGGCAGGCTGAAACCATCGACATCTCGGAAGTAGATGTGCTGTTCCTGCGCAACGATCCCTCGGAGGACGCGGACGAACGGCCCTGGGCGGCCCATGTCGGCGCCATGTTCGGCAGGCTCGCTGTCGAGCGCGGCGTCATCACCGTCAACGATCCGGACGGTCTGTCGCGAGCTCAGAACAAGCTTTATTTCCAGGATTTTCCGCAAAGCGTCCGCCCGACGACGCTGATCTCGAAAAACATAGACGAGATCCGGGATTTCATAGCAGCGCATAAGCAAGGCGTCATCCTCAAGCCCCTTCAGGGGTCGGGCGGCCGGCATGTCTTCAAGATCGCCTCCAACAAGGAATCCAACCTCAACCAAATCTTCGAGGCGGTAAGCGGCGAAGGCTATCTTATCGCCCAGGGCTATCTTCCCGATGCGACAGAAGGCGACATCCGCCTGTTTTTGATGAACGGCAAGCCGCTGGAGCGGGATGGCACCTATGCGGCGTTCCGCCGCGTTCCGGCCAAGGGTGAAGTGCGTTCGAACATGAATGCGGCGGGTACCGCCGCGGCGGCCAAGATCACGCCGAAGATACTCGAGGTGGCCGACGCCGTACGGCCGAAACTCATCGCGGACGGCATGTTCCTCGTTGGCCTGGACATCGTCGGCGACAAGATCCTGGAAATCAACGTATTCACGCCGGGCGGCTTGCCTGATGTAGAGCAGCTTTACGGAGTCGATTTTTCGCCCGACGTTATAGCCGCCCTCGAACACAAGGTCGCTATCCGTAACAACTACGGCAGCAGCGTGCCGAACCGCGTTCTGGCCACCCTCTGACTGCCCGGCGGGCATGGTCCTCACCGGTATCAACATGAAAATATTGGAACATTAATCTTCTCGACCTATTTGGCACCTGTGTCGAATACGGAGATGACGATGGAAAATCAGGCTACAAACGTGGTTGTCGCCACACGCACGGCGTTCAGCCAGGCAACCGCGCTTATCGTACAATACGGTTTCTCGATCCTCGGCGCGATCATCCTGCTTGTCGGAGGCTGGCTGTTGTCCGGTCTTATCAGCCGCTGGGCCTACAGGGGTATTTCCCGCATCCATGGCATCGACGAAACGCTTGCCCGCTTCTTCGAAAACGTATTGCACTACGGGCTCCTCGTTCTCGTCTTCGTTACCGTGCTCGGTCAGTTCGGAGTGCAGACGACGTCAATCGTCGCTGCGTTGGGCGCCGCAGGTCTGGCAATCGGCCTTGCGCTGCAGGGGAC
Organism: Rhizobium sp. S152; assembly: GCF_030380735.1. Taxonomy (GTDB): domain Bacteria; phylum Pseudomonadota; class Alphaproteobacteria; order Rhizobiales; family Rhizobiaceae; genus Rhizobium. Next base: position 344,816 of record NZ_JAUDRZ010000003.1, on the reverse strand, counting down.
GCTGCAGAATATCGCGGCTGGCATCATGCTGCTGGTGCTTCGTCCGTTGCGCGTCGGCGAATACATCGAGACCGCGAGCGTGAAGGGCTACGTCAAGGAGATCGGGCTCTTCGCAACACAACTGAAGACCCCCGACGGCCTCTATCTTCTCGCACCGAACTCGACGCTGTGGAATACCCCCATCATCAACCACAGCCGTGAGCCCGACCGGAGACAGGAACTGTCGATCGCCGTTGCCAACGACGAGGATACTGCGAAGGTCAAGAAAACTCTGCTCGACATCATCCGTAGCGACAAGCGCGTGCGCAACAGCCCCGCCCCTCGCGTCTTTACCGACGATCTGACGGCGGACAAGACGACGCTCAAGATGGAATATTGGGCAGAGACCCGCAAATGGTCGGAAACCCGGCGAGACCTCATCGAACAGCTGAAGCAGGGACTATTGGAAAACGGCATTTCTATCAAATAGCCGTGACGCGCCGCTGCTGATCTTGAAGCAATCACTGTCTCCCCTACTAATTTAGTGAGCTTATCGAGGGAAGGCAGACATGATCCGCAAGCTTGTCGCGGCCGTTAAAGTGCCGTTGCAAAATGACGACATCGCCCTGTGCGAACGCGTGTTCGAAACGCTGGCCGCCCAGCACGGGATGTCGGAAGACGAACGGGAGCAGCTGGCATCCTCGATCCTGCATTTCTATCAGGACGGGGTAAAGGACGAACGAAGCCTGACCCGGCTTCTGATGAAATAGTTCCATCGTGGAACAATTTTAGCAGTCTCGAATTCATTCTCCATGTCAACGTGGAGGAAAGATCATGTCTTTCGACCCCAACAGAAACAGTGAACTTGACCTGCGTACCCGGCCCAACGGCCGTGGCAACTGGGGCGCCTGGATCGCGGTGGCTGCAGTCGTCCTCATCGCGGCTTTCGCCTGGATGCAGTGGGGAGGAACGGCCGGCGTCGATTCCGGCACAACCGCATCGACCAAACCGCCGATCACACAGTCGGCGCCCGACCCGATGACCCCGGCAACGCCGCCTGCAGCGACCCCGCAGACGCCGTCGACGGATACCGGCACAAAACCATAGGGGCATCGTCGATTACGATTGAGATGTTCGTTTTTACAATCTATTGTTGATCAGTTGCCCGTTTCCCCTCGGAGCAACTGAGTCTCTCGGAATTCGCCCCGCGAAAGCGGGGCATTTTTTTGCGGTTCGTAGTGTCACCGCCTTGTGGCGTGGGCCACTTGGACTTCGCCGCCGCGAGGGACGCACGGTCCGAAAGCCCTTGCAACTTGACAATCGTCAATTGCAGGAAATTTCCGCTAAAAGCTTTGGTGGTAAGGCTTTATTCAAACCGAGATGTCATAAGGGACGTAGCGTTTCAGCATCCATTTTGAACCTTCGGTATTTGCATGGCCTCCGTCAAAATCAAGATACTTCTTCCAATCCTTTTCGCGATGATTGTCATGATGCTCGTCGTGCAAGGCGCTGCGGGCATGCGCTCGGTCTGGCAGCTCGAGGGCCAGGTCGGCAACCTTAGCCTGCGTATGGACCGCTCTCTAATGATCGCCAACATGGACCGCGTGATGTCCGACGTGCGCCGCCTCTATCTGATGACGCTGTCGTCTGATGGTGTCGACGACCAGCAGCGCTGGCTGGATCAGCTCCGCGCAAAGGCGAAGGAGCGTGACGACGCTTTCCGCGAGTTCGGCGATACCATTACCCTGCAGGCATCGAAGGCGAAGTTCGGGGCGCTTCAAAAGCTGGTTGGCGAATACGATGCGTTCGGCACGCAGTTCATCGATCTGATGGCCAACGCGAAAGTGGATGAAGCGAAGGCTGTGATCGCTCAGATGGTCCCGAAGGGGGCGGAAATCGGCAAGGTCTTGCAGGAACTGATCAACGACAACAAGGTTTCGGCCGCGCAGGACCGCCAGGAGGCGCAGGACGCCGGCGACTTCATCTCGATCTCGACAATCGCTGGCGTAGCGGTTGCGGTGGCGCTTGCTGGCGGCGCGGCGCTTCTCAGCTACATACGCGTGACCCGCCCGATCGGCTCGATCACGCAGGCGATGAACGCACTCGCCGCCGGCGACAGCAACATCGAAATCCCGCATGCGGACCGCCGCGACGAAATCGGCGAAATGGCGGCCGCCGTTTCCGTGTTCCGGCAGAATGCACTGGAGCGAGAGCGGCTGGAGAGGGAGACCGAGGCAAACCGCTCGCTCAGCGAACGCGAGCGTATTGTCCGCGAGGACCAGAAGGCGCGCGAAGCCGCGGAAGTCTCATTCGCGGTCGAGGCACTGGGCAGCGGCCTGACCAATCTCGCCGATGGCGACATGACTTTCCGCCTGCGCCAGCCTTTCGCCGATCATCTCGATGGCTTGCGGCAGAGCTTCAACGATTCCGTCGCCAAGCTGCAGAGCGTTCTGCAGGCGGTCGGCGAGAATGCGCGCATGATCGATGCCGGCGCCAACGAAATCCGCGCCGCTGCGGACGACCTCTCGAAGCGAACCGAACAGCAGGCCGCTTCGGTCGAGGAAACCGCGGCAGCGCTCGAACAGGTTACCGCTGCGGTGAAGGATTCAGCCACACGTGCCGGCGAGGCTGGACAACTCGTCAACCATACCCGCACGGACGCCGAACGCTCCGGCGATATCGTCCACCACGCCGTGGGCGCCATGGAGGCGATCGAAAAATCGTCTAACGAGATCGGAAACATCATCGGCGTCATCGACGACATCGCCTTCCAGACCAATCTGCTGGCGCTGAACGCGGGTGTCGAGGCGGCGCGCGCCGGCGAAGCGGGCAAGGGCTTTGCCGTGGTGGCACAGGAAGTGCGCGAGCTGGCACAGCGCTCGGCTTCGGCCGCGCGCGAGATCAAGGCGCTGATTACGGTGTCGGGCGAAAGGGTACGCGATGGCGTGGCCCTCGTTGGCCAGACCGGAACCGCCCTGGAGGCGATCGTCGCCAACGTGCAGCAGATCAGCACCAATGTCGCGTCGATCGTGGTGTCGAGCAGGGAACAATCGACAGGGCTCTCCGAGATCAATACGTCGGTAAACCTGATGGACCAAGGGACGCAGCAGAATGCCGCGATGGTCGAGCAGACCACTGCCGCAAGCCATAGCCTTGCAACGCAGGCGGCGACCCTGAACGAACTGCTCGCACAGTTCAGGCTCGACGCCGGCGAAGCCGAAATCCGTTTCGCTTCCGTCGCTTCCCAGCCATCCGCCTCCCCGGCGCGCGCCATGAACGCCCGGCTTTCCGCCGCCTTCGCGGGTCGTACCGGGACACGCTGACAGAGAGGCTGGCTGCGGAGGGCAGATACTGTTCGGATCACAACCGAGCAGCCTTACTCCTTGCGGCCAATGCGTAGAAGGAAACGCGCCTTTGCCGTTGAAGGATGGGGCGCGATGCGCAATATTCGGAGACGAATGGAAATATCGAGGAAGGTGCGCCGGTGAGCGACAATGTCATCAAGTTCCGCAAACCCAAGCCCGTCAAGCAGCCGCGCCCCGGCCTGCGCAAGCTGCTCGTCATTGCTGCGGTTGTCGCGGCATTTCTCTTGATGTGGGGCTACTTCATCCTGACAGGACAGCCCGCACCTTAACGGGCGACGGCGCTCCCCTCAGGAGCGCCGGAGGATACCTGAGGGGCTTCAGGCGGCGCGCTGCTCCGTGCCCTGGATCGCCGCCAATGTCCAATCCTTGCCTGTGCGTCGCACGAAGGTCCAGACTTCGGTCGTTTCCGTCGGCCGGCTGTCGTCGCCGCTCACCACCCGGCCACCCTCACGTTCGACCATGGCGTCGATAGACGAATAACGCATTGCAAGCGTTGCGTATTCCGCGCCGTCCTCGCGCCACGCCTCGGCGATATCGCCTTGCAGCAGCTTGACGTCGGACACCTTGTTGCGGACGCCGTTGGTGGCGTTTTCGCCAAGCTCTTCAGCCAGATAGGACATCGCCTCCGGCGTCGTCAGGCGACGCAGTGCACCGTAATCCTCGGCGCCATAAGCGGTCTGTACCTCGGTCAGGAGCGTCTCGAACTGATCGAGATCGCGCTGCGTCAGGCCGATTTCATCATTGGCCTTGGTGCTGCGCTGCGGCTGCGACTGCGACGCACCGAAGCCTGAGCCCGAGCCGATGGACGGTATCTTGAACGACGAATTTCCGGCCGGCGGCGCCATGTTGTAGGCGCTTGCACCCTGCGCCGGCGAACCATAGGCGGCCTGGCGACGGCTGGCGAAGAAGCGCATGGCGAAAGAGATCGCCAAGGCAATCAGGCCGATCTGCAGCAGCATGCCGAGGAAACCGAAGCCGCCGCCGAAACCATGACCCAGCAGCATGCCGAGCAGGCCACCGGCAACAAGACCACCGATCATGGAGCGACCGAAGCCGCCGAAGAGACCGGGACGCGGCGTGTTCATCTGCTGGCCCGCTGCGGGTGCCTGCGTCTGCGGACGCTGGGTCATCGTGCGGTCGATCGGGGCAGCCGGTGCCGGTGCGGTGCGGGTAACAGGCGGCGCCTGGAATGTACGCGCACCGCGGCTACCGAAACCGAAGCCGCCGGCCCGTCGCGCATCGGCATCGCTGATCGATGCAAAGACACTGGCGCCTGTCAGAACGGCAATCGCCGCAATCTTGGCAAAACGCGAAAAGGCACGTGGCATTCAATTTCTCCCCTATGGCAGCGAAACTTTACTCGTTCGCTATATAGGAAGCCAATCACGGCTTTGTAAGCGTGCCCGAGTCATTCGTTACTGGCAGACGTCGACCCATGTGGCGCCGGTCAACGCCGCCAATCGCCCGGTCGAGATGCGCACCGCCGAATTGGTGGAGCCGGCGGCGGGCACCACCTCCTCGAATTGCTTCAGGGAAATGTCACAATAAACGGGTATCGCCGACGGCAAGCCAAAAGGGCAAACGCCGCCGACCGGGTGGCTCGTGACTTCGACCACTTCCTCGGCGCCGAGCATCCGGCCCTTGCCGCCGAAGGCATCCTTGAACTTCCTGTTGTCGATCCGCGCGAGGCCGCCGGTGACCACGAGGAGGGTCCTTTCCCCGACACGCAGGCAGATCGTCTTGGCGATCTGCGCCGGATCCACCCCATGCGCCTCGGCCGCCAGCGCCACGGTCGACGAACTCTCGGCGGTTTCGATGATATCGATATCGGGCGCGTTGGCGCTGAAGAACGCGCGGACACTCTCAAGGCTCATGATCGGGGGCTCCGCTCTAAACGAAAGGAAGGGAGGGTTGCGTTAGCGTCAGGGCGTGCTCGTCTCGATCAGCTTGACGCTGTTTTCCTGACAGAGACGGCGGATGGAGGGCGTGATGCAGCGATCGGTGATGAAGGTGTGGACCTGCGGCAACTGCCCGATCCGCACCGGCGCGGTGCGCTCGAATTTCGTCGAGTCGGCCACCAAAATGACATGACGGGCATTGGCGATGATCGCCTGCGCCACCTTCACCTCACGAAAATCGTAATCAAGCAGCGCGCCATCCTCGTCGATCGCCGAAGCGCCGATCACGGCGTAATCCACCTTGAACTGGCGGATGAAATCGACTGCCGCTTCTCCGACGATTCCGCCATCGGCAGAGCGCACCACACCGCCCGCGATCACCACCTCGATCGAGGGCAGCAAACGCAAACGGTTGGCGACATTGATGTTGTTGGTGATGACCATCAGTTCATGGTGGTTCGCCAGCGCCTCGCCAACCGCTTCGGTCGTCGTACCAATGTTGATAAAAAGCGAGGCTCTTTCGGGAATGAGCTGTGCGGCGGCGATACCAATCGCCTGTTTCTCGGCGGCAGCGATCTGTCGCCGGGCCTCGTATTTCACATTCTCCGTACTGCTCGGAAAAGTCGCGCCGCCATGGACCCGTGTCAGAACCTGTGCGTCACAGAGATCGTTCAGATCCTTGCGGATCGTTTGCGGCGTCACCATGAAATGCGACGCCAGTTCCTCGACGAAAACCCGCCCCTGGGACCTTGCCATGCCGACGATCTCAGTTTGGCGGTCGCTCAGGAACATGACGTCAACGCTTTCATTTCAGTTTCGTTTCTTGAGAGAACGAACTCTTACCAGAAAGCCCCCGCCGCCGCCAAGCCCCTCAAGCCTTGCGTGACCTTTGGGCCTTCTCGAACGCCTGATAGAGGCCGTCGAGATTGGAGGCCAGATAGACGCCGAACGCCGATGCCTGCTCAGCGCGCAGAGTGATCGTGCATTGCGCGCCATCGTTCTTGATCTTCGCCCTCGCCTCGCCGTCGTAGGAACGCCAGTGCTCGACCGGCAATGGCATCACCGGGCGGCCGGTGGGGTTGGCACGGCCGAGCGACGCGACCAGCATATCGAACCGCCTGTCCGGCTCCGCTGCCTCGAATTCCGGCGTGGCGACAATTCGCGCGGCGCGGTCATCGACGTTCTCGGTTTCGAAGGTGACCGAGAGATCGTGCCAGCGGTCACGGCCGATCGCTCGGGCAGCGCCGATAGCCGTGAGAACATCGGCGGGAATGCGCTTGGTAACCGAGAGCATCTTGGAGACGGTCGTCTTTTCAGCGCTCAACGCCGCCATGATCGTCTCGCGATCGAAACCCAGTTTGTCGAGCTTGTCGGCAAACATCGTTCGCTCGATGAACGACAGATCGGCGCGCGCCGAGTTTTCTTGCCCCTGGGCGATGACGTGGTCGCGATCGTCGAGCTTTTTCACAACGGCGCGAACGGGTCGCCCAAGCTCACGCGCCGCACGAGCGCGACGGTGCCCGAAAGCGATCTGGTAGCGCCCTTCCCTGGTGGGATGCGGACGAACCAGAATAGGAGAATCCTGGCCGCGGACACGGATCGCCTCGACCAGCTCCCGGAATTGCTCGTCCACTTCGACAAGACGGTCAGTGACAAAGGAATTGTCGATCAGGGCGGGATCGAGATCGATGACGGTCGCGCCCTCCTCGATCATATCCTCGGCTCCGCTTGCCACCGTCGGCTTCCTGACGCTGCCCACCAATCCTGAGAAGGGATTCTTAGGCGCCATGAATGACAACCAGCGCAGCTGTTTCATGCGAGTTTACTGCGGTAAACTTCATAGATTGTTCCCAAAGGTGTCGATCGACCAACGAGGCAATGGTTAACCGAGCAGGTTCACCACTTCAAGATCGCAGTCGCGGGATTTCGGCCGAAGGGATGCGCCAAACGCGGTAGCCTTCAATGGACGGCAACCCTGTGCAATTCCGGGCCAGCCTCGGCAAGCGTATCGCCACCTGCTGCCTTAAGCTTCTGCTTCAACGCGTCGAGAGCCAACTCAAGGCAGTAGGCAGAGATGTCGGCATCCAGCTCGACCGCATTTTGCCTGGCAAAGGCAATCAGCCTCATCAGCGACGCCAGTTCCTTTACTTTCTCGTCCACCCTCGATTGCATTTTGCTCCCCTGTCAGCCCATTTCCAGGCACACTAGCGGATTTTGGCGGCCTGCAGGCGTGACAACTGCGTGACGTGGACTTCCGCCGAAATCGCCCTTCCGCAACAAGCGCTGTGGTTGAGTCTGGCAACCATGTCGGAATCGGGGAAAATGCACGGGCGGCGACGTGCGGTGACGGCAAGAAGTGAACTTCACTCCCATTGGCGCGACGATAGGGGAATCTGCCGACCGTCAAGCGGAAATGCGCGTCGCTACCGCCCGCGAGGATGGACGGCGACGACACCAATGCTCCGTTCCTCAAACGAACGAGCTGTCCTGCTTGCTGTCATCGGTCGCGACGTCGCGGCCTTCCTGCGCGGTCGCCATCGCCTTGACGAGTGCAACGATCTTTTCGCGAAGTTGCGTATCGGTGATCTTCATGAATGCGCGATTGAGCGCAAGCCCTTCTTTCGATTGAAGAAATTCGGCCACGGGATCACTGTTGCCGGCAATTTCCAACCCCGCCAGGGAAAGCGGCGCCGACTCGTCCTGCTGAAAGAAGAAGCTGGGCGGCGTGCTCAGGACCTCGGCGATACGCTGCAACCGGCTGGCGCCGATACGGTTCATGCCCTTCTCGTATTTCTGCACCTGCTGGAAGGTGACGCCGATCTGTTCGGCCAGTCTTTCCTGACTCAAACCCAGCAACTGCCGGCGCATACGCACTCGGGAGCCTACATATGTATCGATGGCATTCGGTGTCTTGGCATTCATCACAAATGTTTCCATGTATCGATCCGAGCATGGGATTCCGATCAAAAGACCGGCATGACACCCGGATAAGTGTGTCTCAGTCACGTACCGAATTCAATTATTAGTTTTTGCCCGCTTCGCAATACGCGCTGCCGAAAACGTGAACCCAGTTGATTGTAAATGCGGCGCGACGGTTGCGGTTCCATCGCAACGGGAGATCGTCAGTCACGTCCGAAACGTATGGGCCTGATTTCGCGATGTGCGATCTTCAGCGAACGGTCTGGCTGGATGATATAGGTTTCTTCCACCTGCTGCCCGTACTGGTCGATGAAATTATGCGGGAAGGAAGAGCCGATGGGCGACTTCGTGAGCTTGGTGCGCGGCTGGCCGCCATAGGTGATACTGCCAGGAATCGGATCAAGGCCGGGCGATGAGAAATCCGTGGCGGTGGAGCAACCTGTCACCGCGGCAAGACAGAGCAGCAATGCAAGTGCTTTGGTCCTCATCTTGGTATCCTACTAGCAACGACACATGTCGTGAAATATGTGGCCGCCCGCGCCTTTTGCCAGCGCGAGCGAGAGCAATTTTAAACTGCCGTGGCTAGAGAATCCCTCGCTTACCTAAATTTGCCATCAGCGCCGAGATACCAAACGTCCATGGCGCGCATTCGGTGGAAAGCCTGACGGTATTGGCAAGCGAGCCGAGACCGGCGGAGGAGATTTCCACCATATCTCCCACCTTGTGAGTGAACCCCTGGTTCGGCGTGTCGCGGTCCTGTGTCGGCGCAAACAGCGTCCCCAGGAAGAGCATGAAGCCATCGGGATATTGATGATGCGCGCCGCAGGTCTGCCGGACCAGATCGGTCGGATCGCGGCTGATCTTCGACATCGAGCTCTTGCCATGCAGCACGAAGCCGTCTTCCCCAGTCACCTTGAGATCAAGCTCGGCGCTGCGGATGTCATCGAGGCCGTAGCTGGCGTCGAACAGGCGAATGAACGGACCGATCGAGCAGGAGGCGTTGTTGTCCTTGGCCTTGCCGAGCAGCAGCGCGGAACGGCCCTCGACATCGCGCAGGTTGACGTCGTTGCCGAGCGTGGCACCCCTGATCTCGCCGCGGCTGTTGACAGCAAGCACGATCTCCGGCTCGGGGTTGTTCCAGGTCGAGATTGGGTGCAGGCCGACATCGGCGCCCCAGCCCACGGACGACAGCACCGGCGCCTTGGTGAAGACCTCCGCATCCGGCCCGATGCCGACTTCGAGATATTGCGACCACATGCCTTCGGCGATCAGCGCCTGCTTGACCTTCTCTGCTTCCTGCGAGCCGGCTTTCAGATTGTTGAGGCTGCCGCCGATCAGGTCGCTGACGCGCTCGCGGATCGAAGCGGCGCGATCGGGATTGCCCGCCGCCTTCTCCTCGATGACCCGCTCGATCATCGACTGCGCGAAGGTCACGCCGCAGGCCTTGATCGCCTGAAGGTCGGCCGGCGCAAGAAGATAAGGCCGCGCGCGGTCCGGCTTGCCGGTGCTGTTCGCCGCGATCTCGGCAAGGGTGCCGAGACTCTTGCCGGTCGCCGAACGCGTGATCTCCGCCGCATCGTCCATCTCCAGCAGGGCGCTCAGCGTCGGTATCCGCTTCGAGGTGATGTCGATCAGCTCGTCGCCGCGAAGCGAAACGACGCTCGGTCCTTCCACCTCGGGGTTCCAGACACGGCCGACAAACAGGCCGCCCGAGGCGGCGGCATCGAGAAGAGTATGAGACATATGCAGATTCCGTCACGGCGAGCGATGGATGCGCTCTCGTATGAAAGGGAAGCGCCGCCCTCCAACCTAGCGGCGGCCAAAATCCATCATATTCGCCCGGGAACGACAAGGCCCGGCAATGGAGAAAAACCATTGCCGGGCCGATATAAGGATCAGGACGCCCTAGTGGTTGTCGCGCGGAATGCCCTTGGTCTGGGCGATCCGCTGGTATTTCACGGCCGGCTCGAGCACCGCCCCGGTTTCCATTTGGCCGACATAGTTGCGCTGGATCTCCTGCCACGGCGTCTGGCTTTCCGGATAGACATATCCGCCCGCCGCCTTCAGCGCGGCATGACGCTCCGCCAGTTCCTCGTTGCTGATCAGGATGTTCGCCGACCCGTTCTTCAGGTCGATGCGCACCTGGTCGCCGGTCTTCAGAACCGCCAGTCCGCCGCCCGCCGCCGCTTCCGGCGAGGCGTTGAGGATCGACGGTGAGCCCGACGTGCCGGACTGGCGACCGTCGCCGATGCAGGGAAGCGAGGAGATGCCCTGCTTCAGCAAATAGTCCGGCGCCCGCATGTTGACGACCTCGGCCGCCCCCGGATAGCCGATCGGCCCGGCGCCGCGCATGAACAGCACCGTCGAGGCATCGATGCCGAGCGACGGATCGTCGATGCGGTGGTGATAATCCTCCGGCCCATCGAAAACGACGGCGCGTCCCACGAAGGCTTCCGGATCGTCTGGATTGGAGAGATAGCGGTCGCGGAACTCGGGCGAGATCACGCTGGTCTTCATGATCGCCGAGGAGAAGAGATTGCCCTTCAGTACGCGGAAACCGGCGCGCTCCTTCAGCGGCCGCTCGAACGGGCGAATAACCTTCTCGTCCTCGATCATCGCGGAAGTGTAGTTCTCGCCCACCGTTTTGCCGTTGGCGGTCATCGCGCTCGTGTTCAGCAACTCGTGCTTGATGAGCTCACCCATGACGGCGGGCACGCCGCCGGCGTGGTAGTAGTCCTCGCCGAGATATTCGCCGGCCGGCTGCAGGTTGACCAAGAGCGGGATATCCTCGCCATAGGTCTGCCAGTCGTCCACCGTCAGCTCCACGCCGACGTGCCGAGCGAGCGCATTCAGATGGATCGGCGCGTTGGTCGAGCCGCCGATCGCCGAGTTGACGCGAATGGCGTTGATGAAGGCTTCCTTGGTAAGAATGTCGGAAGGCTTCAGGTCCTCCCGCACCATCTCGACGATGCGAAGGCCGGTTTCGTAGGAAATCTCCTGGCGGTCGCGATAGGGCGCCGGAATGGCGGCAGCACCCGGCAGCTGCATGCCCAGCGCTTCGGCCAGCGAGTTCATCGTCGTCGCCGTGCCCATGGTGTTGCAGTAGCCGGTCGAAGGTGCGGAGGAAGCGACGAGCTTGACGAAACCCTGATAGTCGATCTCGCCGCGCGCCATCATCTCGCGCGCCTTCCATACGATGGTGCCGGAGCCCGTGCGCTCGCCACGGAACCAGCCATTGAGCATCGGGCCGACGGACAACGCGATCGCGGGAATGTTCACGGTTGCCGCGGCCATAAGACAGGCCGGTGTGGTCTTGTCGCAGCCGATCGTCAGCACGACGCCGTCGAGCGGATAGCCGTAGAGCACCTCGACGAGGCCGAGATAGGACAGGTTGCGGTCGAGGCCGGCGGTCGGGCGCTTGCCGGTTTCCTGGATCGGATGGACGGGAAATTCGATCGCGATGCCACCGGCGTCGCGAATGCCCTCGCGAACGCGCTTGGCGAGCTCGAGGTGGTGGCGGTTGCAGGGCGAGAGATCCGAGCCCGTCTGCGCGATGCCGACGATCGGGCGACCGGACTGCAGCTCTTCCTGGCTCAGGCCGAAATTCATGTAGCGCTCAAGATAGAGAGCGGTCATGTCGGGGTTGGCGAGATTGTCGAACCAGGCCCGCGAGCGGAGCTGGGGCTTGTCTGCCTGCTCCTGAACGGCGGTTGGATTGTGGGAAGACGGTGTTTTCTCGGCCATGCTGGTTTCCTTGCGTTGACGCGATTGCTGTCATGCATTTAGCTGATCGTCAGGCGATTTTCTAATCAGTCTTTCGCATTCTGATATGCGGATAATTTATATCAAGCGGGAAAATCATGGGACTTGATGGTTTCAAGCTGCGGCACATGAAGATGCTTGTGGCGCTCAGCGAGCATGGAAAGCTGGGGGTCGTGGCCGAAATGTTCGGTGTTTCGCAGCCGGCCTTGTCGCGCACGCTGAACGAACTGGAGCAGATGTCCGGCCACCAGCTTTTCGAGCGCCACAACCGCGGCCTGGTGCCGACGCCGCAGGGCGAGGTGATCGTGCGCCACGCCAAGATGCTGCTCGCTGAAGCGCAGCGCGCCGAATACGAGATGGTCGTTGCCGCCGCCGGCCAGGGCGGCAGCGTCGCCTTCGGGACGATCATGACCCCCGCCGCCGATTATGTCGCACCAGCCCTACAGCGCATGTTCGAGACGCACCCGACGATCGATGTCAGCATCTCCGTCGGCAGCAGCGATGTGCTTTTGGAAGACGTGCTAAGCCGCAGGCTCGATTTCGCGGTCTGCCGCATACCGAGCGGCATGAACCCGCTGCTCTTCGACTACGTACCGATCGGCCAGGAGACCCTGCGCGTGGTCGCGGCTGCCAATCATCCGCTAGCAGCCAAAGCTGTCGTCACCGAGGACGAGATGCGCGCCCACAGTTGGGTGCTGCAGCCGCACGGCTCATTCCTGCGGCAGGTCGCCGACGACTACATCAGGCGCCACGGAATCGTCCCCACCAGCATCGTCTCCACCTCGGACGCGTTGCTGACCCTGCTCCTGATGATGCAGAGCGACCGGCTTGGCATCTTCGCCGAACCCGTGGGCGAACTCTTCGAGCAGCACGGTCTCTTACGTCGGCTGGCGGTGGAACGGGACATCTCGGTGCCGGGCTTCGGGCTCGTCAAGCTCCGCGACCGGGAACTTTCGGCCTCGGCGGAGCTGCTCTACCGGCTGTTCGCGTCGTCAAGAACCGGCGAACAGCCGAGCTGATCATGCCTGCAGGGTATATTGCGTGAGCATCCGCGCATCGCGCCGGAAGTCCGATGGCGACATGCCGGCGATGTGGCGGAAGGATTTGTTGAAGGCGCTGATCGAGCCGAACCCGCTGTCCATCGCCACCTGCAGCACGTTGGCGCCGTCGTTCATCAGCATGGCCTGGGCGCGGGAGAGCCTGAGCAGGTTCACATATTTGCTGAGCGTCATGCCCGTCGTCTTCTTGAAGAGGTTCATCGCGTATTTCGGATGAAGATCGGCGGCGCGGGCAATATCGACCGAATCGATCTCCAGCAGGAAATTCGCGGCGATGAAATCGCACATGCGCGCGACGCTGCGCGACGACTGCGGATAAGCCTGCTCCACGTCATCGGTCGCCGACATGCCGTTCGGCGCCAGCATCGAATAGGGATCGAGCAGGATGCGTTCGATGCGCAGCAGCATCTCTTCCACCGCATGCTGCGCCTTGGCGGGATCGCCGGACTTGGCGTAGCTGACCCAGCGCGGAAAGTTCTCGACGTCGGCGGCGTCGGTCGCGGAGGTGAAAAGGATCTCGCCCTTCATCAGACGGCTGGAAACATTGATCGGCAGGCGCAGGCGGAAGAAATAGACCAGCGGCAGGTGCCCGCCGGCATAGATCGCATCGTCGCTGCTTTCGTCCATCTGGTGCGGCTGCCCACCCCAGAAGAGGCACATGTCGCCGGCCTTCATGCTGATATCATGGCCGTTCAGCCGATAATGCACGTTGCCGCGCATGATGTAGTTCAGCTCGACCTGCACATGCCAATGCGGCATCAGCATCCTGGGCGGATGGTTGTGAAACATCTGGAGTGCCGTCGGCAATCCTTCGATGCTGCTCGCTCCCGGCTGATAGACAGCCCGCTTTTCAATCTTACTTTCCGCCAAATCCATGTTCCCTTTTTAGGAGACAGCGGCTCCCTTCCAGATAGTCTATCCGCGTTCGCTAAGGGACGGCAATTGAAAAGGGAGGATTTTCAATGCGCTTCAAACTTATCGGTGCAACCGCCGCGGTTGCGCTTCTCTCATCGGGCTCGGCATTTGCACAGTCGGCCAATCTCACCATCTGGAGCTGGAACGTCGCCGCATCGGCGCTGAAGTCCACGCTCGAGGGTTTCAACAAGCAGCATCCCGACATCAAGGTCACCGTGGAGGATCTCGGCAACCAGCAAGTGTTCGACAAGATGCTGGCTGCCTGCGCCGCAGGCGGCGAGGGTCTGCCCGATATCGTCACCGTCGAGAACTTCGAGGCGGAGATCTTCTGGAACCGCTTTCCCGATTGCTTCGCCAACCTGAAGGACCTCGGCTACAACACCGATATCCAGGCGAAATTCCCGGAATTCAAGCGCACCGAGCTCGAAGTCGGCGACGTCGCCTATGCCATGCCCTGGGATTCCGGCCCGGTCGCCGTCTTCTATCGCCGCGATTTCTACGAGAAGGCAGGCGTCGATCCGGCATCCATCAAGAGCTGGGACGATTTCATCGCGGCCGGCAAGAAGATCTCCGAAGCCAATCCTGGTGTCGTCATGGCGCAAGCCGACTTCAACGGCGACAGCGAGTGGTTCCGCATGATCTCCAACGAGCAGGGCTGCGGCTACTTCTCGACGGATGGCCAGAACATCACCATCAACCAGCCCGCCTGCGTCGCGACCCTGGAAAAGGTCAAGCAGATGAAGGACGCCGGCACGCTGACGGCGGCGATCTGGGACGAAAAGATTCAGGCCAACACCGCCGGCAAGGTCGCCAGCCAGATGTATGGCGGCTGGTACGAAGGCACTGTGCGCTCCGGCTCGCCCGATCTTTCCGGCAAGTGGGGCGTCTACATGATGCCGAGCCTCACGCCCGACGGCCCGCACGCGGCCAACCTCGGCGGCTCGTCGCTCGCCATCGCCGCCAACTCCGAAAACAAGGAAGCCGCCTGGACCTATGTCGATTACGCGCTCGGCACCAACGAAGGCCAGGTCGCGATGCTGAAGTCCTTCGGTCTCGTTCCCTCGCTGCTCTCCGCCGTGCAGGATCCTTTCGTCAATGAACCGCAGCCCTATTGGGGCGGCCAGAAGGTCTGGGCCGACATTCTCTCGACCCTGCCGAAGATCAAGCCGAGCCGCGGCACGCAGTTCCAGACGGATGCCGACGCGATCTACAAGGCCGCGCAGACCAAGTATTTCGCCGGCGGTTATCCCGACGCGAAGGCTGCCCTCGACGACGCCGCCAACCAGATCGCTTCTGCGACCGGCCTCCCTATCGCGGAATGAGTGACCAAGCCGGGCGCTACAACGCGTCCGGCCCATCCCTGGTGGATGGCTCGTTTCGTCTTTGAGGAGAATGACATGCCGATCCGGACCCGGAGCGCCTACGCGTTCCTCGCGCCATATCTGCTGGTCTTCGCGACCTTCTGGATTTGGCCGATCATCAATTCGTTTCTGATCTCGTTTCAGAACACCCGCATCAATCCGTGGAAGTTCAGCGCCTCGGCCAACTGGGGCCGCCTGTTCCACGACCCGGCCTTCTACAACGCGCTCTACAACACGCTGATCATCCTGCTGATCCAGGTTCCCGTGATGATCGCGATCGCCACCGTCATGGCGGTGCTCCTGAACTCGCCGCTCCTGAAGGCGCGGCCACTATTCCGCTTCGCCTTCTTCGCACCCGTGGTGGTCGGCGAGGTCGCCTACGCGGCGGTCTTCCGGCTGATGTTCAGCATCGATTTCGGCATCGTCAACAAGCTCATCACCTCGGTCGGCATTCCCGCCGTCTCCTGGTTCGATAATCCCAACGCGGCGATGGCGCTCGTCATCATCGCGGTCACCTGGCGCTGGGCGGGCTACAACGCCATCATCATTCTCGCCGGCCTGCAGTCGATCCCCGAGGACGTCTACGAAGCCGCGACACTCGACCGCGTGAGCAAGACGCAGCAGTTCTTCCACATCACGCTGCCGCTGTTGCGCCCCATCATTCTCTTCTGCGTGGTGCTTTCCGTCATCGGCACGATGCAGCTCTTCACCGAGCCCTTCCTCATCACCAATCGCGGCGGCCCCGGCGGCGGCACAGAGACGCTCGGCCTGCTGCTCTACCGGCAGGGCTTCCTGTCGCTGAACTTCGGCTACGCCTCGGCGATCGCCTACACCATGGCGGCGCTGGCCATCGCCATCTCGCTGTTCAACCTGTGGATCGGGAGAGAGCCGAAATGAGTTCCAAGTCGCAATCCCTGCTCTTCCGCAAGATCGCGCTGCATGCGGTGCTGACGCCGCTGGCGATCATCTGGCTCTTCCCGCTGTGGATGATGTTCGTCTTCTCGACCATGCCCGACTACGGCATCTTCAGCCCGGAAATCGTGCTCTGGCCGTCGACGAACTTCATCGCCAACTTCGAGAACCTGCAGGCCGATACAAACTTCCTGCGCGCGATGTTCATCTCGATCACCGTTGCGGTCATTTACACCGTGCTTTCGGTGATGCTGACCTCGATGGCCGGGTGGGCGCTGGCGCGCTATCGCTTCGCCGGCCGCACCGTCGTCACCGCCATCATCCTCGGCACCATCACCCTGCCGTTCGCCGTTGTCGTCATCCCGCAGTTCATCATGGTCGCCCGCGAGTTCAAGCTGGCGAACACCTGGGTGGCGCTGATCGTGCCGCCGCTGTTCAACTCGCTCGGCGTGCTCTTCATGCGCCAAGCGTTTTCGATGATGCCCGGCGAACTCTTCGACGCCGCCCGCGTCGAAGGCGTCAAGGAGTGGCAGATCTTCCTGCGCGTCGCCCTGCCCCTGGCGCGGCCGACCATGGCGGCGCTGTCGATCATCCTCTTCCTGGTGTCCTGGAACAACTACCTCTGGCCGCTGCTGATCAACTCAAAGCCCGGTATGGTGACCGCGCCCGTGGCGCTCGGCACGCTGATCGGGCTCACCAAGGTGTCCTGGGGCGGCATCATGGCCGGCGCGGTGCTGCTCACCGCACCCATCCTCGTCGTCTTCGTGGCTCTGCAGCGCCACTTCATCGCTGGCATCGCGGCCGGCGCAGTCAAATAATCGGAGGCCGCATGGCAGAGCTTTCACTGACCAACGTCATCAAGCGCTTCGGCGCGCTGGAAATCATTCATGGCGCCAATCTCGAGGTGAAGGACGGCGAGTTCGTCGTCTTCGTCGGCCCGTCCGGCTGCGGCAAGTCCACGCTGCTCAGGATGATCGCCGGGCTGGAGGACATATCCGGCGGCGAGATCAACATCGGCGGCAAGGTCGTCAACGATGTCGAGCCGGCGGACCGCGGCATCGCCATGGTCTTCCAGTCCTACGCGCTTTACCCGCACATGACCGTCGAGGAGAACCTGAGCTTCGGCCTGCGCATGAACGGCAATGCGAAGGAAGACACGGAAAAGCGCGTGCAGCACGCTGCCAACATCCTGCAGATCAACGAGCTGATGCAGCGCCGACCGAAACAGCTTTCCGGCGGCCAGCGCCAGCGCGTTGCCATCGGCCGGGCGATCGTACGCGAGCCGCAGGTGTTCCTGTTCGACGAGCCGCTCTCCAACCTCGATGCTGAGTTGCGCGTGCAGATGCGCGTCGAGATCTCGAGGCTGCACAAGCAGCTCGGCACGACGATGATCTACGTGACCCACGACCAGACCGAAGCGATGACGCTGGCCGACAAGATCGTCGTGCTCCGCGCCGGCAACATCGAGCAGATCGGCGCGCCGCTCGATCTCTACGACGATCCCGCCAACCAGTTCGTCGCCGGCTTCGTCGGCTCTCCGAAGATGAACTTCCTGAAGGCCGAGGTCGTCGCCCGCGACGCCGCGACCGTTACCGTGGCGCTTGCCGCCGACAACAGCGTTCGCCTCGCCCTGCCGCTGACCAGCCCGGTCGACGTCGGCACCCTTGTGACGCTCGGGCTTCGGCCGGAGCATTTCGTCGATGCCACCAAGGGCGACGCGGATCTCACCGTCGCGGTCGATGTCGCCGAGCATCTCGGCAACACCAGCTACATCTACGCCACGACGGCAGAGGGCGAGCAGCTGATCATCGAGAGACCGGAATCGCGAACGGCAGGCAATCGCGACCAACTTACCGTCGGGCTCCCTGCCCGGCGCACCTTCCTGTTCGACAGCGCCGGCAAACGGCTGCGCTGATCGCAGATCCCTCCCAAGACAGAGCAATGAAAGAGGATATTCCATGAGCTCAGATCAACCGATCCGCTGGGGCATCATCGGCCCAGGCACCATCGCGCGCACCTTCGCCGACGGCATCGCCCACTCGCGCACCGGCAAGCTCGCCGCGATCGCCACCCGCAACCCCGACAAGCCGGGCCTCGCCGACAATTTCCCAGGCGCCCGCATCGTCAACGGCTACGAGGCACTGTTGCAGGACAGCCATATCGACGCCGTCTACATCGCCGTCCCGCATACCGGCCATGCCGAATGGGCGATCAAGGCCATCCGCGCAGGCAAGCATGTGCTCGTCGAAAAGCCGATCGCGCTGACGGCCTTCGACGCCGATGCCATCTACCATGAAGCCAAAAAGGCCGGCGTATTTGCCGGCGAGGCCTTCATGTACCGCCTGCACCCGCAGACCGCCAAGCTGCTCGAGCTGGTCAAGAGCGGCGTCATCGGCACGGTTCGCATCATCCGCTCCAGCTTCGGCTTCGACATGGGCACCTTCCGGCCGGAGCATCGGCTGTTCGCCAACGAGACGGCCGGCGGCGGCATTCTCGATGTCGGCGGCTATCCCGTCTCGATGGTACGCCTGATTGCCGGTGCGGCCGAGGGCAAGCCGTTCGTGGAGCCTACGAAGGTTTCGGGCGTCGGCCATCTCGGCCAGTCCGGTGTCGATGAGTGGGCATCGGCAGTACTGCAGTTCCCTAGCGGTATCATCGCCGAGGTCTCGTGCTCGATCATGGCGAACCAGGACAATACGCTCCGCATCATCGGCTCGGATGGCCGCATCGAGGTCAAGGACTTTTGGTTCGCTTCCGGACACAAGGGCGGCGTCGGCAAGATCGAGATCATCAAGGGCAACGAGCAGCAGACCGTCGAAGTCAAGGAAGAGCGCTGGCTCTACTCCTTCGAGGTGGATGCCGCGGGCGACGCGATCCGTGCCGGCAAGACGGAGTTCACCGCGCCGGGCATGAACTGGGCGGATTCCATCGGAAACCTTCGCGTCCTCGACCAATGGCGCGCGTCGATCGGCCTCGAATACAGCGTCGAGAAAGCCGCCAAGCGCACGTCCAACCTCGCCGGCGGCAAGGTCGCGCTCGGCAACAGCATCCCGAAGCGCCAGATCCCCGGCATCTCCAAGCCAGCATCGGTGGTCACCCTCGGCTTCGAGTTTTTCCCGAGCTTCGCCGCCGCGTCGCTGACCCTAGACGCCTTCTATGAAGCCGGCGGCAACGTCTTCGACACCGCCTTCGTCTATGGCGGTGGCAAGACCGAGAGCATCTTCGGTGATTGGCACACGAGCCGCGGTGTAAACCGCGAGGAGATCGTGCTGATCGGCAAGGGCGCGCACTCGCCGCTCGTCTATCCCGACGTGATCGCCAAGCAGCTCGACCAGTCGCTGAACCGCCTGAAGACCGACTATGTCGACATCTATTTCATGCACCGAGACAACACCGACGTTCCGGTCGGCGAGTTCGTCGATGCCATGGATGCCGAGGTCAAGCGCGGCCGCATCCGCGGCATCTTCGGCGGCTCCAACTGGACCCGCGAGCGCATGGACGAGGCGGCGGCCTATGCGGCGAAGAACGGCAAGGCGGCGCCCGCGGCGCTGTCGAACAACTACTCGCTGGCCGAAATGCTCGACCCGATCTGGGCCGGATGCGTGACGTCCTCCACCGATGAGTGGAAGCGGTGGCTTGCCGAACGGCAGGTGCCGAACTTCGCATGGTCGAGTCAGGGTCGAGGCTTCTTCACCGACCGCGCCGGACGCGACAAGCGTGACGACGAGGAAATCGTTCGTTGCTGGTATTCCGACCGCAACTTCGAACGCCGCGACCGGGCGATCGAGCTCGCCGACAAGCTTGGCCGTAGCCCGATCCACATCGCGCTCGCCTATGTCATCGCCCAGCCCTTCCCGGTCATTCCGCTGATCGGGCCGCGCACGATCGCCGAGCTGGAGGACAGCCTCTCTGCGCTCGACATCAAGCTGACGCCGGAACAGGTGAAGTGGCTGGAAGCGTAGAGCCGAGCTGCTGATCGATCGAAGCAAGCGGGAGATTGCCGGGGCAGTCTCCCGTTTGCCTTTACGTCGTTTGCCTTTGCCTTGCCATTCTTCCTGCCTATATGAATTTCCTGACACGCACAGGGCCATTGCCGCGCTGCTTATCGCGCACAGATCATGGCAGGCGGCGCATTGGCCACTTTGACCTTGTTAAAGAACCGATGGGAGTGTCCCATGGAAAGGCTATCTCTTTTGGCGGCGCCTCTGGCGCTGATGAACGCGGTGTCAGTGACGTCGCCCGGGCTGGCGCAGGATCCGGTTGTCGGCCTCTGGAAGACGCCGGTAGGAACGACGGCAGTGATCGGTGAATGCGGCAAGGGCTTCTGCATCACCATGAAAACTGGCGAGCACGCCGGTCAAACGATCGGATCGTTTACCGGGGCGAATGGCAGCTTTTCAGGGACGATCACCGAACCCGACAGCCGGAAGACCTTCGAGGGCGTGCTGACGCTCTCAGGCGACACGGTGAAGATGCGCGGCTGCACGATGAAGGTGATCTGCCGCTCGCTCGTATGGACGCGGTTGTAGCTCGGCGCCTGATTGCCATGTGAGGCAAAGGCCGGGATACTAGACGGTCTCCCGCTTCAGCCCCTCTATGACGATCTGATACTCGTGCGCGAGCGAGATTGCCGCTTTTGCGACCACCGGATTGATCGATTTCCGGTCAATGGCCTGTGAGCAGGTTTCCAGCACACCGCGCAGTTCGCATTCGATCGACGATAGCTGCGGGTACTGTTGCACCAGTACCTGTGGGAGGATTTTCGCTTTCGTTTTCAGAGAGTTGGTCGCCGAATAGAGCTCGGCACGGGTAACCGTTGCATTCAGTATCGCTGTCTCCAGCTGTCCCGCGGCGCTTGCAATGTCAGTAATCAAAGCCGTCATTCTTCCTCCAACAACAAAAGGAACCTCTCGTGACGGTGCATATATCGTGCCACCTCGAACCCGGTTAGTAAATAACTATTTAGATACAAAAATATATTTATATTTTTCATATACTTAACGTGATTTTCGACGATCGACACCGGCGCCTCGGCCTTGACAGGCAGGTCCTTTCGCGGTCTGTTCCCAAGCGAGGAGGGCGTCCACGGATTCCGTTGGTCCGAACGCCGGAGCATATCAGGAGGAAAGTGTCGCGATGTTGAGATTTGCCGTCGTGGGGATCGACCATGGGCATACGTTCGATCACGTGAAGGGATTGCTGGCGGCAGGTGCCGAGTTCGTGGGCTATTGCCCCCGCACATCGGTCCCGGCGCTGCTGGAAAACTTCAAGACCACCTATCCCGATGCGCCGCAGATCGATCGAGACGCGATCTTCGCCGATCCTTCGATCGACGTGATCTGCATCGCCGCCGTTCCCGCCGACCGCGCCGGCCTTGCGATCCGGGCGATGAAATCCGGCAAGGACGTGATGACGGACAAGCCCGGCGTGACGACCTTCTCGCAGCTGGAAGAAATCGAGAAGACGGTCGCCGAAACGGGTCGGATCTTTTCGATCTGCTTCTCCGAACGCCATTGCGTGCGCTCTGCGGTCAAGGCAGGTAAGCTTGTCCGCGAAGGCGCCATCGGCACCGTCATCCAGACGCTCGGCATGGGCCCCCACCGCCTGCAGTTGCCGACCCGGCCCGACTGGTTCTTCGACCCGGAAAAATTCGGCGGCATCATCGTCGATATCGCCTCGCATCAGGTAGACCAGTTCCTGTTCTACACCGGCTCCACATCGGGTGAAGTCGTCGCAAGCTCGGTCGGCAATTTCGGTATGCCTGACAGGCCGGCCTTCCAGGATTTCGGCGAAGTGCTGCTGCGCTCCGACAAGGCGTCGGGATATATCCGCGTCGACTGGTTCACGCCCGAGGCGCTGCCGACCTGGGGCGACGGGCGTCTGACGATCCTGGGAACCGAAGGCTACATCGAGCTGCGCAAATACATCGATATAACAGGCCGCCCGGGCAAGGATCACCTCTTCCTCGTCAACGGCAAGGAGATGACCCACATCGACTGCAGCAACGAGAAGCTCGACTACTTCGATGCCTTCGTTGCCGACGTCAAGGCGCGCAGCGAAACCGCGATGCCTCAGGCGCATGTCTACGAAGTCTGCCGCCTGTCGCTCGAAGCACAAGCCAAGGCCGCGCGCCTGGGCCATCGCTGAGGAGACCGCCATGCCCCAGAAGTTTCGCGTCGGCGTCATCGGAGCCGGCATCGCCTCGCGCCACCTCGCCGGCTTTTCCTGGAACAGGGACCTGTTCGAAGTTCCCGTCCTTTGCTCGCTGGACGAGGAACGCGGCAGAGCGCTCTGCGATGAATTCGGCATCGCAGAGTACACCCAGGATGCCGAGACGCTGATCGCCCGGCCGGATATCGACGTCATCGACATCTGCACACCGCCGAGCTCGCATTTCGACCTTTGCCGCAAGGCGATCGAGGCGGGAAAGCACGTGATCTGCGAAAAGCCGCTGTTCGGCTCGATCGCCGAGGTCGACGAGATGAGCCGCATCGTCGAGCGGGCCGCTGGTCCGAAACTGATGCCGATCTTCCAGTATCGCTACGGCTCCGGCCTGCAGAAGCTGAAGATGTTGATCGAGCACAGGCTGACCGGCGCGCCGTTCCTTACCACCATCGAAACACACTGGTGGCGTGGGCCGGATTACTACGCCGTTCCCTGGCGGGGAAAATGGGCGACGGAACTCGGCGGCGGCCTGCTCGGTCACGCGATCCATGCCCACGACATGCTGAACTATGTGCACGGCGCCTGCGCCGAGGTCTTTTCCTATGGCGCCACGCTGGTCAATCCGATTCAGGTGGAGGACACGGCCGCGCTGGCGGTGAAGATGCAGAACGGCTCGCTGGCGACGCTGTCGATGACGCTGGGGTCCCGCAAGGAGATCTCGCGGCTGCGCTTCTGCTTCAACGATCTCGTGGCCGAAAGCATCCTCGAGCCCTACACCATGGGCCGCGATCCCTGGTCGTTCATTGCCGGGACCGAGGAGCACCAGCAGCGCGTCGATACGGCGCTCGCGGGCTACGAGATCAAGGAAGACGGCTATACCCGCCAGTTCGAGTTGTTCCATCGGGCTCTCGTCGACGGCGGCGAGCCGCCGGTGACGCTGCAGGATGCGCGCAACTCGCTCGAACTTGTGACGGCGGCCTATCATTCGCAGCGCACCGGCCAGCCGAGCCGGCTGCCGATCGAGCCCGATCATCCGCTTTACCGCTCGTGGCTGCCGGAAGAAGAACGAAGCGCTGCCAAATCGGACTAAGTGTCGCACGCAGCAATGATTGCAGAATCCGGGTGTCATTGCTGCACTGCGGTAACGACTTGCTAAGCTGTGTCTGCAACCCTCGAAGAATAGGTTTTCATTCTTCTATTGTTCGGGGTCACTCATGTTTCGAAGCAAGGACGATTGGATCAATCAGCGCGCCTACGCGCTCTGGGAGGCCGAAGGCCGGCCGGAGGGTCGCAGCGGCCAACATTGGCAGCAGGCGGCACTCGAATATGAACAGCTCGAGCGCACGAGAGCGTCGAGCGACGGCAGCGATCTGATCGATCGGTTGCGTGCAATGGGGCGCCTCGCACGCGCCGGCGACGGCAACGCCTCAACGCCGGCGGAGACCACCGACGCCATGGCGGCGCGGCGTTCCGCATCCTGATCGGACTCTGCCGAAAATCGACAATTGCTGATTTAGCAGTTCGTTAGGCATGATCGCTTTTTCCCCTAAAAAATCAGTGGGAAAGCTACTTCTGCAGCACAACGTCAACCTTTGCTGAAGAAGATGCAGACTGGAAGGCATGAAGGCCTTTTTGCTCATGCAGGAACGATAAATGTTGTCATCGATTGTGCGTCAGGTCACCTCGCGGCTCACCGGCATGCCGCGAAGCGCACGGGAAGCGACCGCCGACAGCACGGTCGACGCCCTCGCCCACCTGAAGAAGCTGTTCGACCACTCCTCGCGCGCGGCTCGCATCGGTGTCTGGGAATGCGATCTCAAGGACGAACGGCTGGCCTGGACCGACATGGTCTACGAGCTCTTCGACCTCCCTCTCGGACACCCGCTGGACCGGAATGAACTCGTCAAGCTCTACTCCGAAAAATCCCTTGCCGAACTGACCGAGCGGCGCAGCAGGGCGATCCGCGAGCGCGACGGCTTCAGCCTCGACGCCGAGATCATCACCGCCAAGGGCAACCACCGCTGGATCCGGATCACCGCCACGGTCGAATGCGAGGGCGACACCCCCGTCCGCATTTTCGGCATGAAGCAGGATATCACCGCCGAAAAGAAGATGTTCGACGAGATCCGTCATCTCGCGGAATTCGACATGCTGACCGACCTGCCGAACCGCACGCAGTTTCAATCGAGGTTCCAGGCGCTCTGCGCCGCGTCCGCCTCGAAGCAGCAACTGGCGCTTTTCCTCATCGATCTGGACGGCTTCAAGCAGGTCAACGACCGGCTGGGACACCAGGCCGGTGACCAATGTTTGATCGCGGCGGGAAGGTGCCTCAGGGAATCACTCGCCGGTGCAGACCTCATTGCCCGGATCGGCGGTGACGAATTCGCCGTGCTGCATCGCTGCTCCTCGCCGGATGAAGCGGAGCGGATCGCCGGCACGATCGTGACGTCGATTGCCGGTGCATGCGACGAGACCGGCAGGCAACTCGGCATCGGCGCCTCGGTGGGTGTGGCGCTTGCCGCAGGTTACGCCGAGCCCAAGGATATCTTTGCCGCCGCCGATGGAGCGCTCTACGACGCCAAGAGCGGCGGACGCAACCGCTACTGCTTCGCCGACCCGCGTTACGTCTCGCGGACCCACGCGGCGTAGCGCATCAAAAGCGATCGTTCATTCAGTCACCCGCGACTAACTTCTCCATTCATCCTTCCTGCACGGTCCGTCCTGGAGTAACACTCGGCGGTCTCGTCCATCCTGGCGAGGCCACAATGCACGACGAACGAGCCCACATCATGAGCCATATCCCGCAGATCGACTACGCCACTGCCTCCGCCGAGATCAAGGCCGCCCACGACGAAGAAGTCGCGGTTCGCGGCCGGATGACCAACATGAAGCGCACGCTTCTTCATTCGCCTTCGGCCCATCGCATCTATGCGGAGTGGTTCACGCTGCGCGCCGAACTGTCCAACGTCCCCGACCGCTCCATCTGGATCTTCTCCCACGCGATCTCCAAGGCCACCAAATCGAAGATCGCCATCACCTTCTTCCGGCGCGCGCTGATCAACAACGGCTTCGATCCCGATGCACTGGTGCTTTCCGAGGAGGAGGCGCTTCTAGATCGTTTCGGCAAGGCGATCGTCGCCGATTCCAACGCCGTGCCGGACGACATCTGGGCGAAGCTGAAGGAACGCTACGACGCGAAGACGCTGGTCGATCTCGTCGCCTTCGCCGGGATCATGCTGGCAACCGCCGTATTCAACAACGTCGTGAAGGTCGATTTCGATCCCGAACTGGAAGCCTTCGCCGAACGCGAAAGCTGAGCCTATCCGCGAAACGCCCTAACCTTGGCGGCAAGTTCATTGGCGACGAAAACCGCATGCTCGGTGATCTGCGGCAGTCCCATCAGTTCGCCGAACGTGCCTCGTGCCAGCGGGCCTGAGATCAGAAGCGACGGATCGGCCTGCCCGTCGGCGCCGATCGCTTCCGAGCGCTCGGTGCAGGCGAGACCGAGACCCGTGGGATCGAGCCGTAGATATCCCTCGTCGCGCAGGGCCGCCAGCCATGGCTGGCTGTCCAGAATGCCGCCATGGGCGGGGCCGGTCGTGACGACAACGGCGTCGTAGACGCGTTCGAGCGGCGCGGCATGTTTTCTCCGCAGCGTCACGGATATCTCCTCGCCCGAACGCACAATGGAGCCAACGGACGCTGCCAGTATCTCCAGGCGACCCGAAGCCACTGCATTGTCCAGGACCTCTTCCACCTGCGGGGCGATACGGAACCGGTGAACGTCCCAGAAGGGCCTCAGGTGACGCACGATACGTCGCCGCTCGGCAACCGGGAGGTTCCGCCAGATGTCATGGCCATGGCCGCGCACCTGATCGATGACGGCATGCCAGGTCACACCTTGCGACGCCGCCTCGCCGATTGCCTGGCGGACGCTGCGCAAAAGGCCGCTGGCGCTATCGACAGGCACGGCCTCGAAGTCGCCGAACGGATCCTGCTGGCGGGGCGCGTGACCGCGCGAACGCAGGCCGCGCCGCGAGATCGAGGTGATCGGCCCACGGTGGCCGTTGCGGCTGAGCGACGCCACGATATCCGCCGAGGTCAGGCCGTTGCCGACGATCAGGACCCTGTCCTCGGGACGGATCACATCGAGTGATCCCGGCACCGTTGAATCCGCAACGAAGCGAGGATGTCCCTCGAGCGCCCGCGCGAGATTGGCGGGCGCGTCCGGCGCCGGATGGCTGGTCGCGATGACAAGAAGGTCTGCTTCCGTGCCGCGTCCTTCGCTGTCGAACACGGTCCAATGGCCATCGGCACGCTCGACATGCGCAACCTTCGCCCGCCGATGCTTGATAACCCCAGTATCGACGAACGGCCGCAAGGCGGACGCGACATAAGCGCCGAACAGCGCGCGGCGCGGAAAAACGGCACCATTCGGCCGAACCGCCTCCGGATCGTCGGTGAGAGCGTCGTTTCGCTCGATCCATTCCACGAAATCTTCCGGATGATCAGGCAGCAGACTCATTCGTACCGCCGGCACGTTGATCCGATGCGCGGGATCGAGGGTATCGTAAGCAAGGCCGCGGCCGATCTCCGCCCGCGGTTCGAAGACGACGATATCGAATCTCTCTTCGCTGAGAGCGAGCGCCAGATGATAGGCGACGCCCGCACCGGACACCCCTCCCCCGATGACGGCAACGGTCACCGCATGCGGCGACCCTGCTCGCGGTCTGTCGGAAAAGAGCCTCTCTTGATCCATCATGCGCGCAGGTTCAATTCCATGTTCCGGTCGGTCCCATCCTACTGCGGAAGACCGATCGTATCATTTAAATTCGCATGGATCATTTCGCAACGAATTTTCTACAAAATTAGTAGATTAAATCACCGGCGATCGCGGGTATCCCGCTCGCCGAGTGCGGTCGTTCACGATCTCCTGATCGAGCTTTCACTGAATAACGAATTGACTTCAATGACCTCAGATGGTCAAAAGCTGACACAATTTGTCAGCAATAGATCGAAGGGAGGCGATCTCGTGAAGGACCAGCGATAGGTTTCATGAGCGCCCACTCTCCGGCGGATACCACATTTGCAGCAAGAACCGAAAGGATAGGCAGTCGAAGCGGTCGCGTCCTCGGCCTGGTGATCGCAGCCGGCGCTCTCGCTTTCGTTGTCTGTCTCTCCCTGGCGGTCGGCGCGCGAACGATACCGCTTAGTGACGTCGTCTCCGCATTCATCTCTCCGGGCAGCACCACGGATAGCGAGACCATCTGGTCGCTTCGCCTTCCCCGGACACTGCTCGGCGTCATGGCAGGTATCGCCTTTGCGTTATCCGGTGCGCTGATGCAGGCGTTGACCCGCAACCCGCTGGCCGATCCCGGCGTGCTGGGGATCAACGCCGGCGCGGCATTTGCTATGGTCGTCGCCATCGGGCTCCTGGGCATCACCCATCCCCTTTCGCTGATCTGGTTCTCCTTCGCCGGCACCGGGCTTGCGGCCATCGCCGTCTATCTGGCAGCCATGGGTGGACGCGCCGGCGCCACGCCTTTGCGTCTGACGCTGGCCGGAGTGGCTATCGGTTCGGTGCTGCGCGGCCTCACCTCAACGCTGATCTTTCTCGACCCGAATACGTTCGATCATATGCTCAACTGGGAGGTCGGTTCGCTGGCAGTCACCGGTTACGACAATCTTGCGGTCACCGCACCGTTCATCGTCATCGGCATCGTGCTGGCGATGATATCGGCACCGGTTCTCAATGTCGTGGCACTCGGAGACGATCAGGCCCGGTCGCTGGGCGCCGGCATCGGCGGTGCCCGCGCGGTGGTCGTCCTCGCTGTCATGCTGCTGACCGGTGCAGCGACAGCGGCGGCCGGGCCGCTGGGCTTCATCGGGCTGATGGTTCCATACGCGGCGCGATGGATCGCCGGCACCGATCAGCGCTGGATTTTTTCCTACACGCTTCTTCTCGCACCTATCGTCCTGCTGGGCGCCGATATCCTTGGCCGTTTCAGCATGCGTCCCGCCGAGATCCAGGTGGGAATCGTCACCGCCTTCATCGGCGCCCCCGTTCTCGTCTGGCTGGTCCGCACGCGAAAGGTCAGCGCGCTATGAGCCTGCATTCCTCCTTTTCCCGGCGACGCATCATCCTCCGTGCGCCCGGCGAACGGCTCGCCTTGCTGATCGACAGGCGTCTGCTCATCACATGCTCCGCGCTTTTCGCGCTTGCCGCCGCCATCATGATCGCCGCCCTCGTCAGCGGGCAGATGCACGTTCCCGTTCTCGACGTCCTGAACGTGATGACGGGTGGCGGCGAGCGCCGCGTCCGCATGGTCGTGCTGGACTGGCGCATGCCGCGGGCCGCCGGCGCCGCCATCCTCGGCGCCCTGCTGGGGCTGGGCGGCGCGGTCTTTCAATCGGTCACCCGCAATCCGCTCGGCAGCCCCGATATTGTCGGCTTCGACGCAGGCGCCTATACCGGCGCCATCCTGGCGATCACCTTTGCCGGCGGCAGCTGGCTGGTGCTCGCCGGCAGCGCCATAGCCGGCGGCCTTGTCACTGCACTCGTGGTCTACCTGCTCACCTGGCGCAAGGGTATCCAGGGATTTCAGCTGATTGTCGTGGGCATCGGCATCAGCGCCATGCTGACCTCGGCCAACCACTGGATCCTGCTCAAATCGTCGCTGTCGACGGCAATGGCCGCCAGCACCTGGGGCATGGGGTCGCTCGCCAAGATCACCGGCCAGCAGCTGTCGCTGATCCTGTGGCTGGCCATTCCGGTCATCCTCCTGGCGCTCATGCTCTCGCGGCCGCTGCGCCTCATGGAGATGGGCGACAGCCGCGCCAAGGCGCTTGGTGTGCCGGTCGAAGCGGCGCGGCTGGCGCTGATGGCGCTCGCCATCGTCGCCACCGCGCTCGTGACGGCGGTTGCCGGCCCCATTCCCTTCGTCGCGCTGGCTTCGCCACCGATCGCCCATGCGATCACCCGCACGGCGGGCACCTCGCTTGCCGCATCCATGGCAACCGGCGCCGTATTGCTGTCGAGTGCCGATTACGTCGCGCAGCACGGCTTCGCGCCCACCCAGCTCCCCGTCGGCGTCGTGACGCTGTGCATCGGCGGCACCTATTTCCTTTGGCTGATCATCAGGGAGGCACGTCGCGCGTGAACCTTCAAACCGCTCCCCGTCTCGAGGCGCAGTCCGTCGAACTCGCATACGGCAAGTCCGTCATCGCGCGGGATTTGTCCGTGACGGTTCCATCAGGGTCCTTCACCGCGATCGTGGGACCCAATGCCTGTGGAAAATCCACGCTGCTGCAAGCCCTGTCGCGGCTGCTGATGCCCGGCCGGGGCGACGTCCTGCTCGACGGCCGCGCGATTTCGAGCATCCCGGGCAAGGAGTTCGCCCGCAGCGTCGGCCTCATGCCGCAGAGCTCGGTGGCGCCCGACGGCATTACAGTCACCGAACTCGTTGCCTGTGGCCGCTACCCACACCAGAACCTGCTACGCCAGTGGAGCCGTGCCGACGAACAGGCTGTGGCCTCGGCGATCGAAGCCACCGGCATGAACGATCTCGCCGGCCGCCGCGTCAACGAATTGTCTGGCGGCCAGCGTCAGCGGGCCTGGATTGCCATGGTGCTGGCGCAGGAGACCCCGCTTCTGCTGCTCGACGAACCGACCACCTTCCTCGATATCGCCCACCAGATGGAGCTGATGCTTCTGCTGGAGCGGCTCAACCGCGAGCGCGGCTACACGATCGCCGCCGTGCTGCACGACCTCAACCAGGCCTGCCGCCACGCCACCCACATGATTGCCATGCGCGGCGGCCGCGCCATCGCCGAGGGCAAGCCCGCCGACATCGTGACCGAGTCGCTGGTCCGCGAGGTGTTCGGCCTCGACAGCATCATCATCGAGGATCCGGTCGTCGGCACGCCGCTGGTGGTGCCGCGCGGACTGCATGACAATTCCGACAGGACAACGAAAGGATAAGACATTGTCGCTGCGACTGACACGACGCGAGATCATTGCCGCATCGCTGCTGCTTGCGGCCGGCCCGGTGCTGGCCCAGGAAGAGACGATCACCGTGGATGGCATGTTTGGTCCGGTGCAGGTGCCGAAATCGCCGAAGCGGGTGGTCGTATCGGATGGCGACGACGTGCTGCAGCCGACCGTCGCGCTCGGAATTACACCTGTCGGCGCATCCCGGCCGAACTTCACGGGCGGTTTCGCGAAGGGAGTCGCCGAGCGTCTGCCGGCCGATCTCGGCTACATCGGATCGTCGGGGGAGCCCAATTTCGAAACGGTGCTAACGCTCGAGCCCGACCTCATCCTGATGAGCAACGACGACATCCCCGATCTGCAGGGCATGTACGATCGCTACAGTCAGATCGCACCCACCGTGCTCATCGACGTGCAGCCCAAGGACTGGCGCAAGACGCTTACGACGATTGCGAGTGCCACCGGTCGTCAGACGCAGGCGACAGACCTCCTGGCGAAATACGACGAGCGCGTCGGTCAGGTGCGCCAAGCGATCAGCGGCAATATCGGAACGGCGACGATTGCCCGTGTTCGCACCAATCTCGTGCGCTACATGCTGCAGGACACCTCGTTCACCTGGAGCGTGCTGAAGGATGTGGGCTTCCGCGCACCCCCGCAGCAGCAGATCACCAGCAATGACGGCTTCATCAACATCAGCCTCGAACGGCTCGATCTTCTGGAGGCCGATTTCATCCTGCTTCTTGAGGACGAGGGCGCCAAGGGTCCGGGCGCGATGAGCGAAAAGCTCAAGGCGCTGCCGACCTTCGCCAACCTCAAGGGCGAAAAGATGGAGCTGCCATCCGCGGATTACCTGTTTGGCAACATCCTCACGGCCTTCGACATGCTCGACGTGCTGGAAGCCAAGTTCAAGGCGTAGCCAAGCCGATCGCGGTGGCGCTCGCAAACTGCATCGCCACTGCTTCTAGCTTTTCCCCTTCCACGGCACGAGCACGGCTTCCAGGATGCGGATGGCGGCGCTGAAGGAGAAGGCGCAGGCGGCGATGATGCCGATGCCGACGAAGACGACGTCGGTGGCCAGAAACTGCGACGCCGACATGATCATGTAGCCGATCCCTCGCGTCGAGGCGATCAGCTCAGCGGCCACCAGCGTGCCCCAGCCGATGCCGAGCGCGATCCTCAGCCCCGTCAGGATCTCCGGCAGCGCCGAGGGCAACACGATGCTAACGAGAATCTGCCAGGGCCGGGCGCCAAGCGACCGGGCGGCGTTGACGCGCTCGATCGGCAGCGAGCGGACACCGGCCTGCGCCGAAAGGCAGATCGGCGCGAACATGGCAAGCACCAGCAGCGTCACCTTGGAAGTCTCGCCGATGCCGAGCCAGATGATCATCAGCGGCAGATAGGCAAGCGGCGGCAGCGGCCAGTAGAATTCGATCGGCGTATCCAGCACGCCCTTGACCCATCGGTTCAAGCCCATCAGCAGGCCGACGGGAATGCCGACGACCGTCGCGATGGCGGCAGCGGTGACGATGCGGAAAAGGCTTGCGGACACATGCTCATAGAGCGAGGCGCCGGCATAGCCGTCATTGTAGATCGCCCCCACCTGCGTCCAGACCTCCTGTGGCGTCGGCAGGAAGAGATGCGGCACCAGCGCCAGTTTTGCCACGAGCCACCAGGCGGCGAGAAGCACGAGCGCGGTTGCGATGCTGATCAGCACGGTCGGCTTTTCGCCGGCGCCGAAGCCTTTCATCTTGACGAGTTTCGGCTGTTCCGCAGGCGAGCCGATGACGACGCGGCCGGTTTCGGTGAAATCGCTCATTCGGCGGCACTCCTCAGCTCTTCCGACCCATGCAGGATGTCTCGAATTTCCTCGCGCAGATTGGCGAACTCCGGCGATGTCTTCACCGCCCTGGCATCACCGGTCTCGGCGAAGCGACGAACGAAATCGAGGTCGAAGCGGGCAACGATGCGGCCCGGGCGCGGCGACATCACCACGACCTGGGTGCCGAGAAACAGCGCCTCCTCGATCGAGTGGGTGATGAAGAAGATGCGGGTATGCGTCTCCTTCCAGATCGACACCAGCAGCTCCTGCATCTGTTCGCGGGTGAGGCTGTCGAGCGCGCCGAAGGGCTCGTCCATCAATAGCACGGCGGGCTCGGTGGCGAGCGCTCTGGCAATGC
The DNA here is from genome assembly GCF_030380735.1 of Rhizobium sp. S152. Lineage (GTDB taxonomy): Bacteria > Pseudomonadota > Alphaproteobacteria > Rhizobiales > Rhizobiaceae > Rhizobium. Next base: position 312,315 of record NZ_JAUDRZ010000003.1, on the reverse strand, counting down.
CGACCCGCTGGCGCATGCCGCCGGAGAGCTCATAGGGGAAGGCGGCCGCGAAATCCTTGAGCCCGACCAGGTGCAACAATTGCTCGGCGCGCTCGCGGCGGGCATTTCTTGGCACACCGGCGAATTTCAGGCCGAGGGCGACATTGTCGATCACCGTCTTCCAGGGGAGCAGCGTGTCCTTCTGGAACACGACGCCGCGATCGGCGCCCGGCGAGGTGACGGGCCGCCCGTCCAGCGTGATCGCGCCCTCCGACAGCGGCAGGAAGCCGGCGATGGCGTTGAGCAGCGTGGACTTGCCGCAGCCGGAGGCGCCGAGCGCCACGACGAAGCTGTTTTCGGGAATGGCGAGCGAGACGCGGTCGAGCGCGTGAACCGTCCGGCCGTCTCGTGTCTGGAAATAGACGCTCGCGTGATCGACTTTGAGCATGGTGGTCTTTCTGAAATGAGGACGCCGGCGCGGTGTCGCGCCAGCGTCGTTGCCGACATCGGCTCAGTTGCTCGGATTGGCCAGCGCATCCGCGGTCACGAAGGCAGCGTAGCTCGGGAGCACTTCGCTGACCTTGCCCTGCTCCTTCAGGAAGGTCGCGGTATCCTTGAGGATCTTGGCCGCACCGGCCTTTTCACCGCCGCCGAGCCATGCGTCGGATGCCTGGATGTCGGGCGTCAGAAGCGTCAGGTTCTTCAGCGCCGCCGCCTGCTGTTCAGGCGTGCCGCCGAGCGTCTTGGCGAGCAGCTTGGCATTCTCGCTGTCGGCATCCCAAGCCTTCTTGTCCTTGGCGAAGGAGGCGTAATAGGTGTTGATGACGCCGGCGAAGCCCTTCAGAAATGCAGGGTTCTCATCGGCGAATTTCGAGGCCGCGACCCAGGCCGAGAAGGTCGGCGCGCCCTTGTCGGCAACGTCCTTCGAGGTGACGAGCACCTTGCCCTTCTTCTTCAGTTCGGTCAGCGCCGGATCCCAGACGAAGCCGCCGTCGATATCGCCACGATTGTAGCTGGCGACGATCTCGGGCTGCGGGATGGCGAAGACCTGTACGTCCTTCTCGCTGAGGCCGAGCGATTTGATCAGCGCCAGTAGCTGGTAGTGATCGGTGGAGACGGGGGCTGCCGCCAGCTTCTTGCCCCAGGTCGTCGAGCGAGGAGATCCCCGAACCGTCACGGACGACCAGCGCCTCGTCGATGCCGGAGATCGAGGAGAGGTAGAAGGCCTTGACCGCAAGGCCGCGCGAGGTGGCGGCCGCGAACGGGCTGGAGCCGACATAGCCGACCTGCACATCGCCCGAGGCGATTGCTGCGAAGATTTCGGCGCCGGAATTGAACTTGCGAAAGTCGATGTCATAGCCCGTCGCCTTGGCGAACTCGCCGTTGGCGATGGCGACCGACGACGGCAGCGCGTCCGTCTGGTAGGCAACGACGACTTTCTTGTCGGCTGCCTGCGCGAGGAACGGCGCGGCCACCGCAGCCACGCCAAGTGTAAGTCCCGCGATAATGCCCTTGATATTCATGTTTCGCCCCCAGATGCCGCGCTTGTGCGTCGGCTCAACGTGTTTCGACGGGAAAACACTAAGGCGGGCCATGATCGCCACACAGATAAAACTATCTATTTTATAGACTATGGTGACAATATTGTTTTGCGGGTGATTTGCCGTGCGGACGATTGCGGCTTGTCGGTAGCTGCCGCGTCAGGCGGCATCCATGGTGATAAGGTAGCAGAGCGCCCGGCCATCCATCTCGAGCGACATGCCTGCTGCGTCCCGCAGCAGCAGCGTGTCGCCTTCAGCCAGCGACGCCTGGCCGTCGGGCATGGCAATATCCAGCGCGCCGCGATGGCAAAACACGAGCAGCGTGCCGGCCGCGCCGCCCAACGTGACCGCGCCATCGATGACGATGCGCTCAACCCGGTGCCGCCAGCCGCCACGTCGCGTCATGACATTGAGATCGGTGATCGGCCCGGATTTGAGCGTCGCCGACACAGCGACGTCGGCGGGAAACGCCAGCGGATCGCTCGTTTGGGTCAGCAGTACAGGCGCGCGGCCGTTGATCGCAAGCGACATCCCTTCGCCATCGAGAACCGAGAGCGTCCGATCGATTTCGGGGAAAATCGAAAACGGCCCGTCGGTCGCTACCGTCGCCATGCTGATCCGCCAGTCGAACGCGGAAAGAGCCGCTCCCTCTGGAGAAATCGCGATCTCCACCGTCTCCCCGCCGCCGTTCTTCCACGGCATGCGGCGGTAGCTAGTGGCGGTCAGGATTGTGGCGCGGGGCATGGAATCTCCGGAGGTTGCAAAAGGGAGGGGAGTAAACTAAGTTTAGTGGACTAAGTCTAATGGAGGCTGATGATGGTGGAAACCGTGAACATTCATGAAGCGAAGACGCATTTGTCTCGGCTGATGGAGCGTGTTGCCAACGGCGAGTCTTTCATCATCGCCAAGGCCGGCAAGCCGATTGGAAAGGTTGTGCCGATTGAATCGGATCTGCCAAAAAAGCGTCGTATCGGTTTCATGGATGGCCAGATTAAGGTGCCGGATGACTTTGATACGATGATGGCCGAAGAAATCGAAGAGATGTTCTACGGCAATCCCGACAAGTTCAAAGACCTATGAAACTTCTCGTCGATACGCATATCCTGCTTTGGATGACAGGAGTTTCGTGGCGCCTCCCGGCGAAGGCGCGCGAGCTGATTGAAGACATGGACAACAAGATCTTCTTTTCCACGATCAGTATCTGGGAAATCGCGATCAAGGCATCTCTTAAGCGATTTACCGATTTCGAAGTCAATCCGGAAAAGCTTAGAACCAATCTATTAGCGAACGGCTATGAAGAGCTTCCATTGCTGGGCAAACATGCTCTGGCGGTGATGGGGCTTCCTCATATTCACAAGGATCCTTTCGATCGGGTTCTTGTCGCGCAATCCTTTTCAGAAGGTCTTTCCCTGATAACGGTGGATAAGACCGTCGCGAAATACGGCGGCCCTATCCGTCTCGTGTAGGCTCAGTTCCCCAATATCCCCGGCAGCCGCAGGCCCTTCTCCTTGGCGCAATCGATGGCGATGTCGTAGCCGGCATCGGCGTGGCGCATGACGCCGGTCGCCGGGTCGTTCCAGAGAACGCGTTCCAGGCGCTTTGCCGCATCGTCGGAGCCATCGGCGCAGATGACGACGCCCGAATGCTGGCTGAAGCCCATGCCGACGCCGCCGCCGTGGTGCAGCGACACCCAGGTGGCGCCGGATGCGGTGTTGAGGAGCGCGTTGAGGAGCGGCCAGTCGGACACGGCGTCCGAGCCGTCCTGCATCGCTTCCGTCTCGCGGTTCGGCGAGGCGACCGAGCCCGAGTCGAGATGGTCGCGGCCGATGACGACGGGGGCCGAGAGTTCGCCGTTCTTGACCATCTCGTTGAAAGCAAGCGCCAGGCGGTGACGATCGCCCAAGCCGACCCAGCAAATGCGCGCCGGCAAGCCCTGGAAGGAGATGCGCTCGCGGGCCATGTCGAGCCAGTTGTGCAGGTGCTTGTTGTCGGGCAGCAGTTCTTTCACCTTGGCGTCGGTCTTGTAGATATCCTCAGGATCGCCCGAAAGCGCTGCCCAGCGGAACGGGCCGATGCCGCGGCAAAACAGCGGGCGGATATAGGCCGGCACGAAGCCCGGGAAGGCGAAGGCATTTTCCAGGCCCTCATCCTTGGCGACCTGGCGGATGTTGTTGCCGTAATCGAGCGTCGGCACGCCGGCATCCCAGAAGGCAACCATGGCTTCGACGTGTTGCTTCATCGAGGCGCGGGCGGCGGCCTCGACGGCCTTCGGGTCGCTTTCGCGCTTGGCCTTGTGCTCGGCGACGGTCCAGCCGATCGGCAGGTAACCATTGAGCGGATCATGCGCCGAGGTCTGGTCGGTGACGATATCGGGGCGCGGGCCGCCGGCCTTCATGCGGCGCACGAGTTCCGGGAAGATCTCGGCCGCGTTGCCGAGCAGGCCAACGGACTTGGCCTCCCCCGCCTTGGTCCACTTGTCGATCAGGGCGAGCGCTTCATCGAGGCTCGATGCCTTCTCGTCGACATAGCGGGTGCGAAGACGAAAATCGATGCGGGTCTCGTCACTCTCCACGGCGAGGCAGCAGGCGCCGGCCATGACGGCTGCCAGCGGCTGCGCGCCGCCCATGCCGCCGAGGCCGCCGGTCAGGATCCACTTGCCCTTGAGGTCGCCACCATAGTGCTGGCGGCCGGCTTCGACGAAGGTCTCGTAGGTACCCTGCACAATACCCTGCGTGCCGATATAGATCCACGAGCCGGCGGTCATCTGGCCGTACATGGCAAGACCCTTCTTATCCAGCTCGTTGAAATGGTCCCAGGTCGCCCAATGCGGCACCAGGTTGGAGTTGGCGATCAAGACGCGCGGCGCATCCTTGTGGGTGCGGAACACGCCGACCGGCTTGCCGGATTGGATGAGCAGCGTCTCTTCCTCCGTCAGCGTCTTCAGCGTCGCGACGATCTGGTCGAAATCGGCCCAGGTGCGGGCGGCGCGGCCGATGCCGCCATAGACGACCAGCTCGTGCGGGTTTTCGGCGACGTCGGGGTCGAGATTGTTCATCAGCATGCGCAGAGGCGCTTCGGTCATCCAGCTCTTGGCGTTGAGCTCGGGGCCACGAGGGGCACGAATTTCGCGAATGTTGTGGCGTGGATTGGTGGTCATTGCGGTTCCCCTTGTCCGGGTTGGATGTTGTTTCAGGCTTGCTGCTTGAGGCTGGGCGCGATCTCGGCGATGCGCTCCAGGATGTCTTTCAGGTGGACGCGCAGCCGGTCGGCCTTGGCGGTGTCGTAGGCGAAGGGCGGCTTTTCGGTTGCAAGATGCGTGGATTGCGCGAGCTCCATCTGGATCGCATGCACGCCCGTCTCCGGCCGTCCATAATGCCGGGTCGTCCAACCGCCCTTGAAGCGGCCGTTGAGAATGCTGTCGTAACCGGTGGCCGAGGCGGTCGCCGCGACAACCGCTTGCTCGATCGCATGGTCGCAGGTCTTGCCCATGTCGGTGCCGATATTGAAATCCGGCAGCTTGCCGTTGAACAGGAAGGGGATGTGCGAGCGGATCGAATGGCAGTCGTAGAGGATGGCGACGCCGTGGATGGCCTTCACCCGCTCGATCTCGCCTGCAAGCGCCGCGTGATAGGGCGCGTGGAAATCGCGCAGGCGTTCAGTGATATCGGCTTCGTTGGGTGCGGCGCCTTCCTTCCAGATCGACAGGCCGTCGAAATCCGTTTCAGGCACGAGGCCGGTGGTGTTCTGGCCGGGATAGAGGCTGGTGCCCGACGGATCGCGGTTGGCGTCGATGACGTAGCGGTGGAAGGTGGCGCGGACGGTGGTCACGCCATCGATGAGGCCGTCATAGAGATCGTGGATGTGCCAGTCGGTGTCGGCGAGCAGCCTGCCGTTGTCGTTCAGGCGGTCCCATATGGCAGGCGGCACGTCGGTGCCGGTGTGGGGGAAGCCGAGGATGATGGGGGATGTGCCCTGGTGGGTTTCGTGGGTGATCATCGCGAAGACCCCTCCCCAACCCCTCCCCACAAGGGGGAGGGGCTAACCTGGGGCGACCCCTGAGCGTTATCCGCCAACTCGACGTTCGAGATTCCTGCCGCAACGGAAAGGCCGGCCGCAACATCGAGCCCCTCCCCCTTGTGGGGAGGGGTTGGGGAGGGGTTTGAACTCCAGAACTCGATATTCATCATCACCATCACCTCTCCAGCACCGGCAGAATGCCCGACGACACCGCCGCATTCAGCCCACCCGAGGCCACCAGATCGCTCGCCGCCTGCAGATCATCTGCCATGTAGCGGTCAACCTCCAGCGTCGGCACCACGGCGCGGATTGCTGCGATGGCGCTCGAAAGTTCCGGGCTGGTGGCAAGCGGTGCGCGGAATTCCACACCCTGGGCCGCCGTCAGCGCCTCGATGCCGATGATAGAGAACAGGTTGTCGGTCATCGGCAACAACCGGCGGGCGCCGTGGCAGGCCATGGAGACGTGGTCTTCCTGGTTGGCCGAGGTTGGTGTGCTGTCGACCGAGGCTGGATGCGACATCTGCTTGTTTTCCGACATCAGCGCCGCCGAGGTGACTTCGGCGATCATCAGGCCGGAGTTGAGACCGGGCTTCTTGGCGAGGAACGCCGGCAGGCCGTAGGAGAGCGCCGGATCGACGAGCAGCGCAATGCGGCGCTGGGAGATGGCGCCGATCTCGCAGACCGCGAGGGCGATCTGGTCGGCGGCGAAGGCGACCGGTTCGGCGTGGAAATTGCCGCCGGAAACGACGGAATTGTCCGAGAGCACCAGCGGGTTGTCGGTCACCGCATTGGCCTCGATCTCCAGCGTGCGGGCCACCGAGCGCAGCAGGTCGAGGCAGGCGCCGTCCACCTGCGGCTGGCAGCGGATGCAGTAGGGATCCTGAACGCGCTCATCGCCCTCGATATGGCTCTGGCGGATGACGGAATTGTCGAGCAACGCGCGCAGGGCGGCGGCGGTGTCGATCTGGCCCTTGTGGCCGCGCAGCGTGTGGATATCAGGGTGGAACGGGGCGGATGATCCCATGGCGGCATCAGTGGACATGGCGCCGGTGATCAAGGCCGCCTGGGCGGCGCGGTGGGCGCGGAACAGGCCGGCGAGCGCCAGCGCGGTCGAGGTCTGGGTGCCGTTGATCAGCGCCAGGCCTTCCTTGGCGGCGAGCACCACCGGCGTCAGACCGGCCTTGTCGAGTGCGGCGGCGCCGGAGAGACGCTCGCCCTTGTAGAAGGCCTCGGCCTCGCCCATCATCACGGCGGCCATGTGCGCCAGCGGCGCGAGATCGCCGGAGGCGCCGACGGAGCCTTTTTCGGGAATGACGGGGATGACGCCTTTTTCCAGCATCCCCTCGATCAGCCGCACAAGCTCCAGCCGCACGCCGGAGGCACCGCGGCCGAGCGAGACGAGTTTCAGGGCCATGATCAGCCGCACGATGTTTTCATTGAGCGGCGCGCCGACGCCGCAGCAATGCGACAGGATGAGGTTGCGCTGCAGTGTCGCCACGTCGGCGCTGTCGATCTTGATCGAGGCGAGTTTTCCGAAGCCGGTGTTGATGCCGTAAACAGGCGCGTTCCCGGCGGCGATTTCTGCGATGCGGGCTGCGGCCTTGTTGATGCCGGCGTCGAAGGAGCGGTCGAGCACTGATGGTTCGCCGGTCCAGTAGATCGTTTCCAGATCCTTGAGCGATACGGAGCCGGGGTGAAGAGTGATGGTCAACGGTCGATCCTTTCGCCCTTGAAGACGTGTGCATGAAGCGGGTTGAAGCCGATGCGGTAGACGAGTTCGGCAAGGCTCTCGACATCCCAGATGGCGAAATCGGCCGACTTGCCGGCTTCGAGCGTGCCGGTCTCGCCGATGAGGCCAAGGGCGCGCGCACCCTCTCGGGTGGCGCCTTTGATGCATTCCTCGACCGTGAGACCGAACAGGGTGGCCGACATGTTCATGGTGAGCAGCAGCGAGGTCAGTGGAGAGGTGCCGGGATTGCAGTCGGTGGCGATGGCGATGGGAACGCCGGCTTCGCGCAGTTCAGCGACCGGTGGCTTCTGCTGCTCATTGATGGCGTAGAAGGCGCCGGGCAGCAACACCGCCACCGTGCCCGCCGCCGCCATGGCGGCCACCCCTTCGGTGTCGAGATATTCGAGGTGATCGGCCGACAGAGCGCCATAGGAGGCGGCAAGCCGGGCGCCGCCGAGATTGGAGAGCTGCTCGGCATGAAGCTTGACGGGCAGACCAAGCTGCCGGGCGCGGTCGAAGACACGGGCGATCTCGACAGTTGAGAAGGCGATGCCCTCGCAGAAGCCATCGACCGCATCGACGAGGTCTTCCGCGCAGGCCTGTTCCAGAGCCGGAAGCACGATATCGGTGATGTAGCTGCTGTTGCGGCCCTTGTACTCGACCGGCGTGGCGTGGGCCCCGAGATAGGAGGTGACGATGCGAACCGGGCGGATGCGCCCGAGCTGGCGCGCGGCACGCAGCATCTTCAACTCGCCCTCGATGCTCAGCCCATAACCCGACTTGATTTCGATCGTCGTGACGCCTTCGGCAAGCAGCGTGTCGAGCCGCGGCAGGCTCGCCTCGACCAGCCCCTCGACGTCGAGCGCGTTGGTGGCCGTGACCGAGGAGACGATGCCGCCCCCTGCCCTTGCCACCTCTTCATAGGTGGCGCCTTCGAGCCGCATCTCGAATTCACGGGCGCGGTTGCCGCCGTGAACAATGTGCGTGTGGCAGTCGATGAGGCCGGGCGTGATCCAGCGGCCTTCCAGATCGGTGATCTCGGCCCGCTCGATGGCCAGGGCCGGCAGCTCGGCCTCGGAACCGGCAAAGGTGATGTGACCGTCCTCGACGACAACGGCCCCTTTTTCGACAACGCCGAGACCGGCTTTGGCCGGATCGAGGGTTGCCAGCCGCGCGTTGCGCCACAAGTGCGGTCTGGCTTGCCCGGAGGGCTCATGCTGCGAAATATTGTTCCCGTTCATCAGCTTTGCGCCTTTCCTTATGTGCAAACATGTATATACATAATAAATGCCTGACAAGAAGAAATTTGCGCGCCTTTCTCGGGAGTAAAGAGAGCCGGCGCCGAAGAGGAGAAAAACCGCCATGCCCCGAACGGTTGCGACCACACTACACGCGGGCGCGGCACTGCTGCCGCAGGGGTGGCAGGTCGACGTGCGCCTGACGATAACAGACGGCCGCATCGCCTCGGTGGAGAAAGGCGCTGCCGCCAATCCCGCCGACGAACGCCATCATACGCTCGTTCCGGCCATGGGGAACCTTCACAGTCACGCCTTCCAGCGCGCCATGGCCGGCCTTGCGGAAGTGCGGGGTCCGGCCAGCGACAGCTTCTGGAGTTGGCGCACGGTCATGTACAAGTTCGCGCTGTCGATGACGCCTGATCACGTCGAGGCGGTGGCGGCGCAGCTCTACATGGAGATGCTGGAGGCCGGCTTCTCCCGTGTCGGCGAATTTCATTACCTGCATCACGACAGGGACGGCCGGCCCTATGCCGATATCGCCGAACTCGCCGGGCGGATCGGCGCGGCGAGCGCTGCAGCCGGCATCGGGCTGACGCTGCTGCCGGTCTTCTACGCCCATTCCGGCTTCGGCGGGGCCGCGCCGATCGACGGACAGCGCCGCTTCATCAACTCGCTCGACAGCTTTGCGCGACTGATGGACGGCTGCCGCAAGGTGACGGATGGGCTCGATGGCGCAGAGCTCGGGCTTGCGCCGCATAGTCTGAGGGCGACGACACCGGAAGAACTGCGGGAACTCGTGCCGATGACCGGCGACGGGCCCATCCACATCCATGTCGCCGAGCAGGTGAAGGAGGTCGAGGACTGCATCGCCTGGTCCGGCGCCCGGCCCGTCGAGTGGCTGCTGGCGAATGCCCCGGTTGACGGCCGCTGGTGCCTGATCCATGCCACCCACATGACCGACGAGGAGACACGCGAGATGGCGCGGCGCGGCGCGATCGCCGGCCTCTGCCCGATCACCGAAGCCAATCTCGGCGACGGCACCTTCCGGGCGCCGCTGTTTCTCGAAGAGGGTGGACGCTACGGCGTCGGCTCGGATTCCAACGTGTCGATCTCGCTGCCCGGCGAATTGCGGCAACTGGAATATTCGCAGCGTCTGGCACGTCAGGCCCGCAACGTCGTCGCAGCCCCCGGGGGCTCGACCGGACGCATGCTGTTCGACCAGGCGATCTCAGGCAGCGGCGCGGCGCTGAGGGCGCCGGGCGGGCTTGCGGTCGGACACAACGCCGATATCGTCGCGCTCGACACCTCGGCGGTTCCCTACCTCTCCGGCGACCAGCTTCTCGACCACTGGATCTTCGCCGATGGCATCGGCATCGACAGCGTCTGGGCGCTCGGTCGCAAGCAGGTCGAGGGCGGCCGCCATGTCGGCCGGAAGGCGATCAACCGACGTTTTCTCAAGGCTATGGGCGAACTGCTGGCGGCCTGAGGGCTTTTCTGCGTCCCGCATTCCGGCTAGAGCGGAAAGCGAAACCGGAGCGTTACGATGACAAAGAGCAGGGACGAAACCTTGCACCAGCGGATCCTCAACGACATCGAAGGACGCATCGTCTCCGGCGAGTGGCCGCCGGGACACCGGATTCCCTTCGAGCTCGAGCTTACCAAGCAGTATGACTGCTCGCGCATGACGGTGAACAAGGTGCTGACGCAGCTGGCCAAGGCCGGCCTGATCGAGCGCCGCCGCAAGTCCGGCAGCTTCGTCACCCGACCGCAGGCGCAATCGGCGGTGCTTGAGATCCACGACATCAAGACCGAGGTCCAGTCGCTCGGCCTGCCCTACGCCTTCACGCTTTCCAAGCGGGTCGAGCGCAGGGCCAAGGCGGACGATGTCCGGCGGCTGGAGGTGGAACAGGCTTCCCCGATGCTGGAGGCCACCTGCGTGCACCTGGCCGGCGGGCGACCCTTCTGCCTCGAGGAGCGCCTGATCAGCCTCGCCACCGTGCCCGAAGCCGCCGCTGCCGATTTCTCGGTGATCGCGCCGGGCGCCTGGTTGATCGAGCAGATCCCCTGGAGTGCCGCAGAGCACCGCATCCATGCCATCGCCGCCGGAACCGACGAAGCCGCGGCCCTCGACATCCCGCGCAACACCGCCTGCCTCGTCGTCGAGCGCCGCACCTGGAGCAACACCGGCCCCGTCACCCACGTCCGCTTCACCTACCCCGGCGACCGCCATGCGCTGGTGGCACGGTTCACGCCGGCGTCTTGAGGGGGATGGTTGGCCCGCCAACCTGATTGTGATGCCGTGGGGCGCCCTCTCTGTCCTGCCGGACATCTCCCCCAACAAGCTGGAAATCGCTCAGGTCAGGTTTTTGTAAACGTTCGATGTGAGCGCGTAGGATAAAGACCCCTCCCAACCCTCCCCACAAGGGGGAGGGCTTAACCCGTGGCGCTGTCGAGCCAGGACTGTGAGCGGGCCACGAGTCTTCTCCCCCACCTGTGGGGGGAGATGCCGGCAGGCAGAGGGGGGTGTTCCACGGCAAAACCTCTCGATCATTCACTTCCCACACCGCATCCCCACAAACACACCAAAACCCCACGCCGCCCAAGGACCCGTGGTTCCACCATGCACGGCACTTCACTCGGACGGGGTGCTGGAAATCACCTCGATTGAGTAAGTAAATATGGTGCCTTCCAGCACCCCGTTCGGCGGTTTATGCCCGAACTCCGGTCCCTCTGCAGCCGCCTTCCAAGCCTTCGCGACGACGTTGTGTGCCTCACAGGCACGTCCAGGGCAATCCGACGGACAGCGCGCGTAAGCGCGATATTCCGCCAGCCCCGGAGGGAGACCATTTTCTCGGACCCGGAGCATGAGGTTTCGCGTCCTACCCTCACGCCCCGCGCCGATCCCGCCTCGCCGGCACGCCTGCCGGTGTATCCGATGACGGGACGCGATCAGTGTAGGCGCAGGTTTCGGCTGCGGGGAAAATGCGCGGGCGATTTTTTTAGATTCCGGGCGGCATGCGTTCAGCGGCCGCCCGTTTCGCCGCCCTCTCAGTCCGCGGGAATCGGGCGCGGCTTGCCGTCGTCGTCCACCGCCACCATGACGAAAACGGCATCCGTCACCTTCTCGCGCGAGGTCTCGTAGTGCCGGCGGGTCCAGGCTTCGACGCGCAGCGTGATCGAGGTGCGTCCGACCTTTTCGATCGCGGTATAGACGCACAGCGTATCGCCGATCTTGACCGGTTTCTTGAAGACGATCTCGTGCACCGCGACGGTGACGGTGCGGCCCTTGGCGATGTCGTTGGCGCGAACGAAAGCCGCGAGGTCCATCTGCGACATCACCCAGCCGCCGAAGATATCGCCGGCGGGATTGGCATCGGCCGGCATTGCCAGCGTGCGCAGGGTGAGTTCCATGCCGGGAGGCGGGTTGAATTCCATCGGAGGCTCCATTCTGTCTAACCTCCCGGGCGCGACTTAGCGTCATCCGCGCCGCAGGCCAATACACAGCGCTGCATAGCTGCCATCCTGAATGGAACGGTTGTTGTCGGAGTAGCCGTCAGCGCGGCTTGCCGACGCTGGCATACATGCCCGTGGTGCGGAATTCCGTCGGATTGGTGCCGTAGACGCGACGGAAGACCTTGGAGAAGTAGTTGGCATCCTCGAAGCCGGAGCGGATCGCCACCTCCTTTACCGGCATGTGGGCGGTCTTCGTCAAAAGCTTCACGGCGCGCTTCAGCCGTTTCTGCAGCACGTATTCCGCCGGCGGCAGGCCTTCGTTGGCGGCGAACATTCGCGAGAAGTGCGCGCGGCTGAGGCCGGCCACCCTTGCAAGGTCTTCCACCGGCAGTGGTCTCTCCAGATTGTCGGTGATGTAATCGATCACGTGCTGCATCGTCCGGTATTCCTCGCTGAACACGGGATGCGAACCGAACACGTCGTCATAGAGCGCCATCGCGGCCTCATAGGCGATCGACGATGCCAGCCCCGGCGTCTCGCCGCCGGTGATAAGTCGCAGGCTGCAATCGGCAAGATGCTCGATCGTCTGCGGCTGCAGCTTGAGGATCGGGCCGGTGACGGCCAGGATAGAGCGATGGATGCGCAGCGCCTCCTCGCCGTTCATCGAAATCCAGAAGAACTCCCAGCGGTCGCCATCCTCCAGCCAGTAGCGGTGATTGTGCGGAACCAGTACCAGCAGCGTCTCGCCCTCCTTCACCTTGAGCTCGCGATTCTCGTAGCGCAGATTGCCCGCGCCGCTGATCGTATGCTGCAATACGGTAAAAGGCGTCTGCCCGCGCTTTCGGCCGTCCCAGTCATAGGTGGCATTCTCGCGAACCTCGTAACCGGTGCTTGTCGGCATGGTGTGCAGGGATTGTCGGCCGCGCGGCAGCGAAACCGTGCGCATGGACGGTCCGCGGTCGATCAAATCCTGCAGCACAGAATTACCCATGAAAGCATAATCCTTCTCTGGCGGCCCCGATTTTTTTACGCATAATCCGCCCCAAGAGAGAGAACACCGCCGGGCTTATGGAGTGGCGGGGAGGAGAATAAGCCGGATTTCTGGCCTTTTTCGGCGTCGGACGCAAGCCCGCGGCCTATTCTTCTTCCTGTTATCCAATCCCGGCATTTTAATCGCATCGAGGCTAGGATCATGAGTTTCAAAATCGCTATCATCGGCGCAGGCAGCGTCGGCTTCACGAAAAAGCTGTTCACCGACATTCTGTGCGTTCCGGAATTCCGGGACATCGAATTCGCGCTCACCGACATGAGCGAGCACAATCTGCAGATGATCAAGCAGATCCTCGACACGATTGTTGCATCGAACAAGCTGCCGACCAAGGTGACGGCGACGACCAACCGTCGCGAGGCGCTGACCGGCGCGCGCTATGTCATCAGCTGCGTGCGCGTCGGCGGCCTCGAAGCCTATGCCGACGATATCCGCATTCCGCTGAAATACGGCATCGACCAGTGCGTCGGTGACACGATCTGCGCCGGCGGCATTCTCTACGGCCAGCGCAACATCCCCGTCATCCTCGACTTCTGCAAGGATATCCGCGAGGTTGCCGAACCGGGCGCCAAGTTCCTGAACTACGCGAACCCGATGGCGATGAACACCTGGGCCGCGATCGAATACGGCAAGGTCGATACCGTCGGTCTCTGCCACGGCGTCCAGCACGGCGCCGAACAGATCGCCGAAGTTCTTGGCGCCAAGTCGGTCTCCGAGCTCGACTACATCTGCTCGGGCATCAATCACCAGACCTGGTTCGTCGATCTGAAGCTCAACGGCCGCAAGATCGGCAAGGACGAGCTGGTCGCCGCCTTCGAGGCGCATCCTGTCTTCTCGCAGCAGGAAAAGCTGCGTATCGACGTCTTGAAGCGCTTCGGCGTCTATTCGACGGAGAGCAACGGCCACCTGTCCGAATACCTGCCCTGGTATCGCAAGCGGCCTGATGAAATCACCAAGTGGATCGACATGTCCGACTGGATCCACGGCGAAACCGGCGGGTATCTCCGCCACTCCACCGAAACCCGCAACTGGTTCGAAACGGAATTCCCGCAGTTCCTCGCTTCGGCCGAAAAGCCGATCGATCCGGCCAAGCGCTCCAACGAGCATGCCAGCCACATCCTCGAGGCGCTGGAAACCGGCCGGGTCTATCGCGGTCACTTCAACCTCAAGAACAACGGCGTGATCACCAACCTGCCGTCGGATGCGATCATCGAATCGCCCGGCTTCGTCGATCGCTTCGGCATCAACATGGTCTCCGGCATCACCATTCCGGAAGCGTGTGCTGCGACCTGCATGGCCTCGATCAACGTCCAGCGCATGTCGGTGCATGCCGCCATCAGCGGCGACATCGATCTTCTGAAGCTCGCCGTCCTACACGACCCGCTGGTCGGTGCGGTCTCGACACCGGAGGAAGTCTGGCAGATGGTGGACGAAATGGTGGTCGCCCAGGCCCGCTGGCTGCCGCAGTACGCCGATGCCGTTCCGGCGGCAAAGGAGCGTCTTGCAAAATCGACGGTGAAGACCCGTGAATGGGCAGGTGCGGCACGCCGCAACGTCCGCTCGATCGACGAGCTCCGCGCCGAGAAAGCGGCGCTCAAGCAGGCCGTGTAAGTTTCCCGGAGGACGGGTGGCGATGGCGTTCCAAGGAGGGGACGCCATCGCCGCAAGCCCGTTTCCGGATCGTTGAGGAGAACCGGGGCAGCCGACAAGCGCCCCGATACAAAAGGGAGAGACGATGAGACATTACCGCAACCTTGGCGTTCTGGCCGGACTGGCGCTGAGCGTCTCCGTTTCGGCTTTGAGCGCCTACGCCTCCGAGCCGACGACACCGCCCGTTCCGCCGCAGTTTCCGGCGGAAGGCAAGATCAAGTATGTGGCGCGCGATACCATCGAGGAATTCAAGGCGCTGCCGTCCTATAACGAGCCGGATTGGGTGAAGAAGAACTTCGTCGATACCGGCAAGCTGCCACCCGTCAAGGACCGCCTCCCCAAGGAGCCGCTGGTCTTCAAGACCGAAAACATGGTCGACGGCATCGGTGTCTACGGCGATACGCTGCGTCACGTCATCGGCGGCCGGCCGGAAGGCTGGAACTACGGCGCCGGCCAGACGCAGGGCTGGGGCGGCATCGACATCGGCCTCTCCGAGTGCCTGACGCGCACCGCGCCGCTCTTCCAGGTCGAAGCCAAGGACACCGAGCCGCTTCCGAACCTCGCCAAGAGCTGGGAATGGTCCGAGGACGGCCACAAGCTGACCATGCACCTGATCGAAGGCGCCAAGTGGTCTGACGGCGTCGCCTTCAACGCCGACGACATCATGTTCTATTGGGAAGACGAGGTCATCGACCCGAACGTCTCGCCGCTCGGCGGCGGCGCCTCGCCCGAGGCCTTCGGCGAGGGAACCACGCTGAAGAAGATCGACGACTACACGGTCGAATGGACTTTCAAGGAAGCCTTCCCGAAGCAGTACCTCTACACGATGGCCTATCCGAGCTTCTGCCCGGGCCCGTCGCATATCCTGAAGCCCCAGCATCCGAAATATTCGAAGAACACCTACGACCAGTTCAAGAACGCCTTCCCGCCTGAGTACATGAACATGCCGGTCATGGGCGGCTGGGTGCCGGTCGAATATCGTCCCGACGATATCATCGTGATGCGCCGCAACCCCTACTACTGGAAGGTCGACGAGAAGGGCAATCAGCTGCCTTACCTCAACGAGCTGCACTACAAGCTCTCCACCTGGGCGGACCGCGACGTGCAGGCCGTTGCCGGCTCCGGCGACATCTCAAACCTGGAGCAGCCGGAAAACTTCGTGGCGTCGTTGAAGCGCGCCGCCGAAAAGACGGCACCGGCCCGTCTCGCCTTCGGCCCGCGCCTGATCGGCTACAACATGCGCATGAACCTCTCCGGCAACGGCTGGGGTGAACCGGATGCCCGCAGCCAGGCGGTGCGTGAACTGAACCGCAACGAGGACTTCCGCAAGGCGATCACCATGGGCCTCGATCGCAAGGCGATCGGCGACTCGCTGGTCAAGGGTCCGTTCACGGCGATCTATCCGGGTGGTCTCTCCTCGGGCACGAGCTTCTACGACCGCAACTCCGTGGTCTACTATCCCTTCGACCTCAAGGGCGCCAAGGCGCTGCTTGAAAAGGTCGGCCTGAAGGATACCGACGGCGACGGTTTCGTGAACTTCCCCGCATCGACCGAAGGCGGCAAGAACGTCGAGATCGTGCTGCTGGTCAATAACGGCTATGCAACCGACAAGAGCCTCGCCGAGGGTGTCGTCGGCCAGATGGAGAAGCTGGGCGTCAAGGTCATCCTCAATGCCCTCGACGGCCCGAAGCGTGACGACGCGCATTACGGCGGTCGTTTCGACTGGCTGATCCAGCGCAGCTCGCCGGAACTGGCCTCCGTGGTGCAGAACACCGAGCAGCTCGCGCCAGTCGGACCGCGCACCAGCTGGCAGCACCGCGCCGGCAAGGACGGCAAGGTCGACCTGATGCCCTACGAAGAAAAGCTCGTTGATATCGTCACCAAGTTCCAGACGAGCCAGGACAACAACGAGCGCGTCGAGCTGATGAAGCAGTACCAGAAGGTCGCGACCGAGAACGTCGATACCGTCGGGCTCACGGAATATCCGGGTGCGCTGATCATCAACAAGCGCTTCTCGAACGTGCCGGCTGGTACTCCGATCTTCATGTTCAACTGGGCTGAAGATAGCGTCATCCGCGAACGTCTGTGGGTGGCCGCCGACAAGCAGGGCAAATACGAGCTGTTCCCTGAGCAGCTGCCCGGCAAGCCCGGCGAAAAAGGTCCGATCAACTAAGGTTCTCCTCCCGAAGAAACGGACCGGCCGCGCGTCATGCGCGGCCGGGCAAGATCAACAAGCCGGCCGCACCGAGAGGCGCGACTGGCAGCAAGGAGAAACGAGCCCGATGTTACGCTTCCTGCTCGTGCGCATAGCGTCCGCCATCCCCGTCCTGATCATCCTGAGCATCGTGACCTTCGCGATCATCCAGGCTCCGCCGGGCGACTATGCCGACTACATAAGATCCCAGCTGATCAACCAGAGCGGCGCGTCCTTCGAAGCCGCCGACGCGCAGGCCCAGGCCTACCGCGTTGCCCATGGTCTCGATCAGCCGATGGTCATCCAGTATTTCGCCTGGATCAAGGGCATCATCACCCAGGGTGATTTCGGCTACAGCATGTTCTACAACAAGCCGGTCGCCGACGTCGTGGCCGAGCGTCTGCCGCGCACGCTGCTGCTTGCCCTTGTCTGCCACATCTTCGCGTCGGTTCTCGGCATCGGCTTCGGCATATGGGCGGCCACCCGCCAGTACAGCTGGATCGACAGCCTGCTCTCTGGCGTCTCCTTCCTCGGCATGACGGTGCCGCGCTTCCTGATGGCGCTGATCATCGTCTACCTCCTCGTCTTCCAGTTCAACGTCTCGGAGATCGGCAGCTTCTTCTCGCCGCAATATGGCGGCGCGCCGTGGTCCTGGGCGAAATTCGTCGACCTCGTCAGCCATGTCTGGCCAGTCGTCGCCATCGCCACCTTCGGCGGCCTCGCCTACAACATGCGCGTCATGCGCGGCAATCTCCTGGATACGCTGAACGCGCAATATGTCGAAACGGCCCGCGCCAAGGGTCTGTCGGGCAGCGCGGTCGTGATGCGCCATGCAGTGCCAAACGCACTACACCCGCTCGTCATGTACCAGGGCGTCGTGCTCCCCTACATGCTGACCGGCGAAATCGAGACGGCGATCATCTTCTCGCTGCCGACTGTCGGCCCGGCCATCGTCGGCTCCATGGCGATCGGCGACGTCTATGTCACCGCCACTTTCATGATGGTTCTTTCCGCCACGCTCATCGTCGGCAACATCATCGCCGACATGCTGCTTGCCATGCTGGACCCACGCGTCCGCCAGTACGGAGGAGCCTGATATGCTCGCCTTCGATTCCGCTCCCCCGCCGCCGCACGAAGAGACCGTCACGGGCCATCCAGCCGGCAACGAGAGCTATCTTTCGCTCGTCTGGCGTCGCCTGCGCCGCTCCTGGACCGGCATGATGGGCCTCGTGCTCGTCGGCCTGCTGCTCCTGATGGCAGTCTTCGCCGATTTCTTCGCGCCGATGGACCCCAAGGCCACCGATACCGGCTTCGCGCCGCCGCAGATGGTGAGCTTCCACGACAAGGACGGCAATCTCACCTATCCGCCGCGGGTCTATGCCTTGGGTGAATCCGAGGAACTCGATCCGGTGACCTTCCAGCCGATCGTCGGCCCCGACTATGACAATCCGCGCCTGCTCGGTTTCTTCGTCAAGGGGTCGGAGTACCGGCTGCTCGGCCTGATCCCGACCGACCGCCATTTCTTCGGCTCGGTCGACGGCCAGCCGGTGCATTTCCTCGGCACCGACAAGTTCGGCCGTGACGTGCTCTCGCGCGCCATCATCGGCTCGCGCATCTCGCTCACCATCGCACTGACCGTCGTCTTCATCGTCACGGTCATCGGTACCACCGTCGGCATGGTTTCCGGCTATTTCGGCGGCTCGTTCGATGCCTGGGTACAGCGCTTCGTGGAGATCGTGCTCGCCTTTCCGCAGCTGCCGCTCTATCTGGCGCTGACCTCGCTGATCCCGGTGACGGCGCCGACCAACGTCTTCCTCGCCTTCGTCATCGTCGTCATGTCGGCACTCGGCTGGGCGCAGATGTCGCGCGAGGTGCGCGGCAAGACGCTGGCGCTCGCCCGCATCGATTATGTGCGCGCGGCGATGGCCGTCGGCGCGACCGACCGGCGCATCATCTTCCAGCACATCTTCCCGAACGTGATGAGCCACGTGATCGTTGCCGTCACGCTACATATCCCGAGCGTCGTGCTGCTCGAATCCTTCCTCGGTTTCCTCGGTTTTGCCGTGAAGCCACCGCTCATCTCCTGGGGGCTGATGCTGCAGGACACCGCCAACTATTCGGTGATCGGCACCTATCCCTGGATTCTCGCTCCCGTCGGCTTCGTGCTCGTCACCGTCTTCGCGTTCAACGCGCTCGGCGACGGTCTGCGCGACGCGGTCGATCCCTATTGATTGAGGTGAAGAACATGGCTCTCGCACTCGTCAACTCGTTCGCCCCGCCCGTCCGCTTCGATCACGATGCGCACACGGAAAGCCCGGTCATCGACGCCCGCAACATCGGCGTCAACTTCAAGGTCGAGCATGGAACCGTGGAAGCGGTGAAGGATATCTCCTTCCAGCTGTACCGCGGGGAAACCATCGCCATCGTCGGCGAGTCAGGTTCCGGCAAGTCGGTCACGGCCCGCACCGTCATGGGGCTCCTGTCGAAGCGCGCCGTCGTCGCGCCGAAATCGACGGTCGACTATGACGGCGCCAATATCCTGAAATATCCCGAGCGCGAGCGCCGCAAGCTGCGCGGCGACCGGATCTCGATGATCTTCCAGGAGCCGATGAGCTCGCTCAACCCGATCTACACGATCGGCAGCCAGATCGTCGAAGCGATCCGCGTCCACCGCAAGGTGAGTAAGAAGCAGGCGGAAGCGCGCGCGCTCGAGCTTCTGAAGCAGGTGCAGATTCCGGATCCCGAAGCGCGCCTGAAGCAGTATCCGCACCAGCTCTCCGGCGGCCAGCGCCAGCGCGTGATGATCGCCATGGCGCTCTCCAACGATCCCGACGTGCTGATCGCCGACGAGCCGACCACCGCGCTCGACGTCACCGTGCAGGCGCAGATCCTCAACCTCATCCGCAACCTGCAGAAGGCGATGCGGATGGCGGTGATCCTGATCACCCACGACCTGACAGTCGTCCGGCAGTTCTCCGACTACGTCTACGTGATGCAGCACGGCGAAATGCGCGAGCACAACACAACGGAAAAGCTCTTCGCCAATCCGCAGCATGCCTACACCAAGCATCTCCTGAGCTCCGAGCCGCGCGGCCAGGCCAATCCGCTGCCCGAGGGCTCCGAGATCATTCTCGACGCCAAGGGCGTGCGCGTGTCCTTCATGATGCGGCACGGCACGTTCTTCAAGCCGGAGCCGAAGGAACTCGTGGCGGTCGACAGCCTGGGGCTGACGCTGCGAAAGCACGAAACGCTTGGCCTCGTCGGCGAATCCGGTTCCGGCAAGACGACCTTCGGGCAGGCGCTGCTCAGGCTGAACGATGCCGACAATGGCGAGATCTATTTCGACCGCCAGCCGATCCACGGCAAGTCGCGCACGGAGATGCGGCCGCTGCGCTCGCGCATGCAGATCGTCTTCCAGGACCCGTTCTCGTCGCTCAACCCGCGCATGACGATCGGCCAGATCATCGAGGAAGGGCTTGTGGTCAACAAGCTCGGCGCCACCAAGGCCGAGCGGCTGGACCGCGTGCGCGAAGCACTGATTTCGGCGGGTATGCCGGGCAATATCCTGTCGCGCTTTCCGCACGAGTTCTCGGGCGGCCAGCGCCAGCGTATCGCCATTGCCCGTGCCATCGCGCTCGAGCCGGAATTCATTCTGCTCGACGAGCCGACGTCGGCGCTCGACCTCTCGGTGCAGGCGCAGATCATCGAGCTCTTGCGCAAGCTGCAGGACGAGCGCGGCCTCAGCTATCTTTTCATTTCGCACGATCTCAAGGTCGTGCGTGCCCTCTGCCACCGGGTGATTGTCATGCAGCATGGCAAGATCATGGAAGAGGGACCCGTCAACGAAGTTCTCACCAATCCCAAGACCGCCTACACCGAACGGCTCGTCAAAGCCGCTTTCGAGGTAGCCTGATTGCCAATGCCGGAGGATATTATGGCAAGAAACCCCAAGATCACCTTCATCGGAGCTGGTTCCACCGTCTTCATGAAGAACATCATCGGCGACGTGCTGCAGCGGCCCGCGCTGTCGGGCGCGACCATCGCCCTGATGGACATCAATCCGCAGCGCCTGGAAGAAAGCGCCATCGTCGTCAACAAGCTGATCTCGACGCTGGGCGCAAAGGCCAAGGCCGAGACCTATTCGGACCAGCGCAAGGCGCTCGATGGAGCCGACTTCGTGGTCGTCGCCTTCCAGATCGGCGGCTATGAGCCCTGCACGGTGACCGACTTCGACATTCCGAAGAAGTTCGGCCTGCGCCAGACGATCGCCGATACGCTTGGCGTCGGCGGCATCATGCGCGGTCTGCGCACCGTGCCGCATCTGTGGAAGATCTGCGAAGACATGCTCGCCGTCTGCCCGGAAGCGATCATGCTGCAATACGTCAACCCGATGGCGATCAATACCTGGGCGATCGCCGAGAAGTATCCCACCATCAAGCAGGTCGGTCTCTGCCACTCGGTGCAGGGCACGGCGATGGAACTCGCCCACGATCTCGACATCCCCTACGAGGATATCCGCTACCGCTCGGCCGGCATCAACCACATGGCTTTCTATCTGAAGTTCGAGCATCGCCAGCCCGACGGCTCCTACAAGGACCTCTATCCGGATCTGGTGCGCGCCTACCGCGAGGGTCGTGCGCCGAAGCCCGGCTGGAACCCGCGTTGCCCGAACAAGGTGCGCTACGAGATGCTGACGCGTCTGGGTTATTTCGTCACCGAAAGCTCGGAACACTTCGCGGAGTACACGCCCTACTTCATCAAGGAAGGTCGCGAGGACCTGATCGAGAAGTTCGGCATTCCGCTCGACGAATATCCGAAGCGCTGCATCGAGCAGATCGAGCGCTGGAAGGGCCAGGCGGAAGCCTATCGCTCGGCCGACAAGATCGAGGTCAAGCAGTCGAAGGAATATGCCTCCTCGATCATCAACTCTGTCTGGACCGGCGAACCCTCGGTGATCTACGGCAACGTCCGCAACAACGGCTGCATCACCTCGCTGCCGTCCAATTGCGCCGCCGAAGTGCCCTGCCTCGTCGATGCATCCGGCATTCAGCCGACCTTCATCGGTGATCTCCCGCCGCAGCTTACCGCGCTGATGCGCACCAACATCAACGTGCAGGAGCTGACGGTTCAGGCGCTGATGACTGAAAATCGCGAGCACATCTATCACGCAGCGATGATGGACCCGCATACGGCGGCAGAACTCGACCTCGACCAGATCTGGGCTATGACGGACGAACTGCTGGCCGCGCACGGCGACTGGCTGCCGGCATGGGCGCGCACGGCGCGCAAGGTTCAGGCCGCCTGACCAACTCTCTCCCGGTCACGGCCTCAAGAAGTCCCGCGGCTCAGCCGCGGGGCTTTTTTAGCGTCTCTGAACTGGCGGCGGCTGTGTCTGCCGCTGATTCAGGGGCAGCACGTCTTGGAAGCCGATCTCGGGGCAGCCGCGGACATTGGCGAAGATGATGTCCCGCCGCTCGCCCCATTCCGTCAGTCCCCGGAGCGTCAGCGTATCGTTGTCCTGATAGACGACATCGGTGCGGATGATGCCGGCGCGGCGCGCGAGGTTCTTCGCCTGGCTGACATTGCACTGCCCTTCCGATGGCGCCACGGACCATGTGGATGTCCCCTGCCCGTCGCTCTGCCATCCTTGCGCGGCAGCAAGCGTCGGCACCAGAACAACGAGAAGCGGCAGTGTCGTGCGGAGAACGGTTCTCAAAATCGGCGACCCCATATTGCGTTGATCCTGTCTTATCACGGGATCATGACCATGGCGGAAACGCAGCCGCTAAAATTCGCCGGGAATAGACAAAGCAGCCCTCCCGTTCAGGGCTTCCAGGAGCTATCGATAGCTGCAGGTTCATCGATTCCGTCAGGAAGATCGGTGAACTTTCTCGCATCCTCGGGCCTTCTGCCGGGCTTGCTTGGATGAAGCATTTCATCAATCACCGCGTCCGCCGATGCGATAACACCCACATCCTCCAATCCACGGAGCAGGCCCACAGTTGAGATCAGGTGGAGATTTGGCGGCCTGTTGAAAACCCTCAGGCCTGCATCCTCGTACAGGATGGCGACAGGCTCGTTGGCCTTGAGATAACGCTCAAGACCTCCTTCATCGGAGAGGAAATCGACCATGGCGAGCTCCCCGGCGTTCTTCTTCAGCTTTTTTCCAAGCCGCCGCTTTTGCCGCTCGGTCTCACCTATGTCCGTCCGCTCGATCAGGAAAGGGGGAGAGTTGCCGTCGATGAAATCCTTGACCTCGGCATCCTTCAGATAGGAAAGATCGCTGGTGAGTTCGTCATAGACGGCGTCAACGATCACAATCCGCATATCCAGTTCAAGCAGCAGATCAAGCCGATCAGCGACCCAAAGGCTATTGATCGGACCCGCATCGGGCAGGATGATCGTGCACCTCTTCACCCCATCCTCCAAAGCCTTGCAAAGGTGGCAGCCTGGTTTTCGATTTCGTGTACCGGGGAAAGCGGCATTGGAAGGTCGGCGTCTCCCAGCGCAACGAGCAGGTCGGCGTAGTCCCTCAGACCAAGGCGGCGAACAGCCTCTCGCCTTGAGAGCAGGCCTTTTGAGTAAGCCAGAAGCGGGTCTTCTTCGGAAATATCCCTCTCCGGCTCGGTGATCGCTTCAAAGTGCTCGCGCACGATCGCGGTCATGGTCGTGCGATTCTGCGCGGCGTAGGCCCTGACCTTTGCAACCAATTCATCCGGCAGATTCATGGTCGTGTTTTTCAACATCGAGCAGCCCTCCGTTGGCTTCGCATATATATGTGAAGTACAACGGAGTAACAACAGACTTGTTCAATCGGGCCTTCCAACATCGTTGCGGTCGGAGGCTCCGCTCACATTCCACATATGGCCGCGTTGCTGTTCCCCATATCGGCATTTTCATTAGCAGCAATTGAACAAATCAAAAATATCGATATACAACAGCAATACGCATTTTCATCTTCCGCGAACGGACCACTCATGAGCCGCAACTTTCTCGTCGTCGATCCCGAAGAAGGGATGCCCATTCTGAAGGGCCTGGCGTCGCCGGCAAGGGTTTCCGTATTGAAGCTGCTGCATGAAAAAGGTCCGCTGAACGTCAACGAAATCGCTGATATCCTTGACCTGCCGCAGTCCAGCGTCTCCACCAACGTGCAGATGCTCGAGGATGCCGGGTTGATCCGCACCGAGGCGCAGAAGGCCCGCAAGGGCAACCAGAAGGTCTGCCACAGCGTCTATGACGAGATCCTCGTGGTCTTCAAGAATGAAATCAAGGAAACCGAACCGGATGCGATCGAGGTGGCGATGCCGCTCGGCCTCTATACCAGCTACGACGTGACGGCGCCGTGCGGGCTCTGCTCGGTGGACGGGATCATCGGGCTGCTCGACGTTCCCAACACCTTTCTCGATCCGGATCGCATGAAGACGGCGCTGATCTGGTTCACGCGTGGGCACGTCGAATACCAGTTCCCCAACAATGCGCGGCTGACCAACACCCGCATCCGCGAGGTGGAATTCGTCATGGAGCTGAGCTCGGAAGTGCCCGGCACCAGCGCCGACTGGCCATCCGACATCACGCTGACGGTCAATGGCGCCGATATCGGCACCTGGACGTCTCCGGGCGATTTCGGCGACAAACGCGGGGTTTTCACGCCGGATTGGTGGAAGCTGAAGGGCTCGCAATACGGAAAGCTGAAGAGCTTCCGCATCAATGACGACGGCGCCTTCGTCGATGGATTGCGGATATCCGACGTGACGCTTGCCGATCTGAAGCTCGACGAGCACCACTCGATTCGCCTGCGGATCGGCGTGCGGGATGACGCCAAGCATCCCGGCGGCATCAATATTTTCGGGCGCGGTTTCGGCAATTACGACCAGGATATCCTGCTGCGTATCAAGACCCGCTAGCCATATCCGATTTTCCGAATTTTGTCCTTGACCGCGGGCAAGGCTTCCGCTTTATTCACCTCAAATTGTGATACAGATCACAAAGATTGATATAGTGGAGGATATCATGAAGGCTGCGGTAACCGCGCACAGCAAATACACGATCTCGGACATCGACCCGCGCCTGTACGGCTCGTTCATCGAGCATCTCGGCCGCGCCGTCTATACCGGCATCTACGAACCCGACCATGCGACCGCCGACGAAAACGGCATGCGCAAGGACGTGATCGATCTCGTCAAGGAACTCAACGTTCCCATCGTGCGCTATCCCGGCGGCAACTTCGTTTCGGCCTATAACTGGGAAGACGGCATCGGTCCCAAGGAAAGCCGCCCGACGCGCCTCGACCTTGCCTGGCACACCTCCGAGAGCAACCAGGTCGGCATGCACGAATTCGCGGAATGGTGCGTCTCGGCCAAGACCGAGATGATGCTGGCCGTCAACCTCGGCTCGCGCGGCCTCGATGAAGCCCGCAACTTCCTCGAATATGTGAACCATCCCGGCGGCAGCGAGTGGAGCGACAAGCGCATCGCCAACGGCCGCTCCGAGCCCTGGGACGTCAAGCTCTGGTGCCTCGGCAACGAAATGGACGGCCCCTGGCAGATCGGCCATAAGACGGCCGACGAATACGGCCGTCTGGCCCACGAAACCGCCAAGGCCATGCGCGCCTTCGACAGCTCGCTCGAGCTCGTCGTCTGCGGCTCGTCCAATGCCCACATGCCAACCTACCCGGAATGGGAAGCGACCGTCCTCGACCACACCTATAACGAGGTCGACTACATCTCGCTGCACATGTATTTCGAGAACCGCGAGAAGAACACGGCGAACTATCTGGCCCGCAGTATCGAGCTCGACAACTACATCGGCACGGTCGCCGGCGTCATCGACTACATCAAGGCGAAGAAGCGCTCGACCAAGGACGTCTACATCTCCTTCGACGAGTGGAACGTCTGGTACCACTCCAAGGAGCGCGACAAGGCCACGCTCGCCGGCGCAAACGGCTGGCCGCATGCCCCGGCGCTGCTGGAGGACGATTATAATTTCGAGGACGTGCTGCAGGTCGGCTGCATCCTGAACACCTTCATCAACCGCGCCGATGTCGTGAAGATCGCCTGCCTGGCGCAGCTGGTCAACGTCATCGCCCCGATCATGACGACGCCGGGTGGTGCCGCATGGCGCCAGACGATCTTCTATCCCTACTACTTCGCCTCGGTCTACGGCCGCGGCACGGCGCTGAAGCTGATGGTCGACAGCCCCGCCTACGAGGTCGAGGATGTCGGCAGCGTTCCCTATCTCGACGTCTCGGCCGTCCACGACAAGGACGCCAAGACCGTCACCTTCTTCATCGTCAACCGCCACGGCACCGAGGCGCTCGATCTCGACGCCAGCCTGCTCGAATTCGGCAACCTCAAGGTCATCGACGATCAGGTCGTTGCCCACTCCGATCTCAGCATCACCAACACGGCCGAAAAGCCGGACAACGTGGTGCCGGTGAAGGCAAGCGGCTCGGCGTTTGCGGATGGAAAGCTGACCGCGAAGATCGCGCCGCTCTCCTACCGCGTCATCCGCCTGCAGGGCTGATAGACTAAATCACAATATACGATACATATCCGGCATATGTTGACATCGTAATTGTATGATTTAACGTCGGCGCACCAGATTTGACGTGCCACCTGGGAGGAGAAGATGGGAGCAACAGCTTCTATTTTGGCGCTATCACTGACGGACGGTCACCTGCCTGCCAAGGCAGTGGCCGCCACCGTTGGCCTGCGTCAATCGCGTGTCCATATCGAATTTCCGGATTCTGACTGCAGCATGGGAGCAGCCGGATGACGGCGAATATCGAAATCAATAATGTCAGCAAGCGCTATGGCTCGATGACCGTTCTCGACGGCTTGTCGCTGTCGATCAAGGCCAACGAGTTCATGGTCTTCCTCGGCCCGTCCGGCTGCGGAAAGTCCACTCTTCTGAGAATGATCGCCGGGCTCGAAAGTGTCGACGAAGGCACGATCTCGATCAATGGCGAACGCATCGACACGCTGCCGCCGGGCCAGCGCGACATCGCGATGGTGTTCCAGAGCTACGCGCTCTATCCGCACATGACGGTCGCCGACAACATGGCCTTCGGGCTCCGCAACATCGCGGTACCCTCGGAAGTGATCTCGGCGCGCGTTGCGGAAGCCGCCCGCATGCTGGAGATCGGGCACCTCCTGGAGCGCAAGCCCGGCCAGCTCTCCGGCGGCCAGCGCCAGCGCGTCGCCATCGGCCGCGCCATCGTCAAGGAACCGAAGGCGTTCCTGTTCGACGAACCCTTGTCGAACCTCGATGCGGCGCTGCGCGTGCGCACCCGCGTCGAGCTCGCGCAGCTTCGCAACCGCGTGAAATCGACGATGATCTTCGTCACGCACGACCAGATCGAGGCGATGACGCTCGCCGACCGCATCGTCGTCATGAACAACCGCAAGATCGAGCAGATCGGCACGCCGATGGAGATATACTCCCGCCCGGCCAGCCGCTTCGTCGCCACCTTCGTCGGCTCGCCGACGATGAACTTCCTCGATATCGGCATCTCCGACGAGAACGGTTTCGTCAGCGCCAGGCTGCCCGACGGCACGCAGCTGCAAACCGCGATCCGCGCCGCCGGGCTCAACGGCGGCAGCCATGCGCTCGGCATCCGCGCCGAGGCGGTGAAGCTCGCCAACGGCGTTCCCGCCACCACGACGGGCAAGGTCGACGTGCTCGAACGCCTGGGCGACCGGACGCTGCTCTATACCCGGCTGAAGGACGGCAGCGTCATCGTCGCCGAGGATATCGGCAACAGCCGCGTCGCGATTGGCGACGAGGTAGGCCTGACGCTCGACGGCAGCAGAACGCATCTCTTCGACGACGAGGGACGCGCGTGGCACAACGAGGAGCCGGGGCATGGCTGAGACAACGCTGTCGGGCACAGCCGCGCTCGCCAAGGCCTCAGCGCGCATCAAGGTGCAGAACATCAACGCGCCACTCTGGCGCAACGCGATCTTCGTTCTGCCCTATCTGTTCTTCTTCGTGACGCTGCTCATCGTGCCGCTGTTCTGGGGCATCTGGCTCAGCCTGCACAAGGCGGACGCCTTCGGCGTCGGCCGCTTCGTCGGCATCGACAATTACTTCCGGCTGTTTCGCGACAAGATCTTCATCCAGGCGATCGGCAACACCTTCTACTTCGTGCTGCTCACGGTGCCGACGCTCGCCATTCTCGGCCTGATGCTGGCGCTGGCGCTGAACCGCAAGACGCGAACGGCGGCTGCGCTTCGCACCATCTACTTCTCGTCCTCGGTCCTGTCGGTCACCATCGTCACGCTGATCTGGCGCATCGTCTTCATCGGCAATTTCGGCCTGCTCGCCACCATCTTCGGCTGGTTCGGCGCGACGCCGCCGGCGTTTCTTTCCGATCCGAAGCTGGCGATGATCGGCATCGCGATCGCCACCATCTGGTGGTGCATCGGCCTGCCGATGATGCTCTTCCTCTCCGCCCTGCAGCAGATCCCGGGCGATATCTACGAGGCGGCGGCGCTCGACAATGCCAGCCGTCTCCGTACGCTCTGGTACATCACGCTTCCGTCGATCCGCCGCACTTTCGCGCTGGTCGTGATCATCCAGATCGTCATGCAGTTCCAGCTCTTCGGCCAGGCAAAGCTCATGACCATGGGCGGACCGAACAACGTCTCCAAGCCGATCGTCTTCTACATCTACGAAGCGGCCTTCACCAAATGGGATCTCGGGCTGGGTGCTGCTGCCTCCGAAATCCTCTTCATGCTGATCCTCGTCGCCGCCATGGCGCAGTACGTCATTTCGCGCCGGAAGGGAGAAGAAGGATGAGTCTCGCAACTGGTGGCAACATGGTCGGCCGTTCGCTGGGCGACCGCGTGATCCTTTTCCTCGCCATCCTCTGCGCGCTGGTCATGCTTGCGCCGGTGCTGTGGGTGATCGGCCTGTCGCTGAAGGATAACAAGGAGCTGATGGCGGACATGAACTCCGTCTTCAACGCGCCCTACACGATCAACAACTACCTCAACATCCTGGCGACCTCCTCGGTGTTCCGTTGGGTGCTGAACAGCGTGATCGTCGCCGGCGGCCTGACCATCGGCACGCTGGTGCTGTCGTCGCTCGCCGGCTACGGCTTCGCGCGGCTGAACTTCCCCTATCGCAACGCGCTGTTCATCATCGTGTTGCTGGGGCTCGCCATTCCCGAGCAGGCGGTGCTGATTGCCCGCCACCAGCTGTTCAGCTGGCTGAAGTTCCACAACACCTATCACGGCCTGATCCTGCCGGGCTTGTCAGCACCCTTCGGCGTGTTCCTGATGACGCAGTATTTCCGCGCCATCCCCAAGGAGCTCGACGAGGCGGCGCTGCTCGACAATGCCAGCCGCTTCAAGATCTTCTGGAAGGTCCTCCTGCCGCTGACGGTTCCAGCGCAGGCGACGCTCGGCATCTTCACCTTCCTGGGCGCGTGGAACGATTACTTCTGGCCGCTGATCTCGGGCACCAAGAAGGAAATGTATACGCTGACGGTCGGCATCGCCTCGACACAGACCAACTTCGCGCAGTCGGAAGGCCTCGGCTTCCTGATGTCGCAGGCGGTCTTTGCCAGCGCGCCGATCCTCATTCTCTACCTGTTTTTCCAGAAATACATCGTCACAGCGGTCTCCGGCGCCGCCGTGCGCTGAGACTTCGAGCGGTGACGTCGCAACCGGCTTCCTGGGAGGAAGCCAACCTATGGGGCAAAACCCCGAAGAGGAGGAGAAGGGCATGACACATCACTTCAGGAAATACATGCTGGCGGCGGCGTCCGTGATCGCGCTCGTAGGCGCCTCGCCGGCGTTCGCCGCGACGGAACTGACCGTGCAGCGTTTCTTCGGCGCCTGCGATGCCGACTGGGGCACCAACACCGACGTCAGCAAGGCCGTCGGCGAATGCGGCATCATCACCTCGCTGATCAACAAGTTCAACGCCGACAATCCCGATGTGCATGTGACGGTGACCACGGTCGAATGGCCGGGCTATGACCAGCTGACAGCGCAGTTCGCAGCCGGCGATCCGCCGGATATCGTCACCATCCACCAATCGGTTCTCACGGATTACCAGACCAAGGGCCTGATCATGCCGCTCGACGACATGCTGAAGTCCGTCGGCGTCGCCTCCAGCGATTTCACCGATGCCGCACTCGGCGGCGTGACGAAGGACGGCAAGATCTACGGCCTGCCGATCGACAACTGGACCATGCTCTACCATATCAACATGGACCTCTTCAAAAAGGCCGATCTCGTCAATGCCGACGGCACGCCGAAGCTGCCGACCAGCCCGGAAGAGCTTCTGGCGCAGGCCAAGCAGTTCAAGGAAAAGACCGGCAAGCCCTACTTCGTCCAGAACCTCGCCAACGAAGTCGCGCTCTACACCCGCAACCTCTATACCTATCTCTTCCAGCAGGATTCCGCTTTCTTCGCGGATCCGAAGCAGGTGAAGCTCAATACGCCCGAGGCCAAGAAGGTGCTCGAACTCTACAAGGCGATCTACGATAATGGCGACACGACGAAGGATCTCGACTACGCCGCCAGCATCAACGCCTTTCTCGCAGGCGAAGGCGGCGTGCACCTGAACGGCACCTGGGTGATCGGTGACTACAATGCCTCGTCGGAAACCGCTGGAACGGCGCTGAACAAGGGCGGCTATGCGGTCTATCCGTATCCGCAGCTCTTTGCCGGCAAGAAGTCGCAATATGCCGACGGCCACAGCTGGGCCGTTTCGACGAAGGACCGCTCGGAGGAAGAGACCGCCGCGATCGGCAAGTTCCTCAAGTTCTTCCACGACAACGACTTCGACTGGTCGCGCACCGGCCACCTGCCGGCGGTCAAGGCCGTGCTCGACTCCAAGGAGTTCAAGGCGCTGCCGCACCGCGACACGATCTCGGCCATCGCCACCCTCGGCACCCCCCTGCCCTCGACCGTCCAGCGCCAGTTCGCGATCCAGGACATCATCGGCCAGGAAATGAGCGCCGCGATCACCGGGCAGAAGGATGTCGACGCCGCGCTTACCGACATGGAGTCTCGCATCAACGAGTTGCTCGCCAACATCTAAGGCTCAATCTCTCCCGAGCCGAAGAGCAGATGCCCGCCGCTGGTCTCGCGGCGGGCATTTTTATGGCACTGTCCGGCGCACAGCTACCTAAGAGCCGAACGACTTACGGCCGCAGGACAAGCGCGCCATCGACGACTTCCGGATGGATGCCGATGTAATCGGCGACGCCGGGGCGATCCTTCATGGTCGTGCTGTCGGTATGGAGAATGACGAGAACGGAGCAGCCCGCCGCTTCTCCGGCACGGATGCCGGCATCGGCATCCTCGAAGACGAGGCAGCGGCTCGGGTCCACGCCGAGCTTCCTGGCACCGGCCAGGAACGGATCCGGCGACGGCTTGCCCGTCGTGACGTCCTCGGCCGAAACCAGCGTCGGCGGCAGCGGCAGGCCGGCCGCCTTGATGCGGCGCAGGGCAAGCTCGCGCGGCGCGGAGGTGACGACCGCCCACCGCTCCGGCGGCAGCTTGGACAGAAATTCGACGGCACCGGGGATCGGCACAACACCTTCGAGATCGACCAGCTCCCGCGCCGTGACCTCCGCAGCGCCTCTTACGGGGTCGATCCCGGCATCCTTGAGGTCCGCCATCGTGTCCTCGACACGCCTGCCGTGATAGGGCGGCGTCGGAATACCCTGTTCACGCGCCCACTCGCCCCACACGCGTTCCGACGCGGCGCTGGAATCGAGGATCGTGCCATCCATGTCGAACAGGAAGGCATCAAAGGCTTGGGACGCGAGGGGATTGGGTGACAACATCTTTTCTGCTTCTGCTCCAGATCAATCGTGGTGGCGGGAAAGGTCGTCCTCCCGACTAGCTGAAATCCGCCGGAAGGTCGAGGCCGGCGCGATCATCGATGGACGATGACGCGGGTTCCCGGCTGGACCATCTCATAAAGCTGCTCGACGTCCTCCCGGTACATGCGGAAGCATCCGCTCGACGCGTTCTTGCCGATAGACGACGGATCGTTCGTGCCGTGGATGCGCAAAAGTCCGTCGGCGAGATAGATAGCGCGGGTGCCGAGCGGGTTGGAAGGGCCGGGTCTGACGACCGCGGGAAGTCTCGGGTTTTTCTGGCGCATGCTGGGTGTCGGGCGCCATTCGGGATGCTCGCGCTTCGACACCACCCGCGTCGTGCCGTACCACTGCTTGCCTTCGCGTCCGACAGCAATGGGATAGGCGATCTCTTCGCCCCGAGGCGTCGTGTAGATCAGGGTGTGGGCGCGGGTGGCGATGACGATGGTGCCCCTGCCCGCCCGCGTTGACGGTTGGCGGCGCTGCGGCATAGGCTCGCGATAGTCCGGCGGCGGACCGTAATCGGGCGGTGGTGGATAGGCCCCGTAGGGATCGTCATAGCTATAACCACCATAGTCGTCATATCCGTCATACGGCCCGTAAACCTGCGCCCGCGCCGGAAGCGCGGCCAGCAACAGGATGGTCGCCAATAGAACCAGGACTCTCATTTCATCATCCGCTTGTATTCCAAGCGAGATTGGACTGAAGTCTGTGGCGGCACTATGGCGATCGCCGCGCCGCACCGGCGGCGCATGTGGCCGGACTGTGCTATCGTGACCGGAGATCCGGATCACCTGACGAAGGTCGCAAGGAGCAAGGCGTGACAGGCAGCGAGCGCGGCGAAATCGATGGATTGATCGACTGGATCATCGGTGAAGGGCTTTCCGAGAACGGTATCGAGGACATCCTCGGCGGGCTGGTCGAGAGGCTTCTCGCTCTCGGCTATCCGCTGGTACGTGTTTCTGTCGCCATGCCATCCATCGATCCGATGCAGCGGGGCTTCGCAGTGGTGTGGTTCAAGGACACGTCCCTTTCCACCGAGGTGCAGGGGCATGGCGAAGCGGGGCAGGAAATGTTCGAGCGCTCGCCGATCTTCTATCTGCTATCCAATGATCTCCTGCATGGCCGCTGGCGGCTGCCCGAGCGGACGTCCACCGTTTCCTTCCCGCTGTTCGACGAACTGGCCGCTTTCGGCGCGACCGACTACATCATGAAGCTCGTTCCCTTTCCCGGCGAGACCGCGCTTGAGGGCGTCGGCATTTCCTTTGCCGTCGACGCACCCAACGGCTTCACCGACGAACAAATCGCAGCGATCGACAGGCTGACGCCGGCGCTGGGGCTCGTCTGCTCCCGGATTGCCGCCATGCGGGTCGCCACCGACATGCTCGCCGTCTATACCGGCACGCGAACGAGCGGGCGCATCCTGAAGGGCGAGACGCGACGCGGCGGCGGCGAGGCGATTCACGCCGCCATCCTCTTCGCCGATCTCAAGAACTTCACCTCGCTCAACGAAGCCTGGGCGCCCGGCAGGATCGTGACCTGGCTGAACGAGAGCTTCGAAGCCATCGTCAATTCCGTGGAAGAGCACGGCGGCGAGGTTCTGAAATTCATGGGGGATAGCGTTCTCGCCATCTTCCCTGTCGATAACGGTGAGCCCGCCGATGCCTGCGCGAGGGCTTTGTCGGCGGCACAGGCAGCCATGCGGGCAACCGAAACGCTGAACCGGAGCCGGGTCGAGCGTGGCGAACCGGCGATCCTTGCCGATATCGCCCTTCATGTGGGCGAGGTTTTCTACGGCAACGTCGGCGCCTCCCGCCGCCTCGATTTCACGGCGATCGGCAGCGCGGTCAACGAGGCGGCGCGGATCGAGAAGCTTGCGGATACGGTCGGCCACAGCCTGCTCGCCTCCGCCGCCTTTGCCGCGCAAGTCCCGGAGAAATTCCGGCAGGTGGGAACATTCCCGCTGAGGGGGGTAGCGAAACCAGCGGATGTCTTTGCCTGGAGAGACTGATTTTGCAGTGCCGCAATTTCTCTCGACCGCGTTCATTCTTGAATAACCGGGGATGCCTATGGTCTGTCGCGAGTGGAGAGCGACATGGATCGACCGGCGGGCAGGATTTCGGGAGCACAGGATATCGCGGAGATCGATGGCGAGAGTGCCGCGACGTTCGAAGCGCTCCAGCAGCAATATCTGGCGCTCTCGCAGCAGTATGAACGCCTGGAGGCCATGATCAATCATGTGCCCGATTTCATCTACGCCAAGGACACCAAGGGACGCTTCCTGTTCGCCAATCGGGCGATCGTTGCGAACAATGGCTTTTCCCACATGCGCGAGATGGTCGGCCTGACCGATGCCGATATACATCCGGGCGTTGCCGCTCGCGACATCGACTCGCTGGAAAGCAAGGTCATCGCATCGGGCGAACCGGACCTCGGCATAGAGGAACGCAGGCTCAAGGGACAAGGCTGGCTGATGATGTCGCGCGTTCCGCTGCGGGATCGCGACGGCACGGTCATCGGCGTCGTGGGGGCGTCGCGGGATATCTCCGCCAGGAAGCGCGCCGAGGAACTGATGAGCGCCCAGACCCGGCTGCTGCAGGACGTCGCGCGGGGCATGGAGTTCGATTCCCTGCTGAAGGACGGGCAGACGCTGCTTCAGCGCCTTCTTCCCGGCGCGACCATAACGTTCGTTCTGGACGATCGCGAGGGTGAACCGGTCGACGACGGCTGCGTCCAGTTTCCGATCTTCTCCCGCGACGGTGGCAGGCATGGCGTGCTCGCGGTATCGGCGGCGGCACTGGCGGAAGCCGGCCTTCGGGAGTTTCTGCTCGGTGTCGCCCAGACGATCGGAATTGCGATCGACCGCCATCGCGACATCGCGCACATCGCTTTCCTCGCCGAGCACGACATCCTGACCGGCCTGCCGAACCGAAGCCTGCTCGACCGCAAGCTGGACGCGATGCTGAAGAGCGCCGCGGCGCAACAGCAATCCTTGGCCGTCGCCTTTCTCGATCTCGACAATTTCAAGCTGGTGAATGACAGCCTCGGCCATGGCGCCGGCGACGAGCTTCTGAAAGTGGTCGCACGGCGCATCTCTTCGCTGCTTGGCCCGGAAGACATCCTGTCGCGCATCGGCGGCGACGAGTTCGTCGTGGTGCTCGGCAATGCCGACGAAGCCATGGAGACCTTGCGGACGATCCTCACGACCGTATCCCAGCGGCTGGTCGTTGGCGGTGTCGAGATTCTCACGACCTGCAGCATCGGCGTCGCGTTCTTCGCGCAGCATGGCGATACCGCTTCCGAACTCTTCGCCAACGCCGACATGGCGCTCTATCGCGTCAAGGATGCCGGACGCAACGGCATCCAGATCTTCAGCCCCTCGATGGCCGCGGAGGCGCGCACCAAGCTGGCGACCATCGACGAGTTGCGCCGCGCCGTGGAGCGGCAGGAATTCGTGATCCACTACCAGCCGCAGAAGAGCATGAATACCGGCGCTGTCACCGGCATGGAAGCGCTGGTCAGGTGGCAGCACCCGCAAAAAGGCTTGCTGCCGCCCGGGTCCTTTATTCCACTCGCCGAGGAAACCGGGCTGATCGTTCCGATCGGCGAGTTCGTGCTTATGGAGGCTTGCCGGCAGGCCCGCCGGTGGCAGGATCTCGGCCTCGCACCGTGCAGCGTCGCGGTCAATGTGTCCGCCAGACAATTCCAGGAAGCGGGTCTCGTCGACCATGTCGCGGCGGCGCTGGAGCAATCCGGCCTGGATCCCCAGTGGTTGGAGCTTGAAGTGACCGAGAGCCTGATCATGCGGGATGTCGAGGGCGCGATCGCGCGCATGCACGAGCTGAAACGGCTGGGCGTCAACCTGTCGATCGACGACTTCGGGACCGGCTATTCGAGCCTGAGCACCCTGAAGCGCTTCCCGATCTCGCGCCTCAAGATCGACCGTTCGTTCATCGCGGACATTCCCGGAGACAGTGGCGACATGGCCCTGACGTCGGCAATCATATCGCTCGGCAAAATCCTTGAGCTGGAAGTGGTGGCGGAAGGTGTGGAGACCGAGGAGCAGATGCAGTTTCTGGCGACGGCCGGCTGCGAATATCTGCAGGGCTTCCTGTTTTCCAAACCCCTGCCCTCCTCCGAAATCGGCGCATTGCTGTCGCCGACGGACGTGGCTCGCGGCCAGCGTTGAGAATTCCGGACCGGTCGCCTCCCGAGCGCAGCACTTTTTCCGCGCGATGAAATGCAACGAAAGAGTGTTTTGACGGGAACCATCGTGCGTTGTGCCAGTTCTGCTGATGTTGCCTGATGGGGAAGGGTATCATCACGGATGTTTACTGAGCTGGCCGGGCTTCCGGAGAACTGGGGTCAGATCTGCATCGTCGGCGCGGGACCGGTTGGCCTGTCGCTGGCGATTTCGCTCGCCCGTCAAGGCACGCGTGTCATCATTTTGGAATCCGGGCGGCAGTGGCGCACGACCAGGGCGCAGGCATTGTCCGCGCTCGCGCATTTCGATCCTGAATATCATGGTCATTCGGAGCAGACGGTGGTGCGTGCGGTCGGTGGCGCCTCGCTACGTTGGGGCGGACGCTGCGTCGAGCTCGATGACATCGATTTCGCCCGGCGCGACCATGTGCCGGAGGCAAGCTGGCCGATCGGCCATGAAGAACTCAGGCGGTATTACGAACCGGCACGGCATATGCTGACGGCCGATCTGGAGCCCAATGATAGGGCCGCCGCCACCGGCGCGGCGAACTCGTTGGAGACCTGGGCACGCCTGCGCAACACGGCGCGCGCCCATCGCCTCAGCCTGCGGGACATGTGCAATATCGCGATCATCCGGGATTGCACGGTCACCGATCTCAAGGTCGACCCTGAGCACGCGGCGATAACGGCACTGGAATGCATGGTTCACGGTACCCGCCATGTCGTCGAGGCACCCGCCTTCGTGCTCGCGGCCGGCGGACGCGAGAATGCGCGGTTGCTGATGGAAACCCAGCTGTCCCATCAACGCATGTTCGGCGGAACCGACGGACCGCTCGGCCGCAATTACATGGGTCATCTGACGGGGCAGATCGCGACCGTCAGCTTTACCACCGCGCAGGCCGCGGAACGCTACTTCTTCAAGCTCTCGCGAACGGGCACGGTCTTCCGTAACCGGCTGCAGCCGAGCGATGCCACGCAGCAGCGGCTTGCGCTGGCAAACATCGTCTTCTGGCCAGACAGCCCGCGACCCGACGAGGTCATTCCCGGCAACGGCGCGGGGTCCCTGCTGCATCTCCTGCGCCATGCGATCGCCGACATTCGCCACCCCACGCGGCGCCATTCGCTCTCGGCGAAGGGCGTAATGGCGGATCATCTTCGAAACGCGGTCGCCAACCCCTGGCGCACTTTAGCCGAGGGCTCTCGCATGGCCTGGCGAAAGGCCATGCCGGGGGACGCGCCCCAATCGAGGTTGATCAGCCCGACCAACACCTACCTGCTGCGCTATCATGCCGAACAATTGCCGAATGCCCGAAGCCGGGTAACGCTGAGCGATCGGCGCGACGAGAACGGCTGCAGGCGCCTTGATGTCGATTTTCGCTACCGCGGCGAGGACTTCACATCCGTTGTTCGGGCGCATGAGGCGATGGATGCACGGCTGCGACGAAATGGCGAAGGGCGGCTGAGCATGCTCAAACCGAGAGAGAGCCTGGAGGATTGGATAAACACCCAGGCGCTTGACGGCTACCATCAGATTGGGCTGACACCCATGTCCGCAACCGCCCGTACCGGTATCGTCGACAAGGATTGCCGGGTGCACGACCTGCGAAATCTCTTCGTCGCGGGAAGTTCCATATTTCCCACATCAGGCCAGGCAAATCCCACGCTGCCAGCCGTCGCCTTCGCGCTGCGTCTCGCCGATCACCTCGCCGCGTCATTCACATAAATGCGTCGACGCGGGCAACGCAGGTCAGCCCGCCGAGCCCTGCATCACGCTTATCATATCGTCCGCAGGCGAGGTCGGGCATTCGGCCTCATGATACCGCACGCCAAGCGCCTCATCCTTTGCCATCCTGATGAGATAGGCCAAGAATGGACGATCTCCCCGCTCCGCGAGCATTCTTGCGGCATCGAGGTGATCAATCAAATGAAGTTGCGACATGTGACCTCCGTTATGTATGCATATGCATGATTTCTAACGGAGGTTAATGACACCTTACCCAGCCGATATCCGTACGAAAACGGACCTTCCGCCACGGTCACCGCGGCACGGTTTAGGACCTTGGAATGGGTATTCGAGCTAGTGAAGCTTGGAAAGATGCTTGCGGGTCGAGAACTGATGGACGAGCATGATTCCCTGTTCCATCAGCAGTTCCGCGGCCGCAAGGTCGCGGGGCGAGAGATCGCCGCACATGCCGCGGATCGTGTTGGCGACGCACATGGAGTTCGATACGAAGAGCGCGTCGCCTTCGTCCTCGGCCTCTTCGGCGACCGCCTCGAGCGCGTCCGCGACGGTATCGAGGAGGCTTGTCCGCTCCTTGATGGTCATTTCACTCAAAGTCTTGGAAATGTCTTGCACGACGGTCTCCTCGCGCGTGCCCAAGGGCCGCAGCGTCTGTTGTTATTTTAGGCCGATCAGATATGACAGTTAAATGGCGCTGCTATGGCGATGAGGCAAGGCATAACTGCCACGCGCTCCATGCATATGTGGCGGATCGTTCGATACCCGTCACCGGACTGTAACCTAACTTTCTCAAAACTGTCGTCCCGCTGTCACGTGGCGCTTCCATACGCTCCCCGAAAAGGAGTGCCGTATGCAGCCGCAATCGCTTGAACTGTCGGGTATCGGAAAAGGTTTCGGAGCCGACGACGTCCTGAAAGGGATCGATCTTTCCATTCGCCCGGGCGAGTTCCTGTCGCTGGTCGGCATGTCGGGTTGCGGGAAATCGACGCTTCTGCGGATCATCGCCGGGCTTGAGACGCCGGACCGCGGCAGCGTCTCGATCGGCAGCAGCGACGTGACCGACGCCGACCCGAGCGACCGCAATCTAGCGATGGTGTTCCAGTCCTACGCGCTCTATCCGCACATGACGGTGCGCCAGAATATCGCGACCCCGCTCAGGATGCGCCGCCTGTCGCTGGCCGGCCGCCTGCCGCTTGTCGGCCGCATCGCCGCCAAGGCCGACATACTGCGCGAGATCGACGCGGCCGTGACCGACGCCGCCGAGGTGCTGCAGATCTCGCATCTTCTCGACCGCAAGCCAGCGCAGCTTTCCGGCGGCCAGCGGCAGCGCGTGGCGCTTGCCCGCGCGCTGGTGCGCTCGCCCGCTGCCTTCCTGATGGACGAGCCGCTGTCGAACCTCGATGCCAAGCTGCGCGCCCATATGCGCGAGGAGCTCACGGGTCTGCACCGCCGGCTCGGCGCCACCTTCATCTACGTCACCCATGACCAGATCGAAGCCATGACGATGTCCGACCGCATCGCGCTGATGTCGGAAGGCCGGATCGAGCAGCTGGGCACGCCGGACGAACTCTACCAGCGGCCGGCGACGCTGACCGTCGCGCGCTTCATCGGCACACCGTCGATCAATCTCCTGCCGGTCGAGATCACTTCCATCGGTCGCATCGCGGCCTTCGGCCGGGAATTCGGCATGGAGGCACCAGCGAATGCAAGCGGGCCGGC
This sequence comes from Rhizobium sp. S152, assembly GCF_030380735.1. Classification (GTDB taxonomy): domain Bacteria; phylum Pseudomonadota; class Alphaproteobacteria; order Rhizobiales; family Rhizobiaceae; genus Rhizobium. Next base: position 272,961 of record NZ_JAUDRZ010000003.1, on the reverse strand, counting down.
GACGCTCGGCATCCGCGCGGAAGACCTGCACCCGGGCAAGACGGGCCTGCCGGCGCGCATCTCGCGCATCGAGACCTATGGCGCCGACCGCTTCGTCACCTGCCATCTCATCGACGACCAGTCGGTGAAGATCGTCATGCGCCAGCACGCCGGCGAGAGTGCCGATACCGCGATCGACGGCATGATCAACCTCGGCTTCACCGAAAGCCGCGCCCACCTGTTCGGCGTCGATGGCAAGCGTCTGGAGATTTCCGTGCGCGAACGGGAGGCCGTATGAGCATCGCCGAAACCGCCGCCTTCGCACCGGCAAAAGCGCGGCCGCAGCGCTCCAGGACCGAACGCCGGATGATGTGGCTGGGGCTGCTGTTCGCAGCACCCTCTGTACTGCTTCTTCTGGCCTTCTACATCATTCCGATGATCGTTCTCACCGTCTTCTCGGTGACCGATTACCAGCTCGGCGCCCTGTCGACCGAGTTCGTCGGACTGCAGAACTTCACCAAGGCCTTTCACGACCCGGTTTTCCTGCGCTCGCTGAAAAACACGGTGATCTATGCCGTCATCGTCATTCCGGCAGGCGTGTTCCTGGCGCTCGGCATCGCCATGCTGGTCTATAGCCGCAAGCGCAGTCGCGCCGTCTGGGAAGTCGCCTACTTCCTGCCGGTCACCGCAACGCTGGTTGCCATGGCGACCGTGTGGCAGTTCCTGCTGCACCCATCGCTCGGCCCCGTGAACGCAGCGATCAAGGCCTTCGGCTTCGAGCCGGTCGCCTTCCTATCCGACCCCGTGCTCCTGATCCCGACCATGGCGATCATCGGCATCTGGCAGGTGCTTGGTTTCAACATGGTGCTGTTTCTCGCCGGCCTGACCGCGATCCCGAAGGATTTGCACGAGGCAGCGCGGCTCGACGGCGCCAAGAACCCGATCGACCGTTTCCTGACCGTCACGTGGCCGATGCTCGGGCCGACGACGCTGTTCGTCGTCGTCACCACCTCGATCTCCGCTTTCAAGGTTTTCGAGACGGTAGCGGTACTGACCAGGGGCCGCTTCGGCTCGGAGACGCTGCTGTTCGATCTCTACCTCGAAGGCTTCGAATATTCGAACACCGGCTATGCCGCAGCCCTCACCCTGATTTTCCTCGCCATCGTCCTGATCCTGTCGATCGGTCAGATGGTGCACATGGACCGGAAGGTGCACTACTGATGGTCGGCCTTCGCAAATACCTGCCGCATCTCGTGCTGGCGCTCGGCGCCATCCCGATGCTCCTGCCGTTCTACTGGATGATGCTGACCTCGATCCGATCGCCGGCCGAGATCTTCGACGTCTCGCTGTGGCCGATCCCCAGGCAGTTCGACGCCGCCGACAACTATGCCCGCGCCGCCGGCCAGGTGCCGATGGCCCGCTTCATGCTGAACGGCGTCATCGTCTGCCTCGGCATCCTCGTCGTACAGGTGGCAACCGCCGTTCCCGCCGCCTACGCGCTCGCCAAGCTGCGCTTTCCCGGCCGCAAGCTGCTGCTGACACTCGTCATCGCCGCGCTCTGCGTGCCGATGCAGGCCCTGGCGCTGCCGCTCTTCGTCGGCCTCGCCAAGGCGGATCTGCTCAACACCTACTTCGCGATGATGGCACCGTTCTTCCTCTCGGTCTTCGCGATTTTCCTCTTCCACCAGTCCTTCCGCAGCTATCCCGACGAGATCATCGAGGCGGCGCGCATGGACGGCTTCTCGGAGCTGGAGATCTGCTTCGGGCTGGTGCTGCGCGGCTCGCTGCCGTCGCTGGCCGCCTTCGCGATCTTCTCGTTGGTCGCCCACTGGAACGACCTCTATTGGCCGATGATCGTCGTCACCGACACCAATCTCGCACCGCCGCCGCTCGGCATGCTGTTCTTCGCCGATGTCGAATCCGGCGCCAACTACGGTGCGCTGATGGCCGGAGCGGCGATGATCACGGCGCCGATGGCCATCTGCTTCCTCCTTGCCCGTCGACATTTCATCGAGGGCATCACCATGACCGGGGTTAAGTGACCCGGTCGAACCGCAGCCTCTCCTCCTTCCTCCCAACTTTCATTCTGGAGATTTTAATATGAACATTACCCGCCGCGCCGCCGTGAGCGGCCTGGTCCTTGGCCTTGCCGCCGCCGGCTTCGCCACGCCCAGCCTTGCCGAGGACGTCACCCTCAACGTGCTCTACAACCTGCCCGGCTTCACCAAATTCCATCAGCCGCTGGCCGATGAGTTCATGAAGAACAACCCCGGCATCAAGATCAACTTCCTCGCGCCGGCGCCGGGCTACAACGAAGGCCAGCAGCAGGTGCTGCGTTCGGCCGTGACCGGCAACCTGCCCGACGTCTATTTCTCCGGCTACAATCTGACGGCCGAACTGGTGCACACGCTCCTGCCGCGCAAGCAGATCACCGAGCTTACGCCCTTCATCGAAGCCGAAGGCGGCCAAGCCTTCCTCGACAAGAACTACAGCCCGAAGATGGCGGCCCTCGGCCAGATCGACGGCAAGCAGTACGGTCTGCCGGTCAATGCCTCCTCGCCGATCATGTACGTCAACGCCGACCTCGTGAAGAAGGCCGGCGGCGACCCCGACAACATGCCGAAGACCTTCCCCGGCCTGATCGAGCTCGCCAAGAAGATCCACGCGCTCGACCCGAAGATTTCAGGCATGGGCTACGACATCAACGGCTGGCCGGATGACTGGCTCTGGCAGTCGCTGGTCTTCGAACAGGGCGGCACGCTCGTCGACGAAAAGACGAAGAAGGTCGCCTTCGACAACGAGATCGGTCTCAATGCCCTGAAGCTGACCCGCCAGTTCGTGACCGAAGGCGGCCAGACGCTGCTCGACTGGGACCAGTCGCGCCAACAGTTCGGCGCCGGCCTCACCGGCTTCGTGTTCTCGACGCCTGCTCACGTGCAGACCATCGAGGCGCTGGTCGGCGACCGCTTCCAGCTGAAGACCACGACCTTCCCGCTCGACAACCCGGAAAAGGGCGGCGTTCCCACGGGCGGCAACTCCGCGGTCATCCTCACCCAGGACAAGACCAAGCAGGACGCGGCCTGGAAGTACCTCAAGTGGGTCACCGGTCCGGAAGCGCAGAACACCATCGTGCGCATCACCGGCTACCTGCCGACCAACAAGCTCGCCACCGGCCCCGACTTCCTCGAGCCCTACTATGCCGAGCATCCGAATGTGAAGACGGCCTCGCTGCAGGCCGATCGCTCGCTTCCCTGGGCCGGCTATCCGGGCGGCGACTCCGTCCGCATCTGGCGCACCCAGCGCGACATCATCGGCACCGTCATGCGCGGCGAAGTCACGCCGGAAGACGGCCTGAAGCAGATCGTCGCGCAGACCAACGCGCTGATGTCGAAGTAATCGGCTTCATCCCACCCATAAAGGCCGCGGAGGTTTCCTCCGCGGCCGCTTTTTGTTTCGAGAGACCATCCATGAAAATCATCCAGCTCACCGATACGCATCTCATGCCGTCGGGCATCGTCGTGAACGGCGTCGATCCCGAAAAACAGCTGCGCGCCGCGGCCGCCGATATCCTCGCCAAGCATGCGGATGCCGACTTGCTCGTGATCACGGGCGACCTGTGCAACTACGGCGACCCCGAGGCCTACGAGATCCTGCGAGACGTACTGGCGCCCATGCCTTTCCCGGTTCGCCTGATGCTGGGCAACCATGACGACCGTCCGAACTTCGTGGCCGTCTTCGCGGATCACCCGCGCGACGAGAACGGCTATGTCCAGTCCTTCATCGACACGGCATTCGGCCGGCTGCTCTTCCTCGACAGCCATGAGGGCGGCGTGATCGGCGGCATCTATGGCGAGGACCGGCTGGCGTTTCTCGATGCGGCGCTAGACGGCGCCGGCGATCTGCCGGTCACCGTGTTCATCCACCATCCGCCGATGGATTGCGGCATCGCCCATTTCAACAACATCGGCATGCATGACGACGGAGCCATCATGAAGCGCCTCGCCGCGCACCCCGCTGGCGTGCGCCATATCGTCTTCGGCCATATCCATGTGCCGCTTGCCGGTACCAGCGCCGAAGGCATCGCTTTCTCGTCCGGTCAGGCCTGCTCCCACCGCTTCATCACCGATCTCGACGATCCGGCGCCGATGTGGACCGGCGGCAACCCCTGCTACCGGATCATCCACCTCGACGCCCAGGGCCTGCGCGCCTATGGCGCGGAAGCCGGAGAGACCGCCACGGCGCGCGCACCGGTGTGCGAAGGGCCGTAAAGACATATGCCCCAATGACAAAACCCCGGAATCGCTTCCGGGGTTTCGATGTTGCGATCGTGACAATCAGAACTTGACCGTCAGATTTGTGCGGACCCAGACGTCGGGATCCTGACCCTGCGTCGTGGCGTTGACCATGACCGACGCGGTGCTGGCCTTGCCGACATCGAATTCGGCGCCGACGCCGCCGCGCAGCCAGAACTGCTTCTGATCCTGACCGTCGAGGTTGAAGTCGCTGAGGCCGATGATCGTGCCGCTGGTGGAAGCCGTACGGTTCTCGAACTGGTAGTCGGCTTCCGCCTTCGCAAGCAGGCGAACCTTCTCGGTCAGCGGGCGAACGAAGTCGGCACCGATACGCACGACCGTCGAGTGGTCCTCGGACCCGTCATAGCTGACGGGGAAGGAGCCGTTGGTTTCGGCAAAGCCGTCGACCTTGGTATGCGTGTAGGACAGCGCCGCGTAAGGCGTGATCGCGGTGTCGTTGATCGTCACGGCGTTCAGCCAGTCGAAGCGAAGCTTGGCGCCCCAGGTCTCGGAGTTGGTGCTGCCATCGGAGAAATCGGTGACGGCGCCATTGAGATAACCGCGATGGCTATCGATGCTGCCGCGTCCCCAATAACCGCCGGCGGTCACATAGATATTGCCGCCAACGTTCGCGGAGACTTCCGGCGAAAGGTAGAAGCCGCGCTGACGCACGTCGCCGCCGTCATCATCGAGGTTCTGCTTGGTGAAGGTGCCGCCGCCGGAAAGGCGGGCGGTGACGCCATCGGCAATGCCATAGCCGAAGCCGAATTCGCCAAGGCCGAGACCGCCATCGGAGACATCGCCATTGTCATAGCCGCCGTCGAACGTGCCCCATACCGACTTCTGGCCGGTTGCAAGCAGGTTGCGCATCGGCTCGCCTTGCGCACCGAACATGATCGTGTTGGCGTTGGAAATACCGTAGCCGACGGCAACGCCGCTGGTTCCGCCGACGGTCTGCAGGAACTTTTCGGGATTGATGATGCCGCTGCCAAGACGGGCGATATAGGCCGTGTAGTCCGACGCCGTACCCATGATGATTTTGCCGTCGGCGGAAACGAAGTCGGCCGAACTCGTCGTGAAATTACCGATATTTGCGCCGTTCTTGGCAAGCCAGTCCTCGACGGTCTGCATGCCCGTATCTTCCGTCCAGCGGAAGCCACGGTCGACGTTTTCCGCGTCCCGTGCCTGGCCGACGACCACGCTGCCGTCATCGCTGACGTCCTTGGCGTTGGAATAGTTGCCGCCCTCCAGGACGCCAAGGTTCCTCATCGGCGCGGAGTTCGAGGCGGAATCGCCAATTGCATCATAGCGGAATGCGCGGATTTCGTTGTTATCGACCGTGCTGTTACCGACGAGGTAGCGACCGTCTTCGCTCATCGCATTCAGGTACGTCCTACCGCTATTTACGGTACCTACGTCGCCGATATCCTGCATGCCGGTCAGTTCCGTCCAGCGGAAGACCCGGTTCCCAGCTGAGCCGATCGAGAACGCACCGGCAATGACGGAGCCGTCGCTGCTCACCAGATCAGCGCTGGACTGGTCGTAAAGGCTGTTTTGGTCAAGATCCCAAAGAAACTGTTCGTCGGCTATCCACATTACCGCATGCCGATCGCCATTGAGGGTGTCGGCCCAGCCAACAACGGTCGATCCGTCGGCGCTGATTGCCCTGGCAGAGGACTTGCTGCCACCATCGAGGTAACCGATGCCGCGGATTCCGTTTTCTTTGCTCCAGTAGTATCCCTGGAGGTAGACCGGATCATTGCTGGCCGTGCCGACGACGGCAGATCCATTCGCGCTGATCCCGCTTGCGGTCGTCTGCTGCCCCTCAAGCAGACCGATATCGACATAATTGCCATCTTTGGTCCACACGAAGGCAGAGGTCAGTCCGGTGTCGATGTTTCTGTGTGTGCCGATCACGCTCTTGCCGTTGGCGCTCAGATTCGATGCCGTGATGTCCTTGAACAGGAGATCCGGCAACAGCGTGATGCGCTGGCCCGTGGCAACATCGACCACTCGATAGACATAGGTTTGGTCTATGTCCTGGCCATAGACCCGTTCCAGCGCCGTGGCGCCGTTATCACTCAGCGCGACTGCGCCGGTTATCTGCTGGCCGAATGCCGTGGACGCGGCGATGGCACAGAAGATACCGCAGAGCGCGGTACCTTGGAAGAAATTCCGTTTTCTCAAGTTAAGAGACATGTCAGCCCATTTCGATTCACGCAGGATCGCGTTTCGTCGAAGGAAATACGTTTACGGACCGCGCCAAGATAGGACGCAATTGGAACGGTTTGGAACGATTTGGAACGGTTTGCGTGACATACGCGCATCAGCTGTAGCGATTGATCGCTCGCTACCGCCGGCTTTCAAGCCGACGGCAGGAAAATCGATGCGACGGCTCCCCTGCCGGCTGCATTTTCAAGCGTAAAACAGCCGTCATGCGCTGCCGTGATTCGCGATACGAGCGACAGCCCCATGCCGGTTCCCTCGATATGCGCGGCATTCGAACCCCGTGTTGCCCGCTCCTTGACCAGTTCCAGTTCCTCGTCGGGGATGCCGATACCCCAGTCCCGAACGCTGACGACGACAGTGTCTTCGTTCCGCGCGACGCTGAGCTGAACGCTTCGATCTGAGGGGGAAAACTTCGCGGCATTTTCCAGCAGGTTGATAAGCGCGAGGATAAGCATATCGTTGTCGCCGACGATCTCGGCGTCTCTCGCGGATGCGGAAACCTCATCTCTGATCTTGGCGCCCTGCAGGAGATCACGTGCATGTTCAAGGGTCGCATCGATCAATCCCGATACGGAAAGCCGCTCCATCCGCGGCTTGAAGGACACCCCCTGCATACGACTTCGCGCCAGGTTGATCTCCACGACCTCGACGAGGCGGGTAATCCCTTGCGCGGCACGTTCAAGCCTGGCACGATTGTCGTCATCGTTTGAAGGCAGCGTAAAACGAACGCTTTCGATGTTTGAGCGGATGATCGCCAGCGGCGTGCGATATTCATGAGAAATCACCTCCATGAACCGCACCTGATGTGCTTGCGCATCAAGCTCGGATTGCAGCGCCAACTCCGCCATGCGGCGTGCCTCCACGAGCTCGGCGGTGCGCTCTACAACCAGTTCGCTTGCCCATTTCCGAGCGGCTGTCGCGGCTTCGACTGCACGGCGATCGGCCGCACGCCCCGCGCTTTCGGCCTTTCGCAGGCGTACGGCAAGCGAACCCGTCAACAGGACGAAGTGGACGATGCTCACCAGGCCGTAGGATTGGGCAACCCAATTCGGCAACGGAATGACGCCATGTCGCTGGCCCAATGTGAGGAACAGCCCTATCCAGAGTAGTGCGAAAGCAGCGAGTTTGAGCCCTCCTTCGATTTCTTTCGCGGCGCGGAAGTCGATGGCCGTGACAAGGAAGGCCGCGGTGGCGATCACCACGATGGTGATGCCGGCAATCGGCGTGTAGAGCTTGTTATGCCCGATGAGAACGAAAAAGACGCCGAGAAGGCCGATCAGAGCGGCAAGCAGGAAGACGTGGTTGAGCCGCGGATAACGGCTCCGCAGATCGAGAACGCTGGCTATGGAAAGGGCGCCGGCCGTCAGGCCGAGCCAATCCGTGATACCGATGAACAGATCATTTCCGACCCCGCCGGCCGGAAACAGGAATATCCTGGAAAGGCCGAGGCCGCCGAAGTAGATAAGTATGGTGCCGAAGATGTTGAGGCCGAGCAGCAGGTAGAATTCCCGGCGATCCAGGCAGAAAAAGACGATCTGGATGATGACGAGGATGGCCATTCCACCGAACCATAGCCCCACGACCAACGGGCCGACCGTGCTTCTCGCATCGTAGTCATTCGGCGAGAATATCCGTGCGGAAAGATTGAGCGTCGAGTCGATATTGGCGGCGCGGACATACACAAGCAGTGTGTCGCCGGACGAAATCGTCAGGGGAATAATGTTGTCCAGCCCGGTAAGGCTGTAGGGCGGAAGCGGCTCATGATCCCCCATGTCGAAGCGAATGAAATTCTCAGCCGTCAGCCCCGGCCGATCCACCGCAACAAAGACATTGAGAATATCCGTGAAATTCGGGAGCAGCGATAAAAGCAGGGTTTCCTGCGCGGCGTCCCTGCCATCGGCCAATCGTATCGCAAAGCGCATCCAGCCGGATTGCTGCACGAATCCCATGTTGAAATCGTGGCCGGCAATTGGCTTGAAGTTACCGGATCGTGTGCCGAGCATGTCGGACAGGGTGGTTTCGTTCGTTTCCCCGACCGCCGCCTCGGCGAAACCATCAAGCGACAGCTCACCGCTAAAATGCGGCGGAACGGCAAGAACCTTTGCGGGCCAAGCGGGCGCCGCTTGAATTGAGCTCGCTGCAAACAATGCGAGCGGAAAGAAAAGAAGGAGCCAAAGCGGGAACAAATCGAAGCTGGAAAGTGTTTGTCGTCTTGATAACAGGAATAGAGCTTCTATGAAGCTCCGAAGTCGTCCGGGTGTCGGCGATCGATTCTCCGCCCCCGAAATATGGTCTAGAATATAATTTTCAGCCAATAGCATGAGCATTCCCGCGAGATTTCAAGACAAGGCCACTGTATCGAGGCACATCGAAGTTGTTTTCCTCGAAGACGATAATGTGTTGCGCCAAGGCGTGACTGACTTCCTCCGCCTCAACTCTATCGTGGTTACCGAGGTTGCATCGGTCACCGAGTTCACCAAGGCGATTGCCCGGAAGCAGTTCGATGTCGCCCTCTTAGACATAGGCCTGCCTGACGGCAATGGTATCGAACTGACGCAGCAGCTTCAGGCCCAGATCGACATAGGCATCATCATCCTGACGGCACGCGCCGGTCGTGACGACCGCCTCAAGGGATATAACGCGGGCGCCGATGTTTACCTCACCAAACCCGTCGATGGCGCCGAACTCGTCCTCGCGATCAGAAATCTTGCCCGGCGCATCAAGGGGCGGGCGCCGTCGCCGACGAATGAATCGGCGCCGGCCTGGCGGCTGGATATCGCCGGACATCGGCTCGTATCGCCCTCCGGTGACGTCATCAGACTATCCGGGCGTGAAGCTCAACTATTGAAGCGCATGGCCCAGGCCGACGGCTCGGTCGTTACGCGCAGGGAAATCGCCGAAGCGATCGGATATGAAAATCTCGCCGCTGATAGCCGCAGCATCGACGCAGTCCTCCGGCGGTTGCGCCAGAAGGCCAAATCCGCTCACGTCGAGCTGCCGGTTCATGCCGTTCATGCGCAAGGGTTCAGATTTGCCGCGCAGGTCAGGATTTCCTGATCGATCTGGTTGCGCTCACGTTGACTCACCCGCCGTTTCAGCAGCGGGTGAGCCGTATCGTATAAGGCGAGCGCTTTTCAGTTGCTCCGGCGACGCGCGAAACCCAGCGCGTGGTAAAGCACGATTGCGCCGATCGTCGCCGTGCCGATCCCGTCGAGCGTGAAGCCCGCGACGTCGAGCTTGAAGTTGCCGGCGCCCAGCACGAGCGCGACACCTACCGTGATCAGGTTGCGGGGCTCTGCGAAATCGACCTTGTTCTCCACCCAGATGCGCCCCGCGGTCGCCGCGATCAGGCCGAAGACGACGATCGAAAGGCCGCCGAGAACGGGGCCGGGAATCGTCTGGATGAGAGCGCCGAACTTGGGCGAGAAGCCGAGGAGAATGGCGACCGCGGCGGCGACCAGGAAGACCAGCGTCGAGAAGATGCGGGTAACCGCCATGACGCCCATGTTCTCCGCATAGGTGGTCATGCCCGTGCCGCCGAGAAAGCCGGAGAGCATGGTCGCTATGCCGTCGCCGATGAAGGCACGGCCGAGATAGGGATCGAGATTGCGGCCTGTCATCGCGCCGATCGCCTTGATATGCCCGAGGTTTTCCGCAACCAGGATGACGACGACGGGAGCAATCAGCGTCATCGCCGAGGCCGAGAACACCGGCGTCGTGAAATGCGGCAGGCCGAACCAGGCGGCGGCCGCGACGCCGGAGAAATCGATCGGCGTGCCGAGGCCGAGACCATTCGCCAACACGAGATAAGCGAGGTAGGAAATCGCGCCGCCGAGCAGGATCGGCAGTCGGCGGGTCATGCCGGGCGCGTAGACGGCGATCAGGCCGACGGCGGCAACGGTGAGCAGTGCCACCCAGCGTGAAAGCTGGCTGCCCTCAGGGCTCGCCGCACCGGTGCCCGAAGCGCTGGCAATCGCGATCGGCGCCAGCACCAGGCCGATGGCGGCAACGATTGCGCCGGTCAGCACCGGCGGCATCAGCCGCTCGATCCAGCGATGGCCGGCGAGCATGGTGACGATGCCGATCAGCGTGTAGAGCGCGCCGGCCGCGATGATACCGCCGAGCGCGATCGCGATGTTCGGATTTGGCGCACCGGCCGAGGCAGCCGTCGCCACCAGCACCGGCCCGATGAAGGCGAAGGACGAGCCGAGATAGCTCGGCACGCGTCCGCCGACGGCCACGAAGAAGATGAGCGTCGCGATACCCGACAGCAGGATCGAGACATTGGGATCGAAGCCCATGATCATCGGCGCCAGCACCGTCGAGCCGAACATGGCCACGACGTGCTGGAAGCCGAGCACCACCGTCTGGCCGGTCGGCAGCCGCTCGTCAGGCAGGATGCGCCCTTCCGTCTTCAACCGCCAACGTGGAAAATAACCGCCCGTCTCGCTCATGCACTCCCCCAATGTCCTCACCGCCCCGTCGGTCGACCCGAGTGTTCTGTCAGGTTCGGTTGACGGCGGTGAAACTGAAAATACTGCCGGATACCATCGCTGCTCAGGCGATGGTCTGTCGTATCGGCTTACGGATGTGGTCGTTACTCCGAACGACGCCTGATGTCATCGGCATCAGGCCGTTTTCCCACAGCCGGCGAGCGCCGCATCGTCCCATATGCGTACATTCGCGCGTGCTTAAACCCTCCGTTAAGGTTCCATTGACCATAATTGCCCCAAAGCGGCGTTGCGGATGCGCGTCATGGATCCCTTTTATCGCGGACGAGTATCGTGTTCCTGCATCAAACAATCCTGACCATCCCGACCGCCACGGTGGCGCTGGCCCTCTTCTCCGTCGCCCACCGCGTGGTCCTGATCGCTCTCTTGGTATTCGCCTGCATCGCCGGAACGGCGCAGGCCGCGACCGACGAGCGCGCGCTAAAACTCTACTTCACGCATACCGGCGAAAAGGCGACGATCGTCTTCAAGCGGAACGGCAAGTTCGACCCGAAAGGCCTTGCGCGGATCAATCGCTTCCTGCGCGACTGGCGCCGCAACGAACCGACGCGGATGGACCCCAGGCTGCTCGATCTCGTCTGGGAAGTCTATCAGCGCAGCGGCGCCAAGGAGCCGATCCACGTGGTGTCCGCCTATCGCTCGCCGGCGACGAACAGCATGCTGCGCAACCGTTCGCGCAACACCGGCGTCGCGAAGAAAAGCCAGCACATGCTCGGCAAGGCCATGGATTTCTACATTCCGGGCGTGAAGCTGACGACGCTCCGGGCGCTCGCCATGCAGGCTGAGGTCGGCGGCGTCGGCTACTACCCGAAATCAGGCTCGCCGTTCGTGCATCTCGACGTGGGCAACGTGCGCGCCTGGCCGCGCATGTCGCGGCAGGAACTGGTGCGCCTGTTTCCTGACGGCCGCACGATCCATCTGCCTGCCGACGGCAAGGCACTTCCCGGCTACAATCTCGCTCTCGCTGAGAAGAAGAAGCGGAGCACGCGGCCGATCGAGGTTGCCCGCGATACCGGCGAGGACGACGATGCCGGTGCCGACGTCACACCCGCCAAGCTTCCCAGCCGCCTTGCAACGGCGATGCTGCCGATACCGCAGAGCCGCGCGCGCGAGGCGCTCGCACTGGCAGCCAGCAACAAGGTGAACGACGAAACCGCCACACCTCCGATGCCGGAGGTTGCTTCGCTCGTGATCCCGCTGCCGATCACCCGCCCGCAGGTCGACGGCATCACCGTCGCGTCGATCTCGCCGGCGTTGCCGACGATGAAACCACCGGTGACGCTGGCAAGCCTCGTCGTCGGCAAGGGGCATTCCGGTGAACTCTTGATCGCAAGCCAGCAGCGCGCAGCACTTTCGGGCCTGAATGGCGAAACGTCGGCACCCACGCCGATCGCCTTTACGATGCCGGTCATTTCCGCTGGCGTTGGGGGGATCTCGACGCGATCCCTGGTGACATGGGCGCTCAGTGCTCCGGGTAGCGCCGTGGAGATGACCGCACCGCGGCTGCATGGCACCGACTTCGATGAGGACGAGGAAGACGAGGCGTTCGATCTCGCCGAAGACGACTTCGACGCCACCAGGTTTGCCGTGGACGGTTGAAGCCGTTCTTCATTCGCCCGGCGTCCGACAGTGGTTCACCCGGCTGAAGCCGGATGAACCATGGTGATGATCAGTTCGCCAGCAGATCGTTGACGCGCGTCTCGGCATCGGTGAGCGCGGCCTCGATGTCCTTCTGGCCCATGATGGCCGCAGCGATTTCCTCGCCGATCGTGTCGTTGACGGCGAACTGGTGGCGCACCTGCGCCGGCAGCGGCTTGGCGACGTTGGCGATGCTGAGGATCGTCGTGCGGTGCGGCAGCGCCTTGAACTCGGCGGAATCGATCACCGCCTGCTGCGCCGGAAGGTGGCCGGTGCGTGCCCAGTCGAAGTTGTGGTCCGCCATGAACTTCATGAACTTGCCGATGGCGGCCGTCTGCTCCGGCGTGCGGTCCTTCTTCGTAACCGCCCAGGAGTGACCATCCGACCAGTAGGCCGGTTCGCCGCCAAAGACCGGCGGATAAGGATAGACGGCGTAGCCGTTGCTGAGCGGGTTGTCGGCCTGCTTCGACTGCGCGTCGAAGTCACCCACCACCCAGGTACCGTTCAGGAGAACGCCGCCCTCACCCTTGGTGAAGCCGGAGAGCGAGGCGGCATAATCCTCGTCCTTGGTCGTCAGGTCCTGATCGTAGATGTCCTTGAACAGCTGGACGACCTTCTTGGCTTCGGGCGTGTTGAGCTTCACATGCGTCGGATCGGCGAAGAAGTCCGACTTCATCTGCGTGAGGTAGATGTAGAGCGCACGATAAAAGGCGCCCTTCTCGTTGGTCATGCTCTGCACGAGGTAGGGCTTGCCGGTCTTTTCCTTGAACTGCTTTGCCTGCGCAAGAAGCTCGTCGGCGGTCTTGGGCAGCATCGGCGTACCGTCGTCGTTGACGAGGCCGGCCTGGCGGAAATAGTTCATGTTGATGTGCCACAGCATGGTGTGGGAATCGATCGGCAGGCCGAAGATCTGGCCTTCCTTCGTCACACCTTCGCGACCCGCAGCGGTGAACGCGGCGGGATCGACGCCGGCAGCCTTGAGCATGTCGTCCAGCGGCTCGATCAGTCCCTTGGATTGATAATCGGACAGGACGGATTCATGCATGGTGACGACATCCGGCGGCTCGCCCGATGCGATCTGCGCGGTCAGCTGGTCGTAGCCCGGCCATTCCACGGTGTTGACGTTGATCTTGATGTCGGGATTGTCGGCAACGAACTTGTTGATCTGCGAGGTGATGATGCCGCACTCGCCGACGGCCTTGCTGACGTCGGTGTTGCTCCCCCAATCGGCATCGCAGGCGCCGAAGAAGCGCTGCAGCGTGATTTCGACCGGATCGGCGGCGAAGGCGGCACCGGACGCCAGGGTCAGCGCCGCCGCCATCAATATGCTTCTCATTCTGGCTTTCATCGCAATCTCCTCCTATTGCTTGCGAAAACACGTTCTACGTCTGTTTTTTTAGAGCATCTCCATCATCGCCCTTCGGCGGAACAAGCGGCCTCTCCTCATCCTTTGCTCTGGTTGACGGTAGCGATCATGGCATCGAAAAGGGTCGCCGCCACGGGGTCGGTGCCGGCGGGCGCGTTGGTCAGCCGGAACGTCGTCGCGACGAGCCTGCCCTTCCCGACGCGGCGCTCGGCGATCGTGACCGCCGGCTTGTGGACCCAGCCGATCACCAGCCCGCCGTGAACCGGCCCGGCATATTCGAAGGTGCGGAAACCGGTCATGACGTGGTGCGGGACGACCTTTTCGAAGGACAGATCGAGCAGCGGGCCGCCCGGCAGCGATGCGAAGGCGCCCTCGCGGCGAATCCAGCTGAAGTTCGCGATCCAGTCTCCGCGCCAGAGCGTGCCCTCGCGGGCGATGAGGCCGATTCCGGGCACCTGCTGGTCGATACCAACTGGCATGTCGCGCTCGTCGACGCTCATCGCGCGATAGGGCATTTCACCGGCGGGAATATCCGTGCGCAGGTTGCGATGCGTGGCGACGCTGCCGTCGGCGATGACAAGATAGCGCGCGCCGTGGCGCATCGCCTCGATATCGCTCTCGTCGAGGGCATGGGCCAGGTTGACGTCGGCCGCTTCGGGCTCCGAGACCGGATAGCCGAGCTTTTCGGCGAAGGCGCGAAGTGCCGGATCTCTGGATGCGATCGTCGGCAGGCCGGCCGCGTTGCGTTTGGCGTAAAGCGCGATGTCGAGGACATTGGCGGCAATGCGCCGGCCGCCGGCCGTGACCTCGAACGCGATGCTGAGCGTGCGGTTGCCTGCTGTTTCCGGCATCGTCAGCGGCACGGTGCCGGCGCGCGCTATCGCGTTGGCACCCATGGCCGGAAGCGGGCGTTCGCCATCCTGGCCGTAGCTCCAGCGGATCGTCGCCCCCTCGGGGATGGACGCGCCACCGGTCGCCACCGAGAGATCGACGTCAAGCACGTCACCGGAATAGGCAGACCATGCCTTGGGGCGCGCGACGATGACGATATCCGTGTTGATGCTGGCGAACCGGTCGTGGAAAACGCGCGGGTTGCGGTTGATATCCAGCAGGCCGTTGGCTTCCCAATGGACGTCGGTGAACTCCGTGATGACGTAGCCGACGATCTCGGGATGCGCGCGCATCACCTCGATCTCGTATTTGAGGTTGGCGAACTGGTACCACTGCGCCGCCTCGATGAAGGAGCCGAAATCCTTGAAGACGGTGTCGAGATGCAGCGCCCGGAAACGCTTCTGCACGCCGTGCGGATAGGCGACGCCATCGCCCCAGGTGGCTCCAGTTTCCATCCAGAACGGTTCGGAGCCATCCTCTAGCAGCAGCTTCGACGGGTCCGGCAATCCCCAGACGCCGAACTCGGAGACGATCAGCGGTTCGTCTCCCCGCCACTGAGCATCGCCGAGGCTGGAATATGTCCATTCGGCGCCGGTCGCGAACTGGCTTGTGATGTCGTCCCACTCCTCGCGGCGCTCCGGCACCGAGCGGTAGTAGTGATAGTCGTTGAGATCGGACTTGACGTGGAAGTTCGGGAAGCAGGCGGAATTATCGGTGACGAGGCGGCCGGAATCGCGCGCCTTCAGCCAGTCGAAGGTCTCGACCAGCCAGCGGCGGTGATCCGCATTCTCGACGAGACGCGTGCCCCAATCCTCGTTGATGATCGTCCAGGCGATGATCGACGGATGGTGGCCGTCGCGCCGGATGATCCCCTCCATCGTGTCGCGCATGCGGCGGGCGGAGGCCTCCGTGAACGTCTGGACGTTCGGAATTTCCGTCCAGATCAACAGGCCGAGGCGATCGGCAACGTCGTAGTAGCGCGGATCGGGAACCTTGATGTGAACGCGCAGCGTGTTCAGCCCGAGCGCCTTTGCCTTGCGCGCCTGATCCTCGAGGAATTCGAGCGACGGCGGCGTGCAGATGCCCTCGGGGTAATAATCCTGGTCGAGCGCGGCGCGCATGTAGAGCGGTTCACCGTTCAGGAAAAGCTTTCCGTCCCGCGTCTCGATGGTCCGAAATCCGAAGGTAACCGATGTCGCGTCGACGACTGAACCCGCCGAGACAAGGCTGATATCCGCGCGGTAGAGATTGGGCGTTTCCGGCGACCATGGCTTTACGTTCGGCACGGTGAGGCCGAGAGTTTGCCCCCTGCCCGTCGCGGTCGCCTGCAAGGCGCCATCGGGTCCATGGATCACGACCTGAACCTCGGCATCGCCCGCCGCAGTCGAGAGATCAAGATCGACGCGAACGTTGCCGGAGCCGAGATCGGCATTGATCGTTGCGTGCTTGATATGCATGGCATCGCGCGCCTCGAGCGTCACGGACTGCCAGATGCCGCCGAGCGGCCCGTACCAGCTCTGCTTGCCGTGCGGGATCTCGGCGAAGGGGAAATCCGGATACTTCACCGCATCGGCGCTCGGCAGCGTCACGCTGACCTCGATCTCGTTGTCGGCCTTCAGCACGTCGCGCGGGATTACGAGCGAGAACGGCAGATAGCCGCCTTCATTGGCGCCGATCGACCGACCGTTGACGGAGATTTCGGAGAAATAGTTCACGGCGCCGAAATGCAGCACGATCTCGCGGCCGGCCCATTCGCCGGGAAGCGCGAAACGCCGACGATAAACCGCCGTGCCGAAAGCATCGCGCAGATCGGCGAATTCGGATTGCCAGACGGAAGGAACCGACGTCGTCCGCCATTCGGTCTGGCCTTCGAACCTGAACTGCCAGAGGCCGTCGAGTGTCATTCGCTCGCGCACATCATGCGATGGCGACAAAGCGGGCGTGACATGGGCAGTCATGTAGTCCCTCCCTTGCGCATAATCTTATTAGTAATATTATTAGTTATGCGTATCGGCATTATAACCTAGTGGCAAGCGGAAAATTCCATAGCCCGCATCGCGCCTTGGCCGGTTGTCGGAAAGCAAATTTTCTGTAATTTAATGAAGGAGATGGCCGATCGATGAAGTGGGACCGAGTTTGACCAAGCGTGCAACCATGGTTGACGTTGCACAGCGTGCAGGCGTCTCACAGGCAACGGTATCGCTGGTATTGAACGGGGTCAGCAATCCCCGCGTTTCGGAGGCGACCCGGACGCGGGTGATGGAGGCGGCCGAGGCGCTCGGCTACCGCAAGGGACCTCGCCATCACGTTCCCGAACATCGCCGGCCCGTTATCGGCCTGTTGATCGACGAGGTCAGCACGACCCCCTTCGCCATGCCCTTCATCGAGGGTGCGCGGGACGAAGCCGCGCTGCAGGACGTGCTGATCGCCACCTTCTGCACCCGGCTCGACCCGAAGATAGAGGCGGCCGCCTTCGACCTGCTGCAGGAACTCAACGTCATCGGCATCCTCTACACGACGCTGACGACCCGCCAGATTGTCGCACCCGAGCGGCTAAACGACATCCCGACGGTTCTGGTCAACTGCTACGACAAGCACCGCCGCCATCCTTCCGTCGTCCCCGGCGATGTCGCGGGCGGGCATGCGGCAACCGTGGCGCTGCTAAAAGCCGGGCACCGGCGGATCGCCCACCTCAAGGGCGAGGACTGGATCGACGCCGCCCGCGAGCGCGAAAAGGGATACCGGCAGGCCCTGACCACCTGGGACGTGCCCGTCGACGAGGATCTCATTCTCACCGGCGGCTGGACGGTCAACGGCGGCCGCGAACTGACGTTGCGGCTGCTCGACCGGCCCGACCCGCCGACCGCGATCTTCTGCTTCAACGATCGCATGGCCGTCGGGGCCTACGATGCCATCAAGAGCCGCGGCCTGAAGGTACCGGAGGATATCTCCGTCGTCGGTTTCGACGACGAGGATCTCGCCTCCTATATGGTGCCGCCGCTTTCGACCGTGCTTCTGCCCCATGACGAGATGGCGCGATGGGCAGTGGGTGCCCTGCTCGATCAGAACGAGGGCATCTCCTCCCATCGCACCACGCAGAAGATCAAGATCGAGTGCCCACTGATCGAACGCGGCTCGATCGGCAAGCCGCCTTCAGGCTCTTCGTAAGACTTCGTTAACCAGGGTTCTATAGGAATCGTTAACCGTCCCGCCGATGCATGGCGGGGTGCTCGCTAGCGTCGGCCGATCCTGATGAAACCACTGCTCCCGGCATTCTCGCGCCGTCTCGGCTTGTTTACGGCACTGGCTTCCGCCGTGGTGCCGGCGCATGGCCTTGCGCAATCGGCGTGGTCGGGCGGCGGCGGGGACAACGAATTCAGCAATTCCTCCAACTGGACGCCCTCGGCACCCGGAGCCACAGATATCGCAAACGTCGATAGCGGCTCTCCTCAGGTTACCAACGACGTGACGGTCGGCGAACTGGCTGTGGACGGCGGAAACGTCACGGTGACCAGCACCGGCACGCTGAACACGACCTCTGGCACGACGATCAACTCCGGCAGCTTGAGCATCAATTCCGGCGGGGTGGTGAGCTCTAACGTCGACCTCGACGGCGGCAGCCTCTCGCTCGACGGTCACCTCAATGGCCGGCTGAACCTCAACAACGGCAACGTAACGGTCAACGGAACGCTCGACAGTGCCTCGGTCGGAACGGGGACCGCGCTTTCCAACAACGGATCGACGGGCGACGTCGACGTGTCCACCGGCGCGACATTCGTCAACAACAGCGGCGGCGCCGTCGAGACGGTAACCAATGCCGGCACCACATCCAATGCCGGAACCGTCGGCAGCCTGACCAACACGGCCGGCAATTTCACCAACAACGCAGGCGGCACGGTGACGGGGAAGACGACGGTCATGGGCGGCACCGTCACCAACAATTTCGTCATCACCGACGCCGATGTCGCGGCGGTCGCCGCCTTCGTCAACAACCAGGGCGCCAGCGCGGGCGCGGTCAGGAATTCCGGCACCATTACCAATGCCGGCACGATCGCATCCGTTCAGAACGACGCCGGCTCTTTCACCAACAATACTGATGGCGTCGTCACCGGTGCGACCGTCATCAACGGCGGCGACGTGACGAACAACGCCAGCCTGAATAGCGTCAATGTCGGAACGGGCGGCACGTTCACCAATACCACGGACGCCACGGCCGGGGCAGTGACGAATGCCGGCACGGCATCCAATGCCGGGACCATCGCAAGCCTGACCAACACGGCCGGGACCTTCACCAACAATGCCGGCGGCACGATCACCGGCAAGACGACCGTCGAAGGCGGCACGGTCACCAACAATTTCGTCATCACCGACGCCGATGTCGCGGCGGTCGCCGCCTTCGTCAACAATCAGGGTGCGACCGCCGGAGCGATCCGCAATTCCGGCACGGTCAGCAACGCCGGCACGATCGCCTCCGTTCAGAACGACGCCGGCGCCTTCACCAACAACGCCGGTGGCGTCGTCACCGGCAGCACCAACGTTAACGGCGGTAGCGTAACGAACAATGCCAGCCTCAACGACGTCAACGTCGCGGCCGGCGGCACCTTCACCAATACCACCGGCGCCACCGCAGGCGCCGTCACCAATGCCGGCACCGCATCCAACGCCGGGACCATCGCCAGCCTGACGAATACGGGCGGCGAGTTCACCAACAATACCGATGGGACGATTGCCGGGCAGACCATCATCAAAGGTGGCACGGTCACCAACAATTTCGTCATTACCGATGCGGACGTCGCGGCGGTCGCGGCCTTCGTCAACAACCAGGGCGCCACCGCGGGCGCGATCCGCAATTCAGGCACCGTGACCAATGCCGGCACGATCGCGTCGGTCCAGAACGATGCGGGCACGTTCACCAACAACGCCGGCGGCACGGTGACCGGCACCACCACCGTCAACGGAGGCAGCGTTGTCAACAATGCGACCCTGGCCGATGTCGACGTCGAGGCGGCGGGTACATTCGTCAACAACAGCGGCGCGGTGGCGGGTACCGTCACCAATTCCGGCACCGCCGCGAACGACGGGACGATCGCGGCGCTTGAGAACAACGCCGGCACCTTCTCCAACACCGGGACGATCGCCGGCGCGGCCACGGTTTCGGGCGGCTCGCTGATCAACGACGGCACAATATCCGGAGCCGTCGATGTCGATGACGGCGGGCTTCTGTCGGGCAGCGGCAGTGTCGGCGGCCTCGCCGTCAACGCGGGCGGCATACTGGCGCCGGGGCCTGGTATCGCAACGCTCGGCGTCAATGGCGACGTGACCTTTCGCGCGGGCTCGACCTATCAGGTGGATATCGGCGCCAGCGGCCTTTCCGACAGGGTGGATGCGACGGGTGCCGTTTCGATCGAGGGCGGGACGCTGGCGATCAAGGCGGCCAGCGGGAGCTACGGAACGACCACCAGTTATACGATCCTGACCGCCGGCAGCATCGCGGGGACCTTCGACACTGTGTCGAGCGATTTCGCCTTCCTCTCTCCGACGCTGATCTATGACGCGACATCCATCGGCATGCAGCTCGACCGAAACGACGTGCAGTTCGCCGATATCGCCGACACCGCTAACCGCCGGGCGACCGCGGCCGCCGTCGAGGCACTGGGCTCGGGAAACACCGTCTACGACGCCGTCCTGCCGCTGGATGCCGCCACCGCCAACAACGCCTTTTCGCAATTGAGCGGCGAGGTGCATGCTTCGCTGAAAAGCGCGCTGCTCTGGCAGAGCCGCTTTCCCCGCGACGCCATTCTCGACGAGATTGTCTCCGGCACCGGTCAGCGCGACGACGAGGTGGCGTTCTGGTCCACCGGCTACATGTCGTCCAACGTCTGGTCGGGCAACGGCAATGCCACCGGGATCGATGTGACGACAAACGGTATCGTCTTCGGCGCCGATGCGCCGATCGCCGAGCAATGGCGCATCGGCGGGATAGTCGGCTACGGTCAGAACTCGTTCTCGCAGGCGACCACCGATTCCTACCACGCCGGCCTCTACGCGATGGGCCAGCTCGGTCCGGTGACGCTTGCCGGCGGCGCGATCTACAGCCACAACGAAGCGTCGACCCGGCGCGACATATCGTTCGGAACGTTTGCCGATCGGCTGACGGCCGACTACGCCAGCGCCACCAGCCAGGTGTTCGCGGACATCTCGTGGGCGCTTGAGTTCGATGGCATCAAGCTCCAGCCCTTCGCCAACATCGCCTATGTAAACCTCAACACAGATGCGTTCAGGGAAAGCGGCGGCGATGCTGCTCTTTCGGGTTCCGGCGGCAACGACGCCATCGCGGCGTCCACGGTCGGCATGCGCTGGTCGATGGACTTTCCGGTGAACGACGTGCCGGTCGGCGTCTCGGGGATGCTGGGTTGGCGACACCTGATCGGCAGCGTCGCGCCTTATTCAAGCCTCGCCTTCGCGGGCGGCTCGCCTTTCTTCATAGAGGGTGCCGAGATGCCGCAGGATTCTTTGCTGGCGCAGCTTGGCGTGTCCGTAAAACTCTCGAAGTCAGCCCGCCTGACGCTTGGCTACTCCGGCGAATTCGGCGACGGCTTGCAGTCCAGCGCCGTACAGGTGAACGTGGTCGCACGTTTCTAGAGCAATCCCAGGAAAAGTGCGACGCGGTTTTCCGTCTGGAATTGCGTGAAAACAAAAGGATGGAGCTGTTCCGCGATTCGAAGAAAAGCGGAACGGATCTAGGACTCCAAAGCCCCTATTGCACCACCACGCGCACGTAGACATTGCCGCTCTTGGCGTAGTAGCCGGATCCGCAGCGATAGTAGTAGCCGCCATAATAGGCCCCGTAGACACAGCCTGCCGGCAGCACGGCAACGGTCGTTGTCGTCCCGACGACGGCGCGGCGGGTCGTGCGGCGGGCGACGCCGGCGTAGGAGAGCGGGGTCAGCGGTCGACCAATAACGGCGTGGGCGGGCGTGGCGAGATCGAGCGACCACCCGCCCGGTTGCAGGCGGGCGTCCATGAAGAGGAATGCCGCGGCCAATCCCGCAGCGATCAGGGCCGTGGAATATCTCATTTGCTTTCTCCCGGTTGGCTGGGCACCGGCAGTTCGTCGAGCGACTGCAGTTCACTCAGATCGACTTTCTTGGCGCTGGCCGGGATATCGATCTTGTAAGGCATTGCAGCGACGTCGTTTCCGGTCTTGAAATCGCTGATCTCGAGCGTGTATTGCGGCGCCTGCACGACGTGCTTGCTGGTAATGACGTACCGGCGCGGAACCGGCTTATCGCCGCTTTGTATCCAGATCTCCCAGTCGATCTCCGGCGTCCGAAACGCCAGATATTCGCATTCCACCCCGTCCACATAAGCACTCGAGACATGCTTTGCCGACGTCACATCCGTCATCAGCAGATCGAAGGGATTTTGGGCGAGAAGATCGCTTCCGGGCGCCTCCAATCCTGCGCCGATCAGCCGATCCAGCAGTTCGTCCACCGACCCCTTGGCCTGGACACTCGCATAAGCGTCGAGATTCTTGCCGTGGACGGTCAGCGTCGATCCGTCGAAGCCGACATCGACATCGGCAAAGCCGCCGGTCCTGGTGACGCGCAGCTTGTCCGGGCGCGTCAAGCTCGCCGTGCCGGAGCTGACGAACTGCAGCTTCTCGAAATCCGGCGTGACTGCCTCGATCGAGGATTGATAGCTGAAGGACATCGTCTTTTGCGCTGACAGATAATCCGACATGGCCTTCAGGATACTCTTGGCATCATCGGCCGCAGCAGCATTGGACAATCCCAGGCAGGCGACGAGAAAGCCATAGGCGGCCATGCCGGCGAGCCTTTCAACACAGGAGATCAATGACATGGCAATGCCTTTCCCTTGAGCAATCGATGACGTATCGACCGATATGGCGAAAAACGGTTAGAGGCCGCTGCTCAGAACCTTCTGACATGTTGGCGAAAGCCGCTGGTAATTGTCGCGCAGACAGTTCACGCCCCGGCCGCCGCCGAGCGGCACGGCATGACAAAGCGCGCGGAAGTCCGGTCCGCACGTGCGTCGCACGACAATCAATTCCTCGCGCGGCGTGAAGGACGCCATCGGGGCCGCGGCCGGCGCGCTACTGTTGCCCGCACCCTTGGCCACGCTTCCGCCGCCGGAAGTTCCCGCGCCTCCAAGCGCGCCGATTGCCGATTGACAGGCTGGCGAGAGCGCCGCGCCGTGCTGCTGAAGGCAGGAAAGCGCCTGCGCTCCGCCCGGCGCCACACCTGGGCATTGCGCCATGAAATCGGACCGGCAGGCCGACTTGACCGCATCTCGCTGCGCGGCCGTCGGCTGTGCTGCCGCGGGAGCCGTTGCAGCGGCAGGCGGTTGACTTGCCGGAGCCTGCCCGGATGCCGGATCGTTCGATGTTTTCTTTTGTCCTTCGAGACCGGAGATCGCCGCACGGCAGGCTTTCGACAGCGAGCTGCTGTGCTGCTGCAGGCAATTCAACGCCTCCATGCCGCCGGGCGTTACACCGGAACATTGGGCGATGAAATCCGACCTGCAGGCCGAGCGAACGGCATTGCGCTGCGCATCCGTAGGCTGTTGGGCCTCCGCCGCACCGGCGGCGACAACGAGCGCTGCGAAAAATATCGGCAATCCGGTGGATCTTGAAGAAAACGCCCTGTGAAAGATGACAGCCGAAGCCGCCCAAAACCTCCCCATTGCTCCCTCCCTCGGAGAAACAAGTGAATGCTGTGTCACGGAAACGTGGTGGGCTGAAAAATGACGCCAGCCGAACAGGGCGACCTAATGTGCAACGAATTATCGCCATCCGTTTATATTAGCATATTGCAATGTTTTCTTGAAGTTCTCTGAAAATGCTAGTTTCTCAAGGAATACAACAACCGGTTGGATCGCCGCCAAGCACGCCGCGTCAACCGTTGTTGGAACCTAAACCTCATTTGGGTGTTTCGGATGCGCACTGATGTTCGAGGGATAAACCATGGCTGCGCAAAACCGCCCGTGTTCGACGAACGGGCGAAACCCGTGGACCCGCGTCTCCCATAACAATGCTTAAAGGAGACCCCATGTTTGCATTCGGCCCGAGCGTATCCGATCATGGCGTCGAATTCAGGCTGTGGGCGCCTTCCCAACGTAGCGTATTCTTGCAAATCGACGGCATTCAGCGCGGGCCCATGAGAGCATCGAGCGACGGGTGGCATCACTATACTTCGACTGAAGCCCGCCCCGGATCGCTGTACAGTTTCGTTCTGGACAGTGGGCTGACCGTTCCGGACCCCGCATCAAGATTCCAGCCGGACGATGTTCACGGCCAGAGCGAAGTCATCAACGGGAGTTCTTTCACCTGGAGCGTTCCGGAGTGGCGCGGGCGGCCGTGGGATGAGACGGTTCTCTACGAGCTGCATATCGGCGCCTTCACGCAGCAGGGCACCTTCCTCGCCGCCATCGACCGCCTCGACCACCTTCAGTCCCTCGGCATCACGGCGATCCAGATCATGCCGGTCGCGGATTTCCCCGGAAGACGGGGATGGGGGTACGATGGCGTCTATCCCTATGCACCGGAGAGCAGCTATGGGCGACCAGAGCATCTGAAAAGATTGATCGACGAGGCGCACCTGCGCGGCATCAGTGTGTTCCTCGACGTGGTCTACAATCATTTCGGGCCGGACGGAAATTACATGCCGGGTTATGCGCCGCTGTTTACGGATCGACACGATACACCCTGGGGTCCCGCCGTGAACTTCGACGGGGAGAGCAGTGATCCCATACGGCAGTTCATACTGGAGAACGCCATCTACTGGATCACCGAGTTCCGCTTCGATGGCCTGCGGCTGGATGCGGTTCACGCCATGAAGGACGACGGCGACGACCATATCCTCGATGTGCTGGCCCGCCGTGTCCGCGAGGCGGCAGGCAACAGGCACGTGCACCTGATCGTCGAGAACGAGGAAAACGACAGCGATCTTCTGACACGTGACCAGGAGGGCAGAGCTCATCTGTTCGACGCCCAGTGGAACGACGATATCCACCATGCCCTTCATGTCCTGGCCACCGACGAGACATTTGGATACTACGCGGACTACACGCCGGCGGCGCCCCTCCTCGGAAAGACCTTGGCCGAGGGGTTTGTTTTCCAGGGGCAGCACATGCCCTATCGCGGAAAGGCCCGCGGGAAGCGCAGCGCTGATTTACCACCAACCGCCTTCATCTCGTTCATTCAGAACCACGATCAGATCGGCAACCGCGCCATGGGTGATCGTGTCATCAGTGGGCTGCCCGACCGCGTTATCAGAGCACTCGCTTCAATCTACCTGCTGGCGCCGCAGATCCCGATGCTGTTCATGGGCGAGGAGTGGAATGCCAACCAGCCGTTTCCGTATTTCTGCGACTTCGATGCCGAACTGAACGAAAAGGTCCGACGCGGCAGGCGCGAAGAGCTTTCGAAATTGCCGGGGTTCGATGCAGACGATCTTTTGGACCCAACGGAGGCCGTTGTCTTCGAGTCCGCAAAACTTGACTGGTCGAAACTCGACGGACAGCCTGGCGCGCAACATCTCTCCTTCTATGCAAACCTGCTCGCGCTCAGGCGTCGGCACATTCTTCCGCTGCTGGGGAGTATCGGCTGCGGCTCGTTCGATAGGGAATGCTTGCCACTTGTATCCGTGAGATGGCCGCTGAGCGACGGCAGGTCGCTTCATCTCCTTTGCAATCCCGGCAACGAAGCTTTGGAGGCCCCTGATGAAAGTTTCGATGGCGAGAAAATCCTACACTTGGGAACACCGGGGAGCATGATCGAACCATGGTCGGTGTTCTGGAGCGTCAGCGTATGAATATCCCGACAGCCACCTATCGCCTGCAGCTACGCAACGGCATGAACTTCGAACGCGCCGAAAAGCTGGTCCCTTATCTTCACGACCTCGGTATCAGCCATCTTTATCTTTCTCCGATCATGTCCGCCGTTGCAGGCTCGACACATGGTTATGACGTCACGGACTGCAACCAGATCGACGAAACATTGGGCGGGCGCCGAGGCTTCGATCGCCTCTGCGAGGCGCTTCAGCGCGCCGATCTCGGCCTGATCATCGACATCGTGCCTAATCATATGGCCGCTTCCACGGAGAACGCCTGGTGGGCCGACGTGCTTGCTCATGGTAGCGCCAGCCGGTACGCGCGGCATTTCGACATCGACTGGAGCGAACGCCTGACCCTGCCCATCCTCGGCAAGCCATTCGAGGATGCCATCGCGGATGGGGAGCTTGATGTCCGGATGGACACCAAGACCGGACAGCCAAGCCTCTTTTACTTCGACACGGCTCTCCCTCTCGACCCCAAAAGCACCGGAGCATTGTCGCTGCCGCTCGATGGCGACGGGATCAGGAAACTGCACGACGCGCAGCACTGGCAACTGACATTCTGGAAGACAGCGGCCCGACATCTGAGCTATCGCCGCTTTTTCGAGGTCACGGGCTTGGTGGGCTTGCGCGTCGAAGACGTTGAGGTGTTCGATGATGCCCACCAGCTGGTGTTCGAACTCGTTCGCTCGGGTCAGGTACAGGGCTTGCGCCTCGATCATATCGATGGACTAGCCGATCCCGCGACTTACCTGACGAAACTGCGACATGCGGTCGGCCCGGAGATATTTATCGTCGTCGAGAAAATCCTCGGCCATGGCGAAACGCTTCCAGCCGAATGGCCCGTCGAGGGGACGACCGGTTACGAGTTTATCACGGCGCTATCGAATCTTTTCGTCGATCGCGGTGGATGGGAGGCTATGCGTTCTCTCTACTCTAAGCGAAAGCTTCATCGCGAACAGCACGGAGATGAGCTTCGCGCCGCCAAGGCACTGATGGTCGATGAGAATTTTGCCGGTGAGGTGAACACGCTGGTGAAGCACGTTTTGCGCGCCCGACCCGACTTCGACAAAAAGGATGTTGCCGACACGATCAGGGAGCTGCTCATAGCCTTTCCGGTCTATCGAACCTATGGCGCGGATGGTGTGCTGAACGAGCGGGACAGCAGCATCCTGCAAGGCGCGACGGACATGGCAGCCGATCGAGTTTACTGCAGTAAACCGCTCACCTGGCTGCAGGCAACACTTCAGGATGGATCTCTACCGATGTTGCGCCAGAGGTTCCAGCAATTGAGCGGACCGATCATGGCCAAGGCGGTGGAGGACACATTGTTCTACCGATCCAATGCGATGCTGGCCCTGAATGAAGTCGGCGGCGAGCCGCAAGCCGCGCCCGAAGATGTTCAGGGCTTCCACAGGCTGATGCAGGAACGGCTGAGGACCCAACCTCATGGCTTGTCGGCAACCTCGACGCACGACACGAAACGCGGTGAGGATGCGCGCGCGCGGCTTTACGCGCTGAGCGAAGCGCCTGCGTCGTGGAGTGCCGCCCTTGATCGTTGGACGCAGCTGAACCACCCGTACGTGACCGCGGATGGCGACCGTGTCGTGCCGGATGCGGCACTCGAGTGGATGCTCTATCAGGCGCTCGCAGGCTGCTGGCCTGAAGAGGAAGCGGAGACCGACCTGAGCGACCGCTTCCTTGCCTACGCGGAAAAAGCCGTTCGGGAAGCAAAACTCGGCACCAGCTGGAATGAACCTGACGCCCGCTATGAGGCTGCGGTAAGGGACTACGCGGCCGCCATGACCTCGCCGGAGAACGAGGAATTCCGTCGACACTTCGAAGACGCCATGCAGGCGATCATCGGCGCTGGTCACGTCAATAGCCTCGCGCAGACTTTGATCAAGCTGACCGCTCCGGGGATCCCTGACATCTATCAGGGATCGGAACGGATGGACCTCAGCCTGGTTGATCCGGACAATCGCCAATTGCTTGACTTGAGAATCGCGGCCGAGGCCGACGCCGACGTAACGCTTGGCGGAAGGCAGCAATTCGCGTTGTTGAAGCAACACGTGATACGGCTGGTGCTAGGCATGCGCAAAACGCGCGCACGGCTGTTTTCCCGCGGACACTATCTACCCCTCTTTGCACGGGGCAAGCGAAGCGCGCATGTCGTTGCATTTGCCCGACACGACGATCAAGGCCACTACGCAATAACGGTCGCCGCGAGATTGATGTACGGTCGCCTGGAGGCTGGGACGCTCGAAACCTCACCCGATTTCTGGGAGGACACGGTCATCGACCTTCCCCGCGAATTGTCCGGTGCCAGGTATGAGCTTTTTTCCCATGCCGAGTTGCAGGGCAATGAGATCAACCTCTCCGCACATCTGGCTTCCTTACCGATCGCTCTTTTCGTATCTCGGTAAGATCACGCGGTGAAGCGTATGGTGTACGCGCTGATCGATGCGATGCAAGGCGCGTAATTCGTTTCGACTATCACTGCTATTTCAGATATTTAAAGCATCCCGTCAGCACCTGCCCATTGCGGCTTTCAACGCAAGGCATTGGCGTTTGCCGCCGTGAAACTTTCTGAGTTCACTGACGTTATGCCGGTATGAGGGATGTCGATACCAGTGCGAAATCGCCGGACGGCAGGCAACCGGATGGCGCTGCGGATACAGCCGAAGACAAGGTCCCGGCCGCCGAGCCAGTTCCTCCGCCGGAGCCTGTCGAACCGCAAACCGACATGACGCCCGAGGAATTCGAGCGAGCGCGCAAGGCCTATCTTCTCAAGCGGTTCTGGATCAGCGCCCGCGGCTACTGGGCACGGCATGGCGACACGCTGGCATGGCCGCTTTCGATCGGGCTGCTGGTGATGATCGGCCTCAATGTCGGCTTCCAATACGGCATCAATGTCTGGAACCGCGGTCTGTTCGATGCGATCGAGCGACGCGATGCTCCGACCGTCTATTTCTTCGGCGCGCTCTTTCCGCCGCTCGTTCTCGGCAGCGTCGCGCTCGTCACGATCCAGGTCTACATGCGCATGAAGATGCAGCGGCGTTGGCGCTCCTGGCTCACCAAGGCGCTGATCGGCCGATGGCTTGCCAATGGCCGTTATTACCAGCTCAACCTGATCGACGGCGACCATAGGAACCCCGAGGCGCGTCTCTCCGAGGATATGCGGATCGCCACCGAATCTCCCGTCGATTTCGTGGCCGGCGTGATCGCGGCCTTCGTATCGGCATCCACGTTCATCGTTGTGCTGTGGATGATCGGCGGCGCCCTTTCGCTTCCCATCGGCGGCACTGTCATCACGATACCGGGCTTTCTCGTCGTTACCGCCGTGCTTTACGCGGTAATAACCTCGAGCTCGATCGCCTTCATCGGGCGCCACTTCGTCCAGGTCTCGGAGGTGAAGAACCAGGTGGAGGCGGAGTTTCGTTATACGCTGACGCGTGTGCGGGAGAACGGCGAGAGCATCGCGCTTCTCGGCGGCGAAGAGGAAGAGCGCAACGATCTCGACAAGACCTTCGGCAACGTGCTGCACCAGTGGGCGCTGCTTGCGCGCCAGTATATGCGCACGACCATCGTCTCGCATGGATCGCTGCTGATCGCGCCGGTCGTCCCCGTGCTGCTCTGCGCTCCAAAATTCCTCGATGGCAGTATGAGCTTGGGACAGGTGATGCAGGCGGCATCAGCCTTCACCATCGTGCAGAGCGCGTTCGGCTGGCTGGTCGACAATTATCCGCGCCTCGCCGACTGGAACGCCTGCGCGCGCCGCGTCGCATCGCTGATGATGTCGATCGACGGACTGGAGCGGGCCGAGCAAAGCGATACGCTCGGGCGCATCAAGCGCGGCAAGCCGAAGGGCGCGGCGATCCTCAACCTCAACGACCTCTCGGTGTCGCTGGGCGATGGAACGGCTCTGGTCAAGGAAACGCAGGTGGAGATCGAACCGGGCGAACGCGTGCTGGTCGCCGGCGAGTCCGGTTCGGGCAAGAGCACACTGGTGCGAGCCATTGCCGGGCTTTGGCCCTGGGGCGAAGGCAGCGTCGACTTCGATCCCGACATGCGGCTGTTCATGCTGCCGCAACGGCCATACATCCCCTCGGGCACGCTTCGCCGTGCCGTTGCCTATCCACGAGATGCCGGCGATTGGACGATCGAGGAGATAGGCGCCGCCCTTGAAAAGGTCGGTCTCGGCCATCTCAAGGAGAAGATCGAGGAAGATGCGCCGTGGGATCAGACGTTATCGGGCGGCGAAAAACAGCGCCTCGCCTTCGCGCGACTTCTCTTGCATGTCCCTGATATCATCGTGCTCGACGAAGCAACCTCGGCGCTTGACGAGAAGAGCCAGGACCATCTGATGGCAATGCTGATCGAAGACCTTCCGAAGGCCACCATCATCAGCGTCGGGCATCGCGCCGAGCTGGAGGCGTTCCACAGCCGCAAGATCACGCTGGAACGCCGCGAAGGAGGCGCGCGGCTGGTCAGCGACGTCGATCTCGTTCCGCGCAAGAAGAAGCGCAACGTCATTTCACGCATCGTCAAGCACCGGCACAGGTCGCGGAGTTGATCGCGGCCAGCATGCCGCCGCTTAGCTCGCGGCACGCGCTATTGCTCTATCGCCCTGCTCGATCACGTCATTCACCACGCGCAATGCGTGAGCTTCGCTATAAGGCTTGGGCACGAAGAGCGCGCGTTCCGGCAGCGCCTTCGGATCGATCGCTCGGCCCGACGTCACGACGATCCCGATACTGGCGCTGACGCTCGCCACCATTCTTGCGAGGTCGATGCCATCAAGTCCGCCCGGCATATCGACGTCGGTGAAGATCGCGTCGATATCGGATCTCAGGCCAAGGACACCCACCGCCTCCAGCACCGAACCGGCCTCGATGACCGCGTAACCGGCATCCTCGAGTATATCAGCGAGAGAGAGACGGATGAACGGTTCATCCTCGACGACAAGTACAATGCGGGCTGGCCTTTTCATTGGCGTTCCTCTTGACGTTGCAGGAGTAGAACGCAGCCGCCGCCGGATCGATCATATCGGTCCGGCGGGAATTCGAATCATATTTAATAAAATGCAAACAATCCTGGCTGCCGAGGGATGACGGCAGTGACCGACGCAGCGCTTGCCGCCGCCATTTCGTTCCGCCTATTTCGAAGCTTCGATAATCCGGCGTGCCTGCCGCAGATGCGGGGCATCGATCATCCGGCCATCCAGTTGCAGGACGCCTGCATCGGGGTTAACAGAGAAGGCGTCGATGATCGCCACCGCGCGCGCAATTTCGTCCGCAGCCGGCGTGAAAGCTGCGTTAATCACAGGCACCTGCGAGGGATGGATGGCCATCATCCCGGTGAAGCCGTCGCGGCGCGCCCGTTGCGCGTAGCGCTGCATGCCTTCAGAATCGCGAAAATCGGGATAGACGGTGTCGACCACGGCCGCGCCGATCGCATGACCGGCGAACAGGGTGAGCGAGCGGACGACCTCATAAGGGCTGGTATAGCTGCCATCCTCGTTGCGGGCGGTAGTGGCGCCGATGGCGGCCGGCAGGTCCTCCGCGCCCCAGGTGAGCCCGAGGAGAAGATCGCGTGCAGCAACGTAGCTGCCGAGCTGGAAGATGGCCGACGGCGTCTCGGTGGCGATCGGCAGGATCGGCACGCCGGGCGCCAAGGCCGCCAGCGCCTCGACGCTGGCGCTGCCTTCCGCCTTGGGCAGGACCAGCGCGTCGGGACGCGCATCGAGAACCGCTGCGAGATCGTCTTCTAGCAAGCCGCTATCCAGTGCGTTGATGCGGACGAAGAGCCTAGCGCGCCGCTCCGCCGACCGCAGAAAGGAGGCGACGGCTTTTCTGGCCTCGGGTTTCCGTGCCGGCGCCACGGAGTCTTCCAGATCGAGGATCAGGGCATCGGCGGAAAGGCCGAGCGCCTTTTCCATCCGGTCCGGCCGGTCGCCGGGAACGAAGAGCAGCGAGCGCAACCTCATACGGGTCTCCTCAGGATCAGCACCGTGCGCAGGCACCGGCAAACCACCTCGTTTCGCTGGTTGATCAGTTCGTGCTGAAAGGTGACGATGCCGGCGGCGGGCCGCGACCGGCTCTCCCTGAGATCGACGACCTCGGTTTCGGCGCGCATCGTATCGCCGATGAAGACCGGCTTCGGCATCACCATCTTGTCGTAACCCAGATTGGCGACCAGCGTGCCCAACGTCGTATCGCCGACAGACAGGCCCACCATCAGCGCGAAAGTGAAGGTGCCGTTGACGAGTATCTGCCCGAATTCGCTGGCCCTTGCCGCTTCCGCATCGATGTGCAACGGCTGCGGATTATGCGTCATGGCGGAAAACAGGAGATTGTCGGTCTCGGTGACCGTGCGCCGGATTTCATGGGAAATCCTATCGCCGATCGACCAGTCCTCGAAGTGACGCCCGGCCATCACGTATCTCCTTCCAGCCGCATGAGAAGGCTGCCCTCGACGATCTGCGCGCCTTCTTTTGCCTTCAACTCCGAAACGACGCCGTCGAATGGCGCGCTCAGCGTCTGCTCCATCTTCATAGCCTCGATGACGGCAAGCGCCTGCCCTCTCTTGACCCTGTCCCCCTCCGCGACCGTGACCGCGATTACCCTGCCGGGCATCGGCGCGATGATGGCCCCATCGGAATCCCCGGCGCCCGCGCCTGCATGTCCGGCGCGGGGCAGCCCGTAGCTCCACGCCTCCCCATCGATGAAGAGAACGCCTGGCGCTGTCGTGACCGGCTGGCCGCCGTCCTCGATCTCGACCCGATAAGGCCGGTCGCCGACCTCGACGCCGACTTCGCGGTACGCGGGCGCGTTCATCCTGAAGCCCGTTGCCGCCCTCCAGATATCCCCTGCCGGCTCCGGTAGCACCGCCCGGGCGGCGGCCTGCAGCACTCGGCTGCCAGGCTCGGTCGGCGGGATCAGATCGGACGCGTGCCGCTCGATGAAGCCGGTATCGACCTCGCCTTCGAGAAAATCGGGATGAACAAGCGTTCGCTTGAGGAAGGCAGCATTCGTTCGAACGGGCCAGATCTCGACACCAGCAGCCGCCCGCGCCAATCGCCGCGCCGCGTCCCATCGCGTGGCGCCGTGGCTGATCAGCTTGGCGATCATCGGATCGTAATGCGGGCTCACCTCGTCGCCCTCCTCGACGCCGCTGTCGACCCTGATGCCCTCGGGGAACCGGAGATGGGCGAGCGTTCCAGTCGACGGCAGGAAGCCGGTGGAAGGGTTCTCGGCGTAGAGCCGGGCCTCCATCGCCCAGCCGTCGATCGATAGCTGCTCCTGCCGCAGCGGCAGCGGCTCGCCCGACGCGACCCTTATCTGCCATTCGACCAGATCCTGGCCGGTGATCGCTTCGGTGACGGGATGCTCGACCTGCAGCCGTGTGTTCATTTCCATGAACCAGATGCGGTCGGGCCTAAGTCCCCGCGAGGCGTCGGCGATGAACTCGATCGTTCCCGCGCCGACATAGTCTACCGCCCGCGCAGCCTTGACCGCAGCCTCGCAGACCACCTCGCGCGTCCGCGTATCCATGCCCGGCGCCGGCGCTTCCTCGATGACCTTCTGATGGCGCCGCTGCAGCGAGCAATCGCGCTCGAACAGATGGACGACATTGCCGTGCTTATCGCCGAAGACCTGAACCTCGATGTGCCTCGGGGAGCGGACGTACTTTTCGAGAAGGACGCGGTCGTCACCAAAGGCCGCAGCGGCTTCGCGCCGGCAGCTGGCGAGCGCCGCCGCAAACTCGTCCGCCCGCTCGACCCGGCGCATGCCCTTGCCGCCACCGCCCGCCACGGCCTTGATGAGGACGGGATAGCCGATCGCGTCCGCCTCCCGCTTCAGCCGTTGGTCGGCCTGATCCTCGCCGAGGTAGCCCGGCGCAACCGGAACGCCGGCCGCCATCATCCGCTGCTTGGCCGCATCCTTGAGCCCCATGGTGCGGATCGCCGCCGCCGGTGCGCCGACCCAGATCAGGCCGGAAGCGATGACGGCATCGGCGAACTCGGCATTCTCCGAGAGAAAGCCGTAACCCGGATGGATCGCCCGGGCGCCTGTCCTGATCGCCGCCTCGATGACCCGGTCCTGCATGTTATAGCTGTCCCTCGCGGCTGCCGGGCCGATGCAGACCGCCTCATCGGCCTCGCGCACGAAGGGCATCCGGCCGTCGACATCGGAATGGACGGCGATCGTGCGGATGCCGAGCCGTCGCGCCGTTCTCATGATCCGTCTTGCGATCTCGCCGCGATTGGCGATCAGCAGGCTTTCTATCACGATCTCTCCTCTCCCTGCTTCGACGGCTACATGCGAAACAGGCCGAACTGGGCCTGCTGCGGTATCGGCGCGTTGAGCGTCGAGGCGAATGCCAGGCCGAGCACATCGCGCGTCTGGGCGGGATCGATGACGCCGTCGTCCCATAGTCGCGCGGTGGCATAATAGGGGTTGCCCTCGTCCTCGTATTTCTGCCGGATCGGCGCCTTGAAAGCCTCCGTCTCCTCCGGGCTCCAGCGCTCGGCATCCCGGTGCACGGTTGCCAGCACGGATGCGGCCTGCTCACCGCCCATGACGGAGATGCGCGCATTCGGCCAGGTGAACAGGAAGCGCGGCTGATAGGCGCGGCCGCACATGCCATAATTGCCGGCGCCGAAGCTACCGCCGATCAGCACCGTTATCTTCGGGACCGATGCCGTTGCCACAGCGGTCACCAGTTTCGCGCCGTTCTTGGCGATCCCCTCGGCTTCATACTTCCCGCCGACCATGAAGCCGGAGATGTTCTGAAGGAAGAGCAGCGGGATGCGCCGCTGGCAGGCGAGCTCGATGAAATGGGCGCCCTTCAGCGCGCTCTCGGAAAACAGCACGCCGTTGTTGGCGAGAATGGCGACGGGGATGCCCCAGATGCGGGCGAAGCCGCAGACCAGCGTGGTGCCGTAGAGCGCCTTGAACTCCTGCAATTCCGAGCCGTCGACGATGCGGGCAATGACCTCGCGAACGTCATAGGGCGTGCGGACGTCGCGCGGGATAATGCCGTAGAGCTCCTGCGGATCGAGCTTCGGCGGCTGCGGCTCGACCACGTCGATATCGACGCGCTTCGGACGATTGAGCGTGGCGACGATATCGCGAACAATGAGCAGCGCATGCTCGTCGTTTTCCGCGACGTGATCGACGACGCCGGACTTGCGACCGTGGGTGTCGGCGCCGCCGAGTTCCTCGGCCGAGATGATCTCCCCCGTCGCCGCCTTCACGAGCGGTGGGCCGGCCAGGAAGATCGTTCCCTGATTGCGGACGATGACGGTTTCGTCCGACATCGCCGGAACATATGCGCCGCCTGCCGTGCAGCTTCCCATGACGCAGGCGATCTGGGCGATGCCCGCCGCCGACATCTGCGCCTGGTTGTAGAAGATGCGCCCGAAATGATCGCGGTCGGGAAACACCTCCGCCTGATGCGGCAGGTTGGCGCCGCCGGAATCCACCAGATAGATGCAGGCCAGCCGGTTCTCCCACGCGATCTCCTGCGCCCGCAGGTGCTTCTTTACCGTCATCGGGAAATAGGCGCCGCCCTTCACGGTCGGGTCGTGCGCGACGATCATGCATTCGGCGCCGCAGATCCGCCCGATGCCCGCGATCATGCCCGCGCCGGGCGCCTCGTCGTCATACATGCCGTTAGCGGCGAGCTGTCCGATCTCGAGGAATGGCGAGCCGGGATCGAGAAGGCGCTGGACGCGGTCGCGGGGAAGAAGCTTGCCGCGCGTGACATGGCGCTCGCGATGCTTCTCGGAGCCACCACGAGCGGCAGCCGCCACCCGCGATCGAAGCTCTTCGACCAGCGCCTGATTGTGGGCCCGGTTGGTTGCGAAATTGTCGGAGGCGCGGTCGAGCATCGTCTGCAGCTCAGCCATTAGCCTCTCCCTTCGCCGCCGATGACCTCGCGGCCGATCAGCATGCGGCGTATTTCATTGGTGCCGGCGCCGATGTCGAGAAGCTTGGCGTCCCGCCAGTACCGCTCGACCGGCCAATCCCGGGTATATCCCGCGCCACCCAGCGCCTGCACCGCCTGCTCGGCCACTCGCACGGCACTTTCCGACGCGTAAAGGATTGCGCCCGCCGCATCATGCCGCGTCGTCCTGCCGGCATCGCAGGCTTTCGCCACCGCATAGACATAGGCGCGGGCTGAATTCAGCGCAACCACCATGTCCGCGACCTTCGCCTGCATCAGCTGGAAGCTTCCTATCGGCGTTCCGAACTGCTTGCGCTCCCGGACATAGGGAAGCACGACGTCCAGACAGGCCTGCATGATGCCGAGCTGGATGCCCGACAGCACGACCCGCTCGTAATCGAGCCCGGACATCAACACCTTGGCGCCACCATCCAGCGGGCCCATGATGTTCTCTTCAGGAACATGACAGTCATCGAAAACCAGTTCGGCCGTCGGTGATCCCCGCATGCCGACCTTGTCGATCTTCTGACCGATGGAGAAACCCTTGAAGTCCTTCTCGACAAGAAAGGCGGTGATCCCCCGCGAGCCGCCATCGGGCACGGTCTTGGCGTAGACCACAAGCGTATCGGCATAGGGCGCATTGGTGATCCAGAACTTGGTTCCGTTGAGGCGATAGCCGCCGCTCACCTTATCGGCGCGCAGCCGCATGGACACCACGTCCGAGCCCGCCCCCGCCTCCGACATGGCGAGGCTTCCGACATGCGCGCCCGCTATCAGCGCGGGAAGGTAACGCTGTTTCTGTTCGGGAGATCCCCAGCGGGCGATCTGGTTGATGCAGAGATTGGAGTGAGCGCCGTAGGACAGACCGACAGATGCGGAGGCGCGGCTGATTTCTTCGCAGGCGACGACATGTTCGATATAGCCCAGCCCCAGCCCGCCATCGGCCTCGGCGACGGTCACGCCATGCAGACCGAGCGACCCCAGTTCCGGCCAGAGCTCGATCGGAAACCGATCCTCCCGATCGATCCCTGATGCAAGCGGGGCAATGCGATCAGTCGCAAAGCGATGCGTCGTCTCGCGGATCGTCTCCGCCATTTCGGAAAGCCCGAAATCCAACTCCAGCATGTCGCCAGTCCTCCCAGACTGAATTCATGCTACCGCGATAGAGGATATTAGTAAAATCGGTCGTGGCGCACAGACCCCGGCCACGCACAAGCTCTTAAAACCTGTCGACTGGATTGCGAAAGGTTTGAGTTGACCGCTCCGCGTGGGAAGGCGACACTCGAAGCCTGACACCGGAGGAGAAATGATGGACGAACCAAATCGTTGGCGCCACATGCTGAGCGCGCCGAGAGACGGCAGCCGGATTCTTGTCACGATCTACCCTTCGGAACAGGGACAGGCTGAAGTCGATCTCGCATACTGGTCGCATGGCGATCAGTATGGTGCGGAGGGCTGGCGTGCTTCCGATTCCTCGCCCGGGCGCATCATTGCTTACGCCGAACCGGAACTGAAGTGTTGGATGCCGATGCCATCGGCCAATTTCAGCCGGGCATCCATGCCTTCCCCTTGGGAGGCTGACGATGTGCTGCTGCTGGACGGGTCCGGAATTTAGAGCCGTCAGTCAGCTCGCCAGTTTTCAACGGTAATCTCACCGGTGGCGCCGAGGGCCGTGCAGATGAAATGCGAGAGCTTGTCGTGCCGGATGACGGCCGCGCTCAGGCGGCCGGTTCGGTAAGCCGCGGTATCGATGGCAATACGATTGTCGTAGACTTCGGGGCGCAGGGAATTCGTGATCGTGTGGCCGTGGACAACGATGTACTCGAAGGCTTCGACATGGTCGAGGAAGCCCGCGCGTATCCACCTCAGGTCATAATCGGTCTGCGCGGCCAGCGACACTCCCGGACGAATTCCGGCATGAACAAAACAGAAGCTGCCGATCTGCCTGTAGGTCAGCGCACTGTCCAGCAAGGTGGCATGATGCGGGAAAGCCTCGCGTATATCAGCGGCGATGCCCCTGAAGTCAGGCACCGGCCGGCGAGAATAGGCGCTGACGGTAGCAACACCGCCCCAATCCATCCAGTTGACTGCGTCCTCGGGGGCAAGTTCCCCGCGCAGCAGTGAGCGCAGGTAGAAATCGTGGTTGCCCAGGATCAGTTGCGAGCCCGGATAGAGGTCGAGCGTGGACGCCACGAGATCGAGAACCTGGGGGCTCCGTGGTCCGCGATCAATCAGATCGCCCAGAAAGATGACGGTGGGCTTCGATTGGCGCTCGGCGGAGGTGTCGGCGATATGACGCAGCAGGACTTCCAGAAGGTCTGCACGCCCGTGGACATCGGCAATCGCATAAATATCGGACGAACCATCATCGATCATGAAAAGGCATTCTCTCACGGCGGCAAATATCAACCCGGGTCTACGTTACCTCCGAGAGATCCGCAAGGCGCCGGCGACCCACAGATCGTCGGTTCGTGCCGCATGTACCTCGCCTATAGGAAATCGTCCCGCCGCGGTGTGAACGTGTCGATCAAGAGGCCCTTCTCAAGCGCAACGACGCCATGCACCAGATTGGGAGCGACGATGAAGCTGGAACCGGCGTCGAGCCGGGTGGTGACGCCATCCACGGTAACGTCGAAGGCGCCCTCGGCGACATAGCTCACCTGTGTGTGCGGATGCGAGTGCGGCGCGCCAATGGCGCCGGGCTCGAAGCTGAAGGCGACGAGCATCATTTCCGGGCGGTGCGACAGAACGGCGCGCCGGTTGCCAGGCGCAACCTCCGTCCAGGTGATATCGTCGGGAAGCGTGTAGTGATCGGCCATCATCATCTCCTATCGGGCAAGCCAGCCGCCGTCGACCGGCAGCACCGTGCCATGAACATAATCGGAAGCGCGCGACGCAAGATAGACCGCCGTGCCCGCCATATCCTCGGCCTTGGCCCAGCGGGCCGCCGGAATGCGTTTGAGGATATCCGCGCTGCGCTCCGCATCGGCTCGAAGCGCCTCTGTGTTGTTGGTTTCGACATAGCCGGGGGCGATGGCGTTCACGTTGATGCCCTTCGAGGCCCATTCGTTTGCCATCAGCCGGGTGATGCCAGCAAGCCCGCTCTTCGAGGCCGTGTAGGATGGAATGCGGATACCACCCTGGAACGACAGCAGCGAGGCAATGTTGATGATCTTCGCCGGCGCTTGGCGTGCCAATGCGGCCTTCGCGAATGCCTGGCAGAGGAAGAAGACCGATTTCAGGTTGGTGTCGAGCACCGCATCCCAATCCTCCTCCGTAAACTCCAGCGCATCGGCGCGGCGGATGATGCCGGCATTGTTGACGAGGATATCGGGCGAGACGCCGGCGGCAAGGGCGCGTTCGATAACGGCCTTCGCCTCCCCGGTATCGGACAGGTCCGCCTTGAGCGATACGAACCGGCGCCCCGTCGACGTGACCGCGTCCGCTGTCTCGTCCATCGCCGATCGACCAACGCCGACGATATCCGCGCCTGCTTGCGCAAGCCCGACCGCGATGGCCTGGCCGATGCCGGTATTGGCGCCGGTAACGATGGCCCAGCGGCCGATAAGATCGAAAAGGCTCATCGCAGGTCTTCCATCGGCACCTTGTCCATGTCGGTGAAGCTCATGTTATCGCCGGCCATCGCCCAGATGAAGGCGTAGCGACCGGTGCCAGCGCCAGAGTGTATGGACCAGCCGGGCGACAGCACCGCGTCGTGGTTCTTCAGGACGACATGCCGCGTCTCGCTGGGCTCGCCCATGAAATGGAAGATGCGCGTCGTTTCCTGCATGCCGAAATAGAGATAGACCTCCATGCGCCGATCGTGAACATGCGCCGGCATGGTGTTCCAGACCGAGCCGGGTTCGAACATCGTCAGCCCCACCAGCAATTGGCAGCTGTCGCAGACGTCTGGATGGACATATTGGTTGATGGTGCGGGCGTTGGATTCCTCCGCCGAGCCCACGACCACCTTCCTCGCCATCTCACGGGTGATGTGCACCGTCGGGCACGTCCGATGCGCCGGTGCGCTTAACAGATAGAAAAGCGCCGGCTCCGCCGGATCGCGGCTGGCGAAGCTCAAAGCACCCTCGCCCATTCCGACGTAAAGCGCCTCCTGAAAGCCGAGTTCGTAAGGCTTTCCCGAGACGCTCACCGTGCCGGCACCGCCGATATTGACGATGGCGGCCTCGCGCCGGTCGAGAAAGCGCTCCGTGCCGGTCTCGGCGATGGCGGCGATCTCCAGAGGACCGGCAGTCGGCGTTACGCCGCCGACGATCATGCGATCGAGGTGGCTGTAGGTGAGATTGGCCTCACCAGGGCGAAACAGCTCCTCGATCACGAAGCCGTCGCGCAGGCCCTTGGTGTCTCGCCTTGCGGCATCCTCGGGTCCGACGACCTGGCGTACTGATACTGAAATGGTCACGGGCTATGCCCCTTCTGTCTGTTGGGTGGGATCAGGTGAGCACGACATATTCGGTCAGCTGGTTGATCGTCGTGTCCGCCTTGTCGACATCGAACACCTTGGTGCCGTGGCTCATGATGACGAAGCGATCGCAGACCTGATAGGCGTGGTAGATGTTGTGGGTCACAAGCACGCTGGAGACGTTTTCCGCCTTGAGCTTCAGCACCTGGTTCAAGAGCGCTTCCGTCTCGCGCACC
Organism: Rhizobium sp. S152; assembly: GCF_030380735.1. Classification (GTDB taxonomy): domain Bacteria; phylum Pseudomonadota; class Alphaproteobacteria; order Rhizobiales; family Rhizobiaceae; genus Rhizobium. The sequence goes on along the minus strand of NZ_JAUDRZ010000003.1, from coordinate 232,586 downwards.
GACAGCGCCGAGGTCGGCTCGTCGAGAAGCAGCACGCGCTTCTTGAAATAGACCGCGCGGGCGATGGCGACGGCCTGCTTCTGGCCGCCGGAGAGGTTGCCGACAAGCGTATCGGGGCTGTCAATGCCCGAGATATGGACGGCGTTCTCAAGCACGTCCATGGCGATCTCGCGCATTTCGCGCTGGCGCAGGAAGCCGAAGCGATCGGTGAGTTCGCGGCCCATGAAGATGTTGCGGGTGATCGATAGCGAATCCACCAGCGCCGTATGCTGATAGATGGTCTCGATCCCGGCATCGGCGGAATCCGAGCGGCAGGTGAACGCTGTCTTTTTGCCATCGACGCTGAGATAACCGTCCGTCGGCTTGTGGATGCCTGAGATCAGATTGACTGTCGTCGACTTGCCGGCGCCGTTGTCGCCGAGCAATCCCACCACTTCGCCTTCGCCGATATGGAAGCTCAGATTGCGCAGCGCCGTCAGCGCGCCGAAGCTCTTGGAGATATTGTGCAGTTCAAGAAGATTGGGGGCCGACATCACGCAAGACCTCGCCGCTCGATAAGGTGGTTGAAGATGGCGGCCAGCACGATCAGCGTCGCGATGAACATGTCGAGATAGAAGCCGGGTGCACGCAAGAGAAGCAGCACGTCGGTGATCGTGTGGATGAGCAACACGCCGAGAAAGACGCCGACGATCGAGCCGCGCCCGCCGCGCAACGACAATCCGCCGATCACGCAAGCGGCGATCGCCTGCAGTTCCAGCCCGGCCCCCTGCCCCGGCTGCACGCTGCCGACACGCGATGTGGCAATGATGCCGGCCACAGCCGCCATGCCGCCGGCGATCGCGAAGGCCACCAGCTTGACGCGGTTGGTGTTGATGCCGATCGCTTCCGCAGCACCGCGATTGCCGCCGGTGGCGAAGACGTGGTTGCCGAAGCGGTGGCGGTGGACCAGGTAGTGAAAGCCGACGACGAAGAGCACGATCCAGATGAAGGCGGCATTGATGCCGAGCAGCGTGCCGGAAAACAGGCTGGTGAAGATCGGCTCCGGATCGAAGCGCACCTGGACGGCGCCGTTATAGAGCAGCACCGCGCCGCGCCAGAACAAGAGGCCGCCCAGCGTCACGATGAAGGACGGCAGCCCGAAGCGCAGCGTGATGTGGCCGTTGAGCAAGCCGATCATGATGCCGGCCAAGACGCCGAGGGGTGCCGCTATGAAGGCGCTCATTCCGGCGCCGACGAGGCTTGCCATCAAGATGGCGGTGAAGGTGTAGACGGAGCCGATGGAGAGGTCGAATTCGCCCGCGATCATCAGCACGCCGGCGCCGAGCGCCAGGCAGCCCAGCACGGGGATCGCCTTCATCAGGATCGTCAGGTTCTGCGGCGAGAGGTAGCGAAACTGATCGGGATAGAGAAGCGCGCCTGCGATGCAGACGATCTGCAGCGTCATGAAGACGAGGAAGATCGCGCCTGCCGGCATCGCCATGATCTGCCGGATAATCGGTTGTTTCTGCGTCCGCGACCGGGGCGCGGCACTTTCTGCGAGAATTGGTGTCACGGTCTGGTACTCGATCGATTGGAGACGGAGAACCCGCCGGCATTGCCGGCAGGCTCCCACGAAACGCGGTTAGCGGAAGCTGCCGATCAGCGGCTTGACCGAGCTGATGCGCGACTTGTCGAGGAAGGCGCCCTGCCCCGTGTCGACGTCGGTCGGGGTCAGCCCGTACTTCTTCGAGAGTGCGATCTGGGCGATCGGATAGTAGCCCTGCAGGTAGGGCTGCTGGTCCATGGTCGCGAACATCGCACCGGATTCGACCGCATTGACGATCTCGACCGCGAGGTCGAAGCCGCCGAACGGAACCTTCACGCCTGCGTCCTTGATGGCGCCGGCGCCGACGGTCGAGGTGACCGAGCCCGTGCCGAACACGGCCTTGACGCCGGGGTTGGCGATCAGGAACTGCGCCATGATGTTCTGCGCCTCGGCCGGATCAAGCCCGGCGCGGACCGTCTCGACCTTGATGCCGGCCTCCTTCATCGCCTTCTCGATGCCGCCGCCGCGCGCGACCGCGAAGCTCGCCTCGGGGATCTCGCGCGGATTGAAGACGACGTCGCCCGACTTCAGGCCGAATTCCTTGATCATCCGGTTTCCGAGCTCGTAGCCGGAGGAGAACTCGTTCATGCCGACATAGGCCTGGCGGCAATTGCCCTTGGCGCCCTCTAGGTCGTCGTTGTTGAAACCGATGACGACGATGCCGGCCTTCACGGCCGCGCAGATGCTTTCATCGAAGGCATCCGACGAGGAGATGGCGACGGCGATGCCATCGACGCCGGCTGCCGTGGCGCTCTCGATCAGGTCGTTCTGGCGGACCGGATCGTTGTTGGCGTATTGCACGTCGAGATCAACGCCGAACTGTGCCGCCGCATCCTTGGCGCCCTTCACCACGGGGTTGAAGAACTGGACGCTCGGATCGAGATAGATGATCATCGTTGCCTTGACGTCGGCGGCCAATGCCGTAGATGTCATCATCGTGGCGATACCCGCGGCGAGTGCTGCGGTTTTCAACCTGGTCAATTTCATTTGCGTATCCTCCCTTTGGATGTGCAATGCGGGTCGAAAGACCCAAGTCTCGGCTGGCGGGCTCCGACCAAAGATCACGCCGGCCGAGATTTTCCTCCCAGACGTCCCGCCTTCTCCCAAAAGCGGAAACGCCCTGTCCCTTGTTTCCCTGTCAGCCGAACCACGGCGCCGGTCGCCCGAACGTCACGTGCACGCCCTTGAACTGGGAATATTCATCGAAGCCGTAGCGGCCGAGCTCGCGGCCGAGGCCGCTTTTCTTGTAGCCGCCGATCGGCAGTTCCGGCGTCCCGTCGATGACGCTGTTGATCCAGCAGCGGCCGGCGCGAATGCGGCGGATGCTCTGCATCGCGTTTTCGAGGTTGGTCGACCATACCGAGGCGGAAAGGCCGAACTCGCTGGCATTGGCAAGCGCGACGGCCTCGTCCGCGGTCTTGAAGGTCATGGTCGAGAGCACCGGTCCGAATATCTCCTCGCGGGCGATCGACATCTGTGGCTTGACGCCGGCAAACACCGTGGGGGCGTAATAGATGCCCTTGTCCTTGCCGACGCGCTCGCCGCCGAGCAGCAGTTCCGCGCCGGATGCGATGCCGGCTTCCACGTAGGAATGAACCTTCTCGACATGCGCCTCGGAGATCATCGCGCCGATCTTTGTGCGATCGTTCAGGGGGTCGCCGAAGGTGACCTTGCGCGAAATGTCGAGCAGGCGCTCCATCAATGCGTCGCGGATGCCTTCCTGGACCAATAGCCGGCTGCCGGAAATGCAGCACTGCCCGCCATTGTGATAGACGCCGTATGCAATGCCATCGGCAGCTGCCTCGAGGTCAGCATCGGCGAAGACGATCTGCGGGCCCTTGCCGCCGAGTTCCAGCCCGACGCGCTTGACGCTGCGCGCGGCGATCTCGCCAAGCTTGGTGCCGACGCGTACCGAGCCGGTGAAGGCCACCATGTCGACGCCGGGATCTTCGGCGAGCACCTGGCCGGCCGGATCGCCGTAGCCCGTCACGACGTTGAAGACGCCATCGGGAATGCCGGCTTCACGCGCCAGTTCCGCCATGCGGACCGAGGTTCCCGAGGTGAATTCGGACGGCTTGAGGACCACGGTGCAGCCGGCGCCGATTGCCCACGGCACGCGTTCGGAAGCGATGATGAAGGGGAAATTCCAGGGCGTGATGATGCCGACGACGCCGACAGCCTCGCGTAGCACCAGACCCAGGCGATCGTCACCGATATTGTTGTGCGCCTGGCCTTCCAGCGCGCGCGCCTGGCCGGCCGCGTAGGACCAGAGGTCGGCGCAGAAGCCGATCTCGCCGCGCGCCTGTGCGATCGGCTTGCCCACCTCGAGGCTTTCAGCCAAGGCAAGCTCTTCCTGATTTTTCAGGATCAGGTCCGCCACCTTGAACAACAGGCGTGAGCGCTCGGCGCCCGACATGCGCGGCCACGGGCCGGTGTCGAAGGCGCGGCGGGCTGCGGCAACGGCGAGACGCACGTCATCGGCCGATGCTTCCGGCCAGGTGCCGACCACCACGCCCGCGTGACCGGGACTGACACGGTCGATCGTGCGACCGGATGCGGCATCCACCGACTTGCCATCGACAAGCATCTGGTAGCGGGATTTAATGTTCAGCCTGGGATTACTGGAATCAGGCGCAATGAAATTGGACAGCACGTTACCCAACAAGCCGACACTCGCTGCCGGCCCTCCCTTTTTACCCGGTTTTGGACCACCGGATTTATGTTGCGTTTGAATTGTATGGTACTGTATGGTGGTTTAAATTGGATGTCAACGGATGACGGCGACGAAAGACATGAACCTCGAATCCTTGAAGATTGAGACCGGCGAAACGGCTGCTGCGCAGGTGGAACGAGACCTGCGCGAGCAGATCATCAGGCTGGAACTGGCGCCCGGCACCCGGCTTTCCGAGCAGGAAATCGCCACCCGCATGGGCGTATCGCGTCAACCGGTGCGCGAGGCGCTGATCGCGCTCGGAAAATCAAGGCTGGTCGACGTGCGTCCCAACAGGGGCACTGTTGTTGTCCGGATCTCGGCGCGGCAGATGATGGAGGCACGCTTCGTGCGCGAGGCGCTGGAAACAGCTGTCGCCCGTCGCGCCAGTGAGAGCTTCGACACGTGGACACGCCGCCGGATCGACACCATAATCGGCAGGCAGCGGGTAGCGATGGAGGCGCACGACCACAACGCATTCCGGCGAGAGGACGAGCAGTTCCATATCGCAATCGCGGAAGGCGCGGGATGCAGTCTCGCCTGGAACGCAATCGCCGACATCAAGGCCCATATGGACCGCGTTTGCAATCTGCAGCTTCGCCACCCCGATTCCATGATGCGGCTGATCGCCGAGCATGAAGCGATCATCGACGCCATCGACGGACGCGATGCGGACGCGGCGGTGGCCGCCATGCGAGCGCATCTGAACGGCATCCTGTCGGATCTGCCGCAGATCGAGGCGGATAATCCCGATCTGTTCGAGTGATGTCAGGGGCAGCTCTGGCCTAATCAGTCGAGATTGATTTTCAATGTCCCGGTGCTTTCTTGCCGATCCATGGAACCAGCCCTCCATTTGGCCATTAATGTGCCATGCACCACAATGGAGAACTGAAACAATGGCCAAGGACGTGACAGGTCGCCGAGAAAAGGAACATGTCGACGAGGATCAGAATGGCGTGATCGTTGCCGGCCCCGAAGCACACGCACGGGAGCGCGCTGGCAAGGATCCCGATCACAGGAAACTTCCGGAAAAAGATAAGAAGACAGCTAAGCCGAATACTTAGAGCAATTCCAGGAAAAGTGCGAAGCGGTTTTCCGTCCGGAATTGCGTCAAAACAAAAGGATAGAGCTGTTCCGCGATTCTAGGAGAAGCGGAATTGCTCTGGCCCGAGCGTGGCACTGACGGAGTAGGCAGTGGCCTGCCGTCGCACGCATAACAGCAAAGCCTGAAAACGCTTTTTGCCGATACGAACCTCGCTGAAAAGACCTGCATCGTATTGCGCAAGCACAAAGACCCTCCCGTGCTCACACGGGAGGGTCTTTTAGTGCGGTCGACCCCAGTCGCCGTCAGGCGATCAGGTCGAAGCGATCGGCGTTCATCACCTTCGTCCAGGCGGCGACGAAGTCCTTCACGAACTTTTCCTTGCTGTCGTCCTGCGCATAAACTTCCGCATATGCACGCAGCACCGAGTTGGACCCGAAGACGAGATCGGCGCGCGTGGCGGTAAAGCGGACAGCACCGGTCTTGCGATCGCGGATCTCGTACGAGTTCCGGCCGGTCGGGATCCAGGAGTAAGCCATGTCGGTCAGCGTGACGAAGAAGTCCGTGGTGAGCGCGCCAACCGTGGACGTGAAGACGCCATGGGTGCTGCTGCCGTGGTTGGCGCCGATGACGCGCAGGCCGCCGACCAGAGCCGTCATTTCCGGCGCGGTCAGGCCCATAAGCTGGGCACGGTCGAGGAGCAGTTCCTCGGCGCTGACCACATAGTGCTCCTTCTGCCAGTTGCGGAAACCGTCCGCGAGCGGTTCAAGCGGCGCGAAGCTGTCGGCATCGGTCTGCTCGGCCGTGGCGTCGCCACGACCAGCCGCGAACGGCACCTGGATATCGAAGCCGGCGGCCTTGGCCGCCTGTTCGACACCGTAGTTGCCGGCAAGAACGATGACATCGGCAACCGAAGCACCGGTCGAAGCGGCGATCGGCTCCAGCACGGCGAGAACACGGGCGAGGCGCTCGGGCTCGTTGCCGGCCCAGTCCTTCTGCGGCGCCAGACGGATGCGCGCGCCATTGGCGCCGCCGCGATTGTCCGAACCGCGGAAGGTGCGGGCGCTGTCCCATGCGGTGCTGACGAGGTCGGCAACAGAGAGGCCGGAAGCGGCGATCTTCGCCTTGACGGCGGAAACGTCATAGCTCGTGCTGCCTGCCGGGATCGGATCCTGCCAGAGCAGATCCTCCGCCGGAACATCCGGGCCGATGTAGCGCGCCTTCGGGCCCATGTCGCGGTGGGTCAGCTTGAACCAGGCGCGAGCGAAGGCATCCGAAAACGCTGCGAAGTCATCGCGGAAGCGAAGCGAGATCTCGCGGTAGATCGGGTCTACCCGAAGCGCCATGTCGGCGTCCGTCATCATCGGATTCAGGCGGATGCTCGGGTCTTCAACGTCGACAGGCTTGTCGGCGTCGGCGATCGAGATCGGCTCCCACTGGGTGGCGCCTGCCGGGCTCTTCACCAGATGCCATTCATGCTTGAACAGCATCTCGAAGAAGCCGTTGTCCCACTTGGTCGGCTCGGTGGTCCAGGCGCCCTCGATGCCTGACACCACGGTATTCCGGCCGATGCCGCGGCCTTTGGTGTTCAACCATCCGAGACCCTGGGCTTCGGGACCTGCCGCTTCAGGATCGGCGCTGAGGTCAGCGGGGTTACCATTGCCATGGCTCTTGCCGATGGTGTGACCACCTGCGGTCAGCGCAACGGTCTCCTCGTCGTCCATGCCCATGCGGGCAAAGGTTTCGCGCATCTGCGCTGCGGTGGCGAGCGGATCGGACTTGCCGTTGACGCCTTCGGGATTGACGTAGATCAGGCCCATCTGGACCGCCGCAAGTGGATTGGCGAGCGTGGCGGGCTGAGCGACATTGCCGTAGCGTCCGTCGCTGGGAGCAAGCCATTCCTGCTCGTCACCCCAATAGACGTCCTTTTCCGGCTGCCAGATGTCTTCACGGCCGAAGCCGAAACCGAAGGTTTTCAAGCCGGCGACATCATAAGCGATCGTGCCTGCGAGCGCGATAAGATCGGCCCAGGAAATCCGGTTGCCGTACTTCTTCTTGATCGGCCACAGAAGGCGGCGGCCCTTGTCGGTGTTGACGTTGTCCGGCCAGGAATTCAGCGGTGCGAAACGCTGGTTGCCGGTATTGGCGCCACCACGGCCGTCGGCGGCGCGATAGGAACCGGCTGCGTGCCAGGTGACGCGGGCCATCATGCCGACATAGCTGCCCCAGTCGGCCGGCCACCATTCCTGGCTTTCGGTCATGAGTGCCCTGAGATCAGCCTTCAGCGCCTCCACATCGAGCTTCTTCAGCTCCTCGCGATAGTTGAAGTCCTTGCCGAGCGGATTGGTCTTGGTGTCGTGCTGGCTGAGGATGTCCAGATTCAGCGCGTTCGGCCACCATTGGGTAACGGATTTGCCGAGTGCGGTGTTGCCGCCGTGCATGACCGGACACTGGCCGGCCGATGGTGTCTTCGTATCCACGTTATTTCTCCCTAAAATTCGGACTTGGGTGACGTCGCGTGCGAAATGTTTCGCGCGGGTCGCTGAACCAGCTCTCAGGTCCAATCCCATAGATAGGCAATAAGCAACTCGGTCGATAAATTCCAATTGTATATTCTGAATGGGCTGATAGGTTTTAATTATGATAGGCTTGTCGATGAAGCACCTACGCTATTTTGAGGCTCTGGCGCGGCTGGGGCATTTCGGCCGTGCCGCGGAATCCTGTGCGATTTCCCAGCCCGCTCTGTCCGTGCAGATCCGAGAGATGGAGGAACTGATCGGCGCGCCGCTCGTCGAACGAGGCGGCAGGCAGATCCGCTTGACCAGCCTCGGAGAGGAATTTGCCGAACGCGTCCGTGCCATCCTGCGGTCGGTCGATGATCTTGCGGAACTGGCGCGCGCGACGCAGGCGACACTGGCGGGCCGGCTTCGCATCGGCGTTATTCCGACGATTGCTCCCTATCTGCTGCCAGATGTCATCAAGACGCTGACGCTACGCTATCCCGGGCTCGACCTGCGGCCGCGCGAAGCAGTGACCCAGCGGCTGATCGAGGACCTGCACGAGGCGAGACTGGATGCCGCGATCGTCGCCCTTCCGGTGTCCGAACCCACGCTCGAGGAAATCCCGCTGTTCAACGAGGAGTTTGTACTGGTGCGGCCGATCGAGGACGCAGAAAAGCCGGTCCCAAGTTCCGAAATGCTGCAGGAAATGCGCCTGCTGCTGTTGGAGGAAGGGCATTGTTTCCGCGAGCAGGCGCTCTCTTTCTGCAACATCGCCGCTGCCCCGCCTCGCGAACTGATGGAGGGTAGCTCGCTGACCACGCTGGTGCAGATGGTGGGCGCCGGCATCGGCGTAACGCTGCTGCCGCAGATGGCCGTGCCTACGGAGACGCGCTCGGCGGATGTGAGCGTTTTCCGCCTTTTGGAGCCCCGCCCCTCTCGCAGGATCGGCATGATCTGGCGCAAGACCAATCCCCTGGCTTCGCAATTCGGCCCGATCGCCGAAATCGTCCGGGAGGCTGGAACCCGCAAGACGGCGCGGCTGGAGACCTCCCTGGCGTAACGAGGAGGCGTTTCCCCGTTTTTCGTGGCTCAACGAAATCGACTTGCACGACCTTTGTCGCTTTCCCGCGAGGGCAAAGATCAGGACTTCCGGGGAGCGGCGTGGTATGATTGAGACAGTGGCGATATTCGCTGTCCGCATCGGAACATTCCCATGAGCGACGTTGAGAGCCTATTTTCCGCCTTGCAGCAGACGGCTGACGCGAAAGCGGTAAAATGCATCGAAGCCGTGATCAAGAGCGGGGCCGATCGCGAGCTTAACCGGATCAATGTATTGGCCTTTGCCAGTCAACACGGGCTGGATGAAGAACAGACCATCGCGGCCTTTCTTCACGCGGCGCGCCTCGGCATTTTCGAAATGACGTGGAATGTGCTCTGTCCGGGCTGCGGAGGGGTGCTCGACACCGGTGCAAGCCTCAAGAGCGTCACCCATGACAGCTATCATTGCGGGCTCTGCGCCGCCGGATACGAGCCGACTCTCGACGAGATGGTGGAGGTCACCTTTACCGTCAGCCCGCGTGTGCGCCGCATCGCCGCTCACGACCCCGACCTGCTGCCGCCTCTTGAATATTACCGACAGATGTTCTTCAGCTCCGGCGTCGACCTGCCGGATGATCTCGAGCAGAAATTCGCGCCTATCATGCTTGAGATGATCGATCTGTCGCCGGGCGAAAAAGCCTTCGTCTCCCTGCAGCTTCCACCCGAATTCGTCATCATCTTCGATGCCGTCACGCATTCGGCTCAGTTCATCGATGTCAAGGGCGAGCCCACCAGCGAGCGCCAGAGCCTGTCGTTTATTGTCAGCCGAGGACATGCGCTGAACGAAACGGTCGTCCTGCGGCCCGGGGCGCTCAGGCTTTCATTGGAAAACAATACCGATCGCAGGGTGATGCCGAACATCTGCGTAGCCAATGACGCCTTGCACGATCTTCTGGGACACAGGCGTCCGTTCCTGACGGCCAAGCGTTTGCTGACGAACCAAAGCTTCCGCGACATCTATCGTACCGATACGCTCGACGTCGACCAGCGGCTCAAGATCACCAGCCTGACCTTCCTGTTCACCGACCTGCGCGGCTCCACGGCGCTCTACGAGCGTGTCGGCGACATGGCAGCGTTCGATCTTGTCAGAGCCCACTTCAGGGTGCTGCACGACATCGTTGCCTCGGAGACCGGGGCTGTGGTGAAGACCATCGGCGACGCCGTGATGGCAAGCTTCCCGAGCCCCGATCGCGCAGTGGCGGCGGCGTTACGCATGCGGCAGGCGATGATGCGCCTGAACGCCGAACACGGCGCCGATGACCTGCTTTTGAAGATCGGCATCCACGAGGGCTCGTGCCTCGCCGTCAGTCTTAACGATCGCCAGGACTATTTCGGCCAGACGGTGAACATCGCCTCGCGCGTGCAGGGGCTGGCCGATCCCGACATCATCATGACGACGGAAGCCGTGGTCGGCGATGCGCGCGTTTCTGAAATATTGCGGGAACGGAACATCAGTTCGGTCTCGCGTATAGCCGAACTCCACGGCATCGACCAACGCGTCAGGGTCTTCGCGCTGTCCTAGTATCGCGGGCTAGTCGCGGTTGGTGTAGAGCGCGCTCGACCGCTCGAGATGCTTGAGGATCGCGGCTTCCGCGCCATCGGCGTCGTTGGCAGCGAGACAGTCGAGGATCTGCTCGTGCTCGACCAGCGTGAACTTTTCCTTACCGGTCCAGATCAGCATGTCCGTGTGATAGGCCTTCAGCCACGCAAGCATGGCCTCGCTGACAGCCACGAAGATCGGGTTGCCCGACACTTGTGCGATGCGCGTATGGAACTGCATATCGGCGGCGATGAACTCTTCGGCATTGCCGAGCGCCCGCCTCTGGTCCTCGATGATTTCCCGTAGATCTGCAATATCGGCGCTCGTCGTTTTCAACGCCGCCTCGCGCGCCATGCCGCGTTCGAAGAAGATGCGGGAGCTCTTGAGATGATCAAGCGAGTCGGCCGATTGCGAGAGCATGATCTTCGCCGTCAGGTCGACCTGGCGGAAGATCGACTTGGCCGTCAGGCGCTGCACCTTGGCGCGCTCGCCGTGCGAGATCGTCACCAGCCCCATGCCCGCAAGCGATTGCATTGCCTCGCGAATGGCGGGACGGCCTACGCCGAAGCGCTCCATGAGGACGCGCTCGGACGGCATCTCGTCACCCGGCTGCAACTCTCCCGATGTGATCATCCGTTCCAATCGGTCGAAGACCTCATCGGACAACTTGCGACGGACAATCTGCTCCACAGGCTGGTTCATGTTTTCTCGCTGACTCAAGATGATCCCCCCTTATGCATCTTCAGACCTCCGCACGAAAGTCCACCGTTCACAATTGCGCATATCAGAAATTTTTCGTTGCAGAAATTGGAATACTCATTATACCAGTTCACAACATGACGCCATGGCAAATGATCGGCCTGGCGGAGGAGGAATGCAATATGATCACGTTGACCTACCGCATCGAGACGTCCGGCAGCATAGAAGCCATGGCTGCCAAGATCGCCAGCGACCAGTCGACGGGCACCTTCGTGCCGGTTCCCGGTGAGACGGAAGAGCTGAAGGCGCGTGTCGCCGCCCGCGTGCTCGATATTCGTCACCTTCCGGCCGCCGACTACCCGACCTGGCCGGAAACGGCGCCCGGTCCCGGCCGCATCAAGCGCGCCGACGTGGACATCGCCTTCCCGCTCGACGCCATCGGCACCGATCTCTCCGCCCTGATGACGATCGCCATCGGTGGCGTCTACTCGATCAAGGGCATGACGGGCATCCGCATCGTCGACATGAAGCTGCCGGAAGCCTTTGCTTCCACGCACCCCGGCCCGCAGTTCGGCCTGCCCGGCACGCGTCGCCTGACCGGCGTCGAGGAACGCCCGATCATCGGCACCATCGTCAAGCCGGCGCTCGGCCTGCGCCCGCTCGAGACGGCCGCGCTGGTCGGCGAACTGATCGAGTCCGGCGTCGACTTCATCAAGGACGACGAGAAGCTGATGAGCCCGGCCTACTCGCCGCTCAAGGAGCGCGTCGAGGCGATCATGCCGTTGATCCTCGACCACGAGCAGAAGACGGGCAAGAAGGTGATGTACGCCTTCGGCATCTCGCATGCCGATCCCGACGAGATGATGCGCAACCACGATCTGGTGCTGAAAGCCGGTGGCAACTGCGCCGTCGTCAACATCAATTCGATCGGCTTCGGCGGCATGAGCTTCCTGCGCAAGCGCTCGGGCCTCGTGCTGCATGCGCACCGCAACGGCTGGGATATCCTGACCCGCGATCCGGGCGCCGGCCTCGACTTCAAGGTCTACCAGCAGTTCTGGCGCCTGCTCGGCGTCGACCAGTTTCAGATCAACGGCATCCGCATCAAGTATTGGGAGCCGGACGACAGCTTCGTCGAATCCTTCAAGGCGGTCAGCACGCCGCTGTTCAGCAAGGCGGATTGCCCGCTTCCCGTGGCCGGCTCCGGCCAGTGGGGCGGACAGGCCCCGGACACCTACAATCGTACCGGCCGCACGCAGGATCTCCTCTATCTATGCGGCGGCGGCATCGTCAGCCATCCCGGCGGACCGGCGGCAGGCGTTCGCGCCGTGCAGCAGGCCTGGCAGGCGGCGGTCGCGGATATTCCGCTCGAGGAATACGCCAAGGATCACCCGGAGCTAGCTGCCTCGATCGCGAAATTTGGCGACGGGAAGGCAGGCTGAGACATGACCAAGCCACTCCTGACCTATTACGGTGACGATTTCACCGGCTCGGCCGACGTCATGGAAGCCCTGTCCTCCAATGGCGTCCCGACGGTGCTGTTCCTCGGCGTTCCGAGCGCTGAGACCACCGCGCGCTTCGCCGACTACCGCGCCTTCGGCATCGCCGGCACCAGCCGCAGCGAGACGCCGGCGTGGATGGACGAACACCTGCCTGAAATTTACGCCTGGCTGAAGGAACGCGACGCGGCGATCTGCCACTACAAGGTCTGCTCGACATTCGATTCCAGTCCCGAGATCGGCAGCATCGGCAAGGCGATCGACATCGGCAAGGCGCTGTTCGGGCAGCCTGTCGTGCCTGTGATCGTCGGCGCACCGCAGTTGAAGCGCTACACGTCCTTCGGCAACCTCTTCGCCGCCTACCAGGATCGCGTCTACCGCATCGACCGCCATCCGGTCATGAGCCGTCATCCGGTGACGCCGATGAGCGAGGCGGATCTTACCCTGCACCTCGCCAAGCAGACATCCCTGCCGGTCGGTCTTGCCGATCTCGTCGCTCTGGCCGCCCCGGATGCCGACGCGCGTATCGACCACATCGTCGAAAGCACGCCGGGCGTTGTCCTTCTCGACGTCGATAGTGCCGAGTCTCAAGCGGAGGCCGGGCGCCAGCTCTGGCGCCTGCGCCGCGACGGCGGGCTCTTCACGGCAGGCTCGTCCGGCGTCGAATATGCGCTGCTGCAGGCATGGAATAACGAAGGCCTGCTCGAAGCCAAGCCGGAATTCGCCTCGCCGGGCAAGGTCGATCGTCTCGCGGTCGTCTCCGGCAGCGTCTCGCCGACGACGGAGCGCCAGATCCGCAACGCCACCGAAAACGGCTTCGACGGCATTGCCCTCGATCCGCTTGAGGTGGCTGGCGAAAACGCCGGCAACGCCATCGAAACCGCGATCGCCGAAGGCGTGAAGCGGCTGAAGAACGGCAGAAGCGTCATCCTCCATACCGCACTCGGCCCCTCGGCCGACCGCGGCACCGATATCGATCGCATTCCCGGCGCCCGCCACAAGCTGGGCTCCGCGCTCGGCACCATCCTGCGGCGCCTGATCGAAGAAGAAAACCTCCGCCGCGCGGTCATCGCCGGCGGCGACACATCGAGCCATGCGCTGAAGGAACTGCGCGTCGATGCGCTGACCACATTGCTCCCGCTGCCGCAGACGCCGGGCTCTCCGCTCTGCACCGCGCATGGAAGCTACGAACCGACCAACGGCCTGCAGATTGCCCTCAAGGGCGGACAGGTCGGCACCGACGGATACTTCGCGCAAATTCGCGATGGAAGAAAAAGCTGACCGTGCGCTTTCGTTCAGCAGAGGTCGGCCCTGTCGATCTCAACAGTAAAGCGCCACTCATTGGGATGGTGATTGACTCATCATACCAGTCAAGTTAACAGATGTTCAAACCAAGAGGTGAGGAAACATGACTGCAATTGCTCTCTTTGGCGCCGGTGGCAAGATGGGCTACCGCCTGGCGAAGAACCTGAAGGGTTCGCGCTATGACGTCCGCCACGTCGAAATCAGCGATGTGGGCAAGGCGCGCCTGAAGGACGATCTCGGTCTTTCGACCGTTGATGTGGACGCTGCCCTTGATGGCGCCGACGTCGTCATCCTGGCTGTTCCGGACACGCATATCGGCAAGGTTGCCGCCGGCATCAACGACAAGCTGAAGGCCGGCACCATGGTCATCGCGCTCGACGCAGCCGCGCCGTTCGCCGGTCACTTCCCGGAACGTCCTGACCTGACGTACTTCGTCACGCATCCGTGCCATCCGCCGATCTTCAACGACGAAACCGACATGCAGGCCAAGAAGGACCACTTCGGCGGTCTGTTCGCCAAGCAACACATCGTTTCGGCCCTGATGCAGGGTCCTGAAGAAGCCTATGCCGTCGGCGAAGAAATCGCCAAGACGATCTGGGCACCGGTCATGCGCTCGCACCGCGTCACCGTCGAGCAGATGGCGATGCTGGAGCCGGGTCTTTCCGAGACCGTTGCCGCTTCGCTGCTCGTCGTCGTGAAGCAGGCCATGGATGAATGCGTCGCACGCGGCGTTCCGGAAGAAGCTGCCCGCGACTTCCTGCTCGGCCACCTCAACGTTCTCGGCGCCGTCATCTTCGGCGAAGTCCAGGGCGTGTTCTCGGACGCTTGCAACAAGGCTATCGAATTCGGCATCCCGGCCCTGATGAAGGACGATTGGAAGCGCGTATTCGAACCGCAGGAGATCGCTGACAGCATCAAGCGTATCACCTGATACCGATCCCGGGAGGGGGCAACCCCTCCCCTTTCACCGCCCTGCTGGGAACAGGGCTTCTTTTGGGAGGAAACCATGAAACTGACACGCAGACTGACCGTCGCTGCATTCGCCAGCGCACTTGCCATGGGCGTAGCGATGCCCGCCTTTGCGGCGGACCTGATCGCCATCATCACCCCCGCGCACGACAATCCATTCTTCAAGGCCGAGGCCGTCGGCGCCGAAGCCAAGGCCAAGGAACTCGGCTACGAAGCGCTCGTCATGACCCATGACGACGACGCCAACAAGCAGTCGCAGATGATCGATACCGCGATCGGCCGTGGCGCGAAGGCCATCATCCTCGACAACGCCGGCGCGGACGCCACCGTTGCCGCCGTCAAGAAAGCCAAGGACGCGGGCATTCCGTCCTTCCTCATCGACCGCGAAATCAATGCCACCGGCGTCGCCGCCGCGCAGATCGTTTCCAACAACTACCAGGGTGCCCAGCTGGGCGCGCAGGAGTTCGTCAAGCTGATGGGCGAGAAGGGCAATTATGTCGAGCTCGTCGGCAAGGAATCCGACACCAATGCCGGCATCCGCTCGCAGGGCTATCACGACGTCATCGACGACTATCCGGATCTGAAGTCGGTCGCCAAGCAGTCGGCGAACTGGAGCCAGACGGAAGCCTACGCCAAGATGGAAACCATCCTGCAGGCAAACCCGGACATTCAGGGCGTCATCTCCGGCAACGACACGATGGCCATGGGCGCGATCGCCGCTCTCCAGGCCGCCGGCCGTAAGGACGTCATCGTCGTCGGCTTCGACGGTTCCAACGACGTCCGCGACTCGATCAAGTCCGGCGGCATCAAGGCCACCGTTCTGCAGCCCGCCTACGCGCAGGCGCAGATGGCCGTCGAGCAGGCCGACGCCTACATCAAGAACAAGACTCTTCCGAAGGAAGAGAAGCAGCTGATGGATTGCATTCTCATCAACGCTGACAACGCCGACAAGCTCGAAACCTTCGCCATCGCGAAGTAAGCGCAGTTCAGGCCAATGTCGTAGGGCGCGGTTATCCGTGCTCTACGTTCCATATCCTATTTCATACAGATTGGAGCTTCGTTGATGGCGAAGGTCAAAAGCGCGGTCGTGATCGCAATGCTTGTCGTGGCGTTGCCGGGTTGCAAGATCATCAAGACGCCGACGGCGGAAGAAAAGGCGGCGGCGACCGCCAAGAGCGCTTTCGATCCGCTGGCGAAGGTCGAGGCCATCTGGCAGTCGCAAGCGATTCCGTACCTGCAGCAGCGCGCCGGCGAACTCAAGGACGTCACGGCACTTACCGCCTCCAGCGCCGATGAAGCCGGTGCCAAGTACGGCAATGCGCGCAGGCAGGCGAACGCGCCCTGGACCTATGCCGTCAAGCTCAGCGGCAAGGTCATCGCGGCCGACACGGCCTCGCGCGCGGCCACCATCGATGTCGATACCGATGGCGACGGCAAGGCCGATGCCAAGGTGCAGATCGGCCCGGCCATCCGCGGCACGGCGCTGCGCGACACGCTGGAGTTCGTCAACTTCAACGAGTTCAAGAATCAGATCGAGTGGGCGCAGTTCGGCAAGGCGTTCAACGAGAAGATCAACACCTCGCTGCTGGCGGCCCTGCCGCGCGACGGACTGAACGGCAAGACGGTCAAGGTCCTCGGCGCGTTCCCGCTGCCGTCTTCAGGACAGCCGCCGCTCATCACGCCAGCCGAACTGACGGTCGAGCCATGAGCGAACGGGCTGTACACGATATCGTTCTTCGCCTCGACGACGTGTCGAAGGTCTATTCCGGCATCGTCGCCGTCAAGCGCGCCAATCTCGAGCTGCGCCGCGGCGCCGTCAACGTGCTTGTCGGCGAGAACGGCGCCGGCAAGTCGACGCTGATGAAAATCATCGCCGGCGTCGAGCGCCCGACGCTCGGCCGCATCATTCTCGACGGCGAACCGGTCTCCTTCGACAGCCCGGCCGACGCGCAAGCGAACGGCATAGGGATGATCTTCCAGGAGCTCAACCTCTTCGCCAATATGACGGTGGCCGAAAACATCTTCGCGACGCGCGAAATCACGCGCGGCGTCCGTGGCATCGACCACAAGGCGCAGATCGAAAAGGCCAACGCGTCTCTGAAGCGCCTGGATGCGGGCATCAATGCCGAAACCATGGTCGAGGACCTGCCGATCGGCCAGCAGCAGCTGGTCGAGATCGCCAAGGCGATGTCGCTCAACGCCCGCATCCTGATCATGGACGAGCCCACCTCGGCGCTATCGGCGGCCGAAGTCGAGATCCTGTTCAAGGTCATTGCGGAACTGAAGGCTCAGGGCGTCGCGATTGTCTACATCTCGCACCGCCTTGAGGAACTGATGCGGATCGGCGACTACATCACCGTCCTGCGCGACGGCCAGATCACTGGTCAGGCGATGGTGCGCGACATCGACACCAAGTGGATCGTGCGCTCGATGATCGGCTCCGATGCCAAGGATTTCGCGCGCGCCGTGGATCATACGCTGGGCGGCGAAGCATTTCGTGCAGAGGAGATCAGCCTGCCACGCCGCACCGGCGGCCTTGCCGTCGACCACGTGTCGCTTTCCGTGCGCGCTGGCGAGATTCTCGGCATCTACGGATTGATGGGCGCCGGCCGCAGCGAGTTCTTCGAATGCGTGATCGGCAGGCACAAGCACTCGACCGGCAAGGTCTTCATCGACGGCCAGGAAGTGCGCGCCCGCGACACCACACGCAGGATCCGCCGTGGCCTGGCGCTGATCCCGGAAGACCGGCAGCGCGAAGGCCTGGTTCAGGTGCTTTCGATCGCGAGCAACCTGACGCTGGCAAGCCTGCAGCGCTTCACCCGCCTGTTTCACATCAGGGCGAGCGCCGAAAAGCAGGCAATCACAGATATGATCAGGGACCTCTCCATCAAGGCGCCGAACCCCGATTTCGAGGTCACCTCGATGTCGGGCGGCAACCAGCAGAAGGTGGTCATCGGTAAGGCACTGATGACCAATCCCAAGGTTCTCCTGATGGACGAACCAAGCCGCGGCATCGACGTCGGCGCCAAGGCGGATGTGTTCCGCACCATGCGCCGGCTCGCGGGCAAGGGACTGGCAATTCTATTTTCAACCTCCGACCTTGAAGAGGTCATGGCTCTTTCCGACCGCATCGCCGTGCTCAGCAACGGCAAGCTGGTCGCGATCTTCGACAAGAACGAAGCGACGGAAGAGGCCATCATCGCGGCATCTGCCAAGGGTCACGGACATCAAGGAAAGCTCGCGTCATGACGGCGGACACATCTTCCACTTTCGGCGCCAAGCGGTCGAACGGTTCCATTCTCCTGACTCTGATGAAGCTCAGGACGTTCATCGCGCTCTTCGCCGTGATTATCTTCTTCGCGATCTTCGCGCCGAACTTCACATCGACGGCGAACATGATCCTGATGTCGAAGCACGTCGCGCTCAATGCGTTCCTCGCCATGGGTATGACGTTCGTCATCATCACCGGCGGCATCGACCTTTCGGTCGGCTCGATCGTCGGCCTGTGCGGCATGGTGGCCGGCGCGCTGATCCTGAACGGGGTTGAACTGCCGATCGGCTACACCGTGTTTTTCAACATCTACGAGATCATCCTGATCACGCTGGCCGTGGGGCTTGCGATCGGCCTGATCAACGGCCTGTTGATCACCAAGCTCAACGTCGCGCCATTCATCGCGACGCTTGGAACACTCTACATCGCCCGCGGCCTCGCGCTACTCTCCTCCGATGGCCAGACCTTCCCTAATCTCGTCGGACGGCCGGAATATGCGACGACGGGCTTCGACGTCTTCGGCGCCGGTCGCATGCTGGGCCTGCCGGTGTCGATCTGGATCCTCATCGCGCTTGCGCTGATCGCCGCCTATGTGGCGCGCTCCACGCCGATCGGCCGCCATATCTTCGCCGTCGGCGGCAATGAGCGCGCGGCACGGATGTCGGGTATCCGCGTCGATGTCGTGAAGATCTTCGTCTACATGTTCTCAGGGCTATGCGCCGCCATCGTCGGCATCGTCATCTCCTCGGAACTGATGGCGTCTCACCCGGCAACCGGCGAAAGCTTCGAGCTCAACGCCATCGCGGCGGCCGTTCTCGGCGGAACCTCGATGTCGGGCGGTCGCGGCACGATCGGCGGCACCATCATCGGCGCCTTCGTCATCGGCATTCTTTCCGATGGACTCGTCATGATGGGTGTTTCATCCTTCTGGCAGATGGTCATCAAGGGACTGGTCATCATCATCGCGGTTGTCGTCGACCAGGCCCAGCGCCGGCTTCAGCAGCGCGTGACTCTCATGCAAATGGCAAAGGCAGGCTAAGAATGGCGGAACTGAACGGCGCTCTCATCGGCTGCGGCTTCTTCGCAATCAACCAGATGCACGCCTGGCAGGATGTGCCGGGCGCCCGGATCGTGGCGATCTGCGACCGCGATCCGGACCGGCTTCGGATCGTCGGCGACCAGTTCGGTATCGAGCGCCGCTACAGCGATGCCGCCGCAATGTTCGCGGATGGCGGCTTCGACTTCGTGGATATCGCCACGACCGTCCAGAGCCACCGCGCGCTGGTGGAAATGGCCGCGGTTCATAATATCCCGGCGATCTGTCAGAAGCCGTTCGCCAAGACGCTCGATGACGCCAAGGCAATGGTGAAGATCTGCGCGAAGGCCGGCGTGCCGCTGATGGTGCATGAGAACTTCCGCTGGCAGACGCCGATCCAGGAAGTGAAGAAGGTGCTGGAAGCGGGCGTGATCGGCGAGCCGTTCTGGGCACGCTTCTCCTTCCGCTCCGGCTATGACGTCTTCTCCGGCCAGCCTTATCTGGCCGAGGGCGAGCGCTTCATCATCGAGGATCTCGGCATCCACACGCTGGATATCGCCCGCTACATCATGGGCGACGTGCGCCAGCTCAGCGCCCGCACCAAGCGGGTCAATCCCATAATCAAGGGCGAGGACGTGGCGACCATGCTGCTCGATCACGAGAGCGGCGCGACGTCGATCGTCGATGTCAGCTACGCATCGAAGCTCTCGACCGAGCCGTTCCCGGAAACGCTGATCGAGCTCGACGGCACCAAGGGCAGCATTCGTCTGTCGCAGGGTTATCGTCTCGAGGTAACCGGGCAGGAGGGCACCACGGTTACCGACGTCTCGCCCAAGCTTCTTTCCTGGGCTTCGCGCCCCTGGCACAACATCCAGGAAAGCGTCTTCGCGATCCAGCAGCATTGGGCCGACAGCCTTGCCGCCGGCAGCGAAACCTCGACTTCCGGCGCCGACAACCTCAAGACATTCGCCCTGGTGGAAGCGGCCTATGACAGCGCGGCCAGCGGCCAGACCGTGGATGTCGAGGCAATGCTGCGATGACCGACAGCTTCCTGATCTACGGAACGCGGGAAAGCGAACGCCAGCCGGAACGGCTGACATCGGGCAAGCTTTCGGTCGATCTCTCCGACGGCAATCTTCGCAGCATCACCTATGACGGCGTCGAGGTGCTTCGCGCAGTCTCCTATCTGGTGCGCGACCGCGACTGGGGCACCTATGCCCCCGAGATCACCGAACTGGCGGTCGACCGGAAAGACGATAGCTTCTCCGTCGTCTACGTCGCGCGCTGCGCAGGTCCGGAAGGCACCGATCTTGCAATTCGGGTGACGATATCGGCGGCGGCCGATGCGCCTCTGGTGTTCGAAGCCGATGCGATCTCGGCGACCGGCTTCGAAACGAACCGCTGCGGCTTCTGCATTCTCCATCCCATCGTCGGCGTCGCCGGCACGCCTGTTACTGTCGAGCATGTCGATGGCAGCCGCGTCGAAACGCGTTTTCCCGATCTGATCGAGCCATGGCAGCCGTTCAAGGACATGCGCGAGATCACCCATACGGTGATGCCAGGGGTGACCGCGCGCTGCCGGATGGAAGGCGACGTGTTCGAGATGGAGGACCAGCGAAACTGGTCGGACGCCTCCTACAAGACCTATGTTCGCCCGCTGGCACTGCCATGGCCCTACCGGATCGCGGCCGGCGAACCGGTGCGCCAGCGCGTCGTTCTCGATATCAGCGACACGCGATCCGCAACGACATCTCCGGCATCCACGGACGCGTCCCTGCCCCCGGTATCGCTGGAGCGCGGCGAGAAGCGCGGAATGCTCCCTTCCATCGGCATCATCGTGACGCCCGAAGAGGCGGATGCCGTGATCGAGGCGCGCCAACCGCTTGCCGAAATCGGCCCGCAGGAACTGCTCTTTCATTTCGACCCGACGGCAGGGCACGATGGCAGCGCCTTCACGCGCTTCGCCGCCGTGGCGAAGCTACACAAGGGTACGACGACAGTGGAAATCGCGCTGCCGTGCAAGCGACCGCTCGACACCGAGGCACAGGACATCGCAACCGCGATGCGCGATGCCGGCTTCGTGCCCGATGCCATCATCATTTCACCTTCCGTCGACCGGCAATCGACACCTCCGGGCAGCGTCTGGCCGGAATGCCCGCCGCTGGAGGATGTCTATGCCGCAGCACACAAGGCATTCGCAGGCATCAGGATCGGCGGCGGCATGCTCAGCTACTTCACCGAGCTGAACCGCAAGCGGGTGCCTTCCGCGCCGCTCGCCTTCGTCAGCCATTGCACCAATCCTATCGTCCATGCCGCCGATGATCTGAGCGTCATGCAGACGTTGGAGGCGCTGCCCTTCATCACCCGCTCGGTGCGCGCGATCTATGGCGACAAGCCCTATCGCATCGGACCCTCCACCATTCCGATGCGCCAGAACCCCTATGGCAGCCGGACGATGGAGAACCCGAACGGCGGCCGCATCCCGATGGCCAACACCGATCCGCGCCATAACGGCCTATTCGCCGAGGCATTTACCATGGCCTATGTCGCCAGCGTGCTGGATGCCGGCTTGGAGTGCCTGACGCTCTCCGCCCTGACCGGTTCCTTCGGCCTCATTGCCGGCCACGACGAGCCGGTTCCGGAAGGTGAAAAGCGACCACTGTTCAAGGCCGTGAAAACGCTCGCCGCTCTTGCAGGCCGGGAATGGACGGAATGCCGTTCGTCGAGCGCTTCGCGTGTGCGGGCTTTCATCGTCGATGCCACCGACGGGCCGCTGCTGTGGCTGATCAACGTGACGAAGAGCGTGCAGCAGATCGATCTCGGTTCGCTGAACAGCCGCCAGCCGCTTGCCGCCGGCTTGCTTGAGCTTTCGCCATACGAAGTCAAGTCCGTTCCGCTCGCGGATTGACCTTGCATCGCTGACGCTTAGCTATAGCCTCCGATACCAACATGAGGGAGGAATGGCGTGAAGACGAAGAAGCTCATCAATGACGGCGGCGCCGCCGTCGACGAGATGCTCGAAGGCATCCTGGCCGCGCATCCCGACCATCTGCAGACGGTGAGCGGTTCGCCGCGCTCGATCGTCGCCAAGCGGGGCCCGCGCACGGGCAAGGTGGGGCTGGTAATAGGCGGCGGCTCCGGCCACGAACCGAGCTTCCTCGGCTTCGTCGGCAAGGGTCTGGCGGATGCGGCTGCCGTCGGCAACGTCTTCGCATCACCGCCGCCGGATCCGATCATCGAATGCGCCAAGGCGGTGGACGGCGGCGCGGGCGTTCTCTTCATTTATGGCAACTACGCCGGCGACGTGATGAACTTCGACATGGCGGCGGAAATGCTTGCCATGGACGATATCGAGGTGCGCACAGTCGTCACCACCGATGATGTCGCCTCCGCGCCTCGCGACCAGAGGGAGAAGCGGCGCGGCGTGGCCGGCAACGTCTTCATCTTCAAGGCGGCCGGTGCTGCTTGCGACCTTATGTATTCGTTCGACGAGGTCGAACGCATCGCGCGAAAGGCGAACGACGAAACCTTCACCATGGGCGTGGCGCTGGCGCCCTGCTCGCTGCCGCAGACGCTTCGGCCGAATTTCGAGATCGCCGAGGACGAGATGGAAGTCGGCATGGGCATCCACGGCGAGCCAGGCATTTCGCGCGAAAAACTGAAACCAGCGGACGCCGTCACCGATGAACTCGTCGACACGATCCTAGCCGATAGCGGGATGGCATCCGGCTCGCGCGTCGCGGTTCTCGTCAACTCCCTCGGCTCCACACCCCTGATGGAGCTCTACATCATGATGCGCCGGCTAAAGGCGCGTCTCGACGAAGCGGGTATCGTGGTTCATACCGCGCTTGTGGGCAACTACTGCACCTCGCTGGAGATGGCCGGCGCGTCGATCAGCCTGATGCGTCTCGACGACGAGTTGCGGATGCTGATCGACCACCCTTGTGACTGCGCGATGTTCCGCAGCGGCACGGTGACGGCATGAGCGAGTTCACTGTTTCCGACCTGCAGGGACTTCTGAGAACAATCGCCGAGCGCATGTCGGCCGAGCGCGATCATCTTTGCCAACTCGACGGCGTGATCGGCGATGCCGACCATGGCATCGCCATGGAACTCGGCTTTACCGCCGCCGCGAAGGCCGCAGGCGAACTGGATCCGGCCGCAACAGAGCCTACCGGCGTCCTCAATACGGCGGCGAAGGCGTTCCTGAACGCCGTCGGCGCTTCTTCCGGCCCACTCTACGCAACGGCCTTCATGCGCGCGGCCGCCGCGGTGAAGGGCAAAGTCTCGCTGGACTACGGGGACATGTGCGAAATTTTCGCTGCCATGGCAAAGGGTATCCAAGATCGCGGCAAGGCCGAGGTTGGCGAGAAGACGATGGTCGATGCCTGGGCGCCTGCAGCCGCGGCCTGCGCACGGGCCGGCGCCGAGGGATTGTCACTTTCCGAGTGCTATGCGGCGGCTCTGGCGGCGGCGGAAGCGGGGCGCGATGCCACGCGGGATATGGTGGCAAGCAAGGGTCGGTCGGCGCGGCTCGGCGACCGCTCGCTTGGTCATGTCGATCCCGGCGCAGCTTCTGCCACCATTGTAATCTCAAGCCTTCGCGACTTCGTCCGGCGCTAGGTAACCGTGACGTTTTTTGGCCAGAGCGACCAACGTTGCTCGGTGGTCCTGGGACCCGCTCGGCCGTTTAACGGACGATAGTGGAAACGCGTGCGTAAGTGCTTCTCTATCGCCTAAAATACTGCCGATGTTAGACGAAACTCAACGACGGACTAATAACGTCCTCCAGTTGATGAGCGGCACAACCCGAATATGGTGCGGCCCACATCGTTAGTGCACGAATATATGCATGAAATTCAATGTGTTGCTTGAAAATACCTGCTCGCTAGAAAAAACGAATCACACAATTGATCCGATCAATTATCTCCGATAGGTTGACGGACAGTAATATAATCGTGCAGCAACTCGCGCGGAAAGGATAAAGCAATGAAAGAGGCACCCCATGCAGTCGATGTTCATGTCGGAAAGACGATCCGCATAAAGAGACTGATGCGCAAAGTATCACAGACTGAGCTTGGCGATCGGGTTGGTGTTACATTTCAGCAGATCCAGAAATATGAGAAGGGTTCGAACCGCGTTTCCGCGAGCATGCTGGTAGAAATTGCCGGCGCTCTCGATGTCGACGTGCGCTCCTTCTTCGAAGATATGTCGGCACAGGGCTCCGCAAACGATAACCCGACGCCAAGCGAGGAATTCGTCGTATCGCGCGATGGCGTGCTCCTGAACGCCGCTTTCCTGTCGATCAAGAACGAACAGGTCCGCAAGAAAATCGTCAAGCTCGTCCAGGCTGTCGCCGGCATGGATCAGGTGGACGAAGCCGCGGAATAAGCTGCCCGGTCCGAGACGCTGACATCATTAATCAATGGCAGTCGAGAAGCACCAGGTTCTCGCTGGCATCTTTCATTGCTATCTGCGTTTTTCTTCCGATCAGTTTTTCAAGATTGACGTCAAGCTCCCGTTCCGGGTCGATGCCATCCCAGTCGATGACGACCTGTAGGAGAGCCATGTTCGTCAGGTGCTGAAGGTTGTGCAGCTTCAGTTTGCCGGCCTCGTCCTTCGCAGCCGACAGCAGCCGGAAAATCCGCGCATATTCGCTGCCTGTGCCTTCGTCCCGTGTCTGAACGTTCATTTCATCCGCCTCTCTGACAAGCCCTGGGGGAGAGCTTCAGTAAGGGCATCATCGATCCCAAGCGTTATTTCAGCGTTACAGGCGTGAAACTGGTAGCGACTTCGGCACGCAGGCTCTCCCAGTGTGACGTTGCGGCGAAGCCCCAGTCACGCTTGGAGGCCGTGGATTCGGCGCCCAACAGGTGCTGCAGTACGGACTCCGCATCGGTGCGCTTGCGCTCGACCTTGTTGGCACGAATCAGCCGAAGGATTTCCTTGCCCCGGCCTTCATCCGTAAAGCTGCAGCCTTCCAGCGCCTTCGGATAGGTGCGCTCGGAAAAATGCAGTTGGCGACCGGCGAGAAGCAGCATCTTGTGCTCGCAAACCGAGATCGACCCATCGGCGAACAGCCGCTCGATCGTCGGCTGGAAATCGACCCAAGGAATCGACAAAGGCAGCCAGCCGAGTTCTTCCGGTGCATGCACCAGCGCCACGGCCTCGTCATCGATCAACCGGCCCTCGGCGTAATCCTCGTAGATCGAACCGACACCGATCATGCCGAAGGCGGAGCATTCGGCTGCGCGCAACGCGCCCATGCTGGCGGCGCCGAAAACCGTGACGTTCTTTTCGAGCGCGTAGAGAATTTCCTTGTGCCAGACCGAAGGCGTCTCGCCGAAATAGCCATCGACGATGGCGATCGCCTTCGCTCCATCCTGAACCGCCTGCAGAATATCACCGCGAGCAGCGGGCGGGCGGAACTCGATGGACGGATTTTCCGCGCGGAGACGAGGCAGATCGTTGCCGAAGCTGGGGCCTGCGAAAATCACCTTCATTACTGCACTCCCTGCATGGCGCCGACGGCGCGCAGACCGAGCTGGATGAACTCGCCATCCACATCGACCTCGAGCCCCGGAATGATGACCCGCACGACCGAGACCGGCAGACGCGGATGCGGGAGCGGAACGGCCACCACCTGATTGATTCCCCGTTCGGCCAGCCGATCGAGGATGTGGCGAATGTTTTCCTGGATGCTGCGCTTCTCCGGCTCGAAGCCGAATGCCGGCGCGACAGGCGTTTCGCTGCACAGGTCGATGAGCTGCTGCATCGGGCCGTTGTTGTCGAGGCGCTGATAGACGCGTGGCGTGAAATCGTCCCGGCTGCCGGCGATCGCGGTCAGCCTGCTCTGCGCGGCTTCCGTGATCGCGCGAAGCGCTGCGCGGACCGGATCGGGATGACAGCCGCAACCCCCGCAGACATTCGTCCAGCGGGCATCCACGCGCTCGCCAAGATTGCCGGGAATGATGACGGCAAGGAAACTGGGGACGCCGATATCGGTCGTCATGTCGAGCAGCAGGAGCTGCATGCCGGCGCGCTGGATTCGATCGACGATGATGTCGACAACCGGGTCGCGGAAAGCCAGGGGATCGACGCGTGCACCGCGCAGCTGCTCGAAGGGGCGGAGCTGGGTCAGTGCCCAGGCGTCGCGCTCCACGAGCTCGCACATGCCGTGAAGCACCGCTTCGGCCGGCCGGTTGCCGGAGGCAAGCCCATCGCTGGACTGCTCGAAGCCAGAAGGGCGAACGCCGCGATGGTCGAGGCCGACGAGCGACCAGGGAACGAACACCGGCTTGTTGGAAACGATATCCAGGCCCTCGCACCAGCCGATCGGCTCGGCGCCAATCTCCGACGGCACGCAACGGGCGACCGAATCGAGATCAATCATCGGCGCGCGCTCGGCCTTCATGGTGTCGAGGCTTGCGGTGATGAGATCGTCGGGCTGCATTTCAGCGACGCGCGTTTCCACGGCTTCCATGGCGGCCGAAGTCATGGCCGCCGCTTCATCGATACCTTTGCCCTGGAACACCGACAGCGTGTAGCTGTTCGGCCGGGTCGCGAAGGCGACCGGAATTTCGAGAAGGTCAAGCGCGGTGAGAAGGCCTACGCGCGTAATGCCGAGTTCCTGAAAGTGCGGCTTGATGGCCGCGAATGTCTGCACAGGTGTCAGCGAGCGGTCGTGATAGCCATTGATCCCGGCCGACGAAAGGCTAAGATCCGTGGCAAGACGCTCAAGTGCAGTCTGTGCAGACATTCGCATCACCCTCAACGGAACTTCAGGGCGTGAACGATATTGGCCGTGGCGTTCGTGTCGAACTGAACGGCGTTCTGCTTGAGAACGGCCTGAGCGGCTGCGGAAAGGCGGACGGTCGGCTTGATCTGGGTGGTGGACATGTTTTGCTATCTCCAGCTGAAAGCAGCGTTGTGCTGCGGACGAGCTGGAGAATGACCGGCAGGCGTTATTCCGGCGTGACTGAGTTTCAGCTTAAAAACGCGGCTAAGTCGATGAAGTGTAACGCTTCAGGACAATCCGGCCATACGCAGGCCGTCAATCAACTGACGCGTGTCCTCAGGGTTGCGATCAGGCACAAAACGCCAGACATCTTCTGTGCGAAAATCAGGAAAATTCTCAAGGACAACCGAGGCGTAATGCGCCGCGGCCTTCGCATTGCCGTTCTTGGCATGCGCGGCCGCGAGCAGACGTGACGTCGCCGGACGATCCTTCACGCGATCCAGAACCTCGATTGCCTTGGAATAGTTCTCCTGGACGAAATGGATGCCACCGAGATTCCAGTAGTAATAATCCGGCGGCAGAGGATTGAGCTTCAGCGCGGCGAGGCTGAGCTCAAGCGCCCGGTCGCTCTGGCCATCGTGAAGCAGCGCATCCGCGTGATCGGCGAGGATGTCGGCGTCGTTGGGATTGAGCATCTGCGCTTCGGCGAAGAAATCCAGGCTGTCGTCGAACCGGCGCCGGTAAAGCGCCACGAAGCCGAGCTCGCGCATGGCGCGGCCACTGTTCGGGTCGCTGTCGCGCGCGAACCATGCCGAGCGATCCGCCTCCTCGAGCAGTTGCGTATCCTTCATACCGCGCACCAGCCACTCCATGCCGAGTACGCGCGCCATGCCCGCATGGGCGGACGAGAAGCGATCGTGTCGGACGAGCGCCGACTTGAACCACTTGCGCGCCTGCCGGAGGTGCTGCAGATCCGTCTTCGACACCAGCCGCTTGCCTTCGAGATAGAGACGGTAGGCCGAGGGATTGATGTCGTGCATCATATCCGAAAGCTCGCGCCGCTCGATCGTATCGGCAAGCGTCATGACGATGCGCCGCGCCAGATGGCCGAAGGACTGGTTGATCTTCTGCATCGCAAGCGGCAGGTCGATCGCCCAGAGAACTTCCGCGCTCGCCGTTTTGGTCAGCCGGCAGGTCGCGTAGATATCGTCATCCCGACCGTGGATCGTCACATAGACCGTGTAGTCGAACTGCAGGTCCTGCTGCGGGAAGGGCGCGGCATCGGCGTTCTGGCCCCGGCTCAGTATCTCGATGCTGGTATGCGCGGCGATCACCTTGAAACCGCGCTGCTGGCTGAGCCCGATGGTCACGTCTTCCAAAAGCGCGCGGCCGACGCGCTGCAGCAACGGATCGGAGAGCATCGTCTCCGGCGGCAGGATCAGTACGCGAGGCTGACCGACGGGGTCGGCAGCCGATGGTTGCGGGCGCGGCGCCGCTTCGGGCACGGCCGGCGCGATGATACCGAGATCGCGGGCCAGCGCCTGCGTCACGCCATCCGGCTCAGCGCCATATTCGGTCTTGAGTTCGCTGAGGCAGCGGAAATAGGCCTGGCGCGCGGCGGCCGCATCGCCGGCATCGGCGTGAACCTGCATCAGCGTTCGACAGGCGACCTCATTGGCGGGATCCGCGTCGATCACGATGTTTGCCAGAGACAGCAGCTCAGCAGACGTCCGTTTGTCCGGCGCGTCGAGAAGCGCCATGATCCGCGCATCACGTCGTTCGGAAATCCGCCGGCGCTCTACCGAAAGTCGCTCGTCGGCCTCGATCGTCGGCGCCTTGAAGCCTTCCAGCAGCTCGCCCGTAAGCAATTCCCAGTCCGGACGCTCCAGCGTGACGGCGGGATCGCAGAGAAGCGTTATATCGGCATCCCAATACTCGCCGTTGAAGGTGAGATCGGTGTTGGTAGCAAGGATGAGTCGCGGTAGCCTCTCTGGGATGCTGCGATCGATCCGCGCAAGCAGCTGGCGCAGACTTCCGGCGCGCTGCTTGGACATGTCGGACTGCCAAAGGATGCCGCGCAGGCTCTCGCGCTCCATCGACATCTGGGGCGAGGTGATCAGCAGCGCCAGAAGTGGATATGCCTTCTCCGGCAATACGATTTCCTCTCCCGCAACGAAAAGCGCGGGCTTTCCGAGAAGGCGAAGAAGACGATCCTGTTTCCGTGCCGAAATCAATGGCAGCTCGCGATGAGAGAGTTCGCGGGAAGTATAGGGATATTGACATCCGACGCAAAAGGAATGTGCCCGATTGGTTGAATATTTCAACCGCCGGGTGATGCTTGCACAGCGTTATCTCACGAATTCGAAAGCGAAGGATGGAATTCCGTTTCTCTCCTGCTCCGAACCGGGACAACGAGGCAAAAGCAAAATGGCGCCGGCTTTCGACCGGCGCCATCATAAGGCTGAACGATATCGTCAGGCGCTTATGCAGCAGCCGAAGCGGAACCCGAGAGAGGAACCTCGGAGATCGTCTTCAGAACGCGCGAAGCGATCTGGTAGGGGCAACCCTGCGAGTTCGGGCGGCGATCTTCCAGGTAGCCCTTGTAGTCGTTCTTGATGAACGAGTGCGGGACGCGGATCGACGCACCACGGTCGGCAACGCCGTAGGAGAACTTGTTCCACGGAGCCGTCTCGTGCTTGCCGGTCAGGCGCTTGTCGTTGTCAGGACCGTAAACAGCGATGTGGTCGAGCAGGTTCTTGTCGAACTGCGCCATCAGGGCTTCGAAATATTCCTTGCCGCCGACTTCGCGCATGTACTTGGTCGAGAAGTTGCAGTGCATGCCCGAACCGTTCCAGTCGGTGTCGCCGAGCGGCTTGCAATGATACTCGATGTCGATGCCGTACTTTTCGGTCAGGCGCTGAAGCAGGTAGCGAGCCATCCAGATTTCGTCAGCGGCGCGCTTGGAGCCCTTGCCGAAGATCTGGAATTCCCACTGGCCCTTGGCCACTTCGGCATTGATGCCTTCGTGGTTGATACCGGCAGCCAGGCACAGGTCGAGGTGTTCTTCGACGATCTCGCGAGCGACGTCGCCAACGTTGGAGTATCCAACGCCGGTGTAGTACGGGCCCTGCGGAGCCGGGTAGCCCTGCTCGGGGAAGCCGAGCGGACGGCCGTTCTGGTAGAAGAAGTATTCCTGCTCGAAGCCGAACCAGGTGCCTTCATCGTCAAGGATGGTGGCGCGGGCGTTGGACGGATGCGGGGTGACACCATCAGGCATCATGACTTCGCACATGACGAGCACGCCGTTGGTACGAGCCGGGTCCGGATAAACGGCGACAGGCTTCAGCACGCAATCCGAGCTGCGGCCTTCGGCCTGCATCGTGGACGAGCCATCGAAGCCCCACAGCGGCAGCTGCTCGAGCGTCGGGAATTCCGCGAATTCCTTGACCTGCGTCTTGCCGCGAAGGTTCGGCACCGGGGTGTATCCATCGAGCCAGATGTACTCGAGCTTATACTTGGTCATTTGCGCGTCTCTCAAAACAAAAGGTGTCAGCAAATCCTGGCGAACATGGAGGCCTAAATCTCCTCGTCCGCCGGGGATGCCCGTTTATATGCATGTGCCGTGCCAGTTTGTCGGACTGCAAATGTTGGCAGGGCAAAATAACCTCGCAGCCTGCCCGCAGTCGGCCTTTGAACAGCCTGGAACCTATAGCGGACTCAAACAGTTAAGGCCCTAGCAGGACGCGACCGCCACCAGGGCCGATGCCTCAGAAGAACGCAAAGATAAAAACGGCACCCATTCGCACACCGCATGAACAATCCATTTAATAGGCATTTGCTCTAAAAATAATCATTAGAAAACTCTGACATAAATGAATGCAACCAAGGCTGCCCATTATTCCAACAAAGATTGCACTTTTTTAAATCAATTAGAGCAAACTATGTGCAGGCGTGTTATATTGCTTCGACGTCGAAGGACGGCACCCGATCAGGAGGCATTCATGGCCACAGTCATACATCAGGAGTCAGCAAAGATTTTCGCTTTTCCCGCCAAGCGATTCAAGCCGGCGGGCACGCGGTCGAAGGTCGACCTTACGGCGGATCTTGTACCCTCGGTCTATGAAAGCTGCTGGTACCACGACGATGCCATGAAGGAAGAGCAGGCTCCCGCGAAGCCCACGGTCAGCCTTCGCATCGTCGATTGATGTAATCCAACAGGACGATGCCGCGAGCCATTTGGCTTACACGCTATTGATCAGGCGAGTGATTGCTTGCACTTCGTTGCGCCGCGAGCCATGAGAAGGCCTAGATAGATCGGCGCTGGGCGAACTCATGACGCGTAAACGGATTGCAATCTTCGGCGGCGGGCCATCCGGCCTCATGGCGGCGGAAGTTCTCTCTCTGTCCGGTCACACTGTCACGGTCTTCGAAGCGATGCCTACCGTCGCCCGCAAGTTCCTTCTCGCTGGCAAGTCCGGGCTCAACATCACCCATTCCGAAGATTACGCAAACTTCGCTGACCGGTTCGGCCTTTCGAATGCGCGGCTGAGGACGGCGCTCGATGCTTTCACTCCCGCAGATGTCAGGACCTGGGCGTCCGGCCTTGAATCCGAGACCTTCGTCGGATCGTCCGGCCGCGTCTTCCCGACCGCCATGAAAGCCTCGCCGCTGCTTCGTGCCTGGATCAGGCGATTGGAAGCGCAAGGCGTGACGATCCGCACCCGGCACCGATGGGTCGGCTTTGCGGAGGGCAACCATCGCGTCGAATCCGCAAATGGCGTTGAGGTCGTGCACTGCGACGCGGCTCTCCTGGCGCTTGGCGGTGCAAGCTGGCCGAAGCTCGGTTCCGATGGCCGCTGGACCGACTGGATGATGGAGCGAGGTGTTGCCGTCCACCCCTTCCAACCCGCAAACTGCGGCTTCGACATCGCGTGGAGCGAAACTTTCCGCGAGCGTTTTGCCGGCGCACCGCTCAAATCCGTCGAGGCAACGTCGGCGGCGGGCACGATCCCGGGCGAGTTCGTGATATCGCGCGAGGGTATCGAAGGCAGCCTTGTTTATGCCCATGCCGCGGCGCTCCGCGACGTCTTGAATGAAGGGCGTCCGGCGCTCCTGACAGTCGATCTCATGCCCGGACGGACACGGGACCGGCTGGAAAGAGACCTCGCCCGACAGGACCACAAGGCAAGCCTCTCGAACCGACTGCGCAAGGGCGCCGGGATTGATGGCGTCAAGGCGGGATTGCTGCGCGAACTTGCCGGCGACCGCGATCTTCGCGATCCCAAAGCCCTTGCCGGCCTGATCAAGGCGCTGCCTATCAAGGTCGTCCGGCCGCGACCGATCGCCGAAGCGATCTCGTCGGCGGGCGGCGTCGAATGGAACGACATCGACGACGACTACATGCTGAAGGCCCTGCCCGGCCTGTTCGTGGCGGGCGAGATGATCGATTGGGAAGCACCGACCGGCGGCTATCTGCTCACCGCCTGCTTTGCCACCGGCCGCGCGGCCGCGCGCGGCATCGATGCCTGGCTCAACCGGTAGGGCACCTACCGCTTGATCTGAAACGTGTGCTCGGCGGACGGAAACGCGCCGGACCGCACCTCATCCGCATAATCCGCCACCGCCTCCGTGATCAGCGGGCTCAACTCGGCATATCGCTTGACGAAACGCGGCTTGAACTCGTTGAACAGGCCAAGCATGTCATCGGAAACCAGCACCTGGCCATCGCAGGCCGCCGATGCGCCGATGCCGATCGTGGGCACTGCAAGCTCCGCCGTAATCTCCCGCGCCAGCGGTTCCACGGTCCCCTCGATAACAAGCGCGAAGGCGCTCGCGTCGGCAATTGCCCGGGCATCCCGGCGAATCTTGTCAGCCTCCTCTGGCGAATGGCCGAGCGAGCGAAAACCGCCCGCCGTGTTCACTAGCTGCGGCATCAGCCCGACGTGGCCGAAAACCGGTACGCCGCGCGCGGTGAGAAAGGCAACGGTCTCCGCCATCTCCTCGCCGCCCTCGAGCTTCACGCCGTCGCATCCCGTCTCCTGCAATATGCGCGCGGCGCTGCGGAAGGCTTGCTCCCTGGATTCCTGATAGCTGCCGAAAGGCAGATCGACGATCACGCAGGCGTGCGACACGCCGCGCATCACCGCCTGGCCATGCGCGATCATCATCTCCAGCGTGACGCCGACAGTGGTGTCCATTCCATAAAGCACCATTCCGAGTGAATCGCCGACAAGCAGCAGGTCGCAATGCGGATCGAGCAGACGCGCGATCGGCGTCGTGTAGGCGGTGAGGCAGACGATCCGGTCACCGCCCTTCATCGCCCGGATGGCTGTTGTCGTCCGGCGCTTCTGCCTGGTCTGCGTGCTCATCGGATGCCCTCGCCTTCCTCGGTCGCCGGCGCGCCGATAACCCTGTTGTCGAGAAGCCGCGTCGCGCCCACGCGAACGAAGAGAGCGACCAGCGCCGGCCCGCCGCGCAGGCTCTGCATCGGCTCCAGTGTTTGGGGATCACGGACCGCCACGACTTCCCAGTTTGCCAGCGGCTCACGCTCGATGAACTCTCTCAACGCGGCCGCCAGCTCCACGGGATCATCGCACCCACCGGCGTAAAGCCGCTCCGCCTCGGTGAGAGCGGCGGGCACGATGCGGGCTGCGATCCGTTCCTCGGCGCTGAGATAGACATTACGTGAGGAACAAGCGAGGCCATCGGCTTCCCGCACCGTGGCCACCGCGACGACGCGAACGGGCTGGGCGAGATCCTCGACCATGCGCTTGATCAACACCACCTGCTGGTAGTCCTTTTCGCCGAAATAGGCCGCATGCGGCTGGACGAGATTGAAGAGTTTTGTCACGACGGTGGCGACACCGGCGAAATGCCCGGGGCGAACCTCACCTTCCAGCCGGCTGCCGATCGACGGCACATCGACGACGGTCTGCATCTGGCGCGGATACATCTCCGAGACCTCGGGGGCGAAGAGCACATCGACACCGGCCTGTTCCAGCATCGCGCTGTCGCGCTCCGGCGCACGCGGGTAGCGCGCCAGATCCTCGTTGGCGCCGAACTGCAGCGGATTGACGAAGATCGAGGCCACCGTGACCTCGTTTTCCGCCCGCGCGCGCGACACGAGCGCCATGTGACCGACATGCAGAAAGCCCATGGTCGGCACGAAACCGATGCGTTTTCCCGACCGCCTGATGCTGTCGAGATGCTCCCGCAATTCCGCGACCGTCCGGATCACGCGCATGTCCTGCCTCCCCTGCGTTTCCGGCCGCGAACCGCTGGCCGGGCAAATGGTGGCGGATAGAACTCGATTTGCTTAAATGCGTCAACGCGGGCAGAGACATTATATCGATTAGCAATGCACGAGCACGCCATCGACGGCATGCAGAAAGCGTCGCTCTCGATTTTGTTCATTCTTTTTGTCCAAACTCTGCCCCACTGATGGTAGAAGAGGGTCCTCGAATGGACGAATGCCCTCGCATGGGTGTCATGGCGATATCAGAACGACAACGGAGTGATGGTGACCAATCCTTATGAGATTCTCGGGGTCCGACGCGATGGAACCGACGATCAGATCAAGGCCGCCTATCGGCGCCGCGCCAAGACGACACATCCTGATTCGGGCGGCGATCCCGAGGCTTTCGCCCGTGTGCAGAAAGCTTACGAGCTGCTGCTCGATCCCGTTCGCCGCAAGGTCTTCGACGACACCGGCTATGATGTCGAGCTTGCCGATCCTGTCGATCTGCAGGCGCTGATCGTCATCGAGAAGCTGGTCAACCAGCTGACGCTCGACGAGCGCGAGCCCGGCACCTTCGATCCGCTTGCCCATATGCGCAACGACCTCTCCGAGGAAATGCGCAAGGCGCGCTTCAGCAAGCGTGAACTGGAGCGCCATTCCGCGCGGATCGAGCACCATCTGGAACGGCTTGAGAAGAGGCCCGCGACGGATATCCTTGGCTCAATGCTGCGCTCCCGCATTAAGGCCATCGCTGCGGCAATCAGCGAGACTGAAGCCAAGATCAAGGCGAACGAACGCGCCTGCGAAATGCTCTACGACTATATGTACGAAGTCGACGAAATCCCCGAAGAGAGCGAGGCGCTAGTCGAAAGCGACGCTGCTCCTGCTCTGCGCGCGAAACGCGAGGAGCGCCCCTTGTGGGTCGTGCCCTCCGCAGCCCAGGAGGGCTGATCGACCCGAAAATCGGCCTGAAGGCTAGTGGCTAGCCGGCCATCAGGCCGGCCGCGCCGCGTTTCCAGTAGCCAGCGGCGAGCGTCTGGTCGCGCCCATAGCCAAGCGTCTTGCGCCAGTACTCGCGCACCTGCTTTGCGGCATCTGCCTCCGAGGCAAACCAGCCGAAGCTCGAAACGTTCTGCGGCCAGTCGACCGCACAGACGGCGCGCGCCAGCTCGGCATGTTCGCCGCCGGGAACGCCGTTTCGGTGTATCCACTTAAGCACGACGCCCGGCGGGCAGGAGATCTGCTGCTCGTCGGCCGCGCCATCGACCTCGACGAAGGCAGCGCCACGCGTATCTGCCGGCAGATTTTCCAGGATGCGGCTCATCGCCGGCAAGCCGGTCTCGTCGCATCCCATGAGATACCAATCGGCCGAGCGAACCGGTCGTCCGAGCGGCCCTATGATGCCGACGACATCGCCCTCCGCCGCATGCAGCGCCCAGGCCGAGCCGATCCCTTCTTCGCCACCGTGGGGATCGCCGTGCACGACGAAATCCACATCCATGTAACCGGCCTTCACGTCCAGCTTGCGGATCGTGTAGACGCGGGTGGTCGGCTTGCGATCCTCCGACGGCCAAAGCGCCAGACCATTGGCGCCAGCGATCGGCCAGACCGGATCAGGCACCGTCTCCGTCGGGAACAGCATGCGGATATGCATGCCGGTGAAGCTTTCGAAGCGGTCGAGATTCTCACCCTCGAGGCGGACACGACGCATGCCCGGCGTCAGCTGCCATGCGTTCCTTACCCGCATCAGCCGGAAGGACGACAGAACAGTGTCATCCGCCAGATCACCTTGCCACGCCATCTCCGGCTTTTCGCTCTTGGCATAGAGCTCGATCGCAACGCTGAAGAGCTCCTTTACCCGGCGCAATCCCTCGGCCTCGGCGGCGGACGCCTCCATCACCAGCTTTCCCGGCGCCATTTCGAAACGACCGGCACCGAAGGCGAACTGAAAGCTCACCGTCTCGTCGGTCTGCACAACATCGGCCTCGAAGCTTTCGAGGCGATCGACGATGAGATGAAGGTAGTCGGCGAGGTTCGAGAGGCGGAGCTCGGTACGGCAATTCAGCTGGTTCATATGGATTATTCGTTTTGTTGAGTTTTACAGTCAATTTTTCGACTTATGCCATGTTCGCCCAGTCTTGCAAGCGTGGGCGGCACTAACGCGCCATTTTGTCCATCAGCAGGAAACTTGACGTTAGATTTTATCAAAAAGTTTTCGCATAAATATTTTAAAGTTGACGCGCGCAAACATTGCTGATTGATAGGCGCGTCAGCTGGCAATGGAGGCCGCCATCGTGACGGCCATTCGCACCGGCCTCGTGCATTATTTAGGGAGGAAACCATGTCCGTTTCTCGCATCGCAAAATCGCTTCTCGTATCCGCAGCCTTCAGCTTGGCCGCGTTCGCCGCGCATGCCGAAGGCATCGGCGCATCGCTGCTGACGCAGCAGCATCCGTTCTACAATGAGCTCGCCAAGGCGATCACCGCTGAAGCCAAGGCCAAGAACGTCTCGGTCGAAATCGCGATCGCCAACCAGGACCTGAACAAGCAGCTCGCCGACATCGAAGACTTCATCGTCAAGGGCGTCGATGTCATCATCATGTCGCCGGTCGACAGCAAGGGCGCGCTCGCAGCCGTCGCCCGCGCACAGGCGGCGGGCATCAAGGTCATCACCGTCGACGTTCCTGTCGAAGGCGCCAAGGTTTCGTCCTACATCGGCACCGACAACTATGCCGGCGGCGTCAAGGCTGGCGAACTGATGGCCGAGCAGCTCGGTGGCAAGGGCAATGTCGCGATCATCGACTATCCGCTCGTCCAGTCGGTCGTGAACCGCGTCAACGGCTTCAAGGAAGCCATTGCCAAGCACCCCGACATCAAGATCGTTTCGATCCAGACCGGCATCACCCGCGCCGAGGCGCTGGCCGTCGCGCAGAACATGCTGCAGGCAAACCCCGACATCAACGGCATCTTCGGCTTCGGTGACGACGCAGCGCTTGCCGCAGCCGTCGCGGTCAAGTCGTCGGGTCTCACCGGCAAGGTCAAGGTTATCGGCTTCGACGGCATGCCCGAGGCGATCAAAGCTGTCGACAGCGATCCCGACATGGTCGGCGTGATCCAGCAGTTCCCGGACCAGATGGGCAAGCTCGCGGTCGACACCGCGCTGGACCTCAAGGCCGGCAAGGACGTGCCCGCCGAGCAGCCGATCGTTCCTGGCGTCTACGTCAAGAAGCAGTAAAGTCCTCCCAAGGCGCACTGTGCGAAGGTCCCAAGTCTCGCACAGTGACCGCTCCTTCCGGCGGTCGGGTTCTTCCATGAGCCGGCCGCCGGAAAGCAGCGACATCTCCGCGACAAATCAGAGCGCCCCATGCACCTTCTCGATGCTTGCGGCTCTTGGTGAAAGGTGACGCCATGGAAACCTCCGGCGACAACGCGATCCTCGAGATCAAGGACATTACGAAAGTCTTCGGCGCGGTGACCGCGTTGAAGAGCATGCAGCTGAAGGTCCGCCCCGGCCGGGTTCATACGATCCTCGGCGAAAACGGCGCCGGCAAATCGACGCTGATGAAGATTCTTGCCGGCGTCTACCAGCCGACATCGGGCTCGATCCTTCTGGGCGGACAGCCCTACGCGCCGGCCAATCCGCAGGATGCGGCGGCGGCGGGTCTGACGATCGTCTTCCAGGAACTCAGCCTCTGCAACAATTTGAGCGTCGCCGAGAACATTCTCGCGACCCGCGAGCCGACCAGGGCCGGCTTCATCAACGACAAGGCGCTTGTGCGCCAGGCGGCGGCGATCGTCGCCGACCTGAAGCTGCCGATTTCCGTCACTGAAAAGGTCGGCGACCTGTCGATCGCGCAACGCCAGCTGGTCGAGATCGCCAAGGGCCTCAGCATCGACGCCAAGGTCGTCATTCTCGACGAGCCGACATCTTCGCTGAGCGACAGCGAAGCCGAGATCCTGTTCGAGATCATCGGCCAACTGAAGGCGCGCGGCGTGGCCGTCATCTACATCTCGCACCGCATGGAAGAGATCATGCGGCTCAGCGACGACATCACCGTCGTGCGCGATGGCAGCTACATCACCACGCGCGACAAGTCCGAAGCCACAATCGACGAGCTGATCGCCCTGATGGTCGGCCGCGACATGAACGAGATTTATCCACCGCGCGACGTGCCGGCGCCTGAGCTTAGCGAAAAGCCGGTGCTGGCGGTGAATGGGCTTTCCAGCCATGACGAGTTCGAGGACATTTCCTTCGACGTGCGCCCCGGCGAAATCCTCGGTTTCTTCGGCCTGATCGGGTCCGGCCGCTCGGAAGTGATGAAGACGCTCTTCGGCATGACGCAGCCGACCTCGGGCACCATCTCGATCGACGGCAGCGCGGTGACCATCACCTCCCCCGTCGATGCCATCAACCGGCGTATCGGCTTCGTCACCGAGAACCGCAAGGAAGAGGGCCTGGTGCTCAGCCACAGCGTCGAGAGCAACATCTCGATGGTGGCGCTGGACAATTACTCAAGCCCCTTCGGCTTCCTCAAGCGCCGCCGCGAACGCGACGACGCGAAGATGGAAGTCAGCCGGCTCGCCATCAAGACGGCGTCGCTCGATACCTCGGCGGGATCGCTGTCCGGCGGCAACCAGCAGAAGATCGTGCTGGCCAAGTGGCTGCTGACCAAGCCGAGGATCCTGATCCTCGACGAGCCGACACGCGGCGTCGATGTCGGCGCCAAATTTGAAATCTACAAGATCATCCGCCAGCTGGCGGCGGAAGGCACGGCAATCCTGCTGGTGTCCTCCGAACTCCCCGAGGTCATCGGCATGAGCGACCGCGCTGTCGTCATGAGCGAAGGGCGGGCCACCGCCATCGTTACCGGCGATGAGATGACACCGGAAAAGATCATGAGCTTTGCTACGGGATTTGTATCATGAGCGACAAGAGCGCAGCCAATGCCGCATTCCGGCAGGTAATGAAGCAGTATGGCGGTATTTTCCTATCGCTGATCGTCCTTTGCGTGATCTTTTCGATCACCAATCAGCGGTTCATGTCCGTTGCGAACTTCCTGAACGTGCTGCAGCAGGTTTCGGTCATCGCGATCGCGGCCTTCGGCATGACCTGGGTCATCCTGCTCGGTGAAATCGACCTGTCGATCGGTTCGATCATCGCGGTCGCCGGCATGGTCGGCGCGCAATGTTTCGCGTTCGGCATGGGCTTCGTTCCGGCGCTCGTGCTGACGCTCGCAGCCGGCGCGTTGCTGGGTCTCGCCAACGGCGTGCTGACCGCGAAGTTCCTGCTGCCCTCCTTCATCGTCACCGTGGCCACCATGGGCATCTATCGCGGCATGGTCAGCCTGCCGACCAACGGCGCGCCCGCCATGATCATGGAGCCGACCTGGACGGCCATCGGCACCCAGAGCTTTGTCGGCATCCCGATCGTCATCTGGGTCGTGGCGGTGCTCTTCCTGTTCAACCATATCCTGCTCAGCAAGACGAAGTTCGGTCGTCGCGCCTATCTGACCGGCGGCAACCGCGAAGCAGCACTCTATTCCGGCATCAAGGTCGATCGCCTGAAGATCATCATCTTCATGATCTCCGGCATCATGGCTGCCATCAGCGGCATTCTTCTGTCGTCGCGCCTGTTCTCGGCCCAGACCAACGCCGGTATGAGCTACGAACTCGACGCCATCGCCGC
Source organism: Rhizobium sp. S152 (assembly GCF_030380735.1). Taxonomy (GTDB): domain Bacteria; phylum Pseudomonadota; class Alphaproteobacteria; order Rhizobiales; family Rhizobiaceae; genus Rhizobium. Next base: position 192,673 of record NZ_JAUDRZ010000003.1, on the reverse strand, counting down.
AGCCGTTCTCGGCGGCACCAGCCTTGCCGGCGGCGTCGGCACCATGATCGGCACGCTGATCGGCGCGCTCATCATCGGCGTGCTCAACAACGGCATGAACATGCTGTCGGTGCCTTACTTCTATCAGCTCATCGTCAAGGGCCTCGTCATCCTCGTCGCCGTCTATCTCGACGTGCGCTCGAAGCGCGCCAAGCAGTAATCCTGAAGAGCAAGCAGCCATGTCGAAAATCCTCACCATCGGCGAAATCCTGGTCGAAATCGTCGCCACCAATCGCGGCAACGGCTTTCGCGAAGCCGTGCCGCTGATCGGCCCCTTCCCTTCGGGCGCACCGGCGATCTTCATCGATCAGGTCGGCAAGCTCGGCCAGGATTGCGCGATCATCTCCCGCGTCGGCGATGACGACTTCGGCTGGGTCAACATCAACCGCCTGACTGAGGACGGCGTCGACGTCTCCGGCATCGAGGTTGTCCCACAGGGCACGACCGGCAGCGCCTTCGTGCGCTATCGCGAAGACGGCAGCCGCGCCTTCGTCTTCAACATCCGCCACAGTGCCTGCGGTGAGATCGAGCTGTCAGACAAGACGCTGGCGCTGATCGACGGCTGCACGCACATGCACGTCATGGGCACCGCTCTCTACGCCCCGAGCGTAGTAAAGAGCATCCTGACTGCCGTCGAACGCATCAAGGCCGCCGGCGGCACCGTGTCCTTCGACCCCAACCTGCGCCCCGAGATCCTCGACAGCCCAGGCATGCGCGAAGCGTTGCAGACCGTTCTGTCCGTCACCGATCTCTTCATGCCGAGCGGCGAGGAGCTGTTCCTGTTCGCCGAGGCGAAGACAGAAAAGGAAGCCGTAGCCGAGTTGCTCGCCAAAGGCATCAAGGCGATCGTCATCAAGCGCGGCGAAAAGGGTTCCAGCTACTTCGACAAGACCACCCAGGTGGATCTCGAGGGCTATAAGGTCGAGGAAGTCGACCCCACCGGCGCCGGCGACTGCTTCGGCGCGACCTTCGTCACCTTCTGGCTGAAGGGAATGCACCCGGCCGAAGTGCTGCGTTACGCCAACGCCTCGGGCGCCCGCGCCGTCACCAAGGCCGGCCCGATGGAAGGTGCCTCCACGCAAGCAGAACTCGACGCCCTCATCAAAGCGCAAGGACAAGCCTGACATGCAGAAGAGCTACCTCACGGATATCGCACAATGGCGTAATGGCACCGGCGTGAAGGGCATTCCCTCGATCTGCTCGGCTCATCCCCTCGTCATCGAGGCATCGATGCTGCACGCGCTCAAGCAGGGCGCCCACCTGCTCGTCGAGGCGACGTGCAACCAGGTGAACCAGGATGGCGGCTATACCGGCATGACGCCGGCCGACTTCCGCGCCTTCGTGGAGAACATCGCGGCCGATACCGGCTTCCCGCTTGAAAGGCTGATCCTCGGCGGCGACCATCTCGGTCCCAATCCATGGAAGAGTCTGCCCGCCGACGAGGCGATGGCCAAGGCCTGCGTGATGATTGAAGCCTTTGCCAAGGCCGGCTTCACCAAGCTGCATCTCGACACCAGCATGGGCTGCGCCGGCGAGCCGGTCGCCCTGCCCGACGCGACTACCGCAGAACGCGCGGCAAAGCTTGCCGCCGTGGCCGAAGCCGCGCTGAAGGGCTCAAACGGAATCAAGCCTGTTTACATCGTCGGCACCGAAGTGCCGATCCCCGGCGGCGCCATGGAGGAACTCGACGAGCTCGAGGTGACCAAGCCGGAAGCAGCGCGCGAAACCATCGCTATCCACCGCAAGGCTTTCGAGGCCGCCGGCGTATCCGACGCGTTTGCGCGCGTCATCGGCGCTGTTGTCCAGCCGGGCGTGGAGTTCGGCAACGAGAACGTCATCGCCTACGCCCCGGAAAAGGCGGCCGCGCTAAGCGCCACGCTTTCCGACATGCCGGGCATGGTCTTCGAGGCCCACTCCACCGACTACCAGACCCGGGACATGCTGCGGCAGCTGGTCATGGACGGCTTCGCGATCCTGAAGGTTGGCCCCGGACTGACATTCGCGCTGCGCGAGGCCTATTACGGGCTCGACCAGATCGCCGCCTTCCTGTTTCCCGGCATGCGCAAGGAGACGCTGGTCGCCACCATCGAGCGCGTGCTGACGGCCGATCCGAAGAACTGGGACAAGTATTATCACGGCACGGACGCCGAGAAGCACATTCAGCGCCACTTCAGCTATAGCGACCGTATTCGTTACTACTGGCCGCAGCCGGAGATCGATGCCGCCGTGAAGGCGCTGTTCGCCCTGCTCGATGGCGTGGAGATCCCGGAAACGTTGATCAACCAATATCTGACGGGAGCCTATGTCGGCGTGCGCGACAGCAAGGTGAAGCCCGACGCGCGCTCGTTGGCTCTTGCCGCCGTCGATCGCGTGCTGGAAGATTACTTCGAAGCCTGCCGCGCCTAAAGGCGCGGCTTGCACCGGCGCAAAAGTTTTGATTGAACTGCGTCAATAATTTCAATCGATTAGACAAGCAGGCGGGACGCACGTTTGGCAAACAGACCGATCAGAACGATGGAGGACTTTTCCGAGTTCGTCGGATTGTCGCGCCCGACCGTCTCGAAATACTTCAACGATCCGAGCTCGGTGCGGCGCAAGACGCGCGACCTGATCGAGGCCGCGCTCAAGCAGAGCGGTTTTCGCCCGAACATGTTCGCGGTCAACCTCAACCGGCGCCGCAGCAACATCATCGGCATCATCATCCCGAACTCGACCGATCCGTTCTACATGGCGCTGACGCGCCGGGTCGAGCTGATCGCCAACGATGCCGGGTTTCTGGCCTTCGTGCTATCCACCGACGGCAATGCCGAGATGGAGGCGCGCGCCATCGAGACGCTGAAGTCGATGAACGTGGCCGGCGCCATCATCGCTCCGCTCGGCGTGCAATCGCACCACGAGACGCTGCTGTCGCTGTCGTCGTCCATCCCGCTGATCTTCGTCGATTCCCCGCTGGATGAAACCTCACCCTTCGTTGGGACGAACAACCGCCAGAGCTTTCAGCTGATCGTCGATTACCTGTGCCGCTCGGGCGAACCGCCCTGCTATCTCGGCATGCCCGCCGTCAATACCAACGCCCGCACCCGCGAGACCGCCTATATCGAGGCGATGTCGCAGCTGCGGATGGAGCCTGTCGTCCTGCCGATCACCAGCGGCGCAAGCTGGGATTTCGAGAAGTTCGGATATGACGAAACGCTCCGCATTCTCGGCAGCGGCGGCTTTCCGACCGGCACGGTTCTTTGCGCCAACGACCGCGTCGCCTTCGGCGCCATTGCCGCCGCCTATCATGCCGGCATGAAGGTCGGGAGGGGCTCGGACAGCAACCTGCGCATCGCCGGCCACGACGACCATCCGCTATCCCGCTACGCCTGTCCGCCGATCACCACCGTGGCGCAGAGCTACAACGACATCGGCCGCATCGCCATGGAACTCTTGCTCCGCAAGCTGGGCGAAGAGGCGGAAGGTTCGTCTTCAGGCGACGAACAGATCCTGCTCAACGCCGAGATCATGCTGCGCGATTCCGCCTGAGGCCACGCCTGCGACAAACCGCCTAGCTGGCCGCCTAACTGTCTGAAGGAACACAATACGCGATTGGTGCGTTTGCCACGCGTCCCTCCCCCAAAGACAGAGAACCGCCGTGGACCAGAATCAGCGCACCGCCCCGCAACTGGAAGAAGACGAACGCGAAGAAAAGGAAGGCGCGAAGGCGGCCGGTGCCGACACGCCGGACGAGGCGGAAGAGAAGAAGCCCTCGATCATCCGCCGCCATCCGCTCGCGACCGTCATTGCCGTTGTCGCACTCATCGCGCTTGTCGTGGTCGGCTACTTCGTCTGGCTGGTCTATTTCCATCCCTATGAGACGACGGACGACGCCTTCATTGACGCGCGCAGTTTTTCCGTCGCCACCAAGATTTCCGGCTATGTCGGCGATGTGCCTGTCTCTGACAACCAGCACCTGAACGCCGGCGATGTCATCGCCAAGATCGATCCACGCGACTACCAGATCGCACTCGACCAGGCGAACGGCCAGGTCGGCGTGGCGAATGCAGCCATCGCCAGCGCCGAGGCACAGATCGCCGCCGCCGGAGCCGCGATCGAAGAAGCCAAGGCACAGCAGACCTCGTCCGAGGCCGCGTTGCAATATGCGAAGGATGAAGACACCCGCCAGCAGCAACTGGTGAAAAGCGGTGCGGGCTCCGAACAGGCCGCACAACAGGCTGCGTCGACATTGCGCCAGAACCAGGCCAACTACGCCCAATCACAGGCGAGCGTCACCTCCGCCGTGAAGAACCAGGCCTCCGCCAAAGCGCAGAAGGCGAGCGCGATCGCCAGCCTCCACCAGGCCGAGGCCCAGGTCGAGACCGCCCAGCAGAACCTAGACTACACCACCATCACCGCCGCGCAGCCTGGCCGCATCGTCAAGCTCGGCGCGTCCAAGGGACAATATGTACAGACGGGGCAGGCGATTTCGATGTTCGTACCCGATGAGCTTTGGGTCACCGCCAACTTCAAGGAAACGCAGCTCGCCGACATGCGCCCCGGCCAGCCCGTCGACCTGACGATCGACGCCTATCCCGACCATGTCCTGAAGGGCAAGGTTCAATCCGTACAGCCGGGATCGGGCACCGCCTTCTCGCTGCTGCCGGCCGAAAACGCTACGGGCAATTACGTCAAGGTCACGCAGCGCGTGCCGGTGAAGATTGTTGTCGACAGTTGGCCTGAGGATATCGCCATAGGCCCGGGTATGTCGGTCCTGCCGACCGTAACGGTGCGTCCGAGGAATTGAGATGAGCGTCGCCTCGACCGCAAACGGCGGCGCGCGCGCATCCGCCGCGTCCAATCCATGGCTGATAGCGCTGGTCGTGTCGCTCGCCACCTTCATGGAGGTGCTGGACACGACGATCGCCAACGTCGCGCTGCGTTACATTTCCGGCGGACTTGCCGTCAGCGCCGACCAGGCGTCCTGGGTGGTGACCACCTATCTGGTTTCCAACGCCATCATCCTGGTCGCCAGCAGCTTCATCGCCAAGCGGTACGGGCGCCGGCGCTTCTATCTGCTGTGCCTTGCGACCTTTACCGTCGCCTCCATCTGCTGCGGCCTCGCCTGGAACCTGGAATCGCTGCTGATCTTCCGCATGATCCAGGGCTTTGCCGGCGGCGGCATGGTGCCGATCTCGCAGTCGATCCTGGCCGACAGCTTCCCGCCCAACAAGCGCAGCCAGGCATTCGCGCTGTTCGGCGTCGCCGTGGTAGTCGCGCCCGTCGTCGGGCCGACGCTCGGCGGCTACCTCTCCGACAATTTCTCCTGGCATTGGTGCTTCCTGATCAACGGCCCTGTCGGCGTTTTGGCCTTCGTGCTCGTCTACATGCTGGTGCAGGAACCGGATTCGCTCCGCAAGGAGCGCGCCGAAATGCGCCGCAAGAACGTGCGGTTCGACATCGTCGGCTTCCTGCTGGTCGCGACCTTCCTCGGCGCTCTGGAACTCGTGCTCGATCGCGGCCAGACCGAAGATTGGTTCGGCTCGAACTTCATCGTCGTGACGTCGACGATCTCGGCGCTTGCCCTGGCGATCTCGATCCCCTGGCTGATGACCAAGTCCAATCCCGTGATCGACGTAAGGCTGATCGCCAGCCGGCAGTTCGGCTCATGCTTCGTCGTGATGCTGGCGACCGGCGCCATCCTGATTGCCACGACCCAGTTCATTCCACAGGTGCTGCAGGAGAACTACGGCTACACCGCCACCTGGGCGGGGCTTGCGCTCTCTCCCGGCGGGCTGGTCACGATGATGATGATGTTCATAACGGGCCGGCTGTCGTCACGGTTCCAGCCCAAGTACCTGATCGCCATCGGCATGGCGATCATCGCTGTCGCCATGTGGGACATGACGCGCCTCAATGCCGATCTGAACTTCGGGTTCTTCGTCTGGTCGCGCTTCTATCTCGGTCTCGGCCTGCCGCTCATCTTCATCCCGATCACGGCCGCGTCCTACGACGGCCTGCGGCCGGACCAGACCGATCAGGCGTCGGCACTGATCAACGCTGCGCGCAACACCGGCGGCTCGATCGGCGTATCGATCGCTTCCAACGTCCTGGCGCACCGCGAGCAGTGGCACCAGTCCCGGCTCGTTGAGCACATCGTTCCATCCGATCCAAGCTATACAAGCGCGCTGCAACAAGCGACGCAAGTCTTCATGGAACGTGGCTCCAATGCGGCCGATGCTCAAACACGCGCAATGGCATGGATCGGCAATCAGGTGCAGACCCAAGCGAGCTATCTCGCCTATATCGACGTCTTTCAGGTGCTGATGGTGATCTCGCTGCTGATGGTGCCACTGGCGCTGATTTTGAGAAAGATCGATCTCAACGCCGGCGATGGTCCCGGCGCCGCATGATTTTTTCGGCTACGTCATGGTCGGACTGCGTAGGAGCAGTTGTTGGAACCTATCGCCCATTTCTTCATTAGAAGTGTAGCAAGGCATTCCTGTAGCCTCGCTCGATCGGCGAACCACCCTACTCGCTGATGGGAAATAAAAGTCCGGTGCCGGTCTCTCCGCACCGGGCTTTCCGTTGCTTGATACTCACATCTCGTGGTCGTCGACCGGAACTTTGGGCCAGCCTGTAGGTTAGATCTCGCTTACCAAGGAGCGAACAATGTCCAATCATTCGTCAACACCATCTCGCACCAATCCGGCACAGCCGATAACCGACCCCAAGACACCTGAGCAGATATGGCAGGAAGTGCGGGCTCGCGCCTATGAAATCTGGGAACAGGAAGGCAAGCCGCAGGGGCGCGATGGCGAGCACTGGGCACAGGCGGAGCACGAGATCAGTCACAGCGGCGACGCGATCGAAGGCGATGACGTGCCTAATCTCGGTGCGTTGCGCGAGGCCGCGCGCGAGCATAACGACGCCTTCGTCGTCGCCAGCGATCTTGAGGACGCCGACCAGCGCGAAGCGTCGCCCGGCACGCGCGAACAGCCCTAGCCGGCGCGCAGATGCTCGTAAAGGATCGACAGGCCGAGGACGAAAAGCGCGACCCCAGCGACGCCCTCGGCCATGCGGCCGAAACGCTCGCCGATGATGCGGCCAACCAGCATTCCGCCTGAAGACATCAGGAACGTCGCCAGGCCGATCGCTGCGGCGATGATGACGATGTTTACCTCAAGAAATGCAAGCGAGACGCCAACGGCCATCGCATCCAGGCTCGTGCCGATCGCGACCGCGACGAGCATCATGAACGATGCCGCTGGCTTGTTCTCTTCTTTTTCGGGGACGTTTCGCAGTGCGGCGTAAAGCATGTTGAATCCGACTGCCGAAAGCAGACCGAAAGCGATCCAGTGATCTACGGCGGTCACAAATCGCGCTGCTGCGACACCGGCCGCCCAACCGATGAGCGGCGTTATCGCCTCGACGACGCCGAAGACGAGCCCCGTCCGAATGGTTTCGACAAAGCGCGGTCGACCGATTGCGGCACCTCGGCCGACGGAGACCGCGAAGGCATCCATGGACATGCTGAAAGCGAGCACGATGATTGCCATGATAGACATGGGAGCGTTCCTTGCGGACATGTAAAACCTGGCCTTCCCGCTCTGTCCGAGCCGAACGGTCGTGCCACGGTCTTGCCGAACCGGTCACCCGGTCGAACGCGCCACGTGCATGCCGCACGAGCCTGTTGACGCGCCCCCGCTGCACGCGCGGTAGCTACTCCCCGATGGCCATGCGAGGTACGGGAAAGGCGCCTGGGTGTCAACCGGAAACCTGCGACATGAACTGATAAATATCTTGTAATAACAATGATTTGCAATTGCGCGTCGGAGGTGCGGAATGCTTCTGAGAAGCACTCGCAGGAGCGAGTGGCTTTGGTCACAAGAATGTCAGCGGCATCAGGGCGCGCTGTCACAGTCCTGTAACCTCCCACCAATAGGCGGAGCTCGTTTCATCCAACCAAGGGGGCCCTGATGAAGTCGTTCATTCTTGCAGCAACGATGCTGTCTGCAACCGCCACCGCGTCTTTCGCGGCCGATTACGTATCCTATCTCGATTTTCCGCAGTCCGAGCCAGACGGCAAGGAATTCTACACCGCGATCGAAATCCCGCAGGGCAGCTTCACCAAGTACGAGATCGACGCCGACACGGGTCACCTGGTTGTCGACCGCTACCAGTCGATGCCGGTCGTCTACCCGGCGAACTACGGCTCGATCACCAGCTCGCTCGGCGGTGACGGCGACCCGCTCGACGCCCTTGTTTACACCCGCGAGCCGGTCGTTCCCGGCGCCATCATCAAGGTTCGCCCGATCGGCGTCCTGAAGATGATCGACGGCGGCGAAGTGGACGACAAGATCGTTGCGGTTCCGGCGAGCGATATCGACCCGACCTATGACAAGATCAAGGAAGTCACGGATCTAGCCGAGATCGAGCAGCAGCGCCTGCAGGCATTCTTCCGCGTCTACAAGCAGCTCCCCGACAAGCGCAAGGTCGTTGAACTGAACGGCTTCGAGAACGCCGAAAAGGCCCAGGCCGAAGTTGCGGCCTCGTTCAAGGCCTATACCGAAAAAAAGAAGTAACAGACGATACAGGGGCGGCCGGCAACGGTCGCTCCTGACGAGACGCGTGGCTAGCCCGCCTGCCGCGCGACCGGCCGCAACGGGCCGGCCATGGTGGCCAGCGTCCGGTCCCTGAACACCAGCCGATGTATGAAAGCCATGGCGACATGGCCAAGAATTGCAGCCGACAGGCACCAGGCAAGGACGCTGTGCATCGCATTCGCCGGCGCGATCATCCAGCCAATCTCAACGCCTGTTTCCGGGATGATCTGGACGCCCCACAGCTTCCAGCCCTTGCCGTTTCCGTAACTGCGCAGCAGCGCCAGCGCCGGGATTGCAAACATCAGACCGTAGAGAACCACGTGGCCGGCGCGCGCAGCCGCGGCCAACCTTCCCCCGCCATGCGCCGGACGTCTGCGGCGATTGATCATGGCCCAGATGGCGCGGATGACGACCAGGATAACGGTCACCCAGCCAACGGTTCCGTGATAGGGACCAAAGGATGTAATGGTCTTCACCCAGTCGGTCGGACCGCCGAGGCGCCATAGCAGGATGGTGGTGAATTGCCAGACGAGCAGATAGGCCATAACCCAATGCAGAACGCGGCTGATGAGCCCGTAGCGCAGCGGCGAATCCATCCAGAAGTTCTGTTCGCTGCCCTGTGCCGTCACATCCATCATGTCCGCTCTTTCATGCTATCATTCTCTGTCATCGGGTCAGGCTGGCTTTTAACAGCCGAAAGGCAAAAGTGAATCCTGTCCGGTTTCACTTTTGCGTTGATTTGACAGAGAAATCGGGCCGCGGGCAGATCGTCCGCCGGCGGCCGCGTATTGCCTTACAGCAGGCCGGCGGCCGTCATCAGTTCCACGACCTTCTTGCTGTCAAGCGTCGATGCCTCGACCTTCGGCGCATCCAGATCCTTGAGCGGGACCAGCTTCGGGTTCGCGTCGCCGGCGATGGCGTACTCGAATGAATCACCGTCCTTGAGAACGGACTGGCCGGATTTGCCGGTGATCCACTTGAGAAGCGCCTGCGCTTCCTTCTGGTGCTTGCTGGACTTCAGGACGCCGCCACCGGAAACGCTGACGAAGGCGCCCGGATCCTGGTTCTTGAAGTAGTGCAGCGCGACGTTCTTGCTGTTTTCGCCGGTCTTTGCCTGGTCGCCGAACCAGTAGTAGTGATAGATGATCGCGCCTTCGACTTCGCCGGCGTTCACGGCCTTCATGGCGACGCTGTTGCCCTTGTACGGCGCGGAGTTTTCCTTCATCGCCTTCAGCCATGCGCTGGTGGCTTCCTCGCCCTTCAGCTGCAGCAATGCGCCGACGATCGCCTGGAAATCGGCACCGGCGGGAGATGCGCCCCAACGGCCCTTCCAGGCCGGATCGGCCAGATCGAGCATCGACTTCGGCAGCTTGTCTTCGGTCAGCTTGGTCTTGTCGTAGGCGAAGACGGTCGTGCGCGCAGCGATACCGGTCCAACGGCCGTCTGCCGGGCGATACTCGGCGGGAACCTGATCCAGCGTTTCCTTGTCGACCGGGGCGAACAGGCCTGCACCATCGACCAGCGCCATGGCGGGCGAGTTCTCGGTGAGGAAGACGTCCGCCGGCGAAGCGTCCCCTTCCTGGATCAGCTGGTTGGCGAACTGCGTGTCGCTGCCTTTGCGGACCGTGACCTTGATGCCTGTTTCCTTCGTGAAGCCCTCAACCCAGGCGTTGCCGAGGCTTTCGTGCTGCGCGTTATAGACAACGATGCCCTCGGCATCCTGCGCGCCGGCGCCCGAGGCAAGCGAGGTTGCGGCCAGCAGCGACAACACTGTCAATGTCATCCGGATCGACTTTTTCATCTGGTTCTCCTTGTGCGTCCCATGCGGTCGCAAACCGCCATACCGGGATCGGATGTTGCTTCCGCGGAACACCAGAGGCGCTCAAACTGGAAGAATACACTCCACTTATAACGGGAACGATACGGGACGCCATGCGGACTAAAGTCCCTAAGGCGCACCATCAGGACCATCACTCGCGAGCGCGAGTATCGCGCAGCAGCATCGCTGCCTCGGTCCGGTTTCGTGCCTTCAGCTTTTGCAGGATACGCGTCATGTTGTGCTTGATCGTCTTTTCCTGCAGGCCGAGCCGGCGGGCCACTTCCTTGTTGCTGTTGCCCTCGGCCACGAGCGCGAGGATCTGCTCCTCACGTGGCGTCAGACTGGCAAGCATATTGTCCGCGGGCAACCGCGGCGCGGCGGGCTTGAGTTCTGTGAGGATTCGTGATGCGAGGTCGGGCGAGACGTAGCTTTCGCCCGCGATCACCCGCTCGACGATATCGACCAGTTCCGAGGCGTCGACGCCCTTCAGCACATAGCCCCTTGCCCCTCCTTTCACCGCGTAGAAGAGGTCATCATCATCTTCCGATGCCGTAAGCACAATAACGACGGCATCGGGATAATCGCCAAGGATCGTCGCCAATGCCGCGTGCCCGCCGCCGGGCATCGACAAGTCTAGAAGGAGTGCGTCGGGCGAGTGCTCACGATAGGCGGCCACCGCATCATCCGCCGTCGATGCCTCGCCGACGACCTCGAACTCCGGCTCGTCCTCGAGGCTGCGAACCAGGCCATTGCGATAAATCGGGTGATCGTCCGCGACGACAATTCTATAGGTCTTCACTCTCTGCTCCGCTTGGGATCGTCATGCGCACCGTCGTGCCGGCGGTATCCGAGATCAGCTGGAATTGCCCGCCAAGGCCGGCCACCCGCTCCTCGATGCCGGCAAGACCGAGACCGAAATCACCCGGCTTCACCTGGAACCCCATGCCATTATCATGCACCGACACCTCGATCATGCCGCCGAGCTCTCTGACCTTCACCGAGATATCGGATGCTTTGGCATGCCGCGCGGCATTGCTCAATGTTTCCTGGATGAAGCGGTAGATACAGATCTTCGCCGCCTGCGACGAAACCGCGATTTCGCCGATCTCGGCCTCGACACTCGATTTCGAATGGGTCTGGTGCGTCTGGATGGCGCGGCGCGCGACCTCGTGGCCGGCGAGCGGCTTCAGTTCCGGTAGGGTCAGGCCGCGGCAGATGTCGCGGATGTCCTTGATCGCCTCGGCGATGGACTGTTTGACCTGCAGGGCATCGTCGTCGCGGGCACGCCCCTTGCTGATTGCTTCCAGCCGCAGCGCGGCGAACCCGAGCAACTGGGTCGGCCCGTCGTGAAGCTCTGCGGAAATACGCCTCAGATATCGCTCGTTCAGCGTTGCTGTTCGCTGGTTTGCCTTATCAGCGCGCGCGCGGAGCGCATCGTTGAGCGACAGCATCCGCGACAGTTCGGCCACCTGGCGGTCGAGCGAATGGCGCTGGGTAGCGATGATCTGGCTACCGCGCGCGACGATGACGAAGAGAAGCACCAGCATGCCGGCCGTGACCGAAGCCACTACCAGCCAGCTCTGCAGACGCGCGCTCCTCAGTTCCGCGCTCAGATCATCGGCTCTTTCGTAGAACTCCGCGACGCCGATGACATCTCCGGACCAGGCTTCGCGGATGGGGCTGTAGATCTCCAGAAGCGTCTGGCGGCTGTCTCGCTCCAGTTTGTTCTCATCGGCATGCAGATCATCGAACCGCGCGTGGATCCCGCCGGCGAGCGCTGTGGTGAGGCCGGTGCCAACCCGAAATTTTCTGCCGACAAGCGTTTGCTCGGTGCTGAAGATCACTGTTCCATCAGGGCGCCAGAGCTTGAACGAAAACAGCCGGCTGCGCAGAGCGCCGCGTTGCAGCGTCTCTTTTAATAGTTGCTGTGCACTCTCGCTGAGCGCTGCTCCGCTCGCCATTTCCTGCGTCAGCGGCGCGATAATGCCATCGACATATAGCGCCGTCGCCGCCGCCGAATTGCGAACCGCCGCATCCTCAATCCTGGTCGTCACCCACAGACCTATAAGAACCATGCCGATAACAAGAACGATGGCGCCAGCGACAATGAATTGCTGCGCCAGGCTAAATCGCAATCGCAGCGTGCCCGGAAAAGTCCTGTCAATGCGCAAGGCGAAACTCTCGGCTGGTGGCTTTCACGAGATCAAACTTATCCGCACGATCGCGATGACTATCAATACACACCGATACCGGCCCCTCATGTGACGACAACGGTGTGCCGGCAATATTTCAAACTGGATGCAATGCATCCGGTTATAGTGATAGACGCAGTCGCCGTCACGACGACTTTGGTCCCTAGCGTGACAGGACTGCAAGCCGCCGCTACATCAAACTTCCCGAAAATATGATTATTATAGTCATATTTTCTTGCATCGCGCGTGCGCGCTGGCTAAGACGCGACCAACCGCATCTGTCCAGAGCCTTCGAGACAATCATGACCGCGCATTGGATCGCCCCCGCAGCCGATCAATCCATGCCCCAGACCGCGCAGACCACCTTGTTGGATATGGCGATCATCGCCCACTACGAAGAACTGTGCGGCAGCATGCGGCGCAAGGGCCACCCGCCCGCGATCGCCCGCGAGATCGTCCATGACCTCTATGTGAGGCTGCGCGACAAGCATGCCGCTCTGGACGGCAAGCTGTCCTTGAAAGCTTTCCTTATCCGATCCTGCGTCAACCTCGGCATAGACCGCTTCCGGCGACAACGATTTGAGGCAAAATTGTTTTCCGGCAGCGAAACCGAGGCGCTTCAGGTGAGCGCGCCATTGGCTTCGCCCGATGTCGGCCTCGACCTTCATCACCGCATGATGATGCTGAAAGTGGCGATCATGGAGATGTCCGTCCAGCGCAGACGGGTCTTCATCGCCAGCCGGGTCGGCAAGCTGTCCTCCGAGGAAATTGCCCGCCGGCTGAAGATCAGCCGAAACATGGTGGATCGGCATTTGCGCAAGGCTTATCTCCACTGCCTCGATCGTATTGAATCCACACTGTGACCGAAGGTCTTTCGCAGCCGATGCAGGCCAAACCAACGAGCGAGAAAAAATTGCGCGAGCAGGCCGTGGACTGGTTGATCCGCCTACAGGACAATCCGGGCGACGAAGCTGTCGAGGCCGCGTTTCAGGCATGGATTTCCGCGGATTCATCGCGCTCGCTCGTCTACGAGCGCGCGAAGCGGCTAATGGGAGATGCCAGTCACCTTCTATCCAGCGATATAGACTTCACGCGAAACGCCGCCAAACACGCGCTGCCACGCGCCCGGACCGTCATTGGCGCCATCCTCGTTCTCGGCCTCTGTTCCAGCGCTTTCTATCTCGCGGACGGACCGATGCGACTGCGAGCGGATGTGATGTCCAAGGTCGGGGAACCGCAAACCGTCACGTTTGCCGATGGCTCCACCGTGGAACTCAACGCGAACTCCGCGATCGCCGTCGACCTCACAAGCAATGAGCGTCGCATCCGGCTTTTGCGCGGGGAGGCCTATTTCCATGTCGCCGCCGATCGATCCCGTCCCTTCGTCGTCGAAGCCGGCAACGGCACGACGACGGCGCTCGGCACCGCCTTTGATGTCAACCTCATGGCCGACGAAACGCGCGTCGTCGTCACCGAGCATGCCGTGGTCGTGAGCCCGCTCGATGACGAAGCGAAGCTTCAGGTGAGCGAACGCCAGCAACTGAGCTATGACGGGTACGGCCGGCTGGGAGCAGTGGAAGATATCGATCCCGACATGGCTATCGCGTGGCGGCAAGGGCGCCTTGCTTTCGACAACCGGCCGCTATCGGCCGTCGTGGAAGAGATCGCCCGATATATCCCCGGCAAGATCGTGATCGCACAGGCGACGCTGGCCGAAAAGCGGGTTTCCGGCAGCCTCGACCTCACGGCGCCGAATGAGACTCTGGATGGTTTCGCGAATGCCTTCCGCATCCGAATCACCCGCGTCGGACCTTATCTTACTGTTCTCAGCGAATAAATTTTCTAATGCCTGTCCCTAACGCGGCACCTCGTCCGTCAACCCCGCAGACACCGATTGAATAGCACAGGTCTGGGGTTCCATGACACATTCGACGTATACCGGCAGCGCCCGCCCGCTGCTTCACCTCCTTGCGGCCGTGTTGGCCAGCACAGTCACCACAGCCACCATAGAAACGGCGCAAGCACAACAGACCGGCGCGATCGAACTCAACCTCCCAGGCGGCAGTCTGACCAGCGCGCTGAACGCGCTTGCAGCCCAGACCAGGCTGCAGATTGTTTTCGACGCCGGCGTCACCGCAGGCGTTAGTACAGCACCCGTTTCCGGACATCTGACAGCGGATGCCGCGCTCTCGCGGCTGCTTGCCGGCACCGGGATCATCTACCGCTACAGCGGATCATCGATGATCACGCTGAGCAAAGCCGGGGCGCAGGCGGACCGGAGCGACGGGGATGCCACCTATCTTTCGACCATCGTCGTGAAGGGCGGTCGTCACTACGGCGACAACGCGCCTAACGTCGCTGTGATCGGGCAGGAGGAGATCGAGCAAGCGCAGGCCTCGAGCCTTCCAGAACTCGTGAACAAGACCCCGGGGGTTTCGCTGGCAGGGGGCGTGCGCATTCAGGGGCAGACGATCACGATCCGCGGGTTTGGCAGGCAATCGGACACCCGCATTCTGCTGGACGGTGCGCCGAAGAACTTCGAGAAGTATGACCAGGGTACGATCTTCGTCGAACCCGAATTGTTGAAGAAAGTCGAGATCCAGAAGGGCGCGACATCGGTGCGCTACGGGAATGGCGGTTTCGGCGGAACGATTCTGATGGAAAGCAAGGACGCCGGCGACATGCTCAAGCCCGGGCAGACGTGGGGCGCCTGGGGAAAGACAGCATACCAAACCGCCAACAAGGAATTTCTTGAGACCGGTGCCGTCTACGGCAAGTCGGACTTCGGTACGCCGATCACCTATAACGGCCTGCTTTCGCTGACATGGCGCAAGAGCGACGACATGCGCATCGGCGGCGGGGAGATATACGAATCTTCAGATTCCAAGCTCGCCTCTGCTCTCCTAAAGACCGGTGCAGATTTCGATGGCAACGAAATCAATACTTCGGTCAGCTATGGCAGAAGCAATAACTGGGGGCCCATTGCCGCCGTGCGCGGCCAGTTGGACATAAACTCGGCCGACCTTCCCCTTGGCTACGATGAAGCGATTGCTCGACGACTAGCATGGCGCGAATTGAAGGACCTGACGTCGACCTTCGAGTATAAGTACACCGGCGACAGCGATCTCGTAAACGCGCGCTTCATGGCAAGCTACTCATCAACAGGGCAGCATGCGACCCGCACTCATTATAGATCCGCCCCCGCCGCGTCCGTGGGCGGCGTCGAGAACGATGCCACCTATTCCGACTTTCACCTGGAAGCGGAGAATACATCCAACTTTACCTTGGGCGGTCTTGACCACAAACTGAACTACGGCGTTCAGTATAACGCTCACAAGCGTGACGTGATGATGTTCGATCTCGCCAACGTAGCCAAGCCAGACTACAACTACGGCTACTATGCGCCGTGGTACATGCCGGAGGGAACGCAGAACACGACATCGGCCTTCGTGCGCGACACGATCGACGTTACCGACACATTCAAGGTGACGCCTGGACTGCGCTTCGATTATGTACGATCTGAAGGCGTTCCGAATGCCGCGCCGCGCTACAATAACCCGGCGGCTGATCACGACTACAGCGCGGTCTCGCATCAGGGCTTCACGCCCGCTTTAAGCGCTGAATGGCAGGCAACCCCGAACGTGCGCTTTTTTGCCGACTGGGCATACGCCATGCGCGCACCCAATATTGATGAGCTGTACTCGACACAAAGCGTTCTAACGAACGCTTCCGGCACGAGCAGGGGCCTCGATATCGAGCGGAACAACACCATCAATCTCGGTATCGATGTGAACTTCGACGACGTGTTCCTCGACGGCGACTCTCTTTCCACTCGTGTAGCGCTGTTCAACAACCATGTGACAAGCCCTGTGACCCGCCGCATCGGAACTGCCAATCTTTCGGGCATGAACCTTACCGGCCAAGTTCCCTGGTATTGGAACACGCCATCCTATTATTCGCGCGGCGTCGAGGTGCAGGCCCATTACGAGACCGAGCGCATGTTTGGCGATCTGGGCTTCTCGTGGATGGAAGGCGAACGGCATGCCGCCATCAACAACATCTTCTACAATGGCGACACCTATCTGGTGGATCTGGCGCCGACCACCCTGCTCGCCACGCTTGGCATGAAGGTTCCTGATCGCGATCTGTCCTTCGGCTGGACCGCAACCTTCGTAAATGCCCAGGATCGCACGCCATACCGTCAAGCGGGTGGCAGCACTTATGCAACCAAGGCCAGCCCCGGCTACTCGGTACACGGCCTCTTCCTGGATTGGACGCCGAAGGAAGGCATGATGAAGGATACGGAATTGCACGTCGCGCTCGAAAACATGTTCGACAAGCGATACCTGCCTTACCTGAGCGACGGTATCTCCGCGATGCCGGGACGCAATTTCAAGATTTCCCTCAGCCGGCGGTTCTGAGGGAGCAACCACGCGCTATCACCCCGCCCGCAACCTGCCCGCCGCGCCGCCGTTTGCCCAATCCGTGACGGTGGCGTTGCGCCCGCCCGCCTTGGCGCGTAGCAACGCAGCGTCCGCGCGTTTCATCAGTGTGGCGACCGGTCGGCCATCCTCGGTGGAGGCGACGCCGACCGAGACGGTGACCGTTCCCAGCGGCTGGCCGAGATAGACAATCGGGGCCGTCTCGACAGCGCGCCTGATCAAATCGGCGAGCTGTGCCGCCGCATCCTTATCGATACCATCGAGCACGACCGCGAATTCCTCGCCACCGTACCGGTGCACGGTCCCTTGGCTTGAAACCATATCGCTCATCAGCGCGGCGACCTGGCCCATCACATGGTCGCCGGCATCGTGGCCGAAGTCATCGTTGAAACGCTTGAAATGATCGATGTCGATCATCACGAAGGCTGCGGGTCGATCGTTCTCCTCGCGCCGCAGCCGGTTCAGTTCGCTGTCGAGAGAGCGGCGGTTGAGCAGGCCGGTCAGGGGATCCCGCGTGGCAAGGTTGGTGAGACGGTCGCGCAGTTGGAGATTGGCGATGGCAAGGCCGATGTTCTCGGCGATCAGCTCGATATAGACCCGCGCCGCCCCCAGCTCCGCGCCGCCATCCACGCCCTCGAAATAGAGCATCCCTACCGTGTCGCCATGAGCGGCGAGCGGCACGCAGAGGCATCCGAGGGTTTCGCTGGTGATGTGCTCGCAGACGACATCGGCCTGGCTGCTATCACTGAGATGCGCCCGACCGCGCCGGAGACCCCAGCATTCGGAGGCTGGGAAATTCTGGCCGGAGCGATGCGGCTCGCCCCAGGCGCCATCGGCGCGCAGCGCGGTGCGGCCGTCGTTCATCACATAGAGGCGGCCGCTCAGATCAGGAAATATCTCCGGCGCGAAGAGCGAGACGACGGCTGCGAGCTCCTTCTCGTCCTGGCAGGCCTGCATACGATGCATCATCTGCAGAATCTGGTCCTTGGTGTGCTGGTCCCTGCGGCGCTCTGCATCCAGCCTGTCTCGCTCCAATCCGTTATCACGAAAGATCTGGATGGCGTTGTTCATCTCGCCGATCTCGTCGCGGCGATCGTCCGTCAGGAGCTCGACATCGTAATCCTGCCGAGCGAGCCGTTTCACCACGCCGGACATCTGCAAAAGCGGCATGGCGACGCGGCGTTTCAGCACGAAGTAGAGAACACTGAGGAAAACCAGCGCCGTGACGCCGAGCAGCGTCTTGGCTATAGCGCTCCAGAGCTCATTTCGCGCCGTCGCTTGCGAGAGTTCGTCCTGCGCCCTTGTCGCGACCAGATCGGTGAAATGCCCGACGCTGGCGAGAAGGTCGGTTTGGAGGCGCTCATGTTCGGGGCCGAAAAGTGCTGTGCGCGCGGCCTCCTGCTTGCCGGCAGCATAATCCGCCACGGCCTGCTCCTCCACCGTATCCAGAGCTTCCGCGTCGGCCTCGATTTCCTTCAACGCGGCGAGTTCCTGCGGCGTCAGACGACCGTCCATCAATTCCTTTACGGTCTTTTCGCGTGTCCGCTCCTCATTGTCGGCGCCGCGAAAGGCCCGGAGATAACGGTCCTCGCCCTTCATCACGTAAAGTCGCGCATCTTCGCCGGTCTGTTCGGCCGCGGATTGAAGGCGATCGGCGATATCGTCCATCCGCCAGGCGGCTTCGGTGGCTGCCTGTTCGATCGCGGCGCTACGCGCCGACAGCAGGAAGGCGCCACCCGAGGTGATCGTCAGGATGACCGTGACGACATAAGCCCAGTTGGTGATCGTGCTTATCCGCATCCGCTTGCTCTCCACCCGGCAGCCAAGGTTTACCGCAGCCAACCATATACAACCGCCAAATATAGGACATATCGCTAAACACTGATTTAACGATGGTGCGCCGCGAGACAATCCTTCCATGCCTTGCATAAGCGCGGGACAACGCAGCGATCCCAGCGATCAAACTAACAATACCGTCTCGACAGATCGAGCGAAGGCGCTATCTTGGCTTGAACGCGTTTGCAAAAGATCGGATTTTACTGTTCTGTAGCGAGCGTTTTGAAGGCGTCCGGTTGGGATCGAGGAGGGTCGCAATCGGATTGGCGCGAGCAGGTCCACCTGCTGCAACAACGACCAGGGAGAGAAAATTCATGTCCGTTCGCAGTCTGTCCGTATTCGCGCTTGGCGCGGTCGCGTCGCTCGCCGCCGCGTCGCACGCGCTTGCAGCAACCGAGCTTCAGTGGTGGCACGCCATGGCCGGGGCCAACAATGAAGTGGTCAATCAGCTCTCGAAGGAATTCAACGACAGCCAGAGCGACTACAAGATCGTGCCTGTCTTCAAGGGCACCTATCCAGAGGCGCTGAACGCCGGCATCGCAGCCTTCCGCGCCAAGCAGTCGCCCGCCATCCTGCAGGTCTTCGATGCCGGTAGCGGCGTGATGATGGGTGCCGAAGGCGCGATCATGCCGGCGGCCGAAGTGCTCAAGAAGGGCGGCTTCACCTTCGACAAGTCAGAATATCTGCCCGGCATCGCGGCCTACTACTCCAAGCCGGATGGAACGATGCTGTCGTTCCCCTACAACTCCTCTTCGCCGATCCTCTACTACAACAAGGACCTCTTCCAGAAGGCCGGCCTCGATGCCGAGAAGCCGCCGAAGACCTGGCCGGAAGTTTTCGACGCCGCCAAGAAGATCAAGGCGAGCGGCGCCGCCGCCTGCGGCCTGACCTCGACCTGGCTAACCTGGATCCAGACCGAAAACCTCGCCGCCTGGAACAACGTCTCCTACGGCTCCAACGAGAACGGCCTGGCGGGCACCGACGTTACGCTCGCCTTCAACTCGCCGCTCTTCGTGCAGCATTTCCAGTCGATCGCCGATCTCGCCAAGGACGGCACCTTTCGTTACGGCGGGCGCACGTCGGAAGCCAAGCAGCTCTTCACCTCCGGCGAGTGCGCGATCATGACGGAATCCTCGGGTGGCCTTGGCGACATCATCAAGTCGGGTATCAATTACGGCATCGGCCAGCTTCCTTATTATGACGGTCACGGCCCGCAGAACACCATCCCCGGCGGCGCCAGCCTCTGGGTTTTCGCCGGCAAGACCGACGAGGAATACAAAGGCATCGCGCAGTTCTTCCACTTCCTGTCGCAGACCAAGATCCAGTCGCGGCTGCACCAGGTTTCGGGCTACATGCCGGTGACGATGGCCGCCTATGAGGACACCAAGAAGTCCGGCTTCTACGACAAGAATCCGGGCCGCGAGACGCCGATCCTGCAGATGATGGGCAAGGCGCCGACCGAGAACTCCAAGGGCGTTCGCCTTGTCAACCTGCCGCAGGTGCGCGACATCATGAACGAGGAGTTCGAGGCGATGCTGGCCGGCAAACAGGATGCCAAGGCGGCTCTCGACAAGGCGGTCGAACGCGGCAACGCGGCCATCAAGCAGGCTGTCGGCCAGTAACGGACCGATGCGATACCGCCTGCGGTCCTGTGGCCGCAGGCGGCACCTCTCCTCGCAAGGACGCGCCCGTGCAGCAAGCAGCCTTTCCGAACAAGATTCTCCCCTATTTTCTGGTCGCCCCGCAATTGGTCCTGACCGTCGTGTTCTTCTTCTGGCCGGCGAGCCAGGCGCTCTATCAATCAACACAGCGCCAGGATCCGTTCGGCCTGAAAAGCGGTTTCGTCGGCCTCGCCAATTTCAAGGCGGTGCTGGCCGATCCGAATTATCTCAATTCGCTGCAGGTTACGGTGATCTTCAGTGTCGCAACGGCGCTGCTGTCGATGGTCGTGGCGCTCGCGCTTGCGACCGCAGCCGACAAGATGGTGCGAGGCCAAGGCTTTTACCGAACCCTGCTCATCTGGCCCTATGCGGTGGCGCCTGCCGTCGCCGGCATGCTGTGGCTATTCATGTTCAATCCCGCCATGGGCACGTTCGCCTATATCCTCCGCCGCAACGGCTTCCTTTGGGATCCGCTTCTCAACGGGAACCAGGCAATGGCGCTGGTGATCGTGGCCGCCGCCTGGAAACAGATCAGCTATAATTTCCTGTTCTTCGTCGCCGGCCTGCAGGCCATCCCGAAATCACTGATCGAGGCGGCAGCGATAGACGGCGCGCGCGGCAGCCGGCGTTTCTGGACAATCGTCTTCCCGCTTCTGGCGCCGACGACGTTCTTCCTGCTCGTGGTCAACACCGTCTACGCCTTCTTCGACACCTTCGGCATCATCCATTCCGTCACCGGCGGTGGCCCGGCCAAGGCGACGGAGACGCTGGTGTACAAGGTCTACAACGACGGCTTCGTCAATCTGGATCTCGGCTCTTCCGCCGCGCAATCGGTGATCCTGATGATCATCGTCATCGCGCTCACGGCCTTTCAATTCCGCTTCGTCGAGAAGCGGGTCCATTACGGGTGAGCGCGCATGATTGAAAAAAGACCCGTCGCCAGCCTCATGGGCCATCTGATGCTAATCATCGGCATCATCATCGTCGCATTTCCGATCTACTATACCTTCGTCGCCTCAACGATGACCTCCGCGGAGATCATTCGGCCGCCGATCTCGCTGTTGCCCGGCGACCATCTGGTGGAGAACTATCGCGACGCGCTCACGGGCGGCGTCGAACGTGTGGTTGGCGTCAGCCTCGAACGGCTGCTGTTCAACACATTCGTGGTGGCGACGGTGATTGCCGTCGGCAAGATCGTGATCTCGTTCCTCTCGGCATTTGCGATCGTCTTCTTCCGCTTTCCGTTGCGCATGGTGTTCTTCTGGATGATCTTCGTGACGCTGATGCTGCCGGTGGAGGTGCGCATCCTGCCAACCTACAAGGTAATCGTCGATCTCGGCATGATCGACACCTATGCCGGCCTCACGCTGCCGCTAATGGCATCGGCCACGGCGACCTTCCTGTTCCGGCAGTTCTTCCTGACCGTTCCCGGTGAATTGCTGGAAGCCGCGCGTATCGACAATGCCGGACCATTCCGCTTCATGCGCGATATCCTGCTTCCACTGTCGCGCACCAACATCGCGGCGCTGTTCGTGATCCTCTTCATCTACGGCTGGACGCAGTATCTCTGGCCGCTGCTCGTGACCAACGACGCCAAGATGAACACGATCATCATCGGCCTCAGGAAAATGGTGGATTTCGCCGACGCGGCAACGCCGTGGAATTTCGTCATGGTGACGGCGATCCTCGCCATCATCCCGCCGATCATCGTTGTGGTGCTGATGCAGCGCTGGTTTGTAAAAGGTCTCGTGGAGACGGAGAAGTAATGGCCCAAATCAATCTCAGGGATATCCGCAAGGTCTATGGCGGCAACATCGAAGCGATCAAGGGCGTATCGCTCGATATCGCCGATGGCGAACTCGTCGTGCTTGTCGGGCCATCGGGTTGCGGAAAATCCACGCTGCTCAGGATGATCGCCGGCCTCGAGAGCATTTCGGGCGGCCAGATCGCTATCGGCGAGCGCGTCGTCAACGATCTCGAGCCGTCCGAGCGCGATATCGCCATGGTGTTCCAGAACTACGCGCTCTATCCGCACATGACCGTGCGGCAAAACCTCTCCTACGGCTTGAAGAACCGCAATACGCCGCCCGACGAGATCGCTCGGCGGATCGAGAAGGCCGCCAGGGCGCTGGAGATCGAAGCGTTTCTCGACCGCAAGCCGCGGCAACTTTCCGGCGGCCAGCGCCAGCGCGTCGCCATGGGGCGAGCCATCGTGCGCGAACCGGCCGCCTTCCTTTTCGACGAACCGCTGTCGAACCTCGACGCAAAGTTACGCGTGCAGATGCGGGTCGAAATCAAGCGGCTTCAGCGGGCGCTGAAAACGACGAGCGTCTACGTTACCCACGACCAGATGGAGGCCATGACGCTGGCCGATCGGCTGGTGGTGCTGAACGGCGGCAGGATCGAGCAGGTGGGGACGCCGATCGAACTCTACGAGCGGCCGGCGACGAGCTTCGTCGCCACCTTCATCGGTTCGCCATCGATGAATCTGCTACCGCTCGATGATGGATCGTTACTTTCAAGCGGCAGCATCTCGCCGCCTGCGGGAGCCAGGACGCTGGGCGTTCGCCCGGAAGATTTGCATCTTGCGTCAGCCGAAAACGGTGAAGACCTGCGGATCGAGGTTCGCGTCGGCGCCGTAGAGCTGGTCGGCGCGGAAAGCTATGTGCACGCAACGTTCGGCGACGGCCAGCCGCTGGTCTTTCGTGTCCCGGGACGATCGCAGATCGCCATCGACGAAAGCGTCACCGTCGGCGTGGACAAGGCCGCATTACATTTCTTCGACGGCGATGGCCGGCGGCTCGCATAGTCGGCTGCTAGGCTTTCACCTTGAACGGACCAAGCTGGATGGAGCGCATCATCGTCTGGCGGGCCGTTCCGAGGTGCGCGCGGAATGTCGATTCTATGGCCTCGGGATCGCGGCGGCGAAGGGCTGCGATATAATCCAGATGTTCGGTCATCGCCTTGGTGTTGCGCTGCTTTTCGTCCTCGCGGTTCCACTGGTAGGTGTAGTGGAAGATGGCCGAGACGACGCTGTAGAACTCGATGATATAGCGATTGCGCGAGGCGTCGTGCACCAACCGATGTAAGCGTTCGTCGAGAGCCGGAAATTCCTTGTATCGTCGGTCGACGTCAGCAAGCAGCGCATGGTGCTCCGCCTCGATCGCATCGAGATTCTTCCAGCAAAGGGCATCGTCAGGCATGCGGATGAGGTGACGGGCGGCGCGCAGCTCGAACATCTCGCGGACCTCGTAGATCTCCTCGGTGAAATCGGGCGTGATCCCGCGAAACACCCAGGCGCTGTTGGGGCGGCGCTCGATCAGGCCGAAGTGCTGGAAGTGGGTGAGGTATTCGCGAATGGTGGTCGTCGAAGTGCCGAACTTGCGCGCGAGCTCGGCGCTGTTCAGCGATTGTCCGGCCTTGAAGTCGCCCTGCAGGATCCACTCCATGAAACGGCGCTCGACCGCGGCGCCGGCGGACATGGTCTGCGTCTCGGGAAAGTAGTCGGCCTCGTTGGGCGACCGGACCAGGGCATGGTTCGCTCCGTCGAACGAAAGGATACCCGCCTCCGCCATCGAGGCGAGCACCGACCGGACGGTCGTCCGGCTAACGGCCAACAGTGTCGCAAGCTCCGAATTGGACGGCATCCGCTCGCCTATGCCGTGCGCCGAAAGCCAATCCAGGCAACGATTATAGGCCGCCTTGTAAACCGCATTCCCCTTCAAACGACCCCTCCTCGCACCCGAAATTCCTGGCCCGCATACGAGCGGATAATTATATATAAAAAACAGTTGACGTCATTATAGCTGTTTTATATGCATAAGAAACAGGAGATGGGAGGCTTACGAATGTTTTTTTGCGAGCATAGGTTCGGCCATATGGCCGGGACCGCCCCATCTGCGCCGGTTCGCGCATGACCGGCAAAATCCTCCAGTTCGGTACCAGCCGCTTCCTGCAGGCGCACGCCGCGCTCTTCGTTCACGAGGCGCGTGAGGCGGGCGAGAACGCCGGGCCGATTACCGTCATTCAGGCCTCAGGCTCGGCCGATCGAAGCGGCAGGGTCGCGGCCTTCGGCAATCCTGATGGATACCCGATCGTCATCCGCGGCGTTGAGGGCTCCGATGTCATCGACAGGACCGTGATGGTTCGCAGCGTCACCGGCGGACTGTCGGCCTCGGCCGATTGGCCGGAAATTTCGAGACTGTTCGCCGAAGAAACCGAGTTCATCGTCTCCAACACGGGCGACACGGGCTACCAGCTCTCGGCCGACGATACGGCTATCTCCGAAGGCATCGCGCCAAAATCCTTTCCGGCCAAGCTTGCCGCATTGCTCTGTCTTCGCTGGAAATCCTCGGGCAAGGCGCTAGTGGTACTGCCCTGCGAACTGGTTACCGGCAACGGGCAGGCACTGAAGAAGGCGGTGGTTGAGAGCGCCCGCCGGTACGATCTGCCCGAAGACTTTTTCGCGTGGCTCGATCGCGACGTGGCGTTCGCCGATACTCTGGTCGACCGCATCGTCTCCGAAGCGATTGAGCCGGTTGGCGCGGTTGCCGAGCCCTATGCGATCTGGGTGATCAAGAACGCTCCAGGCGTTCGCGCGCCCTGCACGCATGCGAGCATCGTTCTTGCCGACGATCTGGAGCCCTACGAACGGCTGAAGCTGCATATCCTCAACCTCGGGCATACCTGGCTCGCCGAGACCTGGGCATCGGAAGGTCGCGACCGCAACGAGACCGTCCGCGAGATCCTCGCCGACGCAGCCATACGCGGTCGGCTGGATGCGATCTATCGCGACGAGGTGATCCCTGGCTTCGCCGTGAAGGGAATGGAAAACGAGGCGCGCGCCTACGTCGCGACGACGCTCGATCGCTTCCTCAATCCCTTCCTCAACCACCGCATCGCCGACATCGCGCAGCATCACGCGCAGAAGGTCGAACGCCGCATCGCCGCCTTCCTCGATTGGGTCGGATCATCAGGGAAACCCCACGACGCCCCCGTCCTGAAGGCGCTTGCGGCGCGCTATTCGGAAAGTGGATATCAGGCATGACTTACCAGTTCGATTTCGCGTCTCTCCTGCCATATTGGCGGGAATTCGCGCTTGGCGTCTGGCTGACGCTGCAGCTCTCGGTCCTTTCGACGGTCATCGGCTTCGTGCTCGGCACGCTCTGCGCGATCGGCCGCGCCGATGGCGGCCCGTGGGTGCGCGGCCTCGTCGCCACCTATGTCGAGGTGATCCGCAATACGCCGCTGCTGGTGCAGGTGTTTCTGGTCTATTTCGGCATCGCGACGCTCGGCGTCCATGTCTCCGCCAACATGGCGGCCGTGATCGCCCTCGTGGTCAACGTCGGCGCCTATACCTGCGAGATCGTCCGCGCCGGCCTGCAATCGGTGCACAAGGCGCAGATCGAAGCGGCGGAATGTCTTGGGCTTTCACGCAGCCAGATTTACTGGCACGTCGTCATCCGCCCGGCGATCGAGCGCGTCTATCCGGCGCTGACCAGCCAGTACGTGCTCCTGATGCTCGCCTCCTCGATCACCTCGCAGATTTCCGCCGAGGAACTGACGGCCGTGGCGAACCGTATACAGTCGGATACCTTCCGCAGCTTCGAGACCTATATCGTGGTCGGCATCCTTTACATCATCCTGTCCTTCGTCGTCCGCATTGCCCTGTGGCTGCTCGGTCTTGGGCTCTTCGTACGCCGGCGCAAGCTCGGCACGGCACTGTAAGGGGACCGCGATGCCAAGTTTCAGCATCATTCATCTCGAGTTTCTCGGCTGGGCGGCGATGTGGACCATCGGCCTGTCGGCAATCGCCTTCATCGGCGGCGGCCTGCTCGGCTTTGCGGTCGCGTTGGCGCGCATCAGTCCTCTCCGGGCCGTAAGAATGGCCGCGGCCGGCTATATCCAGCTCGTCCAAGGCACGCCGCTGCTGGTGCTTCTGTTCCTCATCTATTTCGGCATCGCCATTCTGGGCTTCGACCAAGTGCCGGCGATCCTCGCCGCCGCCGCCGGTCTCATCATCTACAGCTCGGGCTTCCTGGGCGAAATCTGGCGCGGCTGCATCGAATCCGTGCCGAAGACGCAGTGGGAAGCGGCGGAGTGCCTAGCGCTGTCGCGCTGGCAGCGCATGGTGAAGGTGATCATGCCGCAGGCGCTGCGCATCGCCACGCCGCCGACGGTCGGTTTCCTTGTCCAGATCGTCAAGAACACCTCGCTTGCTTCCGTTGTCGGCTTCGTCGAACTGTCGCAGGCCGGCAAGCTCATCAACAATTCGATCTTCGAACCCTTCACCGTCTTCATCGTGGTGGCGCTGTTTTACTTTGCCATCTGCTTTCCGCTTTCGGTTTGGAGCCGCACCCTCGAGAGGAAGCTCAATGTCGCCCATCGTTAAACTCACCAACGTCCACAAGGCTTTCGGTGCCGTTAAGGTCCTGAACGGCGTATCCTTCGAGGTCGGACGCGGCGAAGTGGCAGCCGTCATCGGTCAATCGGGTTCCGGCAAGTCGACGGCGCTGCGCTGTATCAATGCGCTGGAGACGATTGAGGATGGCACGATCGAAGTCTGCGATCACGCCGTGCACGATCCGAACATGAACAAGAACGCGTTGCGTCGCGATGTCGGCATCGTCTTCCAGAGCTACAACCTCTTTCCGCACCTGACGGCCGAGCAGAACATCATGCTGGCGCCGACCTGCGTGAAGAAGCTCAACAAATCCGCGGCGCGCGATCTCGCCCGCGAAGTGTTGGCCCGTGTGGGACTCGAGGCCAAGGCGGAGCATTTCCCGGAACAGCTGTCCGGGGGGCAGCAGCAGCGCGTGGCCATCGCCCGCTCGCTGGCGATGAAGCCGAAGCTGATGCTGTTCGATGAAGTGACCTCGGCGCTCGATCCGCAGCTGACCGGCGAAGTGCTGAAGGTCATGGAGGATCTTGCGCGCGGCGGCATGACGATGATCCTCGTCACACACGAAATGGCCTTCGCCCGCAAGGTGGCGTCGAAGGTCATTTACATGCACCACGGCCAGGTCTGGGAAACCGGACCGGGCGCGATGCTCGAGAACCCGCAGACACAGGAACTGCGCGACTTCGTTGGCAGCGGTCTTTGAGGACCACTGCCGGATATTTTCTTGGTAGGATGAAAAAGGGTGGAGAATACAATGAAGCGTAGAACATTCATGGCCGGCGTCGCCGGCGCACTGGCTGCAACCACTGTTCTCGGCACCATGCCGAGCCGGGCGCTTGCCGATACACTGGAGACCATCAAGGAGCGCAAGAAGCTGCTTGTCGCCATCGATCTCGGCTCGCCGCCCTTCGGCATGAGCGACGCCTCGATGCAGCCAACCGGCTCCGACGTCGAGACCGCCAAGCTGCTCGCCGCCGATCTGGGCTACCCGCTGGAGATCGTGCCGGTCACCAGCCCGAACCGCGTCCCCTTCCTGCTGACCAACAAGGCCGACATCGTCATGGCCTCGTTCAGCGTCAACGAGGAGCGCAAGAAGGTCATCGACTTCAGCGACGCTTATGGCGTCATCCAGATCGTCATCGCCGCTCCGAAGAGCACCGAGATCAAGAGCATCGCCGATGTCGTCGGCAAGCGTCTTGGCACGACGCGCGGCTCGACCAACGACAAGGTCGCGACGACGGAGGCGCAGGGCGCCGAGATGGTTCGCTACGACGACGACGCCACGCTGATCACCGCGCTCGTTTCCGGCCAGGTGCCAATCATGGCGTCCTCGCCGCAGGTCATGGCGGCCGTCAACCAGCGCCGCTCCGACGACCCGCTCGAGGTCAAGCTCGTGCTGAAGACGAACCCCTATGCCGTCGGCGTTCGCAAGGGCGACGATGCGCTGCGCACGACCTTGAACGAGTGGATTGCCAAGAACCTCGCGAATGGCAAACTCAACGAGATCTACCAGAAGTACAACGGCGTCGCTCTGCCGGCGGAAATGCCGAAGACCTGAACCTGGCCACCCCAGCAAAGATGAAGCGCCGGCCACCCGGCGCTTCCTCCCAACGAAGTCCTCAAGGTGATGCGCCAGGGTCCACCCGGCGCGCGAAGAGTGAATGATGAGAGCATTGATCTGCGACGAACCCGGCAAGCTGTCCCTGATCCAGCGTGACGTTCCCGTTCCCCGGGAAGGAGAAGTGCTGGTTCGCATCCGTCGCGTCGGCATCTGCGGGACCGATTTCCACATCTACCAGGGCAAGCATCCTTTCCTCGAATATCCGCGCGTCATGGGTCACGAACTCTCCGGCACGGTCGAGGAGGCGCCGAGCTCGTCGCGGCTTTCGAAGGGCGACAACGTCTACATCGTCCCCTACCTCTCCTGCGGCAAGTGCGTGGCCTGCAGCCGCGGTGTCACCAACGCCTGCCAGAACATCGCGGTTCTCGGCGTGCATCGCGACGGCGGCATGAGCGAATATCTCTGCGTTCCCGAGCAGAACGTGATCTCGGCCAGCAATGCATCGCTGGACGAAGCCGCCATGATCGAGTTCCTGGCGATCGGCGCGCACGGCGTGAAGCGCGGCGGCATCACTGCCGCCGACCGCGTGCTAGTCGTTGGCTCAGGGCCGATCGGCATGTCGGCGATCATCTTCGCCAAGGCACGCGGCGCCGATGTGACCGTCATGGACATGCGCGAAGACAGGCTTGCCTTCACCGTCGCCTCGCTCGGCGCCGACCGCACGCTGGTCGCCAATCCCGACGCCGAGGCGGAAGCCAGAAAGATCACCGGCGGCGACTTCTTCGACGTCGTGATCGACGCCACCGGCAACGCGGCAGCGATGCAGCGCGGTTTCGGCTTCGTCGCCCATGCCGGCCGATACGTTCTGGTCAGCGTCGTGCGCCAGGACATCACCTTCTCCGATCCCGAATTCCACAAGCGCGAAACGACGCTCTACGCCAGCCGCAACGCCCAGCCGGACGATTTCGCCGAGGTCGTAAAGCAGATGGAGGCCGGACGCGTGCCGACTCTCGCGCTCAACACGCATCGTGGTGCGCTTGCCGACGCCCCGCAACTCTTCAACGACTGGCTGCGGCCGGAGGCCGGCGTCATCAAGGCCATCCTGGAAGTCTGATCGCCATGACCTCACCCCGCACACTGCGACTTCACGAGGCCGACAATGTCGTGATCGCGATCGACAGCCTCGCAACCGGCAAGACCATCGATGGCGGCATAGTTGTCGGCCAACCCGTGGCGCGCGGTCACAAGATCGCCGTTCAGCCGATCGCGTCAGGTGAGGCTATCCGCAAATTCGGCCAGATCATCGGTTTCGCCAGCGGCGATATCGGCGCCGGCGAATGGGTGCACGAGCACAATGTCGCCATGCACGATTTCGAGCGCGACTATGCCTTCGCATCCGAGGCCAGGGAGGAAAGCGGATTGCTGCCGGGTGAGCAGCCGGCCACGTTCGAGGGTTTCCGGCGTGCCGACGGGCGGGTCGGCACTCGCAACTACATCGGAATCCTAAGCTCAGTGAACTGTTCGGCGACGGTCATCGATTTTATCGCCGACGAGTTCAACCGTTCCGGAATCCTGGCCGACTATCCGAATGTCGATGGGGTCGTTCCCTTCACGCATGGGACCGGTTGCGGCATGGGCAGCAAGGGTGAGGAATTCGATGTCCTGGCAAGAACCCAGTGGGGTTATGCCAGCCATCCGAATTTCTCCGCCGTCCTCCTCATCGGCCTTGGGTGCGAGGTATTCCAGATCCCGCGTCTCAAGAAGATGTTCGGCATTGTCGACGGCGCTCATTTCCAGAGCTTGACGATCCAGGAGATTGGCGGCACGCGCAAGGCGATTGAGGCCGGCGTGGCGAAGATCCGCGAAATGCTGCCGCTGGCAAACGCGTCCGTGCGCGAGACCGTTCCAGCTTCGGAGCTAGCGGTTGCTCTGCAGTGCGGTGGTTCCGACGGCTATTCCGGACTGACCGCCAATCCGGCGCTGGGCGTCGCCGTCGATATCCTGGTGCGCCACGGCGGCACCGCGATCCTGTCGGAAACGCCCGAGATCTTCGGCGCCGAACACCTGCTGACGCGGCGCGCGGAGAGCGCCGAAGTCGGGCAGAAGATCGTCGACCTCATCGAATGGTGGCGCGACTATGCGGCTCGAACCGGTGGCGAACTGAACAACAACCCCTCGCCCGGCAACAAGGCGGGCGGCCTGACCACGATCCTTGAAAAATCGCTCGGTGCGGTCGCCAAGGGTGGGAGTTCGACGCTTCGTGAAGTGTACCGCTACGCCGAGCGCGTGACGCGCAAGGGCTTCGTCTACATGGACACACCGGGGTACGACCCCGTCGCCGCGACCGGCCAGGTGGCGGGTGGCGCCAATGTCATCTGCTTCACCACTGGCCGCGGCTCGGCCTATGGGTGCAAGCCGACACCATCCCTGAAGCTCGCCACCAATTCCGACCTCTATGCGAGGATGGAAGAGGACATGGACATCAACTGCGGCGACATCATCGAAGGCGTTTCGCTTGAAGAGAAAGGTCGCGAGATCTTTCAGATCATCCTCGACACGGCCTCGGGCAAGCGGTCGAAGTCGGAACTGCTCGGCTATGGGCGAAACGAGTTCGTGCCCTGGCAGATCGGTGCAACCATGTGACAGCAATCGTGCGATGCAGCTTCGTTATCGCACGATCGCGATCATCGGCCCGTAGCCTCCATGTCCCGAGCGATCGTTGCGATCGAGTTCCGGACTGTAGAGACCCGTTCCCCGGCCGCCGTCGAGAAACAGGGCATTCGAGCATTTGAGGTCATCGCGAAACACGCGCGCGAAGTCATGGAAGTTCACGTCGTCCTCGCTGATCACGAATTTTATGTCATCGCCGCAGATGCCGACACCATCACGGCGCCTGCGATCGGTCGATCCCTGGATAAAGGCCGGATGCAGCACCCCGTTGATGACGAGCATCGGACCGGATTGCGTGGCGATTTTCACGTTCGGTCGGCGTTTCAAGTACTCTTCCGTCGAAAGGATGCCGGCGTCTTTTTCGTCAATGAAGAACACGCCATTGGGTTTCTTGTAGAAGTTCGGCACCGAGGCCGGAGAGCCCAGGCGGCTGGCGGTATTAACCGGCCGCAACTCCCGACCGTCCTCGACGTAGAGGCCAACCGGAGAGAAGTCGTCATCGAACATCCCGCCATTCATCGCGAAGGCGAGCGTCTGTCCTCGAGCTTGGACGGCGTCCGCCAGGGCGGAAAATGTGCGATAGGGCTGACCGTCGGCTCCGCGCCAGAAAAGGTGAACAGCATCGGCATCGCGCTTCACGGTGCAGACGGCGTAGCTGGCACCGCCAAAGCTCGCGGCTTCGCAGAGGCGGTCGTCAGCCTGCGCGGCATAGGCGGTGCCCATGAGCGTCGCAAACACCAATCCCATTGCACCCGGTAGCACTCTCATGACCCGCTCTTCGCCCGTTTGGATTGCATGAACTTCGCCGGAGCGGCTATCGCTTCATATCGGGACATACGTATGGGGCCCTGCCCCTCGCATAGCGGTGTTCAACCACATCCTTGCCTGCTTTCACCTGAAGCGTGAGCTGGCTCTGGGTCAGCGATTTGATTTTCGCGGAGACCTTCGCGCCATCCTCATCCCAGCTAACGGCATCCGGCCCGGTGCGCGTCCACTTGCGAAGCGCATAGGTTTCCCAGCAGGAGTCCATCAGCAACGTCCCATCGCCAAGAAACACCATCATCACGCCAGGCAAGCCGGATTGCGGCTTTGTCTCTACCCAAGCGCGACCGACCAGCGCATCCGTTTTGGGGGAGCTTTCCTGCGCAGCCGAGAGCGGAACAACCGCGGTTACAAATACAGATGCGATCGACGCGATCGAGGTGGTCAGATGCTTCATATCGGGCTCCAGCTTTCGAATCGGGTGCTCATTGATAAGACAAGCGGATGCCGCGAATATGGCATGAAACGAGACTGGTCGCGGCATGCCTTTAAACACAACCCTGAGATCACATTTTTGATTGTCATTTTCGAACAGGGGCTGCATTGTGGTTTTCAATTTCTTGTTGTATTTTAGTTTCAACTGAATGACGGCGTCGCGTAGAGGGGAAAATGGCTTACGTTCTGAAGACATTCGGATCGTTGCGGCTCTCGGATAGCAGAGGCAACGACGTTGTTTTTCCCGACTACGGCTTGCTGCTGCTCGCCCATTTGCTGACTAGAGCCGACGGTTCTGCCTGCCGCACCTCATTGGCCGCTTTTCTGTGGGGCAACGGTGAAGGCAGCGTTCTGCTTTCCAACTTTCACGAATTGATGTCGGCAATCGCAAAACGGCAGAAAGAGATCGGCGTCTCCCTGCTTTCGTTCGACGAGGCCAAGGTCTCGGTGGACCGGGAGGTGCTGTCTTCGGATCTTCCGAGCGGGGACCAGGAGGGATACGAGCCCTTCTCATGGCTCGGGCACCTCCACGAACTCTTCAGCAAACCATTCATGGGAATGGTGAACTGCAACAGCCCTATTTTCGGCAATTGGCTCGCCATGCAGGAAGCCTTTCATGTCGACCTTCTCTCGAGCGCACTGCGTGCAGCCGTGCGCCTGCCACATACGGGCGACGAGTCGAAGCTGATCAGAAAAGCGGCCATTGTCCTGTTCCGATCGGAGGCATCGGATCCCGACACGTTGAAGTTGTTGATAGATATCTTCAACGCCGAAGAGGACGTGGCCTCGCTTCAACGCCACTTCGCCGAACGTAGCGGCTCGATCTCGCGGAGCGTCGATGTCCTCAATACCGCGCTGCGCAGGGAACCCACGCTCGGACGACAGCCCGCCCAGGCATTCACCGACGACATTCGATCGAGCCTTGTCGATACCGGCGGCCGGCAGGCCGTGTTGCCACGCCTCGTGCTGCTGCCGCCCAGCAACCAATCCATTCGCCCAGAGGCCGGCATCCTGGCCACCTCGCTGATCGAAGACATCACGATCGGTTTCTGTGCCTATAACAGCCTGCAGGTCATCGCTCCGCATTCGGCCGTGCAGATCGGCCATCACATGGAAACGCAAGCCGCGTTCTTCAAACGGCATCATGTCAACTATGTGCTGGCAACGCGCATCAGCAGCACGGGTGGCGATGTCACCCTGTTCGCGCAACTTATCTTCTTCGACGACAGCAAGATCATCTGGGCCGAACGTTTCAGCCTCAACCATCTGAGCCTCGTGCGAGACAGGCGCGCGCTATCGCGACAGATCGCCATCTCGGTCTCGGGCGAGATCGATCGCCACCGTCAGGAGCAGTCCGATTACGAACTGAGCCCGGCCGCCTATCGCCGGTTCCTGGTTGGAAGGCAGCATCTCGGCCAGTTGACGCTTCCCAGCCTGCAGCGGGCGCGCGAGGAGATGAGTGCCGCGGTCGATGCGAGCCCAAGCTTCGCGCCGGCTCTCAGCGCGATCGGACGCACCTATTCGAAGGAATGGCTGCTCAGTGCCCGCGGCGATATCGAGCTTCTGAAGACCGCGGAGGCCTACGCCGCGAAGGCCATCCGGGAACGCTCCGACCTCGCCGACGGGTATCGGGAATTCGGCGTCGCCAAGCTCTTGCAGGGCGCGTTCGACGAAAGCGCTTCGGCGATGGAAATCGCCGAGACCCTGGCGCCGCACTATGCCGATATCGTCGCCGACCATGCGGATACGTTGGTCCACTGCTCTCTTCCATCCATGGCGCTGAAGAAGATCGAGCGGGCAATCGAGCTCAACCCGCTAAGCCCCGACACCTATTTCTGGACCGGCGCCGGTGCGAACTATGCGTTGGGCGAGTTCGAGGCGGCGCTCGACTATATCAGCCAGATGGCAAATCCGGGATTGGCCGACAGACTCTCGGCGGCGAGTTTCGCGATGCTGGGGCGCCAGGACATGGCACAGATGTTCGTTCGGCGCGTGCTGGAGGCGAACCCCAATTTCGACGTCGACCGCTGGCTGTCGGCGGTGCCGAGCAAAGAGCAGTGGCACAAGGATCTTTATCGCGAAGGCCTCAAGAAAGCAGGATTTTAGAAACCGATCTCCAGGGGAGTCAAAGCATGACAAAAGTAGTCGTCATCGGCATTGCAGGAGAAAAAGGTCTGTGGGTTGCGGATCTGACCGCCGGAACAGTGAAGCCGCTTGACCCGCCGGCGAACGGCGGCTTGAAGGCCGCTGCGGACAAGGGAGCGGCAGGAGCCCCGGTCACGAAGGGGCTCAGCGTCGCCGTCGTCGTCAAATCCGCCGCCGATGCCTTTGCTGGTCACTACGCTGGCTGAGCCAGCCACCGCAGCGAAAACTTGGGCTACATGAGCGGAGCAAGCGGCTTTGCCGTGTGATCGTCAGCCGGGTCCCTTGACCAATTCCAGCCGCCTGGTGACGCCGATATTGCCGAGGAACGTTTCGTCGTGGCTCACGACCAGAAGGGCACCGTCATAGGCAACGAGCGCGGCTTCAACCGCCTCGATCGAATCGATATCAAGATGATTGGTCGGCTCGTCGAGAACAAGCAGCGCCGGCGGCCGCGGGCCGCCGAGCACGCAGGCAAGCCCGGCGCGCAACATCTGTCCGCCGCTGAGGGTGGCGACCCGTTGCAGCGCCGCGTCCGCTCGGAAAAGAAAGCTCGCGAGCGTGGCCCGGCACTCATTTTCCGTCGATTGCGGATTGAGCCGAGTGAAGTTTCCGAGGATCGTATCCTCCGCTTCAAGGATGCCAACCGTCTGATCGAGCATCGCATACGCCACCTGCACGCTCACCTTGCCGCGAAACGGCTCGAGCGCGCCCGAGACAAGCTTCAACAGCGTCGTCTTGCCGGCACCGTTGGGGCCGGTCACCGCGACGCGTTCGGGGCCGACGATCGACAGTGAAAGATCACGGATAATTGGACTTTCGGGATCATGGCCGGCATCAACATGATCGAGGGTCAGAACGGATCGACCCGCTGCAAGGCCCGTCGATGGCAGCTTGATGGAAAACGGCTGTAGGACTTCGATACGCGATTTCGCCGCGCTAAGGCTCTCCTGCGCCCCGCTAAGTTGCCGTTCCGCCAGCTTCGACGCTTGCCCCTTGCTGGCCTCGGCGCTGCTCTTTCGCATGCCGGCGACGATCCGCGGCATGTCGCCTTTGGCCCCCTTACGAGCACCCGCTGCATCGCGCCGGTCCTTTCGCTCGGCGGCGAGCTGCGTCTTGCGCTTGACTTCGGCGATCGACTTTTCGGCATGCGCGAGATCGTGCTCCGCCGCGTCCAGTTCAAGGAGTTTCATCGCGCGATAGGCGGTCCAGTTGCCGCCATAGCGGCGGGCACCGAGCGATGTCATCTCGACGATTGCATCCATTTCGTCAAGCAATTCGCGATCATGACTGACGACGATGGCGCCGCTGCGCCAGCCGGCGAGGAGATCGATGACCGCCTGCCGGCCGTCGCGATCAAGGTTGTTCGTCGGCTCGTCCAATAGGAGAAAATCGGGTTCGCGAAATATAGCTGCTGCGAGGCCGACACGAGTCCGCTGCCCACCCGACAGCGTCGTCAGCAATGTATTCGCGTCTGCAGCGAACCCGACGCGGGCGAGCGCCGCGACCATGCGGTCCTCAAGCGCCCAGTCCGCCTCCGCAAGCTCCTCCATGCTTGCCGTGCCGGCTTCGGCGCGCTCAAGGATCGACATCGCCTCCGCCACCCCGAACAGCGAGGCGACAGTCTCTCCCGTTCCCACATGGACGGTCTGCCGAACCATAGCGACGGTGCCGTTGAGCGTCACGTTGCCCGCCCGCGGCTGAAACTCGCCGGCGAGCAGTTTCAAAAGCGTCGTCTTGCCGACACCGTTGCGGCCGACGAGGCCGGCGCGTTCGCCGACGAAGCTCAGGCTGAGATCGGAAAACACCGCCTGGCCGTCCGGCTTTGTCCAGGAAAGATCATTGATGGTGATGGAGGACATCGCCTGACGCCTTCTTGAAAAACTAAAAACAGCACGGTATCGTGCCGATTATCAAAATTCGACCGAATGTGCAACAACGCCGCCCTCGCAGCGGCGCACCACCGGATGTGACGGACATTGAAGACAAACCACACCCGCCCCGGCGGCCGGCCGCGCAAGGATCAGGCGGCCGCGATCGGCGAACGACTTCTTGATGGCGCGCGCGCCGTGTTCGCGAAGAGGGGGATAGGCAGCGCCTCGCTCGATGCGATCGCGGCCGACCTCGGCATGTCGAAGCACACGCTTTATCGCCGTTACCCGAACAAGGGCGCCCTTCTGGAGGCTGTCGTCGCCCGCGACCTCGGGCGTTTCCGCGAGGCGCTTGTGCAGGCCGCCGAAGCAAGGTGTGAACCTCTCGAGGCCCTGCATGCGGTGGCCCTGCGCTATTTCACCTTCGGCATCGCACGCGACTACGCCGCCTTCTATCTGGCCGTCATGGCCGAAGCCGCCATATCCACATCCATCGGCGAGAAGCTTGCTGCCTGGTCCGCCACAGCATTGGAGCCGCTGGAAGCGGTGATCGTCACGGCGCAAGCCGCAAACGTCATGCGTGCCGGCGACCCGACCGCCATCTGCGCCATTCTGGTCGATCTTCTGGAAGGCGCGAGCAACCGCGTGCGGCTCGCCCCCACGGACACATTCGATGAAGCCGCCTGCCGCATCCTCTTCGATGAACGCTGGGACCTCTTCGTCGCGGCCCTGTCGTTGCGTTAGCGAATGCCCCGCCCGCGTGGCGCGGACAGGGCACTTTCAGGAGGCTACCAGCCTGTGGTCGCCGCGATCGCCCCAACCAAGGGCGACGGCTCTCGTGACCCGATATCGTAAAGGCAGGGAGCCGCGAATATCGCCGCGCCCAGCATGCAAAGAACCATCATTCTCATCGTGATGCTCCCTCGTTTTTCAGGCCAGGATCAATTCGACGTCGATATTGCCGCGTGTCGCCTTGGAATAGGGGCAGGTCTGGTGAGCGGCTTCGACGATCGACCGGGCGACCGCCTTGTCGACGCCGGGCAGATTGATCGTCAGCCGCGCCTGCAGGAAATAGGCGCCTTCGGCGGTGCCCAGATCCACTTCCGCATCGACCGACACATCGGAAGGCAGTTGCACCTTCTGCGCGGCGGCAGCGATGCCCATTGCGCCGATGAAGCAGGCGGACCAGCCGGCCGCGAACAGTTGTTCGGGGTTGGTACCGGCGCGCTTGCTGCCGGGAGGCGACAGCGTCACATCCAGTTCGCCGTCGCTGCTGCGCGAGAAGCCCTCGCGGCCGCCGGTGGTGTGGGTCTTGCCGGTATAGAGAACCTTGTCGATCTTGGTCATCGCGAACACTCCTTGTTGCGCCGCCCAGTGCGGCGTCCGTTGACGGAGTGGTTTTTGCGCTGCCGATGTATCCGGCATATTTTGGCAAGGCGGCGAACTGTAACGAAACGTAGCATTCCGGCGCCTGGACATGCCCGGCTACAAATTCCTTCAGTGAATGACGAGTTCGGCGACAAGACCGCCGCCGTCGCGATTATAGAGGCGGACCGATCCGCCGATCGCCGCCGCCAGCTGCTGCGCGATCGCAAGCCCCAGCCCGGAACCGCCCGTCTCGCGGTTGCGCGACTGCTCGAGCCGGTAGAACGGCTGCATCGCCGCGTCCAGCTGCTCTTCAGGAATGCCGGGCCCACGGTCGAGCACGCTGATCACGATGTCGCTCTCGCCTCGGCGCTCCACGCTGACCTCGGCAGCACCCGCGAATTTCAGGGCATTATCGATGAAGTTCGACAGGATGCGCCGCAGCGCATGCGGCTTTGTCGCGGCTGTACCCTGCACCATGCCGATTACGGAGACCGACTTGCCGGTATCCTGATAATCGTAGCTCAGGCTCTCGATGAACGACGCCAGATCGATGCGGGAGAACTTCTCGCCGCTGCCGTGCGAGCTCCGCGCATAGGCAATGCCATCCTGCACCAGCCGCTCGATCTCCCCGAGATCGTGCAGCAGCTTGTCCTTGCCCGGCCCCTCATCCGCCATGTCGGCGCGCAAGCGCATGCGAGTGATCGGCGTCTGCAGGTCATGCGAGATGGCCGCCAGAATCTGAACGCGCTCTTCAAGATAGTGGGCGATCCTGTCTCGCATGGCGTTGAAGGCCTTGGCGGCATGCGCCACCTCGGTCGGCCCCGCATCGCTCATCACCGGCCCCTTACTGCTCATGTCCAGCGCATCGGCGGCGGCAGCAAGATCGCCCAGCGGGCGGATCGCCTGACGCACGGCAAGCCAGGCAACGACGATCAGCAGCAGCATCTGGACGACGAAAACATAAGGCAGCCATTGCGCGATCGGCATGACCCCGCGCGGCGTGATGTCGATCGTCAGCGGGCTGCCATCGCTCAAGCTGAGATGCGCCTGCAGCCGCGCAACATCGCCGGGGATCGCTTCGATGCTGAGCGGGAAGCGATGATCCACCGCATCCTCGAGCCGGCCGGCGATTTCGGCCGCGCGGCTAGAGGTATCGGGAACGCCCTTGCTTCCCGGCCCCAGGATGAAACGATAATTGCCACGGCTCAGCCGATCGAGCAGATCGGCGCGCTGATCCGCGGGCAGCCGGTCGAGTACGGCGATCGAGGTCGCGACGTCGTTTTCCAGCGTGCCCAGCATGACGGCCTTGGCCGACATGTAGCGCTCGGTATAGAGCACACTAAAGGAAAGCCCATAGGCAACCGCCAGACCGACCAGCAGGATGAGAAAGATTCGCGCCCGCAGCGTCTTCGGCCATAGATGACGGAGCACAGCCGCCGTCACGCCCGAAGCTCCAGGATTTCTACCGGCACGGAGAAGACATAGCCCTCGCTGCGCACTGTCTTGATGTAGGTCGGTTCGCGTGCGTCGTCGCCCAGACGCTGGCGCACGCGGCTGACCAGCAGATCGATCGAGCGATCGAACAGGTCGGCGTCGCGGCCCTGGGTGAGGTTGAGCAGCTGGTCTCGGTTGAGCACCCGCTGCGGATGATCAATGAACACGCGCAACAGGCGGTATTCGGCGCCGCTCAGCGCAATTGCCGTTCCGTCCTTGTCGAGCAGGTGACGTGCCACGGTATCGAGCTTCCAGTCGCCGAACGTCAGAAGCTGGCCGGCCTCGCTGATCTGCAGATTGGGCGGCAGCATGCGGGTGCGGCGCAGGATCGCCTTGATGCGTGCCAGAAGTTCGCGCGCGGCAAACGGCTTTGCCAGGTAATCGTCGGCGCCCATCTCAAGACCCAGCACCCGATCGAGCTCGTCACTGCGCGCGGTCAGCATCAGGATCGGCGTCGCCTTGTGCTTGCCGGCGCGCAGTTCCCGGCAAAGAACGAGGCCATCGTCGCCCGGCATCATGACGTCAAGCACGATCAGATCGACCGTATTTCCTTCGAGAAAGCTGCGCATCTGGCGGCCATCGGCCGCGACCGTCGTGCGCAAGCCGTTCTTCGTCAGATAGCTCGACACCAGCTCGCGGATTTCGCGATCGTCATCGACGATCAGGATATGATCGATGTGCTCCATCACAGGATTTCCAATTACCGTCTCGCGAAGGCGGCGCATCCGCCGCCCTTCTCCAATAAACCCAGTTCCGCCTGCCGCGAAGGGGCCACGTGATGGCTTGGGAGGTTTTCCAAGCTAGAGCTTGTCGACATCAATGATCGCCTGGGCGAAGGCCTGCGGCGCCTCCTGCGGCAGATTATGGCCGATGCCGCCGCCGACAGTGCGATGCTGGTAGGGACCGGAGAACTTCTTCGCATAGGCCGAGGGCTCCGGATGCGGCGCACCGTTGGCATCGCCTTCCATCGTGATCGTCGGGATGGTGATGACAGGGCCCTTCGCCAGCCGCTCTTCGAAGCCGTCATATTGTGACTCGCCCTCGACCAGTCCCAGCCGCCAACGATAATTATGCACAACGATCTCGACATGGTCGGGGTTCTCGAAGGCAGCGGCGGATCGATCGAAAGTCGCGTCATCGAAATGCCAGCTTGGCGAAGCGGTCTCCCAGATGAGCTTCGCGAAGTCGTGGCGGTTGGCCTCGTAGCCGAGGCGGCCGCGTTCGGTGGCGAAGTAGAACTGGTACCACCACGCCTGTTCCGCCTTCGGCGGCAATGGCTTCCTATTGATCTCCTGGCTCCCGATCAGGTAGCCGCTGACGGAGACCATGGCCTTGCAGCGCTCCGGCCAGAGTGCGGCCATGATGTTGACGGTGCGTGCACCCCAGTCATAGCCGGCGACGATCGCCTTTTCGATGCCGAGCGCGTCCATCAGCGCGATCATGTCGGCGGCGAGCGCCGCCTGCTGGCCGTTGCGCGGTGTCGCGTCTGACAGGAAGCGGGTGGTGCCGTAGCCGCGGAGATACGGAATGATGACGCGGTAGCCGGCATCGGCCAGCAGCGGAGCGACATCAACGAAGCTGTAGATATCGTAGGGCCAGCCATGCAGAAGCAGAACCGCCGGACCGTCGGCCGGACCCGCCTCGGCATAGCCGACATCGAGCACACCAGCCTTGACCTGCTTCAGCGCGGCAAAGGAGGTATGGCCGGCGGCCTTCGTCGCCGGCGTGGCTGCCGGCTGTGCGCTTGCGGCGGCGGCCATGCCGAGTTCGACGGCAGCGAAGGTCATGGCAGCCATTCCAAAGAAACGGCGGCGCTGCAAATTGATCTGATCAGACATCGTGGGCTCCTGTGTCGTTGCGATGAGGGAACAACACCATGCCGATGTATGCGCGATGTGTCGCCGACCGATCATTTTG
This sequence comes from Rhizobium sp. S152, assembly GCF_030380735.1. Taxonomy (GTDB): domain Bacteria; phylum Pseudomonadota; class Alphaproteobacteria; order Rhizobiales; family Rhizobiaceae; genus Rhizobium. Next base: position 151,422 of record NZ_JAUDRZ010000003.1, on the reverse strand, counting down.
CATCCTGATGTAGCAGGGCGAAGCGTGGATACATTGCGATACAATTGCCAGCCGGCGGCCGGCAGATCGGCATTTCGGAGGCGTCCTGGTGACCTCGTCGCCTCGCAGCCGCGCCTCGCTACACTTTGGTACAGTTCGGCCGCCTGCCGGACACATGCGAGATACGTCACCACGGACATATGAGCGCGATGCTGGTCGAGCCCTCCGCCTGACTGGCGTCGATCCATCCTCTTAAAGGACAAAGACGATGACGCTTCTCATCATTGCCTATCTCGGCGGCGCGCTGACCATCCTCAGCCCCTGCATCCTGCCGATCCTGCCATTCGTGTTCGCCCGCGCCGGCCAGCCCTTCATGCGCAGCACGCTGCCGCTGCTGGCGGGTATGGCCGCCACCTTCGCGCTGGTGGCGACGCTTGCGGCCGTGGGCGGCAGCTGGGCCATCCAGCTCAACGAATTCGGCCGCCTCGCGGCCCTTCTGCTTTTGGCGGGCTTCGGTCTCAGCCTTCTGTCTTCGCGCGTTTCCACATTCCTGATGCAGCCGGTCGTCGATCTCGGTAACCGGCTCGTCAACATCACCGGCGGAACGCGCGCCGCGCCGAGCGTTGCCGGCTCTCTCGTTCTCGGCATCGCTACCGGCCTGTTGTGGGCGCCCTGCGCAGGCCCGATCCTCGGGCTCGTGCTTACAGGTGCGGCACTTCAGGGCGCCAATATCGAAACGACCCTGCTGCTGTTTGCCTATGCGCTCGGGGCCGCCAGCTCGCTTGCAGCAGCACTCCTCATTGGCGGACGCGTGTTCGATGCGATGAAGCGCTCACTCGCCATAGGCGAACGTATCCGGCAGGGACTTGGCACATTGGTTCTGGTCGGCGTCGCCGTGGCCGCGTTCGGGCTCGACACCAGCCTCTTGTCGCGGATTTCATACGCCCGCACCTCCTCGCTGGAACAGGCCCTGCTCGATCGTCTGCATGGAGAACGAGCAGAAGCTCCGGCCTCCCTTGTCGCCAGCAATGGAGCGATGATCGACACGAGAAAGGCTTTCCGTAGCGGCCTGCCGGTAGAAGGTACGGCACCCGCGCTCGACGGCGCCGTCGAATGGCTGAACTCGCCGCCGCTGACGGCCGAGCAGCTGCGTGGCAAGGTCGTGCTGGTCGATTTCTGGACCTACTCCTGCATCAACTGCATCCGTACCACGCCCTATGTTCGTGCCTGGTGGGACAAGTACAAGGATCAGGGCCTCGTGGTCATCGGCGTCCACGCCCCGGAGTTCGCCTTCGAGAAGAAGATCGACAACGTGAAGCAGGCGGTCGGCGACTTCAAGATCGGCTATCCCGTGGCGATCGACAACGACTATCGCATCTGGCGCGCCTTCGACAACAGCTATTGGCCTGCGCACTACCTGATCGATGCCAAGGGCCAGATTCGCTATCACCACTTCGGCGAAGGCAGCTACGGCGAGACGGAAAAGGCGATCCAGGACCTTCTCCGTGAAGCCGGCAGTGATACCGCCTCGAAGGACATGGTGAAGCCTGATGCCAAGGGCGCGGAAGCAGGCCCCGATCTCGCGCACATCGGATCGGGCGAGACCTATCTCGGCTACAGCCAGGCAACGGGTTTCGCTTCACCGCAGAGGTTGGGACGCGACGCGTCGCGAGACTACACGATCAGCAATCTTGGACTCAACGAATGGGCGCTCGCCGGCACCTGGACCGTTGCAGCTGAAAAGGCCACCCTCGACACGCCCGACGGCGCCATCGCCTACCGTTTCAGTGCCCGCGACCTCCATCTTGTGCTTGGGCCGGGCGGCAACGGCAAACCTATCCGTTTCCGCGTCACCATCGACGGCAAGCCCCCCGGCGCCAGCCATGGGTCGGACACAGATGCCGAGGGAAACGGAACGATCGGCTCGACGCGGCTCTACCAGCTCGTGCGTCAGACCGGGGATGTCGCAGCCAGGGATTTCAGGATCGAATTTCTGGATCCAGGTGTCGATGCTTACGCATTCACATTCGGCTGAGTTTATGGGAAAACGGATGTGGCCCGGCGCACTGCCTGCCACATCTCATCCCTGCAACGTCTTGACCTTGGCGAGATCGGGGAACGCCCGCGTCCAGAGCAGGACGACGATAATCGTACCGACGCCGCCGAGCACCCCGGCGGCCACCGGTCCCATGACGCCCGCCAGCATCCCGGATTCGAATTCGCCAAGTTGGTTGGACGTTCCGATGAACAGAGAATTCACCGCATTGACACGCCCTCGCATGTCTTCGGGAGTCAGCAGCTGCACGAGTGAGCTCCGGACAACGACACTGACCGTATCCGATGCTCCCACGAAGAGCAGCGCCAGTATGGAAAGCGCTATGTTGGTTGACAGCGCGAATATGATCGTCGCCATGCCGAAGATGGCGACAGCCCAGAGCATCTTGGCGCCGACCCGAGTGGTCAGCGGTTTTCTCGCCAGCACGATCGACATGACCAGTGCCCCAATCGCCGGTGCGGCTCGCAGGAAACCGAGACTCCATGGGCCGGCGTGGAGGATGTCGCGGGCGAACATCGGCAGCAGGGCAGTGGCGCCGCCGAGCAAAACCGCGAAAAGATCGAGCGAAATCGTGCCGAGCATGACGGGGCGGCTCTTTATGAAGGAGACGCCGGCGAAGACCGAGGCCATGGTCACGGGCTCGCGCTTGGTTGGAGCCCATTCCATCCTGATGGAGATGACGTTGATGCTGGCGACCAGGAACAGGACCGCGGCAACGGCAAAGGGTGCGACAGGATCGAGACCGTAGAGGAGGCCGCCGAGCGAGGGTCCGACGATCAGCGCCGTCTGCATCATCGAGGTGGATGTGGCAATCGCAGGCTGCAGCAGCGCCGCCGGCATGATGCTTGGAAGCAGAGCCGCCATCGTCGGCCTTTCGAATGCCACCGTGGCACCCATGATCGTCACCGCGACAAGAATGCCCGCCGGCGTCAACCAATCCTGCCAAGTGGCGATCGCCAGAATTCCGGCAACGGCCGCCTCGATGAGTTGGCACACCAGACCGATGCGCCGCCGGTCAAACCGGTCGGCGACCTGACCCACGACGAAGGTCAGCACCACCATAGGTAGAAACTGGCAGAGGCCGACAAGCGCCAGGGCAAAGGCACTGTGCGTCCGGTCGTAGATCATCCATCCCATGGCAATGGCGACGCATTGGAACGAGAGGGAGGAGAAGACGCGGGAGGCGGCGAAATTGAGGTAGCCGGGGTGGCGAAGAACGCTATCTTGCTGCACTGTGAATATCCGTTGGGCGACAATGCGCTACGACAGCAGCGGCCCGTTTGCCCTCGGCTGTTTCTGCTTCGGGATGATTATTGTCAACCCGCATCTTGGCTCGATATTTTCACGCTTTGGAGAGCGGGAAATTACAAATGGCGGTCGAAATGAAATGCCCGAAAAATGTCGTTGCGATCTTGAGAGGATCGATCCGGCGGGATCGAACGTAGCAATGACGATACCGGGTCTTCCAACATGATCTTGAGGGCATTGGTCCGCGCTGTGCCGGCGGCGCTGCTGACGGGCTTGCCAGTCCCGGCTACGGCCCAGGAAGAGACAACGGCCAGCTGCCTCTATGGAACGGCAGTCCCCGACCCGGAGACCGGCTTTGCGAATTGCATCCGACAGGAAAGCTTCAACCGTGATCTCTGCCGGACGATGGAACATTTCGCCCTGCGCAACGACCTGCCGGCACCTTTCTTCGCGCGGCTTATCTGGCGCGAGAGCCTTTTCAAGCCGGAAGCGGTCAGCCCCAAGGGCGCCGAAGGCATCGCGCAATTCATGCCTTCGACGGCGCGGCTTCGCAAACTCTCCAATACCTTCGACGTCGTCCAGGCGCTGGAAGCCTCAGCACTTTATCTGCGGGAGCTGAAATCCCGTTTCGGCAATCTCGGCCTCGCCGCCGCGGCATACAATGCCGGCGAAAACGGCTTGCAGCGTTTTCTCGACTCGGGCCGACTGCCCATCGAAACCCGCGACTATGTGTTCGCGATCACAGGCAGCACCGTCGAAACCTCGAAAAGCGATCCGCCCGCTCTCGTCGCCCCCGAACTTCAGGACGGCATGTCGTTCCTGGATGGATGCATTGCGCTCGCCGATACCCGGCGCATGCGGGAACCCGTGCTCGCCAGATCCGCGGACTGGGCACCTTGGGGCATCCAGCTTGCCGCGCACTACGACCCGTCGATCGCCGGCCGACTTTTCGATACCGCGATCAGCAGACTTTCAGGCCCAATGAGCGCGGAGCGGGCCGTCATCGTTCGACAGAGAGGCGGCAATTTCGGATATCGTCCTCGCTATGCCGCCCGGATCGGCCGGGAGACCAGGGCGGAGGCGACCAGACTATGCCAGGAGATCAAGGCCGCGGGCACACCCTGCACCGTGTTCAGAAACTAGCCGTTCCGGTGTTCCAGGCGCTCGCCTACTGCAACGGCTTGTCGGCGAAATGAGCGATCGCGAACTCCGCGATGCGCTGATTGGAGCGTCTGGCGTCGTCGAGCCAAAACGGAAACAACTGCCATTGGTGCACCATTCCCGGCCAGACTTCGGTGCTGACATCGACTCCCGCTTGACGCGCCTTTTCAGAAAATCGGACCGTATCGTCCAGGAGCGCCTCTCCCGAGCCGACCTGCATCAGAAGCGGTGGAAATCCTGCGAGCGGCGCGTAGATGGGCGAAATGTCAGGATCCGTCGGTGCGCGATTTCCGATGTAAGCCTTGCGAAGTGCGTCCAGGCGAGTGGCATCGACCATTGGATCACTCGCTTTCGGCGACATCATGGACGGACCGGCCGCCAGATCGGTCATCGGGCTCGTCGCGACCACCGCGGCCGGAAGCGGACCATTGACCTGCATTTGCCGCAGCACGGCTTCGAGCGCGAGATTGCCGCCGGCGGAATCGCCGACAACGACGATGTTGTCGTTTTCATAACCGGTATCGAGCAGCCACCGGTAGGCTGTGAGCGTATCATCGATAGGCGCCGGATAGGGATATTCCGGTGCGCGCCGGTAGTCGATCAGCAGCACGTCGCTGGATGCGGCCTTCGCGAGCGCACCGGCAAGCGCGCGATGCGTTCGCAGTGAACCGCCATAGAAGTCACCGCCATGGACATAAAGGATCACGCGCCGACCGATCGGATGATGCAGTCGAGCAGGCCAAATCAGTTGAGCGTCGACGCCCCCTGCGTCCACTGGCTTGATCTGCACGCGGGTCGGCTCGGGTGTCTCCTGCATCATTGCTTCGAATGCAGCCCTTCGCTCGCGCACGCTATCGGCGGAGCCGTAATATCTGTTCCAGACTTCCACCAGCTTGGCGACCTGATCGACGGAAGCTCCGGTCTGCGGACCGGGATCGAAGGCCTGCGCGGACAGCGGCAGCAGCAATAGCCAAATGCATGAAATCAATACCGCCATCAGCAGCGGGACAGCGTCCGCACGGCGGGCCGGCAGACATCGGGCGGACCGACCGACTTGCCACCTCAAATCTCCAACGCGAAACATCCAATCTCTCTCCAGCCTAGCGCCGAGAGAACGTGCCATGGCCGGCGAAGGAGTCAAGCCTGAGACGCTCCGCCAATCAGAGTTGCGCCGAGAGCTCCTCGACCCGGTCAAGATTGACCATGGCCTTGATCGGCAAATGATCGGACGCGACCCGGGAGAGCGGCGTGTCGTGCGCCTCAACCGTCGTGAGAACACCTTTGCGGTTGGCCATCATCCGGTCGAGCGCCAGCACCGGCAACCTTGCGGGAAAACTCGGCACGGCATCGGGTTGCGGACCGAAGACCGACTGGAAGGCGTGCAGCGACGAGCGGTCGCCAAGCCGCCACTCATTGAGATCGCCGAGCAGGATTGTCGGAACCTCGGCCTTGTCGGCCATCAGTTCGATCAGCACCTTGGCCTGACGCGCGCGTGAATGACGTAGAAGGCCGAAATGCGCCGCGATGATCCGCAGGGCTCCTCCCCTCTCCAGCTCGAGTTCGGCAACCAGCGCGCCGCGCGGTTCCAAGCCTGGGAGATTGACCTGATGCACGTCGCGCACCAGTCCCTTCTTGAAAAGCACGACGTTGCCATGCCACCCATGCGCCTTGGCCATGCCGCTGACCGGCACCGGGAGCAGGCCCGTCTCGCGCTCGAGCCGACCGAGGTCGAGGATGCCGGTTCGCTCGCCAAAACGCGTGTCGGCTTCCTGCAGAGCAATCACGTCGGCGTCGATCTCATGGATCACCCGGCACGTCCGCTCCGGATCGAAACGTCGGTCATTGCCCACGCATTTGTGAACATTGTAGGAAGCGATCAGCGTTCCCTCGCTCCTTGGCACCATCTCGCGAATCGCCGCGTCCAGATGCCGCTTGCGATTTCGAATAGAGGCTAGGATGCTGGCTGGAAGGCTGTCTTTTCTGGCATGCATCGGCGTTGCTGAAGCTCAGTTGATCTTACCGGTTCGATGTCGAATTATAGGCCGAGCCAATGAACTTGCCATGTCCGACGACAAAAAATCCGCCGGAAGCCTAGAGATAAGGCGATCCCAGCCAGAGCACTTTTTCAAGCAGGCGCACCGGAAAAGGGCGGCTACGCAAGCCCGCCAGCGTGACTGGTGACGCATTGCGGAGCGCCTCGTCGATGCGCTCGTCTATCTCCGCCGCGAAGCCCTCGTTCAGCACTTCCATGTCGATCTCGAAGTTGAGCCGCAGCGATCGTGGATCGAGGTTGGAGGAGCCGACATAGGACCAGACGCCGTCTATCGACAGCAGCTTGGAATGGCTGAAGGCACCGTTCGAGCGCCAGATCCGGCAGTAGTTGCTCAAGATCTGGTCGAACTGGGCCGTCATCGCGCGATCGACCAACACCAGATTGTTGGCGGCGGGAATGACGATATCGACATCCACTCCGCGCCTTGCCGCCGTAGCGAGCGCGCTGATGAGTTCCCGGTCCGGCAGGAAGTAGGGCGACATGATCTTGATCGAGCTGCGGGCAACGGAGAAAGCGCCCATCAGCATCTTGTGGTTCGTCTCGACGCTCCGATCAGGTCCCGATGCGACAATGCGCATGAAGACGGGATCACCCGGTTGGCGCTCGGGCGTCGCCGTCTGCCAGACCTCATCGTTCAGAACTTCGCCGGTCGTGAAACGCCAGTCTTCGGCGGCGATATCGAAAAGATCGGCGACAACGGGTCCGGTGACGCTGAAATGGGTGTCATGGGCAAAATCTTCGCCGGCGAACTCGCGGCTGAACCCCTCCCGAATGTTCATGCCGCCGGTCAGCGCGATGCGTCCATCGACAATGAGGATCTTTCGGTGGGTACGGAGATTGGCATAGGGCAGCCGGAGACCCATGATGACATTGCCGTTGAAGACCGACACGGTGACACCGCCACTGGCGAGATAACCGAGGATGCTGGGCACCGAATAGCGCGCGCCGACCGCATCGATCAGGACCCGCACCTCGATCCCACGCTTGACCGCCGCGATCAACGAATCGGCGATGCGTAAGCCGATCTGGTCGCGATCGAAGATGTATGTTTCGAGCAGAATGCTTCGCTCGGCGGTATCGATCGCCGATTTCATCGCGGCATAGCAATCGTCCCCCGTTTCCAGCATGTCGATGGTGTTGCCGGTCGAAAGCGGATTACGCGCGACGCGATCGCCCAAGGTCTGCATCGCCGCGAAACGGCGCCCGAAGCCGCTGATGACAAGGTCGGCGTCTGCGTCGAAGGCTTCCAGTTCATCCAACGCGGCGTCAGACAGAAGCGCATCGCGCCGCAGGCTCAAAGATGCTCGGCGGATGCGGTTTATGCCGGCGATCGCGTAAAGAACAGCGCCGATAATCGGCGAGAGGATGATGACGCCTACCCAGCCGATAGCGGCGCGTACTTCCTCCTTAGTCATCGCCGCGTGGATCGCGGCCACGGCTCCCATGGCGACGGAGATAGCAAACAGAATATGCGGCCAGTAGCTCGATATGAGATAAAACATATGCGGGAAATATAGCCGCAAAACAAAGCCGTTCAATTGCGCGCAGAGAGACCGGAAGACGATCTTTCAAAACGCCGATTGCGAACTTGCGGGGCGCCAACCCATTTCACGAATGCGAGAGATCTCCCAAAATGCACATCGGGCGTCCGAACCGCGCTTGATTGTGGGGAATGCCAGGCTATCTCCCTCCTCAAGCGCGGCGCATAAAACCTCACAATGCTGCGCCGCGGGAAACATTTTTGCAGCACATCAAAAACCGCTTGAAACCAGGCGATTCGTCTGGAACTCTCACCATAGTATCGCGTTAGACCACGCATCAGTGACTGGAGATCGGCGATGACAGAAACTCAGGAAGAGTGGATCAAGAAGCGTGCCTATGCGCTTTGGGAAGAGGAAGGCCGTCCGAGTGGACATGACTTCAAGCATTGGGAGCAAGCCAAGAAGGAGCGTGAAGCGCTCGAAGGCTCTGCTGCATCTGCCGATGGCAAGGAAGTAAAAACGCGGCCGAAATCCGTTTCCACTCCGAGAAAAAATGGCGCAGTAAAAGTGGCATCGACCAAGAAGGCGGCCAACGGGAAATCTGCTTAGAAACTTGGCACAGCTGTTAGTATTGGGGCGTCGGACGGCGCCCTTTTTTCGTTTCGTCACATTGCTGAATTGCGCACATCCTAATGTATCGGCGGCCAATGTGCGCCCGGGAGAAATTCGTAATGCTGCGACAGCCTGTACGGAACCAAAAACACGCTCGGAAGTTTATCTCGCAGCCTTCCCTTGTAAGCAGGAATCTTGCGATGAACAGAAGCTATTTGGATGTGGTTCTGGCTTCGTTGATCGTGGCAAGCTGCTACCTATTAGTCGCGCCCGTGTGAGGATCGCATGTCCAGCTTAATCATTGCCGCAGCCGCTTACATTGTGCTTGCGCTTTCCCTCGTGGTGGCGATCGACAACCTTGTGGCACTTTATTTCCGCGATAAGCGAACGCCGATGGACCTGCGGGTGCCGCTTGGCAGAATGATCGCCGTTTCGCGCCGCTATTACCTTCGCCGCTGAAATCGACGCGCCCGGTCCAGGTTTACCCCCGGTGTGGCTTTACTGAGCCGAACACCGCCAGCTCTTCATTCACAACCAGCGTGTGACCAGAATATTTTACTGGTTGCACTTTCCTGCTTATATGCAGCCTCTATTTCACTTGTCACCGCTGGTGGGGATTGAGCAGGTTGGATATGGAAGTGGTGTCCAGATTGGCGCCTATCGAGAGCGATGGCTGGCCGAGAGGCGGCGGGGGAGTAGGCGAGGCGCTAAGGAACCCCGAATTCCGTTTGGCCGGACTTGAACCCGTGGCAACTTGGCCGCCGGGGCTGAGATATCTCGTAGAAACCGCGCTGAACTCGAAACAACCCAAGTTCATCGCGTGGGGGCCGGAACTCGCCTTTATCTATAATGACGCCTATGTGCCGATCTTTCCGGACCGACATCCTCACGCCCTCGGCAGACCATTCCGTGAAGTTTGGGCCGATACCTGGCCGCAATTCGAACCGTTGGTGAACTCGACCCTTGCCGGCAACGCGCAGTTGTTCGAGGAATTGCTGATCCCGATGCATCGCGATGGGAAAACCGAAGATACCTGGTTCACCTTTTCGCTCACCCCCCTGCGCGACGAGAGCGGTACGGTGGCCGGCATTCTCTGCGCCACCATGGAGGTCAGTGCGCAAGTCGCGACCAAGAATGGCGAGCGCGTCGCCCTTGACGAACTTCGTCTCAAGTCGGAGGCGCTATCGATCGTCAACACGGCTGGCGCGGCGATTACGGCCGAACTCAACGTCGACCGCCTAACACAGATCGCGGTCGATGCCGGCGTGGCCTTGAGCGGCGCGGAATTCGGTGCGTTCTTCTATAATGTCGATGACGGCGGTGGGGGCAGCTACATGCTCTACGCGCTCTCGGGTGCCGACCGGAAAAGCTTCGACAGGTTTCCGATGCCGCGCAACACCGAGCTCTTCGCGCCAACCTTCCGAGGCGACTCCGTCGTTCGATCGGACGATATCCTGCTCGACCCGCGCTATGGAAAAAATGCGCCGTTCAACGGAATGCCATCGGGGCATCTGCCAGTGCGGAGTTATCTTGCCGTTCCGGTCAAGTCGCGCAATGGAGACGTGATCGGTGGCCTTCTGTTTGGCCATGCACAGCCGGGACGCTTCACCGAGGCCATGCAGGCGAGCCTCGTCAGCCTCGCCGGTCAGGCTGCCGTTGCCATCGACAACGCCCGTCTGCTACGCGCCCAGGAAAGCGAGATCGCCCAGCGACGCGTCGTTGAAGATCAGTTGCGCAGCCTCAACGAAACGCTTGAGGCCCGCGTCGCCGCGGAGATTCTGGAAAGACAGCAGGCAGAGGCCGCACTGCAGCAGGCGCAGAAGATGGAATCGCTCGGCAACCTGACGGGCGGTGTCGCCCACGATTTCAACAATCTCCTGCAGGTGATCTCGGGCAATCTCCAGCTTCTCGGCAAGGATGTCGACGGAAATGGGCGCGCCCGCGAGCGGATTACCAATGCTCTGAATGCGGTCGATCGCGGTTCGCGCCTGGCAAGCCAGTTGCTCGCTTTCGGCCGCCGCCAGCCGCTGGAGCCCAAGGTCATCAGCATCGGCTGCTTCGTTTCCAGCATGGACGACATGTTGCGGCGGGCGCTCGGCGAAAAAATCGAGGTCGAAACGCGTGTCGCCGATGGCCTGTGGAACACGTTTGCCGATCCCGGCCAGATCGAAAATGCCCTGCTCAATCTTGCCATCAACTCTCGTGACGCCATGGATGGCGCGGGCAAGCTGACGATAGAGGTCGGCAATGTGTTTCTCGACGAAGCATACAGCCGCGTCCATAGCGATGTCGCGCCGGGGCATTATGTCGTCCTGGCGGTGACCGACACGGGCTCGGGCATGACGCCGGAGATCATCAGCCAGGCCTTCGAGCCATTCTTTTCGACGAAGCCGGCAGGCAAGGGCACCGGACTTGGCCTCTCCATGGTCTATGGCTTCGCCAAGCAATCAGGCGGGCATGTGAAGATCGACAGCGAGGTCGGCAAAGGCACGACGATCAGGCTCTACCTGCCACGTTCGTTGCTCGCTGAGAGCCCCGTCTCGGAAGCCCTCAACGCGCCGGCGAGCGGCGGCACCGAAACCATTCTCGTCGTCGAGGATGATGACGGCGTACGAGCGACCGTCGTCGAGATGCTTACGGATCTCGGCTACTACGTCCTCAAGGCAAGGGATGCGCAGAGCGCGCTGACTGTGGTCGAAAGCGGTGCCCACATCGATCTGTTGTTCACCGATGTCATCATGCCCGGCTCTCTGACCGCGCCCGAGTTGGCGCGACTGTCGCGCGAGCGTTTGCCCGATGTAGCTGTACTCTTTACATCAGGCTATGCGGAGAACGCCATCGTTCACGGCGGGCATCTCGATGCCGGCGTCGAATTGCTGTCGAAACCCTATACGCGCGAAGCGCTCGCTCGTAAAATTCGCCACGTCATTTCCAGCCAGGCGGCAGCGCAAAAATCCGGGGATTCCGTCCCGGCTTCCCAGACCTTGGCATCGTCCAGCGTTCGGCTGCGGCTCTTGCTGGTCGAGGACGACGCCTTCATCCGAATGGACACGGCCGAAATCCTGAATGACCTGGGTTATGACGTTCTGGAGGCCGAAAGTGGCGAACAGGGTGTCGAAATCCTCCGCGACAACGCCATAGATATTATCGTTGCAGACGTCGGCTTGCCCGGCATGTCGGGACCGGCATTCGCGAGGTATGCCCGGCAGACTCTCCCGTGCGTGGGACTGGTGTTCGCCACCGGCAATACCAGCCTACCCGACGCAGACAGCTTTGTCGGCTCCGTGCTGCTGACCAAACCATTCAGCAGCAACGCATTGCACAAGGCCGTCAAATCGGCAGCGGACCAGCGACCTTCGATATAGCACGACAATCAGGAAAGCAGGCGTAATGGCATATGAGCTTTACTACTGGGACGGGATTCAGGGGCGCGGCGAATTTGTCCGCCTTGCACTGGAAGAAGCAGCCGCACAGTATACCGACGTAACCCGGATCGCGGGACGTGGCACCGATGAGATGCTGGCGATCATGGGCAGCAAGACCGAAGCGCACATTCCCTTCGCGCCGCCTTTTCTGAAAGACGGCGATCTCATCATTCCCCATGTCGCCAACATCCTTTTCTATCTCGGCCCGAGGCTCGGACTGGCTCCGGAGAACGACGGCCTGCGCTACGTCGCCAATGGACTTCAACTCACGATAACCGACTTCGTCGCCGAGGTGCACGATACACACCATCCCATCTCCACCGGTGCCTACTACGAAGACCAGAGGGACGAGGCCAAGGCTCGATCAGCCGCGTTCATCAAGGATCGCATTCCAAAGTTCCTCGGCTATTTCGAGCGTGTACTGCAGCAGAACGAGAACGGCACGAAGCACTTGGTTGGCAACACGCTCTCCTATGTGGATCTTTCTCTGTTCCAGGTAATCGAAGGGCTGACTTATGCCTTCCCCAAGGCAATGAAGAGTATCAGGGGCCGTCATGCCGGTATCGAGGCGCTGCACACCCAAGTCGGCAACCGTCCGAACATTGCTGCATACCTACGATCCGATCGCCGCCTTCCTTTCAGCGAAGATGGCATTTTCCGGCACTATCCCGAGCTTGATGAGCCGGCCTGAGCTATGGCTCGCGGGTCGTCATTGTTTTATCCGTGACCTCACGTCGCTTGCTGGGAGGCAACAACCGCAATGGCAAATCTTGAACAATCGCTTTCATCCATCAAAATCCCCGATCTCGCCGGCAAGGCAGTGCTGATCACCGGCGCTTCGACCGGGATAGGCGCCGGACTTGCGCGCGCCTTCGCGGCACAAGATGTCAAGGTCGGCATTCACTACAATGCGAGCCGCGAGCCGGCCGAGAAGCTGGCGGACGACATCAGGACGGCAGGCGGAACGGTTCATCTGGTGCACGGCGATGTCTCGCGCGAAGGTGAAACGGAACGCGTCGTCGAGGAAACGGCACGAACCTTTGGCCATCTCGATGGCCTCATAAACAATGCCGGTGGCATGCTGGGGCGGAAGCCCACGTCCGAATATACCGACGCACACTACATGAAGGTGATGGACCTCAATGCGCGCTCGGTGCTGGCAGCGACCCGCGCCGCCCTTCCCTGGCTGAAGAAGCAGGGCGGCTTCATCATCAATACGACCTCGATCGCGGCGCGCAATGGCGGCGGCAACGGCGCAGTACTCTACGCGGCATCCAAGGGATTCGTCTCCACGATCACGCGCGGCCACGCCAAGGAGTTCGTGCCCGACCGAATCCGCGTGAACGCTGTCGCGCCGGGGGTGATCGGCACGCCGTTCCACGAGCGATATACGAACGACGAGCAGATGGAGCTGCAGCGTAAGTCGATCCCGATGGGCTTCGTCGGCACGGCCGAGGACTGCGTCGGCGCCTATCTCTTCCTCGCCTCGCCCACATTGTCCGGCTATGTCACGGGGCAGATCATCGAGGTCAACGGCGGACAGTTGATGCCTTAACCGGCCGGTTCGGCGAAAAGCCATCATCGCATGACGGCGGCGGAACTTTCGCACTGCAGCAGCGTTCCCCGCACGGCCAATCCCATCAAACGAGGGCGACGATGAGCTTTTCTTTCTCTGAACTCGATTTCATGAAACCGGAGCTCGGGGCCGAGTATACCGGCCAAGGCACTCACTTCGCCGTTTTTTCCGCGCATGCGGAACAGATCGAGCTTTGCCTTTTCTCGCCTGATGGTAAGGACGAAGTGGCGCGCATGCCGCTGCCGAAGCGTGAGGGTGACATCTGGTCCGGCTATATTGCCGGTGTGAAGCCCGGCACAGTGTACGGTTACCGGGCGCACGGCCCTTATGACCCAAAGGCCGGCCACCGTTTCAATCCCAACAAGCTTCTGCTGGATCCCTATGCCAAGCAGGTTCTCGGCGACATCAAGTGGAACGACGCACTCTATGGCTACACGATCGGCCACGAGGCGGAGGATCTTTCCTTCGACGAGCGGGACAGCGCGCCATTTATGATCAAGGGGATCGTGCAGGATCCGGATTTCGATTGGGACGGCGATCAGGCAATCAGGCGCCCTTGGACGGACACGATCATCTACGAAGCACACCTGCGCGGGATGACGATGACCTTTCCCGGCATCCCCGACGAATTGCGCGGCACTTTCCTCGGCATGTGCAGCGATCCGATCATCGATCATCTTACAAAACTCGGCGTCTCGGCGGTCGAGCTCTTACCCATCCAGTATTTTCCGAACGATCGCTATCTCGAGGAAAAATCGCTGACGAACTACTGGGGATATCAGACGCTCGGCTTTTTCGCGCCGCAGCCGCGCTATCTCTCGAGCTCCAGGATCACCGAGATCAAGACCATGGTCAGGAAATTCCATGCTGCCGGCATCGAGGTGATCATGGACGTGGTCTACAACCACACAGCCGAAGGCGGCGAGCGCGGACCAACGCTTTCCTTCCGCGGTCTCGACAACGCGAGCTACTATATCCTGTCGCCAGACGATCCGCGCCATACCTTCGATACTACCGGCACCGGCAACACGCTGAACGTCGCGCATCCCATGGTGATGCGCATGGTGCTGGACAGCCTGCGCTATTGGGTGAGCACGATGCATATCGACGGCTTCCGTTTCGATCTCGCCAGCACGCTCGGCCGCCAGGATCTGGAATTCGACCGCCAGGGCATTTTCTTCAGCGCCATCCGTCAGGATCCGATCCTTGCCGGCGTCAAGCTGATCGCGGAGCCATGGGACGTCGGACAGGGCGGTTATCAGGTTGGCGGCTTCCCGCATCCTTTCCGCGAATGGAACGACAAGTTCCGCGACGACGTCAGGCGTTTCTGGAAGGGCGATGGCGGGGTGGTCTCAGATATCGCTGCCCGCCTGACCGGCTCCTCGCTGCAGTTCAACCATTCGGACCGGGCCGCGACGTCGTCGGTGAACCTTCTTTCCGCGCATGACGGCTTTACGCTGATGGATACGGTCTCCTTCAACGACAAGCACAATGAGGCGAACGGCGAAGAGAACAGGGACGGCCACTCGGACAACCACTCCGACAACATGGGCGCGGAGGGCGCAACGGAAGACGAGGGCATAATCCAAGCACGAGCCCGCCGCCGCCGTAACATGATGGCCACGCTGCTGCTGAGCCAGGGCGTGCCGATGATTGTCGCCGGCGACGAGGTTGGCAACAGCCAGGACGGAAACAACAATGCCTATTGCCAGGACAACGAGATCGGTTGGGTCGACTGGTCCGGACTGGATGACCCTTTCCTGACATTCTGTCAGAAGATGGTCGCCCTGAGAAAGGCGCATCCCGAACTGCGGCAAGAAAGGTTCCTCACCGGCGAAGCCGGCGAGGATGGCAGGGTCGACAGCGCCTGGTTAAAGCCGGACGGTCAGCCAATGGACGAGGCTGCTTGGAACGATCAGGAACTGCGGGTCGTCGGCGTCTATATCGAGCAAGCGACAAACACAGCAGGCACGGACGCGACGCCGGGCGTCTACATGCTTCTGAATGCCGGCGGCGATTGCGACGTTACGCTTCCTGAAGCGAATGGCATCAACGGATGGAAGCGTATTTTGGATACGGGCTACGATACGCCCTTCAAGCCGTTCTCGCCCGATGATGGCGCGCTGACGCTCTATCGCGAGAGCGTCATGGTTTTCGCGCCCGTAGAAAAAAGCTAGTCGTGACCGGCTCTCATACCTTCCGGAACTCGAGCTCGTAGACGACCTCCTCCCCGCTTGCGGGGTCGGTTCCGGGAGCACCCGTGATCATCAGCCTATCGCCGTCTATAGAAAACGGCCGGATCAGGTCGCTGACGCCCCAGGCCGGATTCCAGCTGGCATCAACGTGATGAACGACACGTCCGTTCTCGAACGAGTAGGTGCCGGCATAGGCCAACATTGAGTCGAAAAGCGCTATTTTTTCGCTGTCTGTCGGAATATCGCCTTTCAAAGCAGGCCTGTTTCGACTGACGACGACGGCCATGACACGACCATCGGGTTGGTAGGAAAGGAAGCCGACCGGATCAGGTCCCATCGCATCGCTGATCGCGCCCGACGCCACCGCCTTGCGCTTCCACGATATCATCCGCCAAGTACCGTGTAATGCCGCCGCACTTCCCATGAAAGGCTCCCGCGCGCAGTTGCGCGAGTAAGATAACACGGCACCATGGATTCCGACAGGCATATCGCCGACGCGGCTCGCCGGTCGCCTCCGTCTTATACTTTTGGCGAACTGGCATCATCATTGCATCCATACAACCGAAACACCATATTCTAGTCCGAGATGGAGGTTTTCGCGCCGCGTTCGCACCCGTTTGCCGGATTTTGAGCATAATCTGTTGCTTTCTGAAGCAGAAACAGATTGCTTAGGAAAATATACCAATTCTCCTGATAGTGGTGGAGACGGTACCAAGGAAACGGGACGTCCGGAAAATCCAAGCTTCGCTTCCGGATCAAAGTATGATTACGTTGCCAAAGCTAGGTCGGCGCATTTTGAAGACGCAATGAGTAAAGATCTGTTTCAGGTAAAGTTTTGGGGCGTTCGCGGCAGCATTCCGGTTTCCGGCCCCGAGTTCGATCGCTACGGCGGCAATACCTCGTGCATCGAAATCCGCTGCGGCGAACACCGAATGATCTTCGACGCCGGCTCGGGCGTACGCGAGGCCGGCTTGTCCATGCTCAACGACCAGATCACGGATGTCGACCTGTTCTTCAGCCACTGCCACTATGATCACATCATCGGCCTGCCCTTCTTCAAGGCTATCTACTACCCGACGATCGACCTCAGGATCTGGTCCGGCCATCTCGACGGCAAGATGACGACCCGCGAGATGATTGAGCAGTTCATCAGCCCGCCCTGGTTCCCCGTAAAGACCGACATCTGTCAGGCGACGATGAGCTTCCGGGACTTCCATCCCGGCCAGGAACTGGAGCCGCGCCCGGGCATCAAGATCAAGACCTTCATGCTCAACCATCCGGGCGGCGCCATTGGCTACCGCATCGAATGGAAGGGGCGCTCGATAGCGCTTGTCTACGACATCGAGCATATTCCGGGACAGCACGATCCCGTCGCCCTGGAGATGATGAAGGACGTGGATCTCGCCGTCTACGACTGCACCTACAACGAAGACGAGATGCAGCGGTTCAAGGGTTTCGGGCACTCGACCTGGGAGCACGGCGTTGAACTGGCGAAGATGGCGGGCAGCAAGCAGTTCGCCCTTTTCCATCACGCGCCGTCCCGCACGGACAACCAGCTTGAGCAGATGGAAAAGCAAGCGCAAGCCGCATTCCCGCGCTCCTTCGCCGCCCGGGACAATCAGGTCATCGAACTCTAGTTCGTAAGATCTCGCGCCGACAGCCAAGCGATACCGGGCGTTCTGGTCTCTTCAAACAGCCGCGCCATGAAATCCCATTCGGACGCTCCATGAACGAGATGGTGGGTGAGAATGCCGACCGGCTCGTCATCGCGTGTGAACCGTGCCTGCAACTCCCTGACCAGTTCCGCAACCAGATCCTGATGCGGCCGGTTTCCGCGCTGGACACGCGTGTTGACGACATCGACATGGGTGTTCAAAAGCCGGATGCCGCTGTCCGCTTTCGCCACTCCAAATGTCGACAGCGTTGTGAACCCCAAGCCCTGAAGCTGTGAAATGAGATCGGCGCCAATCCGGTTCCACGGGGGCACCAGCATTGGCAGCAGCGTTTGCGGAAAGAGCTGGCGTAGCGCGGCAATGCCATCGCGTAATTCGCCCAGCACGATTTCTGCGGAACGGTGGCCGCCCAGTTCCTGCTTCTTTTCGTTCGGCGGCGCATGATTCTGATGCGACCAGCCATGGACCGCCACCAGCGCGTGTTGCTCGGTTCCAAGGCGGTAGGCGAGAGCTTCGCCAGCAAAGGCCGGGACGACCGCAATCGTCAGCGGGATGGCTGGCGCTCGCGTCACACCGAGGAGTCGTTCGAGTGCATCCGTCGGCTCGATCGCATCGTCGTCGCGCAGCCAGAGACGCGCCGTGCGTCCAGCCACCTGCCACCGGTCGATTTCCTGGCGAAGCGGCGCCCAGATCTGATCATCGTTCATACGTTCATGTCCAAATAGGTCGATAGAATTTCGTCCAGCCTCGCCGCGGCAATGTCGAGTGAGCGCTCTTCCAGCACGAACCGACGCGCGTTCTTTCCCATATCGGATCGCAACGGCTGGTTCGCCAACAAGGTGCCAATCGCCGCGGCATATGCCTCGATATCGCCATCCGGCGTCAGATAGCCTGTCACGCCATCTTCCACCACCTCCGGCACACCGGCCGTGTGCTGAGCCACGACAGGCAGGCCCGTCGCCTGCGCTTCGAGATAGGCAAGCCCATAAGCCTCGCCGCAACCTGGCCAGACATACATGCCGGCATTCGCCAGGGCCTGTGCGATCTCGGCCGAACCGCACTCGCCCAGCCATGTGATCTTCCCCGGTTCGAAATCGTCGAACAGGCGCTCGACATCCTGCCGCATCGGCCCGTCACCGACTATGGTGAGCGTCCAGGGTCGCTCCCGGATCAGCCGTAGCGCACCCGCAAGCATCGCGTAACTGTCCATCTTGTCGCCGCGCCGCATCATCGCAACGGTGATCAACCGTCCCGGATCACTTTCCTGCGGCACGTGTTGGAACTCAGCGGTTTCGATAAAGGGCTTAAGCGACGCGAAACGGCCATCCGGAATGGCCTGCTGCAACCCCACCCTGTCGCGTTCGGTTAGGGCGATATTGACAGTCGCCTGCCTGACTGCATCCGCGATCAGCGCCTGATGTGGCGCCCACGCGCCCGCGTCCCGCTTCGCGGAATAGGATGCTTCGGCGGTGACGTAGGGAAGCCTGAACTCCCGGCATAGCGCGGGACCGAACAGATCGGGCGACTTGTAATAAGGATGATAGCAGAAAAAGAGCTGCGGCGTTGGCCCTGTGTTCCAGGCCGCGCGGAGCCGCACGTGCTCCGCTTGCGACTCCAGCTGACGTTTCTGCGCTTCATCCGGCGTCGCCGCGAAACTCCTGAAATCCGAGACGACCGTGACGTCGTGCCCGGCGCGCTCCAGCGCGCGCATCAACAACCGGCCCATCAGCCGGTCGCCTGATGGGACCGTGTGGTTCGGCGACTTCAGAGGCGCGTAGAAGGCTATGCGCATGGCCGGGCCGCCATCGAAACACACTGTCTACGAACAAGGGCTCTGCGCGCCACCGAAAACTCCACTATATCCGATCCCAATGATTTGCAGATAAGACACATAAAATGTGATTACGACGGGACTGGTCGGCAATTCCGCCTTCATCCGGTCATGTCTAGTGTATTTGTCTGCTGATGTTCAAGAATGGGTATGAATGGCGTCGATCGCTGCCACGGCATTTTTCTCGGAGCGCTCGATCAGACGGGCAAGGCTGGGTGCGGGCCTTGTCATGTTCGTGTTCATCACGCTTCACCTGTCGAACCATGCACTGGGGCTGATTTCCGTTTCCGCGGCCGACGAAGGCCGACGACTGTTTCTCGCTATCTGGCGCAACCCGCTGGGGACGCTGCTTCTCTACACGTCCGTGTTCGTCCATATCGCGCTCGTACTGCGGTCGATCTACCTCCGGCGCAGCCTTGTCATGCCGAAGGCCGAATTGGCGCAAACCATTCTCGGCCTCGCCATTCCGCTGCTGTTGATCGACCATGTGATCGGTACGCGCGTAGCGCATGCGCTGTTCGATTACAGGGACGACTACGAGACCATCGTCAGGACGCTCTGGATTACCGCCCCGGGCAACGGCTTGCGGCAAGCCATGGCGCTGGTCGTGGTTTGGGTCCACGGCTGCATCGGCCTGCATTTCTGGCTGCGCTATCGCCCCTGGTACGAGAGAATTGCCGCTCCTTTTCTGGCGGTCGCCATTCTTTTGCCTGTGCTCGGTCTGCTCGGCTTCATCGAGATGGGCCGCACCATTGCAGAACCCGCCTATGAGGGCTTTGTCGACACGGGGCGCTACAGCGCCAATATCAACGCGCGATATGCCTCGGATCCCGGGGCACAGCAGACGATCCGGCTGATCCGTGCCTGTCTCTACGGCTCCTTCTCGGCCGCGCTGCTGCTCGTTATCGCCGCGCGCGGGCGACGCCGCTGGAAGGAAAGGGTCGACCAGATCACCGTCAGCTACCAAGGCGGGGACGCGATCCGCGTGCCGCGCGGTTTCACCGTGCTGGAGGCGAGCCGCGTGGGCGGCATACCCCACTATTCGGTCTGTGGCGGCAAGGGCCAGTGTTCCACCTGCCGGGTGCAGATTTTAAGCGCCTATCATGACCTGCCGCCCCCCGACAAAATGGAGCAGACAACGTTGAGACGCATCAACGCGGCGGCCGACGTGCGTCTTGCCTGCCAGCTTCGTCCCACCCACGACATCACTGTCGTGCCGCTGCTTGTTCCGGCAACGGAGACCGCCCTGCCCGCGAACGTGCAGGAGACCAGCCCTGGCCGGGAGCGGGACATTACCGTGCTGTTCTGCGATATCCGCAGCTTCACCGCGCTGACCGAAACGCGCCTGCCCTTCGACATCGTCTTCCTCCTCAATCGTTATTTCGCACTGGTCGGCAACGCAGTCGAAAAGGCGGGCGGTCGTGTCGATAAGTTCATCGGGGATGGGGCGATGGCGCTTTTCGGCATCGGCACCTCGCAGGAGGACGGTTGCAGGCAGGCACTGTCGGCAGCCGCCGCGATCGTCCGAGACCTAGAAAAGCTAAGCCGGGAGCTGTCCGACGAACTCTCCGCTCCCCTTCGCATTGCGATCGGCATCCACACGGGGCCAGCCGTCGTCGGCACCCTCGGCTACGGACGGGTCCGAAGCCTGACGGCGATCGGCGATACGGTGAACGTCGCAAGCCGGCTGGAAAGCACAGCCAAGGAATTCGAGGCTGCGATCGTCATCTCCGAGCCGGTGGCGATGCTCTCGGGCGCCGATACCACTATTGCCGAAAGCCGTGAAATCAACGTGCGGGGGCGTGTTCTGCCCTTGAAAGTATTCATGATTCCGTCAGAAAGGGCGGACGAACTGCTCAAAGGAAAAGATTGATGGCCGCGCGCAGCTGGCTGACCGCGAAATTCTGGAAGAAACGCTTCCGCAAGGTCCGCAACGCGGTGGCTGCCCGGGCCTTCGACACGCGGACCGGCCGCCGCCTGTTGATCGAGAATATCGGCCCGCGCGTGCTCTCCATGACCGTCGATGCCGGCGACCACCGGATGACGTTCTCGCCGTCGGACTACATCGGCAGGAAGGTGTTCCGCAAAGGACACTTCGAGCGCGATCATGTCGACCGCCTTCTGAGGGTACTTCGACAGCTTGGTCTTACCGATCCCGGCAGCTATCTGCTTGAGATCGGCGGCAATATCGGCACGCAGACGATCTATTTCGCACTCAGCGGCGCCTATCAGCGGATTGTCACCATCGAGCCGGACCCGCGCAATTTCCCGCTGCTGCAGACGAATATCCACCAGAACAGGCTCGAGCACATCGTAACCGCCGTCAACTGCGCTGCCGGCGACAGCGAAAGCCAGATAGATTTCTTCATGAATGCCAACAACCACGGCAAGAGCAGCGCAATCCGTCAAAGTACAAACGATGTGAAGATCAGCGTGCCGGCAAGGCCGGTGACGCATATCCTGTCGGACCTTGCGATCGACCCCGACAAGATCGGCCTGGTGTGGATGGATATCGAGGGATACGAACCGGTTGCCTGCCGCTCGATGATATCGCTGCTGGAGCGGCGGGTGCCGCTCTACATGGAGTTCACGCCGCTGTTCTACGGCCCCGAGCAGACGCGCGACTTCATCGCCACGCTGGCCCGCTACTACGAGAATTGCCGGGTTTTCGTCGAGGAGGAGGAACAGGAGATGAAGGTGACCGACCTGCCCGGCGGCATCGACCAGTACGACGTGCTGTTCCTGCCCTGATCAACGCCTGCGGTAGAGGAAGTAGCGGCCTTCCTTGATGCCCGGCGGCAGCGGCAGCGGCTCCAGTTCCGGCCGATCCAGCGGCAGGCCGCTGACGGCGATGCCACCCTTGGCCAACACACCGACCATCAACTGCGGCAGCCAAGTCAACGTGATCGCGTCAATCTCATCGTGGCCGGTGCCGATATCGGCGTGCGCAAGCGCCGCACCGATGCCGACAAAGGCCTGGCCGGATTCCCTGATATCGCCGGTCACCATGTTCTCGGCCGGCGGAGTCGAGGCGGAATAGGAGCGCACCTCGCGATCGAAGGCGACGATGCGGCGATCGGCGAAGAGTTCGCGCAGATGGTCATAGGTGCGGCCGTTACCGAGGCCGAACTCCATGACCGGGCCTTCCGTCTGCCTGACCATGTCGGCGATCGCGTTGAGGGTGTCTCGTTGCGCCGTCAAACGACGAATGAAGCTGTCCAGGCGGCTCATCTATGTCCTTGCTCACTCAATGATTTTTGCACCCGTTGCTAGCACGGGAATGCTTGCGAAGTCGATTGCCCGCCGTGCAGAATGGCCTTGCGACCAGGACATGGGCCGAAGGCTACCTGACACCGGCGGCGTGAATATGAAATCGCGGGCCGGGTTGACCGTTGCGGAGCCGACGAAGCCTGCTTAGTCTCGTGCCATGACAACAGATGCAAACGACGACTTCTTCTCCACGCTCCCTGCCTTCGACGATTTCGACGGCGTGACCGACGTCACCAATTACCACGCTCTTCCTGATGGCTGGTTCCTGGCGATCGCCGATATCGTCGGCTCGACCAAGGCGATCCAGGCCGGTCGCTACAAGGACGTCAACATGGCGGGGGCGGCCGTCATATCGGCCGTGCTCAACGCTGTCGGCGCCGGAGACTATCCTTTCGCCTTTGGCGGCGATGGCGCCATGATCGCGCTGCCCGCGAGCTTTGAAGCACAGGCACAGCGCGCGCTGGCGGCGCTGGCGACCTGGACACGGGAAGATCTGGACCTCACCATGCGGGTGGCGCTCGTGCCGGTCGGCGATGTCAGGGCGGCCGGCCAGGACGTCAGGATCGCCCGCTATTCGGCGAGCCCGAATGTCTCCTACGCCATGTTCTCGGGCGGCGGCGTGGCTTGGGCCGAGCAGCGCATGAAGGCCGGCGAATATGCCGTTCTTGCGGCTCCATCAGGGACCCGGCCCGACCTGACCGGGCTTTCCTGCCGGTGGAGCCCGATCCACAGCGTGCATGGCGAGATCGTTTCGATCATTGCGCTGCCGATCGCCGATCGCGCCACGCCGGAGTTCCGAAAGCTTGTCTCCCAAGTCGTGGCGATCGCCTCCGAAACCGGGCGCGGCGGTCATCCGGTGCCGGAAGACGGACCCGATCTGGCATTTTCGCTCGCCGGCATCGAACGCGAGGTCCGTGCCACATCGGACCATCGCGGCCGGCTTTATGCCAGACTGTCGATCTTCCTTCAGCTCGGCCTGACGATCGCCCTGCACAAGCTCGGTTTCCGTCTCGGCCGATTCGATGCGCGCCGGTACAAGGCGGATGTCGCCGCAAACAGCGATTTCAGGAAATTCGACGACGGCCTGCGCATGACGATCGACATCGATGCGGCGCGATTGGCCCGGATCCAGGCCTTGCTCGAGGATGCGCAGGCCAAAGGCCACGCGCGGTTCGGTCTTCACAGCCAGTCTTCGGCACTGATGACCTGTTTCGTTCCGACCCCGCTCTCCCGCGACCATATGCACTTCATCGATGGTGCAGACGGAGGCTATGCCATGGCGGCGGCCAAGATCACCGGCAAGCTCGAAAGCGCCGCCGAGGCAGGCGGCGTGTAAGAACGGACCGACCTCCGGCATCTCTATCGTCCGCGGCCTCCGGCTTGCGTCGGATGCCTGGCACCGCGTGAGCTGGATAAGACAGCCGCGCGTTTCAAAAGTAGACATTTCGATTGATCAATCTCAAAACGTCGCCGCACCGCTGCCCCATGGGCCGTGGTGAAAGTTCTTTGCCGTCGAGGCGGATGAAGCCGTGGGCGCCGAAGAACATAGGGTCGCCGCGATGAGAATGCAGACATTCCGCGGACGCTTTTCTGAAGAGGATGCCTTGCCGCGAGAGAGCCACTCTCGTCTAGTTCTTAGGCGAGAGATCTCCCGAACATAATTAATCGTCTATTGGAAACGTGAAGCCGGCTTTGACACGGTCCATTACGACCATCGTCTTGAAGCCCTTGATATCGTGATTTTCGTAGAAGAACCGACGCGTAAAGGCCTCGTAATCTTCCATGTCCTTTGCGGTAATCACCAGGATGAAATCAGCATCACCCGTGACGTAGTAGCCGATCATCACTTCCTTCGTGGCGCGGATCGCTGCCTTGAACCGATCGACGATATCGGCTCGTTCGCGTTCCAGCGAGACCAGCACGATCATGGTGATGCCGCGTCCGGCGGCCTTTGGCGATACGATGGACACGTCGGCTTCGATCACCCCCTCCTCGCGCAGCCGTTTTAATCGTCGTTGGCATGCGGTCGGCGACAGGTTGACGAGCTGCGCCAGTTCTTCCGAAGTCAGCCGATTGTTTTTCTGAACGGCATCGAGCAGCGCCCTGTCCGCTCTATCGAGAGTGCTCATGCATTCATCCTGCTTCTAACAAGACATTAAAGCTGAATTTCTGCATTGAACTCTAAAATAACGCAGAAAATCAATCATTGCATCAAGCTAGCGTGTCTGTAAATCCGTTAGGAGCTTCGCATGCAAGGTACCGCTACCGCTGCACTGAAAAAACTGCAGCGACCCGATTTGATCGAACGTCGCGCCTTTTTGGATGACACATGGGTTGCTCGTAGTGAGACTTTGAGCGTGATCGACCCGGCGACTGGAGAAGGCCTCGTCGAGGTGGCAAACTGCTCCCTTGAAGATGCCGATGCCGCCGTCGATGCGGCGAAGACCGCCTTTTCCTCTTGGCGTGACAAGCTGCCTGCCGAGCGCAGTCAGATCCTGCGCGAATGGGGCAGGTTGATGCGCGATAACGCGCGGGATCTGGCCGTCATTATGACGGCGGAACAGGGCAAGCCGCTCCCGGAATCGCTCGGGGAGATTGCCTACGCCGCCAATTTTCTCGATTGGTTTGCCGGCGAAGGCGAGCGCGCCTATGGCGAGACGATCCCAAGCCATCTGCCCGGCGCCCGCCTCTCGGTGCAGATGCAGCCTTTGGGCGTCACCGTCGCTATAACGCCATGGAACTTTCCTTCTGCCATGATCACCCGCAAGGCGGCGGCTGCGCTTGCCGCCGGCTGTACCATGATCGTAAAACCCGCCCCTGAAACGCCGCTCTCGGCGCTCGCTCTGGCGAAGCTTGCGCAGGAGGCGGGCATGCCTGCCGGCGTATTTCAGGTTCTCACCGGTAAAGCTGCGCCACTTGCGCGCCGCCTGCTGGAGCATACGGATGTACGCGCATTCTCCTTTACCGGCTCGACGGAGGTCGGCCGCATTCTGCTGACGCAATCGGCGGCGACCATCAAGAAGGCCTCGCTGGAACTCGGCGGGCATGCACCTTTCATCCTGTTCGATGATGCCGAGCTTGGGAAAGCCGTGAAAGGCTGCATCGGCGCAAAGTTCGCGACTTCGGGGCAGGATTGCCTTGCCGCCAACCGAATCTATGTCCAGCGCGGCCTTTACGAACGCTTTGTCGATCAGTTCGCCAAGGCAAGTGCCAAACTCAACGTCGGCCACGGCCTCGCGCCTGGCGTCGATATCGGACCGATGACACGCTCGTCCGTCGCCGAAAAATGTCGGCAGCAGATTGCCCAGGCTGTTTCCGCCGGTGCGCGTCTTGTTTGCGGCGGACAAGATAGCCCGCTCGGCGGCAACTTCGTTACCCCGACCGTGCTGGCCGACGTCACCGATGACATGCTGATCGCGCGTGAGGAAACCTTCGGACCGGTCGCGGCGATCCTGCCATTCGATGACGAGCAGGAGGTGATTGCGCGTGCCAATGCCACAGAAATGGGATTGGCCGCCTATGTCTACACCAACGATCTCGGCCGTGCGATGCGTCTTACAGACCGGCTTGAATACGGCATGATCGCAGTCAACACGCCAAAATTCACAGGCGCACCGATCCCCTTCGGAGGCTGGAAGCAATCCGGTCTCGGCCGCGAGGGTTCGCGCCACGGCCTCCTTGAATATCTCGAAGCAAAATATGTCTGCTTCGGCAATCTCGCTGCATGAAAGGACTTCTGCCATGACCATAGATATCAACCGGATCGCGGAAATGGACCGCAATGCGGTCCTGCATCCCTTCACCCAGCTCAAGGACTTCGCCAGCGGAAAGATGGGCGATCCGACGATTGTCGAAACCGGCAAGGGCATCCGCATTCAGGACGCCCATGGCAAACAGTTGATCGACGGTTTTGCTGGGCTTTACTGCGTCAATGTCGGCTATGGCCGCACCGAGGTGGCCGAGGCCATTTCGCGTCAGGCCTATCGCCTCGCCTACTATCACTCCTACGCGGCGCACACGACGGACGAACTGGCCATCCTTTCCGATCGCCTTGTGAAGATGGCGCCCGGCAAGATGAG
Source organism: Rhizobium sp. S152 (assembly GCF_030380735.1). GTDB lineage: Bacteria > Pseudomonadota > Alphaproteobacteria > Rhizobiales > Rhizobiaceae > Rhizobium. The sequence goes on along the minus strand of NZ_JAUDRZ010000003.1, from coordinate 124,783 downwards.
CAAGGTGTTTTACGGGATGTCCGGGTCGGACGCCAATGAAACACAGGCCAAGATGGTCTGGTACTACAACAACCTTCGCGGCAAGCCGAACAAGAAGAAAATCATTTCGCGAGAACGCGGTTATCACGGCTGCAGTGTCGTTTCCGGCTCGATGACCGGCATGAGCTTTTACCATGATCATATGGATCTGCCCCGCGCCGGCATCCTGCATACCGGGGCGCCGCACCATTACTGGGGCGCGGAAGCCGGCGAGACGGAGCAGGAATTCTCGAAACGCCGCGCCGACGAACTGGAAGCGCTGATCCTGCGCGAAGACCCGGACACGATCGGGGCGTTCATCGCCGAGCCGGTACTTGGCACCGGTGGCATCACGCCCCCGCCGCAGGGCTATTGGGAAGAAGTGCAGAAAGTCCTCCGAAAATACGACATCCTGCTTATCGCCGACGAGGTCATTACCGGCTTCGGGCGCACCGGTTCGATGTTCGGATCGCAGCATTATGGTATCGAGCCCGACCTGATCACCGTCGCCAAGGGCCTGACTTCTGCCTATTTCCCACTCTCCGGCGCGATTGTCGGTGAGAAAGTCTACAAGGTTATGGAGGAGGGAGCCGACCGCGTCGGCGCGTTCTCGCATGGCTATACCTATTCTGGTCATCCGATCGGCGCAGCTGCGGCGAACGCGGTTCTCGATATCGTCGAGAGCGAAAATCTGCCGGGCAATGCGCGCGAGGTGGGTGCCTACTTCCAGGAAAGACTGAAGGCAACGTTTGCGCAGCTTCCTATCGTTGGCGAAGTTCGCGGCGTCGGTCTGATGGGCGCCATCGAGTTTGTCGCGGATCGCGAGAAAAAGACGCGTTTTGCGCCGGACCTTGCGATCGGCGGACGTGTATCGAAAGCGGCACGAAATCGTGGTCTCATTGCCCGCGCGATGCCGCATGGCGACATTCTCGGCTTCGCGCCGCCGCTGGTCACGACCAAGGAGGAGGTTGACGAGATCATCGCGATCGCCGAATCCGCCGTTCGCTCCGTTATGGACGAACTGGTCAAGGAAGGCCAAAAAATCTAGCACAGGCACGGCTTCCGGGCGAACTCGGTTCGCCCGGACAACGTCGAGCCCCAAATCGCGGTGAGGCGATTATTTTTGAAGCATTTGTGGGGCAAGATGCATGGCGCTTCATCTTTGATAAGAAGCGTGCATAATGTCATGAAATAATACTCCTTAAAACGAGACAATTTCATGCGACGCCAAGCCAATCCTGCAAACCTAGATCCAATCATGGCGACAAAGCCGGTGGCGTGGCGGCCGATCCTCGCCAAGCAAAAGGGTGAGACCAGGCATGCGGCGCTCACCGAGCGCATTATCGCCGATATCGATTTAGGCGTGCTCAAGCCGATGGACCGCATGCCGACACATCGCGACCTGGCGCGCGAACTCGGCCTTTCCGTTCAGACCGTGAGCCTCTCCTACAAGGAGGCAGAGCGGCTCGGTTTTCTGAGCGGCGAGATCGGCCGCGGCACATTTGTCAAGGCGAGGGTCACAGATCGCGCTGGCCGGATGATGCTCGACCACAGCTCCAACGAAGTGCTCGATCTTTCCATCATTCGCGGCGTCTATCTCGACGCGCATGAAGATGCCTCGCGTGAAATCCTCCGTGAGATGGCCGAAGGAAGTGTGGCCGACTTCATGCGTCCGTGCCGTCCGGTCGCGGGCCTCGACCGCCATCGCGAGACGGCGCGCAGTTGGCTACGCCCGCTCGGCGTGACGGCCGGCGCGGAGCGCATTCTCGTTACCAACGGCGCGGCCCATGGTATTTTTCTGGCACTGACCTGCATCATCCGCTCCGGCGACGTGGTTTTGACCGAAAACCTTACGGATCACGGCATTATCGGGCTTTCCAACATACTCGGCTTCAGCTTGAAAGGATTGCCCACGGATGAGCAGGGCATTCTGCCTGATGCGCTGGAAGCCGCCTGTGCCGCCGGTGGTGTCCGTGCGCTGGCGCTCATTCCGACGCTCAACAATCCGACCGGTCATGTCATGGGCACAGAGCGGCGGGAGGAAATCGCCGCGATAGCGGCGCGCTACGCGCTTTTTGTCATCGAAGACGAAGTCTATCGCCCGATGATAGAAGAAGCCCTGCCATCGATCACAGAGATGATTCCGGATCTCGGCTTCTTCATCACGAGCTTCACCAAGACCGTGTTGACCGGCTTGCGCGTTGGCTATCTGGTCGTTCCTCCAGCCTATTCCATTCGCGCCGCCTCAATCCTGCGCGTCTCAAGCTGGAGTGGCACCTACCTCACTGCGGAAATCGCGACACGCTGGGTCGAGAACGGCACCGCGCTCCGGTTGCTCGCGATCCAGCGTGACGAAGCCCGCGCGCGCCAGGGCATCGCGACGGAGATCCTCGGCGGTCATATTGCTTCCAGTCATCCGCTCTCGCTCTGCGCCTGGCTTAAGGTTCCATCGCACTGGGCAGAAGACGGCCTGGTTCGGTCTCTTACGAACCAGAATGTCGCCGTTACGCCATCCGAACCCTTTATCGCCGGCGCGGGCCATGGCGGGGGCATTCGCATCTGTCTTGGCGGGCGAATGAGCCACGAAAGCCTGACCAAGGCTCTGACCACGGTCCGCCAGGCCTTCGAACAACTGCCGCCCGTGTATGACATCGGCTCGATTGGTTAGAGGCGTTTCGCGACAATCATTGAATCATTACAATATAATAATTGACATGATTTTACTTCGCTCTCAACATGACAATCATGAAGAGCGAAATCCTGTCCAGATCGACTGAAAAAACGACGCTGCCAGTTGTCCTCGACGACGTCGAGCAGGCTGCGGCCCGCATTGTCGGCCACGTGGCACGCACGCCGCTCGTTCGCTCCCACGCCCTGTCCGAGCTCACTGGTCAGCCCGTTTATCTCAAGCTGGAAACACGTCAGCCTATCGGCGCCTTCAAGTTGCGTGGTGCAATGAACGCCATCCTGTCGCTGGACGACGCCACACGCAAACGCGGTCTCGTCACTGCCTCCACTGGCAATCACGGCCGTGCCGTTGCCTATGCCGCCCGCGAACTTGGCTTGTCGGCGACGATCTGCATGTCTTCGCTTGTACCTGCCAACAAAATCGAAGCGATCCGCGCCCTCGGTGCGGAAATCATAATCGTCGGAGCCTCGCAGGACAATGCCCAAGAGGAAGTCGAACGTCTGGTTCACAGCAGGGGTCTCACCCGGATCCCGCCTTTCGACCATGTCGATATCGTTGCCGGCCAGGGCACGATCGGCCTCGAAATCGCTGAGGAACTGCACGATCTTGCCGCCGTGCTCATCCCTCTGTCCGGCGGCGGCCTGGCGGGCGGGATTGCCCTTGCCATCAAAGCATTGAAGCCGGGGGCACGTATTATCGGCATCTCGATGGAGCGCGGGGCCGCCATGCATGCTGCAATTGCCGCCGGCAGACCTGTCCCTGTGCAAGAGGAGGAAACACTGGCGGATTCGCTCGGCGGCGGCATCGGCCTCAAGAACCGCGTCACGTTCGCGCTCTGCAGCGATCTACTGGATGGAATCGTTCTGCTTACAGAAGGCGAGATCGCAGCCGGCATTCGCCATGCTGCGCGTGAAGAGGGTGAAATCGTCGAGGGCGCGGGTGCGGTTGGCATCGCCGCTATTCTGGCCGGGAAAGTCCGCGTTTCCGGACCGACCGCCATCATCGTATCCGGTGGGAACATCGATCCCGAGATCCACAGCGATATCGTCGGGGGAGCCGCCGCATGAGCCGCATCAGCATCCTGACCGAAACGGACCTGCGCGCCATCGTAAAGCTCGACGCATCAGCCGTCGACTGCATCGAGAAGGCCTTTGCGGCGCTTGCCACCAAGGCCGTTGCCATGCCGCCGATCCTGCGGCTAGACATTCCCGAATTCCGTGGCGAAGTGGACGTCAAGACCGCCTATGTTCCGGGTTTCGACGGTTTCGCTATCAAGGTCAGCCCCGGCTTCTTCGACAACCCAAAGCTCGGCCTGCCGAGCCTAAACGGGTTGATGATCCTCTTCAGCGCGAAAACCGGATTGGTCGAAGCGCTTCTTCTCGACAACGGCTATCTTACCGATGTGCGCACGGCTGCAGCCGGCGCGGTTGCTGCGCGGCATTTGTCACGTGAAGAGGCCGCCGCTGCCACGATCTTCGGCGCCGGCATGCAGGCGCAGTTGCAATTTGCGGCGCTGATGCTGGTACGCCCGATCCAGTCGGGCCGCATATGGTCGCGCGATTACGTTAAGGCGCAGAAGCTTGCTCGCGACCTTACCCGTGAACACGGGATCGAAGTCACCGCTGTGGCCTATCCGCGCCAAGCCGTGCGCGGTGCCGACATCGTGGTCACCACGACACCGGCCGAGAAGCCGATCCTGATGGCGGAATGGCTGGAACCTGGCCAACACCTGACCGCGATGGGCTCTGATGCCGAACACAAGAACGAGATCGACCCGGCCGTATTCTCCCGTGCGATCTACGTCGCCGACCGTATCACGCAGACCCGCATCCTCGGTGAACTGCACCATGCCATCACGGCGGGGGTAGCAAAGCCTGACCAGCAATTCGCGGAGCTCGGGGCCATCATCGCCGGTCAGGCGAAAGGGCGCTCAAGCGCAGAGGAAATAACCTTTGCCGACCTCACCGGCACCGGTGTGCAGGACACTGCCATCGCCAATCTGGCCGTCACCCGCGCAAGAGATGCGGGAAGCGGGCAGACAATCGAAAACGACAGGAAAATGGGAGATGCCGCGTGAGCGTAACGCTGAACTTTACGCGCGAGGAATATGCCGAGCGCCTTTCCAAGACCCGGCAGGCGATGGAAAAGGCCGGTATCGACCTTCTTATCGTCACCGATCCGTCCAACATGCACTGGCTCACCGGCTATGACGGCTGGTCCTTCTATGTGCATCAATGCGTGCTGGTACCGCCGAGCGGCGAGCCGATCTGGTACGGCCGCAAGCAGGACGCCAATGGCGCCAAGCGTACCGCCTATCTAGACCACGACAACATCATCGGTTACCCGGACCACTACGTCCAGTCGACCGAGCGCCACCCGATGGACCTGCTGTCTGAGATCATCGACGAGCGCAAATGGTCTAGCCTTACGGTCGGCGTGGAGATGGACAATTACTATTTCTCGGCCGCTGCTTTCGCTTCGCTTCAAAAGCATCTGCCGAATGCCCGCTTCAAGGATGCGGCCGGCATCGTCAATTGGCAGCGTGCCGTCAAGAGTCCGACCGAACTCGACTATATGCGCAGGGCCGGCAAAATCGTTGAATTGATGCACAAGCGTATCGTCGACGTTATCGAGCCCGGCATGCGCAAATGCGATCTGGTTGCGGAGATTTACGATGCCGGCATTCGCGGCACGTCGGAATTCGGCGGCGACTACCCTGCTATCGTGCCGCTGCTCCCGTCAGGCGCAGACGCCTCCGCACCTCACCTGACCTGGGACGATAAGCCAATGCGTCTGGGCGAAGGCACGTTCTTCGAGATTGCCGGTGCCTACAAACGCTATCACTGCCCGCTATCGCGCACCGTTTTTCTCGGCAAACCGACACAGGCTTTTCTCGATGCGGAAAAGGCGACGCTCGAAGGCATGGAAGCAGGCCTTTCCGCCGCAAGGCCGGGCAATACCTGCGAAGACATCGCCAATGCATTCTTTGCGGTCCTGAAGAAGTATGGGATCATCAAGGACAATCGGACCGGTTATCCAATCGGCCTTTCCTATCCGCCGGATTGGGGCGAGCGCACCATGAGCCTGCGCCCGGGCGACCGGACCGAGCTCAAGCCCGGCATGACTTTCCATTTCATGACAGGGCTCTGGCTTGAAGACATGGGGCTCGAGATCACCGAGAGTATCGCAATCACGGATACCGGCGTCGAATGCCTGTCGAACGTCCCCCGTCAGCTATTCGTGAAGGGCTGAGACATGCTGGCCAACGCCCTTCGCCCCTCCCCCATAGCCGCTTCCGTCGACTTCGACGGCAAGGGTGTGCAGCACGGCCATCTGCGCCTTCCCTATAGCCGCGATGACAGTGCCTGGGGCTCGGTGATGATCCCCATCTGCGTCATCGCCAACGGAGAAGGACCAACCGCCCTTCTCACCGGTGCCAATCATGGTGACGAGTATGAGGGACCGGCCGCGCTCTTTGAACTGGCTGAGACGCTCGACCCTGCAGAGGTAAGTGGACGTATCATCGTCATTCCTGCGCTCAACTACCCCGCGTTTCGCGCCGGCACGCGTACCTCGCCGATCGATCGCGGCAACCTGAACCGCAGCTTTCCGGGGCGACCGGATGGTACGGTTACGGAAAAGATCGCCGACTATGTCACGCGCCACCTGATACCGTTGGCCGACATCGTGCTCGACTTCCATTCGGGCGGCAAGACGCTCGACTTCCTGCCCTATGCAGCGGCGCACGAACTGCCTGATAAACATCAAGAGGCGCGTTGCTTCGAAGCCGTGGCGGCCTTCGCGGCGCCCTACTCGATGAAGATGCTGGAAATCGACGCTGTCGGCATGCTCGACACGACCGTCGAAGAAATGGGCAAGGTCTTCGTCACGACCGAACTCGGCGGGGCCGGCACTGCCAGCGCCAAAACGATTGAGATCGCGCGCAAGGGCAGCCTCAACCTTCTACGCCATGCCGGAATCCTGAAGGGTTCGCCTGACGTTCAGCCGACCCGCTGGCTGGACATGCCATCGAGCGACTGCTTCACTTTTGCCGAGGACGACGGGCTTATTGCCTTCGCCCGCGATCTGGGCGAGCCGGTTAAGACGGGCGAGACAATCGCCCGGGTGTACCCCGTCGGCAAGACCGGCCTTGCCGCCATCGAATACCGAGCAACCATGAATGGCGTGCTTGCGGCGCGCCACGTGCCCGGCCTCATCAAGGCCGGCGACTGCCTTTCCGTCATCGCGACGATTACGGAGAAGACCTGACCATATCAACGCCGTGAGATTCGAAAACGGACCACGAAAACCCAACCAGAGGAGTATTCACATGCGCATCAGCAAAATCGCCGGGCTTTCCGCCCTCGCCCTTGCCGTCGGCATCACGTCTGCCAACGCGCTTACCGTCGATGAGGTCAAGGAGCAGGGATATATTCGCGCCGCGACAGCCAACGAAGTGCCCTATTCCTACATGCAACCCGACGGCACCTCCGCCGGCATCGGCCCGGACGTGGCCAATGCCGTTCTGAAGTCCATGGGCATCGAGGAAGTCAACTGGACGGTAACGCCATTCGGCACGCTTATTCCGGGCCTCAAAGCCCGCCGCTTCGACTTCGCGGCTGCCGAACAGAACATTTCGCCAGAACGTTGCAAGCAGGTTGCCTTTACCGAACCGAACTCGTCTTATGGCGAAGGACTTCTGGTCAAGAAGGGCAACCCCAAGGGTCTGAAAACCTATGCCGACATCGCCAAGGACCCGTCGCTCACAGTGGCCGTGGTTTCGGGTGCAAACAATGTCGACTTTCTGCGCGCCGTCGGTGTCAAGGATGAGCAGATCGTCTTCATCCCGGCCAATGCCGATGCGATCCCGACCGTGCAGAGCCGCACCGACGCCTATGCCGCAACCGAGCTGACCGTCTCCGAACTCGCCAAGGGGCAGGCACAGGTCGAACAGGTCGCGCCGTTCGAGGATCCGATCGTCAAGGGCGCGCCCGTGCGCAACTATGGCGGCTTCGCCTTCCGTCCGGAGGACAAGGAACTGCGAGACGCTTTCAATGCCGCTCTCGTCGAATTCCGCAAAACGGGCGACTACAAGAAGATCCTGACCAAATACGGCCTGTCCGAACAGAGCATTGCTGCGGCTGCCGAAAAGAACGTCGCAGATCTCTGCGCCGGCAAGTAACGATAGAAGGCGCTCGGCTACAACCGGGCGCCATTCGTCCAAACACAGGAGACTTCCAGATGAGCTGGACAGCCTACCTGCCGATGCTCTGGCAAGGTGCCGTCGTCACCATGACGATCACGCTGGCGTCGATCGCCGCCGGAGCGGTGCTTGCCTTCTTCTTCGGCATTCTGCGCGTTGAAGGTGGGCCCATCCTGTCGGCTATCGCGCTTTGCTACACGGAAGTGTTTCGCGGCACCTCGCTGTTCGTCCAGCTCTTCTGGTTCTACTATGCATTGCCGCTGGTCGGATTGAGCTTCGATCCGATCACGACGGGCATTCTGGTGCTCGCCGCGCATGCTGGCGGCTATGGGGCGGAGATCGTGCGGGGCGCGCTCTCGTCAGTCTCGACGCAGCAATTGGAAGCGGCCCGTGCGCTGAACTTCAACCGTTTCCAGACGCTGTTTCGTATCTCATTGCCACAGGCGGTCGTCGAGATGATGCCGGCCTTCGGCAATCTCGCAATCGAGACGCTGAAGCTTTCTTCGCTTGTGTCGCTGATCTCCATCGCGGATCTCACCTTCGCGGCTCAGTCGATCCGCAACATTACGCTTGATAGCGCAAGCATCTACTCGATCACGCTTCTCTGCTACTTCGCCATGTCGCTCGTGCTGATGGTCGCGATCCGGATAATTGAGCGCTTTGTGCGGCGCGGGGACGTGTTCCCACGCGCCCGGCATTCGTAAGGGCTTATCGATATGATGTATGGTTACGAATGGGACACGACCACCTGGGTCACCTACACGAGTTCAATCCTGCCGATCATTCTGATCGGATTGACGGTGACTTTGAAGGCGGCGGCGGCTGGCTTTGCCATCGCGCTCGTTCTTGGTCTCGGGTTTGCGCTGCTGCGCCGCAGCCGTATCAAGGCCATTTCCTGGCCGACAGCCTTGATCGTCGAGTTCCTGCGCGACACGCCGCTTTTGGTGCAACTCTTCTTTCTCTACTATGTGCTACCCGATTTCGGCATCGTGCTTCCCGCGTTCCTGACCGGGGCACTGGCGCTTGGCCTGCAGTATGCGGCCTATACGTCGGAAGTCTATCGCGGCGGCATCGAGGCCGTCCACCACGGGCAATGGGAAGCAGCCACTGCCCTCAACCTGACGCGTATGCAGACTTATCGCAATATCATCATTCCCCAGGCCATCCCCCGTATCGTGCCGGCCATGGGCAATTATCTCATTGCCATGATCAAGGAAACGCCTGTCCTTTCCGTCGTGACCGTCCTTGAGATGATGGGGCTGGCAAACATGATCGGCGAACGTACCTTCGAATATCTCGTGCCGCTGACGCTGGTCGGCCTGATCTTCCTACTCCTGACACTGATCTGCTCGGCGGGCCTCCACCGTTTGCAGAAAGCTCTCCCGAAAGCAGGAATCCCCTTGCGATGAACGATAAGAACAACCAACCCCTCATCGAATTTTCCGACGTCACCAAGCGCTTCGGCATCCTGACGGTGCTCGACCAGTTTAATTTCAGCGTTGCAAAAGGCGAGAAGGTTACGCTGATCGGCCCGTCGGGCTCAGGCAAATCGACAGTCCTGCGTATCCTGATGACGCTGGAGCCGTTCCAGGAGGGCAAGCTCACGCTCGGCGATATGTCCTATCATGAGAAGGTCGGCAAGGGCCCCTTCCATGCTTCGGAAAAACACCTCCGTCAAATCCGCAATCATGTCGGCATGGTCTTCCAGAGCTTCAATCTCTTTCCGCATATGACGGTTCTGCGAAATGTTGTCGAGGCGCCTGTCCGGGTGCTGGGCATGGCCCGGGCGGAAGCGGAAGCCCGTGCGATCGAACTCCTGCAGATGGTAGGTCTTGCGGACAAGAAGGATCAATACCCGGTGCAGCTTTCCGGCGGCCAGCAGCAACGCGTCGCGATTGCCCGCGCGCTTGCAATGCGTCCCCGAGTTCTGCTTTTCGATGAACCGACATCGGCGCTCGATCCGCAGCTTGTCGGGGAAGTTCTCTCCGTCATCCGGGATCTGGCACACGAGCATGACCTGACAATGCTGCTCGTCACCCATGAGATGCGTTTTGCCCGAGAGGTGTCGGACCGCGTCTGCTTTTTTGACAAGGGCCGCATCTGCGAGCAGGGAAAGCCGGAAGAGATATTCGCCACGCCTCAACAAGAGCGGACACGCGAATTCCTCTCCTCGGTTCTAAGGTGAAGCAGCGAGAAAGATAAGCTCACTCAAGCTCATCCCGCCGAGCAGCGTCTATTGATGAACCGCGCCACTTGCCCTGCCGCGAAAATATACCAACGCCGTTGCCAACAAGGTCGATGGCTGTGGCATGTTGTACTACTACATTCACGATCCGCTGGATCGAGCCATCTGGCGGCCAGCATGGTCGCGACGGGATCGGCGAATTCTCGCCGTATCCGCGCCAGCCACGAGCTTTCAAAGTCGGCGACGAACCGATAGCAGCAAGGCCGCCAATGTCTGACTGCCCTATCTTGGTGGCGGCCGTGTGTGGCCACCCATCTCACCACGACAGGCCCGAGTCACGTCTGCTGCTCAGACAATCGTCATCACCATGGCAAAATTCGCGATTTCCCGCGGTGCTCGAGGAGCATCGATTGATTGCAGCGCTCTGGCAGGCATGAAACGTACAGATTTATTTACAGATTTGTTATTTTTATTGACATAAAGGCAGGACCTGTTAGCTATTCTGCAGATCACGAAATAGCACCAGCCACTATCGGCCGGAGATGAAAAGGGTTCATGATGGCTTCAGTCACCATCGACAAGGTCCGCAAGACTTTCGGCGCGCACACCGTGCTGCATGGCGTTGACATCGACATCAGGGATGGCGAATTTCTCATTCTAGTCGGGCCTTCCGGCTGCGGAAAATCCACCCTCTTGCGGATGATTGCTGGCCTGGAGGACATTTCGTCCGGCGAGATCCTCATCGACAAGACAGTCGTCAATGATATCGAGCCGAAATCACGCAACATCGCGATGGTTTTCCAGAGCTACGCTCTCTATCCTCATATGACCGTCGCCGAGAACATGGCTTTTGCGTTGACCCTGCAGAAGACAGACAAGACGGAAATTGCCAAGCGAGTCGCCAAGGCAGCTGAAATCCTCAGCCTCGAGCCTCTTCTCCAACGCCTGCCCAAGCAGCTGTCAGGCGGCCAGCGACAGCGCGTCGCGATGGGGCGCGCAATCGTCCGCAACCCTGCAGTCTTTCTGTTCGATGAGCCTTTATCGAACCTTGATGCCAAGCTGCGTGTTCAGATGCGGTCCGAGATCAAGGAGCTTCATCAAAGGCTTAAGACGACGACTATCTATGTTACACACGACCAGATCGAAGCAATGACCATGGCCGATCGCATTGTCGTGATGCGTGACGGAGCGATCGAACAGATCGGCACACCGTTGGAATTGTACAACAGCCCATGCAACCTTTTCGTTGCTGGCTTCATTGGTTCGCCCGGAATGAACTTCATTGAGGGGACGATCAAGGATGGCCGGTTTTCGACCAACGACGGCGTCAGTCTTCCACTTCCGGCCAGCCATTCGCATATCACCGGCAAGGTGATCTATGGCATCAGGCCGGAGCATTTGGTGATCGACGCGACGGGCGCATCCACCAATGTGATTACCGTTGAGCCTACCGGAGCTGAGGTTCACCTCTCGCTCCGTCTGGGCTCACAGACGATCGTTGCGGCGCTACGGGACGGTCCGACATTGAAGCCTGGAGACGAGCTTACGCTGCTGGCGAACATTGAGCGGGTTCATGTCTTCGACGCCGAGACTGGTCATCGGATCGGCGCACATGAACTGGATCGCGCCGCATGATGCTTACGCACCGGGTCAGACTAACAGATGTGTAAAAATATACCGGGTTCAAATGATACGCACGGCTTGCTCGACGCAAGCTCGCCAGGGGAGATGCGTGTGAACGATCGCAATCAGGCGAGGACTGCCACCGATGACAACATCATCGGATCGGAATTCGGGCTAGGATTATCCGGCGCCATTGCTCTTCCATCAGGCCTGCGTCCAGGCATCGTCATCGCCGCAACAATGGATACCAAGGGCGAGCAGGTTGATTTTCTACGAGCCGAACTGGAGGCGCGCGGTGTCATCGTCACCGTGGTGGACTGCGGCATCCGCCCGGCCGCAGATCATCGGATCGAAATCCCGGCCGATCTTGTCGCACAGTTCGCGGGTTCCGACATCCAGTCGGTCAGGTCTTGGCCCGAGCGCGCTCCAGCCCTGGCGCAAATGCTCGACGGTCTTGAGCATTGCGTTCGTACTTTGCTTGGTCAAGGATTGATAACCGGTTTCATCGGCATCGGCGGCGGCACCAATGCCGCGCTTGCCGGGCGCGCTTTTCGCGTGTTGCCCTATGGGCTCCCCAAGATCCTAGTATCGACGGCGGCATCTGGAGATACGAAGCCGTTTATCGAGGGGAATGACGCCGTTCTCATCCATCCGGTGGTCGACTTCATCGGTCTGAATGCCCCACTGAGAGCAAGCCTGACGCGGGCTGCGGCAACGATGGTGTCGATGCTCCCCATCTCGTTCTGGAAGGGCGACGAGGACCTCACGATCGTTGGCATTACGGCCGTGGGAGCGACGACGGCCGCAGCCGAGGCCGCCGAGGGCTTCTTTCGCGGTCATGGCTACGGCACATATGTCTTCCACGCCCGTGGGCCCGGCGGCATCGCGTTCGAGGAACTGATCGGGCAAGGGCGGATCACGGGAGCCTTCGATCTGGCCACCACGGAAATCTCCGATGAGGTCCTGGGCGGCCTGCGCAGCGCAGGACCGACGCGGTTGGAGGCTGCCATCAAGGCCGGCATCCCGCAGGTCGTGATCCCGGGCGCTGTCGATCTCGTCAACTTTGGCGGCATCGAGACAGTCCCGGACAGATATCGGAACCGCCAACTCATCACCCATACGCCCGCCAGCACACTCCTACGGATATCCTCGGACGAATCCAGGCAGGTAGGGGCGTGGATGGCCCGCAAGCTCGTGGCCGCGCGCGCCCCGGTCTCGGTGTTCGTGCCCGCTCTCGGGTTCTCGTCATATGATCGCCCCGGCTCCATCTATCGAGACGAGGCCGCGAGCGCGGCTTTCGTCGAAGGACTGACCGGTGGCCTGAAGCAACGGCCGGATATCGAGATCCAGGTTCTCGATCTCCACATCAACGATCCGCGCTTCGTTCTGAGCGCGTGCGAGCGAATGCAGACCTATTTGCAGACAGCAAAACAGCAGGAAAAGACCAATGGCTAAGCAGTATACCCGCAACGAGGTCATCGGCCGCATTCAGGGCCAGATCGACCAGAAGAAATTCGTGCTCATGCAGGGGGCGGGCATTGGCCTTATCGCACGCCTCGTCGAGAAGGCGGGTGTCGATCTTATCGCGGTCTACAATACCGGCTTCTACCGCATGAACGGCTGGGCAAGCATTTATGGGACATTGCCGGTCGGCAACGCCAACGACACCGTGCTTGATCTGGCGCGTCAAATCGTCCCCGTTGTCAAGGAAGTGCCGCTGATCGGCGGCATCTATGCGCATGACCCCACCCGCGACCATCAGACGTCGATCGAACAAGTCAAAGGCGCGGGCTGCTCCGGCATCATCAACGTGCCGACCATCGGCCGCATCGATGGAACCTATCGACGCGACCTGGAGTCGGTTGGCATTACATTCCAGCGGGAAGTCGATCTGATGGCGCGAGCGATCGACAACGACCTCTACACCGTTGCCTATGTCTATACACCGCACGAGGCGGCCATGATGGCAAAGGCCGGCGTCGACATGATTGCCGGCCACGTCGGTCTGACGGCCGGCGGCGACGTCGGCGCGACGGCGGCGATCGGAATGGACAAGGCCGCGGAGGACCTTCAGGCAATGTTCGAGGCGATCCGCACCGAAAACGACAGGACGGTCTTGCTGTCGCATGGCGGTCCGATCATCACCCCGGAAGACGCCGCCCAGATCGCGCAGCGGACCGGTGCCGTCGGCTTTGTCGGCGCATCCAGCATCGAACGGATTCCGGTCGAGCCGGCCGTCAAAGACGTGACCGCACGTTTCAAGCAGATTACTCTGCCCTGACCTCCCAAGGCGGCAGACGGGCCGCGCGCAATGGCGCGGCCCATCGATCAACATTGCTATCAAGGTTTTCAAAATGCGTCCGACTGATCGTCGCGCCGGTCTGACCGCGCATGAGCGGATGCCCGAACCGGCCAAGCTCGACGCCGACATCTTCACGCGGTTGGCGGCACGCCTCGCAGAATTTGGTTTTAGCGGAACCGTGCACACGGACGCGGCCTCTCGTGCCGCAAACTCTACCGACAACAGCGTCTATCAGATTATTCCCGAAGCCGTGATTGCACCGCGCGACAGTGACGACGTGCGCCGGCTCCTGGAGGTTCTCGACGAGATCGAATTCGCCTCCATCCCGATTACGGCGCGCGGCGGCGGCACTGGAACCAACGGTCAGTCCCTGAACCAAGGCGTGATCGTCGACTTTCGGCGGCATATGAACCGGGTCATCCACATCGATGTCGACAACGGCTTTGTCGATGTCGAGCCGGGGATCGTTCTGGACGATCTCAACCGCCAGCTCGCCCCATTGGGCTTGTTCTTCGGGCCGAACACCTCGACATCGAATCGCTGCACGATCGGCGGAATGATCGGCACCGATGCCTCGGGAAAAGGCTCGCGTATCTTCGGCAAGACAGCCGACAATGTCCTTGGGCTCAAGCTGATGCTTGCCGGTGGCCGCGTGCTCGACAGCCAGGCGCCGCTCCCCGACTGGGCTGGACCAATGATGTCGGAGGTCGCCGCTGCCTGTGATCATGGCCGCGCGCCGCTGCTTGCCACGGTTCCGAAGCTATCCCGTCGATTCTCGGGCCTTGACCTGGAGCGCGCGCGCCCGTCGGACACGGAACTGGAGTGGTGGCGACTGGCAATCGGCGCAGAAGGCGTCTTGGGTCTGGTGACAAAGGCTCGTCTCAAGCTGACGCCTCTGACGCGCGCGAATGTTCTTCTCGTTATCGGCTTCGACAGTTTCGCCAGCGTTTTGAACGCCACGCAAGCGCTGCTTCCAATGGCACCGCTGGCGATCGAAGTCATGGACGAATGGGTTCAGGGGCTTGCCCAAAAGGCGGGGCTCCTCGACGTCTTGCCTCCGTCTCTGCGCGGCGGCGGCGATGACAACCCGGTCTATGCTTTCGTGGAGTTTGCGGGCGACAATCCGGAGACGCTTGCGCGATCGGCGCGATCGTGCCTCGAACTCGCGAGCACTCTAGACGGATACCGGGGCTCCTATCTGTCGACAGAGCGCGCCGAAATCGCCTCGCTCTGGTCGGTCAGGGCCGCGAGCGTCGGTCTCCTCGGCGCGGCGACAGGCGAGCGGCGCCCTATTTCCTTCGTGGAAGATTGTGTCGTGCCGCCGGATCGGCTGTCGGCGTTCGTCGATGACTTCAAACAGATCATGTCCAAGCATAGCATCAGGTACGGCATCTACGGACATGCGGATGTAGGCTGCCTCCATACGCGGCCGGCACTCGATATGGCTGATCGTGGTGACCGCCAACTCTACCAGCAGATATCCGACGAGGTCTATGAGGCCGCATGCCGGCACGGCGGCATCTTCTGGGGAGAGCACGGCAAGGGCATCCGGGGTGAGTATCTCGAGAAGTTCGTCGGCCCACAGGCTTTCGCAGCGTTCAAGCGCATCAAGCGGGCTTTCGATCCGGCGGGGATATTCAATCCCGGAAAGCTCGTATCCGCGAGCGGCACTCTCTATGGCATCGGCACATCTCCGATGCGCGTCACCAAGCCCGCGGGCATCGATCCATTCAAGGATGCCTTCGAATGCAATGGCAACGCGCTCTGCCTGAACTATGCCGCAACGACGCCGATGTGTCCCTCCTTCAAGGTCACCGGTGAGCTTCGACATTCCCCGAAAGGACGGGCCGAGGCGCTGCGGGCGTGGCGGCAGGCACGCCAGGATGGCACGGACACCGCTGAATTGGACCAGGATGTCTTTGCTGCCCTTGACGGCTGCCTGGGCTGCAAATCATGTGCGGGAAGTTGCCCGACACATGTCGACATTCCCGAGATGAAGTCGCGTTTTCTCGAAGACTACTACCGCCGGAACACCAAACGGCTGTCGGACCGTTTGGTCGTCCTCCTGGAGCGTTTGTCGCCGTTAGTTCAGCCGGTCGCGCCGCTGCTCTCGCGCTTCGTCCCGAACGTGGTCTACGACAGGGTTGCCGCATGGGCCGGCATCGTCGATGCCCCACGTCTCTCTGCACGGTCGCTTGGCCGCCTCGACGTGAGCCATTACCGGCCCGGCCGCGGCATCCCGGCAGATGCGGACCTGTTGCTGCTTCAGGACCCGTTCACCAGCCTCTTTGACATTGATTGCGTTGCGGATGTCGTGACGGGCCTAAAGGCGCTCGGCTTGCGGCCGGCGCTGCTTCCGCTTCGCCCGGCCGGCAAGGCCGCGCATGTGAAGGGTGATCGTCGCTCGTTCGGCAGCCAGGCACGATCACTTGCGGAGATGGTGGTGCAGGCGGCCGAAGCCGGCTTGCCGATCGTGGGGATGGATCCTGCGGTGGTCTACATGTTCCGCAGCGAGTTTCTCAAGCTGGGCCTCAGGGACCTGCCGGAGGTCCTCTCCATCGAGGAATATCTTCTCAGATCGCAGGACCGTTTCAAGCTGCCGTCATCCACCAGTACCGCGGGCATAGAGGCGACTATTTTCCTCCATTGCACCGAGAAATCGATGCGCGCGAAAACGGGGAAAGACTGGCAGGAGCTGTTCGAGCGCCTGGGTGCCAAGGTGTCGGTCGCAGACACGGGCTGTTGTGGCATGTCAGGCGTGTTCGGCCATGAAACCCGCCATCAGGACTGGTCGAAGCGGTTATTCGACATGTCCTGGCGCAACATCGCCAGCGCCCAGGAGACCGTCTACGCGACCGGCTTCTCGTGCAGATGCCAAACCAAGCGCTATGCGCAGCGGCCAACCCGTCACCCGATGGCGCTCGTCGCGAGCGTCATTTCCGCGCGCGTCGCGCGATAGCGCAATCAATCTTCCACCTGTGGCAGGATCAAGCACAAAGGGCCGCCGGTTGTTTCCGGCGGCCCCTCTCGTTGCTTCATCTATCTGGTTCAAGCCTGCTGATCGCGGAGCCAGGCGTCTCGCACGCGCTGCGGTACGTCGACGGGCAGGACTTTTTCTTCGATCATGGCGTTGATCAGCGTCTCGATCGTGATCACGTTGACGACGGACTGCGAGAGTGCCGGCTTCGGCTTTGCCGCTCCGGCCAGCACCTTCAGGAAGCTCTCCATCTGTGCCTGGTAGCAATAGAATGTCGGCAGATCGTCCTGAAGCGTGAGCGGGCTCTCCACCTCGTGCTCCTTGACATGAATGTGGGATGGTTTGACCGTCGCCAGTTCGCGCACGATGGTATCACCCGGCGGCGTAAACACGGTCTCGACGTGAAGCGTGCGCTTCGTCGAGTGGATCTCGAGAGCCTGGTTGAACGTTGCTCCCGCGCTGCTTTCGATGACGCCGGTTCGACCGCCCTCGAAGGCGATGGTGCCGAATATCCGATTGATGGTGCCGTAGTTCGCACTGAAGGAGCCCGTCGCCGAGACCTTCTGCGGCAACTGCGCCGCATAGGTTGCGACCGCGTTGACGGTATAGCAGGCAAGATCCCAGGGAACGCCACCGCCGGTTTCCTTCTTGAACCGCCAGCTCCGCGACGCGTCGTCGGCCGAAGCCACTTCCGGGAAATAGTAAGACGAGCAGCTGCGCACCCAATCGATCTCGCCGATGTCACCCTTGGCGATAACCTCGTCCAACTTGGCGATCAGCGGATGGTGGAGATACATGAACCCTTCGACGACTGTCGCACCATGCTTCTCGACCAGATCCCAGATCTTGACGGCGTCTTCTCCTGTCGTTGCAAGCGCCTTTTCGCAGAGTATCATCTTGTGGCCGGCAGCCAGGCACATCTCGATCTGTTCGAGGTGCTGCGCAGGCCAGGTCGCGAGCACGACCGCGTCCAGCTTCTCGGCGGCTAGCATGGCTGCGGCATCGCCGTAGTAACGATCGCATCCGTAGGCGTCTGCGAATGACTTTGCCGCCTCCTCACGCACGTCGCTACATGCGACGATCCTTACCTTGTCTGCTCCAATGCGCGATACGGCTATGCCATGCGCGTGCGAAATCCGGCCGCAGCCGATGAGGCCCAACTTGACGGTCAATTTAGTCTCCAGCGTCTAGTTTCGTGTAATGAATTGAAAGCCAGCACGGCTGGCCAGTTGGTGCGCTTTTTCAAAGTTCAAGGCGTATTCCTCCTCGTCTTTGAAATGCTCGCAGAAGCATGTGATGTCGCGGTCAAGCCGTGCGATATGCTTGAAGTAGGCATCGAAATCCATATGCCCATCGCCGAGATTGACCTCCTCGAAGCGCAGGCCGAGGGGCGAAACGGGCCAGACGAGATCCTTGAGGTGAACGCTGACGATGTGAGGCTCAAGCAGCGCGAAGGCATCCCTTGCCAGCTCGCCTGTCTGGAAGAAGTTGCCCGGCTCGATCATGTTCGCCAGGTCGAGATGTATCCCGAATTGCGGATGCCCTACGCTCGCAATGAAATCAGCGGCACTTTGTGGGCCATAGAAGAAGCTGTGCGCGTACGGCTCGAGGCCGAGCCGGGTGCGAGGGCTGTCGAACCCCTCAAGCGCCTGCAGGATGACGCCGCGCAGTTCCTGCTTGCATTCCTCGGTGAACATGTAGGCATGCGCAGCGAATGCCTTGTCGGAACTGTCTCGGGTCCCCGCAAGAACGGCAACCGACCTGCACTGCATGGCATCGGCGTTTGCCAACACCTTGCGCAGCCGCCGAAGACGGTCGGCTCTCACATCAACGTCGGTCGTTATGATATTTTCCCAGAAGCCGGTCTCGCCGATGACGAGGCCGGCTTCGCGTGCGCGCTCGCCGAACCGGCTTGCATCGTCGAGACTCATCTCCCCGATTGCCTTCGGAGCAACGATTGCGGAAATGCCGTAGCGATCGGCTTTTTCGCAAAAGGGACCGATCTCCTCAATCGTCTGCGGTCCAACCGCAATTCCACCCAGTCTCATCCTGCCTCTTCCCTAATGTCACGGTGAAAAGGACTAGGAGAAATTACAGATTTGGTCAAGTTGTAATTTTTTGCTGTTTATCAACCTGCGCCTCAAAACAGGAGAAGACGGCGAGACGGTCGCGAAAACGGTGACTTAATGGGGCGAACCACGGGGCACTGATCCGGTCGGCGCCGGAAACAAGTTTGATTTATCGTGCCGACTGTGGCATTTATAATTACAGATTTGTGATTATTAAGACATGGAGAGTCGAATTGATAGACAACGATTTCGATCACGTTGGTTTCATAACGCGCGATCTTGACCGCACGCTGGATTTTTGGACCAAGCAGATCGGCCTGGAAGCCACCCCTGTTGTCGAGCGCACTGCGCCCTGGGTCGAACAAATGACCGGCATCGCTGGCGCCAAGCTGCGCATCGCTCATCTTTTCGGTAAGGATGTGCATCTGGAGTTTCTCGAACTTCTCGATCGGGATCCGTCGGAGGCTACACCGGTCAACAGCGCAGCCAATTGCACCGGCCACGTGTGCATCAGAGTGGATGACCCCGTTGCTTGCCTTGCCCGGGTCGAAGCTGCCGGCGGGCGAGCCATAGGTAGCCTCGCAACCATCACCGAGGGCGCCTTGGCCGGATATACCGGTGTATATGCTGCGGATCCGAATGGCTTGCTTGTAGAAATTCTTCAGCGCAAGCAATAAGATAGTTGGAAAGTCAACCGAACGTGGCCGATGATTCGGGTCGGAGAGAGAAAATGACATCTCACCATCGAATTAGCTTGCGACGCCCCAAACGTCCTCTGTGGAGCATCAAACATGGCTAGAGGTGCAGGAAACCGGCCGAGACTGAGCGATGTCCTCTATGCGGACATGATGCGGGAAATCAATTCGGGGAAATGGGGTGCAGGTGCCCGCCTGCCTTCCGAGGCGGAGATCTGCACCCAGTTCGGCGTTTCCAGACCAATTGTGCGCACAGCGCTCAGCAGGCTTCGTGACGAAGGCATTGTACAGTCGCGAAAAGGCTCCGGAAGCTTCGTCGTTCCGACGATCAATGGCCACAAGCCTGCAGCTATGTCGAACGACCGCAGGATCGCCAGCATCGCCGATGTTCAGAAGCTCTATCAGTTTCGTGTCGCGCTTGAGGGCGAAATCGCCTTCGTCGCAGCGCGCACGAGAACGGCGATCCAGCTCGCAGCCATCGAGCATGCGGCCGATGAACTCGGCAACATAAATGCTCGGGTGTCCGATGGTACAGAGGAAGATATTCGTTTCCATCGGGCAATCGCGACGGCGACGGACAACGCCTTCTTTATCGAGGCTTTCGAGCGCCTGACGAATGACCTGAGATTCATCGTTCAGCTTGCGCGTAATCTTCTTATGTCCCAGCCCGCCAAGAATATCGAACGCGTTCAGGCGGACCATGCTGCAATCGTCGATGCGATCCGCGCCGGCAATTCCGAACTGGCCCGTGACCGCATGCAGTATCACATCAAAAGTGCGCAAGCCCGACTATTCTTCGGAGAGGGCACTTCCGGCGCCGCATTTTGGGAACAGAACCCACCTCTTTGACGAGAGTCGAGACGGCGACCACGGCACTTTAGGCAAACCGTGCCAGGCGGCTTTCTCATTTTCGGCTGTCCTTTCTCGGTTTGAGGTAAAACGCTCCATCTATTGGTGGCTCACTTCAGCCTCGCCCATCGTCGTCGGGGCCGAACTATCGCTCCGCAAACACAGGGTCCCTTCAGGCAAGAAACCTCCGGCTTGAGGCCGGAGGCTTTCATTGCCAATCCTGCGCGGCGAACCGCCTCTGCCGTTATCCCTTGACGGCACCTGCAGCAAAGCCGCGGACGAGTTGTCGCTGGAGGACGCCCATGAACAACAGCACGGGAAGGATGATTCCAATCGATCCGGCTGCCGACAACGACCAGTAGGTGATGTCTTCCGCGCCGTATTCGGAGATTGCCACCGGCAAGGTCTTGGAGTTCGGACCGGTGAGGACGAGCGCCAGAAGGAACTCGTTGTAGGACAAAAGGAAGCTGAAGAGTGCGGCGACCCAGATGCCCGGGCGCACCACCGGAAGCGCGACCTTGTAGAAGGCCTGCCAGATGCTGCAGCCATCGACGGTCGCCGCCTCGTAAAGCTCCTTCGGCACGTCATCGAAAAAGCCCTTCATCAGCCAGATCGTAAACGGCTGATTGATCGCGACCAGCGCAAGGATCATGACAAAATGCGTGTCGATTAGGCCGAAGTATCGTGCGAGCACAAAGAATGGAATCGCCAGCAAAAGGTGCGGGATCATGCGCACCGCCATAAGGCCTATCAGGATGGCCTGAACACGTCCTGCCCGGATACGCGTCAATCCATAGGCTGCAAGCGTCCCGCAAGTTACGGAAACAACAACCGTGCCCGCCGATATGATCAGTGAGTTTACGAGGTAGCCGAGGAGACCCCGCTCAAACCAGATCTCGTAGTGGAATTCCAGTGTGGGTTCAAAGATGAGGCTCGGCGGAACAGCGAACGCGTCCACCGGCTGCTTGAGCGAGATCAGAAGCGCCCAGATGACAGGAATGAGATTGACGACCGTCAGCCCCGCCAAAGCGACGAATAGCGGGAGTTGGTAACGCAGGGACGCGCGTTTCACGACGACCTCCTTGAGAAGAAGCGATTGAAGGCAAAGACGATTGCTGTCACAGCGCAAAGGAAAAGCAACGTCAGCACGCCGAGCGCCGATGCCTTGCCGGAATCGAGCAGCCTGAATGCCAGGACATAGGTATACATCGTGATTGTTTCGGTCGCCGTGCCTGGTCCGCCGGCCGTCAGTACATAGATCGAGTCGAAATACCGGAAAGCGTCCATCATGCGGATCAAGAACGCAAACATGATGAACGGCTTGATCGCAGGAACGACGATACGACGCAGCAGCATGATCGCGCCCGCCCCGTCGATGCGCGCCGCTTCAAGCTGGCTTTCGTCGACGCCAAGCATCGCGGAATACAGGATCAGGACAACCAGTGGCGTGAACTGCCAGACATCAGCCCAAATGACGGTGATCGGCGCCCAGAATGCCGTGCCCAGAAAGTCGGGCGCTTCGATGCCGTAGCCCGCAAGGGTTGCAGCAATCAAGCCGAACTGACCGATAAAGACCCAGCGGAAGAACACCGCGGCCACCACAGGCGTGATGACCTGCGGCACGAAGAAAAGGAGGTTGAGCGTTTTGGCGCCACGTACGAGGTTGTAGAACCCATAGGCGACAAAAAGTCCAAGCACGATTTCGATGACAACAGCCGTTCCCGCAATCAGGATCGTTCTCGCAAGCGACGACCAGACGCGTCCTTCCGACAGCAAGGCGATGTAGTTGCCGAAGCCGATAAAGGTGTTTGAACCGGTGTTGAGGTTGTGATCAAAGAAGCTGAGGTAAACGGTGTAACAGATCGGAAAGAGCAGAACCGCGATCAGCGTGAGCGCGCTCGGGATCAGAAACAGATAGTGAGGATCGAAGGCTGGCGCCTTCGATCCCTTTTGCCGCGCATCCACACGCGGCGTGTGACGTGTGGCGAGTTCGGTACTGGACATATTCATCCGCGATAGTATCCGCGATCCTTGAGGAAAGACGTCGTTTCGGACGCGGCCTGGTCGAGCGCGTCCTTGACGGGCGCCTCGCCCGTGACGGCGCGCAGAAGATGGCGGCTCAAGCCGTCGCCCAGCGCATACCATTCCGGGATACGCGGATAGGAGGTTGCCGTCTGAAGCGCTTCGATGGCGGCCGGGTAATAGCGGAACTTTGCCTTCAGCGACGCGTCATTTCTGAGGCTGATCCTTGCCGGCGTGACAAGAGATGCGATCTCGGTAGCGTTCGACTTGTTGAGCGCTGCCGCCAGCATCCGGAACATGACTTCCGGGTCCTGCTTGCTGAACTTCGAAATCGAAAATCCGTCCTGCACGATCCGACCATGTCCCGATGGCAGCGGCGCAAAGTCGATTTTTCCGACCACGCGCGAGCGCTTGGGGTCGTCCATCGATGGCGCACGCGTCGGCCACAGCGGCCCCATCGCGGCCGCGCCGATCTGCAGCGCAAGGTTCGCCTCGTCGTTGGACGCCGATGTGTAGCTCGGCTGTGCGCTCTTGGCCGCGTCGCGAAGGAGTTCGATGGCGGCAACGGCTTTGTCGGAGTTGAAAACCGGATTGTATTTGTCGTCGAACCAACCGTCGGCCAACGCATGCAGATACCAGTGCGCCTCGTTGAGCATATAGTCCGCGGGACGTAGCGTCAGCGTAGTTCCCGCGACAGGTCCCTTCTTCAGGTTGGCTGCAGCCTGCACATAATCGGCGATCGTGGCAGGCGCCTTCAGTCCTTTCTCTTCCATCAAGTCCTTCCGATAGAAGAGGAAATTGCCCATCGCCGAGAGCGGAATCGCGTAGATGTTTCCATCGACCGAGAGGTTATCGACGACCTTCGGATCGAAGTCGTCGAGATCGAATTCAGTCTTGAAGCGATCCCATAGATCATTCAACGGTCGCAACCAGCCACTCTTGGCATAGTTCACCGTCGTGACCTCGTTGGTGTACATCACATCGATCGTATCCGCGCCGGAGGACAGCGCGATCGATACAAGTTCGATCATCTTCGAGTATGGCATCAACTGGATATTGATCGCCGTATCGCCGGCTGCCGCCTTCAGCTTTTCAGCGAAGAGTTCGACCGCAGGATAGCGCTGCGACACGAATTGAACTGGTGCGGCAGCAATCGAAGGCCTGATATTAAAAAGAGTTGACGCGGCGACCGTGGCGGCGCCACCGGCTGCCGTCTTAAGCAAACTTCTGCGACTAATCGAATTCATTGGGCTCCTCCATTGCCACGACCATTGGCCGATTAGCGGACTTGGTATGTTACAAATCCTGTTATGTCAACGAGAAAAAAGGACAAGTCAGTCACGAGAGGAAGGGATTGATTGATCCAAACTATTGTTTTTACTATATTTTATTGAATTTAACAGAAATGATAAATCTGTTATTTTTACAGCAATGTCGACGCTCCTATTCGCTTGGAAGAGCCTTCGTGGGCGTAGGCGAGGAGCGGGCGGGATGGCGTCGACCATCACGACAATTCGCCGCGTTCATCGAAAGCGCGTGCGACAGCTGAAGTATCGTTGGCGCCGACCTTTGCACATTGATGGCGTGACTGTTCTACAGGCTAATCTCACCCGGCCATCTCATTGCTCTGAAAGGTCAATCTGACAATCAGGCCCTTGGGATAACGCTCAAGCAGTTCAAGTTTCCCGTGATGTGCCTGAATAATCTCGGCCACAATGGACAGACCGAGGCCAAAGCCCGCATTGGTGCCTCGGCGCGCGGCATCGACCTTGAAGAAAGGCTCCATTACCCGGCTGCGATATTCCTCTGGAATGCCGGGACCATCATCCTTTACCTCTATGATCACGAGGTCGTCGGCCGCCAGTAGTTCGACTTCGACATTTGTGCCGAACTTGACCGCGTTCTCGCAGAGATTGGTGATGGCACGTGTCAGCGCCAGAGGCTTGAAGCTGGCCACCATGCGCGACGGTCCCCAATACTGGACGGCATGCCCCATGTCGGAAAACTCATCGCAAACGGTTTGCAATACCGAGGCAATGTCCGCGCGCTGCCCCGCCTCGCGCTGGTGGTTGTCACGCAGATAGCCCAGGCTTTCCTTGAGGAGGCGATCGATCCGTTCGATATCGATCAGGAGCGCATCCCGTACCTCGCTTTCGCCAACCCGCTCCGCACGCAGCCGCAGACGAGTCAGTGGCGTGCGCAGATCATGGCTGATGCCGCGCAACATCCGCGTGCGCGCCTCGACCATGGTTGAGATGCGCTGTTGCATGCTGTTCAGAGCGCGCGCGAGCGCTACGATCTCGACACTGCCGCGTTCCTCGAAGACGGCCGGCCCCAGCGAGATATCCGCCTTCATGGCCGCAGCCGAGATGCGTCTCAACGGACTGGTGATGGCCCACACGGCGAAGACGGAGAAGAGGATGATCAGGGTGACGGTCGCGACGAGATAGTTTGAGCCGAACCTTAAGGCATCGTTGCGCAGGAAGCTTTCCGGCAGCAGTTCCGTGACAATCAGCGTCTGGTCATCAACCTGGGCCGCAAGCACGCGTTTCCCGTCGACGAAGGTGCGCCAGCCACCATAAGGGACAGGATAGTCTTCCGGCGGCAATAGTCGGTCGATGAGCCGCTGGATGAAAGGTTCGTCCGGCGACCACGTTGCGAAATCGGCGAAATACGAGATCGGTTGCAGGACAAGGTTTTGGTCGTTGCGATTGGCCGCCGCAACGATGATGTCCCGCTCCTGCGGCGTTGCTTTCGCAAGCACCAGCGCGATCGCCGAAATCCGCGCCGACATCCCCTCGAGATCCGGCGCGCTGTATTCCTCCCGCACTCGCCGTTCCAATGTGGAGCCGATGACGAAAGCGATGACGAGGCAGGCAAGGATGACGCCCGTGATCTGGCCGTGAATCGTCGCACCCCACCGCAGCAGCCGGGAAATCGTCGAACCGCTGGAATAGCTCTTCAGGGCTTTCGTCTTCTGCATCACGCGAAACCTGCAAACCTTCCATAACCGGCAATCGGCAATCGCCGGACAATAATGACGATGGCGGGAAATGGACATTAAGATTTGTTGCGGCGCGTCTTTTCCTGTCCGGCAACGGCGCCGCGGCTTAGCCCGCAACAAAGCGTAACACAACAACACGCGGAGCAAGCTCCGTTCGTGACAGGAGAGACATGTCGCATGCACGGTGCGCCATCTCTGAGCGTCCGTGTCAAATCACTGGAGCACCCATGTCTTTTACCCAACGGACTGACCGGCGCCTTCTTGCAAGCGCCTTATCGGTCTCATTGCTTCTCGCGGACGCAGGCGCGTCCGCGCTTGCCGCCGATGCAAGCCTTTCGGAACAACCGCCGGAACCAGCCTTCGATCAGAAGCGGTTCACCAATGAGAAGGACCAGCGGGACTGGAGCTTGATCGTCGGCGCCGGTGCGATCTACGAACCGGAATATGAAGGCGGTGACAAGTTCGAAATTTCCCCTGTCCCCTTCGCCGTGTTCACCTATGGCGATTGGCTGGAGATTGATCCGCGTGGCATCACAATCACGCCATTCCGGCATGACGGCTTCGCGCTCTCGGGTAACGTCGGATATGAAGGCGGCCGCGACGAAGACGATGCCGACCGCCTGAAAGGCCTTGGCAATATAGACTTTGCCGCCACGGTGGGCGCCAAGGCGTCCTACAACTGGAACGGTCTTGAAGTCTATGCCGCCATCGACCAAACGATCGGCGGTAGCGAAAGCTTGATCGGAACGTTCGGTGCCGAATATCAGGCGCCGGTAACCGAGCGCCTCATCCTTGGCGCAAGCGTCGAAGCGGTTGTCGCCAACGACAAGCACATGGAGAGCTATTTCGGCGTCGATGCAGCCCAATCCGCCCGGTCAGGCCTAGCGCAATACAAAGCGGAAGCCGGCCTGAAGCGTGTCGATGTCTCCGCTTCGGCGATCTACATGCTGAGCGAGAACTGGTTGGTGCGTGGCGAAGCCGGGGTCGGATTTCTTACCGGTGATGCCGCCGATAGCCCGATCGTTGAGGAAAAGGTTCAGCCCTCGACCTCGCTCTTCGTTGGCTACAAGTTCTAAAACCCAGCAAACTTCGAGAAAGGGCCCGGCTCGCACCGGGCCTTTTTTCGTCACGCGGTCGTTCAGGCCTGTTCGACGCTGGCGGTGAACATGTAGCCGCCTAGCCTGACGGTCTGTAGCAGGACCGGGTTCTTGGGATCCGTTTCGATCTTCTGGCGCAGGCGGCTGATGTGGACGTCGACACTGCGTTCGATCGGTCCCGCCAACCCGGTATGGGTGAGCGAAAGGAGTTCCTCGCGTGTGATTACACGGCCGGGATTGCGGCAGAAGGCAAGCAGGAGATCGAATTCCGTCGTCGTCAGCGCGACCCGGGCATTGCTCGGATCGTGAAGCTGCCGCCGTAGGGGATCGATCTGCCAGCCTTCAAAACGCAGAGTCCGCTGGACCGTCGTATGCGCCAGCCCATAAGAGGCGCGCCGCAGCAGGCTTCTGATGCGAGCCACGACCTCTCGCGGACTGAAGGGCTTCGTGACGTAGTCATCGGCACCGACCTCCAGCCCCACGATGCGATCTACTTCCTCGCCAAGCGCGGTCAGGAGGATGATCGGCGTCGTTTTTTCCGAGCGGATTCGCCGACATATGCTCAATCCGTCTTCGCCGGGCAGCATCACATCCAGAATGATCAGATCGAACTCGTTGCTGCGCAACAGCGCATTCATCACATGCCCGTCTTCGGCAACAGTCGGGATCATGCCGTTTTCCTGTACGGCAAGCGCAAGCAGCCTGCCGATCTCGGAATCGTCCTCGACGATCAGGATTTTCGCATTGGCGGAATTTGATTGCACGACAGTCTCGCTCGCTCGCGTGAAGACACGCATGTCGCATGCCACCCGGATGGAAGATGTGTCGCTTTATTAAATTTTGTTGCGAGGCTTGAGAAGATGCGAAGACGAAAGTCACAGAGGCAATGTCCAAAAAACGGGCAACAGCCCCGATGCTTGAGCGAGGCGTACGACCTCGATAGCCAGCCAAGCGCCGAGAAACACGATCCCGTCCCTTAGGCTGCCGACCGCGCGCACGGAGCGAAGCGGGATGTCCTCGCATTCCCGCCACAGCGAGGGATCAGGAAGGAGCCGCGGCACCGACCGCTTGTAGTCGTCGAAAGCCTCGCCATACCGACTGCCGAGATAGGCTTCCTCCCCACGCATGGCCGTGTCGAAGGCGAGATAGGTCGCGACCACGAATACGGCCATGCACACGAGGCTGCCCGTCTGCGCGCCTATGCCGGCGATGCCGATCAAGCTGAAAAAATAGAGAGGATTGCGGCAGATCGAATAGGGACCGAAGTCAACGAGTTCGGAATTCTTGCGGCCGCCGATATAGAAAAGCGACCAGCAACGGCCGACAATGGCGACAAAAATCGCCAGCGTTCCCATGGCCTCGAGAATGGTCCGGATGAAGAGGGGCATCACGGGTGGCGAGGTGACTGCGAGCAGGCCGAATGCGGCGGCGCCAAGGACGCGCAACGCGTTGATGCGATAGATCTGGAGAAAAGGCACACGGACATCTTGCATATTGTTTTCAGAACCTCGACTGGTGGACATGGTCGTTTTTTTTCCACGATCGAGGCGGCCTTGGCGTGATGATGTGTTGTCCTGTGTTACGAACCGCTGGGAAAAATGTCGGGGCGGACAGCCTCCGCTTCGGGCGCCTGCACAAGGCGTCTAAAGGCGCGGCTCACGCGATCGGCGAGCCCCGAAACGATCATGTGCAAGCTGGGAATGACGATCAATGAAAGGACGGTGGAGGCAAGAAGACCACCGATCACCGATAGAGCCATCGGCGCCCTGAATGCACCGCCATCCCCCAAGCCGAATGCCGACGGCAGCATCCCGCCGGCCATTGCGAGCGTCGTCATGATGATCGGGCGCGCACGCTCGCGGCATGCCTCGACCACGGCCTCGATCCGGTTGAGGCCGTGCGCCTCCCGCTCGATAGCGAAATCCACCAGCATGATGGCATTCTTGGTCACGATGCCCATCAGCATCAGGATACCAATCACGACCGGCAGCGAAATGGCATTGCCGGAAGCAAGAAGCGCCGCCGCAACGCCGCCGATCGACAATGGCAGGGATGCCAGGATCGTGAGGGGCGACAAGATGCTGCGGAAAAGCAGAATCAGGACGATCAGCACCAGCATGATGCCCGCACTCATGGCGACGGCAAAGCTCTCGAATATCTCGCCTTCGGTGTCGGATTCGCCGCTTGCCTGGACCCGTACACCCTTGGGGAGTGCCTTGACACTATCAAGTCGAAGCAGACGTTGAAGCCCCTGGCCGGAAGTCAGCCCCGCCGCCATATCGGCGCCAATCTCGATGCGCCGCTGTCGGTCGAAACGTTCGATCATGGCGACTGTCTCGTCGAAACTGATTGCCGCGACCGCGGAAAGAGGAACCTGCCGACCGCTGGCGGCGGGAACGCTGAGCGTCTGAAAGATCGGCAAACGGCTGCGCGCGGATCGCTCCAGAAGGACCCGAATCGGGATCTGGCGGGCACCGTCGATATAGTTGGCTAGTTGCGGATCCACGTCGCCAATCGTCGATATTCGCATGGTGCTGGCAATCGCAGCGGTCGAGACGCCGAGCGTCGTCGCCCTGTCACCATCGACAATCATACGAAGTTCCGGCCGCGTGGCAACGCTATCGCCGGCCGGATCGACAAAGCTGCCCTCCCTGGCCATCTCCGCCATGATCCTGTTGGCTGCGGACTGGACCGCATCGCCGTCGCCACCCAGCACGGAGAAAGTGACATCACGCCCGCCGCGGTCATTGAGAAACCGAAGACGGGCATCCTCGATCCCCGAGAGCAGCGTCTCCAATTCGGCCTCGATGGCGAAGGACGAACGGTCACGGCTTTCCTTTGGCGTGAGGTCGATGGATATGATGCCGTAACGCACATCCTCCTGGCCAGTCATGCTCACCCCTGCGCGGGCCAATACGCCCTCGACCTCCGGCATCCTGCCAGCCATCACCGAAATGCGATCCGTTACGGCGCGTGTTTCATCGAGCGTCGCCCCGGGCGGCAATTCGACCGTCAGCGTCAAGCGACCGATGTCTTCAGCGGGCAAGAAGGCTGTCGGCATCGAGGCAAGCGAAAACATGGCGAGTATGAAAAGGCCGAGCGCGGAGCCGGCCGTTGCCCATTTCCATCGCAATGTCGCGCGCAAAATGGTGTCATAGGCGACAGACAGCCGCCCCCTTTTTTCCCCGACGGGTGGCGAGGCTGTCATCACATACGCCGCCATGATCGGCGTGATCAATCGCGCGACCAGCAGGGAAAAGAATACGGCGACGGCGACCGTAAGGCCGAATTCCCGAAAATAGAGCCCGATCACGCCGCCCATCAGTCCGACCGGCGCGAACACGGCGATGATCGTCGCCGAGATGGCGATGACTGCAAGGCCGATCTCGTCGGAGGCATCGAGCGCCGCCCTGTAGGCCGACTTGCCGCTGTTGCGGTGGCGCACGACATTTTCGATCTCGACGATCGCGTCATCGACCAGAATCCCCGTCACGAGCGTGATGGCGAGAAGGCTGAGGATGTTAAGCGAAAAACCAAGGAGGTCCATCGCAAGGAATGTCGGAATGATCGACAGTGGCAACGCCACTGCGGCCACCAGCGTTGCTCTCCAATCCCGCAGAAAAAGAAAGACAACGACGATTGAAAGGGCCGCTCCTTCGAACAGGGTGTTCATTGCCGAGCGATAGTTTCCAGCCGTATAGGCGACACCATCGTCGGCGAGGGTGAAACGCAGGTCGGGATGGCCTGCAGCGAGCCCTTTCACGGCGCCTGCGACCGCCGCCGCAACGGTTACGTCGCTTGCGCCCTGCGATCGATAGATTGAAAAACCGACGATATCCTGGCCGTTCAACGTTGCGAATGTCCGGGCTTCGGCAATGGTGTCTTGAACCTTGGCGATATCCGCAAGGCGCACGGAAGTCTCACCATCGAGGGACAGTCGCTGCTCGGCAAGCGCGGCAACGGTCTTGGCAGCGGCAGAGGTTGTCAGCACCTGCTCGCGCCCTTCCATGTCGCTGCGACCGCCCGAGCGATCGAGTTGGCTGCCCACAATCGCCTCGTTGACCTTGCTTGCCGACAGGGACAAGGCTTGCAACCGGTCCGGGTCGAGTGCCACATGGATTTCCCGATCGGCACCACTGATCCGTTCGACACGCCCAACGCCGGAAAGGCCCTGCAGTTCGCGGGTAATAACGTCATCGACGAACCAGGAAAGCTCGGCGACCGTCATACCGCGGCTCGCGACCGAATAGGTAACGACGGACTGGGCCTCTTCCTCGATGCGCTCGATCACCGGCTCGTCGATCGTTCCGGGTAGGTCGCCGCGGATGCGGGCAACGGCATCGCGAACATCGGCCATGGCCCGCTCGGGCGAGACGAGACCAAGCTCGAATTCAACATTCGTAACCGAACGCCCCTCGCCGATCGTGGATTGCAACTCCTTGATGGCGGGGAGCGATGCGATGGCGTTCTCCACCAGCCGTGTAACTTCGATCTCCAGTTCGGCGGCCGTTGCGCCGGATTGCTCAACGGTGACCTTGACCGCCGGTGTGATGATCGTCGGGAAATAGGTAACGGGCAACTTCACGAAGCTGTAAAGGCCCGCTGCCGTCAGGATGACAAAGAGCAGGATCGACGGGAGCGGATTGCGTATCGCCCAGGCGGATATATTGCCATTCATCGGGCTATCTCCATCGATCGGAGCATAAGCGAGGATGCGAGACGATTGGCGAGCAAGTCACCGGATGTCGCGACGACTGGCTTGACCTTCTCGTCGACCTTGAGAAGCCCGCCCGACTTCAGCACGACCATGTCGCCGTCGCGGATGCCGTCGACGATCTCGACGACACCGTCCTGCCGCGCGCCGAGCGTGACCCCACGCAGGACGACGGCTTCGTTCTCGACGATGAAAACGCTGCTTGCGCCGCTCGCGGTCCTGACCGCGCTGCCGGGCAGAACGATGTTGCGGCGCGTCGACGCCTGCACGATCCCACGGGCAAACATGCCGGGCTTGAGACCCTCTGCGTCGTCCAGCGCGATACGAACCTCACCGCTTCGCGTCATCGGATCCAGTTCGGCCGCGTTCAATCGCAATACACCGCTAATCGTTCCATCATGCCCGGCCACCGAGATGTCGGCGCGCATGCCTTCGCGCAATTGCACGAAGCTCGTCTCCGTCACCTGCGCGACAAACTCGATAGAAGCATCCCGAGCGATCACAAAGAGCGGGCCGCTCGTGTCGGCTGTCATGGCTCCGACGCGGGCGGCACGCCGGAGCACCAGCCCGCTCTCGGGTGCTCTCACGGTGCTGCGCTCGATCGTTAGCTCGATCTCCTTGCGCTCCCGCCCGATCAGTGCCGCATCGGCACCGGCAAGAACGAGTGATTGCTGCGCGAGCGCGCGTTCCGCCACGGCCCGGGCATAGGCATTCTCATACTCCTCCAGAACCTGCGTCGATACGGCTCCCTTGGGCTGAAGAGCCCGGTTGCGCTCGACGACCTTCAACGCTTCCTTGAGCTTGACGTCGGCTACCTCGAGCTTGCTTTCCTCCACGGCGACCGCGGCGCGGGCGCGCGACATGCTCACCGAATTCTTTTCGAGAAGCATGCGCGCTTGGGTGGTGTCGAACCGGGCGAGCGGCTCGCCCTTCTGGATCGTCTGCCCGACTTCGACGAGAACCTGCTCGATCGCCGGCCCCTCGATGAGCGGATAAACCTGCACTTCCTCGCGGGCCACAAGCGAGCCGACGACAGGAATAGTCCGCGTCACCGCATCCTCTTTGGCGATCACCACGCTAACAGGCAATTGCTCGGCCGACTGACAGGCCGCGAAGAAGGTAAGCCAGAAACAAAGCGCGCCAACGACGGGCTGCGCCGGCAACAAGACTGACCAATATATCCGACCCATGAAACGACCTTCCGTTTGATCCGCGAAAAGAGCGGATGATGCGGATTGGACGGTAGCGATCACGGCGCGGAAGCGTGTGTCATCACGTTAAGAAACGTTGCGGGCTAGGGCCGATCGACATTCAAAGTCGACCGCTGACATTTGAAAAAACTGAACTATTGTCTGACCGCTAGTGGCAAATCTCCGTCGCAGACGATGTGCGATTTCACCGTGCAGCTTCGATAGCCTGCGGGATTTGCTTCGGCACACCACAGTTTCTGTCGGAAAAGGTAAGGTGATCTCGATATTGTTTTGATAAACATCACGGCGCGCTGGCTCTTGTGACAAAAGAGCCGCGCGCAAAAAATATGATTTTTATAATCAGCTTTAATATTGCACCCATCTGCTCCCGAATGCTAGCAGCATCTTATGACCCGCGCTCATCCTCCTGAAATTCTCGACACGTTTCTCCACGTTCGCACACGTCTTTCGGCTGTGATCTACCGACGAGTTAGATGCTCGGCGACGACCGCAGATCTGCTGCAAGATACGTTCCTTCGTTTCTGGGAGCGACGGTGGTTGCTGCGCGAGGTCGCGGACCTGGCCGGCTACTTCATGACGACGGGTCGAAATCTCGCTCTGGACCACCAGCGGCGAAAGAGAATAGCACCTTTCGTCGACGGTATCGACGGATTGGAGGCTGTATGCGACCCGTCGCCATCGGCGGAACAGATTGCGATCGGCATCAATGAACTGCGTCGCATCTCGGCGATCATCGACAACATGCCGCCCCGTGCCAGACAAGTGTTCCTGATGTCGCGCATCGACGGCCTCACCTATACCGACATTGGAACTCAGCTCGGGATTTCCCCCAAGACGGTTTTCAGCCATATGGTGGTGGCGCTTGAACGTCTGCGAAGCGAGATGATGTCAGAAGATTGATCACCGCCGGTCGGATCAACGCACAGGCAGCTGGGGAACCGCGAGAGAAATGCACGATCCCATCGGGAAATCATCACCCCCAGCATCGGTCGACACGTCGAGAGGCGCTGCCGAGTGGTTTGCGCTCTTGCTGGATGACAGTGCGACACCGAATGACCTTGCGGACTTCAGGGCATGGCTGGAAGCGGACTCGTCGAACGCTGCAGCCTATGCTGACATTGAACGACTTTGGCTCGGTGCCGGCATGGTGCCGGATAAATCGGAATCGGCGCAACTGTCACGTCGAAAACTGCTGAAGACGGGTAGCGCTTTCGTGGTCATCGCCTCGTCCGCTTTGGCTACGGCAGCCTATCTGCGCCCCGTTCCCGCAGATTTCAGGACGGGAAAAGGTGAGACCAGAACGATCACTCTGCCGGATGGATCGATCGCAGAGCTCTCCACGGCTTCTGCAATCTCTCTCGCCTACAGCGCAACGATGCGGGCCATCACTCTCGTCGATGGAGAGGCGTTTTTCACCGTCGCAACAG
Organism: Rhizobium sp. S152; assembly: GCF_030380735.1. Classification (GTDB taxonomy): domain Bacteria; phylum Pseudomonadota; class Alphaproteobacteria; order Rhizobiales; family Rhizobiaceae; genus Rhizobium. The sequence goes on along the minus strand of NZ_JAUDRZ010000003.1, from coordinate 90,698 downwards.
ACAGCTCTCGTCCCTTTGTCGTCAATGCCGGGTCACTCAACACCGTTGCTCTCGGAACGCAGTTCTCGGTTGCGAAGGAAGACGATCGTATCGTTGTCGCCGTCGTCGAACATTCAGTCCGCGTGTCCTCGCCCTTCGAGGCTCTCGACGTGCAGGAGGGTCAGTCCGTGGTGTTCGCCAACGACAGAATCTCCACGCCGTCCGAAATCGATGTCGGATCTCGGCTTTCCTGGCGCGACGGCAAGCTGGTCTTCATTTCGACGCCCCTGGAAGACGCCGTTCGAGCGTTGTCGAAATGGCGTCGTGGCAAAATGATCGTCATGGCCAGCGCGCTTGCCAAGCGCCCGGTCACGCTGATCGTCGATGTCAGGCGGGCCGGAAATATCCTTCAGACACTGGAGAACGGTCTTCCGATCCGCGTGGATACCTATTCTCCCTGGCTGGCGCTCATCTACCCGCGATAAAATACTTCAAAATCTACTCAGGTTTTTTCCAGCCTCGCTCGTCCCACTTTCGAAGCCTCGTATCGCCGGGGTCTGACTATGTTTCCAAGGGGGCGTGAGTGTCTGTGTTGAACTATTTCGGAAGAGATCGTCGAAGCAAACGGAAGATGGTGCGTGGGGTTCTTCTGGCGACGTGTGTCGTCTTATGCCCGTTTACCGCCGCGACGACACTTCATGCCCAAAGCACCAGCAGAAGCTATCAATTCTCGATTCCAGGAGAGTCGCTGTCGGCCGCGCTCGTCCGATATTCGTCGATCACCGGCGTGGACGTCGTGTTCGACGGCGCGCTACCAGGCAATCTGCGCACATCGGGGCTGTCGGGGAGCATGCCCGCGGAAGCCGGCCTCTCACGGCTTCTGGCGGGAACGGGGCTTTCCTATCGCTTCTCGTCCGCAAATACAGTTGTCCTGGTCAATCCAGCGGGTGGCGCGAGTGTCTCCCCCTCGGATGGATCGACTATGCTTCAGCCGATCACCGTGGCCGGCGAACAGGCATTTGGCCCCGTCGATGGCATTGTCGCCAGGCAGAGCGCGACCGGAACGAAGACCGACACGCCGCTCAAGGAAACACCGCAGGCCATCAATGTCGTCACCAGGGATCAAATGACGGCACAAGGGTCCGCGACACTGACGCAGGCTCTGCGCTATACGCCCGGCGTCATCAGCCAGTATGGCGATGACTCGCGCTATGACTGGTTCACCATCCGCGGTTTCCGCCCGGGGCGTTATCTCGACGGCCTTCGCTTGCCGTTCGGCTCGCGTGGCTATGCGCAGCCACGCGTGGAACCCTACAGCCTCGAGCGAGCGGAAGTCCTCAAGGGCCCATCGTCCGTCCTTTATGGCCAAGGCGAGCCGGGTGGCTTGATCAACATGGTGTCGAAGCGACCGAGCGCAACCGCCAAGAACGAGGTTGAGCTGCAAGTTGGGACAGACAAACGCATCCAGACGGCGTTTGATCTCGGCGGCTCGGTCAATGGCGATGACGCCTTCCTTTACCGCATCGTGGGCGTTGGCCGCGCGACGGATACGCAATATGACTTCGTCGAGGAACGGAAGGCCTATATTGCGCCGTCCTTCACCATCAAGCCGGATGAAGCGACATCTCTGACTATCCATGCTGACTATCAGAAGATCAACTCGCCCGGTGGCGGCGGCGCCCCGGCGCTTACCGCAAACGGTACCCTCTACACAGGGATCTATCCGGAACTGCCGCGTGGAGCCTTTCCGGGAGAGCCCGGCTACGATCACTACAAGAGCGACCAGGCATCCGTAGGCTATGAGTTCGAACACGAGTTCGACGACACATGGACCGTGCGCCAGAACCTCCGCTATTCCTACGTCGGAACTGATACCCAGCGCGTCCAGCCTTATTGCCTTGGTGCATGTGACCCAGCGGCTTTCTATCGTTATGCCTGGGCTTTCCCGGAAAGCGCACGCGCTGTCACCGTCGACAATCAGGCCATCGCCAAGTTCTCCACGGGCGAGTTCGAGCACACTGCGTTGTTCGGGCTCGACTACTCCTATGAGAGCAGCCGTTACGAAGAGTCCGCGCTTTCACCGATCTTCATCCCGTTCGATGGCTACGATCCGGTCTACGGAGCGAGCGCCATTACGCGTCCGCCGATCGACACGCGCACCAACCAGCACCGGAGCCAGCTCGGCATCTACGCGCAAGATCAGGTGGAATGGGATCGGTTCGCGTTTTCCGTTGGCGGTCGCTACGACTGGGCGAACACAGATACCAGAACCCTGACGATGAGCAGCGGCGGCATAAAGGCTATCGATCAGAATGACGGACGCTTTACCTGGAAAACGGGCATCGTCTACAACTTCGACAACGGCATTTCACCCTACGCGGGCTACTCGACATCGTTCAACCCGGCAACGGGGACGGACTTTGCAGGAAACCCGTTCAGCCCTACGCTCGGTGAACAATACGAGGTGGGCGTGAAGTACCAGCCGGAAGGGATGAACAGTTTCCTTACGCTTTCGGCATACCATCTGGTTCAGGACAACGTTCTCACGCCCGATCCAGATCACTCCGGCCAACGCGTACAAACGGGCCAGGTGACCATGCGGGGCATCGAAGCGGAAGGCAAAGCCGAGTTGTCTGACGGCTTTTCCGTTATCGCGTCCTACGCATACACCGATAGCGAAATCACCAAGGATACGACCAACCGCGGCAACCGTTTCGCCTTCGTTCCCCGCCACCAGGCGTCCATCTGGCTGGACTACGCTTTGCAGAGTTCGACCAACTGGGACGGCCTGAGCGTGGGAGCAGGGGCACGATATACCGGCCAGACATTCGGCGACAACGCCAATACGTTAGACATCCCGAGCTATACGGTCTTCGATGCCGCCGTGCGTTACGACTTCGGCAAGACCAACCCGAAGCTTGAAGGCCTGAAGGCTTCGGTCAACGTCAGCAACCTTTTCGACCGCAAATATGTGTCGACCTGCATCGCCGCGACCGGATGCTATTGGGGCGAGGGACGCAGCGTCTACGCCACTCTCAAATACAGCTGGTGACGGTGGCAGCCCCCCGACAGCCCCATCTCGGTCAACTGACGCGGCGGCAATTTGCCGCCGCTTTCGGCGCGTTCATGATGCCACGTGTCGCTTCCGCTGAACTCCCTTCTCCCAAGATTGCCGTCCTGGACTGGGGCTGGGCCGAAAGCCTTCTTGCGATCGACGTTGCACCTCAATCGGTCGCTGAAGCTCCCCTCTATGGTGAACGCGTCGTTGTGCCGGCGCTTCCGGGTGGAACGATCGATCTCGGCCTGCGCTCATGGCCCAATATGGAACTACTGAGATCGCTGCATCCAGACCTAATCTTGTCGCAAGCGAATTACGGCGTCTCTCAAGCGCGACTGCAGGACATCGCGCCGACCATGGCGCTTCCACTCTATACAGCCGAGCAGCAACCCTTGCAGCGCTCCCACGAGGCCCTGATTGGGATCGGCAAGCGCATTGACCGTTCCGCGGAGGCCGAAGCCTTCCTTGATCGCAGTTACGCGAGGCTCGCCGCGATCAAGGCGGAAACCGGCGCCTATGACGGCCGCCCGCTCCTGATCATCAAGTTCACGGATGACCGCATTATCGACATCTACGGAGCCGGAAGCTTGTTCGACGACGTGCTTGCAAGGATCGGCATCACGAATGCCTGGAACGAACCCACCAACAATTGGGGCTTTGCGACCGCCGGCCTCGACGCCATCGCCCGACACCCCGAGGCGCGAGTGCTGATCATCGAGCCCGGCCCGCCGGATGCATTCCTGAAAAGCGCGCTCTGGCGGTCCCTGCCTGCGGTGCAGCGCGGCGATGTCGCTACCATCGCGCCTACCTGGGTATTCGGGGCCTTTCCATCAGCAATGCGCTTTGCCGAAGTTCTTCGAAAGGCTCTTGGTTTTGGATAGGAACCAATTCGCGACGTCCGCCCGCGTGTATTGGCTGGCCATGATCCTCGCGCTTGCCTTTTGCTTCCTGGGACAACTGAGATATGTCCCACTGGATCGCCTTGTCGAAGCGTTTCTGCATCCGGACAACACTTCTTTCGGAGAAGCCTATGTCCATTTCTCCCTTCTCCCCCGCATGGCGGTTGCCGTGCTCGCCGGGACGGCTCTGGGGTTTACGGGTGCGATCTTTCAGCAAATCCTGAAAAATCCACTGGCGGAACCATCGACGCTCGGCATTCTCTCGGGCGCTCAACTGGCGATCACCATCGTGTCCCTCACACTTGCAGGCGTCTCCGCAGGGCAGCGCGAACTCGCCGGTGTGGTCGGCGCATTGGCTGCAGTCGTGCTCGTTTGTGGACTTTCATTCCGAAGCGGCTTCGCCCCGGTCACCCTGCTCCTTTCGGGGATGATCGTCAGCTTCGCGGCGGGCTCCGCCTCGGTGATAACGGCGCTATTCCATCACGAATACCTGCGCAGCGTGTTTATCTGGGGAAGTGGCTCGCTTATTCAGAACGACTTTTCCAACGCTGTCGCGCTCTCGTTGCGGATGCTGATGCTCATCCCAGCGCTGCTGCTGTTCGTCAGACCACTTGCGATTGTCGGACTTGATGACGCCGGCGCGCGAAGCCTTGGGATATCTCCTTCGAAGTTGCGCGTGGTCGTTCTGTTTCTGGCCACTGTGCTGTCGGCCATGGTTGTGGCGCGCATTGGCGTGATTGCATTCATTGGCTTGGCTGCTCCTCACATCGCGCGCCTCTGCGGCGCCCGGACACTGCCACAACGGCTTCTGTGGGGAGGGTTGTTAGGCGGTGCCTTGTTGCTGTTGGCGGATGGCGTCGTGCTTGTCATCCCGCCCTTCATAGGGGAAGTGCCAACAGGAACGATCACCGCGCTCACCGGCGCGCTCGCAATGTTGTTTATGCTGCGCGAAATACCTCCAACCCCATTTCAAGCGACCGCAGACAGTGCGCTCCAACCGATGGCCCCGATCACGCGAAACCTTGCGCTGCCGCTATCGCTTGTGCTGATGATGCTGGTCGCGGGCCTATCGCTGACCGAGCATGTGTTTTCTGAAAACATCGATGTTTCCGTTCTCGCGCATGGCCGTTGGCCGCGTGTTCTCACGTCTGTTTCCGCCGGCGCGATGTTGGCACTGTCAGGAGCTGTCCTACAAGCCGTGGCGAGAAACCCGATGGCAAGCCCGGAGGGGTTGGGCGTCAGCGGTGGTGCTGGTCTGGGCATAATCGCAGCCCTGTTCCTTGGCGGCATGAGTTCACCGGTCATGCCATTGGCAGGCGGCATCATCGGCGCGCTACTCGCATTGGCCATTATCCTCTTTGTCGCCAGGCGGCACAGTTTCGCGCCCGGCCCAGTGATGCTCGCAGGTGTCGCGGTAGGCGCATTGGTCACGTCGGTCATTTCCGTCATCGTTGCCAGTGGTGATCCGCGCGCGACGTACGTCCTCGCATGGACGATGGGACCGACATTTCGCGCAACGGGTTTGGTCGCAATCATAGCCGCTCTCATTGCCATCTCGGCGCTTCTGCTTTCACCTCTTTTTCGCCGTTGGATCGAGATCCTGCCGATGGGTGACGCACTCGCACGATCAATCGGCATGCGCCCCGTTCGCATCCGCGCCACGCTTTTGTTGTTTTCCGCAACGTTGACTGCAGCCGCTACGCTCATTGTCGGGCCACTGAGCTTTGTCGGCCTCATGGCCCCTCACATGGCTCGCATGTCCCGTCCACGAGGACCCGGATCGTTTATGCTGATGTCGAGCGTTATCGGAGGACTGCTGATGATGCTCGCGGACTGGATCGGCCGGAGTGTCGACTTTCCCTATGAAATCCCGGCAGGCGTTCTGGCGGCATTTATCGGATGCCCTTACTTTATCTTCCTGGTTTTTCGCCAAGGCCTCAAAGGTGAATAGCAGGCTGGGAAGCCAAGGCACGGAAGCCTGCTCGCGCGCGGAGCGAACGGTGCGCTATGCCAGCCAGTTGCCTCGAGCCGACCGAAGCGACGATTGTTCGTTGCAAGCAAGGGAAGCCGCGCAGGATATGGTTGGTGATCCTTGAGCAGATCCGCGTCACAGCCAGCCGTCTACCGTTACCATCTCTCAACTATCCCGCCATAGAATCTTGACCGCCATCGTGGCGGCGGAGGTTCGCTTCTCGACCAAGAGCTTGTTGAATATCTGCTCCAGATGCTTGTTAACGGTGCGCGGAGACATCTCGAGGATGTCTGCAATCTCCTTGTTCGCCTTGCCATGGGCTATCCACAGCAGCACCTCGGCTTCCCGCAACGTCAACCCGAATGCCTTTGCCAAACGCTCCTCGTCGGTGCCGTGATGGCGATCAACCAGGCGCAACAGCACTTCCTCGCCCCCGTCGCCGGACAAGAGCCGAAACTCAAGATCCTGACCGTTGCGCGAATAGCGGAACGTGTCACCCGTTACAGCCGATGAGCTAATTTCTCCCGTTTGTGCCAGCCATTCGACCAGTTCCCATGGCAGATAGGCGCGCTGGTCGGAGCGAATACCGGCCCGCTGCATCAGTTCGGCGGCCTGTTGAGTTGACCAGAAAATCCGGCCATTGCGATCACATGCGACGATCCAACGCCCGGTGAAGTCAAGCGCTCTGCGGGCCGAGCGCGTACGTCTAGCATTGCCGAGATGCACACGCATGCGTGCGAAAAGTTCGTTCAGTTCGATCGGTTTGCTGACGAAATCGACGCCGCCGGCGGCGAGTGCTCGCATGACGTGTTCGCTTTCGTTGAAGCCCGTCATGAAGATGATCGGAATATCCTCGAAGCCGCGATCGGACTTGAGTATCTGGCAGGTCTCGAAGCCGTCGAGACCGGGCATGACCGCATCCATCAGCACGATATCAGGTGATTTGCTGTTGGCGATCGAGATCGCCTGGCGACCGCTGCTGCAGGTCATCACATCCATGCCTTCAAGCTTGAGAGCGTCGGAGAGCATGAACAGCGCATCCGGCGAATCGTCGACGACGAGCACGCAGCTCATCCCTGAAACGTCAGACATTTTTCACCTCCTCTATCACAGCCAGAAAGTCACGAAGCCGGTAATTCGTGACGAGAAGCCGCATATGGCCACAGAACCGCGCCGTCTTCGGCGAGGACAGTTGAATATCGTTGAGCATGGCCTCGATCGAACGCGTGAAACCTGTCTCGCCGAGGGTCCGCAGTTGCTTGAGCTTATTCCGTTCAGGTAGTTCCTCCGCCGAGAAACTGGGCCGCATGTCGATCTCCGCCATCGTCTCTCCTGCATGTATCCAGGTGAGCGGTATCAGCGTCGCGAACCAATCGAGCAGCTCGTCGAAACTGAAGGGCTTGATCAGATAGGCATTGCAAAGATCGGCGTATTCAGGCCGGGTCCGCTCGTTACCGGCATCCGCCGAGAGCATGACGATCGGAAGCTCGCGGCCAAGACGCCTGCGGATCTCGCGTGCCACATCCCAGCCAGACATCCCCGGCATGGCGATATCCAGAATGATAATATCCGGCCGATGGAGCGACAGCGCGGACAGGCAGGCCCGGCCGTCGGCAGCGGCGATTACCGTGAAGCCGAGAGGTCGCAGAACGTCTTCCAAAAGTGTCCGCTGGCTGGGATCGTCGTCGGCCACGAGCACCGTCCGCCGTGCACCTTCATAGCCGCTGATACGGGAGACCGCGGCCGGAGCATCTTCGGTCCCGGTCGCCGCTGAAAGATGCAGACGAACCGAGGCACGCGTGCCGCTCCCAACCATGCTGCGCACAACAAGTTCGCCACCCATAATCTCGACCAGCAGTTTCGTAATCGTCAGCCCGAGACCGGTCCCGGGTGGTCGAATTGCATCACCGACCTGCTCACCTCTTTCAAACGGTCGGAACACACGCTCGATATCCTTTTCGGGAATCCCTATCCCGGTGTCCTCGATCTCGAACGTCGCGACCTGGCCACGATAACTGACGGAAAGACTGACTTTACCGAAATCGGTGAACTTGATGGCGTTCGACAGAAGGTTGATCAGCACCTGCCGGAGCCGTTTCTCATCGGTAACAACGTAATCCGGCATGGAGGAACTGGCACGAAACTCGAACTCGATGCCACGAGACTGTGCCTGCAGCGTTAGCATATCGACGATCTGATCGAGAAAGGGTCTCAGCGCGAACTTGTGGCGGAATATCTCCAGCCTTCCCGCCTCGATCTTGGAAATATCGAGCAAGCCCTCGATCATGTCCGCCAGATGTTCGCCGCTGCGCTTTATCGTGCGCGCCGCGTTGTGAATGTAGACCGGCAGCCCCTTCTGGCGCTCCAGAAGCTGCGCATAGCCGAGGATGGCGCTGAGTGGCGTGCGCAGTTCGTGGCTGAGGCCGACGACATATTTGCTCTTGGCGATATTGGCCCGTTCAGCCACTTCCTTCGCCTTTTGCAGTTGCCGGTCGGTCTCGTCATGGGCCCGGATCTCATCCATCAGCAATCGCGTATGCTTGCGCGCCTCGTCCTCGGCAAAGTTGCGGCTCTCTTGTGCGAGGACGAAGAGCCAGACGATAATCCCGGCAATTATGAAAACGATGATGAACAGCTTCCAGAGAACCGTGGCGATCTGGGATGCGGGCAAAGCGCGATCCAGGCTGCTCTGGAAATAGATGAGCCAGAAGACGAGACCGATCAGCGCCGTAACGACAGTCAGCATCGCCAGATAACGCGCCAGCCGGCTTTCGAAGAAGACCGCGAAGCGATGCGGAAGAAATGCGCTAGTGAAGCCGCGCAACTGCTGCATGAAGCGAGCATCGGCCTTACAGGCATCGGCGCAACGCGCATCAAGGGAGCAGCAGAGCGAGCAGATCGGTCCAGAGTAGATGGGGCAGCGGGCCATGTCCTCGCTGTCAAAATGATGTTCACAGATGCAGCACTCGATCGCCTGACCGCTCTTCCAGTCCGCCGACGACTGTCGCGCAACATAGTAGCGACCGCGGGTAGCGATCGCCAAAACAGGCGCAAGAAGAAAAGCCGAGACGAGAGCGACATAGATGTAGATCGCTGCAAGCGTCGGCCCGAAGAAGCCGGAATAGGCGACAAGGCCGGTCAGGGCCGAGATCAGCATCGCACCGAAACCGACCGGGTTGATGTCGTAGAGATGCGCACGCTTGAATTCGACCGAGCGCGGCGACAGCCGTAGCGGCTTGTTGATGACCAGATCGGCGACGATCGCGCCCATCCAGGACACGGCAAGGATGGAATAAAGGCCGAGCGTCTGCTCCAATGCCTTGTAGACACCGAATTCCATCAGGAGCAGGCCAAGCATGACGTTGAAAACCAGCCATACCACCCGGCCGGGATGGCTGTGGGTGAGCCGGGAGAAGAAATTCGACCATGCGATGGAGCCGGCATAGCTGTTGGTGACGTTGATCTTCAACTGGCAGATGATGACGAAGATGCCGGCAAGGCCAAGCGCCATTTCCGGCGAGCCCAGCATCTCGCGAAAGACGCTGAGATACATCCGAGTCGGATCGGACGCATCCTTGAAATCGACGCCATGCTGAAACGCGTAGAAGGCCAGAAACGAGCCGGCCAGGATCTTCAGCCCGCCAATCACCATCCATCCGGGGCCTGCCACCAGTAGCGCCGCCCACCAGTGCAACCGGTTTGCGCGCGTCCGGCGTGGCAGAAAGCGCAGAAAGTCGACCTGTTCTCCGATCTGCGCCACCAGCGAGAAGATCACTGCCGAGGCAGCGCCGAAATGGACGAGATCGACGTGCCCGTCGGAGTTTCCCCAGAGACCCGAATAGCCCGTCCACTGCCTCACCGAGGCATGACTTTGTGCCGCAATGAATACGAAAGGCGCCAGTTGCAGAACGACCCAGAAAGGCTGCGTCCATGCCTGAAACCGGCTGATGAACGTGACGCCGTGGGTCACCAGCGGGATGATGACAAGGGCGCTCAGGATATAACCGATCGGCAGGGGCAGCCCGGTGCATAATTGCATCGCCGTTGCAACGATCGCCGCCTCGATCGCGAAAAAGATAAAGGTGAAGGTCGCGTAGATCAGCGATGTCACCGTCGAGCCGATATAGCCGAAACCGGCCCCGCGGGTCAGTAGATCGATATCGACGCCGTATTTGACCGAATTGTAGGCGATCGGAATGCCCATTAGCACGATGATGCCGCAGGAAAGCGCGATCGCCGCGACGGCGTTGGCGAAGCCATAATTGAGGGTGATCGCGCCACCTATCGCCTCCAGCGCCAGGAACGAGATAGCGCCAATCGCCGTATTGGCGATACGCCAGTTCGAAAACCGCCTTACCCGGTAAGCGGTGAAACGCAGCGCATAGTCTTCCAGAGTCTGGTTCGCCACCCACTTGTTGTAGGTCCGCCGGTTTCTGGGAATCCGCTGCGCAGTATTCAAGCTCTTCCCTCTCGGTCACACGGTTTCACGCGCCGCGAAATAATCTTGTTCCGCTTGTGCAAAGCAAGTTGCATTCCAGTTTAAAATTCTCGCTTAAGCGAAGAAAAAAGCACATTGCATATCGTCTGCCGGGTAATTTGTCCGGCGCTAGATTATCGTTTCTACTCAATGAAATAATCGAACTTCTTGCGTCTGATGGCCCGATGTTACGGGCAAAACGCACGGGGGCAAATACGTCAAATGCTCCATTGCTGCACTGCACCAATCCTGTCGAATTCACGCAGCTGGCGACTAACCGACCAGTAGGGGTTCAAAACAATCAAATAATGAGGGGTAGCCATGAAGGACGATGTTCCGAGAAATACCTTGTCCGTCAGCCGACGGACACTGCTGGCCGGCTTTGCGAGCTTGCCGTTGCTTTCACTGGCCGGCGCCGCGCAGGCTGCCGACTATCCGACCGCGACCGTCAATACGACGGGCCTCGCCGTCGACGACACGACCGTCAAGGTTGGCATCCTGCATTCCGTGACGGGCACGATGGCGATCAGCGAAACCGGCTCGGTGCAGGCGGAAAAGCTTGCGATCGAACAGATCAACGCGGCCGGCGGCGTGCTCGGCCGCAAGATCGAGTTCATTCAGGAAGATGGCGCGTCCGACTGGCCGACCTTCGCCGAGAAGGCGAAGAAGCTTCTCGTGCAGGACAAGGTCGCCTCGGTCTTCGGCTGCTGGACATCGGCGTCCCGCAAGGCCGTTCTGCCGGTCTTCGAGCAGTATAACGGCATGCTCTATTATCCGACTTTCTACGAAGGCCTCGAAGAAAGCCCGAACGTCATCTATACCGGCCAGGAAGCGACGCAGCAGATCCTCGCCGGCATCGACTGGGTGGTGAAGGAAAAGGGCGCGAAGAGCTTCTACCTGCTCGGCTCCGACTACATCTGGCCGCGCACCTCCAACAAGATCGCCCGCAAGCATATCGAGAAACTCGGCCTCGAAGTCGTCGGCGAGGAATACTACCCGCTCGGCCATACCCAGTTCAACTCGGTGATCAACAAGATCAAGCTCAAGAAGCCCGACGTCATCTATGCGATCATCGTCGGCGGCTCGAACGTCGCCTTCTACAAGCAGTTGAAGGCGGCCGGCATCGACCTCACCAAGGAAAAGCCTCTGCTTCTGACCATTTCGGTTACGGAAGACGAAATCCTCGGCATCGGGGGCGAAAACATCAATGGCGCCTATGCCATGATGAAATATTTCCAAAGCCTGGACAACGACAACAACAAGGCCTTCGTCACCGCCTTCAAGAAAATGTGGGGCGACAACATCGTGATAGGCGACGTCACCCAGGCCGCCTATCTCGGCCCCTGGTTGTGGAAGGCGGCGGTCGAAAAAGCCGGATCGTTCGACATCGACAAGATCAAGGCGGCATCGCCGGATATCGAGCTAACCACTGCACCGGAAGGTTACGTGAAGATCCACAAGAACCACCATCTTTGGTCCAAGGCCCGCGTCGGCCGCGCCAAGACGGACGGTCAGTACGAACTGGTCTATGAGACCAAGGATCTGATGGAACCCAACCCGTTCCCGCAAGGCTATCAATAAGCCTTCCCCAAGGCGCCGCCTCCCGTTTCGGCACCAGGCGGCGCCTCCAGCTTTTTCCGACCCGAAGACACAGCTTCCAACGCGCGAGGCCACGATGATTGGCGACTATACGATTGGCGAATTCACCTCGATCCTTGCCATGCAGGGCTTTGCCGGCCTCAGCCTGTTCTCGGTCTTCGTGCTGATGGCGCTAGGTCTGGCAATCATCTTCGGCCAGATGGGCGTGATCAACATGGCGCATGGCGAGTTCATGATCCTCGGCGCCTACATGACCTATATCTGCTCGCACATCGTCACCGAATATTTGCCGGCGTTGTTTCCGATCTACTTTTTCATCGCCATCGCGGTCGCCTTCATCGCGGCTTTCGCGCTCGGCGTTCTGGTCGAATGCGCGTTGATCCGCTTTCTGTACCGACGACCTCTCGACACGCTGCTCGCCACCTGGGGCCTTTCGCTTGTGCTGCAGCAGGTCTACCGCTCGGTCTTCGGCGCCCGTGAGGTCGGCGTCACCCTGCCGGACTGGCTGATGGGCTCGATCGCGCTCACCGATACCATCGAGATTCCGATCAACGGCCTGTTCGTCATGGGACTCACCATTCTCGTCGCCTGCGCCGTCTATTTCCTGCTTTTCCTCTCCTCCTGGGGCAAGCAGGTGCGTGCCGTCCTGCAGAACCGCGTGATGGCGGGCGCCGTCGGCATCAACACCAAGCGGGTCGACCGGCTGACCTTCGGGCTCGGGTGCGGCATTGCCGGCATCGCCGGTTCCGCCTTTACCATGATCGGTTCGACCGGACCGACCGCCGGCCAGCTCTATATTGTCGATACGTTCCTTGTCGTCGTCTTCGGCGGCGCGGGCAGCCTGATCGGCACGATCGCGTCGGCATTCACCATCTCCCAGGCCCAATCGACCATGGAATTCTTCATGAGCGGCTCGACGGCCAAGGTTCTCACCCTGCTCACCGTCGTCGGCATCCTGATGCTGCGTCCGCAGGGCCTCTTCACGCTCAACATCCGCCGCTAAGGGAGTTTTCGCCATGAAATCCGACGGCATTTTCTTTTCCAGGCAGGGATGGTTCGCCTTCGCTATACTGGCGCTGCTTATCCTCGTCGTCCTGCCCACCTCTGTCGACATCTTCCGCCTCAACCTCGTCGGCAAATACCTGACCTATGCGTTCGTGGCGCTCGGCCTTGTCCTGTGCTGGGGCATGGGCGGCATTCTTTCGCTCGGTCAGGGCATGTTCTTCGGCCTGGGCGGTTACTGCATGGCGATGTTCCTGAAGCTTGAGGCCTCGACGCCGGAAGCGACCAAGATCCAATCGACGCCCGGCATCCCCGATTTCATGGATTGGAACCAGCTGACCGAGCTGCCTTTCTGGTGGCAGCCGTTTCACTCGCTGGCCTTCACGCTTTTCGCCATCGTTGCCGTACCGGTCATCTTTGCCTTCGTGATTGGGGCAGCCATGTTCAAGCGTCGCGTCGGCGGCGTCTATTTCGCCATCATCACCCAGGCGATCGCCGCGATCATGACCATCCTGATAATTGGCCAACAAGGCTACACCGGCGGCGTCAACGGCATTACCGATCTGCGCACGCTGCTCGGCTGGGACATCCGCACCGACGACGCCAAGCTCATCCTCTATTTCGTCTGCGCCCTGCTTCTGCTCGCCTGCGTTCTGCTCGCCCAGGGCGTCAAGATCTCGAAATTCGGTCTTCTCCTCGTCGCCATGCGCGACCGCGAGGATCGGGTCCGCTTTTCCGGCTATGACGTCGCGAACTTCAAGATCTTCATCTTCTGCCTTGCGGCCGCTTTTTCGGCGATCGGCGGCGCGATGTTCACACTGCAGGTCGGTTTCATGTCGCCCACCTTCGTCGGCATCGTGCCGTCGATCGAAATGGTCATCCTCTGCGCGGTCGGCGGGCGTCTGTCGCTGTTCGGCGCGGTCTACGGCGCACTCATCGTCAACGCCGCCAAGACGTCACTCTCCGAGAGCTTCCCCGAACTCTGGCAGGTCGCCATGGGCGGCCTTTTCATCGCCGTCGTCATGGCTTTCCCCAACGGGCTTGCCGGTCTCTACAAAGAATATGCGGAGCCAAGGCTACGCCCCTTCTTCAGCCGCTCACAAGCCGAACGTGCCGGCGCTGTCGCCGCCGCCAACACACCGAACTGAGACGGAGAACAACAATGCAAGTCGTAGAAACCGAGCAGAAGGATTTTTTGCTCGCCGTGGAAGGCCTCACTGTCTCATTCGATGGGTTCAAGGCCGTCAACGACCTCTCCTTCTATGTCGATGAGAACGAAATCCGGGTGATCATCGGCCCGAACGGCGCAGGCAAGACCACCGTGCTTGATCTGATCTGCGGTCGCACCCGGCCGACCGGCGGCTCTATCCGCTTCACCGGCAAGGAGCTCACCGGCATGCGCGAGCACGAAATCGTCCATGCCGGCGTCGGACGAAAGTTCCAGAACCCGTCGATCTACGAGGATCTGACAGTCTTCGAGAACCTCGAGCTTTCCTTCCCGCGCGGCCGCAACGTCTTCGGAGCACTCTTCTTTCGCCGCGATGCCGAGGTGCGCGAGCGCGTCGAGGAAGTCGCGGAACTGATCTTCCTGAAAGATCATCTCGCCACGGAAGCGGCCATCCTCAGCCACGGACAGAAGCAATGGCTGGAGATCGGCATGCTTTTGATCCAGAGCCCGAAACTGCTGATGCTCGACGAGCCGGTTGCCGGCATGAGCGTAGCCGAGCGCCTGAAGACGGCCGAACTTCTGAACACCATCATCCGCAACCAGTCGGTCATCGTCATCGAGCACGACATGAAGTTCGTCGAGGACATCGCCCACCGGGTGACCGTCCTGCACCAGGGCAAGGTCCTGTCCGAGGGATCGATGGAGCGCGTCAAGCACGATCCCAAGGTCATCGAAGTCTATCTCGGCCACTAGGAGGCGAAATCATGCTTGCAGTCGATAACCTTCACGTCGCCTATGGCCAGAGCGAAGTGATCCATGGCCTGAATTTCGAGACCGCTCCCGGCGAGATCGTTGCCATCATGGGCCGCAACGGCATGGGCAAGACCACGCTGATGAAGTCGCTGATGGGCATCGTCCCGTCTTCCGGGGGAGTAATCCGCATCGGCAGCACCGAGATAGAGAGCCTTGAGAGCTACCGCCGCGTCGCAGCCGGCCTTGCCTACGTGCCGCAGGGCCGGATGATCTTCTCCGCTATGACGGTGAAGGAAAACATCGAGACCGGCCTGACCGTTACCGGCGAGCGCGCCGTGCCGGATCATATCTATGACCTTTTCCCCGTGCTTTTGGAGATGAAGGGGCGCCGTGGCGGTAATCTTTCCGGCGGTCAGCAGCAGCAGCTGGCGATCGCCCGCGCGCTCGCGTCCAAGCCAAAGGTCCTGCTGCTCGACGAACCGACCGAAGGCATCCAGCCCTCCATCATCAAGGAAATGGCGCGCACGCTTTGCCGTATCCGCGACGAGATGGGCCTGTCGATCCTTGTGTCCGAACAGGTCCTGAGCTTCGCGCTCGACATGGCCGATCGGGTCCTCGTCATCGAGAAGGGTAGCATCGTCCACGAAAGCCCGCGGGCAGGCATCGACGAGGCAAAGGTCGCCGCCTTCCTCTCCGTCTGACCCAATCCGTTCATCCCGCATCATCATCCAGGAAGGAGCAAGAAATGCCCGATACCTTGATCAAGGTCGATCTCAACGAGTCGCCTTTCACCAACGAGAAAATTCACAACCGCTGGCACCCCGACATCCCTATGGCATGCTGGGTCGAGCCGGGCGACGATTTCCGCATCGAGACCTATGACTGGACCGGCGGCCAGATCAAGAACGACGACGACGCGGCCGACGTCCGCGACGTCGATCTCAGCCAGGTGCATTTCCTCTCCGGTCCGATCGGCGTCAAGGGCGCCCAGCCGGGAGATCTCCTCGTCGTCGACATTCTCGACATCGGCACGTTCGACAGCAGCCTCTGGGGCTTCAACGGCTTCTTTTCAAAGAAGAATGGCGGCGGCTTCCTCACCGAGCATTTCCCGGAAGCACAGAAGTCCATCTGGGATTTCCATGGTATGTTCACCTCGTCGCGTCATGTGCCCGGTGTCAAATATGCCGGCATCATCCATCCTGGTCTGATTGGCTGCCTGCCTGACCAGAAGATGCTGGATATGTGGAACAGCCGCGAAAAGGCGCTGTTCGATACAGATCCCGGCCGTGTTCCGGGCCTTGCCAACCTGCCCAACGGCGGACCAACCGCCCATATGGGCCAACTGAAGGGCGAGGCTCGTGACAAGGCTGCTGCCGAAGGTGCCCGCACGGTGCCGCCGCGCGAACACGGCGGCAACTGCGACATCAAGGATCTGTCGCGTGGCTCCAAGGTCTATTTCCCTGTTTATGTCGATGGTGCGGGCCTCTCGATGGGCGACCTTCACTTCAGCCAGGGTGACGGCGAAATCACCTTCTGCGGTGCCATCGAAATGGCCGGCTGGTTGCATATCAAGGTATCGCTGATCAAGGACGGAATGGCGAAATACGGGATCAAGAACCCAATCTTCAAGCCATCGCCCATTACGCCGAAATACGACGACTATCTGATCTTCGAGGGCATTTCCGTCGATGAAGGCGGCAAGCAGCATTATCTCGACGTCCACATTGCCTATCGCCAGGCCTGCCTCAACGCGATCGAATACCTGACCAAGTTCGGCTATAGTCGCGCCCAGGCCTATGCGATCCTCGGCACGGCGCCAGTGCAGGGCCATATCTCGGGTGTCGTCGACGTACCGAATGCATGCGCCACGCTGTGGCTACCGCTCGATATCTTCGAATTCGACATGACGCCGGGCGCCGACGGACCGAGGAAATTCCTCGACGGCAAGATCGACGTTCCCTTGGCACCTGATCTTTAAGTCGCTCACAATGGATGCGGGTTGCCCCGCATCCATCTTTGACACCAGTTGTTTCCGGGAGATGCAATGCCCTACTATGACTACGACTGCGCCGAATGCGGCGCCTTCACCGAGCTTCGCCCGATGGCGGCTTCGGCCGAACCCTGCGATTGCCCCACCTGCGGAAGATCGGCCGCCCGAGCCTTTTTCCCCACGCCATTCTTTGCACTGATGGATCCGGTGACGCGGGCGGCCCGTACGACCAACGAAAAATCGGCCAACGAGCCCAGGACACTGAAATCTTCCAACCACGGGTCCGGCTGCTCCTGTTGCGGCGGCGGCAAGAAATCCGGAACGCTATATCGTGCAGACGGCGCGAAAACATTCCCGTCCGCGAGGCCCTGGATGATTAGCCACTAAGCTCTGGTGACAAATGACGATCTGGGATCCACTTCGCAGCTCAAGTTAGATTGACGCTGGTTTTTGGAGGTTGGCGATAGATGGCGAGATACTTCGAGACGGCAAATGGGAGTTACTGAAGCCTTTTGTCCGATCGCGTCTACTACGCCGACAACCTGCCTAGGATCATTTTGGCCCAGGCGGCGAACGGTCATACCGCCGCGTCGTCATCGCAAATAATAGTATGCTTGCGATCGTGTTGCTTACCACCACTGATGGGGCATCGAGAGCTTCTTTGCCAAGCTCAAACAATGGCGGCGCAGCGCAACACGCTGCGACAAGCTTCCCATTTTCCGAGGGACCATCTCCTTAAATGCCCATGGTACGTTGCACCTTTTCCAGAGTGATCGGAAGGTCACGAACCCGGATACCTGTCGCATTGTAAACGGCATTGGCAACAGCCGCGCCGACCCCGGTAATGCCGATTTCGCCAATGCCGCGTGCGCCCATCGGCGCCTGCGGATCGGGTGTGCCGGTGTAGAGAACATCAATGTTAGGAACGTCCATCTGCACCGGTACATGATACTCGGCCAGCGAAGCATTGACGATCCGGCCGCTCCTTTCATCGAAATTCGTCTCTTCCATCAGCGCCAGGCCGATGCCCATAACGATGCCGCCCTTGAATTGGCTGGTCGCCGTCTTGGCGTTCAGGATCTGGCCGGCGTCGAAGGAGCCGAGAAAACGTGATACGCGGATTTCACCCGTAAAAGCGCTGACGCGCACCTCACAGAACTGAGCGCCGTATGAGTGCATGGAAAAGGCTTCCATTTCCGCCGGCGGCGGCGCCTCGGCCTGGCAGACCAGTTCCTCGCGGCCAGAGCGGTTTAGAATGGACTGATAGCTCTCAAAACGGTCGACGTCATCGAGATGGCCGAGGCCACCATCGCGTGGTTCGACATCGCCGAGCGACAGGCCGGCCAATGGCGAGTCGTTGCCGGCGAGCTTGATCAATTCCTCGACAAAGACTTCAGTCGCCGCGATTACCGCACCGCCGATGGACGCGGTTTGGGTGGATCCACCAGCGATCACCCCGCGCGGAAGGCTGCTGTCGCCATACTCGAAGGTGACGCTTTCCATCGGCACGCCGAGGCGGGCGGCAATATGCTGTGCCTGGGCCGTCGCCGTACCCATGCCCATGTCGTGCACGGCTGTGGAGACGGTTACGTGACCCTCCGCCGTGAGCCTGATCTTCACCGCGCCACCAGGGAAGCGATGGTAGGGATAAGTCGCGGTGGCGCAGCCCATGCCGATCAGCCATTCACCCTCGCGTTTCTGCCGCGGCGTCCCGCTGCGGTTCCGCCAGCCAAAACGCTCGGCGCCTTTTTCATAGGCTTCGATCAGATAGCGTGATGAAAATGGCTTGCCGGTGGTTGGGTCCGATTTTGGCTCGATGCGGCGGCGCAGTTCGATGGGATCGAGGCCGAGTTTTTCCGCCAGCTCGTCGATCGCACACTCGAGCGCGAAGGTCCCGACGGACTCACCGGGTGCGCGCATAAAGGTGTTGGCGAGCATATCCATATCGGCGACATCCTGCGCGAGCTTGAATGTTTTGGCCGCGTAGAGATGGCGAGCGGGGAAGGTGAACTGTTCCGGGCAGGAATTGTGCAGTGTCATGGCCGCCGTGCCGGTATGGATGAGCGCATCCAGCGTGCCATCCGCACGCGCACCGAGCGCCACCCGCTGTTCCGTCACCGTGCGGCCTCCGACGACGCGAAACACGCCTTCGCGAGACAGCATGATGCGCACCGGCCGCTCGGCGAGTTTCGAGGCCGCGATAGCAAGGATTTGATGATCCCACAGACACTTCCCGCCGAAGCCGCCACCGACATAGGGCGAGGTTACGCGGACTTTGCCGGGCTCAAGGCCGAAGATATCGCCAAGCTGGCCAGCGGTCAGGTCAAGCAACTGGCTGGCATCATGCACGCGCAGTTCTTCGCCTTTCCACGCAACCGTTGCCGCATGCAGTTCGATGGCGTTGTGGTTGTGCCGCGGCGTCCGGTAGATGATATCCACCTTGACCTCGGCATTGGCGAGAGCTGTTTCCGCATCGCCGATCTCCAGCACGGGCGGCTGGCCAAGCAGGGTTTCCAACTGCCTCGGCGTCCGTTTCGCCTCATCGAACGAGGTCACGGCAGGTAGGCTTGCATAACTCGCCCTGATGAGCGAGGCCCCATAATCGGCTTGCTCCTGCGTTTCGGCCAGAACGAGCGCAATCGGCTGGCCGTTCCAGTGGATTTCGTCATTCTGCATCACCGGCAGGTCGCTGGCGCCAGCGGCTGTCGGAGAAGACATCATCAACGACGGCGCCTTCATGCGCGGCGCATTGTGATAGGTCATGACGAGTATGACGCCGGGCGCCGCTTCCGCAGCCGCCACATCGAGCTCCGTGATTTTTCCGCGCGCTATACTGCTGAAAGCGAGTGCGGCATAACTGATGTTTTCATAATGAAACTCGGCGGCAAACCGGGCCTTTCCCTGGACCTTCAAGGGACCGTCGACGCGCGAAACAGGTTGCCCGAGAGCGCCATGTTTGCGCAGCATCGGATCGGATGTGACGGCCGGTTGCCAGCGGCCAGGCTTGTTATTATCGGCTTCAGGCTGGACACTCATGCGTTTTCTCCCTTCAATTCGTCAAGCACGGCAACAATCGTGCGTCTTGCCAGTTCGATCTTGAATGCATTCTCGCCGAGAGCGACGGCATCGGCGAGTTCGGCTTCGGCGGCAGCCCGGAAGCTTTCCGTGCCGGCCACCTGCCCCTTCAATGCAAGTTCCGTCTTCGTGGCGCGCCATGGCTTGTGGGCAACGCCACCGAGCGCAAGACGCACGTCGCGCACGGTGCCCGCTTCGTCGATATCGAGCGCGGCCGCGACAGATATGAGCGCGAAGGCATAGCTGGCACGGTCACGAACCTTTCGGTAGGTCGAGCGGCGCGCAAAGCCGAGCGATGGGATCTCGATAGCCGTGATCAATTCATCGGGCTGCAGTTCCGTCTCAATCTCGGGACGATCGCCCGGCAGGCGGTGCAGTTCGCTCAGGGGCATGCTGCGGCCACCGGTCGGACCCTGCAGATGTACAATCGCATCAAGCGCGACCAGAGCGACGCACATGTCTGACGGGTGGGTGGCGACACAGGCATCGGATGCGCCGAGAATGGCGTGGTAGCGATTGAACCCTTCAAGCGCGTCGCATCCGGCTTGCGGCTGGCGCTTGTTGCAGCGTGCCGCATTGTCGTAAAAATAGCGACAGCGGGTGCGTTGCAGAATATTGCCACCGACCGTCGCGACGTTGCGGATCTGCGCGCTCGCGCCTGCCAGGATAGAGCGCGACAACAGCGGGAAATCGGACCGCACTGCCGGATGCGCGGCGAGCGCCGTGTTTTTCGCGGCCGCACCGATCAGTAGGCTACCGTCGGCACGCTGCTCGATGTCGCCAGGCAGATGGGTGACATCGACCAGCGTTTCAGGCTGTTCGACCGTTTCTCGCATGAGATCGACGAGATTTGTGCCGCCGCCAAGATATTTCGCGGCGGGGCCGGCTTTCTTCAAAGTGATGGCGGATGTGGCGTCCGACGCTTGCTGGTAGGAAAAGATGTTCATGCCCGTGCCCTTTCCTTGGTCGGAGCTGCGGTCTGGTGCGCCAGCGTTTCGGAGATCGCCTCGACGATGCCGTTGTAAGCTCCACATCGACAGAGATTGCCGCTCATGCGTTCACGGATTTCGCGCTCGTCGATCGGTATATTGTCGGCCATGAGATCGCCGGTGACGACGCTCGGGATGTTGCGTTCGATTTCACCCGCCATCCCGATGGCGGAACAGAGCTGGCCCGGCGTGCAGTAGCCGCACTGAAAGCCGTCGTGTTCGATAAAGGCTTGCTGCAGCGGATGGAGATTGCCATTGGCGGCGAGCCCTTCCACCGTGGTGATGCTGCGGCCCTGATACTGAACCGCCAGCGCCAGGCAGGAATTGATGCGCTCGCCATCCACCAACACGGTGCAGGCGCCGCACGCTCCTTGATCGCATCCCTTCTTGGTTCCTGTGTAACCCAAATAGTTACGCATGAGATCGAGCAAGGAGACACGGATATCCGCCTCGACCTCGATAGCCTCTCCGTTGATGATAAAATGCATAAGACATCTCCTTTGACCGAAAAGCATTGGCGATGATTGACCACAGGAACGAAACGAATGTCCGCGGCCATTGATCCCTGGCGATGGAATATTTCCGCCGCGTTCGGAGAACTTGCCCAGGACGCAGCACAATTTTTCAGGCGCGGAGCAACGTTGTCTGGCGACCGGGGCCGTCGAACGCAGTACGATCATTCCATCGCGATGGACGAGAAAAGCTCGAATTCCTCAATCGACGGACCGTCAAGATCGAAGCGGATGTGGGTCGTCTAAGGGCTGCGGAGCCGGCCCGCTCAACGACGTTCTTGGCCATTCATCGTCGGAATGGTATCAGGAACAATGTCCTATTCCGCTCAGCCGACCACTTCCGACGGCGGCTTCCAGACCGCGATGCATCAGCTGCGATTGACAGGATCTCTCCTCTGGCGGTTCTGGCCGCAATTGGCGGCCCTCTGGCTGCTCGGTTTCATCGGCAATCTTCTCCTCAATGAAGTTGCTGCAATGATCGGGCGCTGGAATTCGCTTGCGGGTCTGTCGATCCTCGCCTTGGTAGTGTTGTTGAAGCTTGTCGTCATCGTGGCCCTGTTCGAGACGGTTCGGCACGGCCTTCCGGCGCTGAATGCCGCGTCACATCGCTTGACGGATCATCCGGATAGGCCGATCGAGGCGAAGGCGCCTCCCGGCGATTTTCTCAGCGCTCTGGCGCTCAGCCTTGTCCCCTTCTTCGCCTTCTACACCGCGTGGGGTTTTCTCGGCGATACGGTGAGGGACTATTCCCGCTTGTCGCTCAGCCTGTTCATGGCAGGCGAGACTGCCGGCGGCCTGCTCGACGTCTCCGGAGGCAAATGGCTGATCGTACCCGTCGTCATCGCCTGGGCCGTGAGGCAGTTCGCAAAGGCTAGGCACAAGCGTTCGCACGCGCCGATCTGGCCGATCCTCATTGTGGTCTGCGAAGCCAACTGGGCGTTCATCGGTCTTTTCGTCCTGTCGGAGTGGCAGGATGAGATCACGGCCTGGTTCAGCCATATCCCGGAAACGATCGGCACTGTGCTCAGCCTGCTTGCGCCAGTAACGGACGCTACCGCGCAACAGGACGTGCCACTTCCACCCGAATTCGCTTCACCGCCGATCGCAACGCAGCTCTTCAGTTTGTTCTTCTATGCGCTCTACCCTGTCGTCTGGCTCACACTAGCAGCCCTCGTCTACGGCTATGACATCGATAACGAGCGCACGCCTGGCGAGGGGCGCCTTGCCGGCGCGGTGTCCCGCTGGAAGGCGCTGCCGAAGTCGGTGCGTGATTTCATTTCGCACTTCATTTCGGGCACGTTGAAACGCTATCGCGCACTTGCCGAGGGGATCGGCCTGGCGCTGAATTCCGGTATTGGTCCGGTTCTCGTCGCCATTGTCGCCTACCGGCTGCTGGATTGGGGATCCGCCTGGACCTGGTACGGGCTAACACAGTTTATTGGTCCGCATGACCTGCCGCTGTGGCAGGTCATCGCCCAGACGATTTCGCCCTTCATTGGCACGCCCAGCGATCCGGGAGAGGGCCTGCTGATCACACCGATAAAGATTTGCCTGCTGGCGGCGACCCTCGAAATCGGCTTCGCCCAGGGTCGGGAATGGAGAGGGCGAGAGTTGCGTCCCGGCGAGGCGTGATTCTCAGTTCAGCGCGAGCGGAAAGCTGATCGCCTGCGGCCGCAAGGCCGCGACGCTCAACCTGACTGACAATGCGGGGACCGCCGCAGCGGGAACCACGAACTTCTCTTCGATCAACGCGGCATGATCTTGACGAGGGGGATCGAGCGACGTGATACCGCAGCCTTTCAAGGGTTCGTTGGCAGGTTCCAGATCGCGGCTGATGTCATTCGAAAGGCTCACGTCGAGCGGCAGCCAACGGCGCTCCGTCCCGTCCACCAGACTGACCTCGCATTGGCCCCAGCCGTCACCGATATCGCGGGCGGCAGTTGCAACCATGCGAACGATGACAAGTCGCATCTCGCCGGGAAGACGCAACTGCGTGTCCCGTCCGTCGCCAATCAGTCTCACCTTCTCGAGGCGCCACGTGGCGCCAGCGTAGTCGAGCTGGCCGGATCCCTGTACCACATCGTTTTCTATCCGATGCCTGTAATCCTCGATGTTCCGCCATGCATTGATCGCAACGGCTGTCGCGACCAGAAACGGTAGGCTTGCGAGCGAGAGCCACCATGTCCTTCGCGCGCGGTCAAACACCATCTTTGCGGATCTCCAATCTGGTTTGCGGCGCGGTGTCATCCGGTTCTAGCGACACGCTGATCTCGTCCTTGAGCTGCGGATCATACTGTTCGGAAAGCAGCAGCTTCATGCTCCGTATCTCATCCTCCGGCAGCTCGAAGACGAACAGACCCGTCGTCGGCAGGCCGGGCTGGACTATTTTCGCCGAGAGAATGTTCGGTGCCTCCCCTGCCCGCCGCGACTGGCGGTACATTCGGCCGGAGGCACCGATCAGCGTTGCAGCACGAACCGGCATGGTTTTCTGGAACGCCATCAACTCGGCAGAGACCACCACCCAGACCCCCGAGCTCCGCAGATCGATTGCCCGTCCGAACTGTTCATAGGCAATGGCTTTCGCTTTCAGGATGCGATTGACCTTCACGCTGAAGGTATCACTCGAAACCGTCTCGCTCTGGCGACCCTCGGTGTTAATCGGCCCGGTCAATGTCGCATAGGGTGGCGTCGTCGCCTGGAGTGCCGCAAGCAGAACCGCCGCCGCAAGAACGGCTGGAATCACAAAGGCCGGGCGCATCATGGTTTTCCCTCCGACGTCTCGTCATCCAGCGGCAGTGCTATTTCTACAATGGTTCCCGCCGGAAACCAGCCGGGCGCGCTGTAGAGATTGTCCCTAGGCTTGAAGAACTCGCTCTCGACCTGCAGCGTCAGAACATCTGGCAAGGCGACATTCTCCGGAACCTCCCATACAGCAGTCACTGCCTCGGGCATTCGCGGCTGCAAATCCCACAGGATTGCCTGGTCACGCGTCAGATAATATTGCGGTTTCTGGACATCGTGTAGATTGGCCGGTTTGATCAGTCCGCCATAGAGATTAGAGCTCTGTGCCGAGATATTCTCCAGCATCATGCTGACGACGATGGCCTTCTTGCCCGAAGATATTCTTGCTCCATTCGGCATCGCTTTGCCTACAGTGCTTCCGGTGACGGCCACCTTCCATCGTCCGGCCTCCACCGGTGTCCCGGCCTCGACCTGAGGAACCACATCGGCCTGCCTGCGCTCATACAGCGAGTACCCAAGTGAAATTGTTGCTGCCAGGAGCCCGCCAGCGCCGGCGAGCAGCTTCGCCAGCCACGCCTTGCTCGTCTTCGACCTCATCGCTCGTTTCGGCCCGCCCATCTTTTCATAGCTACTTTAGATACCGGCTTTCAGTCAGCTTTTCGACCAAAACCAAGGTTTTTCCCTGCCTCTTCCGTTTTGCCGTCTCGAAACGGATTGCTGCAGGCTAAGTGATACCCGCGTCTACTAAAAACTGAGCGCCCGTACATCCCCGTGCATCGTCGGAAGCCAGGAACAGTGCCATCGCGGCAACGTCTCGGGCGACCAACCTTATCTTGAAGGATTGAGCATTCATGATTTCAGCGAGAGCATCTGATGTTCGCCAAAGAAGATCTTACAGGCTCCCGCCGGTGATCAGCACCACCCGCCCTTCAAGGCTTCGATCACGTGTAAAGGGGCTATCAGGCATTGCGTGATGCTCCTGCTGGCGTATGGCCTCCGACCTCGGAGGTGATGGCCTGCGTCCATCCCTGTGTTTTCAGGTCACTCCTGATCCGCCATTTGAGGATTTCAGTGATCAGTCCTTGCTTGACCCGTTGATGTCCTTGATCTGCCCATAGATCGTTGATCTCCAGCGGGTCGTCCTGGAGGTCAAACAGCTGCCCCTCGTCGCTTTCGACGAAGTGAACCAGCTTATAGCGGCTGTCACGAATCATGGTCATGAACTCAGTGCCGCTCAAAATGCGGTCTCCCGCATGTTCCGAGTAAACAAACTGCCGCGGGATGACCTCTTCCCCCTGCAGATAAGGCAACAGCGACCGCGCCTCCATCCAATTCGGTGCAGCGAGGCCTGCAAGCTCCAGCATCGTTGGCCCGAAATCAAAGAGTGAAACCAGGTCATCGACCCGACGCCCCCGCGCAACACCTGTCGGCGACCAAACGACCGCCGGCACTCTGACGCTCTGCTCGTACATGGTCCATTTCTGGCTGTGACCATGGTCGTTCAGGCAATCTCCATGATCCGACGTGAAGATGATGATCGTGTCATCCAGAACCCCTCGCCTCTCAAGCGCCTCCACCAGCTTGCCGACCTGGTTGTCGATCATCGAGACGTTGGCGAAATAATGCTGGCGTTGCCGCCGCAATTGCTCGTCACTCGGGTTTTCGAGGTGGACGACGGCATCATGGTCGACAGACAGATGTTGTTCGCGAAGCTTCTTGAGAGCCGAAGGCTGACGGTCGATCGCATCCCGGTCGATGATCGGCATGGGAAGGGATCGACCGTCGTAGATGTCCAGATACTCCTGCGTAGGATCATAAGGCGGATGGGGACCAGGGATTCCGACTTGAAGAAAGAACGGTTCCTTTCCCTGATAGCGGTCCAACCACATGGCTGCGAGTTCAGGGACGAAGTTGTCCGAATGGAGATGATCTGGCAGATTCCAGACGAAAGCGCCTAGGCGCTCACGGTAATCTTTGCGCCTGCGGTAGGTGACGCGGCTCGGCTTTTCCACGCCATGGGACCAGAATGCCTTGTCCCAGTTGTCGAGGTAGAAAGGCAGGCGATCCGTCGCACGGTCCTTGTTTTCGACAACATGACGCTCGTGAAACCCGAAGGAATCTTCGAAAGGGGACGTGTGCATCTTGCCGACATTGATGCATCGGTATCCGGCGTCAGCCAACTGACGCACCCAGCTATGGGTCCAACGCTCATCGTTTCGAAACACACCGTTCGTGTGGGGATAGAGCCCCGTGAACAGGCTTGCTCGCGACGGCGCACAGGAAGGCGAGGTGACGTACATGTTGCTGAAGCACACGCCCTCGCGCACCATCCTATCGAGGTTCGGCGTGACCATATGGTCAAATCCCATCGCCGCGATCGTATCGAACCGCTGCTGGTCAGTCAGAATGAAAACGATGTTTGGGGTCTTCCTAGTATCGGCCACACCCGTCCCTCCCATGGATCAGTTGGTCGTCAGATCGAACGAGTGCTGTCGCGTCCGACAAGCTCCCAATCAAGGGTCAGCGTCTTTGGAGGCTCATCCTCGATACGGGCGAGAATCGCCTCGGCGGTTTTCTCGCCAATCCGTTGGCGATCGGGCCTGACGGTGGAAAGCGATGGCGTCATGCAGCTTGATGCTTCGCTATCGCCGAAGCCAATGACGGCGACGTCTTCAGGCACGCGCCTGTCCATATCTTTTAGCGCGCGCAGAACGCCGAATGCGATGACGTCACTGTTGCAAATGACTCCGTCGATATCAGGATGCTTGCTAAGCAGTTCCCTGACGAGAAGATCACCCAAGTCTGGCTTGCCAGCTTCCTGCCTCGTGGCGAATACCAATTCTCCCAACCTGCCTGCAGCGATTGTGTCCGCAGCTCCCTTCGCGCGTTTCTGCGCTCTCGTATCGTTGTCACGCATGCTGCCCAGAAACGCCAACCTCTTGCAGCCACGCTCGATCAAATGACGCGCTTGCGCGGCACCGATTGCGGTGTGGTCCATGCCAACCGCGGTATCGATGACATCCCCGCCGACATCCCACATCTCGATGATCGGCACGCCGGAGGCGCGAAGAAGCTCGGTCACTTTTGGCGGATGATCGACGCCGATGATCGCCACCGCGGCCGGCCTCCAGCTGAGAATGGAGCGGACAAGCGTCACCTCCTGATCCGGATCATACCGGGTATTTGCCAACATCACCTGAAGGTTGCTTTTCAGCAAAGCAGACTGCAACGCGTCCAGGATCGATGCGAACTCGGAGTGATAGAGCGAGGTGACGACGACACCCACGATGTCGGATCGAGTGCCGGAAAGACCACCCGCCAATCTATTGGGAACGTAGTTCAACTCATCCATGGCCTTGGTGATCTGTCGCCGCAGTTCGGCGCGGACGGTATTGGGTGCTCGAAGAGCTCTCGATACCGTATTTACCGACACACCGACCATGGCTGCCACGGATGCGAGCGTTGGCGGAGATGTCCTTCCCAGCTGATCTGACATCTTTTTCACTTTGCTCCGCCAAAATGATACCGTTGCGTTATCGATAACTTTATGCCATCGTTTTGCTCAGGAGACAAGTTGGCGGCGGCAAAGTCTGTCGACTTGGCAGGAGAAAACGGGAGGCCGCCGTTGGCGAACAAGCCCAACATCATTTTGATCATGACCGATCAGCAGCGGTACGATTCCATCGCAGCGCTCGGTTTTCCATATGCCATCACCCCCAACCTCGATCGGTTGGTCGAAAAGGGGGTGGCCTTTACCAATTGCCATATAACGGCACCAAGCTGCGTTCCGTCCCGAGCCAGCCTTTTCACGGGATATTACCCTCACACCACCGGGGTCTTGGCGAACGGCCAGCGCTGGCAGCATACCTGGGTCGAGCAGCTCCGAGACGCAGGCTATCGCTGCGTCAATGTCGGAAAGATGCACACCATCCCCTACGACTCGGATTCCGGCTTTCACGAGCGTTACGTCGTGGAAAACAAGGACCGATACATGGAAGGCCGTTGGTACTTCGATGAATGGGACAAGGCGCTGGCCGCGAACGGCCTGGTAAAACAGCAGCGAGAAACCTATCGCGAGCGAGACGATTACGGTGATCGCCTGGGCTGTTTCGATTGGGAGTTGCCGGAGCAACTTCATTCGGATGCGTTCGTCGGCAACATGGCGAAATGGTGGGTCAACACGTATCCTGCGACCGAACCGCTATTCCTGCAGGTCGGCTTTCCGGGCCCCCACCCGCCATTCGATCCACCGGCGCGATACTCCGAACCGTTCCTCAAGCGAAATGACCTGCCTCTTCCCAAACCAACGAAGGAAGAGCTGGAAACGTTGCATCAGGAACTGAAGGACAAGCGACAACATGATGTGGAGGTCGACCACGACTCCGTCGTCTGGAGCCTCGATCCGACGCCGGACCAGATGCACCGCCTGTGGGCCCACTACCTTGGAAACGTGACACTGATCGACGAGAAGATCGGTGAGTTGCTCGAAGCTCTCGAGGAGCGGGGCTATCTGGAAGATGCCATCGTCATCTTCACCTCCGATCATGGAGAGTGCTTGGGGGAGCATGGGCTGATCCAGAAATGGTCGATGTATGACATCGTCACGAGGGTGCCAACGATCATCTGGTCGACGGCCGGCCGCTTCGAAGGCGGCCGCTCAGTCGAGGGACTGTGTCAGCTATTCGATCTGGGGCCGACGATCCTGGAATATGCGGGGCTGACCCCTCCGTCCACATTCGAAGCCAGAAGCCTGAAATCCGCACTGGAAGGTGACGACTGGAAACCTCGTACACACGTCTTCTGCGAACAAATTGGCGACGTCGCTATGGCAGGCGGCGTCGAATTCATGACGGCAGTTCGCGACGAGCGATGGAAACTGGTGCACTTCAAGGGATCGAATGACGGCCAGCTGTTCGACCTTCAGAGCGATCCGAAGGAGGTCAACAACCTGTGGAGCAATTCGGCCTATGCAGATCGGAAGCGCGATCTGTTGGACGTGATGCGCGATTGGCTGATCGAGTCGAACTTCAAGACCAGAGACCTGACGGTGGCGAGCCGATGAACCCGTCTTCGTCAACTCTATCGGCCTCTCCGAGGACGTCGCCGCCTCAAGACATGATCCATATTCAGGGCGGCACATTCGCCATGGGCGACACTCGCTTTTATCCGGAAGAGGGTCCGGTCCGCGAGGTGACGGTGGGCGACTTCTGGATTGACGCCGCGCCTGTTACCAATCGCGAGTTCTCGCGCTTTATCGATGAGACCGGATACAAAACTTCCGCCGAGGTTGCTCCCGATCCTGCCGCTTACCCGGGGGCCGATCCGGCAATGCTGGTGCCGGGCTCGCTGGTCTTTCGAGCACCGCGCGAGGCGGAAGACATGCGGTTTTGGGGTGACTGGTGGCATTATGTTTCTGGTGCCTGCTGGAGAAGACCGGACGGCGTTGACGCGCTTGCGGAACATCAACTTGACCATCCGGTTGTGCATGTCTCTTTCTCTGACGCCGATGCCTACGCCGCTTGGGCCGGAAAAACGTTGCCAACAGAGGCTCAATGGGAGTTTGCGGCTCGTGGTGGCCTGTCCGGAGCACCCTATAGCTGGGGCGACGAGTTCGAGCCGGGTGGCCATGCCATGGCCAACGTTTGGAACGGCAACTTCCCGATGGCCGACACCACGGGCAAGAAAGTGGGAACCTCACCGGTCAGATCATATCCAGCGAACGGGTATGGCCTTTTCGATATGATCGGAAACGTCTGGGAGTGGACCGCCGACTACTGGACGGAACGCCATTCATCAACTCCATCATGCTGCAAGGCGCAAAACCCAGATTTTTCGCCAGCCGAGGCGAGCTTCGATCCGATGCAGCCGAAGATAAGGATTGCACGCAAAGTCTTGAAGGGCGGCTCTCATCTTTGTGCCCCAACCTATTGCCGTCGCTATCGCCCGGCGGCCCGGCAGCCAGAGATGATCGATAGCGCCACCACGCATCTGGGTTTTCGCTGTGTTGCGCATACCGACAGGAGGTCGCAATGAGTGTGGCTATTAGCCCGTCGGTCTCGACGGCAAGACCGACTTTTTTCCGATCCCGACTGGGAATGGTCGCGATCAACGCGATTAGTATCGTATGCGGCATTGCGGCCTGGTGGATATTTACCGCTTTTGGCGTCGTCGGATTGCCAACTCCGGCTCAAGTGGCGGTTACGGCCGTCAACCTTGCTCGGCAGGGTCTGCTATGGTCGGACGCCCTGGCAAGCCTTGCCCGCGTCTTCACCGGGTTTGCCCTTGGCATCGCGCTTGCCATTCCCGTCGGCTTCCTGATGGGCTGGTATCGTATCGCTCGTGCCATCATCGAACCCTACGTCCAGTTCTTTCGGACAATTCCGCCGCTTGCCATCATTCCACTGGCTATCGTGACGCTTGGCATTGAGGAGACGCCGAAGATATTCGTCATCTTCCTGGCTTCGTTCCTGTCGAGCGTGGTTGCCACCTATCAGGGCGTCATCAGCGTGGACAAGACGCTGATCAATGCTGCCAGGGTTCTCGGCGCGAACGACTTTACGATCTTCCGGCGGGTCATCGTGCCCGCATCCCTACCCTATATCATGGTCGGTGTGCGCATCGGCCTGGGCTCGTCCTGGGCAACCGTTGTGGCGGCAGAACTTATCGCCGCCCAGTCCGGGCTCGGTTTCCGCATGCAGCAGGCGCAGCTCTACTACGACCTGCCGACGATCTTCGTGAGCCTGATTTCGATCGGCGTTCTTGGTCTCGTCATGGACCGTATCGTCATGGCGATCGATAGCGTCCTGACATCCTGGCAGGAGAAGTTATGACAACGAAAATCTCGTTTCAGAATGTCAGGAAAACCTTCGACATTGCTGGCCAGGCCGCTTTTACCGCACTGGAAGGCCTTTCCCTGGACATCCAGGATGGGGAGTTCATCACAGTCGTTGGACCTTCGGGCTGTGGCAAATCGACAGCCATGAACATCGCCGCCGGTCTGACGATGCCTTCAAGCGGACAAGTGACGGTCGACGGCATTCCCGTCAAAGGCCCTGGTCCGGAACGCGGGGTCATCTTCCAGCAGTACGCTTTGTTCCCATGGCTCACCGTCCGGAAGAACGTGGAGTTCGGACTTCAAATCGCTGGTCATCCGAAGGCCGAGCGTCGGCAGATCGCCGATCACTTCATCGACCTGGTAGGCCTGTCGGATTTTGCTGAGGCGTTGCCGAAGATGCTGTCCGGCGGCATGAAGCAACGATGCGCAATCGCCCGCGCCTACGCCGTCAATCCGAAGATCCTGCTGATGGACGAGCCCTTCGGTGCCCTGGATGCGCTTACGCGCGTCCAGCTTCAGGATCAGCTGTTGACCATGTGGAGCAAGGAACGGCGTACGGTGATGTTCATCACTCATGACGTCGATGAGGCTGTCTACCTGGCAAGTCGCGTAGTGGTGATGGCTGCACGGCCAGGTCGCCTGCACAAGATTGTCAACGTCGATCTGCCCTATCCCCGCACCGAGGAGATGCGATTGTCGCCCGAGTTTTCGGAACTGCGAAACGAGGTCTGGCGTGCCGTCTATCATCCGGTCGCCGCGTAGATCGAATGAAGCATCATCAGCTGTCAAAGGAGGAATGAACATGCTGACGAAACGAACCTTGTTGAAATCGGCGGCCGGTATCGCCGCTGCGAGCGTCTTCTCAATCGGCGGACGGGCAAGCGCCCAATCTTCTGATATGAGCATTGGCTACATTGCCGACTTCCCGAATGCCAGTGTCCTGGCCATCGCCAAGGATCAGAAACTCTGGGAAGCGGAGGGACTTGAACCTTCTGTCAAAGTCTTCACCAATGGTCCGATCCAGATCCAGGCAATGGGCGCCGGTAGCCTGAATTTCGGTACCATTGGTCCTGGTGCCCTTTGGCTTCCGGCAAGCGGCAAGGCAAAGGTCGTCGGCGTCAACGACATCGGCTTCTCCGACCGGGTCATCGTCCAGTCCACCATCAGTTCGATCGCAGAACTCAAAGGCAAGAAGGTCGGCGTACCCCAGGGAACGTCCGGCGACATGATCCTGCGCATGGCTCTTGCCAAGAACGGCATGACGATTTCCGATATTCAGATGGTGCCGATGGATCCGTCGACGATCGTTGCGGCATTCACGTCAAAGCAGATCGAAGCCGCCGGGATCTGGTACCCGTTGATCGACACGATCAAGCCCCGCGTTCCCGACATGAAGGAACTCGCCTCCAACGAGGACTTCTACCCGCAAACGTCGTTCATCAATACGTTCGTGGCGAGAAATGAAATTGTCGAGCAAAACCCCGATGTCGTCAAGAAATTCCTCCGCGTCATGAAGAAGGCGATGGACTACCGGGTTGCCAATCTCGACCACTCGATCGAGCTGACCACCGCGTTCTTGAATGCACCGAAGGAGGTGACGGAGAAGGTCGCCAGAAGCCGGAAGATGCTGACCAGTCAGGAACTGAACACGTTCACGAAGGACGGAACGGTCAATAAATGGCTGACCGACTTCAACAAGATGTTCCAGGATTTCGGGACCGTTAAGGATCCGCTGGCACCGGAAAAGTATTTCACGGCTG
The DNA here is from genome assembly GCF_030380735.1 of Rhizobium sp. S152. Classification (GTDB taxonomy): domain Bacteria; phylum Pseudomonadota; class Alphaproteobacteria; order Rhizobiales; family Rhizobiaceae; genus Rhizobium. Next base: position 57,888 of record NZ_JAUDRZ010000003.1, on the reverse strand, counting down.
AGCTCTTCGTGAATTCTTAAAACACCAACTAACCCGCACTCTCATGCCTGAGCGCGGGTTAGCATGCGCAACTTCACACACATGTGCCGATCCGCGTTATGGCTGTAGACGAGCCGTACGCAAGCATTGTTTCGGCGGCTCCGATCCCGGATCCGAAGCCGGCGCGCAACCGCCAGCGCATCCGCCTGCAGGGCGACCCGCCGTCTCCGCTGAACCCACCACAGGGCTGCGTCTTGGCCCGGAAGTCATGATCATGTGTAATGGCGCCGCTGTTAAGAACGAGATCTAGCCAATCGTCTGAACCCGCTTTGGCGTGACCGCGTCAGGTCAAGGCGGGTTCGGTGCGCAGCACCAGCGACAGGGGCTTGCGCCGAGATACGGGCACTCTGAAATCCGCGCGCATGTGGCCAAATCCCATCAGGGTGATGACAACCTCGTTATCAGGAATTCCGACGCAGCGCCGCAGCATCCGGTCCTGATCACGCGCCGCGCTCCAGTTCAGCATGCAGGTTCCAAGTCCCTCCGCATGCAGGCCGAGCGCCAATGTCATCGCGAACATTCCGCCATCCACCCAGCACTGGTTTCGCTCGCCAATCGTATTCCAATGCGCCAGGTCAACCGCAACTATGAAGACGCCACCCAGTTGGTCGCCGAAGCCGCGATTGCCGCTGTGATGGGATAGAACCTTGGCGATCGACGTCGGCTCGGTGAAGGCGTAAACCCTGCAAGTCTGCCTATTGCAACTCGAGGGCGATTGCATCGCCGCCTGAACGGCGCGTTCGATCTTTGCAGGATCGACGGCCGCACCCTTCTCATACTGGCGCACACTGTGGCGGGCGTTCATGAACGATAGGAAATCGATGCCGGATGACCGTGTGATATCCTCGCTCGTGACGTGCTCACTGCCTCCGACGACAGGCTTGGATCGGCTTCCGCCCGCCTCCAGAAGGTCGTCGAGAAGTCCTTGAGCTTCGGATGCATCCGAGGCGGTCCCGGCATTGAAGGCAATGTAGGCAGCGAGGACCGAGATGCCTACATCCGACGTTTCGTCAGCTCCATAATCAGCCATGTACTTCGCCGTCTCGGCTGCAAGCATTCGCACCTTGTCCATCCCGAACCCGCTTCTGGGATCGGTCAGCGACATGCCGTATTCGAGCATGTGGGCGAGCAGATGAATATGGGCGCGGCGGTTTTCGCGCGTTCGCACACCGTCGATGAAGCTCGCATTGCGAAAGCGCCTGAAGTCATAGGCGTAGTTGGTGAACAACCTCCAGGCGGTCATCACCCTGTCACGGTAATTGGAAGATTTCTTTGCTGCCGCCGCGGAAGGCATGGCCGGTCTCCTGTCTGGTCCGAACGTCTGTTTCGGCCTAGAGCCTATGCATGGTGGCCGCGGCGTCAAACGGCGGTGATGGAGGGTGAAAGCCCACTCCTCAACTCGACCTGTTTGATAGCCACAAGATATCCATCTGATTTTACACCGTAAAATCGACTCCACCTACTCGTTTGGATAGGTAAGCGCTGTCTATGGAGCACAAATCACCCATCCAAAACTCTTGCCGACCTATGCGACAAACAGACTTCCCGGCGATGCCGGCATGCGGCACGGTTTGCCTATCCGAGCGACCCAACAGGAGCATGACGGTGCCAAAAGACGCAGTCGAAATTCGCGTTGTTTCCCCCATTGTCACGAAGGGTTTTCGCAAGATTGCCGACCTCAAGGCTCTGGAATATCCGGGTATCAAGGTCAGCCATGCCGAAATATCGACCGGCCCCGGTTCCATCGAATCCGAATTTGAAGCAGCCGTTTCCGTCCCTGGCACCGTTGCCGAAGTCTTGAGGGCCGAACGCGATGGTGCCGATGCCGTGATCATCGACTGCATGGGCGATCCGGGTCTGCGCGCCGCCCGCGAGGTCGCGACCATCCCCATCCTCGGCCCCTGCGAGACCGGCATGCATGTCGCTGCGATGCTCGGCCACAGATTTTCGGTGCTGACGGTCATGCGCCGCCTGCGCCCGTCCTTTGAAAACACCGCGGCGATCGCTGGCCTCTCGACGAAACTTGCCTCGGTCCGCAGTGTCGATATTCCCGTTCTCGAACTTGAAAGCGATCTCGAGCACACCAAGAAAATGCTGATCAGGGAAGGTATCCGCGCTGTCGAGGAAGATGGGGCCGAGGCTCTGATCTTTGGATGTACCGGGCTGATGGGCTGTGCCTCCGCCTTGCGCGAAGGATTGCTCGCGGCGGGCCTGGATATACCTGTCGTCGATCCCATTCCGACTGCGGTGTCCGTTGCCGTAGCACTCGTGCGGTCTAACCTCTCCCAGAGCAAATACACCTATCCCCTGCCGCCGGAAAAGACGTTGATCGGCTACGACGGCATTCGCCTGCCTGTGCCCATCGCTGCGGAATAGGTTCCCCAACACCGCCGGAGCTCAACCATGACAATAGCGCAGGCAGATTCTATGGCTGATACGCCCATCCGGACGAAGAGCCGGCGCGCCATGCTTGAGTTTCGGCTCTGGTGGCTGGTCGTTCCGGCATTCCTCTTCTTCATGATATTCTTCGTCATACCGGCAGCTTCGCTTTTCGGCCTCGCATTCAACAAGTCTGCCGCAGGCGTGATCGGCTTGACGAGCAACATTACGTTCGACAACTTCGTCCGCATTTTCACCCGCGAAAGCTACTACCAGTCGATTATCCGCTCGATCGGCATTTCGGCGGCGGTCAGCCTCGCGGCTCTCTTCTTCGGTTATCCGCTCGCCTACGTCGTGGCGAAGACTGTCAAGCCGAGCAAAGCATCGCTGCTGATGATCCTGATCCTGTCGTCCATGCAGCTCGACATGGTCATTCGCATGTATGGGCTGATGGTGCTTTTGGGCGATAACGGCCTGATCAATGGCGCGCTCCTGAAATCGGGGCTGATCTCCGCTCCGCTGCCGCTCATGTACAACACCTTCGGCGTGATCGTCGGTCTGGTCCAGATCACCCTGCCCTTCATGGTCCTGTCTCTGATCGGCATCATCAAGACGATACATCCGTCCCTCGAAGAGGCGGCGCGCAGTCTCGGCTCGTCGCGCTGGCATGCGTTTCGGACGATCGTGCTGCCTCTGTCGATGCCCGGCATTCTGGCCGGCACTCTGCTCGTCTTTGCCCTGTCGATGAGCTCCTACGTCGTGCCGGCGCTGATGGGCGGGTGGAAGGTGATGGTCATGCCCATTCATATCTATCAGCAGATCGCCGAGGTCGGCCGCTGGCAGTTTGGTGCCGCGATCGCCGTCGTCTTGTTCATCACCAGCATCGTCGCCGTTGCGATCTATCACCAGGCGGCAAGCCGCACGGCGGGAGGACGCATCTGATGCATAGCGAAACCGCCGTTCCCCTTTCGATGAAAGCAATCGCGCTGCTCGCCCTCGTCATCCTGCTGGCGCCGGCCGTCATCGTCATACTCGCCGGATTGAATGCCGGCGACTACCTGACGTTCCCGCCGCAGGGGCTGTCACTGCGCTGGGTCAGAGCTTTTCTCACCTCGCCGGTCTTTCTGAGCGCCTATGGCGTCAGCTTCGTCATCGCCTTCCTGTCAATGCTGATCTCGACCGTGATCGGCACCGCCGCCGCCGTCTATCTGACACGGTCTCAGGGGCGTATTCCGGCAATCCTCCGCGGCTTCTTCATGCTGCCGATCGTTCTTCCGGGTGTCGTGCTCGGGCTGGCCCTCTATGTGTTTTATATCACCAGCGGCATCGGTCTTGCCCGCACGATGGGGGGCCTTCTGGTGGGGCACGTCATTGTGACTTGCCCATTCGTCATCGCCACCGTCACCGCCGCTCTAGTGGGCTTCGACAGGTCGTTCGAGGAGGCCGCGCGCAGCCTCGGCGCATCGCCGCTCACCGCCTTCCGCCTTATCACCCTGAAGATCATCGGCCCCGCGATTTCGGCCGGCGCGCTCTTCGCCTTCATCGTGTCCTTCGGCCAGTTCGAGGTCACCCTGTTCCTTTCGACCCCCAACCTGCAGACGCTTCCGATCGCGATGTATGTGTCGATGCGCTACCAGTTCGAACCGACGGCGGCGGCGGCCGGGATCTTCGCCATCGTGCTCGTCGTGCTCTCCACCATCCTCAGTTCACGGCTCGTCAACCTCCGGCGCATCTTCGGCGGCTGACCACGGCTCTATCAATCAAGCAGACCAAAAACCAAAAAGGGGACTCGCATGACCGACAAGACTGATGGAATGACACGCCGTTCACTCCTGAAGATGGGCGCGGCGGCCGCGACCCTTCCTCTCTTCAACATCAACCACGCGTGGTCGCAGGATGTCACCTTCGACGGCCAGGCATTCGATGCCGGCGGTGCGGTACTGCGCGTCGGCGAATGGGGCGGCCCTTGGGGCGAGTTGGTGAACAAGTATCTGCTGGTCGATTTCCAGAAGGAGTTCAACTGCAAGATCGAGTACGACTCCACTTGGCCATGGTTTCCGAAGTTTGTCGCCGGCGGCGCCGAAAAGCCGCCGCTCGATATCACCAACTGGAACCTGCCGGAGATGTTCAAGACCGCAGGCGCGGGCGACTTCTTCCTGAAGCTCGACGAACTCCTGCCGAACATTCCGAACGGCAAGAATTTGTGGCCATTCGCCACTGCGAACGGAGTCGGTGTCACCTGGGCGTTCAACCAGTACGGCTATGCCTACCGGACCGATCTCGTCACGCCGCCGCCGGCATCCTTCAAGGATCTTTGGAAGCCTGAATTTGCCGGAAAACGCGGCACCTACATCACGTCAAACACGCTGCAGATGGACTTCTTCCTCGTCGCCTGCGGCGTATTCGGCAAGGATCAATACGATCTTGAAGCCGGCTACCAGGCCATGCGCGACCTCATGCCGGCGAAGATCTCCGACTTCACGGGCAACATGCAGACGCTGATGGACCGCGGCGAGGTGGTCATTTCCGTGTTGAGCGACGCCGAGCCGATGCAGGCACGCGACAAGGGCGCACCCTTTGCCTTCTGGTACTGGACGGAACAGCAGCCGATCCTGACCCAGACCTACACCGTCAGCAAATACGCCGAGCCGATGCAGAAGAAGCTCGCCTACGCCCTGCTTGATCGTGCTCTCGAGCCGGAATTCATCGGCAACATGGGCAAGGAATTCTATCTACGGCCGACCGTCAGCAACGCGGTTCTGCCGGACAATCTGGCTAAAGCCGGCGTGGTCAACAATGCCGATGCCATCAAGGGGTTCTGGGTTCCCGACTGGAAGGCCTATCTCGAAAACGAGGACGATATAGTCGAAACCGTCAACGGTATCTTTGCTGCCTAAACCATTGCCGGGGCGGCGAAAGTCGCCCTGCCATCTCCCGTAAGCCGAGGGTTCAGCATGGCCGATATCCACCTGAAGCAACTGAAGAAGTCATATGGCGACAGCGTCGCGGTCGCCGGGATAGATCTTTGCATCGCTCAAGGCGAGTTTTTCTCGCTGCTTGGCCCTTCCGGTTGTGGAAAATCCACGACGCTCAGAATGATCGCGGGGTTCATCCGCCCCAGTTCCGGCGAGATTCACATCGGCCACGACGACGTCACGGCTCTTCCGCCGGAAAAGCGCGACATCGGGATCGTCTTTCAGAACTACGCGATCTTCCCGCATATGAGTGTGGCGGACAACATCGCCTTCGGCCTCAAACTGCGGAAACTGCCAAGGCAGGACATCACAACGAAGGTGAAGGATGCGCTGCGTCAGGTCGGGCTCTCAGGCTATGAAGATCGCTTCCAGCGCCAACTGTCGGGCGGTGAGCAGCAGCGCGTAGCGCTTGCGCGCGTGCTCGTCACCGAACCGCGCATTCTCTTGCTCGACGAGCCATTGTCGGCGCTCGACAAGGCTCTGCGCGAAGAGATGAAGTACTGGATCAAGGATCTGCAGAAAAAGCTTGGCATCACCACGGTTTATGTCACCCATGACCAGGACGAGGCGCTGACCATGTCTGACCGGATAGGCGTGATGGAGAAGGCGCGCGTCGTTCAGGTCGGAGCGCCGGCTGAGATCTATGAGCATCCGCGAACGCTGTTCGTCACCACCTTCATCGGCCATTCCAACCTGATCGACGTCACCGTCAGGGACCGGCAGGCCGAGCGCATCATGGTGACGTTCGACGGACGGCCGCTACCGGCGCGCGCTCGCGAGGATGCCCGGGAAGGACAGCCCGCTAAGTTGGTTATCCGGCCGGAAAACGTCATCATCGAGCCGCCCGTCTCAAGCGAGATCAGCCTGCCGGCCACCGTGATCAGCGAGACCTATCAGGGCTCCATCGTGCGCTACCGCCTTTCCCTCGGCTCGCAGGAAATTGTCGCCGAGCGGCAGAACCAATCACAGATCAAGCGATTCCGGCCCGGTGAAACGGTCACGGTCGGCTGGGATCCGGAGCGTTCCGAAGCGCTCTTCGCCTGAGTGAATTCACACCGAAACAAGCCTGCGCTCGCGCCGATGGCCGGGCGATGGGCAAATTCGTTCTCATTGGAGGTCAAAATGCGTATTGGAATTGATGTCGGCGGTACGAATACCGATGCGGCGCTGATGGATGGCTCCACGGTGCTGGGCGCCTGCAAGAGCCCGACCACAAGCGATGTCGGCTCCGGCATTGTTGCCGTGTTGAAGCAGGTCTTGGAGATCACCGGCGTATCGGTATCGCAGATCAAGGCCGTGATGATCGGCACGACGCACTTCACCAATGCCGTCGTCGAGCGCAGGCGCCTTCTCGAGGTCGCGGCCGTACGGCTTGGCCTGCCCGCAACCAAGGCGCTTCCCCCGATGACCGATTGGCCGAAGGATCTCGCCGATACGCTGGGTCGGCATACCTTCATGGTTCGCGGCGGCAACGAGTTCGATGGGCGCAAGATCGCGCCTCTGGACGAAGCCGAGATCATGCGCATTGCGGGCGAGATCAGGACGCGCGGCCTCAAGGCCGCGTCGATCACCTCGGTCTTCTCGCCGGTCACGCCGGATATGGAACTGCGCGCCGCCGAGATACTTGCCAATGAAGTGCCGGACCTCTCCATTTCCCTCAGCCACCAGATCGGCCGCGTTGGCTTCTTGGAGCGTGAAAACGCCTCGGTGATGAACGCGTCTCTCGCCGAACTCTCACGAAAGGTCGTCAGCTCCTTCCGTAACGCCCTGAAAGAGCTCTCGATCGAGGCGCCATTCTTCATCAGCCAGAACGACGGTACGCTGATGGTCCCCGAATATGTCGAGCGTTATCCGGTGCTTACATTCGCCTCCGGGCCGACCAACTCCATGCGCGGTGCCGCGATGCTCGCCGGCGAGAAGGAAGCGATGGTCATCGACATCGGCGGCACGACCTCCGATGTCGGCATGCTGATGCAGGGCTTCCCTCGCGAATCCGCTGTCGCCGTCGATATCGGCGGCGTTCGCACCAACTTCAGAATGCCGGACGTGCTGGCGATCGGGCTGGGCGGCGGCTCGATTGTCCGTGACGACGGGTTACGCATCGGTCCTGATTCCGTCGGCTACGAAATCACCTCGCGCGCCCTCGTCTTCGGCGGCGACACGCTGACGACGACGGACATCGTTGTTGCTGCAGGCTTGGAAGATATCGGCGACCGCAATAGGGTCGCTCACATCTCGCCCCGGGTCATCGAAAACGCGCTCGATACCATCCACCGCATGGCCGACGAGGCTGTCGATCGCATGAAGACGAGCGCAGAACCACTGCCCGTGGTTCTCGTCGGCGGCGGATCGATCCTGATCTCGCGCGACCTTCCCTCGGCATCGAAGGTCATCCGGCCGCAGAACGCCTCCGTCGCAAATGCGATCGGCGCGGCAATCGCCCAGGTCGGCGGTGAGGTCGACCGCATCTTTTCGCTGGAAGGAACCTCCCGCGACGTCGTGCTTGGCGGCGCGAAAAAGGAGGCTGAAGAGCGGGCGCTTAAGGCCGGTGCCCAGAGCGGTACGGTCAACATCATGGACATCGAGGAGGTGCCGCTTGCCTATCTCCCGGGAAGCGCGACGCGCATCCGGGTGAAGGCGATTGGCGATCTGGTGGTCGCATGAGCATGAAACTGAACAGCCAGCAATTGAGCGACCTTGCCATCGGCGCGGCCTTTCTGGGAACCGGCGGCGGCGGCAATCCTTATGTCGGCCGCCTTATGGCCCAGCAATGCCTGGACGAGGGCCTGGAGATCGAGATCATCGATCCATCGGCGCTCGACGACGACATGCTGATCATCCCGACGGCAATGATGGGCGCGCCGACCGTCCTGGTGGAAAAGATTCCGAACGGCGAAGAAGCGATATTCTCGCTCAAACGCCTGGAGAAACATCTCGGGCGCAAGGCGCAGGCAACCATGCCGATCGAGATTGGCGGTATAAATTCGACCATTCCGCTGGTCGTCGGCGCGCGGCTGGGCCTTCCGATCGTCGATGCCGATGGCATGGGGCGCGCATTTCCGTTCCTGGAGATGGAAACCTTCGGCGTTTACGGCGTATCCGGCAGTCCCATGGCGGTGAGCAATGAATATGGCGACTGCGCGGTGATCCAGGCCGTCGACAACCGACAGATGGAATGGCTGTCGCGCGCCGTGGCAATCCGCATGGGGGGCTGCGCCTATATCGCCGAATATGCGATGTCCGGCGCCGACGTGAAGCGGACGGCCGTTCCGAACACGCTAAGCCTGGCGATCCGGATCGGTGAAGTCTTGCGCAGAGCGCGAGCCGCGCACGAAAATCCGATCGATGCGCTGCTCACATTCCTGCCCAGCACACTCTACCGCTACGGACGGACGATTTTCGCCGGCAAGATCGTGGACGTTCTCAGGGAAACCAAGAACGGCTTCTCTGTCGGCCGCGTCCGGATCGACGGCTTCGGTCCCTTCAGCGCGAGCATGGAAATCGAGATCCAGAACGAAAACCTAATTGCGCGCGTCAATGGTGAGGTCAAGGCGATCGTTCCCGATCTCATATGCATCATGAACACGGAAACGGCGGAGCCGATCACCAGCGAGGAACTGCGCTATGGGCAGCGCGTCACTGTCGTCGCCGTGTCGGTGCCGGAAATCATGCGGACGCCCGAAGCGCTGGAGGTCTTCGGCCCGACCTGCTTTGGCTTGAGCAAGCCGTTCGTTTCAATTGAACATATGGGGTGATGAGATGGCGTTGATTACGGAAAAGGATCTGGACGACATGGCTGTCGGCGCCGCTCTGCTCGGCACCGGCGGCGGTGGCGATCCCTATATCGGCAAGCTGATGGCCAAAGCCGCCATCGCGAAGTTTGGGCCGGTCGATCTGCTGCCGCTGAACGATGTGCCCGACACGGTAGAGATCGCCGCCTGCGGCGCCATGGGCGCACCGACCATCCTGATCGAGAAGATGCCGAGCGGCGAGGAAATCGGGCAGGCACTCAGGGCATACGAGGCGCGCACGGACAAGAAGATCGATGCGATCATTCCGTTCGAGGCGGGCGGCATCAATTCGATGACGCCGATCATGCTCGCCGCCGAATTTCGCCTGCCCGTCATCGACGCCGATGGAATGGGCCGGGCTTTCCCGCAGCTCGAAATGGAAACCTTCCATGTCTACGGCGTGCCGGCCTGCCCGGTGACGGTGGCGGACGAGCAGGGCAATGTCGTCATCATCGAGACCGATGATGCGGCGAAGGCCGAATGGCTGGCCCGTGGCGTGACGATCCGGATGGGCGGACAGTCCTATATTGTCAACTATGGCATGGATGGTCAGACCGCCCGGCGCGTATCCGTGCCTGGAACGATGTCACTGGCAATTGGGATCGGCAGAACCATACGAGCGGCGACCGAGAGCCATCGTGATCCGGTCGCTGACCTGATCACCTTTTTCTCCGGCACGCACTACGAGACCGCACGCATTCTCGCCTCGGGCAAGATTGTTGACGTTTCGCGACGCGAGCAGAACGGTTGGTCCGTCGGCGTTGTCACAATCGAGCCGTTCGATTCGACGCGCAAACCCGTTAGCATCCAGATTCAAAATGAGAATCTTGTCGCGGAAGAGGACGGAAAGGTGCTGGCCATCGTGCCGGATCTGATCTGCATCTTGGAGGCCGACACTGCCGAGCCGATAACCACCGAGCGCCTACGATATGGCCAGCGTGTCAACGTGTTGGGTGTCAAGGTGCCGCCGATCATGCGCACGCCGGAAGCACTGGCCGTTTTCGGCCCCGCTGCTTTCGGACTTGCGCATGAATATGCGCCGCTCGAGGCGTAAGCTGCCAGTCTGGCACGCTTTATGCATTTCGCTCTTGTCGGATTCTGTCCCAGCCGAACCCGTGAGGTAGTGCGATGCGCCAGCAGGAACCAACCTTAAGCGACGCCGGAAAAAAGCCGCTTCCTCAGCGGCTCCGGCCTCCACGGATGCTCTTCCAGGCAATCGAACGACCTTATCTGCTGTCCAAGATTTACGAGGGCCTTGCCCGGCAGATTGTCGTGATGCATGCCCCCGCCGGGTTTGGAAAGACGGCGCTCCTTCGAGAGAGCTATGTTTCACTAACGCGGTCACATTCGGAGATCGAGGCCATCCTGGGCGGTCGGATTGGCCACCGTGGCTGGCTGACCGTCATGCCGTGTCGAACCGAAGAGACAGTTCTGGCCGATCTCGTGTCGGCTTTGGATATTGACGCCGCATTCTCTATCACGACGCTATCGGACCTGATGGATGCCATTGCACTTCGATCAGACCTCACTATTCTGTTTGTCGATCAGATCGACGCTTGCACATCACACGCAGTGGCAGAGCTTTTTAGCGAACTGATGCTAACTGCTCCCGATACGCTACGTGTTGTTTGCGCGACCCAGTCGACGCGTCACCTTCCGATCGCGCGCCTCGGTGTTCGTGGCGTCGTCCTGGAAATTACAGCTCAACAGCTTGCATTCACCCGCAGCGAAATCCGTAACGCTTTCGGGAGGAACCTCGGGACCGCCGATGTCGACTCGCTCGCGAAATCCACCCGTGGCTGGCCGGCGATCGTACAAGGCGCGCGGATCGCACTTGATACGATCGACCGGGAAGAACGAGCCGCCTTGCTCGAAGGCACACATCGGACGCTGCTGAACTACGTCGACGAAGTTATCCTCAGCGGGCTTTCAGCACCTCTGCGCCGAGCCCTCCGGGCATGCTGCATCACCGAGGAATTTTCGTTCGACCTCGCCACCCATCTGACCGGCCTTTTTTTCACGCCAGTGGACGCCGAGACGTTGGATGATCTGTTTCCACTTCTCGATCGAGGAACATCCGGCTACGGCTGGTATCGCTTCCATCCTATTCTGCGCAGCTCCCTTGCGGCCGAACTTGCCGGCGAACCCCAGACGGATGAAGGTGCCCTGCACTCGTGCGCGGCGGAATGGTTTACCTCACACGGCATGCTGGAAAAAGGCGTTTCTCATGCTGCTCACGGCGGAAACTTTGCTCTCGCAGCAGATACGATCTGCCAAGCCGGAGGGGTCAACCTCTTCATTCGGGCAGGTCATACCGTGCTGGAGCATCTAATCCACGACCTACCTGCGTCCATCATCCATGCCTCACCCAGCCTCTCACTTTGCTACGTACTGGTACTTGCCAAAAAGGGAAGCCTCAGCGCCGCGCGAGAGTGCCTGGAGGCGATCAAGCAAGGCCGGGCGGACCGCCGGGAGGAATTTCTCAAAATAGATCCAATAACGCTCAATCATATTGATGGGCTCGTTAACGTCTACGAAGATCGTCATCTGGACGATTCCGATATTGCCGACCTCGAGACCCTTGCCGCCGGTTTCACCCCGCAATGCACCTGGGAGCTCGGCTGGATTCACAACCATCTATGCATCGCCTACACGAGGCGCGGCGACCTCGATCTTGCCCGGCTAAGTGCTTTGAAAGCGCTCAATCACTATCGCGACGAGCGCACTGCTTACTCGCAGATATTCATGCTGATTCATCTCGGATTGGTGCATTGCCTGTCCGGAAACTTCGCAGCGGCCTTGTCGTTTTGCCGCGAGGGCCAAGATCTGATCCAGAGTGCGCAATGGACCGACCGCAATCTCAGTGCCATTTGCGAGGTAGCCACCGCTGACATCCTCTACCTGCAGGGCGACATCTCGCTCGTCGAGAAAAGCCTGAGTACGGCGATCACACCGATCATCCGCGGCGAGGGCTGGATTGATATCTTTACCCGGCTGTTCTCTCTTCTCGCCCGCGCTCGACTACGTCTCTTCGGTATAGACGTTGCACTGGCCGCGGTCGACAAGGCCGAGGAAGTCGCGATAGAGCGCGGCCTGCCGCGTCTCAAGCTCGCGGCCGAGATCATGCGGGGCGACCTCTTCTCCAAGGCAAATATGGTCGAGCCCGCAGTTTTGCTGTGTGACCGGCTGATCTCGGACCGCGCCGCCGCCGCCAAGAACATCGGCAGTTGGACATGGCGGGAACGCAACGACTTCGATTTGGTCCTTGCCCGTCTACTCCTCTTGCAGAAGCGACCCACGGACGCGTTCGTCGCACTTGAGGCCGTTATCGACAGATGCCGCCGCCGGAACGAAGGCTACCATCTCCTGACCGCGGAGATATTGGCAACGCAGGCCGCTTGGAACGCGGGCAAACATGTTCACGCGCTCGAGATGTTCCAGGCATCGATCGCGCGAGCGCGGGCGCACGAGGCGACACAGCCCTTCATCGATGAAGGAACGGAATTCGCCACGGTGGTTCGGGCAATCATCAGACGCTTCGGTCTCAAAGTCTTCAGCGTGGACGCGGTCGATTTCATCAATCGAATGGTGGGCCAGCGCGTTAGGGGGAGCACCGGCCGAAGCCAACAGAATGGCTTTTCGAAAAGCGCCCTGACCGAGAAACTAACGGCAGGGGTGCTCAGCAAACGTGAACAGGAAGTTCTTCTTGAACTACACGACGGCAAGAGCAACAAGGAAATCGCCCGCACGCTCGGCCTCTCCGACGCAACCGTGAAGTTTCATCTCAAAAATATTTTTTCCAAGCTCGGTGTCAGCAGGAGAGCCATGGCGCTGGTCGTTTCGGACAGGCTGAAGCTGCATTAGTTTGCCCGATGAAGCGGGAAAGTCATGCCGAGGTCGCGTATTTTGCATGAAATGGACGTCAGTTTTCATAGCTGCCAAGCGCGATGCCGTCAGCGCTGAAGAGATTGGCTTTCAACGAATTCGCGGCCAGAGCGAGGCTCTCGCCGGTTCTGAGCGGCTGGTCGCCGCTCAGAACCGCCAGCCAGTTGACGCCGGATGACAGCTCCAAACTCACGATAGTCTCGTTGCCCAAACGCTCTACGAGCACGACACGACCGACGATCGAGCCGGTTGAACTCGGCACAAGGTCGTGTGGCCGGATACCCAGTGTCAGCTGGTCTCCGCGTCGAACGACTGACCCGTCGGCCTCGACTGTCAGATTGATGACATCCTCACCACTGACCGTAATGCGGTCGGCCTCGACCTTGGCTGCCCGCACCGGCACGAAGTTCATCTTCGGCGACCCGATGAAGCCCGCGACGAAAAGATTGGCTGGATGCTGGTAAAGCTCGATCGGTGAGCCCACTTGCTGCACGACGCCGCCGTCGAGCACGACGATCTTGTCCGCCAGTGTCATCGCTTCGACCTGATCGTGCGTGACATAGATCATGGTCGTGCCGAGTTCTTTGTGAAGCTTCGCAATCTCCATGCGCATGTCGACGCGAAGTGCGGCGTCGAGGTTGGAAAGCGGCTCGTCGAACAGGAATACGTCCGGTTGCCGGACGATGGCGCGGCCAATGGCGACGCGCTGCCGCTGTCCGCCAGAAAGCTGGCCCGGCTTGCGCTCCAGAAGATGCTCCATTTTCAGGATGCGCGCCGCCTCGCGGATTTTGCGATCACGCTCGTCCTTCGGCGTTCTGGCCAGCTTCAATCCGAAGCCGACATTGTCGTAGACGCTCATATGCGGATAGAGCGCGTAGGACTGGAAGACCATGGCGATGCCCCGATCGCGTGGCTCGACAGCATTGCACAGCTTGTCGCCGATATGCAACTCGCCCGAGCTGATGTCTTCAAGCCCCGCGATCATGCGCAGCAGTGTCGACTTTCCGCAGCCGGACGGTCCGACGAACACCACGAACTCGCCGTGGTCGATGGAGAGATCGACACCCTTGATGACGGGCAAGGCGCCATAGGATTTGTGGATCGATCTGAGAGAGAGACCAGCCATGATTTATCCTTTGACGGCGCCTGCGGTCATGCCCGCGACGATCTGCCTGTTGAAGAATAGGAAGACAATCAGGGGCGGAATGGTGATGAGCGCGATATTGGTGAAGAGCAGATTGTAGGCCGTGTTGAACTGGCTCTGGAAATTATAGAGCGTCAGCTGAACCGTCGCGTTGGCGTTGCCTGGCAGATAGTAGAGCGGATTGGTGAAATCGTTGAAGATGCCGACTGATTGCACCACGATATTGGTCACCGTCACCGGCCAGAGCAGCGGCAGGATGACGCGAAAGAACACATCGAGCGGCCGGGCGCCGTCGATGATGGCGGCTTCGTCGAGGTCACGCGGGATGGTGGCGATGAATGCACGGTAGAGAATGATGGTGAAAGGCAGGTTGTAGGCCACCTCCACCAGGATCATGCCGTGGAGCGTGCCGAACAGCTTCAGCCCCTGCAGCAGCCAGATGGTCGGAACCACCGCCGGTGGGATCATCAGTCCGGCGAGAATCAGGAATTCGACCAGCGGGTTCCACCGGGTCTTCCTGCGCGCCAGGATGAAGCCGACCATGGCGCCGAAGACGACCAGCAGCGTCACACTCGCGACTGTCAGGATGGTCGAGTTGACAAAGGCCGTCACCAGCATCCAGTTGCGGGTCGAAGCGACGGTGACCAGATTGTCCCATAGATGAAAGCCGGTGGGCCAGGAGAAGTCGAGCAGGTTCGCCTGTCGCTTGTCCTTGAACGTCATCAGGATGATGAACGCAAAGGGGATGACGAAAACCACGAAGGAAATGAGCACGGCCACGATGCCGCCGATGACTGATGCGCGCGACCTCACTGATGTCCCTCCCGGCGGTTGAGTATGATCGTGATCGGCACCACGAGTACGGCAATGAGGACGAACAGCACGACGTTGCCGGCGGTTGAAAGCCCGAAGAAGCCGGACTGATACTGCTTGTAGATCACCGAGGCGATCGTGTCGGAGGCAAAGCCCGGCCCGCCCTTGGTCATCGCCCAGATCAGGTCGAAGGTGCGCAGGCCGCCGATGAAGGAGAGCGTGACCACGGTCGCCGTCGCCGGCCGGCTGAGCGGCAGGGTGATGTAGAGGAAGCTCTGCAACTTCGTGCCGCCATCGATCCGCGCCGCTTCATAGTAGTCTTTCGGGATCGCCACGATGCCTGCGATATAGATCACCGTCGCCAGACCGACGCCCTTCCAGACGTCGACCAGCGCCACCGAGATCAGAGCGAGGCTTGGATCCGTCAGCCAGCCCGGCCCCTTGATGCCGATAAGTGCCAGACCCTCGTTGATTGCGCCCTGCGTCGGATGCATCAGCACCGTGAAGGTGATACCGACGCCGATCGTCGAGACCAGTACGGGAAAGAATACGAGCGAGCGCAGCAGCCCCCGTGCCAGGATCTCGCTCGTCAACATGACCGCCAGGAGCATGCCGAGGACGACCTTCAGCCCCGAGGTGATCACCGCATAGATGATGGTGTTGACCAGCCCCTTTATCAGAAAGGGCTCGCGAAGAAACTGGGCGAAATTATCAAGCCCGATGAAGCTGGAACTGAAAAGGCTCCAGCGCGTAAGGCTGAAATAGAAGGATGCGAACGTCGGTAGAAGAAACAGAATGCCGTAGATGACGGCGGCAGGCAGGTAGAACCATCCGGGATAAGACGACCGGCGCATGGGGGAAGCGGAAATAGCGGATGCGGCCATGAGGACTCCAGAAACAGCGGCCGGGACCCCGGGCGACGTGTCATCGCCAGGGCCTCCGGCCTCGTCGTCAGTAGTTACCAGCCGGGAAGGCCGAGCTGCAAAGCCTGCTTGCGCGCATCCTCGTCGTAACTCGCCGCCGCCGCCGCGGGTTCGCGGATGCCGGTGCCCACTTCGACCGTCAATTGCTCGAGGATCGGCCCCTTGACCGGCGACAGGAACTCGAGCGCCGGCGCATTGTGGCCGCCCTCGGCGAAGTAGGGCAAGAGATCAGCGACCACAGGCGCAACCTTGTCGGGCAGCTTGCAGCCATTGATCAGGAAGGGGCCGTTGACGCCGACCGTCTGCTCCAGAACCTTGCAGCCGTCGGTGCTCGCGACGAAGGCCATGAACTTCTTGGCGGCACCGGGATTTGAGGAGGTCTTCGGAATATAGAAACCGCCAGGCATCCAGGTCGTCAGTCCATTGGTCGCCGCATCATCGCCCGGCTGGGCGAAGAAGCCGACCTTGGCGAGCAGTTCGGGATAGTTTTCGGCAAGTGCCGGGATGGCGAAGGTCAGCATAGGGTAGTGGGCGCCCTCGCCGTTCACCAGCATGCGCAAGCCGTCATTGTAGGTGGCGGCGCCGAAATCCTCGTTCATCAGCCCGGCGTCATGCACCTGCTTCAAACGCTCGAAGCTCTTTTCGGCAGCCGGGGTCTTGGCGAATTTCGCAACGCCGGCCGTAAATTGCTTGGCGAAATCGGGAACGGCGCTCTGGACGTTATAATAGTCCGCGAGAACGAGAACCTGGCTGGTCCAGGAGTCGCCATAGGTCTGGATCACGGCCGTCTTTCCGGCAGCCTTGATCTTTTCGTTGTTGGCCATGAATTCGGCCCAGGTCTTCGGCACTTTCAGACCCAGTTCGGCATAGATGTCACGATTGTAGAAGATGCCGCCGGCCTCCGCCGGGCTGATCGGTATGCCGTAGACGGCACCGCCAACGCTTACCACCTGCTTGAACGTGTCGGAGACGTTGGCCATGAACGGCTCGCCGCTTAGGTCCATCAGCGTTTGCTGCGGCGCGAGCGCCTGCATCAGCGAGCCGGAATTATAGTAGAATATATCGGTCATCTGCCCGGTCGCGAGCCGGGTCTTGACGATGTTGTCGCCCTCCCCGCCGCCAGGGCGCGTCTCGATCTCGATATCGATGTCCGGGTTGCTCTTTTCGAAAGCGCTGACCAGCGCCTCGGTAATCGCAACGGTATTCGCACCATTGTCGATCAGCATCGTCAGCGTGCTCTGTGCCATGGCATGGCCGGAAAGCATCGTCATCGACAACAGGCCAGCCGCGAGGCTGATCAATGAACGTCTCGTCCTTTTCATAAGCATTGATTTCCTCCCAGTTGAGCCGCTCCTCAGCGGCAGAATCTTCCGGCCCGCACTTCAGGGCGTACGGGCATTTATCTCAAAGTCCTCTTTGACGGCACGCAACGGTGGCACGAAATTAAAGGTCACGACATGCTTGCCCGGCGGCAGATCGGCGCCCTTGAAGGCGGAGCCATTCACGGCTGCATCGGAATAGCTGTCCGCGAGCTTCAAGACACCATAGGATTCTGAGGGGATTTCGATTTCGTAGCGCACCATATTTCCCTCGACAGACCAGGCCGCGGCGATCAGGCCACGCGGGGATTGATGGCCTGCCGCGACAGGCGAAAGGTCGGGAATGATGGTCGGCTCGAAAATGATGCGCTCGAAACCCGGCTGCTCGGGATCCGGACGAAAGCCGGCCACGGCCTCGAAGAGCCATTGGCAAACCGCGCCATAGGCATAGTGATTGTAGGAGTTCATCTGCGGATTGTAGATCGTGCCGTCGGCCTGGATCGCATCCCAGCGTTCCCAGATCGTTGTGGCGCCCATCTTCACCTGATAGAGCCAGCCCGGCACCTCTTCCTGCAGGAAGACGTCCGCCGCCAACCCGACTTCGCCGATCTTCAGCAGGGCCGGCAGCAGGGCCGGCGTGCCGATGAAGCCGGTGCCGATACGTCCCTCCGCGCGGGCAATTGTCGCCTTGAAGTAGCGCTTCGCCGCTTCAAGATGCTCTTCGGGAACCAGGTCGTGCAGGATCGCCAGCGCATAGGAGGTCTGGTCGTCATAGGCGAGACGTCCTGCGGCGGTGATGAACTCATGCTGGAAGGCGTCCTTAACCCTTGAAGCCATCGCGGCAAGACGCTCCGCCGTCGCATCGTCGCCGACGATCGCCGCGATCCGCGCCACGAGCTTGGCGGTGATATGCAGGTACAGCGTCGCCGCCGCATCGTCGCCAATCGTCGGCAATGGCTTTGCCGAGGGGCCGGAAGGCTGCAGCCAGTCGCCGAAACTGAAGCCACGCGCACCCCACTGGCGCGGCGGCGAGACGATCGGGCCATCGCTGATCGACCACACAAAATCGACCCATCGGATCATTGCCGGGAGCGCTTCGCCGAGGATCGCCTCGTCACCATAATGCAGGTATAGCTGCCACGGAATGACGGCAATGGCATCGCCCCAACCAGTCGAGCCGTAGAAACCCGGGTAGAACTCCGGCTGCTGGCGCGTAGGATCCGGCACAACATGCGGAACGGAACCGTCCTCGCGCTGGTCGGCCATGATGTCGCGCACATATTTGACGAGGAACCCGTGGGCGTCGGCCAGATAGAGTGCCGTGCCTGCGAAAACCTGCGCATCACCGGTCCAGCCGAGACGTTCGTCCCGCTGCGGGCAATCTGTCGGCACTTCGACGAAATTGCCTCGCTGGCTCCACACCGTGTTGAGCACCAGCCGGTCGACCAGGGCATTGCCCGAGCTGAAGCTTGCTTTCTGCTCGGTAACGGAACTGATAGGCACGGAGTGAACCGGCTCGACCTTCGCCGCTCCGGTCACCGTAACGCGCGCGTAGCGAAAGCCGTGGAAGGTAAAGTAGGGGCGATAGTGCTCCTCGCCCTCGCCAGAGAGTGTGTAGACCGTATGCGCTTCGGCGGTGCGGTAATTGACGTTGTAGAAGTTGCCGTCGCGATCCAGCACCTCCGCATGTTCGACCCTTACGCTATCGCCGGCTTCGCCTGTGACCGTGAAGGCGACATAGCCGCCGACATTCTGGCCGAAGTCGTGAATGGTGCGTCCTTCGGCATCGTCCCAGCTTCGGACCGGCGCAATTGCCGGCAGTTCGCGCACCGGCGCGGTTTCGTGCGCAACGAGGATCGACGGGTCGAAGGCAATGGCCTGCGAACCAGCCGAAACCTGCGGCTTTATGCGGGCGTCGAACTCCTCACCGAAATAGATACCCGATTTGCGGACAGGCAGAAGCCCGCTTTGCCAGGAGGCGTCGGTCGAAAGCACAAGTTCGGCTGCACCCTCGCCTGCGCGCAATTCGGCGATTGCCGCGATCTTGTCGCCCCAGGTGTTCGTTAGCCGGTGCTTGCCCCACATCAGCGGCGAGCGCATCCAGCCGTCGGCCAGCCAGATGGTAATCGTGTTCTCTCCCTGCCGCAGAAGATCACCGACCTGATAGGTCTGGTAGGACAGTCGCTTGTCGTAAGTGGTCCAACCGGGTGTCAAGAGATCGTCGCCAACGCGTCGACCGTTGATGAATGCCCGGTAGAGGCCAAGGGCGCTGATCCGCAGGATCTCGCGCCCGGTCACCCGCTCCAGATCGAACTCTTTCTGCAGGAAGGAAGCTGGCGTCCCCTCACCCTGGTCCGCAAGCGGGCGAACCATTGCCGCCGTCCACGGATAGACTCTCAATCCCGAATTCTTATAGGCGTGCGCTGACACTCTGTCGTGCATGCCGTCCTCCATTGCACATGCTGCAGTCAATGTCGTAATACGTTCTACGTATATCGTTCTACATTTTTTCTCGCTTGGCAACCCGCTTTGTTTCGATACGGTGAAATTGTGTTGGGCGACTTTTCAAAGCGGCGATCAACGTGGACAGGCTTGGCGATCGGAAGGCAGGGATTTGAGCGATAAGCAGGGACGAGACAGCCGGGTGACGATCCGGGATGTAGCAAAAGATGCCGGCGTTTCCGTCGCCGCGGTCTCGAAGGTTCTGCGCGACGCCTATGGTGTCTCGGACGCATTGCGCGCAAATGTCCGCGCCTCGATGGACAAGCTCGATTATAGGCCGCTTGCGGCTGCCCGCGGCATGCGCGGCCAGACCTATACGATCGGCATTGTCCTCCCCGACCTGCGCAACCCGTTCTTCGCCGATATCATGGACGGGGTGAACACGGCGCTTGAACGCACCCAATATCGCGCCATGGTCGGCATCAGCCAGTCGTCGGTCGAGACGGAGATGGGCATCGTCGAATCAATGATCGACCGCCAGATGGACGGCATGCTGATGATCGGATCGACGGAGGATCGAAAGAACCTCGACATCATCGCCAGGCGCAAGCCGCTGGTAACGATCGGACATCACGACCCCGAGGCGACGACATTCGACACAGTCAACAATCATGACCAGCAAGGGGCCATGCTCGTGGTCAAGCATCTGGCGGTGAACGGTTATCGCAAGATCGCCATGTTCAGTCTCGTCTCCGGGACATCCACCATCCTGATCCAACGCGAGTTGGGGTACCGACGCGGGATGATGGAGGCGGGGCTTGGCAAACATATCAACATTACGAGTTCGTCGCAGATCCTGCGCGAGGTCCAACTTAACGCCCGCCGACTGCTGACAGGTCCGCAGCGCCCCGACGCCATTTTCTGCTGGACCGACCTGATCGCCCTTGAGGTGATCAGCGTCGCCAGGGAACTAGGCCTCGACATACCGAACGACCTCGCCGTAGTCGGCTATGACAACACCATGTTTTGCGACTTCGCGCAGAACAACCTGACGAGCATCGATCAGTCAGGGGAGCAATTGGGGCTCCAGGCAGCACGTCTGCTTATCGAACGGATCAAGGGACGAGCGGTTACCGAGCATTTCGTGGTGACGCCTCGCATTGTTGTGCGGCAGAGTTCGACCCCAGCGGCCATCAGCGCCTAGAAGAACCGTTATACCGGGTTCTCAAAGGGGAGAACCTCCGAACCGGAATTGAATTGTGCACACAGTAACGGGCGTTGACGCATTCGATGATGCGCCAATGAGTGGCCGTTGTAGAGAATCGTTGGAAGCCGGAGTCGATATCCTGGCCCGCAACATGATCCTGCTTGTTAGACTTCTGTCCTTAGCAGATCGGCAATCTTTTCCGCGATCATGATGGTCGGAAGATTGATGTTGGCGCAGGGAATGGTCGGCCTCAGGGAGGCGTCGCAGACATACAGGCCATCCAGCCTGCGCACCTTGCCCAACGCCTCCGTCACCATCATTCGGTGACCCTCGGCGCTACCGACTTTGTCAGGTCCATGGACGCAGTCTCACACTTGATTTCACTTGCCCGCCGGGATCACCATTTCCTTGATCTTCGATGCGAGAGCCTCTACCGCGAAAGGCTTGCTGATCATCGCCATGTTCGTCCCGAGAAAGCTCGCCTTGGTGGCCGCGTTTTCCGCATAGCCTGTGACGAACAGCACCGGCAGGTCGGGTCGGTGCTGGCGTGCAACGTCGGCAAGCTGCCTTCCGTTCATTCCCGGTAGGCCGACATCGGATACCATGAGATCGATCTGCCCCCGATCCAACAGTAGCCGAACCGCAGCATCCGCATCCTCCGCCTCGAGAACGCGATACGACAGGTCCGAAAGCACCTCGCATATCAGCAGGCGTACGGCATCGTCGTCTTCCACCACAAGCACGGTTTGGCCGTTTCCTTCGGGGGCCCTGGCGTGGGTAGCGTCTTCGTCTTCACTCCGGTCAATGGTCGTTGCCGGTAGGTATAGTTTGATGGAGGTCCCTCTTCCCGCGGCGCTATCGATGCGGACCTGGCCGCCCGATTGCTGCGCAAAGCCATATATCATCGAAAGGCCGAGACCGGTGCCCTGTCCGATCGGCTTGGTCGTGAAAAATGGCTCGAACGCTTTCTCTCGGATTTCCGGCGGCATGCCGACGCCGGTATCATCAACGCCAATCACAACATAGCTGCCTGGCTCCAGCCCGTCACTCTCGGCTGCGGCTACCACGCAGCGTTCCGCGGTTATCGTCAGATGCCCGCCATCGGGCATGGCGTCGCGTGCGTTGATGGCGAGATTGAGCAACGCGCTTTCGAGCTGGTTGGCGTCCGCCATAACGTATCCGACCTCGGCCGCGACCTTAACCTCGATGGCGATGGTTTCAGGTAGCGTCCTGTCCAGCAATTCCTTCGTAGCATCGAGCTGCGCGGCAACGTCAAGCGACGTGGCATCGAGCGTCTGCCGGCGCGCGAAGGCGAGAAGTCTGGCGATCAGCGCGGCCGCTCTGTGAGCCGAATCCGTGGTCGCGTCCATGAAGCGCCCGACCTCATCAAGACGTCCGGAGGCAATTCGGCGCTTGGCAAGGTTGATACCGCCGATTATGCCGGTCAGCATGTTGTTGAAGTCATGGGCGATCCCGCCGGTCAACTGTCCGATCGCTTCCATTTTTTGCGCTTGGCGAAGGGCTTCCTCGGCATGGCCACGGGCCGCCATCTGCTCCTCAAGCTCCGCCGTGCGCTGCACGACGCGTGCCTCGAGATTCCGATTGAGATCGTCAAGCGCTTCGCGTTCGACGCGTAGCGCCGCCTCGGATGCCGTTAGCGCCTTCTCCGTCCGCTTGCGTTCAGTGATGTCTATGACCGTGCCGACGAACCGCACCGCCTTGCCGCCGGCAAAGATCGCGCCGCCCTTCGCTGCGATCCAGCGCTCGACCGCATCTTCTATGCCGATCGTTCGGTAATCGATTTCGTATTCGCCGGAACCGCCAGGCCGAAGTGCCTCCTGAACAGCCAGGTCGGCCTTGGCGCGATCGGCGGGATGCAATCCGGCAAGAAAGCCCTCCTCATAGGAAACCTCGCGCTCGGAGAGGATGCCGAACATCGTCTTGCAGCGCTTGTCCCATTTGAGCTGCCCGGTGATAAGGTCGAAATCCCATGTGCCGATTCCGGCAGCACTTGTGGCAAGCCGTAGCCGTGTTTCGCTGTCGTCCAGTTCCGTCAGACGATCACGCATCTGGAACTGCTTGGCACGCAACCTCATCGCCGATGCCACGGCACTGAAGAGCGAGGCCCTTCCGAGGGGCCGCTCGAGAACCACGCTATTGCTTGCCAGATCGAAGAGCGTCAATTGCGACAGTCGCCCGTTCGGTGTTCGGCTGGTACGCGGCGCGGCTAGAAGAACAAAAGGAACATCCGACCAGGAGGGCTGGGCTGCAAGCGCCGACTTGAGCTTGTCGACATCCCTGACGAGGGCCTCTTCCGTTAGAAGGATAGCTCCAATGCTGTCATCAATGAGATCAGCCACCGCGCCGAGATCCCGACAGACGACGACATCATAGGTCTCTTGGCGCAAGAGCGTCGCGACACTTTCTGCGTCGCGACCGAACGGTGCGCTCACCAGAATCCGGCGCCCCTCGTACAGCGGCTCAGCTATCACTATCACGATCTTCCATTAGCGGGTCGCGGGCGCCCAGATATTCAGGCGTTCCCGTCAGAATTCCCCTGAACCGCGAGAGCGGCTCGCCGACACGGATGCCGCCGCTGTCGATGCGCACTTCGCGGATGGTATCCTCGTGTGCCCCACCGCGATTCTTCAACACGGATATTGCCTTCCTTACACGTCCTTCGGCCTCGAAGAAGCGGAGTAGCACCACGGTATCTGCAATGTAGGAGACATTCAGACTGGTCGACATGCTTCCCACGAGACCGTTCTGCGGATTGATCAGGAAGGTCACGACGCCCGTTTGGCTGAGATAGGAGAGTAGCTCGTGCATCTGGAGGATCAAATGCTGTTCCTGAGGCATCGCGGCCATATAGCCGTTCAGGCTGTCGATCACCACCATCCGTGCACCCCTGGCCTCGACCTCACCGCGCACGCGGGCCGCGAACTCGCCGGGAGAAATTTCCGCCGGGTCTATTTGTTCGACGACGAGCAAGCCACTCTCGATGAAGGGTTGCAAGTCGAGGCTGAACGCCTTGGCGCGGGCGAGTAGCGTGCCGATCCGTTCGTCAAATTCATAGACGATGCAAGGCTCGCCTCGCTCACAGGCCGCGAAAAGATATTGCAACGCAATCGTTGTCTTGCCGCAGCCGGCCGGTCCCGTCACGAGCGTGCTCGTGCCCCTTCGCGGACCGCCGCCGAGAAGACGATCCAGCTCTTCGACACCGCTCGCCGTCGCCTCCCCCGAGAAATCCACGTGATGAGCGGCTGCGATAAGGCGCGGATAGACTTCCAGGCCGCCCGTCTTGATGGTGAAATCGTGATAACCTGCGGTGAAATCGACGCCCCGCAGCTTCTGAACC
Organism: Rhizobium sp. S152; assembly: GCF_030380735.1. Classification (GTDB taxonomy): domain Bacteria; phylum Pseudomonadota; class Alphaproteobacteria; order Rhizobiales; family Rhizobiaceae; genus Rhizobium. Next base: position 33,613 of record NZ_JAUDRZ010000003.1, on the reverse strand, counting down.
TGCATCCGGCGGCGGGCCGCGCCGAAATCGAGCGTCAGGCGCTCCAGGGTGATGACGCCGTGGCAAAGACTGTGAAGATGCGCATCCCGCTCGTCTGCATTGCCGGTCATGTCGTCAATCAGGAGAACCGTGGTGTCCCGCCCCGAGAAGAACTGCTTCAGTGCCAAGACCTGCCGGCGATAGCGCAGCGGATCCTGAGCGAGTAGGCGCATCTCCGAAAGGCTATCGAAGACCACCCGCTTCGGCTTGACACGCTCGACCTCATCCTGGATCAGCCGGATCGTCTCGCTGAGTTCCATTTCCCATGGATGCAGGATCGACTGGTCGCGTCCTTCACCAAAAATATCCGCCGCGGAGTTGAATTCGAAGATATCGAACTCGTTGATGTCCCAGCCGTGGGAGCTCGCGACCGCGGAAAGCTCCTCTTCGGTTTCGGACAGCGTTATATAAAGCGCTCGCTCACCTCTGCGTACGCCCTCTCGCAGAAACTGCAACGCCAGCGTCGTCTTGCCCGACCCCGGCGCTCCCTCGACAAGATAAAGACGCCGCGAAGGCAGGCCACCCTTCAGTATGATATCGAGGCCGATGTTTCCGGATGAAATCGTTGCTGGCAAAGTCGGTTCCTAAGCAGTTGGACGCCCGAAAGACGCATATTATCGAAAGATATGAAGAGATTGCCGGAAGGCAAGGAACGAGGGCCGGACAATGCCCGAACGAAAGAGACCGTACGGCCTACCTCGTTTGCGTCGCTCGATCAGCGGATTTCGGCCGACATGGGGATGAGTTTGGCACACTTGATACGGTGTCATTATATATTCGACCGCTGTCGTCCGTATACCTCCGTACGGTAGATTACACTCGCGCTCGACCCAGCTCAGTCCTTCGCATGATCTTCTTCTCTCCGGGACGACGTCGAAAAGTGGATTTCCACCAGTCGGACTGTTAAGGCCTACGTGCTCATTTAGTCGATGCGATCTGCGTGATGTGATCCTCCAGGGAAACGCTTCCCTGAATTGGAGACTCCGGGAGCTGCGGACTTTCGATGCTCGTCTTCGTCATGCGCGTAAAAGAGTTGGCAGCAGCGCGGGAAAAACCGAGATCTTTATAATTCCGCTCGATGGCGGTCTCCGGGATCGTCTTCAGCAGCACCGCATGGCCTAGTACGTCGGAAAATGCGGTCGCGACGTCCGCGAAGGTATAGCGTGCAGGCCCCTCGACGTATCGAATCCCGATATCCTCGATCGGCGACGTCAGTCGCTCGACGGCCGCCTTGCCGAGATCAATGGGCGACACCATCGGAAGGACGAGGTCTGGTGGGAACGGGCTCGTGATTGTTCCCTCTCGCGCAGGCTCGAGCAGTGGATCGAGATTGGTGAAGTAGTATGCACCACGATTGATTGCCGCTGGTACGCTCGTGACCTCGATCATGCGCTCGAAGTCGAAGAGCACCGAAAGATCGCCGATCTTTTCACCTGGCTGGGCACCGTAGGTCGAGACGACCAGAACCTTCTGCAGAGATGTCCCCCTCAGGGCCGCGGCAATGCTTTGCGCCGTCCGGGTCTCGACAGCATCGGTATCTTTCTTCGGGTCGGCCGGTGGATTTAACAGGAAGGCTCTTCTGGCAGACGCGAGCGCGACCCTCAGCGCGTCGGCATCGCAAATATCAACTACACTCGCATCGCCCCCAGCAGCGACGATTTCGTCTGCTTCCTGCTGGCTGTGCACCACCGCGAGGGCAGACGCGCCGATCTTCCGCAACTCCGTGAAAACGACACTGCCAATGTGACCGGAGGCGCCTAGGACAACGTAGTCGAACTCAGTCATCATGCCATTCCCTTCTTCCGGATTTCCTCCTGAGCCTGCACGTTCTTGTCGAGCTCTTATCGTCGCCCATCCAAACCTCCCTGAGTGTGTCCACACAACACGGGGACGGGGACAGAGTTCCACGCACCGATCAACACCGGAACATTCAAGCTCCACGTAGGTTGGGGATACGGAACCCGCTGAACGGTTGACCTGTTCAAGCGGTACAGCGATGGAGGAGACAACCCCGATCTAAAGGCTTGGGCCGCTACGACGCGCCCCGCCCTCGAGCATCATCTTCAGATGGCGACCGATCTGAACAAGTGACCGACCAATCCCACTTCGGCAAAACTACAGGAGAATAGCTATGAGTTTGCAAGGTAAGACGATCGCGATCCTTATCGCTCCACGCGGCACTGAAGAGCCAGAGTTCGTTCAACCGAAAAAGGCCGTCGAAGATGCTGGCGCGACCGTAGTCGTCGTGGGCTTACAGCCCGGCGAGGCACAGGCCGTCAATCATGACCTCGATCCTGGGTCGAAGTTTTCCGTCGACAAGGCAATTGGCGAGGTGTCGGCTGCGGACTTCGACGGTTTGGTCATTCCCGGCGGAAGCGTTGGCGCGGACAAGCTGCGGGGCGATGACAAGGTCGTATCGTTCGTTCACGATTTCTTCGCCCAGGAGAAGCCAGTCGGCGTGATCTGCCACGGTCCGTGGGTACTTGTGGAAGCCGGCGTCGTCAAAGGTCGCACTCTAACCTCCTATCCGACCGTGTCTACCGACATCCGCAACGCCGGCGGAATCTGGGTGGACGAGGAAGTCGTCACCGACAAGGGCCTCGTGACCAGTCGCAATCCTACCGACCTGCCTGCGTTCTGCGCAAAGATCGTAGAGGAGTTCGCCGAAGGACGGCACGCGGCACAGGCCCGCAGCGCTTAAATTGCTTCGCCGGGCGCTTCGCAGGCGTCCGGCATCAAGGGGACATCAAGATGGCCAAACGCCCAGCAAAATCCGCATCCACGACCTCGTCTGGCGACAGCGTGAAGATTCACGACCAGCAGCTTCACCGTGGCACCGGAGGAGAACTTCACCAGTTTGCAGAAGACGGTCAGGCCGTCCTTACCACGTCGCAGGGCGCGCCCGTGGCCGACGATCAGAATTCTTTGCGCGTCGGTCCACGCGGACCTCTGCTCGTCGATGATTTTCATTTCCGCGAGAAGATTTTTCATTTCGATCATGAGCGGATACCTGAGCGTGTGGTCCACGCGCGCGGCTACGGAGCCCATGGCTTCTTCGAAACGTATGAATCCTTGTCGGACGTCACGCGTGCGGACGTGTTTCAGCGGGCGGGCGAGAAGACGCCCGTCTTCGTGCGGTTCTCGACCGTCGCCGGCAACAAGGGTTCCGCCGACCTTGCGCGCGACGTCCGTGGTTTCGCCGTGAAGATGTACACGAAGGAAGGCAACTGGGATCTCGTCGGCAACAACATCCCGGTCTTCTTCATCCAGGATGCGATCAAGTTCCCCGACCTTATCCACGCGGCAAAGCAGGAGCCGGATCGGGCTTTTCCGCAGGCCCAGACCGCGCATGACAATTTCTGGGATTTCATCAGCCTGACACCGGAAAGCATGAACATGGTCATGTGGATCATGTCGGACCGGACGATCCCCCGGTCGCTCCGCTTCATGGAGGGCTTTGGCGTTCATACCTTCCGCTTCGTCAATGCCGAGGACAAGTCGACCTTCGTCAAATTCCACTGGAAGCCGAAGCTGGGGCTTCAATCCGTGGCCTGGAATGAAGCCGTCAAGATCAACGGCGCCGACCCGGACTTCCACCGCCGCGATCTGTGGAACGCCATTCAAACTGGCAACTTCCCTGAATGGGAGCTCGCCGTCCAGCTCTTCGATCAGGACTTCGCGGACAGCTTCGATTTCGATGTCCTCGACCCGACGAAAATCATTCCGGAGGAAATCCTGCCGGTACGTCCGATCGGCCGCTTGGTGCTCGATCGCATGCCGGACAATTTCTTCGCCGAGACTGAGCAGGTCGCCTTCATGACGCAAAACGTGCCGCCTGGCATCGACTTCAGCAATGACCCGCTGCTGCAGGGTCGCAATTTCTCGTACCTCGACACGCAGTTGAAGCGCCTTGGCGGCCCGAATTTCACCCACCTGCCGATCAACGCGCCGAAGTGTCCCATGCACAACTTCCAGCAAGACGGCCACATGGCGATGCGCAACCCTGTTGGCCGAGCGAACTATCAACCTAACTCTCATGGCGAGGGCCCGCGCGAGTCGCCCTCTCATGGATACCGTCACTTCCCGGCAGAGGAACAGGGGCAGAAGGTGCGGTTGCGGCCGGAAAGCTTTGCCGATCACTACAGCCAAGCTCGTCAGTTTTACATCAGCCAAACCGGAGCGGAACAGCGCCATATAGCCATGGCGCTCACCTTCGAACTCAGCAAGGTCGAGAGGGTGGCCATCCGGGAGCGGATGATCTCCCACCTGCTAAACATCGATAAGACACTCGCCGCGATTGTCGCCCAGAAGCTCGGCATCCAGAAGATGCCGCCGGCCGCGGACGCCGCAATGCCAACGCGTCAGGATCTGGAACCCTCTCCCGCACTCAGCATCGTCGAACGCGGACCAATGCGTTTCGAAGGTCGCAAGCTTGGCGTCCTGATCGCTGATGGCGTCGACGCGAAGCTTCTCAAGACGGTGACCAAAGCAGTCGTCGCCGATAAGGCGGTCGTTGAATTGATTGCTCCCAAAGTGGGCGGCGTCACGGCCGACGACGGGAGCTTCATCGAAGCGCACCATATGATTGATGGCGGCCCGTCCGTGCTGTTTGACGCTGTTGTCCTTTTGACGTCACTTCAGGCGATGGACGATCTTGTAAAGGAGGCGGCCGCCCGCGACTTCGTCGCCGACGCCTTCCAGCACTGCAAGTATATAGGCTATGACCAATCCTCCCTGCCTCTTCTGGAAAAAGCGGGCATCGCCGGGCAGCTTGATGAGGGGACGGTTCAGTTGTCAGGGGGCAAAGACGTCTCAGCGTTCATTGAGGAACTAGGCAAGCTGCGTGTCTGGGGCCGCGAACCGTCTGTGAAGCTCGGCAAGGCGTCGCCGCCGACCGTCTGATGCAATCGGGCGCGGAGTGATCCGCGCCCGTCCAACATTGCCATCAAAGGATTCGCCGTCACTTCGCGTTCTTATGGTTCTGCTCGCCGGCCTTGACGTGCTGCTCATGGGAACCACCCTGCTTGCCGGACGAGCTTGCGCTCTTCGTCGTTGGCGATGCGCTCTTACCGCTGGTCGACTTGGAGCCGCTCTTGGAATGAGAGGTGTCGGTGCTTGTGGAGGCATTGTCATTCTCCTCCTTGAGAGATCCTCATGATCTCTGAAAATGAACTTCCACCCAGCGCCCGTGTTCCGAACGATCTTCAAAAAATGCTGCGGCTCACTGCGTCTTTTCGGCACCCGGCGGTGTGGTGACCTGCGTCGTGCCGTTGCCACTCCCATGCGAGAAGCGCAAGCAGCAAGCCATAGATGAAAACGATGAAGGCTTGCCGCAACAGCCTTGCCGGGCCTCCGTGGCCGTTTCCGCTTGGTAGGTCCCGCGTCTCTTTCCTCGATATCAACAACCCGTCCTGCTGGGGTTGCTCGAAGCAGGGTTGTCCTGTCGATTTCTGCCTGGCGGCATCTCGTTATCTTGGTGATAGTGTAAAGACAGCGCGGGGAATAGCAAAAGGTCCCAGCGTTTCATAAGCAAAAGCCCCGCGACGGCGGGGCTTTCGAAGTATCCATGCTGAAGCGCATTACAGACGATTGACGCGATACCGGTCGCGCTCGGCGGCGATCTGTTCCGGCGTGTAGGGGTCAGCAGCTTCGTCGAAGCGCGTCCAACCCTGTTCTGTGTAGCTCGCGCGACGGGCGGCGACGTCCACGCGCGGCGAGTTGTTGAGGATCGCTTCGGCAGACGCGCGGCGGTCATCGTCCACACGCGCGGTCACCACTGAGCCACCGCGACGAACGCTCTCCGCGTAGAAGTTTGCGTCTTCTTCCGGTACGCCGGATTCGATCATCGCGCCGACGATACCGCCGACCGCTCCACCGGCAACGGCGCCCGCAACAGCTCCGGCTGCGGCTGCTGCAAGCCAACCGGCAGCGACGACCGGGCCGACGCCAGGGATTGCAAGCATGCCAAGGCCAGTCAGGAGACCTCCTGCGCCGCCGGCGACGGCACCGACACCTGCACCGGTACCAGCCCCTTCACCTGCCCGATTGCCCTGCCCTTCGACATCGACGTCACCATTGGCCTTGTTGGTGACGATGCTGATGTCGTCCGACGAGACGCCGGCATCCTCAAGCGCCTTCACTGCGGCCCTGGCGTCGTCGTAGCTGTCGTACAATCCGGTGATCGTGGTCTTCATGGGAATTCCTCCGTTATCGTTTTACTTGGCAAGCGTGACGTTGCCCTGGAAGTCCAGGGAGACTTTTGCAGGCTTACCATCCTTCGAAGCCGTCGCGCGCCAGACGCCCTGGTCATCGAGCTTCAGGCCGGCCACGTCCTTGTAGCCGGCTTCCTCGATCCGGGACTTCGCCTGATCTTCGGTGAAGCTGTTTTTGCCGGCGACCGGTGCTCCCGCATTGTGTTCGGTGTTGACAGCCGGTGTCGTCTGCGACGTGCTCGGCGTTTCGCTTTGCGCGAATGCACCAGTGGCAACGAGGAGCAGACCGGCTGTAGCGAGTACGATTTTTTTCATTGGTGGTTCCTCCTGTTAGACAGATCGGAAACACCTATAAAACCTATAAGTTCCAACGGTTTATTTTTGGCGGAGATTGTTGCAATCGGCAGCTCCCGCACTACGCCGGCATTGGCTCATACACTGGCAGCGCGAAGTCGTCGGCGCTGGAAACGAACAGCTTGGTCACGAGTGCTTGATGCCGGGTGTGTCGACGACGCGCAGAACTCACGCTGCAACGCGACACCAAATAATGAGGGCGCTCGACCCGTCGCCGGGGAGCGCCCTCATCCATCCCGGACGACTGCGCGCGACGGAGAAGGGTGTCGCGGCGGCGGTCATCGATACGGGGTGTGACCACTAAATGAGATCGATCCGGGCGGGATGCAAGATGTCGATCCAAGTGCTGAGCGAAGGGCTGCCATGCGTTGCTAAATCGCTGTCTCGTCACCATATATACGTAACAACTTACATAGATGGACATCATGGTATCAAGGATCAGACGAACCTTGACCGTCGGCCAGCGCGCGGCCGCGGTCGAGCGTACGAACACGGTCGCGCAGGAAGCTGCTGACGAAGAGCGGTGTCGTAGGCAGGAAAAGACGGATCGACTCCGGAAGCTAAGGCTCGAGGCGGAGCGCGCCCTCAAAAAGGCAACGCGATAGCCATTGCCCGAACCACCCCAACTAAAATCGACGCTCTAACATCGGATGGAATTCGACATGGATCATGTATCGAACGCCGTCGCTGCTGCGACTGCAATACAGGAAGCCCGCCTCGCGAAGGCGATATTCGCTCGAAGAGCTTGCGATCGCCACGGGACTGACAACGGACGAAATCGATGCGGCGGAGCGCGGCATGCCCGTCCACGAGCAGCATGTACACCGCATCGAGCACGCGCTTGGCTAAACCCGATAGCGGGCAACAAAAAAGCCCGAAGCGAAACCGGACCGACCTTCCCGTCCGCTATTCATCCCCGCCAGTACATGCGTGGTCAAAGTTGTAAGCGATTTCGGCGTCGCGAGCGGCAGAACTTGCAGCTCTCGTCAGCAACGCGACCTTTGGATAGTTGGGCCGCCCTATGCGTTCATTTCAATGCGATCGGATTTTGCGATCAGACTGCCAACCGTTTTCAATACGTCTTCCGGCCCAGCGGGTTTCCCGAGGATGAGGCGGTTCTGAAAGCCTTCCGGCAGACCGTCTTTGTCGTATCCCGTCGCGAACGCGAACGGCACCCCACGCTCGGCGAGAGCCGCAGCGATTGGCCCGACAGAGGTGCCATGGAGATTGGCATCGACAAGCGCGGCATCGAAACCCTTGCTCTCGATGACGGCGCAGGCCTCCTCGACCGTAGCCACGGGTCCCTCAACCTCGGCACCGGCGTCTTCAAGCGCTGCGACGATGTCCATTCCGATCAGAGGCTCGTCTTCCACAACCAGGATTCGGCGGCCCTTCAAATCGAGTGCTTCCATTGATGCGGCGGGCTTCTCTTTCGTCATCGTTGAGAGAAGCTTAGCGGCGGACGCCTTCACAGTATAGGGCACCATGATGTCCCAGATAACGCCTTCCGGGAGCGCCGTCATCTTTGCCTCGCCGCCTTGCCCGCGCACGCTCTGCGAAATCAGCGTCGTTCCGAACCCTGGCGACGCAGCCGGTTCGACGCGTGGGCCACCGAGTTCCGCCCAACGAATACGGAGACCTTCGTCGATCCGCCATTGAATGGAAACCTTGCCAGTAGGCAAGGAAAGCGCGCCGTATTTCGTCGCGTTTGTCCCAAGCTCGTGTACGACGAGCGCGAGGTGAAGCGCCGTCTGAGGGTCGAGCCGGACGGCCGGTCCGGTGGCGGTCAACCGCGTTTCGTCGGGCGCACCTGCTGAGACCTGCCCATAGATGAGTTCCTTAAGGTCGGCGCCCTCCCAAGCCTTCGCACTCAGCAGGTCGTGGATCTTTGCCAAAGACTGGACGCGGCCGCCGAAGCTCTTGGCGAATACCTTCGGATCCGGCGAGCGGGCCAGCGTCCGTGTCGCCATGGCCTGGACGACGGCCAGCGTGTTCTTCACGCGGTGGTTCAGTTCGTTAAGCAGCAGCCGTTGCGTCGCCGCGGCACGGCGCCGTTCTATCAGGTCGGCCGCCGAACGGGCGATGATGTCGAGCATGCGCAGTTCGCGCTCGGTCGGCTTGTGCGGCATGCTCCAGTGGGTGGAGATCATGCCGACGAGCTTGCCCTCGCGGGTGACGAGCGGGGTCGTCTGCCCGGCCCGGATGCCACCGCCGAGAAGCACGTCCCGGTCGGGTGTGCCTGCCATGAAGGAGCAGGTCTCTACGTCCTCGGCGATGGCCCGCTTGCCCGTGCGAAGGACTTCGCCACATGTGCAGCCAGAGTCCCCACGAACCCATTTCCAGTATTCCACGCCGCGGGCGTCGAGACCGGTCGATGCGAGCATCTCCAGCTCGCCTGCCGGTCCACGCTCGGGATGCAGATACTGCACGGTACAGACGTCGGACTTCATGATTTTCGCGGCAGCGCCGACGAGCTTCTTGTAGAGCCCGTCCTCGCCGTCTTCCCCGGCGAGCTCCAGGCTGATTTGCCGAAGGAGTTCGCTGTCGGCAAGCTCGGCTTCGAGCTGCTTCTTCGTTTCGAGCAGCGCATGCTCGGCCTTGCGCCGCTCTTCGGCTTCATTGAACCGGGAGATGATGACGCCGGCGGCCTGCGTGATGAGGCCTGTGCGGTCGATATCGCAAGTCGCAGCCTCGCGAGGCTCCGGCCAGTACACCGAAAACGTTCCGACGAAATGGCCGGTCGACGTGTTGATAGGATAACTCCAGCAAGCCCGATACTGATACTTGTCGGCAAGCCAGATCCATTGTCGCCACAGCGGATCGAGGTAGACGTCGGCTGTCAGGACGGCTTTTCCGATGTGCGCCGCGAGACCGCAAGCCAGGGATTCGGGGCCGACCGCGAGACCGTCGACTGCTATCGCGTAGTCGTCCGGCATCCCGACGACGTGATGCAGCGTTTCGCCATCCGGTCCGGTCAGGAAGAATGCGGCCCGCGTTCCATCACCAAGGGCGGAGGTCGCCGTGTCGACAAGGATGCCGAGGGTCTCTTTGAGAGGGGCGTCGTTCAGTGCGGAGGCGAATGCCTGTCGCTGGCCGGACAGCCACAGCTCCCTGTCCTGAAGTCGCTCATAAGCCCGCGCTTCTTCGAACGGAAGGTTGTCGTTCAAGGCAATGTTCATGCTGTCCATTAAAGTTCCAAGTCGACGGTCTCAACGCGCCCACGGACAACCTTTCGAAAAGCGATCTGGCCGGGCAACTTTATATAACACGTGCCTGACCAGATGGTTCCCGCTTTCAGAGATTATATGCTGAAACTTTAGACAGACGGCACAGCCGCATCGCGGTGCACGAGCCCGTCCTTCTTCAGCTCGGCCCAGAATTCGTTTGGAATCCTGGTTTGCAGCGAGTTCCAGTCCTCGCGGATCTGACAGTCGCTTCCAGCGCCTACGACCAACGCGATGGCGACGTCGGGTGCTGCGGAAAACTGGATGGCCGCCGTCCGGAGATCCACGCCGTGGTTCTCAGCGACCTTGCGCAGCTTGCGACGCTTCTCGATGACCTCCGGCGGGATCTTGTAGTTCTCCGCACCATAGTTGTAACGGGGGCTGCCGCCGATAAAGCCGGCGTTGAGGCTGGAACCGATCACCAGGCCGACACCCCTTTCCCGCACTTTGGGAAAAAGCTTCTCGATGGTCTCGTCGTGATCGATCAGAGAATACTGGCGGGCGCACAGGCAGACGTCCGGATCTGCGTCCTCCATCACCTTCAGGATCGCCATCGGCGTGTTGACGCCGACGCCCCATCCCTTGATGATGCCCTCCTCCCGCATCTTTGTGAGCGCCGGAAACGCGCCCTTGCGAGCAATCTCGTACTGTTCCTCCCACGGCGTGGGGAAGAAGGCGAAGTCCGGAGATAAGTCGTGAACGAAAGCGACGTCTATGCTGTCGACGCCAAGACGTTGGAGGCTGTCCTCAATCGAGCGTCGGACGCCATCACCCGTGTAGTCGATGAGGAGATCGTTCGGCGAATCCGAAAGCGGATACATTTTTTCGTGGTTGTTCGTCTTCGACGCCTTCAGAAGTTTTCCGACTTTCGTCGACAGAAGGTAGTCGGAGCGCTTCTGGTTATGAAGGAAATGGCCGAACCGACGCTCGGCGAGACCCAGCCCGTACCAAGGCGCGACGTCGTAGTAGCGGACGCCAACGCTCCAAGCGGCTTCCAGCGCAGTCTCCGCCTCCTTGTCGGCGATCTTATTGAACTCGTTCCCGAGGGAAACGCCGCCCATGCCAAATTGAAACTCGGGCTTGTAGATGTCGCGGGCGCGGCTTGTGGGTGCCATGGGGCGCTTCCTTTCCTGTTGTCCGGATACGCGACAAAGAGCGTTGTCGCTTCAAGACACAACGAGGAAGAGACGGAATTGTTCGCAAGGCTGCGAACTGCAAATAAAAATCGGGTTCTCGCCGTGGCGGTCAGCGTAGGTCGAGCTCATCCCGTTACGACGGAAGGGTTCGACGTTACTTGGAACTCTCTTGTCTCTGCTCGCCGGCCTCGAGTCGCGCCGTCGACTGTGCCGTTGTCGAGCCTGCGCGTTGATGGCAAGCCTTAACACATGTCGCCTTCGTTTTCGTCCGCGGGATCGTAATTCAGATCCCATTCCTTCATCGGCTGCTTGCGTATCTCTCGATTTCGGAATTTCACTCACCCCTTTGTTTGAGTCCATGAGAGACCTTGGTGACCTTGGGGTCACCGTTTGTTTCCCTGTTGGCATCCCTGATACGATCGGGATCGTCCTTTGCGGGCAGGTAGCCACCCGGCTTGTTTTCCTGCGGCCCTTCCCACCGGGGAGATTGATCCGTGGTGCCAGCCGCGCCGCTGGTTGGTTTATTCATTCCCATGTCGAAATCTTCTTTCTTCATAGAAGCCACCCCTAGAAAGAGACCGTGGCTCCTTTGCAAAGGCGACGTCTGGCTGAAGGTGGTGTCGAAGGGCTTTCAGTCACTATGCTCTGGCATGGCTTTGAGCTGATCCTTGGTCCAACTCGTGACTGCATGAATTTCCCCGTCTTCATCTCGCATCCAGTCGAGATCGGAAAAGGGAACCGCGACCGGCTTGGCGCCAATCCCCAAAAACCCACCGACATCGATCACAACTGAACTGCTTCCGTGGACATGGTCGACGGAACCGACCTTGTGGTCGTCAGCACCGTATATCGTTGCGCCTTCAAGATTGTCTGCCGTCAGTTCCGCGGCCGTCAGACGAACATGATTTGAATGATCCATTGTGGTTCTCCTTTTCCTTGAACCAGAACTTCAGAACACCCCCTTTGTTCCTGGGTGGGAGCAAGTCGACAGTGATGGACGAGTTGAAAGCGAAAGGTTTGCGGGATCGCGGGAACAATCGGACTTGGCGAACGATATCTCACACACGAAAACGGGAGTTCAGCGATGTCCACGATGAGTTTCGAAGACCTTGCATCCAAGATTAAGAAGATCGATTTCTGCATGCTGTCGACGCACGACAGCGTGGGAAATATTTCCAGCCGTCCGATGAGCAACAACGGCGACGTCGAGTACGACGGTGACTCCTGGTTCTTCTCCTACGAGGACACCCGCAAAATCAACGAGATCAAAGGCAATGATGGCGTCTCGCTGACATTCACCGGGCCGCCGAGCCTCCTTGGCAAGCCGGGCATCTTCACCGCGATCCAAGGAAAGGCGTCGATCGTTCGAGAAGAGACTGCCTTCGAGGAACATTGGGTTATAGGACTGGAACGCTGGTTCCCGGAGGGCGTCGACACGTCCGGCCTCGTCCTCATCAAAGTGACGGCGTCATCGATCTATTACTGGGACGGCGAGGAAAATGGCGAAGTCAACGTCCCGGATAAGTAGTCTGGCGAACGGAGAAGCGCTCTGCGGCGGCGGACAAAAGTTGCCGGCCTTCACAACGTGAAGGAACCATGAAGCCCCATGCGAGTTGCCGACATACGCAATGGATGGAGGAAACCATGGCCAACCTTTACAACGAAAGCACAAGCGGCTCTTCGCACGGGATGGCGAAGAGCACCCTCACCGCTTTCTTCGATACCCGATCCGACGCCGAGAGCGCTGTCGAACGCCTCAGGGACGCGGGCGTAATCGACCCCCGCCTGATGGCGGGATATGAAACTGATGCTGAAAAAGCCAATGTTGCGGCCGATGATCGCGGCGGCTTCTTCGATGCGCTGAAGGACTGGTTTTTCCCGGATGAGGATCGCTCCGTCTATGCAGAGGGCCTTCGTAGAGGCGGCTTCCTGGTGTCGGCCTCGGTCGACGATGCCATCTACGATACAGCCCATGACATTCTGGACGATCACGGCGCCATCGACATGGATGAGCGTGCCGATCTCTGGAGAGAAGATGGGTGGACAGCGCAGCCGGCGGCGGCAGAGCCGAGCCTCAGCGAAGCGGAAGCGGCCAAGCAAACCGCGGGTGTCGGCGCTTACTCGCGAAGCACTCATGAGACCTCGCCCCGCGTTCGAGCTTATGAACTGGATCGGGAGCTCCCGAATGACATCCACGACGACGTTTTGCCCACGGGCCACCAGCGCGATGTCGCCGAGGGTGAGAAGTCTCCGGAAAACAGCGAAATGGGTGGTCTTCGGCTGGACCAGACCATCCCGCGGGTTTGATCCAGAGACAATGACTGGTCTCATCAAGGGAGTTGAGTATGGACAAGGGCAGCAAGGCGCAGCAGGCCGTAGAAGAAACAGGCAGGAAGCCTGTAAATCCAAAGGATCATCCTGCCGCAGGTCCGCATGCGAAGGATCATCTTACCGATAAGACGAAGACGCCTGGGACAGGCTCCCTCTCTGAAAAAGATGACGCCAGCGTCTCGCCTGGCGGTGGGTGAACTCGACCGGCCCGGCTGGAAGATCGCGGTCGGGATCTTGTACGGGTGATGATGGACCAGCCACGGGAGAAGCGATCCGCATAATGCTGTGGCTCCTCCATTCGAACCGATCGAATAATCGAGCCATCAGCGATATCATTAGCCATAGCTCCGTGAAAACGCACTCGCTCCCCGCAGGAATGTCGTGACCTATCCGCAATTGAGATCCGAAGATCCGGAGTTGGCAACTGAGTCGCGTAGTGGCCTCCCATCTTTGGTCTTGGCTGCACTCGGCGTCGTGTACGGAGATATCGGAACCAGCCCGCTCTATGCCTTTCGTGAGGCCCTGCACGCGACAGCGGGGGTGGGATCGCATCGGGAAAACGTACTCGGCATCCTCTCGCTGATCGTTTGGGCACTGACCATCGTCGTTACCGTTAAATACGTGACGTTTGTTCTCAGGGCTGACAACCGCGGCGAAGGCGGAACGCTCTCCCTGATGACGCTTGCTCGGCAGAGCTTCGCCGGGAAACCAGCATGGATCCTCGTCCTCGGCGTCGCCGGCGCCTCGCTCTTTCTCGGCGACGCCATCATTACACCTGCGATCTCCGTTTTATCGGCAGTCGAAGGGATCCAGGTCGTCGCGCCGGGACTGGCGGCCTGGATCGTACCGATCACCGTCACCATCATCGCCGTGTTATTTTTCGTTCAACGTTTCGGGACGGGCGGCGTCGCCTCGGTCTTCGGCCCTGTTATGGCAGTCTGGTTCCTGGTTCTCGGCATCAGCGGCGCGATCCATATTCTCGACGACCCTGAAATCTTCAGCGCCATCAATCCGCTCCATGGCGTGCTCTATGCGTCCAACAATGCCGGGCATGCCATCGCTGTGCTCGGAGCGGTGTTCCTCGCGGTTACCGGGGCGGAGGCACTCTACGTCGACCTCGGCCACTTCGGCCGGCGGCCGATCGTGATGGCGTGGTTTTCGCTCGTCTTCCCATGCCTGCTTCTCAACTATTTTGGACAGGGTGCGTTCGTCCTAGCCAATCCCGGCATGACGGATCACCCGTTCTTCGGCATGCATCCGGAATGGGCGCGGGTGCCGATCGTGTGCCTGGCAACAGCAGCGACCGTGATTGCAAGCCAGGCGGTCATCTCGGGAGCATACTCCCTCGTTCGGCAGGCAATGCACCTCAATCTGCTGCCGCGCCTTCAGATCCTGCACACCTCCGAGACGCACTCCGGCCAGATTTTCATGCCGCAGGTGAATGCGTTCCTCTTCATATTCGTCATCGCGCTCGTCCTGTATTTCAGGAGTTCGAGCGGATTGTCGGCTGCCTATGGCATCGCGGTCACTGGCGAGATGCTGATCACCAGCGTGCTGCTGTTCGTCGTAATGAAACATATCTGGAAATGGACGACCGTGACCACCGCGGCAGTCATCGCTCCGCTCTTCCTGATAGACGCCGGGTTTTTCGCGGCAAACATCGCCAAGTTCCCCGAGGGTGGCTGGGTTCCGGTCACCGTTGCGTGCACCATGGGTCTCATCATGCAGACATGGATGGCTGGCCGACGGTTGCTGGCTGCCCGGACGCGCGCCGACGAAGTTCCGCTGGAAGGGATCATTCAGAGGCTCACCAGGAAGCCACCTACGACCGTGCCGGGAACGGCCGTCTTCCTGACCAGCGATGTCGAGGGCGCGCCGACCGCGTTGCTGCATAGTCTCAAGCACTACAAGGTTCTCCACGAACACAACGTCATACTGAGCGTGGTCACCGCGACGGAGCCGTTCGTGCCGGACGATGACAAGATTTTCCTCGAGAGTTTCAGCCCCTTGTTTAGCCGACTTGTGATTACGTTTGGATACATGGAGACTCCCAACATTCCGCGCGCCCTGGTGCTGGTCCGCAACCTCGGCCTGAAGTTCGATATCATGTCGACGTCGTTCTTCCTGTCACGGCGAACGATCCTTCCGTCGAAGAAGGGCGGAATGCCTTTTTGGCAGGATCGTCTCTTCATTGTGCTGGCCCAGAACGCAGGAAATGCGACCGACTATTTCGGCCTGCCGAGCGGAAGGGTGGTGGAACTCGGCTTGCAGACCGTCATCTGACTGTCCCCAACAGATCGGGCGCCTGCACACCGTTAACCTGCGCGACGTCGCACATGCGGAACCTCGGGGGTACGCATGACGTTTTTGCTGCGAAGGAGATGCCTGATGTCAAACCGCGACGAAGTTTCAGCAGACAAATCACAAGAACTCGAACTCGCTCGGAGGATTTCGTCCGAAGCGCATCACGGGCAGACGGACAAGACAGGCGAGCCATACGTCAATCACTGCGAGCGAGTTGCAGATCGCGTTGACGGTGCAGAAGAAAAGACCGTCGCCTTCCTGCATGACATTGTGGAGAAGTGCGACGGTTGGGATTTCGAACGCCTTCGTCAGCTAGGTTTTGGGGACGACATTGTCGAGGCGGTCGATGCATTGACCCACCGCCAGGATGAAACCGACGATCAGTTCGTCGTCAGGGCCGTCGAAAACAAGATCGCCTGCCCTGTGAAGATCGCCGACCTTCAGGACAACCTGCACCAGGCCAACGCTATGGGGTTGGATCCCGTGAAATACAAACGAGGTCTCGAGCTTGTCACGATGGTGCGAACCGATCCCAATCTGACAGGCTTGACTTAGTCGGGTTGCGATCCACCAGCGTTGACGCCAAGGCTCCGAAAGCCCATCTAAGCCCGATGCCAAAGCAAGAAAAAAACGATATCGAACTCCTGCGAAGCTGGGCGCTCACGCCCGCAGCCACGCTGGGCTCATCGGTGCGCGCGAAGGGAATTCTTCTCGAACTGCGGGCACGACTTCCCGCCGCCTCGAAGAAATCGCTCGATGTCGAAGGAAACGAACTGACGCTCGCCATGCCAGCTAGCGCGAAGTCGGAGTTTCGGGCCGCCTCGGCCATGATCGCCGATGCGATGAAGGACATAGAAAGTCTTCCTGTGATCCCGCGCGAGATCCAGGACATCCTGACGATCAAGGCGAGCGAGCGGCATCGCTGGCTGGCCGACGGCAGACTGCCCAGCGCAGGTACGCGGACTGTCCGGCTCAACGGTCGCGCCCGCAGGATTACCTTCCATGTCTTCGATCCGAAGATCGTGGAAGATATCCTTGACCGCGGTGCCGTTGACGAATGGCGCGAGGATGATCTGGTAGCGGCCGCGGAAAAGCGCAGGCAGGCGGCATATAAGGCAAAGCTTACCCGGTCGCTGAAGAAAACAGCGAAAGCGAAGAAGGAAAGGAAGGCGCTAGACGAGGAAGCGGCCAAGCTGCGCGGATGGGAGGAATTCGATCTTGATGGCCTGCTTCGCTAGGCTCCAAACCCAATCAAACCCTTGATCGAATTGAATCCATGTGATTCACCGCGACGACGATGGAGTTTGCGACGACGATGGAGTTTGGTGATGGCAAACGAATTCTGGCTTGATGACCGACAGTGGGCGGTGATCGCTCCCCTGCTTCCGACAAACCGGCGCTCATCGAACTGATGACCGCCGGGTGATCAGCGGGATCATCCATGTCCTGCGATCGGGTTGCCGATGGCAGGATTGCCCAGCCTGCTACGGGTCTTCGACAACCGTTTACAATCGCTTCCATCGCTGGTCTGCCAAAGCAATATGGCGACGGCTGTTTAAAGCCCCGGTGCAAACAACCGATCGGGATCTTCATATGATCGATAGTACCACCGCCAAAGCCCAACGGTCGGCCGCCGGCGGAAAAGGGGCGGATGCGGAGGCAATCGGTCGCTCGCGAGGCGGCATGAGACGCCCGACCTGTCGCCGGAACTGGCTCAGGGCATATTCGCGGACCTGATGGCATGGAGACTTGTAAAAGTCCTCCGCCTTGAACTGGCTCGAACCAATGGCCACGACGTTGTCGTGAGGCAACCGCGTAGATAGATTCAGCCAATTCAGGTCTTTGGAACCTCTGCTAGCGACACGCACACAACTCCTGTTGCCGGGCAAAC
This sequence comes from Rhizobium sp. S152, assembly GCF_030380735.1. Classification (GTDB taxonomy): domain Bacteria; phylum Pseudomonadota; class Alphaproteobacteria; order Rhizobiales; family Rhizobiaceae; genus Rhizobium. The sequence continues at coordinate 16,122 of NZ_JAUDRZ010000003.1, read as the reverse complement.
ATTGGAGGCTTCGGCGAAGAGTAGCAACTCGTAGCCCTGCTCATCTGCACTCCGTCCATTCAGTGAACCGTCGATTTCCGCAGTCCGAAGCTTCTGCTGTGGCCCGTGCAATGACGACTATGTAGAAGCTTTAAAAGCGGCGGCGATATTCGGCGGGCGACATGCCGGTCTCGCGCCGGAACAGCCGGCGGAAGGCTGCCATGTCACGATAGCCGACGATGCGCGCGATCTGCTCGACCGGCCGGCGAGACAGTTGCAACATCTCCTTGGCCTTCTCAATGCGCAGGGTTTGGACATACTCGGTCGGACGGAGCCCGGTTGCGGACTTGAACCGCCGCAGGAAGGTGCGCTCCTCGAGCTTGGCGTGCCGGCTCATGTGCGCGACGTCGATCGCTTGACCTTCCGTATCGCGCAGCATGTGCTGCACGGACAGTATCGCGTCGTCGCCGTGATCCATACGCGGTTTGAAGGACTTGTAGTTGCGCTGTTCACGTCCGGCGGTATCCACCAGCATGAAGCGGCTGGTCTGCATCATCACCGAGGTTCCGAAAATGCGTTCGCATAAACGCATGCCGAGGTCGGTCCAGGCCATTAAGCCGCCGGCGGTGACGATTGTCTCCCCCTCGACGATGATCTCGTCGATCTTCAGGCTGACATTCCTGAACCGTGTTCGAAACTCGTCGGCGTCGGCCCAGTGTGTCGAGGCCGGCCGCCCGTCGAGCAGTCCGGCTTCAGCCAGGATGAAAGAGCCTGCGCAGGAGGAGGCGAGTGTCGTTCCGCTATCGTGCAACGTGCGAATCCAAGATACGAACGGCGCAGCCTCCTCTGTCGATACCGGACCTGAGAGCCGCCCCGGAATAATGAGGACATGCGGTCCGGCGATGTTTTCGGCATTGTCGTCGCGTGTTATCCGGCCGCTCGTGTCGAGCGACCACCGGTGGACCTGGGCCTTGGCTTTCAGACTTCCCCCCTGTTCGGTCGCAAACCTGTTGGCTATCGCCAGCAGATCCGCCATACCGAGCATCGCCGCCTCGTGAGCGCCGGGATAGGCGAGGATGCCGACCTCGACAGAGCTCGGGAAGGGACCGATCTGGGTCATGCTGCACTCTCCTCATCTCGAGAACGTGGAGCGATGCAGCCGGACCCCGAGGCCCGGCCACCGTTACGCTATCAGCTTCCAGCCGCCTCTTCGATCACGGCCACCACCTTGTCGGGGTGAGAGATTATGATGACATGGCTGGAATCGACCTCCGTCACCTTCGCATTGGCGCGCTTGTACATCCAGCGCTCCAGCTCGGGATTTATTGTTCTGTCCTTTGTCGCCACCATGGCAAAAGTCGGTTTGTCCTTCCAGGCCGCCGCCTTGGCCGGAGTGCCGAGCGCGTCCTTGTGGATCAGCACCTGCGATTGCGCCATGAAAGCTGCCTGTGCCTTGGGCAGATCGGCCGCAAAGTCTTCGTGCAGGTGTTTAGGATCGATCATCAGATATCCGCCGGAAACCTCCTTCACGTTCGGCGCGCCGGCTGCTGGAAAACGGGCATGCAGCGAGGCGGTCGTCTCGCCAACCTCCGGCATGATACCGGCAACATAGACCAGAGCCTTGACCTTCTCGTCGACGCCGGCGTCAGTGATGATCTGACCACCCCAGCTATGCCCGACGAGCACGACAGGACCGTCAGCCAAGTCGATGACACGTTTCGTTGCTGCAATATCCTCGGCGAGGCTGGTTTCCGGCTCCTGCACAACGCTGACTTTGTAGCCCTTCTTGACCAGTCGCTCGAAGACCGGCTGCCAGCCGGAGCCATCGGCAAAGGCGCCATGGACGAGAACGATGTTTCTGATCGGCTCTGCGGCGCGAGCAGGCGTAAGCGCTGCCGCTGCAAGCAGCGCTGTTCCGGAGGCGATGAGCACGGACATGGTATGCACGATGGTTCTCCTTGGTTCGCTAATGGCAATCTTCGAAACTGCGACAGGGCTTGTCCTGCCTCATGAAAAGGTAGGCGGCAGTTGCGGCCCCGTGGACAGGTGTTTCCGACAAAAAACAGCGTCGAAACTGACAGAATGCGGTTCGACCCCGCGCGGTGAGTTTTTGGATCACGTCGTTGATCGAGGCCGCGCCGCGCACGATGTCACTGAGCCGGATCATTCTTTCCGACCGCCTTACCAGCGACATTTGTCAGCTTTGGCTCCCAGTTTGTCGGTTCTGGCCGCTACCAAGTCCGGTCGGAACGAATACCTCCCTGTCGACAACCACGGAGGCATCGAATGGACATGACAGAGGCAGCCGGAACGCCCTTCCGCTTCGACCACGGTGATTTCGACATCACCGTCTTCAGCGACGGCTATATCCGCGTCCCGATCGAGGTCATTGCGGCGGATGGAACGGACGCTCAGCGCGCCGAAGTGATGGCCGCCACGGGTGATCCGGATGGCGAGAATGTCCGTTCGAAGGCCAACATCCCGCTGCTGCGGCGCGGCAAGGATTTGATTCTTGTCGATATCGGCTCCGGCGATAAGTACCAGCCCTCGGACGGCAAGCTTGTCGGCCACATGGCCACCGCGGGCGTCGTTCCGTCGGAGATCACCAAGGTCGTCATCACCCACGGTCATCCCGACCATATGTGGGCGATGCTCGATGGCGGCACAGGAAGGCTGACCTTTCCGAACGCCACCTACTACGTCAACGAGGCGGAATGGCGCTACTGGACCGACCCTGCCCTGCCCGCAAGCCTGCCGGAGGAGTTTGCAGAGTTCGCCCGCGGCGCGCAGAGGGACTTTGCCGCCATCGCAGCCCGCGTCGTGCTGGTGCAGCCCGGCGACGAGATCGTCACCGGCGTTCGCGTCCTCGACACCGCCGGCCATACACCGGCGCATATCTCGCTCGAGATCGCAGGCAGCGATGGCCTGATTGTAACCGGCGACGTCGCGGTCAACCAAGTCGCATCCTTCCGCTATCCGACGGTGCGCTTTGCCTTTGACACGCATTCGGACCTTGCCATCCACAACCGGCTGAAGCTGCTGGATCGTGCTGCGACCGACCGAACGAAACTGCTCGGCTACCACTGGAGCTACCCCGGAATCGGCTTTGCCGAGCGCAGCGGCGGCTCCTATCGCTACGCCGCCGCCTGAACCAACCCGCCCTCAACGGAGAACACCGGATGACGGATCTTGTCGATCTTGCCGCCAATGCTCATGGCGGCCTGTCCCGCTGGAACGAGGTTCGCGAACTGGCCGTACAGGTTTCGCTGACCGGCCCGATGTACGTCATCAAGGGCCAGCCGCAGGGCATGGCAAATGTCTCGATGCATGTCGATACGCGCGTGCCGTCAATCGACGTCTCGCCGTTCCCGACAACCGGACATGTCGGACATTTCCGCCCGGATCGCACCTTTGTCTCCGACGGGATGGGGAAGCTCCTCGACGAGCGCGACCGGCCGCGCGAAACTTTTGCCGGTCATATTCTTTCCAGCCGCTGGGACAGGTCCCAGCTTCTCTATTTCAATGCCTATGCGATGTGGAACTATCTTTCGACGCCGTTCATGTTCACCCGCCCCGGCTTTCAGCTGAAAGAGTTGGACCCGCATCGCGAGAACGACACGCTCTGGCACCGTCTTCATGTAACGTTCCCGGCGGATATTCCGACACATTGCCGCGAGCAGATATTCTATTTCAATCAGGACGGCGTGCTGCAGCGCATCGACTATGTCACCGATGTCGCGGGCGGCGTCGCGGCGCATTACTGCTACGACCATATGTGGTTCGGCGGCATTTTATTTCCCACGTTGAGGCGGGTCGTGCGTCGTACGGAAGACGGTGCAAGTCCGTCCACCCCGACAGCCATCCTCATCCGGATCACCGATGTTCTCGTGCGCTAGGAGGCTGGTCGTGACAACCCCAACCCCGTCGTTCAATGCCGATGCCGCCGCAACCTTCTATGTGGAGGCGGGCGACAACAGGATTGCCTATCGCGTGATGGGTCCAGAGAGAGTACCGCCCCTCGTGCTCGCCATGCGCTTCCGAGGCGTCATGGATGAATGGGACCCGGCCTTTCTCGACGCTCTCGCAACCACGCGCCGTGTTTACTGGTTCGACAGCGCTGGCGTCGGCCTTTCGTCCGGCGAGGTTCCGGACAGCATTCCGGGAATGGCGCGCGTGCTGATCTCTTTCGTGGAAGCACTCGAGCTCGGGGCGGTCGATCTGCTCGGGTGGTCGATGGGCGGATACGTCGTGCAGAGCGCAACACTGCAGCGCCCGGACCTCGTTCGCCGCCTCGTCGTCGCAGGATCGGGACCGGGTGGTGTTCCGGATGCCCCGAAACCGTCGGACCGTGTCTGGCAGGCTGCCGGACGACCCGTCAACGACGATGCGGATTTCCTGTATCTGTTCTTTCCGGAAACGGAGGAAGGGATTGCCGCCGGGCGCAGGCATCTCGCCCGTTTAGGCAAGAGAAATGAGCCTGCCGAGATGAGGGTCGACGAAGCCGGCGTCAAGGCGATGATCGCTGCATTTGCGAAATTTCGGGCGGAAGACGCGATCTACCCGCAACTTGAGCGGCTATCGGTCCCTGTGCTTTACGCCAACGGCACCAACGACGTTATGATCCACGCGTTCAACAGCTACGCCGCTGCGCTGGCCGCGCCAAACGCACAGCTCATTCTCTATCCACGCGCGGGACATGGCTTTCTGTTTCAGCACGTTGCGGCATTCGTTAGAGACCTGACCAATTTCCTCGATGCCGATCACGGCATCGAGGGGTGAACATGGCTTTGGGTTTCCGAGAGTGAAAGAACGGACGCCTGATATAAGAAGTGGATCGCAGGTGCTTGGACCTACGATGGCGACAGCCTTACCATCTCCAGCGCATCGTCTGCCATCACGCCTCCTCTTGCCGGAACGCTTCCTCCCTTGCTTTTTGCGCGCCCGGTGCGGCAACCAGCGCCGAAGCGACGGCGAGCATGATGGCGCTTAGCGGTTCGATCACGAGTACGTTCGGATCACCAAGGGCGCGTCAGCGCGCGTCGAGGGCATTGGTTCGCAGTCGAAACTGCGCAGGACATGCCCGGCAACGACAGTCATGCAATAAAGTGACGCTGTGTTTGTAGTCTTACGCAGTGATGGGATTTGAACCTCCAACCCACATCGTTCCTCATTACTCATGCCGCCTAAGTCTCTATATTTACCGCGGTAGTCTCATTCAGCCGCCGTCTTTACACCAGCCTTCCGCCCTGCCCACTCTTGTGGCGTCAGCGTCTTGATATCGAACTGATCGCGCGTGCGAGCATAAGTGTGCCCACCCATGCGGCCGACGGCGTCCATCATCTGCTGATCGATATGCAGGTTGGAGACGTTGACCGCATCGCTGCGGACGAAGACGCCGACGACCTCGCCGAGGATGATCTCGCGGGCCGGGCCGACCTGGAGTGTCGTGTGTCGGCGGCATTCGAGCGCTGCCGGCGCTGCGAGGATCCGCGGGCTGCGGACCATCTGTCCCGGCACGGTCGCGAGGCCCGCCTCCTCCATCTCGTTTACCTCGGGGCCGAACTTGATGGCGCAGATTTCCATCTGATCGACCAGCGCATTGTCGCAGATATGGACGGTGAATTCGCCGGTCTCGCGGATATTGCGTGCCGTGTCCTTGAATCGCATGTCGGCATAGTTCTCGACGCCGATGGCGACGATGGCCGGATCGTGGGTCAGCACGTTGAAGAAGCTGAAGGGACCGGCATTCGGCTGGCCGTCCTTGCTGACGGTCGTCACCAGCGCGATCGGGCGCGGGATTACCGTGCCGATCAGGATCTTGTAGCGCTCGCGCTCGTTGAGGCTGGAGAAGTCGAAATGGGTATGCTCGTACATATCAGGCCTCGGCAGCGATGCGGTGGGTTTCAAGGGGGGTGTGGCGGGAGAGATTCTCGAACCCATCCTTGGTGACGACATACATGTCGCCGACATTGCAGCCGGCGGACAACGGTTCCAGCCACTGGGTATGGAGCACGAAGACCATGCCTTCCTCCATCCGGTCGTAGTTGTGGGAGGAGATGTTGAAGCTGTTCTGGCCGCCGGCCATGCCGACCGAGTGGCCGAGATTGGGGTTATGCGGCCCGTGGGTCGCCGGGTAGACATGCATCAGCTTGCGGCCCTGCGCCTCCCAGTCGATGTTCTTCACATATTGGCGCGGGATGAGCCGGGCGCTGCCGTCGTCCATCGGCGCCCAATTGTAGGGCATGTTGCGCGCTTCCGGCGAAGCCAACATGCCGCGCTCGATCATCGGCTCGAAGGCGGCGTTGTTGACGTCGCACATCAGGGCGCCGGGGCGGATCAGCTTTTCGGCGCGTTTGACGCCTTCGGTGCAGGCATCAAGCACCTCCTCCTGTCGCTTGGTGATCCCGCCGACGGCGATCATGCGCGCGGTCTGGGCCGTATATCCGCGATAGGTGACGTTGGAGACATAGAGGTTGATCAGGTCGCCCGGCCGCACAACATGGCCGTAAGGCTTGCCGCAATGGGTGCCGAACTCGTTGATGCCGATCTGGTAGCCATCGCCGGTCTCGCCGCCATAGGTGAGCTGCGCCTGGGTGAAGGCGGCGTAGATCTCGTGATCGGTAACGCCGGGCTTGGCGACATGATAGGCCGCCTGCGTGGCGATGCTGATAAGCTGGGCTGCGGCGCGGAACAGGGTGATCTCGCGCGGCGAGCGGACCTTCTGCATCCGGTCGAGAATGGCATTGTCGGCGACGAACTTGGTCTTCGGCATCAATTCGTCGAGCGCCGCCCAGAAGGTCAGCGACGTCCGGTCGCCGATGCGGCCGATCTGGGCCTTGGCGAGCCCCATGCCGGCGAGGAGTTCGGCGCATTTCTCGGCCGTCTTGACGACGCTGTCGCCCGGACGGTCGGCATACTCACGGCCGATCGGCCCGATCTGCCAGATGTCCTCGACCAGAACAGGCTCACCGCCCGGTGGCAGAAGGACGGATTGGGTGAAGAAGGACAGAAGTGTCAGCGGCTTGTCGCTGTCGGTCGGGATGATCAAAACACCTTCGCGCATCCAGTCACAGATGTAGCGCAGATAATGGTTAGAGGCATGGAACCAGCCGACGCTGCCGGTGTGGACGATCAGCGCATCATGCCCGGCTTCGACGGCCTGACGACGGATCCGGCGCAGGCGATCCTCGAACTCCTCGACCGGCAGCGGCGGAGGCGCGTCGAAATCAAAATCCGGCTGAAAATCGGCGAGCAGCGAGCCGACGCGATAGGAGCCGGACTTGGTTGCGCTAGGGGTCATGGGTGTTTCCTTCCAGATTATTCTTGAAGCTTGGTCAGGCCTGCCGTGGCGCGAGAACGCGCCTTGCGACGAGCATGACGATGAGGGTGAGGCCGATGAGGATGCCGGAGATCGCGGCCACGCGAACGTCGAGCGATTCCTCGATCAGCGCGAACATGCGCAGCGGCAGGACGGTGGTCTCGGCATCGGCGAGGAAGAGCGAGATCGAGACATTGTCCAGCGACTGGATGAAGACCAGAAACGCGCCGGCGAGAATGCCCGGCATCAGGAGCGGCAGCGTCACGCGGCGAAGCGTGGTGAACCAGGATGCGCCCATGACCGTCGATGCCTCGGCGAGCGACGGATTGAGTCCTTGCGCGACGACGGACGCGGCGCGGTACATCAGCGGCCCGAAGACGACGACATGGCCGGCGACGGTCAGCCAGAGCGACGGCTGGAAGCCGATGAAATTGGCGACGATCAGCGCCGCCAGACCGTAGACAAGGCTTGGTAACACCAACGGCGATAGCAGCAGCGGTTCGATCGCGCCGACGGTGCCCTTGCGCATCCGGCTCGTGCCGATGGTCGCGGGCACGGCAAAGAGCAGCGAGCCCAGAACCGCAAGGCCCGCGATCTTCAGCGAGTTGAAGGCCGCCGCATGTTCCGTCGCGGAGCGAACGGGATCCAGCAGCGCCTCGTACCAACGAAGCGAGAAACCCTGGGGTGGGTATTTCAGGGTCTGGCCCGAGGTGAAGGACATGGTCAGCGCAATGACGATCGGCGCCACGAGATAGATCACGGCAAAGGTGCCGAAACCGAAGACAAAGAGCTTGTAGAGCAGACCGGGGATGGGGTTTTCGCGTCTATCAGCCATGGCCGACAAGTCTCCTGTGACGGGAAATCATGGTCATTGCGACGAGCAGGCAACCAGTGGAAAGCAGCAGCACGACGGCGATTGCCGATGCCAGCGGCCAGTCGAACAGCGTGCCGACCTCGCGATAGATGAGCTGCGGAACATAGACGTTGCGCGCGCCGCCGATGACGGCCTGCGTGACGAAGGAGCTGCTGGTGCTGGCAAAGACCAGGATCCAGCCGGCCAGCAGACCGGGCAGCATCAGCGGGATGAGCACGGTCACGAAGATGCGCCAGGGACCGGCACCGGAGACCTGCGCTGCTTCGGTGTATTGAACCGGTGTACGGGACAGGATGGCGACGAGTGGCAGGATGATCAGCGGCAGGTCGATCTGGCACATGGCCATGACGAGGCCGAGTTCGGTGAACATCAAGCTGATCGGGCTGCCGGTCAGGCCGAGCCCCATAAGCGCCTCGCTGATCGGCCCCTGACGCCCCAGGATGACGATCCAGGCGAAGGTGCGCACAACATTGCTGGTCAGCATTGGGATGAGCGTCAGGAAGATGATCACCTGGCGCGCCGTCTTGCCGCTGTGCCAGTAGAGAAGCGCGATCGGCACGCCGAGCAGCGTGGTGGCGGCAACCGTCTCCAGTCCCAGCCGTGCGGTATTGATGAGGACGCGAAAATTGAACGCGTCCCCGAAGAACCTGGCATAATTGGCCAGCGTCGCCCCATCGGGACCTGTGAAGCTGAAACCGACGAGAACGGCGAGCGGCGTCGCAAAGAACGCCACCGAGAGCAACAGCATCGGTACAACGTATGGATAACCGCCCGCCTTCATCGTGCGCTCCTCAGCCTGCAACGAGAGCGTCGAACTGGCGGATCCAGTCGGCGCGGTTCTTGTTGATGGCGACCCAGTCCGGATAGACCATGTTGCCGAGCTGCTCGCGCGTCACATAGGCCTCGATCTCGGGGGTTAGCCCGACGTCCTTGTTGGTCGGGAACATCTCGGTCGGCGGCAGCTTCAGCTTGTCCTGCGCAGCCTTGGAGATGGCGGCGTCCATATAGGCGTAAGCGGCATCGAGGTTCTTCGCACCCTTGGTCAGGTGGATGTTGACCGGAGCCGCCGGCGCGCCGGTTTCCGGAGCGACATATTCGGCCTTGAGGCCCATCGACTTCAGGCGGGCGACATTGCCGGTCGAGCACATGAAGACGGCGATTTCGCCCTGCTGGAACAGCGTCATCTGGTGGTTGGTGCTGTCGACCACGCCCTTCAGATGCTCCGGATGGTCCTTGAACAGCTTGAAGACCGCATCCATATCGTTCGGACCCGAGCCGAAGATCTTCGCCATTTCCGTATAGGCCATGACGGCGGTGTTCGAGCCGAAACCGGTCCAGGAGACGAGGCCACTATAGGCCTTGTTCTCGAACAGATCGCGATAGCCCTTCGGGCGCGGCACGAGGTCGGGATTGTAGGCGATGCCGTTGACCTCGATGGTCACGGTCGGGCCGTACTCGCCCTGGAAGGCCGGATCGAGCATGCCCCAGTTCTTCAGGCGGCTTGGATCGATCTTCTGGATGATGTCGTTCTCGATGGCGACGGCCATCTGGCCGGGCGACATCAGCAGCGTGTCGTAGGGTGGGTTACCGGGGCTCGCCATGACCTTGGCAAGCTGATCCTGCGCCATAGAGGGGGCGATGGTCAGGCCGTAGCCGGCTTCCTTGACGAGCGGAGACAGAACCGTGCGGTAGCCGTCTTCCCAGTTGCCCGGAAAGGTCGCCGCAACAGCGGTTTCGCCTGCCGCCGCGCGGGCAGCGAAGGGCATTGCGGAGGCCGCGGCAACGCCGGCAGCGAGAAGGCCGAAATGGCGGCGGGTCATTTTGAAGTCGTTCATGCTGTCACCTCTGTTGGTTGTTGTTGATGTTATTCCGTTGTTGGCATTCACTGGATGCTTTCCGGTTCGGCCGGAAATGCGTGACACCTGCGGGTGTCGATCTCTGCGAAAACTTGGGCACCGATATCGGGAATGGCCGTGCCGGGACCGCGAACCTCAGAGGCGCGCAGACCCGTTCCGTCGTTCAGCACAAGGTCGTGGATCAGCGTCGGGCCGAGCGGCACAGAAACGGTGACGCGCGCCGCAAGCGCGTTCACGCCCGGCTGCGTCATCAGGCGGACCTCTTCGGGTCGGAAGGTGATGGTGACATCCGAGCCCGTGGTGAAGCTCAGGCGGCGCGGCAGGACGAGGTTTTCGCCGCTCTTCAGAGCGATGACCGTGCTGCCTTCGCCGAGTTCGGCAACAGTGCCATGGAGAACATTTGTCTGGCCGATGAAGGTATTGACGAACAGGGTCTTCGGCCGGTCGTAGACTGCCATCGGCGTGTCGATCTGCTCGACATTGCCCTTGTTCATCAGCACCAGGCGGCTGGCGAGGCTCTGTGCCTCTTCCTGATCGTGGGTGACGATCAGCGTGGTGATGCCGAGCGTCTTCTGCAGATGGAGGAGCTCGACCTGCAGGTCGAAGCGTAGCGCCCGGTCGAGCGCGCCGAAGGGTTCGTCGAGAAGCAGCAGCGACGGACGACCTGCAATGGCGCGGGCGACGGCGACACGCTGCTGCTGCCCACCCGAGAGCTCACGCGGCAGGCGGTTGCCATAACCATCGAGGCGGACGAGCGAGAGCATCTCCTCGACCCGCGCGTTTCGTTGCGCACGCGGCACTTTCTGGCAGGCGAGCGGATAGGCGATGTTTTCCGCAACGGTCAGATGCGGGAACAGGGCATAGTTCTGGAAGACCATGCCGATGCCGCGTGCGCGGGCGGAGACATTGGCAAGGTCGTCGTCGCCGAGCACGATGCGGCCCGCCTTCGGCTGAATGAGGCCGGCGATCGCCCTCAGCACCGTCGACTTGCCGCAGCCACTCGGCCCCAGGAGCGCAACGATCTCGCCGGCCTCGATATCGAAGGATATGTCACTAACGGCATTCTGGCCGCCATAGCTATGGGTAACGCCCCGAACACTGAGCCGCTTGCGATCGGTAGTCTTTGCGATGTCCAGCATGTGGCTTCCCTGATCTTGCGTGGTGGCAATGAGCGCTCCGACGTCGGAGCATGTTCATGGAAAGGGAATTGCAAGGGCCGTGCCAGATTCGAATGATGACGACAGAGAAAAATTCAAGTATCTGATTATATGCCGATATTTATGATTATAAAGTTTCGCAAGTTTCTTATTACAAAATTCCGACATTTATTTCGGAATTTATTTTGTCTAAAGTTTTGCCATAAAGTCTCAACGTCGTGCAGAATTCTGCTCATTTATCGGCCTGATAGCCGCCTCGCCATTCGAGAAACAGGCAATCTCGCCGGCCATCATCCAGCAGGAAAAGAACAGGGAGGAGGGAAAGGGCGAGGCTTGCGGCGGTTTTCGCCCAGAAAATCGACGCAAGGGCGATTTTTTAATCATTGCTATTTCGAACAATCATGCGAAATAATATGCGAAACTTTATTCGGATAAATGGAAACTGTAGTTTATTCGTTCAAATTCAATCTCTTGAGCCACAGGAAGTAAAACTGGCACGGTGATTGCTTCGAAGATCCCAGAGAATTCATGCATGCAAAATCGAAAAAGGGGATCCCATGAAGAACGTGCAGACAATCCTGAAGGCCGGCATCGCCACCGCGCTCGTCACTCTCATGGCGCTGTCCGCCCATGCTGCAGAAAGCGCGGCAGAGAAGATGGAAGGGGTTGAGGTTGCCAAACTCCCCGGCGTGGCGCTGACGCAGAAGCTGGCGAACAGCCTTCCGGCTTCCATCAAGGCATCGGGCGTACTGAAGGTCGCGACCGACTTGACCCCGCCGATCAGCTTCCACGACGATGACGGCAAGCTTGTCGGCATAGACGCCGATATCGCCGCAGCTCTCGGTGTCATCCTGGGGCTCAATGTCCAGATGACGGATGTCGGCGCCGGCGCGGCCATCGTTCCCGCCATCCTCTCCAAACGCTTCGACATGACAATCTCCGGCATCAACGACGACGTCGAACTGGAAAAGCAGGTCGATGTCATCGACTACATGTATGATGCCACTACAATCATGACGATCAAGGACAACCCGCTCGGCATCAAGAGCATGGAAGACCTCTGCGGCAAGAAGGTCGCCGTTCCCGTCGGCACCTTCCAGGGCAAGATGGTCGAGGCGGCCTCCGCAAAGTGCAAGACGCCGATCGACATCATGGCGATCCCGAAGATGCCAGACGTGCTGCAGGCGGTGCGCACCGGTCGCGCCGATGCCACCGTCAACGGCTATGCGACCAGCGTCTACACAACCGAGCACCAGACCGGCAACGGCAAGGGCTTGCAGGCGCTTCCGGAAATCCGTCTCGCCGTCGGCTACCTCGGCATGCTGATATCGAAGGACAATCCGGAGCTCCGCGACACCGTCGTCGCCGCCCTGCAGCAGATGGTGGACAGCGGCGCCTACGAGACGATCATGAAAAAGTGGAGCCTCGGCCCGCTCGCGGTGAAGAGCGTCAAGGTCAACGACGCCACCAGCATGCCCGCGGAGTGAACCCAATGGCACTGTTCTCCGCACAGACAACGACAATGAGCCTGCCGCCACCGGCCATGCGGTCGATCAAGTGGGGACAGTTCGCAACCGGTGCCAGCGCGATCCTCGCGCTGGTGCTTCTCGGCAGCGTCGTCGCGCAAAGCCAGAGCGTGCAATGGTCCGAAATCCCGCACTATCTCGTGCACCCCCAGATCCTGCGCGGCGTACTGCTGACACTGGAGCTGACGGCCGGCGCCATGGTCTTCGGCATCGGCCTCGGCTGCCTGCTCGCCGTCATGGCGACGTCGACGAACATCGTTCTAAAGGCGATTGCCGCAGGCTTCGTCTGGTGGTTTCGCGGCGTGCCGCTGATCGTCCAGATCTTCCTCTGGTTCAATATCGCGCTCTTCATTCCGCAGGTCGGGGTGGGGCACTACAGCATCTCGATCAACGACCTCGTCACGCCGGCACTCGCGGGCTTCCTGGCGCTCGGACTGCATGAGGCCGCCAACATGTCGGAGATCATCCGCAGCGGCCTGCTTGCCATCGACCGCGGCCAGCGCGAGGCAGCGACAGCACTCGGACTGAAGCCCCGGCAAACATTCCGCACCGTCATCCTGCCGCAGGCGGCGCGCCTTATCGTGCCCCCGACCGGCAACCAGGCGATCGGCATGCTGAAAGCCAGCGCCATCGTCTCCGTCATCGGCATGCAGGACTTGCTGACCCAGGCGCAGGTCATCTACGCCCGCAACTTCTTGGTGATCGAACTGCTGTTCGTCGCCTCCATCTGGTACCTCGCGATCACGACGGTGGCGTCGATCGGCCAGCACTATCTCGAAAAGAGCCTCCAGCCGAAATATCGCAGTGGCACCGACAAGTCCCGCACCGCGAAACGCGCGTGAGGGCCAACCAATAACCAAGGGCCTCGCCACAGCAGCGAGGCCTGTCAGGAAACGACAAGGAGCACATCATGAAGCTTGGCATCGACAACATCAAACTGCCGGAATCGAAGAAGCGTGGCCCGCTCGGCAGCCTCGAGCACGTCAAGGAGCTCGGCCTTTCAGGCATCTTCTTCTCCACCGCGCTGGACATGAGCCCGACGCTCGACTTGGGTGAGCTGCGTGACATCAGGGCGAAAGCCGACGAGCTCGGTCTCTATCTCGAAAGCGGCGTCGGCAAGATCAACCCCTATTGCAGCGCCGAAGAACCGGCTCTGAGAGCCGCCGGCGACGGCGACATCATTGCCGGCTTCACGCGGATGATCGAGGCGAGCGCCGCCATCGGCTGCTTCGAACTCTGGGTCGCGCCCGGCAACTTCAAGTCCGAATACCGCGGGCGTCTCGCCAATGACCGCTTCCGTACTGACATCACCTGGGAAGACCAGCTCGTTGGCATCGAGAAGGTGCTGCAGAAGCTTGCGCCCGTTGCCCGTGCGCATGGCGCGCATCTGAATATCGAGACCCATGACGAAATCACCTCCTTCGAGATCCTGCGGCTGATCGAGAACGTCGGCGCCGATTGCGTCGGCGCCGTCTTCGACACCGCCAATGGGCTGCAGCGCGCCGAGCATCCGGTCTTTGCCGCCAAACGCCTCGCCCCCTATGTCCGCCAGACGCATATCAAGGACGCGTATGTCGGACGCGCGCCCGGCGGCCTCGACTTCCAGACCCGCCCTGTCGGCGGCGGCATCGTTGATTTCGAGACGATCCTGCCGATCCTCGCCGAGGCCAACCCGGCGTTGAACCTCTCGCTCGAGGTCGCCGCCTCCGTCGCCGACAAGCCGCGCAAGGCCAATCCGCGCCAGTGCATCCAGATCGACGACCCGATCTGGCGCGCCGGCCATCCCGATCTCACGGCCGAGGAGCTCGACGCCTACATGACGCTGGTCGATGCCTATGAGACGCGCGTTGCATCCGGCGAGGTCCCGGACTGGGCGGCCTACGAAGCCAGCCAATACGGGTATCCGAACTATGAGCATCAGTCCTACGGCTTCAACGAGGCGATCGCCTTCATCAAGCAGTCGGCGCGTCACATCGAAACGATCTGCGAGGACAAGGGGATTGCCCTAGCCTATCCGGCGGCCAACAAGCAGGCAGCCTGATCGCCTGGACGAGGGTGGTTTCAGCCACCCCACTCCGCCAGCTTATGGTGGAAACATCGAGTTGCGCACAAACATTCTTATAGAAAAAATTACAGTGCGCAGATATCGGTGTGATTCACGGCGTTTGGCATGATCCGGAAGCCGTGACATTGCCTGGAGAGGATGATGAAGAGAACCCGCCGTCAAAACCTGAAATCGCCCGCGACCGCCATCGGTGCGGCTGAGAACGCAGACAATGACGATGTGTCCGAGCGCATTCGCAATACGCTGGCAGCGGCGATCGGCGAAGGCGCCCTCAAGCCGGGTACCAAAATCCTTGAAGAGGCGATCGCCGAGCATTTTGGCGTCAGCCGCACAGTCGTCCGCGGCGCACTCGGCGTGCTCGAAAGCGACCATCTTCTGGAGCGCAAGAGGAATCGCGGGACTTTCGTCGCCGAACCCAGCATCGAGCAGGCCAAAAACCTGTTCGAGGCGCGCCGGAAACTGGAACGGATGCTCCTGGAACTCGTCATCCTCCGCGCCACATCCGACGAGCTCGATGCACTGGAGCGGTTGACGCACGAGGAAGAGCACATCCATCACCACGGTGACGAAAAGTCAAAGACGGTTCTGTCAGGGAAATTCCACATCGTGCTGGCAGATCTCGCCGGCAACCCGGTGTTGACGGAAATGCTCTCCAAGATCGTTGCGCGCCTTTCCCTCGTCATGGCTCTCTACGAAGAGGACCGCAAGGACGATTGCGGCGCGGATCACCATCGCATGATCGTTAAGGCGTTGAAGGCAAAGGACCTCGCCAAAGCGCAGGACTTGATGGATCACCATCTCGCGGACATCGAAGGCCGTGTGCGCCTGACGGAGGGACAGGGTGACCGGCATACGTTTATGGCCGTGCTCGAGAACTTCTCATAAGGTGTCGTTTGCGAGCCGTCATCGGAAAGACCTCAGCTGAGAAGCATGCTCAAGTATGAGCCGACTGGGCTAGCATCTATCGCCCGGGGCCGTCTAATTGACTTCGATTTTCTCGCGAATCAATACGGAAACGAGAAGCGAACGCGCCCTGAGAGTTTACTCAGGGTTTCACGAAGAGGAAATGTACAGGTGCCGTTGGTTGCGGGGGCAGGATTTGAACCTGCGGCCTTCAGGTTATGAGCCTGACGAGCTACCGGGCTGCTCCACCCCGCGCCAGCGTAAAACCCTTCGGGTTTTATCGCGTCCGAGTAAACCCTTTGGGTTTACCGGTACTGCCGGAGCAAAACCCTATTGGGTTTTGTTCCTGTAAGGGACGCACCATTATAGATCAGGTGCGTCGAAGTTTCATTCTGTATGTTCGAACCAGCAAAAAGCAAAAGGCCGCTTTCGCGGCCCGATGTT
>NZ_JAUDRZ010000029.1:565-86652 GCF_030380735.1 Rhizobium sp. S152 | reverse complement strand
TCCATGTCGATATGGGAATAGGTGCGGTTCATTGCAGCTTCCTTGCGAGTGACAACCCATTGGTATCATTCGCAAGTCGCACTTCATCCTTGAACCCACCCCCCTACAGATTGGTGTCGCATAACATAGATTATGGAACTTTTGAGTATGGGCCATATCGCGTAAGCACCATCATCTCCGTAATCGCGGCCACGACCTCTTGGAGTAGTACTGCCCGAGGACGAATTTTCTCCGATAAGTGGCCGGATTCCAACATGCCAATTTCCCGCGCATTCTCTGATACTTTGGGTATAGCGAGAAAACATAACTCGCAGAAATTTGGCCTGCCAGATCGGCAGGCCTGCCAAAATCGCAAGTCGTGCCACTGCCTTGACGGCGAAAGCTTCGCATTCCAGTCGGACCAGGTTCAAATACCAATCGCTTTGTACGCTTCGGCAATCCGGTTCAGCGCAATGCAATAGGATGCGGTGCGGAAATCCTTGGTGTCAGCACGTGCGGCAAGGGTTGCGGAAATCTGTTCGTAGGCGGCCCTCATCACATCTTCCAATCCAGATCGCACGAGATCGATCTCGCTGCCCCCCTCCAGGAATTCGTTGCGCATTGACGGCGGAAAGTCCTGGCCCGTCATCGTCTCCAGAGCACTTGCGATGTTCAGGTTGCGACGTTCGCGCCTCCTGCGTTCCATGAGCCCGAAGGGAATGTGGGTGATGTTCTTGACCCACTCGAAATAACTGACGATCACGCCACCTGCATTCACGAACAAGTCCGGGAGGATGACTGTGCCTTGGAATACAGGATGTCTTCCGCTTCGAAAGAGATCGGGCCGTTGGCAGCCTCCGCGATCAGAGATGCTCTGATGAGATGAGCGTTCTTTCTCGTGATGACGCTTTCCATCGCCGCGGGAATGAGAATATCGCAGGGCGTCGTAAGGCCCTCGGAACCGTCGGTATGGCTCTTCGCGCCGGCAAACCCGAGGATTGAGCCGTGCTCCAGATGATGTTGCTTTAGCGCCTCGATATCCAGGCCCGAACGGTCCAACACGTATCCGTCGCGTTCGACAACGCAAATGATCTTTGCGCCGTCCTCCTCGCTGAGAAACTTGGCAGCGTGATAGCCCACGTTGCCAAAGCCCCGAATCACGACAGTCATCTTTGAAAGATCTCGGCAACCGTTGATGCCGTCCCTGGAGCGCGGGGCCGGGTGTGCAGCGCCCGCCCTCCTCCCCCGCCTCCTAGATCTTCAAGTGGTCCGATGTGGGCTGCATAGGCTTGTAGCCCAGCGACTTTGGAAAGATGCCACCTCTAATGACGAAGCCGGCTTCCAAGCACGCGGAGGAGAACAACTCCCGGCTTACCGCTGGTGGTGTCTGGCGGGCGAGTGCGTGCCGACAACTCACCAGCGCTGCATCATAGTAATCCCCTCGTTGCGTGGGCCACTCGTTCTCGAGAAAATCGATCGTGTCGTGGATGCTAGCGAATGATTTTTCGGTGCCATTCTGCAGTCGCACGATAACAGAATGCGTCCATAGGATATCAAGCATCGGCATTTAATCCTCCATTCCTTATCGGCATATCAGGATAGGTGAATATGACTAATTCGGCATTTAAGTTTGACAATCGGATGCTGAAAAGGCGCTGCAACGCTGCGGGGCATCGGCGTCCGGATAGGAACCCAGTTAGATAACTGAGCGATGGCTTCGTGCCGTGCGCCGTCTCATATGTTGCATTGCGGGAACCGGAATCGCAGACCTATGATACAGTGCCTCCCAGCAATATTTTCGGCCATTGATTGACGACCGACCTCAACGCATGTTTCTATCCTGTTGGAGACGCGAATGAGCGAGATTGCAAACCTGATAAATACGTTGCGTGCGCTTCGCGACATAGCCGACAAGGAGCGGGCCGCGGCAGGGCTTCATTTTCTCATCACGCAAGCGCTCAATGAAGCGTTGCTGGTAGCCCAACGCCGAGAACTACCGATACCGCCTGAAGCCAATCCTACAAAACACTGATCTTCCCTTGCGCGCAACACGTAATGCTGCTCGTGGCAAGCTAGGCATGTCGTCGGTTCATCTTGCCACGTTCCCGGTCATCAGCCGCGCGCCCTAATTCCTCACCTGCACCTTGTAGGCCGAGCAAGCGGGCGAAGGGCTAGGGTTGGTCCGCACTTTTGTTGAGCATCCCGTCGATGCTAGGCCTGCGCCGCTTGCATGCAGGACGAAGGGCAAAGTGCTTGATAGCTCTTCAATTCGACGAGTGTTCGAAAATGGTCTGGCCAATCAGCGGGCGGGCGATCGAGGGTATTCTTGGCCGTGCCTTTCAAAACCAGGCTGGCATCCATCGTTGAAAAGGCCGTAGTACCCGTGCGTGCTATTGGGCCAGCAGACATTTTCGATCAGGCCCGGCATGTCAATGCGACGCAGCATGATGCTGCCTGCTGTTTAGACTTCCAGTGCGCGTACTGACTGCACCAGCAACCACTCAGACGAAGTATAATAGGGACGGAAGACCACTCAGGGGAAATAACTCGTGGTTGCATGTATTTACACGGCATGGTTCTGTGCTAATGTATTAGCTTCCCCTAAAGTGAGGATACAAGTAATGCGTATGATTATAGGGATGCTGATCGCGGTAGCGCTGGTATTCGTGACAACCCCACTCCAAATAGCGCAAGCCGCCGGGTGCAATCCGACAGCACAAGTCCGGTGCTAGAATGGCCGGCGAGGTAGCTGCAGAGATTCCGAAGGTCGCTGAGTTGTTCGGACGGGATTCGTTTGCTTTTTCTTTCATCTTCGGTGCGGTCGTCATTGCCCTCTACGCAGGCAAACGACTGGGCGAGCTGATCTCTCCTCCAAAGGATGAAGAGTATGATTTCACGAAGATGCTCAGCCTGTCGACGATGGTGGGTCAGGACGTCTATTATCGTTCGTACGTCTTCTATGTTTTCCTTCTGGAGTTCTTCTACCTGATCCTTTGCATGTTTCAGCCACTTACGGATGTGTTGCTGGACAAGACGAACAAGATCGTTTTCGAGGGAACGACATGGCCACTCGCTGCAGCTCTGCTGGTTGTCGGCGTATTGCCCGCGACGCCTGTCGTTGTACAGATTGAGCAATCTCTTCGACGCTTCGCTCACAACATGGCGCAAATTCCGGATGACTTTTACAATCGAGTCACTGCCCTATCGACCCAGGACATTGAGGCAATCGTCAGCAATGTAGGGGAGTACGCGCCGGAGGGTGAGCTATTCTGGACCGTGAGAAACCTCCTGATTATCACCGGCTTTGATCAGGATGAAGCCGTCCGCAAAGCGCGCAAGTGTGCCTCACTGAGGTTGTTCGGTGAGTGGACTCTGGATCGGAAAGAATTGTGGTCCCAATCTGAATATCAGAAATACCGGGACGTCATCGATCTTCTGCGCCCGCGCTACGAATTGCTTAGTGAACAGCTCGCAGAATTGATCCGATCATCTGAAAACACCGACTTCGTGTCAGCGGTAACAGCGACGGTTGGAGTCGATATCCGTCGCAAAATCGATGATCCGGAAAGCCTTGAGCGCCTGAGAACGCCCGCCGAGAATTTTCTCTCCGGCTCAAATCGCAACCATGCGAACTCGCTCACTCCGAAGGACGTCGAGCAGTTGAAACACATGCGCGACTCCTGGAGCAAACTGACCAAGGAGTGCGATACAGCGGCCAAACGGCTGATGGCTCTGTTCGCGATCATCGCACGTAACGATAGGAGGACGTTGCGCGAATTGGAAAGACCAGTCGATGCAGCAATGCTGACAACCGGTGGCATTGCCGAACGCGACGGGCGGTTCAAGGACCCGGTCCTGCGCGCATTTGCGCAGTTGATCAGATCGGACGGAACGACCAAGGAACCGTGGTACAATAGCCTTTTGATGTCGAGTGTACTGGTTGTCGTGGTCTCTGCGTTGGCAATTGGTATCTACAGGATTGCGACGGAAAACTCTGCGTTTCTTGATCTAATCCACGTCGATGGTGGCAGAAGTACAATAGACGTAGTCGTACGGACCGGTTTTCTAAAGGCCGGGCTTGATGCGGTCTGCCTGACACTCGCATTTTGGTTTGGTGCCGCGACAGCACTGTTCCTACGATCCGCCAAGCTTCGAAATCAAGAATGGCTGACATTCTATGATTTTCAAGGGATGCCTATCTCGTCCTACGGCGGCATTCTGCTGGCCTCAAGCGTCGCGGCATTTCCCGCGCTCATGCTGCAGTACGTTGCCTACTACAAGTTTGTGATGTTCGAGACCGGTGCATCCGACCTGCTCCACACGATGCTGACGAATATAGGGGTTGCCGTGAGCATTGGCGTCTATTCCGTGGGACTGTGCATCCTCACTGACATTATCAGTCTGAAGCTGCCTCGCAACGAAAAAACCTTGTATTTGATCTTGAGTGTAGGCCCGATCGCGTTGAACGCCTTCACGCTGATAATAAGCCCAGGATATCTGGCCCAACCCGTCTATCTGCTCAATCAGGTTCTCCTTTTCATCATAGTCTGCGTCGGCGGACTGATCGTCTACGGGAGGAGCTTGGAGTCCAGAATGATCAAGCCGACGATAACCGCTTCCGACGGCCTTTCCAAAATACCGGACGCAGTAATTGTCGGGTCCTCGCTCCAATCCGGATCGGTGCCGTAACGGCCGTATCGACAATCCAAGCGCTTGCTTCAATGCCCTTTGCGTACGCATGCCAGCCGACCGTCTCCATAGTTTGATATGTTGGGAGGATGTATTAGTGGACTATGTTCTGATTGCAGCAACCTCGCTTCGACCAGATCCGGACGATACGTCACCGGAGGTCGCCAGACTCAAAATCGGCGATGCTGTGTCGAGCCTACGCGAAGTCAAGCCATGGATGAAGGTCGCTTTTGCCGGCGATAAGGGAAAGCAAGTCCTTGGTTGGGTGCATTCCGATGCACTTAAAGAGGACTCCGGGCATGAGATCCAGCTGTTCGATGAACCGGCGGGTAAGCCTTCGGTCATTTCGGGTTCGATCGTCAGTGTTCGCTTGCAGCTTCCACCCTGGCAGAAAGTCGACATACGATTGGCGGATGGAAGCGTTGTAAGCGGATGGATAGATTCCGCCTCATCAGGCGCATCGGAGGAAAGAGCCTCGGCTGATGATCAGGCTATCGACACGACCTATAGCGAACTCGTCCTTGGTCCAAATGAGACATATCGTCCGCATCTGTTGACCGCGGAGAAGCGTACGGACATCGCTGCTGCAGCACTCGCCGCATTGATTAATGCAGAAGCAGCCAAGCTTCCAAACGGCGAGTGGGACAGGAACTCGACGGCTTCCACCAGCAGCGCCGCCGGCCTAACCCAGTTCCTCGCCGCGACCTGGCTTGGGGAGGCAACGAAGAAACTCACCTATCTGAACGAGCACGCACGGATCGCTGGCTGCATTGCGCCCGGCAATCGAATTGTGCCGGGGATGGAAGAGACGCTGCTTTCGCTCAGGTTCGACCCCGAACTTTCCATCATCGCGGCTGCAGAATACGGAGCGTCCAATCTCAAGGCTCTTGTTGATTCTGGTCTGGTGAACGAAGAAATCGGTGACGATGAGAAGGCGGCGTTCATTTACCTTGCCCACCACGAAGGATTGGGAGGCGCGCAGGCGTTCCTGAAGGGAACAAAGGCCTATACCTTCAGTGATCTTGCCAAACAGGTTGGCCAGAGCAAAGCACAGGCTTATGTCGACGCAGCCGCAGGCAATTCAACGAAGGCATACAGGAATTGGCTGAATGACTACCTTGCGAAGAACATCCAGCCATCGAAGTTCAGAAAATCTGCAGCCAGCGGACCGGTTTCAGGCGGAGAAGGCACAAGGGCGCTCTCCCAATACAATGGCCCCCCTGTTCTCGTCGCTGAACTGAGCGGGAATGAAGCGCTCGCAAAAGCGGTTCAGTGGAGACTCAACGAACTGGGATATCTCGACCCCCCGGCAGACGGGATGTTCGGGCCGGTATCTTCGTGGGCGCTCAGTGAATTTTGCGATCTGAATGGCGTCTCCCTACAG
Source organism: Rhizobium sp. S152 (assembly GCF_030380735.1). Classification (GTDB taxonomy): domain Bacteria; phylum Pseudomonadota; class Alphaproteobacteria; order Rhizobiales; family Rhizobiaceae; genus Rhizobium. The sequence goes on along the minus strand of NZ_JAUDRZ010000029.1, from coordinate 80,600 downwards.
GACGGCTTTAATGTGGAGATTGCGCAGCGACTAGCAGCCCCGACCGCGTTCCTGCCAGACGTCGCAGCGAGCGGAGCATGGTTTGACAAGGTAATCCGATACATGCGGAGCAGAGGCTACTTCATCAGCCAACACCCCGACTGCAAGAACATCGTCTATCTCGAAGGAGTGAACCCAGATGGCACGCTCAATGATGACGCGCCGAATAAGTTCAATGACCTTCGCGTTGTCTTTTCACTCGATGCGGGAGGGAGATTGGACTTCCAAGCCTCGACATGGGATGGCACGACCGAACCAGGTCGCTATTGGACGGTTCAGCCAATGAACCGGAAAGGCGCGGCCCGCATCGCCTTCAACCAGTACAAGGCCTGGGTTGTTGGAACCCATCACGCAAACTCCCCCTCGGCTCATGAGGCGCTAGTTCAGGTCGAGCCGATTACCGTTTGCAGAGATCTTAACATGGACTTCCGGCGAACTGGGGACGAGGTCGATACCGGTCTGTTCGCAATCAACCAACACTGGGGGTACGACGCACCCAAAGATGACCTAGGTCGAACCAGTGCCGGGTGCCTGGTCGGACGGACCAAAGAAGGTCACCGGAAATTCATGTCGATGATCAAGAGCGATCCCAGATACGTTGCCAACCATTCGTATCGCTTCATGACAGCGGTCATGCCTGGCGATGAAGTATTTAAGTAGAGTTTTCAACTGTCACGCATGGGCAGACAAGCGCTTCTGAAGCCTTTTCGCAAGGTGGGTCTACCACAATGGCGAACCATGCCCGTCGCAAACCGAGCGCAACCAAGTGCAGAGAGACTGGCTGCGTTTGCAAGCCCTGTAACCACATTGAGACACGTCCTTTCATGAGAGGCTAATTGCTATGAAGAAAAGGCTCATCATCTGTTTCGATGGAACCTGGAACAGCGCCGACAGCGGCGGAGCGGAAACCAACGTCGCGCATATCGCGCGGTCGATCCATGCAACCAAGAATACAAGGGGAATTCCACAGATAGTTTTATACCTTCGTGGCATAGGCGCGGCGGGACTTCAGATCCAGAGGATTGTGGAAGGGGCAACCGGTCTGGGGATAGATGAAAATATCAAGTCCGGCTACATGTTCCTTGCTCAGAACTATCTGCCCGGTGACGAGATCTATCTGTTCGGCTTCTCCAGGGGAGCGTTTACGGCGCGGAGTCTTGCAGGACTGATAGGTTCATGTGGATTGCTGAAGCGCCAGACGCTGGCGGACCTCGACAAGGCCTGGCGGTATTACAGGGATAAAGATGTGCGAAGTCCAGAGGACTTTGTTCGTGTCGCATCGACCGAAGCACACGTGCGGGTAACAATTCAGTTTATGGGTGTCTGGGACACAGTCGGCGCGCTAGGGGTGCCGAGCCACCTCTTAAGCTTTTTAAACGACAAAGAATACGGCTTCCACAATACAAGCCCCTCAAAAATTGTGAAAAATGCCTATCACGCCTTGGCGGTCGATGAATTCAGAGACGAGTTTGTGCCCACTTTATGGACTGGCATCCAACCGCCAGATACCGACATACAGCAGGTCTGGTTTGCGGGCGCTCACGCTGATGTCGGCGGCGGATACAAGGATCGGGCACTCGCGGATATCCCGCTGATCTGGATGGCCAGGATGGCAGAAAAGTGTGGCCTTGTCATAGACTGGAGCACGCTGCCGCAAGGCCTCGACACAATCTCGCCTCGTCACGATTCTCGCACGAGCTGGTCGGGAAAGGACCGATTAACGCCAACCATCAGGCAGGTCTGCGAAACACCGATTCACGTCGATTTCTACGAAACCCTGTATCGTCCACGCAACGGGGCCGGAGCGCCTGTAGCGACAATAAACGAATATCTCCATGCCAGTCTCGTTGAGCGGTATGGGCGGCAATCCAACGTCTCAGCGGACGACAATTCAGCGACGCGCTCCCAAGAGACATATAACCCACGCAACCTCGCACCGTTCTTCACAAAAGCAGGAGTGAGAAAGTCCGTAAACGTAACGCCGTAGATACATTGAAAACGCGGTTCTCCCGTGTCGATTGGATCCAAGCTCCTTAAGGCAGTTGCGGGACGCGTGCGGTCCAACAAGAAATCCGGATTGAAGCAATAACTGATGGAACCTGCACACAAGCGTGACCCTTCGTCGGCCTTCCGTCTGGGTGACGTCAAATATCAGGCCCATGATTGTCCGAGCCCGCCTCGCAACATCGTGTGGCTGCTTCCGCAACATCCATTGTCAACGCTCTTCGTTCGGTGTTGCTGCCGCCTGTATTCCTCACTGCCGACCTATACTTGCCTTGCAAGCTGCTCGTCGTGGGATCAATGCACGACGAGGTTACGTTCATAGTTTTTTTGCTAGCAACTCTTGGTATGTGAGAATACACTAAATTACCGTTGCCACAGGAGGGTATTATGGATGTGATAGTAAGTAGTGCTTTCACCGCCGGCGTGCTTATGGCCATTGGAATAGTTTCAGCAACTGCTGCACCGGCACCAGGCGGTCAACCGGTTAAACCGACGGCCGATGCTGCCATGTTCCAGCTTGTGAAATGCAAGGCTCCGAAGAGCGGATCGAGGAGTGGCACAGGTTGCACAGACAAGCCCGGCAGCGCCGCTTTCCAGCAGGGTCAGGGCCGCAATTCGGGTGGGAACACCAACAGTTCGTCATCTACGAGGTCTTCGTCAAGCCAGTCGCCGATGGGACCCGGTAGCGCTCCCATGAATGATGGGTCGGCACCGATGAGAAACTAGGTTTTCAGGACCTGTGATCCAGATGAGTGAAAACTGGGCAATCTGCGTCGGGATCAACAGATATGACAACATAAAGTCCCTCGGCTTCGCGAAGCAGGACGCTGAGGCAGTTGCCGGCTATTTCAGGAGATCCGCCAAGTTTAATAACATATACCTATTTGGCGAGGGCGCGGAGCCGATAGAGGCTGACTTTGGTCATTCACTTCAGGCCACCCCTACGTTCATTAATTTGAGACGCTTCCTACGCGTACGCTTTGACCAGCCCTTTCTGAGACCGAGTGACAATCTTTGGTTCTTCTTCGCGGGTCATGGAAAACGTTCGGGCGAACAGGACTATCTGCTCCCCATGGACGTCGATCCAGGAAACGTCGACGAGACGGGAATTCCCGTCCGATATGTTGTGGAGCGGCTGCGCCGAAGCGGTGCTGGCAACGTTGTCATGTTGCTCGACGCCTGCCGAAATGAGGGCGCGCGCGATGGACAGGGAGCCGGCCTGGAAAAACTCAAGGGTACCGTTACGTTGAGCTCATGCTCAGCATCCGAGTTCTCCTATGAAATTCCGGAACTTGGCCACGGCGCGTTTACATACGGGCTGCTGGAGGCACTGGAACTGAGGGGCGAACACAACTGCGCTACCGTTGAGCGATTGGACAGCTACCTGCAGACGCGTGTACCCGAGATATGCCGCCTTTATGGAAAGCCCGTACAAACTCCCTGCACCTTCGCGGAGCCGCTTTCGAAGCGGAAGTTTATACTTCTGCCTTCGGTCGCTGTGGTCGACGATCTTGAACCACTGAAGCTGGAGGCCTACCAGGCGGAAGAGAGTGCCGATCTCGCTCTTGCCGATCAGCTATGGTGGCGCGTTCTGACGGTCGATCCCGGCGACGCGTTGGCGCAGTCGTCCATCAGGCGAATTGCGGCAAAGCTCCAGCGAATAGATGAAGATGACGTCGGCGAGCGGAGCAACGTTCACGACCCCGCGACCTCACCGCGCACGCGCCAGCTTGATCCGACCAACAAGTTTGCCGAACCCGCCCTGGGTCCCAGCCGACGACAGGTGCTGACGGGCCTCGGAATCGGATCCATTGCGGTGGCCGGTGTGGCTGCCGGAGTGGTTCAGTGGAGAACCCGGAATTGGGCTGGGAAAGCTCCTCCCATTAACGCCATGAGCACCTATGTTGATGTCAAAACGGTAAACGCGGAGGGAAAGCCGCTTCCCACCTTTCGCCAAAGAATTCGATACTTTGCCGAAAATATTGACGACCAGACGACATTTGAAATGAGTCTGTTGCCCGGCGGGGAGTTCCAGATGGGAGCTGCTGTCGGTGAGTGGCCTGCCAAGTCCGCCGAAAGCCGTCGAATGCAGCCGTTACGTATTGCCCCGTTCGCGATGAGCAGAACGGTCGTGACGCAACAGCAATGGCTTTCCGTCTATGATGGTCATCCGGAGACTTTAAACTGGCCACTGTCACCTGATCCCTCCTCCTTCAAAGGCGGCGACCAACCAGTGGAAACCGTTTCCTGGCAGGAGGCGACAGAGTTCTGTGCTCGCCTAAGCAACATCTCGAGGCGTCGATACCGATTGCCCAGCGAGGCGGAGTGGGAATACGCCTGCCGTGCAGGAACGACGACTGCCTTTCATTTCGGGCCGACGCTCACCGATACACTTGCCAATTATTGTGGTGACGGAGGCGCGGTCTGCGGTACAAGTTTCGAAAGAGAAATTGCATCGACCACATATGACGGCATCGAATACCCTTCCGGTACCTATGCAGGTGGACCACCGGGCGTGTTTCGCGGCAAACCTACGCCCGTCGCATCCTACCCTCCGAACGGATTTGGTCTTTTCGATATGCACGGCAACGTCTGGGAGCATTGTCTGGATAGGTGGTCCCCACGGCTCGATTGGTTGCCAAGCGACGGAAGCGCCTTCGACACAGAGGACGGTGATAACCTGCGTGCCTTGAGAGGCGGCGCCTGGTCTCACAATCCCGCGCTCTGCCGCTCTGCGTCGCGAGATCGGATGGCCCAAGACTCAACCGGATGGGAAGGGCGTGTCGGATTCCGTGTTGTTTGTGAACTAGAGGACATCTAGCATGACGAAAGAGATATATGTGATTACCTCGTCGTCCCACCTGAATGCCGACGCAAGAAGCGGAGATGATATCGGCGGGGGGTTTGGTTCGGGCGTAATATCCGCCGGGTCGAGGATGGTGAAAGTCAGTGGTGATACATTGCGGGAGCAATTCGCCAATTTGGCCGAGGTCGTCGAGTATGCTTTCGATAGGGCGGCACCTGCTGTTCACCTGGAGCAGATTGAACTATCGGTCGAAATCACTGCCGAAGGGAGAGTGGGGCTACTCGGTAGTGGTACCAGCGTTGGAGGCACTGGCGCCATAAAGCTCACCTTTAAGCGAAATGTCGCTGACGCAGGCTCCAAACCCGTCGGCTAGGGGCCAGTCGGGAATTTTCTTGTCAACCCCGAAGTATCAGTTGACCGACGACGAGGCGCTTTTCTCGGATGGGGTGGTCGAAATCGGCACCCGCTCGAGAAGGCACGCACAGGCGGCGCTTTTGCGGGAAGGCCTTCCAGTGGACGAGAAGCTCGTTGACCTTCTGGTACATCAACCATGGGAACGACTTCACTCCGCGTTTCAAGATCGGCGCGGTGCCCTCCAGGCTTTGGAGCGCTTTCGACGTCAACAATTTTCGAAGCTGATTGTAGAACCCGAGCCACGGATAGCGGAGACGGTCGGGCGCACTCTCGACGAGATGCATGGTTTCCGACCCGCCCTTAATGGGGATACGAGCTTGCTTGGGACTTGGCGGACTATAAGTCTGGTCTGATCCGTTGGCGAGATGTCGATGCTGGGGTCTTGATTAGCGGGCCGCCGGGCGTCGGCTAGATGATGTTCTCAGCCGCGCTGGCGAACACCTGCGGAGTGCCGCTCATTTATGGGTCTGTTTCCCGCGGATCACGCCGCAGCCCCATCATGACTAGACTAGCCGGCAAAATTGCAGTCATCAGCGGTGGAAGCAGTGGCATCGGACTGGCAATAGCTGAACGCTTCGTCAAGGAGGGCGCCTATGTCTTCATCTTTGGCCGCCGCCAGGACGCTCTCGACGAGGCTGAAAAGTTATTGGGAGCAACGTTACCGCGATCCAGGCGGATGCAGGCAAACTCGAGGCCCTGGACCGGGTTACTGACATCGTCCGAAAGTCGAAGGGCAAGGTCAATGTGGTGGCCAGCGCCCGGTTTACCGAGCAGGTGCCGCTCCTCGAAATCACAGAGGATCACTATGACCGCACCTTCCTTCTGATGGCGAAGGATCCTCTGTTTCTGACGCAGAAGATGCTGCCACTGATGCAAGGCGGCGGATCGATCATACTTGTTGCGTCTGCTGGGCACTATATGGGGCTTCCGAACCATTCCACCTATTCTTCAGCAACGCTGTCACTCATGCCGCTAGTCATTGCTGCTATTGTACTCGCATTGACTGGCCTGACAGGCGCCATGATGACCCTAGCGTCGCTCACCGCTGTTTGGGGCCTCGCGTACGGAGCAGTTCCCGTCGCTTGGTCCACTTGGATGGCCAAAGCCGCACCCAATAAGACTGAAACGGGCGGCGGCGTTATCTATGCCTTGGCAGGTGTCGTCGGTGTGTTCGTAACCGGCGGCATGCTGCTGCTTGTTACGTCTGGCCTCATCGTGACAAATGTGAAGTTGGAAGCCACGACGTAAGGTGCCACATCTGCTTCCCAGGGCAGCGCATGTGGCTGTTGCCGCCTGCGCATTCTCCTGCTTTTCGAGGATAAGCTCCGCTCTCACTGGATGAGAGACGTGATCACCGGCTTCGACGCTTCAACTAGCTTGGATTGGATGGGACTGCGGCGGTCTTCCGCCTATTCGTTAGATCCAAAATGCTCTTGAGCGGAATCGAACCATCGACCCTCTACGCCGCATTTTATGGCGATATTGCGAGTCCGATGCCATACGGGCGAAAACCGTCACTTTGAAAGTGAAGTACGCTGACTTCACGCAGATCACGCGGGCCCAGACGGGTGAGCGGCCATTCCTGTCGGCCCGCGAGATCGAGGAGACCATCGGCTCTCTACTCAAGCCTGTTTTCCCGCCACCAAAGGGCGTGCGCTTGTTAGGTGTGACCCTGTCCTCGCTCGAACAGACAGATGTCATTCAGGCCGACCAGCTGCAGTTGACGCTCTGGCGAGGCGGATGACCCAAGAACCTTTTTCGTGAAAACGGTGAAGCTAAGCAGCACTGATGCATCATACAACCAGACGACCTTCTACGAAGCGTGGCGGCTCGTGATCCAGCGCTACGGAATTTACAACCCATACACAGGTCGCGGAGCAATCAAAGGACTATTGCCGCATGGGCCGCATAATGTGCGCGATGTGCTCGCAACGCATATTCTGAAGCTTACCGGATCCTATGAGCAGGCAAGTTACGCAATCCAGGACACGCCAGACATGATTCAACAACACTACGGGAGATTTCTGCCGCAGGACAAGGCAGCCCTGGCAGCCAGAGTTCTAAATGAGGTTTGGCAAGCAGCTTGATAAGGAGCACAGCGGATGAGAAACGAGTGGCAACTTTAGCTCTGGATCAATGGCTCTGCACTACGAGTAGTACAGAGCTCTAATTTGGCTGACGAAGTTGACGAACCTGACGAGATGCGCCATATTCTATGCGGAGGTGCCCTATGGCCATGACCGATAAGAAGGGTGGTTCCCGCAAGCGCACCGAGCGTCGCGGCAATCTAATTACCGGATATGCTGGTAAATGGGAGCCACTCTTCGAGAAAAAAGCAGCGGCCCGTGCGACCGCCGCGCGAGTGCTTTCTGGCGTTTCCGAAGGCGTCAAACGCGCCAAGAACACAGGTGGCACTGTTCGTGTGACATATGTCATTCGATCCTCGGACGAAGAACCCGAAATCGAGATCGAGGAAATCACACCACAAAAGGACGCACTGGATATAGCCCTCGCGGCCGCAAAGCGGCGCGGAAGCGAGCGTGTCGCTGAGATCCTTAAACGGCCCGAGATGTTGTCTGCAGACGAGTTTGCCGATGAGATTGGCTCGACACGCGAGACGGTGAACAAAAAGCGCAAGCGCCACGAGGTTCTCGGGCTCGAAGGAGCGAAGCGAGGCGTGCGGTTTCCAAAATGGCAGATTGGAGATGACGGCCAACTGCTTGGTGGCCTCGCGCAACTATTTGAGGCTTTGAACGGGCACCCTTGGGCGGTGTACCGGTTCCTTTTGCAGGAAAGCGGTAGCCTTGGCGGTCGAACAGGTCTCGAAATGCTGCGCGCCGGTAGGATCGAAGACGCAGTGGGAGCAGCATACTCGATTGGCAAGGGTGATTTCTCCTGAGCAACTCATCGAACCTGCTTCCGCCAACTGACTTTGGTTCGCGCGAACTGGTGATTCATGAACTGACCTCTGTGGCATCGTGGTACCGGCTCTACCAAAGCCGGTATCCCGATCCGCTTGGGTACGGCTTCGGATCGAGCCGCTTCAGTGATCCTGAAATTGCCCTCACTCCTCCTGAACGTTTCGGCGTCGTTTATTTCGGCAGCAGCATCAAGGTCTGCTTCGCAGAAGCGATCTTGCGCGAGCGCGCAATCGGATCAAAGGGCACCTTCCCTATCGGCATGGGGGAACTTCTCGAGGCATCCTGCGCCTCTGTCGCGACCATTGAACCTACTCGGCTGGCGGACCTGCGCTCGGACAATATGCTGCGGATGAGGATTCCAACTGATGCCGCCCGTGCCGCTTCGCACGAACTCGGGCAGAAATGGTCAAGAGCACTCTGGCTTCACGACGAGAAACCCGATGGGATCATTTACGATTCTCGCTTGAATGGCGAAACCAATGTTGTCCTGTTCGATCGCGCGCTTACAAAACTAAGGGTAACGACTGCCTGACCGCTGCTGGATTTTCGAGATGAAGTGGCGCAAATCTTGGACGACTTCGCGATAGCTATCGTCTGATCGTCCGTGCGTTTCAACGTTGTAGTGTCTTGATCTCTTCGCACTCGACACCTGCAGCACGAATTTAAGCGCCACGTTTGTTCAAAGGCGACTGCTCAATGAGTTTCACACTCATCATCACGCCGTGATGCGATATGAACCGCGGACCCGCAATTTCATCTTTGAATTTCAATGAAAATTTCGCGCCTTCACCTTCAGCGTGTCGATATGGAGATCGCGGACAAACATATCCCGCGCCTGAACGACCGGCTTCGGCGTATCGCGTGGATCGGGACCACCGCCATGCGCAAACTCATCACCCCTGCCCGTCGGTAACCTGAACTCGGTGTCGCGATCTGCCAGCCCCGAAAGATCGCCCGATAGATCGAACAGCTGTTGCGCCACCAGGTGCACCACCTCCCCTTCCCGCTGAATCCGCCCATTGATCGCCATCATCGAGGATCCAAGCACGACGCGGCGACGTTTCTCAAACAGCGTTGGCCAGACCACGATGTTGGCCGGCCCGGTCTCGTCCTCGATGGTGATGAACATTACACCCTTGGCCGACCCTGGTTTCTGGCGCACGAGGACGAGGCCAGCTGTATAGACCCATCGTCCATCGCGCGCATTCATCGCCTCGCTGCAGGTGATGATGTTGCGCTCCTGCAGGTCTTGCCGCAGGAAGGCAATTGGATGCTGGCGTAGTGTCAGCCCGGTATGGCTGTAGTCCTGAATGACGTTGTGGCCATCGGTCATCTGCCGAAGCGCCACGTCCGGCTCCTGCTGTTCGGCGATGGTCTGCATCTCGCGCTCAGCGGCCGCGGCAAACAGCGGCAGGGGTTCGTCGCGCAATGCCTTGACCGCCCAGAGCGCATCGCGGCGCTCGAGCTTTAACGACGGCAGGAAGGCATCCGCCTGGGCGAGCTGAACGAGAGCTTCAGCGGGGACACCGGACCGGCGCCAGGTGTCATCGACCGACTGGAAGTCGCGGTTCATGCGACCCGTGACGATGCGGGCAGCATCGGCGACCGCCAAGCCCTTGACCCGCCGGAAGCCCAGCCGGACGGCATGCCGGTCGCTATTGCCGATCCTCTCCAGGGTGCAGTCCCACCGAGACCGGTTGATGCAGACGGGACGCACCTCGACGCCATGGGCTCGAGCGTCGCCGACAATCTGGGCTGGCGCGTAAAACCCCATGGGCTGACTGTTGATCAGCGCCGCGCAGAATGCCTCCGGGAAATGGCGCTTGATGTAGTTCGAGGCATAGGCAATCAAGGCGAAGGACGCCGCATGGCTTTCCGGAAAGCCGTAGGAGCCAAACCCCTCAAGCTGGCTGAATGTCTTCTCGGCGAACTCATGGGTGTAGCCGTTCCTCACCATGCCGGACACGAGCTTGTCCTTGAAGCGCGACACACCACCGGTGAACTTGAAGGTGGCCATGGATTTGCGCAGCTGGTCTGCCTCGCCGCCGGTGAACCCGGCGCAGACCATGGCGACCCGCATGGCGCTTTCCTGAAATAGCGGCACACCAAGCGTCTTGCCAAGAACCGCCTCAAGTTCCGGCGTCGGATAGACGACCTCCTCCTTGCCTTCGCGTCGACGCAGATAGGGATGGACCATGTCACCCTGGATAGGCCCGGGGCGAACGATCGCGACCTGCACGACGAGATCATAGAAGGTCCGCGGCTTCAGTCGCGGCAGCATGGCCATCTGGGCACGGCTTTCGATCTGAAAGGTCCCGAGCGTGTCTGCCTTGCGGATCATCGCATAGGTCGCTGGATCCTCTTGCGGGATCGTTGCGAGATCAATGTATTGATCCCTGTGCTCGCGAATGAGCTCGAAGGCCTTGGCCATGCAGGTGAGCATGCCGAGGGCCAACACATCGACCTTCATGAACTTCAGCGCCTCGACATCATCCTTGTCCCACTCGATGATCTGTCGATCCTTCATGGTCGCCGGCTCAATTGGAACGAGATCATCGAGCCGGTCATGAGTGAGGACGAAGCCGCCAGGATGCTGGCCGAGATGGCGCGGGGCCCCCATCAGTTGCTGTGCCAGTTTCAGGGTCAGGGCGAGACGCCGATCCTCCGGATTGAGATTGAGTTCGCGGACATTGCGATCGCAGACCTCTTCCGACCAGGACCACATGCCTGAGGAAAGCGCCTTGATCACGTCTTCAGGCAGCCCGAGCGCCTTGCCGACATCGCGGATGGCGCCGCGGGCTCGGTAGCGCGTGACGGTGGCACAAAGCGCTGCTTTCTCCCGGCCATAGGTCCGGTAGATCCATTGAATGACCTCTTCGCGGCGCTCGTGTTCGAAATCCACATCGATGTCAGGCGGCTCGTCGCGCTCCTGGCTGACGAAGCGCTCGAACAACAGGTTGCCGTTTATCGGATCGATGCTGGTGATGCCGAGAATATAGCAGACCGCGCTGTTGGCGGCCGAACCGCGACCCTGACACAAGATCCCCTGACTGCGAGCGTACCGGACGATCGAGAAGACGGTCAGGAAGTAGGGCGCATATTTCATGGTGCGGATGAGGTCGAGCTCGTGGCGCACGATCTTCAGGACATCCGGCGGGAGGCCTTCCGGGTAACGATCGGGCACGCATTCCCAGACATAGTGCTCTAGCGAGGACTGGGCGTCCTTGCCTGGTACAATCGCTTCCTCCGGATACTGATAGGTCAGCTCCTCGAGCGAAAACGTGCAACGCCGCACGATCTCCATCGTCCGCGCCAGCGCTTGCCGGTAACGCGGAAACAGCCGTTGCATTTCCTCTGGTGGTTTCAGATAGCGATCGGCGTGCCGCTCGCGCTCGAAGCCGACGTCATCGATCGTTGTCTTATGACGGATGCAGGTGACGACATCCTGCAGCTGTCGTCGACCCGGTTCATGGAAGAGCACGTCATTGGTGACCACGGCTTTGACCTTGAACCGCACGGCCATGTTGGAGATCTCGTGCAGGCGCAGCTGGTCGTTCGGCCGCCGGCGCAGACAGAGCGACACATAGGCACGATCGCCAAAGATTTCGGCCAGCTTGCGCAGCTGCACGGCGCAGGTCTCGTCAGCGAGATCAGGCACCAGAATGCCGAGCATCCCGTCGCAATAGGCGACGACGTCGTCCCAATGGAGAATACAATTGTTCTTGCCACCCCGGCTCTTTCCAAGGGTAATCAGGCGCGTCAGCCGGGAATAGGCGGCGCGATCGGTCGGATAGACCAGCACCGACATGCCATCGACAAGATCGAGTCGGCAGCCGACGACCAGTCGCAGGCCGGTGGCGCGAGACGCTTCCAGTGCGCGGACGATACCGGCCAGGCTGTTTCGATCGACGACCCCGATCGCCTCGATGCCAAGCTCTTTTGCCCGGGTGAAGAGCTCGTTGGCAGACGACGCTCCGCGTAAAAACGAGAAATGTGTCGTGACCTGGAGCTCGGCATAGCTCATGCGAATATCCCGTGCATGAACCAGCGATGGTCACCGGTCTCGGGATCAACACCATCACCTGCTCGAAACACCCAGAGCCGTTCGCCGGATTCATCCTCGATGACGAAGTAGTCCCTGACCGCCTCCATCTCGGCGTCGCGCTGCCACCACTCGCCGAAGATGCGCTCCGGACCATCGGCACGCTTGACCTTTCGCCGCCGGCCGCGCCAGACAATCGAGGCCGGCGGGTGATCCGGCATTAGGGCGATGGCGGTGATCAGTTCCGGGCGCGGCAGAAGGCGGACTGGCCGGCGCCAATGACCGACCCATGCGAATTCGAGTGGATCCGAGGCGGCGGCAATGCGCTGAACCGAGCGTTCGGGTACATCGGAGGCAACCGGCGCCACACGATAGACCCGTTGTCCGCGATTGCCATAAATGTCGATCAGCGGCGTGACATCCCTCACGTCGTCTTCGACCAGGGACGAGACCCTTTGCATGTCCTCGAGCGGTTCAGCCATGACGGCAACCAGCGTCAATTTCTCGATCCCGAAGCCAGGCTCGATCTTTTCCGTCCGGTCACGAAACAGCTTGGTGAGCCAGGCGACATCACGGGCGGACTTGGCCGTTCCGGCGCGGATCGCCTGCCTGCTGCCGTCGACCTTCTCGACGATCAGGTCGGCGCGGCGCACGCCCAGACCGCGCTTCTGCAGCTCGCCAATCAGCTGTACGACCAGGCGGCCGACATATTTGTCGATGGTCTCGGCAGCCCCGATTGGCTCTGCGAAGGCTCTTGTGACCTCGATCAGCTCTGGCGTTCGGATCGGATCGATCGGCTCTGCGACGCGGCCGAACATCTGGTCGAGGCGTCGGGCGATTTCCGGTCCGAAACGCAGCGTCAGCGGCGCGCGTGGGGTATTGGCCAACTCGCCAACAGTGTGGAAGCCGAGCGTGCGGAGATCACTGAGGATCTTCTCCGGTAGCCGCAAGAGCGTGATCGGCAGCTTTTCGACGGCAGCAACGGTCTTGCCAACAGGTACGATGACGGTCTCGCGGCTGATCGCCCGCGCACAGGCGTGCGCCGCACCCCAGGTGTCGGCGATCGCAACGCGCGCTGTCAGCTTGCGCGCCAGGAACTGGTTGGAGATCTTCGTGACCATGGGTAGTTCGCCACCCTGAAGATGATCGGCGCCTTCCGTGTCGAGCACGATGCCATCAGTGCCGTCGACGGCAACGATTGGGGAATATTGGGTGAGCGCCCATAGCGTTATCCGTTCAAGTGCCGCCGCATCGACATCAGGCTCAGCATCGACCAGCATCAGTCCGCGAAACAGCGCCTGGGCCTTGGCCGCCGGCATGCCAACACGCAGGCCGGCTTTGCGCGCAGCCGTATCCACTGATGATACCCAACGTTTCGAACCGCTTTTGGCGATCACCGCGATTGCCTGCTCAGCCGGAATTGTGGGATCGTCGCGTCTGATCCGATCGGTCGGCAGATCCGGGAGATAGATCGATACGACCCTTGTCATCACATGCCCTTACGAGAAACTCAGCACATTCACCCGCTTTCACGCGCATCAGTTCCAGAAACCACTGCGCCCGACCGACGCCAGGCACCGGAAGGTCCTCGGACGGCATGACGCTGACACGCCACCGTGTCGTCGAGGCCGTCGGCTGACCAAAGTCGTTTGCCTCCGTCTGCCGTCGCCATCGCCGCACCGCGAGCGCCATCGTGCTCGTGCGTTCCGCGGCAAGCTGCAGCCGCCGGGAGCTGACCATTGGCAATCGGACGAGTTCGCCGACCACGGCGCCGAGGCCACCGAAGGCCAAGCCCTCCTCCATATTGGCAAGCACGTCCTCTTCCTTGTCGGACTCGACGAAGATCACCCGGTCGGGATGAAGACCAACCTGTGCCAGGGCGGGGAAGAACAGGTCGGGCCGGGTCAGGCACCAAACGATCGGGCCCTTGGTTCGCGCGGCGATGCCGGCGGCACACAATGCTGCGGCAGCACCGTCAACAGTCCCTGCCCCGCCACCGGCGAACTCGTGCAATGCGCCGTAGGCCAGCCCACCGCCGGGCAGGATCGCATCGATCTCGGGAACACCGAAGGCAAGACAGCCGGCTTTCCTGGCCGATACGCCTTCCATCGTTGAGATCCGCCCACGCAGATCTGAGATCACATCCGATATCCCTCGGACTCGGGCAGCAGTCATCGTTCACGGCTCTCTTCAAGGTCGTGTGGAGGAGATTTTGGACCAGCATCATGCTGGACAAATGCGGATGTTCTGTTTCTGTTCCTGCCGCAGCGAAGAGTCAAGCAACCGAAGGGATGGGAATATTATCCTGATGATTGAAAATTCGGCGAATAGTTATCGGAATCAGGCAGCTAGCTACCTTGAGAATTTTTTCCGCTCTTGCCCGCTCAAATTACAATCCGCTTGGATTCGGGGATAAAGCTGAGATCGTCACACTGTTCTTGTCGAACTCTCCATATGACTTTTTTTGAAGGGTTGCGGAGATAACACGATTTTACTCCGCATGTTTGCGGAGAATAAGCTTGCTATTCTCCGCATCAAGTCTCAATCATGGAGTATGACCTATATTTGGCAGTCTCCAAATTGGCCAAGTTTTGAATGGCAATCAGACGAGCTTGCGACCTCGCTCGCAAACGTGCGCCTTGACCAGGGCCGCCTTATTGGTCGCGTAGAGAGCCTCGGCTTTCGAACTCGTGAAACAACATTCCTGCGGGCGCTGACGGACGACGTCGTAAAATCGTCAGCGATTGAGGGGGAAAGGCTGGATGAGCAACAGGTCAGATCCTCATTGGCTAGACGACTTGGTATTGATATCGATGGCTTCGTGACGCCCAGCCGCTCGATCGATGGAATCGTTCACATAACACTCGACGCAACGATTGACTGCTTCAAACCTTTAACATCGGAACGTCTTTTTCAGTGGCACGCCGCGCTATTTCCCACCGGTCGCAATGAATGGGGACATCGACTTCGCGTAGGCGATTGGCGTGACGATTCCGGAGGCCGCATGGAAATAGTGTCCGGAGCTTTCGGGCATGAGAAGGTGCACTATGTCGCGCCGCCGGCCGATCGCCTGGAGGCAGAGATGAAGGCATTCCTCGATTGGTTCAATGGATCACAGCAGATGGATCCTCTCCTCAAGGCAGCTATCTCGCATTTGTGGTTCGTCGCCATCCATCCGTTCGGCGACGGCAATGGCCGGATAACCCGCGCGATTGCCGACATGGTCCTTGCGCGCGGTGGCGGGGGCGCTCAACGGCTTTATTCCATGTCCGCAGCAATCGAGAAATCGCGTGCCGGGTACTACGAAGCATTGCAATCAGTGACCGCCCAGGAGAACCTCGATATCACAAAATGGATTCAATGGTTTCTCGATCGTCTAAGCAGTGCGCTGAGCGCCGCCCTTCTAACTCTCGACAATGTCATGCTGAAGAATGCGTTCTGGCAGACCCATGTCGCGCGCGACCTCAATCCCCGACAGGCCAAGGTTCTCAATCGGTTGCTGGAGGGGAATTTCGAAGGGAAGCTCACATCGACCAAATGGGCGAAATTGACGAACGCATCCCAGGACACCGCGTCGCGTGACATCGCAGACCTTTTGGCAAAAGGCATCCTGCGCAAAGGGGAAGCTGGCGGCCGCAGCACGGCCTACGAACTGGTTATCGGTGTCGCTTCGGACACTCAATCGCTCTCTTGAGAGCCGAAACTAGGGAAACACCCGACCGTCTGCATTGGGGGCAAGAGCCGCTTGCGGACCCGGCTGACGCCGCGAATGTCATATAACCGCAAACGACCGTAATTGCGGAGATGCAGTTCCTGCCGGAACGGCGAACGGAACGCTTCACCATTGGGACAGCGCTAACGTCTTCCGCAACGGCTAAAGAGTGCCTGGACAATCAATCGCCAGGTGTCGCAATCCGCACAAGATCGGCAAGAATAGCGCGCAGCTGCGGCCACGGCGCTTCCTGCAAACCCGAGCCTGGATCCTCCGTCTCCAAAACGCAATGCAGCTTTGCTGCGATGCCGGCGAACGACTGGGGTGCAGCGCCCCATAGTGCATCGGATAGCTCATCCTCCCGGTCAGCGTTTTCCGCTTCAGTCTCCTTGGCTTTGGAATATCCGATGCGAACATCGACCGCGTTCCAATCGAGGTTTTGTGTTGCTAATTCAGCCCATGCCTTCCGTCGCACGTCCTCGTTTCTGGAGTTCGGCAGAAGGCGATCGATCTCTTCTGCGGTGTACGCCCAGACGAATCCCTCGTCCTCGGAAAACACGATCTTAACTCTCGGAAAACTGCGGAGTTCGCGAAGCATTTCCGTTTCAAGCGTCTGCTGCCGACGGCAGGCTTCGCCGAAGGATTTGTGCGCCACCAGCCATTCCTGCCACAGTGACACAACCGGATCGGCGTCACCAACGCCGTTCCCGCCCCGTGCGATCCGACCAGCTCCCGCTGCCTCAGTGATCGATGCGGCTGCGCCTGTCAGGAAGCTTCGACGCGTTGTTTCGACTGCGTGCTGCGAATTGGTCATTCGCCCGATCCTCCATTTGAGCACATCAGCTTGGATGCACTGAACAACCTCCAATAGAGGCGCCTTTCTGCGCAACGATCAGCCCGATGCGGTCGCTTGGGCGCACATCAGGGAAAAATGCAGTTCTATTCCGATCCATTATACTGGCCAGCGATGCGGCGAACTCAACTGTGCGGCTCACCTGAAACGCCGCGCTACTGTACCGGCGCGAGTGTTAGCTTCTCAAATTGTTAGCGTTTGTTAGTATTTGTATATTGATTGATTTCATGGCGGTCAACGCCGAAGTGCGATAAATGTTCGTAGATTGCAAACTTTGATTTTTGAGGGAAAGAATGGCGAAGACTGCCGCAATAGGCATTCGCGTCGATCCGGAGTTGAGTGAGGCCGTAAAGGCAGCCGCCAAGAGCGAGCGCCGCTCGGTAGCTTCATATATCGAGAACCTGATTGCCGAAGACCTAGAGAAGAAAGGGCTGCTGCAAAAAAACGGCACCGGCGCATAACAATCATCTTTTCGGCAGCTTTTAGCTCGCGAGGGGATCAGAGCCCTTCGACGCACTGACCAAATATTTGAGCTTCAGCCTCACTGTGGCGGTCGCCGGCCCGAGAAGGCGATACGCCTGAAGTGCCAATCGCTTTATGTCAGTTGCATTGCAGCATCGAGCGCAGGATGGCATTCTCCGCACGAAGCTTTTCGGCCAACAGCACGCGCAATCGCCGGTTCTCAGTCTCCAACTCCGCTAGGTCCACCCGTGCGTCACTGGCTGAAGTCAACTCAACCGTTGTCTCTCGCAAATTCTTCGGCGCACGGTTGACGGTCTTGCGTTGGTCGATGTCGTCGCTCGCAAACTTGTTTGTCCTTCCAAGCCGCTTGTTCAACCGGCGGGCACTGTTGGTGCCGATGGAAGCCTTTGCTGCCACGTCCGGCTTTGGCTCATGATGAACAATATCGAGAAGATGCTGCTTAGGGGATGAAGTTACGTCTTCCACGATGGCAGGCCCCTCAACTTGGGTGACTGGCCCCGCTTCAATTGCGGAAGGCATCGCTTGGCCATTTGTCGGGATTTCTGCCTTTTCCACCAGACGGGTCAAATCCCTTTGACTATCTGGCAGCACAGAAGTGTCCTGTGCCGAGGCTTCCTTGAGAGGATTGGGCGAGAGAAACGGAATCCCCTCGGCTTCAACCGCCCGAGCGGCAGACTTAAGGTCCACATTGCCCCAGATCGAGCTGGGCTGCGCGCCGATTTTGCGGCGACCGGATTTGTACTCGATCGTGAATGTGCGTTGTACTTTCTTCAATCCGTAGCCTCTTTGAGATGATTGGATAATCGACCACGTGTTTGGCCGAACTGTGGGACCTGGAGATAGCGAATAGTCCTAGGCCCGTCCAGTTTTACGCCGGCAGCGTCTGGCAGCAAAGCCGGCAGCCGAGCGGAAATCGAACCTTGACCGGCGACAGGAAGCTGAGCCGACTTTAGCAAGGATTGCGCGAGTGAGAGGGCAATTCCGACGTCTCGATCGACTGGCGATCGGCACGACATCCGCTAAGTTAGCCCCCGGTTCTATTGGAAGGCGATGGGCGCTGATGTGCAATCTATATCGAATGGAAGACAAGGACTGGGTCAGCAAATGGGCGCAGGACGTCGAAAGCCTGATCAACATGATGCCGTCCTACCAGATGAACCCGGACCAGATAGGGCCAATCATCCGCAATACAGCCGATGGCCGCAAGCAGCTCGTCCACGCGCGGTGGGGCCTCCCCTCCCCGATCTTCGTCCAGAAGAAGGCGGCGGAAACCCGCGCCGTAAAACTCAAAGCCAAAGGTCAGGCGATCGATATGAACGAGCTCATTCGCATGGAGCCAGACCGCGGCGTCACCAATATTCGCAAGCTTAACCTGCCCCATTGGAGGCGGTGGTTCGGCGTCGAGCATCGATGCCTCGTGCCGGTCACCAGCTTCGCAGAGCCCGACCCCGCTAGCCAGGAGGACGGCGGCAAAGTGCCGAATGCGTGGTTCGCCCGTGACGGGGCAAAGCCGCTGATGTTCTTCGCCGGCATTCATATGCCGCAATGGCAGAGCGTCCGGAGGGTGACGGACGGGCTGACCATCAATGACCTCTACGGCTTCCTCACGGCGGAACCGAACGATCTGGTGAAGCCGATCCACGAAAAGGCGATGCCGGTGCTGCTGCTGACGCCGGAGGAGACCGACGTGTGGATGCGGGCGCCGTGGGACGAGGCGATGCGCCTGGCGCGGCCGCTACCGGACGAGGTGCTGATCGTATCGTCTCGCGAGCCATACGGATCATCGATCGCTGCAAAAGACGGCGAACCGCTTCAGCAGGCAATGCTTTTGTGATCACGGCAGTTCTCAATCGACATTGTGCCATTTGACTCTCGCCAAAGATGTTCTTATTTTGTTCTATACAGAAGAAAAGAATATGGACATGAGCTGGCTCAAACTAGATCCCGCAAGATCGTCGATGTCGCAACCTGAATTTCGTCGGGCAGTCCAGGATCCCTGGGTCGAACTGCGAGACGACACCCGCCCTTATCCGGAATTGGCCCAAGAGTTCGACGAAACCGAGACCAGGTACTGGGAGGACGTCATAGGGCCGGGCGGCAAGCGCGGACCCAATCATGGCTGTCCCGCCTGAGGTTGCACCGATGGATGTTATGGCTGCCGCGACCATCAGAAAGATTATCCACGTCGACATGGACGCCTTCTACGCGTCGGTGGAACAGCGCGATAACCCGGAGCTGCGCGGAAAGCCGGTGGCGGTCGGTGGAGCTGCCGCGCGCGGCGTGGTTGCTGCAGCCAGCTATGAAGCCCGAAAATTCGGTATTCATTCGGCGATGCCTTCGGTCACGGCCGCCCGCAAATGCCCTGATCTGATTTTTGTGACGCCACGCTTCGAGGTCTATCGCGCCGTCTCGCAGCAGATCCGTGAGATCTTTGCCGAATACACGCCGTTGATCGAGCCACTGTCGCTTGACGAGGCCTATCTCGATGTCACCGAGAATCTGAAAGATATGAAGATCGCCACCGAGATCGCGCTGGAGATCCGCGCGAAGATCAAGGCGGTCACAGGGCTGAATGCTTCGGCCGGCATCTCTTACAACAAGTTTCTCGCCAAGATGGCCTCCGACCTCAACAAGCCGAACGGCCAGGCGGTCATCACGCCGAGAAATGGCCCTGCTTTCGTCGACGGGCTGACGGTAAGGAAATTCCATGGTGTCGGGCCAGCCACGGCCGAGAAGATGCACCGGCTGGGGATCCAGACGGGGGCCGACCTCAAGGCCCAGTCACTGCAGTTCCTGACGCAGCATTTTGGAAAGGCTGGCCCCTACTTTTACGGCGTCGCCCGAGGTGTCGATGAACGCCGCGTCAAGCCGGACAGAGTTCGCAAATCCATAAGCGCCGAGGACACGTTCGCCCAGGATATTCATAGCTATGATCCGGCACTCGAAGGAATGCGGCCACTGATCGCCAAGGTTTGGCGATATTGCGAGGTCAACGCTATCCGGCCGAAGACGGTCACCTTGAAGGTGAAATATGCTGACTTCACACAAATCACGCGGGCCAGGACAGGAGAACGATCGTTTTTATCGGCAAGCGCGATTGAGGAGACCATCGACTCACTGATCAAGCCCATCTTCCCGTCGGCAAAGGGCGTGCGTTTGCTCGGTGTGACCCTATCCTCGCTTGAACGAACAGATGGCCTTCAGACCGATCAATTGCTGTTGATGCTCTGATCCGATATCAAACCGCCGACAATCGCTGCTGTCTACTTGAACTTCTTGCTGAGGGATCCGCCAAGCAGGGCCCGGCCTGGGCTGTCGCGGATGTCTGCTGTCGATGCAAACAGCTACGCCTTGAACCTGTCAAAGGCGGTGAGGTACCGAATGGGTGGATCGGCATCGTAGCGGTAAATATCCGTACGAAGATAGCGAAGCTCGCTTTCCACGCTGGCCTCATCCACCTCAATCCACCAGCATTTTGGACGACCTTCGCTGCCGTCAGACCAACGATAACCGCGTGCTTTCAGATGGTCCTTGAGGTCGAAAGGGCTGTTTTCCGCAAAGATTCGCGCACGGGACCGCTGACTCGATTCATAGAGTTCAGCAAAAGGCGTCGCTCGGTCGAGTTCGCTAGCCCGATCCAGCACTTCCAGCAGGGCAAAGCAGTCATCCACAGCGCGGTGGCTCTCATGGAAAAAACCTGCTTGGCCGACGAGGTAGCCCAGCTTCGTTCCCTCAAAGCCGCGAGCCGACCAGTCAATTTCGGCATTGGAGCAGGCCCATGCCTTATCCGAGAACATAGGCGAAAAAGCCTCGCAAAACGGCCTGTCGAAACTGGCATTGTGCGCAATGATCAGATCAGCAGGATCAACCAACGCTCTCAGCGCCTGGATATCGATCAGTTGCCCGGCCACCATCTCGTCTGTAATGCCAGTGAGCTTCGTGATCTCCGCTGGTATTGAGGCGCTAGGCTCCTGCAGGCCTCCATAGATCCCCGCTACGTCACCGACGATGCCACTCTCATCAAAGGTAAAGGCGATCGCTCCGATCTCGATAATCTCGTCCTTGCGACTGCTAAGCCCGGTAGTCTCGGTATCGAGGATGACACCCCGCAGCGGAAATCCAGGCCTGAGATTGAAAGCGATCGGGCGAGGATCCAATTTTCGCAAAATGCGGTAGCGGCCCGTTGCCTGCAGATAGGCCAACATCTGTTGCTCGCTCATGGTGTCGTGACGAAATCGCGCGCCCGAAGGCTCGCGACAAGTCTTGCCCTCAGGTAGTGCCGAGAACATGTCGATTTGTGTGGGTGAGCCCGCGCGGTGGATTTCTACCATTGGCGGAACATCTACCATGGGCGAGCGATGCCGTCACCGTAAAACACCCCTAAGCAGTGAGGATTCGCTCGAGCTATGTTTTCTTCGGCTCCACTAAAGATGAAGCGATATCGCCACGTGTCTTATCCGTTCGGCCAGCGATGGTCGGCGCGCCACGAATGGTGTCATCGGCTTCAACTATCGCCATGTCCAACAAGTAGACAAGCATCGGAGCGTCGATGCGTGAGGCGCGGTCACGCAGTCCAATCAAAAGCTCTTTAATATGATCCATTTTCCGCTCTCTCCCCCAGAGAGCGAGGACTTTAACACGTAACCAGAAAGTGAGATATGCTCAGAATTTAGGGGTTTGGAAAGCGATTGTCCTCATCCTTGAAGTCGCTGGATTTCGAGCGGGATGACGTCGAAGGTCGCCAGTCGCGCGCGCCAATCCTATGTAACCCGTTGCAGACGTCGTTGCATTGGTTCCACAGAAAATTCTCCGGTCATGGCCGCCGACCGCAAATAAGCTAATGGGGGAGATGCCACATAACACACAAGTTCTTAAATGGGCGCTGCCGCAAACCCGGAACAATCATGTTTATGAAGCACTGCGGTCGGACTTCGCGTGTGCGTCGCGCCTCGGCCTTTTGTCTTTGGCCACATTCATGAGGTACGCATCCGTACCCCGTTTTGATTTATCGACGTCCCGCCCTTGAAACGGTGCAGACGCAATCGCAAAGTAAGCCCATTTGTGAATAGCTTGCCACATGTGCCCGGTAGGCTCATACACGTCGAAACCGCCCTCTACTCGACCCTTAGCCAACGTGCCTCTCGCCGATAGCGAAGTGGCACGCTAGCCGAGGCGCCGCAAAATCGAACACGCTATGGCGTCCGCCTCGATGCCGATCTGCCTAAGCAATCCCGCCGCGGCGGGATTGAAACCGCAGAAATACAAGCCATCGCCATGCGGATGGAGATCACCTCTATTTGGCCTCGACGTTTCCGGAAACCTCTTAACAATGTCAGGCAGCAGACCACTCAGCGCTGGAACATAGCCCGTCGCGAGCACGATCGCGTCGCATTCGAACGACTGGCCGTTTTCGAACTGGACGGTCGACCCGGCGACGCTGGATATGCCCGGGAACACCCTGATATCGCCTTTTCTGATCGCGGCGATGGTTCCTATGTCGATCAGTGGCGTACGCCCACGCTCGACCATCGTCCTCAACGGACCCTTGTCTGCTAGTCTTAGTCCGAGAAAAGCGAGATCACTATACCGCAAGCGAAGCAGTGGTGCGTTCAATCCGTCAGCGACGCGCGACGGTAGATATCGTTGCGCGATCGCAATCGTAGCGCTAGGTATTCCAAGCAATTCCCGCGGCACGACATTGACCCCTCCCCTGACTGACATGGCGACGGTGAGTCCTGCAGAGGCGCACTCCAAGGCGATTTCCCCGGCAGAGTTTCCAAAACCCACGACAAGTACCTTGCGCCCGTTCAGCGCTGCCGCATTGTGGTACTCCGAGGAGTGCATAATGACGCCATCGAACGACGTTTCGTCCGCCCAACGAGGCTTGATGGGCGTGTGTGACAATCCAGTCGCGACGATGACCACATTCGTTCGAAGTTTCTCTCCGTCATCGATGCCTACTACCCAGTTGCCCTCCCGTTGGACGAACGTGACCCTCTTGTGTATCCGGATATGAAGTTGCTCGGCGCACGCATACTCCTCCAGATATTCGATAACTTGCAGCCGAGACGGATACCGAGGGAACGATGTGGGCATCGGCCGCCCTGGCAAGGCGGAGTGAGCCTTTGATGTATGAAGATGCAGCCTGTCGTAGTGACCATGCCAAGACGCGCCAATACGATCGGCCGCCTCGAGGATGATGGAGGCGCGCCCTCGAACGCGCAGCGCCGCTGCACAGGCAAGTCCTGCAGGGCCCGCTCCAACGATGACGATCTCGCCTGCCACGACAGCATCCTCACGCGCTTGCCATTTGTACCTCGAGCAGCATCTTATACGAGATCGAGAGTTCAATCAGGAGACCTCATGAGTGTCGATCTGTTTGCCTTTCACGTCAGGATAACAGGAAAAGTCCAGGGAGTGAGCTATCGCGCATGGACCCGCGACGAAGCGGTCCAGCTCGGACTGACAGGCTGGGTAAGGAACGAGGGCGACGGGTCTGTGTCCGCGCTCATCGTTGGAACGTCGAAGTCGACGTCTGCAATGCTGGAGCGGTTATGGGACGGGCCATCCGGTTCGAAAGTCAGGGCGGTTGATCCGCAGGCGATCATCCTGGACCGAGCGCTGGACGGCTTCGTGATCGCAGACACGGTATAGACCGCCGCGATGCGAGTTGATTGATGCGAGCCAAGTTCAGACAGTTGTAGTCCGAGGCAGTTTGCCGATCTTGCACTGACGTTTTTCGTCTCGGCGACACCCCCCTTAAAGTCAATACCGCTCTAAACCAAGAGTGTTTTGATGAAAACGGGGGCAGGTGGCAACTAGACCACCTGTCCCCGATGCAAGCATCACATCTTACCGATGCTCTTCATGGCGTTGTCCATGTGCATCTTGCAATCATCCATCTTCTTCGCCTCCATGGAATCATGGGCCATCATCATTTCCTTGGCAGCCATTTCCTTCTTTTCCTTCATCATCGGGTCTTTCATGCCGTCGATCTGCGCCTGCATCTTCATCATCGATGCATCGTCGCATTTCGCCATCATCATAGTCTCCGCCGCGAGGACCGGCACTGCCGATACCGATGCCAGAACGATGGCAGCCAGAGTACACTTCAACATGGTCTTCTCCTCCATAAGGGCTTGATTGCCCGAGAGCTCGTCAAATTCCCGCGTACCATTCATAGCCACGATCCTCCCAGAAACCGCCCTTGCCTCCCCATAGCGAGGCAAAGCTGACACTGATTTCGATCCGCATCAGGTATTTCGCGTGCTTGTAGCCAGGATGCCGCGACCCTCAGCCGCAGTGGCGCACCGTGCGCGATTCCCAGGTCCTCGCCGACCCCCTCGATTGATAGCCAGGACGGATCGGCTTCGGCACTGTACTGGCCCCGGTAGAGCGACGGATGTGCGTAGAAGATGTGCAGGCCGCTCATCAGCAAGTGCCTGAGACAAAGGGCGTTGATCCAATGCGTGATGCAGGTCACGACGGAGTGGCGTCGGATGAATATCCTTTTGAGCGGAGCAGGCGGTGTTTCGCTGAAGTCGTCGAGTGTCGCCATGATCGTGCTCAATTTTTCGGTGTGCAACGTCAAGGGCAACTACGGCGTTCCGGGTGTGTTTGTTACAGCACTCAGCGAACTATTTCCGAGGCCCACCCTGCTGCCGGTTTCCTAGACACAAGGTCGGGATGGATGGTATTAAAGGCCGAACATGCTTGGGCGGCGAAGCTGATCATCAAGCGATGGGTGGCCGTTGCACAGACTGCCTGTGATCGAAATGTCCGCGACGAGATTTGTACAGGTCGGTTCGGGAGCAGAGAGACGACTGAGGCATTGTCTCGGCAAGATAGCCACGTTCGTCTATGTGGGCTTCACCGTCGATCTCGACCAAGCTGGACGCATTCGAATGCCTTAGGATGGCTAAGGCAACTCCCTTTCGCGCCGTCTCTGACACAACAGCCTCTCCGGCGCGTCTCAGTCAGCCAAGACTGTCTCGGAAGGCAGGTCCAAACTACAAGCGAATGCCCACAGTAGCTTACGGTCGAACACTCCATCCGCGCTCAGCATCCATCTTATAGCCTGGGCGGTCGTCCACGGTTTTTTGTATGGCCTGACAGATGTTACCGCATCGAAGACGTCGCATATCGTGCTCATCCTTACGAATTTGCTGATAGCTTCGCCGGAAAGTCTATCGGGGTATCCGTACCCATCGAGACGTTCATGATGATGGCGACATATGTCCAGTACCACGGGCGGAACGCCTTCCGCATCTCTAAGTATCTCGTGGCCTTTAATCGGATGGTCCTGGATGACTCGGCGTTCGTCAGCTCCAAGTGTGCCGGCCTTGTTCAGAATTTCGGAAGCGATAGAGAGCTTTCCAATGTCGTGCAAGAGACCCGCAATTCCAAGGTTTTTTGTGGTGGCCTCATCGAGTTCCAGGGCATCGGCAAAATGCATCATTAGTGCACTCACCGCAACGGAATGCACAAACGTGACGTCATCTTTGCTCTTGAGCCGTGTCATGCCGATCAAGAGAGCTGGGTGGCGCTGAACCGTTGTTTTGAGCGTCGCGACCACCGGTTCGAACGCCCCCAACGAAACTGACTTGGCTTTGATGGCGCCTTCAAATGCGATGTGAAGATTCCTGACGGCATCTTTGATCGCGTGCTCGACGGCAGCCAGATCGGCCGTTGGCACAGCCGCTTGAACGGCGTTGGCCACATCAATACCGAGCGCGGTGTTGATGAAGACGCCCTCAAAATTTCCTGCTTTTAGCCGAGCTACCTCATGATCTGACTTGAGCAAGAGTCGACGAGCGGCCGGACCACCGTTAACCCATTCCCCCTTTATGGACTCAACGTACATTCCTGTTCTCAGCTGGCTCTTCAGGATCAGTTTGATCAACCTAGTACACTCGTGCTGTGGGCTTGGAGAAGAAATGAAATTTGGCAATGAACCTTGCCGAACCCTGTTTCGGATCCGGCATCGCTCAGCCGACGCGTTAGGCCCGGCGCGCGAACGGTATAGGCGCTGGTGCATTCGCATTCGAAGACGCATCGCTGCCCACCTTGAACTGATTAATCAGAGCAAACAACGCTTCTGCTTCCCGCGCCAAAGCCACGCTCGCTGCAGTGGATTGTTCGACCATTGCTGCATTTTGCTGCGTTCCCTGGTCCATTCCATTTACGGCTTGGTTAATTTCCTTAAGGCTCATCGATTGTTCGCGAGAGCTTTCCGCTATCGCGGATACATTTGCGTCGATCGCCTGCACCTGCGAGACCATCTGCTCGAGCGACTGTCCGGTCTGGTCGACAAGTGCTACGCCGGCACGGACGTGTTGCGCCGAGGTGTTGATAAGCATCTTGATCTCCCTTGCAGCACTTGCCGAACGCTGGGCGAGCTCACGAACTTCTTGCGCCACAACCGCAAATCCCTTTCCGGCCTCACCGGCTCGCGCTGCTTCGACGCCGGCATTCAACGCCAAGAGATTAGTCTGGAACGCGATGTCATCGATTACACCAATTATGCTCGATATCTCTTGGGACGACCGCTCAATCTCCGTCATCGCGCCGACCGCCTTGCGAACGACTGTTCCCGAATGCTCTGCATTTTCACGCGCCTTTGCGACCAATTCACCTGCATCGCCAGCGCGATGACTTGATTCCAAGACTGTCTTCGTAATCTGCTCAACGGCGCCTGCCGTTTCCTCGACCGAGGCTGCTTGTTGTTCCGTCCTTCTTGAGAAGTCGTTGGCTGCCGCGCCAATCTCTCTCGATCCAGCGGCGATCGCTCGCGCATTTGCCGTCACCGACAACATCGCCGCCCGAAGCTTGCCCGCTGCTCCATTGTAGTCCTCACGTAGGCTTTCAAGTGAATCTATGAAATGGTGATCGATTGTTCGGGTGAGGTCACCTTCAGCGAGTTCTTTGAGAGCGCGGCCGAGGCGGCCGACATTTTCCACTCTAGAAGTGACATCGGTTGCAAACTTGACAATCTTGAAAACTCGCCCGCTCATGTCGAATATCGGGTTATAGGACGCCTGAATGAAAACGCGGTTCCCTGCCTTGGCAACGCGCTCGAATTCGTTAGCGACGAACATGCCAGCGCGCAGTTCCTGCCAGAAGCGATCATAATCCTTGCTCTTCGCGTATTCTGGATCGCAAAACATTGAGTGATGCCTTCCGGCGATCTCGGACAAATGGTATCCGACCACAGCGAGAAAATTCTCGTTCGCCGTCTGGATTATTCCGTCCGGAGTGAATTCGATGATCGCTTGCGCCCGAGAAAGCGCGTCGAGCTTGCCGCTCGCAGTCGCCTCGCTGATTTTGGTTATGGTAATGTCGGTCGCAAATTTCACGACCTTGTATGGCTTTCCATTTTTAAGGACGGGGTTGTATGACGCTTCTATCCAAACTTCCCGACCCCCTTTTGCAATCCGCCTATACTGCCTTTGATCATGTTCGCCTTTTGCAAGCCGCTGCCAAAACATAAGATACTCTTGCGACGATGCTTCGGCTGGCTCGACGAAAATGCGATGATGCTGTCCAATGATTTCGGCGAGTTCATACCCGACCGTCTTGCAGAAATTTTCATTGGCGGTGAGGATTTTACCTGACAGATCGAATTCAATGATTGCCTGCGAGCGAGCGACGGCCTCAAGAACACGATTGGCTTCAGAAGGAATGCGAATGAATGCGCTCATTTCTAATCTCCCGAGACATAAGGTAAAAAATGCTTCCTTGAATACACAATCGGAAAGAATGGCTTAATTTTATGTAAAACTTACTATACATCATCATTACCAAGTTTTTTGTGATATCACTTTCTCTATCTATACATGTTTATCACCACCATATTCAGAATAGGCGACATCTTATATTTCTCTCCAAGGTTGCGATCCTATTGCCAATCGCCATGTTCATTCAATTGCTTGGGCGTTGCGCCGGATTTGCCTAATCGATCGGCCGCTACGTGGCTGTGCGCCACCGTGACAAACAAGATGCGTTTGTAGCCTGGATGGGATTGCCCGACTTTCACAGGGCGCTCCACAGGACGACATGCACGGTATCGGATATCAAGCCCATTCCTTCCTCTCAATCTTTTCAATAGCTTCGGAATTTTTGTAGATTTGCAAGCCCAGCCCTTGAAAGGTTTCGAACAATCAATCGCTCACCTAAATAGTGATCTTGGTGGCTTTGATTAAACTTGCAGTACCTACTTCTGGAACAAAAGCGAATATCGGGTACGCCGAGGTTCGTCCCTACGCGTAAGCGCACCAATCTCCACGAGTTGCTGAAGGTCGCGTGTCGCTGTGGCGCGGGAAGTGTCTGTGATCGAGATATAGTTTTCTGCACTTAGCCCCACCTTGAAGCCTGTAGTGCCCTCCTTGAAGATGCGAGCAACTACCTTTTCCTGCCGCTCGTTCGGCCTCGAAAGCGTTCGTAGAACTTAGCTTCTGAATGAAGAAATCTATGCGCTGAAGCGTACGCGCTGAGCGTTCAGGATAGTTTCCGCGAAGAAAATGACCCAATCAGTGCTCAAGCTGGGAATAGTAGGCCTTGCGTTCTTTTTCAATTGTAAAGGCGAGTGATATGAGGCATGGCTGCCCTATGTTTTGCGCCAGGGATTTCTCAGCGAGCGCGCGCCAATTCGACCGTTGCCGTCCTCAAAAGGATGTACGCTTTCAAAGTAAAGATGGCCCACTGCCGAACGCGTCAAAGCTTGAAGTGGAAATTGCCCCCCAGCCCGGATTGATTGAACCACGCGACGAAAATCTCCATCTCAGCTATAACCCGGCGAGATGGGGGAGCAAGAGATATTAGACTGTTCGCGTCAGTCACCTGGGTCGTCACAGTTGCGAGGCCTATTTCGCCCGGAAGCTCGAGCCTTTCTTGACAAATGTGCTTAGATCGGCAGCTCAGATCCGTGAGGCAGCGACCCAATCCAGGCCTTAAGCTTTGCATGGGCGCCGATGAGTTGAGGCAGGGATTTACGATGTGGCAATTCCATTGGGAGGGCCGACCGAAGCCCGTTCCAGGAGAGGGCAATCGATCTGTAGCCGCCCGGTAATGATCTCGCTTTGCCTGTCGCTGTCACGCTTGGCAAAGAGATGGGTGATTGCTCTCCGACCCATGTCGTCATGCGGCACAAGTATGGTGGTAAGCGGCGGCTCGAGGTGGCGGGACGAAGTTATGTCATCGAAGCCAATCACCGAAATATCGCCAGGAATGGTAAGTCCGGCTTCCTTGATCGCTTCATAACACCCGATAGCCATTTCGTCGCTAGCACAGAAGATAGCCGTTGGTGGTTCTGGCAGGGCGAGCAGTTTTATGGTGCATTCGCGCCCGCCCGAAAGTGTCCAGTTGCCAGAACGGACAAGCCTAGCGTCAAACCCGATACCAGCCGTCTTAAGACCGCGTCGATAGCCGCGCAGCCGATCCTTGCTTGCCTCCATCCAGCTTTCGCCATTGATGAAGGCAATGCGTTTATGTCCGGCTGTCGTCAGATGTCTTACCGCCGTTTCTGCTCCCAGCGTATGTGCAGGTAGGATGGCGGGGGCAATGTCGCCTTTCGTGTGGCAATTGATGAGCACGACTGGCACCGAACTCAGTTTTTGCGGCAGGCTATATTCGCGGGTGAAAAAGGCAGCGAATACGACGCCGACGACGCGATGGGCAAAGAGAAGTTCGAGTGCGGCCGTGCGAAGGCGTTCATCGTTCTGCGTCGGAAGAACGACAAGGACGGCACCGTTCTCCCAGGCGATTTGGCGAGCCGCGTCGATCGCCTTGTTGACAATAGGATTGGAGGTGCTGTCGTCGATGATGAAGCCGATGGCCTGCAGGCCGCCGCTGCCCACCGATGCGCGCATCCAGACCCGATATCCCAATTGCTTGGCTGCTGCGCGCACGAGCATGCGCGTCTTTTCCGTGACTCTCGTGCCACCGGTCCCATTGAGCACCATGGACACGGTGGCCTGGCTGACGCCGGCAAGCTTGGCGACATCACTCATGGTCGGTCGCGCGCTGGCTTTCTCAGTTTTTCGTCTGTTCATTTGGCCTCCACATCCACGAGATACCGCAGCTTGTCACGAAAGAAAACCGAGCGATCAGTCAACTTCGTCAAGTTATACATAACTTACCAAGGCTTGACACAGTTATAAATAACTGGCAGCCTCTGTATGCGCTGGAGGAGCGCGTCGGCCCCGAAATGGAGTAAGGTCAGCACACACCGTCATCCGGGAGATGGCGAGGGAGAGGAAAATGAGCACTTCGGAACGTTATGCTGCGCCGGTTTCCGGCGTTGGCCGCCGCACGTTTTTGCAGAGCCTGGCTATGGTCGGGGCAGCCGGCCTTTTGCCGCAG
This sequence comes from Rhizobium sp. S152, assembly GCF_030380735.1. Classification (GTDB taxonomy): domain Bacteria; phylum Pseudomonadota; class Alphaproteobacteria; order Rhizobiales; family Rhizobiaceae; genus Rhizobium. The sequence continues at coordinate 49,967 of NZ_JAUDRZ010000029.1, read as the reverse complement.
AGCGGGTTTGCGCAGGCTGCGGCAACTCCCATCAAGTGGTGGGACATGTTCCAACCGCTTATCCCTTTACACGAAAAGGTCTGGGCCGATTTTGCCGCTACCAATCCTGCCAAGGTCGAATACACGCCGGGCAATCCGTCGGACATGATGCAGTCGTTGCAGCTCGCCTTTCGCAGCAACCAATTGCCCGACGTCTTCAACGTGCCCAACGGTGATGCTGCGACCGTCAATTCGCTGCAGGCGGCCGGCTGGTTCCAGCCCCTTGCCGACAGTTTCACCTTCGACAAGCCGTTCCAGCGGGAGGCCTTGGTCGAAGGCTTCACCAACTTCGGCGGCAAACTCTATACCTTCCCCATTTTTTCCGTTCGACAAACCTCGACCACGCTCTGGTTCTTCAAGGAAGGCGTGCAGGCGGCAGGGGTGGATCCGGACGTTGGCCCTGCCACTTGGGATGAAGCGCGCAAGGCTGCGTTGGCTGACACGACAGGCGGCAAGTACGGCCTTATCTTGCCGGGTGGGATTGGCACTCATACTCGCCGTGGTCCTCAACGCTCATTTTCCGCTGGTGCGGGTCTTCCGTACCGCGATCTTTCTGCCTGTCGTGACGACTGCGGCCATCGTTGGCGTGGTCATGCGCTATGTACTCGACCCCACGAGGGGGCCGCTCAATATCGTGCTCCTCAATTCCCATATCCTCTCGCAACCGCTCAACTTCCTCGGCAATGCCGGCTTTGCGCTCTATAGCGCTGTCGGCATCTGGGTTTGGAAGTGGCTGGGCATCACGCTGATATACTGGTTAGCGGCCCTGCAGACCATTCCGCCCGATCTTTACGAGGCCGCCGAACTTGACGGTGCTTCAGCCTGGGACCGGTTTCGAGCCATTACTTTGCCGTTGCTGACCCCGTTCACCATCATCATCACCCTGATCACGGTGATCGAGGCTACCAATGTGTTCGATCTGCTGTTGACGCTGACCGGCGGCGGCCCGTTCTACGCCACCGAAGTCATCGACATCTTCGTCTATCGGCAGGCCTTTACCTCCAACATGCCACGGCTCGGTTATTCCTCGGCGGCAGCCATCTTCTTCGGACTGAGCTTTATCCTTTTTGCCGGCCTACAACTGATCTTGCTGCGCAAGGTCCGCAAGAGGAGGCACGACGCATGAAACGCCTCGTCAATCGACGGCCAAGGGGCTGGACAATTCTGCGCTATGCTGCGCTCACCGCGCTCTGCCTCGTCTGGATCTATCCCTTTCTCTGGCTGGTTTCGGCCTCGCTGAAGACGCCGATTGAGATATTCTCCAAGGGGCTCAACCTGCTGCCCAACACGCCGGTCTGGAGTAACTATATCCGCGCGTGGGGGCAGGCGGGCTTCTCAACCTACATGCTCAACACCATCATCGTGACTGTCGGCACTGTCGCCTTAGTTGTTTTGCACACAGCGCTCTCCGGCTATGTACTCGGCCGTTATCAATTCGTCGGCCGCAAATTCGTCATCGGCGTTCTGGGAGCAACACTGGTCGTGCCCGCAGGTCTCACCATCGTCCCCATTGTCGATCTCACCAATGCGCTCGGCCTGCTTAACGGTCACGGGGGCATCATTTTGGCGCTGGGTGGCAGCGGGCAGTCGGCGGCGATCTTGCTTTATGCAGGCTATTTCCGCGGCCTGCCGCGCGAACTCGAAGAGGCCGCCACGATGGATGGGGCAGGGTTTCTGCGCATCTTCTTCAGCGTCATGATGCCACTGGCTGGCCCTGTCACCGCGACCGTCACAGTGCTGACCTTCCTTGCCGCCTGGAACGCTTTCCTGGTTCCGCTGGTCTTCACTTTTGGCACGCCCGAATTGCGAACTCTGCCGGTGGGCATGCTGGCCTTCGTCGGCACCAATGAAACCGACTGGTCAGGCATGGCGGCGGCAGCCACCATTTCGCTACTGCCAGTCATCGTGTTCTTCTTTTTCGCTCAACGTTACTTCGTCGAAGGCATCGCCGGCGCCGTCAAGGCCTGACGCTCCCAGGGAACTATCATGACCAAACCCAATATTTTGTGGATCTGCACCGACCAGCAACGCTGGGATACCCTTGGCATCACCGGGAATCAGCATGTACGCACGCCGGTGCTCGACAAACTCTTTGCCGAGGGTGCTTGGTTTTCAGAGGCCTATTGTCAATCGCCGGTATGTACGCCTAGCCGTGCAAGCTTCCTCACCGGTCGCTATCCGCGCACGACGCGGACCCGCCAGAACGGACAGGACATGCCCGCCGACGAGGTACTGGTAACCCGGTTGCTGGCCGACGACGGCTATACCTGCGGGCTTTCGGGCAAGCTTCACATCTCCGCCGCTCATCCCAGCGTGGCGCCGGTCGTCGAGCCGCGCATCAGCGATGGTTATGCCGCCTTCCACTGGTCGCATCATCCGGGCCACTACGGCAGCGCCCACAACTGGCCGCTCAACGAATACAATCTTTGGCTGCTCGAACGCGGTACGGATTACAAGGCCAATCCCTATCGTGGCTCCAAATATGTGAGTGCCGGGCCGGAAACGCAGGACCACCAGACGACCTGGTGCGCCGATAAGGCGATCAATTTCTTCAGGGCGCATGAGGCATCCGATCGACCGTGGCTATTCTCCGTCAACTTCTTCGATCCGCACCATCCTTTCGATCCGCCTGCCGAATATCTCGACCGTTATCTCGATCGGCTCGACGGGATCGAACTGCCCAACTACCGGCCGGGAGAGCTCGACGACAAGCCGGACTTCCAGCGCATCGACCACGAGGGTGCCTATGGCGGCAATGCGGGCATGCCCTACGACGAGATGTCCGACAACGATCATCGCCTCGTGCGTGCTGCCTATTTCGCCATGTGCGACCTCATCGACGTCCAGGTAGGACGTATGCTCGATGCACTGCGCGAGACCGCACAGCTGGACAATACTATCGTCATCTTCATGTCCGATCACGGCGAGCTGTTGGGTGATCACGGCATCTATCTCAAGGGCCCGTTCTTTTACGAGCCGAGCGTGCATGTGCCGCTGGCGGTCTCCTGGCCCGGTCATATCCCCGCGCGCCGAATCGATGGCCTCGTCGAGCTGATGGACTTGGCCCCGACCCTTCTTCAGGCGGCTGGGCTAGATATCTGGCCGGGCATGCAGGGCAAATCGCTCTGGCCATTGCTCACGGGGAGCGAAATGCAAACCGGCAACGACGACGTCTACTGCGAATATTACAACGCCATGCCTTGGCACCGGGAGCCGCATCTGCCGTTCGCGACAATGCTGCGCACCGATACCATGAAGCTTGTCGTCAATCATGGTGGCCGACGTGGCGAACTGTATGACCTGCAAACAGATCCCGATGAAAGCGTAAACCTCTGGGACGATCTCGACCGCCTTCCGGAGAAATGCCGTCTGTTGCAGCGCCTTTGCGATCGCATGGCCTTTACTGTCGATCCGCTCCCCATTCGCCGTGCCTCCTGGTAAATCGAACAAGAGACAGCAATGACCGATCCCCGTTCCGCCCGCATTCCCGCCACGCCGCTTGTCGTCCACGATCCCTTCATGAGCGTGTGGTCGCACACCGACGAGCTCACGCAATCCTGGCCAATTCACTGGACCGGCAAGAACCAGTCTATGGCGGGCATGGCCTTCATCGACGGTAAGAGCTATCGCTTCATGGGCCTCGTTACGCGCACCGGCATCGAAGTGCCGGCAATGCGCCAGACCGGGCGTGAGGTGACGCCGCTGCGGACACTTTATCGGTTCCAGGCCGACGGCGTGGAGCTGACACTCACGTTCACGACTCCGACCTTCCCGAAAGACCTGGAACTCATGGCCCGGCCTGTGAGCTATATCGATATCGAGGTTGCATCCCTTGATGGCAAGTCGCACACGGTTTCCGCCTATATCGACTGGAGCACCAACTGGGCGACCGGCAATCCCGAGACCGATGTCATCTGGGGTCGCCACCGCGCTGGCCAAGTGGAAGCACTGTTTGTCGGTGCGCGCGAACAGATGCCGCTCCATCAGTCCGGCGATGAGGTGCAGATCGATTGGGGTTATCTCTATACGTCTGCCGAGCCAGGCACGCCGGCCGTCAGTGCGTTCGGCGACGCGCGCACACTGCGCGATAGCTTTGCAGCCACTGGCAGTATCCCGGCTCGTGACGACGTGCGCGATGTTAAGCCGCTTGCCATGCCCGAACACGGACACCGAGGCCTCGCTATAAAGGAGGATGGCATTCATCAGGAGCGGCCGGCCTATAATGTCGCTGCGTGGAGCCGATCTTTTGGTGCCGTCGACGTCGATCTTCAGGCCTTTCGACTTTTGGTGGCCTTCGATCAGGTCTATGGTCTTGAGTATTTTCACCGGCGCTTGCGTCCGTTCTGGCGCCGCAACGGCCAATCGGCCATCGGGCTTGTCGAGCTCGCTTGGAATGAGCGGCAAGCACTTTGTGCCCGTGCGATCGCTTATGATGACGATCTGATCGCCCAGCTGATCCGCTCAGGCGGCGATACCTATGCCCGTATCGGCATCCTGGCCTTCCGCCAATGCCTGGGCGGCCACGTACTCGTCGCCGATCTCGATGGCAAGCTGCTCTACTTCTCCAAGGAAAACTCGTCCAACGGCTGCCTGGGCACCGTCGACCTCACCTATCCCTCCGCTCCCTTCTTTCTCCATTACAATCCAGCACTGCTCGAAGCCCAGATGCGCCCGATCTGCGCCTATGCTTCTGGTGGCCGCTGGCCATTCCCCTATGCGCCGCACGATGTCGGTCAGTTTCCTCTCGCCAACGGTCAGGTTTATGGCGGGGGTGAACTCACCGGACACAATCAGATGCCTTATGAGGAATGCGGCAACATGTTGATCCTCGCAGCGGCACTTCTGGGGCGCACTGGCGAGACACGGTTCATCGAGGAATTTTGGCCGCTCTGGGAAAAGTGGGCGACCTATCTCATCGAGAGCGGCGTCGATCCGGAAAACCAGCTTTGCACCGACGATTTTGCCGGACACTTGTCACACAATGCCAACCTCTCACTGAAAGCCATCGTCGGAATTGGCGCTTACAGTCTGCTGTGCGATCGGCTCGGCAAGATCGAAGAGGCCGGAAAATGTCGCGCTCTCGCCCGAGACTGGGCCGACGAATGGGTGAAGCTTGCCGACGATGGTGACGCCTTCCGCCTTGCCTTCGACGCGGCCGGCTCATGGAGTCAGAAATACAACCTCATTTGGGATCGCATCCTTGGCCTCAATCTCTTCCCCGCGGAGATCGCAGCTAAGGAAATGTCCAGCTATAAGCGCAATCAGGATCACTACGGTTTGCCGCTGGACAGCCGCGAACATTATACCAAGCTCGACTGGCTGGTCTGGACCGCCTGCCTTACCGACAACCGGGCAGATTTCGATGCCATCTTGGCACCTGTAGCCAATTGGCTGGACGACGCACCCGAGCGAGTGCCGCTTTCGGACTGGTTTCACACGCAAACTGGCCTTCAGATCGGTGTTGGTGGTTTCCGTTCGCGTCCGGTCGTCGGCGGCATCTACATCAAGCTGATGCTTGATCGCTCGATGTGAGCTTTCAGTAGGTTGTCCATTCGGAGTGGTTTCAGGAGACTGGAGTTACCACACCTCAGTATTCTGGGTCGTCCCGAATGAACATCCGGTGCGTCGAAAGGAAATGGCGATTGCTGTTCTCGGCGTCACGCGAAAGGGAATGCGCGGCTCGCACCTTTGAACCTGTGTTGGCAGGGACATCCATGCCCACTGCTGACGTAAGTGGTTTGTCCAGTCCTCTGCCAGTCATTGCGCCGCGTTATCAACGTAGCATTTCCTTTCCGGTTCGCAATCTGCGTGAAATTGACCGATCGTAGATGGCTGTCGAGCAGCGAAAACGTCGATGAGTGTTGATTTGCGCTGAGAGTTGACCCGGGATTGCTGCACGCCAAATTCGGACAGTTTCCAGCACTGTCTTGTGCCTCATTATTCGGGCGCGCAAAGCGCACGTACGTCACGTTACAGAACGTAGCTTCTACTGCGGCGGCTACTCGCAGCGTTTCACCAGCAGGGGGGGGAGCTGATCGTTGCCGGGAAGCTCGATCACGCCATCTCTTTCAGAACATAGAGCGCGTTGAGCATATTGTTCTCGGTATGACCGTGGGCGACCACGGGCGGGCCCATCTTTCAAAGCGTGATCGGAACGCCGGGTTCAACTCCCAGCGTGGGCCTTACTTGGCCGTTCTCTGAGCTCCGCCATATGCTGCAGGGCTATCCGCTTTAGCCGCCACAATCGTGTAACCGTTCTCCCCACGAGCGTCTGAGGGATGTGGTAGCTCGCAACATTGATCCTGGCGTTGCTGGACCAGAAAAGTTTGTAGGGTTCGTCGCCGACGCCAAAGTCAACGTTCAGGTGTTTCTCGAACGCAATCTTCATCCAATATTCATCGAGCACGAACCCGGGCGAATATTTTGCGTACCGCGGATCGGAGTGGAATCCGGCTATGTTAAGGTCTATGTGCGAAACACCGAAGGAAGCCAGCTTCACCGCGATCGGTGTTCTGTCAATCAGGATGGCAAAAACGCGCATACTTTGGACGTTCCGGGGATCAGAGATCCATTTGTACAGAAAGCGCCGATATTCGGGGGAAGTAATCCAGACCCCACGTTTTCCAACCCTTTCCGCCCAGACCTTCTTGTGGGAGAACATGCATTCCAAGAGTTCCCTCGCATATTCGGGAGTGGTCACTGGATCGACTTCGACGAACTCCAGATCGCCCATTTCCGAAAGCCTCCTTCGCTTCCGGTTTAGCTGCTGCCGGGTGTTTGCGCCGATTGCCAACTCATATTTCTCCCAGTCGGGGAATTCGTGAAGATCAACAAAGGGAGCAACATCCCGATCGGTGAGCAAATTACGCCCGCGGCGGATTGAACGATCGAGCACTGAACCAACCTCGACGAATGGCATATGAATGATGTCGGCTTTCGATACGGTCTCTACGGCCTGCCATGCCAAGCGGACATTCTCTTGACTTTCTGACTCCGGATCCACCAGGATCGCTGTGCCCTCCGCGGCGTTCGGCCCGAGGGGGCGAAGCATCCAGCAAGGCCCCTTTCGATATCGCAGCAAGGGAAAAACCAAAACCAGCCGACCACCTTCGCGCACGACAATGCAGAAAAGCGATCGGCCCGCTGGTGCCGCTACTTCGTTCCAACTGTGAAAGGCTAGGGAATAGGTTTGGGAGAACGATCCCTTGGCCTTCAGCCAAAGTGCGTTCCATTCTACTTCCAATTGAACCATTTCTCTTACACTGGAAATAATGACGCAGGACTTGTCAGTGGTGGCAACTCTACTCGGCAATCTCATCTCGCATCCCCCCAGAAACAGGCGCATTAGCGATTGCTTAAGTCGTGGCGAGGTTACTTAGATTGTGTGCGGTGACAATACCACTGATAGGCGTATGCCGTTTTGCTAATGCGCGTGCGAGTTTTCACGTCTGCTATTCGCTGACAAGGGATTAGGGTCGGGAGCTTTCCACCCGGCCGTCATCATCAATGACCCGCTTCGCTGGGGAGTGTGTCAACTTCAACGAATTGCCGGATACGACTTAGTTCCGGCGATGTCAGCTGAGCGCCGAAACCTTGTGGTATTTGAGCGACATAAGCGAGGATTGCGAAAACAGCGACCACGATATCTTGACTCTTTTGGTAATGTTTTTACTGATGCGCCCGAAGTCATCATATTTCGGCAGCCACGATGTGCGGCCCCGAAAATCTATCTTGCGCCAGCGATTTGCCGGCGCGTCTGCTCTCCAGGAAGGGTCGCGCAATGTCATTTTCTTTTAAACACAATCGCATGAACCGCGGCCTCCTGGCCTCCACGATGCTGGTCGGCATCATCGCGGTTGTCGCGCTTAATGCGCACGCGACCCTGGCTCAGGACGACAACAGCACAGAACTGCAGAAAATTACCATCACCGGCAACGGTTCGGATCCTCAATCCATCAAGGAAGACAACGCCACGGTGGTACCGAGGCGCACGATCTCAGCCACGAAGACCGACACGCCGCTGGTTGAAACTCCCCGCTCCGTATCGGTCGTCACGCGCGAGGAAATGGACGAGCGTGCCGTTACAGACATGATCCAGGCCGCTCGCTACGCCTCGGGCGTCACAACCGGTGCGTTTGGCTACGATCCGCGGTTCGACCAGATCTACATCCGAGGCATCGAGACGACGACGACAGGCGACTTCCGCGACGGCCTGCGCCAGCCGATCATGAACTACGGTTCGTTCATGACCGAGGTTTACACGCTGGATCGCATCGAAGTTCTGAAAGGCCCCGTATCAGTGATGTATGGCGCGGCGAGCGCCGCCGGCATCGTCAACCGCATCTCGAAGCTGCCGCTCGACGACGAGCACCACGAGGTCGAACTGCAATATGGCACCATCGGCCGCAAGCAGGCCGCCTTCGATTTTGGCGGGCCGATCAACGACGAAATCGACTATCGCCTCGTTGGCCTGGCCCGCGCCGGCGAAGGAAGCTACGATATCGACGACGATCGCTATCTCCTGCAGCCATCCGCCACCTGGAAGCCGAGCGACAACACGACCTTCACCGTCTATGGCTTGGCTCAGAAGACCGAGACCGGCGCTAGCGCCTGGAGCTACCTGCAGGACGACAATGTCTTCCTCTACACAGACCCCGATTTCAACAGCCAGAAAGTCGAGCAATATCAGCTCGGCTACCAACTCGAGCACGAGTTCGACAACGGCATGACCTTCCGACAGAATGCGCGCGCCGGCGATGTCGATCTCAAGGCGCACTACACCAACCGCGTTCTCGTCAACACGGATGGCAGCTGGCCGACATACGCGGTGACGGAGGATATGCGCAGCTACCAGATCGACAACCAGCTCGAAGGCAAGTTTGACACTGGCGGCATCTCTCACACCCTGCTCGGCGGCCTAGACTACACCTGGGTTTCGTCCGACTTCGCCATGGGCACCGGCAGCGTCGCCGCCAATACGCCCGGCGGCAGCATACCCATCCCCGCGCTCGACACCTTCAGCGGCAGCAGCCTGAACCAGACCGGCATCTATGCCCAGGACCAAATGGAACTTGGCAACTGGCGCGCGGTCGCAGGCCTGCGCTATGACTGGGCGCATCAGGAGTCGACTGACAAGGACGCGGGAACCACCGACGAGAAGGACGATGGCGTGCTTTCCGGCCAGGTGGGCCTACTTTACCTGTTCGACAACGGCATCGCGCCTTACATCAACTACGGTACGTCGTTCGTTCCCTCCACCGCTCTCTCCGAGGACGGCACGGTTCTTGACCCGACCAAGGGTCGCCAGATCGAAGTCGGCGTTAAGTACCAGCCCGAGGGCGAGAACTACTCGCTGAGCGGGGCCGTCTACCGCCTGGTCGAAACCGGCAAGCCCCAGTATGCCTCGACCTTCCTGTACTCCGAAAATTCCGGAGAAAACACCTATACGGGTTTCGAGCTTGAGGGACGCACCCAGTTCGACAACGGCATCAGCCTGATCGCCGCGTACACCTATGCGCACGCCGAGATCACTGGCAACATCGACACGACCTTGATCGGCAACGTGCCATCGACGGTACCGCGTCACGTGGCGTCCTTGTGGGTAAACTACGCAATGCCCGAAACCTCGGCCATACCAGGCCTGACCATTGGTGCGGGTGTTCGCGCCATGAGCAATTCCTTCACCAGCGACGCGAACACGGCCCGAAACCCCGGCGCCGCCTACTTCGATGCGGTCATATCCTATGACTTCGGCGTCCGCTCCCCGGACCTGAAGGGTCTGTCGCTCTCCGTCAGCGCCACCAACCTCGCCGATCGCCGTGAGCCGGTTTGCACCGATGGCTATTGCTACACCGGCCAGGGCCGTACGGTCATGGGCGCGCTGAAGTTCAAGTGGTGACGAGCCGTGTGACGACGGGCGGAATGAACATGACTGAACAAGTGTACACCTTGCCTGGAACGGTTCATTTCGACCTGGAACCCATGGACGGCGGCAATCCCTACCGGATTTTCCTGTTCGTGCCAAAAGGAGAGCCGCCCGCGGACGGCTGGCCTCTTCTGGTCACGACCGACGGCAACGCGACCTTCCCTTTCGCAGTTGCCAGCATAGTGACGCAGGCGCCTTATCCGACCGGGACCAACGTCGATTGGGGCGTGATTGCCGCGATCGGCTACCCCACCAACGAACCCTATGATGCGTTTCGCCGAGCCTGGGATCTCGGCCCTCCGCCGATCAAGTCCTATCCACCCTATGTCGAGGGCGGGCCTCCGGTTCGCATCGGCGGGAGCGGCCAACTCCTCGACTTTATCGAGCACCGGCTTCTTCCCAAACTCGACGCGATGACGCGCATCGATCCGACACGCCGGTCGCTTTTCGGGCACTCTTTTGGTGGGCTTTTCGCGCTTTACGCTCTCTTTGAACGCCCATGGCTTTTCGCCAGGTGGATTGCCGCGAGCCCGACGATCTACTGGGAGGCAAGCGAAATCCTGAACAACGAGGCAGGCCGGCAGCCGGTTTCCGGGCCTGATGTCTTCTTGTATTTGTCGGCCGGCGAATATGAGGGCGATGAGCTTGCTCCTTTCCAGTACCGCAGCGACGACGCCGCATCTCGCAGCGAGAAAAGGAAGGTCGAACGCACGGTATCATTGGCGCGCGAAATGGCGGATCGGCTGGGCGGCCCCGCAACGGGAATCCGCACGCAATTCGAGCTCTTCGTGGGACAGACGCACATGTCGGTGCTTGGGCCAGCGGTCAATCGCGCCGTAGGGGTCGCATTCGAACACGCGCCGCCGATGACGGTAACCGACCAAACGACAAGCAAAGTTAATATCCGGAAGGAAAAGCCGTGACCTCGCCTACGCCCGTGCAACATATGCCCGAAGCGACGAATGCCTTTGAAGTCGGAAGTCTCGGGCTTTCTATCGAGGGCAACACGATCCTGTCCGATGTCAGTCTGGATTTTCCAGCAGGCGAAGTGGTCGCCTTGGTGGGCCACAACGGATCAGGCAAATCCAGCCTTTTGAAGATCCTCGCCCGGCAGCTTTCCCCGACGTCGGGGACTGTTGCCTGTGGCGGCCGCGAACTGAAGCACTACGGCGACCGCGACTTCGCGCGAGCCGTTGCCTACATGCCGCAGGATTTGAGCGCCGGCTCCGAGATGACGATCCGCGAGCTTGTCGGCTATGGACGCTATCCGTGGCACGGCGCTCTTGGCCGCTTTTCCAAGATCGACAGGGAAAAGGTCGATGCAGCGCTCGCGGCCACGCATATAGAGCCGTTTGCCGATCGCGTCGTCGGCACACTATCCGGCGGGGAGCGACAGCGGGCCTGGATCGCGATGTTGATCGCTCAGGATGCACGCTGCCTGCTGCTCGACGAACCGACGGCGGCACTGGATGTCGCCCATCAGATCGAAGTGCTCTCGCTCGTCCGACAGCTGGCGCACCAAGGCGGCCGGAGTGTCGTGATCGTTCTCCACGATGTCAACATGGCGGCGCGCTTCTGCGACCGGATCCATGCGCTGAGTCGCGGCAAGGTCGTTGCCAGCGGTACCCCGGCCACAATACTCGTGCCCGAGAGGCTGCACGATATCTATGGGATCGACATGAACGTTATCTCGGCGCCCAACCTGAACCACCCTCTCGCCTATGTCTGCTAGGTCTGGTTCGATGCTCGTGTCGCGAAGGGCAGTTTTGCAATATGCCGCGGCGATGGCGGTTTCCCCCACGCCGCTATTGGCCGAAACGGCTGGTCAAAGGATCGTCAGCCTGGATTATGGTTTGTCATCCACCCTTCTTTCGCTTGGTCTTCAGCCTGTCGGCATTTCCGATCTCGCCGACTGGGGCCGTTGGGTGGTTGAGCCGGAAATGCCGGATTCCGTCGTCGATGTTGGCAGCGCATTCGAGGTGAACCTCGAGATCCTGCTGCAGTTGAAACCCGACATTATCTTGACGACGCCTTATCTCGACGAGTTGACCCCAAGGCTAAAGCCTTATGGGAAGATTATCCGATTGGCGATATTCACGCCCGACAGCGGACCTGTTCTGCAATCGGCGATCGCCGCGACACGCAAGCTGTCGGTGGAGATCGTGCGAGAGAAAGAGGCCGAGGCGTTCCTTTCGCGATCCGAAGCTTTCTTCGACCATTGCCGCGCGCGTCTCGCGGGGAAAGACCTGCCGTCCATCGCACTGGTCAACTTCATGGATGCGCGCCACCTCCGCATCTATTCGAGCCCAGGCTTGTTTCACAACGTCTTCGAACGCATTGGCGTCCGCAACGCCTGGACGCGGCAATCAAATTTCTGGGGCTTCGAAACCATCGGCATTGAAGATCTCGCCAAGATAGAAGACCAGAACGCTCGCCTGGTGGCGTTCGATCCCGTTCCACCGGATGTTCTTCCAAAACTTGCCGACAGCCCTCTCTGGAACAGGCTTCCATTTTTCCGTCCCGGCCATCTGTCGATCCTGCCCGCCGCGCTGATGTTCGGAATGGTCAACGAGGCGGTACGATTTGCGGGCCTCCTGACCGACCTCCTGGAGCGCGAGGCATGACCATCTCTCGTCGAGAAATCTACGGGCCTGTGCTCGTCGTCGCCCTGTTTCTTGTTGCCGGTGCCTGCGCATCCCTGGCGCTTGTGGCGCCGTCACTGTCGGCGGCGCCCGAGGCGAGCTATAACGCGAGCCGGCTGGTGCTCTATTACGCGACGCTCCCCCGTCTGGCGACAGCGATGCTGGTGGGGGCGGCGCTTGCGCTGGCTGGCGCTCTGTTCCAGCAGGTCCTGCGCAATCCGCTTGCGGACCCGACGACGCTCGGTGTGTCGGCGGGCGCAAACCTCGCTCTGGTCGTTGCGTCGCTATTTATCCCGGACTTGCTTGGAACGAGCCGCGATCTCGTCGCGCTGGCGGGAAGCGCAATCGCCGCACTCATCGTTGTCGGCCTCGGCGCGCGGCGCGGCTTTTCGCCCTATTCTCTCGTGCTGTCGGGGCTGGTGCTCAGCCTGTGGTGCGGCGGCCTCGCCGCGATCCTAACCTATCTGAACCAGCGTTATCTCGCGAGCCTGTTCATTTGGGGAAGCGGTTCGCTGTCGCAGCAGAGCTGGGCCATTCCTTTGTCCTTGCTGTGGAAAACGGCGGCGGTTGCGGTCGTTTGCGCCCTGATCGTCAGACCGCTCTCGATCCTCGATCTCGGCGACAACAGTTCGTCGGCGCTTGGCATCAGAGTGGGCCGGTTGCGTTTCATCGCCATAGCCTGCGCCGTGGCCCTTGCCGCATTCGTCACGAGCGCCATAGGGGTTATCAGTTTCATCGGCCTGGTCGCGCCGACGATTTCGCGGCTGGCGGGGGCGCGACGCCCCAGCCAATTGATCTTCTGGTCTCCGCTGATAGGCGCAAGCCTCCTGTTCTGCGCCGACGCCGTTTTGCAATTGGTCGCCGGCGGACTTGGCGACTTTCTTCCTACCGGTGCGGTGACGGCAATCTTCGGCTCACCGCTTCTGCTGGCGTTGCTGCCACGATTGAAGATCCGTCACCGTATTCAGCAATCGTTCGTGTGGACAAAGCCGCCCCCGTTCGGCGCGACTGCATCGATCGGCTTGGCCGCCATCGGACTTTGCGTGGTCCTTGGCATCAGCATTCTGGTTGGACGCGGCATCGACGGCAGCCTCTCGATGCTGTCCGGCGATCTCGCTTCGGACATGCTCGCTATTCGCCTGCCCAAGGTTCTGGCCGCCCTTGCCTCAGGAGCCATGCTTGCTGTCGCCGGTTCGATCCTGCAGCGGCTGACCGGCAATGAAATGTCGAGCCCAGAGGTGCTGGGCATCAGCGCCGGCGCAACCTTCGGCGTCGCCATCGGCCTGTTTGCGATTGCGCCAGGTCTGTTTGGCCAGTTCACCTTCGCCGTCACGGGTTCGATTGCCGTGCTTGCGATCATTTTCCTGAGTTCCCGGCGGTCCGGCTTTTCACCGGAGCGCGTTCTGCTTGCCGGCATCGCTCTAAGCGCGATGGTAGATGCTGTCGTCGGCGTCCTGAGTTCGACGGGAGATCCAAGGGCGGCATTGCTCATGCGCTGGATGAGCGGCTCGACCTATCTTGTCGACGGGCCGACCGCGCTGGCCGAAGCAGGCCTCGGCGTCGTGTTTATAGCCCTCGCCTTTGCCACGCGGCGTTGGCTGGATATTCTTCCACTTGGGCCGTCACCCTCGGCGGCTGTCGGCATATCCTTGGCAAGATCGAGATTGATTCTGTTCGCGCTGGCGGGTCTGCTGACGGGCGCCGCAACACTCACCGTGGGCCCCCTCTCCTTCGTCGGCCTGATGGGACCGCATCTGGCGCGAGAGGCCGGCCTGACGCGGGCTCTGCCGCAAATGGTCGGGGCCGCGCTGATCGGCGGGGCCTTGATGGTAACCGCCGATTTCCTGGGACGGACGATCGTATCTCCATATCAGATCCCTGCCGGCCTGGTTTCAGCTATGATCGGCGCTCCGTTCCTGATGTTCATGATGCGGAAGAAGGCTTAATTCAGACACCGGCACACAAGGTGCTGTCAGAGACGCGCGTCGAAAGAATAATGTTTTTCAGGAACAGAGCTAAGCCCGACAGCTAGCTCGATCCGTAAGGAATGCTTTTGCTCTCGAAAGCATGAAACTCGCGCCAGCACAGGAATGTCCTGCGGCGCACACGGAGTGGAGCTGAAGCCGCGCCTTCATCGTCCGGGCCAATCTCCTGTCTGAGTGCATCGAGGTCTGCCAATGAGCGTCTAAGCCCTATGACCACAGCTTCCCTACCAGCCAGCATGAGTGACGTTGCCGTGCCGATGCCTTTGCCAGCATCGATTACCAAGAGTCGTTCGTCTCTCCAATCCATAATTCGTCTTTGATTTCACTTGCTGATTGGAGCCCGTTCAAAACCAAGAATTGCCATACGGATCGCTACCGGGCAGTCTTTTCACCTGCTCGCGAAACATGTCCTTTCGCATAAGCCGAGTGATAAGATACGACCCGGTTCCGCCCCCCGCTCTTCGCAAGGTAGAGCGCCTTGTCGGCGCGGGATATAAGTTCACCCATTTCGGCAGGATCGTTCTTCGACGTAAAGGACACGCCGATACTTGCCGTCATCGTCATTGACTGCTCGCCTTCCAGCGGGATGCGGGTGGCTTCTATGCGCCGGCACAGGAACGCTGCATCCAGGAGCGCCTGCTCCTCGCTCTCCGCATTATAGACAATCACAAATTCCTCGCCTCCATATCGCGCGGCGAGGAATTTTGACAATCCATCGACCGACAACAGCACGAGGGCCAAGTTCTGGAGGCACTGATCACCAACCTGATGTCCATACCGGTCATTGATCGACTTGAAGTGGTCGAGGTCGATCATGAGAACCGCAGTTCCACCGCGCCGGGTGCCATCGGAAAGCGAGGCTTTCAAGAAGTTTTCAAACGTCCTCCTGTTTGCCAGTCCTGTCAGCGGATCTTCCTCAGCGAGAGCTTGCAAGACAACATTTTTCCGACGAAGCTCCGTGGCCGTTTCGCCGTAGGAGCGGACCGCATCGGCGATCATCGCAAGTTCCGTCAGGATGGGGCGGGATCGAGGTGCAATGGTCGCCGTGTTGTCGTTTATTCGGTTGAGATTGGCGATGGCAGAAAGAATAGGCTTGGCGAGATGTCGGCGGGCCAACCACAGTAGGACGATGCAGAACAGGCCCGGCATCAGCAGTGTGAGGATCACCGTAAAGCGTGTTCTGGCAGCCCCGGACTGGATTTCCTCCGCGAGTTTGTCGGCGGAAAGTGCCGCGTCCCCGCTCAGTTCCTTGCCCATCTCGTCGACCGTCTTGATCGCCTCGCTATAGGCGGCGGTCGCGCGCTCTTCGAAGGTGAAAGCGGTCGTGTTCAGGACTCCACTGTCGCGGGCTTGCTGCCGCGCCGCCGCGATCTCCTTTGCCAAAATAGCGACACGCTTGGATCCAGCAACCACCCGATCGCCGGCATCGAATGGGAAACCCTGTGCCAGCGCCTGGATTTGAAGCTGGACCTGCCGTTCAAGTCGTCTGTCGCGAGCAAGATAGATTGCCCGCACCAGAGACGCCATCCTCTCCGCCTTAACGGCGTTTCGCGTTTGCGACAGGATAAGAGGAATCTGGGTTTCGCGCGTAAACCTGGCTTCGCTTTCGATCTTCGAGAGCAGAACACCCGTAAAGATAGCCGCCGCGCAGGTGTATATCGCTGCCAGAGCGAACAAAGCGCGACCGGCCGCCCTAAGCGAAACTTGACCAGTCGATCTCCATTGGGACCATAGCTTCTGCATTGTCAGCACTCAATAAATGCTGAACGGAAAGTAGGCGTCGTTGATCCGGTCGTACGTACCGTTCAACTTAATTTCTTTCAGCGCAGCGTTCACACGGGCGATGAGAGCCTGATTACCCTTATGAGCGGTAATGTGGGCCGAGCTTTGAAGGAAATCGCTAGAGATAGGGTCACCGACATAGCTATAGGCCGATCCCTGGGGCGTCTCCATGAAAGTGAGAAGTTCGATGGCGTCGCCGATCAGAAGGTCAGCCTTTTTCTCGATCAAAAGACGCTGTGCGGCGGGCTGGTCTGCAGCAAGAAGGATTTCGCTTTTGGGGTAGGCCTTTTTGAGATAATCCGCCTGGATCGTACCGCTCTCGGCGGCGATGCTAACGCCAGCGAGCGCTTCCGGTGAACTATCCTGGTACTTTTCGTTTCCAATGAGAACGGAATGAGATCGGTAATAGGGATCTGAGAAATCGATCCTCGCCGCACGCTCTTTGGTGTACGCCATGCTCGCCACGATCAGATCGTACCGGTCGCTTTCAAGGCCCCCGATGATATCGTCCCACGGCACAGCCTGGAACGTGCATTCAACGGCCATTTTTTCGCATAGCGCCTTGGCGATATCGACGTCGAAACCTTTGAGCTCGCCGGCCTCGATGAAGTTGAACGGCGGGTAAGCACCTTCAGTCGCAATCCGAAGTGTTTCCGCATGTGCTTGCCCCAAAGTGGCAAAAACCGTCAAGCCGAACGTGATACAAAGGCTTCGAAACATTGGATGATCTCCTCAATGCCCCATTTTAACAACGAACAGCTAATAAGGATTTTCAGCGATCACTAAAGTTTTGTAGTCTGCGCAGAGGGTTGCTTCCCTCTTTTTCAGGTCAGCCGTGCTCACCACTCCACCTCCACCTCCACCCTCAATTGATCCGTGGCCAGTCGATGCCCTTACATAGGAGCCCAGCGACGATGCAGCCCTTCGTCGTCATCTTGTCTCCCTGGACTGTCACCGACAGCTTATAGGTCATGTCGCGCTGCGGATCGAAGGCGGTGCCGACGTAGACCCCGTCTGCTCCAGGCGTGATGGACATGACCAACCGGTCTCCTTCTTTTTTCATTGGGCGTGCCTGGCTTGATCCAGGTGTTCGTCGCGCAGATGTCCGATCCACATGGCGCGATCTTCACCTTGGCATTGCCGTCTCCACGCGCCCATTGACCGTCAATATCGGCGGCATGGGCCTGACCGATTGCGCACAGGGTCGATGTGACCGCAGCTACGATTTTCTTCCTCATGCTCTGTTCCTTCTCCCGTTTGATACCGATACGCGCGCCCGCCGCGAACAGTTTCGTCGGGGACTTAGATTCGAAAAGAAATATCCGCCGGGATGAAACCGAGGGTGCTTGCCGTCCGTACAGACCAAGTCGTCAACACAAACGGACAGGCTGATGAGTATCTTGCCGCTAGTTCTCATCGCTGTATGGCTATCGGTAGCCATGGCCGGCGCGTGGGCGATTCAACGGACAAGCGGGCAAAGCGGATGGATCGACACAGTATGGTCGATGGCCGTGGGTATCGGAGGCGTTGTCGCGGCCATACTCGGGGGCGGCGACTTTGACCGCCGGATTATCCTCTTGATCGTGATCTGCGCTTGGTCGCTAAGGCTCGCAAGCTTCATCGGCTCGCGCACCAAATGCGGTGGCGAAGATCCTCGTTATGCAAAGCTCATCGATGAGTGGGGCGACGGCGCGGCCTTGCGACTGTTCATCTTCCTGCAGACACAGGCATTCGCCGCGTTCGTTCTCGTCCTGGCCGTCTATCTCGCCGCCGCCAACGACCAACCCTTTCTCCGGCCCATCGATGGTCTGGCCACACTCCTCGCCATGGTCGCGTTGGGCGGCGAAGCCCTCTCCGATGCACAGCTCGCCCGCTTCCGCAAGACGCCCGAGGCAAAAAAGGAAGTCTGTGAGATCGGGTTCTGGCGGTACTCCCGCCATCCCAACTACTTCTTTGAATGGCTTTTCTGGTGTTGCTGGCCGCTATTTGCGTGGGATGCGCCCATATGGAACGGGCTGTCGTTGCTCGCGCCACTGATGATGTATTGGCTGCTGGTTCACGTCTCCGGCATTCCACCGCTTGAGGACCACATGCTGCGCTCACGCGGCGACAAATTCCGTGCCCTGCAGCGCCGGGTCAACGCCTTCTTCCCAGGTCCTCGCAAACCCACCCTTCAAGGACATCAAGAATGAACATGCTGGCACTCGCCATCAACACCGCGGAGCGCGTGCCGCTCACGGACGCAATGACACTGGCCGGCATAGATTTTCTCTGCGCACGCACCAGGCGCAAGCTCGCGACAAAGACAACGGATAGTGAACGCAACTTCATCCAGATCATGAACCGGTTTCCAGTCGCAACCCACACCGACGAGGCCAATCGGCAGCACTATGAGGTGCCGGCCGACTTCTTTGCGATAGCCCTTGGCCCGCAACGCAAATATTCCTGTTGCCTTTACCTGACGCCCGATAATACGCTAGCGGACGCAGAAATGCTGGCGCTCGCGGAGACGGTTGCGAATGCTGCGATCGAGGATGGCATGACAATCCTAGAATTGGGTTGTGGATGGGGTTCGCTTTCGCTTTATCTCGCACGACGCTTTCCGAATTCACGCATCACTAGCGTATCGAACTCGGCCTCGCAGCGCGCCCATATTCTCGACATTGCACGACGGGATGGCCTGCCGAACCTCGAGATCATCACCGCCGACATGAACCATTTCACCACGGATATCCAGTTTGACCGTGTCGTGTCCGTGGAAATGTTCGAGCACATGTCCAACTGGCGAATGCTTCTCAAACGTGTACGTAGTTGGTTGAAGCCTGGCGGCAGACTTTTCCTGCATGTCTTCACTCACAAGGACCGCTCCTACAGGTTCGACCCGAATGACCCATCCGACTGGATTGCCCAGCACTTCTTCACGGGTGGGATCATGCCCGCCCACGACCTGCCGCACCGATTCGGCGATCTGTTCAAGGTACAGCAGGAATGGCGTTGGTCGGGAACACATTATCGCCGGACGGCGCTGGACTGGCTTGCGAATTTTGACCGCGACATCGATCGGATACAACCTATCCTTGCAAAGGTGTATGGCGAGAATGCAGCCATCTGGATGCGCCGCTGGCGGCTATTCTTCCTGTCGACGGCTGGCCTCTTCGGGCATGACAACGGCAAAGTCTGGGGTGTCGGTCATTATCTGCTGGCGCCGGCCCCATGATGTCACAGGCGCGCAATCAGCTCGATCCGATCACCCAGGCAACCGTGACGGTTGCCTGGGTGATCGTGTTGAATAAGCCCTTCTATCCTGTCTATATCTGGTATCTGGTCGGCGATGGCGTGTCGGCATCGCTCGGCACATTGCTCCTCGCCCCGCTTTTCTTGACGATCCCGTTCGTGGCCAGACGATCTTCGCTATCAGCCCGGATCGCGCTACCCCTGATCGGCGCGGTCGACACCTTGTTCGAGACGAAGCTCTTCGGCTCGGCTTCGGGCACGGAATTGTACTTCGCCGCCTGCATCATGCTTGTCGGGCTGTCATTCCGAGCAGACGAAAAGTGGTGGCAACGTGGAATGGCTGTTCTCGTCTTTGCCGTGTTCGTGTTCTCGCGCAAATTTATCGGTGCGCCACTACATATTTGGACTGCACTGGAATTCGGCACCCTCTTCAACTTGAATGCCTTCGCCGTCGCCAGCTTGTTGGCGTTTATTGCCCTACGCTATGCGGGAATACCGAGGACTTGAAGACAATCCAATCGGATGACAGCCTGAATGAATGGGAGCGAAAGATGCAGAAGATCTCTTACTGGTGTTTTGCTACGGCAGTCGCACTGATGTCATCGTTTAGCCCAGCCACGTCGGCCGAGGTCGAACCGCGACCAGTTGCGGTCGGTATAGACCACTATCATGGAACATGGCTTGAGATCGGCCGCCGGCCCATGTGGCTGACCGATGGCTGCGTTGCGGGCTACTCGACCTACAAACTCGGAAAGAAGCGGGGCGAGGTCCAGGTGGAAGACGGTTGCCACGTCGCCACCCCCGGCGGACGACTGAAGACCGTCAATGGCGATGGACGGATCCTCGACCTCGGGTACGGAAATGCCAAGATGCGCGTCCGCTACCCTTTTTTCATAACGTTCAATTACTGGGTCCTTTACACATCCCCCGACAAAGCGTGGTTCATCAGTGCCGATCCTAAGATGCGCAACCTTTGGATCTACGCGCGCACCGTGCCGTCAAAGGCAAAGTTGAACATGATGACCCGCAAGGCAAAACAACTCGGTTACGACGTAAGGAAGCTTGAATTTCCCGGGCAATAGAGGCGGTAACGTGGCTGCTTTTGGCGCCATCCCGTTCAAAATTTGGCTGGCATCCATCTTCGATGAGGCCGGCGTACCCTGAACTTCCCGCTGGCGATCCTGCCTCGCCGGAGGGGGCTGATGTGAGCGGTGATTTCGCGATCGCCCCGCAGTAGCGGAGCGATACATTTGCTGTGCTGGGCAATATTCACAATTCCAACAGCCCGCTCCTACGGACATGAGTAGATTATCCGTTCGAGGTGGAGCGCTAGCTCTCCGAAAGCCCAAGGCGCAAGCCAGCGAACGCCCTAGTGAAATCTGCAATGCAGGGCAGACGGAGCACGGCACTTATGCAGAATCTCGCCGAACGCTGCACTGGTAAATTGGCAGGCTAGCCCGAGCGACTGGCAGACAGCGTCTTGCGAATGTTTACCGAGCATATTGCCTTGAAGGGAATGGAACCCGAGGCCCACTATCATCGAAGTCTTGCAAGGTTCAAGAATGCCAATTCCAGAATTAGTTCACGAGCTGCCCCGAATGCTCTGCCAAAATGCGCAGCAGGCGCGGCATTTGAGCAATCTACTCGATTTGCGCGACATCGCGAACGTCGCGTTGAACGATCGCCTGGATATAGGCCGCATACCAGTCCTGTCCGCGGCTCACGGTCTTGCGGCCCAATCCCTCGGGATATCCCCTGCCAGAACAGCAGCCACAAGGTCGTCTCCGAAGATTGGCTCTCCGGCCTTGTCTTAATTTTGAAAGGCTTCGCGCAGGAAGCTGCTGCCAGCCGTTCTGATCTCGCTTTGCGCGAGCGGCAGCAATCGAACGACCTCCATGCGCCCTGCAAGCGAGTCTGCCACGCGTGGCAACGTCATGAGATTGGCTGAACCGGTCAGAAGGCCAAGTTGCGGAAGACAGGCTAAGCTAGACACGATCGCGACTGTCTCGTGTTCAGAAAGCCTTCGGCCCTAGCCCTGGTGAACGAACTCGTAGGACGACATATCCAGCTGGTACAGCACAACTTGGTGCGTCCTCACGCGCTATGCTGCCAATTATCGTCTAACCCTGACGGAACATTGTGCGGTACATCGGCATTATCGGCACCGCGACCACAATTTATTTGCGAGGCATTCTTGAAAAATCTTGTTCTTGCCGCCGTAATCGCGGCGTCTTCCATCCTCTCTTTCACATCCTCTTCCGAAGCCGCGAGCGTGACCGTTCGCACCGTCGAGCGTGTCGACCACCACGAGCGGCATGTTCGTCCGCGTGACCATCGCGAAAAGTGCTTCGTGAAAAAGGTTCGCACGCACCACCATGGCCGAACCGTCGTGCGCACCACTCGCGTCTGCCGTTAAGCGGTAGCGAAAAACCAGCGTCGTCGCTGCGCTCGAACCAGCGACAGCGCCTTTTTGACGAGATTTGTCTTGGCTGCGCCAATCTACCTTGGTCGTCCCTCGGAAAGCGGAATCGGTATTCCGCGCGGGCGGGACGAGAGCAGGATCCGAGCGCTTCGACCGGCCGAGACCGCTTTCTCGCTCGACCCGGGCGATCCCAGGCTGCAGTATAGGATCGGCTATATTTCCATGATCTGGCATGCCTTCAAGCGAACGGAGCGTCACCTCGAGCTGGCGGGGGCTATGAACCCAAACGACGCCGCGATACTAATTTTGTGGTCGGCGATGCAGGGAGCGGTCGGCCGCCCGGAGCGTGGTTTGGATGTTGCCGATATGGCCTGCCGACTAAACCCACTGCATCCAATTGGTAAAACTACTACAAAGCGCGGTTTTCATTCTTGGCTGGTCGCTACCGAGAAGCCGCCCTTCTTCTCGAACAACGGACGTTTTCGACACCTGATAGGGACACGCGCGATCTTGCGTGGCGCGCGGCGTTTTATGCGATGCTTGACCGTCACGCGGACACAAAAGCATCTAGTGAAGGTTTTGTCCGTGCGATCAGCAGACGATGGAAGGGTAGTCCCACAGCTGGATCGGCGGCCTATGTCGACTGGCCAAGCCGATGCCATGTCATTCTGTTGTCCAGGGCCGAGTTGAAAGCGAACTGACAATCCCAATGCATCGACTGTCGCATGGATTTAGCTGCCAATCCACCTCGGGGAGCAGCCGAGAGCCTAGGTTTTCGCTCCCTTTTTCGTCGCCTGCCGGCGGCTTGGGCCCACGCCCGGATAAAGGTGGCGTCGATGGACAAACACTCCACCGCTGGATCGACAGGAACTGCTTCGAAAATCCGGTCGAATATGCCCTGCTCGATCCAACAGTAACATCGCCGTTTGACCGTCTGATAGAGGCCGAAACGGTCTTCCGTCAGATCACGCCAGCGCGCCTCGGACCGGGCAAGCCACAATATCGCGTCGAAGAACCGGCGCCAATCACTGCGACCACCGCGCCTACTTTTGGACCACAGGTCACAAACGGCTTCAGCCGCTCCCACTGGACATCTCGAAGAGCCTGACCATCCGTCACCAACCTCCAAAAGTCAGCGTTGAATCTGATTTGCGACTCGAATGGCATCCTGGATCGTTGAATTGTCACCACAGCCTAGTGCAAATTAACGAAGCTGCATCAAACAGCACCCCAAGGTCAGATAATACTCAACGCGGCGCCCGAAGATAGACCCGAGGAGCCCCGATCGATCCCCGCTCGATCAGCTGGACCGCCAGCCCAAGCCTGCAAGTCCGTGCCTCGCGATTGAGAACGCGTTCCCGCAATATCTCCCATCCGACGCGCCCAAGCTCCTCCCGCTCGATCCTCAATGTCGTCAATGGCGGATTGCTGTGACGGGCAATGGAGATGTCGTCCATCCCTACGACCGAGTAATCGGCTGGTATGCTGGCACCTTGGGCGCGAAGCCCATCCATGACCCCCAGCGCCATGATGTCATTGCTGCAGACGAAGGCTGTCGCTTTGGAGAAGCGCTTCTGTCGCATCGCTTCCAGCAGCGCGGTGGAGGTATCGAACTCCAGGAACCCCGCCGTGGACAAATCGAGCAGGTGCCTGTCCGGATTGATCGCAATGCCCGCCTCCTGCATCGCATCGCGAAAACCATCGAAGCGTTCCTTCAGCGACGTCCGGAACAACCGACTGACATGCACAATTTCGGTATGCCCCTCCGACAGGAGCCGCGTCGTTGCCAGCCAGCCAGCGGAACGGTTATCCGGGAGCACACAGGACAGCCGCATGGTTCGATCTATTCCGTTCACGATCACGGCAGGTGCCCGGCTCCTGACGACCTGTTCGATCAAGACCGGATGATCAAGGCCGACGAGAAGAAGGCAGGCACCCTCTTCCGCAGCGAGGCTCTCGACGTTGACGCTCCCGGTCTCGATATTCGGTGTGAGAAGATGGACCTCGGCGGCAACGCCGGCCTCTCTCGCCGCATCCAAAGCACCTTGGATTATTCCTTCGTAGAACTGCGAGTTGTGGTAGAGCGCCGCGGTGGTAACGAGGGTTACCCCGCGAGGAAAGGCCTCGTGGGCTTCCGCGGTCTTGGGCTTGTAATCGAGCCGGGCCGCCGCCTCCAGAATTCGCTCTCTACTCTCAAGGCCGACGCCGGAGCGATTGTTCAGTGCCTTCGACACCGAAGCAACCGAGACGCCGGCAGCCTGGGCTATGTCGGAAATTCTTGATCTGCGCGTCATCGGCTCTCCTCTCGGATGATCTAGCACGAGATTCAATCAGTCACCAGCAATCCAAAAATTGCGAAAATTTCGCAATTTTGCGAAATATTTCTTTTATTGCATAAATTTTCGTATATGTTGCATTCGTCACCGCATAGGCGGGGGCATTGACCTGGGAGGGGAAGATGCTGAGACGCAGACAGTTCATCGCAACTGCACTTGCCACTGCTTTCGTTGATTTCAGCGGAGTTCATGCCGCCGATAAGGTTCTCAGAGTCTTCTGGTGGGGGAATCCTGATCGAGCAAAACGAACAGGTGACGTGATAAAGCAATTCGAAGCTGCAGCGCCGGGCGTCACGCTCACCGGACAGGTCGCGACTGCGGATTATTGGGTGAAGCTGAGCACCATGGTTGCGGGTCGCAACGTTCCAGACGTCTTCGCCCTGGAGCCGGTCACTTTTGCAGACTATTCGCGCCGCGGCGCAACGCTCGACCTGGCGCCTTTCACAGACAGCATAATCAAATCACAGGATTTTGCGCCCGGAGCGCTGCAGCTTGGAACGGTAGACGGCAAGCTGACAGGCATTCCCACCTCACTGAACGCTGCAGCCTTGATTGTGAACAACGAAGCGCTTGAGAAAGCGGGCGTTGCGGTTCCCACCGCTTCTACGACGTGGGAGCAATTCAAGTCGATCTGCATCGGCTTCAGGAAGGCGGTCGGCTCCGGCAACGTCTTTGCCGTGGGTAACGGCGCGCGATACAGCTTCGTGTTCGAGGTCTGGCTGCGGCAACGCGGCAAGACGCTCTTCACGCAGGATGGCCATCTTGGCTTCGAGGAAGCCGATGCCGCGGAATGGTTCGATTACTGGGATCAAATGGCCAAGGCCGGGGGATGCGCAACAGCCGACATTCAAGCGCTCGACAAGGGAAACATCGAGACCAATCCCGTCGCGACCGGCAATGCCGTAATGGCGTTCGCCTACTCCAATCAGCTCGCGGGTTATAGCGCTCTGGCGAAGTCGGAGATGTCGATTGGCTCCTTGCCGATCAGGGATAGTGCCGCACCGTCAGGATTGTTCTATCGGCCGTCGACATTGTGGTCGATCTCGCCATGGTCCAAGTCGCCCGAGACTGCTGCCAAGTTCATCGACTTCTTCGTAAATAACGCAAGTGCCGGTCACTCTCTCGGAACCGAGCGAGGCGTTCCGGTAAACACGAAGATACAAAGCGATGTCGCAGCAGCCGGCGAAAAGGTATCGAAGCAGGCGATCGATTACATCGTATCTTTGAAACACCGGGTTGGCGCCTATCCGCCTGCCATTCCGATAGGTGCTGCCGAGTTTTCGCAGCAGGTGCTCACAGCAACCGCCGACGCCCTTGCCTTCGAACAGATCACGCCGTCTGATGCGGCCAAGCAGCTCATGTCCGAAGGCAAGCGCATACTTGGCGGTTAAACCGTCTCGCGGGGAAGCATATGGATCACGCAAAGAGTTCGAATGTGTCCACGGAAGACGCCAAGGAAGCACGCAGGCTGCAATTTCTGCCGTGGGAGCGCGTCGCTGCCGATCTTCGCAATCCAGCTCACCTCGCTCGGAAGACGGAACTCCAGCGAAATTGCGGGGCAGAGTTCGCAGAGACGTCGTATATCGCCGAACACGCCGCCGTCTTCACCGAACGGCTCAGGATGGGCGAGCGTTCCTGGATCGCGGGGCACGCACTGGTCAGGGGCGAGATCACGCTTGGCGCCGACTGCACGATTAATCCGTATGCCTGCGTGTCGGGTAAAGTATCCTGCGGCGACGGCGTACGCATCGCCTCGCATGTCTCGATCGTCGGCTTCAACCATGGATTTGACGATCCCTCCACTCCGATCCATCGTCAGAAAGTCACAAGCAAAGGGATCGTGATCGGTGACGACGTCTGGATCGGAGCCAACGCCGTTGTTCTCGACGGCGCCGTGATCGGCGACGGCGCGGTAATTGCCGCAGGCGCCGTGGTCTCTGGTTCAATCCCGCCGATGGCCATTGCCGGCGGTGTCCCTGCCCGTGTCATTCGCGTGCGCGGCGCACAGGGCCGACAGCTGCATGATGGCGTTGCCGCCACGCTGGAGAAGCTCGGCGAAAAGGCGAAGCGCCAATGGCCGGAGATACTGGAACGCTGGAGGACGGAGGAGACCTTCGAGTCGCTCGAATCCGATGGCGTCAAGCGGCCTGCTGCCCGTCACCTGTGCGACGCGATCGAGATCGCGGCGGGTTTCGGATCGCTGCCTCCGGGACTGGATAAAGCGGCCGTTATCGAACGGCTGCAGAGCTTGCAGCATCGCGAGACCGGGCTCTTCCCTGAAGGCTTCATGGCGAGGGAAGGAATCGTATTGAGGCAAGATCCCAAGGCGCTCTACAATGTGCTCGCGGTCGGCTACGCGCTTGAAGCGCTCGGTTCCCGCCCTGCTCGGCCAATCGCCGCGGTGCAGATCGACGCGGGAGAACTGCATGAATGGCTCGACTCATTGCCGTGGTCGACATCGGCTTGGTCTGCCGGAAGCGTCGTGGACGCGATCGGGACAGCGATGTATTTCAACGCGCGCTATTTCGAGGTGGAGCAACCAAAGAAAGCCCTTTTCGATTGGCTAACCCGCAATGCGGACCGCGCGACGGGAGTTTGGGGGGAGGCAACCCCGCTGGAAGGATGGCTCCAGCCCGTTAACGGGTTCTATCGCCTTACTCGAGGTACCTATGCCCAATTCGGAGTACCGCTTCCGATGCCGCAAACGTCGTTCGAGACTGTGGTTCTGAACTATCGCAATCACCGAGGCTTCGAGGGACGGAAATATACGGCGTGCAATCTCCTTGATACAATCCACCCTCTCCTTCTCATCGGCCGTCAAACTGACTATCGTCGTAGCGACGGCGAAGCTATCGCGCGAAACATCATCACGCGGGGATTGAGCCGTTGGCATGACGGAGAAGGGTTCGCTTTTGCGGATGGAGATGCCCCAAGCCTGCAGGGGACGGAAATGTGGCTCTCTGTCATCTATCTCGCAGCGGAATACCTCGGGCTTGCGGATAACTTTACGTTCTCGGCCAAAGGGGTTCATCGAACTGCGATAGTTGGACTGGGCCTGTAAGTCGGCGTCACCGCGAACTCGTGTGGGTAGCCCTAAAACTCTGCCAGAAAAATCGCTAACGGTAGTTCATGAGTGCAACGGACAAGCTGAAAGAAGGCAACCGTTCATTTCGAGTTGCGTCCCTTTCACGGCACGCTACGAGCGCGCTTGGCGCTATCAATCCCGATTTGGCAATAGCGCCACAGCCGCACTACATGGCTCGGGAGGATATCGCAGTGCTAAGCGAGGCACACGGATTGCCCGAGTTGGGCACCGCAGCAGACCACCGGCCGAATGCCACTTGAGCAACATCCTGTCTCGGTGAACCACGAAACGATCGACAAGTTCGCTTATTCGGCCG
Organism: Rhizobium sp. S152; assembly: GCF_030380735.1. GTDB lineage: Bacteria > Pseudomonadota > Alphaproteobacteria > Rhizobiales > Rhizobiaceae > Rhizobium. The sequence continues at coordinate 22,201 of NZ_JAUDRZ010000029.1, read as the reverse complement.
ATGGTCAAGCGATAAAGTTGTGGCAACATTTGCCCGAACAGCGGCTGGTTCCCGTCAGCATCTGCGATATTTCTACAAGAGCTAGCTACCTTGTTCCCAAACATCCCCGATTCATCTGTCGCGGTTTACCGGCGGGAAGCGTCACTACCTATGCTTGTTGTTTCCCGACATATTTCCTTTTGCGCATAGAAGCGAATCACCTATAGTTGCATCATCCAAATGCGTGGATATTTGCCAGCCGTTGGTGTCGCGTGGGCCGGTTGCAGTCTTTATCTCCGGTCTAGGGAGCCCCGGAATGCATTTTGGCCGCTGGCCGCTGGGCCTCATCGCCGCGATCGCGGCAATGCAGGTCTCCTGCGCGCAAAAACCAACGCCTTCGACCGCAGAGCCCAATCATACAGGATCGATCCCGGCCTCTGGCACGAGCTCCGCAAGCATACCACTGAAGGTATCGGAGGAAGCGGCTATCTCCAACATGCAATCGGCGGTACGCCGCGCTGTCGACTGGCACCCGGCCATCCGGGAAGCCGCCGGCAGGATAAGGGAGCAGGGTGAGAATATCGTCGACGCCAGATCAGGGTATCTTCCCTCCGTCGGCGGCGGCGTGAACTTCGGCCTTGAGAGAGATGATCGCGGCTCTTGGGCGCCGCGCTTCAACCTCACGGCCAGCCAAATGATTTATGACTTCGGCAAGGTATCGGGCCGAGTGGAGGCGGAAACGGCCGTCGAAGATGTCCGGAAAGCCGAGTTTCTAGCAAGCGTCGACGACGTGATCAAGGATACGGCCATGGCATCCATGGAAGTCCTGCGTGCCCAGAACCTGTCCGGCGTAGCTGAGAATCAGATCGACGACGTGCGATCGATCGCAAAACTCGTCGAAGCAAGGACGGATCGCGGCGCGAGTACGCGCTCCGACAAGCTGCAGGCCGAAGCGCGTGTGCAGACGGCCGAATCCCGGGCGATCGAAATCAACGCGCAAAAGCAGCGGTGGTCGAGCACACTCAACGCGCTTGTAGGCGCGATGCGGCCGGTCGAGCTCTCATCGGCCTTACCGGCGAGACTGGACCGTGCCTGCGCCGGCACACCGCCGCCCTGGGATACGGTACCGGCTGTTGTCGCGGCAAAGTCACGCAAGCGGGAGGCGGACGCGCGCGTCAAGCTCGCCCGCGCCGAGATGCTACCTACCCTTGCGGTGGAGGCAACAGGCCAGGTCGACATGTGGGACAGCAAGGAGGGCCCCGACTACATTGTCGGCCTCAAGATAAAGGGCGATCTTTATAATGGAGGCGCCTTCAAGGCTCGACAGAATGCCGCGAAATACGCTGCGCAGTCATCGGAAGCCGCACTTGCCGCGGCAACGCTCGATGCCCAGACGAGCTGGAACCAATCCAGCGCACAGGTACTGAGCCTGACCGCACTGCTGAAATCGCTGGAGTCACGGCAGCCAATGATGCGCGAGACGCGTGATCTCTATCAGAAGCAGTTCCTGGATCTGGGAACACGTACATTGCTCGATGTCCTCAATGCCGATCAGGAACTCCATGCAGCACGCTTCGACGCGATCAATACGCGCTTCGATCTCTATAAGCTGAATATCGAGTGCGCCTACGCTGCGGGCCGGCTGCGCGATCTCTTTGGGCTGACATCCGGCTCCACGAGCCGTGTCGACGATGCCCGCGGCAAGCCCACGGCACATGGACCAGCATGAATGCTGGCCCTACCACACTAATCCGAAGATGGGCTACTTGCTAACGAATGCCATAAGAAAAGCGTCGAGCATCGTTTTTGGCTGTGCCGTTGCGGAACGCTTGCCCTTAAGCCTAACGAGCTATTTCATGATCTCTAAATTGTAAGTTACATCGCACTCATTCTTGCGGTTGAACCTGACGCGTATTGTGACAGGTTCTAATATACACGGATGCTCCCCGGGCAGTGACCCGAAGCCTCCCGTCGCTTATGGGAGGCGGCAAACACGACAACAGGGCACCATGTTCAAACGCCACCGCGCAAGCGGCGGCGGTACCGAACGATTGCCTGCCGATGCGATACAGTACTGATGAGGAGCCTGTCGATGGTCGTAAGTGTTTCGGACAAGATTACCGGTAAGACAGCAACAATGGCGGAGGACAGGATTGTTCTCGAAAGACCGAGCACGGTGAAGCTCTCCTTGTCTCCCAGCGATATAGCCTCGACCACCCGCTCGGGCAACGATCTCATCATCCACCTCAAAGATGGCCAGGCCATCGATATCCACGGATTCTACAACAGCCAGGGTGGCGAGCAGAGCGAACTGCTTCTTCAAGACCCTTCCGGCAAGGTGTGGATCGGCGACGTGACCGATGCGGCCGGCGACATCGCCTTCGAACCCGCCGGCGTGGTCGACCAGCTGATTGGCGCGGGAGCCGGCACCGGCGCCGGATCCGTTCTCGGGATCGCGCTGCCGCTCGCGCTTGCAGCGGGCGGCCTCGCGATGGCGGCCGGCGGCGGCGGTGGCTCTTCGGGCGATGACAGCGACGCCGACGCAGACTCGGATGCAGATGCTGATGCGGACGCAGACGCTGATGCCGATTCGGACTCCGACTCCGACGGAGACACGGACCCACCGCCGGCGGCCACCAACCTCAATGTTAATGGAACCGGCACGGTTCTCACCGGACTTGGCGAAGCCGGGGCCACGGTATCCATCACCAATGCGGCCGGGCAGGTCGTCGGAACGGGGACGGTCGGCGCCAACGGCGCCTTTTCGATCACCCTCGGCCCCGCGCAGGCGGATGGCAACGCGCTTAAAGTCACGCTAACGGACAGCGCCGGCAACGTATCGACCTCGGCAAGCCTCGGCACGCCGGATCTGATAGCGCCGGATCAAGCAACCGGGCTCGCCACCGCACAGGGCGGCGCGGTGCTGACTGGCCATGGCGAGGCGGGCACATCGGTTACTATCACGGACGCCAATGGCGTTACGATTGGACGCGGTACGGTTGCCGGTGACGGCAGCTTTAGCGTCACCTTGTCCCCGGCCCCGACACAGGGCGGCGCGATCGGCGTCGTGCTGACGGACGCTGCCGGCAACAAGTCGGTGCTCGCAACCCTCAACCTTACCGACCAACAGGCGCCCGACGCGCCGACGGGTCTGCTCGTCAACGATGCCGGAACGACGGTAACGGGGCACGGTGAGCCGGGCGCCACCGTCACCGTCACCAACGCCGCGGGCGTCACGCTCGGATCGGACACCGTCAACCCGAACGGCACCTTCACTGTCGCGATTGGCCCCGCGCAGACCGACGGCGTCCCCCTCACCGTGGTGTTGACGGATGCCGCGGGCAATCACTCGCTGCCCGGCTCGGTGCTTGCTCCCGATTCCGACGCCCCCCTGGCACCGACGGAACTCTCCGTCAGCGCGCTCGGCACAATACTGACCGGCGAAGGTGCAGGCGGAACCACGGTCAAGGTCACCAATGCCGCCGGCGTCGTGGTTGGGACAGGCCTCGTCTCGGAGGCCGGCACGTTCTCGATCACGCTGACGCCGCCGCAGACCAATGGCGGCGACCTGCATGTCGTACTGTCGGACCAGAACGGCACCTCGCAGCCCGGTATCATCGCATCGCCCGACCTCATCGATCCTTCGGCCGCGACCAATCTCGATGTCAACGATGCGGGAACGCTTCTCGTCGGCCGGGGTGAACCGGGAGCAGCGGTGACCGTCAAGAACGCCGCCGGAGATGCAGTCGGTACGGGAACGGTCCTGCCGAACGGTACCTTCGTCGTCTCGCTGGCGCCGGCACAAGCCAATGGCGGTGCGCTGCAGGTCACGCTGACCGACGCGGCTGGTCACAATTCGCCCCCCGCGACCGTGACGACCCCGGATCACCTGGCTCCCACCGCCCCAACCGATCTCAACGTCAACGCGGCCGGAACACTTCTCACAGGGCGCGGCGAAGCGGGGACCACGGCGAAGGTCACGACCGCCGACGGTGTGTTAGTCGGAACCGCACTTGTGGCAGCCGACGGAACCTTCAGCGTCGCGCTCACTCCCGGCCAGGCGGACGGGCGCCCGCTTAACGTCGTCCTCCAGGACACCGCCGGCAACACATCCGCATCACAGGCGATCGGCACGACGGACAGTTCTCCCCCAGCCGCCGCATCCGATCTCAGCGTCAACGCCGCTGGAACGGTACTCACCGGGCATGGCGAGGCCGGGGCCACGGCGACCGTGACCAATGCCGCTGGAACGGTGGTCGGCACGGCGACGATCTCCGCGGGTGGACTTCTCACCGTCGGGCTCTCGCCCGCGCAGGCCGACGGCGGCGCACTGACCGTCACGCTGAAGGATCCTGCGGGCAACCAGTCCGCCACCGCCAACGTCTCCACACCCGATCTTACCGCACCGGGTCAACCGACAGCGCTTGTGGTCTCCGACGACGGAAAGACCTTGAGCGGTCAGGGCGAGCCGGGCGCAAAGGTGACAGTGACATCGGCAAACGGCGATCCCATCGGAACGGCAACGATCGGCAACGACGGCCACTTCACCGTGACGCTCACGCCTGCACCGACCGACGGCAGCAATCTCGGCGTCGTGGTGACGGATGCCGCGAGCAATGCCTCGCCTCCCGTGCAGGTACCATCGGCAGACCTTCTCGAGCCGGATGCTCCGGCCAATCTTTCGCTCAACGCATCGGGAACCCTGGTGACGGGGCGCGGTGAAGCCGGCGCGACCGTCGTCATCACCAATGCGGCGGGTGACCCGGTCGCCACCGGCAGCGTCGGCACCGACGGCACCTTCTCGATCACGCTCAATCCGGCGCAGGTCAGTGGCGAGGATCTCTCCGTGCGGCTGCAAGATGCTGCCGGAAATCCCTCCGACGCCGTAGCGATCACGACGCCCGATCTCACCGCGCCACTGGCGCCGGGTAATGTCGCCGTCGATGCAACGCGCGCGATCCTGACCGGCAGTGGCGAGCCCGGCGCGGCCGTCACCGTCAAGGACGCCGACGGCGTCACCGTGGGCACGGGGGTTGTCGCGAGCACCGGCGCCTTCACGATCTCCCTCGATCCGCCGCAGACACAGGGCGGCACTCTCGAAATCATCCAGCAGGATGCGGCCGGCAATGCCTCGCCGGCCGCCACCCTGCCACTGACCGATATCCAGGCACCGGATGCGGTGACGGCCTTGATGGTCAGCGGCAATGGTCTGCAGCTGACAGGTCTCGGCGAGGTCGGCGCGACTGTCACCGTCACAACTGCGAGCGGAACGGTTCTCGGAACGGCGATCGTCGGCGCCGATGGAACCTTCAGCGTTCCTCTGTCACAGGAGCAACTCGATGGGCAAACGCTGACCGTGACCCAGGCCGACCTTGCCGGCAACAACTCGATCGCATCAACCGTGCTGGCCCCAGACCCGGGTGCCCCCGCGGCTCCCGGCAACCTTGACGTCAACGACACCGGCACGGCGCTGACGGGAAGTGGGCTGGCCGGCAGCGCCGTCACCGTATCGCGCGCCGACGGCAGCGTCATCGCGACCGGCACGGTGGCGGCAGACGGCACCTTCGAGATCGCTCTCAATCCACCGCAGGTCGATGGTGGTGATCTTCGGGTGACGCTGACCGGCAGCGGCGGAACATCGCAGCCTGGAACAATCGGCACACCGGACCTCACCGCGCCCGACGCGGCCACCAACCTGGCCGTCAACAGCGCCGGCACGGTGCTGACGGGCCGCGGCGAAGCGGGTGCCACGGTAACGGTAAAGAACGCCGCCGGCGACGAGGTCGGCACCGCAACGGTTGGCGCCAATGGTGTCTTCACCGTGCCGCTGTCGCCGTCGCAGGCGACTGGCGGACACCTCTCCGTGGTTCTCGCCGACGCCTCAGGAAATCCATCCGCGCCGGCCACGGCGACCACAACTGACCTTACGCCGCCAAGCGCCCCGACCGGGCTTGGTGTCAATGCAACGGGAACGTCGCTGACCGGCAGCGGCGAGGCCGGCGCCACCGTGACGGTGACCAACGCGGCCGGCGTGGTGGTCGGAACCGGCATCGTAGGGTCGAACGGCGCCTTCACCATCGGGCTCTCCCCCGCCCAGGCCGACGGCACCGCACTCCAGGTCGTGCTGCGGGACGCCGGCGGCAACAACTCGGCGCCAGGGACCACGAATACGCCCGATCACGTGGCGCCGACTGCTCCAACCGATCTTGTGCTTGGCAGCGGCGGCTTGACTCTGTCAGGACACGGTGAGGTCGGCGCGACGGCGACGATTTTCAATGCGCTCGGCGTTGCCGTCGGCACCGCTCTCGTCGACGCCAATGGTGCCTTCAGCGCCAATCTTTCTCCGGCACAGGCCGATGGTGGAACGCTGACGGTCGTGCTCCAGGACGTCGCCGGCAACATCTCCGATCCCGGCTCGATCGGAACGACCGATTTGCTGCCGCCCGACGCTCCAACGGGCCTTGCCGTCAACGCTTCGGGAACCGAGGTGACGGGGCATGGCGAGGCCGGAGCGACCGTCAACATCGTGAATGCCAGTGGAACGATCGTCGGCACTGGCCTGGTGGGTGCCGATGGGGCGTTCAGCATCGGGCTGTCGCCGGCACAGGTCAATGGCGGGCAATTGGAGGTCACGCTGCATGACGCGTCCGGAAACATCTCGCTTCCCACAGACATCCTCGCCCCAGGTCTCGACTTCGCTCTCGCCAACGCCAGCAACACGGCCTTTCTCGATCGCACCGTCACCGAGGTGCCGGAGGCGCAGCCATCGACCGCCCACGACACACAGTTCGACCTGCTGGGGCTGAACATCGGAACGCTAGCGAGCGTCAACCTCGGCTCGGCAAACCAGCCCGTCGTCAACTTCGATCTCAGCCAGAACACCAATAACGTCTCCATCGACCTCGGCATCGCCGGTCTTTTGCAGATCGGTGTGCTCAGCAGCTACACGGTCATCATCGAGCGTTTCCAGGGTGGCACTTGGATACGTCCCGGCGATCTCGGCAACCAGGTCCAGAACGGCATTCTCGCTCTAGACCTTCTTGGACTGGGCGGCACCCATGGGACGATTGCGTTGCACGACATTCCAGCAGGCACCTATCGTGCAACACTGGTTCCCGACGCAGGGGTCAATATCGGCGTCGCGCTTACCCGCGACATTTCCGTCGTGGCCACCGACCTGACCGAGCACGTAACACTTGCGGTCGGCGAAAAGGCGACCGGCAACTTCATCGACAGCGCCGCATCCGGTCCAGGTGTCGACGACCTGCAGATCGGCTCGGTCGCCTTCGGCGGACATGCGCATGCGATCGCCAATGGCAGCGTCAGCGTGGCGGGGAGCTTCGGCACGCTGGTGATCAATGCCGACGGCAGCTACACCTATACCCCCGATGCTGGCGCGGCTTCGGGCGGCACGGACCATTTCACCGTTACCGTGTTCGACCCTGATACCGGCAACGCACTCAACGCCGACCTCAGCATCGACGTAGGGGTGCACGATACGTCCACCGCCACCGCTGCAACGGCCGGGGTCACGAGCCTTACCCTGGCAGACGGTGACGCGGTGGACGCCAGCGACCACAGCACGCATATCTCAGCGGAACAGAGATCCGACAACACCACGCACGAAACCGATAGCACGGCGCATGCAGCCGACGATGCGGCGGTACACCCATCCGCGGATGAGACCGCTGCCCTCATCCCCGACCAGGGAGGCCAGGAGATCGACCTGTCGGCCCTCGCAAGTCTGTCGCACGACACTGGCGCTCACGACGCCGCTCCGGAACCTGCTCCCGCTGTTTCCGACACGCCCGCGCCGGTGATCGCCGCCGAGCCGGCGGTGTCCGCGCCGATCGACCCGTTCGAGCCGATCAAGTTTGACGATGACCTGGCATCACACAAGCTGCCGGTCGTGTAGACGGTCCGGGAGATTTGCGATGGGCATGGCAGAGAACAGATCGACGAAGGGCAGTGCCCGGCAGCATGCCGGTGAGCACAGCCATCCTGTCCGACCTCCAATGGCACAAACCGACCTCGCCGCCGCACCGGACGACGGGCGCGCCTTGCGCTGGATCGAGGTAACGGGGCTGCTCGCCAGCCACTACGGCATCACCCATTCGAGATCGGCCAATAGCTATCTGCCGATCATGCGCGAACCAATGGCGGCCTTACGCCAGATCGAGAAGCTGGCGCGCCGCTTTGGTCTCGACGTCAAGCCGGTGGAGCCTGTTGAGAGCGGCATCACCACCCGGCGTCTGCCGATGCTTCTCGAACTCACCGACGGCTCGGTCGGCTTGATCACCGAGCTTGGCGACGGGGAGGCGAAGATCGCCTTTGCGGAAGACAACGGGCAGTGGACGTGGATCCCGCTCGCGCATCTCAAGGACGGTATCGCGCACCTTCTGGTCGCCCGCGACGCACGTACCCGCACGGACGAGCGTGTGGATGCCTATATCGCGCCGGACACGCATGGCTGGTTTCGCAAGCTAGCCCTGGATGACCTGCGCCCTTACGGCTACGTGCTGCTCGCGTCCCTGGTTGCCAACGCGATGTCGGTGACGGGCGTCTTGTTCTCGATGCAGGTCTATGACCGCGTCGTGCCGGCCAACTCCATGAGCACGCTGATCGTCCTTTTCATCGGCGTCATGCTGGCCGTCGTCTTCGACTTCATCATGCGCAAGATCAGGACGCTGATCATCGACATCCTCGGCAAGCGCGCCGACATCAATATCTCGGACGTGGTGTTCGGGCATGCCCTGCGGGTGCGCAACCAGAACCGGCCCAAGGCGACGGGCACATTCATCGCGCAGTTGCGCGACCTCGAGCAGGTGCGTGACCTGTTCACATCGACGACGGTCGCGGCGATTGCGGATTTGCCTTTCTTCTTCCTGTTTCTGGCTCTGATGGCGCTGATCGGCGGCTGGCTCGCCGTCATCCCGGCAGTCGCTCTCGTCCTGATGATCGCGCCGGGGCTGGTCGCCCAGAGGCGGCTGAAACAATGCGCCGGCCAGGCGATGCGCGAAGCCTCCTTGCGCAACGCAATGCTCGTCGAAGCCGTCCAAGGGATCGAGGACATCAAGGCACTGCAGGCCGAAGGCATCTTCCAGGAGAAGTGGAACAGTTTCAATAACGCAAGCGCCGATGCACAGGTCCGGTTGCGCTATATCACCAGCATTCTAACCGGCTGGGGGCACAGCATCCAGACAAGCGTTTTCGCCGTTATCGTGTTTTGCGGCGCACCGATCGTGATGAGGGGAGACATGAGCACCGGTTCGTTGGTCGCCTGCTCCATCCTCGGTTCGCGGATGATGGCGCCGATGGCGCAACTGACCCAGGTCTTGAGCCGCTTCCAGCATGCCAAGATCGGGCTCCACAGCCTCAACATGATCATGAAGATGCCCGTCGATCACCCGCCGGCCGAGACCCGGCTCTCGGTCGGCTCGCTACCTGGCCATTACCAGTTCCGCAACACGCAATATTATTACGGGCAGCCCTCGGGCAAACCCGCCTTGTCACTGACGGAGCTCACTATCGATGCAGGCGAGACCGTCGCACTGCTCGGCAAGAACGGCGCCGGCAAGTCCACGCTGCTTCAGGCACTGTCCGGCCAGATCGAGCCGGCATCGGGCGAGGTGTTGATCGACAACCTGGCGATGGAACAGATCGACCCAAACGACCTCAGGCGCGAAGTCGGCCTGCTGACCCAGAACTCGCGGCTGTTTCACGGCACGATCCGCGAAAACGTGCTGCTAGGCGCGCAGAGCACGTCGCAGCAGGCTGTTCTCGAAGCGTTGCAGATGACGGGTGCCGACGATTTCATCCGCACCATGCCGAAGGGTCTGGACCACCTGATCGATGAAGGCGGACGCGGGCTCTCCGGCGGACAGCAGCAGGCGCTGCTTTTGTCGCGTTTGCTGATCCGCAATCCATCGGTAGTCCTGCTGGACGAGCCGACGGCCTCGATGGACGAGACGACCGAACGCCTTTTCATCCATCGCTTTGCAACATGGTGCCGCGGCAAGACAGTGGTGATCGCCACGCACCGGATGCGCGTCCTCGACCTTGTCGACCGGGTAGTGGCGCTCGACCAGGGCCGCGTGGTCATCGACGCACAGAAGGAAGAAGCCCTTCGCCTGCTCAGGGGCGAGCCCGCGACGCCTCCGCCAGAAAGCGCACTCGGCCAGCGGCAAAAGCTCAAACAGGTTTTCGAGCAACACCCCTCGCACGGGAGCGGCACGCCATGAGCACATCTTTTTCCCGTGCCGTTGACGATAGCTGGCACTTCGGCGGCGATGATGCGATGCGCCTTTCAGGCGCTATCAGGGTCGTCAAGCTGCTGGCACTCATCCTTGTCATCGGGGTGGTCTGGGCGAATTACTCCGTTCTCGATGAAGTCTCGACGGGAGACGGCAAGGTGGTTCCGATCCGCCGTGAGCAGGTGATCCAATCGCTGGAAGGTGGGATCGTCTCTACGCTCATGGTTCAGGAAAACCAGATTGTAGAGGCAGGACAGCTGCTGGCCCAACTCGACCCGACGATTACCGAGTCTGCCGTGGGTGAATCGACGGCCAAGTACCGCGCCGCCTTGGCGAGTGCGGCGCGCTTGACGGCCGAAGTCAACCAGGCATCGCTCAGCTTTCCGGAGGAACTGAGTGAATATCCCGACCTGATCGCCACCGAGACCAAGCTCTACGAGGCTCGCCAGGGAAACCTGAAGGAAACGTTGCGGTGGATCGAGGAGGCTTTGGGACTGATCCGTCAGGAGCTCAGTGTTAACGAGGGGCTCACCCAGATGGGGGCTGCCAGCAGCGTTGAGATCATCCGACTGAAGCGTGAACAGGCCGAGCTCGAACTCAAGAAGGTCGAGGCCGAGACACAGTATATCGTCGAGGCGCGCGAACAGCTTTCCAAGGCGAATGCCGATGTCGCGTCGCTTCGATCGGTCATCAAGGGACGCGCCGACAGCCTTTCTCGGTTGACCCTGCGCTCGCCCGTTCGCGGCATCGTCAAGAATGTCGAGGTATCCACCATCGGCGGCGTCGTGCCGCCGAACGGCAAGCTGATGGACATCATACCGCTCGGCGACCAGCTGATGATCGAAGCGCGCATGTCCCCCCGCGACATCGCCTTCGTCCACCCCGATCAGCGCGCGACGGTGAAGATCACTGCATATGACTACGCCATCTATGGTGGCTTGGACGGCAAGGTGGTGACGATCTCGCCCGACACGATCCAGGACGAGGTCGATCCCAAGATCTATTATTACCGGGTCTTCGTGAAGACGAACAAAGACGCGCTGAGAAACGGCGCCGGCAAGGAGTTTCCAATCTCGCCGGGAATGATCGCCACCGTCGACATCCATACAGGTGAGAAGAGCGTGCTCGATTACCTGATCAAGCCTTTCAACAAGGCGCGTGAAGCTATGCGGGAACGCTGACGCATGAGCTCGAAAGCGATAGCGGCAGGCGATCTGGAGACGTTGCGCGAGCATGTCCGAGCAAACCGGCAGGAATTGCCCCATCCCTATCCCGCGGTCGTCTTGTTCTTCTCGTTCACCGACGGAAGCGAACGGGCGGTGGTGACGACGGTGCTCGGCGCAGACTTTGACGCCGCCTGGAACATCGGCGTCGAGAGGGTGATGGATCTGCGTCGCTGTCTAATTGGCGATTGTTTCTGGCTGCGCGTCGATTGGCCAATGGCAGTGGCGCCCTCGTCATTTGGAGCGCTAGACAGGATACTGGCCCAAACCAAGCGCAATTATTTTCGCTTCGGTCTGAGCCTGGACAACAGGTTCGATCGGGCGTTCATCGAACAGGAGTTGAACGCCAATGCCATGCTCGACCGTGGCGGCGGCGAAGCTATGGCAGGCATCAATGCGACCAACTTCAGCGCCTATGCGCGCCGCCGCTTTCCCGACGACCCCCCTCTCAGTCTAGAGGATACGGCGCCTGTCCACATTTTCACATCAAAAGGTGTTTTCTTTGACGGCGATCTGATCCACGATCTCTACCCGACCGGCCGTAATGCTGGCCGGCGGGTCGTCGACCGCCTCACGGTTCCAATGGTGACATCGCTCATTGACGACGGAGCAGAATATCTGGCGCGGCAGGTCGACGGGGACGGCCGCTTTTACTACGGCTTGCATGCCGGCTTCGGCCGCAGCATCGAAAACTACAATGCGCTCAGGCATGCCAGCACGACCTATGCCATGGTCGAAGCGCTTGCGGTTACCGAAAGCACGATACTGGCAGAAGCGATCGAGCGATCCCTGTCCTTCATGGTCTCCAAGCTGATCCGGGACGTGATCCTGCCCGACGGAAAGAAGGCGGCATTCGTCGTGGAGGCCGACGGAGAGATCAAGCTCGGCGGCAACGCAGCCGCGATCATCGCACTTGTCGAACACGCGCGAGCGACCGGCGATCGCGGTCATCTCGGGCTGATACGCCGACTGGCGGCCGGACTGTGCTTCATGCGGGATCGTGATAGCGGAGGCTTCCGTCACGTGCTGAACTATCCGAGCCTGCATACCAAGCAGACCTTTCGTATTGTCTACTACGACGGCGAGGCAGTTCTGGCACTTCTGCGGCTATATGGCCTGACCGCCGACACGACGTTGTTGACAGCAGCGCGTGCCGCCTTCGACACCTTCATCGCAGCTGGCCACGCCCGTTATCATGATCACTGGCTGGCCTATTGCGCCGAGGAGCTCACGCAGCACTGCCCGGAGGAGCGCTACTACCGCTTCGCGATCGACAATATTGCGGACCGCCTGGATTTTGTTTCGCGGCGCATCACCACCTTTCCAACGCTGCTCGAGCTGATGATGGCGACCTGCGAGGTCTTCGCACTCTTGAAGAGGGACCCGATACACGGGCATCTTCTCGCACGCGTGGATTTCGGCGCGTTCGATAAAGCGCTCACGCGACGGGCGCACCATCTTCTCAACGGCCATTTCTGGCCAGAACTTGCCATGGATATGCACGAACCAGCCCGGGTCTCTGGGTCATTCTTCATTCGCCACCACGCATTTCGAACGCGTATCGACGATGTCGAGCACTATCTTTCGGGTTTCATTGCCTATCGCCGGCACCTGCTCACTCAGGACGAGCACTGCGGCGCTGCCGCACTTGGAACCGAGCAAAAGACGAACCCTGGGAGACAGACGATGCAATTTGAATGCTTCACCAAGTTCCCCACATTTCTTTCAGGGCGCTGACCTATCGATTGCGTTGGATAGTCAAGACGCTAAATTGCGCGAAGCTGAAGACGAACTCATCGTTGAGTTGGCTAACAAAACGCGGAGCAGGTTCAAGATCATCGAGGCCGATGAGGAAAACCATGATCATCGAAAGCGAAAACCTCCGCTACAAGCTCACGCCAGCAGTTGCGGAAGAAGAGGTCAACGAGGCTCCGGCTCCAGGCTTGGATATTAGCGTATGGGTTGTGCGGGCCGCGGAAGCATAAGTGAGGATACACTCAATACGCCGCCATTTCTGCGCCTCGTGTCAGCAGATCTTCGCCCTCGCAAGACGACGGACCGCAAAGCTCAGCCAGAACCAGACACCCGCCGACAGACCCGGCATTGCTGCGGGGCTCAGACGCCGTATGGGCGTGGGGGATGGAGCCGTTGCTGCGCTAGTTGAGAAATTCGATGGCACTCCGGATTCAATCCGGACCGTGATAGAGATGCTTTCTGGCAGTCGATAAGCTGGCCGGTCATGATTAGCTCATTTCAGCCGAAGGTGAATGCGAATGCCTGAACGCCGGGATCGAGGAAGCGGATTTCGAAAGTGTGGTCGCCGACTGCCCCTGCCTCACGAACGAGCTGGTAGAGCCGCTGCTCTGTCACCGTGCCGTTGCCATCTGCATCGGTATCGCCTCCGTGACTGGTTCCCGGAGGCTTGCCATCGACGGTCACCTGGAAGCGGACCGGCTTGCCGTCCTCTCCGGGCCCGAGAACGAGATGCAAATCGCGCGCATGGAAACGGTAGTAGACGCTGCCATCCTTGTTGTTTAGCTTCGCCTGTTCCGCGCCGACCGTCCAGTTACCTGTCAGGCCCCATTCGTTAAGCCGCGGCGTCGCAGCGATGTAGGTATGCGCTGCATCGTTGACCGTTCCGTTGGTATCAACGAAGTTCTCCGAGCGCTGCCATCCGACGTAGGTTTCCGGCGATTGAACGTCCGCCTGGTTAGATGCCGCCTCGGCGCCGGTTGCTTTTACATCGATAATATCCGAGGCAACGTTCGCCTTTCCTGCTTCTGCAAGGAGCTCCTGTATATTCCGCTCGGACTGATCATAGTCACCCTCGCCGAAATGGTGATGGCGTATCCGCCCCTCGGCGTCGATGAAATAATGCGCCGGCCAGTATTGATTGTCGAAAGCGCGCCAGATGGCATAATCGTTGTCGATGGCGACAGGATAAGTGATGCCGAGATCCCCGATCGCCTTCTTCACATTGTCGACATTCTTCTCGAAAGCGAATTCCGGCGCATGCACGCCAATCACAACCAGTCCCTGATCGCGATATTTCTCCGCCCAGGCTTTGACATAGGGAATGGCCCGAATGCAGTTGATGCAGGAATAGGTCCAAAAGTCGACCAGCACCACCTTGCCCTTAAGGGTTTCAGCCGAGATCGGCGGCGAGTTCAGCCACTGAACAGCGCCGTCGAGCGATGGCAGCTTTCCTTCGATCGGCAGGGCCGCCGAAGCCGATTTTGCCTTCGCTCGCATCGTCATTGCGTTAGAGCCAGCCATCGCCGCGTTGTTACCCGACATCATCATCTGGTTGTTGCCGCCGCTCATCATCCTCGCGCCAGCATCATCGTCAGCCATGAAGACAGACGACGGCTTCCGCGGCTGCAATTTGTCGATCAATCTTTGCTCAAGTGATGCAGTGCTGGCGACCGACGCCTGTGTCAGAAAGCCGGTATCGAGGCCCGTGCCGATCGCCGCAACAGCGATGAGAACCGCAACGCCGACACCGCGCCGCAACCACTCGCCAACACCGAGCGACCGCTTCATTTTCTGGTAGAACCTGCCGCCGACAAGAAGCGCCATAGCGAGCGAGGTCGCGGCGCCAAGCGCGTACGCAAGCAGCAGAAGCGTTGTGCCGACGCTGGCGCCCTGCAGCGCGGCGCCCGTGAGGACAAGCCCCAGGACCGGTCCGGCGCAGGGCGCCCAAAGTAGACCTGTCGCAAACCCAAGGAAAAGCGAAGCGATGACGCTGGAGCCGCCGCTCCGGTTCTCCCTGTCGGCAGATTGCGTCAGACGCGCGCCCAATGAGACGAGCGGACGGGTGAGATAGTCCGAGAGTGCCGGAAACAGGAGAACGACACCGAAGGCGGCAAGTAGCAGCAGCGCGGCATAGCGGCCATACTCGTTCGCCTGAACCGCCCAGCCTCCGCCAACGGCAGCAAGCGTTGCGACGCCTGCGAAGGTGGCAGCCATCCCGACCAGCATCGGGAAAGTACTGCGCATGAAGGGTTGTCCCGCGCGGGCGAAGACGAACGGAAGGACGGGTAGAATGCAGGGGCTGACGATCGTCAGCACGCCGCCAAGATAGGCAAGAATGAAAAGGATCATGGAACCGTCTCTGGTCAATCAGGCCGAAGCCGGATGAAATTTCATGGCGACGCCGTTCATGCAGTAACGAAGACCTGTGGGTTTGGGGCCATCGTCGAACACGTGGCCGAGATGGCCACCGCAGCGACTGCAATGGACCTCGGTCCTGTCCGTGCCCACGGAGGTGTCTTTCGCCGTGCCGATCGCACCGTCGAGCGGCGACCAGAAGCTCGGCCAGCCCGTACCGCTCTCGAACTTGGTGGCCGACGAGAACGCGTCCTGATCGCAGCCCGCGCAGGCAAAGTTGCCTTTTCGGTGTTCATTGAGGAGTGGGCTGGTGAATGGGTATTCCGTTCCTTCCTTGCGAAGGACGGAATATTGGTCTGCAGAAAGCAGTTTCCGCCATTCTGCATCCGTGTGAGACACGGGATAGCTTTCTGCCGCTGCGGCTCGGTCCGCGAAGCCGAAACGAAGCGCGAGCACACCAACCCCCGTGCCAATGAGAACATTGCGTCTGTTGACCATAGTCGTGATCTCCTCACCTCGCCTGCCCGCCAGACATGGACGCTCTGACGGGCACCGTGTTCCGAAGCGCTATATCGTTATGAATATAGCGTCGCTTGCCTGTACGTGAGAAGAGATCGCTTTGTTTCGCATATTGGAGCGACGACACTAAAATGTGATCGGAGCAACAACCTTTCGAAGCTTGTTTTGCGGGCGAACGCTTTGATGTGCGGCGGCGCCCACAGGCCCGGGAGAGGGGCCTGCAAGCGACGGTGGGGCAGTCAATTCGCCTTTCAAGCGGCATCTCCCGGCCTTACGACTATGAGACGTAGCGATCCCTCGAAAAACGGCCGTGTGCGTAGTCCGCCATGGCGCGCATCCCAGTTCCCGTTCGCCAAATCCCGGCTCAGATCGGCGACAAATCGCTCACCGACGCTCTGGTCAACGAAGCTCCATGCCGAATTGGCAAGACGGGCGCCGGGTTCCAGAATGCGCTCGGGCCGGCCGTAATAGGCTTCGCCGAACCCATCGACGCAGCCAAGCGGAATGGGGACAGCAAGAACCTCGGCATCACCGCCCAATTGCTCGCATATCGCACTGATGGCCGGATAACGCCGGGCCTCCACGGCGATCATCTCGGGCGCATAGTCGTTCAGCCAGCATCGGGTGAGTTCATTCGGATCGCAAGTGAGAACGAGGACCGGCCCACTCGTAACGCGGCGCATCTCGGCAAGGCCGGCGGCCAGATTTGACCATTGGTGAACGGTGAACGAAGCCATGCTGGCTTCGAAGGACTTGTTGGCGAAAGGCAGTCTCTCCGCGACAGCATCGATCGCGACCGGAAGATGAGCCGGACGCTGCGCGCGCATGGACGCGGAAGGCTCGACGGCCGTCACGGTACGATCCACGGGCTCGTAGGAGCCGGCGCCCGCGCCGACGTTCAACACCGTGCGCGCATCGCCGAGAGCTCGCCGAATGAATTCCGCTATATGAGGCTCCGGCTGGCGGTAGCTTGCATATCCTCCACCGATAACGCCGTAGTTCGCATCACCCGCGCTGCCGTCTTGATGTCTCTCACTCACCGCTTTCAACCTTCTCTTATGAAAACACCCGGCCACGTCAGCCCTTCATGTTCATTAATCGAAGAACGACGTTCCGTGGTCGCCATATATGGCTATGCAGAACGAGCTGAAAACCGATATGATCGAACATCCTATGTTCGGAAATCTCACATGAGCAGACATATTCCCTCACTCAACGCGCTGCGCGCATTCGAGGCTGCAGGCCGTCATGGACGAATGACGCTTGCCGCAGATGAACTGAACGTGACCCACAGTGCCGTGAGCCGCCAGATACAACATCTCGAGGCTCTGCTTGGCGTGCCTCTGTTCGAAGGTCCAAAGAACCGCTTGAGGCTCACCGAGGCCGGCCTCACATTGCTGGCTGGGCTCGGCACGGCCTTCGACCAGATCGATGCTTCAGTGCGGGCGGTTGCCGATACGGACGAGGGAGCTATCGACGTCTCCTGTCCGGGAACCTTCACCATGCGATGGCTTATTCCGAGGCTTTACCGTTTCCAGTCGGATTACCCGAAGATCGAAGTGCGGTTGACCGCATCCTCGAAGCCGGTGGACTTCGAGCGGGATGGCTTCGATGTCGCCATTCGCGTGGGCGATCCTCCGTGGCCGCCTGGGGCAGACGTGATTGCGCTGTTTCCGGAGCAGATCGGACCGGTCATGGCCGTCCACCTCGCACAAATTCACGCGGGAAGCTTCGGTATAAACCCGGAACTTCACACTCGGACAAGGCCGCATGCCTGGGACGATTGGCGCTCTTGCTCAGGACGCCAGCTTTCCGCAGGGCCACGAGTAGACTACGAGCACTTCTACTTCATGCTGGAGGCAGCGCGGGCGGGGCTTGGCATATGCGCCGCACCCTGGCCTTACGTCGTCGACGACATCCATGCAGGTCGCTTGCTCGCACCGTTTGGCTTCGTCGACAGCGGGCACCACTATGTGGCTCTGAAGCGGTCGAGGCGCAATCACAAGGCGAGCCTGTTTTGCGACTGGCTTGCCGCGCAAGCCCAGGAATTTCAGACATTGAACCCGGCCCCCACTTGACCCCTTGCCAACCGTGGGTGTCGATTGGAAGGCTACGTCGCACCAACAGCAATCATGCCGAAGCCCCCGGCCTAGCGATGACCGGGTTAGTCCAACTCCTCGCCTGAATTCGATATGTCCCATTATCGGTCCCCAAAAGCGGCCGGGTGGTAAATCCCATTGCGATGTACGGCATGTTTGGAAAAACACTCGTCATAGCTGTTTTCAGTTTATGCTCTGGGTGGCCACTCCCGCTTTGCACATGCTGAGAGGGGTAGCTTATGCCTGCAGTGCTGCGATCGCATCCTCTGTGACAGGCTGTTAGCCTTTTGGCCAGGCCGCGCCCAATGACAACGATGCCCGCTAGCTTTCTCTTTTCGACCTTTCGGCTAGACAACCCTAGATATAGGGCCTATTGTCATCGCTGGAGGTTCAAACGCTACGAGGTCCGTTATGGATACTGCAAGTGCGCTTGATGAAAACACCCCCGAAATTTCCGATGCCCAGCTGCAAACGCTTTTCGCTGCAATAGAGCACGACGGGTACTGCTGTGTGCCGGATTTCCTGGCACCCGCCAGTCTGGTGACAATGCAGGAGTTCGTTGAATCGTCCGTGCGCGCCTCGCGGAATGAATATGTGGCCTTCAAAGGCAGCGAAGCCGTCAAGGGGTCCGGACTCGATCAACTGGCGTATTCTACGCGCTTCCAGTCTATCTTTTCGAGGCTTTATGTGGCGAGCTGCAACAAGCCGGCCCCTGCCGTAGAATTCTACCAAATACTTAGATGCCTGACCGGCAAGGGAATGATGCAGCATTCTCTAAACTTCCACTACGACTCCTATCTGCTCACAGCCCTAATTCCCATTGTTATACCCACCGCCGGTCGGGCTGGCGATCTCCTCCTCGTCCCGAACACCAGGCCCGTGCGGGAAACCTATGCAAGAAATCTGGTCGACAAAGTAATGGTCGATAAAATCCGGCAGGGGTCGTTGAAAAATCGAGCTGCGAGGAATCCATTGTCATTTACGAGAATCAAAATGGTTCCAGGAAATCTCTACCTGTTCTGGGGCTACCGCACCATTCACGCAAATGAACCATGCGATCCCAACACCGTTCGCGCGACTGCCCTCTACCACTATTTCGATCCCCACGCCGATAGCAGGTTGAAGGCACGCCTAGGGCGTCGAGCACACGTCAATGAGGTTGAACCCAGCGTCGTTCGTTAGGAGCGGCGTTTTCTGTGCCTCATAGGAAGAGCACAAGGTGAGCGATTAAGTCCAACTTCGAGGGATAGTTTGCCTCCCATCAAGGCGCCCTCTCCTAGGCAGCAGCCCCTTTCACATCGTCACTTTGAGCGCCCCCAACACCTTCGGTCCAAATCTCTGCTCGCCCGCAACGCTCCAGTGGTCGGCATCGATAAAGTAGACATTCTTGCAGTCGACAAGATCGCGCCGCGCGTTGAAATTCAAAGCGTTGATCGTCGACACGTAGGCTATTTGCCTTTCGCGAGCCAACGCGTTCACTGTCTGGTCGAGGTGCGTGTAGGAAGGGATCACAAAGGGATTGGGCAGATCTGTCGAGCCGTCGCAGCCGTTTGCAACAAGCTGGTTATGCGTAACGTGCGGATCTATCCACGGACCTACCCACACTACATTCACGTGACTCGCAAGTCTGCTGAGATATGTCAGCGTCAGCTCGATACGAGATTGACTGACGGGGAACGGCCGGTCGGTGTAGCGTTGGAACATGTCCCGACTGCCGATGGCACCGTCTGGGTCATCGAGGAGATAGAAACCTGCCTGCATATAAATAATTTTGTCGATCAAGGCAGCGTTGGTTGTGACGAAGTCAAACAATTCCCCATAAAAGCATTGGGGATTGGATTCAACGGCGCGGCAAAAGCCCTTGTTTATCCCGATGACAAACGGCCGACCCGACAACGGCGCGATCGCGTCGAACAGGTTACCGGCATGTGAATCGCCGACAATGATGGTCGCGGCGCCATGCTTTTTTGCACAGTCACCGAATTGGTGGCGAAAGGTCTCGCTAAGTTCACCCGTGCGGAATATGCATTCAGCGAATCTGTTGTTGTCAGCGACCCTGTCGATGCGACCTCGTTCTTCCAGTAAATTTCGATAGACCACGGCCTGCTGCGGAGAAAGCCGTGCAAGCGTCCAGGATGGGAAGCCGGCATTCACGTGCACTACTAAGCCAACTGAAACCAAAGCAAGGCTGCCACATGCGGCTGAAGCAAAGACCGTGCGTGACCGAAAGCGGACCCGTCGGAATGGTTGTTCGATAAGTTTCCACGAAATTGATGCCAACACAAAGCTCAACGCGATCAGGGCCATCATCTCGAATCGAGAAGGCTCAGTGATACGAGCATATCTGTACAGCGCAAAGATAGGCTGGTGCACCAGATAGAGACTAAAGCTGATCAAGCCAATGGCGACTGGAACCGGCGAACCGAGCATCCTGCCGATCAGATTGGAGGCCTGTGCGAAATGCAGGACCAACAAGGCCCCGCAAACGGGAAGCAACGCCCATCGCCCCGGAAACGGGGTCTCAAGATCGAGACCGACCACGGAATAGGCAATCAACAAAAGACCGATGGCCCCACCGAACGACGCGATACGTCCAGCCGGCCGTGCTCGTCCATTTTCATAAAGTGCAAGCAGAGCACCTGCCGACAGTTCCCAAGATCGGAAGGGCAAAAGGAAGAACGCGCTTGCTGGAGAACGCGACGCAGCAACCTCGGCTGCTCCAAAGCTTATGAGGGTTAGAACCGCAATCACTGCGAATCGGCCGCGGCGGCCCCGGTGAGCAAGAACGGACAAAAGCAGCGGAAAGAGAACGTAAAACTGCTCTTCAACCGCGAGCGACCAAGTGTGCAGCAGCGGCTTGAATTCTGCATTTGGAGCAAAGTAATTAGTTTCATGCCAAAACAAGACGTTGGACATGAACGTAAGCGTTGCTACGACACTTTGCCCGAAGTCCTTGAGATCGTCAGCATAAAGAACGAACGCGGCGGCTATCGCGGTGACGATGATAGTGGCAAAAAGTGCGGGATAGATGCGTCTGATCCGGCGATCATAGAAGCCGACAACTGAAAAGCTGCCTTGCTCAATCTCCTTCATCAAAATGCCGGTGATAAGGTATCCGCTGATGACAAAGAAAATGTCGACGCCGACATACCCTCCGCTAAAGGGATAAATCGCGGCATGAAAAAGCAGAACTGGAACAACGGCGATCGCTCTCAACCCGTCAATTTCGGCGCGATAGTTCATCGGATAAACTCCGGTTGACGGTCGAGTTCACGGTGCGCTTCCAGGTACCAGTCGACGAAGGCCTTGACTCCGACCTCAAGCGTCGTATCGGGCTTGTAGCCGGTGAGGGCCATCAGAAGATCGGGGCTCGCGAAGGTGCGCGGGACGTCGCCTTTCTGCATCGGCAGCATCTTGCGCTTGGCCGGACGACCGAGCGCCTTTTCCACCGTG
>NZ_JAUDRZ010000029.1:0-468 GCF_030380735.1 Rhizobium sp. S152 | reverse complement strand
TGAAATCACGGCTCATCTTGCCTTCGCCGTAGATCTCGATCGGCTCGCCGTCGATCATGTTCTTCACGAACTTGAAGAGCGCCATGTCGGGCCGGCCCCAGGGGCCGTAGACGGTGAAGAAGCGGAAGGCTGTGGTCGGGATCTTATGGAGGTGCGAATAGCTGTGCGCCATCAGTTCCATCGACTTCTTGGTCGCGGCGTAGAAGGTCAGCGGCTCGTCGGCGCGGTCGGTCTCGTGGAAGGGCACCGTCGGGCTCGCGCCGTAGATCGACGAGGTCGAGGCGAGCATCAGGTGGCCGATGCCGACATTCTTGGCGATCTCGAGAATATTCCAGGAGCCTTCGAGATTGGAGGTCAGGTAGGCGCGTGGATTTTCGAGGCTATAGCGGACGCCGGCCTGGGCGGCGAGATGGACCATGACGTCGGGCTTGGCGGCGGCGACCGCGTCTTCCAGCGCCTTGCGATCCT
>NZ_JAUDRZ010000028.1 GCF_030380735.1 Rhizobium sp. S152 | reverse complement strand
TTCCCCCGAAGGGCACATACGGTATTAGTCCAAGTTTCCCTGGGTTATTCCGTAGAAAAGGGTACGTTCCCACGCGTTACTCACCCGTCTGCCGCTCCCCGTGAGGGGCGCTCGACTTGCATGTGTTAAGCCTGCCGCCAGCGTTCGTTCTGAGCCAGGATCAAACTCTCATGTTGAGAATTCAATCATTGGCATTTACGTCACGTCTTGAATCGACGAGAACTTCACACCTGTTTTCCAAACGATCAGCCTAAACCAACCGTCAAAAACCAGTGTAACTTCTCTTGATAAACGTGACCGCCAAAGTCTCTTTCAAAGAACCGACATCTCTGCCGATCCCGCGAACTCCGCCGCCCACGTTTCTCTTTCTTCCAATATTCAATTGTCAAATAACAGACCGGAAAACCCGGTCGAAACCTCTCCGCAAGCCCAAGGCCTAAGCCCCAAACCCTCATCAGCACAAAAGCCAATCCGGAAACACAAAACCGAAGGACACCGTCGCCAGCAGCGCCGCCGCCCTCGTTTCGTGAAGCGGCTTATAAGGCCCCCACCCTTTCCAAGTCAACACACCCCCACAAAGTTTTTTGACATTTTTGTAACGCCCTGTTTTGGAAAGAGGATTTTCCAAGGCGCTTGTGCACAGCATCGGCTCGGTCCAGGCAGCCCACCGAATTTTCTTTACCGGCCGGTCAAAAGCTCTCGGAAACACACCGCGCAAGCGCCCGAAATCCGCAATTTTAGCGCCTTGCCGGCCTTGAAACTTGGTTCCACGGCGTCATCTCGTTCTTGTCGGCCCCGGCAGACCAAGTTTGTCCGGAACCGAATGCAGGTCTTTCGTGTTCTCATTTCAGTGCAATGAAAAGGAGAAAGACATGGCTGCCAACACCGATGATGTGAGAGAATCCGTCAGCAAGGATATCGCGACACTTCAGCAGGAGGTGTCCCGTCTGCAGAAGATGATCTCGGCCCAAGGCACCGAAGCCTATTACGAGGTGCGCGACCGCGCGAGCAAGGCCTATGAAGACGCCCTGCCCCGCGCCAAGGGCGCCGTCGCCAATATCAGGGCGGAAAGCGTCGCAGCCGCCGGTGCCGCGCGCGAACACGCAGCCGCCACCACCACCGCGCTGGCACTTGCCGGCGCCATCGGCTTTCTCGCCGGCTATCTCTTGAGCGGCAGCCAGCAGCCGCCACGCCATTGGTGGGAATGACAATCTTGCCCCTCTTCCAGGGCGCCTGAAATCGGCGCCGTGCTGACCCCGTTCAGTGCGGCGCATAAGACTTTCGTCTCAGAAAAACCAAGTTTTGGGGATAACTACGCGACATAAAAAAGCAGGGAGGACTACGGATGGAAAGCGAAAGAGCAAACTGCATTGTCGAGGTGAGTGTCGACGGTGCCGAAGGCCGTCGCGCTGTCGGCATCATGAACATGCGGCAAGCCCTTGAACTGCCCGAGATGCCACGCTTGTTCTATACCCATCCCGACCCGGCCAAAGCGGCGGCCGGCGTTCTGGTCAGTCGTCAGGAGCTCGCGGGCTACATGGCCCGCCACTAGGTTTCCTGATAATGCCTCTTACGGCGGCGCGACGCGCCGTCGCTTCTCGCGCGCCCTTATAGTTCAAGACCCTCCGCAACCTCCTCCCCCTCCCTTTTCCCCTCGTTTCGATCTTCCCAGGCTGGTATCGGCTTTCGCTTCGTGCCAGAAAACACGCACTTCGCAATCAGGCAGGACATCAGGGTGAGAGAGCGGCGGTCTCCGCAGAAATCACGACTTCGCGGCAAGGCCGACACCGACGGCAAGCGCGTCACCCTGCCCCGCGCCCTCTCCAAGCTCGGTTACTGTTCGCGCACCCAGGCCGAACGCCTGATCGCCGACGGCCGCGTCACGGTCGACGGGCGCAAGGTGATCGATCTCTCCGCCTGGGTCGATATGGACGCGGCAAGGATCAAGGTTGACGGCAAGGACGTGGTCGCCGAGGCGAAGATCTACCTGATGCTCAACAAACCCCGCGGCCTGGTCACCACCCGTGACGATCCCGAGGGGCGCCCCACCGTCTACGACTGCCTCAAGGACTTCGACATCCCGCATCTGTCGCCCGTCGGGCGGCTGGACAAGGCGAGCGAGGGATTGCTGCTCTTCACCAACGACACGACCTTCGCCCAGGCGCTGCTGGACCCGCTGACCCATCTCACCAAAACCTATCATGTCCAGGTCGACAGGATCATGGACGACGAGCTGCTGGCCGAAATGACCTATGGCGTGCGCCATGACGGCGAGGTGCTGAAGGCAACCTCGGCGAAACTGCTGCGTAGCGGCGACAAGAACTCCTGGATCGAGGTGGAGCTCGACGAGGGCCGCAACCGCCAGATCCGCCGTATTCTCGAGGGTCTGGATACCGAGTGCCTGCGCCTGGTGCGCGTGGCGATCGGCGGCCTCGGGCTCGGCGACCTCGCAAAGGGCGCCGTGCGGCCATTGACGGAGGCCGAATTGAAGGACCTGCGCCGCGGCGCCGGTCTGGAAAAGACGAGACGGAACTGACGACATGACCGATATGGCTCCGCACGATTTCTGGCAGGAAATCCACGCCCCCGACACCTTTTACGCCGACGGTGACTTCACCGCCTTCTACGTCGCCGAGCTCGATGACGGCGCCCAGCTTCGCCTGCCGATCCGCGTACTGGGCGATGGCCGGCAGGCGCTTGCTTCGCTGATCATCAATCAGGCGAGTTTTTCGACGCTCGACGCCCTGGCCGAACGTCTCGCCGAAAAGCTGCGCCGCTTCGATGTAGATGTCATCGCCGGCCTGCCGACACTTGGACTGACGCTGGCCGCAGCCGTGGCGCAAAAGCTCGGACACAGCAGATACGTGCCGCTCGGCACCTCCCGAAAATTCTGGTACCGCGACGAACTCTCCGTTCCCCTCTCCTCGATCACCACGCCGACGCAGCAGAAGCGTCTTTATATAGACCCGCGCATGCTACCCCTTCTTGAAGGCCGGCGCGTGGCGCTGATCGACGACGTGATCTCCAGCGGCACCTCGATCGTTTCCGGTCTGGAGCTGCTTTCGGCCTGCGGTATCGAGCCCGCCGTCATCGGCGCCGCCATGCTCCAGTCCGATCGCTGGCGTGAAAAGCTGGCGGTATCGGGGCCACAATGGCTCGAGAGGACCGTGGGCGTCTTCGCCACGCCGGTGCTGGAAAAGACCGAGACGGGAAGTTGGCGCAAACCGCGGACGTGATGGTCGCGGGCGGGCCGCCTCTGTACAGAACGCCGCGAGCCGCTACATTGATGCCGACGCAATGAGCCGGAATAGCCCATGACATTTGAGCAAGCATCTCTGCTGATCCTGCTGGTTGCCATGCTCATCCTGTTCTCGCTCGACCGCTTCCGCATCGAGGTCGTCGCCATCACCGGGCTGCTGGCGGGATATGCGCTCGGGCTTTATCCGACCGGAGAGGTCTTTTCGGGATTCGCCAGCCCCGTCGTCATCACCGTCATCGAGATCCTGCTGGTGGTGCAGGTGCTCGCGCGCGCCAGGCTGTTCGACCGCTTGGCGAGCTTCTTTGCCAGCGCGCGGTTTTCCAACACCGGCATCATCGCCGCCCTCTCCTCGGCCACCGGCTTCATTTCCATCTTCATGAACAATATCGGCGCATTCTCAATCGCACTGCCCGTCGCCCTTCGCCTTGGCACGACGATGGCGATCCCGAGAAAGCAGCTTATCATTCCCATATCCTTCGCGGCGCTGCTCGGCGGCCTGGTCTCGCTGATCGGCACGCCGGCGAACCTGCTCGTCAGCACGGCACTCGTGCAAAGTGGCGCCAGCGGCTTCCGCCTCTTCGATTTCGCCTATGTCGGCCTGCCGGTAGCTGCCGTCGGAATCGCGCTGACGGCGTGGCTTGCGCCGCGCATTTTCCCCGAAAGCGAGGATGCCGCCGAAGAGCCATCCTCTTCCTCGCGCCGCCAGCTCGCCGAGCGTGAGGTCCCGGTGGCATCGCCGCTGGTCGGCACGCCACTGTCGGAACTGCCAGCCCGTTTCGCCCTCGCACCGCATGCCTTGCTGCGCGACGACAAGCATGTCTTCGCAACACCCGAAAACGCTGTAATCGAGGCCGGAGACGTACTCTTCGCAGAAGCGGAAGCCACGACATTCGCCGACCTCGCTGCATCCGGCACTTTACGGTTGCCGCAGGCGGATTTCGCGGCTTCATCAGGCAACTACATGGAAGCCGTGGTCATGCCGGAGAGCACGATCGTCGGCTCCCGGCTTCGTTCCCTGGAAGTCTTCAGCGCCCGCAACGTCAGGATCACGGCGCTGTCGCTACGCTCGCCGCGCATCGAAGGCCGCTTCGCCGACCAGCAACTGTCGATCGGCGACATCCTCGTGCTCGAAGGCGAGCGCACGGCGATCGTCGAGGCGCTCGACGAATGCGAATGCCTTCCGCTTGCCTCGCAACCGCCCGCGCCGTCATCGCTGGCATGGCAGCCCTTCGCGATCTTCGCCTGTGGCGTCGCCGCCACCGCCTTCGATCTCGCCAGCCCCGAGATCGCTTTCGCCGCCGTAGTCATGGTGCTGGCGCTTTTCAACTATCTCAACATCCGCCAGGCCATGGCCGACCTCAACTGGCCGATCATCATCATGCTCGGCGCCATGATCCCGATCGGCGCGGCCTTCGGCAGTACCGGGACGGCAGAGGTGATCGCCTCTACGCTGAGCGCGATCATCCCGATAACGCAGCCCCTGGCGGGCGTGGCACTCCTGTTGTTCCTCGCCATGGCGCTGACGCCCTTCGTCAACAATGCAACGGTGGCCATTATCCTGAGCCCCGTCGCGCTGGAGTTCGCCGACGCAGGGCATCATGCTCCGCAGGCCTATCTGATGGCGGTCGCGGCCGGCGCCTCGCTCGACTTCCTCACCCCCTTCGGCCATCACAACAACACGCTCGCCATGGGCATCGCCGGCTACCGCTTTACGGACTTTCTGAGGGCGGGCGCACCGCTTGCCGTCACCAGCTATGTTTTGGCCGTGCTCCTCATATATGTGTTCTGGATATGACCCCGGTTGCTTGACATCCCCCGCAATGGAACTAGAGCAGGGGAAAAGCGCCGATAAACTGACAAGGATGGTCGAGCCCGTGCGAATCCTCTCCGAAGCCCACTTCCCCGAACTGCCGAACTACTATCGCGGCAAGGTGCGGGAGAACTACGATCTTCCCGATGGACGTCGCATCATCATCAGCACCGACAGGCTGAGCGCCTTCGACCGTATCCTCACCTGCATCCCCTACAAGGGCCAGGTGCTGACCCAGACGGCGCGCTACTGGTTCGAGGCGACCAAGGACATTTGCCCCAACCACGTCCTCGAATATCCCGACCCCAATGTCGTCATCGGCAAGCGGCTCGATATCCTGCCGGTCGAGGTCGTCGTGCGCGGCTATCTTGCCGGCACCACCGGCACCTCGATCCTCACTCTTTACAAGAAGGGCGAGCGCGAGATGTACGGCATGCGGCTGCCCGACGGCATGCGCGACAACGAGAAGCTTCCCGAGCCGGTCATCACGCCGACGAGCAAGGAATTCGACGGCGGCCATGACGAACCCTTGACGCCGGCGCAGATCGTCGACGGCGGGCTTCTCACCCGCGAACAGTGGGAAACGCTGTCGCGCTACGCGCTGGCGCTATTCGCCCGCGGCCAGGAACTGGCGGCTAAACGCGGCTTGATCCTTGTCGACACCAAATACGAATTCGGCACCGACGAGAACGGCAACATCATCCTCGCCGACGAGATCCACACGCCCGACAGCAGCCGTTACTGGCTGACCGACAGCTACCAGAAGAATTTCGAGGCCGGGACGCGGCAGGCAAGCTTCGACAAGGATTTCGTCCGCGCCTGGGTGGCCGAGCGTTGCGATCCCTACAAGGATGAGATTCCCGAAATTCCGGTCGATCTCATCCAGCAGACGTCGGACGTCTATATCAGGGCCTATGAGGCGATCACCGCCCAGAAATTCATCCCCGACGATACAGGCGCGACGCCGGTCGACCGTATCCGCCGCAATCTGGCGCCCTATTTTTCCTGACCTGCTTCAAGGAAGGGCGCGCAACATTCGCTTGCAGGCCCTTCTTCGGTCGCGCTAGGGTTTGATACAGAGGCGCCGGATTTACCGGCAGGAGCAGGAATGGCACGAAGGCCAAGGCGAAAGGCCGAAGAAACCCGCCAAGACATTCTGACGACGGCGGAACTGCTGTTTTGCCAGCGCGGTTTCGTGGCGGTCTCGATTGCCGACATTGCTGCGTCGCTGGCCATGTCTCCGGCCAATGTCTTCAAACACTTCCACTCCAAGGCGGCGCTGGTCGACGCCATCGCCGAACGGCATTTGACGGATGTGGCGGACCGCTTCGTCGTCGAGGACCTGCCGCCCAGGGACCAGCTCCTCAGCTTCGCGCTCAGGCTGCTGGACAGCCACCTGCAGGATCTCCAGCAGAACCCCTATATCTTCGAGATGGTCCTCGTCAGCATCGACGCGAAGATCGAGGCCGGCAAACGATATCGCGAAAAAGTTATCCAGAAGCTTGAGGCGATCATTCGAGAAGGCATCGCCGAAAACCGCTATCGTTGCTCCAATCCGGGCGAGGCCGCCAATACCGTGGCGGATATGCTCGCAAGCGTGCTGCACCCGGTGCTGATCGCCAAGGAAGACAAGGAAACGCTTGTCAACAGGGCCGGCCGCATCGTCGATTTCGCCGACACCGCACTGCAAAATAGCGCTTGCTAAGTGACGATCCGTCTATTACGTCACTTTCTAAAGTGTTTGTTAATTCGGATCACCGGCATTTGACTCCGGCACGTTTGTCGTATCGCATCGCGGTGCCGGTGCACTCAACATGCATGACCCGGAATCCGGCGCCATCGCATAGGGAATTGAAAATGATACGTCGCCTTCTTCTTGTTTCCTCTGCCATGGCATTCGGCGGCCTGCTCGCAGCCTGCAGCGACAGCGGCAATCAGTCCGCCGGCGCTGGTGCCGCCGGCGCGGCTCAGCCTGCCGCCGCCGTTGGCGTCGTCACCCTGAACAAGGGCTCCTTCCCCGTCACCACCATTCTTCCCGGTCGTGCCGAGGCAGTTCAGGTGGCCGACATCCGTCCCCAGGTCAGCGGCCTGATCACGGATATCGCCTTCCGCGAAGGCGGCGAGGTCAAGAAGGGCGACGTTCTCTACCAGATCGAGGACGCACCTTATCTCGCAGCGGCTGCCCAGGCGCGCGCCGCAATCGCCAAGGCCGAAGCCAGCGTTCCGAGCGCCCAGAGCAATTTCGATCGCTATCAGCGCCTCGTCGGCTCCGGCGCGACGCAGATCGAGCTTGAAACGGCAAGAACGAACCTGCTTCAGGCCGAAGCCGAGGTCGAATCCGCCAAGGCGGCGCTGACGGCAGCCGACATCGATCTCGATCACACCAAGATCCGGGCACCCTTCGACGGCGTCATCGACCAGACGGCATACAATGTCGGCAACGTGGTCGCCGCCAACCAGACGACCGCGCTGACCACCGTTCGCCAGCTCGATCCTGTTTATATTCTCCTCACGGAGTCCAGCACCAACCTGCTGAAGCTGCGTGATGCCATCAACTCGGGCGAGATCAAGGGACCGGCCGGCAACGCCGCCTTCCGTCTCATCCTCGAGAACGGCAAGGAATACGACCACCGCGGCACGCTCGACATGTCGAAGTCGGTCGTCAGCGAAACGACCGGCACCTTCACCATCCGCGTCCGCTTCCCCAATCCCGACCGCATCATTCTGCCGGGCATGTATGTCCGCGCGACCCTCGAGCTTGGCGCCGAGAACGGCTTCGCGCTACCGCAGCTCGCCACCGGCCGCAATGCCAACGGTGAGCTGACCGCTCAGTTCGTGTCCGCCGAAGGCAAGGTCGAGACGCGCGTCTTCGAGAACGCCTCCCCTTCCAACAATTCCTGGCTGGTTACCGACGGCATCAAGGACGGCGATCAGTTGATCGTCAGCGGCCTCCAGTCGATCACGGCAGGCATGCCGGTCAAGGCCACGCCGATGAAGATCAACGAGAAGGGCATCGTCGTGCCCGCCGAGCAGGCTCCGGCCGCCGACGCGCAGAAGCCCGCCGCGAAGTAACGCGGCGCATCGCGACGTGACGAGACCCGTACAGGAATAAGCCAATGGCCAAGTTTTTCATCCGACGCCCGATTTTTGCATGGGTCATAGCGATCACGATCATGCTTGCGGGCCTGCTCGCGATCTTCACGCTGTCGATCTCGCAATATCCTGACATCGCGCCGACGACGGTGCGCATCAACGCGACCTATCGCGGCGCCAGCGCCGAAACCGTCGAGAAGTCGGTCACGACGATCATCGAGGACGGCATGACCGGTCTCGACGACCTGACCTACATGACCTCGACGTCGTCGACCGGGTCCGCCAGCATCTCGCTGACCTTCGGAACCAGCGCCGATCCCGACATCGCGCAGGTCCAGGTGCAGAACAAGCTTCAGCTCGTCCAGTCGCAGCTGCCGGGCGATGTCATCGACGCCGGCATCAGCGTCACCCGCTCGACCTCGAGTATCCTGCTCGTCGGCTCGCTGGTTTCGACCGACGGAAAGCGTAACTCCGTCGACCTCGGCAATATCATGTCGACCTCCATCGAAGACCAGATCCAGCGTCTCGAAGGCGTCGGCAGCGTGAACATTTTCGGCTCCGGCTACGCCATGCGCGTCTGGCTCGATCCCTACAAGCTGCTCAAGTACCAGCTGACCACCGGTGACGTAACGTCGGCGATCGAGGCGCAGAACACGCAGGTTTCCGTCGGCTCGCTAGGTGCCCAGCCGTCCGTCGATGGCCAGCAGCTCAACATCACCATCACCGCGCAGGCCCAGCTGACCACCGTCTCCGATTTCGAGCACATCATCCTCAAGGTGGAAAAGGACGGTTCGACCGTTCGCCTGAGCGACGTTGCGCGCATCGAGATCGGCCAGGAAAGCTATGGCGGTTCCTCCCGCTACAATGGCGCTCCCTCGAGCGGCTTCGCGATCAACCTCGCCATCGGCGCCAATGCCATCGACACCGCCGGCCGTGTACGCTCCGCGCTCGAAACGATCGGCCGCGGCCTGCCTGAGGGCGTCGAGATAACCTACCCCTACGACACGACGCCCTTCGTCGAACTGTCGATCGAGAAGGTCGTCCATACGCTGATTGAAGCGATCGTCTTGGTCTTCGTGGTGCTGCTGATCTTCCTGCAGAACCTTCGTGCGACGCTGATCCCGACGATCGCCGTTCCCGTCGTCTTGCTGGGCACCTTCGGCATCCTGGCGGTGACGGGATACTCCATCAATACGCTCACCATGTTCGCGATGGTTCTGGCCATCGGCCTGCTCGTCGATGACGCCATCGTCGTCGTCGAGAACGTCGAACGTATCATGACGGAGGAAAAGCTCTCGCCGCTGGAAGCGACCGAGAAGTCGATGGGCGAGATCACCGGCGCCATCGTCGGCATCGCCCTCGTGCTCACCGCCGTCTTCATTCCGATGGCCTTCTTCGGCGGCTCGACCGGCATCATCTACCGCCAGTTCTCCGTCACCATCGTCTCGGCGATGCTGCTTTCAGCGCTTGTCGCCATCGTGCTGACGCCGGCGCTGTGCGCCACGATGCTGAAGCCGGTCGGCGAACACCGCAAGAACCGGCTGGCCGATTGGTTCAATCGCAATTTCACGCGCTCGACCAACAGCTATGTCGGCATCATCGGCTACCTGCTGAAGCGTCCGCTGCGGATTCTGCTGGTGTTCGTGCTGATCGGCGCCGGTTGCGCCTATCTCTTCGCACGCCTGCCGAGCTCGTTCCTGCCGCAGGAAGACCAGGGCGTGCTGCTCACCATCGTGACGACGCCGCCCGGCTCGACCACGCAGCAGACCCAGGCAGTCGTCGAAAAGGTCGAGAACTTCTACCGCGAGAACGAAAAGGAAGCGGTCGATTCCGTCTTCGGCGCACTCGGCTTCGGCTTCAACGGCTCGGGCCAGAACAGCGCGATCGTCTTCACCAAGCTCAAGGACTTCTCTCTGCGAACGGTTGAGAACCTGCATGCGCAGTCCGTCGTCACCCGCGCCCTGAAGACATTCTCGACATTCAGGGAAGCACAGGTCTTCGCGCTGCTTCCTCCGGCCATCCAGGGCCTCGGCGTGTCCAGCGGCTTCTCCATGTACCTTGTCGATACCGGCAACCATGGCACCGAGGCGCTCGACGCCGCTTCCAAGCGCCTGATCCAGATGGCCAACAGCAGCGGCAAGGTCGTGGCGCTTCGCAGCAACAACAAGGATGTCGAGCCGCAGATGAAGATCGTCATAGACCAGGAGAAGATCGGCGCCATGGGCGTGGACATCTCCGCGGTCAATGCGATGCTGTCGGTCATCTTCACCGGCCGCGACGTCAACGACTTTACCCTCAACGGCGAGATCAAGCCGGTCTACGTTCAGGGCGACGCACCGTTCCGCATGCAGCCGAACGATCTCGATCATTGGTATGCCCGCAACACATCCGGCGAGATGGTGCCCTTCTCGGCCTTCACGCGTACGGAATGGGTCAAGGGTGCACCGACGCTTGCCCGCTTCAACGCGGTCAGCGCCATCCCGCTCGACGGCGCCTCGGCGCCGGGCGTCAGCTCGGGTGATGCCATGAACGAGATGGAAGCACTCACCCAGCAACTGGGTGGCGGTTATACCGTTGCATGGCAGGGCATCTCCTACCAGGAACGCCTCTCCGGCTCGCAGGCGCCGATGCTCTATGCGATTTCGGTCCTGGTCGTCTTCCTGTGCCTCGCGGCACTTTACGAAAGCTGGTCCATTCCGTTCTCCGTCATCATGGCGGTTCCGATCGGCGTCCTCGGCGCACTCGTCGCGGCGACCCTCTTCGGCCAGGCCAACGACGTCTACTTCAAGGTCGGCCTGCTGACCACGATAGGCTTGGCGGCCAAGAACGCGATCCTGATCGTGGAATTCGCCAAGGACAGAATGGAAACAGGCATGGGTCTATTCGAGGCAACGCTGGAGGCCGCGCGGCTGCGCCTGCGCCCGATCATCATGACCTCTCTGGCGTTCATCCTCGGCGTCGTGCCGCTCGCCATCGCCACCGGCGCGGGCTCCGCGGCGCAGAACGCGATCGGCATCGGCGTCCTCGGCGGCATGCTCGCGGCAACCGTTATCGGCATCTTCTTCGTTCCGTCCTTCTTCGTCATGATCCGAAAGGTCTCGACCCGGCGGGCAAAAAATGAAGGAGGAGTGTGATATAAATGCACTGTGAGAAAGTGGGACTCATTGATACATTGCCGCCGACTGCTTCGGGATGGTGTTTCTCGTTTGAGCGAAGCACGGCCGACTGCGAAGCATGAAGCTTCTGACGAAGAATAGATTTGGTCGAGTTACAGGAAGATATTTAATGGCGTCGTTTCGTTATGCCTCTCCGGCACTTTTGCTATTGCTCGCGGGCTGTGTGAGTGGCCCGGATCACGTTCCCCCGGAGATGCCGCTTCCGGCCAAGTTCAACGAAGGCGGGACGAAGAGCGATGGTGATGTCGCCACGTCGACGTGGTGGACGGCCTATCGCGACACCCGGCTGAACTCGCTGGTCGCCGAGGGCCTGAACGAGAACCTCAACGTCCAGCAGGCGCTGGAACGCATCAACGCCGCCGCCTCCAACGTCACGGTCGCCGGCGCCGGTTCGCTGCCGAGCCTGACGGTCGGCGCCGGCCACACCTTGAGCGGCAGCACCGGCGAGGGCCGCACCTTCAAGGGCGCCGAAAACACCACCTCCGGCGATGTCGGCATCTCCTGGCTGCTCGACCTGTTCGGCCAGTACCGCCGCTCCAAGGAAAGCGCCCAGGCCTCGCTCGACGCCGCCTACTCCACCGCCGATGTCGCCAAGCTCACCTATCTCCAGGATCTGGTGAACTCCTACATCG
>NZ_JAUDRZ010000027.1 GCF_030380735.1 Rhizobium sp. S152 | reverse complement strand
CGGGGAGCAACCATGTCTCATTCTCTGCAATATTCCGGCGTCCATTCGGCTTTGCGGATGAGGATGGCATTGGCGAGAATGATGAGTTTGCGGGCGACGGCGATAACCGCGCACAGGTGTTCCTTTCCGTTGTCGCGCAAGCGCTTGTAGAACGTCGCCAGATCCGGATTGTGCTGGGTCGCGGTGAAGGCGCACATGAACAGGCTCTTGCGCAACCGTTCGCGGCCGCCCTGAATGCGGCGTCTGCCGTGATGTTTTCCGCTGTCATCGTCATACGGCGCAACGCCGGCAAGGGCGGCGATCTCGGCGCGACCGGTGTGGCCGAGTTCGGGCATGCGGATGAGCATGCACAACGCGCTTCGCAGCCCGACACCCTTGATGGAGACCAGCAGATCGAGACGTTGCGCCAGGTCCGGGTCCTGGCGCAACGTCTTCTCCATCCACAACAGATGCGCCTTGCGGCAGGTTTCGAGCCGGGCGACCTCGCGGGCGTGACGGTGCTTGACGATCTCCGACAGAGCGGTCTCGGCAAAGGTTTTCACCAGCGCGATCTGCTGCTCGATCTGTTCCAGATAGGTCAGCTCGCTCGCCAGCCGGTCGAAGCGCGCGTCGGGAAGCGCCGGCATCTCCTCCAGGCCGGCGGTGAAGACGGCAATCAGCGCGGCGTCGAGCCGGTCGTTCTTGGCCCGACGAAGCCGGCTCCTGGCGAAGAACCGCAGTTGCGCCGGCTGCAGGCGTGCCGCCGGCCGCTCGCCAGCCCGCAAATGCACAAGCAACCGCCACTCGTAACCACCCGAGGCTTCGAAGCCGACCCTTTTGACATCCTGCTCTTGAAGAAAAGCGTCGAGCGCCTTCAGGCCGGCCGCATCATAAGCCACCCTCAGCGTCGCATCACCGGGATGAATGGCGATGTCGAGATGGCTTTTGCCGACATCGATTCCGGCACAGATCATGCTATTATCGGTCATCTTCGTCGTCCCTGTCTTGGATACGAACCCCAAGGTTCCTGCAACCACACGGGCCTGATGAAGAGCCGGTTGCGATCCTGCTCCCCACAGCCCCAAACGGCTAAGAAGGTGACGATCCGACAACCAGCTGCCGGGCGGGCGGCTACCCGCCCGGCAGAAACAATTATCTCATATTTTGATCATCCAAGAAGGTG
>NZ_JAUDRZ010000026.1:621369-1028826 GCF_030380735.1 Rhizobium sp. S152 | reverse complement strand
GATCCGAGGTCAGCGCCTCGACCTGCTCAGTCGACATGGAGTCGAACTGGGTGGTGGAGAGGGCGGCAACCTGTGTGCGGCTCAGCGATGCGATGGTCTCTGTGCCGAGCTTGGAGAGAACGTCGGTGGAGAGACCGGCAAGCGCCTTGGTGCTGATGGCCTTGATCTCGTCGGGCGAGAAGGTCGACAGGCTGTCGGAGGTCAGCGAACCGAGCTGTGCAGAAGACAGGCCGGCGATCTGGGTCTTGGTCAGGGCTTCGGCGGTTTCGGTGCCAAGGGCCGCGAGGACCTCGGTGGCGAGGCCGGCGATTGCCTTGGCGCTGATTGCGGCGATCTCGTCGGTGCCAAAGAGCGCCAGTTCGGTGCTGTTGAGCGTTGCGACCTGGGCGGAGCTCAGACCGGCGATCTGATCCGAGGTCAGCGCCTCGACCTGCTCAGTCGACATGGAGTCGAACTGGGTGGTGGAGAGGGCGGCAACCTGTGTGCGGCTCAGCGATGCGATGGTCTCGGTGCCGAGCTTGGAGAGAACGTCGGTGGAGAGACCGGCGAGCGCCTTGGTGCTGATGGCCTTGATCTCGTCGGGCGAGAAGGTCGACAGGCTGTCGGAAGTCAGCGAAGCGAGCTGTGTGGAGGACAGGCCGGCGATCTGGGTCTTGGTCAGGGCTTCGGCGTTTTCGGTGCCGAGACCGTGAAGAGCTTCGGTCGTCATGCCCGCAAGAGCCTTGGCGCTGATTGCGGCGATCTCGTCGGTGGTGAAGAGAGCCAACTCGTCGGTGCTAAGCGTTGCGACCTGACCGGAAGTCAGGCCGGCGATCTGATCCTTCGTCAGGGCTTCGATCTGCTCGGTGGACAGGGCGGCGACCTGGCTGGTGTAAAGCGCAGTGACCTGCTGCGAGGAAAGGCCAGTGATCTGAGCGGAGTCGAGGATACCGATCTGCTCCACCGTCAGGCCCTTGACTGCGGTGACAGAGAGGGCGCGAAGATCTTCGGAGCTGAAGAGCGCGAGGTTTTCTGTGCTGAGGGAAGAAATCTGGGTCGACGTCAGGCCCTTGAGCTGGGCGCTGCCCAAGGCGTTTACGTCTTCCGAATTAAGGCCGGCAATGGTGGCCGTCGAAAGTCTTGAAATCTGCGCGGCGGATAATGAAGAGAGAATCGAAGTCATGAACGTGTCCTTGAAACCGGTTAGTGACGGGTCACGCCTATCTGCCGCCAGACGTCTCCGTTGAAGGGACCGATCCGACTTCCGCAAATAAAGCGAAATAAATGGGGAACATGGCTCATGTGAACCTGCGCGGGAAAGGCATCATGCAATTCGAGCTTGGAAGGAGCTCGGATTTTCCGCGCTAGCTTGTGCGAGTGCCGCGTAGCAATTTTTCGCGACATTGACGCCTTATCAGGAAAACATTTAAAGCCGCGTTAATAACTGCTCCAAATACTTTCATCTATCGAGCATCGCGACTGCAGAAATGTAGCGAATTGATAATTTTGATTATAGCTTCAAGGTGTGACGGCGCGTGCTTTATTATGTGTTTTCAGTCATACGCGAAAAAATCATGGAGAATGTCGGTGCGCGAACTGGCGTTGGAATACTAAATAAATCTTGTCTGGACTATTCGCTGTCGTGCCATATTAAACAATAGATTTTCATGACGGTATGAGCCAGGGAAACTGTTACAGCACTTGCTTTGGAGGAAGTCGCCATGAAACGATTGACTGGAGGATGCCTATGCGGCGCCGTTCGTATCGTGGCGATGGATAGACCTTACCGAATCGGTATCTGCCACTGCCTGGATTGCCGCAAGCATCATGGCGCCCTGTTTCACGCCTCCGCCATCTTCCCTGCGGACGCGGTGACGATCGAGGGAGAGACGCGCGACTACCGCGGCCGATTCTTCTGCCCGCGCTGCGGTTCGTCCGTTTTCGGGAAGTCGGACGACGAGATCGAGGTGAGCCTCGGATCGCTGGATGCGCCCGACCAGCTGGCGCCGACCTACGAGCTCTGGACCATCCGCCGCGAATCCTGGCTGCCGGCCTTTCCCGTGATCAGGCGCTACGAGCGGGACCGCGACGCGTCAGGCCGGTTCGAGGATTAGAGCAATTCCGCTTTTCTTCGAATAGCGGAACAGCTCTAGCCTTTTGTTTTCACGCAATTCCGGACGGAAAACCGCTTCGCACTTCTTCTGCAACTGTTTTAGGCGGTCGGGCCAAGGTTGACCAAGCTGGACAAGTCGCCGTTACTTGACCACCAGCACCGGAACCGTCGACTTCGCCAGCACTTCCTGCGTCTGGCTGCCGAGGATCAT
The DNA here is from genome assembly GCF_030380735.1 of Rhizobium sp. S152. GTDB lineage: Bacteria > Pseudomonadota > Alphaproteobacteria > Rhizobiales > Rhizobiaceae > Rhizobium. The sequence continues at coordinate 1,026,523 of NZ_JAUDRZ010000026.1, read as the reverse complement.
CCGGACGACGCCCGTGCGGCCATGCGAGGAGATGACGATCAGCCCGCAGTTGCGCGCCTGCGCGGTTTCGATGATGCCGATTGCCGCCGAAATGGCCGTCTCGCTGATGAACTCGGCAGCCACACCTGCTTCCGCCACCTTTTGCCGGACCAGCCGTTCGGTGGCGGCGAGCTCTTCTCTGACGCCCTGGTCATAGCTCTCCAGCGCCTGCGCCTGCACGACGCCCTGCAGCGCCAGGCCACCGAGCGGCACCGTGACGCTGACAACGGTGACGGGAACACCGAGCGCCTTCGCCAAAGCCAGACCGTGATCCAGCCCCTTTGTCGCCAGTTGCGAACCATCGGTGGGGATGAGAATGCGGGTATACATGGGATATCCTCTTTGGACCTTGATGCGATCAATTTGGAGGAGTGTAGCGGATTATGGGGGGAGGGTGTTGATCGATGTCAAGTTGGGGGGCACGGCACTGGAACTGCTACAAGAAGGCAAGACCACGTATCCTCCCGTCTCCGGATACGGGCTCGGCGTCCCGCTTTAAGTCTGGCTCGATCAAGGGATTGCATTTTCCTGAACGCCTCGCGTGCATCTTGACAGGATCGGAGCAGCGCCGTCTCTTACATCCAGGGTGAGGGGGCAAGCTTGATTCAATGGAAATCGATCGTGATCGCATTTGCGTTGTTGCCTATTGCAAGCATACCGGCTGCTGCCGGGCCAAAGCATGATAGCGTAACGGAAAAGCGTGACGTCCTCGGCGAAGGCCGCTCGATTTGTTCTGGCGTTTGAGTCGGGCAGTTGGACGCAGGACGACGTCAGGCGGCCTGGCCGCGAAGCCTCACGACGTCCTTCGACGGTGGCAGCCCGAATTGCCGAGCATATTCCCGACTGAACTGGTTTGGACTTTCGTATCCGACGCCAAAGGCCACGGACGTCGCATTGCCTTCGCCGGACATGAGAAGCGTGCGCGCGTGTAGCAGACGAACTTGCTTCTGGTACTGAATTGGGCTGAGTGCCGTCACCGCCTTGAAGTGGCGATGGAATGCTGAAACGCTGAGGGCCGCCATCTCGGCGAGCGCTTCCACCCGCAGAGGCTTGGCAAAATTCTCGCGGATCCACTGGATCGCAACGCCGATGCGAGAGAGCGCAGCGTCAGGAGCGGCGATGTCCCGAAGCATCCAGCCCAACGGCCCCTGCAGCACCCGGAACAGGATCTCCCGTTCGTAGGCAGGTGCAAGCACCGCGATCTCGTCCGGACGGTCCATCAGCCGCAGCATACGCACCCAGGCGTCGAGCAACTCCTCGTTGACCGGCGCGACCGAGAAGCCGGAACCGAACAGCTTGCTGCAGACCTGCACGGGCAGGTCGCTGATGAGGGCTGCGACCGTTGGGGGATGAAGCGTCAGACTGACGGCGAGATATGGCTCCCCGGTGGTCGAGGGATGTACCGACCCGACGGCCGGAAGGTCGACGGACATGACGAAATACGTCGCCGGGTCGTAGGCAAAGGTCCGCTCGCCGACCGTCATCGTCTTCGAGCCTGTCAGGATCAGGTTGATCATCGGCTCGTAGACGGCCGAAAGGCTATGCTCGGGGATCTCTCCCTGGACCATCGCGATGCGTGGAATTCCCGTTTCCGTGCGGCGATTTTCCGCGTTCGAGGCCAGCGCGCGCAGTTCCTGAAGTTGCTTTTCCATGGATGCGACCGTGACAGACGGAGGGTGTATCCGCAAGGGTGAAGCAGAAATAGGCAAGCTTCGGAGAGGAATGGGTGAGCGGGCGAGACGATGCGGGCCTAGCTTCAGGTCACACCAAACGGGCAAGGAAAACAGCCATGAAGATCGTCATCGTCACCGGAGGAAGCCGGGGTCTCGGAGCCAGCACAGCAATCGAATGCGCGGACAAGGGCATGGGTGTCGTCGTAACCTACAACAACAATCCGAATAAAGCAGAAACCGTCGTGAAAACGATCGTCGAGAACGGCGGCAAGGCTGTTGCGCTGAAGCTCGACGTCGGCGACGTCACATCTTTCCCGGCGTTTCGTGACGTCGTTGCCTCAAAACTTCAATCCGTCTTTGGCCGGGAAGATTTCGACTATCTCGTCAACAATGCCGGATACGGCCTGTTCAATCCGATCGCGACCGTCACAGAAGAACAGTTCAATGGGCTCTTCAACGTCCATCTCAAGGGGCCGTTCTTCCTGACCCAGATCCTGCTGCCGCTGATGGCGGATGGAGGCCAGATCATCAACATCACCAGCGCCACCTCACGCGTGGCGACCGCTGGCGTCGCGCCCTATGCCTCCTTCAAGGGTGGTCTCGAAGTCCTGACCCGCTACATGGCCAAGGAGTTCGGCGAGCGCGGCATCCGGGCCAACTCGATCGCACCCGGCGCGATCCGCACGGAACTCGGCGGTGGCCTGAACGACGCGTTCGAAGCCATGCTGGCGGGCCAGACCGCACTCGGCCGCGTCGGCGAGCCGGAAGAGATCGGTGGCGTCGTCGCCAGTCTACTGTCGGCCGAGAACCGCTGGGTCAACGCTCAGAACATCGAAGTTTCGGGTGGCTACATCATCTGAGCAGAGGAGAGCAGCATGCTCGACCATGTCTTCATTTCCGTCAGCGACATCCATCGGTCGATCGCCTTTTACGAAGCGACGCTGGCACCGCTCGGGATCATCCATGCGCACGACTATGACGGAAAGGACGGGCCGCCCGGCCATCCTGACCTGAAGGGGTTCGGCGGGAACGGCCGGGTGTTCTTCTGTACGCGAGGGCGTGGTCGAAGGCCGTGCCGTTCATGTCGGCTTCGTCGCCGACAGCACCTCCCAGGTCGATGCCACTTATGCCGCCGCTATCGCCGCGGGCGCGTCAAAAATCCATCCGCCGGGACCGCAGCTCCACTACGACCCCCGCTACTACGCCGCCCAGGTTCGCGACCCTGACGGCTACAGCCTCGAATTCGTCTACAAGGAATGGCAGCACTGATATGACAAAACTGATGATCTATGGCGCGACCGGCTATACCGGCGGCATGGTGGCCCAACACGCGAAGAGGGCAGGGATGCCAGTCGTCCTTGCAGGCCGCAGCGGAACCGCCCTGGCGAAACTCGCCTTCGAACTTGGCATGGAATACCGCGTGTTTGGTCTCGACGACGCTACGGCGATCGACACGGGCCTCGCCGGCATCTCCGTCCTCCTGAACTGCGCGGGTCCGTTCATGCGCACCGCCGATGCCCTGATGAAGGCAGCGATCCGCAATGGCGTGCACTATCTCGACACCGCAGCCGAACTCGACAGCTACCGGCTCGCCGAAGCGCTTGACGACAAGGCCAAGGCCGCAGGCGTCATGCTGATGCCGGGCGGTGGCGGAAGTGTCGCCATGCTTGGTGGCCTCGCCAGCCATGGTGCGGGGCGTGTCGCCAACCCTCGCAAGATCAGGATCGTGCTGCATGTCGCCGGTGGTCTTTCGCGCGGGTCGGCGATCAGCGCCACCGAGAACCTGACGGTCGAAACCTTGAAGTGCGCGCATGGCGTATTGACCCCGGCGGAGGCGGACATCCAGCCATTCGACTTCGGCAGAGGCGCCGTCGAATGCTTCCGGGTGACGTTGCCAGACCTGATTACGATCTGGCGTGCGACCGGTGTTCCCGACATCGAAACCTTCGTGCATGCCACCGGCGATGGGTTCCCGCAGGGCGACCTTTCCCTGCTGCCGGACGGGCCGAGCGAGGAAGAAAGGCTGGCGAACCGCTACCAGGCGCTGGTCGAGGTCACCGACGATCAAGGCCAGGTCGTTCGATCGCTGCTCGACACCGTCAACGGCTACACCTTTACTGCCATGGCAGCGGCCGAAGCCGGGCGCCGCGTTCTGAACGGTGAAGCGCGTTCCGGTTTCCAGACCCCGGCCGGCCTGTTCGGAAACGGTTTCGCGCAAACCATCGCCGACACCACCATCATCGACATCTAGGGAGGCTTTCATGCAGAAGGTCGTCGAATCCTTCATCCGCACCGCCAACGCCTTCGACGTCGATGGGGCGCTGTCCCTGTTCACGCCGGATGCCGTCATCGACGACGTTTCGGTGGGCGACGCCTTCGTCGGTCGGGATGGTGTTCGCGACTACCTTGAGCGGTTCTTCGTTGGCTATCATACGCGGAGCAGGCTTCTGTCGCTTGAAAGACTCGACGACTTCAACGCCACCATCCGCCTCGATTTCACAGGCGATTTCGGCCACGAGATCGGCATCCTCAAGATCGTCGTCAATGCAGACGGCCTGATTCAACGTATCGACGCCGACCTCGAATAGCATCCCCGCCGACAACACATCGATCATATCCATCTGCGCCCCAGGCGCCGATGCCGGGGAAGGCTTGCCCTTCGCGAGCCTCCGGCATGAAAAGGAGAACCTTCATGACTACATCACCATCGTTCGCACAGAACGCCGCCGACCGTCTCGCCGTTGTTGAAGCGCTTTATCGCTTCGCCGCCGGGATCGATCTTCGCGACAGCGACCTGCTCGCGTCGTCGCTCGCGGAGAACGCAGTCTCCGACTTCCGGCCGGCTGCCGCGAAGGCCGGGTTCGAGTATCCAGTCATCGAGGGCAGGGAAGTGATTGTCTCGGCGCTGACGACATCGCTTGCCATGCTGGACACGACGCATTCAGTCAGCAATCCGCGGGTGACCATCGACGGAGACACGGCGCGCATGGATGTCCTCGTCGAAGCGCAGCACGTGCCGCGCAGCGATCCATCGCGTCATTATCTGATGAAGAACCGCTACGACATCGAACTGGTCAGAACCGGCGACGTCTGGCTCATCACCCGCAACACGGTCGACAACGTCTGGCGGTCGGGTGACATCGGCGTTCTCGCCGGAATCTGATCTTCAGACATTACGCGACAAAAAGGGGCAGCGGGACAGTGTGTCTGCCGCCTCCCTAGATTTCTGGCGGTCGTCCACCTCATAACCTCCCGCCGACCCCTCAGACGGGCAGTCGACCAAGCAGCTTCTTCAGTGCCGTCATGGGATCGCCTTCCGCCTCGCCGAGTGCAAGGCAATCTGCAAGAAGTTGGCGGTCCTGGCGATTCACCTTTCCGCCGTGATGGTAGCGGTTGAACTCCTGCAGATCGAGGGGAAGCATGTCCTGTTCCCAGACGCGCCACTGTTCGGCCAATCCCTCCGGCGTCGTGTTCCGCTTGACCTCCTGTCCGAAGCGCCCGTTGATCTTCAATCCTTGAATTTCGCGAGCGGCCTCGGTGCCAAGAAGCCATTCCGGAGTGGTTGGATCGATATTCCCAGCTTGCGGCCAGTCCAGAAGTTCAAGGGCGGCCATCATCGGGAAATAGGTCGGGAGCATCACGGAGAACTCGGTCGACGGCCGGACGACGCATTTTGATTCAGCGTTCGCACTGTACAAAGCCGCGAATCCTTCGGCGACCGCCGGGGCACTGTCTTCGACCACAAGACCGAAGGGCCAGCAATGGCGATATGCGAGGTCCGCGCGGTAAAGCAATTCCCGGCTTGTTCCGGTGTGCAGCGGCAGCCGTGCGGCCTCTGGCGAATAGCACTGAATCCCGAGCGAAGAATTCACAATGCTGCCGGCGTCGATCCCGGCGGCGTCGATAAACCACTCTTTGAGCCTCATGCCGATTGATCCGAGGATGATCTTCGTGCCGTGGTCACGCGACGTTCGGCCAAGCGCCTCGGCTACGGCCATGCCGTCCGCGTCGCGCAACGCCGCGCCATCCAGCGTCACGACTGCGTAATCGTAATTCTGTTCGTCGATGCGGCTTGGAGAAGCGATGACGGCATACTGTGCAAACGTGCGCAACGTGTCGTCGTCATAGGAATAAAGTACCTGCGGCCGCATCAACTCTGGAACGCGGTGGCTCCGTACAAGAAAGGTTACTTCCGTTCCCGATGCGACAAGGTGGTATCCGATGGCAAGTCCCATCGATCCTGCTCCCACGATGAGCACCTTTTTTGCGCTGTCGGCCATGTTTTCCGTCCTGAATATGTTGCTCGGATACTGGCGTCGAAGCGCCTGCAGGGGATACATAAACATGGAGGAGGCCCGCTATTAGCGCTGCCAAATCGCGCGAGCCTATGAGTGTGACTCAGCAATCCGGTCCGTGGGCGGCAAAGAATAACGATGGGGACATCACCCAGTCATTGCCGGGCGCCGTCCTTCAGGAGATCGATCACGGCTCGCATGGCCGGGCGGATCTGGCGTCGATCGGGGTAGTAGAGATAACAGGCGTCGTGTTCGACCGACATCTCAGGAAGCAGTTCGACCAGACGACCGCTTTCGAGATGGGTGGCGACCTGCTCTCGCAGAAGGTAGGCAACCCCGGCGCCGGACACGGCGGCTTGGACGAGAACCTCCATGTCGTCGGTCGTGAATACCGGCTCGGCTTCCACGCTGATCCTCTGGCCTTCCTGTATAAAGTCCCACTTCAGCAGTGCGCCGGACGTCGGATATCGCCACGCTAGGCAATCGAGCTCAAGAAGATCGGAAGGCGATCGGACCGGTGGCTTCCCATTGAGATAGTTGGGCGCGGCGACCAGTGCCGAGCGATACTCGGAGCTGATACGCACCGCCACCATGTCTTTGGCCAGATGACGGCCGTGGCGGATTCCTGCGTCGAAGCCGGCGCTGACGATGTCGATCATTCCGTCGTCAATGCCGAGATCGAGAACGACGTCAGGATACCGATGCCGAAGAGCTGGCAACTTCGGAATGACATGCAGAAAAGCTGCGCTCTGATGCGTGTTGATCCGCACCGTCCCCGAGGGTCTGTCGCGTTCGTCTGCCAGAGCATCGAGGCCTTCGGCGATTTCGCCAAGAGCAGGCGACAACCTTGCCAGCAGTCTCTGCCCGGCCGCCGTTGGAGCGACGCTGCGCGTCGTCCGATTGAGAAGCTTCGTACCCAGTCTTTCTTCAAGCAATCTGATCGCGTGGCTCAATGCGGAGCTGGAGAGGCCGAGACGAACGGCAGCGCGCGTGAAGCTTCGTTCCTCGGCGATGATGGCGAAGGCCATGAGGTCGGCGATATCTTCTCGTTTCATTGTTGAGTCCTGCTCACAGGCTTGTCCGGTTTGTCTCGTCTAATCACTTAATACGGGAGCGTCTACATTTCCATCATCCAAGCAGAATGATGGAGAAGACAGTGAAGCAGTGGATTTTGAAGGCGGGTGCAAACACCATAGAAGGGCTTGTCGAAACGACCACGACGAGGCCGGAACCCGGCCCCGGTGAGGTGAGAGTACGGGTGGTGGCGGTATCGCTGAACTACCGCGAGCATCTCATCCTGTCGGGTGGCGACGGCCCGTGGCGCCCGCGTGCGGATCTCGTGCCCGTCGCCGACGGCGCAGGCGTGATCGACGCTGTCGGCAACGACGTCACCGGGTGGAAGATCGGCGACCGGGTGACCACGGTCTATCTTCGCGACTTCGAGACCTGGCCGCCGCATCCGGGAATCGGTCTGGGGCTGGGTGCAGCCGACGAACAGGGCGTGCTGACCGAATTCGTCGTGCTGCGAGCCGACCGCGTGATGATGGCTCCCGAGAGCTTGAGCCTTGCCGAGGCTTCGACCCTCCCGTGCGCGGCGGTGACGGCGTGGACCGCGCTGCAGCACGCAAACCCGGTTCGTCCTGGGCAGAAGGTTCTGACCCTCGGCTCCGGCGGCGTGTCGCTTTTCGCCATCTCAATGGCGAAGGCCTTCGGTGCAGACGTGTTCGCAACGACCAGCCAGGCCGACAAGCAGCCGAAACTGATCGATCTTGGCGTCTCCCAAACCTTCGACTATCGGAACGATCAGAACTGGGGCGCGACGTTCTTCAAGGCGACCGGTGGAGCGGACAAGATCGTCGATACGGCCGGATTCGGCTCGATCAACCAGAGCATCCAGGCGCTGGCCTTCGGCGGCGACATCGGCATGGTCGGACTGATGTCCTTCGGCGAGGCGATCGATCCGGCGCTCTTCTATGCGAAGGGTGTGAGCCTGCGCGGCATTCCCGTCGGCAGCGCCGACCAGCAGCGCGAGGTCTTCCGCTTTATCGACGATAAGGGGATCAAGCCGGTCATTCACCGCACCTTCGATTTTTCGGAGGCACGGGCTGCCTACGACGCGCAGCTTTCTCCGGATACATTCGGCAAGATCGTCATCAACGTATCGGACGAATAAAAACCGAGTCCGCTGGTTGATCGATAAAAAGCTCGGCCGCCGGGTAATTCCAGCGGCCGAGCCGCGTCTGCTGCAACTAAACCGGCGTCGCACCTGCTGATGGTGGTGCATTCGTCCGAAGGGATCTGACATGACGGATGGGCGGTGCGCCGAACATGCGGCGGTACTCGCGGTTGAACTGGGTGACGCTCTCGTACCCCACTTCGATCGCTGCACTCGCGGCGTCTAGGTTGTCGCACATCAGCATGCGACGCGCCTCGTGGAGACGAAGGTTCTTCTGGAACTGCAGCGGGCTCATCGCCGTCATGACCCTGAAATGATGGTGTAGCGTCGAGACACCCATGTGGCAGTGGTCGGCAAGATCCGCCACCTTCAACGGCATTGCGTAGTTCTCGCGTAGCCATGAGATCGCCCGCGCAACCCGATTGTCGTCGGTGCCGATCCGGACGATCTGCCTCAGCCGCTCTCCAGTCCGGCTTGTCAGCACACGGAACAGCAGTTCCCGCCGGATGAGGCCGGACATGATCGGAATCTCTTTTGGTCGATCAAGCAGGGCAAGCAACCGCTCCACGCCGTCGAACAGTTCCGGGGTGGCGGGGCCGACGGCCATCGCTGTGCCATCGCCAGCCTCCGACCCGTCAATATCAAGTGCAGCCATGATTTCTTTCGCAACGGTCAGGTCGAGTTTCAGCACCATCGACAGGTATGGACGTGCCGGGGTCGCCTCGACTACCCGCGTTATCGTTGGAAGGTTCATCGCGGTCAGAAGGAAATGAGACTCGTCGTACCAGAGCGAGGATTCTCCCAGCACGACGTGTTTAGCCCCTTGCATGATCATGGCGAGCGACGGCTCGTAAAGATACGGCGTGGGAGGGATCGGATGATCACGCCGTACAAGCGTAAGGCCCTCGATTTCGGTTTCGATCTCCTCTTGGGCGCCCATCCTGTTCTGGATGACGGAGCAGAGACGTGCCCGCACCGCCGCCGTCGCATCGCGCAACTTGCTGTTCTCTTCGTTAATTCTGAGGTCCATGGCCGCTCTCCTGCGGTGTGACATAAGTAGGGAACGTCACGGTTCAAGGCATGGTTCCGTCCGTTCCCTGTCACGGAAAAAATCTGGACCCAAGAGGATTGGGCAATAATCGGGAAGGATCAGCGTCACGATCGGAAACCGAGCCCCCTAGTGTGGGTGAGTGCCAAGCAAAAGCCGATCGATACACAACATCGCTGGCTTGCGCGCGCCAATTCGCAACCAGGAGACAATCCCATGTCTGAAACATTGAACAATACCGTTGCTCTCGTGACGGGAGCCTCCAGCGGGATCGGTCAAGCGACTGCCTTGCGCCTGGCTGCCGCCGGTGCCCGTGTTGCACTCACCGGTCGCAACGCCGAGCGTTTGAATGCGGTTGCCGAAAAGATAGTCGCGAACGGAGGCGAGGCGTTTCCCCTCGAGGTCGATCTCAGAACGTCGTCCGAGGCCGAGAAGATCGTGTCCCAGACCGTCGAACGCTTCGGCCGGCTCGACACGCTCGTGAACGCCGCAGGCGTCATGCTCAACGGCCCGTCGATCGACAGTCCGCTGAAGGATTGGGATACGATGGTCGACGTGAACCTGCGCGGTCTGATGTATGTCACGAAGGCGGCGCTTCCGCATCTTTCCGATGCCGTGAAGGACAGCCCGCGCAAGGTCGTCGATGTCGTGAACATCTCCTCGGTCGCTGGACGTGTGGCCGCGGCACAGGTCGCGATCTACAACGCGACGAAGTTCGCGGTGACTGCAGCGACCGAGGCTTGGCGGCAGGAGTTCACTCGCCAGTCCATCCGCTTTTCGGTGATCGAACCGGGAGCCACGGCCACCGGACTTTGGGATGCAAAAGGCCAATGGGAAGGATTCACGGCGATGTTCGGCGAAGTCGAGCGCCTGCACGCCGAAGACATCGCCGAGGCCGTTTCCTTCATCGTCACCAACCCACGCCGTGTCGCCATCAACGAGATCGTCGTGCGCCCGACCGACCAGCCCTGATCGGCTGAAATCTCATTCACAATCAATCCATCCCGGCATCGGCCACCGGCCGGCGGACGATGCCGGTTGGCCATCTCGCAGAAAGGAGCATCGAAATGGAAGACTTCAAGAATAAGGTCGCCATCGTCACCGGAGGCAATTCCGGCATCGGCAGGTCTGCGGCACACATCTTCGCACGCCGCGGCGCTCGCGTCGCCATCGTTGCCCGGCGAAAGCCGGAGGTGGACGTCGTGGTGGAGGAAATCAAGGCGTTCGGTGGCGACGCGTTCGGGATTTCCGCCGACATCGCCAACCCGGAGCAGATCACCTCGATGGTCGAGCAAGCCGTCGAGAGGTACGGTCGTCTCGACATCGCCTTCAACAACGCGGGCGTGATCGGCAAGTGGGCGGCGATCGACGATTTGTCCACCGACGACTTTGACCAGGCGATCGGCATCAATCTCCGCGGCACCTGGCATTGCATCCGTGCCGAGATTGCGCAGATGAAACGCCAGGGTGGAGGCGGTGCGATCGTCAATACCTCCTCGTGGCTTGCACAAGGAGCCCTTAAGGGGTCGGCGCTCTACTCCATGACCAAGGCCGGCCTCGATGTTCTCGTCAAGTCACTGACATTCGAACTGTCGGAACACGGGATTCGCATCAACAACGTCGCCCCCGGCGTCATCGATACTCCGATGACATCGTCGAGTACCGATCCCGATACGCTCGACGCCCTGATCGCTCAGACGCCGATGAAACGGCTCGGAACCTCGGACGAGGTCGCCGAAGCCGCCGTCTGGCTGTCCTCGCCGGCATCAGGGTTCGTCACGGGGCAGAGCCTCCTCGTGGATGGTGGATACACTATTCCCGGCAACCGGATGTAAGCGTCGACGTCGCTTCGGGAGGTATTTATGTCACGAGCACCTGGAACACGGATCTCCAACCCCGGAGATGACGTGAGTGCCTCCCGAGCAAGGCTGAGGCAGGTTGCGCAAAGGCTGCTATCTGATCGCGACAAAGTCGACGGGGTGGTGTCCGGATTGTCGCTGACGAAGCTGCCTCGTAGCGACATGGCGAACGTGCCGATCCGGGCTTCGTCCATCACGGTCATCATTCAAGGCAGCCGGCGCCTGACGCTTGGTACGCAATCGTTCCTACTCGAGGAGTTCGGTTTCCTTATCAATGCCCTGCCGCTTCCGATCGTGGAGGACACGGGGCGCGCGGACGGCGACGCCCCCTATATGGCCATCGAGCTTGCGTTCGACCTCGCACTTGCCGAGCGCGTTCGCAGCGGCATGCCTGGCAGGATCGCCGGCCTCGTTTCGTCGTCTGTCGCCATGACTGGAACGCCCTCGTGGATGTGCGACTGCTTTCGCAGGATGCTCGAGATTTCCGTTGCGGATAATCCGGATGGGCGGCTCGTCGATCTGTTGCAGCAGGAGTTCATGCTACGGCTACTTGCTCACCCATCTGGACGCGCACTGCACCAATTGACGCTTCCCGGCAGCCATCTGGCTCGCGTCTACCGCGCGGTTCGCTACATCATCGATCGCTTCCGAGAGCCACTGGTTGTCGCCGATCTCGCGACGTTCTGTAATTGGTCGCCATCGTCCCTGCATCACCAGTTCCGGCGCCTGACGACGATGACGCCGCTTCAATACCAGCAGTTTCTGCGGCTCAGCCAGGCGAGACACCTCCTGCTTACAACGCAAATGCAGGCTGGGGAGGTTGCTTCCCATGTCGGCTATTCCAGCGCCAACCAGTTCAACCGTGAATACAGGCGGCTTTTCGGGGCGCCGCCGATCATAAGCGTCAGCGTGCTCTGACGCTAAACATCCCGCCGAAATCGACCCAATCAAGGAGTTAGTCAAATGTCCAGAAGACTCGATGGAAAAGTTGCGATCGTCACTGGTGCAGCCCGTGGCATCGGCGAAGGAATAGCGGACCTCTTCGCCTCCGAGGGCGCGAAGGTGGTGATTACGGATATTCTCGAGGCGCAAGGGGAAGAGGTCGCGAGCCGTCTTCAGGCACGCGGCGACCGAGCTATCTTCCAGAAGCTCGACGTCTCGGACGAGCGGAGCTGGCAGGCGGTCGTGGGTGCGACAGTGTCGAATTTCGGCAAGCTGACCACGATCGTCAACAATGCCGCGCGGTTCAGTGCCACTGGACTGACAGACACGACGGTGGACGACTGGAACAAGGTGATCGCGGTCAATCTTACCGGGACCTATCTTGGCATGAAGACCGCGATGCCGGAGCTTCTGAGATCGGGCAACGGCTCTGTCGTGAACATCTGCTCGCTATACGGACTGATCGCAACGACCGGCTACACAGCCTATCACGCTTCGAAAGGTGGCGTGCGGATGCTCAGCAAGGCGGCGGCGCTCGAGTATGCGAAGAAGGGTGTCCGGATCAATTCGGTCTATCCCGGTGATACGGAAACCCCGGCCATGGACAACCTGACAGAAGAAGAGAACGCAAAGGTGCTTTCCCTGGTGCCAATGGGCGTCGCCGGCAAGCCTCTCGATATGGCCTACGGCGCTCTCTATCTCGCGTCGGACGAAGCAAGTTACGTCACCGGCGCCGAGCTCGTCATCGACGGAGGATGGAGCCTTCCGTGAACCCCTGACGCCAATGTCCTCAACGACGGGAAGCGCGACTTCTCGCTCCGCCGCCGGATGTCTTTATGAGAGGAAATGAGATGAACGACCTGACAAGCAAGTCCGCACTGATTACCGGAGCTTCCAGCGGCATTGGCGCAGCCACCGCGCGCATGCTGGCGAAGGCAGGCCTACGAGTTGCCATTGCCGCACGCCGCACCGAGCGGCTGGAGGCGCTGAAGCGGGAAATCCTCGACGACGGCGGTAATGCATTTGTCGTTCAAATGGATGTAAGCAGATTGTCGTCAGTCGAGAAGGGAGTCGACGAGGTCATGCGGGCCTTCGGTTCGATTGACATCCTGTTCAACAATGCTGGCGTCATGCCTATTTCGGACATTGATCAGTTGAGGATTACGGAGTGGAACGCCATGGTCGACATAAATCTGAAGGGAGTGTTGAACACGACGGCGGCAGTCCTTCCGATCATGATCCGGCAGCATTCAGGACACGTCCTCAACACATCTTCCATCGCGGGACGGAAAGTATTCGGGCCCGGCTACACCGTTTACTCCGCAACCAAATTCGCGGTCACCGCCTTCAGCGAAGGTCTCCGGATGGAAGTCGGAAAGAAGCACAATATTCGGGTTACGTGCATTCAGCCTGGTGCGGTCGCTACGGAACTGTCGGAGCAAACTAAAGATCCGGAAAAACGAAAAGAGCTTGACGACTATCAGTCTGTGGTCCGCTTTCTCGATCCAGACGATATCGCCAGTGCGATCCTGTACGCCATCCAAGCTCCACAGCACGTCAACGTGGCGGAGATGTTCTTACTTCCAATAGATCAGGCATGACACGTATGGCGCATGTCCGGCGATAATGGAGCAGTCAAACTATCCTGTATTCACAAAAGAATTAAAATCGCAGTCCGCTCTCATGGCGATGAGCGTCCGCAGATGATGACGTAAGTAGTCCGGACATGTGTGTCGCTCTAAAAGAAATGGCGCACCCGGCAGGATTCGAACCTGCGACCTTTGGAATCGGAATCCAACACTCTATCCAGCTGAGCTACGGGTGCATGCCTGAGGCGGGTTTGAATCGCCTGTCCGATGCGTGGTTCTTAGCCTAGCTTCTCGCCTGCATCAATCTCCAAAATTGAAAAGTGCGCCGTTCTTGCGAACGGCGCACGCATTCTTGTCACACCTGCATGGCGCCAGGGCCGGGGATGGCCTTGGGGGGCACCTTGCCGAGGATGATCATGCCGAGCACCTCGTCCTTGGTCACGTCCTCGGTGCGGGCGTGGCCCACCACCTGGCCGTTCTTCATCACCGAGACGCGGTCGGCGAGGTCGAAGACGTCGTGGATGTCGTGGCTGATCAGGAAGATGCCGATACCTTCCTTCTTCAACTGCTTGATCAGCTCGCCGACCTGCGCCGTCTCCTGCGGCCCAAGCGCTGCCGTCGGCTCGTCCATGATCAGGATGCGGGCGTTGAAGAGGATGGCGCGGGCGATCGCCACCGATTGCCGCTGGCCGCCCGAGAGCGCCTTCACCGGCTCCTTGAAGCGGCGGAAGTTGGGGTTGAGGCGGCCCATCACCTCGCGTGCAGAGGCCTCCATGGCGACGTCGTCGAGCGTGCCCCACTTGGTGCGGATCTCGCGGCCGAGATAGAGGTTGGCGGCGGCATCGACGTTATCGGCGACAGCGAGCGTCTGGTAGATCGTCTCGATGCCGTATTTCTTGGCGTCCCGCGGGTTCCTGATGTCGGCCGGTTCGCCGTCGATCAGGATTTCGCCGCTGTCGCGCTTGTAGGCGCCGGAGAGGATCTTGATCAGCGTCGACTTGCCGGCGCCGTTGTGGCCGAGCAGGGCCACGACTTCGCCGGGGTAGAGGTCGACGGAGGCATTGTCCACGGCGTGGATGCCGCCGAAGGAGATCGAGATGTTCTTCAGTTCGACGAGAGGAGTGTTCGGGGAAGTGCGTTGATCAGTCATATCCAGGCTCCTCTTACTTCGACCGCGAGCGATAGACGGTGTCGAGCCAGACGGCCACGACCAGAACCGCGCCCACGACGACATTCTGTATGGGGGTATCGACGTTCGCGAGACCCATGCCCGACTGCAGCGACTGCATGACGAGCGCGCCGAGCATGGCGCCGGCAATCGTGCCTGTGCCGCCGGCAAGCGATGTGCCGCCGATGACGGCCGCCGCGATGGTGTAGAGCTCGTAGGTCGTGCCTTGCGAGTTGGCGGCGGCGTTGAGGCGGGCGGTGGAGATCGCCGCGGCAACGGCGGCCAGGAAGCCCATGAGCGCGAAGATGCGGACGGTGACCCAGCGGGTCTTGATGCCGGCGAGCTCGGCGGCTTCAGGGTTGCCGCCGATCGCGAAGACGTAGCGTCCGAAGCGCAGGCGGGTGGCGATGAAGGTCATGACAATGCCGACCAGAATGGCGATCAGCACAGGCACGGCGATGCCGTAGGAGATGAAGAGCCCCGTTTCCGGCCAGGCGATGGCGTTGGCTTCGGCGTATTTCTTGGCGATCGCCACCGGCCAGTAATAGATCGTCGAGACCCAGATGGCGCCGAGCACCAGCGCGCAACCGAGGACAACAAGGAAATACTCGGCCCAGAGCGGCCGGCGCGGGAAGTTGAAGCGCTTGCGCTGGTGGCGCGAGCTGATGATGCCGACGATGATCAGGACGCAGGCGACCAGGCCGATGATCCAGCTCCATGTGGCGCCGACGGAGCCTTCGGCACCGCCGCCCATGATGCGGAAGGTGGTGTCGAGAGGAGCGACCGTCTGGCCCGATGTCACGTACCAGGCAAGGCCGCGCCAGGCGAGGAAACCGCCGAGCGTGACGATGAAGGAGGGGACACCGAGAAAGGCGATGATGACGCCCTGGAAGAGGCCGATCAGCGTTCCGGCGATCAGGCCCGCGATCAACGTGATCAGCCAGGTCCAGGAATTGTCGAAGCCGAGATATTGCGGTAGGAACTTCGCCTGGACAACGCCCATGATCATGGCCACGAGGCCGAGCATCGAGCCGATCGACAGGTCGATGTTGCGGGTGACGATGACGAGCACCATGCCGGTCGCGAGAACCGCGATCTCGGTGGTCTGGACCGAGA
The DNA here is from genome assembly GCF_030380735.1 of Rhizobium sp. S152. Taxonomy (GTDB): domain Bacteria; phylum Pseudomonadota; class Alphaproteobacteria; order Rhizobiales; family Rhizobiaceae; genus Rhizobium. Next base: position 1,010,618 of record NZ_JAUDRZ010000026.1, on the reverse strand, counting down.
GGTTCCAGAGGTTGCGCGGCGTGAGAAACAGGCCGCCGGTGTAGAGATGAAAGCCGATCCAGATGACCAGCAGCGCCGCGACCATGCCGAGCAGGCGGGTGTCGATCTCGGTGGCGCGCAGGAAGCGCGTGAAAGCGTTACCCTCGGCCAAGCGCGGTTGGCTCGATGAGGATTGCGTGATGTTTGCCATGGGTTTGCCGTTTCCCCCATTGTTTGGGCCGTTTGGCGCGGGCGCCCGAAAGCCCTTGCCGAGGTGCCCTGTTCTTCAAATCGACCACCGAGACACTTCCGGAACGGCTGCGCGGGGTGCGGCACGTTGCGGCAGGGAATCAAAGCGTTCGCGGTGCGTTGCGAGGCGGGGAGCGCAACAGACGGGCTCCAGCCGCATCCGGCGCCGCGGCGAGATCGCCACGGCGCCGGTGTGTTGGTTCAGCTGGCGAGGATTAGTCGCAAGCCTTGACGCTGCCGGCCTTCACGCCCTGGCAAGCTTCAGCCTTCGTGATCCAGCCTGCGTCAATGACGACGTTCAGGTTGTCCTTGGTGATGGCCTGCGGCTTCAGGAAGATCGACTGCATCTTCACCTTCTTCGGACCGCCTTCGAAGGACGTTACGCCTTCGATCTTGTCCATGGTGGTGCCGCCGGCGAGGTCGAGTGCGATTTCAGCAGCGCGCTTGCCGAGTTCGCGCGAATCCTTCCAGACGGAAACCGTCTGCGTGCCGAGCGCGATGCGGTTCAGAGCTGCCTTGTCGGCATCCTGGCCGGACACCGGAACGGTGCCTGCCATGCCCTGTGCGTCGAGCGCAGCAACGGCGCCGCCGGCAGTGCCGTCGTTGGACGCAACAACGGCATCGACCTTGTTGTTGTTGGCGGTCAGGAATTGTTCCATGTTGCGCTGGGCGTTCTGCGGCAGCCAGCCGTCGGTGTAGGCTTCGCCGACGTTCTTGATCTTGCCCGCGTCAACGGCGGCCTTCAGGACTTCCATCTGGCCGGCGAACAGGAAGTCCGCGTTCGGGTCGGAAGAGGAGCCCTTGATGAAGACGTAGTTGCCCTCAGGCTTGACCTTGAAGACGCCTTCAGCCTGCAGGCGGCCGACTTCCTTGTTATCGAAGGTGATGTAGAAGGCAGCCGGGTTTTCGATCAGGCGGTCGTAGCCGACGACAGGAATGCCTTCGGCAGCAGCCTTTTCGATGGCAGGGCCGATCGCATCGGAATCCTGAGCGAGAACGATGAGGGCGTTGGCACCCTGCGAGATCAGCGATTCAACGTCGGTGAGCTGCTTTGCGGCAGAAGACTGCGCATCAGCGGAGATGTACTTGGCCCCCTTGGCTTCTAGCGCCTTCTTGATGGCGGCTTCGTCGGTCTTCCAACGCTCTTCCTGGAAGTTCGACCAGGAAACGCCGACGACGAGGTCGGCAGCCATTGCGGCGGTATGCACCGACACGAGGATGGCAGCGCCTGCCATCAGCTTCAAAACATACTTCATTATATCCTCCCGATAGAGTGCGGCCAGCCCCAGCCAGTGGTTCCTCCGGCCGCCGCGATTTGCTGTCGAGAAAAGCGTTTCATTATTTTCTCGACAGTCGAGAAATTTAGTGTCAGAGATTTTTTCAACTGTCAACACTGCACTATCGGCTTAATTTTCTGCGTGGGAAAGTTGCCGGAGATGGGGTGTGAACGAGGGGTGGAATGCACGCGGTAACAGGGCGGCCTTCATGCTGACCAAGTCGAGCACGGAACTGGTGCGGCAGCGCAACAGCGTGCTGGCGCTTGCGGCGCTGAGGCGTCACGGCGCGCTCTCGCATACCGAGATTTCCGATTTCACCGGGCTTTCATCCGCCACGATTTCCGCCATCACCGCCGATCTCGAAAAGGCCGGGGTGATCGAGAAATCCGAGCAGCAAGCGGCGAGCGGGCGCGGTCGGCCGCGCGTGCAGTTCCGCCAGCGGCGCGACTGCGGCTACCTGATCGTGGTGATCATCTCCTCGGATGGCGTGCAGTATTCGCTAGTGGATTACGCCGGCACGCTGATCGATCGCTTCAGCGAGGAGCGCTCGCACGATCCTCACGGCGCCGCGCGCTTCACCGAGGCGGTTCGCGACGGCCTGGAGCGGCTCCTCAGCCGTTCGCGCATCGTCCGCGACAAGGTGCTTTTGATCTCGATCAGCAGCAAGGGGCTGGTGCGCTCCGACGAGGCGGTGCTGGTGTGGTCGCCGATCTTCGGAAACGACCAGATCGATTTCGAGGCGGCACTTCGTCCGGACTGGCAGGCGCGGATCGTGCTCGACAACGAGACGCTGCTGGTGGCGGCGGCACTCGATGCGCGGGAGGAAGGCGGGAGCGGCGAGGGGCCTCGATCGCTCGCGGCGCTGTCGCTCGGCCACAGCATCGGTCTCGGGGTCGTCCGGCGCAGCGGAGCGGGCGAGCGGGAGATCGCGGCGCCGAATTTCGGGCACATGCTGCACATGCCGAACGGCGGGCTCTGTCGCTGCGGCAGCCGCGGCTGCATCGAGGCCTATGCCGGCTTCTATGCGATCCTGCGCATGGCCTTCGAAGTGCCCGACGATACGATCCCCGCGAAGTTCGTGCCGGTCAGCGAACTGGACAAGATCGCGCAACGGGCGCGGCAGGGGCATCGGATGTCAGCCTTCGCCTTTCGGCACGCCGGCATCGTGCTCGGGAACGGGCTTTCGCGGCTGCTCAGCCTCACCGCGCGCATGCCGGTGACGATAACGGGGCCGGGCACACGCTATTTCGATCTGCTGCGGCCGGGTATCGAGGAGGGGCTCGCGCAATCGCATCTGGTACGGATGGAAGGCATGCCGGAACTGCGCGTTGTCCTCGACGAGCCCATGCTGGTTTTCGAGGGACACTTGAACCGGGCGCTCTCCGTCATCGACGGCGATATTGTCGCGGCGGGGCTGGGCTGAGCGGTGCCGGCACTACGGCAGCGCCGGCGCCCTGCGTCGGGTGAGCGTCCTGCCTATCTTCTGGCCCTGCATCTCGATGAATCTGTGGCCGATCGCCGACAGCGCGTAGGTGATCGGGATGGTGATCGCCACGGACAGCAGAAACCGCCTAAAATCGCTGATATCGTGGCCATAGGCGTGGATCAGGTAGGCGATGGCGGGCTGCATGATCAGCAGGTGGATCAGATAGACGCCGAAGGAGAGTTCGCCGAGCTCATGGCAGAAGCGGTTGCCCATAACATCCGACAGTCGGTTCATGAGGCCGGCGAAAGGGCGCGGCAGGTGGGCGTGGAAGATCAGGGCGAAGAAGGCGATGACGAGCAGCAGTCGGACGATCTCGCGCATCAGCGTCATGCCGCCGCCGATCGGGATGACGACGAAGGCGAGCGCGAGGGCGAAATGGGCAAGCGCACGGCCACGGCTGGCATTGAGCGCGCCGGCAAGCAGCATGCCGGCCGCGAAGACGTGCAGCTTCAGGGGCAGGAAGGCGGGCATCGGGAAGTTGATGCCGGCGGCGCGGATCGCCGATGCGAAGGCGACGCCCGCAAGTACGAAGCCGATCGTGCCCTTCAGCCATCCGAGCCGGCGAGAGATCAACATCAGGAAGGGAAACGCGGCGTAGAACTGCATTTCCAGGCTGATGCTCCAGTCCGGCAGCGGCGTGCGGAAGGCATGCGCCGGCGACAGGCCGAAGAGGAAGCTCAGATGAAGCATGATGTTCTTCAGGCTGGCGTCGAGATAGCGTTCCGGCAGCTGCGGCGTAACGCCAAGGAAATGGTCGATCGTCATGCGGCTCTGGAAGACGATCGGGCCGAGCGCGACGGCGACCGCCAGCATCACATAGTAAAGCGGCGCGATGCGGAAGAACCGCCGCGTCCAGAAGCTCGACCAGGTCGTGACATCGGTCCAAGGTTTCTTGTTCTCGCGCAGCTGATAGTGAAACACCATCAGGAAGCCGGAGAGCATGATGAAGAGATCGACGCCGAGATCGGGATCCCCGATCAGCGGCAGGTGCCATCCTGTGAGCAGCATGGCGTGACCGATCAACACCCATAATGCGGCGATGCCGCGCAACCCGTCGAGACTGCCGATACGGCCAGAAGAGCTCGATACATCCGCCATGGTGTGGTTCCCATATCGTCGAGGTGGCCATTGATGGCCGATCCGATCGGGAAATCCAACCCTCATTTCCGCATGGCTGACCGGCGCAGGATCGATCCCGGTGCCAAGATTGCTAATATATGAGGCGTCGCAGGGTTTCTCGCGGCCCCGTGCCGGCCGTTCACTTTTTGCGAATGCGCAAACGAGAGATGGCCGGGCAGGGGCCCGGCCATCTCGCAGTTGGCTTTCGGTCGGGAGAGGGCCGTCAGCCGATCTTGATCAGTTTGCCTTCCTTCACCGACTGCACGGCGGCGTCGGCCAGAACCAGCGCGGCAAGGCCATCGGCGCCCGATGGTGTGATTGTCGCGCCCTTTTCGATGGCGGCGATGAAGCTTGCGATTTCGTTGGCGTAGGCTTCGGTGTAGCGAGTCATGAAGAAGTCGTGCAGCGCCGGGCGGGTGTAGCCTTCGCCATTGGCGACCTCGATCGAGACAGCGCGCTGGTTTTCGGCGGACACCATGCCGCTCGAGCCATGCACTTCGATGCGCTGGTCGTAGCCGTAGGTGGCACGGCGGGAATTGGAGATGATCGCCTGCTTGCCGGACTTGGTCTGCAGGATGACGGAGACGCTGTCGTAATCGCCGGCTTCCCCGATCGCCTTGTCGACGAGAACGGCGGCTGTTGCCGTGACCGCGACCGGCTCCTCGCCGAGCAGGAAGCGGGCCATGTCGAAATCGTGGATCGTCATGTCGCGGAAGATGCCGCCGGAGCGCCTGATGTAATCGACCGGCGGGGCACCCGGGTCGCGCGAGGTGATCGTCACCATCTCGACGTCGCCGATGCGGCCGTCGTCGATCGCCTTGCGCACGGCCATGAAATGGGGGTCGAAGCGGCGGTTGAAGCCGACCATCAATTTGCCCTTGGTCTCCTCCACGACCTTGATGCAGGCCTTGACGCGCTCAACGGAGAGATCGACGGGCTTTTCGCAGAAGATCGCCTTGCCGGCGCGGGCGAAGCGCTCGATCAGGTCCGCATGAGTGTCCGTCGGCGTGCAGATCACGACGGCGTCGATGTCCTTGGCCGCCTCGATCGCTTCGATGGTGCGGACTTCGCAGCCATAGGCGGATGCGATCGCGTCGGCTGCCTGCGGGAATGCGTCGGCGACCGCGACGAGCTTGGCGTTGGCGTCGGCGCTGACCGCCTTCGCGTGAACCTTGCCGATGCGCCCCGCGCCGAGAAGACCAAATCTGACTGTCATGCGTACCTCCCTAGGATTCGGAACAAATAAACCGAATTCATAACATTGTGGAATTTTCATTCCATCTTATCCTGATGACGTCAAGCCCGTCGCCCTTTCACATTTTCACATTTCATCCTAAAGACACCGAACAAAATTACGCGTGGGAGTGACATGCAACTGATCGATCCGAACCATCCGGCCTACCGCCCGCTCTGGGTCCGCATTCTGATTGTCGGCGTCTGCCTCGGCTGGTCCGTGCTCGAATTCACGAAAGGCGATCCCTTCTGGGGCGTGCTCTCCTGCGGCGCCGGCGTCTATGCCGCCTACATGCTGTTCTGGAACTACAAGCCGCTCGACCCTTCAGCCTTGCCGGAAACGGCAGTAGAGGATGACGCGAACGATGCGGCGGACGAGGCCGGCAAGCCCAAGCCGAAAGATTGATCAGCGGTTGACGCGACGGATCGCGGCGTCGATCAGCAGGTTCGCCGTCATCATTCGTTGCGTGGCATTGTCGCGGAAGGGCACGGCGACGCTGTCGGGGTGGTTGGACTTCGCGAAGAGGCGTCGCTTTTCGCCGAGGCTCTGGATCGTATCGCTCGGCGAGATGGCGAGTTCGGCGGCGATTTCCTGCGGCGAGAGGCGCAGCAGGTGTTCCGGCATGATCGGTTCGGGTTCCGGCTCGGGCGGCGCCCCCGGTTTGGTATCATCCTCAGGCAAATCCGGCTCGAGATTGTCGACATAGGCCCGGTCCGGACGCGCCGCCGCGACCGATACCCCTTCCATCACATCGAAAGCCAGGCCGGTGTTGAAGCCGTGCACGCGGGGTGCCGCCGGTTGGTCTTCGTCCGCCAGTTCGTCCTCGTCCGCCTTCAGGCGGTCGAGCACGGACTGGAATAGTGATTGACCGAACAGCATCTGGCCTCCTCTTTCGGTGGCGTATTACGTCAGGCCAAGATGGTGCGGGGCTTGTCAGCCGAGCTTGCGGCTTTCGGCCAGCACCATGTCATAGAGCAGCCGCGCACTTGGGGGCATCTCGCGTTCCCTCGCGGTGATGAGACTATAGGGCCGCACATTGATGTCGAAATCGATCGGCAGGATCCGGACATCGGCCGCTTTCGACTGCTGAGTCGCCAGGAACTGCGCGACGTCGATGGCGATCGGGGCGATGGCGTCGGTCTGGCAGATGATGGCGCAGGTCAACAGCAGGGAGGATGTGTTGACGATGTTTTCAGGCAGCCGCACGCCTTCGGTGAGGAAGAGATCCTCGATCGTGCGCCTGAGAAGCGTGCCGGGCGGCTGGAACACCCAGTCGTAGCCGGGAAGGTCAACCATGCTGGCAACGCCCTTCTCAAGAAGTGGATGGCCGCTGCGTACGATCAGGCAGGCGCGCTCGACGCCGATTTCCTGCACTTCGAAAAGCCGCGGGTTGAGGTCGTCGGGTATGCGGCTGATGATGAAGTCGTGGCGGGCGGCGAGAAGCTCGCGGGCGAGCACGTTGCTGGTCTCCACCTGGATGTTCACCTCGATACCGGGATAGGTGCCGCGCACTTCCTTGATGGCCGGAACGACCAGGCTCATGGCCGGCGCGGTGACGGCGCCGACGAACACCGAGCCGCCCTTTCCGGTCTTCAGTTCGCCGATTTCCCGGTTCGCCTCCCGGAGTTCCAGGAGGATCTTGCGCGCACGTCTTGCGAGTGCCGTGCCGAAGGTCGTGAGCGCCACACCACGGGCGATGCGCTCATAGAGCGGAGTCTTCATGATCGACTCCATTTCCGACAGCATTCTCGATGCTGCGGGCTGTGAAATGTTCAAAGCCTCGGCAGCCGCGGAAATCTGTCCGCTATCTTCGATTGCGACGATCATGCGCAGGTGATTCAGCTTGAGTCCCGCCCGCAGAAGGCCGTCATCACCAAAAATGTCAGTATGTATATCCACGTTCGCTAATGCCACATGCCCTGAATTGAACTCCATGGTTGCAGCCTCCTCACTGCGCTCCATCAAAAGTAATACTTTTTAACGATATACCAAATTTGTTATGCCCTTTGCCAGTTATTCTATTTGACAGATATAGGAATCCATACCAGTTTGCCGCCGTGTGCTGGTTGGCACTCAACACGTGTGAGAGCGTGGAGGAGACCTACTTCGTTTCTCGCTAGCTGAAGTATTATCCAATACGAAACCTGCCACAGTTTCGGGGCGGGCGACTTGTCGTCCGTCGTTCTATTAACAAGGGAGAGAGAAATGAAATCCATTATCTCATTGATGGCTGCGGCCGCTTTTGGTGTCGCTTCGTTTGTCATGCCTGCCATGGCGCAGGACAAGGGCCTCGTAGGTATCGCGATGCCGACCAAGTCTTCGGCTCGCTGGATCGACGACGGCAACAACATCGTCAAGCAGCTCGAAGCCGCCGGTTACCAGACCGATCTGCAGTATGCCGACGACGATATTCCGAACCAGCTGTCGCAGATCGAGAACATGGTCACCAAGGGTGCGAAGGTTCTCGTCATCGCTTCGATCGACGGCACCACGCTGTCCGACGTGTTGCAGAAGGCTGCCGACGCAGGCATCAAGGTCATCGCCTATGACCGCCTGATCCGTGATTCCGGCAACGTCAGCTACTACGCCACCTTCGACAACTTCCAGGTCGGCGTTCTTCAGGCCGGCACCATTGTCGACAAGCTCGGCCTCAAGGACGGCAAGGGCCCGTTCAACATCGAGCTCTTCGGCGGTTCGCCTGACGACAACAACGCCTTCTTCTTCTACGATGGCGCGATGTCCGTCCTGCAGCCCTACATCGACAGCGGCAAGCTCGTCGTGAAGTCCGGCCAGACCGGCATGGACAAGGTCGGCACGCTGCGTTGGGACCCGGCAACGGCCCAGGCTCGCATGGACAACCTGCTGTCGGCTAACTACACCGACGCCAAGGTCGATGCCGTTCTGTCGCCTTACGACGGTCTGTCCATCGGCATCATTTCCTCGCTCAAGGGCGTAGGCTATGGTTCCGGCGATCAGCCGCTCCCGGTCGTATCCGGCCAGGACTCGGAAGTTCCTTCCGTCAAGTCGATCATCGCAGGCGAGCAGTATTCCACGATCTTCAAGGATACCCGCGAACTGGCGAAGGTTACCGTTGCCATGGTTGATGCCGTCATGTCCGGCAAGGAGCCTGAAGTCAACGACACCAAGACCTACGACAACGGCGTGAAGGTCGTTCCGTCCTACCTGCTGAAGCCGGTTGCCGTCACCAAGGACAACTACAAGACCGTCCTTATCGACAGCGGCTACTACACCGAAGACCAGCTGAAGTAATCAGACGACCGCCGGAACCCGTGCATTTGCGCGGGTTCCGGTTTCCGATTCTTAGAACGCCTGGCCGATTTTCCGGCCGTGGCGCTGGATTATGATCATGGAAAATACACTCCTCGAAATGCGGAACATCACCAAGACGTTCCCGGGCGTAAAGGCGCTCGAGAATGTGAACCTCAAGGTTCGTCAGGGTGAAATCCACGCAGTTGTGGGGGAAAACGGGGCCGGCAAGTCGACCCTGATGAAGGTTCTTTCCGGTGTCTACCCCGCGGGCACCTATGAAGGGGAGATCTTCTACGACGGCAACGTTCGCAACTTCAAAGTCCTGAAGGACTCCGAAGAGATCGGCATCGTCATCATTCACCAGGAACTGGCGCTCGTACCGCTGCTCTCGATCGGGGAAAACATCTTCCTCGGCAACGAGAATGCGAAGAGCGGCGTCATCAGCTGGGAAACCACCTTCAACCGTACGAAGCAGCTGCTTGCCAAGGTAGGCCTGCGCGAATCTCCCAACACCCTCGTGACCGATATCGGCGTCGGCAAGCAGCAGCTCGTGGAAATCGCCAAGGCGCTGTCCAAGAGCGTCAAGCTGCTCATTCTCGACGAGCCGACGGCTTCGCTCAACGAAAGCGATTCCGATGCACTGCTCAACCTCCTCATCGAGTTCCGCAAGCAGGGCATCACGTCGATCATCATCTCCCACAAGCTAAACGAAATCCGCAAGGTCGCCGACCAGATCACGGTCCTGCGCGACGGGATGACGGTCAAGACGATGGACTGTCACAAGGAAGAGATCAGCGAGGACACCATCATTCGCAACATGGTGGGCCGCGATCTCGAGGACCGCTATCCGCCGCGCTCGGTGCCGATCGGCGAGACTATCTTCGAAGTGAAGAACTGGAACGCGTTCCATCAGCAGCATCGGGATCGCCAGGTCCTGCACGACATCAACATCAACGTCCGCAAGGGCGAGGTCGTCGGCATCGCCGGCCTGATGGGGGCAGGGCGCACGGAATTCGCGATGAGCGTGTTCGGCAAGGCCTATGGCCACAAGATATCGGGCGAGGTCTATGTGGACGGCAAGCAGGCCGACACCAGCACCGTCCGCAAGGCGATCGATGCCGGTCTTGCCTATGTTACCGAAGACCGCAAGCATCTCGGTCTCGTGCTGGCCGACAACATCATGCACAACACCTCGCTTGCCAACCTGGCCGGCATTTCGAATGGCACCGTCATCGACGGGATCAAGGAAAGCAAGGTCGCTACCGACTACCGGTCGAAGCTGCGTATCCGCTCTTCCGGCATCTACCAGGAGACCGTGAACCTGTCGGGCGGAAACCAGCAGAAGGTGGTTCTGTCCAAGTGGCTCTTCTCGGATCCCGACGTGCTGATCCTCGACGAGCCGACCCGCGGGATCGACGTGGGTGCAAAATATGAAATCTATACTATCATCAACCAGCTTGCTGCCGATGGAAAAGGCGTTCTGATGATCTCGTCGGAAATGCCGGAACTGCTTGGCAACTGCGACCGCATCTATGTGATGAACGAAGGTCGCATCGTCGCTGAACTGCCGAAGGGCGAAGCGAGCCAAGAAACCATCATGCGCGCCATCATGCGCTCTGGGGAGAAGAAACAATGACTCCTGTCAACCCGACCAGTCACGAGGAAAGCAACGTCGTTTCCGTCGTCGATTACATCCGCGGCAACATCCGGGAATACGGCATGCTGATCGCGCTCGTCGCGATCATGGTATTCTTCCAGTTCTACACTGGCGGTATCCTGTTCAAGCCGGTCAACCTGACGAACCTCGTCCTGCAGAACTCGTTCATCGTCATCATGGCGCTCGGCATGCTGCTCGTCATCGTGGCAGGACATATCGATCTATCGGTCGGTTCCATCGTCGCCTTCGTCGGCGCGCTGGCGGCTATCTTTACCGTATCCTGGGGCATGAACTTCTGGCTCGCGGCGCTGCTCTGCCTCGTCGTCGGCGGCCTTATCGGTGCGGCGCAAGGTTATTTCATCGCCTATCACCGCATCCCGTCCTTCATCGTGACGCTGGCCGGCATGCTGGTGTTCCGCGGCCTGACGCTCACCGTTCTCGGCGGCAAGAACATCGGTCCGTTCCCGAAGGAATTCCAGGTCATCTCCACGGGCTTCCTGCCTGGCGATATGGTCGATATCTTCGGCGTGCCGACGCAGCTTACCTCGCTGGTGCTTGCCGTCATCCTGCCGGTTATCCTGTTCTACCTCGCCTGGCGCCGCCGCAAGGTGAACGAGAGCCACGGCATCGATGTCGAGCCGATGGGCTTCTTCATCGCGCAGAACGTCATCGTTTCGCTGGCGATCGTCGCCCTCGGCTACCTGCTGTCGACCTATCGCGGCCTGCCGAACGTACTCGTCGTCATGCTGGTGCTGATCGCGGCCTATGCCTTCGTCACGCGCCGCACGACGATCGGCCGCCGCATCTACGCCATGGGCGGTAACGAGAAGGCAACGAAGCTTTCCGGCATCAACACCGAACGCCTCAGCTTCTTCACCTTCGTCAACATGGGCGTTCTGGCTGGTCTCGCCGGCATGATCGTGGCGCTGCGCCTGAACTCGGCAACGCCGAAGGCCGGCGTCGGCTTCGAGCTCGACGTCATCGCGGCCTGCTTCATCGGCGGTGCCTCGGCATCCGGCGGCGTTGGCAAGATCACCGGTGCCGTCATCGGCGCGTTCATCATGGGCGTCATGAACAACGGCATGTCGATCGTCGGCCTTGGCATCGACTTCCAGCAGATGGTCAAGGGTCTCGTGCTGCTCGCAGCCGTGTTCTTCGACGTCTACAACAAGAACAAGGGCTAAGCGCTTCGGCGCTGCCCACCTATTCGTAGTGACATGAATTCGCGGTGAAATGAACTTGCACATCCGGCTCCCGCGGGAGCCGGAATGGCGAAGCACATTCCGCGCAATCGAAAGAAGGATGAAGGCCGTGCTTATTTCGCAGATCAAGGGTTCGAACGGAGAGATCGTCGTCGCCGTACGCGAGCCGGGCGGTGCCGCGAAAGCCGTCAACGACGCAGGCAGCGTCTATGCGCTCGCCATGGAAGCAGCGAACGCCGGCAAGTCGCTGGTATCGGTCATCGAAGCGCATGGGCTCGGCGATGCTGTCGATCTCGAAAAAGCTTATGCCGAAGGCCGCTTCCTGGCACCGATGACGCATCCTGATGCCGCTCACCTGCACCTGACTGGCACGGGCCTGACGCATCTCGGCTCCGCCGCGACGCGTGACAGCATGCACAAGAAGACCTCCGAGGCCGCCGAAGAAACGCTGACGGACTCGATGAAGATGTTCAAGATGGGTCTTGAGAACGGCAAGCCGAAATCAGGCGAAAAGGGTGTTCAGCCCGAGTGGTTCTACAAAGGCAACGGCTACGGCGCGGTTGCTCCGGGTGCAGCACTCGTCTCCCCGTCGTTTGCGCTCGACGGTGGCGAAGAGCCCGAGATGGCCGGCATCTACGTGATCGCAAAGGACGGCACGCCGTTCCGCATCGGTTTCGCGCTGTCGAACGAGTTCTCCGACCACGTCACGGAGCGCCAGAACTATCTCTACCTCGCGCATTCCAAGCTGCGTCCGGCAAGCTTCGGCCCGGAGATCCGCATCGGTGCGGCGCCTGAGGATATCCGCGGTACCTCGCGCATCAAGCGCGGCGATCAGGTGATCTTCGAGAAGCCCTTCCTCTCGGGCGAGGCGAACATGTCGCACACCTTCGCGAATCTCGAATACCACCACTTCAAGTATGGCCTGTTTCGTGTGCCCGGCGACGTTCACGTGCATATGTTCGGTACCGCGACGCTGTCGTTCGCCGAAGGCATCAAGACGGAAGAAGGCGACGTCTTCGAAATCGAGGTTGCTGACTTCGGCCTGCCGCTGCGCAACCCGCTGAAGATCGACGCCGAAGAAGAGATCGTCGTCAAGCAGCTCTGAAATTCCGGTGGCCCGGCGGCATCAACGACCGGGCCATTTTCACAAGCGTTAGAGGAGGCAACCCATGACCATTTATCAGAACCTGATCGGCGGCGAATGGGTCGGCGCCAACGCGACGAAGAATATCAATCCGTCAGATACGAACGAAGTCGTCGGCCTTTATGCCGATGGTTCCGCCGAGGACACCAGGAACGCCATCGCGGCCGCCAAGGCCGCCTTTCCGGCCTGGTCGCGCTCCGGCATCTGGGAGCGCCACGTCATCCTGAAGAAGGCCGGCGACGAGATCATGGCGCGCAAGGACGAGCTCGGTGCTCTGCTTGCCCGCGAGGAGGGCAAGACGCTGCCCGAAGCGATCGGCGAGACCATCCGCGCCAGCCAGATCTTCGAATTCTTCGCAGGCGAAGCGCTGCGCCTTGCCGGCGAAACCATTCCTTCCGTTCGCCCCAATATCGGCGTCGAGATCACCCGAGACCCGCTCGGCGTCATCGGCATCATCACGCCGTGGAATTTCCCGATCGCCATTCCGGCCTGGAAGATCGCGCCGGCGCTCTGTTACGGCAACACCATCGTCTTCAAGCCGGCGGAACTGGTTCCGGCCTGCTCCTGGGCGATCGTCGATATCCTGAACCGCGCCGGCTTGCCGAAGGGTGTGTTGAACCTCGTCATGGGCAAGGGCTCGGTCGTCGGCCAGGCCATGCTCGACAGCCCCGATGTCGCGGGCATCACTTTTACCGGTTCGACCGGCACCGGCAAGCGCGTTGCCGCTGCCTCGATCGAGCATAACCGCAAGTTCCAGCTGGAAATGGGTGGTAAGAACCCGATGGTGGTTCTCGACGATGCCGACCTCAACGTCGCCGTCGAGGCCGCCGCCAATTCCGGCTTCTTCTCGACCGGCCAGCGCTGCACGGCCTCGTCGCGCCTGATCGTGACCGAAGGCATTCACGACAAGTTCGTGGCGGCGCTGACGGCCAAGCTCGAGACGCTTGTCGTCGACAACGCCCTGAAATCAGGGACGCATATCGGCCCTGTCGTCGACGAGCGGCAGCTGAAGACCGACACCGATTATATCGAGATCGGCAAAAAGGAAGGCGCGAAGCTCGCCTTCGGCGGTGAGCTGATCACGCGCGACACGCCCGGCTTCTATCTGCAGCCGACGCTGTTTACCGAAGCGACCAACCAGATGCGTATTTCCCGCGAAGAGATCTTCGGTCCCGTCGTCTCGGTCATCCGCGTCAAGGATTACGAAGAGGCGCTGGCGACGGCCAACGACACGCCGTTCGGCCTGTCTTCCGGCATCGCGACGACAAGCCTCAAGCATGCGACGCATTTCAAGCGCAACGCCGAAGCCGGCATGGTGATGGTCAATCTGCCGACGGCAGGGGTTGATTTCCACGTTCCGTTCGGCGGCCGCAAGGGCTCCTCCTATGGCCCGCGCGAGCAGGGCAAGTACGCCGCGGAATTCTACACAACGGTCAAGACCAGCTACACGCTGGCCTGACGGACAACTGGTGATCCGGGTCGTCGCGAGGACGTCCGACATCCCCCAAAAAGGCAAAGAGAAAATGTTCAAGAAAGCGGAATGGCCGCGTAAGCTTCGATCGCAGGAATGGTACGGCGGCACCAGCCGCGACGTCATCTATCACCGCGGCTGGATGAAGAACCAGGGTTACCCGCACGACCTGTTCGACGGACGCCCGGTCATCGGCATCCTCAACACCTGGTCGGACATGACGCCGTGCAACGGCCATCTGCGCGAACTGGCGGAGAAGGTGAAGGCCGGCATCTGGGAGGCCGGCGGCTTCCCCATGGAGGTTCCGGTATTCTCGGCATCCGAAAACACCTTCCGCCCGACGGCAATGATGTACCGCAACCTTGCGGCGCTTTCGATCGAGGAAACCATCCGCGGCCAGCCGATGGACGGCTGTGTGCTGATGGTCGGCTGCGACAAGACCACGCCGTCGCTTCTGATGGCCGCCGCCTCCGTTGACCTTCCGTCGATCGTCGTCACTGGCGGCCCGATGCTGAACGGCTACTTCCGTGGCGAGCGCGTCGGCTCCGGCACGCACCTGTGGAAGTTCTCTGAAATGGTCAAGGCCGGCGAGATGACGCAGGAGGAGTTCCTCGAAGCCGAGGCATCGATGAGCCGTTCGTCGGGCACCTGCAACACCATGGGCACCGCGTCCACCATGGCGTCGATGGCCGAAGCGCTCGGTATGGCTCTCTCGGGCAATGCCGCGATCCCTGGTGTCGATAGCCGCCGCAAGGTCATGGCTCAGCTCACCGGCCGCCGCATCGTGCAGATGGTCAAGGACGACCTGAAGCCATCCGACATCATGACCAAGCAGGCCTTCGAGAACGCCATCCGCACCAACGCGGCGATCGGCGGTTCGACCAATGCCGTCATCCATCTGCTCGCCATGGCGGGCCGCGTCGGCATCGACCTGACGCTCGACGACTGGGACCGTTGCGGCCGCGATGTGCCGACCATCGTCAACCTGATGCCATCGGGCAAATACCTCATGGAAGAGTTCTTCTATGCCGGCGGCCTGCCTGTCGTCATCAAGCGCCTCGGCGAGGCCGGCCTGCTGCACAAGGATGCGCTGACTGTTTCGGGCGAAACCATGTGGGACGAGGTCAAGGACGTCGTCAACTGGAACGAGGACGTCATCCTGCCGGCCGAAAAGGCGCTGACGCAGTCGGGCGGCATCGTCGTCGTGCGCGGCAACCTGGCGCCGAAGGGCGCGGTCCTGAAGCCGTCGGCCGCTTCGCCGCATCTGCTCACGCATCGCGGCCGCGCCGTGGTGTTCGAGGACATCGACGACTACAAGGCGAAGATCAACGACGACAATCTCGACATCGACGAGACCTGCGTCATGGTCATGAAGAACTGTGGTCCGAAGGGTTATCCTGGCATGGCCGAAGTCGGCAACATGGGTCTTCCGCCCAAGGTGCTGAAGAAGGGTATCACCGACATGGTGCGCATCTCCGATGCCCGCATGTCCGGCACCGCCTATGGGACCGTCGTGCTGCACACCTCGCCGGAAGCCGCCGTCGGCGGTCCGCTCGCCGTCATCAAGAACGGCGACATGATCGAGCTCGACGTCCCGAACCGCCGCCTGCATGTCGATATTTCGGACGAAGAGATGGCGCGCCGTCTGGCCGAGTGGAAGCCGCAGCACGAGCTGCCGACCTCGGGCTATGCGTTCCTGCACCAGCAGCACGTCGAAGGTGCCGACACCGGCGCCGACCTCGACTTCCTCAAGGGCTGCCGCGGCAGCGCTGTCGGCAAGGACAGCCACTAAGCGATCGCTTTCGATCGCGTGAATTGCCGGGGAGGCGGGGCGAAAGCTCCGCCTTTTCGATTTTGATGAGCAGTCGAGGCGATGACCGCCAATGACTATTGGGAACTGCCCCAAAGCAGGCCGGTGGCCCATTCGATGCGCACCGTTTCAGCGACGTTATCCCACGACGGCATTAGATGCGCCTTGCTTCTATTTTCGCGAAGAAGCAGTTCATGCAGAGTTGGCCTCTCGCTCGCAGGCAATCTCACCTGGATCAAAGCTGCCGAAAGCAATTCCTCGCTCTCGAAGCTCGGCCACTGGCCGTCGAACAAGGTGTCCAGATGCGGACCCTGGTCGAAAGCCAGGAACAAGCCGCTTTGCGCTCTGATGTTGGCATTCCCGATATTGGGCGCCATCTTCAGCCGATAATTGGTGGTCTTCCCGCTCGGCACCTTCTCGATCTCAAGGGCCCATACGCAGAGATCGGTGGGAAGCTCGGGATCATCGACGGCGAAGAACGCGGATGTCAGCGGATCGTCGGACCAGTCCAGGAGCTGTGTCGGCACGCCATGATGTTGAGCGAGCGCGAGGAGCGAAAGATCGATGAAGGGAACATCCTGCCTCGGCGATGCGATGAGGCTGTTTTCCACCTGCCACGGGATCTCCAAGCCGACGCTCCGGCCAAGCGACGCAAACTGGATCGCTGCCTCGGCAAGCGTGAAGCGCCAAAGCCTCGCCATATCGGAATGGGTGACCTCTCCGGCGGTCTTGCTTCCGGTCAGGGACCATCGTACCGCCCGGTAGAGCGCCTCGACCTCCGGGTTGGCGCCGAATGGCCTCCAACCCTTCGGCTGCAGCTTCCAGGAAGCGTCCGCGTGCCCGCGAAAGACGTGAGACTGCCGTCCGGTGACGGGGTTCCACCATCGCTCTGACGATGGCCGGAGGAAATCGAGAAACGCCTGAGCGGAATTGTGCTCCACAAGCTGCATGAAGTCGGCCCCCTCGATCAGCTGGCAGTGAACGCAATGCATATTAGATTGCGCTTGGTGATCAGGCAATGCCACGGCGAGCCGCCGAGGATTGTCGGATTCCGGCATTTGCATTCGTCTTAAAAGGCGAGGGCGAACAGCATCCCCCCGCGAACCCGAAAGGACAGGCCATGACCCAGTACCTCGTTGCGATCCATCATCCTGATGACTATGACCCCGCCGTCTCGGAGGACGCGGCGATGGGGCAGGATATCGACGCGTTGAACGACGAGATGAAGGCCGCTGGCATCAGGGTCTTCGTCGGCGGGCTTCAGCCGCCGCAGCGCGCGGTGGCGCTTGTCGTGCAGGCCGATGGCGACGTTCGGGCGAGCGATGGGCCTTATCTGAAGACCCCGGAGCATGTCGGCGGGTTCTGGGTGCTCGATGTCGCCGATCGAGAGGCGGCGCTCGCCTGGGGACGCAAGGCGGCCGTGGCCTGCCGGGCACCGGTGGAGGTGCGGCCGTTTCATTGAAGCGGGCGGGCGTTCCGTCAGTTCGCCTTTTGTGATGCCGGCTTGGGCCTGATGCGTCCTTTGGCTTGGTCGAGTTCGAACGCGTTGGTGTTGCGAACGAGATCGCTCAACGTCTTGGAGCCGTAGGCTTTGTAATCGAAATTCGGCGACAGACTGACAATCTGGCTGCCGACGCCGCAGAGAGCCACCCAGCCATCATCGCTCTTCATTTCGGTAATAGCCTTCAGGATGATTGGCGTCGCCGTCTTCGGCGATTGTGGCACCGGCTTCGACTGCGTAGTATCGGCCAGGTTCGAAGGGGAGGGCTGATGCAGGTTTTCGGCGTGGGTGAACCGCCGGCAGGCCTTCTGAAAACTCTCGGCCGCCTTCTTGTTGCCGAAGCCGAAGACATCAAGCCCCTGTTCGCGGATGCGCAACGCAAGCCGGGTGAAGTCGCTGTCCGAAGACACCAAGCAGAAGCCGTCGAAGCGGCCGCTATGCAGCAGGTCCATCGCGTCGATGACGAGCGTTATGTCCGTGGCGTTCTTGCCGGTGGTATAGGCGAATTGCTGCTGCGGGATGATGGCGTGGCGCGTGAGCACGTCGGTCCAACCCTTCAAGCGCTCGTCGGCGAAATTGCCATAGATGCGGCGCACGCTCGCTTCGCCGATTTTGGCGATTTCCTCGAACAGCCTATCGGCGATCTTCGCTGGCGTGTTGTCGGCATCGATCAGTACGGCAAGGCGTGGCGGGCGAATGTCCGGCATGCATTATACCCCTCATTTGCGAAAGACCCTGACAAGCATGAGTGAGACACGGCAAAGCTGCAATCACCGCGATGATTTTATGGTTTAGAAATCACGTATAAACGGTACCCTGACGGCGCTGCCGATCACCGCAGTTTTCTTGTCTCGTCTCATTTCCGTGGTGGAACGAAAGCGGCCTCCGCGCCGTTATGGCGGACAGGAGGGCGACATGCCGGGAGTGCGAAAGCTGATCGTGTTGAGCGCGTTCAATCTGGACGGCGACGGCGTCTTGATGCCGGCATTCGAACCGCGCATCATGAAGCGCGAGGAAACCGCCGTCTACGTCGCCGAAACGATGGTCAACGACTACGCCGGTGTCATCGTCTGGAGCAAGGAGTCCAACGTCGCGATTGGCGAAAACGGGCCTTCGATCATCCTGTTTCAATCGGGGCGGGTTCCGGAGTTTGACTGACGCTACGATCTCAAACGATTGATAGTGTTCAGAATTACACAGTTGCGAAAAATCCCGAGAAATCGGTATTTTGTGCTGCATTGCAATATCCATCCGCTCCTGCGTCCTCTATCTCTTGAGGTCGTCCTGCGTCGCCGCGTCTCCCAGCGGTGGCCGGGCGTATTCAGAGACAGAGGACGATTTTCGAAATGACCAATACTCTCATCGAGACCATCAAGAAGCGCCGCAGCCAGTATGCGCTCGGCAAGACCCTGCCGATTTCCCAGGACGAGACCACCAAGCTCATTCAGGATGCGGTCAAGCACACGCCGTCCTCCTTCAACTCGCAGAGCTCGCGCGTGCTCGTTCTCTACGGCGCGGAAAGCGAAAAGCTGTGGGGCTTCGTCATGGACGCGCTGCGCAAGATCGTGCCGGCGGATTCGTTCGAATCCACCGAAAAGCGGATCAACAGCTTCGCCGCCGGCGCCGGCACGGTTCTCTTCTTCGAGGATCAGGACGTGGTGAAGGGCCTGCAGGAAAAATTCGCGCTCTACGCCGACAACTTCCCGATCTGGTCGGAACAGTCCAGCGGAATGGCGCAGTTCGCCGTCTGGTCGGCGCTCGCCGCCTCCGATATCGGCGCCAGCCTGCAGCACTACAACCCGCTGGCCGATGCCGAAATCGCGACCGCCTGGGATATCCCGGCATCGTGGAAGCTGCGCGCACAGATGCCGTTCGGAGCGAACTCCGGTTCCTTCAGCGAGAAAAGCTTCATGGACGATAGCGCCCGCTTCAAGGTCTACGCCTAGTCAAGACAAAGCCGGCGGGGCTTCAATGCCGCCGGCTTTTCTATCACCTGATTTGGTATCTCAGCTCTGGCTCTGGCTTTGCCCCTGGTCGGCGACCTTGACGATCACCTCCAGCTTTTCGCCCGGCGTGCCAATGCGCATGCCCGAAACCGGTGCGGCATCCTTGTAAGAGAGGCCGGAGGCGAGGCGCACGTAGCGCTCGTCGGGGCAGATCTTGTTGGCGGGATCGAAACCGACCCAGCCGAGACCGGGGATATGAGCTTCGGCCCAGGCATGCGTTGCCGCCTGCTCGACCTTTTCCTCCATCATCAGATATCCCGAGATATAGCGGGCCGGAATACCAAGCGCGCGGGCGGCAGCCACGAAGATGTGGGCGTGATCCTGGCAGACGCCGCTCTTCCTCTCCAGCGCCTGTTCCGCCGTGGTTTCGACATCGCTGGTGCCGGGCAGGTAGGTCACGGTCTCGTGAATCGCGGCCATCAGGTCGTGCATGCGCGCCAGTTCGCTGTCACCGCTGATGCCCTTGATCAGCTCCTTCACCAGCTTGCCGGGCTTGGTCTTCGGCGTGTCGCGCAGGAAAAGCCAAAGCGGGCAGAAACCCGTGTGCGGACCGATGACGCCGTTGAGATCGGCGGTTTCCACCTCGCCCTCGGCGACGATGCGCGTCACCTGCTGCTCGCCCTCCAGCGACACGAGGTTGACGTGATTGCCGAACTGGTCGTCATACTCGACCTCCGGCTTGGCGCCCTCAACATGCAGCGACCAGTTGCCGACGGTCTGGCCGGGAAAGGTCGGCGGCGTCAGCCGCAGGCGTTGCAGCGAAAAGGCGGAGGGCTCGTCGTAGCGGTACTCGGTGATGTGGCTAATCTTGAGTTTCATGTCCGGATCCGCCTATGCATAGAACCTGTAACCGTCGGATATTTCCTGCCCGAGCTGGTTGTTGCGGGTGACGAAGTCCTCCAGGAACTCATGCAGGCCCTGGTCCATGATGTCCTTGATGACGCGCGTCTTCAGCGACTTGCGGATCGCGTCGGCGGTGTCGTGCGCCTGCAGCCGTTCGCCGTAATCGGTGGCGAGGTGGCCGAGTTCGCTGGTGATCTTCTCGTAGCAATAGGCGAGCGAACGCGGCATCTGGCCGTTGAGGATCAGGAAGTCGGCGATGTTCATCGCCCGGTATTCGCCATCATAGGCCCAGCTGTAGGAGCGGTGGGCGGATACCGAGCGCAGGATCGATTCCCATTGGACGTTGTCGATCGAGGTGCCGACGGCCGACACCGCCGGCAGCAGCACGTAATATTTCACATCGAGGATGCGACTGGTGTTGTCGGCGCGTTCGATGAAGGTGCCGATGCGGGCGAAGTTGTAGAGCTCGTTGCGCAACATGGAGCCGTGCAGCGCGCCGCGGATCAGCCCGGCGCGATGCTTGATCACGTCGATCGCCTGCGGCAGATCGGCCGGCTTCAGTCGCTTTGACAGCAGATCCTTGAGCTCGATCCAGAACTCGTTGGTCGCTTCCCAGGTCTCGCGGGTCAGCGCCGTGCGCACCATGCGGGCGTTGTTGCGGCCGAAATCGACGCAGGACATGACGCTCGACAGGTTGGTGCGGTCGCGCAGCAGGTAGTCGATGGCGTCGGGGCCGGTGAGCTTTGAATGGCCGTCGTCATAGGCTTCGCGGACGCCTGCGCTCTGCAGCACGCCGTCCCAGTTGTCGTCGCTGCCACTGCTTCTGGTCAGCGACATGCGGATGCCGGCGTCGATCAGGCGTGCGATGTTTTCGGCGCGCTCGATGTAACGGAACATCCAGTAGAGGCCGTTTGCGGTTCTTCCGAGCATCAGATCAATCCTCCAATACCCAGGTGTCCTTGGTGCCGCCGCCCTGGCTTGAATTGACCACGAGCGAGCCCTGCTTGAGGGCGACGCGGGTCAGCCCGCCGGGGATGATCTGCACCTTGTCGGAGACCAGCACATAGGGACGAAGATCGACGTGACGGGGCGCGATGCCCTTGTTGACGAGGATCGGCACGGTGGAGAGCGACAGCGTCGGCTGGGCGATATAGTTGCTCGGCCGCGCCTTGAGCTTGTCCGCGAACTCGGCGCGTTCCTTCTTCGACGCCGTGGGGCCGACCAGCATGCCGTAGCCACCGGAACCGTGCACTTCCTTGACGACGAGCTCTTCGAGATGTTCCAGCACGTATTTGAGGCTGGAGTCTTCCGAACAGCGCCAGGTCGGCACGTTCTCGAGGATGGCCTTGCGGCCGGTGTAGAACTCGACGATCTCGGGCATGTAGGAATAGATCGCCTTGTCGTCGCAGATGCCGGTGCCCGGCGCGTTGGCAATCGTGATGTTGCCGGAGCGGTAGACGTCCATGATGCCGGGAATGCCCAGCGCCGAATCCGGGCGGAAGGTGAGGGGGTCGAGGAAGTCGTCGTCGACGCGGCGGTAGAGCACGTCGATCGCCTCATAGCCGCGCGTCGTGCGCATCTTCACCTTGCCGTCGATGACGCGCAAGTCCGAGCCTTCGACCAGCTCGACGCCCATGGTGTCGGCGAGGAAGGAATGCTCGTAATAGGCGGAATTGTAGATGCCCGGCGTCAGGATTGCGACGCGCGGCTTGCCCTTGCAGCCGGGAGGGGCGAGCGAGGCGAGCGACTGGCGCAGGAGATAGGGGTAGTCCTCGACCGGGCGCACCTTGTTCTCGTGGAACAGCTCCGGGAACATGTGCATCATCGTCTCTCGGTTTTCCAGCATGTAGCTGACACCTGATGGCGTGCGGGCATTGTCTTCCAGGACGTAGAATTGGTCCTCGCCGGTGCGCACGATGTCGGTGCCGACGATGTGGGTGTAGACGCCGCCCGGCGGGCGGAAGCCGATCATCTCGGGCAGGAAGGTGTCGTTGCGCTCGATGAGCTCGCGCGGGATGCGGCCGGCGCGGATGATTTCCTGCTTGTGGTAGATATCGTCCAGAAAGGCGTTGAGGGCGATGACGCGCTGTTCGATGCCCTGGGCGAGCTTGCGCCACTCCCGGCCGGAGATGACGCGGGGGATGATGTCGAAGGGGATGAGCTTTTCGGAACTGTCGGCGTGGCCATAAACGGCGAAGGTGATGCCGGTCTTGCGGAAGATGTTTTCCGCATCGCGGGACTTGGCGATCAGATGCGCGCGATCCTGATTATTGTACCACTCAAAGTATTTTTCATATGGCTGTCGCGGACTTTCGTCCCCGGTGATCATTTCATCAAATGCCAAAGGTGTGGCTCCCCTTTTTTCTTCATTTGAGTACAACGCAGGAAGCAATGCAAGAACCATGCTCAGTTCGAATGGCAGATTTATAAAATCCTAGCTATCGCGAAAAACAGCCGAAAAACTAAGCATTTAAGGGAAGGTGGCGCGGCGTTGTCGCGTGGCAATGGTTGCCTCAGCTTAAAACATAAGCAGATGATGATTTTCCACGCGCGGTGCGGGAATGATTTCGGGCGTCGAGGGACTGCGCGCGGAGTCGGCTCACGCGTCCGCCCTTGCCGGTCGACCGTCTTTGGAACATGTGTCCGCCCCCCGCGCCGGCTTCCGGCGGCGCAGGCGGCGGGGTGGCCAGATTACGTCAGAGCTTTGGCGTGGCGCCGAGATCGGCGACTTTGGTGGGGACGGCCTCGCTCGGCTTGTCGCGCTCGATATATTGCTTCACCAGCGCGTCGCCGACACCGGGATCGGCAAAGTTCCAGATGCCGTTGCGCACGCCTTCGATGATCGCGGCATAGACCGCGAGGTCGATCGCCTGACGAACGGCGAACTGGGTCGGCTCGTTGCGGGTGACGCCGGCCTCGATCTGCAGCAGCTTGTCGACGGAGACGAACTTGTAGGCATTGGCGTTAATGCCGGCCGAATAGATGGTCTTCGTCGTGGTGACGCTGGACAGGACCTCGCCGCTCTGCACCGAGACGATGCGGACGCCGACCGTGACGACATCGCGGCGATACTGAACGTCGCCGCCGATGCCGAGGAAATTGGCGCCGGCGCCACCGGTGATGGTGTTGGCGTCATAGGTGAGGATGCCGCCCTGCACCAGAAGCCCGGCGAAGAGGATCGGGGGCAGGGGCTTGGCGATATCGGCGCTGTATTCCTGGCGGGTCGCCCGGATCAGCTGGCGTTCCTGCAAGAGATCGTTGAGGCCGGTGCGCTCGACCACCGTGAACCAGTTGCCGTTGCCGGCCCGCTTCAAGGCATCGATGATCAGGCCCGAGCCGCCCTGGGTGACGGCGCGCGAGAAGACGGCGACGTTCTCGTTCGGCTCGTTCTTGCCGGTGAGATCGGGGAACTGGTAGACCGCGATGCTGACCTTGCGCTGCGGCGGCGGAAGGTTTTCGAGGTTGATCGCCGTCGGCGACGGGCGCGCCACGATCGGGCGCTCCTCGAGCGGCTCGCGCGTCTGGCTGTCCTGGACGCAGCCGGCCAGAATAAGCGTGCCGATCAGTATCGCCCCGCGAATGCAGGATATTACCGGTTTTACGAGATGACGCATGGGACGCTTCACGGTGCTGCTGGAACGGTGATGTTGGTTACGGAGGTGCCGTCGTTGATGGCGATCTGGATCTCGCCGCCGACGCGCACGAAGGAGATCGTCGTGCCGGCCAGCGTGTAGGTGCCGCTCTGCTGGGCGTTGGCGCCGAACAGGGCCTCGGTGATCTGGTTGGCGAGCGACCCGTAGAGCTGGCTGGTCAGCTGGCTGGCGAAGATCTGGCCCGGTGTGAGCGCGCTCGACAGGGCGGACGACTTGCCGCTGTTCGTATACTGGTTCTGGGCCTGGGCCTGCGATAGTTGCCAGCTGCCATTGAGCGGGCTGCCGCCGAAGGCCGGGTTGACCGGCTGATAGACCAGCGCGCCGGCAAAAGAGCCATAGGCGCTCACGGAGAACGCAGCGAAGGCAGTTACAAGTACACGCATCCTCATGGCTATTTTCTTCCTATTTGCTGGACGGAGAAGGATTGGCCGCTCTTGGTCGTCTCAAGGCCGTAGCCGAGATTGGATCCGATCTGGGTCTGCGAAATGGTGTTGTTGCTGCCGGCTATGTTCAGGCTGGAACTGTTGGAATTGCCAACCTGCAGCGTGGAGATCGTGTTGCCGCTGCCGGTCAGGGTCAGCGCCGAAACGTTGTTGATCCCGACCTGCGTCTGCGTCGTGGTATTGGCATAGCCGAGCTGGATGACCGAGGTGCTGTTGTTAAGGCCGACCTGGTTGACGCTCGCGGAGTTGTAGCCGGAGCCCCCGGCATGGCGGCTCGACGATGCCTCGGTCCCGGCATCTCCCGGGCTGACGAGGTAGTTCGAGATGTCGGTGTATTCGGAATTCACGACGGCGGCCTCCTGGGCCGCGGCGCCGGAGAGTGCCATCATGACGGCAAATGCCGCGACTGCGGCGGTGCGGTAAAACATCGTCGTGCGCCTCATTCGGAAATCTCGTCGAAATCGCAGCTGAACTTCTGGCCGAGACCTTCGCCGGTCAGCTTGGCCCGCACGCGCGTGCCTTTGCGGAAATCGGTCGAGCTCTGGCCGGCGCCGACCGTCTCGCCGACGGAGAGGCTGAAATTGCCGGATTGCTGGATGGAGGAACTGCCGCTCTTGCCTTCCTTCTTCATCTCGAAGATGTAGCGGCCGCTGGCGGGCGAAATGCTGATGATCTTGCCGTGCACGTTGATCGTGCCGCGCGACTTGTCGGCCTCGATCTGGCAGGAAATGACGGGCGGAGACCCGGTATCGACAGCATCCATCGCGCACTTCTCCCTCAGTGCATTTCGGGAAGGAGGCGAGGCGCGAACGCCTCGCCTTATGAGTTGTGTTAGTTCTGCTGGATAACAGCCTGGTTGCCACCGCCGGTCTGAGCGACCGTCGAGGCGTTATAGCTACCGGTCTGCGAGACCGTCAGCGTGTTGGCGGTGCCGCTTTGCGTGTAAACGGAGCTGTTGTTGCTGCCGTCCTGGCTGATGGTGGCGTTGTTGGCATAGGTGCCCCAGCCGCCGCCAGATTGTGTTCCAAGGCTGTAGTTATTGCTTCCGAGCTGGGTTACCGACGCGTTCGCAATATCATACTGGGTGTTGTAGGCCTTGTTGGTCGAACCATCCTGAAGGAAGTTCGCAGATGAATAGCTGCCGTACTGAACGGTGCTGACAACGTTCGAGACACCGTTCTGCAGGCCCGTAACGACGTTATCGTGACCAAACTGGTAGTTCACGAGCTGGTTGCCTGTCCCGAGCTGGAAGAACGGCGCCGTCTTGTGGGTGTAGCCGTTCACCTTGCCGAGCGAGTTGCTATAGCCGTACTGGTGCGATTCCGCCGAGTTCCCATCGCCCTTCTGCCAGACAGCAGCAGTCTGCTGCGTGCCGTCCTGCCAAAGCGTCATGGTGTTCCACGCACCACCACCCTGGGCCGCGTAAGCGAAATCGGACGAGGCGCTGCCGGTCGCGATACCCTGGTTGATCTTGATCGTGCCGTGTGCGCCGAGGGCGCTGGACGGATAGTCTGGGCTTGCCGTCACATACGGTAGGTAGCCGGGCCGTGCATTCGGAACGCTGTCGATGTGCGAATCAGAGCCGCCGTTCACCGATTGGCGAACGACTGCCTTCAGGTCGCTGCCGAATTGCGCCAGCTCCGTGTTGTTGGTGTTGCCGGCCTGCTTGATGTTGAAGTCGTTGGATGAGCCGATCTGGGCAACCGCGATCTTACCCCAGGTGCCGGACTGATAGATGCCGCCCTTCGGGGAATCGTAGTTGTTGATGATGCCGGCGTTGCCGTTGTTGGTGCCGATCTGCAGGATTTCCACATCACCGCCCGAACCGTCCTGCGTGATGTCCGCGTTGTTGTTGGTGCCGGACTGCTTCGCCGTTCCAAGCCAACCGATGGCGTTGCTGCTGCCGGACTGCTTGACGAGCAGCTTGTTGCCGCCGCTGCCGCTGCCGTTTTCCTGAATGAACGGATTGCTGGTGCTCGTGCCAACCCAGTTGTTGTTGCCGTTCTGGGTAATGTTGGCGTTCTGGTTATTGCCACTCTGGCCAAGATAAACAGTATTGCTTCCTGCAAATGCTGTAGAAGCAAAAATAATACTCAACGCTGTAGTCGACGCGAAAACAATCCCTCTCATTACAAGTCCCTCCTGTTTCGAACGATCTGGTTGAACCCATACTCACGGGCGCCGTAACTTCGCTTCAGATGCGAAATGATACAGTCGAAACATTCCTTTCACGGTTGCATTTATTAAGCAATAGTTAATCAACGCGATTTCCTATGTATAAAAAAGAATCTATTTTGAGTCAGATAAAAGCAACACACGATCACGAAGAATCAATCTGACACTTATGGAAAATATTGCTATAAGTATTTCCGGTTGCGATCGTTTGTACCATGACAGTATCGTGACTATGCAATTACGGGGGGTGGCGTGCGCAAGGTGATGTTTATTGGTGTAGCGAGCGGATTATCCGTTGCGCTGTCGTTGCTGTCTGCCGGAACGGTGTTGGCGCAGGGGGCGGCGCCACAAGGTGGAGGAGCCCAGCCGCCGGCGGCTGTAAATGCAACTCCAGGGGCTGAAAACAATGCGCCTCAGGCGCAGACCGCCGGGCAGGGCTGCGATGCGGCCTGCGTGGTGGCGAACATGGACCGTGCGGCGCCTGCCTGCGCGCGCGCCATCGAGATCGCGGCGCCGATCGATTTCGACTGGCTCAACCGTCCCTTCACCGGCATTTTCCAGGAGGCGGACCCGGCAGGCGGCAGCAGCCCGCTGGTGGTCTATCGCGGCGATTCCATCCGCTTCCTGACGGCGCGCGGGCAATGGATGCGACAGACCTACGAGTGCCCGTTCGATGTCAGCGCCGGGGCGATCGGGCCGGTGAAGGTACGGTCCGGCCGCATCGGGCAGCCGTTGCCCGCAGAAGCGGCCGCAGCGCCGAGGCCGGCGCCACCCACCGCCGGCAACCGCAAGGTCGAGGGGAAGGTGGACGGAAAGGCGCTCGCCGCCGCCATCTCGCAGGCGGTGCAGGCGCAAAACCAGCAGGCCAAGCAGGGGCAGGGCGGCGCCAGGCCACCACGGCCGGCGGCAAAGCAGACGCTCAAGATCAAGCCCGGGGAGGTGAGCCCGGTCGAGGTCGAGCAGATGGATATGGGCGCCCAATAGGTTCGCGTCGCCGGCGCATCGGCAACAAAAAACCTCCGGTGGTCGCCGGAGGTTTTTCGGTTTCCGGGCGGCGGTGTTTTCCGCCGCCCCTATTCACTCAGAGCGAAGCGCTTATGCGCGTTCGCGGCGCTGGCCGCCATTGCCGCCGCGCGAGGGGCCGCCACGACGCTTGCCGCCGTTGCCTTCGCGACGCTCGCCACCAGCGTTGCCGGTGTGCTGGCCGCGATCCTCGCCGTGCTTGCGGCCGGGACGACCGTGCGCATTGCGGGCGCCGCCGCCGGGCTGGTGACGGTTGGCGTCGCCATGGGCGTGGTTGCCGTGCTGGGGACGCTGCTGCTTGCGGGCCTGGCCGGCGCCACGGAAATCCGAGGTCGAAGCGAGATCGTTATCAGGGCCTGCCGTGACCGGCGTGGCTTCGCCGCGACGCTGGCCGCGGAAATCCTCGTTGCGCTCGGTGCGACGCTCAGGACGGGGAGCACGCTCGCGGCGTTCCTCGTTGGCGCGGACTTCGTTGCCGGCTTCCGGACGCGGACGGCGCTCGGGGCGACCGGCGCGGGCGTCACGACGACCTTCGCCGCCACGGCCTTCACCGCCACGACCCTGGCCACGGTTGCCGCCATTGCCGTTGCCGCGCTTCGGCGCGGCGTTCATGTTTGCCGGGGCTTCGCCGCTGGCAACCGCGATCGAGATGTTCATCAGGCGCTCGATGTCGCGCAGCAGACGGGTTTCATCCGGTGCGCAGAAGGCGATCGCGATGCCGTCGCGACCGGCGCGGGCGGTACGGCCGATGCGGTGGACGTAGGCGTCTGGAACTTCAGGCAGGTCGTAGTTGTAGACGTGGCTGACAGCCGGGATGTCGATGCCTCGGGCGGCGACGTCGGTGGCGATCAGCGTCTTGATGTCGCCGTCCTTGAAGGCCTTCAGCGCGCGCTCGCGCTGACCCTGGCTCTTGTTGCCGTGGATCGAGGCGACCGAGTAGCCGACGGAATCGAGATGCTTCATCAGCTTCTCGGCGCCGTGCTTGGTGCGCAGGAAGACGATGGAGCGACCATCCGGGTTCTGCGTCAGCGACTTCTTCAGAAGGTCGGTCTTGTCGTTCTTGCCGTTGACGAAGTGGACATACTGCTCGACCTTGTCGGCGGCCTTGCCCGGAGGCGTCACTTCGACCTTGACCGGATCGGTCAGGAAGTCGGCGGCGAGATCGGCGATCGACTTCGGCATGGTGGCGGAGAAGAGCATCGTCTGGCGGCGCTTCGGCACCATCTTGGAAATCTTGCGCAGGTCGTGCACGAAGCCGAGGTCGAGCATCTGGTCGGCTTCGTCGAGCACGAGGTAGCGCACGGCGGTCAGGCCGATGGCGCGGCGGGCGACGAGGTCGAGCAGGCGGCCGGGGGTGGCGACGAGAATGTCGGTGCCCTTTTCAAGCTGCAGCTGCTGCTTGTTGATCGACACGCCACCAACGACGACGTTGATGCGCAGGTGCGACTTGCGCAGGAAGTTCTTCAGGTTCTGGGCGATCTGGTTCACCAGCTCGCGGGTCGGCGCCAGGATCAGCGTGCGGGTGGTGCGGTTGTCGGGGCGGCGTTCTTCCGGGATCAGCTTTTCGATCAGCGGCAGGCCGAAGGCGGCCGTCTTGCCGGTGCCGGTCTGGGCGAGGCCGATAAGATCGCGGCCTTCGAGAAGAAGCGGGATCGCCTTTTCCTGGATGGGAGTCGGCGTCTCGATGCCGAGCTGGAACAGTGTGGCGACGATCGGCTTGGAAACACCAAGCGATTCAAAATTGGTCAAGTCATAACCTTTTCAGGGGCGCCAAAACAATACCGCCGGAACGCGGGTTTGCGGTCCGGTGTTACTCTGGCGTCAAGAACCCCGCGTGAAGTGGGAACTTGTCTTGTTGGAAAAAGCTTTCCAGCGCTTCTGCCGCGTCTTCTAGATGCGGTCCATTCGAAATGCGCTTTTGTCCTTCTTCCTGCATCCTATTTACTGGCAGGGGCACGCTCACGCGGCGGCCGGAAGGTGAAAGCTGGCCTGCATTTGGTCCAGATCGTCAGGAAAGTCAAGGGTGAGGCCGCATAAAGCTTTATCCGGCGGCGTCTCGATGCGGCGCCGGGCACCAAAATCCGATTGCCGCGCCGCGTCAGCGGCAGACGCGCACGGTGTAATATCCGCCACCCCGGTCGTAGCGCCGTTCGACGTGACAGTAGCCATATGGCCGATAGTAGCGGTAGGGACGATAGTAGCTTGGATAGTACGGCCGATAATAGGGCCGGTAGTACGGCCTGTAGTAAGGCCTGTAGTAAGGCCGCGGGTAGGCCCTATAGTAGCCGTCGTAGTAGACCTGCGCGTAGGGCCGATAATAGGGTCCGTAGGCCGGGTAGTCGTAGGCGGGATAGATCGGCGGTATGACTTGCGTCAGAAGTGCGCCGCCAATCGCGCCTACCGCAATGCCGCCCCAGAAGGCCTCGTCGGAGCCCGCATTCGCGGACGTCGCCGTTGCCAGAGGGGCTGCTGTCAGTGTCAATGCAATCAGGCCCGCCGCCATGCTTTTATGAAGAACGGACATGCTCGTTTCCTTTCATCGACGAGGCTTGGTTCGAACGTCGTCAACAGGATCCGCGTCAATCGCTGCGGACACAAGGAATATGGCGCGGCGGCGCTGAATTTCATCGCGTCCGGAGATCACGTTTCAAGATTTCCCCTGGATTGAGGCGCCGTATTCGTTCGTCGTCACGATCATCATGGTTAAAGCCTTGTTAAAGCCCTGGCCGCTATAGTCGCTCCGAAGCACAATTCCATTTCAGCAGGAGCACATTTCTTGGGATCGAGCGGGGACCTTCTCGAACTGGCCTGCCGCCGGATCGCGGATCTGGGCAGCCCTGCCTATGTCAAGAACAGCGAGTTGCACTACGTCGCGGTCAATGCCGCCTATGCCGATTTCTTCGGGCTGGAGATTTCCGATTTCATCGGCCGCCGCAGCCGCGAACTCTTCGATCGCCCGGAAGAAGAGGGTCGCGAGGACAAGGAGCGACGGGCGCTGGTCTTCGGTACCGAGGAAAGCGCCATCTGCTTTGACGCCGATGGGGTCGACCACGAGCGGGTGCGGATCGAGAGCTTCATGCCGTCGGAAGCCAGGGTCTATGTACTCGGCCTCTTCGAGAAGGCGGCGCGGCCGCGTCAGGCCGTTGCGGGCATCTCCGGTCGAGCACCGGCGGTCGATGTCGAAAACCGCGAGCTGCGCCGCGAGATCGAACTCGTGTTGAACAGCTTGCCGATCGGCGTTCTGATCCTCGACGGCGCGCGAAAGGTGCTTTATGCCAACAACGCGTTCTACGATGTCTGGGATTTGCCGCGAGAGGAGGCGCTCGATGGCACCGATTTCATCGAGATCATCCGCCGCAATCATCGTTTCGGGCGCTACGACGCGACGCTGACGCCCGAGGATATTCTCGCGCGGCGCGAGGAGCATCTGGCCGCCGGGCGCCAGGAGCCCGTTGAACTAGGCTGGATCGGCAACAAGCGCGTACTTTTGGGCGGGCGTCCACTTTCCAACGGGCATGTCCTGCTTTCCTATACCGACGTCACGTCGGTGCGGGAGCGCGAGCAGGAGATTCACGAGACGCGGGAAGCATTCGAACGGCTCGGCGATCTCCTGCAGGACGCGACGCAGGCGATGTCGCAGGGGTTGATGATCGTGCAAAACGGTCGAACCCTCCTTGCCAGCGATCCGCTGGCCGAAATCCTCGATATTCCTTCCGACTATCTTGCCGTCGGCAGGGAATGGATCGATCTGTTTCGGTTCTGCGCCGAGCGTGGCGATTTCCATGGCGACGAGGACGCGATCCTGCAAGGCTGGCGGACCCATATCGCGGCCGGGAAGCCGATCTCCACGCCGTTCCATGTGCGCGGTGAGCGCTGGGTCAACCTCGACGCGACGATGAGCGAACGCCAGCACTGGGTGGCACTGTTCACCGACGTGACTGATGCGAAGGAGCGTGAGGTCGAGCTGCAGCGGCTGCTGGAGCGTGCCGAGGCTGCCGACCGTGTAAAGTCCGAGTTCCTCGCCAACATGAGCCATGAGATCCGCACGCCGATGAACGGCGTTCTCGGTATGGCGGAACTGTTGGCGAAAACCGATCTCGATGCCCGGCAGAAGACCTTCATCGATATCATCGTCAAATCGGGCAATGCGCTGGTGACGATCATCAACGATATTCTCGATTTCTCGAAGATCGATGCCGGGCAGATGACCCTGCGTCGCGCGCCGTTCGATATAGTCGAGGCCGTGGAGGACGTGGCGACGCTCTTGTCGTCGGCGGCTGCCGAAAAAGATATCGAGCTTCTGGTGCGCACGGCGCCGGACCTGCCATCGTCGGTGATCGGCGATGCCGGCCGTTTCCGCCAGATCGTCACCAATCTCGTCGGCAACGCCGTCAAGTTCACCGAGCGGGGACATGTGCTGGTCGATCTCGGCTTCGTTCCCGGCGCGGGAGACGAAATCACAGCCTGCATCAGGGTGGAGGATACCGGTATCGGCGTTCCTACCGAACAGCTCGAAGCGATCTTCGAGAAGTTCTCGCAGATCGACGGCTCCTCGACGCGGCGGCACGAGGGGACGGGGCTGGGCCTTGCCATCACCGCTGGGCTGGTCGATCTCTTCGGCGGCTATATCGAGGCGGACAGCGAGCCCGGAACAGGATCGATCTTCACCGTTCATCTGCCACTCGTCATCGCCGCGGCCCGCGTCGAGCAGAAGCCGCTGCCTGTCACCGTGCAGGGCGCGCGGGTGCTTGCCATCGACGACAACGCGGTCAACCGTCAAATCCTGACCGAACAGCTTTCGCTCTGGGGCTTCGACGGCGCCGCGGCCGAGGACGGGCCGATGGGAATCGCCATCCTCGAGGCCGCGCACGAGGCGGGCGTCAAGATCGACGCGCTCATTCTCGACTACCAGATCCCCGGAATGGATGGCGCCGGCGTCGCCCGCGCGCTGCGCGTCGACCAGCGCTTCAAGACGCTGCCGATCATCTTCCTGACGTCGATGGACATCGCCGAAGCGGAAAAGGAATTCGCGGCGCTGAACGGCCAGGCGCATCTGATGAAGCCGGCGCGCGCCAATGTGCTGCGCAACACCGTTGCCGAGGTTATCAGGGCAAGCCGCGTCAAGCCGGTGTGGGACGAGGGCGAGGCGCATGCCGTGACGTCGAAGGCGCTGCCGCAGACCGACAGCGCGCTCCTGTCGGCGCCGCCGCGGCGTGATGGCGCGATCGACGTGCTGGTGGCCGAGGACAACGAGGTCAACCAGATCGTCTTCACGCAGATTCTGCAGGGAACCGGTCTTGGCTTCCTTGTGGTCGGCAACGGGCGGGAGGCCGTCGATGCGTGGCACAAGCATGCGCCTGGCATCATCATGATGGACGTCTCCATGCCCGTCATGAACGGCCATGACGCCACCCGGCGGATCCGCGAGCTGGAGGCTGTGCAGGGCGGCCATGTCCCGATCATCGGCGTCACCGCCCATGCGCTGGAAACGGACCGCGAACTCTGCTTCGAGGCCGGGATGGACGACTACATGTCGAAGCCGATCAGCCCGGAGTTGCTGGAGGCGAAGATCGCCCGCTGGCGTGCCGCTGCCGGGCAACCGACGGGACAAACGGCGCGCTGACGTCGCGTTTCCCGAGGATTTGCCGGGCGTCGCGATCCTCCTGTCGGAAGTGGCCGATCTCATCCGTCCTTGGGTTGAAGAGAGGCGAGGAGGAAACGATGAGAGAACTGATCCTGACAATGTCGATGTCGCTCGACGGCTTCGTCAGCGGACCGGGCGGCGAGGTCGACTGGATATTCAGCGGCGACCAGGAGGCGATCGACTGGAAGCTGGAGAACGTCTGGAACGCCAGCCTTCACATCATGGGCAGCCGCACCTTCGAGGGCATGGCCGGTTTCTGGCCGACCTCCACCGGCGTCTTCGCTCCGCCGATGAACCAGATCCCCAAGGCGGTCTTTTCGAAGCAGGGGCGGGCAATTCTTGCTGGCGTCAACGCCCGCAGCGAGCAGGCCGGAGAGCTGCAGCCAGGTGCCGGGAGCTGGGGCGAGGCCTATGTGGCGAGCGGCGATCCCGCCGAGGAGGTCGCAAGGCTGAAGGCTGTGGACGGCAAGCCGATCATCGCGCATGGGGGCGCCATTTTCGCGCGCAGCCTGATCGCCGAGAACCTCGTCGATAGCTATATGCTGATGGTCTATCCGCTGGCGCTGGGCCAGGGATTGCCGATCTTCTCCGAGATCCTTGCGCCACGGCAGCTTACGCTCACCGACTCGAAAGTCTTTCCCAAGGGCGCGGTGGCGCTGACCTATCGGCCGGCGTAGGCCTTCAGGGTTTGACGCCGCAAAGCATCTCGCGCTTGCCGGCGAAGCCCGGGCGGCGCTCGAGCGCGAAGCCGGCGGCGATGAGATTGCGCCGGACGAAGCCCGCCGCCGCATAGGTGGCGAAGCTGCCGCCGCTGACGGTCTTTTCGAACACGAGGCGCATCAGTTGCTCCGACCACATGTCGGCATTGCGCGACGGCGCGAAACCGTCGAGATACCAGGCATCGAAATCGGCAGCCGCCGCCGACACGCGATCGATCGCGGCGCCGCAGACGACGCTGAGGCGGGTTTGTTGGTCGAGATCGAGCGACACGACGCCCTCGGGCTTCTCGGGCCACGCGGCCGAGAGCGCCGCGCGCTCGGCAGTAATCTCCGGCCAGTGCGACAGGGCGCGATCGATCTCGTCGCGCTGCATGGGGTAGAGTTCGAAGGACATGAAGCGCAGGTGCTGGCCCTCTGCGCGATGTTCCTTCCACTGCCGCCACGTTTCCGCGAAGTTCAGCCCGGTGCCGAAACCCAGTTCGCCGATCTTGAAACTGTCGCGTCCGGTCCAGCGATCCGGCAGGCCGTTGCCCGAGAGGAAGACATGGCCGCATTCGAGCCGGCCGTCGGTCTGGCAATAAAAATGGTCGCCAAAGGCCGGCGAATAGGGCATATCGCCGTCGCGCCATTCAAGCGGCTGGTTCTTCGCGTCAATCTGTTCGGGGCTCGTATCTGTCATGTCCACAGCCGATAGTCCTGCCTCGGCTTCCGGTCAATCGTCCACGGCACTTCTGATCGTCGGCGGTGGTATCATGGGGCTTTGGGCTGCCGTTCATGCCGAGCGCCTGGGCATCGACACCATGCTGATCGACGCGGGCGCGCTGGGGCAGGGCGCCAGCGGCGGATTGCTCGGCGCACTGATGCCGCATATGCCGGACAAATGGAATCCGAAGAAGCAGTTCCAGTTCGATGCGCTGGTTGCGCTGGAAGGCGAGATCGCGGCGCTGGAGGCGGAGACCGGGCTGTCGACCGGCTACCGCCGCTCCGGCCGGCTGATCCCGCTGCCGAAGCCGCATCTGCGCGACATTGCGCTTGGGCATTCGTCCGATGCGGGCGTTCACTGGCACGCGGGTGAGCGGTGCTTTCATTGGAATGTCATCGATATGCCGCCGATTGCCGGCTGGCCCGATATCTCCGGCATGGAGGGCGGTTTCGTGCACGACACGCTCGCGGCCCGGGTGGCGCCACGATCGCTGACGGCCGTTCTGGCCGCATTCCTGCGCAAGGCGCAGCACGTCAGGATAATGGAGAATGCGGAACTCCAAAGCCTCTACGCCGATGCCGGGCGCGCCCTGACGAGCGTCGGGACGATCCTCTTCGATCGCTGCATCATCGCAGCGGGGCATCGGTCATTTCCGCTGCTCGGCGAGCAGACGAGCGGACCTGTCAAGCCGCTCGGGCAGGCAGTGAAGGGGCAGGCGGCGCTTCTGAAGGCCGATATCGATCCTGACCTGCCGACGATCTTCCGCGACGGGCTATATGTCGTGGCGCATGAGGGCGGGCATGTTGCGGTCGGTAGCACCAGTGAAAACCGGTTCGATGACCCGTTCGGCACCGATAGCCAGCTCGATGCACTTCTCGACGCCGCCCGCGCGCTGGTGCCTTCGTTGCGCGATGCGCCCGTGATCGAGCGCTGGGCGGGGTTGCGCCCCAAGGCGATCGACCGCGATCCGATGGTGGGGCGGCATCCCGAGCATGAGCGCCTGATTGCGCTGACCGGCGGGTTCAAGGTGAGCTTCGGGCTGGCGCACCGACTGGCGCAGGCAGCCGTTCTCATCACCGTCGGGCAGGACGTGCCCTTTGCGCTGCCCGACAGCTTTCTCCTTTCCAGTCACATTCGCGTGGCTTCACGCTAAACGTGAATTAGATTTCGCTGCCTTTCGTCAATCTGTCACGCAAATCACCTATCTGCTTGCGCATTGACGCGGCGGAATCGGCTGTCGCGCAGGCTCGAGCACGGAGACGGCCACATGCGATACGCCATTTGCTTTACGCCCGCCGCGAGTGCTCCGCTCTCCCATGTGGCGGCGAACTGGCTGGGCCGGAACGTCTTTTCCGGGGAGATCGTCGAGCCGCTGGCCATCCGCGGCCTCGGTATCCACGAGATCGCCTTTCACACAGCGATGCCGCGGCGCTACGGTTTCCATGGCGTGCTGAAGGCGCCGTTCCGGCTGTCAGCCGAGGTGACCGAGGCGCAACTTTTGCGCGATCTCATGCGCTTCTGTGGCACGCAAACGCCGTTCAACATCAAAAGGCTCGAGGTCGCCCGCACCGGCGGTTTCTACAGCCTCGTGCCGTCGCTGCCCTGCGAGCATGTGCATTATCTGGCCTCGGCGATCGTGCAGCAGTTCGACCATTACCGCGCGCCGCTCAGCGAGGCGGATATCGAACGCAGCGACCCCGACGGGCTGTCGGCTGCGCAATTCGCCAATCTGCATCGCTGGGGCTGCCCCTATGTGATGGACGAATTCCGGTTCCACATGCCGCTGACGGGGCCTGTGGGCCACACCGACATGCCGCGCATCGAATATGCATTGCGCGGTGTATTCGATCCGGTTCTGACCGAGCCGGTCAAGGTTTCCAACGTCGCGCTGATGATCGAGGAAGGCACCGGCGGGCCGTTCCGGGTGCATTCGCTGCACCCGATGGGCAAGGTCAGCGCCCGTCGCAGCCAGGAAGCAGTGCTCGCCTGAGCGGGAGCCAAGTGGTTGTGCCATAAAGGCAAAACTCTGTTGCGTACTTTCCGTCTCGACATTCCGTCCTCGGATGCTACCGTTCCCCGACTTTGTGGAAGGTGATTTCATGGTATCCGAGACTTACCCGCGCAATCTGGTCGGCTACGGCCGCAACACGCCCGATCCGAAATGGCCCGGCGGCGCCAATATCGCCGTGCAGTTCGTGATCAACTACGAGGAAGGCGGCGAGAGCTGCATTCTGGATGGCGATGCAGCGTCCGAGAATCTGCTGTCGGAAATCGTTGGCGGCGCCGCGTGGCCGGGGCAACGCAACCTGAACATGGAATCGATCTACGAATACGGCTCGCGAGCCGGTTTCTGGCGGCTCTTCCGGATGTTCACCGAGCTCAAGGTGCAGGCGACCGTCTATGGCGTGACGCTTGCCATGGCGCGCAACCCCGAGGCGGTGGCAGCAATGAAGGAAGCCGGCTGGGAGATCGCCAGCCACGGCTATCGATGGCTGGAATACAAGGATTTCCAGGAAGACCTTGAGCGCAAGCACATTCTGGAAGCCGTGCGTTTGCATACCGAGCTCACCGGCGAGCGGCCATACGGCATGTACCAAGGCAAGCCATCGGACAACACGCTCCGGCTGGTGCAGGAGGAAGGCGGCTTCCTCTACTCGTCGGACAGCTATGCCGACGATCTGCCCTTCTGGGTCAAAGGCGCCGACGACAAGCCGTTCCTGATCATTCCCTATACGCTCGAAACCAACGACATGCGCTTCGCGACGCCGCAGGGCTTCAACTCGGGCGACCAGTTCTTCACCTATCTGAAGGATGCCTTCGACACGCTCTATGAAGAGGGCGAGGCGGGCAGCCCGAAGATGATGTCGATCGGCCTGCATTGCCGCCTCGTCGGCCGTCCGGGCCGCGCGGCGGCGCTGAAGCGCTTCATGCAATATGTGCTGGAGCACGAGAAGGTGTGGATCCCCCGCCGCATCGAGATCGCCGAACACTGGCACAAGCACCACAAGCCGGAGACCATCTGATGATTGCACGCGACGAATTCATCTCCCGTTTCGGCGGCGTCTTCGAGCACTCGCCCTTCATCGCCGAACGGGCCTTCGACGACGGTTTCGTCGGCGAGACGCTCGATGTCGACCGCGTGCACACGGCGCTGGTGGCGATCTTCCGCGCCGCGAGCCCGGAGGAACGCCTCGGCGTTCTGCGCGCCCACCCCGACCTCGCCGGTCGCCTGGCAATCGCGGGCGAACTGACCGAGGACAGCAAGAAGGAACAGGCCGGCGCCGGCCTCGACCGGCTGAGCCCCGAGGAGCACCAGCGCTTCACCGAGCTCAACCGCGCCTATGTCGAGAAATTCGGCTTTCCGTTCATCATAGCGGTGAAGGGTCTCGACAAGGATGACATCCTGGCCGCCTTCGAAAAGCGTATCGACAATAGTCGCGACGAAGAATTCGAAACCGCGACGGCGCAGGTGGAGCGCATCGCGCTGTTGAGGCTCGAAGCGCTGCTGCCGACACGCTAAGCGCCACCGCTTTTCTCTTGTCGATCCTCCGCTTATAGTCGTCGCCCAGGAGCGTGAAGACGATGAGACCATCCGAGGTTCTGGAGCAGAATAGGCAGGCGATCCGCGAGGCGACCAAGCGCTTCAACGCGGCGAACCCGCGTGTGTTTGGCTCGGTTGCGCGCGGCGAGGATCGGATGGATAGCGATCTGGATATTCTGGTGGACGCGTTGCCCGGAAGCACGCTGCTGACGCTGGGCGGTTTACAGGATGCGCTCGATCAGATGATGCTTGGCACCGAGGTGCATTTGCTGACCCCAGGTGACTTTCCCGAAGATGTGCGCCGTGAGGTGCTGAACGAAGCAAAGCCGATATGAGCCCGGAGCGGATCGCCAAGCTTCTCGATCGTATGAGGCAGGCGGCGGCCGATGCGCATGGCATGATCGCAAACGTCAGTAGGGAAGAGTTCCTCGACAATCTTGTCCTGCAGCGGGCCGTGGGCATGAGCCTGCTGATGGCTTCGGAGATCGCATCGCAACTCCTGAGGGCGCATCCGGAGTTCGTATCCGAGCACTCGGAATTCCCTTGGGCAGCCATGCGCGGGATGCGCAATCGCATTGCTCACGAATATTTCGACATTGATTTGGACAAGGTATGGGCCACCGCGAAGGATGATGTGCCCAATCTGCTGGCGGCGCTCGATTTGGTTCGCAGTTGGCGAATGCAGGGTGAGTAGTCGGCGGTCTCGAAGACCGCTTTTCTCTTTTCAACCTGCCGCCTATAGTCGTCGCACAGGAGCGAAGACGATGAGACCATCCGAGGTGCTGGAGCAAAACAGGCAGGCGATCCGCGAAGCGACCAAGCGCTTCAACGCGGCGAACCCGCGCGTCTTCGGCTCGGTGGCGCGGGGCGAGGATCGGACGGATAGCGATCTTGATATTCTCGTCGATACGCTGCCGGGGACGTCTCTTTTCGATCTCGGCGGATTGCTCGAAGAGTTGAAGGACATCATGCAGGGAACGGATATCCATCTCATGGTCCCCGGGGACTTCCCTGAAAGGGTACGCGCACGCGTTCTCAGCGAGGCCAAGCCGATATGAATTCGGATTGGCTGCGATCCTATCTCGACCAGATGGAACAGGTTTCTCTGGAGATCGGCGATTTCGTGAAGGGAACGTCCAAGGAAGCGTTTCTTGAAGACGTGCTGAAGCAGCGTGCCGTCGGCATGAACCTGCTGATGATCGGCGAGATCGTCACACGGTTGACCGAGGAGTTTCCGGAGGTCGTCGCAGCCCATCCGGAAGTCCCCTGGATCAAGATGCGCGGAATGCGAAACAGGATCGCGCACGGCTATTTCAATATCGACCTCGAGACGGTCTGGGATACGGCCACGAACAATATTCCCGAGCTGATCGATACACTCCACATGCTACGCCACTGGCGCATACAAGGCGAATGACCGACGTGACAGACTTCCTCGATATCCAGCCGCTCACCAAAGCCGCCTTCGCGCCCTTCGGCGAGGTCATCGAAGCCGACGCGGCGACGATGCGGTATATCAACAACGGCACCACGGAGCGGTTCCATGCACTCGCTTCGGCCGATGTGGTGGGCGAGGGCGCGCGTGTGATCATCAACCTGTTTCGCGGGCAGCCGCGCGACTTTCCCTATGAAGTCGGGATGATGGAGCGGCATCCTTTCGGTAGCCAGAGCTTTTCGCCGATCTCGGGGCGGCCGTTTCTGGTCGTCGTATCCGAGGACGAGGGCGGCAGGCCGGGGCGTCCGCAGGTGTTTCTGGCGCGCGGCGACCAGGGCGTGAACTATGGGCGCAATGTCTGGCATCATCCCTTGATGTCGCTTGGCGCGGTCAGCGATTTCCTGGTCGTCGACCGCGACGGGCCGGGCAACAATCTGGAAGAATATTTTTTCGACACTCCCTTTGTCATCAGCGAGCCCATTTCATGACCGGATTGACCACCCATGTCCTCGACACCGCCTCCGGCAAGCCGGCCGAGGGGCTGAAGATCGAGCTTTTCCATATCGATGCCGATGTCCGCCGGCACGTGAAGACCGTCGTCACCAATGCCGATGGCCGCGTCGATGGCGGACCGATCCTTGTCGGCGAGAGCTTCAAGGCCGGGACTTACGAGCTTCTTTTTCATGCTGGCGATTATCTGCGCGGCACCGGCGTGGCGCTGCCGCAT
This sequence comes from Rhizobium sp. S152, assembly GCF_030380735.1. Lineage (GTDB taxonomy): Bacteria > Pseudomonadota > Alphaproteobacteria > Rhizobiales > Rhizobiaceae > Rhizobium. The sequence continues at coordinate 970,307 of NZ_JAUDRZ010000026.1, read as the reverse complement.
CCCGCCTTCCTCGACCTCGTGCCGATCCGCTTCGGCATCGCCGACGAGAGCGCGCATTATCACGTGCCGCTCCTGATCTCGCCCTACGGCTACGCGACCTACCGCGGGAGCTGAGCGATGCGTTTTGCCGCGATTGCCGATGTGCATGGCAACCACCTGGCGCTTCATGCCGTGCTGGCCGATATCGAGGCGCTCGGGATTTCCGAGATCGTCAATCTCGGTGATTGCCTGAGCGGGCCGCTCGAGGCGGGCAAGACGGCGGACCGACTGATGTCGCTCAATGCCCTCACGGTGCGCGGCAACCACGACCGCTACCTGATCGAAAGCCCCGCTGACGCCATGCCATCGTGGGAGCAGCATGCCTACCGGCAATTGTCCGCCGAGCATCTCGGCTGGCTGCGCGGGCTGCCGTTCAGCGCCGTCTATCGCGACGAGGTCTATCTCTGCCACGCCACACCTGGGCATGACGAAACCTATTGGCTAGAGAGCGTCTCGCCTGATGGTCACGTCTTCCTGAAGCCTATCGAGGAGATCGAGGCGCTGGCCGAGGGCATCGATCATCCGCTGATCCTCTGCGGCCACAGCCATGTGCCGCGCATGGTCCGTCTTCGCGACGGAAGACTGATCGCCAATCCCGGCAGCGTCGGTTGCCCCGGTTACAGCGACGACGCGCCCTATCAGCACAAGGTCGAGGCCGGACATCCGCTGGCCTCCTACTGCATCATCGAGAAGACCGCGTCCGGCTTCGCGCCGCAGTTCCGGACGGTCGCCTATGACCACATGGCGATGTCTCGGCTTGCGCGGGAGAACGGTCGCGGCAGCTGGGCCAGCGCACTGGCAACGGGCTGGGTGAGGTAAGCTAAGCTAAGCCACCGCGTTGCGCTCGATCTCATGCTTCGCGGCCTTGGCGAGAAAGGCCGAACGCGACAGGCCGGCCGCGGCAGCGACGGCGTCGATGCGGGCCAGGACATCTTCCGGCAGCGTCACGTTGATACGCACCGCCCTGCTGGACGCGGCTTTCAGCGAGACCAGAACGGCGACGCCGTCCTTATTCTCCGGGTTGGCCATGACCGTTTCGAGCGAAGAGGGTTGCGGAAGCGTCTCGCCATCCTCAATCAGTCCCTCGACGTGAAATGCCAAGGCCTCCTCGGCCATTTCGCGCGCCTCATCCAGCGTCGCGCCAGCTGTTACCGCGCCGGGGAAGTCGGGAAAAGAGACGCCATAGTCGCTCTCGGCGTCCTTGTGGATCAGTCCAATATAGTTGCGCATGATCACCTCAACTTCAGGCCCGACTGCCTCTCGATGCTCCGCAGCGTCCCGATCGGAATGTCCCGTTTGGGATGCGGCACAGTCACTCGGCCCGATTTCTCCGCATGTTTGAACTGGGCATGGCTGCCCTTACGGCCGACCTCGAACCAGCCGGCTTTCTGCAGCAGGGCAATGACGTCGGTGCTCTTCATTGAGGCGAATCATACACAATCGTGTGTATAATTCAAATGGCGCCTACTGCCGTCCCGCGATAACCGACGAGTTCACGTCCTTGATGTCGCGCTTGCCGCACAGGGCCATGGTGATGTCCATCTCCTTGCGCAGGATGCCGAGTGCCAGCGTCACGCCTTCCTTGCCCATGGCGCCCAAACCATAGAGGAAGGGGCGGCCGATATAGGTGCCCTTGGCGCCGAGCGCCACCGCCTTCAGCACGTCCTGGCCGGAGCGGATGCCGCCGTCGAGATGGACTTCGATCCTGTCGCCGACGGCGTCTACGATCGAGGGCAGCATGCTGATCGAGGAGGGGGCGCCGTCGAGCTGGCGGCCGCCGTGGTTGGAGACGATAATGGCGTCGGCGCCGGTGTCGGCGGCGGCCTTCGCGTCGTCGACGTCGCAAATCCCCTTGATGATCAACGGGCCGCCCCACTGTTCCTTGATCCAGGCGACATCGGCCCAGGAGAGCTGCGGGTCGAACTGCTCGGCGGTCCAGGACGACAGCGAGGAGAGGTCGGAGACGTTCTTGGCGTGGCCGACGATGTTGCCGAAGGAGCGACGCTTGGTCTGCAGCATGTCGAGGCACCAGAAGGGGCGCGTTGCCATCTGCCAGATGTGCTTGGGCGTGAACTTCGGTGGCGCCGAGAGGCCGTTGCGCAGGTCCTTGTGGCGCTGGCCAAGGATCTGCAGGTCGGCGGTCAGGACCAGCGCCGAGCACTTGGCGGCCTTGGCGCGGTTGATCAGGTTCAGCACGAAATCCTTGTCCTTCATGACGTAGAGCTGGAACCAGAAGGGCTTGCTGGTCACCGATGCGACGTCCTCGATCGAGCAGATGCTCATGGTCGAGAGCGTGAAAGGGACGCCGAATTCTTCGGCCGCGCGCGCCGCCAGCATCTCTCCGTCCGCGTGCTGCATGCCGGTCATGCCTGTCGGCGCGAGAGCGACTGGCATCGATACCTTCTGGCCGACCATGGTCGTCTCAAGCGTGCGGTTCGTCATGTCGACGAGAACGCGCTGACGCAGACCAATCTTGGCGAAATCGCTCTCATTCGCCCTGTAGGTCTGCTCGGTCCAGGCGCCGGAGTCGGCATAGTCGAAGAACATCTTGGGGACGCGGCGCTGGGCCAGGGACTTCAGATCGGCAATGGTGAGAGGCGTGGCCATGGATAAGACTTTCACATCTGAATAATGCAACCGGCCATACCACATAAAAATTCCGTCCGAAACGGTATCTTTGCCTCTCCTCCATGTGTCCTGATTAGGGGATCAGAAGCAGGCTGCCGCTGCTCCTCCCGGCTTCCAGCTCCGTGTGGGCGGCGGCGGCGTCGGCAAGGGCGAATTCGCGGATTGGAAGTGTCAGAACGCCAAGTCTTAGGGCCTCGATCGCGGCTGTGGCAGCCTCGACGTAGAAGACTGGATCTGTACTGGCAGCCATGATGCTCGGATGCGACAAAGACTTGTTCGGGCGCAACGCTTCCATCGGCACCGGCGGTATCGGCCCGGCCGCCTGGCCATAGCTCGCGGCCATGCCGAAGGGGCGGACGCACTGGATGGTTTTCGCCAGCATCGCGCCACCGATGCCGTCATAGCCGACATCGACGCCGCGCCCTGATGTCAGCGCCATGACTTCGGCAACCAGATCGGCGTTGCGGCCGATCACGAGATGGTCGGCGCCGCTGGCGCGGGCCAATGCCGCCTTTTCCTCGTTGCTGACGGTGCCGATTACGGTCGCGCCCAGGTGCTTGGCCCAGCGCACCAAAAGCGTGCCGAGACCGCCGGCGGCGGCATGCACCAGGATGGTGCTCTCCGGCGTCACGGTATGGATGCGGTGGAGCAGCATGTAAGCCGTCATGCCCTTGAGCATCATGGCGGCAGCCTGCTTCGACGCGACGTCATCGGCTAGGCGGATCGCCCGCTGTGCCGGTAGCAGGCGGGTCGTGGCATAGCCGCCGACGGGGGCGCCCATGTAGACGACGCGGTCGCCGGGCGAAACGGCCGTCACCGCAGAACCCACCGCTTCGACCACGCCGGCGCCTTCCGCGCCGATGACGGCCGGATATGCGGGAAGCGGATAGAGACCCCTACGGTGATAAATATCCAGGAAGTTGACGCCAATGGCATCGTGACGGATGCGGATTTCGCCCGGTCCCGGTGTCTGCGGCTCCTGCGGCGTAACCTGTAGCTGCTCGATACCGCCGGGGGCGGCGAGGGTGATTGCGATATCCATGTCCGGTCTCCTGCTTGTCTGCAGGTGAAGATGCGGGATGGAAGGATGATTGAAAATTCCCTATAGTTTCACAGTAGATGGGAAGAAATTAACATGCTGGATTGGGAAGACCTTCGCCACCTGCTGGCGCTGTCGCAGACAGGCACCTTGTCGGGTGCGGCCCGGATGCTGGCGGTCGAGCATGCGACGGTATCGCGCCGGGTGGCGCATCTGGAGCGCGCGATCGGCGCACGATTGGTCGATCGGCGCGGCCGGCGCGTCCAGCTGACGGCGGAGGGCGAGCGCGTTGCCGCGATCGCCGAGCGCATGAGCGCCGATGCCATGACGATTGCGCGCGGCGGTATCGGCGCCGATCAAACCCATGTCGGCGAGGTCCGGATCAGCGCGCCGCCGGCCTATGCCGGCGCGGTTCTGGCGCCTTCGCTGGTGCGGCTCAGGCAGCGCCACCCCGGTATCCGCGTTACGGTGATCGGCGAGACGCGCTATGCCTCCCTTGGACGGCGCGAGGCCGATATCGCGCTGAGGCTCAGTCGGCCGGAGAGCGGCGATCTCACTGTGACGAAAGTCGGCGAAGTGGGCTTTCACGCCTATGCGGCATCAGATTATGCCGAGGCGGTCGACGAGCGCGACTGGACGTTCGTCGGTTACGACGAGGCGATGGCCTCGTCGCCGCAGGAGGAACGGCTGGCCGCAATCGCCGCCGGCCGGCCAATCGCGATCCGGGCTTCGACGCTCGAATTGCAGGTGGCGGCGGTGAAGGCCGGCGGCGGCCTCGCGCTACTGCCCGATTTCATCGCCGAGGGGCAGGGATTGACACGGCTGGCGCTGGACGGCGCAGCGATCACGCGCGATCTCTGGCTGGTCGTTCACACCGATATCAAGGACGTGCCTCTGGGGAGGGCGGTGACGGACGCGTTGCGCGCGCGGTGAAGCGGGAATGCCGGCAGGCGGCTATCTCCGTATGCGGCGAAAGTCCGCGACGCGGCCATTCCGGCTGTCGAGCGAAATTTCGAAACGCTGGATACCACGCCATGCGCGGTAGACGAAGAAGCGACCGCGGCAATCTATGCGGCGCACGTCCCTGAAGCCACGGTCGCGGATCCGCCATTCCCCCTCGCGGCAGGTGATCGGCCGCCCGCGGTTGAGGTTGGTACCGATATTGATGTTGATCGTAACGGCGTGCGCCGGGGTCGGGACCGCAAGCGGCGCCGCAAGCAGGCAGAAAACATATCCGAGTGCTATGGCTGTGTTCGTGCGCATGATTCCCTCCAGCAATCCCGCCGATTCATCAACTAGGACACGTCCGGCAGTCATCAAGCTGCGAGGGAGCGGAACGTTCGGTTCCAGAGCAATTCCGCTTCTCTTTGAATCGCGGAACAGCTCTATCCTTTTGTTTTCAGGCAATTTCGGACGGGAAGCTGCTTCGCACTTTTCCTGGAACTGCTCTAGATCGCAGCCTTCGCCGCCGCACCCGCCACGTAGGTCTCTACGATCGCCCGGTCGTCGCCCATGGTCTGCAGCAGGAAGAGCTCTTCCGGCAGCGTCTTCACCACTTCCATCTTCAGCGCCATGGCCGGTGTTGCGCCTGCGTTGAGGATCACCACGTCGGCATCCGTGCCCTTATCGAGCGTGCCGATGCGATCGGCAAGCGAGAGGGACTGGGCGTTGCCAAGCGTCATCAGGTAGTAGCTTTCCAGCGGGTTCAGGCGCTCGCCGAGCAGCTGCTGGATCTTGTAGGCCTCGTCCATGGTGCGCAGCATGGAATAACTCGACCCACCGCCGATATCGGTGGCGACGCCGATCCTGACCGGCTTGTCGCGGCGCATGAGCGCCTTCAGCGGAAACAGTCCGGAGCCGAGGAAGAGGTTGGAGGTCGGGCAGTGGACGGCGATGGAGCCGGCCTCGCTCATGGCGTCCGCCTCGCGCTCAGACAGGTGGATGCAGTGGCCGAAGAGCGTCTTGTCGCCGAGCAGGCCGTAGCGGGCGTAGATGTCTGTGTAATCGATCGCCTCTGGATAGAGTTCGCAGGTAAACCTGATCTCGTCGTGATTCTCGGAGAGGTGCGTCTGGATGTGCAGGTCGGGGAATTCGCGGGCGAGCGCCTGCGTCGCCTCCATCTGCTGCGGCGTCGAGGTGATGGCGAAGCGCGGAGTGATGGCGACGTGATTGCGGCCCTTGCCGTGCCAGTCGGCGATGATCTGGCGGGTCTCGTCATAGCCCATCTCAGGCGTGTCGAGCAGGCCCTGCGGGGCGTTGCGGTCCATCATCACCTTGCCGCCGACCATGCGCATGTTGCGCTTCATGGCTTCCGCGAAGAACGCGTCGGCGGAGGTCTTGTGCACGGAGCAGTAGGCGACGGCCGTCGTCGTGCCGTGACGGATCAGTTCGTCGTAGAAATGCGTGGCGATACGCTGAGCATGCGCGCTTTCGACGAAGCGGCATTCCTCGGGGAAGGTATAGGTGTTCAGCCACTCGAGAAGATTGGCGGCGTAGGAGGCGATCACCTGCATCTGCGGGACGTGCAGGTGCATGTCGATGAACCCGGGCATGATCAGATGCGGGCGGTGGTCGATCTCGACAGTATCGGCTGCGGCCTTCGCCTTGACCTCGGCATAGGGGCCGCTCTCGACGATGACGCCGTTTTCCATCAGCAGGCCGCCGTCGGTCTCGTAGCGATAGCTTTCGCTGTCGGTGAGGCGTTGGGGTGCCCTGACGAAGGAGAGCAGGCGGCCGCGAAGAAGGGTTTGGGTCATGGGCGTCTCGCCTTTATCGATTGCATGTCGTCGTCTGTGTTAGGGAGCGGGGCCGGCGGGGATTGCCGCCACCGACGCGGCGCAGCCGTATAGTGTCTTGCCCTGAAATACCAGCTTTGCCGCGAGATCGTAACGCCGGGCGGATGCGCCGTCGACGCATTCCACGCGGGTGAGCGTCAGGGTGAAGGGATAGGGCTGGTGGGGGATGCTCCATGTGGCGCTGCGTTTGGCCATCGCCGTCGGGCCGGGGTTTATGGTGATGATGTCGTTCTTGCCGGCCCGGCTGAGGGTGAGTTGGCCGTCGCGGATGCTGAGCGCCCAGAAAGGGCCGGTGCCCAGAGCATTGAAGTCACCCCATATATCGCGAGCGGCATTGCCGGGTACGGTGCCGGTTTTCACGTCTTCCTGCTTGGCGATGGCCTCCTCCGCTGCAGCTTCCGTCCATGTCTGCCCGAGAAGGGCGAGAATATTGACCAGAAGCAGAGGGCGGAGGCCTTTGATCATTCGCGCTTGCCCTCGACCGCGCTTTCGAACCAGGCGACGAGCAGCTTGCGCTCATCCGGCGTTATGTCGGTGATGTTGCCCGGCGGCATGGCGTGGCTGCGGCCGGCCTGGATATAGATCTCGCGGGCGTGCGCGGCGATCTCGGCGTCGTTTTCGAGAATCACGTTCTTCGGCGGTCGCGCCAGGCCTTCATAGACGGGCTCGGCGGCATGGCACATGGAACAGCGGGTGCCGATGAGTTGCTTGACGGCAGGGAAGTGCGGATCGCCGGCGAACTGCTGGAAGGCAGGAGCGACGGTTTCCGCCGCGGCGTCCTTCTCGCCGGTCAGCACCTTGGGAACGGTGGAAAGCCACATGATCAGGACGAACAGGATGGCGGTGGCAAGCCACGTCCAGGTCGGGCGGCCCTTGCGGGCATGGGTGGTGTTGAACCAGTGGCGGATGGTGACGCCCATCAGGAAGACAAGTGCTGCGATCACCCAGTTATAGGCGGTGCCGAAGGCCAGCGGATAGTGGTTCGACAGCATGAAGAAGATGACGGGCAGCGTCAGGTAGTTGTTGTGCAGCGAGCGCTGCTTGGCGATCGCGCCATACTTCGCATCCGGCGTGCGGCCGGCGATCAGGTCGGCGACGACGATCTTCTGGTTGGGGATGATGATCATGAAGACGTTGGCCGACATGATCGTGGCGGTAAAGGCGCCGAGATGCAGGAAGGCGGCGCGGCCGGTGAAGAGCTGCGTATAGCCCCAGGCCATGAAAACAAGCACTGCATAGAGCACCACCATCAAGCCCCAGGTGTTCCTGCCGATCGGCGACTTGCAGAGCAGGTCGTAGACGATCCAGCCGACGGCGAGCGAGGCGAGCGAGATGGCGATCGCGACCGGCGCGCTGACGTCGAGCACGTGGCGATCGATCAGGAACAGATCGGCGCCGCCGTAATAGACGATACAGAGCATCAGGAAGCCGGAGAGCCATGTGAAATAGCTCTCGTACTTGAACCAGGTCAGGTGCTCCGGCATTTGAGCCGGCGCCACCAGATATTTCTGGATATGGTAGAAACCGCCGCCATGCACCTGCCACTCCTCGCCATAGGCGCCGACGGGCAGATGCGGGCGTTTCACCAGCCCGAGATCGAGCGCGATGAAATAGAAGGACGAGCCGATCCATGCGACGGCGGTGATGACGTGGAACCAGCGGGCCGCAAAGGCCAGCCATTCCCACGCTATGGCGTATTCGTACATTCAGTTCCCCTGTTCTCTCCGATTCAGCAGTGTGCAGAATGTTTTGCCGGGAGAAAAGGGGATTAGGGCAACACTGCTGCGTTGTCGGCCTGGAAATTATGGCTTTCGGACGTAGAGGGGGTCTTCGGGCAACGGATCGGGGACTCTCGATTTTCCGTGCTCGTTCACACCGGCGCCGATCTCGATGGTCGTCCAGATATCGCGTGCGTTCTCGATACCAAACTCCGTTTCCAGCATGGCGATGAAGGCTCTGGTCGAGAGGATGTCGAGATTGAGGATTTCGGTTTGCCTCAGCACCGCACGCGCGCGACGGTCGTCGACCAGAAGGACTACGGCTTCGCTGTCTTCAACGACCGTTTCGGCGACTGAGAGAACGTCGAGAAGGCTATAGTCGCCGCGTCCGGTCCAACTCGGCTTCAGGTCCGGAACGCTGCCTCCTATGCGCCAGTTCGTCATGGCCTTTTCGTATTCACGGCCGACAGCGGTCTCCATGACCTTGATCCTGTGCCGGTTATCTTCGAACCACGCGGCGAGCAGCTTCCGTTGTCCGGTGCGGGGGTCGTCGCCGGGATCGGGATCTCGCGTCGCCTCGATTGCGACCATATCGGTGATCCAGACCTCGACCTGCGGTACGAACAGATAGTCCAATCCATCCCGGCCGGCCATCGAAAGCAGGGATAGAGGTGAGGTGTCGGGGATCAACAGGCGAGGGATGCGCGCAACCTCCTCGTCCATCAGCGCAGTCTCCAGCGGCGCATCGCGTCGTCGATTTCGCGCATGATTTCCTCGGGGTGCTTTCCATCCCTCGCGTCGCTCGCCGCCTGCTTGATATAGCCGGGATCGCGGGTGTCGTAGCCCAGCGGGTCCGCGGTCCGGCGATGAAGCGTGGGGCGGGATTTGCGCACCTCGTTCGGCACCGGCTCGCCGGCGGCCGTCTTCAGCCGAATGAACTCTTCCGCTGACATGACGACGGCTCGTGGTTGATCCCGGTTCGTCACCAGCACCGCTTCCACGTCCGCCGTTCTCAGGACATCGCCAAGGTTTTTCTGCAGGTTGATCGAGCGAATGGTCTGCATTGGTTCGCCTCCCGTCCATTTACGTAAATTTACATATCGTCGAGCTTCTCGGCAATACCTCTAATGGGCATCCGCCTCATGGTTGCATCAACTCGCCTCCTGCATCCTCCTAATATTCAGGATCGAAAATTTAGCGGCAATTGAAATGTCGGGACTCGGTTACACTTTCTTAACTGAGGCCGCCGGCTTTGTTGCAATCTGTTCGGCGGCGCATTCATCGATGGAGAAGATGCCGATGCGCAGTATTCTTATGTTTTTGATGATTGCTTTTCCTTTTGCCGCGCAGGCCCACGATGCGCCGTCCGGATGGGCCTATGAGCCCTATTGCTGCAATGGCGACAACGAGACCGGCGATTGCCAGATGATCCCGCCGAAGAGCGTGGCAGTGACGCCTCAAGGCTACCGGGTGACGCTGATGCCGGGCGACCACAGGCTCGTCACCCATGCCCATGTCTTCGTGCTGCCGATGGGGCGGGCGATGAAATCGGGCGATGGCGATTACCATCTCTGCCTGTTTCCCGATGAAAACACCCCGCGCTGCTTCTATGCACCTGAAATGGGTTACTGAGCTGCGTCCCTGTCGCGGGCGATTTCCTCCAGAATCCAGGTCCTGAACGCCTTGATCTTCGGAACGTTGCGGCGGCTTTCGGCGTAGACCAGCCAATAGCCGCGATCGTCGCTGCAGATCATCTCGAAGGGCTGATAGAGCCGCCCCTGGGCAAGCTCGTCGCCGTAGAAGGCGGGCGTCAGGATGGCGACGCCCTGGCCGGCCATCGCCGCACTCGCCTCGAATGTCTGCGAGCCGTACTGGCTGCGCGGGCGCGATTCCAGGCCGAGATCGGTCAGTCCCGCTGCCGTAAACCAGATCTGCCACCAGGGATCGGTGGCGCCGATGATCGGCAGCTTCATCAGATCCTCGGGCCTATGGATGCCGCCGATGCTCTCTGCCAGCTTCGGGCTCAGCATCGGGGTGAAGTCGACATCAAGCAGCTTGTCGGCGATCAGCCCGCGCCAGTTGCCGTCGCCGGAGCGGATGGCAACGTCGACGGATTCGCGGGTGAAGTCGATCAGCGCCTCGGAGGTCGATAGCCGCACCGCGATCGCCGGATGCCTGAGCTGGAAGGTGCCCAGGCGGCGCGCCAGCCAGTGCGAGGCGAAGGTGGCGATGGTGTTGATCAGAAGCGTCGATTCGATCTCGCCGCGCGCCTCGGCCATCGCCTCGTTCAAAAGTACGAAGGCCTCCGTCACTTTCGGCAACAGCAGTTCGCCGGTGTCGGTGAGGCTGATCTGGCGCGGACGGCGCAGGAAGAGCGGCTCGCCGATATTCTCTTCCAGCAGCTTCACCTGATAGCTGACGGCCGTCTGCGTCATGCCGAGCTCGTCGCCGGCCTTGGTGAAGCTGCCGAGCCTTGCCACGGCCTCGAAGACGCGCAGCGCATTGAGCGGAACCTGCTTGGACAGCTTCATGGATAAGTTCTCTTCATGCATGCAGTCGGTTGTTCGATTGGAATTGCAGCATTTTCAGGAGCAATCTGCAAGCCATCAGATCAGATTGTCGAGGTGATGTAATGGCTTGCGTAACGAACGAACAGACCGTCGGCCGCGTAGACCAGCCAACCCAAAGCAGGGCTTTCGAGTGGCTGGCGCATCTGTTGAGGGGACTTGCCGTCCGCCTTGCTCGGCCGGACCGGCTGGATCTCGAGGGCATGCCGGATCGCGTCAAGCGCGACCTCGGCTTCATGGATGGCCGCGAGCCCTACATCGAGGATGCGCGGGCACGGTAAGCGGCGAGCGCGGTCAGGATTTCGGCAGCGGTCATGGCGGCGATCACTTCCGGTCGCTTGTCGCGCACCTGTTGACCGCCGATCGGCAGCGTCAGCCGCTCCATCCACGCTCTCTCGCCACCCGCCTCGCGCTGCAGCCAGTTTGCGAAAGTGGCGCGCTTGGTGGCCGAGCCGATCATGCCGACATAGGCGAGATCGGTGCGGGCGAGCGCCTCGCGGGCGATCAGGAAATCCAGCGCATGGTCGTGGGTGAGGATGACGACGACGGCGCCCTCGCGCATCTCTTTCACCAACGCTTCCGGCATTGGCACGAGCCGGGCATTGATGCCTTCAGGCAGATGCGCAAGCTCGTCTTCGCGGGTCTCGATCACTGTTACGTCGAGCGGTAGCGGCGAAAGTGCCGAGGCAAGCGCGCGGCCGACATGGCCGGCGCCGAACAGCCAGACCTCCGGCCGCCGCTCGGCCTCATCGTTGCGCCTTTCCTCCAATTCACGAATCACCGCGTCCGTCACCTTGCGAAACCGCAGCTGCGTGCGGCCGCCACAGCATTGGCCGATTTCCGGCCCGAGCGGGATGTCCATCATCTCGCTGGCGTCAGCGCCCTGCAGAAGCTTGCGGGCGTTGGTGATCGCCATGAACTCGAACTGCCCACCTCCGATCGTGCCCCAGATGGTGTCGGCTGCGACCAGCATGAAGGTGCCGGTTTCGCGCGGGGTGGAGCCCTGCGTGCCGGTGATGTCGATCAGGATGGTTTCGGCGTGGGTGACGAGGAATTGGGGGAGGGTGGTCATGAGGATGCGCCGCGCTTTTGCTGGCGACGTTGCGCCAGCCGCGCCCCCTCATCTGCCTGCCGGCATCTTCTCCCCATGGGGGAGAAGAGACTCGTGGCGGCCGCTCGTGCCTCTTGCTCCCTCTTCTCCCCAACGGGGAGAAGGTGGCCCGAAGGGTCGGATGAGGGGGCGTGGTTCGAAGGTGAGGTCAACGCCGCATCTCCCGCGGAACGATCGCAGGATAGAATCGCAAAACCTCATCGCGCGCGAAGATACGCCCTTCCACGGCCGCCAAGATCGTCTCCAATACCGCCTGGCGTTCGCGGGTAATCTCATGGTTCCGGAAGCGCAGGATCGAATAGCCGTTGGCGTTCAGCCAGTCTGTTCGCCTGTCATCCTTCGCACTATCTGCATGCTGGAAGCCGTCGATCTCGACGATCAAGCGGATACGCCTGCAGAGAAAGTCCGCAATGTAAGGTCCGATCGGAACCTGCCGCACGAATTTGTACCCATTGAGCTCGCGGTTGCGCAGATCGCGCCAAAGCTGATGTTCCTCGTCCGTTTCATCATGCCGCAAGCGGCGAGCCTGCGTCGTCTTGCCTGGCCTACGCTTGGTGATGACGGGACGAGGCGGCTGCACACGACACCTCAGCTCTCTCGTGCCAAACGGGTCATTCATCCCACCGCCTTCATCCGCTCGACCGCCATCAGCACCCGCTCCGGCGTCGCCGGCGCGTCCAGCCTCGGGCAGACCTTGTAGTCCGCCACGCTCGCCACCGCCATCGACAGCGCTTCCAGCACCGAGATCGCCAGCATGAAGGGCGGTTCGCCGACGGCCTTGGAGCGGCCGATGGTGGCTTCGGCGTTTTCGGACCATTCGGCGAGCTTCACGTTGAAGATCTTCGGACGGTCGGAGGCGAGCGGGATCTTGTAGGTGGAGGGGGCGTGGGTGCGCAGACGGCCCTTGTTATCCCACCAGAGTTCTTCCGTCGTCAGCCAGCCCATGCCCTGCACGAAGGCGCCCTCGACCTGGCCGATGTCGATGGCGGGGTTGAGCGAGCGGCCGACGTCGTGGAGGATGTCGGTTCGGTCGACGAGGTATTCGCCGGTCAGCGTGTCGATCGACACTTCGGTGCAGGAGGCGCCGTAAGAGTAGTAGTAGAAGGGCGTGCCACGGCCGGCGGCGCGGTCCCAGTGGATCTTCGGGGTCTTGTAGAAGCCGGCGGCCGAGAGCTGGACGCGGGCGAAATAGGCCTGCTTGACGAAATCCGGGAAGGAGATGTCCCGGTCGCCGACACGCACGCGGTTCGGCAGGAAGATGACGTCAGTCGGTTGCACGTTCCACTTCTCGACGGCGAAGGCGACAAGGCGTTCCTTGATCTGCCGTGCGGCATCGTAGGCGGCCATGCCGTTGAGGTCCGAGCCGGAAGACGCGGCGGTGGCCGACGTGTTTGGCACCTTGCCTGTGGTGGTCGCCGTGATCTTCACATGCTCGATATCGACCTGGAAGCTGTCGGCCAGAACCTGTGCCACCTTGGTGTAGAGCCCCTGGCCCATCTCGGTGCCGCCGTGGTTCAGGTGGATCGAGCCATCCTGGTAGACGTGCACGAGGGCGCCGGCTTGGTTGAAGGCGGTCATGGTGAAGGAAATGCCGAACTTCACAGGGGTGAGCGCAATGCCCTTCCTGATGTAGCGGCTGTCGCGGTTGAATTCGATGATTGCCTGGCGACGCGCCTGGTAATCGGCGCTCTCCTCGAGTTCGCCGACGATCCGCTCCAGGATGCTGTCCTCGACTTCCTGGTGGTAGGGCGTCAGCGTGCGGCCGGAGCCGGGCTGGCCGTAAAAGTTCAGTTTTCTGATATCGAGCGGATCCTTGCCGACGGCATAGGCGATCTCCTCGATGAAGCGCTCGGCACCGAGCATGCCCTGCGGTCCGCCGAAGCCGCGGAAAGCGGTGTTTGAAACGGTGTGGGTCTTCAAGGGCTTCGAGGTCAGGTGCACATGAGGGTAGAAATAGCTCGAATCGGCGTGGAACAGCGCGCGATCGGTGACCGGGCCGGAGAGGTCGGACGAGAAGCCGCAGCGGGCCGCATAGGTGGCGTCGACCGCATGGATGCGGCCTTCCTCGTCGAAGCCGAGTTCGTAATCGACCATGAAGTCGTGGCGCTTGCCGGTTGCCGCCATGTCCTCGTCGCGGTCGGGGCGGAATTTCACGGCGCGCTTCAGCTTCTTGGCGGCGATGGCGGCCAGTGCGGCAAACTGGTTGCCCTGCGTTTCCTTGCCGCCGAAACCGCCGCCCATGCGCCTGACGTTGACGGTGATGGCGTTGGAGGGAATGTTCAGCACATGGCCGACGATATGCTGGATCTCGCTCGGATGCTGCGTCGAGGACCAGATCGCGACATCGTCGTCCTCGCCGGGGATGGCGAGCGCGATGTGGCTTTCGAGATAGAAATGCTCCTGGCCGCCGATGCGCATGCGGCCCTTCAGCCGGCGCTGCGCATTCTCCATCTCGGCCTTGGCCTCGCCGCGTGCCAGTGTCATCGGGGTGATCACCAGCGGGCTGCCGTTTTCGATCGCGCCGTCTATGTCGCTCCAGTGCGGCAGATCGCGATACTCGATCTTCGCCTTGCGGGCGGCGCGGCGCGCGATGTCGCGGGTCTCGGCGATCACGGCGAAGATCGGCTGCTGGTGGAACTCCACCCTAGTTTCGGCGAGCAGCGGCTCGTCATGGCTGCCGTTGGAGCTGACGTCGTTGACACCAGGCACGTCCTTGCCGGTCAGAACGCAAACGACACCAGGCGTGGCGGCCACTTCGGAGAGGTCCATGCTCAGGATATCGGCGTGGGCGCGGTCGGAAAGGCCGAGCGCGCCGTGCAGCAGGCCTGCCGGTTCCGGCAGGTCGTCGATGTAATCGGCGGTGCCGGTCACGTGCTTGTGGGCGCTGTCATGCTTCAGCGAACCATGCATGGCGCCGGAGATGATGAACTGCGGATCGGGGAGGGCAGACTTGTCCATCACGCCACCTCCTCGAACCGCCGCAGTTCCGCCGGCGCACCCGTGGTCTCCAGATAAAACCGCGTCAGCAAGTTCTTCGCGGTCAGCTGGCGGTACTCGGCCGTGGCGCGCCAGTCGGTCAGCGGCTGATAGTCGCTGTCGAAGGCGTCGCGGGCGGCGGCGATGGTGTCTTCGGTCCAGGGTTTACCCATCAACTCGTTCTCCACGGCGCGCGCGCGTTTCGGGGTGCCGGCCATGCCGCCGAAGGCGATGCGGATGTCGTTGACGTCGCCCTGTTCGTCAAGCGTCAGGTAGAAGGCGCCGAGCACGGCGGTGATGTCCTCGTCGCGGCGCTTGGTGATCTTGTAGACGGCGAATCTGGTGTCCTCGGCCGGATATGGCACGAAGATGCTTTCGACGAACTCGCCGGGGCGGCGATCCTGCTTGCCGTAATCGATGAAGAAGTCCTCCAGCCGAAGCATGCGCGTGCCCTCGACCGATCGCAGCTTGACGGTGGCGCCGAGCGCGATCAGTGGCGGCGGGCTGTCGCCGATCGGCGAGCCGTTGGCGATGTTGCCGCCGATCGTGCCCATATTGCGCACCTGCTCGCCGCCGATCCGATCGATCAGCCGGCCGAGCGTCGGCATTTTCGCCGCGATCGCCGAGAAGGCGCGGGTATAGGTGACGCCGGCGCCGATGGTGAGCCCGCCTTCGCCCGTCGTGATTCCCTGCAGTTCGGAGAGGTGGTTAATGAAGACGACGGGGTTCAGCGCCCGCATCTGCTTCGTCACCCACAGGCCGACATCGGTGGAACCGGCAACCACAGTCGCGTTCGGCTCGGCGGCAAGGACGCGGGCGAGCGCGTCGAGCGAACCCGGCACGACGAGCCGGTCATCGCCGGAGACGATGGTGATTGTCTGATTGTTCTTCATCGCCCAGAGGCGGGCGATGATGTCGGCGCGGGTCTTTTCCAGGGGGTCGAAGAGCGTGCTCGGCCGCGTCCGGCTCACCTGCTCGGCCGCCTTGACGATCGGCTCATAGCCGGTGCAGCGACAGAGGTTGCCCTGCAGCGCCTTTTCGATATCGGCACGGCTGGGCTTGTCGTTGGAGAGCCACAACCCATAGAGCGACATGACGAAACCGGGGGTGCAGAAGCCGCATTGCGAGCCGTGACAGTCGACCATGGCCTGCTGCACGGGATGCAGCGCGCCGTTCTTGGCCGCCAGATGCTCGATGGTGACCACATGGGTGGCATTGAGCGAGCCGATGAAGCGGATGCAGGCATTGACCGATTCGTAATAGAGCTTGCCATCGACCAGCCGGCCGACGAGCACCGTGCAGGCGCCGCAATCGCCTTCCGCGCATCCTTCCTTCGTTCCGGTCAGCCGGCGCTGCAGTCTGAGGTAATCGAGCAGCGTTTCGGTCGGCCGGACGTCTTTCAGCGAAACGTCCTCGCCATTGAGTATAAAGCGGATGCAGTCGTTCATGTCGTTCCCGATTTTATTCTTTGCCTTGAATGGTTATGCCGCGGTCCAGCCACCGTCAATCGAGATGTGCGTGCCTGTCACCTGCCGGGCCTCGTCGCCGGCGAGATAAAGCGCCAGCGCGCCGATCTCCTCGGCCTTGACGAATTCATGCGTCGGCTGGGCCTTGAGGATGACCTCGGTCTTCACCTCATCCTCGGTCATGCCGCGGGCCTTGGCGGTGTCGGGTATCTGCTTTTCGACCAGCGGTGTCAGCACGTAGCCCGGGCAGATCGCGTTCACCGTCACGCCGAACTCGGCAAGCTCCAGGGCCGCGGTCTTCGTCAGCCCCAATATACCATGCTTTGCCGCCACATAGGCGGATTTGAACGGCGAGGCCACCAGCGCGTGCGCGGAGGCGATGTTGATGATGCGGCCGCGCTTCCTTGCCTTCATCAGCGGAATCGCTGCGCGCATGGTATGAAACGAGCTGGACAGATTGATGGCAATGATCTGGTCCCACTTGTCGACCGGGAAATCCTCGATCTTCTCGACATGCTGGATGCCGGCATTGTTGACGAGGACATCGACCGTTCCAAAGGTTCTGGCGGCGGCGGCGATCAGGTCGGCGATCTCGTCGGGCCTGGTCATGTCGGCCGAGTGATGGATGACGCCGGCTTTCGAGAGCGATTCAAGCCGTGCCGTTATCTCCTTGATATCCTCGGGCTTTCCAAAGCCGTTGATGACGAGGTTGTCGCCCTTGCCGGCAAAGGCCGTGGCGATCGCCAGCCCGATGCCGCTGGTTGATCCGGTGACGACGACTGTTCTTGCCATGGTTCTCTCCGCTTCGGTTGCCGCAACGCAATGTTGCGAGCCTAGTCCCAAACCGGAGGGGCTGGCAATCGGGGAGGTGTGGTGGGTGGGGGAGGCAGCATTGGTAAGCCATTGAAGTGACGCCATTCCCATCCCCGCAACGTCATTCTCGGCCTTGTGCCGAGAATCTAAGCACGTCTGCGGGAATGCAACGGTGCTGTTTGGCGCAGGCGGGCCAACATACGATGTTTGCGTCGGCCCTCACCGGGTGGTCCACTGGCGTTGAGGACGCGCAGGCGTGCTTAGGTCCTCGGGACAAGCCCGAGGACGACGGCGGAGACGGAGGCGGCGTCGGCAAGCCGTTGAAATGGTGAGGCCTGCATCCGCGCGACGTCATTCTCGGCCTTGTGCCGAGAATCTAAGCACGTCTGTCGGAATGCAACGGTGCGGCGTTGGCGCAGGCGGGCCAACATACGATGTTTGCGTCGGCCCTTACCGGGTGGTCCACTGGCGTTGAGGACGCGCAGGCGTGCTTAGGTCCTCGGGACAAGCCCGAGGACGACGGCGGAGAGGGAGGCGGCGTCGGTAAGCCGTTGAAATGGTGAGGCCTGCATCCCCGCAAGTCATTCTCGGCCTTGTGCCGAGAATCTAAGCACGTCTCCGGGGATGCAACGGTGCTGTTTGGCGCAGGCGGGCCAACATACGATGTTTGCGTCGGCTCTCACCGGGTGGTCCACTGGCGTTGAGGACGCGCAGGCGTGGTTAGGTCCTCGGGACAAGCCCGAGGACGACGGCGGAGAGGGCGGCGGCGGCATCTCCCGCAACGTCATTCTCGCCCCGATTTTCGTTTTAATTTCTTTTCACATTCGTTTTGCTGATTTATTCATTCATTCGACGCAGCCAACGGGAGGACGATATGGCGGGGTATGTTCTGGCGATCGATCAGGGGACGACGTCCACGCGGGCGATCATCTTCGATGGCGAGATGAAGATGGCCGGAGTTGGCCAGAAGGAATTCAAGCAGATCTATCCGCGTTCGGGCTGGGTCGAGCACGATCCGGAGGAAATCTGGGATTCGGTGGTCTCGACCATCAAGATGGCGCTCCGGCAGGCGAAGATCAAAGCCTCGGAGATCGCGGCGCTCGGGATCACCAACCAGCGCGAGACGGTCGTGGTGTGGGAGCGCGACAGCGGCAAGCCGATCCACAACGCCATCGTCTGGCAGGACCGGCGCACGGCCAGCTATTGCGAGAAGCTGAAGAAGCAGGATCTGGAAAAGACCTTCACCAAAAAGACCGGGCTGCTGCTCGATCCTTACTTCTCCGGCACCAAGCTTTCGTGGATGCTCGCCAACGTCAAGGGCGCGCGGGCGCGGGCGGCCAAGGGCGCCTTGTGCTTCGGCACCATCGACACCTTCCTGATCTGGCGGCTCACCGGTGGCAAGAGTTTCGTGACCGACGCCACCAATGCCTCGCGGACGCTGATGTACAACATCGCCGACAATGCGTGGGACGAGGATCTGCTCGATATCCTGCGCGTGCAGGCGGCGATGCTGCCCGAGGTGAAGGATTGCGCCGCCGATTTCGGCGTCACCGATCCCGATATCCTCGGCGCGGCCATCCCCATTCTCGGCGTTGCCGGCGACCAGCACGCCGCGACCATCGGGCAGGCCTGCTTCGAGCCGGGCATGCTGAAATCCACCTACGGCACCGGCTGCTTCGCCCTGCTCAACACCGGCAGCGACATGGTGCGTTCCAGAAATCGGCTGCTGACGACCATCGCCTACCGGCTCGACGGCGAGACCACCTATGCGCTGGAGGGCTCGATCTTCATCGCCGGGGCTGCCGTGCAGTGGCTGCGCGACGGGCTGGGGATCATCGACAGCGCGGCGAAGACCGGCGAACTCGCCGAGGCGGCCGATCCCTCGCAGGACGTCTATCTCGTGCCGGCCTTTACCGGGCTCGGGGCGCCGCATTGGGACCCCGAGGCGCGCGGCGCCATCTACGGGCTGACGCGCAACAGCGGCCCTAGGGAATTCGCCCGGGCGGCGCTGGAGGCCGTCTGCTACCAGACGCGCGATCTCCTGGAAGCGATGCAGAAGGACTGGAAGGGCGGGGCGGCCGATACCGTGCTGCGCGTTGACGGCGGCATGGTGGCGTCGGACTGGACGATGCAGCGGCTGGCCGACCTTCTCGACGCGCCGGTCGACCGGCCGACGATCCTGGAGACCACGGCGCTGGGCGCTGCCTGGCTTGCCGGCAGCCGCGCCGGCGTCTGGCCGGATCGCAAGGGCTTCGCCAAGAGCTGGAAGCGCAACCGCCGCTTCGAGCCCGCCATGGACGAAAAGACACGCGCCGCCAAGTTCAAGGGCTGGCGCAGCGCTGTGAAGCGGACGCTCAGCGACGCCTGAGACGAAGCCTTGGATGCGGAGGGCTCTGGCGGCTCCGAACTACGCCGCAACCACCTGCCGCTGGCGTCGGGCCGGCGGTGAATACAGCCAGCCGGCGCCGGTGCGGTCGGCGACCGCGCGGATGGCAAGCGAGAGGCCGATGGCGACGGTGACGACAACAGGCGCGGTGAGGTAGCCGAGCGTGGTGCCGGTGCCGATCAGCGCGGCGATGGTGGCGACCAGCAGCGAGACGATCATCACGTGGGTGACGTAGACGGGAAGCGTGTTGCGGCCGAAATAGGCGAAGGCGCTGCGCACCGCCTGCCAGCGCGACATCAGGACGGCGGTGCCGCAAAGCCAGGCGAGGCCGGCGATGGAGGACACCAGCGCCCAGCTACCCTTGTCGACGGCCTGCAGGCGCCAGCGCAGCACATAGAGCGCCGCAAAGATCAGGAAGCCGCCGAGCGCCGTCAGGACCGGGCGCTCGGTGATGCCGTTCACGACCGATTTGCCATACCAGCAGCCGAAGAGAAAGAAGACGAAGTACTGCAGCACGTTGCGGTGCGTGAAGAGATCGATCGGCAGCCGGTCGCCGAAGGTGAGGATCGAGACGATCGCGGCGGCTGCGATGGTCAAGGCGTGCGGCGTCGCCTGCAGCGCCTTGGTCGCGACCATGAAGATGGCGAGCGCCCAGATGAACCAGATGCCGGTGTTCGGCGCCCACCACATCTGGATGAGCTGATAGGGGTCGCTGCCTTCGGTGGGCACCAGCACGTTGGTCTGGACATAGCGGAAGAACAGCCAGCGGGCGGTGCTCCAGATGGCGAAGAGATAGACGAGTAGCCAGATCTTGCGGCGCAGGAAATCGCCCCATGGCGCGCGCATGGCGGATGCCGCCAGGAAGCCGGACACGGTGAAGAACAGCGGCATGCGGATCGGTGTCATGACGGCGCTGAAGCGGGTGTAGAGATCGGGCGCGATGGCATGAAAGTCGTGATAGAGCAGGGTGTGATAGATCACCACCAGGATGATCGACATGCCCTTGGCGATATCCAGCCACTCGATCCGCGTCTTCTGCTGCCGCTCCACCTGCCGCCCTCCGTTTTGCGTTGCAGCAAATAAAGCGGCCTAATGCGGCGAAAACGTGGGGTGGCATTCGTTTTTGTAGGCCGCCATCTTCGGTTGTCTCGTTTGCTCAGAACGGATTGACGTAGTTGGTGATGGCGATCTGGCGCAGCAGCACCTTGCGGATGATGTGGGTCGGCTTGACGTGGTCGGTGTAGATCGCCGCAGCGCCGGTGCTGCCGGCCGGCAGCACGTCGGCGAAGTCCTTGTCGTCGAGCCTGATCCTTACGGCAAGCGGCAGGGAGGCGATCTCCTTGGGCGCTACGGCGAGGCCCGAGGTCTGCGTCTGGCCGCTCGCCACCGCCTGCAGCACGCTTTCCACCTTGCCGGCATAGACCTTGCCCGGCGCATATTTGAAGGTGATCTCGACCGGCTGGCCGGGGGTGATGTAGCGCGCGTTGATTTGCGCGATCTCGACGCCGATGATCGTGTCCGACGTATCGATGAAGGCCATGACGGGGGCCAGCGGCAGGCTGCTGACGCGGGCGCCCTTGCGCAGCGCGAGATTGGTGACGTAGCCATCGGCGGGCGCGCGGACCACCGTCTTGTCAAGATTCCACTGTGCCTCGGCGATCTCGGCCGTCAGCTGGTCGGTTTGTGCCTGCGCCTGTTCCACGTCGAAGCCGCGGCCGGCGCCCGTGGTTTGCAGCCGTGTCGTCTCGGAGAGCCGCAGCGTGGCGAGTTCGAGTTGTGCCTTCAAGGCGTCGAGCTTGGCCTGGTAGGGCACGGGGTCGATGCGGAACAGCACATCGCCCGCCTTCAACGGCATGTTGGCGAGAACAGGGACATCGATGACCTCGCCGGCGACATTGGGGACGATGGCCACGGAATTGCGCACGACGAGCGCCGCGCCCTGCGGCGCGCCCCAGCCCATCGGGATGAACAGGCCGATCAAGAGAAGCAGGAAGACCAGTGCCGGGGAGACCTTCCAGAACAGGTTGAAGGGCACGATCCTCAACTTCACCAGCAGGAAGAGAATGACGAGATAAACGTTGAGGAGAACGACGATCATCGGTTCTTCTCCGCATCAGGTACGCGGGGGATGTCGACATAGGCCCAGATCACCACAAGGGGCCAGAAGGCGAAGCCGAGCAGCAGCGTTACCCAGCCGCCGACGCTGACGGCCTGCGCCCAGGGGTGGTTGCGCCTTCGGGCGATCATGCCGGGCAGCATCGCCAGGAAGAGGATGACCGCCAGCGTGCTTGCCGCAAGCACGATGAGGACGATCCACGCGAAAATATCCACGGCGCTCATGCCGGTTCTCCTGCCGATCGAGATCGGCGGCAAGAGATCATGCGAGGCCGGTGAAGGGGAAGTACGTTACCGTAAATGCGACCTTGCCACCCAGACGTAGCCTGACCGAGATCCGCGCCCGAAATTTTTGCTGCGCCCTGTCGGCAGCTGCGCTACTCCTTCGTCATTGAGGAAGAGGAGTATGAGATGCTGTATGCGATCCTTTGCTATGCCGATGAAGAGCGGGTTTTCTCCTGGACCAAGGAGGAAGAGGACGCCGTGATGGCGAAGCTCTATGCGGTTCAGGCGCCCTTGGCCGAAAGCGGCAAGCTCGGGCCTGTCGGCCGGCTGATGCCGACGACGGCGGCGACCACGGTGCGCAAGGGGAAAGAAGAGCCGCTGGTGCTCGACGGTCCGTTTGCCGAGACAAAGGAAGCGCTGCTTGGTTTCTATGTGGTCGATTTCGACACGCTGGACGAGGCCGTTGCCTTTTCCAAGGAGCTTTCCGACGTCAATCCCGGCTCCACATCCTATGAGATCCGGCCGTTCTACGTGTTCAGGCCGGGAGAGAGTGCGACATGACGGACATTGCCTGGATCGACGTGACGCTCTCATCGGCTCGGCCGAAGGCGCTTGGCGCGCTGCTCAGATACTTCCGCGATCTCGATATCGCGGAAGAGGCCTTCCAGGAGGCCTGCCTGCGCGCTGTCAGGACTTGGCCGGAAAAGGGGCCGCCGCGCGATCCGACGGCATGGCTGATCTTCGTCGGCCGCAACAGCGGTATCGACGCGGTGCGCAAGCGATCGAAGACGCAGGCGCTGCCGGATGAGGAACTGATCTCCGACACGGAGGATGCCGAGAGCGATATCGCCGAGCGGCTGGATAGCTCCAACTACCGCGACGACATCCTGCGGCTGCTCTTCATCTGCTGCCATCCCGACCTGCCGGCAACGCAGCAGATCGCGCTGGCGCTGAGGATCGTTTCCGGTCTTTCGGTGCAGCAGATCGCGCGGGCCTTTCTGGTCGGCGAAAGCGCCATGGAGCAGCGCATCACCCGGGCCAAGGCGCGCGTCGCCAAGGCCGGCGTTCCATTCGAGACGCCGGATGCGGCGGAGCGCGCCGAGCGGCTGTCGATCGTCTCGACGATGATCTACCTCGTCTTCAACGAAGGCTACAGCCAGGCCGATCCCAGAGCGGAGGCCTGTGCGTTTTCCGACGAGGCAATCCGGCTCGGCCGGCTGATGCTGCGGATGTTTCCCGGCGAGCCGGAGTTGATGGGTCTTCTGGCGCTGATGCTCTTGCAGATCTCACGCCGCCCGGCGCGCTTCAGCGCCGACGACGAGATCGTGCTGCTGGAGGATCAGGATCGGTCGCTCTGGAACCGCGAGCTGATCAATGAAGCGCTGGTTTTGCTCGACAAGGCGATCCGCCACCGGCAGCCGGGGAGCTATCAGTTCCAGGCGGCAATCGCGGCGCTGCATTCGCGCGCAAAAAGGGCTGAAGATACCGACTGGGAGGAAATCGAGCTGCTCTATCGCGCCTTGGAGCGCATGCAGCCGTCACCCGTTATCACGCTCAACCGCGCGGTTGCCGTGTCGAAGCTCAGGGGACCTGAGGAGGCGCTGGCGCTGGTGGAGACGCTTGGCGAAAAGCTCGACGGCTATTTCTATTATCATGGCCTGCGGGGTGGGCTGTTGAAGCAGATCGGCCGCCCGCGCGAGGCGCGCGAGGCTTTCGATAGGGCGATCGCGCTGGCGCATTCGGCGCCCGAGGCCGCGCATATCCGCCGGCAGATCGATAGCCTGAAGACGGATTGCCTCAAGGCGGCACCGGCGCTGCCGGCGGTGAAATAATTCCGGATATTTTCCGTACGATGTCGGATCGGAGCAACCAGCCGCGTCCTTGCAACAGACTGATGCGAATGTGCTTTCACGAATAGGAGACGACCTATGACCGCCACCCACGAACTCACCCTCGTCCGCGAATTCGACGCGCCGCGCGAGAAGATCTTCAGGGCCTGGACCGATGCGGAGCTGATGAAGGAATGGTTCGTGCCGCGGCCGTGGACGATCGCCAGCGCCGAGCTCGACGTTCGTCCCGGCGGCGCCAATCTGATCGTCATGCGCAGCCCGGAGGGCCAGGAGTTTCCCAATCGCGGCGTCTATCTCGAGGTGATCGAGAACGAGAAGCTGGTCTTCACCGACGCCTATACCAGCGCCTGGGTACCATCCGAAAAGCCGTTCATGACGGCGACCGTGCTGCTCGAGGACCTCGGCAATAGCCGCACCAAATACACGGCGACGGCCGCGCACTGGACGGCGGAGGACAAGAAGGCGCACGAGGAAATGGGCTTTCACGAGGGATGGGGCAAATGCGCCGACCAGCTCGCCGAGCTTCTGGCGCGGATGTGATTTGACGAGTTGAAACAGGGGGATGGGACGATGTCCGCAGTCATTGATTCAAATCCGGCGCAGCCGCGCCGGCAAACGATCGCAGGCCTTGTGCTGAGCGGCCTCATCGTCGCCTTCCTCGTCTTCGACGGCGCAATCAAGCTGGTGCCGATCGCGCCCGTCACCGAAACGCTGACGGCGCTCGGCTACTCCGCCGACCCGATGCTGGCCCGCAGCCTCGGCATCATCACTCTCGCCTGCGCCCTGCTATACGCCATCCCGCGCACCTCGGTGCTGGGAGCGATCCTGCTCACCGGCTTGCTCGGCGGCGCGATCGCCACGCATCTGAGGGTCGGGAGACCGGTATTCTCGCATCTGTTGTTCGGCGTTTAACTCGGGCTGATGGCCTGGGGCGGGCTTTACTTGCGCTATGAGGCGGTTCGCGGGATGATTCCGTTCAGGCTCTGAAGTGGTTGAAATGAGAGTCGGATTTGGCGGCGAGGGCGGGATGTCGTAACATCCCCGACGAGAGGTGTTGCCATGACGGTCATCAGCAGTCGGGAATTTTACAGAAAGCGGCGATCGGACGTTTTTCATGCCGCCGCGCGGGAGCCTCTGATCATCACCCGCAGAGGGCAGCCGGCCTATGTACTGATGTCGATCGAAATCTATGAGGCGACGGTCAAGGCCAAGCGACCAAGCCTCATCGAAGCCCTCACGATGCCGGGAGCAGAAGATATCGAGTTCGAGATTCCCAAGTTCGATGATATCGGTATCAAGCCCGTAGACTTCGATTGAGTGGCCGCCCTGACGCCATTCTCTCATCAAGTTTATCGAAGAATTCGTTCTAGAATTTGTCATTGCGCCCCTGCTGCCCCATCCTTATCTGCAAGGATGATGACAACGGGATGCACGCCATGGAACTCGGCCTTTATACCTTCGCAGACGTCAACCCCAATCCCGAGAGGAGCAAGGGGGCGGAGGGGGCCGAGAGGCTGAAGCATCTGATCGAGGAGATCGAGCTGGCCGATCAGGTGGGGCTCGACGTCTTCGGGCTCGGCGAGCATCACCGCCCTGATTACGCGGCGTCTGCGCCCGCCGTGGCGCTGGCGGCGGCGGCCGTGAAGACGAAGAACATCCGGTTGACGAGTGCAGTCACCGTGCTCTCCTCCGACGATCCGGTCAGGGTGTTCCAGCAGTTCTCGACGCTGGATCTTCTCTCCAACGGCCGCGCCGAGATCATGGCGGGGCGGGGGTCGTTCATCGAATCCTTCCCGCTATTCGGTTACAATCTCGAAGATTACGACCAGCTGTTCGAGGAGAAGCTCGACCTGTTGCTGGCACTTCGCGACAGCGAAATGGTGACGTGGTCGGGGGAGACGCGCGCCGCCATCAACGGGCGCGGCGTCTATCCGCGGCCGTTCCAGGATCCGCTGCCGATCTGGGTCGCCGTTGGCGGGACGCCGCAGTCGCTGGCGCGCGCCGGCGCGCTCGGGCTGCCGGTGGCGCTGGCCATCATCGGCGGCGAGCCGCATCGCTTCGCACCGCTGTTCGATCTTTACCGCGAGGCAGCGCGGCGGGCAGGGCAGGACCAGTCGAAGCTCAAGACATCGATCAACGTCCACGGCTTCGTCGCCGACACCACGGATACGGCGGCCGATCAGTTCTATGGGCCGCAGGCCGAGGTGATGAACCGGATCGGCCGCGAGCGCGGTTGGGGCCCGACCAACCGGGCGCATTTCGATGCCTCACGCGGGCCGAAGGGGGCGCTGTTCGTCGGCGATCCGGAAGTGGTGGCCGAGAAGATCATCGCCCAGCACAAGCTCTTCAAGAACGACCGCTTCCTGCTGCAGATGGCGATCGGCCTGATGCCGCACAGTGAGATCATGCGCGGCATCGAGCTCTACGGCACGAAAGTCGCGCCGATCGTCAGAAAGGCATTGACTGAGAGCGGCGAAGGGGCGAAAGCCAGCGCCTAAAGCAGGAGCATGATGGCGTAAAGGATGAATTGGATTTCCCGCAGCGTCGTGCTTCCTTCCTGATCTGAAAGCAGGCCGACCGGCCGCACAGGCAAGGCCGGAAACGGAATTCCATGATTATCGAGACTGAAGACGAACTCCTGAAGCTGAAAGAGATCGGCCGCATCTGCGCCAACGCGATCCAGATCATGTCGGCGTCGCTGGAGCCCGGGATCACCACGCAGGAGCTCGATGATATCGGCCGCCGCGTGCTGGAAAGCGCCGGTGCACGCTCGGCGCCGGAGTTCTGCTACCAGTTCCCGGGTGCCACCTGCATCAGCGTCAACGAGGAGATCGCGCACGGTATTCCCGGTTCGCGCGTCATCCGCCCGGGCGATCTCGTCAATATCGACGTTTCGGCCGAGAAGGACGGCTTCTTTTCCGATACCGGCGCCTCCTTCGTGGTGCCGCCGACGAAATCCAAGCTCGACAAGCTCTGCCGTGACGGCAAGCGGGCGCTTTGGGTGGGCCTCAACCAGGTGAAATCGGGCGAGCCGCTGGCCAAGATCGGCCAGGCGATCGGCGCGTTCGCGGCCAAGAACCGCTATACGCTAGTGGCGAACCTCGCCAGCCACGGCGTCGGCCGCTCGCTGCACGAGGAGCCGGGCGAGCTATCGACATGGCCGGATCCGTCCGAAAAGCGGATCATGACGGATGGGCTGGTCTTCACGGTCGAGCCGTTCCTGTCGCTCGGCGCCACATGGGCCGAGGGCGGCGACGATGCCTGGACGCTCTATGCCGATCCGCAGGCGCCCACCGTGCAGTATGAGCACACGGTTGTCGCGACCCGCAACGGGCCGATGATCCTGACGCTGCCGGATGGGCAGGCGTGAAATCGCTTCGACGATCTGTCTTACGATATAGCGGCCCATAATGCGAGACGCCCTGCTGCTGAGCAGGGCGGCCTGGCTTGGTTTGGCTTGATGAATCCGGTCAAGTTCAGTCGTTCTTTGGCGACTGCAGGATCTCGGCGGCGGCGCGTTCCAGAATGCCGGCAATGCGTTTGGCTTCGTCCTTCGACCAGGGATAGCGCAGCTTCAGCGCGGACTTCAGAAGCATGCGGGCGGCGGCGACTTCGCTCTTGTCTTCGGGGAAGGCCTCTTCCTCGCGCTCGCCATGACGGCTTTCCGGATCGAAGATGCGGCGCACATGCGCCATCTTCTCGCCGATCTTCTCCAGCTTCCCAAGCGTCATGTCGATCATGGAACTGTTCTCCTCGACCTGTTTGCGGCCGGTTTCGGTGATGCGATAGAGCTTCTTCGTGCCCTCCGCCTCGACCTCGGCGAGGCCGGTTTCTTCCAGATAGGTCAGCGCCGGATAGATGACGCCGGGGCTCGGGACATAGAAGCCGCCGGAGCGCTCTTCCAAGAGCTTGATCAACTCGTAGCCATGGCGCGGCTGTTCGGCCAAAAGCGCCAGGATCACCAGTTGCAGGTCGCCGGCCGCGAACTTCCGCCCCATGCGAAAGCCGCCGCCACCCATCATTCCACCTCTAAAACCTCTCATCGATCACTCCTTATGATGTATCGTTGATTATGTCGTAAAACATATATCGTAAGATATGGCGTTTCAAGGGCGGCATGAAAATTCCTGAAATTGATGGATCGATCAGAAAATCTTGATTGCGGCCGGCGTTGTGCAGCGCGATAAGCGGGGCATGTTGGCTCGCAATGAACTTCCCTCCGCACCCGCTCATGCACCGTTGTTTCGCACGGCTCTGGCCGGAATGATCGCCATGGCGGCGGCCATGGGCTTCGGGCGGTTCTCATACACGCCGATCCTGCCCGGCATGATGAGCGGCGTGCCGCTGTCGGCCGCCGATGCCGGTTTCGTCGCGTCCGCCAATTTCGTCGGCTATCTCGTGGGCGCGGTTCTCGCTGCCTATGGCTGGGCGGCGGGGCGGGAGCGCAAGGTGGTGCTGTCAGCGCTTGCGGCGAACGCCATCCTGTTGGCCGCGATGGCGATGACCCATTCCGTCATGGTCTTTGCCGTCATCCGCTTTTTCGCCGGCGTTGCCAGCGCATTCGCGATGATCTTTACCTCATCGATCGTGCTCAGCCATGGCGCCGCCGCCGGCAACGACCATGTGCAATCGGCGCATTTCGGCGGGCCGGGGGCGGGGATCGCTTTGTCGTCGGTCATGGTCTTCGTCATCGGTCTGATCTCGCATGGCGGCCCTGACGCCTGGCGGATCGACTGGATCGGCGGGGCGATCTATTCCGCGATCAGCCTCGGGCTCGTCTGGCTGCTTCTGCCTGCGGGCCCTGTTTCGGGCGGGCAGACGGGAAAGGAGCCGCCGATCGTGTGGAGCCGGCCGATGCTGCTCGTCACGCTCTCCTACGGTCTGTTCGGCTTCGGCTATGTCATCACCGCCACCTTCCTCGTCACCATTGCCCGAATGGCCGCCGCAGGTGCCGTGGTCGAATTCCTCTGCTGGTTCATCGCCGGGCTGACGGCGGCCGTGGCACTGTTCGTCTGGAAGCCGTTGGTGCGGCCGCTCGGCCTCGGCTGGATCTATGTCGCGGCCCTTCTCGTTGAAGCGCTGGGCGTGCTCGCAACCGTCATGCTGCCGCCATCGGTGGCGCCGTTGATCGGCGGCGCGCTGTTCGGTGCGACCTTCCTGGCGATCACCGCCTACGGTCTGCAGATCGGCCGCAAGCTGGTGCCTTCAAGCCCGCGCCGGGCCTTCGCGACGATGACGGCCGCCTTCGGCCTCGGCCAGATCGTCGGCCCGATCGTTGCCGGCGCACTGGCCGAGCGCACGGGAAGCTTCGTGGCGCCGACCTATGTCGCGGCGGCGGCGCTGGTCGTCTGCGCCGTCTTGGTCGTGCCTGTTATCAGGAAGCTCTCCTAGATTGTTGCCGTTTGGCAATGAACGGCGCTAAGCGGTTACAATTGCGTAACAATGCTTTGGGGCCATTGCCGCGTTTGGCGAACTGCCTTAATTTCCGGCGCAATCGCTCTTATAGAGCTTGCGAAGACACTCGTTCAGGAAAGCAATCCCTCCCGTGTTCCTATCCTACTTCCCGAAGCCGAAACTCTTCTTCACATCCGCCGTCGTCTGGGCACTCATCGGCGTCCTCCTCTGGTATTTCGGAGGCTCGAGCCTCGGCGCTGTGATCGGCCTGCCGCCGCTGCCGGCCGGACAGGATGCGCCGATCGGTGTTTCCCTGTTCTGGTCAGCGCCGTTCCTGTGGTTCTACATCTACTACGCCGTCTTCGTGGCGCTTTTCGCGGGCTTCTGGTTCACCTACAGCCCGCATCGCTGGCAGATGTGGTCGGTGCTCGGCTCGGCGCTGATCATCTTCAACACCTATTTCTCGGTGCAGGTGAGTGTCGCCATCAATGCCTGGTACGGCCCGTTCTACGACATGATCCAGCAGGCGCTGGCAAAGACGGCGCCGGTCACCGCCTCACAGCTCTATCTCGGCATGCTCGGCTTTGCCGGCATCGCCTTCGTGGCGATCACGGTCGGCGTGCTCAACCTGTTTTTCGTCAGCCACTGGATCTTCCGCTGGCGCACGGCGATGAACGAATACTACATGGCCCACTGGCCGAAGCTGCGTCACATCGAAGGCGCCTCGCAGCGTGTCCAGGAAGATACGATGCGCTTCTCGACGACGGTCGAGAGCCTCGGCGTCAGCCTCGTCAGCTCCGTCATGACGCTGATCGCCTTCCTGCCTGTTCTCTTCAAGATCGGCGCCAACATCACCGAGCTGCCTCTCATCGGCGAGGTGCCGCATGCGCTCGTCTGGGCGGCGATCTTCTGGTCGGTGTTCGGCACGGTGTTCCTCGGCCTCGTCGGGATCAAGCTGCCGGGCCTGGAATTCCGCAACCAGCGCGTCGAGGCGTCCTACCGCAAGGAACTCGTCTACGGCGAGGACCACGCCGACCGCGCTACGCCGCCGACGGTGGCCGAACTCTTCGCCAATGTGCGCCGCAACTACTTCCGGCTCTATTTTCACTACATGTACTTCAACGTCGCCCGCATCTTCTATCTGCAAGCCGACAACCTGTTCAGCCTGATCGTGCTGGTGCCGTCGATCGTCGCCGGCAAACTGACACTCGGCCTGATGACGCAGATCAACAACGTCTTCGACCAGGTGCGCGGCTCCTTCCAGTATCTCGTCAATTCGTGGACGACGATCGTCGAGCTGCTCTCCATCTACAAGCGCCTGCGCACCTTCGAATCCGCCATCGATGGCGAGCCGTTGCCGGATATCGACCAGCGCTATCTGGAGCGCGAGCAGGGGATCATTCACGCCGACGGCTAGTTGGGGTGAGGTTGGGTTTGGGAGACGCCGCGTGTCTTGGATGCGCGGCGTTTTTTGTTTGTGGGGTAAAAGACCCTCTCTGCCTGCCGGCATCTCCCCCACAAGGGGGGAGAACGCTGGGGGTGGCCGCTCGCTCCACGTTTGCTGTCTGGGCGAGCGATATCCGCGAGTCTTCTCCCCCCTTGTGGGGGAGATGGCCGGCAGGCCTGAGAGGGCATGACCCGGCAAAGCGCCAAACTTATCCCACCCACCACGCACGCCAAAACCGCGCGCGCAGCAAAGCTCCGCGACGGCCGGCCTTCGCAAATTGGGAAGGGCAGGCGATTGGTTGTCGGTGGTATTGGATGTCAGGTCGTTCGCCTGCCCGATCACCTCGGTTTCCGGTTCGCCCGACCCGACAGGAGCGTCTCTCGGATCGGTCTTGCCGGTGGATCATCCGCCCTGACGGCATCCGATTCCCTTGGCAACCATCACCACACGCCGGATTTCGAGCGGCTGAGCCTCCGGTTCGCGACCCGGCTCCCTGTGCGGTGACGAGAGGAGTATGGCGGAGTCGGGTTGGGTGGGGATGAGAAATGTGTGGTGGTGGGCTCAAGGTGTTGAGCGGGTTGAGGGATTTGTTTTGTGGGGTGGGTGGTCGTGCCCGTGGGGCGGGGTGGTGTTATGGGGGCTGATGCTGTGGCTCAAATACCCTCTCTGCCTGCCGGCATCTCCCCCACAAGGGGGGAGAGCGCTGGGGGCGACCGCTCGTTCCACGTTTGCTGTCTGGGCAAGCGATAGCCGCGAGTCTTCTCCCCCCTTGTGGGGGAGATGGCCGGCAGGCCAGAGAGGGCGTTACACGGCAAAACGTTGACTGCCCTAAGTGAGCCCCCAATCACAACCCCGAAGCCGGCGTCGCCTGCAGCTTCCCGCGCGCCTTGATCACAGGGATCGCCTCCGAATAGCTCACGCAAGCGACATCGGCGCGATGGCAGACATCGCTGACCAGCCGGTCTAGCGCCCGCCAGTAGGCGCCGCCGTTCATCTCAACGAAATGGAAGCCGAGCTGCAGCGGGATGCGGTCGCCGGAATATTGCTTGTCGAAGGCTTCCTTGAACGCCGTGTAGGCGCGTTGTTCGAACTCAGCGCTGTCGGCCTTGTCCTCCTCGCCCTTGGAATGGCGGACGAAGAGGTTGTAGTCCATGCCGATGATCGGTCTTTCGCGCGGGCCCTCGGGGATGAGGGGGAGACCGAAGCGGATGATGCCGCCTTCCTCGACCGGCATGGCCGGGCCCTTGGTGACGAGGCTGGCGTCATAGGTGAAGCCGGCCTTCTTTTCCGCCGCGATCATGTCGGCGCCCGCGGTGGCCGAGAGGTAAGGCGCGCGAAAACCGTGGATGCCGTGGTCGACCAGATCCTGCCAGCCCTTCGGCTCTTCGAGGTCGACGCCCGTCCAGGCATTCTTCAGGGTCCGGTGGAAGGTGGCGTATTCCGCCGACCAGTCGGCCTCGCTCCACTGGCGACCGTCGAAATGGCCGCAGGCGTGGCTGGAAATGTCGTGGCCCTCGAGATGGGCGTGCCAGATGTTGCCGAGGCGCTCGCGGATCTCGTCGTCGCTCTGAGCGAAGCCGATGTTGGAGCGGCCGGGCTTCTGGTGCGGCGCCTGGTAGGCCTTCTTCGCGTCCTTGTTCATCAGGAAGGTGCAGGAGAGGAAATAGGTGAAATGCGCGCCGTTCCTGGCCGCCATCTCGCGGCTCTTCGCCCACAGCGCGTTGTCGTGGGCGCCGTCGAAGGAGATCATCACCAGCTGCTTCGGCTTTTCCGTCGTGTTGGCGGCAGCATTGGCGACGCCATCAGCGGTCTGTGCGAGCGACGGGGCAGCGGCCGGAGCGAGCAGCGAGAGGGCAAGCGAAATGGAAAGCAAGGAGCGAGACATAAAACCAGACATGGACACCGCGACAATTTGTTTCGGGCTTTTCTGTTACAGAATTGAGGCGAAGCTGCGGTGCCGCTGGCATTTTCCTGCTCACGACGATAAGCCTGTCTCATAATCAAAACAGGAATTTAGCGATGCAGCTTCTCATCTTGAGCCTCATCCTCTTTATCGGCCTTCATCTGATCCGCGTGGTCGTGCCGGATTTCCGCCGGTCGATGATCGACAAGCTCGGCAAGCCGGTCTGGGGCGCGGTCCACGGCATCCTCAGTATCGTGACGCTGCTGTTCCTCGCTTACGCCTTCGATCAGGCGCGCGGCATGTATGGCACGCTCTACGATCCGCCGATCTGGATGAAGCATATCACGCTGACGCTGATGCTGATCGCCTCCATCTGTCTGGTGGCGGGTTTCCTACCCGCCGGGCATATCCGCGCCAAGCTCAAGTTTCCGCTTCTGGTAGCGATCAAGATCTGGGCGCTGTCGCATCTTCTCGCCAATGGCGAGCCGGAGGCGATCGTGCTGTTCGGCGCCTTTCTCGCCTGGGCGGTGCTGCTTCGGATCTCGATGAAGCAGCGGCTGCGCAACGGCGAAATCACGCTGCCAGTGTTCGTCTCGGCCAAGTATGATCTCTACGCCGTCATCGTCGGCGCGGTGCTCTGGGCGGTCATCCTGTTCAAGCTGCACGAACTGGTGATCGGCGTTTCTCCGCTCGTGATGTGACTTTCCTTTCACATCCCCCTTACAACGGCTGCAAAATGGGGTAGAAGGCCCGACAATGTGCGTGCAACCCGCATGATTTTGCATATCCGTGCCGGAGACGAGAATGGCATTCAACGACGATAGCTTCATTCGTGAAGTCAATGAGGAACTGCGTTCCGACCAGATGAAGGGTGCGTGGCAGCGGTTCGGCCGCTACCTGATCGTGCTCGCCGTTCTCATCGTTCTCGGCACTGTCGGCTATAAGGTGTTCGAATACTGGGACAACAACCAGTCATCGGGCACCGGCGACCAGTTCATCGCCGCCATGAAGCTCGCCGACGAGAACAAGAGCGACGAGGCGCTGGCAGCGCTAGAAAAGCTCGAGAAGGAAGGGCACGGCGACTACCCGATCCTGGCGCGGCTGCGCGCCGCCTCGGTGCTGGCCCAGAAGGGCGATACGGCGGGCGCGGTTGCTGCCTTCGACGTGATCGGCAAGGACCAGAAGGCGCCGGCTCCGGTGCGCGATGCCGCCAAGATGCGCGCCGGCTGGCTTTTGATCGATACCGGCACCTACGAGCAGGTCTCCGCCCAGCTCGAGGAAATGGCCGTTCCGACCAACGCATTCCGTCATTCCGCCCGCGAGGCGCTCGGTCTTGCCGCCTACAAGGCCGGCAACCTGACCCAGGCCCGCCAGTGGTACCAGGCGATCGTCGACGATGCGCAGACGCCGCGCAATGTTGCCAATCGCGCCCAGATGATGCTTGATAACATTACCGCATCCGGCAAGGCGCCCGCCGCACAGGGCTGAGTTTAGGGTATTTCAATGAGCTTTACGGTCGCGATCGTCGGTCGCCCGAATGTCGGCAAGTCGACGCTTTTCAACCGCCTCGTCGGGAAGAAGCTGGCGCTGGTCGACGACACGCCCGGCGTCACCCGCGACCGCCGCCCCGGCGATGCGCGGCTGATGGGGCTGACCTTCACCATCATCGACACCGCCGGCCTCGAAAAGGCCGATGCCGAGAGCCTGCAGGGCCGCATGCGCGCCCAGACGGAAGCGGCGATCGACGAGGCCGATATCTCGCTCTTCGTGGTCGATGCCAAGTTCGGCCTTACGCCTGTCGACAAGGAACTGGCCGAGATGCTTCGGCGTCGCGGCAAGCCGGTCGTGCTGGTCGCCAACAAGTCGGAAGCCAAGGGCTCCGATGGCGGTTTCTACGACGCCTATACGCTTGGCCTTGGCGAACCTGTGCCGATTTCGGCCGAACACGGCCAGGGCATGCTCGACCTTCGCGACGCGATCGTCGATGCCGTCGGCAAGGATCGCGCCTACGCCAAGGACGAGGAAGACGTCGCCGAGACCAACGTCGACCTTCCCCATGAGATGGAGGAGGACGAGGACTACGAGCCCGAGTATGACGACACCAAGCCGCTGCGCGTGGCGATCATCGGCCGTCCGAACGCCGGCAAGTCGACGCTGATCAACCGCTTCCTCGGCGAGGACCGGCTGCTGACCGGCCCCGAGGCCGGCATCACCCGCGACAGCATCTCCGTCGAGTGGGACTGGCGCGGCCGCACGATCAAGATGTTCGACACGGCAGGCATGCGCCGCAAGGCGCGCGTCACCGAGAAGCTGGAGAAGCTTTCCGTCGCCGATTCGCTGCGTTCCATCCGTTTCGCCGAAACCGTGGTCATCGTCTTCGACGCCACCATCCCGTTCGAGAAGCAGGACCTGCAGCTGGCGGATCTGGTTATCCGCGAGGGGCGTGCCGCCGTGCTCGCCTTCAACAAGTGGGACCTGATCGAGGATCCGCAGGCGGTGCTGGCGGATCTGCGCGAAAAGACCGAGCGGCTGCTGCCGCAGGCACGCGGCATCCGCGCCGTGCCGATCTCGGGCCAGACCGGTCGCGGCCTCGACAAGCTGATGCAGTCGATCGTCGATACCGACATGGTGTGGAACAAGCGCGTTTCGACCGCCAAGCTCAACCGCTGGCTCGACGCAATCACCACGCAGCATCCGCCACCGGCGGTTTCCGGCCGCCGCCTGAAGCTGAAATACATGACCCAGGTCAAGGCCCGCCCGCCTGCCTTCATGATCTCCTGCACCCGTGCCGACGCATTGCCGGAGTCCTACACACGCTACCTGACCAACAGCCTGCGCACGGATTTCAACATGCCGGGCGTGCCGATCCGGATCATGTATCGCGAGAAGGACAATCCGTACGAAGCGAAGAGCGGCGGTCGCCGGAAGCCTCAGCCGAAGTAGGGCGATCGGGCGCCGCCGGGCTTTTGCCGTCAAGCCCCTGACTTCATCGGTCCCGCGGCATCAGCCGTCTTCCGCCGCGGCAGCGTCCTGGCGTATTGCCAGGCCTTCTTCCACTTCGGGGTGATGACGCCGTTGGCTGCC
Organism: Rhizobium sp. S152; assembly: GCF_030380735.1. Lineage (GTDB taxonomy): Bacteria > Pseudomonadota > Alphaproteobacteria > Rhizobiales > Rhizobiaceae > Rhizobium. Next base: position 934,751 of record NZ_JAUDRZ010000026.1, on the reverse strand, counting down.
CTTATGTTGTTGATGAACTGCTGGCTGGCGGCCTCCCAGGAATATTGCATTGCGAGCTCGCGGGCCTTTTCGCGCGAGGCGGTGAGCGCTGAAAGGCAAGCGGTCTTCAGGTCGTCGTCCAGCGCGCCAACATCGCTGTCCTCGCCGATGATGTCGAGCGGACCGGTGACCGGGTAAGCTGCAACGGGGACGCCGGAGGCGAGCGCTTCCAGGATCGTGTTGCCGAAGGTATCCGTCAGCGACGGAAAGACGAAGACGTCGGCCTGGGCGTAGATATCCGCCAGTTCTCGGCCCACCTTCATGCCGGTGAAGAGCACGTTCGGATAGCGTTTCTCAAGGTCCACGCGGGCGGGACCGTCGCCGACCACGACCTTGGAGCCCGGCAGGTCGAGATCGAGGAAGGCCGGCAGGTTCTTTTCCAGCGCAACGCGGCCGACCGTCATGAAAATAGGCCGCGGCAGGCCGAAAGGTGCTTCCTCGAGTTCCGCCGGATGAAACTGGCCGGCGTCGATGCCGCGGCTCCACGGCATGAGGTTGCGGATGCCGCGGGCGGCGAGTTCGCGCGCCAGGCTCGGCGTTGCCACCATGCAGCCGGCGCCGGAATTGTGGAACCAGCGCACGAAGGCGTAGAGCCAACTCTCCGGCACCGGCAGGCGGGCTGAGACATATTCCGGGAAGCGGGTGTGGTAGCTGGTGGAGAACGGCATGCGGTTCTTCAGGCACCAGCGCCGGGCCGTCAATCCGAGCGGGCCTTCGGTGGCGATGTGCACATAGGACGGCTTGTGCTTCTCGATTTCGCGGGCGACGCGGCGATAGGTGGCGATCGACAGGCGGATCTCGGGGTAAGTCGGGCAGGGGATACTGGTGAAGCCCTGCGGCGTCACCATGGCGACATCGACACCCATGGCCGAGAGCTCGCGGTTGGTATTCTCGATCGAGCGGACGACGCCGTTGACCTGCGGGTGCCAGGCATCGCTGACGATGACAAGACGCTCTGGCTGGCCGTTGCGCGTGGCGTCGGTGACTTCGCCGGAATAAGTGTTCGACAAACGCTGCAGCATGACCCGGTTTCCATCCGCGCCCTCGATAGGCGCACCATGCCGGGCGGGCGCCGGCCATCGATTCCCGCGCCGCTATTGTCGCTGTGGTCGATGATGGAAATATTACAGCCCCTGCTACACGCGCCTACAACCGTTTGCGCCATTCCTGACTGTGGTCGATTTGTTGTTTGCAATCAGCAATCTGCTATCCCTTGGCGAGGTCAGGGGAACAATTCATGTTGAAACGATTGCGGATGCTTGCATTGCTTGCGGCCACGGCTCTTGCCGGCTGCGCGAATATCGACGCCGAGGATATCCAGACGTTCGGCGTGGCCACGACGGCGGTGGCGGACGCGGCCAAGAGTACCGGCGCAATGCGGCGGACAATGGATGGGCGCTACTATATCGAGCAGCAAGCCTACCTATTCTCTTTGGGCGATGCGCCCTACAAGTTTCCTCCGCCAAGGACCAAGCCCTCAGACGTCGACAGCCAGTGGAACCAGCGCGTTGCGTTTGCGCAGGCGCTCGCCGACTACGGCGCCGCCCTAGCGAAAGCCGCGGCCGGCGTCGCTGGAGACGATCTCGGGACGGCTCTCGGCAATCTTCAGAAGACGGTCGACGGCGTCATTCCCGCTACCGCCAAGACCAGCAATTACGGCCCGGTTTCCGACGCTACGCTGCTCGTTGCGCGAAAGGCCATCACCGAAATGCAATATCGGCGAATACAGCGGATCGTCGAGAAAGCCCATCCGTCGATCGTCAAGGGAAGGGCACTGCTGGCGGCGGATTTCGCGGCGATGGCCGACAACATAGCCGGGCTACACAAGACATGGCAGGCACAGCAGGCAGTCGCGCTTGCAAAAATCCATGGCGCGCGCGCGTCCCATAGCCCGGCCGACACAGGCGCACGCTATCGCGCTTATCGGGAGTTCCTGAAGGATCGGCAGGAAATGGACGCCGCCGTCGAACCCTTCCTGCCCGCCGCGCCGGGAAAAAGGCCACCCTATGAAACGCTGCTCGATAATTTTGTGGCCGCGCACAAGGAGCTCGCCGAGAACAAACCGGACCCGCTCACCCTGGAGCGCTTCATCGAAGCGGCAAAGGAACTGCAGGCGGCAGTCGAACCGTTTCTATCCGCAAAGGGATGACCATGACGAGTTACAGGACCGCATATAATCGTATCGTGAATGGCATGCTGACAATGACCGAGGCCAGCGGCAACGCTGTCGATGGCGCTGCGGCTGCGCGATGTATCGATGAGGCCAACATGTTCAAGGACGAGCTGGATGCCTTGACCGCCGCACAGCTCAAGACCAGTTCGAAGCAGTACCAGGCACTCACCGCTGCGATGAAACAGTCGAAGCAGAGGCTCGACGAACTCAGTCAGGAGATCGCCGATCTCGTCAAAACGGCGGAGACAGTCGCCAAGGTCGTCGCGGCGCTGGCAAAGATCATCACACTTCTTTAGGTCTGACCGACGTTGCCATACGGCAGCGTCTCCACCTGCTGAATCCTATCCCGAAGCGCCTGCATTTCCTTGTCCAGCCGTGGGGACTTGACGTCAAGCGCGTTCAGAAGCTTTGCAAATCTCCAACGCCAATCGAGTTGACGCAAAGCGCCCAGATGATTTCTCGCGGCCACGGCCGGCGTCCAGTCGGCCAACGCGGACTGGAGCTGATCGAGGCCGTCGCGGCGGTCGAGATTGCGAAACCTCAGCAGCGCCTCCGGCCAGTCGAGCAGGGCGATATCGCCTTCCGGAGGAATGCCCGCGACCGTGGCGCCGCAGGCAAGCGCATCGGTCCAACGCCCTGTCATATAAGCCTTCGTGGGGTGGGTGTATGGCGCCGGGGCTGCAATGTTGGAGTTCGCGAGAACGTATTTCGTCCTGCTGTAATGGGCGCGCATCAGTTCAGGGAAGTCATCGACCTTGGATAGAAGGGGGGGCCGTCCGCGGAACCTGATGCCTCTATTCGCGCAATCCTGCATGGTCACGTCGTCGTCTTCCCAATCGGCGGGTTGCCGGCCCATCCTGAGAAGATCTACTTCCCTGTCCGCACCCGCCGTACCGAGATTGAGCGCGTCGCTGCCCCATTCCAGCCGGAGCGCGCGATCACCGAACAGCTTCCGGTAAAGCTCGTCGTCGTAGGACTGCATGTAGGCCACGATGTCGAAGTGCCTGTCGATCAGTTTCCTTTCCTGAACCGCGGCGTCCGTCCAGAAGCTGTCGATGATCCAGATCGCGGTGCGGGAAAATCCTCCGAGCGCCTTGGCGACAGGCACAAACTTGCGGGCTTCCATGGCGCTCGTCGTAATGAACAAGGCGACACGATCATCCGTCGAGTAAGGTCTCGGCGCATATCGGTAATACAGCGACTTCAGCCGATTGCTCTTGCTTTGCGAGACATCCTCAATCTTGGAATCGGTCAGGTCCGCCAGCAGTTGCTGCATGTGCGAGATCGGCGACCAGCCCGTTTCAAACGGAACTTCACTTACAATTGTCAGACCCATCCAAAGGAGACCTTGAATTCAACTGAAAAATAGCAACGATACAAACGGTCATGAAGACTTACGTATTTCATCGTTCAGTTTCAGTGTTGATGCGATTTCCGTTGGGATGAAATACTAAAATCGAATGCGATTCAAATACTGTTTACAAACAGTATTAACTCAGGCAGCCCGTCGATCAACGTTCTTCCCAAGTATAGGTCTGCTTTATTTGTCGTCGGGGACTTTGGCGAGATCGAGAAACTCGGTTGGGCAAGGGGCAGTCGGTCTCAAATTCCCAGCTTGTCGTGCGCCACCAGCGCCCCGTGCTCGCTCACCACGCGGGCGGCGATCCTCGCGGCGAAGCGGGCGGCCTCGGGGGCGTTGCGGTCATTGAGGTAGCGGGCCAGGAAGGCGCCGTTGAAGCTGTCGCCGGCGCTTGTCGTATCGACCACCTGCTCGACCTTCTCGGCCGGTACGAAGGTTTCCGCGCCTTCGAAGTTCAGCGTGACGCCGTCGGCGCCGTTCTTGACGACGACCTCAGGCACGCCGAGCGCCCGGTAACGGCGGATCGTCGCCTCGATCGAATCGTCGCCGAAATGGGCGGCCTCGTCGTCGAAGCTCGGCAGCACCAGCGAGGAGGCGCGCGCACCTTCGGTGATCGTCGCGTGCATGACGTCGTAGCTCGACCAGAGGCGCGGGCGGATGTTGGGGTCGAAGGCGACGAGCTTGCCGGATGCCTTGGCGCGACGCACTTCGGCGAGCAGCGTATCGGCGTCGTCGCGCGACAGGATCGCCAGCGTGATGCCCGAGAAATAGACGACGTCGGCGCTTTCGATCGCGGTGCGCAGCAGATCCGGATCGGCGGCGAGCTGGCGGGCAGCCGAGCTTTCGCGCCAGTAGCTGAAGGAGCGCTCGCCGTCCTTCAGGCTGATCATGTAGAGCCCGGGCGCCTTGCCCTTGATGCGGCGGATGAGATCGCTGCCGATGCCAGCCTCGCGGAAAAAGGCGATCATCTCGTCCGACATGGCGTCATCGCCGAGCGCGGTGAAATAATCCACCGACCAATCCTTCGTGAAGCAGGCGCGGGCATACCATGCGGTGTTCAGCGTGTCGCCGGCAAAGCCCTTTCGTAGCAGACCGGCTCCGGCCTGCGACAGCTCCACCATGCATTCGCCCATCGATAGAAAACGCCCGCCCACTGATAACCTCCCTGAAATGTCCCTGTTCGCTGATACGCGCAGAGGAGGCCGGTGACAAGCGCGGAGCAGTGGCGGAACTGGTCCACGGCCTACACGGGGGTGTGATCGGCAAAGATTTGCCCAGCCGGTTGTCTTTTATGCGCCGCGCTTTAGTCTGGCAGCGGTTCGAAAAAGGCAGGGAAGAGCGGCAGATGGGTTTGCAGACAGGCGGAATTTCCGATTGGTGGCGCGGCGCGGTGATCTACCAGGTCTATCCTCGCTCCTTCCAGGACACCAACGGCGACGGTCTCGGCGACCTCAAGGGCATCACCCGCCGTCTTCCCTATATCGCCAGCCTCGGCGTGGACGCCATCTGGCTGTCTCCCTTCTTCAAGTCGCCCATGGCCGACATGGGCTACGACGTGTCCGACTACTGCGACGTGGATCCGATCTTCGGCACGCTCGCCGATTTCGACGAGATGATGGTGGCCGCGCATGCACTGGGCCTGAAGGTGATCATCGACCAGGTGATCTCGCACACCGCTGATGTGCACCCGTGGTTCGTCGAAAGCCGCTCCAGCCGCACCAACGACAAGGCGGACTGGTATGTATGGGCGGACCCTAAGCCGGATGGAACGGCGCCGAACAACTGGCTGTCGATCTTCGGCGGGCCGGGCTGGGAATGGGACGGCGTGCGCCGGCAATATTATCAGCACAATTTCCTGACGTCGCAGCCGGATCTCAACTTCCACAACACGGAGGTTCAGGACGCGCTGCTGAAGACCGTGAAGTTCTGGCTCGACCGCGGGGTCGACGGCTTCCGGCTCGACACCGTGAACTACTATTTCTGCGACAGGCTCCTGCGCGACAACCCTCCGCACGAGCCCGATGCCAGCGACGGCGGGCTGGATGCGCCGGATACCAACCCCTATGGCATGCAGAACCACCTCTACGACAAGACGCAGCCCGAAAACATCGGCTTCCTGCAGCGCTTCCGCGCGCTGCTTGACCGCTACGAGGGGCGCACCACGGTCGGCGAGGTTGGGGACGGGGCACGCTCGCTGAAGACGGTTGCGGCCTACACCACGGGCGGCGACAAGCTGCACATGTGCTACACCTTCGACCTGCTTGGCCCGGATTTCACGGCCGCCCATATCCGCAACTGCGTCGATGCCTTCCAGACATCGGTGGCCGACGGCTGGGTCTGCTGGGCCTTCTCCAACCACGACGTCAACCGCCACCTCAGCCGCTTCGCCAGGACGGTGGAGGAGCGGCCCGTGGTCGCGAAGCTGGCGATCTCGGTGCTGTCTGCGCTGCGCGGCTCGATCTGCCTCTATCAGGGCGAGGAACTGGGGCTGCCGGAAGCCGATCTCGCCTTCGAGGACCTGCGCGACCCCTACGGCATCCGCTTCTGGCCGGCCTTCAAGGGCCGCGACGGATGCCGCACGCCGATGCCCTGGGAAGCGGCCAAGGCGCATGCCGGCTTCACCACGGCCGAGAAATCCTGGCTCCCGGTTCCGTATGAGCAGGCGGCATTGTCCGTCGACGTGCAGGAAGGCGACGCGCATTCGGTGCTCAGCCATTACCGGGACACGCTGGCCTTCCGCAAAAAGCATCCGGCGCTGATCGACGGTTCGATGACCTTCCTGGATACCAACCAGGATCTGCTGGTGTTCACACGGAAGAAAGACGTTGAGACGCTGCTTTTTGTGTTCAACCTGACACGCGAGCCGGCGGCGTTTGGCTTGCCTGCGGGCATGGTGCTTGGCGAGCGGCTGGCGATGCCGGGGATGGGGGGAACGGTTGACGGCGACAAGGTGATGCTCGGGGCGCTGGATGGGTTTTGCGCGCGGGTTGCCTAGAGAGATATGCCCACGCTGCTTGCGCCGAGTTTTATTGACAATTGTAACTTTAAACGTACAGTCATGATCACTTTGAAACAGACTGCCACGTTTCAGAAGTGGCAGAAGCGGCTGCGAGATGGACGGGCAAAGGCTATCATCGCCTTGCGCTTGCAACGGCTTGCCGCTGGGCTTGTTGGAGATGCCGAACCCGTCGGGGAGGGCATCAGTGAACTGCGTATCCACTATGGGCCTGGCTACCGCATCTATTTCAAGCGGAGAGGCGAGGTCATCATCATACTCCTGTGCGGTGGCTCCAAGAGCACGCAGGAGGCCGATATCAGGATCGCGAAGCGGATTGCTTCGGAATGGACGAACGACGATGACTGAAGAGATATTCGACTTTGATCCCGCCGAAATGCTCGATTCCGATGAGGCCGTCGAAGCCTATCTCGATGAGGTGCTGAAGACGGGCGATGCGAAGTTCATCGCTTCTGCGCTCGGCGTCGTCGCCCGCGCTAAGGGCATGACGAAAATTTCGCGAAAAACCGGGCTGGCGCGCGAGCATCTCTATGTGGCGCTCAGTGAAAACGGCAACCCGACGCTGGAGACGACGCTGGCGGTGCTCAAGGCCTTTGGGCTCGAGTTGACCACCAAACGTCACGCCGCGTAGGCAACATCTGCCAACCCAGACCTCATCCGATCAGCTTGAACTGATCGACATCCACCATGCCCATGTCCGATATCTTCAGATGCGGGATAACCGGCAGCGGCAGGAAGGCGACCTGGAGGAAGGGTTCTTCGAGGGTCGTGCCGAGGGCGTAGGCGGCCTTTCGCAGGTCGTGCAGCGTGTCGCGCACGGTCTCGTAGGGCTCAAGGCTCATCAGGCCGGCGATGGGGAGCGCGATCTCGCCCGTAACCTTGCCATCCTCGACGACGACGAAGCCGCCCTTGATGTCGCCGAGCCGGTTGGCGGCCATCGCCATGTCGTCTTCCGAAACGCCGACCACGCAGATGTTATGGCTATCATGACCGACGGTGGAGGCGATCGCGCCCTTCTTCAGGCCGAAACCCTGGACAAAGCCGTTGGCGTGGTTGCCGTTCTTGCCGTGGCGCTCGATGACGGCGACCTTGATGATGTCGTTATCCAGATCGACCGCCGTCTGGTTGCCCTTCATCGGCAGGCGGTAGCGGCGGTGTTCGGTGATGATCTTGCCCGGCATGACGCCGATGACGGGCGTTTCGCCATCGGCAACCGGCACGCCGAAGTGAGCGGCGTTGACCGGGCGGGCCTTGACGCTGTCGAGGCCGACGGGGGAAACGGGCTTGCGGGTCGCGAAGAGCTCCGGTGTCACCTCTCGACCAGCCGCAAAGATCGTCTCGGCCTTGCAGTTCTCCAGGCTGTCGATGATTACAAGATCGGCGCGCCAGCCGGGGGCGACGAGGCCGCGGTCTCTGAGGCCAAAGGCGCGGGCGGCCGAAATCGAGGCGGCGCGGTAGATGGCGAGCGGCTCGACGCCGTGTTTGATGGCGGTGCGGATCATGTAGTCGAGGTGGCCCTGCTCGGCGATATCGAGCGGATTGCGGTCGTCCGTGCAAAGCGCCAGATGCGGGGACAGGCGCTCGGTGATGATTGATATCAGCGCGTGAAGATCCTTGGAGACGGAGCCCTCGCGCACCAGGATGTGCATGCCTTTGCGAATCTTTTCGAGCGCTTCCTCGGCGCTCGTGCATTCATGCTCTGTGCGGATGCCGGCCGAGAGGTAGCCGTTGAGGTCGTTGCCCGAGAGAAGCGGCGCGTGGCCGTCGATATGGTCGCCCTGGAATGCCGCCAACTTCGCCATGCAGACGGGATCCTTGTGGATCACGCCGGGGAAATTCATGAATTCGGCAAGACCGATGACTTTCTTGTGGTCGCGGAAGGGCAGGAGCTTTTCGATCGGCAGGTCGGCGCCGGAGGTTTCCAGATGCGTGGCGGGGACGCAGGAGGAGAGCTGGACGCGGATGTCCATGATCGTTTGTTCGGCAGACTCCAGGAAGTAGCGGATGCCTTCGGCGCCGAGCACGTTGGCGATCTCGTGCGGGTCGCAGATCACGGTCGTCACGCCATAGGGGAGAACGCAGCGGTCGAACTCGTGCGGGGTGACGAGCGAGCTTTCGATGTGCAGGTGCGTGTCGATGAAGCCGGGGACGACGATGCGGCCAGATATGTCGATCTCGGTCTTGCCGTTGTAACCGCCGCAGGTGCCGACGATGGTGTCGCCCGAGATCGCGATATCCGACGCCACCAGTTCGCCCGTCACCAGATCAAAGAACCGCCCGCCCTTGAGCACGATATCGGCCGGTTCGCGGCCGGTTCCCTGGTCGATGAGGCGTTCGAGGCGTTCGGTCATGGGGCTCTCTGGTTTGTTTTGAATCATCGGGGTTATAGCGCATTTGAGGTGGTGTGTGGATCGGATGATGCGGCTTTGTGGACGGCGGGGCTGGGTCCATGCACGTCGCGTGCGCCGAGGCGTGCTTAGATCCTCGGGACAAGCCCGAGGACGACGTCGCGGGTGGGGTTTTGGTATTACTCCAAAGCAGTATCGGTGCCAGGCGCTGCCGTTTCGAAACGCAATCTTTGCGTTCTATCCGGGCGCTTAGCCACGCTCTCGGCGTCATCCTCGGCCGTCGTGCCGAGGATCTAAGCACGGTGCTGCGAATGCAACGTTCATGGCTGTGATGGCTTAGGCCTGCGATCCGCTCGGGGCAGGGTCCATGAGCGTTGAGTGCGCGGAGCCGTGCTTAGGTCCTCGGGACAAGCCGGAGGACGACGACCGCGGGTGGGGTTTTGGTATTACTGCCAAAGCAGTATCGGTGCCAGGCGCAGCCGTTTCGAAACGCAATCTTTGCGTTCTATCCGGGCGCTTAGCCACGCCCTCGGCGTCATCCTCGGCCATCGTGCCGAGGATCTAAGCACGGTGCTGGGAATGCAACAGTCGTGGATGTGACGGCTTAGGCCTGCGATCCGCTCGGGGCAGGGTCCATGAGCGTTGAGTGCGCGGAGGCGTGGTTAGGTCCTCGGGACAAGCCCGAGGACGACGTCGCGGGTGGGGTTTTGGTATTACTCCAAAGCAGTATCGGTGCCAGGCGCTGCCGTTTCGAAACGCAATCTTTGCGTTCTATCCGCGCGCTTAGCCACGCTCTCGGCGTCATCCTCGGCCGTCGTCCCGAGGATCTAAGCACGGCGCTGCGAATGCAACGTTCATGGCTGTGATGGCTTAGGCCTGCGATCCGCTCGGGGCAGGGTCCATGAGCGTTGAGTGCGCGGAGGCGTGCTTAGGTCCTCGGGACAAGCCCGAGGACGACGACCGCGGGTGGATTGCCTGTGTCTCTGAACATCATAGTCACGGCGTCGCCCACAAACGAAAACGGGCGCCCAAGACGCCCGTTCCTATGCGTATCGACTGGCCGAATTACTCGGCGGAGACGATCTTGCCGGCTTCCCACTTGTAGAGGGAGAAGCTCTGCGAGGTCAGGTCGCCGGTTTCGCCGTAGGTGAGCTTGCCGATGGCGGTGGCGATCGGTTCGCCGGCCTTGAGCGCGGTCGTCACGGCTTCGGAATCCTCGGCGCTGCCGGCCTTCTCGATGCCGGCCTTGATGACTTCTACGGCGGCATAGGCGTTCAGCGTGAAGGCTTCGGCCGGGATGCCCTTGGCCTTCAGCGCGTCGGCGGCTGCCTTGGAATCGGGGCTCTTGGTGGCGTCGACGGCGTTGGTGAAGATGGTGCCGGCGGCGGCATCGGTGCCGATGTTCCAGAACTCGCTGTTCGACAGGCCGTCGCCGCCGATGATCACGGCATTGACCTGCAGGTCATGCAGCTGGCGAGCGAGCAGGCCGCCTTCCGGGTGGTAGCCGCCGAAATAGACGACGTCGACCTTCTCGGCCTTCAGGCGCGTGGTAAGCGCGCTGAAGTCCTTGTCGCCGGGCGAGAGCGCGTCGTCGAGGACTTCCTTGATGCCGCCGGCGTTCAGCGTCGCCTTGAACGAGTCGGCCAGGCCCTTACCGTAAGCGCCCTTGTCATTGATGATGGCGACGCGCTTGTCCTTGAAGTTCTTCAGGACGTAGTTGGCGGCGACTTCGGCCTGCTGGTCGTCGCGGCCGCAGGTGCGCAGCACGTTGGCAAGGCCACGCTTCGTCAGGTCAGGGGCGGTCGCGGTCGGGGTGACCATCAGCACGCCGTTTTCAGCGAAGACGTCGGACGCCGGGATGGCGACGCCCGAAGTGACCGGGCCAACGACATAGCGGATGCCGTCGCCGACGAGCTGGTTGGCGGCCGAAACACCCTGCTTGGGTTCGCCGGCGTCGTCGGCGAACTTCAGCACGACCTTCTCGCCGAGGATGCCGCCGGCCTTGTTGATTTCGTCAACGGCGGTCTGGGCGCCGTTCTTCACCTGGTCGCCGTAAGCGGCAACGGGGCCGGTCAGCGGCGCGATGAGGCCGATGGTGATGTCGGCATGCGCCAGCGATGCGAAAGAGATGGAGGCAACCAGCGCCGCCGTCAGGGTCTTCAGGATCATTTTGTCTCTCCTTGGATGGGTCTTCGACCCGCGTTGGGAGATCGCATTCCGGATCGTTCCGCGGCTTGGAGCCGCGCCAAAGGACGATCGACGGCGATGCGATCAATACGCGATACGGCCATGTTTGGCTCGCAGCGCGCAGGGGAGATTTTCTAGGAATTTTGGCGGGATTCCGCAAGATAATAACAAAAGGACCGATGTTTTTGTCCGGATTGCCATGGACCGGGCGCGTTTGTTGTTCGGATTGCGATTTTTCTGGAATTCTTCCTCCGGCCCTCACAGCCAGTTGATCCGCTTCAGCACCCATAGCGTGGCGACGGATACGATGGTGACGCAGCCGACGATGGCGAGGAAGGCCCAGCCGTCGTTGACGCCGGGAATGCCGCCGACGTTCATGCCGAAGAGGCCGGCCACCACGCTTGGCGGCAGGAGCAGGGCGGCGAGTGCCGCGAGGCGGTTGGAGCTGTGGGCGATGCGCTCGCTGATCACGGTGGAAAGGTCGTCGTGGAGGATGCCGGTGCGGTCGCGGATGGCGTCGAGGTAGTCGATGTAGCGCATCAGCTTGTCGATCACCTCGCGGAACCGCAGGCGGTCGCGTTCGGTGATCCAGGGGGCATCCTCGTGCTCGATGCGGTTGAGCGCGTCGCGCTGCGGGTAGAGGTAGCGGCGCAGCTGCACGGCGCGGCGGCGCAGGAGCTTCAGCCGCTCGCGCACGGCCCCGGCATCGCCGTGGAAGATCATCTCGTCGAGTTCGTCGACCTCTTCGTCCATGGCGTCGAGGACGGGCTCGATGTCGCGCACCAGCTTTTCGCTGACGAGGGCCAGCAGTTCGCCGGCCTGCTTCGGGCCCTTGCCCTTGTCGAGCGCGAGCCGGATGTCGCGCAGGGCGGTCAGGTAATGGCCGCTGTCGCGGAGGGTGATCAGGCGATGCTCGTCCACCCAGATATGCAGCGGCACCAGATCGATCTCCTCGTCGGGAAGCGGCGCTTCATCGGGCGGGGCGGTGCAGACGCCGCGCAGGATAATCAGCAGGCCGTCATCGATCTGCTCGACGCGCGGGCGGGAATCCTCATCGATCAGTGCTTCCACGACCAGAGGATCGAGCGCCGCCTTGTCGCTGACCCATGCAGCGGCGGCCGGATGGTCGCGCTCGAGGTGGAACCAGGCAATGCCGTCTGCCGGCGTCCAGTTGCACATCTCGGTCATGGTCAGCGCGCGGCTGCCGCCCTGTCCGTCGAGCAACTGGGCGAAACGCAGGCCGGGCTCCATGCCGTAGCGCAAGGTGGTTTTCGTCTGGTCCACGACGCTCTCCTCCCGTCCGCTTTTCCGCCCTCCCGGCGGAATGCCAAAGCGACACATCATAGCAGAAAATCGTGGCCTGACGAAGAGATAGCGAAGAGGCGGGGGCTTCTAGAGAGGGGCCGCGGCGCTCTCGGCGACCATTGCGCGGACGCGCGCGGCCACTGCTGGATCGACGGGGTTGTAGACGACCAGATTGAGATCCGGGCGGCCATCGACCGCAAAGCCGGAATATTCGAGTTCGATGTCGCCGAGCACGGGATGGCGCAGGCGCTTGGTGCCTTCGCTCGGGCCGACAACCTCGTTTTCGCGCCAGAGAGCCTCGAATTCGGGGCTGGTGCGGCAAAGCTCGTCCACCAGTTCGGTGATCTCGGAGGTGGCGCCGGCGCGGGCGACGTCGGCGCGAAACGAGCCGACGATGAAGCGGGCCATCGTCTGCCAGTCGTGCTGGATGTTGCGGATATCGCGCTTGACGAAAAGCAGCCGAAGGATGTTGCGGTCGCCGGGCGCGAGCTTGCCGTAATCCGTCATGACGAACGTCGCGGCGCGGTTCCAGGCAACGACGTCCCAGGCCGCGGTCCTGACGAGCGCGGGACTGCCGTCGAGCGTGTCGATCAGGCGCTGCAGGCGTGGGCTGATGCCCTCGGCGCTGTGGTAGCGGACTTCCGGCGGGCGGCCGAGCGCCAGCATGAAGACATGCTCACGCTCCGGCTCGGTGAGCATGAGGCCGCGCGCGATGCGGTTCAGGACATCGGAGGAGGGGGCGCCGCCGCGTCCCTGTTCGAGCCAGGTGTACCATGTGGGGCTGATGTTGGCGCGCTGGGCGACTTCCTCGCGCCTGAGGCCGGGCGTGCGCCTGCGGCCGGAGAATCCGAAGACGGCGGGATCGAGCCGCATGCGGCGATCGCGAAGGAAGAGGCCCAGGGCGTTGGTCTCGGCGGTCATGGCATTCCTGTTGAGAATTATAATAGGATAATGTCACTACTTTAACAGCATAAAAGATACGCGATAGTTGGCCTGTCATCAAGAAGGAGACATCCAAATGCGTATCTTCCTCACGGGAGCAACCGGCTTCATCGGATCGGCGGTCGTGCCTGTACTTCTGAAGGCCGGGCATCAGGTGATCGGCATGACCCGGTCGGACGCCGGCGCGCGGGCGCTGGAAAAGGCGGGTGCGGAGGTTCATCGTGGCACGCTGGAGGAGCCGGAAAGCCTTCGCAGTGGCGCGGAGAAGGCCGATGCCGTGATCCACACGGCCTTCGACCATGATTTCTCACGCTTCGTCGAGAATTGCCAGAAGGACAGCCGCGTCATCCATGCCATGGGCGAGGCGCTGAAAGGATCGAACCGGCCGCTGGTCATCACCTCTGGAACCGGGCTCGGCAATTCCGAGCTCGGTAAGCCGGCCAGCGAGGATATCTGCAATCTCGAGCATCCCAACCCGCGGGTCGCTTCGGAACTGGCGGGCAACGCGCTGCTCGACGAGGGTGTGAACGTCTCGGTCGTGCGGCTGCCGCAGGTGCACAACACGGTCAAGCAGGGGCTGATCTCGCCGCTGGTGGAAATCGCGCGGGAGAAGGCCGTGGTCGGCTATGTCGGCGAAGGGCGCAACCGCTTTCCGGCGGGTCATCTCGCGGACGTCGCCTTGCTCTACAGGCTGGTGATCGAGCGGGCGGAGCCGGGCGCGCGCTATAATGCGGTGGGTGAGGAAGGGATTACCACCCGTGACATCGCCGAGGCGCTTGGGCGTGGGCTGAAGCTTCCCGTGGTCTCGATCCCGGCGGAGCAGGCGGCCGCGCATTTCGGCTGGATGGCGATGTTCGCCGGGCTCGATTTCCCGGCATCGAGCGAAAAGACGCGCCGCGTCCTGAACTGGAACCCGACCGGTCCGGGGTTGATCGCCGATCTCGACGCAATGGACTATCGCAGCCTCGCGGCCTGACGCCGGGAGCTCGAACCGTCCGCCATATAGCGAGGCCGCCTGTTTTGTGCAGGCGGCCTTTGTCGTTTCAGCCTTGCAAAACAAAACCGGCAAACCTTGGTTTGCCGGTTCACAAATATGGTCAGGTGCTGAAATGATGTTGCCGAACTATTCCGGGTTCATCTCCGGATAGCGCGGCTTATGAACCGACGTGATGTCGGAGCATTCGTCAGGCCGCAGACTTGTTCTGGTTGTTGACGGCGTAGATGTCTTCGAGGGTCTCGAGGATCTTCAGAACAGGAGCGGAATTGCTGGAGTAGTAGATCGTCTGCGCATCGCGGCGGGTCTTGACCAGCTTCTGCGCGCGCAGCTTCGAAAGGTGCTGGGAAAGAGCCGACTGGCTGAGGCCGACCTGCGTTGCAAGCGCACCCACCGGAATCTCGCCTTTCACCAAATTACAGAGGATCAGCAATCTTTTCGGGTTTGCCATTGCCGAGAGCAAAGCGGCCGCTACGTTTGCATTGGCGGCCAAATCTATTGTGTCCATAATCGTCTTCCCGATGTGAAACAAATTTGAAAAAAAGCCTGTCCGCAATCAGGGACGGCGGCGGAGGGAAATTAGCAATTGGGTCTCAAGATTGTATATAGCTAAATTTCAGGTATTGAGTATTTTATGTTAGATATATGTGAATAAAGAGCGTTAACGTCGGTCGCGACGGTATCCAGTTCGCAACGCAGCAACAAATCCCCCGAAATAAGGTCAAAACCCCCGCAATCCAGGCCATAGATGCGCCAATTACCTTTTGGCGCCTTAAGGCCGGTCGCTGTTGCGGAGGCGAGATTCGGGTCTCTTTCTACTAGATCTCGCACTATCTCGTCGGCTCGCGCCGCCACCGCCTCATTGGCGGGAGACAGAATCAGCAGGTCTTCGCCGGTCAAAACATAGGCTCTGCCGAAGCCGCCGTTGAGGCTTGCCGACTGAGGAGCCAAACGAAAGAAACGAAAGTCCGGGAAATCGATATAGAGATTCGCCTTTGCGTGGCGGGCGAGAAATCGGGTGCGAATTCGCGCATGCGTATCGCTGTCGCGCTCGACGGGCTCGGCCAGGCACAGTGTCGTCAGGCGGGCATAGGCCAGCGGATCGCCCTTGCCGGGCTCGCCGGTGAGAAGTGACGCGCGACGGTCCTTTTCCAGCGCACGCGTGTGCGCCGAAAGGCCGGAAACGAGGATCACGGGCGCGCCGTCGATATCGGTGCCGACGAGCACGCGGCTGGCGAAGGGGAAGCCGGTCTCGGGATCGAGAACGGCAATGGCGGCGTAGCGGGCCGAGCGCAGAAGCGTGCGCGCGAGCTTGCGCGCTTCCGCGTCGGTTTCTCTCAGAACGGATGGTTTGTCTGTCATCCCCGCTTTCTGACGGAAGCAGGGATGGGGATCAAGCCTGTTCCTTGCGGCGGTGCTGGGTCAGGCCGTTGACGATGTCCTGGGCGGAGATCGTGCCGACGATCGAGCCGTTCTCGACGACGCCGATGCTGCCCGGCTGGCGGGCGAGCGCATCGAGGATGTCGATCAGCGGCGTTTCCGCCTTGGCGGTGCCGCTGACACTGGCGCCGGCCGCGGTGTGGCCGAGACCGCGCTGCATGACGTCCTGCGCCGTCAGCATGCTGATCGGATTCATGTGCTGGACGAAATCGGCGACATACTGGTCGGCAGGGTTCTTGACGATATCCTGCGGCGTGCCGCACTGGATGATGCGCCCACCTTCCATGATGGCGATACGGTTGCCGATGCGGAAGGCCTCGTCGAGGTCGTGGCTGACGAAGAGGATCGTCTTCTTCAGGCGACGCTGGAACTCGAGCAGTTCGTCCTGCAGGCGGGTGCGGATCAAGGGATCGAGCGCGGAGAACGGTTCGTCCATGAGCAGGATCGGCGCACCTGTTGCAAAGGCGCGGGCAAGTCCCACGCGCTGCTGCATGCCGCCGGAGAGCTCGTTGACCTTGCGGTCCGCCCATTTCGTCAGATTGACGAGCTCGAGCTGTTCGGCGACGCGCTTCTTGCGCTCGCCTTCCGGCACGCCCGCCAGTTCCAGGCCAAAGCCGACATTGTCGGCCACCGTGCGCCAGGGCAGCAGCGCGAACTGCTGGAACACCATGGAGACCGTGTGCATGCGCAGGTCGCGCAGGCCCTTGGCGTTGGCTGTGTAGGGGTTGACCGGACCCGAGGAGGTGTTGACCGTGACCTCGCCGCGCACCACGGGCGCCAGTCCATTGACGGCGCGCAGCAGCGTCGACTTGCCGGAGCCGGACAGGCCCATGAGGACGAGGATTTCGCCTTCCTGGATATCGAGTGTGGCATCGGCGACGCCGAGCACCTTGCCGGTGGCGGCGCCGATCTCGTCGCGGTTCTTGCCCTGGTCGGCGAGCGCCAGCGCCGCCTGCGGGTCATCGCCGAAGACGATGCTGACATTGTTGAAGCGAACGGCCGTCATGCAACGTCTCCTTCATCGGCGATGCGCAGCATGCGGTCGAGGATGATGGCCAGCATGACGATGCAGAAGCCGGACTCGAAGCCTGCCGGGATGTTGAGCGTGTTCAGCGCGGTTACGACAGGAACGCCGAGGCCCGGCGCGCCGACGAGAGCGGCGATAACCACCATCGAGAGGGAGAGCATGATCGTTTGCGTTAGGCCGGCCATGATCTGCGGCATGGCGTAGGGCAGTTCCACCTTGCGCAGCACCTGCGAGGGCGTGGCGCCGAAGGCTTCGGCGGCCTCGACCAGCGAGGGTGGTGTCGAGACGATGCCGAGCCGCGTCAGTCGAATAGGGGCGGGTATCGCGAAGATGACGGTCGCGACCAGACCGGGAACCATGCCGAGACCAAACAGAATAAGCGCCGGGATGAGGTAGACGAAGGTCGGGATGGTCTGCATCAAATCGAGGATCGGTCGAATCGCCTCGTTGAGCCATGGACGGCGGGCTGCGGCGATACCGATCGGGATGCCGATGATCATACAGACGAACGTCGCGGCGAGAACCAGCGCCATCGTCTCGGTCGTTTCCGTCCAATAGCCCTGGTTGATGATCAGAAGCAGTCCGACGCAGGTGAAGACGGCAAGCGGGATCGAGCGGCGCATCCAGTAGGAAAACCCGGTCATGACGGCGACCACGACCAGTGGATGCGGCCACTGGAAGGCCAACAGAATGCCGTTGATGATGGAAAGCAGGAGCGCGGAGAGAAAATCGAAAAATCCGGCGCCGTTGTCGGTCAGCCAGTCGACGGCAATCTTTGCCCATGGGCCGATCGGAATGGGGTTATCGGTCAGGTAGTCCACAGATTAAGGCCTCTCTGTCATGAGCCAAGAACGACCCGGCACGCCGGGCAGAGACAGAAAGGGCGGGATCGCTCCCGCCCTTGATGAGCCTTAGAGGCCGAGCTCTTTCTTGACCGCAGCGAGGCCGTCGCCGCCGTCAACCGTGGTCACGCCGGCAAGCCACGGCTCGAACACAGCCGGGTTGGCCTTCAGGTAGTCCTTGGCGGCCTTGGCGGGCTTTTCACCGTCGTTCATGATCTTGCCCATGAGATAGTTCTCGATGTCGAGCGTGAACTTGGTGTTGGAGAGCAGCTTGGCCACGTTCGGGCACTCGGCCGCATAGCCACCGCGCACGACGGTGTAGACCGTGGCGCCGCCGTAGTTCGGGCCGAAGACGGTGTCGTCACCGCCAGCGAGATAGGTGACCTCATGAGCGGTGTTCATCGGGTGCGGCGCCCAGGCGAGGAAGATGACCGGCTTGTTGTCCTTGTCGGCGCGCGTCACCTGCGTGAGCATGCCCTGTTCAGAAGACTGAACGAGTTCAAAGCCCTTCAGGTCGAAGGTGTTCTCGTCGATCAGCTTCTTGATCATGCCGTTGCCTTCGTTACCGGCTTCGATCCCGTAGATCTTGCCGGCGAGATCGGCCTTGTGCGTGGCGATGTCCTTGAAGTCCTTGATGCCGAGCTTGGCGCCTGCGCCATTGGTCGCAAGCGTGTACTTCGCGCCTTCGAGATTGACGCTGAGGCTTTCGATCGTCTTGTCGTCGAGATAGGGCTTGATGGCGCCCGTCTGTGCCGGCATCCAGTTGCCGAGGAAGACGTCGATGTCCTTGTTCTTCATCGAAGCATAGGTGACCGGCACGCCGAGCTTCTTGGAATCGACCTTGTAGCCAAGAGCTTCGAGGACGTTGGTCGTCAATGCGTTCGTGGAAGCGAGGTCGGTCCAGCCGACGTCGGAGATGCGGACGGTTGAACAGCTGGCCGGCTCGGCGGCGAAAGCAGTGGTGGCAGCAAAGAGGGCCGCAACGGCCGTAAGCGTCGTCAGTTTGTATGCGCTTGTTGTCATTTGAAGACTCCCAGTCTTTATCGTTTATTCCCCAAGCCAATCATCAATAGCCGACTTTGACAAGCGACCTCATTGCGTTTGCGCCGCATTAACCTATCCGATTGCGACGTCGGGCATTTTTCTTGAATTCAACGATTTAAGGGGTTCTCGCCGGTTTTCGGGCGGCAATTTCCTGTGATTATAAAAATGAGAGGCTTTTCTTCGTGGTTTCCAGCTTCCAAGAAGCGAAAGACGGAGAAAAAGATGGCAAAACTCTATTTCAACTACTCGACGATGAACGCCGGCAAGTCGACGATGCTGCTGCAGGCCTCCTACAATTACCAGGAGCGCGGCATGCGGGTGGTTCTCCTGATTGCCGCCTTCGACGAGCGCGCCGGCAGGGGCGTGATCGGTTCGCGGATCGGGCTCGAGGCCAGTGCCATCGCCTTCGAGCCGGACACCGATTTGCAGGCGCTGATCGGCGCGCTCAGTGCCGAGGGCGAGCCGATCGCCTGCGTGTTCGTCGACGAGGCTCATTTCATGACGCGCGAGCATATCTGGCAGCTCGCGCGCGTCGTCGACCGGATGAACATTCCGGTCATGGTCTACGGCCTCCGGACGGATTTCCAGGGCAAGCTGTTTCCGGCTTCGCAGGAGCTGATGGCGATTTCGGACGAAATGCGCGAGGTGCGCACCATCTGCCATTGCGGCCGCAAGGCGACCATGGTCGTGCGCCTCGATGCGAACGGCGAGGTCGCCCACGAGGGCGCCCAGATCGAGGTGGGCGGCAACGAAAAATACGTGTCGCTCTGCCGCCGCCACTGGGACGACGCCATGAACGGGGAATGGCGCGCCGAGCCGGTTTGATGCCGCAACTGCTTCCATTTGGCGGTGAACGGCTCTAATTTCGTGGCGATCGATTCCCTGGGGCATCCGGTGCGCAAGCCATTTTCCTTCGACATGCAATATGAGGCCGCGCTTGCGCTGGCGGAGGAACTGCGGCCCGAGGCGAAGCTTTGCGCCGATTTCATCGCCGAGTTCGCCCGCGACAACGCGCAGGCCGACGACGATCGCTTCCTGACCGAGAACGGTCGCTTCCAGGGCTTTGTCTCGAACGGCGCCAATCTGACCGATATTCTGGCTGAACTGGTGTCCGGGCTGGATGCGATGACCGTGAAGGTATCGGCTGATCTCGACAGTTTTCGCGGACTCACAGCCGGCGAGAGGCTGATCGGCAAAATCTCGCGCCAGCGAATGTGGCGGCGGCACAGCGCCCGGGTGCGGGCGGCACCTGTCGTGCAGCGGCTCGCCGATCTGCTGTCGAAATCCAATTCACTCGCCGGCCTCATCGAGAAGCATCGCGTCATGGCAATGGAGGCGCACAAGTCGGCGGAGCAAAAGCTGGTCGATATCGTCGATCACCGTCGTCGACTCGTCGACGAGATCGACATCGCCCGCATGCGCATCAGGGAGCTTAACGCCAAGGCGCTGACCACGCAGGGGCGTATCGGGGTTTACGGCAACCGGGCCGAATGGGACCGGATGGAGGAGGAGCGCCGGGTTCTGAAGGCCGAGGCGGACGACATTTCGGAGAACGAAAAGCGGATGCGCGACGACAGCCAGCGCCGCGAACGCTTCATAGGTCTTTTCGAGATGTTCGTGGACGGCCTGAACAGGCAGGCAGGGCTCTGCAACGCTCTGATCCGCAAGGTCATGATCGATACCGAGGAGCGGCTGCTGATCTATATCGCGCAGGTGGATACCGACGTTCCCGGATCCAAGGTGCGGATATCGACGGAGATCTATCCCGATATAGCAGGTCCGATCTCGCTGTTCGAGCGCGACATGCTGGTGCCGCAGGAGCTTGAGATGCGCAAGCGCGACGCGGATGCGAATTTCCACAAGAGGTTTCCTGCTTTTGCCGGAGATCACGATGTGGAGGAGGGGGCGCCGCTCATCGACTTCACGAAAATTTCCTCGCGGCTGCGCATTCGTTTGCCGCACCGCTAGTTCAGGGCGGAACCAACAATAATATCAGCGTCATGTTGTCCTCGGCGGGGCGAGCACATATGTCTGTGCTGAGATGAACGCGCGGCTGGCATGGCCGAGGAGGGGACGATGCTCGACCGGATCACCGGTTTCTTCAGGATGATCGGCCGAACCATTGGTCGCTGGCTGCGGCTGTTTGCGGCATGGGCCTTCTGGCCGGTGATGGCGGCGCGGGGCTGGTATGTCCAGCGGACCTGGCTGGTGCGGCTGCCGATTCTGGGCTTCGTGGCGCTGATGGTCGTTCTGTATGGTTATTTCGTCTGGCAGACGCAGGTGTGGAGCGGTTTCAACCCGAATTTCGTCGCCGAATATCGGCTTGCGGAGCGCAAGGTTCCGGCCGGGCAGGAACTGCCCGGCGCCGCCGATGCCGCGGCCGGCGCGCCGAAGACCTGCCAGCGTTCCGCGATCGTCGACGTTTCGGCCGATCTCATCGATTTCAACGTCAACCAGAACGCATGGATCTCCTCCATGCTGCTTTATCGAATGGGCTTCTTCGGGGTCGACTGGGATCACACGCCGTTCCTCGACAACAAGGCCTCGTTCCAGCGCGGCATCAACCAGGCCGTTCGCCGCACCTCGGCGGAGCTCGTCGATACGCTCGGCCGCGTGCGGGGCACGTCGGGCATCAACAACGACCTACAGAGCGCGCGCGGCAACCTGCAGTTCGACGAATACAGCTGGTACTTCGGCTTCAATCCATTCGGCTTCAAGACGCCATCGCCGAGCTACTACCGGTCGGCCATGGACAGCTTGCGCAAGTTCAACACCTCGCTCGCCGGCTGCAACGCGGTGTTCGACGGCCGTGCCGACAATCTGATCCAGTTCATCGACCGCGTCGCCAACGATATCGGCGGTACGTCGGACATGCTGGCGGAGCGCTCTGAGAACCACCACCGCGGCTGGTTCGATACGCGTGCGGACGACCGCTTCTGGTTCGCCTACGGGCAGCTCTATGCCTACTACGCGATCCTTTCGGCGGCACAGTCAGACTTCTCGAATGTGGTGGCGGAGCGCAATCTGAACGCGATCTTCAATGCTACGATCAAGCAGTTCCAATCCGCGCTGAGAATCCAGCCCGCGATCATCTCGAACGGGCGGGAAGACGGCTGGATCATGCCCAGCCATCTGGCGACGATGGGCTTCTACATCCTGCGTGTACGCTCGAACCTGGTGGAAATGCGCTCGGTCCTCGACCGCTGATCAGCTTAGCTGATCAGCTTCATGCGGATCGCCTTGGCGACCAGCTGCGTGCGGTTGACGCAATCGAGCTTGCGGATCGCGCTCGTCATGTAGGCGTTGACCGTATGATCGGAGAGAGACAGGATCTGGCCTATCTCGATCGATGTCTTGCCCTGCGCCGTCCAACGCACGACTTCACGCTCGCGAGCGGAAAGGGTAGGCAGCGAGGCGTTCGCACCGGATTGCCTGACGAGATTGTAGGCGCCCACCAAGTGGTGCGTAATCATCATCAGCTCGTTGAGCTCGATCTGCCCGAGTGGCGCGCGATCGCCGCCATACCATATGACAACGCGTTCTCCGTCCACCAGATAGGCGGGGAAGGTTACGCCCATCGTCATGCCGTAGGAGAGCAAAAGCTCCTTAAGATCACTTGTCAGCACGATCGGCGATGTCGCGCTGAAGTTATTCCACACACGTGGCAGCGTCGACTGGTGCAGCCCAGCCGAAAAATGAGGGGCGCTCATCATCCGGGCGCGGTCGAACTGGTTGAAATAGGCCGATTGCAGCGTGGTTTCGATAACGAGTGCCTTCGACAAAATGTTTTCCGGCGTCGCGGCATTCATCAATGTCACGTGTTCGAAACCGAATGCCCGCGCGCTTCTGCCGAGCGCCTGAGCGAACTCGGCTCTCGTCTTGACACTCCCGATTTCCGCGGACAAAGACATCTGTCTTTCCGAGGTAGTCATGTACGACATCAATGCGTCCCTGCTTACCTTCATGCCCAATCCATAAAATATGGAAGCTGATATATTTGCTAGTGCTATCCAGTGTGGTGCGCATTGATTAATTTTAATCTGCCCATTTAATCAGTGAATAATCGCCATACGGTTGCGCATTTGCCACGGTCGAATGTGCGGTAGCGTACGAATGGCGGCGTTCTGAGCGCACTTTTCATGCGACAAATGCAGTTCCGGATGCGACAGCCCGCTGGATTTCAAGAATTCTCGGGGTTCGCGAATCGGCAGCCTCCTAATTCCGTCAATTGTGGAAACCAAAGGCATGGACTGTGCCTTGGACAGGCGTGAATCTTCACAACGAGCGGATATTTCGGTATCCGGTCGGGACATTCCCGTCCGTGGCCGGGTGCAACAGGTGAGGGAACTGCGATGGCAACCTATAAATCCGATATCGAGATTGCGCGCGCGGCCGATAAAAGGCCGATCTTCGAGATCGGCACGAAGCTCGGCATTCCGGCGGATCAGCTTTCTCCCTACGGCCATGACAAGGCGAAGGTGAGCGCGGATTTCATCGCCGCGCAAGCGGGAAAGCCCGACGGCAAGCTGATCCTCGTGACGGCGATCAATCCGACGCCGGCGGGAGAGGGGAAGACGACGACGACCGTCGGGCTCGGCGACGGGCTCAATCGCATCGGCAAGAAGGCGGTCGTCTGCATCCGCGAGGCGTCGCTCGGTCCCTGCTTCGGCGTGAAGGGCGGGGCAGCCGGTGGAGGATACGCGCAGGTGGTTCCTATGGAGGATATCAATCTGCACTTCACCGGCGATTTCCATGCGATCACCTCGGCGCACAATCTGCTCGCGGCGATGATCGACAACCACATCTACTGGGGCAACGAGCTCGACATCGACCTGCGCCGCGTGACCTGGCGGCGGGCGATGGACATGAACGACCGGGCGCTCCGGCAAATGGTCTCATCGCTCGGCGGCGTCGCCAACGGGTTTCCGCGTGAGAACGGCTTCGACATCACCGTGGCCTCGGAAGTGATGGCGATCCTTTGCCTGGCGACCGACCTCAAGGATCTGGAAGCGCGGCTCGGCAACATCATCATCGGCTACCGCCGCGACAAGACGCCGGTCTATGCCCGCGACCTGAAGGCGGACGGGGCGATGGCGGTGCTCTTGAAGGACGCGATGCAGCCGAACCTCGTGCAGACGCTGGAGAACAATCCGGCCTTCGTGCATGGCGGTCCCTTCGCGAATATCGCCCATGGCTGCAATTCGGTGGTGGCGACGAAGACGGCGTTGAAGCTCGGCGACTACGTGGTGACCGAGGCGGGCTTCGGGGCCGATCTCGGGGCGGAGAAATTCTTCGACATCAAGTGCCGCAAGGCGGGGCTGAAGCCGGATGCCGCCGTCATCGTCGCGACCGTGAGGGCGCTGAAGATGAATGGCGGCGTGAAGAAGGAGGACCTCGGCGCGGAAGACGTGGCGGCCCTGAAGAAGGGGTGCTCCAATCTCGGCCGGCATGTCGCCAATGTCAGAAAGTTCGGCGTGCCCGTCGTGGTCGCGATCAATCACTTCGTTTCCGACACCGAGGCTGAGATTGCCGCGGTGAAGGACTACGTGTCGCGGCTCGGAGCGGAGGCGATCCTCTGCCGGCACTGGGCGGAAGGCTCCGCCGGCATCGAGGAACTGGCCTACAAGGTGGTGGAGCTTGCCGAATCCGGCCAGGCGAAATTCGAGCCACTCTATCCGGACGAGGTGTCGCTGTTCGAAAAGATCGAGATCGTGGCCTCGAAAATCTATCATGCCGGCGAGGTAACGGCCGACAAGGCAGTGCGCGACCAGTTGCACGCCTGGGAGGAACAGGGCTACGGCAATCTGCCGGTCTGCATGGCGAAGACGCAATATTCCTTCTCGACCGATCCCGCGTTGCGCGGCGCGCCGGAAGGCCACGTGGTGCCGGTGCGCGAGGTCAGGCTATCGGCCGGCGCCGGCTTCATCGTCGTCATCACCGGCGAGATCATGACCATGCCAGGCCTGCCGAAATCACCATCGGCGGAGCGGATCTATCTCAACGAGCAGGGGTATATCGAGGGGCTGTTCTGACTTCTAAAGTCGATTCAACGGCTTCGGTTTTCGATTCATGTTCTTCGGGTAAGTCGCTGACCTCATTGCCGTTTCAATGGCAATAGCGATATCCGCCCTTCCGCTCCAGCACGTCGAGATGGAAGTGGGTTTCGTGGGCCGCGTCGCTTTCGGGGTCGAGCACGGTCGTGAAGTAGAGGCAGCCGGCGGCGCTGACGGTGCGCTGGAAGGCGCCGATCAGGGTTGAATCCTCGCGCCTTGGCTTCACGGCGATATCCTCGCCCTTCTCGAAGCTGAAGCTCGCGATGTCGACGGCGTTGCCGCGGGCGTGCTCGGAGACCTTGCCGGTTTCGGCGCTGTTGCGCAGGCGGCAGATATAGGACGAGGCCTGATTGACCGTGGTGATGGCGCCCTGATCAGCAGCGGCAACGCGGGCGGCGGGGATCACGGTCTCCTTCATCCAACGCGCCAGCGCCAATGCGACCGGGCAGCGGAAGACGGCGTCGGGCTTCAGCTTGATGCCGGGAAGAACCTCCGAGACCTTGATCGGCTTGTCGATGCCGCAGCCATTGCCGTCGTCGATGCGGGAGATGTCCTGGAAGACGACGCCGAGGCTCTGCAGTTCCTTGACGCACTCAGAATGATCCGCCTCGCTTTCCGGCGCGATCGTCAGGTGCTGCTCTTCCAGTGTCTGCTGCGAGGGCAGCTTCGGGCCTTGCTTCTCGGCAGGGGCGGCGGGCTTGTCTTCGGGAGTGGGCGTTGCGGTGTCCGGCGCGGCGGGCTGCGGCTCGGCCGGTACATCCGATCGGGTTTCCGGCTTTTTCTCGGACCCGCTTTCAGGTTTTTGCTCCGGTTTCGGTACATCGCCCGACGCCGGAGCCTCGCTCGCCTCTGCGGGCTTCGGCAGCGGTACGGGCGCCTGTACAGGCAGCCGCGCCGAGGTCAGGAGAGCCAGGCAGACAAGAGACATCGCGATTGCCAGTGTTTTTCGCACCAATCCATCCTGCGTTGTTTTTTCGTGCAGGATGAGAACGCACGGCTGCATATTTCGTTGCAATTTCGCAACGTTGGCCAGTGTGGCGTAAACATGATTGAATAAATCAAGATAACGGCGGTGCGATATATTGACAACGAAACTCATGTTTTTTATGCGGCAGAAAGAAGGCGGAATTTTCCGCCGAAACACCTAGCCAGCCCCTCCAAGCGCGGATGCGTGAAGACCAGCCAGCCCGGTACATTCTGTCACTTGAGGGGTTGATTTTATGGTTATCCGACACTGGCGCTCGGCTTTGCTCGGCGCGGCGTTTGTTGCTGTGCCTGTTGCCCAGGCCTATTCGCAAAGTGCCAACACATCCACGCAGGCTGCTGCTGCAACGGATGAGAACGATACGACGCTGCAGAAGATTGTGGTGAAGGGCAAGCGTGTCGTCAACGCAGGCGATGAGGCAAACACTCCGCTTGCCACGGAGACCAGCGAGGTCACGCTGGAGGCAAAGCAGGTTCGTAGCATTGAGGACTTTGGTCGTACCATCGATCCGGGTGTGAATTATAACCGCTCCACAAACACAGTGAACATTCGCGGTTTGGAAGGTAATCGCGTCGCAACGTTGGTAGACGGCATTCCGCTGACCTATTTCAGAGACGGCGCGCGCGGGACGAGCGGCGGTACCGACAGCTTCGACTTCTTCTCGCTAACGACCGTCGACGTTTTGAAAGGTGCGGATTCGAGTCGCATTGGCGGCGGTGCACTCGGTGGCGCCCTTCTGTTGCGCACGCTCGAGCCCGCAGACCTTATTGGGGAAGGGAAGGATTGGGGTGGTAAGGTCGGAACCGGTTACGACGGCACCGACAATAGCTGGTTCAGCGGTGCGGCTGTAGCCAAGCGGATCGAGAACACTTCGATCATGTTCCTCGGTAGCTACAAGAAGGGACACGAGAGAGAGAACCAAGGCACGGTCGACACCTATGGTTCGACTCGTACGAAGGCAAACCCGGCTGACTATGATCAGTACAATATGCTTTTCAAGGTTCGCCAGGATACAGATTCCGGGCATTCATTTGGCTTCACTGCGGAGCGCTTTCGTTACGACAAGGACACAGACCTCAAGCAAGGACAAACTCCGACCGGAAACTACCGACCGGGAAACTACTCCTCCGGCGAACTTAACGAGCGTACCCGCGTTTCGCTTGACTACGAATATGAAGCGCCAAGCACCGATGGGCTCATTGATGCAGCGCAGGCATCGCTTTACTGGCAGAAGCAGGAGCGAATGCTGAGCACAGATGCCTATCGTTTTACCACGGTGCCAGGCGTCTACCTTCGTCGTAACAGCATGGACCAATCCGGTTTTGGCTTTAACGGCTATATAGACAGCGGTTTCAAGACAGGTAATGTTGATCACGTCCTGACGTTGGGAACGACTGCGTTTCTTGCTCAGGCGGGGCAGTATTCAGCAGGTGTTGACTCTTGCCCGGCAGCGCCCCCGTACCTGCCTCCCTACACAGCTTGCTCCAACCTCCATACGAACCAGTCCGACATGCCTGATGTCGACAGTAAAGACTTCAGCGTCTTTGCCCAGGATCGGATGGCTTTCGGCAACAGTGGATTTTCTTTGACGCCGGGCCTTCGATTCGACTGGTATGATCGCGATCCACAGGACACGCCTGCCTATACCAATAGTCCTCTCGGACCATCGATGCCACGAGGCTCGCAGGACAGCGCTTTCTCACCCAAACTGCTAGCAGAATATGAGTTGAACGATAGCGTCACCCTCTTTGCGCAGTGGGCAATGGCTTTCCGCGCTCCTACCACAAACGAGCTGTACCTAACCTATGGCGGTGTAGGCACCTATCTCTCGGTGGGCAATCCGGACCTTAAGCCAGAAACGAGCAACGGCTTCGATATAGGCGCGCGCTTTGGCGATGATGATTTTGGCGGCTCGGTCAGCGTGTTCTATAACCGCTACCGCAACTTTATCGACACTCGAGCGCTCACAACGGCCGAAGCATTGTCTATTGGATATGATCCAGCGGACTACGGCAACAATATCAGCGGCTATCAGAACGTCGCCCGTGCTCAAATCTCGGGGGTCGAACTCGGTGCCCACAAGCAGTTCGCCAACGGTTTCAACGTCCGTGCCGGCTTTGCCTACACTCGCGGCATGAATCTGATCACGAACAAGGAACTCAACTCGGTAGCACCGATGAAGGGCACAATCGGCGTGGGTTATGCAGCGGAGCAATGGGGCGTGGATGCTCTGCTAACCGGTGTCGCCGGGGTCTCCGACAAGTCCACCGCAACCTTCAAGGCTCCAGGCTATGGTCTTGTAGATCTGACGGCATGGTGGGAGCCCGAGCAGATGAAGGGGTTGAGGATCAATGCAGGCGTCTACAACGTCTTCGATCGGACGTATTTCGATGCGCTCAACCTGAAAACCACCACAGTCGCCGCAGCTACGAAGGACTACTATTCAGAGCCGGGCCGCACCTTCAAGATCTCGCTCACGCAGCGCTTCTAATCACCGAAAGGCCGGCCTCGTTGCCGGCCTGTCTCATTCCGCCAAACCGCCCCTTGCGCTCTCCTTCATCTCGCGCTAACAATTCCGCCATGACCATGTCCTTGAACATCGCAATCTGGTGGTGGGCTCGCTAAGGCGGCCTCGACCAATCGTGTCCAAAGACGACGATGAGCCGCCCGGAAAACCCCAGGCGGCTTTTTTTGTTTTTAAGGCCGCCTGTCATCCGGGCCGATAACGGAGTGAAGCAATGGTAACGATCATCAGGGATGACGGAGCGGAGATTTACGAGACCAAGGGGGGCATCACAGTCACGCGGCAGCGCCGGGCGATCCCTTATGCCGATGCGGTCTCGTCCTATATCGACAAGCTCGACGAGCGCCGCGGAGCCGTGTTCTCGTCGAACTACGAATATCCGGGCCGCTATACGCGCTGGGATACGGCCGTGGTCGATCCGCCGCTCGGCATCTCCTGCAACGGCCGCAAGGTCTGGATCGAGGCCTATAACGAGCGCGGCGAGGTGATCCTCGGCTTCGTGACCGAGCGGCTGAAGACGATCTCCGAGCTGGAACTCGGCGCATCGACCAATCGGCGGCTCGATCTCACCGTGAAGGCGCCGGACCGGGCGTTCACGGAAGAAGAGCGCTCGAAGATCCCGACCGTCTTCACCGTGCTGCGCGCGGTTACCGATCTCTTCTATTCGCAGGCTGATGCCAGCCTAGGGCTCTACGGCGCCTTCGGTTACGATCTCGCCTTCCAGTTCGACGCCATCAACCTGAAGCTGACGCGTCCTTCCGACCAGCGCGACATGGTGCTCTATCTCCCTGATGAGATTCTGGTCGTCGACAATTACTCGGCCAAGGCCTGGATCGATCGCTACGATTTCGAAAAGGGCGGGCTGACCACTGAAGGCAAGGCGGGCGATATCGCGCCCGAGCCGTTCCAGCGCACCGACGCCATCCCGCCGAAGAGCGATCATCGCCTCGGCGAGTATGCGGAGTTGGTCACCAAGGCCAAGGAGAGCTTCCGGAAGGGCGATCTGTTCGAGGTCGTGCCCGGGCAGAAGTTCATGGAGCGCTGCGACAGCAAGCCGTCCGACATCTCCAAGCGGCTGAAGGCGATCAATCCGTCGCCCTATTCCTTCTTCATCAATCTCGGAAACCAGGAATATCTGGTCGGCGCATCGCCGGAGATGTTCGTGCGTGTGTCCGGCCGCCGCATCGAGACCTGCCCGATATCAGGGACGATCAAGCGCGGCGACGATCCGATCGCCGATTCGGAGCAGATCCTGAAGCTCCTGAACTCGAAGAAGGATGAGAGCGAGCTCACCATGTGCTCGGATGTCGACCGCAACGACAAGAGCCGCGTCTGCGAGCCGGGTTCGGTCAAGGTCATCGGCCGCCGGCAGATCGAGATGTATTCGCGCCTCATTCACACGGTCGATCATATCGAGGGGCGCCTGCGCGACGACATGGATGCGTTCGACGGCTTCCTTTCGCACGCCTGGGCCGTGACGGTGACGGGCGCGCCAAAACTGTGGGCCATGCGCTTCATCGAAAGCCATGAAAAGAGCCCGCGCGCCTGGTATGGCGGGGCGATCGGCATGGTCGGGTTCAACGGCGACATGAACACCGGGCTGACGCTGCGTACCGTGCGCATCAAGGACGGGATCGCCGAAGTCAGGGCAGGGGCGACCTTGCTCAACGACTCCGACCCGCACGAAGAAGAAGCCGAAACCGAACTGAAGGCGTCCGCCATGCTTTCCGCCATCCGCGATGCCAAGGCCGGCAATTCCGGCAAGGTCTCCCGCGACGTCGCCACTGTGGGCAAGGGCGTCAAGATTCTGCTGGTCGACCACGAAGACAGCTTCGTGCATACGCTGGCCAATTATTTCCGCCAGACAGGAGCGGAGGTCTCGACCGTGCGCTCGCCGGTGGCCGACGAGATTTTCGACCGGCTCGATCCCGATCTCGTCGTGCTTTCGCCCGGTCCTGGCAATCCCAAGGATTTCGACTGCAAGGCGACGATCAAGAAGGCGCGTGCCCGCAACCTGCCGATCTTCGGCGTCTGCCTGGGGCTTCAGGCGCTTGCCGAAGCCTATGGCGGCGAGCTGCGGCAGCTGGCACTGCCGATGCACGGCAAGCCCTCGCGCATCCGCGTGCTGGAGCCGGGCATGGTGTTTTCGGGTCTCGGCAAGGAGGTCACCGTCGGCCGCTACCACTCGATCTTCGCCGATCCCTCGACGCTGCCGCGCGATTTCATCATCACGGCGGAAAGCGAGGACGGCACGATCATGGGCATCGAGCACGCCAAGGAACCGATCGCGGCCGTGCAGTTCCACCCGGAATCGATCATGACGCTCGGCGGCGACGCCGGCATGCGGATGATCGAGAATGTCGTGGCACATCTGTCGAGGAAGCGCGCGACGAAGGCGGCCTGAGGGGGCGGCTCGGTTTGCCAGGCTGGTGGGTGTGATACCCCCTCTGGCCTGCCGGCCATCTCCCCCACAGGTGGGGAGATCGGCTGGGCGCGGCCGCTCGCTCCACGCTCATTGGTTGGCGTAAATCTCACCGCCAGTCGATCTCCCCCGTTGTGGGGGAGATGCCCGGCAGGGCAGAGGGGGGCCACAGGCTCGATGCATCCTTTCATCCACCCACACCATTGACATCCGCCTCCAAATCAGAACGTTTCAGGAACGATCAATCGGGAAGAATGCGCGTGTCCACTGGTGAAAAGTTTATCGTGATCCCTTACCGCAAGAACCGCGGCAACCTCGTTCCCGGCGAGATGCGGCAGGCGTCTAACCCTATCAGCGCGGAGAAGATCGCGTCGGCCATGTCGGAGCGCTTCGCGGGCGTCGCGGCCTATGCGATCACCGTCGACGAGGAAAGCGGCGACATGCTCTCGCCGCGGCTGCTCGCGCAGTTCGGCGAGATCGCCGAGCTCAATCCGTAAGCCTCGCGATGGAGACCTCGCTTTATCTGCCGGTGAAGACCTTTCTGGAGGCGGCGGGTTATGTCGTGAAGGGGGAGGTCGCGAGCTGCGATGTCGTGGGCTTGAGCGAAAGCGAGCCGCCGGTCGTTGTGGTCTGCGAACTGAAGATGTCGTTCAATCTCGAGCTTATCCTGCAGGCGGTCGACCGGGCAGCGATGGCGGATGAGGTGTGGATCGCGGCCAGGGTCTCGGCCAAGGGGCGGGGGCGCGAGGCGGACAAGCGCTATCGCGATCTCTGCCGGCGGATGGGGATCGGCATGCTCGGCATATCCGATACCGGCGAGGTCAGCATCATCGTTAGTTCCGTATC
Source organism: Rhizobium sp. S152 (assembly GCF_030380735.1). Lineage (GTDB taxonomy): Bacteria > Pseudomonadota > Alphaproteobacteria > Rhizobiales > Rhizobiaceae > Rhizobium. The sequence continues at coordinate 903,204 of NZ_JAUDRZ010000026.1, read as the reverse complement.
GCCGATGCCGAGGACCAACCCGAAGCGGCGGACACGGCTTGTGAAAGAACACAGGAAACGGCAGGGCGATCCGGCGCTCGGCGGCGCCACGCGCTCGCCGATCATGACCGCCTACCGGCAGCAGGCGCTGATCTGCGCCTCTGCGTTGCAACAGGGGCTGGCACGACCGCGCGACATGAAGGCCTGGGCACCGCAGGCGGGGCGGATCCTGCTCGACAATGTCTATGGCTGGTTCGACCGGCAGGGGAAGGGCGTCTATGCGCTGAACGAGGCTGGCGAGGCGGCGTTGTTGCGCTGGCCGCAGACGGTGGTGGTGGTTGGCGAAGTCGAGGAGAGCGGGGAATAGGGCGCGCGGCTGCTTTCAGCCCTAAGCCGATATCACGAAGATCACTGTCCAGGCCACATCCCGCCGTCGAGCCTCAGCTTTGCTCCTGTGATACAGCCGGCGCGCACTTGCAGGGAGAGCGATGGTTTTCCCGGCGGGTTCCGCGACCTCTTGTGGTCTCTGGAAAACTATCGGTTGACTTTCGGTCCAATGTCTCTATTTTTGGTTTTATCGATCTTTTGCTTGCCGAGCTTTGTCTACTGCGCGATTGGCACCGCGTCTATTCGAACCTTCTCTTTCAAAAATAGTCGTATCACCGTCCGCGAAGCATCGCTTCTGCGGTTCTTCACTCTATGCTTTGAAAGGGTTCATCATGACCACAGGCACAGTAAAATGGTTCAATTCCACCAAGGGCTTCGGCTTCATTCAGCCGGATGACGGCGGCGCTGATGCGTTCGTCCATATCTCTGCGGTAGAGCGTGCCGGAATGCGCGAAATCGTCGAAGGTCAGAAGATTGGCTACGATCTCGAGCGAGACGCCAAGTCCGGGAAGATGTCTGCCTGCAACCTGCAGGCTGCATAATTGAAGATGCTGTCCCATTGACCACGGATGTACTGGCAAGGGGACGCGCGTTTGAAGGGCCGGGCAATGTTGTCCGGCCTTTTCGCTTTCTACCCCGAAACCCGAGGAGGTTTCATGACCCATAGTAAATCCAGACAGCAGGCCGAAATCGCATTCGACCGCGTTCAATCGCAGTTCTTCGCACGCGGCCAGGCTGCCGAGGAACTCCAGACCGAAGAACAGGCGCGCCAGGCTAAGACTCAACGCCTTCGAGAAGCTCGGCTCGCTCGTGACGAGGCAGAGTATCAAACTCGCTGAGTTGGCTTCGCCTGCGATTTTAAGTGACGTGGCCCCTCCAGAGGTACCCGAGCGGTCGGAACACGATCGCCGCGCCTCACCCCACGCACTTCCACTTTGACAAATCCGCATTTCTGGCCCATATCCCCCGCAACAGCCGCCTGCGCGATTTTCGCGCGGGCGGTTTTGCGTTTGAATGGCGTTGTTTCTGCAATTCGTTCGCATCCGCACTCGCATTGAAGACTTGGGTAAGGCAGAGGGACAGAGATGAGCGAACAGGGGAATCTGACCGTCCGGCGGCTGGCATTCTGGGGTATTCCGATGTCGCTCGGGGTCATGGGCCTTAAGATGGTGGCCTGGTGGGTCACGGGGTCGGTGGCGCTTCTGTCCGATGGGCTGGAATCGACGGTCAACGTCGTTGCCGCCTTCATCGCCTTCTTCGTCATCCGCTACGCGCAGAAGCCGGCCGATCACGATCATCCCTTCGGGCACCACAAGGCGGAGTATCTCTCGGCGGTCACCGAGGGTGTGCTGATCGTGGTCGCGGCCCTTCTGATCGTCAACGAGGCGGTGGGGCATCTGGCCGATCCCCGCATGCTTGAGGCGCCGGTGCTGGGTCTTGCCATCAACTTCGCGGCCGGCGTGATCAACGCCGTCTGGGCGCGGCTCTTGATCACCACAGGGCGCAAGTATCGCTCGGCGGCGCTGACGGCCGATGGCCAGCATATCATGTCGGACGTCGTCACCTCCGTCGGCGTGCTGATTGGCCTGTTGCTCGCGATCGCCACCGGCTATGCGATCTTCGACCCTGTTCTCGCCATTCTGGTTGCCATCAACATCCTCTATCAGGGCTGGAAGGTGATCTCGCATTCGATCGGCGGGCTGATGGACCAGGCAGTCGAGCCGCAGGAAGAAGAAGCGATCAAGACGGCGATCGCCACGCATGCGGCCGGTTCGCTCGGCGTGCACGACCTCAAGACCCGGCGCGCCGGTGCCGTCACTTTCATCGATTTCCATCTTGTCGTGCCGGCCGCGATGTCTGTAAGGCAGGCGCACGATATCTGCGACCGCCTTGAAGATGCCATCCGCGCCGTGCATCCGGGCTCCAGCATCGCCATTCACGTCGAGCCGGAGGGCGAAAAGGCCCACGGCATCCGCGTCAAAGTCATCAAGGAGGCTTGAATGCCCAATACCGACGTCTCCAGCCTGTCCATGCTGGGAAAACAGACCGAAGCGCCGACCTCGCCGGAAGAAGCCGTGCTGGAAAAGGTGCCGTCCAATCACGCAGGCACCGATTATGTCGTGCGCTTCACCGCGCCCGAATTCACCTCGCTCTGCCCGATGACGGGCCAGCCGGATTTCGCCCATATCGTCATCGACTACATCCCGAACGAATGGCTGGTGGAATCCAAGGCGCTGAAGCTCTTCCTACACTCCTTCCGCAACCACGGCGCCTTCCATGAGGATTGCTCGATCTATATCGCCAAGCGTCTGGTCGAGCTGCTCGATCCGAAGTGGCTCAGGATCGGCGCCTACTGGTATCCGCGCGGCGGCATCCCGATCGACGTGTTCTGGCAGACCGGCAAGCCGCCCGAGGGCGTATGGCTGCCCGACCAGGGTGTCGCGACCTATCGGGGTCGCGGGTGAAGGGTGTGGACGGCGGCCGGATGGTCGCCGTTTTTGTGTGTGCGGCGAATGATGTAATTTCAGATGGTTAGAGGCGGGTGCTCCGCGTTCGACCGTCGTCCTCGGGCTTGTCCCGGGGACCTAAGCACGTCTCCACGCGTTCAACGCCAATGGACCTGCACACTGATGGCCGATACGTGCACCAAATGCTGGCTCGTCTGTGCCCCACCGCGCCGTTGCATTCATGGAGGGGTGCTTAGATTCTCGGCACAAGGCCGAGAATGACGTCGCGAGTGTGGAAATGTTACGATTTCAGATGGTTGTAGGCGGCAGCTCCTTACTCGACCGTCGTCCTCGGGCTTGTCCCGAGGACCTAAGCACGTTGCCGCGCGTTCAACGCCAATGGATTCCTGCGTCGACGGCTTATACGGGCACCAATGGCCGGCTCGTCGGCGCTCCGGCAGCACCGTCGCGTTTCTGGAGACGTGATTAGATTCTCGGCACAAGGCCGAGAATGACGTCGCGAATGGGGGACGTGTCATAATTTCAGTCGGTTAGCCTCAACGGCTCACACGTCGAAGCTGTCGTCGTTGCCGAAATCCTGTTGGTCGTCGCCGTCGTCGTAGTCCGCCTGCTGCAGGCCGTCGTCATCGGTGGTGGCGTCGTCGTCCTTGTTGTCGTCGGCCACGGTCTGCGTCTTGTCCTTGTCGTCACCGAAATAGTTGTTGATGACGGTTTCCTCGACGGGGCTGTTGCCGAGCGGATTGGCGCCCGAGGCAAGCGAGCCGAGGCCCAGCGAGGACATGTGGTTGCCGCTGAAGATGCCGCTCAACGAATTGGCGAGCAGCATGCCGCCGGCAACGCCGGCCGCGGTGCCTAGCGCGCCCTGCAGGAAGCTGCCGCCGGCCGAGGGAGCCGCGGCCCTTGCGCCCCACGGGCCGGAGGGCTGCTGCTGCATCGGGCGCGGGCCGCCGTCGAAGCCGCGGTCCTCGCGGATCTGCTGGCGCGGCGCGTTCGCGTCCGTGCTGCCCCAGGGGCCGGATTGCGGCTGTGGGGCGGGCTGCGGCGGCTGGGCGCTGCCGAAGATCGAGCTCAGGAAGCCGCCGCCCTGTTCGGCCTGGCGGTGCTCGGTTTCACCGCTTTCCAGCTGCTTGATGCGAGCCTCGAGATCCTTGATATGGCTGGCCGCCGCCTCGAGCCCCTTTTCCTGGACGATGACGGCCTGCGCCAGATAATAGGCGGCATAGGGTTGATCGCGTGTGCCCTGGTCGATCAGGGCCTCGGCGTCGCGGTCGCGCGGGGTGGTGGCGGCGGTGCGCACGCGGTCGAAGAGGGAGGTGAGCAGCTGGCGTTCTTCGGGTGACATCGCGGTCTCCTTGATGGCGGGCGGATACGAGCCTTGAGCATGAGGTAGGACCGGATCTGGGCTTTTCAAAGCCTGCGCGAGTTACATTTCGGTAAGCCGGGTTCGCGGACATTCCGGCCCTAACCATATCTTCACCCGTTCCGTGGCTTGTCTTTTTCCCGCATTGTTTTACGCATTGAGTCGCACTATGTGCGAGGAACCCGAATTTACGTGAGAGAGGTTCGAATGAACGACGAAGACCAGGACGACAAGACGAAGGAACTGCCGCTCGGCAAGGAAACGGAGGCGAACCTTTTCAAGTCGCGTTCGATCTTCATCTATGGACCGATCAACCAGGAACTGGCGCAGAAGGTCTGCTCGCAGCTCGTGGCGCTTGCCGCGGCCAGCGACGACGATATCCGCATCTACGTCAATTCGCCCGGCGGCCACGTCGAATCCGGCGATTCGATCCACGACATGATCAAGTTCATCAAGCCGAAGGTCTGGATGATCGGAACCGGCTGGGTCGCTTCGGCCGGCGCGCTGATTTTCGTCGCCGCCCCGAAGGAGCAGCGCCTTTGCCTGCCCAACACACGCTTCCTGCTGCACCAACCCTCCGGCGGCACGCGTGGCATGGCATCCGACATCGAGATCCAGGCACGCGAGATCATCAAGATGAACGAGCGCCTGAACAAGATCATGTCGGCGGCCACCGGCCAGCCCTACGAGAAGATCGCAGCCGACACCGACCGCGACTACTGGCTGTCGGCCGAGGAAGCCAAGGCCTACGGCCTGGTGTCGCGCATCGTGACGTCGCAGAGCGACATCTGATCGGATTGAGATGAGAGCGCCCTCGGCTGCCGGATGGCGGGCGGGGGCGCTTTTTTTGTTTTGTGGTAGGGCAACGATCGGGAGGAGCGAGATGCCGGATCTACATTACGAACACCCACGGCTTGCCGCGCTTTACGATCTGGACAGCGGCTGGTCGGAAGATCGGGACTTCTATGTCGCCCTGGCAGGCGAGGGCCGCAAACGCATCCTCGATCTCGGCTGTGGCACCGGGCTGATCTGCAATGCCTATGCAGCACTCGGCCATGACGTCACCGGCGCCGATCCCTCCAAGGCGATGCTCGACGTGGCGCGGCGGATGCCACAGGGCGACCGGATCGAATGGGTGCAATGTTTCGCCCAGGACTTTCATTCCGATCAACGTTTCGATCTGATCATCATGACCGGTCACGCCTTTCAGGTGCTGCTCGAGCCGGCCGACATTCGCGCCACCTTCGACGTGATGCGACGACATCTGGCTGAGAGTGGATTGATCGTCTTCGAGTCGCGCAATCCCGCAATCGACTGGCGCGCGCGGTGGGATGGCGGCAGCTTCGACTTCGAGATTGATGGCACTGCAGTTCGGGAAACACGCGAGGTGCTTTCTGTTGGTGACCAACGAATTCGTTTCGACACGCGCTATGTTTTTCCGGATGAAGTTCTGGTTTCGTCGAGTGAGCTTTTATTTCCGGATATCGATGAGATCGAGAGCCACCTCGTCGCCTCCGGTCTCCGGCTCGAAAGTGTGATGGGAGATTGGGGCGGGGGACCGTTTGATCCTGCGCATTCCGACGAGATGATCTTCTTCGCCAGGCATCCATAGCAGCATCCGCGGGCGTGGCTGCTCAATAGCTCAGAGGCGACGAATTGGGCGCGATCTGCCCTTGCGTGTTCACGGTCTCTGATGCTCCATGCGCATATTCGCGTTCACGAGTCCCCGTCATGCTCAAAGACTTTTCCGTCCAGGCCCTGTTCATGGGCGTTCTCACCGCTTTTGTTGGTTTCGCCAGTTCGTTCGCCGTCGTGCTCCATGGTCTGCAGGCGGTTGGGGCGACGGAGGCGCAGGCGGCTTCGGGGTTGATGGCGCTATCGGTCTCGCTCGGGCTCTGCGCGATCGTGCTCAGCGCCACGTCGCGGCTGCCGATCAGCATGGCGTGGTCGACGCCGGGTGGGGCGCTGCTCGCAGCCACCGGTGTGGTCGAGGGCGGGTTCAATGCGGCCGTCGGGGCCTTTATCATCTGCGCGCTGCTGATCGTTATCGCCGGGCTGTTCAAGCCGCTGGGGCGGGCTGTTGCGGCCATTCCGGCGCCGCTTGCCAATGCGATGCTGGCGGGGGTGCTGATCGGGCTCTGCTTCGCGCCGGTCAAGGCGGTCGGGTTCAATCCGCTGCTCGGGCTGCCGATCGTGCTTGCGTGGATCGTCGTCGGTGCCTTCAAGCGGCTATGGGCGGTGCCGGCGGCGCTGGCGGCTTTCGTGCTGGTCGTGGTCTTCGGGGTCGATGTGCCCGTGGGTGCGCTCGATACGGTCAAGCGCTCGCTGGTGCCGACGGTCGAGTTCGTCATGCCGGTGTTCAACCTGCCGGCCTTCATTTCGATCGCGTTGCCGCTCTTCATCGTCACCATGGCCTCGCAGAACATTCCCGGCATCGCCGTGATGAAGGTCAACGGCTACGAGACCAAGCCCGGCTCGCTGTTCGCCTCGACCGGCTTCTTCTCGCTGCTGTCGGCGCCGTTCGGCGGCCATGCGGTCAATCTGGCGGCGATCACGGCTGCCATGTGCGCCGGGCCGGATGCGCATCCCGATCCGAAGCGGCGCTACTGGGCGGTGATCGTCTGCGGCGTCTGCTATCTCATTCTCGGGCCGCTTGCGGGTGCGGTCACCGCATCCGTGGCGCTGGCGCCGCCGATCCTGATCCAGGCTGTGGCGGGGCTGGCGCTGGTCGGCGCCTTTTCCGGCTCGGCCATGGCGGCGTTCCAGGCGCCCGATACGCGGGAAGCCGCGGCCATCACCTTCCTGGTGACGGCGTCGGGCGTGTCTTTCGGGGGGATTTCCGGGGCGTTCTGGGGGCTGCTTGCGGGCGGGCTGATGATGGGCTTGCAAAGGTTGGTGCGGCGCGCGTAAAATCACCCCCGTCAGGCTTTGTCTGCGCGGGCGCGTCCATGGATTTTGAATTCGATCCGGAGAAGAGTGCGTCCAACAAGGACAAGCACGGCATCGACTTTGTCGAGGCGCAGGCGCTGTGGATGGATGCGCGGGGTGTCGAGGCACCGGTGATGTCCGCGCCGGAATTGCGATACATCCTGACCGCTCGGATCGCGGAGAAATATTGGACGGCGGTCTATACCTGGCGAGGCCATCGCTGCCGCCTTATATCCGTAAGGCGGGCAAGGGATAAGGAAATCCAACGCTATGAAGACAATCACGGCTGAAGAGTTCGACAAGAAGTTCGATGATGGCGAAGATATCAGTGACTATGTCGACTGGTCGCAGGCGCGCCGCCTCGGTGATGTTCACGAGCGTATCGATCTTGATCTGCCGATTTCGGCGGTGCTTACGCTCGATACCGAAGTCAAGCGTCTGGGGACAACGCGGCAGGCTCTGATCCAGCGCTGGATTGAAGAACGCCTTGAAGGCCTGTCCGAGCCTAGATAGAGGCCTAGCCGAGATAGAGGCTTGCCAGTCTCCCTCCCTGTCGCTATACAAGCCGCCATGAAGAGCACGGGCATCATGATTTCTGAGCAGATTGCACGCGGGCGTATCGCCTTGAGTGACAATACGCGCGCCCTGACCTCGCTTCTTCTCCTCGGCCTTACGCGCGGTTGCCGGGTCCGTTGAGGAGCGCCCGGCGGCCGAAAGCCCGCCCGGCCATCGCTCCTCGCGACTAATCCCAAAAATCGATCAACCGGACGCTTTGCGCCGGATTCGTCATCGCCAACAGGCAGGCCATGCGCTATGACCGCGGCCAGATGACGGGAATAGGAAGAGAAGACATGGACACGAAGACCCGCTCCCACGGCATGCCTGACGCGGCGATGAAATATCGCCCTTATCCGCAGGTCAACATCCCCGATCGCACATGGCCGACCAAGACGCTGACCAAGGCGCCGATCTGGTGTTCCGTGGACCTGCGCGACGGCAATCAGGCTCTGGTCGACCCGATGGGCCACGACCGCAAGGCGCGGATGTTCCAGCTGCTGCTCGACATGGGCTTCAAGGAAATCGAGATCGGCTTCCCGTCGGCCTCGCAGACGGATTTCGACTTCGCGCGCTGGTGTGTAGAGCAGGGCAACGTGCCCGAGGACGTGTCGCTGCAGGTGCTGGTGCAGTGCCGTCCGGAGCTGATCACGCGCACCTTTGAAGCCCTGGAAGGCGCCAACAAGCCGATCGTTCACTTCTACAATTCGACAAGCGAGCTGCAGCGTCGCGTGGTCTTCGCCAAGGATGTCAACGGCATCAAGCAGATCGCGGTCGACGCGGCGAAGATGATTTCCGACATGGCGGCCAAGGCCGGCGGTGGTTATCGCTTCGAATATTCGCCCGAGAGCTTCACCGGCACCGAGCTGGAAGTTGCGCTGGAGATCTGCAACTCGGTCATCGAGGTGATGAAGCCGACGCCCGACAACAAGCTGATCATCAACCTGCCGTCCACGGTCGAAATGGCAACGCCGAACGTCTATGCCGACCAGATCGAATGGATGTGCCGCAATCTCGACAATCGCGAGAACCTGATCATCTCGCTGCACCCGCATAACGACCGCGGCACCGGCATCGCCGCCGCCGAACTGGCCTTGCTGGCGGGCGCTGATCGTGTCGAGGGCACGCTGTTCGGCAACGGCGAGCGCACCGGCAATGTCGACGTGGTGACGATGGCGCTCAACATGTTCACGCAGGGTGTGGATCCGGAGATCGACTGCTCCGACATCGTGCGCATGAAGGACGTGTTCGAATATTCGAACCAGATGCCGATTGGCGAGCGCCACCCTTATGTCGGCGAATTGGTCTACACGGCGTTCTCCGGCTCGCACCAGGATGCGATCAACAAGGGCATGAAGGCGATCAAGGTCGCCAACCACCCGGTCTGGGAAGTGCCGTATTTGCCGATCGACCCGCAGGACGTCGGCCGTTCCTACGAGGCGATCATCCGTATCAACTCGCAGTCGGGCAAGGGCGGCATCGCCTATATCCTGCAGCAGGATTACGGCCTCAACCTGCCGCGCAACCTGCAGGTGGAGTACCGTGAGGAGATCCAGAGGATCACCGACGAAGAGGGCAAGGAATTGCCGTCGAAGCGGATCTACGATCACTTCATCGAGCGCTACGTGACGCAGCCGAAGGGCCGCATCAAATTCGTCGATCACCAGACCTTCGCCGATCCGGAGCGCAAGGGCGTTCGCATCGTGTCCGCCGAGATCACCGACAATGGCGTGACCAAGCAGATCGAGGGACGCGGCAACGGCCCGATCGATGGCTTCATCAATGCGCTCTCGGACTATCTCGGGGTCGAAATGGCTGTGCAGGACTATTCCGAGCACTCGCTGCAGCACGGCTCGAATGCGTCCGCCATCTCCTATGTCGAGACGTCTTACCCCGGCGGCAAGCTCTTCGGCGCCGGCATCAGCACCAACATTGTCGGTGCGTCGCTGGAAGCGATCGTCTCGGCGGCGAACCGGGTGCTTGATGTGAGGGCCGGCAAGGCCTGATATTCGGCTATGACAATTACAAAGCGGGCGTCGCATGCGGCGCCCGCTTTTTTGTGTCCGCTTCTTATTTGTCGCTTCAGATCGCGGTTGCGATCTCCATTGCCAGCTGGCTTAGCGATGCCTCGGAGGAGGGGCCGACGAGGACGTAGGTGGTGCCGGCATTGTGCCAGCTCACCAGGCCGATCTCGTCACGGATGGTTTCCTTGAAGTCATCGGTATCGGGCGACTGAAGCTGACCTTCCTTGAGGAAGGCGATCGAGACCAGGTCGCCGTCGGCGCTGGTGTAGATCAGCTGTCCGGTGGGCCGGCCTCCGGCGAGCAGCACGCGCGCGCCCTGGAAGGTCCAGCCGCTGGCGGATAGATCGGGAACGCGGAAGGCGACGCCGACGGTCGAGGTGAGCCAGGTCGAGATTTCCTCGGCCTGGGAGGCTGGAACCTCGACGATGTGGCGCGGCTGGCGGGCGATCAGGCGCTGGTAGGCGGTGACGTCGGCGAGCCAGTCGGCGGGATTGACGATGGTGTCGATCGCCTGCGGCTGCGTGCCGGTCAGGCCGTCCTGGTTGCCGGCGGCGAAATAGCCGATGCAACAGCCGACGATGAGAAGTGCCAGCGCGCCGGCGATCGCCTGCGGACCCGATGGCGTGAACTTCATGGCCGGGCGGGAGATGCGCGAGGCGACTGGCGTCTTCGGCGGCTGGACGTTCTTGATCGAACGTACCAGTGCCAGCGGCACGGGCTCTTTCAACACGTCCTCAAGGCGGTGCTTGCCGAAATCGGTGCCGGTGCGCAGCTTGTCGTAAAGCCGCCTTGCGCCTTCGTCCGTCGTCAGGCGCTTTTCCAGATCGTGCTTCTGTTCGGGCGTCGTCTCGCCGTCGAGGAGGGCGGTCAGCTGGGCGTCGAGCGGCAGTTTCTTGAAGTCGAGCAAATCAGTACCTGTGCGGGTAGTTGTCGGCGATGCTGGCAAGATGCAGTCTGGCCGCGGCGAGATGTGAGACGACGGTATCGAACGGCAGGCCCATGATGTCGGAGGCCTGCTGGTAGCTGTGGCCTTCGACCGCCACCAACAGGAAGACGCTGGCGATGCCCTCGGGCATCTCGCCGATCATCCGGTGGATCGCGTCGGTATCCATGATCATGCCTTGGCCGCCGCTTCGAAACTCGGTGACGTTGGTCTTCTGCGGGGGATGCGGCTTGCGCCGGCGGCTGTCTTCGGCCCATTGCTGGCGGGTGACGGTATAGACCCAGCTCTCCAAACGGCCTTCGCCCTTCCACTGGGCGCTCTTGGCTATGGCGCGCTGACAGACGACCTGGACGAGTTCGTCTGTCGCGGCCGCGTCACCGGCGAGCGTCATCGCGAAACGACGCAACCGGGGCAGCAATCCCACAAGGTCGCGTCTGATATCGATGGTCGTCACGGCTTGACGCATAGTCTTCCCAGATGGTGGCTAAGCAGTCGGGCGGAAGGCCCAGCATGAAAGCGATTTATATTGCCTCTGTAACACTTATGAAACAATCCGCTGATGCTTCGCAAGCATTCGTCGGCGTATCACACGGGTTCTCAAGGTTTTTCTTCGTCAGGTTGCATCGGTCCGGACTTCAGTAGGTCCGGTATCCGTTCAGCGACTGCAGAAGAGACCTGTAGGCCCATGTCTGCTCGCCGCCGCGATCGCGGATTTCGACGAGCTGGACGCGGGCGGCCTGTACGTCACCCTGTTCCACCAAAGCTTGGCCCATGTATGACCGGGCGAGAATATAATTCTCGTCGGCCTGCAGCGCCTTGCGGTAGTAGGACATCCCCAGTTCCATGCGGCCGGCCTTGCGGTTGGCGTAGCCGAGGTAATTCAGGATGCGTGGGTCGTTCTGGTTTTCGGCGAGATCGAGCACCTTCAGCGCGTTGTCATACTGGCCGGCATAGGCGAATTCGCGGGCGGCCTTGTAGAGGTCGTCGTCGTTGAAGCTGTGCTTCTTCGGCGTTACGCATTCCTTGCGCTTCTTGTCCCAGATCTTGCCATCGGCGCATTTGGTCGTGGTTTCGGTCTTGGGCGGTGGCTTGGTCTCGTCGCTCTCCTCGCCGGCGGCGAAGGCGGGCAGGGTGAAGGCAAGCGTGAGACAGCCGGCGAGCGCGAGGCCGCGAAATGTTTGGCGCGCGATATACATGCGATTGCTCCCTGAATTGACGACACAGGACGACGCAGACGCAAATGATTGTACTCGCAGTCCTTAAAATACCAAGAGGGCGGGGCGATCTTGTTTCAGGGAAGCGTCACGTTCGCGCGATGATTCAAGTGGGTGCGAAAGTGATTCCGCCGGTAGAGCTAAAGCTTGAAGATATCAGTGCTTTTCTGGATCACGCCGTCGCCTGTCTCGTTGAGGCTGAAGCGCTCGCCCTTCAATTCCCAGGCGCCCGGCGAGCCGTCGATGCTGAAAAGATTGTAGGCGGCGGGCGGCTTCATGCCGCCGGGGCCCTGCGAGGCGGAGGCGATGCCGACGACGGGCACCGGGCCGGTCTGGCCGCGAAGCCAGGAGAGCGTGTTCAGGTGCGTGTGGCCATGCAGCACGAGCTCGGCACCGCCGGTCGAGATCATGGCGCCGAAGCGGCGAATGCCGATCATCCGCTTGTGGAAGGAGGTGGCGCCGCGGATCGGCGGATGGTGAATCATCACCACGCGAAAGAGGCCGGCCTCGCCGGCGGCGCGCAGCATGTTCACCGTGTCGCGGGCCTGGCGCTCACCGAAGAAGCCGCTGGCGGCAAACGGCGGTGTGGCGACGGCCGTGGAGCAGCCGACGATGGCCACCTTGCCGCGCACGCGCAGGTACGGGAAGATATGGCGACCTTCCGGCCATTCGGCAGGCGCAAGGTCGCCACGTACGTTGGCGTACCAGGCACGCATCGATTTCTCGTAGGCGCCGGGCACGTAGGCGTCGTGATTTCCAGGAACGACCGAGGTTTTTTCGGGGTCGCCGAGCTCGGCCAGCCAGGCGGCGGCGGCGCGGATCTCGATGCCGCTCGCGAGGTTGACGAGATCGCCGGTGACGGCCAGGTGATCGGCCTCGCGCGCGGCGATGTCATCCAGCAGCAGATCGAGCGTGCTGCCGAAAAGGTGCTTGCGCCGGTTGCGATGCCAGTTCACAAAGCCTGTGATGCGTTTGGAAAAGAGTTCGCGGACTGAAAGTCGGGGCAGGGGTCCGAGATGAATGTCTGAAATGTGCGCGAGCTTGAACATGCTTGCACACATAGCCCATGATCTTTGTATTTCAAACACATCTGCTTGATCGGATTGAAGAACTGGAAAACGCTTGACGCTCAACATCCGCCCCTGGCAGTCGCGCATCCTGATGCGCATCGTGCATGTCTACTTCGCGCTGTCGCGCGGGATGACGATGGGGGTGCGGGCGGCCTGCTTCGATTCGGCGGGTCGCATCTTTCTCGTCAGACACAGCTACGTGCCGGGCTGGCATATGCCCGGCGGCGGCCTAGAGCGCGGCGAGACGGCGCAGGACGCGCTGGTCAAGGAACTCAGGGAGGAGGGGAACCTCAGGATCATCGGGCAGGCCCGGATGTTCCATGTCTATTTCAACACCGGCGCCAGCCGACGCGATCATATCGTGTTCTATCGCGCTGACGTCGAGCAGACCGCGCCGCGGGCGCCTGACCGCGAGATCGTCGAATGCGGCTTCTTCGCGCTCGATGCGCTTCCCGCGGGGACGACGGAGGCGACGTATCGCCGCCTCGCCGAACTGTCCGGCGAGGCCGAGGTTTCGCACCGCTGGTAGCGATCAGGCGGCGGCGCGTGCGTCGCGGCCGTGCGGGCGGTCGAGATCGAGCTCGGGACCGACAGGGACGATGCCGGTTGGGTTGATCGTCTTGTGGCTGCGATAGTAGTGGTTCTTGATATGGTGGAGGTTCACCGTCTCCTTCACGCCCAACGTCTGGTACAGATCGCGCAGGTAGGCGGAGATGTTCTTGTAGTCGGCGATGCGGCGGATGTTGCACTTGAAGTGGCCGACATAGACGGCATCGAAACGCACCAGCGTGGTGAACAGGCGCCAGTCGGCTTCCGTCAGCCGGTCGCCCAGGAGGTAGCGGCCCTTACCGAGGCGTTCTTCCAGCATATCCAGCGTCTCGAACAGCTTGACGACGTTTTCCGCGTAGGCGTCCTGCGTGGTGGCGAAGCCCGCCTTGTAGACGCCGTTGTTGACGGTGTCGTAGATGAGCGCATTCAGCTCATCGATATCGGCGCGGAGATCGCTCGGGTAGAAATCGAGCGTCGAGCCCGTCAGGTGATCGAAGGCGGAGTTGAACATGCGGATGATTTCCGCGGATTCGTTGCTGACGATCGTATTCGTCTTCTTGTCCCAGAGAACGGGAACGGTGACGCGGCCGGAATAATGCGGATCGGCCTTCACATAAACCTGCCAGAGGGTCTTGAAGCCGAAGAGCTGGTCGCCGGTGGCGCCGTGTCCCGTCTTGAACTCCCAGCCGTTTTCCACCATCAGCGGGTCGACCACGGAGACCGAGATCAGATCCTCGAGCTTCTTCAGCTTGCGGAAGATCAGCGTGCGGTGCGCCCAGGGGCAGGCCAGAGAGACATAGAGATGGTAGCGGCCGGGTTCGGCCTTGAAGCCGCCGGTGCCCGAAGGGCCAGGTTCGCCATCGGCGGTGATCCAGTTGCGGAACTGCGAGGCCGCGCGCTTGAAATGGCCCTTGGTTTCCTTCGTGTCGTACCAGACGTCCTGCCAGACGCCGTCAACGAGCATACCCATCGTGTTCGATCCTTCAATCCATGCGTTGATGGCTAGATATCGCAGCTGGAGCGGTTTTGCAGTGTGGCAAAGATTGAACAGTGCGTCACAACGTTTTCCAGTCGTGATTTTTCCATTGGACGCCCGATTCTTTTCCTGCTATCGGCCATTTCACCTTTTCAGGAAACCCGATTTGATGACCGCACCAAGAAACCTGCGACGACGCTGATGCTCCCGAACGCCTGACGGCGTGTTCGAGATTCCATCCATTCGCATATCCGGTTTCTTTCTCATCATGCACAAGCACGATCTGGTCTACCTCACCGAGGACGCGTCGCACGACGCCGCCATCGAACACATCAACGAAGAAGCATTCGGCCCAGGCCGGCACGCGCGCGCCGCAGCCCGCATTCGCGAGCAGGGGCCGCACGACCTGTCGCTGTCCTTCATCTGCGCCGACGACGGCGAGACGATCGCCTCCGTCAGGATGACGCCGGTGCAGGCGGGCGGCGTGAAGGGGCATCTGCTCGGGCCGCTCGCGGTGCGGCCCTCGCACAAGAGCCGGGGCATCGGTCGCGAACTGGTGCGGATCGCAGTGGAGGCAGCCAAGCGCAAGGGGTCCGAGGGCGTGATCCTCGTCGGAGACCCGCCTTATTACGGGCCGCTCGGCTTCGAGAAGGTCGCCTACAACGCGCTGACCTTTCCCGGGCCCGTCGATCCCGGCCGCGTTCTCGTCGTGCCGCTGGCGGACGACACCCACGCCCGGCTGAAGGGCGTCATCGGCTGGCGCAAATAGACCACGTGCTTTATTGACGCCCTGTCGAAGGGCGTGCTTTGCTCGGCCTTCTATCGGCTTGAGGGGAGAAGCATGAGTCGCATTTCGATGGACGAGGCGCTGGACCGCGTCGGCACGGGTGCATTCCAGAAACGGCTGATGGGAATCTTCGGCCTCGTCTGGGCGGCCGACGCCATGCAGGTGCTCGCCGTCGGCTTCACGGCGGCCTTGATCGCCAAGAGTTTTGGGCTGACGGTGCCGCAGGCGCTACAGACGGGCACGCTGTTCTTCCTGGGGATGCTTATCGGCGCCGTCGTTTTCGGGCGGCTGGCGGACAGGATCGGGCGGCGGCGGGTGCTGATCGTCACGGTCGCCTGCGACGCGCTGTTCGGCACGCTGTCGATCTTCGCCCCCGACTTCACCTTCCTGCTGGCGCTGCGCTTTCTCACCGGCATCGCCGTCGGCGGCACGCTGCCTGTCGACTACGCGATGATGGCCGAGTTCCTGCCGGCCAAAAGCCGTGGGCGCTGGCTCGTGGCGCTCGAGGGCTTCTGGGCGATCGGAACGCTGATCGTGGCGCTTGCCGCCTGGGGCGCCAGCGTCGCCGGCGTCGCGGACGCCTGGCGCTATATCTTCGCGGTGACGGCGCTGCCGGCGCTGATCGGTCTCGGCCTGCGCTTCTTCGTGCCGGAATCGCCGCTCTATCTGCTGCGGACCGATCGTCCGGCGGAGGCGCGCGCCATCGTCGAGCGTATGCTTGCGCTGCACGGCAAGTCGCCGCTCGGGCCCGACGAGGAGATTGTCACGATCCAACACGGCGCGTCGGAAGGCGTGTTCTCGCCGGCACTGCGTCGTCGCAGCGTGATGATCCTGGCGATCTGGTTCCTCGTCTCAGTCTCCTATTACGGCGTCTTCACCTGGATGCCGGCGAAGCTCGCGAGCGATGGTTTCGGCTTTGTGCGGGGCTACGGCTTCCTGGTGTTCGTAGCGCTGGCGCAGGTGCCGGGTTACGCACTGGCCGCCTATGGCGTCGAGGCCTGGGGCCGCAAGCCGACGCTGATCGGTTTCTGCCTGCTGTCGGCGCTCGGATGCCTGCTCTTCGTGGTATCGCCAAGCGACATGCTGGTCGGCGCCTCGCTGCTTGTCATGAGCTTCGCGCTTCTCGGCACCTGGGGCGCGCTCTATGCCTTTACCCCGGAACTATACCCGACCGCCTCGCGCGGCACCGGCATGGGAGCCGCCGGCGCGATGGCGCGGCTTGGCGGGCTAGTGGCGCCGAGCCTCATGGCCTTCGTGGTGGCGGAAGGGCTTGGCGTGGCGATCGGCCTGTTCGCCGGTTTCCTGGTGCTCGCGGCCATCGCGGCGGTGGCAATCGATGCGGAAACGCGGCAGGTGGCGCTGAACTAGCGACCGAGCGACTTGCGCAGGAAGGTGCGCGTGCGGCCCTTGGGGAAATCCGGCAGTTCGCCGAAGATTTCGTAGCCCTGCCTGAGATAGGCTTTGAGCGCGTGGGGGCTGAAGGTGTCGATCCAGGCGCCGTGGCAGCCGCGTGCGGTGGCTTCCTCCTCGGCTTTCGAGAGCAGCTGGCCGGCGAGGCCTTTGCCGCGCTCGCTTTCGGGAACGAAGAGCAGTTGCGTGAACAGCCAGCCCCAGGCGGTGTAGCCGGAGAGGCCGCCGATAACCTTTCCTGAAACGTCGCGGATAAGGACGGCGAGGAGCTGGCGTTCGGCGGGGTCGACATCCGCGGCGTTGAACGCCGTCAGTTCCTCGCCGATGACCGAGAGATCATCGGGGGAGGGTGTTGCGGTCAATTCAAGCTTGTTCATGGATCAGCGGCCTTCGCGCCACCACATGGCGCCGAAGGCGAGCAGCAGGACACCGACGCCGGCGAAGCCCGCGAAGAGCGGTAGCGTGTTGATGCCCTTCAGTACCGTCTCGTTGGTCAGGTGGATCTGCATGCGATCGTTGTCGGCGACGCGGACCTGGCCTCGAACGGGCAGGATCGGCGGGATCGTTATCGCGCCGTCCTTGTCGGAAACGCGGGTAACGAGGCCGCGCGTCTTGTCGGCGATAGGCTTCAGGCTCTCGGTGGTCGAGATCATCGCCTTGAACTCGGGCGCATCGACGGCGCCGACATGCACCAGCGTCGAGAGTTCCCCGTTGCTGATCTCGAACAGGCCGATCTCGTCCATCCTCTTCTCGGCCTTGAAGAGGCCGGGTTCGGACTGGGTGAGCGGCAGGGTCTCGGTCTTGCCGGAGGGATAGAGGACCGTGGCGTTGCCAGGATTGTCGCCGATGGTCTGGCGGGTAATCTCGAGCGTGCGGCCGGAGGCGCGGGCGGTCAGCGCTTCCTCTTCCAGCGCCGGCTCCTTCATCAGCCAGTGGGCGATGCGGCGATAGAGCGAGACGTGCGGCCCGCCGCCTTCGAAGCCGCGGGCCCACAGCCAGCCCTGATCGGAAAGCAGCATGGCGACGCGGCCCTGGCCGGCGCGGTTCAGCACCAGCAGCGGATTGTTGTCGGCGCCGACCATGACGGTCTCGCCCTGCGGCGGCTCGACGCCGACCGAGCGGAACCAACGGCCCCAATGCGGTGGCTCGTCGGCGGATCCGTCGAGACCACGGGTGACGGGATGCTTCTTCCCCTCGTCCGAGAGGCGGGGATAGAAAGGCTTCTCGATCATCTGGCCGGTGGGGGCCGCGGGCAATACCGAGGAGAGCGGCGTCAGCGCAATCGAATCCTGGCCCGCATGTTCGGGGCCGGCCGCGATCAGCAGCGCGCCGCCGTTTTCGACATACTGGGCGATGTAGTCGTAATAGAGGATCGGCAGGACGCCGCGATGCTGGTAGCGGTCGAAGATGATCAGGTCGAAGTCCTTGATCTTGTCGACGAATAGTTCTCGTGTGGGAAAGGCGATCAGCGAAAGCTCGTTGATCGGCGTGCCGTCCTGCTTTTCCGGTGGGCGCAGAATGGTGAAGTGGACGAGATCGACGGAGGCGTCGGACTTCAGGAGGTTGCGCCAGGCGCGCTCGCCGGCATGCGGCTCGCCGGAGACGAGGAGCACGCGCAGGTTCTCGCGGATGCCGTCGATGACGTGAACGGCGCGGTTGTTGGCCTCCGTAACCTCGCCGGGAAGAGCGGCCACGGAAAATTCCAGTACATTGCTGCCGCCGCGCTCGACCTTGAAGGAGAAGGGCGTGTCCTGGCCGGGCGTCGCCTGCAGCGTGCCGATCTCGTTGCCGTTGAGCTTGACGGTGACGTCGGCGGTGCCGCCGGGGCTCGGGCCGTCGTCGAAGACGCGCAGGACCAGCTGCTGCTCCTCGTTGACGATGCCGAAGCGCGGCGCCTTGATGACTTCGATGCGGCGGTCGAACTCGTCTGCCTTGCCCGTGATCAGTCCGTGGATCGGCGCGTTGAAGCCAAGAGCCTGGTTGACGCCGGGAACGTCATGCACCTCGCCGTCGGTCAGCATGATGGCGCCGCCGATGCGGGCGGGGGGCACGTCTGCCACGGCGGCGGACAAGGCGTTGAAGAGGCGGGTGGAGGGGGCGTCGGAGTTGCGCTCCTCATGAACTTCGACGAAGCGAGGCTCTATTCGCGGAAAGCGGGCCAATTGCTCCTTCAGCTTGGCAAGCGCCTTGTCGGTCATATCGGTGCGTTCGGGCGTCAGCTGACTTTGGCTGCGATCGATCACCACGGGAACGACCGTCGAAAGCTGATCACGGTCTTCTTGCTGGAGGACTGGATTCGCCAGCGCGGCCAGGAGCGCAAGGGCGGCGAGTGCACGAATCCATGCTCCACGCATCCGGCGCCAGAGCGCAAAAATCGACAGCAACCCGATGACGACCGCGAGTGCGACAATAATGGGCCATGGGACGAACGGAACGAAATCCAGTGTCATGTCATTGCCCCAGACGTTGGAGGAGGTCGGGGACGTGCACCTGATCGGTCTTGTAGTTGCCGGTCAGCATATACATCATGATGTTGACGCCTGTGCGAAAGGCATATTCGCGTTGAGCCTCGTCCGACGGGACCGTCGGTAGCATGGGCGCGCCGTTCTGATCGACGGCCCACGCCCCGGCGAAGTCATTGCCGGTGATCAGTATAGGCGAAACGCCATCAGATGCTGCGGTCGATTTTGCTTCCGAGTTTCCCTTGTCCTGCCTCGCTTCGATCCACAGGGGGCTGCCGCTATAGCGTCCGGGAAAGCTTGATAGCAGATAGAAGGACTTCGTCAGCACATGATCGGAAGGCACGGGCTCGAGCGGAGGAATGTCGAGATTGGCCAGGATTTCCTGCAATCGTCGACCATTGGCGCTGGTGTTGCCTCCATTGCTGTCGAGCGAGCTGAAAGCGTCGCGGGTGTCGAACAGGACGGTCCCGCCATTGCGCATATAGGCGTCAATGCGGCTTATCGCAGATGCGGAGGGCATCGGCGCCGTCGCTGATACCGGCCAGTAGATGATCGGATAGAATGCCAATTCGTCGGTCGCCGGATCGAGGCCGACGGGAGGCGCCGGCTCGAGTGTCGTGCGGAATGTGAGATATTCGGTCAGTCCTTCAAGACCCCGCTCCGATACCTGGTCGACATCATTCTCGCCGGTCACGACATAAGCCAGGTGAGTGTTGTCCAAACGTTGCAGGAAAAGATCATCTCCCGGCCGGCTGTCGTTCGCTCGAAGGTCTCCGGGCCTGACGATAATTGCGATGGCGACGGCAAGCAGCAGCACGGACACACTCGCGGCACGGCGCAGCCGTGGCAGGGCGTTGTTCATAACGATCATGATGATGCCATCGGCCAGAAGCAGAAGAAAAGCGATCAGAAGCAGAGATGGCTTCGCCGACCAGCTTTCGCCCCCGATGAAGCCCTCCCGGATAACGGATACACCGTTTGTATCGAGCGGCTTGAGCTCCGCGTTCTCCGGCAAGACATTGACGGACGTAAAGCCTTCTTCCGAGCCGTACAAGCCGGGAGGGTTGTCAAAACTTGCCAGCGAGGCATTGTTCTGGTTCGGCAGAAGGGGACGGGCGATGCCCGTTTCGGTCACCAGCATGCCCTTGGCGTTCAGCATCCGGAATGGCGGCAGACTCTCGGAAAGGCGCACGTTCTTGGTCGCTTCGGCCGTGGCGCCGCCCGATCGGGAAATCTGGACGATGCGGCGCAACATTTCGACAAAGCTTCCCGATATTGGCAGGTCCGACCATGTGGCCTCTGCCGTCACATGAAAAAGCACGATCTGTCCCGCGTCTACCTGCTTCGTCGTCACCAGCGGCGTGCCGTCCTGAAGACTGGCCCAAGTTCGCTCCGCCAGATCAGGGGTAGGCTCCGCGAGGACCTGACGCTTGACCGAGACGTTGTCGGGGCGAGCAAGTCCGGCGAAGGGACCGAATGCCGGGAACTCGGCAAGCGGCTGCGGCTGGCTCCAGGACAATGTTCCCCCGAGTGCTCGCTCACCCTGGCGCAATATAACGGGGATCAGCGGATCGTCCGCTGGGGCGGCCGCCATGCGGGCACCGGCGAAACGCAATAGCAGACCGCCATTCGATATCCAGCGCTTGAGCGGCTCATAGGTTTCTTCAGGCAGGCGGCCGATGTCCGCCATGACAATAACGGACGGGTTATTGGCGAGCAGCTTCGGGATTGCCACGGCAAGATCGGAATCGCTAGGCTCGACCAGATCGGCGTAGGGTTGGAGGGCTCTCTGGATATAATAGAGCGGCGAGAGCAGCGGTTGGAACTGGTCCGCGCCCTCGCCAGACAAGAGCACGACGCGGCGGCGCTTGAAGGCATCGTCGAGAAGGTGCACAGCGCCCGCCGTTCCACCGTTGTTGACGGTGATACGCGCAAAATCATTCCGCATCTCGAACGGCGCGGAAATGGAGCTCGTCGCGATGCCTTGGCCGTTTGCGAAATCCACTCGCCCATTCGCGATTGCACGACCCTGGGGGTCGAGAGCGTTCAACGCGAAAGACGCCGGGCCATTCCTATTGAGGCGCGTCACCTTGACGGACATCGTATCGGCCGCGTTGCTCGCCGAAGTGATGGCCAGCGCACCGGCGTTGCTGCCTTCCAGCACGCGCAGCTCAGCCGGCTGCAAACTTGCCAGATCGCGGACAATGGTCTCGTTGTCTTTCGAGGCGGCGCCATCGGTCAGGAAGGCGAGCGTGCCGGGATGGACGCCGTTCAACGCTGCGCGCAGCGCCGTGAAGGCGCGTTCGCGATCGGGCACTAGCGGCTTCGGTTCGGCGGCGCGTAGCTTGTCGCGGGCGACGGCGGCGGTGCCGGCGACTGCGTCATTCGAGGGATCGGCGGTAAAGGCGATGGCGACGGGGGTGCCTGCGGCCTCGGCGTCGTCGATCAGGGCATCGGCCGTTTGGACGCGACGTTCCCAATCGGGCGAGGAGGCCCAGCTGTTATCCACGAAGAGGACGAGCGGGCCGCCTGATTCGATCGAGCTGGTCCGCGGGTTGAAGACCGGATCGGCGATGGCGAGGATGACGGCCGCGGCGAGCAGCATGCGCAGCAGCGTCAGCCACCATGGGCTCTGCGACGGCGTCTCCTCGCGCTTCAGCACGGTCGCCAGGATCTTCAGCGGCGGGAAGACCTCGCTCTTGGGGCGCGGCGGCGTCAGGCGCAGCAGCCACCAGATGACAGGCAGGGCCACGAGGGCGCCGAGGATGGCGGGAAAAGCGAAGGCGAAGGGAAGGGCGTTCATAGCTGCCCTCCATGCGTGGCTTTGGCGGGCGTGCCGGAGAGATACATGTGAACGGCGACCAGCGCCTCCGATGCGAGATGGTCGGTGCGGTGGCTGACGAAGGTCCAACCGAGATGGCGCAGCGATTGGCGAAGATCGTCGCGGCGGGCGAAATAGGCGTGGCTGTAGGCGTCGCGGATGTTCTCTGCGCGGCCCGAGGTCAGCTTGTCGCCGGTTTCGGGGTCGGTGAACTCGATGCGGCCGTTATAGGGGAACAGCTCCTCGGCGGGGTCGGCGACCTCGATGACGTGGCCGCGCAGGCCGCGACGGGCGAGCGGCGCGATGCGGTCCATCACGGCTTTCGAGCTGTCGAGGAAGTCACCGATGAGCACGAGTTCGCTCCAGCCGCGGATCATCGCGGTATCGGGCAGGCCGCCGCTGAGGGGGGCGTGCATCAGCGCGGTCGCCAGCCGTTCTGCGGCGTTGCGGGCTGACACCGGCTCCATGACGCCAGGGCAGCCGATGCGTTCGCCTGAGCGTGCGAGGATTTCGGCCAGCGCCAGCATGATGACGAGCGCGC
This sequence comes from Rhizobium sp. S152, assembly GCF_030380735.1. GTDB lineage: Bacteria > Pseudomonadota > Alphaproteobacteria > Rhizobiales > Rhizobiaceae > Rhizobium. The sequence continues at coordinate 880,730 of NZ_JAUDRZ010000026.1, read as the reverse complement.
GGCTTTCCTTGGAGACACCGGCATAACTCGACTTGTACATCATCGATGGCGACATATCGGCCCAGAGCCAGACGGTGTGGGCGGCTTCCCATTCGCGGTCGCGGATATAGGTGTGGTCGTCGCGGGCGGAGCGACGCCAGTCGATGCGCGACAGGCTCTCGCCCTCGGTATAGGGGCGGAATTGCCAGAAATTCTCGCCGATGCCGCGCTTGCGGCGACCGTGCCAGCCGCTGATCACGGTGTTGGCGATCCGCTTGGCCTCGACCAGACAATCCGGCACGAGGCTGGCGCGCTGCCTTGCGCGGGCGAGCGCATCGCTGCCTGGGGTCGGATTGACGATCTGTCCGATAGATGCCACGCGTGAGGCTTCCCTTATCCCGATCCGTTAGGCCTTGGCCTGCTTGACCAGTCCGGCGATGACGTCGCGGACGGACATGCCCTCGGCGCGGGCGGCGAAGGTCAGCGCCATACGGTGCTGCAGAACGGGCTCGGCCAGCGCGTGCACGTCGTCGAGAGACGGGGCGAGGCGGCCTTCGTAGAGCGCGCGGGCGCGGGCGCAGAGCATCATCGCCTGGCCGGCGCGCGGACCCGGGCCCCAGGCGACGTGCTTGTCGGTATCGGCATTGCCCTGGCCCGGACGGGCGGAGCGCACGAGCGAGAGGATTGCGTCGACCACCTTGTCGCTGACAGGCATCTGACGGATCAGCGTCTGGATTTCGAGCAACCGCTCGGCGTTGAGGATCGCCTGCGGCTTTGTTTCGCTGAGGCCGGTGGTTTCCAGGAGGATCTGGCGTTCGGCCGCGAGCTCGGGGTAGTTGACGTCCACCTGCAGCAGGAAGCGGTCGAGCTGAGCTTCGGGCAGCGGATAGGTTCCCTCCTGCTCCAGCGGGTTCTGCGTGGCAAGCACGTGGAAGGGGGCTGGCAGGTCGTAGCGCTGGCCGGCGACGGTGATGTGGTATTCCTGCATCGACTGCAGCAGGGCCGACTGGGTGCGCGGCGAGGCTCGGTTGATTTCGTCGGCCATCAGCAGCTGCGCGAAGACAGGGCCCTTGACGAAGCGGAAGGAGCGGCGGCCGCTCTCGTCCTGATCCATCACCTCGGAGCCGAGAATATCCGACGGCATCAGGTCGGGCGTGAACTGGATGCGGTTGCCGGCAAGGCCAAGCACGTCGCCGAGCGTGGTGACCAGCTTGGTCTTGGCGAGACCGGGAACGCCAACGAGCAAAGCGTGGCCGCCCGAGAGAACGGCGAGAAGCGTGTTCTCGACCACGCTCTCCTGACCGAAGATCACCTTCGAGACCTCGCCGCGGACCAGCGCGATATCGGCCAGCGCCTTTTCGGCTGCGGCGACCATCGCCTTTTCATCGAGCGGGGCTTCGGTCTTCATCATACCCATCAGGCATCTCCAGCGGCTGAAATCATTCGTCGCGAATCGTCGGACTTACAGGCAAGCCTCATACCCGATAGACTTATGGAGTTGTTACGGGCTGACAAGTTCGTTTCGAATGACTATCTCGTGACAGTGTTGAGTAAAAGCAAACCGGGACGGAAGAATGGCAGCTGAAGAGATCAAGGCGACGACTGACGCGGCTGGTCTCGCGGCGCTGATTTCGCGCGCCGCCGGCGACAGCGGCGACGGACAACGGGGTTTGCCGCCTGTCGACAAGTGGAATCCGCCCTTTTGCGGCGACATCGATATGGAGATCCGCGCCGACGGCACATGGTTCTACATGGGCACGCCGATCGGTCGCGCGCCGCTGGTGCGGTTGTTCTCGACGGTGCTGCGCCGGGACGAGGACGGAAAAACCTATCTCGTAACTCCTGTGGAAAAGGTCGGCATCCGCGTCATCGACGCGCCCTTCGTCGCCGTCGAGATGACTGCGACCGAGCGCGACGGCGAGCAGCTACTGACCTTCCGCACCAATGTCGGCGATGTCGTTGAGGCAGGGGCGGAGCATGAACTGCGGTTCGTCATCCATGGTGATAACAGCGAGCTGAAACCCTACCTGCATGTGCGCGGCCGGCTGGAGGCGCTGGTGGCGCGGCCGGTGATGTACGAACTGGTCGAACTCGGCGAAACGCTTGATATCGATGGCGTTTCGATGTTCTGCCTGCGCTCCGGCGGTACTATCTTTCCCGTCATGCCGGCGGCCGAGCTGGAAGCGCTTTCGAGATGAGCGATTTGATGCCGGGCCACAATCCGCTCTATTCCGCCGCCGAGTTTCGCCGCCGCGCGCTCAACCAGAACGGCGGGCCGGTGGAGCGGTCCTGGCGCGAGCATGGCGACCATATCCTCAACCCCGAGATCGTCGCGCAGGTGGAGACCTTCAAGCTGCGCGATGCGGCGGTGCTGGTGCCTGTCGTCGACGATGGCGACGAGGCGCATGTCATCTTCACGCTGCGCACCGCGACGCTGCGCAAGCATTCCGGCCAGATCGCCTTTCCCGGCGGCGCGATCGACGCGGTCGACGCATCGGCGGAGCAGGCGGCGGTTCGCGAGACGGAGGAGGAGATCGGGCTCGACGGCTCCTATGTCGAGACGATCGGGCGGCTGCCGGTCTATCTGGCATCGACAGGTTTTCGCATCACGCCGGTTCTTGGCATCGTCAAGCGCGGCTTCGAGCTGAGACCGAACCCCGACGAGGTGGCCGATGTCTTCGAAGTGCCGCTGTCGTTCCTGATGGATCCCGACAATCACACGCGCGACAAGCGGATGGTTGACGGCCTCGATCGGCATTTCTATCGCATGCCCTATGAAACCCGGATGATATGGGGCATCACCGCGGGCATTGTCCGCACGCTCTACGAAAGGCTCTACGCATGACCAACCTCGCCGACCAAGCCTGGTTCAACGACCCGGCGCTGAAGCGCGTGTTCGCGCTTTTGAACGCCGATGGCGGCGAGGGGCGCGTGGTCGGCGGCGCGGTGCGCAACAGCCTGATGGGGCTCGACGTGAACGACATCGACGTCGCGACGACGCTGACGCCGGAGACCGTCATCGAGCGGGCCGCCAAGGCCGGGATCAAGGCCATTCCGACAGGCGTCGAACACGGCACGGTGACGCTCGTGATCGACGGCAAGCCGTTCGAGGTGACGACGCTACGCACCGACGTCGAGACCGACGGTCGCCGCGCCAAGGTGGCGTTCAGCACCGACTGGCAGGGGGACGCCGAGCGCCGCGACCTCACGATCAATGCACTCTATGCTGACGAGAAGGGTGATGTGGTCGATCTGGTGGATGGGCTTGCCGATATCGGGAAGCGCAACATCCGCTTCATCGGCGATGCGGCGACGCGGATCGCCGAGGATTATCTGAGGGTGCTCAGGTTCTTCCGCTTCTTCGCCTATTACGGTTCGGGCCGACCGGATGCGGACGGGCTTAGGGCGAGCAGTGCGGCACGCTCGAAGCTGAAGACGCTGTCGGCGGAGCGGGTCTGGTCGGAACTGCGCAAGCTGCTTGCGGCGCAAGATCCCGGACGTGCGCTGCTCTGGATGCGGCAGGTGGCGGTGCTGACCGAAATCCTGCCGGAAACCGAGAAATGGGGCATCGACGCCATTCCGGGGCTGGTAGCGATGGAACAGGCGCTAGGCTGGACGCCGGATCCCTTGCTGCGGCTGGCATCGATCGTACCGCCGGATGCGGAGCGGCTGGCGAAGATGGCGGCGCGGCTGAAGCTTTCCAATGCCGAGGCGGCCTATTTCAAGGCCTGGGCGAGTGCCGCGCCCGTCAACGACGAACTCTCGTCGGCCGCGTTCGAGCGGTTGCTCTATCGCAACGGCGCCGATGGGATCATCACACGGCTGAAGCTGGCACTCGCGGTCGCAAGGTCCAAGGCGGAAGGGGATATGGCGGAGATGAGCCGCTCCGGCCGACTGAACAAGCTGTTGGATCAGGCACAAGCCTGGTCCAAGCCGCAGTTTCCGCTCAGCGGCGGCGACGTCATGGCCGCCGGCGTTCCTGCAGGGCGACGGGTGGGAGAGCTGTTGTCGGTACTGGAGAACGAGTGGGTCGAGGCAAACTTTAACATCGACCGGGCGGCACTGCTCGCCCGGCTCGATGATCTAGCCAAGTGAGCTATGATCAGGCCGCGTTCGCCTCGTTGCGTATGCGGGCCTTGATATTGTCGACCATGTTTTCGCGGATGACGGTCTCGCCGTGCGCTTCGCGCATATGCTCGACGGCGCGGCGAACGACTTCGGCGTCGTCATTGGCCCTGGTGTGCCAATCGCAGCCAGGCACAAGCGTTCCACATTCGAAGAGTCTCATCGTTTCCTCCTTCATCTGAAATTCGGGGTCGTCATTGCGCCTCCACGCAATGTCTGAATGCTCGACTTGACGAGAGGTTCCGGCCGAACGGAAAACCGGCCGGAGTTTTACCTCATCAGTGCTCGGACCAATGGTCGGGCATGGCCCAGGCCTTATAGCAATCGTTGGTCGATTTGCCTTGGTGACCGGTCAGCTGATGTTTCAGGTCTTCCGGCGTCCTGCCGCCGGCGATCTGGAGCTTCACCTGTTCGACGAAGCAGGAAAGAGGCAGGCCGGAGCCGCTCTTTGCCCGAAGTTCTTCCGCGATCCTGTTCAGAAATTCCGGTGTCTCAATTGCGCGGGGTGTGTCTTCCACCTCCCGAGATACCGCTACGCCGCTTTGTACCGTCATGACAACCTCCTCCGATTGTGACGCACATAGATATGTAGATAGTATTTGGACTGCCGATTGAAAGCATCTCAGTGCAATTTTGCCGCGATCTCCTCCAAGCTCACGGCCAGCGAACCATCGGGGGAAGCGAGGAGAGAATCGACTCCACATTGCCGCCCGTCTTCAGACCGAAGATGGTGCCCCGGTCGTAGAGGAGATTGAACTCAACGTAGCGGCCGCGGCGAATCAATTGTTCGTCACGATCCTGTGCTGTCCACTGTTTGTTGAAGTTGGAGCGGACAATGCGCGGGTAAACCATGGAAAACGCGCGGCCGACATCGCGGGTGAATGCAAAATCGGCGTCCCAGCCGCCGGCTTCGTCGCTGGAATGCAGCCAGTCGTAGAAGATGCCGCCGATGCCGCGGGCCTCGTTGCGATGCTTGAGGAAGAAGTATTCGTCACACCACTTTTTGTAGGCGGCATAGTCCGCCACGCCGGAATGGCTGCGGCAGGCGATCTCCATCGCCTTGTGGAACAACTGGCTGTCCATGTCCTCTTGGGTGCGGCGGCGGTCGAGCACGGGGGTCAGGTCGGCACCGCCGCCGAACCAGCGGCTGGAGGTCACGACCATGCGGGTGTTCATGTGCACGGCGGGCACGTTGGGATTGACCGGGTGGGCGATCAGCGAGATGCCCGAGGCCCAGAATCTCGGATCGTCCTTGGCGCCCGGCATCTGGGCGCGCAGGTCGGGCGCGAATTCGCCATAGACGGTGGATGTGTGGACACCGACCTTCTCGAAGACGCGGCCTTCCATCATCGACATGCGACCGCCGCCGCCGGCGCCATTTTCGCGCTGCCAGTCCTTGGCGACGAAACGGCCGGGCTGACGATCGGACAGCGGGCCGGTCAGTTCGTCCTCGAGCGCCTCGAAGGAGGCGCAGATGGTGTCGCGCAGGCTTTCGAACCAGGTGCGCGCCTGCGTCTTCTTCTCCTCGATGTCCTCAGGCAGGCCGATCGGGAGTTCGGGTCGTTCCATAGTCTTCGTCTCCGGCGGGCGTCGCAGATTCGCGCATGCTTGAAAAAAGCCCTGATAGCAGGTGCTTCAGCACCTCGCCAGCGCCGAACGTCGATTGCCAGGCTTCAGATTCGACTCGCAAATTCACGATTTCGATATTACGTTTTTCGCCAGAGGTAGCTTTTATGGCGAAAATTCCGGGTCCTCCGTCGTTCGACGGCCTGAAACGACGGATTGCATCTCACCGCGCCGGGGACACAACCCGGAAGAACGACCGCTTCGTGCGGCAGACCTACTGTCTCGGATTGCTCGAGGCCCGTGCCAAGGCGCGCGAGTGGTTCGACGAATATCCCAAGGCGGCGTACTGGACCGAGGTCGAAAGCTGGCGGCAGCTGGATGGCGACCAGATCGAGTTCACCATGCGCCGGCTTCCCTCGGCCGATTGATCCCTGTCACTCCGCAGCCTTACGCAGACGGCTTTCGATCAAGAGGCCGCTTTCGTCCAAGATGGGGTGCGCGACCGAGACGATATGGGCGTTGATGCGCTTCAGGTCGCGCAGCATGTCGAGATGCAGCGAGCTGGTTTGCAGACTGTCGGCGCGGCCGTCGCGCAGCCGTTCGAGATGGCGCTCGGCCGATTGCTTCTCCATACGCCGCACCTCGACCTTCACCTCCATCAGCTGCCTGGCGAGATTGAAATCGCGGGTAACGAAGATGGTCTGGGCAATGCGCAGGTTGTCGATCGTCAGATGGAAGAGCTTGGTCAGTTCGGCGTAGCCGTCCTCGGAGAACTTCAGGCCGAGCGAAATCTTCTTGGTTGCCTGCGGCAGCAGGCCCTTTTCGATGATGTCGCCGATGTGTTCGAGATTGATGGCGTAATCGATGATGACGATCGAGCGGCGGCCGTCCTCCTCGCTGAGGCCGGCGCGGCCGAGCTTGGAGAGGTAGACCTTCACCTCCTGCTGCAGCGTATCGACGCGCTTTTCCAGCGCGGGGATCTCCTTGAGCTTGGAGAGATCGTTGCGCTCGAAGGCGGCGGAAGTGCGCATCAGCATGCGCTCGATCAGGTCGCCGACGCCGAGCACCTCGCGAGTGGCACTGGCGAGCGCCACCACGGGTGTCGAGAGTTCCTGGCTGTCGAGATACTTTGGCGCGGTGTCGGCCTGGGCATCTTCCGGCACCAGCCGCTGCATCAGCTTCGAGAGAAGCCGTGAGAAGGGCCAGGCGAGGGCGGCCAGGATGAGGTTGAAGCCGAGATGCGCGTCGACGGGCAGCTTGGCGGCGGAAAGCGGCAGCATTTCCAGAAGATCGGCGCCGAAGCCCGCCAGCGGCAGGGCGATCAGGCAGCCGATGGCACGGACGATCAGGTTGCCGAGCGTCACGCGTTTCGCCGAGGCCGGGCCGCTCAGCGACGCAATGACAGGCGGGATGGCGCCGCCGAGATTGGCGCCGAGAACGAGCACGATGATCAGCCCGGCCGACAGGATGCCGGTCGAGGCGAGCGACAGGATGAGGACGACGGCCGCGAGGCTCGAAGACGAGACGAAGGCGATGCAGGCCGAGAAGGCAAGCGCAACCGGCCAGGCATTGTCGAGCAGGCCGATGAAGGCCGCCAGCGCCGGAGACTGGCGCATCGGCTCGGTGGCGCTGCTCAACAGGTGCAGCGACAGCAGCATCAGGCCGATGCCGATGAGCGCCGCGCCGCCGCCCTGGCGGGAACTGGAGCCGCTGCGATAGAGCACCAGGCCGGCGAGGATGACAAGCGGCGACAGCCACTCGATGCCGGTCGCGACGATCCAGGCGGTGACGGCGGTGCCGACATTGGCGCCGAGCAGCACGATCTGCGCCATACGCGGCTTGACCAGTTCACGCTCGACAAAGGAGGCGACCATGAGCGCGGTGGCGGTGGAGCTCTGCAGCGCGATGGTGGCGAGGAAGCCGGAGACGAAGGAGCGAAGGCCACTCTTGGTGCCTGATGCCAGCCCGGTCCTCAGCCGTGCGCCAAAAGCTCTCGACACGCCGTCCTTCACCTGTGCAAGGCCGAACAGCAGCAGGGCCACCGCGCCAAACAGGTTGATCATGACGATTGTCGATTCCATTCGGTCTTGGTCTTCTTCTTTTTTCGCGCTGCGGCGCGATCTTTGTTCGAATCTCTTATCGTCAACTGCTTGAAATTGCGGTGATCACGAGAGATTTTTGTTTGCCCGGCTAAAAACTATACGCCGGTCGCGCGATTTCACAACGCCGTTTCCGACATATTGTGGAACTGTACCGGCATTTGCGTCAGGACATGGGGAAATCAACCCCGGCCAGCCAGATCAGCTGTCAGATCCAGACGGTCTGGCGCATGGCCTCGCCGACGATCATGGCGGCGGAAACGGCGACGTTGATGGAGCGTTGACCTTCGACCATCGGGACGATGACGCGGGCATCCGAGGCCTCGTGCACGTGATCGGGGACGCCGGCGCTCTCGCGGCCGAAGAGCAGGATGTCGTCGTGGCGGAATTCGAACTTCGTATAGGGAACGGATGCCTTGGTGGAGGCAAGCACGAGGCGGCGCCCGGTCGTGGCGCGCCATTCCTCGAAGCGGTCCCAGTTCACATGGCGGGTGAGGGCGGCGGCGGCGATGTAGTCCATCCCCGATCGCTTCAGGTTGCGGTCGGAAATGTCGAAGCCGGCGGGCTCGATGATATCGACGCCGAAGCCGAGGCAGGCGGCGAGGCGCAGGATCGTTCCCGTGTTGCCCGGAATATCCGGCTGGTAGAGTGCCAGTCTGAGGTTCGCCATGAAGTGCCGTCCGTTGCGTCTTTTTGGCCGAGACACCTATTGCAACTGTCGTTTCAGTGCAACAGAGGGGCTTTTGACCACGAAATGTTCAATTTCCGGTATGGTGGGACTGGAAATTGCCTCCGTTTCGCGTTATCGGTGCACATCTTTTAATCGCCAGCAGGGAGCGCCATGATGAATACATTGCTGTTTACGCGTCTTCCGCGCACCAATCCGCGCATGGCGATCCGACGCTCCTAGCGTCTTCCTTCCCTGACTTCTCATTTTTAATCCATTGCGCGGCTGTCGTGGCCTCGCCCCTTGAACGTCCGGTTCCCATATGTGCCGCATTGCGCTTTGCGCGGGGCCAGGGAACGGAACGCTGAAGTTCCGGAGCATTTTCATGTTTGGCTGGTTTGAACAGCGACTTAATCCCTTTCCGAGCGAGGAGCCCACCGCGCCTCCGAAAGGTCTCTTTGCATTCTGCTGGCACTACACCAAGCCGGCGGCGCCGTGGCTTGCCGCGATGGCGGTGCTGACGGCGCTGATCGCGATCGGTGAAGTGGCGCTCTTCCAGTTCCTCGGCGACATCGTCGACTGGTTGACGAATGCCGACAAGGCGACGTTCCTGCAGACGGAATGGCACCGGCTTGCCTGGATGGGCGCGCTGATCCTGATCGGTCTGCCGCTGGCGGCGGTGCTGGACTCGATCATCATGCACCAGGTGCTGCTTGGCAACTATCCGATGATCGCACGCTGGCAGATGCACCGCTTCCTGCTGCGCCACAGCATGACCTTCTTCGCCAACGAGTTCGCCGGACGCGTTGCCACGAAGGTGATGCAGACGTCGCTGGCTGTGCGCGAGACGGTGATGAAGATCCTCGACGTCTTCGTCTATGTCGTCACCTACTTCATCTCGATGATCATCGTGATCGCGGCGGCGGACTGGCGGCTGATGATCCCCATTCTGGCCTGGCTCGGCGTCTACATCGCCATCGTGTCCTACTTCGTGCCGCGACTTCGCAAGATCGCCGCGCTGCAGGCGGACGCGCGCTCGATGATGACGGGCCGTGTCGTGGACAGCTACACCAACATCGCGACGGTGAAGCTGTTCTCGCATGCGGGCAGGGAAGAAACCTACGCCCGCGAGAGCATGGACGGCTTCCTGCAGACGGTGCATCAGCAGATGCGCCGGGTGACGATGTTTCACGCATCTGTTTATATCAACAACTGCGTGGCGCTGTTCGTGATCTCGGGCCTGTCGATCTGGTTCTGGCTGAACGGCCAGATTTCGGTCGGCGCTATCGCGATCGCCATCGGCCTTGCCATGCGCGTCAACGGCATGTCGCAGTGGATCATGTGGGAAGTCTCGGCGCTGTTCGAGAACATCGGCACGGTCTATGACGGCATGGAGATGATGACCAAGCCGCACGACATCATCGATCGCCCCGCGGCGACGGCGATGACGGCCAAGAAGGGCGCGATCCACTACGAGCGGATCGGGTTCCACTACGGCAAGGGCAAGGGCATCATCGACAACATGTCGCTCGACATCAAGGCGGGCGAGAAGGTGGGTCTGGTCGGTCGCTCCGGCGCCGGCAAGACGACGCTGATGAACCTCTTGCTGCGTTTCTACGACCTGGAAAGCGGCCGTATCACGATCGACGGGCAGGACATCTCGCATGTGTCGCAGCAGAGCCTGCGGTCGCTGATCGGCGTGGTGACGCAGGATACCTCGCTGCTGCACCGCTCGATCCGCGACAACATCGCCTATGGCCGGCCGGATGCGACGGATGCCGATGTGATCGAGGCCGCGCGGCGCGCGAATGCGTGGGACTTCATCGAAGGTCTCGTCGACATGCAGGGCCGCAAGGGGCTCGACGCGCAGGTCGGCGAACGCGGCGTGAAGCTTTCGGGCGGCCAGCGCCAGCGCATCGCGATCGCCCGCGTCTTCCTGAAGGACGCGCCGATCCTGGTGCTCGACGAGGCGACCTCGGCGCTCGATTCCGAAGTCGAGGCGGCGATCCAGGAAAACCTCTTCGCGCTGATGCAGGGCAAGACGGTGATCGCGATCGCCCACCGCCTCTCGACGCTGACCGAGATGGACCGGCTGATCGTGCTCGACAAGGGCCGGATCATCGAGGCCGGGTCGCATGCCGATCTTACCCGGCAGGGTGGCGTCTACGCCGATCTCTGGAGCCGGCAGTCTGGCGGGTTTCTGGCAGATCACGAAACGGCCGAAGAAGCGGCGCAATAACAAAAGGCCCTCCCGGCGGGAAACCGGGAGGGCCTTTTCAATTCTATTGTTCAGAGGCTGTCCGCCCAGTCGATGACGCGGTTGCGTTCGACGAATATGCTGTTCGCCGATACCAGCATCCGCAGGTCCATCAGGCGCCGCTCTTCCTCCCGATCGATCCACGCGGCAATCGCGTCTGTCACGACCTGATCGTGAGATAGCTCGACGTGCTCCACCAGAGCGTCGAGCCGTTCCGCGAGCGGCAGCGGAATGCTCGACATGATCGTCTTCATCTGCATTCGACCGTCTCCCCGTGAAAGGTCAATCTACCCCGAGATTGTGGCAAGCTTCGTCTCATTCAACGGCGATGCCGTCGATGTTATCAATTGTTACAAAAATATAAGGTTGCGGCAGCAGCGTCTTCGGCTTTCCGGCCGGAGCCATCAGGACTATATCGCAGACATGCCGATAAAACGACTCCTCCATTTCTTCGAAAACTGGATCGATCCTTTCTACCCGAAGGACAATATTCAGCCGCCGCGACAGACACTCGGGTTCATCTGGTTCTATATCGGCCAGGCGAAGGCGCCGTTCATCGCCATGCTGGTGCTGGGCGGCCTGTCGGCGGCGATCGAGGCGGCGCTGTTCTGGTTCGTGGGACGGCTGGTCGATATTCTGGCGACGATCAAGCCTGATGACGGGTGGAACGGGCTTTTGGCCGCACACGGCTATGAGCTATTCGGCATGCTGTTCCTGATCGGGATAGTGCGCTTCGTCGTGGCGCTTTTGATTGCGTTGGTGGATCAACAGGTGATCACGCCCGGTTTCTACAATCTGGCACGTTGGCAGTCCTATCTGCATGTGTCTCGGCAGTCGCTGTCCTTCTTCCAGAGCGATTTTTCCGGGCGCATCGTCAACAAGGTCTGGTCGGCGGGGCAGGCGGCCGGAGATCTGGTGACGTCGCTGATGGAGAGCGTCTGGTTCGTCGGTATCTATGCGGTCACGACGATCGTGCTGGTGGCGCGGCTGGATTTTTCGCTGGCCGCCGTCGTGCTCTTCTGGCTCGCCGCTTTCGGCGTTCTCGCGCGCTACTTCGTGCCGCGCATCCGCTTCCACTCGCGCGAGACGGCGGAAGCTGCCTCGATGATCAACGGCCGCATGGTGGATGCCTACAGCAATATCCAGACGCTGAAGCTCTTCGCCCGTGATGAAGAGAGCGACCGCTACATGCGGCAGGGCTTCGATATCTTCCAGGACACCGTGCTGCGCTTTACACGGTTCATCACCGGCGTGCGCGCGTCCATGGCGCTGCTCTCGGGCCTGATGATCGTGACGATGTCGGGGCTCAGCGTGCATCTCTGGCTGCAGGGGCTGGTCAGCTCCGGCGCAGTGGCGTTTTCGCTGGCGCTGGTGCTGCGCCTCAACTTCCTGCTCGGGCGGCTGATGACGCAGTTCAACGGCATCATGCGCAATCTCGGCACGATCCAGAACTCGGCCGAACTGATCTCGCAGCCGCTGTCGCTGGTGGACCGGCCCGGCGCGCCAGACCTCGTCATCCGCCAGCCGGGTATCCGCTTCGAGAACGTCTCGTTCCATTATGGTCGGGCGAAAGGCGTGATCGACAATTTCTCGCTGACAATCAAGCCCGGCGAAAAGGTCGGCATCGTCGGCCGCTCCGGCGCCGGCAAATCGACGCTGGTGAACCTGCTCCTGCGCCTCTACGATCTCCAGGGCGGGCGCATCCTTGTCGATGGACAGGATATCGCCGATGTCCGGCAGGAAACGCTGCGCATGCAGATCGGCGTCGTCAGCCAGGATACGTCGCTTCTGCACCGCTCGGTGCGCGACAACATCCTCTTTGGGCGGCCGGATGCCGGCGAGGAGCGGCTGATCGAGGCGGCGCGGCGGGCACAGGCGCTCGAATTCATCGAGCGGCTGCATGACCAGCAGGGACGAAGCGGTTTCGACGCGCATGTCGGCGAACGCGGGGTGAAGCTTTCGGGCGGCCAGCGGCAGCGCATCGCCATTGCCCGCGTGATGCTCAAGGACGCGCCTATCCTCGTTCTCGACGAGGCGACGTCGGCGCTCGATTCCGAGGTCGAGGAGGCGATCCAGTCCAGCCTCAACGAGATCATGCACGGGAAGACGGTGCTGGCGATCGCGCATCGGCTCTCGACGATCGCCGCCCTCGACCGGCTGATTGTGGTCGACAACGGCCGCATCATCGAAGAAGGAACGCACGAGGCGCTGCTGAAAGAGGGCGGGCTTTACGCCGAACTATGGGCGCGGCAATCGGGCGGCTTCCTGGCCTCGGACTACGACGACCCGACCGTTGCCGGCAGCGGGAAGGTGGGCGAGGGCGCCAAGGTGGATTGAGGGACGGCACCCGGCTCTCCCCACCTGATCTCCGCGAGTGCATCGCACACGGAATCCGCTGCGCTGCAACACTGTTGCAAGCATGTGAATATCCTGAAAAATCGCCTGTCGCCCCCCGCGACATTGTGCCCTCATGGCCCTGCCAAGGCTGGACTTAGCTTGCGATCAAAGTTAGAACGCGCCTTAGTGGGTGGGGAATCTTGATACGAATTTATTTGACAGATTCGTCGCCTTGGAGGGATGGCGCGGAAAATTCCGCGGGATTTGGGCAGAGGATGTTAAGCCGTGAGCGAACACGAAACGACAGGCGGGGTCTCCAGCGAGCCCACACGCCGAGATTTTCTTTATCTAACCACGGGTATGGCAGGCGCTGTCGGCGCCGTCTCTGTCGCCTGGCCGTTCATCGACCAGATGCGGCCTGATGCTTCCACATTGGCGCTCGCATCTATTGAAGTCGACGTTTCTAGCCTCGAACCGGGCATGTCGCTGACCGCGAAATGGCGCGGAAAGCCGATCTTCATTCGCAACCGTACACCTGAGGAAGTGAAGGCCGCCGATGAAGTTCCGATGTCCGAACTGAAGGATCCTGTCGCGCGCAACGCCAATCTGGCGGCCGATGCACAGGCAACCGGCGTCGATCGGTCCGCCGGCAAGGACAAGGAGAACTGGATCGTGATGATCGGCTCCTGTACCCATCTCGGCTGTGTGCCGCTCGGCCAGGCCGGCGAATACAACGGGTGGTTCTGTCCCTGTCATGGCTCGGTCTACGACACGGCCGGCCGCATACGCAAAGGTCCGGCGCCGCAGAATCTCGCGATACCGACCTATGCGTTCGTTTCCGACAAAGTTATCAAAATCGGTTGAGGGGGACTGATTTATGAGTGGCCATTCCAGCTACGAGCCATCAACCGGCATTGAAAAATGGATCGATTCGCGCCTGCCTTTGCCGCGCCTGGTCTATGACAGTTTCGTCGCCTATCCGGTTCCGCGCAACCTGAACTATGCCTACACCTTCGGCGCCATGCTGTCGGTGATGCTGGTCGTGCAGATCCTGACCGGGGTCGTGCTCGCCATGCACTATGCCGCCGAAACCACGGTGGCGTTCAACTCCGTCGAAAAGATCATGCGCGATGTCAACCACGGCTGGCTGCTGCGCTACATGCACGCCAACGGCGCGTCGTTCTTCTTCGTCGCGGTCTATCTGCACATTGCCCGAGGTCTCTACTACGGCTCCTACAAGGCGCCGCGCGAAATCCTCTGGATCCTCGGCGTTCTCATCTATCTCCTGATGATGGCGACCGGCTTCATGGGCTACGTTCTGCCCTGGGGCCAGATGTCCTTCTGGGGCGCGACCGTCATCACCGGCTTCTTCTCGGCGTTTCCGCTGGTAGGCGAATGGGTGCAGCAGTTCCTGCTCGGCGGCTTCGCGGTCGAGAACCCGACGCTGAACCGCTTCTTCTCGCTGCACTACCTGCTGCCCTTCGTGATCGCCGGCGTCGTCGTCCTGCACATCTGGGCGCTGCATGTGGTTGGCCAGACCAACCCGACGGGCGTCGAGATCAAGACCAAGACGGATACCGTGCGCTTCACGCCCTATGCGACGCTGAAAGATGCGCTCGGCGTTTCGGTGTTCCTGCTGGTCTATGCCTACTTCGTTTTCTATCTGCCGAACTTCCTCGGCCACGCCGACAACTACATTCCGGCCGACCCGTTGAAGACGCCGGCGCACATCGTTCCGGAATGGTACTTCCTGCCGTTCTACGCGATGCTGCGCTCGATCACCTTCAACATCGGGCCGATCGATTCCAAGCTGGCGGGCGTGCTCGTGATGTTCGGCGCGATCATCGTCCTGTTCTTCCTGCCCTGGCTCGATACGTCGAAGGTCCGTTCCGCGGTCTATCGCCCGTGGTACAAGGTGGCCTACTGGCTGTTCGGCGCCAACGCGATCCTCCTCGGATGGCTCGGTTCTCAGCCGGCGGAAGGGCTCTACACCACGATTTCGCAGATCTGTACGCTGCTCTACTTCTCGTTCTTCCTGATCGTCATGCCGGTCCTGGGTCTCGTCGAGACGCCGCGCCGACTGCCGAACTCGATTACGGAGGCCGTGCTCGAAAAGCGCAACAAGGTTGCGTCCGCCGAAGCGGCCAAGGCTTGAGCGGGCGAGGGGAGAACAGATCCATGAACAAGCTTCTTGCTGGCATTCTATCGCTCGCCTTCGTCGGCTGTCTCGGCACCTCGGCTCTGGCCCAGGATCCGGGACCGTCCGAGCATCACGAGGCGGCGACGCCGCATTATCCGCTGAAGGAGCCCAAGGAGGTCGACTGGACCTTCGCCGGCCCGTTAGGCACCTACGACAAGGGCCAGCTGCAGCGCGGCCTGAAGGTCTACACCGAAGTCTGCGCCGCCTGCCACTCGATGAAGCTGGTGCCGTTCCGCATGTTGGGCGACCTCGGCTACTCCGAGGCGCAGATCAAGGCGTTCGCGGCCAACTACGAGGTCCAGGACGGCCCGAACGCATCCGGCGACATGTACACCCGCAAGGCTGTGCCGTCGGACTACTTCCCGTCGCCATTCGCCAACGCGGAAGCGGCGGCCGCCTCCAACAATGGTGCCGCACCGCCGGACTTCTCGCTGATCGCCAAGGCGCGCGAAGTCGAACGCGGCTTCCCGCGCTTCGTCTTCGACATCTTCACGCAGTACCAGGAAGGCGGGCCGGATTACATCTACTCGCTGCTGACTGGCTACGAGAACCCACCGGCCGGCGTGACGGTATCGCAGGGGCAGCACTACAACCCCTACTTCCACGCCGCTTCGGTGCTGGCCATGCCGCCGCCGCTGTCGGACGGTCAGGTGACCTACGACGACGGCGCTCCCGCTACCGTCGACCAGTACGCCAAGGACGTCGCGTCGTTCCTGATGTGGGCCGCCGAGCCGCATCTCGAACAGCGCAAGCACACCGGCTTCATGGTGATGGTATTCCTGCTGATCTTCACGGTCCTGGTCTATCTGACAAAGCGTTCGGTCTACGCCAACAAGGAACACTGAGGGCCTGGTTTCAAGCTTCAGCAAAAGGCGCCTTTCGGGGCGCCTTTTTTGTTGGTTCAGAGCAGTGCAGTTGATAGGGTGCAGCCGATTTTACGACCACGCACTGGACACCTCATGACCGATACGACTTCGGAGCTCGCAGCTGCCATCCGCTCCATCCCGGACTATCCCAAGCCTGGTATCATCTTCCGTGACATCACGACGCTTCTCGGCAATCCTCGCGCGTTTCGCCGGGCGATCGACGAGCTGGTGCAGCCTTATGCCGGGATGAAGATCGACAAGATCGCCGGGATGGAGGCGCGGGGCTTCATTCTGGGTGGTGCCGTGGCGCATCAGCTTTCCGCCGGTTTCGTGCCGATCCGCAAGAAGGGCAAGCTGCCGCACGAGACCGTGCGCATCGCCTACAGCCTGGAATATGGCGTGGATGAGATGGAGATGCATGTCGATGCGGTGAAGCCGGGCGAGAAGGTGATCCTGGTGGACGACCTGATCGCCACTGGAGGTACGGCCGTCGGCGCGACGAAGCTTTTGCGGCAGATCGGCGCCGAGGTGGTGTCGGCCTGCTTCGTGATCGACCTGCCGGATCTCGGCGGCCGCGCCAAGCTCGAGGAGCTCGGCGTCGACGTGCGCACGCTGGTCGAATTCTCCGGCCACTGAGGACGGAAATCTAGTCGAACTCTATGACGGTGCTTTCGAAGCGGATGACCGGCGTGCCGTCGGCGGTCGCGCCTTCGCAGCGTATCGTGTTCAGCCGTCGCCCGGGACGCGAGGTCAGGGGGCGGCTGTCGAGGAGCGTCACGGAATAGAATATCTCCTCGCTTGCGAAGACCGGGCGGATCCATTGCAGATTGCGGAAGCCCGGGGAGGGGCCGAGTTTCGGCGGCGCAAGGCCCTCGCTTGCCATCCGTGTCATTTCCTTGGTCCAGTAGGCAACGAACAGCCGCATCCACACGGCGGCGGTGTGCCAGCCCGAGGCGCAGAGGTCGCCAAACAGCGAGCGTTTCGCCGCTTCCTCGTCCACATGGAAGGGCTGCGGATCGAAGCGCTCGGCATAGCGCAGGATTTTCTCACGCGTGAACACGTAAGAGCCGATCTCGGTCTTCTCGCCGATGGCATAGCGTTCGATCATGATCATCTCACGGTCTCCGGCGCGGCGCGCATGACGAACATGATCGAGTTTTCCGAGTTGCAGACAAGCTCGCCCTTCTGGTTGCTGAGTTCGTGGCGAAACCTGGCGATGCCGATGCCCGGGCGGGATCGCAACGGGCGAGCTTCCAGCACGGTAGAGTGGCCGCTGAGCGTGTCGTTTGCCAGCACCGGCTTGCGCCACTCCATGATGTCGATACCGGGCGCGCCCTCGGAGCGGGAGTTCAGAAGATAGCTGTCGATCATCATGCGCATCAGCATGGCCGAGGTGTGCCAGCCAGATGCGGCAAGGCCGCCCAGGATGCTGGCGCGGCCGGCTTGTTCGTCGAGATGCATCGGCTGCGGATCGAACTCTCTAGCGAATTCCACGATCTCCTCGCTGCTCACCGTCTTCGGGCCAAGCACGAAGCGTCGGCCGGGCGTGAAATCCTCGAACGCCAGTTTCTCCTCGGGCATTGCCTTCCCCGCATCCTATGAAGTTGCCGTCACTTCAAATAGCATAACGCCACGGCCAATGATTCCAAGAGGATAAACCGGCATGACGGAATTGCGATCGGTGCTTGATGAAGCTCAGCGCGAGGGCATCATATCGGGCGAAGCGAACGAGCGGCTGTTGCCGTTCCTGATCGAGCGCGGCGTCACCGTCGGCGCGCGTGCGGCCAAGCCGGTAGAGGACATCGCATGGTCCGATACCGAGACGCCGCGCTTCATCCGCGGTTTCCACGACGTGCTGATCAGCATCGGTGTCATCGTGGCGCTGAGCGGGCTGTGGGGGCTTGCATCGATCCTATCGGTGCTGCCAGCGATTGTCGTCTTGTCGGAGATCCTGGTTAAGCGCCAGCGGCTGGCATTGCCTGCGGTCGTGCTGACCATCGCGCTGGTCTGCGCCACGACGACACTGACGGCGTTCTGCGTATCGAGCGGCGTGAACTTCCTCGAGAACGGCAACGACGCCATCCGCTTCATCGCGCCGTTTCCCGTCCTGCTCGGCCTTTATTACCTGCGCTATCGCGTGCCGCTGTCGCTGGCGCTCTGCATCGTTTCGGCGCTAGCGCTGGTGCTGGCGGTGATCATCAAGCTGATCTTGTCGGCAAGCGGCGATCCGCTCCTGCTCGTCAACAATCCGAGCATCCTGTCCTGGATCGGGATCATCTCGGCGGCGGGCCTGTTCGCGACGGCTCTGAAGTTCGATCTCAGCGATATCAACAGACGCACGACGCGATCGGACATCGCTTTCTGGCTGCACATGGCGGCGGCGCCGGCGCTGCTTTACAGCATCGTTTCGCTGTTCGTGCTGCGGGGCGGGCTGATCGAGCTTACGCAGACGGTATCGTTCAAGACGCCGGTCGTGGTGCTCACCGTGGCGGCGCTGATGCTGGTGGGGCTGATCATCGACCGGCGCGCATTCGTGACGTCGGGTCTGCTGTCGCTCGGCTTCGCGCTGTTCGGGATATTCCGGCAGGGAAGTGCGACGATCGATACGTACTTCTCCACGACGCTCTTGGTCGTCGGTGCGATCGTGCTGGTCATCGGGACCGGCTGGATGCCGCTGAGGCGGCGGGTGGTCAATGCGCTGCCTTCAGGGCTGGCGCGAAGACTGCCGCCCGCATAGAGCAATTCCGCTTTTCTTCGAATCGCGGAACAGCTCTATCCTTTTGTTTTCACGCAATTTCGGACGGAAAACCGCTTCGCACTTTTCCTGGAATTGCTCTAGGCGGCAGTCCTGTCGTTTCAATTCAGGTGTTGAAGCGGAAGTGGATGACGTCGCCGTCCTGGACGACGTATTCCTTGCCTTCATCGCGGCCCTTGCCGGCTTCCTTGGCGCCAACTTCACCCTTGAAGTTGATGTAGTCGTCGTAGCCGATGGTGAAGGCGCGGATGAAGCCGCGTTCGAAATCGGTATGGATGACGCCTGCCGCCTGCGGGGCCTTGGTGCCGCGCACGATGGTCCAGGCGCGGGTTTCCTTGGGGCCGACGGTGAAATAGGTGATCAGGTCGAGCAGGTGGTAACCGGCGCGGATCAGACGGTCGAGACCCGCTTCCTCGAGGCCGAGCGCCGACAGGAACTCGGTGGCTTCTTCTTCCGGCAGCTGGGCCACTTCGGATTCGATTGCGGCGGAGATGATGACGCATTCAGCGCCCTGCTTTTCCGCCATTTCCGCGACGGCCTTGGTGTGCTCGTTACCAGTCGAGGCATCGCCTTCGGCGACGTTGCAGACGTAGAGGACCGGATGCGAGGTCAGGAGGTTGAGGCCCTTGAGGATCTCGATCTCTTCCGGCGCCAGGGTCTTCAGGAGAAGACGGGCGGGCTTGCCTTCGTTGAGGAGCTTGATGACCGCTTCCATGACGGGAAGCTGGGCCAGCGATTCCTTGTCCTTGCTGGCGGCTCGCTTGCGGGTCTGCTCGACGCGGCGCTCCAGGCTTTCGAGGTCGGCGAGCATCAGTTCGGTCTCGATCGTGTCGGCGTCGCCGACAGGATTGATGCGACCCTCGACGTGGGTGATGTCGTCGTCCTCGAAGCAGCGCAGCACGTGGACCACGGCATCGACTTCGCGGATGTTGGCAAGAAACTTGTTGCCGAGGCCTTCACCCTTCGACGCGCCGCGCACGAGGCCGGCGATGTCGACGAAGGAGATACGGGTCGGGATGATTTCCTTGGAACCGGCGATGGCAGCCAGCTTCTGCATGCGCGGATCGGGCACGGCGACTTCGCCGGTGTTCGGTTCGATCGTGCAGAAGGGATAGTTCGCCGCCTGCGCCGCCGCCGTCTTGGTGAGCGCGTTGAAGAGGGTCGACTTGCCGACATTCGGCAGACCGACGATACCGCATTTGAAGCCCATGGCCTGAAACCTGCTGTTCTTGAATTCCTTGGCCGTGCGTATGGGGTAAAAGGCGCCTCCGGGTCAAGCTTTTCGAGCACATCTTGCTTGTTCAAAGCGGCTTTGGCTTGAAAGCGCCGCTTGCGGTGCAATATAATATGGAGGTCGAGCAAGGCTCGCCCCCTTCCTGTCATCAAAGAATGGACTTGCGCGATGAGTGACAACGACGTCGCCCTGAAGCCGAAGGTCAAGTCGAAGCCGAAACTCGATCGGCCAAAGCTCTACAAGGTCATCCTCGTCAACGACGACTTCACGCCGCGCGAATTCGTGACCGTGGTGTTGAAAGTGGTGTTCAAGATGAGCGAAGAGGCGGGCTATCGCGTCATGCTGACCGCGCACAAGCTCGGCACCGCTGTCGTAGTCGTCTGTACCAAGGACATCGCGGAGACCAAGGCGAAGGAGGCGATGGATATCGCCAAGGAAGCGGGGTTCCCGCTGATGTTTACGACCGAGCCCGAGGAATAGGCGTTAGGGTCGTCTTATCTGGTAGCCGGTCTTGTCGCTGACAAAGCCGCAGTTCTCGTAGAAGCGCAGCGTCGCCGGGTCCTTCGAGCCCGTGAGCAGCATCACCTTGTAGCAGCCATCCTGCCATGCCGTCTCGACCGCGTGGGCGATCAAGGCGCCGGCATAGCCGCGCTTGCGGTAGCGTTCGGCGGTGACGACATTTTCGATCAACGCGTAGGGCGCGCCGCCGCGTGTCAGATTGGGGATGATGACGAGGGTCACGGATGCGGCCGGACTTTCGTCCGCGAGGCCGATGAACAGTTGCATGCCGGGATGGGCGGCAATCGTCTCGAAGCGCGCTTTTGCGATCTCGGCATCAATCGGCAAGTCGGCCGGGTTCAGTTCACGATAGAGCGCCAGCAGCCCCGGCAGATCGGATGGCTCGGCGGTGCGGATGGCGAGAGGCACGGGCGCCATTCTCAGTCTTCCTTGTTGCCGAACATCTTCTTCAGCATCTCGGCCATCGGGCCCGTTGCCGGCAGCTTCTTCGGCTGGGCATTGTTGCGGGCCTGATGGATGTGGGATTTCCCTGTGGGCTTAGGCGTGGCTTTGCCCTGCCTGGCGGGCTTGTCCTCATCAGCCTTGCCGCCGACCGCGAGCGCCAGCTTGTTCATCAGCTGCGAATCCTCGCGCTTGACCAGCAGCTCGACATTGTCGGCCAGCGCATCAAGCATCGGCTCCAGCCAGGTGCGGTCGACCTTGGCGAAATCGCCCAGCACATAGTTGTGCACCAGATCCTTGTTGCCGGGGTGGCCAATGCCGAGGCGCAGGCGGCGGTAGTCCTTACCGCAGTGGGCATCGAGCGACTTGACGCCGTTATGGCCGCCATGGCCGCCACCGACCTTGATGCGGGCCTTGGCCGGGGCGAGGTCGAGTTCGTCATAGATGGCGACGATATCGGATGGCTGCAGCTTGTAGAAGCGCATCGCCTCGCCGACGGATTCGCCCGACAGGTTCATATAGGTCTGCGGCTTGATCAGCAGCACCTTGTCGCCCGCGATCTCACCCTCGGAGATCTCTGCCTTGAACTTCTTCGACCATGGCGAGAAGCTGTGGCGGCGGTGGATGGCGTCCACGGCCATGAAGCCGATGTTGTGGCGGTTGCCGGCATATTGGCTGCCGGGATTGCCGAGGCCGGCGATAACAAGCATGGGCGTCCAGTTCCTCGCAGTTGAGCTTGGAACGTTCACCACCGCGAAATGACCTCAAAGTCAAGTCGAAGGAGGCACGCGGCGGGAAATCAGTTGCCGCCCTCGAGCTTGTATTTGGCGAAGATCGCCTTCTGCGTGCCGTCCGCGATCAGAGCGTTCAGGGCGGCCTGCATCCTTGCCAGGAGATCATCCGGGAACTCTTTCTGGCAAGCGATCGCCATAGGCTGCGACGAGAGCACCAGTACCTGCTCCAGCGGTTGTTCCGATTTGAGCTGGCGGAAATAGAGTTCCGAGATCGGCATCATATCGATGCGGCCGTTAAGCAGCTTGCGGAACGTCGCGTTGAAGTCCGAGGTCACATCGAGCTTGGTGAAGCCTTTCTCCCTGAGGATGGTGTCGGTGTAGTCTTCCCGTTGGGTGCCTATCGTGTAGCGCTTGGCATCTTCCAGATCCTTCGGCGCCACGCCGGCGCCCGCCTTGGCGATCAGGATGTTTCGATCCATCAGCAGCGGCTCCACCCATTTGAAGAGCGGGTCCCGCTTGGCGGTGTGCGCGGTGCTGAAGACACATGTCATGGGCTGGCTCTGGGCAAGACTGTAGGCGCGGGCCCAGGGCAGCATCTCCATGGTGTAGTCGATACCGGCTGCCGCCATCAGCTTTTCGACCTGTTCGACGGAGGTACCCTTGAGAACGCGTTCTTCGCGGTAACTGAACGGCGGGTATTCCTCCGTTACGAAGTTCACCGGTTCCGCATGCGCACGGATCACAGCGGAAAGACCAAGGAAAGCACTCAGGGCCAGCCTTTTCATCATGTTGCGCTCCCCGCCAAGACTACGATGCTACCGATAGCCGGATCGTTCGCAACCGCTCGACCAGGCTTGCGGCGCTTTGCGGACGGTGGAAGAGATAGCCCTGGCCGAAGTCGAGGCCCATCTCACACAGCGTTCGGCATTCGTCCTCGGTCTCGATACCCTCGGCGATGACGGTGCAATCCATCTTGTGCGACAGGGTGGTGATGCTTTCGACCAGCATGCGACTCTTATGGCGGATCTCGGGATTGGCGTCGTTGATCGAACGGGTGAAGGACTGGTCGATCTTGATGATGTCGACGGGGAAGCGGTTGAGGTAGCTCAGCGAAGAGTAACCCGTGCCGAAATCGTCGAGCGCGATGCGGCAGCCGAAATGGCGCATCTCGGTCACGATCATGCGAATCTCGGGGTTGTTGTGCATCAGCACCGCCTCGGTGATTTCGACCACGATGCGGTTGGGACGGATGCCGTGGCGGACGAGCAGCGCGGCCAGCCGGGCGGGCAGGGCGGGCTCGAATTGCAACGGCGAGAAGTTGATGGCCAGATAGCTGTCTTCCATGCCGGGAAGGCGGGAGATCTCGGCGAGGTGGGCGATCGCCTTTTCCATGATCACGTTGCCGACGCGGTTGATCTTCCCTGTTTCCTCGGCAACGTTGATGATCTCGGCAGGCGCCATCA
Source organism: Rhizobium sp. S152 (assembly GCF_030380735.1). Lineage (GTDB taxonomy): Bacteria > Pseudomonadota > Alphaproteobacteria > Rhizobiales > Rhizobiaceae > Rhizobium. Next base: position 857,488 of record NZ_JAUDRZ010000026.1, on the reverse strand, counting down.
GTCCCTTCTGCGGATGGTTCAACCGCATCAGCGCCTCGAAGCCGGCGACGCCGCGACCGTTCAGCCTGACGATCGGCTGCAGGTAGGCGTCGAACCAGTCGTCCGCGAGCGCTGCTTCGATGTGGCTTTCGATCTCGGCGCGTGCGCGTGCGTGATCAAGCATCGTGGGGTCGAAGATCTGGGCGCCGTTCTTGCCGTCGCGCTTCTTGGCGTACATCGCCATGTCGGACTTCTGCAGCAGTTCGGCGGCGTTGGAGGCGTGCAGCGGATAGACGGCGATGCCGATGCTGGCGCTGAGATGCAGATCGGCGCCGAACGGCATCTGGAAGATCGAGGCGATCTGTTCAGCCATGGCGGAGGCACGGCGCGTGGCGTCTATGGCCGGCAGCAAGATGGCGAACTCGTCGCCGCCAAGGCGTGCGGCCTGGTCGGAAGGCGCCAGATGGGTATGGAGGCGCGAGACAAATTCGCGCAACGCCCGGTCCCCCTCCGCGTGCCCCATATTGTCGTTGATCCACTTGAACCGGTCGAGATCGACGAACAGGCAGGCCAGTTCCTGGCCGGCGACGTCGGCCTCTCTGATCTTGGCGTCGAGCGCGGCCTCGAAACCCTGGCGGTTTAGCAGGCCGGTGAGATGGTCGCTGATCGCCTGTCGATGGTTGCGGGCTTCCGATGCCTTGAGATCGGTGACATCGGTCATAACGGAAAGCGACAACGTGTCGTGACCGCCGGTGGCGGCCTTCGATTCCAGGATCAGCACGTCCATCACGCGACCGTCGGCGCAGAGGAATTTGACGGTAAGATCGCGTGCGGTGGCGTTCTTGCGACCGAGGAAGGCTTCCCGCGTGTCCGCGGTGACGAGATCGGCAAAACGCCCACCGATGACGCGTGCGCGGTCGTAGCCTGTCGCAACGAGCCAGTAGTCGCTGACGGCGGTGATGCGGTCGTCCTCGTCGAGCGAGAAAAGCATGGCGGGCGTCAGGTCGTATATGTCGATGGCGCGGCGGTGGGCGAGCTTCAGCTCGCGTTCCTCGCGTTCCAGCTTCGACTGCATGTCGTTGAAGCCGCTGGCGAGGCGTCCCATCTCGTCATTCGAACGCCAGTCGACATGATGGCGGGAGCCGAGCTGGCGCGTGGCCTCGATGGCGGCTGTGAGACGCATCAGGGGGCGGATCACGAAGATGCGGTTTCCGATGATGGCGGCGCCGACAACGGCGAGAACCGCGAAGATAAAGATCGACATGAAGACGATCTCTTCATGCTTCAGGCCGGAGAACAGGCCGAGCGCCGGATAGAACACCGATATGCTGCCGAGGTTTTTCGGGCCGTCGACGGTGTTGTAGATGATGGCGCGCGAGACCTGGATCAGGTCCCCGTTGAAGGAGCGCGGAATGGTCGACTGCATGATGTCGAGTTGGCCGGACTGGTCGCGAACCTGAACCTTGACGATTGCCCCTTGCGCAACAACGGTGGCGCTGATCTGTGCAACACTGTCCTCGTCCAGATCCCAGAGCGGCTTGGCCAGCGCCTGGGCGTTGGCGACGAGAAGCACGGCGATGTGATCTCGCGTCTCTTTCGCGGCGCGTTCAGAAGAAAGAAACAGAAACAATACGAAAAGCGGAGCAACAAAAAGCAGTAATGCTCCGCAGATGATCGCCAGAAAGCGGTTCTGAACGGAATTGTTCATTATTTCGGCTGGCTCCCTGCTGCCTTTGCTTTTGTCGTCTTCTACAAGTTGTGCACCTTGCAGGACCGTCAGGAATGCTTCGCCGAAATGTATTAAATGTTGTTGAAACCGGTACGCCGGCTCAAATGATAAGGCCCGCTTTCGGGAGAAAGCGGGCCTTATGCTTTACAAATTATGGAAGCGATCAGGCTTCTGCTTCGCCTTCGCCTGCGGCTTCTTCCTCGTCGGAGACGCCGGCAGCCGGAGCAACGATCGTCGCGATCGTGAAGTCGCGGTCGATAACCGTGGTCACGCCCTTCGGCAGGGTGACTTCGGAAATGTGGATGCTGTCGCCGATCTTCTTGCCGCTGAGGTCAACGTTGAAGAATTCCGGGATCGCATCGGCCGGGCAATGAACTTCGACTTCGTGACGAACGATGTTCAGAACGCCGCCGACCTTCAGGCCCTGGGACTTCTCTTCGTTGATGAAGTGAACCGGGATCTGGACGGAAACCTGGGTGTTGCCGGATACGCGCAGGAAGTCCACGTGCATGGTGAAGTCGCGGACCGGATCGAGCTGGTAGTCCTTCGGCAGAACCTTGTACTTCTTGCCGTCGACGTCGATCGTTGCAACGGTGGTCATGAAACCGCCGGCGTGGATGCGCTTCGTCACCTCATTGGTGCTGAGCGAGATGGAAATGGGGGCCTGCTTGTCACCATAGATGACAGCCGGGATGAGACCATTGCGGCGAAGTTCACGGGCGGACCCCTTACCAACCCGTTCGCGCGCCTCGGCCTTGAGCTCGTAGCTTTCGTGGCTCATGACATTACCTTTCGAGGTTATATGGAGAGCTCGGCGCAGGCACATGCCCATCGCTGAACTGGAGGCGGGTTTCCCCATCCTCATCCGCGTTGCCTCCAAGGGTGTCTACACGGACGCGTGCGCTATAGTATAGATGGCGCGCAAAGGCAAGCCTAGCCGCTGAACCGGCTATCCCGGCGGGCATCGCCAGCCCGGGGGCGTAACCGCCATCAGTCCAGAGCTCTAAAGGCTTGCGGAAACAAATAAACCCAGCGCAACCCAAAACAGCATGGAAAGCTCGGCAGCCAGCAAAAAGCCCATTGCTTCATCGCTCATGCACAGTCCTCCTCCGCTACCCTCCCGCAGCACAGGGATGATTGCATCTATTGGATGAAACTTCCATCGCTTATATATGCCAATGCGGACGCTACATCGCTGCGTTTTCGGCTGTGTTGCTATATGGATACAAGAATTTTCTAATACAACTTGAACATCGCGAGCCAAGCGACTGCAAAACCTCAGATGATCAGGCGTTGACACGCTGTTAATGACAGTCGCAGCCAGTCCCGGACAATTGCATGGGAGATCACTTCAATTATTGCTTTTTTAAGCGGCTGCGTATGAAGCCAGACATCAAATTTGTTTGGATCCGTCATGTTTACCGTTCTCACCTGCATTGCCTACATGCACGACATCAGGCTCGTCGCTCTGGCAGGCTGCCTTTGCTTTTTGTCGTCCTTGGCGGCTCTCACGCTTCTCCAGCGCGCCCGTAGCGCCGCGAAGATTGCGCGGCTGATCTGGCTGCTGATGGGCGGTGCCGCGGGTGGCTTCGGTATATGGGCAACGCATTTCGTGGCCATGCTCGCTTACGACAGCGGTATCGTCATGGGATACGACACGTCGCAGACGCTGACGTCGCTCGGCATCGCTCTCGGGACAACGCTTGCCGCCGTCAGCCTTGCAGCAATCACCGAAGGCAGGGTGGGACGTGCGTTCGCCGGTGTTTTGTTCGGCATCGGCGTGACGTTGATGCATTTCATGGGGATGATCGCGGTGCAGTTTCCCGGCACGATGGTCTGGGACCGGTCGCTTGTGGTGGCGGCTATGGGCTGCGCGGTCGTGATCTCGGCGGTGGCCTTTGCGCTGTTGCCGAACGTAGAGCTTACCGCGCGCAAGCTGCTTGTTCCCGCCGGCACACTTTGCCTTGCGATCGTTTCGATGCACTTCACGGCCATGGGTGCGCTGACGGTCGTGCCCGCTGTCGGCATCGAGATCGATCCGAGCGAGACGATGTCGACAGGCTTCATGGTGGTTACGCTGCTTGCCGTTTCGCTTTCGATGATCGCGTCAGGCTTTGCCGCCTCGGTCTTCGCCATACGTGCCGAGAGCTCGACGATGGAAAGCGAAGCGCGTTTCGAAATGCTGGTGCAGGGCGTAACCGACTACGCGATCTATATGCTCGACGTGGACGGGCGGGTGACCAACTGGAACGCCGGGGCGCAGCGTGCCAAGGGTTATACCGCCGCCGAGATCGTCGGCGAGGATTTCGGTCGCTTCTATTCTCCTGAGGACCGAGCCAACGGCTTGCCGCAGAAGGCGTTGATGATTGCGCGTACCGAAGGCAAGTTCGAAGCGGAGGGGCGCCGCTTCCGCAAGGACGGCACATCCTTCTGGGCACATGTGGTCATCGATCCGATCTGGGCGCCTGACGGCAGCCTTGCCGGGTACGCGAAGATCACCAAGGACGTGACCGAGCAGAAGGCGGATCGTGACCGGATCAAGGAGATCAGCCGCAATCTCGATCTGGCGCTTGAAAACGTTTCGCAGGGCATCTGCCTCTTCGACGCCGAGGAGCGTCTGGTGCTTGCCAATCGGCGCTACAGTGAGATCTTCAGCTTCAAGGACGGCATGATCCGGCCCGGCATGTCCTACCGCGAGATCGTCACGATGGGCTACACGATCTGCAGTCCTGATGCAGCTTCGGCTGCAACGCGGGCCTCCGAGCACTATGACAAGCTGACGCGCGCCATGCGCTCCGGCGATCATTCGCTCATTCACAAGATGACGCACGGGACGTCGATCCAGGTGAACCTGAACAAGCTGCAGGACGGCGGCTGGGTCGCGACCTATGAGGACATCACGGCGCGCCTGCAGTCAGAAGAGAAGATTGCTTTCATGGCGCAGCACGACGCGCTGACTGGCTTGCCGAACCGTTCGCAATTCTCCGATCGGTTGGAGCAGGAACTGGCCGTGGCGAAACGCTCGGGCACCCAGGTTGCCGTCATCGGGATCGACCTCGACAAGTTCAAGGAGATCAACGACCAGCGTGGCCACAGCGCCGGCGACCAGGTGCTCATGAAGCTGGCGTCTGGTATGGCAGGAATACTGCAGGAAGATGAGTTCGTATCGCGTTTCGGCGGTGACGAGTTCGCGGCGATCAAGCAGTTCTCCGATATCGCCGATCTGCGCGACTTCATCGCACGGCTCGAGGGCAGCCTGATCGTCGACCTGAAGATCGAGGACTTCGAAGTCAGGTCGGATGCCAGTATCGGCGTCGCCATCTATCCGCAGGACGGCGAGACCGGCGAATTGCTGATCGCCAACGCCGATCTTGCCATGTATCGCGCCAAGGCGGCGCTCACCGAGCGCATCTGCTTCTATGAAGTGGCAATGGACGAAGCCGCACGCGATCGCCGCAATATCGCAAGCGATCTCTGGTCGGCGATCGAACGGCGCGAACTGCATCTGCACTACCAAGTGCAGAAGTCCGTCTCGACAGGCGATATCACCGGCTACGAGGTGCTGCTGCGCTGGCAGCACCCGACACGCGGCAACGTGCCGCCTGGTGACTTCATCGCCATTGCCGAGGAATGCGGTGCGATCGTGCCGATCGGTGAATGGGTACTGCGCGAAGCTTGCCGGGAAGCCGCGAGTTGGCCGGAGAAGCACAAGATCGCGGTCAATCTCTCGCCGATCCAGATTGCCAACCAGGACATCGCCCGGCTCGTTCACACGGTGCTCCTGGAAACAGGGCTGGAAGCCTGGCGGCTGGAGCTCGAGATCACGGAATCCTCGATCATCGTCGACAAGGACCGCGCTCTGCTGACGCTGCGGCAGGTGAAGAGCCTCGGTGTTTCGATTGCCATCGACGACTTCGGGACCGGCTACTCGTCCCTGGAGACGCTGCGGGCGTTTCCGTTCGACAAGATCAAGCTCGACCGCAGCTTCATGAACGAAGTGGAGACGAGCGATCAATCCAAGGCGATTATCCGTGCTATCCTGGCGCTGGGCCAAAGCCTGAGCATTCCCGTGCTTGCCGAGGGTGTCGAGACCGATGTCCAACTGGCCATCCTTCTCGACGAGGGGTGCGATGAGGCACAAGGCTATCTGCTTGGGCGGCCGATGCCGATGCGGTCGCAGAAAATAGCCGCCTGATGACGCCGGCTGCACGGCTGGGTTGACACGGGCGGATTAGAGACATCACATGCGCCGACAAACGGGTATGGAGAGATTCAGCATGCAACTCAAGACGATAGCAGCCACCGGTCTTATCTCTATGGCGTCGCTCTCGACAGCGGCCGCGGTCGATATCAACCAGAAGGGCGCCGAGGATATCCAGAGGAGCCTGTCGTGGTTCGTTCCGAAGGAGGTCGGCAAGGGCTTCGTCACGGTCAATCCGGCCGGAACGCGCTACGAGGTCATCTATGATTTCGCCAAGCTGCTGACGAAGGTCGATCCGGCCGACTTCGCTGTCAAGGGCCTGCAGCCGTGGTCGCTTTTCGCGACACCCGAGGACGGCGAGCTGTGGAAGATCGAGGGCAACAACTCGCTCGACGTGACAGGAAGTTTCAAGGCCGCCGGCCAGCCGAAGACCGAGTTTACCTATCTGATCGACAGCCTCGTTTCCAACGGCGTATTCGATCCAGCGATCAGATACCTGAAATCCGGCGACTTCACGATGAAGGCGGTGCGGTTCTCGTCGAAGACGGAGAAGGAAGAGGTCAGCGCCGAGACAGGCGCCTCGACCTACAAGATGACGTCGTCGGACAGCGACCTGCCTGATCGCACGAACTTCGCCGGCAGCGGCACGATGTCCGATTTCGTCGAGAAGATCAGCGGCAAGGACGTGCCGCCGGTCGAGATCCGCGCGGACTCGGTCGATTTCGCCGCCGCCGTCAATGGCGTCTCGGTCAAGAATATCATGGACCTCGTCGCCTTCTTCATCGAGCATTCGGAAGAGAAGAAGCTTCGCCGTGCCGAGAGCGAAGAGATCAAGGATTTGCTGCGCAAGTCCTTCCCTCTGATGACATCGCTCAACGAGACGGTGACGCTCAACAAACTCAACGTCAGCAGCGTCGGCGGCAATGGCGGCGCGGAGACGGTCGACTACACCATCGGCATGAGCGGCCCAACGAATGCCATGCGCTTCGACGTCGGGCTCTCGGCGCGGCAGATCACCTTCGACAGCCCGCTGGTGCCCGAGATGTACGCCGCGTTCGTGCCCGAGGAACTGCAGATGCAGATGGCGTTTCCCGAGATCAATGCCGCGGCGTTCGGCGAGGAATTGCTGAAGGCGGACTTTACGGAAGGCAAGAAGTCGGATCCGGAGATGGACAAGGCGTTCGAGAAGCTTCTGTCCGATGGCAACATGGTCGTCGCCTTCCCGAAGATCTCGGCGAAGTCAGGCGTCTATGACGCCGAAGTCTCCGGCGAATTGCGGGGCAAGCCGGGCTCGTCGAAGGAATATTCGATGAACGCCTCGGTCGTGGCGCGCGATTTCGACAAGACGATCGCGGCCATCCAGGACCTTGCAAAGGTCAATCCGGAACTCAATCAGGTGTCCTTCGGCCTGATGATGGCGAAGGGCTTCGCCAAGGCCGATCCAGACGGGCGCCAGCGCTGGGATATCGACGTCGCCCGCGACGGGTCGGTGAAAATCAACGGCCAGGTGATCAAGGGCGCCGACTAAGGCGCTCTCAATGATGCTCCGGCGTGGCTGTCACGCCGGAAGTTAGCCGTCCTGTCGGGCTTTGTCAGATCTATCCGCTCAACGGCGGCATTGGCCCTGCGCGACAATCCTGAAGCCGCTGTTGCCGGCCTCGCAGGCGTTCGGGAAGGTCTGCATCTGAGGTCCGCGCTGGCCGCAGACCGGACGATATTCGCGCGTGCAGATACCGCCGGGACGTGTCGGAGGCTCGGGCCGTTCAGGGCGAGGGGGCCGCGGCGGCTCGGGGCGTGGCGGGGTGATGGGGGGCTGGCGCCGGCATTCGCCGCGGCCGACGATCCTGAAGCCGCTGTTGCGTGCCTGGCAGGCATTGCCGAAGGTCTGCGTGCGTCCACCGCGCTCACCGCAGACGGGTGCGTATTCCATCGTGCACATTTGCGGCTGCGAGGGGCTTGGACGCGGTGGTGGCGGGCGTGAATAACCGGGATCTGCATCGACCGTGCAGGCGCTCAACATCGGGATCAGGACGATCAGGGCGAGCTTTTTCGGCTGCAGCAGTTCGGTCAGTCTCATGCGTTCCCCTCCGGCTGAACTTTTGACAAGTCTAGCCGAAGCGGGTTCGTCGAGAAAGATGAAATCCTTGAGGAATTTCGCAGCGTCAGTCAAACAGGCTGGAGACGGACTCTTCCTGGCTCGTGCGGTTGATGGCTTCGCCGATCAGGCTCGCCGTGCTGACGACGCGAATATTGTGCGCGGACTGAACGGCCGTCGTCGGCTGGATCGAGTCCGTGATGACGAGTTCGCGCAGCTTGGAAGAGGTGACGCGGGTCACGGCGCCGCCCGACAGCACGCCATGCGTGATATAGGCGGTGACGCTGGTCGCGCCGTTCTTCAGCAGCGCTTCGGCAGCGTTGACGAGGGTGCCGCCGGAATCGACGATGTCGTCGACCAGAATGCAGTCCTTGCCGGTGACGTCACCGATGACGTTCATGACTTCGGATTCACCCGGGCGATCACGGCGCTTGTCCACGATCGCCAGCAGACAGTCGAGGCGTTTGGCGACCGAGCGGGCGCGCACGACACCGCCAACGTCGGGCGAAACCACCATGACGTTGCTGATATCGTAGTTCGCCTTGATGTCGCGCGTCAGGATCGGCACGGCATAGAGGTTATCGGTCGGGATATCGAAGAAGCCCTGGATCTGTCCGGCGTGCAGGTCGAGCGTGAGAACGCGATCGGCGCCGGCTTCGGTGATCAGGTTGGCGACGAGCTTGGCCGAGATCGGCGTGCGCGGACCGGGCTTGCGGTCCTGGCGGGCATAGCCGAAATAGGGAAGAACGGCCGTGATGCGGCGGGCTGAGGATCGGCGCATCGCGTCGATCATGATCAGCAGTTCCATCAAATGGTCGTTTGCCGGAAACGCGGTGGATTGCACAAGAAAGACGTCCTCGCCGCGGACGTTCTCCTGGATTTCCACGAAGATTTCCTGGTCGGCAAATCTTCTGACACTGGCTTTGCCCAAGGGCACGTTGAGATAGTTGCAGATCGCTTCGGCGAGGTGCCGGTTCGAATTGCCTGCGAAAACCTTCATCTTGGTCCGCCTGTTACCTGCTGATAGCCGCGCTTTTTAGCCAGCTTCGTCCTGAATGCAAGCGCAAAGGCGCCACATGCTTCCATATTTGTAAAAAGCCTGTGGCTTAACCACCGCTGCTCTCCCGCCACGAGGAGAACTCGTCGATCGTTTTCGATGCTATCTGCTGCATCACCGAAGCGGGAACCGCCGCCCATGGGTCCTGCGCCGCGGACGGCACGCTTTCCTGTCCCTGGATCCGGTGAAGCCGCGCGCCGCCATTGTCGAGCACGTCCCAGACATAGACGATCGTCACCTTGTCGTTATCGGAAAAGGCGGAAAGATATCCCTTCAGGATATAGGCGCTGCTGTTGTCGTTCGAGCTCTTGATGGAAAGGCCATGCGCGCGCGCCTCGCTCCCCAACTGTCGCGAAAGGGGCGTGACGGCCTGCACCGGTGCCCCGATGATCGGCAGGAAGCGAACCGTCGTTCCACGAGAGGGAGATTTGGCGAGCGAGGCGGTCTCGGTCCGGCGCGGTGCGCGCGGACGGTCGGCTGCCGCCATGTCCTCTTCCTCGGCCTGGGCGTTCGACACCGGCTCGGGCAGGTCTTGGCTTTCGATCGAGGGGGCGGAGGCGCGGCTGCGCGCCGGGCCATCGAGCGCGCGGGCCTGGGCCTCCATCGTCGTCGGCGGCGTGCCGGGGCCGGCGCGCATATATTCCTGCTGGTCGTAGGCCGGATGGTAGCCGTTCTGTTTCGGCGTCGCGAAGGTTTGCTGGCGCGGCGCGGCACCTGCCATGCGCTCGGCATCACCTTGGGTGACGGGGGAGGAGGAGCGGATCGTGCTCGATGTGTCGCCGATATCGACCTGGGGGATCAGCGCGTCGGTGGTGTTGCAGGCGGAAAGCAGGGCAAGGCAGGTCAGGAGCGTGGGCGCTGTCGCAAATCGCGTCATCCCTCTTTTCGTCCTTCCGCATGCATCAATGAGCCCCGATCACCTTATGGCGGTCGGGGCCGTGTCGTGTCAATTCCGGATTCTTAAGGGTGGCCGGATCAGGCGACGATCAAGTCGAGCGCGTGGCGCGAGAGGCTGCGCGGCGCGTCCGCCGTGGTCAGATAGGTCTGGCCAAGGGTCATTGCGGTGCCGCTGTCGGAATCCATGATGATCATGTGGACGAACAGCGACATGCCCGGCTCGATCGGCTGCGGATTGCCGACATGGAACATCTGGTGCTCCATCCAGGATGGGGCGAAGCGGGCGCCGAGCGAGTAGCCACAGGCGTTCAGCCGGTGCCGGGAGAGGCCGCGTTCGTCCATGATCCTGGCGTGCACATCGAACACATCGCCGAAGGTATGGCCAGGCTTGAGCACGGTCTCGATGGCCTGAATGTTCTCAAGGCAGGCATTGTAGAGCTCGCGGTGGCGGTAGCTCGGCTCGCCGACGACGATCGTGCGCATCATGGCGGCGTGATAATGGGCATAGACGCCGGCCCATTCGAGCGTCAGCTGATCATTGGCATCAAGCTTGCGGCGGCCGGCCTTGTAGCGGCAGAGCAGGGCGTCTTCGGCCGAGCCGATGATGAATTCGTTGGCGGGATAATCGCCGCCGCCGGCAAAGACGGCCCCCTGCATGGCGGCCAGGATATCGGCCTCGTCGGCGCCGGCCTTCGTGAGCGCGATCGCTGCGTCGAGCGCGTCGTCGGCCAGCGCCGCCGCGCGTTCGACATAGGCGATCTCGGCCGGGCTTTTCACCAGCCGCAGGCGGCTGACGAGGTAGGAGGCGTCGACGATCTGGCCAAAGGTCATCAACTGCGCGTCGAGCAGGCGGGCGACGCGGCCAGTTATGCCGTGTGTGTCGTATTCGACGCCGATGCGGGCGCCGAGCAGATCCATCTCGACCAATAGGTTCTTGAGATCAAGGGTCGGGTCGGCGTTGACCCGATCGACCCAGATATGAATGTTGTCGAGGATCGAGGTCTGCTTGGCCTGGCGCAGGTCCGCCGAGCGGGTGATCAGCGCCATCGTTCCATCTGCCTTGACGACGAGCGTCTGGAAGAAGCAGTAGCCGAAGGTGTCGTAGCCGGTCAGCCAGTACATGCTTTCCTGAGCAAACAGCAGGACGGCGTCGAGCTTTTCCTCGCGCATCTGGTCGGTGAGGCGAGAAAGGCGGGCGGCGAATTCGGGTCTGTCGAAGTGGAGGGCCATAGCGGTCAGGTCTCCCTTATGGCAATCGCTGAAATCTGCCGGCCATAGTCCGGCTCCTGGTTGTGTGTCGTGCGGCGGTAGGAGAAGAAGCGCTCGCTGTCGGGATAGGTGCAGACGCCGAGGCTTTCGGCGCGCACGCCGGCTGCGCGCAGTCGAGCGACAGTCAGCGCGGGCAGGTCGAACATGGCGTGTCCCGGCTTTGCCGAAGCCACGAAGTAGCGCTTGTAGGACGGGTCCTCGCCAAGAAAGCGTTCGACGAATTCGGGGCCGACCTCGTAGCTCGCCTGGCTGATCGACGGTCCCAGGCAGGCGACGATTGTCTCGCGCCTCGCGCCAAGGCCTTCCATCGCCTCGATGGTGTTTTCGAGAACGCCGGTCAGCGCGCCCTTCCAGCCGGCATGTGCAGCGCCGATGACGCGGTTTTCGGGATCGGCGAAGAGGATCGGGCCGCAATCGGCGGCAAGCACGCCAAGCGCGATGCCGGGAGTTGCCGTCACCAGCGCATCGGCTGGCGGGCGCGTGCCGTCATATGAGCCGTCGACGACGATCGCATCCGGAGAATGGACCTGGTGCACGGTGGCGAGGCGCTCGACCGGCAGGTCGAACCAGTTGGCGACGCGGCGGCGGTTCTCGCTCACCTTTTCGCGGTCGTCGTTCGAGCCGAGGCCGACATTGAGGCCGCGATAGATGCCGTCGGAAACGCCGCCTTCACGGGTGAAATAGCCATGCATGATCGCACTTCCGGTCGCTTCGTTCAGCAGCGCGCTCTGGATCGGTGCTGGAGATACCGCATCTGTCATCAAAAAGTTCCGAGATCCAATCGAATTGGCTTGAGGCTTCGCTTTCGAAGCAGTGTCGATAGAGGCCGGATGTTGACCCGGCAGCGCGCGCTCTGTCAATCCACCGGCCGGAATGGCATCAGGTCGACCGCGGGGCTCGAGACCGCCATGACCTTGAAGAGCTGGCCCATGCGGCCTTCACCTTCGCCGGCGAGCCGATCGACGGCCGTCTGGATGATGCCCTGCGTGTGGGCGGTGTGGTCGCGGCCGAGGGCGGCGGCGCGTTCGAGGATGCCGAGGCCGACCAGAAAGTCGCCCTGGTGCAGCAGGCCGTTGACGTGGAGGCCCGATGCCGTCGCGGTTTCCGAGAGCGCCTGGAAGTCGACATGGCTGGTGAGATCCGCTTCGCCGGGATGGGCGAGCGGCGGGTCGAACTCGTGCATGCGAACGGCCTGCAGCGTGTCGCCGAAGCCGGTGACGAGGTGGCCGTAGTCGATCGCCAGCGCAGTGCCGCCGAATGCCTTCAACCGGTTGCAGAGCGCCAGCATGACCGACTGGCGGGCAGGCGAGATCTCGAAGAGGGTGCCGACCGGCATGGTCTGCGCCTGATCCGGCAGTAGTGCCGGATCGATGCCGGCGACGCCGACGCCGAAGGACAGTTCGTCATTGGCGTCGAGGCCGACCATGCGCTCGCGAAAGCCGGTCGCTGTCTTGACGAACTGGCGGATCGGGATCGCGTCGAACAGCTCGTTGGCGGCCACCAGCACGAAGCCGGGCGGCACGTCGTCGAAGTCCTCGTGCCAGGCGATCTTGCCGCCGTATTGGGAAAGCGCTTCCTTCTGGATGTCGCGCAGGCGCTCGCTGGTTTCGACCAGATGGATGGTCATGCTTTCGAAAAGCGGCGGCGCGAGGCGCGAGATGACGCGCAGCATGTCCGACATCATCGTGCCACGGCCGGGACCGATCTCGACGAGGCGCGCGCCCGAGGGCGTGCCGTGGCGCTGCCATGCATGGACCACGAAGACGCCGATCATCTCGCCGAAAAGCTGGCTGACCTCGGGCGCGGTGACGAAATCGCCGGCGCGGCCGAAAGGTTCGCGCGTGCGGTAGTAGCCGTATTCCGGATCCGCGAGGCAGAGCGAGAAGAAATCCGTGACGCTGATCGGCCCGTTCGCCTGGATGATCGTCTTGATCTTTTCACCAAGTGCGGTGGTCATGCGATGCCTCCTGTCGCCGCGATCAGTTCTGAACGGCAATCTGACGGCGGGCGCGAACCATGGCCCATATGCCCAGCAGGATCATTGGCGACGAGAGCACCATGCCCATGGTCAGCCAGTTGGTGCCCAGCAAGTATCCGAGCTGGGCATCCGGTTCACGAAAGAACTCGACGAAGATGCGCGACATGGCATAGCCGCAGACGAAGACGCCGGAGATGAAGCCGGGGGTCTTCAGGGCGCGCAAGACATAGATCATCAAAGCCAGCACGAGGACGAGCACGACGCCTTCGAGGCCCGCCTCGTAAAGCTGGCTCGGATGACGGGCGAAGGGGCCGCCGGTCGGGAAGACCACCGCCCACGGAACGTCCGTGAGGCGGCCCCACAATTCGCCATTGATGAAATTGGCGATGCGGCCGCAGAACAGGCCGATCGGCACGACGGCGGCGACGATGTCGAACAGGCTCCAGATCGGAATGGAATTGCGGCGAGCGAAGATCAGCATGGCGATCGTGGTACCCGTCAGGCCGCCATGGAAGGACATGCCACCGTTCCAGATCTGGATGGCGCGGATCGGGTTCTCGATGATGGCGCCGAGATCGTAGAACAGGATATAGCCGATGCGGCCGCCGAGCACGATGCCGAGCGCGACCCAGACGATGAAGTCGTCGAGCTGGGCCTTGGTGATCGGCGACTGATTGCCCGGCCACAGGCTGTCGTTGCCGGCGATGAGGCGGGCGTAGTACCAGCCGAGCATGATGCCTGCGACATAGGCCAGGCCGTACCAGTGAACGGCCAGCGGTCCGATCGAAAAGGCGATCGGATCGATATTCGGGAACGGCATGATCGCCAGGAGATTGGCTACTGTCGGCAAGGTTTTCTCATCCGCTGGCGCATGCTTTCCGGTTCGATCGAGCCGCAAGCGATGCGCAGATTCAAAGTGTTGAAGCGTTTCACCCGCGCTTTTTTATGGCGCGGGATGTTTTTCGGTTGCGGAAGATGGCGGCGGTAGCGGGGGTGGTCAAGTCGATTGTTCGCAACCGCTGATGCAGCGGCGGCTTATCCAGTGCAAAGCGCTTGCATCTGCGGCGGCAAGGCCCTACCTCAATTCCAGAGGGCCCGTAGGGCCGCAGGATCAATCACCACGACCAAGGAGAAGGCCGCCATGACGACTGGAGCCAACCGCATCATGGACGAATTCGCCAAACTTATGACGGATGCCGCCGGCGCGGCGCAGGGCGTGCGCAAGGAAGTCGAAACGGCTTTCAGCGCCCAGGCCGAGCGCTGGCTGAACAGCATGGATGTCGTCAAGCGCGAGGAATTCGAAGTCGTCCGCGAAATGGCGATCAAGGCCCGCGACGAAAACGACGCTCTGCTCGCGCGCATCGAGGCACTGGAAGCCAAGCTTGCCGCCAAGGGCAAGTAATTCCCGATCCGACACAGCTCGCGGTGTGTCCTTTATGCGACACGCCGCGGCAACGCTCTAAAATACGGGTGAGCTTATCCACCTGTGGACACTGCCAAAAAAGCCAATGGGCAGAGTCGTTTAAACCCTCCTTCTGAATCTTGTTGCCAACACCTTTCCACAGTGCCGTTCCCTAAAACGGGCTAAAGGGGCTGGCGTGTCGGCATGCCCGTTATACACTGATTTTAAATGATGATTCGAACAGTTGGTAAGCTCCGGACAGGGTAGTCGCGTCAGTCTGGTAGTGGTTCAACGGGTCATCTGGGTTGGTGGTTTCCGGTCGTTGCGTATGTTCTCCTTGTGTCGTCGTTGACCAAGTCGGTACGTATTCACTCCGGTCAAGAAGGTGCTGCATGAGCCTCATGGAATTGGAAGTCGAGCGTCAGTCGAACCCGGTCGATATGATCGAGTACGTCGCCGCCAACAACGACTGGGCTTTCGAGCGGTCGGGCGATGACGAAATCGCAATGACGGTCGAAGGCAAGTGGACCGACTACCACGTTTCATTTTCCTGGATGGAAGAGTTCGAGGCGCTGCATCTCGGCTGCGCCTTCGATGTGAAAATTCCCGATCTCAGAATGAACGAGGTGACCAAGCTGCTGGCCGGCATCAACGGCCAGGTGCTGATGGGGCACTTCGACGTATGGCGCCAGGAAGACGTGATCATCTTCCGGCAGTCGCTGCTTCTCGCCGGCGGCGCCGAGCCTACCAATCGCCAGGTAGAAGTGCTGCTCGCCAGCGCGCTCGATACCTGCGAGGCCTACTATCAGGCATTCCAGTTCGTGATCTGGTCCGGCATGGACGCCAATCGTGCGCTCGAAGCGGTCCTCTTCGAAACCGTGGGCGAGGCGTAAATGTCTGCTGCGGCCTCAGGTTCGATCGTTCTCGTCGGCGCCGGCAACATGGGCGGCGCCATGCTTTCCGGCTGGCTGAAGAACGGCGTCCCCGGCTCGTCCGTCGTCGTCATCGATCCCGGCCCGTCCGAGAAGATGATGGCCGCGATCAACGAAGCAGGGGCCACGCATGTCACGTCCGCGCCGGCGGATCTCAAGGCTGGTGTTCTGTTTCTTGCGGTAAAGCCGCAGGTGATGGAGACGGTGCTGCCGCCGGTCAAGGCGACCGTCGGCGACGATACGGTCGTCGTCTCGGTTGCCGCCGGCAAGACGCTCGGCTTTCTGGAGACGCATCTCGGCCAGGCCGCGATGGTCCGGGCCATGCCGAACACGCCCGCCATGGTCGGCCGTGGCGTGACCGGCGCCTTTGCCAATGCACGCGTCAGCGCTGAACAGCGCCAGCGCGTCGATTCTCTCCTGCGTGTGTCGGGTCCTGTCGAGTGGGTCGCGACCGAAGCCGATATCGATGCCGTCACGGCATTATCGGGCAGCGGTCCGGCCTATGTGTTTTATCTCGTCGAGTGTATGGCAGAAGCAGGCCGTAAACTTGGCCTGCCGGCGGACCTTGCCATGCGCCTTGCACGGGAAACGGTCGCGGGGGCTGGTGAGCTTTTGCACCAGTCCCCCGACGACGCTTCGCGCCTGCGAGAGAATGTGACCTCTCCGGGAGGCACGACGGCCGCGGCACTTTCCGTATTGATGGCTGACGATGCGATGCAGCCGTTGTTCGACAAGGCTCTGGCGGCTGCTCGCAAGCGGGCCGAAGAGTTGGCCGGCTAGAGTTTTGATCCGATGAGCGAAGAAATCACCTATAGCGACTTCGAGCGCGTCGATATCCGCGTCGGCACTGTTATCGAGGCCCATCCTTTTCCCGAGGCGCGCAAGCCGGCCTTCAAGCTGCTGATCGATTTCGGACCCGAGATCGGCGTGAAAAAGTCCTCGGCGCAGATTACGGTTCACTACACGCTGGAGAATCTCGTCGGCCGGCAGGTGCTCGCGGTCGTGAATTTCCCGCCGCGCCAGATCGGCCCGTTCCGCTCCGAGGTGCTGACACTCGGTTTCGAGGACGAGGCGGGCGCCATCGTGCTGGCTGCTTCCGACAAACCGGTGCCTAACGGCAAGAAGATCATGTGATCACGCTGGAATGCGGATGGTGGCCCGCAGGCCGCCGAGCGGGCTGTCGCCGAGGGTAACGTTGCCCCCGTGACTGCGGGCGATGTCGCGGGCGATGGCAAGGCCGAGCCCCGTCCCCGAGGCGTCGAGGTTGCGCGCCTCATCGAGACGGAAGAAGGGTTTGAACACGTCCTCGCGATTTTTTTCCGGAATGCCGGGGCCGTCATCATCGAAGGTGATGGTCAGCCACTTGGCGCCGTGCTTGGCGTCGATGTTGAGCGTGCGGGCATAGCGGCGGGCGTTCGAGGCGAGGTTGGTGACGAGGCGGGTGAACGCGTTGGGGCGGACGGAGATGTCGTCGTTGCCTTCGATCGAATAGGTCAGCGCCTTGCCGTCATGAAGCGTGAAATCGGCCTCGACCTTGGCGAGAATGTCGCTCAGCCGGACTTCGCCGACATCTTCCTCCACCTCGTTGCGGGCGAAGGCCATGTAGGCTTCGAGCATGGACTGCATATCGTCGACATCGTCGCTCAGACCCTGCAGATCGGGATTGTCGCCGGCCAGTGCCAGCTGCAGCTTGAAGCGGGTAAGGATGGTGCGCAGGTCGTGGCTGACGCCTGTCAGCATCGCCGTGCGCTGCTCGATCTGGCGCTCGATGCGTTCGCGCATGAGAATGAAGGCAAGGCCGGCGCGGCGAACCTCGTCGGCGCCGCGCGGGTGGAAGCTCTCTGCCTTCTGGCCCTTGCCAAAGCTTTCCGCGGCATCGGCCAGCGACAGGATCGGCCGGATCTGGCCGCGCAGGAAGAGAATCGAGATGCCGATCAGCACCAGCGAGGCGCCCACCATCCAGACGATGAAGATATGGGTGTTGGACGCATAGGTTTGGCTGCGCTTGGCAAGTACCCGCAGGATCTTGTCATCAAGCTTGATCCTGATCTCGACAAGGTTTGAATCGCCGACGGTATCGATCCAGTAGGGGCGCTTGATCTGGTCGCTGATCTCGTCGCTCAGAATGCCGTCGAGAATCGAGAAGAAGGGCTTGATGCGCGGCGGCGGCAGGTCGCCATCCGGCTCCACCGAGATCTGCAGGCCCATCTGCTCGCGGGCGATGCGCGTGATGTCTGTGTAGTCGGTATCCTGCGGATAAGTCTGGATAATCTGGATAACGGAGGCGATGTCGCGGGTGACGGCCATGGATAGCCGCTGCGTGACCATCTGCCAGTGCCGTTCCATGACAAGGGCGGCGACGACCGATTGCAGGAGCAGCATCGGGATGATGATGATGAGGAGTGAACGGACATAAAGGCCCTTGGGCAGGCGGTGCCGCAGCCATCGGGTAAATCCGCGCCAGCCGTAGCCCGGCGAGCGGTCGTCGCGCCGAATGAAATCGAAGGTCACCATCTGATCGTCTGGTCCTGGGTTGGGGCTTTCAATCGATGCTCAACCGGTATCCTATACCACGCACCGTCTGTAGCCAGACCGGATTTGCGGGATCGTCCTCGATTTTACGGCGTAGCCGGTTGATCTGGACGTCGATCGTCCTCTCGCCGACATCGACATCGTTGCCGATGAGTTCATGGCGCGGAATGGTGTCGCCGGCGCGGCGGGCGAAGAGCAGCATGATTTCCTGTTCGCGATCGGTCAAACGCACGATCTCGGACGCCTTCTTCAGCTCCCTGCGCGTCAGCGAGAAGGTATAGGGTCCGAACATGACCTGCTCGATCTTCGGCGCATCGGTGGAAGCATTGCGGCGCAGGATGTTGTTGATGCGCAGGACGAGCTCGCGCGGATCAAAGGGTTTAGCCAGATAATCGTCGGCGCCGGCCTCAAGGCCGGAGATGCGGCTGCCGGATTCGGCAAGCGCCGTCAGCATGATGATCGGCACGTTCTTGATGGTGCGCAGGTGCTTGGTCACCTCCACGCCGGTCTCACCGGGCATCATGACGTCCATGATGATCAGGTCGAAGTCGAGCCCCGCCAGCTTGCGCTTGGCCTCGGCGCCATCGGCGGCAACGGTCACGCGAAAGCCGTTCTCGCTCAGATAGCGATTGAGCAGGGCGCGGATACGCGTGTCGTCGTCGACAACAAGCAGATGCGCAGCATCGTCCGAGATCACTGTCTTTGGCGTCATTCCGTCCGCTTTCGAATTTACCTGTTCCGCATGCCCTGCAGGAAGGATTTTACGCCCTCCCGCACCTCCGGCGAAGCCCCGTCGAATGCTCTCTCAATACGGCGCGATTGCGGCTCTGCCAATGCAAAGGCCAGTTCGCGCCCTGTCTTGGTCGGATAAAGCTTGCGTTGCCGTCTGTCCTCCGGCCCCGCAACCTGACGAATATACCCCGAATCAATCAGTTGTTTGAGTACCCTTGCGAGACTCTGCTTGGTTATCTTCAATGTATCCAGGAGATCGGCAACGGTCATGCCCGGGTTGCGGTTAACGAAATGCACCACGCGGTGATGCGCCCGGCCGAAGCCGCTTTCGGCGAGGATGGCGTCCGGATCGGACACGAAATCGCGGTAGGAAAAGAACAGAAGCTCGATGATGTCGAAGTCGATGGTATCGGTGTTTTCCATCGGCATCTTCAAAGGCTCGGGCTTGCCGGCTTTCGGGCTGATCTGTTTCGCCAATGTGGCATGTCCTTTCTATTCGGCGTTCTGGGAAGCTCTCGCATGATATGTCAGGAATATTGACTGTTTTGCGATTGGTAACTTTCCCTGGCCTTGCGAAGCCGACGAGACCGCCCGTTCAGAAGAAAGGCGGTTGTCTTCGCAGGTTTCCCCTTTTATGCGCAAATTCCCCTGCATTGAGTGGATACCTTATTCGGGACAACAATCAACAGGGTTGCGCGTGCCGGCGGACTGGAATGCGAAACACCGGCCATAGGTTAGCGGTTTGCGCCATTTCGGGGCAAAGGGATCCGGGTCTGAGTTGTGCATAAGGGGCAAGGTGTCCCGATCATGAACGACCGGGCGGTGAAGGCGGAATGGGCTTCGAGGTTGCTTTTGGAAAAGCGAGGGCGGAGCGCTGCACGCCCCGCCGTCACTTTTCACCCTATCTCGCCTTAGCGGCAACCGCGCCGACGATCGTCGACAGAATGCCACCGCCGATCAGGCCGCCAATGCCGTCGGCGATCAGGCCCGTAAGGCCGGCTTCTCCGCCGAACATGGTGAGCAGCATGCCGCCGCCGATGCCGCCCACGGCGCCTGCGATGGTGCGGGCGACAGTGTTGACGGCCATCTGCTTGAGCGCTCCGCTCGCCAGATTGCCGCCGATCGCGCCCGCGATCAATTGCGTGATGAGTGGTAACAAGGTTTCCATTCTTTCCCTCCTTCGCGCTCCTCAAGCGCTGGTCGCCGGCTGCGCTTGTCTCTCCCGGAGACAGCCAGCCTCACAGGCGATCCGGCGTCCGACGAGGGCAGGGATATCGTCTGAATTTCAGTAGTTTATCATATGCGATGGGGGAATGGAATGGATGGCAACTCGTGCGGGAGATTGAGGCAAGTGCTGCGACGCTCCCACGCAAGAAGGGCGGCAACATGGCCGCCCTTTGTGTCTGATGTGCATTCGCTTACTGGTAGACGTAAACAATGCGGCGCGAGCCCGGATCGACCAATACGGGGCGATCGTTGATGCGCACGTAGCGGTACTGATAGTCCGGAATCTCCTGGAACGTCACGTCACCCGGTACCTGAGCGCCAACCACGACGTCGCCGCCAAGCCGCACGGTTTCGCCAGGATTCGTCTGGACATATGTCGTCACCGTTTCAGGCGGAGCGATGGTTTCAGGGGAGCCGACCGGTCCGATCAGCTCGTCGCCCGGAGCCGGATCCGCAGGGCCGGGGACGCTGGCCGTTGTTTCATAGGTCACGACAGGTACGCCGAGATCGGCGCGGTGATCCTGAACGATAACGGTCTCGCCGCCCTGATCCATCTGCAGATATTCGGCATAGACCCAGCCACGCACGCCATTGGCGTCGATACGGCACCAGCGACTATCCTCGACGCAGCCGTCGAGATAGGCTTCGGAGCCACGAGGCGCTACACCCACCGATGGATATTGCGTGCCCGGGCCGGCATGAATCGTCAAGTCGTTGACGGCCGTCGCTGCCATTTCCGCACGCGCCAGACCGGCACTTGCCGCAACGATCGCACCCGCAAGAAAAAGGTTTCGCTTCAAGGTCATCTCGGTTCTCCTTCTTTCCGATGGGCTGGTAACGCCTTGGCCGTCAGGAGGTTCCGCCGATTTGGAAACGAGACGGAGCCCGTGGGAGGCGAGCTCCTCCATCCGTTTGAATTTTCAGATGAAAAGCATGCAATGCAGGTTCATCACCAACGGTATCGCGTTTGTGATCTTTCGTGATTATCGCCTGTTTCCGGCGGTCGGCGCGACGCAGTGTTCGCAAAAGCGTGGCTGTGCGCGACGCGAATTGCCGCTATACCGGTGAGACAAGATATAAGCGAGGCGACAATGGGCATGCTCCAGGCCGGTATAATTCCGGTGACACCCTTCCAGCAGAACTGCACGATCCTGTTCGATCCCGATACGAAGGAAGGCGTGGTTGTCGATCCTGGTGGTGACGTCGCCAACATCCTGCAGGCGATCGAACAGAACGGCTTCCTCATCAAGGAAATCTGGCTCACGCACGGCCATCTGGATCACGCGGGCGGCGCCAAGGAGTTGCGCGAGGCGCTCGGGGTTCAGGTGATCGGCCCGCACGAGGACGACCTTCCGCTGCTGCAGCGGATCGAGACGCAATCGCAGAAGTACGGCCTGCCGCCGGGCATGCAGAATGTCGTGCCCGATCGCTGGCTGAAGGATGGAGACAAGGTTTCCTTCGGCGCGCATGAGTTCGAGGTCTATCACACGCCGGGCCACGCGCCGGGACATGTCATCTATTTCAACCGTGCGCAGAAGTTCGCCCATGTCGGCGATGTCTTGTTCAGCGGCTCCATCGGGCGCACGGATCTGCCGGGCGGGGATCACCAACAGTTGCTCGATTCCATTCGTGACAAGGTCCTGCCGCTCGGGGACGAGGTCGGCTTCATCTGCGGCCATGGTCCGGGCAGCCGCATCGGCGACGAGCGGCGCAGCAACCCCTATCTGCAGGGGATCTAATCCGGGCAAAAGAAAAGCGCCGCTCGATGGCGGCGCTTCGTCTCTCGCATGCCGGGAAGTGGATCAGCCGGCGGTGCAGAAATGGCTGCGGTTGTCGTAACCGATATAGGTGCCGCTACGCGGGTCGAACGAACGGTAGCGGTAAGCGCAGTAGCGTTCCCACTGCGGAGTCCACGGCTCAAGGCCGGCGGCGGCTGGATAGTAGCGCGGCGGCGGTGCGCGATAGACAGGGGCGCCATAGACCGGAGCGGGCTCGTAGTAATCCGGCTCGTAGGGCGGGTCGATGTAGCGCGGGCCGGAGTTGGCGATCGCCGAGCCGACGATCAAGCCGGTGGCAAGGCCCACGGCACCGCCCACCAGCGCGTCATTGCCATGGTGATACCGGTGGCGGCGCCAATCGTCAGCCGATGCGGCGCCGATCGAGGAAAGGGTCAGGGCAACAGCTGCTGCCGTCAGAAAGAGCGTTTTCGCGAGCCTATTCATCATGTCTAGTCCTGTTAAAACCGAGCGCCGGTCTTGCACCGTGATAATGGCAAGGTAAGGGCTGCGATCTGAATGCAGGCTGAACGACAGAACCCGGCATTGCTGCCGGGCCTCGCTTCCAAACTGACAGCGCTCAGGCGATATCAACCATCGATCTGAAGGTTGACGGCCTTGGGGCCCTTTCCGCGGCGATCCGGCTCCGTATCGAAGCTCACCTTCTGATTTTCCGTCAGTCCGGCCAGTCCCGAAGCCTGAACGGCGGAAATGTGAACGAAGATATCAGCGCCGCCCTTGTCAGGCTTGATGAAGCCGAAGCCCTTGTCGGTGTTGAAGAATTTTACAGTGCCAGTCTCGGCCATGCGTCAGGTCCTTTTAGCTCCGCCCGCCATCCACACGGGCAGCATTATGACATTGCCTCCTCACGGAGACGTTGCAGGCAATCGAAATTTGAGAAAAAGGTCCCCTCTTACTCGGTTGGATCATCGCGAAACTTTGCCCGCTTTACTGATCCCCCGACCGGAAATTAGCGTCTCCGGCGCGCATATTATGTAGGACTTCCCATGCTCGCAAAATGCCCGAACGAGGCGAGATTGATGCGATTATTAAATTTTGGCAAGCAAAAGTTTTTTAACTGATCTGTGCTGGAAGCCGTGCGCCGGCTGCGCTTTTGACCGCGATACGCAAAAAATCGCTCATGACGCGTGCCAGATGTACGGTTTTATATCGTGGGCAATATAATAACAGGGCAGATTTTTCCCAGAATACACCCATAGCGCGACTGTCTCGCCGCCTCATTTTTTTTGATTTTTTGCGTTCAGCCGGCTTTTGGCATCGATTTGAGGCCCATTGCGGCGCGTCGGCGCGCGATTTCCGGTACGACTTCAACTAGAAGCATAGCAGTGAACATCAGGGCGCAGCCCGCATATCCAAGCGACGAGATGGTCTCGCCGAGCAGCAGTGCGCCGAGCATGGCGCCGAACAGCGCCTCGGAGGAGAGGAAAATAGCGGCTTGCGACGGTGTCGTGTAGCGCTGGCCGATGATCTGCAGCGAAAAGGCCAAGCCGGAGGAGAAGAGGCCCACATAGAGTATCTCGGGTGCGGCGCCGGAAATGGCCGACCAGCTGATCGGCTCCATAGCGATCGCGATGGCGAGCGCACAGACCGCGGTTACAGCGAACTGCGACAATGCGAGGGCAAGCGGGCGCCCGGTTTGCGAAACAGCGATGCCGGCGAAGGTGATCTGCCCCGCCCAGAAGACCGCGCAGACAACAGTGAGCAGATCGCCGCGTGTAAGGGCCGAGAGCTGGCCACCGGAAAGCAGGTAGATGCCAGCGACCGCGAGACCCGCGCCCGGCCAGATCACCCAATGCGGCGCGCGGCGCAGGAAGACCACCGCTATCAGCGGCACGAAGACCACATATAGCCCGGTAATGAAGCTGGAATTGGTGACGGTCGTGGTCTGCAGCCCGATTTGCTGCGTCACCGCGCCGCCGAAGAGGGCGAGGCCGGTGAGAAGATAGAGCGTGAGGTGACGCGGCGTGGTTTTGCCCGTTGCCTTGCGGGCTTCCCTCATCGCGAAGGGCAGGACGGCAAGAGCCGCGATGGCGAAGCGCAGGCCGATGAACCAGTAGGGACCGATCGCCTTCATCGCCGTCGACTGCGCGACGAAGCCGCCGCCCCAGATCGCGGCTGCGAGCAATAGAAGAAGGTTCGCCTGAACGCGCGTCATCTCGTCCTCGATTTGGGGGAGGGCCATTTGTACCGGAGAGCGCTATCAGTTGCCGCGGGAACGGGCAAGATCGGTTCGGCTTTTGTCTAGACCTAGAGTTTCGAAAGGTTCTAGCCGTTGCTCGCCGGTGCGCGCGAGACGCGCAGGAGGGCGCCGTCGTCCTCGTCGGTGAGGATCAGCAGCGCGCCGTCGGGCGCCACGACAACGTCGCGCATCCGGCCGTAGTCGCCGTCGAACATCCGTTCCTCGGCGACGAAGTTGCCGCCGTCGTCACGCTCGAGGCGCGAGAGGAGCTTGAACTTCAAGGCCGCGACCAGGAAGCTTCCATCCCATTCCGGGAACATTGCGCCGCGATAGATGGCGAGCGCGCCGGGGGCGATGGACGGATCCCAGTAATAGAGCGGCTGTTCGAGGCCTTCCTTGGTCGTGCCTTCGCCGATCTCGGCACCGGAATAGTCGCGGCCATAGGTGATGATCGGCCAGCCGTAATTCTTGCCGGGCTCGATATGATTGATCTCGTCGCCGCCACGGGCGCCATGCTCGACGGTGTAGAGTGCACCATCCTTGGCGTCGAAGGTGATGCCCTGCGGATTGCGGTGGCCCTTCGACCAGATTTCAGGAAGCGCCTTGGGGTCGGACTTGAACGGGTTGTCGGCGGGAATGCTGCCGTCGGCGTTGATGTGGATGATCGAGCCGGCGTCATCCTTCCAGTCCTGCGAACGATCGCGGTCGCCCCGGTCGCCGATGCTGATGAAAAGCGAGCCGTCCTTGGCGATGGCGATGCGGGCGCCGTACTGGATGCCGCCGCTGGTGAAACGCTTCATCCTGAAGATCGACTTCACGTTCTCGAGGGATCGGCCATCGGTGGAAAGGGTAGCGCTGAAGGCTTCGGTGCCCGAGCCGCTTCCGTCGCTGGTGGCGGCGGTGAGGTAAATGGTGCGGCTCGTGGAGAAATCGGGGGCGAGCGCGACATCGAGCAGGCCGCCCTGGCTTCTGGCGCTGACTTTGGGCACACCGGAGATCGGATCGGATGCCTTGCCGTCACGAATGATGCGCATCGTGCCGGAGCGCTCGGTCACCAGATAGCCGCCATCGGGAAGCACTTCCACCGCCCACGGATGGTCGAGGCCGTCGGCGATGGTTTCTATCTGGACCGCGACCTTCTTGGTCTGGATGATATCGGCTGCCGTCACCGGTGAGGCGATCGTTGCCGCCAGTATCGCGACGCCAAACTGAAATCCCGCCAATGCCTTCATGATCGCTCCCGTTGCTGTGGGGCCAAGGTGGGGCAGCGGCGCGGACGCTTCAACCCTTACTCGGCGTGCGATAACGGCTTTGTGTTTGGCGCGGGAACAGCGCCGGTCGCCTGTGTATCGACCAGATCGGCTTCGACGACATAGCGTAGCGGGCCGCGCTCGGTGGCGCCGAACGGCCAGCAGGTCGCCAGGACCAGCCGCTTGCCCTGCGTGGTCGGGTCGATGCCGCTGTCGTCCCAAGGCACGATGCGGCCTTCGCCGGCCTTGAAGGTCAGGACCTTGCCGTCGCCGCGCGTCACCTCGATATCGTCGCCAGGATGCACATCCTTCAGCCAGAGGAAATGCGCGTGACGGCGTGCCGAGATCACCGACGTGCCGTCGTCGCCGGGCTGCGGTGTTCCCGCGATCCAGGAGGGGCCGAACGAAGAGGGCTCCGAATTGCCGGCGAGAACGATGGCGTGTTTGCCAAGCCTCGGCGCGCTCACCTTGGCTTCGGTGGTAAAGTCGGCCCAGGGCCAGGGGCGTGCATCCTCACCGCGCAGTTCGGCGGCGAAGGCGCGCTTCAGCAAAATGTGGGAGAGATGGGTCTTGGCCTTGATATAGAGGCCATCTCCGATGAGGATCAGGCCGTAAAGCGCCAATATCGCGATGCTGGCGGCGATCGCCTTTTCGATCAGTGAAAGGCGAGGTAAGAGAGAACGTCGACCGTTCGCGTCTACTACGTCGTAGGCGGTTGCGGCGGCCATCGCCATTTCAAGCTCGATATAGGTCGGAAGCGGCGAGAACGCGCCGGCATCGTCGTCGGCAAGGTTCGGCTTGCCCGGTCGGCCCAGCATTACCGGCGGCTCCCGAACACGCCGCGCAGGCGCCGGTGCCAGACGGCAAGGCCGCTGGTCGCCATCAGCGCCAGCAGCATGGCGGTCAGGCCGCGCATGATCTGCTGGTCGGCGTGGTTTGGCGCATGCACGGCCGATCCGCCACTCAAGATCGGGGAGGAGGCCAGCTGGAGGAAGCTGTTGTCCTGGCTGATCAGCACGCCGTCCACCGCCGTCCCCATATCCGCGGCGTGGGCGGCCGAAATCAGGCCCGAAATCATCAGGCTCGACGACGTGATCGCGACGACCGCGACCAGCAGTGAAATGGAAATGCGACTGGTACGGTTGCGCCGTGCCGCGAACTCGTCTGCCAGAAACATGGTGTACCCTCGATGACCATTGTTTGAGCGTCAAATTTGAGGCCCGGATGTCGGCATGCTCGCGACCGAATTGAGGCACGCCACAGCATTTGTTGCGGCATATTCGTGGCAGAGGCGAATAATGGGGGTTTTTCAGCGGGTGTGGGGCAAAAACGCACCGCTGGCGGCTGCGTCAACAAGCCGTGAAGAACGTAATTCCCGCGAAATGCGCGGAGTTCGGGATCGGCTGGCGAATCGGATCGGACCGATCACGAAGAATCATTGCTCCCATCACGCCTTTGGCCTTGAAAAGCCTGCCCACATTGGACATAGACCTTATCGCGGAATTCCGCCCCCGGCCTTCCGCTAAAATCAACCGTATAGGACCGATATCATGGCCTTTCTTGCCGATGCTCTTTCCCGTGTGAAGCCTTCCGCCACCATCGCCGTTTCCCAGAAAGCGCGCGAATTGAAAGCAAAAGGCCGTGACGTGATCGGTCTCGGCGCCGGCGAGCCGGACTTCGATACGCCTGATAACATCAAGCAGGCGGCGATCGACGCGATCAACCGCGGCGAGACCAAGTACACGCCGGTTTCCGGTATCCCTGAACTGCGCAAGGCGATCGCCGCGAAGTTCAAGCGCGAGAACGGCCTGGATTACTCCTGGGAGCAGACGATCGTCGGCACCGGCGGAAAGCAGATTCTTTTCAACGCCTTCATGGCAACGCTGAATGCCGGCGATGAAGTCGTCATCCCGGCACCTTACTGGGTATCCTACCCGGAGATGGTGGCGCTGTGCGGCGGTACGCCCGTTACCGTCATGACGACGCAGGAAAACAACTTCAAGCTCCAGCCTGCCGACCTCGACAAGGCCATCACCCCGAAGACGAAGTGGTTCATCTTCAACTCGCCGTCCAACCCGTCGGGTGCCGCCTATACGCATGACGAACTGAAGGCCCTGACCGACGTGCTGCTCAAGCATCCGCATGTCTGGATCCTGACCGACGACATGTACGAGCACCTGACCTATGGCGACTTCAAGTTCGTCACGCCCGTCGAAGTCGAGCCGAAGCTCTACGACCGCACGCTCACCATGAACGGCGTCTCGAAGGCCTACGCAATGACCGGCTGGCGTATCGGCTATGCGGCCGGCCCGATCCAGCTGATCAAGGCGATGGACATGATCCAGGGCCAGCAGACCTCTGGCGCGTCGTCGATCGCGCAGTGGGCTGCCGTCGAGGCGCTGAACGGCACGCAGGCGTTCATCCCCGAGAACAAGAAGATCTTCGAAGGTCGCCGCGATCTCGTGGTCTCGATGCTGAACCAGGCCAAGGGCATTTCCTGCCCGAACCCGGAAGGCGCCTTCTACGTCTACCCGTCCTGCGCCGGCCTGATCGGCAAGACGGCACCGACGGGCAAGGTCATCGAGACGGATGAGGACTTCGTGTCCGAGCTTCTGGAATCGGAAGGCGTTGCCGTGGTTCACGGTTCGGCCTTCGGTCTCGGCCCGAACTTCCGTATCTCCTACGCGACCTCGGAAGAACTCCTGGAAGAAGCCTGCAAGCGCATCCAGCGCTTCTGCGGCGCCTGCAAGTAAGGCTTCACGCTTCAATCTGAAACCCGCCGGCGACGGCGGGTTTTTTGTTAGGGGTATGTTTTGCCTGTCGCCATTTAGGGATCGCTAATGACTGCGGCCTAGATACTGCACTCTGTTTCGATAATTCATGTTTCCGATACGATGACGCTTCAATCCTTTCAGCTCGACCTCGCGACCGTCCTCCTGCTGCACCAGTGTTCCTTTCTAGTCGGCGCCCTGTGTTTTCTCTACGCACGCTGGCAGTCGAGGCGAGGAGAGGGGCTGGGGACGCTGGCGATCGGCTTCATGGCCTTGGCGATGTCCTCGACGCTGGCGGGTCTGGGTGACCGCTCCATCATCTCACGGGAAATCTGGACATTCGGAACGTTCGCGTCCGGCGTGATCGGCTATGCGATCTTTTGGGTAGGTATGCGGCGCCTGAGCAGCGGCGGAGAGCGTCGCGCGGACTGGCTGGTGATGATCGCGCCCGCCGTGCTGATCCCGACGGCGCTGGTCACGCAATTCTATCTCGTCGACCCGATCCGGGGCGCTGTTTCCAATTTCATCTCATTCCTCTCGCTTGCCGCGGCCGCCACCACCGTTCTGCGTGACCGGCGCCCGGAGAACCTGCCTGTTCGCCTCGTGCTGTCGGTTGTCATCGCGCTTTCGTCGCTGCTGGCATTGATGATCGTCGTGGCCATGCTGACACCGGCGATAGCGCCGATGACGCCGCGCTGGGCCTTCTTCATTCGCATCATCTGCCATTTTGCCATCGCGCTCTTCGTGATCATTCTCGTCAAGGAGCGGGCCGAGGCGGCACTCAGGCGCGCGGCCGACACCGATATCCTGACCGGGGTCGGCAATCGCCGCTGGTTCACGTCGCGCGTGCCCAAGGTAATGCGCGAAGACGATGCGCTCTTCCTGATGGATCTCGATCTGTTCAAGCAGGTCAACGACCGTTTCGGCCATGATACCGGCGACCAGGTGCTCGTGAGCTTCGCCGATGCCATCGAGAAGAACCTTCGGGCCGACGGCAGCTTCGCGCGGCTGGGCGGAGAGGAATTCGCCGCCTATCTACCGCACACCAGTGCCGAAGAGGCGATGGCGGCCGCGGAGCAGCTTGTGGACGTGGTGCGCAAGCTCGTCGTCGACAGCAATGGCGAGCGCGTGCCGTTGACGGTCAGTATCGGTGTCGCGATGGGCGAGAGCAAGGAGCATTCGTGGAGCGAATTGCTCAAGATGGCGGACGTCGCCCTTTACGATGCCAAGAATGCCGGACGCGATCGCGCGGTATTGTTTTCCGAGCCGGCAAAAGCGGCAGCCTGAGAGATTGATTCAACTGCCGGCGAGATCGAGTCCGGATCCGGCTTCAACGCCTTGAATTCCGATTCCTATTAGCAATCACAGTCCGATCGCCGACAGCATGAGGAAAGTAGCGAAGAGGATGAAATGCGTCATGCCTTCGATCGCATTGGTCTCGCCGTCGTTCAGGTTGATGGCAGCGGCGATGAGGGTAATCGCGACCATCACGGTCTGCACCGGCGTCATCGCCATGATGAAGGGCTGGCCGGTATAGAGCGCGATGGCTTCCATGACGGGCACGGTCAGGATAACCGTTGAGAGCGATGCGCCCATGGCGATGTTGACCGTCGCCTGCATGCGGTTCTTCAATGCGGCACGGAGCGCCGTCATGATTTCGGGAGCGGCGGAGATGGCTGCGACGACGATGGCGGTGAGGGCTACCGGGGCGCCGGTACCCTCGAGGCCCGAACTCATCAGCGTCGACATGATCTCTGCAAGGCCGCCGATGATGACCACACCGATGAGAATGATGGCGATCGAAGCGGTCGCCGATTCCTCGTCCGCGTCGGCATGCGCGTCATGTCCGCCGCTCATGCTCTTTTCCGCGCGTGGATAGGCGTAGCTGAAGAAGTAGCTATGCTGGCCCACCTGCATACGCAGGAACAGACCATAGAGGGCGATCATCGCCACGATGGTGAAGGCCGAGTAGTAGTGCCACTTGTCTGATGGAACGAACTCCGGGACGATCATCGAAATGCCTATCGCCGTCAGGATCATCACGCCATAGGTCTTGCCGGAGTTGTCGTTATAGGGCTGTTCGCCGTGCTTGAGGCCGCCGAGCAGAGCGGCCAAGCCGAGGATGCCGTTGATATCAAGCATCAGCGCCGAATAGATCGTGTCGCGCACCAGCGTCGGCGAACTCTCGCCGCTCATCATGATGCCGAGGATGATGACCTCGACTGCGACGGCGGAGAGCGTCAGGATCATCGTGCCATAGGGATCCCCCACCTTGCTCGCCAGGATCTCGGCGTGGTGCGCGACGCGGATGGAGGCGAGAACGATGGTGACGACAAGGAGCGCTGCGCCGATCAACGCTGCCGCCTGGCCCATCTCGAGCAGCGCGTGCTCCATGGCATAGGCGGCGATCGCGACGATCACCGCGAGCACCAGGAACTTCTCATCTTTCAACCGCGCCGTTATTGTCACATCGAGCTCCCGTGCTGATTCATGCGATATATCTAACCCGATGATTTTGCATGGCAAGTGGGGTCTCGCCCAAGGCTATTTGCAGTCGCGCGGATTTAATGGAATACTAACCCATCGGTCAGCCGGAAGCATAACGCGGCGCCCTCTCGTCTTACCCAGCGGCCCGCGCAGCACCGGATGCAATCCGGTCGGTCTTTCGCGGCAGGAAAAACGAAGAGGAGTGATTTGCATGGTCAAGGTGGTCTACGAGGTCGTCCAACACGACGGAGGATGGGCCTATCGACTCGAGGGGGTCTATTCCGAGGCGTTTCCGACGCATGCGGAAGCGCTAGAGGCAGCCCGGATCGTCGCAGCCGAACAGCAGGTCGGCGGTGATTCAGCCGAGATCAGCTGGCAGGACGACAAGGGCAAGTGGCACGAGGAATATGCCGAAGGCGGCGATCGTCCAGAAACAGAAGTCGTCGATGGTCCTTGGAAGAGTCGTTCCGCCGAAACCTCGCCACGCGCATGAACCGGTCATTGCGGCCAGTCGATCGACCGGGCCGCTCCCCTGACATAATCAGTCAATCCTGCCACCAGCGCATCGAAAGTCACGCGATAGCGCGGTGACGTCCTGATGCCCTCATGCATGACCGCCCAGGTGCCAAGCGGTATCTGGAACGCCTGCTGCAGCACGGGCACCAGATCGGGATCACGGCTGGCGAGCCCGGTCTGGCAGATGCCGATGCCGAGCCCGGCGCGAATGGCCGAAAGCTGCGCCAGCGTGCTGTCCGTCCTGAAGCCGAAGATGAGATCGTCGGCCAGCGGAAAGCGCTTCACCATCGTCCTGACATAGGCCGTCTGACGGTCGAAGCCGACCAGTCGGTGCGCGCCGAGGTCTGCCAAGGTCTGCGGTGTGCCGGTGCGCTCGAGATATCGGCGGTGGGCGTGGAAGCCGAGCGGGATATCGCCGATGCGACGCACGACGAGCGCCTCCTGCGTCGGTTCGGCCATGCGTATCGCGATATCGGCCGCGCGGCTGAGGAGATCCTCGACAGTGTCGGATGCCGAGAGCTCGATATCGAGTTCGGGGTGGGCTTCGATCAGCGGCGCGAGAACGGCCGGCAGTACCTCTACCCCGATGACCTCGCTGGCGCTGATGCGGACGGTTCCGGAGATACGTTCACGATGACCGGAGGCGGTGCGCAGAAGCGCCGCCGATGTCGCGGCTAGGGTTTCGGCATAGGGCTTCAGTTCTAGTGCTGCGTCGGTAGCGATCAGGCCGTTCGTCGAGCGCACGAAGAGCCTGGCGCCGATCGCTTCCTCAAGCGCGTCGATGTGCCGACCAATGGTCGGCTGCGTCAGTCCGAGTTCGCGCGCGGCGGCCGAGAGCGAGCCGTGCTGCAACACGGCGAGGAGCGTTCGGTAGAAATCCCAGTTCGGTTCGCTATTCATAAAAATATGTATAGCTGCGCCACGCATTTCGTCAATTTTCTTTATTTGCACGGCGCGGCATTCTGAGCTCCATCAACGAGATGGAGAGTTCCATGACTGAGCATTCGGAAAATATCGCATTGGTTCTCGGCGCCACCGGGGGCATCGGCGGGGCTGTGGCGCGCGGGCTTGTGGCACGTGGCTGGCAGGTGATGGCGCTGAGCCGCAATGCCGCAGAGGCGCGCGCCAAGATGCCGGGGCTCAAGTGGATGCAGGGTGACGCGATGAACGCGCGGGATGTTATGATGGCGGCAGAAGGTGCCGGCCTCATCGTTCACGCGGTCAACCCGCCGGCCTATCGTGACTGGGAAAAGCTGGTGTTGCCGATGCTCGACAACACAATCGCGGCTGCCCGTGCGGTTGGCGCTCGGATCGTGCTGCCGGGCACCGTCTATAATTTCGGACCGGATGCCTTTCCCGTTCCGAGCGAGGACAGCCCTCAGCATCCGGTCACCAGGAAGGGTGCGATCCGTGTCGAGATGGAGAAGCGGCTTGAGGCTGCGGCGCGCGGTGGCGTGCCCGTCATCATCGTTCGCGCCGGCGATTATTTTGGGCCGGATGCTGGGAACACGTGGTTCGCGAAGGGTTATGTCACGCCGGGAAAACCGGTGACGTCGATCCGGAACCCGGCGCGTCCCGGTGTCGGGCACCAATGGGCTTATCTGCCCGATGTCGCCGAGACGATGATCGCGCTCGTCGAGCGCGGCGACCGCCTGCCGCCTTTTGCGGTCTTTCACATGGCGGGTTTCTGGGATGATGACGGCAGCCGGATGGCTGCGGCCATCAGTCGGGCGGCCGGTGGTGGGGTGAAGCAGCGTGGATTTCCATGGTGGATGGTGCCGCTGGCAGCACCCTTTATCCCGTTCATGCGCGAACTTAAGGAGATGCGCTATCTGTGGCGGGAACCGCTGCGGATGCCGAACACGCGTCTGGTGGCCGAACTCGGCCGCGAGCCGCAGACGCCGATCGACGAGGCGGTACTGAAGACGTTGATTTCGCTCGGCTGCTTGCCTGACAGTGCCGCTGCGATCCCGCATGGCAAGTCGATGCCGGCGGCCGGATAGGCGTTTTGCCGTTGCATCGGCGGGGTGTCCGAGGGTAGCTTTCGCGGCCATGGGAGACAGAGCGCTTCGTTGGAAGGGGAGGACCGGGATGGACGCATCGGAAGAGATCGATCGGCTGATCGAGGGCATCACGGATTGGCGCGGCGCGGCTTTCGCCGATGTCCGCAAGGCCGTGCTTTCGGCGGATGCCGATATCATCGAGGAATGGAAATGGATGGGCAGCCCGGTCTGGTCGTGCGACGGGATGATCGCGGTTGCCAACGCCCATAAGGGCAAGGTGAAGCTCACCTTCGCGCATGGCGCCAAGCTTGCCGATCCTGACGGCCTGTTCAATGCGGGATTGGAGGGCAATGCGCGACGGGCGATCGATTATCTCGAGGGAGACAAGGTCGATGCGGCGGCACTGCAAAGGCTGGTGCGCGCCGCCATCGATTTCAACCGGACGAAGCTGAAGAAGAACGCCTCTGATAAGGCGAAGAAGAACAAGGAAGCCTAGCGGCTACGTCAACCCTGCCGCAACTCGTTGAGCGCGATACGGGCGACCGAGAGCGGGCTTTCGGCTTTGTCCACCGATCCATCGCCGAGGAACCATGCGGCCGACAGGCCGGCGTAGGCAGCGATCCATTGCAACAGGCGTTTCGGTGGAAATCGCGCTTCGGAGGCGACGATGGCGAGCTGCCGTTGCAGGCGGCCGGGGTGGGCGATGGTGGCGAGCTCTTCGTTGACGAAGGTATTGGCGTAGTCGAAGCCGCGCTCGCCAATCAGTCCTTTGGGATCGATCGCCAGCCAACCGTCCGCTTCGAAATCGAGGATATTGCCGTGGTGGATGTCGCCGTGCAGGACGACGGGGTCGATTGGGCTTGCCAGCAGTTCCTCTGCGATGCGGCTGCATTCGACCAGCGTGCCGCCATGGGTATTTGCCGCCGGCGCCAGTTCTCGAAACCAGCGGGAGAGGGGAATGAGCGCCGGCGGCTGGTCCCGGCGCGGGGCGTGGAGCCTCGCCACCGTGGCGCAGATGATCCGGCTTGCCGCATCGTCCTCGGCGCCGGCCGCCATCCGGAGAAGCGATTGCTTGCCCATGGCGCGCTCCAGAAGGACCGCCTCGGCGTCATGTTCGTAGACTTTGGCCGCACCGCCGCCGTCCCACCATTGCATCAGCGCGCCGCCGGCCCGCTCGGCCTCGTCGCTCGATAGTTTCAGCATGGCCGGCTTGCCGTTCCAGAGAACCGGGAGAAGGTGACTGCAGTGGGTGACGATCGGTTCGCCGTCGGCCACAAGCCGCCAGCGCTTGATGTGGGATTCGAACATGGCAGGCATGTTAGCGGCCTGCTGGAAAAAGAAAATCCCGCCGGGCGGCGGGATTTTCATAAGGCTTCGAAAAAGCTCAGGCCGCCTTTTCGAGGGCGGGGTAGTCGATGTAGCCGGTCGGGCCGCCGCCGTAGAGGGTCGCCTGGTCGAGTTCATTGAGCGGGGCATTGATCCTCAGTCGCTCGACGAGATCGGGGTTGGAGATGAAGGGCTTGCCGAATGCGACGAGATCAGCCCTGCCGCTCTCGATGGTATCGATGGCGAGCTGACGGTCGTAGCCGTTGTTGACCATCCAGCTGCCCTTGCCGCCGGCCTTCTCGTAAACCGCGCGCAGGCCAGCGTAATCGAAGGGCTTGTCGCCCTGCTGGAAGTTGCGATCGCCGCCCGTGGCACCTTCGATGACGTGGATGAAGGCGAGATCATACTTCGCCAGGCCTTCCACGACATGGTCGAAGAGCGGCTGCGGAGCCGGGTCGGATGCGTCGTTGGCAGGCGTGACCGGCGAGATGCGGATGCCGGTGCGGCGGGCGCCGATTTCCTTTGTGATCGCATCCGTCACTTCGAAGAGGAAGCGGGCACGGTTTTCGATCGAGCCGCCGTACTGGTCGGTGCGGTCGTTGATGTCGGCGCGCAGGAATTGGTCGATCAGGTAGCCGTTGGCGGCGTGGATCTCGACGCCATCGAAGCCGGCATCGATCGCGGCGCGAGCGGCCTTGCGGTAATCCTCGACGATGCCGGCAATTTCAGCGGTTTCAAGCGCGCGCGGCTCGGAGGTCTCGGCGAAGGAACCGGTGCCGTCTTCGTTGACGAGATAGGTCTTCGACTTAGCGGTCTTGTTGCTCGATGAGACCGGCTTGCCGCCGTTCGGCTGCAGCGTGGTGTGCGAGATACGGCCGACATGCCACATCTGCACGACGATCTTGCCGCCTTCGGCATGAACGGCATCCGTCACCCGCTTCCAGCCGTCGAGGGCTTCCTGGGTGTAGAGGCCGGGAACATCGGCATAGCCCTGGCCCTGGTGGGTGATGGCGGTGGCTTCGGTGATGATGAGACCGGCCGAGGCGCGCTGGCGGTAATATTCAACGTTGAGATCGTTGGGCGTGGCGCCCGGCGAACGGTTGCGCGTCAGCGGCGCCATGACGATGTGGTTCTTGAGGGCGATATCGCCGACCTTTGTGGGTTCGAAAAGCTTGCTCATGGTCGTCCTTTCTTGGTCGATGTGAAGATCACGCGGCAGGGGTGGGGGCTGTCTGTTGCCCGGCCGAGCGATAGGTGAGAAGGGTGGCGCCAAGGCCGATCACGGCCATCAGCGCGGCTGCGAGGGGAACGTCGGTCATGTCGAGCCCGGCATCGATTACCATGCCGCCGGCCCATGCGCCGAGCGCGTTTCCGGTGTTGAAGGCGCCGATGTTGATCGTCGAAACCAGGTTCGGCGCATCGCGGCCGAAGCGCACGACGCCGACTTGCAGCGCCGGCACGGCGGCGAAGCTCGCCATGGCCCAGATGAACAGGGTGATTTCGGCACCGATGAACGAGCGGCTGGTGAAGCTGAATGCGATCGAGGTGATGGCGATCAGCGCGAAGGTGCCGGCAAGGGCCGGGCCGAGCTTCCAGTCGGCGAGCTTGCCGCCGATGAGGTTGCCTACCGTCAGGCCGAGGCCGATCAGGAACAGTGTCCAGGTCACGCCCTCCGGCGAGAGGCCGGTGACATCGCGCAGGAGCGGCGCGATATAGGTGAAGAGCGCGAACATCGAGGCGGCGAAGAAGACGGTGGTGGACAAAGCCAGCCACAGATGGCCGTTCCTGAGCGCGGCGATCTCGCGGAAGATGTTGCCCTGTTCCTCGTTGCGGTCCTTGGGCAGGATGGCGATCAGGCCGATGAAGGTGAGCACGCCGATGACGGTGACGACCGCGAAGGTGGAGCGCCAGCCATAGGCCTGGCCGATGGCGGTGCCGAGCGGAACGCCAAGCACGTTGGCGAGCGTCAGGCCGGTGAACATCAGCGCAACGGCGCGGGCCTTGCGATCAGGTGCCACGAGATTAGCGGCGACCACCGAGCCGATGCCGAAGAAGGCGCCATGGCAAAGCGCGGTGACGATACGGGCGATCATCAGCACCCAGTAATCCGGCGACAGCGCACAGAGCAGGTTTCCGGCGACGAAGAAGGCCATCAGCGCGATCAGCGCCGTGCGGCGCTTCAGGTGCGCGGTCGATACCGCCATGATCGGCGCGCCGATGGCGACGGCCAGCGCATAGCCCGTGACCAGCCAGCCGGCCTGCGGGATGGTAACAGCAAGGTCGGACGCGACCTCTGGCAGCAGGCCCATGATGACGAATTCGGTCGTGCCTATCGCAAATGAGCTCAAGGCGAGAATGACGAGGGCGAGAGGCATGCTCAAAGATCCTGGGAAAGTTGCTTCAAAAAGGCAGCGATGGTTTCTTCATTACGCTTGTAAAAAATCCACTGGCCGACGCGCTTGGTGGTGACAAGGCCGGCGCGGTGCAATGTGCCGAGATGGGCGGAGACAGTGGACTGTGACAGGCCGCAGCGCTCGAACTGGCTGGCGCAGACACCCATTTCCAGTGGGTGCTCCTGAGTAGCGAAGTGCTCCCCTGGGTTCTTCAGCCAGGTCAAGATTTCCATGCGCGCCGGGTTGGACAGGGCCTTTAGGATTTCGTCTTTTTCCATCGTCGTTTGCCGAACTATAAATCGTCGATCTCCGATATATGGATTGACGATTTTCGATATTCAAGACGCATCGCGAAAACACATGCACTTTTATCGGGAGGCTAAATTTTAGGCAAAAAAAGAGGGCCGCCGAGTGAACGGGGCCCTTTAAGGTGTGAAGGTCAATAAACCTCCAGAGGGGAACAGCTAACGCGGTGGCACTGGGAGAGAGCCACGAAATGCATCAGCTGAGGGTGATATGATGCTTTGCCGGGCAAATTTCAATGACCGTTTGCGCATGCCTGCTATGCATTGCAACATTTTTAGGTGCGGTGCGAAATGAATGGGCAAAAAAAGAGGGCCGCCGAACGAACGGGGGCCCTTTATAGGTATGAAGGTCAATAAACCTCCAGAGGGGAACAGCTAATGCGGTGGAACTGGGAGGAAAGCCACCGTGTGCATCAGCTAAGTGCGATATGGTGCTTTAATGAGCAAACGGCAACCCTCTTTTTGTGCATGCCAGACATGCAAGAGTTGCACGGCTTGTATTTTTGGTCTAAAAACAACTAGAAGTTCCAGTTTCTGGCCTTGCTGACGATGAAGTCGCGGAAGGCCTTGAGCTTGGCGGCGTTCTTCATTTCGTCGGGGTAGCAGAAGTAGGTGTCGAAGGACGGAACGTCCGCATTGATCGGCAGCTGGATCAGCCCGGGGTCGCGGCCGACGATATAGTCGGGCATGCAGGCGACGCCCATGCCGAGCAGGCAGGCCCGCTTGATCGAAGTCTGGCTGTTGATCTGCAGGTGAGGGATGCGCTTGTTGTCGGACGAACGGCCGGCGATCTCCAGCCAGTTGACGTCGAGCAGGTAATTCGGCGCCGGCTCCCCGAAGGTGATGATGCGGTGATTGTCGAGATCCTCGACCGTCTGCGGCTCGCCGTGGCGGTTGATGTAGGAGGGCGCGGCGTAGACGTGCATGTGCACGGTGAACAGCTTGCGCTGAATAAGATCGGACTGCTGCGGCTGGCGCAGGCGGATCGCGCAATCGGCATGGCGCATGTTGACGTCCACTTCCTCGTTATCGAGGATCAGCTGGATCTGGACGTCGGGATAGAGCTGCATGAACTCCTGGATCTTGTCCGTGAGCCAGCCCTGACCAAGACCAACCGTCGTGGTGACGCGCAGCTTGCCCGACGGCGTTTCCGTCGTCTCGGTAAGCTGCATCTTCACGGTTTCGAGCTTCAGCAGCACGTCATGGGCGGTGCGGTAGAGCAGCTCGCCCTGTTCGGTCAGAATCAGGCCGCGGGCGTGGCGATGGAACAGCTTGGTGCCGACATCCTGCTCCAGCGCGCTGACCTGGCGGCTGATCGCCGATTGGGACAGGTGCAGCTTGTCGGCCGCATGCGTGAACGATCCGGCTTCGGCAGCTGCGTGGAAAATACGCAGCTTGTCCCAGTCCAACGGCATCCCACCACCCCTCATGCCGATATTACTCCGCAGCTACTGCGACGGGCATCTGGCCCGTGAGATAACGTTCGGCCTCGAGCGCTGCCATGCAACCCATGCCGGCGGCGGTGATCGCCTGGCGGAAGGTGTCGTCGGTGACATCGCCGGCCGCGTAGACGCCATCGACCGAGGTCGCGGTCGAATCGGGCGCGGTCCAGAGATAGCCGTTGTCCTTCAGCTTCAGCTTGCCCTTGAAGAGCTCGGTTGCCGGCGCATGGCCGATGGCCACGAAGACGCCGTCGATCGTGTGGTCGGCGAGGGCGCCGGTTCGCGTGTCGCGCAGGCGAACGCCTGAAACGGACGGCGGCATCGGCGGCTTGGCCGGGGCGCCGGTGATCTCGGCGATCTCGGTGTTCCAGAGGATCTTGACGTTCTCCTTGGCGAAGATGCGTTCCTGCAGGATCTTTTCCGAACGGAAGCTGTCGCGGCGATGCACGACGGTCACGGTCTTCGCGATATTCGAAAGATAAAGCGCTTCCTCGACGGCCGAATTGCCGCCGCCGACCACGATCACGTCCTTGTTGCGATAGAAGAAGCCGTCGCAGGTGGCGCAGGCGGAGACGCCGAAGCCCTGGAAGGTCTGTTCGCTCTCGATGCCGAGCCACTTGGCCTTGGCGCCGGTGGCGATGATCAGCGTATCGGCGGTCCAGACCTGACCGCTATCGGTGCGGGCGACGAAGGGACGCTGGTTCATCTCGACTTCGGTGACGATGTCGTTGACGATCTCGGCGCCGACATGCTTGGCCTGCTGCAGCATCTGGTCCATCAGCCAGGGGCCTTGGATCGGATCGGCGAAGCCCGGATAATTTTCCACGTCGGTGGTGATCATCAGCTGTCCGCCTTGCTCCATCCCTGCAATGAGGACCGGCTTCAGCATCGCGCGTGCCGCATAGACGGCAGCGGTGTAGCCGGCGGGGCCGGAACCGATGATGAGCACCTTGGTGTGGCGGGCGGACATGTGATTTCCTTTCAACTGTCAGACGGCGGCGGCTAAAAGGCTTTTGAAAACCGTTCGCGATCCATCCGTCATTTATGGACGTCCAATGTTATTATTCAAGGGCAGCCGTGCGTTACCAACAAGGCATTGCCGTTGTCAGGGGAAGAATCCGTCACAATTGCGAAAGATTCTTGCGTAATCCGATGCTTTATATAGAAGCTGGCATTCGCAAATTAAAGAAAGGCCTGAACGTGCTTCGCGCGGAACTCGATGCTATCGACATAAAAATCCTGCGCGAGCTGCAGACCGACGGCCGCATGACCAACGTCGAACTTGCCGACCGCGTTGGAATCTCGGCTCCGCCCTGCCTGCGCCGCGTGCGCAAGCTTGAGGAAGCGGGGGTGATCGAGGGCTATCACGCGATGCTGAACAGCCCGAAGCTCGGCTTCGACCTCGTCGCTTTCTGCATGGTGGGACTGAAGCACCAGTCGGAAGCCAACCTCAAGGCGTTCGCCGCGGCCACGGCGCAATGGCCACTGGTGCGCCAGGCCTGGATGGTCTCCGGCGACAGCGACTTCCTGCTGCACTGCGTGGCCGAAAACCTGACGCGCTTCCAGGACTTCGTGATCGAAGTGCTGACCGCCAACGAGCATGTCGATACGGTCAGGACCATGCTGACGATCCGGCAGGTGAAGAAGCTGGGGTTGGTGGAGGTCTGACGGGCTCCAGCGTGGGTTTATTGGGCCGCCGGCGTTCTTTCGTAGAGCATTGTCATCCGGCTGAAATTGGCTTTTTTGACCCGAAAACCGTAGTCAACAAGGACCGTATTTGTCTCCACGAATGTGTGAGTCTGTTCCTTGCCGCGCTCAAAACCGCAATCCACTGCAACGTAATCTATTTTTGGGAGCAGATTTGCCGCGCCCGCCAAAACCTCCGGCTCCGCACCTTCCGCCTCCAGCTTCAGGATAATCTTTGCTCCCGGCGGTATATCGTCAACGACTGTGTCCAGCCGTCGTGCCTCGATTTCGTGAACGCTATCGAAATCGTTCATCTCGATTGCCGAGCTGTCAGCCGTGCCAGCTTTGCTGAAGAAACGCAGCACAGTATTTTCAGACCACAAAGCCAAGCGATGAGTTCGGCTCGCGCCGTCAAACGCATTCAGATCTGCACATCTCGCTTCCAAAGGTTCAGGTTCGAAAGCGATATACTGCATTTGCCGCTTCTTCGCCCATAATCCCAACTCGCCGATATTGGCGCCGCAGTCTATGAGCAAGTCCCCGGGGTTCGTGGGGATCTCGCCTAGATTATACTGATTGGCCAGGGCGTCTACGCCTGCCGCCACTCCCTTCTTGGAGCGATTATGCCTTGATCTGCGGCAAATATATAAACTCTGATTGTCGTCGCTGACCTTGTAGATACGAGCTTCAGGAACAGGCGAAATCTGATGTTTCTTGCCTCTGAGCTTGTTTCTGATGTTTATGAAGAAGCAATAAAGTGCTGGGGGAACAATTTCTGTTTTCATGCGATGTTTTCGCCTACGTCATTGCCTAATTTAGTGTGTTGTTTATCCGCCAGATAGGCGCTCACTGCGAGCCGTAGCTGCGCCCATCCGGCCATCGGCGCGACGCGTTGTTGCGCACGGCGCTTAATTCGCGATACTGTGGCGGATGTCAGTATATCGTGCTCTCTGTTTTCCCAGAGCATCTCAACATCAGCTGTCTTCGCACGCCACTTGAACGGCTCAAAATGATAGAATGTGTAGCGAGGATCATCACTGGGAAGCAGGTCGATGTCTGGTCGTTGGCTGGGATTCAGCATTCCCGCAACCGGAAAATGAATCCTTCTTGCGTCTGACAACCAGGCGGCAGCCCAAGCGAAGGAGCTTATGGATATGGCAATCTGACTCGATTTTCTAAGTGTTTCAAAGTCCTCAATCGGTGACTTTGGGGGTGAGAAGATCGCCTTAGGATATTTTTCCCTAAGTTTGGCCGTGTAATAGCTATCTTCCAACTGACCTAGAAAGACCGGATTTGCATCCGCGTTCTTTAATACTCCGTCGATGTATGAGAATGGAACGGGATAGTAATCTTTATGGGCATCGCGAAGAATATCACCTCCCCGAATATGGAACACAATATGGTTGTCTCCGTATCCAGTAACGTTTCTCGCTTCCGGTCTGATTTTATTCCTATAAAAATCTGCGCTAGCATAGTTTGACAGACGGAATGCCAAGCCTGACAGAGCCAGAGAACACGGCGAACGCGCCTGCAGAATCTTTACTACGCCCCTCGACGTAATGCGATTTCCCTTGATTTTAAGTTCCTTGCCGCCGGCTTTTACTGGATTGTCGCAAACGAGACCCAATTCGGGGATGTGATACCCGTGCAACGATAAATCTGGAAACTGGCGTTGAACATTCGCAGCAAAAAAATATTGAAGTAGCTGGTTAGCCGTGCCGCCCCTCGGCACAATTCGCAGTGAGGAGTTCATGATTACTTTCTACATCTTTGTAATATTAATTTAGCAAATAACGTATTAACACGTAACAATCGCAGATTTTTATGGATTCGTAGTCTATGACTCGAATTCTGTACAGGGGGTTTGAAAATCCCCCCAAAAATAATTTTATTGAAAAGATATACGCGCGTTTACTTACTCTGCGTGTATTTCAAATTGAAAGAATCTGACGTGCGGTGAGGTGGTATCAAAATATAGTGTAATAGTGTTGGCGGCTTGAAAAATCCGCCTTAAGTCTCGCAGAAGTTATCCGTGACGGCGGGCCGCCTTGATGTGGCGGCGGAACCGCTTCTTGTGGACGAAGGCGATCAGCTTGTCTTCCATCAGGCGGCGCTGCTTGGTGATCCCGTAGTACCACTTTCTCTTGTTGGTCTTTCGCTGCTGGCCTGAGCTGGCGAGGATCTGGCTTGCGGCGTCCGTCGTGGTCACAGGGGCGGGCCAGAAGCTGTAGCCGTGGCCGGAGCGGGTCAGCCAGTAGCGGAAGTAGTTGTCGACAGGCGCGAACATCTTGCGATGTCCCTCGACGAAGAGCCGGGCGCCCTCGCGCGACCAGACGATGGCGCTGGTCGTCATCGGGAAATAATGCGCGGCCACGAGCTCGCAGGCGTGGTCGTTAACGGTGTAGCTCGCCAGCGGCGTTGCAATCTTCAGTTTGTTGTTGCCGATGTTGATGAGCCGCCAGTTGGGGTCTATCTTCTCGAGGTCGGGGAGTGCCTTTTCCAGCAGTGCGACCGGATTGCAGAGCGGCAGCGCGTCGTCCTCGAGGATCAGCAGGTAGCGCGCATCGGACGCCAGAAAGCGGGTGGCGGCGTCGAGGTGGCTGCGGTAGCAGCCGATCTCGCCGCCGACGAGGCTGCGGCCCATGTAGCGTTCGGCCCTGTTCTCGTCGTAGTCGGCCACGGTTGCGAGATCGAGCTTGCGGCCATCGAAAGCCGACACGCGCTTGAACGTCACGCCATAGGCCGCAAGACGCCCGCTGATGGCCTCAAGGCGGTCATTGCTGCCATCCAGATTGATGACGTAAACGTCGAGCGATTGCATGTCTTGCCGTTCCTGCGGTGAGAATTCGGCTCCTTGTGATGGATCGCGCCGATCTTTGCAATATTGCAGCTGCCGCAAACAGCGAGGTGCGCTCGGTGGAAGAGGGTGCGTACGGGTTCGCCAACGCCTCAAACCACGCTGGCGGCAGTGGTTTTGTTGCAACATTCCTGTGGCAACGCCCTATCAAGCCTTGTTCGCCATGCCCCCAACCTATAGATGAGGCCGCTATGCGTGCCAGTGGCCGGCATCGGCGACGGCAGATGTGAACAGATCGGGGCGGGGCAATGCGCGTTCATCAGTATATTTTCGGCAAGGACGGCGGCGCGGAGCGGTTTTTCGTGCATCTGGTGGCAGCACTTGCCAAGCGCGGCGTTGATCAGACAACCGTTATGCGCTGGAACCGCCGCTGGAAGCCGGATGTCGAGCCCTATTCCCGGGTGATTGAAAGCAACTTCAGAAACCTCTCCATCGACCGCCTGTTGCTGCCGATCCGCGTGCGGATGATGGCGGAGATGCAGAAGCCGGACGCGATCATCTCCTGGTCGACGCGCGGCGCGCGCCTGATGCCCGCCTACAAGGGCGGCATGAAGCTCTCACGCCTGGGCGATTACCCGACCCATCTCGGCTACTTCAAGAACACCGATATCCTGGTGTGCAACACGCCCAGCATCGGCGATCATGTGCGCCAGCTCGGCTGGGATCGCGGCGTCGAGGTGATTTCCAATTTCACGGATACCGCTCTCGTCGAGCCGATCTCGCGGGCGGAAGTCGACACGCCCGAGGGTGTGCCCATCGTCATGACGATGGGTCGCTTCGTCAAGCGCAAGCGCTTCCACCTGCTGATCGAGGCGATGACCTCGGTGCCGGACGCCTATCTCTGGATCGCCGGTGACGGCGAGGAGCGCGAGGCGCTGGAAGCCACGATGCGCCAGCACAAACTCGAAAACCGCGTGCGCTTCCTCGGCTGGCACAAGGATACCCGTCGCTACGTGGCGGCCTGCGATATCTTCGTCATGCCGTCGAGCCACGAGCCCCTCGGCAACGTCATTCTCGAGGCGTGGGCGCAGAAGAAGGCGGTGGTTTCGTCGCGTTCGGAAGGACCGCTCTGGTTCGTGCGCGACGGCGACAACGGTCTGCTCGTCGATATCGACGATGTTCCCGGCTTCGCGCGCGCCATCAACCAGCTCATCGCGCAGCCGCAGTTGGCCGCGACGCTCGGCGAGAACGGCCGCGCATCGCTGATCGGTCAGTTCTCCGAAGACGCGATCTGCGATGCCTATATCGAGCTGTTCAAGCGGAAGCCATAGTCCGGTAGATTTCGCCGAGGCTCATCGCTTCACCTTCGATGCTGAAATTGGCGATCGCGTGCTC
This sequence comes from Rhizobium sp. S152, assembly GCF_030380735.1. Taxonomy (GTDB): domain Bacteria; phylum Pseudomonadota; class Alphaproteobacteria; order Rhizobiales; family Rhizobiaceae; genus Rhizobium. Next base: position 813,112 of record NZ_JAUDRZ010000026.1, on the reverse strand, counting down.
GCGTGAGCAGGCGGATGCCTTTTCGCGCCTGGCGTCATCATCCATGAACGTGCCCGCGGCCTCGACCATCGCGTCGAGGTCATCGCGGGGGATGATCAGGCCGGTCTCGTTTTCGCCTGTTACCAAAAGTTCCGGGAAGGCGCCGACGTCGGTGGCGATGACGGGGACGGATGTCGCCATGGCTTCCAGCGGCGTCAGGCCGAAGCCTTCCCAGCGCTGCGGGGCGATGAAGAGATCAAGGGCGCGGTACCAGTCGTTGATGTTGGTGTGCTCGCCGACGAAGAGGATGCGGTCGGCAAGGCCGGCGGCGGTGACCCGCGCCTTCAGGCCGCTTTCAAAATCCACATGCTGCGAGGTCGCGCGGCCGGCGACGATGGCGATCCAGTCCGGCCGCGAGGGGAGGAGGCGGATCATGCTGTCAACGAAGAGATCCGTGCCCTTCTGGTGGCGGACACGACCGAAGCAGCCGGCGATCTTCTTCGTGGCGTCGAGGCCGCAGGCGCGCTTGGCGTCGGCCTTGTCCGCTGGCGGCGAGAAGCGTTTCGTGTCGATGCCGTGGAGTGAGACGCTGTTGGGGACTTCGAGATAATCGGCCGTCTTGCCTGAAGTGGCGATGATCGCGTCCATCTTCGAGATCAGCCACTTGGTCCAGCCGGTGTGGCGGCGCTGCGAGGCGGAGGTAAAGACGATCTTCAGCGGCATGCGCAGGCCGTCGCGCATGATGATGGCGGGAAGCATCTCGATGTTGCGGCGAGCATGCCAGATACGGAAGGATTTTCCGCGCGGCGGCGTCCACAATTTCGGCAGGTCGCGGAAGCGGATATGGGGCAGGGTGCGGGGCAGGCCGGGGCCGAGAGCCGCGACCTTCTGGCCGAGGCTGCGCTGCACCGGGATCAACTGGATGATCGTGGAGGTGACGCCGGAAAGCCGCTTCTTGAAATTCGGAGCGATGATTTCGACGTCATCTATGTCGATGATGTCAGCCTTGTCCCTGTCCGCCACCTGATATCAGCCCCAGGTGATGGCGAGAACTTCGTAAGCCTTGGAGCCGCCCGGCGCGTTGACCTCGATCGAATCGCCGACTTCCTTGCCGATCAGCGCGCGGGCGATCGGGGAGGAGATGGAGATGCGGCCCTGCTTCACGTCGGCTTCCTGGTCGCCGACGATCTGGTAGGTCTTTTCTTCCTCGGTGTCCTCGTCGACAAGCTTTACCTTGGCGCCGAACTTGATCGTGCTGCCGGACATCTTCGAGAGATCGATAACCTCGGCGCGCGCCGTCAGGTCCTCAAGCTCGCCGATGCGGCCTTCGTTGTGGCTCTGTGCTTCCTTGGCTGCATGGTACTCGGCATTTTCCGACAGGTCGCCATGGGCGCGCGCTTCGGCGATGGCCTCGATGATTCTCGGGCGCTCTTCCTGCTGGCGCCAGCGCAGCTCTTCGTTGAGCTTCACGAAACCACCCTGCGTCATCGGTACCTTATCAACCATGTCTTTGTCCTTTAGTCCTTGTGTCCGCGCACATTGGCAACGACACAAAAGAAAACAGGTCCCGAAGGGGAGCTTCGGAACCGTGCAATAACCTATTCGCCGATTTATAGCAGATTGCGCTCACGGATTTCCAGAAAATTCGATGGATAGCCGAGCAAGGCTTTTCAGCTTTTCGCGTCAAACTTGAAAAACATCAATTGCAGCGGGCTTTTCTTGACTGTTAGCGGTGGAACATATAGTGAACATTGGTATGAAGAAGTCCCTAGAAGAGCGTTTGGCCATTCTTTCGGATGCGGCCAAATATGATGCCTCCTGCGCCTCCAGCGGAACAACCAAGCGCGATTCCGGCAAGAGCGGCGGGCTTGGCTCGACGGAGGGCGCGGGCATCTGCCACGCCTACGCGCCGGATGGGCGATGCATTTCACTGTTGAAGATCCTGCTCACCAACTTCTGCATCTACGACTGCGCCTATTGCATCAATCGCTCGTCCAGCAATGTGGAGCGGGCGCGCTTCACGCCCGACGAGGTGGTGTGGCTGACGCTGGAGTTCTATCGTCGCAACTATATCGAGGGGTTGTTCCTGTCATCAGGGATCATCAAATCCTCCGACCATACGATGGAGGAGATGGTGCGGATCGTGCGCGAGCTGCGCACCACGCATAATTTCCGGGGCTATATCCATCTGAAATCCATTCCCGAGGCGTCGCCGCACCTGATCGAGGAAGCCGGGCTTTATGCCGATAGGCTGTCGCTCAACATCGAGCTGCCGACCGATCGCGGCATCGCGCAGCTGGCGCCGGAGAAGAAGCCGGCCAGTATCCGCCGCTCGATGGGTGATCTGAGACTGAAGATCGAGGCGGCGTCCGAGCCGACATTGCAGACCAAGCGGCGCAAGCGCTTCGTGCCGGGCGGGCAGAGCACGCAGATGATCGTTGGCGCCGATGGCGCGAACGACGCGACAATCCTCGGCACCAGCGCACAGCTCTATGGGAGCTATGGGTTGAAGCGCGTCTACTACTCGGCCTTCAGCCCTATCCCAGACTCGTCGAAGAACCTGCCGCTGATCAAGCCGCCGTTGATGCGCGAGCACCGACTCTATCAGGCGGACTGGCTCTACCGTTTCTATGGCTTCGGGATCGACGAGATCACCTCGACGCAGGCGGGCGGCATGCTCGACCTCAACCTCGACCCGAAGCTTGCCTGGGCGCTCGGCAACCGCAACGATTTCCCTGTCGACATCAACAAGGCGCCGCGTGAGACCCTGCTTAGGGTGCCGGGGCTGGGGACGAAGACGGTGAAGTCGATCCTGTCGGCGCGCCGTTTCAGACGGCTTAGGATCGAGGATCTGACGCGGCTTGGCGTCTCGATCAAAAAGGTGCAGGCGTTCATCTCGGCGGAGGGCTGGTCGCCGCGCCGGCTGATCGACCGGCCGGATCTGAGGGCGATGTTCGAGCCGAAGCCGGAACAACTGTCGTTGCTGTGATGATTACCGTGTTGCTGGAGGGCAGGGGAGAGTTGGCCGAGTGGCGGGACGCTGCGCGGCGACTGGCTGCGTCGGGTGTCGCGCCAGAGGAGATCGATTGGCGGGAGCGGCATCGCGAGACGGATCTGTTTGCCGCGCCTGACATCCTACCGAAGCTCCCGGCGCTGGATGCTTCCAAGCCGTTGACGGTGCCGCCCGCCTTCATTGGGCTGGCGGAAGCGGTGATCTGCCATAGCGATCCAATGCGGTTTTATCTGCTCTACCGACTGCTCTGGCGGCTGCAGGGCGATCGGTCTTTGCTCGATGTCGCCTCGGACGAGGACGTGGCGCGGGCCCGTGCCATGGACAAGAGCGTGCGCCGCGACGCGCACAAGATGACGGCTTTCGTGCGCTTCAAGGAGGTGGGGTCCGGAATTTCGCTCAACGGACGGCGGAAGTTCCTCGCCTGGTTCGAGCCGGACCACCATATCGTCGCGCGTAAGGCGCCATTCTTCCAGAAGCGGTTCAACGACATGGACTGGGTGATCGCAACGCCGAAGGCGTCGGCTGCGTGGGACGGGGAGAAGCTGACCGTCAGCCATGATCCTTGCGAGAAACCGGATCTCACCGATGCGGCCGACCAGCTGTGGCGGACCTATTATGCCAATATCTTCAATCCGGCACGCCTCAAGGTGAAGGCTATGCAGGCGGAGATGCCGAAGAAATACTGGAAGAACCTGCCCGAGGCAGACCTTATTCCCGGCATGATCGCGGACGCGGAAAGCAAGGTGCTAGCGATGGCGAAACGCCAGGCGAGCGAGCCCTTGCCGTTCCACGATCGGCTGCAGGAGGCGGCGCGCCGTGTGCCTGCCGCGCCGAGAGCGCCTGCGGGCACGCTGGCGTCGCTACGCGAGGAGGCGGCCGGTTGCGCGCGCTGCCCGTTGCACGAAAAGGCGACGCAGACTGTGTTCGGCGAGGGACCTGAGGATGCGCGGGTGATGTTCGTCGGCGAGCAGCCGGGCGATCAGGAGGATATTGCCGGGCGGCCGTTCGTCGGGCCCGCGGGCAAGGTGTTCGACCAGGTGATCGTCGAAGCGGGGATCGACCGGCAGTCGGTCTATGTGACCAATGCGGTGAAACACTTCAAATACGAGCCGCGCGGCAAGCGCCGCATTCACCAGCGGCCGAACATGGGCGAGGTCACGCATTGCCGCTGGTGGCTCAACCTGGAGATCGAACTTATCAAGCCGAAGCTGATCGTCGCCATGGGGGCCACGGCGCTGGCCGCGCTGACCGATGCCAAGCACAAGGTTGGCGATATCAGGGGGCAACCGATCAAGATGGGGAAGGGACGGATGCTGTTCGTCACCGTCCATCCCTCCTATCTGCTGCGTATTCCCGACGAGCGATTAAAGGCGGAGGAGATGGCGTTGTTTCGCGGGGATATGAACATGGTAAAAGATCTTATAGGAGGTCTTTGAGTACAATTTGATCCTATCAGGTCAATGAGTTTGGAGATTGCATTTTATTTGCGTTTATATTTTTGGTTGTTCTTTGGTAAATCTTCTGCTTTTCTGTAACTTCATTGGTTGTGGTAGGAGTGGATCATGCCGGACAACTATATTGTTTGCGCCAGAAAGCGGGAGGGCACGCAGTTTACTGCGGAGCCGGGCCCGATAAAGTTTCTGAAAGTTCCGTCCAACGTTGCCGTTTATGATGAGAGGCATATCGTCACCAGCGCAAAGGATTGGGTCTCCGAGGTTCAGGGACTGGCCGATGGCGATGAAAATCCAAACTCAATCGGGCCGACCGGAGACGTGCTCGTCTTCGTCCATGGCTACAACAACGATATTCCGAGCGTCCTGAAGCGTATTCGACAGTTGCGCAAGGACATGCGCGCCGAAGGCTGGCATGGCGAAATCGTTGCCTTCGATTGGCCAAGCGACAACCAAACGCTGAACTACCTTGAGGACCGATCGGATGCCGCGGCCGTCGCAAGCGAATTGGTTTCCAAGGGAATACGTCTTCTCAGCACAAGCCAGAAAGCGGGATGTGAGACCAACGTCCATTTGCTCGGGCATTCGACCGGCTGCTATGTGATCATGGAGGCCTTCGCGCAATCCGACAAGAAGGGCGATTTGTTCAAAAGCGACTGGCGGATCGGACAGGTGGCGTTCATCGGCGGCGACGTGTCGGCAGACAGCCTTTCGCTGTCCAGCGATTGGAACCAGCCGATGTTCCGGCGCATCATGCGCCTGACCAATTACTCCAATCCGTTCGACGCCGTGCTCGCCGTGTCGAATGCAAAGCGACTGGGTGTGGCGCCACGTGTAGGCCGCGTGGGACTTCCGAAGAACGTCAATGCGAAGGCAATCAATGTCAATTGCGGTGAATACTTCAAGACAGTCGATCCCAATTCGCAGCCGCAGACTGGTTCCTGGACACACTCGTGGCACATTGGCAATCGTGTGTTTGCGCGCGATCTCGCCATGACGTTGGAAGGCGCTATTGACCGTCACGCCATTCCGACGCGCCATGTCGAGAACGGTGAGTTGATCCTGCAGGATGCGCCGCGTCCATCGTTCCAGCTTGCATGGGATATCAAGGCCGACACCAAACTTGCCGCGCGCATCTGACCAATCGTCCTGGAAGCTTCTATTCTTTCCTTTCGAATTGCCGTGGCGCAGCAGGTGGAATGCTGTAGCGTTGGTGCTCCGTAACGATAGCGAGCAGGAGACAGCCTTATGTTCGATCATGTGTCGATTGGTGTGAAGAGCCTTGAGAGATCGCAGGCGTTCTACGATGCCGCGCTGGCGCCGCTCGGTTATGAGCGTCTGACGAATTTCGGCAATGTCAGTGGCTATGGCGCCGAACGGGTGGGGCTCTGGGTCGGCGAGGTCGCAAGGCCGGTCGCGCCCGATATGGAGTCGGGGTTGCATTTCTGCTTCGTGGCGCCGACTGAAGCATCAGTCGATGCGTTCTATGCGGCAGGGCTCGCCAATGGCGGCACAGATAACGGCGCGCCGGGCGTGCGGCCCGATTACAGCGAATTCTACTACGCGGCATTCATCATCGATCCTGATGGTTACCGCCTTGAGGCTTATTTCAAGCGGCCGGAGTGATCGAGCCTGAAACGCAAATGAAAACGCCCGGCTTTGGACCGGGCGTTTTCATGAATTGGATTAGGCAAAGTAGCTCTGCAGCGGCCGGACTTCGAGGTTGCCGGCCTTGAGCGCCTTGATCGCCTGGGCGGCGGCTTCGGCGCCGGCCATGGTGGTGTAATAAGGCACCTTCTGCATCAGCGTGGCGCGGCGCAGCGACTTCGAGTCGGAGATCGCCTTGTTCGAGTCGGTCGTGTTGATGACCAGCTGGACCTGACGGTTGCGGATGGCGTCCTCGATGTGCGGACGTCCCTCGAGCACCTTGTTGATCTTCGTGGCCTCGATGCCGTTTTCGGCGAGGAAGCGCTGGGTGCCGCCGGTTGCCAGAACCTTGAAGCCGATCTCGGTCAGCATGCGGATCGCCGGCAGCACGCGTGGCTTGTCATCGTCGCGAACCGACACGAAGACCGTTCCGTCACGCGGCAGTTCGACGCTGGCGCCGAGCTGCGACTTGGCGAAGGCCAGCGCGAAATCGGTATCGAGGCCGATGACTTCGCCGGTCGAGCGCATTTCCGGGCCGAGCAGCGTGTCGACGCCGGGGAAGCGGGCAAACGGGAAGACGGCTTCCTTGACGGCGATGTGCTTCAGGTTGCGCGGGTCCGGCTTCTCGCCATAGGCTGCAAACAGCGGGTCGAGCTTCTCGCCAGCCATGGCGCGGGCGGCGATCTTGGCGATCGGGGCGCCGATGGTCTTGGCGACGAATGGAACGGTGCGCGAGGCGCGCGGGTTCACTTCGAGCACGTAGACGGTGCCGTCCTTGATGGCGAACTGCACGTTCATCAGGCCGACGACGTTGAGAGCCTTGGCCATCGACTTTGCCTGGCGCTCGAGTTCGTCGATCATTTCGGCGGACAGGGTGCGTGGCGGCAGCGAGCAGGCCGAGTCGCCCGAGTGGATGCCGGCTTCCTCGATGTGCTCCATGATGCCGGCGATGAAGGCGTCCTTGCCGTCGGAGAGGCAGTCGACGTCGACTTCGATGGCGTTCGAGAGGTAGCTGTCGAACAGCAGCGGGTTCTTGCCAAGCAGAGTGTTGATCTGGCCGGTCTTGTCGTTCGGGTAACGCTGCTTGATATCCTCAGGCACCAGTTCCGGAACGGTGTCGAGCAGGTAGGTCTGCAGCTGGCTTTCCGAATGCAGGATCTGCATGGCGCGGCCGCCGAGAACGTAGGATGGGCGAACGACCAGCGGGAAGCCGATTTCGGTGGCGACGAGGCGGGCCTGCTCGACCGAGTAGGCGATGCCGTTGTTCGGCTGCGTCAGGTCGAGCTTGATGAGCAGCTTCTGGAAGCGGTCGCGGTCTTCGGCAAGATCGATCATGTCGGGCGCGGTGCCGAGGATCGGGATGCCGTTCTTCTCAAGCGCTTCAGCGAGCTTCAGCGGGGTCTGGCCGCCGAACTGGACGATGACGCCGACGACTTCGCCCTTTTCCTGCTCCGCGCGCAGGATCTCGATCACGTCTTCGGCCGTCAGCGGCTCGAAATAGAGGCGATCTGACGTGTCGTAGTCGGTCGAGACGGTTTCCGGGTTGCAGTTGATCATGATCGCTTCATAGCCGGCGTCACGCAGCGCGAAGGCGGCATGGCAGCAGCAATAGTCGAACTCGATGCCCTGGCCGATACGGTTCGGACCGCCGCCGAGGATGACGACCTTCTTGCGGTCGGAGATCTCGGCTTCCGAGCGCAGCTGGCCGACGAAGGGCGTCTCGTAGCTCGAATACATGTAGGCCGTCGGCGAGGCGAATTCGGCAGCGCAGGTGTCGATGCGCTTGAAAACCGGGCGGACGTTCAAGGAGTTGCGCAGCTCGGCCACTTCCTTCGGCCGCTTGCCGGAGAGGGTGGCGAGGCGGGCGTCGGAGAAGCCCATGGCCTTCAGCGTGCGCAGGTTGGCGGCATCTTCGGGCAGGCCGTGCTCGCGCACGCGGGCTTCCATGTCGACGATCGCCTTGAACTGGGCGATGAACCACGGGTCGATCTTGCAGCCTTCGTGCACTTCCTCGGGGCTCATGCCCATGCGCAGCGCCTGGGCGACCATGCGCAGACGATCAGGGGTCGGCGTGCCGATGGCGGCGCGGATGGCGTTCTGGCTGCCTTCGCCTTCTTCCAGGCCGGGGATCTCGATCTCGTCGAGACCGGTCAGGCCGGTTTCGAGACCGCGCAGCGCCTTCTGCAGCGATTCGGCGAAGGTGCGGCCGATAGCCATGACTTCACCGACCGACTTCATGGCCGTGGTGAGAACAGGCGATGCGCCCGGGAACTTCTCGAAGGCGAAGCGCGGGATCTTGGTGACGACGTAGTCGATCGACGGTTCGAACGAGGCGGGGGTGGCGCCACCGGTGATGTCGTTGTCCAATTCGTCGAGCGTGTAGCCGACGGCGAGCTTGGCGGCGACCTTGGCGATCGGGAAGCCGGTGGCCTTGGAGGCCAGCGCAGACGAGCGCGAGACACGCGGGTTCATCTCGATGACGACGAGGCGGCCGTCCTTCGGGTTGACGGCGAACTGAACGTTGGAGCCGCCGGTCTCGACGCCGATCTCGCGCAGAACCGCGATCGAGGCGTTGCGCATCATCTGGTATTCCTTGTCCGTCAGGGTCAAGGCAGGCGCGACGGTGATCGAGTCGCCGGTGTGAACGCCCATCGGGTCGATGTTTTCGATCGAGCAGATAATGATGCAGTTGTCCGCCTTGTCGCGGACGACTTCCATTTCATACTCCTTCCAGCCGAGAACCGATTCCTCGATCAGGACTTCCGTCGTCGGGGAGGCGTCGAGGCCGCCGCCGATGATTTCGAAGAATTCCGAGCGGTTATAGGCAATGCCGCCGCCGGTGCCGCCCATGGTGAAGGAAGGGCGGATGATGGCGGGCAGGCCGACGACGTCGATCGCCTGGGCGGCAATCGCCATGGCGTGGCTGATATAGCGCTGCTTGCGGTCGGTCTCGCCGAGGTTCCACTGGTTTTCGAGCTCGTCCAGCGCCTTGTCGAGATCGGCACCGGAGAGGCTTTCCTTCAGCTTGTTGCGCTCGGCCTCGTGCGTCTTGCGGTCGGCGTCCTTGATGTCGGTGGCGTTGGCCAGCATCGAGCGCGGGGTTTCGAGGCCGATGCGTTCCATGGCTTCGCGGAAGAGTGCGCGGTCTTCGGCCATGTCGATGGCGGCCGGCTTGGCGCCGATCATCTCGACATTGTAGCGGTCGAGCACGCCCATGCGCTTGAGCGACAGCGCGGTGTTGAGCGCGGTCTGGCCGCCCATGGTCGGGAGCAGCGCGTCCGGGCGCTCCTTGGCGATGATCTTGGCAACAACCTCGGGGGTGATCGGCTCGACGTAGGTGGCGTCGGCCAGGCCCGGGTCGGTCATGATCGTTGCCGGGTTGGAGTTGACGAGGATGACGCGGTAGCCTTCCTCCTTCAGCGCCTTGCAGGCCTGGGTGCCGGAATAGTCGAATTCGCAAGCCTGGCCAATGACGATCGGTCCTGCGCCGATGATGAGGATCGATTTGATGTCTTGGCGCTTCGGCATGGGCTTTTTTCCGTTTCCTAGCTGCGCAGAAAGCCGGCCAGGGTGGGAGGCACCGGCCGGGTCGCGCATATGATGGTCTTTTCAGGCTAGAAGCGGCTTATAGGCAAATGTATTTGTAGAGGGAACCCCATAATTTACGGAATCGACAGGAATCGGAAAGGGTTCCTCGCGACCTAGCCGAGGTTCGGCAAAACGAGGGTGCGAATCTCGCCCGCCCGGGCAGGATTGCGGATCGCTTCCATCGCCTCGTTAAGCCCGATGCGGCGAGAGATCAGAGGTTCCACCTTGATTCTGCCCGACGCCACCAGATCGGCGGCGCGCTTATGGGTGAAGGGGTTGAGGAACGAGCTGACCAGCCTGATCTCCCGAAACAGCAGGTCGAATGGCTCGATCGACACTTTCTCCCCCTGCGGCATGACGCCGAGAATGACCACCGTACCGCCGTGACGGGCAAGGGCGGGCGCCTGTTCGACGGTCCCGGCGACACCGGCGCATTCGATGACGACATCGGCGCCGCCGGGCAAGAGGCCATCCGGCGCGGTGATGCGCTCGATGATGCCGCCGTCATTGGGGTCGACGGTCGCTGTCGCGCCGAGGCTTTCCGCCAGCCGGCGCTTTTCGGCGCTGCGCGTGATGAGCAGGATGTCGGTCGCGCCGGCAAGGCGCGCGAGTTGGACGACCAGGAGGCCGATGACACCCCCACCCAATATGGCGACCGACGAGCCGGTCCTGATCTCGGCCAGATCGACGCCGTGCAGGCAGCAGGCCAGCGGCTCGCAGAAGGCGCCATATAGAGGGTTGAGGTCATCGGGCAGGACGAAGGCCTGGTTTTGCGGAACGATCACATATTGCGCGAAGCCGCCGTCGCGGCTGATGCCGATGGCCTGAAGGTTGCGGCACAGGTTGACGCGGCCGCGCCGGCATTGGTCGCAGTGACCGCAGGCGATGTTCGGATCGCCGGTGATGCGGATCCCCTCGCGAAAGCCGGTGATATCGCGGCCGATCTCCTCGACGATGCCGGTAAATTCGTGGCCGAGAGTGAGGGGCGGCTCCGAGGGAAACTCGCCGTTAAAAAGATGCCTGTCGGTGCCGCAGATGCCACAGGCCTCCACGCGAACCAGCAGATCGCCCGGACCGGGGCGGGGCTTGTCCACATCACACAGGTTGATCTGCCCGGCTGCTTCGAGACGCACCGCCTTCATTCGATTTTCCCTCCCTCGCTCCTGGACATAAGGGAAGTGCGAAATCGGAGCCGGGTCAAGTGGCAGATGACTTGAATGTATTCGCGAGATTTACGGCCTGAGCGCTAGATATAGCGCAAAAAATATATATGAAAATTAATATTTGCAGCATTTCATACGTGCAAGCGATTTCACTCAAATCTAGCGCAGGTTGATATGCTGTTGCTTGGCAATGCGCCATTCGGAACGCGGTCGCCGGCCATGGAGCTGGCAAGGGAGATCAGGATGCGCATGCGCGACGATCTCTGCCTATATATAGCGGTGGCAGGCTATGCATGTGTCGGACTGGCCATCCTGACGTTCGCCGATCACACCGAAATGTTGTCCTATGGTCAGTATTTCGGTCAGTGGACCTATCTTTTTCTGGTGTTCATGCCGGCCATCGCCATTCTTGTCGACTGGATACATGTGATGGTCCGCTTCGATCGAAAACGCTCGCGCGCAATGCGGTCGGTGTTTTCGGCCCAGCGTCTGTCCTATCTGTTTTCCGGCATGGCGCTGCTGATGGCGCTGATGTTCTTTCAGGGTACCTTCACATCGATCAAGAATGCGCTCCCGCTTCTTCGCGGCGGCTTTCTTTATGATGCCACGCTCGCCGATCTCGATGCCCTATTGTGCTTCGGCGTCGATCCGTGGCGACCGCTTTTTTCATTCATGCGCAGTGAGATCATCTTTACGATTGTCGACTGGAACTACTCCGGCGCATGGTTTCTGGTCTGCTTCGGGACACTGTTCTTTGTGGTGACCTCGCCGCGGGCGGCAGCGGTCCGCGTGCGCTATGTGGCGATGTTCATGCTGGTCTGGGCCGTCTGCGGCAATGTGCTTGCGGCTGCCTTCATATCCGCCGGTCCAGCCTTCTACGGAGCGGTGACCGGCGATGTCGCGCGCTTCGCGGAACAACTCAGTTTCATCACCTCAGGCGATGGAGAACACAACATCGCAATGTTCCAGCACTATCTCTGGACCCTTCATGAAGAGGGGAGGTCTGGATTCGGTTCGGGAATCTCGGCTTTCCCCAGCGTGCACGTCGCGCTCGTGACCATGAACGCATTCTTCGCTGCCGAGATTTCGAAGCGGCTGGGGATCATCGCCTTCGCCTATGTCGCGATCATCCTGGTGAGCTCGGTCTATCTTGGCTGGCACTATGCGATCGACGGCTATGTGTCCGTGGTCGTCGTGGGGCTGTGCCATTTCGGCCTGAAGTGGCTGATGTCGGAAGAGCGCAGGCGGGTGCCGCTCGATCCCGGTGACGGTGCACCGGCGCGTGCGTGACCGCAGAACATCTGACTCCACCTCTCTTGAACGCTATGGAATTCATTCCGCCGCTGGTTATATAGCCTAGTATAGCGAGCGCGCGGATGCGCCACGGCGGGGAGATCTGAGATGGAATGGAAGGGTCGTCGTCAATCCGACAACATCGAGGATCGTCGTGGCGATCCGTCCGGAGGCGGAAACAGCCCGTTCGGGCGCGGCGGCGGCTTCAGCTTTCCATCTGGCGGCGGCGTCGGCAGACGTGGCGGCGGGCTCAGCATCGGTACGATCATCTTTCTCGTCGTCATCTACCTCATCTTCAAGTCCATGGGCATCGACCTGCTGCAGGTGATCGACGGCGGCTCGACGGGCGGTGGCGGCTACGAGCAGACCGAGCAGTCAGGCGGGCAGACGCCGGCCAATGACGAGATGACGGCCTTCGTGCGCACGGTGCTCGCGGAGACAGAGGATACCTGGAACGGCATCTTCCAGTCGCGTGGCGCCAATTACGAGGAGCCGAAGCTGGTGCTGTTCTCGCGGCAGACGCAGTCGGCCTGCGGCTTTGCCTCGGCGGCCACCGGCCCGTTCTACTGCCCCAGCGACCACAAGGTCTATCTCGACACGGCCTTCTTCCAGCAGCTCAGCAGCCAGTTCGGCGCGTCCGGCGACTTCGCCGAAGCCTATGTCGTTGCCCATGAGGTCGGGCACCACGTCCAGAACCTACTCGGCATCCTTCCCAAGTTCAACGAGGCACGCCAGCGGATGAGCGAGGCGGATGCCAACAAAATGTCCGTGCGCGTTGAACTTCAGGCCGATTGCTTCGCCGGTATCTGGGGCAAGTTCACCCAGCAGAAGGGCATCCTTGAGGCCGGCGATCTGGAAGAGGCGCTGAACGCCGCGCAGAAGATCGGCGACGATACGCTGCAGAAGCGCACGCAGGGCTATGTGGTTCCCGAGAGCTTCAATCACGGTACGTCAGAGCAGCGGGTGCGATGGTTCAAGCGCGGCTTCGACAGCGGCCAGCTTTCTGCCTGCGATACCTTCTCCGGTCCCGTCTGAGCCGACTGTGAATGCCGGCTCATCTCCTCGCGCCTGAGCGGGGAGATGCATGTGCGCCATTCGTTCACGGTCTTCCATCAGCGGAATTTGTGCGCCTATCAATTTAATTGAAGCGTTCACGCGTTGTTTCGCTTTTGACGCGGAGATGTGTAACATCACTCGCGCTGCGGTCGTCTTTTGAAAGAGACAATCGCGTCAAGAGGGATAATTCATGCCTGACCCGCAGTTCGTTCGCCGCGGCCTTTTCCTGGTCTTCATCATCCTCTTTCTCGATGTGATCGGGATCGCGATCATCATGCCGGTGCTGCCGGCCTATCTGGAGCAACTGACGGGTGGGTCCGTCAGCGATGCGGCACTCGACGGCGGCTGGCTGCTGGTGGTCTATGCCGGCATGCAGTTCCTGTTCGCGCCTCTGCTCGGCAACTTGAGCGACCGCTTCGGGCGCCGGCCGATCCTGCTGCTCTCGGTGCTGACCTTCGCGATCGACAATTTCATCTGCGCCGTGGCGACGAGCTTCTGGATGCTGTTCGTCGGCCGCATGCTGGCCGGCATCAGCGGCGGCAGTTTCGCGACCTGCTCGGCCTACATCGCCGACATCAGCGACGAGAGCAACCGCGCGAAGAATTTCGGGCTGATCGGCATTGCGTTCGGCGTCGGCTTCACCATCGGCCCCGTCATCGGCGGCGTGCTGGGGGAATTCGGGCCGCGCGTGCCGTTCTTCGGGGCCGCGGCGGTGTCTTTCCTCAACTTCGTCGCGGCCTGTTTCCTGTTGCCTGAAACGCTGTCGTCCGACAATCGCCGCGCGTTCGAATGGAAGCGCGCCAATCCGCTCGGCGCGCTTCGGCAGATGCGCAACTATGCCGGCATCGGCTGGATCTGCGCGGTAATGGTGTTGTTCTGGCTGGCGCATGCCGTCTACCCGGCGGTCTGGTCCTTCGTGTCCACCTATCGCTTTGGCTGGAGCGAGGGGCAGATCGGGCTGTCGCTCGGGATCTACGGGATCGGCGCGGCGGTTGTCATGGCCTTCTTCCTCCCGAAGATCGTGCCTGTTCTCGGGGAGTGGAAGACCGTAGTCGTGGGACTCTGCTTCTCCGTCTTCGGCCTCACGGGTTATGCCTTCGCCTGGGAGGGCTGGATCATTTATGTGGTCATCGTTCTCACGGTCATGGAGAACATCGCCGAGCCGCCGCTGCGCAGCATCGCCGCCGGCAAGGTGCCGCCCTCGGCACAGGGAGAGCTGCAAGGGGCGCTGACCAGCCTTTCCAGCATCACCACGATCATCGGTCCGCTGATCTTCACTCAGATGTTCGGCTATTTCACCAAGCCCGATGCGCCCGTCACCTTCGCCGGGGCGCCATTCCTGGCTGCCGCCATCTTCATCTTCATCGCCATGCTCGTCTTCGTGGCCAAGGTGCGGACGGGAAAGCAGACGGAGCCGATTGGCCTCTCCGCGTGAGATCGATCAGATTTCGTGATGCAATGATGAAAATTTCATCATTTGCACGTTTTCTAGTGGTTCTTTTGCCCCGTTTCATCTAAGGCCTAGCGGTATCCTGCCGCTACGTGCGGCCATTTTGCTATCCAATCACAGGACCGGTGTCATGGACACGCCAATCAACGAGCGCAAAATTGCGCCGAGCACCGATAATCGTTGGGAATCGCATTTCCGGGCGACGCTTGCGCTCGGCATCCCGCTGATCGGCGCGCAGCTTGCCCAGCTCGGCATCAACACGACGGATGTGATGATCGTCGGCCAGCTCGGCGCGGAGCATCTGGCGGCCATGGTGCTTTCGGCGCAGTTCCTGTTCACGATCCTGGTGTTCGGCTCGGGCTTTGCCATCGCCGTCATTCCGATGGTGGCGCAGGCCTATGGGCGCGGCGATATCGTCAGCGTGCGCCGGTCACTGCGCATGGGCCTGTGGGTCGTGCTTGCCTATTGGCTGCTGATGCTGCCGGCGTTCTTCAACTCGGAGCGCATCCTGCTTGCCGCCGGCCAGAAGCCGGAAGTGGCGGCGCTGGCGCATGGCTATATCATTATCGGCCAGTTCGCCGTCCTGCCGGGGCTGCTTTACAATGTCATCCGTTCGCTGGTGAGCGCGATCGGCCGCGCGGCGGTGATCCTGAACGTCACCATCGCGATGCTGGTGCTGAACGCATTCTTCGCCTATGCGCTGGTGCTTGGCCATTTCGGCTTCCCGGCCCTGGGTCTCGAGGGTGCCGCGATCGTTTCCGTGCTGGTGCAGCTCGCGGGCTTCATCTTCATCGTCGCTTATGTGCAGTCGCGGGCCGATACCCGCCGCTACGAAATCTTCGTGCGCTTCTGGCGGCCGGACTGGAAGGCCTTCTGGGAGGTGGTTCGTCTCGGTCTGCCGATCAGCGTTACCATTCTGGCCGAGGTCAGCCTGTTTACCGTGGCGTCGTTAATGATGGGCCGTATCGGCACGATCGAGCTCGCCGCGCACGGGATCGCGCTGCAATGGGCGTCGATTGCCTTCATGATCCCGCTCGGCCTGTCGCAGGCGGCGACCGTTCGCGTCGGCGTGGCGCACGGGCAGGGCAATCACGCCGCCGTCGTCAGGGCGTCGATCACGGTGATGGCGATCGCCTGCGCGATCGCGGCCATCGGCGGCATCGTGTTCGCGGTGGTACCGGAATTCCTGGGCAGCTGGTTCCTCGACACCAAGTCCCCCGAAGCATCGCAGGTTCTTGCCTATGCCGGACCGCTGATCGTCGTCGCGGGGCTGTTCCAGCTGGTGGACGGTATTCAGGCGATCGCCAACGGCCTCCTGCGCGGCCTCAAGGATGCGCGGGTGCCGATGATCCTGGCGTTGATCGCCTATTGGCCGATCGGCTTCTTCCTTGCCTGGGCCTTCGCCTTTCCGCTCGGCTTCGGCGGCATCGGTATCTGGTTCGGCTTCCTCGTCGGCCTTGCTGCTGCGGCGGTGATGCTGTGCGCACGCTTCTATCTTATGGTTCGGCGGGAGAGGGACGTGACGGGCAACGTGCTGGCGCGCTGAGCAGCGGCATATAGCGAAAACGAAAAAGGCTCGCCGCGCGGCGAGCCTTTCCGATTCTGGTCTTCGAAGACCTCAGCGTTCGGCCAGCGCCGCTTCGCCCTTCTTCTCGCGCACCATGTTGATGAAGCGGCGGAAGAGATAATGGCTGTCCTGCGGGCCGGGTGAGGCTTCCGGGTGGTGCTGGACCGAGAAGATCTGCTTGCCCGAAACGCGCAGGCCGCAATTGGTGCCGTCGAAGAGGGAAACGTGAGTCTCCTCAACGCCTTCGGGCAGAGACTTCGTGTCGACCGCGAAGCCGTGGTTCATCGAGACGATCTCGACCTTGCCCGTCGTGTGGTCCTTGACCGGATGGTTGGCGCCGTGGTGGCCCTGGTGCATCTTCTCGGTCTTGGCGCCGAGCGCGAGCCCCAGCATCTGATGGCCGAGGCAGATGCCGAAGACGGGGATGTCCGTCTTGATCAGCGACTGGATGACCGGAACGGCGTATTCGCCTGTTGCGGCCGGGTCGCCCGGGCCGTTCGACAGGAAGATGCCGTCCGGCTGCATGGCGAGCACGTCTTCGGCGCTCGTCGTCGCCGGCATCACGGTGACCTTGCAGTCGAGGCCGGCAAACAGGCGCAGGATGTTGCGCTTGACGCCGTAGTCGAGGCAGACGACGTGGTACCTGGCGTCTTCGGCCTTCAGTTCGCCGTATCCTTCGTTCCAGATCCACGGGGTCTGCGACCATTGCGAGGACTGGCCGGAGGAAGCGATCTTGGCGAGGTCGAGGCCTTCGAGGCCGCTCCAGGCCTTGGCTTCGGCCTTCAGCGCGTCGATGTCGAAGACGCCGTTCGGATCGTGGGCGATGACGGCGTTCGGTGCGCCATTCTCGCGGATCCAGGCGGTTAGCGCGCGGGTGTCGACACCGCAGAGGCCGATGACGCCGCGGGCCTTCAGCCAGGCGTCGAGGTGCTTGGCGGCGCGGTAGTTGGACGGGTCGGTCATGTCGGCCTTGAAGATGACGCCGACCGCGCCGTGGCGTGCCGCCGGCGTCAGGTCTTCGATGTCTTCTTCGTTGGTGCCGATGTTGCCGATATGCGGGAAGGTGAAGGTGACGATCTGGCCGAGGTAGGAGGGATCGGTCATGATCTCTTCATAGCCTGTCAGCGCCGTGTTGAAGACCACTTCGGCCTGGACCTTGCCGGTCGCGCCGATGCCCTTTCCTTCGATGACGGTGCCGTCTGCAAGAACGAGCAGGGCGGTCGGCTTTTCGGTTGTCCAGGGTGCTGTCGCGGTCATCTTCATCCCGTTTCCGGCCGCCACACGCCTTGGGAACGTTGGCCGGCCATGTTGGTTCGCAAGCGTCGACGCGCGGCAAGGCGCGCGCTCTCAGGCCTGATCACGAATTTTGGTGCAGGTGGCGGTAAATAGCCACGCTATTTCCTGAGGTCAATCTTTCTACCGCAGATTCCAAGGGTTTTCTGCGGCTTTCTCGGCGGCTTTTCGCAATTTATTTGATCCCATGCATTCGTCTGGTTTATGAAGCGGCATTCAAACAGGAGTGTTTATGATGTTGCGCGATCAACTCGCCGCCGCCCTCAAGGATGCGATGAAATCCAAGAATGCCGAGCGTCTTTCGACCGTTCGCCTGATCCAGGCTGGTATCAAGGACCGGGATATCGCCAATCGCGGTGCCGGCAAGGAAGAGGCCAGCGACGACGAAATCCTGCAGATCCTCGCCAAGATGGTGAAGCAGCGCGACGAATCGGCGAAGATCTACGACGAGAACAACCGCCCGGAACTGGCAGCCAAGGAGCGCGCCGAAATCAAGGTGGTGCAGGACTTCATGCCGAAGCAGCTTTCCGATTCGGATGTGCGCGCCAACATCGCGGCGATCATCGCGGAGACCGGTGCTGCCGGTCCGAAGGACATGGGCAAGGTGATGGCGGTGCTCAAGGAGCGCTATGCCGGCCAGATGGATTTCTCCAAGGCCTCGGGTGCTGTCAAGGAACTCTTGAACTAATCAGGCGAGACCCGTCGTCCCATCAACGGCGGGTCCGAATACCGCTTGGGTCGCGGCGTCGACGACGGCGAACTTCGCTGCCTGGTAGCCCCAATATTCCATGACGAAGCCGCGCGAGAGCCAGGCGGTGCCCTTGTAGGGCGGCTCCGACCAGCCGATGCTTCCCATCTCGCCCGCCTGTGCCAGCAGCCGCTTCAGATGGGTGTTCGATATCATGAATCGGTCGCGAATCTCCTTCAGCGAAACCACGCCGATATCGATGCGTTCCTGCGAGACGTCCGAAGGGGAGACGCGGCTCATCAGGTAATCCATGACGAGGCCGCCGGAATTCGCCCAATTGAATAGATTGTAGGTATCGCCGGGATCGCGTACCGCGTCGCTTTCGATAATGCCCTTGGCGATCAATGGCTGGATGCGTGCGAAGGCCAGCGGCTCGGCAAGCGTCCGCTCAAGCCGTTTGCCGCCATCCAGCATGTCGAGGATATGGATGTGCGCGGAGAGCCATTTGGCGAAATGTTCCTGCGCGGTTTCCGTCGGTTCCAGGTAGCGCGTGCGCTTGTCCGAGGCGCTGTCGATCGGGCGCAGAAAGCGATAGGCGAGCATCTCCTGGATGAAGGCGGCGGCGGTGTTGCGGCTGGCGATCTTGTGCTGGACGACGAATGAGATGAAACGGCCGGAATAGAGGCCGAGCTTTGGCTCGTCGGGATAGCCGTAATGCAGGGCGAAACCGGCATGTGCCATCAGCCAGCGCTGTTGCGCTGCGAAGATCGAGGCAATGCGCGGGCTTTCCTTGTAGATCGCCAGCATCTGACCGGCGAAATCGAGTACGGCTGCGAAAAATGCACTGCTTTCCAGAAATTCTTCAACTTTATGGGGCATGCGACCATCCCAGTAAGGTGGCCTTCAATGACCACGGTGCCGGTCGCTGTCAATGCTCCTAAGGCGGTAGAGCGTCTGATATGTGAGAAAAAGTCGGGTTTTATACTCAGATTTTAGCAACCTAGAATTAAAGAAGGCAGGAGCTGGGGGAGCTCCTGCCTTCTTTTTCTTTGCTTCCGGCTGGCGACGCAGGACCGAGGTCCACGCCTGCGGGAGTTTGCAAAGACACCCTTGCAAGGCGGCGCCGGGGGTAGGGATGGTGCCTTGCGAGGGGATCGCTTCGTTGAATTTGAAGTTATTGCGGTGCGGCGAAGGATTCAAATTACAAAAAAATAATAATTGGCGATAAGCCTCGCCTTAAAGCGAACACCAGTTGCGGCGTCCGGCTCCCAATTGGATTCGAGTCTCTGCCGTAAAGCTTTGTTTTCCTTGGATCTGGGCCGAATGCCCGGTGCCTTCATACCCTGCGTTATCCTATGAACAATTCGCCATGGGCCGGATCCCCTGGCGGCCACGGTCACGCTTTCTTGAATGTATGAATCGGGCGGGACACCCCGCGTCGGTCGTTGAGCACCCTGTGTATAGCGTGACTATCGGCCAAAGGTCGTGGCGTGTGCTCTGGATTTTGCCTATATGGAGAATATCCAAGAGGTTTAGATGCGCTTTTCAAATTCCTTTCTCGACGAGATACGCGACCGCGTGCCGATTTCGGACGTGATCGGTCGCCGTGTGAGCTGGGACAAGCGCAAGACAAATGTCTCGCGCGCCGACTACTGGGCTTGCTGCCCGTTCCACGGGGAGAAGTCGCCGAGCTTCCACTGCGAGGATCGCAAGGGCCGCTACCATTGCTTCGGCTGCGGCGTGACCGGTGACCACTTCCGCTTTCTCACCGAACTCGAAGGCCTTAGCTTTCCCGAGGCGGTGCAGACGATCGCCGACATGGCCGGCGTCGCCATGCCGGTCGCGGATCCCGCCATGGAGAAGCGCGAGAAGGAGCGGACAACGCTTCTCGACGTGATGGAACTGGCCACGCAGTTCTTCCAGGATCAGTTGCAGACGGCGAACGGGGCGCGGGCGCGGGCCTATCTGCGCGACCGCGGGCTGACCGGCCGGACGATCGAAACCTTCCGGCTGGGTTTCGCGCCCGACAGCCGCAATGCGCTGAAGGAACATCTGGCCGGCAAGGGCGTCCCCAAGGAGCAGATCGAAGCCTGCGGGCTTGTCGTTCACGGGGCTGAGATTCCCGTTTCCTACGATCGCTTCCGCGACCGCATCATGTTCCCGATCCTGTCGTCGCGCGAGAAGGTGATCGCCTTCGGCGGCCGCGCCATGTCGCCGGATGCGCCTGCCAAATACCTGAACTCGAACGAGACGGAGCTCTTTCACAAGGGCAACGTGCTCTACAATTTCAGCCGCGCGCGGCGGGCGACGCAGGGTGCCAACGGCGAGGGCACTATCATCGCCGTCGAAGGTTACATGGACGTGATCGCGCTTCACCAGGCTGGTGTGGAAAACGCCGTGGCGCCGCTCGGCACCGCGCTCACTGAAAACCAGCTCGAGCTCTTGTGGAAGATGACGCCGCAGCCGGTGCTTTGCTTCGACGGGGACGGCGCCGGCATTCGCGCCGCCAACCGCGCGGCCGACTTGGCGCTGCCGCATATCAAGCCCGGGCGTACCGTGCGCTTCGCGCTGCTGCCCGATGGCAAGGATCCCGACGATCTCGTGCGCAATGACGGACGCGCGCCCTTCGACAAGGTGATGAGCCAGGCAAAGCCCCTCGCCGAGATGATCTGGGGCCGCGAGATCAATACCGGCAGCTTCGAGACGCCGGAGGCGAAGGCCGAGCTCGAGGCACGGCTGAGGCAGCTCGTCAGCGTGATCGCCGACGAGAACGTGCGTCGTCATTACCAGCAGGACATGCGTGACCGCCTGAACGGTTTCTTCCAGCCGCAGTTCCAGAACCGCGGCGGCGGCGAACGGCGCAGCTTCGAGCGTGGCGGCGGCGGTGGCAAGGGACGAGGACGCGGCGGGCTCGACGAGCCGCGCGGCGCGCGTCTGACCGGCGGCATTTCCGACCGGCTGGCGCGTTCCGGTCTGGTTCGCGGCCACATCGAGGTGCCGGCGCTGCGCGAAAGCGTGCTGGCGCTGACCGTCGTCAACCATCCGGCGCTGATGCTGGACGAGTATGACGAGATCGCTTCGATCGATTACGACAGCCGCGAACTGCAGCGGCTGTGGTCCGGCATGCTGGGCGCGGCGGCGGCCGTCGCCAGCCAGCACCTGACGCGGGAATATCTAGTGGAACGGCTGGAAGAGCAGGGGTTCGCGACGCTGCTCCAGAGCCTAGAGCAGCAGATACGCAATGCGCGCCTCTGGATCGCCACCGAAGAGGCGGCGATGGAAGACGCGCGTGAGGGCTACCGCCAGGCACTCGCCTTCCACAAGCGCTCCAAGGCGCTGCGCTGGCAGAAGATCGAGCTTGAGCGCGAGATCGCCGAGGCGACGGAAACCGGCAATGGCGAGGTGATCGAGCTTCTGATGCGAGCTCTGCAGGAAGTCCATTTCGAAGGGCTTCGGCTTGAGAACCAGGAAGCGATCATCGACGGTTTCGGCGTGCTGTCCGGCCGCGTCAAGAAAGTGGCGGCGAGCCATTGATGTTGGGAAATGAAACGGAATTTTCGGCGGGCGACGCGCTCTTCGGCGCGGAGCGTACGCCGTTAGGCATTTTGAACCGTGTCTATGGCTATCCGGCCTTTCGCGGCAAGCAGCAGCAGGTGGTCGAGCATGTGGTCGGCGGCGGCGATGCCGTCGTCCTGTTCCCGACGGGTGCGGGCAAGTCGCTCTGCTTCCAGATCCCGGCACTCTGCCGCGACGGCGTCGGCATCGTCGTCTCGCCGCTGATCGCCTTGATGCGCGACCAGGTGGAGGCGATGAAGCAGCTCGGCATTCGGGCCGCCGCGCTCAACTCGTCGCTGACGCGCGAGGAATATGTCGAAGTCCGCCGTGCGATATCATCAGGCAATCTCGACCTGCTCTACGTCACGCCCGAACGCATCCTGATGGATGGCTTTCGCGATATCATCGGGCAGTCGAAGATCGCGCTGTTCGCCATTGATGAGGCCCACTGTGTTTCTCAATGGGGCCACGATTTCCGGCCGGAATACCGCGAGCTCGGACGTTTGGCCGAACATTTCCCTGGCGTCCCCCGCATCGCGCTGACGGCAACGGCCGATCCGCATACGCGCGAGGATATCGTCGCGCGGCTGGGCCTCGACAATGCCGAGGTTTTCACCACCAGCTTCGACCGGCCGAACATCCGCTACGAGATCGTCGAGCGCGACCAGCCGCGCCAGCAGCTCCTGCGGTTCCTCTCCGGTCACGAGGGCAATAGCGGCATCGTCTATTGCCTGTCGCGCGCCAAGGTCGAGGATACGGCCGAGTGGCTCAATACGCAGGGTATCCGGGCGCTCGCCTATCACGCCGGCATGGACCGGACGCTGCGTGACGCCAACCAGGATGCCTTCCTCAAGGAGGAAAATCTCTGCCTTGTCGCCACCGTCGCCTTCGGCATGGGGATCGACAAGCCGAACGTGCGCTATGTCGCACATCTCGACCTGCCGGGCTCGGTCGAGGCCTATTACCAGGAGACGGGGCGCGCCGGGCGCGACGGGCTGCCCTCAGAGGTGTGGATGGCCTATGGCATGGCCGACGTGATCCAGCGCGGACGGATGATCGACGAGGGCAATGCCGCCGACGACATCAAGCGCGTGGAGCGCTCCAAGCTCAACGCGCTTTTGGCCATCTGCGAGACGGCGTCCTGCCGCCGTCAGGCGATCCTTGCGCATTTCGGCGAGAGCCATGCCGGCAATTGCGGCGGCTGCGATACCTGCATGAAGCCGGTCGAGACCTGGGACGGAACCGAGGCGGCGATCAAGGCGCTGGCGGCGATCTACCGCACCGGCGAGCGCTTCGGCACGGGCCATGTCGTCGATGTCCTCACCGGCAATGTCAACGAGAAGACCGAGCGGTTCGGCCACACCGGCATGCCCGTTTTCGGTGCCGGTAAGGAGATCGCCGCGCGCACATGGCAGTCGGTGTTCCGGCAGTTGCTCGCGATGGGCCTGGTGCGCGTCGACCACGCGGCCTTCGGCGCGCTGAAGCTAGAGGAGGGCGCCCGCGCGGTGTTCAAGCGCGAGCGCGAGGTGTTCTTCCGCAAGGATCGCCCGGCCTCGGAGCGGCGGACGAAGAAGGTGGCGCAGGCCGAGCGGCGCTCGGTGCTGTCGGGGTCCGACGACGCGCTGTTCCAATTGCTGCGCGCCGAGCGCACATCGATCGCCCGCTCGCTGAGCGTCCCGCCCTACGTCGTCTTCCCCGATACGACGCTGATCGCGTTTGCCACGGATCGCCCGCGAACGCACAAGGAGATGCTTGGCATCTCCGGCGTCGGGCAATCGAAGCTTGAGCGCTATGGCGATGCGTTTCTGGAGGTCATCCTGGGGTTTGATGGGTGAGGGGTGCGAGCCAAGGCTCGTCAAGACAATGTGGTCCCGATATGCTAGTCCGATACGACAGGAAGCATCATAGAAGGGCCATCCAATGACCTCACCGTTCCTCTCCCATCTGCGCACCGAGCTAGCCGGGCTGAAGGACGCCGGGCTCTATAAAGCCGAGCGGGTCATCACTTCGAAACAATCAGGCGAGATTGCCGTCGCTTCGGGCGAGCGGGTGCTGAATTTCTGCGCCAACAACTATCTGGGGCTCGCTGACAACGAAGAGCTTGCCGACGCGGCCAAGAAAGCTCTGGATCGCTATGGCTACGGCATGGCGTCCGTGCGTTTCATCTGCGGTACGCAGGAAGAACACAAGCAGCTTGAAGCCAGGATCTCGTCGTTTCTCGGGATGGAGGACACGATCCTCTATTCTTCCTGCTTCGATGCCAATGGCGGGCTGTTCGAGACGTTGCTCGGCGAAGAGGATGCAATTATCTCCGATGCGCTTAACCATGCCTCGATCATCGACGGCGTGCGCCTCTCCAAGGCCAAGCGCTTCCGCTATGCCAATAATGACATGGCCGCGCTTGAAGAGGAGTTGAAGAAGGCCGAAGGCAGCCGCTTCAAGCTGATCGCCACCGATGGCGTGTTTTCGATGGACGGGATCATCGCCAATCTCAAGGGTGTCTGCGATCTGGCCGAGAAGTATGGCGCGATGGTCATGGTGGACGATAGCCATGCCGTGGGATTCGTCGGCAAGCATGGCCGCGGTTCGGCCGAGCATTGCGGTGTCGAGGGGCGGGTCGATATCATCACCGGTACGCTCGGCAAGGCGCTGGGCGGCGCGTCCGGCGGCTATACGTCGGCGAAGGCGGAAGTGGTCGACTGGCTGCGGCAGCGTTCGCGGCCCTATCTGTTTTCCAACACCCTGGCGCCCGTGATCGCCGCAGCGTCCCTGAAGGTGTTCGACCTGATCGATCATGGCGATGCGCTGCGGGAACGGTTGTCAAAGAATGCGGATCTGTTTCGCTCGGAGATGACGAAGCTCGGCTTCACATTGGCGGGCGAGGGGCATCCGATCATTCCCGTCATGCTCGGCGATGCGAAGCTGGCGCAGGATATGGCGGCGCTGATGCTGAAAAAGGGCGTCTACGTCATCGGCTTCTCCTTCCCCGTGGTGCCGAAGGGGCAGGCGCGCATCCGCACGCAGATGTCGGCGGCACATTCGCGTGAGGATGTGGAGCGGGCGATTGCAGCGTTCGCCGACGCCGGGCGCGAGCTGAGTGTGATTTGAGGCGTTACGAGCGCTCCCCTTCTCCCCGGCGGAGAAAAGGGGAACGCACGGCTGGTGCCAATTGGGAGGAATTGAATGTCGAACACTATGAAGGCGCTGGTGAAGTCGAAGTCCGAGGTCGGGCTCTGGATGGAGCAGGTGCCGGTGCCTGAGGTCGGGCCGAACGATGTGCTGATCAAGGTCAGGAAATCGGCGATCTGCGGCACCGACGTGCATATCTGGAATTGGGACCAGTGGGCGCAGAAGACCATTCCGGTGCCGATGGTGGTGGGGCATGAATTCTGCGGCGTGATCGCGGAGATCGGCTCTGCGGTCACCAAGTATCATGTCGGCGAGCGGGTGTCGGGCGAGGGGCATATCGTCTGCGGCAAGTGCCGGAACTGTCGCGCCGGGCGCGGGCATCTCTGCCGCAATACGCTGGGTGTCGGGGTGAACCGTCCGGGCTCCTTCGGCGAGTTCGTCTGCATTCCGGAAGCCAATGTCGTGCCGATCCCCGATGACATCCCGGACGAAATCGCGGCGATCTTCGATCCGTTCGGCAACGCCGTGCACACGGCGCTGTCCTTCGACCTCGTCGGCGAGGATGTGCTGGTGACCGGGGCGGGGCCGATCGGCATCATGGGCGCGCTGGTCGCCAAGCGGTCGGGCGCGCGCAAGGTCGTGATCACCGACATCAACCCGCACCGCCTCGACCTGGCCCGCAAGCTTGGGATCGATCACGTCGTCGACGCGTCGAAGGAAAACCTCTCCGACGTCATGAAGTCGATCGGCATGACCGAGGGCTTCGATGTCGGGCTGGAAATGTCAGGCGCGGCGCCCGCCTTTCGCGACATGATCGACAAGATGAACAATGGCGGCAAGATCGCCATTCTCGGCATCGCGCCCGCAGGATTCGAGATCGACTGGAACAAGGTGATCTTCAAGATGCTCAATCTCAAAGGCATCTATGGGCGCGAAATGTTCGAGACCTGGTACAAGATGATCGCCTTCGTTCAAGGCGGGCTGGACCTTGCACCCTTGATCACCCATCGCATCGGCATCGACGATTTCCGCGAGGGTTTCGAGGCGATGCGGTCGGGCAACTCAGGCAAGGTCGTGATGGACTGGTAATGGGAGGAGAATGACATGATCTATGAAGGAAGCTGTCACTGCGGCAAGATCGCCTTCGAGGTCGAGGGCGAGTTCACCTCGGCGCTCGATTGCAACTGTTCGCTCTGCCGGCGCAAGGGCGGGCTGCTCGCCTTCGTGCCGCGCGACAAGTTCGACCTGAAGACGCCGAGCGAGGCGGTTTCGACCTACACATTCAACAATCACGTCATCCAGCATCACTTCTGCGCCACATGCGGAGTTGCGCCCTACGCAGAGGGGAAGATGCCCGATGGCACGGAGATGGCCTGCATCAACGTACGTTGCATCCCCGCGATCGACCTCGCGGCGATCGAGATCCAGCCTTGGGACGGCAAGTCGGCATAGAGTGTTGATGCGCTTGCCGATATCAGACTGGCCGCGCTATTTCGAAGAATGCACACCACTCTTGTCTTCTGGCGGTGACATCCTATGTAAGGGTGGCAATCGCTTGCACGGCGCCGAGCCTGTGGATAAGGCGTTTTCCGGGTTTTCTGATGCTTTTTTTCGGTAAAAGCTTGACGAAAACGAAAAATGTGGGAATCACCGTTCGACTGGAAAACGGTGAACTGGGTCAAGGGCAGATCGCACAACCATGGCCAGACATTTGGTGACAATGAATCTCTGTCGTCCGGCGCCGGCAATCGTGGTTAATCAGGCATTAAATCTCATCCCTTTATTTGGGACCGTGTGATTCGAGACGGCCGTATGCGGCGGGCCGGCTATGAAATAGCCGTTCATCGCAACGAGTTTGAATAGCGTCAGGAAGGCGACGATATAAATGGCAACGAAGGTCAAAGAGAACGAAGAAGCGGAAGTCGAACGCGACGGCGGCACCGACGGCCCTCTTCTCGATCTTTCCGATGACGCGGTCAAGAAAATGATCAAGGCCGCGAAGAAGCGCGGCTATGTGACGATGGACGAGCTCAATGCCGTTCTACCGTCCGAGGAAGTGACGTCCGAACAGATCGAAGACACGATGTCGATGCTCTCCGACATGGGCATCAACGTGATCGAGGACGAGGAAGCGGAAGAGGCCGGCGCCAGCGACAGCAGCGACGACGATTCCGGCTCCGACGACGAGAGCGAAGGCGGCGAGCTTGCTCCTTCCAGCGGTACCGCACTTGCGACCGCCAAGAAGAAGGAGCCGACCGATCGCACCGACGATCCGGTTCGCATGTACCTGCGCGAGATGGGCTCGGTCGAGCTCCTGTCGCGTGAGGGCGAAATCGCGATCGCCAAGCGCATCGAAGCCGGCCGCGAAACGATGATCGGTGGTCTCTGTGAGAGCCCGCTGACCTTCCAGGCGATCATCATCTGGCGTGACGAGCTCAACGAAGGCACGACGCTGCTGCGCGAGATCATCGATCTCGAAACCACTTATTCCGGTCCCGAGGCCAAGGCTGCGCCGCAGTTCCAGAGCCCCGAGAAGATCGAGGCCGACCGCAAGGCCGCCGAGGAGAAGGAAAAGAGCCGCCGCAGCCGTTCCGGCGACGACGACATTACCAATGTCGGCGGTGAGGGCCTGCCTCCGGAAGAGGAAGAAGAGGACGAGGACGAATCCAACCTGTCGCTGGCCGCCATGGAAGCGGAACTGCGGCCGCAGGTCATGGAAACGCTCGACATCATCGCCGAGACCTACAAGAAGCTGCGCAAGCTGCAGGACCAGCAGGTCGAGCAGCGCCTGACGGCGACCGGCACGCTGTCGTCCGCCCAGGAGCGCCGCTACAAGGAACTCAAGGATGAGCTCATCAAGGCCGTCAAGTCTCTGTCGCTGAACCAGAACCGCGTCGACGCTCTCGTCGAGCAGCTCTATGACATCTCCAAGAGACTGATGCAGAACGAAGGCCGCCTGCTGCGCCTGGCCGAATCCTACGGCGTGAAGCGTGACTCGTTCCTCGAACAGTATCAGGGCGCCGAGCTCGATCCGAACTGGATGAAGTCGATCGGCAATCTGGCCGCGCGCGGCTGGAAGGAATTCGCCAAGAGCGAAAACACCACGATCCGCGACATCCGCCAGGAGATCCAGAATCTGGCCACGGAAACCGGCATCTCGATCGCCGAATTCCGTCGCATCGTGTCGATGGTGCAGAAGGGGGAGCGCGAAGCGCGTATCGCCAAGAAGGAAATGGTCGAAGCGAACCTTCGCCTCGTCATCTCCATCGCCAAGAAATACACGAACCGCGGTCTGCAGTTCCTCGATCTCATTCAGGAAGGCAATATCGGCCTGATGAAGGCTGTCGACAAGTTCGAATACCGTCGCGGTTACAAGTTCTCGACCTATGCGACATGGTGGATCCGTCAGGCGATCACCCGTTCGATCGCCGACCAGGCCCGTACGATCCGTATCCCTGTTCATATGATCGAGACGATCAACAAGATCGTTCGTACCTCGCGCCAGATGCTGCACGAGATCGGCCGCGAGCCGACCCCGGAAGAGCTGGCCGAAAAGCTGGCCATGCCGCTCGAAAAGGTCCGCAAGGTCCTGAAGATCGCCAAGGAGCCGATCTCGCTCGAAACGCCAGTCGGTGACGAAGAGGATTCGCATCTCGGTGATTTCATCGAGGACAAGAACGCGCTTCTGCCGATCGACGCTGCCATTCAGGCGAACCTGCGCGAGACGACGACCCGCGTCCTGGCATCGCTCACGCCGCGCGAAGAGCGCGTGCTGCGCATGCGCTTCGGCATCGGCATGAACACCGACCACACGCTCGAAGAAGTCGGACAGCAGTTCTCGGTTACCCGCGAACGTATCCGCCAGATCGAGGCGAAGGCGCTCAGGAAGCTGAAGCATCCGAGCCGCTCGCGCAAGCTGCGGTCGTTCCTCGACAGCTAAGCTTCCAGACTGCATTCGACATTCAAAAAGCCGGGCCTCGTGTCCGGCTTTTTGCTTTTTTGCTGCCGGCAACAGGCGTAATATGTCCGGATGGGGAGGGGATCGCCGCAGCGTCGGCGAAAAGTTCGCCGATATGTCTGCACGGATCAAAGCCCTCCGCCGGGAGGTGTGCCATGACAACTTATATCGTGCTGATCAACTGGACCGACCAGGGCATTCGGAATGTGCGTGAATCCGCCAAGCGGCTCGATGCCGCCAAGCGGCTCTTGGGCGAGATGGGCGGCAGCTTCCAGCATTTCTTCCTGACGCTTGGCGATCACGATCTCGTGGCGGTGTGCGAGGCTCCCGATGACGCGGTGATGGCGCGGTTCGGGCTGTCGCTCGGCATGGCCGGCAATGTCAGGACGCGGACGCTGAAGGCATTTCCCGAGGCTGCCTATCGGGAAATCATCGGTTCGCTCGGATAGCGCGCTTTTTCGTTTTACGGCTTGATGCTGCCTTCTTAAAAGACCACATCGGTAGTTTGTGGTCTAGCATTCGCGTCGGTATGCAGCAGGTTTCGGGAAAGCGATGGGGAGCATTCGGCTGGGGCGTCTTCGCCTCGGTGCTGCTGCATGTCGTCGTCACCGGCGCCTTCCTGTTGAAGCTGCCCGAGCCGCAGAAGGCGCCGGAGGAAGAGACGGTCAATGTCGATCTGGTGCCGCCGCCGGAAGAAAAGAAGCCCGAAGAGGAGAAGCCGGAGGAGCAGGCCGCGCTGAAGGTGCCGGAAGAGCCGAAGCCCGAGGAGAAGAAGCCGGAAGAGCCGAAGGCGGCTGAGAAGCCTGCCGACGAGCCGAAGCCGGAAGAACAGAAGGCCGAGCAGAAGCCGCCTGAACCGCCGAAGGAGGAGGCCAAGGCCGAACCGCCACCGCCGCCAAAGCCGCCCGAGGAGAAGCCACCGGAGGCGCCAAAGCCACCACCTCCACCGCCTGAAAAGCCGCCGGAGGAGAAGAAGGCCGAGGAGCCGCCAAAGCCGGATCCGGCCGAACAGGCAAAGGCAGACGAGCAGCCGAAGGGACAGGAGGGCAAGCCGCAGCCGATCCAGCCGCTGCGCCCCGTCTTCGAATTTGGCGACAAGGCGAGTGGCCCGAGGAAAGCCGAGGATGGCGACGCTTCGACCGAGGCGGGCAAGCCCGCGGGCGCGCCTGATGCGGAAAAGCCAACGGATGATCCCGTGTCGGCCGGAAAACCCGAGGCCGATGACAAGCCGCCGGCCAAGCCCGTGCCTGACGATATCAACCTGCCACAGGTCGATATCGCCGACGCGCATCAGGAAAACAACGGTCCGCCCGCCGAGGCAACCGGCGTGGTGACGACCGAAATCACGCAGGCCAAGCCGACGCCAAAGCCGGACCCCGCCGCTAAGGCCGCGCCGGCGGCCGATCCGCTGACCGAGGTGAAGAAGCTCTACTCGCAGAACGACACGGGCGGCGCCGTGGCGCGCACGGCGATCGACGGCATGCCGCGCGGCATGCGCGCCGCCGAGCTCTGCGCGACGGAACTGCGCGAACAGCTCAGGCACTCGCCGCAGGGATACCGGCCGGAGCTTTTGCCGTCCTATCGCCTGCAGCAGGGCAATGTGCTGGAGATCAAGAGCGGCGCGTTTCGCGCCAACGGCCGCTGGTACAATCTGAGTTTCCGCTGTGAGGTGGACGAGGGGGCGACGAAGATCGCGTCTTTTGCGTTCCAGGTGGGCGACCCGGTGCCGAAGAGCCAATGGAGGAGCCGGGGCTTCCCGCAATTCTAACCGCTGGGGCGGAGTCCAGTTCCGGGCAAGACAGGCGACGTAGTGCTTGCTGATTGCAGCATGGTGCTGCGTCACATGAGGTGAATGGAATGTCGAACGAGTTTGAGCGGTTTTTCGAGTTGCAGGACGAAGCCAGCAAGGTGGCGTTCATCGAGAGCCGTGGCGACGAACTGACCGACATTCTGGTCGCCTCCCTGGAAGAGGCACTGTCGATCCTCGAGACCGAGCTCTATCCCGACACCGTCCACTGAATGCGCCGCGCCTTGCCGCTACGAGGCAGGCGCGTTGACGCACAAAATCGTGTCCGCCGCTGAAAAGTGCCGCGTCATGGCCTACATCCATCTGGTTCGCCAAAAAAGGAGAAGCAGATGTCCGGCCAGCCCTTCAAGATTCCCGGTCCTGATCATCCGATCACGGTGGCGCCCAATGCCGGGCGTGTCGTCGTCAAGCTTGATGGACGCGTTCTTGCCGACAGCCGTTCCGCGCTGACGTTGAAGGAAGCGTCCTATCCCGCTGTCCAGTATATTCCGCGTGAAGACGTGGACATGGCGCAGCTGCAGCGCACCGATCATCACAGCCACTGCCCGTACAAGGGAGAGGCGTCCTATTTCAGCATCATATCGGGCGGTAAGCGCGGGAAAAACGCGGTCTGGACCTATGAGACCCCGCACGACGCAGTCAGCGCCATCAAGGATCATCTCGCCTTCTATGCCGATCGCGTCGATTCGATCGAGGTGCGGCCAGCTTAAGCCAAATCTCTGGAAGGTGAAGCATGCGTGGGCTGTGCGGCGCGCAATGGCCGACCGCAAAATAAAACAAGGATCGGTCCGGCAGGGAAACCGGACCAATCCCCGTAACTGATCGGAGGTCAATCGGATCAGGAAACGCAAAACTGTGGTATACCCCGGCAAAGCCGGGGTACTTGATCGTCAGATTAGAATGCGCGCTGCAGGCGGAAGAAGCCCTTGGTCACGTCGTCGCCGCCGTCAACGTCGGTGTAGTCGACGGTTGCCTTGGCGTAGAGGTTGTCAACGATCTGGTAGTCAACAGTTACGCCGACCTTCCAAGCGTCGTCGAGACCGTCGAAGGATTCCGGAATAGCGCCGTTGTCCATGTCGGTGACGTAGCTGCCGAAGTACTGAGCCATCGGGGTAACGGTCCACTTGTCGGTAACCTTGACTGCGTATTCGGCAGCGACGGTCCATTCCGAGTTGGCGTAGTAGGAGTTCGGGCCGGAAGCCCAAACGCCGGCCAGGCCGAGCGTGCCAGGTCCGATGTCGGCGAAGAGCATGCCGCGGATTGCGCCTTCTTCGTTGTCGGTGTCGTAACCGCCGGTAACCTGGTAGCTGATCGCGCCGGCCTTGCCGCCGATGCCGAAGGCTACGCCAACGTTGTTCGTGCTTTCGCCGGCCTTGTAGTAGCCGTCTTCCAGTTCGTCGACGCTAACGCCAGCGTAGAAGTCGCCGGATTCGTACTGGTAGCGGATCGAGTTGTGCAGCGTTTCGAAGCTGGACAGAACGTCCGGCTCGCCGCTCAAGTCGTCATCCCACCAGCTGTAGAACAGACCGGCGCGGATACCGGCGATGTCAATGTAAGCCGAATCCAGCGTCGTGCCGGTCGAGGTGTTGTCGCCGTTGTTGCGGAAAACGATGACGCTGGTGAGCGGGCCGTATTCCGTGTCGCTCTTGGCGGTGAACGATACCTGGGCGCGCGTACGAGCGTTCCAATCCGAGCTGCCGTTCGAACCGGTCGACTGGTTCGGGCCGCCGTAAACTTCAAAACGCAGGTAGCCGCCAACCTTAAGGCAGGTTTCGGTGCCCGGGATGTAGAAGTAGCCGGTGCCGTAGGCGTCGCAGACGCGAACGTATTCAACGGCTTCAGGCTCAGCAGCAACGATCGCGTCTGCTGCGAAGACAGGCGAAGAGGCAGCAAGGGCTGCGCCCGACGCCAACAATACCATCCGAATGTTCATTTTAAATCCATTTCCTTGTTCATCGAACTGCCGCCAGATCGCCGAAGAGAGTTGGGGCTGCTCCGTGTAATTGCCTTTCGGCGCGCGGATCAGCGAACCGCTTCGTCCTAATCTCATCCCAATCCAAAACTCGCAATCGGGATATGCCTTAAATTACCAAGTACGCTATTGTTTGTGTTTTCAATGTTGTTTTATTGCAACAATATCAACACGTTAATGTGAAAACGCGTTATGCGCCCCACCGTGGGACGTGATTGCTTCTGAACTGTTACGAGGGCGCTTACATGCGCACGCGGCGCTGTCCAACAGACAGGCCAAAATCGAAATGCGATCTGCTGATACTGCGCTGCGGTATAAAACTGAAGCTCGTGAGTTGGAACGCAGCGTTCCAAATTTGGAACGAAATGTTTTGTTGGTCGGTTGCCATATGCCCCGGCGGAGGAATAAAGGGCGGAAGGCGAGCCAGCTTTGCCCTATCAATGCGAGGACTCCATGCCGAATTACGGTATGCTACAGGATCTGAACGATTTCGTCTATTTCGCGGCTGTCGTGCGGCATGGCGGCTTCTCGGCGGCTGGGCGGGTGCTCAATGTGCCCAAGTCAAAGCTCAGCCGGCATATCGCCGCGCTAGAAGAGCGGCTTGGGGTGCGGCTGCTCGAACGCACGGTCAAGCGGTTCCGGGTCACGGAGATCGGAAACTCCTTCTATTCGCACTGCGAGAACATGCTGCGCGAGGCGGAGCGTGCCGCTCGAACGATCAGTGATGCATCCGGCGAGCCGCACGGACCAATCCGGGTGAGTGTGCCGAACGGTCTGCTGCAGGGCTCACTCGGCACGATGTTTCCGGAGTTCCTGAACCGCTATCCAAAGGTCCAGCTTCAGATTCTCGCGACCGACCGGCGTGTCGATATTATCAACGAACGGCTGGATCTGGCAGTGCGCGCGCAGTTCGCGGAAGAGACCGATTCCGAATTGACGATGCGTGTCCTGAGCAAGGTCGACCTTATCCTGGTTGCCAGCGCCGAACTGGCCGGCTCTCTGCCGCCTGCCGGCGGTATCGATTCGCTTGCCGATGCGCCGACGGTCTCCTTCCTTTCGCCGTCGGTGGATTGGCAGGATTCGGACATATGGGAGTTCACCGGACCGGATGGTACGCCGTACAGGCACGAGCACAAACCGCGGCTAAGCTGCAAGAGTGTTCCGGCACTTCTGGAAGCCATCTACGCGGGTGTCGGTGTCGGTCTGCTTCCCGACCACGTCTGCGCGGAGGGAATCAAGGAGGGGCGTCTCGTTCGCCTGCTACCCGAATACCAGATGTCACAGGCGACGATCTATCTGGTCTTCACGGCATCTCAGGGCCTGCCGACCGCGGTTCGGGCCTTGGTCGATTTCCTTGTCGAACAGTTCCGCAGCCTGCGGGCCACGACGCAGTGCCGGCAATAATCGATACCGCCTGGCTCCTTGCCGAAACCGCAGCGCGCCTATTCTCCTAATCTGATGTTCACGACTGTCGGATCGGCGAGCGTTCGTTCGTCCTTAGTGCGTGGAGCAAACGAAGGAGAAGACAATGTCTTATGTCGATGGTTTCGTGTTGGCCGTGCCGAAGCAGAACGTCGAGGCGTACAAGGCGCTTTCGGCGACGGCCGGGGCCGTGTGGAAAGAGTATGGCGCCAGGGAATATGTCGAATGCGTCGCCGACGACGTGCCGTACGGCGAACTCACATCCTTTCCACGTGCCGTGCAGGCGACCGATGAAGAGGTGGTCGTCTTCTCGTGGATCATCTACGAAAACCGCCAGCAACGCGACGATATCCTTGCCAAGGTCATGGCCGATCCCAGGCTTCAGGGCGACGAGTGGAAGGAGATCTTCGACGGAAAGCGGATGATCTATGGCGGTTTCGAAGCCTTCCTGCGACTGTAGTTGCAATCGCCATTCCATCGAATCGGAACACTGCTCATGCCGCAGAAGATCATTTCCCTGGCCACGCGCGGCCAGGGCCTTTACGAATTCACCGGCGAGGCAGCCGCCTTCGTCCGCGCGAACGGCATGGACGAAGGCCTGCTCACCATTTTCGTTCGCCACACCTCGTGCTCGCTCCTCATTCAGGAAAACGCCGATCCCGATGTGCGTACCGACCTCGACGGATTTTTCCGGCGATTGGTGCCGCCATCGTCGGATTCATCGATGAGCTGGGTGATTCACACGGCCGAAGGGCCGGACGATATGCCTGCTCATATCAAGTCGGCGCTGACGCAGGTTTCGATCGGAATTCCTGTCATGGGCGGACGGCTGGCACTGGGCACCTGGCAGGGGATCTATCTCTTCGAACACCGTGATCGGCCGCATCGGCGCGAGGTCGTGCTGCATCTCGGCGGCTGAACGTCGGGTGAATGCCGGGTTCGAACAGCGTTCATTTTCAGTGGCTTATGGTCAGGTCAATCTCCTCCTCGGAGATCGATTTAACCTGATTAGAGAGTATTGTCATGACCCACTTCATCGCCAAAGCCTCGTTTGCCGCTCTTCTCGCACTCGCTTCCATTCCTGCAACGATGTCTACGGCGGCTGCTGCTGCTCCGGAACGTGCACCCATTGTCGACGTTCAGTATCATCGTCCGGTCCACGGATGCTCGCCGGTCCAGGCCGTGCGGAAGGCGCGCTGGAGCGGCATGCGCAATGCCCGCATCACCAACATCACGCCGCGTCGTGTCGTCGTTTCGGGCCGTGACCGTTACGGCTGGAACCGGATGGTTTTCGCCAATGTCCGCGGTTGCCCGCTGATCCGTCGCTGACGCGCATGTGAAGTGGAGCGCCGCCCGCCTTGGCGGTGCCATTTTCAGGCTGCCATGTGCGAATCGTATATCAGTCACTTATCCGTGAAGGCTAATGCCGGCTGGTAGCAACGAATGGATGTGGTTGCGGTTTGTGCCGCGGCAAAAGGGAGAATTCGATGATGCATTTTCTTGCCAAGGCGGGCGTCGCAACGCTGCTCGCCGCCGGCACGCTGGCGGGGACGGTGATGCCGGCCTCCGCTCAGGTCGACGTCTATATCGGTGGTGGTCGTCCGCCACCGCCGCCGCCACCGCCGGGCTACTACCGCCCGCCGCCGCCGGATTACTACCGTCCGCCACCGCCGCGTGCGCGTGGCTGCGATCCGCGCCTAGCCGAGGATATCGCCCGTGACTACGGGTTCCGGCGCGCTCGCGTCGTCGATATCACGCCGCGCCGCGTCGTGGTCGAAGGTTGGACGCGCCGTGGCGCCGACGAGATCAGCTTCGGCAATGTCCGCGGCTGCCCGGTCCTGCGCCGTTAACCTCCAGCGCTGACTAAAAAAGAACCGCCCCCGTTCTGTCTTGCGACATGGCGAGGGCGGTTTCTTTTTGTTTGCTGTCCGCAAGTGATCAGCCGGCGGCCGGCTGGTCCTCCGGTTCGGTCGCGGTCGCGAGCGTCGCCTGGTTGTCGGTCGAGACGACGGCGCGGGGCAGGGCGGTGCCGCGTTTCTTCTCGCGCGCCAGCGTCAGGAGGCCTGAGAAGGCGATGAGAACGATGCCGGCCGCCATCGGCAGGTCGATGCTGTCGTCGAAGATGAGATAGCCGAAGGCGATCGCCCAGAGCATCTGGCTATATTGCGGCGGGGCGACGAGATTGGCCGGCGCCATGCGCGCCGCCGTCATCAGGAGAATGTTGCCGGCGGCACCGAGAAGACCGTAGCTTGCCATGAACAGCCATTGGCCCGGCGTCGGGACGACGATTTCGGACAGCGTCAGGACGCCGCTGACGCCGAGCGTGCCGATAAGGGCGGCGCCATAGAGCGACAGGCGCTTTTCCGCCGGACCCATCTTGCGCAGGATGACGATCGAGATCGCGGCGACGATGCCGCCGATCGCCGCCGCCAGATGGCCGATCGAAAGTTCGCGGAAGCCGGGACGTAGCACCACGACCACACCGGCAAAGCCGACGATAACCGCCGCCCAGCGCTGCCAGCGTACATCCTCCTTGAGAAAGATCACCGAGAGGATGGTGACGAAGGAGGGAAGCAGGAAGAGAAGACAGAAGGCTTCGGCCATCGGCAGTTCGGTGAAGGCGATGATCGAGGCGATGGCGCCGATCGCGCCGCAGACCATGCGCACGAGCCACAGCGTCCTGTTCTGGGTCCTGACGATATCGAGCCAGGAATCGTCCTTCGCCTTGATGAAGGGCAGAGCCGCGATGCCGAATACCGCGCCGATGAAGGCGATCTGGTAAGGCGGAATGGCGCCGTCGATGATCTTGATGGACGCGTCGCTGAAGGCGAAGACGGCATAGGCGGCGAATGCAACGAGAACGCCGCGCAACGGGGAGTGTGGGACTGTCATGAAGCCGGAATCGTTTTGAGAGGAAGCTTGCTGCTCTCTTATCTCTCACGGCCGACGAATTGCACTAGCCGATTATGCGTGGCTGCCCTGCTAAATCAGGGGTGTGGCGGCGCTGCATCGCCTTTGTCCGCAGTCATATCGATGGGATAGCGCCGGCTGAATTCGCGCAGCAACGGCTGCTGGCCTTTCAGCAGTTTTCGACCGGCCTCATCGAGGGTGAACCATCCGGCCCTGTCGACCTCGGGAAACTCGGCCATCGCACCCGAGCGCGGCGGCCATTCCATCTGGAAGAGATTGCTGCGGATGTTTTCCGTGTCGACCTCGGCCTGCACGGCCCAGGCGACTACGATTTTGCCGCCCGGCTGCCTGTATTCGCCGAGATGCTCGAACCGGCCGTCGATACCGACGCCCAGCTCTTCCCGGGTCTCGCGCCGTGCTGCCTCGAGCTCATCCTCGCCGGGCTCGACCAGCCCTTTCGGGATCGACCAGGCACCGTCGTCCTTCTTCGCCCAAAATGGACCGCCCGGATGAACCAGAAGCACTTCGCAACCGGCGCCGCGTATGCGATAGATCAACAGACCGGCGCTGCGTTTCGGCATCCGGCATCAGTTCGGCGGGCGGCGCAGAGCGGCGCCGTAGTCGCGGTAGACGCTCAGGCAATCGGTATAGCTCAGCGAATGGTGCTCGCCATAGATCACATGGGCACTCGCAGAGCTGGTCGCGGCTTCCTCCGATACGAACAGGATCGCTTCTCCGAGCGATTTTCCCGTGATCGGCGTCTCCGAGCCGTCTTCCTGCGTGATGCCCTTGATGATGGCTGCGATCTGGCGGTGGCTGAATACCGCGCGTCTGTCTTCCGGTGTCATCGTCCTTACCTCAACTAAAATAAATGGCTCTATCTGCCAGCCGGGAAAATCAAGGAACCCTTCCGGCCTGTTGTCATGAAGACGATCGAGGCCGGCACGGGATGCCACAATAGGCTTCGTCAACGCGTGCCGCGCCCTTCGTCTTGCCACCACGCATTCCGGGTGGGCCGGCCACGATCTCAAATCGGTCGTGATCGAAATTTCTAGATAGAGTCCGATTGGAGCCCGGCAAGTCCGGCTGGTCGATATCACCGTGAAGTGACCCGCCGGCTGCAAGCTGCTCGTCAAGCAATTGGCAAGAGGGGAGGGCGCGACTATATCGGGGTGACATTCACCAGGCAGAAGCGAAATCAGACATGTTCCAGGTAGCTACGATCGACACCGCCGACAAGACGGAATTCTACCGCGAACTCTGCCAGCAGCTCAAAGGTCTGCTGGAGGGCGAGCGCGACGTGATCGCCAATGCCGCCAATACCTCGGCGCTGATGTTCGAGATGATGCCCGATCTGAACTGGGCGGGCTTCTATTTCCTCAGGTCGGAGGAGGAGCTGGTGCTCGGGCCGTTCCAGGGGCGAGCGGCTTGCGTGCGCATCGCCGTCGGCCGCGGTGTGTGCGGCACGGCGGTGAAGGAGGGGCGCTCAATGCTCGTCGAGGACGTCCATGCCTTCCCCGGCCATATCGCCTGCGATGCCGCGTCGCGTTCCGAGCTGGTGGTGCCGCTTCATCACGACGGCCGCATCCTCGGCGTCATCGATCTCGACAGCCCCAGCGCCGCGCGCTTCGACGCGCAGGATCAGGCCGGGATCGAGGCGCTGGCCAGGATCTTCGTCGAAGCGAGCTACTGAGCCTTCGTTGTTCATCGAAAAAGGGTGGGCCCGGAGACGAGCGCACCCTTCCGTTTTTAGCGAGCGACGATCAGCGTTCGTGCTTCTTCGTCGCGTCGTCCACCAGCTCGTACCACATGGCGTTGAGGACGGCGAAGGCGGCGGCCAGCGGTAGGCCGAGTAGCCAGGCGAAATACCACATCGTCTAATCTCCTTCTAATAAGCGTGACCGCTCTTGTCGTTGACGGTATCGGCATCGACCTTGCCCCAGAGCACCTTGTAGACCCAGCCGGTGTAGAGCACGATGATCGGCAGGAAGATCGCGGTCGCGACGAGCATGTTGAACAGCGTCATGTGGCTCGACGAGGCATCCCAGACCGTCAGGCTCGACTTCGGATCGAGCGAGGAGGGCAGGATGAACGGGAACATCGAGACGCCGACCGTCGAGATGATCCCGAACACCGAAAGCTTGCTGAAGAGCAGCGTCGCCACTTCCCATCTTGCGCGCATGGCAAGCAGGGTGGCGGCGGCGCCGAGGAAGCCGCAGACCGGGGCGATCAGCAGCCACGGATAGCTGGCATAGTTCGCCAGCCACGAGCCGTCGTGCGATGCGATCTTCATAAGCGGGTTCGACGGGCCTGCCGGGTTGATGTCGCTCGTGATCCGGTAGCCGTGGACGCCGAGCGCCAGGCTGATGCCGGCGAGCGCGAACAGCAGGATGACGGCGACGGCCGCAACGCTGCCGTAGCTTCGCGCCCGGATCGCAACGGGGCCGTCGGCTTTCAACGCCAGCCAGGCCGCGCCGTGCATGACCAGCATCGCCACCGATAGCAGGCCGCAGAGCAGGGCGTAGGGGTTGAGCAGGCCGAAGAAGGTTCCTTCGTAGAAGATCCGCATGTCGTTCGGATCGAAGCGGAAGGGCACGCCCTGCAGCACGTTGCCGACGGCAACGCCGAAGATCAGTGATGGAACGAAGCCGCCGATGAACAGCGCCCAGTCCCAGTTGTTGCGCCAGCGCGCGCTTTCACGCTTGGAGCGGTACTTGAAGCCAACCGGTCGCAGGATGAGCGCGAAGAGGATCGCGAACATGGCGAGGTAGAAGCCCGAGAAGGAGACCGCGTAGAGCGGCGGCCAGGCGGCGAAGATGGCGCCGCCGCCGAGGATCAGCCAGACCTGGTTTCCTTCCCAGACCGGGCCGATCGTGTTGATCGCGACCCGACGCTCGGTATCCGTCCTGGCAACGAAGGGGAGCAGCGTGCCGACGCCGAGGTCGAAACCGTCGGTGGCGGCGAAGGCGATCAGGAGGATGCCGAGCAGCAGCCACCAGATCACCCGCAGGGTTCCGTAGTCTATGAGTTCGAAGAGGATCATGATGCGTCACTCCGCGGCGGGAACGAGGGTGGTTGAGATCAGGGTCGCTTCCGGATCGTGATCCGGCTCCGGTCCCTTGCGGATCGCCCGGATCATCAGTGTCATCTCCACGACGATCAGGGCCGTGTAGAGGGCGGCGAAGCCGATGATGGTAAGCAGCACCGTTTCCGCGCCGAGGCTGGACACCGCCATGGCCGTCGGCAACACGCCCTCGATGACCCATGGCTGGCGGCCGATCTCGGCGACGATCCAGCCGGCCTCGATGGCGATCCAGGGCAGCGGTATCGCGAGCACGGCGATCTTCAGGAGCAGCGGGTACTTGTCGAGGTGGCGGCGGGCCGAAAGCCAGAAGAAGGTGGCCGTCAGAAGGATCAGGAACATGCCGACGCCGACCATGATGCGGAACGACCAGAAGAGAACCGGCACATGCGGGATGGTGTCCATGGCCGCCTGGGTGATCTGCGCGTCGGTGGCGGTGCGGGGAT
This sequence comes from Rhizobium sp. S152, assembly GCF_030380735.1. GTDB lineage: Bacteria > Pseudomonadota > Alphaproteobacteria > Rhizobiales > Rhizobiaceae > Rhizobium. The sequence goes on along the minus strand of NZ_JAUDRZ010000026.1, from coordinate 772,643 downwards.
CGTCGACGTAGCGCTTCAGAAGCAGGCCGTAGCCGAGGCGGCTGCCATGGGTTTCGAAAGCGGCGCGGGCGTCTGGCGCAACCTGCTCGGGCGAAGGCGCGGCGCGGATATTCATCAGCGCGTCATAGGCCTTGATGCCGTCGCGGATGCGGGCTTCAGCCTGCAGTTCCAGTTGGTCGATACCGGGAATCTCCGTCGTCAGCGACCGGGTGCCGATGAGACCCATGACCCACGGGATATGGACGGCGAAGTGGGTTTCGCGTGCTTGCTGATCGGGGAAGCCGAAGGCGGTGAAGGCGGCGGGCGCCGGCTCCGTCTCCCACATGGCCTCGATCGCCGCGAGCTTCATTTTCTGGTTTTCCGTGGCGAGGTAGCCGCTCTCGTCACCGAGCACGACGACCGAAAGTGCCGAGGCGAGGCCGAAGGAAGCGGCAACCGTCATCGAGCGCTTGGCGATCTCTATGTGGCGGCCCTTCAGCAGGTACCAGGCCGAGACGCCGAGCACGAAGACGGAGGCACAGACGTAGCCGGCCGAAACCGTGTGGACGAACTTCGCCTGGGCGACCGGGTTGAACACCACGTCGAAGAAGCTCGTCACTTCCATGCGCATGGTCTGCGGATTGAAGGCCGAACCGACGGGGTTCTGCATCCAGCCGTTGGCGATCAGGATCCACAGTGCGGAGAAGTTGGAGCCGAGCGCCACGCACCATGTCGCCACCAGGTGACCGACCTTGGAGAGCTTGTCCCAGCCGAAGAAGAACAGGCCGACGAAGGTGGCCTCGAGGAAGAAGGCCATCAGGCCTTCGATCGCCAGCGGCGCGCCGAAGACGTCCCCGACATAGTAGCTGTAGTAGCTCCAGTTCATGCCGAACTGGAACTCCATGACGATGCCGGTGGCGACGCCGATGGCGAAGTTGATGCCGAACAGCGTGCCCCAGAATTTCGTCATCTGCCGCCAGATCTGGCGACCGGTCATGACATAGACGGTCTCCATGATGGCGAGCAGCACGGACAGGCCGAGTGTCAGCGGTACGAACAGGAAGTGATAGAGCGCGGTCAGCGCGAATTGGAAACGCGATAAATCAACGATGTCTAGTTCCATTGTCTTTCTCCCACGCCCCATGGGGGTATTGAAGATCTCCCGCCCAGCCGAATTGCGTGGCGGTCATGCGGTGTCGCTCAGTCCGGTCTCAGCCGGTTCAAAGCCTCTTCGAACGCCGTCTCTCCGCGGCGTGAAACCTGTTTGATGCGTCCGCCTTCGACGACGGCGACGATGTCGGCCGCCGCGGCTTCGCGGCGGATATGGGTGGCGACGACGAGCGTATGGTCGCTCGCTGTGACCGACAGCCGCTCCATGACATCGCGAGCGGTCGCGCCGTCGAGGCCCTCGGTCGGTTCGTCAAGCAGCCAGAGCGGGGTGTCGCGCAGGAACAGGCGTGCCAGCGCCAGGCGGCGCGACTGGCCGCCCGAAAGCCCCATGCCGCCTTCGGCGAGTTGGGTATCCAGGCCACAGGGCAGGGCGGCGACGTCGGCCCACAGACCAGCGGCGGCGAGCGCGTCCCGAAGTTCGTGATCCGTAGCTGCGGGCCTTGCAAGCTGCAGGTTGCCGCGCAGCGTGTCGTGGAAGAGTTCGGTGCGCTGCGTGAGCAGGGTGGCCGGCCGGGCCGCGACGCTGCCCTCGGCCGGCTCAAGCTCACCGGCAAGCAGCGCCAACAGCGTCGATTTTCCGGCGCCGCTTTCTCCGACCAACGCAAGCCTGCCTCCGACGGGAAGATCGAGATCGATGCCCTGAAGCGTCGGGCGGCTCGATGTGTCGTAGCGGGCGGTGACGCCGGAGAGGCGGAATGCGAGGCTGCTGTCCGGCGCATCCGGCCGACAGGTTGCTTCTTTTGCGGAAAGCCGAGGTGCGACGCGTCGGACGGCAAGAAGGGTGCGGCCGAGTTCGATCGCGCCGCGCCGCAATCCGCCGAAGGGCTCGACGGCGGCGAAGGCGATGAGCAGGCCGAGGGCTGCCACCGGTGCTGTGATCGCGCCGGTGCCGGCAAGTGCCGCGACGGCCAGGAGACAGCCGGTCAGAAGCAGGGTCGAGCCGATGCCGAAGCCGAAGGTGACGCCGGCTTCGATGCGGTTGAGGCGGTCGTCTGCGGCGGCGCCATAGCGGTCGGCTGCGGCGATCGCGGCGCTTTGTGCTTCGAGACGACCGGCCATCATCAGGTCGGTCTGGCCGGCGACGAGGTCGATGGTACGAGCCCGCATGGCTTCGAGGCCGTGGGTGCGGCGGCGCGAATGCGGGATCGCCCGTCGACCGGCCCATAGCGGGATGCCGAAACCGGCCGATAGCAGCCAGGCGCCGGCGGCGAGCCCGAGCAGTGGGTGCAGCAGGCCGAGCGCGACGCTGGTGCCGATCGCTGCCGCGATTGCAACACCTGCCGGAACGAGGATTCGCAGGTAAAGCGAATCCAGCGCATCGATATCGCCGGTCAGGCGAAAGAGCAGCCGCGCGGGGCGGCGAAGCAGGTCGCGGGCTGTGCCTGCTCCGGCCCAGCCGCGGAAGAGACGTTCGCGCAGGGCGGCGAGCACGGAGAGCGTGGCGTCATGCGTGGTCAACCGTTCGCCATAGCGGGCGGCAGTGCGCACGATCGCAAGGAAGCGGATGCCGGCGGCCGGGGCGAAGACGTCGAAGGTGAAGGCCGCCGCCGAAAGCCCGGCGATCGCGGTCGCGGTGATGAACCAGCCGGAGAGGCCGAGCAAGGCGATGCCGGCCGCGACCGTCATGGTCGCCATCAGCGCACCGAGAAGCAGGCCGGTCCGGCGCTCGGCGAAGAACAGCTTCAGGATGGGTTTCAGGTGGGCGAGCGAGCGGGTCATTCGGCGGCCTCCTGCAGAAGGTCCTGATCAAGACGGATGGTGCTGTTCATGCGGGCGGCGAGGCGCGGGTCGTGGGTGGCGACGACGAGCGTCTTGCCATCCGCCAGTGCGATGAGGCTTTCGGCGATCTCGTCCGACGTCCTGCTGTCGAGGTGGGCGGTCGGTTCGTCGGCGAGGATGATGCGGATATCAGGGTCGGCGGCGGCGCGGGCGATGGCGAGGCGCAGCGATTCTCCGCCCGACAGGCCGATACCGGCATCGCCGAGCGGCTGGTGGCCGTAGGCCGCGGCGACCGGGCCGAGATGGGCTGTTTCCAGCGCATGCGTCGCCACCTGCTTCGAAATGCCGGGGCGGCCGAGCGAGACGTTCTGCCGGATCGTGCCGGCGAAGATATGCGGCTTCTGGCCGATCCAGGCGATGCCGTTCCTGCCGCCTACTGCGATGCGACCAGTGTCTGGTGGCGCGAGGCCGGCCATCAGGGCGAGCAGCGTCGACTTGCCCGAGCCGCTGGCGCCGAGCAGCGCGATGTGCTCGCCGCGTCCGATCCGCAAGTCGAGATTGTCGAGGACGAGCGGAGCGTCCTTGCAGTAGGCGAAGCTGACGGCTTCGAGGCGGATTTCGCCGGCCTCGACATGGTCGTCGTTCTCGGCACTAGCGAGCGTCATGCCTTCTGCGCTCAGCGCGTCGAGCGCCTTGATTGCGGCTTCGCCCGAAGCGCGGTCGTGCCAGACGGCCGAGAGATCGCGTAGCGGTTCGAAGAAGGCGGGGGCGAGCAGCAGGATGAAGAGGCCGGTGGTGAGGTCGAGGCCGCTAGTCCAGGCGCCGACGGTGATCTGGCCGAGCAGCGTAAAGCCGATATAGACCGCGACCATGGCAACGCCGAGCGCGGAGAAAAGTTCGAGCACCGCCGACGACAGGAAAGCGATCCTGAGGACGGCCATCGTGCGGTTCTTCAGGCTGTCGGCGTCGGCGCGCAGCTTCAGCGCGGTGGCGTCGACGGCGCCGAGCGAGCGGATCGTCGTCAGCCCCCGAAAGCGGTCGAGCAAGAAGCCGTTGAGGCCGCCGGTGGCTGTCAGTTGCTTCTCGCTGGCGGCCTGCGCCTGCCAGCCGATGAGCGCCATGAAAACCGGGATGAGCGGCATGGCGACGAGGAGCACGAGGGCGGCGACCCACGAGATGGGGAAAACGCAGACGAGGATGGCGAGCGGCACGACGGTCGCCTTGAAGCGGGCCGGCAGGAAGCGCGAGAGGTAGGGTACGATCATCTCTGCCTGCTCGGCGATGACGCTCGCCGCCTCACCCGAAGCGGGGCGGGTGGCATCGAGCGGCGAGCGGCGCGACAGGGCCGCGATTGCCGCGGCGCGGCGGGCGCTGAGGTCGGCGCGAGCGGCCTTGAACGCCAGGCGGCCGCCAGCCGCCTCGAGACAGCTTTTTCCTATACCGAGCAGTGCTATGCCCAAGGCCGGCCAGAGGACGGCGAGGTGATCGCCGCCATCGGCCATGCGGCCGACCGAAAGCGCCAGAAGGGCGGCCTGCGGGATCCAGAGGAGGGCGGCCAATGTCTGCACGGCGGCAGCGCGGCGTAGTGCCGGCGGCTGCCGCACGGCTCTTCGCGGCTTGTCCGAAGCCATCTTTCCATTCGCGTCTGAGGAAGCACGTGCCATGGCGCTAGCTCTTGTTCGCAGGATTGGGCCGACGGCCGCGACCGAGTGAAACCACCCGATCCTTGGCCTCGAGAAACTTCGTCACTTTCGCTCCTAGCGAGAGTAGCGTTGCAAGCCTCTCGGTTTCAAGTTGTTTCACGTCCTCGTACCAGTGCGTGAGTTGTTCGATCAGGGCGTGCATTTCACCCATCCGTTCCTGGGCATGCCGCTCCGCCTCGCTGGCGGGGCGCTGCATGAGGATCTCGCGCAGCACGGAGAGCGTCGGGTCGACCTCGCGCTTCTTGCGCTCCTCGGCCAGCGTTCTCAGAATCAGCCAGACGTCGTCGGGCGTGGTGAAGAAGTCGCGGCGGTCATCCGGCTTGTGCTTGAGGAGCACGAGATTCCAGGTCTGCAGTTCTCGCAGGCTCATCGAAACGTTGGAACGCGAGATGCCGAGCGCATCGGCGATCTCCTCGGCGCAGAGCGGATTGGGCGAGACGTAGAGGAGCGCGTAGATCTGGCCGACGGTGCGGTTGATGCCCCATCGCGAGCCCATCTCGCCGAAGTGCAGGACGAAGGATTGTACGAGCGGGGGCAGGTTCATGGGTTTCCGTTCCGTCTGTGATTTCAGAAATTTCTGAAATTACTGTAGTTGCGAATTGACCTTGAGCAATCGGCAAATGCCGGCTGCGTCAATTTGGTATGGTCAGCTATAGGGGAGTTCGGTGGCCCTAGAATTGATCCTGGTCAAACCGCGAGAGAATGTTTCGCGCCGCCCCGATCGAGATAGCGGTCGAAATTCGCGGCGATGGCGCGCACGAAAGGACGGCCCTCCGGCGTCAAGGTCAGGGTGCTGCCGTCGAAGCTGGTGAGCCCGTCCTCATCGGCGTGGTACACCCGCATGGCATCCCGGCAGACGGCGTCGGCGGCGCGGCCGAAGCGGGCGCGCAGGTCGGGGAGGGACAGGGCGTTGTGGCACATCAGGCTTTCGATAGCGGCGGCGGCGGCGCGGTCGGTGTCCGACAATGCAAAGCCGCGCGCGATGGGGAGCCTGCCTTCCGAGACCGCCTGGATGTACTGGCTGGTCGGCACGATGTTCTGCGCATAGCCCTGCGGCAGGCGGCCGATCGAGGAGGCGCCGAAGCCGATCAGGGTGTCGGCGTCGTCGGTCGTGTAGCCCTGGAAATTGCGCCGCAATCCGCCGTCGAGCAGGGCCTGTGCCATGCTGTCGGCCGGCTTGGCGAAGTGGTCGATGCCGACGGTCATGTAGCCGGCAGCAAGGATGGCCTCGGCGCCCGATCTCGCCATTTCGAAGCGCTCGGCGGGGCCGGCGAGTGTCGCGGTATCGATCTGCGACTGGTGCTTCTTCACCCACGGCACATGGGCATAGCCGAACATCGCCAGCCGGTCGGGGGCGAGCGACAGCGAGAGCGCGATGGTGCGAAGGAGCATCGCCTTGTCCTGGTGCGGCAGGCCGTAGACGATGTCGAGGTTGATCGAGCCGATCCCGAGTTCGCGCAGCGTGCCGACGACGGAGAGCGTCTGCTCGAAGCTCTGCGGCCGGTTGATGGCGGCCTGCACCACGGGTTCGAAATCCTGAACGCCGACGCTGGCGCGGGTCATGCCGAAGGCCTTCCAGGCCCGGAGCTTCTCGGCGTCGACATGCGTCGGGTCGATCTCGACGCCGATCTCGCAATCCGGCGCGATGTCGAAATGGCGATCGAGCGTGGCGCGCAGCCGTTCGAGATCGGCACGGTTGACGATCGTCGGCGAGCCGCCGCCGAAGTGGATGGCGCTGACAGGCCGGCGGTGGGGGAGCGCGTTCGCGACCAGTTCGATTTCGGCGTTCAGTGCCTCCAGATAGGTGGCAATGGGGTCGTAGCGGCGGACCTGCTTGGTGTGGCAGCCGCAATAGAAGCAGAGACGATCGCAGAAGGGCACATGCAGGTAGAGCGACAAGGCGCCACATGTGCTTTCTTCCAGCCACCGCCGATACATGGCCTCGTTGACGCCGGCGTGAAAGTGCGGCGCGGTCGGATAGCTGGTGTAGCGCGGAACGGGGGCGGAATAGCGGGCGATGATATCTGGGTTCATGGCTAAGTCCTTTCGATCGACAATTAACCCCGCCCCGACAGGTGGACTTTGATCTTGATCAAGAAAAAGCTGTTCTTTCGCGATTGCTCTGATTATGCTCCCTACGGGGCCGATTTGATGCGAAAAGACATACATAATTCAAATATTCCAGTGCGTTGCCGCAGTTGCGAAGTCCGCCATCAGGGGATGTGCGGGGCGCTGACGGCTGACGAGCTGCTGGCGCTTTCCGCCCATACCCACCTCGCCAACCATTCCGCCGGCGAGGAGTTGGCAGGCGAGCGGATGCCGGTGGAATCCTACGCGACCGTCATTCGCGGCGTCGTCAAGCTCACCAAGACGCTTGAGGACGGCCGCCAGCAGATCGTCGGCCTGCAGTTCGCGCCGGATTTCCTCGGGCGGCTGAATGCCGAGGAAAACGCGGTCTCCGTGGAGGCGGCCTCCGACGTGAATATCTGCCGCGTTCCCAAGGCCACGCTCGAGCGACTGGTGAAGTCCAGCCCCGCGCTGGCGGAGCGGCTGATGGACCAGACCATGCGCGAGCTCGACGAGGCCCGCGACTGGATGGTGACGCTCGGCCGCAAGACCGCGGCCGAGAAGGTCGCAAGCTTCCTGATGCTGATCGCGACACATCTGGAACCCGAGGCCGACGGCGAGCGGCGCGCCTTCGACCTGCCGCTGTCGCGCGCCGAGATCGCCGATTTCCTCGGCCTGACGATCGAGACCGTGTCGCGGCAACTCTCGAAGCTGAAGGCCGATAGCGTCATAGCAATCACGGCCAGCCGGCACATCGAGGTGCCGAAGCTCTCCAAGCTGCAGATGCGCTGCGGCGCCTGAGGCGGTCCGCCCGGCGATATCCTGCCGGGCGACGATATTGCCGAGCGCAGGTTTCCGTGCAGAAGTGCTGATGGCCACGCCATCCGGCCTTTCAACGCCCACGAGATTCCCATGCCCGCTGCCTTTCCAAATCCGCTCGTCTCGCTGCTCTCGCCGCCGCCCATCCCGTCCGTCATGGCCTGGGCGCGCTCCTATGACGGGGCGCGGGGGGCGCTCATCGATCTCTCGCAGGCGGTGCCCGGCTATCCCGCGCATCCCGACATGCTGCGGCTCCTGGGAGAGGCGGCCGCGTCGCCCGCCATGACCGGCTACGGGCCGATCGAGGGGGAGCGGGTGCTGCGCGAGGCTTATGCTGGTCATGTCGGCGCGGTCTATGGTGCGGACGTTTCGGCCGAGAACATCCATATGACGGCTGGCTGCAACCAGGCCTTCATGTCGGTTGCGATCGCGCTTGCGGGGGCGGGCGATACGGTGGCGCTGACCAACCCCTTCTATTTCAACCACGACACGACGCTTTCGATGCTCGGCATCAACAGGGTCATGGTCGATTGCGACGCCGATAACGGTTTCCTGCCGGACCTCGGATCCGCCGAGGCGGCGCTGGCCAAGGGCGCCAAGGTGCTGGCGATCGTGACGCCGAACAATCCCACCGGCGCCGTCTACCCGCCGGAGCTGCTGGAGGCGCTTTTCCTGCTTTGCCAGCGTCACGGCGCCTGGCTGATCGTCGATGAAACCTACCGCGATTTCCTGCCCGGGGATCATGGCCCGCCGCACGGGCTTATCGGCATGCCAGGCTGGGAGGAGACGCTGGTGTTGCTCTACAGCTTCTCGAAATCCTTCTGCATTCCCGGCCACCGCTTGGGCGCGGTGACGGCGGGCAGGCGGGTGATCGGCGAGATCACCAAGGTGATGGATAACATGCAGATCTGCGCCCCGCGCGCCGCCCAGGCCGCAGTGGCGCAGGCGCTGCCGCTGCTGGCGGACTGGCGGGCGGAAAACCGGCTGGAGATTGCCCGCCGGGCCGACGCATTGCGGGCCGTCATCGCCGCGCTGCCCGGCTGGGAAATCGGCGCGATCGGCGCCTATTTCGCCTTTGTGCGGCATCCGTTCGCGGAGCTTGCTTCGGCCACCGTCGCGGAGCGGCTGGCGAAGGAGGCGGGAGTTGTGTGCATTCCCGGAAGCTATTTCGGGGAGGGGCGGGAGCGTTATCTGCGGCTGGCGTTCGCGAATGCCGATGTGGGGTCGATCGGGTTGTTGGCGGGTCGGCTGTGAGGGCATTTGGCCGGCGCGGCTTGCCATGATCGAGAGGTGGTGTGGTGTCCTACGGGCGATGATGTGCAGAGTGGTACCCCCTCTGCCCTGCCGGGCATCTCCCCCACAGGTGGGGAGATCGGCTGGGCGCATCCGCTCGCTGTTACCTCAACGTTGGGCAAAACCTCACCGCGAGTCGATCTCCCCCCTTGTGGGGGAGATGTCCGGCAGGACAGAGGGGGTAATCCACGGCAAAACCTTTCGACAAACACACGACGTGCTCGCAGACACACTAAAACCCCACACCGCCCCAGGACCCGTGGTTCCGCCATGCACTTCACTTCACTCGGACGGGGTGCTGGAAACCACCTCGATTGAGTAAGTAAAATATGGTGCCTTCCAGCACCCCGTTCGGCGGTTTATGCCCGAACTCCGGTCCCTCTGCAGCCGCCTTCCAAGCCTTCGCGGCGGCGTTGTGTGCCTCACAGGCACGTCCAGGGCACTACAACGGATGACACGTTCGACAAACGTGACCAACCGCCAGCCCCGGAGGGAGACCATTTTCTCGGACCCGGTGCATGAGGTTTCGCGTCCTACCCTCACGCCCCGCGCCGATCCCGCCTCGCCGGCACGCCTGCCGGTGTATCCGATGACGGGACGCGTGTATTGTAGGATGCGGTTTCAGGCGCGGGGAAAATCGAGAAGCGATTTTTTTGATGCGCGCAATTTTGATCCGTTGCGCTCAGTAATGACAGTTGGACGGCGCGCCCGGCTTGAAGCCCTGGGCGCAGACCGGGTTCATCGGGCGCTTGCGGTCCATCATTCTGGGCGTGAGCATCGGATTGCCTGATGGCGCAGGCGCGGTCGTCGCGGTCTTCTTCGGCTGCTTGGATGCAGCCGATGACGCCGGAGCGGCTATCGACGGCGCGGCGGTCGAGAGGCTGAAGGTCGCGGCGAAGATTGCGATCACGAGAGCACGCTTCATTGGCATTCTCCTTCGGATGTCTGCGATCCCGGTCCCCGAAAACGCCGGGAACCATCGGCGCCCATTTTGCCGATGCTCCGTGAACCGGTGATGTCAACATGTGGTATGGTCCTCCGCGTCACGTGCAAAGTCATATGCATCCGAGATCACGGAGGTAAGGCATGCCCCGATTTCTTGCCGTCTACACCATGAAGACCGAAGACGTCGTTTCTTTCCGAAACCTGCCGAAGGCCGAGCAGGATGCCATCGACGCGGTCGGCGTCGCCAAGTGGAAAGCCTGGGAGGAGAGAAACGCCGCTGTCATCCTCGATCGCGGCGGCATGGTGGGGAAGACGACGCGCGTCAGCAGGGACGGCGTCGGCAAGGCCGTCAATCCGTTCTGCGGTTATCTGGTGGTCGAGGCGGACACCGCCGATGCCGCTGCGAGGCTCTTCCTCGACCATCCCCATATCACTGTCTTTCCCGGCGATGGCGTGGATATCATGCCGTTTGTGACGTGACTGCCGGTTTCTTCTACGCGGCCTTTGTTCGGTTTCGCCCCGCGCTCTTGGCTTCGTAGAGCAGCTTGTCGGCCTGGTCGTAAAGTGTTGCGAAACCCTCATCGCCGGAAAGGCGCGTGACGCCCATGCTGGCGGTGACGGGGCGTTCGAGGCCCGAGACCATACGAGCGATCGTCGACGGGATCGCCTTGCGCCGAAGCTCGGCCTGGATTTCGGCGTCGTCGCCACGCAGGAGTAGCACGAACTCCTCGCCGCCGAGGCGGTAGGCGCGAACATCAGGGCCCGGCTGCAGCGCGGTGGCCACGGCCTTGAGCACCTCGTCTCCGACACTGTGACCGTTCATATCGTTGATCGCCTTGAAATGATCGAGGTCGATGACGGCAAGGGCGGTGAAGCCTTCGGTTCGAAGCCGCTCGAACTCTCTTTCGATCGCACGGCGGTTGAGCAATCCCGTCAGCGCGTCCGTTTCGGACAGCCGTTCGAGCAGTTCGGCCTCATTGCGGGCGCGGTCGCGTTCGCGCTTGATGGTCACGAAGCGCTCCGCCACGCCAAGCGTCGTGAAGACGACTTCGCAGACGCAGCCGACATAGAAAAGGAGCATGGCGTCGGTGCTCGTCAGCCACGGAACGACACCCGTCACCAGGCGGACCAGGCCGACCACGACCATCGGCGTGTAGCCGATCGCCTGGAAGCGCGCGGCGCGGCTGCCGCGACGCAGGGCGTCGATCATCGACAGGATGAAGACCGCAAGGATCGGTGCGAAGGCCGCCGTGTAGGCGCTCGACTGGATGGGGCGCGCGACGAAGGGGAAGGCCGCGTGAGCGGTGCTCAGGAGGATCGCTGATGCCGCGCAATAGGGCAGCAGCCGCCGCAGCAACGGATGCATCAGGCCGGGTTCGATGAAACTCCAAGTGAACATCGCGCCCGACGCGACCGTCATGCCGAAGATCACCGTCGTCATCCAGCTCAAGGTCATCGCCTTGGGATCGAAGAGCGCAACCGACAGGCCCGAAGACACCAGGATGGTCATCAGCAGCGAAAATGTCAGCGCCGAGTGCCAGAGGACGAAGGGTTCGCGCAGCGCCCGGTAGAAGGCCGCGTTGAAGATCAGGGGCATGACCAGCATGCCTGCCAGCCCGGCCAGAACAAGCAGGAACCTGATGTCGCCGATGCCGCCGGCAGCGTCCGCCGGCGCAACATAGGCGCGCTCCAGCGTCATCCGGTGGCTCGGCAGGTCGAATGCGGCGACGACCTCTCGGGTTTTTGTGGTTACGTCAGGCAGGGCGGCCTTGAAATAGCCGCCGGCCATCGAACTCGAAAGGGCGGCGGCGGGAATGGTGTTCTGACGGACCGTACCGTCGCGATCGATCGCCAGCAGATGCACCGCCTGAAGCGCGCTTCGCCGCGAGAGCAGGTAGCGGGGAAGGGGTTGTCCGGGGGCGATGTCGAAGCGGAGCAGGACGCGCTCGGCATCGATGGAGGGGGCTTGCTCGCCGCAGGACCAGCGTTTCTCATCCCTGGAGATCGCGACCACGTCTTCCGACAGACCGGCCGATGCCCAGCAGGCGCGAATCTCCGGCGAATCCGCTTCCCCGGCCGATGCGGCGCTGAAGTGCGCCAGCATGGCCAGAAGCAGGAAGGCCGCCAGGAGTGCTGTTCGAAGTCCACTGGAAAACATGACTTCACGCTAGGGCGGAAAGATTTTGATGGTGTTAATCGGGGGTGGTGAGAGTCTGCCATTGGTTTGTTGGAGCGGGCGGACGAGTTGTTCCTATCTTCGACTGGAACGGAAGACTTCTAGCCGAAGTCATATATCGCTGATTTCGCGGAGAAGCTGCCGAGGCCGTCATCTCAGCCTGCGCCAGGATCGGCGCTAGAAGGTTCTGTGAAGCAGTCGATCAACATCTCGGTCAGGACACGCACCTTGCGGGAGGGATGTGGTCCCGGCGGACGGACGACGTAGATGCCGGCTGGCGGCGGCGGATGCTGCGTCATCACCCGGACCAATGCACCGGTTTTGCGATGAGCCAGCGTGACACCATCGGGGAGATAGGCAATGCCTAGCCCGGCGACGGCCGCAGCGACGAGAGCGGCACCATTGTCGGCCTTGAAACGCCCGCGCGGGTTGACGGTAACGATGTCGTCCCCATCCTGAAGCTGCCAGGATTCCGTTCCTTGCATTAGCGCCTGGTGGCCCGCGAGTTCGCCCGGCGTCTCGGGAGAGCCATGGGCCCGGATATAGTCGGGGCTGGCAACCAAGTTGCCGTAAAGCGGCCCGACGCGTCTTGCGATCAAGTTGGAATCCGGCAGATAGCCCACCCGGATTGCGCAATCGAACCCATCGGCGATGAGGTCGACGAAGTGATCGCTGTAACAAGTCTGAATTTGCAGCTGTGGGTGGCGTCGCGCCATTTCGGCGAGTACCACAGCGAAATGCGTCGGGCCGAAGGAAAGTGGAGCGGCGACCCGAAGCCGGCCGCGCAGTTCGCCCGCCGGCAATATCGTCTCTCTCGCCAGATCGATCTCAGCGCAGACCTTGGCCGCATGATCCCGGAAGATGGAGCCCGCCTCGGTGAGCGAAGCCCCGCGTGTCGAGCGTGCCAGCAGCTGTACCCCAAGCTCGGTCTCCAACCGCATCAGCCGCCGGCTGACCATCGATTTGGAAACGCCAAGCCGGACCGCCGCGGCCGAAACACCACCCGCATCCGCGACCTCCACGAATGTTCGCAGATCTTCGATTTCCATTACGGCGTTCCTCCTTTTGCGACACAGCTCACCAAAACTGAAGGCTACCGTATCGATACGGGGAGTGACAGTGTCGTTTCGCAGGCGGCACAGCTATCCGTGCCTGTTTTTCCGGCCGTCGACGTTCCGCAACTCGGCGCCAGCAAATCGTCCGCCGGCAGGCATCGACTTCCGGCGACCGATCTCACCCAACTGCAGCAGAGGATATATGCATGACATTTCGTAACGGCCTTTCGTCGCTTCTTCGTCCTGAAGATTCCGTCCTCGTCCTGATCGACCACCAGCCGTACCAGCTCACCAACCTCAACAGCCACGATCCGCATATGGTGGTCAACAATGCGACGGCTCTGGCGAAATCGGCAAAGGTCTTTGGTGTTCCCACCATCCTGACCAGCGTCATCGCCGACCGCGGGGGCGTCATTTTCCCACAGATTACGGAGGTCTTTCCGGATCAGGAGGTGATCGACCGGACGTTCATCAACACCTGGGAAGACAAGAAGGTGGTGGACGCGGTCAAGGCGACGGGCAGGAAGCAGCTCATCATCGCCGGGCTCTGGACGGAAATCTGCGTTGCAATGCCGGTGATCCAGGCGCTGGGCGAAGGCTGGGATGTGACCGTCATCACCGATGCGTCGGGTGCGGTCTCTACCGAGGCCCACGAGGTGGCCATCCAGCGCATGATCGCGGCTGGTGCGAACATGATGACGTGGCTGGCGCTGGCCGCCGAATGGCAGCGCGACTGGGCGCGGGTGGAAACTGCGCTGAAGCTGAATGACGAGGTGATCAGGCATCATTGCGCCGGCAGCGGCATCGCATATCTGTGGGAGCAGCAATTGCTCAACACGCCGGTTTCGGGCAGCGCGGTGTGACCTAAGAGGGATGAACCGAAAACCTCGACGGTGGCCGACACGCGCCATCCTTATTTGGCGCGCGCCCGGCTGCAGTTACCGATAGTTCGAAAGACCGCTCGCAAGGCCCGCTTTCGCGGGCCTTGCTTTTCAATGAGGCCTTACACCACCACCGTCAGCGGCGGGATGCGCTTGTCGGGGGCGCTGTCCTGTTGCTGTGCGGCGAGAAGGTTGAGCTCGCGGCGTTCGCGTTCGGAGACGATCGCGAGGTCGATGACCTTCTGCAGGTTGGCGGCGTGGCGGAAGGTGGGGTCGTCCGGCTTGCCCGTCTTCACGGCCTCGGCGAAGCGCTGGTAGTTGGTCAGCACCGGCGGCACCTCGATGTCGCGCCAGGTGGCGCTCTCGATGTCCTCGCCGAAGCAGCCGCGCAGGTCGGATCCATCTGGACGATGGGTGACCTCGAGGCTGCCCTTTTCGCCGTAGATGCGCAGCTTCAGTTCGTTGAGGTGGCCGGTCGCCCAGCGTGTGGCGTGTATGACGCCGAGCGCGCCGTTGGTGAAATCGACCGACATGGTGAAGCTGTCGTTGGCATCCAGCAGATATTCGCCGATCTGGCCGCCCGGTGCCTTGTTGAAGGTCTTCAGGCGGGCGAAGACGTGGTCGATATCGGTCGCGGCGCCGTAAGCGGCGAAGTCGAGGATGTGGATGCCGACGTCGCCGAGCACGCCGTTCGAGCCGTGGCCGGTGGACAGACGCCACAGCCAGCGCGATTCCGTGCGCCAGTCGCCCCAGGCGCGCGAGACCAGCCAGCTCTGCAGATAGGAGGCCTCGACGTGCCTGATGGTGCCGAGTTCGCCCGCCAGCACCATTTCGCGGGCGCGCTGCAGCGGGGCAACGTTGCGATAGGTGAGGTTGACCATGTTGATGACGCCGGCGGCTTCGGCGGCCTCGGTCATCTCCAGCGCGTGGTCGTAGTGTTCGGCCAGCGGCTTTTCGCAGAAGACGTGTTTGCCGGCCGCGATCAGCGCCAGGCTGGTCGGATAGTGGATACGGTCCGGCGTGACGTTGGTGGCGCTGTCGAATTCACCCCATTCGATTGCTTCCTCCAGCGTGCGGAAACGCTTTTCGATGTGGAAGTGATCGGCGAATTCGGTCAGGCGGGCCAGATCGGTATCGACCGCGCCCACCACTTCGACGCCGTCGATGGCCATGAAGTTGGCAACCTGGTTTTTGGCCATGACGCCTGTACCAAGAACGAGTAGTCGCATGCTGTGCTCCTCAGCGGTAACCGGCTTCGCCGGCCTGGTGCAGTCTCGGGCCGCGTTCTGTAATCGGCTCCAGCGCCTTGTCGACGGGGACGTTCGGGGCATCGGTGATGCTCTTCAGGTCGCCTTCAGGATTATAGGCCCATTTGACGCCATTGATCAGCACCTTCTGGACGTTGGCGTCGTGGTAGGTCGGATAGGTTTCGTGGCCCGGGCGGAAGTAGAAGATGTTGCCGGCGCCGCGGCGCCACGTCAGGCCCGAGCGGAAGACCTCGCCGCCCTGGAACCAGGAGATGAACACGGTTTCCAGCGGCTCCGGAACGGAGAACTGCTCGCCGTACATCTCTTCGTTTTCGAGCACGAAGTTCTCGCCGATGCCGGCCGCAATCGGGTGGCGCTGGTTGATCGTCCACAGGCGCTCGCGCTCGCCGGCCTCGCGCCACTTCAGCGCGCAGGGCGTGCCCATCAGGCGCTTGAAGATCTTCGAGAAGTGGCCGGAATGCAGCACCAGCAGGCCCATGCCCTCCCAGACGCGCTTGGCGACGCGCTCGACGACGACGTCGGAAACCGCGCCGTGGTCCTTGTGGCCCCACCAGGTCAGCACGTCGGTTTCGGCGAGACGCGCTTCGGTGAGGCCGTGTTCCGGCTCCTGCAACGTCGCCGTCGTGGCGCTGATCGCGGGATCGGTGTTCAGCGCGCTGGCGATCGTCGTGTGCATGCCATCGGGATAGATGCCGCGGACGATCTCGTTGGTGTTCTCATGGATGTTTTCACCCCATACGATGGTGCGAATAGCCAAGTTATGCTCCTTCATGCGCGTGTTGGATCGAAACCGTTGGGAAGCGGCCGGGATCCGGTTGTTCGGGTTGGGTTCAGGCTGCGCCCTCGAGGGGGATCCTTTCGAGCGCGGTTCGGTGATGGCCGACGTGGCGCGCCGTGGTCCGCTTGCACGATGCGGCGGCTTCGCTCACGACCGGCGATGCGGCCGGTGGAACTTCGTCGGGTCTAATCTGTGCCATATCGTGCTTTCTTCAACCTTTGACGCCGCCGGCGGTGAGGCCGGAAATGATCCGGCGCTGGAATATGAGCACCAGGACAACGACGGGAACCGTGACGATGACGGATGCCGCCATGATGTTGCCCCAGGGAATCTCGAACTGGCTGCCGCCCGACAAGAGGGCGATGGCAACCGGCACGGTTCTCTGCGCGTCCGAAGAGGTAAAGGTTAGGGCGAAAAGGAATTCGTTCCAGGCCGTAATGAAGGCGAGCAGCCCGGTCGTGACCAATGCCGGCCACATCAGCGGCATGAAAACCTGAGTAATGATCACCCACGGAGAGGCGCCGTCGACGATCGCCGCTTCCTCGATTTCGATGGGCAGATCGCGCATGAAGGTGGTCAGAACCCAGACCGTGAATGGCAGGGTGAAGATCATGTAGGAGAAGATCAGCGCAAACGGCGTGTTGAAGATGCCGATCCAGCGGATCAGTTCGAACAGGCCGGCCAGCACCGCGATCTGCGGGAACATCGAGACCGAGAGGATGGTCAGCATCAGCAGCGCGCGGCCGCGGAAATGGACGCGGGCCAGCGCGTAGGATGCGGTGACGGCGAGAAGCAGCGAGGCGGCGACGACGCAGACCGCCACCAGCAGCGAATTGCCGAGACTGCGGATGAAGCTGCCCGTCGTCAGCACGTTGGCGTAATTCGCAAACGAGATCGAGGTCGGCCAGTAGTTGATCTCGAACAGCGCCGTGCCGGCTTTGAAGCTGGTCAGGATCGCGTAGTAGAAGGGGAAGACCGCGATGATGACGATGACGCCGACGAGGAGATAGAAGAGGGTGTTCTTGGTGGCTGTGAGAAGCATCAGCGTTCACTCCCGCCGAGGTTGACGCGGCCGAGCCACATGTAGATCACCGTGACGGTGGCGATGAGCAGGAAGAGAACCGTCGAGGCGGTCGCGCCATAGGCGAACTTGTCGAAGTCGAAGAGGTTCTCTCGGGCCATGACGGACATGGTCTTGGTCTGCACATTGTTCGGCGTCAGCACGTAGATCAGGTCGAAGATGCGCATGGCGTCGAGCATGCGGAAGATGACGGCGACCATGATCGCCGGGCGGATCAGCGGCAGGGTCAGGCGCCAGAAGACCTTGATGGGATTGATGCCGTCGAGCTTCGCGGCCTCGTAGATATCGCCGGGCACCATCTGCAGGCCGGCGAGGATGAGAAGCGCCATGAAGGGCGTGGTCTTCCAGACGTCGACGATCAGGACGGCGATCATCGCCGTATCAGGGTTGGCGGTCCAGGCGATCTTCTGGCTGATGAGGCCGAGCGCCATGAAAAGGTCGTTCAAAATGCCGAACTGGTCGTTGAGCATCCAGGCCCACATCTTGGCCGAGACGATGGTCGGGATCGCCCAGGGGATGAGGATGGCGGCGCGCACGATGCCGCGGCCGACGAACTGGGCATTGAGGACGAGGGCGACGATCAGGCCGAGCGCGGTCTCGATGGTGACTGAGAGCAGCGTGAACTTGGCGGTGTTCCACACCGCGTTCCACCAGGCGGGATCGGCGAGCAGGCCCCTGTAGACCGTGCGACCGCTCTTCAGCGTGATCCAGGAGAGGTAATTGTCGAAGCCGACGAAGCTCGCTCCGCCGAGATTGGTGAGCGAGGCGTTGGTGAAGCTGAAATACATGGTGCGAAACAGCGGCCAGCCGGCGACGACGGCGAGGATGAACAGCGTCGGCGCCAGGAACATCCAGGCGGAACGGACGCGGTCGGCCCGCATGTTCGGCGAGCTGGTCTTGGCGCGCGCAGGCGCCTTCAGGCCTTCAGAAACTGCAACTTCACTCATGAGATACCCGCTTCCTGACACGATTGACGATGGCACCCTTCGGAGCGCCGGCAGCGGAGGGGCCGCCGCCGGCGCGTCGATGGATTACCAGTTGTCGCCCTTGAGCGACGTCAGGTCGGCTTCGAGAAGCTCGAGGTTTTCAGCGGCCGTGCCATTGCCCGACAGCGTGTTGTGGACGGCGGTCCAGAACTTGGCGGAGACCTCGTTGTACTTGACCTTGGCCGAGGCCGAGGGGCGTGGCACGGCGCTTTCGAAGATCGGCTTCCAGGCCGGCATGAAGGGGGCCGCGGCAGCGATGTCCTTGTCGTCGTAGAGCGCCGACAGCGTCGGCAGGTTGGAGAGCTCGATGGCGCGCTGCTTCTGGCTATCCTTCGACGCCAGGAACTTGACGAGTTCGATCGCTACCTCGGGGTTCTGCGAGTATTTGGAGACGGCGAGGTTCCAGCCGCCGAGCGCCGAGGAGGGCTTGTCACCGTCGGTTGCTGCCGGGAGCGGAGCCACGTCGAACTTGCCCTTGACGGCGCTGTCGGGGCCGTTGCCGAGCGCGTAGGCGTAGGGCCAGTTGCGCATGAAGACGGCGTTGCCGGTCTGCCAGACGCCGCGCGATTCTTCTTCCTGGTAGGCAAGCACGCCACCCGGCGAAATGGTGCCGACCCAGCCCTTGGCGCGCTCGATGGCGGCCGCGGCCTTCTCGTTGTTGATCGAGATGGTGCCGTCGGTTTCGATGATCTGGCCGCCGCCGGAGGACTTGATCCATTCCAGCGCGTTGCAGGTCAGGCCTTCATAGGCGTTGCCCTGGAAGACGTAGCCCCAAAGGTCCTTCTGGCCGGCTTCGCGCTCCTTGTCCTGAATTTCCTTGGCGGTGGCCGCCATTTCGTCCCAGGTCTTCGGCGGCTGCTTGCCGTATTTTTCGAGCAGGTCCTTGCGGTAGAAGAGGGCCGGCGCGTCGGTATAGAGCGGCATGGCGACGAGGCGGCCATTGACGGTCTGCGACTGGATGATCGAGGGGAAGAAATCGCCCACGACGTCCTTGGCGGCGTCCTTCAGGTCGAGGAACTGGTCGGCCAGTTGCGGCGCCCAGATGACGTCGGTCTGGTAGACGTCGACGTCCTTATTGCCGGCGGCGAGCCACAGGCGGTACTGCGAGAACTGCTCGGTGGACGAGGACGGCATGGTGACGATGCTGACCTTGTTGCCGGTCGCCTTCTCGAACTCGTCGAGCTGCTTGCGGAACAGGTCCAGGTTTTTGCCGGTGGAGCTTGCAGATATGCTGATGTTGGCGGCGAGCGACGGCAGGGCCGTGCCAACGAGTGCGGCCGCGACGACGGCGGCCGTAAGACGAAACTTCATGATCTTCCTCCCAAAAAGAACCATTGCGCCTTCCAATTTGAAAACGATTTGGTTTCGAAAAACTGTCAGATGCGCTACGGCAAGTCAAGCGGGTCACTTTATGAACAATCGTCGATAGGCGCGGTCAGCGATTCTGGAATGATATCATGCGGATGATGCAATTTTTGCATGTGGAGAAAGACTTACGCTGGCATATTGCGATATAGAAAATTGAAATCGATTTGGCTAGTTGTCGGCGATCGGCTGGATCATCGGGCCAAGCCTCGCTAGGTTAGGGGAATCGCGGGGATCGAAAGACGTGGCTGGGCATGAAGCTTAAAGAGTTCGCAAAGCAGCTTGGGCTGTCGCCGACGACCGTCAGTCGCGCGTTGAGCGGCTATCCCGAGGTCAGTGAGATCACCCGCGCCCGGGTGGCGGAGGAGGCGGTGCGGCTCGGCTATCGCCCCAATGTTAACGCTGTCAGGCTTAAGACCGGGCGGGTGGGGGCGATCGGCGTGGTCATGGGACGCGCCGGCGAGTTCCACTTCGCCGAGTTCATGGCCGGCATGGCCGAGCAGCTGGTGGGCGAGGATACCGACATCCTCGTCATTCCGCTCGCCGATGCCAACTACGAGGAGGAGATGCAGCTCTATCGCCGGCTGGTGGAAAGTCGCCGCGTCGATGCGATCATCATGCATTCGCCGCGGCCCAACGACGAGCGCATCGCGCTGCTACACAAGCTCGGAATGCCGTTTCTCGTGCATGGCCGATCCGATATCGACGTGCCGCATGCCTGGCTCGACATCGACAACGAAGGTGCGGTGCGGCGGGCGACCTCGCACCTGATGGACCTCGGTCACACGAGGATCGCGATGATCAACGGGCGGCCGGGCGCGACCTATGCGCTGCACCGCGACAACGGCTATCGCAATGCGCTTCAGGTGCGCGGGATCGAGTTCGATCCGGAGCTGGTCGCCAGTGGCAATTTTACCGACGAGCTCGGCTTCCGCTTTGCGCGCTCGTTCCTCGAGCAGCCGAACCCGCCGACGGCGATCGTCGCGGGCTCGATGATGACGGCGCTCGGGGTCTACCGCGCAGCGCGGTCGCTGGGGCTGCAGGTGGGGCGGGACGTGTCCGTCATCGCCCATGACGACGTGTTTCCCTATCTCAGCGCCGACAACATGGCGCCGTCGCTGTCGGCGACGCGTTCCTCCATGCGTGCGGCCGGAACGCGTTGCGCCGATCTCGTCCTGCAACTCCTGGCAGGGCGATCGGCGAGCGAAATTCACGAGCTCTGGCCGGTGGAGCTGATCCTTCGCGAGTCGACCGGGCCGATGCGCTAACAGCGACTTTCAGAAAATCGCGGCTTTGCCTGCATTGGCGGAACTTTTCCGCGTCTGACAGGTTGATTCGGCTGGTTCACGGATTGGGCGGACGCGATGGCTCAAATGAGGAAAATCAAGCAGGAAAACGGGATGGATGGCCGCGATCGGCTGATCGTGGCGCTCTACGCGCAGCTGAAGGCCGAGCGCGAGACCCGCGAGACGCTGGAATGGGTGATCCGCAACGGCGAGATTTCCCGGGAGGTGCTGCAGGCGATCGCCGCCGATCCGGTGCCTGTCGTCACCAGCGACGATATCGCCTCCATCGAAGAGATCATCGCGATCGACAAGCGGCACAGGAAACCTCAAAACAGCAACTGACGGGAGCGGATCATGGCAGCGAGGGCAAGCTGGAAGGGGCACCTGAAGGTGGGTGACCTCGTGTGTGCCGTGGGGCTTTATACCGCGATCTCCGCCTCCGATCGCATCTCCTTCAACATCATCAACCGCAAGACCGGCCACCGCGTCGAGCGCGCCTTCGTGGACAGCGAAACGGGAAAGCCGGTGGATCGCGACGACCAGGTGAAGGGCTATCAGCTCGACAGTGGCGATTACATCATGATCGAGGGCGACGAGATCGCCGGGCTGATGCCCGAGAGCGACAAGGTTCTGAACGTCCAGAACTTCGTGCCCTATGACGAGATCAACATGCTCTACTTCGACAAGCCCTATCATCTGGCGCCCGTTACCGATGACGACGCGGAGGCGCTTGTCGTGATCATGGAGGCGATGCGCAAGCAGAAGGTGGCGGCGATCGCGGAGGCGGTGCTGTTTCGCAAGAACCGCACCGTGCTGATCCGGCCGCAGGACGACCACGTGATCGCGACCACGCTCAACTTCGACTACGAGGTGCGCAACGCCGATACCGTGTTCAAGGACATTCCCGACATGAAGTTCGACAAGGAGATGATCGAGCTCGCAGGGCATATCATCGGCACCAAGAAGGGAAGCTTCAATCCGCAGGAATACGAGGACCGCTACGAGATCGCGCTGGCGGAACTGGTGAAGGCGAAGATCGAGGGCAAGGCGCCGCCGAAGAAGAAGCCGAAGCCCGAAGGCAAGGTGATCGATCTGATGGAAGCGCTGCGGCAGAGCGCCAAGCTTAGCGGCGGCGCTAAGGCGGCAAAGGGTGCCAAGACGTCCGCCAGCGCCGGTCGGGGCGCCAAGAAGGCGAGCTGACCATGGCGCTCGAGACCTATCAGGCCAAGCGCAATTTCAAGCTGACGCCGGAGCCGCGTGGCGGGCGCCGCGCCACCGAGGCTGCAGGCAGCAATGCGCTGAGCTTCGTGATCCAGAAGCACGACGCGACGCGGCTGCATTACGATTTTCGCCTGGAGATGGACGGGGTATTGAAAAGCTGGGCGGTGACGCGTGGGCCGAGCCTCGATCCCGACGAGAAGCGGCTTGCGGTGCATGTCGAGGACCATCCGCTCGACTATGGCGATTTCGAAGGCATCATCCCGAAGGGCCAGTATGGCGGCGGCACCGTCATCGTCTGGGACCGAGGGACCTGGGCGCCGCACGGCGATGTCCACAAGGCCTACAAGAAGGGCCACCTCGAATTCGATCTCGATGGCGAGAAGCTGAAGGGCCGCTGGCATCTGGTCAGGATGCACGGCAAGCCGGGCGAGAAGCGCGAGAACTGGCTGCTGATAAAGGCGGAGGACGAGGAGGCCCGGCACAAGGGCGATATCCTCGAGCTCATGCCCGAATCAGCCAAGACCGGGCGCCGCATCGAGGATGTCGCGAAGAACCCGGACGCGACCTGGCAATCCAGGCCGAAAGGCGATGCGAAGCCTGCTGCGGACGCGAAACCGGCGAACAAGGCCGCGCCCAAGACGGCGAGGCCGCGCAAGCGGACATGGCCTGATGGGGCGCAGGAAGCCGCGATGCCCGATTTCATCGAGCCGCAGCTCGCCAAGCTGAAGACCAAGCCGCCTGCAGGCGAGGAATGGATCCACGAGATCAAGTTCGACGGTTACCGGCTGCAGGTGAGGATCGAAGACGGCAAGGTGGCGATGCTGACGCGCAGCGGCCTCGACTGGACGGAGAAGTTCGGCAAGGAGATCGTCGGCGCTTTCGCCGGCCTCGGCGTTCGCGCCGCCGTCATCGATGGCGAGATCGCCGTCGAGCGGGAGACCGGCGCTTCGGATTTCTCGGCGCTGCAGAACGATCTCAGCGAGGGGCGCAGCGATCGCTTCGTGTTCTATGCCTTCGATCTCCTCTATCTCGACGGGCACGACCTCAGGCAGGCGGCGCTGATCGACCGCAAGGCGTTGCTTCAGACGGTGATCACGGGCGAGGAGGGCAGGCTGCGCTACAGCGCGCACTTCGAGGAGAGGGGCGCGGTCGTGCTCAACCACGCCTGCCAGCTCGGCCTCGAAGGGATCATCTCGAAGCTCGGCAGCAGCACCTACAGCTCCGGTCGCAACGGCGACTGGATAAAGTCGAAGTGCTCCAACCGCCAGGAATTCGTCATCGGCGGCTATGTGCCATCCACCGCGACCAAGAATGCGATCGGCTCGCTGGCCATGGGGTATTACAGCGGCGGCAAGCTCAAGCATGTCGGCCGGGTGGGGACGGGCTATACCGTCGCCACCGCGCAGATGCTCTACGAACGGCTTTCGGAGATGGAGCGCAAGGACAGCCCTTTCGATGACACGCTGACATCGGTCGAGCGGCGCGGTCTCGTCTATGTGGAGCCGAGGCTTGTCGCCGAGGTGGAGTATCAGGCAATGTCGGCCGACGGCAATCTTCGCCACGCCGCCTTCAGGGGATTGCGCGAGGACAAGCCGGCCGAAAAGGTCGTGCGCGAGACGGGCAAGATGGAAAAACAGCAACTGCCGCAGACCAGCGTGAAGCTGACGCATCCCGATCGGATCTACTGGCCCGACGAGGGTGTCACCAAGGAGGGACTTGCGGGCTACTACGCGCAGGTGTGGCGGTTCATCGAGCCCTATGTCGTCAAGCGGCCGCTCGCCCTGCTGCGCTGCCCCGACGGCATCGACGGCCACCAGCGTTTCTTCCAGAAACACGCCTGGAAGGGCATGAACGCGCATATCGAGGAGATCACCGATCCCAAGGACAAGGGCGGCGAGAAGCTTCTGAGGATTTCCGATTTCGACGGTCTCGTCGCGCTGGTGCAATCGGCGGTCTTGGAGATCCACCCCTGGGGCGCCACCACCGACGCTTGGGAGAAGCCTGATATGATCACCATGGACCTCGATCCCGCCGAGGGCGTCGCCTGGACCGAGATCATCGCGGCGGCACGGGAGCTGAAGGAGCGCATCGAGGCCGCGGGGCTCGCGGCCTTCGTCAAGACCTCAGGCGGCAAGGGGCTGCATGTGGTGACCCCGCTCGCCCCCAAGGCCGGGTGGGCGGAGGCGAAGGCCTTCGCGAAATCGCTGGCCGACGACATGTCGGCGGATCAGCCGGAGAAGTACCTCGCCACGGCCACCAAGGCGAAACGGACGGGCAAGATCTTCATCGACTATCTCAGGAACGGCCGCGGCAATACGGCGGTCGCCGCCTATTCGACGCGGGCCCGTCCGGGTGCGGCCGTTTCGATGCCGCTTGCCTGGGAGGAGCTGACCGAGGAGATCGGCCCGGCCTATTTCACCATCGACAATGCGCCGCTCAGGCTAGAGAGCCTGAAGAGCGATCCCTGGGCGGATTTTTTCGACGCGGCGGCACCGTTGCAGAAGCGGAAGAAATAAGCCGTCTCTAGTGCGACTTCGGCCGGCCGCCGGTTTCCTTGGCGAGGCTCTTCTTCAGGGCGTCCATCATGTTGACGACGTTGCCTGTCGATTTCACCGGTGCGCGCTTGGTCGACGGTGTCGGCTTCGGCAGGCTCTTCTGCTTGGCCTTGATCATCGCCCTGAGACGCTTCTGGATCGGGTCCTGAACCATGGAGGGCTTCCAGTCCTCGGTGCGGTCCTTGACCAGCTTGTTCATCAGCCCGACGACGGTCGAATCCACCTTCTGGTGGCTGTCGAGTGCTGCGACCGGCTGGCGGACCTCGTCGCCGAAATGCAGCGTCCAGAGGATGATGCCCTTGCCCTGCGGCTGCAGCAGAACGGCGCGCTCGCGGCGGTAGAGCACCAGACGCGCGATGCCGACGACGTCGCTCGCCTTCATCGCCTCGCGGATGACGCAGAAGGCCTCGATGCCGACCTTGTCCTCGGGGGCGAGAAAATGCGGCTTGTCGTACCAGATCCAGTCGATCGAGCCGCGCGGCACGAAGGTGTCGATGTCGATGGTGCGGGTGCTCTCCAAGCCGACCTCGTCGAGCTCCTCGTCCTCCAGCACGACATAGTCGTCCTCGCCGCGCGGATAGCCCTTGGCCTGGTCCTTGGCTGATATGGGCTTGTGGGTGACACTGTCGAGATAGCGGCTTTCGACGCGGTTCTTTGTCTTGCGGTTGAGCACATGGAAGCGCAGCTGGTTGCTTTCCGTGGTCGCGGGCGTCAGCGACACGGCGGCTGTAACGAGCGAAAGCTTGAGGTAGCCCTTCCAATAGGTCTGACGTGCCATCTGGCCCTCTCAAAAAGCAAAGTCCGGCTATCCGGCGATAACGGGCGAAGGGCGATTTCGTTCCGGCGGAGCGCGGACGATCAATCGCCGTTCGTCCGCTGCAGCCAGCGCATCACGGCGATCTCGTCCTGCTCCATCCACTGGCCTAGCTTCCTGCTGCGGCTCGGGCGCATGCGGGCGATGGCGGCGAGGTCGCCGCTCTCGAAATCCTCGAAAACCTCGGGATGGATATAAGAGGAGCGGCAGACGGCGCGGGTGTTGACGAGGCGTGCCGCGACGGCGTCGATAACCTCGTTGACCTGGATCTTGCGGGCGCGGATGCTTTCCATCGGCTCCTGCGCCGCAAGCGCCGTCGCCGCCATGCGCGTCGCGCCCCAGGTGCGGAACTGGCGCGAGGTGAAGTCGTCGCCGGTCGCCTGCTTGATATAGGCGTTGACGTCCTGCGAGCGGATCGGATGGCAATCGCCGTCTTCGTCGACATACTGGAACAGCTGCTGTCCCGGCAGTTCCTGCAGCATGCGGATGGCGCGGGTGATGCGGCGGTCGCCGTGGCTGAGGCGCCACTCCTTGCCGGATTTGCCCTTGAACCGGAAATGCACGTTCGATCCCGTGATCCTGACGTGACGGTTGCGCAGCGTGGTCAGACCGTAGGAACGGTTCTCCTCGGCATAGGCGGCATTGCCGACGCGGATGAAGAGGTTGTCTAGCAGCCAGACCACCGTTGCCAGCGCCTTGTCCATGGTCGGCGAGCGCAGCCGCAAATCCTTGTCGACCTTCTGGCGGATGGCGGGAAGGGCTTCGGCGAACTCGGCCAGCCGCTCGAACTTGGTGCGGCCGCGCTCGGCCGTCCATTCGGGGTGATAGCGGTACTGTTTGCGCCCGCGCGCGTCGCGACCGGTCGCCTGCAGGTGCGAGCGAGGGTCGGCGGAGATCAGCACGTCGGTATAGGCGGGCGGGATGGCGAGCGCGTTGATGCGGTCGATCTCGGCGCTGTCGGTCAGGCGCTTGCCGTCGGCATCGTAATAGAGAAAGCCATTCTTGCCCTCGCGACGGGTGATGCCCTCGTCGAGGCTGGGTACGAATACCAGACTCTCGCCCGCGGATGCGGTCGCGATCGAGGTCTCGGGTTCTCTTTTGTAATTTGCTCTCTGATCCACAGTGAGCGAAGAACGTCGGAGCCGGGCTTAGGTTCCGGGCCGCACCTGCATCACTGGTTGTTGGCGGTCTCGCCCGTTGCCACGCGCTGGTTCGGCACGCTTCTCGACTTGAGCGCCTGGGTTGCGTAGGCGTTGCACTCTTCCATCAGCGCGCGGATGATCCTCGTCGTGTTCATCGGATCGCGGACGAGTTCCGGCTCATAGCTTGCCTTGGCGTCGTTGACGGCGGCGATGTAGACCGACATGTCGGCTGTGGCGTCCGATGGCAGCAGCTTCCTCAATGCGAGAGCGGCATCCGCGCGCGATTGCTGCTGACCCGGAACGTAGCTCTCATAGGGAACAGCCGCCGCGAACTTGCCGACGCATGACGTCAGTTTCGACGTCAATCCGACGTCAGGACCGGACGTGCCCGCGAAGGCGACGGAGGAGGTTGCGGCAAGCGCGATTATGAACGGCAATGAGCGACGCATGTTGAAACCACCTCAAGAGATATCGAGGCAGCCTAGCGCTTTCCGTTTTAATTTTTTGCTATCGAAGCTCGCACGGTGCGCTAGGCTCAGTCCACGGAGTCCGGATGCGTCGCGGCCTTGACGTCGGCGAGGCCGCGGTTGGCGTCTTTGCTGCCGGTGGCTGCGGCGGCGTTGAAGATGCGCTCGGCATCGCCGTACATCTTGAGATTGAGGTAGGCATAGCCCCTCAGAACCATCAAATCGATGCGCTCCTGCTGCAGCTGGGCGCGCTGGTCGAGAAAGATCAGGGCTTCGCGGTAGCGCTTGGCGTCGAAGGCGGCGAGCGCGCGGTTGGCGAGGATCGAGACCTGCAGCTCGGCGGCGCGCTGGCGGGTCTGCGGCGCCTTGGTGGCGGCGACGGCGGCATTGTTGGAGAGGCCGGCGCGCAGATACGCGAGGCTCTGGCCGTAGGCGGCGTCTTCGCGGGTCTTGCGGGTCGGGCTGTTCAGCGCCGCCTGGAAGGCGTCGGCTGCTTCCATCGGGCGGTTGAGGTCCATCAGGCACCAGCCGCGGGTCAGCGCGTCGTCGGGATTGAGGAGCTGGGCATTGACGGTTGTCGAGCAGCCGCGTGTCTGCGGGCGCGCGGCGCGGCGCGGGGCCGCCGCCTGGATCGGGGCCGGGCGAACGTATTCGGCGCTGGCGGGGGTGCTGACCTCCCGCGGCGCGGCAGCGGCGGCGGGAGCCGCCATGGTGGGCGCGTACTGGCCGGCCGCGGTCTCCTGAGCGATCGGCGCCTGCTGCACGGGCTCGCCCGTCGGCGAGGGGAGCGGTGCCCGGTTCTGTGTGATCGAGACATTCGTCTCGCCGAGATTGGCGATGCGCTCGGAGCGCCCGGCCCACAGGCGTTGCACCTCGGCGACGCCGCGTCGGTCGTTCAGCTGGGCGCGGGTGATCGCCAGGCCATAGGCGGACGGCTCGTCATCCGGCTTCCAGCGCAGCGCCGTCTCGAACCAGCGCGCCGCCGTCTGCGGCTGGTTGAGGGAACGGGCGTACCAACCGAACTGCTGGGCGGTGGGCACGTATTTCTGGGCGATGATCTCGGCGGCCATGCGGGCCAGCACGTCCTCGCTCATGCTGGCGGGAGGCTGCATCGCCATGAGGTTGGCGGTGGCGGCGAGATAGGTGGCGGTCGCGTCCTTTGAGGAGTCGCGCCACTTGTACATGATGTCCTCGGCCTCGGGATATTTCTTCTGCGCGATCAGCACCAGCGTGAGCCCCTGCGAGGCGCTGGTAGAATCTTCCTTGGCGCGGGCGGCGCGGAACCACTTCTCTGCCTCCGGCCAGTTTTCGCGGCGAAGGTCGTACCAGCCGAGCAGCAGATTGTCGGACGGCAGGTTCTGGGTCTCGGCCAGGCGCTGGACCTGGGTGATGTATTCGGGCGAGACGGCAAGATCGGCATCGTCGTCGCCGGCGGCGACGAAGCTGCGGGCGAGATCGTTGCGGATGGGGTCGAATTCGCGACCGCCATTGCCGTCGGGACGCTCCAGCGCCATCAGCTCCTGCATCGGGCCATAGGCGAGCAGGCCCGAAGCCTTCTGCATGGTCGCGAGGCGTTCCTGCGGATTGGTGCAGTTCTTCAGGATGTAGACATAGGCGGCCTGGGCGCGCGGCACGCGGTCGGTGCGGGCGAAGGCTTCCGCTACGCGCCAGAGAATATCGATGTCGCTGCAGGTGAGCAGGCTCGGCGTTTCCGCTCCGATCTGGACGACGGTGGCGTATTGCTTGAGGTCTGAGGCGTTGACCAGCCGCGAGCGGGCTTCGGCGACGTCGAGACGGTCGAGCAGGTCGGCGGGCGGCTGCCAGCCTGTCGCCTGGCGGTCGGCGATCGCCTTGCGCAGTTCGGCGTAGCGACCTTCGGAATAGAGCTGCCACATCGCCTCGAGCTGCTTGTCGCCACCCTGCGGGATTGCCAGCGGATCGGCCGGCGGCGTCCAGTTCGGATAGAGCGCCTGCAGGCGAGAGATTTCGGCTTGCAGGCGCGCCTTGTCGCCACGGCCGGCGAAGTAGCGCAACGCGCTTTCATCGACCTTCTGCTCGGGTGCGGCCTGCGCGGGCGGTGGCTGCTGCTGGCGCGCCTGGGCGACGACTTCGGGTGTTTCGGATTGTTGGTCGGCTGCCGGCGCAGGCTGCGGCGGTTCGTCGGGCAGGGTGGATGCCGGCGCGGCCGCCTGGATCTGCTGCGCTACCGACTGCACGTCGATCGGCGGCTTGACCGGAGCGTTGTCCGGTCCGCTGATGCGGCCCATGAGCATGAGCTGCGGAATCTGGTGGTCGGAAGAGCCGATGCCGAGTGCCTCCTGTATCGCGGCACGGTCCTTCATGGCGACGACGACACCCGCCACCACGACTGCGACCGAGACTGCAACAAAGGACGATTTCACAGACACTCCGGATGTTTCTCCGCGACGAAGGCCAACCCCAACAGCTGGAGAGTTGACGGATAGTAGAGCGACGGCGTGAACTGCCGGGACGATGCAGGAAGCTTCATTCCTTCGGTTACACAGGCCACAACATAGTTAACAATTCGATAACCGGGGTCGTCGAGCAGTTGCTTCGGCTGCCCGGTCGTCAGGTCGATGGTGGCGGGAATCCCGCCCGCCGCTGTCATTCCCTGCTGCAATCGTAGCAGCAGATCCTTGTCCGAAACTCCCGCGCGGGCGAGGTAGAGCGGGATGCGGATGGCGTTGTAGCCGAATTCGGCGTCGAAGCCCTTCGCCGGCTCCGGCTGGCGATGAATGCTCACCCAATCGGCCGGCAGCTTGCGCGGTCCGAACTGCATGGAGCGGATGAGTGCCAGGCCGTCGTCGGAGAGCTTCTGCCACATGTCTGATGGCGCAAGCAGCGCCATGACCGGGATCGCCTCGAAGATCCAGTAGGAAGGGTTGATGACCGGGCCGTCGGGCCGCGCCTTGGCGTCGAAGCCTTCTCCACCCGGCAAGAGGATCGTGCGGCCGCCCCAGTTGACGACGCCATGCGCGAGAAGGGCGCGTGCCATCGCTGCACCCGCCTCGACATAATCGGGCTTGTTCCAGGCCGATCCGGCGAGCGCCAGCGCATAGGCGATCAGCATGTCGCCGTCGGTGGCGTTGTTGGCGTCGGTGACGTGCGGCGTGGTCGACGGGTTCCATTTCCAGACGGCGAGGCCGTCGTCGCGCAGCAGCAGCTCCGTGCGGGTGAAGTACCAGATCTGCTCGAAATCGGCGGGGCTGTTGGCAAGGTAGGCGAGGAGCAGGCCGTAACCCTGGCCCTCACTGTGGCTGATGCCGTCATTGGCATTGTCGACGATGCGGCCGCTGGGATCGAGGAATTTCGCCTTGTAGGCTGTCCAGGCGTCGGGATCGACGGCGGCGCGCTGCGCCGCTGCCGGCTGGCAGAGTGCGGCCAGCGCCAGACCGCCGGCCGCCAGCCATGTGCGCCAGCGCCTCATGCCTTGCGCCCCAGCCTGGCCAGCATGCGCGATGTCGTCAGGCCGATCAGCAGCGAGAGAATGACGAGCAGGACGGCGTAGGACAGGATGTTGGTCGATAGCCAGTTGGCGGCGATCAGGCGATAGTTGGCGAGCGTCGACGTCTGCGATTCGACGAAGTCGAAGCGGGTAACCGGGACGGTGTCGATCTTGCCGGTCTTGCCGGAATAGGTCGTGACGTGGCCGGCGATCTCCGGCCAGTTCTGCTGGCTAGTCATTGCTTCTGCGCCCTCGCGCAGGTCCTTCGACGACGGCGCGGTGATGACGGTCCAGGACGATTCGCCCGAAGAGCTCGTTCCCTGCGCGATCATGAAGCTGTTGGTGCTCGACGGCGTGAAAAGTGCCTCGGCGCCGGGAATGAACTGCAGCGAGCTCATCGATATGTCGAAGTTGCGCCGCAGCCATTCCTGGAACGAGGTGATCTGGCCGCGCCAGACGCCGCCGCTGACCTTGGAGCGCCATTCGTCGAAGGTGGCGCGTCCGTCATCGGGCGTCGGCTGTACCGCGGAGGCGGGGCGCCAGGCGGCCTGGCTCGTGGTGGCGATGTTCAGCTGAGACAGCACGGCGGCCGGCATCTGCGAGATCGAGCCGATAAAGATCGCGTCGCGCTGGCCGATCGCGCTCGGCGAGGCGGAGGGCTCGAGGTCGAGCGGGCGGCCCGCGACCATGGCCATCTGCGCCAGCACCGTCGCAGCGGCCGAGAGTGTATCGGCATCGGCGCGGTCGATGAAGAGCGGGGTCGGTTCCGCGCTGCGGTTGAAGGGGTAGCCGGTGCCGGCAAGGGCGGCCAGGTTCGGGCGCTGGCCGATGCGGGCGAAGTCGGGCATGTGGAATTCGCTGGTATCGAACAGCGCGAAGCGCGGGGTGCCGCCGGCATTCGTGCCAGGCACGCAGACATCGTCCTCCTTGGTGCGCAGGATCGCTTCCAGCGCGATCGCGTTCAGGCCGGGCTTGAAATGGCGCATCGTCACGCGGATCGGCAGATGCCGGTAGATGCCGCCGCCGGTCGAGGTGATCGGCACGGTGGAAGCGATGTTGCCGTTGACGTAGACGTCGATGTGGCTGCCCGGCTGGACGCTTTCGGTGAAGGCGGCGTCGAGAAGGATCGTGGCCTCGCCATAGGCATTGGCGTAGAAATCGGCGGGTACGGCAAGGTTGAAACCGGTGCGGAAACGGCGGCCGGAGAATTCGGTCGTCTTCACGCCGAGCTGCGAGAAGGCGATGCTCGTATCCGAGAAGAGCAGCGGCGCATCCGGTGCCGACCAGCGGTCGGTGGCGATCGTGTCGCGGCGAACGCTGACGGCGCGGTCGGTGGTCGAGACGATGGTGTCGATCGCCGAGGCGATCGAGGGCCAGGTGGGGCCGCTGATCAGGAGGATCGGCGAGCCGGAACGCGGGTCGGTGACGAAGGTCGCGAGCGGCGCCGTCTGCGCCGCGACGGGCACGGCGAAGAGCGGCTGCAGTTCGGCCGGGGTGCCGATGACCACGGCCATCTTGCCAGGGCCCGAGGGCGGCAGGCTGTCGGCGGTGAAGGAAAAGGTCTGGTTCGGCATGCCGCTCAGGACCGCTAGGCCCTGCGCCAGGCGCATCAGCGGCTTGGTGGTGCCAGGCTGCTCCATGGCAGGCACGACGAAATTGAACTGCGTCTTGCCGGCGCCGTCGACGCCGATGGCACGGATCGCGTCGGTGCTCGACAGCTTGGCGGCGTCGCGGCCGGCAAAGCTCAGATAGGTCTTGGCGGGATCGATGTCGGACCACAGCTCGTAAGTGGAATCGACGGTGCAATCCGTGCGGTGACGATGGCTCGCCTCGAAGGTGACGAGGTTCGCCCCTGGCTGCAGCAGGCCGGGCGGAATGTTGAAGGATATGTCCGACTGCGCATCGGGCGAGCCGATCGGCTGTTCGCCGATCACCCGGTTGTTGACCATGATCGAGAGCTTGGAGGATTCCGGCGCGACGACGATGTCGTTCTGGTAGGCGAAATTGAATTTCGCGGGCGCCGCGGCCTGTTCCGGCGTCAGGTACACCGACCAGGATTTGCGGTCATACTCGCCATCGAGGCCGAGCTTGGCGAAGGGGACGATGTAGCGGATGACGGTATCGGCATTGGCATTGGCATTGGCCGGCGCGGTCGCCGGGCGCTGGACGGGAGGCGCCGAAGGGGATGGCTGTTGCGCCGGTGCCGCGGTGGCGGGGACGACGGCGGGCGGGATGGTGACGGGCGCCGGCTGGGCCGTGGCGGCCGGCTGCGGTTGAGCCTGCGGCTGCTGCGGTGTTTTTGCCGGATCGGCATAGAAGGGCGGAGTTGCCGCGGGCGCGGCTGGCTGCGCCGGCGCGGAGGGTGTCTGCGGAGCAGCGGGCGCGACCGATGCGGCCGGCGGCGCGGGTTGAGTTACGGGCGCGGCAGGCGTCACGGACGTCGGAGCCGTGGAGGGTAGCGTCAGGCGAGGGGTCATCGGCTGCGCGCCGGCGGGCCGTTCTCCCGACATGTCGAAGGGCGCCGTCTGCGCATAGGCGATGACCGAGGCACTGAGAAGAAGAGCGGAGGCGGTGATCAACGTCCTCATCAGTTGGCCGCCTTCGCCGTCTGCTGTTGCTGCTCGCGCTCGGGGCGCATGCTGCGGAAGAAGTACACCAGGCCGCGGCTCGTCTGGTAGAGCGCCAGGCCGAGGAACCAGATCGTGCCCCGGATGAGGCCCGGATTGTGGCGGCGACCCTGCTGGAACTGCGTCCACTGATCGGAATTGGCGAACATCAGGTCGGCGATCAGGCGGTGATCGAGGGCGCTTTTCGGAATGTACTGGCAGCCGACGGTGAGGATTTCGCCTGTTGGCTGGATGTTGCGGATGATGAGCGGCAGGGTCTCCACCTCGGCGCCGCTATAGGGCCGGAAGCGGATCTCGCCCTCGGCGCCGACGACCATCGGGTCGAGCAGCTTGTTGGAGATATGCAGCCGCGCGCCGTGAACCGAGACGTCCTCGATCGATGCGGTGTGCCACTTGCCGTTGACGCCGAATTCGCAGCGGCGGTTGACGCGCACGCGGCGAGAGGAGGCGCGTTCGCCGCGCTCGGAAACGACACCCAGCGCGCAGCCGGCCATGATCAGGTTGATGACGTTCCAGCCGCCGACCACCAGCGTCACGTCTGCCTTGTAGGGCTCGGTGTAGATGCGGAAGATGGTGACGGCGAGCGCGATCAATTGCACCGCGAAGATCACGAAGAAGGGACGGCTGATTTCCGACAGGCGGCTGACGGCGATCGATTCATCCTTGGCTGTGACCTTGAAGGTGGGCTTGCGCGGATTGAGCATGACCGAGACGACCGCTGGGAGCAGGTGCACGGTCTGCACATATTCGTAGAGCTCGGAGATCCACGGCCAGCGGAACGAACCGTAGAGGTAGTTCTGCATCATCAGGTTCACCAGCATGTAGGCCAGCGTATAGGCGAGGAACTCGCCGCCCGATGCCGTGAAGATCTCGAGATCGAAGAACAGGTAGAAGAGCGGCGCGAAGAGGAAGATCGTGCGCGGGAAGGGGAAGAGCCAGAAGAGCGTCGACGACATGTAGCAGAAGCGCTGCGGTAGCGTCAGGCCGCCCTTCAAGAGCGGGAAGCGGAAACGCAGGATCTGCATCATGCCCTGCGCCCAGCGGCTACGCTGGCCGATGAAGCTGGCGAAGGTGGCGGGCTGCAGGCCGGCGATCAGCGGCTTGTCGACATAGATGGAGTTCCAGCCGCTGCCGTGCAGCGCCAGCGCGGTTTCGCAATCCTCGGTGATGCTGATGCCGCTGAAGCCCTGTTGCGATTCCAGCGCCTTGCGGCTCAGCACCGCGGCCGAGCCGCAGAAGAAGGCGGCGTTCCACTTGTCGAGCCCACGCTGGATGATGCCGTAGAACATCTCGTTCTCGCTCGGCATCTTGTCGAAGGTTCTGAGGTTGCGCTCCAGCGGATCGGGATTGATAAAGAAGTGCGGCGTCTGGACAAGGAAGAGCTTGGGATCGTCGTCGAAATAACCGACGGTTTCCTTCAGGAAGTCGCGCGCAGGCGCGTGGTCGGCGTCGAAGACGGCGATGAGCTCGCCGGTCGAATGCGCCATGCCGTTGTTGAGGTTGCCGGCCTTTGCGTGCTCGTTGCGCTCGCGGGTGAGGTAGTGGACATCGAGATCCTCGCAGAGCTGCTTCAGCTCGTTGTGGCGGGCGACAGCGGCCTGGGCTTCCAAGAGCTTGTTGGAATTGCGCTTCTGCAGCGTGCCGCCATCGTCGAGCAGCCACACATGCAGCTTGTCGGCGGGATAGTCCATCGCTTTCGCCGCTGCGAGCGTGTTGGCGAGCAGGTGCGAATCCTCGTTGTAGGAGGGCACGAATACATCGACATGCGGGAAGCGCTCGAGCTTGGCGGCGCGCGAGGGGCGCGGCGGCAGTGGCGTCGCGACGATGAACAGGCTGAGCGCCAGCATGGCGACGCTGTACATTTCCGCGAGGTAGAGCAGCAGGCCGGGAATGAAGTTTTCGAGCTGGTTGACCGGGGGCAGCGTGTTGGTCGTGCGCCAGTAGACATAGCGCAGCACGATCGACGTTCCGAAGGCGAGCGCCACGAGGCGCCAGATGCCTTCTCCCTTCAGACCCTTGATGATGGCCATGAAGGCGACGACGGTGATGCTGGCGATGAGCTGCGTCTGCAGGTTCACCGGCAGGGTGATCAGCACCACGATGCAGATCGTGACGATTGCCCATATGATGATGCTGCGGGCTTTATGCATCGGCGTTCCTTCGAAGGTCCTTCAACCGGTGCGCCTTACGCCCCGGCCCGTTCTGTCTATCTCCGGCAGGCGGCCGTCATGGCCGCATCGCCTATGCAATCGGGCGAGGGCACGCTGACGCCGCTCGCATTCGTTGTCTGGGTCTGCTGCCGGACCGTAGCGGACGTGGGTGAAGGAGCGGTTACCGTGCCCGACTGCTGTGCATCGCCGTTCGTATCCGGCAGGGGCACGCGCGGGCCGATCGGCTGCGGCAGGACGGGGGCCGCCTGCACGGGCGCCGCGCGGGCCGGAGCGGCTGCACGGCGTACGGCGGGTGCGCGCGAGATGACCGTCGGCTGCGGCTCGTAGCCGATCCCCATCGGCATCTCGCGATAGCCGCCGGCATCGGGATAGATCGGGCTGCCGGTGCGGCCGATGGTGGGATCGGCGCCCTGCTGGGGACCGTAGGGGTTCCAGATTTCGCCGTCGAGCGTGCCTATGATGGTGTAGCCGTAAACGACGGCGAGCAGCTGGCGCTCAGTGGCGCGCGCGTCGCAAAGGCGCAGCCGGACCTGGATCATGCCGAAGTTGCGGGCTTGCGTCATGGCGCTGCGGCTGGAGCGGATCTGCTGCCAGGCGAAGATGCAGGTATCGCCATCACGGCTGCGGCCGGAGGCGTACCCGAAGGGGCCGTAGCTGTTCTGCAGGAAGGTGGCGGAGCGCGTCATCGGCACGCCGGGGGCCGCGGCAAACATCTCGCGCGAGATGCCGCTTTCGCTGATCATCCTATAGGGCGCGCCGCCGGTGCCCGATGTCGAGCCGCTGGCGCCAAGCATCTGGATCTTCAGGAAATTCTGGCCCTGGACCGAGGACGAGGTGAAGAGCGATATGTTCTGTTCGACGCCGTTGCCGCGCCTGTGCTGGACGACGCTGACGATCGACGGGCCGCCCGGCGGCGGCAACGCCAGCGCCTGCTCGCTCGCGACCGTCTCGGCGGCATTCGGCAACCTGACATTGCCTGATGACGTGCAGGCCGCCAGCATGCCGGCGAGGCCCGCAAGCGATATCATTCTCAGAAGCTTCATGTGTCGGCGTGCCGCAATCGTCTGTCTCCACGCTCACGCGCGAAACCCGCGCATTCACTGCGAATCAACGACCCGAAGGGCCGTAAGCGCATGGTAGACGATGATTATGGTTAAGCTGAAGTTAATATTGGTGCTGGGGAGGGGAAGGCTGCATCTACAAAAAAGGGAGTGGTTTAGCTAGGCACTTATAGCAGTGCTGGCACCAGTGCAGCATTGGCAGCTCGCCGTCAGTTTAACGAAGCAAATAAGTCCTTTTGATCGTCAAGATAAATTATCCGTGAGGCTGAGTGCCCTTAAAGTGAAATGCGGCGCTTCAGGATGTAGCGTGAGTTCGAATGCGCAGACGGTCCGAACTCACGTTATAACTTCATTAGGCTGCCGCAGCCGACGCGTGAAATGGTACGTCAACTTTTAGCGGGACGCCCAAAGCCTTGAATGCATCCTCTATCGCGTCCAGCTTGGTCTGGTGATCCAACCGAAACAGACGGTCGATCTGCTCCCTATGGTTCCAGCCGAGAGCTCGTTGAAGGTCTGCGCGTGTCCACCGCTTTTCGCGCATCAGCATGTAGATGCCGGATTTCAGGTAAACCATCATTGGCACTTCGACCCATCGACCCTGGCCTTCCGGTTCCTGAGCAGGGTGCGGAATATCCTCTCCATCTGCTATGCGGCCAGCAATAGCCTCTTCGATCGCATTGCGACCATTACGGCAAGCCTCCTCCTGGGTTTTTCCGAACGAAGCCACCTCTTCGAAATCGGGGGAAGTAACCAGCCACACATCGCCATCCGGCTGTATTGCCAGTTTATACCAGGCCATGTCATATCCTCTCATTCTTATTTTATTCCGAGCTGCTTTTTTATGTTGCTGATCAAGCCCGGGCCGAGTTCTTTATTCCCACCGTGCATGGGTAGCTGGGACTTCTTGCCGTCGCGATAGATGGTGAGATGACCACTGCCTCCGCGATGGTTTTCAAATTTGCATCCCTGCTTTGCCAGCCAGCGTTTAAACTCGTTTGCGTTCATAAGTATAGGTTATTCAACACATCTGTGGAAGTCAACATAAGTGTGTACTTTATTTTAACCTTTTGTTTACGCTTTCGTTTCGAGGGGAAATTATCTCCCAAAGCGGTTCTATTGCCACTGCACTTTGCTTTCTGCGCCTGCGTTTGCTTTTCGCAGGCGTAGCGGAGGCGGACGCGGCTGCGATCGGCCAGCAATCGCGGGGTTACGGATAGCGCCAACGCAGATAGAAAACACCGCATCGCGACTTCACGAGATAGGCCGGATTAAACAAACCAATGTTCCCCTTGGATGTCTCACCAAGAAAAAATAACTAAATCATTGATTTTTAAGCAAAATGGTGGGCCCGGAGGGACTCGAACCCCCAACCAAGCGGTTATGAGCCGCCGGCTCTAACCATTGAGCTACAGGCCCTTTGGCGTCATCATCGCCAAGGTGTCCGGCGCAATGGTTCGCCGGGACGGTTTCGCTCTAACGTAAATCTTCAGCGGGAACAAGTGACTGCCGCAATAGCTTCACAATCGAGCGTCAAGACGGTGATATTGTTCGCAATCAGGGAGTGAAACATGCCTTCGAACACCAGAATGATCGCTTTGGGCCTGATCGCCGGCCTGCCGCTTGCCGGGCTTGGCGTCATGCCGGCTTCTGCCGCCGATGCGTCGCCGCGCGAAGCCGTCATTTCGGTGGCGGGCGAGGGGCGGGCGACGACGACGCCCGATATGGCGGTGCTCGGGCTTTCCGTCGTCAGGCAGGCGAAGACCGCGCGCGAGGCGCTCGACGAGAACAACAAGGCAATGGGCGACGTGCTTGCGGCCTTGAAGAAGGCCGGGATCGCCGAGCGCGACCTGCAGACCTCGGGCTTCTCGGTGCAGCCGCAGTTCAACTATCCGCAGGGCACGGACGGGCAGCCGAAGCCGCCCGAACTGATCGGCTACCAGGTGTCGAACTCGCTGAGCGTCCGGGTGCGCGATCTCTCCAAGCTCGGCGCCGTCATCGACGAGGCCGTGACGCTTGGGGTCAACCAGGGCGGAGACATCCAGTTCACCAACGACAAGCCGGACGCGGCCATGGAAGAGGCGCGCAAGAACGCGGTCGCCGACGCCATCAAGAAGGCGAAGACGCTGGCAGAGGCTGCCGGCGTCAAGGTCGGGCGCGTCATCGAGATCAGCGAGAGTTCGCCGCGGCCGCAGCCGGTGCCGGTCTACCGCGCCGCGATGATGAAGGAAAGCGCCGATTCCTCGGTGCCGATCCAAGGCGGCGAGACCAGCTACAACATCAGCATCAACGTCACATTCGCCATAGCGCAGTAGCATTCAGGCGCGCTGGAACGCTTTTAAAGCACTTGTGAGGCCGTTGGTATCTTGAACGATATCAACGGCTTATCTTTTGCTGGTATGGCGTGTTTACGACCATGGCGGATAAAAGGCTTTATCACGGCCGTATTACACTATAACATCTATCGTGTTAATTCGGTCCGGAACGGGAACCTGAGTTCTGTTTCCCGCGTTGTTGCCGACCGAAGAGGAGGAATGGACTTATCCCTACAAGAGGAGACAGACATGTCGAATGCCTTGCCGCCGCTTCATAACGGACACGCCCCGTTCACCCTGCAAGAACTCTTCCGCGAAGCGCTTTATGCGTTCGAAGAGTGGGATGCGGAACTCACCGTTCCGATCGTGACATTCGAAGGCCGCGTCGTTCCGATCAGTCAGGTCTTCGATGCCATGCGCCTTTGCGACGATATCGTGCCGATGAACATCGTCGGTGCCGTCACCGAACGGCTCACCAAACCCTGGGAGGGCGAGGGGCCGCTCGACCAGATGACCTTCTCCACCGCCGCCCGCGTCATGGGTGTGCTCGTTCGCAAGCGTCTGCTGGCGAATGGAGGAGCCGATATCGCCGCGGTTGCCGCTCAGGCCGACGAAAGCCGTTCGCGCCGCTGATTCCATGGATCGCGGCTTTCCGGTCGCGGTCCATTTCCCGCCGGCAGAATATCTTCGCCCGCGACGCTTCTAGAGGTTGAAGGCTTCCTTCAGCCCGACGCTCTTCTGCTCCCGCAAATCAAGATCCGCCTCGATATGGGCGATGTGATGCAGCATCAGCTGGCATGCTCTCTCGAGATCCCTGCGCTCGATGGCGTCGACGATGTCGCCGTGTTCGGAGTGGCCGCAGCTCGAAACGGTCGATTGGCCGTAGAGCGCGATCACCAGCGAGGAGCGGGCGACCAGCTCATCCATGAAGCGTTGCATGATCGTATTGCCTGACATCGTCGCGAGCGTCAGGTGAAAATCGCCCGAGGCCTTGATCTCGGCGCGTCGCGCGGTCTGGCCGCGCTCACCCATCAGGCGGCCTTCCTCGATCAGAAGCTGCCTCAGGTGCTGGATCTCGGATGGCGTGATCCTTGCCGCCGCCTCGCGCAGGATGCCGGGCTCGATCAGCCGGCGGGCGGCGAAAATCTGGCGGGCTTCGTCGGGCGAGGGGTACGCCACGAAGGCGCCGCGGTTCTTCTCGACGCTGACGAGGCCCTCATAGGCGAGCGCCTGCAGGGCCGAGCGCGCCAGCGTGCGGCTGACATTGAAGAGATTGCCGACATCGCTTTCCGACAACTTGGTGCCGGGCGAGAGCCGCCGTTCGACGATGGCGTCGCGGATGGCGTCGCGGATCTGCTGGCTGCCGGTCTCGGCTGTGTCGTCCGTCGTCGTCTCGACGGCTTTGGCGGCTGATTTCATGGAGATGGAATACCTTGTCGTTGCCGGGATGATATCCGGCTTCGTCTCAAAAGTTAAATGGATTTTGCACGCAAATATGCGGCTAAATTGTATACGATTTTTTGCTCGAATTGCAGACGATAGCCTATTTCCTGTGCAGCCGAATTTCTGTCCAAAATTACGCCTTTCGCTCGGCGACGTCAAATAATCGATATGCTGCAATGGCTTGATGCAGCGCAGCAGAAATTGGCACGGCAGATGCATCGTCTTTCTCGAACAGGGGAAGACACTGATGTCGAAAGCGGCAGAGATCGATATTGCATCCGTTTCCAAGGTGTATGGCGCAACCACCGCCGTGCACGCGATCAGCCTGAAGATACCGGCCGGGTCCTATTGCTGCTTCCTGGGGCCGTCGGGCTGCGGCAAGACCTCGACGCTCAGGATGATCGCCGGGCACGAGAGCATTTCGTCTGGCGATATTCGTCTCGGCAATATCGTCGTCACCGATTTTCCGCCGGCCAAGCGCGGTACGGCGATGATGTTCCAGTCCTACGCGCTCTTCCCGCATCTCGACCTGATCGACAACGTCGCCTTCAGCCTGAAGATGAAGGGCGTGGAGAAGGAGGAGCGGCGGGCCAAGGCGCTGGAGATGCTGAAGCTGATGCAGATGGAGGCCTATGCCAACCGGCGTCCGGCGCAGCTTTCCGGCGGCCAGCAGCAGCGCGTGGCGCTTGCCCGGGCGCTGATCACCGACCCCGAGGCGCTGCTCCTCGACGAGCCGCTGTCGGCACTCGATCCGTTCCTGAAGATCCGCATGCGCGCCGAGCTGAAGAAGCTGCAGAAGACGCTCGGCATCACCTTCGTGCATGTGACGCACAGCCAGGAAGAGGCGATGGCGCTCGCCGATATCATCGTCATCATGAACGACGGCAAGATCGAGCAGGCGGCGACCCCGCGCAAGGTGTTCGAGGAACCGGCCACCG
This sequence comes from Rhizobium sp. S152, assembly GCF_030380735.1. Classification (GTDB taxonomy): domain Bacteria; phylum Pseudomonadota; class Alphaproteobacteria; order Rhizobiales; family Rhizobiaceae; genus Rhizobium. Next base: position 731,855 of record NZ_JAUDRZ010000026.1, on the reverse strand, counting down.
CCTTCGTGGCGCGCTTCATGGGCGATCACAATGTTCTCTCCGGTCGCGTCGCATCGGTCGGCGATGGCGTTCTGACGCTCGAGGCGCCGGGCGGCCAGATGTTCTCGGTGCGGGGCGAGGGCAGGCTTGCCGGCGAGCCCGTCGATATCGGCGTCCGCACGGACCGGGTGCGGCTCGATACGGCCTCCGACAAGACGCTGGGTTTCAACGGCGTCGTCTCCAACATCGAATATCGCGGCGCCTCGGTGAAGATCACCGTGGCGGGCGCGGGCAGTGACGACTTCACCGTCATCGCAAGTGACGGCGATTTCTTCAATAAACCCGTATCGGTCGGCGATGCGGTGTCTCTGAGTTGGGCCCTGGAGGACGCGGTCCTCCTCGGCCGTGCATGAACCTCACCAGCCAAAAAGAAGGGGAACTGACATGACAACTGAAAAGAAGACGACCAAGATGGCAGCGGGGATTTCCCGCCGCAGCCTGCTGAAGACGGGTGCCGCCGCTGCCGGCGCGATCGCCGGCTCGGGCCTTATCACCGGCTTCCCGACCATCTGGGCGCAGTCCAACATCACGCTTCGCCAGTTCGGCACCGGCGTTTCCAACATCAATGCCATTGCCGAGCAGTGCAAGAAGGACCTCGGGATCACGCTGGAGATGACGGCGACCGACAGCGACGCCGCCGCCCAGCGCGCCGTGACGCAGCCTGATAGTTACGATATCGCCGACATCGAATACTGGATCCTGAAGAAGGTCTACCCGACCGGCGTCATCCAGCCGATGGACGTGAAGAAGCTGAAATACTACGACAAGGTCGTTCCGCTCTTCAAGAACGGCAAGCTGAAGCCGGACAGCGTGATTGCGCAGGGTACCGCGCCGCACACCGTCGGCTATGTCGAGAGCGCCGACGCCAAGACCTTCGCCAAGGGCGAGACCGAACTCTTCACCATGATGCCGACGATCTACAATGCCGACACGCTCGGCATCCGTCCCGATCTCGTCGGCCGCGATATCACCACCTGGGCCGATATCATGGATCCGAAGTTCAAGGGCAAGACCTCGATCCTCAACATCCCCTCCATTGGCATCATGGATGCCGCGATGATCATGGAAGCACTCGGCAACATCAAATATGCCGACAAGGGCAACATGACCAAGGAAGAGATCGACAAGACGATCGAGTTCCTGATCAAGGCAAAGCAGGACGGCCAGTTCCGCGCCTTCTGGAAGTCGTTCGACGAGTCGGTCAACCTGATGGCCTCCGGCGAAGTCGTCATCCAGTCCATGTGGTCGCCGGCCGTCGCCGCCGTCCGCTCCAAGGGCATCGCCTGCAAGTATCAGCCGCTCAAGGAAGGCTACCGTTCGTGGGGCGGCGGTCTCGGCCTCGCCTCGCACCTCAAGGGCGCCGAGCTCGACGCGGCCTATGAGTACATCAACTGGTACACATCCGGCTGGGTCGGCGGCTACCTCAACCGCCAGGGCTACTACTCGGCCTGCATGGACACCGCCAAGGGCTTCATGACCGAGGACGAATGGGGCTACTGGATCGAAGGCAAGGCCGCCAAGGGCGATATCCTCTCGCCCGAGGGCAAGGTCATGGAGAAGGCCGGTGCGGTTCGCGACGGCGGCTCGTTCGAAGAGCGCATGGGGCATGTCGCGTGCTGGAACTCCGTCATGGACGAGGACCGCTACATGGTTCGTCGCTGGAACGAGTTCATTGCGGCTTAAGGGCTGTAACCGCTGACGAAGCGAGTGCCGCTTTCCCCTCCCCAAACCCTCCCCACAAGGGGGAGGGAGCGTGGGCGCTGCGGCGAGGAAGCTCTCTCCGTTGGGGAGGTGCGACAGAACAGCTCCTCCGTCTGGTGGGGAGGGCACAACAGAAAAACTCCCTCCCCCTTGTGGGGAGGGTTGGGGAGGGGTCTTCGATCCCTCTCTCATTCCGTTTCAAGGCAAATCCGAGAGGATGGCAGATGGCGACGATCGCTTCAGCAGAGACAAACGAGACGACTGAGCGGGCGCGCAGCCCGGGCTTTCGGCTGGCGCCATGGGCGGCCTCCTATCTGCAGGCAACGCCGCTCATCCTGATCCTCGGCTTCTTCTTCATCCTGCCGATCGCGATGATCGCTGTCGTCAGCTTCTGGGATTACGACTTCGCCGGTCTCTACCCCGATTTCCTGACCATGAACTACACCGAGACGCTCGGCTCGTGGGTGACGTGGAAGACCTATCTGAACACGCTGAAATTCACCGTCATCGTCTGGGCGCTGACCGTCTTCATCGGCTTCTGGGTCGCCTATTTCCTTGCCTTCCATATCCGCCGCACGTCGACGCAGATGATCCTGTTCCTGGTCTGCACCGTGCCGTTCATGACCTCGAACATCATCCGCATGATCTCCTGGATCCCGGTGCTCGGCCGCAACGGTCTCGTCAACTCGGCGCTGATCCAGATGGGGATCATCCCGCAGCCGATCGAATGGCTGCTCTATTCCGATTTCGCCGTGGTGCTCGCCATGGTGCACCTCTACACGCTGTTCATGGTGACGCCGATCTTCAACACGCTGATGCGCATCGACCGCTCGCTGTTCGAGGCGGCGCGCGATGCCGGGGCCAGCGGCTGGCAGATCCTGTGGAACGTCGTCATCCCGCTTGCCAAGCCCGGCATCGCGATCGGCTCGATCTTCGTGGTGACGCTCGTGATGGCCGACTTCTCGACGGTGCAGGTCATGTCCGGCGGGCAGAGCGCCTCGGTGGCGCTGATGATGAAGAACCAGATGTCGCTGCTGCAATATCCGGCCGCCGCCGCCAACGCCGTGGTGCTCTTGATCGTCGTGCTGATGATGGTCGCGGCCATCCTGCGCGTCGTCGATATCCGCAAGGAGCTTTGAGATGAGCCACGAAAAGCGCACGCTCGAATTCTACGTGCTCGCCGCCTTCTTCATCGTCTTCGTGCTGTTCCTCTACGGCCCGCTGTCGGCGATCCTCATCCTGTCCTTCCAGGGACCGGATGGCGGCCTGACATTCCCGCTCAACGGTGTTTCCGTCCACTGGTTCTTCAACCTGTTCGAAAAGCAGGCGGTGGGTGATTTCGGGGCTTCGTTCCGCCGCTCGTTCTCGCTCGGGCTGATGGTGATGGTCGTCACCGTCGTCGTGTCGCTCTTGGCGGGCCTTGCCTTCCGCCGCCGCTTCAAAGGCGCGACGTTGCTCTTCTACGCGACGGTCGCCAGCCTCGTGGTGCCGTCGATCATCATCTCGCTCGGCATCGGCGTGGTGTTCCAGCAGGGAGGGCTGAAGCCGGCCTGGTATTCGTCGGCCTTCGGCGCGCACCTGACATGGACGCTGCCCTTCGGCGTGCTGATCATGTTCGCCGTCTTCAACCGCTTCTCGCCGGCCTATGAGGAGGCAGCGCGCGATCTCGGGGCGACGTCGTGGCAGACCTTCGTGCATGTCGTTCTGCCGATGATCGCGCCCAGCTTGATCGGCGTCGGCCTGTTCGGCTTCACGCTCTCCTATGACGAGTTCGCCCGCACGCTGATGACATCGGGCAGCTACAACACGCTGCCGCTCGAAATCTACGGGATGACGACGAACGTGACGACGCCGGTGCTCTATGCGCTGGGAACGGTGACGACGCTGTTTTCCTTCACCATCATTCTCGTCGCGCTTGGGATCATGATGATGCTGCGTGGACGCCAGGCAAAGACAAGCTGATCTCATGCGCATCCTGATCGTCAATCCGAACACGACCGCCAGCATGACCGAGAAGGCGGCCAATGCCGCCCGCGCGGTTGCCGCCGGCGGGACAGAGATCATCGCCGCCACCTCCAAGATGGGGCCCGTGTCGATCGAGGGGCATTATGACGGGGCGCTCGCCATTCCCGGTCTGCTGACGGAACTGAAGGAGCGGGCAGGGACCTATGACGCCGCCGTGATCGCGTGCTTCGACGATACCGGGCTAGAGGCGGCGCGCAGTTTCGCCGACGTGCCGGTGCTCGGGCTTTGCGAATCCGCCGTCGCGACCGCCGGCTTTTTGGCGCAGCGCTTCACCGTGGTGACGACGCTGGAGCGCTCGCGGGTGCTGATCGACAATCTGGTGCGGCGCTACGGCATGGGCGCGCGCGCCAGAGTCCGGGCATCGGACATACCGGTGCTGGAGCTCGAGGATGAAGCGTCGGGCGCGATCGGCAAGCTCCGGGCGGAGATCGAGCGGGCGCTGTCGGAAGATGGTGCAGAGGCGATCGTGCTCGGCTGCGCCGGGATGACCGATCTGGCGCGCGAACTGCAGGAGATCTACGGCGTGCCTGTGGTCGACGGCGTGGCGGCCGCCGTCAAGCAGGCCGAGGCGCTGGTGTCGCTCGGCTTGTCGACCAGCAAGCGCGGCTCCTATGCGGCACCGCTGGCGAAGCCTTTCCTCGGTGAGATGAGCCGGTTTTCCCCGATGCAGGCGGCAGGCTGATCCATGTCCATTTCCTTCGATTTCGAGGCGCTGTCGGAACGCGAGCGTTACAAGCTGATGATCGGCACCGTTGTTCCCAGGCCGATCGCGCTGGTAACGACCGTGGACGAGAACGGCCGCGTCAATGCGGCGCCGTTTTCCTTCTTCAACTGCCTGTCGGCCGATCCACCGATCCTGGCGCTCGGGGTCGAGAACAATCCCGACATGTCCTTCAAGGATACCGGCCACAACATCCGCATGACGGAGGTGTTCACCGTCAATATCGTCTCCTTCGCGATCGCCGAGGCCATGCATGTCTGCGGCTCGAAATATCCGCGCGGCGTCGACGAACTGAAGCATGCCGGGCTGACGGCGATGCCGGGGACCAAGGTGGCCTCGCCCTACATTGCCGAAGCACCGGCGGCGTTCGAATGCCGCAGGCATGTGACGCTGGAACTCGGCAAGTCCAGGCAGATCATCATGGGCGAGATCGTCTATGCGCATTACCGCGACGGCGTCGTCGATCCCGAGCGGCTGCGCGTCGATCCTGAGCAGCTCGATGCCATCGCGCGGCTCGGCGGCGACACCTGCAGCACCATTCGCGACCGCTTCGAGATGCTGACGCCCAAGCTCTGAGTGCTGCCGTATCACCACGATTTCGCTTTACTTTTTCGCCCTGCTGGCGATGCTCACGAAAAAGCATTCGAGGAGAGGAAACGGACATGACCATGCCTGACGACGATCTTGCACGCATCGCCGAGCAGGAGAGGGTGCTCAGCTTCGACAGCTTCGATCTGACGACGGCGTGGCAGCTTGGCAAGCTGCTGCAGGAGCTTGGCACGGAGCGCGGGCTCGGCATCGCCATCGACGTCACGCTGCATTCCATGCCGGTCTTCTACGTGGCTCTTCCCGGCGTCACGCCCGACAATGTCCAGTGGGTGCGCCGCAAGCGCAATCTGGTGCTGCGCTATTTCCGCAGCAGCTATGCCATCGGCCTCGATCTGAAGGCCAAGGGCAAGACTGTGGCGGACAATGGTCTTGATGATGCCGATTATGCACCGCACGGCGGCAGCTTCCCCATCAACGTCAAGGGTACGGGCTGCATCGGCTCGGTGACGGTCTCCGGCCTGCCGCAGCGCGACGATCACAATCTCGTCGTCGAGGCGCTGGCGCTGATGCTGGCCAAGGATCTGGACGCTCTGCGTCTGGCGTAGGCGCTGCATGAAAGAGTGCCGGCCCATGCCGATTGGGGAGAGCTCTAAGTCCTCTCGACGACCCATACGGTTGGGGCGCCGACAATGCCGCCGGTGCGCATCGCCGAGCGCAGTTCCTCGAGCTGCATGAAGGTCTTCGCGGCTTCCGGTGTCGCGAATTCATGGGTAACGGTGATATCGTTGGGATTGTCGGCGGATTGAAAGACCGCCTCGGCGATCACGCCGTTTGCCGCCTGAACCGACCGGAAGGCATCATATACCTTGCGCCAAGCCGCATAGTCCGAAACCTCATGCCGTACGAACACTGTCGTCATGTTCCGCTCCTGCGTTGCATTCACACGTTTCGTTGGGAAGCCCAGGCGGCACGGTAGCACCGATGAGGGTTTCGCGCGCGGGGAAATGCATCGTGCCGGCCGAGCGGCCTTGCGCGTCGCGCGCCGTTGAAATTCCATGTATGATGGCGTTCTCTCGATCAGGGAATGGGATCGATGACGCGTCGTTGCAGAAAGGTGGGGCGCATTCTTGCGGCGTTGCTTTCCGTGGCGCTGATCAGCGCCGGGCGGGCTGATGACGGGCGTTGGTACGCGGGAGGCTATTCCTTCTCCGACGAGTTGGGTGGTTTCCGCATCCTGTCGATCTCCGGTTCCGGCACGCGGGATGATCCGATCGAAATCCGCGAGGCGTTCGACAGCCTGGCGCCGGTGACGCTGGTGATCCGCTTTGCCAGGCCGTCGGAACTGCAGGTCGGGGTGCCGGGCTCGTTCCACCTTCGCGTCGTGGCCATGAACGAGAGCGGGCTGGCATGGATCGGCTTCGGCTTCGAGCTGCAGGAAATCCGCGGCAGGCCCAGCGATTTCGAGGACGGCCTTTCCTTCGGGCAGGCGGATCCCAATCCGTCGCTGATTTCGTCCAGCCGTTTCACGCATTTCGAAAGCCGCTTCGAGAGCTTCGACCGGTTGAATTTCGACGAAGGCCATGTCGATCCCAAGGAGCAATCGAATTTCGGCTTCTTCGTTTCCGATGTCACGCCGGTAATCGAGTTCTATCTGGTTGAGGAGCCGCGCATTCCGTCGTCGTAATCCGGCACGGCGCGCCATACGCGCCAGGCGATAACCTGATCGTAAGCTCTCCCGGTTACAAGGCTTCCTTTATCCGTCCTGACAGTTTGCGATACTGGGTGTGTGGGCATGCGTTTCGTTCATTTCAGACTTGTCGGTCCCGCCGTCGCTTGCATTGTCTTGTTGATTATCGGCATGGCGACATTTCCCTATTACGGGGTGGCGCAGATCGACGACGAAGCACGACAGCGCCAGGAAGAGCTGGTCGAACGAAACATCGCGCTCTGGATCGCCGACGTGGAATTTTCACTGACTGCCTGGACCGTATGGGACGAGGCGATCGCGAAGCTCGACAACAGCTTCGATTTCGAATGGACGGATCGCAACATCGGGGCTTCGCTGATCGGTACATCGCGAACCCGATTCACCGCCGTTCTCGATTCCGGCGACGCGGTTCTGTATTCGCGTACGGATGACAGCGTGAAAGACAGGCCGTTCTTCGCCAGGGGAGCGGCGGTAATCACCGCGGATGCATCACAACTCGTGGCCGAGGTCCGTGCGAAGGAGCAGGCACCTGTCAAGAACGGCATTCCCGATGCCATCGTCAGCAGTCGGATCGAGGTGCGTGGCGAGGAGGCCGTGCTCCTGTCCGCGAGCCTGTTCCAGGCCGATTTCGGAACGGCGAAGCCACGGGGAAGCCGGGCACCCATCCTCATCACCGCAATGCCTATCAGTGGCACTCTTCAGGATTTCTTCGGAAGCCGTTTCCTTCTTGACGATGCGCGCATTTCTCCGCTGTCCATGGTGGCGCCCGGTCGCGCCCGCGCCGAAGTCGCCGTCGGACCGGCTGGCGAGATCGAGGTTCTGTCCTGGCGGCCGCCGACGCCGGCGGCGGATGTTCTCTATCAGGTCATGCCGCTGATCCTGACGGTCATCGTGCTCCTTGTCGTCGGCGGCGTGTTTATGGTGCGCATCTCCCAGGCGACGGCACAGATGCTGGTCAGCCGCGAAAAGCAGATGCGTCACGCGGCAACGCATGATTTCCTTACGGGCCTCGCCAACCGTGCTCTGCTCGATGCCGAATTCACCGAACAGGCCGCCGCGGGTGAGCTGGTGGTGGTCTGTCTCGACCTCGATGGCTTCAAGGCGATCAACGATACACACGGACATGCGATCGGCGACGAACTGCTGAAGGTCGTGGCCTCACGACTGGTTTCGTCGAAACGCGACGCGGACCGCCTGTTCCGGCTCGGCGGCGACGAGTTTGCGATCCTGATGCCTGATATCTCCGCGATGGAAGCGGACGCGGCCTGCCGTCGGATTTCGGCGCTGCTCTCCAAGCCGATGTCGATCGCCGGCTGCACCGTAGCGATCGGCGCGTCGTTCGGACTGACCCGGGTCGCAAATCCGGAGACTGGCTGCGACGCCGTGTTGAAGGCCGCCGACAGGGCGCTCTATGAGGCGAAGTCGCTCGGTCGCGGCAGTATCGTCGACGCCGCGACCATGTCAGCTCGCCTTGCGGAACAGAATGTAAAGCCGAAGTTCGCGGCCAGAGGCTGATCGGTCGGCCTGGCGGCGGAAGCGATCCGCCGCCTATCACTTCCCTCAGAGCTTGCCGCCGGCTTCCGGGATGACCTTGGTCAGGCTGCCCGTTGCCGGGAAGAGCGGGATCAGGCAGGCCTGCAGGGCGTGGTAGATGTCGCCCTTGCCGGGGAAGATGGTGTGGGCGGGGACCATCTCTTCCGTCAGTTCCTCGTGCCAGCCGCCGTTCCTGTGGTCGATAAAGCTGCGCTCGATGACGTTCCAGATCTTGCGGTAGCTTTCTTCGTGGTAGTCGCTCGGCAGGTGTTCGTTGAGGTAGTGGGCGGCGGCTGCACCTTCGCAGGCGGGCCACCACATCTTCTGGCGCTTGTCCGGGCGGTCTTCCCAGTCGAGCGTGTAGAAGAAGCTGCCATGATCGTCGTCCCAGCCGAGCGCCATCGCCTGCGAAAACAGGCCCTTTGCCGCATCCGGCATCCAGTCCCTGGTCTTGCCGCCCAGCACCCAGAGTTGCAGCATCAGGCGGGCCCACTCGAGCGAGTGGCCAGGCGTGGTGCCGGCCGGGCGGAACATCTCGTTGGGGTGGTAGTAGTTCTTGTCGAGCGCCCATTCCGTGTCGAAGTGCTCGGCGACACGCCAGCCCACGGAGCCGGCTGCGCGGCGGATGACCAGATCGGCGATGCTTTCGGCCTTGGTCAGATAGTCGCGGTCACCGGTCGCCTCGAAGGCGGCCATCAAGGCTTCAGTCAGGTGCATGTTGGAGTTCTGGCCGCGATAGGTGCCGCCATCGAGCGGCTGCCAGTCGGCGGTGAATTCCTCGGCGATGGCGCCGTGCTTCGCTTCCCAGAAGCGGGTGTTCAGCACCTCGGTGATATCGGCGAGCATGCCGTCGGCAAGCGGGTGGCCGATGGTCTTGGCGGAGGAGGCGGCCAAGAGCACGAAGGCGTGGCCGTAGCCCTGCTTGTTGGTGTCGACGGGGCCGTCATTGTTCAGCGACCAGAAATAGCCGCCGTTCTTCTGATCCCGGTGGTGGTTCCAGATGTACTGCATGCCGTGATCGACGACATCGGATGCGCCGGGGCGGCCGAGCAGGGTGCCGATCGAGAAGCAATGGACGGCGCGGGCGGCGATATGAATGCCGCGCACCTGGCCCTCGGCGTCGAGCGGCTTGCCGGTGTCGTCGAGATCGTAGAAGCCACCCTTGGGATTGATGGAATCATGCTGGAAGAAATCGAACAGGCCGTTGGCCTGGGCGACCAGCCAGTCGCGGTGATAGGTGCGCGTCGTCCAGTTGCCGAGCGCGGCGTCGCCGGTTGCAGGTGCCATGATACTCCTCCGATTTCTACACAATGCTTTGAAATTGCCTATATAGGGGGCGTTCGAGTCTGTCATCCGCCGTGCGTCGGCAATGGCGAAAATGTCGCTGATATATTGACATAAAGATATCTTTATGTGATTTGGGCGGCTTGTCTTTATAATGACGTCAAGGAGTCCGCCCGTGTTCAACAATCTGTTTGGCCCCGAAGGGGAAAAGCGCGACGGCAGTGAAGTGTTTGCAGCGCTCAGGAAAGCCGCCAGCGAACGCATTCTCGTCCTTGACGGCGCCATGGGCACGCAGATCCAGGGGCTGGGTTTCGACGAGGATCATTTCCGCGGCGACCGCTTCATCGGCTGCGCCTGCCACCAGAAGGGCAACAACGACCTTCTCATCCTCTCGCAGCCGGATGCGATCGAGGAGATCCATTACAAATACGCCAAGGCCGGCGCCGATATTCTCGAGACCAACACCTTCTCGTCCACCCGCATCGCGCAGGCCGATTACGCCATGGAAGGCGAGGTCTATGCGCTGAACAAGGAAGGTGCCGAAGTCGTGCGCCGCGCCTGCATCCGCGCAGAGCGCGAGGACGGCAAGCGCCGCTTCGTCGCCGGCGCCATCGGCCCGACCAACCGCACCGCCTCGATCTCGCCCGACGTCAACAATCCCGGCTTCCGCGCCGTCACCTTCGACGATTTGCGCTCCGCCTATGCCGAGCAGATCGACGGCCTGATCGATGGCGGCGCCGATATCATCCTGATCGAGACGATCTTCGACACGCTGAACGCGAAGGCTGCCATCTTCGCCTGCGAGGAGCGCTTCGAAGCCAAGGGCGTTCGCCTGCCTGTCATGATCTCTGGTACGATCACCGACCTTTCCGGCCGCACGCTGTCGGGCCAGACGCCGTCGGCCTTCTGGAACTCGGTGCGCCACGCCAACCCGTTCACGATCGGCCTGAACTGCGCGCTCGGCGCCAACGCCATGCGTCCGCATCTGCAGGAGCTGTCGGGCGTTGCCGACACGTTCATCTGCGCCTATCCGAATGCGGGCCTGCCCAACGAGTTCGGTCAGTATGACGAGACGCCCGAGCTGATGGCAGCACAGATCGACGAGTTCGCCCGCGAGGGTCTCGTCAACATCGTCGGCGGCTGCTGCGGCTCGACGCCTGAACATATCAAGGCGATTGCCGAGGTTGTCGCCAAGTACAAGCCGCGTCCGATCCCCGAGCATCGTCCGTTCATGTCGCTGTCGGGCCTCGAGCCCTTCGAGCTCACCAAGGACATCCCCTTCGTCAACGTCGGCGAGCGCACCAACGTCACGGGCTCGGCTCGCTTCCGCAAGCTGATCACCAATGCCGATTACACGGCAGCGCTCGATGTCGCGCGCGATCAGGTCGAAAACGGCGCGCAGATCATCGACATCAACATGGACGAAGGCCTGATCGATTCCGAAAAGGCGATGGTCGAGTTCCTGAACCTGATCGCCGCCGAGCCGGATATCGCCCGCGTGCCCGTGATGATCGACTCGTCGAAGTTCTCGATCATCGAGTCCGGCCTGAAGCGGGTGCAGGGCAAGCCGATCGTCAACTCGATCTCGCTCAAGGAAGGCGAAGAGAATTTTCTCGCGCAGGCGAGGCTGCTGCACGCCTATGGCGCGGCCGTCGTCGTCATGGCCTTCGACGAGACGGGGCAGGCGGATACCTATGACCGCAAGGTCGAGATCTGTACCCGCGCCTACAAGCTCTTGACCGAAAAGGCCGGTTTCCCGCCCGAGGACATCATCTTCGACCCGAACGTCTTTGCGGTCGCCACCGGTATCGAAGAGCACAACAATTACGGCGTCGACTTCATCGAGGCGACGCGCACGATCCGCAAGACGATGCCGCTGGTGCATATTTCGGGCGGCGTTTCGAACCTCTCCTTCTCCTTCCGCGGCAACGAGCCGGTGCGCGAGGCGATGCATGCCGTGTTCCTCTACCACGCCATCCAGGCGGGCATGGACATGGGTATCGTCAATGCCGGCCAGCTGGCCGTCTACGACCAGATCGACGCGGAACTGCGCGAGGCGTGCGAGGACGTGGTGCTGAACCGCCGCGCCGACGCCACCGAGCGGCTGCTCGAAGTGGCCGAAAAGTTCCGGGGCGGCGCGGCGCGCGAGGGCCGTGTGCAGGATCTCTCCTGGCGCGAATGGTCGGTCGAGAAGCGGCTCGAACATGCGCTGGTCAACGGCATCACCGAATATATCGATGCCGATACGGAAGAGGCGCGCCAGAACGCAGCCCGTCCGCTGCACGTTATCGAAGGCCCGCTGATGGCCGGCATGAACGTCGTCGGCGATCTGTTCGGTTCGGGCAAGATGTTCTTGCCGCAGGTCGTCAAGTCGGCGCGTGTGATGAAGCAGGCCGTGGCCGTTCTCCTTCCCTACATGGAGGAAGAGAAGCGGCTGAACGGCGGCGACGACCGCAAGTCGGCCGGCAAGATCCTGATGGCGACCGTCAAAGGTGACGTCCACGATATCGGCAAGAACATCGTCGGCGTCGTGCTCGCCTGCAACAATTACGAGATCATCGACCTCGGCGTCATGGTGCCGGCGACGAAGATCCTGGAGACGGCCGTTGCCGAGAAGGTCGATGTCATCGGCCTGTCGGGCCTGATCACGCCGTCGCTGGACGAGATGGTGCATGTCGCGGCCGAAATGGAGCGCCAGGGCCTAGACCTGCCGCTTCTGATCGGCGGCGCCACGACCAGCCGTGTCCATACGGCCGTGAAGATCCATCCTGGTTACAACAAGGGCCAGACCGTCTACGTCACCGACGCCAGCCGCGCGGTCGGCGTGGTTTCGTCGCTGCTCTCGCCTGACAATCGCGACGACTACATCACCGACATCCGCGCCGAATATGCCAAGGTCGCGGCGGCCCATGCCCGCAGCGAGGCCGAGAAGGTGCGCCTGCCGCTGACCCGTGCCCGCGAGAACGCGCAGAAGATCGATTGGTCAGCTTACGCGCCCGCCAAGCCGAGCTTCCTCGGAACCAAGGTGTTCGAGGATTACGATCTGGCGACGCTGGCCGAATACATCGACTGGACGCCGTTCTTCCAGACCTGGGAACTGCGCGGTCGCTATCCCGCCATCCTCGAGGACGAGAAGCAGGGCGAGGCGGCACGGGCGCTTTGGGCCGATGCGCAGACGATGCTGAAGAAGATCATCGACGAGAAGTGGTTCCGTCCGCGCGCCGTCATCGGCTTCTGGCCGGCGGGTGCTGTCGGCGACGATATCCGCCTGTTCAAGGATGACGGCCGGAAGGAAGAGCTCGCGACATTCTACACGCTGCGCCAGCAGCTTTCGAAGCGCGACGGGCGGCCGAATGTGGCTTTGTCGGACTTCGTGGCGCCTGTCGACAGCGGCGTGCAGGACTATGTCGGCGGCTTCGTCGTCACCGCCGGTATCGAGGAAGTGGCGATCGCCGAGCGTTTCGAACGCGCCAACGACGATTACTCGTCGATTCTCGTCAAGGCGCTGGCCGACCGTTTCGCGGAGGCGTTCGCCGAGCGGATGCACGAAGAGGTTCGCCGCGAGTATTGGGGCTATGCCAAGGACGAGGCGCTCAGCAAGGAGCAGCTGATCACCGAGGAGTATTCCGGTATCCGTCCGGCGCCCGGCTATCCGGCGCAGCCCGATCATACCGAGAAGAAGACTCTGTTCGCGCTGCTCGATGCGGAAAACGCCGCCGGCGTGAAGCTCACCGAGAGCTACGCCATGTGGCCGGGTTCGTCCGTGTCGGGCATCTATATCGGCCACCCCGACGCCTATTACTTCGGCGTTGCCAAAGTGGAGCGCGATCAGGTCGAGGACTATGCCGGCCGCAAGGGCATGGAGATCTCCGAGGTCGAGCGCTGGCTCGGTCCGGTGCTCAACTACGTGCCACGCAAGCGCGATGAAGATATCGAGGACGCGGCCTGATCGGGCGCGTCTTCAGGAGCTGATTCAACTGTCCGAGAAAATGATTCAGGATCATCGGCCAAGGGCCTGATCCTGGATCGGAAATCGCCATTCCCTCAGTGGCGATCACGCCGTGAGCTCGACCAGGATCGCGGTCGTGTCGTCGCACTGCTTGAAGCGGGGATAGCGCAGGCCTTCCGGATCCGTCTCGCGCTCGAAGCGACGCAGTTGCTCGACGAGTGGGCCTAGACCTCTGTCGAGCGCCGCGCGCACCAGCCCTGCCGCATCATAGGCTTCATAGAGCACGACGAGATCGGACAGGCCGTCGCTGCAGACGATGGCGTGAGCCTTGCCGGTGATGGCGAGTTTTTCCGAAACGAGATGATCGGCCGCTTCCGGCACGAGGCCGAGCGTCCAGATGCCGCCCGGCGTGTTCTGGCTTTCGCGGTGTTTGCGAAGGGCGGTCAGCGTTTCGGCATCACCAAGCGCGCCGCCGCCTTTGGTGATGCCGCCGGTGCGGGCGATGTGGCTCTGGGCGTGGGCCTGCTCGCGCGTATAGGCGCCGGGGATGGCCATATGCAGGCTCGCCGTTCCGTCTTCCCGCAGCAGGAAGAGGCACGAATCGCCGAGGCCGTAGAAGGAGAGGCTGTCCTCCGCCGCGTGCACCATGGCGAAGGCGGAGAGAGGCCAGGCGTAGCGCGGAACCTCCGGGTGGTTTGCGGTGAAGGTGGCGCGGGCCTTCAGCGATGCGGCGCGGGCAATGTCGGAGATCGCGGTGTCGCGGGTGATCCCGCTTCGGAAGCTGTCGGCGAACTGCGCGGCGATCCAGGCTGCGTCGCTGCCTGTTTCGTCGATATACTGCCGGTCGCCAAGGCCGGTGGCGCCGTCGATCACGAAGGCGCAGGCTTCGTTGTGGCCGAGGCGATCCTCGTTCGGCTTGGCCGGATTGCCCGGATCGGTGATGGTCGCGAGAACGGAGATCGTCGGTTTTCTGGTCATGTCACCAGCAATAGCGGCAAGGGCGCCCGGCTTCAACGCGTGCCGTGATCACGATGTGCCGATCGTCAGTTCCGCCACGAAATCATAGGCATCGCCGCGATAGAGCGAGCGGGTGAACTCCACCGCCCGGCCGGAGCCGAGGTAGGAGATGCGCTCGATGGACAATCCGGCCGCGCCGACGGAGACCCCCAAGAGCCGGGCGTCCTCCTCCTTCATGTTGGTTGCCGAAATGCGCTGCACGGCGCGCACGGGGCGCACCTCGCGCCGCTCGAGTTCGGCATAGAGCGACGTCGTCACGACGAAGGGGTCGGGCAGGAATTCTCCGGAGACGCTGGCGTTTTCGATCGCCAGCGGCTGGTCGTCGGCAATGCGGAGGCGGCTGAGGCGCGAAACCTTGATGTCGGTTGCCAGGCCGAGAATCATCATTTCGTCGGGCGAGGGCGTGTGGATGCCCTTGTGCAGCCATTCCGAGCGCGAGGTCATGCCGCGCCGGGCCATGTCCTCGGTGAACGAGGTTAGCTGCGACAGGCGCTGCTCGACCTTCGAGACGGGCTTGGTCACGAAGGTGCCGGAGCCGTGGCGGCGAACGAGCAGGCCATCGGCCACCAGCTCGTCGATCGCCTTGCGCACGGTCACGCGGCTGACGGTTGCCAGTTCCGCGATATCGCGTTCCGGCGGCAGGGCGTCACCATGGCCGAGCGAGCCGGTGCGGATAGCCTCCTCGAGCGTGCGGCGCAGCTTGACATAGAGCGGGCCGGTGCCGCCGGCCTGCAGGCGATCGGGCGACAGGATGCTGGCGATATCCTCGGTCACGCGGCATCCTTTCCCTGCTCGCGCAGGAACTGAACCGCAAGCTCGATCGCACCCTGCAGCACATCGCCCTTCGGCTCCTTCAGCAGCGATTGGTGGCGCTCGGCGAGCAGGGGCCGGTAGGCATTGGCAAGACCGCCGAGAAGGCAGATCGCCGGGCAGGCGGGCCAGAGCAGCGCATCGAGGCTCTCGCCGATCGAGCGGACGGCGGTCTCGACGATGGCGGTGCCGATCGGATCGCCCTTGGCGGCAAAGTCGAAGACCAGAGGCGCGTAGCGGGCAAAGTCCCTGGGCTGGGATGCGTGGGCGAATTCCACGACGCACTCGGGATCGTCGCCATATTCGGCCATCACTTCGCGGCTCAGCGCAGAGGGCTTTCGGATGCCGTCATGGGCGAGGAGGGCGGCTTCGAGCAGATCGCGGCCGAGCCGGGCGCCGCTCGCCTGGTCGCCGATCACGAAGCCCCAGCCCCCGATGCCGCAGAGCTTGCCGTCGCGTCGGGCATTGTAGACCGAGCCGGTGCCGAAGGCGCCGATGACACCATCGGAATCGCCGAGCGCTCCCTGCAGCGCGGTTGAGGCGTCGGTGACGACGCGGCGTTTGGCAAAGGGGAGCGCACGTTCGACGCGCTCGGCATAATCGCCGACATTGGCGCCGGCGACGCCGACGACCGCTACCGCGGAAGACAACGTCTCATTCGGCAAGCCGGCATCGGCCACGGCGTTGCGGGCGGAAGCGACGATGTTCAGCAGGGAATTGTCGAGGTCGGAGAGAATGTTGGAGGGACCGGCGGTGCCGCGCCCGAGAACCCGTCCCGTTCCATCCATGATGGCCGCCCGGCAGCTCGATCCGCCGCCGTCAATGCCGATTGCAAGTTCTGTCATCGAACCCTCAGATACGCCGTTCCGCCTTGTTTTTCTGTACAATACCAAAAAAATACCATTTACCAAGCGTCTTTTGAGCGAAACTTCGAAGTTTTTATCATGCTGATTTTAAACACTAAAAATCGCAATCCTCATTTTCCTGATGGCGAAAGTTAAAATTGGCTGGACAATTGGTATTTTTTTGGACTTTAATTCGCGCAGGGAACAGCGCATCGATCAGGCACAAGTCGGCACCGAAAACTAGCCGAACCACTCGATGGAAGACGAAGTTGGAGAATGCGTGGTTCGCGGAGGACTCCGCAGCCAAGCTCCGTCATCAGCCGTTCGCTTCAGACCAAGAACAGCGCCCCGGAGCGCTTCGAACAGGAGAGGGAAATGAAGAACACCGCACTGAAAGGCTTCCTGCTGGCATCCAGCCTGCTGACGTCGGTTGGCTTCGCGCATGCCGCGGATGTCACGTTGACGGTCGAAAGCTGGCGCAACGACGACCTGCAGATCTGGCAGGAAAAGATCATCCCGGCTTTCGAAGCCAAGAATCCGGGCATCAAAATCGTCTTCTCGCCGACCGCGCCGACTGAATACAACGCGTCGCTGAACGCCAAGCTCGATGCCGGCTCCGCAGGCGATATCATCACCTGCCGTCCGTTCGACGCATCGCTCGAGCTCTTCAACAAGAAGCAGCTTGCCGATCTGACGAGCCTGTCGGGCATGGAGAGCTTCACGCCGGTCGCCAAGGCGGCCTGGTCGACCGACGACGGCAAGTCCACCTTCTGCGTACCGATGGCATCCGTCATCCACGGCTTCATCTACAACAAGGATGCCTTCGACCAGCTGAAGATCGAGGTGCCGAAGACAGAAGACGAGTTCTTCGCGGCGCTCGAGAAGATCAAGGCCGACGGTACCTTCATTCCGCTCGCGATGGGCACGAAGGATCTCTGGGAAGCAGCCACCATGGGCTACCAGAACATCGGTCCGAACTACTGGAAGGGTGAAGAAGGCCGCGCTGCACTGATCTCCGGCAAGCAGAAGCTGACGGATGCCGACTGGGTCAAGCCCTACGAAGAGCTTGCCAAGTGGAAGCCTTATCTCGGTGACGGCTTCGAAGCCCAGACCTACTCGGACAGCCAGAACCTCTTCACGCTCGGCCGCGCCGCCATCTATCCGGCCGGTTCCTGGGAAATCGCGCTGTTCAACAGCCAGGCCCAGTTCAAGATGGGCGCATTCCCGCCGCCGGTCCCGAAGGCCGGTGATACGGGCTACATCTCCGACCATCCGGATATCGGTGTCGGCCTCAACGCCAAGAGCGCGCATGCCGAGGAAGCCAAGAAGTTCCTGTCGTGGGTCGCTTCCAGCGAATTCGCCGACATCTACGCCAACTCGCTGCCGGGCTTCTTCAGCCTGAACTCCAACCCGGTGAAGATGAGCGATCCGCTGGCTCAGGAATTCGTTTCCTGGCGCGGCCCGTACAAGTCGACCGTCCGCTCGACCTACCAGATCCTGTCGCGCGGCACGCCGAACCTGGAAAACGAGACCTGGGTTGAATCGGCCAACGTGATCAACGGCACGGACACGCCGCAGGTCGCCGCCGAGAAGCTGCAGAAGGGCCTCGACGGCTGGTACAAGCCGGGCAAGTAAGCAGTGCCCGTCTCGAAGGGTGGGGCTTAGCGCCAAGTCAAAGGCCCCTCCCAACCCTCCCCACAAGGGGGAGGGCTTAACCTAGCCGGCCCCTCCGAGCCTCGATTGAGGCAGGTGGGCGCCGCGAGTCTTCTCTCCCCTTGTGGGGGAGATGGCCGGCAGGCCAGAGAGGGTTTTCCCCTCCAAAGACAATCAGGGCGGCGCGATCGCCGTAAACCAAAGACAAGACGAGAGACAATGAGCGAAGCCGACAGCCATTTCGAAGCGGCCCCGATCAAGCGCCCCATACGCTGGCATATCGGCGTTTTCCTCCTGCCCGCGGTGGTCGTCTATTCGGCGATCATGATCCTGCCGCTGATCGAGACGCTCCGGCTTTCGCTCTACAACACCGTCGACGGCGCGCAGACATTCGTCGGTTTCGCCAATTACAAGGTGCTGTTCGGCGATGCCCGCTGGGCCCACGACTTCTGGAACGCGCTGCGCAACAACCTGGTCTTCTTCATCATCCACATGTGCGTGCAGAACCCGATCGGCATCGCGCTGGCCGCGCTTCTGTCGACGCCACGGCTGCGGTTCGTGGCTTTCTACCGCACCGCCATGTTCCTGCCGACGCTGCTGTCCTTCGTGATCGTCGGTTTCATCTGGAAGCTGATCCTCTCGCCGATCTGGGGCGTCGCCCCGTGGCTGATGAGCCTCGTCGGCATGAAGGGTCTGTTCGCGCCCTGGCTCGGGCAGTCCGGTCCGGCACTGATCGCGGTGTCGCTGATCTCGAACTGGCAGTATATCGGCATCCCGATGATGCTGATCTATGCAGCGCTTCTGAGCATCCCCGAGGAGGTAATCGAGGCCGCCGAATGCGACGGCATCACCGGCTGGGCGCAGTTCTGGAAGATCAAGCTGCCGCTGATCCTGCCGGCGATCGGCATCATCTCGATCCTCACCTTCGTCGGCAATTTCAACGCTTTCGACCTGGTCTACACGGTGCAGGGGGCGCTTGCGGGACCCGACATGTCGACCGACATCCTGGGCACGCTGCTCTACCGCACCTTCTTCGGTTTCCAGCTGCAACTCGGCGACCGCTCGATGGGCGCGACGATCGCGACCGTGATGTTCCTGATCATCCTCGCCGGCGTGTCGTTCTATCTTTTCGCCATCCAGCGGCGCATGCGTCGCTACCAGTTCTGAGGAGGGTGTCATGTCCAACAGAGCGCGCACATCCCCAATCCGCACCGGTCTCGTTCATCTGGCGCTGATCGGCTACACGCTGGTCGCCATCTTTCCAGTGTTCCTCACGATCATCAACTCGTTCAAGGACCGCAACGCGATCTTTCGCTCGCCGATGCAGGTGCCGACGCCGTCGACCTTCAGCCTCGTCGGCTACAAGACGGTTCTGGGGCAGGGAGATTTCGCCCTCTACTTCCAGAACAGCTTCATCGTGACGATCGTTTCGATCTTTCTGGTGCTGCTGTTCGGTGCCATGGCCGCTTTCGCGCTGTCGGAATACCGCTTCAAGGGTAACACGCTTGTCGGTCTCTACATGGCGATCGGCATCATGATCCCGATCCGACTTGGGACCGTGGCGATCCTGCAGGGCATGGTGGCGGCGGGGCTGGTCAACACGCTGACGGCGCTCATCCTCGTCTACACCGCGCAGGGGATACCGCTCGCGATCTTCATCCTCTCGGAGTTCATGCGCAGCGTTTCCGACGACCTGAAGAACGCCGGGCGCATCGACGGTCTCTCGGAATACGCGATCTTCTTCCGCCTGGTCTTGCCGCTGGTGCGCCCGGCGATGGCTACGGTCGCCGTGTTCACGATGATCCCGATCTGGAACGATCTCTGGTTCCCGCTTATCCTGGCGCCGGCCGAAGCGACGAAGACGGTGACGCTCGGTTCGCAGATATTCATCGGTCAGTTCGTCACGAACTGGAACGCGGTTCTGGCGGCCCTGTCGCTGGCGATCCTGCCGATCCTGGTTCTCTACGTCATCTTCTCGCGGCAACTGATCCGCGGCATCACCTCGGGAGCGGTCAAGTGAGCGCGTCAGACAAACCGATCCGCGTCCTCGTCGCCGGTCTCGGCAACATGGGCCGCAGCCATGCGCTGGCCTATCATAACAATCCCGGCTTCGAGATCGTCGGGCTGGTCAATCGCTCGACGCCCGATCTGCCACCGGAGTTGCAGGGCTACGAGGTGCACAGGGATTTCCAGGCGGCGCTCGCCGAGCTGAAACCCGATCTCTGCGCCGTCTGCACCTATTCGGATACGCATGCCGACTACGCGGTCGCCGCCTTCGAAGCCGGTTGCGACGTCTTCGTCGAGAAGCCGCTTGCGACCACGGTCGCCGACGCCGAGCGCGTCGTGGCGGCGGCGCAGAAGGCCGGGCGCAAGCTCGTGATCGGCTACATCCTTCGCCATCATCCCTCCTGGATGCGGCTGATCGAGGAGGCGCGCAAGCTCGGCGGACCCTATGTGTTCCGCATGAATCTCAACCAGCAGTCCAGTGGCCCGACCTGGGAAACGCACAAGTCGCTGATGCGCACGACATCGCCGATCGTCGATTGCGGCGTGCACTATGTCGACGTCATGTGCCAGATCACCGATGCGCGGCCGGTGGAGGTGCGCGGCATGGGGCTCCGGCTCTCCGACGAGATCGCGCCCGACATGTATAATTACGGCCAGCTGCAGGTGCTGTTCGAGGACGGCTCGGTTGGATGGTACGAGGCAGGCTGGGGGCCGATGATCTCGGAGACGGCCTTCTTCGTGAAAGACATCATGTCGCCGAGGGGGTCGGTGTCGATCGTCATGGACCCGAACGCCAAGTCCGACGATATCGATGCGCATACGAAGACATCGGTCATTCGCCTGCACAGCGCCGAGACCGGCGCCGACGGCAGGTTCATCCGGCCGGACGAGGACATGACGATGGCGGGCGAGCCCGGCCATCAGGAACTCTGCGACCGCGAGCAGGCCTTCATGCTGAAGGCCATCCGCGAGGATATCGACCTTAACCGCCACATGGCAGACGCCGTCGCATCGCTGCGCATCTGCCTCGCCGCCGACGAAAGCGTGCGTACCGGCCAGGCCGTGAAGCTGCACGCGCCGGGCAAACTGTAAGGAATACGAGCATTGGGATCGCTTCAACTCAAATCCATCCGCAAGACCTACGGCACGCATGACGTCCTGAAGGGGATCGACCTCGACGTGAAGGACGGCGAGTTCGTCATCTTCGTCGGTCCATCCGGCTGCGGCAAGTCGACCCTTTTGCGCTCGATCGCGGGCCTCGAGGACGTGACCTCGGGCTCGGTGATCATCAACGGACGCGACGAGACACTGACACCGCCGGCCAAGCGCGGCATCGCCATGGTGTTCCAGTCTTACGCGCTCTATCCGCACCTGACGGTCAAGGACAATATGGGGCTCGGCCTGAAGCAGGCGGGCATGCCGAAGGAGGAGATCGAGACGCGGGTGACGGGTGCCTCGTCCATGCTTTCGTTGGCGCCCTATCTGGCGCGCCGCCCGGCCGAGCTTTCCGGCGGCCAGCGCCAGCGCGTCGCCATCGGCCGCGCCATCGTGCGCGAGCCGGAACTCTTCCTCTTCGACGAGCCGCTCTCCAACCTCGACGCGGCGCTGCGCGTGCAGACGCGCCTGGAGATCGCCAAGCTGCACCGTCAACTGAAGGCGACAATGATCTACGTCACCCACGACCAGGTCGAGGCGATGACGCTTGCCGACAAGATCGTGGTGCTGAACGCCGGCTCGATCGAGCAGATCGGGTCTCCGATGGAGCTCTACAACAAACCGGCCAACGTCTTCGTCGCCGGCTTCATCGGTTCGCCGATGATGAATTTCATCGCCGCCGACAAGCTAGGGGACAAGGAGGCGAAGACGATCGGCATCCGGCCGGAGCACCTGACGTTGTCGCGCGACAGCGGCACCTGGAAGGCGAAGATCGTCCATGTCGAACATCTCGGCGCCGATACCATCGTCTATCTTGAATCCGACCAATGCGGGCTGCTGACGGCGCGGCTGTTCGGCGAGCACCAGTACGAGCCCGACGAAGTGGTGTTTGCGACGCCGGATCAGGCGCGTATGCACCGGTTCGACGGGAACGACCAGGCGATCCGCTAGGGCGGCGATGCCTCGGCGCTCGTGAATACAAGAAGGGCGGCCAGTGGCCGCCCTTTGCATGTCAGGCCTTCTGAGCCAATCGGTCCGTCAGTTCCTCGATACCGACTTCCGCCTCGACGCTGTCGCCCTTGGCGATCAGGTAGAGGCCGAGGCCGAAGGCGAGGGCCGCGATGAACAGCAGGTAGTAGGCGTGGGCCATCGGGTTCAGCGGCAGCAACGAGGCGACCGCCAGCGGTGTCAGGCCGCCGAAGATGGCGTAGGAAATGTTGTAGGAGAAGGAGAGGCCGGTGAAGCGGACGCGGGCCGGGAACGCCCGGACCATCACGTAGGGCACGGCGCCGACCATGCCGACCGCCAGGCCCATCACCGCGTAGAGCGCGAAGAGAACCGTCAGCGAGACGGCTGCGTAGCTGTAGAAGGCGAAGGTGGCGACGCCGAAGAAGATGCTCGACACCACGAAGAACCGGCCGGAGCCGACCCGGTCGACGATCGCGCCGGCGGCCGCCGTGCCGAAGATCAGGAACAGCGTGCCGAAGCTGGTGGCCGCCAGCGACTGCTGCGCGGTGTAGCCATAGAGCTTCTGCAGGAAGGTCGCGGTCATCAGCGTGGTGACGACGATGCCGGCAGACAGGATCCAGGTGAGGATGATCGAGACGATGACGCCGCGCGGATAGTCGCGCAGCACGGCCTTCAGCGGCAGTTCGCGCACCAGCGAGCGGCTCTGCTTCATCTCCGAGAAGATCGGCGTTTCCTGCAGCCAGCGGCGGAGATAGACGGCGACGAGGCCGAAGATGCCGCCGAGGAAAAAGGGAATGCGCCAGGCGTAGCTTGCCACATCCTCCGGCGTGAAGACCGAGTTGATGATGGTGGCGATGAAGGAGCCGAGCAGGATGCCGAGCGTCAGGCCTGAGCAGAGGAAGCCGCAGGCGAAACCGACGCGGCGGAAGGGAACATGCTCGGCGACGAACGTCCAGGCGCCGGGCACTTCGCCGCCGATGGCCGCACCCTGCAGCACGCGCATGAGGATCAGAAGGATTGGTGCCGCGACGCCGATGGTGGCGTATGTCGGCATGGCCGCCATACCGAGCGTGGAGAGCGCCATCAGGAGGATCGAGAAGGCGAAGACCCGCTTGCGGCCGAACATGTCGCCGAAATGGGCAAGCACGATGCCGCCGATCGGGCGCACGAGGTAACCGGCAGCGAAGATGCCGAAAGTCTGGATGGTCACCAGCCAGTCGGGCATATTAGGCGGAAAGAACAGGTGGCCGATGACGCTGGCGAAGAAGACAAAGATAATGAAATCGTAGAACTCGAGTGCGCCGCCGAGAGCGGAGAGGCCGAGCGTCTTGAAATCCTGAGCGGTGAGGCTGCGCGGGGCGGCCGCAGGGGTCGTGGTGGGAGACATGCTGAACTGACTTTGCCGAAATGAATGATCCGTCCCGTCGTCGCGCAACCCGCCGGGCATTACAAGCGATTTCTCCCGCTTTCGCTGCATGTGGCGCGATGGAGGCTGCCAGTGTGGCAAAGCCGCAAATGGAAAAGGCGCCGCCATGGAACGACGCCTTTCAGATCCGGCAGTTGGACGGTCAGTCGCGGATGACCAGCAGGTCGGCGGCCATGAAGCGCAGCGTCACGGTCTCGCCCGTGGCCGGCGGTTTGACGCCGGGGCTGTTGAACATGTCGAAGGAGATGACGTTGCCGCCGACGTTCATGCGGGTACGGATGACCGAGCCGAGGAAGTGGGCGGAGACGACCTGGCCAGTCAGCTTCGTGTCGCTGGGGGTGCTTTCGGCCAGCGAGCCCGCTTCCGGGCGCAGTGCCAACGAGACGGTGTCGCCGGCATTGAAGGCGGCGACGGACTGCCGGAGCGTCACGCCCTGGTCGCCGATCTGGATGCGGTTGGCGGCGGGGTCGACGACCTTGGCCTCGATCAGGTTCAGCGTGCCGACGAAGGAGGCGACGAAGCGGGTGGCGGGGGTGTTGTAGATCTCGAAGGGCGTGCCGATCTGGTCGGCGCGGCCGCCGTTCATGACGACGATGCGGTCGGAGATCGACAGGGCTTCTTCCTGGTCGTGGGTGACGAAGATGGTGGTGATCCCCAGCGATTGCTGGATCTGGCGGATTTCCTCGCGCAGCGAGACGCGGATCTTGGCGTCGAGCGCCGACAGCGGCTCATCGAGCAGCAGGACCTGCGGCTTGGCGGCAAGGGCGCGGGCGAGCGCCACGCGCTGCTGCTGGCCGCCCGACATCTGGTAGGGATAGCGGTCGGCGAGGTGGCCGAGATGGATCAGCGCGAGCATCTCCTTGACGCGTGCGTCGATCTCGTCCTTCGGCTTGCCGGCGATCTTCAGGCCGAAGGCGACGTTGTCATGCACCGTCATGTTCGGGAAGAGCGCGTAGGCCTGGAAGACCATGCCGATGTTGCGCTGGTTAGGCTTCAGCGGCGCGATGTCCTTGCCGGCGATACTGAGATTGCCGCCGGTGGGGTTTTCGAAGCCGGCGATCATGCGCAGCACGGTGGTCTTGCCGCAGCCGGACGGCCCGAGGAAGGAGACGAACTCGCCCTTCTCGATATTCATGTTGAAGTCCTTGACGACCTGAACCTGGCCGAAGGATTTCTGAATGTTGGTCAACGAGAGAAAAGACATATCGAAATACCTTAAGCCTTGGCCGGACGGGATCTGCCGATGCGCGAGACGAGATTGAGCAGGCCCATGCTGAGCCAGGTGATGGAGAATGCGATCACGGCGAGCGCCGAGGGCTCATAGGCGCGGTTGGCGCCGACCAGCTGCAGGTAGGGACCGAAGGCCGGGCGGCTGAGAAGCGCTGCGAAGGTGAATTCGCCCATGACGATCGCCAGCGTGATGAAGGCGCCGGAGAGAATGCCGCTCATCACGTTCGGGAAGATGCACTTGAACATGATCGTCCACCAGCTGGCGCCGAGGCTCTGGGCGGCCTCGGTCAGCGTCCTCACGTCGATCGCGCGCATGGCGGTATCGACGGAACGGTACATGTAGGGCAGGGACAGGGTGATGTAGGAGAAGACGAGCAGGATGTTGGTTCCCGTCGTCGAGCCGGTCATCGGCAGGTAGGACGAGGAATTGTACATCCTCAGATAACCGAAGACGATGACGATGGCCGGGATGACCAGCGGCAGCAGCGTGATGAACTCCACCACCTGGCGCATCTGCGGCATGCGCAGCCGCACCCAGTAGGCCGTCGGCACGATCAGCAGCATGCCGAAGACGATGGTCAACAGCGCCATCATCATCGAATAGCCGAAGGTCGCGCGGAAGCGCTCGTCGGAGAAGACCGATGCATAGGCGTCGAAGCTGTAGGCGTCGCGGCGCATGCGCAGCGAGAACTCGATGGTTCCGAGCAGAGGCACGATAAAATAGGTCGCGCCGATGGCGATGGCGATCCAGGCGCCGAGTTTCTGAGCCTTCATTTCTGCCACCGTTCAGCGCGCATGCGCAGCATGAGATAGAGGATGTTGGACACGCCGGTGATCACGATCATGCCGAGCGCGATCGCATAGCCGAGGTTGGCATTGTGCAGGACGTCACCGCGGATCTGCGCATAGAGCAGGATGGGGACGATGTTGAGCGAGGAACCCGTCAGCGCATAGGCCGTCGCGATGGCGCCGAAGGCGTTGGCGAAGAGCAGCAACGTCGTGCCGAGAAGGCTCGGCCAGAGGATCGGCAGGGCAACCCGGGTCCAATATTGAAGATTGCTGGCGCCGAGGATTTCGGCTGCCTCGCGCCATTCCTTCTTCATGCCGTCGAGCGCCGGCGTGAGGATCAGCACCATCAGCGGAATCTGGAAGTACATGTAGGTGATGGTCAGGCCGAAGAAGGACAGCAGGTTGAAGCCGGTGCCGTAGAGGTTGAAGCCGAACCAGTCTCTCAGGAACACCGTGACGAGGCCGGTGCGGCCAAGGGTTGCCAGGAACGAGAAGGCCAGCGGGATGCCCGCGAAATTCGAAGCGACGCCGGAGAAGGTCAAGAGCGTCGAGCGAACCGAGGTCGGCAGGCCGCCGAGCACGACCGCCCAGGCAAGAAAGAAGCCGATCAGCGCGCCGCCGAGGGCGGAGGCGACCGAGACGCGGATGCTGATCCAATAGGCGCTGAGGATCGAGGGCGTGAAGAGATCGCCGATGTTCTTCAGCGTGAAGTTACCCTCCGGCGACAGAAAGGCGCCGACGACGAGATAGAGCGTTGGAATAATGAGAAAAAGCAGCGCGAAAATAATGAAGGGCGCGATACCCAGCCAGTCGATCACGCGGTCCTTGGTGATCAGCGGGGCCGTGCTCACCGCGGGCGTCGTCGAAACAGTGCTCATTGAAAAAGCTCTTCTTGCGGCGTCGGAGGGGCAAAAAGCCTCCCCGCCTGAACGGCGGAGAGGCGGGATCATGCGATCTTACTGAACGTTGGCGCCGACGACGCTGTCCCACTTGCCGGTGATGGCGGTCTTGCCGGCGGCCTGCTCTTCGAGCGTCGGGAAGACTGCCTTTTCATAGGCAGCGGCCGGCGGCAGCTTGTCGAGCATTTCCTGCGGGATCTTCTTGTTCTTGGCCAGATCGTTGAAGCGGATCGGGTGGCAATAGCCCTTCAGCCAGCCGAGCTGACCTTCGTCCGAATAGAGGTATTCCATCCAGAGCTTGGCAGCGTTCGGGTGCGGAGCGAAGGCGGAGATCGCCTGGACGTAAACGCCTGCGTTGACGCCCGATGCCGGAACGACGACTTCGACCGGCGGGTTGCCCTTGAGCGTATCGCGCCAGGACAGGCCGTTGTAGTCCCAGGCGATGACGATCGGGGTCGAGCCCTGTGCCAGCGAAGCGGACTTGCCGATGACGGGAACGAGGTTGCCTGCCTTGTTGAGTTCGCCGAAGAAGGCGAGACCGGCTTCACCAGCCTTGGTCGCGTCCTTTTCACCGGCAGCGATGCCGGCGGCGTAGACAGCCTGGACGGCCTGGTTGGAGGCGCGCGGGTCACCGGCAAGAGCGACGCTGTTGGCGTAGTCCGACTTCTTCAGGTCGGCCCAGTCCTTCGGAACTTCCTTGACGATGTCGGTGTTCACGACGAAGGAGAGAACGCCGTAGTAGTCGCCGTACCAGTAACCGTCGGCATCCTTGGCGGAGTCAGGAATGGAGTCCCAGGTCGAGACCTTGTAGGGCTGGATCAGGCCGTCGGCCTTGGCGGACGGGCCGAAGGAGAGACCGACGTCGATGACATCGGGAGCCTGCGGGCCGGTGTTGCCCTTGTTGGCCTTGATCGCTTCGATTTCGTCGCCCGAACCAGCATCCGGGTTCAGTTCGTTCACCTCGAGGCCGTACTTGGCCTTGAAGCCGGCAATGACGTCGCCGTAGCCGCACCAGTCGTGCGGGAGCGCGATCGTGGTCAGCGTGCCTTCCTTCTTGGCGGCAGCGATGAGTTCGGCGCTCGGCTCGGCAGCGGCAATTGCAGTCGAAGCCACGACGATCGCGGTCGAGAGCGAGAGCAGTCGAGAAAGATTAGAGATCACTGTTGTTCTCCTTCGGGTTTCAGTGTCCGTCGATGCTGTTAATGAGGTTACGTGAAGCTTGTGTGACAGTTCAATGACGTTAATTTTTCTTGGTATAGCAGGCGTTTGACAGCGATGTTTCATTTACGACACCAGTCCGCATTTGCCTACGTCATTGGTGGTATGTTGTCTCCCTCCTAACCGAGTTTGCGGAAAAGCCGGGTCTGCTCGAACAGGCCCTCCAGGGTTTTCATGCGTTCCTTCGTTTCGTCCCATGTCGAGCTCTGAACAGCTTCGATGAGGGCCTCGACAATGAAGAGCGTGACGACGGAGCTGTCCCATGCGGAAGGGGCTTCGATATGCACACGGAACGTATGGCGCGCCAGCTTGGCGGCGGGGGATCCCCACTGGTCGGTGAAGACGATGATCTCGGCACCGCACTTCCGGGCGGCGGTCGCGAGGCTCACCATCTCCTGCTCGTAGCGGCGGATGTCGAAGATCACCAGCAGGTCGCCGGGGCTCATGTTCAGCACATATTGCGGCCAGCTGCTGGAGTTGGAGGACAGCAGTTCCGTATGCGGGCGGATGACCTGCATGTGGGTGAAAAAGTATTCGGCCAGCGCGCCGGTGATGCGTCCGCCGACGAAGTAGAGGCCGCGCTTGCGATCCGACAGCAGCGCCGCAACGCTGTCGAAGGTGGCGGTGTCCAGCCCCGTCAGCGTCTGGCGCAGATTGCCCATGATGGCATCGGCGAAACGATTGAGGATATGGGTGCCCGGCGCATTCGAGGCCCAGCGGTCGTGTTTGGTGATCGGGTTCGAGATCGTCGCCTCGACTTCCTGGTGAAGATGTGCCTGGAAATCGGGATAGCCCTTGAAGCCCAGCTTCTGAACCATGCGCACGACCGTCGGCGTCGATACGCCGGCGTTCTCGGCGATCGTCGTGATGCTCCCCAGTCCGGAGACGGGGTAGTTGTCCAGCAGACTTTCAGCCAACTGCTTCTCGGCGCGCGTCAGCATGCCGAAATGCGAGTGGATTACGTCCGAAACTGTTTTCGACGCAACGGTCACGCGATCTTGCTCCCCGGGATTGGTCTTGTGCCACTTTCCCACTGAAAGTTAACAACGCTGTCACAATCCATGTCAACTGTTGTCATGAAAAGAAATTTTCAGAGTGCGCTTGACACAATCTCAAACCTGAAGAATTCTTTTCTTATACATATTTTATTAATGATCGGGGTGCGTTCGTGGTGCCTGCTGAATTCGAGGTCCTGAGCAAATCGGACGGCGAAAGCGTTGTGGTCGAGAGACCGCAGGGCAAGAGCGCGGTGCTTGTGGTCTGCGAGCACGCGTCGCGGATGCTGCCTAAGCGCTACGGAACGCTCGGTCTGC
Organism: Rhizobium sp. S152; assembly: GCF_030380735.1. GTDB lineage: Bacteria > Pseudomonadota > Alphaproteobacteria > Rhizobiales > Rhizobiaceae > Rhizobium. The sequence continues at coordinate 703,015 of NZ_JAUDRZ010000026.1, read as the reverse complement.
CGGTAGAGGCGTTGAACAGCCATATCGCGTGGGATCCGGGCGCGCTCGCGGTCGCGCGCGGCATTTCGGACGCGCTCGACGCGACGCTGGTGCACCAGCGGGTTTCCCGGTTGATCTATGACTGCAACCGCCCGCCGGAAGCTGCGGGCGCGATGCCCGAGAAGAGCGAGATTTACGACATCCCGGGCAATGCCGGTCTCAGCGTTGAAGAACGCCACGCGCGCACCAAAGCCGTGTATATTCCTTTCCACGACGCCATCCGGGCGCTGATTCGCGACCGCAAGGCGAGGGGGCAGGAGACCGTGATCGTGACAGTCCATAGCTTCACTCCCATTTATCACGGCAAGACGCGTGCCGTTGAGATCGGCATCCTGCATGATGACGACAGCCGCCTTGCCGACCGCATGCTCGCTGCTGCGGCATCGGGTGAGGCTTCCTACAAGATCGAGCGCAACGAGCCCTATGGCCCCGAGGACGGCGTGACGCACACGCTCGTTCTGCACGGGCTTTCCAGCGGGCTGCGCAACGTAATGATCGAGGTCCGTAACGACCTCATCGCAGACCAGGCTGGCCAAGGGGTCATGGCCAGCTATCTGACGAGGCTGCTCCAGCAGAGCCTGGACGCCTGACGACAAAAGATAAGACCCCAGGGAGCAGTTTAACTGCGATCCGTCCGCAGGCGAACACGTCGCGGGCACTTTTTGGCACTGGACAATCAGCGGCAATTCCGCGGCTGATGGCTAAACAGGGGGACGTCATGTCCGATTATTCGGAACTCGACAAGAAGCAGGATGTGCACATCCTGCATTCCATGGGCTATGCCCAGGAACTCGAACGGCGGATGAGCTCTTTTTCTAATTTTGCCGTTTCATTCTCGATTATTTGCATTCTCTCCGGCGGTATCAATTCGCTGGCGCAGGCAACGGCCGGCGCCGGCGGTGCGGCGATCGGCATCGGCTGGCCGCTCGGTTGCTTCGTTTCGCTGGTCTTCGCCGTCGCGATGGCACAGATCAGCTCGGCCTATCCGACGGCCGGCGGCCTCTACCACTGGGGCTCTATTCTCGGCAACCGCTTCACCGGCTGGCTGACCGCCTGGTTCAACCTGCTCGGTCTGGTCACGGTTCTCGGCGCCATCAACGTCGGCACCTACTACTTCTTCATGGGCGCGTTCGGCACCAGCTATTTCGGCCTTGAGGACAGCACCACGGTGCGCATCCTGTTCCTCGTCATCATCACCGGCGCGCAGGCCTTGGTGAACCATATGGGCATCGGTCTGACGGCCAAGCTCACGGACTTTTCGGGATATCTGATCTTCGCGTCGGCGATCGCGCTGTCGGCCGTGTGCCTGTTCTTCGCGCCGTCCTACGAGATCGGCCGCCTCTTCACCTTCGCCAATTATTCCGGCGAAGCGGGTGGCAATGTCTGGCCGGCGACGTCTGGCACCTGGGTGTTCCTGCTCGGCCTGCTGCTGCCGATCTACACGATCACCGGCTACGACGCCTCGGCGCATACGTCGGAAGAAACGGTCAAGGCGGCCCATTCCGTACCGCGCGGCATGGTGTCGTCGGTGCTGTGGTCGGCGCTGTTCGGCTACATCATGCTTTGCTCGTTCGTGCTGATGCTGCCGAACATGGACGACGCGGCCAAGCAGGGCTGGAACGTGTTTTTCTGGGCGATGGACACGCAGGTGCCCGCGACCATCAAGGATCTGCTCTATCTGGCGATCTTCGTGTGCCAGTGGCTGTGCGGCCTTGCGACCGTCACTTCGGTGTCGCGCATGATCTTCGCCTTCTCGCGCGATGGCGGCCTGCCGGCATCGAAGGCACTTGCCAAGGTCAGCCCGAAATACCGTACTCCGGTCTCGGCGATCTGGACGGGGTCGATCCTGTCGGTCCTGTTCGTCTGGGGCTCGTCGCTCGTTTCGATCGGCGACACGCCGGTTTACACGATCGTCGTATCCTGCACGGTCATCTTCCTGTTCTTCTCCTTCGCGATCCCGATCACGCTCGGCCTGTTCGCCTGGGGGACGTCGAAGTGGGACAAGATGGGGCCGTGGAACATCGGCGAGGGCATGTACAAGCTGTTCTCGGTGCTGACGATCCTGGCGATGATCCTGATCTTCGTTCTCGGCGTGCAGCCGCCTAACGGCCCGGCGCTCTACGTCACCGTCGGCTTCCTGGTGCTGACGGCGATCGTCTGGTTCGGCTTCGAAAGCCGCCGCTTCAAGGGACCGCCGATCGGCGAGGAAGTTGCTCGCCGTCAGGCTGAAATCGCAGCCGCCGAAAAGGCTGTCGGCGAAAGCTGAGGTCAGTTGCCTCAACCGCGGGGCCGCGTTCAGCGGCCCCGTTCTCCGGTCCAACGAAAATGCATCAGGCGCAATCTCGCGCAGCCGCATCGTGCGGAGGCATGCCGTTTCGTTGCTCCGATCTCAGTCTTAAATTTATGGGGAAGTCCACATGAGTATCTATACGCTCGACGATCTGAAGCAGGATGTCGCCGACGGTCGCATCGACACCGTGCTGGCATGCCAGGTCGACATGCAGGGGCGGCTTATGGGCAAGCGTTTCCAGGCCGAGTATTTCCTGGAGAGCGCCTGGAAGGAAACGCACAGCTGCAACTACCTCGTCGCTACCGACATGGAGATGGAGACGGTCTCCGGCTACAAGGCGACGAGCTGGGAGAAGGGCTACGGCGACTATACGATGAAGCCGGATCTCTCGACGCTCCGGCGCATTCCATGGCTGGAGGGGACGGCGCTGGTGCTCTGCGACCTGCTCGACCACCACACCCACGAGGAAGTGCCGCATTCACCACGCGCGATCCTGAAAAAGCAGGTCAAGCGGCTGGAAGACATGGGCATGAAGGCCTTCATGGCCTCCGAACTCGAGTTCTTCCTGTTCGACCAGACCTACGAGTCCGCGCAGGCATCCGGCTATCGCAACCTCAAGCTCGCCAGCGCCTATAACGAGGACTACCACATCTTCCAGACCACCAAGGAGGAAGAGGTGATGCGGGCGATCCGCACCGGGCTGCAGGGGGCGGGCATTCCCGTCGAGAACTCCAAGGGCGAGGCGTCGGCGGGACAGGAAGAGATCAACGTCCGTTATGCCGACGCGCTTGCCATGGCCGACCGGCACTCGATCATCAAGAATGGCTGCAAGGAGATCGCCTGGGCAAAGGGCAAGGCAATCACCTTCCTCGCCAAGTGGCACTACAACGCCGCCGGTAGTTCCTCGCATATCCACCAGTCGCTGTGGAGCGCCGACGGCAAGACGCCGTTGTTCGCCGACGACAAGGGCCGCTACGGCATGTCGGAACTGATGGAAAGCTACGTCGCCGGGCTGCTTTCGCATGCCAGCGAGATCACCTATTTCCTGGCGCCCTACATCAACTCCTACAAGCGCTTCATGGCCGGCACCTTCGCGCCGACAAAGGCGATCTGGAGCAAGGACAACCGCACGGCCGGCTATCGCCTCTGCGGCGACGGCACGAAGGCGATCCGCATCGAATGCCGCGTCGGCGGTTCTGACCTAAACCCGTACCTCGCCTTCGCAGCATTGCTGGCGGCGGGCATCGACGGGATCGAGAACAAGATGAAGCTTGAGGAGCCGTTCGTCGGCGACGCCTATGGTGCCCGCAAGGTTCGCGAGATCCCGCGCACACTACGGGCTGCAACCACGGCCATGACCAAGTCCAAGATGCTGCGTAGCGCGTTTGGTGACGACGTTATTGATCACTACACCCGTGCGGCGGAGTGGGAGCAGGAGGAGTACGACCGTCGGATCACGGACTGGGAGGTGGCGCGCGGATTCGAGCGGGCGTGAGATAATCGCAACACTCGTTGCAGTTGTTGTGTTTGTCGCATCGTGCTAATGTGCCCGGGCGTTTTCCGAGGAGATCGACATGGGTGTGATCGACAGCGCATGGTTCTATGAAAAGCTTGCTGAGAAGGGTGCCTCGCTGCGTGATATGGCGCGTCACATGGGGCTCGATCCGAGCGCGGTGTCGCGCATGCTGAGCGGCGAGCGGAAGATGAGCGCCGACGAGCAGGACCAGATCGCCGACTATCTCGCTGTTCGATTGGAGGAGGTGGCGGCGCATCGCCGTGGAGAAAGCCCGCGTGGGTGGGAGGAAGGCAAACAGAGCCGTTATGTTCATGATGAAAAGGAAGCAGCCTCGCCAACGAAGCCGGAATGGAAACCGGGAGACATGCATCCGATCTTTGGGTGCATGAAAGGAACGATGACCATACCGGATGACCTCGATTTGACCGCACCAGCTGATCCCGAATGGGGCAAAGTCTATGAGGACTGAGCGGTACCTACTGGATACATGTGCGATCATTTGGTTGACCAACAAGATGACCATATCCGATGAAGTAAGTGATCTGCTACGGACCATCCCGCCGGGGAGCGGTCGATTGAGCGTGTCGGCTATCTCGGCGTGGGAGATAGGTTTGCTGGTAACAAGAGGCAGGCTGCCAACGACGAAGCACGCGCTATCGTGGTTTGACGACTTCCTCGAGGCCGTCGATGTCATGGTACGCGAGACATCGACTAAGATACTCGTTGCGTCATCCTATTTGCCGCAGCCGATACATAACGATCCCGCCGACCGTATTCTCATCGCGACCGCACGCGAATATGACCTGACGATCATCACGCGCGACCGCGCAATTCTTTCCTACGGCGCCGCGGGGCATGTCCGCACGCTTGAATGTTAATGACTGGAGTTTGGAAATGACTGTCATCCAATGCATATCGCCGATCGACGGATCGGTTTACGCCGAGCGTCCGGCACTTCCGCTGGAGGCGGCCAAGGAGGTCGTGGCGCGGGCGCGCAAGGCGCAGAAGGCCTGGGCGCGGCGACCGCTGGAAGATCGCGTCCAGCTGGTGCTCAAGGGCGTGGCGCGGCTCAACGAGATGTCCGATGTCGTGGTGCCGGAGCTTGCCTGGCAGATGGGCCGGCCGATCCGGTACGGCGGCGAGTACAAGGGCTTCAACGAGCGCTCCAACTACGTTGCTTCGATCGCCGCCGATGCGCTGGCGCCGCTTATCGTCGAAGAGAGCGCCAGTTTCGAGCGGCGCATCGAGCGCGAGGCGCATGGCGTCGTCTTCGTCGTAGCGCCGTGGAACTATCCCTACATGACGGCGATCAACACGATCGCGCCGGCGCTGATGGCGGGCAATACCGTCGTGCTCAAGCATGCCTCGCAGACGCTGCTCGTGGGAGAGCGGCTGGTGCAGGCCTTCGTCGAGGCCGGTGTACCCGAGGACGTGTTCCAGAACGTCTTCCTCGACCATGAGACGACTTCGGCGCTGATCGCTGCCGGTAGCTTCAACTTCGTAAACTTCACCGGGTCGGTCGAAGGCGGACGCTCGATGGAACGGGCGGCAGCCGGCACGTTTACCGGTCTTGGCCTCGAGCTTGGCGGCAAGGATCCGGGGTACGTCATGGAAGACGCCGATCTCGATGCGGCGGTCGATACGCTGATGGATGGCGCGACCTACAATTCCGGACAGTGCTGCTGCGGTATCGAGCGCATCTATGTGCATGAATCCCTTTACGACAGCTTCGTCGAGAAGTCGGTCGCGTGGGTGTCGAACTACAAGCTCGGTAATCCCCTTGATCCTGAAACGTCGCTTGGCCCGATGGCCAACAAGCGTTTCGCCAAGGTCGTGCGCGAGCAGATCGCCGATGCGGTTTCCAAGGGTGCGAAGGCACTGGTCGATCCGAAGCTCTTCCCGCAGGATGATGGCGGTGCCTATCTGGCACCGCAGGTCCTCGTCGATGTCGATCATTCCATGGCCTTCATGCGCGAGGAGACCTTCGGTCCCGCCGTCGGCATCATGAAGGTGAAGAGCGATGACGAGGCGCTGGCGTTGATGAACGACAGCCAGTACGGCCTGACGGCCTCGCTCTGGACCAAGGATGCCGAGCGGGCAGGGCGGCTTGGCCGCGAGATCGAAACCGGCACCGTGTTCATGAACCGCGCAGACTACCTCGATCCGGCACTGTGCTGGACCGGCGTCAAGGAAACCGGTCGCGGCGGCTCGCTGTCGATCATCGGCTTCCAGAACCTGACGCGTCCGAAATCCTACCATCTGAAGAAAGTCACAGCATGAGCACCAACATCACAGCCAACTGGAGCTATCCGACCGCTTTCAAGCTCGGCCGGGGCCGCATCAAGGAACTGGCGGACGCGGCCAAGAGCCTTGGCATGAAGAAGCCGCTCCTGATCACCGATCGCGGCCTGGCGTCGATGGCAATTACCCAGACGGCGCTCGACGTTCTCGAAGAAGCCGGTCTTGGACGGGCGATTTTTGCCGATGTCGATCCGAACCCGAACGAGAAGAACCTTGCGGCTGGCGTCAAGGCGTTCAAGGATGGTGGTCATGACGGCGTCGTCGCCTTCGGCGGTGGCTCGGGCCTCGACCTCGGCAAGTGCGTGGCCTTCATGGCCGGCCAGACGCGTCCGGTGTGGGACTTCGAGGATATCGGCGACTGGTGGACGCGTGCCAGCGTCGAGGGCATCGCGCCGATCGTGGCCGTCCCGACGACGGCGGGCACCGGCTCGGAAGTCGGTCGCGCCAGCGTGATCACCAATTCAGAAACGCATGTTAAGAAGATCATCTTCCATCCGAAGTTCCTGCCCGGCGTCGTCATCGCCGACCCGGAACTGACGGTCGGCATGCCGAAGATCATCACGGCCGGTACCGGCATGGATGCCTTCGCGCACTGCCTGGAAGCCTATTCCTCGCCCTTCTATCACCCGATGTCGGCGGGTATCGCGCTCGAGGGCATGCGTCTCGTCAAGGAATTCCTGCCGCGCGCCTACAGGGAGGGTACGGACCTCGAAGCCCGCGCCAACATGATGTCGGCGGCTGCCATGGGTGCTGTCGCCTTCCAGAAGGGGCTCGGCGCGATCCACGCGCTGTCGCATCCGATCGGCGCCGTCTACAACACGCATCACGGTATGACCAACGCCGTCGTCATGCCGGCCGTGCTTCGCTTCAACCGGGCGGTGATCGAAGACAAGATCGCGCGTGCGGCTGCCTATCTCGGCATCTCCGGGGGCTTCGACGGCTTCTACGACTACGTGCTGAAGCTGCGCTCCGAACTCGGCGTGCCCGAGAGCCTTTCGGCGATGGGCATCAAGCCGGATCGAATCGACGAGCTCTCCGCCATGGCAATCGAGGATCCGAGCGCGGGTGGCAATCCGGTCGCGATGACACTCGAAAACACCAAGGCGCTCTTCAAGGATTGCTTCTGAGACACAAAAGGCGGACCTGAACCTGAGCCCGGAAAGTTCACGCTTTCCGGGCTTTTTCGCGCGTGACTGGCGGCCGGCAGGGGTGAGTACAACAAATGCGGGCCGTGAATTGAGTGCCGATCTTCATAAGTTGTTAACCATGATTAGAAAGGATGAGTTAACCGCACAGATGCTTCCGACCGTGCGTGGAAGAGCCATACGGAGCTCGCGACTTTTCCCTTCGAGGATACCGATATGCCAGTCATCACATTTGCAAACACCAAGGGCGGCGCCGGCAAGACCACGGCAGTGCTGCTGCTTGCAACCGAGCTCGCCCACAAGGGCTATCGGGTCACGGTCCTCGACGCGGACCCGCAGCACTGGATTTCGCGCTGGCACGAAGTCTCCGGTCATGTGCCCAACATCTCTGTCATCGATTTCGTGACCTCGGCATCGCTGCCGCAGCATATCTCCGAGAACAAGGCCAATACCGATTACTTCATCATCGACCTGCCGGGCGCGCGCAATCCGCTGCTGGCAACGGCGATCGGCCTCTCCGACCATGTGCTGATCCCGATCCAGGGATGCGCCATGGATGCACGCGGCGGCGCGCAGGTGCTGGAACTGCTGCAATACCTCGACGAGAAGGCGGGGATCCGCATCGGCCATTCGGTCGTTCTCACCCGCGTCAATTCCATGGTGACGACGCGGGCACTCGCCATCGTCAAGTCGCTGCTCAGCGAACGCCAGGTGCCGGTACTCGATACCGCGATCATCGAGCGCTCGGCCTTCCGCGATCTCTTCGATTGCGGCGGCACGCTGCATTCGCTCGATCCGGCGCGCGTCAGCAACATCGACCGGGCACGCGAAAACGCCCTCTGTTTCGCCGAGGAGATCATGCGCAAGCTGCCGGTCCGGCTTCCCGCCGCGGCGCGCTTGACAGGGCCGCTGATCCGCTCGGCAGCTTGAGAACAGCGTAGATAAAAAAGATGCGCCTCGGTCCGCTGAGGCGCATCTTTCGTTTCGGCGATTGCCCGCCGGTTCTATGGTCTTGCGATGCATTCGCGTTTGCGCGGAATGTTCGCGGCGTTGTTACCGCCGGTGACCTGCTTGATCTGGCCGGCCGGGCAGGTGCCGTCGTCCACAAGTACCTTGACGCCGGAGCCGAGTTGGCCCGCGCCGGGTTCGGCCTTCATCGTCGGCGAGCAGCCCGCGGCAAGGCTCGCGCCCAGCATGAGCGCGGAAATGATCATCGTTCTGCTATTCATCGCATCCCCCTCAGTCGTTTGGTTCAAACAAGAGCGGGGAGGGCGCGGCCGCACATGTGGTCCCCTAACCATGCGCGACCGCTTTTGCCCGTCCGCCCCGACGCGCCTATCAATGGCAATTTCGCAAGCCGGCGCATCACCCGAAAGGGGGAATTCACCTGCGCTACCGAAACTATTTAGACTGGTGATCCTGTCTGCGGTTGTCGGTCCCGCCGGCAGTCATCGGGGGATTGATGGCAGTTACGGAACAGACTTATGACGGGCTCGTGGATGCGATCTACGGGCTGATCTTCGGCGAGGCGACGTGGGAGGTTTTTCTCGACCGGCTGAATGCCATCATCCCGGGGGGCAAGACGACGCTGTTTTATCATGATGCCGCACGGTCCGAAGGCGCCTCGCATATCGACCGGGGCTTCGACGAGAAATGGGTGGAGGCCTATGCCAGTCATTTCGCCAGCATCAACCCCTGGGGTGAGGCGATGGCGGACATGCCGCTGTGGAAGGGGTTCGTGGCCGAGGACATGCTGCCGCGCGCCGATTTCCGGAAGACCGAGTTCTACAACGATTTCTGGAGAGAGTGCGGCGAGACCGGGATCGGCATGACGCTGCTCAAGAACGAGGGCCGCGTCTTCAATATCTCAAGCTCGATCGCCATCGGGGAGCCCGAGGACAACAGGGTCTTTGCCAATCTCCTGACACGGCTCGCGCCGCATCTTCACCGTGCCGTCGTCTATTTCGACAGCGCCATGGGACCGAAGCCGATCTCGGAGATGGACGGTCGGCTGTTCGATGCGATCGGTGTCGGCGTGCTCATGGTGGGGCGAGGCGGAAAGCTGGTCTCCGCCACGGATCTCGGCACGCAGGCGCTGGAGAGCGGGCGCTGCCTGCGGCTCGGCTTCCAGGGCAATGTCGAAATCTCCGACCCGGATGCACGCTCGCGGCTCAACCGGATGCTGGCCGATCGCGAGGAAGACGAACGGCAGCAGGTCGTGACCGTCGATGGCACGAAGCTGACCCTCATCAAGCTTAGGAAGGCGCGCGCGTCCTATTTCTTCGATGCGCCGGAGGTGGCCATCATCATAGAAACGCCGACGCCTACTGTTCAGGTGGGCGACTTCGTCCTGCGGGAGAGGTTCGGGTTGACGAAAGCGGAGATCCGGATCCTGCACGGGCTGATCCAGGGGACTTCGATCAACGAACTCGCGATCAACGCCAATCGCTCGCGCGAAACGATCAGGTCGCAGGTGAAGTCGATCTACGCGAAAACGGGCGCGAAGTCGCAGGTCGAGCTGTTCCGGTTGGTGTATTTCCGGGAACAGCCCAGAAGTTTCCTTTAGATCAGTCGACGAATTCCACCGTCACGCCCGGCTTGACCATCTTCGCGAGCTCGGTCGCATCCCAGTTGGTCAGGCGGATACAGCCGTGGCTCTGGGTGCGGCCGATCTTGGACGGTTCAGGCGTTCCGTGGATGCCATAGGTGGGCTTGGACAGCGCCATCCAGACCGTGCCGACGGGGCCGTTGGGCCCAGGCGGGATATTCAGGATTTTGTCGTTGGCGCCCTGTTGGAAATTGATCTTCGGATTGTAGGTGTAGCCGGGATTGAAGGCTACGCGCTCGACGGTCACCGTGCCCGAGGGGGAAGGGGTGTCCGTAGAGCCGATCGAAGCGGGGTAGGCAGCGATGAGCGCACCGGAATTGTCGTAAGCGAAAACCTGCTTCTTGCCCTTGTCGGCGACGATGCGAGCCACGCTGCCGCTCTTCACCTCGCCGGGATTGACGACCTTGATGATCGTGCCGGGAAGAGTGAAGTCGACGCCGGGGTTGAGTTCCTTCAGGAAGGCTTCGTCCATGTGGAAGCGCTCGGCGAGTGCTTCGGTCGTGGAGGTGAAGGCGAGAGAGGTGAGCTGCGCCTTGTGGGCGTAGTCCTCGGGGATCTCTGCGACATAAGGGCCGGCGGCGTCGGACTGGGTGATCGTGTAATTGACGACGGGCAGGCCACCGGACATCCGAAGCTGTTCCAGGATCGCGTCGGTGTTGTTGGGGTCGAGCTTTTCGCCCGTCATCTGTTCATAGGCGTAGATCGCCTTGGTGACGTTGGCGCCCATGTGGCCGTCGATGGCGCCGGGGGAAACGCCTGATCGGTCGAGAAAGACCTGGAGCGCCACGATCTCGGACTTCGACTTGTTCTTCAGCGTGATGACAGGCTCTGGCGGCCGCGTCGGCTGTGTCACCTCTGGCTGTGCCTCCTGATAGGGATCAATCGAGGCATAGTCACCGCCGTCGTTCTGCGGGTACGGCTGGTCGAGCGGCTGGCGGTCGATAGACGCTTCGCGCGGGATCGCGCCGGTGACGGCGCCGCGCTCCTGATAGCGCGTGCTGCCGTACTGCTGCTCGTCGGCATAATAGGGATCATTGTTGTAGGCGTCGTCGCGGCGATAGACATCGCGTCCCGGTGGTGGTGGATAATAGCCGCGGGCGCGCGCTTCCGTCGCGACGATATTGCCGTAGCCGTCGATCAGAACGCGATTGCCGCTGCGATCGCGGGCGTAACCGGTGCCTGATGGTACGTAGTCGAGAATCTCGCCGTTCGGCGTGATGAATACGGTGCTGCCCTGGCGGCGGTATTGCTGCGCAGCGACGTCGGTGGCCGCGCCCGCGAGGGTCAGCGCGATGATCGTTCCCGACAATGCCGATTTCAGAATGCGATTCACGTCTACGTATCCTTCAGTGACTTGGCCGACACACACCTGCGAATTTTGACGCTAGTGTGGAATTTATGAAATCGTGCTGAACAAAGAATAAAAATTATCGTGATTTCTCCTTTACTCATAAACATTTGCGAGGGCCAGTCGGTTCCATCACGACTGACGCCATGAGCGGATGTGGTCAACGCGGTGGTGCTCATTGACGAAACCCGGCGGCGGAACTAACCCTTGCGCGAACGCGAAATCGCGGGGAGGAGACATCATGGAATTCGCAGCCGCTCGTGGTCCGCGCCTTGTGCTGGACGAAAGCTCGGTGATGGATATCGGCGGATGCACCGTCGAGGGCGTGGATATCGCGCCTAAGAAAGCGGTGCCCGACGACGGCGATGTGCGCATTTCGCATTCGGTCGAAGGCTTTCTCTTCACCTGCGGTCCGGATCATATTCGCCACCGTGAGCCGATCCCTGGCCGAACGGATGGCAAGGTCTATCCGCTGCACGGTTCGGCGGCCGGGCATGTCGCGAAGGTGCTGTGGACGAAGTTCGAGAACGGCAATGCCGAATGCCGCGCCGATATCGACGTCGTCACGGTCGAGGGCCATCCGGCGCGGATCGAGCGGCACTGGTTCATCGACGGCGCGACCGGGGAGGTCCATCTGCGCGATCGGGTGATCAACACCAGCAACGAGACTGTTCCGACATTCCTGATGTACCACATGAATGTCGGCGGCAAGTGGTTCGACGCGGGAACGCGGCTCGAGGGAGAGATGCTCGAGGGCGGCGGCTTTCCCTGGAATTTCGGACAGGAACCCGGCGGCATTTTCTGCGTCGAGGCGCCCGCAACGGTCGATGGCTTCGCCGAAGTCCGGCTTGGGCCGATCGCCGCGATATTGGGCAGGACGCTGCGGGTGCGTGTGTTGGCGCAAACACTGCCGCATCTGCAGGTCTGGCGCAACCAGAACACACCTATCGACGTGCTGGGGATCGAGCCCGTCTCGCACCGCTGGGTCGGGCGCTCCGAGCTGGAAGCGAGCGGTGAATTCGTCATGCTGAAGCCGGGCGAGAGCCGGGACTATGGGCTGAGCTTCGCGTTCGTCTGACAGGTCGATTCACGGGTGTCGTGTGGTTGACGACATGCATCGGGCGGCGTAGTCATTCAGCCCACGATTTCAGGAGTATTTGCGATGGACATCCGCCAGATCGACGACGAATATTCGGTTTCCGGCCAGATCACGGTCGACGACCTCGATGAGATCAAGGCCATGGGCTTCAAGTCCATCGTCTGCCATCGTCCGGACCAGGAAAGCATGGACCAGACCCCGTTCGCCGATATTGCGGCGCGCGCCAAGGAGCTCGGCCTCGAGATCGCCCATGTTCCCGTCGGCCCGATGGGCGTGACGGAAGAGGCGGTTGCCGGTATGGTCGACGCGCTCGACGAATTCTCGCGCCCGATGCTCGGCTACTGCCGCTCCGGCGCCCGCTCGACGGCGATCTATCAGAAGACCCATCACATCCGCACCTGATCCAAGGCGCGGGATTTCAGTCCGGCGCTGCCCTTTCGTGCGGCGCCTCTTTCATATCATGACAAGGAGAACACCATGAGCATCAAGCGTATCGACGCCGGCGCCCGCATGAGCGGCGCGGTCATCCACGGCAACACCGTTTACCTCGCCGGCCAGGTTGGCGAAGGCGCAACCGTGACCGATCAGTGCAAGGATGCGCTCGGTGAAGTCGATCGTCTGCTCGCCGCTGCCGGCTCCGACAAGTCGAAGATCCTGCAGACGCTGATCTACCTCTCCGACATCTCGGACTTCGCCGAAATGAACGCTGCCTGGGAAGCCTGGGTCGATCCGGCCAACACGCCGGCCCGCGCCACCAGCGAAGCCAAGCTGGCTGCTCCGAAGTACAAGGTCGAGTTCATCGTCACGGCTGCGATCTAAGATCGTCGCTATCGCGATTTGAAGGCCGGTGAGCAGTTCGTCTGTTCACCGGCTTTTTGTTTGTGCGATTTCCGACAGGGTCCGCGTCGGAGTAATCGCCTCCGGGTCGAGCTTGATCTCGATGATAGCGGGCAGGCCGCTTTCGCGGGCGCGCTCGAATGCGAGGGCGAAGTCCTCGGTCGTCTCCACCGTTTCGCCGTGGCCGCCATAGGCGCGGGCGAGCGCGGCGAAATCGGGGTTGGTGAGGCCGGTGCCGCTGACGCGGCCGGGATATTCGCGTTCCTGATGCATGCGGATCGTGCCGTACATGCCGTTGTTGATGACGAGCACGATGATCGGCAGCTTGTAGCGGATGGCGGTAGCGAATTCCTGGCCGTGCATCAGGAAGCAGCCGTCGCCGGCGAAGCAGATCACCTCGCGATCGGGAAACAGCTGCTTGGCTGCGACGGCAGCCGGCAGGCCGTAGCCCATCGAGCCTGAGGTCGGGGCCGCCTGGGTATTGAACTGCCGGAAGCGGTGATATCGGTGCTGCCATGTCGCGTAGTTGCCGGCGCCGTTGGTGAAGACCGTGTCCGGGCGCGTGTTCTCCTCCAGCCACGCCATGATCGGGCCCATATGCACGTCGCCCGGTCCTGACTGCGGCGGTGTCGACCACGCGAGATAGGATTGATGCATGCGCTCGGTGCGATCCGCCCAGCGCGGTTCGTCCGGCGCCTCAAGATCGGCAAGCGCCGCTACGAAATCCTGCGGGCTGGCCGATATGGCGAGATCCGGGCGGTAGACACGGCCGAGTTCGGACGGGTCGGGATGGATGTGGACGAGTTGCTGCTGCGGGTAGGGGATATCGATCAGCGTATAGCCCGACGATGGCATCTCCGACATGCGGCAGCCGAGCAGGATCAGGAGATCGCTTTCCTTGATCTCCCGCGCCAGCTCGGGATTGATGCCGATGCCGACATCGCCGGCATAGTTGGGGTGCAGGTTGTCGAAAAGCATCTGGCGTCGGAAGGAGCAGCCGACCGGCAGCCCGAAGCGTTCGGCGAAAGTCTTGAAGTCGGCGACTGCATCGGCATCCCAGCGCGAGCCGCCGAGGATCACCATGGGTCGCTCGGCCTTCAGCAGACGGAGATAGAAGTCGTCGACCTGACTTCTGCCGGGATGGGCTTCGACGCGGCAATAGCGCCTGGCGCGAGGCGCCTCGACCGTGTCGCGCAACATGTCCTCGGGCAGTGACAGGACGACGGGCCCGGGGCGGCCGGAGGTTGCGAGCGCGAAGGCGCGGGTGACGAATTCAGGGATGCGGGCTGCGTCGTCGATCTCGCCCACCCACTTGGCGTATTCGGTCAGCGCGCGGCGGAACTCCACTTCCTGGAAGGCTTCGCGCTCGCGGGCCTCGCGCTGGACCTGCCCGATGAAGAGAATCATCGGGATCGAATCCTGCCTAGCGATATGCAGGCCGGCCGTCGCGTTGGTGGCGCCGGGGCCGCGGGTAACCATGCAGATGCCGGGCTCGCCGGTCAGCCGGCCCCAGGTGTCGGCCATCATCGCGGCGCCGCCCTCCTGGCGGCAGACAATCACCTCGATGTCGCTGTCATGGAGCGCGTCAAGGACGGCGAGGAAACTCTCGCCGGGGACGCAGGAGAGGCGTTTCACCCCGTTTGCCTTCAATGCCTCGACGATCAGTTCTCCGCCTGTCCGTTTCATGTCTTCCTCTCCCATTCGGCAAGTTCCGCGAGCACGTCCTCTTGGTGCTCTCCCAGTCGCGGACTGGGCCTTTCGTAACGCAGCGGCGTGCTGGACAGCACAACCGGCGTCCTGACACCGGGAATGAGTGTGCCGGCGCTGTCCTCGAGGTCGATGCGCAGGCCGCGCGCGACGATCTGCGGATCGTTGAACATGTCCTCGATGGTGTTGATCGCGCCTGATGGTACCGCGTTCGCTTCACAAGCCTTGAGCAGATCGGCCTTCGTCCACTTCAGCGTCTCGGTCGAAACCAGCCGCCGGACCTCGTGGCGGTTGGCGACGCGGGCCTTGTTGGTGGCGAAGCGCTCGTCGTCGGCGATGCCGGCGAGATCAAGGATGGCGCACAGACGGCGGAACTGGCCGTCATTGCCGATGGCGAGGATGAGGTAGCCGTCGGCGGTGGGGACCACCTCGTAGGGCGAGATGTTGGGATGGGCGTTGCCGAGGCGGGTCGGCGCACGGCCCGATACCAGGTAGTTCATGTTCTGGTTGGCGAGCACCGCCGACTGGACGTCGAGCAGCGCCATGTCGACCAGCTGGCCTTGGCCCGTCTTCAACGCGTGGATGAGGGCGGCCTCGATCGCCGAGACCGCGTAGATGCCGGTGAAGATATCGGCGATGGCGACGCCTGCTTTCATCGGCTGTCCGTCCGGTTCTCCCGTAATTGACATGAAGCCCGACATGCCCTGGACGATGTAGTCGTAGCCGGCGAGGCTTGCATAGGGGCCGGTCTGGCCGAAGCCCGTGATCGAGCAGTAGACGATCTTTGGATTGATCCTATGCAGGCTCTCGTAGTCGAGCCCATATTTGATGAGCCCGCCAACTTTGAAGTTCTCGATGACGACATCAGCCGTGGCGACCAGCCGGCGGACCAATGCCTGGCCTTCTTCGCTGCGGAGGTCGGCGACGATGGAGCGCTTGCCGCGATTGGCGGCGTGATAATAGGCGGCGGAAAGATTTTCGCCATCCGCGCCTTCGACGAAGGGTGGTCCCCAGTGGCGGGTATCATCGCCGCCTTCGGGGTTTTCGACCTTGATCACGTCGGCGCCGAGATCGGCCAGCATCTGGCCCGCCCAGGGGCCGGCCAACACGCGCGCAAGTTCGATGACACGAATGCCCGCCAGCGGCGCTTTGTTAGGCTGGGTCTGCGTCATGTTCCTCCCACGATCAGATCAGGGTGCCCGCGTCTGCTCAGATGTATCGGATACGGGCTTCGATGCAAAGCGCCGCTCGCGCCAGATGATGTAGAAGCCGGAGCCCATGATAATGAAGATGCCGAGCCACTTCAGCGCATCCGGGAAATCGCCGAAGACCAGCCAGGCGAACGCCGTTGCCGAGACGATCTCGAAATATTGCAGCGGGGCCAACGTCGAGGCGGGCGCCGAGCGGTAGGCGTAGACGCCGAAGATGCCGGCGATGGCGGCGGTGACGCCGACGCCGAGCAGATAGAGCCAGGCGCGGGTATCCGGCATCACGGGATCGAAGACGTCGGAGCCGCTGCCGTGGCCGAGATAGAGCAGGATGGCGCAGATCAGCAGGCCCCAGAGGCCCATGTGGAACTGCATGACCCAGGGGTCCTCGCGCTGCGCCAGCGCCCGGTTCATCATCGCTGATATGGCGATGCACACCGCGCTGACGACGGGCAGCAATGCGACGTAGCCGACTTCCTGGAAACTCGGCTGGATGATGAGGATGGCACCGAAGAAGCCGACGCCGCAGGCGGTGTAGCGGCGCCAGCCGATCGCCTCCCCAAGGAAGATGCTGCTCAGGATCGTCAGGATGATCGGCTCGACGAAGAAGATGGCGATCGCATCGGCGACTGCCATGTATTTCAGCGTGGTGACGAAGGAGATCATCGAGACGGTGATGATGGCTCCGCGGATGGCGTGGAAGAAACTCTGCCTCCAGGTGATGTCCGCAAGGTTGCGGCGCCACAGGACGATCGGCAGCATGCATAGCGCCTGGACGCCGAAGCGCGCGGCGGTGATTTCCGCCGACGGGATCGTGGTGATCGCGAGCTTCGAGAAGATATCGATGACAGGCGAGATCAGCACCGAAATGAACATCAGGACGAGGCCCAGCATCACTTCCGAAGAGGTGTTGACGGGCAGGGAGGATTTACGGTTGTTCATGTCGGTCCTTCTTGATCAGGACTGGACGACGGCCTGGTCGCACCAATCGGCGAATGCCGAGATGGCCGTGTCCGCGCCGATCTCGTTCAAAGTCTCGTGGCGCATGTCCTGATATATCTGCGTGCTGATACGGCAGAATCCCGCCGTCTTCAAATGGTTTGAGAGCCAGACGATCGCGTGTCCGTTGTCCGTCGCCGGGTCCTTTCCGCCACCGACCAGATTGATCGGCATATCCTTGGCAAGACGGTCGAGAAACGACCTCTGGGTCGCCCGGAACGTCAGTTCGAAAACGTCGAGCCACAGCGACACGGAGGCATCGAAACCGCAAAGCGGGTCGGCGATGTATTTGTCAACCTCGACGGGATCGCGGGAAAGCCAGTCGAAAAGGGTGCGATGATCCGGCACGCTCTTGCCCCAGGTCTCGAAGGTGAGCTTGGGGAGCAGGGCGCTCGGGACGTCGGAGCCTTTCAATGCTCGCTCGGTACGCAGGATCACCTGGGCGGCACGGCCGGCCAGGCCTGGGTTGAAGGTGGAATTCCAGATAGCGAGCGCATCGAATTTTTCAGGATGGCTGACGGCGGCATTGAGCGCGATCAGTCCCCCCATGGAATGGCCGAACAGGATCACCGGCAGGCCCGGATAGTGGCGGGCGGCATGGTCGCGCATGGCGGCGACGTCATCTATGACCGCCCTTACGCCATCGCGTCGGGCGAAACGGCCGATCGGCGCGTCGTCGGCAGTGGTCTCGCCATGGCCGCGGTGGTCGTGCGCATAGACGTGATAGCCCCGCGCCACCATGGCATTGGCAAAGCCGGCGTAGCGGCGGGAATGCTCGGCAAGGCCGTGGCAGATCAAGAGAATGCCGTTCGCATCGCCCTTTGCCTGCCGGTGATGATAGGCCAGCGATGCTGTCGGCGTTTCCAGCCGCTCAGTCTGTGCGAACATTCCGTTCCTCCTCGCTCCCGAGATGACCAGATCGGTCAGCAAATGCAACACGCACGTCTGCTTATAGGGCGGGAAATTTTACCCCAGTGATTGAGGGTTGCCGCAGTAGATGCGGCATGCTTATCTGTTCATGGATTGTTCCTTGGAGGGTGGCGATGAAAAATCTTGTACTTCGCGTGGCGCTGGTCGCCGCGATGATATCGGTCGGGGGCGGTGTCGGCGCGCAGGAGACCGGCGGGCGGACGCGGTTCATTCTGGCGGCAAGCTGGCAGCCTGCTTTCTGCGAAACCAACCAGCGCAAGCCGGAATGCGCCAGCCAGACGGATGAGCGCTTCGACGCCAGCAATTTTTCGCTGCACGGGCTCTGGCCGATGCGCAAGGATTATTGCGGCGTTTCCGACGTTCAGCGAACCGCCGACAAGGATGGCGACTGGAAGGGGCTGCCGGAGGTGAAGCTTTCGGCGGGGACGAAGACCTCGCTCGACAAGGTCATGCCGGGGACGCAATCTGCGCTCGAGCGGCATGAGTGGATCAAGCACGGGACTTGCACCGGCATGAGCGCCGACGCCTACTTCGCGGATGCCGTCAGGCTGATCGGCGACCTCAACGGTTCCGCCGTTCAGGAGCTGTTCGCCACCAATATCGGCAAGTCACTGACCGGTGACGCGATCAAGGCGGCGTTCGACAAGAGCTTCGGTCCCGGCGCCGGTGATCGCGTGAAGATGAGTTGCCGCCGCGCCAACGGCAACCGCATCATCAGCGAGCTGACGATCGGGCTATCGGCCGATGCGACGGACGGCAAGGGCAGGAATCTGGGCGACCTCATTCAGGGAGCCGGTCGCACCTCGTTCGGCTGCGACGAAGGCATGGTCGATGCGGCGGGCTCTTGAGGTCGTAGGATAATTTCAATTTTTGACATCTATCGTCCCGGCTGGCGGTGACCAACAGCGCGAGTGACGATGGTGTCGACTATATCCCTGTCCGATAGCGGTTCCGCCGTTCGCGAAACGCCCCTGTGGCGGATGTTTCTCTTCATCTACGGCACGGCGCTCGCGATGGTGTTGCTGGATGTGGCCGATGGTGTGCCTTTCGTCGGCGATGTCGACGACCGGTTGCGGGAGTTGCAGATCCGCAGCCTGATGTCGGCGCAGGGTCATTGGTTCGACCTGTCGCTGCCGTTCGTCTCCATGCCCGAGGCCTACGTCTCGCCGTGGTCGCGGCTGGTCGATCTCCCCTATGTTGTCATCGCGTGGCTTTCGCAGCCGTGGCTGCCGACCGAGCAGGCGCTGTCGTTGGCGTTTCACATCTGGCCGCCGATCATGCTGGCTATTTTCAGCCTGCTCGCCGCGGCCGCCGTTCGCCGGCTGATGAGCGGGCTTGCGATGTCGGGAACCGCATTTTCGTTGTCCCTGGCACTGATGACGATGCTGATGAGCATCGGCGTGCTGGAGTTTTCACCCGGCCGCATCGATCACCACAATGTCCAGATCATCGCCTTGATGATGATTTTCGGCGGGCTCGTGCGGTGGGATCGTCTCGGCGGGCTGATGGTCGGCGCCGGCGCTGCGATCTCCACCGTCATCGGTCTCGAATGCCTGCCCTTCGTCACCATCGTCTATGCCGGGCTCGTGGCCTGCCATATCGCCGGCGTCGGCGATGTCCGAAGGGTGATCGTACCGGCATCGGTGTCGATGATTGTTGTCAGCATCGTATCGGCGGTGGCTTTCCTCGGCCCTATCGGTGCATTCTCGACCCAGTGCGACGCGTTTTCGGCTCCCTATATCGTGTTGCTCTGCGGGTTCTCGCTGATGCTCGGCACCTGTGCGGCGCTGCAGGGGCGGGGCGCGCATCCCGTCGTCAAGCTGCTGTCGCTGGCTGTGCCCGGCGCTCTCCTGCTTGGGGCTGCGGCCTTGATCTTTCCATCTTGTCTCGCCGGCCCTTACGGCATCATCGATCCGCTGTCGCGGGCGCTGTGGTTCGATCGGATCTGGCAGGAGAAGAGCATCCTCTATTTCTATGAGGGGGGACGGTACAATCTGCTCGTGCTTCTCGGCCTGACGACAAGCTTTGCGATTCTGGCGCTGCCGTTTCCGATCGCCTGCCTGCGCAAGGGGCAATACGGGCCGGCGATCGCTTATCTGATGGCGGCGGGCGCGCTGGTGCTGACGCTGCTCGTGACCCGCAACATCCGTTTTCCCATGGTGTTCCTGCCGATCTTCCTGCCTGCGGTGGTCGCGATGTATACCGGATCGCGGGCGGTTTACGGTCGCATCTGTGGTCTTGCCGCGCTAGGGCTGATCGCGCTCTTCGTCCTCGGACGGTTCTGGTTTCCGCCCGTGCACAAGCCGTTCGATGCTATCGACTACATGGCGGGCCTGGACTGCAAAGGACAGGATTTCTCGGCGCTCGCGAGCGTTCCGGCCGGCCGCATCGCCTTGCCGCAGGGGCTTGCGCTGCAGGTCGCCTTCGCCGCGCCACCGGGCTTCTCCGTGGGCGCCATACCGTTCCACCGGGCGTCTCCCGGCATGAGGCGGATGTATGAGACGTTCCTGACCTCCGATGCAGTGCTTCGCCGTCAGGCGCTCGCGCCTTTCGACTACCTTGCCGTCTGTGCCTTTCCCTACGAGATCGATGGCGCGCAGGCGCCGCTTTATGCGGCGCTGATGCACGGCGGCGGGTGGCCGGGGCTTGAGCCGGTGGCATCGGCTGCGCCCAGCGATTTCAAGCTTTTCCGGATCGATCATGCGGCATTGCAGTAGAGCAAGGCGATTTTCAGCCTCAAAGGCCGGGTGATCGGCGACAAAGCGGGTGGATTTTGCCGCTGGCGCGTTGCCCCCGGGCGCCAATTCGCCTACATAGCGGCAAACCAATTTCCCCCGGAGCAGAATTACCGATGGCACGTCAGTTCATCTACCACATGTCGGGACTGAACAAGTCCTACGGCGCCAAGAAGATCCTCGAAAACGTCAACCTGTCGTTCTACCCGGATGCCAAGATCGGTATCCTCGGCCCGAACGGCGCCGGTAAGTCGACCGTGCTGCGCATCATCGCCGGCCAGGACAAGGAATTCACCGGCGAAGCCTGGCTCGCAGAGGGCGCCACCGTCGGCTATCTCGAGCAGGAACCGCATCTCGATCCGGCCAAGAATGCCTTCGAGAACGTCATGGAAGGCGTGGCCGACAAGCAGGCCGTGCTCGACCGCTACAACGAACTGATGATGAACTATTCCGACGAGACCGCCGACGAAGGCGCGAAGCTCCAGGACATCATCGACAGCCAGAACCTCTGGGACCTCGAACAGCAGGTCGAGATGGCAATGGAAGCGTTGCGCTGCCCGCCGAAGGATGCCGACGTTACGCTTCTCTCGGGTGGTGAGCGTCGCCGTATCGCGCTCTGCCGTCTGCTTCTGTCGCAGCCGGACCTGCTTTTGCTCGACGAGCCGACCAACCACCTCGACGCCGAGACGATCGCCTGGCTTGAAAAGCACCTGCGCGATTATCCTGGTGCCGTGATGATGATCACCCACGATCGTTACTTCCTCGACAACGTCACCGGCTGGATTCTCGAGCTCGACCGCGGCCGTGGCATTCCTTACGAAGGCAACTACTCCGCCTACCTGCAGGCGAAGGCCAAGCGCATGCAGCAGGAAAGCCGCGAAGAAGCCGGCCGCCAGAAGGCGCTGTCGCGTGAACAGGAATGGATCGCCTCCAGCCCGAAGGCCCGCCAGGCAAAGTCCAAGGCCCGTATCAAGGCCTACGAACAGCTGGTCGATGCGGCCGAGAACATCCGGCCTGGCGACGCGCAGATCATCATCCCTGTCTCCGAGCGTCTCGGCCAGGTGGTCATCGAGCTCGAGGGCATCAACAAGGGCTTCGAAGGCCGCACGCTGATCAACGACCTGACGATCAAGCTGCCGCCGGGCGGCATCGTCGGCATCATCGGCCCGAACGGCGCCGGCAAGTCGACGCTGTTCAAGATGATCACCGGCCAGGAAAAGCCGGATGCGGGTTCGATCCGCATCGGCGAAACCGTCCATCTCGGCTATGTCGACCAGAGCCGCGATGCGCTCGACGGCAACAAGACCGTCTGGGAAGAAATCTCGGGCGGCGCCGAAGTCATCAAGCTCGGCAAGTTCGACATGAACTCCAGAGCCTATTGCGGCGCCTTCAACTTTAAGGGCGGCGATCAGCAGCAGAAGGTCGGCAACCTGTCAGGTGGTCAGCGCAACCGCGTTCACCTCGCCAAGATGCTGAAGGCCGGCGGCAACGTCCTGCTGCTCGACGAACCGACCAACGACCTCGATACGGAAACGCTCGGTGCGCTGGAAAGCGCGCTCGAAGCCTTCGCTGGCTGCGCCATCATTATCAGCCACGATCGCATGTTCCTCGACCGCCTGGCGACACACATCCTCGCCTTCGAAGGCGATGGCCATGTCGAATGGTTCGAAGGCAACTTCGAGGACTACGAGGAAGACAAGGTTCGCCGTCTGGGTCCGGATGCGCTCAACCCCGGCAGCCAGGCCTACAAGCGCCTGACGCGCTGATCGGCTTTCCGCCAACTGAAATGGGAGCCTCGGGCATGTCCGGGGCTCTTTTTTTGTGGGCTAGGCGTGTCGCTATTCAGCCAAGGAATTTCGCGAAGCGATTGAATTGCCGCTTGTAACCGCCAATCAAATCACATAAACATATCTTTATATCTTGATTGGGTGGTTTATGGTGGAGCCTGTCAGACTTGGACTGGATGCGTTGGTGGACGTGCTGCGGGCGGCCGGTGAGCCGACGCGCCTGCGTCTTCTGGCGCTGCTGTCGGCCGGCGACCTGACGGTGACCGATCTTACCGAAATTCTAGGCCAATCCCAACCGCGCATCTCGCGGCATCTCAAGCTGCTAGGCGAGGCGGATCTGATCGATCGCTATCAGGAGGGCGCCTGGGCCTATTTCCGGCTGCGGCAGGACGGCAAGGCGGTCGCCTTCGTCCGCAACCTCTTGCGGCATGCCTCCGAGAACGATCCCGTCATCCTGCGTGACGGCGAGCGTCTTGCGGCGGTCAAGCGCCAGCGCTCCGAGCGGGCGCAGGACTATTTCAGCCGCAACGCCGCCGAGTGGGACGAGCTTCGTCGCCTGCATGCGGCCGACGAGGAAGTCGATGCGGCTGTGATCCGCCTGCTCGGTAGCCAGCCCATCGATTCCCTGCTCGATCTCGGAACCGGCACGGGGCGCATCCTGCAGCTTCTTTCGGGCCTCTATCGCCGCGCGATCGGTGTCGATGCCAGCCGCGACATGCTGAGCGTGGCGCGCGCCAATCTCGACAAGTCGGGGATCACCAAGGCCTCCGTGCGCCATGCCGATATCCTGAACCTGCCGTTCGAGGCGCAGGATTTCGATGTCGTCACCATCCACCAGGTGCTGCACTTCTTCGACCAGCCCGAGATCGCGATCGGCGAAGCGGCGCGGATGCTGCGGCCTGGCGGGCGGCTCGTGGTCATCGATCTGGCGCCGCACGCGCTTGAGTATCTTCGCGACGAGCATGCCCATGTCCGTCTCGGCTTCTCGCACCAGTCGATGTCCGACTGGCTGCGCAAGGCGGGGCTGGACGTCGAGCAGGTCGTCGACCTTCATCCGGGGCATCAGGGCGGGCAGGGGCTTACGGTCACCGTCTGGCTCGCGCGTGACCCCAAGACACTTGTGGCCTCCGCCGAGAGCGCCCTACCTACCTATGCCGGGAGTGAATGACATGACGCTGGACAGTGACGCGCGCCGCAAGATCGGCATATCCTTCGAGTTCTTTCCGCCGAAGTCGCCGGATATGGAAGGCCAGCTCTGGAACACGGTCAGCGAGCTGCAGGACTGGAACCCCGATTTCGTCTCGGTCACCTATGGCGCCGGCGGTACCACCAAGGCACCGACACTCGCCACCGTCTCGCGCTTCCTGTCCGACACGCCGCTTGCCACCGCCTCGCACCTGACTTGCGTCGGCGCGACGAAGGAAGAGACGCATGGGGTCATCGAGAGTTTCCGCAACGCCGGCGTGAAGCACTTCGTGGCGCTGCGCGGCGATACGCCTGCCGGTGTCGGTGCGCCCTACACGCCGCATCCGGGTGGATATGCCAACGCTGCCGAACTGGTCGCCGGCCTGCGCGAGATCGGCGGCTTCGAGATCTCGGTTTCCGCCTATCCCGAGAAGCATCCGGAGAGCCGCGACACGGCTGCCGATATCGAGATGTTGAAGCGCAAGGCCGACAACGGCGCCCATCGGGCGCTGACGCAGTTCTTCTTCGACAACGACAATTTCGAGCGCTACCTGGAGAAGGTGCGTGCGGCGGGCGTGCGCATTCCCGTCGTGCCCGGCATCATGCCGATCCTGAACCTGACCCAGCTGAAGCGCTTCGCCGGCGCCTGCGGCACCGTGATACCGACCTTCCTCGACGAGCGCTTCGCCGGTTACGAGGACAAGCCGGAAGAGCGGGCGAAGGTAGCGGCCGATGTCGCTGCCGAGCAGATCGAGGATCTCGCGCGCCGCGGCATCAGCGATTTCCATCTCTACACGATGAACCGCGCGCCGCTCGTTTCGGCGGTGCTCAGCAATCTCGGTTTCAAGCGCGAGGGCGCGAAGGGCAGGGGTGCGGCAGCCTGATCATTTGCTGAAAGTTTTTATCGGCTGATAAAGAGAAAGCGCATCTCTCCTCCAGAGATGCGCTTTTTCAATTCACCCGCTTCGTTCGTTACTCAGGACCTCTGGCCGGTCTTGAAAGACCCCCACTGCTCAGATGAAGAGCATTGTCAAAACGAACGCAAATGCCGCACTGACCAACAGGACATTCAAGGATTGCGTTAGTCCCATGTCTGTCTCCTTGCGTTAACAAGGCGATACTATGTCGGAAATGCGTCGGTTGGAAAGCGTATTTTTTGCTGCGCTGCGGCGGAAATGTCACATGAAGACGGGCTTTGGCAGCGTAAATCGCTGAAAACTAAGGCGAAGAGTGGCCTGAATCTTATTCACACTTTTTAACGCGCGGTTAAAGTGGGCGATCCGTATGTTAAGGCCCGCGGCGGCGCCTCGGTCCGCCGCAATCGCCTGAACCGCAAGGAAAATCCAAGGAAAAGCCGGGCGCGATGGCCCGGCTTGGATGATTCGCCGTCGAATGGCTCAGAGAGCGCCGAGGAGCTTCGGTGTCGCCCAGCCGTCGGCCGGCATGCCGAGGCGCTGCTGCTGCTTCTGGATGGCGACGCGGGTGCCGGAGCCGAGGATGCCATCGATGGCGCCGACGTCGTGGCCCATCGTGTCGAGCTTGGTCTGCAGTTCCTTCATCTGGTCATTGGTCAGGCCCTGCTCAGGCGTGCCCTTCAGGTAGGGCTCCGAGCCGGAGAGGCGGGTCGCGAAATAGGCGGCCGAGGTCGTGTAGATGAAGGACTTGTTCCACTCGAGGTAGATGCCGAAGTTCGGGTAGGCGATGAAGGCTGGTCCGAGGCGGCCCTGCGGCAGGACGAGATCGCCGCGCAGCGTGCCGAAGCTGGTGTCGCCGTTGCGCGGCTTGACGCCGAGCGCGAACCATTCGCCTGCGGTCATCGTGCCGCCGAGGCCCGACTTCTCGAAGGGCAGATCCTGCGGGATGGTGACTTCCTGCAGCCAGGGCTGGCCCTTCTGGAAGCCGAGGTGCTGGATGAACTTGGCGGCCGTCAGGATGGCGTCCGGGCCGCTCTGCTTGAGACGCACATGGCCATCGCCATCGCCATCCATGCCGTAGGCGACGATATCGCGCGGCAGCATCTGTACCTGGCCGATTTCGCCGGCCCAGGCGCCGGTGTTGGTCGCCGGGTCGAGGTCGCCATGCTGGACCATCTCGATAAGAGCGATCAGCTGCGGCCGGAAGAGCTCGGGACGGCGGCAGTCGTGGGCGAGCGTGACGAGGGCGTTGCGGGTGTTGAAATCACCCTGCACGGCGCCGAAATCAGTCTCCATGGCCCAGAAGGCGGTGATGACGCCCGAGGGCACGCCGAATTCCTGCTCTGCGCGGGAAAAGACATCGGCATACTGCTTCATCTTCTGACGGCCGATATCGAGACGGGCCTGGCTGACGGTGCGTTGCGAGAATTCGAGGAAGGTCTGCTTGAAGACGCCCTGCGCGCGGTCGCGGCTCAGCACTTTCGGGTCGATTTCGGCGCCTGCGAGCGCTTTGTCGGCTGCTTCCGCGGAGGCGCCGGCCGCGATGGCCTCGGCCTTCACGCCGGCCAGGAATTCGCCGAGGTCGCCGTCGCATGCGGGAGCAGCGGCTGCCGGGGCGGTTGCCGCCGGCGCTGCCGGTGCCGGGCTCTGTGTCTGGGCCGTCGCACCGCCGGCCAAGGCGGCGGCAAACAGGAGTGCAAGTGCAGAGCGGCTTGCGAGCGAGCGGTGCATGATCTTCTTCCTCGTGATCAATGAATAAGCCGTCGCTTTCACAGATGAATGTGACGGAAGCAAGAGCGATGACGAGACGTTACTAAGAATTCGTGTCCTTGGAAACAGAGGCGACCCAGTTGTTCCAGTTCTTTGCCGAACCAGCGAACACATTGATGTCAGTCGGCCCCTTGATGCCGGGAATGACGCCCGTCGAGGTGTACTGCCAGAAGGCCCAGCGGCGATCGGCATAGGTGACTTCGGGATGCTTGGCGACCGAGCGGACCCAGAAGTGATAATCCTGGAAGTAACCCACCAGGTTGTCGCGGTGGAAATCGACCGAGGTATAAATGATCGGGCGCTTGCCGTAATAGGCTTCGAGGCGGTCCATGAAGCGCTGCAGCTGGGCGCGCACGGTGGCCGGATCCGGACGCAGGCGGCAGGTCTTCGATTCGGAATTCCATTCGACGTCGAGCACCGGCGGCAGGCGCATGGATTCCTTCGGCACGTTGCTGATGAACCAATCGGCCTGTTCGTCCGGCGTCGAGCAGAAATAATAGAAATGGTACGGGGCATGCGGAATGCCGACGGCGCGGGCGCGCTGCCAGTATTCGTTGAAGCGCGGATCGACGCGGTCCTTGCCCTCGGTCGCCTTGATGAAGGCGAAGGCGACGCCGGAGCTCTTGACCGTCTGCCAGTCGATATCACCCTGCCATTTGGAGATGTCGATGCCGTGCACGGCGTTCTGCGCCGGGTGCTTCGCGCCGAAGTCCTGCGGATCGGTATCCTGGAAACGGGTCTTGGGTTTTACGGACGCGGTCTCGAGGAGGTCGTACCCGGAAGAGGTGCAACCAGCCAGCATGGCGACCAACGGCAGAACGCAAAACAGAAGCCGGCGCATATGTAGTCCGTGAAACGAATGATCTTGTTGCCCCACAGCCTGACCTTCGAAAAACACGTGTCCAGCAGAGGAATGCCCCTCTTTTATTCATATCAACGTAAAAAATCGGTTAGTTTCAAGCGAAATATCAGCGCTTGCTGATAATCGTGGCGCGCCATGCGTAGCCGCCGCCGATGGTCTCGAAGGTCAGTTTCGCGCCGTTTTCAATGACTTGGGCTTCGAGAACCTGCCTCAGATCGGCGCGGGGCGTGACATGAAAACGTGCGAGCCAGGCCTTCAGAAATCTTGCGAACCAGCGCGGCAGCTTCTCCTGCTGGCCGAAATCGACGATGTGGAGCTCGCCACCGGGATTGAGTGCCGCGATCGCCGAGGCCACGGCGCGCTGCCAGTCGGGAATCATCGAGAGCGCGTAGGAGATGAGGATGCGGTCGAAACCGGCGACGCCGAACTCGGCCGGCGAGAAGGCGGTCGCGTCGGCGACGCGGAAATCAGGCGTGACGCCGCTACCGGCAAAGGTCTTGCGGGCGGAGATCAGCATCTCCTGCGAGATGTCGAGGCCGAAGAGCCTTGCCTGCGGGTAGCGCCTGTGGGCGAGCGCCAGGTTGCGGCCGGTGCCGCAGCCGACTTCGAGCAGCGTGCCTCCTTGTGGCACGTCGAGGTTCCGGATCGTGTGATCGCGGCCGAGCAGGTAGTATTTGCGGGTGAGGTCGTAGATGTGCCGCTGGTAGCGGTACATGCCGTCCATCAGGCCGGCATGATCCTCGGTGCCGGCGGCAGCGCTCGTCTCGACCTTGCTCACGCGTTCTTCCCGTAAATGTGGAAGGCGCCGTAGATCGCCGAGCGGTCGAGTACGGTGAGTTCGCGCGAGCGGTCTTCCATGTAGGTCCACTGGTCGCGGATCGCGGGCGAGAGACGGCCCTCGATGATGCTCTTTTCGGCTGCGGTGCGGAAGATGACGCGGGCGCCGGGGCGGGCGGTGCGGCTGATTTCGGCCCACAGGTCGTTCAGCTGATCGTCCGTCATCCAGTCCTGGGCGTCGAGCAGCACGTAGCGGTCGCGCGAGGCGGCCGGTTCGCGGGCGAGCAGTTCGGTAAAGCTCGCGTGATGGACGCTGACGCGATCGACATTGCCGCGGATCGCTTCGTAGTGCTCGGGCTTGAGATAGGTGGGCAGCGGGCCTTCGCCTTCGGGGGCATAGCGACGGCCGAAGGCCTGCCATGCGAAGTAGTTTTCCCGCATCGGGAAATGGCAGGCGAGCTTTTCCAGGCGGTGGCGCAGGACCGGGGCGATCGAATGATCGGCGGCGAGGCTCGCCAGTTCGTCATATTGCTGCGGCGGAATGCCGAGGCCGAAGAGCGAGCTCTTGCGGCTGGTGATCCAGCGCACCAGCGGCTTTTCGAACAGCGGCGCGATGCGCTCGTCGAAGAACTGGCGCTGTTCGCGTAGCGAGCGCGTCTCGGTCATCTCGGTCAGATCGACACCGTGCAGGCGGCCGAGCAGGTGGGCGGCGCCGATGAAGCGGCCGAGCAGGCCGGTCTTGTAGATGTTGCGGTCGAAGACGGTGATGCGGCGGCGGCCGAAGCGGCGACCATTCCAGTAGTTGCGGGTCGCGGCATCCAGGCCATCGGACAGGAACTGGTCGAAGGCGCGGCTGTTGGACGTTTCGCGCGGCGTCGCCAGGAAGCGGACGAGATCGGCATGACCAGGGAGATCGCGGAAGGCTGCGAGCTTCAAGCGGTTGAGCGCGATGTGGTGCGGGTTGAGATCGACGACATCGATCGATGCCGGGCTCTGCGAGAGGTAGGCGAGCATGTTGCAGCCGCCGGAACCGATGGTGACGATCCGGTGATGCGGCTCGAGTTCCATTGCCTGCATGTCGAGATCGGGATCCTCCCAGATCTGCGGATAGACCAAGCCGGAAAACAGCAGTCCGAAGAGACGCTCGGAAAGCCCTTCTTTCGAGAAGGCCTTGTGGCGGAGAAGAGCTGCCTTGAGTTTCCGGTTCTTGCGGAAGCCGGCATCCGGTGCAAATTCCGTCATGTGTGTTTTTCACCCTTTTTCGGTTTCAGGGCGTTTAGCGCGCGGGCGCTACAGTTTGATGACGCAGCCTGTGGGTAGCGCTTCGTGCTACAGCGGACGTTTGGGCTATCGGGGCTATCGCGGCCCGCCGTTTTTTGCTTCTCTGTGCGGGGAGGTCGTCGATGCCGGGGTTGTTGCGTGTCCTGAAGATGTTTGCGCTGCTGCTGCTTGCCGGCATTGTCGGCGGCGGGGCCTGGCTCTATCACAGCCCGCCCGAGCTGCTGCGGATCGGCGACGGCTATGCCGCCAAGATCGTCTGCTCGAATGTCTTCATTGCCGGCCGCGACGAGACCGAAGTCCTTGAAAACGATGTGCAAGCGCCGGGAAATCCCCTGCTAAGGCTGATCCGGGTTAAGGTGGACAGGGAACGGAAACGGGTCACCGCGCGCATCCTCGGCCTGTTCGCGCCCGGCTATGCCATGTATCGCGGCGCCTTCGGCTGCACCGCGGTTCCAGGTGGCGATTTTGAGGAAGCCGAGCGCTTCGTTCCCGATGCTCCCGAGGTTGCCGTTGCGAGGAGCGATGCACCGTGGCCGGATGGCGAGCGGGTGGATTCCAGCGATGAGAAGGTCACTAAAATCCTCGATGATCCGGCGCTCACCGGCGGCCAGATGCGGGCCGTCGTGGTCGTTCATGACGGGCGAATCATCGC
Source organism: Rhizobium sp. S152 (assembly GCF_030380735.1). Taxonomy (GTDB): domain Bacteria; phylum Pseudomonadota; class Alphaproteobacteria; order Rhizobiales; family Rhizobiaceae; genus Rhizobium. The sequence continues at coordinate 673,025 of NZ_JAUDRZ010000026.1, read as the reverse complement.
CGAGCGCTACAGCGAGGGTTTCGATGCCACGACGCCGCTGATCGGCTGGTCGATGACCAAGACCGTCAATGCGGCCCTTGTCGGGCGGCTGATGCAGGAGGGGCGGATCAGCCTCACGGACGATCACCTGCTGCCGCGGTGGGGCAATAGCGACTATGCGCAGATCAGGTTGAGCGACCTGATGGGCATGGAGAGCGGGCTTGAATTCAACGAGGATTACGGCGCCGTGGCCGATGTGACCCGCATGCTCTATCTCGATCCTGACATGACTGATTTGCCGGCCTCGCGTCCGCTTGCGCACAGGCCGGGAACGGTCTTCGACTATTCGAGCGGCTCATCGGTGCTGATCTCGCGCATATGGATGGACCGGGCGGGCGATGCCGCCACCGCGCTGGCCTATCCGGCAAAGGCGCTATTTCAGCCGCTCGGCATGGAGAGCGCCGTCTTCGAGGTCGATGCGCGCGGAACCTTCGCGGGCAGTTCCTATCTCTACGCCACTGGGCGCGACTGGGCGAGGTTCGGGCTGTTCCTGCTACAGGATGGTGTGTGGAATGGAGACAGGCTGCTTCCGGAGAGCTTTATGGCGGCCGTCAGGGCGCCGACGGAGGCGTCGGGCGGCAAATACACGAAGGGGCAGGCGTGGCTGGCGGCGCCGGGCGGCGATACGAGCGCGAAGGCGGGACTTCCCGCCGATACGTTCTGGATGGAGGGACATGACGGCCAGAGCGTGGCGATTGTGCCCTCCGCCGGGCTGGTCGTCGTCAGGCTGGGGCTGACGCCCAGCCGGTTGGGTTACCGGCCTCAGGAACTGGTGAAGGCGATCCTGACGGCTTTACTGGCCAAGTCTCAGTAATTGCCCTGGGCGATGTCGTCCAAACCCTTGCGCTTGGCATCGTAGTAATAGCCGCGCGCATAGAGGCGAACGGCGTCGTCTTCCTTGTTGTCGGAGACGACCCAGGCACCGCGGAGATATTTCGCGGCGTATTTGATGTTGGTTTCGGCGTCGAAGAGGCCGGCGGGCTCGCCCTCGTAGCCCATGGACTTGGCGGTGTTGTACTTGATCTGCATGAGACCGAAGTAGCCGCGCTTGTTGTAGGCCTTGGGATTATAGCGGCTTTCGCGGTGTACGACGCGGTGCAGCAGCGAGGCCGGAACCTTATACATCGCCGAATACTTGTCGATGATCTTGGTGATCGCGCTTTTTTCGACCGTCGGCGCGCCATCGTCGGTGTCGTCGTCGCTGAACATCGGCGGAGCGGTCGGTGGATCCATCGGGCCGGATGTGTCGAAGCCGTAGTCGCTCATCGAGCGCGGCGTCGTGTCGATTGCGGAGAGCGCCGCCACGGCGCCGTTCTGCGGCATGGTCGCGGCAAAGGCGAGCTGCGTGGCGTTGGCAGGCGTACCCGGACGCGGCGTTGGCACGACCGATTGGATCGCGGTCATCTCGGGCGTCAGCGGAATCTCGGTGCTGTAGCCCGTTGCGGTGGGCTGCACCTGCGCGGTCTGCTGCGCGGGATCGGTGGAGGGCATCGCAGCTGCGGCAAGCGAAGGATTGGCGTCGGTCGCCTGCGCGAACATTGCCGTCGGCTCTACGCCTTCCGCCGCCGGAACGGCCGCGAACATGGCGTCTTCGCCCGGCTTGGGAGTCGGAAGGACGGTCTGTTCCGCCATCAATTCCGCCTGGGATGTGTATTCGACGCTAGAGCATCCGGCCACGACACCGCACAGCATCGTGGACACGATGAGACTGCGTTTCAGCCCGGAAAAACCGATCGCTACCATTCTCTCACTTTCGTGAAATGCGCCGCCCGGCAGCATTCAAAAGTTACCAAGACCTTACGTCTTGATTTCCCCATTAACGTATTCGTTGCAGACGGGCAACCCGCCGAAAATATTTACGCGGCGATGCGCCGGTAGCCGGCCGTCACGGCGCCGGCCGCGATCAGCAGCGTGCCGCCCGTGCGGTTGACGGCGCGCTGGACGCTTGCCTTGCGGATCAGGCCACGCGCCGCGTGTGCGGCAAGGGCGTAGACCGAGGCGTTAATGGTCGCCAGAACAAGAAAAGTGGCTTCCATGATCAGCATCTGGCCCATGAAGGGAAGGGCTGGATTGAGGAACTGGGGAACGAAGGCGATAAAGAAGACGATGCTCTTGGGATTGAGCGCCGTTACCACATAGGCGTGCAGGAAGATCTTCAGCGATTTCTCTTCCGGCAGGTTGTCGTTGTCGGCCACCCGCTCGGAGATGATGGGCGCGCGCCAGAGCTTGATGCCGAGCCAGATCAGGTAGGCGCCGCCGATCCACTTCAATACGGTGAAGAGCGTGGCTGATGCAGCGAGGATGGCGCCCAGTCCGAAGAGGGACGCCGTCATCGCGGTGAAGTCGCCCAGCGCCACGCCGCTTACCGTCGCAAACGCCGTCTTGCGGCCATGGCCGAGCGCATAGGAGACGACGAGGAGAATCGTCGGCCCCGGGATCGCCAGCATGATGGCGGATGCGGCGGCGAAAGCGAGCCAGGCTTCGAGCGACATGGAATCTCCTCCTAATTCTTAAAAATTAGCAAAGACACCATATAAGCGTCCAGTCAATTACGCCGATTTGTATTTCTGCCCGATCGTGTTCATCACTTCGCCGAACCACGCGGTCGAGATGTCGAAGGCCTTGCCACCCTTGATGCGCGGGAACTCGATGGTGCGCAGCTTGCCGTTCTGGCCCTCGTCGTGACCGGTCACGCCCGAGGTTCCATTGAGCGCGCTTTCGACCGCAAGGTCGGTCATGCTCTGGATCAGGCGCAGGTCGTCGCTGTTGGCCGCGGCCGAGCGGGCAAAATAGCCGGACTTCTGGACGAGCGAGCGTTCGGCACCGATGAGGCCGGCGAACTGTTTCTGGAACCAGCCGCCGACATTGATCGTGTCGATCTTGACGTGGCCGAAGGCATCGCGCTTGACCGTTTCGCCTGATGCCTCGCGTTCAGCGACGATGGCGTCCAGGCAAGCGCCTTCCGAGACGAAGACTGTAGCGTGGCCGGTGCGGTCCATCACCTCCTTCAGGCGCGCCGCTTCCTGGTCGAGATCGAAGGCGAGCTCGGGCAGGTAGACCGCGTCGATGCTCTTCATCTGAGCATTGGTCATGAGGCCAGGCGTATAGTCGTAGCTTGCCGTGCGCTTCAGATAGGCGCGCGCGGTCGCAGCCGTCAGCCAGCCGCAGTGGCGGCCCATCACCTCGTGGATGATCAGCGTGCGGGGAGCAGCGGTCTGCTCGTTGCTGACATTGTCGAAGAAATGCGCGCCGACTTCGGCGGCCGTCCAGGCGCCGAGCGATTGGCGGATCGGCACGACGTCGTTGTCGACCGTCTTCGGCAGGCCTACGACCGTCAGGTTATAGCCGTTGGCCGAGAGGTAAGCCGCCAGATCGGCCGCGGTGGTGTTGGTGTCGTCGCCACCGATGGTGTGGAGTATGGTGACGCCGTCATTGGCGAGCCGTTCGGCCGCCACGCGCAGCGGGTTCTCGCCTTCCTTCACCAGGCCGCGCTTCACGCAATCGGCGGCGTTGGTCAGTTTGACGCGGCTGTTGCCGATCGGCGAGCCGCCAAAGCGGTGGAGCAGCGGCGCCTTCTCGCGCATCTCGGGGGTGATCCCGACGCTGTCGCCGAGGAGCACGCCCTGATAGCCGGAGCGGTATGCGATGAGCTCGATATCAGGCGCTACGTCGCTGTAGCGCTCGATGAGGCCGCCGACCGCGGACGAGAGACAGGGGGCCAGGCCTCCGGCCGTGAGCATTGCGACTTTCTGTTTGGCCATGATCCCTCCGTGGACAATCCGTGCTTCTCGCTGCGCTTAGGTAACGCATGGATGCGGCAGGGAAAGGGGAGTGTAAAGTGTAGTTTTGATGAAAAGCGCAGCGGCTTTCCAAGCCGAAGCGTGAACTGTATCGGAAGCGATGATATAATCGTTTCAAGCGCGGCTTAAGATTTACATGCCGCTGTGGAAATCGCATCGCCTCATATCGCTGCAAAGAGGCAAACGTCCGCGGAGCCGTATCGACGACGCAATCATTACAGAATCGTGAAAAGTGTTTTCACCCCTGCGGGAAATCGTCGCCTTGCAAAAGCAACTATTATTTGTTCAAGGTGTTTCCTCTTTTGAACTAGGGAATCCGCATGTCTTTCTGGGAAAAACTGTTGAATGCCATCGGCACCACGGCGGGCAATGCCCTGTCGGCGGTGGTGGAGGCCATTCGTACCGTTTTCGAGGGAGACCCGGAGACCCGGCGCAAGGTCGCTTTCTCGGTCGCGATCATCGCTTTGTCGGCAAAGATGGCGAAGGCCGATGGCGTCGTCAGCGAAAAGGAAGTGCAGGCCTTCCGCGAAATCTTCGAATTTCCGCCGGAGCAGGCGACAAACGTCGCCCGGCTCTATAATCTCGCCCGCCAGGATGTGGCCGGGTACGAGGCCTATGCCGAGCGGCTGTCGTCGCTGTGCACGACCTGTGCCGCGAACTGCCCGGTGCTGGAAGAGGTCCTCGATGGTCTGTTTCATATTGCCAAAGCCGATGGCCTGATCCACGAAAACGAAATGTCGTTCCTGCGGCGCATAGGCGAAATCTTCCAGATGAGCGACGAGCGATTCGATCGGATCGCGGCGCGCCACGTCTCCATGGGCCGCGATCCCTACAAGGTGCTCGGCGTATCGCCGGCCGACGATTTCCCGACGATCCGCCGCCGTTATCACGGGCTCGTCACCGAGCATCATCCGGACCGGCTTATCTCGCGCGGCGTGCCCGCCGAGTTTCACGCGATCGCAAACGAACGTATGGCTGCGTTGAACGCCGCCTATGAAGCGATTGAGAAGGAACGCTGTGCCGCATGACCTCGTTCGAGGCTGACTACAAGCGGGCAAGGGTGCAGGCCTCGCCGAACCATGGTGAGCGCGCGGACGTGCGCAAGCCGGATATGATCATTCTCCATTATACCGGAATGCCGACGGCCGAAGGCGCGCTCGACTGGCTATGTCGCGAGGAGAGCCAGGTCTCCAGCCACTACTTCGTTCATGAAAATGGTGACGTCGTGCAGCTCGTTCCGGAGGCGCGCCGGGCATGGCATGCGGGCAAGAGCAGCTGGCATGGAGAGGGGGATATCAACTCGCTTTCCATTGGTATCGAGATCGCCAATGCCGGTCATCCGGGCGGCTTGCCGGACTATCCTGCGGAGCAGATCGCGGCGGTTGTCGAATTGTGCCGCGATTGCGGCCATCGTTGGGCGATCCCGCCGGAGAGAGTCCTCGGGCACTCGGATATCGCCCCCGTCCGCAAGGTCGATCCGGGCGAAAAGTTTCCCTGGGATATGCTGCATCGGGCAGGCGTCGGGCACTGGGTGGAGCCGGCGCCGATCGCGGGCGGACGCTTCTTCCAGCGGGGAGATCGAGGGCAGCCCGTCGAGGCCCTGCAATCGATGTTGTCGCTCTATGGTTATTCGACTGAAATCACGAGCGAATTCTGCGACAGGACGGCCGGCGACGTCGAGGCGTTCCAGCGGCATTTCCGGCAGGCCCGCGTGGACGGGATCGCCGATTTTTCGACCATCGACACTTTGCATCGCCTGCTTGCATCTCTCCCGCGCTATTGCGCATAGGCTGCAGCTTTCTCAAGCGCTGATATGTCAGGAATTCACCGTCACGCTGCGGTGCCACATGTTTTCCCTATTATCTCCTCATTACGATGGTCTAACCCCGATCGCTGAACGGCGCCGGATGTCCTGTTTCGATTTTTATTCCGTCGTCAAACGAAAACAAAAAGAATAGCCGCGACCCGCACTCTGCGGGCGTCGGTATCGTATCGGTCCGTTTCTTCCATGCTGGGCCGATATTTCTTTGGGTCGGAGTAACTAGACTAAATGAGAAATATGATTGCTACTGTGGTGTGCGCGAGCGCACTGCTGACGGGATTTAATTGCGCCTTCGCAGGCGATTGGGGCAATAGGGCACAGACAATTCCTTTGAAGACTGTCGACCGCACCAGCGGTTACGCAATGCCTGATTTCTCAGCCACCACCTCCAACAAGTATTCCGCTATCATCGTCAAGTATGCCAAGCAGTACGACGTTCCTGTCGAGCTGGCGCAGGCGGTCGTGCGCGTCGAGAGCAACTTCAATCCGAACGCACGCGGCAGCGCCGGTGAAATCGGCCTTATGCAGATCAAGCCGGCAACGGCGAAGATGATGGGCTATGCCGGCTCCAAGAAGGGCCTGTTCGATCCGGAAACCAACATCAAGTACGGCATGAAGTACCTCGCGGCCGCACATGAACTTGGCGGCGGCGAAACCTGCAACACCATCCTCAAGTACAATGCCGGCCATGGCGCCAAGCGCATGAACCCGGTCTCCAAGGCCTATTGCGGCAAAGTGCTGGCAATGCTCTGACATGACGTTGCAGGCGGCGTGACGGTCGCTCGAATCTCTCCGGTTCGAACGACGGCTTCGCCTGGAAATGTGTTGCGCGAGAATCGCTTCGCGCCCGCACTTAACAATGTGATTCAACGCGATGGCTATGCTATCTGACCTCAAAGCGAGGTGGTTCATGGCAGTCGATTTCAAGGTGATCATAGTTGGGTGCGGAATGATGGGCGCGGCTGCGGCCCGCCATCTCTCCGGCATGATCGATGGGGTCTGCGTCATCGGCTCGAGCGAGCCGGTCGAACGCAAGACCCATCACGGGGTCTTTGCCAGCCACTACGACGAGGCGCGGATCACGCGAACGTTCGACGACAACATCGTCTGGGGAACGTTCGCCGCGCGCTCGCTCGACCGCTACGCCGAGATCGAGGCGAAGAGCGGAATCTCCTTCTATACCGAAGCCGGCTGCCTCTTCGCGGGGCCGACGGCGGTGCCCGGGCAGGGCTATCTCGGGCGTGCTCTTGAACTCAGTGCGCGCTTTAAGCTCGATGTCGAAACGCTCGACGCCTCGGCGCTACGGGACCGCTTTCCGCAGTTTTCGCTCAATCCGAAATTCTCCGGCTATTATGAGAAGCGACGTGCGGGCCATATCAATCCGCGCGCGCTTGTGCGGGCGCAGGCCAAGCTCGCGGCAGCGGGCGGCGCCACGCTTGTCGACGCCACCGTCACGTCCGTCCGCGACGAGGGCGACCACGTCGCGGTGAGTGCAGGCGGGCGGACCTACACGGCCGAGAAGGTTTTGGTTTCTGCCGGCGGATTCAGCAATTTCAACGCACTGCTACCGGCGCCCGTCGATATTCGCGTGGCGGCGCGCACCGTGGCCTTCTTCGAGCTCGGCGATCGCGAGATGGCGTTGTTCGGCGATATGCCGTCGACGATTGTCTTCGGCGATCGCGACGAGGATCACGTCTACATCCTGCCGCCGGTGCGTTACCCGGATGGCAAGATTTATCTGAAGCTTGGTGGCGATCTGGAAGCGCGCAGCTTCGCCACGCTCGACGACGCCGGTGCATGGTTCCGGTCCGACGGCGATATCGCGGAGCGCAATCAATTGGCGGCGGTGGCGGTGCAGGCGATGCCGGGGCTTTCGGGTTGCCCGGTGACGAGCGCGCCATGCGTGGCGACCTTTACGGCGACGTCCTATCCCTATGCCGGCTTCACCGATTCGCCGCGTATCGCGGTCCTCACCGGTGGCAATTTCGTCGCCGCCAAGTCGTCCGACGAACTCGGCCGCCTGGGCGCGGTGCTGATGACGCAGGGATGGCTTGGGGAAGAGGATTTCGGGCGTGAGCTGACGCCGGTGTTTCTGTAGGGGGCGGCGGATGAGCGGGCATTTCAGATATATCGTCGTCGGCAGGGGGATGATGGGGGCTGCGGCAACCAGGCACCTGGCGCTGGCAACCGATGGCGTCGCGGCAATCGGGCCGGATGAGCCCGCCGACCGGAAGAACCACGACGGCGTGTTCGCGAGCCATTACGACGAGGGCCGGATTACCCGGACGATCGATCCCGATCGCGACTGGGCGCTGCTCGCCAATCGCTCGATCGCACGTTACCGCGAAATCGAGCGCGACAGCGGCGTTTCCTTCTACACGCCGGCGGGTTGCCTGGTCGTCGGCCCGACGCGTAGCAGCGGCAACGGATATGTGGCGCGAACGGAGAGTGCTGCTCGGTCGCTCGGCGTCGAGACGTCGCTGCTCGACGACGCGGGACTGAAGGAGCGTTTCGGCTACTTCCGCTTTCCCGAGGGGAGCGAAGGCGTCCACGAGGCAACGGGTGCAGGCTATATCAGCCCGCGCAACCTGGTGCGGGCGCAGTCGGTGTCGGCCGCGAAGGCCGGTGCGGAGATGATCGACGACATCGCGGTTTCTATCCGCGAGGAGGGCGGGCTTGTCTCCGTCGAGACGGCGAGCGGAAGGAGCTATCGCGCCGAGAAGGTCCTTCTGGCCGCGGGCGGTTTTTCCATTGCGGAGAATCTGTTGCCGCAGCCTGTTGATCTGAAGGTTTATGCGCGCACCATCGCCTTCTTCGAGGTGAGCGAGGCGGCGGCCGAAGCCTTCGCCGGGATGCCGTCGCTGATCGCGCAGGGGGCGGATGGTGCCGACGGCATCTACATGCTGCCGCCGATCCGCTATCCCGACGGCAGGCTCTACATGAAGATCGGCGGCGATCCCGACGACGTCACCCTGCAGCGTGAACCGGAGCTGCGCTCGTGGTTCAGGCAGGACGGTCGCGAAAGCGTGCAGGCGCATCTGGCAAAGGTGATCTCTGGGCTGGTGCCGGAGCTCAAGCCGGTTTCGACGTCGACTGGTTCCTGCGTCGTGTCGTTTACGCCGAGCGGATATCCGATGATCGGCTACGGCGCCTCGACAAAGATCGGCGTGCTCACCGGGGGCTGCGGCACCGCGGCCAAGAGTTCGGACGAGATTGGCCGCCTCGGCGCGGAGCTGCTGCTCGAAGGCAAAATCAAGGAGCAGGGCTACACGACGGATTTCAAACCCTATTTCCGTTAGCCACACCCCATATTTCGGTGGCATTCCTCGGCGCTCTCGGTTAAGGGAGCCATGCCAGTTGGCCGGGCAGCCGCGCTTTACCAATGTCGAAAGACGGTAGGGTGAGGAAAGTCCGGGCTCCACGGAAACACGGTGCCGGATAACGTCCGGCGAGGGCGACCTCAGGGAAAGTGCCACAGAAAGCAAACCGCCTGCCTCGGCAGGTAAGGGTGAAAGGGTGGGGTAAGAGCCCACCGCATTTCCGGTAACGGCGATGGCAAGGTAAACCCCACCGGGAGCAAGACCGAATAGGGATGACGCGGACGGCGCAAGCCGTCCGGCTGGTTTCCAGGCCAGTCATCCGGGTGGGTTGCGAGAGGCAGCGTGCGAACGTTGTCCCAGAGGAATGGCTGCCACGTTCCGGTTTCGGCCGGAGCCATACAGAACCCGGCTTACAGGCCAACTGGCGATTGTCTTCCCTGAAGACATCAGGTGCCCTGATCGCGTCAATGCGCGGTCGGCGCCTGCTTCAGGCACTCGTCGCAGGTCGTGCTGCTGCGCGCCAGAATGGACCATCGCTTAAATATAGCGCCACACTGATCACAACGGATTTCCGTTGTCATGCCCTTTTTCGCGAGTGAAAGCGGGGCTTGAGTTGAGGATCTTCCATATAGAAGGCCCTTGAATGTGAAGTTTGTCATCGCATTACTCCACTTTTATTGTTTTAGAATGTAATAATATGTGTCCGGCAGCGGTTAAATCAATTCTCCCGGCCCGCATTATTTAGCTTGATCCCCGTTCATCCGAAGGTGGTGCGCCATCTTGTCCCGCGTTCATCGGTGCGCCGATCAATGCGCTTCATGGTTGCGGCTATGTCTATTGTCGACGTCGCGGGCTCTCTTCGATTGCAAATATCACCGGTTTCGCCTAGGCCTTGCGATAGTGGGTTGGGAGAGATCCGTGCGCAGTTTGATGGCGGTTTTGGGTTTGCTGATTTTGAGTGGCTGTTCCTCGTATGCTTCCGAATACGATGCCGTCGCCTATTACCTCCGTGGCGGAAGTGCCGCGCGCAGCGCGGTGGAGCAGAAGTGCATCGAGAGGCGCACGTCGGAGAAGGCGCGGCGGGAGATCGCGGCGGAACTGAATATCCCGGAAAAGCGGGTTCCCACGGTCGTCTGCGGCCGGATCATCAAGGGTATCGCTTCGGGACGAGTCACGCGCGAGGATTACGCCGCTCTCTATGGCGAAGACAAGGTTACGCCTAACATGCAGAGCGTCCTGCTAGGCAACTAGCGTCAATGCTCCCGCTTTCGGCTAGCGATCTGTTTTCGCAAACGTATTCTTCTGTTTCATCAGCCAACCTCGCCGCATTCGATCGGTCAGAGGAGGCGATTTTGCGTGCTCTCGAATGCGTGATCATAACCCTTTGTTAAACTTAACAGCTTATGAATATTCGATACTGCGCTCATCGTGAGACGGGCGTTTCCCATTGACGCCCATACGGTCCCATGTTATCCCATTCTTGCACTGCGCCAGGGCAATCAGCTGCCCATTCTTCGCAAAGCCAAGATGTCTTCCGATCCGGAAGCGTCGGGTGGGTTCATGCCCGTCCGGCTGGCGACGCCGTGCCTGAGCTTCAGGGTCAAGGGTGCGAGTTTTTCGCCCGGGCTCTTTCGGGAACGGATGTTTCGTGTCATGAGCCGCTTCCTTTCAAGTGCGACCAACAGGATCGATTCCAAGGGCAGGGTCTCCGTGCCCGCGGCGTTTCGTTCCGTGCTGGCGCAACGCAATATCCAGGAGCTTTATTGCTTCCAGGATTTTGTGTTTCCGGCGATCAGCATCGGCGGTTCGGACCTTCTCGAAAGGTTCGAGCGGCAGATCGCTGCGGAGGATCCGTTTTCGCCGGAAGCGAACGCGATGTCGCTTCTCATCCATGGGGGCGGGGTCTTCATGAAGCTCGACGCCGAGGGGCGGCTGATGGTCACGGATTTCATTCGCGACTTCACCGGAATCTCGGACGAAGTGACCTTCGTCGGTCGGGCGGATCATTTTCAGCTGTGGCAGCCGAATGCATTTCAGGCGGCGCAGATGCAGGCACGAGGGGAGCGCGCGGGCAAGCGTTCCTGAACAAGCGAGGGAACGGAATGGCGGCGAATCCTGGCGAAGGTTCAACTGAAGCCGGTGGCGGACCGGTTCGCCACATTCCGGTTCTTCTCAAGGAAGTGCTCGTGGCGCTGGAGCCCGGCGCTGGCAAGGTCGTCCTCGACGGCACCTTCGGGGCGGGCGGATATACTTCCGCCATTCTGGCTGCCGGTGCCGATGTCATCGCGCTCGACCGCGATCCGACGGCGATCGCTGCCGGCCAGGCGCTCGTTGCGGCGAACGGCGGCCGCCTCAAGCTCATTCACTCACAGTTTTCGCATCTCGCGGATCACGCGCCAGAAAGTGGCCTCGATGGTGTCGTTCTGGATATCGGCGTCTCGTCCATGCAGATCGACGAAGCCGATCGCGGCTTCTCCTTCCAGAAGAACGGTCCGCTCGACATGCGCATGTCGGCGGCGGGCGTCTCGGCTGCCGATGTCGTCAACCGCGCCAAGGTCGCCGATCTGATCCGCATCTTCCATTATCTCGGCGAGGAGAGCCAGTCGCCGCGCATCGCGCACGCGATCGAGAAGCGGCGCGCCGAAAAGCCGTTCGAGACGACGCGCGATCTGGCCGGTCTTATCGAGGTCGTCACCCCGCGCAAGATGAAGGACAAGATCCACCCGGCGACGCGGGTCTTCCAGGCGCTGCGCATCTTCGTCAACGATGAGCTCGGCGAGCTGGCGCAGGCGCTGTTTGCCGCCGAGCGCGCGCTGAAGCCGGGCGGACGCCTCGTGGTCGTCACCTTCCATTCGCTGGAAGACCGCATCGTCAAGACGTTCTTCTCGGACCGTGCCGGCAAGGCCGTCGGTTCGCGCCACATGCCCGTCGCCCATGAGCGGGCGGCGACCTTCGACAGGATAGGCAAGCCGATGGTCTCGGCGAGCGACGCGGAAGCAGAACTCAATCCGCGGGCGCGTTCGGCCAAGCTGCGCGCCGGTCTCAGGACTTCCGCGCCAGCCGAAGCCGCCGACATGTCGATCTTTGGATTGCCCAATCTTGCCAGCCTCGGAAAGCTCGGAGCCTGATATGCTGAGAACCTTCGATCTCATTCTTGTCGGCGTGATGGTGGCGGCCGCCGCCGTAACCTACACGATCAAGCACCAGTCCGAGCTGAAGCTCGAGGAAGTTCATCGCCTCGAAGCCGAGATCAAGCTGGAGAAGGACACGATCGATCTCCTGAATGCCGATTGGGCGCTGCAGTCGCAGCCCAACCGGCTGGAGCGCCTCGTCAACAACTTCAACGGCGAACTGCAGCTGCAGGCGACCCCCTCGACATCGCTGGTGCATGCGCGGGAACTGCCGATGCTGAAGTCGCAGGTTCCGGTGCCCGACATCGCCGAAGCGAAGCCGGGCAGCAAGCCCAAGGCGAAGCCGGTTCCGGCAGTTCCTGCCGAAGTCGAAGACGACATGGCAACCGGATCCGTGGAGTAGAGATGTCCTTCCTTTCCCGCATCATGGTGCTGAAGAGCCAGGCGCATTTTTCCGCCGGCGCCTATAACCGCTTCGGCGCCCCTGAAGGCAGCGTGCCGATCGAGGGATCGCGCAAGAAGCGGTCCAGCCAGGCGAAGAGCCGCGTCGGCCTGCTGATCTGCGGCTTTGTCGCGGTCTACTGCGTCATCGGCGCGCGCCTCGTGGAATATGCGGTGAAGGATCCCGAAACCGTCTCGAGCATCCTGCCGCCCGATCGCCTGCTGGCATCGCGCCCCGACATCATCGACCGCAACGGCGAGGTGCTTGCGACCGACATCCGAACCGTTTCGCTGTTCGCCGAGCCGAACAAGGTGGTGGATGCCGACGATGCCGTCGAGAAGCTTTTCACTGTCTTGCCCGACCTCGACATGAAGGGCACATACAAGAAGCTCGCCAACCGCAATTCGCATTTCGCCTGGCTGCGCCGGCAGTTGACGCCGAAGCAGCAGAGCCAAATCCTGGCGCTCGGCATTCCCGGCATCGGCTTCCGGCCGGAGAAGCGCCGCTTCTATCCCGGTGGCGCGACCGCCGCCCATATTCTCGGTTATGTCAACATCGACAACCGCGGCGTCGCCGGCATGGAGAAGTATATCGACGACCAGGGGCTCGCCGATCTCGCCTCCGTCGGCATGACCAGCGACCAGCCCCTGGAGCCGGTGAAGCTCTCGATCGATATCCGCGTGCAGAATATCGTGCGCGATGTCGTTGCCAATGCGGTGACGAACTACGAGGCCAAGGGCGCGGGCGCCGTCATTCTCGATATTCATACCGGCGAAGTGCTGGCCATGGCCTCGGCTCCCGATTTCGACCCGAATAACCCGCTGGAGGGGGCCAAGGAAGGCTGGCTGAACCGCATGTCGAACGGCACGTTCGAGATGGGCTCCACCTTCAAGACCTTTTCGCTCGCCATGGCGCTCGACACCGGCAAGGTCAACCTCAACTCCAGCTTCGACGCGACGCAGCCGCTGCGCATCGGTGGCTTCACCATCCACGACTTCCACGGCCAGCGCCGCTGGCTGACGCTGCCTGAAGTCTTCCAGTATTCGTCCAACGTCGGCACGGCCCGCATCATCGACATCGTCGGCATCGATGCGCAGAAGGACTACCTGACGAAGCTCGGCCTGCTCACCAAGATGAAGACCGAGCTGCCCGAGGTGAAGATGCCGAGCCAGCCGAAGGTCTGGAAGAAGATCAACTCGGTGACGATTTCCTTCGGTCACGGTGTATCGACCACGCCGCTGCAGACGGCGGTTGCCGGCGCGGCTCTGGTCAACGGTGGCAAGATGATCGAGCCGACCTTCCTGCCGCGGAGCCGCGAACAGGCGGACGAGGTCGCCGAGGTCGTCGTCAAGAAGAGCACCAGCGACGACGTGCGCTATCTCTTCAAGCTCAACGGCATCAAGGGTTCAGGCCGCAACGCCGATGTTCCCGGTTTCAACGTCGGTGGCAAGACGGGTACGGCCGACAAGGTCGTCAACGGCCGATATGCCACCAACCTCAATTTCAACGCCTTTCTGGCGGCATTTCCGATCGACGATCCACAATACGTCGTGCTGACCTTCTGCGACGAGCCGCATAACGGCGAGAAGGGCCAGAATATCGCGGCATATACCGCCGCGCCCATGGTAAAGAACATTATCGCCCGTGCAGCGCCAATCCTCGGTGTGGAACCGAAGTTCGGTGACGACGGATCGGCCATGTTGGTGTCTTATTGAGTCTGAATGAATACCGCAGTCGATTCGCCACGGGGGCGCGACGGCTGGAGAGAGAAGTACACTCGATGAAGTTGCGAGACATCGCCGGACATGCGTTTCCGGAGCTGAAGGAACAATTGGACGGGCCGGTTGGAGCGCTGGAGATAACAGGGCTTTCATCCGACAGCAGGAAGATCGCGCCCGGCATGGCCTTCGTGGCGGTGGCCGGCACCAAGGCCGACGGCGCCGGCTTCATTACCGACGCCGCCGCGCATGGGGCGGCCGTTGCCGTCGCCTCGCACCCGCTCGAAGCCTCCATTCCCGTTCTCGTCGTTAACGAGCCGCGCCGTTTCCTGTCCATCGCAGCCGCCAATTTCTTCGGCGAGCAGCCGGAGACGATGGTGGCCGTCACCGGAACCGCGGGCAAGACTTCGGTCGCATCGTTCACGCGGCAGATCTGGGCGCATGCCGGCCATGCGGCCGCGATGATCGGCACCACGGGCGTGGTCTCGCCGACGCGCAACGAATACGGGTCGCTGACAACGCCGGATCCGGTCTCGCTGCATCAGTTGCTGGCCGAGCTCTCGGACGAGGGCGTCACGCATGCGTCGATGGAAGCGTCGAGCCACGGCCTCGACCAATCCCGCCTCGACGGCGTGAAGCTTTCGGCGGCTGCCTTCACCAATCTTGGCCGCGACCACATGGATTATCATCCGACCATCGAGGATTACATGGCCGCCAAGATGCGGCTCTTCGATACGCTGCTGCCGAAGGGCGCGCCGGCCGTGATCTTCGCCGATGACGAATGGTCCTCTCAGGCGATCAAGGCGGCGATCGATGCCGGCCATGACGTGCGCACCGTCGGCCGCAAGGGCGATTATCTGACGCTGAAGCGCGTCGAGCATTTTCGCCACAAGCAGGTTGCCGAGATCCATGCCGAAGGGCAGATCTTCGAGGTCCATATTCCGCTTGCCGGCGACTTCCAGATCGCCAACGCGCTCGTCGCGGCGGGCCTTGCCATGTCGACCGGCGTTCCCGCCAAGGTGGCGATGGCGGCGCTCGAAAAGCTGCAGGGTGCTTCCGGTCGTCTCGAATTGGTCGGCCATACCAAGGACGGCGCGCTCGCTTATGTCGATTACGCCCACAAGCCGGAGGCGCTCGCCAACGTGCTGGCCTCCGTTCGTCCGTTTACCACCGGCCGCGTCATCGTCGTCTTCGGATGCGGCGGCGACCGCGACAAGGGCAAGCGCCCGATCATGGGAGAGATCGCCTGCCGGCTCGCCGATGTGGTTGTCGTCACCGACGACAACCCGCGCTCGGAGGAGCCCGCGACCATTCGCGCCGAGATCATGACAGCGGCGACCTGCGCATCCGAAATCGGCGACCGCGCGACGGCGATCCGTGAGGCGGTGGCGATGCTTTCCTCCGGCGATACGCTGATCGTCGCCGGCAAAGGGCACGAGGAAGGGCAGACGATCGCCGGTGTTACACTGCCGTTTTCGGATCATGCCGAACTGCGAAAGGCTTTGGAGGAGCTGAAATCGTGAGCTTGCTTTGGACGACGAGGGATATGATTGCCGCCATGGCAGGGCGGCCTCTCGGAACGCTGCCCGAGGGCATCACCGGCATTTCGATCGACAGCCGGTCCATTCAGCCCGGCGAAGCCTTTTTCGCGATCAAGGGCGACCGGGTCGACGGTCATGACTATGCGTCGATGGCGATGGCCAATGGCGCGGCCCTGCTCGTCGTCAGCGAGGCGCGCCTGCCTGCCATGGGCCGCCTGACCGTGCCGATGATCGTCGTCGAGGACGTGCTGGCGGCGCTGGTCAAGCTCGGCATGGCGGCGCGTGCGCGCTCGCGGGCGCAGATCATCGCGGTGACAGGCTCGGTCGGCAAGACCACGACCAAGGAGATGCTCCGACAGGTGCTGGCGCCATCGGGCAAGGTGCACGCCTCCGTCGCGTCCTTCAACAATCACTGGGGCGTGCCGCTGACGCTCGCCCGCATGCCGCTCGACACCTATTTCGGCGTCTTCGAAGTCGGCATGAACCACCCCGACGAGATCCGTCCACTGGTGAAGATGATCCAGCCGCACGTCGCCGTGATCACCACCATCGCGCCCGCGCATCTCGGCAATTTCAAGAGCATCAAGGAAATCGCCACCGCCAAGGCCGAGATCTTCGAAGGACTGGTTCCAGGCGGCGACGTCGTGCTCAACCGCGACAACGACCAGTACAATTACCTGGAGCGCACCGCGCAGGCGCTCGGGATCGAGCACATCCATTCGTTCGGCCAGCATGCCAAGGCGGAATTCCGCCTGGCCGAGTTCAACGGCTCCGACCAGAGTTCGACGCTGTGGATCACCATCGACGGCGAGACCAAGGAAGTGGCCATCGGCGCGCCCGGTCGGCACATCGCCGAGAACGCGCTGGCAGCACTCGGCGTCGTCAAGATCGTCGGCGCCGATCTCGATCAGGCGGTCGCCGCGCTCGCGAGGCTGCAGCCGGAAAAGGGCAGGGGCAAGCGGCACAAGCTTTCGACCGGCCACGGCGTCTTCACCGTTATCGACGAAAGCTACAACGCCAATCCGACCTCCATGCGGGCGGCGATCGCCGTGCTTGCGAGTTCCGCGCCGACAGGCGCCGGCCGCCGCATCGCGGTGCTCGGTGACATGCTGGAGATGGGCGATTACTCCGAGAAGGTCCATGCCGATCTCGCCGGTCCGCTGCTCGCGGCCGGGATCGAGCATGTCTGGCTCGTCGGGCCGGAGATGATCGCGCTCAAGGATTCGCTGCCCGACAGCGTGCGGGTCACGCACCGGGCCACCACCACTGAACTCATCGAATATGTACTGAACTCGGTCGCGGCCGGCGACGTGCTGATGGTAAAATCGTCACTGGGCATCGGTTTCGGCAAGATCGTCGCCGCGCTCCTTGACAAATTCCCGCCAGTTGCCGACACGCAACGCGAATTTTGACCGGGTAAACAAGGGGCCCTGAATGCTGATTTGGCTAGTCGAACTGTCGGAACACCTGAAGTTTCTAAACTTGTTCAGGTACATCACGTTCCGCACGGGCGCCTCCCTGTTCACCTCCGCGCTGATCGTCTTCCTGTTCGGACCGATGATCATCAACTCGCTGCGCATCCGCCAGGGCAAGGGCCAGCCGATCCGCGCCGACGGACCGCAGACGCACTTCAAGAAGGCCGGCACGCCGACCATGGGCGGTCTGATGATTCTTGCCGGCATCGTCGGCTCATCGCTGCTTTGGGCGGATCTCTCGAACGTCTACGTCGTCGCGACGCTGCTCGTCACGCTCGGCTTCGGCGCCATCGGCTTCTATGACGACTATCTCAAGGTCAGCAAGCAGAGCCACAAGGGCTTCTCCGGCAAGGCGCGCCTCGGCATCGAGTTCGTGATCGCCGGCATCGCCGTCTATTTCATGATGCGCACCTCGCTCGCCTCGGGGCCCGCCGGCTCGACCTTCGGCTCGTCGGTTGCCTTTCCTTTCTTCAAGGACTTCATGCTGAACCTCGGCATCATGTTCGTGGTGTTCGGCGGCTTCGTCATCGTCAGCGCCGGCAATGCCGTCAACCTGACTGATGGCCTCGATGGTCTCGCCATCGTGCCTGTCATGATCGCCGCCGCTTCGTTCGGCGTGATTGCCTATCTTGCCGGTAACGCCGTCTTCGCGAACTATCTGCAGATCAATTTCGTGCCCGGCACCGGCGAGCTGTCCGTCGTCCTCGGCGCGGTCATCGGCGCCGGCCTCGGCTTCCTCTGGTTCAATGCCCCGCCCGCCGCCATCTTCATGGGCGACACTGGTTCGCTGGCGCTCGGCGGCACGATCGGCACGGTTGCCGTCGCCACCAAGCACGAGATCGTCATGGCGATCATCGGCGGCCTGTTCGTCATGGAAACGCTGTCGGTCATCATCCAGGTCGGTTTCTTCAAGTTGACCGGACGCCGCGTGTTCCTGATGGCGCCGATCCACCATCATTTCGAGAAGAAGGGCTGGACGGAAAGCCAGGTCGTGATCCGCTTCTGGATCATCGCCGTCGGCCTCGCCATGCTCGGCCTCTCGACACTCAAGCTGCGGTAACAGACCATGATCCCCGTCACCACGCTCGCTGGAAAGAAGGTCGCGCTGTTCGGGCTCGGCGGTTCCGGTTTTGCCACCGCCCGGGCGCTCGTTCTCGGCGGCGCCGAGGTGACGGCATGGGACGACAATCCCGACAGCGTGACCAAGGCCGCGGCCGAGGGGATCCACACAGCTGATCTCAGACTGATCGACTGGCACGCCCAGTCGATCTTCGTGCTTTCGCCGGGCGTGCCGCTGACGCATCCGAAGCCGCACTGGACGGTGGACCTGGCGCGCGCCGCCGGCGTCGATATCGTCGGCGACGTCGAGCTGTTCGTGCGCGAGCGTCGTGCACATGCGCCCGACAGCCCGTTCATCGCCATCACCGGCACCAACGGCAAATCGACCACCACGGCTCTCATCGCCCATATCCTGAAGTCAAGCGGGCGTGACACGCAGCTCGGCGGCAATATCGGCACGGCGGTTCTGACGCTCGAGCCGCCGAAGGCGGGGCGCTTCCATGTCGTGGAATGCTCGTCCTACCAGATCGACCTTGCGCCGACGCTCAACCCCTCCGCCGGCATCCTGCTCAACCTGACGCCCGATCATCTCGACCGGCACGGCACGATGCAGCATTACGCCGACGTCAAGGAACGGCTTGTGGCGGGCAGCGGTGTCGCGGTCGTCGGCGTCGATGATAGCCATTGCGAGATGATCGCCGATCGCATCGAGCGCGCCGGCGGCAAGGTCGTCAGGATTTCGCGGCGCCATGCGCTGGTCGACGGTATCTACGCGGAAGGCACCAAGCTCATCCAGGCGCAATCGGGTGCTGCTATCCCGATCGCCGATCTCGACGGCATCCAGACGCTACGCGGCAGCCACAACGCCCAGAATGCGGCGGCGGCCGTCGCCGCCTGCCTCGCCGTCGGGGTTTCCGCGGACGAGATCAGGGCAGGGCTTGCGTCCTTCCCGGGGCTGAAGCACCGCATGCAGCCCGTCGGACGGCGCGGCGGCACGGTTTTCGTCAACGATTCCAAGGCGACCAACGCGGATGCGGCGGCCCCGGCGCTGTCGAGCTACGACCATATCTACTGGATCGCCGGCGGTTTGCCCAAGGCAGGCGGCATCACGAGCCTGTCGCCGTTCTTTCCGCGCATCGCCAAGGCTTATTTGATCGGCGAGGCGGCGGCGGAGTTCGCGGCTACGCTCGGCGAGGCCGTACCCTACGAGATTTCAGGCACGCTGGAGCGTGCCGTGGCGCATGCCGCCGAAGATGCGGACAAGGATGAAAGCGGCGCTGCGGCGGTTCTGCTGTCACCGGCTTGCGCAAGCTTCGACCAGTATAAGAACTTCGAAGTCAGGGGCGATGCATTTGTAAGCCATGTGGCAGCGCTCGACGGAATCACCATGCTGATCGGTTCGGCAACAGGAGATAAATGACATGGTAAGTCGCGCGGAACGTGGCGCTCTGGCCGATTGGTTCTGGACCATCGACCGCTTTTTCCTGGCAATGTTCGTCTTCCTGATGGGCATCGGCTTCATGCTGTCCTTCGCCGCGTCGCCGGCGGTGGCCGAGCGCATCGGGCTGGAGCCGTTCCACTTCGTCAAGCGCCACGCGGCCTTCATGATCCCGTCGCTTTGCGTGATGATCGGCCTGTCGTTCCTGACGCCGCGGCAGGTGCGGCGTACCGCGATCATCCTGCTCATCGTCGCTCTCAGCATGATGCTGCTGGCGCTGTTCTTCGGCGTCGAGGTCAAGGGGTCCCGTCGCTGGGTGACGCTCGCCGGTATCTCGATCCAGCCATCCGAATTCATGAAGCCCGCCTTCGTTGTGGTCTGCGCCTGGCTGTTCGCCGAGCATGCGCGCCAGCCGGAGATTCCGGGCAATCTCTTCGCCATCATCCTCTTCGGCATCGTGGCGGCGCTTCTCGTCGCACAGCCTGACCTCGGGCAGACGATCCTGACCACCGCGGTCTGGGGCGGCATGTTCTTCATGGCCGGCATGCCGTGGTTGTGGATCATCGTGCTCGGCGCCGGCGGCGTCGGCGGTTTGGTCAGCGCCTACTACGTCTTCCCGCACGTGGCGCTGCGTATCGACAAGTTCATGACGGGCGAGGGCGACACGTTCCAGATCGATACGGCGCGCGAGGCCATCATCCGCGGCGACTGGTTCGGCCAAGGGCCGGGCGAGGGGATCGTCAAGCGCATCATCCCGGACGCGCATACCGACTTCATCTTCTCGGTCGCGGCCGAGGAATTCGGCATCATCTTCTGCATCGCGCTGGTGCTGCTGTTCTCCGTGCTGGTGCTGCGCGGCCTGTCGCACGCCTACAAGGAGCGCAACGACTTCAATCGCTTCGCCGTCGCCGGCCTCGTGCTGCAGATCGGCATCCAGTCCATCATCAACGTGGGCGTCAATCTTGAGCTGCTGCCGGCGAAGGGCATGACCCTGCCGCTGATTTCCTACGGCGGTTCGTCGATGGTCGCCATCTGCGTCACGGCCGGGTTCATTCTCGCGCTGACGCGTCACAGGCCGGAAAAGCGTGCGCAGGAACGGAGCCTGTTCCGCGTCGCGCATGGCATGCCGGCGGAGTAAGAGTATATGAGCAAAGGCATCGTTCTGCTTGCCGCCGGGGGAACCGGCGGTCACGTGTTTCCGGCGGAGGCTCTGGCCTACAAGCTGAAGGAACGCGGCTATTCTGTGCATCTCGTCACGGACAGCCGCGCGGAACGCTATGCCGGCAAGTTCCCGGCCGACGAAGTCCATGTCGTGCCGTCGGCCACGATCGCCTCCAAGAACCCGGTCGCGGTCATGCGGTCTCTGTGGACGCTGTGGAGCGGGATGCGGGCGGCCAAGGCCTTGATTACACGGCTGAAGCCCTTGGTCGTCGTCGGTTTCGGCGGCTATCCCACGGTGCCGCCGCTGCTCGCTGCCACCCGTCTCGGCGTGCCGGCGATGCTCCATGAGCAGAACGCGGTGATGGGCCGCGCCAACAAGGCGCTGGCATCGCGCGTGCAGGCAATCGCCGGCGGCTTCCTTCCTGAAGGCGGCGGTCAGTTCGCCGAAAAGACGGTGGCGACCGGCAATCCTGTTCGCCCCGCGATCATCGAGGCCGCGCAAACGCCTTACACGCCGTCTCATTCGGGCGAGCCTTTCAATCTCGTCGTCTTCGGTGGCAGCCAGGGCGCGCAATATTTCTCCAAGGCCATGCCGACGGCGATCAGTCTGCTCGACGACGATCTGCGCGCGCGGCTCCGGATCACCCAGCAGGTGCGGCCCGAGGACATGGAGATGGTCGGCGGCTGTGTGGCGCAATTGAAGATGGGCGCGGATATCGCGCCGTTCTTCACCGACATGGCCGAGCGACTGGCCAAGGCGCATCTCGTCATCTGCCGCTCCGGCGCCTCGACGGTTTCGGAGATCTCTGTGATCGGTCGTCCGGCCATCCTCGTGCCCTATCCGCATGCGCTCGACCACGACCAGGCGGCGAACGCGGCGGCCCTCGCCGCGACCGGCGGCGCCAAGGTGATCGTGCAGGCGGAGCTCTCGTCGGAGAAGATCGCTTCCATCCTGACACATGTGATGAACGACCCGGAAAAGCTTGCGCGCATGGCCGCCGCCGCAAAGCAGGCCGGGAAACCTGACGCCGCGAACTTGCTTGCTGACATGGTAGAGGCTATTGCGGCTCGACAGACAATTGCAGAGTTCAAGGGGAAACGCGCATGAAAATGCCGAAGGCCATCGGCCTCGTCCATTTCATCGGCATCGGCGGCATCGGCATGAGTGGCATCGCCGAGGTGCTGCACAATCTCGGCCATCGCGTCCAGGGATCGGACCAGGCCGAGAGCGCCAACGTGCAGCGCCTGCGCGACAAGGGCATCGAGGTGTTCGTTGGCCACAAGGCCGAGAACCTTGGCGACGCCGAAGTCGTGGTCGTTTCCACCGCGATCAAGAAGGACAATCCCGAGCTCGTTGCCGCGCGCGAGAAGCTTCTGCCGGTCGTGCGCCGCGCCGAAATGCTGGCCGAGCTGATGCGCTTCCGCAATGCCATCGCCATCGGCGGCACGCACGGCAAGACGACCACCACGTCTATGGTCGCGACGCTGCTCGAAGCCGGCGGGCTCGACCCGACCGTCATCAACGGCGGCATCATCAATGCCTACGGCACCAATGCCCGCATGGGCGAGGGCGAGTGGATGGTGGTCGAGGCCGACGAATCCGATGGTACCTTCCTGAAGCTTCCGGCAGACGTTGCCGTCGTCACCAATATCGATCCCGAGCATCTCGACCATTACGGCAATTTCGACGCCGTGCGCGCCGCGTTCCGCCAGTTCGTCGAGAACGTGCCTTTCTACGGCTTCGGCGTCATGTGCCTCGATCACCCGGAAGTGCAGGCGCTGGTCGGCCGCATCGAGGACCGCAAGGTCATCACCTATGGCGAAAACCCGCAGGCCGACGTGCGCTTCATGAATGTGCGGATCGACGGCCCGCGCTCGATCTTCGACGTCGAGATCCGCCGGCGCCGGACCGGCCAGGTCATCAAGCTCGACAATCTCGTTCTGCCGATGCCCGGTCGCCACAATGTTTCGAATGCGACCGCCGCGATCGCAGTCGCCAATCGCCTGGGCATGTCGAGCGAGGACATCGCCAAGGGGCTTGCCTCCTTCGGCGGCGTGAAGCGTCGCTTCACGCTGACGGGCGAATGGAACGGTGTTCAGATCTTCGATGATTACGGCCATCACCCCGTAGAGATCAAGGCCGTGCTGAAGGCCGCGCGCGAGGCCTGCAAGGGCCGTGTCATCGCCGTGCACCAGCCGCACCGTTATTCGCGCCTTGCCAGCCTGTTCGAGGAGTTCGCGGCCTGCTTCAACGATGCGGACAGCATTTTCCTTGCACCGGTCTACGCCGCGGGGGAAGATCCCATCCAGGGGGCGAATGCCGAAGCGCTGGTTTCGCGCATCAAATCGGGCGGACATCGCGATGCGCGCTTCCTCGCTTCACCCGAGCTTCTGCCTGAAATGGTCGCGGAGATTGCAAAGCCAGGCGATTTTGTGGTTCTGTTGGGGGCTGGGAGTATTACGTACTGGGCGGCGGCGCTGCCCAAGCAACTTGAAGGGCTTTCGGGAATATCTGCATGAAACAGGTAAATGGGGAAAAGCTTCTTGCGTCGCTCGGCGACGGCGTGAAGGATGTTCGCGGGCGTATCTCGGTCGATGCGCCGATGGATCGCGTCACGTGGTTCCACGCCGGTGGCCTGGCGGAACTGATGTTCCAGCCGCATGACGAGGACGACCTCATCACCTTCCTGAAACTTCTTCCCGAGGAAGTGCCGCTCACCGTCGTCGGCGTCGGCTCGAATATCCTGGTCCGCGACGGCGGCATTCCGGGTGTTGTTCTGCGCCTTTCGGCCAAGGGCTTCGGCTCGGTCGAGCTCGCTGGAGAAAACCGCATTCGTGCCGGCGCGATCTGCCCTGACAAGCATGTCGCGGCGATGGCGATGGACAACGGCATCGGCGGCTTCCATTTCTATTACGGCATCCCGGGCAGCATCGGCGGCGCGGCGCGCATGAATGCCGGCGCCAACGGCGGCGAGACGCGCGAGCGCCTGATCGAGGTGACCGCGATCGATCGCAAGGGCAACAGGCACGTGCTGTCGAACGAGCAGATGGGCTATTCCTATCGCCATTCGTCGGTTCCGGCCGACCTGATCTTCACCTCGGTGCTGTTCGAAGGCTATGCCGAGGATCGCGCCAAGATCCGCGCCGACATGGACGCCGTGCGCAACCACCGCGAAACCGTGCAGCCGATCCGCGAGAAGACCGGCGGCTCCACCTTCAAGAACCCGGAGGGCCACTCGGCCTGGAAGCTGATCGACGAAGCGGGTTGCCGTGGTCTCGTCATCGGCGGCGCTCAGATGTCGTCGCTTCACTGCAACTTCATGATCAACATGGGGCAGGCGACGGGCTACGATCTCGAATATCTCGGCGAGCAGGTTCGCCGCGAAGTCTTCGAGAATTCGGGCATCAAGCTCGAATGGGAAATCAAGCGTCTCGGCGTGTTCATGCCCGGCCGCGAGGTTCGCCCGTTCCAGGGCGTCACGACCGAGTAATCTCAGCTCAGCTTCTTGGTGAAGGCGGTGGTGAATGTCACGCCGCCCTTGTCATCGCTGGCGTCGCCGATCGCGACATCCATTTCCGCGTTCGTTACCCGCACCAGGCAGAAGCCGCCCATGAAGGCGGCTCTGGCCTTGAAGACGTCTATCCCGCCAACATTGTAGGCCATGGGGGTGTCGTGCTCGTGGCCGTGGAAAATGCCGATTACATTGTAGCCGCTGAGGGTTGCAATGAGTTCCTGACGTTCTGATTCACCCCACCAGTGCGGCGCGCCACTGCCTTCCACGGTGAAGGTGCTCTTTTCCGGATCCCAGCGCTCGAGCGAAAACTTGTCCCAGCCATAGTGCTGGAAGATCACCACCGGCCGGCCATCTGCGGCATAGGTGGCGAGGTCGCGTTTCATCCACTCCAGGCTGTTGGCCGTTCCCTTGGTGCTGTCGCCGCCGTAGCGCTGCGCCTGGATCAGATGCAGCCCGCCCCAGTTCCAGGAGTAATTGTCGGAGGCTTCGTCGTAATTGTCGACCGGCACCAGCGGCTTGAAGAAGACGCTCGGCTTGTGGTTCATCTGGACGTAGTCGCGCAGCTCGTCGCGATACCAGTCGACCTGCGGCGGGCGGCCGTCCTGGTCCAGATCATGATTGCCGAGGCCGACATAGACGGGGAAGTGGACGTGGTCGGCGCCAGGGCCCTGCTGGTAGCGGTGCGAGAACTGCAGGAGCTGCGAGCCCTCGGCGAACTCCGCCATCTGGCCGCCGCCGTCGTCGGTGACGTCGCCGCAGACGATGATGCCCTGCGGCTTGGCGATCGGCTGGCCCGCGAGGCCAAAGCCCGTCGGTTTACCCGCGATCTCAGTCGGCCAGGTCTGGTGATGGATGTTGTTCAGCGCCAGAATGTGGCGGAGCAGGTTCTGATCCGTCTTGCCTTCGTCCTGGCAGTTTGGGCTCAACCCGTCGCCGAAGCGGCAGGCGTGGACGTCGTTGATGACGAGGAAGGTAACGTCGACGGGCGTGGCGGCGGCAGCGCGCGGCATGGATGGGAGCGTCATCGAGAGGCCGGCGCCCAGCCCGTGGCCGATCAGCGATCGTCTTGTCAGCATGCCCATCCCCGTCTTCCCTGCCGCATCTGGCTAGAGACTAGGGTGAAGGCGTTAACAGACAACAACGAAAAAGGCCGCGGCGGTTTCCCGTCGCGGCCTTGCATGTTCGATGATGGTCCGATCAGACTTCGTCGCGGCGGGATGCCAGGATGCAGATCAGCGTGATCACGGCGGAGAGGCCGAGATAGTAGCCGACGTAGAGCATGCCGTAGTTGGCCTGCAGCCAGGTGGCGATGTAGGGCGCCAGCGAGGCGCCGAATATGCCGGCGAGGTTGAAGGTGATCGATGAGCCGGTGTAGCGCACGGCCGTTGGGAAGGGGGCTGCCAACGCCGTGCCGATGAGGCCGTAGGTCATGCCCATCAGCGCCATGGCGACGATCGCGAAGACCAGGATGCTGCCTTCGCCGCCGGACATCAGGCCGGGCAGGAGGAAGGAGAACAGGCCGATCAGGACAGTGGTCAGGATCAGCATTTCGCGACGGCCGTAACGCTCGGCGAGCTTGCCGATGATCGGGATGAAGATGCCGAAGGAGATCGAGCCGACGATCTGGATCTCGAGCGCGTCGAGGAACGGGATCTTCAGGACCTTGACGTTGTAGGAGAGCAGGTAGGCCGAGCCGATGTAGAACAGCACGAAGGTGGCGAGCGCCACGAAGGTGCCGAGGAACAGGCTGCGCTTGTGCTTGCGGAAGAGTTCGGCAACCGGAACGGCGACGCGCTCGTGCTTGTCGATGGCCTTCTGAAACGCTGGCGTTTCGGTGATCGACAGACGAACCCACAGGCCGATGACGATCAGCACGATCGAGGCGATGAAGGGAACGCGCCAGCCCCAGGCCAGCAGCTGTTCCTGCGGCATGAACTGCAACAGCACCCAGAAGATGCCGGACGACAGGAAAAGGCCGACCGGCGCGCCGAGCTGCGGGAACATGCCGTACCAGCTGCGCTTGCCCTCGGGCGCGTTTTCGGTCGCCAGCAGCACCGCGCCGCCCCATTCGCCGCCGAGGCCGAAGCCCTGGCCGAAACGGCAAAGCGCCAGGAGCAGCGGTGCGAGAACGCCGATCGATTCGTAGGAGGGCAGCAGGCCGATGATGACCGTCGAGATGCCCATGGTCAGCAGTGCCGCGACCAGCGTCGTCTTGCGGCCGATCCTGTCGCCGAAGTGGCCGAAGACCACGGCGCCGAGCGGACGGGCGAAGAAGGCGATCGAGAAGGTGGCGAAGGAGGCGAGCAGCGCGGTGGTCGGATCGCTGTTCGGGAAGAACAGGGTCGGGAAGACCAGCACGGCGGCCGTTGCGTAAACGTAAAAATCGAAGAATTCGATCGTGGTGCCGACGAGGCTCGCGATCAGAACGCGTGCCGGCGAGTTGAGCGGTGCACTGTTCGATGAAGCGGGCGTCGGCGATACTCTTGATATCGCGTCAGACATTGTCATTCCATTCGGGATTTCGTTGATTGCCCTTGGGAGGCAAGGGGCTCTTAGCGCAATTTTAATTCGGAGCAAATCCAAAACGCGCAATAAATCGACAAAAAGTAGCGCGCTTTCTTTTCTGTCCGGAAACGGGCCGGGACGACTCCCGAAACGTATCGTTGGTAGCTCATGGGGCGTGCGAGGCGTTCGCGACCTCTCGCGTCATTTGCGTTTCGGCAAATCCGCGGCGGAACGAGGGGGCGTTTACCCGTATTGGCTAAACTTTTTGTTTCGCTTTGACATAGGCCCTGTAACGCTTGGTTCTGCGGTGCTTTCGCGGCTCACGGAGCCCGGAAGGCCGTGCCGCTGCTGGTCAGCCGCGTGTCGGAAGTTAACGAAAGTAAACGCTTCGTTAACCATAATGACGCTCTAATGAACCTGTCCGAAGCAGATCAGATTCGGGTCGGATGCAAGCTTCGGGCAAGCGCCGGAACGCACAGTAGAAGTTATTTTGGGGGTATCCATGAGTCGCAAGCATGTCGCTGTCCTGATGGGCGGTTTTTCCTCGGAGAGGCCCGTAAGCCTTTCGTCGGGGACGGCTTGCGCTGCTGCTCTCGAGGCTGAAGGTTTCCAGGTCACGACCATCGACGTCGATCGCGATGTCTCCGCGCGGCTTTCGGCGCTGCGCCCCGATGTGGTGTTCAACGCGCTGCATGGGCCGTTCGGCGAGGATGGCCTGATCCAGGGCGTCCTCGAATATCTCGAAATTCCCTACACCCATTCCGGCGTGCTCGCTTCGGCGCTCGCCATGGACAAGAGCAAGGCCAAGGGCGTGGCTGCCGCCGCCGGCATTCCAGTGGCGCAGTCCGAGGTCATCAATCGATTCGCCTTCCCGTCCGAGCATCCGATGAAGCCGCCCTATGTGGTGAAGCCGGTCCGCGAGGGCTCGAGCTTCGGCGTCGTCATCGTTCAGGAAGATCAGTCCAGGCCGCCGCAGATCATCGGTTCGCCCGAATGGCGCTACGGCGAGGAGGTTCTGGTCGAGCGCTACGTGCATGGCCGCGAGTTGACCTGTGGCGTCATGGGCGACCAGGTACTTGGCGTGACCGAGATCGTACCGCAGGGCCACAGCTTCTACGACTACGATTCCAAGTATGTCGCGGGTGGCTCAAAACACGTCATTCCGGCAAAAATTTCACCGAATATTTACCAAAAAATACAATCATTGGCGTTAAGGGCGCATCAAGCAATTGGTTGCCGTGGCGTTAGTCGCTCCGACTTTCGCTATGACGATCGCTTCTCCGAAGATGGTGAAATCATCTGGCTGGAAATCAATACCCAGCCTGGCATGACTCCAACCTCGCTGGTGCCCGAAATGGCCGGACATGCCGGTTATTCGTTTGGTGAATTCCTTCGGTGGATGGTGGAGGACGCTTCTTGTTCTCGGTAACGGTCAAAAAGATAGGGCGCCCCAGCCATCGTTCCGAGCCTTCGTATGCCGAGGCCGACGGTCGCATGGTTCTGCCGCGGCCCCTGCGTCGCGTCGTGCGCTTCCTGGTGAGTCTCGGCAGTGGTCGCATCCATATTCCGGCTCACGTCGGCACCGTTTCGGCGCTGGCTTTCTTCGCTGCGACCGGTCTCTACGGCATGTCGCTCGGTGGTCACACGGAAGCCGTCGCTCAGGCGACGACAACGGCTGCCGGCTTTGCCATCGATGACGTGAAGGTTTCCGGCAATGCCGAGACGTCCGAAATCGAAATCCTGCAGTTGATCGGCCTCGACGGCACGACCTCGCTGGTCGCGCTCGATGTCGATGCCGCCCGTCAGAAGATTGCCAAGCTGCCCTGGGTCGAGAATGTCGAGGTCCGCAAAATCTATCCGAAGACCATCGAGGTAAAGCTCAAGGAGCGCGAGGCCTACGCGATCTGGCAGCACGGGCAGGAGCTTTCGCTGGTCGAGAAGGGCGGGGCGATCATCGCGCCGCTGCGCGACAACAAGTTTTCTCATCTGCCGCTGGTCGTTGGTCGAGGCGCCGAAACGGCTGCCACCGCGCTAGAATCCGAATTCGCCAACTGGGCCGATATCAAGGCGGGCGTGAAGGCCTATGTCTGGGTCTCCGGTCGGCGCTGGGATCTGCACATGGACAATGGCGTGGTCGTAAAGCTGCCGGAAGACGATGTCGATCTGGCGCTGGCGCGGCTTTCGAAATTCATGAAGGAGCAGGATTTGCTGGATCGCGATATCGCGGCGGTCGATCTGCGTCTCTCCGATCGTACGGCAATCCAGCTGACGCCCGAGGCCATGGAGCGCCGGCAGTTGGTGCTCGATCAGCGTACCAAGGACCTGAAGAAGGCGGGGCAAAATATATGAGCTTGTTCGGTTCGTCCCATTTCGGCCTGCCGCGCCTGAAGCCGCTTTCATCGAAGCGGTCCCACGTCGTTTCCGTTCTCGATATCGGATCGACCAAGGTCGTCTGCATGATCGGCCGGTTGACGCCGCGCGAGGAAAGCCAAGTGCTTCCCGGTCGCACGCACAATATCGAGATTATCGGTATCGGCCATCAGCGGTCGCGCGGCATCAAGACCGGGGTCATCGCCGACCTCGATGCGCTGGAAAGCGTCATTCGTCTGGCGGTTGACGCCGCCGAGCGCATGGCGGGCCTCACGGTCGAAAGCCTGATCGTCAATCTGACTGCCGGCCGCCTGGCGAGCGATATCTACACCGCGACCATCGATCTCGGCGGTCAGGAAGTCGAACTCAACGATCTGAAGAAGGTCCTGTCGGCTGCCTGCCAGCAGTCGCTGCGCCAGGATCGCTTCGTACTGCATTCTCTGGCCACCGGCTTCTCGCTCGACGGCGAGCGCGGCATTCGCGATCCGTTGTCCATGTACGGTGACGTTCTCGGCGTCGACATGCATGTCGTGACCGCCGAGCGTACCGCGCTGAAGAATCTCGAGCTCAGCGTCAACCGCGCGCATCTCTCCGTAGAAGGCATCGTCGCGACGCCGTACGCATCCGGCCTTGCTGCTCTGGTCGACGACGAAGTCGAACTCGGCTGTGCCGCCATCGACATGGGCGGTGGCGCCACGACAATCTCCGTCTTCGCCGAAGGCAAGCTGGTTCACACCGATGCCGTCAGCCTCGGTGGTCACCATGTGACGACCGACCTCGCGCGTGGTCTGTCCACCCGCATCGAGGACGCCGAGCGCCTCAAGGTGGTTCACGCTTCGGCCATGGCGAACTCGTCCGACGAGCGTGAAATGATCTCGATCCCGCCGATCGGCGAGGACGACCGCGATCTGCCGACGCAGGTGCCGCGTGCGCTGGTCTCGCGCATCGTCAGCGCCCGCATCGAGGAGACGATGGAACTCATTCGCGACCGCATTCAGCGCTCGGGCTTCAGCCCGATCGTCGGCAAGCGCGTCGTGCTGACAGGCGGCGCAAGCCAGCTGACCGGCCTTGCCGATGTTGCCCGCAAGATCCTTGCCCGCAACGTTCGCATTGGCCGCCCGATGGGCGTCTCGGGTCTGCCGACGGCGGCCAAGGGCCCGGCCTTTTCAACGGCTGTCGGCCTGATGATCTACCCGCAAGTCGCGGACCAGGAAACACATGCGTCACAGAGCGGCCTGCTCATGTCGCTTGGCGGAAATAGCAGCCGCTTCGCCCGGATGGGCCAGTGGCTGAAGGAAAGCTTCTAGAAATTAAGTGAATTGGCCGGCGTGGCGATGCGGCCATAAAGAGAAGGAACAGGTACCATGACGATCAAGCTGCATAAGCCAGATATCACTGAGCTGAAGCCGCGCATCACCGTATTCGGTGTTGGCGGTGGCGGTGGCAACGCTGTCAACAACATGATCTCCGCAGGCCTCCAGGGCGTCGACTTCGTCGTCGCCAACACGGATGCCCAGGCACTGACGATGACCAAGGCAGAGCGGATCATCCAGCTCGGCGCCAGCGTCACCGAAGGTCTCGGTGCGGGTTCGCAGCCGGAAGTCGGCCGTGCAGCTGCCGAAGAATGCATCGACGAGATCGTTGATCACCTGAACGGCACCCACATGTGCTTCGTCACCGCCGGCATGGGCGGCGGTACCGGCACCGGTGCTGCTCCCGTGGTCGCACAGGCCGCCCGCAACAAGGGCATCCTGACGGTCGGCGTCGTGACCAAGCCGTTCCACTTCGAAGGCGGCCGCCGTATGCGTCTGGCCGAATCGGGCATTCAGGAACTGCAGAAGTCGGTCGATACCCTGATCGTCATCCCGAACCAGAATCTCTTCCGTATCGCAAACGACAAGACGACCTTCGCTGATGCCTTCGCGATGGCCGACCAGGTTCTCTACTCGGGCGTTGCCTGCATCACCGACCTGATGGTGAAGGAAGGTCTCATCAACCTCGACTTCGCCGACGTCCGTTCGGTCATGCGCGAAATGGGCCGCGCGATGATGGGTACCGGCGAGGCTTCCGGCCAGGGCCGCGCAATGCAGGCTGCGGAAGCCGCTATCGCCAACCCGCTGCTCGACGAAACCTCGATGAAGGGCGCGCAGGGCCTGCTGATCTCCATCACCGGCGGTCGCGACCTTACCCTGTTCGAAGTCGACGAAGCCGCCACCCGTATTCGCGAAGAAGTCGATCCGGATGCGAACATCATCCTCGGCGCGACCTTCGACGAATCGCTTGAAGGCATCATCCGCGTCTCGGTCGTCGCCACCGGCATCGACCGCGCGATGAACGAAGCTGCCGGCAAGAACTTCCAGCCGGTCCAGAAGCCGATTATCCGTCCTTCCGCGGCCGTTGCTCCGGCTCCGGCCGCAGTCCAGCCTGCACCCGTCATGCAGCAGGCACCGAAGGCCGATCCGATCGCCCAGACCATCCGTATGGCCGAGGCCGAAATGGAACGCGAACTGGATATCGTCGCTCCGCGCGCGCCTGCTCCGGTTCAGCAGCAGCCTGTCCAGCAGGAAGCTTTCCGTCCGCAGAGCAAGATCTTCGCTGCTCCCGAAGCCGCTCCGGTCATCCGTCCGGCTCCGGTCCAGCAGGCCCCGGTTCATGCACCCGTCATGAGCCAGCCTGCTCCGCAGCCTGTCATGCAGCAGCCCGTGATGCAGCAGCCGGCACCGGTGATGCAGCAGCCGATGTCCGCCCGCATGCCGAAGGTCGAGGATTTCCCGCCGGTCGTTCAGGCGGAAATCGATCACCGCTCGCAGCCGGCACCGGTCTCGCAGGCTCACGAAGAGCGCGGCCCGATGGGTCTTCTGAAGCGGATCACCAACTCGCTGGCCCGCCGCGAAGAGGAAGTCGTTCCCGAGATGACGTCGGCTCCGGCCGCCGCATCGCAGCAGCGCCGCCCGCTTTCTCCGGAAGCGAGCCTCTATGCTCCGCGCCGCGGAAACCTCGACGACCAGGGCCGCAGCGTGCCGCAGGCCCGCATGATGCAGGAAGACGACCAGCTCGAAATTCCCGCATTCCTGCGCCGCCAGTCGAACTAAGACCGGCAGAGAATCGCCACGAACAGGCCCGGGAGGAAACTCCCGGGCATTCGTGTTTCAACAGATAAAATTTGAGCTGAATTCATCAGTCATTTCAAACGCATGGTTTCGTAACAAAGCGAAAGAAACAGTGATTTGGATTGGACAGCGGGCGCACGTATGTATGGGTTCAAAGAACCGTCCCGACGGCCCTTGTGGCAAGACGTGGCCGGAGCGTAATGAACCTGGCAGATGACTTTCGGCATTTTTCGCCTCCGTCGACTCCAGGATAATAAAGGCAGAATTTATGGTTATTGGCATGTTGGGTTTTCAGACGACGGTATCGCGCCCGGTCTCGCTTTCGGGGATCGGCGTTCATTCCGGTGCTGACGTTTCGATCACCTTCAACCCCGCTGAAGCCGACACTGGTGTCGTATTCAATCGCATGCACGAGAATGGCGAAGTCTCCGAGTATCGTGCGGTTTCCTCGCAGGTCGGCAACACCGATCTGTGCACCGTCCTCGGTTTCTCGCCGGCGCGCTCCGTCGCGACGATCGAGCATGTGATGGCGGCCGTTTACGCGCTTGGCCTGGACAATGTCCTCATCGAAGTTGACGGCGCCGAGATGCCGATCATGGATGGCAGCTCGATGCCTTTCATCGAGGCGATCGAGCAGGTCGGTCTCGTATCGCTGGGTGTAAAGCGCCGCTACATCCGTATCACCAAGCCGGTTCGTATCGAGCATGGCGGTTCGTGGAGCGAGTTTCGTCCGTATGACGGCACGCGCTTCGAAGTCGAGATCGATTTCGAGTGCCCGCTGATCGGACGTCAGAAGTGGGAAGGGGACCTGACGGCCGCGACCTTCAAGGCGGAACTTTCGCGTGCGCGTACCTTCGGCTTCATGCGTGATGTCGAGCGTCTGTGGGCTTCAGGCCACGCGCTTGGTTCCTCGCTCGAGAATTCCGTCGTCATCTCCGACGACAACACGGTCATCAATGTCGAGGGCCTGCGTTACGCCAAGGACGAGTTTGTCCGTCACAAGACGCTCGATGCCGTTGGCGACCTTGCGCTTGCGGGCGCTCCGTTTATCGGCTGCTACCGGTCTTATCGCGGCGGCCACAAGATGAATGCCAATGCCCTTAAGGCGTTGCTCAGCGATCCCACGGCCTATGAAGTCGTCGAGACGTCCGCGCCGCGCCAACGTGTTGCTCCCCGCGATTTCATCCGGGTCAACGCACCGGAATTTGCTCCCTGGTCGGCATGACCTCCATCGCATCACTTAGGCCAGGCCGCCTCCTTCGGGGGGCGGTTTCTTTATGAGGGTATCGCTGCCGGTGATTCCCAATCCGTGTTTACGTGCAGGTGCTTAGCGGCAACATTTGAGTTCTTTGCGGGAGAAAAGCCGGTGAATATCGGCCGCATCGCCACAAAAATGCGTTAATGCGTCATCATTGCGTTGCTCTGGTCGCCGATTTGTGGCTAGAAACGCCAGCAAGGCGTGGCTGGCGTTGAGGGGACGGCGGCAATTGGGATTTCCGATGGGTTATGCAGGGTCTGAAAGTATGATGAAGACAACGCGCGCTTTGTTCGCATCGTTGCTGGTACTGAGCGCAGGTGCCATGATTTCCGGATGCCAGTCGGACCCAGATATCGATATTACCAAGCTCGGCCTGGACAATGATCCGCCGGATGTTCTCTACGCCCAGGGTCTTGCCAACATGAAGGCAGGCAACATGGCGGAAGCCTCCCGCAAGTTCGATGCCATCGACCGAGAGAACCCGTTCTCCGAATGGGCCCGCAAGGCGCTCGTCATGAGCACCTTCGTCAAGTACCGCCAAAACCGTCTTGACGATGCGCTGGCTTCCGGAAACCGCTACATGGCGCAATATCCGAAGTCGAAGGATGCACCTTACGTGCAGTACCTTGTCGGCCTCAGCTATTCCAAGCAGATCGTCGACGTGACGCAGGACCAGCGTGCCGCGCAGAAGACCGTCGAGGCGATGCAGGCCGTCATCGATAATTATCCCGATTCCGAATATGTCGACGACGCGCAGGCGAAGATCCGCTACGCGCGTGACCAGCTGGCCGGCAAGGAAATGCAGATTGGCCGCTACTATATGGAGCGCAAGGAATACCTTGCCGCCATCTCGCGTTTCCGCACTGTCGTCGAGAAGTATCCGAACACGAACCAGATCGAGGAAGCGCTGGCGCGTCTCACCGAAGCCTATTTCGCGATGGGCCTCGTCGAGGAGGCGCAGACGGCCGCCGCGGTTCTCGGCCACAACTATCCTGATAGCCAGTGGTATGCCGATTCCTTCAAGCTGCTGAAGAGCGGCGGTACAGAGCCGCGTGAAAACACGGGCTCGTGGATCTCGGCTGCCGGCAAGAAACTCCTGCTCGGTTCCTGAGGCTCATGCTGATCCAGCTTTCGATCCGCGATATCGTCCTGATCGAGCGGCTGGATCTTGCCTTCGAGGCAGGGCTGTCGGTTCTGACCGGTGAGACCGGCGCGGGCAAATCCATCCTTCTCGACAGTCTGTCGCTCGCCCTTGGCGGGCGCGGCGACGGCGGCCTTGTGCGCCACGGCGAGGACAAGGGGCAGGTCACCGCAGTCTTCGACGTTGGTCCCGACCATCGTATCCGCACGCTTCTGCGCGACAACGGCATTGATGACGAAGGCGATCTGATCTTCCGCCGCGTGCAGAATGCCGACGGACGCACCAAGGCCTATGTCAATGATCAGCCGCTCAGCGTGCAGCTGATGCGCCAGGCCGGCCAGATGCTGGTGGAAATCCATGGACAGCACGACGACCGGGCGCTGGTCGATACCCATGCCCACCGCATTCTGCTCGACGCCTTCGCAGGCATAGGTGACGAGGTCGCTGGTGTCTCGCAGCTCTACCGCGACTGGCGCGAGACGGAGCGAACGCTGAAGACGCATCGCGCGAAAGTCGAGAACGCGGCGCGCGAGGCCGATTACATCCGTTCCTCGGTCGAGGAGCTGGAAAAGCTCTCGCCGCAGGATGGCGAGGAGGACGAGCTCGCCGAACGCCGTCAGAAGATGATGAAGGCGGAGCGGATAGCCGGCGACATCGCCGAGGCTTCCGAATTCCTGAACGGCAATGCCTCTCCCGTGCCGCATATCGCCTCTCTCGTGCGCCGCCTCGAGCGCAAGAGCCACGAGGCGCCGGGTCTTCTCGAAGACACCGTGACGCTGCTCGACGCCGCACTGGACCAGCTGTCCAACGCCCAGATGGAAGTCGAGGCCGCGCTGCGCAAGACGGAATATGATCCGAAGGAACTCGAGCGCGTCGAGGAGCGGCTGTTTGCGCTGCGCGGCGCCTCGCGCAAATATTCGGTGCCTGTCACCGAGCTGCCGGCGCTTGCCGTCAGAATGATCAACGATCTTGCCGATCTCGATGCCGGCGAGGAGAAGCTTGCGAGGCTGGAAGCCGAGGTCGGCGTGACCAAGGCCGCCTATGACGCCGCCGCCCGCTCGCTGTCGGAGAAGCGCCACCATGCGGGCGAGGCGCTTGCAGCCGCCGTCATGGCCGAGCTGCCGGCGCTGAAGCTGGAGCGGGCGCGCTTCATGGTCGAGATCACCACAGATCCGGAAGCGGCGGCCGCCGAAGGCATCGACGTCGTCGAATTTCATGTGCAGACCAATCCGGGCACGCGCCCCGGCTCGATCATGAAGGTGGCGTCGGGCGGTGAACTCTCGCGCTTCCTGCTGGCGCTCAAGGTGGCGCTCGCCGACCGCGGCTCGGCGCCGACGCTGGTCTTCGACGAAATCGACACGGGCGTCGGTGGCGCGGTGGCCGATGCGATCGGCCAGCGGTTGAAGCGGCTGTCCGCCAAGGTGCAGGTGCTCTCGGTGACGCATGCACCGCAGGTGGCTGCACGTGCCGCGACGCATCTTCTGATCTCCAAGGGGCCGGCTGGCGAAGGCTCGGAGAAGATCGCGACCCGCGTTGCGACGATGGAGCCGAAGGATCGTACCGAGGAAATCGCCCGCATGCTGGCCGGCGCTTCGGTGACGGAAGAGGCGAGGGCGGCAGCCGCGCGGCTGCTGGCGGCTGGCGAGTAGGCGCGTCTGCCTTGTCCACAAGGATGGGCGATCGTCGCGCAACCTTGCAGCTTTGCTCGCGTCAACAGTGCCGATCCGTCCAGGCGATCATTGGACCGATCCGTAACCAGTTGCTGACAACCGGAAAGCGGCGCTTTTTCCCCGACAAGAATTGCTCTAGAAAACGACTCCTCAAAGGGAGTCCCTGCCATGTCCGTCGCCAACCAAACGCCCGTCGAAACCCTGAGCGAAGAACAGGCCGCGGCCGAGCTTGCCTTCCTGGCAGCGGAGATCGCCAGCAATGACGAGCTTTACCACGGCAAGGACCAGCCGGCGATTTCGGATGCCGAGTACGATGCGCTGAAGCGGCGCAATGATGCGATCGAGCAGCGCTTTCCCGAACTCATCCGCGACGACAGCCCGTCGCGCCGAGTCGGCGCCGCACCGCTTCCGACGTTCGCGCCGATCACCCATTCGCGGCCGATGCTGTCGCTCGACAATACGTTCTCCGACGAGGACGTGCAGGACTTCATCGGCTCGGTCTACCGCTTCCTCGGGCAGCTGCCCGACGGCTCCATCGCTTTCACCGCCGAGCCGAAGATCGACGGCCTGTCGATGTCGATCCGCTACGAGAACCGCAAGCTGGTGAGCGCCGCCACGCGCGGCGACGGCACGACGGGCGAGAACGTCACGGCGAACGTGAAGACGATCAAGGAGATTCCGAACACGCTGCCTTCGGACGCGCCCGATATCGTCGAAGTGCGCGGCGAGGTCTACATGGCCAAGAGCGACTTCCTTGCGCTCAACGCGCAGATGGAGGCCGAGGGCAAGCAGACCTATGTCAACCCGCGCAACACGGCGGCGGGATCGCTGCGCCAGCTCGACGCCAAGGTGACGGAGAGCCGCAAGCTGCGCTTCTTCGCCTATGCCTGGGGCGAGATTTCAGAGATGCCGTCGGACACGCAGATGGGCATGGTCGAGACCTTCGGTAAATGGGGCTTCCCGATCAATCCGCTGATGAAGCGGCTGTCCGATATCGAGGCCATTCTCGGCCACTACCGCGAGATCGGGCTGAAGCGCCCTGATCTCGACTACGATATCGACGGCGTCGTCTACAAGGTCGACCGTCTCGACCTGCAGCAGCGCCTCGGCTTCCGCTCGCGCAGCCCGCGCTGGGCGACCGCGCACAAGTTCCCGGCCGAGCAGGCGTTCACGACGGTCGAGAACATCGACATCCAGGTCGGCCGCACCGGCGCGCTGACACCGGTGGCGCGGCTCACGCCCGTCACCGTCGGCGGCGTCGTCGTCACCAATGCGACACTGCACAACGAGGACTACATCAAGGGCATCGGCAATTCTGGCGAGCGCATCCGCGAGGACGAGCACGATATCCGCATCGGCGACACCGTCATCGTGCAGCGGGCAGGGGATGTCATCCCGCAGGTGCTTGACGTGGTGATGGAGAAGCGGCCCGCAGGGGCTGAGGCCTATGTGTTTCCAAGGACGTGTCCAGTTTGCGGGTCGCATGCGGTGCGGGAGCGCAACGAGAAGACCGGCAAGCTCGACAGCGTCACCCGCTGCACCGGCGGCTTCGTCTGTCGCGCCCAGGCGACCGAGCATCTGAAGCATTTCGTCTCGCGCAACGCCTTCGATATCGAGGGTTTCGGCACCAAGCAGGTCGATTTCTTCTTCGAGAGCGAGGACGACGCGCTGAAGATCCGCACGGCGCCGGATATCTTCACGCTGAAGAAGCGGCAGGCGGCCTCGACGCTCACCAAGCTCGAGAATATCGACGGCTTTGGCAAGGTGAGCGTCAAGAAACTGTTCGACGCCATCGACGAGCGCCGCTCGATCGCGCTCAACCGCTTCATCTATGCGCTCGGCATCCGCCATGTCGGCGAGACCACCGCCAAGCTGCTGGCGCGCCATTACGGCACTTACGAGTCTTTCGAGACCGCGATGAAAGAGGCTTCGTCACTTAGCGGTGACACCTGGCAGGACCTGAACAATGTCGAGGGCATCGGCGAGATCGTCGCCCGCGCCATTGTCGAGTTCTACAAGGAGCCGCGCAATCTCGACGTCGTCGGCCGCTTGCTGCAGGAGGTGACACCCGAGGCAGCGGAACAGATCGCCGCTTCCGACAGCCCGGTCGCCGGCAAGACCGTTGTGTTCACCGGCAGCCTGGAAAAATTCACCCGCGACGAGGCCAAGGCGCGCGCTGAAAGCCTCGGCGCCAAGGTCGCGGGCTCGGTGTCGAAGAAGACCGACATCCTGGTGGCAGGCCCCGGCGCCGGATCGAAGCTCGACAAGGCGAAGGAACTCGGCGTCCAGACGATGGACGAGGATGAGTGGCTGGCGTTGATTGGGGGGTGAGGTTAGAATCGATCTGATCCGGAGACGATACGATGAACGCTATCAGACCCATCAGAAACGAGGCGGACCTCGCCTGGGCGACGGCCGAGATCGAACCTTATTTCGACAATCCGCCCGCCACAGGAACGCCGGAGGCGGATCGCTTCGACATTCTGGCCGACCTCATCGGGGCCTATGAGAACCGGAATTTTCCAGTGCTGGATCTTGCGCCGATCGACTTTCTCCAGGCGTTCATGGAGATGACGGGGCGGGATCAGGCTGATCTTGCGGATGTTCTCGGCTCTCGTTCCCGGGCGTCGGAGATTCTCAATCGCAAGCGTGCGCTGACTGTCGAGATGATCTTCAAGCTCAATCAGTCTTGGGGCGTGCCGTCTGAAAATCTCGCTCGGCCGTATGCTCTCGCGGTCGCCTGACCGGGACGTTGTGGGCGAATAGCCGCTGTCATTTGCCTCGTCGGCCGGCTGCCGGTATGTCTGGGAGATACCAAAGAATCGGATCCACCCCCTTGAAAACCATCGCCATCGATTTCGAAACCGCCAACGAGCAGCGCGGCAGCGCCTGTTCGGTCGGGCTTGCGTGGATCGAGGAGGGCGTGGTGACCAGGGTGGAGGAGCGTTTGATACGGCCTCGGGAGATGCGATTCTCCGGCATGAACATCGCCATTCACGGCATCCGGCCTGAACATGTCGAGGATGCGCCGGAATTTCCTGAAGTGATGGACGAGTTCGTCGATGATTTCAGGGGCGCGACGATGATCGCGCATAACGCTTCCTTCGATTTCAGCGTCTGGCGCGCATGCCTGGATGGCTACCGGCAGGCCTATCCCGAGCTCACCTATCTCTGCAGCCTGAAGATGTCGCAGCGGATCTGGCCGCATTTCCTGTCGCACCGGCTGAATATCCTGGCCGAGCATCTCGGACTTCGCTTCGCGCACCACAATGCCGCCGAGGATGCCGCCGTTTGTGCGCAGGCGGCGATTGCCATGGCCCGGCATGTGGGCGCTGCGGCGGTGCATGCGATCCCCGGGTTCATCGGCATGAAGCCCGGGCGGCTGACGTCGCGCGGCTACGAGCCCTGCACCTGCCGGAAAGCGTGAGGGTACTGCCGTCTCTTTCTTGCAAAGACAGGGGGCGTGCCTACCTTAGACGGTGACCATCAAGGGAGCCGCCATGTCCATGAAACGCAGTCTCGTTCTTTCCGGTATCCTGCTCGCCGGCCTTTGCGCCGGTACGGCGTCCGCCGATGTCGTCGGCAAGGTCGGGGTCGACTGGATCGGCAATGATATCATCGTCGATGCTGTGGCCGATCCGGAAGTGAAGGGCGTCACGTGCCACGTCACCTATTTCGACCGCAGCGTCATCGACCGCGTGAAGAACGGCAACTGGTTCGAGGATCCGTCGAACAGCGCCATCTCCTGCCACCAGACCGGGCCGATCGAGATCGGCGATATCGATGTGTCCAAGGGCGGCGAGGAAGTGTTCAAGTCCGGCCTGTCGCTGATCTGGAAGAAGCTGGTGGTGACCCGCATCTACGACAAGCAGAACGATACGCTGATCTATCTGGCGCATTCGCGCGAGGTGGTCGACGGATCGGCGAAGATGGCGCTTTCGACCGTCTCGCTGTACGGACAGCCGGTCACCTGGAAGAACGGCAAGCCGCAGTAACCTTGCGTCAAGCAACTCTTGGTGAAGGAACGATCCCGCGCATCCGGCGGATGGCAATTGCCTGACGGCGCGGCTATGGTCCGACCGGATCAAATGGAGAAGGACAGCCGATGCCAAGCGCAACCCGGATCGCAAGCGACTATCTGACCGTCGACGTTTCGCCGCTCGGCGCCGAAATGCAGACGCTTTCGACGCGCGACGGCCGGTCGCTGCTGTGGAGCGGCGATGCCGCCTATTGGAGCGGGCGTTCGCCGATCCTGTTTCCGATCGTCGGCAAGGCGCCCGACGATGCCGTCGTCATCGAGGGCCAGAGCTACGCGATGAACCAACACGGCTTCGCGCGCCGGGCGGAATTTTCGCTCGCCGAAGCGAGCCCGACCATGTGCCGCTACGAGCTGTCGGCGTCGACCGCGACGAAGGCCGTTTATCCGTTCGAGTTCCTGCTGGCGGTCGAGCATTCCGTCGAGGGACGCAAGCTGACGGTCGCGGCCGAGGTCAGCAATCGCGACACACGGCTGATGCCGTTCGGGCTCGGCTTCCATTCCGCCTTCGTCTGGCCGTTGCCGGGCGCCGAGGGCAAGGATCACGTGATTGCGCTCGACAACAGCGGCGAGCCCGGTCTCGTTCGCCTTGAGGGCGGGTTGATTTCCTTTGCGGAGCGTCCGTCGCCGTTCAAGGGCGGCCGGCTGGTTCTCGAACACGGAATGTTCGAGGAGGATGCGATGATCTTTCCGGA
This sequence comes from Rhizobium sp. S152, assembly GCF_030380735.1. Lineage (GTDB taxonomy): Bacteria > Pseudomonadota > Alphaproteobacteria > Rhizobiales > Rhizobiaceae > Rhizobium. Next base: position 631,779 of record NZ_JAUDRZ010000026.1, on the reverse strand, counting down.
AGGCGCGGGCGAGGGGCTGCGCTACAGCGCCGAGGGCGCTCCGACCCTGCATTTCACCTTCGAGAACCTTCCCAACCTGGCGCTCTGGCAGAAGCCCGGGGCGCCGTTCATCTGCGTCGAGCCCTGGCACGGGACGGCGGCCGAGAACGGCGGTTCGACGGAGCTTTCGAAGCGGCCCTACACCACGATGCTGGAGCCGGGTGATGTCGCCCGTTTCGCCTTCACGGTCGAGGTTGACGGCTAACAGCGCTGAACGCGAGAACAGAACAGCCCGCGACGCATCCCGCCGCGGGCTGTTTTCGTTATCGAGGCGCTTCGAAATCAGGCGGCTTCGCGGGCCAGTTCGTCGGCGATGACGGTGTCGAGGTTGAGGAAGCAGACCATGGTCTTTTCCAGCGCGACGATGCCGCGGCAGAAGGCGCGCTGTTCTTCCGGAATGATCTCCGGCGCCGGCTGCAGGTCTTCGCTCTTGATGGTCATCATGTCCGAGACCTGCTCGACCAGAAGACCGACCAGCTTGCCGGCGATGTCGGTGACGATGATCGCCGAGCGCTCGGACGGCTCGGTCATCTTCATCCCCAGGCGGCAGGCCATGTCGATGACGGGAATGACGGCGCCGCGCAGGTTGATGAGGCCGAGCACGTAGGGCGGGGTATGCGGCATCGGGGTCACCGGCGCCCAGCCGCGGATTTCGCGGATCGCCATGATGTCGATGCAGAATTCCTGCTCGCCAAGATGGAAGGAGACGATCTCCAGATGGGAGCCGGTCTGGTTGACGATGGTGCTGCTCATGATCAGTTCTTCCCAGTTGTCTCGGGCCGCGTCGGCCATGGTGTGCGCGGCAACGCCGCCGGTGGATTGACCGCGTCACCGGTGATGAGGCCGGGCAGGCGGGATGGTTTTGGTGAGAGACTGCGGGTGCTTCCCGCGGCGTTGGACGGGCATTCATGCCCTCGCCGGAATGAGCGGTGGATGAGGCGCCATGCGTCATCCCGTTCAGTTGCGACAATTGTTCGCCTGTTAAGATTACGATTACTTTAACATATTGGCCCGAGGTAACACATATTCTTTGAAACCAAGGTGTTCCGGCTTCGTCGCATGCTTGCATTCGCAAAGCTTGCCGTCGTCGGGCGAAAACGCTTTGTTGAATTGCGTGGTGGGGGCGCCGGCTGTATCAGGCGGGCGAGAGGCGCGGCGGCGCTGCGAGGAATGGAATCGATGAAGTCTGTGCGGATAGCGGTCTGGATTGTAGTGCTGGTTATGGCGGGTGTTCTCGGCTGGGCGACGCTCAATGTCACAAAGACCAAGGAAGCCATGTCGGACGGGCCGTTCGGGGTGCCGTTCACGCTTACGGCGCAGAACGGCCATCCGATCACCGAGCAGGCGTTCCGCGGCAAGCCGTCGGCTCTCTTCTTCGGCTTCACCCATTGCCCCGAGGTTTGCCCGACGACGCTCTTCGAACTCGATGGCTGGCTGAAGCAGGTCGATCCCAAGGGCGACAAGCTGCAGGCCTATTTCGTCAGCGTCGATCCGGAGCGCGATACACCCGAGGTGATGAACCAGTACGTCTCGAACGTCTCCAAGCGCATCACCGGCATTTCCGGCGCGCCCGACAAGGTGGCCGAGGTGATCAAGGGTTATCGTGTCTACGCCAAGAAGGTGCCCGTCGACGAGAACAATCCCAATGGCGACTACACGATGGACCACACGGCTTCTGTTTTTCTGCTCGATTCGCAGGGGCGGTTCGCCGGTACGATCGCCTATGGCGAAAATCCCGATACGGCGGTAAAAAAGCTGGAGAACCTCGTCAGCAAGGGATGACACCATGGCGGCCGGGCATCGCAGCATTCTGGTGGCCGGTGCGGGTGCCGCCGGCCTGACCGTTGCCCTGGAGCTCGCGCGGCGCGGCTTTCGCCCTCGCGTGGTCGACAGCGACGCCGGCACGGTTCCGGTGGCGGAAAGTCGGGCGCTCGGCATCAACGCCCGAACGCTGACATTGCTGGCTCCGTCCAGCGTGACGGACGCGATCCTTCAGGAAGCCCAGCGGCTGGTGCAGTTCCGCGTCGTCTCCGGCGGCAAGGTGCTCGCCACGCTGGATACGACACGCGTTCCCGGCCCCTACGGCGCCCTGCACGCCCTCTCGCAAGGGCATACCGAGCGCTTGCTGCTCGGCAAGCTTTCCGATTACGAAGTGGTGCCGGAGTGGCAGACCACGGTGGTCGCCGTCGACAATCCAGCTGAGCCACGTGTCACCTTGCGTAAGGCCGACGGTTCGGTTGAGAGTGCTGCCTTCGACATCGTTATCGCGGCGGATGGTGCGCACTCGGCCGTGCGCAAGGCCGTCGGTCTCGGCTTTCCCGGAGATGCCTTGGAGAGCCGTTTCTATCTGGCGGACTTTCGCTACGCGGCGCCTGTCGATACGCATTTCGTCGAGATGCAGCTCGTCAATCCCGGCATGATCGGCCGGCTGCCTGTCGATCGCGATATGCTTCGCTTCATCTCGACGCTACCCGACTTCGAAAGCCGGATCGTCCATCCGGCGCCTGTCGCCGAGCGGGTCTGGGCGTCCGATTTCCGCATCCACTTCCGCCACGCCGAGACGCTGTCGAAAGGCAACGTGTTTCTCGTGGGCGATGCCGGCATATCCATTCGCCGGCCGGCGCTCGGGGCATGAATCTGGGCATCGAGGATGCCTGCTGGCTGGCATGGCTGATTTCCGAGGGGCGGGAAAGCGACTATTCGCGGCTGCGGATGCCGGCGGTGCATATGGTGCTGAGGCAGACGCGGCAGCTGACGTCGCTGTTCACGATGAGCAACCCGCTGGCGATCGCGGTTCGTAATTTCGCGATGCCGATGCTTTTCAGACTGCCTCAATTCTCACAGAAATTGCTGCGCGGCGTTTCCGGTTGTGATACGCCACCACCGCCATGGATCGATGGCGCCGTTTGAACTGGAAAGACCGACCTTGAGTGAAATACGCCTTTATGTGACGACCACCGAAGTGCTGGCCGGGGAAGTCCTCGATCTTCTGTCGGAAGTGTTCGGCGAAGAAGATTTCGCGATCGCCACCACCGAGATCGACGAGAAGAAGGATATCTGGGAAGCCTCGGTTTACATGATGCGCGAGGACGAAGCGGGTGTTCGCGTTCGCGTCCAGGAGGCGCTGTCCCAGGCGTTTCCGCAGATGACGGTCGAGCGCGAGGTCATCCCCGAGGTCGACTGGGTGGCGAAGTCGCTCGAAGGGCTGAAGCCGGTGCGGGCAGGGCGGTTCCTGGTGCATGGGTCCCATGATCGCGACAAGGTGCGTTCGGGCGACATCGCCATCGAGATCGATGCCGGACAGGCTTTCGGCACCGGGCATCACGGCACCACGGCGGGCTGCCTTGAAGTGATCGACCATGTGGTGCGGTCGCGGCGGGTGCGCAATGCGCTCGATCTCGGCACTGGCAGCGGCGTGCTGGCGATTGCCGTGCGCAAGCTGAAGAACGTCCCGGTTCTCGCCACCGACATCGATCCGATCGCGACGCGGGTGGCCGCCGAGAACGTCCGGCGCAACGGCATTGCCAGTGGTATCTCCACCGAGACGGCGCCGGGTTTTCACTCCACGGCCTTCTCGTCGCACGGTCCCTTCGATCTGATCATCGCCAACATCCTGGCGCGGCCGTTGATCAAGATGGCGCCGCAGCTCGTCAATCACCTGGCGCCGGGTGGGTCGGTCGTCCTGTCGGGCATCCTGGCCGAGCAGCGGTGGAAGGTGCTTTCCGCCTATAACGGCGCGCATCTGCGCCATGTCCGCACCATCTGGCGCAACGGCTGGGTGACGATCCATCTCGACCGTCCGTAAGGGCGGGAGAGCGTTCACAAAAGAAAAGGCGGCGCCAGTGGCACCGCCTTTGATCCGGTTTCCCGGTCTTTGTCCGCGAGCTTGATGAGGAGGAGAGCTCGAGCGGACTTCTACTTATTCTGATCGCCAATCCGGGAGGGAGGAGGAGAAACGGATCGACGAGTTGCTCAGAATGCGTAGCTGTTTGCGCCGTTGTAGCGCGTGGCCTTGTGGCTGGAGCCCAGCATCGCGAGGGCACCCTCGTTCTGCGGGCGGCGCGAGCCGATGATGTGACGGACAGTCTGGCGCTCGCCAGCCTGTACCGGGCTGCTGTAAGCGGAGCGCGACAGAGAGGCAGTCATTTCTAAATTCCTTGTGTTTCCGGTTCATCTCGAACCATTGCGATGAGGCCTATATAACCATTCGAAAAATTTCAGGCAGGGGCTTTCCTTCATGGGAGCTATGCACGCAAAGCATAAAGCGTGCCAGTTTGGAAAACGGCGCCTCATTTCTGCCGAAATAATGGACGGTTCAATGGTCCGTCGGGAGGAACCGGTTTTTCTCCCATTTGCCTTGGATTTCGATAACATAGCCGCTCTCCCGTCTTGCGGGATTCGTCCAAACAGCAGGTTTTCCAGTATGTTCCAGTCCTTTGAAGTCACCTCCACGCCACAATTCGGCCGCGATCGGGTTTCGGCGTTGCGCGCGAATTTCGATGCGCTCGGGATCGACGGTTTTCTTGTGCCGCGCGCCGACGAGTTCAACGGCGAATACGTGCCGGCCTGCGCGGAGCGGCTTTCCTGGCTGACGGGCTTCACCGGATCGGCCGGCGTGGCGATGGTGCTGCGCTCGCAGGCGATCGTCTTCGTCGACGGACGCTACGTGACGCAGCTTGCCGAGCAGGTTGATGGAACGGTCTTTACCGGAGGCGATCTCGTCGGCGAGCCGCCGCATCTGTGGATCAGCAACAACGGCGTCAAGGGGATGCGGCTCGGCATCGATCCCTGGCTGCATTCGGGCGCCGAGGTCAGGCGTCTGGAGAAGGCTTTGGCCGGGATCGGCGGTTCGCTGGTGCTTCTGCCGCACAATCCACTCGACCGGCTGTGGGCCGACCGGCCGCAGGAGCCGCTGGGGCAGGTGGTGCTGCAGAATATCGTGCAGGCCGGCGTGCTCGCAACCGACAAGCTGGCGACGATCGCAGCCGATCTCGTGAAGAAGAACCTGAAGGCGGTGCTGATCGCCGATCCGTCCTCGGTTGCCTGGATCTTCAACATCCGAGGCGCCGACGTGCCGCATACGCCGCATCCTCTGGCGCGCGCCATCGTTCATGCCGACGGCAAGGCCGAGCTGTTTCTCGACAAGCGCAAGACCGGCATCGAGGTCGAGGCCTATCTGGCGCAGATGTGCACGCAGCTGCCGCCGTCGACGCTGGAAGGTAGCCTTGCCGCCGTTTCCCGTGATGGCGGCCGGGTGCTTGTCGATCCCGACCTGACCTCCTACGGGCTGGCCGAAATCATCCGCAAGGCGGGCGGCGAGGTCGTCGAGGGCAACGATCCGGCCAAACTGCCGCGGGCGGTGAAGAACACCGTCGAGATCAACGGTTCGGCGGCGGCGCATCTGCAGGATGGCGCGGCGATGGTGGAATTCCTCTGCTGGCTGGCGCAGACCAAGGCCGGAACCGTCACCGAGATCGAGGTCGCGGAGAAGCTCGAGGCGGTGAGGGCACGCGTCGGCCAGAGCATGCAGAACCCGCTTAAGGACATTTCCTTCGACACGATTTCCGGCGCCGGCGAACATGCGGCGATCATGCATTATCGCGTGACCACGGAGAGCAACCGCAAGCTGGAAGCAGGCGAACTGTTCCTGATCGATTCCGGTGCGCAGTACATCAACGGCACGACGGATATCACCCGCACGGTCGGTGTCGGCGAGGTTTCCGAGGAGCAGAAGCGTTTCTTCACACTGGTGCTGAAGGGCATGATCCAGATCAGCACCGCCCGCTTCCCGAAAGGCACGCGCGGCTGCGATCTCGATCCCTTGGCGCGCATCGCGCTGTGGCGGGCGGGCGTCGATTTCGGCCATGGAACGGGCCACGGCGTCGGCTCCTATCTCTCGGTACACGAGGGGCCGCAGCGGATTTCGCGGATGTCGACGCAGGAGCTTCTGCCCGGCATGATCCTCTCCAACGAACCGGGCTATTATCGGCCGGGCGCCTTCGGCATCCGCATCGAGAACCTGATCTACATCAGGGAGCCGGAGGCGATCGAAGGGGGCGACATGGCGATGCTCGGTTTCGAGACGCTGACCTTCTGCCCGATCGATCGCGACCTCGTCATTGCCGAGCTTCTGACGCATGACGAGCTGCACTGGTTCAACGATTATCACGAGCGCACCCGCGAGGCGCTGATGCCGCTCATCCACGATCATGACGTCAAGGCATGGCTGGAGAACGCGACGCTGCCACTGGAGTATTGATAGGCCTTGTCGATGAAGCCTTGCCGTGGCGTCACATGCCCAGCGTGTGACGCCATGTCATGACGACGACCCAGGCGGCGACCAGCATCCAGCTGTGCGAGAAGCGGAGGCCGACGGCCAGTGCCACGACAAGCGCCAACTTCGAATCCCAACCACCGGTGAAGAAGGATGGCGCGACCAGCGTGGTCAGCACCGCGGCCGGCACGGCGGCAAGCGCCGCTTCCATTCTTGGCGGAATGCGCTTCATCGTGGTGATGAGGATATAGCCGCCGATGCGGGTGCCGTAGGTCGCGACCGCGGCGCCGAGAATGAGGAGGAGCATGTGGAGATCGGTTTCCATCATCACACCTCGTGCAGATCGGATTCGAGTTCCTGCTCGCGCGGCGGCGGCGGGAAGAGGGCGGCGAGGACGATGCCCGCGGCGGCGCCGAGGCTGACGTGCCAGGGCGAGCCGACGTAGTGATAGGCGATCACCGAGGCAACGGCGCTGACGCCTGCCACCGGCAGGAAGTTGTCGCGATGGCGGAAATCGAGGACGATGCCGAGGAAATAGGCGGGCAGCAGGATATCGAGGCCGATCGCCTTGGGATCGCCGATGAAGCTGCCGAGCAGGCCGCCGATCAGGCTGACGATGACCCAGGGCACGTAGATGATGATGCCGAAGCCGAGATACCAGGCGAAGGTGACCTGCCTGCCGGACTCCTGACGCTTCACCGTCTCGGCGAATTGCGGATCCACCAGCAGGAAGAAGGTGAAGAATTTCTGCAGGCCGGTGAAGTGCTTGATATAGGGGGCAATGGCCGCCGAATAGAGCACATGGCGGAAGTTGACGGCGAGGATCGAGGCGATGATCACCCACGCCTGCACGTCGTGGCCGAACAGTTCGAGACCGACCATCTGGCTGGCGCCGGCATAGACCGTGGCGCTCATGAAGGTCAGCTGGAAGAGCGACATGCCGTTATCGGCGGCAAGCGCGCCGAACAGCGCGCCGAAAGGGGCCGAGGCGAGCGCCACGGCAGAACCGCCGCGCAATCCCTCGAAAAAATCCGCGCGACTCATCGGCGACGATCCTTCTGGAAATTTGAACTCCCTCTAAGGTTATGAACCCGGTGCTGCAAACGAATTTCCTTGATTGACCGATCGATTTCACTGAACGGTCCATCCTAAACGCACTCGGAGGTGAGGGGACGATGAAGACGATCGAATTTGCGAAGGACGACAAGGCGGCATTGCTGGAGCGAATCCGCCATTATTTCGACAGCGAGCTCGACCAGCCGATCGGAATACTGAAGGCTGAGATGGTCATGGAGTTCTTGAGCAAGGAGATCGGTGCCGCCTATTACAAGCAGGGGCTCGAGGATGCGCAGGTGGCGCTGTCGAAACGGATCGACGATTTTTCTGACGACGTCTACCAGATGCAGCGCGACGCGACCGATTGATCAGCCGGCCAGCGCCTCGGTGCTGGTGATGATCTCGATGCCTTCGACCCGCATCTCGGCGATCGCGGCCTCGACACCATCAGGCGTGATGCCGCGGCTGGCGTCCTCGATGAAACGGACCTTGACCGATGGCATCATCTCGACGGCATCGAGCGCCGTGAAGCGTACGCAGTAGTCCGTCGCCAGGCCGCAGATATCCAGTTCGGTGATCTCGCGCTCCTTCAGAAACTCGGCAAGACCGGTGTGGGCATCCTGGGCGTTGTCACGGAAGGCTGAGTAGCTGTCGATATTGCGGTTCTCGCCCTTCTGCAGGATGAGGTCGATCTCCGCCGTTCTGAGCTCGGGGTGCAGTTCGGCGTCGCGGGTGCCCTGTACGCAGTGGTCTGGCCACAGCATCTGCGGCTTGCCGCCGAGGGTGCCGATTTCGAAGGGGTTTTTGCCCGGATGGGAGGAGGCGAAGCTGCCATGGTCGGCGGGGTGCCAATCCTGCGAGGCGACGATCAGGTCGTATTTGCCGCTGCCGATCAGCTGGTTGGCGAGCGTGACGATCTCGTCGCCCTCGGGCACGGCGAGATTGCCGCCGGGGCAGAAACCGTTCTGAATATCGACCAGCAGCAAGGCTTTCATCGGCACGTCTCCCTGGAATTATTGCGGTGCAAGATGCCAAGAGAGACGCGCCGATGCAATCTGGAATACGCTTCGCCATATAACGACGAAGCGTATTGTCAACAGCTTAGAGCAATTCCGCTTTTCTTCGAATCGCGGAACAGCTCTATCCTTTTGTTTTCACGCAATTCCGGACGGAAAACCGCTTTCGCACTTTTCCTGGAATTGCTTTAGGCCGGGCGGTGGCCCTTCAGCCCGTAGAAGGCGATGTAGGCGTAGCACAGCACCGGCATCAGGAAGGCGAGGTGGATGCCGATGGTATCGGCAAGGCCGCCCTGAACGAGGGGAAGCAACGCGCCGCCGACGATCGCCAGGCACAGGATGCCAGAGCCCTGGCTGGTGTGTTTGCCGAGGCCGTAGAGACCGAGGCTGAAGATCGTGGGGAACATGATCGAATTGAACAGGCCGATCGCCAGCACCGACCACATTGCGACATGGCCGCTCGAGAAGACGGTAACGAGAAGCAGGATGATGGCAATGGCGGCATTGAAGGCGAGAGCCTTGCCGTCATCGACATAGCGCATCGCCACCGCACCGATGAAGCGGCCGACCATGGCGCCGCCCCAGAAGTAGGAGACGTAGTGCGCCGCATCGGCTTCGGAGATGCCGGCGATATCGGGCTGGCTCAGGAAGTTGACGAGGAAGCTGCCGATGCTCACTTCAGCGCCGACATAGACGAAGATGCCGATCGCGCCGAGGACGAGGTGGCGATACTGCCAGGCCGAGCCGCCATCGGTGATCGGAGCGATATCGTCCGAGCCTTCGACCTGCGGCAGCTTGAGCGCTGCGAACACGGCGGCGAGCACCAGGAAGGCGATGGCGAGCAGCATATAGGGGAACTTCACCGCGCCGGCTTCCGCCATTCTGACGGCATCGAGCTGCTCGGGCGTGGCGCCGGCAACCGCCGCAGTCGTCGCCGACAGGATCAGGAAGGCGCCGAATGCCGGTGCCAGCGTCGTGCCGAGGGCATTGAATGCCTGCGTCATGGTGAGGCGGCTCGCTGCCGTATCCGGCGGGCCGAGGACGGTCACGTAGGGGTTGGCGGCGACCTGGAGGATGGTAACGCCGGTGGCGAGCACGAAGAGCGCGCCCAGGAACAGCGCATAGACACGGTAGCTGGCGGCCGGGATGAACAGCGCGCAGCCAATTGCCGCGACCAGCAGGCCGACAACGATGCCCCATTTATAGGTGATGCGCTTGACCAGCGCGCCGGCGGGCAGCGAGACGATGAAATAGGCGCCGAAGAAGCACAGCTGGATCAGCATGGACTGCGTGTAGTTCAGCTGGAAGACGTTCTTCAGGTGCGGGATCAGGATGTCGTTCAGGCAGGTGATGAAACCCCACATGAAGAACAGCGATGTCAGCGCCACCAGGGCAAATCGATAATTCGCTGCGGGAGCGGATGAAGCCGGGCGGGTCGTCGCGGCATTGTTGGTGATGATACCAGCCACTTTTTTATACCTCTTGTTCTTGTTGACGCCGGATATTTTCCGTTGAAAGCCGTCTGTCGGACGGGCCGGCGGTGGCTCGGCGGGGCGCTCCGGGAGAAAGCGTGCTGCAAGCCACACGGGTTCATATATGCCGCGAAAGAAAATTTCGATAGGATGCGAAGCGTTTTTTTGTGCTTTGCAAGGTGAAATGTTGCGATTGCGAAGGGGATTGGGGGTGTTGGGCGGGTGGGATGAAGACCCCTCCCAACGCACCTGGGGCGAGCCGCGTGTCTCGCCCCGTCCTCGCGGACCCCCACAAGGGGGAGGGCTTAACCTGTGGCGCTGCCGAGCGAGGACTGAGATGCCGCCACGAGTCTTCTCCGCCACCTGTGGGGGAGATGCCCGGCAGGGCAGAGGGGGGTGTTCCACGGCAAAACCTCTCGATCATTCACTTCCCACACCGCATCCCCACAAACACACCAAAACCCCACGCGGCTCTCACCCGTGGTTCCGCCATGCACTGCGCTTCACTTCACTCGGACGGGGTGCTGGAAACCACCTCGATTGAGTAAGTTAG
>NZ_JAUDRZ010000026.1:0-621359 GCF_030380735.1 Rhizobium sp. S152 | reverse complement strand
CGGCGGTTTATGCCCGAACTCCGGTCCCTCTGCAGCCGCCTTCCAAGCCTTCGCGACGACGTTGTGTGCCTCACAGGCACGTCCGGAGCACTCCAACGGATGACACGTTCGACAAACGTAACCAACCGCCAGCCCCGGAGGGAGACCATTTTTTCGGACCCGGTGCATGAGGTTTCGCGTCCTACCCCCGCACACCGCGCCGGTCCCGCCTCGCCGGCACGCCTGCCGGTGCATCCGATGACGGGACGAGGCAAGTCTAAGGCCGGCAACGCAGCGCGAGGAAAATCGGGCGGGAGATTTCAGCTAAGTCGTTGATGCGCAAGCAGGTCGCGAAAACGAACATCCCCGTGTCGCCGCACGGGCGAGACGGGGATGCGGATTGATAAAAGGCTTACGAGCGTGAGGAGAACAGCGAGGCGAGCGTCGAGCCGGGCTTGTTGCGCGGCATGCTGGTGACGACGACGAGCTGGCGGATGTCGCCGCGCTTGAAGGCAGCGAGAAAGCGCTTGTAATCCTTGAAGGAGACGCAGCCGTTGGAATCGCCGCGGGCGCCGAGCATGTAGGTGTGGGCGAGCAGGCCGACGCGATTGTAGATGTTGCCGGCGCCGCCGACCGGGTTGAGGCGGATCGCCGCGACGCCATGGAACAGGCTCTCGCGCATGGTCAGATTGTAGGTGTGGGGCGGCGTCGGTCCGCGGTTCTTGGCGTGCACGTATTTCGGGTTGTCGCGCATCGGGCCGAGGCCGGAATGCGCCTCGAGGCGTTCGCCGTTCGGGAGATAGACCGTATTGGCGGAGATATCGTAGATGGCGACGCCGTTGCGGGCTACGGGCGAAGGTGCCTGCGTCTTGAAGGTCGGCATGTCGTCGTCGCTGCCGTCGGCGCCGGCATCCGGCCGCGCATAGGCGAGCACCGGTTCCTCGGGCTTGGCGCGGTCGGACGTCGCCGGGCGCTTGACGAGGCCGTCGGGCCGGGCCATCGGCAGCGGCACATCGGTGCGGTCGGACAAGACGAGATCGAAGGGTGCGCGGCCATCGCCGGCGGATGCGTCGCTATCGGCGGAGAGGCTGGCGACCTCGACGGGAGCGGCGGGCTGGGCCGCCGTCGGTGCGGCCTTGCGTTCGTTCGGTTCGACAGAAGACGCCAGGGCCAGCAGGGCAGGGCCTTCCGCCGCGGCGATCTCTGCCTTCGACGGAATGATGATGCGGTCGCCGTGATCGGCAATCGATGCCAGCGCGTCGTCCTTGGTCTTCAGCGTCGCGACCGTGACCGGCTTCGGCGCGGCTTCGGCAACGATGACGGGCGCCGACTGGCCGACGAAGGCGGCCTTCAGCGCTGCCGCAGCAAGCACGCGGCCGCTCTTCTGCGCCGCAGCCAACTTGTCGGCGGCCGTTGGCGTGCCGAGGCGGGAGAATTTCGTGACATGGATGTCGCGCGTCGCGGGCCTTGCCGTGGCCGCGACATGAACAGGCGCAAGCGCGATGCCGGCAAACGGGCTGGCGTCTGGATGCGGCAAAGGCGCCATGACATGCGCGGTTGCGATTGTGGCGACGATCCAGGCGGAGGCCGCGAAGCCTGCACCGATGAGAGCTGCGCCCGAGAGCAGGCGGAATGAGCGACCGAAACGAGAAATAGACGTACCTATGGGCCTGGAACCACTGACAGCATCGACCGCAAACGCCATAACACTCGTCTTTCAGAACTCGTTACACTGGCCGGCGGTACTTGATGATGCACACTTCTTCGCCGGAGCCGGTACGGGAGCAAACGGGCCAAATTGCGGCCTGTTTTCGTTTCCGGCTGATCCGCATGATGACGAATTATGGTAACCAATTTCTTTACGTGATCGAAAATGGATCACTATATTAGCAGGGCGTGTAATTCGTCTCGTGCTCTGCTATGGTAGGGTTGTGCCCGGCGGGGCGAGGGAGGGAAAGCCGATGCCTTCACCAGAAAATACGGCGACGAAAAACACCGCAAGCAGCGATATTTCTCCGGCTCTTCTCGTCGAGGCGATGTTCGCGGTACGCAAGACCGCGGCGATCAGGGCGGCGATCGAACTCGATCTGTTCACGAAAATCGGCGAGGGCCGCGCGGCCAAGCCACTGGCCGTCGAGACGAAATGCGCCGAGCGCGGCATCCGCATCCTGTGCGACTATCTCGTCGTCGCCGGCTTCCTGACCAAGGACGGCGACATCTATGGCCTGACCCCGTCGAGCCAGGTCTTCCTCAGCCGCCGCTCGCCCGCCTTCATGGGCGCGGCGATCGAGTTCGTCGCGGCACCCGAAATGCTGGCCTTCTTCCTCGATGATCCCGCCGCCTGCGTGCGCAACGGCGGCGCCGAGGGGCTTGCCAACCTCTCGCCCGACAATCCCGTCTGGGTGCGCTTTGCCCGCGCCATGGGCTCGTTCACAGGTGTCGCCGCGCAGGCGTTGGCCGCCGAGGTGGCCGGCTGGAAGACGCCGCCCAGGAAAGTGCTGGACATCGCCGCCGGTCCCGGCTGCTTCGGCATCGAGATCGCCAAGGCGATCCCCGCCGCGAGGATCGTGGCGCTCGACTGGAAGCCGGTGCTTGATCTGACGGAAAAGAACGCCGCCGATGCCGGTCTCGCCTCCCGTTTCGATTTCATCGCCGGAAGCGCCTTCGATGTCGACTGGGGTCGCGACTACGACCTGATCATGCTGCCGAACTTCCTGCATCATTTCGACTTGGACGGTTGCGCCGCACTTCTGAAGAAGGCCCGCGCCAGCCTCGCGCCCGATGGCAAGCTGATCGCCGTCGATTTCGTGCCCAACGAGGACCGCGTCACCCCCGAATTCCCCGCCGCCTTTGCCTGGGAGATGCTGGCGACGACGCCGAAGGGCGATGCCTATACGGCGCGCGAACTGGCCGAAATGGCAAGGATGGCCGGTTTCGCCACCGCGACGATCACGCCGCTGCCGCCATCGCCGGCAAGCCTGATCGCGTTTGATTGAGGCGGAGGCTCGTCCGGCCGCAACGAAAATCACGGTGCGCGCCCGCGCGCCCAGCGGAACGCCCTACGGTTTCCGACACGGTTTCCCCTTGATCCTTCTCCGGCAGCATTGCGGCCGGCGCGAAACATCCTATCTTGCGACCGACCCATGGCCAGGTTTTCCCGGGATGGGGTGAGATTGGGCACTTACCGGAGATGAAGCATGTTCACGCACGTCATGATCGGAAGCAACGACCTGGAGCAGGCGCGACGCTTCTACGACGCCACCTTTGCCGCACTCGGCGGCAAGCCCGGCGAGATGGATGCGCGCGGCAGGCTGATCTATGTCCATGAGGGCGGTCGGCTGATGATCACGAAGCCGATCGACGGCAAGCCGGCGACTGCGGCGAACGGCGGCACCATCGGCATCGCCGCGGCAAGCCAGGACCACGTTCTGGCCTGGCATGCCGCCGGCACGGCACATGGCGGCACCGCCATCGAGAGCCCGCCCGCGGAGCGCCCGAACGGGGCCTTCGTCGCCTATCTGCGTGATCCTGATGGAAACAAGCTGACTGTCAGGACGCAGGCGACGAAATGAGGTAGGTGGCGGCCGGGCGATCGCGATGAAGCCCGAGCGAACAGGCACTGCGCCGTCGTGATCAACCTCGGCCGGATGGTTTTTCGCAAATAGCGGACATCGTCCGACGGCCTCATCACCACGGCAATCTGGTGCCCTCGTAATCGAGATAGAGATTTTCGCCTGTAGCCATGTGTCGCTCGACGACGTCTGCAACGCCCTGTACGCTTGTCTCCAGTTCGATCTCCGGTTCCACGGCTCCGTCAAGCGTTCCCATCGCGGTCCTTGCCCAGCCCGGATGGATCGAGAGCACTGTCAGGCCCTGTTGCTTGTAATCGGCGTAGATGCCACGGGCCAGCATGTTGAGAGATACCTTACTCGCCCGATATAGCTCCAGTCCCGCCTCGACATTGATTTCAATGCTGCCGCGATGAGAGGACATGAAGGCCAGCGTGCCGCCTGGCGTGACGAGTTTGTTCATGAGGTAACGTGCAAGGCGGATGGGGCCGAACGTATTCGTCAGCATGATTTCCGCAAAGTCTTCATCCGTAGCTTCCAGGACACTTTGATGGACAGGGCCGAAGATACCAGCGTTCAGATAGATCACGTCGAACCGTCTGTCCGACAAGGATGCCAGAAACGGGCTGATCTCGTCCGCTTTGGTGACGTCGATCCTGGCAACCGCAAGCCGATCAGGATCGCTCGCACCGATAGACAACAGGTCAGTGATATCAGCGTCCTGCCGCGCGGTGCCAACGACGCTCCAGCCGCGCTTAAAGAATTGTTCGGCCAGTCCCAGCCCGAGACCACGCTCGGCGGCAACGATGAGGATGGATTTCGTCACGATTGATCTCCTTGATGTTTACAATGCCGTGTAGCCGCCGTCGGCCATGACCAGTGCGCCAGTCATGAAGGCCGATGCCGGAGCAGACAGGAATGCGATGATTTCGGCGATATCGACCGGCTGAGCCACGCGGCCGACCGGATGAACGTCGCCGTAGCTGGCAAGCGTTGCGCGGCTGTCCGCGACGATGTCTTCGAGGATGTCGGTTTCGACAACACCAGGCGCGACCGCATTGGCACGGATACCCTTCGATCCATATTCGACCGCGATCACCTTGGTGAGTTGTGCGATCGCACCCTTCGACGCGGCGTACACGGCCGTATCCTTCATCGCGACGGTCGAAACAATTGAGGCGACATTGACAATGGTTCCGCTCGTCTGCTCGACCATGACCTTCAACGCCTCCCTGGCATGCAGGAAATTGCCACGAGCGTTCACCGCCATGATGTCATCCCAGTCTGCGACGCTCATCTGCACCAGAGGCTTGTTCATCGTTCGACCGGCATTGTTGACCAGGATATCCACGCTGCCGAACCGCTCCTTTGCCAGAGCGATGGTTCGCACAGCGGTCTCTTCCATCGAGACGTCGCCTTCCAGCGTGGCGATCTCGCTTGCAGCCAGGCCGTGCACGGCACTATTCCTGTCGCTGGCAACGACATATGCGCCGCGCTGCCGCAAGAGCTTTACGGTTTCGCGCCCGATGCCACGGGCTGCTCCGGTTACGATCGCGATCTTGCCGGAAAGGCTCCAGCTCTGTGGGATTTCATTTCTTTCGGATGTCTTCAGCACGTCAGCCTCCTTAAGGAAGCCAGATCTTAGACGGCCGTGACAAACTTCAGAATATAGCCGAAACTAACAATTCTTGTTAGCCCAGCCACAGAATGGTAGCCAGAGTGATGGACAATTACCTTGCCAGCCACGAATTCCATCAATTGCGGGCCTTCTTGGCGGTGGCAAAACACCTGAGTTTCAGCAGGGCGGCGGAAGTGCTCGGCATCACGCCATCGTCTCTCAGCCAGACAGTTCGCAATTTTGAGGAAACGGTAGGTACGCAGCTCCTGCATCGGACCACGCGCAACGTGTCATTGACTGAAGCGGGCGCCATCCTTTTCGAACGCGCCGGTCCTGCGGCGCTTGAACTGGCGGCGGCAGTTGATCAAGCCCGCAGAGCGGGCCTCTCAATCGCAGGCACTGTCCGCGTTCACGCAATCCGGTCAGCCTCCCGCAAATACATCGAGCCGATCCTGGCGCGGTTCAGCGAACGTTATCCGGATGTCGTTGTCGATCTGACGGTGGACGACGCAGTTACCGACCTGGTGGCGGGAGGCTACGATGTGGCATTGCGCGTCGGGGAAGTGATCGAAAGGAACATGATCGCTGTCCGAATCGGACCCGAGCTAAGGCAGGTGACCGTTGCAACGCCGGAATATGTTGAGACCCACGGGCAACCGGAGCATCCCCGCGATCTTCTCCAACACCGCTGCATACGCTGGCGCTGGCCGGGTCGTTCAACACCCTATGCCTGGGAATTCTTCGAGAACGGCACGTGGTTCGACGTCGTGGTCGATGGACCTCTCATCGTAGACAGCAGGGAAGCCGCACTCGGCGCGGTATTGGACAGCATCGGTATCGGTTTCGTCATCGAGGACACGGTCGCCGAACTGTTTGACCAAAAGCGCCTTGTTAAGCTGCTCGATGCATGGAGTGCGCCTTTTCCCGGGCTCTACATTTGCTATCCCGATCAGCGTCATATGCGACCCGCTCTCCGCGCCTTTATCGATACCATCCGATCTGAAGCTTAACTTCGGCAAGACCGCTTCGGGCCGCAAGCAGCCACCGCCACACCCCTCACGTCCGCTCCATCACATAGCTGCCCGGCGCTTCCTCGATCGCGTTCATCGCCGCGCCGCCCGGTTTGCGTGCCGGAACGCGCTTGGCGTCCTTGGCCTCGATCCAGGCATGCCAGTGCGGCCACCAGGAGCCGGCGGTTTCCTGGGCGGTTTGCAGCCAGGCGTCGTACTCGCCCCTGGAGGCGCCGCCGGTCCAGTATTGGTATTTGTTTTTGTCGGGCGGGTTGACGACGCCGGCGATGTGGCCGGAGCCGGCGACGACGAAATCGACCTTGCCGCCGAAGAACTGGCCGCCGAGGAACACCGATTTCGGGGGCGCGATGTGGTCCTCACGGGTGGCGAGATTGTAGATCGGGATCTTCACGTCGCGCAGCGACACCGGCTTGCCGTCGAGGATCATCTCATCCCTGGCCAGCGCGTTGCGGAGGTAGCAGTTGCGCAGATAGAAGGAGTGGTTCGCCGCCGCCATGCGGGTCGAATCGGCGTTCCAGAACAGGAGATCGAAGGGCATCGGCTCCTGGCCTTTCAGATAGTTGTTGACGAAATAGGGCCAGATCAGCTCCGAGGCGCGCAGCATGTTGAAGGCTGTCGCCATCTTCGAGCCGTCGAGATAACCCATCTCGAGCATATGCGCCTCCAGCGCTTCCAGTTGCTCCTCGTCGACGAACACCTTGAGATCGCCCGCATGGGTGAAATCGACCTGCGTGGTGAAGAGCGTGGCGGAGCGGATGCGCTTGTTCTTTTCCTTTGCGTGCAGCGCCAGTGTGGCGGCCAGCAGCGTGCCGCCGACGCAGTAGCCGATGGCGTTGACGTCCTTTTCGCCCGAGGCTTTCTCGATGGTGTCGAGCGCGAAGTCGATCCCCTCGCGGGCATAGGCGGCCCAGTCCTTCTGAGCATGCCTGGCATCCGGATTGACCCAGGAGATGACGAAGACCGTATGTCCCTGGTCCACGCACCATTTGATGAAGGATTTCTGCGGGTTGAGGTCGAGGATGTAGAACTTGTTGATCCATGGCGGGCAGATGAGGAGAGGGCGCTTCAGCACCGTTTCCGTTGTCGCCTCGTACTGGATGATCTGGCAGATTTCGTTCTGCGCGATCACTTTGCCCGGCGTCAGCGCCATGTCGCGGCCGACGGCGAACTTGCTCATGTCGGTCTGCCGCAGCTTCAGGTTGCCGCGCCCGGCGACGATGTCCTCGGCCAGCATCTTCATGCCGCGCACCAGGTTTTCGCCGCTGCTCGATATCGTCTCGCGATAGAGCTGCGGATTGGTGGCGACGAAATTGCTCGGCGAAAGCGCGGCCGTGATCTGCTTCACGTAGAAGCCGGCTTTGTGCTTGGTGTGCTCGTCTAGCCCTTCGGTCTCGCTTACCATCTTTTCCGCCCAGTCGGCGGTGATGAGGTAGACCTGCTTCAGGAACCCGAAGAAGGGGTTCTTCTGCCAGTCCTCGTCGGCGAATCTCCGGTCCTGGCGGCCGGCATCGGGGTCGGGATCGGTCGTCTCGCCCTGCATTTTCTGCACCGAGCGCATCCAGACGCCGAAATAGCTGCTCATCAGCTGCGTCTGCGCCTCGAAGGTGCGGCGCGGGTCGGAAATCCAGTATTCCGTGACTTTGGAGAGCGTCTTGACCATGTCGGTCATCGGATCGACGGCGTTGTCCGATATCTCGCCGCGCTCACGCGGCGCGAGCCATGCGGAGGCCGCCTTGCCGAGATTTTCGAGCGCGCGGGCGAAGTTCATCGCCATCGCCTCGGGATCCTTCATCAGATAGGGATCGAGGTCGTTGGTGTCGAAGCCCTGAGCTTTCGCCTTCTCGCTGTTCTCCCGCTTGCTGTCGGTCACGCATATCCTCCGGCGGCAGCATCTGCTTGCAATTTCCGTTGTACATCTGGAAAGATCGATAAAACAAGTTCCACATTGTCGCTCCTGCTATTGCTTTGTGCGAGCGACGAATTTAACAGTCGAAGCAGCTCTGTATCTGGAATATCCGGCATGACCATGAACGGCACCCGCACTATCGCAAACATGACCCGTATCGCGCTCATCGGCGCCGCCGCGGCCATGGCGCTGGCCGGTTGCATGCAGACGCCGGAAGAAAAGGCCGCCTTCGCGGCCAAGCAGGCGGCGCCCACCGCCGTCGTCATGAGCCCGACCAAGGGTGCGGCTCCGACGCAGAGCGGCCTCGCCACCTATCCCGACGGCTACCCGTCCTTCGGCGCGCCGCTGACGGCCGCCAACGTCCAGATGAGCGACGAGGAAGCCTCCGGCCTGCAGAAGAAGCTGACCGCGCTCGCCGCCCAGCGCAAGGCGGGCACGATCTCGGAAGCCGAGTATCAGCGCCGGGTCGCCGAATATCGCAAGCTCGCGGCCGATCACGGCGCCGACACGCTCAACGAAATCAACAATTGAGGCCTTGCCTTCAGGGCGATTTCGAAGCAAAGCCTTCCGCAGTAGCGGAAGATGAAATTTTCCTGATAATCTCAAGCCTTCCCGGCGGTCCGTCAAAGAATCGCCGCGCGTTGAAAGTCTGATGAATACGGCGCTCGCGATTCTGAAGTTCGTGTCGCAAGCAGCCGGAAATTAGGACGAACTTCGATTGGCGGTCATGGTGGCCGCATTTCCGTGGGGAAAGAAATGGAAGAGTTTCACAAAGTCCGGCGTTTGCCGCCTTATGTTTTCGAACAGGTCAACCGTTTGAAAGCAAGCGCGCGAGCGGGCGGAGCCGATATCATCGATCTCGGCATGGGAAACCCTGACCTTCCCACCCCCAAGGCGATCGTCGACAAGCTCTGCGAAGTGGTCCAGGACCCGCGCACGCACCGCTATTCCTCGTCCAAGGGCATTCCCGGCCTGCGCCGCGCCCAGGCCGCCTATTACGCCCGCCGCTTCGGCGTGAAGCTCAACCCGGATACGCAGGTGGTCGCAACCCTGGGCTCCAAGGAAGGCTTCGCCAACATGGCGCAGGCGATCACCGCACCGGGCGACGTCATCCTCTGCCCGAACCCGACCTATCCGATCCACGCCTTCGGCTTCCTGATGGCGGGCGGCGTGATCCGCTCGCTGCCGGTCGAGCCCAATGAGAGCTTCTTCCCGCCGCTCGAACGCGCCGTGAAGCACTCGATCCCGAAGCCGCTGGCTCTGATCGTCAACTATCCGTCGAACCCGACGGCTTATGTCGCGACGCTCGACTTCTACAAGGATGTCATCGCGTTTGCCAAGAAGCACGATATCATCGTGCTCTCGGACCTTGCCTATTCGGAAATCTACTTCGACCACAACAACCCGCCTCCGTCGGTGCTGGAAGTGCCCGGCGCCATGGACGTCTGCGTCGAGTTCACCTCGATGTCGAAGACCTTCTCCATGCCGGGCTGGCGCATGGGCTTTGCCGTCGGCAATGAACGCCTGATCGCGGCTCTCACACGCGTAAAATCCTACCTCGATTACGGCGCATTCACGCCGATCCAGGTGGCCGCCACGCATGCGCTGAACGGCGACGGCTCGGATATCGCCGAGGTCCGCAACGTCTACAAGCGCCGCCGCGACGTCATGGTCGACAGCTTCGGCAAGGCCGGCTTCGAGGTTCCGCCGCCGGCGGCCACCATGTTCGCCTGGGCGAAGATCCCCGAGAAGTTCCGCCATCTCGGCAGCCTTGAATTCTCCAAGCTGCTGGTCGAGAAGGCCGACGTTGCGGTCGCACCCGGTATCGGCTTCGGCGAGATGGGCGACGATTACGTGCGTCTGGCGCTCGTCGAGAACGAGCACCGCATTCGTCAGGCGGCGCGCAACATCAAGAAGTTCATGTCGACTGCAGACCAGACGATGCACAATGTCGTCTCGTTGAACGCTCACCGCTGATACAATCAGTTCTTTCGGCAGCCGCTTCGGCGGCTGCCTTTCATGACATATTTCAGGATCGATCCATGGCAGATGCCCTTAAAATCGGCGTTGCGGGCTTGGGTACCGTTGGTGCCGCACTTGTCCGTATCATTCAGCAGCGCAGCGACGTGCTTGCCGCGACATGCGGCCGGCCGATCCTGATTACCGGCGTCTCGGCCCGCGACAAGACCAAGGATCGCGGCATCGACGTAGGCGGCATCGAGTGGTTCGACACGCCGGAGGAACTGGCGACCAAGGGTGATATCGACGTCTTCGTCGAGCTCGTCGGCGGCGCCGAGGGTCCGGCCAACATCGCCGTCCACGCGGCGCTCAATCGCGGTCTCCACGTGGTGACAGCCAACAAGGCGCTGCTTGCCTATCACGGCGTCGAGCTTGCCAAGATCGCCGAGGAGAAGGGTGCGCTGCTCAACTTCGAAGCGGCCGTCGCCGGCGGCATCCCGGTCATCAAGGCGCTGCGTGAATCGTTGACGGGCAACACGATCTCGCGCGTCTACGGCATCATGAACGGCACCTGCAACTACATCCTGACCAAGATGGAGAAGGAAGGCCTGTCGTTCGCCGATTGCCTGAAGGAAGCCCAGCGCCTCGGCTACGCCGAAGCCGATCCGGCCTTCGACATCGAGGGCAACGACACCGCCCACAAGCTCTCGATCCTGACGACGCTCGCCTTCGGCAACCAGATCGCCGTCGACGACATCTATCTCGAAGGCATCACCAACATCTCGATCGAGGACATCCATGCGGCCGCCGACCTCGGCTACCGCATCAAATTGCTCGGCGTTGCCCAGCGCACCGATACCGGCATCGAGCAGCGCGTTCACCCGACCATGGTGCCGGTCGATAGCGTCATCGCCCAGGTCGATGGCGTCACCAACGCGGTGGCGATCGAATCCGACATTCTCGGCGAACTCCTGATGGTCGGCCCCGGCGCCGGCGGCAATGCCACGGCCTCGTCCGTGCTCGGCGACATCGCCGATATCGCCAAGAGCCGCCCGGGCGCCCAGCAGGTTCCCGTGCTCGGCCACCCGGCCAAGGCGCTCGAGCCCTATCGCAAGGCGCAAATCCAGAGCCACGAGGGCGGCTATTTCATTCGCCTGACGGTGCTCGACCGCACCGGCGTCTTCGCCAGCGTCGCGACCCGCATGGCCGAGAACCACATCTCGCTGGAATCGATCGTCCAGCGCTCCAAGCAGCATCTGGCCCCATCGCACCACCAGACGATCATCCTCGTCACCCACGCAACGACCGAGGACTCCGTGCGCAAGGCGGTCGAGGCGATCAAGGCAGAAGGCTATCTCGTCGGCGAACCGCAGGTGATCCGCATCGAGCGTCCCAAGGAGGACTGAGGTTCGGGACCTAGGTGCTTCTGAGCGTGAGGTCCGCGACGACCCGCAGAGATACCGGCGAACTTGTTTCTCTGGTGTCTCCTCGCTATATTTCGACGGCTGATGGTTCAGGTGTCGAATATGTCGATTGTCGCGATAAAGGTTCTGTCCACGGTCAACGCTCCATACGGGACGACGCTGTCCGCTGAGCAGTTGGCGTCGAAGATCAGCGATTACGCCAGTGCGGACCAGTTTGATGCATCGGCATTTTGTTTTTTCTCCGAGGTGGACGAGGGGTTGCAAGTCTCGTTCCTATCGGAAATGGACCTGGAACCCAGTTACCGTCACTGATCTCGCACGGAAATTCTCCAAGCTTGCCGGCTATACCTTGCCTCTCGCGCGGGTGGCATAGTTGGTCGGCCATATCGCAAGCAGGTGGGGCGATCTGTTCGACCAGGCGGTCAGCATTATCGACCAGGTGAATTCGCAATTCTCCTTAGTCGACAGTTGGACCTTTGGTGGCGGGACGGCCCTTATGCTGCAGATCGACCACCGGGAAAGTTTTGACGTCGACATCTTCGTTGATGATCCGCACTCGCAACGGCGCGGTGCCCCCTTTAGCTAGACTTTCGTCAAGCTTCGGGCGGCCGTCACCGCATGGTGATGTATTCTGTGGGCGGCGGGGCGCGGGGGTGCTCCGCCGTCTTTCGTTTGGCCTCCAGGCTCTGTAGAACGGCCTTGTAGTGGCAGCGGAGTGACATGATGGATATCCCGGCCGATCCGGTACAGCGCGCCTTTCTGGGTGTCGAGAAATCCGTTCTCGACAATCGCTGGATCTCGCGGCTGGACCAGGCCGGGCAGAACCGGGCGCTTGCCATGTCGCAGATGCACGGCCTGCCGGATCTGATCGCCCGGGTGCTCGCCGGTCGCGGCGTCAGCGTCGACGAGGCGCTCGAATTCCTCGACCCGACGCTGCGCTCGCTGATGCCCGATCCCTACAAGCTGACGGACTGCGAGACGGCGGCGAAACGCATCGTCGACGCCATCAGAACACGCCAGCAGGTGGCGATCTTCGGAGATTACGACGTCGACGGCGCCTCGTCCTCGGCGCTGATGTACCGCTTCCTCAGCCATTTCGGCGTCAAATCCGAGATCTACATCCCCGACCGCGTCTTCGAAGGCTATGGCCCGAACCCTGCGGCCATCGACCAGCTGATCGACAACGGCGCCCGCCTGATCGTCACCGTCGATTGCGGCTCCACCAGCCACGAGGCGCTGGCGGCGGCGGCGAAACGCCATGTCGACGTCGTCGTCATCGATCACCACCAGGTGACACATGATCTGCCGCAGTGCCACGCGCTGGTCAATCCGAACCGCGAGGACGATCTGTCGGGGCAGGGGCATCTCTGCGCCGCCGGCGTCGTCTTCCTCGTGCTGGTCGCGACGCTGCGGCTGCTGCGCGAGGCCGGCCATCCTGAGGCGCGCAGCATCGACCTCCTGCAATGGCTCGATATCGTGGCGCTCGCCACCGTCTGCGACGTGGTTCCGCTGAAGGGCCTGAACCGCGCCTATGTCGTCAAGGGCCTGATCGCCGCCCGCCATCAGGGCAATGCCGGGCTCGCCGCACTGTTTCGCAAGGCCGGCCTTGCCGGTCCGGTGACGCCCTATCACTTCGGTTTCCTCATCGGCCCCCGCATCAACGCCGGCGGCCGGATCAGCGACGCGGCGCTCGGTAGCCGGCTATTGACGCTCGAGGACAAGGCGGAGGCCGAGGCCATCGCCGAGCGCCTGGACGAGCTCAACCGCGACCGCCAGGTTATGGAAGCCAACATGCTGCAGGAGGCCGAGGCCGAGGCGCTCGCCGAATATGGCGATGGCAGCGGCGCTTCGGTCATCGTCACCGCGCATGAAAGATGGCATCCCGGCATTGTCGGTCTGATCGCCGCGCGGCTGAAGGAGAAGTTCAAGCGCCCGGCCTTCGCCATCGCCTTCGACCCCAATGGCAAGGGCACCGGCTCCGGCCGCTCCATAAACGGCTTCGACATGGGCAAGATGGTGCGCGCGGCGGTCGAGGAGGGGCTGCTGGTCAAGGGCGGTGGCCATGCCATGGCGGCGGGCCTGACCGTCGAGCGCGACAAGCTCGGCCGGTTGCGCGGCTTCTTCACCGAGCGCGCCCAGAAGACGGTGGCGGCGCTGGTCGCCAACGAGACCCTGAAGATCGATGGCGCCATCGGCGCCAGCGGCGCCACGATCGACCTGATCGACCGCCTGGAGACGGCAGGCCCCTACGGTTCCGGCCATTCGCAACCGATCTTCGCCATCCCGGCGCACCGCATCCGCGACGCGCGTCTGGTCGGCGAAAAGCATGTGAAGGTCACTCTTGAAGCGATGGACGGCGCCCGCCTCGACGGCATCGCCTTCCGCGCCGCCGATACCCAGCTCGGCAATCTGCTCTTGAATTCGCGAGGCGCCAACGTCCACGTCGCAGGCTCGCTGGGCGACAACCACTATCAGGGCTCGCGTCGCGTCCAGCTGCGCGTGACCGACGCCGCGCCGGCAAAGTGATTGCGGAAAAGGCCGCCAAAGGCCAGCCTGGAATAACTCACGCATCGCTTGAGGAAAGCGCCGCAGGGCTCTGATTGGTTTTTGGAAATAAACCATCCGATCTCGCCGAAAAGCGAGAGAAGTGGCACGCCCTAGGGGAGTCGAACCCCTCTTCCCAGAATGAAAATCTGGTGTCCTAACCGATAGACGAAGGGCGCTTCCTTCGTGGTGGCGCCCTTATAATCAGGCACCTGGGTTCCCGCAAGCGGCAATTTCGTTTTTTCCTTGAAAAAGTGACAGGAAATCTCGGCGGGCGCGAAATTCCTTATTTTGCAGGGGAATCAAGCGGCTGCACGCATGCGTTCGCATGGCGGACCATGCCGTCATGCCGGGATCGGATAATTGACTGGGGTCAGAGGGCGCGGGCGATTGCCGCGGATGGGGCCTTGCCGCCGCAGCCCCAGTTCCAGTCGCGGTTGCGGCCGGTGTCGAGATGGACCGAATCCGTATGGCAATAGGTGCCGACGCCGCCTCGATCGGGCAGCGAGCGAATGAAGCCGGCGATCTCCCATTTCGAGACGCCTGAAATCTGGATATCGGCGGCATCGCAGCTCTTATGCATCGATTCCTCCGCACCGCCGACCATGCGGTTGTGCTGGGGATCGCGGTAACCCGAGGTGACCAGCACCGGCTTGCCGAAGTGCGTCTCGACGGCCTTGATGACGTTGAGCAGGTTGGGCTTGAAGCAACCGACCTCGACCTTGTCGTTCTGGATATGCAGGCCGTTCGGCGCGATGCGGGTCATGCCCGGCAGCGAGGCCTTCTGCAGCAGGCCGGAAAGGCTGCCGAGGAGGTTCTGCTTCGGGGCGCTGTAGAGCGCGTTGCTCGTCTGGCCGGCGAGCGCTCCGGTCGCGACATAGGCGGTCTGCGTCGGCGCGATCCGGGTGCTCGTATTCTCCGAGGATTGCTGCGGAAGGATCACGCCCTGAGGTGCCTGCTGCGGATCGACGGGAAACTGGCTGCTATAGACGCTGGAACGGGCAGGGCTGACGCCACCGGGCGCATAGGCGTTGGCGTCGGCAGGCTGAAACTGGGTCGAGGTCGAGTTGTTCTGCATCTTCGGCCGGACGGAAAAGATGCTCATCGCCTGCGCGTTGATGCCGGTCGACTGCATGGCGAGGCCGCCGATGTTGGCAGGAGCGGTGACTGCCGAACCGGCCGCCATCGCCTGCGCGTTGGCCTGCATGGGCATCTGGCCTTGTGGCTGCGCCTGGCCGGCCATCTGCGCGGTCTGGGAAGTCTGGCCGCCGGCGACGGAGGTGACCATCGGGTCGCGGTATCCGGCCTGCGGCTGCGTGGCGGCGGCAGTGGCGGCGGCTTGCGTGGCCGCGGCGGGTTCGGCCGGCGATGCGAACGATGCGGAATCGGGAGACGACGCCTTGTCCGATACGCAACCGGCAAGCGCCAGCACGGATGTGGCGATCAGCAGGGTGGGCAGAAGGGCGTGGCCGAGCGGCCTCCGCTTTTCAACAGCGAGCAAGCGAGCAGTCTCCAGATGACGGCAAAAGACGCATGCAAATCGCGCCTCCTGCCTCGAGTCGTCGGGAGAGTGCCCGCGGCCTGGGCCTGCGGCAAGCGCGATCCGGGCACGCATGCCGCAAATCGCAAAAGCCGCAAGCTTCGCAAAAGCCTCGCTTTACCAGGCGCCGGTATTGCCCATCGAAGCCCAGGGTTCGGCGGCGGGAAGGCTGCCGTCCTTCTGCAGTATTTCGATGGAGATGCCGTCGGGCGAGCGCACGAATGCCATGTGGCCGTCGCGGGGCGGGCGGTTGATGGTGATGCCGTTGTCCATCAGCTTCTGGCAGGTCGCATAGATGTCGTCGACCTCGTAGGCGAGGTGGCCGAAGTTACGGCCGCCGGTATAATCCTCGGTGTCCCAGTTGTAGGTGAGCTCGAGGCAGGGGGCTTTCTTCGAGGTCGCGTCGTCCTTGTCGCCGGGGGCAGCGAGGAAGACGAGCGTGAAGCGGCCCTTCTCGTTTTCGATGCGGCGGACTTCCTCGAGACCGAAAAGGGTCGTGTAGAAGTTCAGCGAGGCGTCCAGATCCTTCACGCGGACCATGGTGTGGAGATAACGCATTCTATTTCCTCTCTAATGCAGGGGCGCTCTCTTATGTGGCGGAGCGTCAGCTTCGGGCAAGACAAAAGGGTATGATCAGCAACTGGGAATAAACGAAAAGTAGGACTTGCGCTAATCCGTTACCAACATGTTAATCTTGATCTCAA
This sequence comes from Rhizobium sp. S152, assembly GCF_030380735.1. Taxonomy (GTDB): domain Bacteria; phylum Pseudomonadota; class Alphaproteobacteria; order Rhizobiales; family Rhizobiaceae; genus Rhizobium. The sequence continues at coordinate 605,085 of NZ_JAUDRZ010000026.1, read as the reverse complement.
GAATCAGTTAACCGTAACAGTGTGACGCGTATTGAGGGGCTGGCGAAATGGCTGACAGGATTTCATCGAAGGAATTCACCGACCTCGATCAACTCTCGGGCGACGCAGTCGACCTGATCGAGATCACGGGCGTCGTGAAATGGTTCGATGTCGCCAAGGGGTTTGGTTTCATCATCCCCGATAACGGCATGCAGGACGTTCTGCTGCACGTGACCTGCCTGCGTCGCGACGGCTACCAGACCATTCTCGAAGGCACGCGCATCGTGGCGCTCATCCAGAGACGCGATCGCGGCTATCAGGCGTTCAAGATTCTCTCCATGGACCAGTCGACGGCGGTTCATCCGTCGCAGCTGCCGCCGGTGCGCACGCATGTGCAGGTCACACCGACGAGCGGTCTGGAACGGGCATTGGTCAAGTGGTTCAACCGCACCAAGGGCTTCGGCTTCCTGACGCGCGGCGAGGGCACCGAGGATATCTTCGTGCACATGGAAACACTGCGCCGCTTCGGCCTGACCGAGTTGCGTCCGGGGCAGGTGGTTCTCGTTCGCTTCGGCGACGGCGACAAGGGCCTGATGGCCGCCGAGATCCATCCCGACATTCCGGCTCCGGCGAGCCGCGCGCACTGATGTCCGTCATCGCTGCCCATAAGATCAGAAGCGCCTTCGCGGCGCTTTTTTTCATGCTTGCCCTTCCTGTTCTCGCGCAGCAGCCCGTCAATTTCGACAGGGAGCCGCTGGTGATCCAGACGGCTTCGGGCAAGCAGCTGAAGTTCATGGTAGAGATCGCCGATACCAATGCGCAGCGCGAGCGCGGGCTGATGTATCGCAAGCAGATGGCCGGTGATGCCGGCATGATCTTCGATTTCGGCGTGTCGCGGCGGGTGCAGATGTGGATGGAAAACACCGTCCTGCCGCTCGACATGCTGTTCATCGATTCGGCCGGCACGATCCGCAACATAAAGCAGAACGCCGTTCCCTATTCGCGCGATATCATCGATTCGATGACCGAGGTGAGCTACGTGGTGGAACTGAACGCCGGCACGAGTGCAAAGCTCGGCATCAAGATCGGCGACAGGGTGATGAGCGCGACGATCACCAAGCGCAAATAAAGACCGGGCGCGACGTCCGCCGCACCCGGATCAAGCTTCAATATCCGTTTTCAGAATTTCATGCCGATGCCGGCGGTGACGACGTGTTCGTCGAGATCGACATCGGTGCCCTGGATCCGCTCGGTCCCGAAATTGTTGTAGCTGTATTCGGCGCGGCCGAAGAGGGTGTCGCTGAAGGCATAGTCGACGCCGGCGCCGACGGTCCAGCCGTTGAAGGTGTGGTCTTCGCTGCCGGCCGCGGTGTCGATGCCGACGCGCGTCGCCGCCCAGCCGGCGGTGGCGAAGAACAGCGTCTGATCCACGGCGTAGCCGAGACGGCCGACCACAGAGCCGGAAACATCGGTCTTCACGTCCGTATCGGTGCCGATCACGTCGATGTCGGTCTTGTTCCAGTTGTAGTTCAGATTGCCTTCGATGCCGACGACGATGTTGTCCATCTGGTAATTGGCGCCGACGAAGCCGCCGAGCAGGCCACCGCTGATGTTCTCCGAGGCGCTGGCGCCGGGAATGCTGAAATCGCCCTGCAGGAACCCGACGCCGCCTCTCAGGCCCGCATAAGGGCCGGTCCAGGAGAAGACGGGCACGGATGATTCGACCGGCACCGGCTCCACCGGCGGCGCCAGATCGGCGGCAAGAGCAGGCGCGGCAAGCACAAGCGCCGCCAGCACGACAGAGACACGAACAGGCATCATCGAAACATCCCCCAGGGTTAATGAAATGCGATTCATTATGGTGAATGATATGTTACGCATACTTAATAATGCGTTGCGTGGGGGCTGGGGTGGGTATGCGTTGGCGGCGCCAGCTATCAAGATTGTTTCCATCCCGTTTCAATCAGAATTGCTCGAGATAGGCCATTTCTTTCTGATGCATCACGAGCTTGAAGGTATCGTTCCCACTGGTGGAAAGTGGGGTCGCTCACGATGCTAGGCTCATGCCCTTGATAAAAGTAGTTTCCCCTACCGGAGGCAAGCTGCACCTCGTTGATTGATCCGAACACGCAAGCGGAAAAATCGCAATCGGTGAAGGCATTCTCAAGGACGCCGTTTGAAGACGGTAAGGAGTCTATTTTCGATAATTTGAATTCGCATTCAAAGAATTTCGAGGACGCATCGAGGCCACGCGCTACCCCAAAGATTAGGCATCCTACAAAAGCGTTTCTGTCGATGTTGTTATAATAGTCGTTGGTGAAGCCACTAAACGTGCCTCCTATAAATCTCGTATGAGACACGGCTGGAACGACGTCCCATTCCGGCCTGCTGGATGGCGACGATGCTTTAAAAGCTAGCGTCCGCTCCGCTCTGTGCCCTCGTGCTTCGCCACTCCTCAAGGCGTCGAATGCAGCAGCCTGAATTTGGTCGGTATTGGTGGGGTCTTGCCTGTTTTGGATATAGTCCGCTATCAGATTGAGCGCCTGGACTGCCAGTCTTGCATCTTCACCTGAAATGACAATTTCGAGAGTCGCGATCCCAGCGCTAACATGAGAAGCCTTGTCAGTTTCGCCGATTAGCTTTGCACCTTCTTGAAGTAGTTTTGCTCTGCCTTCGCGCTCGGCTTGGTTCGCTTGCCTTGTATTGATCGAACCACGCCAACCTACTGTACAAAATGTGACGATGGCGAATAGCGCGACACCAAAAGGCGAAAGTGTTTGAGCCATTTTTAGATCGGCGTCGCCATCGAAGCCATTGCCGAATATCCAAATGAAGGCTGTCACAGTCGCAAGTGCGGTAAAGATGGCGCTGCTCACCGCTAGGCTATACCAATGGTTCTCCGTCAGACTTGGCCAATCGCCAGTCGATTTTGCGTGACCACTCTTTTTGTCAGTTTCTGCCATCGCAAGCTCCGAATCGCGACCGAACAAGGATAACCGCAAAATTCATTGCTGCTCTCTCAAACGTTCGGTCCGATCATTGTGATCGGACTGGTTGCCACCACTCTAGCGGATAGCGAAACCCCATAGGCGTCAGCAGCAACATGAGGTGGCGAGGCCGCATCGGTTGGCTGGGCGAGAAAACTTTTGACTGCGAACTAGAAATCGCGTCGTGAAGCCAATAACATTTTCGATTTTTAATAGAGAAAAAGTGGTCGGAGTGGAGAGATTCGAACTCCCGACCCTCTGGTCCCAAACCAGATGCGCTACCAGACTGCGCTACACTCCGTGCCGACGGGGAGGGCAATACACGGTTCGTTCACTGGCTGCAATATCTAAATCGTCTGTCCCCATACATCCTGACGCGAGCTCTTTTCAGGTCGGTGTCAGGAAAGGCTGACATCTGCGCCGGCTGAGCGTCGCGGCAAGGGTGGTCGTGGCGCGGCAAGCGTGGGGACAGGTGTTGAACGATCGGCAGGAAGAGGCGGCGGACGCGGGTCTGCGTCCGCGCATGGGTAGCGTCGGCCTTTCGGTGCTCACGGCGCTCTATATCATGGCGGTGGCCAACCAGACGTTCTGGGGCAGGGCCTATGACTATCTTTCCGGCGAGCCCCTGGCTTTCGCCGGCTTCGTCGTCGGTATCGTTGCCGTCACCATCGCGGCGATGACGGCTTTTTCGGTGAAATACCTGATCAAGCCGGCGCTGATCTTCTTCATATTGGTTTCGGTCATCGCGGCGTGGTTCACCGATGAGTACGGTGTCATCATCGACAAGGAGATGATCCGCAACGCGGCGGTGACGACCGAGGCCGAATCGGCGCATCTGATCACCATCGGCTTCCTCTTCCACATCTTCCTGAGCGGCATCCTGCCGTCGGTGTTCATCCTGTGGGTGCGGATGGTGCATCGGCCGTTCGGAGCCAAGTTTCTCCACAACATGGCCGTCATCCTGCCGTGTCTGGCGATCTTCGTGGCGGCGGGGCTCAGCTTTTCCAGGACATACGCGGCGGTCGGGCGGCTGCATCGCGATATCATGCTGACGCTCAATCCTTTCATTCCGATCAGCAGCGCGGCGCGCTATGTCTTTGCCTCCGAGGAAGACCGCAATATCGTGCGCCGCCCGCTTGGCACGGACGCGCATCAGCGAGGCCCAGGCGCCAGCGGCAAGCCGCGGGTCGCGGTCATCGTCATCGGCGAGACAGCACGGGCGCAGAATTTCTCGCTGGGCGGCTACGGGCGCGAGACGAACCCGGAGATGAAAGCGCGCGATATCGTCTATTTTTCCAATGCGACCAGCTGTGGGACGGCCACCGCCGTATCGCTTCCGTGCATGTTTTCCTCCTACCCGCGGCGTGACTACAGCCATCGCAAGGGGCTTGAGACCGACAATCTGACCGACATTCTCGGCCACGCAAAGGTGAGGGTGGAATGGTGGGACAACGATACCGGCAGCTATGGGGTCGCCAACCGCATTCCCTATCGCTTCCTGCCGGATGCCGCCGATCCGCGCTATTGTCGCGAAAGCGAATGCCTCGATACCGTGCTCACGGACAAGCTCGACGACTGGCTGGCGAGCGTGACTGGCGACAGCGTGCTCGTCCTGCACCAGCTCGGCAGCCATGGGCCGGGCTACTACCAGCGCTATCCCGACAACTTCCGCCGCTTCACGCCGGATTGCCGGACGGCGGAGTTCGGAGCCTGCACACAGCAGGAAATCGTCAACGCCTATGACAATTCCATCCTGTTCACCGATCATGTGCTCGCCAGGGTGATCGACACGCTGCAGCGACATGGGCAGGGGATTTCTGCCTCAATGTTCTATGTCTCCGATCACGGCGAGTCGCTCGGCGAGAACGGGCTCTACCTGCATGGAACGCCCTATTTCATGGCACCGCCGCAGCAGATCCACGTGCCCGTCATCGCATGGTTCGCTCCGGATTTTCGCGCCGCCGCCGGTATCGACATGGCGTGCCTCGGCAAACACGCCGGCGATCCGATCTCCCACGACAATTTCTTTCACAGCGTTCTCGGCCTGATGGACGTGGCGACGAGCGTCTATGATCCGAGGCTGGATATCTTCGCGCCCTGCCGGGCTGGACAGAATGCCGTCGTGCGGGCGATGTGACGAGCCTCGATCTCGTTTGCCGGCTGCCGCCTTTTTTCTTGAAATGCGTGGCATTCGCGGCTAAGCAAAATTCATCTTTTCGTGCGAACTTGCGGCGAACAGGCTTCGTTGGTGAAGCTCGAGCCCGAGTTCGAAAGTCCGCTCATTCGGAGGCGTCGCAGCAATGTCTGCCAAGATCTACCGTCCCGCCAAGACCGCCATGCAGTCCGGCAAGGCCAAGACACATAACTGGGTGCTGGAATTCGACCAGGAAATTCCGCGGACGATCGATCCGATCATGGGCTACACTTCCTCGGCCGACATGCGCCAGCAGGTGAAGCTGGTTTTCGAAAGCCAGGAACTGGCCGAAGCCTACGCCAAGCGCAACGGCATCGAATACCGCGTCATCGCGCCGAAGGATCCGCAGCGCCAGACCGTGGCCTATCCGGATAACTTCCGCTATACGCGGACACAGCCCTGGACGCACTGATAAGTCTCCAGGCATGAAATCTCGCCGGTGCCGCGATAGCGGTTCGGCTTCGCGGCTCCTTAGCTCAACTGGATAGAGCACCGACCTTCTAAGTCGGGGGTTGCAGGTTCGATCCCTGCAGGAGTCGCCATATTTTCTTTCCCCGTCCATTTCTCCATCTGAAGACCCGGCAAATAGTCCCCGTGCGGTCCGCCTGCCGGGTCTCCAGTGCCGGAGAGGGGTGTGCTTCGGCGTCCGCAGATGAACCGGCTGCGGCGAGTCGCGCCATTTCAATGAAATGGTAAGGATAACGATCGGTAAATATCCACTGGCCGCGTCTCGTCGCGGTACAAGCGCATATTTGACCGGAGACGGGCAACTCCTTGATCTTGCTCAGTTCCTGGTGCTGTTGTCAGGTGGTGATACCAGTTGTCTTTCGCTGCCGGGTTGTGTCATGCATTTCGCGCATGGGTGCTCTGATGTCTTGGCGCTGTTATCCGGAAGGGTGCGGCCTTATATGAGCGTCATCGAAGCGAACGAAGCGCCAAGGACTGGCAGCTAGGCTTCGAAAGCCCAGGAAAGGGGATTATCATGAACGTAGCACGCTCTTTCAACAATTGGCGCAAGTACCGTCAGACGGTCTCCGAACTTGGCCGTATGACCACTCGCGAACTCAACGATCTCGGTATCGATCGCGCGGATATCCGCAGCGTCGCACGGGCCGCCGCTTCCCGCTAATCGGGATATCGGCTCCATACCGACCGTGTGAAATGCAAGGCGCCCGCCAGAAATGGTCGGGCGCTTTTTCGTTTCCCGCGCGACCGGAGCAATGATGGAGCGTGAATTTTATTCCATGCGTCTGGCGCATAGCTGTCCTGCAATATCCTGCCTAGAATTTGAGCGAGTTTCGAGTATAGTCATTTTCATCGAAGCGATGCACCTCCTCCCGCAGAGCTTCGAATTGCAAGCGTCTCACTCCTCCTCCCAGAGGCGCTCGCAGGAACAGCGGCACTCCTCCTCCCAGTCGCTGTTCGGTTATTCTGGAAAAGCCCGTCGCACCTCCTCCCGCGGCGGGCTTTTTCGATTCCGGCGTTTTCGCTGTGTCGGGAGGATCGATGTCTTGAAGGTTTTCGGCGATCGCGATCCCAATGCGGATCGATCGAGGGAAGCCCGCCCCAAGCCCCTCGGGGCGGGCCTTACCGATCCGCACCCCTACGGATCGCGGCTGGTGCTGAGCCGCTGACGATATCAATGCCTGCGGACGGCTGCCGTCACAACTCAAAGCTTCTCAACTGGTTAGTCGGTAAGGTTACCAGCCCGAGGCCGTGCTGCGCCGCCCGCCTTCCTTGCTTGACGTTACGGCAGTCCGTCTGGACATTCGCCTGCGTCTCGGCCCATTCTCCGGTATGGACAGAACCAATGGTCGAAGGGGAACGGAATGGCCGACAGACTGAAGGGCAAGATCGCAATCATCTCCGGCGGCGCGACAGGCATGGGCGGCGCGGCCTCCAAGCTTTTCGCGGCCGAAGGCGCGAAGGTCGCAATCATCGACCGCAACGAGCAGGCGTCACGCGACACCGTGCAGGCGATCCGCGATGCCGGCGGCACCGCCGATTACTGGGTTGCCGATGTGTCCGACGAGGCCGCGGTGATCGCGGCGGTCAAGGGCGTGGAAGAGCGGTTCGGCGCGGTCACGGTGCTGTTCAATCATGCCGGCACGATCGTCATCAAGCCGTTCCTCGAGACGACGCTCGCGGAGTGGGAGTGGCTGCATGCGGTCAATGTGCGCTCGATGTTCCTGATGACGCGGGCGGTGCTGCCGGGGATGATCGGCGCCGGCGGCGGGTCGATCGTCTGCACCTCGTCGATCTCCGCCGTGGCGGCGACGCCGATGGAGGTGCTCTACGATACGACGAAGGGCGCCGTGCACATGTTCGCGCGGGCGATCGGCGTCGAGTTCCGCGACCGCAACATCCGCTGCAACGCGGTCTGCCCCGGTTTCATCCGGACGCCGCACGGGCTGCGCGAGGTGAAGGATCTGCAGGCGCTGGGCGTGGATGTCTCGGACGCGGCGATCGCCGCCCAGCAGGGCCGCATCGGCGAGCCGGAGGACGTGGCGCGGGCAGCACTCTATCTGGCCAGCGACGAATCGAGCTTCGTCAATGGCGCCCATCTGTTTGTCGACAACGGCTTTACCGCGATCTGAGCGGCTTGCCCCTCGTTGAAATGAAAAGGCCGGGGCGGGAGCCTCGGCCTTTCTGTCTTGCGATGTGCTGACCCGTCAGGCCTTTGCGGCGTGGCGGCGGCCCTTGCCGATATTGGGCAGGAAGATCGTCAGCAGGCCGAGCAACGGCAGGTAGGAGCAGACGTGGTAGACGAAGACGATGCCCTTGTGGTCCGCCACCATGCCGAGCGCCGCGGCGCCAATGCCGCCGATGCCGAAAGCGAAGCCGAAGAACAGGCCGGCGATCATGCCGACGCGTCCCGGCACCAGTTCCTGCGCGAAGACGACGATGGCGGAGAAGGCGGATGCGAGGATCACGCCGATCACGAAGGTCAGCACGATCGTCCAGGTGTAATCGGCATAGGGCAGGATCAGGGTGAAGGGCAGGGCACCGAGGATCGAGAACCAGATCACGAACTTGGTGCCGAACCAGTCGACGATCGGGCCACCTGCGACCGTGCCGATGGCGACCGCGCCGAGGAAGACGAAGAGCAGAATCTGCGCCATCTGTACCGAGACCTGAAAGCGCTCAATCATGTAGAAGGTGTAGTAGCTCGAGAGGCTGGTCATGTAGACGTATTTCGAGAACACCAGCATGGCGAGCACGGCGATCGACATGACGACCTTGGCGCGGGGCAGGACGACGGCGTGCGTCGGCGCCTTGCGGCCGGCCGTGGTGCGGCGGTGGTTCGAATACCACGCGCCGACGCGCCACAGGATGATCATGCCGGTCAGTGCCGCGAGCGAGAACCATGCGACGCTGGTCTGGCCGCGCGGCAGGACGATGAAGGCGGCGAGCAGCGGGCCGAGAGCCGAGCCGAAATTGCCGCCGACCTGAAACAGCGACTGCGCGAGACCATGGCGTCCACCGGATGCGAGGCGGGCGACGCGCGAGGATTCGGGGTGGAAAACGGCGGAGCCGAGGCCGACGACGCCGGCGCCGACCAAGAGCACCCAATAGGCGTGCGCATAGGCAAGCAGCACCAGGCCGATCAGCGTAAAGCCCATGCCGATCGACAAAGAATAGGGCAAGGGGCGCTTGTCGGTGTAGATGCCGATCACCGGCTGCAGCAGCGAGGCGGTGACCTGGAAGACCAGGCCGAGCAGGCCGATCTGGGTGAAGTCGAGACCGTAGCCGTCCTTGATCATCGGGTAGAGCGCCGGGATCAGCGACTGCATTGTGTCGTTCAAGAGATGGCAGAAGCTGACTGCCATGATGATGCTGAAAACCGTCTGTTCCGCGGCGTGTTTCTCCGCCGTCATTGTACCTGTCGTCACGATGTTCCTCCGTAGAACCTGACTATCCGCATAGCCTCCTTGCCGCAGTCCCGCTTTCGTGTTTTGGTCCAATGTCTTCGCAACTGGGCCAAGCTGAATGAAAGAGCCGCAAAATTCGATGTCCGGCGAACTGTCGAAGCTGCACGCGGAGCGGCTGGCGGCGATCGAGGCCGCGGCCGATCCGGTGCATACGATCCCGTCGCAATATCCGTCGGGCTATCATGTGGCGGCGCACCGTCACAGCCGCGCGCAGTTTGTCTATGCCCGCACCGGCGTTCTCATGGTGTCATCGCGGCAGGGGCGGTGGATGGTGCCGCCGGAACATGCGCTTTGGATACCTGCAGAGCTCGACCACTCGGTCGACATGCTCGGCGAAGTTACCATGCTGTCGGCCTACATCAGTTCCGACGCTCTGGTGGCGCTACCGGAAGCAATCCGCGTGGTGGGGCTGACGGATCTGGCGCGGGCGCTGATCGTCGAAGCGGTATCTCCGGCGGGTAATGTCGGCAGTTCGCGGCGGAAGCGCCTGATCGTCGCGCTGCTTCTGGAGGAGATCGCAAGGCTTCCCGACCGACAACTGGGATTGCCTATTCCTGGTGATGCGAGGCTGGCAGGGCTCTGCCGTGCCTTTCTTGCCAGCCCCACCGCGCGGCTTCTGATCGACGATTGGGCCGAACAGCTGAACATGAGCCGCCGCGCCTTCACCCGCGCCTTCCGCCGCGAGACCGGGATCAGCCTGTCGACATGGCGACAGCAGGCGGCGCTCTTCACCGCGCTGCCACGGCTTGCGGCGGGCGAGTCGGTAACGTCGGTGGCCATCGATCTCGGATATGAAAGCGTCGCTGCCTTCACCACCATGTTCAAGCGCATGCTTGGGGCGCCGCCGCGCACTTATTTCCGGACCGCCGATCCGGTTTGAAATCCTTCGATAATTTCAGAAAGCGCGGGCTGGCACCGTCATACGCCCGACATCGGCGCGCGGCATAACTGTGCGAAACATTCGTTTGACATTCGATTTTGTTTCGATTTAACTGTTTTCACTTTCGCAATTGCGTTGTTCTGTTGCGTTGCGGCATTTCTGGGGGCATGGGGCGCGTGAGCGGTCAGATTCACGATCTTTTCGTCATTGGCGGCGGCATAAACGGCTGCGGGATCGCGCGCGACGCCATCGGCCGCGGCTATTCGGTGGCGCTCGCCGAAATGAACGATTTCGCCTCAGGCACGTCCTCCGGCGCCACCAAGCTCATTCATGGCGGCCTGCGTTATCTCGAACACCGCGAGTTTCGTTTGGTGCGAGAATCGCTGATGGAGCGGGAGATCCTGTGGGCCATGGCGCCGCACATCATCTGGCCGATGCGCTTCGTGCTACCTTACCACAAGGGCGGGATCCGGCCGGCATGGTTGATCCGGCTGGGGCTGTTCCTCTACGACCACCTCGGCGGCCGCAAGCTTTTGCCGGCGACCAAGGTGCTGGATATGCGCCGCGATCCGGCGGGAAAGCCGCTGAAGTCGCTGTTCACCAAGGCGTTCGAATATTCCGACGGCTGGGTGGACGATGCCCGCATGGTCGTGCTGAACGCCCGCGACGCAGCCGACAAGGGTGCGCTGATCATGCCGCGCACCAAGGTCGTTTCGGCTCATCGCGAGAACGGTGTCTGGGCGATCGAGACCGTGGACACGGTGAGCGGCGAGACGCGGCATTTCCAGGCGCGGATGCTGGTCAACGCGGCGGGTCCCTGGGTCGACCACGTCATTCGCGCCGCCTTCGGGCAGAACGAGGCGCGGCACGTACGTCTTGTCCAGGGCAGCCATATCGTCGTGAAGAAGAAGTTCAACGATCCGAGGGCGTATTTCTTCCAGAATCCGGATAACCGCATCATCTTCGCGATCCCCTACGAGCAGGATTTCACGCTGATCGGCACCACCGATCGCGACTACACGGCCGATCCGAAGGATGTAAAGATCTCCGACGAGGAAACCAGCTACCTCTGCAAGGCCGCGAGCGAATATTTCAACGAGCCGGTACGGCCTGACGATATCGTCTGGACTTATTCCGCCGTGCGTCCGCTGTTCGACGACGGCGCTTCCAAGGCGCAGGAAGCGACGCGCGATTACGTTCTGAAGCTCGAAGGCGAGGGTGGACAGGCGCCGTTGCTCAACGTCTTCGGCGGCAAGCTCACCACCTATCGGCGGCTGTCGGAACACGCGCTGGAAAAGATCGGCGCGGCGATCGGCAGCAAGGGCGCGCCGTGGACGGCAAGGAGCCATCTGCCCGGCGGCGATTTTCCGGCTCAGGGATACGAGGCGGAAGTGCGCAAGCTGAAGGGCGGCTATCCGTTTCTCGATGATGCGCATGCCCGTCGCCTCGTTCGCCGCTACGGCACAAAGGCAACGATAGTTTTGGGACAGGCGCGCGGGACCGAGGATCTCGGGCGCTGTTTCGGGAGCGACCTTTACGAAGTGGAGGTTCGCTACCTGATCGAGCACGAATGGGCGAGACACGCCGATGACGTGCTTTGGAGGAGAACGAAGGAAGGCTTGCGCCTGACGAAGGAGCAAGCCGCGGTTTTGGAGGAGTACATGGCCGCGCTACCGGCTCAGATGGCCGGATAGAAGCGCGGCATGTGGTCCCCGCTGTGAGGAGGCAGGGGAGCCGTAATGCTGGAATTGCTAAATGTCGCGAAGACGGTGGGCGGGGATACGCATATCCACGCGACCGATCTCGCGTTTGAACGCGGCACGTTGAACGTGCTCCTGGGGCCGACCCTGTCGGGCAAGACGTCGCTGATGCGGCTGATGGCCGGGCTCGATCGGCCGACCAGCGGGACGATTCGTTTCGACGGCGTGGATGTCACCGGCAAGCCGGTGCAGAAGCGCAATGTCGCGATGGTCTACCAGCAGTTCATCAACTACCCCGCCTTCACCGTCTACGAGAACATCGCCTCGCCGATGCGGATCGCGGGGAAGGATGCCGCAACCATCGACCGCGAGGTGCGCAAGGCTGCGGACCTTTTGCGGCTGACGCCCTATCTCGATCGCACGCCGCTCAATCTCTCCGGTGGCCAGCAGCAGCGCACGGCGCTTGCCCGCGCCTTGGTCAAGAACGCCAGCCTCGTCCTGATGGACGAGCCGCTCGCCAACCTCGATTACAAGCTGCGCGAGGAACTGCGCGCCGAACTGCCGAGAATATTCGCGCAATCTGGCGCGATCTTCGTCTATGCGACCACGGAGCCTTCGGAAGCATTGCTGCTCGGCGGCAATACGGCGACGTTGTCCGAGGGGCGCGTGACGCAGTTCGGGCCGACGATTTCGGTCTACCGGACGCCGCGCGATCTCACCACCGCCAAGACCTTTGCCGATCCACCGCTCAACTTCATCGACGTGGTGAAAGCGGGCGCGCTGTTCCAGCGCGACGGGCGCGAGGTGTTTTCGGTGCCGGCGCATCTTGCAGCTATGGCCGACGGCCCGGTGACGGTGGCGTTTCATCCGCATCACCTCGGGCTTGCGGCGCAGACGCCGGGCGCGGTGCGGCTCAAAGCGCGTACGCAGCTTTCCGAGATCACCGGCTCGGAGAGCTTCGTCTATCTCGACTACGAGGGTGTGCGCTGGGTGATGCTGGCGCATGGCATTCACGACATCGATCCGGACACCGATATCGACGTCTTCCTGGACGGGCGTCACCTGATGGCGTTCGACACCAATGGCCGGGCGATCTCGTCCGGCGCGACGGCCTGAAGGGGGTAGGGACATGGCACGCATCACGCTCGACCACATCCGCCACGCCTACGGGCCGAACCCGCAATCGGACAAGGACTACGCGCTGCGCGAAGTCGACCACGAATGGAACGACGGCGGCGCCTATGCGCTGCTTGGACCATCGGGTTGCGGGAAGACGACGCTGCTCAACATCATCTCCGGGCTGCTGCAGCCATCGCATGGCCGCATCCTGTTCGATGGCAAGGACGTGACCAACCTCGCGACACAGGCACGCAACATCGCGCAGGTGTTTCAGTTTCCCGTCATCTACGACACGATGACGGTCTACGACAATCTGGCCTTTCCGCTGCGTAATCGCGGCGTGGCCGAGCCGGAGGTCGATCGCCGCGTTCGCGACATGCTCGACGTCATCGACCTTGCGCCGATGGCGCGGCGCAAGGCGCAGGGGCTGACGGCCGACCAGAAGCAGAAGATCTCGCTCGGGCGCGGCCTGGTGCGCAACGACGTCAACGCCATCCTGTTCGACGAGCCGCTGACGGTCATCGATCCGCATATGAAATGGGTGCTGCGCTCGCAGCTGAAAAGGCTGCACAAGCAGTTCGGTTTCACCATGGTCTATGTCACGCACGACCAGACCGAGGCGCTGACCTTCGCCGACAAGGTTGTCGTGATGTATGAGGGCGAAATCGTGCAGATCGGCACGCCCGCCGAGCTCTTCGAAAAGCCCAGCCACACCTTCGTCGGTTACTTCATCGGCTCGCCCGGCATGAACGTCCTGCCGGCAAAGCTCGATGGCAGCAGAGTGACGATAGGGGCTGAAAGCCTAACGCTTGACTACGCGCCGAAGGCTGCCGCGGGAGCCAAGACTGAGCTTGGCATCCGGCCCGAATTTATTCGCATCGGGCGCGAGGGCATGCCTGTGACCATCAACCGGGTCGAGGATATCGGCCGGCAGAAGATCGTTCGGGCGGATTTCGCCGGGCAGCCGATCTCGATCGTCGTCACCGAGGATGCGGAGATACCCGCCGAGGCGCGCGTCACCTTCGATCCCACAGCCATCAATATCTACGCCGATTCCTGGCGCGTCGGCAGGGAGGGCTGAGCCATGAACAAGACCTGGAACAACAAGGCCTGGTTTCTGGTGCTGCCGGTGCTGGTGCTCGTCGCCTTCTCGGCGGTGATCCCGCTGATGACCGTCGTCAACTATTCGCTACAGGACACGTTCGGGAACAACGAATTCTTCTGGGCGGGTACCGACTGGTTCGTGCAGACGCTGCAATCCGACCGCTTCTGGGCGGCGCTGCAGCGCAATCTCGCCTTCTCGCTGATCATCCTGGCGCTCGAAATCCCGCTCGGCATCTTCATCGCGCTCAACATGCCGAAGAAGGGGATCGGCGTGCCGGTCTGCCTCGTCCTGATGGCGCTGCCATTGCTGATCCCGTGGAACGTGGTCGGCACCATCTGGCAGGTTTTCGGGCGCGTCGATATCGGCCTGCTCGGCCATACGCTGGAGGCGATCGGGCTCGACTACAATTATGTCCGTGATCCCGTCGATGCCTGGATCACCGTCATCGTCATGGACGTCTGGCACTGGACGAGCCTCGTCGTGCTGCTCTGCTATGCCGGCCTCGTGTCGATCCCCGATGCCTATTACCAGGCAGCGAAGATCGATGGCGCGTCGCGCTGGTCGGTGTTCCGCTACATCCAGCTGCCGAAGATGAAGCGCGTGCTTCTGATCGCCGTGCTGCTGCGATTCATGGACAGCTTCATGATCTACACCGAGCCCTTCGTCGTCACCGGCGGCGGACCGGGCAACTCGACGACGTTCCTGTCGATCGACCTCGTGAAGATGGCGGTCGGGCAGTTCGACCTCGGTCCGGCGGCGGCGATGTCGATCATCTACTTCCTGATCATCCTGCTGCTCTCATGGATATTCTACACCGTGATGACCAGCGGCGACGAGCAAGCGTGAGGAGGAGAGGACCATGGCCCCAGCAATGACACAGACAATGAAATACAAGCCGGCCGGCAACTTCTCCTGGGTCGTCTCGACCCTCTACATCATCTTCCTGCTCTTGCCGATCTACTGGCTGGTCAACATGAGCTTCAAGGAGAACGCCGAGATCACCGGCACCTTCTCGCTCTGGCCGCAGAACCCGACGCTCAGGAACTACACGATCATCTTCACCGATCCGTCGTGGTACAACGGCTACATCAACTCGATCACCTATGTTGTCATGAACACGGTGATCTCGGTGCTGGCGGCGCTGCCGGCGGCCTATGCCTTCTCGCGCTACCGGTTCTTAGGCGACAAGCACCTGTTCTTCTGGCTGCTCACCAATCGCATGGCGCCGCCGGCCGTCTTCGCGCTGCCGTTCTTCCAGCTTTATTCGGCCTTCGGGCTGATCGACACGCATATCGCGGTGGCGCTCGCGCACTGCCTGTTCAATGTGCCCTTGGCGGTCTGGATCCTCGAAGGGTTCATGTCCGGCGTGCCGAAGGAGATCGACGAGACGGCCTATATCGACGGCTACTCGTTCCCGCGCTTCTTCATCCGCATCTTCATGCCGCTGGTGGCGTCGGGGATCGGGGTGGCGGCCTTCTTCTGCTTCATGTTCTCGTGGGTGGAGCTGCTGCTCGCCCGCACGCTGACGACGACGGCGGCAAAGCCGATCTCGGCGATCATGACGCGTACCGTTTCGGCCTCGGGCATGGACTGGGGCGTGCTGGCGGCGGCCGGCGTGCTCACCATCATTCCCGGCGCGCTCGTGATCTATTTCGTCCGCAATTACATCGCCAAGGGCTTCGCGCTCGGCCGCGTCTGACAAGGGAAGGAGACCCGACATGAACTTTTCCTGGATGGCGTGGACGCTGCCGACCGCATTGTTTTTCCTGACGATCCTCATGCTTTTGATCGGCATGAGCGTATGGGAATATCTGGCGCCGGGCGGCTCTCCGCGGGTGGGGGTCTTGAGGTTCGAGACCACGCGGGGAGACCGTCTCTTCATATCGCTGCTGGGAGCAGCGTTCATTCATCTCGCATGGCTGGGCCTGGTCGGGCCCAACCTGTGGTGGGCTCTTGGCCTTGCCGTAGTCTACGCGATCGGCGTGTTCCGCTACGTCTAGGACAGGACAATACAGATGGCCGGGGCTACTGGCCGCCTGACGTGAAGACTGCAATCGCAAACCTTGGGAGGATATCATGCGACGGCATCTATTAGCGACAACAGCAGGCATCTTGCTGGCCATGGCGGGCTCCGCCTATGCCGGCATGGACGAGGCGAAAACATTCCTGGACAAGGAAGTCGGCGAGCTTTCGTCGCTTTCCCGCGCCGACCAGGAAAAGGAAATGCAGTGGTTCATCGATGCGGCAAAGCCCTTCGCCGGCATGGATATCAAGGTGGTTTCCGAAACGCTGACGACCCACGAATATGAATCGAAGGTTCTGGCGCCGGCCTTCACGGCCATCACCGGCATCAAGATCACCCACGACCTGATCGGCGAAGGCGACGTCGTCGAGAAGCTGCAGACGCAGATGCAGTCGGGTGAAAACATCTACGACGCCTATGTCAACGACTCTGACCTGATCGGCACCCATTGGCGCTACCAGCAGGCCCGCTCGCTGACCGACTGGATGGCGAACGAAGGCAAGGATGTCACCAACCCGGGACTCGATATCGACGACTTCATCGGCACCAAGTTCACGACCGCGCCGGACAAGAAGCTCTACCAGCTTCCCGACCAGCAGTTCGCGAACCTCTACTGGTTCCGCTACGACTGGTTCAACGACGAGAAGAACAAGGCCGACTTCAAGGCGAAGTACGGCTACGACCTCGGCGTTCCGGTCAACTGGTCGGCTTACGAGGACATCGCCGAATTCTTCACCGGCCGTGAAGTGAACGGCAAGAAGGTCTTCGGCCATATGGACTACGGCAAGAAGGATCCGTCGCTCGGCTGGCGCTTCACCGACGCCTGGCTGTCGATGGCTGGCAACGGTGACAAGGGCCTTCCGAACGGTCTTCCTGTCGACGAGTGGGGCATCAAGGTCGACGAGAACTCGCGTCCCGTCGGTTCGTGCGTCGCGCGCGGTGGCGATACCAACGGTCCGGCTGCCGTCTATTCGATCCAGAAGTATCTGGATTGGTTGAAGGCCTATGCACCGCCGGCAGCGCAGGGCATGAACTTCTCCGAATCCGGCCCCGTGCCGGCTCAGGGAGAGGTGGCGCAGCAGATCTTCTGGTACACGGCGTTCACCGCCGATGCCGTCAAGCCGGGCCTGCCTGTCGTCAACGAGGACGGCACGCCGAAGTGGCGCATGGCGCCCAGCCCGCACGGCGTCTACTGGAAGGATGGCATGAAGCTCGGCTATCAGGACGTGGGTTCCTGGACGCTGATGAAGTCGACGCCCGACGACCGCGCCAAGGCCGCATGGCTCTATGCGCAGTTCGTGACCTCGAAGACGGTCGACGTGAAGAAGAGCCATGTCGGTCTTACCTTCATTCGCGAATCCACCATTCGCGACAAGAGCTTCACGGAGCGCGCTCCGAAGCTCGGCGGTCTGGTCGAGTTCTACCGCTCGCCGGCCCGTGTGCAGTGGTCTCCGACAGGCACCAACGTTCCTGATTACCCGAAGCTGGCACAACTCTGGTGGCAGGCTGTCGGCGATGCGTCCTCCGGCGCCAAGACCGCCCAGGAAGCCATGGATTCGCTTTGCGCCGAGCAGGAAAAGGTCCTGCAGCGCCTGGAGCGCGCCAAGGTCCAGGGCGATATCGGGCCGAAGCTCGCCGAGGAGCATGATCTCGAATACTGGAACAAGGATGCGGTCGCCAAGGGCAACCTCGCTCCCCAGCTGAAGATCGAGAACGAGAAGGAAAAGCCGGTTACCGTCAACTACGACGAGCTGGTCAAGAGCTGGCAGTCCCAGTAACGGGCTGTCCTGGCCGGGGCACCAGCCCCGGCCAATTCCATCCAGGCCGTACGCCATGAAGCCGGCCACCATTTCATGAACACACATCGCTCAACCTGCCGCTCTTGCGGCGGGCGGGTGATCCATTGTCCGGGGACAGCAATGAGCGGGCACATTCTTGCGATCGACCAGGGGACGACATCGTCGCGCGCGATCATCTTCGACGGGGCGATGAGGATGGTCGGCTCGGCGCAGGAGGAGATCAGGCAGCATTACCCGAGGCCGGGCTGGGTGGAGCACGATCCGGCCGAGATTTGGGAGACGGTCGTCTCGACCGTGCGTGAGGCGATATCCAGCGCCGGCATCGAGGCCGCTGATCTTGCCGCGATCGGTATCACCAACCAGCGCGAGACCACGATCGTCTGGGAGCGCAAGACGGGTAGGGCGCTTTATAGGGCGATCGTCTGGCAGGACCGGCGCACGGCGGAGATGTGCGATCGTCTCAAGGTCGATGGTTACGAGCGGCTGTTCAGTGCGAAGACGGGACTGTTGCTCGATCCCTACTTTTCCGGAACCAAGCTGCGCTGGCTGCTCGACAATGTCGACGGACTGCGCAGGCGCGCCGAAGCAGGCGAGATCTGCTTCGGGACGGTCGATGCCTGGCTGATCTTCAACCTTACGGGCGGGCGCTGTCACGCCACCGATGCCACGAATGCATCGCGGACGTTGCTTTACAATATCGCCGATGGCGCCTGGGACGACGAGTTGCTGGCGCTTCTCAAAATCCCGCCGGCGATGCTTCCCGAAGTAAAGGACTGCGCGGATGACTATGGGTTGACTGACAAGGCGTTGTTCGGTGCCGCTATCCCGATCGTCGGCGTTGCCGGCGATCAGCAGGCGGCGACGATCGGAAATGCCTGCTTCGACCCCGGCATGATGAAATCCACCTACGGCACCGGGTGCTTCGCCCTGCTCAACACGGGGCGAGATCGGGTCGCCTCCAACAACCGGATGATCACGACGATCGCCTATCGGCTGAACGGCGAGACGACCTATGCGCTGGAGGGCTCGATCTTCATCGCGGGTGCGGCGGTGCAATGGCTGCGCGATGGTCTTGGCATCATCTCGCAGGCTTCGGAAAGCGGGTTGCTGGCCGTAAAGGCCGATCCGGGCCAGCAGGTCTATATGGTGCCGGCATTCACGGGGCTCGGCGCTCCCTATTGGGATCCGGAAGCGCGAGGCGCGATCTTCGGGCTGACCAGGAACAGTGGGCGGGCCGAGCTGGCACGCGCGGTCCTGGAGTCCGTCGCCTACCAGACGCTCGATCTGCTCGTCGCCATGCGCAAGGATTGGGGTGACCACCACATCGAGACGGTGTTGCGGGTGGATGGCGGCATGGCGCGTTCCGACTGGACGATGCAGCGGCTGGCCGATCTGGTTGGCAATCCAGTGGATCTCTCGGAGGTGACCGAGACGACGGCACTGGGCGCTGCCTGGCTCGCCGGATCGAAGGCTGGAGTCTGGCCCGACCGGGCGCGGTTCGCCGAGGCCTGGGGCTGTAATCGCCGCTTCCAACCATCGATGCCGGAGGCTGAGCGGCAGACGAGGATCGCCGGTTGGCGAGATGCCGTTTCGCGTACCTTGTCGAGTCGAGGTGCTGCGTAGGCCGGAGGCTTCGCGATGCAGATGTCATTCAGGTAGCTGTCAGGAGGGGCGCCCATAAGCGTCTCGTTGCACCAACGTGCAGTGAGAGGCATGCCCTATGCGTACAGGTTTTTTCCAACGGCGCTTGTTTGTGATCCCGGCAAGCGTCGTTCTTTTGCTCGCGACAGTTATCGGCGGCTACTTTGTCTATCTGCAGAAGAGCGGCAATTTTCACACGGTGGTGGCGCATGAACTCTACCGGTCTGCCCAGCCTTCGTCGGAGCAACTGGCATCCTATGTTCGTGAACACGGGATCGAAACGGTCATCAACCTGCGTGGCGAAAGCGACGGTGCGCAGTGGTACTCGGACGAGATCGCGACTTCCCGCAGCCTCGGGATCCAGCACATCGATTTCGAGATGTCGTCTTCTCGCATCCTGACGCCGGAGCGGGCGGAGCAGTTGCTCGCCATCATGAAGGCGGCTCCGAAACCCATCCTCATCCACTGCCAATCCGGAGCGGATAGGACCGGCCTGGTTTCGGTTCTCTATAGCCAGCAGATCGCCGGCGTCCGCAGCGGTCTCGCGGAGTGGCAGCTTTCTCCGCTCTACGGCCACGTTGCCATTCCTTATTTCTCCGGCACCTACGCGATGGAAACGAGCTGGGCCGGGCTGGAAAAGCATTTCCGCATAAAGGGCTAGGTCCGGGCCATCCGCATCCCGGGCTATTCAGGTGGCTGTCAGAAATCCCCGGCATGGCTGGCACCAACATCGCCTACCGCGTGATTCTTTTCGCGGGTGTGGCGCAGGGAAGTCAGCATTGGAGACGGACAATTGAATGATAACGGCATGAAAGCTGGCCTGCTTGCCAGGCGGCCGGAGATTGGCAGCATAACGCTCTGCTTCATAACCACCCTCTATCTGCTTCTCGTCACAAACCGATCCTTCTGGACCGCAGCATACGGTTACTTCGCTTCCGACCGCTTCGCCTTCGTGCTCTTCGTCATCGGGATCTCGGCCGCGGCGATGGCGATCATCACCGCATTCTCGGCCAAATACATCACCAAGCCGTTTCTGATCCTGTTCGTGCTGTCGGCTTCCGCCGGTTCGTGGTTCACCGATCAGTTCGGGGTGATCATCGACAAGGAGATGATCCGCAACGCAGCCGTTTCGACTGGCGCGGAAACCGGGCATCTGATCACCGCGCGCTTCGTCACGCACATGCTTCTGACCGGCATTCTGCCCTCGCTGCTGATCGTCTGGGTGCGCATCCGTCACCGGCCTTTCTTCCAGAAGCTCGCGCATAATACCGGCGTCATTCTCGCCTGCCTCGCGGTCTTCGCCGCGGTGGGTTTCGGGGATTACCGCGCGTTTGCCGGCATCGGGCGTGCGCACAAGGATCTGCTGGACCGGCTCAATCCGTTCGTGCCGATCACCAGCACCATTCGTTTCGCGGTTTCATCCGGCAAGGAAGCGGACATCGTTGCCGAGCCGCTCGGAACCGACGCGCGTCGCGTCAATACGACGGGGCTCAGCAAGCCGCGGGTGACGATCATCATCACCGGCGAAACGGCACGTGCCGACGATTTTTCGCTCGGCGGCTACAAGAAGAAGACGAACCCGGAACTCGAAAAGCAGAACGTGGTCTATTTCCCCAATACGACCAGCTGCGGGACCGCGACCGCCGTTTCCCTGCCTTGCATGTATTCGGTCTATACTCGCACCGCCTACACCCACACCAAGGGACTGGCGACGCAGAACCTTCTAGACGTCTTGACCCACGCCAAGGTCGATGTGACCTGGCTCGACAACGATACCGGCAGCTATCACGTCACCGATCGCGTCGATTACACCTATCTGCCGAAATCGGGCGATCCGCGCTTCTGCAAGGATGGCGAATGCCTCGATGAAATCCTGCTCGACAAGGTCGACAACTGGCTTGCGAACGTCAAGGGAGACAGCGTGCTGGTGCTGCACCAGCTCGGCAGCCACGGGCCTGCCTATTATGCGCGCTATCCCGACGAATACCGCCGCTTCGTTCCCGACTGCCGGGCCAATGACTTTGGGTCCTGCACGCCAGAAGAGATCACCAACGCCTACGACAACACGATCCTCTATACCGATCATGTCGTCTCGACCGTCATCGACAAGCTGAAGCAGCATGCGGCGAGCGTTGCCGGCGCCGTCGTCTATGTCTCCGATCACGGCGAGTCGCTCGGTGAGAACGGCATCTACCTGCACGGCACGCCCTATATCATCGCGCCGAGTGAGCAGACACACGTGCCGTTCCTGACTTGGGTCGGCGACGATCTGGCAAAGTCCGCCGGCTACGACATGAGCTGCATGGCCAAGCATGCGGCCGAGCCGCGCTCGCACGACAATTTCTTTCACAGCGTGCTCGGGCTGATGGACGTCGCGACGAAGGTCTACGATCCGAAGCTCGACGTGTTCGCGGCTTGCCGGCAGGTGACGGACAAGCTGGCAAGCGCTGCGGTGAACTGATTGAGAGAGGCTTGGGAGGCGCCGCGCTAATGCGGCGCTTCTTCGCCGGTTGCCGCAGCGCCCGCCATGCGGCAGCCGGCTTTTTCAAGGATGACAGCCGGGAAGCGCCCGCATGCGTGCGGACAGCTCGGACAGGCCGAAAGGCTTCACCAGGAAATCATCGGCGCCGTTGC
Organism: Rhizobium sp. S152; assembly: GCF_030380735.1. Classification (GTDB taxonomy): domain Bacteria; phylum Pseudomonadota; class Alphaproteobacteria; order Rhizobiales; family Rhizobiaceae; genus Rhizobium. Next base: position 583,092 of record NZ_JAUDRZ010000026.1, on the reverse strand, counting down.
GCATGCCTTCGAGCTGGTCGGAAGTCTGGTCGTGCGCGGTCAGGATGATGATATTGACGGAGCGCTGCTTGCGCCGCATAGCCTTCAGCAGGCTCATGCCGTTGCCATCGGGAAGCCGGAGATCGAGAAGGATAACGCCGTAGGGCCGGCTTTCGGCTGCGTCCTCCGCCTCCGCGAGGTTAAGACACCAGTCTATCGAGTGGCCGTCCGCTGCGACATGATCCCGGATCGCGTCGCCCAGCAGCATGTTGTCTTCGACCAGCAATACCTGCACCTGAGATCTCCATTGCGCCCCGCGCCAAAAGCGCGATCGGGCAAGCTGCACCAATGGGCCACCTTGCTGACGGAGACCTGAAGCGCTCGATGTTTGCAGTCAAGCGGGGCGCTTGACGTCGGAGCCGGCAAGCAGCGACAGTTCGCTCGCGGTCTTCTGAAGCATGATGATCGTCTGGCCGATGTCGGGCGCGCCGGGCGCGTTGACGAGGGCGATGTAGGGACAGGTGAGCGCGGCGATGCAGCGCCCGTCCGGCCCAAGGATCGGTGCCGAGAGATTATAGACGCCAGCGGTCTGGGCGCTTGCCATCATTTCGTAGCCGCGTTCGCGGATCTGTCCGAGACGCTCGTGGAAATCCTCGCCGGGCGGGATGCCGTCGCGGCTGCGCACGTGCTCGGCGATCATCATCGCGCGCTCCTCCTCGCTGCGGAAAGCCAGCAGCACATGGCCGGAGCCGGTATCGAACAGGCTGATATGCGAGCCGACGCGGATGGAGATGCCCCAATAGTCCGGCGCCTCGTGCTGCGCGATGACGACGGCCGAGCCGCGGTCGAACACGACCAGATGATTAGCCTGCTTGGTGCGCTGGGCGAGGTCGCGCATCAGCGGCGTCGCGAAGGAGGCGAGGCGGCGGGTGGGTGCGTGCAGTTGCGACAGGCCGAACAGCTTCAGGGAGAGGGTGAAACGGTCGCCCTCCAGCTTCGTCACATAGCCGCGACGGACCAGCCGGTCGAGCATGCGGTAGAACTCGTTCGGGCTGCGATCGAGACGCTTGGAGATCTCGGCCTGCGTCAACCCCTCCTCGACGCCAGCCAGAAGCTCAAGGATGTCGAGGCCCTTGTCCAGTGCGGGAGCGCGGTACCGGTCGGCGTCGTCAGCGTCCATCAATCTCTCCTGTGAATATTCAGCTACATATACAAATGCGGCTAGCCGCGAAAGCAAATCTTGGGCTTGATGATAGGCCTGAACTGTTGTTTGTATATAAAAAGAAAAATCATAAATGAGATGATCATGGCCCGCATTACCGAACTCCGCGTCTTCGATCTTCGCTTCCCGACATCGCAGAGCCTCGATGGTTCCGATGCGATGAACCCTGATCCCGACTATTCGGCGGCTTATGTCATCCTCGATACCGACACGCCCGGCCTCGAGGGCCACGGCCTGACCTTCACCATCGGCCGCGGCAACGATATCTGCTGCATGGCGATCGAGGCGACGCGCCACCTCGTGATCGGCGCCGATCTGGCCGAGATCCTTGCCCATCCCGGCAAGTTCTGGCGGCATCTGACGAGCGACAGCCAGCTACGCTGGATCGGCCCGGAGAAGGGCGCGATGCACCTGGCGACCGGCGCCGTCGTCAACGCCGTCTGGGACCTGCTCGCCAAGCAGGCGGGGAAGCCGGTGTGGCGGATGGTGTCGGAGATGTCGCCGGACGAGATCGCCGATATCGTCGACTACCGCTATCTCACCGACGTGCTCAACCGCGACGAGGCGGTCGAGATCCTGCGGCGTGCGGAAGCCGGCAAGGCGGAGCGCATCGCGATGCTCGAACGCGAAGGCTATGCCTGCTACACGACGTCGGCCGGATGGCTCGGTTATGACGACGACAAGCTGCGCCGGCTCTGCCGCGAGGCGATCGATGCCGGGTTCAACCACGTCAAGATGAAGGTGGGGCGCGATCTCGATGACGATGTCCGGCGGCTACGCATCGCGCGCGAGGTGATCGGCCCCGATCGCTACCTGATGATCGACGCCAACCAGGTGTGGGAAGTCGGGCAGGCGATCGAATGGGTCAACAAGCTTGCCTTCGCCAAGCCGTTCTTCATCGAGGAGCCAACAAGCCCCGACGATGTCGCCGGCCATGGCAAGATCCGGCAGGCGATCGGTCCGGTGAAGGTCGCGACCGGCGAGATGTGCCAGAACCGCATCATGTTCAAGCAGTTCATCGCAGAGGGCGCCATCGACATCGTGCAGATCGATTCCTGCCGAATGGGCGGGTTGAACGAGGTGCTGGCGGTGCTTCTGGTGGCGGCCAAGTTCGGCTTGCCTGTTTGGCCGCATGCCGGCGGTGTCGGGCTTTGCGAATATGTGCAACACCTGTCGATGATCGATTTCGTCGCGGTGTCGGGCACAAAGGAAGGGCGCGTGATCGAGTATGTCGACCATCTGCACGAGCACTTCCTCGAACCTTGCGTGATCAAGGACGCGGCCTACATGCCGCCGAGGGCGCCGGGTTTCTCGATCGAGATGAAGCCTGCCTCGATCGCCGAGTATACGTTCAAGGGGTGAGCGGCGGTTCGACGCGAGGTCGACTGCCGGGCCGACGCGCGATAGTGTCGGAGACGAATCCCTGATTGGGGACATATCCGGTACACGGTGCACGAGGCTGACAGCATGTTTCCGACCGACGCAGATCTCTCCGAAATCAGGGCGTTTCGCCGGGAACTTCATTCTTTCCCTGAAGTCTCGGGAGAAGAGGCGGATACCGCCCGTCGTGGAGCAGGCCTTGCTGCGGACCAAGCCGGACCGGATCGTGACCGCGATTGGCGGACATGGCATCGCCGCCGTCTACGAGGGCGCTTCCGCCGGACAGACGGTGCTCGTTCGCGCCGAGCTGGACGGGCTGCCGATCGCGGAAATTTCCGACGTTCCCTACCGCTCGACGGTGCCGGGCAAAGGACATCTCTGCGGGCATGACGGCCATATGGCCATCCTGCTTGCGGTTGCCAAGGCGCTCGGCGCGAAGCGGCCGGCGACGGGCCGCGTGGTGCTGATGTTCCAGCCGGCAGAGGAGAACGGCGCCGGCGCCGCCGCCGTTCTCGCCGACCCGAAGTTCGATGCGTTGAAGCCGGATCTTTCGCTGTCGCTGCACAATTTCCCCGGTATCCCCCTCGGCCATGTGCTCTTGAACGAGGGCCCGGTCAATTGCGCCTCGCGCGGCATGAAGATCACGCTCGACGGCAAGACGTCGCATGCCTCGCAACCGGAAGAGGGCGTCGCGCCGACTTTCGCCATGGCGAGCCTGCTCGGTGCATTGACCGATCTCGGGAACAACGGGCCGTTGACGCCGGATTATTCGCTGGTCACGGTCACGCATGCACGGCTCGGCGAGCCGGCCTTCGGGATCAGCCCCGGCCAGGCGGAAATATGGGCGACCCTCAGGACGCTGACGGACGAGGCGATGCAAGGGCTTGTAGCGCGCGCCGAGGAGTTGGCGCATCGCTATGCGAGGGCAGGTGGGCTCAATGTCTCGATCGGCTACGAAGACGTCTTTCGCCAGTGCTTCAATTCAACGGAGGTCGTGCAGGTTCTGCGCCGGGCGCTCGACGAGGAGGGCATCAGCCATGAGGCCGGCAGCGATCACCTGCCGATGAAGGGCTCCGAGGATTTCGGGCTGTTTCGCACCGTGGCGCCGTCGGCGATGTTCTTTCTCGGAGCGGGCGAAGATCATCCGCGACTGCACAATCCCGATTATGACTTTCCGGAAGACCTGCTCGGCATCGGCGCCAGGGTGTTTTTGCGGGCCATCAGGAATGTGCTTGGCTGATGGATATGTAGGGTCCTATCAAAATCGCTTGAGATTTCACGATTTTCCTTTGCGTGACCCGCGGATCGGCCTATCTACGAAACATGCCCTCTGACGCGCCGCCCCGGATTCTCCCGCAGCGCGCGCTCCGCGTCCCGCCGGAATGCTTTCCACATGACATTGGCCGTTGAATGACCGCGATAAACAATACTGAACAGACCGACGATGCCTTGAGTGCTCGTCGCGCCAAGATCGTGGCGCTGGTCGTCGCTGTTTCCTTCTTCATGCAGATTCTCGACGGGACGATCGTCACGACATCGCTGCCGCAGATGGCGGCGAGCTTCGGCGTGCAGCCGGTGTCGATGAGTATCGGCATTACCGTCTATATGCTGACGATGGCGGCCTTCATCCCCCTTTCCGGATGGCTGGGCGACCGGTTCGGCGCGAGGCGCGTGTTCATGACCTCGATTGCCGTCTTCACGATCGCGTCCCTGTTTTGCGCCCTGTCCGGCAGCCTGACGGCATTCGTCCTGGCGCGCGCGGTGCAGGGCGCCGGTAGCGCGCTGATGACGCCGGTCGGGCGCATTATCGTTCTGAAGAATGCCCGGAAATCCGAACTGGTGCAGGCGATCGCGCTGATCACCTGGCCGGCGCTGACCGCTCCCGTCATGGGGCCGTTGCTTGGCAGCGTCATCACCACCTATGCCAGCTGGCACTGGAATTTCCTCATCAACCTGCCGATCGGCATCCTCGGCATGGCGCTGGTGCTGCGTTTCGTTCCGGAGCAGCGCGAGGAGAATGTCGGCGGGCTCGATTTTCGCGGGTTCGTCCTCAGTGCGGCAGGTCTGACCTTCCTGCTTGCGGCACTCGAGCTTTCGGTCAAATGGCATGGCGGGTTGTTGCCGGTGCTGTTGATGTTTGCGGCAGGCGTCGTGCTGTCGGTCATGGCGACGCGGCATTTCCTCAAGGTCAGCAATCCCTTGCTCAACCTGTCAGCCTTCCGGGTGCCGACCTTCGCGATTGCCACGCTTTCGGCAGGAACGGCGAGCCGGGTGGCGATCAATGCGACGCCCTTCCTGCTGCCGCTGCTGTTCCAGCTGGGTTTTGGTCTGAGCTCGATCGAGGCCGGCGCCTATCTGCTCGTCTACTTCCTCGGCAATCTCGGCATGAAGGTCGTGACCACCCGGTTGCTGGCCGGATTGGGTTTCCGCACCGTGCTGGTCTTCAACGGCTTGATCGCGGCGCTGTCGATCGCGGCCTGCGGGTTCCTCGAACCGGAAACCCCGCGCGCGGTGATCTACGCATTGCTGCTGATCGCGGGGCTGTCACGGTCGATGGAGTTCACGGCGCTGAATACGCTTGCCTTCGCCGATATCAGCTCATCGCAGCGCAGTTCGGCATCGACGCTATCGAGCATGCTGCAGCAGGTATCGATGCTTCTCGGAGTCGCGATCGCCGCTGCGGTTCTCAACGTCTCCTCTGCGGTGCGGGGGCTGGACAATCCGGGGCTCGTCGATTTTCGCTGGGCATTCATTGTTATCGGTGCGATCGGTGTCTTGTCGTCGCTGCGATTCCTGAAACTCGCGCCGGATGCCGGCTCCGAGGTCTCTGGTTACAAGCCGCGCACGTCCTAGATACCGGCGAACCGAGTATTTGAGGGGAGGGCCGGATGGCTCATATCTGCACGCCGCAAGAGGTCCATGATTTCTGGTTCGAGGAGTGCGGCCGCGACGACTGGTTCGCCAAGGCCGGTGAACTCGACCAAGAGATCACCGAGCGCTTTCGCGATACGCATCTGGCGCTGGCGGCCGATGTGACGGAGAATTGGCGGGCAACGCCGGAGAACCTTCTGGCGGCGATCGTCGTGCTCGACCAGTTTCCGCGCAATATCTATCGGAATACCCCGCTCGCCTTCGCGACGGATGGGTTGGCGCTTGCGGCAGCGAAGCTGGCGATCGAGGCGGGCTATGATCAGCGCGTGCCGGATGTTTGCCGCGTCTTCTTCTACATGCCGTTCGAACACGCAGAAGACATCCTCGAGCAGGATCGGTCGGTGGCTCTGTTCACCGCGCTCGGGGACGAAGAGTACATCGACTACGCCCGGCGACATTACGAGGTGATCGCTACCTACGAACGCTTTCCGCATCGCAACCGGCTGATCGGGCGGCAATCGACGGCGGCGGAGCTGGAATACCTGGCGAAGCCCGGCGCGGGCTTCTGATCCTTCGCCTTTCTGTCGCCTTTCTTTCCTATGAAAAGCTGAAATCCTATTTGAGATTCAGCAAACCCAGCGGTGCCATTTTGCGGCTGACACAGTTTTTACTTCGTCTATTCTTTCTTCTGGCGCTCGCGGCAGCCGGTGTAAACATCGCGCTCGCGCAGGTCGCGCCGCAGCCGCAGACCCCGGCACAAACGCAGCCCGTGCAGCAGCCGCAGGCTGCCCCGCCCGTTGCTGCGCCGGTCGTCGCCGACAGTGCAATCGATCAGGCCTCGAAGGCGGTTGAGAAGGCCAAGAAAGATCTCGCAGGCCTGCAGGCGGCGCTTTCCGACAGCGCCGATGACGACGATGCGCTGCTGGCGCTTGCCGGCAGGACGGAGGAGCTCAATCGCGCGGTGCAGGATCTGTCCGCAGGGCTCGGCCCGCGTCTCGAGCAGATCAAGAACAGACTGACCGAGATCGGCGAACCGCCAAAGGAGGGGCAGCCACCAGAAGCCGAGATCGTGACGAACGAGCGCAACGCCCTGACGGCGGAGCGGACACAGATCAATGCGGTGACGGCCGATATCGAGAGCCTTTCGGCGGGGATCGGAAAGCTTGGCCACACCGTTGCGGACTCCCGACGCCAGCTGTTCGCGGCAACATTGCTGCGCCGAACCGATATTTCAGGCTCCGTGCTGGTCGACGCAGGAGGGGCCTTCGTAGAGGAAACAAGGGAATTCGGTCAGGCGCTGTCCAGCTGGCTGGTGTTCGTGCTGAAGTTCAAGAGCTTCGCCTTCTTCGCCGCGATCTTCCTGTCGCTGGCGACGGCGCTGATCCTGCTTGCCGGTGGCTACCGGCTGTTCGGTGCTTATCTGCAGCGCACGGAAAAGGAGGAGCATCCCTCCTATATCAGCCGGCTTTCCATCGCCTTCTGGTCGACGCTCATCCGTACGGCATCGCTGTCGACGCTGCTCGTCCTGTCCTACTTTTTCCTCGACAGCTTCAATGTGCTCAGGCCCGACATCGCGCCGATCGTTCGGGCTCTGTTTGCCTGCATCGGGCTGGTCTACTTCGTTCGCCGCTTCAGCAATGCCATCTTCGCGCCGAGGGAGGCGCAGTGGCGCCTGGTGAAGCTTTCCAATCGCGGCGCAAGCTCGATCGGCGCCTGCCTGCTCGCCATGGCTGTCGTCAATGCGCTCGACTATCTGTTCAGCAGCATCGGCGAAGCCATGGGCTCGCCACTGGTCCTGACCGTCGTCCGGAGCCTGATCGCGGCGATGATCATCGGCCTTATCCTGATCGCCGCGTCCTTCGGCCGGCCGATGCTGGCGCGAAGTGGTGATCCGGACGCGCCGGGGCGGCACTGGCCGCGAGGCATGGCGATCATCCTGAGAGTGATCGGTGCTGCGCTGATGGTAACGGCGCTGACCGGTTATGTCGGTCTCGCGCGCTTCGTCGCCACGCAGTTGATCATCACCGGCGCGATCGTCGTCACCACCTATATCGGCCTGCTATCAGGCAAGGCGATCTCCCGGACGGAAAGTTTCGGCGATACATTCGTCGGCCGCTACCTGCAGCGCCGATTCAAGCTCGGCCCTGTTGCCATCGACCAGGCGGGGCTGCTCGTCGGGCTGTGCATCTCCGGCGTCGCGTTGTTGACCGGCATTCCGCTGATCCTGCTGCTTTGGGGTTTTCATATTCAGGACCTGCAGCAGCTCGCCTACCGGCTTTTCACCGAAGTCAGGCTCGGCGGCATCAGCATTTCGCTGATCGGCATCTTCACGGGCATCCTGCTGTTCGTCGGCGGCTATCTGCTGACGCGCTGGATCCAGCGCTGGCTCGACGGCAACATCATGGCGCGTAGCCATGTCGATCTCGGCGTGCGCAATTCGGTGAAGACGGGCATCGGCTATCTCGGCGTCGGCATAGCGGCCATCGTCGGCGTTTCCGCTGCGGGCATCGACCTCTCCAGCTTCGCGCTCGTCGCCTCGGCGCTTTCCGTCGGTATCGGTTTCGGCCTGCAGAACATCGTCTCGAACTTCGTCTCGGGCCTCATCCTGCTGGTCGAGCGTCCGTTCAAGGTTGGCGATCACGTCGTGTCGGGCACGTCCGAAGGGATCGTCAAGCGTATCTCGGTGCGCGCCACCGAGATCGAGACTTTCCGCAAGCAATCGATCATCGTGCCGAACTCCGAGCTCATCAACGGCTCCGTCGGCAACTGGACGCATCGCAACAAGATGGGCCGCTCGGAGATTCCGGTTTCCGTCAGCTACAGCGCCGATCCACAGAAGGTGATGGATATCCTGCTGGAACTGGTCAACGCCGTGCCGCTGGTGTTGCGCAATCCGGAGCCGCATGTGGAGTTCCTGCGCTTCGGCACCTATTCGCTGGACTTCGAGCTCCGCTTCATGCTGGCCGACATGGGTGACGGGATGAAAATCCGTAACAACCTGCGCATCGAAATCCTCAAGCGGTTTCGTGAAGAGGGGATCGAAATTCCTCTGCCGCAGAGCGATGTCGTCTTCCATCGCGAGCACCACACTGGCGTGCCGGCGATTGCCGAGGCGAAGCCGGAGCCGGAGCCGGAGGTGCAGCAGAAGGCCGAGGAACCGGTTGACGAAACCGCTGAAGATGACGGCACGGTGCGGCGGCTGCGCGGCAAGAAACCGGACACCACGCGCAAGGGCTGATCCGCCTTCAAGGCGGGCGTGACAAGCGTCGCGCCACGCGCCTAGTGAAAAAATCGGGCCGCGCGCATAGTCCCTTAATCATGTTTCCAAGAATGGCGCCGGCAGCGGCGCCGTTTTCGTTTTGGGCAGCAGTGCAACTCGCCGATTAATACTTATTCAAACAGCGGTATGTACCGATTTGGAGCAGGCAGACCAAGTTTCATAAGAGGTTTTGAGATGGCATTTTTGGGTATTTCCGGGATGCAATATTCCGGCAGCATGTTTTCCGGCGCCCGCATCGTTCTTGCTGAAGATTCCAACGTCTTTACATCGATGATCGGAAAGCGGCTGAAGGAACTGCTCGATATCGACGTCGAGATCTGCCGCAACTTCGAAGATCTTCAGCTTTGCTACGACAAGTCGACGGATCCGATCACGCTCGCCATCTCAAACATCAATCTGCCCGGCGCCGAGAACGGCGAAGCGCTGGAATATCTGGTGGATCTCAGCATTCCGACCATCGTCTTCACCGGAACCTTCCACGAAGGCATGCGCGACAAGCTACTTGCCAAGGACATCGTCGACTACATCCTCAAGGACAACGTCTTTGCCGTCGATCTTCTGGCGGAATCGATCTGCCGCTTCCTCACCAATCAGCGCCATCACGTCCTCATCGTCGACGACAGTCCGACGGCGAGGGCGCTCCTTTCCAGCCGCCTGAAGCGCTACAACTTCCGTGTCAGCGTTGCTGATAGCGGCGCGAAAGCCCTCGAGCTTCTGAAGGCGAACCGCGATATCGGCCTTATGATCACGGACTACAACATGCCGGATATCGACGGCTTCGAACTGACGCGGCGGATCCGCGCCCATATCGGCTCGCACGAGCTTCGCATCATCGGCGTCTCGTCCTCGTCCAACCGGCTGCTTTCGGCGCGGTTCCTGAAGGCCGGCGGCAACGACTTCATGCTGCGGCCGTTCATCGACGAAGAATTTTACTGCCGCGTCAACCAGAACCTCGATACGCTTCTGCAAATACAGTCGATGCATAAGCAACGTGCCGTGGCATGACAGGGCGGGAAGGTCAGCGCCGCCCGAAAACTTACAGGCGGTGTTTATCTTTGTTTCATGATGTTTGATTTATACAATTTCCGGTACGGGTTTTTGTGAAGGCCTTCACGTTACTGAAACTGTGAGCTATCTTCATAAAAAGCCGAAGAGACAGCCGATTCTGGCTGCAGCGGCTTTTGGAGGGTAGCTGTTCATGGCTTTTCAGCCGGATTTTCAACGGGAAGTCCTGGGACCGCGATTTGGCGGCCAGAGAATACTCCTGGTTGAAGATTCCCGCATGTTTTCGGCCGTGCTTTGCCATCGTTTCCAGAACGAGCTGGGGCTTGTCGTAAAGCCGTGCCCTTCGCGAGGAGAGCTTGAGCAGATTCTCGCCCAGGAGGGCCACGGCTACAGCATGGCTGTCGTCGACCTCAACCTGCCGGACGCGCCTTACGGAGAGGCGCTGGACTGCGCGATCGCGCACGGTATTCCAACCATTGTTTTCACCGCCACATTCGATCTGCAGACGCGCAACAGGATCCTGCAGCGCAATGTCATCGATTATGTCCTAAAGGACAACGAGTTCGCGCTCGACAATCTCGTGGCGGCGGTGCGCAAGGCGATATCGAACACCAAGACGCGCGTGCTTGTCGTCGACGACATGGATTCCGCGCGGCAGGTGCTTGTCGGTCTTTTGAAGACGCAGCAATACAAAGTGGTCGACGTCGCCTCGGGCGTGGAAGCGTTGGCGGCGCTCGAGGTGCATGACGATATCGAGATCGTGATCACCGATCACCATATGCCCGACATGAGCGGCTACGAGCTGACGCGGCGTATCCGTCATCGCTTCGGCTCCGACAGGCTGCGCATCATCGGCATCTCCTCGTCCGACGACCGGATGCTATCGGCGAGCTTCCTGAAGGCGGGAGCCTCGGACTTTCTATACCGGCCGTTCGTGACCGAGGAATTGCAATGCCGCGTCGCGAACAATGTCGAGACGCTGGCGCAGATGAAGCAGTTGCGTGCCGCCGCGGCCCGTGACTACCTGACCGGGCTCTACAACAGGCGCTATTTCTACGACCAGGGGCCGAAACTGGTGAACGATTGCCTGCGGCGGCGCGCCATGGGCGCGATCGCGATCCTCGACATCGATCATTTCAAGCGCCTGAACGATACCTATGGCCATGAAATCGGTGACAAGGTGCTGGCCGCTGTCGCAAAGAGGCTGGCTGCGATCTTCGAGGGCAGCGAGAACCTCTTGTCGCGGCTGGGCGGCGAGGAATTCGCCATCCTGTTTCCGATGATGGATTCCTATGCGGCGACCGAACTCTGCGACGAGATCCGCGCGGAGATTTCGCGCCTGAAGGTGATTGCCGATGACGAAGAGCTATCGGTGACGTGCTCGATCGGCGTCGCCGAGATTTCCGGTTACGAGACGTTCGACAACTATCTCAACGCGGCCGACCAGTTTCTCTACATGGCCAAGCACAAGGGCCGCAACATCGTCTACTCCGATGTGAAGATGACGCAGGAGGCGGCGCAGTAGCCGCCTCCCGGCGATGTCTATTCAGGCCGCGATGGCGTGGCGCGCGGTGGCCATCGTCATCTTGCGCTCGGCGCGTTCCTGCTGGGGCGAGCGATGGTAGAGTTCGCGATAACACTTGGAAAAATGCGACGCGGACACGAAGCCGCAGGCCACCGCGACTTCGACCACCGGCATCGACGACTGCACCAGCAGGTGGCGGGCGCGGTCGAGGCGGATTTCGAGATAGTAGCGGGCGGGGGAACGACCCATTTCCTGGCGGAAGAGGCGCTCGATCTGCCGGCGCGAGAGGCCGGCCCCGTCGGCGATTTCAAGCAGCGAAAGCGGCTCGGCGAGATTGCCTTCCATCAGCTCGATGATCGACAGAACCTTGGCGTTCTGGATGCCGAGACGAGCGCGCAACGGCAGGCGCTGACGGTCGTGCGGGCTGCGGACGCGGTCGGTGAGGTGTTGCTCGCAGACGCGGTTGACCAGCGTCTCGCCAAAATCCTGGCCGATGAGGTTCAGCATCATGTCGAGCGAGGCGGTACCGCCGGCGCAGGTGTAGAGATTGCCGTCCACTTCGTAGAGGTCGGCATAGACCTCGGCCTGCGGAAAGGCTTCCGAGAAGCCCGGCAGGTTTTCCCAGTGGATCGCACAGCGCTTGCCGTTCAGGAGCCCGGCCTGAGCAAGGACATGCGCGCCCGTACAGAGACTGCCGACGGCGACGCCGCGATTGTAGGATTCGCGCAGCCAGGCGCTGACCGATTTGTTATTGAAGTCCTCGACGTCTATGCCCGAACAGACAAGTACCATGCTCGGACGATTTTCACCGCTCAGGTTGCGTCTTTCGTCGGCAAGCGAGGTGTTGGCCTCGACGCCGATGCCGCAGGAAGAATAGACCTTCTGGCCATCCACGGAGGTCAGGCGCCAGCTATAGGCCTCGTAGCCGAGCATGCGGTTGGCGATGCGCAGGGTATCGATCGCCGCCGAAAAAGGCAGCATGGTGAACTGCGGAACCATGAAGAAGACAAGGGAGCGTTTCTTATGCGGCATCTTGGTCATGAGATCGATCCGTGCTCGAGGGCTGATCGTATATTGGTCGCTTGGAATACGTCACTTCGATATTCCAAAAGCGACATTCTCATGGATAAATGCGGCCGCAAAGAGCAAAGTTGCGACATTCCCCATCTTGATCTCGGTCAATTGCCGTTATGGCCGATCCAGAGGAGCAGATCGCTGTCGAGCGGAAATATATGCGTCTGAAATTCAAGATTAAATTAGGGGTCGCGAAAAGACGAAAAAGGTGGCATTGCATGTGAGCATAATGCCGCCTTTTTATGCTTGGCCATGTCGCATTCGTTACATCACCTTGCGGTCATCGGCGGCGTCTGCCGACGGCCAGCCGATATCCTTGCGGATGTCCATCGGCATGGACTCGATTTCGCGCGCGGCCTGCCACTGGTGCCAGGTATCAACGATCCTGCGCGCATAGCTTGCGAGATCGTGGAAAGAGTGGTGAGAGGACATCTTGCTGTCCCGGAAGGTGATCGTCGTCATGTCCGTTTCCTTTCCTCGTCGGTATGACGCGGGCGTTGTTCATGGCGACTGGTATGAGCCTGTATCCGCCATCAATCAAACGAATAGATTTCATGGCTACCATAAGCATTTTTGAACTGTGACCTTGCCACCGCGGAGATAGGCGGGCGTGTTACCGTTGAAGAACTCATCTTAAAGCGCCCTTGACTCTGGCTTAAACGCCCTCAGATTCGCGGAAAGCGAAATCGATTCAATAAAAGAGAAACATCGCAGCACCCCAAATTTCAATCACTTAACCCACGGGCGTTGGCCGCTTACGGTGCAAACCAAACCTATTCATTCTTTCAAAATAACTATTCAGTTACCTCTGCGTCGTTGTCCTAAACGACTGATCAGGACAGAAATTTTTCGCGTGGCTGTGCCGGCTTTACGGGCAATTATTCCGCGCATTCTCCAACCATGAGGCGGCTCGTGCCGATCGGGGGAACGCGGGGTTTGGCCTCTCGCTCGAAAGCTTTCGAACTCAGCATAGTCAAGGTTCAGATGCAGTGTCGCTGCCGCTGACTCTCATCACGCCGTAGCTCTCCAAATTTCCCCCATCATCGTACTTGGCAACAAAACGAATTCCGCTGTTTGAAAAAGCAGAATGCAAAGCGCTGCTGACCTTGGACGACGCCGCGTCGTCGCTGCTTTCAAGCCGACTGATCGTGCGAACAGCAACACCCGATTTTGCGGCCAAATCGGGTTGGCTCCAGCCCAGCAATCCTCGGGCGGCCCTGACCAAAGCGGGTGTCAAAGTTGGCTTCATAGGCATCACGAAACGGTTGACGGTGGAAAAGTCAATTTTGGCTTAAAAAAAGACATCGATGGCTTGAAACGAGACAAAGAATGGCTACGATCCTGCCTATCGGCGTAAGGAATCGTTTCGAATAGCGGGCTTGGGCTGCCGATGTTTTCGAAGACGTCGAAAATGTCGCACATCACTTCTGTGATTCTGCAATGAAATGGATCGACTGGTGCGGGGCGAACGGACGCTTCAAACGCATCGAAGAGGGGAATGGTATGGATGGATTGGACGCGCTTGGATCGCGGTGGCGGTGGTCAACCTCAGCCGAGACGATTGAACGCCTGCGAAAGTTGGCAGACGATCTTGAATCCATAGCCGACGGGTCGACCACAGACCGGCCGGCTGCGCTGATAACCTCTTGGGATTTCGCAACAAGGCAAGCTCCCTGCCTGGTAGGGAATACGTTTGGCCATCCGAAGATCGACGACGGGCGGCGCGCTATCACCAGTGAGCTTTTTTACATCGATCCCGGCCGTCGTTTAGCACGGACGCTGTCACGTTGGTACAGATTGGGTTCCCGTGAACCGCTGGTAGCCATCCCCGGGATTTCGTCAGTCCGAGACAACTAGACCGTCCGACACACTAAATGGAGACTTCGATGCCGATCAAGAAATCCGGCAAACGGCTTCGCGTGCCTTGGCGAGGGGTGGTTGACGATAATGGGCTGCCTTTGACGCTGCCTGTGTACATGGCCTACTGCATTGTGGCCGACGCGCTCCGCCCCTGGAACCGGATCGGCACGAAGTCCATCGTGACGTTAGTTACAAGCGACGACTTCTATTTTCCTGTTTTTGCCGAAGCCGCCCGTTTCTTCGCCTCGCAGGTATGGCAGGCTCAACGATTTCAGGGAAATGTCGTGCAATGGAGCGAAAAGAATAGTTTTCGTCACGAAGCGGAGGCGCTGCGGGATGAGAGAGCTATTTTATTCGCGCCGCCGTCATACGAAATTCAAGACGACGACCGGTTGCTGTCGGACGCCGTGGTCCATCTCGGTCCTCGTACGACCAGACATGCGGAGGCCGCGTTACGGCGGGCAGGACTTCCCATCAATCCGGAAAACTTGGAATTGCTACTCAGCGAGCCATGGTCTCGACTGAGCAGGGCATTCCAGGATCGCCGCCAAGCACTTCAAGCCCTCGAGCGATTGCGAAGTCTTCCGAAACCCGTTGCTGTAAGTGCGCTTGAGCCGGACAAACCGCCGACGCCGACGCCGACAGGACCCGGTCTTTCGGACATGCATGGTTATGGCAACCTCATCGAATGGGGATACGACCTCGCGAACGATATCTCAGACTTCAAAGCGGGCATCATTCCATGGAGCGATGTCGACAACGGCATCTTGATTTCGGGTCCGCCTGGCGTCGGCAAGACAATGTTTGCCAGTGCACTGGCCAACACCTGCAAGGTCCCGCTGATTTACGGGTCGGCTTCTCGGTGGCAGGAGGCCGGTGCGCTTGACGAGCACCTGAAGGCAATGCGAGCGTCCTTTACCGAGGCCAGGGAGAAGGCTCCGGCGATCCTGTTCATCGACGAAATCGATGTCTTTGGTGCGCGCGGTGAGCGGGATCGGAACAGCGCCTATATGCGTTCAGTCATCACGGCGCTGCTTCAGTTGCTCGACGGGTTCGAACGCCGCGAGGGTTTGGTCGTCGTGGGAGCCTGCAACTACCCCGACCTTCTGGATTCGGCGATTAAAAGGTCGGGGAGACTGGATCGACACATTGCTGTCGCTTTGCCGGATGCATCCGCACGGAGGTCCATTCTAAGACTTCATTCTGGCGTGACCATGTGCTCCGCCGACTTCGAGTTGTTCGATCTGGCGACTCAAGGTTTCACGGGTGCGGATATCGAACGCCTTGTGCGCGATGCCAGACGGTCAGCACGACGGCGATCGGAGGTGCTGAACGTGGATCATATCCTCCGTCAGCTGCCACCGGTTATCAAACTGCCTGATGCCTATGTGCACGCCTTGGCTGTCCACGAGGCCGGACACGCGCTCGTAAGTCATGATGTCGGCTACGCTGCCGTTGCCGACATCACAATCTCGCGCTGGCGCGTGGAAGGCAAATATCGCGCGCTCGGCTGCGTCGAATACGATGTTGACGCTGGTCGTCCTCGCACCAAGACCTTCTTTGAAAATGCGATAGCCGTTTGTTTGGGCGGCATCGCTGCGGAAATCGAGGTCTTCGGTTCGTTTTCGCAAGGAGCAGCGGGCGACGATGCAGCCGACCTCAATCGAGCGACAGAGCTCGCGACGGCCATGGAGGGTGCTCTCGGAATGGGACACACGCTTGCGGTCGAGAAGTTCAGTCCGGACGCTTTCGCTACAATGCGATCGTCTAATCCAGAGCTTCGTCGCGAGATACACAGCGTCCTCGCGACAGAGCTTGAACGCGCGAGGTCCATCATTCGCATGCAGCGAGCTGCGCACGATGCATTGGTGACCCGTCTCGTGGAGGTCGAACAGATTTCGGGGGCCGAGGCCACGGAGATCATTCGCAAGAATCGCCGGCCGACCGTCAGTCTCGCCAAGCCAGAACGAAGGACGTCCATGTGATGCCAAAGAAATCAAAGTCGCCCTCAGCCAAGTCCGGCGAATCCGCGTCGGGTTCGCTGGGGAAAGCATTGGATGATATCGGTTTCGAGCCGCTTGGCCGCCGGATAATCGTCGGTAGTTCCCGCAGACAAGCGCGTCGAGATGTTCCGGGGTGGGTGGCTCCCGTCATAGAATTCATTTCCATTGCCTTGCCGCGCAATCAGGCGGGCAATTGGGAGCATCTCCACATAGGTGCCTACGAGATAGCGTGCGAACTGCTGATCAAGTTGGGGTGCGCAATTGACAATGGCACCGGGGCGATACCCGTCGCGGAACCCAAGTTGCCAGAGGTCATCCCGCGCTGGGACGACGTCGCCACCGTAGTGGTCTGGGTAGCCGCTCAATCCGGGTATTTGGGGTTCCGTCATTTCCCTGGCGCACGGAGTCGTCCGAAGTCGGCGGGACTTGCGAGAGCGAACATTCGCGCTGCCCACGGATGTGGTCCCGCTTACCTCGTAGAGGAGGCGTTTCCGGCGTTTCAGAGACTCGGATTGATCCTCGGAGGGTGCTGGACGGCAGTCGCTGAGACAGTTCTCTGGAGAGACGATCCGGAAGAGTGGGGAATGGATTTCATGAACGACCGACGCTTTCTGCGAGCTTGCGAAGTCGCGGTCACCACTGTCCCCCATGATGTTGCCGAGAAGATCAAACAGCACGCGGAAATACGCGAGGAGCAAATCGTCGAGTGGCTGGAGCTAGCCCACAGGCAGCCAGGCATATCCCGGAACAGGGACGATGCACTCAAGTCGCTTCGCTTCTGGAGCGGGCACATACTCGACGGGATTTTTGAAACATACTGGCGGTTGGCAGACGGCTGGCTTTCTGAAGCCGAGGCACAGCGAGGTCTTAAATTGAGCTTCGACACGGTGGCGATAGGCATGCGGATGGCTTTCGCCGAGCGTTATCTACCGCAATACCCTCATTTGTGGAGACCTGAATGAAGCTCTGGATATTCTCCGACCTCCATCTGGAATTCGGCTCCCGATTCAATGTCGATCCTCCATCTGATGCGGACATCGCGATATGCGCAGGCGACGTGCTGACTAACGGCGTAGTCCCCAGCCTGAGATGGTTAGGCGAACGGCTGTCGCATAGGATTCCGGTTGTCTTCGTCGGAGGCAACCACGAGTACTACAACGGGTCCATCTCGGAAGGCATTGCCGCTGCCAGGGCGGTTTCAGACTATCCCAATCTTCACTATCTTGAAAACGGCCAGGTCGAAATAGACGGGATTACATTCGTCGGGGGAACGCTGTGGTCCGACTTTCGCCTCTCCGGATTCAAGCCCGAAGTCGCCATGTTCCATGCTGAGCGTGATATGAATGATTACAGGAAGATCAAGCTATCGAAGACGCCATATGTGAAGTTCCGGCCGATCTACGCGTACAGGAAGCACGTTGAGACTAGGGATTTCATTGCATCCGAGCTTCGAAGGCTGAGGGGGCAAAAAGTCGTCGTTGTCACTCATCACGCGCCGTCAGTCCGTTCGATTGAAGAAAGCTTCAGGTTCGACCCGATTTCAGCATCGTACGCCTCGGATTTGGAGGAATTGATTTTCGAGACAGGGCCGGCATTGTGGGTCCACGGACATGTTCACCATCGCAACGACTACATGCTTGACGCGTGCAGGGTGATATCCAACCCGCGGGGATACCCAGGCCAACAGACTGGCTTTGATCCAGGTCTTACCGTTGAGATTTCTACAGACGTAGGCTCCATGGCCAGCGCTTTGGCCAACAACAGTGAAGCCGACGTAGGCGCTGATATGGTGCGTAAACGCCTTGTTGGCCCGATGGTCTCAGCTGACGAAATGAGGGATCGAGTTGATAAGATGATCGTTCGGAGCAGGAATCACTAACGCCACTCCGGTGCAGCACGACCAACAACAAGGATTCGTGACCAGATTGCCACCACCGGAGATGAGGTTGGTTGTCGCGCGTAGAACGGCGGATCACGTTCTGGAAAGGCCGCGAACCTGCAACGGATTACGACGCTGCGCGGTCCACAATGTCGGGAATACTGCGACGAGGTCAAGGCAGGGATAGAGTGAAGAACCCACCATCCATCATGTTTTCCAGTTGGGCCAGGTTAGTCGCCGAGTTTCTTTCGTACAACATTCCCTACGATGCCGTCTTGGGGTGGCTACATTTGAATCAAAGCGAATTCATCTCTGGATGCGATGCGTTGATCGCCCTGGGGCAGGCGCTCGAGACCGAATGGGGAGCAAGGCCTCGCCGCTTCCCCGAGTTTCCAAATCCCCCGCCGCACTGGGATGACATGTGCGCCGCCGTCATCCAGGTTGCGACGAAGACCAAGCAGCTTCGCTTTCAACCGCTCGACGTTTCATCGTCGGAGTTAGGAGCTGAGGATGATGATCGATTGAGCATGGATGTCATCGCAGCTGCACATGATCTTCGGGCGGCGTTCGCAACGGTAAACCTTTGCCCGGTTTTGGTCGCTCTCGGTCTCATCGAAGGCGGTCATTGGTCGCTTGCCGCCGAGGCCTTGCAAAAGAGGGCAGATGTAAAGGCACTGGAGTAGCAGACAGCGATTAGGACGGAAGCAAGTCGGCTCGCGGACAACCGCGCAGTCAGCCAAGCTCGCAGCCTTATTCCCTCTGTTCGACCGGGATTGTCAGGCTTTCGAAGCCGCAATTTCGGGCGACTTGATAGACCTGCCGGATCGACTCCAATCGCCTAGCAATGGGGCTCGTTCCCGTTGTCACGCGGAAGAGCTGCTCGTTCCTGTCGAATGCTAGAAGCAGCCACACAGGCTCAAACGCTGTCGAATCGGGGGCCAGTAGGAACAGCGGGCTGCCGCCGGTTCGTAGCAAACGCTTGAACTGGTTCATATCGCACGCCGGAAGGGATAGAAGCCATTTCTCGTCGGCCTTATCGCGGAGGATGCCCTTTTGATGGGCGATTATCGTATCTGTTGCAGTCATTACCGACCTAATTGTCGAGCTGTTGAAATGTTCCACGCACATCAAACTACCGCTACTCCTGCGTGTCCTACCCGCGCTATGACTTGCGGGCTTGTGCGCCACAGGAATTTGCATCAACATTTTCTTACTAGGGGCGTAAAACCTAAACCAAGAGGTTCAAAGGGATGGAAGCTTGCGAATTCGGGAGCACTGTCGAGCGACAGGTTGTCGTGGAGTTTGATATTGTGCACGGCACACCCGGTGCGGACCATGCTTCGGCGTCTTCGATGCGACCAACCCGTACGGACGTGAGTGGTTACGAAGCTTCTCATATCGAGAGGCTCAACAAGCTGTACATCATACAGGCAGCGATTGAGGACATGGTCGACAACGATCTGCGGGTCACAACAGAGCACATTGTGCAATCGGACGATGTGCAGGAAATCATGTCCGTCGTGGAGGCTTCGGCACTCTCCGCAACTTTGACGATCACAACACTGGACGGGATGATGATTGGAGAGGTTCACCTCGAAGATGCTGAACATCACTCAGTGTTTGGAAGGTGGGAAACATCGCTGGCCCGGGAGCTAGATCGAGCCTTCGAATTGATCGAGGAGGCTAACGAGTGTGAGGGCTACCTTGGAGACAATCCATTCCTTTGATTACGGCCGTCTTCCGCTTTAATCGAGCTGTTGAAGTTTCACGGACATTGAGCGGGCGAGCTGGTCGTAGTCGTGCGTTCTTTCAGTAGCGCCGATGGGACTGGCCGTGGTTGTTGTGCGAATGCCTCTGCGCGTTATCGAGTTGGTAACCATCTCACTCCATATTAGCACTGTCGCAACTATAAACGCTTCGCGACGTTATGGCAGGCAGTGCATGTTTCTCCGGAACCCGCACACACCCCAGCTAGTGCGGGTTCCACCAACCCTCGACCGGAAACCTGATGTCCGTTCTTGCACGTTTGCTCAGCGGATCGCTCGCGCCACATCGAAAACGCCCGTTGCAGCAAGTCGGCGGCCTATGTTTTCGCATCAACGACGCCGGCGAACCCGACGTCCTCCTGATTACCACTCGTGAAACCAAGAGATGGACAATCCCCAAGGGCTGGCCAATCGCGGGTCTCAGCCAGCACAAGTCGGCAAAGCAGGAAGCGTGGGAAGAAGCGGGCGTTAAAGGGAAGGTCCGGATAAAGCCCTTCGGTAGCTTCATCTACGACAAGGTTCTTCCGAACGGCGATGCTGTCCCCGCCGACGTGCAGGTACACCTTATCAAGGTGAGGGAGACCCGATCGATTTTTCCCGAGCGCGGTCAACGAGAGTTGGCGTGGGTTTCAGCATCGGAGGCGTCTCGTCGCGTTGGTGAACCCGGACTGAAAAAGTTGTTTGCGAAGCTCGCAAGGCGTTACTCCACTGTCTGAAAAGCAGGAGCTTGCTCCCCCTTGCAGTAACTGCAGCCCCGGCTACAGTTGGCAGGATGAATAATTGGGGGGTAGCCGATGGATATTCTAAATGCCCTCGCGTTCCTTGTCTTCCTGATAGTCTGGATCGCTCTCGAACCCCTGATGGCGATCGGGTGGCCAAGGAAAAACGACAGCCTCTCAATCGACATGGTCAGCATCCGCTCTTCCTGGATGAGGGAGGTGCTGACGAGGGATAACAATTTCATCGGCGACGCCGCCATTCTCGGCCACACGATCAATTCGGCCTCGTTTTTTGGCTCGGCCAACCTCATTGTCATCGTGGGCTTGAGCGGCGCATTGTTCGTTGAACCGAACTACGGATCGGGACATGGTCTGATAGCGATGTTCGCCGCCCAAGACCCCGCGTGGTTCTTCCAATGTAAAGTGTTGCTTGTTGTGGCAACCCTGCTGAGAGGGCTCTCGGACTTCATTTGGGCAGTTCGTCAGATCAACTACTGCCTCGCGGCGATCGTTGCGAGCCCATCTCGCCAGGAGGAGCGCGATCTCGTTGCCTGGACTCACGCACTGACACTCGTCCTCAATCCGGCACTCAGATCGTTCAGCGTCGGCGTCCGCTCGTATTACTTCACGGTTGCCGCCGCGTTCTGGTTTCTCGGTCCCTTGCCATTCGTGGCTGCGACGATGGCGTGCGTTTCATTGCTGATCTGGCGACAGTCATGGTCGGACACGGCAAAAGGCGTGGCGGCGATTAGGCAACTGTTAGACGACGAAGGTGCCCCTAAGTGACCATGGAGTCCGCGTATCTCAGGCCTCACGCACAACGCGATGCGAGGCTGCCTCTTCTGTCCGCACCAAACGAATTCGGTCCCGATACCACAGCGGTGAAATGAACTCTCGGGACGTGGCAAGGCGAACACCCTGCGGAACGAGCGCGGCATCATCCGCGCGCTCAAAGCCGACGAACATGAAGGTTGTCCTCGCCTGGCGCTCGACGCCACCAGCCAACCGTTGACGACGTTCCACCTCGACACTGATGACCTCCGGAGCACTTCGCGTCGAAGGTGACAACATGCTGCTGGCGACATGCGCCGAATGGCACCTCTCGCCCGTGTAGGCCGTGATCAACTGGTTGTCCTGGAAGTCCAGGAAAGCGAGGCTCATCAAGCGGGCGTCGACGTCGGTCATCGAATGCGTCGAGAGATCGAAGGCTTGCCCGATTGAATCGGTTTCGTCGGGGCGGCCATAACCATTGAAATGATACCACTGTGTCCCGCGCGCGATGTACTCGGCGCTCCAGTAGATGGTCTCCTCCGGCGCGATGTCGTCGGCAAAATCGGTCAGTTCTTGAACAGTATCAAAAAACGCTTGGCGAAAACTGGCTGGCTCCATCGGCGCGATCCTCGTTGGCACGATCAGGAACTCACGCGCATCGCGAGAGTTCCGTGTTCTCGGACAAGTTTCGATTGCCGGGCACCGTACCGTGCTTTTCGCCTAATCTCTTGTATCAAATCTCCACGTTCGCGTGCCCCAGGGTAGTGATTGCAAGCTGAAGGTCGAGGAACGAGACGCCATCGCGCGAGTTATCATCCGTTCACAGGAGGAGTTCTCACGATGGATGACAACGAGCAACAGCGACGCGAGCGGGCTTACAAAATCTGGGAAGACGAGGGGCGGCCGGAAGGCGCTCACGAAGATCACTGGCGGCGCGCGGAAGGGCAGCGTGAACTGACAGAGCAGGCGTCGGACGACGTCACCAAGGTCAACCAGGAATTAGACGACAAATTCGCGAAGGACGATAAGCCTACCGAAACCGCGACAGATATCAGGCCGCCGTCGACGGTCAACCCGGATTGAAAGGAGCATCACATGAGCGCGAACCTCAAGAAGGGCGACAAGGTCACTTGGGAAACGAGCCAGGGCAAGACCGAAGGCAAGGTCGTCAAAAAGCAGACTTCGGCCACAAAAATCAAGGGCCACAAAGTCAAGGCTTCGAAAGACGATCCCCAGATCATCGTCGAGAGCTCGAAGTCGGGAAAGCGCGCGGCGCATAGGCCCGAAGCTCTCGATAAGGCCTGAATAGAGATCGAGGCAGCACGGTTGGTCGGGCTTGTCGTCGACCACTGCGTAGCGCGTCAGCTGTGCGCGACCACACGGGCTACACGGAAGGGCAAGATGGTTCGGTCGGCCAAAGCCCTGGGGAACAAGGCAAGCACCTGAAGGTTACCTGTGTGTCAAACAGGAGAAAGCACATGGGTATCAATAAGCCGACGGACGGTGCCTCGGGCACCACCGACCAGTCCCCGAGATGGGAAGGCCCCCAGGAGAACATCCCGCCCGGCTACATGCCTGCGAAGGACGATCCCGACAGGACAAAGGACGCCAATGGCGAAACCAACAGCGATCCTGAGGTTAAGAATGTCTCCGATGGCTTGAAGCAAAGGGGCGATTGAGATGCCTGACGTCGAAAAAGATGCCAAAGGTCAGTTTGCCAAGTCGGTAGCTGACAGAAAGTCGAGTGGTGTACACAGCGCCAAGCCGACCGTGATAACCGGGTCGGAGGATGCGACCGAACACAAGACGCCGCCGGGGAAGAAGCCCATCAAAGATTGGGACATCAACTACGATCCGGCGGACGAGAACGAAGGACAAATGCGATAAGGTTCATTGAGTGGAACCACGCGACCACGAAAGCACTGGATTGTCTCGACCGCTCAGCGGTACCAGGCAGCGCCTGACTCGATGACGATTGGGAGATCGCAGTGCCAGGGAGCCGGCGTTGCCGAGACGGTGAAGTACACTAGCTTGTCACACTCTCGGTTTGGAAAAGGATACCCATGCGGGGTTCGCGCAAAAATCTCTTCGTTGCATTGTCGCTGATAGTCGTCGGCGTCGCTGCGTTTTTCCTTTTCCTATATCTTACCGGACACGACCCCGACGAAACTCCTCTGACCTTGGTCGAGTGGGTGATCGGCGGAATCCTGATCGGGCCAGGCTTCGGATATCTCATCAAATGGCGAGGCGCGAGGAACAGCTAGCTGTTGTAGTTAGCGTAGCAACCCATCGACGTCGAACTCCTCCCAGCCTCTTAGCTGAGAAGCCGCGTCGTCTGCCTTCGTCGGCTTGACTTTTTTCTTCTTGGCGGCCTTTGCGGACTTCGCCAACTTTGCCTCGTAGGCCGTCCTGCGACGCTTTTCCGCCTTTGCTTCAGCGTCTTCCACGCGCCACTCGTCAACAATTCCCCGGTCGAGCAAGTCCTCAACGACCTTAGGATCGAAGACGTGGAAGGTGATTTGCCGAGCGCGCCCGTTTAACCTGACGGTCCGGGTTCCCGCACTAGGAAGACGGCCGTCCGCAAGCCAGCGGTGCCTCTCGGTCGGCTTGATCGTCAGGATGTCCTGAATTTCGCGCGGTATGACAGGCAGGTTCTCGGCTTCTGCGACAGTATTCGATATAATGGCCACTGCAGCATTGAATGCGGATTTACTGCTGGTCGGCATCGACAGTGTCAGTTCGACGCCTTCCAACGATATAGACTTCTTTGAAGCCGCGGGAAGACGGGCCTGTATTTCTTGCAGGATACCCTTCGCGCGCACTGCAGACCCAAGTGTCGCTGACGTAAGCAGCGTCCACCCTCTTATGAGTTCAACGTCGTTCTTCTCTTTTTTGGGCATGTCGAATAGATGGTGCAGGTCCGGCTGCTCGTCAATGCGGTGTTTCCCTACGTGATGGCCCGGGCTGCCGCGTATCCGCAGGCGCTTGCAACGCTGGTGAGGACGGTTCCCCAGATCATATCGACAATGCTCAGACTAACGGGCCATCCCTTCAGCGTCGAAAGATTCGTCATGTCGTAGGTTCCGTATGCCGCAAGCCCAAGGACAGCGCCGTATCCGACCGCGACCCACACCGAACCTGCACCGAGACCCGGACGCACCGCAAGTACCACGATCGAAATCGCAAAGACCACGTAGAAGGCCGCGGCAACCGCGAGGCTGGGGGAGGGCAGCATAAGCTCGCCAAGTTGCTGACGATAGAAATTCTTTGCCAGCAAGCCCAGCCACACCGCATCGATGAGCAGAAAAGAAGCGAGTGTCGCGATGTACGCAATGCCGAATGCCTTCATGTGACGTCTCCTGTGCGCTCTGAGCGGAGCAGGAACCACGATGGGACTAGGTTGTTCCCGAGATCGTTCGCATTGGCCTGAATAGATTGAGCTTTCGATCAGGGTTCACCCCGGCGATCCTTCCTAGCGAAAACTTGGCAAACCCGCTCAACGGCGCGAGCTGATGGCCGCATCGGAGACGCTGGTTGTACGGAAAGCCCTGGTCGACAATGAGCATAGTGGTCAGCAGTCGCCGAGCTATGCGGGTGCCATCATCCTCTCTTCAGCGGATCGTGACCCCAGTTCATGAGCGAGTACCGCCAAGGGGAGTGCTCTTTGTCCTCTTTCGGGCCGCCCTGTTTCAAGTGACGGTGAACGTATCCCACGACCTTGCGCATGTGCTCGTAGTCCTCGTCAGAAAGATTGGCCTTCTTCTTGCCTTTGATGGCGACGATCCGGCGACCCGAATGGTGACCGATGGTCTCGCTCCCGTCGTCCTCTTTCCACCCGTTTTCCCGGCTTTCGTCGGTCCCCAGCCACTTTTCAAGAGCCGAAGGCGTCATGTTGACGGCGTCTTCGAAGTCTTTCCATATCTTGTCCCGGTCGAGTTCTTTTGCCATGCGAAGTCTCCTTGCGTTTGCAAGAAAACAGAAGAGGTCCGAAAGGGTTCCGGCGGCTATTTGCATATGCCGATTGGACACCGCGCAGCTCGAACTCCGCTCGGCGCGAGGTCGTGAACGCGTAGCGCGGAACTGCAGGCGGCGCAGGGGCGCAATCTCGACATGTTTCGATTTGGAGCGCACCTCGCGATGCTCATTTCGGCCGTGCACCAAATCTCGACACATTGTCGGACGTGGGCCTCGAGATTTAAGTAGTGGTTGAAAAGCTTTATTAGTCTCCGCTTGTTACAATCGGGCATTGAGGAGATTACGATATGCTTCGACGATTGAGTATCGCTTTGGGCCTGACGCTCATCTTTGCCGTATGCCAAGGCCAAGCGGAAACGCTACGCATAGCGACCGAAGGCGCTTACCCGCCGTTCAACTTCATCGACAAGGGCGAGCTCAAGGGATTTGACGTCGACATTGCCAAGGCGATTTGCGCCAAGATGTCTGTGGACTGCACTTTCCAGGCCGTCCCGTGGAACGACATCATCGCAGGATTGGAAGCCAACAAATACGATTTGATCGTAGCCAGTATGGCCTATTCGAAAGAGCGCGCCGCCCGGATCGATTTCTCCGAACCCTATTACCGCTCCCACTCCGTCTTGGTGGGCGATGAGAAGTTCCAGGACAGCTCACCGGAAGCTCTGGCAGGTGCGCGAATCGCCGTGGAGAGCGGGACGATCCAAGCCGAATACCTCAAGAAGGCTTATTCCAAGAGCACGATCCTGCTTGGCGAAGACCAGCCAGCCGCCCGGAAGCTCCTGATCGAAAAGAAGGCCGATCTCCTCATCGGTGACGCCATCGAGCTCTTGACGTTCATGGAGACGCCGGAAGGGTCTGCGTATAGCTACGTCGGAGACCCGATCTCGAGCGACTTCCTACAAAGTTCTGCGCACATCACCGCCCACAAGGGAAACCAGGCGCTACTCGCCCGCGTCAACGCTGCTCTCAAGGACATCAAACTCAACGGAACATACGACCGGATCAATGACGCCTACTTCCCCTTCAGCATTTACTAAGGCTGCCAATGTTGAGGTCGTGGTCACGGTGGCAGTCGTCGCGTCAAATCTCGCTTAGCTCAGCGGGTAGGGTGCTTTTCCTCATCGCGCTCGTGTACACCTGTGCCGCCGCAGTATTTACAGGCGTTCTGCTGACGAAAATCGAACGGGAAGCGAAGTTCACACGCGAAACGCAGCTGCCCCTGATCCTTTCGCAGACCCGCAATGCCGTCAAAGCCGAGCGCCTGGCGTCTCTTGTCAGGGCGATCTATCTGGCACGAGACCGACGCCTCGAACGGCAAATTCTGCTTCAGATACAGGCTCTAGCGCAGGGCTTTCCCTTCGATGCAGGCGAACGCGTCGTTTCGGGTTCGAAAAGCGTGGCGAACCTTGCGAAAGAGATCGCCGCGGCTCGGCAGCAGGCTCGTGACAGCGCTGGGCAGAACACCACCGCCTTTACTTTTGAGGAACGTGCGACCGCTGCGTACAGCGAAGCGATCAAAATTATCGACGAGATGGGGAAGGAGCTGAGCGGAGACGCGGCGCTCGCGGCCGACAAACTTGCACAGGAGATCGAGGCAGGAGCCGCAAGTACCAGGTACACGGTTTTGTTGACGCTGGTGATGCCCGGATTTTTCTGCGTCGTCTTGCTCCTACTCGCTCGACGGCATCTTGCGAAGCCGATCCTTTCGGCTATCGGAAACCTGAAGAAGATCAGCGAAAACAGCCAAACCATCCCCGTTCAAACGCGTCCGGTTCTTTCGGAGCTTGCGATGATCGGGGACGCGGTTCTTTCCTATGGGGAAACGGCGAGTGAACTGCGGCGAAAGAATGTGGTGTTACAGGCGCTCGCCGAAGAAGACCCGCTGACCGGACTAGCGAACCGTCGAACATTCGAGACCTTTCTCCATGCCGCGCTTGCCAACACCGCCAGGATCGGTGGCACTGCGGTATTGCTAATCGACCTCGATCACTTCAAATCCATCAATGACCGCTACGGACACCAAGTCGGCGACCAATGCCTCCAGAGCTTGGCTCTGCTTCTTCTCTCGCTGGATCGCCTCCCGAATTCCCTCGCAGCGCGCTACGGCGGGGAAGAGTTCGTGATTGTCTACAACGCGGATAACGAGGCCCAAGCTTTACTGGACGCGGCTTTTGTCTGCCGACGGATTGAAGCCATGCGTATCCCACTCGAAGGCGACCACTCAATGACGATGACAGCTAGTATCGGTGTCTCGTTCACCTCGCGTAGTGATGGCTCCGAAATGAACGATCTGATATCGCGCGCCGACAAGGCGCTCTACCTTGCCAAGAGCGGTGGCAGGAACCGAGCCGTCGCCGATCACTCTGTTCAAGCCCAAGGGCACGTTTCGAGACGTGAAGGGAAGTCTGCGGGGTAGAGCTGGCTCAATGCAAGGCCCGCTTGAGCGCTTCTTCATAGACTTTGGTTAACCGTGTTCTCTCCGCAGCCGTAAATAGCAGAGTGCGTTTGAATTTAACTTCAAGCCTCGGGTCACCCGACTTCTCGCGTCTGTGCGAAGCGATCGGTGTCACCCTGATCCGCTCGCCAAGCCCAACGTGATAATGAGACAGCATCAGCCCAGCTTTGAGAAGCAAGGCGCGCATCTCCGGCCGCTCCTCCGCGACGATCACTCGCTTGAATGCTTCGATCAACACAGGTTTGGGGAGAGGCAGCTCGATCTCGTCGACGAGATCATTTCCAACGTTGGTGTCTCGGACAAAGCGAACGAATTCGCTGACCGCCTCGTTCGCAGCGTGTAGGGCCCAAGTTTCGTTGCTGGCTGGGGACAGATTATGACCGAACGGCTGCTGCTGAAACATGGATAGCTCTCCTGGTTTTCAGCACAACGACAAACTCCATGATTGGTTCAACTCATACGCCACTTGCATGAGTGTTATTGGTCGGAACGTTCTATTAGGC
Organism: Rhizobium sp. S152; assembly: GCF_030380735.1. GTDB lineage: Bacteria > Pseudomonadota > Alphaproteobacteria > Rhizobiales > Rhizobiaceae > Rhizobium. The sequence goes on along the minus strand of NZ_JAUDRZ010000026.1, from coordinate 554,825 downwards.
TTCCTCCGACACTCCTATCTTCTGGTCATCGCACTTGTCGAAGCAAGTAAGCGCAACACAGGAGTATGAAGATGATCGATCCAGAAGGCCCGCACTACTACGTTGTCTTCCAGAGCCCAGGCCCGAAGTGGGTGGCTGGCACGCCTTATAACGAGCAGCCCGGTTTCATGGACCATGCCAACTACGTCAGTTCGCTGCACGACAAGGGCATTGTTGTGCTCAGCGGTCCGTTCATGAAGGAAGAGGGCGGTCTCAACGGCAAGCTCGAAGACGGTGGTTTCACCATCCTCAAGGTCGGCAGCCTCGAAGAAGCAACCAAGGTCGGCACCGACGATCCGACCGTTCAGTCGGGCCTGCTGAACGCCGAAATCAAGACGCTCTGGGTTCCGTTCCACTAATCGGATCGGCCAGCATTCCAACCGCGGATATGGCTCTTTGGGATTTCGCGGTCGGAATGGGAGCTCGGGTCCCGGTAATCTGGGGACCCGAGTTTCAGACGCCGGAGGCGGGGGTCTCCCCCGGCTTGACGGATGACTTACCTCGTTGCGCGCTGATCGCGCCGACGAAAAACTCGACGAATGCCCGAGCCGATGGCTTTGGTGCCTGGCCGCTGGGAAACAACGCGTGGGCGGTGATTTCGCCGATGTCCCAATCCGAAAACAGGCGTACGAGTTGCCCCTGGAGGATTTCGCGCTCCATGCTTGGAAGGCTTGCAGCCACGACACCGAGCCCCGCGACGCCCGCTGCGACGGCTGCTTCAGCTCCTGTCACCACGACGTTTCCATTAATTTCGACCGGGATGTCGACGCCGTCTTTGCTGAATGTGATGCCTGTGCCCGCAGCAGGACCGCCAACGACGAAACGATGTTGCGACAGATCGCTCGGCGTTGAAGGAAGACCATTCCGCTCGATGTAGCCCGGCGAGGCAGCTGCCACGAGAGGCCACCTGCCGACGCTTCGCGCTATGGCGCTGCTGTCCTGGAGTTTTCCGAACCGCAGAACTACGTCGACGTTTTCCGAAATAAGGTCCTGCCGGCGGTCGTCGACGACGAGCTCCACCCTTAGCTTGGGATGCTGATCAACGAAGCCCGAAAGGATCGGAACAACGACGCGGGACGCCAAGGTCGAGGGGAGGCCAATACGTAGTTTACCGCGAAGCTCGCCGGTCTCCCGGACCGCGTGATCGGCCTCGTCGAGTGCCTCAAGTATCGGCTTGATGCGAGCCAGGTATTCGGCCCCGGCTTCGGTCAGCGTTGTGGCACGCGTGGTGCGTACAAACAGTGTGTTGCCAAGCTGCTCCTCGAGCAACGCAATCGTTCTGGAGGCCGTCGGCTGTGTCAGATTGTGTTCGCGAGCGGCCTGCGAAAAACTTCCCGTCGCGGCAACACGAACGAACAGGCGAAGTGCGGAAAGTTGATCGCTCATATAGGCCTCGGCAAGGTTTCGTGATCGTCCTAACACGATCGCGCGGGTCTTCAAATGGGCGAATGATTGCCGCTTGGAAAAGGCGGCGACCGCTTAGTTCGCTAGGATTTCCTCCCGCGACCCGCGAAAATGTGAAGTTGAACCTCCGGGCCGTATTGGAAGCTTGAAACTGGACAAGCATCTAAAACGTATTTCAGCAATACGTGAAACGCATAGGTTGCCGCCTTGTACAGACAGGCGTCACAGAGCTATATACGGGCCATCGGGCGTCAATCGCGCCCTGTGATCCCCACCACCGCAGACCGTCTCCACCACAATGCGTTGCATGCGGCCGCGCGATGGCCAATGGAAGGGAAGATGATGACAGCAAGAACGCTGAACGAAATGACCCGTCACGAGCGATCGAACATGATTTCGTGGGTGGCGCAGACCCTTGATGACTTGGCCGAGGATGCCGAGGATCAAGGCGACAGAGTGTCAGCGGAGAACGCCAACTATCTCGCTCGCACGCTGCGTGGGTGCGGAATTCACGCTGCCGATCTCAAGGCGACCGAGCTTCTCTTGGAGCAGGGCATCAGTTACGTGGTGGCCCTGTCTGACAGATACGGGCAGTACGCAGTTACAACGCACCCGAGCGACGACGACGATGAGGTCCTGGGCACCGAGGTTCGGGTATTGCACTAGCCACCCGGTGATACGGCGTCTTTGCGTTCCGTTTGTACAAGATGCCAAGGTTCAAGCCCCTTAGTGAAGAGACGCAAGCGATCTTCCAGGGGCTTTGCCAATGCATACGATCATCGAAAACAACATCGATGCTCCAATGCGTGTCGTCACAACGGACGATGCGACAGATATCATCCGTTTTGCGATCAATTGCGTTAACGGTGGGCAAGGTGCGGCTTTGGCTACACTCGTGGAGGTTCGAGGAGGTGCGGCCCGCTCGTTGGGCGCGCAGATGGCCATTCGTGGCGACGGGGGGTATTGCGGATATATCTCCGGAGGTTGCGTCGAGGCCGCAATCGCTGCCGAGGCCCGGGACGCGATCATCAGATCGTGCGATCGATTTCTAATGCTCGGCAGCGGGTCAGAGTTCTTCGACGTGCAGCTCCCGTGTGGCGGAGGCCTAACGGTGGCGATCCACGTGCTCAGAAGTAGTTTCAGCTTGGATGCCGTCGTGGCCCATCTGGCAAATCGCCGCCCGGTCGCATTGCGCTATGAACCGAAACTCCAGAAATTGGAGTTGTCTCCGTCGCTTGGCGTCACGGGCTGGGTTCAAGACGCATTTCTGGTGGATTATCGACCTCGGGTGAGAGTCGTTGTCAGCGGCGGCGCTCTCGAGGTGGAATCCCTGTCCAAGGTCGCCAATTCTGTGAACTACGACGTGCTGGTTCACGACTATAGGGGTGGAGGGGGGCCGACGGACGGGTGCTTCGATTCCGACACCGCCGTGGCGTCGCTCTATCATGACCTCGACCTGGAAATGCCCTTTCTCCGAGCCGCGCTCGCATCGGAGGCGTTCTATGTAGGGGCGCTTGGAAGCTCTAGGACGCATGATCGCCGCGTCCTAAGACTTCGTGAACACGGTGTTCCCGAGGCGGACATCAATCGAATTCGCGCGCCGATCGGGCTGTTCCCACATGCTCGGAACGCCCGCTTTCTGGCGATTTCCTGTTTGGCCGACATGGCGACCACGCAGGTCCGGGTTTAAGCGCCACCGTAGGCCGGCCGAGACGTGCGAAGAGCCTCCCGCGATCTCTGCTCAGGGCACTCAGCGTATAGGTGTTATACGCCGACGGAGATAAGTGATCCGGAATCCCGTCCCCAAATATGGAGTGAACGTACAATCCGCCGAGCTAGGCGGGACCTACGGTTTTGACTTCACATTTAACCGGCCAAAACATCAGGCGAGAGCCGTGGTAGGCCCGACGGAAGGATTCCACGATGCGAGCGATCCAGATTTCCCAGTTCGGCACGCCGGCAGAGGTGCTGAAGATTGTCGAAACGCCTGAGCCGCCTGCGCCTGCGGGCAATCAGGTGCTTGTGCAAATGGAATATGCACCGATCAACGTGAATGATCTCCTCCTTATCAAAGGTACGTTTCACTACAATCCCTCTCTGCCGACACCCGTAGGCAACGAAGGTGTGGGGAAGGTCATCGATATTGGTCCCGAAGTCACCGCCCTGAAGAAAGGCGATCGGGTCATGCTTCCGGTCTACGCCATGACGTGGCGGGAGCGCATGCTGGTTCCGGCGGATGATCTCATCAAGCAACCACCTGAGGCCGACGTTCAGCAGCTTGCGATGTTGCGCATCAATCCGCCCGCTGCGGCCCTCATGCTGAGCGAGTTCGTCGATCTTCAGCCAGGCGACTGGATCGTACAAAATGCGGCCAACTCAGGTGTCGGGCGCGCGGTGATCGCGTTCGCGAAGGCACGCGGGTATAGGATCATAAGTCTGGTCCGGAGAGCCGACGTTATCGATGAAATCAAGAGCCTTGGAAGCGAGATAGTGCTTCTGGACGACGACAACGCGCCCGCAGCGGTCAAAAACGCGATCGGCGACAAGAAGCTGCTTCTGGGCATGGACGGTGTCGGCGGCACTGCCCCATCAAGGATTGCGGAAATGCTGTCCGCGGGCGGATATCTTTTGGGTTATGCCTTTCCGCAAGGCTACGCTTTGCCCGGTGACCTGCGACCCATCATGGAGAAGGAGTTGCATCTCCACAGCTTCTATCAAGTCCAGCCGGAATACGAGGCGAAAATCCCAGCGATCCTCGCCGAGGCTAGCGAGATGATTGCGGCTGGAAAGCTCTATGCGCCCGTCGCGGCGACTTACCCGATTTCGGAAATCGTCGCCGCCGTTGCTCATGCGGAAGCGGGCGGCAAGGTCCTCCTCAAGCTCGACACGAAGAGTGCATCGTAACTCGACGAACCTGTGAAACGGATCGATCGATTGCGTCTCCGTCGCGCCATCTGAACCAAACGACATCGCTGCTGGCCCTTCCAATTTTCTTGGGCTCAGCCGCGGTGGTCCAAACCTCCCAGGAAACCCATGTCCCACCTATCAGTCGTTATCGATTCGCCAGACGTCGCAGAGCCTCCAGTAGATGCCAGGACGCAGCGTCTCCTCCAAGCGCCCATTTTGCCATTGCTGGTGAAGCTGGCATGGCCAAACATTCTGATCATGCTTGCCCAGGCATCCACAGGCCTCATCGAGACCTGGTGGCTGTCTCGGCTTGGGATGGACGCCCTTGCTGGAATGGCTCTGGTTTTCCCGCCCGTCATGCTGATGACCATGATCTCCGCCGGCGCTCTGGGCGGAGGCATATCTTCGGCTGTTGCCCGTTCGTTGGGCGGCGGTAAGCGCGACGTGGCGAACTCGCTCGTCCTGCATGCCATCGTCATCAATGTGGTAATCGGGGTCTTCTTCTCTGTACTCTTCGTATCGTTTGGCGTCCCGATCTATCGCGCGCTTGGCGGGCAGGGCGGAGAACTTGCCGCAGCACTCGAGTACTCGAACGTTGTCTTTGCCACGAGCGTGTTCATCTGGGTTATGAACGGACTTGCGAGCCTGATACGCGGCACGGGCAACATGTGGTTCCCGGCGGCGATCATCTGCGTTGGCGCTTTCCTGCTCGTGCCGCTCTCGCCGATCCTGATTTTCGGTTTCGGTCCGATCCCGGCGCTCGGCATCGCAGGAGGCGGTCTGGCCTACTCGCTCTACAACATCGGTGGCACGATCGCGATGCTCTGGTACATCCTGTCGGGGCGCAGCACCGTCAAGTTCACTTGGGTTCCCATGAAATGGGAGCTGTTCGCCACCATCTTCAGGGTAGGGGCGATCTCCGCCATCATGGCAGTCCTGACCAACGTGATTATCGGTGGCGTGACAGCAATTGTGGCCGCCAGGGAAGGTGCCGCGGGCGTCGCTGGCTTCGGGACCGGGGCGCGTCTCGAGTATCTCCTGATCCCGTTGATCTTTGGCATCGGCGCTCCACTGGTCGCTCTGGTCGGCGCGAACATCGGGGCAGGTCAAAATGACCGTGCGCTCAAGATCGGCCTCACCGGCGGTGCCCTAGCGTTCGTTCTTACCGAAATCATCGGTGTCGTAGCCGCGATTTTCCCGGTCGAGTGGATTCAGCTTTTCAGCGCCGACCCTGAGACCATCGCTGTCGGCTCCGCATACCTGCGGACAGTCGGCCCGGCCTACGGTTTCTTTGGCCTTGGTCTCGCTCTGTACTTCGCTTCGCAGGGAGCGGGTAAGCTCCGCTGGCCACTGATCGCGGCGTTCGTTCGAGTTACGATCGCGCTGGGTGCCGGATACCTGGCCGTCCAGTTTACGGGCAATATAACGACGATCTTCTTCGCCCTTGCCGCCTCTCAAATTGCCTATGGCGTCGTAACGCTCGTGGCGATCCGCTCGGGTGCGTGGTTCAGGTAAATAGGAAATGCCCGGCGTCCTACCCCTCTCCTGGTGTCGGGCAATGCGTCGCAACGAGGCGGTCCCCAAGCCGCCTCGGTGCGAGCGATCAACGGCTGATGGGATTGTTCCGGTTTCTGGCAACAGCAATCAGAAACTGCTCGCTAAAAGCGTCCGCCCGGATCACCCACATCATCGCCCGAACGGCATTCATAAGGCGACCAATGTCACAAAATTCCGCAATAGTAGACGATGACCTATGGGCCGAGCCAGCAGATGGCCGTGTCGTGATCTTCGCCGGAGGTCGGGTCATCGCCGACAGCGGTCGTGCGTTCCTGATCCGCGTTCGAACAGAGGAAGCGGTTTGGATCATTCCCCAAGACGACGTTAATACTCGTTGGTTACGGCCTAGCGCCGGATCATCGAACATCCAGCCCGAGCGTCAATACTACGACGTCATGGTCAACGGAGCTCGGGTTCGTCGCGTTGGATGGACATGCAGTGGGGATGGCGCGAATCCGGCGTTTTCCTCGCACATCGCCTTCAGCGACAAGGCGGTTGACCGTGTTGCCCTCCTTCCAAAAACAATTCGGGCGAGCGGTTGAACGCCGCCGCCACGGGCTATAGGTTGCCCACGCATTCATGCCAAACCACGAGGACACAGGTTTTATGGCTACAGGTACCGTAAAGTTTTTCAACGACGACAAGGGCTTCGGCTTTATCACCCCGGAGAATGGCGGCCAGGACGTGTTCGTCCACGTGTCGGCTCTGTCGCGGGGCGGTTCGCTTCGCGAAGGCGACAAGGTGAGCTTCGAGGTCGGTCAGGATCGCAAGACTGGAAAGTCAAAGGCCGAGAACGTCTCGGTTCTCTAAGTCTCACGGGGCTCTCTGCGAGCGCGTCACATCAACTGCAAAAGGGTCGCGTTGCTAACAGCGCGGCCTTTTTTCGTGATGTGCCTCTCCCAACAACACCTTTGGCCTTCAGGCATTGAACATCGTGTTCGAAATGACGATCTACATTTGGTGTCAGGAGCCACTTCCATGTTCGTCACCATATCAGCAGCCGTCGTCGCGATTTGCGCATTAGTTGTCTTGCGATACTTCGCCCTGAAAACACGTCTTACAGAGAAGTCGATCGACGAAGCTATCAATCGCAGGCTTTTGGCTTCGCCGGTGATGGCCGAGCTGTGTGATCTTCGCGAAGTCAACGGTGTGATGCGGAATCTCCTGATTGATTTCGTTGAATCCGAAGATATCAAGCCCGCAACATCGGAGCCTGCCAAGCTGCCGCCCGACGAGCGAAAGCGTCTCATTTCTATGAGAGAAGAGCGACGCCGCGAGATTTATGCAGAGGCGCTCGTGCTACTTCGCCAGACGAATGTTCCCCGAGCGAAAGTTGCCGTCGACTAGGGGTTTGCGCATCCGCTGCCTCGCCCCAGATACATCGGTAAAACGTTTCACCGCGACCTTGTTCCTCGGAAAAGATTTCGCGCAGGCGTTGAATTGAAGGGTCTCAATCCCTTCACTTCGACTTATCCTTGCCTATCCTTCAAGCATTAGCCGAATTTTTTGGCATTGAAGGATTCTCGTCAGCATGTCCCACCCCTCAGTCTCTGTAACGAAAAAACCACCCTTCTATAGAAATTTTGGTTTTCAGGTTCTGGCCGCCATGGTTGTCGGCCTCGCCCTGGGCCTGCTGGCCCGCAACATCGGTCCCGATGCCGCAGGCAATCCGAACGGACTTTCGGTCACCCTACAGACAATAGGAACGATTTTCGTCCAACTCCTCAGGGCGCTCGTCCCTCCGTTGATTTTCACTGCCATCGTCGCCTCGATCGCAAACCTCAAAAACCTGAACAACGCCGCCAAACTTGTGTGGCAGACCCTCCTGTGGTTCGCGATCACTGCGCTGATCGCGGTTGTAATCGGCATTGTCCTCGGCCTTGTCATACAGCCCGGCGTCAATTCCGCGGTCACAGCGGCCTCGGCGCACGCTCCCTCGTCGGCAGGGTCGTGGCTCGATTTCCTGAAGGGTTTGGTTCCGGCCAACGTCCTTGGGCTAGAAGCTTCTACGAGGCTCACAAACGGGTCGGCATCGACATCGCTGAACTTCAACGTCCTCCAGCTGCTCGTGGTGTCGATCGCATTCGGGGTTGCCGCCCTTAAAGCGGGGAAGGCCGCGGAGAGCTTTCTGGCTTTCAATGCATCGCTGCTCGCCATCGTCCGCAAGATACTATGGTGGGTGATACGCCTGACACCGATCGGCACAATCGGCCTCCTCGGGCGCGCGGTTGACCAGTACGGCTGGACAACGCTTTCGCAACTAGGTTGGTATGCTGGAGCGGTCTACATCGGTTTGGCGATCGTCTTGCTCGTCGTCTACCCGATCATCCTGATCGCTCACGGCCTGAAGCCCGCGAACTTCTTCGCCGGCGCTTGGCCTGCGATCCAGCTCGGCTTTGTTTCGCGCTCATCTGTCGGCACGCTGCCTGTGACCGAGGCCGTCACGGAGAAGAGCCTTGGCGTGCCTCGAGAATACGCAGCTTTCGCAGTGCCGCTGGGCGCGACCACCAAGATGGACGGTTGCGCGGCGATCTACCCCGCGATCTCGGCAATCTTCATCGCTCAGTTCTACCAGGTCCCGCTCGGGCTCCAGGAGTATTTCCTGATCGCCTTCGTGTCTGTTCTCGGCTCGGCCGCGACTGCTGGCCTCACAGGGGCGGTAGTCATGCTTACGCTGACACTGTCCACGCTCGGACTTCCGCTTGAAGGTGTTGGTTTGCTCCTCGCTATTGATCCCATTCTCGACATGGGCCGGACGGCGGTGAACGTCGCTGGTCAGGTCCTCGTGCCGATCATCGTTTCGAAACGCCAAGGCATTCTCGACGAAGCGGTCTACTACGATGCAAAGGGTGTCGAGTTGTTGGACCAGAAGGACGCGGTAAGCGCATAGCGCTCGGAAGCACCGGCGTGGTGCCGGTGCTTCTGGCTTGGCTCAGGAAAGCATCGCCTTCACGACATCGTCGGGCCGATCCCACTGTGGCCAGTGTTCGGCCTCCAGACCCGTGAAGTGGGCGTTGGGGAAGTGCAACGCGATGTCTTTGGCGGTGGCCACGCTCAGGTACTTGTCCCACGCACCCCATATCAGCTTCACGGGCTTCTTGAATTCCGCGAGTTCGGGGACGCGCGCGGTATTCGCCGCGAGATTCTCGTATGCGTTGCCCGTCATCGCGAGGAAAGCCGGCATCGCGCTTTCCTTCTGCGTGAAGTTGTGCGCGATGATCGGCTGCATCTCGTCGACGAATTTCTTGCGGATTTCCGGCGTCATGTTGGCCATCAGCAGGCCTTGCTGAAAATTGAACAGATATCCTGCTTGCTTGGGATCGGTCATCATCGCATGGGCGAGCAGCTTGGTTCTGGGATTGCAGCAGAGCTCGATGAAGTCCGGGAAGGATCGCGCTGGAGAATCCGCATAGTAGCAGTTCAGCAGTACCAGGGACGCCACTCTGTCCTTGTTGTCTAGAGCGTAGTTCACTGCGGCAGGCCCGCCAGCATCATGGCCGACTGGAATTACTTCTCCCAGCTTGAGGTCGTTGATCACAGCGTTCATGTCTTCGATCTGCTGGGCGAAGCTGTAGGCGTAACCCTTGGGTTTGTCCGAAGCGCCAAATCCCAGGAAATCGAACGCCACGACGCGGTGTCCGGCAGCGGACAGCATCGGAGCGATCAGTTCGTAAATCCGACTGTTGTCAGGAAAGCCGTGGACCATCACGTATGCTGGATCGGCACCTGGGTAATCGCGAACGTAAATCTTGTGACCGTCCCGCATGACTGTACGCTCGGTAAATCCGCCGGCCGATTTGGAAGCGCTCGTCGCAACCTTGGACTCTGCCACGGCAGGCGATGCCGCCGCGGTTGCCGCGGTGGCGGCCGCCAGTCCGGCAAGTGCCTGTAACACGTCCCGTCGGGTTGCCGATCCTATGATGTTGCCCGTCATGGTCCTATCCTCCATTTTGTCTCGTTCGCCCGTAAAGGGCTGCTGGGAGAGGGCAGTCTATTCCTCGGTGCTGCCGATCAATTGTATGAAGCCTCCATTTTGGGAACGCGTGGCGTTTCCGGCTTATTCGGCCGCCAACTTCGTCATTCCACCCAAGACAGCGTCTTGGATTTCCACCGCGAGTCCTTCGTCATCGATCGCTCTCAGTAGAACAGCTGTGCCGAGCAGGACGGCGATGTCGGAAATAGCTTGCGATCGATCTGTTACGTCGCCTGTCGTGCGGCGGAGGCTGGCGACTTGGTCGATCCTTTCGTTCACGTACTTCGAAACGTGCTTGCGGTCTTCAGGCGGCAGGCGTGCGATATCGCTGCCGAGATACGCAAGCGCGCAGCCAGGCCCCGCACTTTGGTTCCGCGCACGAGATAGATATGTCGAGGCAAACTCGTCCAGGGACCTTGCTGTCGGTTCCTCGAGCGCTTGGTCCAGCGTGTCGGCGAGGACTTCGACGACCAGAGCTCGTCTTGATTCGAAATAGCCGTAGAAGCCGCCGTGACTAAGGCCTGCGGCTTTCATGAGTGTGACGAGTCCGACTCCATCCAACCCGCGCTTTTGGAAGAGACTAGATGCCACTTCCAGTATGCGTCGGCGAGAATCGCTCGCCCGACTTGGACGTACCCATGTCGATTTCCTTTCGGCAACAATACTATTTCGCGACACATACACAAATACTGTTCCAATTGGTACAAAACTAGGTCATCAATTTGTCGCCCAAGGAGATGGTGGGAGACGCTGGAACGTGGAACCGAAACCGATCGCATACGAAGTCATCGAGCGTTGGACGACGCAAATGATGCCCGTCGTGAGAGGGGATGTGATGTTGTCCTGGCTGCTATCGATGATGATAGTTCATTGTGGGGAGATGCTTCTGGGCCGCGAGGTACAGGAACAGCGGAATCCTCCGTGGTCCGAACGCTGATTTCTCCGGGCGGATAAAACTAGCCGTCGGGAAAGCAATGCAAGACTTCAAACTAATTGGACTGGCAGCCGCAATGCTCGCTTTGGGCGTCGGGCTCGGGTACTACGTTTACTCATCCGTGGATGACACGGGACTGATCAACGCCTTCAATTTCGCGGTTTCGGAGACCGAGAACTTTCGCTCGGCTCATCCAGCGGACGACCGGTTCACTGAGGCCGATGTTCCTACCTTGAGCACCAATCGTTATCTCGTTGCGCACGATCTAGCGGTCAAGGCGAACCTTGCGGGTGGCGCAATTGTCTATCGTATGACGCTGCGAGACTTGAACAAACGGCAGTGCGCAAGGCTTGAAGCCCATATCGCCAGCATCTCCGACCAGTTTAGGGCCTATTCGGTAAACGGAGAGGTGATGCCAAAGCCTACGTCGGAACTTTGCACGGCGGTTTCAAACGACATTTCGATCGTAAAGTAGACAGCATCAGCGCAGGGGCACCATGAAAATAAATCTATGGATGTCCCTGCCGCTTACCTGCAACCCTAATTGAACAGAGAACACGGAGCGGCTAGCGTCGAGCCAATTCAAGCCGAATTGCCGGGGGATAGTGTGGAAGATGATGTTCGCGGGCGGGTGCCAGATGGCCCGCAGATCAAAGCGGAAACTTGGTTCTCGTTAGCGCTCGCCGCTTCTATCATCGCGATGTGCATTTTTGTTTTCGTCGCAGCTTGGGTTTTTAGCGGCGACGTCCGTGAAATGCCGCCGCGCGCTCAGGCGTTCACCCCGTTTGGAGCCGCGTTGATCGCGGTCGTCACGTTTTGCACCATTGCCTGGCGTGGCGTCTTGAATACGAAACAGTTGGAGTATCAGGCTGCGCAAATTGCCCATCAAGCCGAGCAACTCGCTCAGACGAGACGTCAAAATGACGCCAAGGATGAAGAGAACCTAGCCAAGCTCCTTATGGACGGGACGAAGCTTCTCGGTGAAGACAAACCATCCCACGTTTTGTCTGGCGTGGCAGCTCTGCAGGCTGTCGTCGTGTCTCCTAAGGGAGCGTTCGCATCTCAGGCGATGGATATTCTGGTCGACCTCATTGAAGAGACCTACGAGCCTCGTGAAAAGGCAAAAGTTTTCGATGCAGCCAGAGAAGCCGTCGGCGTGGGTGCGAGGGGCGGAAAGTCCTCATCGCGAAACCTTCGGCTCATCTTTTCTGGAGAGAAGAAGAGGTATGCGTACGGGATCAGAGGTGTGAGGTCGCTTTTCTACAAGAATGCTTACATTGACGACGTCCAGTTTCCGATAATTGCGGAAGTGGGGCAATATCGATTCGAAGAGTCTCATCTTGAGGAAGTCGCGGTGGAAAAAGGCTCGCGGCGCTTCAAAGGGTGTCATTTCACCGGATGCGACATCCGCGAGCTGTCACACATGTTTTTGAGGAACAATACCTTCGAAAGCTGCGACTTCAGTGGGGCTGTCTTCAGGGGTTCCGCGCCTCGCTACGGCGGAAACGGAGAGCACCCCTACGCTCACCTAAGGAGTGGCGGAAATTTTTACGACAGTACCGATAACGGGGAGTAGGCGCGTCGATTGGGATGACGTGCTCGACAGGATCGAGCCAATCAACGTCGAACAGTTCGACGAGGTAGAAGAAAATGGCATCTAGGCGATAGATGTGACTGCTCTATCTCGTACTGACTTTGAGCGTGCCATAGGCATCCGTCTCGTAGTCCAGCTTTCCGCCTTTGACGTCGACGCCAATTGTGTCGTCAACTGAGCCTAATGACCCGACCGATCCGACGCGATCAACCTCGGAAAGGGTTCCGCCGTCGACCGTTACGGAGAGGTCGCCACCCATCACATAGACTCGCGCGGGGAGAGGCGTGGCAAGTCGGTCGTAAATCCGTTCGCCGAGGAGGCCTGCAAGGCAAACGGCGATCACGGTGAGGGCTGCTTTCGTGTATTTGTCGGATGTCATCGTGAAACCTCAGAAGCCGCCCGGACGTGACCAAGCACTGCGATGTCCGCAACGATTGCCCGCGGCGTCGTATTGCCAATCGTATTGGCAGTTACCCCGGTAGGTGTTTGTCGGATAATAGGAGTTCCCGCAGTTGTTATTGGCGCACACCGCGACTGCCGTACCTACAACGGCAATGGCGACAAGCGCGGCAGCAGCCTGGTTTTGCTGTTGGACCATCTGGTAGCATTCCATCGGTCCAATCTTGCGCTTTGACAGTTCGCCTAGAAGGTCTTGGTAGAAGACCTGGTCTTTGGTTTCCATGAAGGTCCGGCAGAGTGCTGCCTTGCTGACGGCTTCAGGCTTTTTCTTGAAATCGGCTTGTGTTGTGGTGCATCCCGCTAGAGCGAGCGCCACTGCGCCGGCGGTAACTCGCCGAGCTATTGGATAAATGTTCACGGAAAACCCCTCAGTTGCCCGAGGCGACAATCGCAGAAACGTGCGGTGCGTCAAACTGCAAGTTAAAGTATCATTAATATCCCGACCCCAGCGGCTTGACCTTGACCACCCCGTTTTGGTTAGAGAGCTTCATGCGTCATGAACGTATGCCGCTTCTGGATTAACCAGAGCTCGTGAATGCGCGAGTTTACAGGCGAGGCAACGCCGCTGGAGGCGTTGTGCCTTTGGTCGAAGCAGTGCGTGAATTCGCGCAATCGGCCTCGGCATCGTAAGTCTCGGTCGTCGAACCATACCCAAACGACGTCTTCAGAATGCCCGTGTGATCAACCATTGCGAAAACCATAGCAGTACCTTGGGGAAAGCACTCTTGTGCGAGACGATGTAGTCGTCCGTGACACAGCGGGAAACACTTGAGGAAAACTACGAAACTCTCGGACAATACTAACAAATTCCGCTCAGTCGGCTTTGAAGCGCACTCTGCTTGCAGTATTTTAGGATGAGTTCAACAACGTGAGTGATTCGCTTGATTGACAGTCCGAATTTCGTAGAAATTTCGCTCGCTGCCCGCTCAATCAAATCCCAGTTCGACAGCCCTCCAGACGAAGTACTGATCCGCGAGATCAAGGACCATATCGCGGCCACCGGCGAAACATGGACTTGGTGGGGCCATACTCATACCAACCCAGCGCCGGGTTCCAACGTGTACTACGCGGACACGTTCGACATTCCTCGGCAAGCAAGAGCGGCAAAACTCTGGATTCCCTGTCCATGCTGCTCACCCAACCATCGAAAATTCGGCAGCGGCGTGATCGCCTACTTTCCTGATGAAAAGGTCATCAGGCTGATCGGACCCAAGTGTTTCGCGACATTGAATGCCGCAGGGCACGAGGAGGCGATGGAGGGACTACGCCGACGGACTAAGGAGCGGCAGAGCCTCAATTATATTTTGAACCGCATTCACAAGATGCCTGAGTGGCTTGAAGTCGCGAACGAGGTTTTCGAGGCTGCACGCGCTGCCGATATCTTCTTTGCGGTGCTATCCAATCGGATCGAGGTGTCGCTCGACGTTCCCTTGTGGCGTCAGGTCCGTAACGGGACGCTCGATGTCCGGGAGGAGATTTCGGATTATCGGTTCGAAAATGGGAAGATGGTTGAGTTCAAACGCAAGATTGCCTCACCCCTTTTTCGGTTGGAGGGTCACACTGCACTGAACCCCGACAGGCGTCCCAAGGCTCCGCAGTTGGTAAAGGCAATGAAGGAATTCGCGCCATATGCAGCTATGACTGACGAAGCCGTCAGGGGCGCTCCGCATATGCAGCGGGTGGCTGCCGTCAAGGAAGTGAAGAATTTCCTCGGCAAGGTCCAGCGGATCAAGGGCGAGTTGGACGAAGAGCTGAAGCTCGTTCGACCTATCAATATGCAACGACTTGGGCAGTGGGCCGCAGACAGTCGGTCAGCTATTGATCTACGCATCAGTCGAGTTTCGGGAAGTATCGAATTGTCTGGACGTCGCGAGTACGTCGTTCCGATCCCGGAAGCACTCCGAGATATACGCCTGCCAGACATTCGGGACGATCTCCAATGATGAGGCAGGGCTTCACAAATCTGATCCCCTGTCGACGGCCAGTACCCTCGCCAATAGTCGCCTGCCGACAATAAATATCACCAGGACGGGGAGGGTGCTTAGAACCCCTCCCGCGGCGATCATCCCCCAAGGTAGCTGGAAATCCCCCACCATCAGCTGAAGACCCACGGGCCATGTCCTGGAACCCTGGCTGGTGGTGAACATCAAGGCGAACAGGAACTCGTTCCACGCGCCGGCCGCTGTGAACAATCCTGCAGCTGCGAGCCCCGGCACGGCGAGGGGAATGATGACCCTGATCATCGTTGCGATCGTAGAAGCGCCATCAAGCACAGCTGCCTCGTCGAGTTCGCGGGGCACCCGGTCGATGAAGGCCTTCAAAATCCATATGAAGGACGGAAGCAATACCGCCGAATAGGCAAGCGCAAGACCAAGCTTGGTGTCGACCAAGCCAATCGACCGGAGCACCATAAACAAAGGGGCTAGCATCAATACGACCGGGAACATCCTCGTGCGGATGATGGTGTTCAAGAGGATGATGCGGCCAGGGAACGCAAATCGGGAAAGAGCGTATGCCGCCAGTGACCCAAGGACAGTGCATATGGCGAGTGCGAGCAGGGTGACCGCAAAGCTGTTCCAAAGGAGGGTTGGATATCCCGACTGCGTCCACATCCGGGTGTAGTTGGAGAAATCAGGTTTCGAGGGAAAATATTGGAAGTGCCGGGTCACAATCTCACTCTCGATTTTGAGCGAAGTGATCGCCATCCACAAAAGCGGGCCGCTAGTGAAAAGCGCTGTTGCTGTGAGTGCGGCATAGGTTGCCAAGTTGAGAAACTTGCGTCGGAGACTACCCATCGGCTTGGGTCCCTGAGTCCAGAGCACGAGTGTAGCTTGCGGTAAGCGCGATCAGGATCGCGAGAAGGATAACCGACAGACTGCCTGCGTACCCGAAGTCGAGATCGCCGTAGGCCGTCTTGAAGACAAGGAGAGACAGGACTTCAGTCGCGCCCGCAGGACCGCCGCCTGTAAGAACGAAGATCAGGTCGGGAGCAGTCGTAATGACAATCACGCGCAGAACCACCGCGGCAATGATAACGGTCTTCATCAAGGGCAAGATGACGTACCTCAACCGGGCGGCAGAGCCTGCACCATCGATCTTGGCTGCGTCTATGACGGGGCCTGGCAGCGAACGAAGACTTGCCAGCAGAACGATGGTGAAAAAGGGGAAGCCGTGCCACACCTCGACGAGGACGACGCTGGCGAGGGCCGAGACGGGGTCAGCAAGCCATGCTTTGTATTCGTTCAGGAAGCCGAACTGAACAAGCAGCTCGTTGATCAGGCCGAAGCGGGCGTCGAGCATTAAAGCCCAGATGTGCCCGGCCACGATGTTGGGCAGGAAATAAGGGAGAGCGATCAGGATGGCAAAGATGCCGGAGCCTGGAAGTCGGCGATTGAGCAGCAAAGCCGTTGCAAGCCCCAGGACGAATTCCAGCACTAAGGTCGTCGAGACGAATATCGCGGTCGTCCAAAGCGTCGACCAGAACGCTGGATCGGATAGGAGCTTTCCGTACTGAGCGAGGCCAACCCAACCGTCTAGGTCGGGTCGCGTGAGCTTCATGCTCCTGAAACTTGCGATGATCCCGAAGCCCGCTGGATATGCGAAGCCCATCGCCAATACCAAAACCGTTGGGAAGAGAAAGGCGTAAGGCAGGTAACCCATTCTCCTCGAGGTCCATCGCGCGCCACTGGATTGCTGTCGCACACCGGATGGCTTCAATGGAAGATCGCCTCGAGCCCCTTAATCATGGTGTCGACCGCCTCGGTCGGTGTCGACTGCTGGGTCAACACGCTCTGGAAGGCGGGATTGACCGTCTTTTCCGCCCATGCCGCATATCCGACGAAACTCGGTAGGGGTGTGCCAATGTCCAAGGTTTTGACTGCAGGCTGATAAAGTGGATTCGCAGCGATCCGTTCGTCTTGAAGGGCTGCTGTAGACGCGGGGAAGTACCCCGTTTCCTTGAGGAGGATGATGGATGCGTCTTTCTCGCCCCAGAATTTTACCCATTCCCATGCCGCGTCCGCATTGGCCGACTTCACGATACCGTTGCCCGCATAGCTGACACGGGCCACCAACGCCTTCGGCCCCGCCGGCATCATCGCAGTTCCGAATTGCTTGCCGGGCTGAAGGGAGGCGGCTACCTCGTTGTAGGAGCCTGTGTGATGCCAGAGCATTGCAGTCTGACCGGATCGAAAACCCTCCATGGTCTGACGGTACCCATCGCTTGGCGCACTCGGCGGAGCGGCTTTGAGCTTCAGGAAGATATCCGAGTAGAAAGTGACGGCATCGATCGCGGCCTGTCGATCCATCGCGGGCTTGCCGTCTCGGAACACCGGAGAGCCAAAAGCCTCCATGACGCTGATCAGATAGTTGAACCCGCCTGCACCGCCGCGCAAGCCGAATGCGTAACGTCCCTTCGACGGATCGGTGAGCTTCTTGCAAGCCGTCAGGACGGCGTCCATGGTTTTTGGCGGGCCATCGAGGCCAGCTTGCTCGAAGTAGTCGGTGCGATAATACGACCAGTCGATGAAGGCGAAAGACGGAACGCCATAGACGCGGTCCCCGACCGACAGGCTGGAGATGCGCGCCCCCGGATAGTTTTCTCGCCCATCCCACTTGGCGAAGCGGTCGGTTATGTCGACCAAAGCCTTCATCGCTATCAAATCCGCAAGCCTATCGGGCTCAATCATGGCAGTGTCGGGCTGTGCAGAGGCGACAACGGCAGCGGCCATCTTTGCCATGTAGTCAGAGTTGGGAATGTTTTCCGGCTGCAAAGCGATATCGGGAAAGCGGCTTTTGAATAGGTCTACCACCTTCTGAAGGGCACTGAACTCCGTCTGGCTCGTGAAGTGGTGCCAGTAGGTGATGGGCGTTGAAGCCAGCGCCGGGCCTGCGCGCGCAAGGAGCGACGTAGCGGCGGCTCCGATGAGAAATTTTCGCCTGTCCACCAACACCCGCTTTCCTCCGATGAGCACCACGATATCAGAGTAACACGGGTGCCCGTTGGATGCGCGTTAGCATTCATGCTTAACGCCGCCGGCGACCGTCGAGGAAAGATCGGGCAGATTGTTTCGTGCGGTGAATATGAGTTATCGGCCAAACGTCTGTTCAGCTGCCAGGCAGAAGACCTTAGGTTTGGGCGGTTGGGCATCAGAGGATGCCGTTTTCGTTCCGTAGAAAGTCTCGTCTTGCGCAGTTACCAACGGCAATTTCCCGGCCATAACCTGCCCATCACACTCGAACCGAACGATACTCCGGTGTCCATCGTGTCGCACGGGCACTGTGTCGCCACCAGCAAACAGGCAATCTTTGTCTATCAGGCAGGTTTCAGTCCGCGGATCGTCGTTCCGTTGCGTGACGTCGGCGCTCACATCGCGCCGTCTCCCGAGGGAGGCCTACAAAGGGACCTAATCGGGAAACGCACCTACTGGGACTTGATTGTAGATGGTCAATTTCATGAAAGGGTAGGTTGGAGCTACCACGAGATCGTGCCGGGGTTGGCTGGACTGACCGATCATATGGTGTTCGATACGGACGCCATTGATGAAATCCGCGCCGGGAACTAACGGTATTCGAGCCGTGTGAGAGTGCAATTTTGAGTCTTTGTGAGAGCCCATTACGACTGCAAGTGGGCGAGGATCAGGCACGCCGCTCGTATTCGAAACGGCTCGGGTGAGGCGCTTACCGATCCGCTATAGAGGCCACTTCCTTTCCTCGATACGACGAAGCAACTGAGAGGCCATAGAAAGATGGTCGAGGCATTGGTCAATTGAGTCGTGAACGATCTCGTGCCCCCTCGGATTTCGGATCGCCGACATCGATCCCGCGAATATAAATTTGTATCCGCTTTGCTCGTCTTGCTCGCTCTGGGTAATCATATCTGTGAGCTTGATCTTGGTGTTTTTGTCTCCGAAGGCGTTCATCATGAGGCCGTGGCCACTGTCGTTGACACCGGAGAGGTTTTTTACTTTGGCATCCAGGAATTTGAACGCTTCGAAAGTTGCCTGTGAGTAGTGACCATTATCGAAGAGTGCCTTGGAAACCTTAGTTATTGCAGTGTGGATGTTTCGCTCATCGAAGGGGTGAGCTGCGGAAATGCCTGACGGTGGCTTGGTTCCCAAGTTCCGCGAGGTTCTGGCAATCCGCTCGAACTGCTCGAGTTTCTTAAACATCGATCAGATTGGCCTTGATACTTTTGAAAATGTTATCGTAAGTCTCCTGCGACCCTTCAGCGGGCAGGTTGATCTCGATCCGCACGGTCAAAGCCATGTCTTTCTTCGGCGATGTGTGACCCGGCACGGCAACAATCGGTCCCGCGAGCGTCTCGGAAGGTTTCGCCTTCGCAGGTTTAGCTCTAGTGGCGTTGGATTTGCTGTTAGACGTTGCCGCACGAGGTTTGCTCGGCGTTGTCTGCTGCTCATGCCCGGCTAAACTGCTGAATGCTTGGAAGACACCAGCTTGTCTTCCTCCGATCACTTCACTGGTTTTGTCAGTGGTCCGGAAATATGCCGTCAGGTCTCCCTTGCTCAGAGTCCAAGCTTCATCACTCCAGTGTTCGAAGAGGTCTGAATATGCTTCGCGGACCAAAGAGGCGAAGGCGGTTTCGAACTCGCCTTGTGGCAAAAGTAAGACATCGTGGCCCTTGTTGGTCCGTTTGCCTTCCTCGTCTATGATCCCGAGAAACTGGAGAGCGTTGATCACATAGCTCTCGTTGTTAGAAGCAAGTTGATACTTCTTAACAGTATCTGAATTTACCGTGGCAGGAAAACTCTTCCGCAGGTAACCGATCATTTGCGTGATGTTACCTGGACCAGAGATGTACGGATGCGATGCCATGCATTTCTCCTTGAATCGAGCAACGGATAGATCACGCGAGCGGAGGAGTTTCGTCAACTGGATCAAGCGGCAGTTGTGCGAGTGGAGCTGGAAAAGCACTCCTCATACCCAGATAGTTTTGGGGCGATGAGTTAGGAATGATGCCTGTCCCATTTTTCGGGCGTCGGAACCGACAGGAAACCCGGACGGCAGATGATGTTGGTCGTGGGGCCTAGAGCCTGTTTGAGACGAGAGGGCGGAGTTCGTCAGTCCGCCTTCACTTCACCCATGGTCTCCAGCAACTCCGACCGAATCTGTCGCGCCCGCTTCCGTCCGACCTCGGCCTCATAGTCAGCCTGCGCCAAAGCCCATAGCGCCTCAGCCTCAACCTTCTTCTCTTTTCCCGCGGCCGTAAGCGCGAGGAACAGCTGCCGGCGCGACGCGGGGTCCTTCGTGGTTTCGATGAAGCCGTTGTCCTGCAGGGGCTTTATCGCTCGGAGGAGGGTAGTGCGTTCCATCAGCATAGCGTCGGCGAGCGACGTCATTGTCATGTTCTCGTTCCTCGACAAGAAGTCGAAAATCGCAACGTCCGCGGCGGTCAACCCAGCGGGGCCGAGGTGCTTCTGATAAATCTTGGTGACGAAACGGGCCATCTGTCGGGTGACAAGGCAATGGCAAAGGTAGGTGCCAAGCGACAGGTCGTCTTCTTCCTTAATGTAGCTGTCCACGTTCAACTCCGCTGTCAGTATCTGGTCTGACTACGCCTGACGTCAGCGCGCCGCGCCAATCAATGTGTAATAGCACAATAAGTAAGAGCTACGAGCGCGATTTGCACCCGTAGCTCCCAAGTTTCTTTGATGGACGCCGACCTATTCGGCGGCCAAGTGGACCACGTTGTCCTTATCTGCGGCCTCCGGCTCGCCTGTATGGCCGGCGTGCTGACGAAGTGGACGGTTACCTGCAAGTCGCCGGATCATCACATAGAAGACCGGGGTCATGAAGATGCCGAAGAAGGTGACGCCGATCATGCCCGCAAAGACGGCCACGCCCATCGCCGAGCGCATCTCCGAACCTGCGCCTGTCGAAGTGACGAGCGGTACGACGCCCATGATGAATGCCATGGAAGTCATGAGGATCGGGCGAAGGCGTAGGCGGCTTGCATCGATGGCTGCCTGAACCGGGGTTCTGCCTTCGAATTCCAGTTCACGGGCGAACTCCACGATCAGGATCGCGTTCTTCGCCGACAGGCCGACCAGGACGATCAAGCCGATCTGGGTGAAGATATTGTTGTCTCCACCAGTGAGCCAGACGCCTGTCAACGCTGCCAAAACACCCATCGGAACGATCATGACGATCGAGAGGGGAAGGGTGAGGCTTTCGTACTGAGCGGCAAGAACCAGGAAGACGAGCAGCAAAGCCAACGGGAATACGAGGACACCAGAGTTGCCCGCCAGAATCTGCTGGTAGGTGAGTTCGGTCCACTCGTAGCCGATGCCCTTGGGAAGAGTTTCCTTGGCGATCCTCTCGATGGCGTCTTGAGCCTGGCCCGACGAGTATCCGGGGGCAGGGTTGCCGTTGATGTCGGCGGACAGGAAGCCGTTGTAGCGGTTCGTGCGTTCCGGGCCGATCGTCGGGTCCACCTTGAGGAGCGCGGACAACGGGATCATTTCACCCGTGGTCGAACGGACCTTGAGCTTTCCGATATCGTCTGGACGGGCGCGGAACTTGGCGTCGGCCTGCACGCGGACGCTATAGGTGCGACCGAATGCGTTGAAGTCGTTGACGTAGAGAGAACCGAGATAAATCTGCAAAGTGCTGAAGACGTCAGTCACCGAGACGCCGAGCTGTTCGGCTTTCTCGCGATCGAGGTCCGCATAGAGCTGCGGGACGCTGATCTGGTAGCTGGAGAAGAGACCTAGCAGTTCAGGAGCCGTAGCTGCCTTCGCCAGGAACGCCTTGTTGGCTTCGTCCAGAGCTTGATAGCCCAAGCCAGCCTTGTCTTCGATTTGAAGCTTGAAGCCACCCGTGTTGCCGAGGCCCTGAACAGGCGGGGGCGGGAAGACTGCAGTGAATGCGTCCTGAATGCCGGCGAACTTCTGGTTCAGCTGCATAGCGATCGCATTGCCCTGCAGTTCTGGCGTTTCTCTCTGCTCGAACGGCTTGAGACCGATGAAGACCACCCCGACATTCGAGCTGTTCGTAAAGCTGATGACCGACAGGCCGGGAAGGGCGACCACATGGTCGACACCAGGCGTTGCCAGCGCGATGTCGCTCATCCGCTTGATCACTTTTTCCGTACGGTCGAGGGTCGACGCGTCGGGAAGCTGGGCGATAGCGATCAGCAACTGCTTGTCCTGTGCTGGCACGAAGCCGCCAGGAACAGCATTGAACAGAGAATACGTGGCCCCGATCAGCGCGAGATAGACCACAAACACTATGCTCTTGCGTGAAAGCAGGCCGCCGACGCCCTTGCCGTAGGCATTCGAGCTTGCACCAAAGAACCTGTTGAACCCGCGGAAGAACCAGCCAAAGACCTTGTCCATGGCGCGTGTCAGGAAGTCCTTGGGTTCATCATGACCTTTCAGGAGGAGAGCCGCTAGGGCTGGGGATAGTGTCAGAGAGTTGAAAGCCGAGATCACCGTAGAGATTGCAATCGTCAGTGCGAACTGGCGATAGAACTGCCCGGTAAGGCCCGTGATGAATGCCAGCGGGACGAACACGGCGACAAGAACAAGTGCGATAGCGATAATCGGACCCGAGACTTCCTTCATCGCCCGGTAGGTTGCTTCCCTGGGGCTCAGGCCTTTCTCGATGTTGCGCTCGACGTTTTCGACCACGACGATGGCGTCGTCCACGACCACACCGATAGCCAGCACCAAGCCAAAGAGGCTAAGCGCGTTGATCGAGAAGCCGAACACATACATGACCGCGAAAGTGCCGATGATCGATACAGGAACAGCGATCAACGGAATGATCGATGCGCGCCATGTCTGCAAGAACAGGATGACGACGACCACGACAAGGGCGATGGCTTCGAGCAGGGTGTCGATAACTTTGTCGATGGAAGCGCGCACGAACTGGGTCGTGTCGTAGACGATCTGGTACTTCACGTCTTCAGGCATGGATTCCTGAAGCTCGTCCATCGTGCGGACGATCTCGTCCGAGATGGTGATCGCATTCGAACCAGGCGACTGGAAGATCGGGAGCGCGACGGATTCTTCGCTGTCCATCAGCGAACGGAGCGAGTAATCGGCCGCACCGAGTTCCACGCGTGCGACGTCACGAAGACGGGTGATCTCACCGTTCGCGCCGCTCTTGACGATGATGTTGCCGAATTCCTCTGGCGTCTGCAGACGACCTTGGGCGTTGACGTTTAGCTGTACGTCGAGCCCTGTGAGGTTGGGGGACGCGCCGATCACACCTGCGGCGGCCTGGACGTTCTGCTGACGGATGGCGTTGGTGACGTCAGTAGCCGCCAAGCCATGCTCGGCCGTCTTCTGCGGATCGAGCCATACGCGCATGGAGTAGTCGCCAGCGCCGAAGACCTGTACTTCGCCCACGCCGTCGATGCGGGAAAGGCGATCCTTGATGTTCAAAGTGGCGTAGTTGCGCAGGTACGTGATGTCATAGCGGTGGTTCGGTGAAATGATGTTGACCACCAGCATCAGACCCGGCGAGCTCTTGATCGTAGTTACGCCGAGCGCGCGAACCTCTGTAGGGAGCCGAGGCTCAGCCTGTGACACTCGGTTCTGGACCAGCTGCTGTGCCTTATCGGGGTCGGTGCCGAGCTTGAACGTCACCGTCAGCGTCATCACGCCGTCGGACGTCGCCTGGCTGGACATGTAGAGCATGCCTTCGACGCCGTTGATCTGCTCTTCCAGCGGGGTGGCCACCGTCTCGGCAATGACTTTGGGGTTGGCACCGGGGTAGAAGGCGCGGACGACAACGGAAG
Organism: Rhizobium sp. S152; assembly: GCF_030380735.1. Lineage (GTDB taxonomy): Bacteria > Pseudomonadota > Alphaproteobacteria > Rhizobiales > Rhizobiaceae > Rhizobium. The sequence continues at coordinate 531,193 of NZ_JAUDRZ010000026.1, read as the reverse complement.
GCGGAACGACCTCAGGATATTCGGAGATCGGTAGTGCTCGCAGGCCGATGAGGCCGGCGACAAGGATTAAGACTGACAGGACTCCGGCGAAGACCGGCCTGTCTACGAAAAATCGGGAGATGTTCATGACTGTGCCCTCTCCGGGTCGGTTGAACTGACTTCCATCGCGATCGCCGCGGTGGAAGGGCGGACGGGGGCAGTCGCCCCCGATTTGCGGTTATTGAGCGGTTGCGACATTGTCTTCGGCCTGGGGGGCGACGACTGCGCCTGGACGAACCCGCTGCAGGCCGTTCACGACGATCTTGTCGCCTTCAGCCAAGCCGTGTTCGATCACGCGCTGCCCATCCACCGTCGGTCCAAGCTGGATCGGGCGGTAGCTGATCTTGTTTTCGGCATCGACGACGAAGACGAACTTCTTATCCTGGTCGGTGCCGATGGCACGCTCGCTGATCGTGAGGCGCTGTTCCGACTTGGGCTGGCCCATGCGGACGCGGACAAACTGGCCGGGAATGAGCTTGCCGCCCGGATTGTCGAAGACCGCGCGCACGCCGATGGTGCCGCTAGCGGAATCCACCTGGTTGTCGATCAACTGAAGTTTGCCCTTGATCGGGGTGCCTTCGTCCGAGAGCGTTCCTACCTCGACAGGAATTTCCTCGAGGGCAGGGATCGCGCCGTTGGTCTGGGGAAGATTGGCCAGTGCCTTTGCGACCAGGCCCTCGCTGGCATTGAAGCTCGCGTAGATTGGATCGACCGAGACCAGGGTGGTCAGCGCGGGCGATGCTGAGCCCGCCGCGACCAGATTGCCGACGGTGATGTCGATCTTGCCGACACGTCCCGACACGGGAGCCTTCACCTGGGTGTATCCGAGGTCGAGTTGTGCGGCCCGAAGGGACGCCTGGGCGGACACCAAGCCCGCTTGCGCGGCGGTGAAAGCGCTGGACCGCTGGTCCATGTCGCTTTGGGAAATGGTGCGGTTTTCGGAAAGACGCTTACCGCGGTCGAGCTCCGTTTTTGCGAGATCGACGCGCGCACTTGCGCTCTCCACCAGACCCTGGGCCTGGGCGACTGCCGCTTCGAAGGGAGCCGGATCAATGGTGAACAGGAGATCGCCGGACTTCACCAGCGAGCCTTCGCGGAAATGGAACGACTGGATGGCACCAGCGACGCGCGACCGTATCTGAATGCGGTCAACTGCTTCCAGCCGGCCCGAGAATTCTTCCCATTCGGTAACCTGGCGATGGGATACCGTCGATACCGTCACAGGTGTCGCGGGAGCCGGAGCGTCAGCGGCAGGGGCGGCGCTGGCTTTCGAGAGCGAGGGAACCTCGACCAGGAAGGCCGCAGTTGAAGCGAGAAGCGCGATGCCGACACCGACAAGTGTCCAGCGGGTTTTGATCTTAGTCATAGCAGTCTCCTTCACGGTCCTGGGACCGAGCATGGGTTGGGAGGATTTTATTGGGAGCGTTAGTGAAGCTCTTGTACGAACGATCCAAAGAGGTGGCTGAGATCGGCGGACCACTTGGAGGGTTCATCGGTTTTCCCGCTGTATATCGATGGCCAGCCTGTCCTTGCGGGGAGGACATGCTGAGTGACGTCGACGCCGGCGTTTCGCAGCCGCGCGGCGTAATTCAGGGTTTCGTCGCGCAGAGGATCGTTTTGCGACGTCAGGACCAATGTCGGTGCGACGTTGGCGAAGCGTGTGCAGTTGCCGGGCGCTGCGTAAGGATGGCTCGGGTCACCCTCGGTCCCGAGGTAGTGAGCCCATCCGGCTGCCCAGGTCTGTCTCATTCCAAGATCGACAGCCTCGCGCATCGAAACTGATGCCATGCAGGGGTCAAGCAGGGGAGACAGGAGAACCTGGCCATCAAGCGCGCCGGGCAACTGATCTCGTGCCCGGAGCGACACGGCGGCGGCAATGTTGCCGCCAGCTTCTTCCCCGGCGATCAAAAGCCGGGCTTTGTTTTTGGCTCCGGACCGACGCGTTTCGTCGAGATGTTTCAGCGCCGCGAAAGCTATCTCCATGGCACGCGGGAACGAGTTCTGAGATGCCGCTCCGTAGTCGATAGAGAAGACGTTGGCTCCGCTTTCAGCGATAGCGATTGCGGCCGGACGTTCGACGTTGGTTCGGTCTTCAGCAAATGCTCCGCCGTGAAGGTGGAGGACGAGGGCTGCATCCCTTCGGGCGACAGCGCTTCGATAGACACGTGCCGAGACCGTGGGCATGTCAGGATCGCCCAAGATCACATCGGTCCACATCGGTAATCTCCTTGATCGAGGCGGGGGCAAACCCACGACCTCTTGTTGAAATCAAATTTAGTCCTTTCCGGATTTTCGAATAAGACGTAATTGTGTAATTGCACTATTCAGAAAACTGAACAGTCATGGCGTCGAAGGAGAGGGATGTGGATCAGTTAACGGCGATGCGGGTATTTGTTCGCGTTGTGGAGACCGGGAATTTCACCAGAGCGTCTGAGACGCTGGCCGTTCCGAAAGCAACAGTGACGACACTTGTTCAGGGCTTGGAGGGACACCTTCGGACAAAGCTGCTCCACCGAACCACGCGGCAGGTAAACGTTACGACCGACGGAGCGCTCTACTACGAGCGTGCGGTTCGTATTCTTTCCGAAATCGACGAGCTGGACGCGGGCCTCTCGAACTCGCAAGGTAGGCCGAGCGGCAGGCTGCGTGTGGAGATGGCGGGTGCACTGTCCGACACAGTCATAATTCCCGCTCTGGAGTCTTTCTATACGCAATACCCGGATATCCAGCTGGATATCGGCGTCAGCGACCGCTCGGTGGATTACATTGTCGAGAACGTCGACTGCGCTATACGGGCAGGCACCCCCACCGATCAGTCGATGATCGCTCGGCTTGTCGGGCAGGTTTCTTTCGTAAACTGCGCGTCGCCCGGATATCTCGAAAAACATGGCGATCCGCAATCCGTGACTGATTTGGAGGCAAACCACAGGCTTGTAGCCTACCTACAGGCTCCTAGCGGTCAGATTTCCCGGTTTCAGGGGCAAGAAAACGGGCAGCTGATGGACTTCGCGCCACGGCACATTGTGTCCGCGAGCGACACAAGAAGCTGCCTCGCAGCTGCGCTTGAGGGTCATGGCGTCTTTCAGGCACCCGAGATACTGGCGCGATCATATCTTGCGGGTGGTCAGCTTCGAGAGGTCTTGCCGGGCTGGAAGCGCGATCCGCTCTCGCTGTACGTCGTATACCCACCCAACAGACACCTCAGCAACAAAGTGAGGGTCTTTGTAGACTGGGTGGTAGGCGTCCTAGCAGGTAGAGTCGTCGGGCGGTGATATCATGCACATGGCATCCGTTCGACCCGAATTCCCAAGGCCAAGAACGCCTTCATGGGTGGAACGTTCAAGATTTGTCGGGCCGGACCTTGGATATCCTGCTCGGAAGCTTTGGCCCTGCGCCCGCTTATTCGGCTCGCTGATAAGTCCTATTTGCCGAGCCGCGCTACCGGCGGCCAATAATGACCGATATCCATTTGGGGAACTTACCTGAGCAAACCTGGAGACCGCCGTGCTAACCATGTATGATCTGACTATCCCGGCACTTACTCGAGGCCTCTCCGTTTTGTACGAGTACGTTAGCGCAGCCGGCGCTCACGCGGATGAAACCGCGCAGGGCGAAGACGCGCTTGTGAAGGCCCGCTTGGCTCCGGATATGCTTCCGTTCGCTGGCCAGGTGCAGCGCGCAAGCGACAATTCAAAAAACGGTGTCTCGAGATTGACCGGTTTAGCCGCTCCATCCTTTGCCGATACGGAGACTACGTTCGTAGAGCTGCACGATCGTATCGCCAAGACGGTAGCGTTCTTGGAAGGCGTGCCTCAAGCATCGTTCGAGGACGCCGCCGAGCGGGAGGTCGAGCTTCGTTTCGCCAGCGTTACGGGAAAAATGAACGGACAGTCGTACCTGACAAAATTCCTCCTCCCGAACTTCTATTTTCATATCGCCACAGCTCACGGAATTCTCCGCAACCAGGGTCTTGCCATCGGCAAACGCGATTACCTCGGACCGCTGGATTGAAAAATCGACGGTGACCATGCGCCCACTCGAGCTACACCAGTTACGTTATGAACAAGGCGACCGCATGCTTTTTCCAGCGGACGTCTCCTTGAGGCGCTTGCTCGCCTGGTTGGTGGAGGAGACTACCAACTACCAATTCATCGACGACATACTCGGCCTCCTATGCGACAGGTTGGTGGAGGCTGGCGTGCCTGTATCGCGGGCCGCCCTGTACTTCTATACGCAGAACCCGGAGTGGCTTGGCGCTCGCGTCCTGTGGGAAGAAGTTAGCGGGAAGGTCGGGGTGACAACATTCGACTATGGGGTTGAGACGACACCTGGCTATCTGAACAGCCCTGTGCGGGAATTGGTCGAAGGTGCATCGATCGTCCGACAGAAGATGTCCGGCTCCGACGTCGCAGAACTGTCGCCGTTTTTTCAAGAGCTCATGGAGGAGGGGGCATCGGACTACGTCGCATGGCCTCTTGTGCATTCGATGGGTAAGCGAAACGCCATTTCGTTCGCTACCAGCGCCGTCGGCGGATTCAGTGAAGATCACATCGCTGTATTGTCGGGCCTGATACCAACGTTTGCCCTCGTCAGTGAGATACGCGTCAAAAACCATATCATGAGGACGCTTCTGAACACCTACGTCGGACCGCATGCGGCCAAGCAAATCATTTCCGGTGCAACGACTCGGGGGAGCGGCGTCACGGTCCGCGCTGCTGTTCTGGTGTTCGATATCCGCAACTTCACAGCTATGTCCAACAGCCTGCCGGGCGATGCGGTCATTGAGTTGCTAAACAAATTCTTCGACACGATGTCTGAGCCTCTGGTCGGGCGAGGAGGCGAAATCCTGAAATTCATGGGTGACGGATTCCTGGCGATGATACCCACAACGGAGGATGACGCTTGTGCGCGAGTGCTCGACGCCATCGCCGATGCTGAAGCCGCAATGGCGTCATGGAATTCCGAGAATTCTGGTAACGGGGTCCCAATCATAGACTACGGGATTGCTGTCCATGTCGGTGACGTGATTTACGGGAACATCGGAACAAGAAATCGTCTGGATTTCACCGTGATCGGGCCCGCCGTGAACGCGGCCGCCCGGCTGGAAGAGATGACAAAATCGCTCGGTCGCCGTGTCCTGATATCCCAGTCATTCGTCGATGAAAGCAAGCTCGCCGGACGGTTCGTTCCGCTAGGCAAACACAAGCTGAAAGGGATCAGCGAACCACTCGATCTCTACGGGCTTGGGCTTTCGTCGTGAAGGAGCTGCCATGCGACCATCCTCGCTCAGTTACAAGGCATCGAGGCCTCTCGCACCGATGATCGAGAACCTTTCGGCGCTCCAGGTGTTCGTGCGCGTTGCCAAGACGCAGAGCTTCTCCCAAGCGGCGCGGGAGTAACCTTTCCCAACCGACCGTCTCGCGAACCATCTCGGTACTTGAGACCGAACTCGGCGTCAGTCTGTTGAACCGGACCACCAGAGTCGTATCGTTGACCGACGCTGGGGCTGACTATCTGGCGAGAGTTGAGCCGATCCTAGAGGCGGTTGATGACGCGAACCACGCAGTCAGAGGCAGCCCGGAATTGCGCGGTGTCCTGAAGTTGGGGTTGACCACCACGTTCGGAAATCGCGCGGTGATACCACGTCTCCCCGGCTTCATGGCGCAGCATAAGGCGTTGAAGATCGAAGTTGCCATGAACGACGTCTCCATCGACGCCGTTTCGCAGGGCATTGACCTTGCCTTTCGTCCAGGCGAGTTCCCTGACATGACGGCTGTCACTCGTCGTGTCGCTTCCATTCAGCAGGTCTTGGTGGCGTCGCCCTGCTACCTTCGGAAATCAGGTGCGCCAGAGCGGCCTGAGCATCTTGACCGGCTGCAAATCATACATGGGCCGCTCGGGGTCGATGCGGGCTGGTCGCTGGCCAAGGGCAACGAACGGGTGGACTTGAAGCCTCATGCTGCTCTCAGACTGAACGCCAGCGAAGGCGCGATCGCGGCCGCGGTTGCTGGCCTCGGCGTTCTCGCAGTGGGTATTTGCTCAGTGTATCCCGAACTCAGATCAGGCGCGCTAGTGCGGGTCGTCCCGGATTGGAAAATGGCCCAGATTGATATCCACGCCGTCTATCCCGCAGGGCGGCATGCCAAGCCGGCCGCGCGTGCTTTCGTGAATTATTTCGTCGAGGATTTGGCCCGAAATCCGATTCCTGAGTTTGAGATGACAACTTCGCCCTCTGTGGATCACACAGGAGGTCAGATAGCAAAGGCAGCGAAATAACTTAGGGTGGTTTCGAACGCCGGGATTCGCGTTAGGGAAATGATCGAGCTAAGGGAAACGCGAATGGAAGTGCCCGAAACTATCGAAGCGGTGATTAAGGAATTTGATCAAACGGATGGTCGCGTCGATCATCGTGGCGTTCAAAGCGCGCTGTCCGGTGCGAGAACCAGGCTCGAAGACAAGACACCGATCAACGAGGCTTGGGCTGATCTCGCGGCGTTCGCATTCCAGGAGGAGCAGGAAGACCACGAGCCTTGGCATACCTACTTCGGGCCTATGGCTTCTGGAACGAGCGGAGATGGCTCGCCTTTCTACAGTCCCGATCCGCGCGACGTGACACCGGACATCATCGAACACTGGCAACAGCGGGCAGACGCCCTCTCTCACCCCGTTTTGAAGGCGAGGTATGCGGACCTGGTCTGGGACTTGACCTACCGAGTGTGCAACGACCGCCCCGATGCACGCTTCGCGAGACTGGCGATCGACACCTATCTCGAGAGCGTAGCCGGGCAGAGGAACGGGGACGATCACGATGATACTGCCGCGTTGAGGCGCGCGCTTACCCTAGCAACTAGCGTGAGAGACGGGAGGCGCATGGCCGTTGCCAAAGACGCCATGCTAGCGCGTTTTCATATCGAGGTCGACAAAGACGGCCTTTGGGTCGACCTCTTCGAAGGGTTGATAGCGAACAGGAAGTGCGGTCTTACAGGCGACGATCGTCTCGGTATGGTTGCCAAGCTTGAAAATCTGCTGACTGTACATACAGCCGACGCGACCTTCGATCCCCATGGCGCAGAACTTGTGGCTGGCTACCTGCTTCCTCACTACACTGCTGCCCATGATCTTGAGGCGATCAAGCGTGTCAGTTTGGCCGTCAGTGGGGCTTTCGAAAAGATCGCTGCCTCAGGATCGCGCATGCAAGCTATGGGTTGGCTTGCGACGGCAATTGAGTTTGCGAGACGGACAGGGGACGAGGATCGCTACAACAGGCTGAAGGTCGAACGTGAAGCCGCCATCAAAGGCTCCGCTTCCGAAATGCGCTCGTTCGAGTTTTCGCACGAGGTAAAAAAGACGGAGATCGAGGAGGTCGTCGATCCTCTCATCGATAGCAAAAATTCTCAGCAGACGCTCTTCAACGTTGCCGCTCGTTTTGTCGTTCCCAAGGAGGAATTGAGGCATCGGGCGGCCAGAGGTGCTCGAATAGCCCCTCTGGCGTCCATCTTCCCAATGTCCGTGATAGCGGAGGATCACGTCGCAGCAAAGGTCGGGGGCGACGACGACGCTGATGGTCCGCTGTACCGCTATGCAGATTTTTCTAGGCAGGCAAATCGACTGTTCCTTTCCGCAGCTTTGGATGCGGCCGTTGACCGGTTGTCGCTCTCCCCCGAAGAGATAGCCGCCTTTATGCAGCGATCGTCGCTATTCTCGGAATTCGCTCTCGTTGTAGCAGGTGTGAAGGCCTGGATCAGCGGCGACTACGTAAAGTGCATGTTCGTCCTTGTCCCGCAAATCGAGGATGCTTTCCGGAACATCGCCCGAAACCTTGGTGAGGCTGTCACCAAGGACAAACGAGGTCAAAAGGGCTGGGAGGTCTCGATGAACCTGGGCGACTTCCTCGGAATGCAAAGCGTCCGCGAAGAGGTCGGGGACGATATCCATTTCTGGATTAAAGCAATCTTTTCCGACGCCCGCGGGATGAACCTTCGAAACACGGTCGCACATGGCTTGGCTGGTCGCGATGTTGCAACCTACTACACGTGCGAGACCATCATCCACTGCCTGCTTGTTCTGGGCGCGTACAAGGACGTCGCCGTCTCTTGTGTTCGAAGGGCGGCAGCTAGGAAGGAGCCGGAGGAAGTGGAAGTCGGAGATGACCGTGAAGACGGCGAAATGTGAGCATGATCCGAGCTCCCTAATCGAAACCTATGGTGGCTTTCGAAGGCCAGCCGCTTTCGTCTCTAATCGAACGCTCTCATTCCGCAGTCGACCCCGGGCCGACCCAGCACCAGTGCCAGCCACCTCGATAATGCAGGCAAGTCGGGCCAATTGATCCGCGACCGAACGGACAAGATCATTGTGACCGCCGCGATGTCGGTTATCGAAAAGGTGTTCCCGGCCATATACGTTGTTTCAGCGACGAAGCGCTCGCTGTGATGGATTGCCTGCATCGCCTTGTCGTCCAGCAACCGCATGGCCTTGCGCTGGTCTTCGCCGACGAGGGCAAAACTGGCGTGGCTCGGAGCGATGACGTCGGTTATGAAGAAGAATAGTCGCTCGATCACCCGGGCGCGCGCGTTATCCGAGGCCTGCGGCAACAGCACACCGTTCGATCGCTCGGCGGCCCACATCATGATCGCATTTGATTGGGTGAGCACCAACGGCTCGCGGCGCGGCGCTTCGACCGTCAGAACTGGAACTTTGCCGATCGGGTTAAGACGCGCGAATTCTGACGTTTTGTGCTCCGCGGACTTGAGGTCGACGTGCCTGGTCTCATACTGGACACCGGCCTCTTCGAGCGCGATCGCCGCCCGCAAACAGTTTCCGGTTTTCGCTCCATACAGCGTCACTTTTTCATTCATTCAAATAGTCCCGCTCGACATTTCGGACAGCAGAGCGGCAGACGCTCCCCATGTCTTGAATTATTCGACCGAATGTTGAGACCATTTCCAACATTCGAGCATTTTGTTCATGTTGGTACAATATTGTCCCGCGACGTCAAAGTCGATCTTTCTGCTCGGCGGATCATGGCCTACCGTGCAGCGCGCTGGCTTGGATGAAATCTTGCTATACCGCCGCGCGTTTGCAACCCGCTCCAATACAAAATTTAGTAAAAGCGAAGCCGCGCGACATGAATTGAGGGGTCTATGGGTATATCAGTCTTTTGTGCCGTTTCGGGATGAAATACCTCGGAGACCGCTAAATAATACCTCATTCGGATGATGGTTTTCGTGGTTCAATGCTCATAGTGTTAAACTAAATCACGAACCTGTTACTTTGCTCTTGACTGCAAAATTACTTTAGATTGATAAATGTCACGAAATCGGCTTTAGAGTGTATACAGCGCTTAGTTGAAATCTGCGTGGTTTTGCAGAATTTCGCCGCGCTCAATCCGAATTTGTTCATCGCAATCATCGCCCTTAGGAGGCGACAATGGTTCTAGCTATTGGCCGGTCAACTGACCCGGCTACTGCAAACACGCGCCTAGATGTCACCGGTAGTGATCCGGCATCGTTCCGATATTGTAATCCCGGTGCGCAGTACCCGAGCGCCGCGGCTGCTCGCTTTGGTCAGCTAGGATACGGGAAGATCGGCGGTGGCCACAAAATCTCGCGCTTTCCGTCGCCGGTCAACGGCGCTGCCGCGAACTTTGATCTTCTCTCGCGCAACTACGTCGGGATGAGCATCGGGAGTGCGGGCAAGAAGTGGACGGGTGCCAACGGGTTTGGAGTTCCCGGATACGACCCCGATCGCATTTTGACAGCAGGCGTACTTGAAGACCCAAAACAGGCCATCGATTTCCTCAAGGCGATTGCCGGACGAGAGTCAGGGAAAGGAAACAATCTTACCGAGACGCAGTGGCACCAGTCTCATGACATGTTCCAGGCTGGGAGCGCCGACGCCTACTTGGACGGCCGTAAACCGGACGTGGAAATTCAAGTCGTGGCGGGGTCGAAGACGGGAGCAGGCCTGCTCAAGCGGGCGAGGGAACACATCGGCCAACCCTATCAGAACGTGTTGGTGCCGAAAGATAGAGCCGATTGGAACGGGCCGTGGGACTGCGCGGAGTTCGTTTCCTGGGTGGTCTATCAAGAGGCGCAGCTTCTATATGGCTGCACCGATGACACGAGCGACCCGAGCGTGGCGGAAGCATATACGGGAGCTTGGCGGCACGACGCGCAGACGTTGGGTGTCCGAGTCTCGGTTGAGGAGGCGGCTTCAACGGTGGGTGGCATCGTACTGCGTTATCCGCCAGGACCCGGAAAGATGGGTCACATCGCCATCTGCGACGGCAAAGGCGGGACGGTCGAGGCAAAGGGAAGGCGTTACGGTGTCGTAGCGGACGTTGTAAGCGGTCGGCAATGGGACGTCGGTATCTTGATACCCGGCATCGAATACGAAGAGGCTGGCGACGTCAAAGTGCTGCCGCCTTCGCGCATCTACGCGTTGAATGCCGCAAACATGGATCAAACCGTAGTTTCGGCAATCGAGGCCGCGCTCGTAAAGAACCAGCTGGACCCAGGGCCCATCGACGGACGCTTCACCAAGCAGACCCAGCGAGCCGTTACTGAATTCCAGCAGCTAAATGGTTTGGTCGTTGACGGCGAGGTCGGGCCTGAGACCGCGGCCGCGCTCGATATCTCACTCGTGGCAGGTGCCAACGAGGTTCAACAGCCCAACGATACCAAAGCAGAACGTCAGCCGGAGAACACAGCACTTTCGCTGCTAGTTCGGCTTCTGCAAGGAGGGGAAAAGCCAATGACTGGGATTGCGAATTCTGACATCGATACAAGTGACGTTACGAGGGTCCTGCTCACAGTTCTGCTGCAGGCAGCTTTAAGCAACAGGGGGTCAGATTCAGCTAGCTTGCTGAGAAGCCTGTTGTCAGAAGGGGCGGGAGACGGGAAGCCCAAGTCCGCCGATAAAGAGGCGGAGGAGCCCGATCTTGTGCAGTTGCTTCTCCCGTTGCTCTACAAAAGGGTCGCCGGCACGACGCAGTCGGTCGAAGGAGCTTCTCCAAAGACCGACAGCCCACAAAAGGCTTTGCAGCCCGCTATCTCGCGTCCAAGCGTTCAGCTGAGCGTCGTTGGGATCGCGGTTACCTCAATCTTGCAGGCCATTGGCGTGATTGGCACGCCCTTCGGACTTGGCGCGATCCCCACCGCTGCAGGAACGCTAGCGACATTAATCCCTGCGCTCACGGGGCTCTTTGGCGCGACGAATGGTTTCAGTTCTCTGTTTGGTGGACTGCGAAAAGTGGCAGGTGGACTGGCTCCCGCTACCTAGCGAACGCCAATTGATTGATCGACCGAAGGAGGGTCTTATGCGCATTCTACGAGCTTTAGTAGCCGCCGCAGCGATCAGTTCGATCGGTGCGTCATCGGTGCATGCGGCCTGTGACGATGTTCCTTCCAGCTTGCGGAAGGATGGGGCCTGGCTTTTCTCGGTAGGCAAAGAATGGCGGACCGTCAAAGGCGATCTCCAAGATTACGTTCGCCTCCAGGGTCGTCGCGTCTTCTTCACTTATGTGGTCAGTGACGAGGATGCTAAGACTCCGCGGCGAGGCCTGGTGGTCATCAAGAGTGGTTACGACCTCGCGCTTGTAGATCGGGATGGCGATACCGAAAACACCACTCTCCACCGCAACTCCTCTCCGAACGTCGACAAGTGTGAGACCGAGCTCAGGTATTTCGACAGAAAAGTCTCGTCGTACGTTTATGACCGATATCACGACTATGGCTTCAAGACTCGGAACAAGGATCAAGACTACAAGTCCATCGAGGAGTTCCATATCAAGTATGCTGCGAGGAAGGGCTGCAAATTTTCGAACGACGCTCGTGCCGATATACCTTACGGCGGCCATTGGACTAGCAATCGCTCCCAGTTTTCGTTTGATCCCAAGGTAGTCGAATCCGGCCAGCATAATCAGCTTCTGACGTGGCTCGGGATCAGCCCGGCATATGCCTCTCAACCTATCTCGGATCGTCAGGTTGATGTGAAGAAGTATACAGTTGACGGTGCTGGGCTAGCATGCGTCCGCTTCAATCTGATGGTCTCACCAGGACGCTTTGTCCGCATCAATGACCTCGAGAGGCGCGGCCTCTTCCGGGAAAAAGAGCAGAATTGGGTTTGGTCGAAATGACGGGTCAACCGACAAGCGAAACTGCTCTGTTCCACGATCAATTTGAGATGCTCCGCGAAGAGAGGAAAGCCATCTGGGGTGACAAGGAGGTGCCGGCTGACCTTTCAGGGATTTCGCTTTCAGGCGGCGGAATCAAATCAGGAATCGTAGCGCTGGGTGTGCTGCAGACGCTCGCGGCCGAAGGTCTTCTCAATCGCTTTCATTTTCTTTCAACCGTGTCTGGTGGTGGATACATTGGGACATCGCTAACATGGTTTTGGTCTTCCGTACGGCTCGCCAAGGAGCGGCTAGCTCGTCCGGGGCTAAAAGCCTTTGGCTCCGGTTCGGATGATTTTCCTTTCCAGGAAATAGATTGGAAGGACGAGAGCGCAATAAAAAGCCTCAACAAAGTCGTTCAGCGGAAAAATGCAGAGGAATGGGTAGGGTCGAAAAACTTCTACGAGCATCTGTCAGTCCGTGAAATGGCTGCCAAGAATTTGGAGTTTCTGCGGAATCACGGTTCCTATCTAACATCCGGCGACGGAATAGGGCTCGCTGGTTTGTTCGTGGCCCTCGTCCGGACCATCATGATAAGCCTGCTAGTTTGGATACCGTTACTGATTGCAAGCTTTATGGGTATCGCCACCATAGATAGATGGATCAAGACAAGCTGGGATTGCCCGTTTCTCAATAAGTACGAGCATCCTTTGTTCACCCTATTCCTTTGGTACGCGGGCGTTCTAGGCTCGCTGTTCTTTCTCGGTGTGGTTTTCCTAGCTCTGACGCGTGCGCCAGAGCGTCGGTCCGGTCGAACGGCCCCCTTTAAAATCGTTAGTTCGATATTGTGGATCGGTGCGGGGAGTCTGGCGATAGTTCTAGCGTCTTATCTGTCGGCTCAACTAGCTAACCTGCAAGGCTTGAGTGGCTCCGCGATTTTTGGCCTATACGCTTTTGCCCTTGGCTCCATCGGTGGCGCTTTTATGCCTCTCGCTGGAGCGAATCCGGCATACGTTTTGAGACGACTTTTTGAACGCTTCTCGAGCTTGTTCCTGCCACTTTCATCACTGTCACTTTTAATTGGGTTGGCACCAGAGTTGGTCGAACACCTTCAACGGACTCCACAAGACACCGCCCTAGAGTTCGGTCATTTGATCCTTCCCAACTCGTTGATCGCTCTCATTTCGTTGATGAGTGGGATAGTCGCCGCACTCTACGGTTACTATCTCAAGGCCAAGAGTGTGAACCCAAGTCTTGCAGGCCAGATTTTCGGTATCACAAGTGCGGCTTTGTTTATCGCGACATTGCTCGTGGGTTCGCTAATTGTTGGCCAAGAATTGGTCCGAGCGCCATCGTTAGACACCTATCTCGTGGTTGTTTGTAATTGCTTGTTCTTTCTTGCGCTAGCTTTGGGGCTATTCAGCAGCATAAACTCGATAGGTCTACATCGCTTTTATCGCGATAGGTTGATGGAAACGTTCATGCCAATGGTGTCGAGGATTGAGGCTGGGGTTGCCGGAAAAACCACCATCGCTGACAGTCTCTCAGTCACTGAAATGTGGGATGGACCGAGCGATCTCGGTCGCCGTCCGTATCATATCATCAACACACACGTCATATTGAACAATGACGAAGTCGCGAAGATCAGTGTTCGAGGTGGTGACAATTTTTGCATTTCGGGTGCTTTCGTCGGCTCGCAAGCTACCGGATGGATGAGGACGGAGAGCTACGTCGAAAGACATGGTTCTCTCAGTGTCGCCAGCGCGATGGCGGCCTCTGGTGCTGCTGCCAACGCTCATGCCGGGTATATCGGAACGGGATTGACGCGGACGAGCCTCATATCAGCTGTTATGTCTTTTTTTAACTTACGGCTCGGCCTGTGGGTCGGAAATCCTAACGCTGGTGAAAGTCGGTCATTCTGGAGGCAACGATCAGCCACCTACCTTCGTCCAGGCCTTGCATCGGGTATCTTTGGTAAAGGCTATAATCGCGGCTCTCGGTTCTTAGAGTTGTCAGATGGCGGCCATTTTGAAAACCTTGGGCTTTACGAGCTTGTCCGGCGCAAGGTGTCCCTCGCGATGGTAGTTGATGCTGAGCAAGACGAAACAATTAGCCTCTCATCGCTCGTGTCCGCCGTGAGCAGGGTTAAGGAGGACTTTGGTGTCGTAATTCACTTTGAGGACAGCATCGGCCCGGCTCTCCTTATCGGACAGGAAAGCAGGCAATACCCGGCCGGTGTGAAAATTGCTAAGTCTCCGTTTATTGTCGGCGAAATTCGCTACCCGGACAAAAAAGTCGGCGTCATTGTTTACATCAAAGCTACAATGATGGCCGGATTAGATTTTGCAACAGACGGATATCGCGCTTCCAATCCAGCGTTTCCTCACCAGAGCACCATTGATCAGTTTTTCGAGCCTACACAGTTTGAGGCTTACCGTGACCTCGGCAGAAAGAGCGCAAAAGATGCTATTGATGCACTTAAACTGACGGAAAATTTTGCGCTGCCAGGAAACATCTTTCCAAGATATCAAGAATATTGGAAAGAAAAAGAAGCGGGGCGTGCTGCATCGGCCTGACGGATCGCGAGCGGTAAGATTAGTGAAAATGCTCGGGCCAATCTCTTCCCCGTGAGTGGAAGCTAGCGTGCGGGCTTTCCCAGAATTTGCAACGCCGGCGACGGTGTCGGGGTGTTCTTAGCGTCATACATGGCAGTGAACCGCCGCAGCAGCTTGTCGACCTTCTTGGCATCGCCGAGGTCTTTCGGGTCAATAAACCTCGCGAGTACCTTCACCTGCTTTTCGGGCGGAATTCCCGCCATCTGTGCTGGCAGGTTGAATGCTGTCGCAACCACTTGGAAGAGGGCCTTGTCACCGAGGATCGAATAAAGCGACGTGATCTGGGGAGCCTTCCGCGCAAAATACAGCGCCAACCGCGTCCCGTCGTTCGTCTCACCCTGTTGCGTCTCCATTTTCTGCTGCACGTACGCCCGTTGCGTACGATCAAGGGCACCTTGGTCCTGGATGGCACCCAGCTTGGCTCGAGTTAGCTTTCCCTTCGTGTCGAAGTTGAAGTCCGCAACGATTTCCTTGAACTTCCCGTCCGCCTTCGTGTTCAGAAAGCTTTTCGGATTGCTCGGGTCAGAAGTGAATATCTTCTTGAGCGTATCCTTCGAATAATCCTTGGGCTCTAGCCCCACGGATTTGAGGATGAAACCGGTGAGCTTGGCATTGGCCAACAGGTCATCAAGCGACGTGACCTTGTCCATCCCCTTCGCAAACTCTTCTGCACTCTTCACCGCATCCTTCGATGCCTTGTCTCTCGTCGGCCCCTCGGTCATGAACAACGTAGCCTGGGTTTTGAAGCTCGAGGCGTATTTTGTCACCGATGCTGCTGAAAGGGCGGTGAGCCGCTGGCCGACGCTGCCGTCTTTGTTGAAATTGAAGGCACGCGCGAAATTGGTAATACGCTGGTCTTTGAACGACGCCACGTAGCCCTTGGCAGCATACGCATCGCTTTCCAGCAGTTTGCGAACCACCGATTTGGGGACCTCTGCTTCCGTCAGCCCGAAAGCCTGCAAGGCAACGTGGTAGACGTCGGGAAGGTCATCGTTTTTCTTGTCGATATCCGCCGCCCGGTTGGTTTTCAACAGATCGCCGATATCTTGGATTTTCGAGGCGTCAGCGACGACCCGCTTTTTGTAGTTAGTAGTGATGTCCTTGATGAAGCTTTTGGCTTCGTCTTGGTATCGGGCCATGTATCGAACAGATGTTTCCTCGAGTTGAGTATCGCTTTGCGCCCCCGCGGCCGACGAGACTGACCCATCCGCATTGAAGTTAAAAGCGTCGTGAAGATCGGACACGCCGAGTTGGGCGGCAAGTTTGGGATTCACTAGGACCTGCCTGACTGTGTAACCGCTCATACCGTCGGCGATGCCTGCGCCGTACCCGTGTTTTCCGAGGCTGAAGGCTGCTTTGATATACGACACCATGCGGTCGTCACTCATCAGCTGGTCAATGTTGCTGATCGATTTTATCGTCTGCTCGAAATGAGCCTTATTGTAATTGGCGGCGGTCGAAGTGACGTAATAGACGTCGGAAGGCTCTCCTGGCGCGTCATCGTAGTCTACGACCTTATGCAGCGAGCCAAGGGTGTAGTTTTCGACTATCCCGTTTTTTTGCTCCAACGTCTGTGCCGTGCCGACCAAGGAACCATCCTTGTTGAAGTTGAAACTTGATGGCGCGGACGGCGCGCCAATCGAAGCCGCGTAGTCGGGATCGGTGAGCATCTTCGAGAAATCTTCTGTTTTCATGGTGCGAGGCACCGCGAATGCCAGTTTGATATACGTGGCGAGAGCCGAGTCGGTGGAGAGGTCGTCTACGCCAGTTATCGTCTCCATACGTCGTGAAAAGTAAGCTGTAGCTTTGTCGAACCGCGCGGACGTGTCCGCCGACTGGGTGCTCGTCTGGGCGCTACCGTTAACGGTGCCGTCCGGTTTGAAGCTGAAAGACACGTTCAGAGGCTTGAAGCCCTTTTCAGCGGCGACCTTTGGGTCTGTGAGGTAAGCCTTGAGATCGCTGTCGGAAACAGTTGTCGCTACACCGTACGTCGCGCGAACGAAGTCGTTCATCTTACGGTCCGACAGCAGCTCGTCGACGTTTCCGATCGTCTGGATTTTTGCAAGGAAGTACGATTTGCCATTCACCGTGGCTTTGCTGACTAGATCGGCTCGCTGTGTGGCAGTCTGAGCCGGGAGCGGTGTACCGGATGTGTCGCCATCTGGGCCGAAACTGAAGAATGACGCCATCTCCTTATATTTCGCGTTCGATTGTGTGTTCACGAAGCTGTTGGGATCGTTGACGTCGCTGGTGAGAACGCTTTTCAAGAACGCGCGCGAGGCATGACTGCCGTCTATACCGAACGTGTCCATCACAAAGTCCTTCAGGCGTGGCTTGTTGAGCAGATCGTTGACGTTGTGAACGTAGCGCATCGCCGACTTGAAGTACGCAGCCTCTGCGTTGGCCGATTTGCCGCTGTCTTGGAACGACTGGTTGTAGAGCCCGATCAGTTGGTCTTCCTGGGCGGCGGTCTGCGCTTGGGCGGCCGGCGAATGGAAGTTGAAAGCCGCCGCGAAGGTTTTGTACCGGGAATCGGACAGCTTGTTGGCGAAACTATTGGGATCGGTGAGGTCGCTTTCGAGGACCTTCTTCATGAAGGCTTTCGCGTATGTCATGTCACTCAGGCCGTAAGCGTCCATCGCGTAGCTGTAGAGTTTCTGATCGGCTAGCAGTCCGTCGACGTCTTTGATTTCGTTGATGTGCCCCTTGTAGTACTCGGCGTCCCGCTTCACGGACTGCTCCGACGCAACACGCTCCAGTGCGGCCTGCATGCTTTTTGCGATCAGCGCGTAGCCTATGGACGACGAGATCATTGCATGCTCCTACAGGCTGGATTTCGAGTTCGGCGAAGGTCATGGCGACTCGATAATTCGCGCGCCAAACCCACATAATTTGTTCCTCTTGGTACAATATCGTGCCTGAGTCGTCAAAATATTGTCCTGAGGGGAACAGAATCCAGTTTTTGTCAAATCTGAAATGACAGTCAAACGTTGGGCGAGTTTGGAGGAAGATGGCGTACCCTGGCAGATCACACCCTGCTGGCGCATGAACTCACGCGCGGGGCCAACTGGCCAATAACTGATCTACAGCGGCATGAAGACCTTCTCGGCTTGCCCCTGACGACGCCTGTATGCTCATGCCATGTGAGAAGATCATCACCATGCTGGCCAATGCCGACGGGTCGGCGTCCGCGGGGAGGTCTCCCTCTGCCTTGGCTCGTTCAAGGCGTTGAGTAAGTTTCGCTTCGAGATGAACGCGGCCACGAATGAGGTCGAGCCTCACCGGCTCGGCTTCCTCCGATCCAACGATCGCCGCGTTGGTCACGAGGCAGCCAGTTGGAGTTCCCGGTTTCGTGTTGACGTCGGCAAAGCCGTGGAGGAGGGTCGACACGACCTCGAGAGACGTCGCGCTCTCCAAGGCGGGGTCAATGAAGGAAAGCAACGTGTTGCGGTAGCGATCAAACGCCTTGCCGAAGAGCGCATCCTTCTTCCCAAACGCATGATACAGGCTGGTCTTGGTGATTTTCAGCGCATCGGTGAGGTCGTTGAGCGACGTCGCTTCGTAGCCACGCTGCCAGAAGATTCGCATCACCACTTCGAGGGCTTCTTCAGGATCGAACTCGCGTGGTCGCCCCAAGGACACCTCCATTTATTCATTGGACTGATATAATCCCGGGATTACAGTCACGCAAGAATAGGTGCGGCGGCTCCACTGTTATTCGGCCGGCGCATGGGATGGTCGAAACATCCAAGAAACCACACGTCGATCGGACCTATAGTCCGTGGAAATGATATCGATCTGGAGGTCGTGAGATGAAGTCTTTTGTAGCCATAGCGATGTTTGCAGCATCGGTTGCTTTGGTCGGGCCCGCTCTGGCGGCAGACAAGCCAACCGTCATTCTCGTGCACGGCGCATTTGCCGACTCCACCAGTTGGGACGGCGTGGCCAAGACACTGACTGGAGACGGATATACCGTTATCTCGGCCGCAAACCCGCTTCGAAGCCTTTCTGGTGACGCCGCCTTCGTCTCCGACATTGTGAAGTCGGTGAAAGGACCTGTGGTGCTTGTGGGGCATTCCTATGGAGGTGAAGTCATTACGAACGCTGCAAATGGGGCCACGAACGTAAAAGCGCTCGTCTTCGTTGCAGCTTTCGCGCCGGATGCCGGAGAGAGTGGCATTTCGCTGTCCGGAAAATTCCCCGGCGGTACGCTTGGAACTGCGCTGTCCCCGCCCGTGAAGTTGGCTTCTGGTGGGCAGGACCTCTATATCGACCAGAGCAAGTTTCACGATCAGTTCGCCGCGGATGTGCCGGCAGCCAAGGCCAAGCTCATGGCGATCGCTCAGCGCCCCGTGACGCAGGGCGCTCTGGAAGAGAAGTCCGGCGATCCGGCGTGGAAAGGCATCCCGTCATGGTTCGTATATGGCGATGCAGATAAGAACATCCCGCCCAAGGCTTTGGCATGGATGGCCGAGCGGGCTAAGTCAAAGCAGACCGTCGTCGTTAAGGGTGGGTCCCATGTGGTAATGGTCTCGCATCCCGAAACGGTCACCAAGCTGATCGAGAAGGCCTCGACAGCAGCCGCAGGCCAGTGATCGGCCGTCAAGCCCTAGCAGACGGAAACGATTTCATAGCTACGCCAGCGATTTTCAAGAGGTGATCGCGGTCGGCACCATCGCGAGCCTTGACCGCCATGCCTCTAGCTAAAGCGTTGAAGAAAGCCGCAAGGGATTCGATGTCCGTGCCGGGTGCAATCTGGCCGTCCGCAACACCTCGCTTGAGACGTTCGAGCATAGCGCTTTCCGAAACCGCCCGATGCTGGGCCATCATGTCCCGCACTGGTGACAGGCTCGGGGGAAGGTGAGTTCCCGCGAGGGAAATCATGCAGCCTGCGGGGAGGTCGGCCCTGGTGAACTCGACGGCAGTGGTTTCGAAGAGCTTTTTGAATGCGGTCGCCACCTCCGGCTCACCAGTGAGGATACCGAGAAACCACTCGCCCGAGGCTGCCAGATACGCGTCCGTGGCTTCCCGATAAAGGGCCTCTTTGTTCTTGAACGAGTTCGAGAAGCTCGAAGCGCTAATGTTCATCGCTGTAATGAGGTCGTCGAAAGAGGTCCCCTCATAGCCGCGATCCCAGAAAAGTTTCATTGCAGCTTTTAGCGCCTCATCCCTTTGAAATGACTTGGGTCGCCCCTTGCCGCGCTTCGGCTGGCTTTCCAATTCTGGTGTCATCGCTCCAAAAATCCTTGACGAGTGTGGGTAGTGGAGTATGAATAGCATATTGGAGTGATTGCTCCAAATATAATTCGGGTCATCGGAGATTGGCATGCGGAAGATAATTCACGAAGCACACGGCGATGCGGTTACCGTCCTGACTGTGGTGCAAGGCGACGACGCACCGACCTCCGTTGGTGCGGGCGAGGCTCTCGTCAGGGTGAAGTTTGCTCCGATCCATCAAGGAGACCTTTTGGGCATAGCCGGATCGACGGCGTTCGGCACAAATCCTCCCAATATTCCGCAAGGTGGCCGGATACCTGGCTTCGAAGGGGTCGGATGGATTGAGAAGCTGGGGGCTGACACCGACGGCTTCGAGGTCGGAGATCGGGTCGCGTTCTTTCCTGCAAATGGCACATGGCGGGATTCCCTCGTGGTTCCCGCTTCTTCGTTGGTCCGAGTTCCGCCTGAGATCGAAGACGAAGTTGCCGCTCAAATGCTGATCAATACGGCAACCGCGATGATTATCTTGCGAACAGGCCACAACGCTGTGCCTTCAGACAAGCTCGAGGACGTGACGGTGGTCCAGACCGGGGCTGCATCGGCTGTTGGCCGCCTGGTGACGCGCCTGCTTCTCTTGGGCGGTGTTCGCCCCATAAGGATTGTCCGCAGCGTGTCGAGCGCTGAGAAGCTGAAGGCCGAACTGCCCGACGTCGCAGTCGTTGCAACGCAAGCTCCCGATTTTCGCGAAGACCTTGAGACCGCGATCGGCGGTCGCGACGTATTTGTCGGCGTCGACGGCGTTGGAGGCCCGGCTTTCGAGGAGCTTTCACGTGTTGTCGCGGAGGGCGGCACGATCGTCAATTATGGCTCTCTGGGCGGCGAAGGCACGGACATCCGTTTGATCGTACCTCGCTCGCAAAAGATCGTGGGCATAACCGTCGGGACATGGGGCGCTCTCGATGAGGAGACGAGACGCTCCGACATTCAAACGGCGCTCAAACTCGCTGCAGACTTTCCGCAGGATTTCCCAGTGGGTGGCATCTACACGCCCGACAGGATCGAAGAGGCGATGGCCGCATCGACGTCGGCGACCAGGACAGGGACTGTCCTGTTGGACTTCCGTTCAAACTAACTAGGACTGAGACAATGAAAATTGGAATGATTGGCGCTGGTGCCGTGGCACTGGCGATCGCTAAGCAATGCCTGGCAAACGGACACGAAGTGGTCCTGAGTAATCGAAGCGGTCGCACCAAGGCGATCGACGACATTTCCGGACCGGGGAGCGGATTGACCCTCGGCTCAATCCAAGAAGCCGCCCGCCAGGAGATTGTTTTCCTCTCGGTGCCGTGGCTTCAGGTCGGTGCCGCACTGTCCCAGATCGATGACTGGGAAGGCCGCACGCTGGTCGATACGACGAACCCGTTTACCCAGATCGAGCCCACTCTGGTCTTGGCCGACCTCGGCGAGGAAAGCGCGAGCGAGATCGTCGCGCAGCTAGCTCCCAGCGCCAAAGTCGTAAAGGCGTTCAACTCGATCTACATCAGCCGCTTCGAGGAAGGTGCCAAGAGGCCCGGCGGAACTCGCGTGCTGTTTGTTTCAGGCGACCATGCCGAGCCAAAGGACACAATCGCCAAGCTGATCGAAACCTTCGGGTTCGTCGCGGTCGACCTGGGCGGCCTGAAGGTCGGCGGACGTCTACAGCAGCCTGGCGGCCCATTGGCCGGGCGTGATTTCCTCGTCGCCTAGCCATCAGAAACGCTCGATAGGCGTCGAAGCGCTGGTCGGTTTCGAAGCCGGGCGCTTTGCAAACGGAAAGGCCTTTTCATGGCGATCATCCTGAGAGGTGATGTGCAGGGAAGCGTTCTCTGGGACACATACTGGACCTTCTGGGGCCCGAACGTGCATCGGCTCCGCGGCGTCGAGATCATTTCGAAGTCTGGCGGACGGTACTTCGAGGCCTCCGAGCTCGCGGCGGCCTGTGAGTGGAGCCCTGCCGACGTTAATGCCTATCTAGTCGGCCACAGCATTCAGGTAGTCCCCGTAGCGGCAGGACCTGCGGGCACAATCGTCGAACCCTCCAGCCTCCCTCCGGCTGTTTTTGAAATCGACTTTGCGGATGGGACTTCGATCGTCGTTCTCGAGGAATTTCCCGAGATGAACCGACCTTTCCATATCTTCAGAAAGCACGTCGAAGAGCATCAGCTCCAGCGTCAGCCAAGCGCTGCGGAACCCTCGATTATTCCATCTCGCGAATAATTCTTATGCGGCGTCGGCCACTTCCGACCACGCTGCGCCATCGTCATCTATCAATCGTAACAACCACCGCCGAGCGCGGAAATGAAGGGAAAGTTCGATGACTAAGCTGAATGGAAAGATCGCTCTGGTTACCGGCGGTAGCACGGGCATGGGCCTCGCGACGGCACAGCTTTATGCCAAGGAAGGCGCTAAGGTTATCATCACCGGGCGCGGCGAAAAGGACCTTGCCGAGGCCAAGAAGTTGATCGGCGAGAACGCCGACGCGGTTCAGGGCGACATCTCGAAGCTCGCTGACCTCGATCGTCTCCGCGACCATATCGAAGCCAAGTACGGCCGCGTCGATATCGTTTTCGCGAATGCCGGCGGTGGCGTGCTGGTTCCGATCGACCATGTAACCGAGGAAGCGTTCGACAAGACCGTCGACACTAACTTCAAGGGCACCTATTTCACGATCCAGAAGCTTCTGCCCCTGATCTCCAAGGGCGGCTCGATCATCATCAACACGTCGATCGCTGGCTCCAAGGGCCTCCCGGCGTTCAGCGTCTATTCTGCGACGAAGGCTGCCCTACGTTCGCTCGCCCGGACGCTGACGACCGACCTCAAGGACCGCGGTATCCGCGTCAACGCTCTCGCGCCGGGCCATATCGCCACCGATATCATGGTGAAGTCCGGTCTTAGCCAGGAAACGGTTGACGGCATCAATGCACACGTCGTCACGCAGGTCCCGCTCGGCCGCGTCGGTCAGAGCGAAGAAATCGCTACCGCGGCGCTGTTCCTGGCATCGGACGACAGCAGCTACGTCAGCGGTATCGAATTGACCGTCGACGGCGGTTGGGCACAGGTCTAAGCGGCTTCGCTCACCACCAAGAAACTGGATGCCGGCGGAAACGTCGGCATCTTCATTTGTGCTTGCAGTGTCGGGCAATCTGCTTCGGGGAGCTAGTTATACATGGTGGAAATGAATGATCAGCTTCACGCTCTTCGCTTGTTCGTCCGTGTGGCCCGGGCCGGGAGCTTTTCACGCGCGGCTAAAGAGCTCAACCTCTCGCAGCCGACGGCTTCGAGAATTATCGCTAACCTAGAACATGAGCTCGGTACCACACTGCTCACTCGAACGACCCGAGCGGTGACACTTACGGAGGTTGGTCGCGAGTATCTCGATAGGGTGCTGCCAATCCTCGACGCGCTGGAGGAGGCCGACAACTCGGTTCGAAGCGGCGGCGGAATCCGAGGGTCTGTACGGGTCGGCTCTTCTTCAAGCCTTGCATCACGGGTCCTTGTCCCGTTGTTGAGCAAGTTCACGCAGGAATTTTCAGCCATCTCGGTCGACCTCGTCATCGATGATAAACGCCAAGACCTGATCGGAGAGGGGGTCGATGTTGCGCTTCGCTCGGGGAGGCTGACGGATTCGAGTGCGGTCGCCCGCAGGCTAGGCCGATGGCCGCTTCTGCTGGTGGCGTCACCGGACTACATCATGCTCCATGGCGATCCGGCTACGCCATCCGAATTGGTCGAGCATAACGCCATCGTCGCAGGACCGCTCGGCGCTACCTGGACTTTCACCAGGGATGGCGAAGAAATCCCGGTCAAGCTCCGCGGTCGGCTTGCCATAAGCTCCAGCGAAGTGGCGGTGAATGCCGCGCTTGCGGGGGTAGGGATGGCGGTCGGTAGCCTGATCTCGTTCCAACCGTTTCTTTCAGAAGGTAGATTGGTCCGCCTATTGCCCGACTGGAGCTTGGGCGAAATCGACATCCACGCGCTCTATCCTAGCAGCCAGTCAGCGAAACCCGCGGCGAAGGCGTTCACCGAGTTTCTCGTCAAGGAAATGCGGTCGCTCCGCGAGCTTTAAACGATCAAGCAACGACGGGATTTCGCGGGGTTGACGGGTTCGCCCGACCAATGTCACGAAGGACGCGATCCGCAATGGCAAGGTCTCTCGTCGAGAAGCCCTCGTCGAAATTGTCGTATATCGCGGCCAATCGGCTAAGCCCTTCCGCTTCGCGCGCCGAGCCCAAGAGCAGCTTTGCAAGGCTGGTTTCCGCTCTCAGTTTGAAAGACCGGGCACCCATGCCTGTGGCCATATCGATCGCTTGTTTGAAGAGCGCCTCGGCCGCAGTCTTGTCCTCTACCTTTCGGCGTTCGCCCCTCATTCTAATAATTTCGGGTCGGCACCATTCAGCGCTACCGCTTTCCGCTCTGCTCAGCATTGATTGCGTGGTGAGATCGTCGCCGGCCATCGCGGCGACTTCCAGTAGCGGCCCGCCGAGGTGTGCGGTTACCCGATCGGCGTCGTTGTGGTAGTCGTTTGACCTTGACCCATTCCTGGCATCGATGGCCAGCTGGTAAAACTGAGCCGCGGCTCGCCAGAAGGGTAGGGACTGACGCGTCACACTGTCCAGCAATATCGAGTTGGCATAGGCAGCGAGCTCCAAGTCACCCATTATAAGGGACAGCGGAACATAAGACGTTGAAAAAGCCATCCCGATCGACGTTGAATGGTCGATGGTGACCGCGTGATCGATGCATTCACGAACGATGGTGAGACTTTGATCGGGATACCCCTGTATCCAGAGGTTTCTCGACAGGATTGTGCCAAGCACCAACCGCTCGTCGTACTGGACGCCACTGTTTTGAATTGCGACCACGTTGGGTGTGCTTTTTCGATAGGCCTGTTGGACTTGGAGTTTTGACTCCTCGAACAGCCCATTATGATGAAGGGAGTGTCCCAAAACCCTGCCGCATAGGCCCGGATTGTTCACGGAAAATCTGCGCTCGAACTCCCGCGCCCACTCCAAGCCCTGCTTGTAAAAGCCGCCCGTCAGCCGCTCTGATGCTATCCCCGTGATCGCTCGTTGCTGATACGGAAGGTTATCAAGCTCATCAGCGAGATCAAGGGCTCGCCTCATGGCAGCGCGGGTCCGGTCGGTCGCACCCTCGGTGTGGTGGGATACCATGCCGTACGTTGCCATGATCTTCATCTCTACATCGGCGTCCACTGCCGCCGTCTCAATCAACCTGACTGCCGAATCCAGATACTTCCGGTATTCTGCCAACACCCCTAGCTCCATCCAAAGCGCGCTGGATTCTGCCGTCAAACGTATAGCGTGGGCCGACATCTCCCGCGCGGAAAAAGCCCAATCAAGCGCAGCACGGACGTCATTGATGAAATGGGAGTATTTCTCACGCCATGCGTTCGGACGAAGTGCACCCAGATCGGCCTCGGCGGTCCCTGCGATCTCCCGCGCGTAAGAGTAATGTCTCCTACGCAGTTCTTGCCGCTCGGCCTCGGGCAGCTTGTCTTGTCCATACTCGCGGGTGATCTGCTGCAACCGATAAAGTTCGGGCTCACATGTCACATCCACGGACACCAACGATTTGTAAATCAGATCGGAGAGACTGGTGCAGAAGACCGGGCCCTCGTAATCGCCTCCGGCGACCGCAAAAGCGGCGTCTCGTGTAAAGCCACCGCTGAAGACTGACATCCTGCGTAGTGCGTCGGCCTCGCGCGTGGACAGGGTTTCGTAACTCCAATCCAACGCCTGTCGCATGGTTTGATGTCGGTCTGGCGCGGTCTTTGTGTTTTTCGTGAGAATGGACAGCGAATGCCCGAGGAGCCGGGCGACGGTAGGAAGACCTAGATCGGAAACGCGCGTTGCCGCTAATTCGATTGCCAGTGGAATGCCTTCCAGTGACCTGCAGATTTCCAGCGCCGAGCCTCTATTGTGCACGTCGTTCCAATCGATGTTGTCACGTTTCGTCCGGGCGACGAAGAGACTGACGGCATCGTACTCGAGAAACGCGCCACTTGGGTCCGGGCGAGATGGATAAGATAATGGGGCGAGGCGGTAGACGTGCTCTCCGTCCACCCTCATTGGCTCGCGACTTGTGGCTAGGATCGTGACATTCGGTACATCGCCAAGTAGGCGCTCGGCTAGTTCGGCCACGTTGTCAATGACATGTTCGCAGTTGTCCCAGACCAACAGCCGCGGCTTTCCACACAGATGCGCGACGATACCGGGGATGGGGTTGCCGCTGAAGACGGCCAAACCGAGTGCGGACGCGAGTGCAGTTGCTACAAGAGTGCCATCTGCGACGGCGGAGAAGTCCACGAAATCTGCCGCGCCACGCTGTGCCGCCGACATCCGAGAGATGGTCGATACCGCTATCGACGTCTTACCAATTCCACCAGGGCCGACGATTGTCACCAGACGGCTCTCTTCTATACTCGCGGCGATCCGTCGATGGTCGTCCTCACGTCCGACCATTTGGATTTGCTTGAGTATCACAGTCGGGGTGTGCCGGACGGGAGCGCTCTCTTCCGCCGTCACCGAATTGACCTCGGCCGTGAAGCAGTAGCCGCGACCGGCCACGCTTGAAATATAGTCGCGGCCGTAACCCTGGCTGAGAATCGTCCGAACGGAGTTGATTTGAAACCGCAAGGCACTGTCGACCACGTGGGTGTTGGGCCAAACTGCCTTTCCAAGCTCCTCGCGCGAGACGATCTGACCATGGCGCTCAACAAGAGCCAAGAGAACGTCGTAAGTCCGTCCACCTATTCGCACGTCCTGACCATGTAGCGTCAGCCGTCGCTGATCTATGAAAATCCGGAACGCTCCGAACTCATGATATCCCAAGGCCATGCTCCGATGGATGCGTAGTTTTGGTTCAGTCGGAACAATATAGACGATTAAAGTCTAAATCGCCAACCGACTCTACTCTCACCACTGACGCTGCATTGTTGATTTCACTCGTGATTGAACGTTCCGACCATAATCGTCACCAAGTCAGTAGACACCTCTCGCCGCCGTGAACGCGAGGTGATACCGCTAGGGTTGTCCTTAACGAAAAGCGCGATCCAACTGCGATGGGAAATGTGTCGGGACTGCATCATGTGACATGTGTGGTGGGCGATCTCGATCGGTCTCGGCGGTTCTACGTCGAAATCCTGGGTATGACCGCTTTACGACGTACCGTAAATCCTGACGAGAAAACGGTGGTCCAGCTGTATTGTGGTGACGACCTTGGCAAGCCGGGGACGGTGATTTCTCTTTTGGATCATCGGGGTGCGCCTTCGGCGATCCATGGCACCGGGCAGGTAAACAACATCGTCTTTTCGATCGCTCACGGTTCGGAAGCACAGTGGGAGCAAAAGCTCGCCGACCATAACTGGAGCCTGGATGGCTACGGC
The DNA here is from genome assembly GCF_030380735.1 of Rhizobium sp. S152. GTDB lineage: Bacteria > Pseudomonadota > Alphaproteobacteria > Rhizobiales > Rhizobiaceae > Rhizobium. The sequence continues at coordinate 503,766 of NZ_JAUDRZ010000026.1, read as the reverse complement.
TGGAGTTTCGGCGAAAAGATACTCTGCCTGACCGATCCCGATGGTCTGACGCTCGGTTTGGTCGCCTCCCGCGGCGATGCGCCGCCGCATCGTTCGTCCGTAGCTTCGCTATCTCCGGTAGTGGGGAGAATTCGATCGGTGGAACTTCGGACAAGGTATTTCGAGCACATTGCTGGCATGTTGACATCCGTTTTCGGATTCCACATCGCCGAAAACGAGGGGCCGGTCACTCGTTTCGTGCATCCCGCCTTCAGGGATAGGTTCGCGCTAGACATCCTTTGCGCGCCCACGCATCGATTAGGACGGGATGGGCTGGGGCTTGCTCACCATCTCGCGTGGGCAGTCGAAGACTTAGAGGAACTCGAAGCCATCCGTCTCGCCGTTGCCGCTGCGGGATTTGACATCAGTCCCGTCCTGAACCGCCATTTTTTCCTAGCCGTGTACTTCAATGGCCCGGAGAATCTGCCCTTCGCGGTCGCCACCGAGAAACCTGGATTTTCACCCCAAGGTGAACCCTTCGACGTCAATCGGCTTAGTCTGCCTCCTTGGCTTGAGGCAAAGCGAGCTCGTATCGAGCAGCGGATCGAAAACCTTCGGCCACCTCAAAACATCTAACAACTCATAACTTGGCTAACGAGCGGGTGGATCGCATGCTTTCCTCGAAGTAAGCGGGAGCATCGAGATGCAGTCCTTCGCCGTTCGTTCAGAGGAATTCACGCATGCGCGGTATCCTGCGCTGCAGGCAATGCTTGGAGCGCAGACCGGAGCGAGGCATACTCAGACGCTGGCTCCGCTTGAGGTCTCAATCAAGTCCGGCTCGCTGGTTCGGCGGCACCAAGGCGTTTGGGCCAATGCTACCGCTATGGTGGTTGACGTGTTCTGCGAGGATGGTCTCGATCTGGAACTTCGCTTCGACAAGACCTCATTGGTAATGCCGCTCGAAGAAGTAGGCGGCCGTGCAGAGATCAAGCTTGCAACAGACGATACCGAGGCTGGATACCAAACTGTGGGCTCCCCGCTTTCTATTTTCGCGCCAGGCTGTGCTGTATCCGTCGCGTCGCCTACGATTAAGTTTTTGCGGCTGTTCACTCTGAAGCTTGAACCCGTCCCTGCGAAAACGGGGGCCGGCGACCATGTTGAGATGGCCGACCCCATGCTTCGAGTGAATGAGCCAAGGCTATCCAAGATTTGCAGATTGCTAGCTCAAGAGTGCCGAGGTCCGGATTTCAATGGACCTGCATATGCCGACAATTTGGTGTTGGCTCTGACTATCGCCCTCTCTCGGCTTGACGACACCGACTACACTACAGGCTTCAAGGGCGGTCTCGCGCCCTGGCAGCTCAGGCGGGTCCAGGAGTTCATGGTCGAAAACATCGCTGAAACGATTTCCGTGAAAGTCCTCGCAGAACTCACGCAGATTTCGATGACCCATTTCAGCCGTGCCTTCAAGGCTTCGGTGGGCTGTGCCCCGCATCAATGGATGACGCAGAGCCGTATCGAGCGGGCGAAACGCTATCTGATCGCGGGTGATGTCCCGATCGTCGAGATTTCCCTGTCGCTCGGGTTCTGCGATCAGGCACATTTTACCAGGGTATTCAAAAAGGCGGTCGGAGACACCCCGCTCACCTGGCAAAAAACACGCCGCCGATAAATGCGCCACACGTGCACGTGACCTTGACTTCCAAGGGCTTGGCTTGGATTGTTCGCGCACACTTGGGCAATATGCATGGATGACATCAGCTTCGAATTTGCCGGGTTTACGCTCACGCCCCAAAGGCGATCCTTGGAATTCAACGGCGACCACATCAAGCTTGGCAGCCGCGAATTCGATATTCTGCTAGCGCTCGTGGAGCGCGAGGGCGAGGTTCTCACCAACGCCGATATTTTGCGGATCGTCTGGCCGAACGAGAGAGTGGGCGAGGCTATCGTCAGAGTGCGTGTGGCGCTTCTCCGCAAAGCGCTGGGCGAGCCCGGTCTCGCAAAACGCCTTATCGCAACCGTTGTAGGGGGCGGGTACACGTTCCTCGGTGGCGCTATCCGAAGATCGAATCCGACAGTTGGTAGGCTTGCGAGCAAAGCGCGGATACCCGCGGCTGTCTCGAAGATATTCGGTCGTGATCTCACCGTCAGCCAAATTGAAAAGGCGGTCCGCCGACAGCGGCTCATCACGGTGGTCGGACCGGGTGGTGTAGGAAAGACAACCGTGGCCCTTGAGGTCTGCCGCCGTGTCTCGGCCGAATTCGAGGGCATTTTCATCGTTGACCTTGCCACCGTCCGCGACGGCTCGAGCGTGTCTACGGAAGTCGCCCTTGCTCTAGGGATCGGACTTCATCCAATTGATCCAATTTTTGGTATCATTGCCTTCCTGCGGGATCGCAAGGTGATGATCGTGTTCGACACCTGTGAGCACGTACTGCCTGCGGTTGCGATCCTGTGCTCGCGCCTTCTTGAAAGCCTTCGGCATGTTACCACGATGTGCACCAGCCGTGAGCCTCTCGACGTGCGTGGCGAGACGATGTTTCGGCTCGATCCGCTCGATAATCCGGCGGAGACAGCAACGATTGCGACTGAGGAGATCGAGCGCTATCCGGCAATCCAACTCTTCGTCGACAGGGCGGAAGCGAACTCGAACGCTTTCGAACTCACCGAGGACAACATCCGGGATGTCGCGACACTCTGTCGATGGCTCGAGGGTATTCCGCTGGCAATTGAGTTTGCGGCCGCGCGTATTCACGAGTTTGGGCTAGCCGGGGTTCTCTCTCGTCTCGAGTACCGCTTTGTCTTGCTAAACAAAGGAAGGCGCACAGCGTCGTCCAGACATCGAAGCCTCAGAGAGACCTTGCAATGGAGCTATCTGCTGCTCGCCGGCGAGGAAGCCAAGGTTTTCCGTGCACTGTCCTGTTTTGCTGGCAATTTTTCCTTCTCCTCTGCGATGGCGGTAACCACCGGTGATGCAGCCGACGTGCAAGAGGCTCTAGACGGTCTCGTCTCGAAGTCGCTTGTCATCAAAACTGTTTCAGTGACGGACTCGCACTTTCGAATGCTAGACATGACACGGGACTTCGCCCGAGACGCACTCGCGGAGCAGGGCGAAGCTGCTGCTCTGTCCGAACTTCACGCCTTAGATACTTTAAGGGTAGTCCGTGAAGCCGAGACCGCTTGGGCTAGAGGGGTCAGCGAGGAAGAAGCTTCCACATTCGCGCAACGGCTTGGAGATGTTCGTACCGCGCTTGAGTGGTGCTTCTCGGATGTAGGCGATCCCACTCTGGCTATCAAGTTGGCGGCGGACGCGTCGATTGCATTCACTCCACGTGGCTTGATGACCGAGTACCGTCGGTGGCTCGACTTGGCGATTGAACACAACGCGAGGGCCACGCAACCCGATAGGTCTTTGGACGCCAAGCTATTCGCCTCGCTGGGCACAGCACTTCACCATGCGGGCGGGCCCGAATTGAAAGATCAGGCAGAGAAGGCTTTTGTTGAATCAGCCATGGCCTCACGTGAGGTTGGTGACAACGCTGGGGAGATGCGGGCCTGGTCTGCGGTTTCGGCCGTTCTTGTCGTGTCGGGTGACTATCGTGCAGCAGTCGACTTGGATGAAAGGTTCCGGCAGATTCCCGGCGGTGAGGGGAGTTTCGTCGAACACCGGACGATGGCACACAGCAGACTCTACAACGGCGACCTCCAAGCCGCCGGGGTTCATATGGACGCTGTATTTGGAAGCGAAAGCCATGGCGGCTCTCGCAGGACCCAAGGCTCCGTTTTCGATCAGCGCCACGTCATTCTACGCTCGTCTCAGGCACTGCGACTGTACCTGATTGGGAAGCCCGATCAGGCCCTTGATGTCGTCGCTTCATGCATTGAAGATGCAAACAGCGCCGGACACGCAGTAGCCTTGACGCACACGCTGGCAACGACAGGCGTGCCGCTCTCCGTGTTTGTCGGAGATCGCGAGCAAGCAAGTAGTCACCTGTCCGCTCTCGTCGATGTGACGACGACCCAATCGATCTTGCAATGGAAAGGTTGGGCTAATGCCTACGAGGTCGCCTTGGCTTCCCAAGATTCCAACGGAAACAACTTCCCTGCACAACGTGCCGACAAGTTGGCGTCGATGACGATGGGCGGCATGTTGGCGGAATACATCACTCTCGTTGGCAACGACGCGATTGATCATCGTCTGCTCGATAGAGCCTTGGCGAGTTCACCAGGGTGGTGTCTGGCAGAGTTATATCGCTTGAGGGGAATTCAGAAGCTCGCTCGAGGATTGCGTAACGAAGCTGAAGCCGAATTTGAGCTGGCGCTGGATACAGCGAAACGGCTTGGGACAATGCCATGGGCTCTCAGGGCCGCTATCAGCCTAGCGGAAATTCGGATGATCGATAACGACAGATCGGGGGCGAAGGCTGTCCTCGAGCCGATGGTAGCGGATACGACCGAAGGCTTTAAGACAGCCGATTTCCGACGTGCATCGACGCTGCTGGAAGAAATCGATTGAACGGCTAGCGCTACGGCTACAGGTTACTCGAGCTCTCCTTTAAATCTTCACCAGACGATCTACCTCCGAGGCTATCTCGACGAACTGCCTAGCAAGGTCCTGAATCACCGGGTGATCCTTGATTGCTCCGGTTGGTGAATCCAATATGAGACGCGCGCAGAATTCCTGCCCCCAATACTTCTCGTCCAGATACTTATGCCATGGCCAGTAGGTTGATTTTCTACCGCCAGGAATGGCAGCTGTCATTGCATCTAACTTTTGGCGACCTGGCGACGCGAGATATCGATGGTTCTCCGGAAGCTTGTCACCATCAGGACACCGAACCCCGAACAGGATATCAGCAAGCCAATCCGTACTGGTCGCTTCGATCGCCACGTGACAGTTCGCTGGCCACGTTGGTCTACGGATACCGTAAGGAACATGCCGGACCCAAAGGCACTCTGAAATCTTCGGTTCGAAGCCCTCGATTGGACAAGACGGTTCAAAGTCAGCCCCAACCTTGTCGCGGACCTCCTCGAGCAAATAATCACCTATTTCGTCCAGTATTCTTACGTGCAACGTTTCTTGCGATAAGAGCACCGCAGCGATAGCCTTTCGCCGGTTCAGATCGTCGAACTCCGCACCTACGGCTTCGATAAATGGCTTATCCGCAGGCGTATCCACGTATTTTCCTCCAAAATTAATCTCGATGTAACGCAGGAAGTCCTCGACAAAGATTTTTGGCGCATTCGCGCGAATTTTGTCGGTCAAAGCAGAGAGGATGCTAAAAAGTGTTGCGCCGCCATCCTCTGAATGGAAGTAGGGGACGCGGATCGTTTCGTCGCTGGCAGTCTCGGCTTGCTGATCGGACAAGAAGATCAGGACTGGCTTACGTCCGCGCAGATCGGCCTTCAGTTCAATCAGATAGTCGCTAAGCTGCCGCTTCTGCTGGGCTGCCCAAGGCTTGTTTTCTATTCCGATCACATACCGCGAAGTTTCAATGACGACATCGATACGGCGTTTAGCGCGCGTCAGTACTTCGCGTTTGACCTTGACGGTGTCCAGCCGGTTTAGGCGAGGCACACCGATGGCGGAGAGCAGTTCGTTCAAAAACAACAAACCCTGCCCGTGGGACCCTTGCGGATCGAAAAGCTCCGCGATTACGCGGCTCAGCGTGTTTTCGTCAGGACTGAAAATCGCAAATGGAGAAAATGTTGTCGCGCCATATAGGTCGATACCCTCTCGCATAGCGGAGAGACCGGGGAGCATTTTGGTGAAATCTTCAACGAAGTCTTGGATTTTCTGGAAGGAGGGAATTTCCGTGTCCGACAACGCTACCTGCAGGTCGACTAACGCAAAACCGATGTGAAACGAACGCGTCTCCGGCTGACCCTAGTGGTTAGCAGTCAATGTCGATTCTACCAATAGAACCTGTGTGGTTCACAAGTTTCAGGCACTGTGGTTGTTAATGCGCAAGCATTGCATCGCTCAACATTGCGATCCAAGAGCCCATTTGGGCCGGCATCTACAAAAATTGAAGGAAACATCCAAGAATGCCGGGGCGTCGCACTGTAGATTAACCTCAAGGTCAGATCGAAACGCCAACCGGTTAACCCGCCGCGTTCCCCTCATAACCGGAGCGGAGGTCTGGCTGACTTGATTGTTCCCCTCTCATACCTTGTCGTGGCCCCCGTGAGCCTCCCAAGGACCACGACAGCGACCTCTGCCTCACTTCTATCTCCCCCTCGCGGAGGCAGAGGTCGCTCTTTTCCCCTCGATCTTCGGAGCCTCAGTCAGTTGGTGGCTAGGACGCTACCGTCTTTGTTGGCAGGAACGAACACACGTGTTGCCACGTGCTGAGGTTCGACGCTTGCGCGGTACACAAGACAGATCACGATGGCTGCCATCGCAGCTAGGATGATGAGCCCCGGAAAATTCGACCAGGATTGCTCGGGTGTTTCGTCTGTACGGAACTTTGGCATGATCGAGCCCTCGAATGAAGTTAAAGCATCGTATCGAGAGTTCGTCGTAGCTTATTGGATTTACCGACCATATCGTCATTAGTCTCCGAGGCTTCTTCAGCGCGAATTCATTCGTCTGCCGAATATTACAAAGTCACACCGAGCCGCTACCGCTAGGTGAGATCAATGGGGATATTGGTTGTAGAGAAGTCGCCCGCGTGCCGATCGCGACCGCTTCTCCCGAGACGGAACCGATAGGATTTTGAGAATGGCCAAGAAGTTAATTGGTAAGGTGGCACTCGTTACGGGAGCAACGTCGGGCATCGGATTAGCTACGGCGAAGCGCTTCGCGAATGAGGGCGCGTTCGTCTACATAACTGGCCGCCGTAGGGACAAGCTGGAAGCCGCTGCCGCTGCGATCGGCGTAAACGCCAGAGGAGTGGTCGGCGACGTAGGCGATCTGGGACATCTCGATGAGGTTATCCAGATCATCAGTGAAGAGCAGGGCAAGATCGACATCGTCGTCCCATGTGCCGCATTCGCTCAGGCTCAGCCCCTTGGCTCTATCACCGAGGAAAGCTTTGATGCGACGTTCGGCATCAATGTCCGTGCCACAATGTTCACCGTGCAGAAGGCTCTGCCGATCATGGCCGATGGCGGCTCCATAGTTTTGATGGGGTCGATCGCGGGAGCCAAAGGAAATGCTGGGCGAAGCGTATACAGTGCCAGCAAAGCGACGCTGCGTTCTTTCGCACGTAGCTGGACCATGGACCTGAAGGCCAGACGCATTCGCGTCAATGTTCTTAGTCCTGGACCAACGGAGACAGCATCGTTTGCCAACACGCCTGCGGAGGCAAAGGCTCGGCTGGCCGCGCAGATTCCGATGGAGCGACTGGCCCGTCCCGACGAGATAGCAAACGCCGTCCTGTTTCTCGCATCCGACGAGGCAAGCTTTGTGACCGGCATCGAGATGTTCGCAGACGGCGGTTTTGCGCAGGTTTAGTGAATTGCAGAAGCCGCTTTTTGAAAGCAATCTCTATGCGTGATGTAAGACAGCGGCACGGTGGCCGATCTGAACGGGTTCGCCGCGCAGTTCGCGGGGTAGCGCGCTCATTGCTCGACGCAAACGCGTCTCGGGACATCTCTGTTATCGAGATCGCCGCGTTGGCGGGAGTTACTCCCTCAACGATCTATCGGCGATGGGGCGACGCGAGCGGTTTGTTTGCTGACGTCTCAATCGACTGGCTGCTAGGTAAAGGTGATCCTCGAGACGCCGATCCGATCCGAAAGGACCTCGAGACGTGGATTTCTGAATATGCTGTGCGGCTCGGCACTCCCCGTGGCCGCGCGGCGATCCGCGATGTGATTGGTGCCAGTCATTCACTGAAAAGCGGCATGTTCGAGCGAGCGGTAGAAGTGATAGAGGAAGTTCTTGGTAGCTATGGGATACGTCAGGACATAAGGCCGCATGCCACTAGAATTGTAGACGTCGTCATTGCGCCTCTTACCTTCAAAGCCTTGGTTGGTGAGAACGAGCTCGTTAGCAAGTCACGCGCGCTAATGGAGGCGGCGATGTTGGTTCCATCGTTCAATCGTTCATAGGCGTTCGTATTGACCTGTTGAGGCGGAGCCCGGGGCTATCTTTCCCAGGCAAAATCATCGCTTGAAGAATTTGTTTTCACCACCTCGCGGCCGGCAACTTGTGACGGACATTGGGCCATATTCGCGGGATGTAAACGCGGACTCAGCCCTTCCAGCAGCTACTCGCTCCACAATTAAACTTAATGCAGTTGTCGCGTTGCTTTAACGAAAGGACAACCTTCAGTGTCCATGTAGTCGGACGTTATCAATCATAAGGACGCACGTCGTTTCTGGCTATGGACTTCATAAACAAGACATTGGAAACTCTCTTCCCGAGAGCCTTTAAAGCCTTTCAACGGGCTGCCCCAATCGTTTCAGTAGCGATCTCTTTTTACACGGTGGCAATATTCCTGACTGCTGCCGTTCTATTTATCATCACTACATGTTTGCTCTTCGCTGACCAAATCCGCGAGCTGTGGCTGCTGGCGTTCGACTTCATTCTCAGCATGTTGAGATGGTTCGTGACTTGGTTTCTAAGCTGGTTGGTTTGGATTTCGTCCATATTGGCAATTCTGGGGCTCGCAACACTTGGGTGGGGGCTATGGACGTTCATTGACGGCATCCGCACCGAAAACCGAGAGCGAATGCTGAACGGCCTTAAATCAAGCAAAGCACTACTATTCTACAGCGTTTACGCGGGCATCGTTTGTCTGCTTATACGAGGGCAAACGGTACCCGATCTGGAGACAACGCACGCGTTGTATTGGATAGAAACGTGGACCTTCGGAGCGTTTGTGGGAATGATTTTGATCATGCAGAAGATTATGCGGGAGAAGGGCGAGCGAATCTTCGCATCTAAGCCGTTTCTGTAGCGCGGGGCCGAAGTCTGGCCTCGTGCCGAAACATTTCGCGTTCGTCGCAATCCAGCGAAAGTATGTGCGGCCGTCACGCTCCCGATGGCCGCGCGAATAATACGCTATCGCAAAGCTCCGACTTGGTCCGCGGTCAATTGCGATGCCTTGGCTCCAAATCTTGACGTGACATAGTTCGAAACCGCTGCGATTTCGCTGTCACTGAAGGACTTGCCAAATCTCGGCATGTCCAAGCGTCCAGGAGCCGCGGCAATGCCGGTGCCGTGAAGGATGACCTGTGCGACGTTCAGAGCGACTGGGTCGTTGATTGATCGCGCGCCGATGAAAGACGCGCGTTGAGACAGTGAACTGACGCCCGTAAACCCATGGCAGCTTGCACACGCTCCTGCGTATATACGCGCGCCAACCGGCTCTTCGCTTGGAGGAGTGCTTGGGAACGCGGGCTTGAGCTTCAAGGCCGGCATTTCTGGGGACGACGTCCCGGGCACCGTTTTGAGATAGGTCACGATGGAGAGGATGTCGCTGGCCGTGAGCTTGCTGAGGCTAAGGTCTATTGCCTCTGCCATGGGACCTGATGCGGTGCCATGGCCTTCGACGTGGGCTGTCGACAAATACGTCGCGAGCTGTTCATCAGTCCAAGCGCCAACCCCCGAAACGTCATCCGACGTAATGTTGAACGCTCTCCAACCATCCGCCACGGCTCCCGAGAATTTCTCCCCGTTGTCCAAGGCTTGGAAGAGGTTTCTCGGGGTGTGGCAGTCCCCGCAATGCGCCAGGCCTTCGACCAAATATGCGCCCCGGTTCCACGTAGCGCTGTTGGTGGCAATCGGATTAAACCGCTCGTTCGCGTTAAACATCAGCCTCCAGACAGCCATCAGTGCGCGCTGATTGAAAGGAAAACCGAGCTCGTTCTCGGGAGCAATATTCCGAATAGGCGGCAGGGTTGCCAAGAAGGCCCGAATAGCGAGTACATCATCGTCAATCAGATAGGTGTACGATGCGTAGGGGAACGCCGGATAGAGGTTCTTGCCGCCAGGCCCGACGCCCTCATGGACCGCCCGAATGAATTGCGCGTCTGTCCATTTTCCGATGCCCGTTTCGGCGTCCGGCGTGATGTTTGGCGAATAGAGAGTGCCAAACTGTGTTTTGAACGGACGGCCGCCTGCGAAAGGACGTCCTCCTTCAACTGTGTGGCAGGCTTGGCAATCTGCTGCTTGAGTGAGGTATCGACCTCGCTCGACAGGGTCTGTGACGAGTAGGTCAGATCGAGCTCCGGTGATGTGTTCTCCGAACTTAGCTAGCGAGACGCGCTGGCCTTTTGCGAAATCCATCGGTCCGGGGGCGTTTGCAAACCAGCAGAGAACGCCCACACCGACGAACGCCCCGCCTGCGACCAGATAAGCAAGCGTTTTGGCGGCGCGTCGAAGACGAGGCTGTCGGAGGAAGAGACCGGAAGGGTTCATTGAGGCGAGGGTCATGCGAAGGTCACCCCGTGAGCGCCGAAGGGCTGCGATCGTATGCGCTGCCCTGTTGCCTTGAAGATCGCGTTGCCGAGTGCCGAGCCGACCTGGAACACTGCGATTTCACCGAAACTCCCAGGCTTTTCCCCGACGCCAATGAGGTCAATATCCACTTGTGGTGCCTCATTAATCCGCAGCAGCCGGTAGTCGTTGAAATTCTCCTGCTCGGGAGCGCCGTCCCTGATGGTGATCCGCTCATGCATCACTGTGCTCAAGCCGAACAGAAGCCCGCCTTCCAGGTTTTGGCGGGCGAGGTTAGGATTGATGACCAATCCGGAATCGCACGCGCAGAACATCCGCTCGACGCGCAAACCCCTCTCGGATTTGGAAAGCTCGACTATCGTAGCTATGCGACAGCCGTAGAACTCGGACTGGTGGTAGGCCACGCCTTGATACCTATCGGCCGGAGGACTGTGCCATTTCGCAAGCTCGGCCGCGCGGGCGAGAACAGCGACACTACGCTGGTCGTTTGCGAGGAGGGACGTTCGGTAGTGCAGGGGATCGATTTTGGCGGTGTAGGCCGCCTCATCGATCATGGTCTCCAGAATAAAGCCGTTGTGGGATTCGTTATTTCCTCGGAAGGCACCGATCCGGACGGGATGTGGGACGTTCACGTACGATCCCGCCTCGTTCGGAATGCCGTAGCTGCTGCCGACTACGCTGAACATGGGAAGGTCCAAGGGTTTCATGGCGTCGTAGAAGGTTGGAAAGAGAGCCTGCCATAGCCCGTCGCAAGCAATTTTCGCCTCGTAGGTTAGGGGCATTCCGTTGTCGCCCAGGCCTAGCTTAGCCCTTCCCAACAGTGATGTCCGATGCTGATCAATCCTCAGGTCTTCCTCACGCGTCCAGACCACTTTGACGGGTCGCTGGAGAGCTCGGGAAAGAAGCACCGCCTCGGTGACATGCTCAACTCCAGACCTCCGGCCGTAATCGCCTCCCTGGAACTCGTTGTGAAGGATAACCGTGGCGGGATCGATGCCGAGTGCGGCCGCAGCAAAACCCGCATCCAGCGTCGAGGATTTCGTGGAAAGCCAGACCTCGCAGCTGTCTCCAACGACGGATGCGGTGCAAGACACCGGCTCCATGCAGGTGTGCGATAGAATGGGGAGATGGAACTCGCCCTCTATAAATGTCTTCACGAGCTTCGAGCCTGCAACGACATCGCCATGGGAGCCGGGTGTCGCCACTCCTGGCTTGTCTAGCGCCGCGCGGAGTGATTTGTTGATATCTTCGCTGGACAGTCTGTCGTGCTCGTGCGGCTCGTAGGTCTCGGTGACCTCGGCCAAAGCTTTCACCGCTTGCCAATAGTGGTCGGCGACGACGGCGACTCCCTGGGGGATTGCCATGACAAGGCGGACCCCCGGCATTCCCTTGGCCAGGCCGTCATCGATCGAAGCCACCTTCGATTTGTATGACCTCCCGTGGCGCACTGCGGCATAAAGCATCTCGTTTACATCGGCGTCGAAACCGTAACGGGCTTTTCCGGTCACCTTGAGCTTGGCATCAAGGCGACTGAGCGGTTGTCCGATCAGCGGCATCTCGGCCAAAGATCGCAAGGGAACATCCGTGGGCATTTGCAATCGGGCGGCGTCGGCGGCAAGATCGCCAAACGACAACCGTTTTCCCGAGGGTAGGTGGACAACGAACGTGTCGATCGCGGCGCATTCTGTTGTCGCCACAGCCCACTGTGCGGCAGCCGCGCTGATCAGCATCTCCCTTGTTGTTGCGGCCGCCGTTCGAAGGGTCCCAAAAAATCCAGAGATCGAAGAACTGCCAGCCGTCAGGATCAGCCCCTTGTAGAGGACCGGATTGATGTATTCGGGGCGGCGTTCCGTGGTGAATTGGTAGCGCATCGATGGCCACGCAGCGCCAAGCTCGGCTGCGATGATTTGGGTCATCCCGGTGGAATTTCCCTGGCCGCCTTCAGTTTGCGCGAGAATTGCCGTGACCGTATTGTCGCGGTCGATCGAGATAAACCCATTGAAATTGGTGGCATCAGATGCCTGTCCTTGCGCCCAGACCGCTCTGGTGGGTGTGGTGAACGCGATGATGAACGCCGCGGCGCTCATGCCCTTGAGGAGCGATCTACGAGTGGCCAACACGTTGAGGTCGGCGATGGCTTCAGTCATTGCCAGTTTCCTAACCGAGAGCCGCTGCCGCATCGATGATGGCGGCGCGGATGCGTGGGTAAGTGCCACAGCGACAGATATTCCCGCTCATGGCGTTATCGATATCGACAGGAGTAGGGGCGGGGATTTCCGTCAGGAGTGCTACAGCGGACATGATCTGGCCGGACTGGCAGTATCCGCACTGGGCCACGTCGTGCTTCAGCCAAGCCGTTCTGACGGCTTCGGCGACTGGACCCGAGACCGCTTCGATGGTCGTGATTTTCGAGCCCCTGACATTCGAAATCGGAAGCGAACATGACCGAACGGGCCTCCCATCCAAGTGGACAGTGCATGCACCGCAAAGGGCGGCACCGCATCCGAACTTGGTCCCTTTGAGCTTCAAGAAATCGCGAAGGGCCCAAAGGAGGGGCATGTCCGTGTCCACTCCCTCGATCGAGTGGTTACCGTCGTTGACGTTGATTTCCATCGATAGCTCCCGGAGTCATTACCGAGCGCTATGTGATCATGCGGGAAGGAAAACCGATTGGATGTTTCATCCAGATTGAAGCAGGTTGGACTAATCTTATGACGCTTACCGGAGGCCGCCAGGCTGGCGCTTACTTCAAGCCCAAGAACGCGTCGGGCGGGATTTTGTCGCCGAACAATGTCTTGCCACGCTTCGTCCTGAATTTATTTATGCGCGACTTCATCTCTGGGATGACGCTCGGAAAGAATGCTCGAAATGCAGAGCCTTCTGCATTGGATGATTGTTTCCATGCTTCGAACCGGACGTCCACAATCTTTAAGAATTGGACGGACGCTTCCCAGAAGGCTTCAGGCTCGTTCGCCGACTGCATCCTTTGGAACCACGTCTGCGCCCATGCATTGCGATCGTAGGCGTTTTTGGCCGCCTTGCGCGCCACGCCAACGTATCCTCTGGCGTCGGCGTAACGATCTATGATCGCGCTGGGTTGCGGATCGACATCGCAGTAGCCCGCCAGCGTTATCGCTCGGCAAAGATCGGCCGGGTGTCCGGTCGATTCCAGCTCAACGATAACATCGTGAACGATGGCCCTACTATCATATTTGTGGGCTAACGCGACCTCGTCCGAAAGTTCTGCATCGAGCGCAAGCCTGCGCAGGCGATTCTTGCAGATATCGGCGACAGCGGGCTGCGGTGAACGTTTCCAAAGAGCCGCGGGCAGGGATTGCAGTGTTCCGTGGCCTTCGACCTGTTTGAATGTTGAGCTGATGTTCAGGGCCCGAACTACCAAGTCGGCTGCGTCACGAGAACCACGGGCCGCGAGCGCCACAGCGAGCAATGTGGCGAAATGCTGGACCTTCCCCACGAGCGGATCGACGGCTGCCTGCAATACACCCAGCCACTTTGCGGCTCGGACGGGGTCAGCATTGACCACTGCCTCCACACCCTCAAGCGTCATCCCGGCGATTAGCAGGCCTGAGTCGGCCTCAACTACCTTCTTGAAGTATGCCTTGAAGGTCTCGTAAGCACGCTTCTGTCTATCCAAGTACGCCTCAGAGCTTCTCGATATGGTTAGACGCGACAGCCCGTCGTCGTTGTTTTCCACCCGAGCGGAGACCGAATAGATCGGCGGCTTGGCGTCGTTGGCACTGACAGTCGTCAAGGTTAGTTCCGGAAGCTCCTCCGGAAACTCGAACTCGATCGAATGCGCGAAGACCGGGTCCAGTAGCTCTGCGACAACTGTAGCGAGCTCAGCGCTGGCCGCCGCGGCGAAACCAAACTGCCCGATGTCTATGCGGCTCAAGGCTTCTTGAGCGGGAACGAGCCCCTCTGTGGCTGCTGAGACCAGAGCCATCGAGCCAAACCAGCGCTCAAACCCATTCTTCACTTCCCCAAGCTTCGTCGCGCTCCAACCGCTCTCGACGACCAGCCGCAAAAGCTCCGGATCGCCTGAGTTTGCTATCAATCCTAAGGCATTGCTCCTCGTGACTGCATGTTCGGCGTCCAACATCTGCCCAATGATCTCCTTGGATCGCGGTGTGAGATCGGGCCGTGTGTATTGCAGAGCTCCGAGTACCATCGACTGAGCGATGTTATCGCCGCTGGCCTGAACAAGCTCCAACATCTCCTGGGTTTTGGTGGCGCTCGGTTTCCCCATCGCCTGCAGGATATCTAGGAGGATCGTCTTTCCTCGCACCTTTGACACGGCCTCCAGCTGATCGTCGGGCGTAAGGTGTCCTATTGCGATATGGATGGATTGTTGGGCAACTAGCCACGCGTCGCTCTCGCCGGGTTCATCCGTAATCCCCGCCGTCTCCTGTTGACCCGCCGCGAGCAATGCGGAAACCTGGTCAGGTGTGAGGAGCGCGCTGTGGGGAAGCAGGTCCAAAACTGCGAACCTCCGATCGTCACCCTGTCTCGACAAAATGCTTTCGGCAAACGCACGATGGACCTTGATGGCGACATTCGGTACGAAGCGCGCCACTCCTGTCCGAGCCATTTCGAAAAAGCCGTCTTCAGCGCTCTGGCCAGCATGAGTTTTTAGATTGTCGGCGATGAGTTCGTCGTACTGCACGGCCGTGCCGAGTACATTTCTTGGGCGTGAGGTATTCGGATCGCACGGGTCGGCAGCACAGTAGCTCTCTAACAGCGACCAATCTTCGAAAGTCGGTCTATCACGAGTGAGCCACGTCGCGAGGTCCTCCGCGACAGCGGCGTCCGCGACGTCCCCCGTGGCTCTCAGGAGTTCCACCTTAGCCCATTTGCCAACTTTGGACGTTGCCTCGTCGGCGAGCTTTGCGATTTCGACGTGAAGTGCCGAGTGAGTTGCTGCCCAGTCGTTCGGATTGAATCGGATGAGCTGTCGAAATTCTTTCTCGGGAGCGTCGAACGACGGGGATAAAGCGTCAGCGAACGCCCACCTCGCGAAAGCATTCGCATAGCGCGCCAAAGGTCCGCCTGCTGCCAAGTAGAATGCCGCTTGGTGCAGCCGGCCGTACCTGGTTCGCGGAAAAGGTCGCAGATGATCCCGTTCGAACTCGCGCTCCAACGTCGTGAGACTAGCAACCTTCAGCTGAAGCTTCTCGACTTGTTTTGCTCGTTCTGCCTCGGCTTCTGGCGTAGCTTCCCGCTCCATCGAACGATGCATCATTCGTTCGGGGTTCAGCGAAATAAGGGAAAGCCACTTCTCGATCGACGAATTGATAATGTCCGACACCAGCGGATCGTCACGGTACTGAAGCAACGCTTGCATAAGCTCATCCACCCGACGAGGCTGGAAATCTAGGGTGTAAGCGCGCTCGGCGGCATCCGCGAAGGCCTGCGGCGCTTGTCGAGCCAACGCAGTGAACACGCGCTTACCTTCCTCAGTAGCATTCTGCATCGATACGAAATGTTCAACGAGCGCGGCGCTGACGTTGGGGTCCACGCTCGGGTCGAGGCAGGCAATCTGGGACGCGAGGGCCAACATGTCCGCTGTTTCATCGAGCGCATCGATTGGCTCCAAAATACGCGACAGCTCGTCGGCAGGAGAACGGCCCGATCTGACCTCGGCCTCAAGTCGATCAATCAGCCAAAGCGCCAGACCGATATTTAGACCGTCGGGCTTGATCGAGTAACGGGTGTGGTCTGTCTTGATGGGCTCGAAGAAACGAGATGATGCGACAGCCGCGAGGTCTCGTTCCTCTTTGATGTTGAACACCTCGATGTCATCGCGCTGCTGGCTCTGGCGTCGGGCGATCACCTTTTCGGCAAGGGATCGCAGCACTATCGCGAATTCTTCGCCTGATATGTGCGTCGTACCATTGTTCCTGGCTTGCCGCATGTGCTCGAACATTAGGCGCTCAACGCTAAGCTCCTGGAAATCTTCGATGTGATTGCTGGCCTTCAATGCGAGCGCTATCGCAAGTATGCGGGGATTCCTCAGCGACTGTAGTACCACCGGAGCGATGTCGCCGATCTCGATCCCCGATGACGCCAGGAGTGTCCGTACTTCATCGACCGTCCACGGTTCGACGCGGACCGCAGTCACAGACGAAAGCAAAGACTTCGACAACGCTGACCAGTGGGTGAGGCGGGTGGTCAAAACCAGGCAGCCCCCCAGTTCCTTTATCTGAAAGGCGATGTGATCGATCAGACGTGGCCAGTCTGTTGCGCCGGTTTCGTTGAGGCCATCCAGGACCAACGTGATCCGAACATTCTCCGGCGAGCTATTCGCGCGCCACCCTGCAAAACGTCGTTTCCAGAAGTGCTTGAGCCTGTCGTCACTCGAAGCTCCGCCGCTTTGATGTATAACTCGGTCGACAAGCCACTTATCGAAGTCCTGGAAAATTTCGTGGAACTGCAGATCGGCCGAGTTCACGACCGTGAGAATCGAGCGCCGTTCCGACGAGAGCCAAGCCTGGACTGCAAGCCAGGATTTCCCGACCCCTTCGTTTCCAATGACGGCATAAAGGTCCGTGGCAGGACGCCCAGAGAACGCGTTCGCTAGCCGCACTTCCTCCTTGCGTTGCAGCGGGAGCAGGCGCGAGGCGTCCAACGGCGTCAAAACCTGACGGAACGCAGAATTTGCACGAATCTTATTCGAAAGCGCTTCCCGCATCCACGCGTCGTTCCGGACCTTTGCGTGCTGGTGACGTTTCTCAGGGGACAAGAGGTTTGCTCTCAGGGTGCGGTGTAGCTCCTCGAAGTCGGGATGTGCCTTGAGATGGTCAATGGCCGCCTTTGCCGGAGCAACGAGACCTGCATGCGCGACGTCGAGATTATCGTCCAGAAACCGCTTGGCTTTCTCGGCGCAGGACGCGATCGCGACGGGAAGCATTCCTAATGCTGTATCTGGCCAATCCAAGATTACCGAAATGATCCCGATTTTTTCCGCTGTCTTGGTTACGTCCTGGCCCAACTGGGAGCCAACTTCGCAGGTCGCCGCGAGCACCCACATTTCCAACTGGCTGACCTCATCGTTCATGATGTCGATCAGTTTGGATTTGACCTCCGTCGCGCGCACAGGGTCGCCGTAACGCTTTGCCTCGAAGTAGATAGCGCCGTCGTCGAACGCCGTGTCGCCGTCGCGGCCCCGCTGCGAGCCCGATTTTGCTAGCCTCAATGGTTGGCCGAGTACGTCAGCTAGAACGACTGCAACAAGACCCTCGAATCCCGTTGGGCCGGAAGGAGCAAGCTCAATAAGCGCTGCCTTGAGGTTCTGGTAATGCAGCTGATCTTGAGGCGTCATCATGAATCAGTCTTTGAGTTGGTGAGCCCAAAACAACTAGCGAAGCGAATGGTTTGGCGCAACAATTCGAGACTTGAGATCGCGGCTATCAACTTTGCCGTGGCAAAAGGCACGGTGGGCTATCTGATCTGGCACTCCGATTCCAAGACCTCGACGCCAGTATAGCCGTCGTCCGAGAGAAGTTTCTCGACGTCCTGACGGGTCAGCGCACATTTTGGGCCGATGATCACTTTCGCGATGGCCCGACGATGCTTGTTTTCCGCTTCGCGATAGCGGCCAAACGGAAGGGGTAAATAGCTGACCTCGCCCAGTCGACCTTCGCGTTTACTCGGCATGATCCACTGGCTGTCGTCCGCGGGAAACGAGGCTGGCATTTCTCTCGCCTGAACGTGGATCATCCGAATTTCACGTTCATACGCCCAGCTGCCGTGTTTGACGGCGGTGATGTATGCGTAGGCAGATACCGACGCATTCGTCCAAAACGCGTCGTCGGCTGGCTCCCCATCAGGGTCAAACGGTTCGGCGATTTCAAGAACCTTTGCGCGCAACGCCTCCAGCGAGTGACCTATGAGGTAATTCGCCTTCTGCACTCTGGCATTGATGTCTTTGATTGCTGTTGGCCTGAACCCGATCGAGAGACCTTCGAGGTTCGTGTATTCCCGCCATAACGGAAGTTCGTCTCCCGCGAGCGAGAAGCAGCAGCAGAATGCCTGTTGGCTGAGATTCAGCGAGGTAAGCCTAGCTGCGAGAATTGACAGAAAGAAGCCCCTGTAACCCTCATATTCGTTATGCCGTACAGATTTGAGCGCCTCGATGAAGTGCTCGAGACCGAGCTCCAGTTCGCGGGGGTCGTTCATCTGCGTGAGGTCGTTAAACCAGAGAACCTTGGATTTTAGGATGCCACGGAAGCCGTCTGGGGTGCAGTAATGGTATAGGGGTTCTGTCGGCTCGTATTCCAGGTGGGCCATGCAGGAATGCCTCGAAAGCGGATCAGGTGCTCGGAAATGCTGGCATCAGATAGAACGTTCTTTCGGAGCACTCAAGCGGACCTGGACGCTTGCTCCGCCTGTTACATCGAAGCAACTATTACTGCGAGAGGAGGGAGGGCGACGACGCTAACACGCCCTCCCAACCTGGCGTCGGCGGGAAATGGAGCGCCGCCGCCAGAATTGTCGATTAGAAGTTCCGCTGGAGACGCAGGAAGCCGAACACCTGGTCATCCTTCTCGTCGTCGTCGTGGTATTGAACGCTCAGCTTGGTGCTGAGGTTGTCAGCCAGTGCATAGTCGATCGTTAAGCCAGCTGTCCAGGCATCGCCGCCGTGGAAGCCTTCGCCGTCGGCGTCGAGCTGCGTGTGGCCAAAGTACTGTACGCCGGGGGTGATCGCCCACTTATCGTTCAGCTTTGCGACGTACTGAGCGCCAACGGTCCACTCGGACTCTTCGTAGTAGTAGTTGGCACCGCTTGCCCAGACACCATAAATGCCGAGCTGGCCGGGTCCGAGGTCGGCGTAGACGATGGCGCGGATTGCGCCTTCCTCGGTATCGGTGTCGTAACCGCCGAGAAGGTAGCCGCTGATTCCGCCGAACTTGGCAGAGACCTGTCCAGCCACGCCGAGGTTGTTGGAGGTTTCGCCCGGCTTGCCGCGGTAACCGCTGTCGTATTCAAGTTCATCCAAGGAGACGCCAGCTGCGAAGTTTTCGGTCTCATACTGGTAACGAAGCGAGTTGTGGCGCGTCGAGTTGCTTGCCACGACATCGGTCTCGCCGCTCGGATCGTCGTCCCACCAGCTGTACTGCATGCCAGCGCGAACGCCTGCGATGTCGATGTAGCCTTCGTTCAGGAAGGTGCCAGCGTTCGAGGCGTTGCTCGCGTTGGTACGGAGGTTGATGACGCCGGTCAGCGTGCCAAATTCAGTTTCGCTCTTCGATGTGAATACGACCTGTGCACGGGTCCAGAAATCCCAGTCCGACGTACCGGCGCGGTCGCGACCGAAGCGCGCCTCGGTACGGATGTAGCCGCCGATCTTGAGGCATGTTTCGGAGCCGGGAATGTAGAAATAGCCGGTGCCGTATGCGTCGCAGACGCGTACATACTCGACTGCCTCGGGCTCCGCTGCAACAACGGCGTCGGCGGCGTAAGCCCCCGAGACGGATGTCAGAGCGGCTACCGAGCCGATTAGAATAGAACGGATGTTCATTTCAAAAGCGTCCCTTAATAGAGGGGCACGTTTTCGAGCAGCCCCCTTCGGCATGCCCGTGCCCTGAGTTGCAGACCCCTGCTCGGGGCCGTCAACCCACGGAGCAAGCGACAAAAGCCCCCACAGCCGCGTCCCCGTGAGGGCGCGGGTTGATCGTCGTGAACCAAGGGGGAGGTACCGTTGGCAGCACGTGCTGTGATTGATGCTTTGCGGCGCGTACTGCGTCGGAAGACGCGCCGTTCTGACGCAGATCGAGAGGAACGATAACGGGCTGCACTCGAATATGAGTTATGCGCACGTTCGATGAACGCGCGGCTTGTAACGCCGTTGCCGGATATCCCGGGACTGCACGTAAAAAGACGGAACCCCGTCTAGTTTGGTTTGGCAAGAAGCTTGAGGGCCTGTTCGAGGTAACGGCCGACCAACTCGTTTCCTGTTTGCCTGGCGACGTCGAGCGCGTTTGCGCAAAGGCGTTCGAGAGGAGCTGTGGGCTCGTCGCAGGCGTTGTACATGATCCCTGCGTAGACCCGGGCGACACCGTCCTTGTCAGGGAAACACTGCCCCGACATCAGGACCGTTTCGTATGAGCCGTCCATGCCTTTCACCCTGAACCGCTGGTGCTGAGGTTGGCCGGTCACTATTGCATCGCGTAGGCCATGGGCAGCTTCTCCTTTGTCTTCGCTATGTATTCGGCCGAGGTAGGTCAGCAGGGGGATGCCGCTGGCAAGCGCCGTCGCGTCGATTCCAAATCGAGCCGCCACCAGAGCATCGCCGTGAAGGCGGTCCTCCAAGATGTCCCAGGCAAACAGTCCACTGCAGACATTGGAGGTCGGCCCACAGAGTATCTCGAATATGTCGTGCGATATTCTTCGCATCACACCCACCCCTGACGTAGTAATCTTCCTAACAGGATGCTGGCGTTTAATATTACTTCAAGTATCCCGGCCCGAAACGGGACAAAACCTAACAACTGCTAACGGGATGACGGCAGTACTGCAATTCTACGTTTTAACGCCCGTTCGCTCGACACCCGGTTCGCTGATGTTTGCCACGAGTCTCATTAGCGTCTTGATCTCGAGCGCATCGTCGATACCCACGGAGTCCTCATACAATTCTTGTGCTTCCAACCAAGCACGACGTGACTTCGACAGCAGGTCCTGACCCTTCGCTGTCACCGCAAGGGATCGCGAACGCGCATCTTCCGGGGAAACGTTGATCGTCACATATCCCTGTCGCTGCATTGGACCGAGGTTGCGTTTGAGCGCTGACTTGTCCACCAAAGTCAGGGCGGACAACTTGGTGATGGTGATGCCCGGTCGGGCGGCAATGTGTAAAAGCAGTGTCCTCTGGGTCGATTTCAGGCCCATCGGCGCAAGCTTGCTGTCGTAGATGCGTGTCAAGTTCCGGGACGCCCTCCGGATCGCGGTGACGTGACAGTTTTCGACATCCCGTTGGAAGTCGCCCGGGTGTCCAACGGGAGTCGATTTGTCGAGATCGATTTTCGAGTGCATCAACCACATCCCACTGATCTCACTTTTGGCCACGCAATCCACGCCCCTTTCAGGATTTCAAATCAAGAAGGACCTTCCCGCCCTTTTGAAAATGAGCCAGCGCGGCGTCCCAATCGGACATCGGGTAAACCGCTGCTACAGGTAGCTTGAGCGTCCCTTCGCTCACCATGGCGACGGCCTGGCGAAGTAGGGTGGGCATTTGAGTGTCATAGGCGGGGCGAGCCTGATAGAATGCGAAGAGGCTCACCGCCTTGCGCAAAAGCGGTCGCAGATCAGCTTGGATCGCTACTTCACCGCTGGAGAAGGCGTACGAAACAAGCGATGCTCCTTGGGAGACGATCTCCAGCAGCCTTACCGTTGACCTACCGCTGACGCCGTCGATTGCCAGACGAACGGAGCCACCCTTGGTGAGGTCGGCCACCTTTTCGACCGCCTTGTCATTGTCCAAGAGGGCAATGTCGCCGCCGGAGGACAAGATGTCTTCGATAGACTCTGGGCGGCGCACCAGATTGATCGTTTTGAAGCCACGGGCCTTCGCGAATGCTATCACTGATTTTCCGACACCGGAGGTCGCGGCGTTCTGGACAACCCAGTCGCCCGGTCGAAGGTTGCCGTGCTCGCTCAACATCAGGGCTGCCGTCGGCGGATTAATCCGGAGCATGGCAGCCTGCTTGGGGTCGATGTTCTCGGGGATCGCAAATAGTTCGTCTTGGGGGACAATCATGCGCTCGCGCCAGGTATAGCTGTAAAGAGGCGGGATGACGCGGTCGCCCACTTTTACGGTCGTCACGTCTGAGCCTGTAGCCAGTACGCGGCCAACGCCTTCGTTGCCAACGGCACTCGGGAGGCTCGGCCTGCGCGGGAACTTGCCGCTCACCAGCAGAAGGTCGTTGAAGTTGATCGGAGCGTATTCCATGCCGAGCAGGACGTCATTTTGCCCGGGTGCTGCTGGCTCCGGAATCTCCGCCAGTTTCAGGTTTTCCATTCCGCCGAACTCAGAAAGCTGAATGCCACGCATGCCCGTCTCCTTATGGCTTCACCAGCCATGAATGTTTTCCAGTTCCTCGGGACTGTCATGCCGTGACGTCGGGCTTGCCTGCCGTCTGGCGCATAAGTCGCCGATCGGTGTGTGCTGATCAAGTTATGACTTGTTAGCCACGCTCTGAAGGAGGGATTGGGGCATATGATCTATACAGCACACGAATAAGCTCTTGGCGGCCTCAGGTCCGTCGACATCGATGGCACCAGTAATGTTCCAATCGGTACAGAATCACTCTACAACCTGCTGCGGAATTGCCTGTTACGAACACAGAGGGGCATGATGCTCGACCACGTTGGACTGAAAACACAGAACTTGGCAGCGCTCGTACGCTTCTACGACGCCGTACTCCCACCGCTTGGCTACTTGAAGATTTTCGTAAACGACGAGGGGGCCGCATTCGGCGTGGGCGGCCTTCCTGAACTCTGGATCGTACAGATCGAAACCGGCGCTGGCGGTGCCAACATAGCCTTCCGGTCAGAGGACCGCGAAAGCGTAGATCACTTCTTCGACAACGCCTTAGCTGCGGGGGCCATCAGCATTGGGAGCCCGATGCTGCGGTCTGAGTTT
Organism: Rhizobium sp. S152; assembly: GCF_030380735.1. Lineage (GTDB taxonomy): Bacteria > Pseudomonadota > Alphaproteobacteria > Rhizobiales > Rhizobiaceae > Rhizobium. The sequence goes on along the minus strand of NZ_JAUDRZ010000026.1, from coordinate 480,718 downwards.
CACGACAACCATTATGCCGCGTTTGTGGTCGATCCGGATGGCAACAATCTGTCCGCAGTCTGCCATGACAACGTTGCCGCGACGGAAAACCGTCCCCAAGCTCTCGCAAGCTGAGCGGCTAAAGGAGTTTACATGAACGTCGATGCGATCGCCCGAAACGCACCAGCGCAGAAATCGGCTGTCGACGACGCCCAGAAGGGTGCGTCGCTGAATTACGACAACTTCCTCCATCTTCTCGTGGCCCAATTACAGCATCAGGACCCGACCCAGCCAATGGACGCCAGCGAGCAGATGTCGCAGCTGGCAAGCTTTTCCCAGGTGGAGCAGCAAATCCAGTCAAATGCGAAGCTCGAGTCTCTGCTGTCGATGTCGAGCCTTCAGCTCGCCCAGAGCTACATAGGAAAGTACGTGTCGTCTCCAGACGAGGACGGGCCAAAAGGCATCGTGGCCTCTGTGAAGGTCTACACGGACGGCGTTATCGCCACGCTGGAGGATGGGAAGCAGTTGCTGATGGGGCCAGGGGTTAGTGTCGCGGCGAAGCCGCCCGAAAAGTCCTAGCGCAAGCTGGGGTTTCCGCGCGATGCGGCGGGTCCCAACCGCCGTGAATGACGCGAGGTCGGATAAGTCGCCTTTTCGGTGCTTAGTTTCGGGGGGCGCTTCCCGGTCGTTCAACACGCGGTCAGTGCGGTCGATCTCACTGAAACAGGTTATCAAGGACTGCGCCGAAGAAATCCGCTAGTGAACAGCCTAGTTGCACCGTTAATGTCCCTAAATCTGCCTTGGCACTGTCGATCTTAGATAGGTGCTGCTATTTTACATTGCATAAATACGTGGAATGAGTCTTTTCATGCAATTCGTCGTACACAAACTTGCCAAGGCACCCGTCACCGCTGAGTTACATTACCCTTTTGTGGGCCTCTACCAGGACAACTGGAACGACTACGGGTGGAGGTCGCGCTTCGTTGCCACATTGCATGTCAGCGACAAGGAAGCGATCGATCTGGGGCCTCTGCGGATTGCGCACGACAACAAAGGTTTTCGCGCCAACACGACCGCCGTTCTTGAGGCGTTACCCAAAAACGTGGCTTCGCTTGGCGAATCCATAGCCTATTATCGCCGCATCAGGGACCTCCATCCTGATCTTCAGCTCGATTATCTCGATGCTGTAGGCGACATTGTCTCATTTCCGGAACGTCGCGATCTCATTACCAAGCAAGAACTCTGGGAAGAAAGCTTTCTTCGCGAGGTATCATCGCGGCATGCTTTCGACCGCGGTGGGTACTACATCAATGCGCCGTTTGTGGAAGTCGATCCTCCGAACTTCGATTTCAGGATGCAGTTGCCAGGAGCAGCTGGAGCTCACGATGTGAAATTTGATTTCAGCGGGCACGGAGGCCTTCCAAACCGAACGATGCTTCTCATCGGTCGAAACGGCACGGGCAAGACGCAGCTTCTGTCGAGTCTTGCATTCGAAAGCATGGCCGACGAGGTTTTCGAAGAAGAGACCATCAAGTCTATGCCGAAGGCGAAGGTATCTGCCGATCTCAAGGTAAGCCGCGTCATTACGATCTCGTACAATGTATTCGACGAATTTCCACTCCCCAAGGAGACGAGCGCAAGACGTCCGCGTGGGGTCGCGTATAGGTCTCGAGCGTCGTACAAGTACTGTGGACTACGAACAAGAGATGGAACCATCAATGCCAACGAGGTCGACAAAATGTTGGCCGAGGCTTTGGAGCCAGTCGCTGCATCCGATCGTATGGAGCGCCTCGTAGAGGTCCTTGCGACCCTGTTTGACCAACAGCAGGCGGAGGCGCTTACATCCGACGACGACCAAACTCGCAAAATGGCGGTCAAACAATTAAGCGCCGGCCAGCGCCTCGTCGCTGCGATTTTTAGTAATATCGTCGGGTTCATCGAGGAGGGAGCGCTCCTTCTCATCGACGAACCCGAAACCAACCTGCACCCTGGGCTACTGAGCAGTGTTGTCGACGCACTCAATCGGGTCCTGGAGGAGTTTGACTCCTATGCGATCGTGGCAACGCATTCTCCGATCTTGCTGCAGCAGATACCAAGTCGATACGTCAGGGTGGTTACTAGGAACAACCTCAATATGCCCTCGGTGAAGCCTCTGACATTCGAGAGCTTTGGGGAGGACCTTGGCGAGCTTACGCGCAAGGTGCTCGACCTGACAGGTGCCGAGCGCGACTTCCGTACAGTGCTCGATGATCTGTTCGACGTTCACAAAGATGCGAAAGGTGTCGCTGAACTTTTCCCATATCCGCTGGGCATCCCCGCTCAGTCGCACTTGTTCGCGCTCGAAATCGAGCAAGACGACGAGGCTGAGTAACGTGCGGAAGATTGGACCCTATTCCGCGGAACAAGTGCCGTCCTACGACCGCCTTGTTGCTGCAACGACGCCAGCAAGGCAATTGAGCTTAGCCCCACTTTCAAACTTGATCGCTCCCGCTTGCGACGCTTACGATCAAGCATCTCCAGACGTTCACACACGTGTGGCGATCGCCTTGGCTGATGGAGAGAAGGATGCTTTGATTGATGCCTTCGAGAACCGAACGGCCGGAATGAACCGCCTTCTCGCGGCCATGACGAGTTCGCTACCAAGCCGACATGCCGATCTTTGCCCCTATTGCACACTGGATTCCAATCCCGATCTCGATCACTACCTGCCGAAGGAGGAATTCCCGGAGTTCGCACTTCACGGGCGAAACCTGATCTACATATGCGCGACGTGCAACCGGAAGAAGTCGAAATTCTACAAGGCGGCTCCGGGCGGCGAAAGACTCTTTATACATCCAGCTTTCGAGCCGACGTCGCTTCAGTCGGTTTTGTCAGTCACCCTCAAATACCGACACAGGGCAGTGGCCGCAAAGTATGAGATCGACATCAATGCGAGCATTTCGGAAGCAGAAAAGGATCAGCTTAAACGGCACTTCAATCGTTTAGGACTGTCTCAGCGTTACGGCACTCGCGCTCAAAACAGTTTGACCGCTCTCAAGGAAGACTTAGCTCAACACGACGAGGCAACCGTCAGACGAACGCTTGACCACAAAATTCAGGGCTCGCTCGTTGGAGAGCCGATAAACGGCTGGTATACGGCTTTGTACCGTGCGGTTGATGCCGATCGGGAAGCGACAGTCACTTGGTTGTTGGACGACTAACGAGAGATGAATGTCTAACACCGTTTAATGGCCCCATAAATATCCGGACACGTTCTCCGACTCACAAGTGTGCGAGGTAATGTGCCCATTATGACCAGTCACAGCTTGGCAGGCCTGTCCGCACATTGGCTAAAGTCAGCCCTTTGGTCGATCTTTCAGCGGGTCGCGATCCCGTTGCAAAGCGGCGATGATCAAAAACTCCGGGCCATACTTTATCGGATCGGCCGATGACAGCTCGACGAAGTCGAGCGAGGTGTGGTTTAACGTAGCCATGAAAGATGTTCTCAAAGTCGCCAAACTGACATTCAAGGCAGGCCCTGTGCCCGGTCAACCTCCTGTGACCATCGATTGTCCGAACGTCACAGTCCTTGTGGGCCCCAATAATGCCGGCAAAAGTCGTGCGCTGCGGGAGATACATGCGAAATGTGCGAATAAGGAGATTGATAAGTACCAAGTAATAGACAGCGTTGATCTTTCCCTGCCGGACCGGGAGGGCATCGCAGCGATGATGAAGATGTTTGAGATCGCTACGCCGCCAGGAAATACGACAGTCGCCGATCATGCTTACTTCCAGAAACCAAGCGTCAAACTGAATGAGCAGCAGCTACTTATTCACGTCCATACGGGCAAGTGGTTCGAGGGCTGGGCCTCTCATGATTTTCACAAATCCGTAAGAGATAACTTTGTGAAATTTTTTACCATCCTACTGGATGGTCGCACACGATTTGAACTCACAGACCCGAAGGCAACGGGCTCACTTGAGGAGAAGCCGCAAAATCATCTCTGGGCGCTTTTCCTTGATAAAGACGCCCGGCAGAAAGTCAGAAAGTTCACTCAGGATGCGTTTGCGAAATTCTTTGTTGTCGATCCTACTGGTATGACGCAATTCCGTATCCGTCTCAGCAAACGTGCACCGAAGACTGAGGCGGAGGAACAAGCGCTTGATACCGAAGCGCGCGCATTTCATGCAGATGCCGATCTACTCAGCGATCTCGGAGATGGTGTCAAAACATCCGTCGGCCTCGTGTCCGCGGTGATGAGTTTGCCAGATCGCATCCTACTCATCGATGAGCCTGAGGCATTCTTGCATCCAACCTTATCACGCCGCGTCGGCAACGTGTTGGCGCAAACCGCACGTGATCGAGACGCAACGTTAGTGGTCGCTACTCACAGCTCTGATTTCCTTCTAGGGTGCATGCAGACTGCCCCGGAACTAAGGATCGTTCGGCTAACCCATGACTTCGGTAGAGCAACCAGCCGTTCTATCGAGCCGGCACATATCCGAGAACTCATGAACAATCCGCTTTTGCGATCCGCGCATGCAATGCGGGGGCTATTTCACCGAGGTGTGCTTGTCTGCGAAGCCGACGCGGACCGAGCGTTCTATGATGAGGTCAACGCACGCCTTGTGAGTGTGCATCGCGGAATTGAAGATGCCTTGTTTTTGAACGCACAGAACTGGCAAACCATTCCGCGCATAGCCTTGCCTTTGAGAAGTCTTGGGGTGCCCGCGGCAAGCATTATGGATTTCGATGTTCTCATGGACAATGATTTCGCGCATCTCTGGCCACTAATCAGCGCCGAGGCCGGGGTTCTTCAGCCATTGCAGGTTCGGCGTGACGAGTTGGCAAAAGTCATGGCTAATGCGGGCAGGAAAGAGTGCAAAAAACTTGGGATTGAAGCGCTACCTGAAGCTAACCGCGAGGAAGCAAAGGCTCTTATTGAAGAGTTCGCACGCTATGGCGTGTTTTTTGTGACTTCTGGTGAGTTGGAGTGTTGGCTTAATGGAGTCAGAGGGATCACCAAGATCGCCAACAAAACGCAGTGGCTGCTCAATGCGTTTACTGCTATGGGCGCTGATCCACGTGACGCCGACTATCTCACGCCGGCTGATGACGACGTGTGGAGCTTCATTGACAAGATGAAGCGGTGGATCGACGATCCGCAGCGCTTCGGTATCCCAAACTGAGGGGGTTCTTGATCGACGGTGCGTTGCCAGGTCTGCGCCGCTGGCAACTCTTTCGACTATCCCGTGAATTTCCCTGACTGGCCTTGAACCCTTTCCAAGGCGGGTACTGTCAAACTGCGCGACGCAACTGTTACGGAACTTGATAGCGGTTTGGGTTCGGGGCCGGAGGCCGGAGAACGGCCACAAACGGTCGAGTGCTGCGGTCGCCCTGCTTGCGAACGCTATCGAGTTCGAGATGACGGTATATACCACGCAACAGGTGCTCGGCCGGGACGTGGTCATCAATGCAGAAATCTAAAAAAGCTGCGCCGGAGCCGCCTGACATCCCATCATCACTCAATCCTCCGCAAATCAGTAAGACGATTGAATCACGACAGCCTGGTGCCGACAACGCTCAGTTTTTCAGTATCGGCGCGAAGCTGCCGCCCGCTGGCTTGATGGCATCTGCTACCGAACTCCGCAAAAGACCGCCGTCCCACCGATCTGTTCGGAAACCCTCTCGCGAAATGACCTTTGGCCCGCCGCTCCCTAACCGCCTTTCCACCGCGCTGGCGAGGGCCGTGTCAGATAAGCTTAAAGACGGACCCCCGTCATTTCCGAGAGGCGCAGTAAGAGGCTATCCTGGAACCGGACGTCCTCTACAGCAGGCGAGGGCTGTTGTCGTTGTCGATGGTACCAGTACCCACCAGACGTCGTTGCGTCCCGGTCGTTCTCAACCGCAAGCCACGCTTGAGTTTGATGACCCATCTCAAGATCGTCCGTCGCGCTTGCACCGCCCATCTTAGTCGGCACCCAACCGGGATCAACGGCGTTGCTCAACGTATCTGGCCATAATCTGGCAACAGCGAGTGCCAAGGCAGCCACATGCAGCTTGCTTTCGGAATACGCGGTGCTTGCCTGCCATTGCCGGGACTGCCAGTCGATGTCGGCCAATGAGCCGTCACCGCTCCGATGCATACCGCTGCTGAGGTAAACAAGGCGTTCGGGCCGCTCGATCAGCGCAGTTAGCATGTAAGGGGCGAGGGTATTTACAGCGAGGGTCGTCGCATGGCCCTCGGGCGTGTTGCCTCGGTCAGGTTGCAAATAGACACCTGCATTGTGGATGATGGCGTCCATGCGACCGATATCGTTCACCTGCGATGCAAGCGACCGAACGTGATCGGCTTTGCTCAGATCGCCAATAACCACGTGACTGGCGTCGGGGAAGAGGTGGGAAACGGCATCAGCCCTTTGTTGAGAACGCGCGTGCAGGACAACCTCATGTCCAGCACGCGCCAAGCTTCGTGCCGCTGCAAGCCCCAGACCGTCGTTCGACCCTGTTATGAATACCTTTCCCAAGATACCGCTCCCACTCGCTAGCCGTTCGGATTGACCACCTCGGAGACGGGCTTGTCTGCGCTCTCGCCTGGCTTAGCCATAATGACATAGGTACCCGCGATCACAATCCCGGCTGCGAAAATCGCTGCTACGAATGCGTACATGCGGTGGCGAGCGTTGTTACCTGTGGACATGCGCTGTTTTACTCCTATTAAAATGCGAAAAAGAACGCCTAAACAGTGTTTTAGGTTCCGAAGCTTCAAAAGAGAGCCAACGAAGAGGGTCTTGTTCGCAGGTTGCGTCGTCCACGATGTACATGGTGTCGGTCGCGCGTACCGGAGTAGACCAGTTTAGTCTGCGTCTACGGAAGTGCGGAGTATTCTTCCTAGATTCTGGAAATTCGAACGTAGGTTAACCCCCGGATTCTTCGATCGAATCCGGTTGGCAGACAGCGTTACTTTACTAATTTTCGGACGATACTCCCTAAGATTCGGACACAGATTACTTCGAAATTCGAACTATCTCGTTCGGACGGCCGAACAATTTGGTTCGGATTGGTCGAACAATCTAATCTGGTGAGACCGATCGCCAGCAATCGGAACTCTCGTGTGAACGATTTCCTCCGAGCCAAGTTAACGACGGCCTCCTACCGATTGGAAATCAATTGCGTTTTGTAATTTTGTCTTTGGGGTCCTTAACGGCCTTAACTTGGATTCTTGCATTCTATTTTGCCCTGCAGATGCAAATTTGATGAGGGAACTTGTTTTCAGTTTCCAGGAATCGTGTTCCTATTGGTCAGCCACAGCTGACACTCAAGGACATCTGATGATCCCTTTCGAACTAGCTGCAGTGACCTTCGCAGGCGGTGCCCTAGTCGGCGCGACGTCGATTGGAGCTTGGCTCTGGGCGAAAGGTGAGTTAGTCCTCCGAAGTTCAGATGACGAGGCAACTCGCGACCTCGCGATGCAGTCGGTGCTGGCGATCGATGACCTCGTTGGGGCCTGCTATATCGCGGCTCATGACTACCCTGAATACGACGTCGACGAACCAGAGAACTTCTTCCTTCATTCCGATGATCCCGTACTCGTGCTTCCCAAAGACGCGGACTGGTCGCTTCTAAACCGCGATCTCGCCGACGAAATCAGGTGGCTACCGAACCGGCTACGAAACGTACGCGATGCGTTGGAGTCGATCGAAATCGAGCCGCCGGACTTCAATGATCTGTTCGAGCACAGACAAGATGATTTCGCGCGCCTCGGCTTGCGGGCGATGGACCTCGTCGAGCGCATCTGCGATGAGCACCAGTTGCCGTTGCCGAGCCGCCCAAATTACTACGACCCTCGCAGTGAGTTCACCGCAAAGATATCGGAGATGGAGGAGTTCTGGAAACGGCGGGATCAATCCGCGCGGCAGGTTCCGAGGGAACCATCCAACGTCACACCCATATTTGGGCGAAATACAGCGCCAGAGAGCGCGTCAACGTAACTTGTACACGGCGGAGTGCGGTTTACGGAAGTTCGCATTTCCTTGCCTTCTCATCTCACGCGGCCCGATGTAAGTGCGGACTTCCAAATCCCAGGGTCAGTCGATACTGGTGGTAGCGGCAAATAGCGTCCAGAGGCTCGCGGGAGCCAAGAGGCTTGCCTATTTCTGGTCTCGCCAGCTTTGCACCAGTTTTGGTGGGGTCGACTTGATGTGATGTCCACAAGAGGCGTCCGCACCAGAGCCGCACGTCGATAAGCGCAGCACTAGAACTGACCTTGCCCCCAAGTTTTATCCAGTTTTGAGTTCGCTCCAGCGGTTTTGGGTTGCTGTATTTGGGGCGGTAGCGGCGGGTTGCGGTGCGGAGCCATTCCGGCTGCGCAGCACCGCATCACGTCGCGGGTTGATTGTCTGAGCGAACTCGGCAGGTGTCAGCCAGCCAAGTCCAGAGTGTGGTCGATGATCGTTGTAATCGCCGCGCCAAGATAAAAGCGCCGATCGAGCATGGGGCAGTGACGAGAAGAGCGTTTCATTCAGGAACTCGTCTCGCAGCCGCCCATTGAAGCTTTCGATGAAGGCGTTCTGGATCGGCTTGCCAGGCGCGATGTAGTGCCATTCCACCTTGGTCCGATCCGTCCATTGCAGGATCGCGTTGCTGGTGAACTCGCTGCCATTGTCGCTGACGATCATCTTCGGCTTGCCTCGTCCCTCGATGATCCGATCCAGTTCACGGGCAACTCGCAGGCCGGAAAGGGACGTATCGGCGACGAGTGCCAGGCATTCCCTGGTGCAATCGTCGACGACGGTCAGCACCCGGAACCTGCGACCATCGGTGAGTTGATCCGACACGAAGTCCAGTGACCAGCGATCATTGGCGGCAAGCGGGATCAGCATCGGTGCTCGGGTGCCGATCGCTCGCTTGCGGCCGCCGCGCTTGCGCACCGTCAGCTTCTCCTCCCGATAGAGCCGGAAGAGCCGCTTGTGGTTCACAAGGTGACCCTCCCGCCTGAGCAGCACATGAAGACGCCGATACCCAAAGCGGCGGCGTTCATGCGCCAGCGCCTTCATTCGCTCGCGAAGGTCATGGTCATCGCTGCGCCTGGTTTCGTAACGGATCGTCATCCGGCAAAAGCCGATGGCTTTACACGCCCGCCGTTCGCTCATCTCATGGTGACCCACCAAATGCGCGACAGCTTTCCGCCTTGCTGCGGGCGTCACCACTTCTTTCCCAAAAGGTCTTTCAAAGCCGCGTTGTCGAGCATCGCGTCCGCCAAGAGCCGCTTCAGCTTGGTGTTCTCGTCTTCCAGCGTCTTCAGCCGCTTGGCTTCGGATACATCCATGCCGCCGAACTTGGCCTTCCATTTATAGATGCTGGCATCGCTGACCCCGTGCTTGCGGCAAAGCTCCGAGACCGGCGTGCCAGCCTCGTGCTCCCTCAGAATGCCAATGATCTGTTCGTCCGTGAAACGTGTGCGCTTCATTCTCTGGTCCTTTCGATGGGCCAGAGCTTACTTCAAAATGGATTATTTCAACGGGGCAAGGTCACAACTTTGCCAACATATTCCTTGAGTGGGTCGAAAGGCGCTGCCTTCAAAATCGCGGCACGAAAATCTCTCTCGAACGCCTTACGAGCAGGTGCAGGTGACCCCTTCACTATAACGACGGGCCCACGCACCACAGCGCCACGGTCGTCGATTACGAAGTAGCTTATGCCGTCAACCTTCGCCGCTCTTGTATCGTCACTCACCAACAAGTCGAGTTCGGCTGCGACAAGTGAGAAAGGCGCGACCTGAGTGGCGGTCTGGGCGCGCACGTCGCCGCCCGTTAGCGAGAAAGCCGCGGCGCAAGTTGCCACCGCTTGAAAAAACCTCCGGACTATCCGTCGATTATTAGATCGTTGAAGCATTTTTAGTCCACTTTGGCTGCCAGGGAGTTTTAGCGGCCACAATCAGCTCTGCAACGATTGATCGGTCTCGTGGCATAAAGCATCTCTGCTTCCATCGCTTGGCGTGGCATTTTGGCAACCGAACGAGGCGGTCCTCGCAATTTCGGTAGCCGTCGACATTTAAGACAGCAACATCGCAAGCCTGCACGAAGAGCGTCTCTGCTTGGACGTTCGCAGCCTCTGTTGCCGGCCATCGTTTCACAAATGTTCAAACCATTTCTCGTGCCAAACGTTGTCGTGCGCAATCGACCTGTAGGGTGCATCCAGCTACCTTCCGGTTTGCAAAAGAGAGAACGCGCATGTCCAGACTAACAGATATGTCCATCGACAACCGGAATGCGATTGATGCGACTTATGTTGCGGCCGTCGACGCGACGCGACGACTTGTTGTCGAAATCCACTACGCCTCTACTGTTGCCCAGCTTGAATTGACTTCGATCGTCATGAGATCGGTACATCTTGGATCGGTTCGCCACGGTCAAGCGGTGGTGGGCATCCATGACGTGTCCTCCGCCATGGCCGAGCTATGCCACGACGCGATCGAAGCGGTTCGAGCGTTTCGTGAGCACGTCGCGATCGTACAGGAAACGCGCTTGGCTGGCGGCGACTTTTGAACACCGTTTCGTTCAGCCCATGACAACATAGTCAAAGCACGCTACGCAGCGGTTTTCGTCAATTTGGCAGCGATTTCCGCCGCCTCTAGTCGGGCCGAGGTCTTGTAAGGGTAGTGTTTCCAGCACCACCAATCCTGGGAATCCGCTGTGCAGAAGCCAAAGCCAGCCCAGTCCCCACAGTGGCACTTATGTGCAACTAGCTTGGGTGCGCGTTGTAACGTCTGACGATCGATGTCGCTCATTTGAAATTCCTTCAAGGCTGGTGTGACGTCGCATGTTAATCAGAGATCGCGCTCGAATTTCGGTTTCCAACCGCGGGTCAACCCTCGGCTCATCGCTGCCTCGGCCAATGCTAGCTGCAGTCGCAGATGCCTGATGTCTCCGAGAAGCGTCGCGATTGTCGCCTTGGCATCCTCGTCATGGTAGGCGAGGGCGGCTTCGACTTCATAGCTGGTCGCCCCTGCCTGAGCTGACTTACTGGACATGCCCGGCATTCCTCATGAGCAAATAGAATGCCTCGATGACATCGCTCTCATCGCCGGAGCAATTGAACCACAAGGGCTTGCTCATAATCTGTTCGAAACCCACGGCGTTGAAGTAACCGCACGCTCCACCGCTCCTTGGATTGAAACCGATATCGAATGACCCAAGTGGCGCGCCCGAACCCATGTCGTACACATCCACCGAACACAAAGACCAGTCCGCGTAGTCCAGGCGCATGAGAAGGACCGCCATCAGAAGCGGATGGACCTCTGCGAGCGTCACCTCGTTCGGGCTTGCCCAGTATGTGCCCGTTTCTTCGTTAGCCCACGGCTGTCCAATCGGCGTTTTGGTCATCGCCGTCATCCCTTCAAAAGATTGAGTGTTCCTATTATGTTCTCTTTTGCGAAGGAGTCAACAATCTTGGTGAATGAGGCAGGAGAAGACAAACAACGATAGCTGACGTTGGGTCGCAGCCCCGATCGGCGAACGTGAAGTCCGCTGCTTTCGTATCGACAGCAGCGGACGTATTGCTTACGCGGTCACGGGACCAGACTTCGGCGACGTTCTCAGGAGCGCTGTGGAGGCCAGAACACCGACGAGTGCGAGCAGGGCAATCGCAGCCGCTACGACCGGGATGTCGAGGAGCTGATATCCATTCTCCAGCGCCGCGCCGCCGACGCGAGCCCCAAGAGCGATGCCGATGTTGAATGCCCCGATATTCAGGGTGGACACCAGGTTTGGCGCTCCGGACCCGAACCTCATCACGCTGACTTGGAGAGTGGGGATCGCCGCGAAGGTGACGGCTCCCCACACGAACCAGTTGATCTCGCCAGGCAGGAAAAACGGGGTCGTCCAACGAAGTGCGAGGGAAGCGACCGCTATGGCGACGGGGATGCCGACGAGTGCACGCTGGAGCGACCAGTCGGATAGGCGTCCGCCGACGTAGCTTCCCAGAGTCATGCCAAGGCCGACGACCAGGAGAGTGATTGCGATCCAATCAGAAGAGAGCCCAGAGACGTTCTGGAGCAGGGGGGCGACGTAGGTGAATACCGGGAAGATTGCCATAGTGAAGAGCACGGTGCTTGCCAGCGAAATCCAGATGCGGCGATCGGCCAAGGCGATTACCTCCGAGCGGACGTCGACCTTTTCCTCGCCGTGAGAAGAAGGCAATGCGAACGCCAAACCGATCATGCCGACAACGCTTAGCACGGTGATCGCGATGAATGGAGCGCGCCATCCGAGCCAATGGCCGACAGCCGTACCGAGTGGAACACCGAGGACGTTGGCAAGGGTCAGCCCTGTAAACATCATGGCCACCGCGGAGGCCTGACGATTTGCAGGCACGAGGCTCGCCGCCATCACCGCACCGATACCGAAGAATGCCCCTTGGCCTGAAGCAGCCAATACGCGGGCGACCATCAATGTCTCATAACCTGGAGCCCACGCGCAGATTGCGTTGGCCGCAGCGAAAAATGCCATCAAGCTCACCAGCGCTACCTTGCGTTTCAACTTGCTGGCAATCAGCGAAAACAAGAGCCCACCGAAAGCTATCCCAAGCGCGTAGGCAGTGATGAGCCATCCTGCCTTGGGGATTGATATCGACAGATCAGCGGCGACGTCGGGCAGGATGCCCATGACCACGAACTCCGCGGTGCCGATGACAAAGGTGCTCATTGTTAGAAGCAGGAGGGATAATTGTGCGTGAGATCGCGAGGGTGCTGGCGACATTGTGGCTCCGTAATTGACGCGGGCGATGCGTTTGAGGCTACGCAAGCCCGCGCGCGTAGCGGCGCTGACGTACGATTTCACGAGCCGGATCACGAGGCTTGTCGGCGGATAACAGTTATTCGCAATATGAATTGGTTGATTTTGCTCGAGGAGCCGACACCACAACATCGCTGGATTGGCGAACGCCATCGGTTGGAGGATGAGAGGCGGCGAAGGTTCGGCCTATCGCAGACCGTACCTTCCCGATGCTACCCTATAGATTAGGCGCGGCGGCGCGGCTTAGGAGACTTTCGTTGGACAGTCAACGGTGGCCTCGAGCATAATGGCCTCGTTTCCGGTTGATCGATCGACGTCGATCGCCTTAGGTAGTCGAAAGGGTTTCGACCAACGCGATCACCGAGAGCCGCCTACGAGGATCGCGTATCTTCGCGAAGGCAGCCGTGAGTTCGATGGTTTCCGCCGTGTGATTGAAGGGCGTTCCCAAAGTGCCCGTTTCCGGTAGAGTCAGGATTGCCTCTTCTGCAATCTGCGCCGGTCCGAAAAGCTCACCGGGCTCGGTTCGTAGAACGAGTGCGAATTGCACTACTTTGGCTGGGCAAAGCGCGTTGCAACCCGTCTCGTACTTGTGAACCTGTTGAAGCGAGACTCCGATTTCGGCTCCGACGTCTGCAAGTGACAGCCCGAGAAGCTTGCGTCTTTCCCGGATTCGCTTGCCTATCTTCGAGTCGTCTTGGGCCGAGGCTTTCTGCATGTTCACATTGCTGCGTTGCTACTCGTTTGCACCGTAGCTGCCGCAGCAATGAGACGCTTGGACGATTCGATCACTAAGCCGATGTCGCCGCCTGCAGAAGAGGCGCATGCGTAGACGTCACATGGTAAGCCTTGGCCTCAGAATCTGTCCGGCGATCTTTTTGAAGACCTCGACCCTTTAAAATACCCGTTAATGGAAGTGTCGCCTCGGGAACGTTTCCTCCGCCTAAACATTCTCAAAATCGAGATCGAGGGGTGGCCACGGCGAATACCGAACTTCCTTCCTACGATGACCAACGGGAGGGCGGCCCACTGTCCTTCTGTTCGCAACTGTCTCATCCCGAGGAGGGCGCATGCACGAAGACTTGGTTAAGGCCTATGTAGATCGCTTATTGCGAGAAGGCTTCGCTATCGACGTCACGGGGGAGGATACGATCGTCATCGTTGATCCTGTCGACGCGCGGAACTTTTTGGGAGCGCGTGACACACGGCGAGAGGCAAGTCCAGACTTACATAGGGGCGCTATCATCTCCTATCTCAAGCAACTGCACCGAATTGTCTGAAGCAGCCCATTATGGGCAGCTTTCGTTGCGACTTACCCGGCCTTCCGGCCTTTGATCTCTGCGTCGACGCTCTTTCGAAGGGCGTCCATGATGTTAACGACATTGGACGCCGAGGCGGTGGCGCTTTTTCCCTTTACAGACTTCTTAGGTTTGAGCTGTTTCCGCTTCTCAGCGATCAGTTTCAGCAACGCCTCTTGTATGGGATCGCTGACCATCTCCGGCGACCATTTGGCCGACTTCTTCTTGATAAGTTTTTGGACCAACGGCACAAGGTCGGGGTCCGCCGCGTCATCAATGTCCTCAAAATAGCTTTCCTCGGGACGCACCTCGTCACCGAAGCGCAGCGTCCAGAGAACAATGCCTTGGTCGCGAGGCTCCAAGATAACGGCGCGTTCACGTCGGCCGATAACGAGCTTGGAAACGCCGAAGACCTTGTCCGCCTTCATAGCATCGCGAATGACAGCAAAGGCTTCGTTGCCGACCGCGTCGTTTGGCATCAGGTAATGCGGCTTTTCCAGATATATCCATTCGATGCTGTCGGCCGGGACAAACTTTTCGATATCGATCGTTTTAACGGTATCGAGAGCAACCGCGTCAAGGTCATCGTCCGTCAGAACGACGTAGTCGTTTTCGCCACGGGCATAGCCTTTGGCTTCATTCTGATCCTTCACCGGTTTCCCGGTGACTGAATCGACATATTGCGAAACGACCCGATTGCCCGTTTCCCTGTTGAGGGTGTGGAACCGAACCTTTTCGCTCTCGCTCGTAGCCGGCGTCATTGCAACCGGGCAGGTGACCAGTGAAAGTTTGAGATAGCCTTTCCAATAGTACTTCTGTGCCATGGCAATTGTCCTTAGCTGGCCTTTCGTTGCGGCGCGGCTTTCGACGCGGCCACCTTGGAAGTCCCTCTGCGCGCGGCCAGCTGGCGGCCTGTGCCTGCGTTGGCGTTTGCAGCGGTGCGTTTGGGCTTATCGGCAGCCGCCTTCGTAAGTCCGGCGCTCTCGCGAAGGGCAGCAAGCAGGTCGTTCGGTTTGGAAACCTCCACCTTCTTGGGCTTGGGAAGCGATTTGCCTTCGAGTTTGGCTTTCACAAGCTCGGCAAGTGCCGCCTCGTAGCGGTCCTCGAATGCTGAAGGATCGAACTCACCCTTCTTCGTGGCGATGATGTGTTTTGCCAGGTCGAGCATTTCGCCTTCGACCTTGATCTTCGGCATCTCTTCAAACGCCTTCTTGGATGACCTGACCTCGTAATCGTAGTTCATCGTCGTGGCGATCAACCCCCGCCCGTGGGGGCGGATGAGGACGGTTCGCATTCGACGAAAAAGGATAGTCCTTGCGATCGCTGCCACCTTCGACTTCTTCATGCCATCGCGTAGCGCCGCAAACCCTTCCCCTCCCATCTTGTCTGGCGTCAGGTAGTAGGGCTTATCGAAATAGACGTCGTCGACGTCGGAGCACGGGATGAATGCCTCGACTTCCAGCGTCTTGTTGCTCTCAGGGACCGTCGCGGCGACTTCTTCGGGGTCGATGATGATGTACTGGCCGTTGTCGATCTCAAAGCCTTTGGTCTGGCCCTCTTTGGGCACAAGCTCTTCGGTCTCGCTGTCGACGAAAACACGATTGACGCGATTTCCCGTCGCTTTGTTTATCGTGTTGAACGTGATGCGGTCCGATGTCGACGCAGCGGTATAGAGTGCCACTCCGAATGACACCTCGCCGAATTTGATGAAACCCTTCCATTGAGCACGATGACCAGTCGTCATGACGCATTACTCCTCTGCTATAGAGTCGCGAATCAATCGTTACGGAGGCGATTCGTTCCGAATCAAAACGAATCGTTTTTGCCGGGCCTGAATGGACGGAACTCGTTGCTGTTTCCGGCGTTCTCGCGCCAAACGCATGGAGGTCAAAATGAACGTGATCATTAGCACTGAAAGGTTGGGGGCAGGGGTGGCGGCAGACCTCAGAAAGGCTCGCGCTGCGCGTGGCTACTCGCTGGAAGATGTCGCCGAAACCTGTGGTCTCACCGTCGACGAAATCGAAGCGATTGAGGCCGCGCAGGACATGGATTCTCGCAAACTGGCGCGCGTCGCGGCTGCGGTGGGACTTCCTCGTTCGCATTCATTCCCACGCTAAGGGATCGCGCGTCATGGTGGATAGCGAACCTGCGGTTTCAGTGGTCTCGGAAGCTGTCAGGAACTGGTTCGAATACTACGACGTGACACCGGACGACAGCGCGACCGAGATTCTCGGTGCGGCTGGGATCGATTTTTACAATCGTGGGATCGTGACAATACAAGCGATCACGTCCGCACTTATCGAAACATTCGTCGGGCGCATGGCCGTCCATTGCAACGCACCGACGTCAATCGCCATACACTAGGCTTTTTGGGGTCACTTGGCCCCAAGAGTGTCGCCAACATTTTTCGTCCCGGAGCGCTCTTCGGACATCATTGTGTGTGTGCAGTCATCTAGCCGGCCGATCGTTAACTGGCGTAGCGCTTCGATGATGTACCTAAATGACGTAGAGGGCAGTGTGTCATCGAAAACGTGCGGATGATGACGGAAAGACGGGGATGACAAGTGTCCTCAAGCAAGCTGGCTACCGGGGCAAGCCTCTCGAAAACGGGCCCTTAGCATCTTTGAAATAGCGAAAATCGCCCACTGGCCGGGCGACACTAAACAAGGTATGCCCGCTTCGCTTGGCGAACCGCGTCATCCTGGACCGTTTCTCCACAGGTCCCAGCGTCCGTTCCGGCCATTTGGAGAGACCACGGCTCTGCTCGCAGCAACGTGCGCGCGTCGATGATCGGGATGTTGAAGGTGCAGGAGACCTCAACAGTCGAGACGCAACACAGACGCGAAGGGTATGAGAGTAATCACAACGCCTGTTTCGTCCGTCACCTGAAGTGTTTTCCCGACGATGGGTTCGTGTCGAAGAACCATCTCGGCAACTATTTCGAGGTCTGCGGATCAAGCATATGGTCGGAGATTTGGCTCATGGCACGATTGAGAGCGACCGCCGGGTCGGCCAGATCGGCTGAGAGCAGTAGCCACCAAGTGAGAGCTATTTTCTTAGGTCTTTGGGGTTATCAAAACCCAGCCAAACCTTCCCGTCTTTGTCACCGTTCCAAGGATCGCCGAATGCCTTCGAAGCGGGAATGTCTTCTTCCCGCTTCAACGCGTTTCTTACGGCGTGGCGTTCTTGGTGGTGGGCCCGCCTCTTGCTGGGCCGATCACTGTCGGCGCAGGCTCCGACATAGGGCACCTTCTTTCGCGATCTCGCCATGCCGCTCTCCGTGTCAGTACGCGTGCTTCTCGAACATGTAGCGGCCGCGGTCGTCGTAGGTGTAGATGTTAGCTCCTCGCCTGATGCTCACCGAGGAGCCGGTGAAGCCGACCAAACCGTCTTTTGGACCATTGCCAGCGGGCTTCTCGAAGATCGACCGACCGCGTTCGTCGTAGACGTATATGTAGTGTCCCTTCTGAACCGCGTTTGATATTGCCATCAATTGCTTTCCCGGCTCTTGCCCGTTGACCCAAGCCCGTCCTTAGGGTTCCCGACGGCCCTGAGGCGATCGCTACCAATGACCGCTTCAATTGACTTCTTCCGGACCTTCCAGCGCCCGTTTTTCTGGTCGTTGTCAAATCCGAAAACGAAAAGACTTGGTTCGGTTATGATGCGCAGCGGGCGACGGTCTCCGGCAACATCTGTGAACATATCGAACTGGGCGGCCGACGCCCCTTGGAAGCCCAGACTTTTCCGCAGACCATCAAGGTCGAGATGGAACTGGCAGACCCTGCGATAGGCGGTATTCAGTTCACTCGCCCTCCTACCCAGCTGCCTAGCGTACGCTGCCAGTTGATTGAAAATGTTGTCGTTGAATAAGTCCTTGTTGCTGTAATCCTTGGCCTCCCAAAAGATGAGATCGTAGCCGTCACGGGCCGGAGTAAGTCGAACCATGTCGACCCGATCCTGGGTGCGTTCCTGCTCCTGAGAACTATGCTCCGCAATATCGTTGCTGCGAGTAAAGGCGATCTCGACGTCGATTACGGACGGGTCGCGTTTGATCGCCTTATAGATGCCTTTGCTTTCCGCCCCAGCATATGCTTTTGCAGCAGACTTGATCTGCCCGAGCGAAACGCCGTCACGGTAGACGTCGTGCAAATGGGCATGCTTGTAGGTGAAGGTTCCGTCCTGCATCTTGATGTAGGGGGCAGGCCCGTCGAGAACGAGATACTTCACGTGCGTGAAAGTCGCGAGCTTCTCAGTGCCAATCTCGATGGAATAAATAACCTGTCCGCGAAAGTAGACGTCTACGCGTCCGTCTCGAAGGCCGAAAAACAGGTCGGGGTCTGCCAGCGCCTCGCGAAGCCATCCCCCCTCTGGGTGTGCCGCTGTCGCCTTGAAAAGCTCCATCTGTTTGTCGCTGATGTGTCGGGCGAACGGTTTGATTGTAACGTCCATTATAACTCCCTCTCTCAATGGATTATGCGTTGAACCACTCGCCGTCGCTGGAGCGAACGACGTTGGCGAACAGGCCGTCAAACTGCTCCGGATGGAACGTATGGATCGGAACAAGCTTCATGGGGCTCACGGCTTCGGAGAAGCGCTTCAGGTCGTGTGGATCGGCGTGACCGGATGTGTGAATGATCTCGAAGCGAATAGAGGATGCGGCGCAGGCTTCGACGAACCTGGTCCCAGTCTCGTCTTTCAGATAACCATCCCACTGCGACCAGACAGCTGTCGCTTCGTCGAGCGCCCCTGCACGTTCCAGATCGCGCAGCATCCAGGGTCGGATGATCATCACGCTACGAGCCGCCTCGCTCCGCAACGCCTCGGGGAAGACCCGCCGTCCTTTATAGGCATCGACCAGCGAAGCGATGTTCTTCTCTTTAAGAAAGCGGCGCTGTGCCTGCGGGATGTAGACTTTGACATCGCTCCACTCCTCAGTTGGCTTGGGGATCGACTTCGTGTCGGTAGCCTTCAGGACCTCAGCTGCGTAGGCATCAACCAACAACTGTCGGCCGGAACGCTTCGCGGCTCTATAGACGCTAACCACCCTGTCGATGTTCTGGGCGGAGCATGCCACCAGAACCATGCCGCTAGCGGTCTTCATGACGTCGAGGAGACGGTTTTCGATTTCGGCCTCGGTTTCGAAACGCTCCCCAGCTTGCAGGCGACCGAGGCTTGATCCTTCCATTAGGAGGACATCGATGGCGCTGGGGGGTGACTTGATGAAGCGCTCGAAGAGTGCGGCCTTGCGACCGTGTCCCCGGATATCGCCCGAGTAGTAAACCCGCTTGCCACCTACCTCGATAAGGAAGCCATATGCGTCGAACCCAGAGTGATCCATCAAATAGGGCGTGATCTTGAACGGTCCCAATTCGAACTGCTGCCCGTCCGAGTATGTCACGGAGGCCACTGGAGCATAACCGCCAGGAATAAAGGGAGCCGCAGCCGTCATGATGGACAGCGTCTTACGGCCGAGGTGTACGTTGATAGCCGGAGGCAGCTTTGGCAGCAGTCCCCAGTGATCGCGATGCCCGTGACTCAGCAAGAAGCCAAGCAGCGAGCCGTCATCGCTGTGAATGGAAGGAATGTCTGGAAGGTCGGTCGCCTCCAATTCTGCGTCCAGAGGCAGCCCCAAGTCCACCACGATACGTTTTCCAGCATACTGCAGCTCGACGCAGCTACCGCCAATCTGATTGGTCCCTCTATGAATGCAGATTTGCAACCCATCGTTCATGCAAGTCCCCCTCTGCTGAAGAATGTTGGAAGCTGGTTCGTCCGGTAATGACTGTCGCGGATGAGGTACACGTTCTCCGCCTGCAGGTTCCAACGCTCAATGATCACTGAATGAAGTTCGCAGTCGAAGATCGAGGGATCGGCCAAGAGCAGAAATGCTCCATCGACCTCTCGCCAGTTAACGCGCCCCCTTGGAAAGTGCTCGTAGCCGAACGGCCGTAGGGCGCGGTTCACCTTCTGCACCTTTGCCCAGGTGTCGACATGCCCTTCTTCAATTGTCTTGAATCCACCGATGGTGTGGACGCGGCTGGCCTCGTGCGCGAGGCAGATAAGTTGATAGCTTTTACCGGCCGGAACGAACCAGAAGATGCCGATTTTCCGTGGTGGCGTTTCGCAAGATGCTGTCATGGGTGCATATACGTGCGACAACGCGATTATGTAACACCAAAATCCAATTCAGATTCGTCGTTGCAAAAATGCAACTCACGCGAGCCATGGAAGTTCGAGGCCCGACCGATGACGCCATCGGTGAAAGTGAGCTTGACCGAGTCGCCGAACCAAGGTGATGTCGACCTCGCCGTCATCAGAGTAAAACTCGCTCGCGGATCAACTGGTAGTGAAGCTTTACGTGCCCCACCGAGGCCAACCTTTATTCGCCTTGGAGAGCATATTGCGGCATCAACTTGGCCCCAGATGGCAGCGCCCGATTCTTTGTCACCCACAACGCTCACGGCAAGCGATATCTCCACAGTCGACTTTACTGAATAGATCGATGCAGTCCCATTTGTCCGATGTATAAATGCATGCTTCTTCAACCGGGACCGTAGTAGAGTTGTGCTGATAAACCATTAAGGTGCACTTTTTGATGTTGCAACTTGGATATCACGTGATTACTCATGTCGTGTAAGTAATCAATCGGGGTTTCGATGAAATATCAGAGCATTATTGCGTCCGTACTTGTTGCGGCGCTTTCCAGCTGTGCCTCCGTCACTCGTGGTACAACTGAACTTGTCACAATCCAGTCGGTGCCGTGAGGTGCGGCGGTTTCAACCGACATTGGTTTGAGCTGCCCGGCGACCCCATGCCAACTCAAGGTGCCGCGAAAGACCGCGTTCACAGCCACCGCGAAGCTCGGAAGCAAAAGCGGCTCCGTAAAAGTCGACGCCGTCGCGAGCAATGGAGGAAACAATGCCATGGCGGGAAACATCATCGCTGGTGGTCTAATCGGAGCTGCAGTGGACGCAGGGAATGGCGCGAATAAAGATCACAAGCCAAATCCCGCAACCATAATCTTGAAGTGAATTTCACATGGGGTGGGCCATAGCGGCTGGACTCTGACTGCAAGCGAGGAGTTGAAAGATGTCCGGAGGAGGACCGAGCGATAGCTCGGACAAGAACTGGCGGCCCGCATCTACCGTTGGAAAGCCGACGCTAATTGAGCCGGGTTCCGATACGGGTGGCGGCGGTGGTGGAGGTGGAGCAGGGGGAGGCAACGCCTGCCTGTTCACCGAAATTACCAGACTTAGTTCGCCGAATGCTACCGTAATCGCGACGATACAGGCTGGCGCGGTGCTGGACGTCCATCACCAGACGCAGCCATCGCGTGTCGTAGTCATGACATCGTCGGGCCAGATCGCTGGCTCGATCACGTCCGCGCGTCTTGCGGACATCATCGAGTGCATTGCTCTCGGGCAGGTCTACAAGGCGCGGGTAACATCGATTCAAGGTGGGCTCGTTACGGTGGAGATTTATCCGCAATGACCGCGGTCGATATCGTAGGCGGCGTCTACCGAGAAAAATGCGCCTTTCCTTACTGGGACGAATTGTTTGGATCGGCTGGACGTGCGGCAATGGCACTTGCCGCATCCGGGCTGACTTTGCGACTCCACACGGCACTTTCCAGTCGCGAGAAGATTTCCGCGGCTGCGATATTCGAGCAGTACGGAGTCTCGATTTTTGTCACTGATCGACCTGAGCCCATTGTCTTCGACTATGTGCACTCGTTGGCAGTTCCTGCCATCACTCCCCAGCTTCCGCTTGCGCCGGTCAAAGTCCCGCCAATACGCAATAAGATCGTCATCAAGTTCGGAATGCTGGAAAGCGACCCTGAAGTGGTTTCAGACTACTGCGTTTATGATCCCCAGTCGGCTTTCGAGGTCTTGCCTTTCTCGGCGTCGCGTTCACAAGCAGCTCATCTCGCCATCGTCGCGAACAAGGGAGAGGCACTTCGGATGACGGAGACTGCTGACCTGGCAGCAGCGGCGAAGACACTCCAGGATCGTGATGGCGCTGAGGTGGTCATCATCAAAGACGGACTAAACGGGGCGGCTGTCTACCACGAGGGAAAGGTCTCCGCCGTGCCCGCGTACAAGACGACAAACGTCTTCACGATCGGGTCTGGTGACGTCTTCGTCGCGGCGTTCACGAAGGCTTGGGCGGTCGATCGAATGGACCCCGCGGAAGCAGCCAACATCGCAAGCTTGGCGACCGCGGCGTACGTCGAGTCTCGAATTCTGCCGCTGTCCAACGAGGCGATTTCAACTAACCGCGAGCCGGCCCGCCGAACAGGCGGGAACGTATATCTCGCGGGCCCTTTTCGAGAGACCGGACAACGAATGCTCATCGACGATGTCCGGAATCATCTCCGCGATCTCGGCATGTCGGTGTTCAGCCCGATTCATGACGTAGGGCCCGGCAGCGCTGACATCGTAGTTCAGCATGACATCTCCGCCATCAGGGACTGTGATGTCGTTTTTGCCTTGTTGAACGGCAGCAGCCCAGGAACCGTCTTCGAGGTTGGCTTCGCCCGAGCGCTCGAGAAACCCGTATTCTGCGTAGCACAGAACATGCGGGAGGTTGACTTGAAGCTGCCACGAGGCACAGGCGCATACCTGCACGACGACCTGGTAAGCGCGATGTTCCAGATCGCGTGGCGATGATGCGTAGGGCCTTGCTGCTGTCAGGTGGGATGGACTCGACTTGTCTCGCGTATTGGCGACGCCCGGACTTGGCGATCACGATTCACTATGGGCAAAAGTCCGGGGAGGGTGAAGTCCGCGCAGCGTCAGCTGTGTCCGATGCGCTCGGAATACAGCACCAGGTCATAAGGGTCGACTTGTCCGCGCTTGGTAGCGGCGATCTCTCAGGGACGGCCGTGAGCAAGCACGCACCCGCTAGCGAGTGGTGGCCTTATCGCAATCAGATGCTCGTGACCATCGCGGCGATGGAATGCATAAAGCATGACATAGACGTCCTCGAAATAGGGGCTCTCAAGACCGATGGGTTTCACGTAGACGGCAGACCGGAGTTCGTGAAAGCATTGAGCGATCTTCTCTCGATGCAAGAAGGAGGACTGCGACTGGAGGCCCCGGCTGCGGCCTTCACAGCTGCCGAACTTGTACAGCAATCCGGCATTCCCGACGACTTACTAGCTTGGTCGCACTCCTGCCACGTCAGCGATTACGCGTGCGGGCACTGCCGCGGCTGCCGAAAGCACTACGAAACAATGGAAGCTATTGGCGATGTCCCGCACTGAGGACCCGTCGCCCCGGACTGGGATTAAGCCCGAGCGCAAGGGGTTTGCGTGGAATTCTGAAAACACGATCGATTATGCCCAAAGAAGCACGCTCTCTCTCGACGACGGGCTTTTGAAGGCATCCATGGATGGGCGACGATCAATCAGGAGCCAAGGACCAATATCCGTGGCCGATGCCGCGGTGGTCCTAAGGGAGACTTTCCGGACTACGTTTTTCGGTGCTGGCGACCTTGAAGGCCGCCGGCGAAAGCGCTTGGTCTCCGCTGGTGCGATACATCCTGTCAAATGTCTGATCGTGACAGGCGCGGGCGAAATCATCTTCTACAACGATGAAGATGATTGCTTCGAGTCCATCGCGCCAACTGCGCCCAGCGAGGTCCGAAGCTTTCTGAGTGAGTGCCTTGAGGTTATCCCGGGCGTAAACGGTTGCTTTCTCGTTCTATTGGCCGATACCCGTGATTCACAGGCCCTCTACAGCAACTACCAGTCGCTCCTTTGGCGGGACGCGGGAGCGGCGCTGCAAACGATGGCGCTCATCTCCACGACGCTCGGTCTGGCGTTTTGCCCGTTGGGAATCCTGGGGCAGGGCCTTGTCGACGCCTTGCTCCCGTCGGGTCACACGGCCATCGGCGTTGGGGTGGCCGCACTGGGTAGTATGGCCCCGTGAAACGGCCCGTCGGAAGGTCAGAGAACCAGTTCGAGCTGGGCTTTCGGTGAAACGGCAGCCGTGCGTGGGCGAATGGCAGTGGGGCCGATCCGCCTCATATAGTCCCAGATCACCGCATCAAGCACACTGGCACGTACCGCGATGGCATTGGCAAAGCTCAAGAACGCGTCCTCGAGCGCGAAATAGTCCTTGGCCGGGTCGGATTCCTTCCCGAACAGATTCATCAGCAGCCCAGCGCGGTGCAAATGGATGTCAATGATGGCGACTTCGTCGGAATCGTAGTGATTTCGTATCACCCATGACGCGGTCTTGGGACCAATTCCCGGAAGCGCTAGGAGGGCATCACGGCTCGACTTGTCACCTCCGAGGTCATTCAGTTGCCTGGCTTCGGCGAGCGAGCGTGAAAGGTACTTGGCCTTCTGGTTTGCGAAGCGGTATTTTCGCGAGCGACCGTCTCCCTCGAATGGTGACGAGAGCATCGCGCGCAGATCGTCCTCGCTTGCAGTGCCGTCTAGCAGACCGTTATCTCTCAACCGCTCG
Source organism: Rhizobium sp. S152 (assembly GCF_030380735.1). Lineage (GTDB taxonomy): Bacteria > Pseudomonadota > Alphaproteobacteria > Rhizobiales > Rhizobiaceae > Rhizobium. The sequence goes on along the minus strand of NZ_JAUDRZ010000026.1, from coordinate 456,198 downwards.
AAAGCAAGAAGTCCCATCTCTGCGGGGATGCCGTAGCCGCCAAGCAGGCATACTGAAATCTCCTCAAGGAGGTTCGCGCCGAGGCGATGGTTTCCGTATCGCCGCCGCCGGACCTGTGCCTCGGATTGATATTTCCAGAAGGCGGGTGTGAACAGGTTCTCCGGCATTCCCCATTGGACGCCGGGCATGACTTCGGCTCGATCGTGGGGAATCTGTAATTCCTCGAACCGTCCGTCGATGTTGATCCACATACTCTGCATGTCGGCCCCGCAATCAGAGACGCTCTCAAACATCGATTTCTCCCCAACGTCCATCGAATTCGAAGACCCAATGGCTTTTCCCCAGGTGTTGGCAAGGATGCTCTCAGTAGCTTGCGTCTGTCTGCCCTGCCTGTGCCTTGAAAGTATCGCCCGCCCGGATTGCCTGCGGCAAGCGCCGGCGGCAAGTGGCAGCTCGCTGTAGACGGAGCTTAATCTTTAATTTCGCTGCATTCTCTCCCGGTAACGCCCGTTAATGTTGCGGAAAGCATGTTTCGCTAGTCATTACGAGCGGCTACGAGGGCCGCGTCCGATTAGTGACCACGCGTTCGGACAGTGATGAAAGGCTCGCTCAGCGATGAGCGGGTCTTTCTCGTTTTATCGGCAGGAACAATGGGTTTTGGGCGCTAGCGACGCCCGCGCACGATAGCTTTCCACGCAAGTCGGATGGATTGAAGGCGGGTGCGGACACGCTCCTGTGTGGGGCTTCCAATGCCATTGCGAAAATCGGCGAGAGCCTGAGCTTCCAGACGCGTGCACCGCTCACTGTGACCATTACGGAGAGCTAGCCCTGTGATGCGATCAATCACTACCCATTGGTCGTCTGACATCTCGACTTCGTAACGGGTCATTTCAACTCTCTGCGTTGGTTTCGGACTGTCTCATGGTGGGGCCTTAGCGAGACAAGATGACGAGAGCCTTAACCCGCCTCATCGGGTGGTTGACTCGTTCAAATGTGGTGAACGCAGCACTACCAAACTCTGAACCAACACCGAGGCCGCCGTCGAACACGCTTTCGAGTGAATTGCCATCTTCCTGCTCTCGCGCGGCCCATCAGGCGCTGTCGCACGCTGCCCCTTAATCATGTGGCAAATAACAGTTATTCGATATGCAAATCGTCTATCCGGAACAAAGCAATACCCCATGTTTTTCAGCTGGTTACTGAAATCTACCGCGTGCTCCTGCGTCGTCCCTTGCCGGGCGAGGGCAGGCTTCGCTCTAGCCGTTCTCCTTTAATTTATCGATAGAGCTGACGAGCAAAGCGAGGCCTGACCGGCCATTGACTTTCTGCCCCAAAAGTCAATATTGGAGTTACAAGTTGCAAGAAGAATTCGATGTCGTCGAGGCATTCAAGGGAGAGGCGATGGGCGATAGGTTCGCCGTCTACATTCCCAACAGGGATAAAGATGGACTGGTTATCGATCAGAAGCGAACATGCATGGATCGGCGGCATCTGCTCATGATATCAATTTGACCCTGCGAACGACGCGGGGCAGCACTTGGCGGCGAGCCGTCCGCGCTCGCTGGAGGGATCGCAGTCATTGTTGCGGCACCAGTTGACGAGGACGCCGTGCAACATCTGCATGTCGTCGGCCGTGAGCGGCTCCTTCGGCCAGTCGGTCTTGGTCAAACGATGTCTCGTCCTTTTTTACCGGACAGCTATCCGGAAAAAAAACGCCCCGCGACTGGCGGGGCGAGTGCTGTTGAACCAGCATGAATGAATCGGCTTGCAATCGACATTCAGGATTAGCGGCAAACCATTGATGTTCAAGCATAAAGCTTGGTACGTTAGCGTACATGTTCATGTGGCCTGCGTTCCTGACGCTCAGGTTGCCGCAAGGCAGAGTGTTGGTTAGCGGTACTGCAGAGTGTTGGTTAGCGGTACTGAAGGGCCAACCGCGCGCCGAGGGCGAGGTAGATGCACCCGATAACCGTGCCCTGCCATTTTCCGATCGGCCGGTGGCTATTGATCCATCCAGACACTCGTATGGAGCTTGCTACGCCCCAGGCGCAAGAGGGCGATACCTACGACGCCACCTAAACAAGGAAAGCGGTGTTCACATCCCGAGCTTGTCCATAAGCCGGTTTGCTTCGATCTTGGAACGCCACTGATGCATCTCGTTTGAGATGCGATTGCCCATCGCGACTATCACGAAGGCCAAAAATGCAAACAGGACCGCATGGGCGACGGTGTGATAGGCCCAATAAGCGAGCCCAGCGGCGATCACTGCCATGATGGCTGTGTTCCAGAGGTCATCCCTTGATCGCTTCTTCGACTTGATCATGAGAGCAGCGAGGTGAGTATCGAATTCGGGCGGCATGGTCGTGTCCACGGTTGATGAGGCGGCACGGAAATTTGCATGGAGGGCGGGGAAAAGGAAGTCCCGCGTTGACTGCCCCCGAACCTTACGACTTGTCAGGGGCTACCGGTCGAAGTCAGTTCAGATGTTACGCAGAAGGGCCTCAAGCTGCGCCTGTGAATATGGCTTCTGGAGAACTGGAACCGTTCGATAGGCCTCTTCCAATCCTCGCGCCCCGTATCCACTCGCGAACATGAAGGGTATCGACCTCTCCCGAAGGCGGTCAGCAACCGGAAATGACTGCTTTCCGGCTAGGTTGATGTCAAGAATTGCAAAGTCGAACTGTTCTTCTTCGGCCGCCAAGAGGGCCGCCTCCAGACGCATCGCCGGTCCGACAACCTCATGGCCAAGGTCCATAACAACGTCCTCAAGCAGCATGGCGACGAGCATTTCGTCTTCAACGATGAGTATGCGTGCCATTCAGCTTCCATCTACCAGTGATCGATCGCTGACGGCTTCCAACGAGGTCTCCAGTTTGAAGGTGACGCCTGACGACGCAAAGGAAATGCCCGCGGTGCCTTGAAGTTCCTTGGGCAAAATCCGCAACAGGAGCCGAGAGCCGAATCCTTGACGGTCAGCGATAATTACATTCGGCCCGCCCTGTTCTGTCCAATCAAGCGTGAAGCGATTGTTCGGATCGACATTCCAGTCGACGGTCACCGTGCCCGTGCCATTCGAAAGCGCGCCGTATTTGACCGCGTTCGTGCCGAGTTCGTGCAGGGCCAAGGCGAGGGACAGTGCTGCGTGCGGCCCTACGCGGAGAGGTGGACCTTCAATCCGTATCGCTACCCGACCATCTTGCTGGAAAGCTTCAAGGGCGCTTTCAACCATTTGATGAAGGTCGGCCCCGTCCCAATTTTCGTTCGTAAGGATGTTGTGGGCCCGGGAAAGCGCAAGAATGCGCGACGTTATCGAAGCCGACGCTTCCTGCTTCGACTGCTCTCCGCGCAGCGTAAGCGCTACGATCGATTGGATCGAGGACAGAGTGTTTTTGACTCTATGGTTGAGTTCGTTGATGAGGAGCTTTTGATGGTTTTCGGCGCGCACGCGCTCGGTGACATCCGACCCCTGAACGAAGATGTGCGTTACTACGCCTTTGTCGCGGATCGGCTGATAGACGAAGTCGACATACCGCTCCTCAAAGGTCCGTCTTGGGTCCAGCGAAACATCACGCGTTCGGACGTCCGCCTGATCGTTTGCCCCGTCTGAAAGACATTGGCGAGCAGCTCGTTATAGCCCTGCTCGGCTACCTCTGGCAGGGCTTCGACGAACGGACGGCCGACAACGTCGCGATCGCCGATCAGCTTCCGATACTCTGGATTGATCATATCGAATCGGTGTTTGTCGGCGCTGATCATTGCCATGAACGTCGGGGCCTGTTCGAACAAGTTCTGAAGTCGCTGGGATTCTTCCTTGTTACGGCGTTCCGCCAGAACACGCTCGGTGGTTTCCACGACGATTGCAATGACGCCCGCCGGGTCGCCGTTCTCGTCCGGCACAGGAGAATAGGCGAGGTCCATCCAGACCTGTTCAGGATACCCGTTGCGATGAAGGGTGAGTTCCTGATCACGGTAGGACAGGGTCTGTCCAGCAAGGCCGACCTTCATGACGTTGTCGTTAAAGTCGGCGATTTCGGCCCAGCCTTCGCGCACGTTCGACCCGAACAATTCGGGATGCCGATGTCCTGCAAACGCTGAGTAGGCATCGTTGTAGATCATCACCCCTTGTTCCCCCCAAAGCATGACGAGTGGGATAGGTGATTGCAGAAGCAGCGCCGTGGCAGTTTTCAGACACTGCGGCCAGTTTTCGACCCTTCCGAGCGGGGTAGCCGACCAGTCGTGGTTTCTGATGATGGACGCGACTTCACCGGTATGCCCAAGGAAGCGGAAAGGATCGTCTTGGTAACTGTGGGTCGACAAGGGAAATCCGTTTGCGAGGGGTTTCGATAATCTGTTGCAGTCAGGTCGCCGGGCAAGACCGTTTAGGCCCGCTATGATTGCTGATCTCTCGTCTGCGTTTCGAGGACGGTGTCGAAGGCCGTCGCCAGTATGGCTCTCGACACTGGCTTCCTGACAACGGGCACGTCCGAGAAGCCCTGAGGGATGCTGACGCTGTCCCTATAGCCGGTAGCAAACACGAACGGCGTTCCTCGCTTTATCAGTTCGGAGGCAACTGGCTCCGAAGTGCCGTTCCCGAGATTTAGGTCGAGGACCGCACAATCGATATCCGTTGCGGAAACGTGATCCAATGCTTTCGCGACATCCGGGGCGACAAGGATATTCGCGGCCCCCAGTCCCCGTAGCAGTTCCTCGGTGTCCATCGCGATAAGGGCCTGATCTTCAACAAGTAGAACGGTCAAGCCGAGGAGGGGGCTTTTAGATGGAGCGGTGATATCGACAAAGTTTTCGCGCTGAGCGACAACATGGAGGTGTTCACCGGGGATCACAAACCTAGCCTTCAGTCCTGCAGGGTCGAAGTCGAGGCGGACGCTGCCGCGGAGATCGTGGGAGACGGTCTTCTGGATGAGGTTGGAACCAAAGCCACGACGAGTGGGAGCGACCACCTTCGGTCCTCCGCTCTCAGTCCACTCGATGATGCAGTCGCCTTTGTCGTCCAAGTGCCATCGTACATCGAGATGGCCCGAAGCGACGGAGAGGCTGCCGTATTTTGCTGCGTTCGTCATCATCTCGTGCAACAGGAGCGCGAACACGCCGAAAGCGCGTTCGGTCAACCCGACCGGGTCGCCCGATAGCGCGATGCGATCGGGTGATTTGGCGAACCGGTGCATTCCCGCCTCAGCGTCGATAAGGCTTCGCAGTTCTCCCCCGTCCGTCCCCGAAAACGACTGGTCATGCGCGTAGGACAGCGCCCTAAGGCGACCCTCGAACGAGTTCGCATAGTCCTCGACGGTCGCCGAGTTCACTCCCGTTTGGGTGGCGATCGATTTGACGAGCGCAAGGATATTTTTGACCCGGTGGTTGAGTTCAGCGTTAAGCAGGCTCCGCTGGTTTTCGACTCTTTCCCGCTGTTCCTCGGTCGCATCGCTGTGCGATAGCATGACGTCGCGTACGTAGCTTCGTATCGAGTCGGCGACCACCAGATCGGCCTCGGTCCACGGAACGGATTTTCCCCTCACGTCCTCACGCCAGGTCTCAAAGCTTCCGCGAGGAGTGAGCCTTTCGCCGAAACCCGTCATCTCGACCTTCTTCTTCGGCTCTCCTGCCCACTCTATCTGGTGCGCTTCCTCGCTCCGGAAGAACAGGAGGTAATCCCTTGGAGCGGCCGATATCGGTATCGCGAGCAATCCGGCGACCCGCCCGCCATAGGCGTTGTCGTCTCCCATGAAGGACGCTAGGTCCTGAGTATCCCAAATGGAGCGGTCAGACTTCTCCGTCACTGCCTTCATCAGATCGGGAATTACGTGCTCGTCTGGAGCCACACCATAGGCGGCCCACTCTCCCCGCGACCACAGACCTGCTCCATCGCAAGCGATCAGCGATGAAAATTCACGCAGCCGTTTCTTCAGCGAAAGCTCTACTGGGTCATTGGGATCGACGTCAGATATAATCGCGTCTAGCTTTCGCCGAGTAGTGAGAGCGGAAAGCTTTTGCTGTCGGCTTTCGAGCGCGCTGACCTGAAGTGAAAGATACTGCGCAAAGAGTTCGGTAGCGATCCGCAATGGGATCGAGAGCCACTTGGGTTTGTTGTGATGACAAGCGATAAGGCCCCAAAGTTGCCCTTCCACGACAATCGAAATCGACATGGAGGCGGCGACACCCATGTTCCGCAGGTACTCGCAATGGATCGGCGATACGCTTCGTAGATAGGCATGTGACATATCGACGGGATGCTCGCCGTCTTTCAACGCGGGGACCAACGGGACAGGTGTAAACCCTGTGTCGCCGATAACTCGTACCCAGCTTTGAACGTAAAGCTTGCGAGCCTGGACTGGGATGTCGGAGAATGGAAAATGCTGGCCAAGGAAGCTGCTCATTCCCGGGTCTTTCGCCTCGGCGACAACACGACCAGCGCCGTTGTGCAGAAAACGGTAAACCATCACGCGGTCATAGCCGAGCATGGCCCTGATCAAGCGGGCCGCCGTCTCCACGAGGGGTTCGAACTCGGTCTTGCCGTCGATACGGCTGACAAGAGACTGGGTCAGGTGTAACGCGATCTCCGTGTCTTGGATCGGAGCGGGGTTTTCCAGCTCCACGAAGGTTCTTCCCTCGAAGCGGTGAACGGAGATATCGGAGCGGCTTCGTTTCGTGCCGACCGAGGCATTCAGAACGACGCCTGCTGTCGATCCGGAGCCAGCCCGCGCCGCGGCGTTGCCGATGCTATGCGCCACATCTGCTCCGAGGACTTCAGGGAGGGTAAGCCCGTGGTACTCGTGGTTGGTGTCGCCAAGAAACTCGCCGATGTTTGCCGAGACAAAACCAATCGCGGCACTATCGTCTTCGACGACGATCAGCGCGCCAAGTGGCTGGATGCTCCCTGGAATATGGATTGGCTCGCGGTCGCAGTTGGTTAAATCGACCTTTGACCTATCGTAATGCAATGACGTTTCCCGCACTAGCAAAGAATAAAGATGTTCCGTGACTTCTGTCGGCTCCTCCTTATGTAACGCAGTGTCTTCTCGCAGCAAGATGGGCGGGAAACCGAATAGAAAGCGCAGATGGAATTCGTGAACCTCATGTCGGGCTTTTCCGACCTTGTCATCGCAGAACGAGAGATTTTGACTCGCGTTGCTATCGGTGGCCCGCTCCAAGACGTTCTTCGCGACATTATTCTCACAGTTGAGAAGCCGACGAACGGTGAGATGCTGGCTTCAGTGCTGCTAGTCTCAGATGATGGACAACGCCTCATCGAGGGCGCTGCGCCGAGCCTCCCGCCGGAATACAACGCAGCTGTCAACGGGATACCAGTTGCCATTGGGGTAGGGTCGTGCGGAACCGCTGCATTCAAAGCGCAGCCGGTGATCGTCACGGATATCGAAACCGATCCGCTTTGGGCTGACTACCGAGACGTGGCGATCAGACACGGTCTAAGGGCGTGTTGGTCCATGCCGATCCTCGCGTCTGACGGAAAGGTGCTCGGTACGTTCGCAAACTATTACCACGAAGCGAAGGAGCCCAACGCCCGCGATCTCGAGATTATCAGCATGGTGACGCGCACGACCGCAATCGCAATCGAACGCCATCGAAACGAGCAGGCAAAAGCGAAAGCTGAAGAAGTACGACTTCTGCTACTCCGGGAACTAAATCACCGAGTGAAGAACATCTTTGCACTTATGGACTCGCTGCTCCACATGAGCGCGAAACAGGCGACCAACGTGGACGACTATGCCCGGGCCGTTCGCGGAAGACTCAGCGCGTTGGGACGGGCCCACGAACTTGTCCAACCGGGAGTGATGGAAAATCCCGAGGCCGCGGAGGGCGTCGATATCCCGCTTTCGCACGTGATAGAGGAAATCCTATCTCCCTATGCCCGTGATGGGTCCGCGACGATCCGGGTTACTGGCCCAGCAGACACGAAGGTGTCCGCGCGGTCTATCACGAGCATGGCTCTGATCTTGCACGAACTTGCGACCAACGCCGCCAAGTATGGTGCGCTCGCTAGCTCTGAGGGCGTTTTGACGGTCGAATGGACCGAGGACACTGCGCTACATCTGAATTGGTCGGAGCGAGGCAGTGCGTCAGTTCCGCTCCCCGAAAGGACCGGTTTCGGCTCACGTCTTATTTCGACCTCGGTAAAAGGACACTTCGGCGGCTCGATCGATTACGAGTGGCAGGAGAATGGGGTCGATGTCCGCCTTTCAATTCCGTCCGGCGCTTTGTGACGACTGACCGTCGCAGTTGGCGATCTTGGCCGGCGAACAAGATTGTCGCGGTCGAGGATGGGAGGACACCGAACTCCCACACAAGCCTCGCTGACGCGACGATACTACCCAGGATCAAGACAGAGTCTAACTCGACATTCGAACTATCTCGTTCGGATCGCCGAACAATCAGGTTCGGGTTGGTCGAACAAAATCATTTGCTGAGACGGATCGCGGCGAGGTTAGGTGGCTCTGGGCGGAAGTTCCGCGGCAAGATGCTGGGCCGGATAGCGTCAAAGACTGTTATCTGGGATGAAGAAACCGCTCCCAGGTCGTAAGTCCAGGTTGCGACACGCCAGAACCGGGCAAGACCGATCGTCTCTCGTCGGGATGTTTTTCCATTCCGCATATTCGTTCGCTTCGCAGTATCGGCTGTTGCGAATGAAGCGATCGTAGATTGGTAGTCCCCGTGGAGACGTCCAGCGAAAGATGACTGCACCTTGGTTGTGGACCGTAGCCCTGGCTCTATCACAGGTCATCGACTGCGGATTTAACCGCGAGATCGCAAAAGACTGCGTTGCAACGAGCGCAATAGCTGCGGTGATAAAAATTGTTCTCATGGCCTTTTCCGATTTTGCCGACTTTCGCGGATTGCTTCTATAACGACGACGACCTATCCAAGTTTCAATCGGGAGGTCAGACTGCGTCAATTTCTTCAAAGGCGACGCGCGATCCCGGTGCAGGCGTTCGGTCTCGAGTAAAACTTGGGCATCGCAAAGCGAAGGGTGGCGAGGCGACCCCTGAACTCGCCAGGCGGGCACGCATCAAAGCCCCGGAAGAGGTCGGTGTGGCGGTCATCACGTCGTGCGCTGACCCTAGTCCGAGCGAGCGACCAGGCCCCTACGAGCGGGCCTTGATGATGGCCAAGCAACCGTCTTCGCCATCATCGAACTGCATGCGGTCGCACACGCCGACAAGCCCCCGCCGGACGCGCAAGACAGACGCGCTGGCTTTGAACCGCTTAACGATCACTTTCCGATCCATCTCCCCGAGGATTTGGCACCGCTGGCACTCGACGATGATGACTGCCCCCTTCAATGCCCGTAAGGTTGTTGCCATTGGCTCAACAGCTTTTATCCTCGCCATTCAAATCTTTCGTCACGGTAATATTCGGGAGCGCGATGCTGACTCCAGTGGTTTAGCGGAACGAATAATGAACATCAACTTTATTGCACGAATTGCCAGCACAACTCCCACGGCGCGAAAGGATCGTGATCGATGGCCTAAGAGGGCTTGGGCGTGGACGATTGATGGAAGAGAAAAGAGGGCATCCAGCGGCCGTTATTGCCGCAGTGGATGCACTCACGCGACCTCCAGGGGAGAGCGACAGGAATTCATTCGTCGGGCGATTTCGGACCACTTGGCGAAAGCGGTTAAGGTAGCTGACTGGACGACAACCTCGTGCAGGCCGAGAAAGCTGGGCATCCAACGGATAAGTACATCTGCGGGCTGGGAATCGTTATTGGCGACGAAAGATAGTACATCGCTGTAGAAGTCGGCTTAATGGGCTTTACGAATGCCCCAGTTAGGCGACCTTTTCCCGGCATGCTCAGGTGGCGTCAGCCCCCGAATTGCGTTGTTCGGTACGAACGCTGGAAGACCTTGGAGCGCCTTAGGATGCTTCCCAAAGCGGAACTCGAGCTGGCGTGATAGCTCTTCTGGGTCTGTTACCCCTTCGGTGAAGAGCTGGATCAGCAACATCGCGGCCACGTTCGTCTCAGCTGCATCGTCGGAAGGTTCCCGCACCAGGTACCCGGCGTCGCGTAGCACTTTGTGCAAAAGCCTGAGCTCGCTAGAGCCTATCCTAGTAGGCATTCGAACCTCCGGGTGCTGGGAAACCTGCTAGTGAACGCCGATTGAGCCCTATGGTTCCAAGGCTCCCTATCAGCGTGCTGAACTCGCTGTTGTCGCAGATGCGGGAGGTGAGGCCAGCTTCTTGGATGAGACCAACGGTGGTTCTACAGCGTCCGTGGGAGAGTAACGGGGAGCGAGCACAGGGAGAGTGACCATAAAACGACGACTAATTTGCTGAAAGCTCAGCATTTCCTTAGCAGCAAAAGGCGTTGCTGCATGGAACGTTTATGCCCGCACACGGTTATGCGGTTAAGCCTAGCAAGGGTGCACGCAAAATGTTCGTTTCCTCCCCTGTCAAAATCAAACACCTTTCGGTCAGGTTCGATGGATCGCACCGCTGGCATGACGCGGCCACCATCGTAGAATTGACCGAGTTGCTCCTCTCAAGCCGTTGGCCCAAGCGCCCAAACGATACGGTATGGCGTGATGCGTTGGTAGCCTGCCTTGGATGCCAGCAGAACGAGACAAAAGCTGGAAAGGCACGCAAGGCTTTTGTGAAGGCCGCTCGTCAAGCCGAGCTCGACTTAGAGCCAGAGGGACGTGTCCATTGAGGCGATCAGATTGGCACACCACATCTGGCCGGGAATATCTTTGAGTGCAGAAGCAGTGAAAGCCTATGTCGATCGCTTGTTGCAAGAGGGATTTTCCGTCGACGTGACTGATGCCGACGTCGTGATTATCATCGATCCCGACAAAATGAAATCGCTTGTGAACGCACGAGACCCGCGACGCGGGATCGATCTAAGGATGCACAAGAAATCCGCGGTGGACTTTCTCAGGCAGCTCGGTCGCACAGTGTGACAATGTGGTTCGGCGCTCGATGCGCGCAATGGCGAGCGAAACTCAAGACCGTCGCTCTGCTAGAACGTCACTCCCGGGGGGCATTCGTTACCAACGTCACCATGAACTTAGCGGCTTCCAGCCTCGCAGATGTCCTGTGAGGGTGATGCTTCCAGCGCCGCCAATCTAGTTTTTAGCCCTTGTTGAAGCCGAAACCAGACCAGTCACCTTATACGACCTCCTTTAAGACCCATCCGGCCTTCGGCCGCTTGCAACCGCGTTTTGCTGCCCGCACATCCGCCTCAACCGTGGCCCTGCGCTTCGCGTCCATCAGCCCGGTTGCCCATACGGTTATCCGGAATTTTCCAACCGCAAAGACGTAGCGATCCAAGTTTGGTCTGCGACCTGTAGCGTAGCCCGCTCTGAACACAGTTTTAGCGACTGTCTCACTGACGAGTTCGCCATATCGGGGCTTTTCGACCGTCCACCACTTTCCGAATGCGTCGTCAAAGCTTTGCTTTCGTTCAGGTCGAACCTTGTCCAGCATCTCAGGCGTCCCGCTCTATTTTGGGTGTCCATCCACGCGTCATCCCGTGGCTCATGGCGACGTCCGTCAGCAGCTGCATTCTGAGATGCTTGATGTCTCCGAGGAGTGTCGCAACCGTCGCCTTCGCGTCATCGTCATGGAAGGCAAGGGCAGCATCCACTTCGTAGTCCTGATCGATCTGTTTTGCGGCGTTACTCGACATGGCCAGCTTCTCTGAGGAGGCAGACCAATCCTTGAAATTGGTCTTCGAGATTGAGATTGCCAATAGCACCGGATGGATTTCCGCTATCGTCGCTCGTGCCAGCGGTGTCCAGTTGGCACTAGAAACCTCTTCGGCGCGCGAGCGTGCTATGTGCGTTTTAGTCACGGCCGCATTCCTCATAATGGTTACGGATGTTCCTATTATGTTCTCTTTCATTGCTGTGTCAACACAGTTGCAGCGCATCAGCGTGCGCCTAAGCTTTGGACCTGTCCTTCAAAACTATGCTCTTGTCCTGGAAATGGCGGCAGATTGACTATCTCTTTTTGAGCAACTCCATGTGAACCGAGGAACCGCGATGATCGAGCTGGACTCAAAACCGAAGGTAATCACGTTCGATTGCTATGGAACGCTCGTGCAGTGGTACGAGGTTCTTCTGCACGAGATCGGTGTCGTCATTTCCGCTCACGGTGTGAAAGAGAAGACGAACCCGTCGGATATCCTCGACAGCTATTCCGCTTGGAGCCGACGTCTGACGTCCGAAAAGCCTTACCGCAAGTACAGAGCCATATTGCGTGACGGTTTTCGGGCGGCTTTTGGTGAGCATGGCATCGAACCAAGCAACGAGGATATCGAACGCATAGCCGCGTCACCGACGACCATGGGTCCGCACCCAGAGGTCCCCGAAGCTCTCAGGAGATTGAGCGGGCGTTATAAATTGGCGGTCTTCACTAATTCGGACGACGATCTGATTGCTCCCACAATCAACAAAATCGGGGTGCCCTTCGATTACGTCATTACCGCAGAGCAGGCTCAGTCATACAAGCCTTCTATTGAATTCTTTGAATTCGGCTATCGCGCAATAAACGTCACGCCCGACGAAACCGTCCACGTTGCGATGGGAATGTATTGGGACATGAAGGCGCGCCACGAGCTCGGGTTACGTGGAATCTGGGTCAACCGGCGAGGTGAAATCGGTAATCCGGATTGGATGCCGTATGCAGAAGTTGCAAACTTGACCGAGGCAGCTGAGTTGCTCTTGGCGTGACGGATTTTGCAGCGGCTGAGCGTGAAACTAACTTCGGGAGGAGCGGTCTAGACTCCTCCGTTTGTGAGATTATGACGCAGGTTCGTTCAGTCAAAACAGCCCGACGATTGTTTGCAAGTTCTTCCAGGTCAACGTCTCGGCGCGACGTCCTTTCGAATGGTTGCACCCGGCAAGCTGAAGAAGTCTAGAATTTGTAACCCACTTGGATGCCGGCTCGAGTCATGCCGTTGTTCGGGCCGTCGCAAAGATTTGCATGCGACGAATGCGCGACTTGAGCTACGACGTTCCAGTGTGCGTCGAACCTATAACCGGCACCGACATATTCGTGGAACAGGAACCGACAGCCGAGGTCCGGGCCATCGACGCTGTTGTCCAGGTCGCCATTGTGCCAGACGCCGCCGAAGCCGGCTTCCGCGAAGATTTTCTCGTTGAAGTTCACGGTCCACGCTAGGCCGCCAAAAATCTGCGTCGCTTCGCCGGACGTGCCGATCGAGGTGCCGAGGTTTAGTCGCGGGCGAGCAAGGGTTTGCTTCCAGTTGGTCGCCGAATCCTGACCGAAAGGATCGAAAAAGACCGTAACTTCGGGGAAAACTCCATCTTCGCGGCTGTGTCCGTCCTGGATCGAAGCTGACGCGCCAAAGCGCAATTCGTCGAAAATTTTATCGTCCGCGTGAGCCGCCACTGGCAGGAGCAAGATGTTTATCCCACTCGCCGCCAGCAATGCCGCGCGTCCAATCGATGCCGTCATATTGAATTGCCCCCAGTCCACGCGCGATTCGACGCAAGCGTAATTGGTAGCATGCAAATTGATTTGGTAAAGTGGCGTGCGTTATACACAACCGGATTCCCTTGGGTGCTGCCAATCTGCAACAAATCGTGTGGGCTCCGACGGGTCGCAAGCTACGGCGCGCAAGAAAGTTTATCTGGGCTGCTCGCTTCGCCTGATGTCGTCGTTTATTGCAATGCCCTATCGCCACCCGCATGCCGAATTGGAGAGAGAGTTCGCCAAGCGGGTTCCACACGAAAATCCGAATAGCACGGAAATAGAGCATGACAGCCAGTCAGCGACTGATTTTCCAATGGTTTTCGTCGGCCGGGCATGCGATGCCATTCAGGCTCGAACTGCCGCTGATCGTTTGGTGAGTACTGATAAATTCCCTGCAGCCTTGGCCGCCGCCTGAGACAGGTGCAATCCGTTGGATCACCCCGGCGCTCCCGGTTGAAGGGTTTGCCCAAGCCAAGGGCTGCATGGTGGCGTCGGAGCGCCCGACGGTTTCGGCAATCACTGCCTGATCAGTCTGGGACGGAGCCTTTGGCTGAGTGGTGGAGGCTGTCACGAGCGGCTCCGTCGTTGAGCAAGCGGTCAGCAAAATAAGAACCGCGACACTCAGTCCGGGCGAAACTCGCAACATACTTCCTCCATTCACCATCACACCGTCCCGGTCACCGTAGAGGCATATCCATTACCTATCGGTTACGAAGACGTAAATGATTGCGGCATTTGAGCGGAGCCTGCGGACATATGGAACGTTCTCGAGGTGAAGGGCTATGCCGGCGTCGGAGAATAGGTTGCTCAGTCGAATTCTAAACGAGGCCGATACCGCTTAACACTTTGATTTGATTCGGAACGAATCACTTCGCCGTCAGTTGACTCGCATGCAAAGTCAGCGAGGTTAGGCGTCATGACAAGGTATGCCCTCACACCGATCGAGCCGCTCGAAGTTGAAATCAATGGTGCCGGCCAGTATGCGCCCGCCGAGACTGTCGAGGAGATGATCAAATTCCTCACATCACAGTGGCCCGACAAGTCGAAACCTGCATTCCATAGTGCGCTTGCGCGTTCGATTGACGCGATGGTGTTCGCCACCGATCCCAAGCGGCGCGTGCCGCCTTCGTAGTCGCGGCTCACGCGGCTGGCATGCACGTGCTTCCGGACGACATCGATGAGATGAGGAAAGCGAGCTGACAAAAAGAAACCCCGCTGTTTGCCGCAGCGGGGCCGAAGGAGGTCATCTCAAGCAGATGAAGCCTACCACCCTCATCGCATGCGGCAACCGATAAATTAGTGATTTCTGATGTAATCCACAGATGACGAAAAACAAGAGATCAAAGCCGCTTCTCGCTGACGCAAAGCCGATACGCAGCCCTGTCCGCAAGCGCCGCGACCCATCGCAACCCAACCTGCTTCTCGATCCTATGCCTTATCGCGTGGAACCTGCGTTGGCATTGCTCAAGGCTAAGCCTCCCGGCGATCAACGATACCGCGCCGAGGTGAAGATCGACGGCTACCGCTTGGCCGTTCACATCGAGCCGAAGGGCGTCCGCATCGTCACGCGGGGTGGACACGACTGGACCGAACGGTTTCCCGCAATCGCGGATGAGGCTCGTCAGCTAGGTGTCGCGAGCGCTATCCTCGACGGAGAAGCGGCGGTGCTGGATGAGCAAGGTCGATCGGATTTCGGAGCGCTTCAGCGGTCACTCGGTGGGCGAGGCGGGAAGCTCGCATCTTCAAGCTCGATCTTCATCGCATTTGACGTGCTCTACCTCGACGGCCACGACCTTCAGAAAATGGAGTTGTCCAGCCGACGGCATCTTCTCGAACAGCTGCTCGCTGATCGCGACGGGGCTATCCAATTCTCCCAAGAGATCGAGGGCGATGGCGGCGCTATTTTCCGGGCGGCCTGCGAACATGGCCTCGAGGGCGTCATCTTCAAGGACGCGGACAGCGCCTACAGGTCGGGACGGACTGCCGACTGGATCAAAGTGAAGTGCATTGCCTCGGAAAGCTTCGTCGTTGTCGGCTACGAAAAGTCGTCGACAGCGAGAGGAGGTCTGGGCAGCTTGCTGCTCGCGGGCCGCAAGGGCGACGGACTTCAATACGTTGGCTCCGTCGGGACGTTTCAAATACAACGACGCAGTTCAACTGCGCGCGGCTCTGGACAAGCTTGCGACCAATCGGTCTGCGGTCGAATACAACGGCCGTCGCAAAGACATTGTATGGGCCAAGCCGACTTTGATCGCAGAGATCGAGTATCGCGCCTGGACGGACGACGGCAAGCTCCGGCATGCGTCCTACAAGGGGCTGCGGGATGTGCAGGACAATGCCTCTGTTTTCAAGATTGACTAAGTGAAGCCCTCGCCGTGACGACCAGTATCTGAGTTCGTCGAAGTCCCAGCAAAAAGCTGAACCCGAGGGCTCTCTCAGCGTTATCCACCCATTAGGGAGAGCACAATGCACAAGCGCGAAGATATGACGTCGGGTTCCGATATCGGTTCATTGAATGAGGAGCTCCAAAACGCTCAGAGTTTAGACGCCGAACCTGTTGGCCACCCGACCGGAACGTTTGACGAGACATCCCAGGAGATCGGCGACGAATTAGAGGAGAACGCTCCCCTGGACTACGTTTCCGCGAACGTGGAGCTGCGTCTTCGCTACAGCGACACACAGGTCGAACTCGAAATTTTGCGGGACCGCCTCGCGCGCATAAGAAACGATATCGCGCAAATCGTCCAAGCTCGCATGGAGTGGGCGGACGCAAGTGCACACGCGCAGCTTGGCGAATACCCTTGGGCGAAGCTAGCGGCGGCCATGGCCGCGAGCTTCGTAGCCACGAAAGCGCTACGCGCCCTCCCACTCGCGGCGGCGGGGTCGGCTGTGTTGCCGATGGTCATTTCCGCGTTGCAGCGCAAAGCAGTTCCAAGGTCCATTCGGTAGTGGGATCAATGAGGAAGAGGGTCCTTTTGCAGGCCTGTCGTCCGAACCGGAAGGCGTGCAACGCTTCTGACGCGGCCGTACTTCCCTCGCAAGCATCTCGCCGCATTTCTGCAAGATGAACGCAGGATGAACAAATTTCTTGGCTATGCGTTTCTTCCAGGCAAGAGGAAATGTCAAATGTTTCAGGCAAACGCACTAAGCATCGTCAGCCCCTTATCCGGCCTCGTTGGAGCAGCCGCCACACTCTCATCCGCTTTGGCGTATGCGATCGAATTGACCGATGCCAGGATTACGGTCGTCGATGATTGCGGAGTCATCGTATTGGAAGGGGAAGCTCCTTCGAATTGCCTAGCTCGAATCTCGGACATCGCGACAAGCGTTGTCGGCTCGAGATATTGCAGTCTGATCAGACCGATCTAGGCCTTTGGAGTTGCCGTTTCTGTTGGATGTGGCATCACCAAGTTGCGACCGAAGGGGTTGATGGCGACCAAAACGGCAAGCACTGTGGCAAGCGCGGTTATCATGAGCAGCGGCGATTTCGTCACGATTGAACCTCCGGTTTCCATTATGGTTAGACGGTGCGCGAACATAAGTAGACATGGTGAATTTTCAGTTCGTAAACGCGGTGGCGCTGGCATAGTTTCACGTACGCAATCAACATAGGCTCGGAAAATCGGATTCGCGACGTTCACCTAATGGGTGAGGCTGGGAAATTCCCCAAAGAAACCACCGGAGACAAACGCGCCGAGGCCCGTGCTGCATCGATCCATCAGGCCTCGCGTTTCCATCGGACGTGGTTGAAAGTCGTCGAAGTTGCGTGTGCTCACAACTGAACCCCGGACCCTTGCGCACCCGTTATTTCATGGATTGATGGGGCCATCGGGGAACAAACGGCGTTGGATACGATTGTTAGTCCGTAACAGACCAAGGAGATCGTTATGGACCACACCAACCACGTCCGTCTCACCGCCGCCGAACTCACCGCTGAAAACCTCGAAGGGGCAATGGTTTATGGTGCGGACGACCACAAGGTCGGCTCTGTTGATCATATCCACGGCAGAAATAGCGTAGTGATCGACGTAGGTGGCTTCCTTGGCATCGGCGCGAAGCCCGTCTCCGTTCCGTTCGCAGACCTAGATTGGATGCGTGACGAAAGTGGCGAAGTGCACGCCGTCACCACTTGGACCAAGGATCAGCTCAAGGCGATGCCTGAACACAAAGACTAAAGGTATCTCCCTGAGCCAATGCCTTAGAAGATGATGACAAACGTGGCTCGGCATCTGTCGGGCCGCGTTTGCTTTTCGGGTAAGGGCCCTTCTTGGGTACAGCGAAATCCAATTACGTGCCGCAACGACAAACTCTGGAAGGGCGATTAGACGACGACGCCCGCTTCGCGGGACGGGTAAAGTGCGCCTGCGCAGCGTTATGGCACGCTTCCCGTCACGCTTGCCAAGCAGTTGGTACGCTTGCGGACCGCGACCTATCTCGTTCTGGGGCGTTTACCACCAAGGAGGATGTCTCGATGGATCAAGACTTATCCAAAAGGCGAGCGTCGATGAGCCAGGCTCAACGGGTCGAAGCTCGCGACAGAACCGATGAGATAGCGCGCGTGACGATCGAGGAAGAGCGCCGCCGCCGAGAAGCCAAAACGGAGCGACTGCGCGAAGCACGAATGCGAGCGGAAAAACACCTACCGTGTGATCCTTGAAGCCGTAGAGCCGAGCGCTAAATCACGCCTCGAATTGTTTCCGACGACCTTCATGGAGGTCAGGAGGTCGTTGTCGAGGCATGAGAAGGTCGGACCTGAGAAATCGGCCCGACCTTTTGCTTCACTAACGAGCGCTTGGGCGCGCGAGATGGTTGCTCGAACTGATGAGATTGGGAGCAGGACATGGTGGCTGGGCAAACAGTGCGACAGAAGTGAGAAGCGTCGTCACGCCGGCCAATCTTCGTGATGGGGTCAATAAGCAGACAGCTGGCTGAATTAATCAAAGGGGTAGGGATGTGAAGTTCGGTATTCCTTACCTGTCGCAGTGAGCCGACACCTTGGGCGCAGTGAAGCGCTGTCAGCTTCAATGGTACCTGCTTGAACCCCTTCGTTGACGGTTTTTCGCCCCACATTTGCGGGAAGCGAACGAAATTCTTCTGTCGATAGATGATGAAGCAAGAGGGCCATGCGAAGGCTCGGGCGGTCGGCGGACATATTGTCCCTCGTCTTGGGAATTGACACCATTTCCAACGTCGCCATGTCAACCTGGTTCCCAGGTGCGGACGCACGGCACGACTTGGCGCGGGCACAGATTCACTTTCCTTGGCCGAGCACGGAAAAGATTCATCCGCGGAATTTAATTGCTGTCGCCAAGAAGGTCGGGTTCTCCCGCCTCTTTACGAACCCCGGCACGGTTGTCGATCTCGTCATCTTGTGGGATATTGACGTCGTCTAAAACAGGTTAGGTTCGGTGCGGTTGGCCCGGCCCCCGCATAAAGCGGGTCCTTCCGTCGGTATCGGCGGCCCAAGACCTTGAACGCTTGGCGATGTGCCCGGCGAACGAAAGGTGTTTGGTTATGCAGCAGCAAATCTCCGCGATTACCCTTGGCATATCTGACATGGCTCGGTCTCGCAAATTCTATAGCGATGGATTCGGGTGGACGCCGATCTTCGAGAATGAGGAAATCATTTTTTATCAGATGAATGGCTTCGTACTCGGGACGTTCAAGAGGTCGTCACTGGAGGACGACATGACCCGAATGGCGGGGACCGGTGCTGCCGCGGTTTCTGTTTCCCACAACGTTTCCAGCAGCGATGAAGTTGTACCCTTGATGGATAGGCTCATTGCGGCGGGTGGAAGGATGATACGAAAAGCCGACGCGCCTGTTCACGGCGGTTTTCGCGGCTACGTGGCCGATCCCGACGGCCATGCATGGGAGATCGCGTTCAATCCCTCATGGGCAATCAGCGACCAGGGGTATGTCACCTTCGGGGTGTGATAACATTGACAACGAGCGGCGGCGAGCGCCGCTCGTTGTCAATAATCGCGACGGGAGCGGAGACTGTTCAGCCGAGCTCTCAGTAATGCGCATGTGCGGTTAAGTCTCCCTGTGACGCAATGCTGTCGCCACCGTGACACGGATTAACCGTGCTCGGTGATTAAAGCCGCCCAGCACCAATGCCACTGGACCGATCACAACCGCTGAGATACGCCTTTCAAGATAACACATTAGCAACCATGTTTCCGACGAGGATGCCTTGCCGTTTGAAGCACTGAACAAACTCTGGTCCGGCGTTCGCGAATCCAACCACGACTTCCGCGCCTCGACGGAGATTTTCCCACAGCTCGACACGGACAAGCTTATCCAGACGCTGGACGTCCGTGAGAAGGGTGAGGGAAACGGAAAGGCAAACCGCCCCGCGACCTCTGCACAGTCTCTGGATGAAGTTGAGCAGCGGGTCGTCGGCCGCGTCGAGCAGGAGAAGGCATCGGCTTATCAGGTCCTCGAGGATCAGTTCCAGACATTCGAAGGCAGGTTGCGGAACCTGGACTTCGAGGGGCAGTTTGGGCTGATCCGTCAGGCCAACGCGTCCAGTCTTTCGGACTTCAAGGCTGAGATTGCCAGCGGGGTCGACGAACTGCATGGCCTGCGCCGCGACCTCAAGATCGCCGAAGACGAGATGACGTCGTTCAAGCGGCAGCATCGGCTCGATCGCGCGGCGAAGGTTCCTAGTGCGGGCGCAACAAGTGTCAAAATCGCCCTACTCGTTGTACTCGTCCTCGTCGAAATCGTTATGAACGGTAACTTCCTCGCCAAAGGCAGCGAGCAAGGTATTATCGGTGGCATCACGGAGGCCGTCGTCTTCGCTGTCCTCAATATCGGCGCAGCGCTGCTGTTTGCCATCTTCTGCGTCCGCAATCTCGTGCATCGATCCTGGCTGATGAAGCTATTCGGCTTGCTCGGCCTGGCTGCCTATATTGCCGTCGCTCTCGCCGTGAATCTTGCTTTGGCTCACTACCGCGAGGTCTCGGCCACCATCATCGAGGGCGCAGGGACTGAGGTCATCCGCCGCATTCGGGAAACGCCGCTCGGATTGGTCGAACTCAATTCGTGGATGCTGTTTGCCATCGGGATTTTCTTCTCGATATTGGCATTCATCGACGGGTGTATGTTGACCGACCCCTATCCGGGTTTCGCTGGGGTTCAACGGCGGCTGGACGAGGCGCGGCAAAACTACATTTCCGGGAAGCTCGACCTGATCGACAATCTTCGCGAAATCCGTGACGAGCACAACGGCAAGATCGAGGAGATCGTCAGGGACCTGAGCTCACGTCGTCAGGAATCTGCCGCGATCATCGCCCACCGAACGCGGACCATGGGGCTTTTCGCCGAATATCAAAGTCATCTCGAACGGACCGCGAACTCTGTCCTCACCGCATATCGAGAGGCCAACCGCGCTGCGAGAACGGACGCCGAGCCCCAATATTTCGCGGTCGCTTACAAGCTGGAGCGGATCACCCCGGTTTTGAAGACCAGCGAAGACTGGGACGATCGCGTTTTGACCGATCGAATTCAGATTGCCCAGGCCGAACTCAGCGATCAAATCAGCAAGATCGGCTCCGCCTTCGAGGCCGCCGTCGCGCAATACCACAAACTAGACAATCTATTCCCGGAGGCAGGCGTTGGCTCGGAACAGGCGGCGTAGCAGTCGGTCACGAAAAGGCGGCTTCTCGACGAGCGCTGTAATCGGAACGATCACACTTTCGGCCGTGGCCCTTGGCATGATCGGAGCCTTCGGGTGGCTCAAGTTCCAAGCGATGTCGACGGTCTCGTTGGACAAGGCGTCTCTTTGCCCAACGACGGGACCGACGAGCGAGACAGCCATCCTGCTGGATGTGACCGATCCCATATCGGAGGCGACGTCCATCGATCTCAAGAACCAGTTCCAGCGATTGGTTTCGAGCGTACCTGTCAACGGCGCGATCGATGTTTTCGCTCTCACTGCGGAGGAGGGTAAGCTTGAGCGGACCTTCCATGGCTGCAATCCTGGCAGCGGCGACCTTGCCAACGAATGGACGAGCAACCCCAAACTCGTGCAGCAACGTTGGGAGAAGGGTTTCCAGAAGCCTTTGGACGATATCGCCGGGAAGCTCGGCTCCGGGACTTCTGGCGAGTTCTCTCCGATCATGGCGGGCATCCAGCGGATAAATCTCGAGGCCTTTCAGCCTTTGCCTGCCGGGATAAATAAGACCTTGTACATAGCCTCGGATATGGTCGAGCATACGGCTGACTTCTCCAGCTACCGCGACGGGGTTTCGGTCACCAAATTCGAAGCCAGCCCGGCGAGAGAGAAGTTCCGGACTTCCCTTGATGGAGTGCAGATCAAAATTCTTGCCTTCCAGCGGCCGGGTCAGAAATTCGAGATGGAGGACCTCGCCACGTTCTGGAAATCCTGGGTTGAGAAGAACAACGGGGACTTCGCAGGCTTCACCCGCTTGGAGGGGTTGCAGTAATGGCGACAAGCGATACCGGAAGGACCGCATTTCGAGACTGGGCTCCGATTGTGCTGTTCGCAGCCGTGACGATCGGTGGGATGGCATTTATCTGGTCGGCCAAGCTGGCCGCTTGGTCCACCCTAGTCGTGACTGCGGTACCATTGGCGCTGATGACCATCTACTTCCTGGCCTCGATAGCGCTTGCGGGCTTCCGTCTGCACAACGAGCAGGCAGGCGACAACCTCTATTACATGGGGTTCCTCTTCACGCTCTCCAGCCTTGGCGTCTCCCTTTACCTATTCGCGGGAGAAACCTCGATCGAGACGATTGTACGCAACTTCGGTATCGCGGTGACATCGACGATCGCCGGCGTGACGTTGCGCATCCTGTTCAACCAGATGCGCCGCGATCCGGTCGACATCGAACGCAGCGCCCGCCACGAGCTGGCGGAGATGACGAGACGCGTGCGCACTGAGCTCGATACTTCGGCTCGCGAGTTCTCGAACTACCGTCGCGTCAGCAACCAGATGCTGACGGAGGGCTTCGAGGAGATCGGTCGCCAAGCCGAAAAAAACGGCGAGGAAATCCGCAAGGTGATCGAGGCGATCTCCAAGGAAGCCATCATCCCGATACAGGAAGCCGCAACCAAACTGTCATCCATTATCGAGGACCACAACAGGTCGGTCACCGACCAGGCAGCGGAAGCGACAAGGAAGCTCACCGAAACGACCGACAAGCTGTCCACGATCATCGACAAGTTTGGTGTGGCCGTTGAGGGCGTCGGCACACGCCTTGGTGAAATCAGGAAACCGGAGGACGTGATCCGGTTGGAGCTAACCCCCACGGTCGACGCAATCAAGGACATGACCGACGCGCATTTGCGGAGGATGGAGGAGGGGATAGCTGAGACCCGTTCTCAAGCCACCAAGGTCGACGAGGCACTCAAGCCGCTCAACAGCATAGACAGAAAACTGGATCGCATTGCCGAAGCTCTTGAACGCCAAGCCGAGCCGCGTAGCTCGTCTACAGCGGATAGAGAGAACGTTGTTGCCGCGGTGAGCGATCAAATGGTCGCAGACGCTACGAGCAGTACATTGGAGGATGCCGGCTCCGGGCCAACGGGTGCTGGCGCTGAACCGAAACGGCGGCTGTTCAGATGGTGACCCGAGTGGAAGCGAGCCCCAAGCTCGAACACAAGGGCTACAACCGCGGCCTCATCCTCGGCCTCACCATGGCTGAATCCATGCTTCTGCTCGTTTTTTGCCTTCTGCTGGTAGCAGCGGCGATGATCACCGCCGAGCGCAAGCAGCGCATGGCCGCCGAACAGCGGCTGGTTCAGTTGGAAACACAGAACAAGGAGTTGGCGGCACAGCTTGTCGAGGCGCAGTCGAAGCTTGGTTCGCATATTACGCCGTCTGACCGCGCCAAGTTCGAGAGCGAATGGCGTGAACTGGTGTCTGCTCGCCAGATCATAGACAGGCTCAAGATGAATGACGCGAGTCCGGCCGATCTTGAAAAGCTCACGGCCGTCGCGAAGGTCCTTGCCAAGAACAACGTGTCCCTCGACCAAGCACCGGGGAAACTCGAGGAGATGCTCAAGGGCAACATCCAACCGCACGAGTGGCCGCCGATTATCAATCTCTCCGAAGCCGGGGGCTACTATTTCACGTCGGGTAGCGCGGCGCTGACACCTGAGTTTGAGGGCAAACTCGAGACTTCGATCGCTGACCAGATTGCCGACAACCTCGATCGCTACAAGGTCGACGTGGTCGAGGTGATCGGTCACACTGACGAGCAACGTGTCGCCAGGAGCACCTCCAACCTCGACGACGCGTCGATCGGTGTCATCGACGGGCGGCTTCCCGTCGACGCTCTCCAGCCGGCGGACAACGCCGGACTTGGGCTTGCCCGGGCAATCGCGGTTGCGAATGTCTTGAAGGCCAATGCGAATCTCAAGGACGTCACGGTGTTACCGATGTCGGCCGCCCAGCTTGTCGTCCCTGGTGACAAGCTCACTGCGGGGCAGTCAGGGGATGTCCAAGAGCGTCGACGCATTGAAATTCGAATACGCAGACGTGCGGAATCGCTCCAGCCCTGATCAAACTTCTTCGAGCGGGAACAATTTGGCCGCAGCTTCATTTGACGTCGTGATTTCACGTTGCGCTGAACGGAGCTTGAAAATGTCCCGTAATGATAGTGGCAGCACTCAATCGCCTACCGCCGAAACCGAGACTTCAAACCGGCAGTTCGCTCAAGGCGGCAATCCCGACTACGTCCAGACAACGCCGCAGGCCAGCAATGTTCCTGAGAACCGTGATGTCGATGACCTTACGCTGATGATGCTGCAGGCTAGGGAAGGGCGCGCCTAAGCAACCCTGTTCGAGAGCCCGAAGCGCAGGTTCAATATAACGCGGCGACGCTGCATCTTTTTCCGAGTTTGGACGTTCTCTTCGCGCAATCGAGGAAACATCCATGACCGAGAACTCGGCACAAGGCCTTCCATTTGGGAAGGCAAACACTGGCAAGGTAAAGCAGCCACAGCTTTCCCCACGCGATTACTTGATAAACGAGCGACGTCGACGCGAAGCGATCGCCGATCGGCAACGCATCGCGCGACTGCAAGCTCAGGATCAGGGACGTCAACTCTAGTCGTGTGGGCTGGGCCCCGACGTCTCGGTTGACGTTATCGCTTCGCATAGGTTGAGAACCGCATGGCGAGCAGCAGATCGAAATCCACGTGCCAAGTTGCGGTCGCGCTCACCATCGCGTTGGGCTGTGCAACGGCCAACGCGGAGGAGGAGGCGGCTGCTCCGCGGGCAACCACCTCTCCGCATGGTCCCGCGGCTAGCTCAGGCGCTCCGGTACAACGACCGGCAGTAAGGCCTACGCATCTCGTGATCTTCCTTCATGGCTTGCGAGGCTCTGGCTCTGTAATGGAACCGTTTGGGACCTCTTGGAAGAAGGTTCTGGGAGGGACGAAATTCGTCTCGCCCGATGCTCCATTCCGCAATCGCGGGGGCGGCCGAGAGTGGTTTGATGTCGATGACCAAGCCCTGCGCCCCGACCGCATTGCGGGCGCTCGGCGAGCTTTCGACGATTTGGTCCGGGATATCGTTCAACGAGAGGGCTTCGAGAACGACCTCGATAAGGTGGCTTTTGTCGGTGTGTCGCAAGGCGCAATCATGGGGCTCGATGCTGTCGCGTCCGGTCGGTGGAAGGTAGGCGCGATTGTCAGTTTCGCCGGGCTTCTCCCACTTCCGCCAAAGGCGTCCGCGAACGCAACGCCGGTACTTCTGCTGCATGGGGGCGCGGATCGAAGAATTCCGGCGACGGCGTCGGTCGCCGCGGCGAACCAGCTGAAATCCGCTGGTTTCGATGTGACCGTGGAGGTCGTTCCAGGCGTGGGTCACACAATATCGTCAGAGGAAGCTTCAAAAGCACTGCGCTTCCTAGCTGAACAGTTTGAGTCGTAGAGAACACGAGGACGAACATGAATTTGAAGCACACGAATGTTGCCAAAACCTCGCCGGGCACGGTCACGGTGGAATTCCATGGTGAGGGAAATGAACTCATCACAGTTCGAATGGCCGCGGATCAAGAGATCGATGAAAGAAGTTCAATTCTTCGCGCCAAGGCGATGATGGTCCAGCTCGCCGCATTCGACGACAACGCCCAGGCTGAGGCGGTTGCAGGTGAGGGCGATAGTATCGGAACCATTCTTGCGAATGAAGACGAGTAATCAACATCGGAAAAATGTGTACTTCAAGAGGGTCCAGCGCGTCGGATTGAAGGCTCTGGCTCGAGTTCAGACGGACAATCTCTGCTCAGCCAAGGCGAATCACTGCTTTGAACGGTAGAATGCTGACTATTGTGCCATCCTCGCGAGTGATTTCGAACTGCTGAACAAGTGGGGTGTCCCCCGTGACAACGGCGTCAAGCACCATTTCTCGAACGGCATTGGACGCGTCTAGAACCGCTAGGTCGTCCGACTCGAACTCCGCGCCGACCTCATCCAGTTCGAGGATGCCGTCGGTCCGCAGGTGAAAAAAGTATTTGGTCAAGTCCGGTCCTCCGCAACACCGTTTCCGTAGGAGCGTGCCTGGAGTGTCGCGCGTAGACTGCTTCTCCACTCGGCGGTTCCACTGGCAGCTCAATCGGCATCACTTAACCGACTGAGCCAATTAACGTTTCACATGGCCGGATTGTTTCGCGGTGGATGAACGATCTTCGAAATCGGCGTACCATTCAGCGTACGGGGTGTTGCGGGCAAGGTAGCGATTGTAGTCGGGAGCGCCGTCGTTCCACCACGGAGTTCCACGCTCACCAAGCGCTACCTTCGCGTCATTAACCCGCGTACGGGCGTCCGCCATCTCGCGGCTGCCCGCTTTCGCTGCGCGAACGGCCCTCCGCGCCGCCATGAGCTCGGCCACCAGGCGATCATGGGTATCTTGGTCGAGCGCGGGGTTGCACTGCCGCCAAAGGCGACCGCGGACTACAAAGTATCGCTTATCGGGTGTCGTCGGGTACTCTGGCAATTCACATTCCTATCTCAACTCAACAATGACCACTGCCGTCGGCGGCCATTCCGACGGTGCCTGCTTGCAATTCTGCTGCGGGCACTACGGCAAAGCGTTGAAGTCCCGCCGGCGATGACCTTCAACCATCAATCGCAAGCCGTCTGGAGCTATAACTTCGACCTTGTCGCCCCATTGGTAAAGGTGCCAGGTCATCTCCAACCAGCCTGCTGCCATGAATTTGACTACCAAACTCCCATCATCCATCGTCTCTAGGGTCTGGGTCGGATGAAATTGGAACTCCATCGCACGCGCAGCGGCCTCGGGAGCGAAGCGCCAGATCACCTCGCCATACTGCGTTGGGTCTTGATAAACCCCGAACGACTGCGCGGCGTACTCCTCCAGGGAGAAGTCCTCGGCCATCGCAAAGCTCTCATCTAGCGCTTCGGCAGCGTTGATACGGTCCGTTCGGAAATTGAGGATCATTTTGCCGCGAACAGGCTGTCGTGCAACCAGGTAACTGCGGTGGCCCAGCAAAAGCCCGTAGGGCTCGATAACCCGCTCAGGAGTACCCGGTTCTCCATATTGAAGCCGCAAGCGGAAGGGGCCACGCAGCGCTTCGATGATAGCATCGAGGACTGCCGGCTTGAGATTAACCCGCGGTCCGGGCTTTGTCACAGACCCCATCCCCGTGAGCACCGCTTCAGCATCCGCCTCGGTCCTCAGTGCGTCCCTCGGAGCGAGCCGAGACAGCAGCCCTTCTTGTAAATCTGAAAGCGCCTTAGCGTGGCGACCCCTCCCTTCGGCTTTGGCGGCACGCCCCGCGATCTCCAGAGCTTCGATCGCGGTTTCCTCCCTTGGCCGCAAGCGATCGAGCATTGGATCGCCCACGCGCCACCGGCGACGTCGATCTGTCCCGTCCTGCTGTGTCACGCCAGTGAAAACGTTCTCGAGAGCTTCCGTCATGCGTTGCGCTGTCCGGTGAGATACGTCGAACTCGCTACAGATTTCCTCGAGGCTGATGCCCGTACGGCGGGCTGCCG
This sequence comes from Rhizobium sp. S152, assembly GCF_030380735.1. Lineage (GTDB taxonomy): Bacteria > Pseudomonadota > Alphaproteobacteria > Rhizobiales > Rhizobiaceae > Rhizobium. Next base: position 428,736 of record NZ_JAUDRZ010000026.1, on the reverse strand, counting down.
CGAGACGGGCGAGCCGGATTAAGTCTTGGGCTTTCGACATCGACATAGCAGCTCCTGACCTTGGGTGACAGAAAATGACACCCACAGCGAATACAACGGTTTTCACAGCTGGTCGATGACCGCAGTGAGAAAAGCGATCTCGGGCTTTTTACAATTTGGTGGATTTAAGGGAGCGAATTGATGGCGAGAATTATACGGGTCGAGCGTCTCGTCTTCGTTGATGATGACGTACCGCTAAGTAAAGGGGCAGGGTGGGTGGTGCGGACCTCAAACCTCAGGATTGCCACCACAGGTGAGAACGGTGGTAGTCAACCCGAATCTCCCCGCTTCAGAATCTCAAGGGCGTCACCGTCCTTGATCGAACGGAAATATCGAACGCTGCGCCGCAAGGGCCTTTTGTCGATTGCCCAACGTTTTGCCGGCTCGGTCCACGGGTCGCTGAGATCGCTCGCTTGGTGAGCGGTACTTCTGAAACGTTGCTCGCATATGAGTACGAGTGAGCCGCCGAGGGAAATGCTGTGGTGGAGGGAGATGATTTGACAAGCTGATGCGGGTAGAAAGGCCCATATGCTGTCGTAATCAACGCAGGTTTTCGCTGATCGACTTGTAGCAGGTGTCCATGGGGCCGATGTCGAACTTGCTAAGGACTTTCCACATTCCGCCGGCGAAATCAAAGTACTCAAGGAAGCACCGGTCGGTGTCGTAGTCGAACCACTGGGCTGCAACGAGGCGGCTGTCGCGCTTGAAGTCGAGTGCTAGATACATGTTGTCCTCCCCGCCGCGAGGAAAGTTCGACGGGCGTCCAGTCTTATTGTCACCAACGATCACGAACGAGCAACCAGCGCCGCATCCAATCTGGATGAGTGAGTAGTGCCCGGCGAAGTTCGGCCCTTCTCGCATTCCGTCACGGATGCGCGTCCTAAACGAATTGAATTCGCGATCGCGTTTCTTGAAATCGGGTAGCACGGTCTTCCCATTGAACCGATCTTCGACGCGATATTCAGCGCCGTTCGGCCTTGGCGTGGAAGTTGAGGACTGCGAGGATGCGACCGTGGCGCTTTCACTGCGTCGCCCGGCACCGCATGGATGCCATTGCATTTGATAGCCATACTCGCCCTCGCGCCCATAGCACCAACCCACGACCTGTAGCTTGGCGCTGATGACTTCGCGCCGCTCGCATGCCGATTGCGTCTCGCTCGATGTCCCCTGTCCGCCTCTACAGGCAGTGTTCTCAGCGATCCACTGTACAATCAGGCGGTTCGGCCGGAATGCGTCTTTGTCCGCCTCGATCACCTTACCCTGTTCGGACACAATCAATCCGGACGACTGGTCCCAGACCAGCGAGAACGATGCGGCACCGGACGAAATCTTTTGGTTCAGTTCTTTCTTGGCGTACCAGTCGAGCACACCGTCGATCCTGCACTTGTCTGAACATTCTGCTCGAACGGAACCGTTCCTGACACTGTACGCCCGAATAGGCCAGCGCTCCGCGAAGTCCCGTTTTTCGGTCATCACCTGGGCTTTCGGGGTCGGCTTCCCGTAGAACTGAATGGTGTCCGCATACGCCTTCTCCATAAACCCAAGTGCCTCGCCGTTCCCTCGGGACCACGCATCGTGGTAGCCCGCGATAAAGACCAGTGCTTTCTGTTCCGAAGTCAGAGGTTTCGTCTCGGTTGATTCGGCCCTTTGAGGAGGCGTTTCGGACGTGCCGGTAGGCGGCGAGGATTGTGCAGAGGAGGGCGCGCTCGATACAGCCACGTTCCCGCCGCTGGATAGCGCGCTGTGGGTGACCCGGTAACTTTGCATTTCACTTGAGGTGAGGTAGCGCATGTCGTCGCTCGGGACAGATAGGCTGAGCTGCAAAAGCTTGGGATCGACATCCATCTCAATTAAATAGGTCATGATCTGCGCGGTTACCGCTTGGACGGCCGCCACGGCGCTCGGACCGTCTATTGTGGCATCGGATGAGAAAGATGATTGATGGACACCGATTGAGCCAGGTTCTGCTTCGCGTATAGCGCCGCCGACGAACGCCAGCGCGCAAGCGGAGGCGCATTGCGCGGAACGGAGCTGAAGTGTCGACAGGCCAAGCGATCGGATCAATCGACCGTACTCCATCGCCTTGGCGACGTTACCTCCATTGCTGTCGAAGGTTATGGTCTTGGCCCCGTTCAAACCAATCTCCCGTGTGAGGAGGTTCGGATCATCGTTTTGGGTGAATTCGCCCTTCATGATCAATACGGGAGGCGCGCCATCCACTGGTATGGTGCGCAGCGTTATGTCCGCGCGGGCGGTCGCCAGGGAGGCGAGGGTCGCAAAGATTGTGAAAACAAACAAACGCGGGAGCAACGAGGCAGACCTTCCCATCCAAGCGACCAGATCAGTATTCATGCATTCGGATACTCTCAATCTGCGCGTCGGGAAAGATCATCTTGCCCGTTATGCGTTTATGCTGTGAATGCTTCATTGAAATTAGGTCGGGTCAGTGAGGCGGATGCCAAGAAGATGCGATCAATGCGTTTTGCAAATGCTCCGAAAGACTGCGGGCTCGAGCAGGTGGATTTTAATCTCGCGTCGTCTCAAAACATTCGACTTCGGGCAGCGGCTTTCTGCCTGATGCTCAGTCCGAAATGGGCTGCTTCCTGCTGATAAAAGGGGGATGCACTCGTCAATCGCCGAAGCTGGAAAATACACCAGCCGTTTTTTCTCTGTTTCCAGGATAGTTCCGACAAACCGCCAGTCAGCAGACGTCTGTGGATCAACCGTCCGCTTGTTGATTACCCGAGGCCTTGCACGCTTCGAAACATCGATGAAAGTGGATGCGCCCGTGGTGGCTATTACGCCGATGATTTCAGACTGAAGGACGTAAATGTTGAAGCGAGGGTCTACGACCGAGGTGTCAATAATTGGCCCGGCGTTGATCTTTGAGCCTGCGACCACAACCACATCAAAGTCACTGTTGTCGAGAACGCCGAACCATTTCCGGATCATTAATGTCGTGCCTTGCCCCAAGTCGGCAGATGCTTGCGAATAGGGGAAGATTTTCACCCATGCGACCGGGACGACAGTAAAGATGAAGAACAGCGCCAAGACGGCTCGAACGAATTTCCAGGCGGCTTGTTGAAATTGCACGTACCAGACCCGGCGGTTGCTATTTGATTGCAAGGTCGTCGCTCCACCGTACTGGCAAAGATTGTGTGCTTCTTAGAATGCAGGAGCCTCCCAGGCTTCACCAGCGTGGTAGTGCCGCAGCAGCAGCAATGCCGGTGCGGCGGTAGAGGCGCAGAGGGCGTCTGGACAGGCGCTTGTCCAGAGGTTGATGGCTGAAGCCCGACGGGGTGCCCCTGCAGCCAGTTCATCCAAACCGACGTCGGCTTTCTCAACGTTGCCGGTTGCAGCTGCTTGGGAAGCCGCGTCTCATGCCACCACTCAAGCGATCTGGATGTTAATCGCTTTGGGACCTTTACCGCGGGGGTCAGGCTGGGTTTCGAAAGTCACTTTTTGACCATCCTGAAGCTCTTGCAGTCCAGATGCCTGTAGAGCCGAGATGTGGACGAAAATATCAGCTCCGCCGTCAGTGGGCTTGATGAAACCAAAACCCTTATCGGCGTTGAAGAACTTTACGATGCCGGATGCCATAAGTGTCCCCTGTATTGATGGCGCAGCTTGCTAGCCGATTGACTAATTATCAATAGGTTTTCCCAGGATAAAGTAGTTTTGTGTTCCTCCCGACAGCTCCGCGATTGACGCCGGCAAGCAGGTGTCGTCCAATTGATGGATGCCCAGACCGTCAATGCCCATCCAACTGAACTACCCATCTGAACTGGAGCGCCAATCCGCCAGCGCTCGTCTGCTGGAATATTTTCGGTCGGCCGGAGGGCGGTTCTCCGAACTGAAGTCCAGCGAGAGCTTAGAGATTGTAGACCTCATCTGTTCTACGATGGTGCCATGCGGTGGTAATCCAATCGAGAATGGGCGTACGACGGGCAGCAGCGATCGGGGCATTCGGATTGCATGCCTGTCGCTACCGGGCGAACCCGACAACGAATAATCTACGGCAGCCGAGACTGCAGAATAGCTCCGAGCTTTATCGAGTAGCCCGTCAAAGATTATCAAGGAAATGAAACGCTGACGTTTGGAGTGTGAGTGGAAGTGCGACTTCCGAATGCTCGTCGGTACCACCGAGTTGGGCGTGCTAAGGAAGCGAACTATCGGGCGACGACGCTGTGGAAACCGCTAGGCTAGGTGGTATCGTCGAATGCGGCAACGAGCTAACGTCAGTGTTCGCACGACTTCGGGAAAGCTGAGTGGCTGCTCGGCGGCGTGCAGTTGTCAGCTCATCTGAGGTAGGTGCGACACGGCGCGCGGCGACGCGCGATTGCCCTATAAGGCGTCAGAGCTTCGTTGCGATCATCGAAACGGAAGCCCGCTTCGCGGTCTGGATAGGACCGCAGCGGTTGAGGTCTACTCGGCCGGCCCGCTATCAGCAGAATTCAGACCGATGACCGCTAGGGAAACGACATTCGAGCCGCATCACGTAGCGCTAGACCGAAGGGCAAGTCGGCGGAAGTGATGCCGAAGAAGCTGTCCAATTTCGATAGCAATTCCAATGGAGCCGGAACTGAGGTCCATAATTACTGGTGTTCATAATTCTATCGAGGTCCATAATTCGGCGTCTTGAATTTCGGTGTCCAGCGACAGGGTAAGCAAGGCTATTCCGTTTCTTCCGGGATGTTCTCGCCAGCGAGCCAGTAGCCACGTTTTTCGATGTGGATAAAATCGTCGCTATCCCAGAGCGTCCGTCCCACGAACCTCGGCGGGTCGGATACGTCGAGAAGGAAGCCGCTCCCTTCTATACGCTCGAGCAGTTCTGCCCGTTGGAGTGGCTTTCCTGCTGACAGAAGTATGCGTTTTGATCGCTCGACCACCTCTGCAGTGCGGCTGCCAGTGTGGAAGCCCTTCCTTTTAGACTTCTTTTTTGGTTGTCCGGTTGCCGCTGCATGCTCGTCGATGCGTTCGCCCGTTTCGGCGGCAATCAACTGTCTGACCAACTCGCGTGCCGCTTCCGCCTTTTCGAGCTTTGCATCGAGAACGCGCTTTGCTCGCCGTAGCTGAGACACCTCGGCGACCAGATTGCGGTACGCGTCTTTGAGGTTGGAGAGTGAAGCGTCGTCGTCTGTGGTGCGCAAAGTTGTGTCCAATTTTCTAAACCGCTGTTCAATCTGATGAGAGGTATGCTAGCGTTATTGTGTCGATTCTAAATCGGCTCGGTGGGAGCTTGCAACGTATCCACCAAATTAATGTGATCATGGCGACAGGAAGGAGACGTAATATAATCACACAGAAATAAACGGTGCTTTTTAGTATCGATTCTACTGACAGGGCGATGACAGCGCTAACATATGAGCGTCGTCAATTGTGAACCTGCGCTTAAAGATAGCGCCAGCCCTGTTGAGCGATCGAATTTTGTTGAGAGAAATGAGACGGCCGTCCTTGCAAAACGACCGCCTCGTGCTCGACCATGGCTGACAGAGCGTAATTCAGAATCAATACCACGATCATGCGTGCGTCGCCAGAGTCTGAGCGACGGTCACTGGTCTATTTTCGTATCAGTTTGTCTGCTCGGCCCCAGTCGTCATTACGAATTTCTCTTGATGTGTTGTTGCTCCCGCGATCGTTCAAGCGCGTCTTGGGCACCTTCACTCAAGGCCTTCGAAACCATGTCGAGGTCTTCCGCGACATCCAGACCAATCGCAGCGGAGCTGCGCACAATGCGGGCAAAACAATGTCGAATAGCATTCAGCATCGGAAGGTATGCCGTCGAGTTCATCGACGGATTTTGACTCGTGACGGGGTATTCTTCGAAGGGCGGCGGTACCACGACCCGGCGGTGACATCGGCGCTGCTCCGTGACCTCCTCGACCTTCGGCACAATGGACGAAAGCGGAGTAGGCCTGAAGTGGTAGTAGAGATTGCTCCTGGAGGGGGCGGGGACGATGATGAAGTCGTTGATAAGTCCTTTATTACTGTCTGGAATCCGGTGTCGGGCCAGGATGTCATTTTACCAAATGTGTGGGGCGAAAGACTCCGAGCCGTCCTGCCCGGTGAGGGGCTTTCCGATCTCCTCTTCGCCCATGTTTTGAGAGCCAAGCCGAAGTCCATCTAAGCATTTAGTGCAAGCGTGCATTGTGAACTTCCCGCAGCGACCACGTCGCGGGTGGGTGGTCTTCGTCTATTTTTGGGTCCCGCGTCTCCAGTGCGTGCTTAACGCTCATTCGGTGCCTAGTGCGCCAAGTGAAACACTTCTTCTGCTCGAGTTTCGAGTAACAACATGGAAAGAGACGGCAAATATGACTACAGAAATTGCAGGCTATGGTGTCTGGTACGGAGAGCTGTTGAAGCCTCTCGCTAAGATCAAAGCGAAAGTGGCAAAGACGCTCGCCAAGTTCATACCGAAGCGAAACCAAGGTAAAAAAGGGCCGTTTGCCAGGTTGCTAACGTCTAACGACGGCGGTCCGGTCAGGCGTATCGTCAACGGTCGGCAGACGAAATACACGGGCTTCTTTATTTCCGTGAAAGCGGATTTTGCCCAGATGCCATGGGAATCGCGCCGTGGGGAAAAGCCGGCGCTCGTGCTCTGCGAAGCTTCGGCCCGTGTCATTTCGCTCTTGGCGCAGCCGCACCGCCTTGAAATCTTGGTCAACGAGCAGACAATGCCGTTGACGTATTTTCCCGACCTGCAACTAAGGGTCCACCCGTCCTTCGTTGACGACCTTCGCGCTGGGGTGCCTTTTTCAGCTGCCGCACTTGCTCCGTCACAGGATGAACCAGACGACCGGTTGGTGACCTTGATCATCGAAATCAAGGATGATCGGGACGCTCGCCAGAATAAGCCAAGATACAAAAGAAAGCTGGAGCTCGCGAAGCAGGTTTATCGATCGATAGGCATGGAATTCCTGATCATCCACCGGGCTGAGGACCTTTTTCCCGGCGATGTTCGTATTGCATCCAGTGTCGTTTCATGGCGGCACACAGCCGTGAGCCAGATGGATGTCTGGGCCGTCGAGAAGATACTTCGTCGATCCGAAAAAGAGGCTGCGCAGGTCGTCGCGGCCTTGGGAGGCGAAGCCTTGGGCTGGGGGAAATTGAGGGCGCTTCACGTCAGGCGGTACGTGGACATCGACCTCACCGAAACGGTCTCTCCGGAGACTGTTGTGAGGCTTCCTAAACACAACTCCGCAAAAACCTGCGTCAGGTACTGAGAGCATCATATGACACTCAAACTTGCCCGCGGCGACTGCTACCGAATTCCCCATGAGAGCGGAGGGACGAGGGACTACACATTTGCCAAAAAGGCGGGCAAGAATTTGATTTTCGCGGACGGCACGACGCTGAGACCCGTGCCGTTCGACGAAAAGTCATTCGCCAAGATGATCTCAGACAAGGTGGCAGTTCGGCAGCTGTCGTCAAACTGGTTGGACCGCATCGACATACATGCGTTGATGGACCCGACGTTAGAAGATACGCCCAAAGAAACCAGAAAGAAAATCCAGAAAGCTCAGGAAGCAGCCGCAGAGGCAGCTAGGAACCGATTTTACGCGGTCGAATGGGATAAGTTACCCGAGGACGACAAGTCTCGTTCGATGAATGGGTACAACGATTTTATTAATAAAAACTACGCAGCAGCATTAAGGCTCGGCTATGTCGATAAGCCCTCCTATTCGGCTTTCCGACGGGCGTTGGAGAAAAGCACCCCGCATAAGCGTGAACTTGTCGATTTCATCAGCAAGAGAGGGAAGCACAACAAGTGGGAATGGAATGACCCGTGGGTCGTGGAGAAACTCGACGAAGCCGTGGAGGAGTTCTACAGCGAAGGCGTGCCGAGACCTCCCGATTTGCAGGACGTTGTCGTCAAGTTCTTAGGGCAGGCAATACTAGAAGACAGGGAACGTGCGGCACGTGGCGAGGAAAAGCTGCGTTATCCCAAACGAACTGCGGTCGAGAACTACATACGCGGTCAAGAGACTAGGGAACGGCTCGCGAAAAGGGACCCCAAGAAAGCTCAGAAGATTTATGGCGGACAAGAGGCGGGTGCGACTGCGGAATTCCCTCTCCAGCGGGTGCAAGTAGATCAGACCCAGCTTGATACGTGGATCAACATCTACGACGAAGACGGTAACATCGAAGACAAAAAACGCCCCTGGCTTGTTTCCATCATAGATGTATTTTCGCGCTCAATCCTCGCCGCGATCCTGACCTTTGAACCTCCGTCGACATATACAGTCCAACTTGCACTGAAACAGATGTTGAGACCGAAAACGTTCCTGATCGAGCGTTTTGGCAACAAGCGAGGCGCTACGGACGTATCAGGTCAGCCCAAGGAAATAACATTTGATAACGGGGTCGAAAATCCGGGACTTTCGATGCGCTTGCTCTTTGCAGACGCGAGCGTCGACATGGAGATCGCGCCGATTGAAACCCCGCAAGCGAAGGGTATCGTTGAAAGAGGTTTCAAGACTTACAACCAAGGAGTTTGGCACAATGCTCCGGGAGGTATTCCTTACAAGCCGCACGCCATCCCCGATCGCAGGCTCAAACCACAGGAAAAGGCAGAGTGGGCACTTGAGTACGCAACAGGCGTAATGTGGTTTTGGATCGTCAACGTTTACCAGCTCAAGCGGAACCGAACGCTCGAGGCAATTCCGGGAAGGCTATGGCACCAGAAGGTCACGGACCCGATGGTCGGTCGCTCCGTCTCTAAGCGCTTGGACCTCGTCGACATCATCTGCGGGACGCGGCTGAGACTGAAAATCGATGGATCGGGCGTTCAACACGAGGGCCACGTATTTCACCATCCTAAGGTGACAGAGGATTTTCTCAAAGCCACGCTGCCTGAAGAGAAACGTCATAGCCGCGGGAAGCGCGGTAAGGTTGAAATCGAGGCGATAGTGTACCCGCATGACTGCTCTCATATATACGTCGTCGACCATGTCTTGAATCGCTATGTCCGCCTGCCGAACAGCAAGCCAAGGTTCGCACATGGACTCACTTGGGCAGATGCGAAACTGATCAAGGCTTCCGATCGACGCCTCGACAAGCATTTCGTCAATGAGGAAGAATTGATCCTGGCGAAATACGAATTCCTGAAAATGCGTGATGGCGCGCGTGCCGCAGCACGCGCCGAGAGAGCAATCCTTCAGGCCAAAAAGCGCGCGAAAAGAGCGGCCCAGGACGAGGAGCTTGTCATGTTCACTTTGGTGGACGGCGACTACGTCGAAACGGGCAGTATCGAGCCAACCGTGCGCGGCGATGCGCGGTACGACGTCCCTCAAGAGATGGCCGCAGTGGTACGAAAATCCTCGCTGATTGCTCACAAAGATCAGCCTCGGAACGCGGCCAAGGCTAGGGAAACTCGAAAAACTAACGATCTCATTAAGCAGTTAAGGGAGTCTGCGACAAGTGTTGTTCCGGAAGGGACTACCTCCAGTGGCGACACCTTCCCAACCATTCCCGCAATCGAAAACCCTTCGAGTTTCCTCGAGGCACTCGCTGACGATCTCGACTGATGTCAACGTCAAATCCAGGAGAAGAACCGTGCCGCAAGCCTTGTCAAAACTCGAAGACGATGACCTCTATGCCGAGTTCAACAAGATGCGCATCAAGCATCCACACCATGAAGCCGCTGTGGCGACGTTTGAGAAGCTACGGCGGCGAAAAAAAGCCGCGCCGAACGCCGAGCAGACCGCAGCCAGCCTCTTCGCAGGCTCCCGGTCGGGGAAAACGACCACGGTCAAATGGTACATTGAAAAAGTCGTAGCTGCAGATTGGCTTGAGTTCAAATCGGCGAAAGCTGACCGCGGCGCTGAACTCAGCGTTGTTGAAAAACTCAAGTTGAAGCCTCTGTCCGACATAGCCGAACTCCAAACGTTCGCACTATTCGTCGAGCTTAGCGGTGCTACCACTGTGAGCGGTCTGATCTCCGATTTCCTTGAAGCCCTCGGCGACCCCGATCCGCATGGAGGCACTGCCAAACAACGCCGCTTTCGAGTGGAGAAGCTGCTCAAGGAGCGAAACTACCAGATTATCTTTTTGGATGAGACCCAACACATCAAAGTGCAGACGTTTGCCGGGTCGATTTCACGCCAAGAAGATGCCTCAGAGGTTCAAAATACGTTGAAGCGCTGGGTAAAAAGGTGGCCAATCGTTTTCGTTGGAACACAACACGCTGAAAACGTCGTGTTCGAACACCAAGTTTATACCCGCTCTATCAGCCCGATTAAGTTCGGCCCGCTCCACTTCGGAAATCCGTCGGATAGAAAGATATTTGAACAGTTCTGTGGTCGATTAAGCCACAAGATCGTCCAACATGGGATATTGCCAGAACTGCCTCAAATTCTGGTTGAGGGGGATGTCCCACTGTGCCTCAACATCGCAACTAAAGGTCGTCTCGGCCTAGTTACCGTTATTGTTAGGATGGGCCTCGAAAACATGATGCAGCGAGGCCGATTGGAACTTGAGCGTGAAGACTTGGCGCGTGCGGTTGCTGACTACTCCGTGAGAATTGGCATCTGTAAGACCAATCCTTTCACCGACATTCAGATATCGCTCCCTTCAGTTGAGGAATTCCAACGTGACAGCAACGAACTTAAACTTTGACTTCGAGCCAGACTACTGCCAGCGTCGTATTCTCACCAAGGGTAAGTCATATCCGATCGCTGTCAGTCCACGTGCCGACGAGTGCTTAGAGGACCTCCTTATCAGGGCAGCCTGCGAGAATGGCTTTCCGCCGTACATGTCCTACAAGCTGATGGGAGTATCGACGAAAATAGCACACAGGTTGGCTCCCGGCCCTAATCGGTACGGAATGACGCCAGAGGGTTTGTCTATTCTGCTGGGAAACCCCGGCGGACCTGATGAGGTTGCAGGGCTACTTCACGACTCGACGCCGCCGCAGCCCCACCTGAAGCCGTTTTTCGATGTCTGGCTCGACTGGCGGACCCTTTCCTCTCATCGTCGCGTTTCGCCGTTAGCACTGCGGGAAGCGCCATATTTGCGATCAATTTGGAAGGTTTGGCCGATAGGCTTCGATCCAGCCACCAAAGAGATGCTTTTGAAGAAGTGTCCGGAATGCAAAGAGCTGCTTATGTCCGGCTTTATGGGCGAAGTGTGGTGTTGCGACAGGTGTAATGAGGTCACCATGGACGGCGAGTTGAAGGCTGTCGACTTGAGAGAATACCCGCAAAAAATTGTCCCAGAGACTCATTGGAGTAGCTTGGATTTCGCGACGAGTTTCATTGACCCTATCGCGCGAGATCGCCGCTCGACCTCACGCTCCTTGCTCCACGCTGACTTCTCGGATTTGAGCGACGGGGAAGTTTTCGAAGTCATATTCGCGATAGCCAGGCTCATGCCAAGCAAAAGCGCCAAGTCCGCCCGGTTGGAAATCACGCCTGAAAATTTAGCAGCTGCTGCAGATATTGTTCGAGGCTGGCCCGCATCATTCGAGGAGCACGTTTCAGAGGGAGAAGTGGTCATCGCTCCATCAAAGCACGGGCTCAGAGCATTATTATACAACAGCCGGGTTAGTGTGACACTTCGTAAGCGCATGAAAGAAATTGTTCGAGCTTCGAAGTTACAGTCAACGCTCGGCCCGACACAATCGACTAAGCTGTCTCTTTCGCGCGGCCCAGTTCATGAATACCGCAACCTACGAAAGTGGATAAAACAGGGAGCGTCCAATTCAGACTCAGATGAATTTTCCGACGCCTTGTTGCTACGAGCCAGAACTGACGTTCGTAAGATCACAGCTGGCATCGGTATTTCGATCCCGACCCTTATGGCCCTAGTCGACAGCGGTTTCCTATCATCGGATGCTTTGGACCAAGCCCGCCGTCCGCAATTGGTAGCGAGCGCCAAGACCCTAGTCGGGGGTTTGCTAAATAAGGCTTCCTTGTCATCTGTTCCCAAAGGAGCAGTTCGATTGCCGCGCGCGGTGGCCGCATTCTTCTCCGCCACTGACGACCCGTGGAGTTCAGTGCTAGAAGCTATGATGCAGGGCGAGCTCGAATATTGGTGTACCGAAAGAGCTCAGAGCTCGATCCTCGAGGGGTTGTATATTGAAGACCTGCAGGTACTCAGCGCGGTGCTTCGAAGAGTTCCACAATCGTGCCGACCCCTCAATAGAATTCCACTCTCTTTTGGTGAAGCCGCCGCCTCGACTCGCCTTCATGAGGGAGGTCTCGGGTTCGCCAACGCAGCGGGCTTGATCGCAGCGCCTTTTTGTTGGGATGCTATCGCGGAATTCCGCGCAAAATACGAGCCAAGCAGTCTGTTGAGTGTTCGATATATTCCCGATATCGCCAAGGCTCCCAAAATAATGACCAAAGCCATGCAGAGGGTGTTGCTGGCAGACGACGTTATGCCCGTCCCGATTAAGCAAGCGGGGGCGTTGACAATATGGCATCGTTGTGAGGTTGAGAGGGTCTTCAGTAGTCTTATGATGCCTCGCGTTCGGTAGGGCTTTAAGTCCTCTGCAAGCCCCGCAGACGAGAGTGGCCACCGCAAAGAATGGTATCGTCCAAAGACGAATAGATTCGCTTTAGAGGGATCAACACTAGGTTAATCAGCAGGTTAGATGATTCTGACTAAGACGGGTTCTGCAACCGTAACGTACTTTTCGAACCTCGCGAGGCCTGTAGCATTGTGACCCATCGACAGGACGACCGTTGGGGTGGTCTGATGGGTAGGGAAAGCAGCGGACCAAGACCGTCGGCGGCGGCCGAGAAAAGAGGGCTGTCGCGGCTCATGCTCAAGCTTCCGGCCTTGCGCGCACGCTTGCAGGTGCTGGCGAGCGATTCTGAATCACTCGGCAATCTCTGCGAAGCCTATGAGGAGGCGAGCGTCGCGCTGGAACGGCTTAGAAACGGCAAGAGCGAGGCTGATCGGTTGATGGTTCGGGAGTACGAGACCGTCTGTCTCGAAATCGAGGCTGACGTCATTCGCTACTGCATGCGGCGCGGAGCGGCTGCCCCGGATTAGAGCACGTCGCACTCGCTAGACGGTTGAATCCCTTCACCATGTCTTTTTGTATTGCAACCATTCGTTATATGAGCAAGTATTTATATGTTCTACTTGGCATCTGGCATTGCGTAGCGGGGGCAGCGATGAAGGCGGAAGAACAGCAAGGGTCCAGGGATTGCGATGTTTCCTGCGAGGAGGCCCGGGCGGAACTTGAACGTCTCTTCTCCGATGAACGCTTTCACGCAACGGAACGAAGCCGCGCCATTCTCCGATACATAGCGGAGAGGCACTTCGACGGGTGCGCCGATGGCGTAAAGGCCTATTCCATCGCGCTCGACGTGCTGGGACGGCAAAGCAATTTCGACCCTTCGCTCGATCCGATCGTGCGCATAGAGCTCAGCCGGCTGCGCTCGTCCCTCAATCAATATTACGAGGCTTTCGGAGCCGATGACGGAATATCGATAGAGCTGCCGCGCGGTCGCTATGTCGCGGTTTTCCTGCGTGGCCGCGACAACCGGCGACGGTCGCCTGAAAGCTCGGCTGCGCCGGCGCTGCGCGAGATCCGCCCGCAGTCAACCGACGAGGCGGCCACACAGCCACATGCGGGCGTCTCGAAGTGGCGGCTTGCACTGGAGCGATGGAAGGTGAGAGGTGGGGTCCTTGCCTTGATCGCTGTCGGTTTCGCCGGCGGGGCCGCGCTCTACGGCGCACGGCCGGTTACGACGGCAAAGCCGACTGTCACCATCACCATGACCGTGGCGGACAAGGGGCTTGGAAACGAAGCGGACAGGACGCGTGATCTGCTGCTTACGGCGCTCACCCAGTTCCAGACGCTGACAATCTCGCAGTCCGCCGCGCGCGGCCGGCCACTTTCGGCCGTGCTGCGGCCGGCGATCTCGCGCGCCTATGACATCGACATGAAGTATTACGGCGATGACGACGATCGGACTGTCTGGTGGCAGATCGTCGATGCAAATGCCGGTGACGTTCTCAAGTCCGGCATCGAACGGGTGGATACCAATGGGCGAAGCATATCCGCGGTTCAGGCCGAGCTTGTGACGCAGCTGTCGCGCCGTTTTGCCGCCACACGCAGCGTCATCAACATGATCGAGGCGCATGACTACGCCGAGGGAACGCTGGGGAATGCTTGTGTCCTTAAAGCCGACTACGAGCTGGACAGCGGCGGCGCCGACGGCATCGGAGAGGCCGTCGATTGCCTGGAGGCGACACTTGCGCGCGATCCGCATGATGCAGATGCCGCCGCCGCTCTCGCCAGCTTGATGGCTCGCGGTCGTGACGGGTCGGCCACCGGCGAAAACCTCGATCGCGCGTTGCAACTCGCCAACCGCGCCGCAAGCCTTGCACCGCTTTCCGATCGCGCCAGCACGGCGGTCATGCTGGCGCAGTTCCACAGCGGACGCATGGAGGCAGCGATCAAGGCAGGCAACCGAGCGCTTTCCCTTAATCCGAACAATCCCGATGTCATGGCGAAGCTCGGCATGGTGCTCTTCGCGGCAGGCTATTTCGCGGCCGGGGCGTCGCTTGCGGAGGATGCCGGCCGTGCGGTCGATGTGGTTCCGCGCGATGCCGCGGTCGTTCTGGTTCTCGACGCCTATCGCCGCGGCGATTGGTCGACCGCCTCGCTGCTGGCCGAGCAGGTCAGCGACAGCGATTTCGTCATCTGGTCGGTGAGGACGGCGTCGCTTGGACAGCTGGGTTCTAGCCTCGCCGATGCGCGGCTCGCGGCGTTCCGCAAGATCGATCCCGGTTTCGAGGCGAGTTTCTACGAGAGAATGTCCGCATATCGCCTCGGTCCCGATCTCGCGGCTTCCATAGAGCAAGGGCTGCGGAAGGCAGGGGCGGATGTGAAGGCAAAGAGGCTGGCTGCCGCTTTGTAGAGCAATTCCGGAAGGAAAACCGCTTCGCACTTTTGCTGGAATTTACGCAACTCCGCCTGTCACGGGCCGCCCGCGTAAATCGTCTTCCAGTCGTTCTTCATGTCGACCACCAGCCAGTTGCGGCGTTCCGCCTCGTTCAGAGCCTTGTCCAGCTTCCCGACCGATGATTGGCGGTCATAGGCATATTCGCGCGCGGCGTCTGTGTGGTGGACGATCAGGGCAAATGTGGGCGATTTGGTCGAGGTCACCCAGCGCAGCATCTCATAGTCACCGTCGGAGTTGCCTGCGGCGAAGACCGGGCGGCGGCCGATGAACTTGTTGATGCCGGAAGGTTTGCCGGGGCCATCGTCTATGAAGTCGATCTTCGGCAGCCGATTGAGCACAGGGATGTCGTCTACCACCGCGTATTGGGTCGCGATCGTGCTGCCGATGACCTGTTCGGGCGGGATGCCATAGGCCTTCTCGGTGATGACGCGCATGAATTCGACGCCGCCACCGGAGACAATATAGGTCTTGAAACCATTTGCCCTGAGATAATCCAGCAACTCGCGCATCGGCAGGAACGTCATCTCATCGTAGGGCTTGCCGGCCTTCGGGTGGCGCGCGGTTGCGAACCAGTCCTTGACGATCGCGGCGAATTCGTCGGTCGTCATGCCTGCATGCGTTGCCATGCCGAGCTCGACCAGACTTTTCTCGCCACCCGCCGCGACGCTCTTGAGATCGCCGGCGAGAAGGGACTTGTAAGGTTCCTTCTCGTTCCACTCCGGATGTTCGGGCGCCAGCGCCCTGATCCTGTCGGCAATGAACTCGAACTGGAAGTAGACCGGTTGCTCCGTCCACAGCGTACCATCATTGTCGAAGACTGCGATCCGATCTTCGGGAACGATATAGTCCGCGCCGCCGGTTGTCGTCGCCCTGGTGACGAAATCGACGATGGCCTGCTTCGACTTTCCATCGTTCCACGAGGGCAAGGCCTCCTGAGCCATCAACAGACCGGGCGAGACCAGCGCGACGATGAGAACGAGGAGCGAGAGGAACAGCGCGGGCAGGGCGGCGTCGACCTGCGGCGTTGGCGAAGTCCGGTCGGTGATCATGACGTCGGCCTCCTCCATGACGTTTCATGCTCCTTTTTCGGGCCTAGGGCCGCTTGATGCAGCGGAAGCCGACATGGCTTGTGGAGGTGTCCTCCGGTTCCGCGTGCCGGGCGGCAGGGCGATAGCGACGGCAATAGTTCGGCGCGCAGAGGTGCGAGCCGCCCTTGAGAACGCGCCGGGGTATCAGGATGTCGGGAAGGCTGGGGTCATAGCTCGCCTCGACCGCGCCGCCGCGCGGGTTCGTCGGAATGCAGCAGGATTTCGCGGCGGGTTCCGGATGGCGTGTCGACCAGTAATCCGTGGTCCATTCCCAGACGTTGCCGATCATGTCGTAAAGACCGTAGCCATTGGCCGGGAAGGCGCGGACCGGCGATGTGCGTTCCTTGCCCGCCGGCTTCGTGCTGTGGGTCGGGAATGTGCCCTGCCAGGTGTTGGCCATGGCGATGCCATCAGGCATCAGTTCGCTGCCCCAGGCATACTCGGTATCGTCGGTGCCGCCGCGGGCGGCGAGTTCCCACTCCGCTTCGGTGGGAAGATCCAGTCCGGCCCAGTCGGCATAGGCGCGCGCATCGCAATAGGCGACGTGCACCACGGGGTGGTCGAGCTTGCCGCGCAGGTCGCTCAACCCGCCGAGCGGCCGGCGCCAGTTGGCGCCGAACTTGAAGGTCCACCATTGGCGGATGTCGCGGCCGGTCACGGATTTCGGTTGGTGGAAGACCAGCGAACCGGCCTTCAGCATCGCGGGCTGCGCGCCTGGATAATCCTTGGCGTCCGGTATCTTCTCGGCGAGCGTCACATAGCCCGTCGCCTTGACGAACTCCCCGAAACGGCGGTTCGTTACCGGAACCTCATCGATCCAGAAACCATCGACGGTCACGGGATGCGCGGGCGCCTCTTCGGAGTAGTGATCGTTCGAGCCCATGGTGAAGGTTCGGCCGGGAATCCATACCATTCCGTCGGGAGCCGTCGTCTGATCGCGCTCGTCGAATGCCAGGGTCATACGCGCCTCCGCGATTGATGGCGCAGGCTCTCACGGGCGCGGCGCCGATGAAAGTACGTTACGGTAACATCAGGCGAGGCGGCCGCGGCTACTGCGTCAGTTCCTGTGCCTTCAGATCGCCGGGCAATGTATCGCCTGCCGGCGGCAGCTTCTTGCGCGGCTTCGTCTGTGCCTGCTCCACGACGGTGACGGGGGCGGCGACCGCGGTCGCCGCGACCGTGCCGATTGTGGTCACCGTGCCGCCGACCACGGCCGTCAGGCCTTCGCCGAGCGAAACGTTGGAATCCGTCAGTGTCTGGCCGTTGATGATCCGCTGGCCGATCAGCTGAACGATCTCGGGGCTCTCGGCGAACTTTCCATGGTTCAGGCCGCCCCCCTTTACCTTGGTCAGGTCGATGGCCGTGATGCCGGCTGCCTCCAGCCTTGAACGGAAGGGCTCGACGGTCGGATCGATCGAGCCGAGCCTCGATATGCGACCAGTGAGGAAGCTGGAAGCGGCAAGCGCGCGGTCATCCTGAGACACGAATATCGTGAATTTCGGTGTCGGCTTGCCCATCTCGGCGAACTGCTTGGCGAAGACCTGGATATCGATGTCCGGTGAGGCGAGAATGACGTTGCGGATCTTCGGGTTCACGTGGCCGTCGCGAATACCCATCTGGCGCAGCGATTCCATGGCAAGCCAGGTGCCCATCGAATGGGCGAGGATCGTGATCTCCTTCACATCCGGGTCGTCTGCCAGCGCTCGCAGTGCCTGCTCCAGCGCCGTTCGGGAGTAGTTGGTGCTTTCCTTGTCATATTCATAGGCGGTGACTCTGGCGCGGGACGGCCAGGTGAAGAGCATCGGAGTGGCCTGCATGCCGGAATCGTGGACGATCTGCGCCAAACGGAAGACGGAATCCTCGTATGTGTTGTTGAAGCCGTGGATGAAGACCAAGGCATGGCCGCCGACCACATGTTGCCTGAACCAGCCGCGCGCTTCCTTCGTCGTTTCGATATGGTTGACGCGGGTAACGGCAAAATCGGTGGCGGGGTTCGGGGGCAGTCTCCGCGGCCATTGCACCGTGCCCGGCTGACGCTTGTTGTCCGGCGGGATGGAGACTGCGACTTCGGTGAGGGACGGCTTCGGGCTGCGTTCGCCGTTGAACAGGGTGGCCGGATCGCCGGAAGGTTGTCGGGTGGTGGCGACGAGCATGTTTATCTGCGACGTGCCCGTAGCGGCCGCCGTCAGCGCCACCGGCGTCATGACGCCGGTGGGATGGCCGCAGCCGGAAAGAACGACGAGCAATAGAACCAGTAACTTCCGCGGCATGGTGCCTCCGGCGACTATTCGTCGTCACCATAACGCATTCCGCTTTCCGCATAAGTGCGGAATAGTCACAGTTGCTAAAATAATCGTCTCGCGTGCATTGCACCATTATAGGCGGTCGGTTCTCACGCTGACCGCGAATCCGGTTCGGGCGCGGTCAGGCCGATGTCATCTGCCAGATGAGGAGGAAGACGCGCGAGTTCGCGCCGGATGCGCTCACGTGAGAGGCGGCGCTGATGATGCGCGCTGAATGCTTTGAGCTTTCCAAGGAGCTGATTGAAGGTAAGCATGGCGGCCTCCTTTCATCTGTTCTTGCCGCTATGAGAGGAGATTAGGCCTCGATTGACTTTCAAACAAACAAAATGATATGGTGCTTAAATTCAGAAAAATTGAAAGATGAGACGATGACCCTGCCTTTTCGCCGTCCCATTCCGCTTCTCGACAACGATGTGCTGCGCACCTTCGTCGCCATCGCCGAGACGGGTAATTTTTCCACCGCCGCCGAAGCTGTTTTCCGCACGCCGTCGGCGGTCTCCATGCAGATCAAGAAGCTCGAGGAGCAGCTCGGCGTGACGCTCTTCCTGCGCGACGCGCGCTCGGTCAGCCTTACCCAACATGGCGAGCTCTTGCTCTCCTATGCGCGCAACATCATCGCGCTGTCGAACGAGGCAGTGTCGCGCTTCATCATGCCGGAGCTCAGCGGCGTGGTGCGGCTGGGCGCGCCCGAGGATATCGGCGAGCGGCTGTTGCCAGGTATTCTTCGGCACTTCGCCGAGACGTTTCCCGGGATCATGGTCGATGTGACCATCGACATGAGCATCGGTCTGAAAAAGCGGCTGGAGGAGCAGCGGCTGGACCTTGCGTTGATCAACTGCGCCACGCGACCGTTTCCGACCGAGGGCGAGGTGGTGTTTCGCGAGCGGCTGGTCTGGGCCGGAGCGCGGGGCGGAACGGCGCATCGCCGCGATCCGGTGCCGATCTCCATCTGGGAGGACGGCTGCATCTGGCGGTCCGAGGCGATCTCGCAGCTGGAGAGCATGAAGCGGGCCTATCGCGTGGCCTTTCTCAGCGGCCATACGATGGCGCAGCGGGCCGCCGTCATCTCCGACCTCGCAATCGCCCCGTTGCCGCGGTCCTATGTCGGAGAGGACATGATGATCCTCGGCGTTCAGGAAGGGTTGCCGGAACTCGGCTCGTTTGACATCCGGCTATTGACGACGCCGCGCATGAGCGCGCCGATGGAGGCCGTGGCTGAGAACATCCGGTTCGCCTTCGCGGAGAAGGCCAAGGCGGCCGCGGCTTGATAGCCGGCAATGAAACCTTTTGGCGATTGATGCGTTATGGAGGCGCAGCGAACGCACTCTGCGTTCGTCGTCTCCATTTCAAACAAGGATTTCCGCAATGACGACCACGGCTAAGATCAGCGCCGCCCTCATGATTCTCCTCGCGCTCTCTTCCTGCGCGAATACGATCCGCGGTGTCGGCCGCGATACCGCCAATGCCGTCAATGCAACGCAGGACGCCGGCCGCTCGGTCGATCACGCAGCCAAGCGCTAAGCCGTTCAAGATGCGCCATATGCGAGCCGAGGGGTCGCGTATGGCGCTTCTTTTTCATCAGAATCCTGTACCGAGCGATCTGCGGATTGCATTGATGTCAGCCAACAGCTCGGCGGCGTTCGGTGCTGCTTCCGTCCTCTTGCGGATGGTATAGGCGACAGCCGTACCGGCTGAAAGGTCGCCCCGCTCCTCGATCAGGCCGCGGGAGGCGAGATGGGTGATCGCCCGCTTTACAGCGATATTGCCGAGATGCGTGACCACGACGACCGCGCCGGGCGCGCCGTGGGTGGCCGCGGCGACGAGATCATAGATAACCAGTTCGGGGCGGCGGGCCGCGTTGACGAGGATCGCGTCGTAGAGATCGAACGAGATCTGGTCGATGATATCGAGAAGCGTCATCGCGTCGAGGCGGGCGTAGAGGAAACGATCCTCGAAGTTCGCCCGAAGGTAGGCAGCGGCTGTTTCGTTCTGCGGCGCCTCACCGTCGTCGAGCGACGTGACGGCAAGATTGGTTTCCGAAAGCACCAGAAGCGGATCGTAGCCGCCATCGAGCGACATCGCGAACAGTCGCTGGCGGCCGGCGATCGCGCGCAGCAGGAGCTCCCGCTCCTTGCCCTTGCCGGGCGCCGGCGGGGAATAGAGATAATCCGGCTGGCCCGCATAGTAGCAGATGCTGTCCAGCTGCGCGGTATCGCTTGCGCCGCCGATCTGGTTGATATTGCGCAGGTGCGCGAGGAACGGCTGCGAATAGCTGTCGTAGAGGTCGGAATAGGAATCCGCGGCGTCGTAGGCAAGGCCCGAGGCGCTGCGCAATGCCGTCTCCAGATGCTCGTCGGTGACGCGATTGCTCGACTTGTGTTCGCGCCCGTCCTTCATCTTGAAGCCGAAGATCTGATTATTCCCGTGATTCATCTCGAGTGTACGAACGCTGGTCCCGGGGTTGCGCCATCTGACGTAATCAAAGCTCAACTGGTCACGCTTGGAGAAGCGGCTGAGCTGGCTCCACCAGTCGAGATCGTAGGCGATGCAATTCGGCTTCGTGTGCCGGCGCACCAGGAACATGGTGGCATGCAGGCCGAAGGCGGCGGGGAAGCCGCGGTTGGCATACTGCCTCATCTGCCGGTCGACGCGTCCCGGTGAATCGTAGTTCACGTCGAGAACGGCCTTCGCCTCGGCATAGATGCAGTTGCGCTGGCTGTGGCGAGTGACCGCGATATCCTGATCGCCGAGCACCTGTTCGACGATTTCACTGGTCAGGTTGCGGATGCTCAGGCTGGAATCGATCCAGACGGAGATCGTGTACTTGCCGGGCAGGAACAGATGCGGCAGCAGCTTGACACGGCGGGCATCACGCTGCGGGTCCCTGAAAACAGGCGTCAGCTTTCTCACCTGCCACGGAGGAGGCGCGTCGATATCGCCATCCGTGAAAATGAAATAGTCAAGGCGGTCGTCGATGTTCTCGAGGGCAGGGATATCGTCGTAACCGGCGAAGATCGCGGTATAGACGGCGATCCTGTCTTCCTCCGGCAAGCCGACCTCCTCGAGATCGAGGCCCATGGCGTGCGGTTGGTATTCGGTGTTGCTCGCTTCTTGCATCGCCAGCCCATTCCAGTCGTTCAGAGAGTTTGCCGCTGCTCTTAGAGCGGTTCCGCTTTTCTTCGAATCGCGGAACAGCTCTTTCCTTTTGTTTTCACGCGATTCCGGACGGAAAAGCGCTTCGCACTTTTCCTGGAATTGCTCTAGAGAAGCGGCTTGATGAGGTCGGCCTGCCAGCGCGAGGACATGATCTTGAAACCGCGCATTGCGAGCGCCTCACGCTGGCGGTCGTCGGCGATCAGTTCCATGCAGCGCTCGACCAGAGCTGAATGCGGGGCAATGGCGAGGCCGTCGGCGAAGGGCGCGATATCGGGATCGCCGGCTTCCCCTTCCGTCACGACGCAGACGCCGTTCGCCAGAAGGTAGGAGACGCGGACGACTTCGAAGATGGCCGTTTCGTAGTAATGCATGTTCAGCACGATCTTGGAGCGGGCGATCGCGGAATCGCGCTCTTCGCCATAGACGTCGAAGAGGTGGATGACGTTCAGCCCGCGCTGGCCGAGCGCGTGCAGGATTTCATGGCGGCGCTCGTTCATGGAGCCGTAGAAAAGGACGTCGATGTCCTTGACGGGACGGTGCCGGATGCGGGTCAGGCTGCGGGTGTAGCCGACGGGAAGCAGGTTGGCATGGCCGACGCCGAAACGTTGCAGGGCTTGGCGGTTGCGACCGCTGTAATCGAAGACCGGGAAGCGCTTGAGCATGTCGATGTAGTGGCCCTTCATCCAGGCGCTGTCCTGCTGCGCCTGCTCTAGGTTCACGATGATGCTGCTGGCCGGAATAACATTGGCTGCCTCGGCGGAGAGCAGGTTGGCACCGAAGATGATCGGCGAGCGGCCCTGCCATTCACTTGGATGGCGCACCAAAGGTGCGGAACCGCCAAGCTCGGCGAAGGCGTTGGACAGCGTCTCGGCGACTTCATCGAAAGCGTGGCTGTGCTGGTATCCTTCAGGCGAGACGATCCAGACGCAATGGCTGTCGCTGTGCTTGGCCCAGCCACCGGCAAAAGGTGCGGTGAGGTCGATGGAGGGGACAGGTGCTGCAATCGGTGCGGCCGCAACAGGCGCGGGGGCCGACATGGTCGCCGTCGCGATGTTGAGGTGGCGCTGGGCTGTCGGGGCGGCAGCGGAAACCGGGATGTTGGCGGCGGCGCCGGTGCGGCCGATGTTGCGCTTGGCCGCTTCTTCGCGGCGTTCGCGCCAATGGCGCCACATCTGCTTGTCCTGCTCGGTCAGCTCGATCTTGCGCAGGCGGGCGAACATCTGGTCGATGGCGCGGGGCTGTCGGCGCACATCTTCCTGGTTCATTCCCTTCTGCAACAGTTCCTGGCCGTAGGGGCTCGGCGTGTAGGAGATCTTTTCAGCGATGAAGCGGGCTTCACCCCAGCCGAGATACCAGAACCAGTCGGTGTAGTAGAGCCAGCTGCGCTCGTTGAAGGCGCGCAGGTGGGTCGGGTCCTGCCATGCGCCATAGCTGAGGTCGTAGGGGACGCTGATTTCGAACGTGCCGCCGATCTTCAGAAGCTGCAGGCAGTTGGTCATGAATTTCACGAGGTTCGGAACATGCTCCAGAACGTCGTTGGTGATGATCTTGTCGAACATGCCGGACTTGAGCGTGACATCACCGAAGCGACCGGTCGGAACGACCACGCCATTGTGGTCGATATCGACGACGCTGAGGTCGACGATGGCGTCCGGGGCCCAGGTGTCGTCAATGTCGATGTTGAACAGGTCGCTGCGGTAGTCCTTGCCGGAGCCGAGGTTGAGCGCCGTCGGAATGGCTGGCGACGCCTGGCGGGCGGACGGCATGCGCATGTCCAGGCCCACCATGAACTCGTTGCCACTCGGCAATTTGATGTCGTCCAAAGTCTGTCCCCTTCACGGAAAGCTGTTTCCCGGGGACCATGGCCAGACATGCTTGTGCGAACCTGATGGTCGCTGGACGCTCATCGCACCTTGAAATGCCTCAAAGACCGGCCTCTATTTTCGCTGCCACGTCGGCGGGAACCCACTTGGTCCAGAACGCGGTATAATTCTTGAGGAAATGCAACGCGGTGTCCTGGTTGCTCTTGTCCTGCTCGTCCTGCCAGGCGAGGATTTCGTTGACTGTCGAGTTGTCCCAGGCGCGCTTTTTCAGGTAATCGGTCACGGCTTCGTCGCGATCGGCGAAAGACCGGGTTACCAACGTGTAGGCGCGGGAGACCGGGTAGGAATTGATCTGCGGGCGGGCGCAATCGGGAATCGATGTGCAGCTGTCCCACTCGGCCTTGTCGTGCGCTACGCCGAAGCTGAGGCGGGTCATGTCGTACTTGCCAAGCATCGCGGTCGGCGCCCAGTAGTAGCCGAGCCATCCCATCTTGTTCTCGAAGGCCTTGGCGATACTGTCGTCAAGCGCCCGAGGCGTCTCGGCCTCCACCAGCTGAAACCTGCTCTTGTCGCCGCCGAAGGCGCGAAACAGGTTGGCCGTCGAGACGCGGCAGCTCCAGCCGACCGGGCAGCTGTGGACCGCTCCGCGTGACGATCCCGGTTCCACGGGGAAGAGTTCGGGATGTTGCAGGGCCGCTTCCACAGTGCGGATGTCGGGGTTGGCGTCGGCGATGAATTTAGGGATCCACCAGCCCTCGACGGCGCCTTCGGACAGGATTTCCGCAGCCTGGACAAGCCTGTTCTCCTTGATGGCGTTGTCCAGTTCGATGCGGTCCGAATTGATCCAGAATTCCGAGGCGATATCGGGCTGGCCGGTCTCGTTCATGGACTTGAATGTCGGCAGGGTATCGCCGGGCACGATCTTGACGGTACAGCCGTAGCCCTTCTCCAGAATGATCTTGTCGAGATTGGCGGCAACGCCGGCGGACGCCCACTTCATTTCCGCGATCGTCACATCACCGCATTGCGCGGCCCGGGCCGGGTTTATCGCGCAGAAAGCCAGGGCCAGAACGGCGGCCGTGCAAAGAAGTCTCATTTGCGTTCCCATTCGTTCTTATTGCTGCTTCGCAGGCATGATGTGCATGCCGGAACAGTCGGGCGTCTCTTATGTCGATGACGTGTTTTGAAGAGCCTACTCGTTCGTCGGTAGAAATCAATCGTCATCTGCACGTTTTAGTCTCGTAAGCACCTGATTTGAAATCGTTAATGACTTCGTGCCTCACGGGCTGGCCGCTGTGGTTGCGGAGGGCTCGGATGCAGGAAGATAGGTCAGTGCGCGAGAAAAACGCGCGAAACGGCGAAATTCATATTTGCTTAATGGCTTGCTAACCGTCCGGTAACGATGTGCCGCTAATGCTTTGTGCGTGGCGGGGGACAACCGCTGCTTCTCCGGATCAGGTATTGCGTCCCGGGGAACGTGAGCTTCGCCGTGTATGGGCGAAAGCGCCAGCGTAATTCGGCAGGCCGCGCGACCCAAGGGTTGGCGCGGCCTTCGCATTTTCGGCACCCGAGATTGACCATTGTGGAACGGCCGTTGTAGGCCGGTCGCGATGTTTGCCGGAGTTTTGCGACAATGACCAAAGCCATCATGCTGCAGGGAACAGGTTCGGATGTCGGCAAGACGGTTCTTGTCGCCGGGCTTTGCAGGCTGGCGGCCAATCGTGGACTCAAGGTCCGCCCGTTCAAGCCGCAGAACATGTCGAACAATGCAGCCGTCGCCGATGACGGCGGCGAGATCGGCCGGGCGCAATGGCTGCAGTCGCTCGCCGCCCGCGTTCCATCCTCCGTGCACATGAACCCCGTGCTGCTGAAACCACAGTCGGAGACGGGGAGCCAGATCGTGGTGCAGGGCAAGGTCTGGGGTCAGGCCAAAGGGCGCGATTATCAGCGGCTGAAGCCGCAGCTGCTCGATTACGTGATGCAGAGCTTCGCCCATGTCGGCGAGGGGGCGGATCTGGTTGTCGTGGAGGGCGCGGGCTCGCCGGCGGAGATCAACCTACGGCCCGGCGATATCGCGAACATGGGGTTTGCGACGCGAGCCGGTGTGCCCGTCGTGCTTGTCGGCGACATCGATCGAGGCGGCGTGATCGCGTCGCTGGTGGGGACGCATACCATCCTGGCGGCCGATGACCGGGCGATGATCTCGGGCTACATCATCAACAAGTTTCGCGGCGACGTTTCGCTGTTCGACGACGGCCTTTCTGCCGTCGGGCGCTTCACTGGCTGGCCGTGCTTCGGCGTGGTGCCGTGGCTGAAGGCGGCGGCGCGGCTGCCGGCAGAGGATTCGGTGGCGCTGGAGAGACTAACGAAGGGCGAGGCCGGCGCCTTGAAGATCGCGGTGCCGGTTCTGCCGCGCATCGCCAATTTCGACGATCTCGATCCGCTGAAGGCCGAACCCGACGTCGAACTTGTTTTCGTGAAAGCCGGGGAGCCGCTGCCCGCCGATGCACAACTGGTCATTCTGCCCGGATCGAAATCCACGATCTCCGATCTCGCCGATCTTCGCCGGCAGGGGTGGGACGCGGATCTCGCCGCACATGTCAGGCGCGGCGGCCATGTTATCGGTATCTGCGGCGGTTATCAGATGCTGGGGCGCACCGTTCGCGATCCGCTCGGGATCGAGGGCAGCGTACTCGAAACGGAGGGGCTTGGGTTGCTCGACATCGAAACGGAGATGGCGCCGGAGAAAACGGTGCGCAACAGCACGGCCGTCTCTTCAGCCCATGCCGAGCCGCTTTCGGGCTACCAGATCCATCTCGGCGTCACGCGTGGCGCCGACTGCAGCCGGCCGTTCGCGATCGTCGACGGTGCTCCTGATGGCGCGGTGTCGGCGGACGGCAGGATCATGGGGACCTATCTGCACGGGCTTTTTGCCGGCGATGCCTTTCGCGCACGGTTGCTGCAGGGCTTCGGGCTTAGCGGCGAGCGGCTCGACTACCGGGCGGGTGTCGAACAAGCGCTGGACGAGGTCGCCGCCGAACTCGAGACCTATCTGGACAAGAGCTGGCTCGACCGGTTGCTTGGCTGATCGCGCTGGCCGTCAAATCTCGCCCGATATCTCCCGGCGGCGACGGTCGAGCTCTTCGCTGTAGCGCCGGAGCGTATGCGCTTCGCTGAGCTGGCCGACCACCTTGCGCTCGATCAGATTATTGACCACGGCCAGAGCTTCGCTCTCCGTCTTGTCGAAGATCGCGGCGGCCTGCTTGGCGTTCATCTGCGGCTGCAGGAAATCGTTCTTATATCGAGTGAACTCGCTGAGGTCGCGTGAGGGATCGTCGGTATCGGTCAGGTTGGCATAGATTTCCGGCACCAGAACCAAGCCGCCATACTTCCCGTTATCGTCAACAAGTACGACGCGCTGCGCCGATCCGATCGGGAAACGCTCCCTGAACTCGCCGATGGTCAGCCCGGCATTGGCCGTCTTCACGTCGGCGCGCATCAGCTTGTCGACGGTCAGGTTGCGAATCCAGCCAACGTCGTGGGCGCTGCGGATGCTTTCGCCGCGCAGGTGGAAGCGCCAAGTGGCGAAGGAGTAGCCGAAGGTGCTGCGCACGACGAGCGAGGAGGTGATGACGGCCGCGAGCACCAGCGCGGTGATCGGGAAGTCGCCGGTGATCTCCAGCGCCAGGAAGGTCATGGTCAGCGGGCCGCCGATGACGGCGACGGCGAGCGAGCTCATGCCGACGACGGCGTAGATGATCGGCGTCAGCGTTGCATGGGCGAAATAGGGGGCGGAATAGGCGAACAGCTTGCCGAGGAGCGCGCCCATGAACAGCGACGCGAAGAACAGGCCACCCCTGAAGCCGGAACCGATCGAAATCGCCGAGGCGAGCGATTTCAGCAGAAACAGACCGATCAGCATCGGGATGGCGACGTCCCGGCCAAGATTGAGATGCAGCGCCCCGTGCCCGGCCGACAACACCTGCGGGGTGATCAGCGCCAGCAGGCCGACGATGATGCCGCCGAGCGCGGGCCGAAACGGCATTGCGATGGAGCTGCGCCGTGCCAGTTCCTCGATGGATGCGACGCCCTGCATGATCAGGATACCGACGCCGGCGCAGCAGGCGCCGAGGAGCAGCGCGGGCACGTAGTCGGCCGGCATGACCGCGCCGAATTCGCCGACATCGATCACGAAGTCGCTGCCGGCGAGCAATCGCGCCACAAGGGTCGAGACAAGTGCCGAGACCACCACCGGTGTCAGCGAGACGATGGTGTAGGTGCCGATGATCAGTTCGAAGGCGTAGAAGGCGCCGGTGAGCGGGGCGTTGAAGGCCGCGGCGATCGCGCCGGCGGCGCCGCAGCCGACAAGGACGCGCAGGTCCGAGCGACGCAATTGCAGCTTCAGCCCGAGCTTGGAGGCGATGCCCGATGCCAGCTGCGTGTAGCCGGCCTCGAGCCCGACGGAGGCGCCGAAGCCGTTGGAAATCAGGTTCTGGACGGCGACGACGATACTGTCTGTCAGCGACAGGCGGCCGCCGTGAAGCGCATTGGCCTCGATCGGGTCGACCATCGGCTTCTTGCGGGTCTTGGCGAGGATGAAAAGCAGAAGGCCGAGGAGAATGCCGCCGCAGATGGGGGCGCCGAGGAGCAGCAACTTGTTGTCGATCTGCGACGAGCTCAGGCGATCGACATCGCTGATGCCGAAGATCATGCTGTGCATCTCGCGGGAGATGAGGCTCATGCCCGTCACGGCGAGGCCGGAGGTAATGCCGACGATGCCTCCCGCAATCACCATGCCCATTTCGCTGCGGCGCAGCAATGCGCGCATGCGCCCCACGTCCAGCAGTGTGTGAAGCGGGCCGAGGCGGCGGAGATTGATTTTCAGATACATGATTGTGAAATCTAGGCAGGCGAGGGCCCGTTCAAGGGCGGGCGTGGACGGGAATGATGCGGTGCGGAGCCGCATGCGCTGCAATTGCGGCAAAAGGCTGGCGGTTGCAACAAGTTTTTATGACTTAAGTCTTTGATATAAGACGACAAAACTGGTAGGGAAAGTCGCATTGGGGCGGCAAACGGGTCCATTTGCGTCGCACGGGCAATCCGCCAAGCCGATTGACTTCATGATCCCGCTTGCCTAACCATAAATCCGATAGCGAATGGTTCCGGACCGCCAAAAGCGGTGCGGATGAAAAGGGAATGTGACGGGGCGGACCCAATCCGGGCGCCCTCATCGCAGCCGACCCCGCGACTGTAGAGCGGTCAGGGTCTTCCGTCCGGCGTCGGACGCGCTTTACCGGCTGCCTGCGTGGTGCAGGCGGGTGAGGTGCCGAAGGCGGCGGAAAAGCCACTGGCGATGCAAGCCATGATCAACCGGGGTTGGACGCCTCTAAATCTACGAATCGTCCGCCTTTTCATGATTGCAGCCGGGAAGGCGAGGAAAATCCGATGGCACGATCGGGGCAGCCTCTTGTGTGGTTGCCCCGATGGTCGCCTCGACCCGCGAGCCAGGAGACCTGCCAATCGTGCCGGGCGCAAAGCCCACCCCTGGGCGCTTGCCCAATGCCAGCACGGAGGTTGTCATGGCAGACGAACGGAATGAACGGCTGTTTTTGGCGGCCAAGCTTTTGGCCTATCGCGGAAAGTCGCCGCGGATCTGGCTGCATTTCCCATGAGCCCGGTTTCCTCCGGTGCGACCTTCGTTCTCGGAGGTGCGCGGTCCGGCAAGTCGCGCTTTGCCGAGCAGCTCGTCACCGACAGCACCCTCGAACGCCATTACATCGCCACCGGCCGGGCCTGGGACGAGGAGATGCGCGTGCGGATCGACCAGCACAAAGCCGATCGCGGCGATCTCTGGACCACCCATGAGGAGCCGCTCGATCTTGTCGATAAGCTTGCTTCGATCGATGGCGAGGGGCGGGCGGTACTTGTCGATTGCCTGACGCTGTGGGTCACCAATCTGATGATGGAGGGGCGCGACATGGTCGCGGAGTTCGCGGCGCTTGCCGCCTATCTGCCCCGTGCGAAGGCGCGCCTCGTCATCGTTTCCAATGAAGTCGGCCTCGGCATCGTGCCTGAGAACCGCATGGCGCGCGAGTTTCGCGACCATGTCGGACGGCTGCATCAGTTGATCGCGGCGGTCGCCGCTGACGTGTATTTTATCGCGGCGGGACTGCCGCTGAAAATGAAGGGTTAGTTTATGAGCCAGCAGAAGATTCCCGCCACCGTCATCACCGGCTTCCTCGGCGCCGGTAAGACGACGATGATCCGCAACCTGCTCACCAATGCCGGCGGCAAGAAGATCGCGCTCATCATCAACGAGTTCGGCGACCTCGGCGTCGATGGCGAGGTGCTGAAGGGCTGCGGCGCGGAAAACTGCACCGAGGACGATATCATCGAGCTCACCAATGGCTGCATCTGCTGCACGGTCGCCGACGACTTCATCCCGACGATGAGCAAGCTCCTGGAGCGCGAGAACCGGCCGGATCATATCGTCATCGAAACCTCGGGCCTTGCCCTGCCGCAGCCGCTGGTCGCCGCCTTCAACTGGCCTGACATTCGTACGCAGGTGACCGTCGATGGCGTGATCACCGTGGTCGACAGCGCCGCCGTCGCCGCCGGCCGTTTCGCCGACGATCACGATGCCGTGGACGCCCGCCGCGTCGCGGACGACAACCTCGACCACGAAAGCCCGATCGAGGAGCTTTTCGAGGACCAGCTGACCTGCGCGGACCTGATCGTGCTCAACAAGACCGATCTCATCGACACCGCCGGGCTCGCCCGCGTTCGTGACGAGGTCGCCTCGCGCACGGCGCGCAAGCCCGCAATGATCGAGGCTAGGAACGGCGATGTGCCGGCAAGCGTGTTGCTCGGGCTGGGCATCGGCACAGAGGAAGATATCGGCAACCGCAAGTCTCATCACGAACTTGAGCACGAGGACGGCACGCCGCACGACCACGACGAGTTCGACAGCTTCGTCGTCGAGCTCGGCCCGATCGCCGATCCCTCTGCCTTCGTCGAGAGCCTTAAGGGCATCATCGGCGAACACGACGTGCTCCGCCTGAAGGGATTCGTCGACGTTCCTGGCAAGCCGATGCGCCTGCAGCTGCAGGCGGTCGGCAGCCGCATCGACCATTATTTCGACCGCGCCTGGGCCGCCGGCGAGACGCGCGGCACGCGGCTGGTGGTGATCGGGCTGCATGAGATGGATGAGAATGCGGTGCGCAAGGCGATCGAGGCGCTAGTTTAAGGTTGATGGTTGGAATGCGCGGTTGTCGCTTTGAGGATAGCTGGACTTGTGCGGCGTGGCCCCCTCATCCGCCTGCCGGCACCTTCTCCCCGTGGGGGAGAAGAGACTCGTGGCTAGCCGCCAGCGCCAGTCTTCCCTTCTCCCCGACGGGGAGAAGGTGGCCCGAAGGGTCGGATGAGGGGGCCACGCACTCTACGCCTGCAAATAACATTTCCCGTAAAGACATACTGCCATGCACCTCCTTCTAGCCCAGCAGGGAACGATCAGCGACGGCGAGGAGGCGATCGATCTCGGTCAGTCTCCCGGCGACATCCTGTTTCTCTCGGCCGCCGACACGGAATTGGCGGCGGTGGCGGCGACGCATGGCCGGCGTGCCGGCGCACGGTCGCTGCGCATCGCGAGTCTGATGAGCCTCAAGCATCCGATGTCCGTCGATGCCTATGTCGAGCGCACGGCGCGGCACGCGAAGCTGATCGTCGTCAGGGCGCTGGGCGGCGCCAGCTATTTTCATTACGCGCTGGAGGCGCTGCATGCGGCGGCGGCGCGTCATGGCGCGCTGATCGCTGTGCTGCCTGGAGATTCCAAGCCAGACGCGGGGTTGACGCCGTTTTCGAATGTGCCGCTTGAGGATCTGAATGCACTCTGGGCCTATCTGATCGAGGGGGGCGATGCGAATACGCGTGCGTTTCTCGACTATGCCGAGGCGATGCTGTCGGGGGACGAGAAGCCGGAGGCGGCGGCGCCGCTGATGAAGGCCGGGATCTGGTGGCCGGACCGGGGTGTTGTCGGGGTCGAGGAGTGGCGGCGGCTTTCGGGCGAGATGTTGCCGGGCGGGACGTCAGCGACGGGAAACCCGCCCACAGTCGCCATCTCCTTCTACCGCGCCCTCGTGCAAAGCGGCGAAACCCGTCCCGTCGAGGCGCTGATCGAGGCGCTGATAGCTGAGGGCATCCGGCCGCTCCCGATCTTCGCCTACAGCCTCAAGGACCCCGTCTCCAAGGGTATCCTCGAAAGCGTCTTCGCCGCCACCAAGCCTGATGTCGTCATCAACACGACCGGCTTCGCCGTCTCGGCGCCGGGCGCGGAGCGGCAGCCGACTGTGCTCGAGGTCAGCGATGCCGTGGTGCTGCAGGCGATCTTTTCCGCATCTTCGAAGGAGGCGTGGGAAAACTCCTCGCAAGGTCTGTCGGCGCGCGATCTCGGCATGAACGTGGCGTTGCCCGAGGTCGATGGCCGGGTTCTTGCCCGTGCGGTCTCGTTCAAGTCTGCGGCGCGGTATGATGCGCTGGTCGAAGCCAATATCGTTGCCAGCGAGCCGGATGCGGGGCGCATGCGCTACACAGTGCGGCTGGCGGCCAACTGGGCGCGGTTGCGGCGCGCAAAGCCGGCCGAGCGGCGGGTGGCGCTCGTCATGGCTAACTATCCGAACCGTGACGGCAGGCTCGGAAACGGCGTCGGTCTCGATACGCCCGCGGGCACGATCGAGGTGCTCACGGCGATGCGCAAGGCCGGCTATGCGGTGGCCGACATCTCCGCGGATGGCGATGCGCTGATGCGGCATATTACGGAAGGACCCACCAATTCCGGTCATGATGGGAAGATCATCCGCGAGACGCTTTCCGTGAGTCGTTATAGGGATTTCCTCGCAACTCTTCCGAAAAAGATTCAAGACGAGATCGGCGCGCGCTGGGGCGAGCCGGAGGCCGATCCCTATGTCGCGGATGGCGCGTTTGCGCTGCCGTTCACGCGCTTCGGCGGTGTGCTCGTCGGTATCCAGCCGGCGCGCGGCTACAATATCGATCCGAAGGAAAGCTATCACTCGCCGGACCTCGTTCCGCCGCACGGCTATCTCGCCTTCTACGCCTTCCTGCGCCACGAATTCGAAGCGCACGCCGTGATCCACATGGGCAAGCACGGCAATCTCGAATGGCTACCGGGCAAGGCGCTGGCGCTATCGGAAAGCTGCTATCCCGAGGCGATCCTCGGGCCGCTGCCGCATCTCTACCCCTTCATCGTCAACGATCCCGGCGAGGGGACGCAGGCCAAGCGCCGCACCGCCGCCGTGATCATCGACCACCTGACGCCGCCGCTGACGCGGGCCGAAAGCTACGGGCCATTGAAGGATCTCGAAGCGCTGGTCGACGAATATTACGAGGCCTCGGGTGGCGATCCGCGCCGGATCCGGCTTTTGAGCAAGCAGATTCTCGATCTCGTCGCCGATATCGGGCTCGATCAGGACGCGGGGATTGCCAAGGGGGAAAGCGAGAGCGAAGCGCTGAAAAAGCTCGATGCTTATCTGTGTGATCTCAAGGAGATGCAGATCCGGGATGGGCTGCATGTGTTCGGGGTATCGCCGCAGGGGCGGCTGCTGACGGATCTGACGGTGGCGCTGGCGCGGGTGCCGCGCGGGCTGGGCGAGGGCGGTGATCGGAGTTTGCAGCGGGCGATTGCCGAGGATGCAGGGTTGGGCGTTGCTGTAGGCGTTATGCCGGGCAGCTTACCCCCCTCTGTCCTGCCGGACATCTCCCCCTCAAGGGGGGAGATCGACTCGTGGCAGACATCTTCGCAAGCCGTAGAGGTTGGAGCGAGCGGGCGCGCCCAGCCAATCTCCCCCGCTGAGGGGGAGATGCCCGGCAGGGCAGAGGGGGGGATCACGGGCGCAAGCGTAGCCTTCGATCCCCTCGACTGCGACATGGCCGCCCTTTGGGCCGGCCCGCGCCCGGATATCCTCGCAACCGTCTCTGCCGACCCATGGCGCACGCAGGGCGATACCGTCGAGCGCATCGAACTGCTGGCCGCGAAATTTGTCTCCGGCGAGACGCCGTGCCCAACCTTCTGGTCCCAAACCAGAGCTGTCCTCAACGAGATCGAAACACGACTGAAACCTTCCATCCTCGCCTGCGGGCCAGCCGAGATCGAGGGGCTGCTGCGCGGCCTCGATGGCCGTTTTGTGCCACCGGGCCCATCGGGCGCACCGACCCGAGGGCGGCCGGACGTGTTGCCGACGGGGCGGAACTTCTACTCCGTGGACAGCCGCGCGGTGCCGACGCCGGCGGCCTATGAACTGGGCAAGAAATCGGCGGAGCTTCTGGTGCGCCGCTATGTGCAGGATCACGGCGAGTGGCCGGTGTCCTTTGGATTGACGGCCTGGGGCACGTCGAACATGCGCACCGGTGGCGACGATATCGCGCAAGCGTTGGCGCTGATCGGAGTCAAGCCGGTGTGGGATATGACGTCCCGGCGGGTGACCGGCTACGAGATCGTTCCACAGGCCATGCTGAGAAGGCCGCGTGTGGATGTGACGTTGCGTATTTCAGGCTTCTTCCGCGATGCTTTTCCGGAGCAGATCGCCTTGTTCGACAAGGCGATCCGGGCTGTCGGCGCGCTGGACGAGGATGCCGCTGACAACCCGATCGCCGAGCGCATGCGCGGCGAAGCCGCTCGGCTCACGGCCGCCGGGCTGGATCAGGCGGCGGCGGCCAAACGCGCGGGGTACCGCATCTTCGGGTCGAAGCCGGGTGCCTATGGCGCCGGACTGCAGGCGCTGATCGACGAGAAGGGCTGGGAGCGGCGCGCCGATCTGGCGGAGGCCTATCTGGTCTGGGGCAGCTATGCCTATGGCGCCGGGGAAGAGGGCCGGGCCGAGCGTGGTGTCTTCGAGGAAAGGCTGCGCTCGATCCAGGCGGTGGTGCAGAACCAGGACAATCGCGAGCACGACCTGCTCGACAGCGACGACTACTACCAGTTCGAAGGCGGCATGGCGGCGGCGGCGGAAACGCTCGGCGGCACAAGGCCGTCGATCTATCACAACGATCACTCCATGCCGGAGAAGCCGGTGATCCGGTCGCTGGAGGAGGAGATCGCCCGCGTGGTGCGCGGCCGCGTCGTCAATCCGAAGTGGATCGAGGGCGTGATGCGCCACGGTTACAAGGGCGCTTTCGAGATATCGGCCACCGTCGATTATCTCTTCGCCTTCGCGGCGACCACGGGCGCCGTCGGCAACCATCATTTCGAGGCGGTCTACCAGGCCTTCGTCGTCGATCAGCGCGCGCGCGATTTCATGGTCGAGAAGAACCCGGCGGCCTACGAGGAAATGAAAGAGCGGCTGCTGGAGGCGATCGAGCGGCGGCTGTGGACGCCGCGCAGCAATTCGGCGCAGTTCGATCTCTCTGCCACAGACAACACACATCACAGATCAGGCGGTCGCGATGCCGCCGACCGATTGAAGATTGCATCCGGGGAAGTTTGACATGACTGAGGAAACTACCGAGACATCAGGCCAAGACGATGCCCGCCATAGCGAGAAGATGGCCAAGAAGAAGGCCGCGCGCGACAAGATCATGGCGACGAAGACGGGCGAGAAGGGCCTGATCATCGTCCATACCGGCAAGGGCAAGGGCAAGTCGTCCTCGGCCTTCGGAATGATCTTCCGGCATATCGCGCATGGCAAGCCGTCCGCCGTCGTGCAGTTCATCAAGGGCGCGATGTGGACGGGCGAGCGCGATCTGATCGAGAAGCATTTCTCCGATGTCTGCCAGTTCCACACGATGGGCGAGGGCTTCACCTGGGAAACGCAGGACCGCGCCCGTGATGTCGCGGCGGCAGGGGCGGCCTGGGAGAAGGCAAAGGAACTGATCCGTGACGAGCGCAATTCGATGGTGCTGCTCGACGAGATCAACATTGCGCTGCGCTATGATTACATCGATATCAACGAGGTCGTGGCGTTTCTGAAGACGGAAAAGCCCTATATGACTCACGTCGTTCTCACCGGGCGCAATGCCAAGGACGAGCTGATCGAGATCGCCGATCTGGTGACCGAGATGGAACTGATCAAGCATCCGTTCCGCTCGGGCATCAAGGGGCAGGCGGGCGTGGAGTTTTGATGACGCAGAGCTGGATTTTCTGGGCTGTCCTATCGGCGGCCTTCGCGGCGCTGACGGCGATCTTTGCCAAGATCGGCGTGGCTGGCATCAATTCCGATTTCGCGACGCTGATCCGCACGGTGGTGATCCTCGTCATCATCAGCGCGATCGTGCTGGCGAGCGGGCAGTGGCAGCCATTTTCCAGCATCTCGTCGAGGACCTGGATCTTCCTCTGTCTCTCGGGGGCCGCGACAGGGGCGTCCTGGCTTGCCTATTTTCGCGCATTGAAGATCGGCGATGCCGCCCGCGTCGCCCCGATCGATAAGCTTTCGATTGTCCTCGTCGCCATCTTCGGCGTCGTGTTTCTCGGCGAGAAGCTCAACATGATGAACTGGCTCGGCGTCAGCCTGATCGCCGGGGGAGCGCTGCTTCTGGCGCTGTTCTGAGGTTCATAGTCCGAGCCAGACGCGCAGCGGATTGGCGGGATCGGACAACAGCTTGATCGCAAACGCGATGCAGACGATGACGAGGATTGGCTTGATCAGCTTCGCGCCGATGCGCATGGCGAGCCGCGAGCCGACCTGCGCGCCGAGAAACTGGCAGGCGCCCATCATCAGGCCGATCTTCCAGAGCGTCGCGCCGAACGAGGCGAAGACGATGAGGGCGCCGAGGTTCGAGCCGAAGTTCAAGAGTTTGGTATGCGCGGTCGCCTTCAGCATGCCGAAACCCGCCAGCGAAACGAAGCCGAGCATGAAGAAGGAGCCGGTGCCGGGGCCGAAAACGCCATCGTAGAAGCCAATGGCGGGTACCAGCGTCAGGCCGAAGACGAAGGGCGTGATGCGGCGGTGCTTGTCGACGTCGCCGAGATTCGGTTTCAGCGCAAAATAGAGCGCGATCGCGATCAGCAGCACCGGCATCACGGCCCTCAGCACGTCGCCCGGCACGATCGTTGCAAGTGCTGCACCAAGCGCGCCGCCCATGAGCGCCATCATCGCCATCGGCAGCTGCTCGCGCAGGTTCACGTGGCCCTTGCGGGCATAGGCGATGGTGGCCGATGCCGCGCCGCAGACCGATTGCACCTTGTTGGTGCCCAGCGTCTGAAGCGGCGGAATGCCGGCGATCAGCATCGCCGGAACGGTGATCAGTCCACCGCCGCCGGCGATGGCATCGACGAAACCGGCGAAGAAGGCTGCAAGGGCAAGGAGAAAAAGCAGGTGGGGGGCAAGATCGGACAAGGGAAACCTGTGGGAATGCTAATGCACTGTGTCGGCGCGCTTGTTGCATTTACCGGCTGGGGCTGCAATGGCTTGCGGGACACAGACAACCGGCATTTTCTGGATATGACGTCACTGCATTTGGATAGGAACCGGCGCTATGTGCTCGGCCTTGGCTGCGAGCGCGGCACGCCGCCTGCCGAGGTTCTCGAACTGGCGGAGACGGCCTTGCGGACGGCCGGTGCGCAGGCGTCTCGGCTGGCCGGCGTCGCGTCGATCGATTCCCGCCGTGACGAGCCGGCGATATTGGCGGTGGCCGCGCATTTCGGTGTTCCCGCCGTCTTCTTCGATGCCGGGACGCTCGAGCGGGAGACGCCGAGGATCAAGAATCCGTCCGATATCGTCTTCGCGCGCGTCGGCTGTCACGGCGTGGCGGAGCCGGCGTCGCTGGCGGCGATCGGGCTGGAGGCGGATCTCGTCGTGCCGAAGATCAAATCCGCGCATGCGACGGCCGCTGTCGCATGCATCCGGTTGCGGAAAGAATAGGGGGCGCTATGGTGGCCGCGATTTCGTGGGCGCCATTCTATGACCCGCGGCAATAACAAGAAAATGAGAAGGAACATCATGCACAAGGTCATTTACGATACGGATCCCGGCGTCGACGACGCGATGGCGCTGCTCTTCCTGCACCGCCATCCCGAGATCGATCTGATCGGCATCACCACCGTCTTCGGCAATGCCTCGATCGAGACGACCACGCGCAATGCGCTGTTCCTGAAGCGCGAATGGGATATTGCCGCACCTGTCGCCAAGGGTGCCGATGTGACCATCGATCCGTCCCGCAAGGAAGGCGCATGGCCGACCTTCGTGCATGGCGACGACGGCCTCGGCAATATCGACGTGCCCGCGACGGTCGACCTACCGGTCGATCCGCGCCCGGCCTACAAGTTCATCATCGACACTGTTCGCGCCAATCCGGGCGAGGTGACGCTGGTTGCCGTCGGCCGCATGACGAACCTCGCGCTCGCCCTGAAGGAAGATCCCGAAATCGCCGGCCTAGTGAAGCAGGTCGTGATCATGGGCGGCAACTTCTATGTGCCCGGCAATGTCACTCCCGTCGCGGAAGCGAACATCCATGGCGATCCCGAGGCCGCCGATATCATCCTGACGGCGCCGTGGAAGGTGGTCGTCATCGGTCTCGACGTCACCGCCATCACCACCATGAGCCGCGGCTATCTCGGCGAGATGGCGGCCAGGGGCGACGATGCGGTCAAGCTTCTCGACAGGCTCTCGCAGTTCTATATCGACTTCTACAAGCACGCGGTCGAAGACGGCATGATGGTGCATGACAGCTGCGCCTGCGTCTATGTCGTTGCGCCCGAGCTGTTCACCACCATCACCGGCAGCGTTCGCGTCGTCTGCGGCGGCATCGCCGACGGCCAGACGATCGTCAAGCCGGACGGGCGACGCTTCCCGCCTGGCGATTGGGACAACCTGCCGAGCCAGGTCGTCTGCACCGGCATCGAGTCGGAAAAGGTGGTCGATCTGATCCGCGATACTCTGCTTCTGGCCTGATGACAGAGGCCCGGCCCATGCGGCCGGGCTCTCCAATTTGTCGAGTCGCTTCAGCGTCCTGTAGCGGTTTTCTCGATCATCGATTCCGGCATTTCCGAGAGTTTGCCGCATGCGGCACCGACAGCGTTGACCTTGCTCGCCACGGGGCCTAGATCATCATCCATGATCGGACCTTTCTTCTCATATCTGCCGGCTCTGGAGCCCGGCAGCGTCTGGCTCGTTGGGGCGGGCCCGGGCGAACCCGGCCTGCTGACGCTGCTTGCTGCCAAGGGGCTGGCCGAGGCGGATGTGATCGTTCATGACGCGCTCGTCAACGAGGAATGCCTGAAGCTGGCGCGGCCGGATGCGGTTCTCGAATATGCCGGCAAGCGGGGCGGTAAGCCCTCGGCCAAGCAGCGCGATATCTCGCTGCGACTGGTGGAACTGGCGCGTGCGGGCAAGCGCGTGCTGCGCCTCAAGGGCGGCGATCCCTTCGTCTTCGGGCGGGGCGGCGAAGAGGCGCTGACGCTGGTCGAGCACAACGTGCCGTTCCGTATCGTGCCCGGCATCACCGCCGGTATCGGCGGCCTTGCCTATGCCGGCATTCCCGTTACGCATCGGGAGATCAACCATGCCGTGACCTTTCTCACGGGCCACGATTCCTCCGGTATCGTTCCCGATGCCATCAACTGGCAGGCTATCGGACAGGGCTCGCCCGTGATCGTCATGTATATGGCGATGAAGCATATCGCCCAGATCAGCGCCAATCTCATGGCTGCGGGGCGTTCGGCTGCAGAGCCGGTCGCTTTCGTCTGCAACGCCTCGACGAAGGAGCAGCAGGTTCTTGAGACGACGCTGGGCGAGGCGACGGCGGCCGCGGAAGCATCTGGGCTGGAGCCTCCCGCCATCGTCGTGGTCGGCGAGGTGGTGCGGCTGCGATCCTCGCTCGACTGGCTGGGCGCGCTTGCCGGACGCCGGCTGCGGCCCGATCCATTTCGGCACGCGGACAGTAAGGAGACGGCATGAGCGGCTTGCTGATCGCAGCCCCGTCCTCCGGGTCGGGCAAGACCACCGTGACGCTGGGGCTTCTGCGCGCGCTGAAGAAGCGTGGCGTGGCGATCGCGCCGGGCAAGGCCGGCCCCGATTACATCGACCCCGCCTTTCACGCGGCGGCGAGCGGCGTCGCCTGTCTCAACTTCGACCCGTGGGCGATGCGGCCGGAGCTGATTGCCGCCAACGCGACGCTGCATCGCTCCGGCGACCGGATACTCATCATCGAGGCGATGATGGGCCTTTTCGACGGCGCGACCGACGGGCGCGGCACGGCCGCCGATCTCGCGGCGATGCTCGGGCTCTCTGTCGTGCTCGTGGTCGACGCCTCGCACATGTCGCAGTCCGTCGCGGCGCTGGTCACGGGCTTTGCCGGCTTTCGCGCCGATGTCCGGATCGCCGGCGTCATCCTGAACAAGGTCGGCGGCGAGCGTCATGAGATGATGCTTCGCCAGGCGCTCGACGCGATCCGCATGCCGATTATCGCCGTCGTGCGTCGGGACAACGAAGTGGCGCTGCCGGAGCGGCATCTGGGCCTGGTGCAGGCGGGAGAGCATCGCACGCTCGAGGAGTTCATCGAGCACGCGGCGGAGGCTGTTTCCGATTCCTGCAATTTCGAATTCCTGCTGCGGATCGCTCGCCAGGGGCTGAACCGGCCGTCGACGGCCAACATCGCCCGCCTGCCGCCGCTCGGCAGCAAGATCGCCGTGGCGCGCGATATCGCCTTTGCCTTTTCCTACGAGCATATGCTGCTTGGCTGGCGCCGGCGCGGTGCGGATATCTCCTTCTTCTCGCCGCTCGCCGACGAAGCGCCGGAAGTGACTTCGGACGCCATCTATCTGCCGGGCGGATATCCGGAACTGCATGCGGGCCGTATCGCGCAGGCCAGCAATTTCCGTGAGGGGATGAAGGCGGCGGCACAGCGCGATGCGCGCATCTACGGCGAGTGCGGCGGCTATATGGTGCTGGGCGAGGGGCTGGTGGATGCCGGCGGCGAGCGACATGAAATGCTCGGCCTCCTGCCCGTCGTGACCACTTACGAGGATCGCAAGCGGCATCTCGGCTACCGGCGGGTGAAGCCGGTCAACAGCTCCTTCTTCGAGCAGCCGATGACGGCGCATGAGTTCCATTATTCGGCGGTGATTTCGGAAGGCGACGCCGACCGGCTGTTCCAGGTGACAGACGCTCTCGATAACGACCTCGGTCAGGCCGGTCTGCAGCGTGGGCAGGTGGCCGGGTCCTACATGCATCTGATCGATCTCGCCGGAGACGCGGCATGAATGCGCCGATCGTGCATGGCGGCGGCATCACTGCCGCCGCGGCGCTCCATGGCGGGCGGCCGGAGGATTGGCTCGATCTGTCGACGGGCATCAACCCCAACCCAGTTTCCTTGCCTGACATCCCGATGCGTGCCTGGCATCGGCTGCCGGACCGGCATCTGATCGACGAGGCCCGGATGGCGGCGCGCGATTTTTATCGCAGCGGCCATATCATGCCGCTCCCCGTTCCCGGCACGCAGTCGGTCATCCAGTTGTTGCCGCGCCTGATTGAACAGGGTGCGCGGGTGGCGATCGTCGGGCCGACCTATGGCGAATACGAGCGGGCGTTCCGGTCCGCCGGTTGCAGCGTCGATCTGGTCGATGGCATCGAGCAGGTAACGCCGCGACACCGCCTCGTTGTCGTCGTCAATCCGAACAATCCGACCGGGCGGGTCTATGCGCCCGATGTCCTTGCGGCCTTGGCCGAGCGGCTGGCGGCGCGAGGCGGGATGCTTGTCGTCGATGAGGCGTTCGGTGATACGGCGCGTGAGATGAGTCTTGCACCCTATGCCAGGGAATTGCCGGATCTCGTCATCTTCCGCTCATTCGGCAAGTTTTTTGGGCTGGCCGGTCTGCGTCTTGGCTTCGTCATTGCGAGCACGAGCGTTCTCGAGCGCTTCGAAGAGTTGCTGGGGCCATGGGCTGTGTCCGGGCCGGCGCTGACGATCGCGTCACGGCTGCTCCGCTCTGAAATCGGCGGAATAAGTAGCAACCTCACCAAGCGTGCCGCCGCGTTGCGGGCGATTCTTTCCGCCGCAGGGATTACGATCGCCGGGGGCACGGACCTCTTTACGCTGGTGGAGCATGACGATGCAGCGGCGCTGCATGCGCATCTCTGCCGAAACCGCATTCTGGTGCGCAAGTTCGACTACGCGCCGCACTGGCTGCGCTTCGGGATCGCGGCGGATGCTGCCGGCGATGAACGGCTTGCGGTAGCGCTTCGGGATTATAGCCGATGATATTCGATCTAAACCTTCTCGTGCTGGTGCTCGCCTTGCTGCTCGACCGGATCGTCGGCGATCCGGTGGCACTCTGGGCACGCTGGCCGCACCCGGTCGTACTTTTCGGCAAGGCGATTTCCGCCATGGATGCACGTTTCAACGGTCGTGAGTTGCCCCCCGGGCAGCGGCGGCGCAATGGTGTGCTGGCGATTTCGGCACTTCTCGTCGTCAGCGTCGTCGTGGGGCTCGTGCTGCACTGGTTCTTCGCGCTGTTCGGTCTTGCCGGCATCCTGCTCGAAGTGATCTGCGTGTCGGTGTTCCTGGCGCAGAAGAGCCTGGCCGAACATGTCGAGGCGGTTGCCGAAGGGTTGAAGCTCGGCGGAATTGCGGGCGGCCGGCTGGCTGTGTCGCGAATCGTCGGCCGCGATCCGGAAACCTTGGACGAACCGGCCGTCTGCCGGGCGGCGATTGAAAGCCTGGCCGAGAATTTCTCCGATGGCGTCGTTGCGCCGGTGCTGTGGTACGCGGTGTTCGGCCTGCCCGGGTTGTTCGCCTACAAGATGCTCAACACCGCCGATTCCATGATCGGCCACAAGTCGGAGCGATATATCGATTTCGGCTGGGCCTCGGCGCGCCTCGATGATCTCGCCAACTGGCCGGCGGCACGGCTTTCGATCCTGCTGATCGCAGCCGGCGCGCTCGTCCGGCGCGGCGCTGCGGCCTGCCGGGAGGCGTTTCGCATCGCCGCGCGCGATGGCGGCCTGCATCGCTCACCCAATTCCGGTCGTCCCGAAGCGGCGATAGCCGGCGCGCTCGACGTCCAGCTTGCCGGTCCTCGCGTCTATGGCGGCGAAGTGGTGATGGAGCCGATGATCAACAAGGACGGGCGCGATACGGCGACGGTGGGCGATATTCGCGACGGCGTATCGGTCTTTTACGCCAGCTGCTCGTTTCTGGCCGGTATCGCGCTGGTGTTTTTCCTGCTGCTTCTCTAGCTCCCACGACGATAGTGCGCCCAGCCAATCGCTGTTTCGGCAACACTGCCCACGCAAATTGCGGAAGCCGGCTGACGAAACCATTGGCTTTTGAGCCGGATTTGCCTATGAGGGGGAGAATTTGTTATTTCCATGAGGTATAGCGTGACCGCTACATTCGATAAAGTTGCCGACATCATTGCAGAAACCAGCGAGATCGATCGTGACACGATCACGCCGGAGAGCCATACGATCGACGACCTCGGTATCGACAGCCTCGACTTCCTCGATATCGTCTTTGCGATCGACAAGGAGTTCGGCATCAAGATTCCGCTCGAAAAGTGGACGCAGGAAGTCAACGAGGGCAAGGTCTCCACGGAAGAGTATTTCGTGCTGAAGAACCTCTGTGCCAAGATCGACGAGCTGCGTGCCGCCAAGGCCTGAGCGATATCGCCATCTTTTTTCTCCGCCCTGCCGCCGTTTAACATGGCGGCCGGGCGGTTTTGTTCCTAAGTAGGCCTAACCGGAGGGCGCGGTGCCTCATCCGGCCGGAGGATCCGATGCTGCTGGAATACTTCCAGATGATTGACCGCATCGAGGCGGTCGACCTTCAAAAGGGCACGCTCAAGGCGCGTTCCGTCGTGCCGGCGAAGAGCCCGGTGTTCGAAGGTCACTTTCCCGGAATGCCCCTCGTTCCGGGCGTGCTCCTGATCGAAACCATGGCGCAGGCCTCCGGCATGCTGGTGCTGGCGGCGACCGATTTTTCGGCGATGCCTTTCCTGATGTCCGTGGACGGCGCCAAGATGCGCACCTTCGTGGAGCCTGAGGCGGTCCTCGACATAGAGGCGTTTCTCGAGCACGACGGGTCCGGCTTCGCCGTGACCAAGGCCAAGATCACGAGCGGCGGAAAGAAGGTCTGCGATGCGCAACTGAAGCTGCGCACCATGCCTTTCAGCGAAGTTCCGCTCGGAGATATCGTCAAGAAGCGTGCAGGTGAGGTGGGTCTCATGGATGCCATCGCTGCACAGGGAGTGAACGGATGAGCAAGGCTCAAAACGATGTCGTCATTTCCGGCA
This sequence comes from Rhizobium sp. S152, assembly GCF_030380735.1. Classification (GTDB taxonomy): domain Bacteria; phylum Pseudomonadota; class Alphaproteobacteria; order Rhizobiales; family Rhizobiaceae; genus Rhizobium. The sequence continues at coordinate 385,167 of NZ_JAUDRZ010000026.1, read as the reverse complement.
TCGGTATCGTGACGTGCCAGGGTGTCGGCAAGGAAGCGCATATCGCGTTGCTCACCGCCGACGGTGCCCCGAAGACCATCGTCGAAACCGAAAAATTCAAGCCATATCCGTTGCATCCGCTGCCCGAGGTGGACTGGTCGCAGCAGATCGCCAAGCGCGGTGACCAGCGCCAGATGGAAAACTGGCAGCGCATCGGCGTGTTTGCCGCCGGCCTGGCGCTCGATGACGCCGGCTTCAAGGATGACGCCGAGGCTTGCGGCACGATGGACATGATCGTGGCGGCCGGCGGCGGCGAGCGCGACATCAACGTCGATACGCTGATCGTGGACGAAGGCCTGAAACGCAACGACCGCGAAGTGCTGCTCAACGAGAAGCTGACGACCGAACTGCGACCGACGCTGTTCCTGGCGCAGCTCTCCAATCTGCTTGCGGGCAATATTTCGATCGTCCACAAGGTCACCGGCTCGTCGCGTACCTTCATGGGCGAGGAAGCGGCCGGCATCTCGGCTGTCGAGACGGCCTTCTACCGCATCAAGTCGGGTGAATCCTCGCATGCACTGGTCGGCGGCGCCTTTTCGGCGGAACGCCTCGACATGGTGCTGCTGTTCGAAGCCATCAACGTCCACAGCCGCGGCGAATGGAAGCCGCTCTGGTCGCGTGACGAGGGCGGGGTCATCAGCGGGTCGCTCGGTGCCTTCCTCGTGCTGGAATCGCGTGCCCATGCCGAGGCGCGGGGCGCGCATATCTATTCGACGATAACCGCGATCGAGGGCGATCGTGGCAATCGCGGCGCCGGCAACCTCGAGAAGCGTCTCGAGCGGCTGCTGGAACCGGCAAGCGCACTCCCGCCCGAGAGCACGGCGATCTTCTCCGGCTCGACCGGCATTCCCGATCTGGCAGCCCGCGAACTGGCCGTTCTGGAGCGCAAGCTTCCAGGTGCTGCCGTTCGCGGCTTCGGCGGCGTCACCGGCCACGGGCTTGAGGCGCAGTTCACGGTCGGTCTGGCGCTTGCCGCACTTGCCGTAGACAACGCCGCCAAGGTTCCTTCCTTCGATGCATCGAAGGAGAAGCCGATGACTTCAGGTACCAAGGCTGCCGTCGTGACGACGGTCGGCCATCAGCGCGGCGAAGGCGTCGCGGTACTTTCCGCGGAAGCGTGAGGAGCGAGCAAATGACAGATTCGGCTTACAAGGATCATCTCGGCCGCCCGATCGTCGCGGTAACCGGCGTCGGTATCATGACGTCGCTAGGCCAGGGATTGAAGGACAACTGGTCGGCGCTGACCTCGGGCAAGTCGGGGATTCACGAGATCAACCGCTTCCCGACCGACGGCCTCTCCACCCGCATCGCCGGCACCGTCGATTTCATCGACATCCCGGTCGCCAACGCCGTCGAGCGCTCCTACGCTTTCGCGCGCGAGACGACCATCGAGGCGCTTGCCGATGCCGACATTACCGGCGATTTCAACGGCCCGCTTTTTCTTGCCGCTCCGCCGATCGAACCGGAATGGAGCGCGCGCTTCGAACTTGCCGATCGTTCGCCGCCGGCCGATCATGCCGGCGACGCCTATGACCGGTTCCTGGCCGCCATGCGCCAGCGCCCGGACGCCGCCTTTCACGAGGCTTCGCTGTTCGGGGCGATCTCCGAGCGGCTTTCCGACCGTTTTGGCACACGCGGCCTGCCGGTGACGCTTTCAACGGCCTGTGCTTCTGGCGCGACAGCCATCCAGCTCGGTATCGAGGCGATCCGCCAGGGCCGCACGAGCCGTGCGCTTGCGGTCGCGACCGACGGTTCGGTGAGCGCCGAAGCGTTGATCCGCTTCTCGCTGCTGTCGGCTCTCTCGACGCAGAACGACCCGCCGACAAAGGCGTCCAAGCCTTTCAGCAAGGATCGCGACGGCTTCGTCATCGCCGAGGGTGCAGCAACCCTGGTGCTGGAATCGCTGGAAGCGGCGATTGCCCGCGGCGCCAAGGTGCTCGGCATCATGAAGGGCGCCGGCGACAAGGCCGATTCCTTCCACCGTACGCGTTCGTCGCCGGATGGCGGCCCTGCGATCGCCACGATCCGCGCAGCACTTGCCGATGCCGGCATGGGTGAGGGTGATATCGGCTACATCAATGCGCACGGCACCTCGACGCCCGAGAACGACAAGATGGAGTACAGCTCCATGTTCGCCGTCTTCGGGGAGCGGCTGGCGTCGATCCCGCTGTCGTCGAACAAGTCGATGATCGGCCATACGCTGACAGCCGCGGGCGCCGTCGAGGCCGTTTTCTCGCTGCAGACCATGCTGACGGGAACGCTGCCGCCGACCATCAATTACACCAATCCGGATCCCGCCATCGTGCTCGATGTCGTGCCGAACAAGAAGCGGGATGCGCAGGTCAATGCCGTGCTTTCCAACTCGTTCGGCTTCGGCGGTCAGAACGCCAGCCTTGTCATGGCGCTCGAACCGGCTTAATCGGTTTCCGATCCAACAAGAGATAGAGAACGCCTTCGGGCGAAGGACTTTGCCATGCGCGCTTTGCAACTGATCGACGACCGCAAGCTTGAGATCACCGACCTGCCCGAGCCGGAGGCTCCCGGCGCCGGCGAGGTGACGCTCAGGGTCAAGGCGGTCGCCCTCAACCATATCGACGTATGGGGCTGGCGCGGCATGGCCTTCGCCAAGCGCAAGATGCCGCTCGTCATCGGCGCGGAAGCATCCGGCGTCGTCGAGAGCATCGGTCCCGGCGTATCCAACGTGCTGCCGGGCCAGCTCGTTTCCATCTACGGCGCGCGCACCTGCGGTCTCTGCCGTCCGTGCCGCGAGGGACGAGACAATCTCTGCGAACATGTCTCCGGCGTTCACGGCTTCCATCTCGACGGCTTTGCACAGGAGAAGGTCAACCTGCCGGCCCGCCTGCTGGTTCCGGCACCTCCCGGCGTCGATGCCGTCGGCGCGGCACTCGCTCCCGTTACCTTCGGCACGGTCGAGCATATGCTGTTCGACAATGCCAAGCTGGAGCCGGGCGAGACGATCCTGATTCACGCCGGCGGCTCCGGCATCGGTTCGGCGGCGATCCAGCTTGCCAAGAAGATCGGCTGTACCGTGATCACCACCGTCGGTTCCGACGACAAGATCGAGAAGGCCAAGGCGCTTGGCGCCGATCACGTGATCAATTACCGCACAGATCGCTTCGAGGGCGTGGTGCGCAAACTGACCAAGAAGAAGGGCGTCGACGTCGTCTTCGAACATGTCGGCAAGGACACCTGGGCGGCATCGATGTTCTGCCTGAAGCGCGGCGGCAGGCTCGTAACTTGCGGCTCGACATCTGGCGTTTCGACCGAAATGAACCTGATGATGCTGTTCCAGCAGCAGCTGAAACTGCTTGGCTCGTTCGGCTGCCGCATGGAGAACATGGCCGATGCCATGCAGAAGATGGGCCGCGGGCTCGTCCATCCCGTCATCGACACGGAAGTCGATTTCGACAGCATCGACAAGGCGCTGGAGCGCATGGAGTCGCGCCAGATTTTCGGCAAGATCATCCTGAAGATGGATTGATCCGTTGAAGCTCTTCATTACCAGGATCGTCCTGAAGCTCGACCACTTTCGCCAGTGGCTGATCGCTCAGGTCGTGTTCGGTTTCCTGACGTTCCTGAAGATCTTTCCGGCTGATGGTGCGATCAACTTCATCGACTGGGCGACACGCAAGATCGGGCCGCACACGTCGCGGCATAGGCTGATGCTGCTCAATCTGCGCAACGCCTTTCCCGAGAAAAGCCAAGCCGAGATCGAGACGATCGCGCTCGGCAGCTGGGGGAACATGGGGCGGCTTGCCGCGGAATACGTGTTCCTCGACCGGCTGTTCGACTTCGACCCGACGCGCGACGAGCCGGGCCGGATCGAGGTGTCGGGTATTCCGATCTTCCTCGAGCTTCGCGACAATCCGCGTCCGTTCATCGTGTTTACGGCCCATACCGGCAATTTCGAGCTTCTGCCGGTGGCCGGCGCCGCATTCGGGCTGAACGTCACCGTTCTGTTCCGTCCGCCGAACAACCCCTACGTTGCCGAGAAGGTTTTCGATTTCCGCAGTGCCCGCATGGGCAATCTCGTGCCGTCGCATGCCGGGTCGTCCTTCGCGCTGGCGCGACAGCTGGAAGCCGGGCAGGGGGTGGGCGTGCTGGTGGACCAGAAGTTCCGAAAGGGGCTGAAGACCACATTCTTCGGGCGGGACGTGAAGACCAATCCGTTGCTTGGAAAACTGGTGCGCCAGTTCAACTGCGAGGTCTACCCAGCCCGCTGCATCCGGTTGCCTGGGAATCGCTACCGACTCGAGATTGAACCGAAGCTCGATATGCCGCGGGACGCCAACGGCAATCTCAATATGGTTGCAACGGCGCAGCTTTTGAACGACAAGGTAGAGAGTTGGGTTCGAGAGAATCCGGAGCAGTGGTTGTGGTACCACGACCGCTGGAAGATCAAACACGAATTGCAAAAGTAAGCGCGTATACCCTTACATCTTGCGAGTGAAAAAGATGTGACGGACTTTATTGAATATGAATGCGCGTCATGTTACGTATTTTCCATCAAAGCGAGTGACGCGGTTTTTCGGTTTCAACTTGCCGTAACGCCGAATTCGCGCATAGCTCGAAAGCATTCCTTGCGGAATTGACATTGGGAGGCGTCTTGCTGGAGCTGTTTCAAGCGTTCTCGTTGCGCTGTGGCGAGATCGACGACGCAATCAGGATTGGCGACGATACGCGGGTCAGCGTGCTTGATCGGTCGATTGGCGCGTTGATCGACGCTATCGTTGCCTACAGGGCAAAGAATCTCGTCGAAATCCACATGCAGCTGCAGTTCGTCGGCTGCCTCATCGATCAGTATGCGGAAGACAGCGAGTCGGTGCGCGAGCATGTGAAATTGCTGGCCTACCTGATGGAGCAGTATTTTGGCGGCGCGCTACCTGATATGCGTGCCTTGCCCGTGATGCGGGACGTCATCTCGATGCCTCTCGCGTATGTTCCAAAGACGGACAACGGCAACTTTCTGAACGCAGCGATCCTCGATTCGCTGCCGGACCGCGTGGCCGTGCTGACCAAGGACTATCGCTATCTCTATTCCAATGAGTTGAATGCGGTCTATCTCGGGCGCAAGCCGATTGAACTCGTTGGCCGGCACATCGTCGATTTCGTCGGCGAGGAGCGGTTTCTTGCGGAAGTGAAGTCAAGATTGGATGCGTGTTTCGCCGGAATGCATGTCGATTATCGTCCTGACGGCGCACAGATCGACCCGCGAGAGCCGATTCGCTGCCGGATGTCGCCCTTACGCGATTCGCACGGGGAAATACTGGGGGCGTTGATCGTCACGCAGGGCAAGCTGGCCTCCTCCGCAACGATCATGGCGGCCTAGTCAGGCTTTGGTCCAGACCGCGAGTTCATAGCCGTCGGTGTCGGCGAAGTGAAACCGACGGCCGCCAGGGAAAGAGGTTATGGGACGCAGGATAGCGCCTCCGGCACTCTTCACCGCGGCAAGCGATGCTTCAAGATCGTCGGCATAGAGAATGACCAGCGGGCCGCCGGGTCTCGGCGGCTCAAGCGTGCTGAAACCACCTTTGAGACGGCCGTCGTCGAATTCGCAATATTGCGGCCCATAATCCGTGAATCGCCAGCCGAAGGCCTTGCCGTAAAAGGTCTTGGAGGCGTCGATATCGCTGACATTGAATTCGACGTAGTCGATACGGAGATCGTTCGGCCCGGCGGTCATGCTCATCTCTCCATCAGCCGCTTCAAGGCTTCGAGATCCCGTCCCACATGCGCGGCGTCCGCCTCGAACTGTTCGTCGGTCATGCCGGGCATTCTTAGCAGCGTAAACATGATTTCACAGCCGCTGTCATTGGGCACGATCCGCAGCGCATTGTAGACGCGCAGGCCGCTCTCGATTGTCACGGTATGGTCGATAACGCCGAACTCGTTGTGAGGAACGAAGCTTACTCGCACCGTACCGAGAACACCTTTCGCGATCCAGTCGTCGCCATCGCGCTCCAGTCCCGATGCAAGACCGGAAGCCCATAGCGGCATGTTCTCAGGCGCGCCCGCGAAGACGTAGACGTCCCGCCAATCGCGGTCGATCGAACAATGAATGATCCTTGCGGGCATGGTGGTCATGGGGTTGGACCTTCTCCCAGGTGATGCCCGACGGCGGAGCGGCGTCGCGCTCAGGCCAATATGGTCCAGTTTTCACCGCATGCAATACGCGACTGCTTTGGCTGGAATCGAACTTGCCGTTTCAAGCAGACAGTGCCACAACACCGGTCCAAATCGACCAATCGGAGGTGTATCGTGGAAAAGGCAGAAATCGGGCTGATCGGCCTTGCCGTCATGGGTTCGAACCTGGCGCTCAATATCGCGGAAAAAGGCAACAAGATCGCGGTTTTCAACCGCACCCCTGAGAAAACGGATGAGTTCTACGAGAGCGCCGGCGATCTGAAGAAGCAGATCATTCCGTGCAAGACGATCGAGGAATTCGTCGAGGCGATCCGCCCGCCGCGTCCGATCATCATCATGATCAAGGCCGGCGAGCCGGTTGACCAGCAGATGGAGTTGCTGCGCCCCTATCTCTCCAAGGGCGACATCATGATCGATGCCGGCAACGCCAATTTCCGCGACACGATCGCCCGCTTCGACCGCCTCAAGGACACCGAGCTGACCTTCATCGGCATGGGCGTATCCGGTGGCGAGGAAGGTGCGCGCCATGGTCCGTCGATCATGGTCGGTGGCACCGAGGATAGCTGGAAGCGCGTCGAGCCTGTGCTGACCTCGATCGCCGCCAAGTACAAGGGTGACCCCTGCGTCGCCTGGCTCGGCAATGACGGTGCCGGCCACTTCGTCAAGACGATCCACAACGGCATCGAATATGCCGACATGCAGATGATCGCCGAAATCTACGGTATCCTGCGTGACGGTCTCGGCAAGAGCGCCAAGGACATTTCCGGCATCTTCGGAGACTGGAACAAGGGCCGGCTGAACTCCTACCTGATCGAGATCTCCGAGAAGGTGCTGGCCGCGACCGATCCGATTTCCGGCGGCGCGATGGTCGACATGATCCTCGACAAGGCCGGCCAGAAGGGCACCGGCAAGTGGTCGGCGATCGAAGCGCAGAACATGGGCATCCCGGCAACGGCGATCGAAGCGGCGGTTGCCGCCCGCAGCCTGTCGTCGATGAAATCAGAGCGCGAAGCCGCCGAGAAGATCTTCGGCAAGCCGGAATACAAGTTCCCGGTGGCCTTCGGTCCCGAGTTGATCAAGGATCTGGAACTGGCTCTCTTCGCCGCCAAGATCGGCGCCTATGCGCAGGGCTTTGCCGTGATGGCCGAGGCGTCGCGCGAGTTCAAGTGGTCGCTGCCGATGCCTGTGATCGCAAAGATCTGGCGCGACGGCTGCATCATCCGTTCGCAGTTCCTCGACGAGATCACCTCGGCCTTCACCAAGGCACCGGATGCCGCCAACCTGATCGTGACGCCGGCCTTCTCGGACATGGTCAAGGAATCGCTGCCGGCGCTCCGTCGCGTCGTCGGCGCCGCCCTCCAGGCCGGCCTGCCGGTTCCGGCATTGACCTCGGCGCTCACCTACTTCGACGCCTACCGCCAGGGCCGCGGCACCGCCAACCTGATCCAGGCACAGCGCGACTTCTTTGGCGCTCACGGCTTCGATCGCCTCGATGGCAAGGACTTCCACCACGGCCCGTGGGGCAGTGGCGCGGCGACCTTCTGAGGTTCGCTTTCCAGAAGTGAGGACAGCCGGGCCATTGGTCCGGCTGTTTTGCGTTAAGGCGATCGGAACTGGCTCAGAACTGGATTTCAGAGGCTGGCCGGACGATTGCCAGCGCCGTCCCGGCATCGAAATCATCCAGCGTTTCGTTATGGTGCGCGACGATCTCGGCGAAGGTCAGCGACGCCGAATCGGCGGTCGTATGGCCATCGGCGATCAGAGTAACGTCGTAGCCGAGCGAGACGGCACGGCGGATCGTGGTATCGACGCAGAACTGCGACATGCATCCGCCGACGACGAGATGGGTCACGGAGCGCTCCGCCAGCCGTTCGGCCAGATCGGTCTCGAAGAAGGAATCGGCGCTCTTCTTGTGAACGACCGTATCACCGCTGCCGGGCGCGAGTTCCGCTCTGATCTCCCAGCCTTGCGTGCCGACCGCGAGGCGATGGCCCGGATCGCCGTCGTGCTGGACGAGTACGAGCGGGATACCCTCCTGCCTTGCGCGCTCCCTGAGTGTGGCAAGGCGGGCGACAGTCTCATCGAGCGCGGCGTCGATCGCCGGCTGCCGTTCGGGCGTACCCTTGCCGGCGACGATGGCGTTCTGCACATCGATGATGAGGAGAGCCTTGGTCATGCGCTGTCTTTCCTGATTTGCGGCGTTCGTCAGTTGCCCGGCCGCGCCCACACCGGCTGGCTGATGCTCTGCAGCAGTTCCGGCTCTACACCGTCGATGCGGGCGATGACGGCCTTGGCCATCTCGCGCCCGGCATGGCGGACGTCTTCATAGGCGGTGATGATCTCCGGGCGGATCCAGTTGAGGATCGGAGCGGATTCCTTCGAGGCCATGTCTACGTCCTGTCCGAGGCGCTTGCCCGCGGCCTCGATGCCGGCATTGACGGCGATGGCGGCGCTGCCGGCGAGACAAACGATGCCATTGGGCGCGTTGCTGGAACGCATCATGGTCTCGACGGCGTTGCGGATTTCCTCGAGCGGCGTGTCGATGGTGACGCGTAGCGGCACTTCCTCGGCGCCGTAGTCATGCAGGCCGGTCTGGAATCCGATGCGGGTGTGCGTGTAGTAGGTGAGCTTGCTCGGCGGCTGGAGGAGGGCGATGCGCTTGCGGCCGCGCGCCACAAGTTTCTGTACAGCCTGGTGGGCAAAGGCTTCGTTGTCGAAGTCGTGGAAGGGATGCACCAAGCCCGAATCGGTGCGTCCATGCGTGGCGAACGGCATGTTGCGCTCACTTAGCAGGCGCACGCGGGGATCGTCCGGCTCGATCCGGGAGATGATGACGCCGTCGGCCGAGCCCGTTTCCAGGATGTAGCGCACGGGCAGCATCGGGTCCTTGCTGTGCGAATGCGGCGTGACGACGATGTGGTAGGGCGTGCCGGTGAGGACCTCGGAGATGCCGAACACAAGCTGGCTCGAGAAGCCCATGATCTCTTCGTCGATGCTGAGAACCAGAGCGATGACGTTGGTCTTGCCGGTTCTAAGGCGAACGCCGGCGCGGTTCGGCTGATAACCGAGCTGGCTGGCAACCATGCGGACGCGTTCCTTGGTCTCGGCGCCGATGTCGGGCGCGTCCTTCAATGCCCTGGAAACAGTGGTGATACCGAGACCGGTCATGAAGGCGATCGTCTTCAGTGTCGGTCTTTCCCGAGATGCCTCGGTCGCCGTCGCCCCGAAATTCGCTTTGTTTTTCATCCCTCTAGGCCGTCCTACGCGATTTGGTTCGCTTATAGATGCTTTTCGCAGCGCTGTAAGCCCGAATACACAAACGTCGTTCCCTCCCACGGGTCTTGAAATCTGTAACGTTACAGTAAAAATGTCGAGCGGTTTTTCGAGCGTTATGAGCGCATGTGCGCGCATTGGTTGAATAGTGGATTTTTGCACGAATTTTTTGCGCTCGCGAACGAAGTCGAGAGGTTAACTCACGATACCAGTAGAAAAAATTCATATAAAACAAGATTATAATATTGGTTTGCGAGTGCACACATGCTCGCTCGGGCGGCAATTACCTTGTAACCAAATTTGCGGTTTCGGCATGCAATGGTAGCAAAGAACACCTGTGAAGAAAATTTTGAAGGCCGGCTGTTGCGCCCATATATCGATTGCACTAAGTTTTTCCGGCAACGTTTCAGTGAGGGAGGAGAACTCATGAATATTCGTTTGATGGCGGCAGCGCTGTGCGCATCCGTCGCCCTGCCGCTCGGTGCGGCACAGGCCACCGATCTCGAAGTCACGCATTGGTGGACGTCGGGTGGTGAAGCCGCTGCCGTGGCGGAACTCGCCAAGGCATTCGACGCCACCGGCAACAAGTGGGTGGATGGTGCCATCGCCGGTTCCGGCGGTACGGCGCGTCCGATCATGATCAGCCGCATCACCGGCGGCGATCCGATGGGCGCCACGCAGTTCAACCATGGCCGTCAGGCGGAAGAGCTCGTTCAGGCTGGCCTGATGCGCGACCTGACCGATGTCGCTACTGCGGAACATTGGAAAGACATCGTTCGTCCGTCGAATCTGCTGGATTCCTGCACGATCGATGGGAAGATCTATTGCGCGCCGGTCAACATCCACTCCTGGCAGTGGCTGTGGCTCTCGAATGCCGCCTTCAAGAAGGCCGGCGTCGAAGTACCGAAGAACTGGGATGAGTTCGTCGCTGCCGGTCCGGCTCTCGAAAAGGCCGGCATCGTGCCGCTCGCCGTCGGCGGACAGGCATGGCAGTCTTCGGGCGCTTTCGACGTTCTTCTGCTCGCGCTTGCCGGCAATGACACGTTCTACAAGGTCTACAAGGACAAGGACGCCGAAGTCGCCGCCGGTCCCGAGATCGCCAAGATCTTCAAGGCTGCCGATGATGCCCGCAAGATGTCCAAGGGCACCAACGTCCAGGATTGGAACCAGGCAACCAATCTGGTCATCACCGGCAAGGCCGGCGGCCAGATCATGGGTGACTGGGCGCAGGGCGAGTTCCAGCTTGCCGGCCAGAAGGCCGGTACCGACTATACGTGCCTTCCGGGCCTCGGCGTGAACGACATGATCGCGACCGGTGGCGATGCCTTCTACTTCCCGCTGCTCAAGGATGAAGAGAAGTCCAAGGCGCAGGCCGTTCTCGCCAAGACACTGCTCGATCCCAAGACGCAGGTTGCATTCAACCTGAAGAAGGGCTCGCTGCCGGTGCGCGGAGACGTCGATCTTGGCGCCGCCAACGATTGCATGAAGAAGGGCCTCGACATCCTTGCAAAGGGCAATGTCGTCGAGTGGACCGACCAGCTGCTTTCGGCCGACAGCCAGAAGCAGAAGGAAGACCTCTTCGCGGAGTTCTTCTCCAATGCATCGATGACGCCTGAGGACGCGCAGAAGCGCTTCGCTGAAATCATCGGCTCCGCCGACTGATCGTCTGCTCATGCTGTTGCAGTCCGGCTTTTCGCCCAGGAACGGGAAGCCGGATTCGCCGCAAGCGCCGTGAGGCGATTGGGGCCGCATCAGCTCTTTCCCGATGATCCCGGCCGCGGAGGATGCGGCCGGGATCATCCGGGGAGGGAAGAGACGGGAGCGGTGTCCGGCATCGGCTGCTGCTCTCGGTCACAAGTGCGTGTCAGGAGGAAACACAATGACGGGTCCAGCGAAAGCAGGCCGGCCAAATCAGTTGCTGCGCAATCTGAATTCCAAAATCGCATCGATCCCGATGATTCTCACCGCCCTGGTCATCTTCCTCGGCGGGACACTCTGGACGGTGTTCTATTCCTTCACCAACTCGAAGCTCCTGCCAAGGATGAGCTTCGTTGGTTTCGACCAGTATCATCGGCTCTGGGCCGCGCCGCGATGGATTGTCTCCATCGAAAACCTCGCCATCTACGGCATCTTCTCGCTGATCTTCAGCCTGGTGATCGGCTTCACGCTGGCCGCCCTGATGGACCAGAAGATCCGCTTCGAAAACGCCTTCCGCACCATCTTCCTCTACCCCTTCGCACTGTCCTTCATCGTCACGGGCCTTGTCTGGCAGTGGGTGCTCAATCCTGAATTCGGGGTGCAGTCGGTGGTGCGTTCGCTCGGCTGGACGAGCTTCACCTTCGATCCGCTCTATACGCCGAGCATCGTCATCTACGGCGTCCTGATCGCAGCACTCTGGCAGGGAACGGGGCTCGTGATGTGCCTGATGCTCGCCGGCCTGCGCGGCATCGACGAGGACATCTGGAAGGCCTCGCGCGTCGACGGCATTCCGATGTGGAAGACCTATCTCTTCATCGTGATCCCGATGATGCGTCCGGTTTTCATCACCACGCTCGTCATCATCGCCTCGGGCATCGTCAAGGTCTACGACCTCGTCGTCGCGCAGACATCCGGCGGCCCCGGTATCTCGTCGGAAGTGCCCGCGAAGTACGTCTACGACTACATGTTCCAGGCACAGAACCTGGGGCAGGGCTTCGCCGCCTCGACCATGATGCTGATCACGGTCGCCATCATCATCATTCCATGGGCTTATCTGGAATTCGGGGGAGGGCGTAAACGTGCCTGATGCCATCGCTCTCAAGACCGCAGAGGTCGCATTGTCGCCATCCAAGTCCTTCGACGGACCAAACGGACCGAAGCCCAAGCGAGTGCTTTCTCCGCGCAACATCATGCTCTACGGCACGCTGTTCGTTGCCGCCGCCTATTACCTGCTGCCGCTCTACGTGATGATCGTCACGTCGCTGAAGGGGATGCCCGAAATCCGCATGGGCAACATCTTCTCGCCGCCGATGGAAATCACCTTCGAGCCGTGGGTGAAGGCCTGGGCCACGGCCTGCACGGGCCTCAACTGCGACGGCCTTTCGCGGGGTTTCTGGAACTCGGTGAGGATCACCGTGCCTTCGGTCGTCGTCTCGATCGCGATTGCCTCGGTCAACGGCTACGCGCTGGCCAACTGGCGCTTCAAGAGTTCGGAACTGTTCTTCTCGATCCTCGTCATCGGCGCCTTCATTCCCTACCAGGTGATGATCTACCCGATCGTCATCGTGCTCAGGGAAATCGGCATCTACGGGACGCTGACCGGTCTGATCATCGTGCATTCGATCTTCGGTATGCCGATCCTGACGCTGCTCTTCCGCAACTATTTCGCATCGCTGCCGCAGGAGCTGTTCAAGGCCGCCCGCGTCGATGGCGCCGGCTTCTGGCAGATCTTCTTGAAGATCATGGTGCCGATGTCGCTGCCGATCTTCGTCGTCGCCATGATCCTGCAGATCACCGGCATCTGGAACGACTTCCTGTTCGGCGTGGTCTTCACCCGGCCGGATACCTATCCGATGACCGTGCAGCTCAACAACATCGTCAATTCCGTCCAGGGCGTGAAGGAATACAACGTCAACATGGCCGCAACGATCCTCACGGGTCTGGTGCCGCTCGTCGTGTATTTCGTCTCGGGACGCCTGTTCGTCCGCGGCATTGCCGCCGGCGCAGTGAAAGGCTGATCCATGACCTCATCGATGAATTCAAGCGTATCAATCAAAGACCTTTCGCTGAACTTCGGCGCCGTCAGCGTGCTCAAGGATCTCAATCTGGAGATCAACGACGGCGAGTTCCTGGTGCTGCTCGGTTCCTCCGGCTGCGGCAAGTCGACCCTGCTCAACTGCATCGCCGGCCTGCTCGACATCAGCGAGGGACAGATCCACATCAAGGGCCGCAACGTCACCTGGGAAGAGCCCAAGGACCGGGGCATTGGCATGGTGTTCCAGTCCTACGCGCTCTATCCGCAGATGACGGTGGAGAAGAACCTCTCCTTCGGGCTGCAGGTCGCCAAGATCCCGCAATCCGATATCGACAAGCGCGTGGCTCGCGCCTCGGAAATCCTGCAGATCCAGCCGCTCCTGAAGCGCAAGCCGGCGGAGCTTTCCGGCGGCCAGCGTCAGCGCGTGGCGATCGGCCGTGCGCTGGTGCGCGATGTCGACGTGTTCCTGTTCGACGAGCCGCTTTCCAACCTCGATGCCAAGCTGCGTTCGGAACTCCGCGTCGAGATCAAGCGGCTGCACCAGTCGTTGAAGAACACGATGATTTACGTCACGCACGACCAGATCGAGGCGCTGACGCTGGCCGATCGCATCGCGATCATGAAGAACGGCGAGATCCAGCAGCTTGCCGATCCGACGACGATCTACAACAAGCCGAAGAGCCTGTTCGTCGCCGGCTTCATCGGCTCGCCGTCGATGAATTTCCTGCGCGGCGAGATTGCCAAGCGGGGCGATGCCACCGTGTTTACCGCCAACGGCGTCGATTTCAACGTCGATGCCTATGAGGCCAACGGGCCGCTGCAGGCTGGCCGCAAGGTGACGCTCGGCGTGCGGCCGGAGCATATCAAGGTCAACGAGAACCTCGGCGCCGAGGTTCATGACGCGACCGTCGATATCGAGGAGCCGATGGGTGCCGACAACCTGCTTTGGTTGAAGCATGCCGGGCATACGATGGCGGTGCGCATCAACGGTGCCCGCCGCTTCAATCCGGGCAGCGCGGTCAAGCTCGGCTTCGACATGTCGCTGGCGTCGATCTTCGACGCCGAGACGGAACAGCGCCTCTAGACGATTACGCTGCGGGAGGGGCCGTCCCAAGCGGTTCCGCCCGTTCTTCCAATACCACATTCGGTCGCAGCCCGGTGACGGGTTTTCCCAAGAGCGGCCTGATCGGACAGTGCTATGACATCCTTGCCCACCAACGGGTTCAACCTCGACCTCGCAGGCTCGTGGAAGCTCACCTCCACGGATGGTGAAATCACCGCGCCGATCACGCTTCCCGGCGACGTGCATTCGGCGCTGCATGCCGCCAAGCTCATTCCCGATCCCTATTTCGGACGAAACGAGGAGGCGGTGCAATGGGTGGCGCATAAGGACTGGGCGCTGGAGCGCAGCTTCACCATCGCCGAGCCTGATGGCGACTGGTATCTCGATATCGACTATCTCGACACGGTGGCCGCCGTCTTCATCAACGGCTCGCCGGCGCTCGTCGCCGACAACAGCTTCCGGCGCTACCGGCCCGATGTCGGCAGCCTGCTGAAGGCCGGCGACAACGTCATCCGCATCATCCTGCATTCGAGCATCGCCGCCGGGGCCGAACGGCAGGGCAAGCAGCCCTTCTACATTCCCTATTCGACCGGCAATTCGCCGATCCCCAACGGCAACATGCTGCGCAAGCCGCAATGCCATTTCGGCTGGGACTGGAACATCGCGATTGCACCGCTCGGGCTTTACGGCACGATCGCGCTGCGCCGTCTCGATACCGCCCGCATTGAGCATGTCACCGCACGGCAGGTGCACAATGCCGACGGGTCCGTCGATCTCAAGGTCACGGCGACGCTGTTTGCCAAGACCCCCGGCATCGTGCCCGTCCATTTCTCGCTCGACGGCGAGCGGGTGCGGCTCGACGTCGGCGTCGGCGCGGGCGAGACGGTCGTCAACCATGTCTTCGAGATCGCCAAGCCGCGGCTCTGGTGGCCTGCCGGTAGCGGCGAGCAGGCGCTCTATGAGCTGGCCGTCGATCTGCCGTCCGATGCCGTCACCAGGCAGATCGGTCTTCGCACCGTCGAGCTGATCACCACGCCGGACGCGGCCGGTGCGCGCTTTGCGCTGAAGGTCAACGGCCGCGAGATCTTCTGCCGCGGCGCCAACTGGATCCCGGCGGACGCGCTGTTTTCGCTGTCGTCGCCCGAGAAGACCGAGGATCTGCTGCAGTCGGCCAAAGCGGCCAACATGAACATGATCCGTGTGTGGGGCGGCGGTTTCTACGAGCATGATCATTTCTACGATCTCTGCGACCGTCTCGGCCTGATGGTCTGGCAGGACTTCATGTTTGCCTGCAACCTCTATCCCTCGACAGAGGACTTCCTCGACAACGTCGCGCTCGAGGTCGACTATCAGGTCCGCCGCCTGAATTCGCACCCGTCGATCGCGCTCTGGTGCGGCGACAATGAACTTGTTGGTGCTCTGACCTGGTTCGAGGAATCCCGCAACGACCGCGACCGCTATCTCGTCTCCTACGACCGCCTCAACCGGGTGATCGAGCAGGCGATGAAGAAGGCCGCTCCCGATGCGATCTGGTGGCCGTCGAGCCCTGCCTCTGGCTACCTCGATTTCGGCGATGCCTGGCATGCCGATGGCTCCGGCGACATGCACTACTGGTCGGTCTGGCACGAGAACAAGTCGTTCGACAATTACCGTTCCGTTCGCCCGCGCTTCTGCTCGGAATTCGGCTTCCAGTCCTACACCTCGCTGCCCGTCATCAAGACCTATGCCGAGGCCAAGGACATGAACGTCGCGTCGCCGGTGATGGAGCTCCACCAGAAGAACGCCGGCGGAAACGAGCGCATCGCCGGCACGATGTTCCGCTACTTCCGCTTCCCGAAGGATTTCCCGAATTTCGTCTATCTCAGCCAAATCCAGCAGGGTCTCGCGATCAAGACGGCGGTGGAATACTGGCGCTCGCTGAAGCCGCATTGCATGGGTACGATCTACTGGCAGCTCAACGACACCTGGCCGGTGGCCTCGTGGTCGAGCCTCGATTACGGCGGCCGCTGGAAGGCAATGCACTATCTGGTCAAGCGCTTCTTCCAGCCGGTGGCGGTGGCGGCGATCCCGGACGAGGACGGCAACGCAATCCGTTTCTCGCTGGTCAACGATACCGTCGACGAGGTGAGCGTCGACCTGTCGATCTCCGTCCTCGACATGAAGGGCGTTCGCACGCACCTGAAGGACGTTCAGGCCGTCTGCACGCCGGATGCGGCGGTGACGGCCACCAGCATCGACGTCTCCGATATCCCTGACGGAAGCCTGCTTGCCTGGCGCTTCACCGCGTCGAACGGCATGGGCGGCGAGGGGCATCATGTGCACGGCACCTACAAGTCGCTGGAGCTTGAGCCCGCGGGGCTGATGGTCACGCACCAATATGTCGAGGAAGACGGCTCCGTCTGCCTCAACGTCACCGCCAAGGGACTTGCGCTCTTCGTGATGATCGAGACCGAGACCGACGGCAAGTATTCCGACAATGCCTTCGATCTGGCGGCGGGCGAGACGCGTCGCATCACCTTCACCCCGGCCACGCCGCTTGCTGATGGCGCCCTGCCGGATTTCCGCTTCTACGACCTGCAGTCCTGTCAGTCCGTGGATTGATCCTGATTGAAATGAATGGGCACGAGGCCCGAGGAGGATAGTATGACGAAACTGAGTTTCCAGCTTTACAGCGCCCGCAACTTCCAGCCCTATTCGGCGATCTTCGAAAAGCTCGGCAAGGCCGGCTATCAGGAAGTCGAAGGCTTCGGCGGCATCTATGCCGATCTCGACGATGCCGGCCTGAACAGCCTGCGCGCCGAGCTCGACAAGAACAGCCTCGTGATGGCGAGCGGCCACTTCAGCCCCGATTTCCTCGACGGCGAAGTGCAGAAGTCGCTGAACATCGCCAAGATCCTCGGCATGGATTCCATCTATGCGCCGCATCTGGCTGCCGATGAGCGCCCGACCGATGGGGCCGGCTGGCTGGCCTTCGGCAAGCGCCTGCAGGAAATGAGCAAGCCCTACAAGGATGCCGGCTACGAGTTCGGTTGGCACAATCACGACTTCGAATTCGTGAAGCTCGCCGACGGTTCGCTGCCGATCGAACGCATCTTCGAAGGCGCGCCTGATATTTCCTGGGAAGCGGATATCGCCTGGGTCGTTCGCGGCGGTGCCGATCCCTTCGCATGGATCGAGAAGCTGGGCTCGCGCATCACCTCGGCGCACGTCAAGGACATCGCACCGGCGGGCGAGAACAAGAACGAGGACGGCTGGGCCGATGTCGGCCACGGCACACTCGATTGGCCGAAGCTGATTGCGGCGCTGAAGGGTACCAAGACCAAGCATTACGTCGTCGAGCATGACAATCCCGCCGATGTCGATCGCCTGATCACCCGCTCGATCGCATCCTTCAAGACATACTGAGGACCACCATGACCAAGGAACTTGGCGTCGGCATCATCGGATGCGGCAACATCTCCACCACCTACTTTTCGCTGGCTCCGCTGTTCAAGGGCCTCAACGTCGTGGCCTGCGCCGATATCAATATGCAGGCCGCGCAGGCCCGTGCCGAGGAATACGGCGTGAAGGCGCAAACGATCGACGAGCTTCTGGCCAACGACGAAGTCGACGTTGTCGTCAACTTGACCATTCCGGACGCGCATTTCCCGGTTTCGAAGAAGATTCTCGAGGCCGGCAAGCACGTCTATTCGGAAAAGCCGCTGGTTCTCACCCTGGAGCAGGGTGAGGAGCTGCGCCGCATCGCCAAGGAGAAGAAGCTCTCCGTCGGTTGCGCGCCGGATACCTTCCTCGGCGGGGCGCATCAGTTGGCCCGCAAGTATATCGACGAGGGCGGCATCGGCCGCGTCACCTCTGGCGCATGTTATGTCATGAGCCCGGGCATGGAGATGTGGCATCCGAACCCGGACTTCTTCTTCCTGCCCGGCGGCGGCCCGATCCTCGATCTCGGCCCGTACTACATCGCCAACCTGATCAACCTGATCGGACCGGTGAAGCGCGTCGGCGCCATGACCTCGATGGCGTCGCCGACCCGCACGATCACCAGCGAGCCGCGCAACGGCGAGGTGATCCCGGTGAAGACGCCGACGACGATCCAGGCGATCCTGGAATTCGTGAACGGCGCGACGGTCACACTGACCGCGAGCTGGGACGTCTGGTCCCACCGCCACGCCAACATGGAGCTCTACGGCACCGAGGGATCGCTCTACGTGCCGGATCCGAACTTCTTCGGCGGCGTCGTCGAGGCCAGCGGCAAGGACAAGGACATCAAGCCGCTCGACGGCTGGGAGCATCCCTTCGGCATCTTCAACCAGGAGAGCCCGCAGGGACCGCGCGCCAACTATCGCACCGCCGGCCTCGCCGACATGGCGATGGCGATCATCGAGGGACGCGATGCGCGTTGCTCGCTCGACCGCACGCTGCATGGCGTCGACGTGATGACGTCGATCCTGAAGTCGGGCGAAGAGGGCCGTTTCATCGAGCTGACGACGACCTGCACGCAGCCGGCGGCACTCGGCATCGAAGAGGCACAGGCTCTCTTGAAGTGATGGGGCGCTCTTGAAGTACGTGCCTAAAGGTCTATGGTCCGGCGCGGGCGACGAACCCGCGCCGTTTCTATGCGCCGTTTTATACAGGGGATGAGGATTATGAGCTGGCAACCGGCTTCCGACCGATATTCGAAGATGAAGTACAACCGCACGGGCCGTTCCGGCCTGAAGCTGCCGGCCGTTTCGCTCGGGCTTTGGCACAATTTCGGCGGCGACACGCCACATGACCGCAAGATCGACATGTGCCGCACGGCATTCGATCTCGGCATCACCCATTTCGACCTCGCCAACAATTACGGCCCGCCTCCCGGCAGCGCCGAGACCGCTTTCGGCGAGATCATGCGCACCGAATTTGCCGGCCTGCGCGACGAGCTGATCATTTCGTCCAAGGCCGGCTACGACATGTGGCCGGGTCCCTACGGCGAGTGGGGCAGCCGCAAGTATCTGATCGCGTCGTGCGACCAGAGCCTGAAGCGCATGGGCCTCGACTATGTCGACATCTTCTATTCGCACCGCTTCGACCCGGATACGCCGCTGGAAGAGACCTGCGGCGCGCTCGACCATATCGTGCGCTCCGGCCGGGCGTTCTATGTCGGCATCTCGTCCTACAACTCGCAGCGCACCCGCGAGGCCGCCGCCATTCTCAAGGATCTCGGCACGCCCTGCCTGATCCACCAGCCGAGCTATTCCATGCTCAACCGCTGGGTCGAGGACGACAAGCTGCTCGATACGCTCGACGAGGTCGGCATGGGTTCGATCGTGTTCTCGCCGCTGGCGCAGGGCATGCTCACGACGAAGTACCTCGGCGGCATTCCTCAGGACAGCCGCGCGGCGCAAAACCACTTCCTCAAGAAGGACTTCATCCGTCCTCAGATCATCGACAATATCAAGAAGCTCAACGAGATCGCGGAGCGCCGTGGCCAGACGCTGGCGCAGATGGCGATCGCCTGGGTGCTGCGCGGCGACCGCGTGACGTCGGCACTGATCGGTGCCAGCCGCTCGTCGCAGATCGTCGATTGCGTCAAGGCGCTGGATAATCTCGACTTCACCGCCGAGGAGCTGAAGGAGATCGACGGCTACGCCCGCGAGGCGGACATCAATCTCTGGGCGAAGTCGGCGGAACGCGAGTAAGCCGAAACGCCCGGAACGATCTTCCGGGCGTTTTTCATACACGATGTGATGTACGTGCCGCAGAAATGCGCGCGTCTGGGAGGAGACGTCACCATGATCCGCAATCCGATCCTGCCGGGCTTCAATCCGGACCCGTCGATCTGCCGTGTCGGCGAGGATTACTACATCGCGACCTCGACCTTCGAGTGGTATCCGGGCGTGCAGATCCATCATTCGCGCGATCTGGTGAACTGGACGCTGGTGCGGCGGCCGCTGGAGCGGGCGAGCCAGCTCGACATGCGCGGAAATCCTGATAGTTGCGGCGTCTGGGCGCCGTGCCTGTCCCATGCCGACGGGTTGTTCTGGCTCGTTTATACCGACGTGAAGCGCTTCGACGGCAATTTCAAGGATGCGCATAATTATATCGTGACCTCGCCGACGATCGAGGGCGAGTGGTCGGAGCCCATCTATGTGAACTCGTCCGGCTTCGATCCGTCGCTGTTTCATGACGACGACGGACGCAAATGGTTTCTCAACATGCAGTGGAACCACCGCACCGAGAGCTTTGGCGGCGCGCCGAAATCGCCGGCCTTCGACGGTATCCTTATGCAGGAGTGGGATGCGGAGACGAAATCGCTGAAGGGGCCGATCCGGAACATCTTCGCCGGCAGTCCGCTCGGGCTGGTCGAGGGGCCGCATCTCTTCAAGCGCGACGGATATTATTATCTGACGACGGCCGAGGGCGGCACGGGTTACGATCATGCGGTGACGATGGCGCGGTCGCGCGACATCCATGGTCCCTATGAGATGCATCCGAACAGGCACCTGATCACCTCGAAGGACAATCCCGAGGCGATCCTGCAGCGGGCGGGGCATGGGCAGTATGTCGAGACGCCTGATGGTCAGGTCTATCACACCCATCTCTGCGGCCGGCCGATGCCGCCGAAGCGGCGCTGCACGCTGGGGCGTGAGACCAGCCTGCAGAAGTGCGTCTGGAACGACGACGGCTGGCTCTATCTCGAGAACGGCACTGCCGTGCCCGATGTCGAGGTGCCGGGGCTTGGCGGCGCCGTGTCGATCGAGAGGCCTGTGCGCAGCGAGTACAGCTTCGACGGCGGGACGCTGCCCGCCGATTTCCAGTGGCTGCGAACGCCGCAGCCGGAGCGCATCTTCAATCTCGCCGACCGGCCTGGCCATCTCCGTTTGATCGCCCGTGAAAGCATCGGCTCGTGGTTCGAGCAGGCACTGGTGGCGCGGCGGCAGGAGCATCACAGCTTCCGGGCCGAGACGGTGGTCGAGTTCGATCCCGATACCTACCAGCAGGTGGCGGGGCTGACGCACTACTACAACCGTCACAAGTTCCATGCTGTGGCGGTGACGCTGCACGAGAAGCTGGGGCGTTGCGTGACGATCCTGTCCTGCGACGGCGATTATCCGAACGGTCGTCTCAACTTTCCCGCAGGCAGCGGCGTGGCGATTCCGGCCGGCGGTCGCGTCCAGCTTTCCATGGAGATCCGCGACAACGATCTGCAGTTCTTCTGGCAGACCGAGGGAATGGGCGCCTGGCAGGCGATCGGACCGGTGCTCGACGCCGGCGTCGTATCCGACGAGGGTGGGCGGGGCGAGCATGGTTCGTTCACCGGGGCATTCGCCGGCATCTTCGCTTTTGATACGTCCGGTCGGGCGAAGACGGCTGACTTCGACTGGTTCAACTACGAGGAGCTGTGAGCGGGCGTGGCGTTGCCTTAACATTGGGGCTCTGACGCAAGGTAATGTCGCTATTGCTAATTTAATATATGCTTTCAAGCATGTGTTTTCATTACTGAAATTTAATCTAACTTTCAGTTTCGGTTCATCATTCGGGGTCTAGGTTCGGGCCGTAATCAAACGAGGAAACCCCGATGAAAAAGATTTTTGCCGTTCTTCTCTCCGCTTCGTTCCTGGCTGCTCCGCTGGTTGCAGCGACCGAGGCCAGCGCTCAGGATCACCGCCGCCCGGTTGTCGTGCATCGCGATGTTCACGTCACCAAGTACAAGTGGAGCCGCGGCCATCGCATGAGCCCCGCCGAGCGCCGCCACATGCAGGAAGTGCGCGACTACCGCCGCTATCGCCTGGCGCCTCCGCCGCGCGGCTATCGCTGGGTCCGCGTCAACAATGACTATCTGATGATCAGCGTTGCCAGCAATGTGATCTCCAGCATCGTCACCGGCCGCTGATCGGCGAACGGATATCTCCCAGGGAAGGGCGGTTTCGACCGCCCTTTTTCATGCGCCGTTTTCCTTTCTGCCGCTGACTATACTACGGGTGAGCCTGGCGAGGATGTTCGCCGGAGCCGAAAGGCTGTCGTCGCGCTCCACCGGCGTTTCCGGCGCCGCCAATCCTTCGATCGGCGGCAGCGGTTCGCATTCCTCGCAGATGCACCTGTAACGTTTGATCGCCGGAGCCTTCATGCAGCCCTTTCTCCCCAGCGTGCGAAGGGATCGGGCATGGCGCGCCATTTGTCCGGCGTGAAATCGTCCGCGCCGACGAGACATGCATCGAGACGCTCGCGAATCCAGCCTTCGTCCATCGGGTCGGCGCCGATGAAGACGATCTCCTGGCGGCGGTCGCCCCAGACGGGATGGAGGTAGGGCCCGATCGCGGTCATGAAACGGGGATCATCCGGCCAGCGCTCCCTCGGCACCGCCGACCACCATGTGCCCATGCGGCTGGTGCGCAGGATGGCGCCGGCCTGGCTGACCTCACCGACGTGATCGGGGCGGGTGGCGAGCCAGAAGAAGCCCTTGGCGCGGACCACGCCCGGCCATGCCGTGTCGAAGAAATGTTGCAGCCTGGCCGGATCGAACGGGCGCTTCTCGCGATAGACGAAAGAGCGAATGCCGTATTCCTCGGTCTCCGGCACATGGTCGTTGAAGCCGTGCATCTCCTTGTACCAGAGCGGATGCGTCTCGGCCTTGTCGATGTCGAACAGGCCGGTGCCGAGCACCTCCTGCGGCCGGACGTTACCGAAATCGGCCTCGATCAGCCGGGCATCCGGGTTCAGCCCGACGACGATCTGGCGGGCGGCCTGCAGTTGCTCGGCGGTGGCGGTACCGACCTTGTTGAGGACGACGACGTCGGCGAACTCGATCTGCTCGACCAGCAGGTCGATCACCGTCCTGACATCACCGTCGCCCGCCGTCTCGCCGCGGTCGCCGAGGAAGTCGGTCGAGGCGTAGTCTGCCAATAGGCCGGCGGCATCGACGACGGTTACCATCGTATCCAGCTGCGCCACATCCGACAGTCTCAAGCCGTCCTCGTCGCGAAACTCGAAGGTGGTGGCGACGGGGAGTGGCTCGGCGATCCCCGTGGATTCGATCAGCAGGTAGTCAAAACGGTTCTGCTCGGCGAGTTGGCGGACCTCTTTCAGCAGGTCGTCGCGCAGCGTGCAGCAGATGCAGCCATTGGTCATCTCGACCAGCGCTTCGTCGGTGCGCGAGAGATTGGCGCCGCCGTCGCGAACCAGCGCCGCGTCGATATTGACCTCGCTCATGTCGTTGACGATCACGGCGACGCGAAGGCCGTCGCGGTTGGCCAGTATGTGGTTCAGAAGCGTCGTCTTGCCGGCGCCGAGGAAGCCGGAGAGGACGGTGACCGGCAGTTTCCTGTTCATTTCGATCTCCAAAATTAATGTTATACCATTACATACACAGCGCTGAAAAAGGCGGACGTCCGCGTCCGCCTTTCGGTCTGCGGTCGGGGCGTGGTCAGCTGTCCTTGGACAGGCAATCCTTGAGATTGTTGGCAATCCCGCGCATCAGCTGGAAATAGAGGTCGGGGCCTGCTTCCAGTGTCGCAGCTTCCGGATCGAGCACGCCGGCTTTCGCCTTGGTGGCCTCGAGAACCACATCGACGAGGCGCGGCTGGAACTGCGGTTCGGCGAAAACGCAGGTGGCGCCGAGATCGGCGACCTTCTTGTGGATCTCGGCGATGCGCTCGGCGCCGGGGATGGTTTCCGGGCTGACGGTGATCGAGCCTGCGACGCGCACATGATAGCGGTTTTCGAAATACTGGTAGGCGTCGTGGAAGACGATGAAGGGCTTGTCCTTGACCGGTGACACGATGCCTGAAATTTCCTTGTCGAGTGCGTCGAGCTTGGCGTTCAGCGCGTCGGCGTTGGTCTGGTAGGCAAGGGCATTGGCCGGATCGGCGGCGACGAGCGTCGTGGTGATCTCGGCGGCCATTGCCTTGGCGTTGACCGGGTCGAGCCAGAGGTGGGTGTCGAATTCGCCGTGACCGTGGTCATGATCGTCATGTGCCTCGGCGGCGTGATCGTGATCATGACCGGCCGCTTCATTGGCATGGTCGTGGCCGGCTTCGTGCGCATCGCCATCATGGTCGCCATCGTCATGCGCTTCGAAGGCGCCGCCTTCGCGGAACTTGAGCTTGGTCAGGCCGGGAGCCTTGTCGAGCTCTGCGACACTGGCATCGTCTCCGAGCGCTTCCAGCGGCTTCTCCAGGAAGGCTTCCATGCCGGGCCCGACCCAGAAGACGACCTTGGCATCCTGCAGCGCCTTGGCGTTGGAGGGCTTCATCGAATAGGTGTGCGGGGAGGCGGCGCCATCGACGATCAGCTCCGGCGTGCCGACGCCCTGCATGATGGCGGAGACCAGCGAGTGCACCGGCTTGATCGAGGTGACGACGACGGGTGCGTCCGCGCCGTGGGCCGTGCCGGCAAGGAGGAGGGCCGGGAGTGCGAGGCCTTGTAACGCCAGGGAAAGGCCGGTCGCGAGTTTCATGTGCATGCTCCGCTTGAATTGCATAGGTAATGTTATTACATCAATTGCGTTATGCTATAACGTGTGCGATAGCAGGGCGCAACAGCACTTTCGGAAAAATGATGCCATTACCCGCAAATTCCGAGGCGAGACCGCTCGTCTCGCTTTCCAATGTCGGTGTCCGCAGAAACGGCCGCTGGCTGGTTCGCGGCGTCGATTTTTCCGTCTCGCGCGGCGAGATCGTGACGCTGATCGGCCCCAATGGCTCTGGCAAATCGACGACGGTGAAGACGGCGATCGGGGTGATGAAGGCCGACGAGGGCAAGGTGACGCGCGCGTCCGGTCTCAAGGTCGGCTATGTCCCGCAGAAGCTCGCCATCGACTGGACGCTGCCGCTGACGGTGCGCCGGCTGATGACGCTGACGGGGCCGCTTTCGGCAAGCGACATGAACGAGGCGCTCGATGCCGTCGGGCTTTCCCACATGCGCGATGCCGAGGTGCAACACCTCTCCGGCGGTGAATTCCAGCGGGTGCTGATGGCGCGCGCCATTGCCCGCAAGCCCGATCTGCTCGTCCTTGATGAGCCGGTGCAGGGCGTCGATTTCTCCGGCGAGATCGCCATCTACGAGCTGATCAAGACCATCCGCAACAGGACGGGATGCGGCATCCTGCTGATTTCGCATGACCTGCATGTCGTCATGGCGGCGACCGACACCGTGATCTGCCTCAACGGCCATGTCTGCTGCCGAGGCACGCCGCAGGCGGTGACGCAGAGCGCCGAATATGTGCGGCTGTTCGGCAGCCGCGCGGCGCAGTCGCTTGCCGTCTACAGTCATGATCACGATCATACGCATCTCCCCGATGGCCGCGTTCTGCATGCGGATGGCTCGGTGACGGATCACTGCCATCCTGAGGATGGTCATCACCATGGCCATGATCATGGCTCTCATGATCATTCCGGGCACTCTCATGATCATGCGCATCATGACCACGGGCATGCTGGCCATGACCACGGGCATGCTGGCCATGACCACGGGCATGCTGGCCATGACCACGGGCATGCTGGCCATGAGCACGCCCACCATCATACGGCCGATGACGGGCACGGGCATAAGCATCCGGCGGGAGAGCGCCATGTTTGACGATTTCTTCGTCCGCGCCATCATCGCCGGCGTCGGCCTTGCGCTGACCACGGGGCCGCTCGGCTGCTTCATCATCTGGCGGCGCATGGCCTATTTCGGCGATACGATCTCGCATTCGGCGCTGCTTGGCGTGGCGCTGTCGCTGCTCATGCAGTTCAACCTGACGCTCTCGGTCTTCGTCGTGGCGGCCGCCGTCTCGATCCTGCTGCTCCTGTTGCAGAAGCGGCAGGCGCTGTCAGCCGATGCGCTGCTCGGCATTCTCTCGCACGCGACGCTGGCGATCGGGCTTGTCATGGTCGCCTTCATGACCTGGGTGCGCATCGACCTCATCGCCTTCCTGTTCGGCGATATCCTGGCCGTCTCCAAGGCCGATATCGCCTTCATCTGGGGCGGCGGCATTCTGGTGCTTGGTGCGATCGCCTGGCTGTGGCGGCCGCTCTTGGCCTCGACCGTCAATCCCGAGCTCGCCGAGGCCGAAGGGTTGAAGCCGGAGCGGGCGCGGCTGTTCTTCATGCTGTTGATGGCGGTCGTCATCGCGATCGCCATGAAGATCGTCGGCATCATGCTGATCACCTCGCTGCTGATCATTCCGGCCGCCGCTGCCCGGCGCTTTTCCTCGACGCCCGAGATCATGGCGGTGCTCGCCTCGCTGATCGGGGCGGTTGCCGTGGTCGGCGGGCTGTTCGGCTCGCTTACCTATGACACGCCGTCGGGCCCGTCGATCGTGGTCGCGGCCCTCATTCTCTTCATTCTCAGCCTGCTGCCCAAGTTCGGGAAGAGCCAGGCCGCCACGGAAGGACAAGGCTCATGAGCGCACCCGCACTGACCAAGAACCAGGCGCTTGTCTTCGACGTTCTCGAAAAGGCCGACGGCCCGCTCAGCGCCTATACGATCCTCGACAAGCTGCGCGACCACGGCTTTCGTGCCCCGCTGCAGGTCTACCGAGCGCTGGAGAAGTTGTTGGAATACGGCGTCGTGCACCGGCTCGAGAGCATCAACTCCTTCGTCGCTTGCGCGCATCCCGGCGAGAACTGCCACAGCCATGGCATCGTCGCCTTCGCCATCTGCGAGAGCTGCGGCCAGGTGATGGAATTCCACGATCACGAGGTCGACCATCGCCTGATGGACTGGACCAAGTCCAAGAAGTTCAAGGCCGAGAAGACGACGATCGAGATCCGCGGGCTTTGCGAGGCTTGTGCGGCGTAATCAATCCAGCCGCTTCAAATCGCGCGCGAAACGCTGCCAGTTGGCGACGTATTTTTCCGCCGAGCGCCTGAGGCCTTCGATCGCCTTGTCGTCGAGGGTGCGGATGGCGCGGGCGGGGGAGCCGACGATGAGGGAGTTGTCGGGGAATTCCTTGCCTTCCGTCACCAGCGCATTGGCGCCGACGAGGCAGTTGTTGCCGATCTTCGCTCCGTTCAGGACCGTGGCGCCCATGCCAACAAGCGAATTGTTTCCGATTGAGCAGCCGTGGACAATCGCATGATGGCCGATGGTGCAGCCTTGCCCGATCGTGACGGGATAACCGGGATCGGTGTGCAGCATGGCGCCTTCCTGGATATTGGTCGCCGCGCCGACCGTGATCGGCTCGTTGTCCCCACGCAGCACCGCGCCGAACCAGACGCCGACGTCACTTCCGAGCGTGACCTTGCCGATCACATGCGCATCGGGCGCGATCCAGTATGTGCCTGATGGCGGCAGATCCGGTTCGTGTCCCGAGAGCGCATAGATCGGCATGGTCGTTTCTCCTTAGGCGACGTTGATCGACAGCTTGGCGATGCCGTCAATGCCGCAATCGATATGGTCGCCGCGCTTGACGGCACCGACGCCCGCCGGTGTGCCGGTCATGATCACGTCGCCGGGGGCGAGTTCGAACAGCTTCGAGAGTTCGGCGATGATTTCAGGCACCTTCCAGATCATCTGGTTGAGATCGCCATCCTGGACGCGCTTGCCATTCAGATCGAGCCAGACGCGGCCGGCATCGGGGTGGCCGAGCTTTGCGGCCGGGACGATCGCCGAGACCGGAGCGGAATGTTCGAAGGCTTTCGCGAGTTCCCACGGGCGGCCGAGCTTCTTGGCGTCGGCCTGCAGATCACGGCGGGTGAAATCGATGCCGACGGCATAGCCGTAGACGCAATCGAGCGCGTTTTCGAGCGCGATATCCTTGCCGCCCGATTTCAGCGCAAGCACGCATTCGACCTCGAAATGCACGTCGTTCGATAGCGGCGGGTAGGGGAAGTCCTTGCCGTCGGCGAGCAGATTGTCGGCGTTCTTCTGGAAGAAGAAAGGCGGCTCGCGGCTCGGATCATGGCCCATCTCGATAGCATGGTCGGCATAGTTGCGGCCGACGCAATAAACGCGGCGGACCGGAAAGCGATCAGACGTGCCTTCGACGGGCAAAAGGACGGGCGCCGGAAGGGGGATGACGGTGGCGGCGGCGGAAGGGGAGATGGACATGATAAAGCGATGCTCTTGCTGTTTTGTTGAGTCCACTCATCTTATCCGCAAATGCGGCGGCGGGGAAAGCGTGGAGGGTGGTGATCCGCTGGGTAATCGCGTATGCCAAAGATCCCCTCCCAACCCTCCCCACAAGGGGGAGGGCTTAACCCGGAGGGTCCGCCGGAGCTCGATTGAGGCAGGTGGTTGCCGCGAGTCTTCTCCCCCTTGTGGGGGAGATGCCCGGCAGGGCAGAGAGGGTCTTTTTTGATATGCGGTCGCCGGACCTCGCGTTCCGGCATTGCTGCCCTGCGCCTCCGAAACTGGCGTTTTCCCCCGCTTTGGGGTATGAGCGCGGCATGACACCATCGCATTTCTATAAACAGGCGCTCGAAACGAAGCGGCCGGTCTTCGCGGTCGCACCTATGATCGACTGGACGGATCGCCACTGCCGCTATTTCCACCGGCAGATCAGCCGCAATGCGCTGCTCTATACGGAAATGGTCGTGGCCGATGCGATCATCCATGGACCGCGAGAGCGGCTGCTGTCGTTCGACGCGGCGGAGCATCCTGTCGCGCTGCAGCTCGGCGGCTCGGATCCGGAGAAGCTGGTGAAGGCGGTGGAGATCGCGGCTCCCTACGGCTACGACGAGATCAACCTCAATGTCGGCTGTCCCTCGGACCGGGTGCAATCGGGCACCTTCGGGGCCTGCCTGATGCTGACGCCCGATGTCGTGGCGGATTGCATCCGGGCGATGAAGAATGTTTCCTCGGTGCCGGTTACCGTGAAATGCCGGATCGGGGTGGACGAGCAGGAGCCGGAAAAGGCGCTGCCCGATCTGCTCGACCGAGTGCTGGATGCAGGGGCCGACGCGATCTGGATCCATGCCCGCAAGGCCTGGCTGAAGGGGCTCTCGCCGAAGGAAAACCGCGAGATCCCGCCGCTCGACTACGACATCGTCTACCGCACGAAAGAGGCGCGGCCGGACGTGTTCATCGGCATCAATGGCGGCATCCAGACGCTGGATCAGGCAGAAGAGCATCTGCGGCATGTCGACGGCGTCATGCTCGGGCGGGCGGCCTATCAGAACGCCGGCGTGCTCGCCGATGTCGATCATCGTTTCTTCGGGGCGGAGGCGGAAGCCTTCGACTGGGAGCTTCTGCGCGACCGGATGATGGACTACGCGGCGCGGCATATCGCCGAAGGCGGACGGCTGCAGCAGGTGGCGCGGCACATGGTGGGGCTGTTCACCGGGCTGCCGGGCGCGCGGCGCTACCGGCAGATCCTCTCCACCGATGCGGTGAAGGCCGGCGCCGGGCCGGAGGTGATCGCGGCCGCTTTCGCGGCGGTGGATTTTTCCGGCGGGGCGGAAGAGGCTGTCAGCGCCTGACGCCGCTCGTGCTGTCGTTTACGAAAGTCGCTGGCAATCCGTTGTCTCCTTTTCTGCGCGGCTAAAGGAGAGCCCCGGTATTCGTCTCCTTGTCCCGGTTGCCATCATCGCATGACCGGAAGGCGGGGGGACGCGGCGATGCCGAATTTCGTTCGGCGGCACGCGCGAAGCGAGCCGTCTCTCTCGCCCACAACGCAAAAACGGCGCCCCTCGCGGAGCGCCGTTTTCATCCCTGCCGAAGCAGCGATCGAATTAGTTGGCCGAGATGTTGACGGCCTTCGGGCCCTTGCCCATGCGATCCGGCTCGGTGTCGAAGGTTACCTGCTGGCCTTCGCGGAGCGACTGGATGCCGGAAGCCTGGAGAGCGGAGATGTGGACAAAAACGTCCTTCGCACCGCCATCAGGAGTGATGAAACCAAAACCTTTGTCCTGGTTGAAGAATTTTACGACGCCTTTGGTGGCCATTGGGATAGGTCCTTTTCCCTGTAGTCTGTCTGGTATCCATCCCCCCGAAAGGAAATGAACGGCTTTCACTTTCGCGCCCCCTCATCAAAATTCAGCGCGCGAAGGGTCAGTCGAGTAGTTCACGAACGGGGAAAGAACGTCTACGCACGTGAGGTCCCCCCACGCCACCTTCCCGCAAGAAGGCTCAGCCACATCAGTCCAGTCACCGGCATGCAAATGCCCGAGTAGCGAATTGGTGCCAGTATTCGAAGCAAATTGCAAGCGACATTATTCTCGCACTAGTTCATGCAAGGCGGGAATTGCCAAAGATTCAAAGACTTGACGATTGGTAACCTTTGATGACGACGGCTGTTTCGTTTCCGGATTCCGTGCCGCAACGGCACGTCAGGAGTGTTTTTCGCGGCCGAAATGCAATCCGAGGGACCCAATTTCAGCTCCGCGACGGGCCGGGCACCGCCCATCCACCACCATGTCTCCCGGCGGTGACACGGCGGCACGCGACCCGGCGCCTTCACTTCGCCCCGGCGGCGCCGAGCTTGTGCTGGATGATGTCGGCGCTGCCCCTGACATAGGAGACGACGGGCTTGCCGGCGGCGTCGGAGACGGCATAGGCGATGATCGATACATCTTCCTCGTAGGTGGAGACATAGAGCACCTGGGCGGGATTGACGTAGATCGTGTGGTTGTGGGTGTTCCTGAAGCCTACGAATGCCATTGCTGTCTCCTGCTGTCTCGCGGTGAGATATGCCATGCAGGCGTTGATGCAAGTTTAACGGGCTGGGTGGGACGGGGAGGAGATACCGGATATTGATGGCGGGCCTGGCGCCGCATCAGGGCACGCTTGCCGGTCCTTCTCGTCGACGGCCTGGAAGACCGGTGGCGCGGCATCGGCGTCGGCGATCAACGCCAGCGCGGCGTCGAGGCAGGCAAGGGCGGCGGCGTCATCGGCAAGACATTGTCGGGCGATCCAGCTTGCGTTGCCGCGCAGGCGCGGCGTCAGCGCATTGAGGAGTTCGAACAGCGGCCCGTGTTCGCCGTCGCGGGCGTCCGCACAGAGGGTCGCGGCCCAGCCGAGATAGTCGCTGTAGCAAGGCATGTATTCCTGAGGCAGCGTCGGGACGCAGACGGGCAGATATTTTGCCGGGCCGATCCGCAGGCAGGCGCGGGCGCGGCGACAGCGGCGGACGGGGCAGATCCCGTGCGGCAGATACATCATCTCCGCCGTCCGCGCCGCCAGCTCGCGGATCCGGTCAAGTCCGAGGCGGGCAAGCAGTATGTTTTTCGGTTGGTCGTCAGACTGCTGCGGCATTGCGGTCCTCTCCGGTTCGTGGGGTGGATCCGGGCGCGCGGCAAGGCCATCACGCGGCTGATGTCACCCGTGGCTTGATCCTGCACTGCTGGCGCCGACCCGAGGGGCGGCAATTCGGACGGGGCGCTCGAAAGAACCTCATCAAAAACTATAAATACTGGCGCCTCCGGCGCCCCGTTCGGCGGTTTATGCCCGAACTCCGGTCCCTCTGCAGCCGTCTTTCAAACTTCGCGACGGCGTTGTGTGCCTCACAGGCACGTCCAGGGCACTCCGACGGACAAGGCGCGCAAGCGCGATAGTCCGCCAGCCCCGGAGGGAGACCATTTTCTCGAA
This sequence comes from Rhizobium sp. S152, assembly GCF_030380735.1. GTDB lineage: Bacteria > Pseudomonadota > Alphaproteobacteria > Rhizobiales > Rhizobiaceae > Rhizobium. The sequence goes on along the minus strand of NZ_JAUDRZ010000026.1, from coordinate 353,404 downwards.
CCCGTGATGTGAGGTTTTGCGTCCCACCCTCACACCCCGCGCCGATCCCGCCTCGCCGGCACGCCTGCCGGTGTATCCGATGACGGGACGAGGGGATGATGGCATGGGTCTTGGGGAGCGGGGATGAAACAGGCGCGGGACGGCTGATTTTCCTGCGAAAATCGACTGCGCCATCCTCAAGGATGCTGTGTTTCGCGTGCCTATGCGCTCACCCGAGGGGGGCGCATATGAGGCTACCGACGCCGCCCTGGCGTGCTCCGGGCTGCCGCGCGACGGTCGGTGGAGGCCGACACGAGCCCGCATGGCTGGCGTACCACCGCATGCGTTTATGTCCCGGCCGAACCCGCGACATCCGTCACGGGCACATGATCCTAGAGGGTGTCGATGACCCCGCCGTCGACGCGAACGGACGCGCCCGTCGTCGCGGAGGCGAAGGGCGAGGCGAGATAGGTCACCAGGTTCGCCACTTCCTCGACGCTGGTCGCCCGCTGGATGATCGAGCTGCCGCGATGCTGCCTGACGAAGGCGGCGGCGATCTCCTCCAGCGGCAAGCCAGTTTTGGCCTGCTCTTCGGCCAGCATCGCCTCCACGCCTTCGGAGAGCGTGGGGCCGGGCAGCACGGAGTTCACGGTGACGCCCGTGCCGGCCATGCGCTTGGCGAGACCACGGGCAACGGCGATGTCGGCTGTCTTGCTGACGCCGTAATGGATCATCTCCACCGGAATGTTGAAGCCGGATTCGGAGGCCAGGAAGATCACGCGGCCCCAGTTCGCCTTCTGCATGCCCGGGAGATAGGCGCGGGAGAGCCGGACCGCGGACATGACGTTGACCTGCCAGTGTCGATCCCAGACCTCGTCGCCGGCGTCGAAAAAGTCGATCGGCTGGAAGATGCCCGCGTTGTTGATCAGGATGTCGACCCGGGGAACCTGGGCGACAAGCGCCGCGCAGCCCTCGGCTGTCGAGAGATCGGCGGCTGCGGACGTGACGCTGCCCCCGGCGCCTTCGCCCTTGAGCCGTTCAGCGGTCTTCGCGGTCTTGTCTTCCGACCGGCCGTTGACCACGACATCGGCTCCCGCCCTTGAGAGCTGCCGCACGATTGCGTAGCCGATGCCTTCCGTCGACCCTGTGACCAGCGCCGTCTTTCCAGTGAGATCGATCTGCATTGCCTGCTCCCGTCACGGTTGGATGAGGGAGGGTATCGTCAGGCGGGGTGTCTCGCAATGGGGTGGTGGCGGGTGAGGGGTTGTGCCGCCATGGTGCGGGCAGGGCTCTCGGACCATTTTCTGCGCACCCCGGATGAGAGAGCTTGCGTCCTCCTCAAACACCCAGCGCCGACCCCACCTCGCCAGCACGCCTGCCGGTGTATCCGTGGTGGGATGAGGGGGTGATGGCATGGGTTTTGGGGGCGGGGAAATTGCAATGATATAAATAATCACGATACACATTAATGGCGATCGCGCTGCTAATCTTGCGGATGTATTTCTACTTACAGCTATTCTTACTTACGAAGGGGAGATCTATGTTATCTCTGCAGTCTATGAAACATATTCGGGTGAATTTCCGTAGATCCAGATATCTTTCGCTCTACAACTCGTTTCCACTTGAATAGATTTTCGTCAGTTGTGTTCTTCTGTTCGTATATGAACAAAATTGGTCCTTGCTTTGATTTATCTTGTAGTGTTTTTTTATGCCATGAAAGCTGATCTATCATCTCGTTGGCGTACTTAAAGTAAACTATTGGAAAATAAAGAATATCTTCTTTTCTGAATTTATCTAATACAGCGTTGTGGTCAAATTTTGGCCGGTCAAACGAGGGGAATATTCTCAAGTCGAATATAAGCCTAAAGCGAAAGCACTCAACATACTTGTTAAGCTCAACTTCATCACATTTTTTTATGTCAAGAAAACTGTATTTCCCAATAAGGAAATTTTCCACGTCGAACAGGTCCAGCTGAAATGGTTCAGCAGGTCTAAGTTTTGTTGGAAACTGTAGTACCTTTTTTTCCATATTTTATTTGTTGATCAGTTCAACGGCTTGCTTTTCTATCGTTTCGAGAGCGCCAATTCTTGCTCCCATTACGGGTCTTGTTCCAGTGGGTGGTGTGAATGCACCGTTTTCATCTTTCAGTTCACCTGATTTGATAAAGTGGTCCTCATACATCCTGGGACCGACACCCGTAAACGGCAAAATAAGCATATGCGTCTGTTTTTCTGCTTCAGCAGAATTGCTAGTTCGTATCGAATCCGAATGTAGATCGATTGCGAGACTCTTAACATACGGCTCGACGTAAAACACCTGTTTTACGCCAGCGGTGACTAAGTGCCGCGCGCAATTGTGACAGGGAAAAGTGGTGCAGAACAACATCGTATTGCGAGTACTTGTTCCTTGGCGGGCGGCCGAAAAAATGGCGTCCATTTCAGCATGAATTGATCGCGAATATTCGACTAGGTCCTTAATCCTTGGGATGTTCAAATCCACCGGAGCATTGCCGAGATATGCAGCGATAGCTTTGGCAACAACCTTATGTTCTGATTCACTCAAGGATTTTGATGCAGTAGAAATTCCCGCGGTTATTTGACTCACAACGGCGTCCCGAATTTCTTCAGCAATTAGCTTTTTATGTCGGCTGTTATGGCATCCTTGAAAGTTGAGTTTTCCGTCAATACTACTCCATTCCCAGACCGCACATCGACAATCAGGTTTGGAGCCTTCCACGTAGGTGCCGCCTCCATATTTGGGTACGTCGTTCGATCCAATTGAGATGATCTGACCGTGCTCAGAAGCTAGGGCTGCGCCAACTTGCCTTGACAAGCAAGAAGATCTCAGTGCAGCGGAAAAAGCAGTGTACATAGCCGTTTCTTCAGCCGTAGGGCGATGAAATCCTGAGCCGAGCAATATTTCACAGAAACGTTTTAAGTTTGCATTATTTTGGATGTTGATTTTTTCATCTTTGTTGTCGTCAACAAAATAGTCTGCGAGGTGAAATACTTCCCGCACCTGTTGCCCATTTCGTGACTTGTCCATCTCGTCACGACTCATAAAATCTATAACGTCTTGTAGTGGTGCACCTGCGAACTTAGCATCGGCCCCAATCTGGCCGAACAGGCGCTTAAATCGTCGATCATAGTCGCAATGAACTGCGACGAGTCTGAATGTCGAGCCGTAAACATCCCTTAACAGTTGAACCTCGGCCACATTCTTCAACGAATCAAGGAGATAGGCAATTTTCTTGCCTCCGACTGGTGCGTCGCCGCGTAATTCTCTGATTTTTTCGATCGCTAGCGACGCTAGGATGTATTCTTGATTCTCGCGAATGCCATCACCAGCATCTTGCAGAACCCGCGCCCTTTTTAACTGATCGATACCTTTGAATTCCGGCGTTGAGCGAATTTGCGGCAAAGCTCCGGCTGGAAGTCGTGCTTCAATAATGCCGCTCAGCTTTATCTGATGCACTTGATAACCCGACGCGAGGAGCGCAGCGTACAGTGCTGTTGAGATCGATGTGCAGCCGGAGCCAGCGTGTCCAACCAATCCAATTACTAGCTCGGCTGATGCCATTGCTAGATCGGTCCGAAGCGCTTTATTCGTAGGTTCCTCTGAGTTTAAGTTTGCTGCAGTTAGATTCATACGTAATACACCGTGATAAAAGATATTCTAAATCTATAAGATGCCGCGAAGATTTTCAATTGAAGAACACTCGTCGTCAACAACTATAAATAGCACCTTAAATCTATCTTCAGATATTGATGGTGCCGACGTTTCATCACATTATTTTCCTTAACCCACCTACCGCCCCGGCCGCCCCGTCTTGCCCTTCGTCCGCTTCTGCCGTTTCACATCGCCCGCATCCTCATAGCTGCCGACGCCCGCCTTGCCGCGCACCAGCGGGCGCGGGTCGTCGCGGTCCGGCTGGCCTTCGAGCAGGGGGGAGAAGCGCTTGGTGCTCTTGGCGGAGTCGGGCTTTTCCGGGAGCTTGCCTGACACGGGCTTTTCGGTGCGGCCGACGGTCATTTCGTCGAGGTCGTTGCGGCGGAAGGTGCGTGCGGGGATGGCGGTGTCGGTGCCTGGGCCCATGTTGTCGAGGGTGGGTTTCTGGAAGAGGGAGGTGGACTCGGCGCTCGCGGCTTTCCCCTCCCCAACCCTCCCCACAAGGGGGAGGGAGTTCGTTGAGGTTGCCGAGGGATTGAGGGACTCTTTGGTCGCCTTGGCGTTGCGCTTGATGCCTTCCATGGCCTTGGACTCCTCGCGCGCCATCGGGTCGTCCATGACCGCCAGTTCGGCGGCCTTGAGGCGTTTGATTTCGTCGCGGAGGCGGGCGGCCTTTTCGAAGTCGAGGTCGGCGGCGGCGTCGCGCATCTGTTTTTCCAGCGCGTTGAGATGGGTCTGCAGGTTGCCGCCCACGAGGTTGCCGCCGTCGGCAAAGCCCTTGCCCGAGGCGCCTGATATGTCGGCGCGGACGTGGTCGCGTTCGTAGACACTGTCGAGAATGTCGGAGATCTTCGCCTTCACCGATTCCGGGGTGATGCCGTGTTCGGTGTTGTACGCCACCTGCTTTTCGCGGCGGCGGGCGGTTTCGTCCATGGCGCGCTGCATCGAGCCGGTGATGTTGTCGGCATAGAGGATAACCTTGCCGTCGACGTTTCGGGCGGCGCGGCCGATGGTCTGCACCAGCGAGGTCTCGGAGCGCAGGAAGCCCTCCTTGTCGGCGTCGAGGATGGCGACGAAGCCGCATTCGGGGATGTCGAGGCCCTCGCGCAGGAGGTTGATGCCGACGAGGACGTCGAAGGCGCCGAGGCGGAGATCGCGGATGATCTCGATCCGCTCCAGCGTGTCGATGTCGGAGTGCATGTAGCGGACGCGCACGCCCTGCTCGTGCAGATATTCGGTGAGGTCCTCGGCCATGCGCTTGGTGAGCACGGTGCAGAGCGTGCGGTATCCCTTGGCGGCGGTCTCGCGGATCTCGCCGAGCACGTCGTCGACCTGGCTGCGGGCCGAGCGGACCTCGACCGGCGGGTCGATCAGGCCGGTCGGACGGATCACCTGTTCGGCGAAGACGCCGCCCGACTGGTCGAGCTCCCAGCCGCCGGGGGTGGCGGAGACGGCGACGGTGTCGGGGCGCATCGCATCCCATTCCTCGAAGCGCAGCGGCCGGTTGTCCATGCACGACGGCAGGCGGAAGCCGTATTCGGCCAGCGTCGCCTTGCGGCGGAAGTCGCCGCGGTACATGCCGCCGATCTGCGGAATGGTGACGTGGCTTTCGTCGATGAACAGCAGCGCGTTGTCGGGGATGTATTCGAACAGCGTCGGCGGCGGCTCGCCGGGGCTGCGGCCGGTGAGATAGCGCGAATAGTTCTCGATGCCGGCGCAGGAGCCGGTGGCCTCCAGCATCTCGACATCGTAGCGTGTGCGCTGTTCCAGGCGCTGCGCTTCCAGCAGGCGGCCGGCCTTTTCCAGCTCGGCGAGGCGCAGGCGCAGCTCTTCCTTGATCGCCTTGATGGCGCCGTTCAGCGTCGGGCGCGGGGTGACATAGTGGCTGTTGGCGTAGATCTTGACGCTCTTCAGGTCGCCGGTCTTCTGGCCGGTGAGCGGGTCGAACTCGGTGATGCTGTCGATCTCGTCGCCGAACATCGAGATGCGCCAGGCGGCATCCTCCAAGTGGGCCGGGAACAGTTCGATGGTATCACCGCGGACGCGAAAAGAGCCGCGGACGAAGTTGATATCCTGGCGCTTGTATTGCTGCGCCACGAGGTCGGCCAATAATTGACGTTGATCCAGGCGGTCGCCGACCTCCATCTGGAAGGTCATGGCGGTGTAGGTCTCGACCGAGCCGATACCGTAGATGCAGGAGACCGAGGCGACGATGATGCAATCGTCGCGCTCGAGCAGCGAGCGGGTGGCGGAGTGGCGCATGCGGTCGATCTGCTCGTTGATCGAACTTTCCTTCTCGATGAAGGTGTCGGAGCGCGGCACATAGGCTTCCGGCTGGTAATAGTCGTAATAGGAGACGAAATATTCCACCGCGTTGTCGGGGAAGAAGTTCTTGAATTCGCTGTAGAGCTGGGCGGCCAGCGTCTTGTTCGGCGCGAGGATGACGGCGGGGCGCTGGGTGGCTTCGATCACCTTGGCCATGGTGAAGGTCTTGCCGGAGCCGGTGACGCCGAGCAGCACCTGGCTGCGATCGCCGTTCTCCAGGCCCTCGACGAGATCCTTGATCGCCGTCGGCTGGTCGCCGGCCGGGGAATATTCGGAGTTCATGCGGATCTCGATGCCGCCTTCCGATTTCGGCGGCCGCGCCGGGCGATGCGGCGTCCACATCTTGCCGTCCTTGAACAGCGGGTTGCCTGATTCAATCAGCGCCGAGAGGGCTTCGACCGTCGCGGTAACAGCGGTGCCGGCCTTCAGGGTCGCGGCGTCCTCAAGGGAGACGTCGAGGCCGGAGACCGGATTTAGGCCGGCGGCGGCGCGCGTCTTCGGGTCGGTCGAGCCGCCCATCGATGTACCACGCGCACTTTTTGAAGCGCTCACGCTGTCGGCGCTTTGCGCCTTCGCTCCGCGGGGGCCTCGCACGGGCTCGGACGCCCGTTCGGGCTTGCGGCCTTCGGCCGATCTGGCGGCGATCTCCACCTTCTTGCGGTGCTTGCCGGCCTTGGAGGCGATCTGGCGCTGCGTCTCGACGCCGGATGCTTCCGCATTGGCCTCCAGCTGCTTCACCCAATCGGCGACGGACCCCTCGAGCGGGGCGCCTTCGAACGCGGATTGGGGAGCTTCCTCGAAACCATCGGGGGCGGGGGACTTTTTCGGAGATCTGGCCATGGCCGGAATATGGAGAGAGTCAGGGCGAAATGGAAGAGGCAAAGAGTACAAAAGGGAAACGGATTTTTGCGCCCATGACGTGCGCGGCGTCGTCGATCACGCGAAACGTGATGGAACAAGGGCAGTCATGCTGACGTTCCCGAATGCTGCCTGTCACAGCACCCACCCGCGCCCAAGCCTGGGCGATCCCTCTCTTCGACGGCATCCGGACTTTGCCCGCTTCGCCGCCGCTTTCGGACGGAGGATCCGTTATGTCCGCACTGGAAAGCCTGCGCCGGCTGACGCCGCAGCAGCGCAACACCGTCATCGCCAGCTATCTCGGCTGGACGCTCGACGCCTTCGATTTCTTCATACTGGTCTTCGTTCTCAAATATATCGCCGAGGAATTCCATACCGACGTTCCCGCCGTCTCGGTGGCGATCCTGCTGACGCTGGCGATGCGGCCGGTGGGGGCGCTGCTGTTCGGGCTGGCGTCGGACAAATACGGGCGGCGGATCACGCTGATGGTCAACGTGCTGCTCTATTCGATCTTCGAGTTCCTGACCGGTTTCTCCACCGGGCTCACCATGTTCGTCGTGCTCCGGGCGCTCTACGGCATCGCCATGGGCGGCGAGTGGGGCGTCGGGGCGTCGCTGGTCATGGAGACGGTACCGGAGGAGAGCAGGGGCATCGTCTCCGGCATCCTGCAGGCGGGCTATCCCTCGGGCTACCTGCTGGCCTCGATCGTGTTCTTCCTGCTGTTTCCCGTCATCGGCTGGCGCGGCATGTTCTTCGTCGGCGCTGCGCCGGCGCTGCTGGTGCTCTATATCCGCCGCAGCGTCGAGGAGAGCCCGGCCTTCCTGAAGCGCCAGAGCCAGGGGCGGCGACCGTTCCTCACCGTGCTGCGCGAGAATATTCCGCTGTTTCTCTGGGCGGTGCTGTTGATGACGGCGTTCAACTTCTTCAGCCACGGCACCCAGGATCTCTATCCGACCTTCCTGGAAACGCAGCGCAACTACGACAGCTACACCACCGGCGCCATCGCCATCGTCTACAATATCGGGGCGATCTGCGGCGGGCTGTTCTTCGGGGCGCTGTCGCAGCGGATCGGGCGCAAGAAGGCGATGGTGATCGCCGCGCTGATCGCGGTGCCCGTCGCGCCGCTCTGGGTCTACGCGCCGGGGCCGGTGCTGCTCGCCATCGGCGCCTTCCTGATGCAGTTCTTCGTGCAGGGCGCCTGGGGCATCGTGCCCGTGCATCTGAACGAGCTGTCGCCGGACGAGGTGCGCGGCACCTTCCCGGGCTTCGCCTACCAGCTCGGCAACCTCCTGGCATCGGGCAACGCCACCATCCAGTCGGCGCTCGCCGCGCACTGGAACGGCGACTACGCCTATGCGCTCCTCATCGTCGCCGCCATCGTGGCGATCGTGGTCGCCATTCTCGCCGGCTTCGGCTTCGAGAAAAAGGATGTACGCTTCGGCTCGGAGGATGCCGAAGCGCCGCACCGCGCCCTGCGCGCGTGAGCGCGGGGGCGGCTTTCGCGGCCGCCCCTTGTACGCTGCTCTTGTACCCTTCCTCTTGCCCCCTCCGGAAACCTCCTGTAAGTGACCGGCCGCTACCTGCGGTAGGCTTTTCTTAACGATCTTTGATTAGCCTTTTTCGCGGGAGATAAAGTATTGCGTATCTCCGCGAGAGCCTGATGGATTCCACCGATCGTTTCGCCTTCATGCTGCCGGTCATGATGATGACCTTCGGCTGCACCTTCCTCGTCGTCGCCCGGTTCGGCTCGCGCGAGGCGATCTTCTGGAGCATGGGCTTTCTCTGCGCCGCCGCCGGTTTCGCCGTGCCGATGGTGCTGTTTCCGCTGCCTGTCGTCATCCAGGCGCTGACGGCCGATCTTCTCTTCCTCGCGGCTTTCCATGGCTACAGCAGCGCGCTCCTGGTGCGCTTCGGGCGGCCGCCGAGCTTCCGGCTGCGCACACTGTTCTGCGCCATCGCCTATGCCGGGCTCGCCTATGCCGTCATCGTGTTGCAGAGCCTGCCGGCCGAGCTGATGATCAGCGACCTCGCCTGTTCGGCGCTGCTGATCTTCGCCATCGGCGCCTGCCTGCACAGTGCCACTCAGCTCATCGACCGCATCCTGCTCGGCGTCGCCTCGCTGATCGTCGTGGAGACGATCGTGCGCAATGTGGTGATGCTGGCGATCTTCACGCCGCAGGGCGGCATCGACAGCTTCGCCGGCTCGCCCTACGCCTTCGTCATGCAGGCCGGCGCCTCGGTGATCGCGCTGCTCTTCGCGCTCTCGGCGCTGGGCGCGACGACGCTGGATACGGTGGCGCAATATCGCGACGCCGCCGAAACGGATTCGCTGACGGGGCTGCTCAACCGGCGCGGCTTCGAGGATGCGGCCAGACGGCTGCGGGCGCGGGGGGCGCTGCACGGCGCCGTGCTCGTCTGCGACATCGACAATTTCAAGCGCATCAACGATACGCTGGGCCATGCGGCGGGTGACACTGTGATCGCCGGGCTGGCGCAGCTCCTGCGGGCGCGGCTGCCGGATCGCGCTTTCGCGGCGCGCTTCGGCGGCGAGGGTGGCGAGAAAGCCGTCGAGGAAGGGGCCGAGCCCGTCGCGGGCATCGGCGAGAAAGAAGTTGAGCGTGGCGAGTGCCACCAGGGAGCGGCCAGCCGGGGCGGATTTCGAAACGGAATGCACCTGATTTCCTCGCTAGCGGCCCTGCGCATCGGGCTTGTCGAAAACCGGGATCGATTTTCGGCAAGCCCGATGCCTGGATTCAAAAAGATAGAGCGTCCGTCTTGCGTCCTAACGGACCCACGTCGCTCTGGTGACCGCGACCGCCAGCTCGACGCGGGACATTTCCCTGGCTTTCGGTGCAGCCTGAAACGGCCGGCTTCGATAAAGGTTCCGGCCGAAACAGCCTGTGTTTCCTGTCGAAGGGGATAAATTTCGCGGCGACCCTCAGACCACTTGAAGCCATTGAATTTGGCGGTACATGCTGGCGCCAGTTTCAACTCTCGGGAATCGCCCATGCCTTTCGCCATCAGTCCCGCGGCCGTCTGGCCCATCGTCATGCTGCTTGCCTCCAATGTCTTCATGACCTTCGCCTGGTACGGGCATCTGAAGCACAAGAGCACGGCGATCTTCATCGCCATCGTCGTCAGCTGGGCGATCGCCTTCTTCGAATATTGCCTGGCCGTGCCAGCCAACCGCATCGGCTCGGAGGTCTATACGACGGCGCAGCTGAAGACGATGCAGGAGGTCATCACGCTGCTGGTGTTCTCCGGATTCTCGGTGTTCTGGCTGGGTGAGAGCCTGACCTGGAACCATGCGATCGGCTTCGCGCTGATCGCCGTCGGCGCGTCATTCATCTTCCGGGGCTGAGGTTCCAAGATTGCCGTTCAAGGCGCTTGCCGCGGCAAGCGCTTGAATTACAAATCGTCCATGTGCCGGTATTGCCGCAATTTGCCACCATTGCGGGCACAAATTGTCACCACCAAGGGATATGGAGGTGGCGACCGATGAGTCTTTCCTTTCCGACGATGGCGGCCATTCGCTTCGGTTACGGGTTTCGGCCCGGCGAAAATCCGGCGAGGAACAAGGGCGATCTGCTGGCACAGCTTGACGCGGGCGCGAAGGCGCCGGCCGCGTTTCCTGCCGGCGGGATCGATGCGCGGCATCGACAGATCGCGGCGCTGCAGGCCGATCTGCGGGATATCAGACAGAGCGGCGGCGACGACGCCTCGCGGCGCGAACGCCGCAAGGTTTTGCAGAAGCAGGCCCAACGCGCCTTCCAGATGGATGCGAACGCGCGGTTGATGCAGGCGGTGACGTCGCCCTACGGCTTCCACGAGCGGCTCTCGACCTTCTGGACCAACCACTTCTCCACCAGCGCCAACAAGAGCCTTGTCATGCGGATGCTCGTGCCGCTCTATGAGGCGGAGGCGATCCGGCCGCGTATCGGCGGGCGTTTTGCCGACCTGCTGCGCAGCGCCACGGAGCACCCGGCGATGCTGATCTATCTCGATCAGGCGGAATCGCTCGGGCCGGACTCCAAGGGCGGCATGCGGCGGAAGAAGGGGCTCAACGAAAACCTCGGGCGAGAGCTCCTGGAACTGCATACGCTGGGCGCCGGCAGCGGCTACACGCAGGCCGACGTGCGGGCGGCGGCGATGGTGCTGACCGGGCTGACGATCGACCGGCAGGAGATGGACATGGCGTTCCGCCCCGGCATCGCCGAGCCGGGCCGCCACGAGGTTCTGGGCATCGGCTACGGCGGCAACAAGCGGCGGCCGGGCGACTATCTGGCGATGCTCGACGATCTGGCCGCCAATCCGAAGACGGCGCAGCATATCTGTCGCAAGCTGGCGGTGCATTTCATTTCCGACCAGCCGCCGCAAGAGCTTGTCGCGGTGATGGCAGCGGCATGGAAGAAGACGGATGGCGATCTTGCGGCCGTCTACGGCGCCATGCTCGATCATCCGGCGGCCTGGGAGAATGCCGGCGCAAAGGCGCGCCAGCCGTTCGATTTCGTCGCGGCCGGGCTGCGGGCGCTCAATGCCGGCGCCGGCAGTGGCGACGTCGCGGGCTTTTTCGACGCCAACCGGGAGGACGATGCCGCCGACGCCAATGGGGCAACTGCCGGTGGCGGCGATGCAATGGCTGGCGGCATGGATGGCGAGGGCGCGGCAATGGCCGACATGTCATCCGACAAGGAGGCGCGGCTGAAGAAGCGCAAGGCGATGCAGACTGTCCGCGCGCTCGGGCAGGGCGCGCTGCGGCGCATGGGCCAGCCGATCTGGCTGCCGCCGAGCCCTGCGGGATTCGAGGAGAGTTTTTCGGCCTGGATCACCGCCAGCCAGCTGGCCGAGCGACTGGGCTGGGCGCGGCGCGCCACCGCGCAGTTCGGGCAGGGGCTCGATCCGCGCGAATTCCTGAAGGCGACGCTCGGCGATGCCGCGCGTGACGACACGATCCGCGTCGTCAGTCAGGCACCCAACAAGACAACCGGCCTGATGCTGGCGCTCGCATCGCCCGAGTTCAACCGCCGATAGGAGACCGACATGACCGATTTCACGCTGTCGCGCCGCGGCTTTCTCGCTTCCGCCTGCTGCCTGGCCGCCGCGCCGATCTTCACGCCCGTCACCTTCGCGGCGATGCCCGGCGACAAGAGGTTCGTCACCATCGTGCTGCGCGGGGCGATGGACGGGCTGGCGCTGGTCCAGCCTTATGGCGATGCCGGTTTTGCGGCGTTCCGGCCGACGCTGGCGCTGACGCCGGAGACGGGGTTGCTCGATCTCGACGGGCATTTCGGGCTGCATCCCGATGCGGCCGAGCTGATGCCGCTGTGGAAGAACCGCGAACTCGCCTTCGTGCAGGCTGTCTCGACGCCCTACCGCGACCAGCGCAGCCATTTCGACGGGCAGGACATGCTGGAATCGGGCGGTGGACATGTGGCCGACGAAAAGACCGGCTGGCTCAACCGGGCGCTTGCCGTCATTCCGCGCTCGGACGCGCGCAAGGCGATCGACGTCAATACATCGACGGAGCTGATCCTGACCGGGCCCAACAATGTCGACGTCTGGGCGTCCGATTCCAATCTGGGGCCGGCGCGCGACGAGACGCAGTTCCTGACGCGGCTCTACGCCGACGACCCGGCCTTCGCCAAGGCTATGGAGGAAGCGACGCGGGCAAACAGCGCCTCGATGGTGACAGAACCCGGCGGGCCGCGTGGGCAGAAGGTGGCGGATGTCGCGGCACTCGCCGGCAACATGCTGAAGGGCGACTACCGGATCGCCAGCTTCTCGATCACCGGCTGGGACACGCATGTAGGCCAGGTGAACCAGTTCAAGCGACCGGTGCAGGATCTGGCGCAGGCGATCACGACGCTGAAGAATACGCTCGGGCCGGAGATCTGGTCGAAGACGGTGGTGCTCGCCATGACCGAATTCGGCCGCACGGTGCGCGAAAACGGCTCGGGCGGCACGGACCACGGTACCGGCGGCTGCGCGCTGCTGGCGGGCGGCGACATCAATGGCGGGCGGATGCTCGGCAGATGGCCGGGCCTCGCCGAGTTGCTCGACGAGCGCGATCTTTCGCCAACGGCCGATGTGCGCGAACTGGCGGCGGCGATGCTCTATCGCCAGTTCGACGTGAGCGCCGATGACCTGACGGCGAAGATATTTCCCGGCGTGAGCTTCGACAAGGGCTCGCAGTTCCTGCGGGCCTGACGCTTGGGGTTCAGCCCTCGACGAGCGCGCGCAGGCGGCCGAGCGCGTCGTCCCATTGGCGGGAGACGTTGTCGAGATAGGCGCGCATGGCCTCGACCCGGTCGGGGCGGAAGCCGTAATGGCTCTCGCGGCCGACGCGGATGCTTTCGACCAGACCGGCCTGCTGCAATACGCCGAGATGCTTGGTGATCGCCTGACGCGTGAGGTCCGAGCCGCCGCAGAGGCTGGCGATGGAGCGCCTGCGGCCGTCGCTCAGCGTCGTCAGCAGCGAGAGGCGGGTGGGATCGCCGAGTGCCGCGAAGAGGATGGCGGCGTGTTGAGGTGAGAGCAGGCCGGGATCAATGTTTGGCATCGGTCTCGACATCGGTCTCGGCATCGGCCTCGACATGGGCCTTGATGTTCCTGACCTGCTCGGCCCAGCCGCCATCGTTCATGCGCAAGGCCTCGGCGCGGCGATATGCGGGGACGTTGTCGAAGCCGGATTCGGTGATCGTCAGCCTCGTGCCCGATGGCGTCGGCTCGAGACGGAATTCGACCAGCGTCGGAATTTCCTCGGAATAGTCGGTGTCGGGATCGACCGCATAGGGTTTCCAGGTGAAGGAAAACAGCGTTGGTTCCTCGATGCGCTTGATGGTGGCCGTCCAGCGGACGTGTTCGTAGCCGGGATAGGTGATCTGCCCGGATGCGACTTCTCCGGCGACGAAGGGCGCATCCAGCTTGACGCGGAACCATTCGCCGAATTCGCGGTAATCGGTAATGGCCCTCCAGACGCGGGCGACGGGTGCATTCAGTTCGACGATCTTCTCGATGCGGTCCGACATATCGGCAACCTCCTGGTTGCGCAATCTATCGCATAAAGGGGCATGATTGGCAACTGAAAGGTTGCGTATTGACGCGGCCGGCTCAGCTGACAGGGCGTATCCTCAGCCCAAAGTCTTGCGGCGATCCCTCGCATGCTCCCCCTTATGGAGGAGGCCGACCTTCTTTCTTCCGGCGGAAAAACCGGCGATAGTCTGGCAAGGTCAAACGGGGGTTGCCAGAAATATGCCCGTGAAGAGCAGTATATCGAGTGTATTGTTGTCCACGGAGTTTCAATCCTCCTGGCTTGGCTCCCTCTCCCGCGCTGCCGTTCGCGCGACGGACGGACTGTATTCGTATTCGCCCCAGTTCAAGCTGGCGATGCAGGTGATCGAGCGGCCGCATTATGCCTGGTGCATGACGCGTGCCGCCGAACTCGGCCGGGCGCTCGGCCACAAGCGGATATCGGCGATCGAATTCGGCGTGGCGGGCGGCAACGGGCTCGCCTTCATGTGCGACTATGCCAAGGAAGTGAAGCGGATGACCGGAGTGGAGGTCGTCTGCTACGGGTTCGACACCGGCGAGGGCATGCCGGCACCGGAGGGGATCGTCGACCTGCCATACTGGTTCGCCGCGCAGCAATACCGGATGAACGTCGAGGACCTCAGGAAACGCATTCCCGACGGACATCTCGTGCTCGGCAATATTCGCGACCGTATCGGCGATTTTCTGGACGAGCATGCGCCGCCGCCGATCGGGGCGATCTTCAACGACACGGATTACTGGTCCTCGACGCGCGAGAGCTTTCGCCTCTTCGACCAGGCGGCTACGCGTCCCGAGCATTTTCTTCCGCGCCAGTTCATGTATTTCGACGACATCATGGGGTCGGAGATCGAGATGTATGGGCCGCACAACGGACAGCTGAAGGCGATCGAGGACTATAATGCGGCTCAGGGCGACGTGAAGATCCATCGCAATCAGAACCTTCTGAAGAATACCGAATATTCCTGGCGCTGGCAGATCTACTACGCCCACCTGTTCCGTCACCCCGACTACGAGACCTATATCGGCGGGGCGCGGCAGGAAGCGCTGGAAGGCGCGCTGAAACTGAAACAGTAGACGTCAGGGCGAGGGGCGCAGGAGCCGGTGTCGCCGCAATCGGCGATCTGTTCGTGGCTGGCTCATTGAGCGGCTTTGCTGCCGGGTCCCGGCAGATGCCTATGATCGTTCTCGAATATTTCTCCTTCGTTTTGCGTCGAACTCTAGAAATATTCCAATGTATTCTTTCGCATTTTGATTTTGCGCGTTTTTATGTTCAAATTCTTCTGTCTATCCTTTGTTGTTTACTTTGTCGCAAAGTAGTGTTTTCATATATATGAAAATAAACACCCCGGGGGCACCATGTCTGTTTTCTTTCCGATGGATCCGGAAACGCTGGCAATCACGCATCAGGAGGCGAAACGGATCGGGAGCTCGGTGGCGGCCGATTACCAGTCCAAGACGCCCTATCACTATATTTGCATCGACGACTTCCTGCCTCCGGAAATCCTGGAGCGCGTCCGCGAAGAGGCGCTCTCCATGGGCGAGGCGGCACCGGAGTTCGCCAGCGCCAACGAAAAGCTGAAGACGTCCTTCAATCCGGATCGACTGCCGACTTATTCCAAGGCTGTCTTTCATGCGCTGAATTCGCGCCCGTTCATCCAGTTCCTGGAAAACATGTCCGGCATCAAGGGGCTGATCCCGGACCCCTACTACCAGGGCGGCGGCATCCACCGGACGAACACGACCGGATACCTCGATATTCACGCCGACTTCAACCACCACACGATCATGAACCTGGAGCGGCGGGTGAACCTGCTGATCTACCTCAATCCCAACTGGAAGGACGAGTATGGCGGCGCCTTCGAAGTCTGGACCAACGACATGTCGGCGAAGGTCGCGGCGTTCGCGCCTGTGATGAACCGCATGTGCGCGTTTTCGACCGGCGACGACACCATGCACGGCAATCCTGAACCGGTAAACCATCCGGCAGGCGATCCGCGGCTGTCGATCGCGCTCTATTACTATACCGCCACCTGGGAAGACGGGCGGACGTCGCAGTCCACCGTCTTCAAGCGGCGTCCCGGCTCCAACGATGCGCGAAGCAATGAAGCGACCATGCGTGTCGTCCGCGACTTCGTGCCGCCGTTCCTTTACCGAAAGTCGCGCAATCTGCTGGCCAGGCTGCGCGGCGACGCTTCGGGCAAGCCGGGGCCCGTCAAGCAGCAGTGACGGATCCTGCTTTCGGGACCGCTCATCTTCGGGAGAGCGTGGCAGCCCATAGGGCTGAACGAAACCTTGGAGTGCGACGGTTTACGAGGACAGGCTATTCAGCCGGCACCGGTTTCGGCTGGCCGTTCTCGTCGAGGGCGACCATGATGAAGGTGCCGGCGGTTACTCTCTCCATCTTGTTGTAGCGGGCCCGGGTGGCCCAGGCCTCGATACGAAGGGTGATCGAGGTGCGGCCGACGCGCTCGATCTCGGTATAGATCGACAGCGTGTCGCCGATCTTCACCGGCAGAGCGAAGGCCATTTCCTTGACGGCGGCGGTGACGACGCGGCCCTTGGCGCGTTCTGCGGCGGAGATGCCGGAGGCAAGGTCCATCTGCGCCATGACCCAGCCGCCGAAGATGTCGCCGGCCGGATTGGCGTCGGCGGGCATCGCCATGGTGCGGAGTGTGAGCGTGCCTCTGGGTTTGGCGTCTTCGGTCATGGCAAATCCTGTTTTGGGCGATAGCGTTGCGATTCCGCAGGAGCGTAGCTCATCGCAGCGCAATTCGAAATCGGCTTGGTGAACCCAGCATTGTCTGTTGCCTGTAGCGCATGGGTCACCGATCTGTGAGCACGGCCGCGTCGACGGGCTGCTCGATGCCCTTCAGTTGAAGGCTGCGCGTTTCGCTGTCGGTCATCAGGTCGGGCGCGCGGGCCGCAGTTGCCGGGGAGATCAGGATCTCGCCGATCGCGGCCTGGGATTCCAGACGCGCCGCGAGGTTGACGGCGCCGCCAATGGCGGTGAAGTCGCTGCGGAAACTCGAGAACTCGCCGATCTCGACATCGCCGGTGTGGATGCCGACACCGACGCCGAGAACATGATCCGGAAGATCGCCGAGGTCGGAGCGAAGGTTTTGCAGCGCGGCGCTGCATTGCCGCTGGATATCCTGCGCCGCCATGATCGCCGCGCTTGCGTGGGCGTCGATCCTGATCGGGAAGTTGAAGATCGCCATCAGTCCGTCGCCCATCTGCTTGTTGACGATGCCGTCATGCGCCCAGATCGCCTCGGCGCAGCGGTCGTGGAAGGTGCTGACGACCTGGCCGAGCCTGACGGGATCCATACGTTCGGACAGGAAGGTGAAGCCCCTGATATCGGCGAAGAGAATGGTGGCGTTGGCCGTGACGTGGTTCTTCTGCTTCACATAGCGAAAGGCGCGCTCGCAGATCGTGCAGATGTTGGGGTTCATCTTGCTGCGGGTAATGCCGAAGGCGCGGAACGGCAGGGCAAGCGGCCCGCGGATCGGGATCGGCACGTGCATCTGGTCCCAGCAGCCGAGGCAGATGCTGGCATTGCCGTGATTTTCAGACACCGTCATGTTCCGCTCCCCGCGACCGAGCCGGAATGGTCCGTCATTCCCTCCGCTTTGGCAACTGCCGCAGGTCTGCAACCGCCGCCGGTGGAAATACAAGTCACGCTTGAATTGTCGGCTTCCGGGAGTAGAGTGGCAGCCAGCTGTTCAAACGGGGGCTTTGAATGGGAGAGGGAAAATCCGGCCGGCATCGTGCATGTCTGGCTGTGGCGAGCGTCCTTGCGGCGCTTTCGATAACGACGGCCGCAGCCGCGGCCGATTTCGACAGCCAGCGGATGGAGCCGGAGCGGGAATGGGCGGTGATCGTCAGCCCCTACGCCTGGGCGGCATCGCTGAAGGGCAACGCATCGCTTGCCGGCTTCGACACCGATGTGGATGTGCCGTTCTCCGACATCTTCGATCATCTCGATTTCGTGGCCATGGGCAATGTCGAGATCACCAACGGGAAATGGGGCGTCTATTTCGACGGGCAGTATGTGGAGACCAGCCAAGACGAGCGGGCGCTGTCGCAGGAGATCGGGATCGGGATCAAGACGACGACGCTTTCCGCGGGCGGCTTCTTCAAGGCCTACGAGGTCCCGCTCGGCGGCGACACAGTGTTCGGACGCCCAAGGACCGTCTCGATCGAGCCGACGGCTGGCGTGCGCTGGACGAAGCTGCAGGCCGAGGCGGAAGTGGCCGCGTTCGGGCTCAGAACGAAGAAGAGCGCCGACTGGACCGATCCCTTCATCGGCCTGCGCGTCAATGCCGATCTCACGGATCGCTGGAACCTGTTTGCCGAGACCGATGTCGGCGGCTTCGGTCTGGGGTCGAAGATCAGCGTCAACGCACAGGCCTATCTCGGCTACCGCATGACGATGTTCGGCCATCCCACCATCCTCAGGGCCGGCTACCGGCTGCTCTACCAGGATTACGAGAACGACGATTTTACCGGCGCGAACAAGTTTCGCTGGGATGTCAGCCAGCACGGACCGGCCATCGGCTTTTCCATGCGGTTCTAATTCACGATGGGAGTTGCCATGTTTTTCGCCCGGACATCCGCCGCCCGCTCTATCGTCGCGCTTCTGGCGGGCTCCTTCCTGCTTATCGGCCAAGTGGCGGCCGACGCCTGCACGCGGCTGGTCTATCTCGGGCCTGACGGAAACATCATCACGGCGCGCTCCATGGACTGGAAGAGCGACATCACCACCAATCTCTACGTGCTGCCACGCGGCATGAAGCGCAGCGGCGAGGCGGAGCCGAACTCGATCGAGTGGACGTCGAAATACGGCAGCCTTGTCGCGACCGGCTATGACGTCTCGACCACCGACGGCGTCAACGAGAAGGGGCTGAACGCCAACCTGCTGTGGCTGGTGGAGTCCGAATATCCGGCCTTCGGCAAGGGGAGCAAGCCGGGGCTGACGATCGCCGCCTGGGCGCAGTATGTGCTCGACAATTTCGCGACGGTGAAGGAGGCGGTCGATGCGCTCGAGACGGAACCCTTCACCATCGTCACCGACAATGTGCCGGGCGAAAACCGCCTGACGACGGTGCATCTGTCGATATCGGACGCCACGGGCGATAGCGCGATCATCGAATATATCGGCGGCAAGCAGGTGATCCATCACGACCGCGCCTACCAGGTGATGACCAATTCGCCGACCTTCGACCAGCAGCTGGCGCTCAACGCCTATTGGAAGCAGATCGGCGGCACGGTGATGCTGCCGGGCACCAATCGGGCGTCGGACCGCTTCGCGCGTGCGTCCTTCTATGTCAACGCCATCCCCAAGGACGAGGATCCGAACCGGGCGCTCGCCAGCGTCTTCAGCGTCATCAGGAACGCATCGGTTCCCTACGGGCTGAATACGGCTGACGAGCCGAACATCTCCTCGACCCGCTGGCGCACGGTGTTCGATCACAAGCGCAAACTCTATTTCTTCGAGTCGGCGCTAACGCCGAATACCTTCTGGGTGGATCTGAAGACGATCGACTTTTCGGCAGAGACCGGCAAGGTGAAGCGGCTGGATCTCGGCGAGAGCCAGGACCACACCTATTCCGGCGACGCCACCAACCAGTTCAAGGACGCGAAGCCATTCATATTCCTCGGCCTGCACTAAAGTCTCCTACAGGTGAGATGAACGGAGGACGCCGATGAGGCGGTTGATTTTCGCACTGCTGCGGTCGCTCTCGGTGGTCGGCCTTGCGCTCGGCTTCGCCTTCTTCGCGGCCTCGCTGACACCGAGCCTGATGCCCCGCAGTTTCGTGGTGCAGGGCGTTCTCTCGGGCATATCGGCGGCCGTCGGCTATCTCGTCGGCGTCATGCTCGTCTGGCTGTGGACCTACATGGAACTGCCGAGGCCGAGGGCAGGGCTACCGGTCTACAGGGCCGTTGTGCTCGTGGTCGGTATCCTTGTCGCGATCGGCTTCCTCTGGCAGGCGGCTGGGTGGCAGAACTCCATCCGCGACCTCTGGCACATGGAACCTGTGGAAACGGCCGATCCCTTCAAGCTTGCCGGCATCGCCTTCCTGGTTTTCATGGTCGGGGTCCTGATCGGCCGGCTGTTCCTGTTCACCTGGCGGTGGTTTTCCCGGCGACTGGCACGCTATGTGCCGCAGCGGGTGTCGAACGTCATCGGCGGGGTGATCGCGATCGCCTTGTTCTGGTCGGTGGTCGAGGGCGTGCTGCTGCGCGCGGGGCTGCATCTGGCCGACAGTTCGTTCCAGAAGGTCGATGCACTGATTGAGGCCGATGTGCCGCAGCCGACGGCATCAGGCAAGACGGGAAGCCCGGCCTCGCTGGTGGCCTGGAACGGGCTTGGTCGGCAGGGGCGGCATTTCGTGGATTCGGGGCCACGTGCCGCCGATATCGAGGGCTTCTGGAACGCGGAGGCGAAGGAACCGATCCGCGTCTATGTCGGCCTCAACAATGCCGCGACGATCGAGGAGCGGGCGAAGCTGGCTCTGGAGGAGATGAAGCGGCAGGGCGCCTTCGACCGGTCGCTGCTCGTGATCATCGCGCCGACGGGAACCGGCTGGGTCGACCCGGCGGCAATGGACACGCTCGAATATCTTCAGCATGGCGATGTCGCGAGCGTGGCGCTGCAATACTCCTACCTGACAAGCTGGCTGTCGCTGCTGGTCGAGCCGGAATATGGCGCGGATTCGGCCAAGGCGCTGTTTCGCGAAGTCTATGGCTACTGGACCAAGCTGCCGCACGACAAGAGGCCGAAGCTCTACCTGCATGGTCTAAGCCTGGGATCGCTGAACTCGCAGCTCTCGGCGGATCTCTTCGATATCGTCGCCGATCCCTATCAGGGCGCGCTGTGGAGCGGGCCGCCCTTCGAGAGCGAGATGTGGCGCAACGTGACGGCGGGGCGCGATCCCGGCTCGCCGGCCTGGCTGCCGCGTTTCCGTGACGGCTCGATCATCCGCTTCACCGACCAGACCAATGCGCTCGATCTGCCCGGGGCCGTGTGGGGACCGATCCGAATGGTCTATCTGCAATATGCCAGCGATGCGGTGACCTTCTTCGATCCGCATTCCTTCTACCGCGAGCCCGACTGGATGAAGGCGCCGCGGGGACCCGATGTTTCGCCGAGTTTCCGCTGGTTTCCCGTGCTGACGATGCTGCAGCTGCTGGTCGACATGGCGACGGCGACGACCTCGCCGATGGGGCATGGGCATGTCTATGCGCCTGAGCATTATATCGACGCCTGGATCGCCGTGACGGCGCCTGACATCGCGCCCGACAGGATCGACGCGCTCAAGCGGCACTTCGAGAAGCAGGCAGCATCCGGGGATAACGACTGATCAAGCGGCCGATTGGATCGGATCAGGTCATTATGCTGTGAGTTAACCACGTTCCTTAGGGTTTCGTTCAGGCTCCCGTATCAGTTTGCGCCGCAGTGGCTGGGAAACCACAGCATCGAGGCTCTGAACCATGACCTATAGCGGATTGCTTCTGGCCGGCGTCGTCGCCGGGTTGATCACCATCCTTGCCGTCGGCAGCCAACCGGCCACCGAAGCGGCGTCCAACTGGCCGACCATCGACGCCACGAAGACCGATCGTATCGTCACCGGCAGCGTGCCGGGGACGAAGTGACCATGCGTTTTCTGACACGGGCCGAAATCCGTACCGCATCGGTACAGTTCGCCCGTGAATTTCGTGATATTAGTAACGTGTTAACGTCGTCGTCACGGTGTGCTTTCGCTTCCGGCGACCATGGCCTAACCCGGTTGCATGGCGGGCGGGATTCGTTCGAAATTCCGGCTTCGCCTTATCGGTCTGGTAACCGTCCCCGCGGATGCGGGATTGATCGCCGTCGCCTCGCCTGACTAGAGTAAAATCGAGGCCGGCTTCGCGGTCTCGGCGGGCGGTATCGACGGGGATCACGTGGGCATCTATATCAAGGCAGCTGTCATGGATCAGTCCAACCAGCGTTACGACGTTCTCTGCGATCCCATGGATATGTGGATGGTATGGGACAATGTTGCCGAAGAACCCGCATCCTTTGGCGGCCAGATCCTCTATGGACTGGTCGAGAGCCACGCGCTTGAAGTCGCGAAAATCATGAACGAGCTCTACGGCAAGGGCGGCACCCGCGAGGAGCCGATTGCATCCGACGCGTTCGACGCGCGCCCGCGGCTCAGCGCCGACGGTCGCCGGTCGTAACGCCGGTCAATGTCGTGGTCGGCGCCGCCATTCAATCGGCGGCGACCGGAATCTTCCAGAGTTCATCGAAGGCGATGCTGTCGAAGAATGCCGAGGCTTTGACGATCCTGCCGTCCTTAAGGTCGAGGAACCAGGCATAGGTGTTCTCGTAGGGCTTGCCGTCTCTTGCTGTTCCGGCGGCATCGAAGAAGACGATCACGGTGTCGCCTTCGGCATGGATGCTGCGGATCTTCGGCTTGAGGCCGACGCTCATGCGAGCGTTGAACGGCCTGATGACCTCGCCGATGAAGGCCGCACGGTCGGGGTAGGTCCTAGCGGCCGCCGAGTTGCCGGTGATCGTCCATTCGACATCGTCCGCCAGCAGGTCGTATGGGCTGCCGGTCCCGGCGGCCCAGGCATCGAAGGCTTCTCGTACCGTCGCCTTGTTGGCGGTTTCATCTGCTGCCATGACGTCACCCAATCCTACAAGCGTCACACCGAAGGACAGTGCCAGCGCGAACGCGGCCGCCGTTGATATCGCAATGCGCATCTTCACACTCCGTGGGGTTGCTCGCGCCAGCGGCTCATGCGGCGAGGTGGCTTCGCCGCATGAGCATCAGATCTGGTTCTCCCAGGCCTTGAGCTGGTGCTCCTTGAGCATGTTTTCGATCACTTTGGGCACGACGTTGCGGAACTTGCCGGTGTCGGCGGGGACGACTTCGATCATCCGTTCGATCATCTCGCCCGGATCCATCTTTCCCTCCGGCGTCGCGAAGAAGTCGTCGAAGCCCTTGCGGAGCTCGGCGCGCTTGGTGAAGTTCCTGCTGTCGTCGAGCCAGCGGAACGGATTGTCCGCCATCGTCTCGTTATAGCCGGTGTAGTAGGCGCCGGGGTTGATGGTCTGGATCTTTATGCCGTATCTGCTCAGTTCCTGCTGCAGCGCCTCGGCAATCGATTCCAGCGCATGCTTGGTGGAGACGTAGGTGCCCCAGTTGGCCGGCGTGAAGAGGCCGCCCATCGAGGAGGTGAAGACCACCTTGCCGCGTTTGCCCTGCTTCACCCACTTCTGTACGACGCCCTGCGTCAGTTGCAACGGCAGGATGACGTTGACCTCGAAGTTGCGGCGGACGAGCTCGATCGGGATCTCCCATACCGGGCCAGCCTCGCCCATGCCGGCATTGTTCCAGAGCACATCATACTCCCAGCCGATTGCCTGTTTGATGTCATAGGGATCGTCGAGGTCGAGGCGCTCGACGCGCAGGTTCTCCAAGCCGAGCGCTGCGGCTTCCTCGCGCAGCGGCGTTACCTGCGACGAGACGTGGGCCGTCGCGATGATGTTGTGACCGTTTTTCGCCATGCCGATGGCCGCGGCCTTGCCGAAGCCTGAACCGGCACCGGTGACGAGGATCGTCTTGGACATGCTGATCTCCTTTCCTGGCGTGTTGTGTGGGTCAAAATTCAGGACGCCGCGTCGAAGCCCGAAAGGGCGGCACGGGCGACGTCCATGTCCTGTGAGACGGCACCGCCCGAGACGCCGAGCGCGCCGAGGAAGGTGCCGTCGGAGGCGGAAAGCGGCAGTCCGCCGCCGAAGACGACGAGGCCGCCGTTCGTCTGCTCGAGGCCCGGCGAGCCGCCGCCGGGCTTGCAGAACTCGCCGATCGCTTCTGTCGCCATCTGGAAAAGCGCGGCGGTTCTCGCCTTGCCGACGGCGATATCGATCGAGCCAAGAAGTGCACCATCCATGCGGCTGAACGCCTTGAGCCGCGCACCGGCATCGAGCACGGCGATGTTGACGGGGACGCCGATCTCCCTGGCGCGCGCCTCGCCGGCGGCGATGATGGATCGAGCTTGATGCGCCGAAATCTGCATATCTTCCCCTCCGTCGCGGATGCCTCGGGCGTTCTCAGGCTCCGACAATATCGGGCTCTGTCAGGCTGGCGATGTACGAGGGTGCTGTTTTGTGTACGGGCGTGCTGGTTTGAAGCCGACCGAAATCACATATGCTTGAAGGGTTTAACCACAGATAGGCGATTTCGGATGTGTCACATCTTGTGCTTGCGCCGCCATTCGCCGGGGGTGGCGTTCACATATCTGGAGAAGACCTTCGTGAAGTGGCTGTGATCGACGAAGCCGCAATCTTCCGCGATGGCCTGGACGGTGAGGCCGGTCACGAGTAGCAGCCGCATGGCCTTTTCCAGCCGCTGGTGCTGAAGCCACATCATCGGCGAGCGCCCGGTGCTGATCTTGAAGGAACGCGCGAGATGGGCACGCGACAGGCCAGTCTCCTTGGCGAGTACGTCGAGCCCGATGTCGCCCTTCAGGTTGGCGAGGAGCAGGTCCTTCACCCGACGCACCTGCCAAGGCGCCAGGCCGCCCCTGACGGTGCGGAACTCGATCGCCTGTTCGCCGTAGCAGGTCGTGAGGTGGCTGAGCAGCGTTATCGTGAGATGATCGAGGAACAGACGCGACATGACAGCCGGTTCTTCGAAGGCAGGCACGAAGCATTCCATCAGGTTACGGACGATGGCGTCGGAATGCCCGAGCACATTGCGGTCGCGAAGCGTCGAGAAGGGCGCCAGATCGTTCTCGTGGTGGAACTCCGCAATCGATGCATGGGAGGCAAAGATCGAGACGCAGTCGATGTCTCCGGCCTCGACCGCGCTATACCGCCTGCGAAGGTCGAGAAGCAGGAACTCGCCGGGATCAAGCGGAACGGAGGTGGCGGGCTTGCCGTCGATCCAGCGCGGGCGCGCGGGCAGGTGGTTTCGCTGGTAGCAGATCATGTAGCCGTCGGCCTGCTCGAGTTGCACGGGAATGCCGTTGTCGTCGTGCTGCCATTTCAGCCGGCCCAAGGTGGCGTCCTGAAGGGCGATCTGGCTCATCTCGAGCGACGCGGGCCGCTCGACTCCCTGAAACCTGTCTGGACTGCGAATTCCCCTCTGCGTCATCCGGAGCTCCCGCTCGATGCTGCCGCGGCATCGTACCAAGGCTCAACGGCGAAATCCACATGGGTCTCCGGGCGATGCGCCGCCGTTCGATCCGGCTGGCACTGGCGCCCTGTTCAAGGTATCTCTAATATTCCTGAAGCTTGAGCAGGCGATGTCGCGTGCGCGAAGGCACGGTCGATCTCGCGGGGAGGCGGGTGCCGTGGGGACGAAAGAGCTCTTCCAGAATGCGGCGGCGCATGCGTCGCGGTTTCGCGATATGGCGAGCAGCCGTGCGCATCGGCCGACGCGGGACTATGCGGGTTCCGTCGCCGTCTTCGACGGGCCGTTGCCGGCGCGATCCACCGATATGGGCGCCGTGCTCGACGATCTCGTGGCGCGGGCCGAGCCGGGGCTGTCCATGATGACGGGAGCGCGCTTCTTCGGCTGGGTGATCGGCGGCTCGCATCCGATGGGCGTCGCGGCGGATTTTTTGACGAGCGCCTGGGGACAGAATACCGGAAACCACGTGGCGACGCCTTCTGCCGCCGCCGCCGAGACCATCGCGGCGCGCTGGCTGCTGGAACTGCTCGGCCTGCCGCGCGAGAGTTCGGTCGGCTTCGTTACCGGCGCGACGGTGGCCAACTTCACGTGTCTCGCGGCGGCGCGCGGCGAGGTGTTGCGCCGGGCGGGTTGGGGTGTCGATGCGAAAGGATTGTTCGGGGCGCCCGAGATCACCGTGCTGATCGGCGACGACGCGCATACGACGATCTTCTCGGCGCTGCAGTTTCTCGGCCTCGGGCATGACCGGGTCGTCAGGGTTTCGACCGACGACCAGGGGCGCATCCTGCCGCTGGCGTTTTCGGCGGCGATGTCAAGGGTGAGCGGCCCTTCGATCGCGATCCTGCAGGCAGGGCAGATCAATACCGGCGGATGCGACGATTTCCGGACGCTGGTGCCGATCGCCAAGGCGCGCGGCGCCTGGGTGCATGTGGACGGCGCGTTCGGATTGTGGGCGCAGGCGTCGCCCAGGCTGCGGCATCTGACCGATGGCGTCGAGATGGCCGACAGCTGGGCGACCGACGGGCACAAGTGGCTGCAAACGCCCTACGACTGCGGCTATGCGATCGTTCGCGACGAGGTGGCGCATCGGCGGGCGATGACGATCGCCGCGAGCTATCTGCCGCTCGCCGGCGAAGGCGAGCGCGACCCCTCGCATTACGTGCCGGAGCTGTCACGGCGGGCGCGCGGGTTCGCGACCTGGGCGATGATCCGGCATCTCGGCCGGGAGGGGATCGAGGCGATGATCGAGCGGGCCTGTGATGTCGCCGCGTTCATGGCCGAGGGACTGGCAAGACAGAACGGGATCGCCGTCGTCAATGCGGTGACGCTGAACCAGATCATTGTCAGGTTCGGGGAGGGGCTGCCGGCGGAGCGGGCCGACGATCTGACGCGCCGGACGATTGCCCTGATACAGTCCGATGGTCTCATATTCGCGGGCGGCGCGATGTGGCGCGGGCGGCAGGTCATGCGTCTGTCGGTAAGCAATTATCAGACCGACCGGGCACAGGCGAACATGGCGTTGGAAGCGATTGTTTCCGCTTATCGAGCGGTTTCCGGCGCAGCCGACAAGGCTTGAGAGACCCTGCTGAGCAGGAGTTTGACGGTACCGAAGCTTGGTGCGGCTTCTGACGGACGGATAGTGGTAGCCGGCCGGGTAAGTTTTCGTTCACCGTTTTTTATTAAATTCCGAACGAGTTTTATCGGTCACTGCCGTGTTCGGAAGCGATGAGAGTATGGCGTTTGTTTCTATCCTGCAGCGATTTGTGCTGCCAGTGCTGCTGTCGACGGCACTGACGACGTGCTCGACGGATGGGCTCATTCCGCCGGCCAGCGTGGATAGCGGCACGCGGGTTGGTTCGATCACGCCGCAGCGCAATGTCGCCGCCGCGAGGATGCAGCCGGTTGAAAGCCAGCAGGCCTATCCCGCGGCACAGGAGCCGGTCGGCGATACGCAGCAGTCCGTCGATTATCTCAACACGCCCAACCTTGCCGGATCCGGCCACCAGGCTCAATCGGGGCGGCTGCCGCGCATCGACAGCGACGAGGCGATGGCCGGTGCCCAGGGTGCTGCCGGTAATCTCCGGGGCCCGCCGCAGAGCTGGGGCGGAACGCAGCCGCTCGCCGCGCCGCAGGGCGGCGTCAACATGGATGCCGAGCTCGGTGTGGAGCCGGTCGTCGGCCTGGCGCAGGAGCAGCAACAGCAGATCGCCGAGGGTGAATCCGACCAGCCCGTGGTCGATGGGATCGGCACGGATGCGCCGACGCAGCTCAACCGGGCACGAATGCCGCAGCCGGCGGCGCAGGCGCAGATGAGCCAGGCGCCGGTATGGAATGATGGCCGCGCCGTTATCGCACCCGCCCGCGTTCCCGAAGAGAACGAGGAGCAGGAGGTCGCCATGCTGCGGCCGAACAATCCTATGATGAGCGAGCCGGCGCCGGCACCCGTCAACCCTGGCGTCATGCCGACATCGGAACTCTCCTGCCGGCGCGAACTGAAGCGCATGGGCGTGGTGTTCAGCGACAAGCCACCGATTTCAAACGGCGCCGCCTGCCAGGTACCCTATCCGATTTCGCTGCAGGGCCTCTCCGGCGGGATCGGCGTGAAGCCTGCGGTGACACTGAACTGCCAGGTAACGCTCGCCTTCGCCAAGTGGGTGAAGAACGAGCTCGCGCCTTCGGCACGCTTCCGCTACTGGTCCGGCATCAAGACCATCCAGCCGCTCGGCGGCTACAGCTGCCGCCGCATGAACAACAGCCGGCAGAAGTACAATCCGATGTCGGAGCACGCGCATGGCAACGCGATCGACGTCGGCAAGTTCGTGCTGAAGAGCGGCAAGCAGATCGACGTGCGCAAGAAGGGTCTGTTCTCCTTCCGCGAGGGGCGGCTGCTGCAGGCGGTGCGCACGGACAGCTGCAAGTATTTCAACACCGTGCTCGGTCCCGGCAGCAATCCGGAGCACTGGAACCACTTCCACTTCGATCTGAGATCGCGCAAGAGTGGCAAGGTCTATTGCGATTGACCGGCGTTGGATCGACGCGCCGGTGGGAATCGCACTAGACGAGGCTCCTATTTATAAAAGGAGTTGCCGATGGCCGAGCGCAAACGCCCGAGTTTCCTGTATTTCCTGCTGATTGCCGTGGTCGCCATGGTCGCGGTCATCGGTGGCCGCTGGTACATGTATGTCGCCTATGCGAGCGATCCGTTCGATGAGGTCGGCATCAGCCTCAATCTCAAGATGCCGGAGCCGATCCGGAAAGCGGGCTGCGACATGCTGAAGGCGCGCTTCGAGGGCAAGACCCTGCCGCCGGCGGGCTGCGGCGATACCGGCAGCTGGTGACAAAAGAAAGCCGGCCTGAGGGCCGGCGAGGGGTATCGGGGCCGAGGCTTGAACGAGGTCGGCCTGGTGTGCGCCTTGCCTGGGCAAGCGGCGTCTTCGGTTTAGGGATGGCTCAGGGCGTTGCGGGTTCGCCCGCACTTCCGCAAAAGGCGGCGGGGTCGGAAAGTGCTGCCAGTCCCGCATGGCTTATAGCCCGGGACTGTCACTGCTTGATGACATTGCTCGCTCGTGCGCCAGATCGCGGATTTTTTCTCAATTTTGCGTTTTCGCCAATATGAATAGTCCGTTCACGGGGGTTGGGATGTCAAAACGTTCCAAAGCGGCTATATAGCGCTCCAACCCGCCCGCTTATCTCACAAGAGCCCTTCATGGCCCCCATCATATCCATCCGCAATCTCACCAAGACCTACAACAACGGATTTCAGGCGTTGAAGGGCATCGACCTCGATGTCGAGCGTGGCGAGATCCTGGCGCTTCTCGGGCCGAACGGCGCCGGCAAGACGACGATGATCTCGATCATCTGCGGCATTGCCAATCCGAGCGGCGGCGAGGTGCTGGTCGGCGGGCACGATGTCGTGAAGGACTTCAGGGCGACACGCTCGATGATCGGGCTGGTGCCGCAGGAACTGACCACCGACCAGTTCGAGACGGTGTGGAACACGGTGAGCTTCTCGCGCGGGCTCTACGGCAAGAAGGCGAACCCTCAGCATATCGAGAAGGTCCTTCGTGATCTCTCGCTCTGGGACAAGAAGGACAACATGCTGCGCCAGCTCTCCGGCGGCATGAAGCGGCGCGTGCTGATCGCCAAGGCGCTGAGCCACGAGCCGGAGATCCTGTTTCTCGACGAACCGACGGCGGGCGTCGACGTGACGCTGCGCAAGGACATGTGGCACGTGGTGGAGCGGCTGCGCGAAGCCGGCGTCACCATCATCCTCACCACCCACTACATCGAGGAAGCCGAGGAGATCGCCGACCGCGTCGGCGTCATCAACGGCGGCGAGCTGCTGCTGGTCGAGAACAAGGCGAGCCTGATGGCCAAGCTCGGTCGCAAGCAGCTGATCCTCGAACTGGTCGAGCCGCTGCGGGAGCTGCCCGAAGCATTCGCCGGCAACGGGCTCAGCCTTGCAGCCGACGGCAACAGGCTGGTCTACGACTTCGACGCCGAGAACGACCAGAACAGCGTCGCCAGCCTGCTGACCCGGCTCGGTGAGCACAATATTCACTTCAAGGATCTGTCGACGCAGCAAAGCTCGCTGGAAGACATTTTCGTGGCACTCGTCGGAGGGGCGAAATGAACTTCGAGGCAGTCAAGTCGATCTACCTGTTCGAGATGGCGCGCACGCGCCGCACGCTGCTGCAGAGCGTCGTTTCTCCCGTCATCTCGACCTCGCTCTATTTCATCGTTTTCGGGGCGGCCGTTGGCTCGCGCATCCAGGAAGTGGAGGGCGTCTCCTACGGCGCCTTCATCACGCCCGGCCTGATCATGCTGACGCTGCTCGGGCAGTGCATCGGCAACGGCTCGTTCGGGATCTACTTCCCGAAATTCACCGGGACGATCTACGAGCTCCTCTCGGCGCCGCTGGCGATGACCGAGGTGCTTCTCGGCTATGTCGGCGCGGCTGCCACCAAGGGGCTGATGATCGGGATCATCATCCTCATCACCGCCAACCTGTTCGTGGATGTCCGCATCGAACATCCGGCGATGATGGTGCTGTTCTTCCTGCTGACGGCGATCACCTTCAGCCTGTTCGGCTTCATCATCGGCATCTGGGCGACGAATTTCGAGCAGCTCAACCTGATCCCGATGCTGGTCGTGCCGCCGCTGACCTTCCTCGGCGGCAGCTTCTATTCGATCAACATGCTGCCGCCCTTCTGGCAGGCCGTCAGCCATTTCAACCCGGTTCTCTATCTCGTCAGCGGCTTCCGCTGGAGCTTCTACGGGATCGCCGACGTCAATCCGCTGATCAGCCTGGGGATGATCTCGCTGTTCCTGGCGATCCTGCTCATCCTCGTCGGCTGGATGTTCAAGACCGGGTACCGGCTGCGCAACTGACGCCGTTCACCCCTTCGGCTTCACGTTCTGGTTCATCCTGAAGAGATTGGACGGATCGTAGCGGCGCTTGATCTCGGTGAGCCTTGCGTAGTTGGCGCCATAGGCGGCCTCGACCCTGTCGGTTTCGTCCTCGGGCATGAAGTTGATGTAGGCGGTGCCGATCGCATGCGGCCTTGTCGCCGCGAAGAGGTCGCGGGCCCAGGCGATGCAGGCGTCGTCCATGCTCTTCTCGCGCCAGCGGGCGTGGACGTTCATGACGAAGTGCGACTGGCGTTGCGGGAAGGCGGTCGCGTCCAGCGAGAAGCGGCCGGCGGCGCCGCCGACATGGCCGATGAACACTTCGCATTCCGGTCCGGGCAGTTTGCCGACTGCGTCCAGCAGGACCGAGATTGCCGCATCCGACAGTTCGGCGAAGTCCTGGCTCTTCCAGTAGTTGCGGGCGCCTGGCGTCAGTAGCGGATCGAAGGCCTGCTGCCAGGCGGTAAACGGGGCGGGGCCGACGACGTCGGCGATCGGGTGGCCGATACCCCGGAGGCCCGCAGCCGCCGATTGGCCGGCTTCGAGATCGCCGCAATAGCACATCGCCAGCGCCAGGATCTCCTTGCCATGCCATTCGGTGGGCAGGAAGGGCAGCGGCGGGGCCTTGCGCATGACGGCCCAGCAGGTGAGTTCGTCGGGCGCCGTCTCGAGCTCGCGGCGATATTGCTTCAGCACCATCTCCGCATCGGCGAAGGGATGGACGACGAGGCCGGCGAGAACGTTGCCGGGCAGATCGTGCAGGCGGAATTCGAACGAGGTGACGACGCCGAAATTGCCGCCGCCGCCGCGCAGCGCCCAGAAGAGATCGGGGTTCTCGTTTTCGCTCGCCCGCACCAGCCGCCCATCGGCGAGCACGACATCCATCGAGATCAGATTGTCGAGCGTCAGGCCGAACTTGCGGGTGATCCAGCCGAAGCCGCCGCCGAGCGTCAGGCCTGATATGCCCGTGGTGGAGTTGATGCCGGTCGGCAGCACCAGCTCGAAGGCCTGGGTCTCTGCATCGACATCGGCAAGCGTCGCGCCGGGACCGACGCGCATGCGCCGCGTCGTCGGGTCGATCCTGACCGATTTCATCTCCGAGAGATCGATAACCATGCCACCCTCGCAGACCGCGTTGCCGGCGATATTGTGGCCGCCGCCGCGCACCGCGAGCAGGAGATCGTTTTCACGGGCGAAGCGCACGGCGCGGATGACATCGGCGGCGCCCACACAGCGCACGATCATGCCGGGACGGCGGTCGATCATGGCGTTCCAGATCTGCCGCGCCTCCTCGTATTCACCATCCCTGGCGGTCAGGAGCCGGCCGCGCAAGCCCGCGGCAAAGGCCTCGATGACGGTATCCTCGACAAGCTTCTGACCCTTCTGCAGGGTTGCAAGGTTGAGATTGTCCATGAATTCCTCCCTGGCCGGGAAGCCCCGTCCCGACGGGCGGCATTTTGCGCCTGATAGGCGAATTGCACAAGCGATTGCTAATGTATTGGGCGCGTCAGTCGCGCAGGCGCAGCTCATCGGTCTGCATCTGCAGGGAGCCGAGCGTCTGCAGGAAGCTCATGCCGAGCAGACTTTGGTCGAGGCGACCTTCCTCGGCGACGCTGGCGGGCACGTTGGTGCGCACGATCGGGCCGATCGCCACCTCGCCGAGGGTGACGGGCGCGGCGCGGGCGCGGCCGTTGGCGGTCATCACGGTCATGGAATAATTGAGGTTCTCGGGAATGAAGCCGATGCGCTCGGCATCCTCGCGCGACAGCGTCACCATGCTGGCGCCGGTATCGACGAGCATGGATATGCTTTGTCCGTTCACGGTGACATATGCTTCGTAGTGGCCGTTCATCAGCTTGTGCAGGATGACTTCCTCGCCGCCTTCACTCGTCGTCACGACCACGGCGCGGCCGGGGATAAGGCCGGCCAGCAGCCGGTTGCCGACTCCGGCCGCTTCCTGGCGGTAGAGATAGGCGGTGGCGAGGCCGAGGATAATGACCAGCCAGACGAGAAGGTTGCGGATGGTTTCGCTGGTGCTGATGCGCCGGCCCCATATGCCGGCGGCGAGCATCAGGGCAATCGGCAGAAGGTAGACCACGCGGCCGAAATCGTCGTTGCGCATGCCGAGGATGCGGTCGCTATCGTGGTTGAACATCAGCAGCGCGAGGCCGGCGGCGAGGATGATCAGGACGATGGTGAAACGGTTCATGCGTCGCGCCCTGCCGTCAATGCAGCACCGGCCTTTGGCCCGATGGTCCGCAGCGGAAGGCTGTCCATCAGCTGACCACGCTGCTTGTCCGAAAACGCGCTCCAGCCGCCGATCTCGGCAAGCGTCCGTCGGCAGCCGATGCAAAGGCCACTTGCCGGGTCGATCGCGCAGACGCTGATACAGGGTGTTTGCATGTTAGACATATCGATGTTTCAAACAGCCATGGCAAGGGCGCAGAAGGCGGCGATCTCGGAAATCTGCTGGGCCGCGCCGAGCGTGTCTCCGGTGTGGCCGGCGAGGCGTTTCTTGACGTAGCCGGTGAAGATCATGACGCCGAGGCCGGAGGCGATCAGGGCACAGACCAGCGGCAGGACGCCGAGGCCGGGCCAAAGAAGTATGGCGCCGAGCAGGCAGGCGCTGACCAGCGCCATGTGCATCGCGCCTTCGCCGGGCTGTCCGGCGGCGGCGGCCACGCCGTCCGGTTTGGCGGGGGGCAGGCGGTGCCAGTGCCAGACGAGCGAGGCGCGGCTGATGCAGGCGACGGCGGGCAAGGCGAACGCGGCTGCGAGCGGCGGGGCCTCGCGGGCGATTGCCGCCATTGCCGCGGCGCGCAGCGCGAAGGAGAGGATGAGCGCGATGGCGCCATAGGTGCCGATGCGGCTGTCCTTCATGATCGACAGGCTGTGCTCGCGGTTGCGTCCGCCGCCCAGTCCGTCGGCGCAATCGGCAAGGCCGTCCTCGTGCAGCGCGCCGGTGATGATGGCCTGCACCGCCAAGGCTACCAACGCCGACATCAGCCGGTCGGCACGAAGGCAGAGCATAGCCAAGAAGACGAGGGCGGGCAGCAGGCCGATGAGGATGCCGGCGACGGGGAAGGCACGGGCGGCGCGGTCGAGCTTGCCGCTAAAGCCGGAGAAGACGAATGACGGCATCGGAATGCGGCTGAGGAAGGCGACCGAGCGGGCGACGTCCGCGCCATATTGTCCGATGTTCATGCCAAGCCCCGCGGCAACGAGATGCGCAGCGCTTTTGGTGTTGTTCGCCTCCCTCGCTGCCATTAAGAGAGTGGCGACGAAAAAAGCTGATTTGCGGCGAAAACACAAGTTGTGCCGCGCTGATGCCTCCCAGCTGAATAAACAAGGAAACCGCATTCATGAGCGTTTCAGGCCTGCCGTTCGACGATTTCCGGACCCTTCTGCGCGATCTGCCGGGGCCGGATGCCAGGGCGCTGGCGGCTGCGCGCGAGCGCGACGCACAATTGACCAAGCCGCCGGGCGCGCTCGGCCGCATGGAAGAAATCGCCTTCTGGCTGGCGGCCTGGACGGGCCGGACGCCCGCCGTCAACCGGCCGCTGGTGGCGATCTTCGCCGGCAATCACGGCGTCGTGCGCCAGGGGATCACGCCGTTTCCGCCATCGGTCACGCAGCAGATGGTCGAGAATTTCGCCGCCGGGGGTGCTGCCATCAACCAGATATGCGTCGCCTATGATCTCGGGCTCAAGGTGTTCGACCTGGCGCTTGATTACCCGACAGGCGATATCACCGAGGAGCCGGCGCTGTCGGAGCGCGACTGCGCGGCGACGATGGCGTTCGGCATGGAGGCAATCGCCGGCGGCACCGATCTGCTCTGCATCGGCGAGATGGGGATCGGCAACACGACGATCGCGGCCGCGATCAACTACGCGCTCTACGGTGGCACGGCGCGCGACTGGGTGG
Source organism: Rhizobium sp. S152 (assembly GCF_030380735.1). Taxonomy (GTDB): domain Bacteria; phylum Pseudomonadota; class Alphaproteobacteria; order Rhizobiales; family Rhizobiaceae; genus Rhizobium. The sequence continues at coordinate 318,997 of NZ_JAUDRZ010000026.1, read as the reverse complement.
GTCCGGGCACCGGTTCTGAGGGCGACATGCTGGAGCGCAAGGTCGCGGCGGTCGAGAAGGCCGTGGCGCTGCACAGCGACCATCTCGACGATCCGCTGGAAATCATGCGCCGCCTCGGCGGCCGCGAGATCGCCGCGATGGCGGGGGCGATCCTTGCCGCGCGCGTCGAGCGTATTCCGGTACTGATCGACGGTTACGTGGCGACGGCTGCCGCCGCGCTGCTCAAGGCCGCAAACCCGTCGGCGCTCGACCACTGCCTGATCGGCCATGTCTCGGGCGAACCGGGGCATCTTAGGGCAATCGAGACGCTCGGCAAGACGCCGCTTCTGGCGCTCGGCATGCGGCTCGGCGAAGGCACGGGTGCGGCGTTGGCCGCCGGTATCGTCAAGGCGGCGGCCGCCTGCCACACGGGCATGGCGACGTTTGCGCAGGCCGGCGTCACCAACAAGCACTAGTCACTGGACAAGCGCCGGGCTTTCAGGTTCGTGACAGGTTGATGACAGAGTTCTTGCCGCGGGGACCGGGAACCGGTATTCGCATTTTCTCTGATGAATGACGGCGGTTGCGCCGTCATCGACCACTACGAGGGCGCCTGATGAAACCTGCCGTGACCAAGCTGACCGGCATCAGCCACTTCTTTGCTGCTGCCAGCTATTCGCTCGGCGGGTTCCTGCGGCTGATCAAGGAAGCGGCGTTCCGGCAGGAACTGCTGTTCTGCGCGGTATCGCTGATCCTCCTTCTGTCGGTCGGCGCCACGCTGTCCGAATTCATGATCGCCATCGTGCTGTTCCTGGCGCTGTTCGCGGTCGAGGCATTGAACACGGCCATCGAGGAGGTGATCGACCGGATTTCGCCGGAGATTTCCTCGGTCGGAAAGCATGCCAAAGATCTCGGCTCCTTCGCGGTGCTCTGCATGATCGGCGCCTGCGGCCTGTTCCTGATCTTTACCATCGGCAAGCATCTGCTCCTGGGATGATGTCATGGTGGTCGTCCGGCGAGCGAGCGTAGACGACATCGGCCCATGGGCCGTGCTTCGCGCCGATCTCTGGCCGAGCCGGACGGCGGACGCGCATCGCGACGACCTGATCCAGACCTTCTTCGCGGGCAATGGCGATACCCAAGGCTTCCTTGCGATTTCAAGCGAGGGAGAGATGGTCGGCTTCGCCGAGGCCGCGCTGCGGTATGACTATGTCAACGGCTGCGAGACCTCGCCGGTGCTGTTTCTCGAGGGGATTTATACAAGCCCGGATTATCGGCGCCGAGGCGTGGCGCGCTTGCTGACTGCCGCGGTCGAAGCCTGGGGCAGGGAGGCCGGCTGCACCGAGTTCGCCTCCGACGCGTCGATCGACAATAGCGACAGCCATGACATGCACGCGGCGCTCGGCTTCGAGGAGACCCAGCGCGTGGTTTATTTTCGCAAGCGGCTCTAACCGTTCGGCTTCAGCCGGCAGCCTTATTCCACGACCGCTTCGGATTCCATTTCCGACAAGGCTTCGGCCACGGCGATATCCGCCATCGCAAGTGCCGCCTCGCGGGTCGTGGCGGCGGCGATGAAGCGGCCGTTGTGGCAGAAGCTGGCGCCCTTGACGCCACATACGGATTCGAGCTCGCCATTGCTGAGACCGGCCCAGGACTTGGGCAGGTCGGCGCGCAGCGCGAAACCTTCCTCCTCGCGGCGGATGCCGGTCAGGCACCAGTCCTTGTCGCGGGGGTGGACGACGAAGAGGAGATGATCGGCACCGGATTTGACGATGGCCGGGCGGAAGGGCATGCCCATCGGCAGTTCCAGCACGCGGCCGGCGCCGGTCTCGACGATCGCCTGTTCGACGATCGTTTCGGCGCGCAGCTTGGCGGCGCTCTTGCCGATTTTCGCTTCGGCGAAAGTGCGGGCGATGGCGAGGGCGGCGTGGAACGCGCGGTCGTCGGCACCGGGCTCATTATCGTCGAAATTCGGCTTCAGCGTTTCCAGCAGTGACGGCAGTGTCAGGCCCGCGAGCGGGCCGGAGGGGCTGAGCGCGCCGTTGTCGGTCAGGTCGATCGGCAGGACGAAGCTGGCGTCGAACGAGGCGTGCAGGCTCTCGATATGATCGGCGGGCAGACCGAGCGCGGCGAGGTAGTCGCGGCCATAATGCTTCCAGATCAGCCCGAAGGAGCTGTAGGGCTGGCCGTCGTCGCGCAGCGGCGCGCCGCGCTGGTGATGGTCGAAGATGCGGGCGTCGCCGTCGTAGGCGCCGCCGACGTCGTAGATGATACGGTCGGCGGCGGGCGTGATCCACTCCGGCGCGCGGCTGCGGACGATACGGGCATCCGGAAACAGCCGCGTCAGGATGACGCTCGACAGAAGCTCATCGGCATGGAAGCCACCGGAATGGGTGACGAGATAGTCTGTTGTCATGCCGTATAGCGCCCTGTCGTGTTCGAGAAATGCTCTGCTCACGGCATCAGATAGCCTGTGCAGCAAGGCTTCTCAAGCGAAGTTCGCTATTTCCGGCAAGTTTGCCCGAAAATGGGTCAGCCGCGCCGTGCTGCGTCGATCGCCGCGACGTCGATCTTGCGCATCTTCATCATCGCGGCGAAGGCGCGCTTGGCCTCGTCTCCGCCCACTTTCAACGCCTCGGTCAGGGTGCGCGGCGTGATCTGCCAGGAAACGCCCCATTTGTCCTTGCACCATCCGCAATCGCTTTCCGCGCCGCCATTGCCGACGATGGCGTTCCAGTAGCGGTCGGTCTCTTCCTGGTCGTCGGTGGCGATCTGGAAGGAGAATGCCTCGTTATGCTTGAAGACCGGGCCGCCGTTGAGGCCGATGCAGGCGACGCCCGCGACAGTGAACTCGACGACGAGAACGTCACTCTCCTGGCCGTCGGGATAGTCTCCCGGCGCGCGGATGACCGCGTCGACGCGGCTGTCGGGAAAAGTCTCGGCGTAGAAGCGCGCCGCCGCCTCGGCATCCCTGTCGTACCAGACGCAGATCGTGTTCTTGGCAACCATGATTTCCTCCCATTGTTCCGTCCTCAACGGGTGACATATGGGCGCTAGCAACTTTCTCCAGTGCGGGAGAGCAATTCATGCAAGCGGTAGCTGAAAAAGCTCAGGCGAAGCTGCGGCGCTTGCGGGAGATCGCTTGCGTGTCCTCGACCGCGGGAACGGTCTGCAGCACGCGCTGCGAGGGGAGGATGGCGATGACTTCGGTGCCCTCGCGCAGCTTGGACTTGAGGATGAACTGGCCGTCATGCTTGGCGAGGATCGCCTGGACGATCGGAAGGCCGAGGCCGGTGCCCTGTTCGGCGCTCTTGATGGCGATCGATCCCTGGCCGAAGGCTGAAAGGACGACCGGGATTTCTTCCTCGGGAATCCCCGGGCCGTTGTCCTTGATCGAGATGTACTGGCCGCCGCCCGCCGTCCAGCCGACCTTGACCATGATCTCGCCGGCCTGCGGCGTGAACTTCACGGCGTTGGAGAGCAGGTTGAGGATCACCTGGCGCATCGATTTCTCGTCGGCCCAGACGGACGGCAGTTCGGGCTCGAATTGCTGCGAAATGGTGATCTTCTTGGCGCGGGCGCGCAGTTGCACCATGCCGATGCAATCTTCGGAGATATCGAGCAGCGAGATCGCTTCCTCGGCAAGCTCGTATTTGCCGGCCTCGATGCGCGAGAGGTCGAGAATCTCGTTGATGAGGTTCAGGAGATGCTCGCCGGAGCGGTGGATGTCGTTGGTGTATTCCTTGTAGGTCGGGTTGTTGAGCGGGCCCATGACCTCGGCGGACATCACCTCGGAGAAGCCGAGGATGGCGTTGAGCGGCGTGCGCAGCTCGTGCGACATGGAGGCGAGGAAGCGCGACTTGGCGAGGTTGGCTTCCTCGGCGCGGCGGCGCGCTTCGTCGGACATCGACTTGGCGACCTCGAGCTCGGCGATGAGATCGTCCTTCTCGGCCTGAAAGGCGAGGATCTTCAGGCTGGATTTGAACAGGCGGTCGCCGATGTGGTTGAAGAAAATCACCGTCGTGGTCAGGATCGCGGCGAGGCTGACCTCCAGTATGTCGCGGGAAAGTCCGGCCTTGATGATGACGCCGGCGACGACAGGCGCGAAGGTGACGAGCACCGACGGGGTCAGCATGAAGTTCGACATCGCCGTGACCGAAAGCGCGATCAGCAGCGTGGCGCCTTTGTAGAGAACGAAGCTGGAGGGCTCGCAGGTGGCGCAGTCCTGCAGCGCGAAGACGGCCCAGCAACAGCCAATCATCAATTGTCCGAGCAGCAGCACGCGGCGCCACTTGCGGGCGTTGACGGCATTGAGCTCGCGCTTGCGGGCGCGGCGGGCGAGAAAGACATTGGCTGCGTGCGCGGTCAGCGTCAGCAGCGCCCAGAGGAAGATCTGGGTGTTCTCGGTAAGGTAGATGCCGAGTGCCGCTATGATGATGACGAAGAGCGGAACGATCGAGGCGCCCTGAAGCACGGCGTTGATGTAGATCAGAAGCACATCGCGATCGAAGGCACCGCTCGCGGGGTGGCTGGATTGCAGCCGCTCACGCGTCTGGCGAACCGCTTTCGACACCGGCTTGTTGCGGTGGCTGCGCGATTTGTCGACGATGTTCTTGTCTGTCGATGTGCTTACGCCGGTACCCATTGCACACGTTGAATTTTGATCCGCGGATGGCTACACCCTAGACCGCAAATGTTAAGAAGCCGTTTGCCATCTTTGGCAAGGCTTTGTTTTTCAAGGAGGCGAAAGCGTGACGCGCGGTTTGCGGACGATACGCGACGGCGTGACCGCGCTGGCACTGTTGCTTTTCATCTGGCTGATCGCCGCCAAGCCCAACGATCATGCCGCGATCGTCCATGCCGGCGCGTTCCGCGCGGCGGATGGCGACAGCCTCGCCATCGGCAACGAGCGCATGCGGCTCTTCGGCATCGACGCGCCGGAACTCAGCCAGACCTGCCAGCGCGACGGCGCGACATGGGCCTGCGGGCAGGAGGCGAAACGGGTGCTGCAGGGGCTTGTCGCCGCGGAGGATGCGACATGTCAGGGGACGGAGCGAGACCGCTTCGACCGCCTGCTTGTGGTCTGCCATGCCGGCGGCCTCGATCTAAACGCTGCGATGGTGCGCCGGGGCATGGCGGTGTCCTATGGCGGCTATCAGTCCGAGGAGAGGCAGGCGAGGGTGGAGAAGGTCGGTCTCTGGGCGGGGACATTCGCCATGCCGCGGGCGGTGCGCGATCATCAGCAGCAGGAGCGCCAGCCGCGCGGTCTTTCGGGGCTGTTGTCGTGGTGACACCTGACGAGCAGGCGCTGGAGGCGCTCAGGCTTGAGATCGCCCGATGTCGGATCTGTCGCGACGCGCCGCTCAGGGGGCCGGGAGACCGGTTGCCGCATGAGCCGCGACCGGTCGTGGTGATCTCGCCCAAGGCGAAGGTGCTGATCGCGGGGCAGGCACCGGGGCTGCGGGTTCACGAGAGCGGTCTTCCCTTCAACGACGCTTCGGGGGACCGGCTGCGCGAGTGGCTGCAGGTGGACCGGGAGACGTTCTACGATCGCGATCGGTTCGCCATCGTGCCCATGGGCTTCTGCTTTCCGGGCTATGACACGAGGGGTAGCGATCTGCCGCCGCGGCGGGAGTGCGCGCCGCAATGGCGTGCCCGGGTGCTCGATGCGATGCCGCAGATCGAATTGATGCTCGTGATCGGGCAGTATGCGCAGGCCTGGCACATGGGCGCCGAGCGGCGGGAAAACATGACAGAGACCGTCAGAGCGTGGCGCGCGGCGCTGTTCGCCAACCGCTCGCCCGCCGTGCTGCCGCTGCCGCATCCGAGCTGGCGCAACAGCGCGTGGATCAAGCGCAATCCCTGGTTCGTGGAAGAGTTGTTGCCGGTGCTTCGCGAGCGCTTGACCTTTCTTCTCCGTTGAAACAAAATTCTTTCAAGGGCCCGGAATCAGGCGATACCGGAAAAATAAATTCACGAAGGGCATTTAGATGGACCGTCTCGACCGCAAGATTCTGCGCCTGCTGCAGGAAGATTCGACATTGGCAGTTGCCGATCTCGCCAAGAAGGTCGGGCTTTCCACGACGCCCTGCTGGCGCCGCATCCAGAAGATGGAAGAAGACGGCGTCATCAAGCGCCGCGTCGCCATTCTCGATCCGGAGAAGGTCAACACCAAGGTCACGGTCTTCGTGTCGATCCGCACGGCGACGCATTCGATCGAGTGGCTGCGCCGCTTCTCCGAGGTGGTCGCGGAATTCCCCGAAGTCGTCGAGTTCTACCGCATGAGCGGCGACGTCGATTACCTGCTGCGCGTGGTGGTGCCCGATATCGCCGCCTATGACGCCTTCTACAAGCGGATGATCGCCAAGATCGAGATTCGCGACGTCTCCTCGGCCTTCGCGATGGAGCAGATCAAGTATTCGACGCAGCTGCCGCTCGATTACATGATCCTCGACAGCTCGAAGTCGAACGAAGACTGATTTCAGCCTTTCAGGCGGGTGAGGATCTTCTCGCTCGTCAGTTCCCTCACCGTATCCTTGCCGATCCAGCGCGCGGATTGATGATCTATAATCTGATGAGTGCAATGATCAGGCTGAGGGCGCTAAAAGTAATCGCCATCCATGCAAGCCACGGTTTGTACCGCATTTCTATTTCGGCATAGATATCACGGCGGAGAACCGCCTGTGCCTTATAGGTTAGATAATAGCGTCCGTGTGGCTGTGACCATGACCAAAATTCATCGTCACAGACCGGAGAGTCCGGCGCGGGAACTGGGTGAGGAGGTATTGGTACTTCCCAAGCCTTTGCGCGACGAACATATCTTTGAGTTTGCAGCTGATCAATGTCTGCTTCCCACAACTGTCGATGGCTATCATAGTCAAAGTAGGCATCTCGCCAAGCGTCTGATCCTCGCTGAAGCTTTTCCTTTTTCACCCTTTCAATGAATTTGGCATCGATTTCCTCCAACCCAAATTGTAGTTGCGCAAGCAGGTGCCGCTCGTCGCGCCACCGAAGGATCGACTTTAACAGGCTCATTTAGTTCTCCGACCGGACCTGAAAGGTCACTCTAGCGTAAATACCGCTTCAAGTCTCAGCAGAGCCGGCCCGATCATTTTTCAAGCCGGGCAAGCAGCGAGGACGTATCCCAGCGGTTTCCGCCCATGGCCTGGACGTCGCCGTAGAACTGGTCGACGAGGGCGGTCAGCGGCAGCTTGGCGCCGTTGCTGCGGGCTTCGGCCAGCACGATGCCGAGGTCCTTGCGCATCCAGTCGATGGCAAAGCCGAAGTCGTACTTGCCTTCGTTCATGGTCTTGTGGCGATTTTCCATCTGCCAGGACCCGGCGGCGCCCTTGGAGATGACGTCCACGACCTTTTCGATATCGAGACCGGCGCGCTTGCCGAAATGGATGCCTTCGGCCAGCCCCTGGACGACGCCGGCGATGCAGATCTGGTTGATCATCTTGGTGAGCTGGCCGGAGCCGACGGGACCCATCAGGCCGACCATGCGGGCAAAGGCGTCGATGACGGGCTTGGCCTTGTCATAGTCGACCTGCTCGCCGCCGCACATGACGGTCAGTACGCCGTTTTCGGCGCCCGCCTGGCCGCCGGAGACCGGCGCGTCGATGAAGGCGCAACCCTTGGCTCTGGCAGCCTCGTCGAGTTCGCGGGCGACTTCGGCGCTGGCCGTGGTGTTGTCGATCAGGATAGCACCCGGCTTCATCGTCTGCAGAACGCCATCCTTGCCCGATGTCACCGAGCGGAGATCATCGTCATTGCCGACGCAGGTGAAGACGAAGTCGGCATCGCTCGCGGCTTCGGCGGGCGTCGGCGCGGACTTGCCGCCGAATTTCTCGACCCAGGCGGCGGATTTCGCGGCGGTGCGATTATAGACCGTGACGTCATGGCCGCCCTTCACCTTGAGATGTCCTGCCATGGGGAAACCCATGACGCCGAGACCGATGAATGCGACTTTTGCCATATGCCTGTTCCTTCTCGTGAATGCAGGAAACGAGGCTTAGCGCAAAGCGCGGCGGGCGGAAAGGCGGAGTTTGGCGATCACTGACTACTGCCGGTGCGCGCGCGTGCGTTGGGGCGCCTGATTGGCGAAGTGCCAGTGCTCCACGATATTTGCCGCAGCCGGGCGGCGCGCTCTTTATCGCCGGTTGGAAGAAAATTCCGCCGAACCAGCGAAATCAGGTCAGGAAGATTTCCGGCATCGGGAATTCGGCAAATATAATTGTCGATCAAGTTTATGGATTTAATCAGTATGGAAGCATCGAAACGAAGCGGGGCACCTCACGGTTGTGACCTCGGTTTCATAGAGGGGACTTGCCATGATTTCTCGTCGTCAGACGCTCGGGCTCTTCGGCGCCGCTGCCGCCACGGCCTTGCTGCCGGGTGCAAGGCTCGCTCGCGCCGCCGCCACGGAATTCCGTATCGGCTGGCAGAAGAACGGCGTTCTCGCGCTCGCCAAACGGCGCGGCGCGCTGGAGAAGCGCCTGGCCGACAAGGGGATCACCGTCAGCTGGTCGGAATTCACCTCGGGGCCGCCGCTTCTGGAAGCGCTGGGGGCAGGCGCTCTCGATTTCGGCGCGACCGGCGACGTTCCGCCGCTCTTCGCGCAGGCCGCCGGCGGGCAGCTCTATTATGTCGGCACCTACAGGGGCAGCGCCGCCGGTTCGGCCATCCTGGTGCGCAAGGATTCCGACATCAAGACGATCGAGGACCTGAAGGGCAAGAAGGTCGCCTTCAAGCGTGGCTCCAGTGCACACAACGTTACTGTCAAGGTGCTGCGCAAGGGCGGTCTGAAGATTGAGGACGTCGAGGCACTGGATCTGGCGCCGCCGGATGCCGCCGCCGCCTTCAAGAACGGCAGCATCGATGCCTGGTCGATCTGGGATCCCTATCTCGCCATCGCCGAGGCCGACCCGGACACGCGCATCCTCACGACCGCCGAGGGCATCGTGCCGTCCTACAGCTATTTCCTCGCCAACTCGGAGTTCACCGATGCCAACGGGCCCGTCATCGTCGACGTGATCGACGAACTCGCCAAGGTCGGCCGATCCGCGCAGGACAAGCTCGACGACACCGTCAAGGAGCTTTCCGAGATCACCGGCGTGCCTGCCGACGTGACGCGCGTAAGCCTGACGCGGCCAGGTGCTGATCTCGGCGGCGTATCGACGATCACCGATACGGCGGCCGCCTACCAGCAGGCGCTCGCCGACGAGTTCTACGATCTCGGCATCGTTCCGAAGAAGCTTTCAACCGGCGACATCATCTGGCGACCGAAGGCCAGCTAACGCCCCATTCGCGATTACGAGGATTTTTCCATGACCGCCCAACCCATCAATTTCCTCTGGTTCATCCCGACATCGGGTGACGGCGCCTATCTCGGCTCGAACGAGCTCAACCGCGCGCCCGAGTTCGGCTACCTCACACAGATCGCGCAGGCGGTCGACCGACTAGGCTATTCCGGCGTTCTGCTGCCGACTGGCGTTGCTTGCGAGGAGTCCTTCGTGATGGCGGCGGCGCTGGCGGCGAAGACCGAGAAGCTGCAATTCCTCGTCGCCATTCGACCCGGCACAGCTTCGCCCGCTTACTACGCGCGACTGACGACGACGCTCGACCGCATCTCCAACGGTCGCCTGCTTCTCAACATCGTCGTCGGCGGCAGTCCTGCGGAGCTTGCCGGTGACGGTATCAATCTGGCGCATGACGAGCGCTATGCGCATGCCGACGAGTTCTTCACCGTCTTCGAGGAACTCCTGGAAAAAGGTGTCGCCAGCTACGACGGCAAGTACATCAAGGCGACGAATGCGCGGCTCGGTTTCCCATCCGTGCAGAACCCGCGCCCGCCGCTCTATTTCGGCGGTTCGTCGGATGCCGGCATCGATTTTTCCGTCGGCCGCGTCGACAAGTACCTGACCTGGGGTGAGCCGCCGGCGCAGGTGGCCGAGAAAGTCGAGAAGGTGCGTGCGGCGGCGGCCAAGGCGGGCCGTGACGTCAGCTTCGGCATTCGCCTGCACTTCATCGTGCGCGAGACGGACGAGGAGGCATGGGCGGCCGCGGACCGACTGATCTCGCAGCTCGACGACGACACCATCCGCGAGGCGCAGGAGCGTTTCGTGAAGGAATCCGATTCCGTCGGCCAGCAGCGCATGGCCGCCCTTCATGGCGGTCGCCGCGATAAGCTTGAGGTGTCTCCGAACCTTTGGGCCGGTGTCGGGCTGGTGCGCGCTGGTGCCGGCACGGCGCTCGTCGGCTCGCCGAAGACGGTGGCGGCGCGGCTGCGCGAATACCAGGAGATCGGCATCGATACGGTGATCGGCTCGGGCTATCCTCATCTTGAGGAGGCCTATCGCGTGGCCGAGTTGCTGTTCCCTGAACTCGGCATTACGCGCGAGGAGCAGCGGCACGGTTTCGACAGCGAATTCGGCAAGCGCCAGGTCTTCGGCGGCGGCAGCCACGGCGGAAATCTGAAGGTGGTCTCGGGTTCCTGAGCGACGCCATCGCGCCGCCCGTCGATAGCGGGCGGCCATCGCGATCTTGACGATCAAGGCCCGCACCAGCAGGGGAGATATCATGTCCACATTCGATACGCCGATCGGCCGCGCGTTCAGCGAACGCACGGTCGGCAGAAAGCAGGCACGGCTCTCACTGCCGGGGCGCGACAGGCTCTTGCCCTATGCGGTGCCGGTGCTGATCGTCGCGCTCTGGCAGCTCGCGTCCTCCGCCGGCTGGATTTCGTCGCGCGTCATGCCATCGCCCGTCGATGTCGCGATCGCCTTCTGGTCGACGACCTCGAGCGGGCAATTGCCGCATGACATTCTCGTCAGCGCCGGGCGCGCCTTCGCCGGATTGCTCGTCGGCGGCTCGATCGGCTTCCTTCTCGGGATCGCGAACGGGATTTCCAGGATCTCGGAGCAGCTGACGGACACGACGCTGCAGATGCTGCGGACGATCCCGCATCTGGCGATGATCCCACTGGTCATCCTGTGGTTCGGGATCGGCGAAGAATCGAAGCTTTTCCTGACGTCGCTCGGTGTGCTGTTTCCCGTCTATCTCAACACCTATCACGGCGTGCGCAACGTCGACCGAGACCTGATCGAGATGGGCCGGGTCTATGGCATGGGCAACTGGACGCTATTTCGCAAGGTGATCTTTCCCGGCGCGCTGCCCTCGATCTTCGTCGGCCTGCGCTATGCGCTGGGGATCATGTGGCTGACGCTGATCGTGTCGGAATCCATCGCTGCGTCGTCAGGCATCGGGCACATGGCGAACAATGCCCGCGAGTTCATGATGACCGATGTCGTCGTGCTGGCGCTGGTGATCTACGCGGTGCTCGGTAAGCTGGCCGATGTTGTGGCACGGGCGCTGGAGCGGCGGGCGCTGCGCTGGAACCCGGTCTACCAGAAATAGGAGAGAGCCATGACCCTCGTTGCGCATGAGCGCTTTCAGGCGGCCCCGCGCGAGCCTGAATACGAAATCGACAGCGCCGCGCCGGCGTTGCAAGCCGGGGCGGCCGCGATCACCCTCAAGGGGCTTGAAAAGAGCTTCGGCAGCAACCGCGTGCTGCGCGGTATCAGCCTGCACATCCCGGCCGGCCAGTTCGTCGCCGTGATCGGCAAGAGCGGCTGCGGCAAGAGCACGCTGCTCAGGATACTGATGGGGCTGGACGAGCCCAGCGCCGGAGAATTGCATTTCGAGAACGAGGCAGGCGACGATGCGCAAGCCAATGCCCGCATCGTCTTCCAGGAGCCAAGGCTGCTGCCCTGGCTTGATGTCGCCGACAATGTGGCTGTCGGCCTCGGTGACCGGGTAGATCGGCAAACTGGCCGCTCGGCGGCCGAAGCGGTTCTCGACGAGGTGCAGCTGGCGGAGAAGGCCGGCGAATGGCCGGCGCGGCTGTCCGGCGGGCAGCGGCAGCGCGTGGCGCTCGCCCGCGCGCTGGTGAGCCGGCCCGGCGTGCTGGCGCTGGACGAGCCGCTGGGGGCACTCGACGCGCTGACGCGCATCAGCATGCAGGAACTGATCAGCCGGGTGTGGCGGGAACTGCGCTTCACCGCCGTGCTCGTCACCCACGACGTCAGCGAGGCGGTGCATCTCGCCGACCGGGTCATCGTGCTCGACGAAGGCCGCGTCGCGGTCGACCTCGCCATCCCCGAGCCGCACCCGCGGCGTCACGGGAACGCGAAACTGGCCGAACTTGAAGGGCAACTGCTGGCTGCCATTCTGGGGAGCGATGGCGGCCACTAGGCGACGGAACGCTTTGTCTGTGAAGCGTCAGGCGTCTGCCGGCTTGTAGCGGGCGGGCAGGTTCTCCTTGTAGGGATAGAACCTGAAATAGGGGATGGCTTCCTTAAGCACGCGTGCCACCGACGGTCGTTGCATCAACCGCTCGTGATAGGCTTGCAGCTTCGGGTACGCATCGCCGAAGGAGACCAGAGTCTCGGCGTAGAAGAGAGCGGGCGCGGCGCTACAATCGGCCATGGTGAAGGTGTCGCCGGTGATCCGGTCATCGGCGCCGAGCTTGTCTTCGATGACACGATAGGCGCGGCCGAGCGCCTCCCTTGCCTGATCCGCCCTAAGCGCGCTGCCATCCGGACGCATGCGCTCGCTGACGATCTGCTGCATCGGTTCCTGGACATAGAGATCGAAGAAGCGATCCCACAGCCTGACCTCCAGCGCTTGGTCGAAATCCTCCGGCAGCAACCGCGCGGTGCCCGGATAATAGCGGTCGAGATATTCGATGATGATCGATGTCTCGAACAGTGTGCGGTCACGCTCGTCATCCCGAAGCGCCGGCATCTTGCCGAGCGGGGAGAGTGCGAGGAAGGCCGAGCGAGACGCTTCGTCGCCGAGATCGACAAGGACGCGCTCGAAGGGCGTGCCGCTTTCGTAAAGGGCGATCAGGACCTTGTGGCAGAAGGATGCGAGCGGATGCTGATGCAGGACGAGGGGCATGGGGCAGCCTTTCGGGGCCGGAGATTTCGCCGAAAGCATCGGTATCAGAAGGGAGGAACTGTCACAATGATAGTTTCCGACCGGGCGACTACTTCGCCTTTGACTTGGACGGATCCGCTGCGGGTTCGTCCGCTTCAGATGCATCCAGCGTGCGCGACGCGGGGCCGAGATCCTTCGACATTTCCTGCCAGATGCGGCGGAGCCGCCGGACGTGAAGGTCATCGGCGATCCAACTCATCACATGTTCAATGCAACGGGTCGTCGTTGGCTGGTCCTTGGCAATGACCTCGCAAACCCAGGCGCAATAACTGTCGATGTTGGTTGCTTCGACAGTGTAGCCGATTGGATCGTCGGCCTTCAGTTCGGAGGCTGTCGGCTTCGGCGCGGGTGTTTGCCCAAGGATCGAAGCTGATCCAGATGTTTGGGCTTGCGTTGTCGCGTCTTTGTCGGAGACTTGCGATCTTAGTATGAGCGGCTTCATGCCGCTGATCTTTGTGATCGTGCGCATTTCATCGGTCGCGGCAAAGAGCAATCCGGCGAAGATCCTGTCGAACTCGTCAGGGTCGTTGAGGCTCTTATCCTTCCGTTTGTAGCTCAGCGCACGTTCCAGATCGAAAACGGTGCGGACATTCATCTGTCGCAGCAGCAGGAACCGGTCGAGGCCGACGGTATGGCAGAGCTGTGCCTGGCTGATCCAGTCCACGGCCTGGAATATTTTGAATGGCGACTCGATATGCAGCAGGATGGGATTGTATGTCGCAAGGTTCTGGACATCGTAGATGCCGCATTCTTCCAGGCGGAACCGCGTGAAATAATCGATGCCATCGATGACATCGAGGGGTGTCAGCCGCGTTACGCTGTTGAAGCGATCGTCATCCATCTTGACCCACGAAATGAAAGTTTGCAGGCGCAGAGCCAGGAACTTCGTGGCGCTTTGTGGCAGGAGGCCGAGCAGTGGCGCCAGCGCGACCCATGTCAGGGGAATGCCGCTGCTCATCGAGTCTTTCGCTTGCCCGGTTACGATATGCGCAAGGTCGCCGAGAGGATCGGGGAATGTCCGGAAGAGAACGAGAACGAAGATCACCGATGCAAAGATTTCGACGGTTTGCCAGATGAAGGTGTAGGCCGACAGGTCGAATACGGCGAGACTTCGGACGAATTGACGGGCGGCGGCAATGAAGGCACCTGCAAAGGCGAGAGCGCCTATAACGTGTAGCGAATTAACGTCACCACTGCAGCCCACACCGCCCGCCCGTGTCGGACCGCACCAGACGGGGAGGCCGCTGGCGAGCGCGTCGTAGAGTTCGGCGAAACCGAAATAGCAGATGATCACCAGACCGAACGACGATAGAAAAAGCCGGAAATCGCCGAGATTACCGATGGTCCGGGAAGACCGGATGGCGGTCTCGATTTCCTCGACCATTCTCTCGGCATCCCACTTGCGCGCGTTCGAGGATGCTTTCGGGGTGATGAGGTCAGCGATGTATTTCGACGCGACGAACTCCAGGGAAGGATTGCCCCCTGCCGCACCACCGTCTTCCTGATGAAGCTTGGTGGCGGGGTAGGTGGCGATGAAGTCGGAGATGGTTCTCAGTCGTCTGACACGGATTTCATTCCTGCTGTAGAGCAGAAGAATTGGCACGAAGAATGCCAGCGCCAAGGCTGACAGCCTGATATCGGCGAAGATAATCTTGATCAGGCCAGGAAGGTGAAAATCACTCCAAGCCAATGACAGGTCGTCCATTCAGAAAAAAGCCCCCAGTTTTCTACCGGGAGCTTCCTGCTGTCAGTGAGCGTTGTCCACCAACCTCATAAACGTAAAGGTTGTTATTTTGTTGCGTAGCACCGCTACCCCAACTTCGCGATCACAAGATGCCCCGGGCTCGGCTCGCCTTCCTGCATGCGGACGTTGATGTCGGTGATCTCGACGAGCTCGAAGCCGGTCGCCGTCAGGCGTTCGCGGATGTAGTTTTCTGCGTGGAGAAAGCGCTGGTGCGGGCCGACGGCGTAGGTGCGGGTGTCGTCTTCGGGCAGGGTTTCGGACGAGAAGATGAAGAGGCCGCCCTTCGTCATGTTTTCGGCGGCGCCGAAGAAGAGGGGTTCGAGCGCGCCGAGATAGGGTAGGACGTCGGTGGCGGTGATGAGGTCGAAGGGCTCCTCGTCGTTGTCCTCGAGGAAGTCCTCGACCTCGGCGACGAACAGCGTCTCGTAGAGGTCCTTCTCATGCGCGATCTCGACCATGTTCTCGGAGATGTCGATGCCGGTCATCTCGCCGCAGAGGTCGCGCAGCGTGCCGCCGGTGAGGCCGGTGCCGCAGCCGAGATCGAGCATGCGCTTGAACGGTCCGAGCTTGAGTTCCTGCAGGCGCTGGCGCACCAGCATCGGCACATGATAGCCGAGCTGTTCGACAAGCACATCCTCGAAGACTTCGGCATGCTGGTCGAACAGGGTTTCGACATAGGCGTCGGGCGCCCGGGCCGGGGTATCGCCGCGGCCCATGGAGGCGATGCGGACGGCGGCGCCGCCGTGGTCCTCGGGGTCGATGGCGAGGACTTCCTCGTAGGCCCTGACGGCGGCGTCGATCTCGCCCGCCTTCTCAAGCGCCAGCGCCCGGTTATAGGCTTCCGCCAGCGCTTCCTCGTCGATCTTCTTCGCCATCTTCTTCACCACCGTTTCATTCGTTGCGCAGGCTCTAGGCCGACTGCGCCGGTTTTGCAATGGCGGCGATGGTGGCACGGCGCGTGGTTCGGCCGGCTTGCAGCAAAAGTAGAGCGTGCCGCCGGGATTGGCGGATGCCGGTTCGCTGGCGTCAGTGCAGGATGAACTCGCCCTTCAGCGCGCGCCACTCGGTGGCGGAGATCAGCTTGCGGTGGATGTAGCGCACGGAGTGCAGCGGCCCGTCCAGCTGTTCCTGCCAGAACTTGAGGAAGCCGCGCATCTCGGGAAACTCCGGCGCCAGGTCGTAGTCCTGCCAAATGTAGGTCTGCAGGAACGCCGGGTGGTCCGGCATGCGGTAGAGGATCTGGGCCGTCGTCAGGCCGTAACCCTTGAGCTGTCTTTCCATGTCCTTGTGCATCTTCGGTCTCGCTTCCCGTTCCCATTGGGCGCTTATTAGCGCCTGATAAAATGGAAACACGGGAAGGTTAACCGAAGCTTGCGAAAAGGCCAGCGGAAACGCGTCTTTTCGTTTTGTTTCAGTGTGTTAGCAGCTGCATGGCTTGAGTGCTGCCATTCACCGTTTCAGATGGCGGGTGAGGCGACGTTCAATCCAGGCCCAGAGGTGGCGCAGGGTCTCGACGATGGCGAGATAGAAGATCGCCGCCCACAGATAGGTCTGGTAGTCGAAGGTGCGCGAGAAGGCGTAGCGGGTTTCGCCCATCAGGTCGAGAACGGTGATGATCGCAACCACGGCCGAGCCCTTGACCATCAGGATGATCTCGTTGCCGTAGGGACGCAGCGCCACGATCAGCGCCTGCGGCAGCACGATCTTGCGGAATGCGATGATCTTGTGAATGCCGAGCGAGGCGGCCGCCTCGTGCTGACCCCTCGGCACGCTCTCGATAGCGCCGCGCAGGATTTCCGCCTGGTAGGCCGCGGTGTTGATGGTCATCGCGAAAAGGCCGCAATACCACGCCTCGCGGAAGAACCACCACATGCCTATCGCCTCGAGCTGTGGGCGGAACTGGCCGAGGCCGTAGTAGATCAGAAAGAGCTGGGCGAGCAGCGGCGTGCCACGGAAGATATAGACATAGGCATAGGCGAGGCCGTTGATCACCTTGTTAGGCGACATACGCGCGAAGGCCAACGGCACGGAAAGGACGGCGCCGCAGACGATGGATATCGTGACCAGCGTGATCGTCGTGGCGAGGCCGTGGAGGTAGCGCGGTCCGTAGCGCGTGAATTTCTCGGGATCCCAGCCGAGGACGACCATGGCGATGAGGGCGATGGCAAGCAGGATCCAGAGGCCGACGACGATGCAGCCGACGATATGGGATTTGCTGATGCCCTGGCGTACCTGCTTCGGAGCCGGCTGCGGCGGGATGAGGGTTTCGGCGTGGCTCATCGGCGAACCTCCGAGCGCTTCGACCAGCGTTCGATGTAGCGCAGTCCGAAAGAGGAAATGATTGCGAGGCCGAGATAGAGCAGACAGGACAGGCCGTAGAACAGGAAGGCTTGCTTGGTGACTTTCACGGCGACGCCGGTCTGGCGAAGGATGTCGGCGAGCCCGATGATCGACACATAGGAGGTGTCCTTGAGCAGGATCATCCAGAGATTGACGAGGCCGGGGAGCGCGATGCGCACGAGCTGCGGCAGGACGATCAGCATCATCGTGCGACCGCGATGAAAGCCGAGCGCGTCGCCGGCTTCATACTGGCCCTTCGGAATGGCGCGGAATGCCGACAGCAGCACTTCGGAACAGTAGGAGGAGAAGACCACGGACAGAGCGATCACGCCTGCCAGGAAAGCGTTGATCTCGATGCGGCCGTCATAGCCGAGCCAGGCCAGCACCGACTGGAGAAGGATCTGCATGCCGTAATAGATGATGAAGAGCGTCAGCAGTTCCGGCAGGCCGCGGAAAATCGTGGTGTAGATGCCGGCGGCGAGGCGGACGGATTTCTCTTCGGACTGCTGCCCCAGCGCCACAAGAAAGCCGATGATGAGGCCGATCGGCAGGGTGATCAGAGCGACGGCGACGGTCACCTTCAGGCCGGCGGCAATCTCGTCACCCCAGCCGGTGTCACCACAGGCGAGGATCGTCGAGGAGCCGAACCAGGTGAAGATGCCAACGGGTCCGCACAGCGGATCGAAAATATACCCTATCCAGGCCCATAACGAACCCAGCGCGGAAAATAATCCGCTCATGCCAATTTTCCCCTCGCGGCTTTTGCCACTTTGATCTTGAACCCTTTGTCAGACAAAAATGGCGGAAGGGCAAGCCTTCCGCCATCGCATTTGTTAGTGGACTACAAGTTATTCGGCGCCGTAGACGTCGAAATCGAAGTACTTGTCCTGGATCTTCTTGTAGGTGCCGTTGGCGCGGATCGCGGCGATCGCCGTGTTCAGCTTTTCGCGCAGCGGGTCGCCCTGGCGTACGGCGATGCCGGCGCCAACGCCGTTGATTTCCTTGTCGACGGGAAGCGGCGTCAGGATCTTGCAGCAAGCGCCGGCGTCGGACTTCACCCACTGCGACAGCACGACGATGTCGTCGATGACGGCGTCGACACGACCGTTGGCGATGTCGAGCTTGTACTCGTCGGCCGTCGGATAGAGCTTGAGCTCGGTGTCGGGCAGGTGCTTTTCGGCGTAGTTGGCGTGCGTCGTGGAGGTCTGGGCGCCAATCGCCTTACCCTTGAGGCCTTCGACATCCTTGACGTCCGAGTCCTTCGGTACGGCGATCGCCGGCGGGGTGTTGTAGTACTTGTTGGTGAAGTCGACGAGCTTGGAGCGCTCAGGGGTGATCGACATGGACGAGATGATCATGTCGAACTTCTTGGCGTTGAGGCCGGGGATGATGCCGTCCCAGTCGCTGCTGACGATGGTGCAGTCGGCCTTCATCTCGGCGCAGAGCGCGCGCGCGATGTCCATGTCGAAGCCCAGGAACTGGCCGCTGGCGTCTACATACTCGAAGGGCGGGTAGGTGGAGTCGGTGCCGATGACATACTTCTCGCCATCGGCCATCGCCGAGCCGGCGAAGAGCGACAGGGCGGCGACGGAGGCCGCTGCGAGAATACGGGAATGGATGCGCATGTTAATCCTCTCTGTTGGTAGCTGCCGTCCGTTTTCTTGTTTTGCGTCGGCAGCCAATATGGGGCGATGCCTTGCAACGCCTTGCGGCGATAATCAAACCTTTTTTTTCGGAATTGCAACTGGAATCACAGAGATTGCAGGCTATGCAATCGGCTGTGAAGATGAACGGTTCCCGGCTGCCATATTCACATCGGGTTAATGATGCAGTTCCTAAGACTGGCGGAACAAATACCGCCCTGCGCGATTACATGGAGCAATCCGCGCACCAAAACGGGACGCCCTATTCTGGTGTCGAGAAGAATAAAAACGTACGAGGAACCCAATGGGAATGAAATCAAGACTATTTGCCAGTGCTGCCTTTCCGCTGCTGTCGTTGTCGATGGTGATGCAGCCCGTGCATTCCTTCGCGGCCGCGCCCAGCATCGAGCAGACCAGCGCGGCACCCCGTGCGACCACAGGCAGCTTCGAGGTGGCGCAGGACGCCTCCGATGAGGAGCTGCTGAAGAAGCGTCGCAAGCAGCAGCAGGAAGGCGGTGGCGAACAGGCGCCGCAGGCCGAACAGCCGGCCCAGCAGGAAGCGCCCGCCGAACGGCCGCGCAAGCAGCGTGAGCCGCAGGCCGAGCAGCAGGAAGCGCCGGCCACGCAGCAGGAGGCGCCGGCCGAGCGTCCGCGCAAGCAGCGCGAACCGCAGGCAGAACAGCAGGAAGCGCCTGCCATGCAGCAGGAAGCGCCGGCCGAACGCCCACGCAAGCAGCGCCAGCCCGCAGCAGAACAGCAGGCGGAACCGCAAGCCGAGCAGGCCGCACCCGCACAGGAGCAGCCCGCCGAAAAGCCGAAGCGCAACAAGCGCGAGAAGCAGCCAGAACAGCAGGAATCCGCTCCTCAGCAGCAGGATCAGTCCGCGCCGCAGGAACAGCAGGCTCAGCCGCAGGCCGAAGAGCCGCAGCAGCCCCGCAAGCAGCGCGACAAGAAGCCCGCAGCCGCTGAAGGTGAAGAGCAGCCCGCCGGCAAGCCAGAGCGCAAGAAGCCGACGGCAGCCGAAGCGCCTCAGGACGGGCAGAAGCCCGACGAGACCAAGCAGGCCACTCCGCAGCAGCCCGAAGGCAGCGACGTGCCGAAGCCCAGCGAGGCGCCCGAAGGGCAGAAGGCAGGCAAGCCTGCTGCTCCGACCGAAGGCAAGGCGCCCGAGCCGGATCAGCAGCCGCAGACCGGCGAGCAGCAGCCTTCTGGCGAGCAACCACCCGTCCAGCAGGGCGAGCAGCTTCAGCCGAACGGCCAGCCGGCTGCCGGCCAGGCCGAGCAGGCCATACCCGCACCTGAGAAGGTGACGCCGAAGGAACTCGAACGCCGCAAGGAAATCGCCGCCGATCCGAGCAAGAGCACGGAAACCGTGGTGCTTCCGGTCGAGAACGGCGCCGCCGTCCTCGACAGCGACAAGGATGCGGACCGGTCCGGTGGCGTCCAGTCGCGCCGCGACCGCGACAGGCAGCGCGGGCAGGAGCAGAACATCCGCGTTCCGAAGTCCGACGCCGATGCACAGGTCGCCCCCAGTGGCGAGAAGCGTCCGCCGATCAAGATCGAGGCTGTTACCAGCGAGCAGGGTGAGCGTCTTGATCGTCGCCCACAGTTCGAGCGGCCCGATGGTGCGCGGTATGGTGAGCGCGGCGACGACAATCGCGTGATCATCCAGTTCAACAACCAGACCTATGTGCGTGGCGACGACGACCGCCGCTTCCTCCGGGATGGCGAACGGCCGATCTATGAGCAGCTGCCGCGCGACCGCTATCGCGAGACGATCGACCGTGACGGCTACCAGATCGTGACTGTGCGCAACCGCTACGGCGATATCATCCAGCGCTCGCGCATCGACAATCGCGGCCGGGAATCGGTGCTCTACTACTCGCCGGAACTCTATGACGATCCCGATCGCAGCTACTTCGAGGATCCGGGCGCGGACCTGCCACCGATGCGTCTTCGTATTCCGCTCAACGACTACATCATGGACACGAGCAACGACGACGACCGCGACTACTACGACTTCCTGCGCGAGCCGCCGGTCGAGCCTGTCGAACGCGTCTATTCGCTCGACGAGGTGAAGTATTCGGCCCGTATCCGCGACAAGGTGCGCCGTATCGACCTTGATACGATCACATTCGCGACCGGCAGCGCCGAGATCCCGATGACTCAGGCTCGCAGCCTGCGCAAGGTGGCCGACGCGATCAATGAGGTGCTGCGCAAGGATCCGTCGGAAACCTTCCTGATCGAAGGCCATACGGATGCCGTCGGCTCGGACCAGAGCAACCTCGTTCTCTCCGACCAGCGTGCGGAATCGGTCGCCAACGTCATGAGCGACGTCTACGGCATCCCGCCTGAGAACCTGGCGACGCAGGGCTACGGCGAGCGTTATCTGAAGGTCAACACGCAGGGCCCGAACCAGGAAAACCGCCGCGTCACCATCCGCCGCGTCACGGCGCTGGTGCGGCCGGTTGCTTCGCGCAACTGATCGAGGCACCGCTCAACGAAACGAAGGCCGCGACGGGAAACCGCCGCGGCCTTTTCATTTCAAGGAAAGGCCGACGATATCGGTGATGAAATCGGCGATCCCAGCGGTGTCGTCGAGATCGAAGACGGGCAGGGTTGTGTCGCTCACGGGATGATCGGCGGCGATCGCGGCGATGAACGGATC
The DNA here is from genome assembly GCF_030380735.1 of Rhizobium sp. S152. Classification (GTDB taxonomy): domain Bacteria; phylum Pseudomonadota; class Alphaproteobacteria; order Rhizobiales; family Rhizobiaceae; genus Rhizobium. Next base: position 297,621 of record NZ_JAUDRZ010000026.1, on the reverse strand, counting down.
GCCCGGCGCCAGCGGCTCGCGATTGGCGGCCTCCAGCCTGCGCGCTTCGATCTTCGGGATCGGCTCGCGTTTGTAGCCCTCGACGAGCACCAGATCGCAAGGGGCGATGCGGGCGAGAATATCCTCGAAGCTCGGCTCCGGCGCGCCACGCAGTTCGTGCATGATGGCGAAGCGTGTGCCCGACACAATGGTCACCTCATGCGCGCCGGCCTGGCGATGCCGATAGCTGTCGGCGCCGACCTTGTCGATGTCGAAGTCATGATGGGCGTGCTTGATGGTGGATATCCGGTAGCCGCGGCGGGTGAACTCCTCGACGAGGCGGACGGCAAGGCCGGTCTTGCCCGAGTTCTTCCAGCCTGCAATGCCGAATATGCGGGGCTTGTCCATCAGGCCAGCACCCTCATCCAGCGCTCGGCTTCGACGAGGTCGTCGGGCGTGTTGACGTTGAAGAAGGGGTCGAGAAGGCTGGCGCGGGTGGGGCGCAGCGGGAAGGTCACGACCGTAACGTCATGACGCAACAGGAAGTCTCTCACCCTGCGCTTGTCGTCGGTGGCGATCCACGTTGCGAGTTCGCCGGCGAGCGCGACCGGCCAGAGGCCGAAGACCGGATGGCTGCGGCTCTCGGACGCCGCGATGGCGATCTTCTTGGGTTTGTCGATGGCGCCGGCGAGCCAGTCGACGAGATCCGACGGGAAGAACGGGCTATCGACGGAGACGGTCACGACGTGGGTAACGCCAGAAAGTGTGGCGCCATGGGCCATGGCGGCATGGATGCCGGCCATCGGGCCCGCCTTTCCCGGCACGATGTCGGGAATGAAGAGGCGGTCGCAGTTCTCGGGAGGCTGGTCGGCATTGACGGCGACGGTGGTCACCTGCGGTGCCAGCTGCGCGATGACGCGGTCCATCAGGGTGAGGCCGGCCAGCGTCACGACGGCCTTGTCGCGGCCCATGCGCGACGAGCGGCCGCCCGCGAGAACGACGCCCGGGATATTCGATCTGTCCAGCAAAAAATCGCTCATTGCCTGCCTCAGACTGGAGTTCGCGGTTCGGATTCCTGCGCGACCGGTGCCACGTGGCGCTTGGCCTCACGATAGAACGTGTAGAGCCCGGACGCTATGACGATGGCAGCCCCGATCAATGTCCAGCTGTCGGGACGCTCGGCGAAGAACACAAGGCCGAGAAGCGCCGAGAAGATCAGGCCGGTATAGCGAAACGGTGCGACGAAGGAGATCTCGCCGGTGCGCATCGCCATGATCACCGTCTGGTAGCCGATCAGCACGAGGATGGCCGCAAGCAGGATGTGGGAGAGCGACGTGACGCTGACAGGGCTCCAGCCGCCCAGAACCGGCGTCAGCAAGGCTCCGAAGATTGTGACCGATACGGCGGTGACGACGGTTATCATCAAGGAAGGGATTTCCGGTGAGATCGTGCGCGTCGCAAGGTCGCGGCCCGCGGTGACGAGCACGCTGGCGACGCACAATAGGGCCGCGATCGTGAAGCCGTCGGCGCCCGGCCGGATGATGACCATCACGCCGATCAGTCCGACGATGATCGCCGACCAGCGGCGCCAGCCGACCGGCTCTCCGAAAAACAGCGCCGCGCCGAGCGTGACGAGGAGCGGCAGCGATTGCAGAATCGCCGACGCATTGGCGATCGGCATCATGCCCAGCGCGGTGATGTAAGTAACGGCCGCGAGGATTTCGCAGACGACGCGGATGATCACGGCGGGATGAAGGATGATGCGCCAAGGGCGCAGCGCGCCCATGCGATGCGCTATGATGTAGACGAAGATGCTGGTGAAGAGACCGCGAATGCACATGATCTGGCCGGCATTCATCGAGCTGATCACCGATTTCGAGAGTGCGTCGCTGCAGGAAAAACCCGCCATCGCAGCACTCATGTAGATTGCACCCTGGGTATTGCGTGACCGCGGCATGAAAACGTTTCCGATTCTTCGACGCTCTTTTAGTGCCGAAGCGGTCCCAAGGGAATCGAATGCGCGTTACAGCCATGATAAATCGTTTGCGCACTGCACAATAATGGATGGTCGGGAATGCCTGCTGCTTGGCGTCACCCGCCGGTGACGCTCATATGGCGGCTGACGGCGGGGCGGTTGTGTGTGCGGTCGATGATGAAGTCATGGCCTTTCGGCTTGCGCGAGATCGCTTCGTCGATCGCGGCGTAGAGCAGGCCGTCGTCCTCGGTGGCGCGCATGGTCGAGCGCAGGTCGGCGGCGTCGTTCTGGCCGAGGCACATGTAGAGCGTGCCGGTGCAGGTGAGGCGGACGCGGTTGCAGCTCTCGCAGAAATTATGCGTCATCGGGGTGATGAAGCCGAGGCGGCCGCCGGTTTCTTCGACGGTGACATATCGCGCGGGCCCGCCGGTGCGGTAGCCGATCTCGGTCAGCGTGAACTGACGCTCGAGATCGGCGCGCAGCTTGGAAAGCGGAAGGTAGCGGTCGGTGCGGTCTTCCTCGATCTCGCCCATCGGCATGGTCTCGATGACGGTCAGGTCCATGCCACGGCCATGCGCGAAGCGGATCATGTCGGGCATTTCGACGTCGTTGAAATCCTTGAGCGCGACGGCGTTGAGCTTGATCTTCAGTCCGGCCTTCTGAGCGGCGTCGATGCCTTCCATGACCTTGTTGAAATCACCCCAGCGCGTGATCTGGCGGAATTTCTCCGGGTCGAGAGTGTCGAGAGAGACATTGATGCGGCGCACGCCGCAATCGTAGAGTTCGTCGGCGAAGCGGGCGAGTTGCGAGCCGTTGGTGGTCAGCGTCAGCTCGTCTAGGCCGCTGCCGATCTTCTTGCCGAGTTCGCGCACGAGATGCATGATGTTCTTGCGCACCAGCGGTTCGCCGCCGGTCAGTCGCAGCCTGCGCACGCCCTTGTCGATGAAGGCGGAACAGAGGCGGTTCAATTCCTCCAGCGTCAACAGATCCTTCTTCGGCAGAAAGTTCATGTTCTCGGCCATGCAATAGGTGCAGCGGAAGTCGCAGCGATCGGTCACGGAAACACGCAGATAGGTGACGGCCCGCTGGAACGGGTCGATCATCGGTGTCGCCTCGGCGACGAGTGGCTTTGCGCTTTCGATAGCCGAGCCTATTGCTGGAACGTTGCTGTTCACGAATACCTCCGCAATGGTACTAATGTGCGTATAGGCCATTGCGACGTCAAGGGAAACGGCTTTGGAGCACGGCAAATTGAACTTGCCTCACAAGGTTTCATTGCCTACTCCTGAACGCCAAGGGGATTGGATCATGGGCGATATCTGGCCAACTGAACTCAGGGTGTCGAAGGACCGGCAACGGCTCGTCGTAACCTTCAACGATGGGCAGAGCTTCGAGCTTTCGGCGGAGATGCTGCGCGTGCTTTCGCCATCGGCGGAGGTGCAGGGCCATGGACCGGGGCAGAAGGTCACCGTGCCGGGCAAGCGCAATGTCGCGATCATCTCCATGGTCCCGACAGGCAACTACGCGGTGCGCATCGGCTTCGACGACATGCATGATACCGGGATTTTCACCTGGACCTATCTGCGCGAACTCGGCGAGAAGGGCGAGGCGTTGTTCGCGGCCTATGAGGATGAACTGCGCGAGAAGGGCATGAGCCGCGACACATCCGAAAAGCCGCGCTGACCGATATCAATCACGAGGGAAACGAATGGCGGGAACGAGCACACGCAACTGGCTGCGGGCCAAGGGTGGTCCTGGCAGCAGCCGGGTCACCTTCCTGGAGCTGTTCTTCGACCTCGTGTTCGTTTTCTCGATTTCTCAGCTGTCGCACGCTCTTGCCGCGCACTACACGCCGCTCGGCGCGCTGGAAGCGGGGCTGATGACCTTTGCCGTCTGGTGGGTCTGGATCTTCACGGCCTGGGTCACGAACTGGCTCGATCCGGAAAAGATGCCGGTGCGCGGCATGCTTGTCGTGCTGATGCTGCTCGGCCTCGTCCTCTCCGCATCCATTCCGGAAGCCTTCGGCGAGAAGGGGCTGTTGTTCGCGGGTGCCTATGTGCTGATGCAGGTCGGACGGTCGCTGTTCGCGGCCTACGCGGTCAAGCAGGCAAGTGCATCGAACTATCGCAATTTCCTGCGCATCAGCACCTGGCTGATCGTCTCCGGCGTTTTCTGGATCGCAGGTGGCCTGCTTGAGCACGAGGCGCGGCTGATCGCATGGCTGATCGCAATTGTGATCGAATATGCGGGACCGGCGAGCGGCTTCGTCGTGCCGGGGCTGGGAAAATCGACCACCGCGGACTGGGATGTTTCCGGTGCGCATATGGCGGAACGCTGCGCGCTCTTCGTTATCATCTGCCTTGGGGAGGCGATCCTCGTGTCCGGCCGCACCTTCTCGGAACTTCCGTTCTCTGGCCTGACGGCGGTGGTTTTCGTCACCGGTTTCGTCGGCACGGTGGCTATGTGGTGGCTCTATTTCCGTTTCGGGCATGAGCGGGCGGCACATCGGATCGAGCATGAGGCAGTGCCCGGCAGCCTGGCGCGTCAGGCCTTCACCTATGCCCACATCCCGATCCTGGCGGGCATCATCGTCCATGCCGTCGCCGTAGAGTTCATGTTCTCGCATCCTCACGAGAGCGGCGAGCTCGGCATCATCCTGTCTGTGCTCGGCGGGCCGGGATTGTTTCTTGCGGGAAACCTCTGGTTCAAGGGGGCGACCAGCGGGCGACCGCCGCTGTCGCATATCGGCGGCCTGGTGCTGTTGCTCCTCCTTGGTTTCGTCGCGCCGTTCACGGCTGTCTACGTGATGGGAATGCTGGCAGCGCTGGTGATGATCGTCGTAGCTGCTTGGGAGTATCGATCGCTCGGTGGTCATGCCACCGTTTCGACGCTGCACTGACTCCAGGAGATGCAAGAAGTGTCACGACTGCGTCATTTTCGCCGGCTAAGTACATCCGCGCAAATCAAATGGATTGCCCAATGAAAATCATCAGCTCGATCGAGGAACTCAGCGCCATCTACGGGGGAGGCCTCTCAGAGGCCTCTGTCGCCAAAGTCACGAAGCATCTGACGCCGCTCTATCGGCAGATGATCGAGGCATCGCCCTTCGTGGCGCTGGCGACCGTTGGTCCCGAGGGGCTCGATTGCTCGCCGCGCGGCGATATCGGCGGCGTGGTGCGTATCGTCGACGATCGGACGCTTCACATGCCTGACTGGCGCGGCAACAACCGAGTCGATTCGCTGTCGAATATCGTGCGCGATCCGAGACTTGCGTCGATGTTCCTCATTCCCGGCTCGAACACCACGATGCGCATCAACGGGCGTGGCGTGGTCTCCAACGACGAGGCGTTGCTCGAGAGTTTCGAGATGGAGGGCCGGCATCCGCGCACGGTGATCGTCATCGAGATCGATGAAGTCTATTTCCAGTGCGCGCGTGCTCTGATGCGTTCGGAGTTGTGGAATCCTGCAACCTTCGTGGATCCGAAGAGCCTGCCGACGCCGGGGTTGATGCTGAAGGCGGCGACCGAGGCATTCGACCACGAAACATACGACCGGGAGTGGGCCGGTCGCGCCGCGAAAACCATGTGGTGACGACGAGGGATTATCCCTTGTAAATCAGCCAGCTCTTGGTGAAGTCCTTCTGCATGCCGTCCTCGAAGAGAACGCTGCAATTGCGGCCGGAGTTCTTGGCGCCGTAAAGGGCGACGTCGGCCTTGTGGTAAAGCTCGCCCGCGTCCTCGGCATTCGAGGCCATGCAGACACCGGCCGACACCGTGACCGGGCCGTAGTTGACCCTGGTGCGGGAGTTGGTGAAGGGCGTGGTTTCCAGTGTCCGGCGGATACGCTCCGCCGTCGCCATCACTTCCTCGGCGGTATTGCCGTCGATGATCAGCGCGAATTCCTCGCCGCCCGTGCGTGCGACGAAGACATCGCGGCGGACGTTGGCGCGGATGACCGAGGCGACCGTGGCGAGGATCTTGTCGCCGACCGGGTGGCCGTAGGTGTCGTTGATCTTCTTGAAATTGTCGATGTCGGCGAGGATGAGCGCCGTGACGGGGCGCATGGCCGGGTTGTTGAAGACGGCGGCGAGGCGGTCGTCGAAGGCGCGGCGGTTCGACAGGCGCGTCAGCGAGTCGGTATTGGCGATGCGCTTGTACTCGTCGAGTTCGCGGCGGACCTGGTCCATTTCCTGCGAGCGCTGCACAACGTTCTCGACGGTCTTTTCACCGTGCGCCATGGTGTCGCCGGTCGCTGTCGTCAGCAGTGACAAGGCGCTCTCGATGAGGTCGACGCTGCTATGGTTCTTCGAACTGATGCGACGGTAGGTTTCGCCGAGCAGCTTGTTATAGCTTTCCAGCGACGTCTGCTCCTGGCGCAGTACGCGCAGCAGCGTCTCCAGTTCGCCCGCGATGCGGCTGTGAGCGTCGTCGAAGATGCGGGTCGGGTTGTGGGTGAAATACTGGGAGCCGAGCTGGTCGAGCTCCTCCTGCGTCACCTGGCTGCCAAGAGCGGCTAGGTCGCGGGTGAGGGCGGGGTTGGAGCCGATATAGGCTTCGTAGAAGAGTTCGTAGTTCCGGGGAATGGGCGCTACGCCCATGGAGCGCATCGCGAATGTGATCTGACCTGCCACATCGGGAACCTGCGCCTTCTGCGCAATGGCCGTCGTCATCCGGCTACTCCTCATCAAACTTCAAAAAGCAGTGTTTAAATGTGTAGCGCACAAATCTTTGGAAATGATTAAACTTGGATATACCAAAGATTACATGTGAAATTTACATGCGATTGGCCGTCTAGCCTTATCTTACTGATTTTTATTCAGTAATTTCGGCAGCATGTCTGTTCGACACGCGCAGGGCGCGAGTGACGCCAGTAAAAAAGTAAAGCAAGACGGGTGGCCGGGTCAGGATGCGGCGGCCAGCGCAGCGGAGATGCCGCGATGGCCGTATTCGGGGGGCGGGCGACGGTCAGCCGAGGTTGAATTCCTGGAAGAAATCGTTGCCCTTGTCGTCGGTGACGATGAAGGCGGGGAAGTCCTCGACCTCGATCTTCCAGACGGCTTCCATGCCGAGCTCCGGATATTCCAGCACCTCGACCTTTCGGATGCAATCCTGCGCCAGACGCGCGGCCGGGCCGCCGATCGAGCCGAGATAGAAGCCGCCATGGGTCTTGCAGGCCTCGCGGACGGCGCGCGAGCGGTTGCCCTTGGCAAGCATCACCATAGAGCCGCCGAAGGACTGGAACTGGTCGACGTAGCTGTCCATGCGGCCGGCTGTGGTCGGGCCGAAGGAGCCGGAGGCGTAACCGGCCGGTGTCTTGGCGGGGCCGGCGTAGTAGACCGGGTGGTTCTTCATGTAGTCGGGCATGCCTTCGCCCTTTTCCAGCCGTTCGCGGATCTTGGAGTGCGCGAGGTCGCGGGCGACGATGATCGTGCCCGTCAGCGACAGGCGGGTTTTCACTGGATGCTTGCTGAGTTCGGCAAGTATATCCTGCATCGGCTGGTTCAGATCGATGCGAACCATCGATTCCGACAGCTTCGTCTCGTCGATCTCAGGCATATACTTGGAGGGATCTGTTTCCAGCTGCTCGACGAAGATCCCGTCGCGGGTGATCTTGCCCTTGGCCTGGCGGTCGGCGGAACAGGAGACGCCGAGGCCGATCGGCAGCGAGGCGCCGTGGCGGGGCAGGCGGATGACACGCACGTCGTGGCAGAAATACTTGCCGCCGAACTGGGCGCCGACACCCATCTGCTGCGTAAGCTTGTGGATTTCCTTTTCCATCTCGACGTCGCGGAAGGCGTGGCCGCTCTCGGAGCCTTCGGTCGGGAGATCGTCGAGATAGCGCGTCGAGGCGAGCTTGACGGTCTTCAGGTTCATCTCGGCCGAGGTGCCGCCGATGACGATCGCCAGATGGTAGGGAGGACAGGCTGCCGTACCCAGCGTCAGGATCTTCTCCTTAAGGAAGTCGATCATCCGGTCGTGCGTCAACAGCGAGGGCGTGCCCTGGTAAAGGAAGGTCTTGTTGGCCGAGCCGCCGCCCTTGGCGACAAAGAGGAAATTATATTCGTCCGTGCCTTCCTCATAGATGTCGATCTGGGCCGGCAGGTTGTTCCTGGTGTTCTTCTCCTCGAACATCTTGATCGGGGCCAGCTGCGAATAGCGCAGGTTCTTCTTCTCGTAGGCGTCCATCACGCCCTTGGCGAGCGCCGAATAGTCCTCGCCCTCGGTCCAGACGCGGCGGCCCTTCTTGCCCATGATGATCGCCGTGCCCGTATCCTGGCACATCGGCAGCACGCCGCCGGCAGCGATGTTGGCGTTCTTTAGCAGGTCGTAGGCGACGAAGCGGTCGTTGTCGGTCGCCTCGGGATCGTCGAGGATAGAGGCGAGCTGCTTCAGGTGGCCGGGTCGCAGCAGGTGGTTGATGTCGGCAAACGCTGTCTCGGCCAGCAGCCGGATGCCCTCGGGCTCGACGGTCAGGATGTCCTGGCCCTTGAAGCTGTCGACAGAGACGTGGGCGCTGCTGATCTTGCGGTACTGGGTGGAGTCTTTGCCGAGGGGGAAGAGATCGTCAGCCATCGAATGACCTTTCGTGCGGGCCGGAATGGAAATCGCAGACGGTCTATGCGGGCATCTGGCCAATTGCAATCATTCTAAAACCTTCGAAAAATGCTCAAGAATGCATGAAAAACACCGCCACGGAGGCCGTGGCGGTGTCGGGTGGTTCAGCAACAGTTCGGGATGGCGCTTACTTGGCGCTTACTTGGGTCCGATCATGGTTTCCGGGCGGACATACTGATCGAACTCTTCGTTCGTCAGGTAAACGCCACCAACTGCTTCCTCGCGCAGCGTCGTGCCGTTCTTGTGGGCGGTCTTGGCGATCTTGGCGCAGATGTCGTAGCCGAGCTTGGCGTTCAGCGCCGTGACCAACATCAGTGAGTTCTCGACGCCCTTCCTGATGTTGTCCTCGCGGGCCTCGATGCCGACGACGCAATTGTCGGTGAAGGAGACGGCGGCGTCGCCGAGCAGCTGCACCGACTGCAGGAAGTTGTAGGCCATCATGGGATTGTAGACATTGAGCTCGAAGTGGCCCTGGCTGCCGGCAAAGGTGAGCGCGGCGTGGTTGCCGAAGATGTGGGCGCAGACCTGGGTGAGGGCTTCCGACTGCGTCGGGTTGACCTTGCCCGGCATGATTGACGAGCCCGGCTCATTTTCCGGCAGCGACAGTTCGCCGAGGCCGGCGCGCGGGCCGGAGCCGAGGAAGCGGATGTCGTTGGCGATCTTGAAGAGGGCCGCCGCCGCCGCGTTGATCGCACCATGGGCGAAGACCATGGAATCGTGCGAGGCGAGCGCCTCGAACTTGTTCGGCGCGGTGACGAAGGGCAGGCCGGTGATAGCGGAAATCTCGTCGGCGACCTTTTCGGCAAAGCCGATCGGGGCGTTGAGGCCGGTGCCGACGGCGGTGCCGCCCTGCGCGAGCTTGGAGAGCGCCGGCAGCGTCAGCTCGATATTGGCGATCGCCGAACCGACCTGGGCGGCATAGCCCGAGAATTCCTGGCCGAGCGTCAGCGGCGTCGCGTCCTGGGTGTGGGTGCGGCCGATCTTGATGATGTGGCTGAACTCTGTGACCTTCATGTCGAGCGCGGCATGAAGGTGCTTGAGGCCCGGCAGCAGGTGGTGGACGATCTGCTCGACGCAGGCGATGTGCATGGCCGTCGGATAGGTGTCGTTCGACGACTGGCTCATGTTGACATGGTCGTTCGGATGAACAGGCTTCTTCGAGCCCATAACGCCGCCGAGCACCTCGATCGCGCGGTTGGAGATCACCTCGTTGGCATTCATGTTCGATTGCGTGCCGGAGCCGGTCTGCCAGACGACCAGCGGGAAGTGGTCGTTGAGCCTGCCGTCGATGACTTCCTGCGCCGCATCGACGATCGCATTGCCGATCGCGGGATCGAGTTTCCCAAGCGCCATGTTGGCACGGGCGGCGGCCTGCTTGACGATGCCCAGCGCGCGCACGATCGAGGTCGGTTGCTTTTCCCAGCCGATCTTGAAATTGCCGAGCGAGCGCTCGGCCTGGGCGCCCCAATATCGGTCGCTCTGCACTTCGATCGGGCCGAAGGTATCTGTTTCCATGCGGGTAGAGGTCATCATCATGCCTTTCTGTCGCCTAGGCGCTGCAAAGATGCGGGTCTTATAGGTCTGAAACAGCGGGAAGAAAACCGCGTGGTCGCGGAAATATGAACGGCGAAATCATGTTATCCGTTTCGCTATGAGTGCTTTTTCGGACACGCCCGGCTTTTTATCTCACGGCGGGCTTTTGGCGAGTGTTTCGATGCGCCAAAATAAAGTAAAAAATTAACCAATAATTTCATAATTTTGTGTGAACTGCCGGATGGCGGGCGAGCGTATCGCGTCACACTATCTTGAGGTTTCCAAGGCTAGCAGTGGCGCCTGCTTTCTGTCATTTCAACGGCTGGCGCCGGATGAGACGAGTTTTGAACTGGGCGTTGCCCACGATCGAAGACAGCATGGTACTGGGACTGGAAAAAAGCATGAGCTTCATTTTGAAAAGTGCGGTTTCCGCACTGGCTGTTACTTGCGGCATGGCCGCTATGGGCATGGCGCCTGCACATGCCTATACGCTGATGGACATGATCCGCGGTGATCGCGCGCGGGCCCAGGGCACGATGATGAACCCGGCTCCGGCCGCCATCGCGCCGCCGCAGGCCAATACCAGCGCGCCGCTGCCGAAGGTTTCCAGCCCGCAATATTACACCTACAAGCCCGATGCCATGCGCCTGGTCGATACGACCAAGTTCACCGATCCGGTCGTGACCGGCGCGGTCGCCAATGCGGCCGGCGCGTCGGACATGACGCCGAGCGTTCAACGCCGGTATCTTGCCGATGCCAAGGTCCGCGCCCCGGCCGAGGTCGCCAAGGCGCTCGAGGCCTATTACGGCGACGTCAAGAACCAGATGGTCTGGCTCGATGGCGGCGAGATCAATGATCGCGCCAAGGCCGCGATGACGGCACTCGCCAACGTCAATGCCGTCGGTCTCGATCTGGCCGACTATGCCGTCGAGCTTCCAGCCGTCGACCAGTCGGCTCCCGATCCGGAACTGCGCGACCGCGCGCTGATGCAGTTCGAATTGTCGCTGTCCGCCAAGGTGCTTGCCTATGTGCAGGATACCGTGCGCGGCCGTGTCGACCCGAACAAGCTGTCGGGTTATCACGATTTCAAGCGCAAGGACGTCAACCTCGCGCCGGTGCTGAAGCTCGCCCGCATGAGCCCCGATGTCGGCGCCTATCTCGCCAGCCGTACGCCCGATGGCCCGCAGTTCGTCGCCCTGAAGGACGAGCTTGCCAAGCTGCGCGCCGAAGGCGGCAGCGAGGAGCGGATCAACATCACGCTGACCGGCCTGTTGCGCCCGGGCGATACGTCGAGCGAGGTCGCCAACATCGTCAAGGCGATCGACAAGCATGGCTCCGCGGCGTTGAAGGCGGAACATGCGGCGACGCTTGCGGCTTACACCGGCGGTATCGACTATTCACCGGAGATCGTCGCGCTCGTCGAAGGCTTCCAGAAGGAACATGGCCTGAAGCCTGATGGCGTGGTCGGTCAGGCGACCGTCCGCGTCATGACCGGCGGCGACAGCAATGGCGCGAAGATCGAGAAGCTCGTCGTCGCGATGGAGCAGGCACGCTGGCTGCCTGAGGATCTCGGCTCGCGCTACGTCTTCATCAACCAGCCGGCCTACATGGTCTACTACCACAACGACAACAAGGAGCAGTTGTCGATGAAGGTGGTCATCGGCCAGCCGTCGCACCAGACCTTCTTCTTCCAGGATCAGGTTCAGACCGTCGAGTTCAATCCGTTCTGGGGCGTTCCGCAGTCGATCATCATCAACGAGATGCTGCCGAAGCTGCGCGCGGACCCGAACTATCTCGATCGCATGGGCTACGAAGTCGCCGTCGGCGGCCGCGCCGTGCCCTCCTCCAGCGTCGACTGGTACGGCTCGACCTCAAACATTTCCGTGCGCCAACCGCCGAGCGGCGACAACGCGCTCGGCGAACTGAAAATCCTGTTCCCGAACGCGCATGCGATCTACATGCACGACACGCCGTCCAAGAGCTTCTTCAAGCGTGACATGCGCGCGCTCAGCCACGGTTGCGTGCGTCTCGCCGATCCGCGCGCGATGGCGGCCGCCGTATTGAACACCACTGTCGACAAGATCGGCCAGGAAATCGCCACCGGAAAGAACCACGCGGTCCAGGTGCCGCAGAAGTTCCCGATCTACATCGCCTACTTCACGGCATGGCCGGACAAGAACGGCGTCGTGCAGTATTTCGACGACGTCTATGGCCGCGACGCCTATGTCGAAAAGGCTTTCAGCGCGACGTCGAAGGCTCGTGGCGCTCAGATTTGAGCTAAATAGACATCATGAAACAGCAAAGGCGGCTCTCGGGCCGCCTTTTTCCGTTTGTGTATCTTCGCATCGCTCTCAGGAAATGGCGCCTGCCAGCAACTCTTCCACCAGCGCCGGCGTCAGTTCGCGGTAGTGGGTGATGACGCGGGTCGGGTTCAGGGTTTCGACCGGCACGTCCGAATAGCCGAAGGGCACCGCGATCGAGGGAATGCCGGCATTGTGGGCAACCATGATGTCGTTGACGCTGTCGCCGATCATGATCGTGCGGCTGGCGTCGCCACCCGCGAGTTCGACGGTGCCGAGCAGGTGTTTCGCGTCGGGCTTGCGTACCTCGAAGGTATCGCCGCCGGTGATCGCATCGAAGTGGCCGGTGAGATCGAGCTTGTCAAGCAGCGGCCGGGCCAGGCCTTCGAGCTTGTTGGTGCAGACGGCGAGCTTGCAGCCTGCGTCTTTCAGCGCGTTCATGGCATCAACGACGCCGGGATATGGCATTGTGTGTCCCGGCATGTTGGCGCTGTAGTGGGCTATGAATCGGTCGAGCAGGGGCGGCAGCGCGCTCTCGTCGATCGGTTCGCCCTGCAGCTTGCAGGCACGCTCGATCATCACCTTGGCGCCCTGGCCGACGAGGTGGGTGAGGTCGTCGTAGCTCACGGGCGCAAGGCCGATCGCTGAAATCGTGTGGTTCAGGCTTTCGACGAGATCGGCGTGGGTATCGAGCAGCGTGCCGTCGAGATCGAAGACGATAAGGGCAGGGATCAAAGTGGGTGCCTCTTCGCAATTGGAACGCTCCGGGAGTAGGCGATAGGCACTGTAATTGCAACGCCCCCAAGGATTGAGGGGTAGTAACGACCGTCCCCGTATTTCGAAAATCATTGCGTTATTTTGGCTTTCGTTTGACCTGCGAGGCGTGTAAACAGCACATCCAACGTAACAATCCGGAGTATGCGGCGCATGGATGCCCGCGAAATGAAGATCAAGGCGGCCGAGGTTGCGCTGTCGCATGTCGAAGACGGCATGCGGCTAGGGATCGGGACCGGAAGCACGGCCGAGGAGTTCGTGCGGCTGCTGGCCGAGAAGGTCGCGGGCGGGTTCCGGGTCGAGGGTGTTCCAACCTCGGAGCGCACCGCGAGACTTTGCGTCGAGCTTGGTGTTCCCCTGAAGTCGCTGGACGAACTGCCAACGCTCGATCTGACGATCGACGGCGCCGACGAGGTCGATTCCGACCTGCGGCTGATCAAGGGCGGCGGCGGTGCGTTGCTGCGTGAAAAGATCGTCGCGGCCGCGTCCGAGCGGATGATCGTCATCGCCGACGAAAGCAAACTGGTCGACACCCTCGGCGCCTTCGCGTTGCCGATCGAGGTCAACATCTTCGGGCTCGTCGCCACGCGTATCGCCATTGAAAAACAGGCGTCGCGGCTCGGTCTGAGCGGCAAGCTGACGCTGAGGCAATCCGGTGACGGAGATTTTACCACGGACGGCGGCCACTACATCATCGATGCATCTTTTGGCCGTATTCCTGATGCAGAGGCGCTTTCAAACGCGCTTTATTCGATACCCGGAGTCGTTGAACACGGGCTCTTTCTCAACATGGCGACGCTTGCGATCATCGCTGGTCCAGCAGGCGCACGAACGCTCAGGGCGAACAGGTAACAGGAGCATTGAAACTCATGATTAAATTTGCAGGTCTTGGCCGTCTTGCTGCTGCGACCGTGGTGCTTTCGGGTATCGCACTCGGCTCTGCGGCGCATGCCCAGGAAGCTTCTCCGGAACAGCTGAAGGCGGCGCGCGCCGCTATCGACGCCATCGGCGCGACCACTCAGTTCGACAACATCCTGCCGGGGCTGGCCGAACGCCTGAAGGCCGACCTGATCCAGGATTCGCCGAACTACCAGGACGTGATCACGGCTGAGGTCGACAAGCAGGCGCTTGCTCTCGCACCACGTCGCGCCGATCTCGAAAAGGAAGCGGCGCTCACCTACGCAAAGGCTTTCTCGGTCGAGGAGCTGAACGCGATCGCTCAGTTCTACAGCTCGCCGGTCGGCCAGAAGCTGCTGCGTGACGGCCCGATCGCTTCGCGCGAGACCGTCAAGGCGGCCGATATCTGGGCGCAGGGCATCTCTCGCGACCTGCAGAAGTCTACCAGCACCGAGCTCTCGAAGGTGATCAAGGTTGCGCCTGCCGCCGGTACCGATCCGGCTGCTCCGGCAGCGGCCGCGAAGCCCGCGGCCAAGCCGTAAGCCTGGGATATTGGAAATCGCGAAAGCCCGGCATCGTCCGGGCTTTTGTTTTTGGTGCCCCCGGCACTATATCTGTGCCATCCCTTCCGACGATTCCATCCGGAGCTTTTCATGACTTCCTACGATTACGACCTCTTCGTCATTGGTGGCGGATCCGGCGGCGTGCGCAGCGCGCGGGTTGCCGCATCGCTCGGCAAGAAGGTGGCGATCGCGGAGGAGTATCGGTACGGCGGCACCTGCGTCATTCGCGGTTGCGTGCCGAAGAAGCTGTTCGTCTACGCCTCGCAGTATCACGAGCATTTCGAGGATGCGGCGGGATACGGCTGGACGGTTGGCGAAAGCTCGTTCGACTGGAAGAAGCTGATCGCGGCCAAGGATGCCGAGATCACCCGTCTCGAGGGGCTGTACAAGAAGGGGCTGTCGGGCGCCAACGCCGAGATCCTTGAGACGCGCGCCGAACTGGTGGACGCGCACACGGTGCGGTTGGTCAACAGCGGCAAGACGGTGACGGCGAAGACCATCGTCATCGCGACCGGCGGGCGGCCCAATCCGCACGAGGCGCTGCCGGGCTCCGAGCTCTGCATTTCGTCCAACGAGGCCTTTCATCTCGAGGAACTACCGAAGTCGATCGTGATCGTCGGCGGCGGCTACATCGCGGTCGAGTTCGCCAACATTTTCCATGGCCTCGGCGTCGAGACGACTCTCGTCTATCGTGGGGCCGAAATCCTCTCGCGCTTCGACCACGACATGCGCCGCGGGCTGCATGAGGCGATGGTCGCCAAGGGCATTCGCATTCTCTGCCATGAGATGCTGAAGAAGGTATCGAAGGACGGCGCTCGGCTTGAGGTCGAGACGCTGAACAGCGGCGCGCTGACGACCGATGTGGTGTTGCTGGCGATCGGGCGCGTTCCGAACACGGAAGGCCTGGGGCTGGAGGCGGCGGGCGTCGCGACCGACGCGCGCGGCGCCATCGTCGTCGACGATTACTCGCGCACCAACGTTCCGAACATCTATGCGCTGGGCGATGTCACCGACCGGGTACAGCTGACGCCGGTGGCGATCCACGAGGCGATGTGCTTCATCGAGACCGAATACAAGAACAATCCGACCAAGCCGGACCACGACACGATCGCGACCGCCGTCTTCTCGCAGCCGGAGATCGGGACCGTTGGCCTGACCGAGGAAGAGGCAGGCAAGCGATACAAGGATGTCGAGGTCTATCGCGCGCAGTTCCGGCCGCTGAAGGCGACGCTTTCCGGCCGGACCGAGAAGATGATCATGAAGCTGCTCGTCGACGGCGCAAGCCGCAAGGTGATCGGCGCCCACATCCTCGGTCACGACGCCGGCGAAATGGCGCAGCTGCTCGGCATCACGCTGAAGGCCGGCTGCACCAAGGATGATTTCGACCGGACCATGGCGGTACATCCGACGGCAGCCGAAGAATTGGTGACGACGTATGCGCCGAGCTATCGCTTGCGGGATGGCGTGCGCGTCTGAGACGTGTTTCGAGCCGTGCCGCGAAGCCCTTCCCGGCACGGTCGTCCAATGGAGACACTGCGTTTCCCATTGGCATCACAGCGTGATGCATTTCCCGTTTGAAATCGTCCTTCCAAATCCCTTTATGTAGCGCTCGACACGGCCGCAAATGCGCCTCGATGAGGCTCAAACGCGGCTATGCAAAAAGGCGGTAAAGGTTTATAAGCCGCCCAGCATTTTTAAGGCGAGACATCCGGCAAGAGGCCGGATGCTGGAACAGGTGAGCGAAATGGCACAGAATTGGACTCCGAACAGTTGGCGGCAAAAACCGATCCAGCAGGTTCCGGACTATCCGGACCAGGCGGCATTGGCAGCAACGGAAGCCCAGCTCGCAAGCTATCCGCCACTGGTTTTTGCCGGTGAAGCGCGCCGCCTGAAGAAGCATCTCGCAAACGTCGCCGAAGGCAACGGTTTCCTGCTGCAGGGCGGCGACTGTGCGGAGAGCTTCGCCGAGCACGGCGCCGACAACATCCGTGACTTCTTCCGCGCCTTCCTGCAGATGGCCGTCGTCTTGACTTATGGCGCGCAGCTGCCTGTCGTGAAAGTTGGTCGTATCGCCGGTCAGTTTGCCAAGCCGCGTTCGTCTGGTATCGAGACCCAGGGCGACGTGTCGCTGCCGAGCTACCGTGGCGATATCATCAACGGCATCGAGTTCACGGAAGAGTCCCGCATTCCGAACCCTGAGCGTCAGGCCATGGCGTACCGCCAGTCGGCGGCCACGCTGAACCTGCTGCGCGCCTTCGCGATGGGTGGCTATGCCAACCTCGAGAACGTGCACCAGTGGATGCTCGGCTTCGTCAAGGACAGCCCGCAGGGTGAGCGCTACCACAAGCTCGCCGGCCGCATCAGCGAAACCATGGACTTCATGAAGGCGATCGGCATTACCGCCGAGAACCAGCCGAGCCTGCGCGAGACCGACTTCTTCACCAGCCACGAAGCCCTGCTTCTCGGCTACGAGGAAGCGCTAACCCGCGTCGACTCGACCTCGGGCGACTGGTACGCGACCTCGGGCCACATGATCTGGATCGGCGATCGTACGCGTCAGGCGGACCATGCGCATGTCGAATACTGCCGCGGTATCAAGAACCCGATCGGTCTGAAGTGCGGTCCTTCGCTGCAGGCGGACGATCTGCTGAACCTGATCGATATCCTGAACCCGACCAACGAGGCCGGCCGGCTGACGTTGATCTGCCGCTTCGGTCACGACAAGGTCGCCGATCACCTGCCGCGTCTCATCCGCGCCGTCGAGCGTGAGGGCCGCGAGGTCGTGTGGTCCTGCGATCCGATGCACGGCAACACGATCACGCTCAACCACTACAAGACGCGTCCGTTCGAGCGGATCCTGTCGGAAGTCGAAAGCTTCTTCCAGATTCACCGCGCGGAAGGCTCGCATCCCGGCGGCATCCACATCGAGATGACCGGCAAGGACGTGACGGAGTGCACCGGCGGTGCGCGCGCGGTCACGGCGGAAGACCTGCACGACCGCTACCATACGCATTGCGACCCGCGTCTCAATGCCGACCAGGCACTCGAACTGGCATTCCTGCTGTCCGAGCGCATGAAGAGCGGTCGCGACGAAAAGCGTCTGGCCGTCAGCGCCTGATCTTCGGGAAAATAGAATGAAGGAGAGCCCGGCCATTGCGCCGGGCTTTTTCTATTGCACCAGTACGGACTGCTGGCAGCGGGCGTCGGTGAAGCGGACGTCGGCCTCGCCGATCTTGATGCCGAGCAACAACAGCGTGTTGTAGAGCAGTTCGTCGAGCGGCACGGTGGCGGCGGAGAGCGTGTCGGCGATGGCGCCGAGCACCGTGGTATCCGTGCCGAGCGTGATGAAGAGCAGCTGCAGCCGGATATCCGTCTTCTTCAGAAGAGATTGCACCGTCGTCGTCAGCGTGTCGCGTGTGGAAACGTTCTTGATCGTCTTGGCGGCGATGTCCGGCTGCTGGAAGGTGAGCCGCTGCTTGGTGCTGTTGGTCGCGGTGGTGTCGGCCATGGCGGAGACCTTGAGCAGCGTGGCGTCGATGATCGTCGCTCTCGTGACGCGTGGCTTGCTGCCGAAGTTCGCCATCGCCGTCTGGTCGACATCGCCAAGTGCGATTTCCGCCACGCCGGGGACGACATCGACACCGAGGCTGGCGTTGCGGGGATTGCCGCCGAGGCAGGAGAATGTCTGGAGCTTTGCTTCGCCATAGGCCGCCTCGACGTAGAGCGGAATGCGGATCTTGATGCCGGTGATGGCGGCGAGGCCGGAGACGGTGGCCTCGATCTGAAGACGCAGCTGCGCCGTTCGCACTGCCGTACCGATCGTGCCCAGCGCATTGGAGGTCACGCCCTGCGGACGTTCGCCGATCGCGAGGTTCAGCGTG
This sequence comes from Rhizobium sp. S152, assembly GCF_030380735.1. Lineage (GTDB taxonomy): Bacteria > Pseudomonadota > Alphaproteobacteria > Rhizobiales > Rhizobiaceae > Rhizobium. Next base: position 279,105 of record NZ_JAUDRZ010000026.1, on the reverse strand, counting down.
ACGTTGGTCAGGCCGGGAACACCGGCCGCGACATTGACAGCCACCTGCTTCTTCTGGTTGGCGGCAAGTGCCGTAGTAGAGAGAATGTCGAGTGCGCTTGCCTGAACCAAAAGATGCGAGCCGGTGCCGACGAGGCGCTCGCCGGTCTGGCCGAGATTGACGAGATCCTCCAGTTTCACCTTTAGCTGGGTGGTGGACAGTGTCTTTTCGAGCGCGGCGATGGTTTTGGAGGCGGTCGCGGATAGGCCGGGGGTCTTGCCGAGCGTCTTAAGCAGTTGCGGATAGGAGATGCTCGTCGAGAGGACTTTGTCGTAGTTCGCCGCGGTGAGGTTGAGGTCCGTCGCCAGAAGATCGAGGAAGGTCAAGAGATCGACATCGGTTGCCAGGAGAGCCTCGTAGTCTGCCACCTTGAGCGATACCGTCGTGCCCAGCAGGCTGCCGAGAAGAGCGTTCAGGACGCCACCGTTCATGCTCGCAAGACGCGAGCCGATGGAGAAGGCGGCGACCTTCGATGCCGAGGCCGTTCCCGTGGCATGCAGCGTCGGCGGGGTGGTGAAGGCATTGGCGAAGGCGAATTCGGCCTTCTGCGTCATTGCAACCTTTACGGCGTCATACGGCTTCACGCCGGCGGCAAAGCGCTGACCGGCGGGGATGGTGGGGTCGGCGACATAGGTGCCGGGCGTGTATTCCGCCACAGCTTGGAATTGACCGATCTTGTTGCTGTCGAGCGGCAGGCCGCCATCCGGGGTCACGTAGCCGCCGGCGGTCTTGACGGCAACGAGAATGCCGTTCTTCTGGAAGTTGGTCGCAAGATTGGCGGCGGCGTTGTCGATGTCGGATGCCGCGACGATCGCACCGATGTCGCTCAATTGCTGAAGCCGGCGCTGCTGCAGGGTGACCATCCCGTAGTCGACACCGAGCGCCAGGGAGTAGACGATGAGAGGCAGGCAAAGTGCCGCTGTTATCGCCACATTGCCTGCCTTGTCGGCTTTCAATCCGGACCAGGTCGCCCGGCACCACGCAGCATTCATATGCCACCCATGCGGATCGTTGCAAAACGGCGAATGACCGTGCTTGGGAGCGGGAAAGTGTAGAGTTTCCAGATAGGAAGCGCAGACGCGTCGTATTCCGTCGTCACGGTGAACTGGTTGGCGTTCTTGGGGTCGGTGGCGACTTTGACGACCAGCTTCTTCCTGTCGATCAGCGGGTCATTCATGGTCGAGATCTCTATGTAATTGTTGACGAGCTCTGCGCGTTCCTGATCAGAGAGGCCGGCAACAGCGGTGCGGGCGGCGTCGGCGGTCAACTGCTGCAGGGAGTGCGCCGCGCTAAGGTAGATTCCATAGGCGATCAGCGTGAGTACGATCAGGAGGAAAAGGGGCGCCACGATTGCAAACTCGACCGCTGCCGCTCCGCCTTTGTGGCGATGGAAACAACGCATCGTCTTCATTCGACATACCTCCGGCGCCATCATGGGTTGCGGCACGTTCAGTTCGACATTACGTTCGCATTTATTAATTTTTGATAAGCTAATGAACGCGATAAGTGTATTTTTGCGGGATTTGCTCCGGCGATGTTTACACTTGAGGGAGGTGCGATGTTGCCAGCTGGTTCAATGGCGGGCGGGTCACATAAGATGGAGCGAGGCTGATTTTAGCTCCACCTTCGGTGGTGTCGCCGGAAACTCTCCTACTTGTCGAGCCTAGCTGCCAGCCGGCTGATGTCCTCGCGCAGGGCGGCGATTTCGGTGAGGACCTGCATGTCGATCTTCTGATGGAGCGACAGAACCTCGAGTTCGGCCTTGAGGTTGACTTCGTAATCCTTCGCCGCCTCGAAGCGATCGCGTTCCGCCTGCCGGTTCTGCGACATCATGATGATCGGCGCCTGGATCGCGGCGATCATGGACAGTACGAGATTGAGGAAGATGAAGGGGTAGGGATCGAAGGCGCCGGTAGCGAGCACAACGGTGTTGATGGCACACCAGACAACCAGAAAGACCAGAAAGGTCGTGATGAAGCCCCAGGAGCCGCCGACACGCGCGATGGCGTCCGCCATCCGCTCGCCGAAGGAAGATTCGGCCTTCAGCGCGGCGTTGATGTCGGTGGAGATGATCTTGCGCTCATGCGCCTTGGCAAGGACGCGTTTTTCGATGTCGCCAAGTTCACCGGCGGATTTGTCGAAATGCAGGTGGACGAAGCTGGAGAGATTGTTCATGGCGCGACTCCCGAAAGACATTCCTCATTCGGGAGTAGTCCGGTCCGCGGCCAAATTCAATGCGGCAGCGCGTCGACCTCGATTATGACCCGTCGGCGCTCAACCATGCGTGCTGCGGGAAGAAGCGGTCGAGCGACTGCGCCTTGCCGAACATGATATCGTGCTGCAGGAAGCGGTAGTCGCGCACCAGCGGATCCAGGTCCTTCGGCTTCAACACCCAGTTGGGAGAGGGCGTGTTGTCGCGGGCGACCAGCTGGTAGCGGTCGACGACGTCGTATTTCTTCTGCACGCGGCCGAGGAACCCGGTGTAGAACGGGTGCTCGAAGCCGGCGTATTTCAGAAGGTGATAGGAGAGCAGCGACGGGCTGATCGTGCCGACGTCCTTCTTGGTGCCCTTCTTGCTGGACCAGATGACCAGCGGAGTTTCATGCTCCTGCTTCATCACGTCGACCGATGCCTTGCGGGTGGCGACCTGGTCGGGCATGTAGCCGGTGTTCATGTAGACGCTGCCGAGCGGCGGCAGGTGATCGCCCCACAGCACGATGATCGTTTCGCGGTCGCGCTTCTCGGCCCAGTCCATCAGCATCTTCAAGCTGTCGTCGGCTTCCTTCACGCCCTGCGTATAGGTTCCGAGCGTTGCCTTGTCCGCATCGGGGATGTTGCCCTGGATATCGATCGTATTCTTGGCGTAGCGGTTCGGCTCGTATGGGCCATGTCCCTGCAGGGTGACGGCGAAGAAGAAGAACGGGCGGTCCATGCCGTCGGCTTCGTTCATGATCTCCTTCATCAGGCTATCATCGGAGGCGAAGATGCCGCGCTTTTCCATCGGCGGCATCGTGTCCTCGGTGCGGAACTCCTCGAAGCCGAAATCCTTGTAGACCTCGTTGCGGTTCCAGAACCAGCCGCTGAAGGGATGCAGCGAGCGCGCCGCGTAGCCTTCGCCGCGGAAGAAGGTGGCGAGCGACGGGATATCGCGGCGAATGTACTGCTGATACGGGATGCTGCCATAGGGCAGGAAGGCGTTGGAGAACCCGGTCAGCGCCTCGAACTCGACATTGGCAGTCATGCCGCCGAACTCGGGCGAGAAGACATAGCCGGACTGCGCAGCGCGAATATTGGGCATCGGGTCGGCGGAGAACTGCAGCGTCTTCAGGCGCGTCGGATCCCAGAAGGATTCGCTCATCAGCATGATGACATCCGGCTTTTCGCGCGGGCCGCTCAGATAGCCGTAGTTGCGGGCCGGGATGGCATCCAGCGCCTGTGTTCCGAAGCCCGCGGGAGCTGCGACGTCGGCCATCGGAATGTTGAAGATGAAGGCCAGGATGAAGCCGTTGCTGCGGTAGTTTTCCTTCTGGTCCCACATCATCGGCACGACCTGCAGGCGGTCGCGGATATAAGAATACTGCGAGTAATCCATCAGTGAACCGAAGGCGGCGATGACGGGCAGGCCGAGACACAGAGTCTTTAGGCGGGTCGGGACCGAAATCCTGGGGAAATGCCGCCAGCCGTAGCGCAGGGCCAAGACAAGGCCGGCCACAGAGAGCACGATACCGACGGCGAGAGCGACTGCCGTGAAGGGGCGATCGCGAACCATGACTGGCAGCAGCTCCATGATCTGCCGTCCGAACAGCATGTCCGACGGATAAAGCGGATCGGAGAGGTAGTGCTGCTTCTGGTTGGATATGAAGGCCGTGGTGATGACCAGTGGCACGACCAGCAGCGCGGACAGAAAGCGCCGGCCGAAGACCGCGTCCAGCGACAGCATTAGGACTGTCAGCATGGCGACGGTAGTCATGCCGGGACGCGCGGTCGATGTCAGGAAGGTGCCGACATCCGTGAAGGTGTCGCGGGCGATTGCTTCGACCACGATGGTGGTGAAAAGCGCAAGAATGGCCGTAAGCGCGACACCGAGTGCAACGCGCACGGCGGCCGAGCGCGTGTTCGCGCGCGAGCCGGCGTAAAGCGAGGCCACGCGCATTGCGGTGGCAGACCTCATGACTTGCGCGATCAAGGGGAAAACTCCAGTGTCATCAAAGCGTCATTGAACTGTCACATCTTCGTCATGAACGCTAGATGAACCGGTATTGTTTCGCGGATTTATCCGAAGAGCTTATTGCTTGTGCAAAAGCGCGGCGCGCGATGGCAGGTTGCCCGGCGGCTGTCGGTGACCTAATTCGGTGTCGTGTTCAGATAGTGGAGGATCGTCGTGCGCAGTTCCGTAGAGATATACAACATAAAAACCAAGGAGATGCGGGTCGTCTGGCAGACCGATCAACTGGTCGAGGCGCCGAATTTTTCGCCCGACGGCACCTACCTGCTGCTCAACGGCGATGGACTATTGCATCGTCTGGTGCTTGATGGGGTGAGCAGCGTTGAAACAATCGACACCGGCTTCGCGCAGCAGTGCAACAACGACCACGGCATTTCGCCCGACGGCACTGAGATCGTGATCTCCGACAAGGTCGAGCACGGAAAATCGGCGATCTACATCGTGCCTGCCGAAGGGGGCGTTCCAAGGCCTGTCACAGCCAATCTGCCATCCTACTGGCATGGCTGGTCGCCCGATGGAAAGCGCCTGAGCTATTGCGGCATCCGCAACGATCTCTTCGATATCTACACGATCGCGGTCGAAGGCGGCGAGGAGACGCGGCTGACGCATGGCGAGGGGCGTAATGATGGGCCTGATTATTCGGCCGACGGGCAGTGGATCTACTTCAACTCGAGCCGGACGGGTCTGATGCAGATCTGGCGCATCCATCCCGATGGCACCGGGCTCCAGCAGATCACCGGCGACAACTACGGCAACTGGTTTCCGCATCCTTCGCCCGACAACAGCAAGGTGCTGATCCTCTCCTACGACCCCGATGTGTTCGATCATCCGCGCGATCTTGATGTCCGGCTACGGCTGATGGACATGGATGGCGGCAACCTGACGACCTTGTTCGAGCTCTTCGGCGGGCAGGGCACGATCAATGTGCCCTGCTGGTCACCTGGTGGTGACGAGTTCGCCTATGTCCGCTACTTCCCGGTAGCTGAGTGATCTAAGCTGTTGCATATCGCGCGGCGGGACGGCATAGCAGTTCCGTCGGGTGCCCGCTCATGCGGGAGAATCGGGAATTCGGTGCAAATCCGGAACGTGCCCAACGCTGTGAGGCCGACGCCTGCCGCAATATGCCACTGGTGACTGCCGGGAAGGCGCGGCGGGCGGATGACGCCCAGTCAGAAGACCGGCCCGACATCATAGACTGACCCGCGCGGACGGCGGGCGGTTGTGTTGTTGGGGATAGACGATGCGACCAGATGATTCCGGCTCTCTTGCGGGAGCCGCTGCCTTTTCTGCCGAAGAGCGCGAGGCGGTCTACAAGGCGATTTCGACGAGACGCGACGTGCGGTCTCAGTTCCTTCCCGATGCGGTCGATGACGACATGGTGCGACGGCTGCTGGAGGCCGCGCATCATGCGCCGTCGGTGGGCTTCATGCAGCCGTGGAATTTCATCGTGGTGCGCAGTCCTCAGGTACGTCAATCCGTATGGGAGGCATTCAGCCGGGCCAATGCGGAAGCGGCAGAAATGTTTTCCGGGGCGCGGCAGCAGGCCTATCGCTCGCTGAAGCTCGAGGGGATCAGGACGGCGCCGCTGGGAATCTGCGTGACCTCAGATCCCGAGCGTTGCGGCGACGTCGTGCTGGGAAGAACTCACAATCCCAAAATGGATTCCTACTCGACGGTCTGCGCAGTGCAGAACCTGTGGCTGGCGGCGCGGGCCGAAGGGATCGGCGTCGGCTGGGTGAGCATCTTTCATGAGACGGATCTGAAGCGCATCCTTGGCGTTCCCGACAGGATCGAGATCGTCGCCTGGCTGTGTGTCGGCTACGTCGATCAGATTTACCAGGAGCCGGAACTTGCCGTGAAGGGATGGCGCCAGCGGGTGCCGCTGGAAGAGCTCGTCTTCGCCGATCGTTGGGGCGAGCCCGCTGGAGATCCCGTCAGTTCTGCTGCGGCTGAGGGCCCGGGGTCGCGGGGTTCCTGAGGTCGATGGTACCCTGATCGCCGGCCAGGAACTGCGGGCCGATCTGGCGCACCTTGCTGGCCGCCGGGTCGTAGGGGCGATCGGGGACCTGTGCCTGTGATGCCGGTGCCGACTGCTTGGCTTCCGTCTCCGGCTTCTTGGTCTCGATCACGGTGATGGAGCCCTGCTTCGGCGGTTCGCTGATTTGCTGGCCCTTGCGCATGCGCTCGTAATAGCCGGTGAGATCGCAGGTGCAACTGCTCTTCTCGCCGGGTTTGCGATCCTTATAGGCGAAGGCGTTCGGCATGGCGCTGTAGGGCGCGCCGGTCGAGATCGAGGTCATGTTGGCGGTCTCGGTGCTCGATACGTCGTGGTAGAAGAGTTCGGTCTGAACGCCGGGGCACATCTGCGCACAGGTGCTGGCGTCGCGGGAAAAGTCCATCGACGTGGCGTTCGAACTGATCGGAAAGAAGCCGCCGTCGCAGGTGCGGACGCAGACGGTGTTGACGTGCGAGCCGCCGCCGGGGAACCCGAACAGGCGGCGATTGTCGGTGCCATCGGGAGAGATGAAGCTGTCCCGTGTCGCCTGTTCGTCGATGCTGGGAGCAGGCTCATATTGCGGGTCGATGGCCCAGCGCTGGTCGTTGCAGCCATTGGCATCGAGCGCTGCCATCAGCTCGTTTCTGGCGCGGGTGCCGTCGCTCCGGGCGCGCAGCGTGTCACGCTGGTCTTGGAGATAGCGGATGTTGTCGAGCATCTGCGTCTCGGCATGGCCGAGTTCCTGACAGTAATCGGCATTCTCCCCGCCGATGACGACCATGCTGCCGCTGGTGCAGCCGTTGCGCCTGAGGTCGCTGCGGACCTTGCGAAGCTCGATGTTCTGCTCGGCGAGCGCGCCGGCGAATTTGCGGATTTCCGGAGAGGTACCGATAATCTCAGGCAGATCGGCCATGCGCGCGCGCAGGTCGCCGCAGATTTCCGCCGTCTGGGCGTGAAGCGGTGTGGCAAGCGCAAGGCCGAGCGCGAAAGAGAGTATCCAGCGTTTCAAGGCATCGTCCCAAAGGCGAGCAAATACCGAGTTGTCGGGGGCGGCCGCTGCCGCCCCTTTCTACTAGCTCGTTTTTCTTAACAAGCTGCCGCTGAAATCCTAGAGCATTTTCCCGGATTAGGCCAATCAGGCCGGCTGGGATGCCTCAACGACGGCAAGTGCGGCCATATTGACCACGCCGCGCGAGGTGACCGAAGGTGCCAGGATATGGGCAGGCATCGCCGCGCCGAGCAGGATCGGGCCGACATGCAGGCCGTCCGTCATCGACTTGACGACACCGAGCGTGATGTTGGCGGCGTCGAGGTTCGGGAAGACCAGCAGGTTGGCTTCGTCATGCAGCGTCGTATCCGGCATGACGCGCTTGCGGATCGCTGTGGAGATCGCGCTTTCGCCGTGCATTTCGCCGTCGACTTCGAGATCAGGCGCCGTCTCGCGGACGAGCTGCAGGGCGGCGCGCATCTTGGTTGCGCTTTCGGATTCGCGCGAGCCGAAATTCGAGTGCGAGACGAGGCCGGCGCGCGGCGTGATGCCGAAGCGCTTGATCTCCTCGGCGGCGAGAACGGTGGACTCGGCCACCTCCTCGGCGGTCGGGTTGAAGGTCACGTAGGTGTCGGTGAAGAAGGTCGCGCCGCGCTGCGAGATCAGCAGGCTGAGCGCGGAGAAGTCGCGGACGTTCGGACGTTTGCCGATGATCTGGCGGACATCGCGCAGGTGCTTCTCGTAGCGCCCTTCGAGACCGCAGATCAGCGCATCGGCTTCGCCGCGCTTCAGCGCCAGGGCGCCGATGACCGTCGTGTTGGTACGCACGATGGTTCGCGCGGCCTCCGGGATGACGCCGCGGCGGCCGACCAGCGAAAGATAGAGGTCGACATAGTCGCGGAAACGCGGATCGTCTTCCGGATTAATGACGTCGAAATCGGATAGCGGACGGATGCGCAAGCCGTAGCGCTTCAGACGCGTCTCGATGACCTGCGGACGGCCGATCAGGATCGGCTTGGCGATGCCCTCCTCGAGAAGGACCTGGGCGGCGCGCAGCACGCGCTCGTCTTCGCCTTCCGAGAAGATCACCCGCTTCTTGTCGGCATTCTTCGCGGCGGCGAAGATCGGCTTCATGACGAAGCCGGAGCGGAAGACGAAGCGGTTCAGCTGGTCGAGATAGGCGTCGAAATCGGTGATCGGGCGAAGTGCCACGCCGCTTTCGGCGGCAGCCTTGGCGACGGCGGGCGCGATGCGCAGAATGAGGCGCGGATCGAACGGCGAGGGGATGAGGTAGTTCGGGCCGAAGACCGGCGTTTCGTCGGAATAGGCGCGGGCGGCGACGTCGGACGGCTCTTCGCGGGCGAGCGACGCGATGGCGCGCACAGCGGCCATTTTCATCTCTTCATTGATCGTTACGGCACCGCAATCGAGTGCGCCACGGAAGATGAAGGGGAAGCAGAGGACGTTGTTGACCTGGTTCGGGAAGTCCGAGCGGCCGGTGCAGATCATCGCGTCGGGGCGTGCGGCGCGGGCGAGATCCGGCATGATTTCGGGGTTCGGGTTGGCGAGCGCCATGATCAGCGGCTTCTCGGCCATTTGCGCGAGCAGTTCCGGCTTCAGGACGCCCGCGGCCGACAGGCCGAGAAAGACGTCGGCGCCGCCGATGTTTTCAGCCAGCGTACGGGTGTCGCTCTTCTGGGCGTAGACGCTCTTCCATTCGTCCATCAGCTCGACGCGGCCTTCATAGACGAGGCCTTCGAGGTCGTGGACCCAGATGTTTTCGCGCTGGGCGCCCAAGGTGACAAGCAGATTGAGGCAGGCGAGCGCGGCTGCGCCGGCACCGGAGGCGACGATCTTGACGTCCTCGATCTTCTTCCCGGCCAACTCGAGACCGTTCAGGATCGCGGCGGCGACGATGATGGCTGTGCCGTGCTGGTCGTCATGGAAGACCGGGATCTTCATCTTCTCGCGCAGCTGCCGCTCGATCTCGAAACACTCCGGCGCCTTGATATCTTCGAGGTTGATGCCGCCGAAGGTCGGCTCCAGCGAGGCGACGGTGGAGACCATCTGGTCGACGGTCGTCGCATCGACCTCGATGTCGAAGACGTCGATATTGGCGAACTTCTTGAAAAGAACAGCCTTGCCTTCCATGACCGGCTTGGAGGCGAGCGGGCCGATATTGCCGAGGCCGAGGACGGCCGTGCCGTTCGAGATCACGGCAACCAGGTTGGCGCGCGAGGTGTAGTCGGCGGCCGTTTCCGGATTGTCGCGGATCGCGAGACAGGGGGCGGCGACGCCGGGCGAATAGGCAAGCGCCAGATCGCGCTGGTTGCCGAGCGGCTTGGTGGCCTGGATCTCGATCTTGCCGGGACGGGGATAGCGGTGGAAGAACAGCGCCTGTTCGTCGAGGCTCCCGCCTGCCGCATTGGTTTCCGTCTTCGGTTTGTCGCTGTGATCCATCATAAGCCTCCGGCTGCCGCACATGCTTTTTTGTTTTTGGGAATGCCTTCAATACATCAATCGGAAGAGCGAGACAGTCCGAATTTTGGCTGAAGTTGCGAAAAGAGGGCAAATGTGATGCGGCCGGCAAAGCCGTGGCCAAAAACCGCAAAAATCCATGGATTCAGGGGCATGTCATCTTCCTGAAACACGACTCTGGTTTTGGAGGGGCAGATGAACCGTGGGACATGGCATGATGCTTGAGAGGGATAATATGGATACGCGGCACTTCCGTACGCTCTTCATTTCCGATGTACATCTCGGCTCGAAGGCCGCCAAGGCGGACTTCCTCCTCGATTTCCTCAAGTATCACGATGCCGATACGATCGTTCTGGTCGGCGACATCATCGACGGCTGGCGGCTGAAGCGCAGCTGGTACTGGCCGCAGGTCTGCAACGACGTCGTCCAGAAGGTGCTGCGCAAGGCCCGCAAGGGAACGCGCGTCGTTTATATTCCCGGCAACCACGACGAATTTCTCCGCGACTTTCCCGGCACGCATTTCGGCGGCATCGAGGTGGTCGATCGCATGATGCACGAGGCGGCCGACGGCAAGAAATATCTGGTGCTGCACGGCGACCAGTTCGACGTCGTGGTCCGCAACGCCCGCCTGCTCGCCTACCTCGGCGACTGGGCCTACGACATGGCGATCATGATCAACGTGGCGCTGGCGGCGGTTCGCCGCAAGCTCGGCATGCCCTACTGGTCGTTCTCGGCCTGGGCCAAGCTGCAGGTCAAGCACGCGGTGAACTTCATCGGTGAGTTCCAGCGCGTCGTCGCCGACGAAGCGCGCAAGCACGAGGCTGACGGGGTGATCTGCGGTCATATCCACCATGCCGTGATGGAAGACATCGACGGCATCCGCTACATCAACACCGGCGACTGGGTCGAAAGCTGCACGGCGATCGTCGAGCATCAGGACGGCACGTTCGAGCTGATCGAATGGCGCGGCGCGGAGAACGCCCTGCCGATGATCCCGCTCGCCATCGAACACCGCGAAAAGGCGCTGGCGCAGGTCGCCGCGTAACGCGAAATCGGCCATCGAGCTTTTCTAGAAGACATTTAGTCCGTTGCCTCCGGGCAGCAGGCCCAATTTATTTTTTAAATCGTTTTGGGTGGTCACGCGATTGGCGTGGCTGCCCTCGATTTCATGTGTTAGGCAGGACCAAGTTCCTTTCAGGTCTTCCACATGATTCCCGCTCAACTTCCTTTGTCGGGTGAGGGTGCGCCGCCGCGTTTCCGGCTGCTCAGCGCGCTCTCCTATTGCGCGCCGCTGCTGGTGAACGGCGTGGCCCTGCCGTTCTTTCCCGTCTGGCTCGCGCTCCACAAATTCAGCGATCATGAGATCGGGCTCATCCTTGCCGTGCCGATGGTGGTGCGCGTGCTCGTGGCGCCTGTTGTGGCGATGTATGCGGACCGGATGAAGGAGCGGGCGGACGTGCTGGTCTTCTCCGGCGCGCTGTCGCTGCTGACCGCGATCGCACTTTACTGGACGACGACCTTCTGGCCGGTGCTGATCGTCTATACGATCCAGGGCGCGACCTTTGCGCCCTATGTGCCTGTCGTGGAATCGATCGTCATCTCCGGCGTGCGACGCTGGGGCCTGGACTATGGCTCGATGCGCGTCTGGGGCTCCATCGCCTTCATCGTCTCGACGCTCGTCGGCGGCCAGCTGATTGGGCGCTGGGGCGGCGAGATGGTGCTGCCGGTGATGGTCTTCGGCTTCGTCATGACTGTGGTGATGGCATTCTACTGCCCGCGCATCGGGCCGACGCGGCGGCGGGGCACGCCGGTCGATATTCCGGCGGCAACCGGCAGTTCGCTGCGGCAACCGCATCTGCTGGCGCTGCTGATCGGCGTTGCCATCCAGCAGTCGAGCCACGCCGTCCTTTATGCTTTCGCTTCCATCTACTGGCGCGAACTCGGCTTCAGCGGCACGGAAATAGCGCTGCTCTGGAGCGGCGGGGTCGCGGCTGAAGTGACGGTATTCTTTCTGTCACGGCAGCTCAGCCGGAGGCTGAATGCGTGGACGATGATCCGCTTCGGCGCCGCCATGTGCGTCTGCCGCTGGATCCTGTTTCCGATGCACTGGGGCTTTCTCGGCTTCTTCCTGCTGCAATGCTTCCATTCGTTCAGCTACGCGTTCGTGCATACCGGCGTGCAGCGCCGGATCGTCGCCTCGGTGCAGGAGACGCAGGAATCTTCGGCGCAGGGCGCCTATTTCTTCTATAACGGCATGTTCATGGGGCTAATGACGATCGCCGCTGGCTATATCTACGCCTGGCTCGGTCTTGCGAGCTACTACGTCATGGCCTTGGTGGCACTCGCGGGGCTCGGGCTGATCGTCTACGCCTTCTACCTTCAGCCCCAGAGAGTGGTCTCTGGCGGCCAGACAAGGGAGGCCTCGTAGCGAAGGCCGGGGTCGCGGTCCCTTGCAAGCAGCAGCGGGCCGTCGAGGTCGACGAAGTCGGCGTCCTGCGCGAGAAGCACGGCGGGTGCCATCGCAAGCGACGTGCCGACCATGCAGCCGAGCATGATCCTGAAATCCAGCCTCTGCGCCTCGCGCTTCATCGCCAGCGCCTCGGTCAGGCCGCCGGTCTTGTCGAGCTTGATGTTGATGGCATCGTAGCGGTCGCGCAGGCTGGCGAGGTCGCCGGTGTGATGGACGCTCTCGTCGGCGCAGACGAGGATCGGGCGCTCGATCTCGGCCAGCAGTTCGTCATTGCCGGCCGGCAGCGGCTGCTCGACCAGGGCGATGCCAAGTTCGGCGGCGATCTTCAGATGATGCGCCAGCGTCTCCTCCGGCCAGCCCTCGTTGGCGTCGAGGATGATGGCCGCGTCGGGCGCTGCGGCGCGCACCGCGCGAATGCGGCTTTCGTCGTCACCGGTGCCGACCTTGACCTTCAGAAGCGCGCGGTGCGAATTGTCGCGAGCCTGGGCGGCCATGACGTCGGGCTCTCCAAGCGAGATGGTGAAGGCGGTGGTGAGCGGGCGTAGCGCAAGCAGGCCGATGCCCTGGGCCACGGTCGTCCCCAGCTGTTTCGCCTCGAGATCCCACAGCGCGCAGTCCACGGCATTGCGCGCGGCGCCGGGCGTCATCGCCTGCTGCAATTCCTGGCGGGAGATGCCTGCCTCGATCAGCGGGCGCGCCGCCTCGATCTGCGCGGTGACGCTGGCGATCGTCTCGCCATAGCGGCCGTAGGGCACGCATTCGCCCCGTCCGATTCGGTCGCCATCGCTGAGGATGCAGGTAATGACGTCGGCGGAGGTCTTGGCACCGCGCGAGATCGTGAAAGTCCCCGCGATCGGGAAGGATTCCGGATGAATTTCAAGTGACCGTGGCATATTTGCAATCCTGCACGCATGGAAATTTGGTGTGGCTTCGTTATATTGCCGGCAAGCGGCGAACTCTTGTTCGCGAGTCGGCAATTTCGCCGTAAGCCTTGAAAGACACAAGAGTTTTGAAGTCCGAACCCCGTAACGCCGCCTCACTGCATGTGGACGACCAGACCGATGGCGCGGGGCAGCGTGTGCATCTCGAGGGCAACTGGCGCAGTTCCAACATCCATCTCGTTCTGCGCGACTTCGAGAAGCTGACATCCGGCGCCAAGGGCGATGTGACACTCGATCTCTCCGATGTGACCGACATCGATACGGCCGGGGTCTGGCTGCTCTGCCGCTTCAAGAAGCAGGTCGAGGAGAACGGCCACAGCGTTCGTTTCGAGGGCAGCAACTCCCACATCGACGAGATGATCGAGGAGTTCTCGAAGGAGCCCGACAAGCAGGAGCCTGAGCAGAAGCCGAAGACGACGCTCGTCGAGCGCATTTTCGCGCCGGTCGGCAAGATGACCTACGACGTCTGGAACAATCTTTCGGCCGCCATGTATATCCTCGGCTCGGCTGTGCGCGGCGCGCAGATGAAGTTTGGGCGCGGTAGCGGCGTGTCGCCGGCCTCGATCGTAAACCAGATCGACCACATGGGCGTGCGCGCCGTTCCGATCATCCTTCTGATGTCGTTCCTGATCGGCGCCATCATCGCGCAGCAGGGCGCCTTCCAGCTGCGCTATTTCGGCGCGGAGGTGTTTGTCGTCGACCTCGTCGGCATTCTTCAGCTCCGCGAAATCGGCGTTCTCCTGACGGCGATCATGATCGCCGGCCGTTCGGGTAGTGCGATCACGGCCGAGATCGGGTCGATGAAGATGCGCGAGGAGGTGGACGCGCTGAAGGTCATGGGTCTCAACCCGATTGGCGTGCTGATCTTTCCGCGGCTGGTGGCGCTCACCGTGGCGCTGCCGTTGTTGACCGTTCTCGCCAACTTCGCCTCGCTGTTCGGGGCCGCCGTGGTGGCATGGGGCTATTCCGGCATCACGTTCGCGAACTTCCTGGCGCGCCTGCATGAGGCGATCACGCTCTCGACCGTGCTGTCGGGCATGATCAAGGCGCCGTTCATGGCGCTGGTTATCGGTATCGTTGCGGCGGTCGAGGGCTTAAAAGTAGGCGGAAGCGCTGAGTCGCTGGGCCAGCATGTGACGGCTTCGGTGGTGAAGGCGATCTTCGTGGTCATCCTCATGGACGGGCTTTTCGCCATGTTCTATGCGGCGATCAATTTCTAGGGACGGGACGTGGAAGAACAGCAGGCGACAGAGACCGGACAAGAAAAGGAACGCGACATCGTGCTCTCGGCGCGCGACGTCACGGTCGGTTTCGGCTCGAAGATCGTTCTCGACAACCTGAACCTCGATATCTATCGCGGCGAAATCCTCGGCTTCGTCGGCGCATCCGGCACCGGCAAGTCTGTCCTGATGCGCACCGTGCTTCGGCTGTTGCCGCGCCGCTCGGGGCAGATCAAGATCCTCGGCCAGGACTTCGACGAACTGGACGAACCGCAGCGCAACGCGCTCGACATGCGGCTCGGCGTGTTGTTCCAGCAAGGCGCGCTGTTCTCGTCGCTGACGGTGAAGGAAAACATCCAGGTTCCGATGCGCGAATATCTGGATCTGCCGCCTTCTCTCATGGACGAATTGGCGCATCTGAAGATCCGCCTCGTCGGCCTGGCGCCAGATGCGGCAGACAAATATCCTTCCGAACTTTCCGGCGGCATGATCAAGCGCGCAGCACTGGCGCGCGCGCTGGCGCTCGATCCGGAACTCGTGTTCCTCGACGAGCCGACCTCCGGCCTCGATCCGATCGGTGCTGCCGAATTCGACGAACTCATTGCCAGGCTGCGCGACACGCTTGGGCTTACCGTCTACATGGTGACCCACGACCTCGACAGCCTGTTTTCCGTCTGCGACCGCATTGCCGTGCTTGGGAAGAAGCGGGTAATGGTGGAAGGGACGATCCAGGACATGCTGGCCTACGATGATCCGTGGGTTCAGGCTTATTTCAAGGGCAAGCGCGCACGCTCGATCGTGCCGCAGGATGGCCACGCCGCCGACGCAAGTCCGGCGCAAGACAGCCGCGGGAAGTGAGCGGATACGATGGAAACCAAAGCGAACTACACGATTGTCGGCTTTTTCACGGTGCTTGTCATCGCTGCGGCCTTCGGCTTCGTCTACTGGATGGCCGAATACGGACGCGGCGGCCCGATGGCCGAGCTGATCGTGCGTATTCCGGGCTCCGCGAACGGCCTCAGCGTCGGCTCGCCCGTCCGCTTCAACGGCATTCAGGTCGGTTCGGTGAAGTCGCTGTCGATCGACGCCGATGATCCGCAGTTCTCGCTGGCCTTCACCGAGGTTCGCGTCGATGCGCCGATCTATCCCTCGACCAAGGCCATTCTCGAAATCCAGGGCCTGACCGGCGCTGCCTATATCGAGCTTTCCGGCGGCAAGGTCGGCGAGAAGAATATCATCCAGCAGTCGGTGGATACCGGGAAGCGGGCGGTCATCGTCGCCGATCAGTCGAGCGTGACCAACCTTCTCGCGACCGCCGACAAGATCCTAGACCGCGCCAATGATGCCGTCGGGCAGGTGCAGGGCTTCGTGAAGGATGCGCGCGGGCCGCTCACCAAGACGTTGCAGAACGCCGAGACCTTCTCGGACGCGCTCGCCAAGAACTCCGGCAATATCGACAGCTTCCTGCAGAGCGTAGGGCAGCTTTCCGATACCGTCCGCAAGGTGTCCGGCCGGGTGGATTCGACGCTTGAAGCAGTGGAAGCGCTGGTCAAGGCGGTCGATGCCAAGAAGATCGATCATATCCTCGCCAATGCCTCCAAGGTCAGCGACGACATCGCGAATGCCTCCGGCGACCTGAAGGGCGCCATCCAGACGTTCCGGGAAACGGCTTCGACCTATAACGAGGTCGGCAAGAAGGCGCAGGCGACGCTCGATCGAGTCGATACGCTGGTGGCGCAGATCGATCCGGCCAAGGTGAAGGGCTCGATCGACGACATCTCGCAGGCGACCAAGGACGCCCGCGTGGCCGTCGCCTCGATCAAGGATGTCGCCAATACGGTCTCGTCGCATCAGAAGGATATCGACCAGACGATCCAGAACGTGTCGCAGATGGCCAACAAACTCAACTCGGCCTCCACCCGCGTCGACGGCATCCTGATCAAGCTCGATGCGTTGCTCGGCACCGACAACACGCAGTCGCTGTTTGCGCAGGCGCGCGACACACTGGCGTCGTTCAAGAGCGTGGCCGACAATCTCAACGCGCGGATCGGGCCGATCGCCGACAATCTGCAGAAGTTTTCGAGTGGCGGATTGCGCGACGTGCAGACGCTGGTCAACGACACGCGCAACACCGTGGAAAATCTCAACAATACGATCACCAATTTCGATCGGAATCCGCAAAGGCTGATCTTCGGCGGAGACACCGTGAAACAATATGACGGCCGGACGCGGCGCTGATGAAGGTAGAGGGAACGCATATGGCCGTATCGGATATGTTGGCGCGTCGTTCGCGGATCGTAAAAGCCGCGATGGCGCTGCCGCTGCTGGCGCTCGTGCTCGCCGGCTGCGGCACGTCGGCCAAGAACGATACCTTCGATCTGTCGGCGCCGGTGACCGGCACGGGACCGGCCGCCAAGCGCGCGCAGATCCTGGTGCAGCAACCGACGGCCCTACAGGCGCTGAACAGCGAGCAGATCGTCATCCGCGTCTCGGGCTCGGAAATCCAGTATCTTGCCAAGGCGCAGTGGAGCGACAAGCTGCCACGCATGGTGCAGGCGAAGCTCGTCGAGGCCTATGAAAACTCCGGCAAGCTCGGTGGGGTCGGCGTGCCGGGGCAGGGCCTGGCGATCGACTACCAGGTCGTCACGGATATCCGTTCCTTTGAAATCAGCGCGGGCGGCGGCAGCCGTGCCGTGGTCGAGATTTCGGCCAAGATCCTCAACGACCGCAATGGTACGGTGCGCGCGCAGAAGGTGTTCTCGCAGTCGGTGCCGACAGGCGGTGGAAGCAATGAAGCCTTCGTCAAGGCACTCGACCGCGCCTTCTCCAGCGTTTCCAGCGAGATCGTCAACTGGACGCTTCAGTCCATCTGACACGGAGCCCATCAGGAAGCGCGTTGCCCGGATAGGTTCCGGGCACGGTGCCTCATGGAACCCACCTAGTTTCGTCAGGCCCGCTTGAATGCCGGTGGCAACGAGTTGTCGTCATTGCTGGCCTTGGTCGATGGAACTAAAATCGGGCCGATCCGAGCGGCAGCAAAGCCGACCTTAACTTCATCAATTGTTGCATAGCTGCGCAACCTCGTGCGGCTGCGTTTGCTCGCGGTCACCATCACCTCTCCCAAGACGAAGAAATACAGCAAGAAAAAAGCCGCCTCTCGGCGGCTTTCTCGTATCTGTCTGGTTGAAGCCGGCTTACTTGAGACGGCCTGCGGCGTGCGCCAGCATGGTGTAGACCTTGCCGGTGTCCGAGGTCAGGTAGGACTGCGTGATCGACTTGTCGCGGTCGGTGCGGGCGACGTCTGCGAGCAGCTTTTCGAAGTCGGCGATATAGCGGTCGACGGCGGTGCGGAATTCAGGCTCGCGGTCGTACTTGCGCTTGATCTCGTCGAAGGTCTGCTGGCCCTTGAGTGTGTAGAGGCGGCGAGTGAAGACGTCGCGTTCGCCACGCTGGTAGCGGCGCCACAGGTCGACCGAGGCGTCATGGTCGATGGCGCGGGCGATATCGACCGAGAGTGAGTTCAGCGATTCCACCACATGGCGCGGGTTGCGGCTGTCGTTGCCACGTGGTTGGGCGGCAGGCGCTTCGGCGCGCGGTGCCGGCTGGCGCGCAGCGGCTTCTTCAGCACCGTCCTCGTCACGCGAGGCGCCACGCAGGAGGTCGCTGATCCAGCCGCCCGTCGACGGGGCTGCCGGTGCCGGCGTCGCCACCTGAACGCGCTGCTGCGCGGGAGCGGGGGCGGGCGTCGGCGCCAGTGTGCCGCGCAGGCCGATATTGCCGATCGGCGGCTGGGCCGGGATCGAGCTGGCGACGGGCGCGGGAGCCGGGGCTGCCGGAGCAGGCTGCGGCGGCTGCTGGCTGATGGCCGGCTGGGCGGGACGCGGTGCCGGTTGCGGCTGGGCGATCGTGCGCGGCGCGGGCTCGGAAACCTCGAGCTGCTGTGTCGAGCGGCCAACGATATGCGAGATATCCTGCAGCGCCTTGATCTGCTCGGCAACCGCGCGGCGCATGGCGGCCGCACTTTCCTTGGCTTCCTCGGGAAGATCGAATGCGCCGCGCTTCAGTTCGCTGCGGGTCATGTCGAGTTCCTTGCGGATATCGCCAGCGGAGCGGCGAATTTCCTCGGTGGCGCCGGAGAAGCGGGCGACCGCCTCGTCAACTGCCGTGCGCAGCGATTCACGCAGCTGATGGGCTGCGCCGTCGGACGCGCGGCCGGCCTCGCCGAGCATGCGCTCGACGTCCGACAGCGATGCCGTCAGGCCGCCGCGCAGGCGATCGGAAAGCTCGCTCGAGCGGCGCTCGGCATTGCCGAAGGCGCCGTCGATCGTGGAGTTTGCATCCTCGCCGGCCTTGGTGAGCGCGCTGCGCATCGTCTCGGCGGCTTGCTCGGCGCGCTTCTCTGTCTCGGAGAGCACGCGGCCGATGTCGGCGAAGGAAGACTGGACGCTTTCGCGCAGATTGCCGCTTACCTGGTTGGAGCGCTGCTCGGCGCGGTCGAAGGCGGATTCGACCATGCCGCCCAGCGAGCGCATGGTCTTCTCGATGTCTTCGGAGCGCTGGACCAGGCCGATCGACAGGTTCTGCAGAGCGGTTTCGCGGTCTTCCAGCGTCGATACCAGGTTCGACTGTGCGGCGGCGAGCAGGCCGGAAGCCTGGCTCAGCACCTTGGAGTGCTCGTCGAAGCGGCCTATGATGCCGCCGACCTGGGCGAGCGTCTGGCCCGAGATGTCGGACAGGCGATCGACCTTGCCTTCGAGCAGGCGCGTCGAGGCGGAGACCATCTCGGCGGCCTTGGAGGCGGAGTCGGTGAAGCGCGAGGTGGTGTCGCCGAGGCGGCCGTCGACGGCTGTCAGGTCTTCGGCGGCGCGGCTCATCATGGCGCCCATGGTGGCGCTGTTGTCGGAGAGACGCTCGATCAGCCGGTTGACGTTGGCAAGCAGGCTGTTTTCCATCGCATCAACGGCGGTGGACGCGCTTTCGGTGCGCGCTGCGATGGCGTTGATGAGCGCTTCGTTCTCGCTGCGCAGGCGGCTCGTACTCTGCTCGGTGGCGGCGACGATGCGGGCGGCGGCTTCCTTGCCGGTTTCCGCATAGCGATCGATCATCGGGCGTGCGGTCTCGTCGAGGATCTTGGTCAGCTCGGTCGAGCGACCTGCCAGCATCGAGTTCAGCTCGCGGGTGCGATCGTCGAGGGTCGCGCGGATCGAGTTGCCACGGGCCTCCAGCGCCTTCTCGACGTCGCTGAGCGATGAGTCGATCTCGCGGGTGCGATCCTCAAGGTTGCTGCGGATGGCGTTGCCGCGTGCTTCCAGAGCCCGCTCGACATCGCCCATGGTGGAGGCGATCTGCTCGCTGGCGTCGGAAATCGTGGTGCGGATGCCGGTGCCGTGTGCTTCGAGCGTGCCCTGGGCGTCGCTCAGAGCGCGAGAGATGGCGTTGACCTGGCCGCTGACCAGCGTTTCGGCTTCGGCAACCTTGTTGATGATGGCGTTGCCGGCTTCGGAGAAGGTCTGGGCAACGGCGGCTGCCTGGCCGGCAAGGCGGTTCTGCGCCTCGGAGACGCGGCCGACGATCTGCTCGGAGCGCTCCTCGATGGTGCGGGCGAAATCGCTGCTCTTGTTGTCGAGGCCCTCGGCGAACTGCTGGCCGGTGCGGCCGAGCGTTTCGGCGGCGCGGTTGGCTTCGCTGTCCATGCCTTCGGTGGCGTCGGCAACGGCGCTGCGCAGCGAGGCGGCGAGACCAGCGGCCTTGCCTTCGATGGTGCGGTTGACGGCGTCGAGGCCGAGCGTGAGGGCGCGGTCCATCGTCGAGAGGCGCTCATCGATACGGGCGCTGCCGCGATCCATGGCTTCGCCGATGCTTGTCGTGCGACCGTCGAGCTCGGAGGTGAGATGCGCGGTGCGGTTGTCGATCGCTTCGGTGAGCTTGCCGGCGCTGCCGTCAAGGGCGGTGGCGATGCGCGATGTCGCGTCGTCGCCGAGCGTGCCGAGCTGGGCAATGCCTTCCTGCAGCGTGGTCGACAGGCGGTTGCCCGCGGCATCGACCTGTTCGGCGACACCGCCGACGCCATCGCGGATGCGGTTTTCGAGCGCTGTGAGACCGGCTTCAACCCGCGAACCGGTCTCGGCGAAGCGACCCGTCATGCCCTCGATCGACTGGCCGAGGTTGGAAGAGAAGGTTTCCGCCGTGCGGGAGATTTCGCCCGCTGCATCGTGGAAACGGCCGGCGATCTGGCCGGTGCTGTCGCGCAGGCGGTCTTCCAGCGACTTGGCACTGTTGTCGATGGTCTGGCGCAGCGAGACTTCGTGATCCTCGAGTGACATTTCCAGCATGCTGACGCTGGTGGCGATCGAGGCACCGATGGTCGTCGCCTGGTCGGCGAGGGTGTCGCCGATGCGCTCATGGGCGTCGCGGAGCGTGATGTTGATCGCCTGCTCGCGATTTTCGAGCGTGGCGCGGATGCGGTCGTGCGCCGCATCCAGGCCGCCTTCGATGCGCGACGCGGCGTTGCCCGTCAGGCTCTCCATGCGTGCGGCGGCACTGTCCGTCAGGTTCTCGATACGCGCGGCCGCATTGCCGGTAAGTGTTTCGATGCGATCGGTGCCGCCGGTCAGGGTGTGCGCCAGCGAAGCGGCGTGGTCGGACAGCGAGCGCTCGAGGCGATCGTGGTTGTCCGTGTAGGCGCTGCGGATGGCATCCGCCTTGTCGGCGAAGGCACCGGCGACGCGGGACTCGGCACCGGCCACGGTGTCGAGCAGGGCATTGGTACGAGCTTCCAGCGCATCGTCGAACCGGCTCTGGCTCTCGCTGAAGGATACGGCAAGCGCCAGGGTCTTTTCGTCGAGAGTATCCGATAGGCGGTCTTCGACCGTGGCGATCGAATTGGTCAGCGCATCGACGCGGTTGGAGAGGCTGTCCTCGATGCGGCTATGGCCTTCGGTGAGCGAGGTCGCAAGTGCCGCGGCGCGTTCGCTCAGCGTCTCGCCAATCAGCTTCTGGCCATTGGACAGCGAGCTGTCGATCGTTGCCGCGTGGTGATCGAGCGTCTCGGAGAGGCGGCTGTGTGTCTCGTTGAGAGAAATCGCCAGCGTCATGGCGCGGTCTTCCAGCGCTTCACTGAGGTTGGCCTGGCCCGTCGCCATCGAGTTGGTGATCGCCTCCGCGTGGTGGCCGAGCGTATCGCTAAGGCGGTTCTCGGTCTCGTTCAGCGACACGGCAAGCGCCATGGCGCGATCATCGAGCGCCTCGGTCAAGCGGGCGTGTCCCGTCGTCATCGAGGTGGAGATCGCATCGGCGTGATGACCGAGCGTGTCGGCGAGGCGGCTTTCGGTCTCGTTCAGCGAGACGGCCAGCGCCATGGCGCGGTCGTCGAGCGCCTCGGTGAGCTGCTCGTGGCCGCTTGCGATCGACTTGGTGATCGTATCGATGCGCTGGCCCAGCGTGTCGGCGATCCGGCTCTCGCCTTCGTTCAGCGATATGGCGAGCGCCATGGTCTTGTCGTCGAGCGTTTCGGCGAGCTTCTCATGACCGCCGACCAGCGAATCCGCGATCGACCTGGCGTGATGGCCAAGCGTATCATCGATGCGGGCATGGCTCTCGTTCAAGGCGATGCCAAGCGCCATCGTCTTATCTTCAAGCGTTTCGGCAAGGCGATCGTGGCCGCCGACGATGCTGTTGGCGATCCCGTCGGCATGCTTGCCGATGGTTTCCTCGAAGCGGTTCTGGCTTTCGTCGAGCGCGATGGCGAGCGACATGGCCTTGTCGTCGAGCGTGTCGGCCAGGCGATCGTGGGTCCCGGACACGGCGCTGATGATCGCTTCCGAGCGGCTGGCAAGCGTGTCCTCGAAGCGGGCCTGGCTGTCCGACAGCGCCGAGGCGAAAGCGCCGCCGCGCTCGGCCATGACGCCGTCGATGCGCTCATGGGCTGAATCAAGCGCATGGGTGATCTCGGAAGCGCGCTTGGAGATCATGTCGTTGAGGTCGTCGGCGCGGCCGAAGGCCGAGGTGATCTGCTCGGTGCCGGCGGACACCGCGGAGGTCAGGTCCGAGGTTGTCGTCAGCAGCGTCTCGCGGAATTCCGTTGCGCGTGCCTGCAGATTGTTGTGCAGCTCGGAGGTGCCGGAGGCGAGCGCCAGCGAGACTTCCGAGGTCGCATGGCTCAGCGCCGTGGTCATTTCGGTCGTGCGCGCGTTGATCGCGCCGGCGACTTCCTCGACCTTGTGCGACAACGTGTCCTCGAGAACTTCGCGACCGGTCGCCAGCGCGGTTGCGAGCGCGAAGGACTGATCCGTCAGCGACGAGCCGATATGTTCGATGCTGGAGCTCAGGATGCCGTTCAGCGATTCCGAACCGCCGCTCAGCGTCTCGTTGATGCGGTTCAGGCTCTCCATCAGCTTGGTGTCGAGCGAGCCGGCGCGCTGGTCGAAGGCATTGGCAAATTCGGCGACGCGGTCGTCGAAGGACGTCGAGAGCTGGGCGACGGTCGCCTGCAGGCGCTCCTCGAAGAAGCCGGTGCGCAGGTCGAGGTCCATGATCGTGTCGTCGACGCTCGACTGAAGGCTCTGGCGGAAGGTCGAGCCCTTCTCGTCGAGCGCGGAGTTGAGCTTCGAGAGCACGTCGTCGAGCGTGCCGGTGATGTTGCGTTCGCCGCCGGAGAGGCTTTCGCTGATCTCGCGGGTGCGGGCAATCAGGATCTCGTTGAGCTGGCGGGCGCGGTCGTTGAGCGCCGCGTTCAGCTTCTCGGCATTGCTGTCCATGGTGGACGCGCGGGTTTCGAACTGGCTGAGGATATGCTCGCCGTGTTCGCTGAGATTGGTGCTGAGCGACTCCAGGCGCGTATCGAACTCGTTGGCGAGCGCGAAGCCGGAAGAAGTCAGGGTCTGCAGCAGGGTGTCGGTCTTGGCTGCGAGCAGCGAGCCGATCGACTGGATGGCGGATTCCGACTTCTCGGTGATCGTCGCGGCGCGCGTGTCGATCATCGACGCGAAAGCCTCGCCAGAGGTGGCGAGACGTACGGCGATCTCTTCGGTGGCAAGCGAGAGATCTTCCTTCAGCTGATCGTGAACGCCCGAGATGGAAGTGCGGATGCGCTCGGCGTGATTGACGATCGCTTCGCGCTCGGAGCCGAGCTCGTGGACGAGGCCGCGCACGCGCAGTTCGTTATCGGCATAGCTGCGCTCGAGCGCATTGACTTCGGAATGGACGAGCGTCTCGAGCTCGGAGGCGCGCGCGATGGTGCGCTCGATGCCTTCGTTCATCGCCGAGACTTCGCGGCGAACGGCCTGGCCGACCGTCATGATGCGTTCGGAGGCGATCGTTTCCGGCTCGGAGAGGCGCAGCGCCACTTCGGCCATGGAACGCGCGGCGTTGCGCATGTCCTGGGCGCGCGACATCATGATGGCGAAGGCGAAGAAGAGCATGACCGGCACGATGATGCCGATCAAGCCAGCGATGACGCCGGGAAGCGCCACGAGATCGGCGATCGAGCGGATCTGCCAGATGCCGGGCGAGTAGAGAAGCGCCATGAGGCCGAGGCCGGCGACGATCCAAAGAGCCGAGACGAGCGTGGCGTTGCGGATCGCCGAACGCAGCGAGCCGCTGTCGAGCGACTTCAGAAGCGAGGCCGGCGTCGTGCGGTTGGCGTCGTTGGCTGCGAAGGCGGGCGCCCTGGAGGGCTGCTCCGGGAGGCGAGGGGCGTTGCCGCCGCGCCGCTTCTGGCCTTCATCCTTGCTCTGCTGATTGCGCGGGCTGGGTGTTTCAGACACGTGGGCCTCCGGGGCGTCGGGCGTTTTGCCGTTGCGTAACGGCGTAGGATCTTCCGCGAAGTCGATCTGCAGGGCTTCGTCCAATGCCTTGAACGCCTTGTCCTCAATCGATTCGTTGTACTTGTTGTTCGCCATTCCGATACGCCTCGTTACATCTCAGCCGGTTCATCAACGCATTCGGGCTTTTCCGCCTAACCCGAACCAAACCTTTGCCTCTGAACCTATCCGCACCTCATTTACGAGGGGTGGATAAGTCTTTCATTTCAGAGTGGATAGCTGCTTTTCCCTACAGACGGTATCAAAACATTACCACTATCCACTTGGCGCGCAAAGGCATGTGCCGCAGGCCTCGCGCAGTCGTACCGTAGTGACACATCCGGCGCTGCTAGACAATTAACGGGGTTGTTCAAATCCTTCGCTATTAATTCATTGTTAACACAATTTAACGGATCGGCCGTGTTAAAAACCAACAGCTTACGGGTGTTTAACCGACGTTAACCATATGTCGAGAAATCCGCCGTGATCGCGGTCGAATTTAACGCGATCGCCACCGCGCCGCCGCACCATCGGGTTTAGACGGCGGGACACACGACGGGAGATTGACAGATGGCAGCAGTGAGTATCGCGTTTGCGGCACCTGACAACAGCGACGGACAGCGTCCATCCCAGGAGCGTCCAGTCGATCTGGTGCACCTGGCGAAGCAGACCATGGGCGACAAGGCCCTGGAAATAGAGGTCTTACAGATGTTTGCGCGACAAGCCCGCGCCTGCCTGCAGGAGATGTCCTGCGGGGAAGCCAAGCGGGTGGAAGCAGCGGCTCACCGGCTGAAGGGTGCAGCCGGGGCCGTCGGCGCGTTTCGGGTCGCTCAAACGGCGGAAGCGCTGGAAGGCAATTGCGGTGATGCGGCCAATATGGCGGCCGTCGGCGTTGCCGTGATCGAGGCGGAGAATTTCATTCTGAAGCTCTGCCGTTGACGTATTCAGCCCGGCCGCAAAGGCAGTCCGGGCTAGCGGGTGCCGAGATGGCACAACGACGATAAAATCGACTGGAAGAAACCCGTTGCGTCATTTCGGAGCAGCGGGTCTTTTTGCGTCCTCTTGCGTGGCGCAATCGGACAAGCGTGTCGCTTTCATGTCTGGAATAAAGGGCTCATGCCTGTCAAATGTTGACTGGCTGACCGATTTGTTGGAAGAAAAATCCAGACCCTCCCTTTGAAATTACCGGAAATCATCAATGCCGAAACTGACCATTGTCGCCTTTGACGGCACGCGCTTCGATCTCGACGTCGATCAGGGATCGACGGTCATGGAAAATGCCGTGCGCAACTCCGTTCCCGGCATCGAAGCCGAATGCGGCGGCGCCTGCGCCTGTGCCACCTGTCATGTCTACGTCGACGACGAGTGGACCGAACGCGTCGGTCCGCCGGAAGCGATGGAAGAAGACATGCTGGATTTCGCCTTCGACGTTCGCCCGACGTCGCGTCTCTCCTGTCAGATCAGGATGAAGGCTGCCCTCGACGGGTTGACCGTGCACGTCCCCGAGCGCCAGGCCTGATATCTCCGGCCAAAAAAAGCCTCGCTGGCCGTGAGACGAGCGAGGCTAGGTAGGCGCATTACCTACGGACGAGGGAGGATCGTCCGCGGCTTCGCAACGCGCCAGGAGAACCCGGAGACGATGGTTCAGGTACCTCCACCTGAACTTTCGAATGATTGAATATTAGCGCGTTATGTTGGACTTAGCTAGGGTGAGAAATAACCGGTAAATCACTGGGGCTGCTGGCGTTTCGCACAATTTTTGTTACGCGGCTAAAGATCCGTGATCGAATTCGATCCCCGAATCGGCTATTATTCGCCGCCCGATCGTCCCAAGCGATTGTTCAGGAGCCGCATCATCCGGTTCTGGAAATTGACCGCCTCGACGCGGTCGAATCGGGCCTGCAGGCGATCGTGCTCGTCGATCCCGCGGACCGAGACCTCGCTGACTTTCTCCTGCATGAGTTCGCAACTGCGTTGCGCGGGCAGGGCAAGAATCTGCCTCTCCATGGCGCGGGCCTGAACCCGTGCGATCTCGGCGTGGCGCTCCTCATGGCGCTTGATATCGCTCGACAGCGCGTCCCAGATCATCGACAGCTGCTTGCTGGCGCCACGGCGGTCGGTCCAGCGCGGCAAAATGATCTGCGTGTGGACAGTCACCTTGGCGCTGCCGACCCGGCACTTGCCGCCGCTCTCGACATAGGTGGCGTCGCCGCCGAAGCGGATCTTGGTGGCGCCGGGGTGGCGGGAGGAAGAGCCGTTGGCGGTCGGACCGCGTGTGCTCAGCTGGCTGTCGAGTTCGTCCGCGGTTTTCCCCTTGATGCTGAAATAGGAATAGCTCTTCGTGGCAACCACGGCGGCAAAGGACGGGCCGGCGGTGGATATTCCCATGGAAAAGGCAAGCGGGAGAAGCATATAACGCAGTGCGGAGGGCATTCGACAAATACTCATGTTGAAGTTTGCCGGAGCTTGGGGCATAGCCACCGCCAGCGCAATATCGGCGGCCGTTTTTTTGATCGATAGGATGAATGCCGTTGGCAAAGCTTCAGAGTAGTTTCTGGCGGGTCGGACACGACCGCGAGATAGAGCTCGGCAAACGCGCCGTCATCATGGCGATCGTCAACGCGACGCCGGATTCCTTTTCCGACGGGGGCAAGTACGAAACCGTCGACGCGGCTGTCGCGCACGCCTTGCAGGCGGTCGCGGACGGTGCCGAGATCATCGATATCGGCGGGGAATCGACGCGGCCGGGCGCTGACGTGGTGACCACAGAAGAAGAGAAGGCGCGCGTGCTGCCTGTCGTCGAGGCGCTGCGGACCAGAAGCGACGTACTGATCTCCATCGATACCTATCGCGCCGACACGGCGCGGGCGGCGATCGCGGCGGGCGCGCATATCATCAACGATGTGTTCGGGCTGCAGCGGGAGCCCGAGATCGCCGACATCGCGGCGAAGACCGGCGCGGGGCTCTGTCTCATGCATACCGGTCGCGATCGTGAAAAGCTGCCCGATCTGATCGAGGATCAGTTCGTGTTTCTCGAACGGTCGCTGCGGATCGCCGCGGATGCAGGTGTCGTTACCGACCGCATCGTCCTCGATCCGGGCTTCGGCTTTGCCAAGGATACGCGGGAGAACCTCGAACTGATGGCGCGCTTCGGCGCGTTGCACCGGCTCGGTCTGCCGCTGCTTGCCGGCACTTCGCGCAAGCGGTTCGTAGGCGCGGTGACCGGCCGAGAGGCTGCCGATCGCGATGCGGGTACGGCGGCGACGAGCGTCTTCCTGCGGCTGGAGGGCGCCGCGATTTTTCGGGTACATGATGTCGCAATCAACAGGGACGCGTTGGCCGTCGCCGATGCTATGCTCGAGACGCGCGACGATCTCGAGCGGAGAAACATGCCATGAGCACCACCTACACCATCACCCTGCAGAACTGCGCCTTCTTCGCCCGTCACGGCGTCCATGACGAGGAGGAGTTTCTCGGGCAGCGCTTCTTCGTCGATGCCGAGCTCGACGTGACGGCCGGCGATGCGCTGGAGAGCGACCAGATCGGCGATACCGTCAATTACGGGATCGCGTTCACCGTGATCGAGGAGATCGTTACTGGCAAGAGACGCTACCTGATCGAGGCGCTGGCGCTCGATATCGCCAAGGGTCTGTGCCAGACATTTCCGCAGATCAGGCGCGCCAAGATCACGGTTCGCAAGCCGAACGCGCCGGTGCCTGGCGTGCTTGATTTCGTCCAGGTGAGCGTCGAACATTTTGCCTGATACATCATTCAAGACCGCGACACTCGGCCTCGGCGGCAATCTCGGCGATCCCGTGCATGCGATGGCGGCTGCCCTGCGGGCGATCGATGCGCGCGAGGACTGTCTGGTATCGGCGGTGTCGCGCGTTTACCGCACTCCACCTTGGGGCAAGACCGACCAGTCGCATTTCTTCAATGCCTGCGCCGAGGTCGAGACGCTTTTGGCGCCGGAAGCACTTCTGGATGTCTGTCTGCATATCGAGCGAGGGATGAAGCGCGAGCGCATCGAGCGCTGGGGTCCGCGAACGCTCGATATCGATATCCTGACCTATGCCGATATCGTGCAGGCGGGACCGAAGCTCGAATTGCCGCATCCCCGGATGACCGATCGCGGTTTCGTGCTGATGCCACTGGCCGATTTCGCACCGGATCTGGTCGTCAGGGGATCGTCGGTCCGCGACTGGTTGGCGAGCGCCGATATCGAAGGCATCGAAGTCGCCGAGCAGGGTACTGACTGGTGGCGGAACGGTTGACGCAAAAAAAGCGGCGAGACCGCCGCTTTCGATGACTGTGAACCGTGAAAAGTCTTACTCGACGGAGCCGACGGTGATCTCGTCGACCTGACGGGTCAGCGTCAAGCCGATGACCGGAATCATCTGGCTTTCGACCTTCACCGACAGCGTGACGTTCATGGTCTTGTCGTCGCGGACGCGGGCAATCATCGCGCCGTTGAGCTTGGCGCGGTTGATGCCGATAACGACCGTATCCTGGGTGACGGCGCCGGAGACGATGTCGAGACCCTTGCCGGCCGCGCCATCAAGGAACTGGCCCTTGTAGCTGCTGCCCGACTGGGTAATCGTCGCGCTCATCGGCTGCTTGAAGACGCCGACGCGGCAGCTTCCATCCAGCTTGATGCCGGCGCTGTTGCCCGGGACCGGCTCGCCCGTCAGGTTGCAGCTGAACTTCGTGCCCTTGTACTTGCCGGCAACGATTTCGCCCGGACCCTTCCAGCTTCCTGATACGGATTCGAAGAACGCCTTGTCGCGGGTGGCGGCCGTTGCTGCCGGTGCCATATCGACGATGGGAGACAGGGCGACTGCGGCGAGGCCTAGTAGGAGAAGAGACTTGCGCGGATACATGGGTTTTCCTTGGCGAATACCATCGCTTAACTGAGCTCAAGTTTTGCCGAAGAATGGTTAATGCTTGGTTTCCAGCCGGGCGATGTGGCCGGATTTGCACCACTTCGCTGACACCAGAAATTGTCGTGGTCGTGGCCTAGCGCGTTGAATTTATGGTCGCTATTGGCCTGAGAGGGAAGAGACGAGAAACTCTCGATCGCCCCGCATTTTTCAAGGGTTTTTGTCGCGCTGCGTCATCGAGGGCGTGAGATCCCCGATGAAGTCGCCGATTCCCGGGCGTTTGAGCGCGCGGAAAGCGAGCGGGCGGCAGAGGTCCATGGCGGCAATCCCGATACGAGCCGTCATCAGGCCATTGATGACACCTTCGCCGAGCCGGGCCGAGAGCTTCGAGGCCAGCCCATGACCGAGAACCTGCTGGACGAGGCTGTCTCCCACCGCGATCGAGCCGGTGACGGCGAGGTGGGCGAGGACGTCGCGCATCAGCCTGATCATGCCGAGCGTGCCGGGGCGGCCGCCGTAAAGCTCGGCCATGGCACGGATCAGACGGCTGGCTTCGTAGAGCACATAGAGGAGATCGACGATCGCGCGCGGACTGACGGCGGTAACAATGGAGACGCGTTTCGAGGAATTGACGATCAGCGCCCGCGCCTGGCGGTCGAGCGGCCCGAGCAGCTCGCGCTCCGCGAGCGCCAGCAGATGCGGCGCGTCGATGATGTCGTTTTCCGCCGCCTTGAGCGTGGCGCGGCCCCTGGCTGTCTCCGGCTTGGCTGACAGCAGCGATTCCAGGCTCTTGACCAGCGCACGGGCCTTGGCTGGCCTGGTCTCGACGATAGCCGCGTCGGCCTCGGCCTTGATGGTCTGTACCGCGGCGAGGCGCATCATGCCGGCGGTTTCGCGGATAACGATCGCGAGGATGGCGAGGATGCCGACGGCAAGTGCGGCCAGCGCCGTATAGCCCAGCCAATCGGCACGCGAGAAGAGGTTGTGGATGAGGCTGTCGGTCCAAAGGCCGAAGGCGAGCGAGAACAGCACACCGAAGGCGCCGAGCGCGATCTTGGCGAACGAGCGGTTGCGGCGGCGTGGCGTGGCGACCGGAAGGTCGGCGAGATCCTTGCCGGGATTGAGGAAGGGATCGTCCTCATCCGTCGTCAGAACGATATCGTCGGAAAAGCTGCCGGGCTCGCGCTGTTCCTGCGCTGGTTTGGGAAGCTGCTGATCCTGTTCGTCCTCGAAGGCGAAGGAGGCCGGTGTGCGGGGAGGCTTGATCATGCGAGGCGATCTCCGAACAGGAACTGCATGGCGCGGTCGAGCCGGATATGCGGAACCGACAGCTTGATGCCGCCGCCGGTCTCCTCAAGTTGCGGCGGACGGAAGCGCACGACGTTGACGTCGGGCAGGCTGACGTCGTCTCCGGCCTCGATGCGCTCGAACAGCCGTTCCGGATCGGCGGGGAGGTCGCCGGGAAAGATGGCGGTCTTTTTCGAGCCGTCGAAACGCTCGCCGGCAATGGTTTCGCCCTCCATCGGGGTGCCGACGATGACCGGCAGTTCGTGGCCGTCGCGCTTGACGGTGGCCTCGCGCGTGGCGCGGACGGAAGCGAGCGCCATGACATCGATGCCGGCGCCAGCCATGCCGATGCGCTGGATGGCGCGATCGACGAGGCGGCGGGTGAGCGCATCGAGCCGGTCGTGGCTTTCATGATGCAGGTGGTCGGCCTTGGTGGCGGCGACGAGGACGCGGTCGATCCGCCGACCGAGCAGCGAAGACAGCCATGAACTGGTGCCGGGACGGAAGCAGGCAAGCACCTCCGTCAATGCGCGTTCGAGATCCTGCACGGCCTCGGGACCGCGGTTGATCGCCTGCAGCGCGTCGACAAGGACGATCTGCCGGTCGAGGCGCGCGAAATGCTCGCGGAAGAAGGGTTTCACGACGACCGATTTATAGGCCTCATAGCGGCGCTCCATCATCGCCCACAGCGATCCCTTTTCCGGCCGGCCTTCCGGCGGCAATGCGAGCGGGGCGAAGGTCAGGGCCGGCGATCCGTCGAGATCTCCCGGTAGCAGGAAGCGGCCGGGTGGTAGCGTCGACAGGGAGCGTTCGTCGGATTTGCAGGCCTTGAGATAATCGGCGAAGGACGAGGCGAGGTCGCGGGCCAGCATCTCGTCGGCCGGCGCGTTGATGTCGGTTCCACGGGTCAGTCCCAGCCAGTGTTGGGAGAGTTCGGCGCGGACGCCATTCGAGGCGAGCGCGATCGTTTCCTCGCTGAAGGTCCTGTAGTCCTTGCCGAGCAGCGGCAGGTCGAGCAGCCATTCGCCGGGATAATCGACGATATCGATCGACAGCCGGCCGGGCGAGAAGAAGCGGTTCCAACCGCTGGCGCTCTGGTAATCGAGCGTGATGCGCAGCTCCGAGATGGCGCGGGTCGAATCGGGCCAGACGCGATCCTTCACCAGCGCGCGGATGTGGTCCTCGTATTGAAAGCGCGGAACGGCATCATCGGGCTGCTGCTCAAGCCGCACCGCCGAGACGCGGCCGGATTGCACCGGCTCGAAAAGCGGCAGCCTCCCGCCATGCAGCAGATTGTGCACCAGTGATGAGATGAAGACCGTCTTGCCGGACCGAGACAGGCCGGTGACGCCGAGGCGGACAGTCGGATTGACCAGGCCGGAGGCGCGGTCCGTCAGGTTATCCAGCGCTATGCGCGCGTCATCGGTGAAGGAGGTGAGGCTGGGCGGCAAGACGGAATTCCGATTGAATCGTGAAAACCATATAGGAACCGCGACGCGGAACGAAAAGGCGTCAGTCGATGACGAAGTCGATCAGCTGCCAGCCCATGGCGCCGTCGTGGTCGAGCACAGCCAGACCCGCAGGCGGAAAACCGGTCGGCAACGCCTCTGCAAGTGCGTCGTGCCCGATCAGCGCTTCAAGCGTCTGCTCCATCGTCGGGTTGTGGCCGACCAACATGACGGAGCCGATATCCCGCTGCGCAGCGATGATGTCGAGATAGACGTCCGGTGACGCGTTGTAGAGTTCGTCGACGAAGCGGATATCAGTGGAAAGGCCGACGGCGCGGTGAACCGCATCGGCCGTGTCTCGGCAGCGAAGCGCCGTCGAGCTCAGCAAGAGGTCCGGCTTGTAGCCCCTGTCGGCGGCGCGATCGGCGACGATCTCGGCGTCCGCAAACCCTTTCTCGCTCAAAGGGCGATCGAAATCGCGTTCCCCGGGTGCCGCCCAGGCGGCTTCGGCGTGCCGCAGGAGGTAGATCCGTGAAGGCGGAGGCAGGATGGCAGCCATAGAAAAATCCACGATCGAGAGGGCTTTTTCAGTAGCGGGGAGCCACGGTCAACGTCAACCTTGGCAGCCGAAGTTGCAGCCGCCAATACGAGCGGTAAAACCGGCGGGCGAATAGCCTTCAGAAATAGCGATTAGAAATTAGTCTGTTAGCTCAAAATTGTGACAGATTTAAAAATCTGTTTACCTAGCGTATTTGGCTTGAATCAAGGGCCGTCCTCGCGATATACAGCCGCCAGATGAGATGTTCTTCAGGAGAATCGCGTTGAGTGAGAAGATCGATCTTAGCAACTACGTACCCTCGGAAGAGGAAGAGTTCATGAATGGTAACCAGAGGGCTTACTTCAGAGCCAAGCTGGTCGCCTGGAAGAACGACATCCTTCGAGAGGCGCGCGAAACCCTCGAGCACCTGGCCGAGGAAAGCGCAAATCACCCTGACCTCGCCGACAGAGCTTCGTCCGAAACCGACCGTGCCATCGAATTGCGCGCTCGGGATCGTCAGCGTAAACTCATTTCCAAGATCGACGCAGCACTGGTACGTATCGACGACGGTACCTACGGTTACTGCGAGGAAACTGGCGAGCCGATTGGCCTGAAGCGTCTCGACGCCCGTCCGATCGCAACGCTTTCCATCGAGGCGCAGGAGCGTCACGAGCGTCGCGAGAAGGTCTATCGGGACGAATAACCGCAGGCGATACAGCGTAAAAATGGCACCACAAGGTGGTGGTGCCTGATAAATAAAGGCCGGAGCATCAGTTGCGATGCTCCGGCCTTTTTCGTTGCGGATTTTTACTTGCGTCGGCCGCGCTTCACTTGTCGCGGTTCACGCTCATTTCTCCGAAAATACGTGCAACTTCATTTTGAAGGGCGGCGTCCGGGCCGGTGATTGGCGCCATTTCAGGATCACGGCGCGGCTGATTGACGGATGGAGCCGGAACGGGGCGGCTCTGCGACTGCAGGTGCACCGGGGGCGCCATACGCTCGGCGGCGAGCGTGTTGTTCATTTCATCTTCGAGAATGCGCTGAAAGTCGCTCGGCTGCACCGGCGGCGCATGCGGGGCCGGGCTGGCGACGC
Organism: Rhizobium sp. S152; assembly: GCF_030380735.1. GTDB lineage: Bacteria > Pseudomonadota > Alphaproteobacteria > Rhizobiales > Rhizobiaceae > Rhizobium. Next base: position 245,702 of record NZ_JAUDRZ010000026.1, on the reverse strand, counting down.
CGGCATCGAATGCGGTTACGGCGGGCTGCGGCGCGATCGGAACGCTCAGCGGCGGCTCCACGCGCGGTTGCTGCAACACGCGCTGGCGCGCGGAATCGAGAATATCGGCTGCCATATCGGTTTCGATTGGCGCGGGCGTGGGGCGGGTCTCGGTCTGGCGGAAGGACTGCACCTGCGGCCGGGGTTCAACAGAGGGAGGCGGCGCGACGGCTGGGGCATGTGGCGGTTCGGCCGGCGCGGGACGCGCGGCTGCAGGCGGAATTGCCTGGACGGGAACGGGGCGAACCAGGGGCTCAGGCCTGACGTCGACAGGTACCGCCTCCGAGGGCGGGGGCGTGATCGCGGCTACGGCGGGAGCGGCTGATGTGCTGGGCTTGGCCGGAGCGGCGGGCTCGGCCTCGGCGATCATGACAGGCTGGGAGCGGCCGGGCGCCGGTGCCGGCGTCGGTGTTGGCGCGGAGACGGGGGCTGGCTCGCCATCCGGATGAATGCGGCTCTCGATGACGATATCCGTCGGACCGCCGATCATGATCAGGTGTTCGACATCGTCGCGGCGTACCAGCACGAGACGACGGCGTGCGTCGACGGCGGCGGCGTCCAGAACCTGCAGGCGCGGCTGGCGATTGCGGCCGCCACGCACGAAGGGCGAGGAGGCGCGGTTGCGCATGAGCCACAAGACGATGAAGAGAAGCAGCAACCCGACTGCGACAGCCGCAGCGGCGATCAGGAAGCGGCTGCCATAGCCGTCCATGAGGTTATCGAACATCTTGCTTACTCCTTCGCGACTTTGCGCCACATGACGACTTTTCAGCTTCGTAGACAAGGGGCAATGGTGTTGTCCAGTCGTCGAAGGCGTGAGCGAAAGTCGAACATGGTGTTTTGGCCTGCATTCAATCGAGGAAACTGGCGCTGTTCCTTGTGAATTCAATCACTCTTCATGGAGAGCGGTGTTTTGGCGGCGGGCGCAAATTGCTAAGAAGGGATTGGCGCCTGATTCCTGCTTTGTCTCTCTGTTACGAGTGAAGGCCGGCAGGCAATGCGAGGGACTACATGACGAAACCGCGTCAGGCCGACGATTATAGCGAAGCGCTCGTGGACCGCGGAGGACGCGGGGGAACAGCTCTGCGCATCATCCTCTTGGCTCTCGTGCTGATTGGAGCCGCGGCTGCTTTCGTCGTCTTCAAGAATTCATTGGAAAACGAACTGGTGCTCGGCGCGCTCGGCGTGCTCGCCATGGTCGGCATTTTCTTCCTGGTGTCGTCGGTCATCGGCTTCATCGAGGTCATGCCGCAGCGCCAGTCCGACAGCCTCGCCCGCGCCTTCCTGAACAGCCACCCCGACGGGTCGCTGATCACCGACGACAAGGGCCGGATCATTTACGCCAACGCGGCCTATGGCGCGCTGACGGGCGCGCGCAAGGCGACCGAAGTGCAGACGCTGGAGGCGCTCTTGTCGCGCCACCGGGAATCGAACGAGGCGCTCTACCGGCTGACCAACGGCCTGCGCGACGGCAAGGAAGGCCGCGAGGAATTCCGGCTGCTGCGCGCGCTTGGTCCCTCGCCGAACGGATCGGGGGCACACTGGTACCGCCTGAAGGCGCGTACGCTGCAGAACGAGGAAAGTGGCGGCAAGCCGCTGCGCATCTGGCAGATCAGCGACATCACCTCCGAGCGCGACGACCAGGAGCGGTTCTTCAAGGAACTGCAGAACGCGATCGACTATCTCGACCATGCGCCGGCGGGCTTCTTCTCGGCCGGCCGCAAGGGCGAGATCTTCTATCTCAATGCGACGCTCGCGGAGTGGCTGGGCCTCGACCTCACGAAATTCATTCCGGGCTCGATCACGATCGGCGATCTGGTGGCCGGCGAGGGGCTGGCGCTGATCCAGTCGGTGCAGGCGGATCCGGGACTGAAGAAGACCGTGACGCTCGACCTCGACCTCAAGAAGTCGAACGGCCAGAGCCTTCCGGTGCAGATCGTGCACAGCGTCACCTCGATGCGCGACGGCGCGCCCGGCGAAAGCCGCACGATCGTTCTGACCCGCCAGGCGGGCGACGAAAGCGGGCAGTCTGCCTCGGTCGCGACCATGCGCTTCACACGCTTCTTCAACAATACGCCGATGGCGATCGCCTCCGTCGATGGCAACGGGCGGATTCTGAGGACCAATGCGCCGTTCCTCAAGCTGTTTTCGGGCATCGTTTCTCGCGACGACGTCGAGAACGGGGCGTTCCTCGAGGTCATCGTGCAGGACAGCGACAAGGCGCGACTGCAGCAGGCGCTCGCGGCCGCCAAGGATCGGCAAGGCGACATTCCGCCGATCGATTCCCGGACGCCGACGGACGACGCACGCCATTTCCGCTTCTATGTGAATGCCGTCATCGACCAGAGCGACGAGGCACCGGAAGAGGCTGCCATCGTCTATGCCGTCGAGGTGACCGAGCAAAAGGCGCTCGAGGCGCAGATGGCGCAGACGCAGAAGATGAACGCGGTCGGCACGCTCGCGGGCGGCATCGCGCACGACTTCAACAACGTCCTGACCGCAATCCTGCTGTCTTCGGACCACCTGCTGCTGCAGGCAAGGCCGGCCGATCCGGGTTTCGCCGACCTGATGGAAATCAAGCGCAACGCCAACCGCGCCGCGGTTCTCGTGCGCCAGCTGCTCGCTTTCTCGCGCAAGCAGACGATGCGGCCGAGCATCCTCAACCTGACCGATGTGGTGGGCGACCTCAGGATGCTGGTCGACCGACTGCTGTCGGGCACCAATGTCAAGCTCGATGTCGAATACGGCCGCGATCTGTGGCCAGTGAAAACCGACCTGTCGCAGTTCGAGCAGGTGTTGATCAATCTCTGCGTCAACGCGCGCGATGCTATGCCTCAGGGCGGCAAGCTGACGATCCGCACGAGAAACGTCACGGCCAGCGAAGTGGCGGCCTTCAACTATTCCTACATGCCGCATGAGGACATGGTGGCGGTCGAGGTCGCCGACAACGGAACCGGTATCGCGCCCGAGATCATGGACAAGATCTTCGAGCCCTTCTTCACCACAAAGGAAGTGGGCAAGGGTACGGGTCTCGGGCTCGCCATGGTGTACGGCATCGTCAAGCAGTCGGGCGGCTATATCCAACCGGAATCGGAAGTCGGCAAGGGCACGACCTTCCGCGTCTTCCTGCCGCGCCACATCGTCGAGCCGGCGCTCGCGGCCGAAGCGGAAGCCGTAACGCCCGCCACGGGCACGCCGGCTGCGGCAACGCCTGTCGCGCCAGAGCAGCCCGAGGATTTGACCGGATCCGCGGTGATCCTGCTGGTCGAGGACGAAGAAGCGGTGCGCCGCGGCGGCAAGCGGATGCTGGAGACGCGCGGCTATACCGTGCACGAGGCGGGATCGGGTGTCGAAGCGCTCGACATCATGAAAGAGCTTGAGGGCAAGGTCGACATCGTCGTCTCCGACGTCGTCATGCCGGAGATGGACGGGCCGTCGCTGCTTCGGGAACTGCGCAAGAACTATCCGGATCTGAAGTTCATCTTCGTCTCGGGCTACGCTGAAGACGCCTTTGCACGCAACCTGCCGCCGGACTCCAAGTTCGGCTTCCTGCCGAAGCCGTTCTCGCTGAAGCAGCTCGCCGTGGTGGTGAAAGAAACGTTGGACAGCTAAAGATGGCGCGTGGTCGCGGGGGAGGAGACTGATTCTGCCGGCTGCCCCATGCAAGCAACCGGTGCGCAACCGGGCTTTCAACCCTCAAAATCTTGCTGGTTCTGGCAAACCACCAGAACCAGCTTTTCAATGAGCGTCAGGCGCCCAATGCCACCGCAATCTCGGCAGCAAGGCGCGCATTGTTTTCGACCAGCGCGATGTTGGTCTTCAGGCTCTGGCCATCGGTGAGATCGAAGATGGTGCTGAGCAGGTAGGGCGTGACCGCCTTGCCGGTGATCTCATCGCGCTCGGCGCTGTCGAGGGCACGTTCGATATAGATGTCCATCTCCTCGCGCGGGATTTCATAGGCTTCCGGAACCGGGTTCGCCACCAGCATGCCGCCATTGATGCCGAGCTGTTCGCGCACCGTCTGGAAGTTGGCGATAGCGGCTGGGCTGTTCAGCGTCAGCGGACTGCGCAGACCCGAACCGCGCGACCAGAAAGCCGGGAATTCCTCGCTTTCATAGGTGACGACGGGGACGCCTGATGTCTCCAGCACTTCCAGCGTCTTCGGAATGTCGAGGATCGCCTTGGCGCCGGCGCAGACGACGATGACGCCAGTGCGGCCAAGCTCCTCAAGGTCGGCCGATATGTCGAAGCTCTGCTCTGCGCCGCGGTGGACGCCGCCGATGCCGCCTGTTGCGAAGACCTTGATGCCGGCGCGCTGGGCGGCGATCATTGTGGCGGCGACCGTGGTTGCGCCGTGGCGGCGCTCGGCGATCGCGAAGGCGAGATCAGCGCGCGAGACCTTCAGCACGTCCTTGGCCTGTGCCAGCTGCTCGAGCTGCTCCGGTTCGAGGCCGATGTGCAGCGTGCCGTGCATGACCGCGATGGTGGCGGGAACCGCGCCCTGATCACGGATGATCGCCTCTACGCTACGGGCCATCTCGATATTGCCGGGGTAGGGCATGCCATGGGTGATGATGGTGGATTCCAGGGCCACGATCGGGGCGCCGCGCTGTTTGGCGCTGGCCACTTCCTTCGAATAGCTGATCGGCAGCAGGGGGGAGATCGGTTGCGTCATAGTCTTTTCCACTTCGTCGATAAGACGCTTCAATGCAGAATTCTTGCCTCGGGAACAAGGGGCAAGGTTTCCAGGATGAGTTCGGCGGACAGTTTGTCGTTTACGGCATTCGGCGATTGGACCGTGACTGCCGCCGCCGCCGCGCCCTCGCGAACGGCTTCGGAAAGCGACAATCCCCGCATCAGCGCGGCCACGACGCCGGCGGCAAGGGAATCGCCGGCCCCCGTCACGTCGGCCACATCCTTGATATCCGCCGGCTGCAGCGCCACCACCCGGTCTTCGGCAAAGGCGATGAGCTCGCGTTGGCCGCGCGTCAAAACACCGCCCCTGAGGCCGATATCTCCTAGCAGTGACGGCCAGTGGGCCGGGTCGTTCGGGCGCTCGCCGGTCAGTGCCGCCGCCTCGGCCTCGTTGAGAAAGAGATAGTCCAGACCCTGCATGCAGGGAAGCAGCTTGACCGCCTTTGCGGGCGAGATGGCGATGGCGCCGACGGGCTTGCCCAGTGCGTTCGCCCGGGCGACGATCGCGGCCAGCGTCTCCTGTGGTAGGTTGGCGTCGAAGAGAATGAAATCGGTGGCGGCGAAGGCGTCGCGGACGCTGCGGATGGAGAGGCGCCGGGGAACGAACATCCGGTAGAGGTCCATGTCGGCGAGCGCGATCACGAGGTTGCCGTCGCGCTCGATGATGGCGGTATAGCTCGGCGTCTTGCGATCGAGGAAGACGAAGGGGCGGTCGGTAACGCCGGCGATATCGGCGGCCTCGCTCACCATCTCGCCGGTTGGATCGCCGCCGCGTGGCGAAATCATCGTCACGTCGTAGCCAAGCCGCGCCAGATTGCGCGCGGCGTTGAAGCCGCCGCCGCCGGCTTCCTCGAACCAGAATCCGGGGTTGCTGGCGCCCTCGGCGGTATCGCCGAAGATGCGTCCGCGACGATCGACATGGGCGCCGCCAAGCACGAGAATCTTCTTCTTCATTTCAATGCTCCAGAGGCGCGCGGCAGACGAATCGTCTTTCGGAAATCAGCGCGCCTGCACCGTGAACATTTTGCTCAAGCCCTTGCTTTCCATCGATAAAACAAATGTAGAACACTGGTCGTTTTACCTTTTTCTTTCAGATATTTGCGCGCCACTTGCGCGATGAGAACAAATGCGGTACAAAATCGGCATCAGAGGCGACATTGCTTGAGCGGCTTCAATAACCTAAAGGTGGATCGAATGTCACAGAATACATTGCGGCTTGTAGAGGACAAATCGGTGGACAAAAGCAAGGCACTTGAAGCGGCACTCTCACAGATCGAGCGGTCGTTCGGCAAGGGCTCTATCATGAAGCTCGGCTCGAATGAGAGCGTGGTCGAGATCGAGACCGTTTCGACGGGCTCTCTCAGCCTGGATATCGCGCTCGGGATCGGCGGCCTTCCCAAGGGGCGTATCATCGAAATTTACGGGCCGGAAAGCTCGGGCAAGACGACGCTGGCGCTGCAGACGATCGCGGAAGCGCAGAAGAAGGGCGGCATCTGCGCCTTCGTCGACGCCGAGCACGCGCTCGATCCTGTCTACGCACGCAAGCTGGGCGTCGATCTGCACAATCTCCTGATCTCGCAGCCGGATACCGGTGAGCAGGCGCTCGAAATCACCGACACGCTGGTTCGCTCCGGCGCCGTCGACGTGCTGGTCGTGGATTCGGTCGCGGCGCTGACGCCGCGCGCCGAAATCGAAGGCGAGATGGGCGACAGCCTGCCGGGCCTGCAGGCGCGACTGATGAGCCAGGCGCTGCGCAAGCTGACGGCTTCGATTTCGAAGTCCAAGACCATGGTCATCTTCATCAACCAGATCCGCATGAAGATCGGCGTCATGTTCGGTTCGCCGGAAACGACGACGGGTGGCAACGCGCTGAAGTTCTACGCCTCGGTCCGTCTCGACATCCGCCGTATCGGCCAGGTCAAGGAGCGCGAAGAGGTGATCGGCAACCAGACGCGCGTCAAGGTCGTCAAGAACAAGATGGCGCCTCCCTTCAAGCAGGTCGAGTTCGACATCATGTACGGCGAGGGTGTGTCGAAGACCGGCGAGCTGATCGACCTCGGTGTCAAGGCCGGGATCGTCGAGAAGTCGGGCGCCTGGTTCTCCTACAACAGCCAGCGTCTCGGCCAGGGTCGCGAAAACGCGAAGATATTCCTGCGCGACAATCCGGAACTGATGCGCGAGATCGAGACCTCGATCCGCCAGAATGCGGGACTGATCGCCGACCAGCTGCAGAACGGCGGTCCCGACGCCAATGACGGGGACGGCGAATAAGCCTTAATCCCCTGCTAAATCGATCAAACCGGCTGCATTCCCTGATCAGAATGCGGCCGGTTTTGTTTGTCTGCTGGACAGTGGTTAACGCGAGCGATAAAAGCCACTGAATTTTAAGATCTGACCTGCCTTCGGGCAGCATTGAAGGGCATAGCATGAGCGGTGTGAACGAAATCCGGTCGACCTTCCTCGACTACTTCAAGAAGAACGGCCACGAGATCGTACCATCGAGCCCGCTCGTGCCGCGCAATGACCCGACGTTGATGTTCACCAACGCCGGCATGGTGCAGTTCAAGAACGTCTTCACCGGCCTCGAGCAGCGTCCCTACAAGACGGCATCGACCGCGCAGAAGTGCGTGCGCGCCGGCGGCAAGCATAACGACCTCGACAATGTCGGCTATACCGCGCGCCACCATACCTTCTTCGAAATGCTCGGCAATTTCTCCTTCGGCGACTACTTCAAGGCGCAGGCGATCGAGCATGCCTGGACGCTGATCACCAAGGAATTCGGCCTCGACGCCAAGCGCCTGCTTGTCACCGTCTATCACACCGACGACGAGGCGTTTAACCTCTGGAAGAAGATTGCCGGTCTCTCCGACGACAGGATCATCCGCATCGCGACCAGCGATAATTTCTGGGCGATGGGCGATACCGGTCCCTGCGGTCCCTGTTCGGAGATCTTCTACGACCACGGCGATCACATCTGGGGCGGCCCTCCCGGCTCGCCGGAAGAGGATGGTGACCGTTTCATCGAGATATGGAACCTCGTCTTCATGCAGTACGAGCAGCTGACGAAGGAAGAGCGCGTCGACCTTCCGCGTCCGTCGATCGACACCGGCATGGGCCTGGAACGCGTCGCAGCCGTGCTGCAGGGCCAGCACGACAACTACGACATCGACCTGTTCCGCGCGCTGATTGCCGCGTCCGAGGAAACCACCGGCGTCAAGGCCGAGGGTGAGCAGCGCGCCAGCCACCGTGTCATCGCCGATCACCTGCGCTCGTCCGCATTCCTCATCGCCGACGGCGTTCTGCCGTCAGCCGAGGGCCGCGGCTACGTGCTTCGCCGCATCATGCGCCGCGCCATGCGCCATGCCGAACTGCTCGGCGCCCGCGAGCCGCTGATGTGGAAGCTCCTGCCGGCGCTGATCCAGCAGATGGGCCGCGCCTATCCGGAACTGGTGCGCGCCGAGGCGCTGATCACCGAGACGCTGAAGCTGGAAGAAACCAAGTTCCGCACAACGCTGAAGCGCGGCCTGTCGCTGCTTTCCGATGCCACGACCACGCTCGGCAAGGGCGACATGCTCGACGGCGAAACGGCCTTCAAGCTTTACGACACCTACGGCTTCCCGCTCGACCTGACGCAGGATGCGCTGCGCGCCCGCGAAATCAACGTCGATCTCGCGGGTTTTACCGACGCCATGGAACGCCAGAAGGCGGAAGCCCGCTCGCATTGGGCCGGCTCCGGTGACAAGGCGACCGAGACGATCTGGTTCGAGCTGCGCGACAAGCACGGCGCAACGGAATTCCTCGGTTATGACACCGAGGTTGCCGAGGGCGTCGTCCAGGCAATCGTCAAGGACGGCGCGGCCGTCGACGAAGCAGGCAAGGGCGACAAGGTGCAGATCGTCGTCAACCAGACCCCGTTCTACGGAGAATCCGGCGGCCAGATGGGCGATGCCGGCGTCATTTCCTCCGACAACGCGAAGATCGAGATCACCGATACGCAAAAGCGCGGCGAGGGCCTGTTCGTCCACACGGGCACGGTCGTCGATGGTACGCTGAAGGCTGGCGATGCCGTGGCGCTGACCGTCGATCACGCCCGCCGTTCGCATATCCGCGCCAACCACTCGGCGACCCACCTGCTGCACGAAGCGCTGCGCGAAGTGCTCGGCACCCATGTCGCCCAGAAGGGCTCGCTGGTCACGCCGGATCGCCTGCGCTTCGACGTCTCGCATCCGAAGCCGATGACCGCGGAAGAGCTGAAGGTGGTCGAGGACATGGCCAACGAGATCATCCTGCAGAATTCGCCGGTCACGACCCGGCTGATGAGCGTCGACGACGCTCGCGCCGAGGGCGCCATGGCGCTGTTCGGCGAGAAATATGGCGACGAGGTTCGCGTGGTGTCCATGGGCCAGGGGCTACATGGGGCGAAGACAGGCAAGCCTTATTCGATCGAACTCTGCGGCGGCACGCATGTGTCCGCGACCGGTGATATCGGTCTCGTGCGCATTCTCGGCGACAGCGCCGTCAGCTCCGGCGTTCGCCGCCTCGAAGCGGTTACCGGCGAAGCGGCGCGCGCCTATCTCGCCGAGCAGGACGAGCGCGTGAAGGCGCTCGGCACCTCGCTCAAGGTGCAGCCGGCCGAGGTGCTGACGCGCGTCGAAGCGCTGATGGACGAGCGCCGCAAGTTGGAGAAGGAACTGGCGGACGCCAAGCGCAAGCTCGCCATGGGCGGCGGGCAGGGCGGCTCGGAAGAGGCAGTGCGCGAGATCGGCGGCGTCAAGTTTCTGGGCAAGGCGATCTCCGGCGTCGATCCGAAGGATCTCAAGGGTCTCGCCGATGACGGCAAGGCCAGCCTTGGTTCCGGCGTGGTGACGCTGATCGGCGTCTCCGAGGATGGCAAGGCGAGCGCCGTGGTCGCGGTCACGGCTGACTTGGTCGGCCGTTTCAGCGCTGTCGACCTCGTTCGCGTCGCATCGGCCGCTCTCGGCGGCAAGGGCGGCGGCGGTCGTCCGGACATGGCGCAGGCCGGCGGTCCCGATGGCTCCAAGGCCGATGAGGCGCTGGAAGCGGTTGCGGCGGCACTCGCGGCCTGATCGGCGGCTTGTCGCTTGAATTGTGAAAGGCGAGCGCTCCGGGCGCTCGCCTTTTTGCTATTTGGGTCGGGGTCGCTTGGCTGAGCCTCAAGCGCTTTTCTGCATGGCGCGGGCGGCTTCGTCATCGATGGCGCTGGCTCTCGCATAGGCGGGGCGATCCGTGACGCGGGCGACGTAGTCGGAGAAGGCCTGGCGCTTCTCGAAGGTGCCGAAGCCCATGCCCCACGCGACATGCGTGCCGACATAGACATCGGCGGCGGTGAAGCGGTTGCCGGCGATATAAGGCGATGCGGAGACGGCCTTTTCCAGCGTGTCCATCACGTCGGCATAGCTGCCATATCCGGCCATCCGGCTCTTGTCCGCCGGCGTTTGAAAGCCGAGGGCGCGATTGGTGGCTGCCGATTCCAGCGGGCCGGCGGCGAAGAACATCCAGCGATAGTAGCTGCCGCGCTCCTCCGGCGTCGGCGCCAGTCCCGCTTCCGGGAAGGTTTCGGCCAGATAGGCGCAGATCGCCGCACCTTCGGTGACGATCGTCTTGCCGTGGCGGATGGCCGGCACCTTGCCCATCGGGTTGATGGCGAGATAGGCGGGCGCCTTCATGCTGCTTTCGAATCCGAGGATTTCGGTCGTATAGGGGATGCCGGTTTCCTCGAGCATCCATCGGGCAATGCGGCCGCGCGACATTGGGTTGGTGTAAAAGACCAGTTCGTCTGCCATGGTTTCCTCCTCGTTTTTCCATCGGATATCTGGCGCATGCCAGCCGGGAGGCAACGTCTAGGCGTACGTGGTGTCAGTTTTCGGCAGTATACCGATCAGAGCGGTTTGCGGTACTGGATGAATCCCGAGCGCTCGGCGATGCGGTCGTAGAGCTTACGCGCGGTGGCGTTGGTCTCATGGGTCATCCAGTAGAGGCGACCGGCGCCGTTGGCGCGGGCGAGATCGGCCACGACGTCGATCAGGGCGGCACCTGTTCCAAGGCCGCGTTGTGTGTCGTTGACGTAGAGGTCCTGGAGATAGCAGGTCCATTTCGGCAACCATGTGGAGCGGTGGAAAATCGCATGCACGAAGCCCACGAGGCAGCCGCCGTCATCAAAGGCGCCGAAAGCGTACATTTCCTCCTCGATATCGTGAAAACGCGCCCAGGTGAGATCGGTGGTGTCGGCCGGAATGACGACTTCGTAGAAACGCTGGTAGCCGGCCCATAGCGGCTCCCAGGCCGCGCGGTCGCCCGGCTGCAGCGGGCGGATCGTCGTGGTCATCGGCTGGTCCTTCTTTATCCCCGAAATGAAAACGGCGGGGAAATCCCCGCCGCATCGTTCGCATATTTTAGATGGCTTACGCCATGGCCTTCTGCAGGTTTTCGTCGATCTTGTCGAGGAAAGCCGTGGTCGAGAGCCAGGGCTGATCCGGGCCGATGAGCAGCGCCAGGTCCTTGGTCATGAAGCCGGCCTCGACGGTGTCCACGCATACCTTTTCGAGGGTGGCAGCGAACTTCGCCAGTTCGGCGTTGTCGTCGAGCTTGGCGCGGTGGGCGAGGCCACGGGTCCAGGCGAAGATCGAGGCGATCGAGTTCGTCGAGGTTTCCTGGCCCTTCTGGTGCTGGCGGTAGTGACGCGTCACCGTGCCGTGAGCGGCTTCGGCTTCGACGGTCTTGCCGTCAGGCGTCAGCAGGACCGAGGTCATCAGGCCGAGAGAGCCGAAGCCCTGTGCGACCGTGTCGGACTGGACGTCGCCGTCGTAGTTCTTGCATGCCCAGACGTAGCCGCCGGACCATTTCAGAGCGGATGCGACCATGTCGTCAATCAGGCGGTGCTCATAGGTGATGCCGAGCTCCTTGAACTGATCCTGGAATTCAGCTTCGTAAACTTCCTGGAAGAGGTCCTTGAAGCGGCCGTCATAGGCCTTGAGGATGGTGTTCTTCGTCGAGAGATAAACCGGCCACTTGCGCATCAGGCCGTACATCATCGAGGCGCGGGCGAATTCGCGGATCGAATCATCGAGGTTGTACATGGCCATGGCAACGCCGGAACCGGGCGCGTCGAAGACGTCCTTTTCGATGACCTGGCCGTCTTCACCGACGAACTTGATCGACAGCTTGCCCTTGCCCGGGAATTTGAAGTCGGTGGCGCGGTACTGGTCGCCGAAGGCATGACGGCCGACGACGATCGGCTTGGTCCAGCCGGGAACGAGGCGCGGAACGTTCTGGCAGATGATCGGCTCGCGGAAGATGACGCCGCCGAGGATGTTGCGGATCGTGCCGTTCGGGCTCTTCCACATCTGCTTGAGGTTGAATTCCTTGACGCGGTCTTCATCCGGCGTGATCGTCGCGCACTTGATGCCGACGCCGTGCTTCTTGATGGCGTTGGCGGCATCGACCGTTACTTGGTCGTTGGTGGCGTCGCGGTTTTCGACGGAGAGGTCGTAGTAGTCGATTTCGAGGTCGAGATACGGATGGATCAGCTTATCCTTGATAAACTGCCAGATGATGCGCGTCATTTCATCGCCGTCGAGATCGGCGACGGGATTGGCGACCTTGATCTTTTTCATGTATCTGCCTCGTTAAGCTTTTGAGGGACATGCGTCCCGGGTGGGTGATATAAAATCCCGAGGGCTATAGCATTGTGAGCCCGGAGTGCAAAGCCGCAAGCAGGGCAGATTTGCGTGTTTTTGCGCCATTGCCAAGCCGCGGAAAATGGCTAGTCTCCGCGCGAAACCCTTGCCTCGGATTATTCGTCATGAAGAAGATTTCGCTCGTTTTTGCCGCGCTTGTCGGCCTCAACGTTCCCGTATTCGCAGCCGATGTCACCGCCCCGGTGAAAGAGATCATGGACGCCACGACCAAGAACTGGTCGGGCGCCGATGCCGAGTGGCAGGACATCTTCGACCCGAGCCGTCTGGCGACGCTCTACAGCAAGGATTTCGTGTCGAAGTACCAGTTGGCGGTGCAAAATCCGGCCGCCGACGAGGACGGGATTTCGCCCTTCGATTACGACGTGATCGTCAACGGCGAGGATGCCTGCCCGCTGCAGGATGTGACCTATGATCCGAAGCCGGCGGCCAATGGCGCGACCGAGGTCGTCGTCACCTTCAAGAAATCGACCTGCATGGACGACGGCACGGACAAGAACGCCCTGACGACGGTCAAGTTCGAGGTGATCGAGGAAGGCGGCAAGCCTGTGATCGACGACATCATCACCGAAGGCGATCCGGGCCAGCCCGCAAACGCGCTGAAGGCGACGATGGTGCAGATCGCCAAGGGCCAGTAAGGCGTCCAGGTTTGATTTGCTTTTGATACCGCTAGCGATATGTGAGCGAGGGAGGGGATACCGCTTTTTCGCTGCAAGGGCTCGACTGTTTGTTATCAGGTTTTGACTTCCGAGATTGGCTGCTGGCCAACGATCCGGCGCTCTCGCGGCTGCGGATGGCGTCGCGGGTGACGCTGACTGTCGTGCTTGCCTTCGGGGCGCTGATGCTGATCGATGCGTTGATCGTTCCGCTTCCGATGGCGTCCTACGGACTCGGCATCGTGCTGTCGATCGAGGGGGGCGTCGCGGTGCGCGACAAGGGCGGCATGCCGCAGCTTATAACGCGGCTGCTTGGCTGCGTCGCGAGCCTTGCTGTGGTCGGCATCGCGGCGACGCTCGAGGGGCATCGCCTGATCTCGGACGCGGCTTTCCTGCTGGTGATCTTCATGGCGGCGGCCGCGCGAGTGGTTGGGCCGCGAGGACATGCGATCGGCATGTTTGCCTTCATGTCCTATTTTCTCGGCGCGTATTTTCAGCCGCCGATCGCGCAATTGCCGCTCGTCGCCGTCGGCCCCGTCATTGCCTCGCTGATCGCGCATGTCGCCCGCGTGGTGGTCTTGCCTGACGACTGGCGGCGGGACCTGCTGCGGTCGCTGGAAAGCGTCAGCGGGCGGATCAATCAGATACTATTCAAGATCGCGGCACTTGCCGCCGACGGCCAGGTCACGGAGGGCGACAGGCAGGAGCTCAACCAGCTGGAAGAACGGCTCAAGGAAGTCGTGCTGATGGCGGAAAGCTTCATTCCGCGGCCGCCGAGCGGCGTCTTCGACGCCGGGACGGAACCGGCGGGCGAGCTCGCGATCCGGTTGTTTGACGCGCATCTGGCGGCCGAGGGGGCGATCATGCTCTGCTCGCAGAACCTGCCGCCGTTCGAACTGGTGCACAGCGTCATCGAAGGTCACGGCGTACGCCTCGCCGCGAAGGCGGACGAGAGCGGCGGCACCGAGGCGGCGCAGGCGGTGATCCGGCTGGGCAAGACGCAGGCGCAGCTGATCGAGACGATCGGCAAGGGTCGCAGGACCGGGTTTTCCGAGATCGCCAGTGTCGCTGAGACATCCGGCGCGGCGAAGAGGACGGACTTTTCGTTCGGCAACCCGTTGATGCGCTCCGCGCTGCAGATCACGGTCGCGGCGGCTATCGCCATGACGCTCGGGCTGGCGCTGTCTCGCGAGCGCTGGTTCTGGGCGGTGCTGGCTTCGTTCCTTGTCTTCACCAACACCAATTCGCGCGGCGATACGGCGATGAAGGCGTTGCAGCGGTCGATCGGGACCCTGTTCGGGATCGGGATCGGCCTGGTGCTGGCAATGGTGCTCAGCCATCACCTCGTACCGGCGCTGGTAATCACCACGGCCACGATCTTCTTGGCTTTCTACTTCCTGCAGACGTCCTACGCGACGCTGACCTTCTTTGTCTCCATCGCGCTTTGCCTCGTATACGGCATGATCGGGTCGCTGACGCTCGATCTGCTGTTATTGCGTATCGAGGAAACTGCACTTGGAGCAGGCGTTGGAACGCTGGTGGCTTTCGTCGTGTTTCCGGCGCGCACCCGCGGGGCGCTCGATGTGGTGCTGGGGAAATGGTATTCGGCTCTCGAGTCGCTGCTGAAAGCGGCTGCTGACGGGGAGCCGGGCAATGTGCAGATACTGAAGTCGCAGACGCTCGACGCCGCCTACCGCGACCTCGCCACGGCAGCGCGGCCGCTCGGCTCCAGCTGGTCGGTTGTCACCAGGCCGGGACAGATCAGGCAGACGCTGGCGATCTTCCTGGCGGCCACCTATTGGGCGCGGATGATGGCGAAGAACCATCCAGCTGCAGGAAACGCCGACGCGCGGGAACTGATCGAGGCGAACCTTGGCCGTCTAGCGGCGGTTTCGACCCGAAAATCGGAGTGCTTCTTCGTCGATCGCGATGGGGCGACATCGACAAGCCATCACCCTCCGCATACCGGCACAGGCTGGCGGCGCGGGCTGGAGATGCTTGGCCTGACGCTCGATCGTCTTTACCCGGGCGCATAAGCCTTGCCGTTTTCCGCCGTCTTGGCTATTTGCGCGCCTAGCAAAAGGATTTGAGTTCATGGCAGGCACGAACAGCGAGCGTCTTCTTCTGACGGAAGGTCCCGTCATCATTCTGGTCGAACCTCAGATGGGCGAGAATATCGGGATGGTGGCGCGCGCCATGGCGAATTTCGGTCTCTCGGAACTGCGCCTCGTCAACCCGCGCGACGGGTGGCCGAACGAGAAGGCGCAGGCCGCTGCTTCCAAGGCCGATCATGTGATCGAGGGGACCAAGGTCTTCGACACGCTGGAAGATGCGATCGCAGATCTTAACTTTGTCTATGCGACGACGGCGCGTGAACGCGATGGCTTCAAGCCGGTACGTTCGCCTGTGGTGGCGGCTCAGACGTTGCGTGCGCGGTTTACGGCGGGCGAGGGGACCGGCATCCTCTTCGGGCGCGAGCGCTGGGGCCTCTCCAACGAGGAGGTGGCGCTGGCAGACGAGATCGTGACCTTCCCGGTCAACCCCGCCTTCGCGTCGCTCAATATCGCTCAGGCCGTGCTGCTCATGTCCTACGAGTGGATGAAATCGGGCATGGAGGATCTCGGCAGCGTTCCCTTCCAGGCGACCGAGCAGACGCAATCGACAAAGGAACAATTGCACGGGCTCTACGACCAGTTGGAAGAAGCGCTGGAATCGCGCAATTATTTCCACCCGCCCGCGAAAAAGCCGAAAATGGTCGACAATCTCCGGGCAGTCCTGTCGCGGCGCGCCTTCACGGAACAGGAAATCAGCGTGATGCGCGGCGTGATCTCCTCCCTCGACCGGTTCTCGCGGCAATATCCGCGCGGAAGCCGGGCGCCCGCAGACGTCAAGGAACAGCCGAAAGATGACAGCAGCGACGCATGAGCTGAAACCCGTCCTGGTCTTCGATTCAGGCATTGGCGGGCTGACGGTGCTGCGCGAGGCGCGGGTGCTGATGCCCGAGCGCGGTTTCATCTATATCGCCGACGATGCCGGCTTTCCCTATGGTGGATGGGAGGAGCAGGCGCTGAAGGAACGCATCATCAGCCTCTTCGCACGGCTGCTTCGCGAGTATGACCCCGAGGTCTGCATCATCGCCTGCAACACTGCCTTTACGCTTGCCGGCGCCGATCTGCGCGCGGCATTCCCAAGCATGACCTTCGTCGGCACCGTGCCGGCGATCAAGCCGGCGGCGGAGCGGACGCGGTCCGGGCTGGTCTCGGTGCTGGCGACGCCGGGGACCGTCAAGCGCGCTTATACCCGCGATCTCATCCAGTCCTTCGCGCAGCAGTGCCATGTCCGCCTCGTCGGCTCGGAAAACCTCGCCCGCATGGCGGAGGCCTATATTCGCGGTGACACGCTATCGGATGAGGCCGTTATGGGCGAGATCGCCCAGTGCTTTGTCGAGAAGGACGGCAAGAAGACCGATATCGTCGTGCTGGCCTGCACGCACTATCCGTTCATGGCCAACATCTTCCGCAGGCTCGCGCCGTGGCCGGTCGATTGGCTGGATCCGGCGGAAGCCATCGCGCGTCGCGCGCGCAGCCTCGTCCCCGAGGTGGCCGATGCCGTGCATCCCGACAATTTCGACTTTGCTATGTTCACGTCAGGCAATCCGGATTTTTCGACGAAGCGGCTGATGCAGGGATTTGGTCTCACCGTCAGGTGACATCGTCCCATGGCGGCGATCTTTCGCGCTGCCAGCGCTTTCCTTCGCGATGCCGATATCGCAAGCTCACAGATGGAGAGTCGTTCGCGGGCTTCGGCTCCCTGACGCGGACAGGGGATATCTTATGTCGTTTCAAAGACTTGTGATGCTGATTTTCTTTCTGCAGCCGATCGCTTTCGGCAGCTGGCTGCCGCGTATTCCCGATGTGCAGGCGAAGCTTGGCATGGGGCCTGCCGATCTCGCCATCGCGCTGCTCGGATTGCCGATCGGCACGCTGATGACCTTGCCCTTCGCCGGCCGGCTGGTCGCGAAAATCGGCGGACGCGCGACGATCATCTATGGTTTCGTGGCGTTTCTGGTGATCGTGTCGCTGCCGGCCTTCGCGGGCAGCATGACGACGTTGTTCTTCGCGCTGATGATCGTCGGCGTCACGCTGTCGACGCTTGAACTCGGCCTGAACGTCGAGGCCGATCGTGCCGAGAAGACGACGGGCCTTGTCATCATGAACCGCTGTCACGGGTTCTGGAGCCTCGGCATCATGGTCGGCAGCCTGCTTGGCGTTGGAGCGGCGGCGTTTCATCTGCCGGCCAACTGGTCGATTGCCTTGACTGCGCTGCTGGTGCTGCCGATCGCGCTCTTCGTCAGCGTGCGGCTGCCGCTCGGTCCCGACCCGGCGGCAGAGGCATCGCATGCGCAGAGCGCGCCGTTCAAGCTGCCGAGTGCTGCCCTTCTCGGCATCTGCGCCTTCACCTTCGGCATCACCATGACCGAGGGCGCGATCGCCGACTGGTCGGCGGTCTATCTGCGCGACGTGCTGTTTGCGACCGGCGCGTTGACAGGTCTCGGCTATTCCGTCTTTGCCTGTCTCGTTGCAACAGGGCGTTTCGGCGGCGATTACATGAAGAGCCGGTTCGGTGCGGTCGTCATCGCACGGGCCTGCGGCTGCGCGTCGCTGACGGGGATGGTGATCGTGCTGCTGGCGCCGAACACCGCGGTGGCGCTGATCGGCTTTGCGGCGATCGGCGTCGGCGTTTCGGTCGGCTTCCCGCTGGCGGTGACGGCATCCGCCAGCCTGACGGACCGGCCGGCCGCTTCGAGCGTCGCCATCCTGACCTTCATCGCGCTCAGCGGTTTTCTTGTCGGGCCGCCGGCGATCGGCTTCGTCGCCGAGGCGTTCGGGCTGCGCGTCGGCCTGGGCATCTTGCTCGTTCCCTTGGCAGTCAGCCTGTTGTTCACGCGCATGCTGATACCAGGAGTTGCGCAGGGGCGGAATGCGATCACTGCCGAGGAGGCGGCCTGATTCGAAAATTGCGCGATTGTTTGTGGGTTTCGTTCGGCGGGCCGAGCATTCCGCCGCGAATCTGCTAGAGAGTGGCGTTGATTTTCAGAAGGGGAATGGGACGTGCAGGTTGGTATCGATATGGGATCGGCGTCGGGAGGCAATCCGGCCACGCTCGATATCGAGGAGCTTCTGGCGACCCGCCTCCTGGTTCAGGGCAATTCCGGTTCCGGAAAATCGCACCTGTTGCGGCGTCTGCTCGAGCAATCCGCGCCGTGGGTGCAGCAGGTCATCATCGACCCCGAGGGCGACTTCGTTACGCTGAGCGACAAGTTCGGCCATGTGGTCGTCGATGGCGAGCGCACCGAGGCGGAACTGGCAGGTATTGCCAACCGTATTCGCCAGCACCGCGTCTCCTGCGTTCTCACGCTTGAAGGGCTTGAGATCGAGCAGCAGATGCGCGCAGCCGCCGCTTTCCTGAACGGCATGTTCGATGCCGATCGCGAATTCTGGTATCCTGTTCTCGTGGTCGTCGACGAAGCGCAGATGTTTGCGCCGTCGGTCGCCGGCGAGGTCTCCGACGATGCGCGCAAGATGTCGCTCGGCGCGATGACCAACCTGATGTGCCGTGGCCGTAAGCGTGGTCTCGCCGGCGTCATCGCCACGCAGCGTCTGGCGAAGCTCGCCAAGAACGTCGCTGCCGAAGCGTCCAACTTCCTGATGGGCCGCACCTTCCTCGATATCGACATGGCGCGCGCCGCCGACCTGCTCGGCATGGACCGTCGCCAGGCGGAAATGTTCCGCGACCTGAAGCGGGGAAACTTCGTGGCGCTCGGCCCGGCCCTGTCGCGGCGGCCGCTGCCGATCCAGATCGGCAATGTCGAGACCTCGGCGCGTTCGTCCAGCCCCAAGCTGATGCCGCTGCCGGACGCTCACCAGGACGTCGAAGACCTGATATTCACGCCGGATCCCGAAGAATTCCAGCGGCCGATCGTGCGCCGTGCCGCTCCCGCACCGCGTCCGACCACGGATATCCTGGCCGAGCTTTCACGCTCGGCACCGGCCGCCACCGCGCCGCAGCCGTCCGAAGGCCGCGCCAGCCAGCCGGAACTATCGGCGGAGGAGCGCGAGGAGCGCGTGTCGGCGGTGCTCGGCGAGATTCTCGACGATCCGGGCTCGGGTTTCCGCACGGATTCCGTGCTTTACCAGGAGTTCCTCGTGCGCCTTCGCATGCGCCGCGTGCCCGGATCGCCGATGTCGCTGCCGGAGTTTCGCCGTCGCGTCGCCGTTTCGCGTTCTGGCGTTGATCCCGAGACCGCAGGGACGGAAGCCTGGGCCACGGCATTGTCGCTGTCTTCAAGTGTGACGGATGATCTGCAGGGCGTCTTCCTGATGCTCGCCAAGGCCGCCGTCTGCGGCGAGCCGTGCCCGTCGGATGCCCGCATCGCCCGCGCCTACGGCACGCATTCGGCGCGCCGCGCGCGGCGTCTGCTCGGTTACTTCGAGGAGCAGGGCACGGTCGTCGTGCATACCGATTTCTCAGGCAAGCGGATCGTCGCGTTTCCTGACATGAACTGCCAGACCGCGCCGGGCGATGCCAATGCGCCGGATGCCGATGACATGCAGTCAGCCGCTGAATAAAGCGGTCATCTTCTATATCCGCACCTTGAGATGAAAACCGCTTCGCGGTTTTTCCGTCGTGCGAAGATATTTCGTTGCACGATAGGGTTGCTCTTGTCACATGCGCTTCATCTCAGGGGTGGATAAGGCGCGCATGCCCCTTAGGGGCAAGCTTTCTGTCACAAGGAGATGTCAGCCATGTCGAACACCATCCGTTGCCATGCGATCAAAGCGTTTGCCGCAGCGCTGCTTGCAACCGTTGCCATTCAGCCGGTTCATGCCGCCGATGCCGCCGCGAACAAGCTTCTGGAGCGCGGTGCCAGCGAGGACCTGAGCCAGCCCGGCGGCGCGCGCCGCATCTCCGGCGACATCACCGAAGCCTATCGCGCCCAGATCGTCGACGGCCGCCCGAAGAACGTCATCCTCCTGATCGGCGACGGCATGGGTGATTCCGAAATCACCGTCGCGCGCAATTACGCCGTCGGCGCCGGGCAATATTTCAAGGGCATCGACGCGCTGCCTGTCACCGGCCAGTACACGCATTATTCGCTCGACAAGAAGACCGGCAAGCCGACCTACGTGACGGACTCGGCAGCATCGGGCACCGCCTGGGCGACCGGCGTGAAGAGCTATAACGGTGCGATCGGCGTCGATATCCGCGAAGAGGCGCACGAAACGCTGCTGGAGAAGGCCAAGGCCGCCGGCCTTGCCACCGGCAATGTCTCGACCGCCGAACTGCAGGACGCAACGCCGGCCGTTCAGATCGCGCATGTCACGCAGCGCAAGTGCTACGGTCCCGAGGCAACCACCGAGAAGTGCGCCAGCAACGCGCTCGACAACGGCGGCAAGGGCTCGATCACCGAGCAGCTGATCAACGCCCGCGCCGACGTGACACTCGGCGGCGGCGCCAAGAGCTTCGGCGAAACCGCCAAGGCAGGCGAATGGAAGGGCAAGACGCTGCGGCAGCAGGCGGAAGAGCGCGGCTACAAGATCGTGACCAACGCCGATGAACTTGCCGCCGTCAAGCAGGCCAACGACAGCGCCCCGGTTCTCGGCCTCTTCGCGGAGGGCAACATGCCGATCCGCTGGCAGGGCCCGCAGGCGAGCCACTATGGCAATGTCGAGAAGGAGCCCGTCGTATGCAAGCCGAACGAGAAACGCACGGCAGCTACCCCGACTCTGGCGCAGATGACGTCGAAGGCGATCGAGTTGCTTCGTACTAACGAGAAGGGCTTCTTCCTGCAGGTCGAGGGCGCCTCGATCGACAAGCAGGACCACGCCGCCAACCCCTGCGGTCAGATCGGCGAAACAGTTGATCTCGACGAGGCCGTGCAGGAAGCGCTCAAATTCGCGCAGGAGAAAGGCGATACGCTCGTGATCGTCACAGCCGACCACGCGCATGCCAGCCAGATCATCGACGCAAGCACCAAGGCTCCCGGCCTGACGGAGTCGTTGATGACCAAGGACGGCGCCGTGATGGCAGTCAGCTACGGCAACTCTGATGAGGTCGACGACCAGGGCCATACCGGTTCGCAGCTGCGTATCGCGGCCTACGGTCCTCGTGCCGCCAACGTCAGCGGTTTGACCGACCAGACCGACCTGTTCTACACGATCAGCGATGCGCTCGGCCTGAAAATCCAGAAGGCCGCGATGAAGTAAGCCGCTCCGGCTTTCATGAGATCAGACGGTTTTGCCGGTGTCGGCCATGGATTGTGATTGACATTCCAGTGACTTCACCCTAAAGACCGCGCCAGCACGGGGCAGCAATGTCCCGTGTTTCATTTGACATGTCCCGTGGAGTTTCCAGTTCGCGTAACCGGAAAATCCTGTCGGGCCTCCCTCAAAGAGGCCAAAGGAGGGCGTGTTTCCTTCGCGCGGTTTGGAAACAAACCGCCGTAACATTCTGAAAGGAAATACGATGAGCAAGCGCGAATCGTCTAAGTACAAAATTGACCGCCGTATGGGCGAAAACATCTGGGGCCGTCCTAAGTCCCCGGTGAACCGCCGCGAATACGGCCCGGGCCAGCACGGCCAGCGCCGCAAGGGCAAGCTTTCGGACTTCGGTGTGCAGCTGCGCGCCAAGCAGAAGCTCAAGGGTTACTACGGTGACCTGCGCGAGAAGCAGTTCCGCGCGATCTTCGCTGAAGCTTCCCGCCGCAAGGGCGACACTTCTGAAAACCTCATCGGTCTGTTGGAATCCCGCCTGGATGCGATCGTTTATCGCGCCAAGTTCGTTCCGACCGTCTTCGCTGCCCGTCAGTTCGTCAACCACGGCCACGTGACCGTGAACGGCGTTCGCGTCAACATCGGTTCCTACCGTTGCAAGGCCGGCGATGTCATCGAAGTTCGTCAGAAGTCGAAGCAGCTCGTTTCGGTTCTCGAATCGGTTGCCCTGGCTGAGCGTGACGTTCCTGACTACATCGAAGTCGACCACAACAAGATGGTCGCTACCTTCGCTCGTGTACCGGCTCTCGGCGACGTTCCGTACGCCGTCGTCATGGAACCGCATCTGGTGGTCGAATTCTACTCGCGTTAATCGCGACGTTTTCGCTTACGGAAAAGCCGCTCTCTGGGCGGCTTTTTTGTTATCTGGAGATAGACGATGACGGATTTGCAGGCGATCCTCGACAGTATCTACACCGAACTTCAGCCGCGCATCGGCGAGGGCAGGGTCGCGGATTATATTCCTGAGCTCGCCAAGATCGACCCCGCACAGTTCGGGTTGTCGGTGGTGACCGTCGATGGCAAAGTCCATAGTGTCGGCAATGCCGCGGTGCCGTTTTCGATCCAGAGTATCTCCAAGGTCTTCATGCTGACGCTGGCGCTGGGTAAGGTCGGCGAGGGGCTGTGGAAGCGCGTTGGGCGGGAGCCGTCGGGCAATGCGTTCAACTCGATCGTCCAGCTTGAGCAGGAAGCGGGTATTCCGCGCAATCCCTTCATAAATGCCGGTGCGATCGCGGTGGCCGACGTGGTGCTCGCCGGACACGAGCCGCGCGAGGCGATCGGTGAGTTCCTGCGCTTCGTGCGCTATCTGGCCGATGACGAGACGGTAACGATCGACGACAAGGTCGCCAAGTCGGAGACGCAGACCGCTTCCGCAATTTCGCACTCGCCAATTTCATGCGTGCCTACAAGAACATCGATCATCCGGTCGAGCACGTGCTCGGCGTCTATTTTCACCAGTGCGCGCTATCGATGACCTGCGAGCAGCTGGCCCGGGCCGGCCTGTTTCTGGCCGCCCGTGGCGCCAATCCGGTCACCGGCCACTCCGTGGTCTCGCCGAAAAGGGCGCGGCGCATCAACGCCTTGATGCTGACCTGTGGCCACTATGACGGTTCCGGCGATTTCGCCTACCATGTCGGTCTTCCCGGCAAGAGCGGCGTTGGCGGCGGGATTTTTGCCGTGGCGCCCGGCATCGCCTCGATCGCTGTCTGGTCTCCGGGGCTGAACAAGGTCGGCAATTCGCTGCTCGGCGCGGTCGCGCTGGAAATGCTGGCGGCGCGCACCGGATGGTCGGTTTTCGGCGATTGATACTGGGTTGCCCGGCATCTTTCTGCTAGACGGAATGAACGCCTGATCGGAAGAAACAATGAATATCGCAGCCACTATCGACGACGCGCTGGAAACGCCCGAGACCGAGGGCGGCATCGCGCATGCGCTGTTTGCTGACGCGCCGAGCTCCGTGTCCTTCAATAAGCTGCGCAAGCGACTGCTTCGACAGGTTCGCCAGGCGTTCGACGATTTCGGCATGCTCAAGGGGCAGAAGCGCTGGCTGATCGGCGTCTCCGGCGGCAAGGATTCCTACGGCCTGCTGGCGCTGCTGCTCGACCTGCGATGGCGTGGCATGCTGCCGGTGGAACTCATCGCCTGCAATCTTGACCAGGGGCAGCCGAATTTTCCGAAACATATCCTGCCGGAATACCTGACGAAGATCGGCGTCAAGCACCGGATCGAATATCGCGACACCTATTCGATCGTGAAGGAAAAGGTTCCGGCCGGTGGCACCTACTGCTCGCTCTGTTCGCGCCTTCGCCGCGGCAACCTCTATCGCATCGCCCGCGAGGAAGGCTGCGACGCGCTGGTGCTTGGCCACCACCGCGAGGACATCCTTGAAACCTTCTTCATGAACTTCTTTCACGGCGGTCGTCTGGCCTCGATGCCGGCGAAGCTCCTGAACGACGAGGGCGACCTGATGGTGCTTCGGCCGCTTGCCTATTGCGCCGAGGACGACATGGCGAAATTCGCCGCCGCCATGCAGTTTCCGATCATCCCTTGCGATCTCTGCGGCTCGCAAGACGGGCTGCAGCGTAACGCCATGAAGGACATGCTCGCCGATATCGAGCGCCGCATGCCTGGCCGCAAGGACACGATGCTGAGGGCGCTCTCGCACGTGAACCCGTCGCATCTGCTAGACCCCAAGCTTTTCGACTTTTCGGCGCTCGCTGTCACCGAATAGTCATGACCCGCTTGCTATGAGCCGGGGCAGTTCGATCAAGCGAGTTTGAAATGAAGTTTGCAGACAATGACATAGAGTTTCTCCGCGGCTGCCTCGGGCATGTCGCGGAGCGCGAGATCATGCCGCGTTTTCGCAACGCCGCGGCATCCAACGTTGCTGAAAAGACATCGTCGGTGGATCTTGTGACGCAGGCTGATCTCCTGTCGGAAGCGTATATCACGGCGAAGCTCCGTGAGCGCTTTCCCGGAGCGCTTATCGTCGGCGAAGAAGCCTATGACGCCGATCCCTCGGTGGTGCCGGCGCTGGCTGAAGCCGAACTCGGGTTTGTCATCGACCCCGTCGACGGCACGTTCAATTTCGCGGCAGGATTGCCCGTTTTCGCGACCATGCTGGCGGTGACGGTGAAGGGTGAGACGGTCGCAGGTATCATCCACGAACCGGTGCTCGGCGATACGCTGATCGCCATGAAAGGAGCTGGCTCCTTTCTGCATCGCGCGGGCACAGAGCCGCAGCGTCTGACGGTGGCTTCGCCCTTGCCGCTTGGTGAAATGGTAGGCTCCATGGCCTTCAGCCATATGCCGGAGCCGATGCGCTCGCGGGTTGCGGTGAACATGGCCCGAACGAAGATGAGCTTCAACTACAACTGCTCGGCCTACGAATACTGGATGGCCTCCTCGGGCAAGTTCCATTTCATCGGCCACCTCAAGCTGATGCCGTGGGATCATCTTGCGGGCGTTCTGCTCCACCAGGAAGCGGGCGGACACACAGCCAAGTTCAACGGAACACTCTACAGGCCGGGCGAGACGACGGGCGGCATCATTTCCGCGCCCGACCGCGAAAGCTGGCAGATGATCCGCGCGGAGATCGTCGGCGACTGACATTGAAAGCAGAAGGAGAAGAGAGCATGATCGGAAGCGTTGATATCACCGCATTGGCGGATCTTCTGAGGCGGGCGGCCAAGGCGGAGATCCTGCCGCGCTTCCGACGACTTGGCCAGGATCAGGTCCGCGCCAAGACCGAGGCGACCGACCTTGTCACGGAAGCCGACCTCGAGGCGGAGCGGATGATCAAGGCCGAGGTGGCGACGCACTGGTCGCATGCGCTCTTCATCGGCGAGGAGACGGTGGCGGCCGATCCGGCATTGCTCGGCAAGCTGAAAGATGCGTCGCTGTCGATCATCGTCGATCCTGTCGACGGCACCTTCAACTTCGCGTCGGGCATTCCGGCCTTCGGCGTCATGGCCTCGGTGGTCGCCAATGGCGAATGCATCGCCGGCATCATCTATGACCCGATGGGCGACGACTGGGTGATCGCGGAGAAGGGCGCCGGCACCTGGCTAAGGCGTCCCGACGGCAGTTCCGAACGGCTCTCTGTCGCCAAGCCTGTGGCGCTCGACCAGATGGTCGGCATGGCCTCGACCGGCTTCCTGCCGCAGGGCAAGCGTGGCGAAGTGCTGGCCAATCTCTCCAAGGTCCGCTTCATCTGCAACTACCGCTGCGCTGCGCACGAGCACCGGGCGTTCTCCGGCGGCCACGTGCATTACCTCATGTACAACAAGCTGATGCCCTGGGATCATCTTGGCGGGACGCTCGCCTGTGTCGAGGCGGGCGGCTACGCGGCCCGTTTCGACGGGTCTCCCTATCTGCCGCACCACCTGGATGGCGGGCTGCTGATCACGCCGGACAAGGAGAGCTGGGAGTTGATGCGCCGCGAGGTCTTCACGGTCTAGGCGGGACAGGAAGAGCGGCGGCCGCTAGCCTGCCGTCGCTGTCCAATCGCATTGGAATGCCAGCACCGGGTTTGCGAAGCCCTTGAGTTGCTGCCGGGTGGCGTTCCCGAAGATGGGGGCGGAGCCGTATTCGCGGAAGACGTTTTCCGAAACCAGGATCTGGTCCTTCGGCGAAACCGCGCACAGCCGTGCGGCGAGTTGCACCGTGGAGCCGAACAGATCGTTGCTGTCCTCGACCGGCTCGCCGCAATCGAGACCGATGCGGATATGGATCTGCTCGGGATTGCCGGCATTGTGGCGTTCGAACTCGCGCTGGATCGTGATGGCGCAGTCGACGGCGGACGCGGTCTCCGCGAAGGTTGCCATTATGCCGTCGCCTGTGTGCTTGATCTCGCGGCCGTCGCATTGGCCAAGGCAGCGTCGCACGATCGCATCATGGGCGCGGATCATCTCGGCCGCCATCCGGTCGCCGAGGCGCGCCGTCATTTCCGTGGAGCCGACGATGTCGGTGAACAGGATCGCCCGGTGGCCGGCCTCGGCGATCGGCGTCTTTCCGAGTGCGGCGATTCCTGTTTCGGGGTCATGAATGCGGCCGAGGAAGGCCTCAACGGCGGAGAGCGAGACTTCGACGATCTCAGTGGCGACGAAACCGTGGGCGTCGCGGTGGACGCATTGGGCGGTTTCCATATCGGGTGCATCGACGAGGCAGAAGGCCGTGCCCCGGTGCTGGTCGAACCAGTATGTCAGGAACTTGACGCCGTACTGGTCCTGAATGGCAAGATCCTTCAGATGCGCCTCGGCGACGTCGGCTGCCGACGTGCCGGTCAGTTCATGCCGGTCCATGTATATAGGCATGGCGCCCTCCCGCCGGAATTCTCCCAGTTCCAGAAGATCGCCATATTACGACTTTGGCAGCCGGCCGTCCATCGCAGGCATCGCACCCGGCGCCAAAGGGCGCCGGATGGCTTTTTGTCGATGATCAGAAGTGGCCGGCACCCGGATCGAGCTGCGGGTCGTCGCCCGGGTGGGTGAAGAGCTTGCCGCCCTCGGCCCAGAGTGTGGCGATGATGCTCACCAGGCCGAACAGCGCGAATCCGCCGAAAAGCGGCTGCACCGTGCCGTTGAACAGCTGGCCGACACCGCCGCCCAGGATGGCGCCGAAGGTGGTGGAGACGAATCCGGTGATCGAGGTCGCGGTGCCCGCGAGATTGCCCATCGGCTCCAGGCTGATCGCCGTGAAGTTGGTGGCGATGACAGCGAACATCATCAGCAGGATCGTGAACAGCGCATAGGCAAAAGCGAAGGACGGCGTGCCGCCGAGCGCTTTCAGGAAGCCGATCGCCGCGACGATCGTGAACAGGATCATCGCAACGTGGGAGATGCGGCGCATGCCGAACTTGCGGACGAAGAAGCCGTTGGCGAAGTTGGCGACGGCGATGCCGCCTGCGGTCGCCGCGAAAGCGATCGGCAGCCAGTCGCCGAGACCGAAGACCTCGCCGAACACCTGCTGGACGGAGATGACATAGGCGCTGATAACGGCGGTGAACATCGTCAGGCCGATCATGTAGCCGCAGGTGATCCTGTTGGTCAGAACCGTCTTGAAGCCATCGGCGACGTTGCCGAAGGAAAGCGGGATCCGTTCTTCCTTCGGCAGGGATTCCTTCAGGCGCAGCGCTGCCCAGACAAAGAGGATGGCACCGACAATGCCGAGCAGGATGAAGATCCAGTGCCAGTTGGCGTAGGTGATAATCAACTGTCCGACGGAGGGTGCGACGATTGGCACGATCATGAAGACGATCATGACATAGGACATGACGCGCGCCATTTCACGACCACCGAAGCAGTCGCGAACGACGGCCATGCTGGTGATGCGGACCGCAGCGCCACCAAGACCCTGGACGAAGCGCATGAGCAGCAGCATCTCGAAGCTCCCGGTCGCGGCGGCGCCGAACATGGCGAGTACGTAGACTGCCAGCCCGCCGAGCATGATGTTGCGGCGGCCGAACGTGTCCGAAAGGCTGCCGAAGATGATCTGCGAGACGCCGAATCCGAGGAAGAAGACAGCGATCACCAACTGGGCGTCGTTGGCGTTCGCGACACCGAGCGCGTGGCCCATGGCGGGCAGGGCGGGCAGCATGCTGTCGATCGCCATGGCGATGCTGGCCGTCATGATGGCGATGGTAATGACGAACTCCAAGAATCCCATGCCGATACGGCGGGATCCCAGGTTTTCGGTATGCGGTTTATGAGGCGGCGTCATTTACGAAATCCTGAAAACTGATTATGGCGCCGTCGTCAGACGGCTGGATTATGCGGTTGGAAAAGCTGGCCCTTTTCTGCGATCAGAACAAAAACGAGGCCAATGATGGAGACGGTGAAATAGCCCGCGACCATCGGCAGAGCCGTGCCGTTGAAAGCCTGGCCGATGCCGGCGCCGATCAGCGCGCCGCCGACCGTGCTCATGAAGCCGAGAACAGACGAGGCGGTGCCTGCCACGTGGCCGAGCGGTTCCATGGCGAGCGAATTGAAGTTCGAGCCGATCCAGCCGAACTGGAACATCGCCAATCCGAAGAAGCCGATGAAGAGGAAGAACGGCATCGGATGAGGCCCGAACACAAGTGCCAGCAGCCAGATGGTGTTGATGGTGATGAAGCCGAGCAACGCGCCATGCGACAGGCGGCGCATGCCGAACTTTCCAACGAGGCGCGAGTTGAGGAACGACGACATCGACATGAAAACGGCGACGCCGGCAAAGGCGAAGGGAAAATAGACCCCGAGGTCGTAGATCCCGACATAGATCTGCTGCGCCGAATTGATGAAGCCGAACAGCGAGCCGAAGATGAAGGTGCTGGCGATCGTGTAGCAGAGCGCGACACGGTTGGTCAGAACCAGCTTGAAGCCGCCAAGCACAGACTTCGCCGTGAATGGGCGAGTATTTTCCGGGCGCAGCGTTTCGGGGAGGCGAATATAGGCCCAGCCGGCAATGATGGCGGCCATGACGGCAATGAACAGGAAGATCAGGTGCCAGCTGCCGAACAGCATGATGATCTGGCCGCTGCCTGGCGCGATGACGGGAACGATCATGAAGACCATCATGATCAGCGACATGACCTCGGCCATCTGGCGACCGCCGTAGACGTCGCGGACGATGGAAATCGTGATGACGCGGGTGGCCGCGGAGCCGAGACCTTGGATAAACCTCAGGATCAGCAGGCCCTCGAAGGTGGGGACCAGCGCGCTGCCAAGCGAGGAACAGATATAGATACCGATGCCGGCAAGCAATGGCACGCGGCGACCGAAGCGATCGGAGAGCGGGCCGTAGATAAGCTGGGCGACGCCAAAGCCGAGGAGGTAGGTCGAGACGACGAACTGGCGGTGGTTTTCGCTTTCGACGTTGAGGCTCGCGCCGATCTGCTGCAGCGCCGGCAGCATGATGTCGATGGCCAGCGAATTCACGGCCATAAGAAAGGCGGCCAATGCGATGAATTCGCCCTTGCCCATGGGTCGACGGCCCGCGGACACGGCTTGTGATGAATCTGTCACAATCAAATTCCCATAAACAGGTCAAGGCGCT
The DNA here is from genome assembly GCF_030380735.1 of Rhizobium sp. S152. GTDB lineage: Bacteria > Pseudomonadota > Alphaproteobacteria > Rhizobiales > Rhizobiaceae > Rhizobium. The sequence goes on along the minus strand of NZ_JAUDRZ010000026.1, from coordinate 216,230 downwards.
GTTCAGCACAGCGCCTCGCACTCGAAAATCAGTTTTGGAAACCGGGCGTAGCCCGGTGACCGATCAGGCGGCGCCGCGAACGGTGATGCCGTTTTCCTGCAGGTGCTGCTGCAGTTCGCCAGCCTGGAACATTTCCTTGACGATATCGCAGCCGCCGACGAATTCGCCCTTGATGTAGAGCTGCGGAATGGTCGGCCAGTTCGAGAAGTCCTTGATGCCCTGGCGGATTTCCGAATCGGCGAGCACGTTGATGCCCTTATAGTCGACGCCGACGTAATCCAGGATCTGAACGACCTGGCCCGAGAAACCACACTGCGGGAACTGCGGCGTGCCCTTCATGAAGAGTACGACGTCGTTGGAGTTGATCTCGTTCTGGATGAATTCGTTGATACCGCTCATGGCGCCTATTCCTTTCAACAGGCGGGTTCAAGGCCCGCCGTTTCAATCGTCAAGCTTAGATAGCATGTGACGTGGGGAATTCCAGCGGCAGCCGACAAAAAAGACCATGTCCGCGGTCCGGCCGGAAATGATTGTTGCGCTAACGTTACGCCTTCTACGCATTGGCCCATGTGCCTTTCTCGTTACAATGCTGTCGGCGGGCCACGGCTGCATCCGTTTACCCGCATTCCGCCACAATCTTGGTCGATTGCGGCGCGGCAAGCGCTTATGCCGCGACCGCGGCCAAGAAAGATAATATGCAAGTCATTTCAAAGAGGGTGGTGCTTCACTTCCCTGGCTTCGAGCCACTCGACGGCGCCGCCCACCGTCGTCGCTACGAACGGTCCGCGAAACAAAGCGCCGCCGCCTGGAACTTCAGCACAAATGTCGCTGAAGGCGCATCGGGGAGCTATCCCGAGACGTTCGACGTCGCCGCGAAGGGTGAGGGCTGGGAAACCGTCAGCCGCGTTCATATGTTCGACCACGATGCGCTCGTGAAGGCACTGCGCGCCAAGAGCGTGCCCAATCAAATCCTCGGCGGCTTCGTCAGCGCCGTGCGGATCATCTACGACCGTGGAATGTTCGGCTACTTCCGGCACGCATGGCGGTTCGGCCTGTTCTTCCTGTTTCCATTTCTGATGATGATTCTGGGACTGTCGCTGATCATGACGATCTCGCTCGTTCCGGAGCGGCTGGGACTTGCGCCGACGCATTTCCTCTGGAGCGTGCCGCTTGGCATCGCGTTCTTCGTATTCGTATTCCTGCGTTTCGCCGACCGATTCTATACGCTGCACCTCTTCGCCGACTGGGAGATGGCCGTGGCCATGGGGCGCCTGAACCGTGCGGATTTCAACGAATGGCTCGATCACTGCTGCACCGCGGCGGCGGAAGCGCTGGCTGAGGAGGCGGACGAATATGTGATCTCGTCGCACAGCATGGGCTCGACGGTTGCCGCGCATGTCGTGGGCATGCTGCTCGAAAGAAATCCTGCAATGTTCGATGGCAAGCGCGTGGCTTTCGCGACACTGGGGTCCGCAATCCTGCAGTGCGCCTTGCTGCAACCCGCAACGCAGCTGCGGTCGCGCGTGGGACTGATTGCCGGGAACAACAGTGTCGAGTGGATCGACGTGCAGTGTCTGACCGATGCCATCCACTTCTACAAGGTGCCTGTTGTCGCCGTCTGCGGATATCCGCAGGCCCGGCCGGCGTCGATGATCTTCATTCGCGTCAAGCAGATGCTGAACGCCGCACACTATGAGAAGATCAGACGGGACTTTCTGCGGGTTCACCGGCAGTATGTGCTGGGTCCCGATATGCGCGCGTCGTTCGATTTCACGCTGTTGACCGCAGGCCCGATTTCCGGACATGCATTCGCGCGTCAGGGTTACGCGGATATGCCGAGAGAGTCTGAAGGCGGCTGAGCTGTCAGTCGCCGATGTAGTAGACCGGTTCTCGCGTCAGTTCGCCGTTGCCGAGATGGCGGAACAGTTCGTTGCCCATGACCCAGAAGGCGATCTCGGGCGCACCGACGGGAAATACATATTCGCCGTCGATCCAGTACGCCGCCTTGTTTCCGCCGATCGGAAAGAGGAAATCGCCGCTCTGATAGAAGATCGCCTTCTCAGAAACAGAATCGAAAATATAGCGCAGATTGTCCATGTCTCGCTGCAGCCCCCTCGGCGCACTAATACATGAATATCTACTTTACCGATTCTGTCTATATTGATGGATCGATCAGTCACGGAACATTCGAGGCGACGGCTGACCAAAATTGGGTGGTCACGTGATCTCGTGACAGCAGCGTGACGTCAATCGGCCACCCGAACCCGTTCTAGAATAACGGCGGTCGCACCCGATCCAGCTTTTGACAGGTTTCTGAGCGAATTGAAATAGGTAGCCGGCGAGCGTTGGGAGAATCTTCCGTGGCAGACGGCTTGGGGAGACAATGCTTTGTCCGCCAAGAAAAATGCCCGGCTTTCGGCCGGGCATCGATACTCTCAGGTCAGTCCGGCGCCGATGTCTGCAGCGCCAGGGCGTGCAGGACGCCGCCCATGTTGCCCTTCAGCGCTTCATAGACCATCTGGTGCTGCTGTACGCGGCTCTTGCCACGAAAGGCTTCCGCGACGACTTCGGCGGCGTAGTGGTCGCCGTCGCCGGCGAGATCGCGGATGGTCACCTTCGCGCCGGGGATGCCGGCCTTGATCATGTCTTCGATGTCACCGGGTTTCATAGGCATGATCGTTACTCCTTGCGCATTATTCCGCTGCAGCCAGCGTGCCGCGGCCTTCCATGTAATCAGGGAACCATGATTCATGGGCGTGGCGCAATTGCTGAATCGGCAGCGACAGCAGATCGTCGATGACAAGGGCGTCACCCTCGACGGTGCCGAGGCGACGGAACGGAATGCCGGCGCCTTCCGCATTGGCGCAGACGAAGCTCGCGATGTCGGCCGGAACGGTCAGCACGTAACGGGCCTGGTCTTCACCGAAGAGCAGGGCATGCGGCGCACCCTTGCCCTCGCTGAGATCGACCTTGAGACCCTTGTCCGACGCCATGGCCATTTCGGCCAGAGCCAGCGCGAGGCCGCCCGACGAAATGTCGTGGCAGGCCGTGACCTGGCCGTTGCGGATCGCCGAGCGGACGAAGTCGCCGTTGCGGCGTTCCGCGAAGAGATCGACCTCGGGCGCCGGACCATCGGTGCTGCCAAGGATGTCGCGCAGATAGATCGAGGAGCCGAGGTGGCTGCCGTCGGTACCGATCATGATGATCTTGTCGCCCGGCTTGGCGCCGCCGATGCGGGCCATCGACTTCCAGTCGGGAAGCAGACCGACGCCCGCAATCGTCGGGGTCGGCAGGATCGCGACGCCGTTGGTCTCGTTGTAGAGCGACACATTGCCGGAAACGATCGGGAAGTCGAGCGCGCGGCAGGCTTCGCCGATGCCCTTCACGGCCTGCACCAGCTGGCCCATGATCTCGGGCTTTTCGGGGTTGCCGAAGTTGAGGTTGTCGGTCGCTGCGAGAGGCTCGGCGCCGGTCGCGGTGATGTTGCGCCAGCACTCGGCCACGGCCTGCTTGCCGCCTTCGAACGGGTCGGCCTCGACATAGCGCGGCGTGACGTCGGAGGAGAAGGCCAGTGCCTTGGTCGGGTGGTTCTCGACACGCACGACGCCGGCATCGCCGCCGGGCAACTGCAATGAGTTGCCCTGGATCAGCGTGTCGTACTGTTCGTAAACCCAGCGGCGGCTCGACTGGTTGGCGGAGCCGACCAGTTGCAGGAGTGCCTGACCGTAGTTCTCGGGCGCATCGACGAGGTTGGCCGGAAGGGCCGCGCGCTTGTCGGATTCGCGCCACGGACGGTCATATTCCGGTGCCTGGTCGCCAAGGTCCTTGATCGGCAGGTCGGCGACTTCCTCGCCCTGATGGACGACGCGGAAGCGCAGGTCGTCGGTGGTCTTGCCGACGATCGCGAAGTCGAGGCCCCACTTGACGAAAATCGCCTTGGCGACCTCTTCCTTGGAGGGCTCGAGCACCATGAGCATGCGCTCCTGGCTTTCCGACAGCATCATTTCATAGGCGGTCATCTGCTCCTCGCGCACCGGAACGGTATCGAGATCGAGCAGGATGCCGAGGTCGCCCTTGGCGCCCATTTCGACGGCCGAGCAGGTGAGGCCGGCCGCACCCATGTCCTGGATGGCGATGACGGCGCCCGTCTTCATCAGTTCGAGGCAGGCTTCCAGCAGGCACTTTTCCGTGAAGGGGTCGCCGACCTGAACGGTCGGGCGCTTTTCTTCGATGGATTCGTCGAATTCCGCTGATGCCATGGTCGCCCCACCGACGCCGTCGCGGCCGGTCTTGGCGCCGAGATAGACGACGGGAAGGCCTACGCCCTTCGCTTCGGAGAGGAAGATGCCGTCAGCCTTAGCCAAGCCGGCTGCAAAGGCGTTGACGAGGATGTTGCCGTTGTAGCGCGCGTCGAACTCGACTTCGCCGCCGACGGTCGGTACGCCGAAGGAATTGCCATAGCCGCCAACGCCGGAGACGACGCCAGAGACCAGATGGCGGGTCTTCGGGTGATCCGGCTCGCCGAAGCGCAACGCGTTCATGGCGGCGATCGGGCGGGCGCCCATCGTGAAGACATCGCGCAGAATGCCGCCGACGCCGGTCGCAGCACCCTGGTAGGGCTCGATATAGGACGGGTGGTTGTGGCTCTCCATCTTGAAGACAACGACGTCGCCGTCATCGATATCGACCACACCTGCGTTCTCGCCCGGACCCTGGATTACGCGCGGACCCTTTGTGGGCAGCGTGCGCAGCCACTTCTTGGAGGACTTGTAGGAGCAGTGCTCGTTCCACATGGCCGAGAAAATGCCGAGTTCGGTGAATGTCGGCTCCCTGCCGATCAAGTCCAGAATCCGCTGATATTCGTCCGGCTTCAGGCCGTGGGAGGCGATCAGGTCTGGAGTGATCGGGCGGGTATTGGAAATGGTCATGAGCTCTGCGAAGTCCCTGCCGTTGCGCGATTTCGGTGTCTTTAGCCTAAGTGGGTGCGGCGCGCGACAGAAAAAAGCCTGCTGTTCACAGAGAGAGCAGGCAATCGGACAGGAATTGGCGCTGTCTCAGAATTTGTATCCCACCTGGAGACCGGCGCGCGTCATGCCGTCGTTGGGACCATCGCAAAGATTGGCGTGCGAGGAGTGCGCGACCTGGGCAATGACGTTCCAGTGATTGTCGAAGCGGTAGCCGGCGCCGAGATACTCGTGAAAGAGAAGATGACAGCCGAGATCGGGGCCGTTGTCGTTGTCATCGAGCTCGCCATTGTGCCAGACGCCGCCGAAGCCGGCTTCGGCGAATATCTTTTCGTTGAAATTGACCGTCCAGGCAAAGCCGCCGAAGACCTGCGTCGCTTCCCCTGACGTGCCGATCGAGGTTCCGAGATTTACACGTGGACGGGCCAGTTGTGTCTTCCAGTCGGTCGCGCCACGTTGATCGAAGGGATCGAAGAAGACGGTCACCTCAGGAAACAAGCCGCTTTCGCGACTGTTGCCGTCCTGAATGGAGGCAGAGGCGCCGAAGCGCAGCTCATCGAAAATCTGATCGTCCGCCTGGGCTGAAATCGAGCCGGATGCTGCAAGCGTAAGCGTGAGAGCGGTCAAGGACCAAGCATAGCCAAGCCGTTTCGATGCCATTTTCGATGTCTTTCCATGCGAATCTTTATCGTCTCGGAAAGAGTTAGCACCCTAATCGATTCTCGATGCCCGTTATTTTTCCACGTGCGGTTTAATTTTCGGGATGCGGCATAACTGCATCAAATCTCGCCGTCGTAGCCGGCGCCGCCACTGTCCAGCAGCTGGCGAAGAACCGCGAGGCCGGCAGCCAGATCATCGTTGTTCTTTGGCGAGGAGAAACCGATCCTCACGCGATGATAGACCTTGTCGCCGCGCGTCGTCTTGAACTCGTCCTCGTCATCGATCAGCACGCCGTCCCGATAGGCAGCATTCTTGAAGGTGCCGGAGAGCCACGGGTCGGGCAGCTTGAGCCAGAGGAAGGGCACATGCGGATGGGATGCGAAGTCGTAACCGTCAAGCTGCTGGCGGGCGAGACGCTCGCGCGCGGCAAGTTCGGTGACGCTCGCCTTGCGTATTTCGTGGGCCTGGCCGCTCAGTACAAGACGGGCGCAGGATTCCGCCAGGATGAAGGGCAGGCCGCCGGTGATCATCTTGTGGGTGACCTTGATGCGTTGGGCGAAATGCGGCGGGCAGGCGACCCAGCCGCCGCGAACGCCTGCGGCGACGGATTTCGAAAGCCCGCTGATCAGGAAGGTACGATCCGGCGCAAGCGACGCCAGCAGCGGATTCTCGTCGCCCGTCATGCCACCATAGAGGTCGTCCTCGATCAGCCAGACTCCGTGGCGGCGGGCGATCTCAGCGATCCGTGCGCGACGTTCATGCGGCATCGTCGCCAGCGTCGGATTATGGGCTGTCGGCATCAGGAAGGCGAGCTTGGGATGCTGTTGCAGGCACAGCCGCTCGAAATCATCAGGGAGGACCCCGTGCTCGTCGGAATCCACCGTGATCGTCCGGCGCCCGAGAATGCGGGCGCTGCGGCTTACCTGTGTGTAGCTGAGATTTTCGAAGACGATCTTGTCACCAGGCGAGGACACGGCGGATATCACCGCGAGTGCGGCGGCGTGGGCGCCGAGGGTAGGGACGATGTTCTCCGCCTCGGGCATCCAGTCGTTTCGCGCCAGCCAGCGCCGGCCGGCGTCGTACCAGTTGGGTGGAAACACGCGGGAATAGGAGGAGATCTCGGAAAGCTGCTGCTCGCCGATCTCGGCCAGCACGTGGCCGATGATCCTGCCCTGGCCGAGATCGGGCGCGGCCGTGGTGTCGAAGCGCACCTTGTTGCTCGGCGCCTCGACCGCCCGGGTCCCACCGAGGGCGATGGTCAGAGGATCCACCTGGTTTCCCGGTGCCGTCTCGGCGCGGTCAAGTACATAGGTGCCGCGGCCGACTTCTCCCGCCACTAGGCCGCGCTCATGCACCAGTGCATAGGCGCGTCCGATTGTGCCGATTGTCACGCCAATATCATAGGCAAGGTTTCGCTGCGGCGGAAGCTTGCTGCCGGCAGGCAAGGTGCCAGCCGCAATAGCAGACTCAATGCTATCGGCAAGCCGGAGATAGACCGGGCCGGAGCCTTGCGCGAGGTCGGGAAGCCAATTTGTCATGGAGACAATTCTATAGATTGTCACCCTTTTCGGGTCAAGCCTATGTACAATCCAATTGATGCAAGCCTGGAGATTGCAAATGTCCTCCATTCCGGAGTTCGATGGATCGATTGTACCCGTTCGTGTTGGGGTTCATTTCACCCGACCAGATATACGGACGATACGGCGCGCCGTGGGTGGGTTTCTCTCCGCGAGCTTGAAGAGCTTGGCGATGTGGCAGGCGAAGCGGGCAAGCCGGCGGATTCTGCGCGATCTCACCGATGCCGAACTTGAAGACATCGGCGTCACGCGCGCAGAAGCGCGCGCGGAGGTCAGCAAGTCGTTCTTCTGGGACTGATCAGCCGCAGTTCTTGTTGCCGGACGCCCAGCGCGTGACGTCCTTGGCGATGCGCGGACCGACCGGTTCGCTCATCATCGGGCCGAAGGCGGCAAGCTTCGAGGGATTGCCTTCCGCTTGGACGACCAGCAGCGGCCGGTCTTCGGGACGGCCCTTATGGACGACGAGGATGCGCGGTCGGCCGGAGAAGGAATTCAGCTCCGGCGCCAGACGGTAAGGCCCGAAGGCAGCATCGCCCGACTTGAACCAGCAGGCGTTGGCGCCGAGCGCCACACGTTCCATCGTCGAGAGCGCGCTGCGATCCGGGCCGGTGGCGACCGGTTTCGATTGGCAGGAGGCGACCAGTGCCGCGACCGCGGCAATGGCGAGGACATGTGTCGTAGCGAGGCGAGGACGCATCGATCTTGCTCCAAGGGACGGGATGAATGGCCTCATACGCGGGGAAGGTTAAGCGGCGATTACGTCGAGAGCCGAAGCGAACAGCCCGCGACCGTCGGAACCGCCATGCGCGGCTTCAATCAGGTTCTCCGGGTGCGGCATCATGCCAAGGACATTGCCCTTATCGTTCATGACACCGGCGATGTCGTTCAGCGAGCCGTTCGGGTTGGTACCCTCGGCGTAGCGGAACAGCACTTGGCCGTTGTCCTCGATCTTCGCCAGCGTCTCGGCGTCGGCGAAATAGTTGCCGTCGTGGTGAGCAACCGGGCAGCGGATGATCTGGCCCTTGGCATAGGCGCGGGTGAAATCCGTTTCGGCATTCGCCACTTCGAGCTTGATCTCACGGCAGACGAACTTCAGCGAGGAATTGCGCATCAGGGCGCCGGGCAGGAGGCCTGCCTCGACCAGGATCTGGAAGCCGTTACAGACGCCTAGCACCTTCACGCCCTTGTTGGCCTTTTCAATGATCGCCTGCATGACCGGCATGCGCGCGGCGATCGCGCCGCAGCGCAGATAGTCGCCATAGGAAAAACCGCCCGGAATGACGATGAGATCGACATCGGGGATATCGGTCTCCGTCTGCCAGATCGTGACCGGCGCCTGGCCGGAGATCTTGGTGAGAGCGGCGATCATGTCACGATCGCGATTGAGGCCCGGAAGCTGAACGACGGCGGATTTCATGGGTGTGGTTCAAACCTTGCTTGTGCTTCTGCGAGTTCTCGAAGTTCGAGACGGTTTTCGATGCGTTCGAGGCGTTGGTCGTGACGGTCGAGCACGCTGTAGATGTTGTGAATGTCGTGATGCATGGACACCATCGTTCCGCGCATCGCGTTCATCTCTTCCTTCAATCCGCGCTGGCCGAATTTCAGCTCAGCGATGTCTGCATGCACGCGCTTCAGAAGTTCATACACCAGTTCACTGCTGATTTCAGCCATCGCGGCCTCCGCAACCTTTAGTCGAGAGAAATAGTATAATTCTCGATAACGGTGTTGGCGAGGAGTTTTTCGCACATGGCCTTGATGTCGGTTTCGGCCTTGGCCTTGTCCGTGCCCTCGACCTCGACATCGAAAACCTTGCCCTGGCGGACATGGCCGACGCCTTCGAAGCCTAGCGCACCGAGCGCGCCTTCGATGGCCTTGCCCTGCGGATCGAGAACGCCGTTCTTCAGCGTGACGGTTACACGAGCCTTGATCACTTTTCTTCCCTGCCTTGCTTGAACGGAGTTTTTACTTCACGAGAACCGGACCGGTGCCGCGCACGGGCTCATTCTCGTTGATGATGCCGAGGCGACGCGCCACTTCGGAATAGGCTTCCAGCAGTCCACCCATGTCACGGCGAAAGCGGTCCTTGTCCATCTTCTCGTGCGTCTCGATATCCCAGAGGCGGCACGAATCCGGCGAGATCTCGTCGGCCAGGATGATGCGCATCATGTCGCCTTCGAACAGGCGGCCGCATTCGATCTTGAAATCGACGAGCTGGATGCCGACGCCGAGGAAGAGGCCGGTCATGAAGTCGTTGACGCGGATGGCGAGCGCCATGATGTCGTCGAGCTCGGCCGGGTTGGCCCAGCCGAAGGCGGTGATGTGCTCTTCGGAGACCATGGGGTCATCCAGGGCGTCCGACTTGTAGTAGAACTCGATGATGGAGCGCGGCAGCACCGTGCCTTCCTCGATGCCGAGGCGCTTGGCGAGCGAGCCGGCGGCGACGTTGCGCACGACGATCTCCAGCGGGATCATCTCGACTTCGCGGATCAACTGCTCGCGCATGTTGAGGCGGCGGATGAAGTGCGTGGGGATGCCGATCTTGTTCAGATGGTTGAAAATGAATTCGCAAATGCGGTTGTTGAGGACGCCCTTGCCATCGATGACTTCATGCTTCTTCTTGTTGAAGGCGGTGGCATCATCCTTGAAGAACTGGATCAGGGTGCCCGGCTCAGGACCCTCGTACAGAATCTTTGCCTTGCCCTCGTAAATACGGCGGCGACGGTTCATTGCGATTATTCTCTGTTCTTGGCGCTCTTGGGATAGCGCGAGTGGATATATCTCGTGGCGTCCCCATAAAGGAAAAGCGAGGGTTTCACAATGCGCCAGTCACTCCTTCCCCGGTTTCCCAGAAAGACCGGGGCTTTGGCAAGAGAATCGAGGACTTGTTCAGGGAGTTTACAGCTTTTCGCACGACAGCGAAATGCGTGCGCTGGGGCTTAGGCGGCTATCCAGCAGATCGGGGCGTCGGTGACTGACGTTGGGCGCTGGCGCTTGGTCGCCATGCGCCCGCGCGCACGAATGGCACCACCTGTGCCGCCGGCATCGGGCGGCCCAACGCATAGCCCTGCAGGACGTCGCAGCCGAGATCGCCGAGGATGCGGACGTGATCCATCGTCTCGACGCCTTCGGCGGTGACGAGGATATTGAGCGACCGGCCGATATCAATAATGGAGCGCACCAGCTTTCGCTGCTCGGCGGAATTGGGGAGCATGCGGATCAGTTCGCGATCGATCTTCAGCGTCTTCGGGCTCAGCCGGAGGAGGCTGACGATCGAGGCGTGGCCAGTGCCGAAGTCGTCGATCTCGATGTCGATGCCGAGGCGTCGCAAATGCCTCAGATTGGTGATCACGGCATCATCGCAATCATCGAGCGATATGGATTCCAGGAGTTCGAACGAGATCGTGCCGGGCACGATCTTCAGGCTCTTCAGCTTCTTGCCGAGATTGGGGTCATCAAGCCTGCGCGAGGATACGTTGACGGCGATCTTCGGGATGATGATGCCTTCGCTTTCCCACTGACGGCGGTCGACGAGCGCACGCTCGAGAATGAGGCCGTCAATGGTGGCGACCACGCCCAGATCCTCGGCGATCGTCAGGAAGCGGTCCGGGGTCAGGATGCCGTGTTCCTTGTGCTGCCAGCGGGCCAGTGTCTCGACGCCGGTTATCTCCAGCGTGCGGGCATTGAACTGCGGTTGGTAGAAGGGCACGAACTCCTGGCGCTCGAGACCAAGAAGGATCTCGTCGCCGATCCTCTTGCTGGCGATGATCCGGTGACGGGCGTCGGTCTGGAAGAACTCGTGACGATTGCGGCCGCCGCTCTTGGCGCGGTAGAGCGCGATATCGGCGTTGAGCAATATCTGCTTGGCGTCGAGCGCCGCACCACTTGCCGTGGCGATGCCGATGCTGGCGCCGAAGCGGCAGTCGTGGCCTTCGTAGCGGATCGGCTTGGCGAGCTCGCGGATGATGCGGGCGGAGAGGTTGGAGATCTTCTTGGTGGTGACATCCGCGGTGCAGAGCACCACGAATTCGTCGCCACCAATGCGCGCCACGAAATCGGTCGGTCGGACACTCTCCTTCAGAACCCCAGCGGCATGCTTCAGCATGGCGTCGCCGGCGCGGTGGCCGAGCGTGTCGTTGATCTGCTTGAAGCGGTCGAGGTCGATGTGAAGGATCGCCAGCGTCCTGTTGTCATCACGACATTGAGCCGAGCGTTCTCCGAGTTCGCGGTCAAGGTAGCGGCGGTTCGGAAGGCCGGTCAGGTAATCGTGGAGCGCGATGTGCTCGATGCTTTCCTTGGCGACCTCGAGCTCCTGGTTGCGGGCTTCCGCGAGATCCTTGGCGCGCTGCAATTCTCTGTTGAGACGCACTTCGTCGGTCACGTCCCAATTGGCGCCGATCAGCTTGCGCCGGCCGTGGCTATCGACGAAGAAACCGGACTTGGCGCGAATGACCCGCTCGACACCATCGCCGCGAATAATCCTGAATTGCTGCTGGAAATCGGTGTTGTTGGCGATGCCGGTGTTTATCGTCGCGACGACCCTGTCCTTGTCGTCGGGATGCAAAGAGGCCATCCAGGCGTCGCCCATGGTGAAGGGCGAGGAGGCGGCGATTCTATAAATCGCCAGCAGCCGGTCGTCCCAATCGACGGTGCCGTTGTCGATATCGGCCTCGAAGACGCCGATGTCTGAAATGTCGAGCGCGAGGTCGAGGCGGCGCGAGACATGCGCCAGCCGCTCTTCGGCTTCCTTGCGGGCGGTGATATCCGTGTCCGTGCCGACGAGGCGGGCAGGGGCGCCGTTCTCGCCCCACTCGACGCAGGCGCCGCGGCATTCGATCCATATCCAATGACCGCCACGGTGACGCTCGCGGTACTCGAATTTCTGATAGTCTTCATCGCCGGCATTCTGGCGCTCGATTGCCCTGACGACGAAGGCGCGATCGTCGGGATGGATCAGCTCGATCCAGGTGTCGTAGTCGCCGTCGGCCTCCTCGTCGACGGGCATGCCGCGCATGATCTTCCATGTGTCGGAATAGTATTTCTTGCCGCTTCTGAGGTCATGATCCCAGACGCCGAGGCCGGAGCCCACAAGGGCGTAGTTCCAACGGCTCTCGCGTTCGTGAAGCTCCGTCACGGAGATGGTCGACGTATCCCGAGCGGCGTCTGGCGTCTTCATCGTTGAGTTGAGCCGCTTTCCAGGATGACTATTGTTCAATACCGTGCCCGCTCTCCCTGCGTGTACGGTAGTCTGCGGGCATTACATTAAAAGCCCCTTAATTTAACGGGGTCGCATAAGCGTTGATCGAAGCCTGATACGTGGTTTTGACGTGCTTCGGTACCGGCGATATCGTCGCCCGGTTGCCGTAGGGAATTGTCGCAGATGTGCGACAATTCCAGCTGCGTAATTCGGCGGTCTGGAACGGTGGCTGGAGCACGAATTGCCAACTGTCGAGGTTTCGGCCAGAATGAGCAGATGTTTGGTGGGAGGAGCCAATGCATGAACACTCGGCGCATGCTGAGCACGTCTACTCTTGCACCCAGCGCGATTCGGCCGCCGCGAGCTCTTCGATCGTCGCTTCCTGGCGCCGATGCATCGCCATGCACCAGCTGGTGCCGGAGGAAGCGCGCGAGCCGTTCAGGCTGACCGAACGGGAATTCAACGATGCTCGCGAACAATCGGACAATCTGATCGCCAACTCTGCCGACGAACTTGACCGGTTGTTTTCCGTTGCCGGGAAAGCCGGCTGCTGCCTGCTCCTGACCGACCGCAACGGTATCGCGCTGGAGCGGCGAGGGGCGGCGGGCGACGACAAGCATTTCCGTGAGCTCGGCCTGTGGACGGGCTCGGTCTGGACGGAAGCGAGCATCGGGACCAATGGCATCGGCACGGCGCTCGCCGACGAGCGGGCGGTGGCGATCTTCCGCGACCAGCATTTCCTCTCTTCGAACATCGACCTCAGCTGCACGACGGCTCCCATTCGCGATCACCGCGGACAGCTGACGGCCGCGCTCGATATCTCGACCTGCCGCGACGACGTCAACGAGATGACGCTTTCGATGCTCTCGCAGATGGTGCGTGACGCGGCGATGCGCATCGAGATCAACCTGTTTCGCAGCGCTTTCGCCGGTGCCCGTTTCCTGATGGTGCCATCGGGCGCCAATCCTGCCGCGGCGCTGCTTGCGGTGGATAGACACGATCTGGTGCTCGGCGCCACACGCGCCGCCCGCGTGGCGCTCAAGCTCGACGACAAGAGCATCGCCGCCGGTATTCCCGCGACCGATGCGCTGCACGAGACGAACCGCGCGCAGGACGAGGATCTCGTCGAAGCCGAACGTTCGGCGCTGCGGCGCGCGCTGTCGCGCTCCAGCGGCAACGTCTCGCAGGCCGCGATCGCGCTCGGCATCAGCCGGGCGACGCTGCACAGGAAGATGAAGCGGCTTAATCTGCACTGATGTGGCCGTTCGCAGTGTCTCACCCTTGCGACACTGTGCGTTGCGGTATGATTACCCGAGGCTGTTTCCAACGGCAAAAGGCGCGCAGATTTCCTCCCACGGGTCCAGATCCGGACCTGGCTCATCTCAAGGGAGGATGACATGCTGCATCAGAAGATCGTCGAGTCTCCGTTCAAGCTGAAATACGGAAACTATATCGGCGGCGAATGGCGGGAGCCGATCGAAGGCAAGTATTTCGACAACATCACGCCTGTGACCGGCGGCAAGCTCTGCGAGATCCCGCGCTCCAGCGAAAAAGACATCAACGCCGCGCTCGATGCCGCCCATGCCGCCAAGGACAAGTGGGCCCGCACCTCGACCACCGAGCGCTCGAATATCCTGATGAAGATCGCCCAAAGGATGGAGGACAAGCTCGAACTACTGGCGCAGGCCGAGACATGGGATAACGGCAAACCGATCCGCGAAACCATGGCGGCCGACATTCCGCTCGCAATCGACCATTTCCGCTATTTCGCCTCCTGCATCCGCGCCCAGGAAGGCTCGATCGGCGAGATCGACCACGATACCGTCGCCTATCACTTCCATGAACCGCTCGGGGTCGTCGGCCAGATCATTCCCTGGAACTTCCCGATCCTGATGGCCGCCTGGAAGCTGGCACCCGCTCTTGCGGCCGGCAACTGCGTCGTCATCAAGCCGGCGGAGCAGACACCAGCCTCGCTGCTCGTCTGGGCGGAGATCGTAGGCGACCTCCTGCCGCCGGGTGTCCTGAACATCGTCAACGGCTTCGGCCTGGAAGCCGGCAAGCCTCTCGCATCCAGCCCGCGCATCGCCAAGATTGCCTTTACCGGGGAGACGACGACGGGGCGGCTGATCATGCAGTATGCCAGCCAGAACCTCATTCCCGTCACGCTGGAGCTTGGCGGCAAGTCGCCGAACATCTTCTTCGCCGATGTCGCCGCCGAAGACGACGACTTCCTCGACAAGGCGCTCGAAGGTTTCGCGATGTTCGCGCTCAACCAGGGCGAGGTCTGCACATGCCCGAGCCGCGCCCTGATCCAGGAATCAATCTACGAGCGCTTCATGGAAAAGGCTGTCAAACGCGTCGAAGAAATCAAGCAGGGCAATCCGCTCGATCCCGCGACGATGATCGGCGCCCAGGCGTCCAGCGAGCAGATGGAGAAGATCCTCGCCTATCTCGATATCGGGAAACAGGAAGGCGCTCAGGTTCTGGCCGGCGGCGACCGTAACGATCTCGGCGGCGAACTTGCCAGCGGCTACTACATCAAGCCGACGATCTTCAAGGGCCACAACAAGATGCGCGTGTTCCAGGAGGAAATCTTCGGACCCGTGGTCTCTGTCACGACCTTCAAGGACGAGAAGGAAGCCCTCGAAATCGCCAATGACACGCTCTACGGCCTCGGCGCCGGCGTCTGGACCCGCGACGGCAACCGCGCCTATCGCTTCGGTCGCGAGATCCAGGCCGGCCGCGTCTGGACCAATTGCTACCACGCTTATCCCGCGCATGCGGCCTTCGGCGGCTACAAGCAGTCCGGTATCGGCCGCGAGACGCACAAGATGATGCTCGACCACTACCAGCAGACGAAGAACATGCTGGTCAGCTACAGCCCGAAGAAGCTTGGGTTCTTCTGAGGGGCAGAATGAATCGGTATCTCGTTTCCGACAACAGATGCCGAGGCAGGAAAGAGGTTCGGTGGGAGCGGCCGGGTTAAGCCCTCCCCCTTGTGGGGAGGGTTAAGAGGGGCCTTTGCGCAAACGATATGAGGCGCATGATGGATAGCACAATCAATGGCGAACCGCGTGTTCTCGCCACCGACGCCGCCGTCGATCTCATCGATGAGATCAGGCGCGATCATCCCGACATCCTGTTTCACCAGTCCGGCGGATGCTGCGACGGCTCGTCGCCGATGTGCTATCCGGCGAACGAGTTCATGGTGGGAGACAGCGACGTGAAGCTAGGAGAGATCGCTGGCGTCCCTGTTTATATCAGCGCCAGCCAGTTCGAAGCCTGGAAGCACACGCAGCTGATCATCGATGTCGTTCCCGGCCGCGGCGGCATGTTTTCGCTCGATAACGGCAGGGAAAAACGCTTTCTGACCCGCTCAAGATTGTTCGGCGGCGGGGAGGCGTGCGCCATTCCGAGCGCACGAAGCTAGCGATCAGGACTTGGGTCACCGGCCGTTGATGTCAGCGAGCGCGCCCGAAAGCAAGCGCTCGATCAAGCCTTCAAGCGGCTCAGGAACTGCGCGAACACCATCGTGCCCTCGGGCCACGGGCCGTGACCGGACTCGGCGTTGATGTGGCCGGATTCGCCAGCGTCTATCAGCAACGAGCCCCAGCTTGCGGCGAGGTCGTCGGCGTGTTCGTAGGTGCCGAACTGGTCGTTGCGGCTGGCGACCGTGATCGCCGGGAACGGCAGCGGATCGCGCGGGTAGGGGCCGAAGGTCATCAGGTGTTTCGGCCGGATCGCAGGATTGGCGACATCCGGCGGCGCCACGAAGAAGGCGCCGACCACCTTGTTGCGGAAATGCGGGATGGCATGAACGGCCGAGGGTATGCCAAGCGAATGCGCGACGAGCACCACAGGACGCGTCGAGGTGTTCACCTCTTCGGCAATCCGCGCCACCCAATCGTCGCGTACCGGCTTCGACCACTCCGCCTGCTCGACCCGGCGCGCCGTGCTGAGTTTGTTTTCCCAGCGGCTCTGCCAGTGATCGGGGCCGGAATTGGTGTAGCCGGGGATGATGAGGATATCGAGGTCTGATGCTTTCATGATGGCGCCGATGTGAGAAGACCCGGCCATTATGTCAAGGCCGGGGACGACAAGGCCAGCCAAATTTGTTATGTTTGCGGCATTGCCGGTTGCGTTTTCGTGTCGGCCTTCACGCCGATCTCGCTGCGGCCGGCCATGATGGCCGAGGAGGAGATAGCCATGACGGCGTTTCATGTCATGTCGGGTGCCGGTGAAATCTATTCACGCCCCGTCGTCAACAAGATCAGCACATCCGACGTATTCGAAGCGCTGAGGCGCGGGTTCGACGACTTCAGGGAAAAGCCGTCGCACTATGTGTTTCTGTGCCTCATGTATCCGGTCGCAGGGATCTTCATCGCGCTTGCGACCTCGAGCGCCAACCTGCTGCCGATGATCTTTCCGCTGATCTCGGGCTTTGCGCTCGTCGGGCCGATCGCCGCGATCGGTCTCTACGAAATCAGCCGCCGCCGCGAAATCGGCATGGATACCTCCTGGCGATATGCGATGCGGGTAACGCGCTCGCCGGCCTTTCCGTCGATCATCACCGGCGGGCTGCTGCTTTTCGCGTTCTTTGTCGTCTGGCTGGTCACGGCGCAGACGCTTTATACCAACGTGTTCGGCGATGTGTTCCCGCGCTCTATAGCGTTGTTTTCCGAGCAGGTGTTCGGAACGCCCGAGGGCATGCAGCTGATCGTCTGGGGCAACCTTATAGGCCTCGGTTTCGCCATCGTGGTACTGGCGACGACAGTCGTGACGTTTCCCATCCTGCTCGATCGCGACATCGGGCTTGTGGCCGCCATGGAGACATCGCTGCGGGCGACGATCGCCAATCCGGTGCCGGTGTTCACATGGGGCCTGATCGTCGCGGTCAGCCTTGTGGTCGGCATGATCCCCGTCCTGATGGGACTTGCCCTCGTCATGCCGATCCTCGGCCATGCGACGTGGCATCTCTACCGCAAGCTGGTCGCGCCGCCGGTGGTCTGAGCGATTGCGTAGCGCCTCGGCAACGGAACCCGGGAACCTTCATCGGCGTTTTTCCTCATGCCGATGAGGGAGGAGTTTCATGGCCACGTCGCAACATATCTTTGCCCGTTTCGCTACGACGGTGTCCGAATGGGCGGGCAAGCCGCTCGCCTTCATTCTGGCCTTGGCAGCCGTCATCGTCTGGGCGGGACTCGGGCCGGTTTTCGACTATTCGGAGACCTGGCAGCTGGTCATAAACACCGGCACGACGATCGTGACCTTCCTCATGGTGTTCCTGCTGCAAAACGAACAGACGCGGGATACGCGGGCCATCCAGGCCAAGCTCGACGAGATCATCCTCACCAGCCACGCCGAGAACAAGTTCATCGGCATCGAGCATCTCGACGAGGAGGATCTGGAGCATCTCGACCGGTTGGTGGCGAAGGCGGCCAAGGGGCAGCGCGAGGCGCTGGCCGCCAAGCTCGACATATCCAAGCGAGAGAAGACGCGTCGTCCGGGCGCACCCAAGGCAACCGCACCAAAGCCCCGCAAGCCGAAACGAAAAACGGCGCCGCAACGGGCGCCGTCCAAGGTTTGATGCCAAGCCTGATCAGGCGTTGCCGAAAACGCGCTTGAAGATCGTGTCGACGTGCTTCGTGTGGTAGCCGAGGTCGAACTTTTCGCGCAGCTCTTCTTCCGAAAGGGCCGCGCGCACTTCGGTGTCGGCAAGCAGTTCCTCAAGGAAGTCCTTGCCCTGTTCCCAGACCTTCATGGCGTTGCGCTGAACGAGGCGGTAGCTGTCCTCGCGCGATACACCGGCCTGGGTAAGTGCGAGCAGAACGCGCTGGCTCATGACTAGGCCGCGGAACTTGTTCATGTTGGCAAGCATGTTCTCGGGATAGATCACCAGCTTCTCGACGACGCCGGCCAGCCGGTTCAGCGCGAAGTCGAGAGTGATCGTGGTGTCGGGGCCGATGGCGCGCTCGACGGAGGAGTGCGAGATATCGCGCTCGTGCCACAGGGCCACGTTTTCCAGCGCCGGCGTGACCGACATGCGGACAAGGCGGGCGAGGCCGGTCAGGTTTTCGGTCAGGACGGGGTTGCGCTTGTGCGGCATGGCCGACGAGCCCTTCTGGCCGGGCGAGAAGAACTCCTCAGCTTCCAGGACCTCGGTGCGCTGCATGTGGCGGATCTCGATAGCGACGTTCTCGATCGACGAGGCGATGACGCCGAGGGTCGCGAAGAACATGGCGTGCCGGTCGCGCGGAATGACCTGCGTGGAGACCGGCTCGGGGATGAGGCCGAGCTTGGCGCAAACGTGTTCCTCGACCGACGGGTCGATGTTGGCGAACGTGCCGACGGCACCTGAAATCGCGCCGGTGGCGATCTCGGCGCGGGCATTGACGAGGCGGGCGCGGTTGCGCTCCATTTCGGCGTAGAAACGGGCAAACGTCAGGCCCATCGTCGTCGGCTCGGCGTGGATGCCGTGGCTGCGACCGATGCGAACGGTGTCCTTGTGTTCGAAGGCGCGCTTCTTCAGCGCCGCGAGCACGCGGTCGAGATCGGCGAGCAGGAGATCGGCGGCGCGCACGAGCTGGATGTTCAGCGTCGTGTCGAGAACGTCGGACGAGGTCATGCCCTGGTGGATGAAGCGGCTGTCGGGGCCGACGAATTCGGCCAGATGCGTCAGGAAGGCGATGACGTCATGCTTTGTGACGGCTTCGATCTCGTCGATGCGGGCGACGTCGAACTGGGCCGCGCCGCCCTTTTCCCAGATGGTTGCTGCGGCGGATTTGGGGATGACGCCGATCTCGGCCAGCGCATCGCAGGCATAGGCCTCGATCTCGAACCAAATGCGAAACTTGGTTTCGGGCGACCAGATGGCGACCATTTCTGGCCGGGAGTAGCGCGGGATCATGGCTTCGTACTTTCGTTCATTGAAGGAATTCTGGCGCCCCTGTAGCAAAGACGGGCGGCAATCTCAACGCATGCGTTTCGCGAGCAAGAAACTGGTGGCGATCAGGCCGATCAGGCCCAACGGCAGGAAAAGGCGCGTACCGAGGACGCCGAACTGATAGACGGCGCTGGCGCCGGTGACCAGGAACTGGAAGATCCAGGTGAGCGAGCCGAAATTGGCGTGCCATCGCGTGTAGAAGACGCGGTAGTCCATGGCGAAGAGAAAGGCCGTCATCAGGATCGTGCAGACGGTCAACGCCACGAAGAAGGCGGCAAACCGTGTCTCTATACGGTGACCGGTTGCAAGATAGCGGCCCGCCATCAGGGCGAAGGGCCATGAGAGAAGACCGCCGGCGAAATAGAGGATCGCGAGGTCGGCGGCGTGGCTGGTCTCAAAACGGTTCCTCAGATAGAGCGCCACCATGGACGAGAGCAGCATCTGCGCCGCCCAGAGTAGAGCGCCGGCGACGAGGTCCAAGGCGGGCGGATATGCCGCTCTGAGCCGCTCCGATGCCACTACGGGCGCTTTACTTCGCCTGGCCTTCGGCGGCGGTGCGGAGCGCGCTGATCGCCGTCCTGTAGGCCTCGACGGAGCCACCCTTGAAGATCGCTGAACCGGCAACGAGGACATTGGCGCCGGCCTTGCCGATCATCGGCGCCGTTTCGACGGTCACACCGCCATCGACTTCGAGGTCGATCGGCCTGTCACCGATCAGTGACCGGGCGGCCGCGATCTTGTCGGCCATGGCGGGAATGAACTTCTGGCCGCCGAAGCCCGGGTTGACGGACATGATCAGGATGAGGTCGACGTCGTCGAGCACGTTCTCGATCGCGGAGAGAGGCGTCGCCGGGTTGAGGGTTACACCGACCTTCTTGCCGAGGCTGCGGACGGTCTGCAGCGAGCGGTGCAGGTGGACGCCGGATTCGGCGTGAACCGTGATGCGGTCGCAGCCGGCCTTGGCGAAGGCTTCGAGATAGGGATCGGCCGGTGCAATCATCAGGTGGCAGTCGAAGGTGGCGTCCGTATAGGAGCGCAGCGACTTGATGACGTCGGCGCCGAAGGAGATGTTCGGCACGAAATGGCCGTCCATGACGTCGAGATGGATCCAGTCAGCGCCGGCGGCCGTGACGTCGCGGACTTCCTGGCCGAGCTTGGCAAAATCGGCGGCGAGAATGGACGGTGCGATGCGGATGGGCGTGGTCATCTGGATGGTTCTCCGTAAAGATCGCTCGCTCTGGGCAAGCGCTATTTCGTCTGGCCGCCGGGGGCTGCGAAATGATCCGCATGCCACTCAAGGAGGCGATAGGGGTTTTCCGTCAGCTCATGGCGGGCATCGAACTTGATCTGGCCGATCGCCGTGTCGAAGGTGCCGCCGCCGATATGCTGCGAGATCGGGCGGTCATCGCTGGCGGCGTCGCGGGCTGCCTTGGTGGCGATCTCGGCGGCGGCGTAGGCCGGCAGTATGTAGCCTTCCGGCTCGACGCCGGCGGCGCGCAAACTTGTCACGGCAGCCGTTGCCGTGGCGTCGAAGGCATAGTCGGGCAACGTCACGGCGGCGATACCGTCGGCAAGCGGTACGGGCTGGTTGGCGGCGCGCATCGCGTCGCCCGAGAGGATGTCGAGCTTGAACTTCTCGGCCGCCGCATCGCGGGCGACGATCGCGACGTCGCTGCGGTCGCCGCCAATGAAGACCTTGGTCGCGCCGGCCTTCTTCAATCGCCTGACAAGTCCGAGCTGCTGGTCCTGGCCGGGGCGATAGGTGTCGGTGAAGACGGGTTTCAGGCCCTTCTCCTCAAGGGCAACCCGCACAGCCTCGGTGAGTTCGCGCCCGTGGATCGTGCCGTCCTCGATGAGGGCGATCGGGGCGGCGGCCCAGTCGCGCAGGATTACCTCGATGATCTTCTGCGCCTCGGTGCCATCGGCGGGCGCCAGGCGGTAGAGCGGCCAGGCGTTCTTAAGCGCATCTTCCATCAGGATGCGCGAGCGCACGGAGACGGTGATGGCCGGAATGTTGGCGTCCTTGAGCCGGGGCAGAGCGCCTTCCAGCGTTTCGCTGCAGAGAAAGCCGATCGCGACCTGGACCTTGGCGGCGATCAGGGCGTCGGCGACGGTTCCGCCGGTATTCTCCTCGCAGGGCTCGTCGACCGTGACGATCGTATCACCGTCCTGAGAGAGCTGTGCCTTCGCGCCGGCGACGACCTGAGTTCCGAGCAGCGACAGGTTGCCACTCTGCGGGGCGACGACGCCGATCGTCAGGCCTGCCGCATGGCATTCTCCGGCTGCGAGAAGCAGCATCGGCAGAAATCCTATGCCACGCGAGATGCTCATTAAGACCGTCTGTCTCCTGTCGTTGGTCCTGCTCTTTTATCTGTCCGGCATGGATCGTCAAAGAAAAACGCACGCAAGTTCAGCTTTTTGCTGGCGTTTTGTAGAAAAGGTAACCGATCACCTTCATATTGAATGGGAATGATAGCCGGATGATCGCCGGCGGGAGAACCGAGTGTTGGACAAGCAGCAAATCGATCCGCGTCTCTACCGCGAAGCCATGAGCCGTTTCGGCGGCCACGTTCAACTTGTCACGACCGCCATCGGCGCGGAGTCGCGTGGCGTGACCATTACTGCCGCGTGCTCGGTCTCGGACGCACCGGCAACGGTGCTCGTCTGCCTCAATAACAGCAATCCGAAGAACGACATTTTCTTCAAAAGCGGCGTCTTCGCGCTCAATACGCTGGGCGCGCACCATCACAATCTCGCAGATGCCTTTTCCGGCCGCACGCACCTGACCAACGAGGAGCGTTTCGCTGTCGGCAAGTTCGCTACCTTGGTGACAGGCGCGCCGGTGCTGGAGGATGCGCTGGCGTCTTTCGACTGCCGGGTGACCGAGATCAAGGAGATGTCGACCCATCACATCATCTTCGGCGAGGTGGTCGGCGTGCGGGTCAGTGACGCAAGGCCGGCGCTTCTCTATATGAACCGGAACTATCACACGCTATAACTTCCTGATCATGGGAGGCTATATGTCGGATCACGTCGCTTCTTCGCCGCCGTCTTCGATCGACGAGACGATCGCCATGCTCGGCGCCCACGACTATCTGGCCGGCCGGGCGCTCGGAACCGTTCTCTTTCTGGCGTTGCGGATGAAGCGGCCGCTGTTTCTCGAGGGCGAGGCCGGCGTCGGGAAGACGGAGATCGCCAAGGTGCTCTCCAAGGCGCTGGGGCGCCCGCTCATCCGGTTGCAGTGCTACGAGGGGCTCGATGTCGCCTCGGCGGTCTACGAGTGGAACTATCCAGCGCAGATGCTGGAAATCCGGCTGGCCGAGGCGTCGGGTATGACCGATCGCGGCCGCATTGAATCCGACATCTTCTCGGAGCGATATCTGATCCGGCGGCCGGTGCTGCAGGCGCTTTCGTCGGTCGGCGGCAGGGCGCCGGTGTTCCTGATCGACGAGCTCGACCGTACCGACGAGGCTTTCGAGGCCTTCCTGCTCGAAGTGCTATCCGATTTCCAGGTGACGATCCCGGAACTCGGGACGATCAAGGCGGGCGAACCGCCGATCGTCATCATCACCACCAACAGGACGCGCGAGGTGCACGACGCGCTGAAACGGCGCTGTCTCTACCACTGGGTCGACTATCCCGATGCGGCGCAGGAACTGGAGATCATCCGCCGCAAGGTGCCGCGCTGCGACGAGGCGCTTTCCGCGCAAATCGTGGCCTATGTGCAGAAGCTCCGAGGCCTCGATCTGTTCAAGAACCCCGGCGTTGCCGAGACTATCGACTGGGCGACGGCGCTGACCGAACTCGACCGGCTGGCGCTCGATCCGCAGACGATCTCCGACACGATCGGGACGCTTCTCAAGTATCAGGACGATATCGCCCGCATCCAGACGAGCGAGGGTGCCAAAGTGCTTGATGAGGTCAGGCACGAGCTGGCCCAGGCAGGCTGACGTGAATACGGCGAGCGGACAGGACGGCCTTGCTTCGAATGCTCCGACTGCCGGCCGGTTCGCCGACAACATCGTCTATTTCGCCCGCACGCTGCGCGCCGCCGGACTGAAGATCGGACCAGGGTCGATCGCCGATGCAATAGAGGCGGTCGAGGCGATCGGCATGGGCTCGCGGGAGGAATTTCACGCGGCGCTCGGTGCGGTCTTCCTCACCAGGCACGAGGACAAGCCGGTGTTCGACGAGGCCTTCCGGCTGTTCTGGCGCTCACGCAATCTCGTCGAGAAGATGATCGCGATGATGTCGCCGAAGGCAGCGGACGGGCGCCAGCGGGAAAGGCCGAGGCCGGGCGAGAGCCGGGCTGCCGATGCGCTCTTGGGCGACAGGCCTGATAACAGGCCGCCGCGCGAGGAGCCGGATATCGAGATCGACGCGCGCTTCACCGTGTCAGGCAGCGAGGCATTGCGGCAGATGGATTTCGCGCGCATGTCGGCCTCGGAAATCGGGGCGGCGAAGAAGGTGCTGGCGAAACTGCATCTGCCGCTGGACAGGGTGCGTACGCGCCGCTTCAAGCCTTCACATATACATGCCCGGATCGATCCGCGCGCGACCATGCGGGCGGCGATGCGTAACGGCGGTGCGCTGATCCTGCCGCGTTACCGCGAGATCCGCGAAATCCAGCCGCCGCTGGTCGTGCTCGCCGATATCTCGGGATCGATGAGCCAGTATACGCGGATCTTCCTGCATTTCCTGCATGTGCTGACCGAGCGGCGACGGCATGTGCATACTTTTCTCTTCGGCACGCGGCTCACCAATGTCAGCCGCCAGATGCGGCACAAGGATCCCGACCAGGCGATGGACGAATGCGCGGCGGCGGTGAAGGACTGGTCAGGGGGCACGCGGATCGGCGAGACCCTGCAGCAGTTCAACCGGATATGGGCCCGGCGGGTGCTCGGCCAAGGCGCCGTCGTGTTGCTGATCACTGACGGCCTGGAGCGGGAAGGCACCGAACTGCTGGCGACGGAAATGGACAGGCTGCACCGCTCCTGCCGCCGGCTGATCTGGCTCAATCCGCTTTTGCGGTTCGACGGCTTCGAGCCGCGCGCCCGCGGCGTGCGCGCCATGCTGCCGCATGTTGACGAATTCCGGCCGGTTCATAACTTGGCATCCTTGAGTGATCTCGCGACAGCCCTAGGTGCCGCGAGATCGTCGGCGCATGATCCGCGCCGGTATCTGGAAAGATTGAAGGGAAGAGCATGATGGACGGTGCCTTGCAGCACGACCCGCTCGTGGTCGCGGAGACCTGGAAAAGCAGTGGCCGGAACGTCGCGATCGCGACGGTCGTCGAGACCTGGGGGTCGGCGCCACGCCCGGCCGGCAGCCATCTTGTGATCGACGCGGAGGGTAATTTCGAGGGCTCCGTGTCCGGTGGATGCGTCGAGGGCGCGGTCATCACCGAGGCGCTCGACGTCATTGCAAGTGGTCACGCCAAGATGCTCGAATTCGGCGTTGCTGACGAGACGGCGTGGCGGGTCGGGTTGTCCTGCGGCGGCCGCATCCGGGTCTATGTCGAAAGGCTGGACTGATGCGCCAGACGACGCTTGCCGCCCTCAACACCGCAAGACGATCGCGCGAGGCGGTCGTGCTGATCACCGATCTCGACGACGGCCACGATACCGTCGTGCTGGAGGGTCAGATGCCGCCCGGATCGCTGCGTGTTGCCGTCGAGGCTGCGTTTCGCTCCGGCAAGTCGGGTGCCGTCGATCTTGCCGGCCGCCGCTATTTCATCAACGTCCACCTGCCGCCGACCCGCATCGTCGTCATCGGCGCCGTGCATATCAGCCAGGCGCTGGCAACGATGGCCGCCGAGGTGGGCTTCGACATCCGCATCATCGATCCCCGCACCGCCTTTGCCACGCCTGAGCGCTTTTCCGGGGTGGAACTCGTAGCCGATTGGCCGGCCGATGCCTTGAAGGCGCATCCGCTCGACGCCTATACGGCCCTCGTCGCCGTGACGCATGATCCGAAGATAGATGACGAGCCGATCATCGCGGCGCTGCGGACAGGCTGCTTCTATGTTGGCGCGCTGGGTAGCCGGAGGACGCATGCGGCGCGGCTCGAGCGCCTGCGCGAGCAGCAGATTGCCGAGGCGGACCTTGAACGGATCAGCGCCCCTGTCGGCCTCGATATCGGCGCCGCCAGCCCGGCGGAGATCGCGGTCTCGATCCTTGCCGACATCATCAAGACGCTGCGGTTCCGCGATATCGCGTCAGCGTCGGGTGACGATACCTCTATGAGAGGTGACGAGGCATGAGGTTTGGCGAATTTCCCGTCGGAGAGGCGGAAGGGTTGGTGCTTGCGCACGCGCTGAGGCTTCCTGACGGAAGCCTGCCGAAAGGACACAGAATCGAACGACCCGACGTCGAGCGGCTGCTCGGAGCCGGCGTCTCCACTGTCATCGCCGCCGGGCTCGACCCCGGCGACGTGACCGAGGACGAGGCGGCTGAGCAATTGGCGAAGGCGGTTGGACCCGATCATCTGCGCTTCTCCGAGGCATCAACGGGCCGGGTAAACGTCCATTCCACCGTCGATGGATTGTTCGTTGCCGACCGGGCGGCGGTCGATCGGCTGAACAGGGTCGATCCCGCCATTACACTCGCCTGTCTTGACGACCATGTGCCGGTGAAAGCCGACGACATGGTCGCGACGTTCAAGATCATTCCGCTGGCGGTCTCGGGCGAGAAGCTTGCGCTTGCGTGCGATATCCTGCGATCCACCGATGCCTTTGCCGTCAAGCCCTTTGCGGCTCATGCCGTGTTGCTGGTGGCAACGGAACTGCCGTCGCTGAAACCCGGCGTCATGGACAAGACGGCCCGCGTGCTGGAAAAGCGGTTGCTGGCATCGGGCAGCGCGCTGACAGGCGAGGAGCGGGTGGCGCATCGCGCCGAGGCAGTGGCGACCGCGATCCGTTCTGCGGCGGATGCGCCGGTGTCCGGCCGCCGGCTGATCGTCGTCTTCGGCGCTTCTGCCGTCATCGATGCAGACGACGTCATCCCGGAGGCGATCCGCAAGGCCGGCGGCGAGGTCATACAGGTCGGAATGCCTGTCGATCCCGGCAACCTGTTGGTGCTCGGCCGTCTCGGCACCATACCCGTCATCGGCGCGCCGGGATGCGCGCGCAGTCCGAGGGAGAACGGCTTCGACTGGGTGCTTGACCGCGTTCTCGCCGGAGAGATGCCGGATGCCTTCGAGATCAGCGGCATGGGGGTTGGAGGCCTGCTTATGGAAATAACATCGCGGCCGCGTCTGCGCGATGCCGCCGAGCGGCCCGCAAAGCCGGTCGTGGTCGCGGCGCTCGTTCTGGCGGCGGGCAGGGCGAGCCGGATGGGCGAGGGCGGCCCGCACAAGCTGCTCGCGGAATTCGGCGGTGTGCCGTTGGTGCGGCGCTCAGTGCAGGCGGCGCTCGCCAGCAGTGCCGGCGCGGTCGCGGTCGTCACGGGATACAGGCAGAGGGATATCGAAGCGGCGCTGTCCGATCTCGACGTGATGTTGGTCCACAATCCCGACTACGCCTCGGGCATGGCCTCGTCGCTGGTCGCCGGGTGTTCCGCGGATGCGGTGCGGCGGGCGGATGGCGTGCTCGTCATGCTCGCCGACATGCCGGGGGTGTCCTCCGGCGATCTCGACCTGCTGATTGCCGCCTTCCGGCAATCGGGCGGCCATTCGATCGTGCGGGCGGTGTCGCATGGCAAGCGCGGCAATCCGGTTATCCTGCCCCAGTCACTGCATGGTGATATCATGCAGCTCGTGGGCGACGTCGGTGCGCGGCATCTCATCGAGACATCGGGCATCCCGGTCATTGACGTCGATATCGGCGATGGGGCACATCTCGACGTCGACACACCGGAGGCCGTCATCGCGGCCGGCGGGATATTGAAGGGGTAGTTTGATGGACGCGGCAGCGATCGAAGAGATGTTTCAGGGACTTGGCCCCGTCACCATCAAGCGGATGTTCGGCGGTAAGGGCATCTACCACATGGGACGGATCATCGCGCTTGAGGTTCGCGACGAGATGCTGCTGAAGGCGGATGCGCAGAGCGCGCCGGATTTCGCCGAGGCCGGTTCCACGCAATGGACCTATGACGGGCGCAAGGGCACGCCGATCAAGATGCCGTACTGGTCGGTGCCGGAGGATGCCTATGACGATCCCGACATCATGGCGAAATGGGTAAGGCTCGCCTATGAGGCAGCGCTCCGGGCAGAATGATCGGCGATATTGTCAGGCGAAGTCGTCTTCGCCGAGACGCGCGATGGCCGCGGCCGCGAAGGCCGAAAGCGGCTGCGGCAGCTCGGCGCGGCTAAACCAGCCGAAATCGGAGAGCTTGTCCGGTTCGGTAAGCTTGGGCTCACCCTTGAACTCGCTGGCGATATACAGCAGCGAGATCCAGTGCTGGTTGTCGGCATCGGAGATCAGTTCGGTCGGCCCGAGCAGGCGCACGCCACCAATATCGAGGCCGGTTTCCTCCTCTGCTTCGCGGCGGGCGGCTTCCTCAGCCGGCTCCATATGATCGACCTTGCCGCCGACGATACTCCAGTAGCCGGCTTCCGGTGGACGCATGCGCTTGTAGAGAAGGATCTTGTGGTCGCGCAAAATCACCAGGCCTACGCCTAGGCCTGGGAAATCGATGCCCGGCACGCCCATGATCGTCAGATCTTGGCGTTGGCGGTGATCAGCATGAAGGCCGGAATTTCGTCGCCGAAGCCAACAGGGGTCGGGCCGTCGTCGTGATCGCGATAGCGGCGGCGCTCGCGGTTGTCGTCGTTCGCCGGATAGGGCCGCGAGTTGCGCGAGTTGTTGTGCGGCTTCTGTTCTGCTTTGCGCTCTTGCTTCACGCTTTCGGCCCTTGCTGGTGCTGCTACAATCGTCTCGACGTCGGCAGTATCTTCGACGGCGATATCAGATTTATGACCCCCGCGACCACGACCGCGTCCACGGTCCTTGTCACGATCACGTCCGCCGGACTTGCGGCGGGAGCGATCGTCGTCGCGGCTCGGTTCCGCCGGAGGCAGGGCCGAGAGATCCCCGTTCAGCCATTCGACCTTCTCGCCGATCAATTTTTCAATCGCATCGGCGAACTTCTGGTCGCGGCTGGTGACGAGGGTGAAAGCAGCGCCGGAGCGGCCCGCGCGGCCGGTACGGCCGATGCGGTGCACGTAATCCTCAGAGTGGATCGGCACATCGAAGTTGAAGACGTGGCTGACATCGGGGATGTCGAGACCACGGGCCGCGACGTCGGAAGCCACCAGGATCTGGAGCTGACCGTCACGGAAGTTCTGCAGCATGGTCGTGCGCGAACGCTGGTCCATGTCGCCATGCAGCGCGCCGACGGAGAAGCCGTGACGTTCCAGCGAACGGAAGAGATCGGCGACGTCTTTCTTGCGGTTGCAGAAGATGATGGCGTTCTTCACGTCTTCCTGGGCACGGATGAGATCGCGAAGCGTTGCACGCTTCTCGTAGTCCTTGCCGTGGGAAGCGACAAAGCGCTGGGTGATGGTCTTCGAGGCAGAAGCGGGCTTCGCCACTTCGACGCGCTCCGGGTTCTGCAGGAAGCGATCGGCCAGCTTCTGGATTTCCGGCGGCATGGTGGCCGAGAAGAACAGGGTCTGGCGGGTGAACGGGATCATCTTGGCGATGCGTTCGATATCGGGGATGAAGCCCATATCGAGCATGCGGTCGGCTTCGTCGATGACGAAGATCTCGACGCCGCTCATCAGGAGCTTGCCGCGTTCGAAATGGTCGAGCAGACGGCCAGGCGTGCAGATCAGGACGTCAGCGCCGCGCTCGAGCTTGCGGTCCTGTTCCTCGAAGGAAACGCCGCCGATCAAGAGCGCCACGTTCAGGCGGTGATTCTTACCGTACTTCTCGAAGTTCTCGGCGACCTGGGCCGCGAGTTCGCGGGTCGGCTCGAGGATGAGGGTGCGGGGCATGCGTGCGCGGGCACGGCCCTTTTCCAGAAGGGACAGCATCGGCAGCACGAAGGACGCGGTCTTGCCCGTGCCCGTCTGCGCGATACCGCAGATATCGCGACGTTCCAGCGCAAAGGGAATGGCGCCGGCCTGAATAGGCGTTGGCGTCGTGTAGCCCGCATCGGTGACAGCGGATAGCACTTTTTGGCTCAGGCCAAGATCAGCAAATGTCGTCAAAGGGAAAACTGTTTCCGTTCCGGTTCGGCCGCGCTCTGGTTGAGTCGGCGTGATTGCATGCCGCAATGCAGCGCGACATATGCCGAAATGTCCTTGAAGTCAAGGAATAGGGGCCTTGCAACCAATGCAGAGGTAAATACGCCGTTAGGAGAATGCGTTACTTCATGTAGCCGGCGAGTTTAAGGCCGGCATTCATGAAATAGATCGGATCGACTGCGCGGCCGCCGGTGCGTACTTCGTAGTGCAGATGCGTGCCGGTGGAGCGGCCGGTGCTGCCGGCAAGGCCGATGACATCCTGCCGGTCGACGGTATCGCCCACCTTCACCAGAACCTCCGACATATGGCCGTAGCGGGTGGCGATGCCGTTGCCGTGGTCGATCTCGACCATGTTGCCATAGCCGCCCGCCCAGCCAGCCGCCGTGACCTTGCCCGGCGCGGTCGGCCGCACCTTTTCGCCGGGAGCGAAGCGGAAGTCGATGCCGGAATGCAAGGCGAGGCGACCTAAGAAGGGATCGCGGCGATTGCCGAAGGAACTGGTGATCTCCTTGCCGATGCCGGGGCTCTGGAAGGGCAGGGATTCCGCGGTGCTGCGCACCGTCTCCAGCCGCGTCAGCGCGCCATCGAGTTGAGCGAGCGAATTGTCGAAATCGTCGTCGCTTTCCGGCTCCACGTAGGGGCCGCCGACGGCGCTGTCATCCTGCCTGGACGCCGTGTCCGATGGTACCGCGATGCGGAATCGCGTGAGCACGCTGGAAATCGCATCCGCCGTCTCGGATGCATCGCTGGTCAGCTGCGCCACGCGGCTGCGCTGCTTCTGCTCGATATTCTTCAGGGAGAGCGTGACCTTGGAGAAGACCCGATCGGCCCGATCGCCGACAGTCTCTGTAGCAGGCACGTAGGCGAGGGTGGAATTGTCGGGCGATGCCTCGGCGGGCGTGGCGGCACCGGCCAGCTGCGCCTCGATGGCGGCCGGGGCACCGGTCAGCGCCGCGCGCTTGTCCTTGGCGTCTGGCGCATAGGACTGAACGGGGGATTGCGTGGCGGGCTGATCGCCGCCGCCAAGGCCGGAGCTTTCGGCGCGGTCGAGTAGCGAACCAAGTTTGCCGTGGCGCGATGTCAGCGCCATCTGCTGCTCCATCAGCTTGTCGACCTTGTCCTCGACCACCTGCTGGTCGAGCAGTTGGCGCGAGGTGACGCGATCGACCTGGGCGCGCAAGGCGGCGATGCGGTCCTCGTAGTCGTGCTGCATCCGGGCCTGGCGCGCCATGGTTGCGCCGATCAGGTCGTCGCGCAGAACGAGGTAGGATGTGGCGAGCAGGTAGCCGATGGTGAAAACGCCGACGAAGCAGAACGCGATGGCGGCCATCCAGGGCTTAACGGTCAGGTGACGAACCTTGTCACCACTTGCCAGGATCAGGATATGCTCCTGTTTTCGCTTGCCAAATACGCGACTCTGTTGTGCCTGCGTCACGCCGAATCTCCAAATTGACGGCCCTTGCCTCAATTGGGTTCATTACACACCGGTATGGTTAATAAATGCTTAGATCAAAACTCGCGCAATGCGTGTTCATCCGCTGCTGGTCGATGTCAGCGAGCGGTAGAAGGACGGTGTCAGACCGGCTTCGGCGCGGGCTATATCGTTGAAAGGCGGCTTCAGCGGGCCACGGAAATTCGCGCGCACCAGTTGATGAAATGTCCTGGCCGGATCGCGTTTTTCCCTGGCGCAGAGGAAGCGGAACCACTTGGCGCCGATGGCGACATGTCCCTTCTCGTCGTTGTAGATGACGTCGAGCACGGCGGCGCTTTGGAGATCCCCGGTCTCGCGCATCTTGGCCTGAAGCGAGGGTGTCACGTCGAGGCCACGCGCTTCGAGGATCAGGGGAACGACGGCGAGCCGTGCGGTCAGATCGTTGCGGGTGGCGTGCGCCGCCTGCCACAGTCCGTCATGGGCGGGCATGTCGCCATAGTCGGCGCCGAGATCCTTCAGCCGTGCGCGCACCATGCGGAAATGCTTGGCCTCCTCGAAGGCAACCTGCATCCAGCCGTCGAAGAAGGAGTGCGGCACCGGCTCCGTCGCATAGCGGGCGACGATATCGAGCGCGAGATCGACGGCGTTGAGTTCGATATGGGCGATGGCGTGCAGCAGCGCGATACGGCCATTGATCGTATGCACTGACCGCTTCTTCACCTGTGTCGGCGGCACCAGTTCAGGCTTCTCGGGCCGGCCGGGACGATCGGGCAGCGGCGCATCGAGCGGCGAGCGCAGCGACAGCCGGCGCGCAAACCAACGCCGGGCGCTCTCCTGCGCCAGCTCGGTCTTCAGATCGAGATCGGCCGCGCGGATGGCGTCGATGGCGCCGCCGCGCAGCGAGGTGACGTTCAGCGCCTCGCTCATTGGCCGAGGTTCTGCACCGCGGCCAGAACGGCTTCGGCGTGGCCGGGAACCTTCACCTTCTCCCATATTTGGGCAATCGTGCCGTCGGCGGCGATCAGGAAGGTCGTACGCTCGACCCCCATATACTTGCGGCCGTACATGCTCTTTTCCTTCCAGACGCCATAGGCCTCCAGCGTCGACTTCTCCTCGTCGGCGGCGAGGATGACGGAGAGCCCGTGCTTCCTGATGAATTTGTCGTGCTTGACGGGCGAATCCGGCGACATGCCGACGACGACGGCGCCGGCTTTTT
Organism: Rhizobium sp. S152; assembly: GCF_030380735.1. Classification (GTDB taxonomy): domain Bacteria; phylum Pseudomonadota; class Alphaproteobacteria; order Rhizobiales; family Rhizobiaceae; genus Rhizobium. Next base: position 184,056 of record NZ_JAUDRZ010000026.1, on the reverse strand, counting down.
CGAAGTCATCGGCAAGTGCCGTGAACGCAAGTGATTCGGTCGTGCATCCGGATGTGTCGTCTTTGGGATAGAAGAACAGAACCAGCGGTTTGCCCCGGAACTCCGCCAGTGAAACGCGGCCCCCGCCGTCACGCGGGAGATCGAATGCGGGCGCGCTGGCGCCGATAGTAACATCGACCATGGAGAAACCTTTCTTTTGCCGGGTTTGTGGATGACAGGTGAGTTGCCGGATATATATTGGACGAATACGCGTCCAGCCAGTCTGGTCCAACCCCAAGTGAAGGAATTAGGCGAGGCGCATGTCGGCGATCCGCGGTGAGAAGATTACATTCCGCAAGAAAGATGTGGTCGCACTGCACGAGCTTCCTTCCGCCCAGGCGGAAGATCCTTTGATCGTACATTGCCCGCCGGCGCGCTCACGCATGCGCCGAACGGCCAATTGGACCGGCGCCTGCATCGGCTTCGTCGTCTTCCTTTTCGCGGCGCTGATCTTCACGGTCGAGAGCGGCATGTTCGACGCGACGCTCTCGCGGCAGGCGCAATCGGCGCTCAATTCCCTGATTGGTCCGCGGTATCACGCCGAGGTCGGTTCCACGGTCATCCGCTTCACCTCCAACATGCGGCTGGCGCTCGAGGCGCGCAACGTCAACATGGTCGACGAGGACAGCGGCCAGCATCTCTCCACCACCAGTTCCATGCGCATGGCGCTCGACCCGCTGCAACTTTTCCGCGGCCGGATCGCGATTGCGCAGATCGAAGCCGACGATATCGGCCTCGACACGGCTTTGCTGCCATCGGGAAAACCACTCGACCTCAACAATATCCGCATCGACGCGCTGCCGGCGGCGATGGAGCGGGTGTTCGACCAGCTCGATGTCATCAATAATTTCGTCGAGCGGGGCGGCACGCGTTCCGTCAAGCTCTCCGGCATCGACATCAAGCTCGCCGATACCCGCAACGGACCGCTGTCTGTCGTCATCGACAGCCTTGTCTTTTCCAAGGGACGGCAGGGCGCGCTGCATCTGGATGGCGACATTTCCGTTAACGGCAAGCCGGCGACGCTTAGCGTCGTCATGGATCAGTCCGAGGGACGAACGTCGAAGCTGACCGGCCAGGTCACCGGCGTCGATCTCGCGCCCTTCACGCTGAAGCGCAACAATATGGGGGAAGTTCGCCAAGGGGTCGACGGGCTCGGCGATCTCATGGTTTCCGCGGTGCGGGCCGGCGAGAGTACCCAACCGGCGCTGGCCGCCGTCATCGACCTGAAGCCCGGTCAGTTCTACATGGACGGCGACGAGCAGATTCTCAGCGGCGGGCGTCTCAACCTTTCCTACGACTTCGGCAAGCAGACGGTCGAGATTGGCAAGTCGCTGTTGCAGTTCGATCGGACCTCCGTGCCGTTCAACGGCGCGCTGATCGATCTCGACAAGATCGACGCTTCGGCTGAAAAGGGCTTCGGTATAGACCTGCTGGTCAGCGGCGGCAGCGCCGCGCCCAGCCTGTCCGACGAGCAGCCTCTGCCGTTCGATATCAAAGCGACCGGACGCTATCTGGTCGCCTCCAAGGAACTCGAGTTCGCCAACATGCAGGTGAGCAGCCCGCAGGGCGGCCTCTACGGCTCGCTGCGCGCCCGCTTCGGCGAGCTTTCCCCGGAGGTGAGCTTCGCGGGCCAGTCGCAGCAATTGCAGACGACGGCCGTCAAGCAACTCTGGCCGTTCTGGATGGCGCCGAAGGCGCGCGACTGGGCGCTGCGAAATCTCTTCGGCGGCACGATCACCGACGCGTCGATCTCCGTGTTCATTCCGTTTGGAAGGCTGGACGAGGCGGCAGCGGGCAAGGTGCTCAAGCTCGACGAAAACCAGATCAAGATCGGCTTCGACATCGCGGATGTGCGGCTGAACGTGACCGGCGACATCCCGCCGATCCGTGACGCCTGGGCACATTTCGATCTCGTCGGCCCGCGCGCCACGATCTCCTTCAAGCGCGGCACCTCCTTCTTCGCGTCCGGCCGTTCGGTCAACATCGGCGAGGGCACCTTCGTGTTGCCGTCCACCTACGACAAGCCGCTGATGGCTGAACTCAACCTGCCTGTTTCGGGCAATGCAGATGCTATCGGCGAACTCCTGACTTACAAGCCGGTAAAGGTGCTCGATCGCGCCGGTCTGGTTCCCGATGATTTGAAGGGCAAGGTCAGCGCTACCGTGCAGGCGCGGTTCGGCCTGATTTCTTCGCAGGACCCGCCGCCGATCGAGTGGAAGGCGGCGCTGCAACTTCAAGACCTGGGCGTTGCCAAGGGCATATCTGGCCGCGTCATTACCGGCCTCAACGGCACGCTGAACGCCGACCCGAAACAGGTGTCTCTGGATGGTGACGGGCAGGTAGACGGCATTCCGGCTAAGATCAAGCTGGTGCAGCCGACCGACAAGGATTCAAACGTTCCGGTACAGCAGACAGTGACGGCGACGCTCAGCAACGAGCAGCGCGAGAAGCTCATTCCGGGGCTATCAAGTATCATCGACGGGACGATCGGCGTCGAACTCAACCGGCTGGATCAGGATCGGCAGGCAGTATCGCTCGACCTCGGCAAGGCGCGCCTCGACATTCCCTGGATCGGATGGTCGAAGGGCAGTGGCATCGGCGCCAATGCGACATTCGAGATATCCGGCGCCATCGACAATCTTCAGGTGAAGAACTTCGCGCTGAAGGGTGACGGTTTCGGTGTCAACGGCTCGCTCGTCATCAGCAAGGGCAATTTGCAGAAGGCGGATTTCGACAGCGTCAAGCTTTCTTCGCTTGACGATTTCGCGGTTTCGCTGCGGCGAAGCAAGGGCGACATGGAGGTCAATGTTTCCGGTGCCAGCGCCGACGTGCGGCCGATATTGGCGAGCATGAAATCATCCGGCGGCGGCAGCGATTCCTCCGATCGATCGAGCGGCGGCGTGTCCGTTCGCGCAAAGCTCGACCGCATCACCGGGTTCAACGATGAGAAGGTCCGCAACGTCGAACTTGTTTATGTCAGCCAGGGCGGCAAGCTACAGACGCTGAACTTCTCCGGCATCACCAACAGCGGCGAGGCGGTTGTCGCACAAACGCGCGGCGGCGGCGTCATCAACGTCACCAGCGGTGACGCCGGCGCGGTGTCGCGTTTCGCCGATCTCTACAAGCACATGAGCGGCGGACTTCTCAACCTCGCTATCCGGTTGGGCTCCGGGGGGGACTGGAACGGTTCCATCGACATCAGGCGCTTCTCACTGGTCAACGAACAGCGCCTGCACTCTATCGTGTCGACGCCCGTCGGGCAGGAACAGCGCAGCCTGAACTCCGCGGTGAAGCGCAACATCGACACGAGTGCGCAACGCTTCCAGCGCGGGTTCGCTCGCATCTTTTCGCAGGATGGCGTGATCCGCATCGAAAACGGGGTCGTGCGCGGCGATCAGGTCGGCGCGGTGTTCCAGGGCGTGGTGCGGGACCAGCGCGGCAACATGGACATGACTGGCACCTTCATGCCGGCCTATGGCCTCAATCGCCTGTTCGCCGAGCTTCCTGTTATCGGTATCCTGCTCGGCAACGGTACCGACCGTGGCCTGATCGGCATCACCTTCAAGCTGGTCGGCAAACTCGACGCACCGAATCTGACGATCAACCCGCTGTCGATCATCGCGCCGGGCGTATTCCGGAATATCTTCGAGTTTCAATAGGTTGGATCAGCAGCCAGACGTCGCCTCCGGAGAGGAGACCGCTCAGACCTTCGCTGCGCCTCTGAGCATGAAGCGAAAGAATATGTTCTTTTCGTTTCATCTATAAAGATGATTATTATCTGTTGGTTGATCGTGTATTTTCCTGATTTTATTATATTTACATCGGACCTATAAAAGTATTGACGACAAATAGATTGCCGATCGGGGGCATCATGGAAGACCTGCGTATAGCAATCGTACAGTATGCGGGAGACTTTCGCGAGGCTTCAAGGCGCTTTGCAAACGGCGGTCCCGAGAACTACCGAGCGCAGAGATTCACCGTCGACTACGTCCATGATCTCGCCTCGAGGGTCTCCGCGGTCACAACGATCACGGGTTTCACCGAAGAGAAATACGAAGAAACGTTGCCGAGCGGCGCTCAAGCGGTAGGCGCGGGCTTTCACTCCGCCTTCGATCACACCGAAATGATCCGCGCGATCAAGGCGTTCGGTCCGAACCGGATCATCCTTCGCACGCCGGATCGTCGGCTTCTCCGGTGGGTCGCGAAATCGGGAATTCCGACGCTCGCCTTGCTGGCGGATTCGTTTCAGGCAAAGTCGCTGAAAGACCATGTAACGCGCTTCCTGACGAGCCGTTATCTGAACGCGAAGTGCATCGAGATCGTCGCAAACCACGGAAAGCTCGCGACGGAGCAGCTTATCGAAATGGGAGTGGACAGGCGCAAGGTCATCGCCTGGGACTACCCCCAGTTCAATACGCCCGATCAGAACGCGCCCAAGACAATGCCAGCCGGCAGAACCGCCTTCTATGTCGGTCTCATCGTGGCAGCCAAGGGCGTCGGTGATCTGGTGGATGCGGCCGGGGTGCTAAAGCAGGCAGGCAGGCCCATCGATCTGCGCATTTACGGCAATGGCGATGTCGAATGGCTCAAGACCTATATCGCACAGCGCGATCTGGAAGATGTGGTGAGCTACCACGGCGTCTTGCGCAACGACAAGGTCATAGAGACGATGAACAAATCGGACGTTATCGTCGTTCCCAGCCGGCACGACTATGGCGAAGGCCTTCCGCTGACAATATACGAGGCGCTGTGTTCCCGAACGCCGTTGATCACTTCGGATCATCCCATGTTCAAGGGTCTCTTGCGGGGCGAGGCCGACGTGCCGCAGTTTCGCGCGACTGACGGCCAAGCACTAGCCGGCAGGATCGACAGCCTCTTGTCCGATCCGGAGGAATATGAGCGGCTGTCCAGGAACTCGGCTGTCGCCTGGAACGCTATTCAGGTTCCGACGAAATGGGATCGACTGATCGACGATTGGCTTCAGCGCGATGTCGCGGCATTGAAGAAAAGCGCATAGCGGCTCAACACGCTTCAAGCTCGGGCACCGCTTAGCGGCAAGAAAAAAGCCGGCATGGCGCCGGCTTTTCACTGTATGTTTCCGGTGCCGCGGCTTAAGCCGTGGGACGAACAAGAATGTGTTTTTTCTTGCCGAGCGACAGCTTGATCACGCCGTCGCCGGTCACTTCGCCGGAGCCGATCACCTTGCGCTCGTCGGAAATCGCCGCATCGTTAATCCGCACCGCGCCCCCCTGGACGTGACGGCGTGCTTCGCCGTTGGAAGCGGCGAGGCCGGCCTTGACGATCAGCGCGAGCAGGCCGATGCCGGCGTCGAGTTCGGCGGCCGGAACGTCGATCGAGGGCAGGTTGTCTGAAAGCGCGCCTTCCTCGAAGGTCTTGCGAGCCGTCTCGGCTGCCTGCTCGGCGTTTTCACGGCCGTGCAGCATTGCCGTGACCTCGGTCGCGAGGATCTTCTTGACCTCGTTGATCTCGGAGCCGCCGAGTGCCGAAAGACGGGCGATCTCGTCCATCGGCAGCGTCGTGTAGAGCTTCAGGAAGCGCGAGACGTCGGCATCCTCGGTATTGCGCCAGTATTGCCAGAAGTCGTAGGCCGACAGCATGTCCGGGTTCAGCCAGACGGCGCCGTTCAGCGACTTGCCCATCTTGGCGCCGGAGGCGGTGGTGAGTAGCGGCGAAGTCAACGCGTAAAGCTGCTCGGTCCCCATGCGGTGACCGAGATCGATGCCGTTGACGATGTTGCCCCACTGGTCGGAGCCGCCCATCTGAAGGCGGCAGTCGTAGCGCTTGTTCAGTTCGACAAAATCGTAGGCCTGCAGGATCATGTAGTTGAATTCGAGGAAGGACAGCGACTGCTCGCGATCGAGCCGCGTCTTGACGCTGTCGAAGGCCAGCATGCGGTTGACCGAGAAATGGCGGCCGACGTCGCGCAGGAACTCGAGGTAGTTGATGCCACGCAGCCAGTCGGCGTTGTTGATCATCATCGCATCTTTGGGGCCTTCGCCGTAGGACAGGTAGTTGGCGAAGACGCTTTTGATCGAAGCGATGTTGCTCTCGATCGTGTCGATGGTCATCAACTGGCGTGCATCGTCCTTGAACGACGGATCGCCGACCATGCCGGTGCCGCCGCCCATCAGCGAGATCGGCCGGTGGCCGGTCGCCTGAAACCAGTGGAGCATCATGATCTGGATCAGCGAACCGGCATGGAGCGAGGGTGCCGTCGGGTCATAGCCGATATAAGCAGTCACGGTTTCCTTGGCGAGAAGGGCGTCGAGGCCGGATTCATCGGAGATCTGATGAATGAAGCCACGCTCTTTCAGCGTGCGGAGGAAATCGGATTTGAACTCGGTCATGACCTTTTGCTTTCGGATCAGGATTTTCGGATTGGCTATTGTTGATGTGGAGCGGCGCGTTTAGCACTGTTTTCTCGCACAGTCACCATTTGGTTGATTGAGTCTCCGCCTTGTTGGATGCAGGGGAAGCATGGGAAAGATACGCACGGCGATCGGCCTGATGAGCGGGACCTCGATGGATGGCATCGATGTGGCGCTGCTGCGCACCGATGGCCGCGATCTGGTCGAGCGGGGACCTTCGCTCGGCGTGCCTTACGATCCCGCCTTCCGCGACCGGCTGAAGCTTGCGCTGGAGCAGGCGAAGGGCATCACGCATCGGGAGCAGCGGCCGGGTGAGTTGGCGGCGATCGAGCGCGAGCTTACGCAACGTCATTCAATTGCCGTTAGGGAATTTATCGCGGCGAACGGGCTTGATGCCGGGGCGATCGACGTGATCGGCTTTCATGGGCAGACCGTACTGCACCGGCCCGACGAAGCGCTGACGGTGCAGATCGGCGACGGGCGGCTTCTGGCCCGGGAGACCGGAATTTCGGTCGTCTACGACCTTCGCGCCAACGACATGGTGCATGGCGGGCAGGGCGCGCCGCTGGTGCCGGTCTATCACGCGGCCCTCGCCGCCAATGTGACCGATGCCACGCCGCCGGTCTGTTTCGTCAATATCGGCGGGATTTCCAACCTGACCTTCATCGGTGCGGATGGCGCGATCATCGGCTACGACAGCGGGCCCGGCAACACGCTGATCGACCAGTGGGTCGAGACGCATGCCGGCGTGCCCTTCGACCAGGGCGGGATGATCGCCTCGGAGGGCCGGATCATCGCCGCACTGGCTGACCGTTATCTCGACAGCCCGTTCTTCACGGCGCAGAAGCGACGCTCGCTCGACCGTAACGATTTTCCGCCGCCATCGGGCGCCGATGCGGAACTCGCCGACGGGGCACGGACGCTCGCCTATGTCGCGGCGGCCTCGATCGTCAAATCATCGGGTCACCTGCCTGTCATGCCGAATCTCTATGTCGTCTGCGGCGGTGGGCGATTGAACAAGGTGCTAATGCGGGATCTGAGCGATCTCGCACATGGTCACGGCGCCCGGGTGATCTCCGCCGAGGAAGCCGGGTTCAATGGCGATTCGATGGAGGCGGAAGCCTGGGCCTATCTGGCGGTACGCTCGCTCGATGGCCTGGCGCTCACCTTTCCCGGCACCACCGGCGTCCGCGAGCCGGTGACGGGCGGCATAGTAGCGAGGAAGCCATGAGCGACGACATCATCCTGAAAACCCCGCGGCTCGTTCTGTCGATGTGGCGGCGGCAGGACATGCATCTGCTACGGGACCTGCATTCGACGATCGAGACGACCCGTTATCTCTCCGGCGCAGCACCTTGGAGCGAGGAGAAGGTCGAGGAGCGCTTCATGAGCTTCTTTGCCGAGCAGGCACGCGATCGCACCACAAAGTACAAGGTGACCAGCCTCGACGACGGCCGCTTCATCGGCCGCGCCGGCTTCTCCCGCTATGGCGGCGAACGTGGCGAGTTTGAGCTCGGCTATTCGCTCCACCACGCCGAATGGGGCAAGGGCTATGCGACGGAACTGGCGAACGGGCTGGCCGATTGGTTCTTCGAAAAGCGCTACGCGTCCCAGTTCATCGCTTTCACGCATCCCGACAATCTGGCCTCGCAGCGCGTGCTGACGAAAATCGGCATGCGAAGCCGCACGCCGATGATTATCGACAAGATGTCGTGCCCAACGTTCGAACTGACTGCCCAGATGCGGCGGGCTTAGGTCAGCCGTTGGCGTCCGGCTCGCCCAGGAGGTCCAACGCCTTATCGACCTCACCGCGTCCGCGTTCCGCCATTGTTTCGAACGTCTGGCGTGCTTCGAAGTCCCGCACCATGCGCGCAGTCATGTCGCTCAGCAGATCCTCGACGGTTCTACCGCTCTCGGCCGCAATGTCTGCGACCTTCTTCTCGACGTCCTTGGAAACCTGAAAACTCAGCATCGTCATGAAATTCGCTCTTCGAAAACGACGCTGAGTCTATGGCCGTTGCCGATACAGCGCTGACGAGCACGTTGGTATCGACAACGATCCGCATCGTCAGCGGATGCGCTTGGCGGCCGGTTCCGGGACCAGTTCGCCGTTGAGCCGGCGGTCGAGGTAGTCCTCGCATTCGCCCATCAGCGTTTCCACTTGGCCGTTGAAGAAGTGGTTGGCGCCCGGCACCGTGCGGTGGGTGATCAGGATGCCCTTCTGGGTCTTCAGTTTCTCGACCAGACCGTTGACGTCCTTCTCGGGCGCAACCTTGTCGGCGTCGCCGTTGATGATCAGGCCCGACGACGGGCAGGGTGCGAGGAAGGAGAAGTCGTAAGTGTTCGGCTGCGGCGCGATCGACATGAAGCCTTCGATCTCCGGCCGGCGCATCAGGAGCTGCATGCCGATCCACGAGCCGAAGGAATAGCCGGCGACCCAGCAGGTCTTCGAATCGGGATGCAGGCTCTGCACCCAGTCGAGCGCGGATGCCGCATCCGAAAGCTCGCCGGCGCCGTGGTCGAACTCGCCCTGGCTGCGGCCGATGCCACGGAAGTTGAAGCGCAACGTCGTGAAACCGCGCTTCTGGAACATGTAGAAGAGCTGGTAGACGATCTGGTTGTTCATCGTGCCGCCGAACTGCGGGTGCGGGTGCAGGATGAGGGCAATCGGTGCGCTTTTTTCCTTGGAGGGCTGGTAGCGGCCTTCAAGACGGCCGGCAGGGCCGTTGAAAATGACTTCGGGCATCGGTACTCCGGCGTTTATTTGTTCGCGTTCACGCTGCGCAGACTTGACGGACGTTGTCAGCTTTTCTAAAACGCAGTTTAGAACAATTCGAAACTTGCATGGCGAACCACGCATTGTGGATGTGTCATAAGGCAAGCCCGGCCGACTTTTCAAGGAAAATGAGCCGAGCGGCGCGCAAGTATCAAGGCAGGACTTCGGATCATGGCGTCGACACGCCTCTATCTTGACTGGAACGCGACGTCGCCGCTGCATCCCGCGGCGCGCGAGGCCGTCCTGCGCGCGCTCGATCTGTTCGGCAATCCGAATTCCGTGCATGGCGAGGGCCGTGCCGTCCGCGCCGCGATCGAGGCCGCCCGCCGTCAGGTCGCGAAGCTCGCAGCCGCCGATCCCGCCCACGTGATCCTGACGAGTGGTGCCACGGAAGCCGCCAACATGGTCCTGACGCCGGATTTCCGGATGGGCCGCACGCCGCTCGCCGTCGGACATCTCTATTATTCCGCGATCGAGCATCCCGCCGTGCGCGAGGGTGGACGCTTCCCGAAAGACAAGACAAGCGAGATCGCCGTCACCTCCGCCGGCGTCGTCGATCTCGATGCGTTGCGCGGCCTGCTTGAGGCGCATGACAAGACTTTCGGCCTGCCGATGGTCGCGATCATGCTCGTGAACAACGAGACGGGCATCGTGCAGCCGGTTCGGGAAGCGGCCGAGATCGTGCATGCGCATGGCGGGCTGCTGGTGGTGGACGCGGTGCAGGCGGCTGGCCGTATCGCACTCGACATCAATGAACTCGGCGCCGATTTCCTGATCGTTTCCTCGCACAAGATCGGCGGCCCCAAGGGCGCCGGCGCACTGATTTCTCGTGGCGAGGTTTTGATGCCGCGCCCGCTGATCCATGGTGGCGGCCAGGAGAAGGGTCACCGCTCGGGGACGGAAAATTCGCTGGCCGTGATCGGCTTCGGAGCGGCCGCCGAGGCGGCGCTTGCCGAGTTCGATAGACGCAATGAATCAGTCTCCGCGTTGCGTGACCGGCTGGAAGCCGGCATGCGGGCCGCCGCGCCCGACGTGATTATTCATGGCGCCGAAGGACAGCGCGTCGCGAACACCACGTTTTTCACCCTGCCGGGCCTGAAGGCCGAAACCGGGCAGATCGCGTTCGATCTCGAAGGTGTGGCGCTTTCGGCGGGATCCGCATGCTCGTCCGGCAAGGTCGGCGAAAGTCATGTGCTCACCGCCATGGGCAACGACCCGAAGCTCGGCGCCTTGCGCATCTCGCTCGGCTTTTCGACGACGCCAGACGATATCGATAGGGCGATTGCCGCCTTCGCGAAAATTGCCGCCCGGCGAAAGCCGGCCGGAGAGGCGGCATGACTGCCTCATAAATTTGCGGAAACGCAAATTTCTGCTTGCCATTCGGGCTGAAAAAGCCCTTCTGGCCACCTACATAAGGGCAACCGATAATGCCCGCGATACAAGCTGCCGGACCTTTTCTCCGGCAAGATTGGAGAGAGACATGCCAGCCGTCCAGGAAACGGTCGACCGCGTACGCGAGATCGACGTTGACCAGTACAAATACGGTTTCGAGACCATCATCGAAATGGACAAGGCGCCCAAGGGCCTGTCCGAAGACATCATCCGCTTCATTTCCGCCAAGAAGCAGGAGCCGGACTGGATGCTCGAGTGGCGTCTGGAAGCGTACAAGCGTTGGCTGACGCTCGAAGAGCCGACCTGGGCTCGCGTCGACTATCCGAAGATCGACTTCAACGACATTCACTACTATGCCGCGCCGAAAAGCACGCCGGGGCCAAAGTCTCTCGAAGAGGTCGATCCGGAGATTCTGAAAGTCTATGAGAAGCTCGGCATTCCGCTGAAAGAGCAGGAAATCCTGGCCGGCGTCGAAAAGCCCCGGATCGCCGTCGATGCCGTTTTCGACAGCGTTTCCGTCGTCACGACGTTCAAGGAAGAGCTGAAGAAGGCCGGCGTAATCTTCATGTCGATCTCGGAAGCCATCCGCGAGCACCCGGAACTCGTGCGCAAGTATCTCGGCTCGGTCGTTCCGACCACCGACAACTACTATGCGACGCTGAATTCTGCCGTCTTCACCGATGGATCCTTCGTCTTCGTTCCCAAGGGCGTTCGTTGCCCGATGGAGCTGTCCACCTACTTCCGTATCAACGAGAAGAACACCGGCCAGTTCGAGCGCACGCTGATCATCGCCGAAGAGGGCGCCTACGTCTCCTATCTCGAAGGCTGCACCGCGCCGCAGCGCGACGAAAACCAGCTGCATGCGGCCGTGGTCGAGCTCGTGGCTCTCGATGACGCCGAGATCAAGTATTCGACAGTGCAGAATTGGTATCCCGGCGATGCGCAGGGCAAGGGCGGCATCTACAACTTCGTGACCAAGCGCGGCGATTGCCGTGGCGACCGTTCGAAGATCTCGTGGACGCAGGTCGAAACCGGCTCGGCGATCACCTGGAAGTATCCGTCCTGCATCCTGCGCGGCGACGATTCCAGAGGCGAGTTCTATTCGATCGCCGTTTCCAACGGCCATCAGCAGATCGATTCGGGCACCAAGATGATCCATCTCGGCAAGAACACATCGAGCCGCATCGTCTCGAAGGGCATTGCCGCCGGCGTCTCGCAGAACACCTATCGCGGTCAGGTTTCGGCCCACCGCAAGGCATCGAACGCCCGCAACTTCACGCAGTGCGATTCGCTTTTGATCGGCGACAAGTGCGGCGCCCACACGGTGCCCTACATCGAGGCGAAGAACTCGACCGCGCAGTTCGAGCACGAGGCCACCACCTCAAAGATCTCCGAGGACCAGAAGTTCTACTGCCTGCAGCGCGGCATTCCCGAAGAAGAGGCGATCGCGCTGATCGTCAACGGCTTCGTCAAGGAAGTGCTGCAGGAACTGCCGATGGAATTCGCCGTCGAAGCGCAGAAGCTGATCAGCATTTCGCTGGAAGGTAGCGTGGGGTGATGAACGGGAGCGCAACAGAGATGACTGTGGGCATGAAGACGATGCTGACCGCCATCTTTGTTTGCGTTGTCGGTCTTTTTGTTGGACTCGCCGGTCTGCTTGGCGATTGGCCGTTGGCCAAAATAGTCGGAGCAGTCTCGCTTGCCTGTCTGACAGTAATTTTCTGGATTTCGTCAGAAGTTCGTAATGAGACGCTGAATCGCTTCCTCTATGGAAGCAGACAATCAAGAGATAACAAAGATGCTTGAAATCAAGAACCTGCACGCCCGCATCGCCGAAGATGGCACCGAGATTATCAAGGGCCTGAACCTGACCGTGAAGGCCGGCGAAGTGGCTGCCATCATGGGGCCGAACGGCTCCGGCAAGTCGACGCTGTCCTACATCCTGTCGGGTCGCGACGATTACGAAGTCACCGAAGGCGACATCCTCTACAACGGCGAGAGCATCCTCGAGCTCGATCCGGCAGAACGCGCCTCCAAGGGCATCTTCCTGGCCTTCCAGTATCCGGTCGAAATCCCGGGCGTCGCCACCATGCAGTTCCTGAAGGTGGCGATGAACGAACAGCGCAAGGCGCGTGGCGAGGAAGAGCTGAAGACGCCTGATTTCATGCGCCTCGTCAAGGACGCGGCCGCCAAGCTGCAGATCAACACCGAGATGCTGAAGCGCCCGCTCAACGTCGGCTTCTCCGGCGGTGAGAAGAAGCGCGCCGAAATCCTGCAGATGGCCCTGCTCGAACCGCAGCTTTGCATCCTCGACGAGACCGACAGCGGCCTCGACATCGACGCGCTGAAGATCGTTGCTGACGGCGTGAATGCCCTGCGTTCCCCTGACCGCGCCGTCATCGTCATCACCCACTACCAGCGCCTGCTCGACTACATCGTGCCGGATACCGTCCACGTTCTCTACAAGGGCCAGGTCATCAAGAGCGGCGACAAGACGCTGGCGCATGATCTGGAAGCCAATGGCTATGCCGACATCATCGGAGCGGCAGCCTGATTTCGGGCGGAAAGGACAGGTCGCATGAACATGCAGACGACTAACCGCCAGACCGCCGCGGAAGCGGCGCTCATCGAGGCGTTCAACAACCAGATCGGCGAACTGCCCGGCGACGGCGCGGTGATCGCCATTCGCGACCGGCTGCTCGACGATCTCAAGACGAGCGGCCTGCCGACGCGCCGCATCGAAGCCTGGCACTATACCGACTTGCGCAACCTGCTGCGGATCATTCCCGAGCAGGCCGGCGATGCGGGATCGGATGCCCGTGAAGCACTGGTCGAGGGCTCCTCGGTTCTCTCGGTCATCCAGGGCCTGCCAAATCTGAAGGCTGCCGTCGAAGGGGTCGATATCGCCGGCTATGCCGCACAACTGTCGAACGGGACGGCGGCGGACGGTCTGGCGGCGCTCGGCTCCGACGACGCCGTCGGTCGGATCAACGGCAGCTTCGTGCGCGACGGCTATGTACTCGACGTGGCCGATAGCACCGAGCTCGAAGAGCCGTTGGAAATCCAGTTCGTTCATGCCGGCGGCCAGACGCATACGCGGCTTCCTGTTGCATTCGGCTCCGGCGTGAAGGGCACCGTGATCGAGCGTCACCTGTCGGTGACGAACAATCCGGCATTCGTGTCGCATGTCAGTGACATCACTGTTGGGGAAGGCACCGAGCTCACCTGGATCATCGTCCAGCAGCAGGGCACGGACGACACGCATCTCGGCCAGATCCGCGTGGATCTCGCCGCCGACGCCAAGCTGAAGCTGTTCGTGATCAATGCCGGCGGCCAGCTGGTGCGCCAGGAACTGCATATCGACGTGACGGGCGAGGGCGCAGACCTGACCCTGCGGGGGATCAACCTGCTCGGCGCCGAGACGCATACCGACGTCACCATGGTGCTCGGTCATAACGTGCCGCACACCGGCTCGACGGAAGTGATCCGCAACGTCGTGTTCGATCGCGCCAAGGGCGTGTTCCAGGGCATGATCCGGGTCGCACCCGATGCGCAGAAGACCGACGCGAAGATGGCGTGCAACACGCTGCTGATGTCCGACGACGCCGAGTTCTCGGTAAAGCCGGAGCTGGAGATCTTCGCCGACGACGTGCAGTGCGGCCATGGCGCCACGGTCGCCGATATCGACCACAACCATCTCTATTATCTGATGGCCCGTGGTATCCCGGAGAACAAGGCGCGCGCCATGCTGGTCAACGCCTTCGTTGCCGAGATCGTCGAGGAACTGGAAGACGAAGCCCTGGTCGAGGCGCTGGAAGGCGTGATCTCGGCCTGGCTCGAGAAGCACGCGTAACGGCAGCCGCTGACCAAGAATTCGACGGGGTGGACTTGTCCATAACCGTTGCGGAAAGTGGAGACGTGCTTAGATCCTCGGGACAAGCCCGAGGATGACGACCGTAAGAGTTGGTGCAGGGAGACGATGGTTGGCGACGGCGCATGTGGCCTTGCTGTAATGTCATCCAGTCTGACGGTTTGTGTGACGGCGAGGTCGCCTCGCGCTCGGCGTCATCCTCGGGCTTGTCCCGAGGATCTGCTACCGCCAGCCGGGAATTCGACGGTCGTGGATTTGTCCACAACCGTTGCGACGAGTGGAAACGTGATTGGATCCTCGGGACAAGCGTGAGGATGACGGCGCGGAAGCGCGATATGAAAGGGCGTGACATGGATCAGACTGCACCGGTCGCTTACGACGTCGAAGCCATTCGCAAGGATTTTCCGATCCTTGCGAAGGAAGTGTACGGAAAGCCGCTGGTCTATCTCGACAACGGCGCCTCGGCCCAGAAGCCGCAGGTGGTGATCGACGCGATCAGCCATGCCTATTCCAACGAATATGCCAATGTGCATCGCGGCCTGCACTTCCTGTCCAATGCCGCCACCGAAGCCTATGAAGCTGCGCGCGAAAAGGTGCGCCGCTTCCTGAACGCGCCTTCGGTCGACGACATCGTCTTCACCAAGTCCTCGACCGAGGCGATCAACACGGTCGCCTATGGCTGGGGCATGCCGAATATAGGCGAGGGAGACGAGATCGTCATCTCGATCATGGAGCATCACTCCAACATCGTGCCCTGGCATTTCATTCGCGAGCGGCAGGGCGCCAAGCTGGTCTGGGCGCCTGTCGACGACGAGGGCGCCTTCCATATCGAGGAATTCGAGAAGTGCCTGACCGAGCGCACCAAGCTCGTTGCCATCACGCAGATGTCGAATGCGCTGGGCACCGTCGTTCCGGTCAAGGAGATTTGCCGGATCGCGCACGAGCGCGGCATTCCCGTCCTCGTCGATGGCTCGCAGGGCGCCGTTCACATGCCAGTCGACGTCCAGGACATCGACTGCGACTGGTACGTGATGACCGGCCACAAGCTCTATGGTCCCTCGGGGATCGGCGTGCTCTACGGAAAGAAGGATCGGCTGAAGGCAATGCGACCCTTCCAGGGCGGCGGCGAGATGATCTTCGAAGTCACCGAGGATGCCGTGACCTACAACGACCCGCCGCACCGCTTCGAGGCCGGTACGCCGCCGATCGTGCAGGCTATCGGGCTCGGCTATGCGCTCGACTACATGGACAAGATCGGCCGCGATGCGATCGCCCGGCACGAGGCGGATCTGGCGGCCTATGCCGCCGAGCGGCTGCGCGACATCAATTCGCTTCGTGTGATCGGCAACGCGCCCGGCAAGGGTGGGATCTTCTCCTTCGAGATCGAGGGGCTGCACGCCCATGACGTCTCGACGGTGATCGACCGCCGCGGCGTCGCGGTTCGGGCCGGCACGCATTGCGCCATGCCACTCTTGAAACGCTTCGGCGTCACCTCCACATGCCGTGCATCCTTCGGCATGTACAACACCCGCGCCGAGGTGGATGCCTTGGCCGACGCGCTGGAATATGCGCGCAAGTTCTTTGCATAAGGAGTGGTCCGCATGAGTTTGGACGACAGCGAACAGAAGATCGACGTGCGCGAAGGCATCGTGCATTCCAGCATTCCTGAAGATGAACTGGCGCGTCTCAGCGACGACGTCATCATGGCGCTGAAGACGGTCTACGACCCGGAAATTCCGGCCGACATCTTCGAACTCGGGTTGATCTACAAGATCGACATCGAGGACGACCGCATGGTGAAGATCATGATGACGCTGACGGCTCCCGGCTGCCCGGTTGCCGGCGAGATGCCCGGCTGGGTCGAAAATGCCGTCGGTTCCGTCGAGGGCGTCTCGGGCGTCGAGGTGGCGATGACCTTCGATCCGCCGTGGACGCCGGACCGGATGTCGGAAGAGGCGCAAGTGGCGGTCGGCTGGTATTGAGCGGCCGTTTCGACTAGCATGGTGCTGGTTGAAAAGGAGCTTTGCCAATGGGCAGCCGTGAAATCATCAGCGTGGAGCTCACGCCTGAAATGTCTGAAGCAGTAAATGCTGCGGTCAGTTCGGGGCAATTCGGCTCGGCTGGCGATGTGCTTCTTGCTGCGCTTGACCAATGGCAGTCTGGCCAACTGATTTACGGCTACACGCTTGATGAAATCGACCGTTTGATCGACGAAGGCTTGGAAAGCGGCGAACCTATTGATGGCGAGGAATCCTTTGTGCGTTTGCGCAATCGATTTATTCAGGAATTCGGGGACAAGGCGTAATGGCCTATCGCCTTCATCCGAGGGCGGAAAACGATATCTACGATATCATGGTCCATATCGGCGGGGATAATCCGGCCGCCGCCTTGAAGTGGCAGGCGGATCTCTACGAGACATTTGCGGTGCTGGGGGATTTTCCGGGCACGGGCGTCTCAAGGACGACTTTGAAACGGAAACTGCGGCTCTTTCCCAAGGGGAATTACCTGATTTTCTACCAGATTGCAGCGCGGCATGTGGTGATACTTCGCATCATCCACGCCGCCCGTGATTGGCCGAAGCAGATGCGGTGACGTCAGCCGGTTGATCGATCGCCTGCAAGCGACTACATATTCGATATAACAAGCACCGGATCTTGACCCCGGTTGCGGAAGGAGAATGGGCCCATGGGCTTTGCAGTCATGAGCATGACCGACACCGCCGCGGCGCGGGTGAAGGCGATCGTCGAGAATTCGGGACCGGAGGCGAAGGGGATTCGCGTCGGGATCAAGAAGGGCGGTTGCGCCGGGATGGAGTACACCATCGACCTCGTCACCGAGCCCAATGCCAAGGACGACCTGATCGAGCGCGATGGCGCCAAGGTCTGGATCGAGCCGTCGGCCGTTCTCTATCTTCTGGGCACGGAGATGGGCTTCGAGCAGACGACGTTGCGCTCCGGCTTCACCTTCACCAATCCGAACCAGACGTCGGCTTGCGGGTGCGGCGAATCGGTCGAGCTCAAGCCTGCCGATCTAGCGGCCCTTGCGGCGCGCGGCGACGCCGTGGCGCCGGCCTCGCGCTAGGTCCACAGCTTCTGCCCCGATGCGAGCCGCCAGCGATGGCGGCTTTTTTATTTTTACGGTCTTCGCATCTTGCGCCGTCGAATTGGCTGCGCCAAACGTTTGCCTCATATGACCCTCGACGCACTTCCCCTGCTTTTCGCCAAAGGCGCGCTTCTCGGACTGATCATCACCGTTCCGCCGGGACCGATCGCGACGCTCTGCATCAACCGCAGCCTGCGCGGCGGGTTCGGTTCGGGGACGGCGATCGGGATCGGGGCGGCGATCGGCGATGCGTTTTACGCGCTGGTGGCTCTGGCCGGGATCGCGATCGTTGCGGATGCGATCGATTCCTATGCGATGGTGATCGCCGCTATCGGCGGAATGCTGCTGATCGCGCTCGGCATTCGTGATCTGGTGACGCCGCCGGCGGACGCGGCCGATGTCGGCGGGCGCGATCTGGCACGGACGATCGCCTCGACCTTCGTGCTCGCCATTTCCAATCCCGGCGCACTGCTCTCCTTCGGCGGGCTCTTCGCAGGGCTCGGGCTGGTCGAGGGCGGCACGGCCACAGAGACGGTAACGATCGTGACCGGGGTGTTCTGCGGGGCGATGGCCTGGTGGATGGGATTGAGCGGCGCCGTGACGCTGGCCCGCGACCGCATATCGAGCGACCTGACGCTGCTGGTGCGTCGCATTTCCGGCTGGCTGATCATCGGCTTCGGCGCCGTGGTGCTCGGCTATGCCGTGGCGATGCTGTGGGGATGACGTCCTAAGAACCGGGCTAGTCGCGCTTGACTGATCGCAGCAGTTCCCAGAAATCGGCGCCCGTTTCGAACATCACCGCATTGGCCTGATAGGCCTGCTTTGCCTCGATCATGTCGGTCATCTCGGCGGTGATATCCATCGGCTGGCCGGTCTCGACGCCAGGCCTGGCGCTGTCGACCCTCGTGTAGCCCGGCGTCGTTGCATTGGCGACGTTGGTCGCGACATCCGCGAACCTGCGGGTCTGCGCGCGCATTCCCGAAAGAGCCGTGTTCATGACAGCAGAGACATTCATCGACCATACCTCGATCTCAGTGCTTCCTTCTTAGCGCCAAGGATTTAGCGAATGCTGAATCCGTCCGGCCGGCAATCTTATGCCGGCGAGGGCGGTTGGCCCGATATCGTCCCGATCCGGTACAGCCGCTGAAACAGAGGTCATGCCCGGCCGGGACGATCCCTCCGGGTGATGATGCCTGGTTCGGACGGGGCGCCAGAAACAGCCTCTAATAGTTTAGTTTAGTGACATCTTCCGGCGCCCCGTTCGCCGGTCCGCAATCGTGTCCCGGTCTCTTTACCGGGTGGTCGGCATCTTGTCAGAGATATGCTCGCGGGATTGTTCTTGCTATTGAGGCTTTCGCTGGGCGGGCATTCGGGCGCGTAGCCGCCGGCACGTGGAAATCAGGTCAGGTCGGTCGTCTCGGTTTTGTCGCGCTCATATTAACTCCGGCGGCTCGAAAGACTCGGGTCGGGTGAAGCTAGCGGTGATTTGCGACAATGCTGTTGCAGCGGTCATGAGGCAGCGCAGGTGGAGCACCTTTCCATCACCGCTTCGGCAGCTCCACCTGTTTTCGCTTCTCCATGCGGTCGACAAGCAGCGAATAGGCCACGTAGTACTTGTAGATGTTGCTGACGTATTGGACCGTTTCCCGACCGACGATGGCGGCGGCTCCGTTCTCGACATTGCCGAACCAGATGTCGGGATCGAGACCCATGGATTTTGCCTTCTCGCGGAATTTTCGCAGATTTCCGGGACCCGCGTTGTAGGCTGCGAAGGCGAAAAGCTGGCGGTCCTTGGGTGTCAGCGACTGATCGTCGATATAGGTCGCGATCAGATGGCGCAGGTATTTCGCGCCGGCCTCGACGTTCCGGTCGGGATCCTTGTCGATGCCGCTGATGTCGATGACCTTGTCCCTGGCCGTTGAGGGCAGCATCTGCATGATGCCGACGGCGCCGCGTGGCGAGTGCCGCGATTGATCGAGTTGCGATTCCTGATAGCCCTGGGCCATCAACATCAGATAGTCGAAGGAGTAGGTCCCTCCGTATTTCCGGAAAATTTCGACGAGCTTCTGGAAGCGTTCGACGTCCGAGGGGGAATAGGCGCGTTTGACGATCTTGTCCTGCTTGTAAAAGCTGTTGCGCAGGATGTTGCCGAAGGTGCTGCCGACCTTGTGGTTGGCAACGAAGCCGTTGAGCTCGGCTTTCAGCTGCGGACTGTTCTTGCGGATCGCCCAGGCGATCTTTCCCTCACTGGACAGGACGATGTCGTGACGGACCTTGATGTCGGGAAACACGTGGGACCAGATATCGGCCTTGTAGGCGTCGACGATGATGAAGGGTAGCAGGTCCGCATTGACCATCTCCATCAGGTCCTCGTCCTCCAGGCTCTCGTCCATGGGCTCGATGACGATCTCCGGCTTGCCCGCTGCGGCGAGCTCTCGGTTTCTTGCCAGAAGATGCTCGTGGTAGCTGCTCGATAGCCGCACGGCGACGTGCTGGCCGGAGAGATCGTCAAGGCTTGCGACGGGAGGGCTGCCAGGAGACGCGACCAGAATTTCCTCCGCCGCGGAATAAAGCGGGTCGGTGAAATCGACTTCCTTCGACCTCTCGTCGGTAACGGTGAGGTTGGCCATGACGATGTCACCAAGCCCCTCGTTCAACGCCGCCAGTAGCCTGTCGCGCGGCATGGGTACGAAGACGATGTTGATATGGTCGATCTGTTTCTTGCGGTCCTTGTTCAGAGCCTTTTCGAGCTCGCGCCCGAACTCGACAGCCGTGCCGAACTGCCGTCCCTTGTCGATGAAGTAGATCGTCTTGCTGAAAGGGACGAGCACGCGAACGATACGGCGTTCCTTCATGGCGCCGAGATCGATGACGTGGCTTTCGATGAGGGCGGGTTTTGCGGGCGCCTGAGCAGAAGCAGCCATCGCGCCGACGAGCGCCAAAGCTGCGGCGAGAGCAATCGACAGCTTCGAACGGAACCTCACTGCGGCCTCCCAGCATAGGCCATCATCGATCTTCGTCGCGGGAGCATTATGTTGCTCCCGCGACGATCTGCGAGAACTATTGCGGTGCCAGCCGCTCCAGTTCGTTGAGCCGCTTCAATGCGGCCTGCTGGCGTAGCAGGCCGTAGTTGATGTTGCTTGCGTTCAGGCTGCTGCCTTCCTGATAGGGGTATTGGGTGAAATCAGAGAAGAAGTCCTTGATCTTCGCCTGCACCGGCACAAGCAACCACATGTTTCGGGCGAGGAACTCAATGGCGCCGCCGCCTTCGTGCAACCCACGTTCATACGGGTCCATACGCAGGTTTGCGATGTTGGCCCAGGCTGGAACCTCACGCGTGGCCGTGGCGATATTGCCTTCGCTGTTGATCGCGAAGCTGAGTTTCCAATCGTTCCAGCGGATGGCGTTGAGGTTGCCGCCCTGGTCGAAATAATAGACGGAATCGCGTGGCCCGGTCTTCACTTCGCCCTTGAGCATGGGCGCCAGGTCATAGCCGTCGAGATGCACCTTGAAGGTCTTCGTTCCCGAGGTGAAGCCAGCCTTCATCTGCTCCTTCAGATCCGAAATGCCCGCCGCGCCGGCGAATGTCGGCATCCAGTCCATGAGGGTGACGATGTCGTTGACCTCGGTTCCGGGCTGGACGACGCCCGGCCAGCGCACCATCATGGGAATGCGGAAACCGCCCTCCCATGTGGTTCCCTTTTCACCGTGGAACGGCGTCATCGCTCCATCGGGCCACAAGGCAATTTCGGCGCCGTTATCGGTGGTGTAGAGCACGATCGTGTTATCGGTGATGCCAAGCTCGTCCAGCTGATCGAGGAGCTGGCCGACATGGCCGTCATGCTCCACCATGCCATCGGCATGGATGCCCTTTCCGGTCTTTCCGAGGGAATCCGGTTTCAAGTGGGTGAAGACATGCATGCGCGTGGCGTTGAACCAGACGAAGAACGGCTTGTCCGCTTTCGCCTGCCGGCCGATAAAGTCCTTGGCGGCGCTTAGAAACTCCTCGTCCACGGTTTCCATGCGCTTGGTGGTGAGCGCGCCCGTATCCTCGATCTTGCCGTCCGCTGAGGACTTGATCACGCCGCGCGGGCCGAACTGACGGCGGAATGCCGGGTCCTTCGGGTAGAAATACCCTTCCGGCTCTTCCTCGGCATTGAGGTGGTAGAGATTGCCGAAGAACTCGTCGAAGCCGTGCTTGGTCGGCAGATGCTGATCCTGATCGCCCAGATGGTTCTTGCCGAACTGACCGGTGGCGTAGCCCTTCGTCTTCATGACATCGGCGATCGTCGGCATCCAGTCCTGGATGCCATGCGGATCGCCGGGCATGCCGATCGTCAGCAGGCCGGTGCGGAACGGTTCCTGGCCGAGGATGAAGGAGGCGCGGCCGGCCGTGCAGCTCTGCTGGCCGTAGGAATCGGTGAAGATGGCGCCCTCGCGTGCAATGCGGTCGATATTCGGCGTCCGGTATCCCATAAGGCCCATCGTGTAGGCGCTGATCTGCGGTATGCCGATATCGTCGCCGAAGATGACGAGAATGTTCGGCGGCTTTGCCGCGCCTCCCGCCTGCGCGGGGGCAGGCTGTTCGGTCTGTGCGACAGCAGGCGGCGCAGCGCCCGCGACGGCAAAAGCCGTGAGCGCCAGCGAGGTGCCGCCCAGCAGCAAATCGCGGCGGCTAACGGAAGCAATCGGTTCATCGTGCTTTTGAATTTCGACGTCACTCATCGGAGTTCCTCCTGAGACGAAATCTGCGAGTGGATGGTCCGGCTGTATCGAGGATTGCGGAAGTACGTTACGGTAAACACCCGAGGTTTATGTGGCTGGCGACTTGGCGACCTAGTACTGGTAATGACGACATTAACTCGCCCTTAACCGTGTTGATGCAGCCTTCCATCACTGCTTCGGCAGCTATCGCCGCAGCCGGTCGTACACCAATTGCCCCTTGGTTCCGACCTCAAGGCCGCGGGTTTCCTGATGGGTTCGATTATTCGAGCCTGTCTGCAGATATTGGTGGCACAGGTCTACATGATTGGTTTTGTCGTCCGGCTGAAAACACGCGCTCACTTCAGCGTGCAGGGGAACACGAGCTTCGGGAGAAACGCGCGCGGCGCTTGCGAACAGCGGCGGCGGAGTTCCCGGCAGAGGCTGACGATGCTGATCGTCGGGCTTTCAGTGATATATCTCATCATCGGCGCGCGCCTCGTGCATTATGGCGCTAGCGAGCCCGAGGATACGGCTTCAATCCATTTCAACGGCAATGCGGTGGCGACCCGGCCCGATATCATCGATCGCAACGGTGCGCTTCTGGCGACTGACGTCAACACCGTGTCGCTCTATGCCGAGCCGCGGCGGATCGTCGATGCCGACGAGGTGGTGGAGAAGCTCGCCACCGTGCTGCCCAATCTCGACTGGAGCGACACGCACAAGAAGCTGCGTTCCGGTTCCGGCTTCCAGTGGCTGCGGCGGCAGCTGACGCCGCGGCAGCAATCGGAAATCCTGGCGCTCGGCATTCCCGGCATCGGCTTCCGCCCGGAAAAGCGGCGGTTCTATCCGGGTGCCGCCGGCGCCTCGCATATTCTCGGCCACGTCAATATCGACAATCTCGGGCTGGCCGGGATGGAGCGCTATATCGACCAGCAAGGCTATGCGGATCTGCGCGCCACCGGCCTCACCAACGATACGCGGCTGGAGCCGGTGCGGCTTTCGATCGACATGCGCGTGCAGCACATCGTGCGCGAGGTCTCGGCGCGGGCGATGGCGGAGTACCAGGCGGAGGCGGCGGGCGCGGTCATTCTCGACGTCGAGACCGGCGAGGTGATCGCCATGGCCTCGGTGCCCGACTACGACCCGAACCAGCCGTCGCGGCGGCTGCCCGACGGTTCCGTCGACAAGGAGTACGAAAAGGGCTGGTTCAACCGCATCAGTGGCGCCACCTTCGAGATGGGCTCGACCTTCAAGAGCTTCACGCTCGCCATGGGGCTCGATGCCGGGAAGATCACGCTCGACACCATCGTCGACGCCTCGCGGCCGATTCGCATGGGCGGCTTCACCATCAAGGACTTCAAGGGCAAGAACCGGCCGCTGTCTATTCCCGAGGTGTTCCAGTATTCCTCCAACATCGGCACGGCGGCGGTGGCGGACAGGGTCGGGATCGACGGGCACCGCGAGTTCTTGACGCGGCTGGGGCTGCTCTCGAAGCTGGAGACGGAGATGCCTGGTGTCGCGACGCCGACGCAGCCGAAGACGTGGAAGAAGATCAACTCTGTCACCATTTCCTTTGGCCACGGTGTTGCTACCACGCCGCTGCAGACGGCAGTGGCGGCGGCGGCGCTGATCAACGGCGGCAACCTCATCAACCCTACTTTCCTGCCGCGTTCGAAGACGCAAGCGGCGGAAATCTCGCGCGCAGTCATCAAGGATGAGACCAGCGCCGACATGCGCTTCCTCTACAACTGGAACGGTGTCAAAGGGTCGGGCAGGGGTGCGCAGGTGGAGGGTTTTCACGTGGGAGGCAAGACCGGGACGGCCGACAAGGTGGTCGACGGTCGCTATGCCAGCGATCTCAACTTCAACGCCTTCGTGGCGGGCTTTCCGATGGACAAGCCGCGCTATGTGGTGCTGACGATCATCGATGCTCCGAAGACCGGCCTGCATGGCGGCCGAACGGCGGCATCGACGGCGGCGCCGATGACCAAGGAGATCATCGCCAGGACGGGCGCGCTGCTCGGCGTCAGCCCGCGTTTCGGCATGCAAGGCGAGACGCTGCATCTGGTCAACTACTGACCGGAGTGCAGGAAAGCCACGCTCGATCACGGAAGCGACGCGGACACGAATTTGTGCGCGTCAATCTTCCGCCAGATTGTTGGCGCTTTTTGCGATTGGCGATAGAAGCGTCGCCGCGCGCGCAGTCGCGCGCCGGACGTTTCGCTGGAACGCTCGTGGCACTCTGGGGAATCCATTCATGCATCAGTCCGTCTCCCGCTTCCTGTGGCCTCTGGTCGGGGGGCTGGCATTCGCGAGCACGACGTTGTCCGCGCAAGCCGAACCACGTCCGGCTGCGCCGCCGGTAGAGGCGGCCGCGGTCAAGTCCTATCCCGTGCCGGCGCGCCGGCCGTTGCATATCGCAAGGCAGGGCGACGGCATGTCGCTGTCGACGCTGTTCGATTCCGCCGGCGGCAACCGGGCGAAGATCCTGCATGCCATGGGCGGGCTGCAGATATCCGTCAACAAGGATATCGGCGACGCGATGGAGGCCTATTACGCCGATCCGAAGGCGAAGTTGATCTGGACCGACGGCAAGGGCGCGACGGCCAAGGCTATGCAGGCGATCGGCCTTCTCAAGCAGGCCGAGGACTGGGGCCTTTCCAACAGCGACTACGTCGTCGATGCCAGCTTCGAGCAGCTGCCGCAGGGTTCCGAGCAGCGCGTCCAGGCGCTGGCGCTGTTCGAGGCATCGCTGTCGGACAAGATGCTGATGTTCCTGCAGGACAATTTTCGCGGTCGCATCGATCCTAACCAGCTCTCCAACTATTATGATTTCAAGCGCAAGCCGGTCGACATCAAGGCGACGATCGGCCAGCTTTCGGCGTCGCCCGACCTGATGCCGATCTTCGACCGGTTCATGCCGAGCAACCCGAAGTTCGCGCAGCTCGCGGCCGAACTGCATTATCTGCGCAGCTCCAACCAGGGCGGAAGCGCCACGGCCGACATCGACAAGGTGATCGTCGCGATGGAGGAGATGCGGTGGCTGCCGCAGGAGTTTCCGCAGCGCTACGTCTTCATCAACCAGCCGGAGTACATGGCCTATTACCATGAGAACGGTGAGCTGACGCTGTCGATGAAGGCGGTGATCGGCCAGCAGGACCACCAGACGAACTTCTTCGATGCCTCGATCAAGACCGTGGAATTCAATCCGGAATGGGGCGTGCCGCAGTCGATCATCCGCAACGAGATGCTGCCGCATCTTAAGCGTGATCCTGCCTATCTCGACAAGGAAGGCTACAAGGTCTCGGTGAAGGGCAAGTCGATGTCGTCCGCCAAGGTCGACTGGTCGCAGCCGCTGGAAAACATCTCCGTGATCCAGCCGCCGGGTCCCGACAATGCGCTGGGCCAGCTGAAGATTCTGTTCCCGAACCCGCACGACATCTACATGCACGACACCCCGGCGCGCGGCAAGTTCGCCTCGCAGGACCGCATGTTCAGCCACGGCTGCGTGCGTCTGGAAAACCCACGTGCGATGGCGGCGGCGGTGCTGAAGACCTCGGTCGAGTCCGTCGACCAGGAAATCGCGGGTGGCGCGAAGAAAGACGTGAAGGTGCCGGAGGAGATCCCCGTCTACGTCGCCTATTTCACCGCCTGGCCGACGGCCGACGGCACGGTGCATTATTTCGACGACATCTACGGGCGCGACGCCCAGACGCTAACGGCGATAGCGGCAACGACGGCAAGCCGAGGCTAGGCGAGGCTAATTCAGCCGACCTCTCCGAGGTGGCGTCGGACCCAAGCTGATTCCTGCGATGCGGTACGGCCGAAGTGGCGCTTGAAGTCGCGACTGAACTGGGCGGGGCTGACATAGCCGACCAGGGCCGCGACCTCGGCGATCGTGCTCTCTCCCCGCGCGATCATCAGCCGCGCCTCGTGCAGCCGCATCGCCTTGACATACTGGATGGGGCTGCTGCCGGTCAGATCCTTGAAATGGGCGTGGTAGGAGGCGACGCTCATGCCAGCGTCCTTGGCCAGATCGGCGATCGAGATTTCCGATCCGTAGTGTTCCCGCAGCCACGCGAGGCTGCGGCTGATCTTTCCGGCGGATCCCTGCTGGCGCAGCGCCGCGATCATCGCGCTGCCCTGCGGGCCGACCAGCACGCGGTAGTGCAGTTCGCGCAGGATGGCGGCGCCGAGAACGTGGGCTTCGGCGGGATCGGCGAGGGCCTTCAACAACCGCAGCAGCACATCGTCGATATCATTGGACATGCGGCTCGAGACGAGGCTTCTCGGCCTGTTGTGGACAGGCAGCACGGCATTGGCTTCCAGATGCATCGCTATTTCCGCGGCGACCTGCATGTCGAACTCGACATAGACGGCGATCAGAGGCCGCTCGGGGCTCGCGGCCGATTCCATGCGGAACGGCACGGGCACCGAGACCGCGAGATAGTGGTCCTCGTCATAGAGATAAATTTCCCCTTCAAGGATGCCCTGCTTGCTGCCTTGCAACACGAAGACGGCGCCGGGCTTGTAGAGCACCGGGATATTGTGGAGGACCGCTTCGGTGCGCAAAATGCGGACGCGGGCGAGGGCGGTCGCGTTGTAGCCGAGACGCGGGGCAAGTACCGAGGCGCGTTCAACCAATGCACGCCTTTCTCGGTTTATAGGATTTGGCAAGGCAATCATAGGATCCGCGATCGAAGAGGCGTCTTGGGTATATTATCTGTCAATCCCGTTATTATCCATGGGAGTTTGACGAGATGTCAGGGAAAACATTCTTCATCACCGGCGCCAATTCCGGCTTCGGCCTTGCCGTAGCAGCGGCTGCGTTCCGAGCCCGTCATACCGTGATCGGTACAGTCCGTTCGGATGCCTCACGCGCACAGCTTGTGGAGAAGCTGCCCGGTGTCCGCACCGTAATCTGCGACGTCACCGAGTTCGACCGCATCGACGCCGTTGTCGATGAAGCGGAGCGGGCGCATGGGCCCGTCGATGTGCTGATCAACAACGCCGGCTACGGCCATGAGGGCGTGCTGGAGGAATCGCCGATAGCGGAAATGCGCCGGCAGTTCGACGTCAACGTTTTCGGCGCGGTCGCCGTCGCCAAGGCGTTCATCCCGAAATTCCGTACGCGGCGCAGCGGCTTCATAATCAACGTGACGTCGATGGGCGGGATGATCACCATGCCGGGGATTGCCTATTATTGCGGCAGCAAATTCGCGCTGCAGGGCATATCGGAGGTCATGCGTTCGGAACTCGCGCCGTTCGGCGTTCGCGTCATGACGCTTTGCCCCGGCTCGTTCCGCACCGACTGGGCGGGGCGGTCGATGGTCCGCACCGAGCGATCGATCGCCGACTACGACACGCTTTTCGATCCGATCCGTGAGGCGCGGCAGGCCGTCAGCGGCAAGCAACTCGGCGACCCGGAAAAGCTGGCGGCGGCCGTGCTGACCATGATCGACGCGGACAATCCGCCACCGCAGCTTCTGCTCGGCAGCGATGCGCTGAAGCATGTCACCGCGCGGATCGAGCGTCTGCAGCGGGAGATCCAGGCGTGGAAGGCGGTGACGCTGTCTACCGACGGGTGACGGGCGGCTGGTGGCAGGCCACCCTTCAAACCTCACGAGACTGGATAGGCAACGCCCGCCCATCTTGTGCGTCTCGTGAAAACGCGCTTAGCTGGCGACGAGGAGCGAGGGGCGCGGCTGTCGAGGCCGGCGCGGGGGTTGATCATGGCTGTCCAGATTCCGCGTTCGCTGCTGGGCTGGTCCAGGCCGTTGCGGCTGCATCTCGGCGTGCTCGTCGTGGCGTCGCTGATCTGCACCTCGACGCCGATCATCTGGATGGCCTTCAGCCAAGGGCGCACCGCCGCCGTCGCCGCCGGGGCGCAGCAGATGCGCGAAATGAGCATGCGGCTGATCGAGGGATACCGCAACACTCTGCAGGCGGGCAACGATGCGGTGGCGCTGGCCTCGACGCTGCAGCAACTCGCTTCGCCACCGCCCGGTGACATCAGGGCGAAGGAGACGTTTCTGATCGAGGCGCTGCGCAATGTTCCCAATGCGACCAGCATCTATGCCGGCTATCCCGACGGTTCCTACCTGCAGGTGATCAGCACTGTTCGTGACGACGTGCGCCGGACGCTTGCCGTCCCCGAGGGGACCGCCTTCGCGGTCCGGACCGTCGCGCGGCGCGACCGGCCGGACGTGATCTCGACGCTGCGGTTTCTCGATAATCGCGCAGGCGAGATCAGCGCGCGAAACGTCGAATATGCATCTTTCGATCCGCGCGAGCGCCCGTGGTATCGGGCGGTGGTCCAGGACCACGCGCCGGTGTCCGTCGGTCCCTATGTCGCCGGAACGCTGCAGGCACCGACGCTGACCATCGCTGCACCCACGCGCGACGACGGCAAGGTGGTCGTCGGCATCAACATTCATCTGAGGACGGTGAGCCGGCTTCTGGACGCGAGCGCGATCTCGCCGCGGGCACGGGCCTATATCATCGACGATGGAGATTATCTGGTTGCCCATTCCGATCCCGCCATCATGGGAAGACTGATGGCGCTTTGGTCGCGAGCCAGAGGCGCCATCGGCGCGACGTCCGATGGCTTCGACAGCAGCCTTCCGACCGTGGCACGGCTGCGGCAAGATCCAGCTTTCGCGGATGGCGGGCTGGCACGCGTCACGCTCGATGGCGAACGCTATCTGATCCAGATCGCGCCGATCGCCGTCTCGGGCCTGTTTACAGGCAGCGAGGCGGCGATCGTCGTGCCGCTCGATGACCTCGTGGCGCAAGCCAACAGGCTGCTCCTCCATAACCTCCTTATCGCCGCCGGCTTCGTGATCGCCGGGGTGGCGGCATCAGTGCTTTTGTCGCGAATGGTCAGCCGGTCGCTGAACCAGCTTGCCGAGGAGGCGCGGCGGATCGGCGATCTCGATATTCGCGAGAAAGCCGTTTCGCATTCCTGGATCACAGAGATCAACATGCTGGCGACGGCGCTCGCGGCCAGCCGCCGTGCCATCGGCCAGTTCGCGCTTTATGTACCGCGCGAGGTCGTTCGGCGGATCGTCGATCCCGAGGGGCCGGCGATCGACAAGGCGAAACGGCAGGAGGTGACGGTGCTGTTCACCGACATCCGCGACTTCACCACCATTTCCGAACAACACTCGCCGGAAGAGGTGGTCGATACGCTGTCGGCCTATTTCGAACTCCTGAACGGCATCGCCGAACATCACGGCGGCACGGTCATCCAATATCTCGGCGATTCCATCTTCGTGATGTGGAACGCGCCTGTCGAGGATATCAGGCACGCCGAACACGGCTGCCGTTGCGCGCTCGCGATGAAGGCGGCGGTGGACGTGCTGAACGAGGACAGCAGGCGTGACGGGCTTCCCGAACTGGTCACGCGCTTCGGCTTGCACACGGGGCCGGCGGTGGTCGGCAGCTTTGGCGCCGCATCGCGCCAGCAGTACACGGCCATGGGCGACACCATCAACGTCGCTTCGCGGCTGGAAGGGCTGAACAAGGAGTTCGACACGTCGATCCTGGTGAGCGGGGCGACGCGAGACGCCGTGGGCGATCGCTTCGATCTTCGCCCGCGCGGACCGGTGCAGCTCAAGGGGCGCGCCGGGAAGGTGGATGTGTGGGAACTGGCAGGAGCGTCCGGCAAGGCGGGGCATCGCCAGCAGTGACATGGCCGCCTTGGCTGGGCGCAGTTAGGCTCTCGGTCATTGTCCACGCAGCCGCGGGTTGAACCTCCACGCAATCCCTATACACGGCCCGAGTATTCAGAACGGGAGGATGAAAATGGCTGTTTTGCGAATGGCTGCGCTGGCGGTGGCCCTGTCGATCTCGCTCGCGGGAGGGGCGAGGGCGGCGGATTTCCAGGCGCAGGCGGCTTCCGTCTTCGCGCCTGTCGTCAGGGAATACAACATTCCTGGACTGATCGTCGGCGTCACGCGCGGCGGCCGGCATGAATTCTACGCTACAGGTCTCGCCTCGCGGGCCGACCGCCGCGCGGTGGATCCCGATACGCTGTTCGAGCTCGGCTCGATGAGCAAGGTGTTCAACGTGACGCTGGCGGCACTCGCCGAGGGGCAGGGCAAGCTGCGTCTAGACGATACCGTCGCGCAGCACGTCTGCGCCAATGCCTGCACGATCGGCGACGGGCTGACGCTGATGGACCTCGCAACCCATCATTCGGGCGGCCTGCCATTGCAGGTGCCGGATGGCGTCACCGATGTCAGCGGGCTGGTGGACTGGCTGAAGGCATGGAAGCCGCCGCAGCCCGGCGCGCGCAGCTATTCCAATATCAGCATCGGCCTGCTCGGCCACATCTCCGCCGAGGCGCTCGGCATGGACTACCGGCAGGCGGCGCGCACGATCCTCTTTCCTGGCTTCGGGCTCGACAATACGTGGATCGACGTGCCGAAGAGCGCGATGAAGCACTATGCCTTCGGTTACGACCGGAAGACCGACAAGCCGATCCGCGTGACGCCGGGCGTTCTCGATGCCGAGGCCTATGGCATCAAATCCAGCGCGCGCGACATGCTCACATTGCTCGACGTCGAACTCGGACGCGGCAAGGCTTCGGACGAGATCCGCGCGGCTGTTCGACGGACGCAAGAGGGCCAGTTCCGCACCGAGAAATTCGTGCAGGACATGATCTGGGAGCAATATCCATGGCCGGTGGCGCTGGAAACGATGACCTCAGGCAACAGCTACGACTTCATCCTGAAGCCGCAGCCGGCCGAGCGGATCGACCCGCCGCTTCCAATGCAGAAGGATGTGATCCTCAACAAGACCGGCTCCACCAACGGCTTCGGCGGCTATCTGGCGATGCTTCCGGGCCGGGACATCGGCGTCGTCGTGCTCGCCAACAAGAACTATCCGAATGAAGCCCGGGTGAAAGCCACCTATGCGCTGATCGAAGCGTTGCTGGCGGAGTAGGGTAGCCTAAAGTAGTTCCGCTTTTCTTCGAATCTCGGAACTGCTCTATTCTTTTGTTTTCACGCAATTCCGGACGGAAAACCGCTTCGCACTTCTCCTGGAATTGCTCTAGCCGATCTCCTCGGGGATGAAGCCGCCCGTCTGGCGTTTCCAGAGGCGGGCGAACAGGCCGTCGCCTTCGGCGAGGTCGCCGGGGTGCCCCTGTTCGACGATGCGGCCCTGGTCGAGCACGACGATGCGGTCCATCATCGATATGGTCGAGAGGCGGTGGGCGATGGCGATGACCGTCTTTCCGCGCATCACCAGATCGAGCTTCTCCTGGATGGCCGCTTCGGATTCGCTGTCGAGCGCCGACGTCGCTTCATCGAGAACGAGGATCGGCGCGTCCTTCAATAGCACGCGGGCGATTGCCACGCGCTGGCGCTGGCCGCCCGAGAGCTTGATGCCGCGGTCGCCGACATAGGCGTTGTAACCCTTGCGGCCCTCGGCATCCCTGAGATCGGCGATGAAGCCGTCGGCCCTGGCCGTCTTCGCCGCCTGTTCGATCTCGTCACCGGTGGCATTCGGCCGGCCGTAGCGGATATTGTCTCCGACCGAGCGGTGGAGCATCGCCACATCTTGGGCGATGACGCCGATGTTGCGCCGAAGGCTGGCCTGGGTGATGTCACGGATGTCCTTGCCATCGATCCGGATCGTCCCCGAGCCCACATCGTAGAAGCGCAGCAGCAGGCTGACCAGCGTCGTCTTGCCGGCACCCGACAGGCCGACAAGACCGACCTTTTCGCCAGGATGGACGGCGAGCGAGAGGTTGGCGATCACGGATTTTCCGGACTTGTAGGCGAAGGTCACTTCTTCGAAGCGGATATCTCCTCCGGCGACGTCGAGATCGAAGGCACCTTCGCGGTCGGTGATGGTGGGCGGGGTCGTCATGACGGGCATGGCGTCCTTGATCGTGCCGATCGCCTGGAAGATCTGCTGGCCCATCTGCAGGAAGGTAAAGGTGTGGCCCGAGAGGCGGTGCAGGACATAGACCGCGCCGACGAATTCGCCAATCGTCAGGAATCCGCGCACGAGACCGGTGAAACCGATCGTTATCATCGCCAGCCAGAGCAGCATGTTGAGCGCCACCACGACGAGTTCCGAGGTGCGGTAGATGCGCTGCTCGCTGTGCTGGGTGCTGATCGCCTTGCCGATGACCCGGCGGATGGCGCCGGCCTCGCTGTCCTCGGCGGCGAACTGCTTGATCATCTGCATGTTGGTGTAGAGATCGGTGATGGCGCCGGCGACGAGGCTGCGCTGCTTGGCGGTGCGCCGCGACCGCTCAGTGAAGACGGGCGCCATCTTCACTGCAAGCGCAACGTTGAGCACGATCCAGATGGCGGCAGGCAGGGCGAGCTGCCAGGAAAGTGCGCTCAAGAGGATTACCGAGCCGATCATCTGCAGCAGAAAGCGCGGGATCGACTGGAAGGCTGCGATGATCTGCTGCTGCACGGCCGAGGACACCTGCTGCAGCCGCGAGGCGACCTGGCCGGCATAGAGATCGTGGAAGAAGGCGAGATCCTGCCGCTCCACCGCCTTGTGTCCCTGCCACTGGATGGCGGCGGGCATGCCGACGCCGAGCGTGTGCGAGGTCAGCGTATTGACGAGAAAGGAGGCGATCGGCATCGCCGGAAAGATCAACAGTCCGAGGAACGTGAGAAACGGCCATTCGTCGTGCAGGAAGGCGGCCGCTCCCTTCTGCGTCACGCCGTCGACGATGACGGAGAGGCCCCCGACGATCGTCAGGTTGATCGCCTCGATGGCCATCGACGACAATGCCAACGCGATCAGCACGCCCCGGAACATCGAGATGAAGTGCAGGAGGACAGCGACCGGGCCATTCGACGGCATCGGCCGGTAGGGGATGTCGAGCGGCCGGATCAGGCGCTCGAAGGGACGGTAGATGGCATCTGAAATCGACATGGTCTCGGGTCTGTTGGGGAAAAGCGGGCTCACTCAAACAGTCCCGGCGGACATTATGTCACCATGCGGTGGCTACCGGCGCCGCACGAGAAGTTCGTAGGCGGCAAACGCCAGCGACATCAGTACGAAGACGCCGAGCGCCAGCGGATAATTGACGGGTGCGCCGGGATCGAAAAACCTCGGCAGACCGATGACGGCGACCGCTAATATCAGGGCGGAAAGGGCGACTTCCTGGGCGATCATACGGGCAGTAGGGGACATGCAATCCTCCTTGGCTGGATGAACGGCGGCTTGGCGAATTGAATCCGACGAAGATTAGAGCAATTTCCGCGCGTATCAAGATTTTCCCAACATCGCTTTTAGCGCGCTGCGCGTGCATGTTTGATTGCAGGATGGCGGCACGGGTCGCAACTTGCTAGAGATTCTTGCCGGTACACCACCGCCATCTGCTTTCATCCCAAGGGCACCGCTTCATGACCATTCAGATGTCTCATTCAAAAACGAGCGAGGAGATCATCAAGATACCCGCGATCGGACTTGAACTCAGTGTTCGGGTCGACCCATCGACGACGGGCGGGGAGTTCTGCTTCATCGACACAATCAACGCGCCGGGTTTCGGACCGCCGCGCCATCGGCACAAGGAGACCGAGGTCTTCAGGGTGATGGAGGGTCGGTATCTGTTCGAGGTGGACGGCGCGCAGTTCTACGCGGAAGAGGGCGATGTCGTCACCGTGCCGGGCGGAGCCGCGCATGCATTCGTCAACGTTACCGACCGGCCGGCGCGGCAGTATATCCTGATCGCGCCGGGGCTCGATGCGCGGGCATTCTTCCTCGGGCTTGCCGGCGTCATGCGCGACGGGCGGCCGGACGCCGCGGCGCTCAACGTCTTCGCCGGGACATGGGACGTCGAATTTCTCGGACCGCCGCTGGCGGTAGCTGAGAAAGAGCTGGTTCTGCAAGGGGTAACGGATGATCTCTCGTAACATCGTACTGGTGCAGGGATCGTGGGGATCTAGCGCTGCCTGGACGCCGGTGGCGGACGGCCTTCGCCGGCTTGGCCACCGGGTGTTCGTGCCGAGCCTGACGGGGCTCGGCGAGCGCATGCATCTTGCCGGCGGGCACATCAACCTCGACACGCATATCGCCGACGTCTGCGGTCTGATCGAGGCCGAGGGCCTTGCCGATGTCGATCTCGTCGGCCATTCCTCTGGAGGCATGGTGATAACGGGCGTCGCCGACCGGTTTGCCGAGCGTATCCGCAGCCTCGTCTATCTCGACGCCTTCGTTCCCGAGGACGGCCAGTCGATTCTCGATCTGTCCGGAACCGAGATCGCGCTGTCGAGCCTGGCCGCGGCCGGGGAGAATGGCGGCACGAGCGTGCCGCCGCCGGTGCGGTCATACAGCCGCATTCCCGATCATCTCAGGCACTATACCAACGGCAGATCCGCCCAGCCCTTCGCGACGATGGTGCAGAAGATCAGCTTGACCGGCGCTTACCTGAAGATTGCGCGCAAGCTTTACGTCGCAGCGGGCATCGAGCAATCGGCGGTGTTTGCGTCGACCTATGCGCGCGTCGGCGCCGATCCGGCGTGGATGTCGATGCAGGTCGAGAGCGGCCACATGATGCAGCTGGAAATGCCCGACACGATCTGCCGGATCATCGACGAATTCGTCGGCTGACGCCGCGTGCTATTGCTTGATGTCGATGCCGGCCTCGATGGCGGCGGCGATGAAGGCCCTGCGGGCGTCCTCGTTGCTGCGCTTGCCCTTGATGACGTCGGCGCAGACGAGCAGCGCCTTGTCGAGCGCTGGGCCGTCTTCCGTCGGCCAGTCCTCGATCATCGCCCACGAGGCGGCCTGCGTGGTCGCGATGGTCACGTACTGGCCGGGTTCTTCTAGCGCCAGCATGACGGGATTCGGCCAGGGCTGCTGGGTGAGATCGCCGTCGGATTTTGCCATGGGAGTGGTCGCCTGTTGTCTTGAAATATGTGGCGTTCCTTAGCGGGGCTGGTTCTCCGCCACAAGCGGAAAGAACGCTTGCGCCAGCCACGCCGCGATGATGGCGGGTTCGCGCGGGTGCAGATCGTGGCCGGTGGGCGAGGTGTGGCTGGCGATGTCGGCTCCGGCTGCCCGGAACTGAGCGGCGACATGGTGGGCGTCCTCAGGCGCGCGCCGGTCGTCGTTTTCACCTGCAAGGATCAAAATCGGCTTGTCCCGCATCTCCGGCATGAGCGCATCGACGTCAGGCGAAAGCGGGCGAATGAGGACAGCTCCCGCGGCGCAGGCCGGATCGCGGATCAGCAGCGAAGCGGCAATGATCGAGCCGTTCGAGAAGCCGAAAAGAATTGGCGGGCGTGGGATGATGCCGGTTTCAAAGGCGGCAGAGATGAAATCGCGGAGGCGCTCCGTCTGCAGCGCGAGGTCGTCGCGGTCGAGCGTGCGGTCGGCGTTCCGGCGGAAGAAGGCGTAGCCGCCTTCCCACGGCACGCCACCGCGCAGTGACAGGTACGGCCAACCTGGTGCCGCTGTGTCGGCGAGCGGCGGCATTTCCGTTTCGTCGCGGCTGCTGCCGTGCAGGAGGAGGAGCGGCGGACGGTGGTCGGTGGCTGGTGTCGCAAGGTAGTGGAAGCCTTGGAGTTCGGGCATTGCGGTGCGGACTTCCTGTTGTCGGTTGGCGTTTTGGTCCATGACCGTTGCCGTTGTGGGGGGCGTGGTTGGATCCTCGGGACAAGCCAGAGGGTGATGATCGAGAGGGGATTATCGCTCTTAATCAATTGGTTAGCGATGGTGTGGCTTGTGGTTTTGTTCGCCTCGCCGGCGCGCTGGTCTCGTCATTCTTTCGGCCCTTGGTCCGACGTTTTCTCGGCGTTCGCATCCCCACGGCGTCTTCCTCGGGCCTGTCCCGAGGATCTAAGCACGTCGCTCGGAATGCAAGGGGGCGGATGAATTGGCGTGGGTGCAGCGGGTGGCTTTATCCATGACCGTAACCGGTTTGGTGGGCGTTGGCAGATCCTCGGGACGAGCCCGAGCATGACGGTCGATAGGGGATTGTGCTTCTCGATCAATGGGTTGGCGATGGTGTATATCGCGGCTTTCTCCGTCAACCCACCTGAAGCCGCCCCATCATACCCCAAAACACCAAAACGCCCGGACAGAGCCGGGCGTCTTGTATCGTCCTTACTCGGCCGCTTCGGCGTAGGCTTCCAGCGGTGGGCAGGTGCAGATCAGGTTGCGGTCGCCGAAGACGTTGTCGACGCGGTTGACCGGGGACCAGTACTTGTCGACGCGGAAGGCGCCGGGCGGGAAGCAGGCCTGTTCGCGCGAATATGGGCGATCCCATTCGCCGACGAGGTCTTCGACCGTATGCGGAGCGTTCTTCAGCGGGTTGTTCGTCTTGTCGGAGCGTCCTTCCTCGATGTCGCGGGCTTCCTGGCGGATCGCCAGCATGGCCTCGCAGAAGCGGTCGAGCTCGGCCTTGGTTTCCGATTCCGTCGGCTCGATCATCAGCGTGCCTGCGACAGGCCAGCTCATGGTCGGGGCGTGGAAGCCGCAGTCGATCAAGCGCTTGGCGACGTCGTCGACGGTCACGCCGGCGCTGTCGACCAGCGGACGGGTGTCGATGATGCACTCATGCGCCACGCGTCCGGCCTCGGACTTGTAGAGCACGTCATAGGCGCCCTTCAGGCGGGCGGCGATGTAGTTGGCGTTGAGGATCGCCACCTTGGTCGCCTGCGTCAGGCCTTCGCCGCCCATCATCAGGCAGTAGCTCCAGGAGATCGGCAGGATCGAGGCCGAACCGAAGGCCGCCGCCGAGACCGCGCCCGAACGGCCGTCGGTTTCCGGATGGCCGGGCAGATGCGGGGCAAGGTGCGATTTGACGCCGATCGGGCCCATGCCGGGACCGCCGCCGCCATGCGGGATGCAGAAGGTCTTGTGCAGGTTGAGGTGGCTGACGTCGGAGCCGATGTCACCAGGGCGGGACAGGCCGACCATGGCGTTCATGTTGGCACCGTCGAGATAGACCTGGCCGCCATGCTTGTGCACGAGATCGCAGATCTCCTTCACCGCTTCCTCGAACACGCCATGCGTCGAGGGGTAGGTGATCATGCAGCAGGAGAGGTTCTCCGAATACTGCTCGGCCTTGGCGCGGAAGTCGTCGAGGTCGATGTCGCCGTTTTCGCGAACCTTGACGACCACGACCTTCATGCCGACCATCTGGGCCGAGGCCGGGTTTGTGCCGTGCGCGGATGTCGGGATCAGGCAGACGTCGCGATGACCGTTGCCGTTGGCGATGTGGTAGTTGCGGATCGTCAGGAGGCCGGCATATTCGCCCTGCGCGCCGGAGTTCGGCTGCATGGAGAAGGCGTCGTAGCCGGTGACGGCGCAGAGCTTTTCGGTCAGGTCGTCGATCATTTCGCGATAACCGAGGGCCTGATCAGCCGGCACGAAAGGATGGATATCCGAAAACTCCGGCCAGGTGATCGGCAGCATTTCGGCGGTGGCGTTGAGCTTCATCGTGCAGGAGCCGAGCGGGATCATCGATCGATCGAGCGCCAGATCGCGGTCCGAGAGGCGACGGATATAGCGCGTCATCTCGCTTTCGGCACGGTTCATATGGAAGATCGGATGCGTCAGGTACTCGCTGGTACGGGCGAGGCCCTTGGGCAGGCGGTAGCTCGGCTCGAAATCCGCCACGGCGAAGTTACCGCCAAAGGCGCGCCAGACGGCTTCCAGCGTCGCCGGGCGGGTGCGCTCGTCGAGGCTCATGCCGATCTTGGTGGCACCGACCTTGCGCAGGTTGACGCCTTCTGCGACCGCCGCGCGCAGGATGACACCCTGCATGTGGCCGACATCGACGGTGATGGTGTCGAAGAAGGTTTCAGGCTCAATGGTGTAGCCGAGCTTTTCAAGGCCCTTGGCCATCAGCACGGCCTTCTGGTGGACCTGCTGGGCGATCGCCTTGATGCCCTTGGGGCCATGGAAGACGGCGTACATCGAGGCCATGACGGCGAGCAGCACCTGGGCGGTGCAGATGTTCGACGTCGCCTTTTCGCGGCGGATGTGCTGTTCGCGGGTCTGCAGCGACAGGCGGTAGGCGCGGTTGCCACGCGCATCGACGGAGACGCCGACGAGACGGCCGGGCATGGAGCGCTTGTGGGCGTCCTTGACCGACATGTAGGCCGCGTGCGGGCCGCCGTAGCCGACGGGAACGCCAAAGCGCTGCGACGAGCCGATGGCGATGTCGGCACCCATTTCGCCAGGCGACTTCAGAAGCGTCAGGGCCAGGATGTCGGCGGCGACAATGGCAATCGCACCGGTCTGGTGCAGGCGCGAGATCAGGCCGGTGAGATCATGCACATGGCCGTGCGTGCCTGGATACTGGAAGATCGCGCCGAAGACGTCGACCGGGTCGAGATCGGTGAAGGGGTTGCCTATGACGACGCTCCAGCCGAGCGGCTCGGCGCGGGTCTTGATCAGCTCGATCGTCTGCGGATGGCAGGCGGCGTCGACGAAGAAGGCCTTGGCCTTCGACTTGGAGACACGCTCGGCCATCGCCATGCCTTCGGCGGCGGCGGTGGCTTCGTCGAGCAGCGAGGCGTTGGCGACGTCGAGGCCGGTGAGGTCGCAGATCATCGTCTGGTAGTTCAGGAGCGCTTCGAGGCGGCCCTGGGAGATTTCCGGCTGGTAGGGCGTGTAGGCGGTGTACCAGGCCGGGTTCTCCAGGATGTTCCGCTGGATGACCGGCGGCGTGATGGTGCCGTAATAGCCCTGGCCGATCAATGAGGTCAGGACCTTGTTCTTGTTGGCGGTTTCGCGCAGCTTGTCGAGTGCCTCGCGCTCCGTCATCGGCGCGCCCCAGACGAGCGGCGCTTTCTGGCGGATGGAGGGCGGCACGGTCGCGTCGATCAGGTTGTCGAGGCTGTTGTAGCCGATGACCTTCAACATGTCGGTCATTTCAGCCGGCGAGGGGCCGATATGACGACGGTTGGCAAAGTCATACGGCTGGTAGTCGGTGAACTGGAATTCGGTCGGCGTCGTCATTACGCGGTGAGCTCCTTGTAGGCCGCTTCGTCGAGCAGGCCATCTGCATCGGCGGCGTTGGCGAGCTTCAGCTTGAAGAACCAGCCGGCGCCCTGCGGGTCGGAATTGACGAGCGAGGGGTCGGCGACGATGGCGGGGTTCACTTCGGTGATCTCGCCATCAAGCGGGCAGTAGACGTCGGAGGCCGCCTTGACGGATTCGACGGTGGCGGCATTGTCGTTCTTGCCGAAGGTGGCGCCGACTTCAGGCAGTTCCACGAACACCAGATCGCCGAGCTGATCGACGGCGTAATTGGTGATGCCAACGGTAGCGACGCCGCCCTCGATCTTCAGCCATTCGTGTTCTTCGGTGAATTTCAGCATGGGATGGTCCTCTCTGGGGAATGGGGTGCGATATTGAAATGAGATAGTGCGGTGGAGATCGGGAAAGACCACTCCCACCGTACCGGGGGCGAGGCGCGCGTCTCGCCCCGTCCTTGCGGACCCCCACAAAGGGGAGGGCTTAACCCGGCGGCGGTGCCGCGGATCCTCTCCCCCCTTGTGGGGGAGAGGGCCAGTAGGCCAGAGGGGGTATGACCCGGCGCAGACATCGGTTGTTCCTAGCGCTTGTAAGTCGGCGTGACGAAGGGAAGCGCCGCGACCGTGACCGGCAGGTACTTGCCGCGAACCTCGGCGTAGACGACCGTTCCAACCTCGGCCGAGGAGACCGGCACATAGCCCATGGCAACCGGGCCTTCGACGCTGGGGCCGAAGCCGCCAGAGGTCACTTCTCCGATCTCGGTCTTGCCCTCTGCGTCGGCAAAGAGCTTGGCGTGGCCGCGCACCGGCGCCTTGCCATCCGGCTTCAGGCCGACGCGGCGGCGGGTGGCGCCGTGGTCGATCTCGGAGAGGACGCGGTCTGCGCCGGGGAAGCCGCCGGCGCGCGCGCCGCCCGTCTTGCGGGCCTTCTGGATGGCCCAGACCAGCGCTGCCTCGACCGGTGTCGTCGTGGTGTCGATGTCGTTGCCGTAAAGGCAGAGGCCGGCTTCGAGGCGGAGCGAGTCGCGGGCGCCGAGACCGATCGGTTCGACGTCGGGGTGCTCGAGCAGGCGCTTGGTGACGTCCTCGGCCTTGTCTGCGGGAATGGAGATCTCGAAGCCGTCCTCGCCGCTGTAGCCCGAGCGGGAGACCAGACAGGAAACGTCGTGCAGGCGGCAGTGGCGCACGTCCATGAATTTCATGGCGGCGACGTCGGCCCAGAGTTCGGCCAGAACCTCGACGGCACGCGGACCCTGCAGCGCGACCAGCGCGCGGTCGAGCACCGTGATGTCGCAGGTGTCGGAGAGATGCTTCCTCAGGTGCGCGACGTCGGCGTCCTTGCAGGCGGCATTGACGACGACGAAGAGGTGGTCGTCGAGATGGGTGATCATCAGGTCGTCGAGGATGCCGCCGTTTTCGTCGGTGAAGAAGCCGTAGCGCTGGCGTCCCTCGGCAAGTCCGAGAATATCGACCGGCACGAGGCTTTCGAGCGCAAGTGCGACGTCCTCATACTTGCCCGACTTGGCCTTGATGACGACCTGGCCCATGTGGGACACATCGAAGACACCGGCAGCCGCACGGGTCTGAAGATGTTCCTTCA
Source organism: Rhizobium sp. S152 (assembly GCF_030380735.1). Taxonomy (GTDB): domain Bacteria; phylum Pseudomonadota; class Alphaproteobacteria; order Rhizobiales; family Rhizobiaceae; genus Rhizobium. The sequence continues at coordinate 143,213 of NZ_JAUDRZ010000026.1, read as the reverse complement.
TGACGCCGGCTGGATATTGCACCGGCATGTCATAGCCCGCGAAAGGCACCATGCGGGCGCCGAGCGACAGATGCAGATCGTGCAGCGGGGTTTTCTTCAGGGCAGCAGTATCGTCCAAGGACGCCTCCGGTGTTTGCGCGTGGGTTCCATGCGCGGGCTCAAATGGTCGGGCGCGGTTGCGCCTTGTTTCGAGCCCCCTCTGTCTGTTTGCCTGAGATTGTTATCCCTTCGGCGCGCGTTTCAAGAACGCGTCTCTCCAGAGTTCCGTCTGCCCCTTGCTGGTCCTTTTGCCTGAGAGTTTCCGGGGCGGTTGCTCCTTCGGCACCGGTCGCTAAAGACCGGCTTCTCCCAACAAGGTTGAGCGCAATTATCTGGCGATGGCGGTGCTTGGCAAGGGGGAATGTCGCCGCCGAACAAATTTTTGTCGCGGGCTTCGGCGGGGAGATCAGTCTTCTTCGTAGAATTTCAGCGCCTGGCTGAGGCTCGCCTGCGGCTGACGCTGACCCATCGTCATCAGGTCGAGCGCGACTTCCGTCGACTGGATGATCGAGGCGGTCTCGTCAATATCCTGGCCGGCGTCAACCTTTTCGCGCCGCTCGGAGATACGCCGCGCTTCCTTCGCCGCCGTGCTCGCGGAGACGCGCTGAGGGATCCTCAGGCTTTCGAGCGCGACGACCGCGGTATCGGCGGATATGGAGACAAGCGAAACAGACATCGCGCGACGATATCGGTCGCGCCTTGGCATCCGGCTAAGAAAAATACCGGCATTTTAACGGACTGGCGTATTTCGCCGCGGAAGCGGCTCTCACGTAAGGGGTCGCACAGAGCGATAAATGGCTCGATATGTGCTATTTTCGGTTTCAGCCGATCGTCCGCGCGAGCCGCGTTGCGGAGCGGTCTGCCCGGCACCCATTCATTTCGAGGAGGAATTCATATGCAACGATTTCGCTTCCTTTTCCTGGTCGTCGTTGTGATGGGTCCGGCCTCGATAGTGGCCGGCTGCACCTCGACGGCCGCAACCAGAAGCGATGCGACGCCGCTCAATTCAGCTTGCGCCCTCGGTTTCAACAACGATCGGCCGTGCAGTTACTGAGGGGCAAGCCGAGACGTTGGCCTGCCGGCTATTCGATGTAGATATCTACCAACGCGTTGCGCCTGTCCTCGTCGATGACGACAAGAAGATGTCCTCCAGCGGTACCAAACTGGTCGTCGTCGGCGCGATAGATGTAGTCCGCCTTGAACGGCGTGAAATAGGTGTGGTCGTCGTTCGCGTAATCGTCGCTGCGCGTATTAGGCCCGGCTTTCTCGCCGGAGAAGCGCCACCCACCCAGCATCGAAACCATGTCGTCGGGCTCGATCTCGAAGCCGCAGGTAGCCAGGACGTCCGTTGTGACAAACGTGTCCGAACACCTGATGTTCTTCACCGATGCGGGAAGTTCCTCGATCTTGAGCATGGAACGGAGTCGCTCGGGCGCGTCATCGTAGAGTGTCATCGCTGTCACCGAGGCGATTACAAGTGCGAGCCACGCCAGCGCGGCGTAAAGCCATTTTCGTCGTATCGCCAATCGTGGCTCCTCAAACTTGGAGTTACTCTGCGCGTACAATCATACGTTGGCACGTCTGTGTCTTCGATCAATGATCAAATTGGATTAGAGTGAACTATCGGTAGAGACGCGGGCAGGCGAAGGATACCGGTCGATTGGCAATTCATCCGGCCTGGGCTACACAGCAGCATGCCTCAAGTTCTTCTCGTTGCCTTCGGCGGCGCCATCGGTTCCGTGCTTCGCTATTATGTCGGCCGCTGGTCGTTACGCCTCATGGGACCGAGCTTCCCCTGGGGGACGCTCGCGGTCAATGTCGCCGGCTGCTTCGTCATCGGCGTCTTCGCCGAGATAATCGCGCGACGGTTCAACGCATCGGAGGAGCTCCGGCTGCTTCTCATTACCGGATTTCTCGGCGGCTTCACCACCTTCTCGGCTTTTTCGCTCGACGCGATCTCCCTGTTCGAGCGAGGCGCGCTCTCGGCGGCGGCGGTCTATGTCGTGGCGAGCGTCGGGCTCTCCATGTTGGCTGTGGTGGCGGGGCTTGCGCTAACGCGGGCGCTGATCTGAGATTCCGGTTTCCGTTTTCGGCGAAAATGCTCTAAAGCCACCGGCAAAGGCCGCGCCGGGCGCGCGCAACTCTTTCCGAAAGAACATGAATGGCTGGCATTGAACATATCACGGTCGAACCAGACGAGGCGGGCATGCGGCTCGACCGCTGGTTCAAGATCCATTATCCCGGCCTCGGCTTCGGGCCGCTGCAGAAGCTGATGCGCTCCGGCCAGGTGCGGGTCGACGGCGGTCGCGTCAAGACCGATGCACGCGTGCAGCCGGGGCAGGTGGTGCGCGTGCCGCCGCTCGACGTCGACGCCAAGAAGACCGGGCCGATCGCCAGCCACGACCTGAAGCATGGCGGCGATTACGAACTTTTGCAGCGCATGGTGTTGCATGAGGACGACAAGGTGATCGTGCTCAACAAGCCCGCCGGCCTTGCCGTGCAGGGCGGCTCCGGCGTGACGCGCAACATCGACAAGATGCTGGAGGCCTGGACGAGCCCGAAGGGCGAGAAGCCGCGCCTGGTGCATCGTCTCGACCGCGACACATCCGGCGTGCTCGTGATTGCCCGCACGCGCGGTGCTGCGCAGAAGCTGACGGCGGCTTTTCGCGAGCGTGACACCAAGAAGACCTACTGGTCGCTGGTCAAGGGCGTGCCGCGCAAGCACGAGGACAAGATCTCGACCTGGCTTGTCAAGGAACAGACGCCCGATGGCGACCGTATGCGGGTCTGCAAGCACGGCGAGGAGGGCGCGGATCACGCGATCTCCTACTATCGTGTACGCGAGACGGCGGCGCAGAACCTCGCCTGGCTGGAGATGGAGCCCTATACGGGGCGCACGCACCAGCTCCGCGTCCACGCGCTCTACATCGGCCATCCCATTATCGGCGATCCCAAGTATTTCGACGACGACCTGAACTGGCCTTTCCCGGGCGGCGTGCAGAAGAAGCTGCACCTGCATGCACGCAAGATCGATATTCCACATCCGAACGGTGGCCGGCTTCGCGTCACGGCGCCGCTGCCGCCGCACATGGTCCAGACCTGGAACCTGCTCGGCCTCGATCTCGCCTCCGCGGACAGGGAAGACTACGAATGAAGCTCGGAATGAAACTGGGAATGAAACTCGCTCTCTTCGATTGCGACGGCACACTGGTCGACAGCGCGGCTCTTATCCATGAGGTGATGGCGCGCACCTTCGTGCATTTCGGTTACGACCGACCGCCGCTCGAAAGCACCAAGTCGATCATCGGCCTGACGCTCGATATCGCCATTGCCCGCATGCAGGGCAAGCAGCATGTCGACGACGAAGCCATCGCGATGACGGCGCACTACAAGAAGATCTACATGGATGTTCGCAACGAGCCGGGCATGGACGTGCCGCTGTTCGACGGCATCAAGCCTGTCATCGCCGCACTTGCGGGCCGTGACGACATCCTGATCGGCGCGGTGACGGGCAAGTCGCGGCGCGGGCTCGTCAACATCCTCGAGACCCACGGCTTCACGCCCGACTTCATCGTGTCGCGGACGGCCGACGATTGCCCGTCGAAGCCGCATCCGGCGATGGTCACCGAGTGCTGCGACGAAACCGGCATGAATCCCGCCGACGCCATTGTCATCGGCGACGCGGTTTACGATATGCAGATGGCGAAGGCCGCAGGCGCCACGGCGATCGGCGTGTCTTGGGGCTATGCGTCGGTCGAGGATCTCGTCGGCGCCGGCGCCGATGCGATCGTCCACCATCCGGACGATATTCTGAGACATTTTTCCTGAGGTGACGCCATGCGCGATCTGCTGAACGACCTTTCCGAAGGACTGAGCCATCCCGATCCGATCCGCCGCGCGCAGATCCAGATGGCCAAGCCGCTGCCGAAGCGCTTCTACAAGGCGGTTTCCGTAGCCGGGCACGAGGACGGTTTCGCGATCGAGCTCGACGGCAAGGCTGTCAGGACGCCGGCGCGCAATGTTCTCGTCGTGCCGACGCGGGGACTGGCTGAGCTCGTTGCCCGTGAATGGGACGCGCAGGCGGAAGTGATCGATCCCGGCTTCATGCCGGTGACGCGTCTCGTCAACACCGCGATCGACGGCATTGCCGCCGACCCGCAGGCGGTGTTCGAGGACCTGCTGCGCTTTTCCGGCACCGACATGCTCTGCTATCGCGCCGACGGCCCGGAAGAGCTGGTGGCGCGCCAGGCCGAGCAATGGGATCCGGTGCTCGACTGGGCCGCCGACAAGCTCGGCGCGCGCTTCATCCTGGTCGAAGGCGTGATGCACCACGAACAGCCGAAAGAGGCGATAGCGGCCGTCTCGGCGACGCTGCGCCGGCACGACAGCGCCATGGCGCTGGCGGCGCTGCATGTCGTCACCGCGCTGACCGGTTCGGCCGTGCTGGCGCTTGCATTCGCCGAGGGCGAACTGCCGATGGAGACCGTCTGGGCGCTCGCGCATCTCGACGAGGACTGGACGATCGAGCATTGGGGAAGCGACGAGGAAGCCGAAGCGCGGCGGGCGCAGCGTTTCATCGATTTCCAGGCCGCGACGGACGTTTTTTCGGCACTAAAGACCTGAAACAGGTTGCTTTGGACCGGGATATGGGATGATCTGCGACTCTATTTGGGGTGGACGCGGATTTCTTGAAATGAATTGGCTCAAGTCGTGCTTTTGTCGGGTCGCGGTTATTTGCGTTGCCCTTACCTCATGCGCGATGTTCTCGTCCAAGCAGGAACCGTCTCCAATCTATGATGTTCGCAGCGCCGTGGTGCTGTCGAGCGTGAAGATGTCGCCGACGATCCTCAACGGCGTCGCCGATCGGTTGACCACCGCTATCAACGCGACCGTTCGCACCGAGGTCTATCCGCGCGTGGTACTGACGGTGCGCATTCTCTCGGTCGAGATGGGGCAGGGTTTCGACAAGAGCCGCAACGTCGCCAAGGTGCGCATCGATGCCGCGTCCGTCGACGACGGATCGGTGATCGCCGTCAGCTCCTTCGAGGTCACCAGCTTCTCCAAGACCGGCGCGGCCGATGAAATTCTCGCGGAAGACATCGCCGCGCGTATCCGCTCGGTGTTCTCGCTCAGCAACAGCCAGCGCGGCTGAACCAACCGCGTCTTTCGCGGTGAGGAGGATCGATGAAGGACATTCTCGAAGAACTCGAACGCCGCCGCGGTATAGCAAGGCTCGGAGGCGGAAAGGCGCGGATCGAAGCCCAGCACAAGCGCGGCAAGCTGACGGCGCGCGAGCGTATCGATCTCATTCTCGACGAAGGGTCTTTCGAGGAGTTCGACATGTTCGTCGAACACCGCTCGACCGATTTCGGCATGGAGAATAGCCGCATTGCAGGCGACGGCGTGGTGACGGGGTGGGGCACCGTGAACGGCCGCACGGTCTTCGTCTTCGCCAAGGACTTCACGGTGTTCGGCGGCTCGCTGTCCGAGGCGCATGCCGAGAAGATCATGAAGGTGCAGGACATGGCGCTGAAGAACCGGGCGCCGATCATCGGCATCTACGACGCCGGCGGCGCACGCATCCAGGAAGGCGTGGCGGCGCTCGGCGGCTATGCCGAGGTGTTCCAGCGCAACGTTTTGGCATCAGGCGTCATTCCGCAGATATCCGTCATCATGGGGCCGTGCGCGGGCGGCGACGTCTATTCGCCGGCGATGACTGATTTTATCTTCATGGTGCGCGATACCTCCTACATGTTCGTGACCGGGCCTGATGTGGTCAAGACGGTGACCAACGAGACGGTGACGGCGGAGGAGCTCGGCGGCGCTTCGGTGCACACGACGAAATCCTCCATCGCCGACGGCGCTTACGACAACGACGTCGAGGCGCTGCTGCAGGTGCGCCGGCTGATCGATCTGCTGCCGCAGTCGAACACGTCACCTTTGCCCGAGATCGAATGTTACCAGTCGGTGACCGATACGGATGCCTCGCTGGATACCCTGGTGCCCGCCAACGCCAACAAGCCTTACGACATCAAGGAACTGATCCTGAAGACGGCGGACGAGGGGGATTTCTTCGAGATTCAGGCGAGCTTTGCAAAGAACATCGTCTGCGGCTTCGGGCGGATCGAGGGTTCGACGGTCGGCTTCGTCGCCAACCAGCCGATGGTGCTGGCAGGCGTCCTCGACAGCGACGCATCACGCAAGGCGGCGCGCTTCGTACGCTTCTGCGACTGCTTCAACATTCCCGTCGTCACCTTCGTCGACGTGCCGGGCTTCCTGCCGGGGACGGCGCAGGAATATGGCGGGCTGATCAAGCACGGGGCGAAGCTGCTTTTCGCCTATGCCGAGGCGACCGTGCCGAAACTCACCGTCATCACCCGAAAGGCGTTCGGCGGCGCTTACGATGTCATGGCGTCGAAGCATCTGCGTGGGGATCTGAACTACGCCTGGCCGACCGCGCAGATCGCGGTCATGGGCGCCAAGGGCGCGGTCGAGATCATCTTCCGCAAGGATATTGCCGACCCGGAAAAGATCGCCGAACACACCAGAATGTACGAGGAGCGGTTCCTGTCTCCGTTCGTGGCGGCCGAGCGCGGCTATGTCGACGAGGTGATCATGCCGCACTCGACACGGCGGCGGCTGGCCCGCGGATTGAGGATGCTGCGCAACAAGGACCTCACCAATCCTTGGAAGAAACACGACAATATTCCCCTCTAAGATGAATAAGTCGTGGAAAATTGATGAAAATCAAGCGGATGTGATCGGAGTGCCCGATAACGTGACTTCTGTGTTTTCAACCGGATCGCTAACGCTCCTCTGTCTTATGACCTAAGGAGAGACTCATGCCCAGTTTCGAACGCCTTAACGCGTACCAGCCGTACGCCTTGGCCGCCCTCCGTATCATCACCGCGCTGCTCTTCATCGAGCACGGCACGATGAAGCTGTTTGCCTTCCCGATTCCTCAAGGCGATGGAGGCCCGCTTTCAACAATCGCCCTGATCGCCGCTCTGCTCGAAGTGATCGGCGGCATTGCAATCCTCGTCGGCTTCCTGACCCGTCCTGTCGCCTTCATCCTGTCTGGTGAAATGGCTGTTGCCTATTTTATGGCGCACAACCCGCGTGGCTTCTTCCCGGCTGTCAACGGCGGCGGCGAAGCGATTCTTTACTGCTTCATCTTCCTGTTCCTGGTCTTCGCAGGCGCAGGCGCCTTTGCGATCGACAAGCGGACCGCGTAGCCACTCGCAAGATATGAGCGTGTTCGGGACGGAACGCGCTGACCAATCGGCCCCTTCGGGGCCGATTGTGTTTTCAGGATCAGCCGAGGCGCTCGGCGTGCCACTTCAGGTGATCGTCCATGAAGGTCGAGATGAAGTAGTAGGAGTGGTCGTAGCGTTCGTGCATGCGCAGCGTCAGCTTGATGTCGGTGCCCTTGATCGCTTCTTCGAACAGCCAGGGGCGCAGCCCGTTCTCAAGGAAGCCGTCGGCCTTGCCCTGGTCGATCAGAAACTCGGGGAAGCGCGCGCCGTCCTTGACCAATGCGCAGGCGTCGTACTGGCGCCATGCGGCGCGGTCGGCGCCGAGATATTTTTCGAAGGCGGGGGCGGACCAGTCGGCGGTCGAAGGTTCGACGATCGGCGCGAAGGCCGAGCAGCTCTTGAAGCGGCCGGGGTTCTTCAGCGCGATGGTCATGGCGCCGTGGCCCCCCATGGAATGGCCGAAGATGCCTTGGCGGTCCATATCCATACGGAAGTGCGGGCTGACAAAGGCGGGCAGTTCCTCGGTGATGTAAGTGTACATCTGGTAGTTTTCGGCCCAGGGCTTTTCGGTGGCGTTCAGATAGAAGCCGGCACCCTTGCCCATCTGCCAGTTGGTCAGTTCATCCGGCACGTCGTTGCCGCGCGGGCTCACGTCGGGGCAGACGATGATCAGGCCGAGCTCGGCCGCCATTCGGCGATACTCGCCCTTTTCCATGACGTTGGCGTGGGTGCAGGTGAGGCCGGAGAGATACCAGAGAACGGGGCAGGGCTTTTCGATCGCCTGCGGGGGGACGAAGATCGCGAAGGTCATGTCGCACTTCAACGCCTCCGATGTGTGCGTGAAGACGCCCTGCATGCCGCCGAAGGTGGTCGCCTGGGATAGGATGTTCATTTTACTCTCCTGATGGTGGCGTGACGGCCTTGGCGCGCCGGCACAGCCGATCGAACGTTTCGAGAAAACGCGAGCGGTCTTTCGGGCCGAAGGCGGCGTTGTAGCCCTTGCTTTCGCCGGTTTCGCGTAAGTGCGCGCCGAGATCACGCATGGCGCTCGCCATGCCGATATTGGTGTCATCGAAGACGCGGCCGGTCGGGCCGGTGACCTGCGCGCCTGCCGCGACACAGCGCACCGCGAGCGGCACGTCGGCGGTGACCACGACGTCGCCGGGGCCGCAATGTTCGGCGATCCAGTTGTCGGCGGCGTCGAAGGCGTTGGAGACGATGACATTGTGCACCATCGGGTCGCGCGAAGGGCGCAGTCCGGAATTGGCGACGAAGGTCACTTCGATGCCGAGGCGTTCGGCGACCTTGAGGACCTCGGGCTTGACCGGGCAGGCGTCTGCGTCAACGTAGATGTGGTGCATGGGTGTTTGTCGGTGTCCTGTCGATGCGCTCGTACGATGGCTCCCGGTCCGCCGCGTGGCGGCGACGAGGGAGCGCGGGGGCTTGGTACCAAATATTTCAACCATTTGCGAGGGGAACCAGCGACGTCATCGTCCGATGACACCGCTGGCTTCATCGATCCTGAGCCGTATCCTCACGCCTCCTTCAACGTACCGGCCTTCTTCGCGGCGAAGGTCGCCAGTACGTCCATCAGCGTGGGGTTAAGGCAATCGTAGGGCGTCAGCCCGAGCTCGTTCAACCGACTGCGAACGCCGGCCATGGCCGAAGGGGGCGTCCCGCTCTCGATGATCGAGGAGACGAAGGCGGCGAAGGTCGGCTCGGGCCAGCCCGCTTCCTCAAAGCGTTCGGGGTGGACGAAGGACAGTCCCTTGAAGGCGTGGTCGCGCTCGACGGGTCCGTACATGTGGACGCCGCACTCCCTACAGGCGTGGCGCTGGATCAGCGCCTCCTTGTCGACGACGGCGAGCTTGTCTCCATTTTCGAGAACGGTGACGTTGTCGGTCGAGGCGACCGCGACCACCGAGAAGGCAGCTCCATTCGGCTTCCAGCACTTGGTGCAGCCGCAGGCATGGTTGTGCGCGACCGTACCCTTAACCGCGACCTTCACCGGACGGCTGGCGCAGGCACAGACAAGCGTGCCGCCACCGAAATTCGGCTGGCCTTTCTTGACCCCGCCATCGAGCGCGGGGTGGATCGATACTTGATGTGCCATGCTCAGCTTCTCCTCCTCAGCTGCCGATGGCTCCCAAATCAGGACCGATTTGTGAAAAAGCCGCCGGCCATTTCAAAGTCGTGCCGCATTGCGTGGTGGGTGTGTCTTGGCGCTCCCTGAGCCCTGTTGGGCAGGGTCGGATGCTGGATGCAAATCTAACAAACCGGCCTTGTGAAAACCAGCGAATCCGCATGGCGGGATTCGCTGGTTTGGGTCGTCAGGTCAGCGTACTGCCCTGATCATGTCGACGTGCGGAATGCCGTCCTCGAGATATTCCTCGGACGTCGTCTCGAAGCCGAAGCTGCCGTAAAAGCGGGAGAGGTGGCTTTGGGCGGAGAGGTAGATCGGGGCTTGCGGATAGCGTTCTTCGCAGACGGAAATCGCCTCGCGCATCACCGCTTCGCCGAGGCGTTTGCCGCGATGATCAGGAGAGACGACGACGCGGCCGATCTTGGCGGGCGCGTCTTGGTCTGCCGGTGCGAAGATTCGGGCCGCAGCGATCAGGTCGCCGTCCTGCAGCAGGCGCAGATGCAGGGCGTCCGCATCCTTGCCGTCGAGTTCGGGATAGGGGCAGTTCTGCTCGACGACGAAGACGTCGACGCGCATCTTCAGCAAAGCGTAGAGCTCGACGGCGGAGAGATCATCGAGCCTCCGCGCGTCGACCGTGTAGCTGGGCAAGATCGTCAATAGACCACCACGCCGCGGATCGATTCACCCTTGTGCATCAGGTCGAAGCCCTTGTTGATGTCCTCGAGCGGCATGGTGTGGGTGATCATCGGATCGATCTGGATCTTGCCTTCCATATACCAGTCGACGATCTTCGGCACGTCGGTGCGGCCGCGTGCGCCACCGAAGGCGGTGCCCATCCAGTTGCGGCCGGTGACCAGTTGGAACGGACGCGTGGAGATCTCCTGGCCGGCGCCGGCGACGCCGATGATGACGGACTTGCCCCAGCCGCGATGCGAGCTCTCCAGCGCCTGACGCATGACCTTGGTGTTGCCGGTGCAATCGAAGGTGTAGTCGGCGCCGCCGATCAGGTCGCCGTGGCGCTTCGTCATGTTGACCAGATAAGGCACGATGTCGTCGCCGACTTCCTTCGGGTTGACGAAGTGGGTCATACCGAACTTTTCGCCCCATTCCTTCCGGTCCGGGTTGATGTCGACGCCGATGATCATGTCGGCGCCGGCAAGGCGCAGGCCCTGCAACACGTTGAGGCCGATGCCGCCGAGGCCGAAGACGATCGCCGTGGAGCCGATCTCGACCTTGGCGGTGTTGATGACGGCGCCGATGCCCGTGGTCACGCCGCAGCCGATGTAGCAGACCTTGTCAAAGGGTGCGTCGGGGTTGATCTTGGCGAGCGCGATCTCCGGCAGAACGGTGAAGTTGGCGAAGGTCGAGCAGCCCATGTAGTGATGGATCTTGTCCTTGCCGATCGAGAAGCGGCTGGTGCCGTCAGGCATGACGCCCTGGCCCTGGGTCGAGCGGATCGAGGTGCAGAGGTTGGTCTTGCGCGACGTGCAGGAGTAGCATTCGCGGCATTCCGGCGTATAGAGCGGAATGACGTGGTCGCCCTTCTTCAGCGAGGTGACGCCCGGCCCGACGTCGACGACGATGCCGGCGCCTTCATGGCCGAGGATCGCCGGGAACAAGCCTTCCGGGTCGGCGCCCGACAGCGTGAAGTCGTCGGTGTGGCAGATACCGGTGGCCTTCACCTCGATCAGCACTTCGCCGGCCTTGGGGCCTTCGAGCTGCACGGTCATCACTTCGAGTGGTTTTCCTGCCTGTACGGCAACAGCGGCGCGAACGTCCATTGTAGTCTCCAATGCTGATTTGATCGGGCGGACTTTTGCACGCTGGCGAAGCCAGGCTCAAGGAAAAACGGATCTGAACGATGAAATTCATAGGCGAGCGTGCGGCCAACGCCGCTTACTGTGCGATTTGCGTCAGAACAGCTTTTCGGCTGCGAAAATAATGGCATAGCCGTGCATAGCGATGGCCGCATAGAGGCCGAAGGCAACCATCATGCGCTCTGGTTCGCTCATCTCGTCTAGCTTGCGGCGCGGTTTGACCGAGCCGGCGCCAATCAGGCTGACGATCGTGAAGACGAGCAGACCGGCGGTGAGGTAGCGCGCCGGTAAACCAATCTCGAAACCGACGCCGAGTATGCAGAAGGTGACGAAGAAGCTCGCAAGGATCTGCGACCTGCGCGTCCGGAATATCTGCCGCAGCACCTGCCCGCCGTCGAAGCGATGCATGGGCAGCAGGTTCAGAAGATTGAAGGCGCCGAGGATGAGCAGGAAGATCAGCACCGACTTTCCCGTCACCGGAAAAACGTCATGTTCCGTCAGCTGGTAGGCGAGAACGAGGATCGGGATCAGGAAGGCGGACATACCAGCACCCATCAATGCGCAGGTGGCGACCTCGAACAGCGAACGATAGGGCCGGCCGCCGATCGCGATTCCGCCGAGCAGCGGCACGAAGATCATCCTCACGGAGGCGTGGCCGAACATGCGGTAGGCTGCCATGTGCCCGAGCTCGTGGAGAACGATGACGAGCGTCAGGAAGATCGACAGCATCAATCCCTGCATGGTGAACCCGAGAAAAGGCCAGAGCAGCAGCGTCGACAGGACGGCGAGAGCGGCCTGCACCAGCGGATGTTCGAAATAGCCTTGTGGCTGCGAATGGCCGGTTTTCAGCCATCCGTCCAGCGACTTCAGTTCGCGTCTGAGCGCGAAGTAGCGGAACAGAAGGAAGGCGAGGCCGCGATAGCGGTCGGTCTGGGCGATCTCCAGTTCTGCGCCGTCGGGCGTTGGTCGCACGATGCGTCGCTCGCGATAGTCGGACCAGAAGGATGGGTCCAGCGTGCTGTCCTCGATGATACGGGACTGGAAGCCGTGGGCGTTGGCGGCGACCGATGCCAGCGGCTCCAGCGCCAGCAGGCGGCGAATGGGGGCACCATCCTTGTCCAGTTGCTTATAGGTCTGTTCTACGATGCCGTTGCGGTTGGCGACCGCCTTGCTCGATATCACTCCGTGGTGCCAGCTCGCGGCTACACCGACCGGATCCATGGCGCTCCAGAGCGTTTCGGGCGCGCAGCGGTAGGTGCGGCTTAGCTGGATGGTTCGGCTTCCGAGCGGCGCGCGCATCATCAACCAGAGCAGGCCGAGATTGATCGATAGCAGCAGGATCGTCGATTGCAGGACTGTCATATGCCTATTCCGTCGATGCCGACGGAAACAATCTAGCAAGCGGCCGTTAACAAAGCGCGGCGCGGCGGCTGCTTGGCCTGTGCCGTTTCGGGTCAAGCGAATTCCATGATGACGGCATCGACGGCGAGGCTCTCGCCAGCCTTGGCGTTGATCTTGCCGACGACGAGATCGCGTTCGGCGCGCAGCACGTTCTCCATCTTCATCGCCTCGACCACGGCGAGCGTCTCGCCGGCCTTCACCTCCTGACCCTCGGCAACCGCGATCGAGACCACAAGACCGGGCATCGGGCAGAGCAGGAGCTTGGACGTATCCGGCGGCAGCTTCACCGGCATCAGCCTGTCGAGCTCGGCGTGGCGGGGGATGAAGACCTTGGCCAGGACGGAAAGACCCTGCCAGTCGATCCTCATGCCGTTCAGGATCGGGCGGATCTGCGCGACGACTGCTTGCCGTGCGACCTTGCCGCGCCAGACGGCATCGCCGGGTCTCCAGTCGGTGACGACATTGGCGAGCGAACCCGCGATCTCGATATCCATGTCGAAGGGTATGGTCTGGTGGCCATCGGCGAGGCTGGCCGGGACGTAGTCATCGCCGAGCTTTACCGTCCAGTCGCGGCGCAGGCCGCCGGTCGGCGCCCGCAACCGGTCGCTGAAGCGTTCGCGGCGCCCGGCTTCGATCAACGATGCAGAGAGCGCCACGGCGGCAAGGACCGCCTGCTGCGTGGCGTCGGGCGCAACGGGCGCGAAACCTTCGGGATACTCCTCGGCGATGAAGCCCGTGGACAGGCGACCGTCGCGCCAGCGCGGATGTTTCATCAGCGCGGTCAGGAAGGGAACGTTGTGCTCGATGCCATCAACCACGAAGCCGTCCAGAGCTTCGCCCATCGCCTCGATCGCCTCGGCGCGTGTCGGCGCCCATGTGCAGAGCTTTGCGATCATCGGGTCGTAGTACATCGAGATCTCGGCGCCCTCGAAGACGCCGGTGTCGTTGCGGATCACCGCGTTGCCGACCTTTCCTTCCGTCGGCGGGCGGTAGCGCGTCAGGCGGCCGATCGAGGGCAGGAAGTTGCGGTAGGGGTCTTCGGCATAGATGCGGCTTTCGACCGCCCAGCCATCGAGCCGGATATCGGATTGGGTGAAGGGCAGCTTTTCGCCGGCCGCCACGCGGATCATCTGCTCGACGAGGTCGATGCCGGTGACGAGTTCGGTCACTGGGTGCTCGACCTGCAGACGGGTATTCATTTCGAGGAAATAGAAGTTGCGATCACGATCGACGATGAACTCGACCGTGCCGGCGCTTTGGTAATCGACGGCTTTCGCAAGCGCCACGGATTGGGCGCCCATGGCGGCGCGGGTGGCTTCGTCGAGGAAGGGCGAGGGCGCCTCTTCGGCGACCTTCTGGTTGCGGCGCTGAATCGAGCATTCGCGCTCGCCGAGATAGACGACGTTTCCATGCGCGTCGGCGAGAACCTGGATCTCGATATGGCGGGGATCGACGACGTATTTCTCGATGAAGACGCGGTCGTCGCCGAACGAACTCCTGGCCTCTGAACGGGCACGGTCGAAGCCGTCGCGCCCCTCATCCCTGGTCCAGGCGATGCGCATGCCCTTGCCGCCGCCGCCAGCGGACGCCTTGATCATGACGGGATAGCCGATCTCGGCCGCTATCGTCTCGGCCTGTTCGGCATTATCGATGACGCCGAGATGGCCGGGGACAGTGGAGACTTTCGCGGCGCTGGCAAATTTCTTCGATTCGATCTTGTCACCCATGGCCTCGATCGCCTTGGGCTTGGGACCGATGAAGACAATGCCCTCCTTCTCCAGCGCCTCGCAGAAGGAGGCGCGCTCGGAAAGGAAGCCGTAGCCGGGGTGGACGGCCTCGGCGCCCGTCTGCTTGCAAGCGGCGATGATCTTCTCGGCGACGAGATAGCTTTCCGCGGCCGGCGCCGGGCCAATGTGGACGGCCTCGTCGGCCATCTCCACGTGGAGCGCGTCCCTGTCGGCATCCGAATAGACCGCGACGGTGGCGATGCCCATGCGGCGCGCCGTCTTGATGACGCGGCAAGCGATCTCGCCGCGGTTCGCGATCAGGATTTTCTTGAACATGGAGACTCCCACCCGTGACATGCGATCAAAGTTTTACGCATAAACGGGTGGGGAAACAATCGGGTAGGCCGGGCCGGGAGAAACCGCGGAATGCCAAGGTATCAGGCGACGGCATGCCCAGTCTCGGCGGTGTCTTCTACGATCCTCAGCCAGCGGCTGCGGCGCGGGGCATGGGCGAATTCGACCAGCCGTACAGCCGACAAGATCTGGGCCCAACGCGGATGATTGGCCGCCGGGTCCGTCGCCTCGGCAAGCCGCATCACGACATCGTAACTCACCCGCGACAGGCTGATGACGCCGCCGTCGGAGACGCCACGCAGCACGCGCATGACGAAATCGATATCCTGGCGGGTGATGCCAGCCCGGTCGGTAGCGCGCGACAGCTTATAGCCGCCGATACTTTCGCAAAGCGCCAGCCGAAGCTGGTCAAGCGCGAAGCCGCGCAGCTCGTCCGGCACGAAGGCTGCCATCTCGATGACATGCAGGACCAGCTCGAGCTCAAGCGCCGAGTTGATCACGCCATCGGTCGAGACCACTCGCATCAGCCAGGTTGTATTGACGTCGTCGAGCGAGCCTTGCGGGTAGCTATAATCGACGATGAATCCGGCGAGCTGCTCCACGAAGAAAGCATTCCACTCCGGACATTTTTCAGGACAGGAATTGTTGAGCGCGAGCATCGTGACCACGTCGTCGGCGGTTCGGATTCCATCCGGGAACGTATGCTTGCGCAGCAGGCCGATATCTTCCACGGCCAGCCGATGCTTTGCGGCAATGACACATGCCGGAAAAGCGAGGCGGAATTCGCTCATCTTTTATCTCCAGACCTCATCATGAGGCCTGAAATGCTTTTACTGCCAGCGAATTGAAGATGCCTCAACAAGTGCAGTTAACACCCTGTTCATCGGGTCACGGCGTTTCTAACGATCGGGCCTGGACCCGTTCACGCCAGATGATGAATAAGCCTGATGCGACGATGATGGCGATGCCCAGCCATTTGGATGGAGTGGGGAAGTCGCCGAAGAGTGCATAGCCGAGGATGGTGGCGGATATGATCTCGAAATACTGGAACGGCGCGAGGAGTGACAAAGGCGCCATGCGGAAGGCCTGCACGACGATCATGTGCACGTAGCCGGAGAGCGAGCCGAGAATGAGGAGCAGGACGAGGCCGAGAAGCGAGGTGGGCAGCGACACCTCGAAATCCGGAATGGCGAGGCCGTTGCCGACGAGGAGGGCGCCTGACATGAAGAGCGTTCCACCGACGCCCGCCATGGTCTGCATGGTGAGAGGGGTGTCGGCCTCGCCGATCGCCCGGTTCATGAAGAGGTAGAGCGAGAACAGGAAGGCGCAGAAGACGGGAAGCAGCGCCTTGGCGCCGAAGATCTCGTAGCTCGGCTGGATGACGATCATCGCGCCGCCGAAGCCGACGACGATCGCCGCCCAGCGCCGCCAGCCGACCTTGTCGCCGAGAAACAACGCGGAAAGACCGGCCAGCATGAAGGGCTCGACGAAGTAGATGGCGAAGACATCGGCGAGCGGCATGTATTTGACCGCGGCGAAGAACAGCAGCGAGGCGGCGCCGTGCAGCGCGCCGCGCAGTAGGTTCATCCAGGGCCGCTTGGCCGACAGCGCGCCTTTGCCGAAGATGATCAGCAGCACCGGAACGGTGCAGACCAGCTGGAAAAAAAAGCGGTAGAAGGTGACCTGCGCCGGCGACATGGCCTCGAATGTCGCCATATATTTGGCGATCGCATCCATGGCGGGCAGGACCATCATGCAGCCGGCCATGAGAGCCATGCCCTGCAGTGGGTTGTGAAATTGTGAAGGCTGGGACATGGCGGGAAAACTTCTGCTTGGGGGTGCAACCGCTATAGCGAAAAGCCACATGTACGGGAAGGGGCGGTCGAATGGATAAGCGATCGCGCATGGTTGGCGGTTCGGCTGGCCCGGGTGTATGAAGGTCGGATGACACGATGCGGTGCACACGCATCGAAATCGCATGGAGTATGAGTTTGGCCGTAGCCTTCACCAAGGAAGAGAGTTTCGAGACGGCGTCGGAGACGCTGTTGCCCGACCGTCCGATTTCGCCGCATCCCAACCTGGTGACCGAGGCGGGCCTGAAGGCACTCGAGGATCAGCTGCGGGAAGCGCGCGCGGCCTATGAGGTGGCGAACACCATCGACGACGTCAATGAGCGCAGACGCCAGTCGGCCAGCCCGCTGCGCGACGCGCGCTACCTGACGGCCCGCCTGCGCACCGCGCAGCTGGTACCGCCGCCCGAGACGAACGAAGTGGTCGCCTTTGGCAGCACGGTGACCTTCAGCCGTGACGACAGGCGGGTACAGACCTACCGGATCGTCGGGGAGGACGAGGCCGACCCGAAGAGCGGAACGATCTCCTTCGTCTCGCCGGTGGCGCGCTCGCTCATGGGCAAGGGCGTCGGCGATGTCGGTGGCGCGGGCGAACAAGAGCTGGAAATCGTCGCGATCCGCTAGGAGCTTTGCCCAACACGGCATCGCATCAATGTCACACGAATTTAGTTGACTAGGAAACAACATCATGGTAGTTTCCTAGTCAACAAGTTGGAGCAGGAATGGCGAACCGCAAAACGACTTCGGCGCTCGACGAACATCTGGGTTACTGGCTGCGAATGGTTTCGAACCACGTCTCGAACGGTTTCGCCCGCAAGCTCGAGGGGCACGGCGCGACTGTGGCGGAATGGGTATTGTTGCGCGAACTCTTCGATGTGGAGGCGCTTGCGCCGAGCCGGCTTGCCGAGCGCATGGGCATGACGCGTGGCGCGATCAGCAAGCTTGCGGACAGGCTGACGGAAAAAAAGCTCGTCGCGCGGGCCGATGATCCTGATGACCAGCGGGCACATCGCCTCAGCCTGACCGTAGCGGGAAGGGAATTGGTGCCTGAACTGGCTGCGCTGGCGGACGAGAACGATGCGTCGTTTTTCGCAGACCTGACGGCTCTTGAGCGCGCAAATATCGAGGCGATCCTGAGGAAGATCGTGGTGCGACGCGGGCTGAAAGACATTCCGGTCAGCTGATCGTCGTCCGGACAATCTGACATAGCAAAGGAAGGAGAGCGCCATGGACGCGCAACGGAGAACGATTGCCGAAAATTGCATGCGGGCATCCTATGAAGCGACGATGGATTTTCCCGATATTATCAGCACGTTGGTTGGCGCCGGTTTCGAAGGCTATCACGTCGACTACAGGAGCGGTACGACTGCGTACTATCATGGCGAAGGCGACAGCATTGTTGTCGACAATATCAAGACGGAAGGTGCGGTCGGCACGCGCTTTCTGCCATCCGCCGTCGAGGCAAATGTGCGACAAGCCCAAGCGCATGCGGATGGGTATAGCTACCGCGGTTTTTGCGAGAACGTGAAAGCTGCCGGATGCGCAGGCTATCTCGTCTCTTTCTCGGGCAGGCGGGTGGTCTATTATGGTCGCAACGGCGAGTGCCACATCGAGCATTTTCCGAAATAGCGTCCGAGCACGGACCCTAGCTAGATGATGTGTGACAGGATGAGGCCGAGCACGAACATCAATGCGACACCTGCAAGCAAGGACCAGAGGATTTCTTTCGCCGGCGCATCGAGTTCCACGCGTGGCATTAGGCGCCGTGTCCGCGGTGTGGGCAGTCTATGCCTTGGATAGAAGTGACGTGCCATCGGGTTCTCCTCGGCCGATAACGCCCAATGTTGACGACTGTTCCCGCGGCAACCGGTCGCGGTTCGCTCTCGTTTTACCGCGCCCGCACATCGGGCCCACATCGGATTGAACCCTTTCGCGGCTTCAGGCGTTTAGCCGCCGGAGAGGTTCAACAACCGTGGCGGGACGACATGAAGACCATTGCATCGATCACATTCGGGATAGCTAGCGCCGTGGGTGCCTGTATTGCCGCGGCGTCGGTCGCCTCCATCGTTGTCGCCGACGCACCATCGCAGCGGTTGACCAGCATTTCGGGTCCCGACCTCTGGACAGCGACGCCGGTGAAGATCGATCGTTCGGCGCAGACGTTCGAACGGCTGCCGCCCGTGCTATCGAGCTATGCGGTCAACGCGCCAGCTTCCCCTCTGCACCCGGAACGGGCGTTGGCTAACGCCACTTCGACCTCCACAGCCATCTCTGCGCCGCAGACGGCATTTTCCAGCGACCACATGACCTGGTGCGCCGGCCAGTACCGATCCTATGATCCGGCCACGAACAGCTACCGTTCGTTCAGCGGCGAAACCCGTAGCTGCGTGTCGCCATTCGACGGTGCGGAGCCGGTCGCCAACGCCGCGGTGTCCGAGCCTTCGGTCGCGCCGTCTTCGGTCGATGCTGCGATGGCATCATGGTGCTCAGCGCGATACAAATCCTATCGGGCGGAAGACAATAGCTACCAGCCGTATGATGGACCAAGAAGGGTCTGCGAGGGGCCGCGCGCCGGCGATCAGGTCGCCTCCCGCCTTTAGACAGGCCGCGCCGCCTTGTCATCGACTCATGCTAGATCGACATGGCCCTCGATGTATCGGTCTCGCCAAGGGAGCACCAATGTTTCAAACACCTTCGAATTTGAAAATCCTACGTGAATCCCTTTCGGATCATTTGGATATGTCCGAATATTTTCTGGGCATACATGCATTCTTTGACGGCGAGGTCATCTTCGCTCGCGATGTCGTTCAGCTGAATTTGGAACTGCCGCCGTTTCCCGTCGATTTCGAGAGTGTGTGGGTCTGGATGCGCGAACAGCTTGGCGGTTCGCCGCAGCAGCAGACGTTCGTCTATGAGTTGGCGTTCGGTGTCGAGGACGAGGAAGATCCGGCGATGGAACGTCTGGTGGAGATAACGCTAGAGGCGCCGTTGACCGTATGGATGATCGATCTCGCCCATCAGGACACGCCCAGGGAAGGCCGGCGGTTCGTGATCGTGACCGTTCCGGACAAGAAGCGGGCCAACGAATTTCGCGAGACCTATCACGGTAAGGAAGTCGCGCTCGCCTAGCCGGCGCGTGATGGGCCTCGGTTGGGAACCATCGACCGCACGCGACGTTTGACAAAGGCATCTTTCAAGGAGGAAACGATGATCTCTGCACAACAGGTTCGCGAACATATGGAAGTAATCGCTTCCGATGGCACGCATATCGGTACCGTCGATCACATGGAAGAATCGTCACGCATCAAGCTCACCAAAGGCGATTCCGAGGACGGCAAGCACCACCTCATTCCGCTCGACTGGGTAGATCATGTCGATGCGCATGTGCACCTGACGAAAAACGCCGCCGATGTCCACAGCCAGTGGTCGACGATGAACTGAATGACAGGAGCCGCCACGCGCGGCTCCTTCTCTTTGGAGACGCACGATGGGCGAAGAGCTCAAACAGGGCGACAAGGTTTCCTGGAACACCAGTCAGGGCAGGACCGAGGGCAAGATCGTGCGCAAGCAGACCACGCCGACGAAGATCAAGAGCCATGTGGTGAAGGCTTCGAAGGACAATCCCGAATATATCGTCGAGAGCGAAAAATCGGGGAAGCGGGCGGCGCACAAGCCTGAAGAGCTGAAGAAAACCGGACGGTGACATGCGCGCCGCCTTTCAAGGCTCTCCGACAATTCGGTCCGGAATATCGAGTTCGATCATGACAGGCGCGTGGTCGCTGGTGTGCTCCCATCCCCTCGGCGTCCGGCAGACGGCAGCCTTGCGAAGCCACGGCGCCGCCATGGGCGACAGCAGGATATGGTCGATGCGCAGGCCCGCGTCACGCTCGAACGAATTCCGCCAGTATTTCCAGAAGGTATAAATCCGCTCATCCGGATGCAGGTGGCGGATCGCGTCGGTCCAGCCCTGGTCGACGAGGCTCGCATAGGCCTTGCGCACCTCCGGTCGAAAGAGCGCGTCATCGCGCCAGCGTTCGGGTTTGTAGACGTCGAGATCGGTGGGCATGACATTGAAATCACCGGCGAGAAGGACGGGAATGTCGAGATCGAGCAGTTCGGCGGCGTAGGAGTCAAGCCGGCGGAACCATTCGAGCTTTCCCTTGAACTTCGGACCCGGCGCGGGATTGCCGTTCGGCAGATAGAGGCATCCGATGAGCAGGCCGTCGATCGCCGCCTCGATATAGCGGCTGCCGGCGGCGTCGGTATCGCCGGGAAGCCCCTTGCGCGTGCGCAACGGTTGCCTGTCGCGGGCGAGGATGGCGACACCGTTCCATGACTTCTGCCCGTGCCAGATGGCGCCATAACCGGCGCGCTCGATCTCCTTTTTCGGAAAGTTGTCGTCCGCAGCCTTCAGTTCCTGAAGACACACGACATCCGGCTTATCCATCTTCAGCCAGCGCAGCAAAACCTCCAGCCGGCCGTTGATGCCGTTCACGTTATAGGTCGCGATCTTCACCTGCTTCCCCTCCGGGCGAGGCGGTGCCGGACAGGTGGGGCGCTCGTCTGCCGTTTCGTTGGCCATGACGGGAAACCGGAAAAACCGCCATGTTCACCATCCCTGTCGCGTCCGGTTGACACGGTCCGCTCTCGATAGGGGAATGAGCATGCCCCGGAAATGTTCCTCGCGGTTCCGGCTGATCACCAATCGTCGCGGGGACGCTGTTATTGACTGCGCTCAATGCCCCCCGCGATGACATCGGTTAGATTTCCCGGCGCAAATCCATCCTTTCGAGGGCGCCACGATGATCAAGCTAGCCGCAGTTCTTGGAATTATAGTTCCGGCCGCCATGTCGGCTTGTCCCGTGGATGCGCAACAGACACGACAGGAATATCGGCGCATGAACTGGAGCGAAAACCTTCCCGAATATGTCCGCACCTATCACGGCAAGCGGATTTCCGTGGTCAGCTACAGCACGGCGGTCGAGACGGGTGCCCATCCGTCGCCGGGTGACGAGAAGCACGTGAAGCAGATCAGGGACGCCGCGCGGCAGAACAAGTGGCTAGTCGGCCAATTAAAGGCCAAGAAGCTTACGCCGGATGACATCGAATGGGTGATGAGAGCGCGCAACGGCAACATGGTTTTCTACGTCGAGTAACGGACATGCGGATCGGCCTGACAATCACCGATCGGTGACTTACAAAGCGCCGGGCATTGCGCGCGATCAATGACACCGCCGATCCCGTCGACCTAACGTCGAGTTGGCCGTATGCCATGCCCATCAGGGAGGCGGCGCGAGCGGATCGAGGGGAAGCCAGGGGGATTTCATGCGCGGTTTTGGCGTTCATTCCGAGGTCGGCAAACTCAGGACCGTGATGGTTTGCCGACCATCGCTCGCGCATCAGCGTCTGACGCCGGGCAATTGCCACAGCCTGCTCTTCGACGACGTGCTCTGGGTGCATGAGGCGCAGAAGGATCACTACGATTTCGTGCTGAAGATGCAGGAAAGGGGCGTGGAAGTTCTCGAACTCCACGACCTGCTCGGACAGACGCTGGCCGACAGGCAAGCGCGCGACTTCGTGCTCGACCGGCGCATCACCCCCAACGTGCTGGGGTCGCAGATCGCGGAGGCCATGCGTCCGTGGCTCGACGAGATGAATCCCACCCAGCTGGCCGCCTTCATGATCGGCGGCATTTCCATTTCGGACCTGCCTGACGTCCGGGCGAAGGCATTGATGCTGAGCGCTCTGCCGGAAAGCGAATTCGTCATTCCGCCGATCCCGAACACGCTGTTCCAGCGCGATCCGTCCTGCTGGATCTATGGCGGCGTGACCGTCAATCCGATGTTCTGGCCGGCGAGAAGGGCCGAGACCCTTATCCAGCGCGCCATCTACAAGTTCCATCCGATCTTCCGCGACGGCGATTTCAAGATCTGGTGGGGCGACAGCGATCAGCAGTTCGCCAATGCCTCGATGGAGGGCGGCGACGTCATGCCGATCGGAAACGGTACAGTGCTGATCGGCATGGGCGAGCGCACGACTTACCAGGCGGTGGGGCAGGTGGCGCAGGCGCTGTTTCGAAACAAGGCGGTGAAGCGTGTGATCGGCTGCCTGATGCCGAAGAGCCGAGCGGCCATGCACCTCGATACGGTCTTCAGCTTCTGCGACCGTGATGTCGTGACGCTGTTTGCCGAAGTGGTGGACCAGATACGCTGCTACAGCATGCACCCCAAGGACGACGACGGCACATTCGAGATCCACCAGGAAAACGCGCCGATGCTGGAGGTGGTCGCCGAAGCGCTCGACCTGCCGATGCTCAGGGTCGTCGAGACGGGCGGCAACTCTTATCAGGCGGAGCGCGAGCAGTGGGACGACGGCAACAACGTCGTGGCGCTCGAGCCCGGCGTCGTCGTTGCCTATGATCGCAACACCTACACCAACACGCTGCTACGCAAGGCCGGGATCGAGGTTATCACCATTCGTGGATCGGAACTCGGCCGCGGTCGCGGCGGCGGACATTGCATGACGTGCCCGATCTGGCGCGACCCGGCGTACTGACGCCTTCACCCACGAAACAGACCCGACGGAGCAAGACAATGAGTTTCAATCTGCGCAATCGTTCGCTTCTGACCGTGCAGGATTATACGCCGCGCGAGTTCCGCTATCTGCTCGATATCGCCCGCGATCTGAAGCGGGCGAAATATGCCCGCACGGAGCAGCAGCACCTCAAGGGCAAGGAAATCTGCTTGATCTTCGAAAAGACCTCGACGCGCACGCGCTGCGCTTTCGAGGTCGCCTGCTCGGACCAGGGCGCCAACGTGACCTATCTCGATCCGTCGGGCTCGCAGATCGGCCACAAGGAATCCTTCAAGGACACGGCACGGGTGCTGGGCAGAATGTATGACGCGATCGAATACCGCGGCTCGGCGCAGACGGGCGTGGAAACGCTCGCCCGCTATGCCGGAGTACCCGTCTATAACGGCCTGACCGACGAGTATCACCCGACGCAGATGCTGGCCGATGTGATGACCATGCGCGAGCACAGCGACAAGCCGGTCGCCGATATCAGGTATGCCTATGTCGGCGACACGCGCTCGAACATGGGTCACTCGCTGCTGATCGTCGGCTGCCTGATGGGCATGGATGTCCGTATCTGCGGCCCGAAATCGCTGTGGCCTTCGGAAGAATACATGAAGATCGCCAGGGACCTGCAGGAGCGCTCCGGTGCGCGGTTGCTCGTGACCGACGATCCCAAGGAAGCCGTGAAGGACGTCGATTTCATCCATACCGACGTCTGGGTATCGATGGGCGAGCCGAAGGATGTCTGGCGCGAGCGCATCAAGCTGCTGACGCCCTACCAGGTCAACACCAGCCTGATGAAGGCGTCAGGCAATCCGCAAACGAAGTTCATGCACTGCCTTCCGGCCTTCCACGACACAGAGACGGTCCTGGGCAAGCAGATCGCCGAGGACTACGGGATGAAGGATGGTCTCGAGGTCACCAACGACGTCTTCGAATCCGAGGCCAATGTCGCCTTCGAGCAGGCGGAAAACCGCCTGCACACGATCAAGGCACTGCTCGTCGCGACCCTGGGAGATTGAGATGCGTGTCGTTATCGCGCTAGGCGGCAATGCGCTTCTCCGGCGTGGAGAAGCGATGACCGCCGATGTCCAGCGGCGCAACGCGCGTACTGCCGCCGAGGCGATCGCGCCGCTTGCCGCCGAGCATCAGCTGATCATCACACACGGCAACGGTCCGCAAGTGGGCCTGCTGGCGCTTCAGGGCGCGGCCTACAAGCCCGACGAGGCCTATCCGCTCGACGTCCTCGGCGCCGAGACAGAGGGGATGATCGGCTACATGCTCGAACAGGAACTCGGAAACCTTCTGCCGTTCGAGCAGCCGCTGGCGACACTGCTGACGATGGTCGAGGTGGACGCCGAGGACCCCGGTTTCCAGAACCCGACCAAGTTCGTCGGTCCGGTCTATGACAAGGTCGATGCCGATCGCATTCGGACGGACAAGAGCTGGACGTTCAAGCAGGATGGCGACAAGTGGCGGCGCGTGGTCGCGTCGCCGCTGCCGAAGCGCATCTTCGAGGTGCGCCCCGTCCGGTGGCTGCTGGAGCAGCGCACGATCGTCATCTGCGCCGGCGGTGGCGGCATCCCCACCATGTACGAGAAGGGTGCCGACCGTAAACTGGTCGGCGTCGAGGCCGTCATCGACAAGGATCTCTGCTCCGAACTTCTAGCGCGCGAGCTGGATGCCGATCTGCTGATCATGGCGACGGATGCGCCTGCTGTCTGCACAGACTGGGGAAAGCCGTCGCAGAGGTCGATCCACAGGGCGCGCCCGGGGGATATGAAGCAGTTCTCCTTTCCGGCGGGCTCGATGGGGCCCAAGGTGGATGCTGCGTGCCATTTCGCTGAAGGTCCTGGGCGCAGCGCTGCCATCGGATCGCTCGCCGACATCGCCGGCATGGTGCGCGGCGAGCGCGGGACGATCATCAGCAGCGCCTTTTCCAGCCTCAGCTGGCACGACTGACGCAGCAGCACTTCCCAGGAGAAATCATGAGGGAACGGCCGGGCGCGTGATGGCGCCCGCTGTCGTCTCCGGCAGTTCGGCGGGCGCCGGCGCACCGTTTCGCCGCTGCCAGACATAGACAGGAATGCCGAGCATCAGCAATACGAGACCGTAGAGCACCGGCTCGGCGCCCGCGCCGTAAAGCGTGAACATCGCAAAGATGAAGGCAACGAGTTCGATCGGGCTGACACCCGGCATCCGTTCGCCAATTCGGGCGGCGACGAGGCCTGATGCGAGCGAGCAGAAGGCGTAGGGCACCACCGCCGTCATCGTGCTCAGCCCGACCATCAGCCGGTAGACGGCCGCAAAGCCTTCGCCGCCCATCGCCTGGACGAGGACCAGCAGAGTCGCAAGGCATGCCGAGACCACCATGCCGATTGCCGGCACGCCGCGCGAGGAAAGGCGGGCGAACAGCGATGGAAACAACCCGTCGCGGGCGGCGGCCATCGGCACCTGGCCCATCAGCAGCGTCCAGCCGTTGAGGGCGCCGATGGAGGAGACCACGACCGCAATCGAGATCGCCAGCTCGCCGCCACGGCCCCACATCGCACGGGCGGCCTCCGGGAAGGGGGCGATGGAATGAGTGAGCTGTTCGCGCGGCAGGACGCCCATCACGACGATGGTGCCGAGCACGTAAAGCGTGGCCGCTATCGATATGCCGAGCACCGTCGAGCGCGGGATGGTGTGCTTTGCGTCACGGACGTCGCCGGCGGGAACGGTGGCCGATTCCAGGCCGAGATAGGCAAACATCGTCAGCGGCGCCAGGGCAGCGATCGACTTCAGGATCGGCTGGCCGCTCGGGTTGAAGTCCGAGAAATGCGATGTGTCGACATAGAGCAGGCCGATAATCGCGACCGCGCCGAAGGGCAGAAGCTTGGCGTAGGTGGTGACCTGCGCGAAGAGCCCGGCGGCATGGACGCCGCGAAGGTTGACGAGGACGATCGCCCATATCACGCCAAGCGTGAGAATAGTGGCCGCCAGGCGATTGCCGAGCGCCGGGACGAGATCGATGATCACCCCGGTAAAGGCGATGGCGATGACGGGCAGCGATGTCCAGATCGAGATCCAGTAGCCCCAGGCGATGAGGAAGCCGGCGAAATCGCCATAGGCGAGGCGGGTATAGGCATAGGGGCCGCCGACAGCGGGCACGAGGCTTGCCAGCCGCGCGAAGGTGAGGCCAAGGCAAATCGCGCCCGCACCCATGATCAGCCAGACTAGAATCGCCAGGTTGCCATAGGGGGCGACGGCGGCGGGAGAAAGATAGAAGCCGGAGCCCACCATGTTGCCGACGACGATGGCGGTACAGGCTGCAAGTCCGAGGCTCTTGCCATCAGGCGATGTCGTCATCCGGTGCCCTCCCACGAGACCGCCACGCCGGAACCAGAAGCTCCGTCGGACCGCCTTTGCCGGACCGATTTTCACTGCAAAACGGAAAGGTCGCAATTCGTGGCAATGCGTAGTTGCCGACTGTTCTGCCGGCCTTCACATTCCCGTAGCAACGCGCGTATTACTGCGGAACGAATGAAGCATGGGAGGTAGCGATGTCGAACGAGCAAGGGTTTCTGCGAATCTCGATCGTAGCCACCGTCGTCGTCGCGGCGCTCGGCATCTTCTTCGGCATTCTCTCCGGCTCGTTCTCGATCGCCTTCGACGGCGTCTATTCACTCGCCGACGCCGCCATGACCGGGCTCGCGCTCTGGGTATCGAGCCTGATCGTGCAATCGGCGCGCAACGACGCCAGGTCTGGCCGCATCCGCAACCGCTTCACCATGGGTTTCTGGCACCTCGAGCCGATCGTGCTTTTGCTCAACGGCTGCCTGTTGGTGACGGTCGCCGTCTACGCGCTGATCAACGCGATTATCAGCATCATCAATGGCGGCCACGAACTGCATTTCGGGGCGGCGATCATCTATTCCGGCGCGACACTTGTCGTCTGCGCGATCATGGCGGGGATCGGGACGGCGGTGAACCGGCGGCTGAAATCGGATTTCGTCGCGCTCGACATCAAGGCCTGGATCATGTCCGGCGGCATCGCCTTCGCGCTGCTCGTCGCCTTCGTGATCGGCCTTGCCGTACAGCCGACGCCGCTTGTCTGGATCGCACGATATGTCGACCCCGTGGTGCTTGCCCTGGTCTGCCTCGTGATGATCCCGATCCCGATCACCACCATATTGAAGGCGCTGAGCGAGATTTTGCTGATCGCGCCTGTCGATCTGCAGGAGCACGTCGATCGCGTCGCGTCCGATACCGTCCGCCGCCTCGGCTTTTTGTCTTATCGCGCCTATGTCGCGCGTGTGGGGCGCGCCACCGAGATCGAGCTCTATTTCATCGTTCCCGAGGGACTGCCGCCGAAGCGGCTCGAGGAATGGGACGCACTGCGCGACGAGATCGGCGCGGCGATCGGCGACGAGAGCGTCAATCGCTGGCTGACAATCGCCTTTACCGCCGATGTCGAGTGGGCCGAATAGGCTGCCGCATCGCCTTTCGGCCGCACGTTGATTGCGATCAACGACGCCTGTGCGCCTGCCGTGTAGGCTCCTTCCAGCCGAGATGAGCACGCCGCCGAGCACCTGTTGCCGTGGCCCGAGGAGGGACGCATGGATTTCCAGAAGGCATTTCCCATTGCCGTCATCGATGAGGATTTCGAGGGCAAGAGCGCTGCCGGGCGCGGCATGCGCGATCTGGCCGCGGCGATAGAGGCCGATGGTTTCCGCATTGTCTCAGGCGTCACCTATGAGGACGCGCGTCGGCTGGTGCATATCTTCAACACGGAGTCCTGCTGGCTGGTTTCCGTGGACGGCAGCGAGGACAAAACTTCGCGCTGGCAGGTACTGGAAGAAATCCTGAGCGCCAAGCGCAAGAAGAACGACCGCATTCCGATCTTCCTGTTCGGCGACGACACGACCGCCGAGGACGTGCCGGCGAGCGTGCTGCGCCACGCCAATGCCTTCCTACGCTTGTTCGAAGACTCCGCCGAGTTCATGGCGCGCGCCATCGTCCAGGCAGCGCGCAACTATCTCGATCGGCTGCCGCCGCCGATGTTCAAGGCGCTGATGGATTACACGCTCGAGGGCGCCTATTCCTGGCATACGCCGGGCCACGGCGGTGGCGTTGCCTTCCGCAAGAGCCCTGTCGGGCAGATGTTCTACACCTTCTTCGGAGAGAATACGCTGCGCTCGGACATCTCAGTGTCTGTCGGCAGCGTCGGCTCGCTGCTCGACCATGTCGGCCCGATCGCCGAAGGCGAGCGAAATGCCTCCCGGATATTCGGAACCGACGAGACGCTGTTCGTCGTCGGCGGCACGTCCACGGCCAACAAGATCGTCTGGCACGGCATGGTCGGGCGTGGCGATCTCGTGCTCTGCGACCGCAACTGCCACAAGTCGATCCTGCACTCGCTGATCATGACCGGCGCGACCCCGATCTATCTTATACCGTCGCGCAACGGTCTCGGCATCATCGGCCCGATCTCCAAGGACCAGTTCACACCCGAAGCGATCGCCCGCAAGATCGCGGCAAGCCCCTTTGCCGGGCAAACGAGCGGCAGGGTGCGGCTCATGGTCATTACCAACTCGACCTATGACGGGCTCTGCTACAATGTCGATGCGATCAAGGCGTCGCTTGGTGACGCCGTCGAGGTGCTGCACTTCGACGAGGCCTGGTACGCCTATGCGAACTTCCACGAGTTCTACGACGGCTTCCACGGAATCTCGTCGACGCAGCCCGCTCGCTCGAAGAACGCCGTCACCTTTGCGACGCATTCGACGCACAAGCTTCTGGCGGCGCTTTCGCAGGCCTCGATGATCCATATCCAGCACGCGGAAAACAAGCGGCTGGACGTGACCCGCTTCAACGAAGCCTTCATGATGCACACCTCGACCTCGCCGCAATATGGCATCATCGCCTCCTGCGACGTCGCCGCCGCGATGATGGAGCAGCCGGCCGGGCGTTCGCTGGTGCAGGAGACGATCGACGAGGCGATCAGCTTCCGCCGCGCGATGAACGGTGTCCGAAGCCAGACCGAGGGCGGCTGGTGGTTCGACGTCTGGGAGCCGACGGTTGCCGAGCAGACGCCGAGCGACCGGCACGAGGATTGGGTGCTGAAGCCCGGCGACGGCTGGCACGGCTTTACCGGACTTGCCGAAAACCACGTGATGGTCGATCCGATCAAGGTGACGATCCTGTCACCCGGCCTGTCCGCCAGCGGCTTCATGCAGGAGCATGGCATCCCGGCCGCGGTGGTGACGAAATTCCTGTCGTCGCGCCGTATCGAGATCGAGAAGACCGGCCTCTATTCCTTCCTGGTGCTGTTCTCGATGGGGATCACGCGCGGCAAGTGGAGCACGCTGGTCACCGAACTCCTCAACTTCAAGGATATCTACGACAGCAACGCACCGCTGACGCGGGCACTGCCGGCGTTGGTCGCCGCGCATCCAGAGGCCTATGGCAGCATGGGGCTCAAGGATCTCTGCGAGCAGATCCACGCCGTCTATCGCAAGGACGACGTGCCGAAGGCGCAGCGCGAAATGTACACCGTGCTGCCCGACATGGCGCTACGGCCCGCCGATGCCTATGACCTGCTGGTCAAGGGCAAGATCGAGAGCGTCGAAATCGACAATCTCATGGACCGAGTGCTTGCCGTGATGATCGTTCCCTATCCGCCGGGCATTCCGCTGATCATGCCGGGCGAGCGGATCACGCAGTCGACCAAATCGATACAGGATTACCTGCTCTACGCTCGCGAATTCGACAGTAAGTTCCCTGGCTTCGAGACCGATATTCACGGCCTGCGCTTCACGCCCGGTCCGAATGGCCGCCGCTATCTCGTCGATTGCATCGCAGAGGGGGCGTAGCGATGATCCCGCGCGACGTGAAATCGCCGACCGTTGCCATTCCCTTCCACAAGATGCTGAAGGTCGTGGCGATCGTCGATCGCGCCAACAGCCAAGTGCAGGAATTGCTGGCGCAGATCGCGGCCGACGGCTTCGAAGTGGAAATCCGTGACGACTATTCGGCCGACGTATCCGAGGACGCCTCGGTGGGGGCCTATATAGGCTCGGTCGAGGGCGGACGGCTGGGCGATGCGCGGACGTTTCTCCGCTCTGTCAGGGAAAGCGGCTTCCGCACGCCGATCTGGGCTTTGGCCGATGCGCTCGGGGTCGCAGATCTCGACGTCGTCGAAGGCGTGGGGGAGGTGGACGGCTTCGTCTATCTCGGCCAGCAGACTCCCGTCTTCTACGCCAAGCAGATCGTCTCCAGCCTGATCAACTACGGCAAGTCGCTGCTGCCGCCCTTCTTCGGCGGCATGATGGCCTATGACGGCGAGGCGAACATCGCGTTTGATTGCCCCGGCCACCAGGGCGGGCAGTTCTATCGCAAGTCTCCGGCCGGCCAGCTGTTCTTCAAATATTTTGGCGAGAGCATCTTCCGAAACGACCTCTGCAATGCAGATGTCGATCTTGGCGACCTGCTGATTCATGAAGGGCCGGCCGCGGAGGCGCAGAAGCAGGCGGCGCGGATATTCGGCGCCGACCGGACCTATTTCATCCTGAACGGCACCAGCACCTCCAACAAGGTGGTGACCAACGCGGTGCTGCGGGCCGGCGATCTCGTGCTCTTCGACCGCAACAACCACAAGTCCCTGCATCAGGGCGCGCTGGTGCAGGCCGGCGCCATTCCGATCTTTTTGCCGACGGCCCGCAACGCCTTCGGTATGATCGGCGCCGTCGACTGGGCGGCCTGGGACGAGGGCTGGCTGCGCAAGCAGATCGAGGCGCATCCCCTGGTCACCGACAAGAGCCAGGCCAAGGCCGAACGGCCGTTCCGGCTCGCCTGCATCCAGCTCGCTACCTATGACGGCACGATCTACAATGTCCGCCAAGTCATGGAGAAGATCGGCCATCTCTGCGACTACGTCCTCTGGGACGAGGCCTGGATCGGCTACAACGCCTTCCATCCGCTGTTCAAGGGCCACAGCCCGATGCGGCTGAAGGACCTGTCGCCTGACATGCCGGGGCTTTTCTCCACGCAATCGGTGCACAAGCAGGGCGCGGGCTTCTCGCAGGCCTCGCAGATCCACAAGCGCGACGAACATATCAACGGCCAGCGACGCTTCATCGAGCACAAGCGGTTCAACGAATCGCTGCTAATGCATGTCTCGACATCGCCGTTCTATCCGCTTTTCGCGTCACTCGACGTCAACGCCAAGGTGCATGAGGGCAAGGCCGGCGAGATGCTGTGGGATCGCTGCATTGAACTCGGAATTGAGGTGCGCAAGAAGCTGCGCGGGTTCGTCGCGCATTACGAGACGAAGGCGGCGTCGCCCGAGGAGCAATGGTTCTTCGATCCCTTCGTGCCGGACAAGGTTTCGGTATCGGGGTCGAATCATACTGGTGATATCGCCGACGCCAGGTGGGAGGATATCCCGACCGAAGTGCTGAAACGTGAGCAGCAATGCTGGCGCTTCGATCCACAGGCGAAATGGCACGGCTACTCCGGCTATGCGCCCGGCTACACGATGGTCGATCCGAACAAGCTGGCGCTGCTCACCCCCGGCATCGACCGCAAGACCGGCGAGTATCGCGATTTCGGCATTCCCGCGACCGTCGTCGCCAACTATCTGCGCGAGCAGCGCGTGGTGCCGGAGAAGTGCGACCTCAACAGCCTGCTCTTCCTGCTGACGCCTGCCGAAGACGAGAGCAAGCTGAACACGCTGGTCGCCAAGCTGGTGAAGTTCAAGAACCTGTGGGACCGCGACGCGCCGCTTCAGGAGGTGCTGCCGACAGTGTTCGCCGCCAATCGCGAGCGCTACCAGGGCTACACCGTCCGGCAGGTCTGCCAGGAGATGCACTCCTTCTACCGCGAAGCGGGCGTGAAGGAGTTGCAGCGCCTCTGCTTCCGTTCCGAGAGTTTCCCCGAGCCCGCCATCCCCTCGAAGCAGGCCTATGAGGCACTGGTCGCCAACAATGTCGATTATGTTCCTCTGGCCGAGGCGGTTGGCCGCATCTCCGCGACGCTTGCACTGATCTATCCGCCGGGTATCGGCGTCATCTTGCCGGGCGAGCGCTGGGACGACCGGGCGTGGCCGATGCGCGACTATTTCCTGGCCTTCGAGGAATCCTTCAACCGTTTCCCGGGCTTCAACTACGAGGTCCAGGGCGTGTTCCAGGAGCGGATTCAGGGCCGCATCAAGTTCCATACCTACGTCGTGCGCGAGTAGCCGGAGGGGAGGGTGACATCATGACCGACAATACACTGCACGTCGTCAGCGAAACGACCACGAAGAAGAAGATGAACCTTGTGCAGCTGACCTTCATCGTTGCCGTCAACATGATGGGATCGGGCATCATAATGCTGCCGGCCAACATGGCGCAGGTGGGTGCGATCTCGCTGCTCTCCTGGCTGGTCACCGCGGTCGGCTCGATGGCGATCGCCTACGGCTTCGCGCAGGCCGGTCTGTTCAACCAGCGCCCCGGCGGCATGTCGGCCTATGCCGAGGACGCCTATGGCCGGGACGGCTATTTCCTGGTGTTCTTCCTCTATTTCCTATCGCTCGCGATTGGCAACGTCGCGATCGGCATCTCAGCTGTCGGCTATCTCGCCGGGTTCTTCCCGGTGCTGACCTCCACGCCTGTCATGACCTGCGTGGCGCTGATCATCCTCCTCTGGCTGACCACGGCCGCCAATTTCGGCGGCCCGCGCATCACCGGGCGGATCGGGTCGATCACGGTCTGGGGCGTGATCATTCCGGTGGGGCTGCTCTCCATCATCGGCTGGTTCTGGTTCAGCTCGACCACCTTCGGCGCGGCATGGAACCCGAAGGGGCTCAGCCTCGCGCAGGGGATGGGATCGAGCATCTCGCTAACGCTGTGGGCCTTCCTCGGCATGGAATCCGCGGCGCAAAATTCCGATGCGGTGGAGAACCCGAAGCGCGACGTGCCGCTCGCCTGCATGTTCGGGACGCTCGGCGCCGCGGTCATCTATATTCTGTCGACGACGGTCATCCAGGGCATCGTGCCGAACGCCGATCTGGCGGCATCCACCGGACCCTTCGCGCTTGCCTATGCCACCATGTTCAACCCGACGATCGGTTCCATCATCATGGCGCTGGCGGTGCTCGCCTGCCTCGGCTCCCTGCTCGGCTGGCAGTTCACGATCGCGCAGACGGCGCGCAGTGCAGCGCAGGAGCGAATGTTCCCGGCGGTCTTCTCACGCGTCAACGAGCTCGGAGCGCCGGTGCAGGGCATGGTCATCCTCGGCGTCGTGCAAACGCTGCTGGCGTTGATGACGATCTCGCCGACGCTCAGCGAGCAGTTCTCGGCTCTCGTCAATCTCGCCGTGGTGACCAACGTGCTGCCATACATCATCGCGCTGTCGGCGCTGTTCGTCATCATGAAGAAAGCTGGGGTGCCGCAGGCGAAGTATCGGCTCAACGCTGCCATCGCCACGGTCGGCATGCTCTACAGCGTCTACGCGATCTATGCCTCCGGCAAGGACGCGGTGCTGGGCGGCATGCTGGTGCTCGGGATCAGCTTCATCATCTACGGGCGGATCGCGCCGCGTTTCGCCGGCGGGCTCAATCGCGTACCGGCCGAATAAGGGGAGGGATCATCCATGTCGTACAACGCATATCGTCTGGTCGCATTGATCTCCGCCTTGTGCGCCGGAGTAGCCCTCCAGGCGGAGGCGCAAGCCCAGACGCTGGATCGGGTGCGCTCCACGGCCACGCTGAAGCTCGGCTATGAACCGGATGCAAGGCCGTTCTCGTTCAAGAGCGAGCAGGGGGCACCGGATGGCTATGCCGTGGCTCTCTGCAACAGGATCGCCGACAACATCAAGGCCGAGGCACAGATCGCGGATATGAAGATCGAATGGGTGCCGCTGGAGGGTGATGCGAAGGCGGGGGCGGTCAAGAGCGGTGCGGTCGATCTCCTCTGCGGTGCCGAGCCGGTAACACTGTCGCGGCGACAGGAGGTTTCGTTCTCGCTGCCGATCTTTCCAAGTGGGACAGGGGTCGTCGTCAGCAAGAACGCGCCGCTCGCCTTGACGGAAGTGCTGGCCTATGGCGAGCCTTCAGACCGTCCGGTCTGGCGCGGCTCGCCGGCGCGCACCATCCTCGAGCACAAGACCTTCCTGTCCATCGCCGGCACGACGAGCGAGCACTGGTTGGCGGACAAGATCAAAACCTTCCAGCTGGCGGCGTCGTCCGTGGCCGTCGAAAACTACAAGGCCGGTATCGATCGCGTGCTCGACGGCAGTTCGCCTGCGCTCTTCGGCGAGATGCCGTTGCTGATGGACGCCGTCGCCCGCAGCAGCGACGCGGACAATCTCGTCGTCCTGAGGCGGCATTTCACCTATGAACCGCTCGGGCTGGAACTTGCGCGCGGCGACGAGGATTTCCGTCTGCAGGTCGACCGGGCGCTTAGCCAGACTTACGCATCCCCCGATTTCGCGGCCCTGTTCACCACGTGGTTCGGACCGCCGGACGAGCCGGTCGTGACATTTTTCCGGCAGACCGCGCTGCCGCAATAGCGAGCCTATCAGGTAAGGGCGGCTACATCGCCTTGCCGTCGCTCCACCATCGCGCGACGCGAACCTCGTAGGAACACGTAGGGGTCGTTGCGAATTTTCCGACCTCTTGCGAAGACGTAGCGTCTCCTTCGATGGAGGGCGACCATGACCATTGCGAACAACGTCGCGACTGCGGGATTCCGACCGGTCGGGCCCGCCGAGATCAACCGGCTGAGAGCCCCGGTGCAGCGTCTGCTGTCGTTCGAGGGCGGACAACTCATCTACAGACAAGGCGAGCAGGCTTCATCGATCTATCGGGTGAACGAGGGCGCGGTGCGCGTCTATCGCATCCTCCCGGATGGGAGGCGCTACATCCTCGCCTTCCATTGCCCCGGCGATTGGTTCGGCCTGCAGGCGAACGGAAGGCATGACGATTTCGCGGAGGCGATCTGCGAGAGTAACCTGGCACGCTTCCCGGTGGTCGACCCCGCGGCGCTTCCCGTCAGTCTTCTCAGCCTGGCGATGGAAAACCTGGCGACTGCACGCGAACGGCAACTGGCGCTGGTGTGCCAGAGCGCCATCGGCCGCGTCGCGTGGTTCGTTCTCGACATGGCGGAGCATTTCGGAGGGTCGGACTACGAGCTCTTCATGTCGCGCCGGGATGTAGCAGATTATCTCGGGCTTGCCGTCGAATCGGTCGCGCGTTCATTCACCAAGCTCGCCGATCTTCACATCATCCAGATGGAGGGCCGCTCGCACCGCCTTATCCGGATATTGAGCCGCGAAAAGCTCAAGGCGCTGATAGATTGACGACCGTCCGCTGCATGACCATGTTCCGCCTTGATTTTACTTGCCTATATGCGACAGTGGAGACCCTGAAACACGAATGCCATCGTTCCTGGCAGATAGGGCGACCATGTCGTTGGATCAGACTTCCGACCGTCCCACGCCGCTTGCCAGCCTTACGCGGGCGACATCTCTTATCGCGCGTGCTCGCTCGATGGAGGAGGTGATTGAAACCATCCGCACGACCGCGCGCAGCCTGATCGGGTGCGAGGGAATCTCGATCATCCGCAGGGAAGGCGATCTCTGCCACTACGTGGAAGAGGATGCGATCGGGCCGCTGTGGAAAGGCCAGAGGTTTCCGGCGGCAGCCTGCGTTTCCGGCTGGGCGATGATGAACAAGCAGACGGTCGTCGTGCCTGATATCGCGATGGACGACCGAATTCCCTACGAACTTTACGCGGGTACCTTCGTTCGCGCCGTGGCGATGGCGCCGGTACGGGTGAACGATCCCGTAGGTGCCATCGGTGCCTATTGGTCACAGACCTACGAGCCGACCCAATGGGAGATCGAAACGCTGGAGGCGCTGGCGGAAGCCGCCACCACCGCCATCGAGACCATCGGCTTCATCGCATCGCTCTCCAATGATTTCACCCGGCCGGGTACGTCGAACAGCGAAATGTCCTCGGACTTCGCCAGGGATATCGAATCAATCGCCGGCATCGCCGCCGTGCCGACCATTCTTGATGTCGTCCTTCGTACCACCGGCATGGGGTTCGCAGCCGTCGCGCGGGTGACGGAGACGCGTTGGATCACCTGCGAGGCGCTCGATTATGTCGGGTTCGGCCTGAAGCCCGGCGACGAGTTGCCGATCGAGAGCACGCTCTGCAACGAAATCCGCGACCACCGGCAGGCAATCGTCTTCGACGACGCCGTCGTCGACCCAAACTACCGCGATCACCACACGCCACGCACATATGGGCTGCGCAGCTATATTTCCGTTCCGATCATCCTCGCCAACGGTACGTTCTGGGGGACGCTCTGCGCCATCGACGCCAATCCGGCAAAAATCAATAATCCGCAGGTGATCGGCACTTTTCGCCTGTTCGCGGAACTGATCGCGCACCATCTCGGAGCCGGG
The DNA here is from genome assembly GCF_030380735.1 of Rhizobium sp. S152. Lineage (GTDB taxonomy): Bacteria > Pseudomonadota > Alphaproteobacteria > Rhizobiales > Rhizobiaceae > Rhizobium. Next base: position 106,615 of record NZ_JAUDRZ010000026.1, on the reverse strand, counting down.
GAGCGGCTGGAGGCGACGCAGGCGTCGCTGGAACAGGAGCGCGAACTGGCTGAGCTGCGCGAGCAGTTCATCGCCGTTCTCGGCCATGATCTGCGCAATCCCCTGGCCGCCGTGGACGCCGGCACGACGCGGCTTTTGAAGGAAGGCTGGACGGAGCGCAGCCCACTTATCCTCCAGCTGATGAAATCCAGCATCTGCCGTATGGAGGCGCTGGTCGACAATGTCATGGACTTCGCGCGCGCGCGTCTCGGAAGCGGAATTTCGCTCGAAGTCAGTGACGCGGATCTGGCGGTGACGCTGCAGCATGCCGTGGACGAAATTCGCGCGGCCCATCGGGATCGCAATGTCGAAAGCGCGTTCACGTTCGATCACCGTGCGCGCGTCGATCACTTGCGTCTGGCGCAGATGTTTTCCAATCTCGTCTCCAATGCAATCACGCACGGCGCCGAGGCGCATCCCGTAAAAGTCAGAGGAAGAACGACGGCGGGCGAATTGGAGCTTTCCGTCAGCAACAACGGTAAGGCGATTCCCCCCGAGCAGGTGCCGAAGCTCTTTCTACCGTTTCGACGCGGCGACGCGAAGCCCGGGGTACAGGGTCTCGGTCTCGGCCTTTATATTGCATCCGAGATCGCCAAGGCGCATGGCGGCAGAATTTACGTAACGTCAAGCGATGCGGAGACGCGATTCACGTTTCGGATGCCATTGTTGTATTAGACGGGGAATCGGACAAGGCCGGTTCGACGTCATTCCTCTTATGAAAAAGAATCGGCGAAAAACGGTCGCTGAGCGAGTCGCTGATAACGATGTCGAATCATATCGCTATGGCGATTCTTTCATAAATGGCTTTATCGGTGAGGGGTGTGGCCAGAAGCGACAGGAAACAATAACTTTGTTTCGGATGATGCGCGGATCGTCAGTGACGATCTCGCGATCAGTTCCCTTGAGAAGGGATGGTGCGGTCGAGAAGACTCGAACTTCCACGGGTTGCCCCACAGCGACCTCAACGCTGCGCGTCTACCAATTCCGCCACGACCGCATCGTGGTAGGTGCCGGTTTGTGCCGGCGACGCAGCATGTAGCAAAAGGATTTCCGGGACACAAGGGCGATATGACAGATTTTTTTCAAAAGAAATCAGAGCATTTGAATCGGCCTGCAAACGGGGCCATATAGGCACTCTCAGCCGCTTTTCCGGATGTGGAAAAACGGGGCCAAGGATTCAAGCATGCTGCGCAACGATATCGATTTCTCCATGTTTCCCGCCGAAGGCGCGCGACCGGTGCGCTGGCGTGTTGCCGAGGGGCTCGTGCCTTATCAGGAGGCTGTAGGTATCATGGAGCGGGAAGTGGCCGCCATCGCCGAGGGCGGCGATGAGTTGGTCTGGCTGGTGGAGCATCCACCGCTTTATACCGCGGGCACCAGCGCCGATTCAGCCGATCTCGTGCAGCCCGACCGGTTTCCCGTTTTCGCCACGGGGCGGGGCGGTGAATACACCTATCATGGGCCGGGCCAGCGCGTCGCCTATGTGATGCTTGACCTAAAGCGGCGGCGGCAGGACGTAAGGGCTTTCGTGGCCGCGCTGGAAGAGGTGATCATCCGAGCGCTCGATTCGATGAACGTGCGTGGCGAACGGCGCGAGGACCGGGTCGGCGTATGGGTTCGCCGGCCGGAAAAGCCGCTGCTGCCCGACGGGACCATGGCCGAGGACAAGATCGCGGCGCTTGGCATCCGGCTGCGCAAGTGGGTGACATTTCACGGACTGTCGCTCAACGTCGAGCCGGAACTTGAGCATTTCAGCGGCATCGTGCCGTGTGGCATCTCGGCCTATGGCGTGACCAGCCTCGTCGATCTCGGCCTGCCCGTCATGATGTCGGACGCCGACCTCTGTCTTCGGCAAGCGTTCGAAGCCGTGTTCGGCGAGACGGTGTATGAGAGTGCGTTCCAGGAGGCGTGATATCGGTCCGCAGAGATCGAAGGCCGGCGGGACCGGCCTTCGGCTCCGAAGCGATTCTCAGTGTGTTTCGCGGCAGGCGGTCGGGCGTGTCGTGCCGCTGTCGCCACCCTGGGTGTGGACGGTCTGCTTTCCGTGAATCATGCTGTGGCATGGGGGCAGCGGCTTGATGCTCGCAGTCGCCATCTTGTCGACCGCAGGCGGCGCCATCTTCACGGGCGCAAACCCGTCGCTGTCGTTGGTATAATCCGACGAGTATTGCGGGGCGGCGTGCCGGGCGTAGTGGATCGGCTTGGCTGGTGCCACCTTAACCGGCGCGAAGCCATCGCTGTCATTGGTATAGTCATTGGAATATTGCTGCTGGGCAAAGGCCGAGCCTGCAAGGCCGAGGGCAAGAATGGACGCGGCGGCAAATGAAAAGCGCATAGGAGTTCTCCTCAATCCTCTGTTGCATTAAGCAACGCTGATTACCCCCCGGCAGAAGTAATTCGGCGCCCCAATTGTGGCAGGAATGTGGGAGTTTTGCACCGGTGAAGACGCGATTTATTCACGGAAATTCACGGATTCGCGACGGGATTTGATCGCTGCGTGTCGGAACATCCGCCGGCTAAATCGTTGACTGGCGCCAAACAGGATCCGCAATCATTGATTGCGGATCCATCGCCGCTGGTGGCTTCCATCGATCAATGCAAGCTCAGTCCTCATTGGGAATGTGCGCATCGACACCGATGGTTTCCAGGCGATTGCGGACCTGATGGACGCCATCGACCGAGAGGGCGGCAAGTTCGACCTTGCGGGCAATGCCTATGGTTTCCACGGAGCCCTCGATGGTCACTGTGTGGCCGTCCGCATGCACGTCTACGCTCTCGACGTCCACGTCGGGTATGTTCTCCAGATTCTCGGTGACCTTGGCCTCCAGCTCGTCGCTGTCTTCGCGATCGATCGTATCGGGGCGCAACGAATCCTTAAGGCGATTTTCGCCACCATCCGCATCGACACCGTCGATACGGAAGCCGCCGTTGCGTTCGCGATCAAAGTTGGCGCCGGTGTCGCCATAGGCACGATTGTCGGGCGCACTGGAGCGAGAGCCTGCGCCATCAGCATAGGGCCAGCCATCCTCCACATCACGCTCTTCGAAGTCACGGTAGTCCTCTTCGCGCGACAGCGGGTTCTTTTCGTCATTACGGGGCATCGTGGTTCTCCGTCCGTTTATTGTTCTCGGTAAACTCATCGGGACGGGATTGGTTCGGTAAAAAAGCGGGCAGACGATCGTGCTCAGCCGTTCGCTTTATCCCATTTCTTGACGAGGCGGTCGCGTTTGAGCTTGGACAGCCGCAGCAACCAGAATATGCCGTCCAGCTGATCGATCTCGTGCTGGATGCACACCGCGAGGAAACCCTCGGCGTCGTTTTCGTGCCAGCCGCCGTCCAAATCCTGATAGCGAATGCGGATGGCGCTGGGGCGAGTCACCTCGTCCACCATACCCGGCATCGAAACGCTGCCTTCCGTATGCCGGATCGTCTCCAGCGACGTGTCGAGGATTTCCGGATTGACATAGACGCGTACGCCATCCTCGCGGCTGAGTTCGAGCACGAAGATGCGCTTGAAGACGCCGATATGAGCGGCGGTGATGCCGACGCCGGGCGCCGCGCGCATGGTATCGAGCAGATCGTTCGAGAGAACGCGCAAGCTTTCGTCGAAGGTTTCGACGGGATCGCAGCGCGTCCTGAGGCCCGCGTCGGGGAAGCGTAGAATGGTGCGAACGGTCACAGCGTCGGGTTCCTGATTTCAGTCGGCGGAAACTATCGTCCCCCGCAGGCGTTGTCATCCTGGAGGGCGTTTGCTGCTGGACGCAACAGCATGTTTCAGCTAGCACGAAGACAATATTGCGGGCAGGCGAAGTCGTTGAACTTCAAACAGGATGCGAGGGCGGCACAAGATGACGAACGACGCAGAAGAGCTCGTCCGCGCACGTCCGGATGACGACAGGGCCGACATCTACGACGAGAGCGGAAACGTCCGCGGCGACTTTCTCTCGCTAGTCGGAGCGGCGATTGCCGACCGCGACACCATCTTCCTGCGCCAGTCCGTCGCGCGCCTCCACGAATCCGAACTCGGCGACCTGCTCGAATCTATACAGCCCGACCAGCGTCTTGCGCTCGTGCGCCTGCTCGGAGACGAATTCGACTTGACGGCGCTCACCGAAGTCGACGAGGCGATCCGCCGCGAGATCGTTGATCAGATGCCGAACGAGCAGATCGCGGCGGCGATCGGCGAGCTCGATTCGGACGACGCCGTCTACATTCTCGAGGATCTCGACAAGGAAGACCGGGAAGACATTCTGGCGCAGTTGCCGTTCACCGAGCGGGTGCGGTTGCGGCGCGCGCTTGATTATCCCGAGAGCTCCGCCGGTCGACGCATGCAGACGGAGTTCGTCGCTGTGCCGCCGTTCTGGACGGTGGGGCAGACGATCGACTACATGCGCGACGAGGAGGACCTGCCTTATTCCTTCTCGCAGATCTTCGTGATCGATCCGACCTTCAAGCTGCTTGGTGCCGTGGACCTCGACAAGATCCTGCGCACCAAACGGCAGATGAAGATCGAAACCATCATGCGGGATACCAACCATCCCATCCCCGCCGAGATGGACCAGGAAGAGGCAGCCCAGCTCTTCGAGCAGTACGACCTCCTTTCCGCCGCCGTCGTCGACGAGAACGAGCGGCTGGTGGGCGTGCTCACCATCGACGACGTTGTCGACGTCATCCACGAGGAGGCCGACGAGGATATCAAGCGCCTCGGCGGCGTCGGCGACGAAGAGCTGTCCGACAACATCGTCTCGACCGTTCGCTCGCGTTTTCTCTGGCTCCTGATCAACCTTGGAACCGCGCTGCTTTCGGCAAGCGTTATCGGGCTGTTCGACGGCTCGATCGAGAAGATGATCGCACTCGCGGTGCTGATGCCGATCGTCGCCTCCATGGGAGGCAATGCAGGGACACAGACGATGACGGTGACGGTGCGGGCGCTCGCGACCGGCGACATCGATATCTACAATGCGGGGCGAATCATCCGCAGGGAAGCGGGCGTCGGGATCGCCAACGGAGCGATCTTCTCCGTCCTGCTCGGGATCATCGCCGCCACTTGGTTCCACGACTATCAGCTGGGATTTGTCATCGGTGCGGCGATGATCATCAATCTCTTCGCCGCAGCGCTTGCAGGAATCCTGCTGCCGCTGCTGCTCGACAAAGTCGGCGCTGATCCGGCGATCGCGTCTTCCGTCTTCGTGACGACGGTCACCGACTGTACGGGCTTCTTCGCGTTTCTCGGCATCGCCACATGGTGGTTCGGAATCTGAAACCAACAAAGTCTCGTTGAGCCAGATAATTTAGCCGGCGCAAAGCCCCATGCGCAAATTGACTATTACGTAAAAGTCAATATTATCATTTGCTAGAATGGTGGGGAGCCAATGCCGGTCAGTAAATACTACAGCATCACTGAATTGACACGCGAATTCGGCGTTTCCACGCGAACGCTCCGGTTTTACGAGGACGAGGGCCTCATTCATCCGGAACGGCGGGGGCGCACACGGCTGTTTCGGCCGACCGACCGGCGGTTGATTCAGGAGATTCTGCGCGGGCGCAGAATCGGGTTCACCATCGCCGAGATCCGCGAGATCATCCAGGTCTACAAGGAGCCTCCGGGCGAGCTCGGACAGCTCAAGCTGTTGATGAAGCGCGTGGACGAGAAGCGCGAGGATTTGCGCCAGAAGCGCAAGGATATCGACGACACGCTGGCGGAACTCGACAATATCGAAGAGGCCTGCCTCGGCCGCCTAGCCGATATCGGTGTCGGCACCTGATTATTGCGCGCTGGCGCTGCACTCGTCGGCCAGCGACATGATGCGGCCGTCATCCGGCTTGATTACCCCGGACTGAAACTGCGTGAAGAGGTTCTGCTGCTGCAGCTTGTCGAGCGTGCACTGGCAGAAGGCGCGGCAAAGCGCTTCGCTTTCCTGCAGCACGCAGGATGCGTTGCACTGGCGAAGATAGCCTTCAACCGGATCCGGCTTTGCCGGCGGCACGACGAAGGTGAGGCCATAGGCGATCGCAATCAGCACTGGCTGATGCACGAGATAGAAGAGCAGGCTGTGGCGCCCGATTTTCGCCAACGGGCTATTTCCGGTTCCTAGCGCGGCCAGCCGCTGCGGTAGCGCCGTCAGCATGGCGATCCGCGTTGCCGTCAGGCCGACGAGGAACGGTACCGCCCAAGGGAAGACAGGCACATAGTCGTTGGAGCGCTGCGGCATTTCGGCAAAGCCGATCCAGGCAAGATAGCGCGGATTGAAGATTTCCGAACGAAGCACGCCGGGCGCGATCCAGGTATCGACCAGCCAAGCAATCGTGACCACGACCGTCGCCAGGATGGTGATGGCGAGCGGCAGACGCGTGAAGGCGAGGCCGACGAGGCTCAGGACGGCGATCGCGTGCAGAATGCCGAAGAATATCCACTCGCCGGGCACGAAGTAGAAGGTCGCGAGCGAGATCAGCAGCGCCGCAGCCGCGATCATCGCGAATCGTTTCCAGAACGGGCGCCAGCGGATGTCAGGTGTGCTGGCCAGGACCAGGCTGATGCCGACGATGAAGAGGAAGGTCGAGGCGATGGCGCGGGCGTAGAGCTTCAGCCAGCCGGTCTCTGCCGTGCCGGGCGCCAGATAGCCCATGAATTCCAGGTCCCAGCTGAAGTGATAGGTCGCCATGGCGATCAGCGCCGCGCCACGAACCGTGTCCAGGAGGCCAATGCGCGGCGGCCGGGCCGCCCTCGGTGCGGCTTGCGCCGTCGTGTCAGTCGCCGGAACGGTCATTCATTTTTCCCCGAGTGAGTCGCTGCCGTCAGTGGACGGCTTGCCGCGGGGAACAGGTAAAAGGTGGAGATTTGATGGCACCCGGTCGTCCATGATCGCCAGCCGCGCCTCGGAAAAGAACTGCCGGCGCGTCAGGACAACGATGACGATCGTTGTCGTCGCCATGAAGACGTAGGGGTTGATGAACCAGCCGAGATAGCCGATCGACAGGAAGATGGCGCGCAGGCCCTCGTTGAAATGCGAACCCGCGATCGTGTTCATGCGGATGACCCGCTCGGCCGCGCGCTCGGCGGCCAGATTGTCTTCTTCGGCGTCGCGCACCATCGGGATGGCACCGAAGAGGATGGTGCAATAGTTGAACAGGCGGTAGGACCAGCCGAACTTGAAGAAGGCATAGCCGAACAGCGCCGCCAGCCCGCCGACCTTCATCTCGAAAACCGCATGGCCGCTGTGAAAGACGAAGGGCAGGTCGGCGAAGACGGCGTCCACCTTTTCGGTGGCGCCGAGCAGCGCGAAGCAGCTGCCGATGGCGAAGATCGAGGTGGAGGCGAAGAAGGCCGTGCCGTTCTGCAGGCCGGCCATGATCTGCGTGTCGATCATCTTCAGGTCACGACGCAGCGAATTGTAAATCCACTCACGCCGGCGTTCGCGCATGGCGTGGGTGAGGCTGGTGCGGCCGAAAAGGCTTGCGCTCTGCAGCAGCCGGGCGTAGCCGAACCAAACGGCGGCGAAGAAAACAAGCGCGATGTAATCAGACGTCGTCATCACTATATCGATTCATGGTTCCGCTATTTTCGCGCCACTCTACATATGCAAGCGTGCGCCGCAATGACCGCGACGATGCCACACTTCGTTTTACCGGTGTCGCACGCGTGAAATGCGATGTCGGGGAACAGAAGGGATCGCTAACGGCTTTGGCTTAGGCTTCTCGAGCTAACTTTACAGGACGCACACATGTTCCTTTCCGTTTTCGACGTCTTCAAGATCGGCGTTGGCCCCTCCAGCTCGCACACGATGGGTCCGATGACGGCGGCCAACCGCTTTCTCGATCTGATCCTGTCGGACGAGTGGCCCCGGCCGTCGACGGGCGCGCAGATCGTCACGATCAAGTCCAGCCTGCACGGCTCGCTGGCCTATACCGGGATCGGCCATGGAACGGGCAGGGCGGTCGTGCTCGGCCTTATGGGCGAGCAGCCGGATACCGTTGATCCCGACAACATGGACGCGATCATCGACCAGGTCGAGCGCACCGGCCGCATCACGCCACCGGGCCACCCCGGTTACGCCTTCCAGCCGAAGACCGACCTGATCTTCGACAAGAAGACCCCGCTGCCGGGCCACGCCAACGGCATGTCCTTTTCAGCCTACGACAAGAACGATCGCCTGCTCCTGAAACGGATCTACTATTCGGTCGGTGGCGGCTTCGTCGTCACCGATACCGAACTCGAGCGCATGAGCGCCGGTAAGAAGGCTGCCGCCAGCGGCCCCAAGGTGCCCTATCCCTTTGCGACGGCCAAGCAGATGCTCGACATGGCGCAGCGCTCCGGCCTTTCGATCGCGCAGATGAAGCGCGCCAACGAGGAGAGCCAGCGCAGCCCCGAGGAGCTCGACGCCGGCCTTGACAGGATCTGGGAGGCGATGCGTTCCTGCATCGAGCGCGGGCTGAAGGTGGACGGAATCATGCCGGGCGGGCTTAACGTGCGCCGTCGCGCCCGCGCGATCCACGACAAGCTGCAGGAGGAATGGCGCAGCAACCGTATCAACCCGCTGCTCGCCAACGACTGGCTGAGCGTCTACGCCATGGCCGTCAACGAGGAGAACGCCGCCGGCGGACGCGTGGTGACGGCGCCGACCAACGGCGCTGCCGGCGTCATTCCGGCGACGATCCGCTATTACGAGCATTTCCATGACGACTGGGACCAGAAGGGCATCCGCGACTATCTGCTGACGGCGGCCGCCGTCGGCGGCATCATCAAGCACAATGCCTCGATCTCCGGCGCCGAAGTGGGCTGTCAGGGCGAGGTCGGATCGGCCGCGGCGATGGCCGCCGCCGGGCTGGCCGCCGTCATGGGCGCCACGCCCGAGCAGATAGAGAACGCCGCCGAAATCGCGCTGGAGCACCATCTCGGCATGACCTGTGATCCGATCGCCGGCCTCGTGCAGGTTCCCTGCATCGAGCGCAACGCGCTCGGCGCCGTCAAGGCGGTCACCGCCGCGTCGCTGGCAATCAAGGGCGACGGCCAGCATTTCGTGCCGCTCGACGCCTGCATCGAAACCATGCGTCAGACCGGCAACGACATGAGCGAGAAATACAAGGAAACTTCGCTGGGAGGGCTCGCGGTCAACGTCGTCGAATGTTGATGGTCGTCCACGGCTGATATCGTCAAGGAAGCCGTGACGCATCGGAAAGTTGCAGCGTATGAGAGAGGGCAACCGTTCTTGTTCTTTCCCGGCGAGAATGCCATATTCAGTCGAAAGTAAGGGACTTCGACATGGCCGACGAAGAAAAAAAGCTGCTGGCGCTGATGGAAGCGATGTTCAATGGTCAGAAGCGGACCTTGGGCATGGTTGAAGCCGCGATCGAGAAATTCAACTCGGTCGAAATTGAAATAACCAAGCTCAATCGGAAAATGAACGGATTGCACGACATCACCGTCAGGCAGCACAGCGAGACCTCAGGAAGGCTTGATGCGATCTCCGCGCGGCTCGACGAGACCGAGCGACTGCTCGACGATCGCGCTCGCGACCTCGCGCGAACGCAGATCGACCTCGCTGGTCAATACAACGATGTTCTGACGGCTCTCAGAGATTCGGCACATGCGTCGCGCAGCGCTGACGAACTTGGCGCGCGACTAGCCGATGTTGAGAACAAGATCGCTCATCTGTAGGGAAGGTTTATCCGGCCATTCCCGCTGCCCATCAGCGCAAAGCTGCGTCACATCTGCGCGCGGCCTGCTTTCCCGCTTGACGCTGCCGGGCAAAAGGATTTGAACGGCAGCATGGCATTGCATCTTATCAAACTGTGCGTCGGCGCCGACTCGATCGACGACCTTCGCGAATGGGTGGCGGAGCGCTCGCTGCGCGCCATTGCGGCCGGGCTTGAACCGCATTCGGTGCATACGACCCGGATGGTTCCGAAGCGTGTCGAGGAATTGCTCGACGGCGGCTCTCTCTATTGGGTGATCAAGGGGCAGGTGCAGGCGCGCCAGAAGCTGCTGGATATCACCACCTTCACGGATGGAGAGGGAATTTCGCGCTGCAATCTAGTGCTCGGACCAGAGGTGATCGAGACCTCACTGCAGCCGAAGCGCGCATTCCAGGGCTGGCGCTATTACCCGCAAGACGATACGCCCCGTGACATCACGACGTTGGGCGAAGGTGTCTTGGAAATGCCCGCGGACCTGCGCCGCGAGCTTTCCGAACTTGGGCTGCTCTGAACGGATCAGCGCAGGCGCAGCGTGACGGGCGAACGGCGGCCTGCGCAGGTGACGTTGAGGTGGATTCGGGCCTCAGGCTGCGAATAACGCCAGGCGCGAGCACCGTGGCAGAGAAGCAGATTGATGAGATCCTTGGTCTTGGCGCCCTTCGGCTTCGGGCGCTGCAGCCCGATTTCGGCAAGGCGAAGCGCCGCTTCATGGAGCGGGTGCATTCCGATCCGCGGGTTCTTGCCGGTCAGCCGGCCAACAGCCGGAAATTCCGGCATATTTTCGTTCGTTGCCATAGTCATCCCCGTACGCAATACAAATCGAGTCTGAATACACCGGCCGGATCGCGAACACCGATCGCGGCCGTATTTCGAACGGATCGCCGGCATGGCGCAGGCGATCCGAAAGTCACTATTGAGCCGAAGCCCAGCACTTAACGCCGGAGCGCTTCAGCGCGTTGCAGGCATTGACGGCATCACGCTGCTCGTCGAAGCCGCCGAAGCGGGCGCGGTAGCCGCCGGCATAGGCGACGGCGAAGGGCTTAGCGGAGCGCAGGGCCTTGCCGCCCTTGGCTTTGGCGCCATTGAGGAGGTCCATCGCGCCGTCCTTGCTGGACGAAATACCGATCTGAACAACCCAGCCGCTCGGCATCGCTTCCTTGGTCGAGGCGGTGGTCAGTGCGTCGACCGCTGTGTCACCCTGTTCCGGCGGGGTATAGGACGGCGTCGCGGTCGGCTGGGCGATGGACGCCTGCTTGATCGTCTGCGTCTTCACGCGGCTCGGAGCGGGCATTTCCTGCTGCAGCAACGGATTGGCGGACTTGGCCGGCGCGGTATCGGCATAAGCGACCTGCGCGGAGGCAACCTCGGTGCGGATGTCGGGCTTCGGCCCCTTGTTCGGCAGGCCGATATCGGTGGAAGCGGCAGCGGCGACTTCCTGCGGGATCACAGGTGCCGGCGCCTTCTTGGGCAATTCGGCGACAAGATCGCTGGAGCCGCCACGACCGGATGCTTTCGGCAGATAGGCGGCGATCAGCTTGCGCATCTGGTTGTCGCGGGCAGGGGTGGAGGCGCCGCCGAGCACGACGCCGACGATCGACTTGCCATCCACCTGCACCGAACTCACGAGATTGAATCCGGCCGCGCGGGTGTAGCCGGTCTTGATGCCATCGACGCCGCGCACCGAGCCGACAAGACGATTGTGGCTGCGAATGATGCGGTTGCCGAACTTGAAGCTCTGCGTGGAAAAATAGCCGTAATACTGCGGAAAATGCTGGCGAAGCGCGATGCCGAGACGTGCCTGATCGCGGGCCGTCGTCATCTGCGCGGTGTTCGGCAGGCCGTTGGCGTTGCGATAGGTCGTCCGCGTCATGCCGAGCGCATGCGCCTTGGCAGTCATCATCTGCGCGAAGCGGTCTTCGCTGCCGCCCAGCAGCTCGCCGAGAGCGGTGGAAGCATCGTTGGCCGACAGGGTGACGAGGCCGAGGATGGCCTGCTCGACGCTGATCTGACCGCCGACGCGGACACCCAGCTTGGTCGGCGCCTGGCCGGAGGCGTGGGCGGAGAAGGGAACCGCGGTGTCGAGACGAATGCGACCCTGTTCGAGCGCTTCGAAAGTCAGATAAAGGGTCATCATCTTGGTGAGCGAGGCCGGATACTGCAAGCGGTCGGCGTTCTCACTGTAGAGGACATTGCCGGTCTTGGCGTCGACGACGATACCGGCATATTTCGAATTGGCCGCCTCGGCCTCGGCGTTGACCGCTTCGGTCGCGACGATGCCGGCCGCCAGACTGAGCGCCATGATCGCCTTGAGAAGGAAATTGCGGGACCGGGATGGAGGTACGGAGGAGGAGACTGACCTTGACACTATTCAACTCTTCGCTTGCATTGACATCGGAGAGACCGCGCGCCCTCTCGCGCAATCGTTCTCTTCGGAATTTAGCCGCCCGGAGTTACCAATCCGTTTATGATTAATCGTTTCTTGCGGCATATCGGATCATTCTAGCGGCCTGTCGCAGAACGGCTCACGAGGCGCGTTTCTACAAATTGGCGAATAGCGGCATCAATATGGTCCCAATCGGGCAAATGCCGACTGGAGAAGCGGTAAAGCACACTTAAATCGTTGCCGATGCGGATATCACGCTGGCAGTCGCCGCTGCTCTGCAAAGCGGGCGTCGCCGGCAACACGCAACGTACGACGTATTCGGAACCATCCTTGCGAGGGGCTGTAAGCAGGACCTCGTCGGCATAGCCAGCATCGGCGCGCAACCGATGCAGTATCATGCCGTTCTGGTAGGGCACCGGATCACCATCGAGGAGGTGCGAGTAGATCGGCTCGAATCGACCTGACATGTCGCGTGACATGGTGCCTTGGGAAATCTGCAGGAAGATCAGTCCCGCGGACTGGGAGACATCGTCGAAACGGGCGCGGTGCTCATTGGCATAGCCCTGCATTTCCGGCCACGTGAGGTAAAGATCGGCGCGCTCCAGCAGACCGTCGCGCCTTTGGCTCGGGAATCGCAGGACATTCTCCGGCAGGCGCAGCGTATCGCGGCCGATGGTGATCGTGACCGGCGCTTTGCTGTCGGTGTTGCCGGCGAGGGAGACGCGGGCGCCAAGCCAGCGTCCGCCGATGCTGATGACCAAAGTCAGCGCTGCGAGCAGCGCCACGACGGCGGTGGCACGAACCAGGAAACCATTCGAAACCAGCGGCGTTTCCGAGATATCGTCCTGGTGGTGAGCGGAATGGCTCATTGGCGGCCTTCGGGTGTGAGACCGCCGCAGGAGATACAAGAGCCGCCGGTGCTGAGATGATGCCGGCAATCATCCGGCTCTTGCGGTTAAGAAAACATTAAAAGCTTGCGCGAAGCCTTAAAACAGGCGAGCCGCCCCTGGGACAGCAGGAGCGGCTCCGGGCGCCGGTCGGCACGGGGATGCGGGTTGACCGGGGCGCCTGACCCCGCTGCCGGCATGACTCCGGCAGCAGGGAACTATTTCACGCTACCAACGGCCACGGCACGGCCATCCTGAAGCTTCACCCAACGCGAGGGATCGGCGGCGTTCTGGCGCTTGAGGTAGGTGTATTCGGTATCGGCCCACAGCAGGACCTTGTTGCGCATGTTGTCGAGGATGAAGTCGCCGCGGTCGGTGCGGACGGTCAGTACCGCATGGCCATCGCCATTCGGCTGGAGCACGACGGTCATCAGCAGGTCCGACGGCGAGATGCCGGCATCGATCAACAGCTTGCGCTTGAGCAGCGCGTAGTCTTCACAGTCGCCGACGGTGGTGGGGTAGGCCCAGCGTTCCTCGACACCGTAGATTTCCATGTCGGTCATCGGCGTGATCTTGGAATTGGTCTCGTAGTTGACCTTGAGGATCGTCTTCCAGAGGTCCTCGGTCAGAACGAGCGCGCCTTCGTCGCCCGCTGGGTTCTTGCAATCGGATGGGATTTCCTTGCAGAACTGATAGGCGCCGATCGGCGGGCTGGAGTTGCCAAGAACCGTCATGTTGAGAGGCGTCGCTTGTCCCGAGCCCATCGTTGCAATCAACATCGCACCGGCCGCCAGGCCGCTCTTGATAAAAGTTGCTATCGTCATTTGTCGTCTCCCCGTTGTGAGGAGAAATTGACACAGACGTTTTTATCCGGCGCAAAATTACGTAGTCAAATTAAGGGCTTACTTGATTCAAACACGCGGAGAATTCGACTAAAAACAAAATCAAATGCGCATAAAAATCGAACCGAATTCGAGGCAAATTCGATTAAAATTGTTTCTTTCGCCGAAAGAGGATGGGTAGCGAAACGGCCGGATTCGGGACAAGAAGTTAACGCCGTCGCGAAAGTGCGCATTTCCGTAACTACTGCTTTACCATGCAGCTCCGCTGTAAGGCGTCGCTTTTTGATGCGAAAGGGCTGGGATACCGGGGCTAAAACGGCGGCATTCGCGTTTGCGCGCACAGATCGCCAGAAATTATTTTTGAGATTCTTTTCGAAATCGGTCAGTGGCGGCGACGATCGCCCGGGCCATTTCGTCGTGATAAGGCGAGTGGGCAGCCTTTTCCATGACTATCAGCTCGCTTCCCGGCCAAGACCTCGACAATTCCCAAGCGGTTGTCAGCGGCGCCTCGAGATCGAGACGTCCCTGGATCAGCATGCCTGGAATACCTGCGAGCTTGTGGGCATCACGCAACAGTGCGCCATCTTCGAGCCATGCATTGTGCCGGAAGTAGTGGGTGATGATACGCGCCCGGGCCAGCAGATAGTGCGGATCGCTCCAGCGACGCGGCATTCCATCAGGATCAGCAAGCAGGATCGAGGCCGCTTCCCAATCATGCCAGTCGCGGGCGGCTTTGAGACGCGTCGCCATATCAGGGGCGTTGAGAAGGCGATGATAGCCCTCCAGCGGGCCGAGCACGCGCAGCTCAGGCGGAAGAGCGGCAAGCATTCGGTTCCACTCCTCGGGAAAGAGGATCGCCATGCCGCGCGTCAGCCAATCGATCTCCTGCGGACGTGTGGTCGTGACGCCGGCGAGGATCATGGCGCTTACGCGCTTCGGATGCGTTTCGGCATAGGCGAGCGCCAGGGTCGAGCCCCAGGATGTGCCAAAGAGCAGCCATTGCTCGACGTTTAGGTGGCGCCGCAGACGCTCCATGTCCTCTACAAGATGCCAAGTCGTGTTATCCGTGAGATCATTCCCGAAGGCACCGGCATGCGGAAGGCTCTGGCCGCAGTTGCGCTGATCGAGGAGAATGATCCTGTAGACGGCAGGATCGAAATAGCGGCTTGCGGAGACGGAGCTGCCTGAGCCGGGGCCACCGTGAACGTAGAGCGCCGGATAGCCAACAGGATTGCCGAAGACCTGCCAATGAATGCGATTGCCGTCGCCGACATCGAGCAGGCCCTGATCGTGGGGTTCGGATTGTGGATAGAGAGACGTCATGGACCGATCCTAGAAGGGTGGTCCTTTTCGCTCAGTTTCGTGACAGTGAAATGGCAGGCGTCAGAGAAATTCGCGCAGCGTCTCGCGTGACTGGACCGACAGGAACTCAATCGCCACGCCCTCGACAAAATGACGGACGACACGGCCGCGCATGTTGCCGAGTCTGAGCGGCGTGCCGATGGCAGGGCGCATTTCGACGTCGACGGCAGCACCCGACAGCGAAAGGTCCATGATGCGGCAGGTGTAGCGGCTGCCGTCTTCCAGCGTGATCTCGGTGGTCGTTTCGCGCGGCGTCAGACGGTCGTGGCGACGATCTTCCGGCAGGCCGAGTTCGTGCTTGTTGGCGAGCCATGTGAGCTGGGCAGCAAGTTTTTCACGCTTGCGTTCGGTGGCGTGGATCGACATGGCGAAGCCGCGGCCATCCACCGTCTGGACATAACCCTCGACGCGGCCGAGATGATCGATGTAGGCAATGACGCGTTCGGCGGAGCGGGGACGTCCCAGGCAGGTGACATACATATCACCAGGAGACATATCGACCACAACGCACTCGAATTCTTCATAATTGGCCAGCATCAGCCGGCCCTGCATATTAATCGGGACGCGCTGAAAGGCACCTTGTTCGAGGCGTGGCGCAGTCCGTTGTGGCTGAACTTGCTGGAACGCGTGCATCAAAGGGCTTCTTCATCAAATAAATCGAGCCGATCATTACCCGCAATCCCTTAACAGAAGGTTGTTTCAGAGCTGCACTTTGACAGTTTCAGTTGTGCCGTGGCGTAACACTGACGTCACTGTTTGCATCGAATAGATGCGACATCATCTGCCGTACAGTCTCGGCGATGGTCAGCGGGCGCGTGGGCGCGGAACCATTGACAGTCTCTTCACCGGCCACAGAACTCTTGCCGAGTTCCTCGTGCAACAAACGGCTACGATCAAGAACGAGGAATTCGAGCGGCACAACCTCCAGCCAGCTTGCAGCCGTGGCCGGTGCGATAGCGCCGAGCAGCTTGTCGCATTTGCCCTCGGCGTTGCGTAGCGGCAGGAGGATGATCTCGAAAGCGGCGCGGTGGCCGGCAGCGCTGTAGCCTGTCGCATTGAGCAGAGCGGGCAATGCGTGCGTCATGACGCCGGCCGCCGTCTTGCCGATGTCGTCGCAACCATGTGCCCACAGGCTGTCGATCGCGGCACCGCCGAGATCACGGCCGAAAAAATCGCAGATACGGGTCCCCGCCAGACGGAAGACGACGCGGTCGGAATCGACCATCTCAAGCATGAAGAGGCTCGATAGAATATTGCGCAGTTGCGTCGGCTCGACCTCGTTTCTGAGCGGCGCTATTTCCGCGCCGCGAAGGCGATTCCAATAGTCAAACAGCTCGATTGTGGTTTTGAGACGCATTTCGGCACCAGTTGTTTCATTCCGGATCAACAGACGGTCTTCATGGCCGCCTTGGTCTCTACCTTGCGTTTTTCATGCCAGATCCGGGCGGTTAAGGTTAAAGAAGGGTTTCGATTGAACATCGCCCGACGACATGGCACTCTTTCTTCATCGCTTCCTGGCTAGGAAGTTCAGCACAACTCATCGGGTGCGGGGACAAATATCCCCGGGGGCGCTCGACCGGCCGTTCGGCGCAAGCCGGACGGCTTTTTTTTTGACTGCTCGTCGTGTAAGGACCGGCCACGAAACATGAGGCAGGAACATGGACGAGCATTCGGTCGAGCCGCAACCGGCTACGGAGCCCACCACAAAGCCGCAGCGCGAACCTGCCTTCAATCTACCAGGCCCGGTGCTGGCGAGCCTTGCCGTTCTGATCGCGATCTACGCGGTGCAGACGCTTCTGCTTTCCGATAACGCGATCGACTGGCTCTTTTTCAATTTCGGCTTCATTCCGCTGCGTTACGCTACGTCGCTGGCGGAGCAGGGCCTGCAGCCGTTCTGGACACCGCTGACCTACTCGCTTCTGCACGGCAGCATCGAACACATCCTTTTCAACAGCCTATGGCTGATGGCGTTCGGGACGCCGGTTGCACGACGCATCGGCGCCGGCCGCTATCTTGTATTCTGGATCCTTTCGTCGGCTGCTGCGGCGGCTCTGCACGCAGCTCTCAATTGGGGCAGTCCGGCGCCGCTCGTCGGCGCTTCCGGCGTGATTTCAGGCCTCATGGGCGCTGCCTGCCGCTTCGCCTTTCCGCCGGAGCGGCGACCAAACCGGGCCGCACATCTCAATCCACGGCTTTCCGTCATCGAAACGTTCCGCAGCCGTACCGTGCTGATGTTCATCATCTTCTGGTTCGCCGGCAATATCCTGATCGCATCAGGCGTGCCGGTTTTCGGCGGCGACGGACAGGCCATCGCCTGGGACGCCCATATCGGCGGTTTCCTCTTCGGCTTCCTGCTGTTTCCTCTCTTCGACCGTAAGCCGCCGGCGCAGCCTGTCATTTCAGAACAAACTGAAACATTGCAATCCTGAGGATTGGAGTGCACCATTCGAACCGATCCGTGATGGGAGGAGAAGCCGCCGCGGATGCCTGTGATAGCCTGATTTATTCACTGCATAGGAGGTTCAATGTCCAATTCAGTCAAAGCGATACTCGATATCAAGGGCAGGGATGTCGTCACCGCCGGCCCTCAGACGACCGTATCGGAAGCCGCGCTGATTCTGAGCAAGAAGAAGATCGGCGCCATCGTCATCGTCGGGATGGAGAACAAGATTTCCGGCATATTCACCGAGCGGGACGTCGTCCATGCCATCGCCAAATCGGGTGCCGCCTGTCTCGATCAGCCAGTCGCGTCGCTGATGACCGCCAAGGTCTATCGCTGCCACGAGGATTCGACGGTGAACGAGTTGATGGAGCTTATGACCAGCCGCCGCTTCCGGCATGTTCCCGTCGAGGCCAACGGAAAGCTCGCCGGCATCATTTCCATCGGTGACGTGGTGAAGACGCGCATCGCGGAAGTCGAGATGGAAGCCGAGCAGATCAAGGCCTATATCGCCGGCTGACGGTTTCGCCGGCTTCACACGGAGCCGGCGAACAAATCCTGCATCCGCTTCAATTCAGGAAGCCGCACCTTGGTCTCCTCGTAACCGCGCGCGATTGCTTCGCCGGCGCGATGAAACTCCGACAGACCGATATCGCTCAGGCGCGGATTGATCGAGATATCCGGCGGGTCGCCGGCAAGGCGCGCCCGCGCGATCCTGTCCTGGATGATGTTGAAGGCCTGGACCATGACGCCGGTCATGCCAAGCCGCGTTGTCGGCGCTTCCTCGCGCTTGTGAACCTCGGACGGCGACAGGCTGGCATTGTGGCGCACGACGGCGGAGCGCCCGTAGAGATCGTAATTCAGGTTCACCGCGACGACGAGCGGCTGCTCATAGGCGCGGCATACGGAAACCGGCACCGGATTGACCAAGGCGCCGTCGACCAGCGTGCGCTGGTTGCTGCGTATAGGCTCGAAGATGCCGGGCAGTGCGTAGGAAGCACGCAGCGCCGTGATCAGCGAGCCGTTGCCGATCCAGACCTCGTGGCCGGTATTGACCTCGGCGGCGACGGCCACGAAGGGGCGGTCCAGCTGTTCGACTGTGAGACCCTCGAGATGCTCCTGCATGCGCTTGGTAAGCCGCATGCCACCGAACAGGCCGCTCCCGCCGATCGTCAGATCCAGCAGGCTGGCGATGCGGCGCATGGTCAGTGAGCGGGCGAATTCCTCGAGTTCATCAAGTTTCCCTGCGAGGTAACAGCCGCCAACGAGAGCGCCGATCGAGGTGCCTGCAACCATGCCGACCTCGATTCCCTCCTCATCCAACGCGCGTAACACGCCGATATGGGCCCAGCCACGCGCGGCACCGCCGCCGAGCGCGAGCGCTATGCGGGCTTTTTTGGGCGCGGGGGCGGGAGGGGAAATGCTCATGTCAGGTATTGCGGGGACGCCAGGATCAGAGGTGACCGCGTCGGAGGACTGCCGATACAAGTTCCAATTCAGCACGGCCCGCCCTCCCTGCGGTAAACACCCAATAAGCTATATTAGCGCCCCTTTTGCCCTTTCCAATCGGTGTATCGCGTAAAATTCCGTTTCAATATGATGCGGATGCGTGTGTTCAGCTGTCTTTCTTGTAGACCTCGTGAGGATCGAACTGCAGCTCGTCGTCGGCGATCTCAAGCATCGGCTTGCCGTCCTCCAGATTGACCGTGCGATAGAAGCAGGAGCGGCGGCCGGTATGGCAGGTCGCATCGTGGCCTGCGACCTCGACCTTCAGCCAGATGGCGTCCTGGTCGCAATCGGTGCGGATTTCCTTGACTGTCTGGATGTTGCCTGAGGTCTCGCCCTTGAGCCAGAGCTTGCCGCGCGAGCGGCTGAAATAGTGGGCCTGGCCGGTCTGGATGGTGAGCGCCAGCGCCTTGGCGTTCATGTGCGCCACCATCAGCAATTCGCCGTCCTTGGCGTCGGTGACGATCGCCGTGATCAGGCCGCGATCGTCAAAGCGTGGCGTGAAATCGCCGGCATCTTCAAGTTCGGATTTGTCTTCGGACGGCGCATTGAAGGCGAAGGGCATCGTTGCTGCTTTCTCAAGCGAAGCCCTTATCAGCGGCTCCGAACCATGGTCATGAAGCGGGCTTGGTCAGCCGGCTCAGTTTTGAAAGTCCCAGTAAAGGTTGTCGTCAATGTGGTGGAACCCTGCTTCTGCACACCGCGCATCGCCATGCACATGTGTTCGGCCTCGATCATGACCGCAACACCGCGAGGACGCAATGTTTCATCAATCGCCTTGGCGATCTGCGAGGTCATGGTTTCCTGGGTTTGCAGGCGACGGCCGTATATTTCGACGGCGCGGGCGATCTTGGAAAGACCGAGCACCTTGCCGTCAGGCATGTAGGCGACATGCGCCTTGCCGATGATCGGTACCATGTGGTGTTCGCAATGGGAGAAGAACGGGATGTCCTTCACGAGGACCATGTCGTCATAGCCGGCGACCTCTTCGAAAGTGCGGCCTAGAACGTCCTCGGCATCCATCTCGTAGCCGGCAAAAAGTTCGCGGTAGGCCTTGGCTACGCGCGCGGGTGTGTCGAGCAAGCCTTCGCGCGCCGGATCGTCGCCGGCCCAGCGAAGCAGGACGCGCACCGCGTCTTCGGCTTCCTTCTGGGTGGGGCGGGATGAATCAGATGCCGTCTGCGGAAAGTTCTTTACGATGGCGTCCATGTTGCAACTGTCTCCTGATCCGCATCGCGGACCGTCTTTCGGACTAGCCACTGGCAAATCCCACTCACGGGAATTACATGCACCTTTGGCAGGCTCCGGGGCTTTCGGGGCGGTTACTCGCGGCCCTTCCGGCACGGTTTCCCAATCAAACTTACACGAGGCCATTGCATTTTTCTGGCCTTCGAACGACATACATATAGGAAACCGGCCCTCCTATGTAAGTCTTCGAACAGGAGACAATGTGTTTTTTGTCTGAGACACGACAACAGGGTGAGCGCCGATCCGCAGAGAATCCGGAGCGGAATTCGAGATGGACGACATCTATAACAGCAAAATCCTCGAATTCGCGGGCAATATCCCGCTGATCGGCAGCTTGGCCGATGCCGATGCCAGTGCCCAGGCGCACTCCAAGCTGTGCGGCTCAAAAGTGAAGATCTGGCTGAAGATGGACGGCGACAGGGTGAGCGGTTTTGCCCACGACGTCAAAGCCTGCGCGCTCGGACAGGCTTCGTCCTCAATCATGGCCCGCCACGTGGTGGGCGCCACAGCGGACGAGGTGCGCGCGGCGCGCGGCGAAATGATCGACATGCTGAAGGCGGACGGCGAGGGGCCATCGGGGCGGTTCGAGGACATGCGGTACCTCCGGCCGGTCAAGGACTACAAGGCCCGCCATGCTTCGACCATGCTGACCTTCGACGCGGTCGTCGATGCGATCGGCCAGATCGAGGCAAGCCGCGCGCAGCCGGTGGAAGCGTGAGCGGCCATGTGCCAGTTCTGCTCCATCCCCGACCATGAGGACGAGGACGACGGCGGTGCAGCCGCCGCACCGAGGAAGCAGCCAGCATTTTCACGCAATTACCGGGGTCCATTCCGCAAGACGCCGGACAGACTATTCGGCATGGGCTTCATCCGGTTCTACCAACTGACGCTCTCCGGCTTCATCGGCAATTCCTGCCGCCATATTCCGACATGTTCCGAATACGGCTACGAAGCCATTGCACGGCATGGCCTGTGGCCCGGCGGCTGGATGACGCTGTTTCGCGTCGGTCGCTGCGGGCCGGGAGGGACGAGCGGACTGGATCCGGTGCCGGAGGCGCTGGAGCGGCGGTTTCACTGGTGGACGCCGTGGCGGTATCTCGCGCTTGGCCGGAAGACGGCGTGAACGCTATCGGCGTCCGCCGTATTTGCGGGCTTTTTCGGATATTGCTGCTCTAACCGGCGCAAACAAACTGGTCTTGATAGAAGCTTCCAATTCGCTCAACGTCATCCAGGATACATTCGAAAATAGATGTGGTTCCATTACGCGAGCGGAGAGTTCCTGAGGCTCACAGAGGAAATAACCGATGACCCGATGTGTATCGGGATGAACACGGGTTCCGATCGACCTGCTGACATTGCACAGAATGCCGGCTTCTTCATAAAGCTCCCGTCGGGCAGCATTTTCGGGTGATTCACCCGGCGCGACCTTGCCGCCAGGAAACACCCACGACAGTTCGGCATCGTCACGCCGCTCCAGCATGAGCACGCGATCCTCGTCGATTACAACGGCCAGAGCGACATCCGGGCTTGCCAGGCTATCGATTTTTCTACTGCTCTTCATTCCTCAGCTCCTGTAGAAATTTCTGAACAGGCTCGAAGACATTTGTACGCATTCGCTTTTCGGCATCGGCTGCTAGAACCCATTCGACACCGGAATTTTCGCCGATGTCGAGATTTGTGGCGTCTCCCGAAATAAATGAACAAGCAAAATAATACATGTAGACACCGGTGTCGGGGTGCTTCCGCTCTCCCAATTTCCTTTCACAGCGGCATTCAACCCCTGTTTCCGCCCGAACTTCCTGAAGCGCTCTTACAGCAGGCTCTTCCCCTCCTTTAACAGAGGCCGAGGGAAAGTACCACGTCAGAGGCTCTCCCCTTCCTCGTCGCCTGACCATAAGGACTTCATTTCCGCGATAGACGATCGCTGCAGCAGTCTTGGCTTGACCAGGATTGGGGCCAGGCTTCAACCATTCACGAATCCTTGGTGAAAAAGTTACCGTCAGACCAACGATCGCTGCGACAGCTCCAATGATTGGCAAAATATAATTACGAACAAAAGACTGAATCTCAAACCACATTCGGATCACCTGCGACTTCGATTCTGAAACGCCGATGCAATCACAGATAGTTGACCGGTGCAATGCACCCAACAGGATGAAGCTGTTTACAATGTAACCACTCGAGCAAAGTGTTGCATTGAATCCCGACTAATATTATTCGCATCACGCTGCGGTAGACCGCATCATTGCAACCACCCGCATTCGTTGGCGGGACTGGACAAGGAGAATTCTGAATGTCCCAATCCGTTTCCCTGACATTTCCCGATGGTTCCGTGCGCAGCTATGATGCCGGCGCAACCGGCAAGGATGTCGCAGAATCCATTTCCAAGTCGCTTGCCAAGAAGGCCGTCGCCATCGCGATCGACGGCACGGTGCGCGACCTTTCCGATCCCGTCATTCCGGGTACCATCGAGATCATCACCCGCACCGACGGCCGCGCGCTCGAGCTGATCCGGCACGATGCGGCGCACGTGATGGCGGAAGCCGTGCAGGAGCTCTGGCCCGGCACGCAGGTCACGATCGGCCCCGTGATCGAGAACGGCTTCTATTACGACTTTGCCAAGAACGAGCCCTTCACACCGGAAGATCTGCCGAAGATCGAAAAGAAGATGAAGGAGATCATCGCCCGCAACGCGCCGTTCACCAAGCAGGTGTGGTCGCGCGAAAAGGCCAAGGAAGTGTTCGCCGCCAAGGGCGAGAGCTACAAGGTCGAGCTGGTCGATGCGATCCCCGAGGGGCAGGACCTGAAGATCTACAATCAGGGCGAATGGTTCGACCTCTGCCGCGGGCCGCACATGGCCTCCACCGGCCAGATCGGCACGGCCTTCAAGCTGATGAAGGTCGCCGGTGCCTATTGGCGTGGCGATAGCAACAACGCCATGCTCTCGCGCATCTACGGCACGGCGTTCGCCGAGCAGTCTGAGCTGGACAACTACCTGCACATTCTCGCCGAGGCCGAGAAGCGCGACCACCGCAAGCTCGGCCGCGAAATGGACCTGTTCCATTTCCAGGAAGAGGGTCCGGGCGTCGTGTTCTGGCATGGCAAGGGCTGGCGGATGTTCCAGACGCTGACCTCCTACATGCGCCGTCGTCTGGCCGGCACCTACGAAGAGGTGAACGCGCCTCAGGTGCTCGATTCCTCGCTGTGGGAAACTTCGGGCCACTGGGGCTGGTATCAGGAAAACATGTTCGCGGTGAAGTCGGCCTATGCCTTCACGCATCCCGACGACAAGGAAGCCGACAACCGCGTCTTCGCGCTGAAGCCGATGAACTGCCCGGGTCACGTGCAGATCTTCAAGCACGGCCTGAAGTCTTATCGCGAGCTGCCGATCCGTCTCGCAGAGTTCGGTACGGTGCATCGCTACGAAGCCTCGGGCGCGCTGCACGGCCTGATGCGTGTACGCGGCTTCACGCAGGACGATGCCCACGTTTTCTGCACCGACGAGCAGATGGCGGCCGAGTGCCTGCGCATCAACGACCTTATCCTGTCGGTCTACGAGGATTTCGGCTTCAAGGAGATCGTCGTCAAGCTCTCGACCCGCCCGGACAAACGCGTTGGCACCGATGCGCTCTGGGATCGCGCCGAAAGCGTGATGATGGACGTGCTGAAGACGATCGAGGAGCAGTCCGGCGGACGCATCAAGACCGGCATCCTGCCGGGCGAGGGTGCCTTCTACGGGCCGAAGTTCGAATATACGCTGAGGGACGCAATCGGCCGTGAATGGCAGTGCGGCACGACACAGGTCGACTTCAACCTGCCGGAACGCTTCGGTGCCTTCTACATCGACAGCAATTCGGAAAAGACGCAGCCAGTCATGATCCATCGCGCCATCTGTGGCTCGATGGAGCGCTTCCTCGGCATCCTGATCGAAAACTTCGCCGGTCACATGCCGCTCTGGATCGCGCCGCAGCAAGTCGTCGTCGCGACCATCACGTCGGAAGCCGATGGCTATGGAGCCGAGGTTGCCGAAGCGCTGCGTGAGGCGGGCCTGAACGTTTCGACCGACTTCCGCAACGAGAAGATCAACTACAAGGTCCGCGAACACTCGGTCACGAAGGTTCCCGTCATCATCGTCTGCGGCAAGAAGGAAGCCGAGGAGCGCACGGTCAACATCCGTCGCCTCGGCAGCCAGGAACAGACCTCAATGTCGCTCGACGAGGCGATTGCCAGCCTGTCGTTGGAAGCAACGCCTCCTGACGTGCGCCGCAAGGACGAAGCGAAGAAGGCCAGGGCTGCCGCCTGAGCCTGATCTAATGACCTGAAACGAAAACCGCCTGGCTATCGCAACCGGGCGGTTTTCTTTATTCGTCTTGGAACAACGACGTAGCGGCCGTCAGTCCGCGTCCTGGCCGCTGTTCGCGGAGCCTTCGAGTTGATCGAAAGTCGGCAGCGGGGCGTGAGGACCGGAGGCAGTGGTCGCATCCTGCGGCGGCGCCTGGGTTTCAAGCGTCGTGGCGGCATTGCCCGGCTCATCCGGCTGGACATCCTGCATCAGGACCTCGACATCGGTATTGCGACCGGCTTCCACCTTGAAGTCGCGCTGGTAGATCTTGTCCTTGTTGCGGGCGACCGCAGTATATTCGCCTTCGGCCAGCACAAGGGTCGGGAAAGCGCTGACGCTTTCGCCGACACTGTCACCGGCCGCTGTGAGGATCGACCAGGCGGTGTCGGCGATCGCCTCGCCGCCCTTGTCAGACACCAGCTTGAAGGTGATCTGGGCCGCCTTGTGCTGGATCGTCGCTTCGGTGAGCTTGCCGGCCTCGACCTGGATGTCGGCGCGGATCGAGGCGTTCGTGTCGCCGTATTCGGAGACGATGTGGTAGGTGCCGGCATTGAGGCGCACGACAGTGTTCGGCGGCACGTCGGCCATGACTAGGCCGCGTTCGCCATCGCCGCGCACCTCCGCCGAATAGATGGAGAAGCTCAGCTGATCCGGACGGATGCGGACATCGGAGCCCGAGACAGCGTTGAGCAGCAGGCCGCCGGCCTCCAGCACCATGGTCTGCCTGTCCACCACGCCCTCGTCGGGCACGACCAGCTTCCGGGTGACACCGGCGCGGCCGAAGGAGACGTTGACAAAATATTCGCCGGCGGCGAGTTGGAAATCGGCCGAGCCGCCCTTCGAGCTCGCGATCAGAGGCAGCTTGCCGTCCGTGCCAGCAATCGGGCTGAAGACGTACCAGGAAAGCCCGTCCTGCACGGGTTCGCCCGATGCCGTCAGCTTCGCCTCCAGCGCAACCGCATGCAGCTTCGAGCCCGCCGGCACGTTGCCCGGCGCGATGAAGGCATTGAGCTTCGGCATCTTCGCCGTCGTGTCGAGCTGCTTGAACTCCTGGAAGGCATCCTGCCCCCTTGCGCCGAAAGGGGCGAGGGCGACCATTAGGGCCGCTAGGCTCAAGCGCGCGGTGGGCATTATGCCGGGCATGTGTTTTGGCAACCAATTGACATCTGAAACCACAGAGGCCACTTCAAGACCAATGCGATGGCAAATTCAAGACCCATCCCCGATACGCCCCTGAAAATGAAAGTCTTCGCTGCATGAAATCCGATATCAAGTTGATCGACTACCTCGGCGTTCGCCGCTCCATTCCCGCGTTCCAGATGTCCGAGCCCGGCCCCGACAAGGCCGAGATCGAGGAGATCCTGCGGCTGGCGTCGCGCGTGCCCGATCACGGCAAGATCGCGCCGTGGCGGTTCATCGTCTACCGCGGCGAGGAGCGCGCGCGAATCGGCGAGGAACTGCTCGCGCTTGCACTGGCGGTCAAGCCTGAACTGTCGGACGAGATGATCCAGGTGGAGCGCGCCCGCTTTACCCGCGCGCCGGTCGTCGTCGCCGTCGTCAGCAAGGCGGGCCCACATGTGAAGATCCCCGAGTGGGAGCAGCTGATGTCGGCCGGTGCCGTCTGCCTCAACCTCATCTTCGCCGCCAATGCCCATGGCTGGGTCGCGAACTGGCTGACGGAATGGTTTGCCTATGATGAGCGCGCCTATCCGCTGCTCGGCGTCAAGCCAGGCGAGAAGGTCGCAGGCTTCATCCACATGGGTTCGACCGATTTCCCCGCCGTAGAGCGGCCTCGGCCGGAGCTTTCCGAGACCGTCACCTGGGTCGGCGGCGAGAGCTGATGTTCTATACCACCGACAGGAACCAGCACGGGCTGGCGCATGATCCGTTCAAGGCGATCGTGTCGCCGCGCCCGATCGGCTGGATCGGCAGCCGCGGCGCAGACAACTCGATCAATCTCGGGCCATACTCCTTCTTCAACGCCGTGTCCGACCGGCCGAAGCTGGTGATGTTTTCCTCGGCCGGCCGCAAGCACAGCGCGCGCAATACGGCCGAGACCGGTGAATTCACCTGCAACTTCGTCGGCCGCGAGCTTGTCGAGCAGATGAACATTTCGTCGGCGGCCGTCGACTACGGCGTCGATGAATTCGCGCTCGCAGGATTAACGGCGCGCAAGGGCGAACTCGTGGATGCACCCTATGTCGCGGAAGCCTTCGCGGTGCTGGAATGCAAGGTGACCGAGATCATCGAGCCGAAGTCGCTGTCGGGCGAAGCTTCCGACAACATCATGGTTTTCGGCCAGGTCGTCGGCATCCACATTGATGAAGCCATCATCCGCGACGGACGGCTCGACATGACGCTCGCGCGGCCCGTGGGGCGCATGGGTTACATGGATTACAGCGAGGCCAGCGACGTGTTCGAGATGCTCCGGCCGCGCGTATGACGCCGGAAAGGCTCCTGCAGCGATGAACGCGACCTTAAAGAATATGGTGAACCAATCATAAACCATTTCAGCCTAGCCTAATCCTGTCGCGAGAGAATCGCGTTCGGGCATGGGGCAGGCGAGTGATCGTAGACGCATTTCTTCGTTGGGCGGAAACAGCCAAGGCCGGCGACAGGGCCCGGGCTGCGAGCGCGCTTGGCAGGGCCTACCTGCAATCCGACATGCAGCCCGAGGAGCGCAAGGCCGCCGAGATGGCAATGACCTACCTTCTCGACGATCCCGCACCGAACGTCCGGCTGGCGCTGGCCGAAGCCATCGCATGGTCGCCCGCCGCGCCGCGCGCCCTGGTTCTTTCGCTTGCCGTCGACCAGCCCGAAATCGCCTGCCACGCCGTGACGTGCTCGCCAATCCTGTCGGATACGGATCTGGTGGATCTCGCTGCGCGCGGTAGTGCCGTGACCCGCATGCTGATCGCAGCACGCCCAACCATTTCACGCGCCGTCAGTGCCGCTCTAGCCGAGATCGGCGAGGAGGAAGACGTGCTTTGCCTTCTGGAGAACGAAGGTGCATCGATCGCGCCCGCCTCCCTGAAGCGTATCGCCGAGCGGCTCGGCGATTGCTGCGAGCTTCGCACGCTGCTACTCGATCGCTACGATCTGCCGGCCGATGCGCGGCAGCTGCTCACGCAGCATGTCAGCAAGGCGCTGCTGAACCTGCCGCTGGCGCAGGCGACCGTGGGCACGATGCGCCTGCAGCGCATCACCCGCGAGGCGACGGAGACCGCCGTCGTCTCGATGGCCGGCGAGATCTCACCGCGCGAAATTCCCGATCTCGTCGAACATCTGCGCGTTTGCGGCCGGCTGACGCCGTCTTTCCTGATGCACGCGCTGTGCTGCGGCAAGGTCGATTTTTTCGCCAGCGCCATCGTCAACCTCACGGGCTGCGACGAGCGACGCGTGCGCTCCATCCTCGCGACGGGGCGGATGCATGCGATCCGTGCGCTCTACGAATCGGCGGGGCTGGCACGCGATATCAGCGTCATCTTCGTCGAGGCGACGCTGCTTTGGCGCGAGGCCTCCCGCAAAAGTTCGGGCACGATGCTCGGCAACGTCTGCGGGCGCCTGCTCGACCAGTTCCGGCACCACAGGACGCCTGATGGCTCCGCGCAGGAGCTGCTCGATATGGTCGAAAAGCTGCACATCGCCGAACAGCGGCAGTCGGCGCGAAGCTACGCCTATCTTGCCTCCGCCGCGGCATAAGGCTCGGCAGCCGAACGCTTGTGCTAGTTCTCGATTTTCTTCACCGCCCAGGAATAGCTTGCCGACACATAATGGACCGGCTTCTCCAGCGTTGCCTGCACCGATTTGCGTGTCGGCAGGTAGGAGCGGACTTCGTGGGATATGCGGTCGGCGAAGGCCGCAAAGCGGCTGTGCTGCTCCGGCGCCTGCGGCCCGGGCTGCGGGACGGGTGCGGCGGCGACTTTCGGCTCGGGCGGCAGTGGTGATTTCGGCGGCTCGCAGACGGCGATGACGGTGGGATAGCTGACATTGCTATAGCGTCGCAGCTGCTTTTCCGAATCGGCATCGCATAGCGTGACCGTCTCCCAGTGCTTCTCGACCGTCGCCACGTAGTTGCACTGGGTGACGGCGTCGTTGCATCCGAGGATGGTCATGGCGATGAGAACGGCTTGCATATTCGGCCCTTTGCAATACTGACAGAGTGCCTCCCTTAGAGGCAGCAATTCCAACCGAAAAATGGCGCCCGCATTAAGTTTTCTTCGTCAGGTGCGCATTCCGACCAAAAAACAGCAGGAAATACCGTGTCTCTCACCATCGCCCTGGAATCTCCCCGCCAACCCGGCGTCGTGCGCCTGCTCGACCTTTCCGATGCCTATGCGCAGTCGCTTTATCCGCCGGAAAGCAATCATCTGGTCGATCTCTCTACGCTGGAGAAACCAACGGTGAGCTTCTTCGTGGCGCGCCATGGCGGCGAGATCGTCGGGTGCTGCGCGCTGGTGGAGGCGGGCGACGGCACGGCGGAGATCAAGCGGATGTTCGTGGATCCCGAGGCCCGCGGGCTGAAGGTGGCGAGCGGGCTGATGAACGCCATGGAGGCGCGCGCCAGCGATAAGAAGCTCACCGCTGTCAGGCTGGAGACGGGTATCTACCAGCCCGAGGCGATCAGCCTCTATCGCAAGTACGGCTATGTCGAGATCGAGCCTTTCGGCAGCTATCTGCCGGATCCGCTCAGCCTGTTCATGGAAAAGCGGATCGGATGATCAGCCTTCCGCGGCGCGCTGCTTGGGCGGCGGCGCCTGCTCGTCGATGATGACCTGCGGGCCGGCATCCAACGGCTCGGCATTGCGCACCTCGTGCATCCATTCGCGCCAGATCGCGACCAGCAAGGCCATCAGCACGGGACCGATGAAAAGCCCGAGGAAGCCCATTGTCTTCACGCCGCCGATCAGGCCGAAGAAAGTGGGCAGGAAGGGAAGCTTGATCGGGCCGCCGACCAGCTTGGGACGGAGCGTCTTGTCGACGATGAACAGTTCGACCGTTCCCCAGACGAAAAGGGCTACGCCGGCCACATGCGAGCCGCTGGCGACGAGATAGACCGAGACCAGCGTGAACGACAGCGGCGCACCGCCTGGGATCAGCGCCATGATTCCCGTAAGCACACCGAGCGTGACGGGCGAGGGGACGCCGGCGACCCAATAGGCGACGCCGAGCACGATGCCTTCGCCGATGGCGATCAGCGTCATGCCCATGACGGTCGAGCTGATCGTGGCCGGAACGACGCGCGAAATGCGCTCCCAGCGGTTCGGCAGGATGCGCTCGCCGAGCATGTCGATCTGCTTCGAGAAGGAGGCGCCGTCGCGGTAGACGAAGAATAGCGCGATCATCATGAAGAGCAGCGTCAGCAACAGGTGGAAGGCACCGCCGCCGGCGGCCAGTATGGCACGATAGATATTGCCGATATTGGCGCCGCTGACCGCCTGGATCACTTCGCCCATGGCGCCGGGGCTGCCGATATACTTGGTCCAGGCCTCGTCGAGATAGGGGCCCGCAAAAGGCAGCGAGACAATCCACATTGGGGTCGGCGCGCCGTCGCGATTGGCGTGAACCATCCAGACGACCCATTCGCGTACTTCGCCGGTCGTGTAGGTGATGGCGAAGACGATCGGGATGATCAGGAAGGTTAGAATGAGGACGATGGCGATGGTGGCGGCCACCGTGGTGTTGCCGCCAGTGCGATAGAGAAGGCGGCGATAGAGCGGCCAGCTGGCGAAACCGATGACGAGGGCCGCGAGGACAGGGACGACGAAGCCGTAGAAGAAGTAGACACCCGCAGCGACAACGAGGATCAAAAGCCAGCGTGCGGCGGAGATCGAGGGGATCAGAGGCGTACGCGCGGATGCGGATGGGCCGAGCCACCGAGACTCTCGCTGCATATTGCTATTGTTCGGAAGGCTCACGTCTTCTGTTTCCCCCTTTTTTATTACCTAACGCATATGGGCCATGCGCCTGCCTGGCGCAAGCGTCGTGGCCGATTTATGCGAGCCGCCACCCCTGGCTGTGGCCGCAGTTTTCATACTAGGCTCCATAACTTTAATTTCCGCAATCAATTATGACAAAGCCGAAGACTTTGTTGTTCGAGCCAGTGAATGAAGGAGGATCGATATGACCACGTTTTCAGCCCGCGTGGCGTGGGCGCGCGGCGAGGGGAGTTTCACCGACGGGCGTTACAGCCGCGGACATGAATGGTCGTTCGACGGCGGCGCCACCGTTCCGGCGTCCGCCTCGCCGCACAACGTGCCGCTGCCTTATGCGGTGGCGGAGAACGTCGACCCCGAGGAAGCTTATGTCGCCGCGCTGTCGAGCTGCCACATGTTGTTCTATCTCTGGCTGGCGTCGAAGAAGCGGATCGGCATCGACAGCTATGTCGACGATGCCGTCGGCGTGATGGAGACGATCGACGGCAGGACGATGGTCAGCCGCGTTGAGCTCAGGCCGCGCGTCGTCTATTCCGGCGAGGCGCCGGAAAGGGCACTGGAGGAGCGGATGCACCATGAGGCGCACGAACTCTGCTTCCTCGCCAATTCGGTAAAGACGGTGATCGAGATCAGGCTCGACTGAGCCTGATCCTAAACCTCAGATGTCAAGGTTTTCAGCGAAGGCGGCGCGATCCTGGATGAAGCGGAAGCGGGCTTCTGGCTTCGTGCCCATGAGATCGTCGACCGCGGTGCGCGTTCCCTCGAAATCCACTTCGTCGATCAGCACGCGCAGCATCGTGCGCTTGCTCGGATCCATGGTGGTTTCCTTGAGCTGCGCCGGCAGCATTTCGCCCAGACCTTTGAAGCGGCTGATCTCGACCTTCGCCTTGCCCTTGAACTCCGTCTCCATCAGCTCCGCGCGGTGGCGGTCGTCGCGCGCATAGGCCGATTTCGCACCCTGCGTGATCTTGTAGAGCGGCGGCACGGCAAGGAACAGGTGTCCGCCGCGCACCAACTCCGGCATCTCCTGATAGAAAAAGGTGATCAGCAGCGATGCGATATGCGCGCCGTCGACGTCGGCATCTGTCATGACGATGATGCGTTCGTAGCGCAGGTCTTCCTCGCGATACTTCGATCGCGTGCCGCAGCCGAGCGCCTGGACGAGGTCGGAGAGCTGCTGGTTGGCCCCGAGCTTCTCGCGGCCGGCGCTGGCGACGTTGAGGATCTTGCCGCGCAAGGGGAGGATCGCCTGATTGGCGCGGTTGCGCGCCTGCTTGGCCGAGCCACCTGCCGAATCCCCTTCGACGATGAACAGTTCGGCACCCTGGGCGGTATTCTGCGAGCAATCGGCAAGCTTGCCGGGCAGGCGCAGCTTGCGCACGGCGGTCTTGCGGTTGACTTCCTTTTCCTTGCGGCGGCGCAGGCGCTCTTCGGCGCGCTCGATCACCCAGTCGAGCAGCTTGGCCGTCTCGTTCGGGTTGTCGGCAAGATAGTGGTCGAAGGGGTCGCGCAGCGCGTTTTCGACGATGCGCTGGGCTTCGACGGTGGCGAGCTTGTCCTTCGTCTGCCCGACGAATTCGGGTTCGCGGATGAAGACCGAGAGCATG
The DNA here is from genome assembly GCF_030380735.1 of Rhizobium sp. S152. Taxonomy (GTDB): domain Bacteria; phylum Pseudomonadota; class Alphaproteobacteria; order Rhizobiales; family Rhizobiaceae; genus Rhizobium. The sequence continues at coordinate 74,330 of NZ_JAUDRZ010000026.1, read as the reverse complement.
CCGACGGCCGAGATCATCACGTCGTCGGTCGTGATCTGCGCGGCGCGCTTGTTCTGCGTCAGTTCGCCATAGGCCTTGAGGCCCTTGGTCAGCGCGATACGCAGGCCGGCCTCGTGCGTGCCGCCTTCAGGTGTCGGAATGGTGTTGCAATAGGAGTGAACCTGCGGGTCGCCGCCGTACCAGGTGATCGCCCATTCGAGCGAACCATGGCCGCTGGTCTTCTCCGTCTTGCCGGCAAAGATCTCGCGGGTGACGGTGAAATCCTTGCCCATCGTCGCCTGCAGATAGTCCTTCAGGCCGCCGGGGAAATGGAAGACCGCCTTGTCGGGGATTTCGCCGCCCTCGGGCACCAAGCTAGCATCACAGCTCCAGCGGATCTCGACGCCGCCGAAAAGATAAGCCTTTGAGCGGGCCATGCGGAAGACACGGCCGGCGTCGAACTTGGCGTGATCGCCGAAGATCTGCGGATCCGGATGGAAGCGAACGCGGGTGCCGCGGCGGTTGTGAACGTCACCAAGGTCTTCGAGCCCGCCTTGCGGGATGCCGCGCGAAAAGCGCTGGCGGTAGAGCTTGCGATTGCGCGCGACCTCGACTTCGAGAACATCCGAGAGCGCGTTGACGACGGAAACGCCGACACCGTGCAGACCGCCCGACGTCTCGTAGGCCTTGCCGTCGAACTTACCGCCGGCGTGCAGCTTGGTCATGATGACTTCGAGCGTCGACTTGCCCGGAACCTGTGGGTGGTTCTCGACCGGGATACCGCGGCCGTTGTCGCTGACGGTCAGGAAGCCCTCTGCATCGAGATGCACTTCGATGAAATTGGCGTGCCCGGCGACCGCTTCGTCCATCGAGTTGTCGATGACTTCGGCGAATAGGTGGTGCAACGCCTTTTCGTCGGTGCCGCCGATATACATGCCGGGACGCATGCGCACCGGCTCCAGGCCCTCGAGAACGCGGATCGAGGACGCGCCGTAATCGTCGGAGGTCGAGCTGGCCGGGCCGGGGCGCGCCGCTGCAGGGGCGGGCGCTGCGGCCACGGCCGGTTTGGCAGCCGGTTCCGGCGCCTTCGGTGCTGACTCCTGCTTCTGTACCAGGGGCTGTGCGGAAAAGAGGTCGTTGCTGTCGTCCATGGAGCCGTTCAGATCTTCATCTTGTCGCGGGTCGCCCTCATGGGGCATGACCCAAAATCACCGCATTTGATGTCACGTTTGCGAATCAGGCAGATTCTGCCAGAAAGCGCCTCGTTACGCGACGCCGCCCTGTCCGGCGGACTTTCTCAGGAAATGGTTTGCGTTGACGGGCGAGGAATGGCAAGCGGCCAAGAGGCCCAGGGAACCATGCGCATGCGAATGTCCACAAGTCATTGCACAATTATCACGGCAATTGCGGCCTTTTTGCTGCTCGGCGCTGCCGAGGTCAGGGCGGCCGACATGCTTCCTCCCTACAAGGACGAGCTGTTTTCCACACAAAAAGTTCTGCAGACCGGCGATGGCGGCGACTTCGAGGTCATCGACTACGACGAGATGCGGGATATTAACGGCCGCGACCAGATCCCGGAAAAGCGGGCTCAGCAGAAATATGTTTCACTGGGCGTAAAGAAAAGCCAGACCGACGAGACGCTGTCGCTCGACGGCCGCCGGCTCGATGTCACCAGGGTGGGACCATCCAGCGGCGCGGCATTCACCGTCATCTTCATCCACGGGCGGAACGGCGACCGCCGGCTCGGCGCCAACGACTATACATTCGGCGGCAACTTCAACCGCCTGAAAAACCTCACCGCGGGAAATGGCGGCGTCTACTACTCACCGACGGTCAAGACATTCGACAGCGACGGCGTTGCCGCCATCGCCGGCCTCATCCGCTATTCGAGCGAACAGTCGGGCGGCAAGCCCGTGATCCTCGCCTGCGCTTCCATGGGAAGCCAGGTGTGCTGGGGCGTGACCCGCGATGCCGACAGCGTGAAGCGACTGAAGGGAATGATCATCACCAGCGGCGTGACCGATCCCGACTTCATCAAGAGCCCGTATTACAAGGCGAAGCTTCCGCTCTGGTTCGCGCATGGCAGCCGCGACCCGGTCTATGCGGCCGCCGACCAGCAGGCGCTCTTCGGAAAGCTGCACAAGGCGGGTTACCCCACCCATTTCACGCTCTACCAGACCGGCAACCACGGAACGCCGATCCGCATGATTGATTGGCGGCAAACGCTGAACTGGATTTTCGCCGGCTGACGACATCGTCTTCAAGGTCGGGCATTCACAAGAAAGGCCGCATAAAACCCATGCGTGTTTTCACCACCATGCCGGTCGCCTTGAACGTCAGAGTTTAGGCAGCACGACCGACAAATTTTAAGCATTTGCGCGCGAAATCAGCCTTATTTCCCTTACGTAAGGGTCCACAACCTTTTCATTATGGCGAGCTTTTGCTATGGCCGCTGGATATCGAAAAAATGGGATAGCTGGCATGACCCCTGACGTGCGCCCGCTGGTGGCGGGAAACTGGAAAATGAACGGCACTCGCGCCTCTCTTGATCAGATTAAGGCGATTGCTGCAGGTGTCGAAGGCCCGCTTTCCTCGAAGGTCGAAGCGCTGATCTGCCCGCCCGCGACACTGCTTTACGTCGCCACCGCACTCTGCACCGACAGCCCGCTTGCGATCGGCGCGCAGGATTGCCACCAGAACCCATCGGGTGCCCATACTGGCGATATTTCCGCCGAGATGATCGCTGATTGCTTCGGCACCTATGTTATCGTCGGCCATTCCGAACGCCGCACCGACCATGCTGAAACCGACCATCTGGTGCGTGCCAAGGCTGAAGCCGCGTCGGCTGCGGACCTCACCGCCATCATCTGCATCGGCGAGACCGCCAACGAACGCAAGGCCGGCCAAGCGCTCGACATCATCAAGCGCCAGCTGTCCGCATCCGTTCCGGAGAGTGCGACGCCCGAGAACGCAGTCATCGCCTACGAGCCCGTATGGGCGATCGGCACCGGCGTTACGCCGACGCTTGAAGACGTGGAGAAGGCGCATGCCTTCATGCGCTCCGAGCTCGTGGCCCGCTTCGGCGAGAGCGGCCGCAAATTCCGCATCCTCTATGGCGGCTCGGTCAAGCCGAGCAATGCGAAGGAGCTGATGGGCGTCGCCAATGTTGACGGTGCGCTGATCGGCGGCGCGAGCTTGAAAGCGACCGATTTCCTCGCCATCTACGGCGCATACGAAGCGCTGCTTGCCTAGAGGCGTGTATATTCCGGGCCGAAGGGCTTGGAATAGCCGATCACCTCATGTAAAGAGCGCCAGAATTTTACTTTGATGCCCGCGTCGCGTGGGCAGGACTGGACCCATGCAGACCGTATTGATTGTCATTCATCTCATGATCGTGCTGGCGCTTGTCGGCGTCGTGCTCATCCAGCGCTCGGAAGGCGGCGGTCTCGGCATCGGCGGCGGTTCGGGCTTCATGTCCGCACGCGGCACGGCCAATGCGCTGACGCGCACCACCGCCATCCTGGCGGCGCTGTTCTTCATCACCTCACTCGGCCTCGGCATCCTGAACCGCTACGAGAGCCGTCCGACGGACATCCTGAACCGCATTCCGGCAACGAGCGGGCAGGGCAACGGCATTCTCGATTCGCTCGGCGGCCAGAACGGCGCGGCCGCTCCGGCAGCACCCGCGGCCCCCGCCGGCAACGGCGTACCGACCGGCGGCGAAGCACCTGCCGCCACCGCGCCGGCTGCACCTGCCGCTACGGCTCCCGCAGCCCCGGCAGCACCGGCACCGACGACTGAAACTGCTCCGGCAGCTCCGCAGGCGACGACGCCTGCCGCTCCGGCTCCGGCCACTGTCCCCAGCGGGCAGTAAGAGGCCGAAAACATAACCGCCGGCAGGCCCCAGGGTCTGCCGGTTTTCTTTTGTTCAGATTCCTTGTCACAGCGCGCGCATCGACGATGCCTGAGAGAATGCTGTGAAAATTAAAGCCCTAAAATTCCGGAAATGAATTTTAGGGCTGGTGGAATCGTTTTTGAAAAGGTATCCGGTGGCTCCCATGGCGCGATATGTATTCATCACTGGCGGCGTGGTTTCCTCACTCGGTAAAGGAATTGCGGCCGCGGCTCTCGGAGCGTTGCTGCAGGCCCGTGGTTATCGGGTGCGGCTACGCAAGCTCGACCCCTATCTGAACGTGGACCCGGGCACGATGAGCCCGACCCAGCACGGCGAAGTCTTCGTCACCGACGACGGCGCGGAAACCGATCTCGATCTCGGCCACTACGAACGCTTCACGGGGCGCTCGGCGACCAAGACCGACAACATCACCACCGGCCGCATCTACAAGAACATCATAGACAAGGAACGCCGCGGCGACTATCTGGGCGCGACCGTCCAGGTGATCCCGCACGTCACCAACGAGATCAAGGACTTCGTCACCGAAGGCAATGACGACTACGACTTCGTCATCTGCGAGATCGGCGGCACGGTCGGCGATATCGAGGCGATGCCGTTCATGGAAGCGATCCGCCAGCTCGGCAACGACCTGCCGCGTGGTACCGCCGTCTACGTCCACCTGACGCTGATGCCCTACATCCCAGCCGCCGGCGAACTGAAGACCAAGCCGACGCAGCACTCCGTCAAGGAACTGCAGGCGCTCGGCATTCACCCCGACATCCTGCTGGTTCGCGCCGATCGCGAAATTCCGGAAGCAGAGCGCCGCAAACTCTCGCTGTTCTGCAACGTGCGCGAATCCGCCGTCATCCAGGCGCTCGACGTCGGCAATATCTACGACGTGCCGATCGCCTACCACAAGGAAGGCCTCGACAACGAGGTTCTTGCCGCCTTCGGCATCGAGCCGGCTCCGAAGCCGCGTCTTGATCCCTGGGAAGAGGTCTGCAACCGTATCCGCACGCCCGAGGGCGAGGTCACGATCGCGATCGTCGGCAAGTACACCGGCCTCAAGGACGCCTACAAGTCGCTGATCGAGGCGCTGCACCACGGTGGCATCGCCAACCGGGTGAAGGTCAATCTCGAGTGGATCGAATCGGAAGTCTTCGAAAAGGAAGATCCGGCTCCGTATCTCGAGAAGGTGCACGGCATTCTCGTGCCCGGTGGCTTCGGCGAGCGTGGCTCGGAAGGCAAGATCCTCGCCGCGCAGTTCGCCCGCGAGCGCAACGTTCCGTATTTCGGCATCTGCTTCGGTATGCAGATGGCAGTCGTGGAAGCGGCCCGCCATCTCGCCGGCATCGAGAAGGCCTCGTCGACCGAATTCGGCAAGACCGATGAGCCGGTCGTCGGCCTGATGACCGAGTGGGTCAAGGGCAACGAACTCGAGAAGCGCAACGCAGCCGGCGACCTCGGCGGCACGATGCGCCTCGGCGCCTACAAGGCGGCGCTGAAGAAGGACACGAAGATCGCGGATATCTACGGCTCGACGGATATCTCTGAGCGTCACCGTCATCGCTACGAAGTCAACGTCGACTACAAGGACCGGCTGGAAAACTGCGGCCTCGTCTTCTCCGGCATGTCGCCCGACGGCGTGCTGCCTGAGACGATCGAGTATCCCGATCATCCGTGGTTCATCGGCGTGCAGTACCACCCGGAACTGAAGAGCCGTCCGCTCGATCCGCATCCGCTGTTCAAGAGCTTCATCGAGGCCGCGACCGAGCAGAGCCGTTTGGTTTGAGCCGTCACGTACTATCTGAATGAAGGCGCCCCGCAGTTCACGCTGCGGGGTTTTCTTTTTGGGGTGACGGCAGCCGCGGCGGCACGATTTCCTTGGCCTTGCGTTTGAATTTTCAGCGGCACCTTCTAGCTTGTCTTTTGATGGGTAGTGAACGCAGCACGACGGTATCGAAAATGATCCGCGCTCCAAGGGAGGCGGTCTACGCGGCATTCCTCGATCCCTGGGCCGTTTCAAAATGGCTGCCGCCGGGTTCCATGCGCGGGATAGTGCATGATTTCGAGCCGCATGAAGGCGGACGCTTCAGCATGTCGCTTGTCTATGCGGATGCCGACGCGCAGGGCAAAACCTCGGCGGATGCCGATACCTTCGAGGGCCGGTTCTCACGGCTGGTGCCCGATGAGCTGGTCGTATGGGCGACCGAGTTCCAATCCGACGATCCCGGCTTTGCCGGCGAGATGACCGTGAGTTCTGTCCTGAAGACGGTTCCCGGCGGCACGGTCGTGACCATGACCTGCGAAAACATCCCATCGGGTATCCGCCTCGAAGACAACGAGGTCGGCTGCAGCATCACACTGGAGCAGATGGCGCGTTTCGTCGAGGGATGAAATCTTCTCGGGCCAAATGCCAAAAGTCGAAATGAAAAGGGCCACCGTCATGGCTATGACGGTGGCCCTCATCGTTTGATCCGGATTGAGCGGCTACGCGGCGTGTTGCTGCCGCGGCGTCGCCCCAGCTTGTTCGCGGATCGCGCTGCGCCGGTTGAGCTTGAAGTGGTTGACCAGTTCGGCAAGCAGGGCGGCGCCCGCCGCAAGCTCCGAGCTGATCCCGGTGGTGCGCTCCACCATGCCCGCGTTCTGCTGCGTCATCCGATCGATCTGCGAGACGGCGTGGTTGATCTCCGAGAGACCGGTCGACTGCTCCGCTGCTGCGGTTGCAAGCGCCGTCATGTTCGTGTCGATGGATTCGACGTAAGTCTCGATCTCGTTCAGCGCCGATCCGGTGGCATCGACAAGGCGGACGCCTTCATTCACTTCCTTGCCGGAATTCTCGATCAAACCCTTGATCTCCTTGGCCGCCTTGGCGGAACGCTGCGCCAACTCACGCACCTCCTGGGCGACGACGGCGAAGCCTTTGCCAGCCTCGCCCGCGCGGGCGGCTTCCACACCGGCGTTGAGTGCCAGAAGATTGGTCTGGAAGGCGATCTCATCAATGACGCTGATAATCTGGCCGATCTCCCTAGACGCCGAAGCGATCCGCTGCATCGCAGTGATGGTTTCACGAACCACCGATGCGGAGGAGGAGGCGGAAGCGCGGGCGTTTTGTACGAGCTTGCGGGTTTCCTGCGTATTCTCAGTGGAGGATTTGACCGTCGCCGTCACCAGTTCCAGCGCCGCCGACGTCTCCTCGAGCGAGACCGCTTGCTCCTTGGTCCGCTCGGAAAGCTGTTCGGCCGCCTGACGCATTTCCTGGCTGTTGCCGTTTAGGGCGTTGGTCTGCTGCAGCACCTTGACGAGCGTCGCCTGGAACGCGCCGATCGAGGTGTTGAAGTCGCGGCGCAGGCTCTCGAATTCGCCGACGAAGGGCTCGTCGATCGTCTGGCGGATGTTGCACTCGGAGAGGCGGGCGAGGCCGGCGCCGAGATCGTTGACGACCTTCATGCGCTCGGTCACGTCGGTGGCGAACTTCACCACCTTGAACACGCGACCGGAGTCGTCGAGGATCGGATTGTAGGACGCTTGGATGTAGATCTCGCGGCCGCCCTTGGCGATTCGCTTGAACTGATCGGCAACGAACTTCCCGGCGGCGAGATCGGCCCAGAACGCCTTGTAGGCGGGCGTGCGGCTGTAATCACCCTCGCAGAACATCGAATGATGCTTGCCTATGATCTCGTTCAGAGAATAGCCGAGCGCCGCGAGGAAGTTCTCGTTGGCCGTGATAATGTGGCCGTCCGGCGTGAACTCGATCACGGCCTGGGCGCGGGAGAGAGCCTCGAGCTTGCCCTTGTCTTCGGCGGCCTGCTTCTTTGCCGCAGTGATATCCGTCGCGAATTTTACGACCTTGAACGGTTTCCTGCCGCGGAAGATCGGATTGTAGGTCGCTTCGATCCAGATCTCACGACCGCCCTTGGCGATGCGCTTGTACTGACCTTGATCGTGTTGACCCTCGCCAAGACGTTTCCAGAAATCGGCATAGTCTTTCGAGTTTGCCTCGGCAGGCTCTACGAACATCCGGTGATGCTGCTCGACGATTTCGCGCAGGTCGTAACCGACCGCTTTGCAGAAATTCTCGTTGGCCGTCAGAATTTTACCCGTAAGGTCGAATTCGATGATGGCCTGCGACTTGTTCAATGCGTCCAGCACGGCACTTTTGGACGAGCCCATGCTTGATAGAATTCCAACCATTGGCAAAACCTCGACAGCTATTCCTCGGTGAAAATGAATGTTGGCAACAATGGCGGATCTTGCTTAAATATTCGCTAAATGTTTATTAGTGTTGTATTTTTTCATTTGTGCGCCCCTGGGTAGAGGGCCGCATCTGCCGATGGAAAATGCAATTGTAGGCAAGAAAAACTCACCAGCAATTTGGCGTTGACTTTTTTCAGGCGTGCGGCAGCAATCGGAGTATGGTGGTTGCGCCGCGTCGCGCGGTACGGGGGATATCGATATGTTCAGGATCCGCAACGGCCTTCTTGCGCTTTCCGCAATCATCGCCGCGACATGCGTGATGTTTCCTGCAGCGTCGCAGGCTCAGTCGGCCGGCTGCGCGATGGAGCGGGTGCGGGGTACGTCGCGGCAGATCATGCGTTGCGCCGACGGGGTAACCGTCACGGCCGAGGGAGGCGCTCGGTTCAATCTCATCGACAATAACGGCGACGGGCAGGCGGATGCGGTGTCGCTGAGAAACAAGGCCGTTCTCGTCGATGTCGACAGCGGCAGGCGGCCGGGAGGTTTCCAAGTGGTGACACCGCAGGCGATCGCCGCGGTGCGCGGCACGCGCTGGGCCGTCGACGTCAAGAACGGAACGACCTCGGTCTTTGTCGTGCGCGGGCGCGTCGCCGTTGGGCGGTCCACGGGGCGGCAAACGGTCGTGCTCTCGGTCGGCGAGGGTGTGGATGTGACGCGCGGCAGCGAGCCGCTCACTGTCAAGCGCTGGCCGCGGCCACGCGCGGCAGCACTCCTTGCCCGCCTCGGCCAGTAGGCGACGATGACGCCACGGCAATTCCTGGTCACCACTGCGCTCGTTCTGGCCGCCCTGTGGGGCGGTTTCCTCGGCTACGTGCATGTGGACGGCAATTCCGGTTTCCTCAACAGGATGGAAGCGTCGCTGACAGATATCAGGAGCGCGCTGATCGGCGCGCGCCGGCCTCCTCGTGTCGTCAGCATCGTCGCCATCGATGACCGCACCGCTGCCATCAATGGCTATCCGCTGCCGCGCGCGACGCTGGCCAGGTTGGTGCGGACGATCGCAGCGCTGAAGCCGAAGGTGGTGGCGCTCGACCTGCTGCTTGTCGATGCGGGGCCGGAGGAGGGTGATATTGCGCTCGCCTCGGCGCTTCGGGAGGTGCCGAGCGTGATTGCCGCGGCGGGCGTATTTCCGGAAAGTACCCAGTCGGTGACCCGTGACGGCAACGATCCGCTTGCGGCGATCCCAACCGCCAGCGAGATATTGCTGCCGCTCGCCCGCTTTGCCGATGCCGCCGCCATTGGCGTCGTCAACGTGGCGACGGACCAGACCGGCACGCCGCGATTCATCCCGATGATCTCGCGGGGCGAAAAGCGGGTGGATGCATCCTTTCCACTGCGCGCGGCATCGCTGGCGCTCGGGATCCAGCCGGTGTTTTCACCCGGCGGACTTGCGCTCGGCGACCACAGGCTGCCTACTGATGGCGGCCAGCGGCTGCCTCTGACCTTCTACGGCCCGCGCGGCACGATTTCCACCTACAGCGCCGCGGATGTCCTGAACGGAAAGCTGCCGACCTCGGCGGTGGAGGACAAGGTCGTCGTCATCGGCTCGACGGTTACCGGCGGCGGTGATGTGTTCCCGACGCCGTTCGACCCAGTGCTGCCAGGTGTCGAGGTGATGTCGACCGCGATTGCCCATCTGGTGGCCGGCGACAGCATCGTGCGCGACTATAACATCCGCAGCTTCGACGCGCTGACGGCAATCGTTCTCCCGGTGCTGCTGATCGCTCTTCTGGCATGGCGGCGCAGCGCGGTCGGATATGGCACGATGGCGGCAATCGTGCTGGCGTGGGCAGGTCTCAACATGGCAGCATTCGCGCATGGCTATTGGTTCAGCGCGGCGCTGCCGATCGCGGCGGCACTGCCGGCAGTGATCCTGTTCGGCGCCTATGAGCTATGGAACGACCGTCGGCAAGCCGCCAGGCTCGCGGCGCAGAGCGATCTCCTGCAGCGGGTCGATGCGGCGGGATTGGGTGAATGGCTGGCGCGCGATCCCGATTTTCTCGCCAAGCCGATACGGCAGGACGCCAGTGTCGTGTTCATCGACCTCTCGGGTTTCACCGGTCTCAGCGAGGCCATCGGCGTGAGCGAAGTGCGCGAGATTCTCAGTGGCTTCTTTGAGCTTGTGAGCGGCGAGGCGCGGTCACATGGCGGCACGATCACCAGCTTCATGGGCGACGGCGCGATGATTCTCTTCGGCCTGCCGCATCCGGGTGTCGGCGATGCGGCGAACGCGGTCGCCTGCGCCGTCGGGCTGTGCGACCGGATGCGAAAATGGGTGCCGGAGCAGCCGCGCCTTGCCGAACGCAAGGTCGGCTTCAAAGTGGGAGCGCATTGCGGGCCCGTGGTCGCGTCGCGGCTTGGCACCGGCTCCCGGCAGCAGATCACGGCGACCGGTGACACCGTCAACGTCGCGAGCCGGCTGATGGAAGTGGCCGCCGCGCACGGTGCCGAACTCGCGCTCAGCAGCGCCTTGTTGCAGGCGAGCGGCGAGGCGGGGGCGGGGGTCCTCGCGCGTGGCGTTCTCGAAGGACCGGAGACCGCGAAAATTCGCGGCCGGGCGGAAAGTATCGAGGTCCGGTTCTGGCGTGGACATCCGCTTTGACATTTGCGGCCTGACGAAGTAGAGACGGCGCAACATCGCAGCCGGCTGGTTCCGGCCACGGCGCAGCATGCGCGTGCAAAATCCGAAAGACAGACAGATGACAGATTTCAACGGCGTCGTCCCGGCGATCGCCAAGGCGTTGGCAAAGCGCGGTTACAACTCGCTCACGCCGGTTCAACAGTCCATGCTCGATCCAGCGCTCGCCGCATCCGACGCGCTCGTTTCCGCACAGACCGGATCCGGCAAGACGGTGGCCTTCGGCCTGGCGCTGGCACCGACGCTTCTCGGCGACGAGGAACGCTTTGCCTCCGCCGCGGCACCACTTGCCCTGGTGATCGCTCCGACCCGTGAACTGGCGCTGCAGGTCAAGCGCGAGCTCGAATGGCTCTACGAGATGACTGGCGCCGTTATCGTCAGCTGTGTCGGCGGCATGGACATCCGCAGCGAGCGCCGCGCGCTTGAGCGTGGCGCCCATATCGTCGTCGGCACGCCTGGCCGCCTCTGCGACCATATCCGCCGCCGCGCGCTCGACATGTCCGAGCTAAAGGCCGTGGTACTCGACGAGGCCGACGAGATGCTCGATCTCGGCTTCCGCGAAGACCTGGAATTCATCCTCGAGGCGTCGCCGGACGATCGCCGCACGCTGATGTTCTCGGCAACTGTGCCGGCTGCCATCGCCAAGCTCGCGAAGAGCTACCAGAAGAACGCCGTGCGCATCGCGACGACGACCGAGGAGAAGCAGCACGTCGATATCGAGTATCGCGCGCTGGCTGTCGCCCCGAGCGACCGCGAGAATGCGATTATCAACGTGCTGCGCTACTACGAGGCGACGAATGCGATCGTCTTCTGTTCGACGCGTGCGGCGGTCAACCACCTGACCGCACGTTTCCACAATCGCAACTTCAACGTCGTGGCGCTCTCCGGCGAACTGACGCAGAACGAGCGCAGCCATGCGCTGCAGGCAATGCGCGACGGGCGCGCCCGCGTCTGCATCGCAACCGACGTCGCCGCCCGCGGCATCGACCTGCCGGGGCTGGATCTCGTCATTCATGCCGACCTGCCGACCAATCCGGAAACCCTGCTTCATCGCAGCGGCCGCACCGGCCGCGCAGGCCGCAAGGGCGTCAGCGCGCTCATCGTGCCTCTTAGTGCCCGCCGCAAGGCCGAGCGCCTGCTCGACAATGCCGGCATCTCGGCTGCTTGGGCATTGCCGCCGTCGGCCGACGAGGTGATCGCGCGCGACGAGGAGCGTCTGTTGGCCGATCCGATCTTCGAGGAAGCGTTGCGCGAGGAAGATCAGGATCTGATCGCCCGCCTGCTGTCCGCCCACGGCGCCGAAAAGCTGGCCACCGCCTTCGTCAACCTCTACCGCGCCAACCAGTCCGCACCCGAGGAACTGATCGAAATCACCCTGCAGGGCGGCCAGCGCAAGCCGCGCGAATATTCGGACGGTCCGCGCGAGCCAAGCCAGAAGGGGCCGCGCGACGATTTCGGCGCCGGCACCTGGTTCTCGATCTCCGTCGGCCGCAAGCAGAATGCAGAGCCGCGCTGGCTGATCCCGATGCTTTGCCGCAACGGCAATGTCACCAAGCGCGAGATCGGCGCGATCAAGATGCAGCAGGACGAGACCTTCGTCGAGATCGCCGCCGACAGCGCCGAAGCCTTCATGCAGGCGATCGGGCCGAACAAGGCACTGGAACGCGGCATCCGCGTAACCCAGTTGCCCGGCACGCCCGATCTCGTCGGCCGCTCCGCAAGCCCGAAGCCCTATGCCGCCAAGAAGAACTTCGGCGAGCGTCGCGACTATGGTGACGACCGCCCGAAGCAGAAGTTCGGTGACCGCGACGATTTCCGCAAGGGACCGCGTTCGGAAGGTGCAGGCGATCAGGGCGAGCGCGACTCCAAGCCGTGGAGCAAGAAGCCCGCCAAGGCCAAGTTCGAGGGGAAGCCGAAGTTCGAAGGAAAGTCCAACTTCGAAGGCAAGCCGAAGTTCTCGGGCAAGCCCGGCGCCAAGCCGAAATTCACCAAGAAGAAGGGCTGATAGCGCCGGAGCGCGCATGGGGGAGGGTGTGATCGATGAGACGGCGACCCTCAACACCATGCTCGACGGCGACAGCTAGCGCTCCCATTCCGCTGGACGAGGCGCCGGCTTCGAGAGATCACAGAGTTGCCGCGACACAGGCGTTCATCGCTGCCAATCTTCGGCTTCTTCCGGCGCCCGGCATTCCCGATATTCGACTCTACACCGCCCATGCGGCAAGCCGGCTTTCGCGCCTTGGCCGGAGCGCCGACACGCCGCCATACTGGGCGTATAACTGGGCTGGCGGAACCGTGCTGGCGCGGCACATTCTCCAAAATCCCGGTATCGTGCAGGGACGCCGGGTGCTCGACCTCGGCTCGGGATCCGGCATCGTCGCGATCGCGGCTGCGAAATGCGGCGCCGCGGAGGTGACGGCGGTCGACGTCGATCCCGATGCGATCGCCGCGATCGGCCTCAACGCCACGGCGAACGGTGTTGCGATCCGGGCTGTGCAGACCGATCTGCTCTCGGCGGAACCGCTATCGGTCAATGTCGTGCTTGCAGGCGATGTCTTCTACGACGCCGCGCTTGCCGGGACGATGCTACCGTTTCTCCAGGCTTGCCGAGAGAAGGGTATGGAGGTTCTGATCGGAGATCCTCGCCGGACGCCATTGCCGATCGGACAACTAAACTTGGTCGCGGAATACGCGGTTCCCGACTTCGGACATGGCACGGGGGAGATCATCGGCGGCGTTTTCGGCATTGAGCCGTAAACCGCTACCGTCTTCAAACCGCTGTAGCCTGCAGTGCTTTCAAGATCTCCAGTGCGCGATCGGCCATGTCGGCAGGCACGAAGACATGGTCGTGTTGGTAGGCCGCCACCATGTTGCAGGGAATGCCTTCGTCGCTCAGCGCCGAAGCAACCGCAGCGGTCAGCCCGACGCCCTCCAGCGACGAGTAGACTTCGAGCAAGATGCGGCGCATCGGAAGATCGCAGGGAAGGCCGAGATCGGCGGCGGTGCTCCTTGAAAGGATGAGAGATATGCCCTCCGCCTCCCGGAAGGAGGCAAGTGCCACGGGTAGGGCACGGACCAGGATGCGCTCGTCCCTGGAGGTGCAGAAGACGAAACTCCCCTCGGTGAGAATCGGCGTCATGCCCGACAGCATTGCCTTGCGATTACGAACTGGTTCCGGCGTCTTCATGGTCCTGGCTCCATTCGGTCCCCGGTTGAGGATAACACGAACATGCCAGCAAACACACCGGCGGCGTATGGCAGCCGACGCGATTGCGATCAGCAAGGCTCCATCAGGCGCCTGCGGATCACGCCACAAGCCTCAGGCCGTGAAGGCGACCTCGATGTTCTGGCGATCCTGCGCGATCACGCGGCACAACGTCTCGAAGCCTTCGCCCTTGATCGCCAGCATGAATTCGGCCGGAATGCCGGCGGAATTGGAGACGGATAGGCCGGCACTGTCTTCGCCGAGAGACTTGATTGTGCAGTCGATCGTCGAGCGGCGATCGTTGAAGACGATAGAGCCTGCCTTGAGCACACGACGCCGGGAACTCGTCGCCTGATCCGTGCGGATCGAGTTCCAAGCAACGCATCGATTCCGGCCGCGCGTCTTGGCGTGATACATGGCGGCATCCGCCTGGGCGAGCAACGTTTCGATATCCTTGCTGACGATCGACATCGACGCAACGCCAAAACTCGCGGTCACGTTCAGGATGCCATAATCACCGCGCACCGGCTGGCTGCCGATGGCTGCCCTTATCTTCTCGGCAGCGGCGAGCGCACCTTCGCGGTCTATGTGCGGGAGAACGACGCAGAATTCTTCGCCGCCCAGACGGCCAAAGATATCGCCAGCGCGGAGATTGGCTTTGCAGGTCGCCGCTACGGCGCGCAGCACCTGATCGCCTGCCGCATGGCCGTGCGTATCGTTGACGCTCTTGAAGTGGTCGATATCCAGCACGATACAGGAGAGATTGTGCTGGTGGCGGAGCGCCAGCGAGATCAGTTGGTCGGCCTCCTGCTTGAAGGCGCGCCGCGTCAACGCATCGGTCAGGCTGTCGGTGGCCGCCGATTGCATCAGTTCGATCCGATCCATGGCGGCGCCCGCCAGTTCCTGAAGGATTCCCAGATCTTTCGCGCTGAACGATCGCGGCGTGCGGTCGATCGCGCAAACGGTGCCCACGACATGCCCGTCCCTGGTATTCAATGGAACGCCCGCATAGAAGCGTACATGGTTTTCGCCTGTCACGGCGGGATGCTGGGCAAAGCGCTGATCCTTGGTGGCGTCCTGGACGACGATAGCCTCTTCATAGTCAACCACATAGCGGCAGAAGGTGTCTTCGCGCGGCACCTCGTCGACCGACATGCCGGCGCAGGCCTTATACCATTGGCGGTGGGCATCGATCAGCGTGACGAGGCCAATGTCGACCGTGAAGATTTCCTTGATCAAGCGAACGATTCGGTCGAACCCCTCGTCGCGCGGCGTATCCAGGAGATCCAGCTGCTCAAGAGCGGCAAGGCGCTCCATTTCCCGCCTTTTCGCGTCCTCCGAGGACTTCCCGAATGCCTTCACCACTGCCACGTCGTCGTTCCCTAGCGGACTGAGATAGGGATTGGTCGCATATATTAGTGAACAAATCAAAACCATCGCGCAGGGGCGAAGTTTACCAATCCGTTACCGCCCGACTAAGTGTTCGATTGCGTACAAAACGGGTTGGGGCGGATCAGCATCACCGGGCAAGCACCACCGGCCTTAAGCTTGGGTGCATGGGGCGGCCGGATTATCAGGCAATCGGCGTTGGCGAAGGTCTTCATCATCGACGAATCCTGCTTGCCGAAGGGCTCGGCCCTGAGCGCGCCGCTCTCTGAGCGAAGAAGTCGGGCGCGCACATAATCCTGACGCTGGTCGTTGGCATTGAGCGTCGTTGCAGCTTCCGCCGTGGTGATCCGATCCACGGCGGGCAGGGAGGCTAGCCGGCGGACGAGCGGCTCGAGAAACAACAGGCCGCAGACAAGACTGGAAACGGGATTGCCGGGCAGGCCAAGCACATACGTGTCACCCAGACTGCCGACCATCAGCGGCTTTCCGGGGCGCATGGCGATCCGCCAGAAATCAAGCTGCATGCCGGCACGCAGAAGCGTCGCCTGAACGAGATCGTGGTCGCCGACGGAGGCACCGCCGAGCGTGACGATCACATCGACCCCCGCCATGCGCGCCATAGAGATCGCCTTCTCGATGGCGTCCTGCCGGTCGGGGACAATGCCGAGATCGACAACCTCGCCGCCATTCTCGCGCACAAGGGCGGCTATGCCGAAGGTGTTGGAGGCGATGATCTGGGCCGATGCCGGCTGGCTGCCCGGCTGGACCAGTTCGTCACCCGTGGCAAGAATGGCAACGACCGGCTTGCGGTATACCGGCAGATCCGGATGGTTCATGGCCGCCGCGACCGTGACGCCGGAGAAATCGAGCCGCGTTCCCGCCTGCAGCACGGTTTCCCCCTCCGCGAAGTCCTGCCCGCGGGGGCGAACATGCCTTCCAGGGGCGACATCGAATGTCGTGCGGATTCGGTTCTCGCCGATCTTTTCGGCGTCTTCCTGAATGAGGATCGTATCGGCGCCATCGGGCACCGGAGCACCGGTGAAGATGCGCACGGTCTCGCCACGACCCAATCGACCTTCGAAGGCATGGCCCGCGGCGGCGCTGCCGATCACGGTCAGTTCCGATCCGATCACCGGGGCATCGGCTGCGGCCAACGCATAGCCATCCATGGCGGAGGCATCGAAGGGTGGCTGGGTCAGCTTCGCCTTCAGGTCAAGCCCCAGAACGCGGCCCGAGGCCTGCGCGAGGGGAGCCTTTTCAATGGCCTTGATCGAATTCGCGCGCGACAGCAGGCGCTCCTGCGCCTCGGCGACTGGCAGCAGGCTCATTTGCCGTGCTCCGGATGCCGGAAATCGCCGGACTTGCCGCCCGATTTCTCCAGCAGCCTGACGCCGCCGATTTCCATCGCCTTGTCTGCCGCCTTGGCCATGTCATAGATCGTCAGGCAGGCGACCGACACGGCGGTCAGCGCTTCCATCTCGACGCCGGTCTTTCCCGTGAGCTTGGCGGTGGCCGTGACGCGCAGGCCGGGCAGGGCGCAGTCTTCGGCAATATCGACCGATACCTTGGTCAGCATCAGCGGGTGGCACAGAGGGATGAGATTACTGGTCTGCTTGGCGGCCATGATGCCGGCAAGACGCGCGGTGCCGATGACGTCGCCCTTCTTGGCGTTGCCGGCGTGGATCAGCGCCAGGGTTTCCGGCGCCATCCTCACATGACCCTCGGCGGTTGCTACGCGGACAGTCTCGGCCTTGTCGCCGATATCCACCATGTGCGCCTCGCCGGAGGCATTGATGTGGGTGAGGCCGGCCTTTTCGCTCATGTCACTCGGCCGCCAGGGCGGCTTCGCCGAACAGCAGCGCCTTGGTGGCGGCCGCTACATCATCCTTGCGCATAAGGCTCTCGCCGACGAGGAAGGTATTGATGCCCGACGCCTGGAGGCGCTTGCAGTCGTCATTGGTAAAGATGCCGCTTTCGCCGACCAGCAGGCGGTCGGCGGGCACCATTGCCGAAAGAGTTTCGCTGACCGTAAGGCTGACCTCGAAGGTGCGCAGATTGCGGTTGTTGATGCCGATCATCGGCGAGGAGAGCTTCAGCGCCCGCTCGGTCTCTTCAGCGTCATGCACCTCGACCAGCACGTCCATGCCGAGACCGAAGGCCTCGTCCTGGAGGCGTTCGGCCTCGTCGTCGCTGAGCGACGCCATGATCAGCAGGATGCAATCCGCGCCCCAGGCGCGGGCCTCCTGGACCTGATAGGTGTCGAACATGAAATCCTTGCGCAGCGCCGGCAGCGAGCAGGCCGCGCGGGCGGCGGTGAGGAACTCCGGCGCACCCTGGAAGCTCGGAGTGTCAGTCAGCACCGAGAGGCAGGCGGCGCGGCCGAGTTCATAGGCCTTTGCCAGCGACGGCGGATCGAAATCCGGGCGGATCAAACCTTTGGAGGGACTTGCCTTCTTGATCTCGGCAATCAGGCCGACTTGTCCGGCATCGCGCTTGGCAACCAGCGCCTTGTGAAAGCCGCGCGGCGCTGATTGATCGGCCTGCATGGCCTTCAGATCCGCAAGCGAGACGCTGGCCTTGGCGGCGGCGATCTCTTCGCGCTTGTAAAGTTCGATCTTCTTCAGGATGTCGGTCATGGCTTCATTCTAGTCGATATCGTTGGACACGGCGACGAGTTTGTCGAGCGCCGCGGCGGTAGCACCGCTGTCGAGCGACTGGGCGGCGAGCCGCATGCCGTCGCGTATGGTTTCGGCCTTGCCGGCGATGACCAGCGACGCGGCGGCGTTGGCAAGCGCGATGTCGCGATAGGCGTTACGGGCACCGCTCAGCACGTCGCGGAGTGCTGCGGCATTGACGACACCGTCGCCGCCCTTGATCGCGTCGAGCTGTACCGGCTCGACGCCGAAATCGGCTGGCGAGAGCTGGAAGGTGCGGATCTGGCCGTTTTCGAGTGCTGCCACATCCGTGGTGCCGGTCGTGGTGATCTCGTCGAGGCCGCTGCCATGGACGACCCAAACGCTTTCCGAACCGAGGTCGCGCATGACCTCAGCGATCGGCATGACCAGCTGCGGGGAATAGACGCCGAGCAGCTGGCGGCGCACGCCGGCTGGGTTAGAAAGGGGGCCGAGCACGTTGAAGATCGTGCGGGTGCCGAGCTCGACGCGGCTCGGACCGACATGACGCATCGCGGAATGATGCTGCTGCGCGAACATGAAGCCCACGCCGGCCTCGCGGATACAGCGGGAGATGATCTCGGGCGTAACCTCGAGATTGACGCCGAGGGCAGCCAGGCTGTCGGCCGCGCCAGACTTCGAGCTGAGCGCGCGGTTGCCATGCTTGGCGACGGGGACGCCGGCGCCGGCGACGATCAGGGCCGCCAGCGTCGAGATGTTGTAGGTGCCGCTGGCATCGCCGCCGGTGCCGACGATGTCGATCGCATCGGCGGGCGCTTCCACGGTCAGCATCTTCGAGCGCATCGTGGTGACGGCGCCGACGATCTCGTCGACGGCTTCGCCCCGCACGCGCAACGCCATCAGGAAGCCGCCGATCTGCGAAGGGGTGGCCTGGCCGGACATCAGGATATCGAAGGCCTGGCGGGCCTCGTCACGCGTCAAGGGCTCGCGGCTCGCGGCCTTCGCCAAAAGCGGCTTCAGATCGGTCATGCGTTGTCGCTCCCCTTAACGAACCGCCGCCTGTTCGGCGAGCGCCTGATTGATCGAGGCGCCATACTGCGTCTGCAGCATGTTGACCATCTGATCGAGAATGTCATCACCCGCCGCATTGGCAAGCGAGGCGATCTGCTGGTCCTGGTTGTTGAGCACGTCGCCCGTTGGCTCGGTGTTCACTTCCGTGACCTTCATCAGGATCTGCGTGGTCGGGTCCGCGCCGATCGCGGTGGCGACCGTGTCCATCGGGCCGGTGAAGGCAGCGCGCACGCCGCCGGCGCCGAGGACGGCATCATCAAGACCACGGGTGATGCCGCTCTTGGTCTCTACGGTGATGCCGAGCGGGGCGGCGATATCGGCGAGCGACGTGCCCTTCTGCGCCTGCTGCTTCAGCTCGTCGGCCTTCTTGGCAAGCTCGACCTTCTGCTGCTCGGCCGTCCAATCGGCCACGGCCTTGTCCTTGACTTCCTCGAGCGGACGATCGCGAGTGGCGATCACGTCGTTGACGTCGAACCACAAATAGCCGTCGGTGCCGACCGAAAGCGACGGCGGCGACATGCCGGCCTCGGTGCTGAATACCGCGCTCAGAACCTGCTGCTTGGCCGGGATGTCCTTGACCTCGTTGCCGTTTTTATCGAGGCCGGTCTGGTCGATCGCATCGATGACAACGGACTTGAGCTTCAGCTGCGTGGCGATCTGTTCGAGCGTCGAGCCGGAGCTGCGGAGGTCCTCGATCTGGTCGTGGACATTGATCATTTCCTGGGAGGCATTGGCGACAGCCAGCTGCTTGCGGATGTCTTCCTTGACCTCGTCGAAGGTCTTGGCGGTCTCGGGCTTGATGTTGCTGATGCGCAGGATCACAGGGCCGAAGGAGCCATCGACAACGGGCGAGGTGCCGCCGTTGCGGCTGACCGCGAAGGCGGCGTCGGCGACGGCCTGATCGGGCACCTTGTCCTTGGTGAATTCGCCGAGGAAGACATCGCTTGCGGTCTTGCCCTGGTCGGCGATCAGCTGGTCGAAGGTCGTGCCGGTCTTCAGCGCGGCGGCGGCCGCATTGGCGAGATCCTTGTTTTGGAAGGTCAGCTGCTCGATGGTGCGGGCTTCCGGCGTGCGGTAGGCGTCCTTGCGCTTGTCGAAGTCCTCGCGAATCTGCTCGTCGGTGACGGACGCCGCATCGGCGATGTCTTCCGGCTGAAGCTTCAAATAGGTGAACTTGCGATATTCGGGAGCGCGGTAGCGCGGCTTGGCGCCTTCGAACCACTTGGCCAGCACGTCGTCGGCCGGCGCCTTGATCGGCTCGATATTGGCGTTGGTCAGCAGCAGGTAATCGATACCGCGGCTTTCCTGGCCGTAGAGCTTGAGGGCGTCGACGAGCGCCTTTGGCGGCGTGAAGCCGTTCGAGATCGCATCGACGATCTGACTGCGGACCGCGACCTTGCTGCGTTCCTTGATGTAATCGTCCTCGCGGATACCGGCGTTGCGCAGGCGCGAGGTGAAGAGATTGCGGTCGAACTGGCCATTGACGGCCTTGAACGCGGGATCATCGCCGATCAACTGGGCAAGCCGATCCTGGGAGAGGCCGAGCCCCATGTCGTCGGCCAGCTGATCGAGCGAGGCACCGGCGACGAGCTGCGACAGAACCTGCTGCTCGACGCCGAAGGCGCGGGCCTGTTCGGGCGTCAGACGCATGCCGAACTGCTGGCTGACATTCGCGACCTGGCGCTGGTAGGCAAGGCGGAATTCATCGACATCCACCTTCTGGTCGCCAACCGAAACGACGGTCGTGCTGCTGCTGCCCGTCAGCAACGAGTGGGACACGCCCCATATGCCGAAAGAGGCAACCAAAAGAAGCATCAGGAGCTTGGCGGCCCAAGTATGGGCAGCTCTTCGCAGAAGATCGAACATCGAAACGCAAACCTCGCATTCTTTTCGCCCGTTCGCGGGCAAAGCATTGGACGTTCCTTAGAACAAAGCCGGCAGGAAATGAAGGGTTATCGCGTGAAAACATATGCGCTATACCAGCATCGGTTCGAAGACCGCTCCCGTCGCAAAACAAGCCCTGGGATCGGAACCTTTCGCAGGGTCTCAACGTTGTGCAACGTCCCGGAAAAAGAGGAGCTAGAAATGGCCGACATGAAAACCGCCTCCGCCCAGTCGACAACCGCGCGGGTCAAGGCGGACATCGCTGCAGACGATCTTTCCGCACAGGTGACGGCTCTGCGCGAGGATCTTGCACGGCTCTCGGAGAGCGTTGTCGCGCTGGGGCAAGGCGCCAAGACTGCTGTAACCGACGAAGCCTCGGTCATGACTGAGCGCGTACGCGACAAGGTTCGCGAGGAGCCGATTTTCGCGCTGACCGTCACTGCCGGCGTGGCGTATCTCTTCGGCCTTCTCAGCCGCCGATAAGCAGTCAAGAGTCAGCGATAAAAAAGGGACCAGCCGCCAGCGCAGCCGGTCCCTTTTAATATTTGAGATGATCAGCGGCGAAACAATCGACCGACGGCGATCAGGATGCATGCTCCGATGAAGCCGGCAATAAGATAGGCCAGCCAGCCGCCCCCGAGCGAAAGATTCAGCGCTCCCAAAATGGCATTGGCCACGATGGCACCAACGATACCCAGAATAATGTTCATGATCAGCCCCATATTGCTGTTCATGAACTTTTCCGCCAGCCAACCGGCGAAGCCGCCAATGATAATGGCGGCTATCCAACCTACGCCTGCGTCTTCCATATGGCTTCCTTCCAAAACAAGAGCTGAACGACAGAATTGACATCCGTGATGGGTAGAAACGACGTCTGTCCACGCGAGCGGAACTACCCCCAAAAAGAGATAGGCGAACCATCAGTCACGGCAAGCCAAGCTTTAGCGTCAACCAAGATCTGCTGCGTCTCTTCCGGAGCACGGCACTAACCGACCCGTGCGAAGCTATCCGACGGCTCAACCGCAATCTAAAATACAACCTGCAGAGGATTCACCCGCAAAAACTCGACATAACGTCGCGCCGGAGAGTGAGGAAGAACCGAAACCACGGATGTCGACAACGCCATGAAAGTCGCCGGCCACAAATTTCACTCAGGAAGAAAATTGCATCCGCAGTTAGCGAAGGCGCAATGGCAAATTATCTGGCAGCCCACAAAATAATACCAATTCAAGAAGCTTACTTGTTCGCATGACGGTAATAGTAATACCAATTAGTCGCCGCGCGAACCGCGCGTGTATCGGTCAAAAAAACAGGCCACAGACTATTTTATGAGTAAAACTCGCGTTTTCCATCACTGACTTGTGATGATTTCGCCATCCGAACTGCCGTTACCGCCATGCAAGTGTCATCAAAAAACATCATTTGCGGCGAAAATGAGCTTTTCTTTCAGCAATCGCTTGCTCAACCTGCAATCTATGTCATGTTAGCAGCCTGCAAATGAGGGGAACCTGCCATGATCAATCTTCAGTCGGTTCAAAGTGACGCAACTCACGACCAACGCTTGCTGGACTGCCGGGCGGAAGTGGAGCCAGCACTTCACCAGATCATTAAGGATGCGCAGCGCAACGGGTGGGCACCTGCGGAAGTCGCGATGGCCATCGCCGACGCGGCCGATGACTACATCCTGCTGCTCGCCAATCGCAAGGCGACCGCCCATTGATCAAGCGGCCGTCGTCCGTCTAGCCGGCGATAGCGAATGACTTAGGCAACTAATCTTTTTGCGAGAAAGCAATTGCCCGGAACAGCCGTCACATGCTCGCCAAGCATTCCGAGCAATGGAAATATCCTGCCCAAGCGTTAGGCGTTGGCGACTTGCAATGTCACCGGCTGCCGACGCTTGGCGGCCATCAGCAAATCGAGTTCGGTGGCTGACGGACCGAACTTGTCAAAGAGCCGCTTGGCTTCCTCATCGTTGAGGCGATATCTGCGGGTGAACTCTGCAAGATCATAGGCTCTCCCACGAAGAACCTTACGTGTGGCCGGGTTATGTTCGATCATGCTGGTCATGACGGGGCTCCTTGTTGCTTGACGTATTAACTAGTGCGTTATAGCCTGGTGAACAGATTGATTTCATTAAATATTCTTCGGAACCTTTTAGCGACTCGTGCGTTCGTGGCGCCAATTTTCGCGAACTGCAGACGTGCGACGGTTTCGACGCGCCGATACCGCCACGACGTCGATAAGGAAAGCGGCGGCCAGATTGGTCATTTCTCTGGGGTGGCCAAACCCTGCGCGAGAAATGTGCGTGATGCACAGAAAACGAAGATTTTTCTGTTGACCGCAATAAGGTGCCTGCATATGTTCCGCGCACTTCCAGCCGGGGCGTCGCCGCGGTGACAGGGAGAGCGTAGCTCAGCTGGTAGAGCAACTGACTTTTAATCAGTAGGTCATGGGTTCGAGCCCCATCGCTCTCACCATATAATCAATCACTTAGGTTTTTTGGCCTCGATTATCGGTATCTCGAACCGATCCCGCGACCGCCGCTATAGGAATTGGCTTCTAGGCCGCTGCATCGCACTGGCGACATATTCCCTGCATGTCAGACCTGGCAAAAACTAAACCCTCATTACCAAGATTTCATTTCGCTCCCGCTTCAATCCATGGCAATTCGGCCATAGATGAGTCGCATGACGGCTCCGCCCGCGATTATCGCGGCGCGGGAATGACTTACCGATCGAGGACGGAATGAACGATACGGGAACCAGCAGCGAAACGAAAGCGGCGAAGAGCGGCGCCGATCTTGCGGCGATCCTTTCCGCGTCGGCGACGCAGGGCAAGGGGCGCCGTTGGCGCGGGCGGCTGCTGGTGGCCGGCTTCGTTCTACTGGCGGGTGGCGCTGCCTATTATTTCTATTCCGGAAGCGGGCAAAGCCAATACAGCTACGCCACCCAACCCGTGAAACGGGGCGATCTCACGGTGCTCGTGACCGCGACCGGGTCGGTGCAGCCAACGGAACAGGTGGACATCTCAAGCGAGCTTTCGGGCACCGTGCGCGACGTGAATGTCGACTATAACAGTGACGTGAAAGCAGGCGAGGTGCTGGCTGTGCTCGACACCAACAAGCTCGAAGCCGATGTGAAGAGTTCGCGTGCCAAGCTTGCCTCCGCCAAGGCCAACGTCGTCAAGGCTATCGCCGACATGCAGTCGGCTGACACGTCCTACCAGCGCTACCGCAATCTGGTGCAAAGCAACGTTTCCACGCAGCAGAGCCTTGAAGACGCGCGTTTCAAGTATGAATCCGCCGTCGCCACCAAGGATATCAACGAGGCGACCGTTCTCTCCTCCGAGGCCGACCTGCAGCTTGCCGAAGTCAACCTCGCCAAGGCCAAGATCGTTTCGCCCGTCGACGGAGTGATCCTAACGCGCTCGGTCGATCCCGGCGCGACCGTCGCGGCCTCGCTGTCGGCGCCGGTGCTCTTCGTCATTGCCGGGGACCTGAAGCAAATGGAACTGCAAGTCGATGTCGACGAGGCCGATGTCGGGCAGATCGCCGTCGGACAGAAGGCAACGTTCACCGTCGATGCCTATCCCGACCGGACCTTTCCCGCCGAGATCAGGCAAATCCGATTCGCGTCGGAGACGACCAATAATGTGGTGACATACAAGGCGATTCTTTCGGTCAACAACGCCGACCTCCTGCTGCGCCCGGGAATGACCGCCACAGCGGACGTCACCGTCGAAGCCGTGAAGGATACGCTGATGATCCCGAACGCGGCCCTTCGCTACGCGCCGCCTGCGGCCGAAGCACCGCGCCGGGGCGGCCTCTTCGGGCTGTTTCGTCCGCCCCGCATGGGACCTCGCGGCGGCCGGCAGGATGGAGACGCGCTGACCGGCGCCAAGCGCCGTGTTTGGGTGCTGCAGGCGGGGAAACCCGCGCCGGTCGTCATCCAGGTCGGATCATCGGATGGACAATTCACGCAGGTCACGTCAGGCGACCTTAAGGAAAACGCCGCCCTGATCGTCGATGCCACGACGCAGACGAAGTAGGTGGTGGCGAGATGACACGTCCGCCGCTTCTTGAATTCAGGCAAGTCTCGAAGACCTATGGCCACGGTGAGGCGACGATCCACGCGCTCAACCGGGTCGATCTCTCGATCCGCGAGGGAGAGTTCGTCGCCATCATGGGCCCTTCCGGTTCCGGTAAATCGACGGCGATGAACATTCTCGGCTGCCTCGACGTGCCGACTTCGGGCGCCTATGTGTTTCAAGGCTTGTCGACGCAGGGCTTCGACCGCGCGCAACTGACCTTGCTGCGGCGGCATATGCTCGGTTTCGTGTTTCAGGGATTCAATCTCCTGTCGCGCACCTCGGCGGTGGAGAATGTCGAGTTGCCGCTGGTCTATCGCGGCATGCCTGCCGGCGAACGGCATCGCCGGGCAAAGGAAGCTCTTCGGCTCGTTGGCCTCTCGGGGCGCGAAAATCACAAGACCCAAGAGTTGTCCGGCGGCCAACAGCAGCGCGTGGCGATCGCCCGAGCGATCGTTACCCAACCATCGCTGCTCCTTGCCGACGAACCGACCGGCAACCTCGACACAAAGACCAGCATCGAAATCATGGACCTTATGACGCGGCTCAACCGGGAAGAGGGGATTACCATCGTTATGGTGACCCATGAGCCAGACATCGCCGCTTACGCGGGACGCCTGCTGCGCTTCATCGACGGCAAGCTGGAAACGGAAGCCGAGCATCAGGGGAGGGTCGACCATGTTCTTTGAGACCCTTAAGCTGGCGCTACGCGCCATCAGCCGCAACATGCTGCGCTCCTTCCTCACCGTGCTCGGCGTGGTGATCGGCGTCGCCGCCGTCATCGCGCTGGTGACGATCGGCAACGGCACCACCGCGCAGGTGACGACCGAATTGTCGCGGCTGGGCACCAATATGCTGTTTGCCCGACCCGGCCAATTCGGTCCCGGCCGCGCCAGCAGCGAGGCGAGGCGTTTCACGACCAAGGACGTCGATGCGATCCGCGAACAGGTGCCCGACCTCAGGGCCGCGGCGCCACTCAATCAGACGACGGCCACCGTCATCTATGGCGGCCAGAGCCACTCGACGACCGTCATGGGAACGACCAACGACTATTTCATCGCGCAGGACTGGGACATGGCGATCGGACGCACCTTCGATGCCGCCGAGGAGCGCGGACGGGCGCGCTGCATCCTGGGTGAGACCGTGCGATCGCAGCTCTTCGGCGCCGCCGATCCAACGGGACAGCAGATCCGCGTCGGCAAGGTGTCCTGCGGAGTGATCGGGGTGCTTGCCAAACGCGGGCAGTCGGGCATGGGCAACGACCAGGACGACGTCGTGATCCTGCCGGTGAAGGTCTACCAGCGCCGCGTCGGCGGTCGCGCCAACGCCAATGTGCAGATGATCGTGATTTCGGCGCGCGACGGCGTTTCCACCACGAAGATCCAGACCGATACCGAAAACCTGCTGCGCGAACGGCGTAAAATCATTCCCGGGCGCGAGGACGATTTCAGCGTCAACGACATGACGCAGATCGCCGAGGCGATGACGGGAACCACGATGCTTCTGACAAGCCTGCTCGGCGCGGTGGCCGCGATCAGTCTGCTCGTGGGCGGTATCGGCATCATGAACATCATGCTGGTGTCCGTGACCGAGCGGACGCGCGAAATCGGCATCCGGCTGGCGATCGGGGCGTTGGAAGGGCAGGTTCTCATGCAGTTCCTCGTCGAGGCCGTGGCGCTGTCGATATTCGGCGGCATCGCCGGCATCCTGCTCGGGCTGGGGCTAGGCTTCGGGGCCAGCGCGGTTCTGAAGATACCTTTCGTCGTCAGCCCGACGATGATCGGGGTGGCTTTCGCCTTCTCCGCCGCAATCGGCATGATCTTCGGCTATTTCCCGGCGCGGCGCGCGGCACAGCTTAATCCGATCGAGGCTCTACGGCACGAGTAGGCGAGGCTGGAGGAAACCGGGCGCAGAATATAAACTCCTGCATCCATGGCGTGCGACGATAGGATAAAATGGTTGCATTACAACCATTTGATGCCTTGCTATCGCAATTGCCTCATGGCATTTGAGATATATCAGAAAATGCGAATGGATTCGGGATGCAGGACTCTCTGAGCCACCGTGCCTATCTTGCGCTGGAGCACGCAATCGTGACGCTCGCGCTGCAGCCTGGCGCGCTGGTGACCGAGAGACAGCTCATCGAGCTTTCCGGTCATGGCCGCACGCCGGTGCGTGAAGCGATCCAGAAATTGGCATGGCAAGGGCTGGTGCTCGTGAAGCCGCGGGTGGGCCTGCAGGTGACGTTTATCAAGGACACCGACCACGTGAATGTCATGCAGGTGCGTCGCGAACTTGAACCGATCGCGGCAGCACTTGCTGCTGAGCACGCCACTCAACGGCAGAGAGACCAGCTTGGACTGTGCGCCGAAACGATGCGCGGTTGCGCTGCCAACGCTGATCTCGAAGGTTTTTTCGCCGCGGACAAGACATTTGACGAGATCCTCGAAGAGGCCTGCCCGAACGCATTCATCACCTCGGCATTAGGACCGGTGCAGACCCATTCACGCCGGCTTTGGTATTCGAATGCCGAGGCGGACCGGACCCAGCGATCGATCGCGTTGCACGTTACAACGATCACTGCCATCCAGCAGGGGGACGTTGATGCGGCGCGCGCTGCGATGGGAAGGCTGATCGACTATCTCAGTCAGACATGAAAACGGCTCCGTCTCCGGAGCCGTGGACATTTTCAAAACGCTCATCGACCTCAGCCGACGAAGGCGCGCTCGATGACGAACTCGGCTGGCTTGCTGTTGGCGCCTTCGTTGAGGCCGGCCTTTTCCAGCAGTTCCTTGGTATCCTTCAGCATGGCCGAGGAGCCGCAGATCATGCCACGGTCGATCGAGGGATCGAGCGGCGGGACGCCGAGATCGGTGAACAGCTTGCCAGAGGAAATCAGATCGGTGATACGGCCGCGATATTCGAAGTCTTCGCGGGTGACCGTCGCGTAGTGGCGCAGCTTGTCGCCGACGACTTCCTTGAGCAGTTCGTCATGCTGGATTTCGTGCACAAGGTCGAAGCCGTACTTCAGTTCGGCAACGTCGCGCGTTGTATGGGTCAGGATGACTTCCTCGTACTTCTCATAGGTTTCCGGATCGCGGATCAGGCTGGCGAAGGGTGCAATGCCGGTACCGGTCGAGAACATATAGAGGCGCCGGCCGGGTGTCAGCGCGTCGAGGACCAGCGTGCCGGTCGGCTTCTTGCGCATCAGGACCTGGTCGCCCGGCTTGATCGCCTGCAGGTGCGAGGTCAGCGGGCCATCCGGAACCTTGATCGAAAAGAATTCGAGTTCCTCGGCCCAGGCAGGGCTTGCGATCGAATAGGCACGGAAGATCGGCTTGCCCTCGACCATCAGGCCGATCATCGCGAACTCGCCCGAGCGGAACCGGAAGCCCTGCGGACGGGTCATCGTGAAGCGGAAAAGGTGATCCGTATAATGGGTCACGCTCAGTACCGTTTCGGCGTAGACGCCGGCGGGAATCGGGGAGGCAAATTCTTCGGTCTTCGCAGGGGCGTTCATTTCGGTATCGGATCCCGTATTCGTCGGATGAACTTTCGGATGCGAGCGAGATATTACAAATAGGTGTTGATTTAAAGGTATTCCATTCTTTCCGACGCCGCCTGCACGAAATATGCGTGTCATTGTCAGGATTCGGCAGCCCCTGTGGGCCGAGCGCTTTTGCTCTGGCGAAGCGAAGCAAAGGATGCATATTAGGCCAAAACCGCGCCTGCCGGGTGCGGATGCCATCGGCAGGTCGGGGAAACATGAAGATTTTCAATTACAAGCGTGTACCGTATGCGGAGATGCGCGCCTTTTCCGTCCATATTCTGACGGCATCGGGTTCGTTCCTCGCATTCCTGGGCGTGGTCGCGGCGGCCGAGCATCGCTTCATCGACATGTTCTGGTGGCTTGGTCTCGCATTGCTGGTCGACGGCATCGACGGTCCGATCGCGCGCAAGGTGAAGGTCAAGGAAGTGTTGCCGAACTGGTCCGGCGATACGCTCGACAACATCATCGACTACGTCACCTACGTGCTGTTGCCGGCCTTCGCGCTTTACCAGAGCGGCATGATCGGCGAGCCCTGGTCCTTTGTGGCGGCGGGTATGATCGTCGTGTCGAGCGCGATCTATTATGCCGACATGGGCATGAAGACCGACGAGTATTTCTTCTCGGGCTTTCCTGTTGTCTGGAACATGATCGTCTTCACGCTGTTCGTCATCGATGCCAGCGCCATCACTGCGCTATCCGTGGTCACGGTTTCGGTCGTCCTGACCTTCCTGCCGATCAACTTCCTGCATCCCGTGCGCGTGCAGAGGCTGCGGACATTGAACCTCGCGGTGTTCTTCCTGTGGTCGGCGCTCGGTATGTATTCGCTGCTGGCGCACTTCAACACGCCTCAATGGGCAATTGTCCTCTTCATCCTGAGCGGTATCTATCTCTATTGCATCGGCGCCGTGCTGCAGCTTTTCCCTTCGCTCGGACGCAAGAACTAGGACAGTACCATGAGCAAGACGCAGGCAGTTTCGTTCAGCAAGACCGGCGGACCTGAGGTCTTCGAGTTTGTCGATCTGGATCTGCCGCCGCCGTCCTCGGGCGAAGTGCAGATTCGTCACGCCGCCATCGGCCTGAATTTCATCGATGTCTACTTTCGTACCGGTCTCTATAAGGCGCCGCATCTGCCTTTCGTCACCGGCAAGGAAGCGGCGGGAACGGTGACCGCGGTCGGCCCCGGCGTGACCGATTTCGCGGTCGGCGATCGTGTCGCCTATGCGGGTTCGGATGGCGCCTACAGCGTCGAACGCAACATCGAGACCAAGCATCTCGTCAAGGTGCCCGACGGCATCTCGCTGGAAACGGCGGCCGCGATGATGCTTAAGGGAATGACGGCGGAATATCTGCTGCGGCGGACCTTCAAGGTTGGGCCGGAGACGGTATTGCTGTTTCATGCCGCGGCCGGCGGGGTTGGGCAGATCGCCGGGCAATGGGCCAAGGCGCTGGGCGCAACCGTCATCGGCACGGCCGGATCGGACGAGAAAGTGAAGATCGCTCTCGACCACGGCTATGATCACGTCATCAACTACAAAACCGAGACCTTCCTCGACCGGGTGCGCGAGATCACCGGCGGCAAAGGCGTGGACGTCGTCTATGACTCCATTGGACGCGATACCTTTCCGCAATCGCTCGATTGCCTGAAGCGGCTCGGCATGTTCGTCTCCTTCGGACAGTCGTCCGGGCCCATCGAAGACTTCTCGCTAGCAATGCTGGCACAGCGGGGCTCGTTGTTTGCGACAAGGCCTACACTTTTCAGCTATATCGCCACGGCTGGGGAGCTTAAGGATTGTGCAAACGCGTTATTTGATGTTGTGCTGAGCAACAAAGTGCGTATCAATATCAACCAGACCTATCCGTTACGTGAGGTCGGGCGAGCCCACTCGGATTTGGAATCCAGAAGAACTACCGGAACGACGCTGCTGATCCCATAAAGTCCGCAAAGGATGGGGACAGCGGGGGGAAATGAGGGAACGTGTCGTCATCGAATGCGCCGATTGCCGGTGCGTTACTGTCGGTTCAGAAGCTGACGAAGCTCTTTGGCAGCTTTACTGCCTGCGACCATATCGATCTTGATATAGCCCCCGGCGAAATCCACGCTCTTCTCGGCGAGAATGGCGCGGGCAAGTCGACCCTGGTGAAGATGCTGTTCGGCGTTCTAGAGCCGACGGAAGGCCAGATTGTCTGGAGCGGCAATCCCGTTTCGATCGCGTCTCCCGGCGATGCCCGCAAGCTCGGCATCGGCATGGTGTTCCAGCATTTCTCGCTGTTCGAGGCGCTGACGGTCGCCGAAAACATCGCGCTGTCGCTCGACGACAGCATCCCGATCGGCAAGATCGCCGAGGAGGCGAGGGCGCTTTCGCGGGCCTACGGCCTGCCGCTCGATCCGCATGCCCATGTCGCCGATCTCTCCGTCGGCGAGCGCCAGCGCATCGAGATCGTGCGCGCGCTGCTGCAGAACCCGAAGCTGATCATCCTCGACGAGCCGACCTCGGTGCTGACGCCGCAGGAAGCCGACAAACTGTTCGAGACGCTGTTCAAGCTTAAGGCAGAGGGACGTTCGGTTCTCTATATCAGCCACAGGCTCGAAGAGGTGCAGCGCATCTGCGACCGCGCAACGGTTCTGCGCCACGGCAGGGTCACCGGGGCCTGCGATCCACGCCAGGAAACGCCGGCGTCGCTTGCGCGCATGATGGTGGGCAACGACATCGCGGCTGTCACCCATCCGGAACGCGGCAGCAAGGGCGAGGTGCAGCTTGCCGTCTCCGGGCTCTCAGTCGCAGCACGAACGCCCTTTGCCATGCCGCTGAAGGATGTATCGCTGAAGGTCTGTTCGGGCGAAATCCTCGCCATCGCCGGCGTTGCCGGCAATGGCCAGAGCGAGTTGTTCGACGCGCTGTCGGGCGAATATCCGGTCGCGACACCGGATGCCATCATCATCCGCAACAAACCGGTCGGCACGCTCGGCATAACGGCGCGAAGGATGATCGGCGCGGGCTTCGTTCCCGAGGAACGTCATGGCCATGCCGCCGTCTCCGCGATGAAGCTTTCCGATAACCTCGTGCTGGCGCGCAGCCAGTCGGACCGCAAGGCGTTTCTCGCCGGCGGCTTCCTGAAGATCATTCGTCGCAGCGCGGTGAAGAACGCGGCCAAGCGCATTTCCGAGGAAATGGACGTGCGCAAGAGCGGCGAGGATCCGGCCGCCGGTTCGCTTTCCGGCGGCAATCTGCAGAAATTCATCGTCGGTCGCGAGCTCGACCGCCAGCCCGCCGTCCTCGTCGTCAACCAGCCGACCTGGGGCGTGGACGCCGGTGCCGCCAGCCGCATCCGCCAGGCACTGGTCGATCTCGCCCGCAACGGTTCGGCGGTCGTCGTCATCAGCCAGGATCTGGACGAGATCTTCGAGGTCGCGACCGATATCGCCGTCATCTCCGAGGGACGGCTTTCCTCGCCGTTTCCATCAGGCGAACTGACACGTGAGAAGATCGGCCTGCTGATGGGCGGCCTGCACGAAAGCAAGGCCGCATCGGAGACCACGCATGCGCATTGAACTCGAAAAGCGCCCGCAGGCGTCGAAGCTCTATGGCCTCGTGTCGCCGCTTCTGGCGTTGGTGCTGACGCTCGTCGCCGGCGCGATCATGTTCGAAATCCTCGGCAAAAACCCGATCGAGGCGCTGGATGCCTTCTTCCTCGAGCCGCTGCTTGAGGTCTGGTCACTGCACGAATTGGCGATCAAGGCCGCGCCGCTGATCATGATCGCCGTCGGCCTTGCCGTCTGCTATCGCTCCAACAACTGGAACATTGGCGCCGAGGGTCAGTTCACCATGGGCGCGATCACTGGCTCGATCCTGCCGATCCTGTTCACCGAATGGCACTCGCCGCTCGTTCTGCCGCTGATGCTGATCATGGGCGCGCTCGGCGGGGCGCTGTTTGCCGGCATCCCGGCTCTGCTCAAGGCGCATTTCAACACCAACGAGATCCTGACCAGCCTGATGCTGGTCTATATCGCGCAGCTGTTTCTCGACTGGCTGATCCGTGGCGCATGGCGCAATCCGGCCGGATTCAATTTCCCCGAAAGCGTCTCCTTTCCGCCAGAAGCGGTGCTGCCGGCGATCTGGGAAGAGTCCGGCCGTGCCCACTGGGCCTTCATCTTCGCGATCATCGCCGCGATCCTCGTCTGGTTCATGCTGAAATATACGCTCAAGGGCTTCGAGATCGTCGTCCTCGGCCAGTCGGAACGGGCAGGGCGCTTCGCCGGTTTCTCGTCGAAGAAGATGATCTGGTTCAGCTTCCTCTTCTCCGGCGCGCTGGCAGGCCTTGCAGGCATTTCCGAAGTGTCCGGCTCGATCGGCCACCTGCAGCCGGCGATCTCGCCGGGCTACGGCTTTACCGCGATCATCGTCGCCTTCCTCGGACGACTCAATCCGCTCGGCATCATCGCCTCCGGCCTGGTGCTGGCGCTGACCTATCTCGGCGGCGAGGCGGCGCAGCTGTCGATCGGCGTCTCCGACAAGGTGACCCGCGTCTTCCAGGGGCTGCTGCTGTTTTTCGTGCTCTCCTGCGACACGCTGATCGCCTACAAGATCCGCATCGTCTGGTCGCGCATTCGGGGAGGCGTCGCATGAGCATTTTCGAAGCCATCCTGCTGACAGTCATCACGGCGTCGACGCCGCTCGTCATCGCCGCCCTCGGCGAGCTGGTGACCGAACGCTCGGGCGTGCTCAACCTCGGCGTCGAGGGGATGATGATCATGGGCGCCGTCGCGGCATTCGCCGGGGCGCAGATGTCGGGGTCGCCCTACATCGGGCTGTTGGCGGGTATAGGCATGGGCGCGCTGTTTTCGCTGCTGTTCGCCTTCCTGACGCTGACGCTGGTCGCCAATCAGGTGGCGACTGGTCTGGCGCTGACCATCCTCGGCCTCGGCCTCTCCGGCATGCTCGGCGAGGGCTATGTCAGCGTGCCCGGCGTGCGGCTTGTGCCGATCGTCGTGCCTTATCTCTCCGACCTGCCATTCATCGGCTCGGTGCTGTTCCGGCAAGACCTGACCTTCTACCTGTCGCTGGCGCTGGTTTTCGGCGTCAGCTGGTTCCTGTTCCGCAGCCGCGCCGGCCTCAAGCTGCGTGCCATCGGCGACAGCCACGGTTCTGCGCATGCACTCGGCATCGGCGTCATCCGCACCCGCTATCTCGCGGTGATGTTCGGCGGCGCCTGCGCGGGGCTTGCGGGCGCGCAGCTATCGCTGGTCTACACGCCGCAATGGGTGGAGAACATGTCGTCCGGTCGCGGCTGGATCACGCTGGCGCTTGTCGTATTCGCCTCGTGGCGTCCGTGGCGGGTGTTTGCCGGAGGCTACCTATTCGGCGCGGTTACCATCCTGCAGCTCCACGCGCAGGCTTTCGGTATCGGCATCCCGGCGCAGTTCCTGTCGATGCTGCCCTATGCGGCGACTATTGTGGTTCTCGTCATCATTTCTCATAATCGGCGCACGACGCTGATCAACACGCCCGCGTCCCTGGGAAAACCATTCGTCCCGGAACGCTAGGACAAGAACAAAACGAACTCGGAAACTTCAAACCAACAGGGGTTATCATGAAGAGACTAGCATTCGCATTTGCCGCTTCGGCAGCTGCCATTTTGAGCGTTGGCTCGGCTGCTCAAGCCGCCGACAAGACCAAGGTCTGCTTCGTCTATGTCGGCTCGCACACCGACGGCGGCTACTCGCAGGCGCACGACCTCGGCCGCCAGCAGATCCAAAAGGAATTCGGCGACAAGATCGACACGCCTTATCTCGAAAACGTTCCTGAGGGTCCGGATGCAGAGCGCGCCATCGAGCGTCTCGCCCGCTCCGGCTGCAAGCTGATCTTCACGACGTCGTTCGGCTTCATGGACGCCACCGTCAAGGTTGCCGCGAAGTTCCCTGACGTGAAGTTCGAGCATGGCACCGGCTACAAGTCCGGCCCTAACCTCGCGACCTACAACTCGCGCTTCTACGAAGGCCGCTACATCCTCGGCCAGATCGCCGCGAAGACCTCGAAGAACCACGGCGCCGCCTATATCGCCTCGTTCCCGATCCCTGAAGTCGTCATGGGCATCAATTCCTTCGAGCAGGGCGCGAAGTCGATCGATCCCGATTTCAAGCTCAAGGTCATCTGGGTCAACACCTGGTTCGACCCGGGCAAGGAAGCCGACGCCGCCAAGGCCATGGTCGACCAGGGCGTCGACGTGCTGACGCAGCACACCGACACCACCGCGCCGATGCAGGTTGCCGAAGAACGCGGCATCCACGCGTTCGGCCAAGCGTCCGACATGATCGCGGCCGGCCCGAAGGCACAGCTGACGGCAATCGTCGACACTTGGGGTAACTACTACTCCAAGCGCGTGCACGCGCTGCTCGACGGCACCTGGAAGTCCGAGCAGAGCTGGGACGGCCTGAAGGACGGCATCCTCAAGATGGCCGACTACACCAACATGCCCGACGACGTGAAGAAGATGGCCCAGGACACCGAAGCCAAGATCAAGTCCGGCGAGCTGCATCCCTTCACCGGCCCGATCAACAAGCAGGACGGCACGCCCTGGCTGAAGGCCGGCGAAAAGGCCGACGACGGCACGCTTCTCGGCATGAATTTCTACGTCGAAGGCGTGGACGACAAGCTGCCGAAGTGATCGCGGCAAACACCTGTTTGCAAATGCGAAAGGGCGCCCGTTTACGGCGCCCTTTTTGCTGCGTTGCATGCCAAAATGTGCATTTACAAAAGTAATACTATATGATTTTTCTTACATGTGCCGCGAGGAGGCGGCTTTGGGAGGAAATCATGAAATTGAAGAACGCACTTCTGAGTGCAACCGTTATTGCTGCCTGCATGTTCGGTTCGGCGCAGGCTGCCGAACTGGTCGTGGGCTTCTCGCAGATCGGCTCGGAATCCGGCTGGCGCGCCGCCGAGACGACTGTCACCAAGGAAGAAGCCAAGAAGCGCGGCATCGACCTCAAGTTCGCCGATGCGCAGCAGAAGCAGGAAAACCAGATCAAGGCGATCCGCTCCTTCATCGCGCAGGGCGTCAACGCCATCCTGCTCGCACCAGTCGTCGAAACCGGCTGGGATGCAGTGCTCAAGGAAGCCAAGGAAGCCGATATCCCGGTCATCCTGCTCGACCGCACCATCAAGGCGCCTGAAGATCTCTACCTGACAGCCGTCACGTCTGACCAGGTGCACGAAGGCAAGGTTGCCGGCGACTGGCTGGTGAAGACCGTCGGCGACAAGAAGTGCGACATCGTCGAGCTTCAGGGCACCACCGGCTCGTCGCCTGCGATCGCCCGCAAGAAGGGCTTCGAGGAAGCAATCGCTGGCAAGTCGAACTTCAAGATCGTTCGCAGCCAGACCGGCGACTTTACCCGCACCAAGGGCAAGGAAGTCATGGAAAGCTTCCTGAAGGCCGAGAATGGTGGCAAGGACATCTGCGCCCTCTACGCCCATAACGACGACATGGCTGTCGGCGGCATCCAGGCAATCAAGGAAGCCGGCCTGAAGCCGGGCAAGGACATCCTCGTCGTCTCGATCGACTCGGTTCCCGATATCTTCAAGGCGATGGAAGCCGGCGAAGCCAACGCGACCGTCGAGCTGACGCCGAACATGGCTGGTCCGGCATTCGACGCGCT
The DNA here is from genome assembly GCF_030380735.1 of Rhizobium sp. S152. Classification (GTDB taxonomy): domain Bacteria; phylum Pseudomonadota; class Alphaproteobacteria; order Rhizobiales; family Rhizobiaceae; genus Rhizobium. Next base: position 38,089 of record NZ_JAUDRZ010000026.1, on the reverse strand, counting down.
CGACGCCTACCTCAAGGACAAGAAGGCTCCGCCGAAGTGGATCCAGACGGAATCGAAGCTCTACACCCAGGCTGACGATCCGAAGAAGGTGTACGAGTCCAAGAAGGGCCTCGGCTACTGATCTCAAACTGGAACCGCACCGGTCCATCATGGACCGGTGCGGAACTGCCGGCCGCCGACAGGGACGTCATGTCCCGAAACGGCGGGGCATTCTGGGTCAATATCAGGAAAAGCCGCTTTCATGATTCACGATTTCGAGAACGTTCTTGAGGCGTCCGGGATATCGAAATTCTTCCCCGGCGCGGTGGCGCTCGACAAGGTCGAATTCTCGTTACGGAAGGGCGAAGTGCACGCGCTGCTCGGCGAAAACGGCGCCGGCAAGTCGACGCTGATCAAGTGCATCACCGGGGCGTATCACCGCGACGAGGGCACGCTGCTTCTCGACGGCGCGGAGATCGATCCCGCCGATACGCTGGCTGCGCAGAAGCTCGGGATCGGCACCGTCTATCAGGAGGTAAACCTCCTTCCCAATCTCAGCGTCGCCGAGAACCTGTTCATCGGTCGCCAGCCGCGACGCTTCGGCATGGTCGATGTCCGCGCGATGAACCGCGACGCCCGCGCGCTGCTCAAGCAGTATGGCATGGATATCGACGTTACCGCGCAGCTTGACCGCTTCTCGGTCGCCGTGCAGCAGGTGATCGCCATTGCCCGGGCCGTCGACCTATCCGGCAAGGTCCTCATCCTCGACGAGCCTACCGCCAGCCTGGACACACAGGAAGTGGCGATGCTCTTCGGCATCATACGTGACTTGAAGAAGCGCGGATTGGGCATTGTCTTCATTACGCATTTTCTGGAACAAGTCTACGAGATCAGTGACCGCATCACGGTGCTGCGCAACGGTAAGCTGGTCGGCACGCGCGAGAAGGCCGATTTGCCGCGCCAGAGCCTGATATCGATGATGCTGGGCCACGAGCTCGCCCATGCCGAGGCAGCCGTCGGCGAACGCACGGTCAAGGCAGGGCCTGTCAAATACAGCTTCAAGGGCTACGGGAAACGCGGCAAGGTAAAGCCATTCGATCTCGACGTGCGTGTCGGCGAAGTAGTGGGCGTTGCCGGACTTCTCGGCTCAGGCAGAACTGAAACGGCGGAACTCCTCTTCGGCATCGAGAATGCCGATAGCGGCACCGTGGCGATCGACGGCAAGACGGTGGCACTCTCCAACCCGCGCACCGCGATCCGCAACGGATTCGGCTTCTGCCCCGAGGACCGCAAGACAGACGGCATCGTCGGCGACCTCTCCATTCGCGAAAACATCGCGCTGGCGCTGCAGGCACGCCGTGGATGGGCGCGGCCGCTGTCACGCGGCGAGCAGAACACACTCGCGGACCACTACATCAAGGCGCTGGATATCCGCACGACGGACCGGGAGAAGCCGATCCGCCAGCTCTCCGGCGGCAACCAGCAGAAAGCGATCCTGGCGCGGTGGCTCGCCACCAATCCGAATTTCCTGATCCTGGACGAACCGACCCGCGGCATCGACGTCGGCGCCCATGCGGAGATCATCCGGCTTATCGAGGAACTCTGCTCCAAGGGCATGTCGCTGATCGTCATTTCCTCGGAGTTAGAAGAACTCGTCGCCTATAGCTCGCGCGTCCTCGTGCTGCGCGACCGCGAGCATGTCGCGGAGCTGACAGGCGACAGCGTCAGCACTAAACGAATCGTCGAGGCCATCGCCGCCGCACAACAGAAAACGGAGGACGCATGAGCTCGTCTCTTAAGGCGCTGCTCGTTAGGCTGGCACCCCAGCTCATCGCGCTGATCGTCATCCTTTTCTTGAATTTCATGATGTTCCCGCAATTCTTTAATGTGGTTATTCAAAATGGTCGACTCTACGGCAGCCTCATCGACGTGCTGAACCGAGGCGCTCCCGTCGCGCTTCTGGCGATCGGCATGACGTTGGTCATTGCGACCAAGGGGATCGACCTATCCGTCGGCGCCGTCGTCGCCATCTGTGGGGCAGTCGCGGCGTCGTCGATCGTGGCGGGGAACTCGCTCGCCTATACCCTGCTGATCACCATCGTCGTCGGACTGCTCTGCGGGCTGTGGAACGGCCTCCTGGTTGCGGTCCTGAACATCCAGCCGATCATCGCGACGCTGGTGCTGATGGTGGCCGGACGCGGGATCGCGCAGTTGATCACAGAAGGCGTGATCATGACCTTCAACGACGACGGCCTGATCTTCTTCGGCAGCGGCTCCTTCGGCTTCCTGCCGATGCCTGTGGTCATCTGGCTGCTGATGGGCGCGCTCGTCATCCTGCTGGTTCGGCGCACGGCGCTCGGCATGCTGATCGAGGCGACCGGCATCAACCGCCGCGCCAGCACGCTGTCGGGCGTTCGCACGCCAGTGCTTTTGATGGCCGTCTACATCCTGAGCGGGCTGTGCGCCTCGATTGCCGGCATAATTGTCGCCGCCGACATCAAGGGCGCAGACGCCAACAATGCCGGGCTCTGGCTCGAGCTCGACGCGATCCTCGCGGTGGTCGTCGGCGGCAACTCGCTGCTCGGCGGGCGCTTCAGCATCCTGGGGTCGCTGATCGGCGCGATGATCATCCAGGCGGTCAATACCGGCATCCTGCTCTCGGGCTTCCCGCCGGAATTCAACCTGATCATCAAGGCCGTGATCATCATCGTGATCCTCGTCATCCAATCACCGGCGCTGCAATCGGCGACCGTGTTTTTCAGCCGGCGGTCAGCCGCCACCGGAGCGCAGCCGAAATGAACTCGAAATACCTGCCGCTGCTCGCGACCATCGTCATCTTCATCCTGTCCTACGCGGCCTGCGCGCTGCAGTATCCCAACATCCTGTCGACGCGCGTCGTGGGCAACCTTCTGACCGACAATGCCTTCCTCGGCGTTGCGGCGGTGGGCATGACCTTCGTCATCATCTCGGGCGGCATCGACCTCTCGATAGGCTCGGTGATTGCCTTCACCGGCGTGTTCCTCGCGGTCATCCTGCAGAACACCTCCATCCATCCGCTGATCGCCTTCGCGCTGGTTCTCGTTATCACCACGGCCTTCGGCGGCATCATGGGCGCGATTATCCACTACCTTGAAATGCCGGCCTTCATCGTGACGCTGGCCGGGATGTTTCTTGCGCGCGGCATGGCCTTCGTGCTGTCGATCGACAGCATCCCTATCAACCATGACTACTACAACACGCTGACGAGCCTTTATTTCCGGCTTCCGGGAGGAGGGCGCCTGACGCTGATCGGCGGCATAATGCTTGCTGTCTTCGCGGCCGGTATCTTTCTTGCGCACCGCACGCGCTTCGGCACCAATGTCTATGCACTCGGAGGCGGCGCGCAGACGGCGCAGCTGATGGGCGTTCCAGTTGGTCGCGTGACGATGCAGATCTATGCGCTCTCCGGCTTCCTCGCCGGTCTCTCGGGCATCGTCTTCTCGCTCTACACTTCGGCCGGCTATTCGCTGGCGGCTGTCGGTGTGGAACTCGACGCCATCGCCGCGGTAGTCATCGGTGGCACGTTGCTGACGGGAGGCGCGGGGTTCGTGGCGGGTACCTTCATCGGCATCCTGATCCAGGGGCTTATCCAGACCTACATCACATTCGACGGAACGCTTTCGAGCTGGTGGACCAAGATCCTGATCGGCCTATTGCTTTTTGCCTTCATTCTAATGCAGAAGGCAATCATCTTCCTCTCCAGCCTTAACAAAAGATATGCCTGACCAAGGGGGACTCTGATTGCGCAGCAGATTGCTTGAGACGGGAAAAACGACGGGCAAATCGCGAACGAGCCATGCACAGGTCGTCGAGGAGCTCGGCCGCGCCATTGTCGCAGGCACCTATCCCGTGGGAAGCATCCTGCCTGGAGACGTGGAGCTGGCGCAGCGCTTCAAGGTCTCGCGCACCGTTCTGCGCGAGACGATGAAGACGCTGGCCGCCAAGGGCATGATTATCGCCAAGGCGCGCGTCGGCACGCGGGTAACCGAACGCAATCGCTGGAATATGTTCGACAGCGAGATGATCGCTTGGCACTTCGACAACGGCGTGACCGAAGAATTCCTGCTGCAGCTCTACGACATCCGCCTCGCGGTCGAGCCTTTCGCTGCTGGCCTCGTGGCGGAACGGGCCAGCACTGACGATATCGAGCACTTGCGCGAGCTGGCGCAGGCCATGGCGGCCCCCGGGCACACGCCGGACAGCCTGGCGCTCGCCGACCTGCATTTTCATCTCGCGATCGCTGAAGCCTCGCACAATCCGTTCATGCGGACGCTCGGCAGCCTGATCGAGGCCGCGTTGGTGGGTATGTTCAGGATCAGTACGCCACCGTCGCAGAACGGCTTTTCCAACATCGCGGAAACCCACCTGCAGATCGTCAACGCGATCGTCGCGGGCGATGTGGAGGGTGCACGCAAGGCGATGGAGGCCGTCATCATCGAAGGGCGCGACCATGTGCGCGATGCCTATGCGGCTATGCCGAAGGCGTTCGCCTGATCGATTTTGATCTTGGTTCCGCGTTTCTCTTGCTGCTATGAGGCAGGAAAGCACTCGCTGAAACGGATTCTCGGAGCCGATCATGGAACGCACTTGCCTCGCCGTCATTCTCGCCGCTGGTGACAGCACGCGAATGAAATCGTCGAAATCGAAGGTGCTGCACGCCGTCGCCAACCGGCCGATGATCGCCCACGTCGTCGATGCCGTTGCAAAGACCGCGATTTCCTCGGTGGCGCTCGTGGTCGGCCGCGATGCCGAGGCGGTGGCAAAAGCGGCGACGATCGACGGCGTCGAGATCGAGACATTCCTGCAAAGGGAACGGCTTGGCACCGGTCATGCCGTGCTGGCGGCCCGCGACGCGATCGCACGCGGCTACGACGATATCATCGTGACCTATGGCGACGTGCCGCTGCAGACCGAAGGACCGTTGAAGGCGGCGCGCCAGGGGCTGGCAGACGGAAGCGACATCGTCGTCATCGGCTTCCACACCGACAAGCCGACAGGATACGGCCGCCTGCTGGTCAAGGACGGCGAACTGATCGCCATCCGCGAGGAGAAGGATGCGACCGACGCCGAACGCGCGGTTACCTGGTGCAACAGCGGCCTGATGGCGATCAACGGCCGCAAGGCGCTCGATCTGCTCTCGCGCATCGGCAACAGCAACGCCAAGGGCGAATATTATCTGACCGATCTCGTGGAAATCGCCCGTTCGCTCGGCGGCCGCGTGACGGCCGTCGATGCGCCGGAAATCGAGATGACCGGCTGCAACAATCGCGCCGAACTCGCCTATGTCGAACGCCTCTGGCAGGAGCGCCGCCGGCATGAACTGATGATCTCGGGCGTCAGCATGATCGCCCCCGAAACGGTGTTCCTGTCGCACGATACCGTCATCGGTCAGGACGCACTGATCGAGCCGAACGTCATCTTCGGCCCGGGCGCGGTCATCGACAGCGGCGCCGTCATCCACGCTTTCTCGCATATCGAGGGCGCGCATGTGGCGGCCGGCGCAGCGGTCGGGCCGTTTGCCCGCCTGCGGCCGGGCGCGGATCTCGCCGAGGGATCGAAGGTCGGCAACTTCTGCGAGGTTAAGAACGGCAAGATCGGCGAAGGCGCCAAGGTCAACCACCTCACCTATATCGGCGACGCCACGGTCGGCGCCGGAACGAACATCGGGGCAGGGACGATCACCTGCAACTATGACGGCGTCAACAAGCACCAGACGGTTATCGGTGAGAACACCTTCATCGGCTCGAACTCGTCGCTGGTGGCACCCGTCAGCATCGGCGACAATGCCTATGTGGCATCAGGCAGCGTCATTACGGCGGAAGTTCCGGCCGATGCGCTCGCCTTCGGTCGGGCCCGCCAGGAATTGAAGCCGGGGCGCGCGACCGTGCTGCGCGAGCGGGCGCTGGCGATCAAGGCCGCGAAGAAAACCAAGGGTTGAGCCTTCCGTAACCGGCGGAAATCGAAAGTGACCGCCGAGCCGATTGATAAACAAGAGAAAATCATTACGACTGCCGTTCGATAGGGATGGCTGCTGGGGTCTTTTGCATGTGTGGAATTGTTGGAATCGTCGGAAGCAATGCGGTCGCGGAGCGACTTGTCGATGCGCTGAAGCGGCTCGAATACCGAGGCTATGATTCCGCCGGCGTCGCCACCATCCATAATGGCGCCATGGACCGCCGTCGCGCCGAGGGCAAGCTCTTCAATCTGGAGAAGCGGCTCGATGCCGAACCGCTGCCCGGCAACACCGGCATCGCGCATACGCGCTGGGCAACGCACGGCGTTCCCAATGTCACCAATGCGCATCCGCACTTCGTCGATGGCGTCGCCGTCGTCCATAACGGCATCATCGAGAACTTCTCCGAGCTTCGGGACGAACTGACCGCCGAAGGCGCCGTGTTCACGACGCAGACGGACACCGAGGTCGTGGCGCATCTGATGGCCAAGTATCTCCGCGAAGGCGTGGAGCCGCGCGCCGCCATGCTGCGCATGCTGAACCGCGTTTCCGGCGCCTATGCGCTGGTGGTGATGCTGAAGAGCGACCCGGGCACGCTGATGGCCGCCCGTTCCGGTCCGCCGCTGGCGATCGGCTACGGTCGCGGCGAAATGTTCCTGGGCTCGGACGCCATCGCGCTATCGCCATTCACCAACGAGATCGCCTATCTGGTCGATGGCGACTGGGCGATCGTTACGCGTGACGGCGCCGAGATCCTCGACTATGCCGGCAATCCGGTGGAGCGGCCTCGGCAAATTTCCCAGACGACCGCCTATGTCGTCGACAAGGGCAACCACCGCCACTTCATGGAAAAGGAAATCTACGAGCAACCTGAGGTCATTTCGCATGCCCTCAGCCATTACGTGGACTTCGCCAGCAACACAGTGGGTGACAACGCGGCGGCGATCGACTTCAAGTCTGTCTCCGGCCTTGCCATCTCCGCCTGCGGTACGGCCTATCTCGCCGGCCTTGTCGGCAAGTACTGGTTCGAGCGCTATGCGCGCCTGCCGGTCGAGATCGATGTCGCTTCCGAGTTCCGGTATCGCGAAATGCCGTTATCGCCGTCGCAGGCTGCACTCTTCATCTCACAGTCAGGCGAGACGGCCGACACGTTGGCGTCGTTGCGTTACTGCAAGGACAACGGACTGAAGATCGGCGCGGTCGTCAACGTCAAGGAATCGACGATCGCCCGGGAATCGGATGCGATCTTCCCGATCATGGCCGGGCCAGAGATCGGCGTCGCCTCGACCAAGGCCTTCACCTGCCAGCTTGCCGTGCTCGCGTCGCTGGCGCTCGGCGCCGGAAAGGCGAGGGGCACGATCACGCCGGAACAGGAAAAGCAGATGGTGCGACATCTGGCCGAGATGCCGCGCATCATGAGCCGGGTGCTCAACCTGATCGAGCCGCAGATGGAAAGCCTGTCGCGCGAGCTGTCGAAATGCCGCGACGTGCTCTATCTCGGCCGAGGCACCAGCTTTCCGCTGGCCATGGAAGGCGCGCTGAAGCTCAAGGAAATCTCGTATATCCACGCGGAAGGTTATGCCGCCGGCGAACTGAAACATGGTCCGATCGCGCTGATCGACGAGAACATGCCCGTCATCGTGATCGCTCCCTACGACCGGTTCTTCGAAAAGACCGTATCGAACATGCAGGAAGTCGCGGCCCGCGGCGGGCGGATCATCTTCATCACGGACGAGGCCGGCGCCGCCGCATCGAAGCTGCCGACGATGGCAACGATCGTTCTGCCCAATGTCGACGAGATCATCGCGCCGATGATTTTCTCGCTGCCGATCCAGTTGCTCGCCTACCATACCGCGGTGTTCATGGGCACCGACGTCGACCAGCCGCGCAATCTCGCCAAGTCGGTCACGGTGGAGTGAGCCGCCGAGGCTTGTGCGACACAGCGAATTCTGGCAGCGTCCCCGATGGAAACCATGGGGGCGCTGATTTCCGATTGCCGGCTTGCTAACGGAGTTCATCAGCCAGAGATGACGGAAAAACTGCCTCGACTGTCGATCGCGACCCGCATCAGAAACAACTTTCTGGCCGGCATCATCATCTGTGCGCCGATCGCTATTACGCTGTGGCTGACATGGTCCGTTGTCCGCTGGGCCGACAGCTGGGTGAAGCCTTACCTTCCGGCGCGCTACGACCCCGACAACTACCTGAACTTCGCGGTTCCAGGCTCAGGGCTCCTGATCGGCCTGATCATCATCACCATCATCGGCTTTCTCGGCAAGAACCTGATCGGGCAATCGATCGTGCAGTTCAGCGAATCGATGGTGCGCCGCGTGCCGCTGGTTCGTGTCATCTACAAGAGCGTGAAGCAGATCTTCGAGACGGTGCTCAAGGAGCGCAGCAACTCCTTCAAGAAGGTGGGCCTGATCGAGTATCCCAGCGCCGGACTGTGGTCGATGGTGTTTATAGCCACCGACGCGAAGGGCGAGATCGCCTCGAAGTTCAATGCCATGGGGCACGACATGGTCTGCGTCTTCCTGCCGCCGACACCCGTGCCCACCGCCGGCTTCCTGATCTTCGTGCCGCGCGAGAAGATCGTGCCGCTAGACATGACGCCTGAGGACGGCGCCAAGCTACTGATATCGGGTGGTCTCGTGACGCCGGACGAATTGGCGGCGAAAATCTCGAAGTCAAAGGGGCCGAACAAGCAGTTGCCGGAGCCGATCGAGCTTTAGGCTGTCAGCCCGCGTGCAGGAAGCGGATCGCCTCGTCGCGGCGGAAGAGATAGAGCAGGGTACGCACGGCCTTACCGCGCTCCGAGGTCAATTCGGGATCGCGCTCGATCAGATAGGCTGCATCCTTCCTGGCGATTTCGAGGAGATCGGCATGCGCTTCCAGACTGGCTATGCGAAAGCCCGGCGTTCCTGACTGTCTGGTTCCGAGCAATTCGCCTTCTCCGCGCAGCTTCAGGTCCTCCTCGGCAATACGAAAACCGTCTTCCGTTTCGCGCATGATCGATAACCGTGCGTGGCCGGTTTCGCCGAGCGGCCCCTTGTAGAGCAGGATGCAGGTGGACGCCTCGTCGCCGCGCCCGACGCGGCCGCGCAGCTGATGAAGCTGGGCAAGACCGAAGCGCTCGGCATGCTCGATGACCATGATCGTCGCATCCGGCACGTCGACGCCGACCTCGACGACCGTGGTCGCCACCAACAGCCGGATCTCTCCGGCCTTGAAGGCCAGCATGACGGCGTCTTTCTCCGGACCGCTCATGCGCCCGTGGATGAGGCCGATGCCGGGACCCAAAGCGGACACAAGCGTCGCATGCCGCTCTTCCACCGACATGAGATCGAGTTCTTCGGATTCCTCCACCAACGGGCAGATCCAGTAGGCCTTCTTGCCCTCGGCGAGCGCGCTTTGCAGCCTGCCGACGATGTCGCCAGTGCGTTCGCTCGGGATGGTGATGGTCTGGATCGGTTTGCGACCTGCCGGCTTTTCGGTGAGCTTCGAGACATCCATGTCGCCGAAGGCCGCCAGCACGAGGGTGCGCGGAATGGGCGTCGCCGTCATCACCAGCATATGCGGGGAGATCCCCTTGGCCGTCAGGCGCAGACGCTGATGCACGCCGAACCGGTGCTGCTCGTCGACCACGGCAAGCATCAGGTTCTTGTAGTTGACGCTGTCCTGGAACAGCGCATGGGTGCCGATGACGATCTGCGCTTCGCCGGAGGCAATCCGCTCGAGGATTTCATCGCGCTCGCGGCCCTTTGTGCGTCCGGTCAGTACCTCGATGCTTAGGCCGGCGGCGGCGCCGAATTTCGAGATCGTCGCGTGGTGCTGTCGCGCGAGGATTTCCGTCGGCGCCATCAGCACGGCCTGGCCGCCGCTTTCGATCACCGCGGCCATCGACAGCAGCGCCACCAGCGTCTTGCCGGAACCGACGTCGCCCTGCAGCAGCCGCAGCATGCGGTCCTCGCCGGCCATGTCCTTCAGAACTTCAACTACGGCCGTGCTCTGGCTCTGTGTCGGTGAAAACGGCAACGCTTCGAGAATCCGGCCGCTGATCGCGCCCGTCGCGTGCACCGGTTTACCCGCGACCTTGCGCAGACGCTGGCGCACCAGCGAAAGCGACAGCTGACCGGCGAGGAATTCGTCATAGGCGAGACGGCGGCGGGCAGGGGCTTGCGGATCGATATCGGCGGGATCGCGCGGCTCGTGCAGCATGTGGAAGGCGTCGGAGATCTCAGGCAATCCCTGCTTCTCGGCAAGCGCGAGGTCAATCCACTCCGGCAGCACGGGCATGCGCGGCAGCGCCGCCTCGATGATCTTGCGCAGCGTCTTCGGAGAGAGCCCTGCGGTCAGCGGATAGATCGGCTCCACCAACGGCAGGTTCTCGGCTTCGCTGGCCTTCACGATGTAATCAGGATGCACCATCGATGCGCGGCCGTTGAACCAGTCGATCTTGCCGCTGACGGTGACCTCCTCGTCGAGGGGGAGCTGCTTCTCCAGCCAGCTCGACTGGCCGCGGAAGAAGACGAGCGTCAATTCACCCGTCTCGTCGTGCAGGAAGACGCGATAGGGGACGTTGCTCTTGCGGTTCGGCGGCGGCTGGTGGCGATCGACGCGGCCGGTGATCGTCACGATCGCGCCTTGCGGGGCGCGAGCGATTCCGGGCTGGTTGCGCCGGTCGATCAGCGAGTGCGGCGCATGGAACAGAAGATCGACGACGCGGCAATCCTCGGGCGTCTCGCGGCCGAGCAGCTTCACCAGAAGCTCGGCAATCTTCGGGCCGACGCCGGGAAGGGCCGAAGCGGGAGAAAACAGGGGATCGAGGATGGCGGGGCGCATGCCGGCAAAATGCGACGAACAATGCGGCCTTGGCAAGGCTGACAAGCCGCTTTCGACGGTCTATAGAGGCGCATCAACAGGAAGGTCATGCCATGACAGGTGTCACACTCTCGAGCGCCGATCTCGACCCGCGCCGCCGCCGGATTCTCTTTCGCTGCTGGCACCGGGGCATCCGCGAGATGGACCTCGTCTTCGGCCAGTTCGCGGAAAAGGAAATCGCTGACCTATCCGAGGCAGAACTCGACGAGTTCGAGACGATCATGGCCGAGGAAGACAATGACCTGGTGCGCTGGATCATGGGAACCTGGCCGGTGCCGGAGCGTTTCCAGACACCGATGTTCGAACGTCTGGCGGCCTACAAGCCCGATTTCGAATATCCGGCCGATAGCCTGCCCGGGAAAGCATGATGATACCAGGATTTGACGCAAGGAAGCTCGCCGCTCTCGCCGAGCCGCTGACGATCGGCAACGTGCCCTCCGGGCTAGAGCCGGTGCTGTTGGCGGAATTGGCGCGCGCCGGAGGCCCTGTTGCCTACGTGCTGTCCGACGGCCAGCGCATGGCCGATCTGGAGCAGATGCTCGGCTTCGTTGCGCCGGACATCCCTGTCCTGACGTTGCCCGCTTGGGACTGTCTGCCCTACGACCGCGTCTCACCCAGCGCCGACACGTCGGCGCGCCGGCTGGCGGCGCTGAGCGGGCTTATCGCGCACCACAAGAAGCCGCACGCGGCGATCGTGCTCGTGACCGTCAACGCCATGCTGCAGAAGGTGGCGCCGCAGGACGTGATCGAAAGCCTGGCGTTTTCCGCCCGACCCGGCAACCGGGTGCGGATGGAGGACGTCGCCGGACGTCTGGAGCGCAACGGCTTTGATCGCGTCGCGACCGTTCGCGAAGTAGGCGAGTACGCGGTGCGCGGAGGCATTCTCGACGTCTTCGTGCCCGGCACGGAAGAGCCGGTCAGGCTCGATTTCTTCGGCGACACGCTGGAAAGCATCCGCAGCTTCGATCCGGCCAGCCAGCGAACGACGGGGCAGGTACGCTCGCTCGACCTCAACCCGATGAGCGAGGTGACGCTGACGCCGGATACCATCAGCCGCTTCCGCAAGAATTATCTCTCCTCCTTCGGCGCGGCGACGCGCGACGATGCGCTCTACCTCGCGGTTTCCGAGGGACGCCGCTACGCCGGCATGGAGCATTGGCTGCCGCTTTTCTATGAAAAGCTGGATACCGTCTTCGACTATCTCAAGGGTTTCCGCCTCGTCACCGACCATACAGTGCGCGAGGCCGCCGAAGAGCGCTCCAAGCTCGTTCTTGACTATTATGACGCCCGCCTGAACTCCGGTCAGCCGGTCAAGGGCCAGATGGCTCAGGGCACGCCCTACAAGCCGGTGGTGCCGGGCCAACTCTATCTGGAAAGCAAGACCTTCTCGCAGACGCTGGACGCGTTCAACGCCATCCGCATCACGCCTTTCAACGAGCATGAGGGCGAAGCAAGGCGGGTCATCAACATCGACGCGCGCCAAGGCGAACGCTGGGCGCGCTCGAACGCGGAAGACACGGGCGGCAATGCCGAGCGCGTCAACGTCTTCGACGCGGTCGTCAAGCATGTGGCCGACCGGCGCGCCAAGGGCGCCAAGGTGCTGATCGCCGCCTGGACGGAAGGCTCGCTCGAACGGCTGCTGCAGGTGCTGAACGAGCATGGGCTGGAGCGGGTCAAGCCGATCGCCGCGCTGAGGGAGATCGACAAGCTCGACAAGGGTGAGGCGGCGGCGGCCGTGCTCAATTTGGAGGCCGGCTTCGAGAGCGGCGAACTCGTCGTCATCGGCGAGCAGGACATTCTCGGCGACCGCATGGTGCGCCGCTCCAAGCGCCGCAAGCGCGCCGCCGACTTCATCTCCGAAGTGGCGGGCCTCGACGAGGGATCGGTCGTCGTCCACGCCGAACACGGCATCGGCCGCTTCGTCGGCCTCAGGACGATCCAGGCGGCCGGCGCGCAGCACGCGTGCCTGGAGCTGCAGTATGCCGACGAGGCCAAGCTCTTCCTGCCGGTCGAAAACATCGACCTGCTCTCGCGCTACGGCGGCGAGGGGACCGAGGCGCAGCTTGACAAGCTCGGCGGCGGCGCATGGCAGATGCGCAAGGCCAAGCTCAAGAAACGCCTGCTCGACATGGCCGACGGCCTGATCCGCATCGCCGCCGAGCGCATGACGCGACACGCGCCCGTGCTGACGACGCCGGAAGGCCTCTACGACGAGTTCGCGGCGCGCTTCCCCTATGACGAGACCGAGGACCAGGACAACGCCATCGAGGCGGTGCGCGGCGATCTCGGAGCCGGCCGTCCGATGGATCGCCTCGTCTGCGGCGACGTCGGCTTCGGCAAGACCGAGGTGGCGCTACGCGCAGCCTTCGTCGCGGCCATGAACGGCATCCAGGTCGCCGTCGTCGTGCCGACGACGCTGCTCGCCCGCCAGCACTTCAAGACATTCGCCGAGCGGTTCCGCGGCCTGCCGGTGCGGGTGGCGCAGGCATCACGCCTCGTCGGCTCGAAGGAACTGGCGCTGACGAAAAAGGAAGTGGCCGAGGGCAAGACGGATATCGTCGTCGGAACCCACGCGCTGCTTGGCGCCGGCATCAAGTTCGCCAATCTCGGACTGCTCATCATCGACGAGGAGCAGCACTTCGGCGTCAAGCACAAGGAGCGGCTGAAGGAGCTGAAGAGCGACGTGCACGTGCTGACGCTCTCGGCAACGCCGATCCCGCGCACGCTGCAGTTAGCGATGACCGGCGTCCGCGAGCTGTCGCTGATCACCACGCCGCCGGTGGACCGCATGGCGGTGCGCACCTTCATTTCGCCATTCGATTCGCTCGTCATCCGCGAGACGCTGATGCGCGAGCATTATCGCGGCGGTCAGAGCTTCTATGTCTGCCCGCGGCTGGCCGATCTGGAAGACGTGCATGCCTTCCTGCGCTCGGACGTGCCGGAACTGAAGGTCGCCGTCGCGCACGGACAGATGCCTGCCGGCGAGCTCGAAGACATCATGAATGCCTTCTACGAGGGCCGCTACGACGTGCTTCTGTCGACGACGATCGTCGAATCCGGCCTCGACGTGCCGACCGCGAACACGCTGATTGTGCACCGCGCCGACATGTTCGGTCTGGCCCAGCTCTACCAGCTGCGCGGCCGCGTCGGGCGCTCCAAGGTGCGCGCTTTCGCGCTGTTCACGCTGCCAGTCAACAAGGTGCTGACGGCAACGGCCGAGCGGCGCCTGAAGGTGCTGCAGTCGCTCGACACGCTCGGCGCCGGCTTCCAGCTTGCCAGCCACGACCTCGACATTCGCGGCGCCGGCAACCTGCTCGGCGAAGAGCAGTCGGGGCACATCAAGGAAGTCGGCTTCGAGCTCTACCAGCAGATGCTGGAAGAGGCAGTGGCCGAGGTGAAGGGGGTCGACGAGATCCAGGACACCGGCTGGTCGCCGCAGATTTCCGTGGGCACGTCGGTGATGATCCCCGACAACTACGTGCCGGACCTGCATCTGCGCATGGGCCTTTATCGCCGCCTCGGCGAGGTCAGCAGCCTCAAGGAGATCGATGCCTTCGGCGCCGAGATGATCGACCGCTTCGGCCCGATGCCGATCGAGGTGCAGCATCTCCTGAAGATCGTCTACGTGAAATCGCTCTGCCGCATCGCCAATGTCGAGAAGCTGGATGCGGGTCCGAAGGGGATCGTGGTTCAGTTCAGAAACAAGGAATTCCCGAACCCCGCCAATCTCGTCGGCTTCATCGCCAAGCAGGGCTCGATGGCGAAAATCCGGCCGGATCACAGCGTGTTCCTGACACGCGACCTGCCGACACCGGAAAAACGGCTGCAGGGCGCAGCCGTTGTCATGACGCAACTGGCGGAGATGGCGAAGCCTTGAAGCGCGTCGCGATCTTTCAGATTCGCTCGTTGCGCTTTAGGTCTTTGTTCTCTCGCATGTCTCCCGAAACCGGTGACCACTTTCGGGAGACATGCTTTAAAGGCCCCGCCTAGTTCATGCCGGCGCGGGCTTCGGGCTTCGCCTTGGCAATATCGCGCAACGCGCCGGCGATCACGTCGGGCGTCTGCGCGCCGCTGACGGCATATTGCTGGTCGAAGATGAAGAACGGCACGCCGTTGACGCCCATCTTCTGCGCCGATTCGATTTCCTCGATGACGAGAACCTTGTCGGCATCGGAGGCCAGCAGGGAGGCGGTCACGGCACGGTCGAGACCGGATTTCTCTGCGATATCAAGAAGCACGGCGTGGTCGCCGACATTGCGGCCTTCCTCGAAGTTCGCCTTGAACAGCCCATCGACCACACGGTCCGCCTTGTCGCGGTCTTCGATCATCGCCCAGTGAATGAGACGATGGGCATCGAGCGTGTTGGGGCCGATCTTGATGGCGTCGAAATTGAAGTTGATGCCGACCTCACGACCGAAATCCGTCAGCGTCTTGTGTCCCTGAGCGACGCGCTCGGCGCCGCCGAGCTTTTCTTCCAGCGCCGTCTTCTGATCGACGCCTTCAGGCGGGTAATCGGGATTGAGCCGATAGGGCCGCCAGTTGACGTCGACGCCGACCTCGTCCTGAACCTCGGCAATCGCCAGCTCGAGGCGGGCCTTGCCGAGATAGCACCAGGGGCAGACAACATCCGAGACGACGTCGATCACTATGCGTTCCACGGGCTTTCCTTTCCTGATTTTCCGCCTTGCATTGCAGCCATCTAGTCGCTGCGGCAGCAGACTTCAACCAGGCAGGAAAATGGAACCTGCGCCTATTGTACGCTTTGGTCCCACCAAGCCGGCAGCTGGTACCCGTAGAGCGGCACGGTATCGGGATGGCCAATGCGCTTGCTGCGCGCGACCCACTGCTTATCGACGTGGTAGAGCGGAAGGACGTAGTGGCCCGAGAGCAGCATGCGGTCGTGCGAGCGCACGGCAGCGGTAAAATCCTCGGCGGAGCGGGCGGTCAGAATATGCTGTATCAGCGTATCGACATCGGGATCGGCGACGCCGGCAAAATTATCCGTGCCCTCGCGGTCCCTTGAGGCCGACGACCAGCGGCCCATCTGCTCGATGCCTGGAGACAGCGACGAAGTGAAGGATTTGACGACGACGTCGTAATCGAAGGTATTGGTGCGGCTCTGGTACTGCGAATCGTCCACCGTGCGGATCGACACGTTGATGCCAAGCAGTTGCAGGGAGCGCTGGTAGGAGACAGCGAGCTTCTCCTGGTCGGTGTTCTGCGTCATGATCTCGAAGGTGAGGGGACGGCCCTTGTCGTCGCTCATCTTACCGTTCTTGATCGTATAGCCGGCCTCCTTCAGAATGCCGACGGCCTTTTTCAGCACGTTCCGGTCACGGCCCGAGCCATCGGTGACCGGCAGCTTGTAGGTGCCGTCGAGAATCGCCGGATCGATCTTGTCCTTGATAGGACCGAGCATCTTCAGTTCGCGCTCGTCGGCCGGGACGCCGAAGCTCGAAAGATCGGAATTCTGCCAATAGCTCTGGGTACGGATATAGGCGCCGGAGAACAGGTTTTTGTTGGCCCACTCG
The DNA here is from genome assembly GCF_030380735.1 of Rhizobium sp. S152. Classification (GTDB taxonomy): domain Bacteria; phylum Pseudomonadota; class Alphaproteobacteria; order Rhizobiales; family Rhizobiaceae; genus Rhizobium. The sequence continues at coordinate 21,706 of NZ_JAUDRZ010000026.1, read as the reverse complement.
AAATCGAAGATCAGCGACAGGCCTTCGCGCAGCTTCGGATTGGCGAAGACCGGACGGCGGGTGTTGAAGACGAAGCCGAACATGCCCGATGGCAGCTTCGGTTCGAACACGTCCTTGACGACATTGCCGGAGGCCACCGCCGGGAAATTATACGCGCTTGCCCAATGGCCCGGGCTGCCATCGGGATAGATGTCTATGTCGCCTTTCTTGAACGATTCGAACAGCGTCGTGTCCTGCAGGAAATACTGCACGGTGATCTGGTCATAATTGTCGAGGCCGACCTTGGCGGGAATATCCTTGCCCCAGTAGTTCGGATCACGCTCATAAGTAATACTCTCGCCCGGTCTGACCGTTTTGACCTTGTATGGACCGGAGCCGATCGGCGTTGCCAGCGACGTCCGGTCGAAAGCCTCGGGGTCGATCGCGTGCTTTGGCAGAATAGGAAGGAGGCTGACGATCATCGGCGTCTCGCGATCCGCTTCAGTGCTGAAGGTTATACGGACGCCCTGCTCGGACACCTTTTCCATCTTCGATATGAGCTTGAGTGGTCTGGAAAAACGCGGGAGACCTTTCTCCCGCAGCAGATCGAAGGAAAAGATCACGTCATCAGGCGTCACGGACCGTCCGTCCGACCATTTGGCGCCAGGATTGAGATTGAACTGGATATAGCTGCGATCGTCATCCCATTCGACCGATTGTGCGAGCAGGCCATAGAGCGTGAAAGGTTCGTCGCTCGACCGCTGCATCAGGGCTTCATAGACGAGATTGCCGTATTGCGGATCCCACATGCCGCGCGCCGTCGTGCGCGAGCTTTTCAAGATGAACGGGTTCAGACTATCAAACGTGCCGACCACGCCATAGGTGATCTTTCCGCCCTTCTTCACGTCGGGATTGGCATAGGGAAAATGCTTGAAATCCGCCGGCAGGGCAGGCGCTCCATGCATGGCGATGCCATGGACCGGTTCGGCGAGAACCGCACTGCTGACGAGGGTAAAGACAACGGGGAGGACAATCCGGAGCATAGTCTGCATCCTTTCCGGAAACGGCACGATTCGGTCGAAGACTATCATGGGCTTCGCTCAATTCACCATCTAAGGCAAATTCTTTCCGACGCTCGCCAATTCGCCAAAGAAACACTGGAAATCTGCAGCCACGCGATGTAACACGAACGCCGAAGTCGGGGGGTCATGCATTTGCCTCATTGTTTTAAGAGGTCAAAAGCGAACAACCCTGTTGGTGAGGACGGCATATCCGCTGTCCCAACGGGATACCAGGAGACGGAATTCGTATGATGTTCAAGTCTGAAAAGAAAACACGGGCAGCCCTGTCCGTAATGGCAGTGATGCTTGGCGCCGCGATGGCTCCGGTGTCTTCTTTCGCGCAGGAAGCAGCTGACGGCGCGCAGGCCGCCGGCGCTCCGCGTCTGGGCTGGTACAAGACCTGCAGCAAGCAGGAAGACAACGACGTCTGCGTCGTCCAGAACGTCGTCCTGGCAGGCGGCGGCCAGCTCGTTACCGGCGTTGGCCTGATCACCGTTTCCGGCAAGATCAACAATAAGAGCCTTCAGGTTTCGGTTCCGCCGGCACGCCTCATTCCTCCGGGCATCGGCATGCAGATCGATGGCGGCAAGAGCCAGAAGATCGACTACCTGATGTGCATGCCCGACCGTTGCGTCGCGCAGATCCCACTGACGGACGCCATGGTCGCCAGCCTGAAGAAGGGCACGGACCTCGTTCTGACCTCGATCAACTTCCGCCGCGCGCCGAACCCGATCAAGATCTCGCTTGAAGGCTTCACCGGCGCATTCGACGGCGAAGCGGTTTCCGCTTCCAAGCTCGCCGAAAGCCAGAAGAGCCTGCAGGACAGCATGCAGAAGAAGGCTGACGAAGCGCGCAAGAAGCTCGAAGACGCCCAGAAGGCCGCCAAGGCGCAGTAATCCAGGCGCAAACCAGACATCGAAAACCCGGCCTCGCGCCGGGTTTTTTGTTGCCGCCTGGGCAAAGAAAAACCCCGCCGTAAGCGGGGTTGAAGAAGATATATGTCTGCGACTTAGTGGGCGAAGCTCATCTTGGGTTTGAACTGCCCTGTCGGCGCCATATCAAAGATCTGGTAGACCTGCTCGTTGCGCAGCGGCACGCCGCTTTCGTCGTTCGTCAGGTTCTGCTCGGATACGTAGGCGACGTATTCGTTTTCATCATTTTCGGCGAGCAGGTGATAGAAGGGCTGATCCTTGCTCGGCCGCACTTCGGCGGGAATGGAGTTCCACCATTCTTCCGTGTTGGCGAATTCCGGATCGACATCGAAGATGACGCCGCGGAACGGGAAGACCTTGTGCCGAACCACTTCGCCGATACTGAACTTAGCTACTTTTTCTTTCATGGTACGACTTCCTTTCATCACCCAATTTGGTGATTGGTGCCGCTTAAATCAAGATTTGTGTGAAATCTCGTCACATGAGTGTCATGACAACGAAAAGAACTGCGTGGCACCAGATAGACGAAAGCCCCGGATGTCCGGGGCTTTCCAATGCTTTGATCAAGACGAATAGTACATGTCGTATTCGACGGGATGCGGCGTCATGTCGAAACGCATGACTTCGGCCATCTTCAGCTCGATGAAGCTATCGATCTGGTCGTCGTCGAAGACACCGCCGGCGGTCAGGAACTTGCGGTCCTTGTCGAGGCTTTCCAGCGCTTCGCGCAGCGAGCCGCAGACCGTTGGGATCTTCTTCAGTTCCTTCGGTGGCAGGTCGTAGAGATCCTTGTCCATCGCCTTGCCGGGATGGATCTTGTTCTTGATGCCGTCGAGGCCGGCCATCAGCATGGCCGCGAAGGAGAGGTAGGGGTTCGCCATCGGATCCGGGAAGCGGACTTCGACGCGCTTTGCCTTCGGGTTTGTACCAAAAGGAATGCGGCACGATGCCGAGCGGTTGCGGGCGGAGTAGGCGAGCAGAACCGGTGCTTCATAGCCTGGGACGAGACGCTTGTAGGAGTTCGTCGACGGGTTGGTAAAGGCATTCAGTGCCTTGGCATGCTTGATGATGCCACCGATGTAGTACAGGCAGGTTTCGGACAGGCCCGCGTATTCGTCACCGGCGAAGGTCGGCTTTCCGCCCTTCCAGATAGACTGGTGAACGTGCATGCCCGAGCCGTTGTCGCCGAAGATCGGCTTCGGCATGAAGGTCGCCGTCTTGCCGTAGGCGTTAGCGACCTGGTGCACGACATACTTGTAGATCTGCATCTTGTCGGCGTTGCGCACCAGCGTGTCGAACTTGATGCCGAGCTCGTGCTGGGCAGCCGCCACTTCGTGGTGGTGCTTTTCGACGACGACCCCCATTTCACTGAGGACCGTCAGCATCTCGGAACGCATATCCTGGCAGCTGTCGATCGGCGGAACCGGGAAGTAGCCGCCCTTGACGCGCGGACGGTGACCGAGGTTGCCGGTCTCGTATTCGGTGTCGTCGTTCGACGGCAATTCCGTGGAGTCCAGCTTGAAGCCGGTGTTATAGGGGTCGGCTTTGTAGCGGACGTCGTCGAAGACGAAGAATTCGGCTTCAGGGCCGACGAACACGGTGTCACCGATGCCGGATGCCTTGAGATAGGCTTCTGCCTTCTTGGCGGTTCCGCGCGGATCGCGGTTATAGGCTTCGCCCGAGACCGGGTCGAGAATGTCACAGAGAATGACCATGGTGGACTGCGCGAAGAACGGGTCCATATGAACCGTTTCCGGGTCCGGCATCAACACCATGTCGGATTCGTTGATGGCCTTCCAGCCGGCGATGGACGAACCGTCGAACATGACGCCATCGGCGAACATGTCTTCGTCCACGCAGACGACGTCCATCGTCACGTGCTGCAATTTGCCCTTGGGGTCCGTAAAGCGCAGGTCCACGAACTTGACGTCGTTTTCCTTGATCTGCTTGAGAATTTCACTCGCGCTCGCCATTAAATAGTTCCTTTATTCGAGATGACGATCATGTTCCGCCCGCAGGCGCCAAACACTAAATAGCGTCGATACCGGTTTCGCCAGTACGGATTCGAATAACCTCCTCCACATTGGATACGAAAATCTTGCCGTCGCCGATGCGGCCCGTCTGCGCCGCCTTGCGAATGGCGTCGATGACCGCTTCTGCGTTCTCGTCGGCAAGCACGACTTCCACCTTTACCTTAGGCAGGAAATCCACGACATATTCGGCACCACGGTAGAGTTCCGTGTGCCCCTTCTGGCGACCGAAGCCTTTTGCTTCCGTGACAGTGATACCCTGAAGACCAACTTCCTGAAGGGCTTCCTTCACTTCGTCGAGCTTGAATGGCTTAATGATCGCTTCGATCTTTTTCATGAGAAAATGACTCTCCGCTTCTCCCGTTAAAGCAGGCTCAGGCCCGCTCCCGGCATGATGCAGTTATCATGCCAATTGGAAAGCGGATTTTTTGAAAAATTGGTCACAGGACCCAAAAAGCTGAGAGAAACAGCGGTTGAGCAGCCAATTCGGAGAGAAACGGGATCGAAATCATGCACAACGGTGCAAAACGGGTCAGAAAATCAAAATATTCACAATGCCTTATCGATAAACCGGACGCGGGATAAGTGGTCACATTTTGTGCATTTGCCCATTTTAACGTCCGTGCAAATTGTATTTCGCTGATTGTTATTTGGGCGCTTTCTGTTTGAATGGGCGAATGATCAAAGACCTTGCATCGCTGCTTCTCACTCCCGCCGAAATGAACGCCGTCGACGCGGCGGCAGCGGCTTCCGGTATCGACAGCTTCAGCCTCATGGAACGGGCAGGGGCCGCCGTGGCCGCTATGGCTCTCGCACGTTATCCCGACGCGACGCGGATCGTCGTTCTCTGCGGCCCGGGCAACAATGGCGGCGACGGCTATGTAGCCGCCCGCCATTTGCACGAGAGCGGCGCCAGTGTCGCCGTGTTTCATCTCGGCGACCCTACGACACTTAAGGGCGACGCGGCACGCGCCCGCGAGCAGCTTCAGCTGCGTTCGGTCACGCTTGAAAGCTACACGCCCGATGACGGGGATATCGTCATCGACGCGTTGTTCGGCGCGGGTCTGACGCGCGAGGTTTCGGAAGAAGTTCACGCTGTCATCGACCGTGTGAAGGATGCTCGGATACCCGTCATCGCAGTCGACCTTCCCTCCGGCGTCGACGGACGGACGGGGGAGGTGCTGGGAGCGGCGTTTTCGGCGGCTCGCACCATAACCTTCATGACGCGCAAGCCGGGGCATCTGCTGATGCCGGGCCGCGAGCTCTGCGGCTCGCTCGAGGTGTTCGACATCGGCATTCCTTCTCGCATCGTGCGCGCCGCCACCGACGGTACCGTCGCCGAAAACGGGCCGGAGCAGTGGCGCCATCTGCTCCCGTCGGCGGCCCTCGAAACGCACAAATACATACGCGGCCATCTCGTTGTCTTCTCCGGCGAGGCGACCAAGACCGGGGCGGCGAGGATGTCTGCCGAGGCGGGCCTGAGGGCCGGCGCGGGCCTCGTCACGATCGCCTCGCCTTCGCAGGCTATGGACGCCAACGCCGCGCATCTGACGGCGATCATGCTGCACGAGATCGACGATGAGACCGCGCTGCGCGGATGGCTTGAGGATACGCGACTGCGGAGCTTCGTGCTCGGTCCGGGTTTCGGCATCGGCGAGAAGGCGCGCGCTTTCGTGAAACTGTTGCGGGAACGAAATCTGGTGCTCGACGCGGACGGCATCTCGTCTTTCCGAGGCGATCCGGCCGAGCTGTTCGATCTTTTCGCGGATGGTGATACAAGACTTGTGCTGACGCCACATGACGGCGAGTTCGCCCGGCTGTTTCCCGATATCGCTGCAGACAGGACACTGGGCAAGGCGGACAAGGCACGGGCAGCAGCCGCGCGAGCTCACGCCGCCATCGTCTACAAGGGAGCGGATACAGTCATCGCCTCGCCCGATGGCAGAGCCCTCATCAACGGCAATGCGCCGATCTGGCTGGCGACGGCAGGATCAGGCGACGTGCTGGCCGGCATCATCGGCGCGCTCATGGCGCAGGGCGTGCCGACCTTCGAGGCCGCCGCCGCCGGTGTCTACATGCACGGCGAAGCGGGCAACCGCGCCGGCAAGGGGCTGACGGCCGAGGATCTGGCCGTCCACGTGCTGCCCTTCTGATTGTTTGGCGCTTTGATTATTTATCGACCTCGTCCTGAAGCGCGATGGCGCCGAAGGGAGCATTGACCTTGCCCTCGTGGATCATGAAGGCGAAGACGTCGCGCGGTTCGACCTTGACCTTGCGCTCGCCGTCAACCAGCGGCAGATCATCCGGCACCTTGCCCTCTGCCCAGGTCTCAAGGCGCTTGGCCCAAGCCTTCAGCTCCTTCGGCGGATAGCAGGTCTTGATCTCGTCCGAGCCCTTCTGCAGGCGTGTGTAGACGAAATCGGCGGTCACGTCCGATATCATCGGGTAGTCGAAATGCTCGGCGACGACAGGGGCAACGCCGTATTTCCCCAGGAGCGCCACGAATTCCGGCACCTTGAAGCTGTCGTGACGGACTTCGACGACATGCTTCAACGGCAGGCCATCCTGCTTTTCCGGTAGCAGCTTGAGAAATCCCTCGAAATCCTCCGGCTCGAACTTCTTGGTCGGCGCGAACTGCCAGAGAATGGGACCGAGATGCGGGCCGAGTTCGACGATACCCTGGCCCAGAAACCGTCCTATCGATTCACCCGCTTCCGCCAGAAGCTTGCGGTTGGTGCTGAAGCGGCTGGCCTTCAGCGAGAAGATGAACCCTTCAGGGACATCTGCGGCCCACTTGGCGAAAGTCTCAGGCTTCTGCGAGCTGTAATAAGTCCCGTTCACCTCGATGACCTTCAACTGACGGCTGGCATAGTTCAACTCGTCCTTCTGCTTCAGGTCATCAGGGAAGAAATGGTTGCGCCAGGGCTCGAAGGTCCAGCCGCCGATGCCGACGCGAATGGTGCCGGGTTTTGTCATCAATTCCTCCTCGTTGAAGTTCGCGAAGTCGTTGTCTATTATCTCTTTATCGATCATCGAAAGGCATTCCGATGACAGTCGTAACTGTGCCCAAGGCCAACACCGAACTCTCCGAACTCCTCAGCCGTGTCGAAGCCGGTGAGGAGATTATTCTGGCACGCGATGACAAGCCGCTGGTGAAACTGGTGCCTGTCGAGACCGATAAGCCACAAGTTCGCGGCTATGGTCGCTTCGCTCACCTGCGCGACAAAATTCCGAGCGATATCTTCCTTGAGCCAATGTCAGAAGATGAACTGGCTGCGTGGGAAGGAAAATATTCATTTCCCGGCGATAACGGCGAATGAATATTTTGCTGGATACGCACGCATTCTTATGGTGGCTCACAGCCGATCCGAAGCTCAGTGCGAACGCGAAAGCAGCAATAGAAGACTCGAGCGCCACACGCTACATCAGCTCCGCCACCGGATTTGAGATCACCAACAAAGTGCGGATCGGCAAGCTCGATTTTGGTCGACCCGTCGTCGAGAACTTCGATTCCATTCTTGCCGACGGCGGGTTTGCCAAATTGTCTCTTTCCATGGCTCATACTTTTCTTGCTGGTCAGATGGCCGGTGTTCACAAAGACCCTTTTGATCGCATGCTTGCCGCTCAGTGCAAGCTCGAAAACCTCTCGCTCATATCGATCGATCCCGCCTTCCAGGAATTCGGGATCGACATCATCTGGTAGGGGCGTTTCACTCCGCCGCCTGCACCTTCTTCACCGGCCGTCGCTCCAGCAACTCCTTCAGGAACTGGCCAGTATAGGAGCGCTTCTCCTTAACGATCGCCTCGGGCGTGCCCGATGCCACGATCTCGCCGCCGCCGTCGCCGCCCTCGGGGCCGAAGTCGAGAACCCAGTCGGCGGTCTTGATGACTTCCAGATTATGCTCGATGACGACGACCGAATTGCCCTGATTGACCAGTTCGTGCAGCATTTCAAGCAGCTTGGCCACGTCGTGGAAGTGCAGGCCGGTCGTCGGCTCGTCGAGAATATAGAGCGTGCGGCCGGTCGAGCGCTTCGAGAGTTCCTTGGCGAGCTTGACGCGCTGCGCCTCGCCACCCGACAGCGTGTTCGCCTGCTGCCCGACCTTGATATAGCCGAGGCCGACATCGAAGAGAGCCTGCAGCTTGTCGCGCACGGCGGGGACGGCGGCGAAGAACTCGACGCCTTCCTCGACCGTCATGTCGAGCACGTCGGCGATCGACTTCTGCTTGAAGGTGACGTCGAGCGTTTCGCGGTTGTAGCGCTTGCCGTGGCAGACGTCGCAGGTGACGTATACGTCGGGCAGGAAGTGCATCTCGATCTTGATGACGCCGTCGCCCTGGCAGGCCTCGCAGCGGCCGCCCTTGACGTTGAAGGAGAAACGGCCCGGCTGGTAGCCGCGCGCCTTGGCTTCAGGCAGGCCGGCGAACCAGTCGCGGATCGGGGTGAAGGCTCCGGTGTAGGTGGCCGGGTTGGAGCGGGGGGTGCGGCCGATCGGCGACTGGTCGATGTCGATGACCTTGTCGATATGCTCGAAGCCGTCGATGCGGTCGTGGTCCGCCGGGATTTCGCGCGCGCCCATGACGCGGCGTGCGGCGGACTTGTAGAGCGTCTCGATCAGGAAGGTGGACTTGCCGCCGCCAGAGACACCCGTAACCGCGGTGAAGACGCCGAGCGGGATCGATGCCGTGACGTTCTTCAGATTGTTACCGCGAGCGCCAACAACCTTGATTTCCTTGCCCTTCTTGACCTTGCGACGCTCGTCGGGAACCGGCACGCCGAGTTCGCCCGACAGGTATTTACCGGTCAGTGACTTCGGGTTGGCCATGATATCCTGAGGCGTGCCGTGGGCGATGACCTGACCGCCATGGATGCCGGCAGCCGGGCCAATATCGACCACGTCGTCGGCCTGCAGGATCGCGTCCTCGTCATGCTCGACGACAATCACGGTGTTGCCGATATCGCGCAGGTGCTTCAGCGTCTCCAGCAGGCGGGCGTTGTCGCGCTGGTGCAGGCCGATCGACGGCTCGTCAAGCACGTAAAGAACGCCCGTCAGGCCGGAGCCGATCTGCGAGGCGAGACGGATACGCTGGCTTTCGCCACCCGAGAGCGTGCCGGAATTGCGCGACAAGCTCAGATATTCGAGGCCGACGTCGTTGAGGAAGCGCAGGCGGTCGCGGATTTCCTTGAGGATGCGGACGGCGATCTCGTTCTGCTTGGCGTTGAAGCTGTCAGGCAGGGTCTCAAACCAGTCTCGGGCGATGCGGATCGACATGTCGGTCACCTGGCCGATATGCAGCTTGTTGATCTTCACGGCCAGTGCCTCCGGCTTCAGGCGGAAGCCGTTGCAGGAAGGGCAGGGTGCGGCTGACATGTAGCGCTCGATCTCCTCGCGCGCCCAGGCACTGTCGCTCTCCTTCCAGCGGCGCTCGAGGTTGGTGATGATGCCTTCGAAATTCTTGTGGGTCGTGTAGGAGCGGGCGCCATCGACGTAGTGGAATTCGATCTTCTCCTCGGTGCCGTTGAGGATGACGTCCTGCGCCTTGGCGGAGAGGTCGTTCCAGCGGGCGCCGAGCTTGAAGCCGAAATGCTTGCCGAGCGCTTCCAGCGTCTGGTTATAGTAAGGCGAGGACGACTTGGCCCAGGGGGCGATGGCGCCGTCGCGCAGCGTGCGCTCGGGTTCCGGCACGATCAGGTTGGCATCGATCTTCTGCTGGGCGCCGAGGCCGTCGCAGGTCGGGCAGGCGCCGGCCGGGTTGTTGAAGGAGAACAGGCGCGGCTCGATCTCGGAAATGGTGAATCCGGACACCGGGCAGGCGAATTTTTCCGAGAACAGCACGCGTTCATGCGTCTCGTTGAGCGACTTGTTGGCGCTGCCGCCGGCCGCCGTCTCCTCCACCGGCAGCGGCTTGTCGGCGAATTCGGCGATGGCGAGGCCGTCGGCAAGCTTCAGCGAGGTCTCCAGACTGTCGGCAAGACGCGCCGATACATCAGCGCGCACGACGACGCGATCGACCACGATGTCGATGTCGTGCTTGTACTTCTTGTCGAGCGCGGGGGCATCGGCGATCTCGTAGAACTGGCCGTCGATCTTCACGCGCTGGAAGCCCTTCTTCATGAGCTCCGCGAGTTCCTTCTTGTATTCGCCCTTGCGGCCGCGCACCAGCGGCGCCAGGATGAAGAGGCGGGTACCTTCCTCGAAGGCGAGGATGCGGTCGACCATCTGGCTGACGGTCTGGCTCTCGATCGGCAGGCCGGTGGCCGGCGAATAGGGAACGCCGACGCGCGCGAAGAGCAGGCGCATGTAGTCGTAGATTTCGGTTACGGTGCCGACCGTCGAGCGCGGGTTGCGCGAGGTCGTCTTCTGCTCGATCGAAATCGCCGGCGAGAGGCCGTCGATCTGGTCGACATCGGGCTTCTGCATCATCTCGAGGAACTGGCGGGCATAGGCCGAGAGGCTCTCGACGTAGCGGCGCTGGCCCTCGGCATAAATGGTGTCGAAAGCGAGCGATGATTTACCCGATCCCGACAGGCCAGTCATCACGATCAGCTTGTTGCGCGGCAGATCGAGGTCGATGCCCTTCAGATTGTGCTCGCGCGCGCCACGGATTGAAATCGTCTTCAGTTCGCTCATCGTCTTCTGCTTCTGTGCTGGAACAAGCCCCTTATTTAGTGATGCCGGCGGGCGAGTCGAGGCTGAATGTCTGGATGGTGCAAGGTTTTCGATTCGGTTGACAGGATCATAGGGATAAAATAGAACAAATAAAGAACAAAATTCCTTGTGGATGAACCGCTATGGACGTCCATCGCGCCGCCTCTATGGTTTAAGGTGCACCGATTGTTTCAAGCGCCGCCGGGCAGGGCGGCAGGTAGGGTGAAAAGTATGGCTGGCAGCGTAAACAAGGTAATTCTGATCGGAAACGTGGGTGCAGACCCGGAAATCCGTCGGACGCAGGACGGCCGGCCCATCGCCAACCTCCGCATCGCGACGTCCGAGACATGGCGCGATCGCAATTCCGGCGAGCGCCGCGAGAAGACCGAGTGGCACACCGTCGTCGTCTTCAACGAAGGCCTGTGCAAGGTCGTCGAGCAGTACGTCAAGAAGGGCGCCAAGCTCTATATCGAAGGCGCGCTGCAGACCCGCAAGTGGCAGGACCAGCAGGGCCAGGACCGCTATTCGACGGAAGTGGTGCTGCAGGGCTTCAACTCGACGCTGACGATGCTTGATGGGCGCGGCGAAGGCGGCGGTGCCGGCGCGGGCGGCGGCTATGGCGGCGGTCGCAGCAACAACAACGATTTCGGCGGCGGCGGCGGCGGTTATGGCGACGATTACGGTTCGCCTTCGCAATCGTCGGGTCGTGGCGGATCGAGCGGCGGCCAGTCCTCGGGCGGCGGCAACTTCTCGCGGGATCTGGACGACGACATCCCGTTCTGATCGATCGCTTCGATCAAGATTTCAAACGGCGCTCCTTTCGGTGCGCCGTTTTCATTTGAGCCCTCAGATCGCAGCGGGCGCGAGGTTCATCGTCGATTTGATGCCATCGACCACGAACTGCGTCGCCAGCGCCGCGAGGATGACGCCGAGCAGGCGGGTGAGGATGGCGCGGCCGGTAACGCCGAGGAAGCGATCCAGGCGGTCGGCGATGAGCAGGGCCAGAAACATCAAAAGCAGGCTGACGGCGATGACGATGATCAGCTGCGCCCGCTCGAAAGACCCCTGCATAGAACCCGCCAGCAGGATGGTCGCCGAAATGGCGCCCGGACCGGAAATCAGCGGGATCGCCAGCGGGAAGACGGCGATGTTCTGAATGTGATCGACGGTGATCGCCGCCGTGCCGGTCTTCTCCTTGCGGTCCTGTCGCTTCTCGAACACCATTTCAAAGGCGATCCAGAAGAGCAGCAGACCACCGGCGATGCGGAATGCGCCGATCGATATGCCGAGAATGCCAAGCACGCTAGCGCCGAACAGCGCGAAGACCGCGAGGATGATGAAGGCGATGATCGTACCCCGCAGCGCAACCTGCTTTCGCTGCGCGCGGGTCATGCCCACCGTCAGCCCGAGAAAGATCGGCGCGAGACCCGGCGGGTCGATGGTTACGAGCAGGGTGGTGAAGGCGTTGATCAGTTGGTCGGCGCTTGCCATCATGTCTCCATAAGCCCATATAGCGGGCCTGACTGCGAGTGATTGTGCGGTGGGGAAATCGATTTGGCAAACAACTCTGCTCGGATAGCGCGAATAGCCCGCCGAAAGGCCGGACTTGCCGCGATTGAGCCGTAAAAGCCTGTTCAAAACTCCCGCTGAAATTGGCGTCCCAGCAGCCTTTCCGTTATAAATCTTCAAGTGATTCTAGAAGAGATCGTGATCCGTTTTGACTGAGCAAACACCCCCCGGCGGCGGGAAGCTCCCGCCAGGCATCGAGCCCATCTCCATCATGGAGGAAATGCAGCGGTCGTATCTCGATTACGCGATGAGCGTTATCGTCAGCCGCGCGCTGCCCGATGTGCGTGACGGACTCAAGCCCGTGCACCGGCGCATCCTTTACGGCATGTCCGAGCTCGGCATCGACTGGAACAAAAAATACGTCAAGTGTGCCCGCGTCACCGGGGACGTGATGGGTAAATACCATCCGCACGGCAACACGGCGATCTACGATGCGCTCGCGCGCATGGCGCAGGACTGGTCGCTGCGCCTGCCGCTGATCGACGGGCAGGGCAACTTTGGCTCCGTCGACGGCGACCCGCCGGCGGCCGAACGCTACACTGAATGCCGCCTCGAGAAAGCCGCGCACTCGCTGCTCGACGACCTCGACAAGGAAACGGTCGATTTCCGCGACAACTACGACGGCACGCTCTCCGAGCCCGTTGTCGTTCCCGCGAAGTTCCCGAACCTTCTGGTCAACGGCGCTGGTGGTATCGCCGTCGGCATGGCGACCAACATTCCGCCGCACAACCTGATCGAAGTCGTCAACGGCTGTATCGCGCTGATCGACAATCCGGCGATCGAGCTGCCTGAGATGATGCAGATCATCCCGGGTCCCGACTTCCCGACAGGCGCCAAGATTCTCGGCAGGGCGGGCATCCGCTCAGCTTACGAGACGGGCCGTGGCTCTGTCATCATGCGCGGTGTTGCCACCATCGAGCCGATGCGAGGTGACCGCGAGCAGATCATCATCACCGAGATCCCGTTCCAGGTAAACAAGTCGACGATGATCGAGAAGATGGCCGAACTGGTGCGCGACAAGCGCATCGAGGGCATCTCCGACCTGCGCGACGAATCCGACCGCCAGGGCTACCGCGTGGTCGTTGAACTCAAGCGCGACGCCAATGCCGACGTCATCCTCAACCAGCTCTACCGCTATACACCGCTGCAGACCTCGTTCGGCTGCAACATGGTGGCGCTCAACGGCGGCAAGCCGGAACAGCTGCAGCTGCTCGACATGCTGCGCGCCTTCGTTTCGTTCCGCGAGGAAGTCGTTAGCCGGCGTACCAAATTTTTGCTGCGCAAGGCGCGTGAGCGCGCCCACGTCTTGGTCGGTCTGGCGATTGCCGTCGCCAACATCGACGAAGTGATCCGCGTCATCCGGCAGGCGCCGGACCCGCAATCGGCCCGCGAAGAACTGATGACGCGCCGCTGGCCGGCGCATGACGTCGAAAGCCTGATCCGGCTGATCGATGATCCGCGTCACCGCATCAACGAGGACATGACGTACAACCTCTCGGAAGAGCAGGCGCGCGCCATCCTCGAGCTGCGTCTCGCCCGTTTGACGGCTCTCGGTCGCGATGAAATCGGCGACGAACTCAACAAGATCGGCGAGGAAATCAAGGATTACCTCGAAATCCTGTCTTCGCGCATTCGCATCCAGACGATCGTCAAGGAAGAGCTCGCCGCCGTTCGCGACGAGTTCGGCACGCCGCGCCGCACCGAGATCATGGATGGCGGTCTCGAGATGGACGATGAAGATCTCATCGCCCGCGAGGACATGGTCGTGACCGTCTCGCATCTCGGCTACATCAAGCGCGTGCCGCTGAACACCTACCGGGCCCAGCGTCGCGGCGGCAAGGGCCGCTCCGGCATGACCACGCGCGACGAGGACTTTGTTAGCCAGCTATTCGTTCTCAATACGCATACGCCGGTTCTGTTCTTCTCCTCGCGTGGCATCGTCTACAAGGAGAAGGTCTATCGCCTGCCGATTGGCACGCCGCAGTCTCGCGGCAAGGCGATGATCAACATGCTGCCTTTGGAACCCGGCGAACGCATCACCACGATCATGCCGCTGCCCGAGGACGAGAATTCCTGGGAAAACCTCGACGTCATGTTCGCGACGACGCGCGGCACGGTTCGTCGCAACAAGCTCAGCGACTTCGTTCAGGTCAACCGCAACGGCAAGATCGCCATGAAGCTCGAGGAAGAGGGGGACGAAATCCTCTCCGTCGAGACCTGCACGGCGCCGAACCACGATCTTGGCATCCCCGGCGACGACGTGCTGCTGACGACGGCGCTCGGCCAGTGCATCCGCTTCGCGGTCGACGACGTCCGCGTCTTCGCGGGCCGCAACTCGATCGGCGTGCGCGGGATCAACCTAGGCGATGGCGACCGGATCATCTCGATGACGATCGTCGGCCACGTGGATGCCGAACCGTGGGAACGCGCCGCCTATCTGAAGCGTGCTGCGGCCGAACGCCGCCTGACGACGGGAGAGGCTGAAGAGATCGCTCTCGTCGGCGAGGAAGTGACCGAAGAAGGTCAGCTCAGCGACGAGCGCTACGAAGAGCTGAAGGCACGCGAACAGTTCGTGCTGACGGTTTCGGAAAAGGGCTACGGCAAGCGCTCCTCGTCCTACGACTTCCGCATCTCCGGACGCGGCGGCAAGGGCATTCGCGCTACCGATACGTCAAAGACCGGAGAGATCGGCGAACTCGTTGCTGCCTTCCCGGTGGATGTAGGCGACCAGATCATGCTGGTGTCAGATGGCGGCCAGCTGATCCGCGTGCCTGTCGGCGGCATCCGCATCGCCAGCCGCGCGACCAAGGGCGTGACCATCTTCTCGACCTCCAAGGACGAGAAAGTCGTGTCGGTCGAGCGCATCAGCGAGCCTGAAGAGGATGCCGAGGAAGCGACCGAAAACGGCGCGGAGAACATCGCCGACGACGGCGACGCGACAACGGAACCGGAAGCATAAGCGCTTCCTTGCAGCCGAACCTTTCGAAAGCCGGGCGGAATTTCGCCCGGCTTTTCTTATGGTTGGTCGTTGAACCGGCATCACGCTCATGTATCTTCGGCGCTCGTTCTGGGAGACCGACAACATGCAAGAAAGTGAAGTGACGATCCGGATACTGACGGTGGACGACGCGGATGCCTTCCGGCAGATCCGGCTGGAGGCCTTGCGTCTGGAGCCGCTTGCGTTTGCCAGCACACTGGAGGATTGGCAGGTTTTGCCGGAGGCCGAGTGGCGGCGGCGGCTCGATGTCGATCCCATTTTCGTGGCTTTCCACTCCGGCATGCCGATCGGCATCATGGGCCTCGCGCGGCAACGGGCCAGCAGGATGGCACACCGCGCGACGATCATCATGGTCTATGTCAGGAAAGAGCACCGCGGCGCGGGTATTGCGTCGCGGCTGCTACGGGCGGTCGCCGAGCACGCCGGCAATGCCGGGATAAAACAGCTGGAGCTCGCCGTCAGCGACGAGAACCTGACCGCGCGGCGTTTTTATGTGAGGGAGGGGTTCGCAGAGATTGGAGTGGTTCCAGGAGGCTATATCTTTGACGGGCGGGAAATTGACGAGGTGATGATGGCGCGCCGTACGTGACCACAAAAAAACCGGAGGCGCTTGGGACGCATCCGGTATGATTGTGCCGGTTTTCGGCGGAGCAGTTTGCGGCGTTCAGAAAACGCTGCGCTTGTGCTCGAACTTCTTCATGTCTTCGCTTTCACGTCGCAAAGCGCTTATGGTGGATCCCACGGACACGATAAACATCACGCTGATCAAGGCAGTGAGTAGAGTTAAAATCGTGAACATGGGCAATCCTCCTGGGTTTTGCGTTCACGTTCCTTAGTATTGGCTCGCAATGACCGGACGGGCCGAAGCATAAGGGCCGTATACCTTGGACGTATCAACCTTCTGATCGTAGAGCGCGATAGTCGCTGCAAGCATACCCGTCATCATTACCATCCAAACTGCATTAATCATGGTAATCTTATTTGGCATCTTGTTTTCCTTGTGCGGCTTAGCGCGTTCGTTCGAGAGATTGAACGCACCCGTTGAGAAATGGTTCCGTCAGATATTGACGGGTCGTTTACCAACCGCGATCTGAAGCGACCTTGAATAGGTCGTTCATCTGGCGTTCAGAATTCCTAATCGGTTTAAATGCAACGTGACCTGTGCGGCGTACGATCGCGTGGTGCTCGCTGACCTCGGCACGAACCCACGCCATATCCCTGTTATCCTGGATCCAGCCATGGACGGCTTCGACGAGGAACGAGAGTACGACGGCTGCGGTAACGAGGATAATCAGCATGGTGGTTTCCGGAAAGGGCAGGGCCGGGATTGACCTCTGCCGGGTTGACGCTTTCGGTATAGTGATCGTCGTCTGAAGCCGCCTTGAACGTCGCGTTCATCCAGCGTTCAGTCGCCCGGCGCACTTGGGGCAAATGACTTGCGGCTAAGCCTCATCCGTGACAAAAGGCGTCGAAACAAACGGCTGGGGCCAATGACGACAGCTTACTATCCGGGGTCGTTCGACCCGATGACCAACGGCCATCTGGATGTACTCATCCAGGCGCTGAACGTTGCGTCGAAAGTGATCGTCGCCATCGGCGTTCATCCCGGCAAGGCGCCGCTCTTCTCGTTCGAGGAACGCGCCGAACTGATCGTGAAGTCGCTCGCGGAAGTGCTGCCCGAAAAGGCCAGGGAAATCTCCGTCGTCTCGTTCGACAATCTCGTGGTCGACGCGGCGCGCGCGCATGGCGCGACGTTGCTGATCCGCGGCCTCAGGGATGGTACGGATCTGGACTATGAAATGCAGATGGCGGGCATGAACCGACAGATGGCGCCCGACATTCAGACGATATTTCTTCCCGCCGGCACGGCTTCGCGGCCCATAACGGCCACATTGGTCCGTCAAATCGCGGCCATGGGAGGCGATGTCAGCGCATTCGTGCCTGCGGCCGTCTTGAAAGCCCTTCAATCCAAGCGCAAATCCTAGGCGAATTCGCCACCATGGAGCTCACATGAAACTGTTTTATCTCGCATTTGCCGGCGTCCTTTATCTGGCTTCCTTCGCCGGCGACGCCTTTGCCGCCGATACGCTGACGATCCAGCTCAAGGGCGGCCCCGTCGTCATCGAGCTCGCACCAGATGTCGCGCCGAAGCATGTCGCGCAGATCGAGGCGCTGGCCAAGAAGGGCGCCTATGACAACGTCGCCTTCCACCGCGTCATCGACGGCTTCATGGCCCAGACCGGCGACGTCCAGTACGGCAACATGGAAAAGGGCTTCGACAAGGGCCAGGTCGGCACCGGCGGTTCGGACATGCCGAACATCCCGGCCGAATTTTCCAAGGCGCCTTTCGTGCGCGGCACGGTCGGCATGGCGCGTTCGCAGGACCCGAACTCCGCCAACTCGCAGTTCTTCATCATGTTCGCCGACGGCTCCTTCCTGAACGGCCAGTACACGGTCGTCGGCAAGGTCGTCTCCGGCATGGAGAACGTCGACAAGATCAAGAAGGGCGAAGGCCAGAACGGCGAAGTCAGCGATCCCGACCGGATGATCAAGGTCACCGTCGGCAAGAAGTAAGTTTCAATACAAGGAGAAAGAACATGGCTGAGATCAAGGATCCGGAAAACACCATCATCCTGGAAACCACCAAGGGTAAGGTCGTCATCCAGCTTCTGCCTGAAGTCGCGCCCGAGCACGTGGCTCGCATCAAGGAACTCGCGCGCGAGAAGGCCTATGACGGCGTCGTATTCCACCGCGTCATCAACGACTTCATGGCCCAGACCGGCGACGTTAAGTTCGGCAAGAAGGGCGGCGAGAGCTTCAACCCGGGCCGCGCTGGCATGGGCGGCTCGGAAAAGCCGGACCTCAAAGCCGAATTCTCGGCAATCAGCCACGTGCGCGGTACCTGCTCGATGGCGCGTTCGCAGAACCCGAACTCGGCCAACTCGCAGTTCTTCATCTGCTTCACGGACAGCCCCTGGCTGAACAAGCAGTATTCCGTCTGGGGCCAGGTCATCGAAGGCATGGAGAACGTCGACAAGATCAAGAAGGGTGAGCCTGTCGTCGATCCTGACTCGATCGTCTCGATGCGGGTTGCCGCCGACGTCTGATTGTGATGTTTGCTGGAACCCGCCCTTGCGCGAAAGCGCGGGGCGGGTTTCGCTTTGCCTGGACCAGCCTTCCCGGAATTGCCCCTGATGCGCGTAGACCTTTTCGATTTCGACCTGCCTGAGGAACGCATTGCGCTGCGACCCGCGGAGCCGCGCGACAGCGCGTGCCTGCTCGTCGTCAATCCCAATGGCGAGACGCAGCTATCAGATCATCGCGTCAGTGACCTGCCGTCGTTTCTGAAGGCAGGGGACGCGCTCGTGTTCAACGATACCAAGGTCATCCCGGCGCAGCTCGAAGGTATCCGCCACCGCGAGGGCGCAGGCGGCCAGCAGGTTTCGGCGACGCTGCACATGCGTGTTGGCGCCAACCGCTGGAAGGCCTTTGCCAAGCCCGGCAAGCGCATCAAGGTCGGCGATCGGATCGCCTTTGGCCATGGTGGCGAGAGCTGCCTGCTCGGCGCGCTGGACTGCACCGTCGAGGAGAAGGGCGAGGGCGGCGAGGTGACGCTTGCCTTCGATCTGTCGGGCCCTGCGCTCGACGAAGTCATCCATTCCGTGGGCCATATTCCGCTGCCGCCCTATATCGCCGCCAAGCGCGCCGAGGACGCGCGCGACCGCGCCGACTACCAGACGATCTATGCGCGCGAGGACGGCGCCGTCGCAGCGCCCACCGCGGGCCTGCATTTCACGCCCGAACTCTTCGCGGCGCTCGACAAGGCCGGCATCGAGCGGCATTTCGTGACGCTGCATGTCGGCGCCGGCACCTTTCTGCCGATGAAGGCCGACGATACCGATGATCACAAGATGCATCTCGAAAGCGGCTATGTCAGCGGCGAGACGGCAACCAAGCTCAATGCGGTCAGGGCGAGGGGCGGGCGGATCGTCTGTGTCGGCACCACCTCGCTACGGTTGATCGAGAGTGCCGCGCAGGATAGTGGCGAGATCCGCGGCTGGGCGGGCGCTACCGGCATCTTCATCACGCCGGGCTACCGCTTCAAGGCGGTCGACGTGCTGATGACCAACTTCCACCTGCCGCGCTCGACGCTGTTCATGCTGGTTTCGGCCTTCGCCGGTCTGGAGACCATGCACGCGGCTTACGACCATGCCATTTCCACAGGCTACCGCTTCTATTCCTATGGCGATTCCAGCCTTCTTTTCCGGAAAGACTAGATGACCGAGAACTTCCAGTTCACCCTCAAGAAGACCGACGGCGGCGCACGTCTCGGCGAAGTTTCCATGCCGCGCGGCACGATCCGCACGCCGGCCTTCATGCCCGTGGGCACCGTCGGCACAGTCAAGGCGATGTATCTCGACCAGGTGCGCGATGGCGGCGCCGACATCATTCTCGGCAATACCTATCACCTGATGCTGCGCCCCACGGCCGAGCGCGTGGCGCGGCTTGGCGGCCTGCACAAGCTGATCCGCTGGGACGGGCCGATCCTGACCGATAGCGGTGGGTTCCAGGTCATGTCGCTGTCGGGTCTGCGCAAGCTCGACGAGCAGGGCGTAACCTTCAAGAGCCATGTCGACGGCAGCCTGCACCACATGTCGCCTGAGCGCTCCATCGAGATCCAGGGGCTGCTCGACAGCGATATCCAGGTGCAGCTCGACGAATGCGTGGCGCTTCCGGCCGAGCCGCGCGAGATCGAGCGCGCCATGGAGATGTCGCTGCGCTGGGCGGAACGCTGCAAGGTCGCCTTCGGCAACCAGCCGGGCAAGGCTATGTTCGGCATCGTGCAGGGCGGCGATATTCCGGCACTGCGCGTGCGCTCGGCGGCGGCGCTCGCCGATCTCGACCTCAAGGGCTACGCGGTCGGCGGTCTTGCAGTCGGCGAGCCGCAGGCTGTCATGCTGAAGATGCTCGAGGAGACGCTGCCGGTCCTGCCGACCGAAAAGCCGCGCTATCTGATGGGCGTCGGCACGCCCGAGGACATCCTGCGCTCGGTGGCGCGCGGGATCGACATGTTCGACTGCGTGATGCCGACCCGCTCGGGTCGCCATGGCCTGGCCTTCACCCGGCGCGGCAAGGTCAACATCCGCAACGCCCGCCACGCCGAGGATATGCGTCCGCTCGACGAGCAATCGAACTGCCCGGCGAGCCGCGATTATTCACGGGCCTATCTGCATCACCTCGTTCGTTCCAACGAGGCGCTGGGCGGCATGCTGCTCTCGTGGAACAACCTCTCCTATTATCAGGAACTGATGCAGGGCATTCGCAAGGCAATTGCCGAGGGCCGCTTCGCAGACTTCATGGCGGAGACGGAAGCCGAATGGGCGAGGGGCGACATCGACCCCGTATAAGGTCAGATGCCTTTGCTGTCGGTGTTCGGAAGGATCTGGACGCCGTTGATCTTGTAGCTCCCGTCGGGTTGGCGGGAGACCTGGTAGATCGCGGTCCAATCCTTGTCGTCACGGCCTGATATCAACACCTCCTGGTAAATCATCGCGCCGTCATCAATCGAACGGCTGCGGCCGAAGGCATAATTGCCGGGATGGTAGACCGGCTCGTAGCTCTTCTTGACCATGGCGAAGAAGACATTCTTGTCGGGGTAAAGCGCCTTGATACCGGGTGCGGCATAGGAGTAGGCCGTCTCGGGATCGTCCTTCAGAAACGCCTTGATCTGTGCCTCGATCATCGCTCGGCTGGTCTCTATCGGATCCTGCGCCCGCGCTGTTGTCAACGCGCCCATCGAAGCGGCACAAAAAATGAGGACTGCGAAGAAGGCGCGCATGGGCATTGTCTCCAACTATCCCGAAGGGCTGCAGTATCCTTCAGAATTGTAGGGCTTTTGGAGCGCAAGAAAAGAGGCGTGATCACACTGCGTCGCGGGCAAAGATGCGTGCGAGCAGGAGACCGGCAACGAGCATGCCAAGCGCGATGAATATCGTGTCGATCGGCGTGCCGATATACAGCGGGCCAATATTGGCGAAGAGCAGAAACGCCACAACGAAATTCGCCCAGCTCCAGACCACGTTCAGTTCGGCGGAACTCGTTCGGCCGCCCGACATTCTCGCAAACGGCGTGCGAAACGGCCGGCCGCAGACGCCGCTCACGAAATGCGGAATACCGTTGGTCATGATGGCGGCTGCGAGGAAATGAGCGATGAAGGCGATCCAGGGCATAAAGGTCTCCACAGTGAATCCGAAAGAGACGGGTGCAGGTTACGCCCGGCCAAGTCCGGAAATTTCACAGTGAACGCATCTTCGCAAGCTTTTGTTCCAGCAGTGCTTTTGCGCTGTCGGGCAAGGTACGAGTTTGAGGACGGGGATATGCGCTACCTGTGAGTTCATGCTGAAGCGCGACTTGCGGGGCCTCTCAAGCTAACCGGCGTAGCGTATCTGGGCGAGGAGTTTCTTTCGAAAGACCTCTGCCGGCGTTC
>NZ_JAUDRZ010000025.1:415762-547481 GCF_030380735.1 Rhizobium sp. S152 | reverse complement strand
CGTTTGCGAAAAACTCGAAGTTTCTACTATCCAACTGAAAGGACTGCGGAATTTTCAGTCGCAGCTCATCGCCTGTTGAAATCAACGCAAATCCGGATGCGCGCGCGCTCGACTATCGTGATCCCGTGTTTGCCTTCGCCATCGGTTGGGCGGATGTTTCAAGCAAGTTCGTTGCGGTCTCTCGATCCACCGCCTTTGAAAAGAGGTAGCCCTGGCCCAAGCTGCAGGCGAGCGACAGCAAATGATCTGCCTGCGGTTCCGTTTCTATACCTTCAGCGACAACCCGGATGCCCAGCTTCGATGCAATCGACATCACACCTTCGATTATCACCGTTGCCGCGTCGGCGGCGACAAGGCGATCGGTGAACGATTTATCGATCTTTATGATATCGACCGGGACCGTCAGCAGGTGGGTCAGCGAAGCGAAGCCGGTTCCGAAATCATCAAGCGCGACCTTCAGACCCCTGGATCGCAAAGTCCTGATTTCCTCCGCGACGACATGATCGCCCCTGCCAAGATAGACGGATTCCGTCACCTCCATGATCAGATGATCAAGGGGAACTTTGGCCGCTGCGAACGGCCCGCAGACGCGCCCCTCAAGATCATCGACACGAAAATCCGCAGCCGAGAGATTGATCCCGACATGCTGCAGCGGTAGTCCCGCATCGAGCCAGCGCCGCATGTCCCGAGCTACAAGAGCAATCATCCGGTCAGTCAATTGTGCGGCGATATGACCATCGAGCGTGGCCTCGTGAAAATGGGCGGCGGAAACAAGCTCTCCGCCTATCGTGCGCATCCGCGCCAATGCTTCAAAGCCGACGATCTCCCTCGTATCAAGCCTGACGATCGGCTGATAGTGCGCCTCGATGCGGTTTTCCGACAGGGCTATTCCGACATCCCGGATTGCGCGAAATCTGCGAGTCAAAGCGGTCCGCAGACCTGCGAAGTAGTGCGTGTATTCGCCCCGGTTTCGCTCCTTGCCGTGATATAGCGCGATATCAGCATTATGTTGCACTTGGCTGGCGGCCATTTCACGCCCCGCTATCGCGCCACCAATCGTCACGGCGGGGAAAACGACGTGACCGTCACACTGGGCAGGGCGCTTGGTCTCGCGGATCAGCGCTTCCGCGTGCTGTGCGAGCACTGCTGCCTCTTTCACATCCAGTATCGCGGCGAATTCATCACCACCCAGTCGGAAAATCTGGTGGTTCGAAGCGGCGATCGCCAGTCGCCGGGCAACCGTCTGTATGAGGGCGTCGCCTGCGGCATGTCCGAATGTATCATTCACCAGCTTCAGATTATCGACATCGGCGAGCAACAGCCCCCACTCCGGGGAGATGGACATCCCGCGTTCGGCAAGCACCATGTTGAAACGCGCGCGATTGGGAAGGCCGGTGAGCGCGTCGGTGTAGGTCAATCTTTCACGCTCCCGCACCCGCTCCTCGCGCTCGATGGCTATGGCACATAGATGAACACAGGCGTCGACGATCTCCCTTTCCAGTTCGCTCGGACCTCGTGCCTCGCGAAAATAGAAGGCGAACGTGGCGACGACCTCGTCTCCCGCGAATATCGGCGTCGACCAGCAAGCCTTGAAACCGAGTGGCGATACCAAGTGCCTATAGTTACGCCACCGGCCGTCCCGGTCGATATCGCTCACAGCAACCTCCGCGCCATGATAGGCTGCGGCACCACAAGATCCCACAAGAGGACCTATCGGTGTCCCCTCAAGCGTCTTGGTATAGTCGGCTGGAAGCGAAGGGCTTGCGATAGGGTAGAGGCGCCCGTTCCTGACGGAAAGCACGGAACAAGCTATGCTTGGACTACGAGCCTCAACCTGGCGGCAAAGCCGCTCGATGGTTGTCGCCAATTCCTCGCCTTTGGCGATCATTTCAAGTATTGCATTCTGGAACTGAAGCATGAGGCCTACCCGCTTTAATTGCAGAAGCGTGCCACAGCCAGGTTCATTTCGCGTTTTTGTATTTCCTAAACTTCTAACTTATGTCTTTTGCACGGACCTGAACGGCGGCCGCCATTGCCCTAGTTTTCGGATTTTCCGGAATTTGCTTGCAGATCGGCCTGATCGGCCAGAATCGCTGCCGCTTCGTTCAACAGCACATCCTTTGCATTCTTGCGGGCGTTTTCAATCGCGAGATCAGCGCTCAGGCTGCGTTCATTGCCTTGCAGCCCATCATCCATGTCAGGATCGATGCCGCCATTGTCCTCAACACGAGACTTCAGACGCTTTTCGCGAACGGCGGCTTCCTTGCGACGCTCTTCTTCGTTGAGCGACACGACGCCCTTGTCGCGCTGTGCTTTCAGATCGGCGATATCCTCCAACAGGCGCTGGAAATCGGTGTCGCTTTTCGCACGCGCATCATGTCGGCTTTGCAAGGCCGGCAGCACTGACTTCACGGTGTTGGAGGGCTTATAGTTCGCGGGCTTGATCTCCGCCCAAGGCAGGGCATTGTCATAGCTTGTCTCGCCGAAGCTCGTCGGATCCGAAAGCCCCGGCAGGCTGATATCGGGGGTGACGCCGCGCAGCTGAGTCGTACCCCCGTTGACGCGGAAAAACTGGGCGATGGTCACTTTCAACTCGCCGAATTCGGGTTTGCTGTTGCGAACCATCTGGTCAAGATCGACGACGGTCTGCACGGTGCCCTTGCCGAAGCTGGGCTCGCCGATGATCACGCCTCGGCCATAATCCTGAATCGCCGCCGCGAAGATCTCCGATGCCGATGCCGACCCACGATTGATCAGCACGCCAAGCGGACCGGCCCAGACCGGTTTCGAAGTATCGGCACTTCTAACCTCGACCTTGCCGTCGCTCGCTCGCTGCTGAACCACCGGGCCTTTTCCAATGAAGAGACCGGTCAGATCAATCGCCTCGTCCAACGAACCCCCGCCATTGTTGCGGATATCGATGAGAACGCTATCCACGTTCTCGTCCTTCAGTTCGCCGAGCAGCTTGGCGACATCACGGCTGGCGCTTCTGTAGTCCTTGTCGCCCTTACGTCTTGCTTCGAAATCCTCATAGAAGGCCGGCAGTGTGATCACACCGATCCTGCGGGTGGAATCGCCGGTCTTGACGGACAGCACGTTCTTGCTGGCCGCCTGTTTTTCGAGGCTGATCTTGTCGCGCACGAGGCTGACGACGCGATGGGCCGCATCCGCGCCGGCATCCGCAGGCAGGATATCCAGCCGCACGACAGAACCCTTTTTCCCCCGGATCATCTGTACGACTTCGTCGAGCCGAGTGCCCACCACTTCCTTGATCGGCCCATCCTTGCCCTGCCCGACACCGGTGATACGGTCGCCAACGGCGAGCTTTCCGGATAATTGTGCGGGTCCGCCGGGTACGAGTTCGCGGATCGTCGTGTAGTCGTCGCGTTCCTGTAGGACCGCGCCGATACCTACCAGCGACAACTTCATCGATATGTTGAAATCGGCCGAGGCCGTGGCGCCGAAATAATCGGTATGGGGATCGGTCGACGTCGTATAGGCATCCATGAACGACTGGAAAACGTCATCGCTCTTGTACTTGTAGGCACGCTCGAGTGTGTTCGCGTAGCGCTTGTCGAGCGTTTCGCGAATTGCCGCATCGGCCTTGCCGCTAAGTTTCAGCCGCAGCCAGTCGCTCTTGACGCGCTTGCGCCAGAGCTCGTTGCTCTCGGCTTCGGACTGCGGCCAGGGCTGCTTGTCGCGCAACACAGAAAAGCTTTCCTGAGCGCTGAAATCGAACCCTTGCTTCAGCAGGCTGCGCGCGTAGGTCATACGGTCGACGACGCGCTTTTCATATGTGTTGAAGATGGCGAACGGGATCTTCAGATCCTCGCGCTCGATGGCATCGTCGATCTTGGTGCGATCGGCCATGAACTTGTCGATATCGGCCTGCAGGAAAATCACGCGATCCGGGTCGAGCGACTTGATGAAATGGTCCATGACCTTGGCCGACAGATCATCGTCAAGCGCGACGGGCTTGTAGCTGTAGCGCGACAGGAATTGCGCGCTCAACAGGGCGGCTTGCCCCTGCTGTTTTTGTGGCGCCAGAACCGGCGGAGATTTGACTTCAGCATATGCGGCCGGTGCAAGGGCAATAAATGCACCGAGGAAAACGTGACTTATGCGCATTCAGCTTCAATCCAATTCTTAGTGCCGAGTGTCGATCCACAACCTAGGTGGATCAATTATGGTTTTTTGGCAACCACCCGCCCCCTTGCTGAGGCCGGAAACTCGCTCACAAGATCGCTACCGGCCCCGAAACACGCATTTTTTCGCCAGCGCGCAAAGCCCATGCTTGCAGGCGGTTTCAATGTTTCAGGGTGGCTTGGAAGCCAATAAATTGGATTTTTTTATGGACAAAAAGCGTATATCGCCTTAAGTAACGACAAAATCGCTCGTCAAGGCGCCGTTCCATGAGGAATATTTCCGCGCCAACACCTACGTTATTGTCGAGACATGCCAGACTCGGAATATAGATTCCTGTCAATACGTTTGCGCTGGAAATAATTATTTTATCTTCGCGCTTGGATTAAGATCAGCACAGTCGATCGGCGAGTATTTACTTTGCCTCACGCCTGTGTTGTCGATAAAAGGAGAATGCCTGGCCACTCGAGCTCGGCGCCGAAATTATATGAATTCTGCCACTGAAACAGACGCGCCGACGAAATCGGCTTCGACCAAGATCAGTCTCAAGAACATCTACAAGGTTTTCGGAGAACATCCGAAAAAAGCTCTCGAGCTTCTGCATGCGGGCAAAACAAAAGCCCAGATTCACGCCGCCACAGGCTGTTCGATTGGCGTCAATGACGCCAGCTTCGATATCCGTGCCGGCGAAATCTTCGTGATAATGGGCCTCTCCGGCTCCGGGAAATCCACCCTTCTCCGCCTCCTCAACCGATTGATCGAGCCCACATCCGGATCGATTGAGATCGACGGGCGCGATATCACCGGCATGTCGCGCAGCGAACTCATTGCATTGCGGCGCCGCGATATCAGCATGGTTTTCCAGTCCTTCGCCCTGTTGCCGAACCGCACCGTGCTTGGCAACGCCGCCTTCGGTCTTGAGGTCTCCGGCCTCGGCGAGGAAGAGCGAAGCAGCAAGGCGCTCGCTGCTCTCAAGGCCGTTGGCCTCGATGGCTACGCGAACAGCCGCCCCGACCAGCTCTCCGGCGGCATGAAACAGCGTGTCGGCCTTGCCAGGGCGCTCGCCAGCGAACCGACCATCCTCCTGATGGACGAAGCATTCTCTGCTCTCGATCCGTTGATCCGCACTGAAATGCAGGACGAACTCGTTCGCCTTCAGTCCGAGCACAGCCGCACGATCGTGTTTGTCAGCCACGATCTCGACGAAGCCATGCGCATCGGTGATCGCATCTGCATCATGCAGAACGGCAATGTCGTGCAGGTCGGCACGCCCGACGACATCGTCACGAATCCGGCCAACGACTACGTCCGCTCGTTCTTCCGCAATGTAGATGTCGCCAATGTCTTTAAAGCCGGCGATGTTGCCCGCAAGTCTCAAGTAACAATCATCGAGCGCGATGGTGTGTCCGCTGCCGCGGCACTTGAGCGGATGAAGAACTACGATCGCGAATATGCGATCATCCTCGGCCGCGACAAGACCTATCACGGCATGATCAGCCAGACCTCGCTGATCGAGAAGATCAAGGCGAAGGCCGCCGATCCCTATCGCGGCGCCTTCCTCTCGGAGATCGAGGCCATCCCAGCCGAGGAGCCGCTATCGAACGTGCTGGGCAAGGTGGCGGCCAGCCCCTGGCCTGTACCCGTCATCGACGGTGGCAAACGCTACCTCGGCTCCATCAGCAAATCCGCGCTGCTCGAAACGCTCGACCGCGCCAGCTGACATCAAACACATCGGATACATCATGAACTTCGATATCGGAAACGGCATCGACGCTGCCGTCAATTACGTCCTCGACAATTTCTCGCCAGTGCTCGACCTCATTGCGGCAGTCATCGGCTTCGTCACCAATGGCATCCAGGCCGGCCTGCTTGCCATTCCCATGCCGCTCGGCATCGCCATCTTCGTGATCCTGGCATTCTGGCGCGTCGGCTTCGGCTTTGCCGTGTTTACTGCCCTCGGGCTCCTCGTCGTCGACCACATCGCGCTCTGGAACCCGATGATGGAAACGCTGTCGCTGGTGATCGCCTCGACGCTGATCGCCATGCTGGTCGGCCTGCCGCTGGGAATTGCCATGGCCCGCAAGGACTCGGTCGCAGCCCTCGTTCGCCCGGTGCTCGACCTGATGCAGACCATGCCGGCTTTCGTCTACCTCATCCCGGCGGCAATGTTCTTCGGGCTGGGAGCCGTGCCGGGCGCAATCGCGACGGTCATCTTCTCGATGCCGCCGGTTGTGCGGCTCACCAATCTTGGCATCCGTCAGGTCGATGCCGAGTTCATCGAAGCCGGTAATGCTTTCGGCTGCACTTCGTCACAACTGCTGTTCAAGGTTCAGTTGCCGAACGCCATGCCCTCGATCATGGCCGGCATCAACCAGACGATCATGCTGTCGCTGTCGATGGTGGTGATCGCCTCGATGATCGGTGCGGGCGGCATTGGCAACACCGTGCTTACGGGCATCCAGCGCCTTGATGTAGGGACCGGTTTCGAAGGCGGTATCGCCGTCGTCATCCTGGCCGTCATTCTCGATCGCATCACCCAGAGCCTCGGACAGCCCCGCCCCTTCTTCCTGGCCCGCTTCTTCGGCAAAGCGGAGCCTTCGGAACTCAAGGCCGCGACTGCCTGATTATCCAGCCATGGCCGGCAACATCCGCCAAATGCAAACTTTCATAAAGGAACACATATGTTCAAAACCCTAGCAACCCTCGGCCTAGCCGCTGCTCTCTTAAGTGGGGCGGCCACCTCGACACTGGCCGATGATGCCAAGCCCGTAAAGATCGGTTGGGCCGCCTGGTCAGACGCGGAATTTGTCACCAAACTCGCAGCCAAGCTGATCGAGACGAAACTCGACCGCAAGGTAGAGCTTGTCCAGGCCGATGTCGCGCCACTCTATCAAGGCGTTGCTCGCGGCGACCTTGATGCGATGATGATGGCCTGGTTGCCCCAAACCCATGCGGACTACTACGCCAAGGTGAAGGACAAGGTCGAAACTCTGGGGACCGTTTACGACGGAGCCAAGCTTGGCTGGGTTGTCCCGGACTATATTCCCGCGGACCAGATCGCTTCGATCGACGACCTCAAAAAAGAGGATGTCCAGAAAAAGCTTTCGGGCACGATCCAGGGCATCGACCCCGGCGCCGGCCTGACACGCCTTTCGGAACAGGCAGTCAAGGATTACGGCCTCGATGGCTACAAGCTGCAGATATCAAGCGAAGCTGGAATGCTGACCACGGTCGACCGAGCCGAACGCGGCGAGAAGTGGTTCGTGGCAACGGCCTGGAGCCCCCACTGGATGTTTGGCAAGCACAAGCTTCGTTACATCGACGACCCGAAGAAGTCTTTGGGTGAAGCTGAACACGTCGATATCCTCGCCAGGAAGGACTTCAAATCGGAAGATCCCGAGGTCTCCGCCTTCCTGTCGCGCATGAAGCTCGAAATCCCCGATCTCGAGAAGGCGATGTTCGATGCCCAGGAGACGTCTTATGACGCTGCGGTCGACAAATACATCAAGGATCATCCCGACCAGGTGAAAAGCTGGATGGGCGATCAGGGTTGAGTTTCCGCACTACGTCCGCCGGCACGGCCATGTCGGCGGGCATCCAATTCGGCAACAGGAGCGGCAGATGTTCATCGGGAGCCCAGACATATTCCACGCAACCGACGACACGATGGGCGGCCGCATGTCGCTCGCTCGCGATGGCTTGGGTCTGTCGGTCGATGCCGTGGCACGAAACCTTGGTATCGAGCCCGGTATATGGATGGCTTGGGAAAATGACCGGGACGCACCAGCCGCCGATCGCCTGGCATTGATCGCAGATGCGCTGAGCGTGAGCCTCACCTGGCTGTCGAGCGGACACGGCGACGGTCCAAACTGGATGGCGAACGACAATGCCGTCGTCAGGCGACCATACTAGACGCATGGAGACAACAATGAACACCGATACGATTACATCCGAGCTCGCTCAGAGTATTCCCGGAAATCTTTCCCAGGACCTCGAAGCGACAACCGACGGCACCGGCGCTAACACCGATATTCACACGCTATATTCGGACATGGGTTGGCTGATCGCCGAAAGGTTCGCCTCTCTGGAAGACCGCGAACGGGTTTTCGAACTGATCGAAATGGGTATGCGAAATGGAGACAGCGCATTGAAATCCGCAGTCTCGACCGGGCTTATCGAGGCAATGATTTCCCGCACGGGCCAGCAGCCTGCAAGGTGGAAGCAGATTTCCGCGCAGCTCGGTCCACTCGCCATGGCCTATGTCCACAGCTAGGACGTATCCAACTCTGCGGGATTTGCATAGGCGCCCCGATTGTGGGCGCCGGAAATTTGAATAACGATGTAACCTGCCGAACATTTACCGTTACGTACTTCCCCCTTCCCCCACAACGACGAAGGTCTTCCAAGCGCGACCGACCGGCAAAGGAAGATCGCAATGTCGAACGATCCGTTTGTGGGGAGACCAGCATGACGAACTCATTTCCCAGGAAGCTGCTGTCGACGACGGTTCTGGTCGCGATGACGCTGGCGTCCACAGCGCTCCTTTCATCGGCAGGCGCCCAAGGCACGACGCCTGCCACGCCGACTCCCGCGGCGCAGCCAACAACCCAGCAAGATACCACGAGGCCGAATATCCTCGTCATATTCGGCGACGACGTGGGACAAACGAATATCAGCGCCTATTCGTTTGGCGTTCTTGGCTACAAGACGCCGAATATCGATAGGCTCGCCAAGGAAGGCATGATGTTCACCGACTACTATGCGGAGAACTCCTGCACGGCCGGTCGCTCGACATTCATCACCGGGCAAGTATGCCTCAGAACGGGCCTCTGCAAAGTCGGCATCCCCGGCGCAAGCGTCGGACTGCAATCCCGTGACATAACGATCGCACAGGCGCTCAAGCCACTGGGATATGCGACCGGACAATTCGGCAAGAACCATCTTGGCGACCGTGACGAATTTCTTCCGACCAAGCACGGCTTCGACGAATTCTACGGCAATCTCTACCACCTCAATGCGGAAGAGGAACCGGAACGTCCCTACTACCCGAAGAACGACGAGGAGTTCGTCCGCACGAATTCGCCCCGAGGTGTCCTCAGGGCATCGGCTGACGGCAAGATAGAAGACACCGGCGCGCTCGACCGCAAGCGCATGGAAACCATCGATGACGAGACCACCGAAGCGGCGATCGACTTCATCAATCGTCAGACGAAGGCCGGCAAACCGTTCTTCACCTGGATGAACACGACCCGCATGCATGCCTTCACGCACATCCGAGAGTCCATGAAAGGCCAGAGCGGCATGCCCGGCAACGACTATGCCGACGGCATGATCGAGCATGACGGGGATGTTGGAAAGCTGCTGAAGGCACTCGACGACCTCAAGATCGCGGACAACACGATTGTCGTCTACACGACAGACAACGGCCCCAACCAATGGTCGTGGCCGGACGCCGCGACAACGCCGTTCCGAAGTGAGAAGGATACCAACTGGGAAGGCGCATTCCGTGTTCCGGCGCTCGCACGCTGGCCGGGTCACATAAAAGCGGGTGAGGTCTCGAACCAGATGATATCCGGCCTCGATTGGTTTCCGACCTTGCTGGCCGCTGCCGGCGACGCGGATATAAAGGAAAAGCTCTTAAAGGGGGCAACGATCGACGGCAATCAGTTCAAGGTGCATCTCGACGGTTACAATCAACTGTCGTACATAACCGGAAAAGACCCGAAGTCCGCACGATCCGATTTCTACTACTTCGACGACGATGGCAATCTTGTCGCCTATCGCTACAATGACTGGAAGCTAGTGTTCTGCGAACAGCGGGAGCCGGGCGGCATGCAGGTCTGGGCCAATCCCTTTACCTGCTTGCGCGCGCCGAAGTTCTTCAATCTGCGCATGGACCCTTATGAGCGCGCCGATGTCGTGTCCGATCAGTATTACGACTGGTTCGCCAAGAACGCCTATATTGTTCAGTACGGGGTCTGGCGCGTGGCTCCCTTCCTGCAAACATTCCGGGAGTTTCCACCAAGTCAACGGGTGGCCAGCTTCAGCGTCGATCAGATGATTGATGCGCTCACGCGCTCACTCGACCAAGATGCCGCCAATCCGCGCTGAGGGACGCGACGCCATGTGCGCTACCGCTTCACCGACGTGGGCGGCGTCGAACACAGGCTCAGCTGCATAGCTGCCAACGGCCTGCATGATGTTGCTGGAGATCGCACCTGTCATTTCAGCCGCCGCGTTACCAGATGTCAATCTGGCCACAGGCGATGTTGAAATGCCTGCCCCTGAAGGCGGCCCGGCTGCACAGAAAAGCCCCGTCAAATTCGTATTGGCGGGTCGCGCGACCTCGATAAACGGTGTGATTTCCTGCTTCATGACGACTTCGCCCACGAAAGTGTCCGACGAGAGCCGCGACATTTCGATCGGCAGGGGATTACTTCCACGTTGGGATAGCATCCACGAAGCCGTCGAAGATCGCGCCGTGTCCGCGACGAAATTTTGCCCCCTGGAACTTGCGCAAGATACCGCTCGATCGACTACACCATAGCGTTTAAGTTCGCCCATTTGACGCCGACAACGGGCGGCAATTCGCAGAGCTCCGTCGATACTGCAGGACTTTAAGCAGCACCGACGTGAGCGCAGACGTCTTCGACAATGCTGGAGAACTCGCGAGCTAATTGTGACGGTGTCCGAGCTTTCGGCCAAAGCATTCGAGCAGTGCTTTGTAACTGCGGCAGGAGGGGTCGTTTGATCAGGTCGTCTGCCTGTGCGCACGCCATGCCCAGTCCATCCGTGAGCGCGATCCCCACTCCAGCTCGCACAAGTTCGCATGCGATCGTCGCCTGAGTAACCTCCGTAGCGTATCGGACGCGGCGGTTGGCGTCGGCAAATGCCGCGACCACTGCCGCTCCGATCGACAGATGAGGTCCGGGACAGATTATCGGTTCATCGGCAATATCCTCGACGCCAAGAACCGACTTTCCTTCAAGGCGATGACCTGCCGGCAGCACGCAGCCGATCTGCGTAACGCAGATGACGGAGCTTTCAACCGAGGGATCTCCAGTTGGTCCCACGGTCAATCCGACGTCCGCCATGCCTTGAGCAACGCGGGAAACGACTTCGGGCCCCGACAGCACCTGCAGCACGATGGAGACGTTCGGTCGAGCGAGACGAAACCGTCTGATCGCCTCGGGGACGATGACATGTCCGATACCCGCCCCGGCCGCGATATTTAGGACGCCGGCCTCCCGCTCGCGAAGTTCGGACGCCAAACGCCTAGTCTGTTCGACCGCCGCAAAAACGTTTGCAACTTCGGCGAAAAGGATACGAGCTTCCGTGGTGGGTATGAGCCGCTTCTTTTCTCTCACGAACAAGGGAAACGTCAGCCGTTCCTCCGCTTGTTGCAACGTGCGGCTTATCGCCGGCTGCGAGATGTTCAGCGCCTCGGCCGCCGCTGTCACCGATCCGAGCATCACTACGTGACGAAAAACATCCATCTCGCGGACTGTGAGAGACATCCATAACTCCAGATCATGATCTCTGATGAAAATGATATTTGAAAACATGTTTTACTGCGAGCACTTTCCTCCCGCGAATACCTAATGTGGAGACGATCGAATTCGGAGGAGAGTTCGACGATCGTCGACAACGAGGTAGTGGAACACTTTGACTTGAAATGGCGGAGGAGCCACAGATGTCGAAACACGAACTTACCCGTAGAGCGACGCTCGGGCTGATGAGCGCGGCGCTCATGCCCAACATATCCTGGGCCGCGGGCGACTACCCGAATAAGCGCGTCAAGATGGTCGTGCCTTATGCGGCCGGAGGCACCAGCGACGTCGTCGCGCGTTTCGTCGCGCAGCGCATGCAGCACAAGCTTGGACAGTCGGTCATTGTCGAAAACCGGCCGGGCAGCGGGGCGATCGTCGGCACTCAGTATGTCGCCAGAGCCGATCCAGATGGATACACGTTGATGAACGGCGGCGTCTCGACGCATGCCATCAATCCGAACCTTCGAAGGAAGGCGCCTTTCGACGGCATAAAGGACTTTACGTCGATAGGGATGATCGGATCGGGGCCGCTGGTAGTCTCTGTCCACCCTTCCTTACCCGTTCATAATCTTCAGGAACTGATCGACTATGGGAAGGCCAACCCGACGAAGCTCGCATGCGGCTCCGCAACCGGAACGATCCTACATCTGGCCGCCGAAGTGCTGAAGGAGATCGGCGGCTTCGAAATGTTGCACGTGCCATACGCCGGCAACGGCCCTGCTCTGCTTGACGTCTTGGGCGGGCGCGTACCCGTCATGATCGACAACATCAACAATTCCGCTCCTCATATCATCGGCGGGAAGCTTCGTGCCATCGTCGTGCCATCCGAGGAGCGTGCGAAGCTGCTTCCAGACGTGCCAATTTCGTCGGAGGCAGGCCATCCCGACTTCATCGTCGAGACGTGGTTCGCGCTTTTCGGCCCTGCCAAGATGCCGGACGACGTGGTCATCACCATCAACAAGACCATGAACGCGGCGCTGCAGGAGCCGGACACGGCGACGGAGTTCGTCAAGCTCGGGGTCGACGTCCGGACAAGCAGTCCCTCCGAAGCTGCCGCCTATCTCCAGGCAGAGTTCGATAGGTGGCGCGACGTGATCAAGCGCATTGGCCTTCAGACAGATTGATAACCCGACCTCGTACGGTGAAGGAAGGCGCGATCGACTTCCAGCCCTCCGACGTGGGCGCAGAACAGAAATTCGGCGGCGTCGCGTCCCGGACCGGCACCGCTGCAGCAGCGTATCAGAAAGTAGACGGAGAAGACGTTGGAAATCATCGATTCACAAATCCATGTCTGGGAGGCGGCATCTACCGAGCGCCCGTGGCCGAACGGGCTGATCAGCTTGCAAGGCGATCCCTTCTCGATCGACCAAGCTCTCGCCACCATGGACTCGTCAAACGTGGACCGTGCGGTACTGGTTGCTCCGAGTTGGGTCGGCAACGACAACTACTACGTTTTAGAAGCCGCCTGCAGACATCCCAACCGATTTGCGGTGATGGGCCGGATCGATCTCGACGCGGACCAGTCGGAAGAAACCCTCACTTCGATA
The DNA here is from genome assembly GCF_030380735.1 of Rhizobium sp. S152. Taxonomy (GTDB): domain Bacteria; phylum Pseudomonadota; class Alphaproteobacteria; order Rhizobiales; family Rhizobiaceae; genus Rhizobium. Next base: position 534,241 of record NZ_JAUDRZ010000025.1, on the reverse strand, counting down.
CTGTCGTCGCAGGGCGTGCTCGGAATCCGTCTCCTTTTAAACTCGGACGTTACCAGGAACTACGTGTTCGACAGAAATTACGATTGGTTCTGGGATCGCTGTCAGGCAGACGACGTCCCGGTGATGCTATTCGTTCCAGCAGGCGCCGATATCATCGAGCCTTTGGCAAGCAAGTATCCTCTCTTGAAAATCATTGTAGACCACGCCGGACGAAATCCACGCAGTCCGAAAGATGAAGCCGCCTGGCACGATCTCGATGCCTTGTTGGCGCTCGCCGAATTCGACAACGTCGCGGTGAAGGTTTCCTCCCTTCCGGCTTTTTCCACAGGCCCCTATCCCTACGAAGTCCTTCACGAGCCGATCCGCGCGATCCACAACACTTTCGGAGCGAACCGGATGATGTGGGGCAGCGACGTAACGCGTCTGGTGCACCCCTACTTGGACAACGTTCGTCTGTTCATCGAAGCGCTCGACTTTTTAAGTCCATCAGATCTCGACCAGATCATGGGCAAATCCCTGAGGCAATGGTGCGGGTGGGATTGACGTAGACGTCGAGCGGGGCGAGCGCGTGAAGGACCACGGATCAAGCGTTTGCCCGCGCTTAAGCGATGCGAGCGATCGAACGCTAACTAAACGCGAAGTGCTTCCTCAGGGAAGCGACATAGCCGACCGTCACAGGATCGAGGCCGAGATTCTTCGTGATGCCGGCTCGACGATGGATATAGTGGCGCGATCGGCGTAGTTCACGACGGTCACCGCGAAGAGCATGAGTACGATCAGAAACCGCGAACGCGTTCTGGTCTCTGTGGCCGACGCCTCTGCCGGGTCATGAAGCATTTTCTTCTCCGTCTTTCAGACGTTAATGTTCAAGTGCCGCCTTCAGGACAGCCGATATCGTCCGGAAACCGTCCGTTCGAAACCGCCGGAAAAGCGGAAACTTATGATCATCGAGCCGGCTTCGACCGGATCGGCGGCAGCGGTCGTCAGGAAATGGGTACGACTACCGGCCGTTATCTGCGATCGCCGCCCGAACGGACGAGTGGCGGCGGTCGAGATACTCGCCCTTTAGGATATGCGAGGCGAAAAGCCGGAGCTGGGCGACCGTGCGCTGCCGTTCCCCTTGAAGACGCGCCTGTGGCAGTCCCGTCTCTGCGCTACCGATTTCCGTGATCGCTTCAGCTCGATCCTCGATCTCATCGGCGATAAGATTCAGGAAAGTGGAGCGCTGTTCCCGGCTGGAGTAACCGTAACTCCAGAAAGCGTCTTCGGCAGCTTTGCATGCGACGTCGACAAGTTCCGGCGTACCTACCGAAAACCCGAAGGATTCCCCGGAGAATGGCTCGGATTTGAAGCGGTCTTGCGACTGCACCCACTCTCCAGCGACGAGATGCTTTCCGTGAGGAATAAAGGTCATTTCAACTCTCTCATTTCTTAAGGAGGCGAGCCCGGACGTTGGCCGGACGAGTGGACATGGTTTCCGGCGTGACGAGACCGAGGGCGCCGGCTAGCTGCCACCAATCGTGATCCGCCTGGCGAACGATCAGGCATTCAGAGCTGACCCCCATCTGCAGGCCCTCGAAGGAATGGCCGACCGCGATGTGGGCGACTTCGACCGGCAGGCCGACCTTTAGGCACACATGCATACCGAAGACGGAATGCCTGAAGGTCGGATCCCCGGTCCGGGAGCCGTCGGCCTTCCATCGCGCCCGGTTTTCCGGGTCGAACTCGTACGGCTTGCCGACGTCGTGGCAGACGGCGCCTGCCATGAGGATGTCATGGTCGATGACGACCTGGGGCCATGCAGTGGAAAACTCCTTCGCCAAGGCAGCGGACAGTCGCACGACGCCTCGCAGGTGGTCGGCCTGGGTTCCGACCTGAAGCCGTGTCTGTCCTGGATTGCCTTCAGGCGGAATATCAATGATCCGCCGGAAATCGGAACAGGACAGCGCGAAGCACCACGCCTCGATCGAAAGCTTCCGCAACTCGGGGTCGCCTATGAGATCGATCTCCGGGAAATCTATCAGGAGGTTTTCGCGGTCTTCGTCGCCGACTGCACGCCTCGGCTCGACGTAGGTGTACTTCTTCATGAACTTGCCTCCACGTACTTCGATGCGTGAGCTGGAGCGGAGATGATCTCGGCCTCATGCTCGACCATGATTGGCTTGCGTGTCATGAACAGCGTCATGCCGATCGCAAGGAACAGCAGAGCGCCTGCGATCCAGAATGCAGGTTGGTAGCCGCCGAAGTTTGCGACCATGTAGCCGGTCACGATCGGGCTGATCGCACCGAAGAGATTCCCGCCGAACGCCACGAAACTCGTCACGCGCCCGACGTCGCGAGGGTTGCTAGTGAGATCGTTCGCCAGGGTGAAGTTCAAAGCCGAAGCTGTTGCGGTGACGGTCAAGACGACCGTGAGGACGATCATGACCTGCCATAGCTGTGTCATGCCGGGTGCTACGAGGAGTATCAGCGACAGGAACAGCATAATGGCGATGAAGTTGCGCCGTCCACCCTTCGCAGCCGCTTCCGGCGAGATGGTCCTGTCGCTCAAAGCAGCGAGAGCGATCTTGAGGAAGACGGCACCGATAAAAGGTACGGAGGTGTACCATCCAGCCCCGGCCGTCGTCAGGCCGAACGTCGCCTGCAGGAAACTGGGAAGCCAGGCAGTGAAGAGATAGATGGTGTAGATGATGAAGGCCTGCGAAGCCATCAGGCCGATGACGGTGCGCTGACGTAGAAGGAACAACATCGACGACTGCTTGTGCCTGACGTCCTCCTTAGTCGGACCGTTCCTTGTTGAGAGAATGTGAGCCCTCTCCCCGTCAGTCAGCCAGGAAGCGTCCTCGGGACGGCGGTAGACCAGAAGCCAGACCACCATCCAGGCAATACCTAGAGCGCCCAGACACACGAACGCCCATCGCCACCCCACGGACGTCACAAGAGCGCCAGTCACGACGGCGCCGATTGCAGGCCCCGCAGACGAGCCAGCGTTGCTCAGCGTGAAGAATGTTCCGCGTTCGCGGACAGGCGCCCAAGCGCGAACGATCGTGCCCATTGCCGGAAATACAGAGGCTTCTGCAGCGCCCATGAAAAGGCGACTGATCAATACGGAGAAGAAGCCTACGGTTCCCCCGGTTGCAACGGTCGCCAGAGACCAGGCGCCGAGACCGAAGCCGACAAGGCGCTTGGCTCCGATCCTTTCGACCAGCATCCCGGCCGGGATCAGCATCGGGACGTAGGCCCAGAGAAAGCAGGAAAACAGGTAGCCCATCTGGACAGGCGAGAGACCAAACTCGGTCGAAATCTCCTTGGCCGAAACAGACAGTGCGACACGGTCCATGTAGTTGATCGTGATCGCGCCAAATAGAAAAAACGCAATAAGATACCGCTTGTTATTCTTCATCGTTCGTCCTCCACGCGCCGACCTCCCGGAGCGTATGCGGCGGCCTGAGCCGTCATGCACAGTACGTCCAGGGTCGAATACATGACCGCCCCTGGACTTTGTCGGTGAAATGAGCGAGCGGTCGCCACCGCCCGCCTCCGCGTTCAGAAGCGAATGTTGTTCGCCTCGATGAACGCCCGGAGCGTAGACTGCTGCGCTGCCGTGAGCGGCCACGCGGAAGGGGCGCGCGTAGCGCCGCAGTCGTATCCGATCGCGGCCAGTGCGGCCTTGACCCCAGTGACGTTCGTGCCGTTCAGTTCTTCCGCCCGAACGTCCTCGAAAGCCTTCATCTGGGCGATGAGCCGGTTAGCCTCGGCGTATTGGCCAGCTTCGAGCGCCGTATGAATGGCAACCGACTGCTCCGGCCAGAGGTTGATGAGGCCGGAGGTGAAGCCGCGTGCACCGACGGAGTAGAAGACCGGGGCCCAGGTTTCGGCGAGGCCGCCAACCCACACGATGTCCGAACTGGTGGCCGAGATGGCTTCGGCGAGCCTCATCGCATTTGGGGTCGCCCATTTCACGCCGACAACGGCCGGCAGTTCACAGAGTTCGCGGATCGTCTTGATGCCGATGGCGTCGTTGCGGAGGTAAAGGACGAGCGGGAGGCCCTCGGCGGCATCGCCGACAGCGCGGACATAGTCTACGAGGCCGCGAGGCGAAGAGAACGGATCCGGCGGCTGATGGATCATCAAGGCCGAGGCGCCTGCCTCACGAGACACCTTCGCGAGGCGGCAAGCGTCGCGGACGCCGCGTCCGACGCCGCCAAGCAGCGGGATGCGGCCGGCGATGTGTTCGGCCGACGCCTTCACCATCGTCTCCGCTTCTTCGACGGTCAGAGCGTAGAACTCGCCCGTGTTCCCGTTGGCGACAAGGATATGTACCCCGGCGGCGATCGCCTTATCTACGATTCCCTTTTGTCGAGCGGGGTCGATCTCACCCGCGGCGTCGTAGGGCGTGACGAGAATGCCGGAGATGCCCGTCAAAGATTTCCTGATATCGTGTGGCATGAATGTTCCTTTCGTATTCAAAAGATTTCGGGCTCGCCCGCGCCGGGGCCGAGCGACCGCTCGAGGTAGTCGAAGTCGCAGCCCTTGTCGGCCTGCATGACGTGCTTGGAGAACATCCAACCGTAGCCGCGACCGAATTTTGGCTCCGGAGCGGGAAGCGCTGCGCGTCGAGCCTGCAATTCCTCGTCGGAAACCACCATGTCCAAGCGGCGGTTGGGCAAGTCCATCTTCACGATGTCTCCCGTGCGGAGCAAAGCCAGCGGCCCGCCGACATAGCTTTCAGGGGCGACGTGCAGCACGCATGCGCCGTAGGACGTTCCGGACATGCGGGCGTCGGAAATGCGAAGCATGTCGCGGTGGCCCTGCTTGATCAACGCCTTCGGAATGGGAAGCATGCCCCATTCCGGCATGCCGGGGCCGCCCTGGGGACCTGCATTCCGAAGCACCAGCACAGTGTCCGGCGTAACTTCGAGGTTCTCGTCGTCGATGGCCTTCTTCATCTCCGGATAGCTGTCGAAGACCAGCGCCGGGCCCTGATGCTCCCAGTACTTCGGATCGCAGGCGGCGGGTTTGATGACGGCGCCATCGGGGCACAGGTTGCCTCGCAGCACCGCCAGAGACCCTTCGGGATAGACCGGGTTCGACAGCGGACGGATGACGTCGTCGTTGTATACGGCCGCGCCCTCGAGCGTTTCGCCGAGGGTCTTGCCGGTAACCGTTAGCGCGGACCTGTCGAGCTTGTCCTCGAGTTGCAGCATCAGCGCGCGAAGACCGCCCGCATAGAAGAAGTCCTCCATCAGATAGTCCTTGCCAGACGGACGGACGTTGGCGATTAGCGGGGTCGTGCGTCCAAGAGCGTCGAGATCGTCAAGGTCGAGTTCGATGCCTGCCCGCCGCGCCATTGCAAGCAAGTGGATCACGGCGTTCGTGGAACAGCCGGTGGCCATCGCGACGACGGCGGCGTTGCGGATGGACGCTTCCGTGACGATCTTCGAAGGAACGAGGTCTTCCCAGACCATGTCAACGATACGACGTCCGCAATCCGCAGACATCCGCGTGTGCCCGGAGTCCGCTGCCGGGATGCTCGAAGCCCCGGGCATAGTCAGACCCATTGCATCGGCGATCGCGGTCATGGTCGAAGCCGTCCCCATGGTCATGCAGGTGCCATAGGAACGCGCGATGCCACCTTCGATGCCGAGCCACTCCGTGTCGGAGATGTTGCCGGCGCGCCGCTCATCCCAGTATTTCCAGGCGTCGGAGCCGGAACCGAGGATCTTACCGGCGTAGTGTCCGCGTAGCATGGGACCGGCCGGGAGGTAGATCATCGGGATGCCGGCTGTGAGAGCGCCCATGACGAGAGCCGGTGTCGACTTGTCGCAGCCGCCCATCAGGACGACGCCGTCGAGCGGATGACACCGGATCTGCTCCTCCGTTTCCATCGCAAGAAGATTGCGGTACAGCATCGAGGTTGGCTTGGTAAAAGTCTCGTCCACGGAGATGGAAGGCAGTTCCACTGCGAACCCACCCGCCTGCGCGACGCCTCGTTTGACGTCGTGGACGCGGTCCTTGAAGTGCTGGTGGCAGGGATTGAGGTCCGACCAAGTGTTCAAGATGCCGATTATGGGCTTGCCGATATAGTCCTCGGCCGAATAGCCCATCTGCATCATGCGAGAGCGGTGACCGAAACTTCTGAGGTCGTCTGGCCCGAACCACCGAGCGCTTCTCAATTCGTCGGGTTTCTTTCTCGTGTCTGTCATGCTGTGGTCTCTCTTGTGAAATCGGGTAGCGGTCGGGGAAACCTCTACTCGGTGAATGCCTCTTCGCGCTTCCTGCTGATGCTGGGGGACAGGACGAGGCCGAGAACGGCGACGGCGACCAGCAGGAGGCCGAGGCTGAGCGGGCTGCGGACGAAGACGGAGGGATCGCCATGACTGATCAGCATGGCCCTGCGAAGGTTCTCTTCGAGCATCGGGCCCAGGATGAAGCCGAGGAGCAGAGGCGCGGGTTCGAACCTCATCTTGCTCAAGGCGAAGCCGACGACGCTGAAGCCGGCCATCACGTAGACGTCGAAGACGCTATTGTTGATGCTGTATGCCCCGATGCAGCAAAGCGCGATGATCGCAGGAAAGAGGATGTGGTAGGGGATCGCGAGCATCCGCACCCATAGACCGATCAGAGGTAGGTTAAGGATGACGAGCATCAGGTTGCCGGCCCACATCGAGACGATCATGCCCCAGAAGAGCGCGGGCTGCTCGGAGATGACGTTGGGACCTGGAGTAATGCCCTGGATGATCATCGCGCCCACCATGAGGGCCATGACCGGATTGCCCGGAATGCCCAGGGTTAGCATCGGGATGAAGGAGGTTTGCGCTCCTGCATTGTTCGCCGACTCCGGCGCTGCGACGCCTTCGATCGCGCCCTTGCCGAACTCCGCCTTGTTCGGCGAGATTCGCTTCTCGACGGCGTAGGAAGCGAACGATGCCAGCATCGCGCCGCCGCCTGGCAGAACGCCAAGGACAGATCCGAGAGCCGTGCCTCTGAGGACCGGGCCGATAGCCCGCTTGAAATCTTCCTTGCTCAGCATAAGGCCGGTCACGCGCTTTACGCCCACAGACCGCTCGTGCTCGCCTTCGAGATTGCGCAGGATTTCGCAAATGCCGAAGATGCCCATGCTGACCGCGACGAAGTTCAACCCGTCGAAGAGTTCCGGGACTTCGAAAGTGTAGCGGCCGATTCCGCTCTCGACGTCCGTCCCAACGGCACCGAGCAGGAGCCCGAGCACGATCATGGCGAACGCCTTCAGAAGCGAACCGCTGGCGAGCGCAACCGAAGCCACAAGCCCCAGCACCATTAGCGAAAAATACTCCGCCGGTCCGAAGTTCAGCGCTATGGCCGCGAGCGGCGGCGCAGCAACTGCGAGAAGAACGGTCGCCACGGTTCCCGCGAAGAACGATCCTAACGCGGCGGTCGCAAGTGCGGCACCCGCCCTTCCCTGTCGCGCCATCTGGTAGCCATCGATGGCGGTTACCACCGAAGAGCTCTCGCCCGGAAGGTTGATCAGGATGGCAGTTGTAGAGCCGCCGTATTGCGCGCCATAGAAAATCCCGGCGAGCATGATCAACGCGGACTCCGGCGGCAGACCGAAGGTGATCGGCAGGAGCATCGCGATCGTGGCGGTCGGCCCAAGTCCCGGCAGGACGCCAATCGCTGTCCCGAGCAGACAGCCGATGAAACAATAGAGAAGATTGTAGGGCAGGAACGCCGTGGTGGCGCCCAGCCACAAGTCCGAGAATAATTGCATGGTCAATCCTGACTGGAAGCGCCGTTCAGACCGGCCTCACGAAGAGAAGGGGATCCAAGGTCCGAACGCGTCAATGGGAAGCGACAACAGCCGGGTGAAGAGCACGACCGAACAGAGCGCGAGGAAAAGTCCAAGGGCAATGGAGTGGGTCCAGCGAGCATAGCGACTTGCGGTGGCCACGACGACCGTCATGATGAAAACCGTCGGAGCGAGCCCGAGACCGAAGAGTGCGAGACCGAAGAAGACGGGTCCTAGAACGACGAGGACGCAGGCCTTCCAGTTCGGTGCGGACGCCTCTTCGTCAAAATCGTTGGACATGACGACGGACTGTCCAAGCATTCCGACGCCGATAAGGATGAGGATGATGCTCAGGGCGATCGGAAAGTATCCCGGCCCCATCTGGAATGAAGTGCCGAATTCGAGATCCCATCCGAACCAGATGAATAGCGCTCCGGCGACGATCATTGTCAGGCCGCCGACGAAGTCCTGGCTGTTTTTGATGTTGAACATGCGCTTTGCTCTCAAGGAAAACGTGGAGGCCGGCCCGACTGCGGGGCCGGCCGTCGGGCTTACTGCTGAGGCACCTTCGCGTCGGCGATCACCTTCGCCCACTTGACCTTCTCTACGTCGATGAACTTTGCGAATTCTTCCGGCGTGTTGCCGACCGCCGTCGCGCCCATTCCTTCGATCTTCGCCTTCATCGCCGGCTCGTGGAGGATCTCCTGTACTTTCTTGCTCAGCTTGTCGACGATCTCCTTCGGAGTGCCGGCCGGAGCGACCAGACCGTGCCAGGAGGTGGCCTCGAAGCCGGGGATCACCTTGGCCATGGGCGGGACGTCCGGGAGCAGCGGTGCAGTTTCCGCGCTGGTGACCGCGAGCGCGCGAACCTTGCCCGCCTTCGCCTGCTGCGCAGCGGTCGGAATGTTGTCGAAGACCATGTCGACATGCCCTGCAACGACGTCGAGGATCGCCTGGCTGCTCCCCTTATAGGGAACGTGAGTAATCTTTACGTCGGACTTGGTGGCGAACAGCTCACCTGCGAGATGCTGAGAAGTGCCTACTCCGGATGAAGCGAAGGTATGCTTGCCCGGCTCCCTCTTGAGCAGCTCCACCAGCTCCTGCACGGTGTTCGCCTTGATCTCCGGGCTGACGACGAGGACGTTCGGCAGGGTCGCGATTAGCGAGACCGGCGCAAAGCCCCTGTCCTTGTCGTAAGGCAGGGTCTTGTACAGAGTAGGATTGATTGCGTTGGAACTGACGGTTCCCATGCTGATCGTATAGCCGTCCGGCTTGGCTCTCGACAGCTCGCCGAGGCCGATGTTGCCGCCGGCCCCCGGCTTATTCTCGACGATAAAACGCTGTCCAAGACGCTTGTCGAGCTCCTCGGCGACGAGGCGCGCGAACGTGTCCGTATTCCCGCCGGCTGCGAACGGTACGATCACCGTCACGGTCTTGACCGGGTATGCGTCCGCGTATGCGGAACTTGAGGCGAGTCCGATGACGGCCGCAATACTCGCATGCCGTATGCCAGTTCTCAATTTCATGATTCTTCTCCTCTCCCGCGGCCTCCTGCCGCCCCGATTCAAATCGCCAAACCTCCTCCGGCAGAAATGAAAGCGCTTCCATTAATAGACCCGATTTTGGAAAACGCAAGAAGATGAGTCAAAATAAGCATGTTCCGCAGATATTCGCGTGCATACGGTGCTTTTTTGTGCGCCACAAACGATAAACTTCTTGCATTTCCGAACAAATGAAAGCGTATATCATTTCAACGAAAGGAGTTGATGATGGCGCGACGAACCACTGACAAGCAGGCCGGCACATGGTCTTCGGGGCCCGTCACACTTGCAGACGTAGCAAAGCTCTCGGGCGTATCTCCCGTCACAGTCTCCCGCGTAATCAACACGCCAGACCTGGTCAAACCGAAGACGCTCGAGGCCGTCCGACAGGTTATCGAACGGACCGGATACGTACCCAATCTGCTTGCAGGGGGGCTGGCATCCAAAAAGACGAAGCTGGTCGCCGCCATCGTCCCTTCCGTCGCAAGCACCATGTTCGCGGAGACTATCGAAGGTCTCAACGCCGAGCTCGTAGCATCAGACTATCAGTTGCTCCTCGGGCTTTCGGGATACGAGCCCGGCCGAGAGCTGGAACTTATCCGGACCATCCTTGCTCGGCGTCCCGACGGTATCATTCTCACAGGTATTTCACATCTTAAGCAGAGCCGGGCGATGCTGATGGGGGCGGGAATGCCTATCGTCGAAATTTGGGATTCGACCCCTAGTCCGCTCGACACCGCGGTCGGCTTCTCGCATGCCGCAGTCGGAAGGCTTGTCGCCGCCCATCTTTTGCAGAAGGGATACGACCGCTACGCCCAGATCGGCGCCAACGATCCCCGCGCGACGGATCGCCGGAGCGGTTTTGCCGAAGGCCTTCATGGCGTCGCCGAAGTGGAACTGCCCGCGACGCCCACCAATACGCCAGCTTCTTTCAGCGACGGTCGTCGCGCGATGGCAGAGCTGCTGGACAAGGGCAGCGGTCGGATTGCCGTCTTCTGCAGCTCGGACGTAGTCGCGCACGGCGCTCTGGCAGAGGCTCACTCTCGTGGCTGCAGGATTCCCGAAGACGTCGCCGTAGTCGGGTTCGGCGACTTCGAGTTCGCGGCATCCACTTTTCCGCCGCTGACCACGGTACGTGTCGATCGAAGAGCAATCGGAACCATAGCGGCGCAGGCGATGCTCGCCAGGCTGGCCGGCGACCATTCTCAAAACGGCATGATCGAGGTTGGCTTCGAGATTATGAGGCGCAGCACCACTTGATGAACGATTTCAAGCGGCCAAAATCCCTGACGTCCGTGGTCGCCGACCATATTCGGAAGCTGATCATAAACGGAGACCTTGCTCTCGGAACCTGGCTGACCGAGCGTGAGATGGCGGCCAGTTTGGACGTATCGACGACGCCGGTCAGGGAGGCGTTTTCGAAGCCTCAGACCCAAGGTCTTGTTACGCTTTCGCCGAGCGCTGGCGTGCGGGTTTTCGATATGAACGCTGCCAAGACACGGGACTGTACCGGCTCCGAACGGTCATAGAGACCTCAGCTCTACGTCTTGCGATAGAGCGGAATCTCGAAGGGGGCTACTCACTCTATTCCGGGAGACTTGCCGCTCTGCGCACTTATCTGGCCAGCATACCGCAACGTGCCATGCACTCCCTAAAGGAGCACGAAGCCATTCTCGTGGCCGTCCGGTCGGCAGACGTTAACGCGGCGACGACGCTTCTCGCAAAGCACATTGGTCACACGAGTTTAAACTATGAGACGGGCGTCGGCGCGAAGTGGTCCCCTGCTAGCTGACACTTGCAACGGCGTCACCACTTGTCGAGCGTTATCGTCCATTCGTATATCTCAGACCGTTGATAGATGCCTTCGCGGACAAACGGATCGTCCTCGTTGAAGGCGGCCAACTCGTGCAGATCAGTGACGTTCGCGACGATCATCGATCCACCCTGTCCGCCCTTCAGCGAGCCTGCCATCACAACATCCACGACGCCGCTGCGAAGATGGGCTTTGTGTGCATCGAGGAATGCGGCGCGGAGGTGATCATTCTCCGGTCTCCGGAAACACGTTATCAACGCTCGTCGAAAGGTACGCCGCCCTTCATCTTATCAGCGGGAGGAGCCTCAATTATCTGGACAGTCACCGCTCCCGGAGCTGCGCCGAACTCCTCGACTACTGCGTCCGTAATCTTCTTCATCAATCTTACTTTCTGGTCGCGCGATCGACCTGCCGCGCAAAACACATGAACTTCCGGCACCACGTCTCTCCAATGTTGGCGACGGTACTCTAACCAACACATTGGCGACGGCCAAGCCTGCGGTCGTCTGCCTTCATCGGCGCCTCTGGTCGACCGTCTCTCCGAAGAGACGGAATTCATTTCAAACTCTGGGCCGTCTCTTGAGGAAAAAAGGGGTCGCAACCATCGTCGATCCGGAAAAGGCCCGTGCGTCCTTTTATCGAAGGCCCAACATCAATCTCTAACACACCCCAGAACAAGTGCGCCGGTTATCCTGCCTTTTTTCGGCTTTGAGATCGGTCGTGGTGTATCTGCCGATTACGACGGGCCACTCGAACTTGCCGCGGCGGTCATCCATGTCGCTTGATCTTGGCGTTAAGCCCGGAAATGGGGCTTGTTCAACTCATCCGGGGCCAGCCTATGTTGCTTTTATCACCTGTCCTGAACCCACATTGTCTGACCGGCTTAGACGAACGACGGAAATGCCAAATACGTAGCTTATCCAAACGGAATTAAGCTGCTCGCAAATATCTAAAATTTATGATTTTTTCGAATAAAAGCGAATGAAGATCGGGCTTAGCTTCCGCTAGCGGGAGCAAGCTATATGCCCGATTTCAAGGGGAATCAGGTCAGCCGTGTTAACCGGCTCGGATATGGGGGAATATATCCGTAATCGACTTCCCGCTCAAGAGCCATGTTCCGTTTCTGCTGACGCCGCTCTATAAGTGCGGACTCTGGTAACGTACGAACAGATGCTGGAATAACATTTGGTTGGGTATCCCAGCTTAGGGCTCACGTACAACGAGGATAGGCGCGGCAGTAGCGCAAACACCCCTTCATGCATGATCGCCAACGGCGGCATAACATCTAGATGGAGACGCGCTTTGCACGGCTCCAGTACGATCCATTTGAAACAGTCGGAGAGCACGGCTTGTCGTTTTCTAGGAATTGGCGATGCCGTTCCACGGGCTGCACGCACACTGCCGTCGGTGGCAACCCGATGATGCGATGGGGAGGGGCCTTAGGCCCGCGCAATGAGACCGATTCCTGGTGGGTTGTCCGCGGACAACCACTACTCAAAACTCTCCAGTTGTCCGCGGACAACTGGAGAGTTTCCCACCTAAGTGTCTAGCCTGTCATTCCTATCCGAATCGCTGCATAATGAACTGCGCAGTTAAGTCGTGTTTTTCGGAATTTGCGCAGTTGCCAGGAGATTTGAATGTTGCAGCCCAATCCAACGCATCACGACGAGCAGGAGCATTTGCCGTCACTTCTCGCCGAAGATGCGAACGAGCTCGCTCATCAGCTCCAGCAACATCAGAAGAAAATATTCCCGCCAACCGCCTTGAAGTCAATCCGAAGCTTTTCGCCCGCGGAGGCCGCGTCCTTCATTGGCATCGGTGAAGGCTATCTCCGACAGGTCGCTTCCGACGGTCACGGCCCCGAGCCGATGTCGAACGGCAGGCGCCTCTATACGGCCGATGACATGCGCCGCATCCGTGACGTTCTCGACGAACGCAACGGCGCCGCAAAATACAATCCGATCCGCCGACCGGGCGAAAAGCTTCAGGTTGTTTCAGTGATGAACTTCAAGGGCGGAAGCGGCAAAACGACGACATCCGCGCATCTCGCGCAGTTTCTCGCTTTGCGCGGCTATCGCGTGCTTGCACTGGACCTCGACCCCCAGGCATCGCTGTCGGCCTTGTTCGGCCATCAGCCGGAACTCGACGTCGGGGAAGGGGAAACACTTTACGGCGCCATTCGCTATGATAGCCCTCGCCCGATTTCCGAGATCGTCCGGGCCACCTACACGCCGAACCTGCACATCATTCCGGGCAATCTCGAACTGATGGAGTTCGAGCACGAGACGCCCAAGGCAATGATGTCGGGAACTGCCGCCAGCATGTTCTTCGCCCGCATCGGCGAAGTGCTGACCGATATCGAGAGCTTTTACGATATTGTCGTCATCGACTGCCCGCCGCAGCTCGGCTTCCTCACCATGTCTGCGCTTTGCGCCGCCACTTCGTGCCTCATCACTGTCCATCCGCAGATGCTCGACGTGATGTCCATGTCGCAGTTCCTGTCGATGACAAGCGAGCTGATGAGCGTCGTGGAGCAGGCTGGCGGGCGCACGAGCTACGACTGGATGCGCTACCTCGTGACGCGTTTTGAGCCGAACGATGGTCCACAAAGCCAGATGACCGGCTTTATGCGCGCAATCTTCGGCAACCGCATGCTGCAGAACCCGATGCTGAAGTCCACCGCGGTCTCCGATGCCGGCGTCACCAAACAGACCCTCTATGAGGTCGAACGCTCGCAGTTTACCCGCGGTACGTATGACCGCGCGATGGAGTCCCTTAATCTCGTAAACGCGGAAATCGAAGGACTCCTTCGATCCACGTGGGGAAGGAAGTAAGATATGGCACGAAAAAACCTGATCGGCATCTCCGAGACACCAAACCAGGCTCCTGCCCCATCTACCACTCGCAATGATCGACCGATCGCCGGGTTCATTCCCGCCGCGCGTCCATCTTCCCCCGTTGGAGGCATCACCCGCACACTTGGCAACATCACTGAGAAGGTCGAACGCGCGCAGACCCTCGAACGTCAGCTTGCCGAAGGCCAGACAGTCGTCGAGCTCGACCCGGTTCAGATCGATGCGTCTTTCGTCAATGACCGCCTCAGCATCGACGCGTTGGAGCTTTCCCAGCTCGTCGAACAGATCCGCGATTACGGACAGCAGGTTCCAATTCTGGTCCGCCCGCATCCGGACCAGCGAGAACGCTTTCAGGTCGCTTATGGTCACCGGCGTCTGGCAGCGGCCCGCCAGCTCGGCATAAAGATCAAAGCCGTCGTGCGGCAGCTGTCGGATGAACAGCTTGTCGTCAGCCAAGGCCAGGAAAACAATTCCCGCACAGACCTTTCCTACATCGAGCGTGGTCTCTTCGCCACCCGTCTGGAAGATCGCGGCTTCGCCAGGGATGTGATCATGGCGGCGTTGGGTGTCGACAAGGCGGCTCTATCGCGCATGATCAGCGTTGTCAGGCAGATTCCCGAGCCAGTGATCGTGGCAATCGGCGCAGCTCCCGCTGTCGGTCGCCGGCGTTGGATGGAACTGGCCGATAGTCTGCTGGCATATGGCGATAGCGCGGCCGTCCTCGAGTTCGCGACCAAGCCGTCGACAAGCAAACTACCAAGCGACGAGCGTTTCGACGCCCTGGTCGCATTTCTCATCACACCCAAAGCACGTCCTGCCACGGCATGGGTCGCGCACGACACACTGCCGGTGAAGATGAAACACACGGCCACGGGCGCAACTTTCGTGTTCAACACCAAGGCCGCGCCGGGCTTCGATCAATTCGTAGAGAGGAAGCTTGCCGACCTCTATGCCGAATACCGTCAACAATCAGGAGATTAGCACCGCAAAAGAAAAAGGCCCCCAAACGACCAAGTCGTGGAAGCCTTCCTCGTATTTCTAGCAAGATCGAGAATCGCACTTTCACGAATCACAGTCAAGAGTCTTGGCACCGTTTTTGGTGAGCGGATTTCTTTTGCCTGAAAAAAGGTGAAAGAAAATGGAGAGTGGATTAGTGACGACGCCCTTTGGGCGGCGGCCGGTGACGCTTGGCATGCTCGCAAGTCAGGTATCATCGAAGAATATCAAGACGAATAAGACCGTCGACAAGTGGAAGCTTTACCGCGCGCTCTGCGAGGCAAAGCCGATGCTTGCGATCAATGACCGTGCGCTTGCCGTGCTCAATGCGCTGCTCAGCTTCTATCCGAAGAATGAGCTAGCGGAGGAGCATGGCCTTGTCGTGTTTCCTTCCAATCATCAACTGTCCCTGCGTTCGCATGGCATGGCAGAACAGACCATTCGTCGCCACATCGCGACACTGGTGGACGCTGGCCTGCTGATCCGTAAGGACAGCCCGAATGGCAAACGCTATGCACGGCGTGACCGAAGCGGCGACATAAACGAAGCTTTTGGCTTCTCCCTCGCGCCGCTCCTCGCACGTGCTGATGAGATCGAGCATCTCGCTGCCGAGGTCGTCGCCCGCAAACTTCATATCCAGAGCCTTCGGGAACGCATCAGCCTTTGCCGGCGTGACATCACAAAGCTTATCGACTTCGCCCGCCAGGAGGACGCCGATGACCGCTGGGAGCAGGTTCACGACCATTTTCGTAGCATGATCGATGGCATCCCGCGCTCGCCAACCAGCCTGCACCTTCAGTCGGCACTCGATAAGCTGACCGTTCTCCGCGAGAAAATCGTCAAGCAATTGGAAACGCGCATTAAAACTGAAGAAACGAGCGCCAATCCCTATCAAAATGAGCGGCACATACAGAATACAGAATCCGAATCTATTTCTGAATCTGAACGGCTTGAAATTGTTGCAACCAAGCCCGCAATGATGACCATCAAGCGTGAAGAATGCTTGGAGACTTCAAGCTCTCTTGCCGAGTGCACACAGGCACAGCAGCCAGATGTGAAATCCTTTCCACTGAGCCTCGTTCTTCAGGCGTGCCCCGACATATCCGCTTATCATCGAGTGGGTAGGATCGAGAATTGGCGGGATCTTATGATTACAGCGGTCACTGTCAGAACCATGCTGGGAATTAGTCCAAGTGCCTATCAGGACGCCTGTGCGGCCATGGGCGCTGAAGGCGCTGCGGTCGCTGTGGCGTGCATTCTTGAACGTGGTGCCAGCATCAACTCTGCCGGCGGTTACCTTCGCGATCTGACTGCAAGGGCTAGAAGAGGTGAATTTTCGCTTGGGCCGATGCTGATGGCGCTCGTCAGGCAGCATATGCAGGCGCACCATTCAGATCAGGCCCACAGCTACACCGCATTGGCTGACGGGTAGCTCGGAAGGTAGGATACAATCTAGAGGAAAAGAATGGCGACTTAACTTCTTCAAAGGGAAAAAGTCGCAAGGAGAACTGTTGCCTGGAAAAGAGTATATTCGTCGTAAAATATGTGAGCGGGGCTTTAGCAGCGCTTCGACATCCCGTCGGAATAGCGTAAGAGGTCTGCACGCAATTTTGTTATGAGGAGACAGACATGGAAGAGAGCGTAACCATCGACAATCGTGCCGATTTTGCGCAGTGGGCCATAGAGCGCGCGCGAGCGATCGTCGCACAGGAAGGCACAGCACTGGCCTTGGCGGCACGGGACATGAATGAAGCTTCGATCGGCGAGGCGGGTAATGCTCTGGGCCAGGCGATCGCCGACGCATTGCTCGACGTTTTCGACGGTCTGACGGAAGGCCTGGAGTGACCTACATATCTGCGTGATCACGATCCTCAGATACAGGCCATGTGCAGGACTCCTTCCAACTCCGCCCTATATTCTTGGATCGGGAGGAAAAGCCAATGTCGCAGGAATGGCCGCTTTTCATACTCCAGTGCATCGTACTGGTCGGCTTTGCGAGTATCTTCATCATTCGCGGGGAGGGCGATTGAGATGAACGACGAATGCAAGAGACGCCACGGACCTAACTGATCCGCAGCGTCTAGCGAGGTCACGTGTTCAGTGAACTTTCTAGCCAATCGACATAAGGCTGGCATTGCCACCGGCGGCAGCCGTGTTGACCGACGTTGACACTTCTTCGAGCAACCAGTTCAGGCAATAGGCTTCTGGATCACGGGCGAGTTCTTCGGTGGAGGCGGCCTGCGTGAGCAACAGAGGGCCAGGCATTGCCGCGATCTCGGCGATCTTGGCGGAGATATGTTCGCCCTCACCCTCTATAAGGGCTCCCGATAGAACGGCGTCCGCTTCTGTTTCCGATTTCCAGGATATCCGTCGCGCAACGGTTGCCGGAAGATTCTCCAGACCATCGCGGAATGCCCCTTCACAACCGATCACAGCCGTGTTGCCGGTCGCGAGTATGGAAAAGAGCTGCCGATAGAGGCCCGTCGGGGTTTGCGGAAGGCAGAGAATATTGCCGCGCGGATGCAGCGCATAAATATTGCGCTCGCCGACCGGGCCGACAAGTTCGGTCTCAAGACCAAGCGCCGACTGGCTGCCGAGATTGCGCGCCATATCGGCTTCGAAAGCAAGTCCCTGGTGATCGAGCCATTTGGCGAAATCCGATAGCGCCGGATCGCTATAAACCGAACTGTGCTGCGGGGGGATCGGCGGCGTGGTGACGAGGCGACCGAGGTAAAGCGGCCCGCCGGCCTTGGGGCCGGTTCCGGAAAGTCCACGCCCGCCAAAAGGCTGGACGCCGACCACAGCACCGATAACATTGCGGTTCACGTAAAGATTGCCCGCCTTCACGCGGGAGGTGACATGCGCGATCGTCTCGTCGAGACGGGTATGCAAGCCAAATGTCAGGCCATAGCCGGTGCCGTTGATGTCGTCGATCAGGCGATCGAGATCCTGCCGACGCCAGCGGATGACGTGCAGCACAGGACCGAAGACCTCGCGTTTCAAGTCGGCGATCTTGTCGATCTCGATGATCGTCGGCGCGACGAACGTTCCATGTTCCGTCGCTTCCGGCAGTTCCACACGCTCGACGGCGCGGCCGAGTTTGCGCATCGCTTCAACATGCGCCTCGATGATTGCCTGCGCTTCCTCGGTGATAACCGGGCCGATGTCGGAGGAAAGGCGATTGGTGTTGGCGATCGTCAGCTCGCGTAGCGCGCCTTTCAACATTGCTAGTGTTCGATCGGCTATGTCTTCCTGCAGGCAAAGAATACGCAGAGCCGAGCATCGCTGGCCGGCGCTGTCGAAGGCCGAGGCAATGACGTCGCCGACAACCTGTTCTGCCAGCGCCGACGAATCGACGATCATCGCGTTCTGTCCACCGGTTTCGGCAATAAGCGGGATCGGCTTGCCCGCGGCCGAGAGGCGTTTTGCCAGCTCGGCCTGGATGAGCCGCGCCACCTCCGTCGAGCCGGTGAACATCACCGCCGCCGTTTCCGGTGCGGCAACAAGTGCTGCGCCGGCGCGACCGTCACCGGGTACGAGCTGAGCCACGTCGGTAGGAACGCCAGCCTGATGAAGAATGCGGATTGCTTCCGCGGCGATAAGCGGCGTTTCCTCGGCGGGCTTCGCGAGAACCGGATTGCCGGCGACAAGTGCTGCCGCAACTTGGCCGGAAAAGATCGCAAGCGGAAAATTCCATGGACTGATGCAAACGACGGGACCGAGCGGCGCATGCGAGGGCCCCAGAGTGCGGCGCGCCTGCTCTGCATAATAGCGTAGGAAGTCGATTGCCTCGCGCACTTCGGCGATCGCGTTGGAGACCGATTTTCCCGCCTCGCGAATGATCAATCCGAGGAGAACTTCCATGCGCTGCTGCATGATATCGGCGGCGTGCTCAAGAAGCGCTGCCCTGTCAGCGGGCGGAACCGCCATCCAGGCCGGCGCGGCCCGCGATGCTCTTTCGACCGCCGCTCTCACGTCGGCGGGGCTTGCGTCCAGAACGCTGCCGACGACATCGCGGCGGTCAGCAGGATTAACCACCGGGCGGGCAGGAGTATTCACGGCGCTCTCGCAGGTGGGCTCCGCGGTCCAGGTCCTGTCGGCGCTGCTTTCCAGCGCTTCCGTCAGCTTACGAAGCGCGTCTTCGTCGGAAAGGTCCAGCCCGGCGGAATTGCGTCGCGCGCCGTAGAGGTCGGCTGGCAGGGCGATCTTGTCGTGCTTCTGCCCGGGAATGGTCATCCGCGCGATCGTGTCGACGGGATCGGCAACCAGTTCATCGATGGAGACATTGGGGTCGGCGATGCGGTTGACGAAGGAGGAGTTTGCGCCGTTTTCCAGCAAGCGACGCACGAGATAGGCAAGCAGCGTCTCGTGTGTACCGACGGGCGCGTAAATGCGGCACGGTCGATTGAGGTTCTGTCGCCCGACGACTTCGTCGTAGAGCGGTTCGCCCATGCCGTGCAGGCACTGGAACTCGTATTTGCCGACATAGTAATCGGAGCCGGCCATGTGGTAGATCGTCGACAGCGTCTGCGCGTTATGGGTGGCGAACTGCGGAAAGACCGCGTCGGTTGCCGCCAACAGCTTGCGTGCACAGGCGATGTAAGAGACGTCGGTATGGATTTTCCGGGTAAAGACCGGGAAATCCGGTAGGCCATCGACCTGCGCGCGCTTGATCTCGGCATCCCAGTAGGCACCCTTGACCAGCCGTACCATGATGCGGCGCTCGGCGCGGCGGGCGAGGTCGATGATGTAGTCGAGAACGAAGGGGCAGCGCTTGCCGTAGGCCTGGACCACGAAACCCATGCCGTTCCAGCCGGCCAGGTCCGTGTCGAGGCAGAGCGATTCCAGGATGTCGAGCGAGAGATCCAGCCGGTCGGCTTCCTCCGCGTCGATGTTGAGACCGATATCGTAGGACTTCGAGATCAACGCCAGCGATTTCACCTTCGGCAGCAGCTCTGCCATGACGCGCGCGCTCTGAGCGCGCGAATAGCGCGGGTGCAGCGCCGACAGCTTGATCGAGATTCCGGGACCTTCGTAGATGCCGCGGCGGTCGGAGGCCTTGCCGATCGCGTGGATCGCGACCTCATAGTCGCGATAATAGCGTTGCGCGTCGGCAGCCGTCGTCGCGGCCTCGCCGAGCATGTCGTAGGAGTAGCGGAAGCCGCGCTGTTCGAGCGGCCGGGCGCGCTGCAACGCCTCGTCGATCGTCTCGCCGGTCACGAACTGCTCGCCCATCATGCGCATCGCCATATCGACGCCGCGCCGAATGACGGGCTCGCCGCAGCGGGCGATCAGCCGCGTCAGCGCGGCGGAGAGGCTGCGGTCGTTGACGGTCGAAGTCAGCTTGCCGGTGACGACGAGGCCCCAGGTCGCGGCGTTGACGAAGAGCGAACGGCCGCCGCCGAGATGGGCCTTCCAATCGCCTTCCGAGATCTTGTCGCGGATCAGCGCATCGCGCGTGGCGGTGTCTGGGATGCGCAGCAGCGCCTCGGCCAGGCACATTAGCGCTACGCCTTCCTGGCTGGACAGCGAATATTCGTGAACCAGTCCCTCGACCCCGCTTCCCTTGTGCTTGGCGCGCAGCGCTTCGATCAGCTTGCGGGCAGTTGCCGCGGCGTCCTGCTTGACCTTCTCGGGAAGCGTCGCCGCCTCGACGAGGCGCGGAACGCAAATCTTTTCCGGGGTGCGGTAAGCCTCGGTGATCTTCCGGCGCAGATCGCTCCGTAATCGTATCGCCGGTGCGAAGCCTTTGAAGGGATTTGAGGTGTCGCTTTTCTCGTTGTCCGCCATATTCGTTGCCAACGTACCTTTGACGATCGTCATCGTTTTTACTCCCGAGCCCAATATGTCGAAATCTAGCAGATCGATATGGGTGGATTTCACTTGATTTACGGATATCTGAAAAGTATTTATCCGATAATTGATCAGCTCGTGGAGTATTTTGTGTCATCCGTAATTTCGAATAGGGAAATCGACCAGTTCGATCACAAAATCATTGAAGCTCTTACGGCCGACGGTCGAATGTCGATTACCGATCTTGCCAAAAAGGTCGGGCTGTCGAACACGCCTTGTCAGGTTCGTCTCAAGCGGTTGATCGAAGAAGGCTATATTCTCGGCTTCCGCGCTATCGTCAATGTCAACAAGCTGGGACGTAACCACGTAGCCTTCACCGAGGTAAAGCTCTCCGATACACGCGAGCACGCCTTGCGCGCTTTCAACGTTGCCGCGCGAAAGCTACAGGAAGTCGAGGAGTGTCACATGATCGCGGGCGCGTTCGATTATCTGATGAAGATCCGCACATCCGACATCGCCAACTACCGGCACGTCCTCGGCGAAAAGATTTCCAGCCTTCCCTTTGTTGCCAGCACGTCAACCTTCGTCGCCATGGAATCGATCAAGGAAAACGGCGGCTGATACAGCGCTGATCGGCGTATGACGGCGCGTACGTCGCACCCTATGGCCACGCCATGCAATCACCTCTTTACATCTAACATGTTAGTCTGATACGCCTGACGTGTTAACTGGGAGGAATGATGTTGACACAGAAGTTCGGGCTTTCCGTCGCGCTCGCCACGCCGTTCGATGACGCCGGCAATATTGCGATCGACGCCATGGTCGCGCAGGCGCGCCGAAGCCTTGCGGCCGGATGCTCGAGCGTAACGCTTTTCGGAACGACCGGTGAGGGTTCGTCCATCGGGACGCAGGAGCGCGAGCGCGTTCTCACTGCCCTGCTTGCCTCAGGGATTTCCGCGACAAGCATCGTCGTCGGCGTTCTGGTCGATTCCGCGGAGGATGCGGCCGCCCAAGCCGGCCACGCGCTTTCCAAGGGGGTCCACAATATCCTGCTCGCGCCGCCGTCCTACTTCAAGAACGTCAGCGACGACGGCCTGCTCAAGTGGTTCTCCGCCGTTTTCGCCATTCTGGGCGATAACGCGCGCGATATCATCGTCTACAATATCCCGTCGGTCACGATGGTGCCGCTGACGGTATCGTTGATCGGGCGGCTGCGCACGGCCTTTCCCAAGGTCGTCGTCGGCGTCAAGGATTCCTCCGGTGACTGGCCCTACACGGAAAGCCTGCTCAAGGCACATGGCGATCTCATCATCCTCGTCGGCGACGAGCGGCATCTGGCGAAAGGCGTTCGGCTCGGCGGACAGGGCGCCATTTCCGGCATGGCCAACTTCGTGCCTGATGAGGTGAAGCTGATGGCGGAAGAGGGGAGGGACGATTCCAGGATCGAGGATTTCGTCGCTGAGCTTCTCAAATATCCGGTGACCGCCGCCGTCAAGGTGATGGTGGCGCGGCTGACGGGAGACGAAATCTGGCTTGCGGTTCGTCCGCCGCTGGTTTCAATATCCGGCGAAGGGCAGAACCAGCTGGCCCTTGCTTTCGATTCGCTGTTCCGCTCGAAGGCGGCATAGACGAAGAATGTTCCTGGGGGAGGCGATGGACGCAACCGACGAGCAACCGACACTGCGGGAAAAGGCGTATGAAAGCTTCACGCGCCACCTTCTCGCGCGTGACGTGCGCCCCGGCCAGTTCGTGTCTCAGCGCCGTCTGGTGGAACTCACCGGACTGACGCTCGGTGCGATCCGAGAGCTCATTCCCAGGCTCGAGGCCGAGGGCCTCATCAAGACCGTGCCGCAACGCGGGCTGCAGATCGCTCATATCGACCTCAACCTCATTCGCGAGGCTTTCCAGCTGCGCGTCTTTCTGGAGAAGGAGGCCGTCGCTCTGTTTACCCGTTCCGCGTCGGACGAGGCCATTGCGAGGCTTGTGAAGCAGCATCGCGACATCGCCGACGCCATTCAGAACGGCGACGGTTCGCACGAACTGGAAGTGCGGGCGCAGGCGGTTGATTGGGGCATGCACGACGCCTTTATCGATGCGCTCGGAAATACGATTATCTCGAACGCCTACCGCGTGAACTCGATCAAGATGCGCCTGATCAGCCAGGAGCGCTTTCGCATCGACGGTCGCGTCGGGCCCGTCATGGGCGAGCACCTCAAGGTGCTCGAGGCGATCGAGCGACGATCGGCGGAGGACGCCGTCAACAGTCTTGTCGCTCACATCAACCACGCAAGGGATCGGGCGCTCAGGATATAGCAGACAATAACAGCCGGAGGTGAGGAGATCGCCGGCACAAGGAGGAGGAATAACATGACATCATTGTTGAATCCGACACGGCGCGGTTTTCTCGCCGGCACCGCGGCGCTTGGCGCCGGCAGCCTGCTCGGTGTGCGCTCGGCATCGGCCGCGGTCGACTGGAAGCGCTATGCCGGCACTACCCTCGAAGTCAATCTGGTCAAGAGCCCGCGTAGCGAGACGCTGATCAAATATCTCTCCGAGTTCGAGGAATTGACGGGCATCAAGGTCAATGCCGAGGCGACGCCCGAACAGCAGCAGCGCCAGAAGACGACCATCGAACTGAGCTCCGGCAAGCCGAGCTTCGACGTGGTGCACATGAGCTATCACGTCCAGAAGCGACAGTTCGAAAAGGGTGGCTGGCTCGCAGACATCGGCGGCTTCCTCAAGGACCCCTCGCTCACCGACCCATCACTGGTGGAAAGCGATTTTGCCGAAGCCGGCATGACGTTCGCCAAGGATCAGGACGGCGTGCTGCGCTCGCTTCCCTTCTCGGTGGATTACTGGATCATCTACTGGAACAAGGCGCTCTTCGAAAAGAAGGGTCTCTCCTATCCGACGACCTTCGAGGAGCTGGCAAGTGCCGCCGAAGCGCTGACCGATCCCTCGACCAACACTTACGGTTTCGTCGCCCGCGGTCTCAAGAATGCCAATACGCCCGTCTGGACAACGCTCATGCTCGGCTATGGCTCGAGCCCGCTCGGGCCCGACGGCAAGCTGCGGACCACCTCCGATGAAGCGGTCGAAGCCGCCAAGCTATATCAGAAGCTGATGACCAAGACCGCCCCTCCCGGCGTCTCCGGCTTCAACTGGGCGGAAGCGCAGTCGGCCTTCCTGCAGGGCAAGATCGGTATGTGGCTCGATGGCGTCGGCTTTGCGCCGCCGATCGAAAATCCGGAAAAGTCGCGCGTCGTCGGCCAGGTCGGCTACGGCATCATGCCGAAGGGACCAAAGGCGCAGGCAGCCGCCACCACGGGTGATGGCCTTGGCGTCGTTGCCGCCAGCAAGAACAAGGAAGCGGCCTATCTCTTCTGCCAGTGGGCAATCTCGCATGAAATGGGCGCCCGCCTGCTGCAGGCCGGTGCAGGTGTTCCGTTCCGCCAGTCGATCCTCGAGGATGCGAAGGTCCGTGAAGGTGTGAAGATGCCAGGCGCGTGGCTGGATGCCGTCGTCGGTTCCGGCAAGGTCTCGCAGCTCACCCTGCCGGTCATCATTCCGGTCACGGAATTCCGCGATATCTACGGCGTCGGTCTCACCAACATGATCGGCGGCGCGGATCCGGCGGCCGAGCTGAAAACGGCAACGGCCCAGTTCGAACCCGTCCTGGCCAGAAGCGAGGGATAATGGCGTCGGTGAGCATCGAAACGACCGCAGTGACCAAGGCCGTGTCAAAGGGAAGGAGCAAACCGGGACGGTTTGCTCCCAACTACTGGCCTTTCGTCATCCCCGCGCTGATCGTCATCGCAGCCGTGATCGTTTTCCCCTGGGTGTTTACACTCTGGATGAGCGTGAACAGCTGGACGCTCGGCCAGACGCAGGTCTTCGCCGGATTGGAAAATTATGTCCGTCTCGCCGGCGACATGCGCTTCTGGGACTCTCTGTGGCACACGGTGCTCTACACGTCGCTTTCAGTGTTGGCGCCGCTGTTCCTGGGGACGCTGGCGGCGCTGATCTTCGATGCGCAGTTTCCGCTGCGCGGGCTTCTGCGCGGTATCTTCGTGATGCCGATGATGGCAACCCCGGTCGCCATCGCACTCGTTTGGACCATGATGTTCCATCCGCAGCTCGGCGTGCTTAACTATCTGCTGTCCTTCATCGGCATCGGCCCGCAGGAGTGGATCTACAACCAGAGCAGCGTCATCCCCTCGCTCGTCATGGTCGAGACCTGGCAATGGACGCCGCTTGTCATGCTGATCGTGCTCGGCGGGCTTGCCGCCGTTCCGCGCGAACCCTATGAGAGCGCCGAGATCGACGGTGCCAATGTGTGGCAGAAGTTCCGCTACCTGACGCTGCCGATGATCGCCCCGTTCCTGATGATCGCCGTCATCATCCGCAGCATCGATGCGGTAAAGAGCTTCGACATCATCTATGCCATGACCCAGGGCGGACCCGGCACGGCGTCCGAGACGATCAACATCTATCTCTACAACACCGCCTTCTCCTATTACGACATCGGCTATGGCTCGGCCATGGCGGTGGTCTTCTTCATCCTTATCGTGCTTTTGTCCTTCGTACTCCTGATGGTGCGGGCGCGTGCGAACTGGTCGGACGGGGAGGCACGCTGATGAAGCGCAAGACACTCGATCGCATCGGATTGCTGTTCGTCGCCCTGGTGATGATCTCGCCGGTCATCCTGTTCTTCCTCTGGATGATCTCGCTGTCGCTGAAGTACGAGATCGACAACGGCGCCTATCCACCGATCTTCATTCCCGAGCGCTTTGCCTGGTCGAACTACCTGAAGGTTTTCGAGGAGAACAACTTCTTCCTCTATCTCTGGAATTCGGTGCTGGTCACCGGCTCCGCAACGCTGCTGGCGCTCTTGATCGGAGTTCCCGCGGGTTATGGCATCGCACGGCTGAAGGCCGAGAAGTCGGCTATGGTCATCATGATCGCCCGCATGACGCCCGGCCTTTCCTTCCTGATCCCGCTCTTCCTACTGTTCCAGTGGCTGAACCTGCTCGGCACGCTGATGCCACAGATCATCATCCACCTCGTCGTCACGGTGCCGATCGTCGTGTGGATCATGATCGGCTATTTCGAGACGACGCCGATGGAGCTGGAGGAGGCCGCCAGCATCGATGGCGCCACACCCTGGCAGGTGTTCCGCCTTGTCGCGCTGCCGATCGCGAGGCCGGGCATCGTGGTCGCCTTCATCCTGTCGGTGATCTTTTCCTGGAACAACTTCGTCTTCGGCATCGTGCTTGCCAGCCGCGAGACGCGCACGCTGCCAGTGGCGGTCTACAACATGCTCTCCTTCGAGCAGGTGAGCTGGGGACCGCTCGCCGCGGCGGCGCTGATCGTGACGCTGCCGGTGCTGGTGTTGACGGTCTTCGCGCAAAGGCAGATCGTGGCGGGCCTGACGGCAGGTGCCGTGAAGTGATCGGGTGACCCGGCAATCGTGAGCGACCTTTCCGCCTATAGTCTCCCGCCGGGTCCGGCGCGCTGCGTGCTCTGTGTCGGCGCGGCCGTGCTGGACACGCTGTTTCGCGTTCGCGCGATGCCATCTGGCCAGGGCAAGGTGCTGCCCTATGACATGCTGCAGATCGCGGAAGGCATGGCGTCCAGCGCCGCCTTTTCGGTCGCTCGGCTGGGCGGTGTCGCCAGCCTTTGGAGTGCGGTGGGTGACGACGATATCGGAGAACGGATCATTGCCGATCTTAGCGAGAGCGGCATAGACACGACGGGCATGGTGAGGGCGAAAGGTGCGCGCTCGGCGGTCTCGACGATCCTTGTCGATGACGAGGGCGAGCGGCTGATCGTCCCTTTCTACGATCAGCGCCTGCACGAAACGGTCAGGCCAGTAACGGCGGCCGACATGGACGATATCGATGCCGTGCTGGTGGACGTCCGCTGGCCGGCGCTGGCGCTGAAAACGTTGCTTGCGGCGAGAGCGGCCGGCAAGCCCGCCATTCTCGATGGCGACGTCTCCCCCGACGGCATTATAGAGATGCTGGCGCCCGCTGCCAGCCACATCGTTTTCTCGCAGCCGGCCGCCGAGCGGCTGGCGGAGAGCCTCGATCTCGTCGAAGTCGTCGTCTTGCTGAAGAAGAAATTCCCGCAGGCTTTCATAAGCGTCACCGCCGGCGAGAAGGGTTCCTATTGGTACGACGATGCGGATCACGTCGTTCGCCATCTTCCCGCGCCCGTGGTGAAAGCCGTCGATACGTTGGCGGCGGGCGATATCTTTCATGGCGCCTTTGCCCTTGGCGTCGTCGAGGGAATGCCGATCGAGGAAACAATGCGCTTGTCGTCGATGGCGGCCGCCTTGAAGTGCCAGGTTTTCGGCGGGCGCATCGGCGCCCCGGATCGTGCGACGGTGCTAAAGGCCCTTTCGCACTGGCACGCCGAAGTGACCGTCGTCGCCTGCCGATGATGCGTTGCCGCTTTTTTGAAGTGACATCAGGTCCGTTCTCTGCGACAAGAAACACATTGAGAGACAGGGGCGTTCGCCGAAAGGCGGGCTGAGAAGTACCCTTGGAACCTGAACCGGATAATGCTGGCGGAGGGAGTCGCTCGGGACCTTCGCAGGCTTTTGCGTTCCGCTCCCGCGTCTTGCTCCGTTCGAAAGGAGCAACATGCAAGAGACCTCGCCGGGAATCCTTCTGACGGCGCTTCGCGCCGATCCGCCGCTCGTCCAGAACATCACCAACTTTGTGGCGATGAATATCGCGGCCAATGTGCTGCTCGCCGCCGGCGCTTCGCCCGCCATGGTCCATGCCGAGGAAGAGGCGGGCGAGTTCGCATGCATCGCCGGCGCCTTGACCATCAACATCGGCACGCTGTCCGCAGGCTGGATGAAGGGCATGGTGAGCGCCGCGGATGCGGCCAACCGGGCTGGAAAACCCTGGGTGCTCGATCCCGTGGCGCATTACGCAACAAGTTTCCGGCGGCAAGCGGTCGATGCGCTTCTGCTCCATCGCCCGACCATCATTCGCGGCAATGCCTCCGAGATCATCGCCCTGGCTGGCGGGACCAGTCGCGGGCAGGGCGTCGATAGCCGAGATCCGGTCGAACAGGCGCAGGCTTCGGCCCGCATTGTCGCGAAAGCGCACGGGGCCGTTGTCGCGGCCACCGGCGAGATCGATTTCGTCACCGACGGCGATCGAGCGTTCATCATCGAAGGTGGCTCGCGTTTCATGCCTGCGGTCACCGCGCTCGGCTGCTCGCTCACCTGCCTAGTCGGCGCTTTCGCGGCGGTTAGTCCGACCGATCCACTTGCGGCAACGGTCGCGGCGCTCGCCACCTTCGCGGTCGCGGGCGAGAACGCGGCGCGCCAGGCGGATGGCCCGGGCTCCTTTGCTTGGCGTTTCCTCGACGCGCTTGCCGCGCTCGATGGCCCGTCGCTCGACCGGCAGGCAAGGATTCGCGCGGCATGAAAACCTTCGACCTCTCGCTCTATCTCGTCCTCGATCCCGATCTTTGCGCCGAAGCCGGCATGGTCGAGACGGCCCGCGCCGCCGTCGCCGGTGGCGCGACCATCGTGCAATTGCGCGACAAGCATGCCGGCACGGCTTCTATGATAGAAACCGGCCGCGCGCTGAAGGCGGCGCTGGCGGGCAGCGGCGCCCTGCTCGTCGTCAACGATGACGTCGAGGCGGCGATCGCCATCGGCGCCGACGGACTGCACATCGGTCAGGAAGACATGGATGCGCGCAGCGCCCGCCGGCTGATCGGCCCTTCCATGATCCTCGGCCTCTCCGTCGAGACGGAAGAGTTGGTCGCTGCCGTGGAGGCCGATGTCGTCGATTACGCCGGCATCGGGCCCGTCTTCGCGACGCCGACCAAGCAGGATCACAAGCAACCCATCGGTTTCGACGGATTGGCGCGGCTGGTTTCGATCTGCCCGGTCCCGTCGGTCGCGATCGGCGGTCTGAAGGCCGGGAATGTCGGCGACGTCCTTGCGGCGGGCGCCGAAGGGCTGGCGGTCGTCTCGGCTATCTGCGGTAGGCCCGATCCGCGCGGGGAGGCCGCCTTCATCGCCGAACAGATCAGAAAGGTCAGAGGATGATCCGCAACGTTCTTTCCATCGCCGGCTCCGATCCCTCTGGTGGCGCAGGCATCCAGGCCGATCTGAAAGCCTTTTCGGCGCGCGGCGTCTATGGCATGGCGGCATTGACGGCGCTGACGGCGCAGAACACCCAAGGTGTCTCGGGCGTCCATCTCGTCCTGCCCGCTTTCGTCGCGGACCAAATCCGCGCCGTCTTCGCCGATGTCAGGGTGGATGCGGTCAAGATCGGCATGATCGCCAATGCCGAGATCGCCGTGGCGGTTGCCGACAGCCTCAGTGCGCACCAGGCGATCCCGATCGTGCTCGATCCGGTCATGGTCGCCAAGGGGGGCGCGGAGCTGCTGGATCATGTCGCCATCGAGGTCTTGACGCGACGTCTTCTGCCGCTCGCCACCCTTATAACCCCGAACCTTCCAGAGGCCGCAGCACTGCTTGCCTCGCCGGTCGCCACGACCAGGGCGCAGATGGCGGAGCAGGGGGAACGCCTGCGGGCCATTGGAGCCAAGGCAGTGCTCGTGAAGGGCGGACACCTCGCCGGTCCCGAAAGCCCCGACGTGCTGGTGACGGCCGAGGGACCGGTCTGGTTCGAGGCAGCCAGAATTCCGACAGCCAACACACACGGCACCGGCTGCACGCTGTCGAGTGCGCTCGCCGCTGAACTCGCCAAGGGCGCGCCGCTCAGCCAGGCGGTGGCAAACGCCAAGGCATACCTCGCCGAGGCGGTGGCGCAGGCCGATACGCTCGACGTCGGCTCCGGCCACGGGCCCGTGCAGCATTTTCATGCGCTTTGGCGCGATCAGGAAGGACGACAGGCATGACACTCGACATCAGCAAGCAGACGGTCATCGTGACCGGCGCAGGACGCGGACTTGGAGCGGCGATCGCCGAAGCTTTCGCCCGTGAGGGAGCGAAGGTGGCCATCAACTATCGCGCCAGCCGAGCGGAGGCCGAGGCGCTGGCTAAGCGGCTCGGCGATCGCACCCGCGCCTTCCAGGCAGACATCAGGGACGCGGACGCCGTCAACCGGCTGGTCGCCGAGGTCACCGAAGCATTCGGCGCGCCGACAACGGTCGTGCATAATGCCCTGACCGACTTCAGCTTCAACGGGGATGCGCGGCCGAAGCTCGGTGATCTCTCGTGGCAGGATATGACGGGGCAGCTCGATACCGCGCTGAAGGGGGCGCTCAACCTGATCCAGGCGGTGCGTCCCGGCATGGCGGCATCCGGCTTCGGGCGGGTGGTGACGATCGGCACCAACCTGTTCCAGAATCCCGTGGTGCCCTATCACGACTATACCGCCGCGAAGGCCGCTCTCCTGTCGCTGACGCGCACCGCCGCGGCCGAACTCGGGCCTGATGGCATCACCGTGAACATGGTCTCGGGCGGCCTGCTGCGGACCACGGCGGCGAGCCGCGCGACGCCGGAAGCGGTGTTCGACCTGATTGCCGCCAACACACCGCTGCGCCGCGTCACCACGCCGGAAGAGGCGGCCGGTGCCGTGCTCTTCTTCGCCAGCCCCTGGGCACGGGCCGTTACCGGCCAGAACCTCATCGTCGACGGCGGTCTCGTATTCGGCTAAGGCTTGGCCGCCCGTCGATCACGCTACGACTTGACGGCGCCTGCCGTCAGGCCGGCGATGATATGCTTCTGCGCCAGGAAGAACACGATGATCGTCGGCATGATTGTCAGCGTGATGAAGGCGAGCACCAGCTGCCAGGCGGTGCCGAACTCACCGCGATAGACCATGATGCCGAGCGGCCAGGGGTACATCTTCTCGGAGTTCAGCATGATGAGCGGGAGGATGTAGCTATTCCAGCTGCCCACGAAGGAGATGATGCTGACCGTCGCAATGATCGGGCGTGAAAGCGGCAGGCAGATGTGCCAGAAAAAGCGCATGTAGCCGCAGCCATCGACGACGGCTGCCTGGAACAGCTCCTCAGGCAGGTTCTTGAAATAGTTCCTGAAGAGGAGAATGCTCATTCCCAGCCCGAAGGCGACCTGCGGCAGCACCACGCCCCAGTAGCTGTTGAGCAAGCCGAGATCGCGGATACGGATGAAGAGCGGAAGGATGGCGGTCGCCGCCGGGAACATTAGCCCGATCAGGAAATAGTTCAGCAGCAACTCGGAGCCGAAGAACCGGACATGAGCGAAGCTGAAGGCGGCCATAGCTGACACCGAAACAGTGAGAAACACGGTCAGCGCCGCGATGATCAGCGAGTTGACCATCTGCCGCCAATAGCGGTCGCCGAAGAAGATATCGGTATAGTTCTCCGCATGCCACTCGACCGGAAGACCGAATGGGTTGGTACGCAGATCCGCCAGATCCTTGAAGCCGCCGAGCGCGGTTGTAACGAGCGGGATGAGCACGATGGCCGAAATGATCACCAGCGAGGTGTAGAGATAGGCTTTCGTGCCGGCGCTGAGCCGTTCGGATGAAACCACATCAGTCATGGCGCATGAATATCCGTTTGTAGCCGAAGGCGAGGGTGACGCAGATCAGGAACAGGACGACGCCGACAGCGCTGCCGAGCCCCACCTGCATACGCGCAACACCGAAGTTGAACAGGAAAGTGACCATCGTCTGCGTCGCGTTGAACGGTCCGCCGCCAGTGAGCGGCATGATCATGTCGAAGAGCTGCAACGAGCCGACGACGGCGAAGAACACCGATAGGCGCACCGTCGAGCCGAGCAGCGGTAGGGTGATGTAGCGGAAGCGCTGCCACCCGTTCGCGCCGTCGATCTCGGCCGCCTCGAGCACGCTCTTGTCGAGCGACTGCAGGCCGGCGATGAACAGCATCATGTGGAAGCCGAAATATTTCCAGACGATCACGGCAAGCACCGCGTACATCGCGAGGTCCTTGTCGGCCAGCACATAGGGCGTTTCCACGCCGAGCAGGTGGGCGATCGATGCGAAGAGGCCGTAGTCGCCGTCATAGACGAAGCGCCAGATCAGGCCGGCTGCGACATCGGCTAGCACATAGGGCAGGAAGAAGATCAGCCGGAACAGCACGACGCCGGCAAGCCGGTGCGCGAGCATCATGGCAAGCCAGATCGCCAGCGGGATCTGGATCACGATCGAGATGACCATGATCATCGCATTGTTCTTCAGCGCCGTCAGGAAGGCGCCGTTCTTGAACAGCAGCTCGAAATTGCGAAGGCCGACATATTGCGTCGGCAGGCCGTAGCCGTCCCATTTGTAAAGACTGTACCACGCCGCCTCGCCCATCGGCAGGATGACGAAGATCGAAAACAGAAGCAGCGCCGGCGGTAGGAACAGTAGCAGCACAGGCAGGCGTCCCGACACCGCCGGATGCTTGCGCCGGGCGGATGCCGTCGCAGGCACGCGCATTGGTCGAATGGCGGGGGCGGCGCTGACATTGGCCATGATGACCTCACATTCGCAATAGCAATGGCAAATAGTGGCGCGGAGCTCTCGATCTGCGCCACCGACGTCGATCAGAACTGATCCTGCTGGAAAGCGTCCTGGATTTGCTGGGCGCCATCCTCGGGACTCATCTGTCCCGAAACGATCGCGACGGAGACGTCATTGACGACGCGGCCGACCGATGGGCCGAGATCCTGGTCGAAGAAGTTCTGGTGCCAGGTCGAATGCGCCAGTTGCTCGGCCGATTCATGCAGCAGCGGGTTGGTCACGCCATCTTCGGCGCCGACAGCCACCGGAATGATCATCCCGGCCTTGGCCATCGTGCGCTCGTTCTCGGCGTTGGTGAGGTAGGCGAGGAAGTCGAGCGTTTCCGGTGGCGCCTTCTTGGTGACGGCCCAACCGTTCAGCCCGCCCAGCGTGTCGGTGACCGCGCCGGCGCCGCCTGTAACCGCCGGGAAGGCGAAGCGGCCGATATTGTCCGGGTTCAGGCCCTTCTTGTCCCCGGCATTGGTGCGCTGGTTGGCCTCGGTGTTCTGGAAGCCAAGGATCATCGCCGCCTTCCCGTCGCCGAAGACGCCGAGCGTCTGCGGCCATGTGGCACCGAGATAACCTGGCTGGAAGGGCTCGAGCTTGCCGAGCTCGGCCAGTTGCTCGCCCGCCTTGATCATCGCCGGATCGTTGAAGCCTTCGCCCTCGCCATTCTTGGCGGCGTCGAAGACCTTCTGGCCGCCGTCGCGCATGACGAGATAGCTCCAATAGAAATGGATCGGCCATTTCTCGCCACCGCCGCCGGCAATCGGCACGATGCCGGCGTCCTTGATTTTCTTGACCGCGGCGAGATAATCGTCCCAGGTCTTGATGGTGGTCGCATCGACGCCAGCCTTCGCGAACAACTCCTTATTGTAGAAGAAGGATACGGTGCCGACCGCATAGGGGACAGCGCCGATCTTGCCGTCATAGCTCAGGCCCTTGACGGAGGCGGGGTTGTAGGTCTTGACCCACGCGCCATCCTTGGCGTTCATTGCCTCGCTGAGATCAAGCAGGGCGCCTGTTGCCAGCTGTTGCTTCAAGACGCCGCCGCCCCAGCTGTAGAAAAGGTCCGGTGCATCGTCGGATTGCAGCAGTGTCGGCAGCTTGGCCTTGAAGGCTTCGTTTTCGAGAAACTGCATCTCCACCTTAGTGCCCGGATGCTCAGCCTCGTAATTCTTGACGATCTGCTGCCAGACGCCGAGATAGGTCGGATCGATTTCCAGATGCATCCACTTGATGGTTGTATCGGCCGCAGCGCTGCCGGCGGCAATCAAAAGCGCCAATCCGGTGGCGGCGGAGCGGGCGAAGGCACGGCTTCTAAGCAGGGCTGTCGCCCTTTTATGATCAAGCATGGGTTCTCCTCCTCAAGGGTGAAATCGTCCTCTACAATTTTTCCCTTATGCGGATTAAATGATCGGCAGGTTTGCCAGAATGTCAACTCCCTAGTGCTAATTTGCTAGATTTGGCTTGACAGGAGGCTGAAAGCGAACCCTATTTAATTCGCATACCGATGAAAATAACCGCCCACCAGACGGGCGCCACATAAGAGCCTCGCAAGATTTCATGAAGACCGCAGATCCGGAATTGATGCGCGCGATCAATCGCTTGAACGTGCTGGATACGGTCCGCCGGCACGGTCCGATCTCCCGTGTCGAGATCAGCGAGCGTACGCAGCTGTCGACGACCACGGTTTCGGCCATCACCGCGTCGCTGCTCGACGACGGCCTCATCCTGCCGCGCCATGAAGGCGATATCCGCAACGAGGCGGCGCGCGGCCGGCCGCGTGTCATGCTGGAGCTCAACCCCGATGCGGCGCGCGTCGTCGGCGCCAAGATCGCCGCCAACCGACTTGTCTTCGTCGTTGCCGATTTCCGTGGCGACGTGCTGTCGAAACTGGAACTGCCGATCCGTATCGATCGCCAGCCGATCGGCGTGATCGCCGATCTCGTGGAGGATGGCGTGCGGCGTTGCGTGGTGGACGCCGGCCTGTCGCTTGAGGATGTCGACACCGTCTGCCTGAGCCTTCCCGGCGTGATCGAGCACCGGACGGGGCATATCCGTAGCAGCCCGATCCTGCGCGACACCAATGTCGATTTCGCCGGCGAGATGACCGCGCGGCTGAACACGTCGACCATCGTTGAAAGCGATGCCCATGCCATCACGCTGGCGCATCACTGGTTCGGCAAGGCGCGTGATCTCGAGGATATGGTACTCATTTCGCTGGAACAGACGCTTGGTCTCGGCGTGCTTCACGGCAACCAGCTCTTTCGCGGCGCTGGTGGTCTCAGCCACAATCTCGGCGATCTCGTGCTCGGCATGGGGCCGCGCGGCATCGTGCGGCTGTCAAGCCAGGCGGGTGAAAACGAGATCCTCGGTGAGCAGCCGGCCGGCGGACGTTTTGCAGAGGCGATCCGTCTCGGCCGCGGCATGACCCACGCGCAGACGCTGATCAAGGCGGAAGACAGCACGCTGATCGGCGCCGCGATCCGGGCAGGGGAGGCAGTTGGCGTCGCGGTCGCCAATATCGTCACCATCTTCGCGCCGCCGCGGGTCATTCTGGTCGGATCCAGTCTGGCGCTTGGCGAGCCATTCCTGGAAAGCCTGCGCAACGCCTATGCGCTGGCTATTCCGCCATCGCTCAAGGGCGTGGCGGAACTCGTCTTCGACGATTCGACCGACGACTTCTGGGCTCAGGGCGCGGCCGCCGTCGCCCTCTACGAACTCTACGAGTCGCCCTGGAACACGACGGGCCCGGCGCTCTGACACTTTCAATCAGGAATCCATTGGGAGGAAATCATGGATCGAGTCGGCATAGGCATCATCGGATGCGGCAATATTTCCGGAGCCTACCTTAAAGCCATGGCCTCGTTCCCCATTCTCGATATCAAGGGCGTGGCGGATCTCAACAGCGATCTCGCGCAGGCGAAGGCGGCCGAGTTCAACGTGCCTGCAAAGAGCGTCGATGCGCTTTTCTCCGATCCGTCCATCGAGATCATCGTCAACCTGACGATCCCGAAGGCGCACGTCGCCGTCGGCCTGCAGGCGCTGGCCGCCGGCAAGCACACCTATTCGGAAAAGCCGCTCGGCATCAATTTCGCCGAGGGCAAGCAATTGGCGGAGGCCGCCAAGGCCAAGGGCCTGCGCATCGGCGCGGCACCCGATACCTTCCTCGGCGGAGGGCACCAGACCGCGAGGACGCTGATCGACAAGGGCGTGATCGGCCAGCCGGTGGGCGGCACCGCCACCTTCATGTGCCCGGGCCACGAGCGCTGGCATCCCAATCCGGCCTTCTACTACGAAGTCGGCGGCGGTCCGATGCTTGACATGGGGCCTTACTACATCACCGATCTCGTCAACCTGTTCGGTCCGGTTGCCCAGATCGCGGGCTTCGCCGTGACGCCGCGCAGGGAGCGGATCATCACCAGCGAGCCACGCAACGGCGAGCACATTCCGGTGCATGTGCCGACGCACGTGTCCGGCCTGATGGCTTTTGTCAACGGTGCGGTCGTGCAGATCGGCATGAGCTTCGATGTCGCCGGCCACAAGCATGTCCCGCTCGAGGTCTACGGCACCGAGGGCACGTTGATCGTGCCGGATCCGAATCATTTCGGCGGCGAGGTGGAGTTGTTGAAGAAGGGCGGCGCCTTTGAGGCGCAGCCGCTGACGGCGCCCTACGCCGACGGCAACTACCGCTCGATCGGCGTCGCGGATCTCGCACATGCCATCCGGTCCAACCGGCCGCACAGGGCTAACGGCAGCCTGGCGCTGCACGTGCTGGAGATCATGGAGGCCTTCCACACGGCCTCGGAGACGGGGCGAACAATCGCCATCTCGACGCAGACCGAGCGGCCGGCGCCGCTGTCGGAATCGCTGGTCGACGGCAGGCTGGCCAAGTAATTTCAGGAGGAAGACTATGCGTGAAGCACTGATTGTCTGGGGTGGATGGAGCGGTCACGAGCCGCAGGAATGCGCCGCCATCGTCAAGGACATCTTGGAGGAAGACGGTTTCAAGGTCTATGTCGAGCATACCACCGAGGCTTTCGCGGACCCGTCCGTGCATGACCTCTCGCTGGTGGTGCCGATCGTGACGATGTCGAAGATCGAGAAGGAAGAGATCAAGAATCTCGCCGAGGCGATCGAGGGCGGCGTCGGGCTTGCCGGCTATCACGGCGGCGCCGGCGACAGCTTCCGCGAATGCGTGGAGTATCAGTTCATCGTCGGCGGCCAGTGGGTCGCCCATCCCGGCAATATCATCGACTATAAGGTCAACATCACCAGGCCGGATGACCCGATCATGCAGGGGATCAGCGATTTCCCCTACACCTCCGAGCAATACTACATGCACGTCGACCCTTCCAACGAGGTGCTGGCGACCACGACCTTCACCGGCGACCACGCCTATTGGATCGATGGCGTGGTGATGCCGGTTGCCTGGAAGCGGAAATACGGCAAGGGGCGCGTGTTCTATTCTTCGCTCGGCCATCAGGCGAAGGAGTTCTCGGTGCCGGAGATGCGCACGATCTTTCGTCGCGGCGCCAACTGGGCGGCGCGCTGAGACATTGCTGATAAGGAAAACGCCGGCGCGATCTCTCGCGCCGGCGTTTTCTATTGCTGCACCACCCGATGCGGTCAGGCCGCGTAGCGGGTCATATCGAAGCCATCTGCGGAGATCGCCGGCTTTTCCCGGTTGATCAGGTCGGCGAGCAGGCGACCTGATCCGCAGGCCATGGTCCAACCGAGTGTGCCGTGGCCCGAATTCAGGTAGAGATTGTCGTAGACAGTCTTGCCGATGATGGGCGTACCATCCGGCGTCATCGGGCGCAGGCCGCACCAGAATTGCGCCTTGCTCTGGTCGCCAGCCCCACCGAACAGGTCTTCCACCGAATGCACCAGCGTCGCTTTGCGCGCTTCCGGCAGATCCTTGTTGAAGCGGGCGATCTCGGCCATGCCACCGACGCGGATGCGATCGCCAAGGCGGGTAATGGCGATCTTGAAGGTCTCGTCCATGATTGTCGAAACGGGCGCCCTTGTCTCGTCGACTATCGGAACGGTGATCGAATAGCCCTTGACCGGATAGATCGGGATCTTCAGGCCGAGCGGCTTCAGCAACGCTGGCGTGAAGCTGCCGAAAGCCGCGATCACGGCGTCGCCCTCGAAGGTGCCTTGGCTGGTTTCGACGGCGGCGATGCGCCGGCTTTCGGTGCGCAGCGATTTGACCTCGACACCATAGACGAAGCGCACACCCAGCGCTTCGGCCCGCGCGGCCAGCTCGTTGGTGAACTTGTAGCAGTCGCCGGTTTCGTCGTTGGGCAGGCGAAGGCCGCCGACAATCTTCTGGCGCACGGGACCGAGACCGGGCTCGGCGGCCACGCATTGAGCGGGATCCAGCACCTCGAAGGGAACACCATCGGCGGCGAGCACTGCGATGTCCTTGGCGATCGAATCCAGCTGCTTCTGCGTGCGGAACAGCTGCAGCGTGCCCTGCGTGCGCTCGTCATAGGCAATGCCGGTCTCGGCGCGCAGATCGATAAGGCAGTCGCGGCTGTATTCGGCGAGCCGAACCATCCGGCTCTTGTTGATCGCGTAGCGGGCCGATGTGCAGTTTCTGAGCATGGCGATGACCCACGCCCATGTCGCGGCGTCGAGCGTCGGGCGGATGATCAGTGGCGCGTGCTTCATGAAGAGCCACTTCAGGGCCTTCTGCGGAATGCCGGGGGCGGCCCAGGGCGAGGCGTAGCCGGGCGAAATCTCGCCGGCATTGGCAAAGCTCGTTTCCAGCGCCGGGCTTGCCAGTCGTTCAAGGACCGTGACCTCATGTCCCGATTTCGCGAGATAGTAGGCGGTCGTTACGCCGATGACGCCGGCACCAAGCACAGTGATCTTCATTATGCACTCCGAATGAGAAAGGGCCCGATCAGATGTAGCGGCGCTGATAGCGTCGCCCCAACCGTGTCAGAATTTCGTAGGAAATGGTATCGGCATCGTCTGCGATCACTTCCAAGGTCTGGTTGTCGCCGATCACTTCGACCAGCATGCCGAGTGTAAGCGTACCCTCCGGCAGGTCGCTGATGTCGACCGTCATACTGTCCATCGAAACTCGACCGGCGATCGGCAGACGCTGGCCGCCAAAATAGACCGCGCCGCGATCGCCGAGACTACGCGGGATGCCGTCTGCATAGCCTGCAGCGAGCGTTGCGAGCCGCATCGTGCGGTCGGCCACCAACCTACCGCCATAGCCGACCCGCGCGCCGGCAGGAACGGTTCGCGTCTGAATGACGGGAATGTGCAGCCGCACGACCGGCCGCATCGGGTTTTCTCCACCCGCGTGCGGCGCGCCGCCGTAAAGCGCAATGCCCGGCCGCGCTAGTGAGCCGTGGAAGGCGCCGCCCAGAAACACGCCCCCGGAATTGGCGAAGGAAATCGGCAGGTCCGGAAAGCGTTTCGAGACCTCGTGCAGTGCTTCGAGTTGTTCCGCATTGGCCGGGTTCTCGGGTTCGTCGGCGCAGGCAAGGTGGCTTACCAGCAGCGAGAGGTCGATGCCTGCCATAATGGCAGGTTCGGCGAGCAGGCCGGCGATTTCCTCGCCCGAGAGGCCAAGGCGGGACATGCCGCTGTCGACCTGCAGCGCCGCCTTCAGCCGTCGTCCCTGGCTCACGGCAGCTCGCGCCCACGCCATGACCTGCTCCATGCCGTTCAGAAGCGGCACGATGTCGAGGATCGCGGCGCGTTCCTCATGACCCGGCTGCAGGCCGTTCAGCACGTAGATCGAAGCATCCTGAGGCAGCGACGGTCGCAGCTGCACGGCTTCGAGGAAGTGGGCCACGAAGAAGGACCGGCAGCCCTCCTGATAGAGCCGCTGGCTGACAGGGACGGCGCCCAGACCATAGGCGTCGGCCTTGACGACCGCTGCCGCCGTGGCGGGGCTGACCTCGGCCGACAGCCTGCGATAGTTCTCGGCGATGGAGCCGAGATCGATCGTCAACACTCCGCAGCCATCGTTGGCGAGCGTGAGATTGATAGAGCTGCTGTTCATGGCCGTGCCTCGATATGCGATGTCAAGAGATTATCCACGATTCATCGAATTATCCGTGCAATCACTTGCAGAAACGTGCGTTCGATGCTTAGTTTCAGCAAGTTTATTCGATATTTTCAATGTTTTGTGCGCGTTGAGGCCTCGGGCATTTCGCATAAGGAGTGACATGTACGAAACCGATGCGATCGACAGGAAGATCATCCGGCAGCTTCGGCTTAACGCACGTATTTCCAATGTCGATCTCGGCAGGGAAGTCGGCCTGTCTCCTTCAGCCTGTCTGCGGCGTATCACGCTGATGGAAAAGGCCGGAATCATTACCGGCTACACGGCACTGGTCGACATGGCTGCAGGGGAGCAGCCGATCGCCGTGATCATCCAGATCACTTTGGAGCGCCAGACCGAAGAATATCTCAACCGTTTCGAATCCGCTGTTCGCAAGTTTCCCGAAATCCGTGAATGCTTCCTGATGACGGGTGGGTCCGACTATCTACTCCGGGTGGATGTCGAAAGCGCCGGTGCCTTCGAAAGGATACATAAGGAGATTCTTTCGGTCATGCCGGGGGTGCTAAGGATCAATTCCAGCTTCTCGATCCGCAACGTTCTCTCCACGCGGCAAAAGTAGCGACCACCATAAAAACGCTTGCGTAGATGCGGTCGTATTTCCATGTTGTCTGCGGGAAGAGGAGACAACATGAGCAGGAATATCATTCTCGTCGATCCGTTGCCGCGGACGCTCGATCTTATCATGACGGCGGATGTGCGCCACCGCCTGGAGCAGCTGGGAGAAGTCGTCGTCTGCGAAGATCGGCAGATGCCGGCCGAGCAGGTCGAGGCGCTGCTTGCCGATACGGTGCTGATCTTTGGCCAGACCGATATGCCGAAGGAGAGGCTCGATCGTGCACCGAAGCTCAAGGCGATCATCAACGTCGAGTCCAACTTTCTGCCCAATATCGATTACCAGGCCTGCGTGGAGCGCGGCATCTGGGTCATCACGCCGGCATCCGCCTTCGCCTCTCCGGTCGCGGAAGCAGCGCTCGGCATGGCGCTCGATCTCGCGCGCGGACTGACGACGGCGGACAGGGCTTTCCGAGCCGGCACCGAGCAATATGGTCTTGCCGGCAATGACGGCACCTTCCGGTTTGCCGGCGCGCCGGTCGGCCTTGTCGGCTTCGGCGATCTCGGTCGCCAGCTTCGTGACCTGATCCGTCCGTTCCGCAACACGGTGCGGGTTTTCGATCCCTGGCTGCCCAACGAGATCGTCGAGCGGCACGACTGCACGCCCGCCTCTCTGGACGAAGTCTTCAGCGAGAGCCGTGTCGTCTTCGTCTTCGCGAGCGTTACCAGCGAAAACGAAGGCTTTATCGGCCGGCGCGAGTTCGCGCTGATGCAGCCGGGCTCCGCCTTCCTGTTGATGAGCCGGGCCGCAGTGGTGGATTTCCCCGCGATGCTCGAGGCGGTCCGTTCCGGCCACATCCGCGCCGCGACCGACGTGTTTCCGGAAGAGCCGGTCGCCGCGGATGATCCCGTTCGCAAGGTCGAGGGACTGTTGCTTTCCGCGCACCGAACGGGCGGCACGCGCGATGCGTTCTATGCGCTCGGCTCGATGGCCGTTGCGGATGCGGAGCTGATCATGCGCGGTCTGCCGCCGCAGCTATGCCGCCGCGCCGACCCGGCAACGGCAAGCCGGCTTCGCTCAAAGCCTGTCAGCGTTTCCTGATCCGCCATGCGCTATAACGACAGCGATTTTTCACCGGAACGGCAAAACACGAACAGTCATTTCTTTAATCTACAATATTGATAGACAATATTGGTTCCAACATTTCGTGTGCTGGAAAGGTATCGCATGTCCGCTCCCAAACTCGTCGGCCTCGCAGGAAGTTTCAATCGGCCATCGAAGACGCGTGCGCTGGTGGAGGATTTGGCTGGCCGCGCCACCGACAGGTACGGCTTCGACGCCACGATCTACGATCTGACGGATGTCGGCCCTTCGCTCGGCCAAGCGCAGTGGCGCAGGGAACTGGATGAAACTGCTAGACGCATTGTCGATGAAATCGTGAATGCCGACGTGCTGATTATCGGCTCGCCGACCTACAAGGGCTCCTATCCCGGCCTGTTCAAGCACCTGATCGATCTCATCGATCCGCATGAACTGCGCGCCAAGCCGATCATCATCTCCGCGACCGGCGGCGGCGACCGGCATGCGTTGATGGTCGAGCACCAGCTTCGTCCGTTGTTCGGCTTCTTCATGGCGCACACGCTGCCGACCGCTGTTTACGCCTCGGATCGAGACTTCACCGATTACAAGATAGTCTCGGAGCCGCTCTCGGCGCGCATCGCCGAGGTCGTGGGGGAACTCTCCGCCTTCTTCCGTCACAGCAATCCGGCGCTCGCCGCTGCCGAATGAGGGGAAACCCGGCGAGCGATCGTCCTCGACAAATCATCAACGGGTCTCTCGCATCCCGCGTCTGTAAAGTGCTAGCCTGCGGCAAATAAGAATGCCGGAGGACGTAATGACGAAGAAGACCGTTGGAGATTGGCAGGCTCTCGCAGAGAAGGAGCTTCGCGCTCCAGCCGAGACGCTCGTCTGGAAAACCCCCGAGGGCATCGACGTCAAGCCGGTCTACACCGAGGACGATATCGAAGGATTGCCGCATCTCGGTTCGCTTCCTGGCATCTCGCCATTCACGCGCGGTCCCCGCGCGACGATGTACGCGGGGCGGCCCTGGACGATCCGGCAATATGCCGGCTTCTCGACCGCGGAGGCCTCCAATGCGTTCTATCGCAAGGCGCTCGCCGCGGGTCAGCAGGGCGTTTCCGTCGCATTCGACCTTGCTACCCATCGTGGCTACGATAGCGACCATCCGCGTGTCGAAGGCGATGTCGGCAAGGCCGGTGTGGCGATCGACAGCGTCGAGGACATGAAAATCCTCTTCGATGGCATCCCGCTCGAGAAAATCTCCGTCTCCATGACCATGAACGGCGCGGTCATCCCGATCCTTGCGTCGTTCATCGTCGCCGGCGAGGAGCAGGGCGTATCGCGCGCCGAACTCTCCGGGACCATCCAGAACGACATCCTCAAGGAGTTCATGGTCCGCAACACCTATATCTATCCGCCCGAACCCTCGATGCGGATCGTCGCCGATATCATCGAGTACACGGCGAAGGAGATGCCGAAGTTCAACTCGATCTCCATCTCCGGCTACCACATGCAGGAGGCCGGGGCGACGCTGGTGCAGGAGCTGGCTTTCACGCTTGCCGACGGCCGCGAATATGTCCGTGCCGCGATCGCCAAGGGCCTCGATGTTGATGCGTTCGCCGGCCGCCTTTCCTTTTTCTTCGCGATCGGCATGAATTTCTTCATGGAGGCGGCGAAGCTCAGGGCGGCGCGCTTGCTATGGACGCGGATCATGCAGGAGTTCAAACCGGTAAAGCCGTCCTCGCTGATGCTGCGCACACATTGCCAGACATCGGGCGTCTCGCTCCAGGAGCAGGATCCGTACAACAATATCGTGCGCACCGCCTTCGAGGCAATGTCCGCGGTGCTCGGCGGCACGCAGTCGCTGCACACCAATTCGTTCGACGAGGCGATCGCGCTGCCGACGGAGTTTTCGGCACGCATCGCCCGCAATACCCAACTTATCCTCCAGCACGAGACCGGCGTGACCAAGGTGGTCGATCCGCTGGCCGGCTCCTACTATGTCGAGAGCCTGACCAAGGAACTCGCTGACAAGGCCTGGGCGTTGATCGAAGAGGTCGAGGCGCTTGGCGGGATGACGAGGGCGGTGAACGAAGGATTGCCGAAGCGGCTGATCGAGGAAGCCGCAACGCGCCGCCAGGCGGCCGTCGACAAGGCCGAGGAGATCATCGTCGGGGTTAACAAATATCGCCTCGACAACGAGGAGCCGATCGACATTCGCGATATCGACAACAG
Organism: Rhizobium sp. S152; assembly: GCF_030380735.1. Taxonomy (GTDB): domain Bacteria; phylum Pseudomonadota; class Alphaproteobacteria; order Rhizobiales; family Rhizobiaceae; genus Rhizobium. The sequence continues at coordinate 491,016 of NZ_JAUDRZ010000025.1, read as the reverse complement.
CGCAGTGCGCGCCGCACAGATCCGGCGGCTGGAGGAGACCAGGCGTCGCCGGGATGCGACGGAAGTAGGCGGAACGCTGGCGGCGCTGACCGAAGTGGCGAAAAGTGGCCGCGGCAATCTTCTGGCGGCGGCGGTGGATGCGGCGCGCGCCCGCGCAACGGTCGGCGAGATATCGGATGCGATGCGTGCCGCCTTCGGCGATCATGCCGCGACGCCCGAAGTCGTCAAGGATGTCTACGGCGAGGCCTATCGCGACGAGCCGGAACTTGTCGTGCTTCGACGTAGAATGACTGAGATCAGTGAAACGATCGGGCATCGGCCGAAGGTGATGGTTGCAAAGCTCGGGCAGGACGGCCATGACCGCGGCGCCAAGGTCATCGCCTCGGCTTTCGGGGATATCGGCTTCGACGTGCTCGCAGGCCCATTGTTTCAAAGCCCTGGCGAAGCAGCGGATCTTGCCGTCGCGAACAAGGTCCAGATCGTCGGGATGTCGTCGCTCGCAGCCGGCCACAAGACGCTGGCACCGCAACTGATCGATGCGTTGAAGGCGAAAGGTGCCGAGGATATCATCGTGGTGATCGGCGGGGTTATTCCCCGGCAGGACTATCAGTTCCTGATGGATCACGGCGTTGCCGCCGTCTTCGGCCCGGGCACCAACGTGCTCGACGCCGCCAACTCGGTGCTTGATCTCCTGGAAGGCAAGCGGCGAAACCAGTAGGGGCTCCGTGTCGTGCTTGCCGGCGATGAGGCCGTTTCCAGTTCCGGCGTCGGCCGGAGGATCATTTTCATAGATCGCTCTAAAATAGCCGATCATGAAAATTAATTTCATGCATCGAACTTTTTGCGGGATTCGTGTTGACGCGTTCGAATTTTTGTCACAACCTGACGAAAATAAATTACGTAATTGGGAACGGGAATAGCATGAAAGTGGGAATTATCGGGCTCGGATTTCGGCTCGGCTATCTTGGACATGTCTTCAGCGCCATCGACCCGAGCATAGAGTTCGTGGGCTACGTCGATCCCGATCCCGCGGGCCTTCCCGGACTTGTCGAAAAGGGCATTTCGGTCGGCAAGGCCTACGCCACGCCGCAAGAGCTGCTTGCCAATGAAAAGCTCGATCTCTTGATGATCGGTTCCCCCAATCACCTGCATCTCGATCACATCAGGCTCGGTCTCGAGGCCGGTCTCAAGGTGTTCTGCGAGAAGCCCATCGTCACCACGATCGCCGAGAGCATCGAACTCGCGCACCTGATGGCGAAGTTCGGCCATGAGCGGCTGATGGTCGGTCTGGTGCTGCGCTATTCGCCGCTCTACAAGGACCTGCGCGCCATCCAGACCACCGGCAAGCTCGGCCAGATCGTCTCGATCGAGGCTTCCGAGCATATCGAGCCCTATCATGGCGCCTTCTTCATGCGCGACTGGCGCCGCTACGAGCGTTATTCCGGCAGTTTCATGCTGGAAAAGTGCTGCCACGACCTCGACCTCTATAACGGCGTCGTCGGTGCCCGTCCCGAGCGCGTTGCAAGCTTCGGCGGCCGCAAGAGCTTTACGCCGGCTAACGATCCAGCCCGTGAGGGCATCAACGATCTGGAGATGTTCCATCGCAAGCCAAGCGGCTGGATGGGGTCCGACAAGGTGTTCGACAGCGATGCGGACATCATCGACTACCAGGTCGCCATCGTTGAATACGCCAATGGCGTCGGCATGAATTTCCACACCAATCTCAACGTGCCCGACCAGTTCCGCCGCTTCGCTATCATGGGCTCGCGCGGCATGGCCGAGGGCGATTTCGTGCGCGGCTATCTCGATGTCCACGAGCAGCTGACCGGCAAGAAGGTGGTGGAGAACAAGTACGCAGCGACCGAGCTTTCGCAGCACTACGGCGCCGACGAACAGATGGCGGCCGACCTGCTCGACAGCGTGCGCAACGGCACCGAACTTCCCGTTTCGACGCTCAACGCGCTCGAAGCCGGCATTCTCGCACTTTCCATGGATGAGGCCCGTATGAAGAAGACAGTCGTCGATCTGCGCCCGCTATGGGATCGTTTCGACGAGGCGCTTCACGCAAGAGCGGCTTGAGGAGGGCGGCAGGATGAGTGTTCAAAGAAGCACCGTCATCTTCGCCTGGATCCTGCTTCTCCCGGCTGTCCTTTATGTCACGGTTATCGTCGCCTATCCGCTGGTCGATACATTCATCCTGTCCTTCACGGACGCGTCGCTGAAACGCACGACCAACTGGGTCGGCTGGATCAACTACGCGAAAATCTTCAACTCGACCTTCGCCGAGGTCATCATCCGGACCTTCATCTGGACGTTTTTCTCGGTGTCGATCAAGATGATCATCGGCGTCTTCGGCGCAACGATGCTGAACTCGGCGGTGCCGGGCAGGGCGCTGTTTCGCGTGCTGACCATGCCGCCATGGATCGTTCCCATGGCGATCGGCATCTTCATGTGGGGCTGGATGTACAACGGCCAGTTCGGCATGATTTCTGGCATGCTGCAGCGCTTCGGGCTGGTTTCCGGACCGGTGGCGTTCCTGGCCGAGGGCTCGACCGCCTTCTGGGCGACCGTCATCACCGACGTGTGGATCGGCGTTCCCATGGTGACGCTCTACATGCTCGCCGCCATGCAGGCGATCCCGCAGGATCTCTATGAGGCCGCCTGGACGGACGGCGCCGGGCGCTTCTATCGCTTCCGCCGCATCACCCTGCCGCTGATCGTCCCATCGATGATCACCATGTCGATGCTGTCGCTCATCTCGACCTTCAATTCCTTCGACATCATCTGGATTCTCACGCGCGGCGGGCCTAGCGGCGAGACGACGACGATGATCATCGACACCTACAAGACGGCGATCGGGTCGAACAAGTACGGCGAGGGTGCCGCACGCGCCGTGCTGATCTGCATCTTCCTGTCGATCTTCTGCGTCTGCTATTTCCGCCTGACCAGCCGCCTTGCCTCGGGAGACAAGCGATGAACCGCTCGCAACTGATCAACCGTTACAAGTGGTACGAGATCGTCGGCATCTATGCCGGCATCCTGGTGTTCCTGACCTTCGTGCTGGCGCCGTTCGTCGAGGGTTTCCTGGTATCGTTGAAGCCGCTCAGTCAGCTGTTCTCATCGCCCTACCGCTTCATTCCCGAAAACGGTTCCTTCGAAGCCTACAGGACGATGTGGGTCAGCGTTCCCGGCTTCGCCCGCTACATCTTCAACTCGTTCTTCATCTCGACCATCGTGACCGCGGTTGTGCTGGTGCTGGTGGTCCCGGCGGCCTACGCCTTCGCCCGCTTCGAGTTCAAGGGCGCTGGAGTGCTGCTCGGCGCGTTCCTGGCGGTCAACATGTTCTCGGGTGCCGTGCTTCTCATCCCGCTCTTCAGGCTGATGCGCTCGCTTGGCCTGCTCAACACCTATTTTGCGATCATGGTGCCGGGCGTCGCCTTCCTCATCCCGTCGGCGATCTGGCTGCTGCGGACCTACATGATGCGTATCCCCAGGGAACTGGACGAAGCCGCCTTCGTCGATGGTGCCAGCCATTTCTACACGCTGCGCCGCGTCATTCTGCCGATCGCCATGCCCGGGATCACCGTGGTCGCGATCACCACCTTCATCGGCTCCTATGCGCAGCAGTTCATCTTTGCGCTGACCTTCAACTCCAAGACCGAATATGCGCCGCTGCCTGTCGGGCTCTTCGCCTATTTCGGCCGCCAGGAAGTCGTCTGGAACGAACTCATGGCTGCGAGCTTCGTCGGCATCGCACCCGCCATGATCGTTATCTTCTTCCTTCAAAGGTATCTCGTCAGCGGTCTGACCGCCGGCGCGGTGAAACAGTAAGCCACAACCAGAGAAAAAACGGGAGCATAAGAATGACGATTCAATTCAAGACCGGGCTCATGGCCCTTGCCTTGCTCGGCTCGACCGCGCTCGGTGCCATGACCGCCCAGGCCGCCGATCAGGAAATCAGCTGGATTTACTGCGGCGACAAGATCGACCCGATCCATGAGAAGTACATCAAGGAGTGGGAAGGCAAGAATCCGGGCTGGAGCGTCAAGCCCGAAGTCGTCGGCTGGGAGCAGTGCCAGGACAAGGCAACGACGCTGGCTGCCGCCGGCACACCCGTCGCCATGGCCTATGTAGGCTCGCGCACGCTCAAGGAATTCGCCCAGAACGACCTGATCGTTCCGGTGCCGATGACCGACGAAGAGAAGAAGAGCTACTATCCGAACATCGTCGATACCGTGACCTTCGACGGCAATCAGTGGGGCGTTCCGGTCGCCTTCTCGACCAAGGCTCTCTACTGGAACAAGGATATCTTCAAGCAGGCTGGCCTTGATCCCGAGAAGCCGCCGACAACCTGGGCTGAAGAAATCGCCGACGCCAAGCAGATCAAGGAAAAGACCGGCATCGCGGGCTACGGCCTTCCGGCCAAGACCTTCGACAACACCATGCACCAGTTCATGCATTGGGTTTACACCAATAACGGCAAGGTCATCGATGGCGACAAGATCGTCATCGACAGCCCCGAGGTTCTGGCTGCGCTCCAGGCCTACAAGGACATCACGCCCTATTCCGTCGAAGGCGCCACCGCCTACGAACAGAACGAAATCCGCGCCATCTTCCTCGATGGCAAGGTCGGCATGATCCAGGCCGGTTCGGGCGCTGCTGCCCGCCTCAAGGACACCAAGATCAACTGGGGTGTCGCGGCACTTCCGCTCGGACCGTCGGCCAAGGGCGAAGGCACACTGCTCATCACCGACAGCCTTGCCGTCTTCAAGGGCTCCGGCGTGGAAGACAAGGCGATCGAATTCGCCAAGTACATCACCTCTCCGGGTCCGCAGGGCGAATACGAGCTCCAGGGCGGCGCCGGCCTGACGCCGCTGCGTCCGTCGGCGAAGGTTGACGAATTCGTCAAGGCCGATCCGTCGTGGAAGCCGTTCATCGACGGTATCCAGTTCGGTGGTCCGGAGCCGCTCTTCACCGACTACAAGGGTTTCCAGAACTCGATCATCGAGATGGTTCAGTCCGTCGTGACGGGCAAGGCCGAACCGGCCGACGCCCTGAAGAAGGCTGCCGGCGAAATCGAAGCGTTCAAGTAAGCCTTTGTTGGGATCGCGGGCGCAACACCCGCGATCCTTTATCTATTACGTATTAGCGCCGGGTGACGCGGCGACCGGAGACAGGTTTTGGGACAGCTTTTTCTCAACAAGGTTCAGAAGTTCTACGGCGACTTCGAGGTTCTCAAGAGCGTTCAGCTCGAAGTTAAGAACGGGGAATTCGTGGTCTTCGTAGGACCCTCCGGTTGTGGCAAGTCCACGCTGCTGCGCATGATCGCGGGCCTTGATGAAACCAGCGCCGGCGATATCGTCATCGATGGGGTCAGGGTCAACGAGCTGCCGCCGGTCAAGCGCGGCATCGCGATGGTGTTCCAGTCCTACGCGCTTTATCCGCACATGACGGTGTTCGAGAACATCGCCTTCCCGCTACGCGTCGAGAAGATGGAAGAAGAAAAGCTGAAGGCCAAGGTCGAGAACGCCGCGCGCATTCTCCACCTCGACCAGCGATTGCAGCAGAAGCCCGGTATGCTGTCGGGCGGGCAGCGCCAGCGCGTGGCGATCGGCCGCGCCATTGTGCGCGAACCGAAGATCTTCTTGTTCGACGAGCCGCTTTCGAACCTTGACGCGGCCCTGCGCGCCGACATGCGCATCGAACTCGCCAAGCTCCACCGTCAGCTGAAAGCGACCATGATCTACGTCACGCACGATCAGGTCGAGGCGATGACGATGGCCGATCGCATTGTCGTCCTCAACGCCGGCGATATCGCCCAGACCGGCGCGCCGCTCGAACTCTATCACAAGCCCGCCAATCTCTTCGTCGCCGGCTTCATCGGCAATCCGAAGATGAATATCCTGCCCGTCACCTGTACCGGCGTCGGCGATGCCGGTGTGAGCGTCGATTACAAGGGGCAGAAGCTGACGATTCCCGTCGTTCCCCGCGATGTAGCGGTCGGCGCGACGCTGTCGCTCGGCGTTCGTCCCGAGCATATTCATATCGGGTCGGGCGATATCACGATCAACGTCACACCGACCGTCATCGAGCGCCTCGGAGCGCAGACGGTAGCCTATGCTTCGCTGGATGGCGAAGGTGAGAATTTCTGCGCGACGCTGCCGGGTCGTGCCGGCGTCCGCGCTGAGCAGCCGCTGGTTGCCGGCATAAATGCCGCCGACTGCCATCTTTTCGATGATGCGGGTCTCGCCTTCGAGCGCCGAGTCGAACTTACCGATATCGATCTCAATCTGCTCGGCTCGCCGACGGCGGCCTGATCTACCGATCGAGGAAGTGCCAGAAAAGATTGTTCGCCGGATAGGCGAACGAGCCGCGGTCAGTGAAACCCTGGCGGCTCAAACAACTGCGTAGCGCCGTTACATAGAGCAGGCTGGCGGTGTTGATGGAGCCGCGATACTCGGCCTCCGGCTCGCAATAGCGCAGGGCATGATCGTAGCGGGCAAGCAGGATGGGATCGGAATCGACCCTCACGCCGCCGGCGACCTGCCATTCGCGCGGCGCCTCGGCTGCCGAGATTAACGCCAGACTTGCCGCTATTCCCATTGCTACCAGAATTCGCATTGAACCACCTCCCTTGCGCGCGTCCATCGCGCGCTGCTGACGAAAGAGATGCGTCCGAAACGCGTAACGTCAAGCCCCGTCAGAAGCAGCTTTTTCGACAGCGAAAACAAGAGTTGAGGGCGGGGAGGATCGGCTACCAGACCAATCCGCGCGCCGCCACATCCTCGACACGTGTCACGAGACCTTCGCGGTGGAAAACCATGGTGTCGAAAAGGTTCGAGACGACACATGTGTGGTTCGGGATGATGCGGATTTTCTCGCCGATCTCGGGGCGCTTGGCGCCGCACTTGCTGAAATCGATAACGCCGTGTTCCTCGGAGAGCCCGGTGATCACCGCTTCGGGATAGCCAATTACGGTGCCATAATCGGAAAAGCCGAGCAGATCGGATGTCAGTGCCTTGGAGCCGGCGTCGATAACCGCACGGTCGGCGGTCGGGCGGGAAACCACCGTTGTCAGCACGTGCATGGCGCAATCGTCCTCGCCGCAATGGCCGGCGCGTACCATCGAACGGTCGTTGTAGATGTAGGTGCCGGCGCGATGCTCGGTCGCGGCGGTCACGAGATGCGCTTCGAAGAGACTCGGCGTGCCACCATTGCTGACGATCGGGCAGCCGATGCCCTCTGCCTTCAGCAGCGCCAGCGTCTCGCTGAGAAACGCCTGCACTTCGGCCGCAGCGCCCGGTTTCGGGTAGTTCAGCAGCCCGCCGAAAGTCAGTCCCTTTGCGTCATGAATACGCTTGGCGAGCGCAAACGCCTCTGCCGGCGTCTGCACGCCGCAGCGGCCGCCGCCGGTATCGCACTCCACCAGCACGACCAGCGGCTTGCGGGCGGCAAACTGCGCCGAGAGGCCGTCGATGGTCACCGTGCTGTCGGCGACGACCTTGAGGCCGCCGATACGCTCGTTGAGGTCGGCCAGGCGACCGAGCTTCTCAGGGCCGAGAATGTTGAAGGTGATGAGGATGTCGTCGAAACCTGCGGCTGCGAAAACCTCGGCCTCGGTGATCTTCTGGCAGTTGATGCCCTTGGCGCCGGCCGCCACCTGCGCGCTCGCCAGCGCCGGGATCTTGTGCGTCTTGATGTGCGGGCGGAAGTTCAGCCCGTGTTGGTCCATATAGCTTTGCGTGCGCGCTATGTTCGCCGCCAGGCGATCTTCATCGATGATGGGGCGTGGGGTCGAGAGATCGGCGACGTTGTCGCCGGCCTTGGCCACGACGGCAAAAGGATTATTCTGCATGTCACGCTGCTCCGCGTTCTGTGCCGTGGGGATCCGCGATCATCGGCCATATGGTCTTCGGCGCATGACGATAGGCCGTCTTGGCCGGATTGTTTGGATAAGGCGTGCCGGCCGAGCAGTAAATGATTTCCGAGGCGATCTTCGAAAAGGAAGCGTAGAAATGGTTCGTCGACTTGATGACCAGGATCTTCTTCGATGTGGGATCGATTCCCATTACCGAGAAGAGGCTCGGATCGAAGCTCTGCGCGCGCGTCGAGTTGAGGATGATGTCGATACCGTCGAGCACGATATGCGCGGCGTCGCCGAATGGAGCGAAGCTCTCGCCGAAGCGCATTTCGGCATTGGCGACCAGCTTTACCACTTTCACGGTGCCGTCCACCGGGTTGCCGGTGCCGGGCGCCGACTTTGCGCCGAAGCGCAGCGGAATTTCCGCGCCTTCGCCGGCGGCCATGCAGATCTGCACGGCCATCGGGTCCCAGATCGTGCCGATCGCGGTATCCTTGGCGCCGCGAGCGCGCAGTTCCTCAAGCAGCACGGTCGCATCGCCGGCGGTACCGCCGCCCGGGTTGTCCCATACGTCGGCGATGACGACAGGCCATGCGGTGGCTGACATCGCTTGCGTGACCGCCTGCGTCTCGTCGATCTGCGGCATGATGAAAGTGCCGCGCTTGGAGAACAGCTCAAGGCCAAGTTCGCGCGCCATCGCGTCGCCCTTGTCCGGCTTACCGTTGGTAACAACAAGCATCTTGGTGCCCATTTCGGGCACGTCGCCGGCCATGAAGCCGTGAATGACCGAGATGGAGAGAATATCCGGGTCCGATTGCTCGATCCCCATGATCTTGTCGACGAAGGAGCGCATCGGCTCGCGCGACGTCGGGTAGACGTCGATCATCCGGCAATCGAAGACCGACATGACGGGCTTGACCCTGCCCTCCAGCGTATCGATCGTAATTCGCCACAGGTCCTCGGCGCGATCGACAAAATCGGTATGCGGAAATTCCTTGAAATAGACGAAGACATCGGCCGCCTTGAACCGCTTCACCGTCAGATGGCTGTGCGGGTCGAGCTCGGCGCAGACGAGAATGTCGGGCCCGACGATCTCGCGCACGCGCGTCAGTATATCGCCTTCCGTATCGTCATAGCCCGCCGCGACCATCGCGCCATGAAGCCCGAGCACGACGGCATCCACCGGCATCGCTGCGGTCAGCTGTGTCAAAACCTCGTCGCGCAGGCTCTCATAGGTCGAGCGGTTGACGAGGCCTGCCGGGTCTGCCCAGGTGGCCGTGCCCTCGATCAGATCCCAGCCTTTTTCCGCGCAGACGCGCCGGCCGACGGTGATCGGTGCAGTGCAGAGCGTCGGCGTATCGGGATGCTCGCCGGGCGGCGCGTAGAGCGAGGCTTCGAAGGCGCGTCGGTCAACGCAGATCGGAGAGAAAGTATTGGTCTCGGTTGCGAGCGCCGCCGTGAAAATGCGCAAGGGTTCGGCCTTCTTGTTGATCAGCCCATCGGGTTCGGCAGATAGCCTGTGAAGCCGCAGATCTTCCAGCGGCCCTCATGCTTGCGGCAGTAGTAAAGTGTCTGCCACTGCATGACATCAAGGCTGCCATCGGCTTTCTTGATGCCGCCGTTGAACTTCTTGCGCACCAGCGCCATGTCGCCCTCGATCTCGATGTCTTCGAGCGTGGTCGTCGTGAAGATGGCGGCGCGGGTGTCTTCGGCGAAGGATTGGGTCGCGAAGTCCTGTGCCTGGCGCAGCCACTCGTCGCGATAGGCGGAAAGAGCCGGGAACGCGAGGCGCCATTTGTCAGGACTGGTTTCCTTACGCCCGTCGATGCCGATGAAGCCTTCCTCTACGAAATCATGCTCCACCATCGACCAGTCGGCCGCCAGGAAGGCATCGATATCGCGCGGAACCAGCATCTCCCAGATAGCGTGTCTGGCTGTGTCGGAAGCGGGGAAGGGATTTTGGAAAGGATCGCGCATAAACTCCCTCGTATTGAAATTCTTTTCATGATTGGCGTTTTTCGCTGGTCAAATTCCGCTTTCTATGGTCACTTGTCAACTTATCACGAAAATAATTTGCAAGGATCCGTCAATGTCCATCAAGCGCTACGGTACGGTTCAAAAGGGTGCAGGCGGCAAGCCGCTGCCGTTCGCACGCGCCGTGGAAGCGGACGGCTGGCTCTATGTCTCGGGTCAGGTCGCCATGGAAAATGGCGAGATCATCGACGGCAATATCGTCGCGCAGACGCACAAGACCATCCAGAACGTCATCGCCATTCTTGAGGAAGCCGGCTACGGGCTCGAGCACGTCGTTCGCTGCGGCGTCTGGCTCGACGACCCGCGCGACTTCTGGACGTTCAACAGCATCTATCAGGAATATTTCGGCGAGCACCCGCCGGCGCGCGCCTGCGTGCAATCGTCGATGATGGTCGATTGCAAGGTTGAAATCGACTGCGTCGCCTATAAACCCAATGATTGATCAATCGAATCTGCGGGGGGCTGAGCATGGATATTTTTTCGACACTTCAGGAAGAAAAGGCCAGGCTTTCGCCATCGGAAACCCGCATCGCCGATATCCTTCTGAATGATTTCGAATTCGCTGTGAATGCCTCGATCATCGAGCTTGCCGAGAAGGCCGATGTCTCGCCGCCGACGGTGACCCGCTTCTGCCGCAGGCTTGGCTGCGAGAGCTTCGCCGACTTCAAGGTCCAGCTTGCCCGCACCGCCTATGTCGGCATGCGCTATCTCAAGCCTGAGCCTAAGAGCAGCAATCCGGCCGACGTGGCGCAGGATATCGTCACCAAGGCGCAGAATGCGCTGTTCCTGCTGCATAGATCGCTCGATCTGGCCGCCATCGAGCTGGCGGCGGAGCGGCTGTCGCGCGCCGACATGATCTATGCCTTCGGGTCGGGCGGCAATTCGTCGATGGTCGCCAGCGAACTGCAGAACCGCCTGTTCCGTTTCGGTCTGCACGTCACCGCCACTTCCGACCACAGCATGCAGCTGATGATGGCGGCCGCCGCCAAGCCGACGGATGTGCTGATCGGCTCGTCGTTTTCGGGGCGCAACAACGAGCTGGTCCGCGCCTTCGCGCTGGCGCGCGAGACACGGGTGACGACGATCGCGCTCACACAAAGCGGCAGCGCGGTCGCGCAGGCGGCGGAAATCGTCATTCCGATCGATCTGCAGGAAGGCAACAACATCTTCCGGCCGACCTCGACCCGCATTGCCTACATAGCTGCCATCGATATCCTCGCCAGCCTCGTCGCCTATGCGATCCAGCCGAAGGCGGCGGTAGCGCTGCGCCGCATCAAGCAACAGCTGGTCGCCCACCGCGATGGCGACGACCGCCAGCTGCTCGGGGACTGACAATTCCATGCGGTACTATAAAGGGAACATAGAATGACGAAATCGGTAGCGATCGTAACCGGCGCCGCAGGCGATATCGGCCGCGCCATCGCAGCACGGCTTGCCGACGATTACGATGTGGTCCTGCTTGTCGATATCGATCTCGCCGCCGCGGAAAAGGCGGCTTCGGCACTCGGCCCGGCGGATCGTTTCGTCGCTCTCGCCTGCGATGTGACCGATGCCGCAAGTGTCGCCGAGATGGCTAGCCGCGCCGCGGCGCTCGGTACCGTCGCCACGCTTGTCAACAATGCGGGTGCCGCCCGCGCCGTCAGCCTGCACGACACCACGCCGGAGATCTGGCGCATGGACAACGCGCTCAATCTGGAAGCGGCGTTCCTGTGCTTCCGCGCGGTCGAGGACATGCTCAAGGCGTCGCGCGGATCGGTGATCAACATCGCCTCGGTCAACGGCATGAATGTCTTCGGCCACCCCGCCTACAGCGCCGCCAAGGCCGGGCTGCTCCATCTCACCAAGCTGATCGCCGTCGAATACGGCAAGTTCGGTATCCGCTCCAACGCCATCGCCCCCGGCACCGTCCGCACCCAGGCCTGGGAAGCGCGGGCTGCGGCAAATCCCAATGTTTTCGAGGAGGCGCGGCGCTGGTATCCGCTGCAGCGCGTCGTCGATCCCAAGGATGTCGCCAATGCCGTCGGCTTCCTCGCCGGCCCGCTCGCATCGGCCATCACGGGCGTCTGCCTTCCCGTCGATTGCGGCCTAACCGCCGGCCAGGCGGAGCTCGCGCGCACGTTCTCGCAGTCCGAACACTACTGACAATCATAATAAGAGAGGAACAGATATGGAAACGGCTTCCTATCGCCTGGAAAGCACCTGGCAACCGGATGGCGGGCCGAACGGCCGCTTTACCTTCACACTTTTCAATCTCTCCGACGCGCCGCTTTCAGGCTTCAAGCTCGTCTACACGTCGCTCACCCGCGTGATCGACCGGGCGGCCTGCGAGAACGCGGTCTTCCTGCGCCGCAACGCGAACTTCCACGAATTCGCGCCGCCTGAAGGCGTGGCGATCGAGCCCGGCAACAACTGGACCTTCACCGTCAGCGGCCTGCACCGGCCGGCCAAGCATTGCACCGATGGTGCCAAGTCCGCCTATGTGACTCTCGCCGATGGAAAGCATGTCACGGTTCTGGTTTCCGACCTGCTGCTCGAAAACGCTGTCAGCGAGCCGCCGCCTGTGCTGCTGCCTGAGGGCAAGCTCGACCTGCCCTTCGCCCTGCAGCCCTGGCCGGCGTCCATCGATGCCAAGCCGGGTGAAGGTTTTCCGGTTGTGCTTTATCCGGCCGAAGGTTCGTCCTCCGACGACCTGCGCGCGATCTCCACGGTGCTCTCGCTCTTCCGCCGCCTCTTCGAAAGCGGCCATGCCCCGTTCAACCTGGCTGCATCGCCCCAGGGCCGCGCGCTGCGCTTCGTCAAGGATATATCGCTTGCCGCGGAAGGCTACAAGCTCGTCTTCGGCGCCGACGAGATCACCCTTTCCCATGCCGATGCCGCCGGTCGTCAGTACGGCCTTACATCGCTCGCCCAGCTGCTGCACGGCGCCCGCAGCAACCCGAACACCTTCCGCTTCCCGATCTCGGGCACCATTGCCGACCAGCCGCGCTATGGCTGGCGCGGCTGCCACCTCGACGTTTCCCGCCAGTTCTACCCGAGCGCCGACGTCAAGCGCCTGATCGACATCCTGGCCTGGCTCAAGCTCAACATCTTCCACTGGCACCTCACCGACGACGAGGCGTGGCGCCTAGAGATCAAGGCCTATCCGCAGCTGACGACCACGGGCGTCCTGCGCGGGCCGGACGAGCCGCTTCTGCCGCAGCTCGGCAACAGCGCCGAACCGGTCGGCGGCTTCTATTCGCAGGACGAGGTGCGCGAGATTGTCGCCCATGCGGCATCGCTGAGCGTCGAGGTCGTTCCCGAGATCGACATCCCCGGCCACAACGCGGCAACACTTGCTGCCCTGCCAGACCTCACCGACGGTCAGGAAGCGCCGGAAAGCTATCATTCCGTTCAAGGCTATCCCAACAACGCGCTCAACCCGGCCATTCCGCTCACCTACGAATTCCTGGAGAAGGTCTTCGACGAAATGGTCGAGCTTTTCCCGTCCTCCTATATCCATATCGGCGGCGACGAAGTGGCGAACGGCTCCTGGCTCGCCTCGCCGCTCGCCAGGAAGCTGATGGAGCAGGAAGGCATCGAGGGCACCTTCGCGCTGCAGTCCTATTTCCTGAAACGCGTCAAGGACATGCTCACGGCGCGCGGCCGCAAGCTGGCCGGCTGGAACGAGGTCGCCCATGGCGGCGGTGTTGCGGCTGCAGACACGCTGCTGATGGCCTGGGAAAACCCGCAGGTCGGCATCGATCTGGCGAGGGAAGGCTACGAGGTCGTGATCACGCCCGGCCAGGCCTATTATCTCGACATGGTACAGGACGAAGCCTTCCAGGAGCCGGGCGCAAGCTGGGCGGGAACCGTGCCGCCGGCGCATACCTACGGCTATGAGGCCGAAGGCGATTTCCCGGAAGAACTGAGGAGCAAGATGAAGGGAGTGCAGGCCTGCATCTGGTCGGAGCACTTCCTGTCGCGCGGCTATTTCAACCATCTCGTCTTCCCCCGCCTGCCGGCTATTGCCGAGGCGGCATGGACGCCGAAGGCCGCCAAGGACTGGCTTCGCTTCTGCGCCATCGTGCCGCTGAGCCCGAAGCTGTGAGGTGCTGACCATGCGCATCGCCGTTGGCGGAATTCACACGGAATGCAGCACCTATTCCCCGGTGCTGATGGCGGTCGAGGATTTTCGCGTCCTGCGCGGCGCGGATCTTCTCGAAGCCGAGTATTTCAACTTTCTGGAGGCGGAGGGTGTCGAACACATTCCGCTTCTACATGCCCGCGCCGTGCCCGGCGGTCCCGTTTCACGGGTCGCCTACGAAGCATTCAAGGCCGAGTTCCTGGATCGCCTCAAGGCGGCACTGCCCGTCGAAGGGCTCTATCTCGCGATGCATGGCGCCATGAACGTCGAGGGCATGGACGATGCCGAGGGCGATTGGATCTCGGCCGCCCGCGCGGTGGTCGGTCCGGATTGCATCGTCGCATCGAGCTATGACCTGCACGGGAATGTTACCCAGAGGATCGTCGATCAGCTGGATATCTTCGCCGCCTACCGTACGGCACCTCATATCGACGTTCGGGAGACCATGGTGCGCGCTTGGTCGATGCTGGTCGATGCCCTGAAATCGGGTAAGCGGCCGGGCGTCGCATGGGCGCCGGTTCCAGTGCTATGGCCCGGCGAGCGCACCTCGACGGAGGACGAGCCGACCAAGGGCCTCTACGATGTCCTGCCCGATCTCGATCGCCGCGAAGGCATACTCGATGCCAACCTGATGATCGGCTATGTCTGGGCGGACGAACCGCGGGCAACGGCCTGCGCCGTAGTCACCGGGTCGCACAAGACGGCGGCGGCGAAGACGGCGGAAGAGATCGCCCGGTCCTATTGGGATGCCCGCGACGAGTTCCGTTTCGGCCCGGTCACCGGTCCTCTGCCTGATATGCTCGACATTGCCGAGAAGGCCCAGACAAAACCCGTCATTCTTGCCGATTCCGCCGACAATCCGACCGGTGGTGGCGTCGGCGATCGCGCCGATGTGCTGAATGCACTGATCGCCAGAAACTTCGAAGGAGCATTGCTCGCGGGCATCACGGATCGACCGGCGGTGGAGGCCTGCTTTGCCGCAGGGAAGGGCGCTACGATCGCGCTTTCGATCGGCGGCACGCTCGATCCATCAAGCAAGCCGGCCAAGGTGGAGGCCGAAGTCGTCACGCTGGTTGATCCAGGGGCTGAGGCTGAGCGCGAGGCGGTGGTCAGGGTCAGCGAGATCACGGTCGTGCTGGCGGCCCGGCGCCGACCCTATCACAACATCGCCGATTTCACGCGCCTTGGCCTCGATCCGAAGGCGGTACGGCTGCTCGTCGTCAAGTCCGGTTATCTGTCGCCGGAGCTTGCGCCGATCGCCAATCCGAACCTGATGGCGCTGACCGAGGGCGTTGTAAACCAGGATATCAAGAGCCTCGTCAGCAAGCGCCGGGCTCGGCCGGCCTTCCCGTTCGACCGCGATTTCTATTACCAGCCGCAAGCGCGCTTCTCGGCGCGCTGGCAGGATTGACATCTCTTAGCGACATTTCGCCTTGGCAGGTTTCGGCGGCGCGCCGAACCTGCTAAGGCGCCGTCATCCGAAACTCCGGGTGATTTGCACCCGCCCCGATATCCGACATGAGCCGCTTTCTTCCCGATGTCTTCCGCGACCCGACGATCCGGGTCAGCATGTTTGCGATCTTCGCCTTCGGCATAGCCGGCGCCGCAACCTCGCCCTACCAATCCGTCGTCGGCATTCGCGAACTTGGGCTCAGCAATGGCCTTTATTCCGTGCTGATCTTCTCCGCCGCCGCAGTCAATGTCATCGTCAGCATCCTGCTCGGCAATCTCGCCGACCGACTCGGTGAATACCGCACGATGATGGTGTCGGCGGCCGTCTTCGGTGTCCTCGGGTACGGCTCGATCTATATCCTGCCGATGCAGGCTACCTTCATCGTCAGCGCGCTGCTGTTGCTGCCAATCTACGGCTCGCTCAATTCGCTGCTTTTCGCCAATGTCCGCGCGGCGACGCGCGGCATGCCGCGCAACGAGGTCGCGACCGTCAATTCCGGCGTCCGCGCCATGATCTCGCTGTCCTGGGTGCTCGTGCCCGGCGTCACCGGCATCCTGCTGTCGCGGTCGACAAGCATGCTTCCGGCCTATCTCTTCGCCGGGATAGCCTGCGTCATTTGTCTCGTTCTCATCGCGGCCTATCTGCCGCGCCAGCGCGGCACCGACCATGCGGCCACACACCATCTGTCCTACCTTGCGGCCCTGGGAGAGGTCGTTTCGCCGCCTGTGCTCATCCGGGTCGTTGCGGTGGCGCTGATCAGCAGTACCTTACACGTCAACGGGGCCATCCTGCCGCTGATCGTCACCGACGCGGCGCATGGTACGGTCGCCGATGTTGGCATCCTGGTCGGCATCGTCGCCTTCCTCGAGGTGGTCTTCATCGTCGTCTGGGGCCGCGCGCAGCGGGTGATGAGCAACGTCACCGCGCTCGCCATCGGCACCAGCATCTATATCGTCTACCTCGTCCTGCTCGGCCTCGCCTCGCAGCCCTGGCACGTCTACGCGCTGACCCTGATCAGCGGCATCGGCGCTGCAGCGCTGATCAGCATTCCGATCACCTACCTTCAGGACCTGATCGCCGAGCGCCCGGGCCTCGGCAGCGCGCTGATCTCGGTCAACATCTTCCTCGGCGCCGGCCTCAGCGCCTTGTTGTTTGCCATCGGCACCGGTCTCAGCAGCTACTCCGGCACCGCGTTGATCGGTGCGGCGGCCGGTATCGTCGGCCTGGGACTTCTCCTGTTTTTCGACAGGCGCAAGCGCCGTCGCTGAGTTGCCCCCCTTGCACCGCGCACGCCCTGGTGCAATGGTTCGCTCCAGCAATGTCGCGACCATCTGCCGACCGCAGCGTTCGCGTACGAGGCCGGAGCGGAGGTTGCAGGATGGCGGTGGATGTGTCGTTGCCCAACACAGGTGCGCCGCCTAACCGCGCGAGCCGCGTTCCTCCCGTTCCGGCAGCCTTTTTCGGCATCGTGCTCGGCCTTGCCGGGCTCGGAAACAGCTGGCGCGCGGCTGCCGCGATTTGGCCGCTGCCGGCGACGATTGGCGAGGCAATCAACGCTTTGGCGGTTATCGTCTGGCTGGTTCTCGTCGTGCTCTACGCTGCCAAGTGGGTTGTCGCGCGGCCTGCCGCGCTGGCGGAAGCCGAAAATCCTGTTCAATGCTGTTTCATCGGCCTTGCCGGTGTGTCGACCATGCTGATCGCACTCGCGGTGCTGCCCTATTCGCGGAAGGCTGCCACGCTTCTCCTTATAGCAGGCATGCTCTTCACGGTACTCTTCGCCTTGTGGCGCACGGGAATTCTGTGGCGCGGCGAGCGTGATCCCGCAACAACAACGGCGGTGCTCTACCTGCCGACCGTTGCCGGTTCCTTCGTCACCGCGATCGTCGCGGGAGCCATGGGCCATGCGGATTGGGGTCAGCTCGCCTTCGGCGCAGGCTTCTTTTCCTGGCTGGCGATCGAATCCGTTCTGATGAACCGGCTGCTGACGGGGCCGGCGCTTGCCGCGCCGCTGCGGCCCACGCTCGGCATCCAGCTTGCTCCACCGGCCGTCGGCGCGGTCGCCTATCTCAGCGTCACCAGCGGTGTGCCGGATATGCTTGTTCATGCCATGCTGGGCTATGCGATCCTGCAAACGATGCTTCTCTGCCGCATGCTTCCTTGGATCGCGAAGCAACCCTTCGCTGCTTCCTACTGGGCCTTCACCTTCGGCATCACCGCGCTGTCCACGGCGGCGTCGCGCATGGTGGCGCGCGGCGATACGGGTCCTGCGGAGCTGCTGGCGCCGCTGTTATTCGCGATCGCCAATATCGTCGTCATCGGGGTTGCCGTCGGGACGATCGTACTTCTGGTCCGCGGCAAGCTTCTGCCAGCGCCCGCTGCCGTGGTCCCTCCGAAAGCCGCATAGCAGACGAGTTAGTCCGCTTCCTTCCCGAGCGTGTCCGCCACATAAGCGCCCCGCAGTCCCATGGGCCTTGGCGAACCCGTCGTCGTGTCCATGGCCGTCTGATGCTCGAGCTCCGCGTTCAGCTCTCCGCCAACGATCAGGATGACGATCGAAAGCCATGCCCAGACCAAAAAGCCGATCAGCGCGCCCAAAGTGCCGTAGGTCGCGCTGTAGTTGGCGAAGTGGTCGAGGTAGAAGGAAAAGCCCATCGACATCGCAAACCAGAGGACCGAGACGAGGACGGCGCCCCAGGTCATCCAGCGAAGCTTGGCAGGTTCCCGGCTCGGACCGAAACGGTAGACGGCAGTGGTCGATGCCACGGTAACCAAGAGAAGCAGCGGCCAGCGCAGGAAGAGTGCCAGATGTTCCTTTACCTGATCCAGCCACAGGAAGGAGAGCGCCACGGGCATCACAGCCACGAGGCCGATCACCAGGGCTGCCGCCAGCATGGCGCAGACGGTAAAGCAGAGCGCCAGTAGATTGAGCCGGATCAATCCGCGCTTCTCCGTCTCTTCATATGCGATATTCATGGCGTCGAAGATGGCAAGTGTTGCGCTGTGGCTGCTCCAGAGTGCGACCGCGAGACCGACGAAGAACGTCATGCCAAGCGTTGAACTGCGGGTCTCGACGAGCTTCTGTATTCGGTCGGCAATCAGGTCGAAGGCACCCGGCGGCAACAGGCCAGCCAGTTCGCGCAGGTGATCGGCCATCGTCGCCGGGTCGGCAACCAGTCCGTATATCGAGACGAGCGCGGCGAGTGCCGGGAAGAGCGCCAGCAACAGATAGAATGTCACACCGCCCGCAATCAGCGTCACGCGGTCTTTCGATATCTCGTGGACCACGCGCCACAGCACATCGCGAAGCCCTTTTGCTGGAATGGCCTCGGGAACCGCTGCATCTCTACCTCGCGCGTGGTCCCCGGCGGCTTCGGCAAGCCGAGCATGACTGTCGCCACTTCGCAGGATTGCAATAAGGCCGAGAAATCCCAGCGAGGCAATGATCAGTGGAGCTGCTTTCTGACTTTTCATGGGTGGCGCACCTGGTTGCAACCGATTGACTTCGTTGGCAATAACGCCGCTTGAAGCAAAAAGATGCAAAACAGGAGTGCGACTTTGCGCGGCTGGTATCGAATGGCGCCGTTGGGGCGCCACGCGGAGGCTGCAATTCGAAGGCGCTCAGCCGCCCGGAAGCGCGTTCTTCCCAATCTCGCGTTCGGCTACGCCGCTTGTCAGTCTCTGACCGTGGAATTTTTGAAGCAGCAAGACGACGTCGTCAATCTCCGCTTCACGACGCGCCGCATCCCAGCCAAGTGCCACTGCGGCGATACCGGCGATGTCCCGCAAGCCGTCGAGTGTCAACTTGCCCTCGATCGCGATCGTCGTGCGGCGCAGGACGATATCGGAAAGACGTGTGACAAGTTCGTTGCGGACGATCCAGTCGATTTCCTTGAAACTGTAGTCTGCAGTTCCCGCTATCCGCTTTTCATCCGAATGTTCCGAGGGAAAGGCTGCGATTGCCTCGGAAGTCGTTCCATAGCGCGCAAGAAGCTCTTCGGCGCGCGCGGGTGTCAGTCCGGTCGCGAGCTTGTCGAGGAACCGCCGGCGTGTCGAGGCATCCGCTGGAAATCCTCTGCCGCCGCCGATCGCGAGGTAGCGCGTGGATTGCCGGCGCGGCTGTCCGAGACGGGACAGAACGCTGTCGGCGACTTCCTCGGCAAAGCCGCGGAACGTCGTCCACTTGCCGCCCACCAGCGACATGATCGCAAACGGTCGATCGCCGCCGGCTTCGATGACGGGAGCCGAATGGTCGCGGCTGATCAGGCCCGGCGCGGTACCGTCGGAGGCGGGGAGGGGACGGATGCCGCTATAGGTGTAAACGATCTGGTCGCGATCGAAGCGCAAGGTTGGCAGCAGCGAACGAAGGCTCTGCAGGAAATAATCGATCTCGGGATCTTCGCAGTTCACGTTGTCGGGATCCTTGCTCGGGATATCCGTCGACCCGACCAGCGCGAGGCCGAGATAGCCATAGACCAGGCAGATGCGCCCGTCATCGGCCTCGAAGTAGATCATGTGACCATTCAGACTGCGCACCAGCTCGGGGTGATCGATCAGTATATGGGAGCCCTTCGTCCCGCCGATGAGACGCGACGGTGCGCCGAGCGCTTCATTGACATGGTCGATCCATGGGCCGGCGGCGTTGACGACAAGTTTCGGCCGCACCGAGAATTCCGTGCCGTTGTCGCGCCGGAAGCGCAGCTCGCCGCCGGAGCGCGAGACGAGGCTGGTGAAATTCTCCGCGCCGCATCCGGGGTTCGCTTCCAGCCCGTCTCTCACGAGTTCATAGACCAGTCGCTCCGGCCGGCTGATCTTGGCGTCGTAATAAATGCCGCCCGCGACGATCGCAGAGGTGACATGCGGCATCTCGCGCTTGGCTTTTCTCTTCAATATCAGCCGGTGCTTCGGCATGACGCGATCGCGCGAGCCGAAAAAATCGTAGAGCGCCAGCCCGATCTTGATAAGAACGGCGCCGCGGCTGCGTGGTGCCGTCTTCGAGCCGAACAGGGTGCGGATCGCCGCTCCTATGCCGCGTGTCCAGGAGAACACCGGGATGAAGGTCGGCAAAGCTTCGACGCAATGCGGCGCGTTCTTCAAGAGAAGATTGCGCTCGAGCGTCGATTGCGCGACGAGCCCGAACTCTCCTGTTTCCAGGTACTTCAGGCCGCCATGGATGAGGCGTGACGGTGCAGCACTCGTCCCGGACCCGAAGTCCGCCTTGTCGATGATCATGCAGTTGATGCCCTGCAGGGCAAGATCGCGGAAGAGGCCGGCGCCGTTGATGCCGGCTCCGAGGATGACGACGTCGATATCGTTGCCGCGAGTGTCCGAGCCGCGCTCAAGCGTGTCTGATGTCATGATACTGTCGTCCTATATTGCTGCGGCATTGGCCGCGCCTTCCTGTGCCAGGCCGGTGATCTTCGGCCAGACCGGCGCCATCGCTTCGGCAATCTCCAGGAAGACCCGGTAGCGCTTTTCGTATTCGGCGCTACGGGCCGGGTCCGGCAGGCAGGTTGCGCCGTGCTTGCGCCCGGCAGCGGCGCTTTGAGGATCAGCGTAGATATCGACCGCCGAACCGGCGCAAAGGGCCGCTCCCCAGGCCGCTGCCTCATCCGTGCCTGTGATGGTGACGGGCATGTTAAGCACATCGGCGAACATCTGAACCACAGCCGGATTGCGGGAAACGCCGCCGGCAAGCCTGGCTTCACCGAACGAGAACCCTTCGCGTAGCGCATCCACATGGATGCGATGGTTGAAGGCTATACCCTCAAGCACGGCCCGCAGCATGTCGCCACGATCGTGCCAGCCGCTGAGCCCGAAGAAGCTTGCGCTTGCCGAGGCGCCATAGGGCGAGCCGAAGAGATAGGGATGGAAAAGCGCCGTGGATGGGCGGGCGAAGGCGGCATCGATCTCCTTTGCCAGCAGGGCATGGATCGAGCTGCCTGCTGCCTCGCAGCTGGCCCACTCGCTGGCGCACAGCTTCTCGATGAACCATTCGTAGTTTGCGCTCGAAGCCGGCGAGATCGACATCGAGTTCCAGACGCCGGGCGCAATGCCGTTGCGGCAGAACCAGCGGCGATCGACGCGCGGTTCGGCCGACAGCGTCTCGTTGATCGAATAGGTTCCGGCGATCACGGCGACGATGCCCTCGCCATAGCCTCCCGCGCCGAGCGCCGACGCCGTCACGTCATGCAGCCCGGCCGCGACGGGCGTGCCTTCCGCGAGGCCCGTGAGGCGCGCGACCTCGGCTGTAACACCGCCGATGATCTCGTCGGAGCGAGATGTGGGTGGGAGGGCCGGGGAGAGGTCCTGCAGGACGAAGAGACGCAATGCCGTTTCGCTGTAGTCCTGCGTCTGAACGTCGGTAAAAGAGGTGCTGGCCTCGGTACGGTCGGTGCCGACTACGCCTGTGAGGCAAAAGCGCAGCCAATCCTTGCAGCTCATGATGTGGCCGATCCGCGCGAAGCGTTCGGGCTCGTTGTCGCGGATCCAGGCAAGAAGTGCTGATGGTGCGGAGACGTGAGGAACCTGGCCGGTCACCTTGATCGCCTCATCGGCAACGCCGGTGCGCGCCCAATGGTCGACGATCGTGCCGGCCCGGCTGTCGAGCGACAGGATGCCGTGGCCAAGCGGCTGCTGCTCACTGTCGAGAAGGTAGATGCCGTCGCCGTGCGCGGTGGCGGCGATTGCCTTGATGTCGGTTGCCGGACGGCCGCTGAGCGCGATGGCCTCGCGGATCGCCTCTGCCGTTGCCGACCACAATTCGTGCATGTCACGTTCGACATGTCTCGGTTTCGGTATGATCTGCGTGACGCGTCGCCGGGCAACGGCGATGGGTGTGCCGTCGATATCGAAGATGACGGCTTTGGTCACGGTCAGACCGCTATCGATTCCGAGAAGACTCGGCATGCGTATTCACCTTTCTCCTGTCGTGCCGCGTCTGGTCAGCGTCCGCCGCCGGCCTTGGCTACGACAACATTGATATCTCTCGATCGCATCCGGTCGATGTGGACGGGAAGAGTTTTGTCATCGACGATGACGACGTCGAATTCGTCGAGCGCCGCGAAGCTGTGGAGTGCCCGGCGCTCGAACTTGGTATGATCGGAAAGCAGGATCCGCTTGACCGAACAGTCGAACATGGCGCGCTTGGTATCGACGGTTTCCGGCGATTGATGCAGGACGATGCCGTCGTTGATCGCCGACATCGAAATGAACGCGACATCGGCGCGAAGCGCCTTGATTTCGCTGATCGTCATGCGTCCCATGAAGGCGTTGCACCAGTTGTAATACTGGCCGCCGAGCCCGATCAGGGTCACGTCGTGCATGCCGGTCAAGGCATTCATCAACGTCAGCGAATTTGTAATGGCCGTGATCGGCACCTTCGAGGAGAGATGCGGCGCCATCTGCAGGACGGTGGTGGAATCGTCGAAGAAGATTGCCTGACCCGGTTCGACGAACTGCATGGCCGCCTCGGCGATGATCTTCTTCTCGGCCGATTGGCGGCTTGAGCGATAGACGTCGCTGGATTCGATCAGGTTGGTGGCTGCCGCCGTGACGATGCCGCGAGTTTTCCGAAAGATGCCGCGGCTGACGAGTTCGTCGACGTCGCGGTGGGCGGTCATCAGGCTGATGCCGAAGCGATCAGTGAGATCCTCGATCCGCATCGAACCTTCGCTCATCACGGCCTCGGCGATCATGCGGCGGCGCGCAACCTGGCGCGTCTGGCGGCTGTCGCTGGTCAGTTGATCCAACAGTTCATCACCCTGATCTCTCTTCTGTGTCACGGGTCACCCTTCGCTGAATTCAAGACCCCAGCTTCGTATAGTGATTGCCATGCCAAGGCAAAGAAGGCGGAAAGCGGTTGGAAGGTCGAAGAGGGCGTCCGCGAGGGCGCCCTCCAGGCTATTATTGCTCCAGGACGAAGGGAGCCGTGTACTTGTCGACATTGTCCTTAGTGATCAGCAGGCAATCAAAGAGCTGCTTTTCGCTCTTGGCGCCGGTGCTGCCGTTCTTGATGACGTTGTCGGCCTGCTTGACGGCTTCTTCCGAGAA
Organism: Rhizobium sp. S152; assembly: GCF_030380735.1. Classification (GTDB taxonomy): domain Bacteria; phylum Pseudomonadota; class Alphaproteobacteria; order Rhizobiales; family Rhizobiaceae; genus Rhizobium. Next base: position 467,496 of record NZ_JAUDRZ010000025.1, on the reverse strand, counting down.
GACGGCGACCGGCTGCAGGACGGTGTACTGCAGTTCGCCGGCCTTGATGGCGGCAACCGCGTCCGGCGAACCGTCGAAACCGCCAACCTTGACGTTGGCGAGCTTGCCGGCTTCCTTCAGCGCGGCAATGGCGCCGAGAGCCATTTCATCGTTGCCGGAGATCACGCCGATGATATCGGGGTTTGCCTGCAGCATGGACTGCATCTTGTTGTGGCCCTGCGTACGGTCCCAGTTGGCGACTTCCTTGGCGACCTTCTGCAGATCCGGGTACTGGGTCAGAACCGTCTCGTAACCGTTCGAGCGCGTAGCGGCGTTGTTGTCCGACGGAGAGCCGAACAGCTCTGCATACTTGCCCTTGTCGCCGACGGCTTCGACCCACTGCTGAGCACCGATGGCGGCGCCCTGGGCGTTGTTGGAGACGAGCTGCGCCTTGGCGAGGCCTTCCTGGTTGATCTCGGCATTGACGAGAATGACCGGGATGCCGGCGGCAACAGCCTTCTTCACCGCGCCGACCGAGCCATCGGCGTTTGCCGGGTCGAGAATGATCGCGACCGACTTGTTGGTGATGGCGGTGTCGATCAGGTTGCTCTCGGTGTTGGTGTCGCCCTTGTGCGCGCTAACCGAAGCGGTGTAGCCGAGCTTTTCAGCCGTTGCCTTGGCAACATTGCCTTCCGTCAACCAGTAGGGGTTGGACGGGTCGTTGACGATGATCGTCATCTGGCCGGCTGCCCATGCGGTGCTGACGAGGATCGGTGCTACAGCCGCTGCGGCCAGTAGAATGCGCATGCCCTTCTTAAACATAGTCTCTCTCCCATTTGTGAGCTCTGTTGTTGCCGATGACCGGCGGTGCTTTCCCCAATCGGCGCCTGCCGTTGCGGACAAGTTCTGCTGCAAGCGTCAGGACGATTTGGCCCGGCGCCCGTATTGGATGCTGTTCATGAGGACGGCGAGCACGATGACCGCGCCGGTGAAGACGGTCTGCCAGTAGGCGGAGACGCCGATGATGACGAGACCGTCCGACAGGAAGCCGATGACGAAGGCGCCGAGCATCGTGCCGCGAACCGTACCGCGACCACCCGTCAGCGCGGCGCCGCCGATCACGACCGCGGCGATTGCCGTCAGTTCATAGGTCGTGCCGGCAGTCGGGCCAGCCGATGTCAGCTGCGACGAAAGAACCAGGCCTGCGATGGCGGCGCAGATACCCGAGAGAACATAAACGATAACCTTGACGCGCTTGACCGGGACGCCCGACAGATCGGCGGCGCGTTCATTGCCGCCCGATGCGTAGAGCCAGCGGCCGAAAGCGGTGCGGCTGAGCACGATGCCGCAGATGATTGCGAGCGCGGCCAGCACGATGACGCCGATCGGAATGCCTGCCAGACGGTTGAAACCGAGCCAGTCGAAGCCGGTGTTGCCGAGCTCGGGGCGTCCACCGAGGTTGTTGTAGGTAAGACCGTTGGTCATCAGCAGCGCGATGCCGCGGGCGACGTAGAGAACGCCGAGCGATGCGACGAAGGCCGGGACCTTCAAGTATGCCACCAGCACGCCGTTGACGGCGCCGACGATGGCGCCGACAGCACAGGTGAGGACGACGACCGCCCAGACGGGCGGATAGAGAATGACGCCAAAGGCATTGAGCGTAACGCCCTGCATCAGGAAGCCCGCGATGCAGCCCGCCAGACCGAGCGTCGAGCCGACCGAAAGGTCGATGCCGCCGTTCAGGATGACCAGGAGCATGCCGATCGCAAGAATGCCGAAGATCGCGACATGCGAGGCCATGGTGAGGAAGTTGTTCAGGCTGAAGTAGTAAGGCGACAGGAACGAGAAGACCGCGATGATGACGATCAGCGCGAAGAATGCGCGACCTTCAAGGATGAGGCGAACGATATTGGTATTGCGCTTCTGCCCGTTCGACACTGACTTCTTTTCCGTGATGTTTGTGACTGACATGATCAGTGCTCCATAGTTCGGGCTAGTGCACCACGGCTTCGCCGGAGGCAGCCATGATCTTTTCCTTGGTGACTTCGGCACCGAATTCAGCCGTGATCTTGCCGCGGTGCATGACGATGATGCGGTGCGCGATACTCAGGCATTCGTTGACTTCCGAGGTCGAGTAAATGACGGCGAGACCCTGTTTCGCGCGTTCGGCGAGCAGCTTGAACACCTCCGCCTTGGCTCCAATGTCGATGCCGCGGCTCGGTTCGTCGAGGAGGATGACCTTCGGTTCGGTTGCCAGCATCTTGCCGATGACCACCTTCTGCTGGTTGCCGCCCGACAGCGAGCCGATGGCCGCCTCGCCGCCGTCGGTCTTGACGTGCACCTTGCGGATGGATTCATCGACCAGCGCGCGTTCGCGCCGGCTGGATGTGAAGAGCCCCTTGGTGAAGGCGCCGATGCTGGCAAGCGAGAGGTTGGATCCAACCGTCATGGTTTGCACAAGGCCGTCACGCTGGCGATCTTCCGGCACGAGTACCAGGCCGCTCGCGATGCGTCCGGCAATGCTCAGATGGCCGACGTCGCGGCCCTCGAGGCGGATGGCGCCACCGCTGGACCGCAGCCTTCCGGCCACGCACTCCAGAAGTTCGGTGCGTCCCGCACCCATCAGGCCGTAGATGCAGACGACTTCGCCGGCGCGGACATCAAGCGACAGGCGGTCGACGGAGTTGTAGGTGGAACCGGACGGGCCGGGAACGGTCAACCCGTCGATCGAAAGCGCAGCCTTGCCGAACTCGTAGCCGTCAGGCGGGCTGCCGAGATCGAAATTGTCGCCCACCATGTTGCGGACGATCCACTCGAGATCGATATCCTTGCGCTCGGCATAGGCGGTCATCGTTCCATCGCGCAGGACGACGGCGTGATTGGTGATCTGCAGCGCCTCTTCGAGGTGGTGCGAGATATAGACGATCGAGACACCGCGGCTGGTAAGATCGTGAATGACCTTGAACAGCACTTCGACTTCGGTGGCGCTCAGCGCCGAAGTGGGCTCGTCCATGATGAGGATGCGCGAGTTTACCGAGAGCGCGCGTGCGATCTCGACGATCTGCTGCTGGCCGAGACGCAGGTCCTCGACCTTCGTCAGCGGATCGATTTCCTCTTCCAACTCCTCCATCAGAAGACGCGTCTGGCGTTCTTCCTCGGTGAAATCGACCATGCCGCCCGTGATGATCTCGCGGCCCATGAAGATGTTGTCGCGCACGCTGAGGTTCGGCGCGAGGCTGAGTTCCTGGTGGATGATCGAAATGCCGTTTTCGCGGGCATGCGTGGACGAGCTGAAGCTGATCGGCTCGCCATCGAGAACGATTTCACCCGAGGTTGGCTGCACGACGCCGGAAAGGATCTTCATCAGCGTCGACTTGCCGGCACCGTTTTCGCCGAACAGCGTCGTCACCTGGCCGCGATGGATGTCGAAGTTCACGCCCTTCAGAGCGTGCACGCTGCCGTAGGATTTGGCGATGTTGCGGGCGGCGAGGACGACTTCGCCGCGGTGGTCTTCGGATGTGCGCATCGGCTCGCTCATTTGACGTCGACCTTGACGGGAGTGACGAGCCAGTTCTTCGGATTGATGAGCTTGAAGACACCGACGACGGTTGCCGTCTTGCCGTCGAGTTGCTCCGGATCGATGCCACCGAAGACGGTCTTCTTCATCTCGTTGTTGATGGCCGAACCCGCGTCCTGATACTGGATCTGGTTGGTGAACTGGCCGAATTCGATGGTGCCGGTGGCATCGCGGAGGTCCGTGCCGTTGACCGCAGGGCCGGTCTGGACACGGACCACCGTCTCGGGAGGCAATCCGTCGATCTTCATTTCGTTGGTATTGGATTTGCGCGTGCTGAAGGTACCGGTCAGCGTTACCGGAATGACTGGGCCGGTGGTGGTGGCAACACCGTATTTCTCGCCCGCCGCCTTCTTGTCGGCGGCTATGGCGGTTGCCAGTTCCGCCGCGGGCACGGCTCTTTTCACGACATCGGCCTGGATGGCTGGGAACTTCTCGGCGCCGAAGGATTCCGGCGAGAACGCCTGCTGCCTCACGTCGCCGTCGGAGCCGATCTTGACGACCTTCGTATCGAAGGCGATCGCGCCGATGACGGCGACAGCGACGACGGCGCCGATGACGATTTTCAGATTGCCTTTGCCAGGCGCGGATACTGCGTGGGCGGACTGCGTAGTCATTGTGGACGACCCCTGTAGCTGGTCGGAATTAAGTCGAGTGAGGAGAGTGCCGGCGAAAGCCTCGCGGCGTCATCGAAGACGGCGAGTGCTCGAAGCCGTGGCGGAGCGCCGAAGCGGGCAGCGCCGATCTGTGCCGGCGGCGTGGTTATAAGCGAGAAAAATGCGCATCCGAACCTCCTCCGTAAAGAACCGTCGCCTATTTCCTCCAGCGATACGATTCCCATTCTCCTCTCAGCAGGGATGCCTGCATGATAGGTAAGTGGTATTTATGCCAAAAATCATGTTATCAAATTTCGTATCTGTCAACTGGTTATGGGTCGGAATTTTATGTCGGGTCTTCCTGAAATGCTGCAGAACGTTTCATTTGCAGACGCCGCCCTTTACTCATCGAGCCCGAAGACGGAAAAGAAGTGGCCGCGATAAACACTATTAATAGTATGATTTTAAAAGAAAAATTGCAATGCGCCGATTTTGGATTGCCGATGGAGACGCATGAGGCGGTCGCTGTCGTGCCAAGCGCTCTCGTCTCCCATGTCCGTAATTTTACCTGAAAAAAATTTCATTGCTAGAAAAATCTTACTGGAATAATGATATCTCTGTGTTATGTTTTTGACGAGGCCTGTGGGAGGTTTCCAAAGATGCCGAATTCCCGGCTCGCTGCGACTGGCGAGCTCATCGCCTGTGCGATCGGTGAATCCGGAGCGTCATCGGCCATTCGCTGATCGGGAGGATTAAAAGATGAAATCGACACGCGTTCGGCCGTTGGCGACGCTTGATACGGTGATTGGGTAGTCTGTCATGGATACCAGCCGCCAGGTCATCATCGGTATCGATGCGGGAACGTCCGTTATCAAGGCAGTCGCCTTCGATCTTTCCGGCAATCAGATTGCTGCAGCATCGGTTCGCAACAAATATTCGAGCGGCAGCGATGGTTCGGCTACGCAATCGCTAAGCCAGACCTGGCAGGATTGCGTGGCAGCGATCCGCGGTCTCGGAGAAAAGGTCGATGATCTCGCGTCGCGGACCGCAGCGATTTCAGTAACCGGGCAGGGCGATGGGACCTGGCTTGTCGGCTCCGGAAACCAGCCTGTCGGCGATGCGTGGCTGTGGCTTGATGCGCGCGCCGCGCCGACTGTCGTTTCACTTGCCGGCAGCGCGGCCGATAGGGCCCGCTTCGAGCAGACGGGCACCGGCCTCAATACCTGCCAGCAGGGCGCCCAGCTCGCGCATATGGATCGGGTGCAGCCCGAACTTCTCGATCGGGCCGAGACTGCGCTTCACTGCAAGGACTGGCTCTACCTCAATTTCACCGGCGTGCGCGCAACGGATCCTTCCGAGGCAAGCTTCACCTTCGGCGATTTCAGGACGCGACGTTATTCGCCTGTCGCCATCGAGGCGCTGGGGCTGACCCGTCGCCGCGGCCTGCTCCCTGAAATCATCGACGGCACCCGGACTACCCATCCCCTCACGGCTGAGGCGGCGAGTGCTTGCGGGCTTCTGGCCAGCACGCCCGTCAGCCTTGGCTATGTCGATATGGTGATGACGGCGCTTGGCGCCGGCGTTCGAAGCGGCGGCCGCAACGCCGCCTGCTCCACCATTGGCTCGACCGGCGTGCATCTGCGCGCAAAGTCGGTCGCGGATGTTCACCTGAACCACGAAGGCACGGGTTATGTCATTGCCCTGCCGATCCCCGACACGGTCACCCAGGTTCAGACCAACATGGGCTCGACCATCAATATCGACTGGCTGCTCGAGATGGCGGCCTATCTGATGGCGGAGGCAGGCAAGCCCACGACCCACGGAGAGCTTGTGGCCCGTATCGACCGCTGGTTCTCCGAGAGCCAGCCGGGGTCCGTCGTCTATCATCCCTATATCTCGGAGGCAGGCGAACGCGGTCCCTTCGTGAATGCGCAGGCGCGCGCCGGTTTCTCCGGTCTGTCTGTCCGCCACGGTTATCCGGATCTCGTTCGCGCCGTGGTCGAAGGCCTGGCGCTGGCGACACGCGACTGCTACGCCGCCATGGGCGACATGCCGGAAGAGCTGCGGATTACCGGCGGCGCGGTGCGCTCTGCCGCGCTACGTCGCTCGCTTGCGGCCTCGATCAATGCGCCGATCCGGCTCTCGCGCCGCGAGGAAACCGGTGCCGCAGGTGCTGCAATGATGGCTGCCGTGGCCATCGGCGCCTACAGCACGATGGACGACTGCATTGCCGACTGGGTGACGCCTCTGCTCGGCGAGGCGGAAACGCCGGTCGCCGAGGAAGCCGCGCGCTTCGATCTGCTGTTCTCCGCCTACACCGATATTCGAAAGGCCATGCCCTCTGTCTGGGAGACGATGGCCAAAGCCGCGGCGACATCGCCGGTAAACTAGTTCGTGGATGCGACGCGCATCCGAGGGAGCATGATATGACTGAACCCGAAATCCTCGATCTCTTCGTCATCGGCGGCGGCATCAACGGCGCGGGCATCGCCCGCGACGCGGCCGGCCGCGGCCTCAAAGTCGCGCTCTGCGAAAAGGACGATCTGGCGCAGGGAACATCCTCACGCTCCGGCAAGCTGGTGCATGGCGGTCTGCGCTATCTTGAATATTACGAGTTCCGCCTCGTTCGCGAAGCGCTGATCGAGCGCGAGGTGCTTCTCAACGCCGCGCCGCATATCATCTGGCCGATGCGCTTCGTGCTGCCGCATAGCCCGGAAGATCGTCCTGCCTGGCTGGTCCGTCTCGGCCTGTTTCTGTACGACCATCTCGGCGGCCGCAAGAAGCTGCCGGGCACCCGTACACTCAACCTGCTGCGCGATCCCGAGGGGACGCCTATCCTCGATCAATATCCCCGCGGTTTCGAATATTCGGACTGCTGGGTCGACGATGCGCGTCTTGTAACCTTGAATGCCGTCGGCGCAGCCGAGAAGGGCGCGCTTATCTTGACCCGCTCGCCGGCGGTCTCCGCGCGCCGCGAAGGCGGGCAATGGCTGATCACCACGAAAAGCAGCACCAGTGGCGAGACGCGGACATTCCGCGCCAAATGTCTGGTCAACTGCGCCGGTCCATGGGTGAGCGATATCATCAATCGCGTCGCGGGCTCCAACTCCAGCCGCAACGTGCGCCTGGTCAAGGGCAGCCATATCATCGTTCCGAAGTTCTGGGCCGGTTCGAACGCCTATCTCGTTCAGAACCACGACAAACGCGTCATCTTCATCAATCCCTACGAGGGCGACAAGGCGCTGATCGGCACGACCGACATCGCCTATGAAGGCCGGGCCGAGGATGTGGCCGCCGACGAGGCCGAGATCGACTATCTGCTGAAGGCCGTGAACCGCTACTTCAAGGAAAAGCTTCGCCGCCAGGACGTGCTGCACAGCTTCTCCGGCGTCCGCCCGCTGTTCGATGATGGCAAGGGCAATCCGTCCGCCGTCACCCGCGACTACGTGTTCGATCTCGACGAAACCGGCGGGGCGCCGCTGCTCAATGTCTTCGGTGGCAAGATCACGACCTTCCGCGAACTCGCCGAACGCGGCATGCAGCGCCTGAAGCACATCTTCCCGAACATGGGCGGCGACTGGACCGAGAAGGTTCCGCTGCCGGGCGGGGACATGCCGAATGCCGATTACGAGACATTCGCAAACAGCTTGCGCGACAGCTATCCATGGATGCCCCGCAAGCTCGTGCATCACTACGGACGGCTCTACGGCACCCGCGCGAAGAACATCGTTGCCGGCGCAACGGATGTGCAGGGGCTCGGACGCTACTTCGGCGGTCAGCTGTACGAGGCCGAGGCGCGCTATCTCGTGGCCAGCGAGTGGGCGGAGACGGCCGAAGACATTCTCTACCGCCGCACAAAGCATTACCTCCACCTGAGCGAAGCGGAGCGGGCGGCTTTCGCCGAATGGTTCGCCTCGTCCCGTCTTGCCGCCGCCTGAGGACGTATCGATGCCATTGACGCTTTCGCTGAACACCAATCCGCTGGTGAACCGCTTCGCCGATCCCGACGACCTCATCGAAACCGTGGCGCGGGACCTGCGCATCCGCGACCTGCAGCTGACGCATGAGTTCATCAATCCGAGCTGGCAGGCACCGGTCATTCGCCGGCTGACGCGCCAGATGAGCGCGGCATTGAACCGGACGGGCGTTCGCGTGACGTCGGGCATGACGGGGCCTTACGGGCGGCTGAACCATTTCGGCCACCCGGATGCGGATGTGCGCCGCTACTACGTCGACTGGTTCAAGACATTCGCCGACATCACCGCCGATCTCGGGGGGCATTCCGTCGGCACGCAGTTCGCGATCTTCACCTACAAGGACTTCGACGACGCCGCCCGGCGCGAGGAACTGATCAAGATCGCCATCGACTGCTGGAGTGAAGTCGCCGAGCATGCGAAGGACGCCGGCCTTTCCTACATTTTCTGGGAGCCGATGAGCGTCGGGCGTGAGTTCGGCGAAACGATCGAGGCCTGTCTGTCGCTGCAGTCGCGTCTCACGGCAGCCGACATGGCCGTGCCGATGTGGATGATGGCCGATATCGATCACGGCGACGTCACTTCGGCCAATCCCGACGACTTCGATCCCTATGCCTGGGCTCGCGCAGTGCCCAAGGTCTCACCGATCATCCACATCAAGCAGAGCCTGATGGACAAGGGCGGCCACCGGCCGTTCACGGCTGCGTTCAACGCCAAGGGCCGCATCCAACCTGCGCCGCTGCTGGAGGCTTTCGCGAAGGGCGGGGCGGAAGACAACGAAATCTGCCTCGAGCTTTCCTTCAAGGAGCGCGAGCCGAATGACCGCGAGGTCATTTCGCAGATCGCCGAAAGCGTCGCCTTCTGGGCGCCGCATATCGATACGGGTTCGGCAGACTTGAAGATATGACGCGGCCATCTACAACGGCTGGCTGCGGACCGGCGGAATCGCCGTTCATGATCTGAAGGGAGCGGTGATGACGGATGCCGATGATACGCTCGCCGTGCGGGCGGCGTGGCTTCACTATGCGGGCGGGCTGACACAGTCGGACGTTGCTCGCCGCCTCGGCATTCCGTCCGTGAAGGCGCATCGCCTGATCGCGCGGGCCGTCGCGGAGGGTGTCGTTAAGGTCACGATCGACGGCGATATCGTCGAATGCGTCGAGCTGGAAACGCGCCTAGCCGAGCGCTTCGGCCTGCAATATTGCGAAGTCGCGCCGGATCTTGGCGAGGAAGGCTTGCCGCTTCGCGCGCTGGGTCACGCCGGTGCCGGTTATCTGAAGCGCGAGATAGAGCATGGCGACCACGCGGTCATCGGCCTGGGGCATGGACGTACCCTCTCTGCTGCCGTGCAATACATGCCGCGTGTCAATACCAGGGAGCTGCGCTTCGTATCGCTGCTCGGCGGGCTCACCAGAAACTACGGGGCCAACCCCTACGACGTTATGCATCGGATCGCGGAAAAGACGGGAACGCATGCCTATGTCATGCCCGTTCCCTTCTTCGCCAATACCGCGGAGGATCGCGAGGTGCTGCGCGCGCAGCGCGGCGTCAAGGAAGTGTTCGACCTCGCCAACGAGGCCGACCTGAAGCTCGTCGGCCTCGGCACGGTCGATGCGGAGGCCCAGCTGGTTCTGTCTGGCATGGTCGAGCCCGGCGAAATCGACGATATCGCGGCGGCCGGCGGTGTCGGCGAAATCCTCGGGCACTTCTTCAATGACGATGGCCAGATTCTGGATACGGCGCTGACGGCACGCACGCTTTCGGCATCCTTTCCCACGACGCACAAGGAGCGCCTCGTTGCTCTGGCGGGCGGGCACGCGAAGGTGCCGGCCATCCGCGCCATTCTGCGAAGCCGCCGCCTGCATGGGCTGATCACCGACGAACGGACAGCGCGAACTCTTCTCACATAATTCCGCAATGCAACATATTTATGTCACATAATAACATAGAAAAATGTTGCTTTTCACGCAATCAATGTTACGTTTGCGGTGATAAAGGTTATGGCCATGAAGCGCGAAGAGCGACAGCAGCTGATCGTCAATCTGCTTGTTGAAGACAAGACCGTCGATGTCGACGCTCTTGCCGAACGCTTCAGCGTTTCCAAAATGACCATTCACCGCGATCTCGACGATCTGGAACAGGCGGGCGTTCTGCGCAAGGTACGCGGCGGGGCGACGATCGACGCCGGCATGCAGTTCGAAAGCGACTTCCGTATTCGTGAACGCCAGGGCGGGGATGCCAAGGTCGCGATGGCACAGCAGGCGCTTGCCATGGTGGAGCCCGGCATGACCGTGATGGTCAATGATGGATCCATGGCCGCCGTGCTCGGTGAGATGCTGTTGCAGAAGCGACCGCTGACCGTCATCACCAACAACGCCGCGATCATGGAGCGGCTGAAGGGTGAACACGGGATCACGCTGATCGCGCTTGGCGGCATCTATTCCGCAAAGTTCAACGCCTATCTTGGCGTTGTGACCGAAGAGGCGCTGGCGCGCCTCAGAGCGGATATAGCCTTCATTTCGACGCCGGCGGTCAGTGCCGGTCGGGCCTATCACATGGATGACAATGTCGTCCGCGCCAAGCGGGCAATGATCTCTTCGTCTGCACGAACTTGCCTGCTGGTTAATCACCAGCGTTTCGGGCAGACCGCTTTGCATGTCATGGCGGACCTTGCGGATTTCGACAGCGTAATCACTGACAGCGCGCCGGTGGCCGCTGTTCTCGACGAATTCGACCGGGCGGGCATCGCGCTCACCGTCGCTGCAACACAGGAACGGGTATGACCGATAAACCAAGCATCTGGATTGGCACCAGCTGGAAAATGAACAAGACGCTCGCGGAAGCCGAGCATTTCGCACGTGGCCTGGAAGCGGCCGATGCGGCCCGCGACGCGCGCATCCAGCGTTTCGTCATCCCGCCCTTCACTGCCGTGCGTGAAGTCAAGCGCATGCTGGCCAACACATCGGTCAAGGTCGGTGCGCAGAACATGCATTGGGCGGATCAGGGCGCCTGGACGGGCGAGGTTTCGCCGGTCATGCTGAAGGATTGCGGCCTGGATATCGTCGAGCTCGGCCATTCCGAACGCCGCGAGTTTTTCGGCGAGACGGATGAGACCGTCGGGCTGAAGACCGAAGCGGCCGTGCGCCATGGGCTGATCCCGCTCATCTGCATCGGCGAGACCCTTGCCGACCGCGAGAGCGGCAAGGCGGCCGAAATCCTGGCCGTGCAGGTACGCGGCGCGCTCTCCAAGCTGTCCGACACCCAAAAGTCGGCGGAAATCCTCCTGGCCTACGAACCGGTCTGGGCAATCGGCGAAAACGGCATTCCTGCCACCGCCGACTATGCTGATGCGCGCCAGGCGGAAATCATCGCGGTCGCGGAAGCCGCACTCGGCCGCAAGATCCCCTGCCTCTATGGCGGGTCGGTCAATCCGCAGAACTGCGAAGAACTGATTTCGAGCCCTCATATCGACGGGCTCTTCATCGGCCGTTCCGCCTGGAACGTCGAGGGCTACCTCGACATCCTGGCGAAATGCGCCGCCAAACTCTAAGGAGAACGATGATGAAGCTTGCGATTGCAGGAGACAGTGCCGGTGAAGGTCTTGCCAAGGTATTGGCCGATCACCTCAAGGACCGCTTCGAGGTGCATGAGGTCTCGCGCACCAATGACGGTCTCGACCCCTTCTACGCCAACCTTTCCGAGCGCGTCGCATCCGGCGTGATCGATGGCACCTATGACAAGGCCATCCTGGTCTGCGGCACCGGCATCGGCGTCTGCATCTCGGCCAACAAGGTTCCGGGAATCCGCGCCGCGCAGACGCACGACACCTACTCGGCCGAACGCGCCGCTCTGTCCAACAACGCGCAGATCATCACCATGGGTGCGCGCGTCATCGGTCCCGAGCTTGCAAAGTCGATCGCCGACGCGTTCCTCGCCCAGACCTTCGATCAGAACGGTCGCTCGGCCGGTAACGTGACCGCCATGGACGAGCTCGACGCGAAGTACAACGCTCGGTAAGAGCGCAAGACAGGTGGCCGGCATGCGCCGGCCACCTTTTCGATCATGGCTTTACCGTGAAGGTGTAGCTACCGTTCGTCTTGTGCCCGTCCGTCGAGAGAACGTGCCAGTCGACCGTGTATTCGCCAGGCGCAAGCGTTGCGGAAACGGGAACCGCCAAAACCTTCCCTTCATCCTTCAATGAAGCGTCGCCAAGGCTTACGTCCGCCTTGTCGGGGCCGGATACCTTGATCCCGCTGAACTTCAGATTGAGTTCCTCGGTGAAGGTCAGGTCGAGTTCTGCCGGTGCCGATACTGACGCCTTGTCTGCCGGAACGGCCGATTTCAGATGTGCATGGGCGAAGGCCTGACCGGCTGCCAATGCGGTGATGACAAGCGCTGCTGATGTGATGCGTGATAGTCTTTTCATGATGAGCTCACTCTTTTGATTTTAGCTTTGTTGTGTGCCGAGGGATCGCTCGCCGGAAATGATCGAAGGCGAGCGACAGAGCGCGCGAACAGGTCGCGCGATGTTTGCTGTGTGTCTGTTCATTGCGCATGACCAGCGTGTCCGGCATGGCCGTTTTCGCTTTCGGCTTCTTCGCGCATAACTACAGTGCCTTCAAAGCTCGCGAACAGGCTGATGGTGGCCGCATCGAGCTCGGCTTCCGCGTCGTGAAGAGAAACGGAAAGCGCCTTGGCGTCGTCAGCCGATAGGCCGATCTTTTCCAGCGATGCGGCATCCTTTATCCCGTCGCCACTGCAAAGATGCAGCCGCCATCCGCGCGGTCCCCTCTTGAGCAGAGCGCGGCCGCCTCGCTCGTCCTGTCGCCAGCCCGCGATCGCCCAGTTGCCCTGAACGACAACCGGGCCGACTGTCAGCGGCTTGTCGGGGCGGTCGAACATCGTTTTCAACGTTGCCGGAATCGCCTGTAAGGGATCTTCCGCTGGCACGTTCGGCTCCATGTCCATCGGCATGGCCATAGAGCTGTCGCTCATGTTCATCTGGTGCGTCTGCGCGTTTCCTACCGAAACGAAGCCCGCCAGCATGGCCGAGGCGCATATTGCGAGTTGGATCGCCTTTTTCATCGCCAGCCACCTCACGAGAATGCGCGCCGGAGCGGTGGGATCGTACGAATAATCGCCTGATCGATCGCAACCATGGCGAGGATGGCAATACCGGTCAGCGGAAAAGCCAGGGAGAAGACCAGTGCGATTGACCAGAGGCCTATATAGATCGGCCGTTGCGGCGGCTGTGGCGGCACCCCGAGCCGCCCGGCAGGCCGGCGTTTCCACCACATGACGACACCCGTGACGCAGGAGAGGATGATCGTCAGGCAAGTGGCGAGCATCAGGAGCTGATTGGCGCGGCCGAATTCCTGGCCTTGGTGAACGTTTATGCCCCATTCGATCGCTTTCCCGAACGCCGGGTACTGATCATAGTCGATGTCGACCAGCGGCCTGCCGGAATATTGATCGATATGGATCATCCGTTCCCTGGAGAGGTCGTCGGGATAGATCGCCGCCGAATAGACGCCGGTTTCATCGGTGGGAATCGCGACGTCGAAGCCCGGTGTCAGGCCTGCTGCCTTGGCGACTTCGACTGCCTTGTTCAAGCCGATCGGCTTTTTCGATTGGGCGGCAGCGATGTCCGATAGCGGCACCGGGGCTTGCTCCACCGTCCATCCCACCACCGGCAGGATATCCTGGGCCACCTTCTGCGACTTCGGTACGTCGTCCCAAAGTTGGGCGGGGTAGCCAAGACCGTGGTTGCCGAGCCATGCCTGAACGTTCGATCCCCAATATCCCGACCAAGGCATGCCAGTGACTGCCAGGAAGAGTATCAAGATACCGGCGAAGGCGCCGGTCACGGCGTGCATGTCGCGCCAGAAGACCCGGCGAGCCGGAGTGCCACGAACCGTGACGACGCCGCCCGTCTGCCGACGCGGCCACCAGAGATAGATGCCGGTGACGACAAGCACCATGGCGAAGCCGCCGGTCACTTCTATCAGCTTGTTCGGCAAGTCCCCAAAGAGCGCCAGACTATGGATGCGCTTGACGACATAGTTGAACTCCTCGGTCGAGCCGACGGTGTCGAGCACCTTGCCGTCATAGGGGTTGACGAAAACAAGGGTGGAGCCCTTGTCATCGGAAACCGTCACGATCGCCGAACGCTCGGGCGTCGCCGGGTCCTTATAGGTTGTGACGGTTGAGCCGGGAACGGCTGCCGCAGCGATTGCTGTGATTGCTTCCGGCGCCAGCGGCTGATCGGTTGCAGCGACGTTGTAGCGATAGGCAAAGAAGGTGTCGTTGATCTCATCCTTGAAAAGATAGATCGAACCGGTGATCGCCAGATTGAGCATGAACGGGATAACCAGAAGTCCGGCGAAGAAATGCCAGCGCCAGATGGCGCGGTAAAGTGAAGCACCCGATGCGGTGTTCTCCGCCGGTGTGGCGGACGCAATGGTAGACATGATCAAATTCCGAATCCGTGACGGCGCTCAGAACGCAGCCGAGAAAGAGGCACGCCTCAGCCACGGCTGACGCGCGGTTCAACTGATGATCGGGTCGGCAGGTGGGGCTCTGGGGCCGGTATTCGGCGGATAAATCTGCCGGCGAAACGCTTCGGTGCCGCGTGCCGGGGCCGCTTGGGCCAGGAAGGAGACAGCCGTGCCAATGATATCGGTCGGCGTTGGCAAGAGCACGGCCGCACCGATCCGGCAGGCCTCGCAGCCCTGACCGGATGCTTTGTGATCCGGGGTCGCCTTCCCGTCGTCGTCCTTAAGGGTGATGCAGAGAGAGGGAAGTGTTCCGTCCGGAAGGGTATAGGCGGCATAGTGTGCGGGATCAGTTGGATCACTCGCCAGCGCCGGTACCTGATGGGCAAAGCCGACGAACAGAAGCGCGACGGCGCAAATGATGCGCACCAGCCACTGCTCCAGTTTGTCCAAACCACGCTGCATGTTTTCCCCCGCCACTCAGGCGCGGATCGTTGATAGAGTCGTCACTCGCAAACTGCAATGCGACATTGTTGCCCGAGATGCGGCGCCCGTGGTGCGGCGAGGTTTCGTTAGTGGCTCGGAGCGTCGTCTCGCTGACAGACGGCAATCTTTCCGTCGTCGACGGTTACAAAGGCGATTCCGCCCGTCTCAAGGGCAAGTTTGAGCTGAGCAGCGGTCGCGCGGTGCACATCGTGGCGGCCGCCTTCATAGTCTCTGACAGTGCTGCGAGACACTCCTGCCCGCTCGGACAGGTCCACCTGGGTCCAGTCGAGGAAGGCGCGGGCTGCCCGACATAGGGCTGGTGTCAAAATCTTGCAGTCTTGAGCTTGACCCATCTGTCACAGTCGCCCATATTGGTTGATATGTATCATATAGGGCAATATGGGACAGATTGCTAGATGGGGTATCAGGAACCCCTTCGAGTGGCATTCTACCATGATTTGAAAGGATGAAAGCATTGGGATAACAGCCGGACCGCACTTGCTCGTTTTCCTGTTGCTTCTGCCTTTTCTCGGCAGTCTTCTATCGGTGCTGTCGCTAAGGACGGCATCGCGCCGCCTTCCGGCGGGAATGGCCGGCGCGGTCATTCTGCTTTCCCTGTTGCTGACAGCCAGCCTCTATCCGCAGGTGTCGGGCGGAAAGGTCATTCGCTTCGACCTCCCGTGGCTGCCCCAGCTCGGGCTCGACTTCACCTTGAGGCTTGATGGTTTCGCATGGATTTTCGCCATGCTCATCACGTCAATCGGGCTGCTGGTCGTTCTCTATGCCCGATACTACATGTCGCAGGAAGATCCGGTACCGAGGTTCTTCTCTTTCCTGCTTGCCTTCATGGGGGCGATGCTGGGGATCGTCATTTCCGGTAATGTGATCCTGCTCTCTGTGTTCTGGGAGCTGACGAGCATCTTCTCTTTCCTGCTGATCAGTTACTGGCACAACAATCCCGCAGCGCGCGATGGCGCCAGAATGGCGCTGACCATCACCGGTATTGGCGGGTTCTGCCTGTTGATCGGGCTCATTTTGCTCGGCAACATCGTCGGCAGCTACGATCTCGACAAGATCCTTGCGTCGGGCGACGCGATCCGCAGTCATTCGCTCTATCTGCCGGCATTGATCTTCATCCTGCTCGGCGCATTGACGAAGAGCGCGCAATTCCCGTTTCACTTCTGGCTTCCGAATGCGATGGCAGCTCCGACCCCGGTGTCGGCTTTCCTGCACTCGGCCACGATGGTCAAGGCTGGCGTGTTCCTCCTCGTCCGTTTCTGGCCTGTGTTGTCGGGCACCTACGAGTGGTTCTGGCTCGTCGGAGCGGCAGGCATCACGACATTGTTGCTCGGCGCTTATTTCGCCATGTTCCAACGTGATCTGAAGGGCTTGCTTGCCTATTCCACCATCAGCCACCTCGGTCTGATCACGACGCTGCTCAGCCTAGGCAGCCCGTTGGCCACTGTGGCGGCAATCTTCCACATGCTCAACCACGCGACTTTCAAGGCATCGCTGTTCATGGCGGCCGGCATCATCGATCATGAGACCGGAACGCGCGACATGCGCAAACTGAGCGGATTGTTCAGGTTCATGCCGTTCACGGCAACGCTGGCAATCGTCGCGAGCGCCGCCATGGCCGGCGTGCCGTTGTTGAACGGGTTCCTGTCGAAAGAGATGTTTTTCGCAGAAGCGGTCGAAACGCACGCGGATTCTATCCTCGATAGGATACTGCCTTACGTCGCCACCCTTGCCGGCGCCTTCAGCGTTGCATACTCGCTACGCTTCATCCACACGGCGTTTTTCGGCCCACCGCCGACAGACTTGCCGATCGCCCATCCGCATGAACCTCCTCGGTGGATGCGCTTTCCGGTCGAATTTCTCGTGGTGCTGTGCCTTGTTGTTGGTATCATTCCCGCGTTCTCGATCGGCCCATTTCTCCATAGCGCCGTCGTCAGCGTGCTGGGAGCTGATACGCCCGAGTACAGCCTCTCCATCTGGCATGGAATTAACCTGCCGTTGATCATGAGCGCCATCGCACTCGTCGGCGGCGTGGCGATCTATATGATCCTGAAGGACTATCTCTCCCGTTGCGAAGATGGACCGCCAGTGTTGCGCAGGCTCAAGGGACAACGCATTTTCGAGCGCGTCATCGTAGAGGTGTCTTGGCGGTGGGCGCGTGTTGCGGAACGGCGGCTAGGGACGCGCAAGCTTCAACCGCAGTTGAGGTGGCTCGTACTCGCGGGACTCGCGGCTGGAGTACTTCCTCTCTATCTGCGCGGTTTCGAGCATCGCCCATTCGCTTATGGCGGTATGGATCCCGTATTTGCGGCGCTGTGGCTGATCGGCGCATCGCTTGCAATCGGAACGGCTTACATGGCCAAGTATCATCGCTTGGCGGCGTTGATCATGCTTGGTGGTGTCGGCTTGATCGTGTGCGTCACTTTCATCTGGCTTTCGGCGCCGGATCTCGCCATCACCCAGTTGCTGGTGGAGATCGTGACCACCGTTCTGATCCTGCTTGGTCTTCGGTGGCTTCCGAAACGTTCGGAAGACATCAGCGAATCCATGACCATCAGAGCCCGCTTTCGCCGTTTCCGGGATTTCGCGCTCGCGGTGATCTGCGGCGTTGCCATGTCGGCGATCGCCTATTCCGTCATGACGATGCCGGTGCCGGACGCGATCGCCAATTACTTCCTGGAGCATGCCTATACGCTCGGCGGCGGAAAGAACGTGGTGAACGTCATTCTCGTTGATTTCCGTGGCTTCGACACGCTCGGCGAAATCGCCGTGCTTGGGGTCGTTTCGCTCACCGTCTACGCCTTGTTGCGTCGTTTCCGGCCGGCCGCCGACAGCATGGAAATGCCGGAGCAGCAGCGGGTTCAAAATCGCTTCGACGAGGAACGGCCCGAACGCTCCGCCGGCGACACTGTCCGCGACTACCTCTTGGTTCCGTCAGTCATCATGCAGTGGCTCTTTCCTGTTATCATCACATTCGCGATCTACCTCTTCATGCGCGGGCATGATTTGCCGGGCGGCGGGTTCTCGGCGGGGCTGACCCTCTCCATCGCGTTCTTGCTGCAATATCTGGCAGGAGGCACGCGCTGGGCCGAGGATCGCATCCGTATCCTGCCGTTGCGCTGGATGGGGGCAGGCCTGATGACAGCCGTGCTGACCGGGATTGGCGCCTGGTTCATGGGCTATCCGTTCCTCACGTCGCACTCCCGCTATCTCGACATCCCTCTGGTGGGAAAAGTGCCGGCAGCCACGGCGCTATTGTTTGACCTTGGCGTTTTCTCGCTGGTGGTCGGATCGACCGTGCTGATCCTCGTGGCGCTGGCGCACCAGTCTCTTCGCATCAACCGTCTGCGGGCGATCGAAGCCGCCAAATCGGAGGAGCGCTGATGGAACTGGTTCTTTCGATCGCCATCGGCATCATGACAAGCTGCGGCGTGTGGCTAATCCTGCGTCCGCGTACCTATCAGGTTATCGTTGGCCTTTCCTTGCTCTCCTATGCTGTGAACCTCTTTATTTTCGGTGTCGGCGGGGTGAAGGCAAATGTTCCGCCGATTCTCGGCAATGATAACCCAGCAGTGCTGGCCGATCCCGTGCCGCAGGCTCTGGTCTTGACGGCTATTGTTATCGGCTTCGCGACCACGGCCTTGTTTCTGGTGGTGCTTCTAGCCTCTCGCGGGCTCACCGGAAGCGACCATGTCGATGGGAGAAATGAGCCGAAATGAACGGTTGGTCGCATCATCTTATCATTGCGCCGGTTCTGATCCCGTTGATCGCCTGTGCCATCCTTCTCGCGATCGACGAACGCCGACGCGTGGCAAAGGCAATGGTCAGCCTGGCTGCCGCGGTCTTGCTGACGCTGGTCGCGCTCGTGCTTTTCCAGATCGAGAGCGGACCGAACGGCTTCGAGGGTGTCTACCTCGTCGGCAATTGGGCGGCACCCTTCGGGATCGTCCTCGTGCTCGACGGCCTGTCGGCCCTGATGCTGTTGCTGACAGCGGTTCTCGCTGTCTCCGCACTGGTTTTCTCGCTCGCACGCTGGCATGCGGTAGGCGCGCATTTTCACAGCATGTTCCAACTGTTGCTGATGGGCGTGAACGGGGCCTTCCTTACCGGCGATCTGTTCAATCTCTTCGTCTTCTTCGAGGTGATGCTGGCAGCATCCTATGGATTGCTGCTGCATGGATCGGGACCGCTGCGCGTAAAGGCGGGCATGCACTACATTGCCGTCAACCTTGTCGCGGCGCTTCTGTTCCTGATTGGCGTCAGCCTCATTTATGGGACGGCGGGCACGCTCAACATGGCGGATCTGGCCGCGCGCATACCCGAAATCGAGCCCGACCGACGCATGCTGATGGAGGCAGGCGCGGGCATTCTCGGTATCGTCTTCCTGATCAAAGCCGGTATGTGGCCGCTCTGCTTCTGGCTGCCGACGGCCTACAGTGCCGCGTCCGCGCCCGTTGCCGGGATTTTCGCCATCATGAGCAAGCTCGGCATCTATGTGATCCTCCGCTTGACGATGCTTCTTTTCGGCGAAGGCCCTTCGGCAGGCTTCGGTGCGCCAGTGCTTCTTTATGGCGGCGCTGCGACGCTGATCTTCGGGATCGTCGGCGTTCTGGCGTCCCAGGCGCTTGGCCGAGTGGCGGGCTTTTCGGTACTCGTCTCCTCTGGCACCCTGTTGATGGTTCTGGGTATCAGTGACGGGGCGGTATCCTCCGGGGCGCTGCTCTATCTCGTCAGCTCGACGCTGACGATCAGCGCCTTCTTCATGCTTATCGAGCTGGTGGAGCGCGGCCAGGACGCCGGCGCGAACGTGCTGGCCGTGACCATGGAAGCCTATGGCGATGCCGATGACGAGCCGGCCAACGAAGAGGAAGGCGTGACCATGCCGGGCACGATGGCGGTGCTTGGGATCTGCTTCGCTGCTTGCGGTATCCTGTTGTCCGGCCTACCGCCGCTGTCTGGCTTCATTGCCAAGTTTGCCATGCTGTCGGCGATGATGGGAACGGGTGCGATCGGTGTGCCGCCGACCGCGGCAATCTGGTCGCTCGTCGTGCTTGTCATCCTTTCCGGCATTGCCGCGCTGATCTCGATGACGCGTGCGGGCATTCGCACTTTCTGGAGCTCGATCGAGGGAGCGGTGCCACGGGTGCTGGTCATCGAGATCGTCCCCGTGCTCTTCCTTCTCGGCCTGACGCTTGCACTAACGGTTCAGGCAGGTCCCGCCATGCAATACATGGATACGACCATTCGCACCCTTAGCAAGCCGGCGCTCTATATCGATGCGGTTACGGGCGCGTTGCCGATCGAAGGCGTCAAATCAGGAGCGGAGAGCCACTGATGCTGCCCTATCCGATCCTCACCCTTGGCCTGCTGCTGATGTGGCTGCTGCTCAATGGCTTTACGGCAGGCCATCTGCTGCTGGGCCTTGTCGTTGCGGTATTCGCGAGCTGGGCGATGGCATCGCTGCGGCCCGAACGCACGCGCCTCAAGAAATGGTATCTTCTGCCGAAGCTCGTTGGCATCGTTCTCTACGATATCGTGAAATCCAATATCGCCGTGGCCTGGATCATCCTTCGCAGCGGTAGACGTCGGCACCGCCCCGGCTTCCTCACGATCCACCTGGATATTCGAAGCCAGTTCGCGCTGGCTGTTCTGGCGGTGATCCTGACCAGCACACCGGGATCAGCCTGGCTGGAATATGATTCCAACGACCATTCCGTGCTTCTGCATGTCCTCGACATCGACAATGAGGGCGTCTGGCGTGATATGATCAAGAACCGATACGAGCGATTGCTGTTGGAGATTTTTGCATGAGCGCGATCATTCTCTTTACCGCGGTATCGATTGCCCAGGTCATGCTGATAGCCGCGATGGCGATCGTGTCGGTGCGGATGTTCGTAGGCCCGCGCGCGCAGGATCGCATCATCGGCCTCGATACCTTCTACATCAACGCGATGCTGCTGCTGGTAACCTTCGGCGTCGGAACCGGGCGCGTCGTCTATTTCGAAGCCGCACTGGTGATCGGCATGATCGGTTTCGTCGCGAGCGTCGCCCTGGCGAAATTCCTCATGCGCGGCGAGGTGATCGAATGATGTATTCAGCTAGCGACCTTCCTGTCTGGGTGGCGGTAATCGTTGCCTTCTTTCTCGTTCTCGGCGCGTTGCTCGCGCTCATCGGCGCCGTCGGATTCCTGCGCCTTCCGACCTTCTACGAGCGTATCCATGCCCCTACGCTGGGAACAAGCTGGGGCATCGGCGGCATCATGCTCGGATCGATGATCTTCTTTTCCATCGCATCGCAGCGCCTGGCCATCCATGAAGTTCTCATCGGGATTTTCGTGACGGTGACGACACCGGTGACTTTGATGATGCTCGCCCGCGCGGCGTTGCATCGCGACAGGGTCGAGAAGAAAGCCAACGTGCCGCAAAAGCATGGCACCGAAGCGGAATAGCCGTCGGCATTCGAGCGCTCGGGCATACAACCGTCAACACGCGTTAAGCATTCGTTAGTCAGCTTGGTCAGCGCTGTTTCGGTTTCAGGAACCTACTGAGACTTCGGAACTTTATCCCTACACGATGGTTGGACGGTTGTAGGCCACGCTTGGTCTCGTCGGAACAGCCTTGAAGTGCGCACTTCCGCTTTTGACCATGGGCAAAAAAGCCCGTCAGGACATAACGGAGGAAAAAATGATGTACTTGAAACCGGCTATCGCCGCGTTGGCTGCCAGCTGCGCCTGCGCGCTCATTCCATTGCAAGCCGCCGCATTTGATATTGGTGGTTCGAACGGTGTCAGCGTCAACGGGAGTGGTGGCGGGCTGAACGTGTCTATTGGTGGCACGAATGGCGTGAACGCCACGGTGGGTGGTGGCTCCAATCTCGCAAATGTGTCTGTCGGCGGCGCCAGCGGCATCAACGCCGATGTCGGCGGAAACTCGACCGGGGGCCTCGGTGTCAACGCATCGGTTGGCGGCTCGGGCGGAATCAACAGCGTTACATCGGTCGGCGGCAGTAATACCACAGGAGGCCTGGGCGTTGGCACGACCGCCACCGTCGGTGGATCAAACGGCATCAATGCTGATGTGGACGCGGTGGTTGGAGGATCTAACCTCGCGACAGTCGGTGCCATTGCAAATGTAGGGGCGGGCGACAACACGCTGGCCGATATCAATGCCAACCTCGCAGTCGGTGGCGGCTCCGCAGGTTCCGGCACGGGCAGCTCGAACAGTATTCTCGATCTCGGCACGAACGCCACAATCGGCGGCGCGAACGGCGTGAACGCAGATGTTGGCGCGACCGTCGGCGGCTCAAACCTTGCCACGGTGGATGCCATGGTCAATGTCGGAGGCGGAGACAATACACTCGCCGACGTCAATGCGAATATTGCTATCGGCGGCGGCTCTGCCGGTTCCGCAGCCAGCAATCCGACGGGAGTTGTTGATCTCGGTACGACGGCCAGTATTGGCGGAGAGAACGGCGTGAATGCCGATGTCGGCGCCACCGTTGGCGGTTCAAATCTCGCGACGGTGGACGCGATGGCCAATGTCGGGGCCGGCGATAACACGCTCGCCGACGTCAATGCCAATATTGCCGTTGGAGGAGGCTCCACTGGTTCCGTAAGCGGTGGCTCGACAAGCGGCAGCCTTGTCGACGTTGGTGTCAATGCCAACGTCGGCGGTTCTGATGGCGTGAGCGCCGATGTCGGTGCCAACGTTGGCGGCTCGGGCCTCGCGAGCGTGGATGCCATGGCCAATGTCGGCGCGGGTGATAATACACTCGCCGAAATCAGCGTCGATATTCCGGGTACCGGTTCCGTTGGACCGGGTACCGTGGATCCGGGAACTCCTGGTACCGGCAGCAATCCCGGCAATGCCAACCAAGGTGTCGATCGTGGCCGCAGCCTCGCGATGATCAACGATATGTCCGCCCAGGATCGCGCAAAGGCGAAGACACGTTGCAAGGACGTTGTGAGTTCCGGCGGTTTCGAGGCCAGCCTGGTCAGCCTGTGCAAAATGGTGATCGCCACCCGTTGACGGCTTCAATGACATTCAGGGCGCCGAGACGGGCGCCCTGTTCGCGTGCGAGCTCACCTTCGGTCAATCAAAGCCACTTGAAAGAGGCTCTGCCTCGCCGGTCGAGGTCGTGCAAGGAAATAGCAGCGGAGAGGCCGCTTGACGGTTCCGAAAGCTGGAGACTGCCCTTGCCGGCGACGAGCGACAAAAATCGGGGACACCCGCGTAGCTTGCCGCCGCCGGCGCTGATCGTGAAAATGCACGACCCTGAAAGCGTCGTCCCGTATAAACTCATTCGGCCACTTCTCGGCATGCTCTGATCCTGTGCGCTGCGTGCCGTGCCGTTTAGTTCAGTTTTGATTCACCAATATGACGGCCGCAACAGTCACGCGGGTGACGTCTTCAGCCCTAGTCGAGCATGACCATGTGCGCAGGCAATTGTTCTTCAAAGAACTTCGAGAACGTTGCGATGCGCGGCGGCAGTGCCTGGTAAGGTGGGTAATAGAGCGTCAGCCAGAGTTCCGGCGGCGACCAGCCGCGCAAGATGTGCACGAGACGCCCACCATGGATATGCTCGGCGATATTGAAGCCGGGCAGCAGCGCTACGCCGGCGCCGTCGGCCGCCATGTCGGCGAGAACCTCGCCGTCGTTGGCGCTGAACGCTCGCCCCGCCGTAATTGTCAGGCTTGAGCCGCCGTCAGACAAGATCCAGTTTTCCCGGCGACTCTCGCCGCTATACGCCAGGCAGTCGTCCGGAGTGAGCTCGCTCGGATGCTCCATCTCCGTAAACCGGCTACCCGGTGCCGCCACCAGGATTCTCGGAACCGCGCGTATCTTGCGCCAGATCGTGAACTTGTCCGAGGGCGCCGAAGAGATGCGGATCGCGAGGTCGTAGTCGTCATCGACGATGTTCACTAGCCCGTCGGACAGCGAAATCTCGAAAGACATCTTCGGATAGAGTTGCCGGAAACCCGACAGGATCGGAGGCAGCACGGTCTTCCCCAGCCAGGTCGGCGCGCTGATCCTCAGGCGTCCCTGATCGGCCTTGTGCGCATTCCTGACATCGCGGCGGGCGCTTTCAAGTGCTGCCACGGCCGGCTGGATCTGCGCGGCAAACACCGCGCCATCCGTCGTGAGCGACACCTGGCGGGTCGTGCGCACAAACAACTGTACGCCGAGATCCTCCTCCAGCGCGGCGATCGCGCGGGTGACGGCCGCCGGCGTCATGTCCAGTTCGCGAGCCACCTGGGCGAAATTGCGCTTCTCGGCGGCGAGCAGGAAGGTCTTCAGGACTTTATAGTCATTCATCTCAATTATTTCAAAAATCGCAATTCATTCGAAAAAAATATTGCAATTCCGCGAGGTAATCAACCCCGGTAGAACTGTCCTCAACGAAACGGACAACGCCAACGAAGAAAGGCACCGGCCATGATCAAGGACATCAAGGGACTGCACCACGTCACCTCAATGGCGTCGAACGCGCAGCAGAACAACGCATTCTTCACCGACACGCTCGGCCTGCGCCGGGTCAAGAAGACCGTCAACTTCGACGACCCAAGCGTTTATCACCTCTACTATGGCGATGAACAGGGCACGCCGGGCACCGTCATGACATACTTTCCTTTCTCCCACATGATGGCCGGTCGCCCCGGCGTCGGCGAGGTTGGCGAAACCCAGTTCTCGATTCCCAAGGGATCACTTGGTTTCTGGAAGGACCGCCTTACCGCACAAGGCGTTGGGGGTCTCGCGACGGATGCCGTCTTCGGTGCCGGTCGCCTGCGCTTCACGGGTCCCGACGGTGATGCACTGGCTCTCGTTGAAGCAACCGATGACGCACGCACGCCGTGGATCGCCGCAGGAATTTCCGCCGACAACGCGATCCGAGGCTTTGCCGGCGCTCGCTTCAACTTGCATGATACGGCATCTACCGCGGAACTGTTGGGCTTCATGGGATATCAACGCGCTGAGACTGAAGGTGACGTGACCCGCTTCATCATTCCGGGGGGCAACGGCGCCGATACGATCGACCTCGTCGCTCTTCCGCAGACGCCGTTCGCTCGGCAGGGCGCCGGCTCCGTGCATCACATTGCCTTCGCCGTCGAGAACCGCGAAAAGCAGTTGGAGGTGCGCAAGGCGCTGATGGATACCGGCTATCAGGTGACCCCCGTCATCGACAGGGATTACTTCTGGGCGATCTACTTCCGCACTCCCGGCGGCATCCTGTTCGAGATTGCCACCAACGAACCGGGCTTCGATCGCGACGAGGACACGGCGCATCTTGGCGAAGCACTGAAGCTGCCGAGCCGCTACGAGCCTTTCCGCAACAAGATCGAGTCTGGCCTCGTACCGCTTGCAGCCTAAACCGCGGCCTCCACCAAGCTCGCTTATCGACAATCAATTTCACCTTCAAGCGGCTGCCTGAGCAGGCAGCCGACCGCCGAAGGCTTACCGATTTCCAACCGCCGCGCGCCGGCATCAGTCAAACAGGAGTCATAAAATGTCCAAGCTCGAAGTTCTCACCCCGGCAAACAGCCAGCTTATCTTCATCGACCAGCAACCGCAGATGGCCTTCGGCGTGCAATCGATCGACCGCCAGACGCTGAAGAACAACGTCGTCGGTCTCGCCAAGGCCGCCAAGATCTTCAACATTCCAACGACGATCACGAGTGTCGAGACCGAATCCTTCTCCGGCCACACCTTCCCGGAACTGCTGGCCGTCTACCCGGAGAACGACATCCTCGAGCGCACCTCGATGAACTCCTGGGATGACCAGAATGTACGGGATGTCCTGGCCAAGAACGCCGCCGACGGCCGCAAGAAGATCGTCGTCTCCGGTCTCTGGACGGAGGTCTGCAACACGACCTTCGCGCTTTCCGCCATGCACGATGTACCTGAGTATGAGATCTACATGGTTGCCGACGCCTCCGGCGGCACTTCCACGGACGCACACAAATACGCCATGGACCGCATGGTTCAGGCCGGTGTCATTCCGGTTACCTGGCAGCAGGTCCTGCTCGAGTGGCAGCGCGATTGGGCTCGCCGCGAAACCTATGATGCTGTCACCTCGATGGTGAAGGAGCATTCAGGCGCCTATGGCATGGGCATCGACTATGCCTACACCATGGTCCACTCGGCCGCCGAGCGTGTCGCCCACGGCAAGCGCATCGGGCCGAACCCGGCGAAGTAATCCTGCCACCTGACCGCCTCGATGGAAATGCCGTCGGGGCGGTAGCCGTCTCTCATCAGGAAACACGTCATGAAGCTCTATCTCATGTCACTCGGCGCCGGACTGCTTGTCGGCCTGGTCTATAGCCTCCTCAATGTGCGCTCGCCGGCGCCGCCGGTCATCGCGCTCATCGGCCTCCTAGGAATTCTGGTCGGCGAGCAGATTATTCCTCTCGCGAAGGACCTTTGGAGCAAGGAGCCGGCGGTTACCTCCTGGATCGGCCAGATCAAGCCCCACATGTTCGGCCATCTGCCGAAAGGGGAAGGCCGCAATGACGTTGTCGTGTCTCGCCAAGCTCAGCTGAAATCTGATAGCTGACGCCGCAAGGGGAGATTCGCATTGCGGCGGAGAGGGCATCTGTCAATCCGGCGCAAAGCTTTGAATTCAATCGCAATAATGAAGCCAGGAGCATATCACATGTTCGCCGACCTCATCCTCCACCACGGTCTGTTCACCACGCTCGATCGCAGCAATCCGACGGCCAGCGCCGTTGCCATCAAGGACGGAACATTTCTCGCCGTCGGCAACGACAGCGAGATCATGGCGCATGCCGGCCCCGATACGAAGATTATCGATCTCAAAGGCAAGCGGGTTCTTCCCGGTTTGATCGACAACCACACCCACGTCGTCCGCGGCGGCCTGAACTTCAACATGGAACTGCGCTGGGACGGCGTGCGGTCGCTGGCCGACGCGATGGACATGCTGAAGCGCCAGGTGGCGATCACGCCGGCACCGCAATGGGTGCGCGTCGTCGGCGGCTTCACCGAGCATCAGTTCGTTGAAAAGCGACTTCCGACGATCGAAGAGATCAACGCGATCGCACCAGATACGCCGGTCTTCCTCCTGCACCTCTATGACCGGGCGCTGCTCAATGGCGCAGCACTTCGCGCCGTCGGCTATACCAGGGATACGCCCAACCCTCCCGGCGGCGAGATCACGCGAGATGCCAACGGCAATCCGACGGGCATGCTGCTCGCCAAGCCGAATGCCGGCATTCTCTATTCGACGCTCGCCAAGGGACCGAAGCTGCCCCTCGATTACCAGGTCAATTCGACGCGGCATTTCATGCGCGAACTCAATCGCCTCGGCGTCACCGGTGTCATCGATGCCGGCGGCGGCTTCCAGAATTATCCGGACGATTACGAGGTCATCCAGAAGCTATCGGACGAAAACCAGATGACGGTTCGTCTGGCCTACAACCTGTTCACGCAGAAGCCGAAACAGGAAAAGGAAGACTTCCTCAACTGGACCTCGTCGGTCAAATACAAGCAGGGCAACGACTACTTCCGCCACAACGGTGCCGGCGAGATGCTGGTGTTCTCCGCCGCCGACTTCGAGGACTTCCGCCAGCCGCGTCCCGAAATGGCGCCGGAAATGGAGGGCGAGCTCGAGGAGGTCGTACGTGTGCTTGCCGAAAATCGCTGGCCCTGGCGTCTGCACGCCACCTATGACGAAACCATCTCGCGTGCGCTCGACGTCTTCGAGAAGGTCGACAAGGATATCCCGCTCGAAGGCCTCAACTGGTTCTTCGACCACGCCGAGACCATTTCCGAACGCTCGATCGACCGCATCGCGGCGCTTGGTGGCGGCATCGCCACCCAGCACCGCATGGCCTATCAGGGTGAATACTTCGTCGAGCGCTACGGTCATGGCGTCGCCGAGGCGACGCCGCCGATCAAGCGCATGCTCGAAAAGGGCGTCAACGTCTCCGCTGGCACTGACGCCACGCGCGTTGCGTCCTATAATCCTTGGGTCTCGCTCTCCTGGATGGTGACCGGGAAGACCGTTGGCGGCATGCAGCTTTATCCGCGCGCCAACTGCCTCGATCGCGAAACGGCACTTCGCATGTGGACCGAAAAGGTCACATGGTTCTCCAACGAGGAAGGCAAGAAGGGCAGGATCGAGAAGGGCCAGTTCGCCGACCTCGTCGTACCCAGCAAGGACTTCTTCGCCTGCGCGGAAGACGAGATTTCGTTCCTGACGTCCGACCTCACGATGGTTGGCGGCAAGATCGTCTACGGCGCCGGGGATTTCAAGGTGCTTGACGAAAGCAACATTCCGCCGGCCATGCCCGACTGGTCGCCGGTGCGCAAGTTCGGCGGCTACGCGGCTTGGGGCGAACCTGAAGGTGCCGGCCGCAATTCCCTACGCCGAACGGCAATCGCATCCTGCGGATGCGCCAGCGATTGCGGCGTTCACGGCCATGATCACGCCGGCGCGTGGACCTCGAAACTGCCGATCGCTGATCTCAAGGGATTCTTCGGCGCACTCGGCTGCTCTTGCTGGGCTGTTTGATTTATGTAAGTCATTACTAACGCTTTTCTCGGGCAGCGGTTACCGCTGCCCGTTTTTTTGTTGTCTCTCGATGCTTGCGGATCATGTCTGCAGCAGTTTCTTATAATTGCGGAAAATGCAATTAAATCGAAACAATTGATGCAATTGTTGTGGGCAATAACTCAGGGCAATATCTCTCCATCAGACGAACACAGCGCCACTCGAAACGAGACGGCGGATATCGCAGGAGTAGACATGAGCAACCACAATTTCCCCATCACCCGCCGCGATGCGCTCCTGGCAGGCGCCACTGTCGTCGCCGCAATGACCCTTCCCAACACGTTCAACGTCGCAGCAAATGCTGCACCCATCTCCAACCCAACTGAAGGAAATACGACCATGGGCTTTATCACCACCAAAGACGGCACCGAGATCTTCTACAAGGACTGGGGCTCCAGGGACGCTCAGCCGATCATGTTCCACCATGGCTGGCCGCTGTCTTCGGACGACTGGGACGCCCAGATGCTGTTTTTCCTCTCCAAGGGTTACCGCGTCGTTGCTCATGACCGCCGCGGCCACGGCCGTTCTCAGCAGGTCGCCGATGGTCACGATATGGACCACTACGCAGCCGACGCCTTCGCCGTCGTCGAGGCACTGGACCTGAAGAACGTCATCCATATCGGCCATTCCACCGGCGGAGGCGAGGTTGCCCGCTATGTCGCGAAGTTTGGCCAGCCCTCCGGCCGCGTTGCCAAGGCTGTTCTGGTTTCCGCAGTGCCGCCGCTGATGCTGAAGACGGAGAGCAATCCAGAAGGACTGCCGATTGAAGTATTCGACGGTTTCCGCTCGGCGCTGGCCGCCAACCGCGCTCAATTCTTTCGCGATGTACCGGCCGGTCCGTTTTACGGCTTCAACCGCGAGGGTGCGAAGGTTCAAGAAGGCGTGATCCAGAATTGGTGGCGCCAGGGCATGATGGGCGGTGCCAAGGCGCACTACGATGGCATCAAGGCCTTCTCTGAAACGGACCAGACCGAAGACCTGAAGGCGATCACTGTTCCAACGCTCGTCCTTCACGGTGAGGACGACCAGATCGTGCCGATTGCCGACTCCGCGCTGAAGTCCGCCAAGCTGCTGAAAAACGGTTCGCTGAAGACCTATCCCGGCTTCTCGCACGGCATGCTGACAGTCAATGCCGATGTGCTCAATGCCGATCTCTTGGCTTTCGCCAAGGCTTGATCCGATCCCGGCCCGCCGCCGACCAACCGTCGGCGGGCCAGCATCTTCAGCGACCCCATAAAACAGATTGGATAATATTATGAAGTTTCCCTCGCTCCCGCTTCTCTTGAGCTTCAACGGCGGCTACGTCGACACACTTGGCTTCCTTGCACTTTCCGGGCTTTTCACTGCCCATGTGACCGGCAACTTCGTAACTTTCGGCTCCACGGTGGCGCTGGGCACAGCGGGTGCCCTTCCGAAGCTTCTGGCACTTCCCGTGTTCTGCGTGGTGGTCTTCCTTACGCGTTTGAGCGGGCTTTGCCTGCAGCGTCGCAACCTGCCTGTCGTGAAGCCGCTGTTGTTTGCCAAATTCGTGTTGCTCACCATAGTTGGCGCTTACGCACTCTATCACGGTCCGTTCGTTTCGAGCGAAGGCCTCGTCATGTGCGTCGTCGGCATGATCCTCGTTTCCGCAATGGCGATTCAGAACGCTGTTCACCGGGCACATCTGCCAAAGGCGCCCCCCTCGACACTCATGACGGGAACGACCACCCAGATCATGCTCGATCTCGCCGACCTGCTTGCCGGCGTGAAGGGTGAG
Organism: Rhizobium sp. S152; assembly: GCF_030380735.1. GTDB lineage: Bacteria > Pseudomonadota > Alphaproteobacteria > Rhizobiales > Rhizobiaceae > Rhizobium. The sequence goes on along the minus strand of NZ_JAUDRZ010000025.1, from coordinate 437,053 downwards.
CAGACGGAAGCGGCGGCCGCACGCATCAAGCGAATGATCGTTGCCGTCGTGGCCTTCGCCGTCGGCTGTGGCCTTGGTGCCCTTGGTTTCATTCTCGCACCGGCCGGCGCCTTCGTGGTCCCTGCGGTGGTCGCAGCGCTCGAACTGTTCCGCGACCCGGAAGGATCCGAAGCCTGACTACATTTCATCAGTCGCCGTTCCGCCTGCGAAACGGCGGCTACGGCCACTTCTCGTAGGTTTATTGATCGATTCGACATTCAACTATTCATGGAGTATCGATATCGTTGGGGCTGTAGTCGTATCGGGGGATGCGCGGAATGAGGAACAGCAACAGCATATTTTTGTGCATGCAAAGCGCAGCAAGGTGCCGTAGACGCGGTGTCTGGCTTGCAACTTTCGCCGCAACCATACTGGGTCTCGCGGCGCCCATGTCAACGCAGGCCTCGGACATGATGCCAGCCTTGGCGCCGCAGCCGAGCGAACAGCAGCCGGATCATTGGACATTTTCCTTCGCTCCCTATCTCTGGCTCTCCGGCATAACGGGCGACACAGGCGTCTTCGGATTGCCGACAGTCCATGTCGATGAGAGCTTCGGCGATATTCTGAAAGATATCGACTTCGGCTTCGCCGGCGCCGGTGAGGCGAGATACGGCGATTTCTCCATTCTGACGGACATTTCCTATGCGCGCATTACCAGCGGCTCCGCCACACCGCGTGGCGTCCTTGCCGATAGCGTCGGTCTCAAGCAAGAGACATTTACGACGATGCTGGGTGTCGGCTACACGGTCCTTGAGGACCAGCGGGGCCGTCTCGATGTAACGGCGGGAGCCAAGCTGTGGTGGACGGAAACGACCATTGCGTTTCATGGCGGTCCACTCGGCGGCATTTCCGGGCGTGATGATGCCGTATGGGTCGACGGTGTGGTCGGCGTCAGAGGCGTCTATTCACTTACCCAACAGTTCTATCTCACCGGTTGGGGCATGATCGGCGCGGGTGGCGCGGATATCGACTGGGACGTCATGGCGGGGCTCGGTTACAATTTCAAAGACAGCATCTCCGCGGTCGTTGGCTACCGTGCGCTTGGTGTCGATTATTCCAACGGCAGCCTTACCAACGATATTGTTGAACATGGGCCGATCGTCGGGGTCGTATTCCGTTTCTAGGACGCGACCGACGAAATGCGGTGTGTCAGGCGGAGATGCGCCGACCGTAGCCAGCCATCTCTCGCCGCGCGGCCCAGAGCAAGCCTATGAGGAGTGGGATCTTGATGACCATCAGGAGTAGCAGCAGGCCGAAATTGTCGGGTGAGTAGTCCGCTCTGACCAACGCCTCGCGGACATGGCCGACCGCGACGCAGGGCGGCCTGAGCAGTTGTCGCGGGCTCAGCTGCAATGAAAAGGAAGAAGAGTATGTCTGATCGTCGGGCTTCATATCGCAGCGCTCCCGCAGGGCAGATGTCGCGCTGATCGCGCAGTCGATGGCCGAGGCACAGGCAGGCATTGACTAAGTCCGCTTCTTAACGTGGCGGCTGATTTTCGTTTTGAAGGAAGCCGAAATGTAACATTGGAGGAGGATCGCAATGACACACATATATGCTTTTGGATTGGCGCTCGCGGGCTCACTGACCTTGATGAGTGGCATCGCCGCTGCACAGGAAGCCAGGAAGCCGCATGTTCCGCTCGAAAAGACGATCGGCCAGGTCACTCAACAGGCGCCGGCGGCAGCGCTTCTGGTGCTGAACGCTGATGGCGCCAAGCTGGAAGGTGACAAGCTGGTTCTCACTGGCGTTTCCGCGAACGCGATCGTTTTCTCCGACCGGCCCGTTCGAGCCGCGGGTCATCTTGCGACCGACGAGATCGTCAAGCAGTGGAACAGCGGACCTGACAGTTTCGAGAAAGATCCGCCAAACGCCACCGTTTCGGTCCTCGGCGGGGGATCGGATGTGAGTGATGCGGTCGTAACCCTGAGGGCTCCCAAACTCGACGGCGCGACGCTGACCTTCGATGTTACGGTGCTGGAGGGCAATCTCGCGGGTACAACCGGACCGGCTGCGGTCTTCATCGACCACTGGCGCGGCTGGAACAATGCCGGGTGGTATGCACTTGGCGCGGCTTCAGGTGCGGCGATCGGAGCAAGCCTGGCGGCGCCGCGTTACGTTGCACCCTACTATCCGCCTGCCTATTACCCGCCGATTGCCGCGGATCCTTGCCCTCCCGGCTATTGGCTCGGCCCATGGGGGCATTGCCGCGACACGCCGTATCATGGCCGCCTTCCCAACGGCACCTGGCAGTAGGGACGGCGCCTACGTCAGGACGCGCCACGCAACACCGCAACGTCGTTGCCACCGGGCCGACTTCTGTCGAATCCCGGCATCTGGTGATGACGACGCAAGCGCACATTCGGGGCAGGCGACGACATATGGACGCTGCCGCTCCGCGCATACCGGAAACCGATGACATCAGGCTTCAGTATAGGCTCTCCCCGCCTCCCGGCATCCGGGGGAAGAAAATCGCCCGCTTCGGGTCAACGTCGTATTGAGCTTCGAAATCTGTTGCGTCGGCTGCCAGCCGTGCCACGGAATCGAGGATGAACTGCACCTTTTCATCCGTCAGCAGAACGCTGAAGTTCAGCCTGATAAATCCCGGCTTCCGAAGCTCGTCGCCGGAGAGAATGGCTTCTCTGATCGCTTCTGACTGCTCGTCGTCGATCGACAGCAGTCGGTGGACGTAGGGCCCTGCGCAAGCACAGCCGCCGCGCGCCTGGATGCCGAACCGGTCGCTCAGCATGCGAGTAATCAATTGCTGATGAACAAAGCCGCCCTTTCCGTTTTTCACCCTGAAGGAAAAGATCGGCAAGCGATCGGGCTCGGAAAGGCCGAGGATCTCGAGTTGTGGCACAGCTTTCCAGGCGCTGAACGCGCGCAGCGTCAGTTCGCGGTTGCGAGCGGCCATCGTTTCCAACCCGATCGCGTCCTTGACGATAAAGGCGAGCGCCGCGCGAATATCGCCAACGACATTCGGCGTCCCGGCTTCCTCGCGCGCTTCGATATTGTCGCTGTAGTCATGCGCCAGCGCCGAGACAAACTTCACGGTGCCGCCACCCGGCCACGACGGTGCGCGCGTCGTGACGCTATCACGGCGAAGGATCAAAATTCCGGATGCGCCGGGTCCGCCGATGAATTTGTGCGGCGACACGACGATGGCGTCGATCTCGGCACCGGTGGCAGGCGACATCGAGATAGGGACATAGGGTCCGGCGCCTGCATAGTCCCAGATCATTTTCGCGCCGGCCGCGTTCGCCATGCGGGTGATGGCGGCAATATCGCTTGTTATGCCCGTTATGTTGGATGCGGCGGACATCGTACAAATGAGGAGATCCGGTGAGCCGTCCTCGAGCGTTGCCTTCAATGCGCGCAGGTCGGGGCCTCCATCTGGATCTTCGGGAATTTCCACGATTTGCGCGCCACTCTCACGCCAGGGCAAAATATTGGAATGGTGTTCGTAAGGCCCGATGATCACTCTCACATGCTTGTCGGCCGCGACGGCGTCGGTGACGCCATAGAGCTTCACCAGCCGGTTGATGGCGGAAGTTGCGCCGGAACCGGTGAAGATAACCGCGTGCCTGTCTGTGGCGCCGCAGGCGGAGGCGATGACGGCGCGTGCTTCTCGGCGCAGCCTCGTCATGAAGCCGCCACAGTGCGAGGCCTCGGTATGGCTGTTGGCGTAATAGGGAAGCACTTCCTCCAGCACGAAATCTTCGATCTGGCGGAGTGCCCTGCCGGAGGCGACATAATCGGCATAGACGAGAGGGTGCTCGCCATAGGGACCGGCGATCGTCGCGTGTGATCCGATGAGCCCGTTTCCGAGATCGGCAACGCAGCCTTTCGGCAGGTGTTGACGGAACTGGGCGAGGGGCGATGTGACCTGTCTCGCCGACGCAAGCGCGTTATCCACGATGATCTCCTTGGCTCGGATATTGACATCGATCATATCCTAGCCAAAACTCGAAAAACCCACCTATATTTTGAGAATAAACTCACAAAGCGGGTCAAATGAGCGGCGATCTCACAAAAATAGATGCATTCGATATGAAGATCCTGTCGGTCGTTCAACTCGATGCCGGCCTGTCGCAACGTGATTTGGCCGAGAAGGTTGGTCTATCGCAAAATGCCTGCTGGCGGCGGCTTCAGCGACTTCAATCGCTTGGGCTGATTCGCGGGTCGCACACGGATATCGATCTTCAGGCCCTTGGCCTTGACCTGACTGTCTTCGTGATGATCCGCACGCGTCACCATTCCAAGGAATGGAGTGACGGCTTCCGCACGCATGTAAGCCGCCTGCCTGAAGTCATCGACTTCTATCGCATTGGCGGAGATTGGGATTATCTGATCAAGGTGGTGACCAAGGGTATGTCCGGTTATGATGCTTTCTACCAGAAGCTGATCACCAATTTTGACCTCGCAACGGTCACCGGCTTTTTTTCGATGGAAGCGATCATCAATAATCGCCCGGTCGATATCGTTCGGCTGCGATAAAAGCTGTGCGTGCCCCGCAAACAACCAGAGCGTATTGCATCTTCTCGTTTAATAGGCGACAGCTGTTCTCGTATCTGGGGACGAACCCTGGGACGGGGAACGGGAGTGAATGAACGCGCATGTCATGCGAAGAAATGGAAGCGCTACGCAAGCGTCTCGGCATAAAGCTCGCGCTGCTAGCCCGCGCGTGGCGGCGCGCTATAGACTGCGCCCTCTCGGATCTCGGCCTGACCGATGCGACTTGGGCACCGCTTCTGCATCTCAACGAATACGGCGAGGGCGTCACCCAGAAGGAGCTTGCCTTTCGAGTCGGCATTGATGCATCGACACTCGTGCGCGTCTTGGACATTTTGAGCGAGCGCGGACTGATCAAGCGCACAGCCGATGCCGATGATCGGCGGGCTCGCAAGATTTATCTGACGACCGCTGGCCGCAAAGTCCTCAGTGATCTTCAGTACGCTCGGGACGCGGTTGATGCCAAGGTGCTAGCCGATGTCGACGACCAAGACATCCTCGGCCTAGTGAAGGTCTTCAAGAAGATCGATAACCGACTTCAGGAGATGCAGCGCTCGCCTCGCGTGGGAGAGACCTAGACTAACATCGTTCGGTCAGCTGGAAGCCTTCACTTCGCCTCGCCGCCTCATATGCGCGGCGGCTCGAGCACTTCTCTCATCGTTAACGTTTACCTAAACATCAAAATCGCCTTGTTTTCACATTGACGGTTTGTAATATTGTTTTGGTATATAGCGTCGAGAATAGTGAAATATACTGCGAATTGTGTAACGTTGTCCTTCGTTTGTTCTCGATTATTGTGTGTCGGAAACGTGGTATCGTCAGTGGCTGATTAAGTATCCGCGGCAGATCGGCCAGGATCTCAATGATGAGGTAAGCAGTGATTTTGTTTTGGCCATCCGTCCATTCGCTGAAGAAAGCGGGCGCGGTATCCAAGGACGAGGTGGCCGTCGTGAGGCGTTGGTACTCTACTATCAAGGCCAGGCGATCCGCCCCCTCCGGGAAGGTCGCCTCGGATCAACTCGGAGAAATCATCGCTCCGGATGTCGAAGCGCCTGGCGAAGTCGGCGTGGTCGTTATCGGTCGCAACGAGGGGCAGCGCCTGGTTGATTGCCTGCAGTCGCTGAGGCCATTTATTCACCGAACCGTCTATGTCGATTCCGGCTCCACCGACGACAGCGTGGCGATGGCGGCTAGGGCGGGCGCGAAGGTTGTGGCGCTTGATATGTCGATCCCCTTTACTGCCGCACGAGCGCGCAATGAAGGCGTTGCGGCGGCGATCGAAGCTTGGCCGGATATATGCTTTGTCCAGTTTGTCGATGGCGATTGCCTGGTGGACGAAAACTGGATCGTGACTGGAGTTGCGTTTCTTGCCGCGAACCGGAATGCCTCTGTGGTCAGCGGCCACTTGCGAGAGCGGTTTCCCGAGCGCTCGGTTTTCAATGCGTTGAACGATAATGACTGGCAAGGCGGCGTGGCCGGGCAGACCACGATTTGCGGCGGCAACAGCCTCATGCGGGTGCAGCCGTTCCAACACTGCGGGGGCTATAGAAGCTCGCTGATTGCCGGCGAAGAGCCTGAGCTTTGTGTTCGATTGCGCCAAGCTGGCGGAACGGTCTGGCAGCTTGACGCGGATATGGTTCGGCACGATTCGAACATGATGCACTTTGGCCAGTGGTGGCGACGCTGCGTGCGGACCGGCTATGCCTTTGCGGAGGTGTCCTACATCCATCGCGGATCAGCACTTTCTCCGTGGCGCCGCAGCATCATTCGCTCAATTTTCTGGGCATTCGCCCTGCCGCTCCTGGCGATCTCGGGTGCCCTATTTGTTCACCCTGCGCTTGCTCTCCTGTTCGCACTCTATCCATTTCAGCTGGTCCGGTTGGCGTTACGGGGAGGGATATCCAAGCGGTTGGCTTGGCAAAGCTCGATCTTCGATCTTATCGGAAAGTTCGCCGAATTCCGGGGTATCGTAAAGTTTTGCGTGAACCATATTCGCAAGCGAAACCAGAAACTGATCGAATACAAGTAAGTGAGAAAGCTCCACCCCCGGGGTAGCCATGGTAGTGCATCGCCGGTTGTGGCCGCGTCAAAGCAGATAGCTCACTGGCTCGTGGCTGACGGGGTGTGCGAAAACGCCCATATCCACGCCAAAAACCGATTTAAGCACCTCCGACTGCATCATGGTTGCGGGCGTGCCGCGGGCTGTGATCTTGCCATTGTTCAAGGCGATCATTTCATCGCAGTAGCGGGATGCAAGATTGACGTCGTGGAGCACCACCACGATCGTCAAACCACGCTCATGGCTGAGTTCGCGGAGGAGAGACAGGACCGAAGCCTGATGCGCGAGGTCGAGCGCTGACGTCGGCTCGTCGAGGAGCAGGCATTGCGCGTTTTGGGCCAGCATCATGGCAATCCAGGCGCGTTGACGCTCGCCGCCCGACATGTTCGCTACCAAGCGGTCAGCGAAAGGCCTGAGGTCGGTGCGGTCTATCGCCTCTTCGACCATATCGCTGTCAGCTTTACCGAAACGGCCAAGCGTACCGTGCCAAGGAAAGCGTCCAAGAGCCACCAGTTCTCGAACGGTCATTCCGTCTGTCGCCGGCGTGAATTGCGGCATATAGGCAACCTGGCGAGCGAAGGCTCGTGCTCCCCACTTGCGAGCATCTTCGCCGGCGACGGTGAGACTGCCAGAACTCGGATGAATTTGGCGAGCAATGACTTTGAGCAGCGTGCTCTTGCCCGATCCGTTTGGCCCGATAAGGCCATGGACCTTGCCTTTTTCCAGTGTCAGATCAACGCCCGAGAGAATCGTGCGCGAGATCACGCCGTATTGGATCTGCGACATGGACAAGAAAGGCGTGGACATCAGACAATCTCCGGTCTTGGATATCGGCCTCCACTTGGCAGGCCGATGGCAGGACTATTGCTCCTGCAAAACTTCACTAGGCTTGTCAACTTATATCGGATATCTGCGGCACTGGTCGATGGCATGCATTGCGTTCGCCAGCATCGTTCTATAAAGTTGAGTAAAATGAGAAGGTATAATTGGCGACCCATATGACGTTTCAGCCCCGCATGCAGAATACCATTGAAGGATTTTCGGTGATCGGCGGCATGCATCGCCGGAACTGGAACGGTATTGTCGCCGATGTCTGGGACGTGGAATGTGCACCTTATGCCGGCGGTCACTATGTGGCCGCTGATCCCAGGCTTTTCATTCTGCTTGATTTGGAGGGGCCGGGCGAATCGCGGGTAAAGCTGAGGCCGAAAGGCAGCTGCGCGGTACAGGATCGGCTCGCACGGCCGATTTCCTACGTTCCCGCAGGAATGGAGCTTTGGGTCGATCTGGCTGACGTTCGTTATGTCCGCCACCTCGACCTGCATTTTGACGCAGAGCTTGTGGCGCGCCGTCTGATGGAGGAACTCGACTCCTCGCGACTGATGGATCCCCGCCTGCTTTTCGCCGATAAACGTATGCTGGCGCTGGCAAAGCTGATCGCCGCCGAATGCCTCAATCCGGAACCGCTGCATGATCTCTATGGCGACGGTCTGTCGCTGTCGCTGATCATCGACGTGATGAAGCTTGCCAAGACCGAGCCGCGCAAGCGGAGCAAGCTTGCGCCCTGGCAGTTGCGCAAGGCGACGGAATTCATCCAGGAGCACTGCTTGCGAAACATCCGCCTGGAGGAACTGGCAACACTGGCGGGCCTGTCGCAATCCCATTTCAGCCACGCATTCAAGGCATCGACCGGCGTTGCCCCGCATCAATGGCAGATGAACGCAAGGCTGGACAAGGCCAAGCAGATGCTGATCGAGAGTTCGCAGCCGCTGATGGCCGTTGCCATGGAAACCGGTTTCTCCGATCAGGCGCATTTCACGCGTGCGTTTCGCAAGCATGTCGGAACAACGCCGGCGCTGTGGAAGAAAGCGCGCGTGACCTGATTGCAACGGGTTTCGAGCGTTTATCCACCTCGCAAAAAATTGCCCAAAATCGTTCAATTTCGACGGGATCGAAACAAGGCTCGGCTTAAAAATTGAGTTAATCACTCATCTTATCGAAGGTCATGGACCGTCCCGTCGTGACGACGGCAATTGTGAGTGGGGACTATACAATATGGGCATCAAGGCTAATCGTCTTAGCATGAGGACGGATCTGTTGGCCGGCGCTGCGATGTCGGCACTGGTTGCGACCGGGGCATTCGCGCAGGAGGCGACGGAGCTGAAGCCCGTCGTCATTCAGGGGCAGGGCGCGGGCAACGCGACCGATGATGGTGGACCCGATGCGACAGGTACGAGCCCCATAAGGGGCTATGTCGCCAAGACGACCACGACCGGATCGAAAACCGCCACTCCGCTCAACGAGGTGCCACAGTCGGTATCGGTCATCGGCCGCCAGGAACTGGATGATCGCGGCATCACCAACAAGGTCGACGAGGCGCTTCTCTATACCCCCGGCGTCATGGCGCAACCCTACGGCAACGACCCCGACACGGACTGGTTTTATATCCGTGGCTTCAACGCCACGCAGACAGGCGTCTTCTTCGACAATCTGACGCTCTTCAGCTACGGTTTCGGTGGCTTCCAGATCGATCCGTTCATGCTGGAGCGCGTGGAAGTGCTGAAGGGCCCGGCATCCGTGCTGCTGGGTGGTTCCAATCCCGGTGGCGTGATCAATCTTGTCCGCAAGCGGCCCACGGACGAGCCGTTGTTCTATACCGACATCGGCATCAATTCGAACGGCAACGCATTTACCGGCATCGACATTTCCGACAAGGTCGGTTCCAGCGATACCATGACCTACCGCTTTACCGGCAAGATTGCCGGCGGTGATAATTATTCCGATTTCTCCCACGATCTGCGCGGCTTCATCATGCCGCAGCTGACGATTTCACCGGATGATACCACCAGCCTGACGCTGTGGGGCTATGCCGGTGGGCTCGACCAGGTACACACTGGAAACGGCTTTTTCCCCTACTATGGCACGGTGGAGAATGCTTCGTTCGGCAAGATCAAGCGCGATGCATTTTTTGGCGAGCCCGATATCGACAAGGGTGTCTACTCGCAGCAGATGTTGGGCTATGAGTTCGAACATGAGCTCGACAATGGCTGGAAGCTCTCGCAGAATTTCCGTTACGGACATCTCTACAAGCACGAGGAGGGGCCTTACCTAAACGGCTATACGGACGCCACCCAAACGCAATTCGCACGTATCGGCTTCGAAGGGCGTTCGAAGGTGGACACCTTTGCCATTGATAACCGCGCGGAGAATGAGTTCGAGTTCGGCGGCGTCTCGCATAACCTGATGCTCGGCCTGGATTACAAGTACTATCTTATCGATGATTGGCAGGCCTGCTGCGGCGCTACGCCGATTAGCACCACCGATCCTGTTTACGGCGTGCCGCAAGGTGCAAACTTCGTCTACGCCAACGCGCAGATCAGGCAGCAGCAGCTCGGCCTTTATGCGCAGGATCAGATCCATTTCGGGGATGGCTGGCTGCTGACACTCAACGGTCGGTACGACTTTGTCGATGCGAAGTCGGATGCGGTTGCCGGTGCGAGCTATCACTCCAACGACAATGCTGCGAGCGGTCGTGCGGGACTGGCCTACGAGTTCGATAACGGCATCACGCCTTACGCAAGCGTCGCGACGTTCTTCAATCCGATAATTGGCACCCGACAGACCGACCCCGTCGACACGACGAAAGTTGCGCCTCTCGTTCCGGAAGAGGGCTACCAAGTCGAAGCAGGTGTGAAGTACGAGCCGACCTTCATCGATGGTTCCGTGACAGCCTCGGTGTTCCAGATCGTCAAGGAAAATGCTGCCGTCCCCAATCCGTCCAACTTCAATTTGACCGAACAGCTGGGCGAAGTGACATCCAAGGGCTTCGAACTCGAAGCCAAGATCAACCTCGATCAGAACTGGAAGGTCCTCGGTTCCTACAGCTACACCCATCTTGAGATCACGGACGATCCGAACCCGGCACTGGTAGGCAACACGCCCTTTATCGTTCCAGCGCATCAGGCATCGCTGTGGCTCGACTACGCCGTTACGAACGAAGCCTTGGAGGGACTGAGCTTCGGAGCAGGCGTCCGTTATCAAGGCACGAGTTGGGCCAACAACGAGAATACGAACAAGGTTCCTGCAGCAACGGTCTTCGACGCGGCAATTCGGTACGAGAAGGAAAACTGGCAGGCTTCGCTCAACGTCGCCAACCTGTTCGACAAGGAATATGTCGCGAGTTGCGGCGGCCTGACGGTCTGCGGCTATGGCGATGCCCGCACCGTGACGTTCAAGCTCAGCAAGAAGTGGTGAGCTGATCTCCACCAGCTTTGAAGACACCCGCGCGCAGTCGCTCGGCGTTGACGTGGCGAACCATGGTTCGCCACGTCGCATTTTCCAAGCTCAGATTTCCTTGAGCTTGAGATCGCTGTCGAGACGCTCGATCAGGGTCGAGCTTGCCTCGTTGAGGCCGACCACGTCCGTTGCGACGGCATGCGCCCTGAAGCGCTCGACGACCTTCTCCAACGCCGCGACGGCGGTGATGTCCCAGAAATGCGCGTGCGAAACGTCGATCCGCACCTGCATGCCTTCGGCACTTGCGATATCGAAAGCCTCGACGAAGGCGTCGGCGGACGCGAAGAAGACGTGGCCGGACACGCGGTAGACCAGACGCTCCGGGGTGCTATCCAGTTCCACCTTCATCAGGCGCGCGACCTTGAAGGTGAAGAAGATCCCGCTCAGGAGCACGCCGACAGTAACGCCGAGCGCGAGATTCGAGCTGAAGACTGTCACGATAACAGTGGCCAGCATGACGAAGCTCGACATCTTCGGATGGACGACGAGCGTGCGCAGCGAGGACCAGTCGAAGGTGTCGATCGACACCATGATCATGATCGCCACCAGCGCTGCCACCGGAACCTGCGAAACCCAGGGCTTCAGCAGCACCATAAGGATCAACAGGAAGGCGCCCGCAAACAGGGTCGAGAGACGCCCGCGGCCGCCATATTTCACGTTGCTGACGGTCTGGCCGATCATGCCGCAGCCGGCGATGCCGCCGAACAGGCTGGATGCCGCGTTTGCGAGGCCAAGGCCGGTGCATTCCCGGTTCTTGGAACTTGTCGTGGCGGTGAGATCGTCGACGACGCTGGCGGTCATCATCGATTCCAGCAGGCCGACCATGGCGATCGCAAAGGCCGGGCCGGCGATGATCTTCAGCGTATCGAGCGTCAGGGGAACATCGGGCCAGGCGAAGATCGGAAGCGAATCGGGCAGGCGACCTAGATCAGCTACCGTCATGACAGGTAGGTGCAGTGTCACCGCAGCGATCGTCAGGATGAGGATGCAGATGAGTGGCGAGGGAACGGCGGTTGTTATGCGCGGGGCGAGATAGATGATGGCAAGGCCAGCCGCCAGCACCGCATAGGCGGTCCAGTCGCCGCCGATCACATGCGGCATCTGCGCCCAGAAGATCAGGATCGCAAGCGCGTTGACGAAGCCGGTGCGAACCGATTTCGATACGAACCGCATCAGCACGCCGAGGCGCAGAAGCCCGAAGACGATCTGGATGACCCCGGCGAGCAGCCCGGCGGCCAGCAGATAGGGCAGGCCATGCGCGTGGACAAGCGGGGCAACGACGAGCGCCACCGATCCGGCCGCCGCCGAAATCATTGCCGGCCGGCCACCGGTGAAGGCAATGACGATGCCGATGACGAAGGAGGCGAAGAGGCCGACTTCAGGATCGACGCCGGCGACGAAGGAGAACGCGATGACCTCCGGGATCAGCGCGAAGGTAGCGACGGCACCGGCAAGCATTTCGCGCGCGGGATTGGACGACCAGTCACGAGGAATGGATGGAAACGGCATGAATTTGAAAACTCGCAAAGCATAGCAAAACGCGCTTGGGAAGGCGTTTGGGGAGGTCGCATCAGCGTTTTGCGTGGTCCGGCGGATCGGCGGCCGGAATAGCCACCCGGAATTTCACCGGGTCCTGTCGAATGAAACCCTTAAAGCAAAGCTTCGTTTCATATTCAACAGCGAATCTCGCAAGAGCTGTTTGCCAGCATGTAACAAAGCGCCTTCGCCTTCCGTAGTTGCTTGCATGGGGCAGTTCCCTACATTCCTACTCGCCCCGCTTCTTCAGAACGGAGATCATCATGAGTGTGCTTAAAGCCTCGATCATCGGCCGCCGTCCGTTGCGCGCCGCTCTCTGTGCCGGTGCGGTTGCACTCGTAGGCGGACTGGCGCTGCAATTGACGCCATCCCTTGCGGAAGAGGCGCGTGTCATCCCGCCGCCGGCACTCGACGAGCATGCCAACGCGGCGACCGAGACCACTACCTTCGCCGGTGGCTGCTTCTGGGGCGTTCAGGGTGTCTTCCAGCATGTAAAAGGCGTGATCAGCGCCAAGTCGGGATATGCCGGCGGTGGAAAGGGTACGGCGCAATACGAGACGGTGAGTGGCGGCGATACCGGGCATGCCGAGTCGGTTCAGGTGACCTTCGACCCCCGGAAGGTCAGCTATGGCCACCTGCTGCAGATCTATTTCTCGGTAGCGCACGATCCGACGCAACTGAACCGGCAGGGTCCCGACACCGGCACCCAGTATCGCTCTGCGATCTTCCCGGCCAACGATGAACAAGCCAGGCTTGCCAAGGCGTATATCGATCAGCTGAACAAGGCGCATGTGTTCGATGCGGCGATCGCGACCCGCATAGAACCCGGCAAGGCCTTCTATCCCGCTGAAAATTATCATCAGGACTTCCTGACAAACAACCCGAGCTATCCCTATATAGTGATCAACGACCTGCCCAAGATCGAAAGCCTGAAGCGGATGTTTCCTGCCGATTACAGGGAAAAGCCCGTTCTGGTCGCGGCTGCCGCGAACAGGTAACGAACCGGCAGATCATTGCTAGGAGAACCAAATGCAGTCTTACAGCAAGAACCCCGACGCCATTTCCAAGCTGTCGCCGGAACAGTATCGCGTCACGCAAGAGTCCGGCACGGAACGCCCGGGCACCGGCGAATACCTCAACAACAAGAAGCCCGGCATCTACGTCGACATCGTTTCGGGCGAGCCGCTGTTCGCCTCGTCCGACAAGTATGAATCCGGCTGCGGCTGGCCGAGCTTCACCAAGCCGATCGAGCCCGCCAATATCAACGAGCTTCACGACCGCACCCATGGCATGGTGCGCACGGAAGTGCGCTCGGCCCACGGCGACAGCCATCTCGGGCATGTGTTCCCCGATGGCCCGATCGATCGCGGCGGTCTGCGCTATTGCATCAATTCCGCATCCCTGCGCTTCGTCGCGCGTGACGACATGGCGGCGCAGGGTTATGGATCCTATCTCGATCAGGTGGAGGAAATTCGATGACAACGGAACGGGCAGTTCTCGCCGGCGGTTGCTTCTGGGGCATGCAGGATCTCATCCGTCGCTATGACGGCGTCATCTCGACCCGCGTCGGCTATACCGGCGGCGAGGTGCGCAATGCGACCTATCGCAACCACGGCAACCATGCGGAGGCGATCGAGATCATCTTCGATCCCTCTCGCATCAGCTATCGCGATCTCTTGGAGTTCTTCTTCCAGATCCATGATCCGAGCACCCTCAACCGCCAGGGCAACGACCTCGGCGCGAGCTACCGCTCGGCGATCTTCTACACCAGCGACGAGCAGAAGCGCGTCGCCGAAGAGACCATTGCGGATGTCGATGCATCCGGCCTGTGGCCGGGCAAGGTGGTGACCGAGGTGACGCCCGCGAGCGATTTCTGGGAAGCCGAGCCGGAGCATCAGGACTATCTCGAGCGCATCCCGAACGGCTACACCTGCCACTTCGTTCGTCCCGGCTGGAAGCTGCCGAGACGGCAGGCGTCCGATACGGTCCGCCAGGCGTCGTAAGGCGCACTGGCGTTGCCGCAGGCCGCAACCGCTGAAGACAGGCTGAAAGCGTTCCAGGGCTCCTGGCGAGTGAGGCGGACGATCATCGACCGCCTCAATTCGGCGATCATGCGCTTCGAGGGCGAGGCGTTTATAACATCGGTGCAGTTCGAGGAGCACGGCGATCTGGCGAGCGGCGATACGATCCTCAGAAGCAGCCGGACCTACCGCTTCGATTCATCCGGTAACGAACTTGTCGTCCGCTTTCCCGATCTTTCCGAATTCGTGCGCCTGACGCCGGAGCCGACGCAGCGTCTGGTGCATCATTGCGGCGCGGATCTTTATCGCGGCCGCGTCATCTTCCGCAGTCCCGATCTTTGGGCCGAAACCTGGGTCGTCGTCGGGCCGCGCAAGAATTATCGCAGCGTTGCGCGCTATGAAGCGGGTCGCCGTTTAGGAGGCCTGCTGTTTCTTCATGTTATGCGCGATAAAGGTGCGAACGGGGGGCGATGTCTCGGTCTTCCGGTAGGCGATCGCCAAGTCGGATGTGACGCGGTTGTTCAACAGCGCGATGTAGCGAATTGCCGGTAGTTGCAGGCAGTTCAGCGATTTCGGCACGAGCGCGATGCCCAGCCCCACCGCCACCATGCTGGCAATCGTCGTAAAGTCGCGCCCCAGAGGGCTGATGTCGGGCTGAAAGCCCGCCTCGTTGCATGCGGCTATGGTGTTGGCGTGAAAGCCGACATCGGACGGCTGGCGAGGGGTGATGAAAGTCTCGTTCGAGAGTTCTGCGAGGTCGACACGGCTCTTCGATGCCAGCCGGTGCACCTCGGGTAGCGCCACATGTAGCGGTTCCCTCAAGACTACGGTCGTGGCGATGCCTTCGGGGATTGTCACCGGCGGCCGGATATAGCCGAAGTCGAGCGCGCCTTCCGCGATCTGCTGCATTTGCAGCCGCATCTCCATTTCCACCAGCTGCAGGTCGACATGGGGATGGGATTGCCGGAAGCCTGTGATCGTCTTGATCAGCATGCCGGAATAGGCGGCTGATGCCACGTAGCCGATCGAGATGCGCCCGCTTTCGCCACGTCCGATGCGGCGCAGGGCACCGAGCGCCGCGTTGGTCTGTTCGAGAATCTTGCTGGCTTCCTCGAAAAGCAGCTCGCCCGGCGGCGTGAGTTGCACGGCGCGCTTGCGCCGGTCGAGCAGAGGCGTGCCGACGATCGCTTCGAGATTGGCGATCTGCTGGCTGAGGCCGGGCTGGGCGATACCGAGCTTCGCCGCCGCGCGCTCGAAGTTGCGTTCCTCGACGAGGGCAACGAAGTAGCGCAGATGCCGCAGCTCCAGGCTGGCAGCGCGTTGAACGGACAATTCGGCCTCCGGCGCAGGATCGGTTCAAGAATAACTGCCGCCTATGTAGCCATAAATTTTCAGAAGTTAAACCTATGAAAATTTATGGCCCCGCTTATTGGACCTCACAGCCCATGCTGTTAATAGGTGACTATAAAAGTCAACATTACAGTTCGCGTGATAAGGCCAGTCCATGCTGCAAGTTTCGGTGCGTTTTCTTAAAGTCGGACAAGTGCCGCTTGCCCTCACCCTTGCAGGCATGACGGCGGCGCTCCTGTCGACAACAACGCTGGCGCAGGACAATGGAGCGGCGACGGTCCTCGCGCCGATCACCGTGCAGGGTGGCGAGCTACAGAACCCCAAGGGGCCGGTGAAGGGCTATGTCGC
This sequence comes from Rhizobium sp. S152, assembly GCF_030380735.1. Taxonomy (GTDB): domain Bacteria; phylum Pseudomonadota; class Alphaproteobacteria; order Rhizobiales; family Rhizobiaceae; genus Rhizobium. The sequence goes on along the minus strand of NZ_JAUDRZ010000025.1, from coordinate 420,894 downwards.
GAAGACGAGCGCGACCGCGACGAAAACCGGAACGCCGATCCTGGAAACCCAGCAGTCGATCTCCGTGATGACCGCCGATCAGATCAAGGCCCAGGGTGCCCGAACGCTCAGCCAGGCGCTCGGTTACACGCCTGGTGTCGTCGGCGAGCCGGCCGGCAACGACGCGCGCTTCGATTCGCCAAGGATTCGAGGCTTCGACAGTCGCCAGAGTCAGTTCCTCAACGGCCTGAAGGTCATGCGCACATCGGGCGCGCCGGCGCTCGAGCTTTACGGCATGGAGCGTGTCGAAGTCCTGCGGGGGCCGGCCTCCGTCATGTATGGACAGGGCAATCCCGGCGGCATGATCAACCAGATCAGCAAGCGGCCGACGTTCGATCGGTTCGGCGAGGTCGGCATACAGGTTGGTAATTTCGACACCTACGGCACCTTCTTCGATGTCGGCGGCCCGGTCGGCGACAGCGACGACTTCGCCTATCGCCTGACGGGTGTCGGAAGGCTCGCCAACCAGCAGGTCGAGCAGCTCGACAATGATCGCCTGTTTATCGCGCCTGCTTTCACATGGAAGCCTGATGAGGATACTTCGCTCACCATCCTGACCAGTTTCCAGCACGACAATCCGGGCTCGCCCTCCGGCTTGCCGCCGGGGCTCACCATCAACGCGACCGGCAAGCCGCTTGGCCGCGATTTCTTCGTCGGCGACAAGGATTTCGATCACTCGAACCGAAACCTGACCAACCTCGGCTACGAGTTCGAGCATCGCTTCGACAACGACTGGACGTTCCGCCAAAACGTCCGCTATTCCAATTTCGACTGGAATTACCAGGCGCTCGGCATGTCCTCGTCCACCGGCGGCCTTATCGGCGGGCAGATCCGCCGCAACGCGACATTCCAGGACGAGCGCCTGAACACCGTCAACATCGACAACAATCTTCTCGGCGAATTCGACACCGGCGACCTACAGCACAAGGTCATCGTCGGCCTCGACTATCGCTACTTCGACAACAATGCGAGCACCAAGTTCTTCCAGGCGACGCCGCTCGATCCGGTCAATCCCGTTTACGGCATTCCGATCGTGCTCACGCAGCCGCCGACGACCGATACCTTCGTCGACACCACGCTGCAGCAGCTCGGCATCTATGTGCAGGATGAGCTGAGCTACGAGAACTGGCGCGCCACGCTCGGTTTGCGCCAGGATTGGGCACGCACGGATGGCACGACATACGACCGCCGACCTACCGCTGCCACGCCTCAGCGGTCGCTCGACCAGAACGACCACAAGCTTACCGGCCGCGCGGGGCTGAGCTACGTCTTCGACAACGGGATCGCGCCTTATATCAGCTACTCGACCTCGTTCGAGCCCGTGGCGCCGACGGCGACCAGCGGGCCTACGGTACCGACAACAGGCGAGCAGTACGAAGTCGGCGTCAAGTACCAACCCGAAGGCTGGGACGGCTTCTTCTCGGCCGCGGTCTACGATCTGCGCCAGAAGAATGTGCTCACGACTGTGCCAGGCCCAAGTGGCACCGCTGTTCCAGCCCAGATCGGCGAAGTGCATGTCCAAGGCCTCGAGCTCGAGGGCGTCATGAGCCTTGCCGACGGCCTCGACCTGCGTGCCGCCTATTCCTTTACCGACGCGACCATCATCGGCGGTCCGAACGGCGGAAATCAGTTGGACAACGTGCCGGAACACGCCGCCAGCCTTCGGCTCGATTACACCTTCAAGGAAGACACCGCGCTTGAAGGCTTCGGCGTCGGTGCCGGCGTCCGCTACCTCGGACAGCGCTATGGCGATGCCGCGAACAGCTTCGACATGGACCCCGTGACGCTGGTCGACGCCGCCATCCATTACCAGAAGGATGGCATCCGGGGCTCGCTCAATGTCGCCAACCTGGCGGACAAGAAATATCTTTCCACCTGCAGCACCTTCGGCTGCTTTTATGGCGACGGAATATCGGTTATGGGGCGTCTCAGCTTCTCCTGGTAGGACGAGCAAGACAAAGGGATCGCGGTGGCATCGAAGCACAACAGACCGGAGCCGGGCATCGCCCGGCGTCATCTTTTGCGGATGCTCGCCCTTGCCTCTGTTTTTCCGCGCTCGGCCCTTGCCGCCGCGCCGCGCCGTGTCGCCGCCATCGACTGGGCCATGCTGGAAACCGTCATGGCGCTCGGCGTGGTTCCGATCGCGGCAACCGAGCTGATCAAGTTCAGAAGCGATGCGCGGGAACCCGTAGTGCCCGATAGCGTCGCCGACCTCGGCCTTCGCGGCGCGCCGAACTACGAGCTGCTGCACCTGCTGAAGCCGGACATGATCCTGAGCTCGCCCTTCTACACGAGACAGAAACCCGTTCTGGAAGCCATCGCCCCGGTCGTTTCCATGCCCTTCTACGTCAAGGGCGAGCCGCCCTTCGAGAAAGCGCTGACCGCAGTCCGCGATCTCGGCCGGCTGCTCGATCGGGCGGATGCGGCGAAGCTGGTTCTCGATCAGGCCGCGGCCATGCTTGAAGCCACGCGCACGCAGTTGCAGCCTTTCGCAGTGCGCCCGACCTACGTCATCAACATCGGCGACGCCAGGCACTTCCGGGCCTTCGGCGCCGACAGCATGTTCGGCGACATCCTGGCGCGGCTCGGGCTCGCCAATGCCTGGACAGACCAGTCGCGCTTCACTTTCGCGGCGCCCGTTCCCATCGAGGATCTGGCGGCCCGACCGGATGCGCGCATCGTCGTCGTCTCCGACATTCCCGTCGAGGCCCGTACCGGGCTGCGCGACAGCATGATCTGGCGTTCGCTGGAACCGGTCAAAGCAGGCCGCGTCGTCATGATCGGAAACGTCAATCCCTATGGCGGCATCACGGCCGGGCTGCGCTTCGCGCGCCTGCTGCGTGATGGTCTTCTTGGTCAGGCAGGCGCACTGTGAGAACGGCAACGGGCATAACATTCTCCCTGGCCGGCGTCGCCGTCATGGCCGCGCTCTCGCTTTACGTCGCGGCGCTGCACCTGCCGATGGCGGATTGGCCGGCATGGCCGTTCGATGTCGCGCGCATGTCGATGAACCAGATCATCCTGGCCTATGCGGTTTTCCCCCGTGCTTTCGTGGCGATCCTTGCCGGTGCGGCACTTGGCCTGTCCGGCGCGCTGTTCCAGCAGTTGCTCCGCAATCCGATCGCCGAGCCATCGACATTGGGCGTCTCGGCCGGCGCGCAGCTGGCAATCGTCGCGGCCACGCTGTTCTCCCCGTCGCTCCTCGACGGCTACCGCAGCCTTGTGGCGCTGGCCGGCGCCAGTGCGGCGGCGATATTGGTCTTCGCGCTCGGCTGGCGGCGCGATTTGGAACCGGTGACGATGGTGATCGGCGGCCTTTTGGTCGGCATGACGGCCGGCGCGCTCTCCGCCGCGCTGACGCTGTCGCAGGGCGAGTATCTGATGTCGCTGGTCACCTGGAACGGCGGGTCGCTCAGCCAGCAGGACTGGTCGGTTGCCGGCACGCTGGCCGTGGAGCTGGCGGTCGGCGGCATTCTGACGATCTTTCTTGTCCGGCCACTCATCGTTCTCTCCTTGGGCGACAGCGGCGCCCGCTCGCTCGGCGTCGGCCTTACCTTCATTCGGGTTGCGGTCGGCGTGGTGGCGGTCGGCCTTGCGGCAGCGGTTGCTGCCGCCGTGGGCCTCGTCAGCTTCATCGGCCTGGCAGCGCCGGCGATCGCGCGCGGCTTCGGCGCCCGCCGCCCCGGCTCGATCCTGCTTGCCGCGCCGATCGCCGGTGCCCTGCTTCTATGGCTCTGCGACAGTCTCGTGCAACTGTTTGCCGCAGCCACCAGCGAGACCTTCCCGACCGGCGCCGTTACGGCATTGGTCGGCGGCCCCCTCTTGTTGTGGCTGCTGCCGCGCGTGCGCCATCCTGAATCGCTTCAATCGGCCTCGGCCGATCCGGGGCGCAAGCGTGGCGTGTCGGGCCTGCTCGTGCTCGGCATCGTTTTCATCGTCATCCTCGCGTTGGCGGCCACACTTGGCCGTTCGACCGATGGATGGTTCCTGCTTTCAGGCGCGGATATCGGCGATGTCCTGCCGCTGCGCTGGCCCAGACTGCTCGCCGCCGCCTCGGCCGGCGCACTGCTTGCCGTCTCCGGCGCAATTCTTCAACGCCTGACGGGAAACCCGATGGCGAGCCCCGAGGTTATCGGGGTAAGCGGCGGCTCGGGCGTCGGTTTCGCCGTGGCGATCAGCCTCGTGCCGGCCGCTGGACCGCTGGAACTGCTTGTCGGCGCCGGCGGCGGCGCCATCTGCGTCATGCTCGTGGTGCTGGCTTTCGCCAGCAAGCGGCATTTGCCGCCTGAACGGTTGCTTCTGGCGGGCATTGCCGTGAGCTCGCTGAGCTCGGCCATCCTCGCAGCCCTGCTTGCCGTCGGCGATCAACGCTCGTGGCAGATTCTCGCCTGGCTGGGTGGCTCGGCTTCGACCTCCACGGCCATGTCGGCATCGGTCCTGGCGATAATGGCGGTGCTTTCGCTGGCTATCAGCCTGGTCTGCACGCGATGGCTGATGATCCTACCCTTCGGCCAATCCCTCCCGATCGCGCTCGGCTTGCCGGTGCGCAGGGCTCGCATCATCCTGATCCTGATCGCCGGCGTTGCCACAGGGGCGGCCTCGCTTCTCGTCGGGCCGCTGAGCTTCGTCGGGCTGATGGCGCCGCATATCGCGGCGAGGGCGGGTTTCTGGCGTGCGCGCGACCACATCGCCGCATCCTTCCTGCTCGGCGCCGTGCTGATGACGATCGCCGATCTCGGCGCCAGAACCGTGACTTTCCCCTACGAATTGCCGCTTGGGCTTTTTGCCGCACTTGTCGGCGCGCCCTATCTCGTCTGGCTGATCGGCAAGCGGCAGTAGCGACAGATCAGGTTTTCGCTGTCTTTTAACGGGGCCGCTGGTCGGGACGCAGGAAGCCTCTCCTGTCTTGAACTTGTAGACCTTGGGCTTTAACACGGGTCGCAGCATGGCCGTCCGGCGGTGCTGCGATTGTCGTTTCAGGGAATGGATCCATGCGTATTGTGATGATTGGCTCGGGCTATGTCGGTCTGGTCTCGGGGGCCTGCCTTGCCGATTTCGGCCATCACGTCACCTGCGTCGACAAGTCGGCAGCA
>NZ_JAUDRZ010000025.1:0-415547 GCF_030380735.1 Rhizobium sp. S152 | reverse complement strand
ATGCCGCCGCCCGCGAGATCGCCGCCGCCGTCTCCGGCTTTACCGTCGTCGTCACCAAGTCGACCGTGCCCGTCGGCACCGGCGACGAGATCGAGCGCATCTTCCGCGAGGAGTTCCCGGATAAGGACATCGCCGTCGTCTCCAACCCGGAATTCCTGCGCGAGGGTGCGGCCATCACCGACTTCAAGCGCCCCGACCGCATCGTCATCGGCACCGAGGAGCCGCGCGCCATCGAGATCATGCGCGAGGTCTACCGGCCGCTCTATCTCAACGAGGCGCCGCTGTATTTCTGCGAGCGCCGCACCTCCGAGCTGATCAAATACGCCGCCAACGCGTTCCTCGCCATGAAGATCACCTTCATCAACGAGATCGCCGATCTTTGCGAGCAGATCGGCGCCGACGTGCAGAAGGTCGCCAAGGGCATCGGCATGGACAAGCGCATCGGCGACAAGTTCCTGCACGCAGGTCCCGGCTACGGCGGCTCGTGCTTCCCCAAGGATACGCTGGCGCTGGTCAAGACGGCGCAGGATTTCGACAGCCCGGTTCGGCTGATCGAGACCACCGTCGCCATCAACGACAACCGCAAGCGGGCCATGGGCCGCAAGGTGATCGCCGCCTGCGACGGCAGCGTGCGCGGCAAGAAGATCGCCATCCTGGGCCTGACCTTCAAGCCGAACACCGACGACATGCGCGACGCGCCCTCGATCACCATCATCCAGGCGTTGCTCGACGGCGGCGCCACCGTGCATGCCTATGATCCGGAGGGCATGGAGGCGGCAAAAGACGTGCTCGGGCCGATCACCTACGGCACCGACCCTTACGAGATCGCCGAAGGCGCCGACGCCATCGTGCTGGTCACCGAATGGGACGAGTTCCGCGCGCTCGACTTCCGCCGCCTCAAGGCCACGATGAAAAGCCCCGTCCTCGTCGACCTCCGCAACATCTACCCCGTCGCCGAGATCACCCGCCATGGGTTCAGCCACTTCGCCGTCGGCAAGAAGAATGGAACCGTTTAGACAAGCTTTTACGTCTTCTGGTCGGCTTGGATTCCGAAAGCAGTTTCGTTTCGGCAAATTGATGCTGGCGGGAAGCCGACATCTGGGACTTTGGCCATCCAGGAATCCAGCAGGGGCCTTGTTGCCAGGGTCCTGATTGGCGGCGGCGTCCGTTTCAGGCGATGTGGTTCGACGTTACCGCAGCATTCCTGGCTGCTTTGGATCGACGATCGTCCGCCCTTACTTGATCTCCGCCGCGAAAGAAGCCATGTATCCCGGCACCTGCCCACACAACCGGAATCAGAATGTCCACGCAATCGCTCGATGCACATAATGAGGCAGACCACCCACCTGCTGTGGCCTTGCGCGGGACGATGCCGGAAGAGCAGATGCTGTACGACAGGCTCATCGATGCCATCATCGACAAGAGATTGCGGCCGGGGCAGCATCTGAATGAGGTCAAACTCGCCGCCGCCTACAACGTGCCTCGCTCCCGGATAAGGCGGGTACTTGAACGGCTTCGCGACGAGTCCGTCGTAGAGTTTCAGCTCAATCGTGGTGCTTTCGTCTCTCGCCCGACTGTCAAGGAGGCGATCGACGTCTTCGAGGCACGCCGCCATCTCGATGTGGCGATCGCCGAAATGGTGTGTCGACGTGCGACGCAAGCAGATATCGTAACGCTGCGCCACCATGTTGGCCGACAGCATCAGGTGATCCATACCGGCGGGGCCGAGATCAACAGGGTCGGCGCCGATTTCCACGAGCTGCTCGCCGAGATGTCGGGCAACGAGGTGATCCGCCGGATGCTGACGGTGCTGATGCGTCGAGTTTCCCTCATCCAGTCGCTTTACGAGCGCTCAAACAGCATCTGCCTCGTTCACGACCACGAGACACTGATCGACAAGATCGAGGCGGGCGACGTCGAGGGGGCGCGGAACGAAGCCTTGCGCCATTGCGAGCATATCGAGGCCGCTCTTGATTTCACCGAGAGGCGCCGACTCGAAATCGATATCTACGAACTTCCCTGATAGCCTGCCATTTTCTTAGGCAAGCGGCGCTTGATTGCGCATTCTGCTGGCTCCCATGCGGCAATCCTGCAAGTTCGGGAGCGGATTTACCCTGATAAATCCTTTCCCGCCAAATTGGCACGTTCATTGCTTATGTAAGATTGCACGCAATATTGCAGGCAATAACTGAATTCGTTTCAATCGATGTGACACGTTGGAGAGCGCGGATGACTTTGGGTCTGGGAAAACTGGCCGGCATAGTACTGGGGGTAGGGCTTGGGATGACGGTGGCGGATGCGTCGGCCACCGACCTTGCGGCTTTTCAGAAGAAAATCGAAAACTATACGGCAAAGCCGGTCTTCGAGGCCCCCGGCGAGCCCTTCGATGCGGCCAAATGCATGGCGGACAAGTCCATCATGAGCATTCCCGTATCAACCGCCAATCCTTTCACTGCCAATATCGAAAAGGCGATGCAAGCGGTCGCCAAGAAGGTCGGCTTCAAGTTTTCCACCTGGGAAAACCAGGGCCAGAGCTCGCAATGGGTACAGGGCATGGATGCCGCTCTGAACCAGAAGGTCGATCTGATCGATCTGCTGGCCGGCACCGATCCGCGGGTCCTCGTTCCGCAGGTCAAGGCTGCGCAGGACGCCAAGATCCCCGTCATCGCGTCGCATTATAACGGCATCGAGCAGTCGGCCGAGGTCGCCAAGACCGCGACCGGCGACGTTCCGATCGATTACAAGAAAGCCGGCGCGCTTCTCGCCGATTGGGCGATTACCAAGACCGAGGGCAAGTTGAACGCTCTCGTTCTGATCGCGACCGGCCCTCTTTCCACGGACAGCATGGTTGCAGGCATCAAGGAAGAGATGGCGCAGTGCGACGAATGCAAGTCGACCACGCTCAACTATCCGGTCACGGATTGGGCGACACGCATCACCCCCGGCGTTCAGGCGGCGCTCCTTGCCGATCCGAGCATCAACTACATCATCGTCATTTATGACAGCATGACGCAGTTCGTCGTTCCCGCCATCACCATCACGGGTGCTCAGGACCGCGTGAAGATCGCGACCTTCAACGGCACGCCTTTCGTCGTCGGCATGGTGCAGAAGGGTCAGGTCGAAATGGATATCGGCGAGAATCTCGACTGGATCGCCCATTCCATCCTCGATTCCGAAATGCGCCGCATCTGCGGTCTTTCGGTTCCCAAGGATCCCAAAATCCCCTTCATGATGTTCACCAAGGACAATGCGATGGATGCCGGCAATCCTCCGCAACTCTCTCAGGGCTATGGCGACGCCTATGTCGACGGCTTCGCCAAGCTGTGGATGCTGAAGTGAATTCGGCAAGCGACACTGTGTCGACCTATCGGCAGGGGGAGCCTCTGGCCCTCCTGCTGACAGGCGTCACCAAGATCTTCGGCGGACACCGGGCGCTCAACGATGTTTCGTTGGAGATCAGGCAGGGCGAGGTTCACGGACTTCTCGGTCAGAACGGCTCCGGCAAGTCGACGCTGATCAAGGTGCTTGCGGGCTTTCATGCGCCCGAACCCGGAGCGCAGATGCATGTCTGCGGCGAGGCCGTGCCGCTTCCGCTGGCGCCAGGCGCGTTTCGGGAGCATCGCATCAGCTTCGTTCATCAGCATCTGGGATTGATCCCAGCCCTGACGGTCCTCGAAAACATGCTGATCGGCCAGCTTTCTCAGAGTCGGTCGATGGCCATCGCCTGGCGCGCCGAACGCAAGAAGGTTGCCAGTCGATTTGCGACCTACGGTCTCGATCTCAATCCGGATGCTACTGTTGCGGACCTTTCACCGGTGCAGTGCGCGCTTCTTGCGATCGTCCGCGCGAGCAGCGAAATGGAAAATGGCGACGGCGACGGCAACGGCAACGGCAACGGTCTTCTTATTCTGGACGAGCCGACCCCTTTTCTTCCTCGTAAGGACGTCGAGCAGCTCTTTGCCGTCGTGCGCCGGGTGGTAAGCGCCGGTGCCAGTGTGATTTTTGTCTCGCATGATGTCGATGAGGTGATGGAAATCACGGATCGGGCGACCGTACTGCGTGACGGGAAGGTCGCCGCCCGGCTCGATACGCGCAACGCGTCGAAGCAGGATTTCATCGAAGCGATCGTCGGTCGCCGCCTGGGGGAGGTCAGTCACAAGACCGAGGTGGCGGAAAGCGGACCCGTTTCGCTGGAAGTAAAGAGAATGTCCGGTGGCACGATCGTCGATTTCGACCTGACCGCGCATGAAGGCGAGGTCGTGGGCCTGACCGGCCTAGTAGGGAGCGGCTATAATGAGATTCCCTATCTTCTCTATGGCGCAAAACCAGCAGAAGGGACAGCGCAGCTCGGGACGACGGCCTTCGAGATAGGCAAGGTCACGCCTCGGAAGTCGATGGCGCAAGGTGTGGTTCTGATCCCCGGCGACCGGGCCCATGCCGGTGCGATCGGTCCGCTGCCGGTGTCAGACAATGTCACGATGCCGGTGCTGACGACGCGTTTCTCTCGTCTTGCGCTGAACAGGTCTGCAATGGTGCGATTGTCGTCGGAACTCGCGGAGCGGTTCGACGTGCGCCCGCGCAACGCGGATTTGCCTATCGCCAATCTCTCGGGCGGCAATCAGCAAAAAGTCATGCTGGCGAAATGGCTGCAGAGTTCACCGAAGCTGGTGTTGCTGGACGAGCCGACGCAGGGCGTCGACATCGGTGCACGGCAAACCGTGTTCAAACACATCAAGGACAGCGCCGAAGCCGGTGCGACGGTGCTCTGCGCCAGTTCCGATTATGAGCAGCTGGCAGCGATCTGCAATCGCGTTCTGATCTTCTCGCAAGGGCGAGTGATCGCCACGCTGACAGGTGCCGACGTCAACAAGGATACGATCGCAGAGATCAGTCTCGGCGCCGAACGAAAGGAAATGACCCATGTCACAGAAGCCTGACGCCGCAACCGCTACTGCGCCGGCCGGGATCAAAGCATCAGACCTTGCGAAGCGCGCCGAGCAGTTCGGCCTGATCATCGTATGGTTGGCGATGATCGCCGTCTTCGGCTATCTGCGGCCGGAGACCTTCCTGACCTGGGGCAATCTTTCGACCCTGCTCGGGTCGCAGGCTGTGCTTGTCGTGCTGACACTCGGGCTGCTGGTGCCGCTGAGTGCGAATGATTTCGACCTCTCGATCGCCTATACGATGACGCTGTCGTCGATGATCATCGCCGTGCTGAACGTCAATTATGGAATCGGCATCGGCTGGGCCATCCTGGCCGCACTTGGCGCCGGAATGCTGACCGGCTTGGTGAACGGCATTCTGATCACCTATTTCCGGATTCATTCGCTGATCGTCACGCTGGGCGTCGGCACGTTCTTGCATGGCCTGACCCTGTGGATCAGCGATTCCATGACGATCAGCGGGGTGTCCATGACACTGATCGATGTCGTCATCGTAAAGCGCCTCTTCGGGATCCCGCTGGAGTTCTACTACGCGATCCTGATCGCATTCATCATCTGGTACGTGCTGGAATATACGGCTATCGGTCGCCGCATCCTGTTCGTTGGCCGCGGGCGTGAAGTCGCGCGCCTCTCGGGCATAAATACCGACCGCGTGCGCATCGGCTGCCTGGTCGCGTCCGGCTTCCTCGGATCTCTGGCCGGTGTGCTCTACACCGGAACACAGGGTGCGGCCGATCCGGTCTCCGGCGTATCCTTCCAGCTACCCGCCTTCGCCGCGGCCTTTCTCGGCTCGACCTGCATCGCTCCCGGTCGCTTCAATCCCTGGGGCACCACCGTCGCCGTCTATTTCCTCGTGACCGGCATCACCGGGCTCGTCTTCCTCGGCTTCAGTTCCTTCATCCAGGAAATGTTCTACGGCGGGGCGCTGGTCATCGCCGTCACCCTGTCGCAGCTCGTGCGCGGCCGCCAGGAACAGCAATTCTAACATTCAAATCGGAGGCCGTATCATGGCTTATCAACCCGAACGCAATTTCATCGGTTATGCAGACACCCCGCCGGATCCGAAATGGCCGGGCGGAGCGCGGCTCGCCCTCAACTTCGTGCTCAACTACGAGGAAGGGTCGGAATACAGCATCGGCGACAATGACGGCGTCAGCGACCATGGCCTTATCGAGGTCCAGGGGTCGCCCGTACCTCGCGGGGAACGGGATCTCGCCGCCGAATCCATGTTCGAATATGGCAGTCGGGTCGGTTTCTGGCGACTGATGCGGATATTCCGCGAGCGCGATCTGCCGATGACGATCTATGCCTGCGCCCTGGCGCTGGAGCGCAATCCCGCCGCCGCCGCGGCGATCAGGGCCGCAGGGCACGACATGTGCTGCCACGGCTGGCGCTGGATCGAGCATTTCAAGCTCACCGAGGACCAGGAGCGCGAGCATATCCGCCTCGCGGTGGAAAGCCTGAAGAAGACGCTCGGCGACCGTCCCTTCGGCTGGTACTGCCGGCACGGGCCGAGCATCAACACCCGCCGTCTTGTCATGGAGGAAGGCGGCTTCCTCTACGATAGCGACACGTATAACGACGAATTGCCCTATTATGTCATGGTCGGCGACAAGCCGCAGCTCGTCATTCCCTACACGCTCACCAACAACGATCTGAAATGGGCGACGGGTACCGTCGGCACCGGCGGCGATTTCTTCGAATATCTCAAGGAAAGCTTCGACTTTCTCTACGAGGAAGGGGCGACGCAGCCGAAGATGATGAATGTCGGTATGCATATGCGCCTGCTCGGTCATCCCGGCCGCGCCTCCGGTTTGGCAAAGTTCCTCGATTACGTGAAGTCGAAGCCCGATGTCTGGGTGTGCAAGCGTCTTGACGTCGCGAAGCACTGGCTTGCCACGCATCCCTTCGAAAAGGATGCCGCACAATGATCATTGCGAAAGAGATCACCGAACAAGCCTTCGCACCTTTCGGCCAACTCGTGCGGCGCCCTGATCGCGCGGGGCAATCGATCGATCTCGTGAAGGAGCTCGCCAATCTTCGAGACCATGCGGGAGCGAAGTTGTCGGTCGTTGCCGTTGCATCGACCGAGTTGCCCCTCGATGCCACGCAGATGGAGCGCCACATCCACTCCTCGCAGGCGTTCATCCCGGTCGATTGCGACCGCTACCTCATCATGGTAGCACCGCACGGCGGTGACGGGCAGCCGGACGCATCCCAGCTGCATGCCTTTATCGTGCCGGGCGACCTTGGCATCAATTATAAACCCGATACTTGGCACCACCCCATCACTGCGCTTGGGCGGACGGCAACGTTTGTCGTGCTGACCTTTATCGAGGGGGATAAGTCGAAGGATGAACAGTTTGTTTCCCTACCGGAAATTGTCAAAGTGGGGCTCGCCGAAGCCTGATTGACCGGTGAAATATGGAAACGATTTCCGACCTTAGCGCCGCTCTCGCGAGCGGTGCACTCACTGCCGAGGCGCTACTGGAAAGAAGCCTGGAGCGCGTCGCCCGCCTGGATCCGGCCCTGAACAGCTTCGTTGCCATTGATCAGGATGCAGCGCGCGCTGCCGCGATGGAAAGCGATATCCGGCTGAGATCGGGCAAGGTCCGCTCGTCGATCGAAGGCATTCCCCTGTCGATCAAGGACAACCTTCTGGTCCGTGGACTGCCGGCGACATGGGGAAGCCGCGCACTGGCGGACTTCGTCCCGGATCGTGATGAACTGCCGGTGGCAAGGTTGCGCGCTGCTGGTGCGCTGATCATCGGCAAGACCAACGTGCCCGAACTGACGCTCGAGGGCTACACCAGCAACGATCTTTTCGGAACGACCCGCAATCCATGGAACACGGACCTGACACCGGGTGGCTCGTCTGGCGGTGCCGCGGCCAGTGTCGCAGCAGGGCTGGTACCGGCTGCAATCGGAACGGATGGCGGCGGATCGATCCGCCGTCCGGCTTGCCACACCGGTCTTGTTGGATGGAAGCCTTCGACCGGTCATTTTCCGCGTCTGTGGGGATTTCCGTCGATCCTGACGGATTTCGAGGTGGTGGGCAGCCTGACGAGGACCGTCCAGGACGCACGCTTGCTCGACGCGGTGATGCGCGGCGGCGATGTGCGCGACAGGCGTTCTCTCTTCGAGCGGCCGCAAGCCGCGTCGCACAGGCCGAGGGTGCTGTTCGTTCCGCGGTTTGCTGATGTGCCTGTCGACCCGGAGGTTGAGACGGAGACCGCGTCCTTTGCCGATCTTCTGGAAGAGAGGGGCGCACATGTGACCCCGGGCGAGCTATTCTTCGATCTCGATATGGCGGGCCACATCTGGTGGACCGTCTCGCGCACTGGTGCGGCCTCCATGATGAAGTGGCGCGATGGCCTTCTCAAGTCCATGGCCGGCTCTTCGGTAAAGACCATGGCCGAGGAAGGGGAAACAATCTCGGCGCCTGACTATCTCCTGGTCCTTGAACAAATCGCCGCCTTTCGAGAGCATCTTGCGGGAATATTCTCGGCATATGATTTCGTCCTGACCCCCACTGCCGGCGCTCTGCCGTGGGCCGCGGAGTTGCCTTATCCTGACAAAATCGCCGGAAAGTTGGCCGGACCGCGCGATCACGCGGTCTTCACGGGGTGGGTCAACATAGCCGGCTATCCGGCAATAAATTTGCCAATTGGCCTTTCAGGAAGCGGGCTGCCGATCGGCGTGCAACTTGTGGCCGGTTTCGGACGTGATGACGAGCTGATGAACTTCGCCGCGGGGCTCAGCCTTCCAATCTGAACGAAAAGCTGGCGTGGCAGATGGGAGAGGGCCAGGACTTTGCGTGATCCAGCTGACCATCGTGCATCGGCAATTTGGATATGGTCTCAAGAAGGTGGACGAGGCCCTTTCGGATCCTAGAACGAGCCGAACCGGGAGAATTCGGCCTTTGACCACTCAATGAGGTTGAAGACGGAAGCTTGCAAACAACCTCTTCACGCTGTCGCAACCCTCCGCTGCAAGGTCAAATTTTTGCCCTGAGAGTAACCATTCGTAAGTCAAGCCTTTCATTACCCACTTCACGGCATAACTTGATGATGCGGGGGTCCAGCTTGGCGCCAGTCTCTGATTGCAGGCGGCCACCTCCAAGGTGCGTTCGAGATTTTGCGTATGGGAATCATCGAGCGCCTCCATTTCCTGGGCAACCTGATGAAATTCCTTGATCACATTTGTACGGAGCAGAATGGTAAGCATTCGCTGCCGTTGCCTGTCGTGCGCCAGGAGCTTGAACCAGTCGCAACAAGCCTTTTCGATGACCGCGAGTGCTGTACGTTCGTCACAGATCGAATTTTCGAGATCCAACATCGAGACCGCCTGGGGCAGCCGGGCGGAATTGTAGAGTTCCAGGAATAGTTCATTCTTGCTGGCGAAATGCCAGTAAATGGCGCCCCTGGTCACGTTTGCCACCGCGGCGATCTCGTCGAGCGTCGTGGCTGCAAATCCTTTCTCGAAGAAAACATGTTCCGCCGCGATGAGAATTGCGGCCTTGGTTTCGGCCGCCTCTGCCTTTGTCCTTCTCATGCTCCCTCCTCCTGGGCTCCGTGAGAGCGCCGACGATATCGGCGCTCTGCGTTAGTATGCGATGCTCCCTGCGCAAAGGCCATCGCTGCATTTTCGTCTCAATGAGCTGGTGTTGCCTTTGCGTCAACATCCTTCTCGGGCTTCGGTTCGTTGCGAGCGCCGCCGAACAATCGCATGACGAAGACAAAGAAGACCGGCACGAAGAAAATTGCCAGCAAGGTTGCCGAGATCATGCCGCCGAGCACGCCCGTGCCAATCGCATTTTGGCTCGCCGCACTGGCGCCTGTTGCAATCGCCATCGGTACAACGCCGAGCGTAAATGCCAGCGATGTCATCAGGATCGGCCGAAAGCGCAGGTGAGCGGCTTCAATCGTCGCTTCGTAGGTCGTCCGGCCCTCGGCACGCAGATCTTTGGCGAACTCGATGATCAGAATGGCATTCTTGGCCGAAAGGCCGATGATCGCGATCAGACCGACGAGGAAGTAAACGTCGTTGGACATGCCGCGAAGAAGAACGGCGGCAACCGAGCCGATGACGCCGAGCGGCACGACCAGCATGACCGAGATCGGGATCGACCAGCTTTCGTACAGCGCTGCCAGAAGCAGGAAGACGAACAGGATCGAGAGCGCGATCAGGGCAGGGGCCTGCGAACCCGATTGGATTTCCTGCAGCGACTGGCCGGTCCATTCGTAACCGAAACCAGCGGGCAGGTCAGCGGCAAGCCTCTCCATTTCGGCGATGGCCTCACCGGAGGAGTAGCCCGGAGCGGACTGACCGGCGATGCGTACCGACGGATAGCCGTTGTAGCCGACCACCTGTGCCGGGCCACGGATCCATTCCACGTTGGCAAAGGACGACATAGGCACCATGCCGCCATTGGAGTTGCGTACGTTTAGCTTCAGCAGGTCCTCGGTCGACTTACGCTGGTTTCCGTCGGCCTGTACGGTGACGCGCTGCATGCGTCCGGCATTCGGGAAGTCATTGACGTAGGACGATCCGAGATTGGCGGTGATCGTCGCGTTGATGTCGGCGAACGTGACGCCAAATGTATTGGCTTTCTCGCGGTCAATGATCAGATCCACCTGAGCGGAATCCGGCATGCCTTCGATGCGCAGCCCCGCAAGGATCGGGCTCTTGCGTGCAGCAGCCATCAGCTGATCCTTGGCCGCTGCAAGCGCCGCCTGCCCGTTTCCGCCACGATCCTGAAGGCGGAACGTGAAGCCGGACGAATTGCCGAGACCCTGGATCGGCGGAGGTGACAGGGAAAAGGCGATCGCATCGCGAATACCGGAAGTCTGGGCGTTGACGCGCCGAGCGATCGCGGCAGCGGAATCTTCCGGACCGCGTTCTGCCCAGTCCTTCAGGGTGATGAAGGCAAGAGCTGCGTTCTGTCCGCTACCGGAGAAGGAATAACCGTTGATGGCGATGATCCGGTCTACGGCCTTTTCCTTGAGAGCGACTTTCTCGATCTGCTTGATGACATCGATGGTACGGTCGGTGCTGGCCTCGGCGGGCGCCTGCGCGTCGACGATCAGGAAGCCCTGGTCTTCGTTCGGCAGGAACGCGCTGGGGATCTGCACATAGGCCCAGCCGAGACCGCCCAGCAGTGCGACATAGATGATCATGAAACGGCCGGAACGCTTGATGATGCTGCCGACAGCGCCTGAATACTTGTGCGACGCCTTGTCGAAGCCCCGGTTGAACAGCCCGAAGAAGCCCTTCTTCTGGTGGTGGCCTTCCGGAATGGGCTTGAGGAACGAGCCGCACAGCGCCGGTGTGAGCGACAGGGCGAGGAAGCCTGAGAACAGGATCGAGACCACCATCGTCAGCGAGAACTGCTGATAGATGATGCCCACCGCTCCGGGGAAGAAGGCCATCGGGATGAACACGGCACTGAGAACCAGCGTGATGCCGATGATCGCACCGGAGATTTGACCCATCGCCTTTCGGGTGGCTTCCTTTGGCGGCAGTTTTTCTTCTGCCATGATACGTTCGACATTTTCGACGACCACGATCGCGTCGTCGACGAGAATGCCGATGGCCAGCACCATCGCGAACATCGTTAGCACGTTGATGGAAAAGCCGGAGACGTACATGACGGAACAGGTTCCGAGCAGCGCGACCGGCACCACAAGGGTCGGAATCACGGTGTAGCGGAAATTCTGCAGGAACAAGAACATCACGACAAAGACGAGAACCATCGCCTCGATCAGCGTATGGATAACCTTTTCGATCGAGACTTCCACGAACGGGCTGGTGTCATAGGGGATTTCGTATTCGAGGCCCGCAGGGAAATACTGCTTGAGGTCGGTCATGAGTTCGCGCACGCCGGTTGCCGTGTCGAGCGCGTTTGCGGTTGGCGAGAGCTGGACGCCGATCGCGGCGCTGGGCTTGCCGTTGAGACGACTGGAAAAGTTGTAGCTTTCGCCGCCCACCTCGATACGCGCCACATCGCGCAGACGAACCGAGGATCCGTCGGCGTTCGCGCGCAGCACAATCGCGCCGAATTCTTCCGGTGAAGTCAACTGGCCCTTGACGTTGACGGTCGCGGAAATCTGCTGGCCAATCGGGTTCGGTGACGCACCGATACGGCCGGCGGCCACCTGAGCGTTCTGGGCTTCGAGCGCACTCGCAACGTCGGCTGCGGTCAGGCTGAGACCGACCATTTTGTCGGGGTCGAGCCAGATGCGCATCGAGCGCTGAGTCGCGAACAGGGTGGCGCTGCCGACACCGGGAACACGACGGATTTCGCCGAGAACGTTGCGTTGCAGATAGTCTCCGAGGCCGATTACATCGGTACTGCCATCGGTTGAGGTGAGCGACACCATCATGAGAAACGAAGTGCCTGCCTGCTCGACGCGGATACCCTGCGAGGTGACGGCGCTCGGCAGGCGCGGTTCGGCGCGGGCAAGACGGTTCTGGACCTCGACCTGGGCTCCGGCAATATCCGTGCCGGGCTTGAAGGTGATGTTGATCGAGATGCGACCCGACGATTCGGATGTGGATTCGTAGTAGATCAGGCCCGGAACGCCGTTCAGTTCCTCTTCGATCTGGCGGGTCACGCCCTGGTAAATGTCTTCAGGCGAGGCGCCGGGATAATTGGTCGAAATCGTGATCTGCGGCGGCGCGACGTTGGGATACTGTGCGATCGGCAGCATCGGAATGGTGAGCAAGCCGGCAAGCATAATGAAGAGTGCAACGACCCAAGCAAAAATTGGGCGATCAATGAAAAAACTTGACATGAGACCGGCCCCTTACTGCCGCACTGACGCGGGAGGCTTTTCGGCCGCTGCATTATTGACCGCCGCTTCGGTGTCGGAGGCATTGGTTGTCTCGGGTTTGTCGCTATCAGGCTGCCACGGCTGCGGCTTGACGGTCGCACCCGGGGCGACTTTCTGGAAGCCTTCGACAATCACGCGGTCACCGGCGTTCAACCCCTGAGAGATCACCCAGCGTTCACCGATAGCCCGACCTACGCTGACACGGCGCAATTCGACCTTGTCTTCGGCTCCCACCACCAGCAAGCTCGCGTGGCCGCCGGAATCACGCTGGACCGCCTGTTGCGGCACGGCCATTGCGGCCTGCTCAAGCCCTTCCTCGATCTGGACGCGAACATACATTCCGGGGAGGAGATCGTTGCCCTTGTTGGGGAATTCTCCACGCAGCGTTACCTGCCCGGTGGTTTCGTCGACCGCAGCTTCAGAAAAGAGCAGGCGGCCGGATTCGGGATACTTTGCGCCGTTGTCGAAGACGAGCTGCGCCTTTGCTTCGTTGGGACCCGTCATCAGCTTGCCATCCTGCAGCGCCTTGCGCAGGCGGACGAGGTCAGCGACAGGCTGTGTAAAGTCGGCATACACCGGATCAAGCTGCTGGATGGTTGCCAGATTCTCGGAGCCGGAAGAGCTCACGAGGGCGCCTTCGGTGATCAACGCCCTGCCGATCCGGCCGCTGATCGGCGCGGTCACGTTTGAGTATTGAAGGCTGAGCTGCGCCTGAGCCAGACCTGCCTTCGCAATCGCGACTTCGGCGTCCGCCTGCGCAAGTTGCGCAATTGCCGTGTCGTATTCCTGGCGGGACGCGACATTCGACTTGCTCAATTGCGTTTGGCGGTCCGCTGTCTGGCGGGCTTGCAATTGAGCTGCCTCAGCGCGTCGCAGTGTGCCGGTGGCACTATCCACCTGGACCTGAAACGGAGCGGGATCAATGCGGTACAAAACGTCGCCTTGCTTGACAAGCGAGCCTTGCTGGAACACGCGCTCAACGATGATACCCGACACGCGCGGGCGCACTTCTGCCAAACGGGTTGGGGCTATGCGACCGGGGAGGTCGCTGGTGATGGGCAGTGTTTCGGGCTGCACGGTCACGATGCCGACGGGAGACGGTGGGGGCGCTTGAGGAGCAGCCGCGTCTTCTTTCTGGCAGCTTGCGAGCGACAACAGGCTTATCAGAACAAGAGCAATCTTGGCTGGTGTAGTCGGCATTAACAGTCTCCGAAATCGAAAAATACAAAATTTACATACAGACTAATACGTATATAAAGCGAATGGCAAGCTGTTTGTGCGGTGCATCAATTGGGAGATGCGAATGCAGAGGCGGTCGACCCCGCGGGGGCGCAAGACAGCCCAGCAGACGCGTGTGGAGATCCTGCAAGAAGCCGAGCGTATGTTTGTCGAGCGGGGATACGAGCTAACAACCATCGCCGGCATTGCTGCAGCTCTGCGCATATCTCCCGCCACAATCTTCAAGCATTTTTCGTCGAATGCGCGGATGTCGGTGAACCATTCGCTGAGCAAGTCAAGATCATGCGCGTGATCGCCAACAATGTCCTCGACACTTGTAGGCGAGAGCCCGGTCTTCTTAGCCTTCTGCGGATTTCCCTCATGGACGGCGAAATGGAGGGCTTTTCCGTCAGCAATATGAGAGACGTGTTCAGGGGGCATTAGCCAACTGTTTTTCGGCAAGAAACCCATCCGAGTTTACCGCCGCGCTCGCCGACAGCTTGAACATTTTACTTGCCTGGCTAATCTTGCCGTTTCCGGGCTCTCCGCGGGTGCGCGCTGGCACGACAGCAGTTGCCACGATCATAACGACGCCACGGAAGCCGGGTCATCCAGACAAGCAAGGCAATGAAGCTCGGGTCGATCCGTCGCTTCACCGCTTTTGACCAGCTTCACATCGTGCAGCCTTGTGACCGCTGTAGATAGCGATCCCGCTGTACGCAGATAGCTAGCCGCCCGCAAGTTCCGCCACGCGCCTCGCCAAGACATCGGCGGCGAAGGGTTTCGTAAGGACTTGCATCCCGCGCTCGAGGTGCCCGTGGTTGAGAACTGCGTTCTCGGCATATCCCGTGACGAAGAGGACAGGCAGATCCGGTCTGTCGCCGCGAACCGCGTCGGCCAGCTGCCGGCCGTTCATGCCATTGGGCAACCCTACGTCGGTGACCAAAAGATCGATATCCGGCCGCGCCTGAAGTATTCTCATGGCTGACGGCGCATCCTCGGCTTCGAGCACGGAATATCCCAATTCTTCAAGGATCTCGACGGCGACCATTCGAACGAGCGGTTCATCATCAACGACGAGGATGGTCATCTTCCCCGACACAGGTGGTGTTGGAGGCGAGGGTGGGAGTATCTCATCCTCGGTGGCGTCCGCGATGTGCCGGGGGAGATAGATGCAGATCATCGTGCCCTTGCCGACCTCGGAATAGATGCGGGCAGCGCCGCCCGACTGGCCGGCAAACCCATAGACCATCGATAGTCCGAGGCCTGTTCCCTGGCCCGTCGGTTTGGTGGTGAAAAACGGATCGAAGGCCCGGTCTATCACGTCCTGCGACATGCCGGTCCCGGTATCGCTGACGCACATCGACACATATTGGCCGGGCTCCACGCCGCGCGCCCGGGCGGCGCGTTCATCAAGCCACCGGTTTGCGGTTTCCACCGTCAATTTTCCGCCGTTGGGCATGGCATCGCGCGCATTGATGCAGAGATTGAGAAGCGCGTTTTCCAGCTGCCCAATGTCAACGAAGGCGGTCCACAGTCCGCCCGCGGCCGCTGTCTCGACCTCGATACCCGGTCCGACGCTGCGCGTGATCAGGTCGTGCATCCCCGCAACAACGCGGTTGATATTCGAAGGTTTCGGATCCAGCGTCTGGCGGCGGGAGAACGCCAGCAGGCGTTGCGTCAAACCCGACGCTCTCTTGACAGCGCCCTGCGCTCCGGTGAGGTAGCGGTCGAGATCGCCGATCCGCCCTTGAGCCAGTCGCGTTTTCATCAGCTCGAGACTTCCACTGATACCAGCCAGGATATTGTTGAAGTCATGCGCGAGGCCGCCGGTCAGCTGCCCGACCGCCTCCATTTTCTGAGCCTGCCGCAGTGCATCTTCGGCCTGCATGAGCGCCGCTGTACGTTCTTCCACCCGCTGTTCCAGCGTCTCCGTCAGCGCTCGCAATTCGGATGTTGCTCGGTCGCGCTCCCGTTCAATCGTCCGCCTCTCCTCGATATCGATGAGGACGCCGGGAAACGACATTGCTTTTCCGTCGGGACCGAGATCGACCCGTCCGTTCGCCTCCAGCCAGTAGAAATTGCCGTCTGCCCGCCGCGTCCGATATTGATGCGCGTAGTGGCCGCCTTGCTGCAGAGCCGTGCCCATAGCGGTAGCGAGACCGGCCTGATCGTCTGGGTGCACGGTTTCGATGACCTGCGAAAGGCTGAGGCCGGAACGTCCAAGGGAAGGATCAAATCCAAAGGCGTTGGCAAAACCGTCATCGACGGTAAATTTGTCGGACGGCACGTCCCAGAACCACGTACCGATGATGGCGCCGGCCGAAAGGGCGAGCTGCACGCGCTGTATGTTTTCGCGCGCGACCCTCTCGCTCTCGCGCAAGGCGGCCTCCGCGGTCTTTCGTGCCGTGATGTCGCGAAACAGAACCGACACCTGCCGAAGACTTTCCGGCTCAAGCCGTGTGGCCGATACCTCGATATGCCGGCCGATAGCCTTGAATTCCTGCTCGAAACGGACCGTCTTGCCGGTTTTCAATACCCCACCGTAGATATTAAGCCAGACGTCCGCATTGTCGGGCTCGATTTCACGGAGCCGTTTGCCGACGATATCCTTGATGCCTGTCTGTCGTTCGTAGCCGGTGTTGGCTTCGATGTGAGCGTAGTCGCTCATTGGCCCCTCGGGGCCATCGATGAACTCGATGATACAAAAGCCGTCATCAATGGCCTCGAAAAGCGCTCGTCGCCGGGCTTCGCTGCGAAAGAGGGCGGCATTTTCGATGGGGTCTGCTGTCGGGGTCGGGGTCTGCGGCGCCACTGGTGGTCTTTCAACTGGAGTTGACAACGCACCTACATATGCTGGCCCACGCAGAAGGCAATGAGATCCTTGGTTTTAGCCGAAAGCGACCCTGCCAAGGGCGGGTCTCACAGGCTCTGCCGCAGCTGAAACGTCGGGAACAACACGTCCGGTGAATGGTTTTGGCCTGGCGAACCAGAGGCATCCGCTCAGCAAAAAGCATACCGCTGGGCTGGTTTGCCTTTCCCACGACAGGAGTAATCATGTCCTTGAAAGCACTGGCACTGAACGGCACCTTGAAGTCCTCGAGTTCTTCGGATCCGTCCTCGACGGGAAAATTGATTGAGCTCATTGCTGAGGAATTCAAGAAATACGACGTGCACACGGAAATCATTCGACTGGCCGATTACGACATAAAGCCGGGCGTAAGCTCTGACGAAGGCACCGGCGACGCTTGGCCGGACATCCGCAGGAAGGTGCTTGAAGCCGATATCCTGATTGTCGGCACGCCGATCTGGCTCGGTCAGCCAGGGAGCGTGTGCAAGCGGGCCTTGGAAAGGATGGACGCATTTCTCGAGGAGACCGACGACCAGGGTCGCATGGTGTCTTATGGCAAGGTGGCTGCGGTTGCGGTCGTCGGCAACGAGGACGGCGCTCATCATGTATCGGCGGAAGTTTTCCAGGCACTCAACGACGTCGGCTTTACGATCCCGGCCAATGCGGTGGCTTACTGGGTCGGAGAGGCCATGGGATCGACAAACTTTGTCGACCTCAATGAGACACCTGACGCCGTCCGAACCATGATCTCCATGCTGGCGCGAAACACGGCGCATCTCGCCACGCTTTTACAGGCATCCCAGTATCCGGGCGAAGAAGGATAGTGGGCAACGGCGGTCACCGTGGACCGGCGATCGGTTTCGCAGGTGCTGATTCCTCGTGTCGCGATAGTGACGGTCGGTTTCGAAAGTCGGGCTTTTTAATGCCACCATGGCCGGTTTCGGCGATTGCGTAATCTAATTTCGGAACAAGCAGCCACTGCGCAAGTTGTCTTTCTGCCAACCAAAAAACGAGCAATATCAAGGAGCATTCAATGCGCATGAAACTCGCCGCTGCCTCGATCCTCGCACTTGGGCTGATGACTTCAGTCTCTTACGCGCAGTCCAATCCCACCCCGAACAACATGGCAGGTGACAAGACTGCTGGTGAAGATGCGGGTGGTGGCGCAAATGGCGACATCCAGAACCGGACAGGCACCAACGAACCCGTGGTCATCGATCCCAACGCCACCAACAGCACGATGGGAAATACCAACACCACGGGCACGGTTGATCGCAGCCGATGCCCCGATCCGGTGGCTCCCGGCGCCGTCGCCACTCAGGGCGGCAACAGTGGCGCGTCCGTAAGCGAAGCATGCCCGGACAATAGCCAGTGACAATCACAGCACGGGGACCGTTTCGGTCCCCGTGTCGTACCTGACGCCTGCAAGACACAGCCGCCATTTCAGGAGTTCGCCAACAGCGTCTCCATTCTCCCTTCAATCTGATTGCCCGCCTACTGCTTACCGAAGCTTTTGCGTAATTCGCCCTTTGCCTTTTCCAGGACCGTTCTCTGCGACTTAGGCAACTCGTCCCCAGCGCGATTGATGTAAAAGGTAAGCATCGACATCGCGGATCGAAACGGCGTCGTCTTGCGACGCTCGCTACGCTCGGCGGATCGCTTCAAGGAAGCCGCGATCTTTTCAGCGTTTCTCTGTTTGAAAACGCCTTCTTCCAAGTCCATAGCGTCACTGTTATCGGTCACGTCCTGCGACCATTTTTGCTTTCTGGCAGTCATGTTTCCCGCCTTTCGCTACAATATCGTCTCGGCGAGTTCGCCGCCGGTTCTGAGACTCGTCCAGCTGGCGCCACGCCGGCCACTTTAGGCGGATCGTCGTTTTCGTCTGGATTGGGAAGCGGTATCTCATCGGGCAGACGGTCCGGATCGGGCTCCTTGATCGGGGGCTCGGGTCTGAAGGGCGGGGGAACGGGCGGCACAGGCTGGCCGTCGGGAAGCGCGGGATCTCCGAGAATGAAAGTCATGCGGTGCTCCGGTTTTCGCGGTTGAGGGGCTCCGAGCGGAATTTCGATATTGACTGGCACGAAGCGTTGGCTCGTCGTGAGACTCAACCGCCGGCAACGGCGGTTGTTCCGGAAATTCGGTTTCCGCCGGTCGCGTCACGCGTGATCCGTACGCCGTTCTCACTCGTCGAAAACAACCAGGACGGGTCGGTCGTTCAGTGTGACGTCCAGTGAAATGTCCGCCACCGTACCCAAAAACATGCGCAACAACAGGATGTTATACAGCCGTCACATTTCGGCGCGTGGCGCAGGTCCGCCTGCCTCATCCCTCATCATCAAAGTCTCATGCTCGCCCCTGATCAATCGACAGTACAAAACCGGCTTCTGGCGCGTCTGCCCGACGACGAATTCGGTCCCATCCTGGACTGCCTCGAGATGGTCGATCTTCGCCAAGGCTACGTCATCGTCAAAGCCGATCGGCCTATCGACCATGTCTATTTTCTTTGCAACGGCATCGGTTCGGTCATTACCGTGTCGTCTGGCGGTCATCAGGCTGAAGCCGGGATGTTCGGACGCGAGGGGTTTTCACCGACCTCGGCTGGCGTGGGGGGAACGATCAGCGTTCACGAGGTGCTGATGCAGGTTGCTGGTTGGGGCTACAGGATGACACTGGAGGCGACGATCGACGCGATTGCGCGCCATCCTCACTTCGCGAACCTGCTCGCCCGCTTTATCCAGACCTTCGCCTCACAGATCTCCTATACGGCGCTGTCGAACGTCAACTACCAGATCGACGTGCGGCTCGCCCGATGGCTCCTCATGTCGCATGATCGTGTCGACGGTGACGAGATCGCACTCACTCACGATTTCATTTCCCTCATGCTCGGTGTCCGCAGGCCGAGCGTCACCACGGCGCTTCATGTGCTCGAGGGAGAGAGATTCATTCGTTCCGAACGCGGGCTGATCACCATCCGGGACAGGCGCGGGATGGAGGAGTTCGCCGGCGATTCCTACGGCAAGCCCGAGGAGGAATATCGGCGCCTTATCGGGGAATTGTAAGCGACGCTCGGCAGCATTTCGGAACCTTGTCGGCGCCAAGCGGTTAGCAGTGCACGATCCGGATAAGGAGCAGGACATGCTGAAGTCGATCTTGAGCGAAATTCTCGGAACGCCGCCGGCCAATGCAGAAGGCTTGGCAAGCCTTTCCCGGTTTCGCGGAAAGTGCCACGTCCTCGTGCTTTTCGAGGGATCCGCCGACGACCGACCGGAGATGCAGGAGGCGCTTCTGACCAACCAGCACGAGTCGTTGGCGGCCCGTGACGTTGTGCTGTTGCGCGTTGTGGGGGGCGGGGTGTTCTCCAGCCTGGAGAATCCCATGGCCATTGATGCGGACGACATTCGTTTCGATCTCGAGGGTCCTTCGATTGAAGAATTCGAACTCGTTCTCGTTCATCGTGATGGCGCAATCATCTTGCGGTCGAACAATCCGGTCGACATGGCACTTGTCTACGCGCAGCTCGATAAGGCGCCTGACGCCCTCCACTAATGTTGTGAGGCGACAAGTCGGAGAAGTCGTTCGAATGGCATAGGCTTTGCCAGGAACTCGACGCCCGGCACCAGATCCTGCTGGCGCAGCCGAACAAGCCCTGAAGTGATGATGATCTTCGTCCTCGGCCAAAGCGACCGGACACGCGCGGCGAGGTTAAGGCCGTCCATGTTGCCGGGCATGTTGATATCGGTAATTATCGTGCCGACGAGGTGGTGCTTCAACAGCATCATCGCCTCAGCCGCATTGGCGGCCTCGAGGGTCGAATAGCCAGCGGTTTCCAAGCGGTCGACCGTATCGTAGCGCACGAAGGGTTCGTCATCGACAACCAGGATCTGTTGCCTGTCGAGCGGCAACACGATCGGAACGGTCGCGCGCTTTCTTGAAAGAACTTCATGCCCGTCGGAGGAGGCCTGCGTTCGTTCCAGTTGTTCACGTTCGGACACGGCTTGAAGCCAGTGCTGCTCGTCATGACCCGGAAGGCATCCGGCCTGTTCCCAAAGCGCGTAGGCGCGTTTGCTGATCCACTCGTATCTCTGATCGTTCATGGCGTATCCTCCAGGCACCGCTTAACTTGGCCCGGTCGTCAAAGTTCCGATCAGAGGTGGCGATTTCCTTGAAATCAACGCATGCTCAGGACCGTGCGTGTCAGGTCAATGCGGAGAGCGACAAGCCGTGCGCGCTCCCGCTGGCGAGACAAAGGTATCCTCCGTCGGATCATAGGAGCGATATTGCGTGGCGCACCAGCGAATATGCTTGATCTCTGCCGGCGATAGCAGAAAGCCGTCGTTTCCCGGGTTTCGATCTTCCTGGACATACCCTGCTAGCGCCCCTTTCGCCTGAGATGGTTCAGGTCCGGACGAACCTATCCTGCTAAAGGCTTGGGCCTGTCCGCAAAGCACCGTTACCGCAGCCGATATGCAAAGCATCATGCAGAGGTTTCGCGTTTGCATTTTGATATCCTATCGCTTTGCAGCCAGGAGATAGGAGAAGGCGGCAACTATGCCGACCGCGGTTAGCGGCCTCCTGCGAACTGCGGCTTCGATGTCTTGCCAACGTGACCGCAAATCGGCCTTTACCCGCCTTGCGTCGCCTCGCTCCCTGTCGGCTGACTTAGAGACCTCCGGCCTGTCGCCGCCGAGCCTGTCAGCCTCTTTCCTGTCCGCACGACCGGACGGTACCGACGTATGCGCCGGCGAAACTGGATCGGATGCGGGAAACGTGCCTTCCAGCGCTTCATCGAGTTCGCCCTTTCGGGCCGCTTTGCGCTGTCGCGCCTGCTCATTGCGCATCGACTGAACGGCAGGCGAGTTGGCTTGGCTGGGCATCGGGTCGACTCCTGTTGTGGAATAGAAATCGTCCCTGGCCGCAAAAGTTCCGATGAGGCCGGCCGCACGGAAGATTTTCACCGCTGGATGGAGGGGGCGCGCTTCGTACGCTGGCTGACAATCGATTGCCTTCGCCCGCTCGCGGTTTACCTTGGACGGATGCTGAAAACGGAAAACCAACAGCCTCGCCGTCGTGATTCCACTAGCGCTGTAGAACGGCGTGAAAGGCTCGAGGCGACAACGCAGGTTGCGATGGCCACCATCAACGGTGAGGCGGAAGCGCGGCGGGCAAAAACAGAACGACTTCGTCTCGCCCGCGAGGCCGCCGTTTCACAAAAAAGACCCGACAGCGCCACGGCCGCTAAAGACAAAGCTGAATAGCGGGCGGTTCCTAGCCTAACTTAATAACGTCACGAAACGGAACGGTCGCGAGCAGATACCCGCTCGCGTCGGTTATTTCGAACCGGATGCCGTCGATCCGGCCATCGTGCAATATGAGTTCGGCGACCATCTCGCGCGCTGATTTTTTCGCTTCGCATCTTGCCGCCTCCAGTGATGGAAGATCAATGCCCTCCTCATCCATGTCGTAACTGTCCTCGGAACGCACATTGAAATAGAAAAGCATATCGACCTCCATCTGCTGACGAAACGACAGGCGATGGGCGCCAGTTCCATGGGAATGACAGTCATCTTGATATCAACGGAAAAGGTGGCGGCTCAGGCCCCGATCAGGCGCTCGAACTCGCGCTCGGGCAACCCGTAACAGCCGGCGGTAAAGCGCTCCAAACCCTTGCGATTTATGACCACGATCGATCCGCGGTTCGAACGGATGAGCTTGTGCCCCTCCAGAATATGCAGGGCGGTGGTGACGCTCGGTCTGCGGATGCCGAGGAGAAACGCAATGTACTCGTGTGTAATGCTCATCGTGTCGGATCGCACCCGGTCGTGACACATCAGAATCCACCGGGCGAGCCGCTCCTCGACACGAAACTTGGCATTGGCCAGCGCCGTATAGGAGACCTGAACCGCAAAGACATGCATGAACTTGATAAAGGGAACCTGAAGCGTGGAACTGCTCGTGGTGGCTTCTCGCATCCTGTCAACCGGTATGCGGTAACCGCTTCCGCCCACCTGCATCTCGATCAGATAAGGCACGACCGTATCGCCGATAATCGTCGATGTCGGGACGAAACCCTCGCGTCCGAACATACCGGCTTCGGACGTCTTGCCATCGGGCAGCATGCTCATGACCGCGCCGATACCGCTATCGGGAAAATAGATGTGCTCGAGTAACGTGTCGGGGCGCGCGATCGTGTAGCGCGTGGGCAGATCGATCTCCTCGAGGTGAGGGGCGAGCAATGCGAAATCGCTTTCCTGCAGCGATGCCAGCATTCGATTCGATATCTTGGTTCTGTCGGTTGGCACCATCCGCTCCCGCATCCGTCGCAGCCAGATGCGCAGCTTATTCGGTGCTCCGCGCCGCGCAAGGTGGTCTGTGATGGAAAGATGTCCTGCCGGGTCACCCGGGCGAGGGAGGTGGGGGCGCGTTCAATGTGCCGACCGCCCTTTTGCTTAGGTTGACCTCGACCCGGATATCTGCGGCGGAAAGTCCGTATCGGCATCATATTACTACCAATTTGAATAGGACCGGTCGCCTTTTGGCGGTTCGCAACTATCTCCCGATTCATGAGGTCATCAGCGTCTGCGGAAACATCGAAAGGTTGGGACGGTTCGCGGTTCGCGACGGGGATTGGGCGCGGATTTGCGGGGGCATTGATCTTCGCGCTGCCGATGTTCATGACGATGGAGATGTGGGAACTGGGTTTTTCAATGAACCGGCTCAGGCTGCTCCTGCTTCTCGTGCTGAATATCCCTTTGCTCATCATCCTTTCCGATCGGGTCGGCTTCGAGGAGACGACCTGCTGGCGTGATGCCGTGCGCGATGCGATGATTGCCTATGCGATCGGCATTCTCTCCAGCCTCGTCATCCTGTTCAGCGTCGCGGTTCTCAAGCTTGGGCAGCCGCTCTCTGAAATGGTGGGCAAGGTTGCCGTTCAATCTGTGCCGGCAAGCATCGGCGCCTTGTTGGGTCGCAGCCAGCTCAATGGCGATGTCGACGACAGTGGCGAAAGCGACGATCCGGTCCAGACGACGGTCTACGATTATGCCGGAGAGCTGTTCCTGATGGCGCTGGGCGCGCTCTTTCTTGGTCTGAACGTGGCGCCCACGGAGGAGATGATCCTGCTCTCCTACAAGATGACGCCGCTGCATGCGCTCGCCGTGGTCATCCTTTCCCTCGTCATCATGCATGGCTTCGTCTATGCCGTTTCCTTCAAGGGAGGGCACGAGATCGGCGACGAAGTCCCACGCTGGCATACCGTGCTCCGCTTCACCCTCCCGGGCTATGTCATCGCGCTTCTGGTGAGCGCCTACACGCTCTGGACCTTTCAGCGTTTCGACGATGCGGCCGTCTCGCAGATGCTTTTGACGACGATCGTGCTCGGTCTGCCATGTTCCATAGGCGCGGCTGCCGCGCGCCTGATCTTGTAGGGAGCCGCGATGTCCCGCAAAAAGACCGTAGCCGATGCTTCGCCCCATGTCGTGGAATGGGTTGTCGGGTTTATGAGTACGCTCCTCGTTGTCGCCATGATAGGCTTTATCGGCTTTGAGGTGTTCAGCGAGGAAGGAGGGCCGCCTCGGCTCGCCGTTTCCATGTTGGATCAGCGTTCCAAGGCAGCGCCGAACGAACTCCTTTTCGAAATCGCCAACTCGGCCGACACCACCGCGGCGGCCGTCGTCGTGCGCGGTGAACTTCACATCCGCGGGAGCGCCGATGTGGAAACATCGGAGGCACAATTCGATTATGTGCCGGCCCATTCGAAGGCGCGTGGCGCGCTTATTTTCTCGACGCCCGTGGAAGGTGAAAACGTCGCCATCCGGGTTGTTGGCTATGCCGATCCATGAAATCCAGCCTGAAGGAACAGCAATCGATGAGCAATGCCAACCGCAGGCGCCGGTGGATCCGCGAAGAAGGGGCGGAAAAGTCCAAGGCGAGCTTTCCGGAACTGTTCTTCGATCTGGTCTTCGTCTTCGCGCTGGTCCAGCTCTCTCATACACTTGCTTCCGATTTCACGTCAGCGACGGTGGGCGAGGCGGCATTGCTGATCCTGGCGGTCTGGTGGGTCTGGATTAATACCACGTGGGTGACCAACCTTCTGGATACGGAGCGCGAGGCCGTGCGCCATATGCTCTTCATTCTGATGTTCGCCGGCATTCTCCTGGCGATCGCCTTGCCCGAGGCATTCGGGGAGCATGCGATGGCCTTCGCCGCGATCTATGCCGCGATGCAGATCGGCCGCTCGCTTTTCACGGCTTACGCATTTCTCGGCACCGATCGGGGGAGTGCCCTGGCGTTCATGCGCATCAGCATCTGGATGGTCGCGACGGGCATCCTTTGGCTTCTCGGTGCGCTGGCGGATTTCGAGGGGCGAATTGTCCTCTGGGGATTGGCCATTGCCGTCGAATATGCCGTGCCGCTGATCCGCTACTGGATGCCGGGGCTGGGGGCGGCGCCCAAGGAGACGCTGAGCCTTGCCGGTGAGCACATGGCCGAACGCTGCGCCCTGTTCGTCATCATCTGTCTCGGTGAGACGATCCTGACCACCGGGCGCAACGCCGTCGAGCACATGGGCAGCGGCACGACCTTCGCGGTCTTCTGCAGCGCCTTCATGAGTACGGTCATCATGTGGTGGATCTACTTTCACCACGGGCAGGAAAAGGCCGCCGAGAAAGCGGAAAGCACCGGCACACCGGAAGCCGTCGCCCACAACCTCTTCACCTACGGTCACCTCCCGATCGTCGCCGGCATCATCCTCACCGCAGTCGGGGAGGATTTCGCGCTGTCTCACAGCGAAGACAGGGGCGAGGCGACGCATATCGCCGCCATCCTCGGTGGGCCGGCCCTGTTCCTGCTTGGCAATATATGGGTGAAGGTCAGCGCCGGAAGCCGGTTCCCGCTATCGCATGTCATCGGCCTTTGTCTGTTGGCCGGGATATCGGCAGCAAGCCTTGCGCTGCCGAATTATGCAATCAGCCTGTGCGCGACGGCCGCGCTGCTGGTTGCCGCCGCATGGGAGTATGTGGCGCTTCACCGGATGTCTTCGACCATGGAGTGAAGCGCGCCTCGCTGGATTTCCGTGAAAGGGAGCGGGTGTCAGCCACTCCGCTCTCCGATCACACCTGAGCCTGGCCGCCATCGGCGAAGAGCTCGGCGCCGTTGACGAAGCTCGAATCGTCCGAAGCGAGGAAGAGGGTCGCCTTGGCGATTTCCTCGGCTTCGCCGACGCGGCCGAGCGGGATACGCGAGGCGAGGTAGTCGAGCAGGCCCTGCTGCTGCTCTTTGTCGTCGCCGGCAAGTTCCACGAGGCCGGGTGTGCGCGTCGCGCCGGGCGAGACGACGTTGACGCGGATGCCGGTCCCCTTGAGGTCGAGCGCCCACGAGCGGGCCAGGTTGCGGACGGCAGCCTTGGAGGCGGAGTAGACCGAGAAAGCCGCAGTGCCTTCGGTGCCGGCGGTCGAGCCGGTCAGCACGACCGACGAGCCCTTGCCCAAGAGAGGAAGCGCCTTCTGCACCGTGAAGATGACAGCCTTGACGTTGCGACCGAAGGTGTCGTCGATCTGTTCCTCGGTGATCTGGCCGAGCGGGAGCATGCTGCCGCCGCCGGCATTGACGACAAGGGCGTCAAGACGCCCGTGTTCCGCCTTTACCTGTGCGAACAGCTTGTCGAGATCATCGTTGCTTGCGGAATCGGCCTGCACTCCGACGGCGCCATGGCCGATCTCGGCAACCGCCTTGTCGAGCGCATCCTTGCGCCGGCCGGTGATGTACACACGCGCGCCTTCGGCGGCAAAGAGCTTGGCGGTCGAAAGGCCGATGCCGCTGGTTGCGCCGGTGACGACGGCGACCTTGTTTTCAAGTCTGTTGGTCATCTTACTCTCCTGATGCTGGGCGCGCGAAAGGGTTCAGCCCGAATGCGCTGCCTGTTGAAGATCTGAAACTATTCGGGAGGTGGCGTTGGTCTTTTGCTTCGTCGCCGTCCGATATCGAGAAGTTAGTTCGTCAGGCCCTCGGCGAGAAGTCGCCCCGCGTGGAGACACTATCCATCCGTATGGACGGTCTCCCTCAAGCCACTCCGCTTGGCATCCACTGCTTCGAATACCCTTGCGGCCCAATCCGCAAAGGCGCGCAGCCGAGGGTTTGGAAATCGAGCGGCCGGGTAGACCAGGTGCAAGGGGTGATTGTCCGGCTTCCAGTCGGGCAGCAGTTCGACCAGCGCCCCGCTTTGGACATGAGGTCTTGCAAGGAAGCCGAAGCTCTGACCAATCCCGAGCCCCGCAAGCAGTGCGTTCAGATGCGCGGTGCTTTCGTTGACCGAAATCCCGCTGGAGGCGGGAACATACTCGTTTCGCTCGTCGCCGCGCCCGAACCGCAACGGAAACCTCTTTCCGGATGATGCCGAGAAATAGCTGACGACCCGATGGGCCCGGATATCGTCAGGTTGCTTCGGCAACTCTCGGCCATCCAGATAGGCGGGCGACGCGCAAAGGACGTAATCCAACTCACATAGCTTCCGAGCCTTCATTGACGAGTCTAGGAGCGATCCGCCACGGATGACGCAATCGATCCCTTCGCCGATGAGGTCGGCGGAGCGATCGCTGACGCCGAGCATGAGATCGATATCAGGATATTGGCGCTGAAAGTCTGAGAGCAAAGGTATGAGGATCTGATTTGCCAGCACGGAGCCGATATCGACGCGGAGCCTCCCCCTGGGCGTGCTGCGAGAGCCGGCGACGGTGTCGTCCATGTCGTCGAGATCGGCAAGAAGTCGAAGCGCGCGCTCGTGGTAGGCGGCGCCTTCGGTCGTCATCGTGACCGACCGCGTCGTGCGTTCCACGAGCTTTGTCCCAAGATGCTGTTCGAGATCCTGCACGAGCTTGCTCACGGAGGATCGGGGCAGATTCATTGTGTCCGCAGCCTTTGCGAAGGAGCCGGCTTCGGCGACGCGGACAAAAGTGCGTATGGCGAGTATCTGATCCACGGGAGCCCCCGGCTAGCAATTCCGGGAGTGCGAGACGGTTTCCGTCCGGAATTGCGTGAAAACAAAAGGATAGGGCTGTTCCGCGATTCGAAAGAAAAGCCGAACTGCTCTCAAACATCTATACCGAACCGGCGACCGAAATCATGCGGCTTCTTGTTCGATCTGCGCAGGGTTACGGCCACGACTGTTCGTGGATGACGGACCAGCCGCAGCAGGAACGAGATGGGGCAGGCTACGGGCTCGAAGCGATCGATGACGATCACGGAATCGACCTCTGGTCTGGCTTGCAGATACGAGGATCGCCATTGTGAAAGCTTTGGCGACCGGCTTTCCAGCCGGCCACAACCCGGCCGATCTCGCGCACCGCAGCTTTCGGTCCCGATGTATCGACGAGAATGAGCGTTGCCTCGCCACCCAGGTGAAGGCCGTACGGCGCTCCGAGCTGGCGGGCTGCCGATTCTCCGATCATTTCGAATACGCCGGCGATATCCGCGTCGCGAGAGAGCTGCGCCACATTGGCGTAGAGATTAGCCATCCTGACAAGCGACGCATCGCCGTAAGGGGTGAACGGGTTCATGACGTTGTTGGTGGCAAGCGAGGTTACAACTCCACGGCGCGCCAGGAGATGGGCCGGGGCGATACCGCGCGGCACCAGCCGATCGTGCCCGCGCCCCGTGAGAAAAAGGTCCGTCGCCGGGAGCACGGTGAGCGCGATGCCGGCTGCCGCCAGCCTGTCTCCAACATCCAATATCTCGGCCGGCGCCATGGCCGACAGGTTTGTGACATGGCCGATCGTGACCCGGCCCTGCCAGCCGTGGCGCTCCGTCGCCGCGATCACAGCCGGCAGATCGCTATGCTGGGGATCGAGATCGAAATCGAGATGGAAATCGACGGAAACCCCGTGCCTGACGGCTAGCTCGAATATCATGTCGACATGCCGGGCGGGATCGGGATCCGTATAGGGACAACCGCCGACGAGGTCCGCGCCTTCCGCAAGGGCCTTGTCCAGCATCTCCAGAGTTTGCGGCTCGTTTGTCAGGCCGTCCTGCGCGAAAGCGCAAATCTCGATATCCATGGCGAAAGCGTAGTCGGCCTTGATGCGCTTGATCGCAGCGAAAGAACGGTATCCGGCGCGTGGATCGATCTCCACGAAGGTGCGCATGCGTATGGTGCCATGCGAGATCGCCCTTTCGACCACGCGCGCGGCACGCTCGTAGACATCGGCCTCCGTGAAATTCGCCTTCGCTGCGGCGGTCTCGCGCACGGCTTCGGAAAGGGTTCCTTCGCAAATCGTGCAGCGATCAAGGATGCAGGCTTTGTCCAGATGAACATGCGTGTCGACAAACCCTGCGAAAGCGAAGGCGCCACCGCCGTCAAAATTCTCTACGGCCTCGCAACTGAGCGTGGACCCGATCGCCGCGATACGGCCTCCGTGCACCCCGATGTCGACGGGCGCTCCATATTCCTCGATCCGAACATTGCGGATAATAAGATCGAACGTGCTTTCCGTCTTCATAAAAGAGTTCCTTTGTCCGGCAATGGCACTGCGGCCGGTCCTTGCCAGGCATCCGGCTACCGGCGTGAAACTGATAATCCCAACGATAAGGTGCTAGACGACCCGGTCTCCCTCTGCGATCGCCTCTCCCTTCGCTACCGACACGATGTTGCGAAAGATTCGCTGCAGCGTCGGTGCAAAAGTGTCGGCTGCAACGGCCGCGATGTGCGGTGTCAGGACAAGATTATCAATCGGCCGAAGCAGGGGGCTGTCGGCCGGGAGAGGTTCCTGTTCGAACACATCGACTGCTGCTGCGGCTATGATCCGGTTTTCCAGCGCCCAGATCAGGTCCTTCTCGACGACGATGCCGCCTCGCGCGACATTCACCAGCACGGCGCTCGGCTTCATCTTGGAGAAGGCCGCACGGTCGATCAGATTTGCGGTTTCGCTTGTCAGCGGGCAGTTCAGAGAGATGAGATCAGCGGTCTCCAGGATTTGGTCGAGGCTTGCATATGCTGCTTTTAGTTCCCGCTCGCGCTCTGGGACAAGGCGGGAGCGCTGGCTGTATAAAATGGTGCACCCGAAACCCTGAAGCAGCTTGGCAAACGCCTGCCCGATTGCGCCAAAGCCGATGATCCCGACGGTCTTGCCGGTTAGAATAAACGTCTTGTTCGGTAGCTTTCCGGGGCCGCGCCATTCACCGTTTTTCAGATTGGCATTGCCGTAGGCCAGACCTCGAAGAGCCGCGATCGCCGAGCCCAGCGCGAACTCGGCCACGGGCACGGCGTTACTGCCGGGTGTCCGGGCAACCATGATGCCCAACTCTCGCGCCGAAGCGATATCGATGTTGTCTACTCCAACACCGGACTTGTGCAGCAGCCTGAGCTTCGTGGCGGCACGCAGCACCTCGCCCGTGACGGCGACCTGGCCGGCGATCGCGTAATCCGCGTCCCGGATTATCTCTTTCAGATAGTCCGTGCCTTCCGCGACACCGTGAACAAATGTCATGCCTTCTGGCACATGAGGCAGGATCTCATTCGCGCGCTCTTGCGATGTCTTGTCCAAAAGAACGATTTTTTCCGACAACTTGGCCTCTTCCGACACTATGAGATCTAAATGTTGAACGTTACACCCGCTGCCGCAAGGCCGCCGGAGATGGCCACAGGCGTGCCGTCTGCGCGCCAGCAGGCAGCGCCGGTCAGCGATCCATCCGGGTTGAAGCCGATCGCGTTCATGCCGCCTGCGATCCGCGCCGAACGCGCGATCCTGTGTCCCCGGCTCTGCAGTTCGTTCGCGATTTCATCGGGGAAGGCGGGTTCCAACTCCAGCGCTCCGCCATTCGTCCAGACACGCGGCGCCTCGACCGCA
This sequence comes from Rhizobium sp. S152, assembly GCF_030380735.1. Classification (GTDB taxonomy): domain Bacteria; phylum Pseudomonadota; class Alphaproteobacteria; order Rhizobiales; family Rhizobiaceae; genus Rhizobium. The sequence continues at coordinate 384,865 of NZ_JAUDRZ010000025.1, read as the reverse complement.
TCCTGTATCGACATGCCATGATCGATGATGTTGACGATGGCCTGCATCGCGGAAGGGAATATCCGCAAAGCTCCGGGAAGTCCCAGCGCGAACGCCATGTGATCGTCTTTCAGCACCATCATCGGCGCCATGGAGGTAAAGACGCGTTTCCCCGGCGCAATCGACAGAGCCCGCCCTTCATGGGGATCGAAATTGTACATGTAATTGTTGAGGATCATTCCGGTGCCCGGAATGCGCACGCAGGCGCCGAACAGGCCGTTGATAGTCTGCGTGGTGGAGACAACGTTGCCCATCGCGTCGGCGACCGTGATGTGTGTCGTATTGACGGATTCATTGGCAAAGACCTTTGCCTCCCAGCTTTGCGCGGAATTCATATCGATCGCTGCACGGCGCTCGGCGGCATAGTCCTTCGATATCAGGCGCTCGACGGGGACGTCGACGAAATCCGGGTCCGCGGTCGACATGCTGCGGTCGGCAAAGGCGATCTTAAGCACCTCGGCGAGCAGATGGATGCAGTCGGCTGAACCAAATCCCATGCCTCGCAGATCATAGCCTTCCAGAATGTTGAGCATCTGCGTGATGTGAACGCCGGCCGAGGAGGGCGGTGGGGGGCCGACCACATCATAGCCCCGATAGGATCCGCGAACAGGTGCCCGGTCGATTACCCGATAGGTGTCAAGATCCTTCTGGCTGATGTAGCCGCCTTCAGCCCGCATGAACGATGTCAGGGCATCGCCGAGCGGACCGGTATAAAGCGCCGCCGGCCCCAAGCGAGCGATGAGCTTCAGGCTTTCGGCATATTCCCGTTGCACAAGTCTTTCGCCGGCCTTCATCGGGGAGCCATTCGGGATGAACAGATCGGCAAGGCCTGAATCCCCCGCGAGGTCAGCGACACAGTCTCCGATACAGCTGTTCAGATAGGGGGTTACGATGAACCCGCGCTCGGCGTATCGGATTGCCGGAGAAACGACGTCCTCCAGCGACATGGTTCCGAACCGTGCCAGCGCGTCGCACCAGCCGGCGAGACTTCCCGGGACAGCACCGGCTCTGACGCCCAGTAGATTTTCGCGCCCCCGCGTCTCCCGCATGGTATCCAGTTCGTCCGAGAGACACTCGTACATATTGGGATGAGCCGTGAGCGGAGCGGTCCCGAGGCTGTCGATAATGTGATGCTTGCCGCCGGAGAGCCGGATGTGCTGGATGCCGCCGCCCAGAACGCCGATCATCATGGGCTCCACGACGGTAAGCGCGAAAAGTGAAGCGATCGCGGCATCGATCGCGTTGCCGCCGGCAAGCATGATTTCCGTCCCTGCCGCCGAAGCAAGCGGGTGATTGGTCACCACCATCCCTTGCGAGCCGATCGCCGGCTTCTTGATTGATGCGAACGGCGTCGGCAAAGACTGGGTTGCGATATGCATGGTCGTTCGAGACCCCTCACCAATGTTGCTTAACAGGCCCTACGGAAACGGCCGCCTATCACGGCGCGGCGGCGTCAAGCTCGCCCTCGGCCGGCAGGCCGAGCATCAAGCGAACATGCGGCGGAAACGTGATCGCCGGCGTCGTGAAGCCCGCAAAGAAATCAATGAGATTGTCCTCCTGCTCCTTGAACAGAAAGCCTGTGACCGCGCTTACGACACGCGGCACGGCATATTTCATGGCGCTGATCGAAACCGCCCCCGCAATTCCCATGCTCATAGCGGCGAGTGCGTTATAGGCGAAGATGCGATCGATTCCGGGCGCGATTCCGGGTTCCCTTTCGATGAATTGATAGTTCGCACTCAGATAGGGGAAGTTCAACCGCCCGAGGCCCTCGCTATCCGGAGGCGTGAAGCGATGCTTCCACAAGGCGGCGTTCGCTGAGATCTTGCGCAGTTCCGGCCGGAGGTCCATGTCGACGGTCACGCCGGTCGCCGCAAACACGTGATCGAAGCGGAAGGTCTTCTCGCCGGTCTTCACCAGGATATCGTCGCCATCAAGCCCGATCTCGTCCCAACCGGCGTTTACATGGATGAAGAAGTTCGGAAAGCTGCACGCCTTGAAGAAATGATGATCGGCGGGAGATTGACGCAGCCCGGCGCGAAAGCCCGCAAGGTCCCACTTCATCCGATCGGGAATTTCGTGGCTGTGGTTGAGATGGCCGGCGGTTTCACCTTCCCGCACGATGTCGATCATCGGCAGCCGCGGACCGCGCAGGCACATGTCGACACGGCTGGCGCCCGCCGTCAACGCGGCAACGGCAATATCGAATGCGGCGGCGCCGCTCCCCAATATGCCGACGTTCTTGTTCTTGAGCTTGGTCTCGTCAAAGATGTCGCTCGAATGATTGTACCGTTCGCGCGGAAGGCTGTTCTTGATACTATCAGGCACGCGCCAGGCGCCGCCGCCATCCATCCCGGTTGCGAGCACTACCAGCCTGGCGCGGAGCGTTTCCCCATCGGCAAGCGATACGCTCACGCCTTGTGCGTCGTAGTCGATATCCACGACCTTGGCATTGTTGCGGATCGGCAGGTTTACCACCGACCGGTACCATTGAAGGTAATCCAGCCATTCCAAACGGGGTATGCGCTTTATCTCGTTCCAGGCCTGGCGGCTGTACTTGGCCTCATAGAAGCTTTGGATGGACAGGCTCGGCAATCCGAGTTCGGTGCCGGTAATGTCCTTCGGCGAGCGAATCTCGTAGTTGCGCGCGAAAGTGCTCCAAACGCCTTCCTTGCCTTCCGGGCTGCTATCGAGGATCAGAATATTGCCGACCCCTCGCCGTTGCAGGGCATGGCCAACCGCCAAGCCGCTTTGCCCGGCGCCGATAATAAGGACGTCCAAGATCTGCTTGCCGCTTTCGTCGAAGCGTGGCTCGACCCAGGGCTTTGTCGCATAGTCCATCATCTTGAGGTCGGCCTGCACGCGCTCGGCCAGTTCCTGCAAGGCGTCTTTTGAAGCGGTCGCGAATTTCATCTTCATCCTTCAATTTCAAACATAGAGTCGGAGAGAAGGGGACGCCCGGACGAAAGCTGCTGCCAGTATTCCCGCGATAGAGTGACTAACGCGCAAAGCCGATATCGAGAAAGCGTCGAATTGTGTTCGACCTGTTGCCGAATGCAGAACGCGTTGGAACCGCTTCAGAGGTATTTTGGCATCGAGTCGTTGCGCGTTGGGCAACGGGCCGGAAAGTCGTCGTCTAATTATTTGAAAAACATGATTTATTCGTTGCTCTCGTCGGTGTTGTGCGGCGCGGCGGCCTAGATTGCTTTTGAAGCCGTAGCGGCTATCGTTGTCGCAAAATCGAATGAACGAGGGAACAGGTGATGCCTCAGTCGGCGCTCGACACCATCATGAATGAAATGCCGAACTATAGTTTCGAGTTCACCAAGACCTTCGCCAATCACGCCCCCATGGTGCTGGTCGCACTCGATCGGATCGGCGGTTCCGCCGATCGTCTGCAGGCGTTCTTCGAGCACTATCGCGACTACAAGGAATTGCTTCCGGTTCCCCCGGTCGTCCGTGCGATCGATGCCACGAATTGGAGAGCAGCCCTTGGCGAACGAAGCCGGGAAGCGGATTTGAACCTGTTCTTCAAAGCCGAGGTGGACCGCCTCGGCGCGGAAGCGGCGATCCGGCACTATCTCCCGTCACTGGCGGCGGGCGTCGGGGCGAGCGCCTTTCATGCCCTGATGCGTCTTGCCTACGGACTTATCCGCAAGAGCGATACGGAAATCGCCCTCGCGCTGGCTTACTGGACCGCCACCTATCTGCCGCTGCCGTCCCCTGGTAAAAGCCCGTCCATGACCAGGGAGCCGGCTGTCGTTCTGGAGAAGGTTGCAGCCATCGAAAGCCTTCGGGGGCTACCTTTGCACGAACTGCTGTGGCTCAACATGGCCGAATCCGGCCGCTGCGCCGACTTCGTGCCGGTTGTCGATTGGCTCGAGATAGATGACAGGACGCTGGAACGCATGGCGTCCGCGGCCATCGTGCTTTTCGCGGCAACGATGGACTTCTGTGCGCTGCATGCCGTCACCGGCGTTCACTGGATGCGCGTCGTCCTTCCCTACTGTGAAGAGCCGCAGCATATGCTGCGATCGTTCTGGCAGTGCATCGCTGCATTGATGGGGGAAATGCAGTTTCCCCTTATGCCCGATCCGCAGGATGTCGAGAAATGGAGGGCGCTGCCCGTACCCGACTGGGAAACGATCAAGGCGGCGGCCGCCGCGTCCTACGACGAACACGATATCAGCCTCGTGTTTTCGGCCAATGAGGAGATGAAGATCTACGGCGACCCGCTTTATCAGCTTGCTGCCGCGCGTCGCGTCGGCCTCGTCGCCAGTTATACGTGAGCGCGGACATGGATTGCATCATCGAAGCGGGCGTCGTCTTCTGCGGATTGAACGCCGACGGCACGCCGAGTTTGAGACACGACGCCGCCATCCGCATTCACAACGGCAGGATTGCCCACATCGGCGCGGTTGAAGCCGTGGTCGCGGGCAATGCTCATCTGCCTCGACATGGCGGCGCCGGTTTCGTTGCCATGCCCGGGCTCGTCAATGGCCACCATCATTTCGGCCTCACGCCACTGATGATGGGCGTGCCTTTCGCACCGCTGGAACTTTGGTTGCCGCAGTTTCGTGGTATGCGCTCGATCGGACCACGCCTTGATACGCTGTATTCCGCCATCGAGATGCTGGAAAGCGGAACCACGACGGTCCACCATATCGCGAGCGGGCTTACGGGCGATCCGGAAAACTGGCGGGCGGCGACCGATGAAGTCCTTGGTGCCTATCAGCAGATAGGCATGCGCGCGGGCTATTCCTTCATGATGCGCGACCGGAACATCCTCACCTATGAAAATGATGCGGAGGTGCTCAAAAGCCTGCCGGCGGACCTGGCTGAAATCGTCGCTGCGGGCTTGAAGCCGGCGCAGGTGCCGACGCGCGACTACATGACGTTTTTCCGAGAGACGCGCGAGCGGTGGACCGGCACGGGTCGCGGCAGGCTTAGGTTCAATCTTGCTCCCGCCAACCTGCACTGGTGCAGCGACGAGAGTCTTCAGCTTATCTTCGAGACCGCGCGCACTCACGGCGCGCAAGTGCACATGCATTTGCTCGAGACGCGCCGTCAGGCGGAATTCGCACAGGCTCGCTACGGACACAGCGCGGTGGAGCATCTTGCCGCGCTTGAATGCCTGGGTCCCGAACTGACGCTCGGGCACGGCAACTGGATGACGCGCCGTGATCTCGATCTCGTGGCCGATTGCGGTTGCTCGATCTGCCACAATGCGAGCTCGGGCCTCCGTCTCGGCAGCGGGATTGCCCCTGTCAACGAGATGCGCCGACGGAATATCCCGGTCGCGCTCGGTATCGACCAATCAAACGTCGCCGATGACAGGGATATGTTGCTGGAGATGAAGCTCGTCTGGGCTCTCCATCGTGAGACCGGCATGTGGAACGACAGGCCCGACGCCGGTGCGGTGCTGCGGATGGCGACCGAGCACGGTGCGCGAACGGCAGGCTTCGGCGAAACGGTTGGACGCCTCGAACCGGGGTTTGCCGGCGACGTGGTTCTGCTGGACAGAACACGGCTGGAACGTCCGTTCGTCGATCGGCGGGTGCCGATCAGCGAAACCATCCTGCATCGCGGCAGTCGGTCCGCGGTCGACAAGGTTTTCATCGATGGCGAGATGGTCGTGGAGAATGGCCGCGTTTGCCGCATCGATCGTGATACCGTTCTCGATGAAATCGCTGCCCGGTTAAAGGCACCGGAAACGGCGCCTGAGCGGCAGGCGCGGATGACGGTCGAGACACTCATGCCTTATCTGGAGGCGTTTCATCAGCGGCACACGCCGCCGGACGCCTCCGCCTCTTATCGCTTCAATGCGATGAATGACTAGCCGCGGACGCTTCGTGCGCCTCCTGAATGCTGTTCACGATATGGTTGATGCGTTGTTCGAACTCAGGGAGCGCCGAGCGGATATATTGAAGAATGACCGAGGTCGAGACATCGCCGGTCTGCTGCGCATTCGTGTAGACATTCAGACTCGCCTTGCGCTTCAGGTCCATCTGCTTGACGAATACGAGTTGCTTGCGCTCCAGGTCCGAAAGAATGCCGACCGGTGAGCGCATGCCTATCCCGAGGCCGGTCTTTACCAACGTGGTCAGTACGTCCGAGGCGTTTGTGTTTATGAACTGCCGCCGAACGGACGAAGGCTTCAGCCGCGAGTGGAAACCCACGACATCGTCCTTTATTTCGGAGCGCTCTATCATCAGCTCATTGGCTAGATCCGCCTCCGTCAGGGTGGAGCGCCCCGCAAGAGGGTGGTCTGTATGCATGATGATGCCCAGCGGCACGTCGATGGAGGCCGACGTCAGGACCGTTGATTGATGGCCGCTTCCCATCGCAAGGCCGATATCGACCTCGCCGGATTCGACGCGGCCTATGATTTCCGGTCCGGTCGTGACTTCCAGAGAGATGGTCACACGATCGTATTTCCGGTGAAAATCGCGGAGAACAGACGGCAGAAAGTCCTTGGCAATGCCGTCTTCGGCGGCAAGCCTGATATGCCCGAGCTTCAGCCCCCTCAGATCATCGATCTGTCCGATCGCTCGTTCAAGATCGCGCTCCATATTCCTGGCGTAGTGATAGAGAATTTCGCCGGCACTTGTCAGCTGCACGCCATCGGCGAGACGGTTGAAGAGCTTGCAGCGCAACTGCTCTTCCAGTTTCAATATCTGCCTGTTGACAGCCGACGGAGCGATATTGAGCGCCTCCGCGGCCTGCCGCATCGATTTCTTGCGCACCGTCTCCGTGAAATAGCGAAGTGCGATAATGTGAACGTGCATGAAGCTGAGCATGAGTGTCCCTGGCTGACGTTGCGCGTGGCCGGTTCTGCGCGAAAGGCTTCGCGTTATTAACACGGCGCGTGCCTGAGCGTACAAGAAATGGCGGCCGCGTGAGCCGTGCCGGCATGGAGACCGTTCGTCGCCGTTACAATGCCGCCCCATCCGAACGCGGATCGCTCGCGGCTTCGCAAAGGCCGTCAGCATGAAGAACCACAGCGCCGGCATGACCGCATAGATCCGAGTACGGCGCGATCATTTCGATGTCGTGACCGGCTGCCGCGAGCTTGTCGATGAGCGCCGCAGGGAACCGATCTTCCAGTTTCAGATTGGTACTGCTCGCCCCCCAAGTCCGCCCAAGCAGCCAGCGGGGCGCCGTGACGGCCTGCTGCAGGGGCATGCCGAAACGGGCGTAGCGCGTGAAAATCGCCGCTTGCGTCTGGGGCTGGCCTTCGCCGCCCATTGTCCCGTACGCCATGATACGGCCATCGGAGAGATAGGCCAGAGCCGGGTTGAGCGTGTGGAAGGGCCGTTTCCCGGGCTGAAGCTGGTTTGGTCCCGGCTGAAGCGAAAAACCGGCGCCGCGGTTTTGAAAGAAGACACCCGTCTCCGGGCAGGTGAGGCCGGAGCCAAACTCCCAATAGACGCTCTGGATAAAGCTGACGACATTGCCGTAGCGATCCGCGGCGCCCATCCAGATCGTGTCTCCCTCGGCCGGCTTGTGCGGCCAGGGGAGGGCACGCGTCATGTCGATCTTGGCTGCCATGGCATTGAGCACACCATCGTCCAGCCATGACTGCGCATCGTCTGCCATGGTGCCGGGATCGCCAAGATCGCTGTTGCGCCGGATAAAGGCCTGCTTGGTCGCTTCGATCAGGCCGTGGACATGCTCGTAGCTTTCGCCCGTTTCGACCGCGAGACGGTCGAAGAGCCCCAGAATCATCAGCGAGGCGACGCCTTGCGTCGGAGGCGTCATGTTGAAGAGCTTGCCCTGGCGCGTCGCAACCTGCAACGGCGTCACTTCGCGTGCGCCGTAGGTCCGGAAATCGTCGCGGCGAAGCGGGCTGCCGTACCTTTCCAGGAACGCCGCGTGCACCTGTGCGGTGTCGCCTTCGTAATAGCTTCGCAGGCCATCCCGCCCCAGGCGCTCAAGCGTGTCCGCGAGCGATGCCTGCCGGAGCCTGGCACCGGGCTTGGGAACGGCGCCGTCATCGAGAAACGTTTTCGAAAATCCGGGCACGTCGGAGAGTTCGTGAAGCTTCTCGGCCGTGCAATTGGATTGGTTGAGCGTCACGGCAATGCCGTCGCGCGCCTTTGTCACCGCTGCGGAAAGCAGTTCCGAAACGGACAGGCGATCTGGCCGCTCCACCAGCGAGAGCGCCATTTCCCACCCGCCGATCGTGCCGGGCACCGTCAGCGCGGCCTCTGACCCTCGGGCCGGGATCGATTGGGTATGGCCGCGCGCGGCGTACCATTCCGGCGTAGCCAGGCCGGCGGCCTGGCCGCAGGCGGAAATGCCGGTCAGAGGTTTGCCCGGCCTGTGAACCAGCCAGAAGCCGTCGCCGCCGATCCCATTCATGTGAGGATAGACGACAGCGATCATTGCCGCTGCCGCAACCATCGCCTCCATCGCCGTTCCGCCCTCGTCAAGGATCCGGCGACCGGCATAGGTTGCTTCCCGATGCGGCGCGGTAAGCGTTCCGTTGAAGGCGAGGCTGGTCTGAAGCATGGAATTATCTGTCCATTTACTGGGAGATGAAAAGCGGGGCCGCCTTGGCAAGAAGATCGTCGCTGCCCGGTGGTCCGACGAGCGACAGGCCTATGGGCGCGCCTTCCTCGTGGGCAACGGGAACGCTGAGCTGCGGCAAACCGGCGTGGCCGGCAAGCGAGGTCAGGCTGAGCGCGCGATTGCGATACGGCTCCAGCTCGGACTGCGGCGTATCAAGCAGCGGGGCCGGTCCGGGCGCCGTCGGATAGACAAGGATCGTCCCCTCCGGCAGAAGCTCCGTGAGCCTGGCCCGGAGGCCGTCGCGATATGCTTGCGCGGCCTTAAATTCGGCTGCCGTGATCCGGCTCGCCATTGCAAAGCGCTCCTTGATTCCAGGGCCGAAGTCGGGTTGACGGGCGGTTATCCAAGGTCCGAAATGCCGCCAGATTTCGTAGCCCTGGTGGATGCGGAAAGCGGCAAGGCAAGCATCGGCGCCGCCGTCAGGGAGAATGGGTGCGCGTCTGTAGGCAAGATCGGGCAACGCGCCTCTCAACAGCGCCGCGGTCTCCGGCACGGCCAGCGCCCATATGTCCTGCGGCGCCCAGAAGGACATTGCAGGAGTTGTCGAGGCGGAATCGGCAAACACGGAGACAAGCCGCGACATCAATGCCAGATCGCGGGTGAAGAAGCCGGCCACGTCGTAGCTTTCAGCGAGCGGCACCATGCCCCGCGGGGCGATGAGGCCATGGGTCGGCCGCCAGCCGAAGAGGCCGCAGAAGGAGGCGGGCAGCCGCACGGAGCCGCCGGTGTCCGTACCGAGGCCGATATCGACCAAATGGTCAGCCGTCGCTGACGCGGAACCGGAGGACGAGCCGCCGGGTACGCGATCAGGCGCGGCCGGATTGATTGGCACGCCGTAGCGAGCATTCAGCCCCATCAAGCTGTAGGCCAGTTCGTCCATCTGTGTCTTGCCGACGAGGGAAGCCCCGTTGGCAAGCAGCGTCTCGACCACTGCTGCATGCGCCGCGGCAGCGGATTGATCCGCGCCATACTCGGGGTTGCCGGCGCCGGTGATCGTCCCCTCGATATCGAAATTGTCCTTCACGCCGACGGTGAGGCCACTCAGCGGACCCGCCGAGGTGGGTGGGATCGGTTCGCTGAAAGGCAGGACAAAGGCGTTGCAGGTGTTCATGATCGATGTTCCGGCTTGCAGTGGAGGAACCAGGGCAGGTAGCGGGCCGCTACCTGCCCTGGTACGCGGAAAGAGGCTGGACTAGTCCACCCTGACGTTCGGCGCGTAATCAGGCCCCGGCTTCAGCCGCGACAACGGATAGGAGATCACTTCGCCGATCAGCTTTATCAACTTGTCAGCGGCGCGTTCAACCGAAATCCGCCCTCGTTCGGCGTCGGCCGCCAGCGCGTTGCCGCAGGCGCCCTTCGGATTTATGTCCTGCATCTGCCAGCCAAACCCGACGGCTCCACCCTCCGACATCAGCAGATCGTATTCCTTTTCAAGAACCTGCGAGAGCGCCGGGAAATCCTCGGCAAGCGACATGTCGACGAGATCAGGGTGCAGGTACCGCATGACGCTGGTCTCGACCTCGCCGGCGTGAATCCCGTGTTTGCGTTCCTCCGGATCAAACAGACCCGACAGATCGGCGAAGCGCGACCATTGCGAGGAGACCGCGAACATGCCGAGGTTGATGCGCAACTGGCGGCAGACGATTTCCATCACCTGCGGCTGGCCGCCATGTGAATTGACAAAGAGGACCTTGCGGACGCCCGCGCAGTAGACACTCTCGCAGACCTCGTACCAAAGCCGGCCGAGCGTCTCCGCCGAAAGCGTCAATGTGCCGGGATAGGCGGAATGCTCGTTGGATTTCCCGATTGCCATGGTCGGCAGGATCAGAGCGGGGAAGTCGTCGGCCATTCGCTCGACCGCGTGTCTCATGATGCCTTCGTTGATGGCCGCATCGACGCGCACGGGCAGATGTGGGCCATGCTGCTCGACGGCGCCGACAGGCAGGACGGCAACGATCTTGCTCATGTCGAGCGTTCGGAAGTCTTCAGCGGAGAGATCCCACCACCAATGCGATTTCAGCTTCATTTTATTCTTTCCAAGTGGACGGCCATGCCGGTTGGTTTTGAGGAAACAAGAGGCGCCAAGGCCCTTAGCGATCGGTATTCATCAGCGACACATGAGCCGCGGCGATGCGCCAGCCTTCGCGTGTTCGCAACCACGTCTGGCTCTGGCGGCCACGCGTGCCGGTGGCAGGGCGGACGAACTCCAGGTTACACGTCGCGAAGTCCTGGCCGTAGGTCGTGATCACGCGCCGCAGCACTTCCCGTTGCGGCGAGCCACCGCTGCGGCCGATGCGAAAGGAACGGATTTCGTCGATGCCGTAGAGGTTTTCGCTCACGCCATATCGAAGCGTGGATGGCGATGCCCAGAACAGTTGATCGAGGGTATCCAGGTCGTTGCTCATCAGAGCCTGCTCGTAGGCGTCGCAAACGCGAGTGAGTTCCGCGACAACCGAGGGCAGATTCAGCTCTTCGGCTGGTTGAGCAGAACCGCTTGACTGGTTGGACATATGATGTCTTCCTTCATTTCAACTGGTCGGAAATGTCCGTCGATGCGCAGACGAAGCCAAAGCATTGCCGAACATTGTAGAGGCTGGCCTGCGCGCAGAAATCCGGGGATGTGGTCGCCGAGCAATCGTCGAGCAGAAGGCAGTCGTAGCCGCGGAAATTCGCATCCTGCAAAGTGCACAGCACGCATTGGTCGAGGTTCACGCCCGCAAACAGCAGCGTGGTCACATTCAGGTTCCGCAGTACGCTGTCCAGCACCGTGTCGTGAAAGCCGGACATGCTGTATTTGTCGACATGGATGTCATCGGCTGCGGGACCAAGCTCGTCGACGATTGCCGTCGACCAACTGCCGGCGAGAAGCACGCGTGCATCGTGTCTTGGAAGCGGATCGCCGATGCCGTTGCCGTTTCCGTAGGGGTTGTAGACATGAAGGACGCCAGGCGAAAGATTGGCGCGATCGGCACGGTTTCCCCAGTTGACCCAGATGACTGGAACGCCTGCGGTTCTCAGCGTCGGCAGCAATGCCCTCAGCGGCTCGATCGGCTTGCGGGCAGCACTTATGTCTACGCCGATATGCGCCAGCCAGCCATCCGCATGACAGAAGTCGTTCTGCATGTCGACGATCACGAGCGCGGTTCGCGCCAGGTCGAAACGCACTTTCCGGCCACCGTCGATAACCGTAACGGGATGCGCTTGCGATGATTGACGCACCATGTCGACGCTTTCGCGCGAGACGGTCCACTGGTTTCGGGACGAGGCGCCAAGCGGCGTCGTGCCGTTGTTTTCCGTGTCCACCATGGCGGTCATCGACCTTGAAGGATTCGAATGTCGTCCTCGTCGAGCGTCACGCGCTCGCCGCTGCGAATGAGCTCCGAGAAGTCCTGGTTCGGCGTCATCACGGTCAGGGTGTAGAGTTTGCCCTTGCCGGTGTTCCTGACGATGTGAACGCTGCCGGGATTGAGCAGGAACGCATCCCCCTTGCCGATCGTCATTTCCTCGCCGTCGCTCGAAGCGACGCCCTCGCCATGCAGGACATAGAAGAATTCGTGGGCGGCGGAATGGCTGTTGGGGGGCGTGGCGCCGCCGACATTGAATATCTCGATCACGAAGATCGCATCTGTCGTAGCCTTCGCGGGATCGAAGAGGATAGCGAAATAATTGCTGTCATTGGGCGAGATTCGAAAGGCTTCGGCGGATCGGGCATTTTCGAATGAATAGCTTTTCATCAGGCGTGCTTTCTGTGTTGCGGCATGATTCGCCAGCGAGCCGCGTGGAATTCCCGGCTTGAAGGTCGTTTCACCCCAAGGTTAGATGCGCGCTCGTACAAGAAAAGCGTTTTAATTCGTCATGTGCGTTGCCTTTTCGGCAACGAGAAGGAAGAACATGCTACATGGGCGGCTGCTGAATTACCTCGACGAAGTGGCCCGGAGCGGGTCGATCCGGAAGGCCGCGGAGCGGCTCAACGTTGCGCCGTCGGCGGTCAGTCGTCAGATTCTCTATCTTGAGGAGGGGCTGGGAACGCCGCTGTTTCAGCGTGGCCCGCGGAAGCTTGTGTTGACCGCCGCCGGCGAAATCATCATTCGGCATGTGCGCGGAACATTGAAGGATATGGATCGGGCACAGGCGCAGATCGAGGAGTTGAAAGGGCTGCGCCGCGGAGAGATCACGATTGCGGTGATGAGCGGGCTCGCCGCCAACCTTGTTCCGCGTTGCGTCGCCGACTTTCAGCAGAAAAACCCGCGCGTCAAGGTGAACATCAGGCTCCTGGCGACGGGCGACGACATCATGTCCGCGGTCGCCTCCGAAGAGGTGGAGCTGGGTATTGGCTTTGATTTTCCCTCTCGTCCCAAGATTCGTGTGCTCAACGGCGCCATAGGGCGGCTCGGGGCGGTCATGGCGCCGGATCATCCGCTGGCCGGCAGATCGATTCTGCGTGTCAGCGATTGTCTGGGGTATAGACTGATTGTTGCGGATGAGACGATGGCAATTCGTCCCTACCTCGATCAGATGTTCGCAAAGGCCAAGCTCGAACCGGAGTTTTCGATCGAAACCAACTCGATCGAAGTCATGCGTCACACCGCGATGATGGATGGCAGCATTACCTTCCTCACGCCGTTCGACATCGAGTTCGAGCAACATCTCGGGCGCCTTGTCTATGTGCCCATGCAGGAACTGTCCCACCATACGCAACGGCTGATGCTCGTCAGTCACGACAAGGCGCTCGGTGCGTTGACCGGTGTCTTCATCGAGAATCTGCGATCGCTCATCGAGCGTGCGACGGGCTCGATAGAACAGGCGACCTAATGTAGTCGGGAAGCATATGAGTACATCGCCAGTCGTACTGTTGCCGTTTGCGCAACGCATTGTCCGTTCGAATGCTGCTTGTGTTGGCCGGAGCCGTGTGCAAGTTTTTGGTCAACCGGAGCCGACGAAACACCGAGGAACGCTGCAGATCGCCGAGAGGCGCGTAACGCGGTAGACGGCGGAAATCCACGATAAAGAGTTCCAAGAATGGAACCGCTGGGGGAGGAAAGCCCATTTTGCCGGATGCCGGCAGAAAGGTCTTTCTCGTGAATAATCCTGATGTCGGACACGGCCTGTCGGCCCGCGGCGTTGGTATGATCTACAGACGCGGCAAGCAGAGCACGATCGCGCTTACCGATTGCAATCTGGAAGTTCCGCGCGGTAGCTGGACATCTCTTATCGGTGCATCCGGCTGCGGCAAGTCGACGTTGCTGCGAATATTCGCCGATATCGTCAAGCCGACGCACGGCCAGGCGAGACTGCATGGCCTGTCGCCGGCGGAGGCTAGGGCAGCGCGAACCTATGCTTTCGTATCCCAGCAGTCGACCATGCTGCCGTGGCGAAAGATGGCTGACAATGTCGGGCTGGGCCTTGAGGTCGCCGGTGTCGCAAAGGGAGAACGCACGCGTCTGATCGCCGAAGCGATGGAACTGGTGGGTCTGACGGGCTTCGAGAAAGCCTTCCCCTCCGAACTGTCGGGCGGAATGAGGCAGCGCGCCGCCATCGCGCGCGCACTGACCTTGAAGCCACGCTTTCTGCTGATGGACGAACCCTTCGGCGCGCTCGACGAACTGACGCGCGACAAGCTGAATTTCGAACTCTTGCGCATTCTGCAGGAAACCTCGGCGACGCTTCTGCTGGTCACGCATTCGATCAGCGAAGCGGTCATCCTGTCGGATCAGGTGGCGGTCATGACGCCGCGACCGGGCCGCATCACCAAGATCATCGATATCGGCTTTGGCCGCGACCGGACGATCGCCATGCGCGACGATCCGCGGTTCGCGGTCTACGAGGCAGAACTGCGCCATGCCCTTCATGGTGATCCGGCGGTCGTCGCTGGACAGCGCCGAACCGCTTAACTCAAAAAACCGCAACCGGAGACGAATTGAATGCCCAAGTCCATACACGCATGCCTGAAGAGAACCCTGTTTGCCGTCGGCGCTTCCGTACTGCCACTGCTCGGCGCGGTGCCGGCATCGAACGCGGCCGAACTGAAGCATGTGACAGTCGTGCTGAGCTATATTCCCAACGTTGAGAACTTCGGCACCATCTACGCCAACGCAAAGGGCTACTTCAAGGAAGCCGGCCTGGAGGTCGAGATCGTACCGGGTACCAGCGGTATCGACGGTATTCAGATGATCTCGTCCGGCACGGCGCAGATCGCGATGGTCGATGCAGCCAACGTGTTATCCGCCGAAGGCCGGGGAGAACACCTGAAGGTTATCGGCGCCCGCTTTCAGATGAACCCGCAGGCAATGACCTGCCGGAAGGATTCCGGTGTTACGGATGCCCATATGGTGAAAGGCAAGCGCCTAGCGATCAAGCAGACCGCGACGCGTCAGGCCGATGTCTTTCTCTCCAAGCTGGGCCTTACCACCAAGGACATGGAGACATTGAGCGTCGGCGGCAGCGATATCTCCGCCATCATCGCCGGGCGCGTGGATTGCCTGTATTCCACCTTCGCGTTCAACGAACCTCGTCTCATCGAAGGTGCCGGCGTACCCGTCAACGTGTTGCCGCTGGGCGAATACGGTCTGAACAGCCAGCCCGGCGCCATCACGGTCACCGAGAAATACCTGAACGAGAACAAGGATGTGCTCACGGCCTATCTGACAGCCGAAAGCAAGGCGTGGGCCGAGTTTTTCAAGGATCCCGCCGCCGCCGCGAAGTTCATCGTGGAAGGAGGCTTCAACGATGGGCTCGATCTCGAGCAGCAGACATACCAGGCCGAACGCCAGGTCAGCTTCATGACCAGCGAGACGACCAAGGAAAAGGGAATCCTCTACCTCGAGCCGAAGGTCTGGCAGGAAACGGCCGCCAATTCGTTCGCCGCCAAGAGCACGCCCAGCCTCATCGATCCCTCGCAGTTCCTGACGACCGAAATTCTCGACAAGATCGATCGTCCGAAGCTCTGACCACCGCATCGGCGGGGCGCCCCCCACGCTCCGCTGACACTTTCTGCTTGATGACACAGGTGCAATTCCACGATGACAGACGCCGCGCTGGACACTCAGAAGCCTCCCGCCAGGGCCATTTTTTCAAATCTGCCGACGGCTTCCGCGGTTCTGGCCGCTTTTGTCGCGGCGACGCCGCCCGTCGTATTTCTGATCGTTCTGGTGGTGCTGTGGTCGTGGGGCTCGGCGAAAGGGATCGTGCCGTTCTATATCATACCGGGTCCGGAGCAGGTCGCCGCGGAGTTCATGGCCAACAAGGCGGTGCTGCTGAAGCATGCGACACGCACGACGCTTGAAGCGCTCGCCGGTTTTTCCGTCGGCAATATCGTCGCAGTTGTGATGGCGATATTATTGACCTGGTCGCGACCGATGAAGGAGACATTCTATCCCTTCGCCCTGCTGACGCGTGCGGTCCCGGTCATCGTTTTCACGCCCCTCATCGTCGTGATGCTCGGACGCGGGCTGCCACCCATCATCTTCACCGTCGCGCTCACGGTCTATTTCCCGACTTTTCTGAATATGATCCGGGGATTGCGTTCCGCGGACGCGGAGTATCATGAAACGCTGCATACTCTTTCGGCGACACGGCTGCAGCGGCTTTGGCTGGTCGATTTTCCGTCATCCATGCCATATCTGTTCGCGGCGTTGAAGATCAGCGCGTCCGGCGCGTTCATCTCGGCGCTCGTCGCGGAATGGATCGGTTCCAATCTCGGGCTTGGTTATCTTGTCGTCGTCTCCGGCCAATATTTCAAGCTGGCCACCCTTTGGGCCGCGATTTTCACGGCGGCGTTTCTTACGCTTGCGCTTCTGGGCATAGTCACCCTGATGGAAGCGCTTCTTGGTCGCTGGACCGCTGCCGCCGAAGATGTGGGAGGCTGACCATGAGCACGACGAAAGCAATCAACCAGACGACACTTGCCGATGACATGCATCACAGCGGCCTTTACCAGAAAGCGCGCGAACTCTTTCAAACGTGGCGGAAGGTGCTGTTGCCCGCGCTGCTGTTCATTCTCATTCTGGCGGTTTGGGAATATGTCGCGGACAACGAGATCATGTCGCGCCTCGTTCTTGCGGGTCCTTCGCAGATCGTCGCGGCCCTTATCGATCAGTGGCCGGTGATTTCGAGCAATGCCGGTGTAACTGTGGCCCAGGCGTTGATCGGCTTTGCCGCGGGCAATGCGCTTGGCCTCCTGATCGCCATCATCTTTGTCCACTCGTCGCTCGTCCGCAGAACGTTCTACCCCCTGGCGATCGGCGCCGAGGCAATTCCGTTCATCGCCATCATCCCGGTGCTGATCCTATGGTTGGGCAACGGCATGGCGCCGAAGATCTTCATTATCACGATCAACACGTTCTTTCCGATGCTGGTCAACGCCGTGCGCGGCCTCAGAAGCGCCGACAGCGATGTGAGCGAGATGCTCTACACCCTGGGAGCCTCGACGCGTCAGCGGCTCTTCATGGTCCGGCTCCCCGCATCGGTGCCGTTTCTTTTCAACGCATTGAAGCTCTCGGCCTGTGGCTCGATCGTGACGTCGCTGGTGGCGGAGTGGCTGGCCTCCGAGAGGGGGTTGGGTTTCCTGATCGTCGATTACGGACAGGATTACAAGATACCCGAGCTGTGGGCGACAGCGCTTGTGGCATCCTCGATCAGCATGGCTGTCTACGGTCTGGTGGTATGGGCCGAACATGTCGCTTCTCCCTGGAAACGAGGCCGTCAATCCTCCTTGTGACGGTACGAGAATATCGGCGCCGAGATCCCCCTGCGGATAGCGTGCGGGCGATCTTGACGCCGCCGATGACGTCGCCGATCGAAAAAGGCAGCGTTCTGGTCCCGACAGTCTCCACGACACCCCCGATAGTTGTCGCTGGACCGCGCGCGGGCGAAACCCTCATAGCCTGAAAGCCCTGCTTGCTCGGCAGCCCGTCTCGATACGAGGCGGGCGCAACGTTTCCGTAGGGGAGACGAGCGAATCTGCTTTGTTGCTGCTGGTGCCCTCTAACACTGTCCTCGCGAAAAATACCAAGTTGTTGAAAACGCAGAATGCAGTCTCCGCGAGATTTCCCACCGTCTGATGGCGGTTTCCCCGAGACGGTGTCCCCCGGCAAAAATAAGGTCAGTCCAGCACCCGTTGGGCGAATATCCGCCAACCCCTGTAGCGTCCGCGACAAGCGCTGCCTTCCTTTGACTTATTGCCGTTGGGCGAAACCTGAGGACGTAGGTGGTTTATGGCTCCTGGCCCGATGAAGCACTCCGGCTTTTGGGGCCTCAGGCGTGTAATCCATATCGACAATCGATGTGGTCCGAAGGTGTACGATTGCCATCTAGTCGCACCAGTGGATACGGCCATGCTTGACCCAGAAGTGCGATCGACATCCTGTCTTACGCCAGACTGACGGATGCAGCGAGGGGCGCGAGAAGGCATCGAGCGAGATGTCCCATCTGGGCCGCGCCTCTTCCAGAAGCAACAGCTCAATGGTCTCGCCGCAGCCGCACGGGCACAACATGCCGACGCTCCAGTCTTCGCCGTCATCGCGGACCAGAACCAAGTCACGACCTGTTAGGAGCGTTGGCAAACTGTCACCTTCCACGACAACGAGCCGCCGGGCAGGTCCGAAACGGTCCCAGAGCCGGCGTACCCAAGACATCAGGCTCATCATGCGTTCCTCTTCGACTTGCGGAACTGGGGCATGCCCAGAAGAGGCTCCGCGTCACCCCGACCGAACAGGTCGTTTTCCTGACGTTGGTACTCGTCCTCGGCGTAGTGCTCCTCGTCACAGGCTGCAAGGCTGAATTCAGACCGAGCGTAGTTCCTGTTCGGCTCCTGCCGGAATGGATAGGCGCGGGCGATGAACTCGTTCACAAGCGCTGAAGCAGCGCGCATGTTCAGAGTGATGACGGAAGGCGCCTCTTCGAGTACGCCCTTGATATACCCGGCAGCGAGCTCGTCCCGGTAGGCACCTGGATCGGCAAGCCGCAGGTGCTCGGCGCGGAGACCTTCCGGGGTGTAGACACCGCGGTCGGAAAGCGTGGAACCGCCCGGCTGCACATAGTCGATACGGCCGCTCACATCTGCGATGGCGACGTGTCCGTCGTCGAGAAATGTCGGGATCGTGACACCGACGTCGAACAGGGGCAGCAGGAAGGCCGAGGCGATAAGGTCCGCATACATCCGCCCCTCCTTGCTGTCGACGCAGCAGAAGATCACGTCGCATTGGCCGACGGCCTCAATCGCCTCCCTGGTGCCAAGAAGGCTCGCGATCAAGACGGTCACGCCGTCTCCGCGATAGGTGCCGACGGCCCTGGAGAACATTTCCACCTTGGCGACGCCCTGTTCGGCATCGGCGGTTGTCGAGTTCACGATGCGGTTCAGATTCTTCTTCTCAACCTTGTCCGGGTCAATCAGGACGACTGATCCGAATCCTAGTCGTGCAACCTGTTCGGCGGCGAGCGAACCCGTTCCGGACACACCGACGACTGCCGCCGAAAGCCGAGAAAGCTCCGCCGTCATGCTGCTCGTGAAGGGAAGAGGCCGGCTGGCGATCGTCCCGTCGATGATGACATCGTTCCACCACTGGCTAATGTCGTCGCCTGCCACCGTCACGAGATCTATGGGCGTTGACGTCATGTCGTCCGAATAGAGGCGTGCCCGGATCGCACCGTCTGGGGTCATGATGGCCGATCCATGACATGCTCCGAATGCTTGAAAGATGCCAGGAATAACCTTGCGGTCGCTTTCGTCGTCCACCCGAGAAAAGTCCAGCCATCCGCCTGGGTGGGAATGGAGAAGAATGATCGTGAGTCCTTCGGGCTCCGCAGCGTCGATTGCCTCCTCGATGTAGGCACCCGGCCAGACGATGTAATCTGGCTTGCGGACGGCGCATGCGTCGTGCGGGACAAGAATGCTACGGCGGACGACCAGCCGGTGCCGAGGGCCGGGTGAGCGGGCACAGATTAGGATCGCTGCGGCCTCGTTTCCGTCGGCAAGAAGGTGTTGCTTCAGTGCGGCGTGAGTGATGCCGGCCATGGCAAGGGTGCGTTCGGGCATCATTCGCCGATCTCCTTCAAAAGCGCCGACTCCACGAGAGCGAGGTGGGTGACGACATTGTCCCGGCTCGGGTTCCAAGGCTTGACCGAGCCACGGTGTCGGGACCAGCGCTGAAAGGACACCCCAGCGACGTCTTGGAGCGCCTGCGTTGCCGGGATCTCGGCACCCGTCTTCAGATGGAGGTGAGGGTGCACGTAGAACATGTCGATTTCCGCCTGCGGGTAGGTTGACGGCACCATGAGCGCGAGCGAAGCGGTCTTTATCGTGTAGCCGTCAGGAACCGGATAGTCCCGGACGATCAGCCACCTGTGTCCGCCGGCCTCAATGGTCTCCCACTGAAGGCCGAGACCGTCGAGGTAGGATTCGTCGCCTTCCAGAAGAGCGAACTGGCGAAGAGGCGCCGTGCGCGCCTCTCCATTGTTCACGTCCTTCGCGGTGAGCCGGATCTTCTCGATGCCAGGAGCGCGCAGATCAATTTCCTCGCCGACCGAGAGCTGCCTCTTAGGCTGGCCGGCAATCTTCAGGATGATGATCCAGTCATTCGGATCGAAGCCCGCCCGCGTCAGAGCATCGACCACCGAGATGATCGACGTGGTCGAGGTGATCTTCTTGCCCTGGACGTTCAGCTCCCAGACTTCGGGCTTTCCGCGACGAAAACGCTCGATGCCACCGGCCTTGATCTTCACTGAAGCGTCGTCCGCGAGGACGTGGTCCGGCTCGCCGGTGCGTTCAAGATAGACGGCATGATCGGCGGGAATCCTTCCGAGCTTGCGGATGACGGAGACAAGGATGATGTCCGCCGGCCAGTCGTACTCCTCGCCATCGATGGTGATGCGGTTCGTTCCGTCCGCTTCCGCAACGATGAACTTTCCACCCACGCCGAGATTGGCTTCCTCCTGCGAGCGCAAGTCCTCCAAATCCCCGTCATCGCGCCACTGCAGAACGTACGGTGACTGGTCCGGAGTAAACCCGAACACCTTGGCGATCTTGCCGCCGGTGGGCGTCTTCGTGTCGAGTTCAAACGTGTGGAAGTTGAGGTCGAGCCCGGCGATTTCGACAGTGATGCGCTTGTCGTCGGGAGGTTCGTGATGTTCGATAGTCATGGTCTTGATTCCTGTTTATCGGATGGACTCGTTGTCCACCTCCTTTGCGCGCGGCCCTGTCGATTCCGACATGAAAAATAAAATGTCGGAATCCGCGATCTCGCGCGCAAAGGAGGTGCCAACAGAGGAGGAGAAACGGCATGACCACTGATATGAGGAGGAACAGGTGGACGTACCTGTCAAAGAACACTTCACCGCGGACGAAGCTGTCGCGGCCTTCGGCGCCCTTTCCAAAGAAGAGCGCCGCAACCTAATCGTTATCGCGCGTGTCTGCCTGGCTGGCACAGGATTCGCAACGCCCGACGAGCTCATAAGCGAAGCCTACATCAGGATCGCCGAGGGCAAGCGCAAGTGGAACAAATCGAAGACCTTCACGCACTTTCTTGCGGGGGTCTTTCGTAGTTTGGCGACCGATGCAGACTTTCTGCCGGAAGAGAGAAACCTCGTGCGCCGTAACGAGGGTTCGACTATCGTCACCTCGGATCAACTGGACAACGTGGCGGTCGTAGAGGATGACCACCTGGCGCAGAAGGTTCGGGACGAAGAGGCATTGACGAAGCTGGAGACCCGTTTTTCCGGCGATGAAGAAATGGAGCTGCTCCTGATGGGTGTCAGGGAGGGGCTGATCGGAAACGACTTGCAGGAAGCAATCGGTGTAGACGCCAAGCGCTTGGAAGCGCTGCGCACCCGATTGAACCGCGAGCTGAAGAAACTCGCTGCCGAATACGGCAAGACGGAAGGAAAGTCGTGATGAGCGACAAGAAGAAGGACGGTCTCGACAACTTGATAGAGTTCATTCTCTCGGACGAGACTCCTGTCGGGCCGGAAGACGAAGACGACCTGAAGATTTTCGATGATGCTATCGCTCTGGCCGAGGCGAAGCTTGCCAAGGCTCGTTTGGAGCGGGCACGTAGCGGCGTGCTCGCAAGCAACATGACCAGCAACGTAAGTGATCTGAAGATCGAACGCGCCCGACGTCTATACGAGCGTGCGAAGGCTGGCGACGCGACGGCAGGCCTCACACTCGCAGCCCGCTTCGGCGACGGCTCCATGGACGGCGATCAAGACGCAATTCTTGAGGATCTTGCAGAACTTGAAGCCGACGACGATGACGAGAATTGATCCCATCCCCTCGAATTTGTCGCCGGACGCATTGATTCGGTCGCTCGGCATTACCGAGCCACGAGACATCGATGTTGAGGCGATCGCGTATTACGTCGGCCTGAAAGTGAAACGGCGCTGTCTTAATTGCTGCGAAGCAATGATAACGGGTCGTGGAAACAAGGGGATCATCTCCGTCAAGCCCGGAGTCATGCCTCAGCGCGAAAGGTTTTCAATTGCGCACGAACTTGGACATTGGGCTCACCACCGCGGTGAAACGGTGGCCTGTCGCGCGACGGATATTGGAAGGTTCTCGAAGACGAACGAGGTCGAGCGCGCGGCCGATCAATACGCGGCCAATCTCCTTATGCCATACGCCATGTTCAAATCGGCTTGCCGCGAGCATCGGCGGCTCGATCTGAAAGCGTTGAAGGCCGTCTCGGGAGCATTCAACACGAGTCTCACGGCTACCCTGATCAGGATGATCGATACTGGAAATTATCCGAACGCGATCATGATCAACCATGGGACTGGAGGCCGCAAATGGCATAAGCTGGCGAACGGCATTCCAGGATACTGGAAGCCCAAGGACGATCTCGATGCCGACAGCTTCGCCTTTGAACTTCTTCACAACCCCACGTCCCGCGATGAAGGCTTCCCTCGCAAGATCGGCGCCGATGCATGGTTCGACAACTGGGCAGCCGAAAAGTATGAAATCACCGAGCAGTCGTTTCGAATTCCGGGAGAGGGCGTGATTACGATCCTGAACCTCGACGGCAACATGATCTCATAGAACGCGACGGGAAGAGCTAGATTGCCTCGTTCCTCGAAGCTAATGCGAGCCTCGCAGCCGGGGTGACCTTACCCGTCTCCGGTTCATAGGGATCGCCTACGCACAACGAAAGCTAAATATCCCAGCGAACCGGCCGCTGCAGCTAGAGCGCCGAGACAAAACTATCGAAAACTGAGGCCGAATTCGGAAAATTTACTCGAAACCGCATCCAGGATCCTCTCCTCATCTGTTGCAGCGAAACATGTGGCACGAAGGGCTCGAAGGTGATCCAGTGGGATTTCGAAGAGAGGCGACAGTTCGTCTTCATCGTTAAAATCTATCCAGCTCAGGACGTAGTCCTTGATGGATTCCGCTACTCCTTGCACATTTCCCCGATAGTCTGCGTTATCGATAGCCTCCTTAAAGGATGGCACTTTTTCCATATTCACTTCGAGCATCTCGCACGACTTTCCTAGCCAAGTGATAATCTAGGTTCCGCAAAGCCATAGCAACTAACAAGTGAACTTTGAGATTTTGCGATCCGTGTTTGTTCATTGCCCGCAAGGATGGCCGGCTACGACTGAGGCCTTAGCGACGGGGTGCTTTACGGCTAAGCGGCCAAAAGTGGAGATGGTGACTTTTGCCACTTAATTCCGCAATTTTCCAGTAGGTGGGATTGATCGCGTCGGTGTCTGTGCTCGTGTGCAGTCCTGATTTGGACACCTTCGATTAAGAAATCATGCGAGTGACTCTTTCACCCAGCACCTCCCTCGAATAGAAAACCGGCAACCCGCCTCGCGTTTTCACCGAAGGGAAGATCCCGCCGTCCTCAAGCTTCGCTACGACGGCCTCCGGCGTCGACTTGTCACGCGCAGCCAATTCGGCCACCGAGACATTCAGGTCTGTGAACACGTCAAGCGCAGCCGGCCAGATCACCGGATACGTCTTGATCCATCCCGGCAGTTCAACCAGCGATACAGGCAAGGCGCCGTCCTGCATCAAGGACTTCACCAAATTAAGCGGCAGGTTCAACACGATGGAGACATCCTCGTAGTGCAGCGCTCCGCAATAAGGCTTTGCCAAATTTTCGCGTACTTCGAGGTACGATACAGTTATCCCCGAGAAGCGTTTACCTGTCGTGCTGACGCGTTGAAGTGCGCCCTTTGCCAGGAGCTGGATCACCTCGTCTTTCGAGGTCATTGCAAGCCGTGCCGCCTCAGAGACTGTGACCATGTCGGATCCACTGTGATCTCCCGCATTCGCTGAAAGTCTAGCGAGCAGGTCGAAGGCGTCAGAGATCCTGTAAAGCTTGCCGCGGTTGTACGTCGTTTGAGGCTGGAGCGAATACTCCCAGCCCGGATCGAATACGCAGGTTTCGAACAGATCGGACATGCCGGTTATCCTGATCAACGACGACTGGGAGACAAGGTTAGCCTCTCGCTCGAATGTGTCGCGAAGCACATCACCCTCGATGCGGATATTCGCGTCGCCTGTGAAACGGACAGATTCATCGATGATTCCGGCGTCACAGAGAATGCCTCGTACCGCTCGGTAGCTGATCGCATGCTGCCTCACGATCGTCGCGACGGTATGAAGCCGTCGCTCGAAAGGCGCGCCAAGAAAGACGTCGTCAGGTCCCACAGGCAGGTTATTCTGGACGACATCCCGGAGAATTTTGACTGCAGTTGGATAATCGTTCTGGTTTCGACTCACGACCTGATAGAAATTTCCGAAGAGCGACGTCATCGGATGCCATGCGGCGGTGTCCCAATAACGCCGAGCAGCGCCGGTCAGAAAAGAGCGAAGCGCGCCTTCCCCCCGAGCGAGGAGATCGAAGCCGACATGTCGTAGCCGCGCAAGCTCGTCGGCAGGCAGTTTTGCCATGCCGAGCGCAGTTGGTCCTCGGTCGACCAAGGCGCCGAGATTTTCACAGATCTGCATCGCCGGATAAAAAGGGATCTCGTCGACGAGTGGGACTGCGACCTCCCTGGCGTCCAGGCGGTCGGCGAAGTAGTGGTCGCAGGCATGCAGTTCGACACGTTCGCAGCGTGAGGCCTGATATTCGACTACCGCCCATCGTGATGAAACGTCGCGAGCGAAGTCGTCGGGTTCCCGTCCAAGGTTGTCCGCAATGGAGAGCTTGATGCTGTGAACGGGGCAGGCGGAGACCGATTCGACCGTCCATGACATCCGGCCGAATGGGCGAACGACGGGCCTGTCGGTTCTGGTCGTCATGTCGTCCATCAAGCACAACGCACAGTAACGCAATGGCCCGAGCCAAAGAGACCTACGATCCAACAGATGCCCGTTGAGCTTGAAACGCGCGCTGCTCCCAGCTTTGGAGCGCCTGGCGCGAGCGAGCCGTTCGGCCGAGATCCCAAGCTCGGCCGAAACGTATTCATCGGAGGGTCGAATCTCACTCGAGAACTTGGCGTAGGTCGTGCCAAGATGCTTGAGGAGAGAGCGCATGTCGCCAGCGCCATTTGCTGCCGCAGAGCGTGACAGAAAGCTTTTGAGCGTCTCAGAGGAGTGAAACTCGACCCGATTCAGCATCCCTAGCCCTCCCGTACTGTCTTGGTAGCCTTCGCAACGCGGTCGGCACGTGCCTGCTTTGCAGCAAGGTCGGCCAGCGTCGTAGCGGGCGTCAGTTTCCTCCAATCAGCCGACAGGAACATGTTGTGCGCGGGCTGGCAGCCCGTGATGCGCGCATAGCATTCGGCGAATTGCTGGTTTCCGACCTCCGAGAGCTTCGCCTGAAGAGCGATCTGGCAGGCACCTCTGACCATCTGGATGATGGTGCCGAAGCCGCCATCTGCCGACTTGACCAACTTTTCCAGGAAGGTGTCCGTGAAGAAGGAGCCATCCAGGCGAAGTTTCGCATGACTTTCGATGATCCCTTGAGCAATCTTTCGCACGCGCTCCTTGTCTTGCGGGAAGGTCGTCTGCTCCAAGGAGATCAGAAGGCTCCGATTGCGAAGCTGGGTCTCCTCCTCGAGAAACTTCGCCAGGACCGGCATGCCAGCGACGATAAGGTGGAGAGGCCAGTTTTCGATCTGCAGCAGGCTTTTCAGCGTGTCCGCGACATTGACGATGTCCTCGGCCTTGTTGGCCCGCAACAGGTGCTGCATTTCGTCGACGTAAAGGAACAGCACCTGCCTCTCTCTGAGCTGCCGTTTGGCGAGTTCGAAGAGCTCGTTTTCGGTGTAACGCGCTGAGTTGGACAACGGGTAGCCCGTGGCTTCGACCATCTTTCGACCAAACAGCTTCATCGATGCCGGCTTCGGCGCCTCCATGTGAATGAGGTGCCTTACTTCGTTGCCATAGCTGTTGTAGTAGGGTTGGAGCTCGGGTCGGTTCAACAACGTATGTTGCAGGGCGGTCGTCTTGCCGGAGCCGCTCGCGCCCAGCACGAACAAGGCACGGCGCTTGCCAGCTTCACCGTTGAGCGCCGATGCGGCATTCTCGATGAGGTCGTTCACGCCGGCCAGAACACGTGTGTGCTGATCCGACTCGATGTAGGCCTGGTTCAAGCGCCCGATCGCCTCGGCCCGCGCGCGGGCTTCCGGGTCCATGGCGGAGACGAGGTGAGCGGCCGCGGAAGCGATAGGGTCGAAGCTGGAATTGTCTGACATGTGCGATCCTCCTTAGATCTTGATGTCGGAAGTGGAACGGATGGTGGTTGGCGCCGCTACGAAGATCGCGGCTGCCGGGAAATCGGGATCCGGCTCTGATGAAGCCGTGAGCTGGTCGTCGATGCCGGCGATGCCCGTCATCAAGGGATCGCTCGCCAGCAGAAGCGGTGCGAGTTCCGGGTCGACGTCGCCCAGGTCGTCGATGTAGGCCATGTTGTCGAAGTAGTTCGTGTGCGCCTTCAACAGCGATTCCTCGTCGATCGGGGCCGTCGCGATCCCGGCTCGCGCCGATGCCGCGGCGCCGGAAAGGCGAAGACGATTGACCGCGGCAAGCATCGAGGCGAGCCCGCGCTCGGTTCCGGGGGCGTTGTCGGCCTCCACTTCGCGGGCCGCGCCCACCCATTCCCACAGCGAAACGTCCTCCGGGATCCGGATGGTCGCCGGGATCGTGAACCAGCCTTCGCCGTTCCAACCCGAGATCGCATCGAGATTGAAGCGGTCCACACGGACGAGGATCGAGCTCTTCGAGTCCATGCGGAACTGCTGGAGCAGCTTGCTCTGGTAGTGGATGCCGAAGATCGTGACGCCCTGGTCCGTGATCTCGCGGTTCATGCGGGTACCAAAGATCGCCCTACGTACTTTCGCCGGCGGCGGCGGAAGGACGCCGTACTTCTCGGACAGCCTCAGCCAACGTTCGTGCGGCGTCTGGCCCGTCGTCGAGTGAGGCTGATGGTGGTAGATATCCACGATCGCCTGCACCAGCAGCAGGTTGAGCTGGTCGATCGACAAAGACACGCGCTCTTCGGACTTGTAGTCGCCCCTCGTGAAGATGTCCGAGAACGTTCGGCCTTCGAACCACGCCAGGAACTGGCCGCCGAACGTCTTGAACACCGCCTCGATCGAGCCGCGCAACCAAGGCATTCCAGCGGGCGGGTGCATGTACTGCGTCTCGAGCGCCGAGAACACCGCACGGACCCCGAACGCCGCAAGTGCGCCACCGTTGTCGGCGACCGCGGTCTCCGCCAGCATGTGGTACGGCCACGACGAGTTGGCGCCCGCAAGCTTGGCCAGCCGCGACTTGTCGCTGACCATCATCTCGATCGCGTCGATCATGGTCTTCTCGGTCGCCGCAGCCGTCGAGAACCGCATCGTAGCGATGCACTTCGTGGCTACGTCGATGCCGACGATCACCCTCAAGCGCACCTTCTTGATGGCCGCCAGTTCTTCTGCCGACAGGAACTCAAGCAGCTTTGCCCAAGAGAACCAGGTAATGAGGTCGACGGTCCATTCGTCGAATTCGACGACCTCGCCGGGGCGCTCCACTTCGTGATTGCCGTAGGTAATCCGAAATAGCTTGTTGGCAGCCTCCTTGCCTTCTCGCGCGGCGGTCACCCAGAACGTGTTCAGCGACTTCACAAGCTTGAGGAACTGCTTGTAAGACGGGATCGTGTGGAGCCGCAGGTTCTGTTCGACGCGCTTGTCGTTGAGCTGCACGATATGAGCCACGAGCGCCTTGTGCACGTCGGTGACGAACGGCTTTAAGGGGCTCGCATATTCGTGGGCGAACTGGTTCCAGATCTGGATATCCTGCGCCAGATGCAGCTCAAGCCTCTTCGTCTTGCTGGCCGAGAACTTGGCAAGGCTCATCGGGTCGTAACCGCTCTCCTGGTACCGGGCGAGGAGACGTCGGAACTGACGGGGGCTCGGCATCGTCACCGAAGTGCGCACGCTCCCTGCCTGACCCTTTTTCGGCTCGAGTTCCGCTTTGATGAGCGGAAGAACGCGTCGGAGCGAAGCGTCGCTGAGCTGCACCTTCTCGAGCGTCTTGTCGCGCGCCGCGGCGACCTTCCGACGGAGAAACGCATCAAGCATCGCTTGGTACTGGATGACGCGGAACTGCGCTTTGTCAGGAAGATCGACGACGCGCTTGCTCTCGAACTCGGTCGGACGCTTTTTCCGTCCTCCGGCAAAGAAGAACTGGTGAACGTCGATCTTCCGAGCTTCCATCAGCTCGTAGAAACGCGTGTGGGTGAACCGCTCCGTGGTTTCCGGGCGATCGACCGGAACGAGGAGATGGCCCTCGTCGTTCGTGTCGATGAGCCGGTACTCCTTCTTCTTGATCACGATCAGCGCAGACTTCCAGATCCGATAACGCGGGACCGGAAAGAGCATGTTCTTGACAGGTTCATTCATGCAGTCGTCCTTTCGAAAAACGATCAAGGTTGTGTTGGCGCGCAGAAGGGCGCCGCCGACGCGATCGCGTCGCCGTGAGGCACCGGCGTCGGAACGCCGGTTTCGTCAGGTTGATCGGTTGTCCGGAACAGACGGAGCTATGGCGGGTCGGCGCCGGAGGATTGGTAGATCAGCATCCGGCCAGTTCCCGCATCCGCTCGTCGCTCAGGTCTGTGGCCCCTGGTCTATCGACATAGGAAACGCGTCCATCTGTTCCGGGAAAGAGCTCGACCGTGATTGAGCCGCCGGAGAAATGATCGTCGATGTCGTCGTGGGCCATGAAGAGCGTCTCCATGGAAATCAAGGACTTGAAGAGCTTCCCTTCACGACTGGACGAGACGACGCGGTAAGGGCGCCCAAAGATTCGCACGACGGCATTTCTGCCAAAACGTCGGCGCGGCTTGAGATCGGACGCGGAGTAGCCGGAATTCGTCATGAGTATTCCTATCCTGGAGTTTGGCGACCGAAGCTGGCCGCAAAGATCTGCCGGTGCGCCGGAGCCCGACTGCCAGCGCTGCTGATCGAGGCGCCACGCAGGCGGCAAGCCACGTTCTGACCGGTCGCTCAGTGCAGCGCCGACGAGTGTCTGGAGCTGATATTCGCCGCTGACGACTGCGCCTGCTTCTCCTTCACCATCGCGCGGAATGCTCGCTGGCTCTGCGTCAGGCCGAAGCACCGGCCGGCGCCGACCTCGTGCTCGATCACCGGCAAGATGACCCGGAGCACGGGCGTCGAAAGGCTCGCGCGACGTCCGGCGATCGGGATTTTGGCTGCCTTAAGCTCGAGATAGAGATCGCAGGCCTGTTCAAGGAGGCGCTGTCGGCCTTCCCAGTCCGACGGCGACACGCACCAGCGAGGCCGTTCCACGTTGAACAGGCGAGGGCTCATTCGCGCCCGAAGGACGTCGGCTCGCGAGGGCGCACCTGCGATCGACGAGGCGACTTTCTTCATAGGGATGTCCGCGCTCATATGAGGTCTCCTCAATTGGTCAGGTTGTGACGAAGCCATGAAAGATCCTTGATCCGACCGGGCTCTTCCGCGACGAGGTACCCTTCGTCGATCAAGTTCCAGATAGCGGTACGACGACCGGCCTGACTTGGCGCTCCTAGTAGAAGGTCGTGGAAGCGGGTCGAGCCGTAGACCGTTTGAATGCGCGCGAGCGCCTGGTCGAACTCCGCCTGGTTGAAGGCGCGGCGGGACCGAAGAATCCAGGCGGCGTTGTATTCGTTGTCCAAACTTGCCGGGATGTCGGTGAAGAGCGCCACTCGGTCGGCATAGCTGCCGATCCCCTGCTCGGCGCAAAGCTTCAATGTCCTGAGGATTCCCGATTTGCGCA
Organism: Rhizobium sp. S152; assembly: GCF_030380735.1. Classification (GTDB taxonomy): domain Bacteria; phylum Pseudomonadota; class Alphaproteobacteria; order Rhizobiales; family Rhizobiaceae; genus Rhizobium. The sequence goes on along the minus strand of NZ_JAUDRZ010000025.1, from coordinate 355,044 downwards.
CGCGGTTCGCCGGCTTGACGGCAATCGCCACCCGCATCTGATTGTCGAGCTGGACCCAGTAGTCGAAGATCGTCTCCCGTTGCTCGCCGTCGTCGAGATAGTGGCACAGCGGATACTGGTCGCGAATATCGACGATGCGTCGATTCACCTGTAGAATTTTCGCGAGACGCGCCTCGATCATGCTTTCCGCAGCCAGCCGCGTGTTCTGGTCGCGATAGGGAACATGGCCTCGGAACGACGAGGTCGACTTGAAGTCCACGGAACGCAGTCCGGACGACGGCGTCGGTTCGATCCACACGTCGCCGAATTCATCTGACGTCGTGGCGCCGACGTGCTCCCTGTCGGGCGTCAGGTAGACGGTGCTTTCGGGCGTTTGGTTGATTGGCGCTACGCCCGCGCGATCATATTGCACCTGTTCGAGGATGCCGCGGTTGTTGCGCAGCCGGCCCCGGTGGCCATAGAGCTTCCTGCGAAGCTCGGCCGCCGGAATTCCTCCGATGAGCAACGGTGAAAACGTCTGGTCGTTCGACATGCATTGTCCTTTCTGGACGTGGCAAAGGGTACGCCGGCTCGGTGCCGTCGCCGGTTGTGAGATGTGCGGGAAGTCAGTCTTCCTGCCTCGTCACTTCGCGTCGAAACCAGCGAGGTGATGGCGGCTCCATGCCTTCCTTGTCGCCGCCGACCGCACGCATGAGCGCAGGAAGGGTCTTCTTGAGCGAGCGGTTGGACAGCGACGTACACTCTCCGTCGATGAGCTGGCCGGCGGCGTGCATTTCGAGGAACAAGTCGCAGGCGTCGAACCAAAGCTCGCGACGGCGCCTTTCCCTCGCAAGATCGCGGGGTGGACGTTCTGAAGGCAGCCAGACCCGCGGGTTCAACGAGCTTCTCTCGTCGGAACGAAGCCGCAGTCCGAACATTCCAAAGGACGGCAACGGGATCTGGACTTCCCGGTCGTTGTTCAGCAGCTCGATCCGCTGCTTGAAGAGGTCATACGCGTCGTCCACGCAAAGCTCGTCCGGTCCAAAGCAGGAGTCGACGGCTTCTCTGAGCATGCCGTCCAGGAGCGCGAGAATTTCGGGATCGGTCACCACGACGATCGGGATCGCACCCGTTTCCTGCTCGAACAGACGCATGGCGGCTGGATTGCCGAGAGGTAGCGTGATCGTCCGGTCTGTTTCTTTCGTCATCGTCGTCTCCAATGCAAACAAGTGTGCTTGTGCCGCCCGGATGCCGAGCGACGGGAATCCAACGCGATCGCGGAGGAAGGAATAGCGACCGGGGTCGATCAGGCCTGCACCGACCGGGGCGCGAACGGCCTGACGCGGGTCCGCGCGAAATCGCAAGGAGTTTCCGTCGTCTCCGTGCGCATGGGAAGCAGTTCGACCTTGACGCCCGTGATGCACCCAGTCTCAAGATCGACAGTGGTCTCCGGCTTCGGTGGAACGGGGATCTCATCCACGAGCCGCGCAAAAGCTACGGCGAGGGGAGAGTTCGAAGCGATCGACGCAGCTTCGAACGGTCGGGAAGCAGTCATTTTGGTACTCCTGATTGGAAAACTCGGGCTGGCCGCGGCCTGGGCCGCGGCCGCATGGCCTGGCCTAGTGCAGGTAACGGGGACGCGCTTCGGAGGCGCGCTCGAAGAACATGTCGCCGATATCGGCGATCGACGGCCGGACCGGCCAAGTATCGGGCCGGCCAAGGGGCGCCGGGCAAGCGGGCGCTGGCGCGGCGCCCAGGATCGGGCGCCGGTTGATAGGAGAGGAAGCGGAGATCGCGTCCAGGGCGGACTGGACTGTTGGCCATTCGACTTTCATTTGACGTCCTTTCAAAAGGAGGGAGCGTGCGGCACTGGCAGCGGATCTGAATTCAGTGCAGGACGGGGTGCATGCGGCCGCGGCAGATGATCTGCGCCTCGCGTTCGGATTTCATCGCTCGGACCATGGTGGAAAAACCACGGGGGCCGACGAGGCCGGTTTCCGGGCTACCCACCACCGCGGCATAGGAGTTTTCCCGGCACACGGATCTTTCGTATTCCGCGTAGGCTTCTTTTTCCGAGATGCCGTTCCTTCCGATCGTAAGCTTTGCGAAGGCGGCTTGGATGGACAGGTCCCGAACCGACAGCGAGTCCGGATGATTTTTCAGGGCGTGCGGCAGGGTTGCCGCGGCGTGTTGCGACGCAGTCATCGTATTCATCTCCGTTTGTTGAGGCGGGTGTCGCTTATCGGCACCCGTATTCGATCACGCAGTCAGTGCGCGCGACGTCTGCGAAGCACCAAATCGGCTGCGAGCGCGACGGACTCGAACGTTGCTTCGAAAGCCCGGTACCGTGGCATGTGGAGGCGCTCATCATGTTGCAGGCCGTCGTTGTGCTCGTCGAGAAGTTCTTCGAACGTTTCGAACGCGGTCTCGGCGTCCCAGCCTTCCGCGATCGCCTGCTTGGCGAAATCGGTCATCAACCGCATCACCTCGCGGCTTGGCTGTTGGAAAGGACGCCGTTCACTGGCGGACAGGTACTCCCCACCACTGAACGGTGTGTCGGCATCGGTAAACAAGGGCGGAAAAGTTGCCATTGGATGGACCTTTCTGTGAAGACTGGTTGTCAAACTGATTTGGATTGCCGGCGTCAGGCCAGATAGGGGCCAGCAGGCACCGGTCGGTCTCTCGGATTTCGCCGAAGACGTCGGTGCGGCGCCGTTGCACACCGTGGGTCCGGAAAGATCGGGTCGGCGCAAGGAAGGCCGTCGACTTCGACCCGGTCCGCGGCTGACCGGCGCTGGGCGCCGTCGAGCCGCAGCTTGTCGAGCGCCGCTCGCAAGGCTGGGCTGACAGTCGCCAATGAATGGTCCGACACAACGCGCTCTGGAATTACGTTGAAGGACCAGCGCATCTCTTTTGTCATCGTGTCGATCTCCTCATGTCAGGGTGTTTCATTCGCATCGATCAGCAGCGCTCCGACGCTATTGTCCCGCACGGATCGAACCGTGCATGCCAACGCCTCGGGCGCGCGGTCCGCGGGCGAGGGGGCGAAATCTGTAGGTCCAGCCCCGCGACGATGGTCTGGATGCTCCGCGCGGCGCATGCTCGGCCGGATCCCACTGATCCAACTCGTCATCGCGGGCCGTATCGCGGTGGTCTTCGTGGCAAGGTTCGTGGAAAATGTCGCGCATGGTACCTCCTGCAGCGTCGATTTGGACAAATGATCGGAAGTGCGCCGCCGAGCCGCCGAAACGCCTGGCCCTCCGGCCAATCCCGTAAGGAACGTTTCAAAAAAAGGGCGCACGAAAGGGTTCTGCGGCACGGCAGCTCTCCTGGTCAGATTGTTGGAAGGAAAGGTTTTGCGCGTTACGCTGCGCGAGCGGCTTCTATTCGGGCGTTTGCCGCAGCTCTCTCGTGCTTGACGATCGCAGCCAAGATGTCACTGTCGACGTGCGCGTAGATCGGCTTTCTCCTCGACTGGTAGACGGCCCGAATCTCGGCGTCGTTCGAGTAGGACCGCACCAAGGCGTAAAATTCGCTTTGGGCGGGAACAAGCAGCGGTCTCTTCGTGAACCAAGCCATCGTCGCGATCCGATCAGCAAGCCTGACATGGTGTTCGGACCAATCCTTGGTAAGATCGTAGGCGAGGTTCGCCGCCCTGACGGTCATCAAGATGTCATTGGACGAGCAGGTCTCGCCGAAACGACGCTTCATCTAATCGACGAGCGCGACGTTGAATCCTTTGAGATCGGCGATGCGCATTTCCATCTCATACTCCTTTGGTGCGCCGAGGCACCTGAACTTCAGAACACGCCTAAGATCCTACACCGAGGCCTGGGCCGCAACCTAAACTCGGGATCTGCAAGGACGCGCCAAAAACAGATCGTTCTTTTTTTGTTCTAAAGTGCCCCGATACGGCACACTTCCCGAACCCGAATGTCAATCTTGGAAAGGACTCGCGGCTATCGCCACGATGGCGCTCAATTGGCGGCTATGCCTATCAACGCCCCTATGAGGCGGAATATTCGAGCAGATCGCATGGGTATTGCCCCGTTTAGCGAAGAATTCGACCGCTATTCCGACGCCAAATGGTCGCGACGTCAATCCGACGCCTTTAGCATTTATTAAGTATAGTTAACGGGCGACGGCGTCGCGAATGTTATGAACGCTATACGACCATGCCCCCGCTGGCGGGACATGTGGGCGCGTCGCGAGATTTGTCGATTGCGCGCCAAACGGAAACGATCTCTCCCGGAAACCGATTGTGGAGAGGTGACATGCACTATCTGGAGAAGCGGCTGCAAGAGATCGACCAGCGTCTTGGTGCGATCACGGCGGACCTTGGGCTGACCCCCAAGATGGAAGTTATAAATCGACAGTACCATCTGTTCTTTCAGAAGGTCGACGACAGCGGCAACATCTATCGTTCGACCGTCAGCTTCATATTCGAGCCACCGGCTCGCACGGGCGAGGCCGAGGTAAGTTGGGACAACGTCAAGCTCGGCCTGTGTGAAAGCAGCATGATTGCGGTCGGCTCGAACGGATGGGTCCACTACTTGGGCGATTACGACTACCAAGGCTACACGATTGGCAAGGGCGAATACATCGAGACCTGGGAACGGGCGTTCGAGCTTGCCGCCGACGGCCTGCGAAGATATCCGCTCGTTCCACAAGGGCTTGGCTATCCATTCATTCTTGACGATGGGGAAATGGGAGACTTGTGGGTAAAACTCGAACCGATCTGTCTTGAGAGAGGGATCGACGATGTCTACGTCGGTCGAGACGACGAGCGCTGGGAGTTCTTCGAATTCGATTACGCCGGCGCACGCTTTCAATTGATCGATCGTGGTTTCGAGATAGACCTGTGCAAGGACGGAGAGACTTGCGATGTGATCACAAAGTTCAAGTTCATGGATGTGACCGAGATCATCGACACGCAGCTCTCGGCTGCTGCGTCATCGTGCAAGGATATTTGAAGCGGGTCGCGTCAGATGGTGCTTGGTGAATAACGAACATAAAGGTCGTAGATTGCCTTGTTTGGATTCACGATGGCTTTCCCAGGATAATGCGGATGCATATTGAAAAGTGATAGATCTTGATTTGAAGCGGGGACCGGTACAATAAGGTCAAGTCGATTGGCTATCTCGTAGTCAAAGTCGGTCCCTGATAGCGCCGAGTGAACTGCCAGTCCGATCATCCTCGCCAGTTTCGGGGGGAAGGACTCTGAAACTTTCTGTGCGTTCGAAGAGTAGGCTGACTCGACGTTCCAATCGTCCGGAAAGCTGACGATGCGCTTTACCATTGCGGTAGACAACTGAAATCCGGCCGGATTTTCCAAATCTTCGAGTGCCGGAGCGACGTCCGCAAAGCCTTTGGGGTCGACGTTCAGAGCGGTCCAGAATCGCTTCAGTCCGCGTCGATAGAAATTCGGAAAGGGAGGCGCTTTTACAGTTGCGTATTTTTTGCGGAGAGCGGCGAGAGCACTGGTGTAGTTCTCAAGCGCCAAGGGGCTGACTGGTCCGCTCCATACGTGCCCGCCCAGGAGGTCTCCTATGACCTCATCGAGGTAAACTTGTTTCGGACCGTTCAGCCTCGGCATGACGAAATTGGCCAAAAGGCCATCTCTCGAGCCGATCATCACATGGCGCACTTTGTTCTGTGCGAGTTCGAACCTGGAGCTGTCTAGCGAATACCACTTCACATCGTATCCCGCGTCTTCGAAGGATTGAGCTCGATCGACATCGAGTTCCTGCGAATATGCCTCGAAGACGAATGCCTTTGGCCTCAGCGTCTCGACCGCGTACAGCGAGTTTTGGAAAGCCTGCCGGGAGTCGCCTGATTTGTAGGCGTACCAAGGAATGCCGCAAGTAACGAGATCGATCTCCGATCCGTCGAGTTTCGCGATCTGACTTATGAAGGCGTCCTGACGAACCTCCCGGACGTCGCGAAAGGTCTTGTTCGAGACGATTGCTGAAAATTCATCAGTAGTTCTGGCAAAAAGCGTCGGATTAAAAAAGCCGGCTGCTGCCAAGCCTATAGCCATTCTACCAACACCAGCGTCGATGTCCAGGAAATTCGGCCCGCGCCATGGCGACCGCTGTGGACCCGTCGCCGCAAGAGGATCGACGGCGAATGAACGGATACCGGCAAGGAAATCAATTCCCTTCCAAGGCCCAGGCTTTCCCTTTATCAGCCTCTCGAGGCTGTAGTAGGCGGACACGATCGCTCCGATGGCGACCCGCTCTTCGATTTTATCTCGGCCGTGGCGTGGGAGGAACGGGCCCAGCAAGCGATAGAAGTCGTCGCGGACATCTGCTGCTTTCGTCGCAACTTCCGAGGAAGGTTTCATAGATTCAGTTTCTTCACCGGTGTTGAGACTGAGAAGCCTAAGGATTTCCTTCGCGCCATCCTCTAATTTCTCCGCTAAAGCAGTGCCGGCCTGGCTCGCGGCTGCATCAAAGATTTCCTGCCTCCGAAGCATTGCCAGATCTTCCGCTGACATCTCGGCAATCAGCTTGTCTTCGCGCCTCTTCGTGATGATCCCGGCGTTTAGCGAAACATTCAACTCGATTTGCTCAATGCACTCCGACCTGAGCGCGACGTCGCATAGTGCCAATGCCTTTATGGTTTCGGGAGAGGTGCGGAATTTTATGAAGGTCTCCCGGTGACTGATCAGATCGGCGTCGAACGTCGCATAGGCCGTTGCTTCGTCGACCGAGATTCCGAGCGTGGATTGCAGCCAGCCGACGAGATCGAAATCCTCGTATCCCGAAACGCTCGCCTTCAGGGCGCGAACCTCGTCGGCGATCTTCAGGAAATATTCGGTTTGCTTTCTGCATAGCGTTTCGAGATCGGCCTTGGCATCTCGTAAGGTCGCAGCCTTCTGTTTTGCTAGTTTTTTCGCAGCTTGGATTTCTGCTGTGTCACGCGAACTTGTCATGCAGCGGCTCCTGTCAGAGCACGGATACCGCCATTTGGTTGCACTGTCGTAAACTCGATTATGAGATCCGCGCCATCGGCACATTCTCGGAAACGGCAGCAACAGCGCAAGGCCTGCCTCCTCCCTGGGTTTCTCTATGGATGGCCCGGCGCCTGTGAAGCGAACACCACAAGTGGTTTGTCGAATGCGCCACGACGTCGAACCATGATCCTCGACCGAAAAGGAGGAACGTCTTGGCCAATCTCAGGAAGTGCATGCTGGAAATCAAGGAGAGGCTTGGCCCGCTCACCAAGGAACTCGGCCTCCGGCATCGGCTAAGGATCGATCACGACGAGTTCCGTCTGTGTTTTGAAAGAAAGGACAAGAACGGCGTGGTCTGGAAGGCGCCGGTGATCTTCACTTTTCCTCCGGCGTTATCCAGACAGGAGATCGACGACACCTGGAGCAAGGTGCGCATCCGTTTAACGGAGGCTGTCGCGAAACCGGTCGGCACCAATGGCTGGGTCTGCTTTGACGGTCCTGATTACGATTTCACCATTGGGCAGCAGAACAACCAGATCCCTTCGATCGACATTGCGTTCGAGGCGGCCGAGAGCACTCTCCGGGAGTTTCCCCTCATGCCGGACGACGTGGTTTCGGGCGTGATAGAAGTCGGTCCCCTAGACGACATCTGGGAGACCTTGCGATCGATATGTTCGGATCACGGAGTCGAGGAAATCGACGTTGATCGATCCGGTAACGGCGACGAATTTTTCTGCTTCGAATACGATGGAAGCGCGATCGAGATCGTCTTCAGTGGCGACAAGGCGAAATTTCTGGTGGATGGCGAGGTAGAATCCGTCGTGCAGTCATACCGTCTTCGCGAAATGGAGCTCGACATAAGATGGATGTTCGACGTCGTCGAGCGCTGTCGCCGCCCGGAGGCCTAAGTCAGGTATGGCTTGTCTCATTCGGCGGGATCGCCGCCGAACCCATGGCTCGCCCAATCCTTGTCGGTTGCTCGCCGTGGCGGAACGATCTTCTCGAGAACATCGGGGAGAACGGGAAATGTACGTGCGCAAACGTCTGATGGAGATCAAGGAGCGATTGGGGCCGGTCACGAGAGAGCTCGGCCTCCGCCATAGCCTCCGCAAGACGGCTGATGACGAGCTGGTGCTATGTTTCGACCGAAGGGATGAGAACGGAGTTCGCTGGGTGTCGCCGACCTGCTTCATCTTTCCGTCCGCGAAATGGACTCGAGAAGACGAGATCAGTTGGAAGCATGTCATGCTCGATCTCGACGAAACGGTGTCGTATCCCATTGGCACGAATGGCTGGGTTTTCTACGAACGCGACTTCAACATGCTTTGTGGCCATCCGGTCGCGCCTGCCGAAACCGATGCGGAGGTAGACAGGGCTTTCGAACTGGCCGCGGAAAACCTGCGCGGCCAGGCGCTTGCGCCGCGGGCTTTCGGCCTCGACCTGCCTTACGTAATTGGCGACATCGATATCGGCCAGTTGTGGGAGTTCCTCGAGCCGGAATGCCGGCGTCGAAACATAGAGCAGGTGGCTGTCATTCGCAGGGAAGATAGAAAGGAAGCCTACGTGTTCGAGTTTGAAGGCCGCTCGTTCGAGATCGAATATCGAGAAGGGCGGGCGGTTCTTCTTGAAGACGGTCAAGCCATACGGTTTCTTGGAGAGGAAGAGGACCACATGGAAGCGGCTAGAGAGCTTGGGGCCGCACTCGCCGAGATCGAAGCAAGAGCCTTGTTGAACACCGGGCGATGAGCGGGTCGGTGGCAAAGCCTTCAGCTCCTGGCCAGATCGGGATGGCTGGGTCCGCGCTTCGCGGGCCAGTTACCGCGAAAAGCGCCGCAGCGGAGCGTCCTGGTCGTCGTCGTTGGCGTGTCCGGCGGTCGCCCATTCCAGGCTTGGGGGCACGTGCCAGCAGTCGAACTGCGGATCGTAGACGCCGGGCAGCGGAAAGTGGCGATCGATGAAGACAAAGTCGCGGGTATTGAACGTCGCTATCGGTATACGATGTGCGATCGACAGGGCGGCGAGTATGACGTCGCAGCCAAGCTTGACGTGAAGCGGTTCCAGCACCTCGCCGTTCTTGTTCTTCCGCTCTTCCGTGATGAAGAAGTGGCGCAGGGCCGGAGACGACGCCATCTTCCCCAGAAGCCTGGAGGCGTCGACGTTCATGTCGGGGTAGGTGTCGCAGTCGGCGACGAAGCTGTCGAACCAGGCCAGAAGCTCGAGGGCCCGTCGCGGGTTGTGGCGTTGGGCGGTTCGGATTCCGTACTCGGTCTCGTAGATGGCGGTCCAGGGAACGGCGAGAAGGCCGGCCGGCAAGGACTCCAGCCAGTCCCAGAGCCATTTCGGCGCGTTGGGCAAATACGCGACCGAAATGATGTTCGTGTCGATCAGGAGCTTCGCCACGCACGCGTCACTTTCCTGTGTGAACCATAAGAAAACACAAGCAGGGTGGCGTCGCTTAGCTTACAAAAAGTTACTGATCGAAACGGGTGCACGTTTGAAAGATTCGAGCTCGATTTGGACGTCTGAGGATGCGGCGAGGAATTTCGTGCGCGTGCTTCGGCAGGCGCGGGAGGCCGGCCCACAGGAAATTCGAGATCCCACGGGTGTTTATGTGCTCAAGGTCGTCCGCGAGAATAAGGCCGACGTGGCCGAAGCGCTCCTGAAACTCCGCCCAAAGGGCTAGAATTCGCGGAAAATTTCAAGGATTCGTTAACCATATTGCAATTTCGGCGCACATGTCAGTTGTGCGTCGGCGTTGAAAAAGACGCGTTGCTGCGACTCACGCGGGCGCCTATCGTTCCTCCGGCGGCGGATCGTCGCCTTCGGGGTGCGATGTCGATACGAGGCGCCTGGCGATTGACAATGTCCGGGAAGATCGGCGCGACGCGCCCAAGAAGGACGGACGAGATGCCAGCTTTTAAATTGGATTCAGAGGGACGCGGCGACGTCGACGCCGCTCTCGCATGGCACGATGACGACGCGCGCGCGACCATCGCGACGCTGTTGCTGGACTGCGCGCATCTGCGGGGGCAGTTGGACATGGCGAGCAGATGCCTGAGCCGCGGCCTGACGCGCGGATGGCGCCCGGAGCTCGACAGAACCGTCGACGACGGGTCGTCGGGGCCGGCACACCTGCGATGAAAGTTCGTACGTATGCGAAGCTGCCCGGCCGGTTCACCGTGGAAGACTTCAAGAAGATCTCCTTCGACGTCGTCGCGTTGACCGATCGGCTGCAGGCGGTCGAGGACTGGGCGAAGCTCGTCGCCGCACACATCTATCTCGACCACGTCCTGACGCAGACGCTGCGGGACACGATACCCGACATTGACGGCTACCTTGGCGGCGGGCACAAGACATTCGCCGACAAGCTCGCCCTGTGTCGCGCCCACGGGCTGGTCGACGAAGATTTCGCGTCGACGCTGCGGGCGATCAACAAGGCCCGCAACCAGTTCGCACATCGACTGGACTTCGACGTCACCGACGAGCTCAAGGTTCAGCTCTTCAGCCCGTTCTCGCCTATGCGGGACAAGGGCGACGTTCTCGAGGAGGAGGGTTTCGGCAACTTCTTGTTCACGGTGATCATGCTGCTCGAATTCGAGCGGATCTACGGGTTCAAAGTTCGCTCGCTCGAGAAAGAAGCGCAGCTCCTACGGGAACAGATCTTCGAAGCGCTGGCCGACTCCTACGGCCTGAAGCGCTGAGCGTCCCCACCGCGGACCGCCAACGCGAATCAGAATCCTGTTGACTTTCGAAATTTTGTTCATATTTTGTTCACCATGATGAACGCCCTTCGAATATCGCGAATACGTTGATTGTCCTGCCGCCTTCGGGCGGATCGGCACTCTCTTTCGTATTCGGGATCATGCGATGAGCCATTCTCATTTCGAAATGCCTCCGGCGTTGTACGACGCCTATGCGGTTGCCACCAACAAACAGTTCTATCCGTCGGGCACTGTCCGTTGTTCCGGTGTTCCCATGTTTCGGACGCAGCTTGCGCGGGATCTGGGGTGCCTGCTCGACGTCGACCGTAGCGTCGTCGCCTGGACCTGCCTTCCGCGGAGCGTGGAGACGGGGGACGGGCCGCACGTCTTCGACTTTCTTGTGACCTACGACGACGGCGCCGAGGTCTATTTCGATGCGGCGGAGGATGCGGAAGACGTTCCTGACGTCACCGAGGCAGCCGCCATCGTGGGTCTGCGTCACTGCTTCGAATTCCGCGAATTTATCGAGGGTGGCTTCCGGCTCCTGAACGCACGCGATCTTCTGCGGTACGCGCGGTGGAGAACGCCTCTCAACGACCGTGTCCGCGTGCTCGCGGTCATCGAGGAGGCGGGATCGCTCCAGATCGGGGAATGCCTTGGTCTGTTCCGAGAGGTGGCGCCCATGACGGGCATCGCCTGGATGTTTCTACACCGGTTGATCGACCTCGATCTCGACGACGCGATGATCGGTCCCGAGACGGTGGTCCGTCGCTTTCAGCGTTGAGGTTCGCTCCATGGCTTTTCCGAACAGGGCAAGGCTCCTCGAGCCGAACGTCGAGCGTGTCGTCTATAGCCTCGGCATCCGCAGGGCGCTCGGCGACTTGGGCGCGATCGCTTACCTCAGACGCCCGATCGCGGTGCTTCGTCTTCCCAAAGGGGCGGACGAAAAAGGATATCTGGACGCTGCGATGATGATGATGCTTGCCGCGCCGAAGGAAGAGCAGGCGCGTGTGCTTGCGCCGCGCCGCGATCGACGCGGCGCCTTGAACTTCGACGAGATCATGTTGGAAGTCGCCGAGGAACGTGGGCTTGTCGTTCTGGTGGAGGATCCACGGGCCATTCCGGGCAGGTTGCGGGCCGCGGCCGACGTGGTCGCGGACATCGCGCCCGTCGCGGCGGTGGATCTGCGGACCGCGGCCGAGGAGGTACTCGGGCTGAGCCTGACGGATCGTCAGGCCCGGAGACTGCTGACCTTGCCCCTGGAAGCGATGTTGGCCGCCATGAGGCCGGGGCGGAGCGTCAGGCAGATCGTCAATGCCGTGGGGGCTATCGACGTCGTTTCCCAACAATCCCGTCCCGATGAAAACGGGCCAAGGCTCGAGACGCTGGGTGGATACGGAGAGGCCAGGCGTTGGGGGCTCGACCTCGCGGAGGACGTCGGAGCGTGGCGAGACGGACAGATCGCTTGGAGCGAAGTCGACGCAGGACTGCTCCTGAGCGGTCCTCCGGGGACCGGCAAGACGCTGTATGCGGCGGCGTTGGCACGATCCTGCGATCTCGCATTCGTGCCGACGTCGGTCGCGCGATGGCAGGCGACCGGCCATCTTGGAGACCTGCTCGCGGCGATGCGGGCGTCGTTCAAGATGGCGACCGAGCGCGCCCCCGCGCTGCTCTTCATCGACGAATTCGACAGCATCGGTGACCGGGCGCGGTTTTCTGCCGACCACGCGAGCTATTCTACGCAGGTGGTCAACGGTCTGCTCGAGTGCATCGACGGCTCCAGCCGACGGGAAGGGGTGGTGGTGGTCGGTGCGACGAACAACCCGGATGCCATCGATCCGGCCTTCCTTCGACAAGGACGACTGGGCAGGCACATCCGGATCCCTCTCCCGGCCATCGAGGATCGGGCGACGATCGCCGACGCCTACTTGAACGGGGCGTTGTCGGCCGAGGAACTTCGAGCGTTCGCGGCGGCCACCGAGGGAATGTCCGGCGCCGACATCGAGGGCGTGGTCAGGGAAGCGCGACGACGTGCGCGCCGGAGCAAGGTCCGTCTGGACGGCGGACTGGTTCTCGCGAGCCTGCCTCCGGCGCTTCCGCTTGTCGGTCACGAGCGATGGATCGTAAGCGTGCATGAGGCGGGACACGCCGTCGTCGGGCTTGCGCTGGAGCTCGGCGATCTTCAGTCGGTCGGGATCGTCGCCGAGGTTCGTGCGACACAAACCAGTGCGGGAGGAGCGCATTTCCAATCCGCTCCGAAGATCGTGCGTTCGAGGCAGTCGTACCTGGACGAAATCTGCCTGCGGCTGGGCGGCATCGCCGCCGAGCGGGTGTTCACCGGCAGCGTGACCGATGGAGCCGGAGCAGGCGTCGCGAGCGATATCGCGGTCGCTTCCGACATGGCGACGCGGATGGTCTCCGAGTTCGGCATGGGAGGCGCGCTTCGTCATCTGCACACCCCCGGCTTCGAGGAGCGCCGGCAGCTTCGGATCCAGCATCGCGAGATCGAGATGGAGGTCGCGTCGCTGCTGTCCGAGCAGCTCGATCGAGCGGAGGCCATCATTCGAGAACGGATGGCGGTTGTCGATGCGGTAGCAAGGCTGATCGTTCAGGAAGGAGCGCTGTCAGGAAAAGTCGTCGTGGGGATGATGTGGGCGGGTGAGGAGGCGGCGAAATGAACAGCACGTGGAAACTGGTGGTGAGGAGCTTCAAGTCGCACCCCCCTCCGCAGGCCCGCGCGCGGATCGAGCAGACCATCCTGGAAGAGGGCGGTGTTCCGCTCAAGCTGCGGGAGGCTCGCCGTCGGCTGTTCATCCTCACGACACGCGCGACGGGCGGCAAGCCGGTGATTATCGAAGGCGAGGACGGCCTCGCGTGTCTCATCGCTCTCGACGACCTGGTCGAGATCGTGATGGACCCGCCTCCGACGCTCGCCGAAGTCATGCGGCGGACGCGCTGAATTCTCGGCTACTTGCTCTTATAGCAAGGTTTCGGGTAATCCATCTTTTGGTTCGATCGCCTGTTCGATCTCGTGACCGTCATCGGCCCGGACGCTGCAGCGGCGATCCTTCAAGCGTACAAGGACGGCCTGCTACCGATGCAGCGCGGGAAGACCGTGAAAGACGCTCCGGATGCCGAAGCCTATGTTCGCAACGACGAACCTCTATGGGAGGAGATCCGCGAACGCCGGCGTAAAAAGGAGTGCGTCGACGATGTCAGCCTCGTGCGCGAGAGCGATTTCCACGACCACCACCTGATGAACCGGATCTTCTTCAAAAACGCCGGGCCGGGACCGGGACGCCTGACCTTGGCCGGGATCGTGGTTCACAAGGATATCCGGTCGTTCCCGAGCAACAGCGGAAGACGACCGGATACCGGTCTTCCTTCACCTGGACGAGCAGCGATGGCGTTGCACGAAGCTCCGGTTCGGGCCTTCCATCCGAGGCGTTCAACCGACGCAACGACGAGGAACGGAACTGGGGGCTCCACGAGTGACCAAGTGCGGTGAAGAGACCGAATGATCGGCGTAGCAAGTCGATGCCGATCTTCGCCGTATCCACCGTCTCGATTTGCACAAAGGGTCAGATGTCTTACAATCTCTTACGCACTCCGTGGAGGAGGTTCCCATGAGTAACACGTCTGAAACCGTGACGCTTAGCATTCCCGCCGAAGTGCTCGCCGACATCGAAGCGATCGCGGAAGCGACCGACCGATCTCGAAGCTATATAATCGTCCGGGCTCTCAAGGCGTATCTGTTGAACGAGGGGGCCAACATCTTCGCGTCCATCAGGGGACACGAACAGATCGCGGCCGGGGAGTACCAAGACATCGATGATGTCATTTCCGACATGGATCGGATCATCGCTGGGAAGGATGCATGATCGCCAGCGTCGACATTAGTCGCCCGCCGCTTCCGTCAAGTCGAGTTCGATCACGACGGGTGCGTGATCGCTTGTATGCTCCCAACTCCGCGGCTTCCTGCGAACGCTTGCCGATCTAAGCGACGAGGCGATGGCCGGGCTGAGCAGGAAGTGGTCGATGCGCAACCCCGCGTCGCGCTCAAACGAGCTCCTCCAATATTTCCAGAACGTATAGATGCGTTCGTCCGGATACAGATGCCTGACGGCGTCGGTCCACCCTGTGCTATGAGATCAGCGTAGGCCCGGCGGACTTCCGGCCTAAACAGCGCGTCATCCACCCACCGCTCCGGCTTGTAGACGTCGATGTCCGTGGGCATGACGTTGTAGTCTCCGGCCAGCACGACGGGCACCTCCAGTTCGAGAAGCTCTGCGGCGTATTTCTTAAGACGTCGGAACCAATCGAGCTTGTAATCCCACTTCGGACCTGGGGCCGGGTTCCCGTTTGGCAGATAAAGGCCTCCAATTAGGACGCCGTCCACGGCCGCTTCGATATAGCGACTGTGGGTGTCGTCCGGATCGCCGGGCAGACCCTTTCTCGTGAGGTGCGGCTCCTGACCTCGTGTCAAGATCGCGACGCCATTCCAGCTTTTCTCCCCCTGCCAGACCGCACCGTAACCTGCCTTCTCGAGTTCCTTGAGCGGAAACTTGTCGTCGGTCGTCTTGAGCTCTTGCAGGCACACGACGTCGGGCTTGTCCTCCTTCAGCCATTTAAGCAGGACTGGCAATCGGCCTAAGACGCCGTTGACGTTATACGTGGCTATCTTCACAAATCCCCCACCAGGTGAGGCGATGCCGGACAGGTCGGGTGCTCGTCTGCCAATTCGTTGGCCGCAGTGGGAAACGGGAAAAACCGCTGCGTTCACCATCCCTGTCACGTCCCGTTGACACGGCTCGCGCTCGGAAAATCAATGTCCATGGCGGGTAAATGTTCCAAGGGCACGCCGGCCTTGCCGGACCTGCAACCGCCTCCATGTTCCTCGAAACAAAAATGATGGAGGAAGCAGTGGTGGAATGGCTAAGCAGTCTCGGTGTTCACGTTGATATATTCCAGGATCTGGCTGTATTGCTCGTCGCCTATGTCCTGGCACTTCCGATCGCCTGGGACCGTGAACGGAACGAACGGAGCGCCGGCCTTCGGACCTTTCCGCTCGTCGCCATCGCTGCGTGCGGGTTCATTCAGGCGGCAGAGACGATCACGCGCGAAAACGCCGAGGCAACGGCACGGATCGTCGAGGGTTTGATCAACGGCGTCGGATTCATAGGTGGCGGTGCAATCCTGGTCGGCAAGGCGAGCATTCGCGGATTCAGCCGGCGTCTCATAGCAGTTTCTGGGGGCACACAATTTCGCGACAGATGATCACCAGCGCTTAACATCAGTAGGCGCCCCAAAACGCCACTTTGGTCAAGCGGGCTGAGGCGGGCGGCGTTAGATCCCTGTAAGCTCACGAGCGCTCACTGCACCGCCGGGTTCAATTGTCCTATCGTTCGACGCATTTCAATCGCTCGCTACCGCCAATGCCGCGAGCACTAGATAGTCGCACGGAAAGGGGCCTGCATGACTACATCCACCTACCCACCAACGATAGGGAAATATCTGAGGGTCCTATTCGGCGCGGTGCTCGCAATAATTGGATTGATCCTGGGCGGGGGCGGCCTGTGGCTGGCGGCGCTTGGAGGCAGCCTTTACTATCTGGCCGCTGGTATACTCCTGGCAGCATCGGGTCTGCTGTTTGCTTTAGGACGTTCGAGCGGATTCTATGTCTACACGGTTGCCTTTGTGGGAACGGTCCTGTGGGCCCTATGGGAAGTGGGACTATCTCTCTGGGCGCTGACGCCGCGCCTCGCCGGGCCATTCGTATTGATGTTTCTTGCGCTGCTCGTGGTTCCACTGACCAACACGTCGAGCGCGCGAAGACTCCGGAACTTTGGCGGCGTCGGCCTGTTCTCCTTCGTGATCCTACTTTGCGTGGCGGTCGCATCCGCAAATCGTGGGGGGCCGGTGACGGATCTTCCGCAGCAGGAAGCCAACGCCATTTATGATGACGCCGACAACATGGCGTCGACGGGAGAATGGTCAGCCTACGGGGCTGGAAAGAGCGCGCAGCGCTACTCCGACCAAACGCAGATCACACCCGCCAACGTCAAGAATCTAAAAAGGGCCTGGAGTTTCCATACTGGGGCGATCCCCGCCAAATATGGTTCGGAACTGACGCCACTGAAAATCGGTGACCGGATCTACGGTTGCTCGCCGATGAACGCGCTCTTTGCGCTGGATGCGGCAACGGGCAAGCAGCTCTGGTCCTTCGATCCCAAGGTCCCGCAGGAATGGGTCCCCTACACGGCAGCCTGCCGTGGCGTCGTATACTTCAAGAATCCGTCTGCCGCTGCGGGTGAGGCTTGCGCAGAGCGGATCATCGAGGGAACCCTCGACATGCGCCTGATTGCGGTCGACGCTACGACAGGTGAGCCGTGCCAGGGATTTGGTACTGACGGGGCGGCTGACCTGAAGGCTGGACTTGCCCAAAAGGACGCAGACACGTCAGAGATAACGCCGCTCATTCCAGGGACGGCCGCGATCACGGCACCTCCGGTCGTCGTGCAGGGAATTATTGTCACTGGTCACCAGGTGCTGGATGGACAGCGTCGCTGGGCGGCATCGGGCGTGATCCGTGGATATGATGCAGTGACAGGCAAACTGACGTTCGCCTGGGATATCAATCAGCCGCAAGTCACGAAGGAGCCGCCAGCAGGAGGCTATTATTCTTTCGGTACCCCAAACAGTTGGACCGCTGCCATAGGAGACGAAAAGCTCGGGCTGGCCTATATCCCGATGGGCAATTCAGCCGGCGACTATTACACGACACTGCGTTCCGACGAGGAGAAGAAATTCAACTCCTCCATCGTCGCACTCGACGTCCATACGGGCAAGCCGCGATGGGTTTTCCAGACCGTCCACGCGGACGTCTGGGACTACGACATCGGATCGCAGCCGAGTCTTGTCGAATTCCCCGCCGCCGGAGCGTCAGTCCCGGCGCTGCTCGTTCCAACAAAGCAGGGCGACATCTACGTTCTCGACCGTGCGACTGGAAAACCGCTTCACGGCGTTGAGGAGCGTCCTGTCCCGCAGGGAGGCGCGGAACCGGATCAGCGTTCTCCCACGCAGCCGTTTTCGCTCTATCACACGCTGCGTCAGGCCGACTTGACCGAGAAGGACATGTGGGGCCTTTCGCCGATCGACCAGATGATGTGCCGCATCAACTTCAAGCGGGCGCGGTACGAGGGCATATACACGCCACCCGACGTTGACCGCTACAATATCCAGTGGCCCGGCTACAATGGCGGCTCGGACTGGGGAAGCGTGGCGATCGATCCGCGCCGAGGGGTTATCGTCGCGAACTACAACAATACCGCCAACCTGAACATGCTTGTGAAGCGCGAGCAGGCCGACCAGATGGGACTGTTTCCCGCGGGCGACCCCCGGGCGGCGAAGAGTTCATCCAGCGCGGAAGGTGCGGGCGCGATGGCTGGAACGCCTCTTGCCATCCTCGTCAATGCCGGCTGGGTGATGCCGACCGGGGTGCTCTGCACGCAGCCACCCTATGGCGGAATCCGGGCAATAGAGCTTGCGACCGGGAAGACGCTGTGGGATCGGCCATTCGGGACGGCGAGGCGCAATGGCCCCTTCGGCATCCCGTCGATGCTTCCGTTTGAAATCGGAACACCGAACAACGGCGGAGCCGCCGTTACAGCGTCAGGTCTGGTGTTCGTCGCTGCTGCGACAGACAATCTCATTCGGGCCATAGACATCAAGAGTGGAAAGACAGTCTGGAGCGACGTGCTGCCGGGCGGCGGACAGGCTTCTCCGATCGTCTACCAGCAGAATGGCAAGGAGTATCTTCTCATCATGGCGGGCGGGCACCATTTCATGATGACCCCGCCTAGCGATGAACTGATTGCCTACGCATTATCGGACAACTGATAAGGTAGCGGCAGCCTGCGAGGGAGTTGGCTCTCCGCTCGCAGGCTACAATATTACGCCATCGCCTGCTTGCGGGGAGCTGCGTAGCTGCGTCCCGATATGCCCTGGGTCCGAGCTAGACTGTCGTCGCCGGAGCTGCGAAGGAGGATCTGACCTTGCGTTAGTGATGTCCTATTCTCATCGCGCTGACCCTTGAAGTCTGTCAAATATAGAGTGGCGGCTGGTTTAAGGGAGCAAGGTATCGCTGCGACGTCCCTGACGAGAACCTGCTGCCCGGGAGGCAATTTGGCGAACGGGGCGGTTATGGGATTGGCTCCATTATACTCGATGGACGACAGCAAGGTCGTGGTGACGATAGCGTCCGCAGCGTTCAATGTATCACTGTTTTTCTGGCGACCGGCGAACACCACGCGGCTAGTCGTCAATGGAGCGCGTTTCGGACTCCACACCGTCGCTTTCGACAACGCAATCTTTTCGTCGCCGATCCGCTATTAAAAGCAGAATGCTGCCGCCGAAGAAGCAGAGCGAAGCTGGCACCGATCCAAGTGCTGCACCTATCATCGATGGGTATGCCGTGCCGGCGAATTCGTCATCCTCGGTAATCATCTCAAAAAAGGTGAGGAGTGACATCGTCTTCCATATACCGGTCTGCAGGAATTCGACTGCCTGTGCGACCAGGATCAAGAACGCGATCAGGCAGAAAGATCCATAAATCAGCGGGTGCGATATCGGTTCTGGGCGGTATTTTTTCATGATGATCTGGTGTGTCTGCCTGTGTAGTTGTCGAGCCTGAAAGTTCTGAACGGCATGCCGCACCGCTGGAGGCTCCTGCCGCGCAAGATTCGCGTTTGACAGAATTGCCTATGGCAGAGCTGCCACGATCAGCCCCGCAGTGCAGACGGCAACCGCGTCTTCCAGCAGAGCCGCAGGAAGATCTTTCCCAAACGCACTGGCGAGCTTTGCTCGAAGGGCCGCCCCGCCGTATGTCCCGATTACCGCGCCAATCGCGCCCACAGCGGCCCCCACAATCCACGGCACATGCGGCAATGCCAACGCGGCTCCGACAAACCCGCCTGTAAAAAGCCGCGCGCCGAACTGCTGTGGTACCTTGCGGCTTGGCGTAGAAGGAAGCTGATCCGTCACCAGTTCGGTCATAGCAAGGAGTGTCAACAGAGCCAGCGTCCACATCGAGCCGACGAATGCAAGCCAAGTGTCCGACAGATCGAGCCATCCTATATGTGCTGCCCACGCGACCGCCGCAGGTGGCGTCATCGCACGGAGACCGCAAGTGATGCCGAGGCAAAGCGAAAATATCAGGATCGTCATGACCACTCCCGGATTAGATTTACTGTCGGTCCAATAGCCAGCGCAAGCCGCCAAGGCCGGGCAGAAAGACGTGCTCGCCGCCGCGTGTCACGGTGAATTCCTTCAGTCCCCCGACACGTTTTCTGACCGGACAGGCCGGGTATTGATAATCGTTGGCGTGATCACGTCTGCCGATGATTGGATCCGAACGGTCACCCTGCGAGATGAAGTCGCCGTCATTGATCCACTGCGCCTGAACGAACTCGAACTGACGGCCCGGATCGGCGTTGATGATCGCCAGAACGATGCCACGGTCGACACCGTCGTCTTCCGTCGAACCTTCCTCCAGCTCGGGGCCGTAGGAAAAGCCGCGCCTCATGACCCGGTGAAGCCGGGTCTGGGTCAACGAATCCCTGAGGGCGTCGCGAGGATTGATTCTTCGGATGTGGCTTCCGGCGGGTGTGTGCCGGCCATCTGGATCGTCGTCTGCGTAGCGGAAGTCGTTGTTGCGAAGCGGATCCTTTGCAAGCTTCACGTCATCGCTGTCCGGAGAGAGAGCTAGCGGCGCCCCGCTGCGCCAGCGGCCCATCATCTTGGCGGCGAGGAGTTCCTGTCCCATCGCATCCGGAGCCGAATCCATCAGGAAACGCCGGAACGCCGCAACGTCCTGCCGCAGCTTCCGGATGGCTATGAAGGTGCCATTCCGCCAGAGCTCTTCCGGGGCATCGAGAGAGGCACGGACGCCTAACTCGTTCTCGTATCCGAGCACGAATTCCCCGGGCTTGACGATGTCCTGCCCAGGGAGGGGATCGCCGCCTTGTCCTTCGATGAAGGGGCGGCTGATACCGTCCGCATAGCCGAAATGCTCGCGCAGTGTCGATGGAACGGCGACGTCCAGCCGTGCCACGAGTTCGACTCCCTCAAGGCCCTCGACGGCAGCGTGGCCGATCGAGAGCTTCTCGTCCTTGAGTTCGATGCTGCCGGCCATCACCAGCAGGCCGACGTCGAAGCCGTTACCGCCGTGGGGAAGATCCCAGTGATCGGGCGATGCGTTTCCGACATCGCCGAGGTAACCGCTGCGAGCGGCCATTCCCTGGCGGAATTCCAGCGGAAAGCCCGCGATCGTGCTGGCGTCGCGCACCATCTTGCCAAGGCCGGAATGGGAGAAGACGACGTTGATCCACGCATCCTCCGGCGGATTGTCCCAGGCGGCGGCCGAAGCAATACGCGGCACGAGCCGCCTCAGAAGCTCGCGGGCCTGGTCGGGATCATGGATCGTGAACATCAGATAGCTGCCGAAGTAGGGCATTGGACGGTTGCGAAGAACCGTCCCCTGGATGTCGTGAAGCTCCAGCGCCAAAGTCATGATCATCCAGCCGCGTCGAGAAGGTCGCTCACGGCCTTCGAGAGCTTCTTCATCTTAGTAATGTCGCGGGCGGTCACATCGGGATTGCTGACGTAAAAGAAGTCGGCGGCTACCAGACGGTCCTCGACCCACTTCGCGGTTTCGGGAGTGTTGATGCCCGGATAGTCTTCGAGCACGCCTGTCGCCAGCGCGTCGAGCCACGGATGGGCCTGGCTGGCGATGTCGGAGAGGTATGGCTTGAAGTCGCCGTCGTAGACGACCGTCAGCATGTAGCGGGTGTCATTGTCGAAGAGGAACCCACGAAACTCCTGCACGGTGCCGACCCGGCTCTCCCAGTAACCGGCCTCGGCCTGGAACTGGGGCAGGCGCTCACGGAAGAGCTTTGCGCCGCCGGGTACGACATTGCCGATGATCGTCAACTCGCCGCGCTTGCCGATGCGCTTGCCCAGGCCGTCAGGCTGCTCGATCATCGGCTGGGCCATTGCGATGCGTTCTTCAACGGGTGCGATGGAATCGCTCATCAGTGTTCTCCACTTTCTAGGGTTGGATGACCGAGCTGCTTTTCGAAAAGCTCCCGGTCGATATATTCGCGCTGCTCGACAACGCGGCCTTCACGCCATTTGCAGATCAGCGCGAAGGTGATGCGAAAGCGCGCGCCGCTTTCTGGGCCGGAACCGGTCATCACCGCCACGCTGCAAGTCTTGTGACCGTCGAGGCTGAGGATCAGATCGAGGTATTCTTCCTCGACGTGGCTGTCTGGAAACATCGCACAGAAGCGTTGTGCCCTCAGCACATGCTCGGCCTTTCCATGGGGCTCCTGATCTCCGGACATCCAGGCGACCAGATCGTCGTCCAGGAGACCCGCGTAGTCATCCCACTGCCGACGATTCCATGCTGCGTCGATCGAGCGAAGGTATTCGAGATTTCGTCGGCCCATGGACTCAGTCTCCGGATCTGGATTGCACTCCATGCCAACCACCGCTGCGCTGCGCGGCGGAGGCTTCGTAGACGCCGCGCCTGATCTGGAGGATCGGGTCGTCGGTCGCCTCTATGCCGTCGACGAGCATCGTCGGATCATGGTTCATCAGCCGGTCGCCGATCTCTTCCTCGCTCGTCGCCGCATCGACTGTCAGGCGGCCGATGCGAATGCGCTCTCGATTGTCCGGCCACAGCGCGGTTGCGTCGTTGAGGGGGTCACCTGGCTGTCCTAGCTCGAGCTCGAGCTCGAACTCGACGGGTCCGGCATTCAGCCGGGTTCCAATCTCGCCAAACAGGACGTCGACACTCTCGTGCGTCAAGACGTCCGGATCCTGGCCTTTGACACCATCGAGGGGAATCCAGTGACAGCGGACATGGCTCGCTTCGTCGGCTGCGTTGATATATCGGAACACGTGGACGGCATGGAACTCCGTATTGGCGAAGCTCAACGGGGCAAGGGAAGCGGCGCGCATCTTGAAGACGTTCATGACATTCGGGTTCTTCGCCAGGAAGGCGTCAAGTCCCGCCTTATTGACCCCTCCACCTGGAGAGGTCGGCTGCATCGCGTTCACCAGTTCGACGAACTGCTCGATCGTGTTGGCGAAAAAGAGCTTCTGACTCAGCATCACGAGATTTGTGACCCGGCCGTCTTCAAGATAGAAACGCGTTGCCATCCCAACGGTGGCATTGAAGGGGGCATAGGGATTGCCGCCGCCCTTTGAAAACCGGACGGTGACCGGAAGTTCCTGCCCCTGAAGGTGGGCCGCGCGGGTGAAGCGCCGCGCGACTTCGTATGCCCGAAACGTCCCCTTATAGAGACGACCGTCCGCATGAAGTGTGCGGTATCCGGGATAATGTCCCAGCACACCGTGGATACGGTCGACGATGAGATCCGCATTGCGGTATTGACTGTTCTGGCTCACGTCCCGTGCCTCCGTTGATCTGGGCGGGGACGATAGAATGGTGGTCGTGGAGCCGGAAGTGAGACGTGTTCACCCTTGAACGTGAGCTTCGTTAGTCGTGCAGATCACGACAGTCTCAAGGCCTCGAGCCGTGCGAGAATCTCCTTGAACTCGCTGGTTGGGCGGAAGGCGTCGAAACGGATGTCGGTGCGCAGCCAGACCGTCGGCAGCTCCCGTCGATCGAGAGCAAGATTGAGATGCCTGTGCACAAGCCCAGCATCGCCGACTGCCGACGCAAGTGACGCGTGCGCAAAATGGCTTGCCTTGGGGTTTCCAGTCGTGAGAAGGCGCAGAGCACGCTCTGGTTCGCCGAGCCAGGCTTCGATCTCGGCATCGGCGAATACGATCTGCGGATTGGTGGCGAGCAGATGGTTGAGTGGTCCGGCATATTGCCGGGCTCCTTCCGCATTGCCGCCAAAGTGATTGCCGAGCGCCAGATAGAAGGCGGCCTCCGGGGGTTTGTTGCGCCTGTCGATCAGGGACTCGCCTGCGGAAAGCAGATCGAACCGTCGGGACTGGAAACGGCTGACTGCTTCGGCAATGTCCTGCTGCTGGGAGAAAGGCTCGATGCGACGGGCTTCGCGAAACATCCGCTCAGCTTCGTCCGGAAATCCGATAATCGTCAGGTAGGTTCCGTAGAGACAAGCCGCTCTCGCGCTTCGCCCCAACGCGAGCGCTGCCTGAAAGCTCTCTTCGGCCGCCTTTCTATCCCGTTCAAGCCATGCCTGAATGGTCGCAAGCGCGGTATATGCCTCAACGGATTCCGGGTCGATCTCCAGGGCATGCGTCACGGCGTTTCGTGCATTGGTGTGGGCCGTGTCGTTGTCGATGATGCCAAGCCGAAACAGATCACAATAGCAATCAGCCATCCCCGAATGTCCGCGCGCATAGTCAGGCGCAGCGTCGGCGACCTGGGTGAAGAGCGCCAGCGCCTCGCGCAAATGCTCGGCGGTCTGCTTGTCCAGTAGCTGGCGAGCACGATAGATCTTCGAGTGGCTGTCCACGGCGGAGGGACCGGGACTGATCTGGCGCATGCGCATCTTCGTGCTGTCGAAGCGGATCCGGCTCACCAGGGTGGTCGCAATCCGTTCCGGGAGCGTCGTGCGCGCCTCAATATCGCCTTCGAAGCGATCTGAGGAGACAACAATGCCTCGGCCGTCGGAAATCTCCAGTGTCACGCGAATTGCACCAACGTGTTCGGAAAGGGTTCCCTGCACGACGGCGTCCGCCCCGAAGTCGGCCGCAAGTTCCGTAAGCGTCTTGGTGTCACCTGCGAATGTGTAGGTGGTTGTTCTTGATGGCACGCTGATTCCCGGTTCGGATCCCAGCGCATAGATCAGTTCTTCGGTAAGATGATCTGCACACTCACGCAGTTCGTCGCTGGCAGCAAGTGACCTGATCGGCAGCACAACGATGATGGTGCCCGGCCCCGGCTTGAATATCCTGCGGGCTTGTCCCGCGTCGGAGGACTGAACCTCCGTCCCAAATGCAGGGATATATGAGCCGACCGGGATGGTGATCACCACGGGATCGCTGCCCCCGTCGTCGCAGAAGTACTCTTCGAGCTTTTTTCGCAGACGCCGTATCTCCACGCGCACCGTCGAATCGACACGCGGATCGTAGGGTGGATCCCGCTGGTACACGGCGTTTCCGATCACCGCTTCCCTAAGGCCATGGCCGCGTCCGGCAAGTGTCTCCTCGACGACGAATTCAAGAAGCGCAAACAGACGGTCGGATCCCGTGAACGCCCGGCTGTTGCGCAGCACCTCCATCTGGCGGCGGATCAAAGAAGGTGCAGGTTCGGATTTCAAGTCCATTAACATCCCTCCGCGTGTTCCGCGGATTTTCTCATCGTGAAGCGAAGGGCGTCAATAAACGTTTTCGCCATGCCGTTCGAGAGTGGCGGAGGCCAACTAACGCCGAGCCCGCTGTTAGCCGTGGCCATCTCACAATCCGCTAACTTCCATCGCTGTCTACAAGTCTTACCCTCCCTCGCATCGAAAAGGACAGGGTGAATGAAAATGGCGCAGGATCACGGCGAAGACCTTGCTGGCAAGGTAGCAGTCATTACCGGTGGCGCAAGCGGTATCGGTCTTGCGATCGCGCTTGAGGCTGCACGGCAAGGCATGAAGGTGGCGCTGGCCGACCTCAGCGAGGAGCGGCTCGCAGAAGCCCGCAAGGCGGTCGAGGCGGCAGGCGCGGAGACAATCACTGTCGCCACCGATGTCAGCAAGCTCGCCGATGTTCAGAGACTGCACGACCGGACGGTGGAGGTGTTGGGAGATCCCTGGCTGGTGGCCAACAATGCTGGCATCACCAAGCTCTCGCTCACCTGGGATCACAGCGAGGCGGACTGGAAGCGAATGTTCGACATCAATGTCGGCGGCGTGGTCAACGGCTTGCTCGCCTTTCTTCCTGGTCTTCGACAGAGGAAGTCCGGTCACATCATCAATACCGCATCGGCGGCCGGACTGGTCACCATTTCTGCGGCTTCCGCCTATGTGGCAAGCAAGCACGCCGTCGTCGGGCTTTCGGAGACGCTCTACCGCGAACTCGTTGCGAGCCGTTCAGGAGTGGGGGTCTCCGTCCTTTGCCCCGCTCTGGTGAAAACAAACATCATGAAGTCCGAGACTGCTGGCAAGTCCGAGGATGCCGATGCCATGAAGTCCTCGCACGCCATGGAGCCATCCGAGGTTGCCGATCAGGTCTTTGCGGCGATCGCCGCAAAGCAGTTCTGGATCCTTACGCATGCCGCGCACATGGAACCTTACATCCGGGCGCGGGCCGAGGAGATGGTAACGCAGAGCAATCCTAGCCATGCCAGCGTCGATCCCGATGTCGCCAAGTCGTCGAGCGCTGTCACCGGGGTCGATTTCGTCAACTCTGGCGACGCGTGATCGAGGGCGGAACTATGGGACGTGTTCTTCGACTGCTGATCGCGCTTGCATGCCTCGGCGCGCTCGGCGTGCTGCTCTGGTTCGCGACCCTTCCGCCGCCGCTGGTTGTCCAGGGTGAAGTTTCGACAGATCGCGTCGATATCAGCCCGCGCGTCTCGGGCCGTATCCGTGTCTTAAATGCCGATGTGGGTGACACCGTCAAGAAGGACGAGACGATCGCCGAGCTCGAAAGTCCGCAGCTCGTTTCCGCCATGCACTCTACAGAAGCGGCTCTTGGTGTTGCGCAGGCTGATCTGGTGAGGGTCAATAGCACCCGGCCGGAGACCATCGCGGCCCGCCAGGCCGAAGTCGACGCTGCGCAGGCCGACGTCGTCCTCTATCAGACCAACCAGCAGCGACAGGAGCGGCTCTTCAGTTCGGCGGCCGCAGCGCAGGCGACCGTCGACGAATCCAGGCGCAATCTGGAGGCCGCGATCCGCAAGCGCGAGGCTGCCCAGGCCAACCTCGAGCTTGCCGTGTCGGGTGCCAGCAAGGAGGAAAAGGCACTTGCCGCCTCCAAGGTCGATCAGGCCCGGGCGACGCTAGACCAGCAGAAGACCGACATCGCAGAGCTGACGATACGCGCGCCGATCGACGGACAGGTCACGACCCGTGTCGCCGAGCTTGGCGAGAACTTCAGCCCGGGAGCGCCGCTGTTTTCACTAATCGACATCGCGCATCCGTGGTTCACCTTCAATCTGCGTGAAGATCTCCTCGAAGGGCTGAAGATCGGCGACACGTTTGCGGTCACCGTCCCGGCGCTTGGCAATATGCTTGTCGATGTGAAAGTGACCGTCATCAACGCCCAGGGACAATACGCGACGTGGCGCGCGACACGCGCCACCGGAGACTTCGACCTCCGGACATTCGAGGTTCGCGCCGAGCCGGTAGCGCCCGTCGAAGGATTGCGTCCCGGAATGAGTGCCATCGCCTCATGGAAGAAGGGAGGCCGTTGAGATGCCCGGCGCTCGCGGCATCAGGCCGGGTTTTTCCCTCGTTTTCCTGAGAGAGGCCGCGCAATTTCGCAAGCGGCCCTTTCTGCCGTTCCTGACGGTGCTTCTGCCGCTGATGCTGATGGGCGTACTGTCGATCGTCTTCAGCCAAGGGCTGGCAACGCGGCTACCCATCGCTGTCCTGAATCTCGACGGAAGCGACCTGTCGCGCACCATCATCCGCACGGTCGATGCGACCCCGGACGCCGCTGTGGTGATGCAGGTGAGTGACCTCGGCGAAGGCCGTCGGTTGATCCTGTCGGGAAAGGTTCACGGCCTGCTGATGATACCGAAAGACCTTGAACGCGACGTCTTTGCGGGCCGTAGGCCGGAGGTGGTCTTCTTCTACAACACACAGCGGATGACGGCCGGCAATCTGACGTTGCGGGGCGTAAATGCGGCGCTTGCCGGTGTCGAGGCGGGCATTCGCTTGTCGCTCAGAACGGCGCGCGGACAACCTGCCGACATCGCGCAGTCGTCGCTCGCGCCGATTCCCGTCCAGATCAATCCGCTGTTCAATCCAACCCTGAACTACACCCACTTTCTCCTGACGGCACTGCTTCCGGCAATCCTGCAGACGGTCGTCGTGACGACCATGGCCTACTCGATCGGACGGGACGCGGAGACACGTCATCGCCTTCGCGTACTGCGACGTCTCGGTGGCGGCCTGTGGCCGGCGATGATTGCCAAGATGCTTCCTTACACCCTGGTGTTTCTCTTCGTCCTGGGCGTCGCCGACGCTCTGCTCTTGGTCCACTTCGGGCTACCCCTTCGCGGCGACCGGCTCCTTCTGCTTGCTGCGGGGATATTGTTCATTCTCGCCAACCAGTTCTTCGGCGCGCTAATCGGGCTTGTCCTCAAGCCCATGCAGAGCGCGGTCAGCATAGC
Organism: Rhizobium sp. S152; assembly: GCF_030380735.1. GTDB lineage: Bacteria > Pseudomonadota > Alphaproteobacteria > Rhizobiales > Rhizobiaceae > Rhizobium. The sequence goes on along the minus strand of NZ_JAUDRZ010000025.1, from coordinate 327,080 downwards.
GACTCTCATCACTGCACCCGCCTTCGGATTCATGGGCATCGGCTTTCCACGGATCGGCATGAACGCCTTCGCCTATCATTGGGGGCAAATCCTGCCGGGCACTTGGTATTTGATGGCGCGCATCGACCAAACGGTTCGGGGCACGCCGCTTGATCTCTCCGTCCGTCCGATCGCGGTCCTGCTCTTCATGGCGATCTTCTTTGCGTCGATGACGGCCCTGCGTCTGGAGACAATCGGCAGGCGTGCCGATCGCGCAAAGCGTGTCGCCGTACCTACGGAGGCGATCGCATGAGTGGGTTGCTCTACGTCTTCCGCCACGAGCTCCGGCGCATCTTCACGCTACGGCCCGTGTTCTCGGTCATGGTGCTGGCGATTGTCCTCTATTCGGTCTTCTACCCGCAGCCCTACCGCACGGAAGCGCTCCGGGACGTGCCGATCGCAGTGGTCGATCTGGATGGCACCGACATGAGCCGCCAGTTCGCCCGGCGGCTGGATGCAAGCGCGGACGTGTCGATCGGCGCAGTCCTTCCGGATCAGGCCTCGGCGGAAAGAGAAGTCTTTGCCCGAAACGTCTACGGTATTCTGGTCATTCCCCAGTACTTCGAGCGCGATCTGCTTCATGGAAGAGCCGCTCCGGTCGCGCTCTATGGCGATGCGAGCTACTTCCTGATCAATTCCCGCGTTCCCGGTGCTGTAAATGCGCTGGCAAAGACGGTGGGGGCGGAAGTCGAGACCGGCAGGCTGATTGCCGCCTCCGTCGATCCGGCGATCGCGGCCGCCGCGCCCGATCCGATGCCGACGACGGCGATCCCACTGTTCAATCCGCAAGGCGGCTACGCCACCTATATCCTGCCCGCCGCATTCGTCCTCATCCTCCAGCAGACGCTGCTGATCGGCGTCGGCCTGCTCGGAACATATCCCGACCCGGATCAGGGCCAGCTTGTCGCAAGGGCTGGCGCCATGGTCAGGGTCGGCGGCAGGCTGGTCGCCTACCTTGTATTGGAATCACTGGTCTTTTCCTACTACCTGATCATCCTTCCTTATCTCTACGGCATTCCGCGGCTCGGCCCTCCGGGCGCCATCTTCCTGGTGGCGCTTCCGTTCGTCCTGGCGGTGGCTGGACTTGGAATGGTCGTCGCCCGGCTTTTTCGCAGCCCAATCGTGGTGCAGCTCGTCTCGGCAGCGATCGGGATGCCGTTTCTGTTTCTCTCGGGGTTTTCCTGGCCGGGCGATGCCATTCCTGAACCGCTCAGATCGATTGCGCTTGTCGTTCCGAGCACCAGCGCGATCAACGCGCTCGTCAATGTCGGACAGCTTGGCGCCGAGCTAACGGACGTACGGTCGCAAGTTCTGAGCCTGGGGGTTCTTGCGACCACCTATGTCATGCTCGCGATCGCCCTCGAGGCACTTGCAACTTGGAACAGGAGAGCACCAGATGACCGCCCATAGGATCGTCGTTGTCGGGGCAGGCTTTGGCGGCACAACACTCGTGAATTCGCTCAGAGGTACGGGTGCTGAGATAACGCTAATCGATCGTCGCAACCATCACCTGTTCCAGCCGCTGCTCTATCAAGTCGCGACCGCCATCCTCTCGCCTGCCGACATAGCCTGGCCTATTCGTCGGTTGTTTCGTGATCGGAGCGACGTGACGACGGTCATGGGCGAGGTCGTCGGATTGGACAAGATCGCAAAAACCGTTCTGATGGCGGGGGGCGACAGCGTTCCGTATGACATGCTAGTGATCGCGACCGGGGCGACGCATGCCTATTTCGGTCACGACGACTGGGCTGGCAACGCTCCGGGATTGAAGACCGTGGAGGACGCGGTCAATATCCGGAGACGTATCCTCTCTGCCTTCGAGCAGGCGGAGATCGAACGAGACCCCGATCGGCGCAAGGCGCTCATGACGTTCGCAGTGATCGGTGGCGGCCCGACGGGCGTCGAACTTGCAGGCATGATCGCCGAGATCAGAAACGGCCCGATTGCGCGGGAGTTCCGAAACATCGACATCAGGAATGCCAGGGTGCTGTTGCTCGAAGCCGGGGCACGGCTACTCGGAACCTTCCGCGAATCCCTTAGCAACTATGCGAGAAGAGCCCTCGATCATCGCGGTGTAGAAGTGTTGACTGGAGAGCCGGTGACAGGATGCGAGACCGATCGCATCGCCGTCGGCAAGCGGATCATCCCATGTTGCACCGTGCTGTGGGCTGCCGGCGTGAAGGCTTCGAAGGCCGCCGAATGGCTGGGCGCCCCGGCCGACAAGGCGGGCAGGATTGCCGTCAGCGACAAACTGGAAGTGCCGGGATGGCCCGGTGTGTTTGCGATCGGCGACACAACGACGTGCAAGCGAGCGGATGGCCGTCCGGTGCCCGGAGTGGCACCCGCGGCGAAACAACAGGGAAAATTCGTCGCTCGGCTGATCCGCGACAGGCTTGCCGGAAAGCCGGAGTCAAAGCCCTTTGTCTATAGGGACCAGGGAAGCCTGGCGACGATCGGCAAACGCGCGGCCGTGATAGACTTCGTCTGGATCACGATGACGGGATGGCTTGCCTGGTGGATGTGGGGCGCAGTGCACATCCTGTTTCTCATCGGGTCGCGAAGCCGATTTTCAGTCGCCTGGGGCTGGCTGTGGGTCCACGTGAGGGGCCAGCGAAACGCTAGATTGATTACGTTGATGTCTCCCGCCTGGGAATCTGCAACTCCGATGTCTCACCAGTCGAATTTGAGGGCCGGATTGCCTCAGCTCTTGCCGAGTGACCCGAGCGACCAGCGCCACGTTTGAACAGGTCTGCAGCAATGGACGGCGGCCCGGATTTCTGCGGCTGATGCACTTTTAAAGAGGGAGGCCGGGTGCAGGAACGGCTTGCTCAGCTTCAAATCGTCGGAGGTTTCGACCATGGATCTCGCAAGCAACGCCGCCATCCAACTTCTCCTACTGGCAATTGTCTTCGGTTTGACAAACTGGGTTGTCTTTCGGAACAGCCGCAATCTTCGCCTGCTGAACAGGATTGCACTTTTCGTCCTGCTGAGCGCCCTCCTGTATGTGAACAACGACGCGCCATTCACTCCGGCGGCAATCGGCTCTGACAAGGTCGATGGCATCTCTCTTTCGATCGCCAAGGCGGCGTGGTGGCTTGTAGGGTCGGCCTGCCTGGTCGGTTTCGTCAGAATTTTCCTGATATTCGAGCGGCAGCCGCGAGAGGCGCGGCTCCTTCAGGATCTCGTGGTGGCGGTCATCTATGTCGGCGCCTTCCTTTCGATCATTTCCTACGTCTTCAGCGTCCCTGTCGGCACCCTGGTGGCAACGTCGGGCGTCTTCGCGATCATCCTCGGCCTGGCGCTCCAGAACACGCTCAGCGACGTCTTCTCCGGGATCGCGCTCAATCTCGGCCGCCCCTATACCGTGGGAGACTGGATCGCGCTCGAAGATGGAGGTGAGGGCAGGGTGGTGGAAACCAATTGGCGCGCAACGCATCTACTCAACGGTGACAACGATTTGGTGACGATACCGAACAGCTCCCTGGCGAAATCGAAGCTCGTCAATCGCAGCAAGCCGGACACATCACATGCCGCATCGGTGAAGGTGAGGCTCGCGCTCACCACTACGCCGGGCGCGGCTGTCGAGCTTATGGAGACAGCCCTCAGGGGTGCAAACAACATACTCCGGTTTCCGTCTCCGTCTGTGAAGGTGGCCTCCATCGACGCCCAGGGGATCGAGCTCGAGCTCAAGTACCGCCTGTCAACCCTTGACGCCTCGACCTCGGCGCAGAACGAGGTGTTCGACCTCGCGTACAGGCATGCCAAGGCGGCGGGGGTAACGCTCGCGGACGCGCCGGGCGCTCCGGCACGCGCCGAACGGACTGCAGATCCACAAGCGCCCCATCCTGGCACAGCATGGCGTCTTCTGAACGCGCTCCCGCTTCTGGAATCTCTTACCGACGATGAGAAGGAAGTCTTGAGTGAAGCCATGGTGCGCCGCGCCTTCAGGAAAGGAGAGGTCATTGCCCGCCAGGGAGAGGTTCTGAGCTCAATCCTCATCCTGCGCTCCGGGATCGTCACCATCGACCATGACGGAACGGAACTATTGACGCTGTCACCCGGAGACTGGTTCGGCGAGGGCGGACTGCTGACCGGACTGGCCGAGACAGGCACCAGCACGGCGCTCACGCCGGTCGTGGCCTTTGAGATCGCTCAGTCGCACATCGCCTCTATCCTGACAGAACGGCCTTCGATCGCAGACGAACTCAGCGCGGTATTGGCGAAGCGGCTTGATACGGAACGGAAGCTGCTCGCGCCTGACAGCGCACACAAGCCGGCTCTTACGCTGGCACACAGAATTCGGGAACTCTTCAATCTGCCGAACAGATAATTGGGAGAAACGAAATGAGGCTTCCGTCCGTCGTCAATATTCTATGCAAGACCGTGACCAGCCATCCTGCGAGACGTATTGCATTGATCCTGCTATGCGCCCCATACCTTACAAGCGGCGTCCACAAGCTCGTCGATTTCGACGCCGGAATTGCCGAAATGGCCAACTATGGACTAACCCCGTCCGCTCCTTACGCCGCCGTCACGATCGTCATTCAGATCCTGTTCTCGATCCTTGTGATAACCGGGTTTTGCCGATGGCTCGGGGCACTGGGGCTGGCTGCCTTCACCATCGCAGCATCTCTCGTAGCAGATCCCTTCTGGCATACGACATCCGCCCGGTTTTTCGCTGGCCTTCAGGCATTCGTCGAGCACATCGCACTCGCCGGAGGCTTTCTCCTGGTTGCCTGGTATGCCCTGCACAAATACCGCAACCGGGGTCGTGACGACTGGGAGTGAGTTTCGGCTCTGAAGTCGGTCGACGTCTTGCTTTGCGGAATGAGATATTAATCTCGGTGCTGGTGAGCCTCCAATGATGCTTGCCCGGCATCTGTCATGCGGTGCGATCTGAAGCCCGTATCTTTGTAGTTAAAACCTTCCTGCGAAACCTTCATGCGCGAGCCATACTGCCGGAAAAGTGCTTGCCCGGCTTCGATTTCCAACCGTCAGTTCTTCCTGCCGGATCTATCGTGATTTATCTATTATACAGTGAAACTAGCTGCTTAAATTTGTGGCGTGCCCCGCGAATGCTGCGGCGCGGCGAATGTTAAGCAATAAGATTCCATCCATCGCAACTCTCTCCAATATACCAATGCAGCTCGACGCTATCATGCCGCGTGCCTCTGAACGTAGGTCGGATTTTGAGCAGGAGAGGAAATGGAATTTGCATCCGTCGAGAATACACTATCGAAGGCGTTGCCTGCGCCAAATAGCGACTTCTATCAACTCGTTGACCTCCTGAACGCCGACGAAGCCGCGCTGGTAAAGAAGGTGCGGGCCTACATGGAAACCGAGGTCCAGCCGATCATCAACAAGTACTGGTCCCGGGATGCCTTTCCTTTCGAACTGCTGGCGTCGTTCAAGGAGCTGGGTATCGGCGGCCTCGGCTACGAAGGCTATGGCTGCGCTGGCGGCAGCCAGAAGCTGTTCGGCTTCGTCGCCATGGAATTGGCCCGCGTCGATGCTTCGTTCTGCACCTTCTTCGGCGTCCATAGCGGCCTGGCGATGGGCTCGATCTTTCTCGATGGCTCCGAAGAGCAGAGGCAGAAATGGCTGCCGCAAATGGCGCGCTTCGAAAAGATCGGCTGCTTCGGGCTGACGGAGCCGACGGTCGGTTCTGGTGCCAGCGGTGGGCTGACAACGACGGCTAAGCGCGAGGGCGACACTTGGTTGCTCAACGGCCAGAAGCGTTGGATCGGCAACGCTACTTGGTGTGACATCTCGATCATCTGGGCGCGCGACGTCGCCGACAACCAGGTCAAGGGTTTCATCGTCGAAAACAAAAGCACGCCGGGCTTCAGCGTCGAGAAGATCGAGAACAAGATCGCGCTCAAGGTGGTCCAAAACGGTCAGATCACGCTGAAGAATGTGTCCGTGCCGGAAGAAAACCGCCTCCAGGGCGGCAATTCGTTCCGCGACACCGCGCGCGTCCTCAGGATGACGCGCTACATGGTCGGCTGGGCATCGACGGGCGTGCAGATGGGTGCGTTCGAGGCGACCCTGAAGTATACGCAGGAGCGGCTGCAATTCGGCAAGCCGATTGCATCCTTCCAGATGGTGCAGGACATCCTCGCCAAGATGCTGGCCAACGTCACGGCCTGCCAATGCTTGATGTTGCGCCTCGCGCAGATGGACGACGAAGGCAAGCTCGCCGACCATCACGCCTCGCTTGCGAAGGCCTTCTGCACTTCGAAATCGCGTGAAACGGTCGCATGGGGCCGTGAACTTCTGGGGGGCAACGGGATCGTTGCCGACTACAACGTCGGACGCTTCTTTGCCGACGCCGAAGCGCTGTACTCGTACGAAGGTACTTATCAGATGCAGAATCTGATCGTCGGCAAAGCGATTACCGGCATCGGCGCATTCGTCTGAGCAACGGCGAGCCAACGTTCCTCCCGCGTGGCGCGCCTCCCTTTTCGTCGGAGAGTTATCATCATGTCTGCAGAAAACGCGGGCCTTGCGCTCGCAAACGTCCTTTATGAAAAGAAGGGCAGCATTGCCTATGTCACCGTCAATCGTCCCGCAGTGCTCAACGCGCTCAACACGTCGACATGGTCGGACCTGCGGGCGGTCTTCGAGGACGCCCGGGACGATGTGGCGATCAGGGGCGTCATCTTGACGGGTGCCGGCGACAAGGCGTTTATCGCCGGCGCCGATATCAGCGAACTCGCGCAAGTGACGGCTTTCGAGGCCGAGCAGTCCAGCCGTTTTGGGCAGAAGGTTCTCGACCTCATCGAGGACCTGGGCAAGCCTGTGGTTGCCGCCGTGAACGGGTTTGCACTGGGCGGCGGCTGTGAGACGGCCATGGCCTGCACGATCCGGATAGCAGTGGGTTCGGCCAGGTTTGGCCAACCGGAAGTCAAGCTCGGGTTAGTGCCGGGCGGTGGAGGAACGCAACGCCTGCCGCGGCTGGTCGGCAAGGGCAGGGCGCTTCATTTGATCCTTTCCGGCGAAATGATCACTGCCGAGGAAGCCTATCGCATCGGCCTGATCAACGAGATAGTTCCCGCGGCCGAGCTGATTTCGCGCGCCGAGGCGATCATCGCGAAGATCGCTGCCAACGCACCCATCGCCGTCAAGCTCGCGCTCGAAGCAGCCAACAAGGGGATGGAGATGAGCCAGGACGACGGCCTGCTGCTTGAGGCATCCTATTTCGGCCTGTGCGCCGCCACCGACGACAAGAAGGAGGGCACGACCGCCTTCCTGGAGAAGCGCGCGCCGCAATTCCGCGGTCGCTAAAATCTCGCCAAAGAGACAATTCGACAAGGACAAGCCATGGCAAGCGATAACATTTTTTCGGGTCTGAAGGTGGTGGATTTCGCCAGCTTCATCGCCGGTCCGGGTGCCGCCGTGATCCTCTCCGACTTCGGCGCTGATGTCATCAAGGTCGAACCGCCGACCGGCGATACCTGGAGGATCGGCTACAAGGTGCCGCCGCAGCCGCGCGCCGAGGATAATTATCCCTGGCATCTCAACAATCGCAATAAGCGTGGCCTGACGCTCAATCTCAAATCGCCCGAGGCCCGGGGCGTCCTCCAGCGCTTGGTCGAATGGGCGGACGTGCTGATCGTCAACACGCCGCATCCGGCCCGCGAAAAACTGCAACTCGGCTACGACGACGTCGCAGCCTGGAATCCGCGGCTCATCTATGCCGACGTCACCGGCTATGGTGATAGCGGACCCGATGCGCAGCTTCCCGGATTCGATATCACCGCCTATTGGGCGCGCAGCGGCCTGTTATCTCTGACACGCGATGCCGGCGCGCCACCGACGCTGCCGGTTTCGGGCAGTGGCGATCACGCCACCGCTGTCAGTCTCTACTCAGCGATCGTCACAGCGCTTTATCGGCGGGAGCGCACCGGCAAGGGTTCTTATGTAACTACGTCGCTCCTGGCATGTGGTGTCTGGGCCTGCGCGGTGTCCAATCAGGCGGCGCTCGCGGACGCGGCTTTCTATCCGCTGCACGATCGTGCCAACCCGCCAAACGCCACCTTCAACGTCTACCGCGCGTCGGACAATATCTGGTTCGTCATCGTACTGACGCCCGACAAATGGCCCTTGTTTGCCAACGGTATCGGTCGGGCCGACCTGCTCATCGATCCGCGCTTTGCCGATCCGGCCAAGCAGGCGGCAAACTCCGCCCAACTGACATCGATCCTGGACGAGACATTCGCCGCGCAGCCGATGGCGTATTGGCATGACATCTTCGCGCAGGCTCATCTGACTTTCGGCGTGGTGCATTCACCCTCCGAGGTGGTCAAGGACCCGCAGCTTCGGACAAACGATATTGTCGTTCCGCTAGAAGGCGCCGGCGAACATCTCGACTTCACCGTCAGCAGCCCTCTCAACGTGCACGGCGTTGCCAAAGTGCCGGCCCGACGGGCTCCCGGACTCGGCGAGCACAATGCGGAAATCCTGCGTGAACTTGGCTTCGGACCTGAGGATATCGAGGGACTGCAGGCGAACGGTGCCGTTCCAACTGCTGGCGTACATGTCGCTTAAGCGAATTTCAGCGCGGCATTATTTGGATGGAGAAGACAGTGGTTGACGAAATTATTTCTGAATATTCCGACGGCGTGCTTCGCATCGAATTGAACCGCCCTGAGAAATTGAACGCGATGACGTCGGGCATGTACCTGAAGCTCGCGGATGTCTTCTATAGCGCTGCCAGCGATGACCGCATCCGCGCCGTTCTCTGGCACGGTGCGGGTGATGCCTTCTGCGCCGGTAACGATCTCAAGGATTTTCTGGAGCATCCTCCCGGACCGGGCGTATCTCCGCAGGCAAGGCTGATGGACGCCTTGCTCGATTTCGACAAGCCTTTGGTTGCTGCCGTGCATGGCGTCGCGATCGGAGGCGGGACAACCATGCTGCTGCATTGCGACTTCGTCTATGCGGCGGAGAAAACCAGGTTCCAGACACCCTTCGTCAACCTCGCCGTAGTGCCGGAATTCGGATCCTCGTACCTGTTGCCGTTGTCGATCGGGCATATCCGCGCCAGCGACGTGATCCTGCTGGGATCGCCGTTCGATGTCGGGCGCGCGGTCGAATTGGGCCTGGTCACGCAAGTAGTGCCCGATTACCAAGCCCTGCTCAACATCGCCACCGAAACGGCAAAGCACCTCGCAGCCCAGCCTGCTGGTGCCCTGCAAGCCTCCAAGCGCTTGATGAAGCACCCCTTTGTCGAGCAGACCAGGGCGGCCATGAAGGCCGAGAATGAGGCATTCAGCCTACAGGTCCACTCGCCGGAATCGAAGGAAGCGCTGACAGCCTTCCTGGAAAAGCGGCCAGCGGATTTCAGCAAGATCGGAAAGGCGGCCGTGGCGACGTAAGGCGCTGCCGACAGACCAAGCGTGGCGCGCGCCGCAAGGCCACAGGCGCATGGAAAACGTGATGTGAAAGGAAAAGCTATGGGGCAGGATTCAGCGACGAAGTCGCATTCGGATCAAAAGTGCACGATCGGGCGGCTGTTTGTTCTCGAAGCGAGCGGCGGGCGCATTCATGCAATGAATGCAGACGGCTCCGACAGCAGGGTCATTGTTTCAGAATGCAAAATCCCCGACGGCATCGTCGTTGACGTCCAGGCAGGCCATATCTACTGGACCAATATGGGCGTCCCCGACCGTAACGACGGCACCATCGAACGCGCCGACCTCGATGGCGGCAATCGTACAATCGTCATTGCGGCCGGCGGCACGTTCACGCCAAAGCAGATCCATCTGGAGAAGCGCAGCGGCAAGCTCTATTGGTGCGATCGAGAGGGCATGCGGGTGATGCGGGCCAATCTCGACGGCACGAACATCGAGACACTGGTCAAGACCGGCGACGGCGATGACGACCGGCGTGACGCCACGAAATGGTGCGTCGGAATCACGGTCGATCCTGATCGTGGGCAGATATATTGGACGCAAAAAGGGCCGGACAACGCCAGCGTGGGCCGGATCTTTCGCGCGGCCATGGAAATCCCGGAGGGCGAGGATCCCGCCGGTCGGTCGGATGTCGAGCTCCTGTTCGACAAGCTGCCGGAGCCGATCGACCTTGAACTCGATCTGGAGAACCACGTTCTTTACTGGACCGATCGCGGCAATCCGCCGCTCGGCAATACCGTCAACCGTGCATCAGTCGACGCGCCGAACGGAGATCGGGCGGACATCATCGTCAACGACCTCATGGAAGGCATAGGCATCGCCCTCGATGTTGCGGGCGACCGGATGTTCATCACCGACCTCGCCGGTTCGGTCTATACCGCAAGGCTCGACGGCTCTGGGAAGCGGCCCTTTCTCTTCGCCCAAGGCAATCTTACGGGCATCGCGTACGCTGACATCCCGCTGAAGGAGAAATAATCATGGCTGACGACAAGCAGATCTCTAACGTCGCAATCATTGGCACCGGTGTCATCGGCGCAAGCTGGGCGGCACTATTTTTAGCGAAGGGCCTTGACGTCGTAGCAACGGATATCGCCCCTGGTGCAGAAGAGGCGTTGAGGCACTTCGTGCAGGTGGCATGGCCGGCGCTGGAAAGGTTGGGGATCGTCGCTGGCGCCTCGCCGAGGCGGCTGGTGTTCACGCCGAACATGGAAGAAGCCGTGACGGGGGCCGACCTGGTCCAGGAAAACGGACCTGAACGGATCGATTTCAAGAAGAAGCTCTACGCTCAGCTCGACGAATTGCTGCCTCCCGATGTGATTATCGCCTCGAGTTCGTCCGGGCTGACAATGAGCGAGATCCAGTCGGCATGCGCCCTGCATCCCGAGCGCTGTGTCATTGCCCACCCGTTCAATCCGCCGCATCTGGTGCCGCTGGTGGAGATCGTTGGTGGAACGAAGACTTCAGAGGATACAATTCGCCGCGCTTCAGAATTCTATACGGCGATCGGCAAGCGAACCGTGCGCCTGCACAAGGAAGTGCCGGGGCATGTTGCCAACCGGCTGCAGGCCGCACTCGCTCGCGAGGTCTATCATCTGGTTGACGACGGCGTCGTCAGCGTCGCCGACGTCGACACGGCGCTTTCTTGGGGACCGGGGCTGCGCTGGGGTATCATGGGCCAGGTTATGCTGAACCATCTCGGCGGTGGCCAGGGTGGCATGGAGCACTTCCTGCATCAATTCATCGGGCCGATGACCGCCTGGTGGAAGGTGCTCGGCTCGCCGGAAATGACGCCGGAACTGCAGCAAAAGCTGATCGCTGGCATTCATGCCGAAGTCGGCGCCCGGTCGATCGACGATCTGGCGGCGGAACGCGACGAGGTCCTGCTCGGACTTCTGGAACTGCGCGCCAAGGCCGAAGCGAACACGTAAACAAGTCTCCGGAAAGCGGGAACTGGCTTCGGACTCATTATGGGCGAAAAATAAGGAGCTAAAGCGTGAAGAGCGAACTTCATAGATCGCGACACGCTTTGGCGAGGTGCTTTAGGAAAACGCGATGACCGGGAAATTCACGCAGGCTTCCAGTTCTGCATATCAATATCCACTTCTCGTCAAGCAACTCTGGCACGCGCCCCTGCAACAGGCACCCGATCAGGTGATCGTCTATCGCGACTGTGCGCGCTTCACCTATCGCGAGCTGCGTGAACGCATCGGACGGCTTGCCTCCAGCCTCGCAGGGCTGGGGGTCGCCGCCGGGGACGTCGTCGGCATACTCGACTGGGATAGCCACCGCTACCTGGAAGCCTATTTCGCGGTTCCAATGATGGGCGCGGTGTTGCAGACGGTGAATGTCCGCCTGTCGCCGGACCAGATCGCTTATACGATCAATCATGCGGGCGCGTCGGTGCTCCTCGTTAACGACGACTTCGCGCCGATGCTGGAGGGCATAAGGCAGCACCTGACCCAAGTGAAGACGCTGGTGTCAATGTCGGATCGGGTCGTGCCGCAAACTGGCGGGCTGCCGTTTGCAGGCGCCTACGAGAGCTTGTTGCGCAACCCAGAGCCCGGTTACGACTTCCCGGACTTTGATGAAAATGTACCGGCCACCACCTTTTACACAACAGGAACATCAGGGCAGCCAAAGGGTGTGGTTTTCAGCCATCGGCAACTGGTTCTGCATTCACTCGCTGAAATGGCTTTTCTGGGGACTGCCGCAAAACAGGGGCGATTCTGCCGAGATGATGTCTATATGCCGATGACGCCGATGTTTCACGCGCATGCCTGGGGGCTGCCGTGGACGGCGACGCTGTCCGGTGTAAAACAGGTGTATCCGGGTCGCTACGATCCCGGCTTCCTGCTCAAGCTGATCAAGACCGAAGGCGTGACGTTCACCCATTGCGTGCCAACCCTGCTGCAAAGGCTTCTGGATGCAGCGACCGCCGCAAAGACCGATCTCGCGGGCCTGAAGATGGTGATTGGAGGCTCAGAGCTATCAAACGGTCTCGCGAAGCAGGCGCTCGCGCTCGGAGTCGACGTCTTCGCCGGTTACGGCATGTCCGAAAGTGCGCCACTGCTGTGTATGGCACAAATCCAGTCTGCGGACCTTTCCGGTGATACGGAAAAGGAGGCAGCCATCCGGACGAAAGCCGGCCTCGCTGCACCGCTCGTGGACTTGCGCCTAATAGATGCGGGTGGGAACGAGGTGGCCGCAGACGGAAAGACACGCGGCGAAATCGTCTTGCGCGCGCCCTGGCTCGCGCAAGGATATATAGATAATCCGAAAGCATCCGAAGAACTTTGGTCGGGCGGATATATGCACACTGGCGACATCGGTGTGATCGAGCCAAATGGCTATCTTCGCGTCGTTGATCGGATCAAGGATGTAATCAAGACCGGGGGCGAATGGGTGTCGTCGTTGGAGATAGAAGACTTGCTGTCGCGGTGCGACGGTGTGTCGGACGCAGCGGTTATCGGCGTCAACGACAAGCAATGGGGCGAGCGGCCACTGGCGTTCGTGGTAAAAGACGCCCGGACAGGCGTCGATCTTACGGACACCAAACTGAAAATGCATCTCAAAGGTTTCGCTGACGCCGGCGTAATTTCGAAATACGCGATTCCGGACAAAATCCTATTTGTCGAACAACTCCCCAAGACGAGCGTAGGAAAGGTCAACAAGAAGGAATTACGGGAAAAATACGACAACCGATAGCCGATCCATCAGCCAGTGTCAGCAGCTTGGGTACAAGTGGACCAACACCGCTAAAAATTGCCGCTCGCTCAGCGGCCTAATCTGATAAAACCGATCACCCGTATGCGGCGGAAATACCTGTGGCCCGAGGGCTCTGAACTCCTGATTTCTGAGGACGTTCGGCTCATCACAGCGACAGTTGCGTCGCCTTCCGCCACTCTCTCAGAATCTTTGCAACCGACTCAGCCCGACGGTTTGGTTGCTAGCGCAGCCATATAGCAAGCGAAGACAAATCGAGGCAATAGGCTGCTATCGTTCTGGCTAATAGCTTCGTACGAATTCCTCAGAAGTTCGAATGATTTGCGCCACGATTGCGATCGGCCGGGACGTCCGCATCGCGCTCCCGACGCAGTTCGCATTGGAGTGATCCAGTTGTCCGAAACACCAGTCTCTCAGCCTTTTGCGACGCCCGACGCATCACACGCAATCCGTAAGCAACGGCAGCGCAAGCCTTATCGCGTTGCAGCCGTTGCGAGATCGATCAGGAAAACGGGTCTTGCCACCGTCGTGCTTCAAATCCTCACCGGCTGTTCGGGAGGAGTTATGGATCCGCGCGGGCCCATCGCAGCGGCTCAGCGCGAGATCCTGCTCAACTCCGTAGCAATAATGCTCTGCATCATCATTCCCGTAATTGCGGCGACGCTGCTGGTTGCGTGGTGGTTTCGGGAAACGAACCGCCAGGCTCGATACCTTCCCGATTGGACCTATTCTGGGAAGGTCGAACTCGTCGTATGGGGTATTCCCGCGATGGTCATCATTCTTCTGGGTGGCATCGCTTGGATAGGGAGCCATGAACTGGATCCTGCACGGCCGATCCCGTCCGCCGAGCAGCCCCTCAAGGTCGAAGTGGTCGCCCTCGATTGGAAGTGGCTTTTCATCTATCCGGATCAGGGTTTAGCCAGCGTCAACCGCCTTGTGATCCCGGCCGGCCGCCCCGTCTCGCTCAGGCTGACCTCCGCAAGCGTGATGAACAGCTTCTTCGTGCCGCAGCTCGCGGGGCAGATCTACGCAATGTCGGGCATGACGACTAGCCTTCACTTGCTCGCCGAGCATCAGGGGCAATTCAAGGGTCTGTCCTCGCAGTTCAGCGGCGATGGATTCTCGGGAATGCGGTTCAATGTCGATTCTGTCGAACCGGCCGAATTCGACGGCTGGGTGTCAGTGGTCCGGGCGGGAGGCGGCCTCCTCGACACGGCGAGCTATCAGGAATTGGCGAAGCCGAGCCAGTACGTCGCACCGATGGCGTTCGCGACGGTGGAAGCCAACCTGTTCGAAAGCATCGTGAACACGACGACGGCGGCGATGCAGCAGGATGCCTTCCTGGATCTTTGCAGGGGCAGTGGCCCGATTTCCAATAAGAGGTTTTAAGAATGCTGCTCGGAAGGCTCACGTGGGACGCCATCCCTTTTAACGAACCAATTCCTTTGATCACGTCGTTGGTCATAATCCTCGGCATCGTCGCGATCCTCGGTACGATCACATTGAAAGGCCTATGGCCGTACCTGTGGAAAGAGTGGATCACGTCTGTGGACCACAAGCGTATCGGCGTCATGTACTGTCTCCTGGGACTTGTCATGCTCCTTCGCGGCTTTTCCGACGCAATCCTGATGCGTTCACATCTCGCGTTCGCCGCAGGCAGCGGACAAGGGTATCTCCCTCCCGATCACTACAATCAGATATTCTCCGCTCACGGCGCAATAATGATCTTCTTCGTCGCGATGCCGCTGGTGATCGGCCTGATGAACTTTATCGTGCCGCTCCAGTTGGGAGTGAGGGACGTCGCGTTCCCGACGCTTAACTCGGTGAGCTTCTGGCTGACAGCGTCGGGGGTGCTGTTGATCAATCTGAGCCTATTTGTCGGCAATTTCGCACGAACAGGGTGGCTGGTATATCCGCCTCTGAGCGAGCTTCAGTTCTCGCCCGACGTCGGTGTGGACTACTATCTCTGGGCTATCCAGATATCCGGGATAGGTACCGTACTTTCCGCCGTCAATCTTGTGACCACGATACTGAAGCTCCGCGCTCCCGGCATGACCTACGGCAGAATGACGGTGTTCTGCTGGACGGCTCTGGCAGCGAATCTTTCCATTCTAGCTGCCTTTCCGGTGCTGACTGCAACGCTCGCGATGCTGACGCTTGACCGCTATCTCGGATTCCACTTCTTCACAAACGACGCCGGCGGGAACGCCATGATGTTTGTGAACCTCATCTGGATCTGGGGGCATCCGGAGGTCTACATCCTGGTATTGCCGTGCTTCGGCATCTACTCGGAAGTCGTCTCGACTTTCTCCAGCAAACCCCTGTTCGGCTATCGCACGATGGTCATCGCGACGATGGCGATTTGTGTGCTGTCCTGCATGGTGTGGCTGCATCATTTTTTCAC
The DNA here is from genome assembly GCF_030380735.1 of Rhizobium sp. S152. Lineage (GTDB taxonomy): Bacteria > Pseudomonadota > Alphaproteobacteria > Rhizobiales > Rhizobiaceae > Rhizobium. The sequence continues at coordinate 311,498 of NZ_JAUDRZ010000025.1, read as the reverse complement.
GATGGGTGCCAGCGCCGACGTCAATGGCTTCTTCGGGGTCATGACCATGATTATCGCGGTCCCGACCGGAGCGAAAATCTTCAACTGGCTCTTCACGATGTATGGCGGTCGCGTTCGCCTTACTGTACCGATGCTTTGGTCGATTGGCTTCATGATCACATTTGTGATCGGCGGGATGACGGGGGTTCTACTTGCCGTTCCACCGGTCGATTTCCAACTTCACAACTCGCTTTTCCTGGTTGCTCACTTCCACAACGTGATCATCGGCGGAGTCGTATTTGGAATCTTTGCCGGGTACACCTACTGGTTTCCAAAAGCCTTCGGATTCAAGCTCCACGATGGGTGGGGCAAGGCAGCATTCTGGTTCTGGATCATCGGGTTCTACCTCGCGTTCATGCCCCTCTATATCCTTGGTCTTATGGGCGCGACGCGGCGTATCCAGCACTACGACGATCTCGGATGGCAGCCATACATGGTCGTGGCGTTCCTTGGCGCAATCTGCATCCTGCTGGGCGTGATCTGTCAGGCGATGCAATTGATCGTTTCCATCCTTCAGCGTCGGAGTCTCAAGGATACGCTTGGCGATCCATGGGACGGCAGGTCGCTCGAATGGGCCACGGCGTCGCCACCACCGTCGTTCAATTTCGCCGTCCTGCCGAATGTCACGGGTGAGGAAGCATATTGGGGGATGAAACAACGCGCCATCGCGCAGCAGAGACTGACGGAGGAGCCAGTCTATGAAGATGTAGAGCTGCCGCGCAACACATCGCTCGGCTTTGCCATGGCTTTCTTTGGCAGCTTTGCAGGCTTCGCGTTGATCTGGCACATATGGTGGGTAGCGATCCTCGCCACTGCGGGGATGCTAGCTGCATTTATTACGTTCGGGTGGCGCCGTGACAACGAGACCATAATCCCGGCCTCCAACGTGGCATGGGTCGATCGCGAACGCAGAGCGGCGCTTTCAGTAGCACTCGCAGAGATGCCCGCGCAGCGGGTAGCACAGGCCAGCTTTCTCAGCAACGCTCACGATCCGCATCGTCTCGGGCATAAGGGGAGTGCCGACGGTAATGCTGCCCTGACATCGCCGTCGGCATTTGGACCTGCGAGCAAGCACATCGTCGCGACTTTCGGCTTCTGGCTGTTTCTCCTGTCGGATATCATCATGTTTTCGGCATTGTTCGCGACCTATGCCGTGCTCGCGCATGCGACGGCCGGCGGACCGTCGGCCTTGCAGTTGCTCGATATCCGTAACGTCGCGATCGAGACGATCGTCCTGGTGCTTTCGAGCTTCACCTGCGGAATAGCGTTGCTGGCGGCGAAACATAAATCGTCGACGGTCGCCCAGGCGTTTCTGGTTGCCACCGGGATTCTCGGTTCGTTGTTTCTCGTCCTTGAAATCCGAGAGTTTGCGCATCTCATTTCTGTGGGCGCCGGTCCCGACCGTTCCGCCTTCCTGTCCGCTTTCTTCGCTCTCGTCGGGTGCCACGGGCTTCACGTGCTGGCGGGCCTGATCTGGCTCGCTACCATGCTGATGCAGATCCGGGCGCGAGGCTTCCGGCCCGAGATCAGCCGCCGCCTGATGTGCTTCAGTCTGTTCTGGCATGCCCTCGACATCATCTGGGTTGCGGTGTTCACCCTTGTGTATCTTTATGGAGTGCTACCATGACCAACCATGACAATACCTCGCCCTCCAACGATCTGGCGCCTGGCGACGAACATGGTAGCTTTATCGCTGGATTGACAACGAACATCGTCGGACTGCTACTCGCACTTCTACTGACTGCCCTATCGTTCTGGGTAGCTCGAAGCGACGTCCTCTGGCCTTCCGGCATTCCGGTCGGATTGGCCGTGCTGGCGATCGCGCAGATCGGTGTTCATCTCGTGTTCTTTCTGCACATAGGCACAGGCCCGGACAGCACCAACAACGTCCTTGCCCTGGCGTTCGGCATTCTGATCGTCTTCCTGATAATGGCCGGCTCGCTCTGGATCATGTCCAACTTGAACGTCAACATGATTCCGATGGATCACATGGTGCAGCCTTAGCCAGACAGGCGAGATGGCCGCGCTGTGCGGCCCCGCCAATCCTTGCCAATGGGAAGCGACGAAAGACTTTTCTCATCGCCGGGAAGGAAATTGAGACGGTGGCGGCGAGGCCCGCGCAGTTCAGTAGCCACTCTTCCTGGTGGTCCGCCGACGACCGTGATTCCGAGAATAGGCAGCGGGCGTGCATCCTACTCGGTTGCGAAACCGCCTGGTGAAGTGGCTCTGGTCGGCGAACCCGGTTATGAGGGCAATTTCCGCAAGCGGGATATCGGTCTCCACGATCAGCGACTGGGCACGACTGATCCTGCTCTGCTCGACGAAATCTATCGGCGTCGTCCCGGTGCTGCGCTTGAAGAGACGAATGAAGTGAAATCGACTGACATTGACCACTCCGGCGAGTTCGGCGAGTCCGATGGACCGGTCAAGATTGCTTTCGATATAGTCCGTCAAACGTGCGATCTCTTGCTTGCCGAGACAGATTTCGGTTTCGCGTTCCACGGCTTCGAATGCATTGTACTTCTTCAGGAGATGGACGGCCAGCGCAGCCGAGAGCGCGTCGGCCATCAGCCTCTGGGCGGGATGCTGGCTCTGCTGCAGCTCGGACAGAAGCATCAGCGTCAGGTGGCCGATCGTTGCGTCGCGCGTCTCGAAGATGTTCCGCAGCTCAACGGCGGAATGCCGCTGCCAATCGCATTCGTCCGCTGCCCTGGCGATGAGCGCGACAGGCACTCTAATACGGGCTGAGAGGCCGGAGTCGCCCTCCCAGCTCGATTCATAACCAGCCGGCATCAAGTACGACATTCCCATTGAGATGGTTGCGCGATGAACCGACCCGTTTCGGATCTGTGTCAGCTTGGACGATCCGGAGGGGCAGAAACAGATGAGATGATGATCGAGGCCGGGATAGCTTTCAGCGACATCGAAATAGGGACGGTGAAGATCAACGGTCACGCCGCCCCATCCGCGGTCGCGGGATGTCGCGACAGGCTGCTGGGGACGGCGATGCAAAATCTCGTCGATAGTTATCAGTGAGCGAGGTTGTTCGAACGGCGGCACCACCAATCCGGCGCCGACGTCAAGCTCAACGTTGTCTTTGCGCACGCTAAAGTTCATTCAAGCGCCCCCTACGCGTTCAACACCCCGGTCAGGAGCTGCGCCTCTCCCGGTCGAGGCGCAGTCTTCGCTCATGCTGGCCGAAGTATACACCATTTTGAAGTTCTAATATGCTGAATCAGGGCAGGCCAACCGGGCCAGGAATTCGTCTGCGCTGTCACTCATCCGCGAAGAGCTGCTGCGACTGATCGGCGGTCCTGCGGACATTGACGTGGACGCCCTTGTAGGCGGGTGTACCCGACTTTCTGTCGTGCTGGCTCAGGGCCACGACAACATTGAGTTCGGGATAGTACCCGGCGATGGCGCCTACCGGTATGTCGTATTCCACGGCAGTGAACGATCGCGCGACACGTTCGATCCCATCCCAGTCGTCGGTATCACCCGCGGCAATGACGTCGATCTTGTCGCCTTCCTCCAAGCCTCTGCTTTCAAGGTCCCGGCGATTCATGAAAATGATGTCGCGCCGCCCGAACACGCCTCGGTAGCGGTCGTCGACGCTGTAGACCGTCGTGTTGTATTGGTCGTGGCTGCGGATAGTCATGAGCATCAATGCTTCGGGATCCCGGAGAGCAGGGTCCTCGTCCAAGCCGGTAGAAACAAGGAAGTTTGCCCTGCCGTTTGCGGTGTTCCATCGGCGTTCCGACGCTGCGACGGTCAGCCTGAAGCCGCCTCTGGCGCGGACGCGCTGATTGAAATCCTTGAAGTCCGGAAACACGACCTCGATCTTTTCACGTATCAGGTCGTAGTTTCCAACCATCCCGTCCCAATCGATGCCATAGCGATCTCCCAAGGTGGCCTTGGCTATCCCAGCGATGATCGACGGCTCTGAACGAAGCTGCGGACTAGGGGGCCTCAGGAAGCCCCGCGAAGCGTGGACCATCGACATGGAATCCTCGACGGTAATCGACTGCTGCCCTGAGGCTTGGATATCGACGTCAGTTCTGCCGAGTACAGGGAGTACGATCGTCTTCTTCGCCGTGAGCAAATGTGTACGATTGAGCTTGGTCGCGAGATGAACGGAAAGATCCAGCTTCCTGATTGCGGGATAGGTGGCGTCCGGATCTGCCATCGCAACCGCGAAGTTTCCTCCGAGACACATCAATGCCTTCGAGCGCCCGTCTATGATTGCCTCCATCGTCTCGACGGCGTTGTGGCCTCTGGCGCTTGGCGGTCGGAAGCCGAAAGCCCGCTCAATTCCATCAAGGAGCGCCTGGTTCGGTACCTCCGTAATGCCGACCGTCCTGTCCCCCTGGACATTCGAATGTCCACGGATCGGCGCAATTCCCGCGCCTTGTCGTCCCATGTTGCCCCTCAACAGGAGCAGGTTTGCAAGCTGTTGGACGTTGCCGGTCCCATTGCGATGCTGCGTCAGGCCCATGCCATAGCAAGCAATGACATTGGACGCCGCGAGATAGACATCCACTGCGCTTTCAATTGCTGACTTTGCCAGCCCGGATACCGTCAGGATGGTTTCCCATTCGGATGCCTCGATATCGCGCCGCAGATCGTCGAAACCGGACGTATGCTCTGCGATGAACGCGCGATCGAGAAACCCTTCGCCGCCCGCGTCGATGTCGGCGGCGTCGCGTTCGAGGATCAGCTTCATCATTCCCTTGAGCACTGCGAGATCGCCGCCAGCCCTGACCTGATGGTATGCCGATGCTATGTTGGTGGATGAGAAAGTCGCCATTTCAATAGGGTTCTGGGGTGCTGCGAACCGCTCGAGCGCACGCTCCTTTAGTGGATTGAAAACGACGATCGGCGTCCCCCGCCGAGCTGCGTCATGAAGCGTGGTCATCATTCGGGGATGGTTGGTGCCGGGGTTATGGCCGAAGCTGAAGATCGCGTCGGCATGATCGAAGTCCTCCAGCGTCACCGTTCCCTTTCCAACGCCGATGGACTCCGGCAATCCGACGCTGGTCGCCTCGTGACACATGTTCGAGCAGTCCGGAAAGTTGTTTGTCCCATACGCGCGGACGAAGAGCTGATAAAGAAAGGCAGCTTCGTTGGAAGCCCTGCCGGACGTATAGAATTCGGCCATGTTAGGGTCCGGAAGGGTTTGGAGCGCATCGCCGATGAGCACGAACGCCTCATCCCATCCGATTTGTCGATAGCGGTCCGTTTCGGCGTCGTAGATCATTGGATCGGTCAGTCGCCCTTGGTCTTCCAGCCTGTAGTCCGACCATTCCCACAGCTCCGATACCGCATGCTCCTCGAAGAATTCGGGCGTCACGCGCCGGGCTGTGGATTCCCATGTGATGGCCTTGGCGCCATTCTCGCAGAACTCGAACGAAGACGTATGCTTGGGATCGGGCCAGGCACAGCCGGGGCAATCGAATCCTTCCGGCTGGTTCGCCTTAAGAAGCATCGCCGTGCCGTCTGCGACAACTTGCTGGTGCTTCAGAGTTTTCGCTACCGCAAGCAGAGCGCCCCAGCCACCGGCTGGCTCGTTATAGGCTCTAATGCCTTCAGGACGTTTCTTCTTCATTGCTTTACTCACGATTGGGGAGGCAGTTCCGACGTCTGCGTCCGAGTTCAAGAAAGACTGAAACGGGACTCGATGAGGTCCGCTTCGCGGATCAGCCGAGAGGCAAGCTCTTCCGGGAGCCGCTTCGACCGGGCGGCGTTGTATATTTCAGCGCGCTCGGCGCGTATGGCGGCCAGATGGAGTTCGCGTTCGATTTCGCGGATGTCGGGGTCGGCAACGTCGGCCGCATCCGTCCGCGAACCAAGGCGCTGACGATACAGGGCCAGCACCCGCGCGGCGGCGTCGGCGTGCCGTTCTGCGCTGCCGGGATTCTTGGACAGCTCGCTCAGTCTCTGTTCCACGGCAGAAATGGCCGCCTGCGTGGCTGCAGCGCGGGCGCGCACCTCGTCCTGGTCAAGCAGTGGCCTGGGCGAAAGCGTCACGACGTTCATCACACGAGGAAGGCCGACATTGGCCAAGACGAGGGAAAGAACGATGACGCCGGCCGCGAGAAAGATGACGAGATCGCGAGACGGAAACGGGGAACCGTCGTCAAGCGTGATCGGCAATGCGAACGCGCCAGCAAGCGTCACAGCGCCGCGAACGCCTGCGAGTGATGTCGCGGCGACCAGGCGCCAGTTCGGCGCCGCAAAATCGGAGTCGGCCGTTTTTTCCCGGAAGAGTAGGATTCTCAATGTCACCCATGCCCAGGCGGCCCTCAAGAACAGCAGGGCAAGCGATACGGCTACCACGTACACCGCGAGCCAGAAGGTGCCGAAATGGCCAGTCTCTTGCACTGCCTCGGAAGCGCCGGTGACGATAGCTGGCAGTTGCTGACCCAGAACAACGAAGATGGCGCCGTTGCCGGCGAACTGAAGGGCGTCCCATACAGCGGCCCGCTGCAGCCGAGTGATCGGCAGCGCCCGGCCTGACCGCTCCTCCCAGCCCATCACCACGCCTGCGGCGACTGCCGCAAGGATTCCAGAGGCGTCTGCACGCTCCGCCAGCATGTACGCGGCGAAAGGGATCAGCAAACTGATGAGAATCTGCGATCCGGTTTCCTCGCCGAAGCGTCGCGAAACCCAGTCCTTTGCCGTCGTCGCCAGAAGAGCCACCGCAACGCCGACGAAAACTCCGATGGTGGCGATCCAGATGAATGTGATCGACGCTTCCAATATTGAGAACGTGCCGGTTGCGGCAGCGGCGATCGCGAAGCGCATGCAAACGAGCCCGGACGCGTCATTTAGAAGCGACTCCCCTTCGAGAATGTGGATCAGACGCTTTGCAACGGGCACCCGACTGACGATCGCTGACACGGCCACTGCATCCGTAGGCGATATGGCGGAAGCAAGGGCGAAGGCGACCGCGAGCGGCATGGTCGGGATCATCCAGTGAATGAAATAGCCTGCTCCTAGGACCGTGAAGAATACCAGACCGAAAGCGAGTGCGGCGATCGTTCCCTTGTCGTGAAGGAGACCTTCTTTCGGCGTGCGCCAGCCGTCGAGAAACAGCAGAGGGGCTAGTAACAGCAGAAATGTGGGTGGGTCGAGCTGCACGCGAAAGTCGAAAGCGAACGCGGCAGCGGCGCCGAGAAAAATCTGAACAAAGGGAATCGGCAGTGCGACCGGCGACATCTTTGCGAGGATGCTGCTGGCGACGACAAGGGCGATCAGAATGAGGCTGACAGCAATGGCTTCCAAGTGTCTCGGCCTTTCTTTCTATTCTTCATTGCAATCTGACCGCGTCGCGATCATTCAATCAATGCGTCCACGAAATCCTGACATCCCGCGGCTCAGCAGGGAGGCTAGACTTGCGAGCAGTACGGCGGTTCCGAGATTCCATCCGAGCACCATGATCGTCGCGTCCAGTGGATGAAACATCGCCAGGGCTGAACATGTGACTCCGGATACCGCCAGACTTCCAAGCAGCGTCACGCTGACCGGCCGGAGAAGAGCAGCGTAGCGAAGCATTGCGATCATCATGAGCGACAACGGGACACTGGTCACGACGAGCGTAAGCAGGCAGCTTGACGCCGCCTCGACGGTAACCGCGCCAGGTGGAAGATCGACCCATCCCGCGAAACATTGGTAGCCAATGGTAGACATCCAGACGACGAGGGTGGGGGCGGGGAGCAGCATCCACAATCGCGATCGGTCCGGCAGGCTGATGAGGAAGGTCGCGATTGCTGCAAGGACGCCAGTGCCTAGCGAGGAGAGCATGCCTGCCAAGAACATCCCATCCCTGAGCCGTTCGCCAAACTGGGGACGCGGACCATGTAATGCCGTCAGCACCATCAGCAACCCGAGTGCCATCAGCACCCACGCGATCGAGCGGATGAGCGGCGGCCGTAGCCGCTTCACTGGTTTTACATTGTCTGCGAGAGACCGGATTAGATCAGCGGTTTCCATCAGCGGCCACCACGATCCAGGAGAATTCGGCGAAGGCTTCGAAGGGCGCGGTGCGTCGCAACTTTCAGCGAGCTGATCGAGATCCCGGTTTCCTCGGATGCGTCTTTGAGTGACATCTCCTTCAACTTGAGCATCTCGATTGCTTGCCGCTGTGAGGGAGGCAGACTGTCGATCGCCCCGTGAAGTTGAATCTTGTTCGCAACTTCCTCGATGTTTTCGGGCGTTGTAACCGCATCATGCTCGCGCGACAACGGATATTCTCGGGCGCGCTGGCGCCCCTGCCGCCGAAGTCGATCGATCGCGCGCCTGTTGGCAATTCCGAGCAGCCATGGTCCGAAGGGTCGGGTGGGATCGTACGTCTCGCGGATCGAATGAACCGTAAGAAGAATATCCTGCACGGTATCCTCGACGTCCCGTTGGTCCCGATGGTACCGGATGGCTATCGAGCGAAGATAAGGGGTTACCTCCTGCAGCAGACGGAAATAGGCCGCTGAATCTCCGTTCTGAGCTCGTCCCATGAGGATCGCCCAGTCAAGATCGGTGTGTCGTGCTCGTTCGGCGTCCGCCGCCGACCCGGCTGAAACCAGAGTCAGTCGATCGCCTCGGTCTTCAGTCATGTGATAGCGCCGCCAGCCCGACGCCAGAGTATGGAGATTAGGCGATCCAGCGAGATCGGACCGGCACCCAGCGCCATGATCGCAAGGGCAATGGCTGCCCAATAGAGATGAAAGTTCGCCCAGCCGTCGGGGAAAGTTAGCTGGATCACTCCGGTCATCACGAGGAGCGCCGCTGCCGTCAATCTCGTGGCGAGTCCTGCGAACAGAAGTATGGGCAGCAAGATCTCCGCCACCCCCACCATGAATGCGATCACATCGGGCGCTGGGAACGGATATTCGCCTCCGAGGAGGTGAAGCTTGAACTGCTCCTCGAACAGGAATTGCGTTCCCGGCGAGATTGAAAGGAACCCGTCCCAGCGAGTGAGCCCCGAACGGAGAAAGGGAAGTCCCAGTGCCACTCTGAGAACTATGGGAGCTACCGCCTGGCCGACGGCGCCGACCATGGCCGAGACGACTTCGATCAATGTTTCCAAGTTGTAGCTCTTATGCTGCATGACGGTCATTAAACGTCCTCGAAAGATTGTCTGCCGACCGGCGACAGGTCGTATTTGATGAATGCCTTTGCCGTCATGAGCGCCGAGAGGCAGCTCGACAGATCGAACGAGTAGTCCATGTCCATCGCGGCCTTCATTGCTTCGAGGATCGGAGCGCCGTCCGCGAGGCTCTGTACGAACTGGGCAGCGCTCGACCGCAGCGGCCGCACCTCGACGTCCGCACCCGAGCGTATGACGAATGCATTTTCGCCGCCCCGCTCGAGACTTAGTTCTCCGACTGGTCCGTCTCCGACGTTCATCTGCCAAATGCTCACGGCGGGAAAGGCGGAGCGCACCAGCCTCCATGAGGGATGCAGAAAGACACGGACGTTCGGAAGCTCCTGGGAGGGGATCCGTGTGAAGACAGTCGGATGGAGCGGTTCGATATCGGGGGAGTGGTACGCCTCGACCCATGCCCTCTCGATTCTGGCGACGTCGGCCAGATAGGGAACCGATATTGCAGGCTCGAAGGACTCGATGAAGTCCGGAAATGTCGAACCGTAGTCCAACATGATTGGGCCGCGCGGCGGATGAGCCGATACGTAGATCCTCGCCATCGCGGAGAAGAATTCATCGCCGACGATCCTGGCGACGGCGGGATAGGCGTCCCGTATAGTCGATGTCAGTCCTGCGACAACGTTGTTGCGGTAAACGTTGAACCGTCTCTCGCTCGGGACGCCGTCGGGGCCGACGAGACCTTCCGGAACTGGCCTCCGCGGATCGACCAGCGCCAGGGCGAAGTCCTGCAATCTGATATCAAGTGCTTCCGCGGCGTGCATCAGTTCGCTCCTCGCGATACCACGTTCGTCCAGAGCCGCCGGAGGCTTTCCAGGCCGCCTGCTGTCGAGCTCCAAAGCGTGGCGTCGCCGACCAGCAGATCGCCTCTGAAGACACCGCGCTTCGACTGCAGAAGGGCGTCGAAGGCAAATCGACCTTCGCGTGTGAATGAATGGGAAGGAGCTTTGGGATCGATTGGCTGGCGAGCAAGCACGTTCATCTTGTCGATCGCCTCTCCGAGCCTTTCCAGATGCGGAAGGTGCGGGTGGAGATTGAAGGTCTCGACGCCCGAAAGCAGCCCGAGTCGATCGATCTGATGTTCGGCGGCGATGGGCGCCGGGGTGCCGTCGGGTAGCATTGCTGGATGAAGCCCAAATCGGTTTTCGATCGGCGTGCCCAGTCCGGCAAGCAGGCTGCGCGCAAACCCGCCAAATCTTTGCTGCGGAGGGATTGTCCGGTCGCCGTGATGCAGGAACTCTGCCGTCTGGATTCCGGTCCAATCGACGGAAGCCGCGTCGTCGACGTCACCTATGTCGTGATGCGGGCAGACGAACATGAGGTTGCCGGGTTTGTCAAGAAACGAGCGGGCGGCGGCAACCTCCGCGGCGTCGGCGTGTTGTCGGCTTCGCATCGAATCGAAGCTGATGATAATCAGGGTATCGACCTTTTCGAGATCGAGGTCGTCAAGCTTATGCGGACCACTCACAGCGTCGCCGCGCTCTATCTGCGCGACTTGCCGGCCGGTAACCTCGGCTGCCAGTGCTACGAAATCGGCAAAGTTCTTCTTCAGAATTTGATCGAGAAAGCCGGCAATGCCCTGGTCAAATGTCTCGGGGTCTGCAAGTTCCTCGTAGTGAGGAAAGAGAATCCGCCGGGTTTCAAACAGCGACGGAAATCGGTTTTCGATGACCCCGAGCGGAGCTTCGACTTCGCTTGCTCTGTCCCAGGCGTAATAGATTGCAACTTCATGGTTAACCATGACTTGTCCTCTCCGTCATCCGCTCTGACCGGTCATTCTGCTGCCGACCGGGTTCTGGAGGTGCCAATCGAATTCATGAGGTTTTCCGCCCGCTTCGCCTCCGCCTCGAGGACGGGCCATGGCGGAACGTTGGCATCCCACTCGATCAGCGTCGGCACGGGACCGACGCGCTCCAACGCGTGTGCATAGAGCTTCCACACTAGGTCATCGACCGGGCGGTCGTGCGTATCGATGAGAAGCGGCCGGTCGCCCTCGTCCTTCTCTGTGGCGTGGCCGGCCAGATGAAATTCGGCCACGTGAGCGAGAGGATAGGCGTCGATGTAAGTGAAGGGATCCCAGAGCTGGTTCGTCGATGCCACATGGACGTTGTTTACGTCCAGCAGGAGTCCGCAGCCCGTCCGTCGAACGATTTCGGCGATGAAATCGATCTCCGAGTACGTACTTTCCAAGAACGCAAGGTACGTCGACGGGTTTTCGAGCAGCATCTGTCTGCCGAGCGTGTCCTGCACTTCGAGGATGTGTTCGACGACCCGTTGCAGGGTCTCGCTGGTGTAGGGTAGGGGCAGCAGGTCGTTAAAGAAACCGGCGTCGTGGCTCGACCAGGCGAGATGCTCCGAAAATAACGAAGGCTCATAGCGGTCTATCAGGTGTTTCAGTCGCTTCAAGTGGCCTCTGTCCAGAGGACGGGCCGCGCCGATCGACAGGCCGACACCATGGAGCGAGAGGGGATAGCGCTCGCGGATTGCGGCAAGATATCGATGCGGCGGACCTCCGTCGCCCATATAGTTTTCGGCATGCACTTCGAAGAAGCCGATGTCTGGCGCCGACTGTAGGACATGCTGATAATGCTCGGCCTTGAGGCCTACGCCCGCGCGCCCGAGCATCGCTTTCGCCGGGAAACGGCCCTCAATCGAACTCATGGATCTCACCCCTATTGTAACCGGGCGGCCGGCCCCGCAGTTGCGGGACCGGTCTTCACATTACGCCTTGGGAGCGAGGCTGCCTGCACCGTTGGGGGTGGAGATCGTCGTGCAGGTGCCCTTGGGCACGAGCTTGAAGGCGTTGCCCTGGTAGTCGACCGTGCTGGTGCCCGCGCATGTCGTGCCAGCGCCTGCATAGCAATCGTTCTGACCCTTCATTGCCGTCCCGAAGCACGGTTCGACCTTGCCTGACTTCACAAGAGCGGTGTGTTCCGCCTGGATCTTCTTCTGGGCGGCCGTGAATTCTTCCGCGCTGGCAGGAGAGGTGGCGATCGTTCCCATGGCGCTTGCGAAGGCACCGATGACGAGCGTCGAGAGCATGCGATTGGACATTGCTTTTCTCCATTTTGGTTTTGACCCGGACAGGTGCCGGGAGTGGCGAGAGCGCCGACTTGGTGGTTCGCTGCACCGACGAAGAAGGTTACGCCGCCGTGCAGACACTTTTTTTGATGCTAGCCTTTCGCAGCAGCAACCGTTGCCGGGTGGACTGACGGCGGCTCGGCCAGAAGCGGCGGGACTGTCGCGAAGATTTGCTTTGCTGCCTCGCCGTGCATGTGGACGGTTCGGCTTTCATCGTCGGCGAACAGATCGACGAGGAACACGAGATCCGGGTCGGCATCCGAGCGCAGGACAAGCCATGTCAACGTGCCGGGTTCTCTCTCGACATGTGGGAGCGCGCTCGATATCAGCCTCGCGACTTCACCGCCTTGTCCGGGCTTGGCCTTGAAAGGGATCACGCCCCCCACCTTGCTCATTTCCAGCCTCCTTCTGATTTTCTGAAGTTCGAAGTGGACTGGAGGTTAGGAAAGGGTATGAGCAACGTATTGTACGGTGTTGCCACCTTTGGCTCATTGTTGCGCGCGATAGGGGATTCGCTGTCACGGCGCCGCAGCCGCGGATCTGAGGTGAAACTTTTCGAGCTGCATCGCAACAAGCGCATAGACGACGGCCAACACCCATAACGTCAGGAATGCATGGCCCACGTCGGAGAGTGACGCTCCAAGCTGAGAAACCTCCACTATGCCGGCAATGGCCGTCGAGCTTGGCAACACGAGCGCGATCGTTCTTAGCGGCTCTGGGACGGCTTCAATCGGCCAGGTGAAACCTGCAAGAAAGATGAAGGGGAGACCGAGCGCAGCGCCGACGAGCTGCACCACCACGGGCCGTCGAAACAGGCGCGCAATTATAAGCCCTAGTGCCGAGGCGGAGAGCACGAATGGAATCGAGAATATGGCGATCGTTTCGAACGATCCAAGCCGGGGGATATCATAGAGGTAAGGAAGTACAATGAGATAGAAGGGAAAGATTACCGCTTCCACCGTGAGATATGCGAGCATCTTTCCGAGCACAAGGGATACGGGTCCCGCAGATGCCGCCATCGGATCCGAGCTGGTTCGATCGTCTTCGATCGCTCCAAGCAATCCGATGCCCATCAGCATGGTCTGCTGCAAGATCAGGACCAAGGCTGCGGGCAGGATGTAAGTCGCGTATCCGCCCTGAGGATTGAAAAGCGCCACGGCGGTCAGCGGCATCGGGTCGGACGCGGCGGCGGCGATCGCCGGATCGACCCCCATCGCGATCAGTCGCGCGCTCTCCACTTCCGCGCCGAACGCTCGCGCCACCGCCGCTACTGCGCCTGAAATCCTCTGGTAGACGAGGAAATAGCTGGCGTCGCCGTACAAGGCGACTGGCGATTGGCGACCATGAAGGACGTCGCGCTCGAAGTGCTGCGGGATGACCAGCATGCCATAGAGGTCGCGGGCGTACACTTCGCGCTCGGCGCTCTTTTCGTCTGGGAGGACGGCCGCGATCGCCACGTCGCTCGATGCGTCGAGCCGACGGGCGAACTGTCTGCTGCTGTCGGTCCCGTCCAGATCCACCAGAGCGATCGGGACGTCGCGCAAGGCTTCGTTGCGATATGGCTGAGGATAGTAAAGCGCGTAGATCAGCGGGCCGATGACGAGCGCCGCCAGTGCGGGCCTCGTCGTCAATATGCGATATAGCTCCGTTCTCAACACCGCGAATAGGCCTCTCATGTTGCGGCCTCCTCAAGCTCACCGTCCGGCCCTCGTGCGGCTCTCGGCCTCGCTCCCATTGCGTTCAGTTTGATTGCCGTCAGACCGCCGAGCACCACCACGAAAATAGCGAGGGAGGCTATCGGCCGCCAGGAGAGGTCGACCGGCGTGCCTCGCAGCGTTTGGTCGATGCGCGCCATGAGATACCAGGTCCCCGGGATGAGCTCACCCCAGTGATAGGCGAAGGTGTTCATGCCGAGACGGGGAAAGCCGATCCCCATGTAGCCGAAGGACGGCGCGAAGATCAGCGTTGCGACGCTGATTGCGGTGGCGGTTGGCCTTATTAGGAGAGCCAGCAGCGTTCCAATCAACTGCGTGGCCAGGATGAAGAGTGTCGCTGCAAGTAGCAGTATGAATCGCTCCCCCCGCAACGGCATTTCCAGAAGTCCGAAAAGGACTGCGTCGGAAATGCCCAGGACGGCAAGGAAGAGCACGGTGTAGGGCAGAATTTTTCCCGCAATCGCCGGCCAAAGCCCGCCGCCGAGCCTTCGCATGACGTGAAATCGATGAGGTGTCGCAGCGTCGCGTCCGACTGTGTAGGTCATGGTCGTCACGATGATGACCTGCAGGACTGATGGAAGCAGTGCCGCGAGAAGAAAGTGAGCATAGTTTAGTGTCGGATTGAACAATGGGTTTACCTGTACTGACACTGGCGCAAGGTCGGCGAGAGCCAGGTCTAACGGCTGGCCCTCTGCAGTACGCAACTGGAGGCGGATGCCTGCCTCGACGGAAGGAATGGCCGCGCTCACGCCCCTGAGGGTCAAGTTGCCGGTGGTCAGCGTCTGCGTATTGTAGAAGAATACCACCTCAGGGCGCCGTCCAGCGAATACGTCGCGCTCGAGATGCTCGGGCAGATAGAGAAGGCCATGCACCTTCCCGGCAAGGATGAGCCTGCGGCCCTCCGATAGGTCTGCAACCCTGAACGCAACCCCGGCATCGGGCGTCCCGTCCACCGTCCGGACGATCGTGCGCGACAGGTCGCTGCCATCGAGATCGAGGACGGCTATGGGTAGCCTTGTCGCCAGCCCGGCGCTGAAGACCACGGCCAGCAGCCCCATCAAAAGCAGGGGCAGACCGATGGTCAGGAAAATCAGAAACGGCGTCCGGTAGAAGCGGTCGAGCTCCCTTCTGAAGGACAAAAGGAAGCCGGGACGAAGATCTCTCCGAGGCGCCATTTCAAAGATCCTCGAAGGGCCATGATGCAAGAACACTCATGCCGGGGCGGAGCCCCGCAGGAGGATCGACGGGTTCAGCCCGTACTTCAAAGGTACGAAGGTCGAAGTCGCCGGTCGCCCTCGTCGCCCTCCAGGTGGCGTACTGGCCCTGGGCATTCAGCACGGTTACCTTGACTTCGACCTTTTCGGCCCCGAGCGCGGGAACCGTGACATGGAAGCGGTCGCCGATCTTGAGACCCTTGAGCAGATCCTCGCGAAGGTTGAACGTGAACCAAGGATGCTCGATGTCCACGATGGAAAATAGGGGCGCTCCAGCAGCAAAGTTTTCCCCGAGTTCAGCCACACGCGTCGTAATCTGCCCCGATATCGAGGCATGTATCGTCAACTCCGCGACATCGACCTGTTGTTGATTCAGCGACGCACGCGCCTGCTCGACCTGCGTGGCAGCGAGCGCCTTCTCCTCCTTGCTCGAACCGGCGACCGCGAGCCGCAGGTTGGCGTCCGCAGACTCTCGCTTCCGGATTGCGGCGTCGAGGTTTCTATTTGTCTGGTCGACCTGCGACTGCGTCGAGGCTCCGGTGCTGATGAGCCTCGCCTGCCGGGCGGCTTCTTCCTGATAGAGAACGACATCCGCATTCGCAGCGGCGAGTTCCGCCTTGGCCGCGTCAATTCTCTCCGGACGCGTGCTGTTCACCCTGACCAGATCGGCCTCGGAGACGGCGAGGGCGGCGTCCGCCATATGCATCGAAGCCGTCAACTGCGGGCTTTCGAGGATCGCGATGACGTCCGCCTGCTTGACTATATCACCGACGTCGACATTCAGTTTCGCCACACGTCCGCCCACGCGCGGACTGATATCTACGCGGTTGGTTGAAACCTCGCCCTGGACGACCAGCGGAGGCGCTTTGGTGGCGAACCAGAGAAGCACGCCCAATCCCGCAAGGAGACAAATTCCGACCAGTGCTTGGAGTATCTTTTTCATAGAAGTTGCATGCCTTCTTCTGGCTGCCTCACTGTTAGGCGCGTTGCTGGATATGATGGATCTTGCACCGTACGGAACCTCTTGCCGATCAAGTCCGTATGGCGAAAAGTGGAAACTCGGCGTCGATGCCACGCAGCCTCTCCCTGAAGCCTTCCAACTCGAGCGAGCAACGCTTCAGGTATGCGCGGACATCGTCGTCGTCCGCTACGGCTCGTGTCATCAGTATCCGATCGGATGAAACGCCCTGAAGCCGGGAGGCTATGTTCACCGTCTGGCCGAAATAGTCCTGACGGTCGTTCATCAGGACGGCCAGACATGGCCCGGAATGAACGCCAATCCTCACGGCTTGGGGGCGACCTCCGCGTTGCGCGTTCAAGTCTCGGAGCCCATTCTTCATCGCTAATGCCGCGGTGACGCACTGGACGGGGCTAAGGAAAGTAGCCATGACGGCGTCGCCGATGGTCTTGACTACGGCGCCTCCCTGGAGGGTGACGATTTCCTGGACTAGAAGAAAGTAGGCGCGTACGAAGTCGTAGGCGGCCAGATCACCAACATCCTCATAAAGTTGCGTCGACTCTTTAAGATCGATGAAGAGAAAACTCAGACGCGTGATCTTGAAGCGCTGGTTTACGTCAAGAACTTTGGACCCGAAGAGGTCGCGAAAAGACTGGCTGGACATCAGCCGGCTGGCGGTCAGGACAGGGACACGTCCGGAAACGATTTGCTTCAGAGCAGGCCCCACAGTCCAAAGGATTGGCAGCACGCGGTGCTGCGTTCTGTTGGTAACCGACAGATCGACGACTCCAGAGGACGCGCTTAAGGGCTCCGCCGGGCCGGTGTCCTCAATTTTGATCTCGATCCTCTGGGATCCGGCCGATGCGGACCCATCTATCTGCAGGAAGCGCGCGCGGTGGGTCACGGGATCGAATAAGACCGCAGCACCGCTTTCCAGGCGCACGCTACGCTCGACCGACGCACCTGGACCGATCTCGAAGACCTCCAGAACGGCGTCACTGACGAATGGTTCAAGATCATCAGGGAGGTCGCTGCCCGAACTCCAGAAGCACTGCCGCATGTATTGCCATAGCGGAAGGGCTTCCGGCTCGTGAGCCTGTATCGTCCTGACTCTGGGATCCACGGTGAACGTCACTTCGACCGTTTCGTCAAGCGAAGGTTCGCAATCCGAGGCGCAAAGAGCGCACGTGTAGCGCCCTTGATTAATGTCGGTCAGCGAAACTGCTGCATGTAGGACGCCGCCGCAGGTTGGGCAGACGACGTTCCAGGAAAGCTCGAATATTCCTTGCTGCGTGGCGTACAGAAATCCCGCAATGGTCTTTGCTGGGTCAAGCTCGTGTTCGGCAGCAAACCTGAGTGGATTTATACGATTCAGCCGAATATCGGGCGCCAACTGGATTGCCTGCTCAAACGCGGCGAGGACATTCGGATCAGCGGACTGGAGCAAGACGGAGAAATCGAATGTACCTGCCATCAATCGTCCCACCAGCAAGTGCGTTCAATATCGATGGGGCTGCCATCGGTCTGCTGGTCGAGCCGCTGTGGCCTTTGGGATACGCCACGGGCCGCGCAAGCGCGTTCGGGCCGGGCGAAGCCGTTGAGAACCAGTTCCGAGGCCTCCATCGAATTCTCCTAGAACTTCATGTCTTCGCGGTTCATCACGCCAGCACGGCGGGAAACCCGACGCACTCTAGGTATCGGAAGCACTGGAGGCTTGGAGCATATTGCCTTTCGTTGAATGTTGTTGCTCGCGACGCGTTATGCTCGGCGTGGCAACGAAGCCCGGACTAGGTCTCTTCCCTAGAGCGCGCCGAGTCCCGGCAAGAACCAATTTTTTGAAATGCTACGTTAGTCGCTGTTAGACTGCCTTCTTTTGGGCACTCCTCGTTCGATAAACCGCGCGTTTCCAAAGACATCACGATCCGTGTCGCGAGCGGCAGCCACTCCCGTTGCTGCACCCGGACACTTTGGGGACTTGGCCGCAGAGCGGTCTGCCTGACCAAGTCTCTGAAAATCGCCCTCGATCGCTCACGTAGAGCACTGTTGGCTGGGTGCTCCAAACGTTGACGCACTGACGACGACTAGCTATCGCGGCTACCTATCAGGGCCTGGGGTTCGGCATCGCTGCCAAAATATTCCGGGGCTCGCTATCCCGATCCGCGCGTTTCGGAGCACGAAGTTGTTCGTCAAAGACATCATGTCATCTCCCGTGATTACAGTAAGCATCTCTGCTTCCATCGAAGCGGCCGCACGCATCATGCTGGATCGCCGTATCAGTGCGCTGCCGGTTGTCGATTCGCAAAATCGGCTGGTTGGTATCCTGGATGAAAGCGACCTTCTTCGGCGGGTCGAGCTCGAATCCCAAACCCATCGCTCATGGATTTCCGCGATCATGACGAGCAATCGAAAGCTCGCGATGGAATTCGTGCATGAGGCGGGTAAGTCTGTCGGCGAAGTGATGTCCTCGCCCGCTATGACGATCCACGCGGATTATACGGTCTCGGACGCGGTGTCGACCATGACTGAAAACGGCGTCACCCGGCTCTTCGTTCAACGGGAGCAGGCAATCGTCGGCGTGATCGCACGCGCCGATGTGGTCAGGGCGTTGCTGAAGGTACTGGCCGCGGATGTCGAGCCGAGGTCGGACCTCGAAGTCCGCGATGCGGTAGTCGCAGAGCTGAGCCGCCATCCGTGGAGCAGAGAGAGTTCGGTCCATGTCTCCGTAGAAAACGGCAAGGTCGCGCTCGAGGGCGGCGTATTCAACGAGGATCACCGGAAGGCGGTTGTCGCGGCCGCCCGGAGTGTTTCGGGTTCGAAGGACGTCGTGGATCGAATGGTCTGGGTAGACCCAGTCTCCGGATATATCGAACAATCGAACAAATAGATGGGCGCTCGATGCTGAAGTCTGCCAAGCTTGGAAATCTCGTGTTCTGCAGCGTCAGGCGCTCACCGCATGGACCTCGTGCGGCATCGCGACGAGGTGTCGCCCGTCCGCAAGGATAACAGGAGTTCGACGGCCCTGCGATGGAAGTGTCTAGTGCGATATTGCTTGTTCTCTTTGCAATAGTGCTGAGCGCTGTGCTCGGCAGAGTGGCGCTGCATTTCATTCCTATTCCGTTGGTGCAGATAGGTGTCGGAATACTGTTCGCACTCCTCGTCAATATACCTGTCACTCTCGACCCCGAAGTCTTCTTCCTCCTCTTTCTGCCTCCGCTGCTTTTCCTTGACGGATGGCGCATTCCGTCGCAGGCCCTCCGCAGGGATGCCGTGACCATCGTGTCCCTGGCATTCGGGCTCGTGCTGTTCACGGTCGTGGGGCTCGGACTTCTGATCTTCACCGTCATTCCTGATATTCCTTTGTCCGTCGCGTTCACCATTGCGGCAATACTCGCTCCGACTGACCCCATCGCGCTTTCCGCAATCACGGCGAGGAATCCGATGTCGAAGCGGCTGATGCATGTGTTGGAGGGGGAATCTCTCTTCAACGACGCTTCCAGCCTAGTGTGCATGAAGTTCGGGATAGCCGCTACCGCCACTGGCGCGATCTCCTTCACGGATGCGGGACTGTCGTTCGTGTGGCTGGTGACGATGGGCATCGTGGTCGGAGTTGCGACAACGATCGTCATCGTCCGACTGAAGAATTTCATTTCAGGAAGGTTCGGGGAACAGTCGGCGTCTCAGATCCTGGCAAGTTTGCTGATCCCCTTCGGAGCCTATCTCGTGGCTGAGCATCTTCACGCCTCCGGGATCCTGGCGGCAGTTTCGGCCGGGATCGTCATGAACAGGCTGGAGCAGAGCGGGCAGGCGCACGCGGTGACCCGAATAAGGCGGGCAGTTGTCTGGGACAGCATACAATTCACGGCAAACGGGGCGATTTTCGTCCTGCTCGGGGAACAACTCCCACGGATGGTCGCGACCACTTTCGGCGGCCGGCCGATGCCAGAATCCGTACACCTGCTTTTCTATCTTGGCGTCGTTTTGGCCGCATTGGCGGTTCTACGCTTCTGCTGGGTCTGGCTGTCCCTTCGCGTGACCGTGTTCCGTTCATCCGAGCAGGCGGGGAACTGGCGCGGGCTCAGATGGAGGCTAGTGTCCGTCGCTACCGTGTCGGGCGTGCGAGGGGCGATCACGCTCGCCGCAGTCCTGGGGCTGCCAACCTTCCTTCCGGACGGATCCCTGTTGCCTGGTCGAGACGTCGCCGTGTTCCTTGCGAGTGGGGTCATCGTCATGAGCCTCGTCTTTGCCTCAGTTGTTCTTCCGCTTCTGCTTGCAGGGAGTCCGCCATCGCTTGACCCACGCCGGGACGCGGAGGAGGAAATGGCGCGCGCCCGGGCGGCAGAAGCTGCCATTGCGGCAATCGAAGAAAAGGAACACTTACCCAGCCGAAGCGCCAGCGACGACGAACTCTATTCGGAGATATCTGCGCGCATCATGGTCCTGTATCGACGACGGGCGGGCGCACTGAGCGCACCTCCCGAAGAAGTGGGAGAATGGCGGCGGGCAGAAGCCATGGAGATAGAGCTTCGCCTTGCTGCCGCGCACGCCGAGCGCGGCGAGATCCTACGGCTGCTGAGGGTCGGAAGGTTGTCAGAGGAGACCGCGATGGCACTCGTCCGGGAAGTCGACCTTGCTGAAGCCAGGCTTGTGTCGCGGAAATGAACGATGCTCAATCCGGTTTGTCTCAAGGAGGTGGGAGAAGCCAGTGCCTCGGCACATTGCCGATCAGCAAGCACTACTTTGGTGCGAACTTGGAAAAGCCATTGCTATCCCTGGCACCTTGGACAAACTCCCCACGATGAGGTGAGAGATTCAACTGGAAGCTCAAGAGCGCACAAGGGTTAGGTAGGTGGCTCGAAGTCGAGGCAGCCGAGCACCTCCAATCCAGCGCATTGCGAGATCGGGTGAACCGCCGATGATCTCGGCATCCAGTATCTCATCCTCATGAACTCGGACGAGTTCGCCAAGCTCTCGTTCCCGGCCGACTTCAACCCCCGATCCAAGATCCTGGATGTCACCATCGACGATACCGATGAAGGAGGGCTATTCGGGTTCAGGTCGGATAGGCGGGTACCGTCCCAGCGGCGGTTTGACACCACAAGCTGTTCAACCCGGCTTGAAAATGGCTGGTCGAACACCTCCCTCGACTTCCGAGGCACTGCAGGGTTGCGCACTTGCAGTGCCTTTTCATCGGGCGTTGGGAAGCGATCCAGGGTCCGCAATCAGGGCTTTGCATGGGTCGAGTCGGAGCTCGATCCGGCTATCTGCGGCCTTTCAGTCCCGGTTCGTGATGCGTCGCGCAACATTGTTGCTGCGATCAGGGTGAACATGATTGCGGGTTCGATGAGCGAGGCGGACGCGCTGCAGCGAATGCTTCTGCCCCTGCGGCGAGCAGCAGAGGAGATCCGGGCTCGATCTCCGAGCTGAGTTTCGGGAAGCACGAGAGTAATGTGATCCGCAAATTCGATCCGATCGGCCCAGACGATCGAGCATGCCCAATTCGTTGAGGAAGACCCCTGCGCGGGGCAAAGAGGGCCGATAGGCGGAGATTTCCACTGCTACCCGCAGGGCGAGCTTCTTCTCGTGCCTATGCCACCGTTTCATGGCCGCATAAGGGCATTCTCTCGGCCCTCCTGCCGGGAAGCTGCTCGTCTACACGGACACCAGCGACGCATTCGGCGTCTGGGATGACGCCACCGGACGCGGCAGGATTCTACTTCTGGGAGTTCTTGATGAAGTTGCGCTGCTAAAAGGCCGACCGAAAATTCCAATTGACGTTATGCTTTTTGTTCCCTATGTGTTCCTTTCATGAAGCTCCAACAACGACAATACCAACGCTGATCGAACCGCCGCCGGGCGGCATTCCTTCAATCGTGTTTGGGTATCGTCATGAGTTCCGAGAGTTTCCATACCCGCGGCCGCGACAGTGCGCGCGTTCAGCGTATCTTCTTTCCTCCAAAGGCAACCATCAAATGCGTCGGCGATCGCCTGTTCCGATCGCACGCTGCGCGGGACCTGGGCTGTCTCCTTGATGTCGATCCGGAGGTCGAGTCCTGGGCGTGCCAGCCTTTTGAGTTGAAGGTGCTGGATCGAATCCACATCCCTGATTTCCTCGTGACTTACTCGTCGACACGGAGGTGCCTGCTCGACGCATGCGAGACAGGCGGCGACTTCGCGATCAGTGACGCTGCGGCTTCCATGGGGTATCCGCACCGCTTCGTCACCCGGGAAGAGAGAGAGGGCGGCTGGCGGCTCCGTAACGCCCGCGATCTCCTGCGCTACGGTAACTATCGTTGCCCGCTGGGCGACCGCATCCGCGTGATAGCTGCGCTCGATGAAGTTGGTTCATTCTCGGTGGCCGAAGGGCTTGGCATCTTTCGTGAGATCTCGCCGATGGCAGGCCTGGCCTCGCTTGTCCTCCAACGAATTCTAACGGTCGATCTCGATGAAGAACTGATCAATCCCGACACCGTCGTCCGACGCGGCGAGCGCTAGGAAGCTGCCATGAACATGAATTTTTCCGAACGCGCGGCGACTCTCGAGGTGACCGCATGCTCCTATTCCGTTCGCAAAGCCCTGCGCAAGGCGGGTGCCTTTATGCGGAAGGAAGCATCCATCGGGCTCATCATCCCCCGGGACAGAGACGTTACCAAATATGCCGATGCGCTCAGGAGCGTCCTGCGGTCCACCAACCGTGCTGAGGTTTACACGCAGTGCACCGTTGAAGTCTCCCACCGTGGTAACGCCAACTGGTTTGAGGCCGCCGACATCCTGAAGGCGAAGCCTGGCGTCGTGCTACTCATACCTCATGGCGTCACCATTCCTCCCGAAATAAGGGTCTCTCTGGATGAAGTCATGCAAGTCGAACCAATCAGTCCCGCCCATCTGGTAGCAGCAATCAAGTTCTCGCGCGGAGAACAGGCCACCGTTGGCGAAGCCAGGACGCTGCTATCGTATCCCCTGGACTTGATGTTCCAGGCACTCCGACCGGGCAGAAGCGTTCGGCAGGCTCTCGCGCGGCTCTCGGGGGCGGCAGAAGCAAAGGCGGAGAGGCCGCCGCTAGGCGCTTTGGGCTTCGGCGTCGAAGAGCTCCCGGGTTTCGGGCAAGCGAAGGAATGGGCCTTGGGCCTCGCCGAGGATCTTCGCGATTGGACACGCGGATCGCTGGCTTGGAGCGATATCGACTGCGGGCTTCTGCTAAGCGGACCGCCAGGTACCGGCAAGACGATGTTCGCGGAGGCCGTTGCAAAGACCTGCGCCGCGGCTTTCGTTAGTGCATCCTGTGCGAAGTGGCAGGCCAAAGGTCACCTCGGAGATTTCTTGGCCGCCATGAGAAAGACGTTTAGCGAAGCAGCAGAGAAAGCGCCCTGCATCCTCTTCCTAGACGAATTCGACGCAGTCGGAGATCGAGCGAAATTCAGGGGCGACAATGCAAATTATTGTGTCCAGGTTGTAAACGGCATTCTCGAGGCCCTCGATGGCTCGCCCCGCCGTGACGGCGTCGTTGTTATCGCTGCGACCAATCACCCGGATGCGATTGATCCCGCACTGCGGAGGCCCGGTCGTCTCGACAGGCACATCAAGGTTGAGCTTCCCGACGATGACGCACGGAAGG
This sequence comes from Rhizobium sp. S152, assembly GCF_030380735.1. Classification (GTDB taxonomy): domain Bacteria; phylum Pseudomonadota; class Alphaproteobacteria; order Rhizobiales; family Rhizobiaceae; genus Rhizobium. Next base: position 287,722 of record NZ_JAUDRZ010000025.1, on the reverse strand, counting down.
ATATCCTGACACTGCATCTGGGAACGGAAGTTGCTGCCGATGTGCTCGCCCATGCCGCACGCGCTACCAGGGGATACTCCGGCGCAGCTCTTGCCCAGCTCGCCCGGGATGCGCGGAAGCAGGCGAGACGCGCTCGGCGATCGGTCACCGCCGACGACGTCCGGGCGGTCACGCCTCCATTGAGTCCTCTCGATTCAGCCGCGCGACACGTGGCGTGTGTGCACGAGGCCGGACATGCAGTTGTGGGAACGGAGTTGGCATACGGTGAGATCGAACTGATCACGGTCGTGCGCGAATTGTCGCCCTGCGACGATGGCGCCGGCTACGTTCTCTGGCGGCGTCCCAAGATGCTGCAGAGAACACGTGATATCTACGCGAACGACATCGCCACGCTTCTCGGGGGCAGGGCGGCCGAAGAAGTCGTCCTCGGATTTGTGACTGACGGTTCGGGGGGTGTTAATGGCTCAGATCTTCATCTCGCTGCTGATATCGCAACGATTATGGAGGCGACATTGGGCATGGGGCACGGGCTTTCCTACTGCTACGCAAGAACATCGGAGGATCTTGAGAAGCTGCGTCTGTCAGACCCGGTCCTGCGCATACGCGTGGAGAAGCTTCTGAACGCGGAACTCGAGCGGGCGAAGGAAATAGTGCGAAACAGGCGTGACGATGTCGAGCGGATCGCGGAGGCAGTGATGGAGAGGGAGCTTCTATCCGGTGAGAAGGTGCGGCAGTTGTTGAGTTCTTGAACCGAATGAGGTTGCCGAGGTAACTCCTATCGAGCGGTTTTTCTCCTGTGGACCGCGATCGCGGATTGCCTAGCCTAGATCAACGTATCCTAAGTCGATCGAGCCACTGTCGGTAGCCAGAAGCTTCGGCTTACGCATGTGCCATCGACCTTGCTCGAGAACAGTGCGAGTCAACTCATCATTGTTACGGAGGACACGATACCGCCCAGCCTCAACGGGAATGATCCTGTCCGTATCTTCGTCAACTAGATAAATACAATCCATCATTCGCATAGGCGATCTCCTCTCTGATTGAACAAGCGTGACCTGGGATCGGGAGGAGCGCAAGCACTTTGACATCCAATGCACTACCCGATATCTCCTCGGCCTCATCGAACCGGAAGCTTCCCTTCTTGATGAACGAAACATGCTCTAGGCGACCTGAATATTCGGTTTCGCAAGATCGCTTCCAGGTGCCAATGGAGGCGCGGGCACAATCTTCCTTCTCGGCTTCACGATGTCATGGTCGAGCAGCGGCGTCCGCATCACAGCGTCGACGTCGAACTCCAGACCTTCGAGAGCAGTGAAGAGACCGAGTCCGACGGCTCTCGCTGCATTTGGCGGGAATCCATTCGCAATCTGCTGATCACGATGGCTCAATCCGCCTTCGAAAAGCCAACTATCGGGAAAACCCTGAATCCTTGCACGCATCCTCTCCGTGAGCGCAGGCATGAAGCCCGGCACCGTCGCCTCTTTCGAGGTGGGAGCGCGCGCGGGCCTTCGGCTAATGTTGATCTCCACATCTTCCCAAGCGGCGGCAGAATTGCGAGGAGCCGTTCCGCTGTATCCAACCAAGGTAGGGGTCACTGCGCCGCGATCGATCTTGTCGCCTCGTAGGGTGTGTGTATGCCGACGACGATCCGCCCACTGGACGGCCCCGTCCCAACCGTTCTCCTGCAAGAGATCCTGCAGTGCGCTGCCGATGTCGAGGCGGAAGTTTTCCGGCGCGCGGGGAAGGGCGAAGAGCCGTGAGGTCTGATCCTTGCGGATGCCGACGATGATCACTCGCACGCGCCTCTGCGGCACACCCCAGTCCTGGGCATCGATCTGTACGAGTTGGACGTCGTAACCAACTCTTCGGAACAGCCTGATCAGGACGTTGCGATACCTCGTGTGCGTCACCTGTGCGAACCCGGACACGTTCTCGAACGCGAAGGCTCTGGGCTTCATCCGCTGGACAGCGCGCACACCAGCTAGGAAGAGTTCACGGTCGTCGTCCTTACCTTTTCGGCTTCCATGAATGCTGTACGGCTGGCAGGGAAGACCTCCAACTACAACATCAACGCCCTGATATGGCGAGAAATCTACTTTCCGGATGTCGGCCTCAATAACATTGAGACCGGGAACGTTTCGGCGAAGAGTGGCCGCAGCCTTCGGATCGACTTCGATGGCGGCCAGATGTTCGAAACCGGCCGCGTGCATTCCGATCAGCATGCCGCCGGCACCCGCGCACAACTCGACCGCAGTCAAGCGACGGGGCACCATCGTCGCCAGGTCCGTCCTCTTGGGGAGGGGCCGCGACATCGACGATCGGCTGACGTGACCGGAAAGAACGAAGAGCGCCTTGAACAGTCCAAACGAGTCTCTTTCCCTTCCATTGTCGAGCGTCCAGCCGCGACCCCGGCCAAAATGACCATTGGAAATGCGGACTAACGCCTCCCGAGCTTGGCCGAGACGTCGGGCAGGATCATCGTGATCTAGGCTTTCCCATTTCTCCGGACCTGGTTGATCGCTTCCGAAGAGTCTGTCGAATTTAACGAGGAGTGTTCTGCACTCGGCCGAAAGTTCCCGTTCGCGGGCGACGCGCTCCACGCGTTTCGGTGTCGCGTCCAGATCCAGTCAAAGCCATGAAGAGGAACGAAGACGACACCGTCACAGCCTACGAGCGAGCATCGCGGCATGAGGATGCAATTCCCGAAACGAAGGCTTTTTCATGAAGGCACACCAGGATGAAGAACGACATCAGGCTTGGATGAGCACTACTGCCGACACGTTGTCCTAATGTCAAAGAAGCGCGGACATCATTACAGAGCCCGCGCCTCCACACCATCTAAGGTGAGCCACTCCAATCATTGTGCAAGCATCACGACATCGTTCGGCGCGAGGGTTTCACCAATTCCCATGAGAGGATCGCATTTGTGGGCGTCTCGCAGGACGCAATCGTCGCGCTGGATGCAGTCGCGTCAGGACGCTGGAAGGTCGGCCCACTCGTTTCATCTGCGGGACTTCTCCCTCCCCGGACTGTATCATCGGAAAGTGAAGACACGCCAGTTCTCCTGCTTCACGGACACGACTATCCTGCCGCTGCGTCGACCTTGGCCGCGGCCCCAGCTTGGGGCGGCCGGCTTTAATGTGGAGCTGAAAGTCGAACCTGGAGTTGGACACACGATTTTGACCGCCGGGGCGCAAAAGGCGCTCTACTTTCTGCAGTCGGCTTTTTTGTAGGCGAAATCCAACGAGGAGGAGTGGCAACGCGAGGGACCGCAAATAAATCATTGGAACTTATAGCTTTTACGTGTGTTTACTATCTGTCCAACAGGAGGAACGACCTATGAAGAAAATCACGTTTGCCGCCGCCAGTTTGCTCCTCGTTGCCACTGGCGCATTCGCACAGAGCGAAACGCCGAGCACCTCGCAGACCACGCCGGCTGTCAACACCGAACACAATGCAGGGGCGCCGGTCGCAGGCAAGAACAGCTTTACCGAGGACCAAGCGAAGTCCCGCATCGAAGAAGCCGGTTACAAGGACGTGGTCGGTCTGAAGCTTGATGACCAGGGCGTATGGCGGGCGACCGCTTCCAAGGATGGCAAGTCTGCAAACGTCTCGCTGGACTTCCAAGGCAACGTGACGCCCGCAAAATAAATACGATAACGGAGGAATTCCCATGAAAACCACAATCACAGGACTCTACGACAGTTACCACGACGCAAAGGCGGCGGTGAAGGCGCTGGAAGATGCAGGCGTATCGTCGGGCGATATCAGTATCGTTACGAATAAGGCCAACGGCGACACCGATGTCGAAGGGCAAGGCAACAAGGCTGGTGAGGGTGCCGGCGCAGGTGCTGGTATCGGCGCGGTTGCGGGCGGCGCAGGTGGCCTTCTGACCGGCCTTGGAATGCTAGCTATCCCCGGAGTGGGTCCTGTCGTCGCGGCCGGCTGGCTCGCGGCGGCGGCGGCCGGAGCGGTTGCCGGTGCTGTTGCTGGCGGCGCAGTGGGCGGTATCGTCGGGGCGATGATCGAGTCCGGCGTGCCGGAGGAAGACGCTAATTTCTACGCGGAGAGCGTTCGTCGCGGCGGTTCCGTCGTGACCGCGCGTGTAGAAGACGACCGCCGCGCGTCTGCTGAAGCGATCCTGAACAATTCGCCACGTGTTGACGTCGCCGCTCGTCGTGCAAGCTACACCGAGCAAGGTTGGACCCGTTTCGACGAAACTGCAGACCCCTACACGTCGGAACAGATCGCGGCGGAACGCGACCGATATCGCGTCAATCGTCTGTAATCCGGTCTAGCAAATCGTAAGAAAGCCCCGCAGTAGCTGCGGGGCTTTTTTGATTGGTTCGTGGGCACCTTTTGCCCCGTCTAGCGTTGTCTATTCAACGTCGAGAGGAGACTCCAATGTCAGCGAAATCCACCGTCGCGAAGCAACGCGATATTCAATGTCAGGTCGCGCGTGCCGACGCCAAGTCGAAATCGAAGCCAAGTGGCGCGATGCAGGCCGGGGCACGGAACTATCCCGAACCGCCATTTCCCAAAGTTCATCAGGATAAGCCCGGCTCCGAGCCTGATCTTCCGCTTACTCCGATGTACGACGCGCCATTTTATAAGGGGTCGGAGAAGCTCAAAGATAAGGTCGCACTCATCACCGGTGGAGATTCCGGTATTGGTCGATCAGTGGCCATCCTATTCGCACGCGAGGGAGCCGACGTCGCGATCGTTCACCTCGATGAAGATCGGGATGCTGCCGACACTAAAGCGGCGATAGAAAAGGAAGGCCGCGACTGCCTGGTTATCAAGGGTGATGTCAAAGACCCCAACTTCTGCCGTGAGGCTGTCGCCAAGACCGCCGAGCAATTCTCTCGTCTCGACATTCTGGTCAACAATGCCGCCTTCCAGGTTCATACTGCTGATATCCAGGAAATGACCGACGAGCATTTTGACGAAACGGTGAAGACCAATCTCTACGGCTATTTCTACATGGCCAAGGCGGCGATTCCTCACTTATCCAACGGGTCGGCGATCATCAACACCGGTTCAGTGACTGGGTTGGAAGGCTCCAAAGAGCTTCTCGACTACTCGATGACGAAGGGTGGCATCCATGCATTCACAAAGGCTCTGTCCAGCCAGCTCGTTCCAAAGGGCATCCGCGTCAACGCCGTCGCGCCCGGTCCGGTCTGGACGCCGTTGAATCCCTCGGACAAGCAAGCGGAGGACGTTGCAAAGTTCGGCAGCAAGACCCCAATGAAACGGGCCGCCCAGCCCGAGGAGATCGCGCCCGCCTATGTCTTTCTCGCGTCGCCCCAAATGTCGAGCTACATCACCGGCGAAATCCTTCCGATCGTGGGCGGCTACTGACAAGTCCGGAAGACCGGATTCGTCAGCGATGATTTCGAAATGACTCACGGGCGTAACGTAAATCTGTATTTTGGGGAGACCGATCATGGTTACGAAGATCAACGACACCGGATCGCAAAAAGTCACGGAGACCGCTACCGAGGCACGCCAGGGCAGTTACGGGAAGCCCGTACTCATGGTCCTTATCTGCGGTCTGCTACTAGCGCTGCTCGCGTGGGGTGGTGTCGAAATGTGGGGGGAGAGCATCGATCGGGACGCTAAACCATCGGCTTCCACGAAAGCCGATCCCATCAACGCTCAGCCTTCCGGCGAAGGTACGTTCGACAATAACGCAGCCGATGGCAGCAGTCCTCCGCCTCAAGCTACGGACCGCTCTCCCACCCCTAGCGGCAGTGGCAGTGGTCCGACGCAGGTCACGACACCCTCGGGGACCGAGAAAACTGAGTAAGGAAAGATTTTCCCGGCAAGAGCGAGAGGGGCGCGTATCTGTGCGCGCCCTTCTCGCTGTCGGCCAACGCCTTGCGGAGCGTGGCTGACGGTACGCCGCCCAGACGCGAAGCTTACCGAGTTCCTGGACGTACTCGACAGGCCCCGTCTCTTTTCCAGTCCCACTTTCACCGATGGCACGAGATTTCAGGGGGTAACTGCACATCCGTTGAGAAATCAACCAACGCAATTCGGATCGCGCGCCATACAGACGCCCGGAACTCGGTTTCAGGGTTGCTATCGGGACCCATCAGGTTGAAAACGACCGCACTCAGTGTAGGAGTAAGAAAAAACTTCGTCGTCGGTGCGGTCTTTCGTTGCATTAGCAATCGCAAAGCCGAACTCGCCCTCTTCCCATCCGGCATCTACCGCCGGGGCGATCAGCTCTGCCTGCCCCTTCGCGTCGGATGCCTTCGTAGCGCCGAGCCGAACGCTGGTTGTCGTCCTTCGGCCCACTATTCAACGACGAAGGTCAAAAGAAGACGTCCGCGGCCCACAGGCCGCCGTCAACCGTCGCCGTGGATTGAACGACAGGCTGCTGGCGCTTTTCTAGCCGGCGATCCGCGACAGTTCGTTCCCGGCGTGGAACTCACAGCTTCACTCGAGGCTCGTCGCCTTCCTCGACAATCGATGGAAGGAATGACTGAATCTCTGCGCGTTCTCTCGCGGGTAGCGAAGCAATATTCGTTTGCCACAACGCTTCAGCTTCCGGCGTGTCCTTGTCCCAAGACCTTGTCGACGCTTTGTTGTCATCAAATGCCGCCAAGCGGCATCCGGCGAGATTTCTGTACTCGTCGGCAATCTGTTTAGCTCGGCTGTCCATTGTACAATCCTTGCTCTGGCTCATCCTATGGGCACAAGTTCGCACGCTTTATGAACTCCGTGTTCCCCAACCGAGAGGCGTTGTGTCTGCCAAGAAAGGCTGAACGCGCAAACGAGTTCCTTGTTCTCCTGCCTCTCAATCCGCCAAGCTCATATCCGCCCCGGCCTCTACACGAACGGGAATTGCCTTCGATGCTGGCGTCTTGGACAGCTCGTCGTGGTGGTCGATCGCGTTCAGGACGTTACACTCGGGGTAGTAGGCAGCAATCGTACCTCGAGGGAGGTCGTGCTTGCATACCCTCAAACCGGCGAGCTGCCGCCGCTTGCCGTCTTCGAAGTCGCTGACCAGCGCCACGCTTTGCCCCTGTATCAATCCTGCCGCTCGGATGTCGTCCTCGCACATCAACACGACGTCGCGAGTGCCTTCGATTCCGCGAAAACGATCGGAGTAGCCATAAATGGTTGTGTTGAACTGATCGTTGGAGCGAATGGTGATAAGCCGGAATCGGCCGTCCGCGTCCGCAAAGGACAGGGCGTTGAGCTGGCCGGGGGTCGAGAACAATGCCTTCTTCTCGGGTGTCTTCCACTCGCGCTCGTGCGCGCCGTTGCCGCGATAGAAGCCGCCCGGCTGGAACATGCGGGAATTGTAGTCCTTGAAGTCCTTTGGATAGCTGTACTCGATCAGCTCACGGACAAGACTATAGTCACCGGTCCAATCGTCCCACTTCAGCTTCGGGTTCGGGGCAAGAGTTGCCTTAGCGATACCCGCCACGATCGCCAATTCGCTCTTCAATGTCTTCGATGCCGGCGTGCGCTTGCCGACAGATCCGCTGATGTGAGAGAAGCTGTCTTCGGTGGTAACAGCCTGGTTGCCGGTCGCCTGCGTGTCGATCTCGGTTCTCGACAGGCAGGGCAAAATATATGAGACCTTCGCTGGAAACAGGTGGCTTCTGTTGAGCTTGGTAGACACCATCACCGCAAGCTCTTGCTCGGCCCAGACGCGTTCCATCTCCTTCTGATCGGGCACCGCGCGGACTAGATTGCCGCCAAGGCTGATGAACGCTTTGATGCTTCCGTTCATCAGTCCTTTGACCGCGTCGACGATCGTCGTGCCGTCCTTGGTCGGTGGGTCGAAATCGAAGAGTTCCTTCAGCTTGTCCATCGGAATAAGCTTGGTCTTCTCGGCGATACCGACGGTGCGTTGTCCCTGTACGTTGGAGTGACCGCGAACCGGACAGCAGCCGGCGCCTTCGCGCCCGATGTTTCCGCGCAACATGAGGAGGTTGACGACCATGGCGACGTTGAGAGCGCCCTGGCTGTGCTGGGTGAGGCCCATGCCGTAGACGCCGATGACATTTTTCGCGCCGATATAGAGATCGCCGGAGAGACGCAGGTCGGCCTCCTTCAGCCCGCTCTCCCGTTCAATGTCGGTCCACGGCGTGGCTCGAACCATGTCGACGAAGGCGTCGAATCCTACTGTGTGCTCGGCGATGAAGGCGACGTCGAGAACGCGTTCGCGATCAGCGGCGATAGCCAGATCGTCGGCCTCGACGACATGCTTGCAGATGCCGAGGATGGCGGCGATGTCGCCGCCCGCCTTCACCTGATGGTACTGGTCGGAAATCTGCGTCTCGTGACCCGTAAGCATGTCCACCGGGCTCTGGGGGTTGACGAAGGAGATCAACCCCTGCTCGAGGATCGGGTTGAACGTGACGATCCGAGCGCCGCGCTTCTTGGCCTCTTGAAGGGGATGCAGGAAACGCGGGCTGTTGGAGCCTGGGTTCTGGCCAAAAAAGAAAAACGCGTCGGCCTTTTCCAGATCTTTCCAAATGACAGTGCCCACCGGCGAACCGATGACCTTCATGAGGCCGACCGAGGTCGTCTCGTGGCACATATTCGAGCTTTGCGGGAGATTGTTGTTTCCATAGAGCCGGGCGAGGAGAGCGTAGAGATAGGAGGCTTCAAGCCCTGCGTGGCCCGACGAATAGAAGACGACGCTTTCCTTCTCCAGCCGTTGTAGAATCTTCGCGATACCTGCGAAGGCTTCGTCCCACGTGACCTCGACGTAGCGGTCAGTGCCCGCGTCATAGCAGAGCGGGTGGGTCAGTCTTCCGGTCATTTCAAGATCGTGATCTTTCCAGTCGCGAAGTTCCGATACCGTGTGCTCGTTCCAGAAATCCGGTGTGCAGCGATGCGACGTCAATTCCCACAAGGTTGCTTTCGCGCCGTTCTCGCAGAACTCAAAGGGGTGATAGTTGACCGGCTTCGGCCAGGCGCAGGAGACGCACATAAATCCGCCCGGCTTGTTCTGGTGGGCGAGAGTGTCAAGTGCTGCCGGCGTCGGCCAGCTCTCGCCGTAGACACTGGCAATGCCCTTCAGCGATCCCCAGCCACCGGAGGGACCCTCTGCGTCAGGGTTTGGAATGGCATCAGTCATCGCATTGGTCCTTGATAGAACTGGAATCAGAAAAGCAGCGCCTGCGTGCGCGCCGCCCTCAGAACGGTTTCGATTTTCACGATGTCGGTTCGTGGATCGGACAGCGGTTGAAGCTCTCGCGGAATCTGGCGGAGTGCTCATAGGTCGCCTTACGGGCGCGATTGATATTGCCGAGGGGCTCGTGGGCGGCGATGCCCGTCCACACGCTGAAGCGCATTTCTTCGTCGACTTTCTGGACCTTGTCCGCAGACCAGCTATCCTGAGGTGCCGCGCGCAGGATGGCCACCGGCACGAATGGCGCGTCCTCTTCGTCCCATTGCGTGGTGGGATCCTCGACTGGTTGCTTTTCCAGATCGCGACAGAGCTGGACGCAGAATTCCCACTCGCCGGTCAGGTGTCGCATCTCGGCCTGGACGGTTTCGCGGATCGCATCCGGTTGATCCTTGGTGTCGATCGCCTTGCCGGTCAGCTCCGTAAGGTCTTTCGAAACCGGCCGGACGCTGAACTTGGCGATGTAGTCGCCATAGCGAAATGGGGTCACGCTGTAATAGGTCTCACCCAGAGGATCGGAATCCGGCGCGCCACCCAGCGACTGTACCGTCGAGCTGGAAATCCCGACCGCCTGCAACGCGGTGTTGACGCCTTGAAGAACGTCGGACAGCACTTCCTTCGTGTCTTCCATTCGGTCGGTCGTCTTTGCCAGCATTTTCAGGCTACCGAGAAACTTTTTCGAGGTCTTCGCCTGAAACACTGGTCCGTTGACCATGACAAAATCTTGCGTGTCGCCGGATGCGTCAGGCAGCCGCTCGCCATCCACGCCGACAACCTTGATCGCCAGCCCGCGCGGGAGCGAGATCGCGTCCGGAAGGATGTCGCCGGCATTCGTCGAAATGCGCATGTAGGTCTTGTAGTCGCCGGGCTGCGCGAAGAGGCCCTGCGCGAGTTCCGGCGATAGGCCGCCGTTCACGGTCAAGGTTCCTTCAAGGACTCCGTGGGCCTTGGCGTGGACCGAGCGCACCGCGTGGCCATAGTCTTCCGCTGTCTTCTTCAGGATGACGTCAAACGTGTCGTTGAGTTCGGCGACGGTCTTCTGCTCATTGTCTTCGAAGCATTCGACCTGCGGGGTATAGAGGATTGGCGGGTTCAACATGCGGCGCTCCTTACTGGTAGGAGACAACTAAAGGTCCAAAAGCAGTCGAAGTTCCAACAACCCCCTTTCGTCGTTTGAGAACGAGCAGCGCTATGGAGCGGGTAATGGGACGAGGCCGCAGCCTGTCTTTGTTTGAATTCAGCGGGAACAACGAGCATCGGTGCAGGTTTGCTCTGCGTCTTCCAACGGGAAATGTCCTATGACCCTCCAAAACTTCGCCAAGGCGGCGCTACTATCCAGCGCGCTCCTAACGGTTTCCGTTCCTCTTTATGCTCAGGACGCACCGAAACCTGCTCCCGAAATGCAAGAGGTGCTCGACAAGCTGGCTGCCCTTGGCTCCAAGCCGTTCTCGACGCTGACCGTCCCGGATGCGCGTACGCAGGCGACCCCCGCCGACGCCGCGCACGCCGTCCAATGGGACAAGCGCATTTCCTCCAATCCCGAAGCGCAGGTGACCACCAAGGACATCGCGATCCCGTCGAAGGACGGTGGCCTTGCCGCTCGCGTCTACGTTCCAGGCGGGGAAGGACCGTTCCCGGTGGTGGTTTATTACCACGGTGGCGGATGGGTCGTCGCCGACGTCAACGTCTATGACGGCGCGCCCCGTGCGCTTTCGCTGGGCGCAAACGCGATCGTCGTCTCAGTGGAATATCGCCATGCTCCCGAACACAAGTTTCCGGCCGCGCATGACGACGCCTGGACCGCCTACAAATGGGTCGTCGAGAATATTCATGAACTGAACGGCAACGCCGACAAGATCGCCGTCGCCGGCGAAAGTGCTGGCGGCAACCTCGCTGCCAACGTCGCGCTGATGGCGAAGGAGATGAAGGCCAAGCAGCCGGTCCACCAGCTTCTCGTCTATCCGGTTGCGGGCAACGACATGAACACGGCGTCCTACAAGGAAAACGCCGATGCCAAGCCGCTCGGGAAGGCCGACATGGAGTGGTTCGTCAAGAACACCGTCTCATCGATGGATGATGCCAAGGATCCGCGCATCAACCTCAACGGGCGTTCGGACCTTGCCGGCGTCGCGCCGGCGACCGTCATCCTGGCACAGATCGATCCGCTGCGGTCGGACGGCGAGACGTACGCTGCCAAGCTTAAAGACGCCGGGGTCACTGTCGATCTGAAGACCTACGACGGCGTAACACACGAGTTCTTCGGCATGGGCAAGGTCGTCCCGCAAGCCAAGGAAGCTCTCGATCTTGCGGTATCGGATCTGACCGCCGCGTTCAGCAAAGCCAAGTAAGGATATCGACATGAACAGACTGATTTCCGCAACGCTCGTGTCGATCTCATTGCTGACGCCGGCGGCGACAATGGCCGCGATGCCGAAAAGTGCCGATACGGCAGCCGCCCCGATCAGCGTTGACAAGGCTTCGTTCGTCAAGGTCGTCACCAGCGCCAACGCCTTCGAAATCGAATCCAGCAAGCTCGCCGAGAAGAAGGCAAAGGATGCTGACGTCAAGGAGTTTGCCAAGCACATGGTCGCCGATCATACCAAGGCGGCCGAAGGCCTAAAAAAGGCCGCCAAGCTCGGGGACGAGCCGCCGATGCTCGCGCCGAAACATGCGGCAATGCTCGAAACCCTGAAGGGCGCATCGGAACAGGACTTCCAGGCGCTTTACATCGAAATGCAGACCGTGGCGCACATGGAGGCGGTGACGCTGTTTGCGACCTACGCGAAGGGCGGAGATGATGCAGCCGTCAAGGCGTTCGCGGCAGAAACGCTGCCGAAGCTTGAAATGCACAAGATGCACGTCATGAAGCTCGTGGCCGCGCACTAAACTTTCCAGACCGCGGGCGGCAACCCGTCGTCCGAGGTCTGTATGGGGAAAACAATGAAGAGCGCTCTCCATTTGACACGCCGGTCAGCTCTCGCGGCGACAACGGCAAGCTTTGCCACAATCGCCTTTCCAGCGCTTTCGCAAACCCAGTCGAAGGAACCAGTATCCATGGAAGACCCGACCATGAAGTATCCGAAACCGCCTTTCGAGCGACAGTCACAGCCGTTTCCGGGCCTCGCCGGCAAGATGGACCCAAAACCCGATCACGGCGAGACAAGCTATAAAGGCTCCGGCAGGCTCGCGGGTCGCAAAGCGCTGATAACCGGCGGCGATTCCGGCATGGGCCGGGCGGCTGCGATCGCATATGCACGCGAGGGCGCGGATGTCGCCATCAACTATCTTCCCGACGAGGAGCCCGACGCCAAGGAGGTGATCGCGCTGATCGAAAAAGAAGGACGCAAAGGCGTGGCATTGCCCGGCGACCTTCGTGATCAGGCCTTCTGCGAGACACTTGTAGAGGACGCGGTCAAGGCCCTTGGCGGTCTCGACATCCTCGTCAACAACGCCGGACGCCAGCAGCAGGCGCAGTCCATCGACGATATCACCTACGAGGCTTTTGATGCGACGATGAAGACCAACATCTACGCGATGTTCCTTCTGACCAAGGCTGCACTCAAGCATATGAAGCCAGGCTCCAGCATCATCCAGACGACGTCGGAACAGGCCTACGATCCGTCAGAAAATCTCGTCGATTACGCGATCACCAAAGCGGCGGCGATGAGTTTCACCAAGTCCATGGCCAAGCAGCTCGGCCCGAAAGGCATTCGCGTCAACGGCGTCGCGCCCGGTCCGATCTGGACGCCGCTTCAGGTCAGCGGCGGCGCGACGATGGAGAAGCTGGAGACGTTCGGCGGCGACACGCCGATGGGTCGGCCGGGTCAACCGGCCGAACTGGCGTCCATCTACGTCCAGCTCGCCGATAACGGTGCGAGCTACTCGACCGGGCAGGTTTACGGCGCCGCTGGCGGCGGCGGTCAGCCGTAACGAGCGCAATTTCGACAACCCAACACACCCCACGAGGAGACCGACATGAAAGCACTCACCTGGCACGGTAGCGGCGACATCCGTTGCGAAGAGGTCGACGATCCGATCATCCAGAACGATCGCGATGCGATCATCAAGGTGACGAGCTGCGCGATCTGCGGATCAGACCTGCACCTCTATGGCGGCTTCGTTCCCGGCATGCATGCGGGCGACGTGATGGGCCACGAGACGATGGGCGAGGTCGTTGAACTGGGGCGTGGCGTCTCCAATCTCAAGATCGGCGACCGGGTCGTCGTGCCGTTCACCATCTCTTGCGGCGAGTGCTCGATGTGCCAGCGCAGCCTGTTTTCGCTATGCCAGCGCTCGAACCCTTCGGGCGCAAAACAGGCCGAGCAGATCGGTTATCCAACGGCCGGGCTGTTCGGCTATTCCGACATGTACGGCCAGTTCCCTGGCGGCCAGGCGCAGTACCTCCGCGTCCCCTTCGCCGACGTCGGCCCGATCAAGGTGCCGGATGGCCTGAGCGACGAGGAGGTCCTGTTTCTTTCTGACATCTTCCCGACCGGCTACATGGCCGCGGAAAACTGCGACATCAAGCAGGGGCAAACAGTCGCCGTATTCGGATGTGGTCCCGTCGGTTTGTTTGCGATCAAGTCCGCTTTCCTTCTCGGCGCAGAACGCGTCATCGCGATCGACACGGTACCGGAACGCCTGGCACTGGCACGCCAGGCAGGCGCCGAGACCCTCGACTATACCGACGAGGATCTCCAGAAGAAGATCGTCGAGACGACGCAAGGGCAGGGGCCCGATGCCGTCATCGAGGCAGTCGGGATGGAGAGCCACGGCGCCGGCGGCGTGATGGAAAGCCTGCAGACGAAGTTGACGTCGACGGAGCGACCTTATGCGTTAAGCCAGGCCATTCTCGCCTGCCGCCCAGGCGGTACGGTGTCGCTGCCAGGTGTCTTCGTCGGACCGGCGGTGCCCGCACCGCTCGGAGCTTTCGTCGGCAAGGGCCTGACGCTGAAGACCGGCCAGACCCACGTTCAACGCTACCTCGAACCTCTCATGAAGCTGATCGTTGAAGGCAAGATCGATCCTTCCTTCCTGATCACCCATCGTATTGGGCTGGAAGACGGCCCGGACGCTTACAAGACCTTTCGTGACAAGGAAGACGGTTGCATCAAGGTAGTCATCCATCCGAATGGCTAGATTGCCCAACTCCCCTGAACAACCATGGGAGGCTGCCGCTCGTTGGCGGCCTCCAGACGTCTTAATTTCAAGCAAGGAACCAACCGTCCGTGATCATCGTGCATCACCTGAACAACAGTCGCTCGCAACGCATACTTTGGATGCTGGAAGAACTGGGTTTCGAATATGATATCCGTTTCTACAAGCGCAATGCGGACATGTCCGCGCCCGCGGAGATGCGGCGGATCCATCCTCTCGGGAAGTCGCCGATTCTGGAAGATCAGGATGAAACCGGCGGTCGCATTGTCCTCGTCGAGACGGGCGCAATTTGCGAGTATCTAGTCGACAAGGCAGGCGGGAGAATGGGTCCGACGGGTTCGACGGGCCGACCACTCTACCGGCAATTCGTTCACTACGCGGAGGGATCGGTGATGCCCGTGCTGTTCGCGGCCCTGGTCGTGTCGAAAGTGCCGTTACTCGGCGCGTTCGCGGCACGAAAAGTCAGATCTATGATCGACGTGCATCTCGACTTTATTGAGTCCGAGCTTGCGTCACGGCCATGGTTTGCGGGAGACGAAATAAGCGCCGCCGACGTCATGATGAGCTTCCCGCTCGAGGCGGCAAAGGCGCAATCCGGTCTCGGAGAGAACCGTCCTGCGACAATAGCGTGGCTCGATCGGATCCACGCCCGCCTCGCATACAGAAAGGCCTTGGAAAAGGGTGGCCACTACTCATTTGCTAAGTAATCGCGCTAGCTAGCTATTGCTTTTCGCGCGGCAGCTCCAGGTCGGATCCCGCAGCCACGTGCTTGCCGGCGCGCCTTGCCAGGACCGTTTCCCTGTGCGTCAGCGCGGCGTTTCGCACCTCGCCCTGAAAAGCGGCGTCCTTGTCATAGGCTGGCCGCTGCGTTCCGTCAGGAGAGCGGATCGGGTGGCAACGGCCACGATCTTTCGATCGCGACAAAGGACCCGGCACGCCCGGTGAGAAAGTTTCAAGCGTTATCACGCGTCGTCTTCACGATGGCTATTCTACGGGAACCGCTACTGCCTACAGGGGTTTAGTCTAACGAAGGACAACCACGGAGAAGACAAACGTCTTGATTGTCGAAGACCAGCCTTTGGTCGCTCTTAACCTCCAGGACACTGTGGAGGAACTCGGTCACAATACCATCGGCATCGCTAGCAATATGTATCAGGCGCTCTTGCTCTCGAGGGACGCTGACATAGCCTTCGTCGACGTCAACCTCGAGGACGGGCCAACGGGTCCGATCATCGGTCGCAGCTTGGCGGAGGCAAACGTTCGGTCCTGTTATGACGAGCGACCCCGGTGCCATACGAGGTGGGGTCGATGGTTCCTTGGGAGTGATCCAGAAGCCAGTTCTCGACCTTGAGCTCGTAGAAGCGATACAGTACGTCGCTGACAGAAGGGCGGGGAAGGCGAACATCCCACCGCCGCAGTGCTTCACCGAATTCGACACGGTAGCGAACTAGGCCCTGATACGAGCAGTGTGACGGAACCCGCATTCTGCACATAACAGCGAGCGTCCCAGTCGCCCACGCCTATGCCTTCGCACATCGGCGCCAAAATTTCCCGAAGTGGGCGGCAGGGATGTCAAGCTCGCCACACCAGACGGCCAGTGTCTGGGTGGCCGCAACCCCGGCGGGCGAAGCAATCGTCCGGTTCAGCGATGCGAATGACTTCGGCGTCCTCGACCACTGTGTGAAGCTGGAAGGAAAGGCAGCCTTGCGCATGATCGCCAACGGAAAGCAAACTGAGATCGAACTCGTGTTGTTTCGTCTTCCGGAAATGAGCGACGAAGATTTCGACCGGGATGCCGGGATGGTAGAGAGAGATCTAAGCAAGCTGAAAAGCCTTCTGGAAAGTCAGCTTTAGGCATTCGGTTTGGTCCACGGGCGCTTGCGCAGTTGGCCGCTTCCGTCCGATTTACACGAGCCGCCTCTGGGCAGCTTCCCGCACGAGCCGTAGGCGTTCGAGTTCGAGCTGCGCATCCGGCAGAGCGCGATGGGCGAGTGAATCGGGCTCCGATCGAGCGATCACCTCGGCAACGAGCGCGGAAATGTCGACGTGCACAGCTCCGACGCCGCCTCGGCTGAAGTTTGGCGACGCGCCAATGATTTGTGACGCGATGTCCTGGAAGAGATCGTCCGACTTGCGAACACGGAGCATGTGTCTTGGAACGCCACCGCCTCTGAGAAGTACGCTGAGCCACTTTCCGTCCCATGAGGGTGAACTGGCATACAGATCGTGCCCAGCCAGCTCCGCCATCATTTCCGTGACGACTAATATGACTGGCGTGCCTTCCTGATCTAGCTGTTGACGAGAAATCCCATGAATCGCTTGCGCGTCTTCGGACCAGTCCGTCCACGTCGGTTCCGGCTTTATCAAAAGGGATCGAGAGCGATCGTCCTCGAAGACCCAGGCTATCTCGATAGGGTAACCGTGCCTGCCGAGCGAGGAGGCTTCGAAGTCGAGGAAAGCGTTCATGGCTGCGGATTCTAATCGAAGTCGCCCGTTTTCCCAACACGGAACACGACAATCGGGTCGCCTTCCTCTCCGACAGAAGGCTTTCCTTCCCGGCGCACGACCAAGACCCCCGCGTGGCGGGCGGCCGCACCCTTCGCCTCTTCGATGGCATCCGCTTCAGTCCCGGCGACTGTTTCCCATGCTTGGACTGCATCGCCGCGCTCGTAGAGGTCGTAGGCGAAAATGCTGATGGAGGTGAACGTGCCGGGCATCAGTTTCTACAGTGTTGCGGCGTGGTGAGGTCATGGAAGCTACTGCACGTGCTATCCATCATTCGGACGTCGCCGGTATCGGAATGCGCTCGTCATCGTCCGCTCCATCCGATTTGGCGTCGCTTGAGCGTGGAGAGCGGGCTTCTTTGTCGTCGGGCGAGGGTGTTGGCGATATCTGATCGTCGGCCTGCAGTTCGTCGGTGTTTGTGTATCCCTTGCGATCATCCATCGAGGTCACTTCCTGTTCGCTGTCTGAGGAGCCGGATTATGGTCTCTGGCGTCGGCCCTGCCTGTCTTGGGATCGGCATCGGTCACGCCTTCGCCGGCTTCCCTGCTATTGCCCATGTTGACGGGCGGCGCGCGGCGGTCGTCAAGATTGGTTTCGGGAAGCTCGTCGTCTTGCGTGTCTTTATTCAGGGACTTGGGCGGAAGCTTTGCTGAGCTTGGAATAGAATTCGTCGTCATAGTGATCCTCCTTATTAGGGAAGAACTCGCAGATGACGGCGCGGTTCCCGCAATCGTTCGTTGTGATGCTGCCATCGTTTCTCGCGATCAACAAGGCATCACGCCTTGGCGTGGTTCTCAATGACATAAGGAGTTTCGAAGTGTTGAAGACTACGTTTGCCAGCACTGTTGCCTTGCTCTCGCTCAGCCAGTTTGCCAGCGCGTCCAGCGACAGCGCGTGGAGCGCGCTGTCTGCGAAGGCCAACGGCACTTGCATCGGTCAATCGCGAATGGTGTCACCGGAAGCGACCGCGCCTGTCGTCTTCGACGATGCAACGGGCAAGATCGCTATCCTTCTGCGCGAAAAGAGTGCGAAGTCGAAAAAGCTCGTGAACCTGATCTGCCTGTACGACAAGAAGTCCGGCCAGGCGTCGATTGCCGAGTACCAGTGGCTTGGCCAGTAAGGGAGGCCTTGACGAGGGGAAACCCTAGTCATCCCTCGTGTTGCATTTTCCGATGACCGTCATTTCGAGGCGCTGGTTTGGGCGAGCGGCGTCAGGTCCGGTCTTCGTCGAACTGTTGGGCGCCCTCGATGGGCGCCAGCCATTTCTCCCGGCGCTTAACCCAAAGTTCGTAAGTCGGAGCGAGAGACGTAGGCGCCTCGGTGAGAATACCTAGCTTGATCTCCGCCTCGTCAGCGTTCGCCGAGAACATCCTGGAACCGCAGTTCGGACAAAACCTCCGCCCCTCGAACTCGCCGGTCTCCCCCTTGAACTCGAATCCGGCTGCGGGCCAGACTGCAAAAAACGTGAATGCGGATCCACTCTCTTGTCGGCAATCGGTACAGTGACAGATACCAATCCTGACCGGGGAGCCGCGAACGGCAATCCTCACGCTTCCGCACTTGCAAGCACCGGTCAGCGTCGTCATTTCGGAGCCCCCGTACCGTCGTCCACGACTTCGGTATCCGGTCGATCGCCGCCGTCGACAAGCTCGCTCTGCCAGCGACCGTCCGGGAGCTGATACGATATCTCGGCGTTGCTGCCCTCTAGGTGTTGTCGCTGGGCCGCGGACTTCGCCGCCGATAGGGCAGCATCGTGATCCGTGAATGTCTCCGACCACACGTCTCCCAGCCTGTAGCCGTAACCGCCTTCGTGCGCGCCGACATGATAAGTAAGTTTCGTCATCACCGTTTCCTCCCTTGAACCGAAGTAGCTAGGGCGAGGGCATGCACCTTCCAGTTCGCTGCAATGAAGAAACTCCGGTTGAGTATGCTTTGTCGAAAGGGAAAACGGATGGAGATCCGCCGTGCATAAGTCGATAGTAAGTTCCGCGCCAACCTACCCATATGAAGCTCGGATTCCCGCCAAGCCTGAACAATGGCTTGGAACGGATGGACGCCTTCCTCGAGGAAACGGACGAGGAGGGTCGGATAGTCTCCTACGGGACGGTTGCAGCGTTAGCGGTCGTCGGAAATGAGGACGGTGCACATCATGTGTCCGCCGAGCTCTATCAGGGGCTGAACGACGTCGGCTTCACGCTTGCCCCGAACGCGTCGCATACTGGGTGGGTGAGGCGATGGGAGCACCAACTTCGTGGATATTCCCGAGGTGCCGGAGGCCGTTTTGAAGACAGTAGATATGCTTGCGCGGAGCACGGTGCATCTCGCCAAGCTCATTAAGAGTAGGCCGTTTCCGGGTCAGAAATAGCCCGCCTATCGTTCGGAGCGGAACTTAGATCGAGATTGAGGGTTCTTTTGTCGGAAGGAGAACTCCCATGCCAGCGAAATCCAAAGCACAACAGAAGGCAGCCGGCGCGGCGCTGTCGGCGAAGCGCGGCGACACACCCAAGAGCAAGCTAAGGGGTGCGTCGAAGCAGATGGTCGATTCCATGACCGAAAAAGAACTTGACGAGATGGCTTCGACGAAAAGCAAGGGCAAGCCGAAGCACGTTTCACACTGATGGACGTCATTGTCAGCCCGACAAATGGGCATGGCTTTTCCGCTTTCACTGTTGACCTAATCGAGGTTGCGGCCGGGCAGCTTCGAGTTCGTCACGGTGGCCGCGGGCTACCGATTCTACTTCTTCACGGCCATCCACGAACCCATATGACCTGGGGACGCGTCGCCGATCTCCTTTCGACGTCCTTCACCGTCGTCTGTCCCGACCTTCCGGGCTTCGGACGCTCATATATCCCCGTCGACGCGCCAGACAGCAGGCATTCCTCAAAACGCGCAAAAGCGGCGGTTCTTATCGAGTTGATGGAATACCTCGGGCACCGAGAATTCGCAGTCGTGGGGCACGACCGTGGAAGTCTCACAGCCTTCCGGATGGCGATGGACTGCCCCGACAAGATAACGCGGCTGATCACCGTTGACGGCATTCCGGTCCTTGAACATCTCGAGCGCGCCGACTGGAAATTCGCGAGGGACTGGTACCATTGGTTCTTTTTCGCTCAGCCGGAAAAACCGGAACGGGCGATCCTTGCAGATCCGTGCGGGTGGTATTCAGCATTGTCTCCCCGTCTCATGGGCGCAGCGGCTTACGACGACATGCTTGATGTCATCCATAGTCCCGACGCGATCCACGGCATGATGGAGGACTACCGTGCTGGCATCCGCATCGATCATCTACACGACCTGGCTGACCGGGAAAGTGGGAGGCGGGTCGAATGCCCGATGCTCTGCCTGTGGTCTACGCGGGACGATTTGGAAAAAATCTACGGCGATCCTATCGCGATCTGGCGCAACTGGGCAACGAGCGTTCGCGGCTTTGGCATTGAAAGCGGTCACCACATCGCCGAGGAGAATCCGGAAGCTCTCGGCAAGGCTATACTCGACTTCCTTTCACGCTCATAGTTCAGTGAACGTGCACGATCGATCCGGCTTGGTCCGCCGCCGTTTTCCCGGCGCGTTTAAGCCGGCTTCAATGCGGTCACTTCTCCCTTGCGGGTTTGAGGTAGAAACCTGCCGCGACCTGCCTGCCGTTTCGCGTTGCGACCGCGGCTTTATAGAGGGTAGGGGCGGCGACCTTCACTTCGCCCTGAAACCCCTCATCCTTCTCGTATGCAACATGGTTCGTGGCGTAGGGCTCCCAGTACCCGATGTAGCGGTCGACTTTCGCCAGCGCCCCGGCCGGGACGAGATCCATCGACTTCAGCCAGTCCGATACCGAGCGCCGATTGTTTTCCGCGCCTTCTGTGTCGCCATGGACGATCACCGAAAACAGACGACCTTAAGGTGACGCAGGTAGTCCCACCCCTTCATCTCGATCTCCTTGGCTTCTTTGGCGCGCTTTCCATGCGTGGCCGTGGGATCTGAATTGCCACCGTCGGCGCAGACGAGGCGATCGATCATCAGCTTCAGCGGTGACGATGTCTGGTACCAGTTTACCGGCGTCGCAATCATGATTGCGTGCGCCTCGACCCACCACGGATAAATGCCGTTCATCCAGTCGTGGATCTGCCCCACGAATAGTTCGGGTAGCAGGAACACGGCCAGTGACAGAGCGCGGCCGGCGTCGAAAAGCAAGCTTTGCACGGATGGATCTGGCGACCCAATTCCGAGGAGATCCGGCTGAGATCGAGGATTTCCAGCTTGGCCTGTGGGTCCTCCTCAATTACGGCCTTCGCCATCTCGACCATGCGATAGCTTTTGGCGATCTCAACAGGACAGGTATGCTTGCTCCGTGACGATCCATTGATAAGCAGGAACCGGATAGGACCATCCGGATCGTCGTGTCGGTGTTGAGTGGCTTGGTTTGCGCCGCGTGCGGCTAGCCAGTCGACCGAGAGGTCGTAGTCCGGTTCCTCGAACTCCGCCCGGCCTTTCGGGGGTCTTCGGGCTCTTACGAGAGTGCCCGTAGGCGTCCCACGCGGCTGCCGTGACTTTTACCCGCTCGGCCGACAAGGGCTCGTAGGCCGAGTCTTTGAACTGGTTCATGAAGCGGCGCTTTAACTCCTCTTCGGGCAGACGAGGGCTGGGACTTCCCTTGCGCGGTTCGAGATCGTCGTCGGATGGGGTGGGATTGGGCAAGACGGCTCCGCTGGACGGAGCAGCGAGAACGACGGTAGCGATCACCTGTTCCGTTTCGGCGCCGCCTCGAGGAACGGAGCAAGTTCCCGCGTCACCGTATCCGCATCTTCCCGCTGCTGAAAATGTCCGACGTTCTGAAGAGCGATCCTTTCGAAGGGGCCTGAAAACTTCCGATGCAGATCTTCCGACAGATCGCGCGGATTGACGCCGTCTTCGAGGCCTTGGAAGTAGACCGTGGGGAGCGAGAGGTAGTGCGTTTCCTCGATACGATCTTCCAGCCAGACACTTTTGGGATCGGGTTCTGCTTCGCCCCAGCGCACCTTCGAGCTGTGCAGCGTAACCGCCTCCCAGTTCAGAGTGTTGAAAATTTCGACACGGCGCATGTCGAACTCGCTGCACAAGACGGACACTGGGATCGGCGGCTGAGGCGCCCACCGGGGAAGCTACCGTGTGGTTCAGCGAGCCGAACGGGTTCGGCGTTCTGGACACTGGGTCAAGCTCGAAAGCAAGCCCGATACGTACTTGCCGCTGTCCATGATCGCCAATTGCGCCGGGATCGAGGTCGGACATGCTCTTCCGGCTTCCGGAGATGACCGACGAGGACTTTGAGAGGGATGCTGGAACTTTACGTAAGGTCCGAGTCGGTGAGGCACGACATTCGGGGGAGTGCGTGACTCGCTTCTAATGGAATGACCATCGGAAGCGATGAGGCGGCCTGTTGGCCGCCTGACTTTTCTCAGTCGTGATGCTCCGGCATCTTTTTCAGTTCGTCCTTCGTCCAGCTCGTTACGGCATGGACGTCGCCATCCTCGTCGCGCATGAACTCGAGATCGGTAATCGGTACCGCGACCGGCTTTGCACCGATACCCAGGAAGCCACCGACGTCGATGACGGCCGAGCCGCCGGCGCCTGCGCCATGAATGTGGTCGATCGTGCCGACTTTGTGGTCGTCGGCGCCGTAAATAGTCGCGCCCTCAAGCACGGCCGGGGTCAGTTCGGATGCGGTAAGGCGAACGTGGTTCGTGTGATCCATGGTTCTATTCTCCTCTTTCGATGAAGCGATAGTCTGAATGCGGGCAGATGGCGGGTGTGCTACTTGTTCAAGTCCTTGGCCATCATTAGGTGATGCTCGAGCGCTGGTCTGGTCGTCGCGGCCCATGCTTTCAGATCGGTATTGTCACCGCCGTCGCCGTAGCGCTTGAAGAGATCGACGGCATCTTCATGTACGTCCTACTGGTCGGAATGGTACTGTTTGGTGAAATCGTCCCCCTGCAGTTTGTTCAAATTGTCGAGCATGCTCTGTTGGGAAGAACTCATCGCGGCGGGGATGATGGCCTTCACCTTGCCGGAGGAAACCATCGCCTTGAGTTCGTCGGAGTCTTCGTGTGATCGGTGATCATCTGCTGGGCAAAGGTCTTGGTCGCGTCGTCGGATTTTTCGAGGGCAAGCTTGCTGGATGCGATCTCGAACATATCCGAACTGGCAACTTCGGTGACGAAGTCCTCGGTCTTCGGCGCGACGCCCATGACCGAGTTGACACCGGTCTTCTCCGCTGCTGATTGAGCTAGGACCGGCGAGGCTAGAAAGACGACGAGGCCGGCGAGGGCGATGAACGATTTCATTGAAGTGCTCCTATGGGCGCGTGGGGACCCTCTAAACCTCGGTCGGATGGATTTGTTCCGGCCGATTCCCTCCTTAGTCGGAAATCGAAAGCGCCGTTCCGTTAATCTGCGTTGATCTCGTCGAATTGCTCGACGCCCTAACCTTATCGGCAGCAGGCGCTAGGTTTCAGATCATGCGCCGACCCCTTACTGTGCAGACGCAATTTTCATGCGGAAAGTTCATTGCCGACCATCGCATACCGCCTTACTTCATTGCGATGAGTCAGAAATCATCGATGCGTGCCTTAGTCCACCGAGGCGTACAACACGGCGACAAGATCAAGCAATATGGTGCTCTCTGCGTCCGCGCTACGTCGGTCGGCACACTCGAAGTCCTTCTGATCACCACGCGCCAAACGAAGAGATGGACGATCCCGAAGGGCTGGCCGATCAAAGGATTGGAGCCTCACAAAGTCGCGGAGCAAGAAGCTTGGGAAGAGGCCGGCGTGATCGGCCGTGCGAAGAAACGTGCGTTTGGCAGTTTCACCTACACGAAACGGCTTGCTGGCGGCGCGCTGACGCCTGCACTAGTCGAGGTTCACGTTCTCGACGTCGGGCGCTGTAGACGACGGTTTCCCGAATGGAATGAGAGGACGCTCTTATGGCTTCCTCCTGCCGAGGCCGCTCGCCTGATCGCGGAATTCGAATTACAGCGAATCCTTCGACAGCTTCAAAACATGTCCCGGAGAGCCTCGCCGTAACGTGCTCAATAGCTTCGCCGGCGTTGACGACTTCTCGAGTCTAGCGCCTCTCTCGAGTTGTTCTTCTCGATCGCGGCGCCTGAGCAAGGCTGCCAATCTTTGACCTTTAAAGGATCGACGTGCATAGCGTCGCGCAGTGAAGGGTTCAGGCATCCACGACCCCACCGGTGAACCGGCCCTTCACCAAGTCGCGCAGATCCTGTTGCTTCCTCGAAACACCGTGTCCGTCCCTTCGCTTTCACGTAGGCCGTACCGCTAAAGACGACGCATCTCCCTTTGTGATATACATCCCTCCAACAGAGCGTTCCACGCTAGGCCCTCGGCAACATTCCTTGCGGGAAGCGTCGACCCCTGTTGATCCGAAGCCACCCGGCCTCGCGAGCTTCCTTCGGCGTCATCCCGAATTCGCGACGGAAGGTTCGACTGTACGTCGATGGGTCCATAAAGCCCCATTCTTCGGCAATTAGCGAGATGCAGCGCCTGTCCCTGTTGTCGCTGAGTATTTCCTTGGTGCGCAACAGGCGCTGCCGGCGGATATATGTGGCAATGCCGCCGCTCGACTCAAAAATCCGATAAAGCCTGGTTCGCGAGATGTTCAGGTCGCGACATAGCGTTTCTGGCGTTAGATCGCGCTTGGCGAGCTGCACCGCGATGAGCTTCTTCGCGCGCGCCATGATCACACCGTTGATCGGTGCTTCGGCCTCAACGAGGTGATCTCGCGACGGAGCAAGGCAGGCGGCTAGCAATGTGGTCGTCGCCACAGCAATATGTTGTGCATCTCGCTCCATTCTATTAGGAAGCGATCGATGCAGAAGCTGGAGGTAGTCCACGATCAGGGCCGACATTTCAGGGCGAATGGCAAGGTCGGCAGGTTGCGAGAGAGCGAAATCGCGGGGGAGAAGAAGTGCAAGGGCGCCATCGTCTTCGAATTCTGCCTCGTAAGCCGCGGCAAGACAATGCCAGTGTAATTTTCCGCAGATACTCGGACCGCCATTGGCTGGCTTCGTAAGCGGGACGCTGAGGATCCAGTGGTCGAAAAGGGGATTTTTCTTGTTGGACCATCGACGACGATAACCGGTGCCACGGTAGTCCAGGGCCATCAACGCAAGGCTTCCGAGCCGCCA
This sequence comes from Rhizobium sp. S152, assembly GCF_030380735.1. Lineage (GTDB taxonomy): Bacteria > Pseudomonadota > Alphaproteobacteria > Rhizobiales > Rhizobiaceae > Rhizobium. Next base: position 262,727 of record NZ_JAUDRZ010000025.1, on the reverse strand, counting down.
GATCTGCTGGCGCGCGCGGAAGGAACTAAACTTTTCCCGGAGCAGCGTGACATCCCCGAGATTGGCATTCCATGAGCGATAAAGATCAAATTGGTCCGCGGGCGGCGCGGACAAGGTGTCGATGTCTATAACGCATTTGAGCGGCGCTATGCATTCGTCGTGATCGCTCTTGTTGTTACGCATGGTCTACCTGCTTCTTTTGGAGCGCCGATGATTGTTAGACAGGCTACGCGTGTGGCGTTTGAAAACATTATTGAATGTTCGATAGCAATCAAGATGGACATTCACGACAAACGCGTTTGCCGCGGACAGCGGCCCTTTCCTGGCAGGTAGAAGCGGCAGAAAAGCAGGACGTTCGTACTGAAGGTGGCACCGGAAGATGCGAATCTTCCTGCGACCGCTCGAGACATCGGTCGCTATATTGGCGGGCGGCGGAAGGCGGGAAGCTTGGAGAGCATGGCCCTCCGCCTAGCGTTACGGAAGAACTCGGACTGCATCCGCCACGATGCTATTTAACAATTGTCATCGTTGATTGTTCCGCTTTAGGCTCGCAATGAGGTTTTACAGTAGTTGGAGCCGAGGTCAGTCGGCCGCGCATTTAAAAAAACCCATTTCGTCAACCTATGTTTCGCCAAGCATTTGAGCAATGCGACGTTAGCCAAAGCTAGCTATCGATCACGCGTCGTTGTGTGAAATTGCGTTCTGCCACGCATGCAGGCTGTCCCACTCGGGAATTACGTGACGATCGGCTGGGAGCGGAGCCAGAAGCAGGCTGGTATCAGCGCTGAGCGTCCAGCGTTTTTGAAGATCTGTCGGCCGTCTGCCACTGCCGCCATAAACAATGTCTTCGCTCGACCACAAAGCCGACCATTGACAGCCGGCAGGCGGTGATAGCAAAGGCTCTGCAAGGCTGGTTACTGGAAGATCTGCGCCAAGGTTGACTAACAACAGCCTCTCACCGTGTGGTTGATCTGCAAAAAAGCGGAGGAGGAAGGCCGAACCGTTGAACACGCTGCCGTCCAGCCCGCGATGCACTGATCTGCCGTCGGAGGCGACCGGTTTGATGCCTGAACGCAGGGCCAGCAGATCTTTATGCAATGCCACGACATGAGAATTTAGGTCCCGCTCCGACCAGTCGATCTTTGAGCGCTCGAAGGTCGTGCGCTCAGCAGGGGTAGGCATCCATGCGGCGAAGTCCTTGTTCTTCAGGCTGGGAAACTGCTTCAAGAAGTCGATCCGACCATTGCGGACGATCTCAACCAAGTCGCCCGACTGATCCGCGAAGTAATAGAATGGACTGGACGCGCCGAACTCCTGGCCTTGGAATAACATCGGTGTTTGCGGCCCTAGCAAGAGCAGTGCCGTCAGCGCCCGCACACGAGCGGGCGACGCGAGCTTGTCCATGCGGACACCCGTTCCTGAATTGGCGATTTGATCGTGGTTCTGGAGAAAGTGGACGAAATTGCATGGCGTAAGGTCGAAGCCCGGCTGGCCACGCGGAGCGTCCTGCCAGTCGTAACGCTGGCCCTGAAACAGATATCCGTATTTTGCCGACGACACAAACTCCTGCGCCGGACCCAGATGGTCATGATAGTATGCCTCGTTCCTGCCGGTCAGAGCGACCATTGCCGAGTGGTGGAAATCGTCGTTCCAAAGTGCATCGAGGCCAAAACCGGATTGGTCGAAGCCGCGTACGAGACGTGTTTCCTGAGGCTCGTTCTCTGCGACAAGCAAAATCGACCTTTCGCCCGCCGCGGTGCGCGCCTCTCTCGCGATTTCAGCGATAATGTGTTCGTCACTTTTGTCGAAAAGCGCCTGAGTGGCGTCAAGTCGCAGTCCGTCGAAATGGTATTCGTCGATCCAGTAGGCGGCATTTTTCGCGAAGAATTCGCGCACAGCGGCGCTATTGTCGCCATCGAAATTGATCGAACTACCCCATTCGTTCCAATAGCGATCAGTAAAGTAGTCCGGCGCAAAGTCGCGGAACCGATCGCCTACGCCGAAATGGTTGTAGACCACGTCGAGGATGACGCCGATCCCAAGTTGATGGGCTGTGTCAATGAAGTACCGCAGATCATCTGGCTCGCCGTATAACCGTGTCGGCGCATAGGGCAGGACGCCGTCGTATCCCCAGCCGAAGCTGCCGCAGAACTCGTTTACAGGCATCACCTCAAGGCAGTTAATTCCGATCTCCTTGAGCAAGGGCAGCTTTTCCGCCGCTAACCGGTAGGTTCCCTCGGGTGTGAATGTCCCGATGTGGATCTCGTAAAGTACCTGGCCATCGCGTGTGATGCCCGGCCAATCCCCATCGCTCCATTCGAACCGAGTTGGGTCGATCACCATTGAAAATCCCGATGGTCCTTGCGGCTGGAAGCGTGACGCGGGGTCCGCCAAGGAATCGGAAATGTCTTCCAGCCGAAACCGGTAACGGGCGCCAGCTTCAATTCCGTCCATGTCGAGGCGGAAATAGCCGTGATTTTCCCGGTTCATCGGGTATGCGGGTCCACTTTCGAGCAGAAGCGAAACACTAGTTTGCGAAGGTGCCCACACGCGGAACGACACGGTATTCCCGATGAGCTCCGCCCCTACCGGGTAGCGCCGAACGGCCTTCGATGAATTGATTTGGAGAGGCGGCGTGTAACCGATCATGCTCATGGGTTGTCCTGCGGTCAGAGGGCCACGAGCATAACGACGCACGGATTCTTGCCAAACTTTCGTCCAGAGGATTAGTTCCGCTGCTTCAATCGGCGTCAGCTAAAACAGCAAATGCCTCGTATGGCCTCAGTTCGATGCATCCCTGCAGTTGATCGACGGGTCCGTAGTGGTTGATCAGACAACGCCCCGTTACCTGCAGTTCGTTCGGCAGATCGACAGAGATCGACCTTGCTGAAAAGTTCGCGAGGACAACGAGGCGCTTGTCATCAAGCGTACGCGTGTAGGCGAAGACGTCCGGGTGTTGATCCAAGTAGGACTGATAGCGGCCGTATACGATGACCGAATGCTCCTTCCTGAGTGCGATCAGCCGACGATAGTGGTTCCAGATGGAATGCTCGTCGGTGATGGCTCGCTCGGCATTGATGGTGGTATAATTGTCATTGACCTCAATCCACGGGATGCCAGCGGTAAAGCCGGCATTCGCCTCCGACGTCCATTGCATCGGGGTCCGGGCATTGTCGCGGCCGTTCTCGTTGGCGCCCTTGATGAACTCTTCGGGCGCAAGACCCGCCTCCAAGTGGAGGCGGTGCATGTTCAGCGTTTCGATATCTCTGTACTGCTCGATCTTGCTGAACGGTGCATTCGTCATGCCGATCTCCTCTCCTTGATAGATGAAAGGCGTCCCCTTTAACAGGTGGAGAATGGTGGCAAGCATCTTGGCGGATTCAACCGGAAAACCCTTGACGTCACCGTACTTGGAGACGGCTCTGGGCAGGTCGTGGTTGCCCCAAAAGAGCGAATTCCAACCGTCGTCGGAGAGAGCGTACTGCCACTTGCTGAGGACAGACTTTAGCTTGACGAGATCAAATGGCCTCGATCGCCATTTGCCGTAGACTTCATCCCATTGCTGCGTCACATGTTCGAACTGGAAGACCATTGAAAGTTCGCCTCGGTCTCGACCCGAGTAGAGCAGGGCGGAGCCGGGTGTCGCGCTCCAAGTCTCGCCCACAGTCAGAACATTGCGGCTGCCGAAGGTCTCGCGATTCATCTCCTGCAGATAGTCGTGTAGGTGGGCACCGTCCGTGATGACAGATTGGTCGATCTGCTTGCCAATGTAGTCGATGACGTCCATCCGGAAACCGGAAATGCCGCGTTTCAGCCACCAATTCATCATCTTATAGATTTCTGCCCGGACCTTCGGGTTCTCCCAGTTCAAGTCCGGCTGGCGGCGGGAGAAAAGGTGCAGGTAATATTCGCCACTTTCGGGATCCAGCGACCATGCCGGCCCCCCAAAAGACGACGCCAAGCCGTTCGGGGGTCCTCCATCCTCGGCCGGTTTCCGCCAGATGTAAAAGTCGCGGTAGGGATTGTCGACAGACTTATGGGCCTCAATGAACCAGGGATGCTCGTCCGATGTGTGGTTGACGACCAGGTCGAGGACAATCCCTATGCCACGACTATTTGCTTCGGCCACGAGGCGGTCGAAATCTGCAAGCGTGCCGAACTCTGGGGCAATGTCCTGATAGTTGGAGATGTCATAACCGTTGTCGTCCATCGGTGAGGCATAGATCGGCGATAACCAGATGACCTCGATTCCGAGTGTCCTTAGGTACTCGAGCTTGGAGATAATTCCTGGAATGTCACCGATTCCGTCGCCGTTGCTATCGGCAAAGCTGCGCGGATAGATCTGGTAGATCGTTGACCGGTGCCACCATTGTGGGTGCAGTGTCGCTTCCGTCATTAAGACCTCCAAAAATTCTTCGAAGAGGTGGTTTTTCTTCAAAAGCCCACTGCGGGTGTCATTGTTCCACAATCACTACCGGCTATTTGACCCTGATCCCTGTGCGGCCAGCGCTCGAAAAACTGTCGTCTGCGATCAAGGTCAGGCAGAGTTGCGCGTGCGCGGAGGCCAAACGGCGAGCAATTTCTCGATAAGCAACCAGGAGGGGCGGAACCAAAAGTCAATCGCTGGGGTCAACGGATTTCAGACCCGCGTTTTCCGCGCGATCGCGTCGCGAAGATCCGAGTGCGGCTTCGCGATTGATACGACCGCCTTCGCCGATTAAGTGCCTTCCTCCAGGATCCACTGACAAGGGGAGGCGGACAGAGTGCGGTGCACAATGCGGCGTGGAGCCATGGATGGCAGAACGGTTCTGCGTACATTCGGATCTCCGCTTTCGGATTTACAAGCCGAGACATTGGATTTTGCACGAGGCAGTGCACGTCTGCTGTTCATCACGACCCGCCGGTAGCGACCAATTCAATGCCCCTACAAAATGGAAAACCAGAAGCTGAATGCCCCTGCTTCTTGGAGCCTTGTTGCGAGCCTCCAGGGCCACCATCACGGAATGGTCTGCAAACTTCGAAAACGCATCCTCTGGAAGGGCACGTAAGCAATCAACGGAGGAGCGAGCTTCCGCGCAGCCCAAAATTCCTCTTCCGTTCGACGTCGCCATTTGCCCCATGCAAAACAGCAGCGGCAATTCCGCCATCCCGTTCAACTGCTCGACCTGCGCGCAGCGCAGCGAGATAAGCGCTCGCCTTGGTCGGATGATAGGAGATAACCTTCGAAGACGACACTAGTCGCCATTCCGACCGATAGGGTTTTGAATGATAGATCTTCGCTTTGTCCACGGTAAAATTTCCTCCAAAAGCCAATTGAATTAACAGTAGAACAGCCGAGCTGTCGGGCAAGTTTCGGCGATCGTCAGGATTAAGAGACCGTGTGGTTGAAGCTTGGGGCAGTTCAGTTCTGAAACAGCGTTTCGGACTTCGTATGCCGTCTGCCTGTGACAGGCTAAACAGGTCGCTAACAGGTCATTCGGATAGGCACGTCTCGCGACATGGGACCATCCGGTCTGCACATGCCTGTCGGCCTACCCACGGGGATTTTCAGCATGGGAAAGGGCATCGCGACCGGGAGTGGACTTGTGTTTGTAGGAGCGACCACCGACACGTATATCCGTGCACTCGATGGCGAGACCGGAAAGAAGTTGTGGGAATTCCATCTGAGCGCCGGCCGCAATGCGACCCCGCTTACCTATCTCGGATAGGACGGGCGGCAATTTGTTGTAATCGCGGCAGGGGGCACGGCGGCTTGCAGTCGCGCAATGGCGATCAGGTGGTCGCGTTCGCTCTTAGGGACAAGTAGGGATCTCCGCCCCTGATTGTGCGGCGGCCATCACGGGTCCTGCCTGCACCGAACGTGCACTCCTCACATTTAATCCGCACCGGGAGACGTTCAGAGCCATGCCCCACGATGGAGGCCCCGCGCTCTCCAAACCGGGGAAGGCGTTAAGCTTTGCTATTTCTCAGCCTATTGGGGCGCTCAGACGTCTATGAGCGCGATCCCGAGCTCCTCACGCTTCCTGCGTCGAAAGCCCACACTGCTCTCGCGTACCATGATCTCGAGCGTCGGGTGCACGGTGCCCTTGATGAAATGGCCGCCCTTAGTCGAACCATCCTCCATTCCAAGGACGACATGCATATGGAGACTGACCTTCCCATCGTCGCCAACTGCGACGTCCCCGATGGCGCTCAGCACTTCGGTCTGGTAGTCGACGGGAATTTCTTTGTAACTCTTGGTCTTGAAGTCGAAAAATCCCAGCGTAGCGCTGCGGAACGCACCGATCGCTGTCAGCGATGCGCCGACGAGCTTTTGCTTCTCCGCGAACCTGGTAATGGCTCCGAAGGCTTCATCGCCATCCTCTAGCACAACGACAAAGTTGCGTTCTCGCCACGGATCGGTCTCTCCTAGTTCCTTGCTTTTCATCCCCATTTCCTTTCATCGCCTATTCCGGTACGTCGACGACCGGCAAAACTACTCGGCCGCTTGCCGGCCAAAGGGGCAGCCGATCGGATCCCTGACGGGAGTCTGATTTCGTTCGGACCTGAACATCGCGGACCGCTCGTAGGCGAGTTTACGCATGCGCATGATGCTGCCGAGCGGCTGATGCGCCAGAAGACCGTTCCAAGGACGGAAAGACATTCCGTCGTCAACCATGCGCGAGCGGTTTTCATCCCACGTGGGCTGCGGGTCCGCCGTGATCACTGCCACGGTCACGAAGGAGCTTTTTCCCTCGTCCCAGGGCGACACGCCTTCGACCGGCATGTCAGCGATGTCGGAACAGAGTTGCACCTTGAGATGCCACACGCCACCCTGATATCCGAAATGGGACTGAACCGCATGACGGATCACATCCTCATCATCTGACGTATCTAATGTCTTATCTGCCAGCGCCCTCAAGTTATCGGACACAGGTACGATCGCGACCTTGGCTATATAGTCGCCGTACCGGAGCGGAAGCTGTCCGAAAAAGCTGTCACCAAGAATGTGGGTCTTTGGGTTTCCACCGAGTGACTTGAGCAAGGCGCTTTCTGTGCCGACAGCCTCAAGCGCGGCTTCGGCGCCGCGCGCGGCCTTCGCCACTACTTCCTTGACGCCCTCCATGCGGTCGGTCGTCAGCGCCAGCCCTTTGAGGTTTACGAGAAACGCCTTGGCGCTCGGCGAATTGAACTCTTTTCCATTCACCATGACGAAATCCTGCGAGCGCGAACCCTCCGAGCCTGGAAGCCTTTCACCTTCGACACCGATGATCTTCAGCGCCATGCCGCGCGGCGTCGAAACGCTGTCATGCAGAAAGTCTCCGGGCGTAGTGGAGAACCGAATTACGGCATCGTAGGCCGCGGGCTTGGCGAAAAGCCCCTGAGCCAGGACCGGCGGGAGACCGTCTAGTACTTCGACGCGCGCTCCCAGCATCCCGTGGCTTTTGGCATGCACCGCACGTGTTGCGTGACCGCTGTCGTCGTAAGTTTTCTGGCTAATGGAAAGCATCGTCTCCGCGAGCTTGCGGGCGGTTTCCGGTTCATCCTTTTCGATCGTTTCGACGTCGGGATGATAGCGCTGCGGAGTCGCAGGAATTTCCGATCTCATTGCAGTGCGTCCTTATCGATGATGATCTTGTCGATGGTGATAGGGAAGTCGCGAATGCGCTTGCCGGTCGCGTGGAAGACGGCATTGGAAACGGCAGCAGCGACACCTACCACACCGATTTCTCCCAGCCCTTTCACGCCGATGGGGCTGACCTTGTCGTCGTGCTCGTCGACGAAAATCACGTCGATCCGCTCAATGTCGGCATGAGCGGGAATGTGGTATTCTGCCAGGTTGTGATTGATGATCCGGCCAGTGCGATGGTCGATCATTCCCTCTTCATGAAGGGCCATTCCCAAGGCCATCACCACGCCGCCTAAAATCTGGCTGCGGGCGGTCTTCGGATTGAGGATCTTCCCGGCAGCGATTGCGCTCACGACGCGTGTCACGCGGAGGACGCCCAGTTCCTCGTCAATTTTCACCTCAACGAAGACGGCAGAGTGGGTATAGCTCTTGAAGGACATCATCTGCACTAGATCGGGTCCAACCTTGCCGGCCTCGCTGATGGAAGACATTTGCTTCGATGCCAGAATATCGGCGAGAGACACGCCAATTTGGCTGTTCGTATCAAGCACCAGCCGGCCGTCACGGATTCGGACCTCTTCTACCGAAGCCTTGGCGAGTGGCGAGCTCTCGATTTCCTGGGCCTGTGAAAGAAGGGTCTTGCGAACGGCCTTGCACGCGGCGTCTACCGCGGATCCCGAGGACGCGGCAGTCCACGATCCACCCGCGACGCCGGTCGTCGGAAGCGTGGAATCCCCGATGAGGACGGTTACATCGTCAACTGGCACGTCGAACTCGTCGGCCGCGACCTGTGCGAGGATAGTGTAGGTGCCAGTTCCGATATCTGAAGCGGCCGCCGAAACCGTGACCTTTCCATCCGCCGAATAACGAACCTCCGCTTCGGCCGCCATGAGCATCGCATCCCAGAATCCGGTAGCCATTCCCCAGCCCACCAGGTCGTTGCCCTCGCGCATCGAGCGCGGTGCCGGGTCGCGCTTCGACCATCCGAAGGCGTCGGCGCCTTCCCGGTAGCAGGAGTGCAACGCTTTAGAGGTGAGCTGCTTGTCGTTGTCTTGATCGCGGTGCACGAAGTTTCGGATCCGCAGTTCCAGAGGATCGATACCGACCTCGTAGGCAAGCTCGTCCATAGCCACTTCAAGTGCGGCAACTCCGGTCGCAGCCCCCGGCGCGCGCATGTCGCCCGGTGTAGACAGATCGAGTTTGGCGAGCTCGTAGGTCAGTTTGGCATTGTCGCACTTGTAGGCGAGGCCAGACCAGTTCACGACGACTTCCTGATAATCTTCGTATGTCGACGTCGCCTGAACGGCATGGTGCATGACCGCCTGGAGAATGCCATGCTCGTCGGCGGCAAGCGAAACTGTCTGGATGGTCGACGGCCTCCAGGTCAGGTAGAACATCTCCCGTCGCGTCATTTCGACCTTGATCGATCGCTTCAGGTCGATGCTCGCCATCACGGCCAGGAAAAGCTGGTATTTCGGGCGCAACGCGGAGCCGAAGGCGCCGCCGACGAAGGCGTTCTTCACGGTGACGTCGTCAGCATCGAGGCCGAAGACGTTGCAAATGTAGTCCCGCGAGGCTTGTGGCCCCTGCGTCTTGTCATGAATGGTCAGTTGACCATTGGCTTCCCAGAAAACAGTTGAAGCGAACAGCTCCATCGCGTTGTGGTGTTCGCCATCCATCCGGAAATCGGCCGAAACTTTGTAGGCGGCCTCCGAATATGCCTTTTCGGCGTCTCCACGAGGTTTCGGAGCGGCAGGGATGCCGGAACGTTTCTTGGGCGGGACGTAACTGTTTCGGTATTCTTGAGCGAGATCGGTGCGTGCTTCGAGGCTTTCGTAAGTTGCGACGACGAGGGCGGCTGCGTCGCGCGCATTTTCGAAGGTGTCGGCTACGACGAGCGCGATCGGCTGGCCGTCGAATTGGATCTCGTCGCTCTCAAGCGGTCGGAACGGGCTGCCTGGCGGGGCGACCGAGTCCTGCCATTTGCCGTCGCGTGAAGCTGCTTTCGGTCGGTTCAGATGGGTGTAGACGCGCACGACACCGGGACAGCCTTCTGCGGCGGTGACATCGATGGTCGCGATCTTGCCTTTCGCGACCGTCGAAAGCACAACGTATCCATGAAGCATGCCTGGTTCGAAATGCTCCGCGGCGTACTTCGCCTGACCGCTGACCTTGAGCGGCCCGTCTACGCGCGAGACAGGGCTGCCGACGCTTCTGGAAAGGGTGTTCATCTTATCGCCCCCTTGTTTATTGGATAGCCTTGATCGACTGCACCTGTGGCTTTCCTGCCGCCGCCTGCATCAGCGCGCGAACGATCGCACGGCGGGCCAACGGGATCTTGAAGTCGTTGTCGCCTTGTCCGGTCGCGCCGACTAGCAGGCGATCCGCAAGCCTTCCGAATCCGTCCTTCGAGGCGGGCTCGCCGGCGAATTCGTTCTCTGCGAGTTCGTCGCGCCAAGGCTTGTGAGCGACGCCGCCGAGCGCGACTCGGACGTCTACGATCACGCCATCGCTGACCTCGACCGCGGCCGCGACCGAGACTAGCGCAAAGGCGTACGACATCCTGTCGCGGAGCTTGAGGTAGCTGCTGGTATCCGAAAAGTGATTGCTGGAAAGGCGGATTGCCGTGACGATCTCTCCGGGAAGAAGCGTGTTATCCCTTTCCGGACTATCGCCCGGCAGGCGATGGAAGTCGGTAAACGCGACGTCGCGTGCGCCATCCGGACCCTCGACTTCGACAACCGCGCCAAGGGCACTCAGCGCGACGCACATGTCGGAGGGATGGACGGCGATGCAGGACGAGCTCGCTCCGAGAATCGCGTGTATCCGGTTTACGCCGCCGATCGCAGCACAGCCGCTGCCCGGCTCGCGCTTGTTGCAAGGCGTTGAAGGATCATAGAAATAGTAGCATCTCGTACGTTGCCCCAGATTTCCGCCCGCAGTCGCCGCGTTGCGCAACTGCGGCGAAGCTCCCGCTAAAATCGCGCTGGAGAGCAGTGGAAACCGATCCCGAATTCTGTCGTCATAGGCCATGGCCGAATTGCTTACGAGGGCGCCGATCCTCAGGCCGCCGCCGTCCGCTTCTTCTATTGACCTGAGCGGCAGCCGGTTGATGTCGATGAGGGCCGACGGTCGCGCGACATCGTACTTCATCAGATCGACAAGGTTGGTGCCCCCGGCCAGAAGTTGGGCGGTGGGGTTGGCCGCAAGCGCCCTTACCGCGTCGCCGACGGTCTCTGCCCGAACGTAATCGAATCCTCTCATTCGGCAGCCTCCTTGTACGAGACTGACGCCGAGCCCTGCTGTGCCTCCTCGATGGCATCGGCGATATTCGTGTAGGCGCCGCATCGACAGAGGTTGCCGCTCATAAGTTCGCGGATATCCTCGCGGCTATGCGCATGCCCTTCGGTCAAAAGGCCGATGGCGGAACAGATTTGGCCTGGCGTGCAATAGCCGCATTGAAAGGCGTCGTGCTCGACGAAGGCCGCCTGCATGGGATGAAGATGGTCCTGGCTTCCGATGCCTTCGATTGTCGTGATCTCGCTGCCCTTGAGCGTGACGGCAAACTTCAGGCAACTGTTGATGCGCTCGCCGTCGATGAGAACAGTACAAGCTCCGCACTGGCCGTGATCGCACCCCTTCTTCGTGCCGGTCAGCTTGAGAGGACCTCTCAAAAGATCAAGAAGGGTGGTCCAGGGCGGGATCGGGACGACTTGTCTTTTCCCATTGATCGTCAATGAGACGTCGCGGTGAGCCTGGCCAGTGTGTGGGGAGCCGTCGTCCATCGTTTTGCGCCTTTCAAAGGAGATAGGCGTTGAACGAACGTTGACGGGATAGGTTCCTTAGACGAGCGACGTAGGACCTATCTGTCCGCGCGGATAACCTGTGCAAGTGGCGAGTGGTCGTCACCACTGCGCTCTTCCCCGAGCCAATCGCGCCGCCGGGCCGCGGATCAATCAAGTCGCGGTGATAGTGAGGCTAGGTCTTTCGGCGGTAGACCAGGTCGAATGATGACTGGAAGTGTTTTGCTTTTGCGAGGCGGAACGACTTGATAAATTCGGAGTTTTTCGGCCGAGCGTAAAAGATCGGTGCCGGAATGCCACAGACGACTGTTCTCGTTATCGAAGATGAACCGTTGATCAGAATGACGGTTTCGGACGACCTGCGCGACAGCGACTTGCGTGTTATTGAAGCCGGCAACGCCGAGGAAGCACTCCGATTGCTCGAGACCGATTCCACGGTCCGGGCGATTTTCACCGATATAGACATGCCCGGTTCTCTTGATGGGTTGAAGCTGGCGTGGATCGTGAGGGATCGATGGCCGCCGGTCGAAATCGTGATCACCTCGGGCCAGCGACGCGTGGATGTCGGGGAAATGCCCGAGCGCGCCGTGTTTTTTCCCAAACCTTACGCGCACCAACCGCTTATCGAGGCCCTGACGCGCCTGACCTCGTAGCCGCGCGAAACTTCTGGCGGATGCTTTGACTGCCATGGTAAGGACCCTTATCGCCATGAAGGTTGAAGCAGATGTCCAATCCAGAAGAACCGAATCCCACGCCAGCGACCGTATCCGACCTTCCTCATCTGGCGCAGGCGCTGGACGACGACCGGTTTCGGCAGTTTCTCGACCACGTTCCTTTCGCGGTCGCAGTGGCTGAACTCGGGGAGGACGAGCATCTCGTCTACGGCAACATAGAATTTGAGCGCCTGACGGGGATCTTGGGCGAGCAACTGCAGGGAAAACCGTGGTCCGTATTACCCACCGCGACGCCCATTTCGGACGGGTTGCAACTTGCCGACGCTTTGCTGGAGAGTGAAGAATATCTCGGAGTGTTCACGGTCGTTTCTGACAACGGAAGCCACGTCGTCGACGCCTGGTCGAACACCATCGTCGATGACAGCGGTCAACCGCTCTTTCGCCTACTGGCCATGTCCGTCCGCAGCGGGGTCGGTGATGGAGCTTCCCTGTCTGACGCGTTGACGGAAAAGGACACGTTGCTGAAGGAACTGCAGCATCGGGTAAAAAACAATCTGCAAATGATCACGGCATTGATCCGGATGGAAGCCCGCAACGCCCAGCACGTTGAAGAGCGCGAGCGGTTCAACAGGCTTGCCGGCCGTATCGAAGCTCTTTCAATTCTCTACCGTTCACTCTATGGCAGCGAAACGGAGACCGTCGACCTCGGGACCTATGTCAGCCAGATCGCCTCCTCTGTCATGGCCGCGCACGCAGAAGAAGGTATCCGGCTCGATATGAAGGTCGACACTTGGCCCGTCTCAGTTAATGTTGCGATGCCGGTCGGGCTTGTCATAAATGAACTGCTTACCAACGCCCTGAAATACGCTTTCGTCGGCCGAGAGGGCGGTGACATAAAAGTCCGCTGCACAGTTGATGACGAAGGTTGCAGGGTTTTGGTCTCCGACAATGGTGTCGGCCTCTCGAATAAAGATGACTGGCCGCGACGGGGCAAGCTCAGCGCGATGATCGTCCAGTCTGTGCGGCAGAATGCAAAGGCCGAGATAGACGTTCAAACAGCGCCGGGGGAGGGCGTTGCCGTCACAATTATCTTTAAGCGAGAAAATGCGACCAGCGACGAACGCCGGTCCGTGCTTTGAAGGGCCGAGCGCCGGTCCGTGCTTTGAAGGGCCGAGCGCTCGGCATCGACTTGAATCCCAATTTGATCGGACTTGCCGCTGTCGAGAACGCGTCGAATCCTTCGTCGCTGAAGGACTCGAGCCTGCTGGAGCACGCGCTGGTCAAGCTCAGCATGGACAAGCTTTGGCTGACGCCGCCCGCATCCCGACGTGCCGCAAGGCAGTCGCGATTCCGATGTCCACGGGGCGCTTGCGTCTTATGGGCATTCGGTCGTCCGCCTTCCTCGACGCCGCAGGCCGGGAATTGTGTTCCGCTCGGCGCCGGCGAGGCCGGACTAAGCAGTTCGGATTTTGGCAGTTCAACGTGGGGATGTGTCGACAAAGCGCGTTTCCACATCAATATCCGGATAGCCGAAAAACAGCTATCCGCGCCAAACCTCCCGAACGGTTAGCCGATGAGCGCGCCCGTCGCGGGCCTTCCAATCGATGGACTGGCCAGCCGACAAACCTATGAGCGCAGCGCCGATCGGTGTCAGGATCGAAATCCTGCCTTTGGCAATATCGGCTTCACCCGGATAGACGAGCGTCACCGAACGATCTTCGCCGAGGTCGCTGGTGTATCGAAGTGACGATCCCATCCGGACGACGGTTTGCGGGAGCTTTGCATCGTCGACTACGCGCGCCCGCTCGAGTTCTGCCAGTAGCTCATCGGACAACTCCGGGATTTGGCTCGAGAGTGACTCGGCGAGCTTTGTCAGGCGATCGTGATCTGAACGCGCGGTCGCGATCGCGGGCTTGCGTGATTTCTTAGACGCCATGTCGCTCCTCCTGCCGTGAGCGGCCCAATTTCGGCCAGCCGGCAATAGATGTCGCTACGGATGGCTCGGATGCTGATCGTCGAACGTCGCCCTCGGCGGGCGCGACGTGACCGGGCCGGGGCTAGGTTCCCGCTATAGGATTACGCTTTCCCAACGCAAAATGGTAGGAGGCCAGCATGACGCCAGATTGCCTCCACCCAGAGCTCCAGTCAAGAACGTAGAAGGCGGTCCGGTTGTAATCTGCTCGGCAGAAGAAGTTTGCCTTCTTGCAAAGGGTATTCTTCACGAATGGCTCAAACGTAACTTAGACCATGATGACGACTTGTGGTCCAGGAGCTATTCCTGGCAAGCGACCAACCCCTGGGTCGCGTGACTGAAGCGGCATCCGAGGGCGGAAACGGCAATTAAAACAAGAGCCAAGTCAATGCTGTCCAGAGGATCGCAGCGAGCATTGTGAGAACAGCAACTACCAAACCAAAACTGACAGCCAAAAATTCGACACTCTCATCGGCCCATGCCGTATTTTTGTCGTTCATCTTTTACCCTTCGGCTTTTTACCGCGATTTTGACGAGACTTGAGTGCCTGGTTATCTGGTTGATCACTCAGGTAATCGAGATGTGTACTCCTGCTGGCGACAGATCGTGGTCCGATTCACTGCTTTGCACCTGCAGTTTGCTAGGCCACCGCCTTAGATTTCCACTGTAGCCCTGCACGAAAGTGTCATCCTCGCTGCTGGCCGGTGACTCTACAAGAGCGGACGATCGATTTTTTTCACTGTGGGTTGACGATATTTGCGAAGGAAAGTCTTGATGTCACATGTTCAAGCGGACAAGCAGCAGCTCCTTCTAGCAACCACTCCTAAAGAGCTGGCGATTTTCTATGAGCGAGTACAGGAAGCCCCGGTAGGAGGCCAGGAGGTTAGCTTCAAGCGGGGACTTATCGCGCGGCCGTCAAAGTGAGTTACGGGCTCTGTACGCTGACGTACCGATCGATCCGCTCGTTCCCGCGTTTTTTGTTCTGGGAGTATGCTTCGATGACTGAAGTGGAAAAGAAGGGCAGGATTGGAATGACAGCAGCCCAACGGCGCGCGGCCAGCGAGCACTCCAGGCGATGGACCGAACGTTGACGGCAATCGCCAGACACGTGCAGCGGTCGGGGCAGAAGTCTCGTTCGTCGAAGCGTTACTGTGTGTGGGTCGCGAAGGTCCGTGGGTTTATCACCACCGAGATCAATCGCGTCATCAACCGGCTCATCGAGGTCCGCCGCCCTTCGAAGCTCTATCTGGAGAAGCTGAACTTCCAGGCGCCCGGCATGTCGGCGCGGATGAACAGGCTGATCCAGAACTGCGGTCGCTCCGTCCTGAGGACGAAGCTCGCGGCCATCAGCCAAGAATTCGGCATCGAGGCGACCAAGGTTGCTTCTGCCTACACCAGTCAGACCTGTTCGTGCTGCGGCTACACCGACAAGCGCAACAGGTCGGCCCAGAAATTCCAATGCCGCTTTTGCGGCAACAGAATGCACGCGGACGTCAATGCGTCGAGGAATGTCGGATCGGAACGTTTCCGGTTCTTTGGTTCTCCGACGCCTGGCTTTCGCCAACGGATCCTCGACACGCTGGTGAGCCAGCATGTCGAGCGATATTCACGGGAGCGTGGCGCCCCGTCCGACCCAAGAAAGTCGAATCCGTATTTTGCGGGGCAGACGATCGAGGCGAGGTTATCGCTTCAAGAGGTCTACCAACCTCCAAGAGGCGAAGTTGCAAATGAGAACGAAGAGCTGTCTTCAACCTTATTTGCGGCATAGCCAAGCAATAGGATCGGACAGACGGAGCACTAATGGATCAGTTCTCTAAACTCGATCGTCGCGAGGACCTGACCGCACTCATTCAATATCTCGAACCGCATCCCATCGATCCGCTGGTTCTCGAGCACCATTTCCGCGATCATTTCGCGTGCTGCCTTCCTCGCCTCGTGTCTCGCGGCCTCCAACGACGGGAGCTCGATTCCATCAAGGTCCCGATCCGTTCCGTCCTCGGACTTGATATCGAAGTAAAAGCGCATTCGCGGGCCTCCTCTGACTAGCCTAGAACATGCCCGATGCGCTCGACGTGGTTATCGGCAGCGCTGAAACCCTCCTCGACCGCAGCGATCAGTCTCGGTAAGGCCGGTTGCGATCGCAAGGTCTTCTAGGCTGGAACCTTTCGCGATGCGTGCGTCGCGTAGCCGTGCGCCACGCTGATTAAGTCGGCGCGCCGACGAGTTTCCAATATCGATGTGATCCATGTGTTCTCCAAACTGCGACGCGATGAACGCGCCTGATACGAACCTAATTCGCGGTTGGTTCATTCTCCTGGGCTCGACGCCGCCAGCCGCAGCTTGCGGAGGCGCTCGCTCTTTTCTTCAAGGAGCCGACGCTCTTCCTCCGAAACGTCGATCGCAACCTTGTTAGTGTGTTCGAAGGCCGACGCGCGCTGTTGCACGGTCAGGGTCCTCCTGAGCCTGCTTACCATCACAATCCATCCTTGAGAGTTTTCTCATGTATGGGAAGTTTGCAAAGCCGGTTCAACAGGTTGAAGGACTCCTGTCCCCTAGCGTACCGCCGACCTGGCCTCCTTGCGGAGCCACTTTCGTCACCCCATCTAAGGTGAGCCACCCCACTATTAGGTAAGCCTTCGCAGCGGCATCCGCCGGCGTCTGCGAGAGGTTTGCGCACGGGGTGAGACGGCCGCTCCCTCTCTCGAGGTCGAGCGCCGTCGGGCCAATTGTGAACCTGCTAGGATCGTCATGCCATTTTACGATCACCTGATCATATTTTTGCATGGCGTCGGAGCCTCCGGCGCCCAGCTCATGCCGCTGGCATCATCTTGGCGCTCCGGCTTGCCAAACACGCGTTTCGTCGCCCCAGATGCTCCGATGCATCACCGTTACGGCCACCAGTGGTTTTCAATAGAGGGAAACCCGCTCGACCCGGCAAAGATTCTCCGCGCACGTCGGGCATTCGATGGACTGATGAATGACGTCGTCCGCCGCGAAGGGTTCGCCGATGCCCTCGACAGGATTGCCTTTGTTGGAGTCTCGCAGGGTGCCATTGTAGCCCTCGACGCGGTTGCTTCCGGTCGATGGAAGATCGGAGCGCTCGTTTCATTTGCTGGACTTCTCGCGCCGCAGCCGATTTCGGCAGCCAGCGTGGGCACGCCAATCCTTCTTGTCCACGGGCAGGCCGATACCACAATCCCAGCAGCCGCATCGACACTCGCCGCTGCACAGCTTAGAACGGCAGGTTTCAATGTGGAGTTGGATGTCGAGCCGGCCGTCGGACACACGGTATCCAGCGCCGGTGGTCAAAAAGCGCTATCCTTCCTGAAGAAATCCTTCCTGTAGCGCAACCCCACGGACTTCCGGCCGTTTTCCTTTCATGGCAGACGAGATCCACGAAGAAAGCGACGTAGTCTAACCGATGCAGGAGAAGGTCTCCTTCGCATTCGACCGGATGACGGTCGCCAGGTTCCGCGAGACATTCCCGATGGCCAGATGGTCGGAGGCACTTCAGGCCTGGACGGTGCCTGGCAAGATGGCGCGAAGGCGCATTGACCGGTGGCTCGCTTCTGAAGCCGACCGCAGGACTCCCTACGAAGAGGAACGCGGCCGAGACGCTTACCAATTCGAGCCGATCCTCAGCCCATATCTTCAGGTCATCGACCGCGGTTTTCGCATCAAGACGCCGTATTCCAGAACGGTCGTCGACGAACTCCGTCAGATCCCTTTCGCCCGATGGAACGGCGACGACACGGCTTGGGAGGTTCCGTACGCCTCCTATGACGATCTGCAGCACCGGTGGGAGGCAATCGAGAAAGCCGCCATGTCGGCCGAACCCGAAGAGCGGCGGAAACGCGCCGAGGCCCGCAAGGGCACCGAAGAGGAGGCGAAGGCGAAGCGCAGAACATCCGAGCGTAGGAAGAGGCGGCTGCCGGTGCCGAGAGGCGATCTCCCGCCGTTGGGTCGGCCTGTGGCAACGACCGCTTTCGGGATTGTCGTTGTCTCCGAAATCACCGGTGAAAGCGTCGACCCGGAGGAATCCGCCGAGCATCACTCAGATACCGACGATGAATACGTATGGGCGGGATGGCGGCTGGCGACGCTGGAAGAACTTGTTCATACGTGGCCCGCGCGAGCACGACCAGGCGAGTACGAGCGGCTCCGTGGATGGTGGCAGCCGACGCTTGACGAACTACGCGCCGCGAGGACGGCCGCCAAGTCGCGGGAGCGGCGAAGTCGCAAACGTGAAGCCGTCAGCCGAGAGCAGCCCCGAAAGACTTCCCCATGATACAGGGGCGTTTCCGGCCTCCACGGGCGTCAAAGCTCGAAGGAGTCAGCGACTGTTTCTTCCTACCACGGTCGGATCGATGTCGACGGCCTCGTGCCGCAATTCTCGCAAGGTCGAGGCGAACAGTCCGACAAACATGGCGGCGATGAGGACGGTCAGGATGGTCAAGAGGGCAAACATGCGATTTCTCCGGTGTGCCTCAAGGTAATGGCCGATCGGTCGAGAAGTTCCGCTGGCTCCATCGGGTAGGCGAGTGACGTCTCAAATGGAGCGGTTCAAGTATATAACGCTCGTGAAACCAAAAGAGCTCGTTCGACGTATGGGCTTCCATGAAATTGATCGAAATCCATCGTCGTCGCGTCCGCGCCGGCCTCGCAGTCCTCTACCTTGTTGCAGGTGTGGCCCATTTGGTACTCCCTAATCAATTCCTGAAGATAACGCCCGGCTGGGTTCCCGATGCTTCCATGGTCATACTTCTTACGGGCATTTGCGAACTTGCGGGAGCGGTCGGTCTGCTGTGGCCATCGACACGACATTACGCCGGGATCGGGATCGCGCTCTACGCCGCGTGCGTGTTTCCGGTAAACATCAAACATGCGATCGACAGTTTGGGAGGGCCATCGCCTTCGGCGTTGCAGTGGGCCTATCATTTGACCCGCCTTCCTCTTCAGCCGATGGTCGTCTGGCTTGCGCTCTTCGCAGGCGAGGTGATTTCTTGGCCATTCTTGCGACGGACGTTCGAAAGATGACGGGGCATGGCATGACGTAAGGCGCTTGCTACGCGCCACCGGGTGAGTTTTTTCCCGGAAGCGTGCAGTTCGAGACCGCTGGCGGCCTCGGAATGGGCGCGGCCGTTAGCCGGGAGGGAGCAACTCGAACTTGGGCGATGTCCTCCCGCGGCGAAGCGAATCACCCCTTACGGATCAGCCCGAGGGCCACCTGACGACCGCGGAGGCGATGAAACGCTCCGCGCCTTGGTTCGTATAGTAAACTATCAGGAGCGAACCATCCCTCAGCAAAGCCGATCGAGGGTAGCCCAGGTCTGGAAGCGGAGCTTCAATTCCGACGATTACCTCCTCGGACCAGCTCTCTCCGGCATCATGGCTAAGCTTCATCCGAATCCCGTAAGGTTCGATGCGGGCGCCGTAGACGAGCACAACGCGCCCGTCCGGGAGGAGCGAAAGACTTGGTGGATTCCCGCCTCTGCCGGTGTTGTGAACCGGCCGCCCCATCGGGTGCCATGACGCCCCGAGGTCGTCCGACTTGAATGCTTCCAGCCATCCGTTTTCGTTAGTGCCCCGACCTCGGCGGACGACTGTAAAAATCGAACCATCTTTCAGTTGAATACTCGATGGCATTATCGAGTAGCTGTCGGACTCATAGGGAAGCCAGCATTTTGCATGAAAGGATCGTCCGCCATCGACGGTCTCCACGCATACTATTCTCCCTTCTTCACCATCGGGCTTTGAGCAGGTCATCATGAACAGCGCGTGGTCTGAGGAAACAGGAACGATATCCGTCCGGGTCGCGAGGCCATCGAGTTCGAGGCCGTTAAAGTCAAATGGCCCATCCCAAGACGCGCCACGGCTCCGGCTGACATAAAACCAGCTCCGCGCATCCTTCCCAAGCCCGGTCCTCGCCTCCAGAAAAATGCTCTCTGGGTCAAGAAACTCGATCGGCGACATAAGTTGTTTGAAACGGCGCCCACGAAGTCTAGGCCCAGATTGGAGATGCTTCACAACGTGCTCATCCGCGGAAAGATTTTCCCCGCCAGGGATACACCCCTGGAAATCTTCCACGCTCCACGATCGCCCGCCATCCTTGCTGCGGGCCTGTCTTGGCGGAAAGTTGCGGCTGCGGTCTCGGGCGTGAAGGTCGCCTTGAGAACCGAGTCTTCCATCGGCGAAGACAACGAGAGCCTCGCCCCCCCAAGTCCAGAGCCCGTAGTTTGCCGGCCACGCAGCGAAGTGCTTTTTTGCCCGATATACCTCGGCATATTCAACGAGTACTTTCTCCGCAGCCATTCAACGCTCCTGAGCCTTCCTGCGAGCCATAACCTTGATCGCCAGGATTAGCGCTGACAGGCAGAAGCAGATCGCATTCGTCAATATGATGGGAAGCTCCGACTTGAGGACGCCGAAGGCCGTCCAGAGGGCGAAGCCCGTCACGGTGAGGATGTACATTTTGGCAGATATTGCTTTGGTCTGGCGGCTTCGAATGACCTTCGCCGCCTGCGGAACAAAGCTAGCCACCGAGCAGATCGAAGCGCCGTAGCCCACGAGCACAGCTATGTCCATTTTGTTGCTCCTACGTCTTGATGGGCTTCATTGCATCCACTCCTCGCTTTCGGTCGATCCACCGCATGACCGGGGTGACCGCTATTCCGTGCAGGAAGATCGAAGCCAAAATGATGATCAGGACGGTCGCCCAAACGGTCTCGATCCCTGGGAACTCTGCTTTGCCGGATGCGTAGGCAAGATAGTAGATCGATCCCAGCCCGCGAATACCAAAGATCGAGACGATTACCTTCTCGACCGTTGGATGAGCGCATCCCGTCAGGCTGAGCCAGCCGGCGAGCGGGCGAATGAAGACGAGCGTCGCCGTCGCGACAGTTGCAACGCGCCAGTCCACCAGTTCGAGAAGCGTTCCTTCCGCTACGATCGATCCGAAGCAGACGAGGAGTACCATCATCAGCACCCGCTCGATCTGTTCACCGAAGTCGTGAAGCTCTTTGTGGAAGTTGCTACGACGCTCGGCCTGACGAATTGTGAGCGCCGTGACGAAAACCGCCACGAAGCCGTAGCCATGGACAAGCTCTGTCGCTCCATAAGACAGGCACGTGAACCCCAGAGCGGCAAGACCATCACCCGTCTTCGCTATCCGGCCGGTTTCTGGCAGCTTGAAAGTTAGATAGCCAAGAAGCCGCCCGACGAGCCAACCGACGCCGACACCTGCCGCGAGTTTCCATACGACGTCGAAGGCGAACCAATGGCCGATCCAATTCCAATCGGTGCTCGTCGCAATGGCGAGCGACGCAAGAACGAAAGGAAAGCTCAGGCCGTCGTTGAGACCTGCCTCGGATGTCAAGGCGAAGCGGATATCGTCCTCCTCTCCGGTCTGAGGCGGTCCGACCTGCACATCTGCGGCGAGGACTGGGTCAGTGGGCGCGAGTGCTGCGCCAAGGAGCAGGGCGGGGGCAGGCTGCAGGCCGAGGATCGCCCACCCCAAGAGTCCAATGCCGGTTATCGACAGCGGCATGGCGATGCCGAGCAGCCGCCAGGTAATCATCCAGCGTTTCCAACCGAGTGGCCGGTCAATCTTCAGCCCTGCACCCATTAGAGCGACGATGACCACAAGTTCGGTCAAATGTTCAGCCCAAACCGTGTTTTCCAAAGGATTGAAGCGTGGCAGAGGTGTAAACGGCGACGAGGCCAAAAGCATGCCTATCACGATGCAGCAAATCGGAAGTGAGAGTGGCATGCGCCTTAGGGCAAGGGGCAGCCACGTCGTCAGCAGAACGATAGCGCCAAAAATGAAGAGAGTGACGACATAGGTGTTCAACCATCCCTCCTTGGCAGAAGCGAACTGCATGCAGCGTTTCAACGTTCTGCCAGGTTTTGAGTTCCTTTTAGTATACCGATGATAACTTGCGCCGCCGACTTATGACCGGCAAGTCTATTGGCGCGACGATGGGAGGCCGGCCGCAGCGCTCCAAGCTGCACGGATCGCCCCGTCGAATCGTCGATCCGCCCACCTGAAACAGAAAGATCGCATCCCCGTGTTTGTCGGATGATTTACGAACGCCACGGCGGGCGGGTTCGCGGGGTGCTGCCTCGATTGGCGAGCCGGCGACCGACCCTACCTCCGGTGTTGTGGAGGAACTGTCATAGAGGCTGATCTGTACGAACAGGGGGACATCCGCACGATTTCGGAGGCGGTCCAGACTTGGTAGCGCTACTACCAGGTCTGGCCCGACGAGAAGGTTTCCGAAACTCTCTGCGCCGCCGCAATCGGTTTTTTCAACGACGGCTATCGGTCTTCGGTCGACATCTCGACGTTGCTCATCGGCGTTTACGTCGGAGGATTGGCGACGCGTATCAACGCGCCGGCATCCGGAAGTGTTCATTGACGTGCGAGGCGCTGTCGGTCGCACAGGATGAGCGGAGACCGCAACCGGGTTAAGTCGACAGCGTCGTTGCCGGCGCTCGGAAGCTTGCCTCCAGCCCGCCGCTACCGAAGTCGAGGGTCACGTCGCGAGCACCGTTGATTCCCATCGCAATGAGTTTCGAGCCGAACCCTTTGCGCAAGGGCGATGTAGCCGCCGGGCCGCCGGTCTCCCGCCAAGTGAATTCGAAGACTTCCTCTTCAAGGGTCCATCGCATCACAACCGCCCCGTTCGGCACGGAGAGAGCGCCGTACTTCAAAGCGTTGGTGGCCATCTCATGAATGAGAAGAGACAGCGACATCGAAGTCTTAGATCCGACGACGACGTCGGGCCCTTCGATGTCGAAGCGACCGGGAAAAGTTTGGGTGAGGAGGACGGCCTCTAGTAAAGCGTGAAGGTGCGTCGACTGCCAGCTCGCCTGAAGCAAGACGTCGTGCGCTCGTCCTAACGCGATGATGCGCTCCTGAAAAGTGGATGCAACCTCGCGATCGACTCCGCGGAGAGACTGGGACGCGATCGCTTGTACCACCGCGAAGCTGTTCTTGACCCGGTGCGCCATCTCTTCAAGAAGAAGTTGCTTCTGCTCCTCCTGAAGTCGCTTACCTGTCTGATCACGAAGAATCTTTACATAGCCCTGCAACGACCCGTCTTCGGCCGTTAGTGGCATTAGCTCTCCGTTTGCCCAGAACCGCTCGCCGTTCTTTCGCAGATGCCATCGCTCGTCCATGCCGCGGCCATTGGAGAGCACCGACCGAATTTCCAACTCCGGTATCCTTGCTTCTCGATCCTCGGGAGTAAAGAAGAAAGAAACTTCCTTTCCCTCAGCTTCGGATCGCTCCCAACCGAGAACGCGCGTCGCGCCCTCGTTCCAATCGGTGATCAGGCCGGCGCGGTCCATGACGATGATCGCGTAGTCGGTCGCGCTGTCGAAAACCGCCTTATAGCGGGCCTTTTCGTCTGCTTCCGACCTCCGCGCGGCAGCTTCGGAGGCCGCGACGCGCCGCAGTTCGAGCTGTGTCATTACCTGCGAAGCAAGAACGCGGAGGGTCCTTTGCTGGAGCTCGTTCAGTTCCCGCGATTCGTAATCCAGCACGCAGACCGTCCCGAGCGGGAGTCCTGACGAGGTCTTAAGAATGGCGCCTGCGTAAAACCTTAGATGCGGCTCTCCCGTTACGAGAGGGTTGCAGTCGAAACGCTTGTCCTTCGTCGCGTCAGGGACCATCAGGAAATCGTTCTCCAGGATCGCTTTTGCGCAAAAAGAACTGTCGAACGGTGTTTCGCGGACGCCTAGACCGACTTCGGCCTTGAAGAACTGTCGACGATCTCCAATCAGGTTCACGACAGCGATAGGCGTGCCGCAGATGTCTGACGCAAGCTGCGCGATTTCGTCGAAATCCTTTTCGCGCGGGGTGTCGAGAACCGCATAATCCTCGAGAGCCTGCAGACGGCGAAGCTCTCGTGCATTTACGTTATCATTCATAAAGCGTGGCCCATTGACCCGAGGGCCGTTCAAAATAGCTTCGGACCATATCACTCAACTTGGCTTTTGAGCAACGGCCTGAGAGCGCCTCTTAATACGGCAAAGGTGCTTCGCTCGATGGATCTGCAATGTTTTGTCAGAGGAACGCTCAGCAAGGGATCGCGAGGATATGGGCCGCCCTCCCGCATTAGCCTGAACAGCCATCCTCCGGCCAACGGTCCAATCTCTACGCGGCCCTTTTCTCTAGCGATGATGCTTTGTTGAGGGAAACACCAGCAGCCGGCGCAAAGCTTTTCTCTGTCAGGCCCGACATAAGCGGCTTCAAGAACGCCAAGGGCAGACAGGTGACGCACATCTCATCATCTGCTCGTTCCGAAGTGGAAAATATTGATTCTGACCAAAATATGATCGGGGCGATCCTAGGCGGTCAGGCCGGTTGCCACCTAAATAGCCGTTTTTTTTAATCTGAATCGGAACGGTCGCCCAGATTTGCCCTCGTTATCTCGAATTTCGAAGATCCTCCCGTTTGCCTCGCTGCCATTGCGTGCCGCCCGGTCCATCTGCGCGCAAACCAACGCTTCGGTGATGGCGTCTCCGACGTCTTCCAACAGCATCCCCTCTCGATCGGCGATAACTTCGTCGCCCTGTCGGACATTTAAGTAGAACCGCCTGAGCGTCGGGCCGAGCACTGAGTCCTCCCCAAAAAGACGGCAGTCGAGAGTACCAGGTTGCGTGTGCAGCAGACATTAGAGAAGAGGCCCTGATAGCAACGAGCTATCAGAGCCTCTATCGCTGAGCGATCAGTTATTGTGTGCCGCACAGGCTTCGTCTTCGGGCGTAGCATTGCTCTTGCCGCCCTGGGTCTGAAGCTTGCCGGTTCCGGCGCTGCTTGCCGGATCCTTGCACTTCTCTTTATCCATGGCACCTTTGGCCTTGGTGGACGTGTTTTTCGCCATGGGCTTTTTCATGTCCTTCGCCATGGGCTTCGTGGCATCGGCGTTGGCACCTCCACCGGTATCGGTTTGATTTTTATCCATTGTCGACCCAGCGGGAGCCGGGTTAGATTGGGCGTAGGCGGAACTTGCCATCGCGATGGCGAGCACGGATGCAGCGATCATTTTCATGCGCATTTTATATCTCCTCGATGTACCTTTTCGTCGCCTGGACCAACTTGGAAGTAGCTACCTTGTTCCAGTCCTTTCGCCGCCCTTTCGCGAAATGGACGTCCGTCGACACATAGCAAACGAGCGGGCAGGCATCGCGTGCTTCTCGGTCAGGGGCGTCGCCCAGGTATGAAAAGACCGACGCAGGGCAGATCATCCAATTTTCTTGACGATGCTGATCGCTCCGCTCACTTCCAGGATGGCGAACTTGATGTCCTTCACGGACTCGATCCCTTCCTGGCTTCGCGCCGCTTCCATCACGTCCTCCCGGTCAAGCCTGCAGCCTCGAAGCGCGCTGATGTCGTAGACGCCATCAATGACGAGAATGGTCGGGACGCCGTCGATCACATGAGCCGCTCGAGGCCACCATCGTTTCAGGTAGGAAAGCGCGATATCGGTAGTGAACAAAGTCAGGATGAGCAGTACCGCGTTTGTAATCGAGAAGTCGTCGCCTAGCATCGCTTGCTGCGTCGTCTCCGAGATCACAAGCACAATCACCAGATCGAAAGGTGTCATCTGTGCGAGCGTCCGACGACCGGAAAGCCGTATTATGACGAGGAGGGTGAAGTAGATTGCTAGCCCGCGAATGACGGCGTCCATCGTTTCTCCTAAGGCAAAATTAGGGTCGATTGCTCGATAACGTCATCGTCGATCCCGATGAAAAAACGTTGACGTCCCGGCTGCTGGGTCTGCAGCCGGAAGACGACCGTCACAGAAGCGGTTGGATCTGCTCCGAAGATGTATCCGATGCGACCGCCCTTCCGGGTCGTTGCCTTCTGGGGCGGGTCAACTCCATCGATAGAAAACACCTCAAAAAACCGCGCGTCGACAAATACCGCCCGATCTTCGTCGCTGGCCGAAAGACTTACGCGCATCTCATCCGGAGCGTTCCAGCGCGAGATGGCCGGCAGCTCGATAGACCCGCCCGAAAATCCGACGGTCTTGCTCGAAAACACGCCCCCTCGACCGAGCAGACCGAGCAGGCAGGCGCCGAGTATCAACGCGAATGCGATCCAAGCGACACGTTGTGCAATCCAGAACCGCCGTTGAAACGACCCGTGGTCCTCGACTCCCTCTGGTAGTGCCGGCTGCGTGCCCGTTCTCCGCCGCTTGTCGGATGGCATCAGACAGGCCCGGAAAATGTGTCGCAGGCCGAGAGTTGACCACTATCGAATCCTTGCTTGAACCATTTCACTCGCTGCGCTGACGTCCCATGGTTGAAGCTGTCCGGAACGACATATCCCTGAGTTCGCTTTTGCAGCGTGTCGTCGCCGATCTGCTGGGCGGCGTTCAATGCTTCCTCCAGATCACCTGCGTCGAGGATGCCCTTCTGCTGTGTGAACTTTCCCCAGATGCCGGCGAAGCAATCTGCCTGAAGTTCGACGCGGATAGACATTCTGTTCGCCTCCGCCTGACCCATATGCTGCCTGGCCTCGTTGAATTTCGGGAGGATGCCAAGCTGGTTCTGGACATGGTGTCCGACCTCGTGCGCGACGACGTAAGCCTCGGCGAAATCACCGCTTGCGCCGAACCGATTGCTTAGCTCGTCAAAGAACGCGGTATCGAGGTAGACTTTCTGGTCTTCTGGGCAGTAGAACGGTCCTGACGCTGCCGAGGCTGCACCGCACGCGGATCTCGTCTGCCCACGGAACAGTACAAGCGTCGGATCATTGTATGCGCGGCCTTGCGATTGGAAGATGCCCTGCCAAGTATCCTCGGTCTCCGCGAGCACGGTCTTCACGAAGGCCGTCATCTCGTTGCTAGATCCGCTTTGGCTCCTGGGCAAGGTATGCTGTTCACTCTGTTCGTAGCCGGAGCCGTCGCTTGTTCCGCTGTCCAGGACCTGCATCAGGTCGATGCCCATCGCCTTGAACACCAGATAGAGCACTACCAGCAAGACGATCGTGCCGATGCTCATCCCGCCGCCTCGACGACCTTTCGGAAGACCGAACCCGCCGCTCCGACCGAATGTACCACCGCCTAACCCGCCGCGTTCATTTTGGCGATCCTCGACGTTTTGCGACTGCCTTCTTCCTTGCCATTCCATACTGCGCTCCATTGCATCTTTTCAGGCAGGGCGAAACACGACATCGCTTATTCCAGCGAGGGTCGCGGTCCCTGCATATGGTTGAGCGCGGATCACTCGGCGCCCTAACTCTTTATTGGATGGGCGACGACGCTTTGCCGAGCTTCACAGACGGCTCGCGTCCCCAGACCCTGAGCTTCCCAATTTCCTCGACAAACGCGTTGATATCCTTCGCGCTAGAGAGGGGGATCGTGCCCTCGTCCAGGGCGGCAGATATTCCTGCCTTGTCAAGGAGGGGGAGCGCCGACTGATCATATCCGATGAACTTGCAGTGCTGAAAGGCGTCTGCCACGAAGTCGCGAGCCGTCGCCTCCTTCACCAGATCTTCGACGGACTGTTGAGACGTCATTAGCACAACCGCGTCAAACAGGACCGATGGCCCTCCGTCGATCATGTGGTGAGCTTCGATCCAGCTTCCATCATCAGCGGTGACGCCGCCAACTTTGGGAGCGACGATCTCGAACGACGCCTTCGCTTTTGTGATTGCCGCGCCCACGGCCTTCAACAGCTTGGCGTCGACCCCGTCGGTGACGAGAATTCCGAGCTTGCGCCCTTCGAAGCGCTTAGGACCGCGCTCGACGATGCTCAGGGCCGGCGATGCTTCGAGGTCTTGGCGCGTCGGCATGGCCGCATCGGCGGGCTTTGGCATCGATTGGAAACCGAGTTTCTGCGCGACTGTCGTCGCGAGCGTTTCATCGATGTTCAAAAGGTGCGAGATCATCCGTTCGCGGATCGCCGAAGTTTCGACTTTGCTGAGCTCGAACGTCAGGGCCATGGCAATGTGCCGTTGCTCCGCACCCGTTTGGCTGATGTAAAATTGCCGCGCCTGGCTATAGTGATCTGCGAAGCTCTCCGGACGTAGCCGAACCTTCGTACCCTGCTCCTCAGCCGGGAAGTGGCGATAGCCGGCAGACGGCGACTCTCTCGGCCCGACCCCGAAGGAGTTGGGCTGATAGTTGACACGCCCAACAGGATTGCGCATCGCCATGTGTCCGTCCTGCTGGAAATGGTGGAAGGGACACTTCGGTGCGTTGATTGGCAGGTGGGTGAAGTTCGGTCCGCCCAGTCGCTTGAGCTGAGTGTCAAGGTACGAGAAGTTACGGCCCTGCAGCAGCGGATCGTTGCTGAAGTCGATGCCGGGAGGCACGTTCTGAGTCATGAACGCGACCTGCTCTGTCTCCGCGAAGAAGTTGTCCGGCATCCGGTCAAGGACCAACCGTCCGATAGGACGCACGGGAAGGATCTCCTCGGGAATGATCTTTGTCGGATCGAGAACGTCAAAATCAAAGCTATCTGCGAAGTCTTGGTCGAAGAGCTGGACTGCAAGCTCCCATTCCGGAAAGTCGCCCGCCTGGATCGACTGCCACAGGTCGCGGCGGTGGTAATCTGGATCCGCGCCATTGATCTTCACGGCCTCGTTCCACGCTACGGACTGCAGCCCGAGCTTCGGCTTCCAGTGAAACTTGACGAATGTCGATCGGTCTTCGGCATTGACAAACCGGAAGGTATGAACGCCGAAACCTTCCATAAAGCGGAACGAACGCGGGATCGCCCGGTCGGACATGATCCACATGATCATGTGCATGCTTTCGGGAGTCAGGGTAATGAAGTCCCAAAAATTGTCGTGTGCAGATTGAGCTTGGGGGAAGCCGCGGTCAGGCTCCGGCTTGACGGCGTGGACCATGTCCGGAAAGCGGATGGCGTCCTGGATGAAGAACACGGGGATGTTGTTCCCCACCAAGTCCCAGTTGCCTTCCTTGGTGTACATCTTAACGGCGAAACCGCGGACGTCGCGGGCAAGATCGAAGGATCCCTTGCTGCCGGCGACCGTCGAGAAGCGCACAAAGACCGGAGTTTTTTCGCCAGCGCGCTGGAAGACGTCCGCGCGGGTGATGTCGGACAAGGATTCGTAGGTCTCGAAGAAGCCGTGCGCGCCGTAACCGCGAGCGTGGACGACGCGCTCGGGAATTCGCTCGTGATCGAAGTGGAAGATCTTTTCGCGGAAATGGAAGTCATCGATCAACGCCGGGCCGTGCGCTCCAACGCGCAGCATGTTTTGGTCGTCGCTGACGGGGCCGCCTTGCGCTGTGGTCAGCACTTCGTGCCCGTCCTCCGCGAACTGATGGAGTTCGCCGCCGGCGCCGCGGTGAAGCTGTTGATCGTGGATAGTTACGCTGCTCGCATCCGAGCTGGCGGATGAACTTTTCGTGCTACGCTTGGCCATTGACCTTCCCCTTCGCTTAAATGAAAGAAGGCCGCCTCCAAGGACGGCCTTCGGTCGAGTTGATTAAAGTCAGGCCGCTTTGCCTGCGCCCTTGGCGTTGGCTTGGGCTTTCGCGAGCTGGGTCAGCTTCTTGTCGGTCGCTTCCTCCTCTGCAAGGGTCGCCTGGAGCAGAGGAACAGCGTCCTTCAGGCCAAGCTGTTCAGCCCATGCGATCAACGTGCCATATCGAGCAATCTCGTAGTGCTCGACTGCTTGCGCCGACGAAATGAGACCTGCGTCGAGAGCCTGGGAACCCTTGAATTCTTCCATGATCTCCTCGCCTTCAGCAATGATGCCCTGGATGGCTTCGCAGGTCTTGCCGCGGGCTGACTTGCCGAGGATTTCGAAGACCTGCTCCAGACGTTCGATCTGGACCTGGGTCTCGTCGCGGTGTTGCAGGAACCCTGCCTTGCCTTCCTCCGACTGGGCCGCCCGCGCCATTTTAGGAAGAGCCTTGAGGATCTGCTTCTCCGCGAAGTAGATGTCTTTGAGGGTATCGAGGAAGAGGTCGTTGAGAGTTTTGATGCTAGCCATTGCTAGGTCTCCTTTGGATTTACGCTTATGAATGTCGATCAATCGATCAGATCGGCGGGCACCTTGCCCCCGTTTTCCGAAAGCTTCTTCATCAAGGCCTTGTGCAGGAAGATGTTCATCTTGGCGCTGTCGTGGGCGTCGCCCGCATACCCGAGCTCCTGGGCAAGTTCCTTACGCTCCTCAAGACTTGCGTCCATGCCGAGCGCCTTCATGAGGTCGACGATCGAATGCCGCCAGTCGAGCTTCTGCCCCGATTTCTTAACCGCATCGTTGAGGATCGGCTCGATGTCGACGCTCGACTGCGATGCGGGTTCAAGCGCTGCGGTTGTGGCGTCCTCCGACGGAGTGGGCGAGCCCATTTGTCCGGCCGAGGGTGCAGTGCTCCCAGATGGCGCGGAAGTCGGTGCGGGGCTTGCTGCAGGCGAGGAAGGTGCCGACTGCGCGGGCGATGTAGCGCCACCGGTCGATTGGGCCTGACCACCGGCCGATGACTGCTGGACGCTGGCAGCATGTGCCTCGCCAAAGATTGCGTGCTTGATGCGGTCGAAAATGCTCATCAAAAACTCTCCTTCAGATGTTTAGCGGGTGACGTAGATGTCCTGATCGCGAACGACGTGCGTGGTTCCGACGGCGCCGCCGATCCAGGCTGCAATGCCTCCAACGGCTAGCGCGATAAAGGCGAGGATCGCGCCCGCTGAGAATGCCGTCGCTGCCACCTGGGCGGCTTCCGTCGCCTGCTGCTTCGCCTGTGCGATGGCGTCCTTGTACTGCTGTTCATATTGAGCCACCTGCTGCTTGGCCTGGTCCACAGGAATGTTCTGTGCCTTGGCGATAGCATCAGCGGCGCGGTTGCGGGCTTCTTCGGCCTTGGCTTCGTCGCCTGTAAGAGCAGCGCGCACCGACGCTACCGCTGCATCGCGCAGGGCCGCCGGATCGTTTCCGCCGCTGGCATCACGAACATTGCGCTCGATGCTCGCCATCGGATCTGTGGCGGTAGCCAGGGCAGGGGCTGCAGTCGTAGCCGCAGTTGCAACCGTAGAGCCCGCACTGGACACGATGCCCCCCAGACCAGAGAACACGCCACCGACAAGCGCGCCAACCGATGTCGTCAACAGGTAGATGACGACAAGCGTTGTGACAGCCCAGGAAGCCACGCCGTGGAGCGCGCCAGTCGATCGGACCGGGCGGCCAGACAGCCGGCTTGCGATGTAGCCGCCAACAAACGAGGCAACAAGGCCACTCACGACGAACCAGACGGCCGTGCTGACCGACAGCGTCGTGGCCGAAGGATTGTCACTCGAAGCCGGATCGATGACTGCTGCGCCAATGCCGGCGCCAAGCAGATTCAGAAGAAGCTGCACGACGAGCGCGACCGCGACACCCGCGAAGATTGCGCCCCACGACACCTTGTTCAAGGCCGTGTTAAGGTACGGGTTGTCGTCACGCGTGTGGACATGGGCGACTGTGGAAACTGGCTCGGTCATTGTTATCCCTCCTTGATCACGGGTTCGTGAATGAGCGGATAACCTTTGCGTCGTTGTTTTGTTCCAGCCCCCTAAACCTACCGACAAAAAGAAGAGTAGGGCAGGGCTACTGCCAGCAACTTTGGCGCTTTCATCAACCATCAAAATCTCGTGCGGTGGCAATCATGCGGCGCCAGGCTCTCTGTGCGGTGGTCGCCGTTCTGGACATAAGTTAGCCGCACGGCACTCGTCACACGGGCATCACTTTTATTGTGCCGTTCTCTCGCTCGACCCGTTTTCAGCTTCTTCATCAATAGCTCATAAAGTGAATTCAGAGGGATAATGGAGAAGGCTTGCTCGGATGCTGATACGGGAACTGCTGCCCAATCTCGCCATTGTCGCAATCGCGACCTCTATGTGGACGCTCAACCGTCGCTACGCTATCCGAGCCGGCGAACAATTAGGTAATCTAATCTTCGGCCTCGCCATGACGCTCGGTGTTCTAGGAACCATGGCGATACCGTTTGAATTCAGCCCTGGCGTCTTGTTGGATGTCCGGTACAGCCTCCTCGGAATCGCAGCCTACTTCGGTGGCCCGCTAGGGGTGATCCTCCCTCTCATGGCGGCCGTCGCGCGCAGGGCGTACATCGGAGGCGAGGGACTCTGGACTGGAGTGCCGCAGATCTTCGCGGCGGTCGTAGGTGGATTGCTAGTTCGCAAGACTTTCGCGAAGAGGACAGATGCCTTCGCGCCGGTCGTCGCGCTGGCGTGTGTTGTTACGATCTGCGGAACCGCGGGTTTCTATATCCGTCTTCCAGCGACCAACTGGTATCAGCTCACGGTCACAACAATTATTCCGATGGCGGTGATGCTCTTTGGCGCGACGCTTCTGTGCGGCCTGGCTATCGTCCAGGAGATCAAGCGACACGCCGCCACGCAAGAAAACAGAATCTACCGCGCGGTAATCGAAGCCCTTCCCGACTGCCTCAACGCCAAGGATCGGGAGGGGCGGTTCATCGTCGCGAATCCTGCGACCGCCGCCCTCATGGGAGGCGACGTCGCGAACCTGATCGGCAAGACGGACGCCCATTTCTACGGACGAGAAGCCGCCGAACTTTTCCGTAAGCCGGAGCTGGTTGTGCTGTCGACGGGCGAGGCGGTGACCGTCGAGCAGCGCTTCCTTCGCAATGACGGAAAGGAAACGTGGCTGTCCACGTTGAAGGCGCCCCTGTATGGGGACGACGGCATCTTGGTGGGCGTGGTGACACACAACCGTGAAATCACGGAGAGAAAAAAGCTGGAGCAGGATCTCCAGGCTAGCAGAAAGCGGCTGGACGATGCGATAGAAAGCATGGGAGACGGTCTTGCCATGTTCGATGACGAAGGTCTGCTAGCTTTCCACAACAGACGATTTCAAGAGCTATTTCCTGCCACTGCCGATGTTCGTATTCCAGGCAACTGCATGCGGACCATCGTCCGCGCATCCCTCGAGCGAGGCGAGCAAGCGCCACCGGAGACCGATTTCGATGACGTTGTCGAACGCACGGCGGACGTTCTTTTGAAGGCAGGTGAGCGCTCGCTCCGTCTGTTGGACGGCCGGACGATCCAAGCGAGAACGACGAATACAAGCGATGGCGGCTCAATGATCGCATTTAGCGACGTTACCATACATCGAGAGAGTGAAGAACGCCTTCGCGAACTGAACGAAAAGTTGTCGGCGCTGGCCGCAACCGACAGTCTCACCGGCCTGACTAATAGACGCGCGTTTGATGAGGCGCTGCGCCAAGCTGTCATTGCCGGTCGCGGGCTTTCGCTCCTCATGATCGACGTCGATCGTTTTAAGGCCTATAACGACGGCTACGGTCATCTCGAGGGTGACGAATGCCTCCGAAGGGTGGCCGAACGATTGGCCAACACTTTCGCCCCGGTCCGGGGATCGGTAGTGGCCCGATATGGCGGCGAAGAATTCACGGTATTGCTCCCGTTGGTCGGCGTCCAGGAAGCGCAGTCTCTGGCGTTGATGGCCTGCAGCAGCGTTCGCGGTCTTGGCGTGCCGCATGATTTTAGCGAAAAAGGCCTTGTCACAGTTAGTGTGGGCGTTGCCGGCTCGATGATTGGGAGTGCGCGCGAAATCCTGACGGCGGCCGATGCCGGGCTCTATGCAGCCAAGGCAGCGGGTCGTGACTGCGCCCGTTCCGCATCCAAAGACGAGGAGCGAAGGCACGCTTAGTTTGCCTTCAGCCCGAATTGCTGTGAGTTTTGGACCGGCTGAAGCGAGCCGGGCACTCTGGCCGGCCAACCACAGCAAGCCCCAGCGTGTGGCTGCCACCACCTTAAAAGTTTCGAAAACTGTCAGGATGAGACGGCCACGCATCAATGGCCTTCCGACAAATCGCGTGCTATCGATCTCCGGAAGGAGGGACTCCCATGAGGCTGAAGCTCGTGGCAGTGGCCGTTGCCGCGCTTGCGCCGGTGGTCGCCATGCTGGCTTATAACGAGTATGCGATCCGTCAGGAGCGCGCTGCGGAGGTGCGCGCCAATGCAGCTCAGGCCGCGCGGCAGGCTTCGTCGGAAGTCGAGCGCATCGTCGAGGGCGTGCGATCGCTCCTCGTAGCTGTGAGCTCAATGCCCTCCGTCCGACATCTCGTCGCACCCGTCTGCAATGAAGCCCTGACATCGCTAGCATCCAGCGTTCCCAATATACGGACGCTTTTCGTCCTGCGGCCGGACGGTACGCCGGTTTGCGGGAGCGCGGCGATGCCAGCGGGTGCGGACTTCGCCGACCGGGACTATTTCAAGGAGGCCGTCGCCTCGAAGGGCTTCGTTGTCGGCCGCTACACGAAGAGCCGCATCTCCGGAAGTCCCGTGTTGCCGCTCGCGTTTCCGATCATCGAGGGCGGCGCGGTCACTGCCGTCGTCGTCAGCGGAATCCGGCTCGACTGGCTTCAGACCCGTATCACCGAGCGCGGCGTCGCGCAGGGCAACGCGGTCACTCTTGCGGATCGGGACGGAACTATCGTGGCGCGAGTCCCGCTGCCCGAACGTTTCGTCGGAACTGTCATCCCGGACGACTACCAGAAGCTCGTTCATGCCGATGCGCCGGGCGTCATAGAGGTGCGAAGCCAGGACGGAACTGACCGCGTCCTCGGATACCGGCCGATTTCCCTGCCGAATAGTCCCTTGTACGTCAGCGCGGGCTTTTCGATGGCGGAAGCGTTCGCGCCGATCAACCGCGCTACGGTCACGAACGTCGTCGGCATTGCGGTCGGAGCACTCATCTCCTTGATGCTTGCGATCTTCATAGGTCGTCAGTTTTTGCTTGTGCCAATCTCGCGCATCTCGGCCGTCATGGAGAATTGGCGGGATGGCAAGACCAAAGCGCGCACGATGATGAAGTCTACCGACGAACTCCACGCGGTCGGCGCATCGCTTGACAGCCTCCTCGACGAATTGGATTGCCGGCGCGTGCAGAACGAAAAGGCGGAGGAGGATCGGAACCTCTTGGTGCACGAGCTTGCTCACCGCGTGAAGAACGGATTTGCTCTCGTTCAGGCGATGGCTCGCCAGAGTTTCGCGAAGTCCGATCGGGAGCGGTACGAATCCTTTTCGGAGCGGCTCCGGGCTCTCGCAAGCACGTATGACCTGATCCTGTCCAAGGAGGGCGCAGCGGCGGCGATCCGCGAGGTCCTGGCGGCCGCACTGCAGGCTCATTCGACGGATGGCGGTCGCATCTCGATGGAAGGTCCCGACGTCGTCGTGCCCGCGGATTTGACGATGCCTCTGTCTCTGGTCGTTCACGAATTGGCGACTAATGCGACGAAGTATGGGAGTCTCGGGGTGGAGCACGGAAGGGTATCGCTACGATGGACGAACGGCGACCGTATAAATCTGACATGGGTGGAGTCGGGTGGTCCCCCGGTGACCGCGCCTGTTCGCAAAGGTTTCGGCTCGACACTCATTGAAAGGGCGTGCCCTGGCAAGGCACATGCCGCCACGGAGGTCGATTTCGCGAGCGATGGCCTGCGCTTCCGAATTAGTTTTGATCTCACGGAACCGTGAGCATCTCTCAAAGTTACCTAGGATCCTGGAGATTCCGGAAATTGGCATGACTGCGAAAATACTTATCGTTGAAGACGAAGCATTCCTGCGGATGCTTGCCGTCGATCTTGTCGAGGAAGCTGGGTTTCTGGCGCTCGAGGCTGCAAACTCGACAGAGGCGATCCTGCTCCTTGAAACTGATGCCGAGATCCGCGTTGTGATGACCGACATCGATATGCCGGGAGGCATGGACGGACTCAAGCTCGCCGCCATCGTGCGCGACCGCTGGCCGCCGATATCGATCATCGTGGTATCTGGGAAGCAGCGGCCGACCGCAAGCGAACTCCCAGAAGGCGGCGTATTCTTCTCGAAACCGTATGATGTCCGGAAGATGATGCAGCAGTTTCACACAATGGCTGCCTGATCGTTGTGAGAAAGCAAGTGACGTTGCCCGTTCTCGGGCCGCGTCGTTTCTCCTCACGCGCTAGCGAATTCCAACCGCCGTCGCCCAGGCCATCCTGCATGTGTTGGTCCGCGTACGCTTGGGGCCCATCATGGTCCGCGGATGCTTGTCGTGAACTTACGTCTGCCAACGTACATAAAAGCAGTTTCCGGAACTGTACATGCTTGCTCGCGTTATTATTCGCCGGGGGGCAACGTGAGGCAATCATGAGCGACCATACCCTGTCCAGTTTGTTTTCGAAATTCGCGACTAGCATCGCAGATCTATCGGGAAAGCCGGCCACGTTCGTGCTCGCCGTCGTGCTCGTGATCATGTGGGCGGTCTCAGGCCCATTCTTCGGCTATTCGGAAACATGGCAGCTCGTCATCAACACCGGCACGACCATTATCACCTTCCTGATGGTTTTCGTCTTGCAGAATAGTCAAAACCGTGACGGCAAAGCGCTGCAGGCGAAGCTCGACGAGCTCATCTTGACGTCACAAGCGCAGAATAAGTTTGTTGGCATCGAGAAGCTCGACGAACAGGAGCTTCGCGAGATGAGCAAGACGCTGGCGCAGAAAGCCGAGTGTGTCGAGGACGTCGCCAATGAAAAGGCGGAAAGCCGCTTGCGAGGTCAGACTCCAGCCTGACGCTCTTCAACGAGCCGCGAAAGCTCGTCTGCTTCGAGCCGTTCGATCCCGATCATATGGTCGCCGGCTTCGCTCGACCGGATCAGCTCGTCGACCTTTACCTGCAAAGCGGGCGACTGCTGCATGAGCAGAAGGACGAAAAGTGTGGTCAGCGTGCCGATCATGTTCGAAAGCAGAGACCATTCTGTTGGCAGACCGATCGCTGCCCCAAATATGCACCAGATCAATGCGACGGCGAAGGCTGATGCCACCGTGACCCGATGCCCTGCGAACCGGGTGACAGTCTCGGAGATGGTAAAAATCGACGGCTTCATTCGCGTGAAATGCCCGGAAGCCAAGCTAGTTCCAAAAAGATGAGTTGCCTGATCGTCACATCGGCTGGGCTCGAGAAGCTATTAGCAGGCTCCCAAGGCAGCAATTATCTCACGTATTTGTACGATATCGTACTGAGCGATTGATCGTGCTCGCGCGTTTCTCCATCAGGGAGGATTTGTAATGTTAGAAAATCAGAGAAACACCCGAACATCAATGAGCGCCGCAGCTCGACTGGCCGCTCGGGAGACGACGAATGAGGTCGCTCGCGAATTGTTGGCTGAAGAGCGCCGACGGCGGGATGCGAAGACCGACCGCCTTCGTCAAGTGCGACTGGAGGCCGAACGCCAGGCTCGGCAGCTCTAGGATCGGAGACAGCTATGGACGAGGAAGAGACCAAGAAGGCCGCGTATGCCAAGTGGGAGGCTGAGGGTCGACCGGAAGGACAGCACGATCGTCATTGGCACGAGGCGGAAGCGGAACTGATGGGAACGTCCACTGGCGTTCCTCTGTCATCAGACCATTCTGGAGGAGTGACGTAGTCTGCGGGCCGAGAGGAACGATCTGACGCCATCGCTTCGAGCGAACCCGGCAATTTCAAGCCAGGAGAACTCGCGTCGGAAAACAAGTAGCTGAAGATGGTTACCTCGCCGAGACTGGAGCATCTGTGCGTTGTCGAAGGGGTGACGTGCCTGCTGAGCGAAATATGACCCCAAAAGAGGCGTGAGATCCGGAACGGGATTAGGACAGGACTACTTCGAGTGTCCGCTATCGTCCCGGCTGGGACCGGCAGCGTTGAGCCTGTCGTTGGCCACTTGGTCCTGCGGGTAGCGTTTCCGACGCAATGGCGATCATTGACGTGGGAAGCCAACCGGATGCGCCGATGCTAGATGTGAATCTCGGGGATGAAACAAGCTTCGCGTTTGCAGACAGGCTTGCGATGGCGGGAATACCCTTTAAGTTTGCGACCGGTTACGGCGCCGAGGTCCTTCCGCAGAAATTTGCTGGAACACCGATCGTCGCCAAGCCTTGTGCGATGTAGTAGGTGTCCTTCGGAAAATGCGCATAGTCACAATCGAACCTTTCGACATTGAGGCGCAATCGACGCCAAAGGCTGCGCCAGCTTCCTCGAAAGGCCCGATCACATGCCTGTTTTGGCATGGTTCGCGGAGTTCGAAACCGCATCTCAGTCTGGCTGCACCGGCCTGATAGTATCAACTGAGATCTCGCCCTCAATCACTCCGCGAGCGATATCCGTCCGGCCTCGCTCGACCTCGATCACCGTATAGAGCTTATCGTCGCGAAATGCGCTTGCGTTGAACGTCGTCACATCTTCGGCTGGCGCAGCGTCCACTTCCATGAAATCGAGTTCGCGGCTCGCGGCCACAATCCTGGCGTCCCCCGACGTTCGAGCAGCTACCGTAACGATGCCGTGACCGGGCGAGTTCTTCCAACGAGGATCATCCGGTGCCGCTATTGGCTCGAGCCGATATATTGAAAGGTTTTCCGCTTCACTATCCGGTGAGCCTGCGGCCGCTGCGTCCGAAATTTGGGCGAGGCTCTCGACCGAAGAAGCGAATGTGTTGCGGGTTGTCGCATTGTTGTAGTCGTCGCCGCCGGCTTTGGACACGTTAGACATGAACATCCTCCTTTTGACTGTCCGGATAACGATCGAAAGCGAGCTTGGTTTCCTCGGCGACGCCCATTCGAAAATCTCCGGGAAGCAATTCGTAAGCTGATGCCCTCAAGTGCGCGCAACGCTGCGGACCCGATGGAAATAGATCAACTCACCGACGTAGATATCGCAGACCTCCAAAAAGGCACGCAGAACGTTGTCCGCCGATCAAGGGTTGTTCGAGAAAGTCAGGTACCTGTAATGGCGGTTCGCCGGCCGGCAAATGCGTCTTACCTTCGCCTTGGTTGCAGGCCCGGACAGTGTGCTAGCGCGAGTCGATCGCAATGCGAAAGTTTCCTCGAAGCCGACAGACGTTGCCTTGGCGGGGCTTTCGCCGCTGGCACAATGATCCGTTCCACGTAATTGACAGTGATCCTGTCGCCAGGGCCTATTGGCGATCCCGTATAGGACGAAGGAGCGGATGCGAGAAGCCTACCGAACCAAACGAGTTGGGATGAGTCGTGGCGGCACTGATTTCCAACGTGTTGAGAACGCAACTCAGTCTCGAAGGGGCGGGTGAGAACAGCTCAGGCTTTCAACGCCAGCTCCAAAATCTTAGCCGGCGCAAACCCGCCGTGAGCAGCGTGCCCACGGCGGGTCCTTGCTGGGCCGGCGTTCTTATCAACGCCACGGTTACACACAGCCGACCCGGCGCTAGCGGCGAAGGGCCGCTGCAACATGAAACCCTTCGCCTTCGCCGACGGGGTTGAACCGGAAGTCCTCCACGCCGACTTCTCTGAAACCCTGATGAGAAAGCAGAGTTCCCAACGACATGATATCACCTCGGACGCGTTGTCCTCTGCGGGGTCTCCCAACCAAGTGCGGGACACCCCTTCTGACCGGCGAGACTGGTTTATTTGTATCTGAAGCGTCTGTCGCCGAACGATTCCTTTGCGCGGGGCACTTGCGCCCTCGTTTCCCCCTCGGCGCGTGCTTAAGAATTAGGTGATGGCTACCTCATTTAGACAGCGTGCAACCGATCTACAGAAGAATTATCATATTACTATGTAACAATGCATGGGCACCAATAGGGGAGTGAGCCATGATTGCGGGAGGCATCATCAGTCGCGTCAAGTCTAAAGATCTCGCCTACTTGCTTGGCCGATTTCGCATGGTCCGGCTAGCTTACAGCTCCGCCAGAGGTGCTACGGAACTCTTCAAGCGTAAACCCGTGGGTAGCTGGAGCATGCCCACTGTGTTTCCGGACGCCATGGTTCCAGAAATTGTGCAAACTATCCGCGATGAAGCTGTGTTCGTTGGGTTGAATCTGCCGAAGTACCTCGTTGACCAGATCCTGGAATTCGCGCTCTCGCAACCGCTCCACGCCATTTATGATCCCACGGGCCCAACCTTCCTCTACTCGGAGATAAAAGACGGCGTCGCGGCCGATGGCCGCAAGATGCCAATTGGCGGGATAACTAAACCAGAACGATGCGGCGCCGTGCAGAAGGTCATCGAGGATCCGATACTTCGATCAATCGTGCGGAAATATTTGGGTCATGAGCCTCGGAAAATAATTACAATCCTCGATTGGAGCTTCGCATCGTCTATGAATGACGAGGAAAGACGTAATTTGAAACATGGAGTCATCGACTATCATTACGACGTCGGGGGATACAGCTTCGTTTACGCAAGCTTTTACATCACTGACACAAACCGCTTCTCTGGGGCACACGTCATGATGAAACGTTCCCACAAGTGGAAGCCTTTGAAGATGCTGCTCGGATCAGCGAGAGCGACGCCCGAGGCAGTATATAAGCAGTTCGGGCGGGAGAACGAGTTGACGATCGAGGGACCCGCCGGGACGGGTTTCGTTCAGGATACATCTTGCTATCATCGCGCATCCGCGCCCACTCGCGGAGACCGGTTGATGCTCGCAATCCGGTTCATCAATTGAACTCGATCAGCGCACTAGGAGCGACCTGCTACGCATTCGGCCAAAACTGGAAGCAAAATAAATCTTCGCTACTGCGATTCTAGCAGTTGGCCTCGCCGGAGCCGCGTTTGGCCAGTCCAATTCAGGTCCGGCCGGGTCGACGATCGACAAGAACCAGTCCGACATCGGCGGCGGCGCAAACGCTGAGGACAAGACGAAGTGTACGGATCCTGCAAGCAGCGCAGGGAAGGGCAAGCTCCAGACTCAGGGCGGGAAAAGCAATGCACGCCCAAAGACGAGCCCTGCGCCGCGCACAACAACTATCTTGTCACGTTTGAATATTGACCGATCCCGCCGCGCCGATTGAGGTAGCGACGGGATCGCATCGATATGATCTCAGCCCACACTGTCCGGCGAGAATTCACCTTATGGCTGAAGAGCTTGGCCTTACATTTCAACCTTCGCCTCATCGGCGACGGGACTCGGGAAATTTGGGGTGGTTCTATGTTTGGAGTGGATGCGTCTTCGCGAGTGGTGGTTTGATCCGAATCCTGACCTTGCAAACACCGCGAGCCAAAGCGCGTAGCAGGCCTTATTTGGGAGTTCGCTCTTCCCACCCCATCGAACGGCACTGCCTTTCCGCCACGTACTGGGCCTCAGCTAGACTCTTGTACATCCCTGGAAGTTCATAACGTTGGAGGCGGAAGATGAAAAACGCCTTCTTGTTGATCCTGTTAAAGGTCACGGTCGGTGGGGTTTCCGTATCGCTCATAGTGCCTTCCGCTTGTTCCCCCGCATATAACCTAAGGCACCTAGTTTGAAGCTGCGCGATTGACGCGATGACCGGCGCTTTGAGTAGCGTCTACCGTATTTGCGGTGTCCTTGCCCATGCCACGGATAGTGTTGCCACATGCCGTAAGCGAGATGGTCAAAATGGTCGCAGCGATAATTGTAGAAATGGCTTTCATAGGATTCTCCGGTTTCATTATGGATGCCGACCTAACGCCGGCGAACGTCTTAAGTTCCGAGTTCTACTCTATCAGTAGTTCCGTCGGTCGAAGACGCTTCCAAGCGGGTACCATCTTCCGACCGAGACGCAGCTATGGCTGCTGACCTCAGAAATTACTCGTAACCAATGCGCGGTCGCTACTCACACCGACGACGACGGAACGACGCCCAGAGTTGGCTTCAAGGATTCGTCATGGGCTGGTTCAGCATACGCGCTAGCGATTGCCGCCCGAACTTCATCCTCTTCCCAACCAGCGTCTACTGCGGAAGACACAAGTTCGTGCTGTCTTTCCGTATCGGAAGCTCGGGAGGTCTCGTTCAAATGTTTACGAGCGGTTTCAAGACACTGCTTAAGGTCTTCCGCTCGAGCGATATCGCCGATCGAATGGCTTGGGGAAGCAACATAGGTCATCGTAGAATCTCCGGTTTGCAGTTTAATCAAACTGTGGGCATTAAGTTCCGGACCAGCACCGCCAAGATCTCTCATCCAAGCTTGACCACGTCAAGAAACGGCAAGACAGCCAGCACCCGGCCTTGCTCATCAGCTATCTCGAAGCGCGTACCGTCGATTCTCTCTTGTTGCTTCACAAGCTCGGCCACCATCTCCCTAGCCGACGCTTCTGCTTCGCGCTTGGCCGCTTCAAGAGAAGCGAGTTCAATTCCTTCTTTGTCGTCGTCGTAGCCTCGTTCCGAACGCACATGAAAGTAAAATCGCATTTGCTAGTCCATCTGTTTGAGACGCTCTGGGCGGCCTCTTACGATCTCCTTCGCGATCCGCCCGAACCCCTTCGACACTATCGCGTGGCTCCCCAGAGGTAGGCGATAGCGGCTACGATCCCGACGGCTGTCAGCGGGCGCTCGCGGATCTTTGCTTCGACGTCGTTCCAAATCCCGCGGACCTCCGCTTTTGCAAGATGGGCGCCGCCCTCCGCGATCTCGCCAACCGACCCTGCAACGCGGCCTGCGTCGCGCCGAAGGCTGCGAAGACCTTCGCTCGGGGCCGCGCTATCTAAGCCGTTTGTTCTCTCGCCCGTTGCGGCGAGGGCGTCGTCGACCAGAGGATATTGGTCGTCGTCGTCAGTCGCCATAGGTCGGCGGCCAGCGATACGAGCAGCTTCATCGGCGTCTGTGCGACCTGCTGGGATCGAGGTAGTCGTCGCCGATACTGGATCCGAGGCCGGAAACGTATCTTCGAGCCTCATGTCCAGTTCGCCTTTACGCGCTTTCTCGCGCTGTTTGTCTTGCTCCTTAAGCATCGACTGCACAGCAGGTGACTTCTTTGGATCCGGCATGATGAGCTCCTTTCGTCGTCAGGCTTGGGTTTGGCCACTGGTGGTGGCCGCACTCGCCGAACTCAGGAACTCATCTCCGGCGTCGGGTACCCGCCCGTGCGGGGTCAGATCATCTACAGCCGTGGGAAGATCGCGGCTCAAACGATCGATGATTTCCTGAGGCGACAGTCCGGTCTTAGCCGCCAGTTCGTTAATGACATCAGGGCCGAGAGCTTCGGAAAGCTGATCGTTATCGATAGGCACGTTAGGTCCGGACTGCACCCAGCTCTGGGCCTTATCCTCGTGACCGTTCTGCTGGAACGTCTTCAGCAGGTCACCAAGCCCGCCACTGAGTATCCCGCCAGTCGTCAGGCCTCCGAGAAGATCGCCGAGGCCCCCAGGGCCGGAAAACATTCCGCCTTGTCCTTTCGATTGCGGTGATCCCGGCTGACCGGCGCTCGAGCCGCCATCCGGCACCGCCGGGTTTTGAATGCCCCGTAGAAAGTCGCCGATTTTATCCCGATTCTGATATCCGGCGACAACCAGGGCCCCCAGAAGCGCTTTCATGGGTCCGCTCATCATAACATGTACTCCTATGGTGGAAAGGTGGCCGCGGATAAGCCAGTCCGCCGCCGGAGAGATCAGACGAGCTTTGCCGTCTTGCATTCGCCCTCAGCTCAAGGATTGCAGATGGCGCAGTCATATCAATAGCTCCTTGAAAGAGGCGCGTGATCGACGCGATAACCAACGCCTCGCTATTTGGTTCCAGGTCTCTCAAGCTGCAAATAACCAAACTGAAGACGGGGCCGGACGATCCATCCTGCGGTGATAGGCAAGCTTCACGCGAGAAGCTTCGGTGGGAGAGGCGGCGAAGGACCGGCGAAAGCCAACCCTCCGCCGATCGCCAACGAGGACAAGGGACGAAAACCGCAGCGATACTGGCTTCAACTTGCGTCTACGGAGAGAGTTCCAGGCGACGTGACACATGATTTGAGGTGGAACTAGATGATGACGGACAGTAGAGCCGCTTTCGATACTAGTGGCTGATGTTCGGAACGCACCCCCCACAGTCTATGAAACAACTGCCGGTAAGCGCTCAGCTTTGGTTTGCGGGACCGAAGCGGCACGCTGCTGAACGCCTACCTGTGTCCTATGGCGCAATGTGCGGCATCGATCTTGTGCCCATCCCCCTATTCGGAACCTAGTCACGTGACGGTCGTTGACTAGCGCCATTCTACCCGTTTCCGCAATTACATGGTTCAGAGTGATGTCAGTAGATTCCAAAAAGCCACACAGCGCTGCAAATCATACTTTCGTTGCCAGTGAGCTTGCACGCCTTGTTGACGCCAACTGTGGCGACGACATTGTCTTCGTCGCACGCTCGGACGGGCGTGCAAAGCGCGTCGTCGAGGCATGCGACTGCATCTCGCTCAAGAGCAAACTCGTTTATCTGCCCGCGTGGGATTGTCTTCCATACGACAGAGTACCGCCATCGAGAGCTTCCATGGGAATGCGAATGGATGCCCTGCGCGATTGGCTGGCGACTGAGCGCGGCGGACGACTATGTGTGACGTCACTCGAAGCCATGCTGCAGCGGGTGCCACCTGCGGACGTTGTCCAATCGGCGTTCTTCAATGTTGCTG
This sequence comes from Rhizobium sp. S152, assembly GCF_030380735.1. Lineage (GTDB taxonomy): Bacteria > Pseudomonadota > Alphaproteobacteria > Rhizobiales > Rhizobiaceae > Rhizobium. The sequence continues at coordinate 218,312 of NZ_JAUDRZ010000025.1, read as the reverse complement.
TCGGCACCCGGTTTGATCTCGCGTCGTTCGAAGCTTTCCTTTCGCAGACAGGCTACGCGATCGACGGCGTCGTCGATGAGCCCGGTGAGGTCGCGATCCTAAAGGACGTTGTCGATATTTTTCCTGCCGGCGGCAATCAACCGATGCGGTGCTATCTGAGTGAAGAGGGTATTGTAGAGGAACTCTGGTTTTACGATCCGGCGACACAACGCACGCAAGCAAGCGTTCAAACGATGTTGTTCGGACCAGCTTCCGAAGTCGTCCTCCCTCCTGGGAATCCCGTAGAACCGCCCAATGGACAGGCCGTATATGCCCAGATGTTTGCAAATTACGGCGCGCTCCAAGCGGTATTCGACTTGTTGAAACCCGCCGCCTTTTTGATAGACGAACAGGTAGACGGAAGGGTAGACGAGTATCTCGACATTATAGAGGATGCACGAACTTCCTCTGGGGCGCCTTTGACGCAACGCTCGCTCTATCTCGACCGCGAGTCCTGGGATGACGCGCGCTCCTCACCAGGCTGGTCAATCTTAAGTACAGAAGGATATTCTCCGTTAGGAATAGGTCGGAGAGGGTTCAGAGCCCTCAGGGAGCTTGTCAACAATGCTGCCACCAATGGCACGCCTCTCGCGATAGCGGGAGACGAACCTCGCTTGAGCAGATTGACAGATCGGTTGAGCAAATCGTTGAACACTAAAGTGGTGCCTACCGAAACCTGGCAAGATCTCTTGGAGCCTGGACCAGGAATCAGAAGCGGAAGAGTCGCGTGGACGGAAGGGTATATAGATCGCAAGCGAAATTTGGTGGTGGTGGCTTGCCAAGACATTCTTGGTCCGCCGATCGGCGACCGACGCGACCTTGCGGCGTCGACGCTCCGCGCTCCGGATCTCCAGATTGGAGACGTTGTTGTTCATGAGGAGCATGGGGTTGCGATTTTGCGCGCAATCGAAACCACCGTTGTCGAAGGCGTAGAATTTGACTCCGTGCGGCTTGAGTATCATGGGGGTGCTTCGATCATCGTTCCCATGAAGGATTTTGGCCTCCTTTGGCGATACGGGGCCGAAGCCTCTTCCGTAAACCTGGACCGGCTCAACACGAATGGATGGGCGAAGAAACGAGAAGACCTGCAGCAGGATATCCTGTCCGCAGCCAAACATCTCGTCGATGCCGCCCGTCGACGTTCCGAGATGAAATCGAAACCGCTATCGCCGCCGCAAGACCGGTATCAGAAATTCGCTGCGCGCTTCCCTTACAGTCTCACGACCGATCAAATGAACGCGGTAGGTGAATGTTTGGCCGATATGGCGAGTAACCGTCCTATGGATCGTCTGATTTGCGGGGATGTAGGATTCGGAAAGACCGAAATTGCTCTGAGAGCTGCGGCGGCGGCTGCAATGTCCGACATGCAGGTGGCAGTGGTCGCGCCGACAACTATTCTGGCCAGACAACACTACGATGTGTTCAAGAAGCGATTTGAGAAGTCCGGACTTAAAGTCAGCCTGCTATCGCGCGCGGTGAAAGACGCCGAGGTCACGCGAACGCTCGATGCGATAAATGATGGGTCCGTCGATATTGTAATCGCAACCCATTCGATTCTGGGGAAGGATCTAAGCTTCCAAAGGCTGGGGCTGGTTATTATCGACGAGGAGCACCGTTTCGGCGCTGCCGACAAAGCCGCTATGCGGGCTCTTTCGCCGAACGTCCACGTGCTGGCCCTATCTGCGACGCCTATTCCCCGCACCCTGCAATCCGCTCTCATCGGCGTTCAAGACGTGAGCTTGCTCACAACGCCACCCGCCCGTCGCCGCCCCGTCAGGACCTCCATACTACAAACCGACACGGCATCGATCCGGGCAGCTTTGCTGCGTGAGAGACGTCGTGGCGGACAATCCTTTTTTGTCGCCCCACGGGTCGCTGACATCGCTCCGCTCCAAGCAATGCTTGCGGAGATAGCACCAGAGCTGGAGGTTCTCGTGGCGCACGGCAAGATGGCGGTAGATAGGATGGAAGATGCTGTTGTTCGCTTTTCCGAAGGCGAGGCCGACATTCTACTTTCAACCAACATCATCGAGAGCGGTCTCGATGTACCCCGCGCGAACACGATTTTCGTCTGGCGTTCCGACCGATTTGGTCTGGCACAGCTTCATCAATTGCGGGGTCGCGTTGGAAGAGGCAGATCGCAAGGGTTGGCGTACATGTTGACCGAGACTGATGATAAGACAAGCGACGATAGTCGCCAGCGTCTATCCGCGCTGCTCAAGTTCGATCGTCTGGGATCGGGTACTGACGTGGCGATGAATGACCTTGAGCTACGTGGCGGTGGTAGCGTGGCAGGCGAGGAGCAGGCGGGACACATCAAGGTTCTCGGAACTAATCTCTATCAAGAGCTTCTTGCGAACGCGGTAAGCTCGGTTCGGGGAGGAGTCTCAGCATCGTTTGAACTTCCCGATTTCGAGATCGGCGTAACGGGCTATATCCCGTCCGATTACGTTCCGGATCCAACAGTGCGACTGAGCTTTTATACCCGTCTTCAAAAGATGACGTCGATGGAAGAGTTTGACGAGTTGGAGGAGGAGATGTTGGATCGCTTCGGGGACCTCGCCGAGCCGGTGGTGGTGCTGCTTCGAGCTGCTTGTTTGCGGGCGCAAGCCGGTCATCTCGGTATTGCATCGGTCCTTGTAGGACCAGAAGGAACCGCGATCGAATTCCACAAACGCGCCAATGCTTCCAAGCTCCTAGAATGGAAAAAGCGCGCAAAGCCAATCGTGAGAGGCAAGCGGATCCTTTTTGACTTGAAGACCGAGGCCGATGAGCGCCTCGCGTTTCTGGAGACACTTTTTGCAGCGACCGCCAGTATGGACACCTTAGGCAGAAGCCATGGGTGAGATTGTTGGCCGCGCTAGAACGCGACTTGTCGTTATCAGTGACTACCAGGAAGGATGTTTCCAGGATGCGGAGCTGCCACCAGCCGCAGATTTTCAAGCCCTATGGGAGGCACGTGGCGTCGCGGGATCCGCTTTTGGAGGGGATTACAAGGAGAAGTTCGATGTAGTAGGCAGCTACATGGAGCGTCTCCCGCTTGCGTTCTTGCGATCCAGGCTTGTCGATAGCGCCGAGATTTGGACCCACAGTCGAAGTCCCGAGGCTATCGCCCGTCGAGACAACGGGCCGCTGACCCGGAGGTCATTCAGGTTGAATGGTCCAATGGCTCCTTTCTCCTCAAACGACATGTTGGGTTACATCGCCGCTTTTGGAGCACCGGACATTTTATGCGTGTGGGGGCTCGGCGTCGACGAAGAAATCATGCGCGCTTGCAGCAAAAGCTTTAAGATTTACAATTCGATCGATGCGCCAGCGTTGCGCATCCCACCTGAAGTCAGCCGCCATTTCGATCTCATCCTGACCGGTGCCGATTGGCAGTCTGAGGAAGTTCAACGCGTCCATCCCGGCATGGCAACGTTAGTTCTACCAATTGGGCCTGAATTCGCCTCCGAGACCATGTTCAGGCCACTGGGCTTGGAGAAAGTGTACGACGTAATCTATGTAGCCGCCGCTCAATCCTATAAGCGTCACGACGTGCTCTTTGATGCGTTGGCAAAAATTCCCGTGCCGCTTAAAACTCTCTGTGTCTGCGGTTACGGAGAGTTGGTCGACTCGTTCAAAGCTCGAACAACGGAGCTCGGCTTGGACGTTGAATTCATTGGGCCTCCAGGCGTGGGCTACGACGAAGTCAATAGATACATGAGCCAATCGAAGATTGGGGTGGTCTGTGGCGTGGATGACGGGGCGCCGGCCATTCTCACCGAATACATGCTCGCAGGGATTCCCGTGCTGGCGAACAACAAACTTGCCTGCGGGCTTCAGTACATCACGCGTGACACTGGCTTGGCTGTCGACGGTGCTCTGTTCGCCCAAGGCATCGTCGAAATGCTCGCGAGACGGAGTGATTTCTCCCCAAGACAGACCGTCTGTGAAAACTGGCTTTGGCCCTCCTCGATCGAGAAGCTTGCGCACGCTATCCAGTCAAATCCGAGGGGGCATCTTATTTTTGGGAGCAAGGAACCATCGTCATAAATGCAGGTTCACTAACGCAACGTAGCGTGGGGATTTGGCATGAATCTTGTGACGGCTTTGAAGGCGCTTGATCATCGCGCACCGATAGTTTGTTTCTCCCATCTTCGTTGGGACTTTGTGGTTCAACGGCCGCAGCATCTAATGGAAAGATTCTCTTGCGATCGGCGGGTCATTTTTTTCGAAGAGTTCATTCCAACCGACCACCATTTGGCATATTTTGAAGTCCATAGCTTCGAGGGCACGGCGGTTAAAGCGATCCGACCACGCGTCCCGCATTGGTGGTCCGAAGCTGAACGACAAGCTGCTCTGTCGCGGCTGCTCGATGAGGTGATCGCTTCGTTTTGCGTGGCCAAGCCGATTCTGTGGTTTTACACCCCTTTGATGTTCTCCTTTGCCCTTCATGTCGACGCGGAAGCTGTTGTCTACGACTGCATGGATGAACTCGCAAATTTTAAGTTTGCGCCACCGGAACTCAAGGATGCAGAGGGTGTGCTATTGTGCCGAGCGGGTGTGGTATTCACTGGCGGAGAAAGCCTTTTCGAAGCAAAAAGCAATCGTCACACCAACGTCCACTGTTTTCCGTCAAGTGTCGATGTCACACACTTCGGCTCGGCGAGAGCCCGCAAGGACACGCCCAATGACCAGACCTCGATAGGCTTGCCTCGGCTCGGCTATATTGGCGTGATTGATGAGCGGATTGACTTGGAGCTGGTAGACGAAGTTGCGAGGATGAGGCCGAACTATTCGTTCGTCTTCGTGGGTCCCGTAGTGAAGATTGCACCATCGGACCTGCCTAAACGAGCGAACCTTCATTATCTCGGTCGAAAAAGCTACCATGAGCTTCCAGCATATCTAAGCGGCTGGCGCGCAGCTTTGATGCCATTCGCGCACAACGATGCCACCCGCTATATTAGTCCCACCAAGACCCCTGAATATCTTGCCGCCGGCGTTCCAGTCGTTAGCACGCGTATCGCAGATGTCGTGTCAGGCTATAGCAAAGTACCGGGGGTCTTTCTCGTGGACGGAGCCGAACATTTCGCTGCAGCCTGCGATGAGGCTTGTCGAATGGATCCCGCCGATCCGGCTTGGCGTGCCGTGATCGATGAAAAGCTTTCAGAGTCATCTTGGGACAAAACGTTCGCAAAGATGAGCGCCTTGGTGGAACACGCGATCGCGCGAGAAGAACTCCATGTCTGACGCCAAACGCGTGGTTATCGCCACAGACAGCCTGGAGCCGTCGGGATTGGGGGAGCACATGCTCGACCTCGGACAGGGCTTGCAAGAGACGTTTGACGTAACGTTCGCGGTCGTTGGCGAGGACCGTACTGGCTTACTCCCGCGGGCGGCTCGCCGCGGCCTGAGAGTAAAGTTGGCGAGAGATGATGTGGAGTTCCGCGACTGGTTGCAGCGCGCCGGCGTTGATCTGTTGCACGTCCACGCTGGAATAGGATGGGAAGGCCATGAACTTTCCTCGGCCGGAATCGATTGCAACATCCCCGTTATCCGGACCGAGCACCTTCCATACTTGCTAACCGATCCTCAGCAAAAACGGCGCTACCGCGCAGCCACGGAACGTATTTCCCAACACATCGTAGTCTCTGCAGCTTCCAAGGCAAGCTATCTAGCCGAAGGGATCTCCAGCGATCGCATCACCGTCGTCAGGAACGGCGTTCAGCCGATGACACCGACCAAACCCTCGGGCTCGATCGATGAAGAACTTGCGATTGCGGGGAAGATTGTTCTGCTGACAGTTGCGCGCCTTACCCCGCAAAAGGACCACGCGTCCCTCATCAGGGCCTTCCCCACGATCTTGCACGCGGTCCCGTCGGCCATTCTTATCCTCGTGGGAACGGGGGAGGAGCAGTCAAATTTGGAAGCCCTTGTCGAGGATCTCGGTCTGACATCGCTTGTCCGTTTTCTGGGATCGAGAGCTGACGTCGCTGACCTGATGCTGGCGGCGGATGTCTTCATTCTCCCATCGCAATTCGAGGGGCTCCCCCTAGCGGTTCTCGAAGCCATGTCGGTCGGATTGCCGGTCGTGGCGACCCGAATTGGCGGAAGCGTCGAGGCATTGGGAGAAGAGTATGAGTATTTTGCTGAGCCGGGAAATGAAAGTTCCATTGCTGAGGTCGTCATTCGGGCGCTCCAAGATGCTGACCGATTGGAAACTGCTAGCGAAGCCGGTCGGGAACGGTACGGACGCCATTTCACCGCCTCCCGCATGGTCAGTGAGACCGCCGAGGTCTACGGTCGCCATGCAGGCTCTCAAAGCTCGAAGGGTAACATGATGACAAAAACGCGCCTCGGTTTCATCGGTGTTGGCGGTATCGCGCAACGTCACCTGAACGTTCTTGCGACCTTTAAAGACATTGAACTTGTTGCTTTTTGCGATCCGGACCTTGATCGCGCGGTCTCGGCCGCCTCCCGCTTTGGCGCCAGATCCTACAAAGCGCATAGAGAGATGCTCGACGCCGAGGATTTGGACGCAGTCTATATCTGCATTCCACCGTTTGCTCATGGCGACGCGGAGTTTGACTTGATTGAGCGGGGCATTCCGTTTTTCGTCGAGAAGCCACTGACGAGAGACATCAAGCTTGCAGAAGAGATCGCGCACAAGGTCAGCGCCGCAGGTCTGGTCACAGGCGTGGGCTACCATTGGCGATACCTGGATATCGTCGATGAAGCGCGCGAGTTACTCAAAGACAATCCTGCGCAGCTCCTTTCGGGGTATTGGCTCGATTCGACGCCGCCTCCTCAGTGGTGGTGGAAGGAAGAGCAGTCCGGCGGGCAGATGGTCGAGCAAACGACGCACCTTCTCGACCTCGCCCGATTTCTTGTCGGCGAAGTCACTGAGGTATACGGCAGGACGGGCCATGTGGACCGCGGGGATTTCCCCGGCCTTGACGTGCCGACTGTAACCACAGCCAACCTGACTTTCGAGACTGGCGTATTGGCCAACATCTCATCGACCTGTTTGCTTGGTTGGAGCCATCGGGTCGGTCTCCACATCTTCGCAGACAAACTGGCGATCGAGCTAAACGATCATGAGATCATGGTTGATGTCGGTCGGGGTCGCCCAGTTCGGACAGCCGTTGGTGACCCGGTCTGGAGAGAAGATAGGGATTTTGTCGATGCGGTAGCAGGGAGGCCGAACAACATTCGTTGCCCTTACGGCGACGCGCTTATTACGCACCGGCTTGCTCTCGCCGTTGTTGCGTCGGCAAATAGCGGCGATGCTGTGAGGTTGCAGCCTGCGGCATTCGATCGCAGCACCTTACCGCCGCTTCAATCTGAACAGGTCGATGATCTGGATCAGCCTTTGCCGGCTGGTCACCGGTTAGTCCGATCTCTCGGCGTCAAAGGTCCGTTGGAAGCCTATTTTTTTGAGTACGAGGAAGGACCGACGCCGGACGGACAAGTCAGGCTGGAGACGCTTTATACGGGACTGTCAGCGGGCACGGAACTAACGTTCCTCAAGAATACCAACCCGTACTTCCATTCTCGCTTCGACGGTCAGCGCGGCGTTTTCTTGCGAAGCGAGCCTGATCTTCATTACCCGGTCCCCTTCCTCGGCTACATGGAGGTGGCGAAAGTGGTCGAATCCAGGGCCGCGGGTTTCCGAGATGGACAGATTATTTGTGGGACTTACGGCCATAAAAGCGGTCATACCGCAGACCCTTATCACGAAACGCTGATCCCACTCCCAGATGACGTCGACCCGGTTCTTGGGGTCTTCGCCGCCCAAATGGGCCCAATTGCTGCCAACGGTATCCTTCACGCCGATGCCGAAGTGTTTGGATCTCATGTCCCATCGCTCGGCGCGAGCATTGCCGGACGTCCCGTGCTTGTCTGCGGCGGAGGGCCTGTCGGATTTATGACCGCTCTGTTTGCCCGCAAAGCGGGGGCGTCTGAAGTGGTGATCACCGACCCCTCGTCATTCCGACGCGCAAGGGCCGAAGCTTTGGGATTCGTCGCGCTCACCGATGACGAGGCGTGGCAATACACTAAGGCGAGATGGCACGACGGGACCATGGGGCGGGGCGCCGACATTGTGTTCCAGACCAGAGCAAGCGCTGAGAGCCTGCATCTCGCAATGAAAGCATTGCGGCCCCAAGGTGTCGTCATAGATCTTGCTTTTTATCAGGGCGGTTCTCCCGATCTAAGACTTGGAGAGGAATTCCATCACAACGGTCTGAGCATCAAATGCGCTCAGATCAACAGAGTGCCACGGGGGCTCTCTGCGAGTTGGGACAGGCGTCGCTTGGCGGCGAATACGGTCGAGGTACTACGTTGCGATGGCCAGGCTATCAGAGACCATCTGATAACCGATATTGTGCCGATGTCGGATGGCCTTGTGTTCCTGCGAAGTCTGATCGACAACCGACCGGACTTTATCCAGATCGTCTTTCAGGCTGACCTATGATCGGGGACGATAACTCGCCTACACGAATTCTATTTGTATTCGCCTGGCTCGTCGTCGGCGGCGAGGAGACGGAGGTTCGTCTTCTTGCAGCCAACCTGGATCCTGACCGGTATAAGATAGATGTCGTCGCGTGCTTTCGTAAACCTGGGATGCCGGAACAAACACACCAGCAACTTGAAGCGCTCGGCGTACACGTCGACACAACACCTTACGATCTCTCATTCGATGACACGGTCGCTTACCTCGCCGGGAAGGTGCCGGCATATGATCTCGTCGTCTCCTGCCAGAACGTCGCCGACATATACCCCGCCTTGGAGAGGCTTAAACTGCGCCCTCCGCTAATCGAGCATGGAGGGCTGGTATCTGAAGCCGAGGCAGGGCCAAAGCATTTCACTTCGCGTTACGTTGGTGTGTGTCGGACAATCACCGAGGCGGCTGCAGCCCGAATGCCTGGACGCGAGTCCCATGCAGTCGAAATTCCCTCTATGGTCGATCTCAGCGAGTTCGGAAACGGTCGACGTAGCGAGGTTCGAACGGTGCTCGGGATCGACGAAAGCGAGGTCCTTATCGGGTGGGTGGGAAGACTGGACCCCAAAAAGAACGTCGAGGACTTCATCGATGCGGCGGCATCACTTCAGGGAAGCTGCCCAATTGCAAAATTTATCGTCGTCGGCGGCCCTGACGCCTTTCACCCCGATTACGCTGTTGAACTCCGTCAGCGTGCAACCGCGCTCGGTCTCGGCCCAAGGTTGACATTCCTTGGAGACCGGACGGACGTCCCGGATCTCCTGGCAGCAATGGATATCTTCGTCTGGCTTTCCAAGGGCGAGGGAATGCCCCACGTGATCGCAGAGGCAGGCGCCGCATCTCTTCCCGTCATCGCAACGCCTGACAACGGTGCTCTGCAGCAAATTGAGGATGGAGTCTCCGGCATTTTGGTTCCACACGCAGATGTGTTAGCAGTGGCGGTCAGTATTCGGAAACTGATCGACGATCGAGATGAGGGTAAACGGCTAGGTCAGCGGTTGAGGCTGAAGATCGAGGAGCGCTACAGCGTTCCGGCTGTAATACCGCTGTGGGAGAAGTTGTTCTCGGACGTTCTGCGCGAACGGCAGGCCGGGCGTCCCAAAAAGATTTTCAAATCCTTCTTGCAAGGCGGCTTTGAATGCTCGACGCATCGTCTGCGGCAAAGAGAAGGGGAACAGCACGGGCGTCGTCTGGATATCATCCACGCTACACAGCACGAGGACCACGCCTACCAAGACTATCTGCGACTACAGGAGTTCGGCATAAAAACGGTCCGCGACGGGTTCCGATGGCACCTGATTGATAGGGCCGGCAGCTACGATTGGTCGAGCGTTCGCTCAATGCTGAGGGCAGCATCACTCTCGGGCACACAGGTCATTTGGGATCTGCTCCACTATGGTTGGCCTGACGATCTGGACATCTGGTCGCCGAAATTCGTTGAGCGTTTCGCAAAATTTGCCGGAGCATGCGCCGACGTCGTGCGAGATGAAACCGACCTGGTTCCGTTCTACTGCCCAGTGAACGAGATTTCGTTCTTTGCATGGGGTGGAGGCGATGCCGCCTATTTGAATCCTTTCTCGAGACATCGTGGGTTTGAGTTGAAGGTTCAGTTAGCACGCGCCTCAATCGCAGCCATGGACGCGATCCGGGAGGTCGATGCACGCGCCCGTTTTGTCCACTGCGATCCGGTTATCAACGTCGTCGCGGATCGCGCGCGCCCGTGGGATACTGCCGCCGCCGAAGGCCACCGGCTTGCACAGTTTCAAGGTTGGGACTTGATCGAAGGCAGGATCTGGCCACAGATCGGGGGCCTAGCTGACTACCTGGATATCGTTGGTGTCAACTATTACTTTAATAATCAATGGATCCATAGAGGGTCTCCGATTGACATCGGGCACCAACAATACAAACCACTTCGGAATATTCTTGTGGAGACCTATGCCCGATACGGTCGTCCGATTCTAATCGCCGAAACCGGGATAGAAGGCGATCGCAGGGCGCCGTGGATCCAGTACGTAGCCAAGGAAGCCTCGGCGGCTATCGCCGCCGGCGTTCCCCTTGAAGGGATCTGTCTCTATCCAATCCTTGATCACCCAGGGTGGGACGACGAGCGTGACTGCCGAAACGGTCTTCTGTCTTCGTCGGTCAGTCCGAACTTTCGACCCATTTCTGATCATGATTTTGCTCAGAGTATCGAGCGCGTGTTCCCCGTTTTCCGGGATGGTGCGTGACCTGAGCCCCATCATCACACGACATTGCACACGTGATGTACCTCGCCGCCATGACTTGAATAGCAATGTCGCGATTTTGATAACAAAAGTTTCAGAGTATACGGTCGGGGTAGCCTATTATTTCACTTCCTCATCATCAGAAATCTCTTCCAGCGTGACGCCCGCCAGCTCCTCGTTGAGGACCGCCATATCACCGAGGGAAAGAATTCCACTCACGTTGCCGTCGTGATCGAAAACCAAGAGACGGCGCATCTGAAGTTCAGACATTCGGCGGGAGGCCTCGCGGAGGTCGTCATCCTCAAGGCAGCTCTCAATCCCTGATGTCATGATCTCTGAAACTGGGCCATCCAGATCGAGTCCCTCGGCTACCGCTCGCAGGACGATATCGCGATCAGTTACGATGCCTAAAATTTCACTATTGATGATCGGTATCGCGCCACTGTCGATCCGCGACATCATCTGAGCCACCTGACGGATGCTGGCATCCGGTGCAGCGATGACAACATCTTTAGTCATGACATCTCGAACGAACATACTCAGATCTCCTGTGGGTCTATCAGAAGTCGGTAGCGCAGATAATGTTCCGCTGCTTTGAGGCGATGCTAAAGCTCGGGAGACAATTGCATGAACGACGCAGTCGTTGAATCGAGGCCTCCCTCGGCGAATGACGCGTCGACTATGTCCAAGCATCGCCGGCCCTGACAACCACCTTGGCGCCTCGCTGGATAGTGTCTGGGCGCTTTCTCGGGGAGGCGTTCGGCGGCGACTTATGCCTTGCGATCGGGCAGGTAGGACACCATACGTGATTCCGACACTTCTATGACATGTCGCGCATGCCGGTTCGGCGTCGCTGCGCTGACACGCCCGCAAGGCGATGACGTCTGCCTCGCTCATAACGCAGACGTCCACTTCGTCAGCGCTTCCACCGCCAATCCCTAATTTCCGGCATGTCCTCGCCATACTGCTCGACATAGCCGCGATGTTCCACGAGCTTTGCGCGGAATTGGTTGACCGTCTCGCGCACTTTGTCTGCAAGGCCCGGCACGCGAGCTATCGCCTCCAGCGCCAAATGAAACCTGTCCAGCTCGTTCAGCACCGTCATGTCGAACGGCGTCGTGGTCGTGCCTTCCTCGATGAAGCCGCGGACGTGGATATTCTGGTGGTTCGTTCGCCGATAGGTCAGCCGATGGATGAGGTAGGGATAGCCGTGGTAGGCAAATATGACGGGCTTGTCTGTCGTGAAAATCCTGTCAAACGCCTCGTGCGTGATGCCATGTGGATGCTGCTCGGGATCCTGCAGTGCCAGCAAGTCCACGACGTTCACGGTCCTGATCTTCAGATCGGGGATTTCCTCGTGTAGCAGCATGACTGCCGCCAGCGTCTCCATCGTCGGCACGTCGCCTGCGCATGCCATCACGACGTCGGGCGCGATCGTGTTGTCCTCATAGCTCGCCCACTCCCAGATACTTGCGCCCGCCTTGCAATGCGCCTCGGCTTCGTCGATCGAAAGCCATTGCGGTTCCGGCTGCTTGCCCGCAACGATCACATTGATGCGGTCGTAGGTCTTCAGGCAATGGTCGCCGACCCACAGCAGCGTGTTGGCGTCCGGCGGCAGATAGATGCGGACGATGTCTGCCTTCTTGTTGGAAACGAGATCGACGAACCCCGGATCCTGGTGCGAGAAGCCGTTGTGATCTTGGCGCCAGACGTGCGAGGTCAGTAGGTAGTTCAAGGAGGAGATCGGCGCCCGCCATTCCAGTTCGCGTGTGACCTTAAGCCACTTGGCGTGCTGGTTGAACATGGAGTCGATGATGTGAATGAACGCCTCGTAGCATGAGAAGAGGCCGTGTCGTCCCGTCAGAAGATAGCCTTCCAGCCACCCCTGGCAAAGATGCTCGGACAACACCTCCATCACCCGGCCATCGCGCGACAGATGCACGTCGTAGTCCTCGATGGACTGCATCCATACGCGCTGCGTCTCATCGAAGACACTTCCCAGGCGATTGCTCTCCGTCTCGTCGGGACCGAACACGCGAAAGTTCTTCGTGTCGGCGTTGAGCTTGACGACCTCCCGGAGGTAGTGGCCGAAGATCTCCGTGGACTGCACCTGTTGAGAGCCGCGCTCTCCAACTTCGACGGCAAAGTCCTGGATGGGGCGTGCCAGCAACTCCTTGCGAAGCAGTCCCCCGTTGGCGAACGGCGTGGCGCCCATTCTCTTCTTTCCCGTAGGGGCCAGTGCGCGAAGTTCTTCCTTCAACCGCCCGTCGTGGTCAAAGAGGTCTTCGGGATCATAGGATCGCATCCAGTCCTCGAGGATCTTGCGATGGCCGTCGTCGCCCCGGCAGTTGGCGACCGGAACCTGATGAGCACGCCAGAACCCCTCGACTTTCTTCCCATCGACCTCCTTCGGCCCCGTCCATCCTTTGGGGCTGCGCAGGACGATCATGGGCCAGCGGGGAACGCCCGGCGAAGGTGCATTGGCTCGGGCCTCGTCCCTGAGTTCGCGGATCCTTTCGAAGACATATTCCAAAGTCTCCGCCATCTTCCGATGCATGACATCAGGATCATGGCCCTCAATGAATATCGGCTCGTACCCGTAACCACGAAACAGACTGGTGAGGTCTTCATCGCTGCTGCGCGCGAGGATCGTTGGGTTGGCGATCTTGTAGCCATTGAGATGCAAAATAGGGAGCACAACGCCGTCGCGGGAGGCGTTGAGGAACTTTGTCGAGTGCCACGCGGCCGCCAGTGGGCCGGTTTCAGCCTCGCCGTCACCGACGACGCACGCGGCGATCAGGTCGGGGTTGTCGAACACTGCGCCAAAGGCGTGCACAAGGGCGTAACCGAGTTCGCCGCCTTCGTGGATCGATCCGGGCGTTTCGGGCGCGACATGACTTGGAATGCCGCCGGGGAAGGAGAACTGCTTGAACAGCTTCCGCAGGCCTTCCGTGCTTTCGGGGATGTCGGGATAGACCTCGCTGTAGGTGCCTTCGAGATAGGTGTTGGCGACCATGCCGGGACCGCCGTGACCGGGGCCGCATATGTACAGAAGGTCGAGGTCTCGCTTCCTGATGACCCGGTTGAGGTGCGCGTAGATGAAGTTCAAGCCCGGTGTCGTCCCCCAGTGACCGAGAAGTCGCGGCTTTATGTGTTCCGGCTTCAGAGGTTCGCGAAGCAGCGGGTTGTCCATGAGGTAGATCTGGCCGACAGACAAGTAGTTGGCTGCCCGCCAGTAGCGGTCGATCAGGGCAAGTTCGACATCATAGATGACATTCGTAGCGACGTCGTTCACGATCTTCTCCTTCAGAGCCTGTGGTGCGAGAGGACGGAAAGCGCTTCGTCGGCGATCACCTGTTCCTCGTCGGTGGGAATGACGAATGTCTTAATGCGGCTGCTCGGCGTGCTAATGACTTGGCTGTTCGCTTCGTTGCGTCCGTCATCCAGTTCAAGACCGAGCCAGTGCAGGCGTTCCGAAATCCGGCCGCGGATCTCCGGCTGGTTCTCCCCGACTCCCGCTGTGAAGACGACTGCATCAAGCCCTCCGAGCGTTGCAGCCTGCCGCGATATCTCGCCCGCCACTCGCAGACAGAAGAGATCGATGGCCTCGGTCGCTTCATGACTTGGATCTTTGAGGAGAACGCGTGTATCACCGCTGATGCCCGAGACGCCGAGCAAGCCGCACTCATGATAGAGAAACTGCTCGATCCGCTCCGGTTGGCGCATGCCTGTCCGCATGAGGTAGAGCAGGGCGCCGGGATCGATCCAGCCGGGTCGGGTCGCCATCGGAATGCCGTCCAGCGCGGAGAACCCCATGCTTGTGTCGCAACTCCGACCGCCGATCATCCCGCAGACGCTTGCACCGCTTCCTAAGTGACACGCAACCACCCGACCTTGCGCAGTGTCTGGATCGATGCGAGCCAGAGTTCTCGCGATGTAGGTATAGGACAGGCCATGGAACCCGTATCGCCTGACGCCATCGTTGTGCATCGCCCGCGGGATCGCTAAGCGCCGAACCGCGTCTGCCTGCGAGGCGTGGAAGGCCGTGTCGAATGAAGCCGACTGCCAGATCTCTTCCGTGCTGTCGCGGACTGCCCGGATCACCCGCAAGGCTGCTGGCTGATGGAGGGGTGCGAGCAGCACCAGGCTCTCGATGTCGTCTACGACGCTATTCTCGAGGTGAACCGCTTGCTCGAACTTCATGCCGCCATGAACCACACGATGTCCGGCAGCAACAATTTTACCCGACACGACAGCGCCGAGATGATCGATCACCTGATCGACGACTTCACCAAAGTCACTCACCGGATCGCCGAAGAGTTCGCGCTCGAAGGCCAGTCCGCTGATTTTTCCGACAAGCCGGAGCGGGCGGGCCTCGAAATCGATCTTTGCCCGCCCGGTCGAAATAGCAGCGCCAGACACCATTTCGAATACGCCGATCTTGAGGGAGGATGAGCCAGCGTTGAATGTCAGGAGCACGTCTTCGGCCATGGAAACTCCTCAGGTTGTACCCGGTACGGCTTCCTTGTACTTAGCGCCGAGAGCTTCTTCGACCACCACTAATTCGATTGCCCTCCGCCGCAGTTCGCTTAAGGCCGATCCATCCACCGAGACGACCGTGTGATCGACAGACAAGCCGAGACCGTTCTGCGTGAACCCAAGATACGGATGCAAACGGGCGCGGGCCGCGATCCGATTGCGTCGTCTCCGAACATGGCTTGTTTCGGTGACGCGAATGTGGGGGCACGGTGCAGGTTACGGCCGCTGACCATACTAGAAGTTTTCCTTCTTGGGTAACGGGCACGCACTTGACCTCCGCAGCCAAGACGGTCTCGCCAGGGTGGCCGATCGAGGTCCGAGGCGTGACGGAAAGCACTTCCTCCGTCATTGCGTCGCCGAGGAAAAATACCGCTTTGCGCTTTCCTCAAGTATCTCGGACAGCTCTTCGTAGTAGGCTGCCAATTCTGCAGGTGTAATCGTTCGCGTACGAATTCTATCCTGATAAGCTGCGGCCCGCTCCCAGGCTACGAAAATTGCCTCGATTTGATCCCCCGAAGCGTCTCGGAGTTGGTCCCTTAGTGCCGGCAATCGCATCATCAGCTTCTTGCGGCCAAGTTCTCTTTCTGTTCTCTCTTCCCTGTCCACCACCTGCCGTCCTGAAAACCAATACACCTTCGAAAGCACGCGAGCCTCGTTACCTTTGGCCATGCGCTCGTTCACTCGTATGGAACTGCAAAAAAACGCGTAAGCAATCTCTGAAGTTCCAGAGGTTGGGGTACTGCCATCGGCGGTATAGTCGCGGCGAGTTTGCCACTGACGCTTTCGCCGGCAAACTGCAATGTGTTTAGGATCGGCGTTAAGTTTGTGGGCGTTTCTAATACAGCGATTCGGCGGCTAGGGTATCAAGGGCTCGGAGAGCTGCAAAAGGCGAGACGGGATGGTTTGTACGATGGCGTATAATGTGTGGAACAGGCCCGCGTCTTCGACGACTTGGCTAGATCAAGAGGGGGCCCAAGGTCTTTTTGCCCTCCAACTAGGTTCACCGTTTGCCCGGCTGCTTGTGAATCCGGCCAATGATTGTCGTACTCCCAACCTGGATTATTCGCCGGTTTTCGGTCTTTAGGGCGGCATCTGCGATGGCTGCGTAAACAAGGGTCCCTTAGGACCGCGATTTGCTCATGCGCCGCGACGGTTCCCATTGCCTTGTAAAGTTGAGTATTGTAGGCATGTTTTTCGGTGGCCCGGTGTGGCAGCCTTTCTGAAACAACATAAATTGCACCAAAATGGACGCCTTACACTCGAACTCGGTCGATGAACTGCTGGATATCTATTTTCGGCAGGAGAAGGATCTGCGATCGCATCTACAGAGACGAGTTGGCTCTACTGAGCTTGCTGAAGATGCCATGCAAGAGACGTGGATTAAGCTGGCGAGTATGGAGTCGCTGCCACCGATCGGCAACAAGCTGGCTTACTTGCTCAGGATTGCGGGCAATATTGCTACGGATTTGCATCGCAAGGAGAGACGCCACACAGGTCGGCGAAGCGAGGATGATTCGGCTTTGCAAGCGATCGCCGACGACGGTCCAACGCCCGAAACGGTGATCATCCAAAAAGACCTGCTCAAAGCGTTGACGCGGTCCCTGCTCGAGCTTCCCCCAAATTGCCGGGCGGCGCTGCTTATGAGCCGGTGCGATGATCTGACCCACCGCGAAATTGCAAGCCGACTGAAGGTGTCGGAGAGCATGGTCGCAAAGTACCTCGCCCAAGCGCTACGCCACTGCCGTGACATTTTCCGAAGCATCACATAATTGCAGTTGACCGTTACGAGATCGGCCGCGCCGTTTCGTCTTATAGGAACATGATCGGACGAGCCAAGCGAGATGCCCAATATGAAGACAGATGATGCTCTGAGCGACGAAGCCATCGAGTGGCTCGTCCGGCTCGATGCCGAGCGATCTAACCAGGCCGCAAGAGATGCTTTCGCGGGATGGCGGGATCTTAGTCCGCAACACGAAGCGGCAGCACGGGAAGCCGAGAATCTCTGGAATGGTCTGCCGGCCGCCGGACGACGTGTGCGACAAACCGATCGAAGGTCAGCGCTAACTCGAAGAGCGGCAATTGGGGGTGTGTTGCTGACCGGGGCTGGTTTCGGTCTCGTAAGATCTGGACTCATCAGGTTTGATCCGTTTTCGGACTACGTGACTGATGTCGGTGAGCAAAAGGTGATCAATCTTGCGGATGGCAGTACGGTTCAGCTAAATGCGCGGTCAGCACTCTCTGTCTACATCGAGGATCGCCTGAGACGGGTGCGATTGGTGGAAGGGCAGGCGACTTTTACAGTAGCAAAAGATTCGCGACGGCCTTTTGTCGTGGAAGCCGGCACTGGGCGGTCGACCGCGATCGGCACCATCTTCGATGTCGATATTGCCCGTGACGTGGTTGAGGTGACGGTTGTCGAAGGCGCGGTATCGGTCGAAAGCGGCAGCACGAGCTCAGCCAAGCTCGGCGCCAACAGGCGCATCCGCTATACGGACGACGGCACCTTGCTGGCCCCGGAAGATGTGGATGCCAATATCGAGCTCGCCTGGCGCAGAGGTAAACTGATCTTCAACGGTCGGCGGCTAGCGGACGTAGTCAACGAGCTTGAGCGATATCGACCCGGTCGGGTGATCATCGCTGGAGAGGGCTTGCGAAATCTCCAAGTGACAGGGGTGTTCGATGTGAGCGATCCTGCATCGATTGTCTCGACAATACGCGACGCGCTACCTGTCAGGGTTACAGAACTTCCCTTGGTGACGATCATTCGGTCCATTTAAACCCGAGCAAGACCAGCGGGTTACGGCAATATGGCCGATTTTCTTCCTATCGCGTTACAAGGTCTCGCTTCTGATTTCGTCTTCTCACTATAGGCCTGCTGTCACGGTGTCAGCGGGTGAAGGTTTGAGGGCTACCGTGCGTATAAATGATCGTTTTGTTCCCGGATCGGCGGGGGCCGTATTCTTGGCATCAGTGAGCCTGTTGGTGCTCTCCGGCGGCGGGTGGTCCCCAGCGACAGCACAAAGCGCACCTCAAGCAAGGGTCGTCGATTTCAACATTGCACCGCAGCCCTTGGCGTCAGCACTTACGGCCTTTGCTGACCGGGCAGGTCTCAAGCTCCTATTTCAAACCGGAAGAGCGGCAAACGTTGAAAGTCGGGGATTAAAGGGACGGTTCACGCCACAGGAGGCGGCGGCGCGGCTGTTGGCCGGGAGCGGACTCTCCTATCGATTCACCAACCCGACCACCCTCACCGTCGGCAGTGTCGGCCCAGCGACTGGTTCGGTCCCGGCCGATGGGGCGACGCAGCTCATCCCGATCACCGTTGAAGGAGAAGGCAGCGCGTGGGGTCCGGTTGATGGCATCGTCGCTCGACAAAGCGCAACAGGTACGAAGACGGCCACGCCTCTTGTTGAAACGCCGGAATCCATCCACGTGGTCGCTCGAGAGCAGCTTCGCGATCAGGCCGTGACTACGCTTGGCCAGGCATTGCGCTATTCACCCGGCGTCGTTGCCGAAGAGCTGGGCGGCACGGACAATCGCTACGACCAGTACATGATCCGTGGGTTCTCAGACACATATCCCTACGTCGACAGCCTTTCGACCCGGACCTATTTTACCCTTCTCTCTCCGAAGCTTGAGCCATATGGGCTCGAGAAGGTGGAAGTTCTGAATGGCCCTGCCTCGTCGCTATACGGAGCAGGCACGCCGGGCGGACTGGTGGATGCAATCAGCAAGCGGCCGACCGATACTCCATCGCACGAGCTTCAGTTGCAGGTCGGCGACCCGAAGGGCGTTAGCGGAGCCTTTGACTTTAGTGGTCCAGTCACGGACGACGGCGCATTCCTCTACCGCTTGACGGGGATAGCAAGAGCAGCCGACACGCAGGTCGACTACGTCGACACCAGGAATTTCTACATCGCACCTGCTTTCACCTGGAAGCCAGATGAGGATACCAGCTTTACCCTTCTCACCAAGTTCCAGCGAACCGATGACGGTATCCTCACGCAAAATCTCCCCGCGATTGGAACGCTATACGAGGCGCCGTTTGGAAAAATTCCGACGGATTTCTTCGTGGGAGAACCGGATTTCAATAAGCTGACCAAGAACAGTGCATCGGTGGGTTATGCGTTCGAACACCGCTTCGACGACGTGTGGACGGTGCGCCAGAACTTCAGATATAGCTCGACCAGCACAAAGATGAACCTGATCGGGACAGCGGGCTGGGCGTCCGCTACCGAACTGAACCGCTGGACGATGGATGCGGACGCGGACCTGCGCGATTTCGCGGTGGACACTCAGGCAGAAGCCAAGTTCGACACCGGTGCATTGGATCACACCCTTCTGCTCGGCGTCGACCACATGCAGTCGAAAAGCCACTGGTATGACCAGGAAGGCGACGCAGCCACCCTGGATGTCCTCAATCCTGTCTACGGGCTGCCTTACACCACGGACGGCTACTTCTTTGAGACTAAGGACCGCCTTCGCCAAACCGGCGTCTACGTTCAAGACCAGGTGAGCTTCGATAATTGGCGGATATCTGGCGGGCTTCGTTACGACTGGGCGACAACAAAAGATTCTATGACGTTGCCCAGCAGCGAGACCATTATCAATGACGACAAACATCTGACGGGTCGCATCGGTGCGCTCTACCTCTTCGACAATGGTCTCGCGCCGTACGTAAGCTATTCAACCTCCTTCAAGCCGTCTCCAGGTCTGAACGCGACCTCAAATGACCCGTTGAAGCCAACGACCGGCAAGCAGTTTGAGGTTGGGATGAAGTATCAGCCCAATGGCTATGACAGCTACTTCACCGTGTCGCTGTACAATCTGGAGCAGGACAACGTCACTACGTCCGACCCTTCTCAAGTGATCCCTGTCTTCACCCAGACAGGTGCCGTGCGCATGCGCGGCATCGAACTGTCAGGTGTCGCGGATCTGGACGACGGCCTGAAGCTGATCGGCAGTTACTCCTATAATGATGGTAAGATCACCAGGGATGAGAACCCGGACACCCTTGGAAATCGTCCTCTCGACGTTCCTCGTCACATGGCCAGCCTGTGGGTTGATAAGACGATCCAGTCGGGCGCAGCCGAAGGGCTCGGTTTTGGCGCAGGCGTTCGCTACATCGGCGACCGTTATGGTGACAACGAAAACGCCACGAGACTGCCGTCGCACGTCTTGGTGGATGCCTCGGTTCACTACGACATCAAGGACTGGCGGCTGGCGGTCAATGCGACCAACCTCTTCGACAAGACCTACGTTGGGTCCTGTGACGGCGAGAACTACTGCTACTATGGCAATCGCAGAACCGTTCTTGGCACTGTGACCTATAAGTGGTGATGAATGCTGCTGCTTTCTCTACGCCGCGCCGGTCGTTTTTGATCGGGGCGGCGGCCGCGATTATCGGGCCTCCAAGTTTGGCCGCGCCTCAGCCTCGGATAGTTTCGCTAAGTTGGGCGATCAGCGAAACGCTGCTTGCAATGGGCACGTTGCCGATCGCCGTTGCGGAGAAGGGGCAGTACACCGAAATAGTCGTTGATCCGCCAGTTCCAGTATCAGTCGTTGATTGCGGGCTTCAGGGTTCGCCGAATTTTGAACTTCTCTCGCAGCTAAAGCCGGATCTGATCCTCATTCAGTCCTGGCAGTCCGAACTTACCAGTAACCTGGAGCGCATTGCGCCTGTCGCGACAATCGAGATCTATACAGGCAAAGAGAACGCGTTGGACGCCGCCGTGAAAGCAACGTCAGTGCTGGGCACAATAATCGGATTCGAGGAGGCGGCGGCCTCCTTGGTAGAGCGCATCAATACCCGCTTCGCCCTCCTTTCTCAGCAACACCGGCCGGGTCCTGTAATCATTACGCAAATGATCGATGACGTCAGCCTCACAGCGTTTACCGTTGACAGCCTGTTTGGATCGGCTCTCTCTCGCCTGGGTTTCAAGAATGCGTGGACCGCAGCACCAACGCTCATGTGGGGTGGATCGATTATAGGTGTCGAGCAACTGGCTGAAATACCCGACGCAACGGTCCTCCTCATCGACGCTCCTGGTTTGGCGCCAACGGAGAAACTTACTCAAAGCACCATCTGGAAGATCCTTCCGGCGGTAAAGGAAGGACGGTTTCATAGGTTGCCGGCATTCTGGGGTTTTGGTGCACTGCCGACCGCGCTTCGATTTGCTGAAGCTGCAACAACGGTTATGCGGGCATGACGCTTCAGGCAGCTCGCTTACCGAACTTGACCGGTTGGCTTCTGATCCTCACCGTTGCGGTCGCCGCCTTTGGTCTCACCGCGCTCAATCTCCATTCGGCGATCGAATTGAATGCACGGCAGGCAAGTCCCGCTCTCCAAGCGGTGAACTCTGCCATCCTCATTTACGCAACTATTCCAAGGATCTTTGCCGCAATCTTGGCTGGCGCAGGCCTTGCGGTATCGGGGATGATTTTTCAGGATGTCCTTCGCAACCCGATCGCTGAGCCATCCACGCTCGGCGTGTCGTCTGGGGCTTATCTGGCCGTCACGCTGGTTACGGTGTTCGCCCCAAACCTCTCGAGGGGTTGGCTGCTTCCGGCTGCCATGGCCGGTGGCGGCGGCGCGATCCTACTTGTTTTCGCCTTCGCATGGCGCCAACGATTGGAGGTGACCGCTGTGGCGGTGGCGGGAATGACCATCAACCTTGTCTGCGGATCTTTGGCATCGCTGATTGCGACGTTCCATCGGGACGGAACGGTTTCGATGATGTTCTGGGGATCCGGGTCGCTGTATCAGAACGATTGGGCGGCTGTTACCACTATGGCAGCAGGGATCGTACCGGCAACCATTCTGCTTTTCTTCTTGTGGCGCCCCCTCTCGATGTTCGGATTGCAGGACAGCGCGATGCGCAGCCTGGGACTGAATGTCGAAATCATCAGGGGCACATGCCTGGCGATCGCGACGTTTATCGCCGCCGATGTCGTAGCTGCGGTGGGCATGATTGGTTTCGTCGGGCTCGCGGCTGCCTGGCTTGTTCGCCTGGTGAAGGTCAAAACAGTTCGGCAAAGGCTCGTGGCTTCGACCACCGTCGGTGCCACCCTACTTCTCTTGGCAGACCAGCTCCTGTTTGCGTCGGGAACTGTTGGCAGATCGATACCGGTCGGAACGTTCACCGCACTTGTCGGTGCACCCATGCTGCTAGTGATGCTGGCGCGGACGACTCACACTGGAGCCCACCCGGTACCCGACCGAAGATCGCAGCCACGTGTGATCAATGCGAACAGGATTGGGTTGGTCGCAATACTCGTCATCGTGTTGATAGTTGGTTCGTTGGCCAGTCGAGACGAGCGAAGCTTATTCATCGCCATGCCCGATGACCTCGCCACACTATTTTCCTGGCGATGGCCACGTGTGATGGCAGCGGCCACGGCAGGTGGGATGCTTGCCTTGAGCGGAAGCATCTTGCAGCGGTTGACAGGTAACGACATGGCAAGTCCGGAAGCTCTAGGGATCTCATCTGGCGCGCTGCTCGGCGGGATCATAGGGGCGTTTTTTCCTATCGGCGGTGAATGGAGCATGGTCTCCGGCGCGAGTTTAGGAGCCGCAGTCGTGACAGCGATCGTGCTCGCGGTTGGTAATCGGCCCACCCTCCCAAGCTCATATCTGATGATGACAGGCATTGGGCTCTCCACAGTTCTAACCGCTGTCGTCGGTATCGTCGGACTGTATCCAGATCCAAGGCTGCAGGTGGTTCAAATCTGGATGGCAGGTTCGACGTCAAATGTTAGCCCAGTGTTCGCTTGGTTGGGCCTTGCGATGATATTCGTCGGGGGCGTCGTCTGCGCCGGATGTTCGCGGTGGTTAGATATCCTGCCGCTCGGGCAGCCAACAGCGATTGCGCTTGGGATAGATCTTCGCAAGGTTCAGGTTCTTCTACTCGCAGTCGTTGCTGTCTTGTCAGCGGCCGCGAGCTTGATGATTGGTCCACTGAGCTTCGCCGGGCTTCTGGCGCCTCACATTGCTCAACGAGTGTCATACGGTAGAGCGCATGCGCAGCTCGCGGTATCATGCCTAATAGGCGCGACGTTAATGGTGGTCGCCGACGCCATAGGGCGATTGATTGCCTATCCTTATGAAATTCCGGCCGGAATTGTCGCATCAATTATCGGTGGAATATACATGGTCCGGACCTTCGGCCAGCGATAGTCGGGGCACAGGCATACTAGGAGAAACGCTCTCCTTGTTCTTGCGGGCGTAGAGTTCGCTGGACGACCGGTTCGCCCAGTCGGGAGAGACGACCGCGCGCGCGCCTCGCAGCCGAATTTGCAGCGGCTCAAGGCTCCGGACTTCACGTCCAACGTAAGACACCCGATCCGATTGATACCCCCGAGCAAGCCAACTACGCAAGGTTTCGGCATCATACCATGCTCCGGGCCTTTATCGACCGAGGGGCCCACGATCGAGCCGGGGCCGGGAACGAGGCCTCGTCGCTGATCAGCGTCGAGCAGAAGTCAACTTGGTGATTTGGAATCCTGTGTGTCAGGTCCTGCCGTATATGAAACAAAACGGCAGACGAGGTAGTCGTCGCGAAATCAGCGAGACTGCGTCAACGCATGCAGGGGCGCCAACATCGTAAAGGCAAGCCCATCCGAGTCAAATTCGATGTTGGCCTCGCCTCGAAGACTCGCACCCAGCATCTTGATGAACCTGGTTCCGAAGCCGAGCGTCGCCGGTCCCGTGACAGCAGGTCCTCCTATTTCCTTCCAGAGAAACTCAAAGCTGTCTCCCGACGTCTTCCAAGCGATGATGACACGACCCGCAGCGCTCGAAAGCGCGCCGTACTTCACGGCATTCGTTGCGAGCTCGTGGAGAGCGAGCGAGAGGGTAGTATTCGCTTGGTGTGATATGGTGACTGCGGGGCCGTCGAACTGGATTTGGCCAGTTTTGGAGAACGGCGCTACCGCCATCTGGACGATGTCGCGCAGGTGCAGCGTGTCAAAATCACGGCCGCGGAGCACGTCTGCGGAACGCGCCAGGGCGCCGAGACGCTCCGAGATCGTGGATTGGATCTCCGCCAATGGAGCGTCGACGCGGAGCGATTGGTTGACGATCGACTGGGTTGTCGCGAGCATGTTTTTTATGCGATGGATCATCTCCTGCGCCATCATCGACCGGTATGCTTCGGCGTTTTTGCGCTCGGTGGTATCGATCGATATCCCACTCATCTGCATTGGCTGCCCTGCTTCGTCGAACCGCGTCTCGGCCCGAACCTCGATCCATGCAAGATCGCCGTTTGGCTTCACAATCCGATATTCTACGTGCAGGTTGCCATCGGTCTGCAGCGCCGAGCCTACGGTCTCCCGCCAGCGGACGACATCATCTGGGTGAACCGCCGATTCCAGGTCTTCATAGGTAAAGCTCTCGGCAGGTTGGCGACCGAAATTGTTCTTGCAGATTGCGGAACAGGCCAATCTTCTGTCCGGCAAATCCAGCGTCCAAACGCCGAGCCCGCCAGCTTTAAGCGTGAAGTTCAACCGTTCTTCGCTCGCTGTCAGATCGGCGATCCTGCGTTGGAGCGTAGCTTGCAACTCCTGCTCATCGCTGTTGGTCACCCCCATGCGCTCGCGCGTGACGTCGTATTGCGACGCGAAAAAGTAGGTAAGCTCGCCCTCGTCGAAGACCGGGGAAACGAGCAGACGGTTCCAGAACAGAGATCCGTCTTTTCTGTAATTCAGCAAATCGATTTCAATTGGATGCTTGTCGGCGACCGCCTTGCGGACTTTTTCGACCTCTTCCGCATTCGTTCCCGGCCCCTGTAGGAAGCGACAGTTCCGGCCCAACGTCTCCTCACGATTGTAGCCTGTCAATCTGGCAAACGCATCGTTGACAAAGACGATCGGATTGTCGGGTAAGCGAGGATCGGTGATGATCATCGGCATCCTTGTCGCCCGCATCGCTGCTGCGAAAGGGTCTGACCCTGAGGTCGTCTTGTGGATCTCCTGATCGATCCGGAGTTCTTCAGTTCGGGTCATACCCGATTTCTATACACCATTTGTTCCGTTGTCATTGACCTTTTGCGGATTCGACGTGGTCCATAGAGCGTCAGCCTAAGACCACGCCTGACTCAGTCAGTTTCTCCGAGCGACGTTCATGAGTATCTCTTGAAGATCCGCGAGGGGGACTGGCTTTGTAAGGTGAAAATCAAATCCGGCCTCTTTCGCCAGTTGCTTGTCCTTGTCCTGACCCCAGCCGGTCTGCGCGATTATCGTTGTGTCCTCGAACAACTTATCCAGGCGAAAGGCTCGGCACACCTCGTAACCGTCCATCCCCGGCAACCCGATATCAAGCAGTATCGCGTCAGGGAGATAGCTCTTGGCGGCGTCCAGCGCCTCTCTCCCATCATGTACAGCCTCGAATTCGTGGCCAATGTCTTCCAGCAACATGCCCATCGTGTCTGCGATGATAGGGTTGTCGTCAATGACGAGAACCCGCAGCGGCCGCGGAGGTTTTTCCGTCGGTTCGCCTAGTCGTTCGGACGGTGAGGTAGTCTCGGGCGGCGCGATCAAAGGCAACCGGATGGTGAATGCGCTACCGCGATCGGCACCGTCGCTCGAAGCGCTGACAGAGCCGCCATGCATTTCGACCAACTGCTTGACCAGAGCGAGACCAATCCCCATCCCTCCTTGAGATCGCTCGCGATGGTCCCCGATCTGCGCAAACAGACGAAAGACGTCGTCCTGCATCTCGGCGGGGATACCAATTCCGTTGTCCGTGACACCAATCAGCACTTTGCCGCTATCAGCGACAACTGAGAGGCGAATACGTCCTCCAGACGGCGTATATTTTGCAGCGTTTGTAAGAAGGTTCGAAACGACTTGCGACACGCGCGTCGCGTCTGCATCGATCCATAAGTCAACATTTGGAACATCGAGTTCGAATGCGTGGCCGGCACTATCAATGAGCGGGCGGCTTGCTTCGACTGCCGAGTGGACGGCATCCGCAATCTTGATTTTCTCTTTTCGAAGGTCGATCTTACCCTGGCTCACACGCGCGACGTCCATGAGATCGTCGATCAGTCGTACAAGATGATCGAGCTGCCGGTCCATCATGTCCCGGATTTCAGTGGCCTTCTGCCCGTCAGGATTGCGGCGTAGCAGGTCGAGCCCGTTGCGCAGGGGGGCAAGCGGATTGCGAAGCTCGTGCGCAAGGGTCGCCAGGAATTCGTCCTTTCTTCGGTCGGCCTCGCGCAGCGCCTCGGCCTGAACCTGCAACTGGTCTCGCTGTGTTTCGATCTGTTGGCGCTGACGGTGGAGCTCGAAGAACACTTCGGCCTTGTGACGCAGCACATCCGGCTCAATGGGCTTTTGAATGAAATCCACCGCGCCCGCCTCGTAGCCCGCGAAGCGCCGACGATCATCGGTGCTGCCGGCGGTGACGAAAATTATCGGGATTCTGCGCGTTCGCTCGTTTCCACGCATCAGCTCGGCGAGCTCAAAGCCGTTGAGACCTGGCATCTGAACGTCAATCAGGGCCAGCGCGACATCATGCTCCAGAAGAAGCTCCAGTGCCTGATCGCCGGACCGAGCTTTTAAAAGCGAAAGATTTTCGCGGCGAAGCAGAGCCTCGAGAGAGAGGAGGTTTTCTTCCAGATCGTCGACCAGCAAAAAATTGACGGGAGTCATGGGTCAAACCTTTTGTAAAAAAGAAGTTATCGAACTAAGCGAAAGCATTAGGGCGTCTGGGACGGCGTCAATCGCCGCCTGCGGCATGGCATCTTGAAAGGACTCGTGGGGATTTTGCACGAGTGTAACACCGCCGGCGTCGGCTATCGCCTTGAGACCGGCCGCCCCATCCTGATTTGCACCGGTGAGAATGATGCCGACCAAAGCGGCGCCGTATGCGTCGGCGGCCGCCTCGAACAGTACGTCGATGGACGGGCGTGAGAACAGCACAGCTTCGTCGCTCGATAACGCCAGCGACTTGTCTGCCTCGATAAGCAAATGATAGTCGGGCGGCGCGAAATAGACGGTCCCTGCCATGAGCGGTTCCTTGTCCTCTGCCTCCACCACCTTGAGCGCGCATTTGGCATCGAAGAGCTCGGCAAGCACGCTGCTTTTGTCGGGCGGAATATGTACAACCACGATGATCGGCAGTTTGAACTCTGCCGGCAACGCAGGTAAAATGGCCGAAAGCGCCTCGAGCGCGCCTGCCGACGCACCGATGACCACTGCCTCTGGCGCAGCCCTGATCATCGGCCGGACCTCTGATAGATCTTCTCTTCACGCACGAAATCAGAGAACGATGGACCATGCTGGGAGAAACGAAGGCTTTCTTTCGAACCCAGTCCAAGAAAGCCCTTCCGTGCGAGAGAATCCTTGAACAAGCCGATCGCCCTGTCTTGTAGGGGACGATCGAAATAGATCATCACATTGCGGCACGAGATCAGGTTCATCTCGCCAAACACTGCGTCGGTGACGAGACTATGATCGGAGAAGACAACATGTCGGCGCAGCGTCTTGTCAAAAGACGCCCTGCCATACCCTGTGGAGTAATAGTCCGAAAGTGAAGTCTTGCCGCCAGACTTACGATGGTTTTCAGTGAAAAGCTGGATGCGGTCGAGATCATAGACGCCGGCTTCTGCGATCCGCAACGCGTCTTGATTGATGTCCGTCGCATAAAAGATTGTCCGGTCCTCCAATCCTTCCTCGCGGAAAAGGATCACGAAGGAGTAAAGCTCCTCACCGCCGCTGCATCCGGCGATCCAGATCTTGAGCGAAGGATAGGTCTTCAGATGCGGAATGACCTTCTCACGTATGGATCGGAAATACTGCGGATCCCGAAACATTTCGCTTACCTGGACGGTCAAATAGCCAAGCAGGCGAGGAAGCATGGCCGGATCATGGAGGGCCGCCTCCTGCAGAGCCGAAATTGTCGCGAAGCCAAGCTGTTCGCGCGCCTGTCGCAGGCGACGTTTCACCGAAGCCATTGCGTAATTGCGGAAATCATAATGATAGCGGACATAGAGCGCTTCCAGCAGCAGCCGGATCTCGATGTCCTCGATTTTCTCAAAAGTTTCACTCACCGAGGCATCCACACGCGCACGAGGGACAAAAGTTTCTCAACGTCGAGGGGCTTTGCCATGTAGTCATTAGCGCCCGCATCGATGCAGCGCTGCTGATCGTCGGGCATCGCTTTCGCAGTCAAAGTAATGATCGGCAGCTTCTTCCAGTCGGGGTTTCGACGTATCGCCCTGGTAGCAGTGAGGCCATCCATAACCGGCATCATAACGTCCATTAAGACCAGATCAATCTTCGATGTCTGGTCTCCGGTGGACTTTTCAAGAGCATCGAGCGCCTCCTGACCATTCCGTGCGATCTGTACGACAGCCCCGCGCGGCTCCAGAATGTTGGTGAGCGCGTAGACGTTGCGAACGTCGTCTTCCACGATCAGGATACGGCGGCCTTCGAGAAGCGCATCCCTGTGCCGCGCCTTGCGGATCATTTTCTGCTGTTCATCAGGCAGTTCGGAGACAACCTGATGCAAGAAGAGCGACACTTCATCGAGCAGCCTCTCCGGCGACTTCGCGCCCTTGATGATGATTGACTTCGAATAACGTCGGAGCTTCTGCTCCTCGTCAGCCGATAGGACGCGACCGGTGTAGACGATCACCGGCGGGAAGGAATGGGCGCTGTCCTTGCTGATCGTCTCCAGAAGCGAATAGCCGGAAGCGTCTGGCAGAGAGAGATCGAGCACCATGCAATCGAAGGTCTGGTCTTTCAGAAGCGCGAGGGTATCTGCAGCGGTGCCGGCACTGACCGTCTCAACCTCGTGTGACGTCAGCAGTTTGGCGACAGCGTCGCGCTGGACCTCGTTGTCCTCGACGATAAGGACGCGGCGGACATCTTGCGCCAACTTTGCTTCGAGCGTTTGAAGCACCTCCACCAGTTGATCGCGTTGGACGGGCTTGAGCATGTAGCCCACCGCGCCTAGGGAGAGTGCGGTTTCGGTATAGTCGTCAGCCGAAACAATATGGATTGGGATGTGCCGTGTACGAACGTCGCGTTTCAATCGATCGAGGACCGAAAGTCCCGATTGGTCGGGAAGACCGACATCCAGGACAATGGCGCTCGGCATGAATTGGTAGGCAAGGTCCAAAGCGTCCTGAGCGGTACCCGCCACAAGCGATCGGAATCCCATCTCGCGTGCAAGGTCGCGCAGGATGCCCGCAAAGGTGTCGTCGTCCTCAACGACAAGCAAGATACGGCGATCGTCCGAGGGGAGGGCACGATCGTCCTCCACGATTGAGCGCGAAGGCGCAACTGCGGATCTTGCCGCCGACACCGGGGTGCTATCGGCCACGGGCAGCGCATTGCCAGCCGGAGCCCGTGGAACGACGATCGATGGATCATAGGATTGTGGAAGTGTAATGGAGAAGGTACTCCCTTTCCCTTCCTGACTGTCGATTTGAATAGTTCCTCCCAGCAACCTTACAAGCTCGCGGGAGATCGATAGGCCGAGGCCCGTACCCCCGTATTTGCGGCTGATCGTACCGTCAGCTTGGTGGAATGCCTCGAAGATCCGTTTCTGCTGCTCGTCGGCGATACCGATGCCGGTATCTGTTACCGCAAATGCGACCTGACCATCGCCCGTCCGTTTCATCGACAGCGTTACCTTACCCCGCTCCGTGAACTTGAAGGCGTTGGAAAGAAGGTTCTTGAGGATTTGTTCTAGCCGCTGCAGGTCCGTCTCGATGACCGCCGGGCATTCATTTGCGATTTCGACCTGGAAGGCGAGCGCCTTGTTTGTGGCGATCGGTTCGAAGACCTGACGCAGGTTGTTGGCCAAACGCTCGACAGACACTGGTTCTGGCCTGATGTCGACATGACCTGCCTCTATCTTCGAAAGATCGAGAATATCGTTAATGAGGTTTAGAAGGTCGTTGCCGGACGATTGGATCGTCTGAGCATATCTCACCTGCTCAGCAGTAAGGTTGTCGTCAGGATTGTCGGCCAGCAGCTTTGCCAAGATCAGAGAAGAATTGAGCGGTGTGCGCAACTCGTGGGACATGTTGGCGAGGAAGTCCGACTTATAACGGCTGGCCTGCTCCAATTCGCGGGCCTTCAGCAGGCTCGATGCATTGGCGCGCTCGAGATCATCCCGCTGAGATTCAAGCTGCTGAGCCTGTTCCTCGAGCTGGGAATTCGTTTGCTCGAGCTCGACCTGCTGCTGTTCGAGACGTGCCTGCGACTCCTTCAGCGCGCGGCTCTGCTCCTCTAGCTCCTCGTTCGAAACGCGCAGTTCTTCACTCTGGACCTGCAGCTCTTCTGACTGTCGCTGGGTTTCCTCCAGGAAGTTCTGAAGCTCGCTGCGATAATTTGCCGAGCGGATTGCGGTTGCAATGGTGGAAGATGCTTGACGGAGGAATTCCAAAACCTGTTCGTCGACGGGCCGCAGAAATCCCAGCTCCAGCACCGTATTTACGTGGGCGTCGATCGCGGCAGGTGCGATGACCAGTTGCCGCGGCTTGTGGCGTCCCAACGCAGAGCCGAACACAAGAT
Organism: Rhizobium sp. S152; assembly: GCF_030380735.1. Classification (GTDB taxonomy): domain Bacteria; phylum Pseudomonadota; class Alphaproteobacteria; order Rhizobiales; family Rhizobiaceae; genus Rhizobium. The sequence goes on along the minus strand of NZ_JAUDRZ010000025.1, from coordinate 187,493 downwards.
AGTCTTCTGGCACGTCGTCGACGATGATGGGCGCCCCTTCAGCGACAGCCTGTCCCAGCAAACCTTCGCGCGGCTTGATCTGTTCCGGCATCTTGGCGTCGGGAGGAACGCCGTATGTAGAAGCACGCCGATATAGATCAGGGGTTCCGACGAAGATCGCACCGGCGATAGCGCCAAGATGGTTCGCTAGATACGCGAGAATGTTTTCACCGAGCTTTTCGGTGCGCTGATCACCCATGAGCGCTGCGGCCAAGCCGAGGCTACTTGCTTGAAGCCATTCGTCGCGGCGCCGAGCCAGCGTCGATCGGCGGATGAGGACACCGATGGCGACGGTCAGCAAGATGCCCAGAGTACCTGCTAGGACGCTGCTGGTCAGAGCGGTTCCGTAGGCGTCGTTCATCTCGTTCAACCGCCGCAGGCGCAGATTCGCTTCCTCCTGGCTCATGGCCGAGAGCTGGCTGCGGATTGCGTCCATCTCCACCTTGCCGCGGTCTGAGTTGACAACGGCCAGTGCGGGCTCGGCCCCTTGGGTCTGTCGGAGCTCAATCGTCTGTTTTAATTCCGAAAGTTTTGCATCGACGTGCTGCTTCAGTACCGGGAGACGACGAACCTGAGCGGGATTGTCGCTCGTGAGGTCCGCAATTGTCTGCAACTGGCTGGGAATGGTATTTAAGGCCCTGTTGTACGGCTCGAGATATCTCTCGCTGTTCGTCAGCAGAAAACCCCGTTGGCCAGTTTCAGCGTCCTGGGCTGTGGAAAGCAGCTCATCCAACGAAATGATCACCTCGTGCGAATGAACGATCTCATCGGTGTTTTGCCGTAATGTCTTCAGATTCATATAGGCGAAGACGCCACTGATAAGGAAAAAGACGATCGCGCCAGCAAGGCTGAAAGCTATGATGGGGTCGAGTCCGAACCCCCGCTTGGAATGGTCTTGCGGTGCGTTATGCGGCATGAAATCCTCTGAAACGAGCGCGGAGAAGTATTAGTTGATGTCGAATTGCAGCCTCGCGCACATAGTGCACTACGCGACATATTCAATCTCCTCGAACCGGCTATCGCACAACAATCCAATTTACAACCTAAAGAATGCCGGTCGCTCGGTTGAAGGACCTGAAGTGCTTCGCAACGGGGCCACCGTTTGCCAGCAATGAGCGCCGTGTCCAAAAAAAAGACCCCGCGCCTTGGGCGCGGGGTCGTCCGATCTTGCTGTCGGGACTGGTTCAAACGGGCGGAGTGGCGCCGCCGTGCAAGGCACCAAGCAGCCACAGGATGATCAACACCACCACGATCAACCCCAAGACGCCACCTAAGCCCCGGCCGCCGTAACGACCGTGGGCGTAATATCCGCCGCCGCCGCCGAGCAGCACGAGAAGAATGACGATTATCAGAAGAGTACTCATGTTCTTAATCCCCTGGTTGAAAGAACTGCAACATTTGAACGCTCATGTGGCCTCGCTGTTCCAGTCCCACGCGGAAAACAACTTGCTCTCGAAAACGTCGGGTGCCTGATCTAGGCGTTCACATGTCGTGCTCGGCCAGCAGAATCTTCGCGAGTTCGGCGAACTTGCCTGTCGGATATCGATTTAAGTATGCCTCAATCATCGACGCCTTGCTGCTGTCTCTAACGCTTTCCCAGAACGCAACTTCGACTGCAGGATCCTCTTGAGGGATCGACTCGCGATCGAGGCGGACGTTTGCAAGCGCAACGAAGGCGCCATTTGGGTACCGTTCAAGGTAGAGGCGGACTTCCGTACCGTCATCGTCCTCGCTAATGGCCTCCCAAAAAGCAACCTCTTCCGCGTCAGCGTGATCGCGACTAGCTGATTGCGTATCGTCAACGAAGTCGACCGACGCAGGTGAACCAGACAACACAGGCTCGTAATCGTCGCTGAAAACAACCTTGAACACGCGGACGGGGCGAGCGATATTTTTGACGCTCTGTTCTCCCATGTCCTCAAACGTCGCTTCAACCCGGTCGCGCATATGGTCTCGAACGCCCCGCGTAACGCATATTCCACCTGCGTCCGCGAGTGACTCTAGTCGCGCTGCGATATTGACGCCGTCGCCGAAAATGTCTCCGTTCTTCACCATCACGTCGCCGACGTTAATCCCGATGCGAAATCTCATTTGATGTTCGACATCAACATCTTGATTGGCTGCGTCAATAGCTAACTGGATGGCAATGGCGCAGTTGAAAGCCTGCACCACGCTTGGGAATTCCGCTAGGACGCTATCGCCGGCAGTACCAAAGATTTGGCCGTCAGCAGCTTCAATCAAGGCGTCGACCGTCGCTCGATGCCCGGTCAACATTGCCAACGTCCTTTCCTCGTCTGAGTGCATGAGGCGGGAGTAGCCCTCAATGTCGGCGGCGAGAATGGCGGCGAGCTTTCGCCGAAGGGGAGGCGCTTCCAAGGTCAACTCCGTGGTTAGATTAATGCCAGTGCAGCTTGGCCCCTGCGTGTTGTGGCTAAAACGAGAGCGAGCAACCCGACCATCCCGAGAGCCATCAGCGGATGCTCCCGCACCCTCGCTTCGAGGTGGCTGACGCTGCCATGCTCCGATTGCACGAGCGTGTTACGATTGGGATGCGGTTCGCTTTCGGGCTCGAGAATCGCCTCGTTGGCCCCGGCTTCCCCGACTTCTGAGGTGGCCAAAACGGGATTGGCCGAGCGCGCATTCTGCCCCTTCAACGCCAGGGGACGGCGAGCCTGCCCAAATGTTCGAGAATTTGATAGTATAGCTTTGCTACCATTTGCCATGATCGACCTCCATTTTTGGAAGAAGTCTGACCTAGGGACGAAGTTCCCTTTTTGTTGGCTATGCCGTAAATAAGGTTGAAGACAGCTCTTCGTTCTCGTTTGCAGCTTCGCCTATTGGAGGTTGGTGGACCTCTCGAAGCGGTAACCTCGCCGCGATCGTCTTCCCGGTAAAATACGGGTTTGACTTTCTTGGGTCGGACGGGGCGCCACCCTCCCGTGAATATCGCTCGACATGCTGGCTCACCAGCGTGTCGAGGATCCTCTGGCGAAAGCCAGGCGTCGGCGAATCAAAGAACCGGAAACATTCCGATCCGACATTCCTCGACGCGTTGACGTCCGCGTGCATTCTGTTGCCGCAGAAGTCGGCATTGGAATTTCAGCCGCGGTTTGAAACGTAGCAATTCAAGGATCAGTATCTGCTCCCGCACCATCTGTACCTGTGCGGCGCCCAGTTCTGCTTACATCTCCGCTAAAGGTTCGACGAGACCTGGCGCCATTTCCGGGAACCGCCGCGTTGCGCCCGGCTTGCCGTCTCCACTTTCCAACCCAAACCGAGCTCCGGGTTGGACAAGGATCCCAGTCCGCACTGCGACGCCCGCTTTTCGGTACGCAGTGGCCGGATCAAAGAATGGGTCGAAGCGCCCATGTTCGAAGAAGCCGCGCCATTGAATGGTCGCGGTCCGCACCGCGGCCCTTCGCCAACGATGGAGCATCGCCAGAACACGTTCTTCCTTACCGGCGTTCATGAACGTCGGCAGCTTGTCGCAGCGGTAGATAGGAGGGCGCTCGCGCTTCCTCTTAGGCAAGATGCGGGTCTTCCAACCGGCCCGAGCGCGCTTAGGCGGACATCATCTTGCGCGAGACCCAATCGGGCGTCAGGAGAGCGATGATGTCTTCCGCAGCGTCACGGTAGAAGTCGCGGTCACGGCCTTCCATGGTCGTGCCCACGACCGCCGCTTCGAGCATCGACTGGAATACCGAAGCTCGCGACGCATGTTCGTCACAACGCTCCAGACAATCTGTTTCGATGCCGCGACTGTCGATTACGCCGTGATTGAGATCCGCCAAAAGCCCGCCCCATTTCTCTTCCTATGGAGAAATGGTCAGGCGAAAAACGAACGGCCGCAATAGCGTTTGACATTGATCCGACCGATCCGCGTATCGGCATCAACCTAATATGTAGTAGCGGCTAACGTGATCGGCTGAGCGGCTTCAACCCCGTATGCAGGAATGCCTTTTTGTTATTTTGGCACGTCAAGACCAGGCGCCGACGATCTCGGTCGATGTCGCACGAGAAACCACGACCAGCTTTCTAAGCTACTTGGCCTCGCCGACACCGTTTTCCAAAAGGATGGCAAACGCGTTTTGGACCCGTCTTGGCGCCCTCGCTAAGTCCTCGACGATCTGCAAGCCCAAGGTAGAAGATAGAAACGCAAGCACCTCGGGAGAGAGAGATTGGGTACTGGGATCGGTATTTCCGATGTATTGATATTCCAGACCTTCGAAGAAATAGGAGGCAGGTAGATTGAGGAAATTCATGATCGCGAACATGGTCGAAGCGCTGACGCGGTTCGTACCCCGTTCGTACTTTTGGACCTGTTGGAAAGTTACCCCCAAAGCTTCGCCCAAAGTCGCCTGAGAGATCCGCTTCATTTTTCTCGCAAGGCTAATCCGTGTGCCAACATGAACGTCAACCGGATGGGGCCCGCGCATTTTGGGCAAGATGGTCGGGGGGATGCTGGTATCGTTTTCCATTAGCTTCATATCTCGCATGGATTGAGCATTTCGCTCAACCAGTCGGGAAATGCGTCACATAGTTATTGTTGAATATTATATAGAGCGCCGTTTATCAACACTCGTTGGACGACATTGGCCAGGGGGTGAGGAAGTGACCGCTGAGGCTTTCTTGGCCGAGCCCGTAATCGGCTGAGCGGCTCCAGCTCGTATTCGGGAATGCCTATATTCTAATGATAACTGCAAAGTTTTATTAGCTGTTTGTTGTTACAATCAGGCATTGAGGAGATCACTTATGCTTCGAAGCTTGCTTATAGCGGTTGGGTTGTCAATCTTTGCATTTGTAGGGGACGGAGATGCGGCACCGCTTAGAGTGGCGACCGAAGGCGCTTACCCGCCATTCAACTTCATTGAGGACGGCGAGCTCAAAGGATTTGACGTCGACATTGCCAAGGCATTGTGCGCGAAGATGGCTATGGACTGCACTTTTCTGGCTGTTCCTTGGGACGACATCATCGAAGGCTTGGAAGCCGACAAGTATGATCTAGTCGTGGCGAGCATGGCCTACACGAAAGAACGTGCGGACAGGGCCGATTTCTCAGACCCCTATTATCGTTCTCACTCTGTCTTCATCGGCAACGAAAAGTATCAGGACAGTTCGCCCCAAGCGCTCGCTGGAGTACGTATCGCAGCGGAAAGCGGAACCATCCAGGCGGACTATCTCAAGAAGGACTACGCCAAAAGCGATATTTTACTCGCCGCGGATCAACCTGCCGCGCAGCGGCTCTTGATCGAGAAAAAGTCAGATCTCCTAATAGGCGACGCTATCGAGCTTCTCACTTTCATGGAGACGCCGCAGGGTTCGGCATATAGCTACGTCGGCGACCCGATCTCCAGCGATTTTCTTCAAAGCTCTGCACACATTGCAGCTCACAGAGGAAATCAACGCCTCATTGCCCGCGTGAACGCAGCGCTTAAGGAAATCAAGCTGAACGGCACCTATGATCGGATCAACGACAACTACTTTCCCTTTAACATCTACTGAGCGCCAAAAATGTGGAGATCGGTGTTCCGCGGAAGGTCGGGAAGGCGCGCTTCGCTAAGGGCGGCCGGCCGAGGTCTGTTTGCCCTCGCAGCAATCTACACTTTGGTCGCTGCGATTTTTACCGGCGTGCTTCTCTCTAAAATCGAGCGCGAAGCCAAGTTTACGCGTGAAACCCAGATACCTCTAATCCTCTCCCAGACGCGAAACGCGATTAAGGCTGAGCGAATGGCATCGTTGGTCAGAGCAATCTATTTGGCTCGCGACAGGCGTCTTGAACGACAGGTACAGCTCCAAGTCCAAGCGCTCGCGCAGGGTTTTCCTTTCGATGCAGGTGTTAACGTTGTAGCCGGTTCCAAGCGGGTGGCCATTCTTTCAAAAGAGATCGCCACGGCGCGCCAGCAAGCCCGTGACAGTGCAGTTCAAAACTCGACCGCATTCACATTCGAAGAGCGTGCCACCGCAGCCTACAGCGAGGCGATCAAGACGCTGGACGATATGGGCAAGGAACTGAGTGGCGATGCAGCGCTAGCGGCCGACAGGCTTGCGGAGGAAATCCAGTCCGGTGCTGCCAGGACTCGCTACACGGTGCTCGCTACATTGCTGATACCCGGTCTTTCATGCATCGTTTTCCTTTGGTTGGCCCGTCGACATCTCGCGAACCCAATCCTCTCGGCTATCGCCAATCTCAATCGAATAAACAACAACGCTCCGACAGTCCCCCACCGAACGCGACCGATCCTTACCGAACTCGCGATGATCGACGACGCAATCTACTCCTACGGCGAGACTACAAGCGAGCTTCGGCGTAAGAACGTCGTGCTGCAGGCTCTTGCAGAAGAGGATTCTTTGACTGGACTTGCGAACCGGAGGACATTCGAGACTTTCTTGAAGGCCTCGCTCTCCGACCTCAGCAGGCTGGGCGGAACTGCGGTTCTCATGATCGACCTGGACCACTTTAAATCAATCAACGACCGGTATGGCCACCAGATCGGCGATCGATGCCTGCAAAGCCTGGCACTTGTATTGTCGTCGATTGAAGACCTATCGAAGCCGCTGTCGGCGCGGTACGGCGGCGAAGAGTTCGTGGTCGTCTACAATGCAGACAGCGAAGAGCAGGCCCTCGTTGACGCATTGTTTCTTTGCAGGCGTATCGAGGCGATGCGCATTCCAGTGGAAGGCGAGCAGTCAATGACGATTACGGCGAGCATCGGAGTGGCGTTTTCGGGGAAGAACGATCCCGCGGAGGCGAGCGACCTGATCTTACGAGCTGACAAGGCTCTATATTCGGCGAAGAGCGGGGGCCGGAACCGGGCGGTATGCGATCGTGCGGCCCACACGGGACGTCACGTCTCGCGTGCAGGCGGAAATCCAATTCGGTAAAAATCTAGCCGCCAGCGCCAGGCGGCGCATCATTTCGCATGAATTCGGGATATTGAACGACTTCGCTCTCCTCCGTATCAAATGATTTCTGAGAAGGTGCGGCAAGGCGCACTCCTTCACCGCCCGCGGGCGCACTCGTACCCGTGGCTATCATCATAACTCCTACCTCTTCCAATGCTCGTCTTAGAGCCTCGACATCATCGGCGCAGGCCTCGCCCGCCGTCTCGAAGATTTTCAACGTTTCGATGTCGACCCGAGCTCGGCGCGCGAGTTCGCTCTGTGGCAGGTCGAGGATGGCGCGGGCCGCGCGGCATTGCTGGGGTGTCAGAGGTTGCTCCTCCATCGTTACGAGGCGGTCTTCCTCATGCTCGGGATTGTTCTCAGCCCTCTGTGCGGAGCGGAGCCTCAGCTTTTGACCGTCTAGCCAACCCTTCAAGAAAGCCCCGCGTCGAGTGGGGGTATGAGGGAACAAAGGCAGCCCATAAATGCACTGGAGAGAAAATGTCCCGTACCTTCTGCGACACACCTTGTTACCATGCTTAAAAGCGCCCCGCAGATTAGGCGGGGCGAGTTGGTACTGGACATACTGGAGTGCGCGGTTACCCGACGCTCTTAGAGAACAATTTGCTGCCCGCTTTGTTCCAGGTACGGGGACTAACGCCGCACACAATTGAAGTGAAATGTTGACCTATGTACGACGTTCGCTCGGCTTGTCGCCGTCTTTGACTGGGCATACGCTCGCTTAAGGAGGGTCAAGCGCTTGCGAGCAGGTTGAGCGCGACAGGCTAATGATCCTCCTACTGCCGGTGACCCCAGTTCGCTGACCTCTTTCCGGCGTCTGCCGGAGATCTTACGCCCCGAATTGCCCGATCGGCTACTGCTGCCAGGGGTGTGCTTGCTTCAACGTTTTGCGATCGCTGGTTGTCACAAATGTTTACGTTATATCCCGCATCCAAAAGGACATCCTGAAGAAGCTGGAGATCAGCCGCGCTAACAATCTTGGCCATTTCAACCTCAAGGTATCGAACGTGCTTCACACGTCTATTTGCCGAAATTGTTCCAGGCCCTAGACGTATTTTGGAACCAGGGCGGCGCCATGTAGTTGACCGCCCTCACAATTGCATAAAGAAAGCCGCCGAGTATTCCGGCGACTTTTCATGACAGGTCGAGCTACCAAGACTGGCGACCGTACCAGTCATCGATGTCCCTTTTGGTGCGGTCCTTTTCATATCCGTACCGTTCTTGGATCTTACCTTCCAGTTGATCGCGCTTGCCGGCGATTACGTCGAGATCGTCGTCAGTCAGTTTCCCCCACTGCTCCTTGACCTTACCCTTTACCTGCTTCCAATTTCCTTCAACTCGATTCCAGTCCATGTGATAATCCTTTCCATCCTCACCATAATTAACGGCTCGATGGGCTAATCGTTCCCGCAGCAGTCTCGGTGCGAGACTTCGGAGGATGGTTGAGGCTTGAAACAGTGGCTATCATTAGCTGCATATCCACAGGTGACGCGGGCCGCTCGCAGACGTCATTGATTAGACTTGGCGATAGCGCTCACGTTCCGCTTCGATTCCCTGAGGCGTCTACGGGGCCGCGTGCTCGTCAACCGCGGATCCAGCCCCGCTCCTGTAAGTTGCACGACTTGCCCGGTAGTTGACAGGACGTGGCTGGGAGCGGATGGATCGTGCAGATGCACTTGGCTCTCATCGACGCTCGCGGTGACGTCCGAACCGCCCGACGGATGCCCTTCACAGCCGGTTTGGTTTCGGGAAGTGGACGAGGTCTTGCTCTGCGCGAAAGCGGCGGCAGCCGACAGCCCAATGGCGGCGGAAACGGTTACAATGTTCTTCATGGGAACCTCCTCACGCCACCTTTTGACCAGCCTGAAAAATGGGAATTTGTTCTCCATGCCTTACGAGAAAAGCCCCTGAAATCTGTAACTGGCACTGTCGCAGATCGCCGCGGATTTGATCAAACCGTTTGGGAAGATCAAAGAAGCGAGCGCGCGGGTGAGCTTAGGTGGGCACTGGCAGCGTGAATGCCGTCTGTCCAGCATGCTTTGTTCAATTGATCGGGTCTAAGTTCTTTGTTCATTTGCCCAGCTTGATGATTTCAATTCTTGTCGTCCTGGAACCGCATCAGCATCTGGTCGTTTCCACCCATCGCAGTCGCAGCCAAAAGGAATTTTCAATGTCCAGAGGCCAAGTGCAAGAAGCGGTTTACCTACAAGACGCCTCGAACGCTCTCGTTATGCAGTCCGCCCAAGATTGCCGTCAGGAACCTGAGATGGCGGTTTTAAAGCATGGCGTTACCAAGATTGGACGACTGAGGTTGTCGGACTACACAATGATTATGGAGCAATCCCGCCAGGGCCGCGTTTAGAACGCGCGGTGGACATGATCGAGGGTTAAAGCCTTTTCGAGGGGTGTTTGAAGGGCCGCAACGTAGCGTTAGTTGTTCGAAATGGCCAATCATCGAAGAACGGTCATGGAAAGTGTTGACGTTGGCAGGACGGCCGCGAAATTCCTCGGCCTACGAAAGTCCAGGGCATGGTCCTTCGGACTTTCCAATTTATCGATGGACACTGCGTCGCTGTTGATGTCGAAGACGGGAAAATCACGGTAGTCGCCACGCTCGATGATGGCGATGCCTGCTATTGCATGTCATCTTCCGAGCCTCAGGAAGTGGTGCGTGTTGACGGCCCTGAGTCGGCGATAGACTTCGTCGATCAACTCGCTTCAAGTCACGGGCTGGGCGGCTGAGCGGTATCGTCTGGCTGTTTCCAAGACTGCACAGGGGTAGCGTCCCCGGCTAATGCCCAGTGTTACAGAAAAGTGGTCAAGATCAAGGAGAGCACCCTGACCGAGTGATTTCTCACGCTCATAGTCGTCCGCCACGAGTTTCGCCACCCTTGCAATCTCAGGTGCAAGATGATCCGGAACGGTCGCCGCGCTGAGTTGGTAAAGAGCGGCGCGAGCAGTCGCGACGTCACCAAGGATCGGCAGGTGTTGACTTCGCCGTAGCTCCCGCCTGAACCGACGGGCGGACCCGATCAAGAGAGGCATCGACCGGCAAACCATTCCGCATAGTGTGTCGTCCGCACCATGCACCGATTGAGATCCGGCGCTCCATCGGTCCACCACACAGGCCCGCGTTCCCCGAGCGCGACCTTTGCGGCGTCAACAGCCCATCTTGCGTCGCGAAGGTGCTTGTCGTTCCCGTCCTTATCCTTCACCGCTCTCCGTGCCGACACCAGGCGCTTTCGCTCTCCTTCCGCAAGATGAGGGTTCGTCTTTCTCCAAAGCCGTCCGCGCACGATGGTGTATCGGCCGTCTGGCGTCTCAAGAGCGGACTTCCCAGGCGCCTTTTTGCTCGTCATCGGTCCTGCCCCGGAATGTCGACGCGCCGCAGCCGGAAGAAATACCGCCGCTCGTCGCCTTCGACGACCATCATGCCGGCGACTTCGTCATCTGCCACCCGTCTGAAATAGTCGACGATCGGCTGCTTGTCGTAAACCATCGCAGCCGTCTCCGAGCCGTCCATCATACGCAGGGAGAGCATCGCCGTTGTCCCGCGGGCGCGCACGGCCTTCTGAAGGTAGGAAAACCACCTTTTTGCAACGGACGTCCGGCCTATGGGCGCGAAGCGTAGGGCTAGCCTTATGGGGAAGTAGGACGGCTCGATCGCGACAAGTCGGCCGGGTCTCCCTTGGAAAAGAAGTGCGTCCGCCCGCAGGTCGGCTTGGAACCTCTTCCCGACCCATTGCAGGTTTTCGAGCACTCCGTCGAGCGGATGGCCGGAGGGAATGCCTTCGCCACGCCAGACGCCCACCATCTCGGCAGGAAGGACGGAGGCCAGCGAGTGGAACCAAGCGATCGTCTGCGACTGCGGATCGTCTGTCATCATGGCTCCATTCTGTCTCGGGGTGAGGCGATACCGGACAGGTGGGGCGCTCGTCTGCCGTTTCGTTGGCCATCACGGGAAACCGGAAAAACCATGATGTTCACCATCCCTGTCGCGTCCGGTTGACACGGCCCGCGCTCTTATAAGGAATGTCGATCATAACAGATGGTTCCGATCCCGGTGCAATCACGAAGAGGAACAAGCTACGGGCACCAAGGTTACCTTCTCATTCAACAGGAGGTACAACCATGGGAATGGACAAGCTAAAGGACGGTGCTCCCGGCACTACCGACCAGTCGCCGCGCTGGGAAGGCCCTCAGGAGAACACGCCGCCCGGCTACCTGCCGGCAAAAGACGATCCCGATCAGGCGCGGGATGCGAACGGTGAGACAGACAGCGATCCGACGGTCTCAAGCAGAGAGGCGATTAGGATGTCAAACGTTGAAAAAGATGCCGAGGGCCAGTACGCCAAGTCGGTCGCGGACCGGAAGTCGACGGGCGTTCACAGCGCCAAGCCGACGGTGATTACCGGATCGGAAGATGCAACCGAACACAAAACGCCTCCCGGAGAGAAGCCCGTCAAAGACTGGGACATCAATTTCGATCCGGCGGACGAGAACGAAGGCCAGATGCGGTAGAAGGTAGAGGGAAGCCGCGCGCATGCGCGGCTTCCAAGGTCTCCAACGTCAACGGCTGCTGGGCAGAATCTGGCTCTGTCTCAGGTCGTCGATAGACTGGCTCTGCGACATACGATCCTCGGCGGGCCGGTCACCTTCGGAAACATCGCGCTGGTGACCCGTCGGAATGACGTCGTCGACAACGTCGCTGGGAAGGTTTTCGGCGAGATCATATTCTCGCACTTTTGGCGAAGTCGCCTTGGCGCTTCTGCTGTAGCGGCCGACGCCCGTTGCGTTGCCAGCCGCCGCGTCCGCCTGGAACACGTCTTCAGTGGACGTTGCAGCCTGCTGGTCGTACCCGCCGGCCGACCAGCCTTCCGTCCGCCACAGGTCCGCCCGCTCGTCGATGTCGATGGAACCCTCGTTGTCGAGGATGTCGTGTGCGGTGTCGTAGTTGCCTTCGTTCACTGAAGCGGAGACGAGGAAGCCGCCGCGGCGAAGACCTTCGGCATACACGTCGCGATCTTCATCCGGGAAGAACCAGTCGGCCAGCCCGGCCCAAAAACCGGAACCATCCGATGCGGCAGCAGACCCTTCGCCGTCGGCTTCATATCCAGGCATGAGACGGACTTCTGCAACGCCTGCTGCCTTCAGCTTTTCGATCGCCGTCTCGGCGTCGCTCCGGCTGTCGAAGAATGCGGTCAGCGTGCTTTTGGCGAGACTGCCTGCGAAAGCGGGCGCGCTTTCATTGTAAACATTGGTCATGGAATTCTCCTCCGTGATTGTGAGGAGCGAACGACCATCAGAACCGATTGTTCCGGCAGCGCTATCGATAGAGGCCTAGAAACCTAGTTCCGCAGCGATCGCCGTCCGAGCCGACCATCTTAACGCACCCCATTGCAAGTCGACGACGCAACTTTGCGAGACACGCCGTAGCCCCGAACTGCGTCACCAGAACCTTCCGCTCGAAGCGGTCGCGGCGGTCGCAACAGGAGCACTCAAGTACGATGACCGTATCCCTGATGTCCTTCAGCGTCGGTCCGTCGCCGCCTCCCAAGTTCCGTCGCCGTCTCGCCATCATGTCTCCGATGCTCGGACTTCATGCCTGAGCGGCGGGCTGACTATCCGATCCGCAATCCACAGGCAACCCGCCGAGGAGGACAAAAATATTTTCAATGAAGACGCCGGCTTACGGGAGTCGCCTAGTGTCTTTATTCACTTCGCTAATATTCTGAATTGCCTTTTTCGGCTATCCGGATTCTGATGTGGAAACGTGTGCCGACGGCACACCGTCACGTTGATTGATCAAATCCCGAACTGCTTCGTCCGGCCTCGCCGGCGCCGCGCGGAACACAAGTCCCGGCCTGCGGCGTCGATGAAGGCGAACGACCGCATGCCCATGTGACGCAAGCGTCCCGTGGGCATAGGAATCTCGACGGCCTTGCTGCACGTCGGGATGCGGGCGGCGGTAGCCAATCTTCGCCGCTTTGATTGTCCGATGGACCCCTCCCCAGCTCTCAACCTCGACGGGGAGTGGCAAATCCTTCCGTAGGCGCGCCACCGTCCCTTCGCCGAAAGCCGGCAGAACGTCCTTAACTCCTGCTAGTCGCGCTATGCCGCGCCTAGCGATCTCCGCTGCCGACGCGCAGGCGTCGGGGGCCTCGAAGGCGAGGTTGCCGATGGTGGAGGAATATCCTCCCCAGACCTCAAGCACTTCGATGCCGGCAGGACGGGCGCGACGCTGAAGCATCGCGACAAACACGGTTCTTGCCCAGTAGTTCAGTAGACGATTGAGAGAGCGGTTCCGGCCGCTCGATCTCAACTTCCCCAATCCTTTCTCGACGGTTATGACGCCGCAGCGGTGCTTGCGCGCCAGTCCGATCACCCGGTCGATGACGGCGGCCAGTGTCTCGCGCACGAATTCCGGTGAGGCGTCTTTGCCCATGTCGAGCTTTATTAGCGCATGCTCGAGCAGCGTCGAATCCTTCAGAAACGAAGGATAGCGAGCGTTCTCGACGGCGGCGAACCCGATCCAGTTGGGATTGAGGTCGATGCCGAAAGCTCGGCCCTTCAACGGCCGCACAGGTGTCCTTCGCTGAGGATGCTGTGGCAGGTCCGCGGGATCGAAAGTTATGCCGATATGCGTGTCGCCGATCGAATACGTGACGTTGATCCGATCTTTCTTGTCGGACATGGCGCAAAGATCGACAATGCAGCACGGCACGTTGCGTCACGGTCCTGCCCGACCTGCCGCCACCTTCCTTGCGGCCGATCTTCAGCACGATCGTGGTCTCGTCGACCAGGTGGATGTTTTGATTGCCGCGGACCTTCTGGCTGTCGCCATAACTGACGAACGGCAGCAGTCGCCTGTGCCGCCACTCCTCCCGGTCGATCAATCCTTTCCGACGCCGCTCGAGATGCGCCTTGCCACCGAAGATCATCTTTCCATCCGGACGGATCTTGCTCTTGATGACGCCGAGCCTGGTGGCGCAGCGCCCAGCTATCCAGCCGCCCGGCTTTGACGAACCGGCTCTTCACCAGTTCGCGAATATCCTTCTCGGCCACCCTCGATCCGTCGGCAGTGACCGCATTGGCATAGGCGACCCGCACCGCCGACGACTGGACACGGCGAAGCTCACGCAGGAAAAGAGCGTCTTCGTATGAGCATCGGTAGGGAATGGAGATCGTTTGCAAGGCGGGAACATCGTCGTTTCGATGTTCCAATGGTCCAAGCGAATCCTTGCCGGCGTCAAACGCCGGCGAAAACCAGGCTGCAAACGCTGGGAGAGCGCGTCATCCTCCAGTGCGGTTCGGATGATTTGTCTTTCCACACAGGGCGCGTGCTCAAGGGACTTGAGACGACCGACGATCTCTATTTCGATGTCCTGCGCCAAGTGAAAATGGATCGCTGGTCGAAGGGCAGGATGATTCTGACCGGTGACGCCGCGTGGTGCGCGACCCCTATCGCTGGCGTGGGCACAACGCTTGCGATCGTCGGAGCGTATGTGCTTGCCGGCGAGCTTGCCCACGCGGCCGATCTGCCCACGGCGCTCCGTCGGTACGGGGAGATCATGCGGCCGTTCGTGGAGACGGGGCAGGGTGCCCCGAAAATCGCACCGAAGATGCTTCAGCCACATACGCGCTTCGGCGTCACCCTGCAGCATGCGGTTCTTCGCGTGGCGTCGACGCCCGGCATCAAACAGATTGAAGTGAAGATGTTCGCGACAAACGCGAATGGTATCGACCTGCCGGAGTACGAAGCAGTCCCGCTACCCACTCCGAAGGTCTGATGTCTGTTCCAGCGACCCGGCCAGCCGTTCGATTGAACTACGACGCCCTCGTGTCCGATAGCGTACGCTTCGCACCGCAATCGGAACGACGCCGCGCCCTCGGGCGTTGCCGGACACCAGGAGACAAAGAGGAGCACAACATAGTCACCATTGTCGGTAAAAAAGCAGCATCGAAAAGCTCGTAAAGGATCTCCTGTATCTCGAGCACGGCGCCATCGCTGCATACGACTCCTGCATTGAACGGCTCGACGACAAGACGCTGAGCGCGAAGATTTCCGAGTTCAAGCAGGATCACCTTCAGCATGTCGCAACTTTGACAGAGATCGCCCGCGAGCTCGGCATCGAGGCCCCGACCGAAGGCGACATGAAGCAGATGCTGACGACGGGCAAGATCGCGCTCGCCGACGTTATGGGCGACAAAGCCATTCTGAAGGCGATGAAGACGAACGAAGACGACACGGTCACTGCGTACGAGCGTGCCTCTCGTCATGAGGACGCTATTCCGGAGTCGAAGGCGTTCTTCATGAAGGCGTACCAGGACGAGGAGCGTCATCGGGTGTGGACGAGCACGACGGGGCACTCCCTTTCCTAAGTCGACCACCAACGTGCGGCATCTGATTTTCTTGATCAGGGACGACAACGAGCGGCGCGCTCATATGACTAGGGCGCGCTTCATTCCTTGGAGCAGGTCGCTGTTTTTTCCAGCGCACGCGGAACCGGGTCCCTGTTTCCGGCATTTAGAGTTGCTTGAACAACGGCCGGGTCACTAATGACGAATGACGATCAGAGACGCTCCGACGCCCAAAACGCCGGAGATCGGCTCCTTGCGCGGCATGTCCGCGAGGATCCCTTCGCTGCCGCGTTCAAGGCAACGCGCATGCCTATGATCGTGACCGACCCGAACCAGCACGATAATCCGATCATTTTCTGTAACTCGGCCTTCGAGAAGCTGACGGGGTATGTGAGCAGCGAAGTCGTCGGTCGCAACTGCCGATTCCTGCAAGGACCGGAAACCAGTCGAGAAGCCGTTGCGCGCATCCGCGAAGCTGTCGAGGCCGGGGCCGATATCGCCATCGACATCCTGAACTACAAGAAGGATGGCAATCCCTTCTGGAATGCGCTGTTTCTGTCGCCAGTGCGGGACGACGAGGGCAGCATTATCTACTTCTTCGCCTCCCAGCTCGACTTCACAAACGTGAAGAGCAGGGAGGCCGATCTTGCCGCGGCGCGACATCGTGCCGAGGAGGAGGTTGCGAGCCATACCGAAAAGCTCGAATCAGCGCTGAAGGCGCGAACGCTTCTTGTCCACGAAGTCGATCATCGTGTGAAGAACAACTTTTTGACCATGGCGTCCATCGTGAAGCTACAGGCAAGGGTGACGAAGGACGACAGCCACAAGCGCGTTCTCATGTCGGTCCTCAATCGGGTGGAAGCACTTAGCACCGTCCAGAGAAAGCTCTTCACGCTCGACGACGTCTCCCGCTTCGACATCTCCGACTTCACGAAGGAGATCGTCACCGATCTGGTTGGAGCGGTAGGCCGCGACGACATTCGGCTTACGCTCGACCTTCACCCAGTCTTCGTGCCGGCGGTGAAAGCGACCCCGCTCTCGCTTATCGTCAACGAGCTGGTGGGCGACGCCGTCCGGCGCGGACTGAGCGACGGAGGCGGGGAAATCCATGTCGTCGTAAAGCGATTGAACGGCCACTTTCTCATTCGGGTCGAGGACACGGTAATCCCTGTGGAGGTGGATGAAGAAAGCGCCGAAATCGGGCGAATCCTATTAGAGACTTCGGCTCGACAGGTCGAGGCACAGATAGAAAAGACGGTCGAAGGCCACAGAACACGGGTGGACGTCACCCTGATGGTCGACGCCGCACAGGAGAAGTCGCATTGAAAGTGATGATCGTCGAAGACGAGATGCTGCTTGCCATGGAGCTCGAATACGAGATCGAGACCGCCGGGCATGAAGTAACAGGGACAGTGATGAACCTTGAACAGGCCCGCGAAGCCCTCGAAAGACAGCGTCCCGACTTCGCTTTCGTCGACATTCATCTCCAAGACGGGCCGACGGGGATCGACGTTGGAAGAAATCTTGCTGCGATCGGCGTCCCATACGTGTTCGTGAGCGGCAATTTGAAACGGCTGCCGGACGATTTCGCCGGGGCGGTCGGCGCGATCGAAAAGCCCTATACGATGAACGGCATGAAGAACGCCCTCGAGTACATCTCGAAGGTCGTGGGTGGCAACCCGGATGCCGCCCCTCCCGCCAGTCTCGTGCTGGCGGAGGATGCCGAAGCAACGTCTATGGGACGTTATCGATGACGCCTGCAGTTAGCTATCGACCCTGGAATCGTCCCACCGCTCAGTATCCTTCGGCTATCAGACAAAACGCCCTTGTGATCTATCGGAAATGACTTACTTTTCGGTCGTTCAAGTCCGCCGGAATGGCGGGAGGAAGGGCGAAGTGTCGATCACATCCAAACCAGGCGTTGATGTCCCCGAAAGCATCGCTCA
The DNA here is from genome assembly GCF_030380735.1 of Rhizobium sp. S152. GTDB lineage: Bacteria > Pseudomonadota > Alphaproteobacteria > Rhizobiales > Rhizobiaceae > Rhizobium. The sequence goes on along the minus strand of NZ_JAUDRZ010000025.1, from coordinate 170,244 downwards.
GATGATCGAGGGCGGGGCGTGGGACGACTCTATCTTGGGTCATCCGTCCCGGTGGCCTGCCTGCCTCGCATCTGCCCTCGATATCATGCTGCCCTCCCATGCTCAGATCGTCATGTTTTGGGGCGAACAGTATGTGGCCCTCTACAACGACGCCTACGCCCCCAGCATCGGCCTGCGGCATCCTCGCGCCTTCGGACGGCCGGCTCGCGAGAACTGGAGCGAACTCTGGGACGACCTTGAGCCGTTGCTCCGCCACGTTCTTGAGACCGGTGAGACCGTATCCGCTAAGGACCGTCCGTTTTATATCGAGCGTCACGGCCATCCCGAGAATGTCTACTTCGACATCTCCTATTCAGCGATAAGGGATGAAAGGGGCAAGGTCCGGGGTGTGTTCTGCATCGTAAGCGAAACGACCGAAAGAATGCGGTCTCAGCTCGCGCTAAAGGAGAGCGAGGAGCGGCTCCAGGCGCTCTTCTCGCAGTCGGCAGCGGGTATTGGTCAGACGGAACTCTCTGGGCAGATAACCTTGGTCAACCGACGTTTCAGCGAGATGCTGGGATATAAGGACAACGAACTCGTCGGCATGAGCTTCAAGGACATCACCAGTGTCGACGATCTGCCGGAGGCCGAAAAGCGCTTTGAGCACCTCGTTGCGACTGGCGAAAGCTTCGACATGGAAAAGCGGTGCGTCTGTAAGGACGGTCGCCAAGTCTGGACAGCCATCTCCGTTTCGCCCCTCAGAGACGAGAAGGGCGCGGTTCGTCAGGTCGGCTTTATCGCAATCGACATCTCGGCGAGCAAACGAGCTCAGGAAGCAGAGCGACAGTTGGCGTCGATCGTGGCGTCGTCCAACGATGCGATCCTCAGCATCGACCTCGATATGACTATCACCGCCTGGAACGCTGCCGCGGAGAAGCTGTATGGTTATACCGGCGACGAAGCGGTCGGCCAGTCGGTCCTGATGCTTCTCCCGGAAGACCGGCGGGACGAGGAGCCGGAAATCCTGCGCAAGATCAGCGCTGGCGAGACGATCCATCTCTACGAGACGCAGCGGCTTCGAAAAGACGGTCGTCTTGTCGATGTCCAGCTCAGCGTGTCGCCGATCTACGATAGCAACGGAAAGGCCGTGGGTGCCTCGAAGATGTCTCAAGACATCACCGCCCGCAAGGAAGCGGAGCGGTTGCAGAACGTGCTGATCGGTGAACTTAACCACCGGGTCAAGAATGTTTTCGCGACGGTGATGGCGATCTCGCGGCAGACGTTGGACCGGGACGGGAGCGGGCCCGACGAAGTGGCGTCTTTCAATGCCAGACTGATGTCCATGGCGCATGCACATGACTTGCTCACGCACAGCGACTGGCAGCGCGCCGATCTCGTCGACTTAGTGAAGCAGGTTCTCGAACCCTATCCGCCGGAAGCATTCGACATCGACGGAACTTCGGTCCTGTTGCCACAGAAAGCTGTCGTATCCTTTGCGCTCGCCGTTCACGAGTTGGCAACCAACGCGGCCAAGTACGGCGCCTTGTCCGCGCCGGAAGGTTTGGTCGCCATCACTTGGCACTGTGACGAGGAGACGGGTCGGCTGACCTTCCGTTGGATGGAGCGGAACGGTCCTGCCGTAGAGCAACCGTCACGGAAAGGATTCGGCAGCCGTCTGATCGAAAGACTTTTGGCGGCCGAGCTCAACGGCCGATCGAGGATCTGCTATGATCCTGCCGGCGTCGTCTGCAAGATCGAGGCTCTGCTGCCGCACGACCTGTAACCAGAAACGGAGCCGAGTCGGCGTTTTCGAACTGTGCCGTCCTCGATCGCCGCAATTTCCGCACCGGTGAGCCCGGTGGCGATTGCCAGGTCTTCCAGACTGCACCCTTTCGCAACGCGCGCTTCTTTAAGTTGGCTGCCAATGCGAGTGCCTGCGCCGTTTGACGGCTTTGCAATGTTGATCTGATCCACACTTAACTCCGAGGTGCTGCGAGAAGCGCGCGCGACGGGAGCGAGTTCCAGTCACCAATGTTGAGAAGCGCCGGCGTGCGTGAGGTTCACTCGTCGTTCATTGACGGCAAATGCGTCTCGACCTCGATCCGCCGATCCTCGGGAAGCGCGGCGATGTGCTCATCCCAGAAACGTGACGCCTCGACCGGCTCGTCATCCCATTTCCGGGTGCTTACAATATTGTCGTCGATATTTGACAGCCGCTTTCCTCCGAGCGCCAAATAGCGCTCAGCGGGCTGATGAGCATTGGTTTCACGGTTTGCCATTGACTATCCCTTTCGTCTTTTCGCCCAGCAGGCCTTCTGAGCGCTGAGTCGAGGGTTAGGGCCGCTGACGATTACAGCTTTGGCGAAGCGGGGGGCAGGGATCTCGTCCTTTTGGGCGAGCAAGTCGCGGATCTCCGTCAACAGCCGGACGTCGGCCGAAGGTGGGGCAGACGGGGTCACGCCCGTCTTCTCGTGGTGCTCGACCTGGTGCCGCAGGAAGTTTACGCCTTTCACCATCAGAAAGATGATCCAGGCGAGGATGAGGAAGTTGATGAGCATGGTGACAAAGTTGCCGTACGCGAACACCGCGCCCTGTGCGCGGGCCGCTGCCAGCGTCTGTGCATTTCCTGCGGAGGAGGGGGGGATGAAGTAGTTCGAGAAGTCGAAGCCGCCAAAGAGCGCTCCACCACGGGCATAATGACATCGTCCGTCAGGGACTTCACGATGCCGCCGAACGCTCTGCCGATCATAACGCCGACGGCAAGGTCCATGACGTTGCCGCGCGCGATAAATGACTTGAACTGCTTGATAATGCTTGTTTTCGGTCTTGCATTCTTTTGGGAGAAGAAAGCTGAACGTGATAACTCCGAGCGTTGTTCCAGAAAAATACTCGGCCTCCGCTTCCGATCAGTGCGGTCGCGCGTGGCCATGCCAAGTATACGTTCCGTCATCCCGGAAGCCCGGCGGAACTGAAACTCCGAAACGACGCCTGGCGACCTCGTCGGCGTGCTCAAACATCGCGCTAAGTCGGATTTGATCCATCTCCATCGACGCCAAAAGCTGCTCGAGACGACGAGAGGACAGAGCGCCGAACAGGCCGTGCCCACCGCCATCTGCGGCTGGCCTTAGCGAAATTCTCGAACCGACGTCGGCTTGGAATTGAGCAAGAACCCTCCCGGCGGCAACGAGACGGCGGCGAACGTGTTCGCGTGGTTCGGTGACGATCGCCAAACGAAATCCGTTTTCGATGCGGGTCTTGCTATTTGGCAGACAATCCGTGTCGAGGATGTCGCTTCCCAGAGCCTGCTCTCGGATCGTCTTCAGGAAGGCATCGACCAGATCGCCGGCTGCCTCAAGGACGTCGGCATCTGACATGAAGTCGTTTTTGGCATTCGGGCGCGTCTGGGATGTGGGCATGGAGGCTCCTTCCGACCGGATAACGTCCGGTCGTCGAGAAAGTTTCCCCCGGCCAGCGGCGAAGAAGAACGATACCCCCGTTCGGCGCGTTGTAAGACTGGCAACCTGAGTAGACAGAGCCATGGGCACGAACGATACGAATGCGACCCCGGAACAGCGCCGCCCCGTCGACGTTCATCCGACCCCTTCCAATCCCGAGCCGGCCGACGAAGAATCCATGGCGCCGAGCTCGGTGCAGCCCGCCGGCAGAAAGGACAAGAGCGAGCCGCCGATCGTCAATCCCGTGACGGGCGCCCCTCTGTAAGGAACCCATGACCGCGACGCCTCAGCCCGAGACCGACGACAAGCCGCAGCACGAAACCGTTTCCTTCGACTTCGACAGGATGACCGTCGCCCGCTTCCGTGAGACCTTTCCGAACGCTCGATGGAGCGACGCACTTCAGGCATGGACGGTCCCCGGCAGTACGGCCCGGCGTCGCATTGACAGATGGCTGGCGTCCGAAGCCGATCGCAGGACGCCGTACGAAGAGGAGAGGGGCCGCGACGCCTACGAGTTCGAACCCATCCCTTCGCCGTATCTCGAAGTCATACCGACCGGCTTCCGCATCAAGACGCCGTTCTCGCGGACGGTCGTCGACGAACTGCGGCAGATACCCTTCGCCCGCTGGAACGGCGACGACAAAGTCTGGGAGGTTCCCTACGCCTCGTACGACGACCTTCAGCATCGATGGGAAGCGATCGAGGAGGCCGCGAAGAGAGCTGAACCTGAAGAGCGACGAAAGCGGGCCGAGGCCCGGAGGGGCACCGAAGAGGAAGCGAAAGCAAAGCGCCGGACGTCCGAACGTAGGCTGCCCGTCCCGAGCGCGGATCTCCCGCCTTTGGATCGGCCGGTCAACACCACGGCATATGGGATCGTCGTCATCACCGAAATCACCGGGGAACTCGTCGACCCGGCCGAGGTCTCCGAGCATCACCCGGACGCCGACGACGAGCACGTCTGGGCAGGATGGCGCGCCGCGACCTTGGAGGAACTTGTTCATACGTGGCCGGCGCGCCGGGAACCAGGCGACTACGAGCGGCGTCGCGGCTGGTGGCAGCCGATGATCGAAGAGTTGCGAGGCGCGAGGACGGCGGCGAAGTCGAGAGAGCGGCGGCTAACTCGTGCGGACGATGGGCGTTAAGTCCTTCAACAGGCCGCTCAGGATCCGACTGAGCACGCACCTTGTCGCCCAGTACGCTTTGGAAGAGCGTCTTTTCGCAGTGATCGCCTAACGATCGCGGTCCTATGAGCATCGGCAAACCCAACGTCGCAGTCGGGCTAATCTAGTAAATGAGTGACATCTTCAGGCGCTTCGAGGAAATTGCCCGACGGTCGGCGAACGTCGGTGAAAATCCGACGCTAGCAGTGGGAAAGGCCCTTCACCCGTTCGACGACCGCAAAATCCATCCCGAGATCGGCAATGACTTTGGCGTGTTCCTTGATTTTCGAATGATCGATCACGGCAATCTCCTTCATTTTGGTTGTGGTGCCGCAGAACCACTGACGATCTTCGTTCCGCCGGCACGGCGCTAAAAGGTCTGGACAATCCTCGAAATGGCGGCTTGCAGATCGTTCGGCGGCGATGGCTTGGGGAGCCAGACACCATTGTCGAACGCGTCGTCTTCCAAGCCGGCGCCCTCGGGGTCGCCCGAATGCACGATGAACGGGACGCCTTTTGCCGACAGGTGCCGTGCGACCGGACTGCAGTAGCCGTCCTTGAGTCGAGGATCGATCACTGCAAAGACCGGATTGTTGTGGTAAAGCCAGTCGAGAGCCGCCTGGCAAGTCGCGAGCGTGACCACGTTCGGCGCACCCAGCTCTCCCAGCATTTCCTCAAGGTCGAGCGCGATGAAAGGCTCGTCTTCGAGCAACAGGACCGTGCCCTCAATCTCGCTCATCAAATCGCCTTTCGAGAAGTCGGAACTTGACGATAGCAGACTGGGTATCGGTTTGGAATTGACGTTGTCGTCATATGGATCGCTCAAAGGAGCTCGCGACCTTGTTCTTTTTTTAGCAGGGATCACTTCGGGGAACTTTGTCCTTTCGTATTGGTTCATGCCGGATGATGGATAAAGAAACTTTTGCGAACCTACGCAGACCGATAGCAGTCGTTGTCGACGACGAGCCGTTCATTCTGATGAACACCAGCGACATCATTTCCAACGTTGGATACGCCATTGTCGAAGCGACGACCGCCGAACACGCCTACGACTTTCTGCAGGAGCACAGCTCCGTGCAGCTTCTCTTCACCGATGTTCAGACTCCCGGCACGACCGACGGCTTCGAACTGGCGCGAAACGTGGCCCGGCGATGGCCCGACATCTGTGTGGTAGTCGCATCGATAGCGGCGGTCCCAGCGCCCGGCGACCTGCCGGAAAACGCAAAATTCATCTCGGAGCCATTTTCGGCCGAAACCGTGCTGGGGGTGCTGCAGGAGCGTTGTCCGCATCGCCCGAGGAGACAGGTTTAGCCACGCGAGCAGAGGAGCACTGCAATGGACGAACAAATAAGGCAGAAAGCCTATGAGAAATGGGAGGCCGAGGGACGCCCGGAGGGGCATCACGAGCGTCACTGGGCGGAAGCCGAGGCGGAGGTTCGTGGGGAGACGGGCGATCTGCCGAAGACTTGGTCTTCCGACCATGCGGGCGGCGTCGCACCCCCGTCAACAGCCGAGAAGGATGCTGACAGCTCGGCGTCCGACGCCATTCCGCAGTCGACGCCTGGCAGTTTCAAGCCGGGCGAGCTCGCCTCGGAAAACAAGTAGCTTTTCGTGTTCGATGGATTCACTCTCTTTGAGATCGCCGTCAAAACCGGTCGGTTGAGGGTTCGCCATGGAGGCGAGGGCAGGCCCGTGCTGCTTTTGCATGGGCACCCGCGCACGCACATGACGTGGGGGAGGGTGGCCGACCTTCTTTCAACGTCTCATACTGTCGTCTGCCCGGACCTTCCAGGCTTCGGACGCTCTTACATTCCAGCCGATAGTCCCGACAGCAGACATTCGTCGAAGCGTTCGAAGGCAGCGGTACTCGTGGAGTTGATGGAACGGCTGGGACATCGCGAGTTCGACGTGGTCGGCCACGACCGCGGCAGCTTGACGGCTTTCCGAATGGCCATGGATCATCCTGACAAGATCAGGCGGTTGATCACCGTGGACGGGCTGCCGGTTCTTGAACACCTAGAACGCGCGGACTGGAAGTTCGCCAGGGACTGGTATCACTGGTTCTTCTTCGCCCAGCCCGAGAAGCCGGAGCGTGCAATCCTTGCCGACCCGACCGCGTGGTATTCTTCGCTGTCGCCTGATCTCATGGGCGCCGCCGCTTACGAAGACCTGCTGGAAGTGATCCACAACCCTGACGCTGTCCACGGGATGATAGAGGACTATCGCGCGGGCATCCGCATCGATCACGAACATGACCGGGCAGACCGGGAAGCAGGCAAGAGAGTGAAATGTCCAATGCTCTGCCTGTGGTCGACACAGGACGATCTCGAGAGGATCTATGGCGACCCAGTGGCAATCTGGCTCGATTGGGCAAAGGACGTTAGCGGGTTCGGCATCGATAGTGGTCATCACGTCGCTGAGGAGAACCCCGAAGCTCTCGCAGTAGCGATCCGAGCATTCATGGCGCGCTGAACCTTCTGTCTATCGGAACAATTGTAAGCTCCTTCAAGCGCGCCAAGGAAAAAGCCCGCGACCGGCTGGCGCTAGCCTTCGAGAAAGACCGCCAATTCTCGCGCAACCGCCTCCGGGTCCTCCCGCTGCGGAAAGTGTCCGACGTTCTGCAACAGTACGCGCTCAAACGCCCCCGTGAACTTCTCATGGACGTTTTCCGACATCGTCTCCGGCGTAACACCATCTGCCTTTCCCTGGATAAACATCGCTGGAAGTGACAAAGACTTGGTTTCCTTCACAGTGCTCTCAAGCCAAAGGCTCCGCGGATCAGGTTCCGCTTCCCCCCAGCGAACCCGATAGCTGTGCAGACTGATGGCCACCCAGTCCCGGTTCTCGAATGACTTGGAGACTTCCTCGAATGTGGCTTCGTCGAACCAACCGTCGGGCGCCCAGTTCTCCCACTGGATGCGGGCGAACCCCTTCGGATCTTTCGCGATTGCTTCGGCCCCGCGCTTCGTCGCCATGAACCACTGGTACCAGTAGAGTTGAGACTGACGGAAAGGTGGCGTCCGAAGGCCGCCCATCCGCGGCATCGACGAAAGCTGGGCAATGCGCTCGACGCGGTCGGGCCATCCGATCGCCAGACATTCGGCGATATGCGATCCCCAGTCGTGGCCGACCACCGAGAACCGTTCGATGCCGAGCCCGTCCATCAGTGCAATCGCATCCATCGCAAGGATGCCACCGTTCGCCGTTCTTGGCGTTCTGCCGTTGCGGAAGGTGGTCGGCCCGAACCCGCGCAGATATGGAGTCACGAACCTCATGTGGCGATCCTTCAGTCGCTCGGCGACCGCGTTCCAGGTCGTGGCGTCGTCCGGCCAGCCATGCAGTAGGAGGACGGGTTTCCCGTGCTGCGCTCCCGTCTCGAAGAATTCGATATCTAGGTCTTCCGTCCGGATATGCGGCATGGCTTCGCTTCCTGTGCTAGCTCGAAATCGCGTTGGGCTTCAATGGATCTAGTTCGCGACGTCGATCTATCCAGCGCATCACCGACATTACCCCGCTCCATGAATTACGATCGATAGCAGAATGATGAGAGACCCGGTCATCCATACGGTCTCGACGTTTTCGAATTCTGCTTTCCAAACTCCGTCCTTACGAGGAACGATCGCCACCTCCTAGGGTTATCGCCGACGACGATGATGCTCCGGACACTGCGATGATTGACCCTCCGACAACACAGAGCGAAAGGTCGAACTCCAGCAAACAGTCGACTACGCGATCCAGCTCTGGTCGAGGAAGCGCACCTCTTGGGATGGACGCGCGTCGAGTTCCTGACGTCGGTCCTGGGCGCGGCGAACGCCCGGCTGTCCGCGATTGAGGAGCAGCGCGATCTCGAAGAGGGGCAGGGGTGAAGATCGCCACGTACAACGTTTCTGGGATTACTTCCGGAATGCCTACGCACGCGACGCCGGGCTGCGGATCGACCACTTTTTGCTGAGCCCGCAGGCGGCCTCCAGTTTGTCGAAGGCCGAGGTGGACAGGCATGTCCGTGGATGGGGCCACACGAGCGACCACGCGCCCGTATGGATCGAATTGAGCGACGAATCCGTCAAAAAGAGAAAAAGGAGGACGTCATGACTGAGGAATGGAGAGCGCGTCTGCGCGACAGGCTGGAGGAATTCGTTGATACGTTCGTCGTCGCCGGGGCGAGGCAAGGCAAGACGACGTGTTCGACGCGATCAAAGAGGAAGTCGGAAATTTTCGCCTCGCGCTTGATCGCGATCCCGACCCGGCAGACGACGTGCCAGTCGATGATGCCGAAGCGGTCGAGGAACCCGCGAACGATTGGGCAGCGGCTAACAGGAACTAGCGGCGCTGCGACGTCTGATGTGCGCTTCGGTCCGGTGGCGCACGGAGACCTTTCGCCACGTCGCTTGTTTTCCTCCCGGAATATACAGGAAGCGTCATGATCGAAAATTCGGCAAGGCAGCCGGAATTCCCTCACGGCGCAGGAAGGGACTAAAAACCGCGACCGAACGTACCAGCTCGCACGCGACGCCCTCCCGGAGGAGCGCCGCCTCCGCGAGGCGAAGACCAGTCGTCTACGGGCCGCCCGTCTCCAAGCCGAGCAGCAGACCCAGCTTTGACCGTCAGCAAGCCTCCGGCTGTCGCGGATTGTTCGCATTTTATTAAATATGTTCGCAAATACTATTGGCCGAGGGCAATCTAAATCTTGGCAAGCGAGTTCATCTCGTAACCACGGAGCGGAGACTGCCATGTACCAGCGTACAGTTCTCATTGTCGAAGACGAAATCCTGATCCGGATGATGCTTGCCGACACTCTCGCCGACGAAGGATACGACGTCCTCGAAGCGGCAAACGTCCTTGAGGCAGTCGCCATCCTCGGGCAGCGAGAAATCGACGCCGTGGTCACGGACGTTGACATGCCGGGCGGCCTGAGCGGTCTCGATCTTGCCAGGATGATTTCAACGACGCACATGAACGTGGCGGTGATCATCGCATCGGGCGGACATCGCCTTAGGCCCGAGGAGCTTCCCGGCGATTCTGTGTTCGTCCCCAAGCCTTATGGGTTGGATGTCATCGCCGCTTTGGTCGGGGAGATGACTAGCCGAGACGAAGTGCGGATGACGGCCTAGAAGAAGTCGACGGTCTTTCCAGATTGGAGAGCGTACCGGCCGCGCAACGCAGCGCCGTCAGATCGGGCGTGTTCCGTGCAACTTTGGGCGACCTTGCTCTCGGGCGTCGGAAGCGGGAATTATGTATCCCCCCATATGTGGACAGTTGTGTTCTAAGGAAGTTCGCTATCCAACACCTCTGCCGAAGGCATGTTGTGGACTCGATACGAACTTGCTCACCAAAATCGAACCTGAAGCCTCGGGGAAAAGTGTTCACGGCAGCGCAAGCCTCGGTCGGGATCTCGATCCCCCCTGTCAGTCTGCTCCGCGTCCTATCCCCAAGCGACTCGGAGGACTTCACGCACGAGTATCTCTGGTATTTCAAGGAAGCCGGAGACTATTTCGACGTGAACAAGTCTGCGGGTCCCGGAGACATGGGACTGGACATGCTTTTACGTCGTCCGAAGGATTCGAAGCGAGCTGCTGGGACAGCTTCGTGCAAGCAGTACGCAAGTGCTCTTGAGCCCGGCGACGTCATCCCGGAGATCGTCAAGATAATCTACCACAGCTCCTCCGCGGCTGCGCGGTCCAATCTGAAGGCGCGCGTGCCACGTCGGCATGTATTGGCCTCACCGGTGGGAGTCGGGATAACGGTCGGGCGCCTGCTGCAGGATACTATACGACCACCGGATGCTCTCTTCCATGCAACCACGCCGCATGCTGTGCAGAGAATTTCCGGGCATCACCGAGATTATTTCCCGTAGCCTTGTGGGGCATTCGACGTTTGAAAATGTTGCAGAATGGCAGCACCTCAGATTATCTCTCCTCGGCACCGTCTCGGCGCTTTACCAAATCGATCTGGATGCTACCAATTCTCTCGGCGATTCGCGCCAGGGCTAGGGGTATACTATATGACGGCATCGATCGGTCGCGCGGCATTGATGGTGGCAAGCGTGGCAACCATTTTTATTATGCCTCTAACAGCCCATGCGGATGACAAGATCTTCGACGAATTGCGCTTTGGCGCTTCTGCGTCGGTACAGGGCGGCCATAGCCGCGAAGACGGCGTGTTTCCTGAAGTAACGGTGTTCTTCGATCCGTTCGGCCAGGATGCGGCAACTGACTGGAAGCAAACGCTGGCGCGCCCGCGCATCAACCTTGGCACGTCGATCGGCACCTCGGGCGAAGCGACGCAGATTTTCGGCGGTCTATCGTGGACCGTCAATTTCAGCGAGAAGGTCTTTGCCGAAGCCGGTTTTGGCGGCGTCTGGCATAATGGCAATCTTGGCTATGCGGATGATGGCCCGGAACTCGGCTGTCGCTTTCTGTTTCATGAATATGTCGGTGCGGGCTATCGCTTCGACGCGCACTGGAATGTCATGGCACAGATCGCCCACTCCTCGCACGCCAATCTGTGCGACGGCCCCAACAGCGGCATGACACGCGCCGGCATTCAGGTCGGCTACCGGTTCTAAACTGAACGCCTGCCTGGTATACAAGGCCGGGAGTTCAACGACTGGCTGAAATGTTTTTAGCTGCACGGCCGGAAATCGGCTTGCTAGCTCCGGTAACCGGTGCCATCCGATGAATTAAATCGACCGCCGCCGTGCTTCCAGCCTCATCTTGGCAGCAATTGGATGGTCCGGCCTTAATGGAGGGTCGGGCCTTGCCGACACGACCAGCTCTGCGGGGCTCTGGATCTATTGGACAGAAACACAGATCAGCGAAGGATCGATTGGTCTCATGGATCGTCACCATCTTTTCTAAGTTGTAACGCAGCTATAACCAGCCGCACGCAGTCGTCATCAAGTGAAAGGCCTTTGTCGGCGCAGCGCTTTCGCGAGCCTGTGCTCTAACCACATCGGCTGGATAGCGACAATTTTTGCCGTACGATTGAACGGTTTGAGGTCTACTGCGTTTGCCCTGCAAGAATGGTTTGGCATCTGGGGAACGTCATGAAGGCAATCGCCTCTCTCGCTTTCGGACTGGCTTGCGCTGTTGGGGCATCGCTTGGAGTCGCGTCCGTTACTTCAGTTTTCCAAGGATCCGAGGGTTCGTCGTCGATGACAACGGGAGCGTCTGACCTTTGGACGTCGACGCCGGTTAAGATCGATCGGGCCGCACAAACGTTCGAGCGGATGCCTGCGGTTCTATCGAGATACGCCTCGTCACCTCTACGAACCACCGGTAGCCCGTTAGCAGCAGAGCAGAATGTTGCGACCTCGCTGTCTCCTGCGGCCAACGAGCGGCCCTTGCCGACCGAACATTTTAATTGGTGCGCTAGCCGATACCATTCGTTCCATCCAGCGACAAACTCTTACCGAGCGTTCAGCGGCGAGGTCAGAAGATGTTCGTCCCCGTTTGAAACCAGCTCATCTGTCTCGCTATATTCCGAAGATCAGGTCGCACAGTCGAAGCCGGTGACAGAGCGCGTGGCAACCTGGTGTGCATCGCGGTACCGGTCCTATAGGGCTGAGGACAACACCTACCAGCCGTATGGCGGGCAACGGCGGATTTGCCACGGTCCGACGGTGGGGGACGAGACGGCGCTCCGCTGATAGTAGATTGATATAAGATTTGTTGCAACCGGAGGAGATAGACTTGGATAAGCTGACCAAAATCGTCGAAGTAGCTGTCACATCGGACGGTGATCCGATTCCTGTCGGCCTGATGAGCGCTGAACAAGCGCTCGAGCTTCCAGAAGATATCGAAATCCTAGTTTCGCACCCAGATCACGAGGCGGGAGCTACGGACATCTTCATCAGCAAAGACGAACTTGCTGGGCACGTTACCTCGGCCGAGTCATGACTGGCGGCTCGGACGGCGAGCGGCCAAGCGACTGGCCCGCGAAGAAACGGTCGTTCGATTCAGTCGAAGCGGCCGCAAACCGGGCCGTGAAGAACCTTTCCCTTGAGAGAGTTCCGCCGGAACCGAGCTACGCACCGGAACCGCCATTCAATATCAACCCTACTCCTAAGATCATCACATTCGATTGCTACGGCACTCTTGTGCAGTGGTACGAAGTGCTCTTGCGCGAGGTGGGTAGGGCTGCATCTGGCGATCGAAAAGATTTGGACGCCAGACAGATCCTTGAAGCTTTTTCAAAGGAAGCAAGACGAGCGACGGCCGAAAAGCCTCACAGGCTGTACCAGGACATTCTGCGCTCCGGCTTTCGTGCGGCGTTCCGAATGCATGGTTTGCAGTTACACGATGATGATCTTGAGCGGATCGCGAACTCGCCTAAGACGATGGGGCCGCATCCCGACGTTCCAGACGCGCTAGGGCGGCTTCGTGAACGCTACAAGTTGGCGATCTTCACGAATTCCGATGACGACCTGATCGCGCCGACGGTCGAAGGCATCGGTGTTCCGTTCGATTACGTCATCACCGCGGAACAAGCGCAGGCTTACAAGCCCTCGCGGAAGTTCTTTGAGCATGCCTATCGCAATATTGGCGTGAATGCAGACGAGACTGTGCATGTTGCCATGGGGATGTATTGGGATATGAAAGCCCGCCATGAGCTTGGTTTCCGAGCCATCTGGGTGAATAGGCGGAATGAGAAGGGGAATCCTGACTGGCTCCCATACTCTGAAGTCGCTGACGTTCACGGTGCAGCCGACCTCCTCCTTCCGTCTTGACGAGCTACGTTGGAGCATCGGTTCAGAGTTGGCCCTCGACTAGACGACACGCGCAGAAACCCGCTGATGTAGGGGGCCGTCGCGGCATGAGATTGCGGTCGATGTCGTCGAGGCCACCACGATCAATTTTCCTCGCAAAGAAATTGTAGTCGCGCACTAGTCTGTGTGATGGAACATGCAACCTCAAGCGACGTTCCAACTTTCCAACTGAAGGAGGATTGGAATGGAAGACCTTGAGCAGCAACAGCGCGAACGAGCATACAAGATTTGGGAAGATGAGGGCCGACCGGAGGGTCGCGACCTTGAGCATTGGGATCGCGCCGCAGAGAAGGGGCGCGGCAACGACACGGAGACGGCGAAAGTCACTCAAATCAATCAAGACGCAAACGATGAGTTCAATGGCGAGCATGGTGGCCGACTAGCGACAGACATCCGACCGCCATCGACATCGAGCGCTGACTGAAGAACAAAATCTCGTTGCGGGCTCGCTTTTTGAGGCCCAAGCCTTGAACTCGGCGTTCTCGGTTCGCCAACAAGCGCGGGTAGACTCGATCTGCGCCAATCCACGGGCAACCCCGAGTAGCTTCTAATTCCCAGGCGCTTTAAGCATTCCGACGATCACGTCGTGTCTATAAGGCTTGGGGATGAAGGACACACCGCTTGAAAGGTCGAAGGCCCCAAGCCGGACATGTCCCGACGTGACGATCACGCGAGTCTGTGGCGACCGCGCGCGGACATGTGCCATCAGCCCTAGCCCGTCTGTGGTGCCGGGCATATTGACGTCTGTGAAAACCGCATCAACATCATTTTGTTGCAAAAGGACTAGAGCCTCGTCGGCATTGCCGGCTTCGAGGACCTCAAATCCGGCATCTTCCAACGCCTCGACCGCAGCGAAGCGTATCAGTGGTTCGTCGTCTACAACAAGCACCCGATTAACGTGATCCCGCAATGTATTGCTGGGTGCTTCCGAAGAATGCTCGCGTCCTTTCCATTCGGCGACCGCCTGTGTCCAGTGCTCGCGATCTCGACCACCTGGACAACCTTCCGATTGCCAGATTTCGTGGGCCCGAACGCTGATCCAGTTATAATCGTCGTGCTGCATGATGTCCTCCGATGCCCAAGAAACGCGGAGACATGCCGCCGGTTCCGGACAACGTCTAGCAATCCACAAGTTCCGCGAAAAATGCCGCCGTCCACGAGGCGATTTCTCCGCAATGGCTGAACAGGCACCCGTCTATCTCCGCTCTCGGACCAATGCACCGAATCTATGGCTATGTGACGAGGTAGGCGACGAATGACGGCGATTCACTTCCGCAAGGTTTCCGAAGCTACAACATCGTCAATGGAATGCATCAAGGACATCTCACCCTCCGTCAGTTCGCATCTATGTTACATCTAATGGAACTCAGCCGATGAAGTTGTTGGCCTCTAGACGATCTTTCGTCGAGCGCGGCTCCGCAGGCCGCAAGAACAGCGGTCAGCCTGAGTAACATGGCTCAAAGCAAAGTTAAAACGCGCACGTCGGAACTGATCGCAGCCACCTTGGTTGACTATGCAGGTAAGCCAATCAACAACGCTGAGGGGAAGAGGCTATGGGTGAACAAAAACATTCGGCTACGGACGACAGCAGGACCATTGAGGGTGCGGACGTGCGACGCGCTCAATTCGCCTCCGACGCCGCAAAGGGGCTGCGGGATGCTGTCGACAAGGTCAGAAAGAGAGAAACGAAGCGAGCGCCCCGTGGAGGGACGCTCAAACGAAGTGCGGCAGCGGACGCGATAGGTACGCCGGCGGAAGGTGCCGTGGAGGATGGGGAGGGCGCATCCGCCACCGATCTTGATCTCTAAGGTCATAGCGCTGTGACCGCTATGACATTGGACGGCGAGGGTATGAATGATGCCTTGGCCTCCAGCGGAGGAAGGGCGACGTGGAATCGGTCGCTGGTCCGAACAGCATGGCCTTCCCGTCGAACTCCATTCGCTTCAACATCGAAAACATCGCGAGCCCGGCGGCTATCCAACGACCCGCGTCACAGCGTCGCCCATTTTGGTCGATTACCGCTGGAAGTGCCGACAAGGTCTTTCGCGCCTGGGAGCAACAAGCTACTACGCGCCTGTTTGGATCGAAGTGAGCGGTGAACCTGCCATGACGAAGCGGAAGTGAGCCAAATGTCCGCACTCTCGCCGTGTCCATCATTCGATGCTCGCACCTTCCGGGCGTCTCCACATGACATGCGCATTCGCGTAGTCGCAGAGTTCGACGCTTTATATCCTGGTTCGCGAGGACTGGTAGAATATTGTCTGCTAGTTCAGCCGCCGCTGCTGCACTTCGGGAGTGGTTTGAGCTTCTGAATTGAGGAGCATCGTAAAATTTGGCCGACTGGGCAGCAGGCTTTTGCGGGATTCCTTGTAATCAACGACACACCTGTCGATAAAATGGAACTTTCCCGTTCAAACGAGGTTCCCGCCGTAGATCGGCAGTGTCGTCACGCCGGGATTGGGGGGGAAATGGCTTTCGAAAAATCTGGACTGTATGTTTCAATCTCGCTGGCAGCGCTCGGCTCGGCGCCCATGGTGCAGGCCCAAATTAAAGGCGATGTCGGCGTGGCATCAGATGTGACGATCGAGGGATCAATCCTCGAGCCTGAGAAGCTCGCTGTCACTGACAATGAAAAGCTTTCGGACCTTTTGAAGGTGCCGCAGGGTTTTAATGTGCAGGTCTATGCTCGTGACCTTATCAATCCGAGGATGCTTGCGGTCGCCGCTGACGGGACGCTCTATGCGACGCGTCGAAGCGTGGGCGACGTGATCATGATCAAGGACACCAATGGCGATGGACGCGCCGACGTGGTGAAGACTGTGGCGAGTCGCCCCAACATGCATGGGATCGCTATCGCGGGCGAGACCGTGTATCTGGCGACCATTCACGACGTCTACAGCGCGACCATCAACCCCGATGGAACCTTCGGAACACTGACAAGGATCATCAACGATCTGCCGGATGCTGGACAGCACGCCAACCGAACGATCAACGTCGGGCCAGACGGAATGCTCTACATTTCTGTCGGCAGCACATGCAACGAGTGTCAGGAAGACAATCCAGAGAACGCGACGATCCTGCGCGCCAGCAAAGACGGCAAAACCCGTTCGATCTTCGCGTCGGGCCTGCGAAATACGATCGGGTTTGCCTGGGAGCCATCGAAGGGCGCCCTGTACGGTGTGGACCACGGGATTGATTGGCTCGGCGACCAGGTACAGATCGAAGAGTTGAACCACATAGAACAGGGCAAGAAGTACGGTTGGCCGTACGTCTACGGAATGAGCGGGATCAACCCGCACATCAACCCACCAGAGGGTGTCACCCTCGAACAATGGGCGAGACATTCTGCAGAACCATTGCTGGGCTATACCCCTCACAGCGCGCCGATGCAGATGGCGTTTTACAGTGGAAAGGCCTTTCCGGTCGACTATCGTGGTGATGCCTTTATAGCCATGCGGGGATCGTGGAACCGTCGACCGCCCAGCGGTTACGAAGTCGTTCGCGTCAACTTCGAAAATGGAAAGCCTGTCGCCTTCGAGAAGTTTCTGGAAGGCTTTCTGCTGAAACAAGACAACGGCAAATATGGTTATCTCGGACGGCTGACGGGGATCGCCATGGGCAGCGACGGCTCGTTGTTCGTCGCAGATGACAGCAACGGCGTTATCTATAAAGTGACATACGCAGGCGCTTTCAAAGACAGTGCGGCAACGACTGCTATTCCGAATGTGATTGCTGATACGCCATTCTCAAAGATCGCGATCGAGCTCGCGGATGCCAAGTCCTCTGATCCGATAACTGTAGAAGGCTCGTTTCCAGAAGACGGTCCGATCCCGGTGCAATTTTCAGCCGATGGAGACGATGCGTCGCCCTCACTGGAGTGGAAAGGAGCGCCAACGGGAACAAAATCCTTTGTGTTGATTGCCGACGACCCCGATGCTGCGAAACCGAAGCCGTTCACGCACTGGGTTGCATTTGACCTTCCGTCTACGACCACCAAATTGCGTGAAGGAATTCCGGGCTCCCCGGTCCTGCAGGACCCTAAGAACATGAAGCAGGGCGCAAACAGCCGAGGCTCATTGGGCTATACCGGTCCAAGGCAACCGGCCGGTGATCCTCCTCACCACTACCACTTCCAAATTTTTGCACTCGACACGGACACCCTCGGGGTCGAACCGGGTGCAAAGCGAGACGAGGTTTTGAAAGCGATGGAAGGTCATGTCCTGGCGAAAGGCCAGCTCGTCGGCACCTTCGAACGAAAGCTTGCCGCCAAGTAAGCCGTCATCCGCTTGAGAGGATTTGTGGGTTGATTGTCGGTGAATCTTTTTGGTCGCAATGAGCAAGGATAGAAAATGAGCAAAAAGGTAGCACTGGTAACCGGCGGCGGCTCCGGTATCGGACGCGCGGCAGCGCAAGCGCTGGCAAAAGAGGGCTACGATGTCGGCATCTTGGGCCACAGTCCGGACGAACTGCGCGATGCAGTTTCGGAAATCGAAGCCGCAGGCGGGACGGCAATACCACTAGATGCCGACATCGCCTCGGAGCCCCAGATGAAGGCCGCAGTTGGCTTTTTGCTCGATCGCTTCGCCCGTCTGGACGTCGTCGTTGCTAATGCGGGTATCAATGGCGTTTGGGCTCCGATCGACGATTTGACACTCGACGAATGGAATCGCACCATCACGGTGAACCTGGCGGGCACGTTTTTGACGCTAAGGTCGACCGTGCCGCACCTCAAGCGATCGGGCGGAGGCTCGATCATCGTAGTCTCATCAATCAACGGCACCAGAACGTTCACCACGCCGGGTGCAACAGCGTATACTGCGACGAAGGCCGCCCAAGTGGCGATGGTCCAGCAACTGGCCTTGGAACTGGCCCGACATCACATCAGGATCAACGCGGTTTGCCCCGGCGAGATCGAGACCAATATCGATGAAAACACTGATCTCAGAGCCGAGAGCGAAACAGCCATTCCAGTTATCTGGCCTGAGGGACAGGTTCCAATCACCGGCGGGAAACCGGGAACAAGCAAAGACGTCGCCGAAGTCATTGCATTCCTTGCTTCCGAAAAGTCACGACATATCACTGGGTCGCCAATCTGGGTGGACGGCGGGCAGGGGCTGCTGAGATGAACATCGAGACGAAAAAGCGGGCGACGCGGCCTTTGATCCAATGGTGGGGCCCCGTCGCATTGTCGGGCGGGAAAACCCGCTTTCAGCTTTGGGCTCCCGCTGAGACATCGGTTGGTCTGAGGCTGGGCGAAGCCGATATCCCGATGCAGCGATCACCGGACGGGTGGCATGTTGTAGAAACCGCTGCTCCGTTCGGTGCTCGTTACCAGTTCGTCCTGTCCGACGGGAAGGTTGTTGGTGATCCTGCGTCGCGTCTGCAATCCGATGGTCTGGAAGGTCCTTCGGTAATTGTGGATCCGGACAGCTACCGCTGGCGACATCCCGAATGGAGTGGCCGGCCATGGGAGGAGACCGTCGTCTACGAGGTCCACATTGGAGCTTTGACCACCGAAGGGACTTTTCGTTCCGCGATGGCGAAGCTCCCACTGCTGGCCGACCTTGGAATCACCGCTGTCGAAGTCATGCCATTGGCTCACTTCCCTGGCACCCGAGGCTGGGGTTACGATGGCGTGCTGCAGTTTGCACCTCATAACTCGTACGGAACGCCCGACGATCTAAAAGCATTCATTGACGCCGCACATGGTCACGGGCTGATGGTTTTTCTGGATGTCGTCTACAATCACTTCGGACCTGAAGGTAATTACCTTGGCCAATATGCCCCTGGCTTTTTCCGGAAGGGCGACCCTACACCCTGGGGAGCAGCTATCGCCTATGAACGGCCCGAGGTCCGCAGCTATTTTCTGGAGAACGTACTATACTGGCTTCACGAGTTTCGCCTGGACGGGCTGAGGTTCGATGCCATCGATCAGATTGAAGATGGCAGTGACGTCCACATCCTCGAGCAAATTGCCATCGAGGTCCGAGAGAAAATCTCTGATCGGCACGTTCACCTCATTACCGAAAACCCAGCCAACGGCACCGATCTCATGCAAGAGACTCCCGGTGGGCGCTACTACAAAGCCGACTGGAACGATGACTTCCACCATGCGGTGCATGTTGCCGTCACCGGAGAGGCGACTGGCTATTACGAGCCATTCACGGACGATATCTGGGGGCAGATCAGGCGGGTGATGGCATCTGGCTACCTCAGACCGGGCAGGGCGATTGTCAGTGACGATCCTCCGCCATCCGAAGCACTTCCTCCGACGGCTTTCATACACTTTCTACAGAACCATGATCAGATAGGCAACCGGGCGCTTGGCGACCGCTTGCATCTGGGCATCAATCGACAGGTTTACCGAGCTCTCACCGAAATCTTGCTGCTGTCGCCTCAAATACCGATGATGTTCATGGGCGACGAACATCTATCCTTAAGACCGTTCCACTTCTTCTCCGATTACCATGGTCAGATTGCAAAGGCGATCCGGGAAAACCGACCGAAGGAAGCAGAAAACTTCGGCGGAATTCCTTCCGGTAAATCGGCCGCAGATATTGCAGACCCCAACAATATGTCGACCTTTGTGAACAGCAAGGTGAATTGGGACGAGGCTGCCTCGGAAGGCGCGATAGCCTGGGCAGAATTCATCCGAAAGCTTCTCGCCCTGCGAAAAGAGAGTATTGTTCCTTTGCTCGAGAGCGCGAAAGGATATGCGGGGAGTATCGTTGAAGCGCCTGACCAGTGCCTGTTCATCGACTGGCAGTTCGGCCACAAAAAGCTCCACCTTCGAGCAAATCTTTCTGATACCGAAGTGGCTCTGGTCACAAGGCTCGGCGACATTATCTATTCCACGGAACCCGTCACGGACGAAACCCTACGAACACATGTGGTTCAGGTCTTTGTTAGTTGAGCAGAATGGAAGGAAACAACGATGGACGACAAGAGGGATAAAATCCGCGAGCGGGCCCATGAAATATGGGAAAGCGAAGGCAGGCCGCACGGAGCACATGACGAGCATTGGCGGCGTGCGCAAGCTGAACACGATGCGACCCACCAGCAGGCCGATGCCGCTGAAGGAGACCATCACGAGGGGGCCGTTGGGAAAGAGCACCTACAACGGCCTTTGAGAGGGTCTGCACCCAAGCGGACGAAGAAGTAAAGCGAAAGGGTCAGGCACTGCGGTTTACTCATCTGCAAGCCTCGAGACGGCTGGCCTTTCTGTTCACCAAACCACGAAGGTCATGGCAAGATTCAAGGCGTAGTTTCTTCTCAGCCCGCCACCTTGGCGAAGTCAGCAAGGAAATATCTGACTTCCTCTTCGATGTCAGAAACAAGCTGAGAATGCTCGTGAATCTGTTTGCCATCGCTGCCCAGTGTTTGCAGTGTGTTCAGGGAGAGGACAGTCAGGGTGTAGCTTTCGCACATCTCCTCAATGGTTAGTCGGCCGTGCGCTATAGAACGGAGTTCAGGGATGCGCACCGCCAGCAGTGCTCAGCCGTGAGCGGCATGATCGATGGGTGAAGCGGTCATTTTTTGGTCAACCGATCTCGCTCACGGGCGGGCTGATTATCCACTTCAGACTCCATTGCCAAACGCAATTGGCGAAGTCGCAGGGTTTTAGCGTCTCGCGCTCTGCGTTGCTCGTCGATGATCGCAAGCGCGACTTGATGGGTTTCGTCGAGCTTTTTTCGACGTTCCTCTTGGGATAATGACTGTCGCTCACTCATTCAGCGCGGATCTCCGAACAACGATCGGGCCTCTTCAGCCAAAAGGCGATCTGCCTTATCTGGACGAGGTCAATCGCAATTGTGAGCGCTAGGCGGCGTTCTGCACTGATAATCTCGCAGTGCCGAAGATGGGCACCAAGCGCGAACAATAGTTGTCACGCGATCAACCGATTGAAGGTATTTTACGCTTTCTCTTCGGAGGCGCTATTAAATTTGACGTGGGGTCGCAATAAAAAACCTTGGATCATCGGGGATCTTGCAGGGGCCTGCCATTGCAAATGCGCCGGCGAGCATTGAACAAGAAAGGAGCTCGACATGCCCTCAAGACCTATCAAAATCCGAAACTGCGCCTCCCCAATGCGGCCTCATCTAAAGCGGCCGAAGATAAGCTAGCTTCCTAGACCAGCCCCGATCGGCCGCGTCTACGGAGCTGGCTGCGACACGGAAGCCGCGAAGAAAGCGGCACCCTCAATTGCGATCCAAATGAGATGGAGATGTTACGCGCATTGCGGCAGCCCATAGTATTGGCCCTGCTTCTGTTAGAACTGCGCTGCTCCGGCGCCGGTTGCCTCCATCCAGCCCGATCCCTGACCCTCCTAGGGTCTCTGTCCTTCCTCCCGTTTTCGGCTTCTTCATCATTTGCTCATAGAACAGCCTTTGAGCGAAAAATGGAGAAGACGTTCCCGGATGCTTATACGCGAGCTCCTGCCCAATCTAGCGATTGTCACGATAGCCACTTCGATGTGGACGCTGAACCGTCGCTACGCCATCAGAGCCGGAGATCGGTGGGGCACGCTTATCTTTAGCTTGGTCATGACAGCAGGCGTTCTTGGCACCATCTCCATACCGTTCGAGTTCAGCCCCGGTGTTCTGCTGGACGTTCGCTACAGCCTCCTGGGTATTGCTGCTTACTTCGGTGGTCCGTTGGGTGCCGTTCTACCGCTTGCGGCGGCTACTGCTCGCAGAATTTACCTTGGAGGCGAGGGCGTCTGGACGGGGGGTCCGCAGATTTTCGCAGCCGTGCTCGGCGGCTTGCTGGTTCGCAGCGCGGGCGCGCGGAACGATGCCTTTCTGCCCGTCGCATTGGCGACCATTGCCGCGCTCAGCGGAACTCTTGGGTTTTACATCCGCCTCCCAACGAGCGACTGGTATCGGCTCACGGCTACGACGACAATCCCAATGGCTGTGATGCTTTTCGGCGCCACGCTTCTTTGCGGACTCGCAATTGTTCAGGAGATCAGGCGCCAAGCTGCCACTCAGGGCAACAAAATTTTTCGCGCGGTAATCGAGGCCCTTCCAGATTGTCTCAACGCCAAAGACAGGGACGGGCGGTTCACGGTCGCAAACCCGGCGACGGCGGCCCTTATGGGAACAGATCCGGAAAATCTGATCGGCAAGACGGACGCCGACTACTATAGTCAGGAGACAGCCGAAATCTTCCGCAAGCCGGAACTCGAGGTGCTGTCGACGGGCGAGGCCGTCACCGTCGAGCAACGCTTCCTCCGCAACGATGGAACGGAAACGTGGCTATCTACCCTAAAGGCGCCCCTGTTGGACGACGACGGCATCCTAACTGGTGTCGTAACGCATAACCGTGAGATCACGGAACGAAAGAAGCTGGAACAGGAACTGCAGGCCAGCCGGATCCGGCTCAACGACGCGGTCGAGAGCATGGAGGACGGCCTCGCCATGTTCAACGCCCGAGGGGTCCTTCTCTTTCACAATAAGCGCTTCCAAAAGCTATTTCCTGCGACCGCCGACGTTAGTTCCAGGCAACTGTATGCGGACCATCGTTCGCGCATCGCTCGAGCGAGGCGAGCAGGCGATGCCGGAGACCGATTTAGAGGAGGTGGTCGAGCGGACGGCCGACGTGCTTCTAAGGGAAGGCGAGCGATTGCTGCGGCTGTCCGATAGCCGTGCGGTCCAGGCCCGAACCACGGAGACGAGCGATG
Source organism: Rhizobium sp. S152 (assembly GCF_030380735.1). Classification (GTDB taxonomy): domain Bacteria; phylum Pseudomonadota; class Alphaproteobacteria; order Rhizobiales; family Rhizobiaceae; genus Rhizobium. The sequence continues at coordinate 147,201 of NZ_JAUDRZ010000025.1, read as the reverse complement.
GCGGCTCCTTGATAGTATTCAGCGACGTGACCGCACACCGTGAACGCGAGGAACGCCTCCGTGAACTTAATGAGAGACTGTCGACGCTAGCTTCGACGGACAGTCTCACCGGATTGACCAATCGGCGCGCTTTCGACAACGCGCTTGCAAAGGCTCTCATTCCCGGCCGCCGGTTGTCGCTGCTAATGATCGACGTTGATAGTTTCAAGGCATATAACGATGGATACGGCCATCTGGAGGGCGACGAATGCCTGCGGCAGGTTGCTGACCGATTGGCGGAGACATTCGCTCCGGTATATGGCGCGGTAGCTGCTCGGTACGGCGGCGAGGAGTTCACGATATTGCTGCCGTCGGTCGACCTCGATGAAGCACAGTCGTTAGCGCTGATGGCGTGCAACAGCGTCCGCGGACTGTCCATCCCACACACCTTCAGCGAAAAAGGTGTTGTCACCGTGAGCGTGGGCATCGCCTGCACGGCGTCTGGTTCTGCGCGAGAACTGCTGAATAGCGCCGATGCCGGCCTCTACGCCGCCAAGGCTGCTGGTCGCGACTGCACCCGGACGGCCCTGACGCAGCGGAGCACGGCATCGTTGAATTCGCCTCACTGATTCGACAGGCAATCGACGCGAGAACGCCGATACAGATAGAGATCCTCAACTAGACCAAACGCTCTTTTGACGTTCGTCGTGCATGTGCCGGGACCCTGAAGGAAGCGGCAGTTCCGACCAAGGGTCTCTTTTCGGGAGTACCCGGTTCGTGTAGCGAATGCTTTGTTGGAGAATACAATCGGATTGTCGCGCAGTCGCGGGTCCGTAATCATGGTCGGCAAGCGGCTAGCACTGATCGCGTCCGAGATATTCATCCAGCAAGATAGATGGCTTTAGATGAAGAGCCCTGCAGATCGTTAAAAATGTCGAAACGGACATCGTGTTTTGACCACTCTCGTACTTTCCCACTTGTTGAAAAGAAACTCCAAGTGCTTTTGCAATGTGCGTCTGGCTCAGCCCAAGTGATTTGCGCGCTGACCTTATTCTTCTTCCTAATAAGCCGTTAATGTCGAAGTCTTCGTGCTTTCCGTGCTCCGGTTTCATCAGTCCATCCACCGTTGATAACTATGATAACAATAATCTACACGCAAAAGGCGGCCATTTGGATTTCCCGCTTTTAAAAAATGCAACTTAAAGCAAACGCCGGATTGACCCTTAGAGGGAGCGGGTCGTCAATCTTGAGCTATCGGTCGGACGTCGAAGAGATAAAGTTGAACTTTCGGCCTTCAAAGAAGCGGCGCTCTTAGAGCACGCACTAATAATGCTCGATACGTCCAAGCGTGCCTCTGTGACCGCGCGCATGAGAATTTTTGCGGTGGCTTATCGGAGAACCCGGCTTTTCCGTTCTTTCGCCGCCGTGATACAATTTCGCGCTCGTCAACCGCGACATTGAAGTTCCGGTGTTGTGAGATTTATCTTTACACCATGGTAAACTTGAAGTTTAAGGCCGACGCCTGTGCGGGGTCCGTGGAGATGCCCAAGGACTTTCAGCGCGACTGGTTTAGTGCATAGGGTCTCTATCCGGAGAAGGCACGGTAGCAAGTCATTGTTAAGAGACGTCGACGGAACTAACTTACGGATGAACCCACTACTCCCTGAGGAAGGTCTGTTCGACCAGCGGGTGTGGAGAGCCGAGAGAGTTACAGGTGCCCTCGACCCCCCACGTGCCGAGGAAGCTTTGGGAGACATCTCGGCGGGAGCACAACACTCGGAATCTCAAAAAGTTCCTGTGGCGGACGACTTATAGACGACGACGGGCCGCGCCCAAAGTAAACCCTTTTGCCTAACCGCGACGAGGCGATGCGCAGATTATAGCGTCTATTGGTAAAGCCGACGACAGGCCGACCACGCTCCGTGGGAAATGAGGTCAATGCTCTTCCCATAAATCCGGCTCGACCTCTGAACCGGATTGGTCTTGGTATGGCGCAAGTTTGACATGGAATGTTGCTCCGCTCTCATATACGGCGTCAAATGGTCTCGCTGGCGACTTTGCAAGCCTGGCCAACGCTTGGGACGCCCCATCATTAGGATCGGTGGTTGTGACGGAAAATCTCTGTCCTGGCATGTCCGCTCACTGTAAACGAAGCTGCTGTGCAGGCTTCGGCGCGATAATATCAAACGCTCCACGCTTTTTCAGTGCGGAGGAGCTCAACGGACACTCCCCACCTACGGCTGCGGCGCTGAAGATAGCTGGGCGATGAACCACCGAGCAACCTCAATGACAACGTGCGCGAAGGCCTACCCTTGCAAACGTTACGTGAAGTCCTGCCGCCGCCGCGCAGTCAACTGCTGTTTGATCCTGTCCTCCAGATCCTCGAAGACCTCCTGATAATATGCTGCCCACTGCTTAGGTGCGCCCTTTTGTCCACTGATTCGATCTCGATGTGAAACAGCCCGCTCGTACGCTACGAAAATCGCGTCTATTTCATCGCCAGAAGCCTGCCGCAACTGGTCCCTCAAAGCCGGCAACCGCAGCATAAGCTTCTTGCGGCCCAGCTCCCTTTCTAACTCTTCCTCTGGGTTCTTCATTTTTAGTCCTGCTGCTCATACCTAAGACTACAGCCGGCTTTTGTAGAGCTGCTCGATCATACCCTCATCCCGGAGAGCGTAAAGCGCGTTCGCAAAGGTGGCTTCGCTGATGCGCCGTCAGAGGCCGTCCGTCGGCACGCGTCGTTGTCTTGCTCTTGTTCGCAACACAAGTGGCTGCAATATGCGATTAACGCTTCTCGTAGTAGGATGCTCTGACAGGGAGTGGAGGATGTGATGTTTCAAGCAATTTGGGAGCGGGAGCAGCCGCTTGGTCCGGACGAGATCACGATGATTGATCGGATTGTAACCGACTTTTGCCGGGAGCGAAAACTCGCCACTGATTCCGAGGAAGCGCGTAAAAGTGCAGGCGAACTGCTGAAATGGTTCCGTGCCGGCGTTACCGACGCCGTGAAACTCCGAGAACTGCTTTACTCGGCAAGCTGATTGCTTGGTTTACACCTTTTCCCAAACGTCGGTCCGGAGATCCGGCGATTGCAGAGCGAGATCTCATACATTCTCTGCAGGTGATGGAACGAACGACTGCCCTGCGTCTTTCTCCCGGACCCGAAACGAGGAGATCCGACCATGGGAAGCACGGCAGACAAAATCAAAGGAAAGACCAACGAAGTGGCCGGTAAGGCACGCCAAGCAGCCGGCAAGGCGATCGACAATCATGAGGAGCAGGCAAAAGGGAGCCTCCAAGAAGCGAAGGGCAAGGCTCAGGTGGCGAAAGGAGAGGCAAAAGACGCCGTCAAAAAGGTCGTCGATAGGGGTTGATATCCTGCGACTGTCACCATCCGCCCGCGCTTGTCGCGGGCTCTTTGCGGAGGAAATTATGAAAGTGTTACGACCAGTAATCTGTGCCTTTGGTTTCGTGATGATCGCATTGAGCGCTCAGGCGCAGAGCAAAGCGCCTGCGGATCCAGCAGTTGATGCCTGCAAGTCGACTGGCCTACTGGCACTGCAGGAGCGCTCGCCAGAAATAACAGACCTTGTGCTCGACATGGAGAGCCTCGCTGTCAGCAAGGCGGATACCAAGGTCGGAGACGTACCAGTTAAGACAGTCGTACTGGGCGAAGCCTACATCTCGCGTAAACAACAGAACGGGAAGCCTGATCGCTTTGTCTGCCTCCTTGGTGAAAAGGGTAAGGTCCTGCTCACTTTCTTTACGGCGCAATGATCGTGGCCGAGCCTCCGAAATTTGATCAGGGACCCGAGCAGACACCCTATCAAGGCCGGCGAACTCCTGATTCCGGGAAGAAAAAGGGTGTATCGATCTGGTCGATCGTCGGCTTAGCCTTCTTTGTTTTAATGCTCGGCCTGCTCGTCTTCAATACCTGGAGAGGTTGAAAAGACGCGAACCCTAATCGGGCGGCGGAGCCAAGATGTGAACCATGTCGGAATGCGGGCGTTCCTCCATTCAGCAACACGGAGGAGCATGATGATCCTGCAGTTTTACAGTTACACTTCAGCTTTTGACGTGCAGATGGCTGGCTGCTCCAGTTCGAGTATGGTTGCCTCTATCGAAGCCGCCGTCGCTGCAGATCCTCGTGTACGCTTTTCGAACTTGCGCGTTTCGATGCTTGGGTCGAACGTAATACTTGAAGGGACGGCTGCGAGTCGCAAGGAGGAGGCGATAGCCCTTGAGCTTGCGCGTTCTATTGCGTCATCCTGCGGGGTCCTGTCCCGCATGTTGGTCGTTTCTTCAAGATGATGCCATGTGCCGTACGGTCTACTATGAGGTAGTGGCCGCTTACGCCGGCACTTTGTCCTCTCAAAGATGGTTTCACCATGCAGGTGATGTTGACTTCAGGGTGGGCTTTATGCGTGTGCCGATGCTGCGAAGCAAGCTAACTGGCAGAAGACCCTCGGCCTTTCGAATGCCACCCGTCCAAGTCGGCTGTGGCTCTACCTTATCGTGCCCGTAACGGGATTTTGTTGCTCAGCATGACGTGCGCTGCAGTTCGCCTCCGTCGGGCCGAGGGTTGGGGGGACCGGTGACTCCTCGCGGTGCTGGTCTTTCAGGACGGAGCAATCGGAGATTGGTCACTCGACACCGATCCCGTTTCCACGTCCCGATCCGACACGCCGAACATTTCCAAAAGCGACCGCGGCGTGTCATCACCAAACATCGACATCGCGAGTTCAGAGGCCTCTCGCGCGGCAAGTGCGCTGCGAGGAAAGAGTGCGGCTTCATAGGACTGAAGGGCCTGCTCCAAGTCGCCGACATTAGCAACGATGGCCTTGCCAAGTTCAGCACCGTCGAACATTGCCAAGTTTGCGCCTTCGCCGGAAGGGATCATCAGGTGGGCTGCGTCACCGAGCAGCGTCACGCCTGGAACGCGATCCCATCGATGGTCTTCCGGGAGTTGATGAAGAATGCGCGCTACAGGAGCAATGTCGCTGTCTTTTAAAAGGGCGGTTAACGCAGGCGCCCATTCGGCGAACTCCTCGGCGACTCGGGCGTTCGTCATTTCCGTATCACCGAACTCCAGCCGGAGCCGGTCCTCCGACCTGCTCAAAGCCACATAGGCATGCAGAGCACCATCGGGTTCACGGTGCGCCATGATGCCTTTGCCGCGCGCAAGCGCGAACATGCCACCGCCGCCGACCGCCTCTGCGCTTGCCGGGTGGCGCGCGTCGGCGTCAAGCAGCCACGTCTCGACGAAGATGGTCCCAACATATTGGGGCACCGCTTGGGATACCAACGGCCGCACTTTTGACCATGCGCCATCAGCACCAACAAGAAGATCCGCCTTCGCCTCATGACCGTCGGAGAATGTCAGCTTATGGCGGCCCTCGCCGAGCGGCTCCGCGCCCAGCAGCTTGCTTCCCCACCGCACGCTGCCTGACGGCAGTGAGTCAAGCAGGATTCGCCGCAGTTCCCCCCTTTGTACTTCCGGCCGACCCCCTGTGCCATCGTCGGGCAGATCCATCAATACGCCGCCATCCCGGTTCAGCACGCGGGTCTGCTGCCCGCCTTGATGGACCAGCGTAAGGAACTCGTCGTAGAGCCCTGCGTCTTTGAGCGCGACCTGGCCGTTGAAGTCGTGAATATCTAGCATCCCGCCTTGAGATCTCGCGCTCGGAGACGTTTCCGCCTCATAGACTATAGCTCCGATGCTGTGAACATGAAGCACGCGAGCGAGCGTTAGGCCGCCAAGCCCTGCTCCAATTATGGCAATATGGGGATTTGTCACGAAGTTTCCTTGTACATGCGCTATGGAACATCATTCCATAATTGGAATGGTGTTCTAAGTGTGTCAAGATCTTCAGATGAAGAAAACTCCACGAGCTAGGCAGCGCAACGCCCTGTCTAGGGAACAGATCATTCAGACGGCAATCACGATCCTTGACGACCTGGGTGAAGCCGGCCTGACTTTTCAGGCTTTGGCGAGGAGCTTGGCAACGGGAGCAGGGGCGATCTATTGGCACGTCGAGAACAAGGACGATCTATTGATTGCCGCGTGTGACGTCGTCATCGAGCGCGCATTGGACGCGAATGTAGGCCTGACACCGGAGGAAGAAATCTGCTCGATAGGTCTCGGGATTTTTGACGCCCTTGATCTGCATCCCTGGATGGGTTCGGTACTGTCTCACGCTGCCGGGAGCATGCCAACCATACGCATCATTGAGCGCATCGGAAATCAGGTGCGAGCCTTGAATGTCGTTGAAGAGTGGAGTGTTGTTTCCGCACTACTTAGCTACATTGTCGGCGTCGCCGCCCAGAATGCGGCAAACGCCCAGTTCGCTCTTCGAAAAGGGCTTAACAGGTCAAAATTCCTCGGGGAAATCGCGACGCTTTGGGCGGCTCTCGATCCGGATCAATTTCCCTTCACATCCAGCATCGCCTCAAAGCTTCCAGGTCATGACGATCGCGCTGACTTCGTCGCGGGCATCCGTCTCCTCGTTGGGGCAATTCGCCGAGGAGTTGATGACGCAAGCTAGAACAAGTGAGTTGTCGGAGAGGGTCCTTGGCTTTTGACGAAGATAGGTGCGCGTGACGGCGTGAACTTGAATTGCCTTGAAGCGAGTTCAGGGGCGGCCTTCAGCAAAAACTAGGCTTGCCACTTGCAGAAAAATCTCTTGGCCGGAAAGCGATCGAGGGTCGAATCCGCCGCTCGCGTTTATGAGCTTGCGGGCCGGCGCGGAAAGGTTGGCTCCTGTGTAGGTCATAGCCCAGTGATGGAACGTCCGATCGGAAACAGGAGAGAAGTCGACGATCTGAACATCGTAGTGTCTTGGGTCCATCTGAATCCTTTCGAAAGTCTCCTCGATCGCGGACTGCGCGCCCTCAAGCACCTGAGCGAAATATCCCTCGTCGAACATCAGTGCTCCGGTGACTCCCCCTGCGGCGTTGTTACGCCGGCTGACGCGTAGGATGGCATCGATCTCTTGATGGCCGAGATTAGGGCACGAGTTCCTACTGTAATAGACAAGTCTATACATCACTTTGAGCCTCTACGCTGTTTGCGATCCGCGAGGCGTCTTCGGCGGACATCGGACGTCCCGTCAAATATCCTTGGACCTGTGAGCAACCCACCTCGCGAACGAGGGCGAGTTGATCTTCAGTCTCAACACCTTCGGCGATTGTTTCCATGTTCATCGCGTGCGCGATACCAATCGCCGCCCGCAAGATGGCGCGGTTTGCCTCCGAGGGCGCCGAGCGTATGAATGCTTGGTCAATTTTCAGCTTGTCAAATGAGAAGCGTTGCAGATAGGCCAATGAGGAGTAGCCCGTACCAAAATCATCCAGCGCGAAGCGGACACCAAGCCCGCGCAGCCGGTCGATCAGCGAAACCGCTTGGGTGTCGTGGGGCAGGAGGACGCCCTCGGTCACCTCTAGCTCTAACCGTCCGGGATCGATCTCTGCTGTCCGCAACGCGCTTATGACTGTTGCTTCAAAGTCGCCAGGTCCAAGCTGAGTTGGAGAGACGTTAACAGAAACGGATATTTTCGAAGGCCAACCGCTTGCGGCGAGACATGCCTCCCGAAGCACCCAAGCGCCGATGCTCCGGATGAGTCCGAGATCTTCAGCAAGCGGTATAAACTCCGCGGGAGATACGGACCCGCGTCTTTCATGAGGCCAACGGATCAACGCTTCAAAGCCTAGGAGGCGGCCACTCGAAATGTGAAATTGTGGCTGGAACACGACATCGAACTGGTTCAAAGAAACAGCCCGACGCAGGTCGGCTTCCAAATCTCGACGTGCTTCTGTCAGCTCGAGCATCGCTGACGTGAAAGTGGACATGCCCCTCTCCGACGGCTGGGGATTTGCCATCAGTGCAATGCGGGCGTGATGTAGCGTCGTTTCGCCAGGAACAGTCGGATCTATCGCCGTCATTCCGACCGCGCTCCGCACATGCACCGCTCTTCCTCCAAGCAACATCGCGCGGTTGATGACCTCTCCCAATTTTTTAGCGACTGAGACAGCAGAATCGTCGCTAGCCTCATCTAACAAAACCAGGAAGGTGTCTCTGGTCCCCCGATATATAGCGCGTACCCCGGCGATGCGACGCAATCTAGCGGAAACGGTAGCCTCAACGCGAGCAACCAGTTCATCGCTGAGCAAATTCCATGACGCGTCGAGATTGAAAGCGACCAGTAACAGGTGACTGCCTACTCGACCCTTTCGCATAGCATCTAGCAGCTCGGCCCTAGATGGCAGCGACTCTTCAGGCGTTGGATTTGAAGGCACTATAATGTGCGGGGACAGCCATCCATCTGTCAAAGCGGTCTCCTTCGCTGCAATGTCGAACACTGGCTGAAAACCGTTAACGAACAATGCGAAAGACTCTATCAGACCTGAGAATTCAACTGTTTTTCTGACTTCAGCGAATAGGTCCGGTGGATAGTGCCGGGTCGCAAGGCAGGAAGTCCAAAGGACTTGAGCTTTACCGCATCGAAGCTTCTAACGAAGCCGAAGCAGACGCGGCACTACGACAGTTCGAGGTCTCGTTCTTGGAAGCGAGCCGCCACAAGTTGGCTCCAGCGACGCAATGCGTTACTTTTTCACGGTCCTTGAGGTGATCGTTAGCCCTGTTTTCCTGGGCACCTGACGCCCGATGTGTGGAAGTGGCTCGACCGGATCAACGTAGAGTTCCAGATCGACGGCGTGACGTACTTCATCAAGTTGGAGAAGGCAGCAGGTGCGGTTGATGAGAAAGATGCGACCGCGCGCCTGACCCGCCATCAAGCTGTCGAAACGCTCCTTTATGAAGGACCCGCAGGTGACGCGTTTCAGGAAGCTGTCGGCGACCTGTTCATGAACGAGCTTGGATTCGAGCGCATCCACGCTTTTCACAAGGCCAACGAATCTGTCGTTCAGCATGGATGGCCAGCGATGTCCGCCGCCCTGTTCGTAAAGGGTGACGGTCCCGCATTGTTCGGCGACAACGCTGTTGACGGGTTCGATCGACGCCGGTCGGTTCAAGGCCGAAGCGGTCGAGACCTGTGGCCTCTGCGGGAATATAGACTTGCCTCCGGTCGGCGAGCCCGATGACCGACTGCCGGCTCTCGACGAAGCGGCGGCCGATGCCATCAAGCAGTTGGCTCTTCGCGATAGTGAGTACATGGCGGCCGTCCGTCGATCGGATCAAACCAAGACAGCACTAAACAATCTGATGAAGGCTACGGAAGACCTTCACAAAGAGCTCTCGGCACCAGATCGCTCAGTCGAACTTGCCCGCGACATTGCTGTTGTCGAAGCCCTTATTAAGGAGCACTCCGCCGAGCCAGAGGATCCGCGAGACGAGGCTGCCTACCAAAAATTGCTGGCGATCCTGAAATTAGCCACCGTGGTATCGAAGACGCTGATGGACGAAACCCAAGCCAGCACGCTTCAGCAGGTCAGTGACGCTTTGCTGACCAATTCCGAGCAATTGGGCGTTCAGAACCTGGAGGGCATGAAGCTCTCTATCAACCGCTTGGACGTGAAACAGGGCGGAGCCGAGAAGATGACCTTCAAAGACCTGGCTCCCGGCGAAAATCTCAGGGTGCGCGTGGCCGCGGCACTCGCAGTCTTGGACGTTGCGCGCAGATCCGGCGTCGGACGGCATCCAGGCTTGTTGGTTCTTGACTCACCGGGCGCACAAGAGATGGCGGCCGAGTTCGCAGACCTTATCGGCAGTATCGGTAAGGCGGTCGAAGACCAGCCAGAACTCCAAGTGATTATTGGCGCGGTGGACCGAACGGAGTTCGATACCGTTGTGCCGGCCAACAGAAGGAAGCAAGCTTTCAAAGAAGACAAGCTGTTTTAGGGTTGCAGTCGTGAATTCAATCGTTGACCGCATATTGGGTTGGGATCCAGCGGATGCCCCGGTCGATCTCTCGAATGAAGGCATCGCCGGTCTGCGCGAAGCGGCAGATGAGCTGCGCGACGAACCGTCGGGTGCGGATCTTTTCGTCGCCATGTGGATAGCGCAAACTCTAGTCTGCGACGAGGCGCTGATTTACTTTCTGTCGGTCGCGGAAGACCCCGGCATGCTCGCAGAGATGACGCGAGTCATCGCGGCATGTCCGCGAACACAAGTGCCTCTGTCGCTTCCCGTCACGATGCTGCAGATTGCCGCTCGAAAGGGGCTGCACCCGATCACGCGCGCCAAGGCGTTGCAAGGCGTGCTCTATCTCGTCCAGTCCGGACCTTCTGCCATGCGCAGATTGCAAGCGCATCTTCTTGAACTAGAGTTCGACGACGATCAAACGTATCTGGCACATGCGGCCAATATCATGGGCTTCGTTCTCTCGCATGTAGAGGACAATGAGCTACTTGGTCATCTACACGGCTTGCTTCAAATTCCTGGCGCCCGCGCGGAAGCCGCTGTTGCCTTGGGCCAGCTTTCACTTGCCGCCGGGATTGCGGATCCTGATGGTCCTTGATCTGGTCGACCGAGGAGGCAACGCTTCGCACGTACGGGAGGCCGTTGCGGTCAAAGAGGTGACACCAGCGGTGGGCGAAACGAAATACTCGGTCGTCGTTTGCCGCGTTCAGGGGCGACTGAAGTCGCCACACGACCTGTAAACCCGCAATCGGCTTTCCGGCGACTTGAGATAGACCATCACTGTCGCAGTACGCCAGATAATGCTGTGCTATCTGGCCGCGATACCGAAGGCGTCCAAGACCTCCGTCGTAACTGTACCCGTCACTTTAAGATTGTTGTCCTGCTGCATCTGTCTCAGGGCCGCCCTTGTGTCGTCGTCGATGACGCCGGTAAGCGCCCCTGCGTAGTATCCATATGCCGTGAGTCCCGATTGCACCAGAATGACGATCTGTTTGAATTTGGTCGACGTACCTGGAAGCGGCTTGATCTTGGCGTCTGGGGTCGGCACGCCCGCCTGGCTGGGTGAGGCAAGTGTCGCCGGTGGCGTATAGGTCGGCGGCGCGGTGTAAAGAGGCGCCGGCGCGGGAGCGCTGTTAGACGGACTGGTATAGGTCGTCCTGGGGAGATATCCGCCGCCGCTTCCCGAGCGATGACTTGAGTGCGAGCTGTGAGAGCTGTGGCTTGAATGAGAGCGATGCCCCGCCAGCGAGTATAAATGCTTGATCTTAAGCCGCTCCAGGATCGAGTTTGGATCGGGCTTTTTAACGATTGTATCGATCGGCATCGCACCGGCTTTTGCCGGTAGGAATCCCGCTGCGATCAATGATGGAATTAGAAATACGCGCCGCTTCATATTGGCCCCAACTCCTTGAAACCGATTTTATGATTGTACCACTCGAAAAAGCCGCCGCATGCCTGCCTCGAAGAACAGTCGGTGCAGAACGCTTCAAATTTGTTCTTCCAATCCGAGATGGCAGCCGGGGCAAGATGGCGATATCGCACCGGCACTGAACAACGCGGAAAATTGTAAAGCTGCACGGCTAAACCCTTCGCTGACGCAATGTCGACAGCACGCGCGACGTGTCCGAACTCTACCGATGTGTCCTGGAAGCTCGAGTTCCAGTTCATCCGGCCGAAACCAATGTTCTCGAGCTGCATCAGCGCCCATCGCTCGACAAAGGGGAGGTGTGTACCGAGGAATGATGCCAGAGCCGGCAGCATCGAATAGTTCTGCCGCATGATCACGGTTCGCAGTTCGATCGCGGAGCCCGCGTCGAACAACAACGCAAAGGATTCGAGCAGTCGATCGAAAGCGCCGACCTTCTTCACGAGAGCGTCATGCTCGGCGGCCGTCGCGAAGTATAAAGGAATGCCCCAAAGGATTCGATCTGTGCCAATGTTCTGAAGAACATCGATGTCGCTCTCCTCGAAATGCTGACCATTCGACAAAATATGAAACTTGAGATCGGGTCGGGACTGAGAAAGCGTGATCAACATGTCGAAGAGCTTACGCTTGTGAAGCAGAGGCTCGCCGCCGGACAGGCCGATGTAGGCGTCGCGCGGAGCAAGAGAGGCTGCGGTCTCAAGTTCGGTGAAGAGGTCTACATGCTGCTTCTTCGGAGGTTGGGAGCACATTACGCATAACTGATCGCACTGTTCGGTTATGAGGAGCGTGTTGTGCACAGAGTCTGCCCGGATCAACCGTCGGGCGCTGGCCTGTCCGGGAACGATCATTACGACGTCGTTGTCTAGGCTGACGCCACTGTCAGCATGAAAGGCTATCGAGAAGCCGTGATAGTCATACTCGCGGCGCGGTCCATCGACGGACATCAGGACGGCGTCGTCGGCGCCAGCATTAACGGCGTTGCCTTCTCGTAGCCTGAGGACGAGAGGCTCCGAGAACGGCAGGGGTTCGACCTTGATACGCAGATCGATCATCGGTGAACCTTTGCCAGTTCGGGATCGACCGAGTTCAGGCCAGACCACAGCGCTATCGAGGCCCGCACGTTCGGATCATCGGAGTAGATCAGTTCAAACACCAGATCGAAAATAGCGGTATGCCTCTGGCAGAAGTCGGTTCGATGGCGTGGCAGATCTATCCGCCCATATCGCGAGAGGTCGTCGATAAGGTCGACGCCGCAGAACGCTTGATATGGACAGTGCACACAATCCGGGTCGAAAAGGTTGGTCGCTTCGGCGTTCAAGACGTCGACGATAGAGCGATCCAGCCCGGACTTGATATCTCCCATGCGGAGGTCGATTTGTCCCAGCCGGGTGACCATCCGTGCTTCGTCTGTAGGATAAAAGGCACCGTCATGGTCGATTACCAGATAGCTGCGCCCAACGATGTTGGGATTTCTCAGGTCGACGTGACCATCGTGTCCCCCGCGCAGGACGCGGCGTAGGCAATGTGAGAAATAGAACTCCTCCAATGGCACATCAGCGCGTGCGTTGTATTCGATGAGCGCCATTACAAAGCGACGGACGTAGTCATTCCAGACGAAGCTAATGTCCTGTGTTCGGAACCGCTTTCGGGCAAAGCCTTGATGATTGACAGGACGCAGATAGATCGAGCGGAATCCGAATGCCGAATACGTTTCGATAACGTCACGAGGCGCGGGCAGGGCGTCGATATCGAATGTTGGAAGTGCCGAAACACGATCTGGAAACGCGCCTATCGCGTGGCGTAGGTTCTCCAAGAATTGGCTTGTCGACTTGCCGCTGCAGGTTCGATGACGCTCGTGCAGCTCAATGGTCGGATCGAGAGAGGTGCTTATCGAGGTGTCCTCCGACGCCAGGAATTCCCATGCCTCATCGGTTACCTCCTGCAAATTCGTGCAGACGACGAATTCCGCCTTCTTGAACCGATCGCGAGCGTAGGTCCGCACAGCTTTGAGGAGGTCCAGCCGAAGAAGTGGCTCGCCACCTTGGAATTCGATCTTGATGGTGTCGGTCTTGAGGCTATCGAGCCAGGCCAGCACGCTTTTAAGCGTCTCGTCGTCCCAATCGTGACCTCGCGCATTCTCGTTGACCCGGCTGACCTGGCAATACGAACAGGCAAGGTTGCATCGAAGTGTCGGGACAAGGATTGCGTAGTTCAGATCGGCCGGCGCATGCAGCCGCTTCGCCCAGCGATAGGTGAAGGCGTTGTATGCCAAGTCGCCAGCGTTGCTGAATGCATGCCCATTTGTGCGCAGAAACGTCTGATCGGTCGGTGTGAGAACGCCATTTATATATCTCTCAAGGAATTCTTCGTCCGAGCGAAAATAGCCGCCAGCGTCGTCGCAAAAGATCAGTTCGCGCGCCGTCGTAGATCGAAACTTCAAAGGCATAACGGTCATCGGAGCAGTCTCTGGATGATCGATTGCCGTAGATCGTCGGTTTCTCGATGAATTTTCTGCCGATACAGCGTGTGTCGAAATTCCGCGATAACAGCCGGGTCATCACTCGCAACCACCACGCTCTCCTCCGTGACGGCCACGCGCACATGAGGATGCAAATAGGAGAAGCGTGCAAGAGCTTCGTCGAGGTAGGGCCGGAACATCGGCGCGATCATAAGGGTCACGAAACTTTCCCTGGAGGGCAAACAAGAAACGCGAGTATAGATAGGTTGCTGCGGGTTCCGCATATAAACGTTGAAGTTGATCCACAGTTTTTTGATACTACGGGTCCGATTGTTGAGAAACCCCGATAGAGCGATGCAAGCATTGCGCGGACAATTGGCGGAAGAAAATCTGCGTGTATATTTCGTATTAGGGAAGAGTGGGAAAGTCCGATGTCATTCCAGTCCAGATTCGCGTCGGTACTGTCTGCTTTCGTCGTGTGGGCGTTGTCAGTGTCGGACCTTCACGCCGAGATCCGGCCGGTACCGGAGGTCCAAAAAGCGCTTTCCCTTCAAGGATTCGAGGCCGGCGCAGCAGACGGTTTGTGGGGAGCGAAGTCCGTAACGGCGCTGAAAGGGTTTCAGCGGGAACACGATTTGACCCCGTCTGGCATCATCACTCAAGAGACCCTGAGGGCGCTGTTCGCGGCGCCTGGTCTTTCCGGAAACGTATCAGCACCAGCAACCGGAGCGGCACAAGCTGCGGCACTTCCCGCGTCGCCGACAGACACCGAGCCTAAGCCAGATTTAGGCTCAATGCCGTTAAACAGCACCTCGCCTCAAAAGGTGTCGAGCGGCAACCACGAAACAAATGCTGAAAGATCGGGAAGCTCTGAGGGGCACGGCGGCTATGTCGTCGCAGCTATACTCTTCGTCGTTGGCGTCTTAGCCTTGCGTGGCAAGAAGAGAACCCGGCGAAAATAGTCGGACATGGGGGCCGCCGTGGCAACCAAGAATGTGCGGCAGGGGGCATAATGAGCTTTTACTAAGATCAGCAAACCGAACTGCGAACGGCCGTGGCCCAAAAACACAAAAACTCCCCGGAGGGAGCTAATCGAAACAGGAATGAACGCCCAACCAAGATCAACGGGAGGCACCGGTCAATTCCTTGAGAGACTTCTGCAGATTTCGTCTCGCGCCTTCATCGGGTGTACAATCGGAAAATCTCCGAGCTCTCAAGGTTTTACCCAGCGCTGCACGTGTTCGAAACGTCGTACCGAACGTTTATTTGCTACGCGATGGCCGATATCTACGGAACGCATGACTGGTGGCGCGATTTCTACACGCACGTCCTGAGCCTCGATACTTCGGCGAGGCCGTATTCGATTTTGCGAACGGGTTGAAAAACGATGCCGAGGCATCGAAGATCATCGACGGCGCCTCGGCAATGCAGATCATGCAGTATGGCTACCTGAGGCATCTCGAACAATTCATTACGAGTGACTGGCAGCGTTTCAAAGACCAATTCGTGCCTGGAAAGATTCTCACCAGCACGAATTTCAAGGAAATGTTCGCGAGTGTGCGCAACGCCCGAAACTCCGTATTCCACCATCGGGAGATAGCAAACCGCCCGAAGCTCATCACGCATCTTCTCGGGCTCCTTGACGCAATTGGTGTCCACCTACCATCCGCATATGAAGATGTTTTGCACCACGCCGGCCAGTCGCTGAAGTTCGAACAGGATCGTGAGGCCCACCACCTCGGCTTGATTCCCGATCGTTCGTCGTTTCGCCTGACGTACCGCTTTGGCACGGAAGCCGAAGCGAGCACCGACCTCAGGGAACATGTGAAAGCGAGGTCATCGTGAATTTCCTCTACTCCCAAAAATCCACGAAGATTGCCCGCTTGAATTCCGTGCAAGTCGAAGCGTCAGAGTAGTCTTGACGAACACTTTCTGCTTGCTCCGGACGGTGAGACAATGCGGGGGACTTCGCTTTGGAAAAAGCGAGTTCAACTACTGTTATCAGTACTGCAGAAGTTACAATCGCAACCTGTCCGAGATATCTTTTCTGCTGTTCGTCGATTCGCAGTGGAGCAGTCATGGAAATCGAAAAGGATGGAATTGATGACGTTCTGCACGTCCTTTACGAAGCTCTCCGTGACAAAGGCCAATTCAACAAGGGTTCCCGAGGTGGAACGCGCGAGTTGCTCGGCGTTTCTTTACGGCTGAGGAGCCCCCGTGCCCGTATTAGTCGTTCCGAGGATCGTGGAAAGCCATTCAGCGCGATAGGCGAACTTCTCTGGTACCTCTCGGGGTCAGACCGGCTCGAGTTCATCCAGCCTTATATCGACCGGTACAAGGACGACGCCGAGGACGATGGCAGGCTCCACGGCGCCTACGGCCCCCGCTTGCTGAACATGCGGGGTGAAATCCATCAGCTCGAAAACATCATCACGCTTCTCACAGCAAAGCCAGGATCAAAGAGGGCGGTGGTGCAGCTTTTCGACGCTGCCGACTTGGAAGGCGACTTCAAGGAAATACCGTGCACCACCACCGCCCAATTTTTGGTACGCGACGGACGATTGCATTTGTCCGTGACCATGCGCTCCAACGATGCTTACTTCGGTCTGCCGCATGACGTGTTCTGCTTCACGATGCTGCAGGAAATGGTTGCCCGGCGTCTGAACTATGAGATTGGCGAATACTACCACTATGTCGGCAGCATGCATGTCTATGAGGACTATCTACCCCAGCTCGACATCTACCTTGCGGAGGGTTGGCACAGGACCGAGCCGATGCCGGAAATGTCGGTTGGAAATCCTTTCGAACTGATCCGCACCATTCTCGAAGCGGAGTCGGCGATAAGAAGCGGGGCAACCTTCCGCGCTGAGGATGTCATCAGCGACCCGTACTGGTCAGACATCCTGCGGCTTGTTCAGGTCTTCTGGGCGTCGGGGATCGATGCGCGGCTCGATGAGCTAAAAGACCAGTTCAACGGCGCTCTCTACAAAACTCATCTTGAAACACGTCGCCACCTGCGTCGCAGGATCGAAATCAAAGCTATTGGAGAAAATGCATGAAATGGCCAACTCGGGCGGACGAAAAGGCACGCGTCGTTGCAGGGCTCGAGCAGCATTCGGCAAACGTACGGCATCTTCCGGGAATTGCGAGTGCGGCGACGCTGGACACATTGGCTATGCAATTCGTGGCCAGCCTTCGCAGGGAGGACTACTACGCGCAGGTGCAGAAGAAGCAGGTCTCAGCAAGTCGGGCGGATCCAAATCATCCGAGCTTCGACGCAGAGCGCGCGGTCGCTTACCATATGCAGAACGGCCAAGTGGAAGACGCGGCCTGGCTCGTGTTTCTCATGACTCATCTCGCCCGCCCGGCGGACACGGGCTGGCTCCGCCTGAAGGACATTTACGGCAAGTTGGGCGAGGGGACCTGGACTTGGCAGGTGGTTTCATCCAATCCCACGGCATTCTCTGACTGGATCTACGCGAACGCCAAGAGCATTCAAGGCAAATTCGGAAACCATCGCAAATACGAGAGCCTAGAGCCGGGGACAAAGCGCGAATTCGCGAAGGTCCTCCAGACCTATCTCGAGTTGGTAGGCCCCAGCCAGGTAGAATTTTTCGCAAACGCAATCCACGAGGCTGGCAACGATCCAGAGACCATCTTCGACTATCTATACAAGAAGATGGGCGCCGTTCTTTCCTTTGGACGATTGGCGAAGTTCGACTATCTGGCACTTATCGGCCGCTACGACATTGCACCCATCCATCCCGGCTCGGCCTACTTGGTGGGCGCGACGGGGCCGGCCACAGGAGCACGTCTTCTTTTCCTCGGTTCACCGAACGCCGCAGCTTCGCCGGCACAGCTCCAGCAATGGATGGATGAACTCGACGGCTCTATCGACGTTGGCATGGCCGTAATGGAAGACGCACTCTGCAACTGGCAGAAAAGCCCGACTGCATTCGTTCACTTCAAGGGCTGATTTACGCCTCTACGGCGTTGATCTGCTCCCAGCTCCAGCGGCGCTTCAGATAGTTCAGCTTGTCCTGGCCGATCATGTCGCGCTTCTGCATCTGGCCCACCGTGAGGCCGGCGGCGATCTTCGCCTTGACGCTGAAACGCAGTACCCGTTCGCGGTCCTCGGTCAGGTTCTCGAATTCCTCACGACGCTCGTCCGGCACGATGCAGCTCCGAGCATACGAATTCGCCTCGTCTTCACGCTCGTCTGAGGGACCATCCTCGTCGGTATCAACGAAGGTTTGAGCGTGATGGAGGACAAGATGTCCGATTTCGTGAAACAGCGTGAACCAGAACTGATCGTCAGAACGGTGCCGGAAGCTCATCAGGATCATCGCCTTGTCCGGTGTGACAAGGCGCGTTGCACCACTCGCCCTGCATCCCGACGGCGCCTTCACGACGGCAAGTGCGACGCCCGCCTCGCCAAGAAGAACTCGGAGCTTGGGCAGGAACTGTTCAGGAAGCTTGAGCAACGAAAGCTGTTTGATCGTCTCGACCCGATCCTGAAGGTTCCCTGGGTTCCACTCCCGCGTTTTGACAAGGTCGGATTCGAGCTCGCCGCGCCTCAGCCATAAAAGGACGGCCTCCTCCTTGGTCGCGTACGCGTTCGTGCTGCGGAAATCGGTGCGGCCGACCAACCGGCCATAGTGCTCCTGCCAGGACTTCGTGCTGGGGACGCTGAAATAGACAAGCCGCTTTCGAACCTCTTCCGAACGACGCGCGTCCGTCAGCTTGCCGCGCGGTTTCGCACCTGGCGCAGGTACGCTACGTATAAACTCATCGATCTCATCTCGGGAGATGGAAGCGACGGCCCGCTCCACAGCCCGCTCGAAGTTTTCCTGGCGCTTGAGCCAGAACGATGGAGAAGCACCCAGTGCTTCGGTCAGCGAACGGGCGATTTCGGTGTCGATGGGCATCGATCCGTCCAGGAGGGACCTCAGAGTCTGGAAGCCTCCATCCAGCCGGGTGGCGACTTGGTCCGCACTCATCATACGACGCTGCATGACTACGCGGATGGAATCTCCTGGTTTGGAAAACCAGTCTGTCGCATTAGCGTCATTCATCATCAGCGTCTCCATATGGCGGTCAACTTGAGGCGTGTGACACTAGACCAGTCCGTCAGCCCATCTGCGCCGACTTTGTATTTCTGACCGGCAGGAACGAATTGCGCGACGTATTCCGTTCCCACTGCGATTTGAAAGGCGTCCGATCCGCAATCGAGCAGGTCATCCACAAGAATCTCCTGCCACTCCACAGCATTTTCAGCCGCCTCGGCTTCAGCGATCATGTTAAACACAAGTCTTGCAAGATAAGCCCCGAAATGTTGCTCCCCTCGGTCAAAAAGGCAGCACCGGTCCCGAAGCACATCATCCTCGAACGATACTCTCAACCCCGCCACCTCGGCGGGATCTTCGAATCGACTATTGCCACGCAAACTTGTGCGACGATAAATTCCAAATCAGCCCTCATGATGGAAGCGCCGATCCTGCAGGCTTCGCGGCTTGCTTCGCGCGGATCATTTCGATCCGGTCCCAATTCCGCTGAAGCTCGCGCTCAGAAGCTTCCTCGAGATCGACGGCCAGTGCATTGTTTAGCGCAGCAAGGGTCACCATGACCCCTCCGCTCTCCTGCCAGACCTCGCCCACAGGGCGTGAGTAGACGTATTTGACCAAAGCAAGGGCGTCCTCTTCCTTGCAGCCGCTCGCTTGGGCCAGTTCCAGCGCTTCCTCAAGGAACCGATGCGAACGTTCGGCTCGATTGGAGGCCGAAGCAGGTGGAAAGCAGGCGATCACCCATTCCTGAACGCGTCGCTGATACGATCGGAGGCTCATGGCCTTTTCTCGCGCTTCATAAGGACTCCCGACTCATTATTTTTCACGATAGTCGAAGAGTGCTCGGATTATTGCAACCACAGGATTGAACAGGCGAGGGTGTCTTCCACATCGAATCCTTGCGTCGCAAAGGATTCGATGATGTTTCGAGGTTGCAAGTTGGCGAAATTCCAAGGCCGCAACTGCGTGCCACGCCAAGCCGTTGGCTGATGGACGTCAGAACACCTGCCGGGCGTTGAAGCCGCGTTCAAAGGTCAGCAAGAAGTCGCCGTAGGCGTTGCGGGTCGTCATTCGACGCTCGAGCGTTTCCGCGAGGTCGCCCAGCGGCCCGGTATTCCTTGAGAACTTATCGAAATATCCGGAGAACCCGTCAAACAGGTTTTCATCCGTGACGCGTTCGTGGGTCCCTTTCAGCGTGGGGTTCCTGTAAGAATAGCGCCAAAGGTCGAAAAGGGTACGCTCTGGGGAAGTGATCCGAATGTCCACTCCCAAATGATGGTGTATTTCGACCCCGACCGCCCAGTCCTCGTAACGCGACCACCTCACGACGTCCACCGGGAGTTCACCGTTTGAGAACGTTGGCGCAGCCCGTTGCGTTGGAGGAAGGCCGATGTGTTCGAAGGCCGGTTCTCGCGTCGCCAAGCCGTGGAAGGAGGCGGCAGTAAAGAGGAAGAAGACTGCGTTCGGACAATGCTTCGACATTGAGGCGAGCTTGTCCAAGAGCGGCGCCTCGTCGCCGCCAGCAGGGCGGTAGACGCCCCGAAGCGGGGAAGTCAGCGCACCTGCTTGCACGAGCCTTCCGACCGAAGTCCTGGAATATCCAAGCTCGCTGAGATCGCTGACGGAGTAGAGAATTTCGGGCGAGAGTTGCAGCTTCTCAATCGTCATAGGCTTTATCCCACTCCATCACCATGTCTCGTCGCTTCGCACTTCGCGAAGCAACGGCGAGCGCCACTCTCGCCATCTGTGGAGAAGCCCGAGTCCGCACTTACGATCATCAAATGATCGGCCGCAACATTCATGGGATTATGCCCCTGCCTGATGCAACGCTGACGTTGAGGCGATCTCAGCGACCGCGTTCGCATCGCAAGCAGACGCGTCATCATCCCCTAGGGGTACTCCGGCGCCAATGGTCGGCCTTAAGCCGACCAGGGACCTATGCCGACAGAGCCTTTCTCATTCCTCGCCGCTGCCTGCGCACTACAAGCGCTTGCATCCCGAACACTCGACAAAAAAGCCGGACATTCAGCCGCTTAGATCGCCTTTTTAGGAGTGAGGACATTCTCATAGGGAAATTGCGGCCTCGCAAATGGGAAATGAGGCCACTGTGAAGGGGAATCGGCAGTTGCTAATGTAGAGCAGGATAACTTTTCCTGAACTTTTTCCAGCAACCTACTGTAATCGCTACATGCCGATTTTCGAGGGTGTTCCGGGAATCCTGCAAACTACCTGTAAGAGATCCCGAACTGTGGCTTTCGCCGACGACACCATATCTACCGACGCAAAAAAGCCCGGCTGTTAACCGGGCTTTGTCACTGGCGTCTGATGACTGAGGTCAGGCTACTCGAGATCGGACCGTCGATAATATCTTCCGACGAAACGGCCGCCTTGAATGACCGGACGGATACCTTGTCCACCAAGTTCGGCAAGCAGAGTCATGGGGTTTGCTTCCCGCTCCACTGCCAGCATATCCAGCGAGACAAAATCGGCGCCGAAACGATCCACGTCTTCGGTCTTCACCCAAGGTCTGCGACCCTTACTCCCACGCCGGTTTTCGACCATCGTGTAGGGGATAAGCCCGGCGTCGATGACGGCATCAACCACGGACTTAGTCACCTTTAGCCTGCGACGGGCAGCATCAAGCTCGATCAAGTCCGCATCGACATCTGCGTCGATGGCGTCCATTCCAGTAAGTTCTCGTGGAGCTTTCCGCAGATCCTCGATGTCAACCTGGATAGTGTCCAGCCGCACGTTCGGGCTGTCGCTGTATATTTTCTGGACTTGCCCATCCAAGAGCAAGCGCAGTATCCCCACAAAGCCGCCGAACCAGCGAAGCTTGACTATCGGCTTTATGTCACCGGCGGGCGTTTCTGTTTGGACAGCCGCCTTGATCTTGATCAACAGTTCCTCGACCTCGCTACGGTGAACGAGACGGTAGATTCGGATTTCTTCTGGCGCGTTCGCCACGGCCGTAAGGATGCCAGCTTTGATGATTTGATCGACCACCGCGACCGTGCACCCAAGGATATCGCCGACCTCGCCGGTGTTCAGCCACGAGCGTGCGTCCAGCAAAGGCCGGTGAATGATGCTCTTTTTGAGAAAGCGGGGTAACTCTCCATCATATCGCTCTGCCAGAATTTGCTTGATGCGCTTGTCGGAAAGTCCATAAGCGATGGCGGCCGACGGAACGGTGTGAACTTTACGCGTGAGCACCGGCCAGAAGAAGACTTCGCCGCGATCCAATGGGACATGCTCTTCGGCGTGTTGTTGGAGGAGCTTCATCAGCGGGTGATAGTCTCGATTGTGCTTGTTTACCTTCCACCAGTGATGCGCTGCGGAGTAAATCGCTTTCGGCTGTGTCACGGTCCGAGAGATCTGGCGGACGTACTCAGTCAGGAAGTCCCAAATAGCCTCCTGTCCCCCTTTCGCAATCGCGTATCCTGAGGAACGCTGGGTGGGAGCTTCGAAGCCCCCAGCAATGCGGTGACGGACCGCTCCGCGTCGAAGAGCCTCATCGAATTCGCCAATGAGCGTGCAGAACTCGGCTGCGACGTAGGCGGGAAAACTATCCAAGAATGAAGTTCCTGCCGGGCTCACGAGGCGGCGGTAAAAATAGATGTCCGCGTCGTGTACTTCTGTGGGCTCGACGGGGGCGACGCTCCGCAAGAGGGGCTTGAAGTTTTGCAAGGATTGCGGCTCGATCACGCAACTCACCAGAGGCGAACCGTGAACCGCGCAAGAGTTGATCATCGACCATCCCCAAGCCGCACGAATGTATTGATGCCCGCCGCGGACGGGGTTTTCCTTGCGAGCGTCATCATGGAGACAATTCGGGCAGAACCGCACGTTCCGGAGATTGAGCTGTGACCGTTTCACGGTGGTCTCACCGAACGGAATAATTACGCCCGGAGCAACGGTGAACTTTCGCAGATTCTCTTCTGCAACACCCGACAGCTCTGCGAGGCGTGCGACGGCGTTTTGGGAAAGATTGCGAAGGGTTCCGCCGCTGGATTGGCCGGAGGACAGCATATCGATAGCTGTGCGAAAGCCATTTGCCCAAGCTAGACGGCAAGCAAAGCTTTCGACGCACTCGTCATCATGCACGGGGACCGAGCGCGGAAGCTTAGTATGTGACATCGTCGTCTTCCTTCTCGTCTTCCTTAAGCAAGTCGGCAAGTGCCTCGTTTGGTTTGATCTTCAGGAAATTTGGCGCTTCGAATACGTTGTCGTGCCGCGAGCAACCGGTCTTTTTGACGTAGGTCGCCTGGAGTTGCTCTTGGGTAATTTCGGTCTTTCCAGCAAGGAATGCGGCGAAGCATGTTTCCTGGAGCATGAGGATAGCTGTCCCCATGACGTAGTTCGCAGCGTGCATCAGGCGAGCCGTCACCTTCTCGGCGGCTTCGAATGAATAGGTCATCCCCGCGGAATCTACGATGATCTCCTCGATCAGATTGTCGACGAACCATGCGTACTTGGCTTCCAAGGGCGCGAGCCGAATGATATCCGACCGCCGGTTTACCTGTTCATCCTCGAGGATTGGCAAGACGTCCGGCGTGCCGATGAAAACCGCGTGCAACGGCCACTCGTCGGAGTTGATCAGGTCCCTCAGCGCGTCCTGCATCTTCTTGATGAAGCCGGTTTTTGTTCCCCGGACCCCATGCTGCACCTCATCCACGACCAAATATTTGACGCCTAGCTCCCTCAAATGGCCGAGCACGATCTCAGGCAGGTCTGCTTCCGGCTTCGTCTTGTACTTCTTGTCGTCGATTGTCATTTTCCGCAGAATGTGGAGCATTGCCGATTTCGCGGTCGACGAAGGCGGAAGCTTGATCCGCAGGACGGGCGATACTTCGTCCCCGTAGGCATCGATGGTCGGCTGGAAGTACGGAAGCAAGCCAACGTAATGGTTGACCAGTGTTGTCTTTCCGCTACCCGCTGGCGCAATCACGAAGATCGCACGTTTTTCCGTGCCCCCGCCGTTGTGGCTGGCTTCGCAGTTCATGTAGAGTTTGTCCGCGTGCTCGCAGAACACGCGGTCGCGGGCTGACGTCAAATGATAGGATCGCACCTTCTTTCGGAACGCGAAGTAAGGCCCAAGGTCAGGCAATGGAGTGTAAACGAACTTTTCGGGTTTGGTTTTCTGCTTCTGGGCCATGGTCACGCTCACTTCCGGCCAGCGTTGATTTCAGCAAGTGTGGCGAGCCATTCCTGCTCCGAGACGGCCTCATCGCAGGCTTTGAGGCACTCCGCGGTCAATTTCAAAATTGCGCCCGAGGACAATTCGACTTGGATTTTGCGAAGGTCCGGAATAGGACGCTTAATAAAGGCATCTACGACACCTCCGCCACGCGTCAGCTGCTGGAGAGCCTCGCTCTTGTACGAGATTCCGAAAAGCGTAATACCGTTCTTGTGAACCTTGCGCGTGATGCCTTCCTTACGATTAGTACGCGTCATAGCCGTCAATCTCCTTTTTCTTGGGCTTTGTTGCAGTGCGTTTGTTGGTGGGGGCCTTCGTCTTCTTCTTGTCGGCGGCAAGCTGGGCGATAGCTTCGCCCTTGATCGCCTTGAAGCTGCTCTGAAGAAGCTTCTCCTTTTCGACGAAGGGGATCGGTAGCGGCCCGAGAGGCCGCTTTTGTTCGAAGTTTGCGTTCTCGAACATGACCTTATGGTGCTGTCGATAGTCGTTGTGGGTGGGGCGATGCATGGTGATGCCAGCTGCCAGAATGGCGCTATCTCCGATCTCGCGGCGATGAGCCAATGCGGCCCACTGAACTTCGAGATCGTTCTTTTCCTCTTCCTTCGCGTCAGCCAGAACGTCCTGACGTGCAAGGATCCATTCCTTCAGCCCGACGGGGCTGTCGAAACCGAAGCGGTTCCTTACGGTGATCCACTTGCGATCTGGGAGTTGAACCGAAATCCAGCGGAGGTCCTCCTCGTGAAAGTGAATTCGCACCTTCTTGTTGTCGATTGACTGGCGGAGGATTTGGAGGTCATCGGAGTTGTACCGGATGCCCCAAACGATGATACCCTCGGGATGGATAGCGTGCTTGCGCGAGACACCAAAGATGTGCCTGCGTTTGTGAAGGTCGATGATGCGACGATTCCCCGGAGCCATCTCCGTAAGGTATTGCGCGACTGCGTTATGCGGTGCCCGCTTGCGGGGGCCAGAGATCTTGAGATGATGGTAATCAACCGTCATCCGGATCAGAAGGGCGTAGAATTCCTCTGCGAGGAGCGCCGCGTTCTGTTCGGAATTGTAGTCGCCACGTTCGACCACGTTGGCGAACGTGCGACCAGGCATGCCGTGGGTGACTAACGCTCCCAGGGTGCGCAACGTGCGTTCGCAAGTCCCGCGAAGCCAAGGCTGTCCAGCTGGTGTGCGGTCAGGCTCGATTCCGCAAGCGTTGAGAATTTCGGTGACGATGTCGGCGGTGTATTCCGCACCGTTGTCACTAATGAAAGTGTCGATTGGGAACGGGAACCAAGGGCGGCGAGCACCTGACATTTCAGCGATGTGAGTCTTGTCGGAGATCGCCATCTCGATCGCGCTGACGACCATACTGGATGAGCGCTTGTTCGACATCTTGATCGCGACAATGTATCCAGTGGCGACATCCACGCCCACTGTGATCCAAACGCGAGCGGTCTCCGCGATTTTCTTCATATATGGCGTTAAATGATCCCAGACGCCAAACACGCGCAGCCAGAGAGCGATGTCGCACTCATGGTCGTCGAATGCGACCAGCTCGCCGACCCTTGTAACGTCGGTACCGTGACGGAGCGGGCGGAACATCTTTCGTGCCCGCGCGGCGCCGTGTCGAGCGAGCACACGGTCATAGGTCGCGCCCATCATAATGTAGCCGTTGAAGGCGTCGTAAGTGACTTTGGTGAGCGCGGAATTTCCTGCTACGGCACCGAGATATTCAGCGTACAGCTCTTTCTTTTTACCGCGATCAGCTTCGTAATATCGATCAGCCCACGAGATAGCGAGTGCCAACGACTCAGGCGAATGGTTCTGGCGGTTGCGCGTGCAACCCGGCTTGTTGGGCTTGCGAGCCAGCGCGATCAGGTTTTGGTCGAAGTAATAGAAACGGTTGTACTGCTCATAGAAGGTCTCGACAGTTGGCACCTTGTCGAAAACGGAATACGTCGTACGTTTGTGGGAACGCTTTCCGTTAGCTTTCGCGCCGTCTTTCTGGGCGTTCTTCTTATCTTGTTCTGCTTTCTGCTTCTCTTTTGCCTCGTCGTTGATCTGGTCGTTCCATTTGGCCAAGAGGCCCTGAAGCATCTTGGCGGTAATCCGAACGGCGGTGCTTGCGATCAGATTGTCGTACCGATCGATGAAGCCCTTCGCCCGATGGACGCGAGCGCGGCTGTCGGCCGAAAGCTCCTTGATCGTGAGGTCTCCCCACATCTCACGAAACTGAGTTTTCTTAACGGAGAAATAGTCGTCATCGACGCGGATATCTCCCGCGACGATGCCATGATAATAGTCCTCGTGTGACACGAACCGTGTATATGTCGGGTCATCAATAGGATTGAGGAAATGCCCGTTCTGATCGGTTTCCTTCGGGCGGCAGATCATGCTGTCCGAAAAGGTCACGCGGTCATCTGATCGCAGATCTAGGCGAAGATATCCAACGTTGAACGCTGCCTCGAACATCAGTGCACCGTTCCATTTCCCGGATGATTTTTGCGTGCAGCAATAGCGGCAGACGGCTGCCAACCTCGTGGCATGTTCTCAACTGACTTCGCGGGAAAATATCCTGGTTCAATCACGAGTTCGGCGCGAGCGACCAGATCATCGAGTTCCTCGCGTGAAACGAAGATGAGACCATGCGGCTTATCAAGCATCCGGAGCGTGTAACCATCGGAGGAAGAGCGAGACAGGCGGCACAGGATCTGCCCGAAGAGAATGATGCGATCCGTCACATGGAGCTGAATAATTGGTTTCTGTCGGGACATCGCTTCCTCCTATTTCGCCGAGTTAGACGGATTATTTTTGTCGCGGTCGCCGCGAGATCGCCCATGGACAAACAGTTCGTGCCGAGACCTCATGCCGACAGGCGAGGTCATTTCCGAAAGGCCGTGAGAGTCCTCGACCGGGAGGCCGACCTCTCGAGCGAGCCGACGACCATCGAGCGTAATCCAATCTTTTGGACTGAGTGGGCAGGACAAATCGGTCATTTCCATTCTCCAGACAAAGCTTCGCCGTCCCTGCAAATCGAGGGGCTTGGTGGCGTTTGGTTTGATATGAGGGGCTAGTGGACGATGCGCAGTCTGCACCAATCCGTGATGCGAGCGAGTGGGTCTATCGGAACGACTTCGCCGTTATCAATGAGTTTGACAATGGCAGCGCGTCTCAGATTGTGCGGAATGCCGTCATCGAATAGTTGCCAGAAGAAGACGTTACCTGGAAGCAACCGGGTGATTTCGCGAGCGGCCGTGATCTCTTTCTCGTTGGCATTCTTGCGGGCCCAAAGGATAAAGCGAGCGTTGAATGCAGCCTCACGCGTTGCCTGGGCATCAGTGAAGACGAACGCCTCGTCGAAATCAGATTGCGGTACACTTACTATCTGCTTGAGTTTTGCCTCTTCCTCCACTCGGTGAATTTCCGGCTTCACCGAGATTGCGAGGTAGCGGCCGTCCGCCAACAGAACCAGATAGTCGAACGTGTGCTTATGCCAGTCGCCATCCGCGTCGGGATATCGGACCCTGGGAAGCTGGGACCAGATGTTCACAACGTCCGGCCATGTGATCAAGATCTGCGCGACGTTCTTCTCGAGGCGGCTTTCGTGTTGGACTTCACGGCAATCGTAGATGAGGTGGCCGCGATAGCTCCGGTTGCTATTTCTCGCGACCGACCTGGCGCCGTTGTGGCCGACCACACCGATAATGACGGGAGGATGGTTTTCCGTCTCGTAAAGCTTGTCTGCGCCAGTCACATGACCGATGACATCGTAGGGCGAGTAATAGCTTGCGCTATGTTCCAACGAGTCCTTAGATTTCGACGATCGAGTTGGCATTTCGCCTCGGCGTTCCAGCATCTTTCGCTGCCGATCCCGCATCAAACGATCGTAGTTCACCAGTTCATCGCGCTGCATGACCACTAGCCTTCTTCAAAGCTGCGGATTGCCGAAGCGAGCGACCCAAGGCGCGGAGGCCCTCTACAGCTGTATAGAATTGCAGTCGGGTTGCTTCCGACAGCAAGCTTGGACCCTGAGCCATGCGCTTAAGGTTTTCGTGCGCCAAATCCGCTCGGTAGTCGTTGTACACTGAAGCCGGGTTCAACAGTCCTGGCCCGGTGCAGCGGAGGACATTGACGAAGAACAGTTCCCGGCTCTTCAGGCAGAAGCCTTCAGATTTCAGACGTGTGTTTGTCGCGGAGATGAATGACGCGAACCCGTGCCTTTCGTCAGAACTGGGATCTTGACCGCCGGTCGAGCGCTCAGACATGGGAGTAGGGCGGGTTGGATTTCTCATTTTTCACCGCCGTTCTGAACGGGCTGCCGTCCGCTAGTGGATTCTGGACCGCTGTACCTCTGGGGAACAATCCCGCAGTACCAATTACACGGAAGGGATCCGAGTTGTTGGCGGCCGCGCACGGAATTCTCGGGTGCCGCGGTTAATTTCTGTCCGCGAAATTGTGACCCATCACCACCGGATTTCCGCAGCAACGCGCGAAAAAGCTCTGCTTCGCGCTCGTAGCTGGCGAAGGTCAGCCACACCGAGAAGTCCATCGAGATGTTTGGCTGCAAGCAGGGTTTCTCACGGATCGCGGCGCTGCTGTGAAGATCAGAAGTTCCACGCGCAACGACATCGCGGACAAGCTTCGCGGGTCGGTGGTCGGCGCCGATGGTAGAAGGGAGGCGCCCCCAAAACTTCCAGTCGTCCGACCCGATCAACCGGGGGCCGTGCTGTTTGAGAAGAAGATCGCTGATCACGCTATACATAGTTTTCTCCTGAATGGGTCGCGGTGCGCGGACCTCAAATTGGGGCATTCAACTTGCTGGGTGAGGGGGTCAGATCCGGTTGAAGTAGGCCTTCCGGTCATGTTCAAGCGTCGTCTGATCGACCTTGCGAAGGCGCTTCAATTTTTTGAGCGAGGACGCGAAAGGGAGGGAGAGGCCCGGGGTGGGCACCAAGCATGGCGTCCACGGGGCCGTGTTCGGTGCCAGCGGCGAGCTTCTGCTAGTGACATCGTTCGTGTTACCGGCAAGTTTGTGATTGCTATCTTTCGTCATCGTTTCTCTCCAGTTTTTGGACAAAGCTTCGCCATCCCTCTCGAAGGGTTGCGATAGCGGTGAGTGGGTTTGGATGAGCTAGCGGGTTATGAGTGCTGTCTTCATTGTAGCGGCCATGTCGTCGTTACCTATTGAAAAGGAGCGGTTCTTGCTCGGACGGCAAAATGATCCGCATCGCAGCGGAACTGAATGGGGAAAGTGGGTCGCGTCCTTATTATTTTTTGCGCACCAGCCTGATGGTATCCCGCATTTCCGACCCGTCAGGGATCAGCATGGGCAGGCCAGTAGCGGCCAATGAGGCCATGCTGTCTGGCACTGCTTCCAGGTTTACCGGCACCACGCTGATTTTAAATGTGCGAACGAACACGGCAAGAAACGCCAGACACCACACTGCGAACCTCGCGACCGGACGCTATTGTCCTGCTTCCGCAATCGATATGACGCGAATTGGCGAGCTTCACATTGGGTAAAGTGTGTCGGTGCGTTATATTTTTGTGAGGAGATGACGAGCGCAATACGAGCTGGCCGCAGTCCGGTGGACCGTACTTGATCCGCAGCTGCTCGTGCTCGAGACTGACTTCATCAAGGGAAAAAGCGTACTCATACAGGTACTCCGATACTCAACATGAAAACTCGCGACGTCAGATTGACGCGAAGTATTGCCGACCGTGTTGTATTCGAAGCTTGATCATTGTTGCGATCCTGAGTTTGCAACAGGACGATTGCACAGCACGACATGCCCGTCCATACAGGATCTTAAAAAATGTAACAAAAATGATTATTTAGCGGATTTTTCCGATGTGAATTGATCGGAAGCGATCAAATTTATCGCAAGAGATCAACCCGCATTTAGTCTCTTGCATCGACGCACTTCAAAGTCTCGTCAACAAGCAATGACGGAGACAAAAAATGGAGTTTCACCTTCTCAACCGTTTGGCGGAGATCACGAAGCGTGTAGGCCCGATCTTGGATGAACTGGGCATCAGGCCCAAGATTATGCGCGATCCGGACGGCTCGGCGTTTATCGAGTTTATGAGCAGCGACCAGAAAACGCAGTCGCCGGTGGAAATATTCCTGGGAAAGGATGCCAGCACGACATCAACCAATGCGAGTTGGAAGGACTCTAAGATGAACGCTACCATTTGGGAAAATGTTGAGATTGGCGACACCGGCTGGACTCTTCAAGAGTTTTGCCAAGCAAAGCACGACTACCGTGTCGGCGAAGACGCAGACGCATTTTTCGCTGCGTTGGCCGAATGGCTTCCCAGACACGGCGTTCTTTTCCCTGATCGAAGCAGGGATGGATACACCATGGACGAAGACTTCGCGAAGGCATTTGGGATTATAAAAGCGGCACTTCCCGAGGACGAAGAAATACAGGTCAACTGCGAGCGTGGCCCGGAAGCGGACGCCTACGTATTCACCTATCCAGCTGGCTGCGACTGGATAATCGAGTTTATCGGCCGCGAGGCAATCGCCACGGCGAACGCTCAGGAAGTAGCGACGGTTGATGTGACCGAGTTGAACAAGCTCATTCCGGCGATCAGGACTCATCTTAAAGAGCTGTCAGCGCGGCAAGGCCCAAAGATCTGACGAGGGAGCTAAGTGACCACTTTCGGCGGTGGGGAATTCAGCACCCTGGTCCGCCGCGTCCCCGATTGCATCCCGGCTCTCGTTCCGCGGACCGGCGGCCGACGCCTACGTATTCACTTATCCAGCTGGCTGCGACTGGCGTATCGAGTTCGCCAATCGCATCGCCAACGTTACCATGAACGGTGAAGAGGTCGCATCGGTCTACATAGAAGAACTCAGAAGTTGACTCCTGCTATAAGGACGCGCCTTAAAGAGATCGTTGAAAGGCGCGACTTCGGTATCTGAACGCCTAAGACGGACGCTTCTTCATCCTGATCTTACCCTGACCGAGATGAAGGTCTTCGGGCGGCTTAGAGAGATCAGGGTCATCATCTGCCATGGCCGTCGGCAGTTCTCCGCGCATTCTCAAAACGCCCGTCCGCCATAGAGATGCGAGCTGTCCTTTGGCGTTGCCCATGTCGTCAACGTTGAATGGATGGTGAAGAAATGGGGAATTGTTGATAGCCAAGGCCCCTTCAGCGTTGAGGTCGACTTCATCTCCCGTCAATGCGGCGTGCACACTTCGTGCGACGGCAGCCGTGATAACGGGCGGCGTGGCGAGGCAAAGCAT
This sequence comes from Rhizobium sp. S152, assembly GCF_030380735.1. Taxonomy (GTDB): domain Bacteria; phylum Pseudomonadota; class Alphaproteobacteria; order Rhizobiales; family Rhizobiaceae; genus Rhizobium. The sequence goes on along the minus strand of NZ_JAUDRZ010000025.1, from coordinate 115,951 downwards.
GGAAATTTCGTCGCGAAGGTCAGCAGCACGCACATTCCAGTTTGGCGGGAGTCCCTGCAAGGCCTTTATAATGACGGGCGTCAGCGGGATTAAGTTATGATGAGGCTGGTCTCCGCGTTCTATCGGCTCGTCGCCTTGGAAGAGGTCAAATCCGAATTTCTCCCAGTGCTGCCAGTTCCTTTTTGTCCACGCCCCGCTTAGATTACCCGCCAAGCGTTGCCCATGAGTGCGTAGCCACGCGGACGACCAGTTATTGTAATGAGTCTCTGGGCTGGATTCACCTTTTATTTCTTCGTAGCTTTCGACGGTACGAAACGGAAAGGCTACATTTTCGATAAGCTGTGCGACTGTTGGAAAAACCGGGTCACGGATAATCGGATGCCGCAACTGGTCTGCAAACTCTCTTTTGATCCCGACGAGGAAACTACTTGTCCGATCCTGTGGAATGCCGAACTCAGGATGATACAGTTCGAACACCGTCGTGTGGTATCCTTGTTCGGCGAAGAACGTCATCATTGGAATGTAGAATTCTGCGTGCTTTTCACTAGCCATGTCCGGGTTGTGCTCGAAGAAGAACGCTCGCGGCTTTAAGGCGCCAACCATCTTCATGGCCGCGGAATGAAGTTCGCCTTCGTAATTTAACCCTGGGCCCTTTGCCCGCCACTGTTTCTTGGGTAGAGCCCCGATCATCAGATCAAGCTCTTTGCCCCGGAGGGACTTCGTGACGTGCCTCATTGCCACCGCCGCCCTCTTTTTCCGGTCGATGTCGACCTTTAGAGCACGCCAGCCCCTACGGTTCGCAAGAAAGCTGTCCACGTTTTTCTTGTCGCCGTCTAACAACATGTTGGGATAAAAACCGGCGGACTTCAGTGCGAGTGCGCCGCTACCGATACCACCGCAGATATCGACGGACGATAGCCGTTCCAGCGGTCGTTTCGCGTATCGCGTGGAGGAAGTCTTAGCTCTGCGGGAAAGAAAGCCGATTGAATCGATGGCGTGCCAGCTACGCAGGTACTTGCCAATTGAAAAGAGCGGCATTGGAAAATCGCGATCTGGAACGATGCTTGGCAGCTCTCTAAGGAATTCCCCGTTTGCCAAGACCTTTAAGGCATAGTCGCATTCGGCCAGCGCCCGTTCAGCACGGTTTTCAATTTTGCCCCAGTCTTCAACCGGAACCGATTGGGTACCATACTCTTTTTGGAAGCGTTCGCGTAGTTCGATTGCCATTTCGATGATTTTGGGTCGAATGACTTCCTGTTGTTCCTCTGATTTATCATCGTACCCGATCATTAGATCATGCAGCTTAGGCACGACCCTGCTGAACGTCATGCCCTCTTTCCGAAGAGCGCGAATGCGCCTTCTGGCGAGCAAACCCATCACATCGTGATAAGTTGATTCGTCATCACTTTTGCAGCGTTCACGCCATCTGTTGCCGATCCGACGAACTTCGACACTGTCAGTCGGTTGGCTACGCTCAACGAAACGCATCACCTCGCGGCGGGCGGCCTCGCCGAGGCCGACAAGAGCCACAGCGGTCTCAATATCAAATCGGCTGACGTTCATTGCTTTGCGATAGGCAACGAGTAATCGAGGGATATCTAGGTATCCGCGTACATGGCGGCGATGGACGCCGTCATTTTCGAGAAGCCTGGCCATCGCCTCTCTACCTTCATCAGCGAACTTCGGCAGGTCGTCCTCGATAATCTTTAGCAGGGCTGCGGTGCGCTGCTTCCGGTGCTCGATGACTGCGTTGCGAGCGTCCTTTATCTGCTCTTGAACGTGCGGCGCAAATACTCTCGGGGGCACTGCCATTTGATCTCTCCGGTTGTTGGAGTGATCGATAGCAATCTAGGCTTTGCTGTCCCGATAAGGGAATGAATAAAATTGTAGCGAGCTGCGGTTTCTAATTTAAGCGGCCCGGCCCAGAGCGAAATCTCAACTTCCAAGGCCAAGCTCATTCAACGGCACGTCCGACCGCAGCGAGACCTTACCTGATAACTGCCTTGTGAACGCTTTCGTCCTCGTGAGCGTCAGTTGTCGTTGGCTGATGCGGATACCGTTCAGCCAACGGTTCCATGCGAGCGTGCCACCTTTCGGCCAACGGATCGTAGACTCCTGGCAGGGGATAGCATTCGTTTATCACCATGAAGTCGTTGACGTTCATTGTCGCGATCGGCAGCCGTCGTACAAGCGAGGCCGCCGCGATGTGAAGGTCCTGGCCGCCTCTAGCCCGTTTGCCCCCGCCGTTTGGCGAAAACTTATATAGCCGGGGATCAGCCGCCAGAACGCCCCAGGTCTCCGATATCTCGCGATCAGTTTCCACGATCGGTATGCCCGCCCGCACCAGATCGTGATACCATTTACTGAGCTTGACGGCTTTGACTGGGTTGGTAGCGCATACCATGGTGATGCCCATCTGGATCTCCATCAAGGCGCCAGCAGGCATGAAGTAGTTGTCTGCCAGCTCCAGAAAGGAGATGACGCTATCCCGCGGCCGGGCCAAGGACGTTTCACTGATCACGCACGTATCGAGCAAGAATGCTGTTGTCATGTCGCGTTCCTCTACAGCGAGCGTGACAAGCGCGTACTTAATGAGCGGTTAACCATACCCGCTAAATTTTGGGGGCGCGAAGTGGGGGCGAACTCCGGCTGTCGCTCGCAGCAATCTCGGTAGGAGTCGTATCCGGCGAAAGCATAGCGGGCCTCGCGCACGCCCGATCAACGCCGCATGTGGAGTATAGACTCGGTTAATACTTGGCATTTGATATCGAACAGTACAACACTTGGACGGAAATGATTCCTTTGGGGGTAACGTGTTTAATATCTCAGTGCGCTTGGCGCTTGCTGCTTCCGTGCTTTCCGCACTTTCAGTTGGGGCCCGGGCTGCGGACGATCGCTACGTCAACGTTTTTTCGAACAAGGGTTGGCAGGTCTCGTACGACAAAGAACAAGGTTCATGTATAGCGGTTCCTCAGACATCGCAGGGATTCTTCCTTGTTCGGTCGGACGCCAGCAACATGCGCCTGATCTTTCCGACGGCCGATTTGCCGTGGATCCAAGATGCAAAATCATACGACGTTATCATCTTCACGGACGGAGGACGCTGGACGGGTAGTATGGACGGCTGGCGCAAGACAGACGCCATTGGACTTGTCGTCAGCAATCCAAGCGACAAGTTTCTAGCTGCCCTGCGCTCGTCAAACCGCATGCGAATTCAGGCGAAGGGGACGACAATCGGACCATATTCGCTGTCCGGCTCGAGCCAGACAATTGGTATGTTGTCGAACTGCATCCAAATGAAGGATGCTGGGAAATTTGCTCCGCCGAAGCCCCAGGAGTTGCCTTTCCGTCAGCCTTTCACCTGGTCGAAGGACGACTACGGAAAGACCTTCTCAGGCGAAGGATGGACCGCGAAACTTGATGGCCAAAAAAACCTTGATGACACTTACTCCGCATACCTCCGGGTCTCGAGAGATAAGGGCTTCGAGACCACGTTGAAGCTTGAGACGACCGAAGGGGGCTTCGGCACGATTGTCGTGGCGCCGCTTCAGGGTACCGAGCCGGGTCTTCTTTTCTCATCGTTTACAGGCGGGGCGCACTGCTGCACGTCGGCTGTGGCCGCGATCTCAGAAGGTAAATCAGTCAACTCAGTTCCGATTGGCGATTTCGACGGAGAAGGACTGAGCGTCGAGGACCTCGATAGCGACGGCACGTACGAGTTGGTCAGTGTTGACCAAAGGTTTCTGTACGCTTTCAGCGGCTATTCGGATTCCAATCCACCAATGCAGATCTTCCGGATGGAGGATGGAAAGCCCGTCGATGTCACACGGAAGAGCCAGTTTCAACCCTTGCTGCGGGCCGACTTTGTTCGTCGATTGAACCGGATGAACGGATCGGAAGACGACGTGACGGTCGGTGTAGCCGCCGGGCTAGTTGCGACTGGGAGCCTCATTGGTTCGTACGACGCCGCCAAGGGTATGGTTCCGGACGCCCTTTTGTCGTCGATTGACGATTTCTACCGCGTATGTGAAAGCCCGCAATGCAGACCGGCAAAGACTTATAAGTCGTTCGCGGAAGCTCTTTCAGACAAACTGGGCAAATGGGGATATGACCTTTCGCCTCATATTGACGAGGAAAGCTTGTCCATGTTCGGCAAGTTGACTGCACAGCCATTCGGCGAACCCGGCGATGTTGAAGGTTCCTGCAAGCTGCAGCCGACGACGTTCAGCATCAAGGAAAAGGCCGTCTCATTCAGCGGATATGAGATGGGATGCGAAATCGCGTCGGCGGCAAGCTTCGGCAATGCAGTCGTGGCGATGGCGTTCTGCTCGGGCGAAGGCGAGAACTGGATACAGCACTACCTGATCGAACCGGAGGGCGACGAGCTTCGTATGTCGCAGTGGGACGGAGATATTTCGGATCTGCTGTTGGGCAAAGCCAACACTCGAAAGCTAATGAAATGCGCTCCGGATAAAACAGAATCTAAATCGCCCTGAGGCGGATCACGGCTTTGAACCGTCGCACTTTTGTTGAAGCGCGACGGCGCAGGCTCGCCGCGCGAGTCGCTAGATTTCTTTCGAAACGCCTCCGGTTATGATTTTCAGGTTGTCGGACGAGGAGATGACGCCAGGCCTTTTTAGAGCAAGAAGGGCTTCTCCGAACAGCTCACGGCGCCGCGCTGTTCGCGCGTTCGTGGCACGAACGCGTTCTTCCTCGGTCATCTGTGCGGATTTCGAGAGCGATGCCTCGTTTTCTACGATGTCAATAAGAAGATTACGGAGAACCCCATTCTCCTCCGTTATTCGACCCAACTCGAGCATCACCGGTGAAGCGGCCAACCTGCGAGTTATGGTGTCGTCAATGGTCTGCTCGACAAGTCGCGTCTTTGCCGCGAAATAGCGTCCGACCAAAAAAGAACAGGCGAGAGCACATAGAGCAACAAAGACATACAACATTTGAGCCTCCGATCACCCACTCGAGATCGTTACTCAAAGTCGTGATGTCAATACTCGACGGTGCCCGCCTCGTTTTATCTAGACGTCCTTGAAAGGCGGATCGCCCGATCTCACTTGAGATGACATCACAATTGTGCTGGCAACTTTCCACGTTGGTGAGTTGGCGGCGCTCAATAAGGGTTCGCTGCGGCAGGCAAGTTCTCGGGATGCCCCAATGAAATGCGATTTGAAATTTCCGCACTTCAAGGCAAACTTGAACCGTAAGTGCTGATTCCGTCTACGCGTGCTTCTTGACGCTACTCTCTCATTGACGAGGTGAACATTGACGCAGTTCTTCGAAACCACCCAGGGGATCATGGCTATTGGGGCGTTGATTGGCGCTGGCAGCTTAGCGGCTGGCTCCCTGATCCCGACTGTGTTTCAAATGTCGAGGAAGGGCTTCAACCGCAGAGCAAAGGGCGAGGCTAGAAATTTGGCAATGTCGACGGTGCTGGCGCTGGATGACTTTGTCGGAGCGGCCTTCGCCGCCGTGCACGACGTTCCAGAATTCAATCCGATGGACGAGGGGGAATTTGCATTTCACGTCCCTGATCCCATGCTGGTTCTCCCAAGGGACGCTGACTGGTCTGTTCTTGGCGCCGAAATGTCTGACGAGATCCTTTGGCTGTCCAACCGGGTGAAGAACCTGAATTATGCGTTGGACAGTCTTGACCTCTCCTCGCCCGGGTACGACGGTTTCTTTGAACGTCGCCAGGAGGGCTATGCGGGTCTTGCAGCAGAAGCGATGGATATTATTGAGCGGATGCTTCAGCAGTTTGATCTGACGCTGCCTGCCAAGCCAGATTATTATCGCCAGCGCGAAGGTCTGGCGACCGCAATCCAGCGAGCGGGCGAGCGACAGTCCCACCGGCAAAAATCAGGCGCCGTCGCCCATTCCAACGGTTCTAATGTCCTTCAGCTTTTCCCGAAAACCGGCGGAGATGCCGACTGATCTATTCTTCGCAGTACGTGGGCCGGGCGGACCACCATTACACGGCGGGTTTTCCGTGCTAAGGAAATAGCACGGAAATTCGGAATCAATGGAGCGTATGTCGTCCAAGGAAATCATGGTCATTGACGCGAAGAACAAGGAAGTCTCTGATTTCCTTGAAAAGCTCCGCGCTGCCGGACATATGCGTGTTATGCTCGGAAACGAAGTGTTTTCAGTCAAGATCTCGCCGGAATCCGTTTCCCAAAAGGGCCGCGATTTTTTGACGAAGGGCGGACGGGTCGACTAGGCAGATAGCACATCGGACGGACGTGAGATGGCTTGTAACGATAGGCGGGCCTCGCCAGATTATTCCAGCGGATCGACGTCTCTTTCTCTATCCACCGCATCGATGAGGTCGCTGGCGTTCAGCCGATATTGCCGGGGAAAGCGCGGCTTGGCATCTTGGATCTCGGGTTGATGGCCCTCTTCGACTTCAGCGATCCAACGAAGCAATCTTGCCTTGAGGTCATCTGAAACCTCTCGGAAGGACGTCAGGCCGACGAGATTGACCATCTCGTAGGGATCATTGTCCAGATCGTAGAGATACGCTTCCTTGTAAACGTCGGCGCGTGCCTCGTCCTTATCGTATGCCGCGGTCACGCCGTACTTCCAGCGATGAGTTCGAAGTGCCCGGCCTGTCTCCGTTTCGGAAATCTGGAAGAAGATATCGTCCCGCCATTGTGCTCGGTGGTCGCGGATAACAGGCAGGATCGATTTCCCGGTCATCACTCCCGGCACCTGAAGGCCAGCCGCATCGATAAGCGTCGGAGCAACGTCAATCGTCGAGAATAGAGCACGCACCTGGCCACCAGCGGTGAAACCGGGCCCTATGATCATGCTTGGCACCCGGACCGCGCTCTCGTGACACGACCGCTTGTACTCGCTATTGCGAGTCTTGAAGTGGCAAGCGTGGTCTGACGTGAACATGACGATGGTGTCGTCCAGGAGATCCAGACTCTTCAAAGCATCGACAAGCCTGCCGAACGCTTCATCGAGGCGCTTTACCATCCCGTAATAGCCGCCGAGATGCCAAGTGCTGGTGCCCTTCAGGGTCGCAAGATCCGGCGGTGTCCATGTCTTGGCGTCCATCATCTCACGGTAGCCGTCGGGCGCCGGATATGCGTCAGTATGGTTCTGGTGATGAGGTTCCAAGAACGAGACGAAGAGGAAAAACGGATCATTCTGGTGGTCATCGCAGTAGCGGATCGCAGCATCGGTCAGGGCGTCGACCCGGTACCCTGGAAGCTTTTTCCTTTGGTCATCGACGTCATAGACAACAGTGTCGTAGGCGTCTGACGTGAATTCCAGGAGATTGGCTGCAAGCCAGCTCTGATAGCCACCACGCTCCTGCTTGGGAACGGGATCCGAGCCGCCAAGGTGCCACTTGCCGATGTAGCCGGTCTTATAGCCGTTGTTGGCGAATACCTTCGCAATCGTCTCAGCATCATCGGCCAACGGGATGCCGTTGCGAAAAACGCCTGTCTGGGTTGCAAACTGGCCGGTCTGCATCGAGGAACGAGCGGGACCGCAGAGCGGTTGGCTCGTGAAAGAGTTGTAGAGATGGGTGCCGGAAGCGGCCAAGCGGTCAAAATTTGGCGTCAGCCCCATCGGATTGCCATGGACGCCGGTGGTGTCGTGGCGCTGCTGGTCCGTGAAGAAGACAATAACGTTAGGCTTACGCATCCGAGAAACCTCGCAATTCAAAATTCTGCGGGAACGTAGGCGTTTCAACGAGCGAGAGGAAATGACTTCGTGGCCACAGGTCCATAACTCGCAGGAATAGCCATCGTCTCGCTTACAAGCTGGGGCACAAGGTCCAAAGCTCGCCTCATGATCGGATATTCTCGCGACGATGCCCGAAACCATGCTCCTGACCCGAAACGCCAGATCGGCGGCGAGAGACGCAAAGGCACAAGCCCGAACTCTGCCGCAACATTCGTCAACGACAGCGGCGCCAGAGTCAGCTTGTCGGACTGGGCGACGATCCTGAAACCAGCGGCGAGCGCTTCGACCTCGATAGCGACATCAGGCGCGGGCAGGCACCGATCACTGAAATAGCTAGCCATTCGGGCGACGATAGCTTCGTCCCGCCTGGTAATCCACCGCCGACCACTGATGTCACTCGCGTCGACCGTTTCCAGATCCGCCAGCCGGTCTGATTTCCGGCAGTAAGGCACAATCTCGACCCTGAACATTTCAGCGGTCTCGATCCCTTCCGGAGGCCGGTCCTGGATTGCACCCAGCATGAGGTCGATGTCGCCGGACACCAGTCGTGGCAACGTCAAATCCGCATTGTTGAAGTCGAGCCGCACTGTTGTCTCGGGAAACTCGGCGCTGAGAATGCGCGTTAGATCAGGTGCGATCTCCATGTGGTAGGCGGCCCCGGCTTCGATAGAAAAGTACGGTAGGGTGCCGGTTATCATTGAGCGGATCTCTTCACGAGATTGGCGATAGTGAACTTCGATCCTACGGGCCCGATCCCTCAGTTTGGCTCCGGCTCGCGTTAATGTCATCCCACGCGGCGTTCGTTCGAAGAGAATAGCATCGTAGTCGCGCTCAAGCCGCCGGATCAGTTTTGTGAGTGCTGGTTGCGTCAGTCCAACCCTACTCGCAGCCGAAGTCAGATTTCCTTCGTCCGCCACGACCAAGAAAGCGAGCAGCGTTCTGTCCACGGTATTCCTCCCGGTTATCGAGATCGCAAGATAGCATTCGTGCCGCTGCAAATCAGCGTCGGTCGTTCTTCGCAACGGCCCACGTATAGAAAAGCCTTTCTTTAACACGACTGATTTTGTCGGCTTACTCTTCGATAATGAAAATCCAAGGAGGAAGCGATGAAGTTCAGGACTATTGCAATGCTGTTGGCCACCAGCGTCGCGGCAATCTGCGCCACGCAAGCTGCGGCGGAGGACAGTTTTCTGGATGTCGGGCAGCAAGAGCCGATCACCATCCTGATCAACGCGTCACCTTGGTATAAGGGCTTCGAGAATGTCGTAGCTCTCTACGAAGAGCAGACCGGTAACAAGGTCGACCTTGAAGTCACCCCCTTTGACGGGATGCTCGAGAAAGCCCGCTCCGCAGTTCGCAGCGGCGACACCAGTCCCTACGACCTCGTGAATGTCAACGGCAACTCGACCGTTGAGTTCTACCAGGGCGGCTTCTTCGAGCCTCTAAATGAGATCGATCCTGAATTCCGGGTGCCAAAGGAGGTCTACGCCTTCGGTGATAGCGGTTGCTGGGACGACGCCAAAAAGTTCCGGACCTGTGCAACCGGTAAGCTTATGGGCTACTCGCCTAACGGAAACGTGCAGCTTTTCTACTACCGCGCTGATGCCTTCCAGGAAAAAGGCCTCAAGGTTCCAGTCACTTTTGACGACGTCCTTGCGAACTGTAAGGTGCTCCAGGACCCGCCACAGAGCTATGGCTACTTGCAGCGCGGTGAAAAGGGCGACTCCATCTACTACGATTTCATGGCTTATCTGCTGTCCTACGGCGGATCCATCGAGAACGACGCGGAAAACGGCGACTTCACCGTGACGGTCAACAGTCCCCAGGTGAAGGAAGCACTCGATAAGTTCATCGAGATTTCGAAGTCGTGCGGTCCGCAGAACTACGCATCGCTGGGGCAGGGAGACCTGATTCAGCTGGTCCAGACGGGTAAGGGGCAACAAGCGCATGCGGTCGTTGCGGCATTCCCGAATTTCGATGACCCGCAGAAGTCGGCAGTCGTTGGCAAGGTCAATGCCGCTGTGTTGCCCCGAGCCAAGGCCGATGCTCAGCCGGGTGTCGCCATCGGTAACTGGGTGTTGGCTGTGCCGAAGAACGCCTCCGACGAAGGGAAGAAGGGCGCGATTGCCTTCTCGAAGTGGTTCCTGACCTACAAGGCACAGTATGCCTATGCCGAAGGTGGCGGCATCCCTGTTCGCGAGGACGTTTTCTCGTCCGATCTGAAGGACCAGCCGAAGTTTCGCTGGATGCCAGCTTATCAGGAAGAGATCAAGTACGGGAAGCAGTTGCTTGGCTACTCGGAGGGCCCAGCCGTGAACCAGGCGTTCGGTCTGCGTTTGAACCAGGCATTGATCGGCGAGCTTTCGTCGGCTGCAGCCCTCAACCAAGCGGCAAAGGATATTGAGGCGATCTTCACGAAGGGCGGCCGGAAAACCGGTTCGCTCCCACCGCTCGCCGAATAATCGTTGGAGAGCAGCCGTTTCGTAATAGGAACGGCTGCGGGCGCCTTTGTCATGAACAAGAGCAAGCATCAGCCGCGACCGCTCGCGGAGTTCGTTGATCGGAATTTTCACTGGCTCGCGCTTGCTCCGGCTTGCGCGGTGCTTGTTCTGCTCACGATTTACCCAGTTATCGAGATGATCGCGATGGCATTCTCGACCATCACTTTCGAGCGTGCGAGCGAAGTTTGGAAGTTCACGCCCGTTGAGAACTTCAGAGAGTTTTTGTCCGATGACATCTTTCGCGTCGCTCTGAAAAACACGCTCATATTCGCTGTGATCAGCGTGCTGATTGAGGTCTGCTTCGGCCTTGGGCTAGCGATACTCGTGTCATCCATCGGAAAGCTGAAGGGCATTGTCCGAACTGTGCTGATCATTCCGATCTTGATGCCGCCGGTGGCCATCGGCTCCATGTGGAAGCTCATGTACAGCCTGGACTTTGGCGTTCTCAACCAAGCCATCACTGCTGTCGGATTTCAGCCGGTAAACTGGCTTGGTTCGACATCGCTCGCGCTTCTATCGGTGGTCATCGTCGACGTCTGGCACTGGACACCCTTCGTGTTCCTAATTCTGTTCGCAGCCGTCGAAGCCGTCCCCAACGATGTGATCGAGGCGGCCCGCATCGATGGCGCAAAGAACAGATCCATCATCTTCCGGATCATCATTCCTTTGATTTGGCCGACTATCATCGTCGCACTGTTCTTCCGAGCAATCCTCGCGTTCAAGGTCTTCGATCAGATCTTTTTGCTTACATCGGGCGGGCCCGGAACTTCGACGGAGGTGGTGAGCCTTCACCTCTACAAGGTCTATTTTCAGCAGAACGAGCTTGGGTACGGCTCCATGCTGTCGCTTGCCGTCATAGGCGCCACCATCGCATTTATCTGGGTGGGCCATCGAGCAAGCCGTTTTATGAGGGCGCCTTGATGCTTGATCTTAGAGGCCCAGGCAAGTGGATTGGTTCGGCCCTCCTGGCGGCTGGGGTATTCGTGATCCTTGCGCCGTTCCTTTGGGTGCTTCTGCAGTCCTTGAAATACGAAATCGACATTCTTCAGGGCTCTTGGATCTTCACCCCGACAGCCTTCAATTACGCGGACGTGCTGTACTCAAGGCGCTCGGACTTCCCGGAGAACGTTTGGAATAGCGTCATCGTCGCGATCTTGTCGACCGCAGGAGTGCTCGTGGTCGGAACGCTCGCGGCTTACTCGCTGGTTCACTTTAAATCGAGAGCGATCATCTCACGCGTTTTCTTGGGCTGGACATTGATCTTCAACATGATCCCGCCGCTGACGTTGGTCGGGCCCTGGTACCTTAGCTTTCGCCAGATTGATCTTTCCGGAACGTTGACGGCCGTGGTTCTCACCCACATCGCTCTCAACCTCCCTATGACGATCTGGATGATGATGGCCTACTTTCGTGAAATTCCATCCGAGATCGAAGAGGCCGCCGTGATGGACGGCTGTCGCAGGCAGACCAATTTCCTGCGGATCGCGCTGCCGCTGGCCATTCCCGGATTGATCGCAGCGGGCGTATTGGCTTTCGTATTTTCCTGGAACGAGTTCTCGGTCGCCCTGACCCTAACGAGCCGTCATACAGCGACCGTTCCTGTCGCGATTTCGCGGTTCGCCCAACAATACGAGGTCCAGTACGGCCAGATGGCGGCGGCGTCGATCCTATCGACGATACCAGCACTGCTGATGATGTTCATCGGCCAACGGTTCATTGTGCGCGGCCTGACAATGGGCGCGGTCAAATAGTGGCAGCGAGATTCTTCGCAACGCAAGAGGAAATCCAATGAAGACGGTCTTCGTGCTCTTTGACTCTCTGAACCGGCATATGCTTGGGGCCTACGGCGGAAATCGCATTCCCACCCCTAATTTCGACCGGCTGGCAGCCAAGTCTGCTGTCTACGACAAGCACTACGTTGGCTCGCTTCCGTGCATGCCAGCACGACGAGATCTTTTGACGGGGCGCTTGACCTTCTTGCACCGTAGTTGGGGCCCATTGGAGCCGTTCGACAACGCGTTTCCAGAGCTACTGAAGAGCAAAGGCGTTCACTCGCACCTGATCACCGACCACTACCACTATTGGGAGGACGGCGGGGCGACCTATCACAACCGATACAACACGTTCGACTTCGTTCGTGGTCAGGAAAGCGACCCGTGGAAGGCAATGGTCCAACCGCACTGGGAGCGGCTGCGCGAAAAGTACCATCACGCGCAGACGGCTACCGGGCCGATCAGCAAATATAATCCATACATGATCAACCGGGAGTTCATCAAAAACGAAGAGGATTTTCCCTCCGTTCAATGTTTCGCCAAGGGTCTCGAATTTCTAGATCTGAACAGGCAGGCAGATGACTGGCTCCTGCAGATCGAGACATTTGATCCCCACGAACCATTCTTTGCGCCGGAGCGCTTCAAGGAGCCGTTCAAAACATCGTGGAACGGACCGATCCGCGATTGGCCGCGATACGGACGTGTCGAGGAATTGCCGGAAGAAGCGGACGAGCTGCGTGCCAACTACTACGCCATAGTATCGCTGTGCGACTTCCTCTTGGGTCAGCTGCTCGATTACTTCGATGAGCATGACCTTTGGAAGGACACAGCTCTCGTCGTCACGACCGATCATGGTTTCCTGCTTGGTGAACATGACTTCTGGGCTAAGAACCGGATGAACATGTACGAGGAGATCGTCCACATCCCGTTGTTCATCCATGATCCACGTAGTCCTGGCCAAAAGCGCATCTCTCGTCTGACGCAGTCTATCGACGTTGGACCAACATTCCTCGACCTCTACGGCGTAAAAGCTCCGCCCGAGACCGAAGGTCGGTCCTTGCTACTCGATCAGAACAGGGAGGCTTTAATCTTCGGCTATTTCGGCGGTGCGGTTAACGTGACCGACGGTCGGCACACCTACCACCGCTTTCCGACCGACTTGGAAACCCAGGAAATATACCAATACACACTCATGCCGACGCATATCACCCAGCCCTTCACGCCAGAAGAGCTCAGGGCGAGCACGCTTGCTCAACCGTTCGGCTGGACGAAAAACGTTCCTCTTCTCAAAGTCCCCGTTACCAACCGTTCGCCTATGTACGCCAACTATGGGCCGGGTGCGCTGCTGGAGAAGGAAACGCGCCTTTATGACCTTCTCAATGACCCTGGGCAGAATACTTCGGTTCAGGACGCCGAGCTGGAAGCGACGATGTCAGAGTTGATGAAGCGGCTGATGATTGAGAACGAAGCGCCCCCGGAAGCGTTCGTTCGACTTGGCTTGGGATAGCCGGGAGGCTGCCTCTTGGAGCTTAGGGTAGCACGATCTAAAATATTGCTTCGAGTCGCCCGTCCTGGAGCCCCCAGCTTGCCTCACACCAATCTCGATACTGACCGACCTCTATCAGACGAGAAGGCCGACAGGTTCGGCTTTGTCGGAATTGCTGAGCGTCTGGCACCAAGCATTCTTGAAGCTGTCAAAGGCGACGGGATGGTCATCGGCCTTGAGGGGCCGTGGGGATCGGGAAAGACGACGCTCCTCAACTTTCTCGAAGCCGAACTCGAGAAGGGTAAGGACAAGAAAACCCACATCATCAAAATCGCTCCTTGGCTAAATGGCGACGTGTCGAATCTTGTCAGCTCTCTTCTTGATCCCATCGCAGAGGTCATCGAAAAATTCGAGGAGGCACAGCTTGGTCGGAAGAGTATCTGGAAAAAGGCAAAGAAGAAGGGCGGCGAATTTGGCGAATTGGTCCGCAACTACGGCGCAAGAACCGGCAGGGTTCTTGCCCCCGCTGCTCGCTTCGCGGAATATCTCCTGCCCGGTGCAAAGGCTGGCGCGGACGCCCTGGAGCTGAGTTCCGAATATTTGGAGAAGTTGGGCAGGAACCCGACAACTGCCGAGGTGAAAGCCAAAATCTCGGAAAAAATTGCCGAGCTAGACATTGGCTTCGTCGTCATCCTCGACGATCTGGATCGCCTGGAGCCATCGCAAGCTGTCGAGGTCGTCCGCCTTGTTCGCTCCGTTGCCGACTTCCCAGGGCTTGTCTATATTCTTTGCTATGACCGCGACGTTCTTGCGCATGCCCTTCAGGTTGGCCTGAGTGTGCCCGACGGTGACGCGTTCCTTCAGAAGATCATTCAGCTCACTTTCAACATCCCGCTGCCAGAGCCGTTCGATCTTCGTCACAGCTTCCTCGCTGATGCAGTCGAAATTTACAAGGAAGTTACCGGCGCAACGGAGATCGACAAGGACCTATATTCCGACCTGAGGTCAGCCGTTGACCGAGAGGGTGGCGGTCTCCGAACGCCGCGAGAGGTGAAGCTGGCGCTGAACGCCATTCGCTTCTGTTATGCCGGTATCAAGGACGACGTATTCTTCCCGGATCTCTGCCGCCTGAACCTGATCAAGGTCACGAACACGCCGCTCTATCGATGGCTCGAAGAATATCTGGGGACCCGCTCGGTAGTCGTGACGGGTGACGGCATGGTCACCGACGAAGAAAAGATCCAGATGGGCACAAGACTGCTGGACCTGCTTCCGTCCGATGATGCGACTTCAACTAGGTCGATATGGAGCCTTCGCCAGTTTATCCCGGGGGTCGTCAAAGCGGATACACCGAGCAAGCGTGTCTTCGAGCAGGCCGGGCAAAACGAGACGAATGAGGCCATAACCGGCAAGCGACTCGGCAGTCCGATCCATTACCGTTTCTATTTCGCGCTGACGTCACCAAAAACGGTGATGGCCCAGGATGCTTTCCGGAACTTGATCGTGCTTGCGGGCTCTGACGTCGAGAAGCTCACCAAGGAGCTGATACGACTGGGCACGGAGCGCCGGGCATCAGGGCTGACTTGGCTCGAGCACGCCCTGGACCGAATGGACACCGCCACTGTGAACACGCTTTCGGTGCCCGAAACCGTCGGGTTGGTCAAAGCGATTGCGGGTGCCGCGGACCGTATTTCATCCATAAATAACGAAACGCGACCGTTCTCCGTTTCGATAGAAGCACAGGCCGAGAACGTCGTCGTAGATTGCCTTTGGCGTCTGAAGAAGAAGGACGCTGTGGCTTTCAACGATCTCGCCACTTGGTTGGCCAAGGACTGCCAGTCCATCAGCTGGTTGGTCGGGAAATTTTTCCGAACGCAGCTGGTGAGTCATGGCGTGGTTGAAGGGCGAGGGCAGCCTCCGGAATCGCGCCTGTTCGATGACCACCAGTTCCAACGATTAATGGCAGTCTTGAAGAAGCGTACCGCTGACCCGGCAACTAAAGCAGCGATCAGCGATCTCCCTCGGCTTGCGGCATATGTGTGGGGATGGAGCGAGCTGACCAGCAAGCAAACTGTTCGGAGGTGGGCTACTGGTTTCGTGAAGACGGACGAAAACTTTCTGTACTTCCTCAATGCCTTGCGAAGTTGGTCGATGAGCGACAAGGTTTACTATCCACTCCAAAAGGACGCGGTGACTGCTTGGCTTCCATGGGACAAGACTGTCGCCCGCCTGGAAGAACTGCATGCGCGTGGGGTGGAAGAAGCCGCTACTTTGATAGAGGCTATCAGGATTGGCAGGCGGTGATCGGCCTGGCGCCTGAGAATATGGCACTGACCTCGAAAATTTCGGACACCATACGTGAGTATGATTTCCGACATCAGACGGCTTCCGTAGGTTCGTTCACGGATAGGTACCCGCTGTAGTGTACTCTCAAGTGCGAAAGGCGCCGCGCTTGGGTAAACTTCATTCGTCAATTGTTAGAAAGTCACGTTGGTCTTCAGCCGCTGCGGCACTCGCCGTGCTGACGGCGATCAGCCTGTCCTCTGTAGCCGCGCGGGCCGAAACGGCTGAGGTCGGAACGCTCGATTGTGACGTTTCGGAGGGCATTGGCGCGATCGTCGGGTCGAAGCAGAATGTCAACTGCGTCTTCACGCCATCCGCACCAGGCTCGGGGAGCCGTTACGTTGGTAGCATCACAGATTTCGGCCTGGATATTGGCACCGTTGAACGCGGCCGTATGATTTGGCTGGTTTACAACGCGACCGCGGGTCAGCCGAACGATCTCGCCGGGACCTATCGAGGCGTAGCCGCTGACGCGTCGCTTGGCCTTGGAGTAGGGGCGAAGATCTTGATTGGCGGCGAACGCGATAGTCTTTCCCTTCAGCCGATTTCTGTTGAGGCACAGGAAGGGCTCAATGTCGCGGTCGGCGTTGCGGCACTGAAACTGCGAGCAGCTCAGTAAGGAGCTTCTGGCAGGTGCGTCTTACCGATGCCGCCGGTCTCCAAGTGGCGCTCCGCAGTCAAAATCGGCGGTGAGCTTTGAGATCGGCGGTTTATTGGCAGCCGCTTTCGGGTTTTCATGGCAAGTCGCCGCTTGCCGCGACCGGTGCCGCCATTAGATCTAGCTATGCATTAAAGGAGAAGCCGGGATGACGCAGATTGCCGTAATCGGAATGGGTGCTATGGGCAGCGCCGTGGCGAATGTCCTTCGCTCGGGTGGTGCTGACATCGTCACCTCTCTTGAAGGCCGATCACAGGAAACCCGCGACCGGGCGCTGTCGAATGGCATCCGCGAGGTCGATTGGGCGACTTTGGTCAAGTCTGACTTCATCTTGTCCATCGTGCCACCCAGCCAAGCCCTATCCGTTGCCCATCAGATCGCGAACGAGATGGCAAACTCGACGCCGTCTGCCTGCTTCGTTGATTGTAACGCCGTCTCGCCTCAGACGATGTCTGATATCGCCAGCCTTTTCGGCGGCAATATCGATAGGGTGTACGATGGATGTATTATCGGTGGGCCGCCGAAGGTCGGCAAGCCGGGGCCGCATATCTACGTGAGCGGTGGCGGTAATAATGTGGTGGATGCATTGGTTAAATACGGCTTGGATGCACGTCCACTCGACAGCGCTATCGGCGCAGCGTCGTCGCTCAAAATGTGTTACGCGGGCATCAACAAGGGCCTCATCGGCCTCGCGACAGCTATGATGCTCGCTGCGTCTGAAAATGCCGCGGACTCAGCCTTGATGGCCGAGTTGTCGGAAAGCCAGGGCGAGCTTTTGAAAAAGTTCGGTGTTGGCGTCCCGGACATGTTTCCAAAGGCATACCGATGGGTCGCCGAGATGAAGGAGATCGCTGGCTTCCTTGGACCCGAAAACCCGGCGTCAGCTATCTTTGTCGGCATGGAGGGGCTGTTCCAACAAATGGCGGCAGACAGGGCCGGTGAAGGCGAACTTTCCTTCTTGCTTTCGGATATGCTCAAGATGCAGCCATCACACGGCAGCGTGAATCGCTACGACGCTCTGAGTAACGGGAACTTCGACGAAGGCAGCAAGGGTCTCGAGGCTGTCCGAAGCGCTCGCGAGAGCCAAGACCTGGACGCTTTGGAAGATGAACTCGAAGAAGGTCTTGAGGACAGTTTCCCGGCCAGCGACCCGGTTTCCGCCACTGTGTCCAGCATCCCCGGGCGAGGGGGTAAACACTGATTTGACCTTGCCCGAAAAGGCGAGGCCCATGGCATTGTTGCCACAAGGTCGGAATCGGCGCCACCTGAGAGGTTAATCCTCATGCAGCAGCACAGTGACGAGGTCGACGGTTCAAAAACGCCGCTTCGGCGTGTTCCGTTCTTCACACCAATCATGTTGGCAGTTTTGCTAGCGATGGTGGCTGAAGCAATGGCCGGAAGCTACATGGCGCTCCTAGCGGTCCAAAGGGTTGGAATGTCGCCTTTGGAGTTGAGTGCATTTTTGACGGTGCCTGCAGCCACAGGGCTCGTCGTCACCACCATTTTCGGACATCTGCAGGATCGTAATCCCGTCGTCTGGCCCCTGCTTTTATCCCTGTTTTCTAAGGCCGTGGGGCTTACCTTATGCGCCTATCTCACCGATACGTGGTTGCTAGTGCTGAACGCTGGTGTCCTTTTCGGTCTTAGCGCGGCGTCATTTGCTTTGTTGTTTGCCGTGGCAAAGGCTCATCTTGACCAGATAGGTGGCTCGACGGTCTTGCGGGGAATGGCGGCGTTACGATTGATCGCTTCGCTCAGCTGGACCATTGGGCCAGCGTTGGGCGCGATCCTAATTGCGTTGAAAGGGTTTGCCGGGGTGTATTTTGGCGCGGCGTTGTTGGCGGCTGCGTCCCTAGTCATTGTGTCACTCGCTCGGATCAAGGTGGTTTCATCTGAAGACCAGGAGAGGGAGAAGCTCTCGATACAGCTGTTGCTGAGAGCGACCCCGGCTGTTTTCGCGCTGTCAGCCTTTCATACAGCTATGTTCATGGGCTCGAACGCTATGTCGATTGTTGTGGCGGAAGACATCGGCTCACAAAGTGATGTCGGCGTGTTGTTCAGCTTGTGCGCCGGTCTAGAGGTCATATTCATGGGCGTTTTCATCGCGTGGCCTGACTTGTCGACGAAGAGTTGGCTGCTGTTTATGGGGTTCGCTCTGTTTGCTGCCTATTTCGTGATGGCGATTGCATGGCCGACGATGTGGAGCCTCTATCTCGGTCAGGTACCGCGAGCAGCTGGCATAGGGATCATCAGCATCGTTGGCATGGAGATGGTGCAACGTATGTTGCTCGGCCGGGCGGGCACGGCGTCAGCGCTCTTTGGAAACACCATTAGCGTAGGTTTTCTACTTTCGGGGCTAGGCACGGGAGTGTGGGCCAATTCTTTCGGATACTGGTCACTGTTCGTACTTTGCGCGGCGCTCTGCGTTTTCGGTACCCTAGCACTCCTATGTTCACCAGGAGTCATTCGAACACACGGTGATCTACCGACGGCCTGAATGCCCTCGCCACCAGCTCATCCCACGCCGCCTAAAGCTCTGTTTGAGCCGGGCAGCCAACTCCCTCAGCTCGATGGCTGGGAATTTCCGCGACGGATACGCTTCGTTCAATGGGATTATAGCGCTCCAGCTTGCGGCCTCGATGACTCGCGGTTTCAAAAGCACGTCTTGCTCAGAATTATATGGGATGCGCTGGAACAGAAAGGACGTCGCCGACATTCCAGATATCCAAAAGGAGAATTTGTGATGCACCTCATAAGCACAAACGTCGCGAGCACCACGGCCGGAACGATCACTGTTGAATTCCATGGTGAAGGGAATGAGCTAGTGAGCGTGCGAATGGCGAAGGATGCAACGATCAGCGATGGAGATGCCATCCAGCACGCGAAGCAAATGATGGTTCAGCTGGCCGCGTTCGGTGAAGATTTGGGCGATCTCTCGGTCCAAGGGGAAGGTGCCAGCATAAAGGAAACGTTGTCCGCCGAAGAAAATGCTTCTGCCTTTAAGGTGGATTGATTGCGGCAGTTAGCGGCTTGCTCGCCATAACTGTAAAGCTGGCGGGTGCCGCCCGATCAAAGTTGATCTCGCGCGATTATTCAAATCTTAAGCAAGGACGATCAGGCTATGGCAGTCGGAGGCTTGGCTTCCGGTTCCTCTTAGCCATAGCTTTGGATGGCCACCTGTTTCTCGCCTCCGTTGCGCTTGGCGAGCCACTCTCTCTGATTTTGCGTTGCATCGGAAACACGTCATGGCTGAATCCACCACGGACCTCTCCAAGCTTCCTCAAAGCGAACGGCGTCGTGTGATATTTCAGAAATCGGTTGCGAAGTATCGTGGCCCTGGTATCAGCATTGACGCTCACCCCCGGTTCATGGAGTTGATCGAGCAATGGATCAACGGCGGCATTGAAATGAACGAGGTCGCTTTGGGGTCCAGGGGCCTCGGCTTTGTTAAGTCATCACCCACAACTACGGACGCCCAGCAACCAGCTTCAAAAAACTCGGATGCGGTTGCCTTGCGGGGCGATGAAGACGTAAGCACTGTAAAAGTGCCTGACGAGGAGCTGCAACCACCACTGTCCCAGGATGATCTGCTCCGTGCGATTGATGAGCTGGTCGGCCACATCGGTCCACTTGAGCCAGACACGTTCGCCACTGAGGATCGCGTTGAAACCCCGGAGGGCAAGTTTGTTCACCCGTGGACCTGAGCCGGGCGGCGATTAAAGACACGGCACCAGAGCGAAGTCAGGCAAGGCTCGGTTCACAACAAGCAAAACACCCCAACTATTGTGGCGTTCGCTCGGCGAGGAGACGTCTACCGTCTTCCGTCAGGACGAGAGTTAGCTCTCCGCTAAACGCAATTTCTCGAACGAGAGACTTGTTTTCAAGACGCGCGATTGCGGCCGACGAAATTCGCTTGTCGCCCACCAACCAGCCCCGCCCGGATCGACGTTGATGGCGAAACCTCGCGATGGCGCCCAATGCGTCGATATAACGTTTCGAAACCGAATTATCGCCGGTCATTTGATCCATCCTTCCTTTCGGATTGTTCTGTTTATGTTCATGTGGATATCACTGTTGAGAGTTTCAATACGGGGCGAGCGAACGCGGGTGAGGGAACCAAAGTCAGCTCGGATGGTTGTCCAGCATCGCATCGGCGCGGGCCGCCCCGCGTACAATGTTAAAGCAGGTCGACGGGACCTAGCGCTCGGACAATATGACTGCTGGCGGACCTCCGCCATCTAGGTTGACCGAAGCGATAAGCTGAAAGCGAAGGAGTGCGGCGCTTTGTCTGAGACCGATTTCAGGGCGTTGCCAGGAATATGCTCGTGATCGATTTGGCCTGCGGGATCTTCATTAAAAACGGATTGCTCCTCTTGGTGAAACGAGCGCTTCACAAAGATTGGTATCCAGGCCGTTGGGACATCGTAGGAGGCCACGTCGAAAAGGGCGAAACCGTCCAGAACGCTCTCCTTCGCGAATCCATAGAGGAGGTAGGTCTCAACCCCGTAGTCTATTGTTCTCTCGCCCAGCTGCCCGAGCCCAAAGGGACTGGCCATAAGCCAGCTCGCTACCATATCTATCTCATCACTGAGTGGGAGGGCGGAGAGCCAAGGCTGTTGGGTAATGAGCATAGCGAGATGTGTTGGATCGCGCCTCACATGGCCGCCGCGCTGCCCGACCTGTCCCACCCGCAGTATGCCAGCGTGTTCCGATCTCTCGTAGGAAGGTAACTGTCTATTGGTCAGGCCCGACTGGCGTAAGCTTTACAGGTCGCGTCGGCTAACTCGAACAGGTTCTCCGAGGGTATTCGCTTCCGGCTGACCAGCGTTCCTCGACAAGCTGCCCCGGAGGGCGGCCTCGGTTAGCTTACCCTTCTGGTAGGCCTCAATGAGTTCAGCGTGGTGCTCCTCAGCAGCGGCAATTGAGGTCGGATCGACGATACCAAGCTCCGCGAAAAGGGCGTGGATCGGGTTGGTCGTGGGATTGTCGCTTTGGTCCATGCTCATGCGTTCGACCTCCGTGGACGTGATTGCCTTTGGTTTTTGAACCTTTGCCAAGGCATTTCGTTCCGCACGTATTTTTTTGTGCAAGCTTGACCGCAGGCGGAAACCGGGAACTCGGATAAGCCGGACGCGTTCAAAATTAAGCAATTGTGGGAGAGAGCATGCGACGCCGAACATCGCGACTTGGGTTTCCAGTGAAGGTCATGGCACGAGACGATCTCAAGAGTAACGATGCTCGCCGAGCGGCAAGTATGCCTCATCTTAAGGTGTCACTCGAATACGTGGATCAAATTCTCGATCACTTGGCTAAGCACAACATATCGATGTAAGGAATGTCATCGGATCTGGCGCCTTATGCCACCCATCCGGAAATGCCCCAGTTTCACGCGATGGTCGAGGAGAGCAAAGCCGAGCTGGCCGCTCTCGGCGATAAGGCTAAAAGACTTGATATGCGCTTGTCTTTCCACCCCTCGCAGTTCGTCGTCTTGAATAGCCCAGACCCAGACCTCGTCTCTAGAAGCGTGTGGGACCTACTCAGTCAGGCCGAAATGCTGGATATCATGGGACTGGGGCCAGAGGCAGTCCTGGTCATACACGTCGGTGGCACGTATGGCGACATTCCTGCAAGCAGGCAGCGTTGGGTGGACACATGGCACACGCTTCCCGAACCAGGGCGCCGCCGCCTCGTCCTAGAGCATGACGATCTTCGGTTTTCTGCGGCGGATGTGCTGTGGATACACGGGCACACAGGTGTGCGCGTAATCTTCGACCATCAACATTTTTGGTGCTTGAATCGGGAGAGAGCGGACCTTGTCGAGACTTTCGCGAAAGTAATGGCAACGTGGCCGTCCAGTGAGCAGCCGAAGATCCACTTTTCGTCGCCTCGAACGGAGATGCGCGAGAAGATAGTGGTCGACAAGGCGACGAAGAAGAAAACCGTAAAGCCCGTGGCGCCGGTTTTCACAGGCCATGCTGACTTCTGCAATCCATTTGAGTTTGCAACCTTTATGCGGCAGGTCGCGGATTTCGATTTCGACGTGATGTTGGAGGCAAAGGCGAAGGACCTGGCTCTGCTTCGCCTTCGACCTGACCTGCTTCGCTACGCACCCGACGTAGCGGATCGCTTCGGTATTCACCCTGCGGAAATGTCGCAACTCTCGGCCGAGGAGACAGGAACAATCGAACAAGACGATAGTCAGTAAGATCCTTGAATGGCCCGCTCAATTGCAATCGCTTATTGTTCGAAGCGCCGAAAAGTCTTCCTTTATTTTTCGGCACATCGAACAATTATCGGAGGATTTTTCGGTATGTCGAACAATTCCGACTTTGGTGTTCGACGAGCCGGACAATCGAGCTTCAGCGTGTTCCCCGGTGAGTTGATCAGACTCCCTGATAAATGCGAAGGTAACACCCGAAAGGCCAGCGTTGATAGGCTGCGGCGAACCGTATCATTGTTCGACCCGTCGAACACTCAGTGTTCACTGTTCGGGGCGCCGAAAAATCCGCAAGGCATGTCCCATTGCCTTAGACGGTTTCATTTCTGTCAAAACTTAGGGGATTCCTGTGCAAAGTTAGTGAATTGCCCAGCTACGCCCTCCCGATAACTCATCCGAATCAATGCAATGCCCCCCTCTCCGAAATCTTGGAATCTATAGAAATAGACGGTCGGGCGCTGAAAAGCCGCCCCACGTCTGAAATGGACGTTCTTTGGGTCTCCGAAGGCTGACGGTTCAGGCTTGGAACATTGGAGCCCGCCCGAGCATTTCGACTCTCGATCAAGATCGAGAAAAGCCATGGCTGACAATCTCACCAAGTACCGTGCGAAGCGCGATTTCAAGAAGACGGCCGAACCGAGCGGTGAAGCCTCTGTCAAATTGTCAAACCGGCGGCGCTTTGTCATTCAGAAGCACGACGCAACTCGTCTACATTACGATCTTCGGCTTGAACTTGATGGGGTCTTCAAGTCTTGGGCAGTGACCAAAGGGCCTTCGTTAGATCCAGCCGACAAGCGGCTCGCTGTCGAAGTCGAAGATCATCCGTTGGACTACGGCGATTTCGAAGGCACGATCCCGAAAGGTCAGTATGGCGGAGGCACCGTTATGCTGTGGGATCGCGGCTACTGGGAGCCTGAAGGCAACAAGAGCCCGGAGCAGGCACTCGCCAAGGGTGACTTCAAGTTTACTCTCCAGGGCGACCGGCTTCACGGCAGCTTCGTGTTGGTGCGGATGCGCGGAAGGGGAGGAGAGAAGCGCACGAACTGGCTTCTGATCAAGCACCACGATGACTATTCGGTCGACGAAAACGGTGCAGCGGTGCTTGAGGACAACGATACCTCTGTCGCATCGGGTCGTACCATGGAGGCCATCGCGTCAGGTAAAGGTAGGAAGCCCAAGCCGTTCATGACATCAGGCGGCGCGGTCGAAGCCGATGCCGTGTGGGACAGCAGCGAAGGATTGGCAGCGGAAGAGCGAAAAGCAGGTTCTAAAAGGAAGCAACGAGCACAAAAAACGAAGGCCTCGTCCGAGCTGCCCAGTTTCATCGAGCCGCAACTTTGCGAAACCCTGGAGCGACCGCCATCGGCCAAAGGCTGGATACACGAAATTAAGTTCGACGGATATCGCATTCAGATGCGAATTCAGGACGGAGAGGTGACGCTCAAGACTCGAAAGGGTCTGGACTGGACGGCCAAGTATCCAGCAATAGCCGAGTCAGGGGCAAATCTCCCTGACGCGATCATTGACGGTGAAATTTGTGCGCTGGACGAAAGCGGTGCGCCTGACTTCGCGGCGCTGCAGGCGGCGCTGTCCGAAGGAAAGACCGACGATTTAGTATATTTCGCTTTTGATCTCATGTTCGAAGGAAGCGAGGACATTCGAGGACTGCCGCTGACAGACCGGAAACAACGCCTGTCGACCTTCCTGTCCGAAGCCGGTGACGACCCGCGCCTTCGCTTTGTTGAGCACTTCGAGACCGGCGGCGACGCTGTACTGAAATCTGCCTGCAAGCTGTCGCTTGAGGGTATTGTTTCCAAGCAGTCGGATGCGACCTATCAGTCTGGCCGAACGAAAACGTGGGCAAAATCGAAATGCAGGGCAGGGCATGAGGTTGTCATCGGCGCCTATGCCACCACGAACGGCAAATTCCGGTCCTTGCTGGTCGGCGTCAATCGCGGCGATCACTTCGTCTACGTTGGTCGCGTTGGTACCGGGTATGGGGGCAGCGTTGTCGACAAGCTGCTACCACGCCTTGAAAAGTTGAAGTCGTCAAAGTCTCCGTTCACCGGCATTGGCGCTCCTAAAAAAACCGACGACATCGTTTGGTTGAAGCCGGAGCTGGTCGCTGAGATTCAATTTGCCGGTTGGACCGCGGACGGCCAGGTTCGCCAGGCTGCCTTCAAAGGATTGCGAGAAGATAAGCCTGCTGACGAGGTCGAGGCAGAAAAGCCCGCCAAACCCGTAATAACAGATGTGCCTGACCCCGCCACTGACGAACCAAAGCCGACGAAACCTGCGAAATATCGGAAGGGGGCGAAGGTCGATGTGATGGGAGTGCTTATCTCCAGCCCTGACAAACCGTTGTGGCCGGATGCGCTCGATAACGAGCCGGTGACCAAAGTGGATCTGGCAAGATATTACGAGGCCGTTGGCCCGTGGCTCATCGACCACATCAAGGGGCGACCGTGCTCCATTATCCGCACACCCGACGGCATCGGTGGTGAAAAGTTCTTCCAGCGGCACGCGATGCAGGGTTCGTCCAACCTGATCGAGCAGGTGAAGGTTAGCGGCGACAAGCAGCCCTACCTTCAGATTGACCGCGTCGAAGGGCTCGCCGCCATCGCGCAGATCGGTGGCACCGAACTCCATCCTTGGAACTGCGAACCAAACCAGCCACAGGTACCCGGACGGTTGGTCTTCGACCTTGATCCTGGTCCTGATGTGGAATTCGACACCGTTATCGAGGGTGCTCGTGAGATCCGCGACAGGCTCGAGGAGTTGGGCCTCGTTAGCTTCTGCAAGACCACCGGCGGTAAAGGTCTGCATGTGGTAACGCCATTGTTGGTGCCGAAAGGAAAGAAGCTTTCCTGGGATGAGGCAAAGGGGTTTGCCCACGATGTTTGCCAGGCAATGGCAAGAGACAACCCAGATCTCTATTTGATCAAGATGTCCAAGGCTCAACGCGATGGCCGAATCTTCCTGGACTACCTTCGAAATGACCGGACATCGACGGCCGTGGCGCCGTTGTCGCCGCGTGCCCGTCCGGGGGCGACCGTCTCAATGCCCTTGAATTGGACGCAGGTAAAAGCAGGTCTGGACCCGAAGCGCTTCACGGTGCGAACGGTGCCGGGTTTGCTAAAGAACAGCACGGCGTGGCAGGATTACTGCGATGGCCAGCGTTCGTTGACACAGGCCATCAAGCGATTGAACAGGGGCAAAAAGCATGCGGCGTAAAAAAAGGCGACCAGCAAGGTTCAAGAACCGGTGACAATCCTCGACCTTCCTCGAATCCGACCTAAGTTGCTGGTTATTCAGGAGGTTCGCATGCGAGTTTTGATAATTGAGGATGAAGCGTTCATTGCGATGGAGCTTGAGAGGATCGTCACAGAAGTGGGGCATAAAGTGGTCGGTCCGGTCGCGACAGTTGAGCAGGCGCTTGCCCACGCGCCTCGCGTGGACGTCGCGCTGGTCGACCTGGGCCTCGCCGACGGCATGAGCGGTGCTGCCTTAGCCCGTCGTCTCATTGACCGCTATGGAATAACGGTAATTTTTGTCACTGGAAGCCCAGGTGACGTCGGCCACGGCCTGGATGGCGCAGTCGACGTAATCGGAAAGCCATTTACGGACGAGCGAATTAGGCAAGGCTTAGCGAAGGCAAATGCCGCATCGAAGGGACGGGCTTTGAACATCGCGGCAGATTGGTGAACTCGAATATCTCCGCGTGGATTGATCGGCAAATCGGGATCATCGCGTGGGAGGCGAGCCAGTTATACCGACGAAGCATCCGCTCTATCGGGCGTTCCTGCGCAACGCCTAAAGAGCATCCCAATCATTGACCGCTGTCGATCTCATAGATCGCTGCGTTGTCCTGGATTTCTCGCAGCCCTTTGTATGAAGCACGACGAAGGTTTCCGTCGTCAGTCCACCCGCGAAAATTGATCTCGGCAATCAGGGTCGGTTGTGCAAACACCAAGTTTTTACCTTTCATGAGGACCGCCGGTCGCTTCGTCCTGAGCTTATCGAGGGTCTGCTTCAGGTAGATGGCGTCGCGCTCCGGCGAGCAGTAAGCTCCCTATGCCGCCTCGGGCCACGCTGCTCTCCTCATAACCAATAACGACGAAGCTTTCGCTCTGTACGCACTTGATCTTTAGCCAGTCGCCAGTGCGACCGGACCGATATTTGCTGTCACGGTGCTTTGCGATGATGCCTTCGAGGCCGTGAATACAGGCGCTCTCAAGTATCTTCTCACCGTCTCCATCCACCTCTTCGGAAAGCTGAATCGCACCGGTGCTACCGTCTAAAAAGTCTGACAGCAGATGGCGCCGCACGGACAACTCGGTGTTCGTCAGAAGATGGCCGTCAAAATATAACAGGTCGAAGGCGAAGAACACGGATTCACCAGAAACCCGCTTGCCACCTCGGCCGCCCAGCGAGCGCTGGAGGGCACCAAAATCCGACCGTCCTGTCTTGTCGAGGACCACCGCTTCACCATCGAGGATCGCCGAGCCAACGCCAAGCTTTTTGGCTTCGTCAGCAATGCTCGGGAAACGGTGGGTCCAGTCATGGCCACCCCGCGTTAGGATGCGAACACCACCCGGTTCGATATGCACCGCGAGCCGATATCCATCGAATTTCACTTCAAACGTCCAGTCAGGTCCGCTGGGCGCCTTCGATTTGAGAAGGGCAAGGGCAGGCTCAATGCGGGCGGGCATCTCATCGAAGGGAAGATTGGGTTGCGCTGGGTCACGCGGCCGCCTGGTCTTTGATTTTGCGACTTGGTCGTCAAGAAGGAGTGGCTTGGATCGACTACGCATAAATGACCCCTGTCGAGGACTTACCTTACGGCGACTCAATTGTTTCGGGCGCGATTCGTTCCAGCACGCGAATACTGCCGTCTGGCCTAGTGTAGTAACATTACCTCAAGTCAGTCCCTCAGCATCTGCTTGAACGTAAACCTGTTGTCGCCCTTGCGGCCGCACCGCTTGCAGTGGAGGAAGCGGGCGAGTTCACTGGTCCGGGACGATGGGGGAAACTTCGCCCGCGTCTGTTTGATGTTAATCCCGCGAAAGTACCCACACTTGCAAAAGCCGTACAGGATGAACCACTCGGGCACCTCCGCGAGAGCCATGTCCGGCAGCACGTACATATCTGCGGGCAGCTTCAGAGCGTCTATACGAGAGGGCTTTTGGCTGGCCGACTTGAATGAGCTGTATGGGATTTCCAATCGGCAGCCCATATGTCCACCCTGATCTACGCGCGGGCATTTCATGGCGCGAGCCAATGCGACGGCGAGGCTGCTCACAGCAACGTCCCCCACAGCTGTTAGGATCCGCTCTACCGAACCGTTCTTGCTAATCCCGCATCCCGCGCACCGGATCTCGACGCTGCAGCCGTTGTAAAACGAGAGCCACCGTATCCCTCTGCGCCAGCTTTCATTTCGATCTTCCATGGCAACGCGGGAGAGGGGGCTTATGCCACTTTGCGGGATAGCGCCTCAGCGATCTCGGCGGCCTCCAACCGACCGGACGTCTTGTACGGATAATGCGTCCAACACCACCACGACTCTTGCACGCCTTTGCCAAAACCAAAACCAGCCCAGTCACCGCAGCTGCATTTGCGGGCCACAAGAATGGGGGCACGCAGTAGGGTCGAACGATCAATGTCACTCATCGTAGCTCCTTGAGCATTTTGCCGTTTTCTTGGCGTCAAACTTCTTTTGGCGTTCGTCTTCGTCAAAGACGTTTTGATGGTCACTCTAATGTTCCTAATTTGTTCTTTTTGTTGTAGGAGTCAAGGCGATCAATTGACGGAAAAGCAGGGTTACCGGAATGGCGAAGAAACTGACGATCTCAACGATCAATTGAGGTTGGCCCCATCAAGTTGCGCTCCTAGTCGATTCAGCCCGTGACAGCTTGGTTGCTGAGCAGGCAAATTTCTGCGCCCGGTTGCTCCGTTGCAGCGAAATCTTACCAGTGACGCATGAAGGTCAAATCTATGACGTGCACTGCTTTGCCACGAAGGCGGGAGCGTCTGCGTTTATGGAGAAGTTTGGCGGGATATGGTTTGATCCAGGTGAGCGAGGTCGCGGCTCGAACGCAGATCAATGGCTTCGGAAAGCGACAAAAACCCCAGCGTGAGACAGAGCGTTCCTAAGCGGCAAAGGCCCGGTCCTAAGCAGGCCGGGCCTTCCCTTGCCACCTTACATCGAAGCGAGGCGGCAATCTCTTAACTAGGACCACGTTCAGACGCAACCCGCGTTGCTGTTAGGGTTCAGCAAAACCATCCGCTCGCACAGTGATCATCTTGCCGGTTGGATCTTGACGGAAGACCATACCGCCTTTGGCTTTTGAGTGGCCGGGGACGTAATCCAAAACCGTCCCGATACGTTCTAAGACGGTCTCTCCATCCGAAATTTCACCCTGAACGTTCACTTGGGACGCGGTGGCGCTGGAGTCATTGCGGATTTCAAAGAGAACCTGAACGCCATCGCTGCGTTTTTCGGTTTTGAGAACTACCCCTTTAAGATCGGGTGTCGCGTTCCGGTCTACTATCGCGTCTTTTCCGATCCAAACGATTACGGCAAGAACGATAACCGCCGAAACCGCGCCCGTTGCCCACTCGATCCAATGCGGCTCGCTTGCTTCGATGTTCTTGTCGTCAGAGATTTTGGTCATGTTGCCTCACAAAATCAGTCGCGCGGCCGCTGCGCCGATGGCGCCGGGAAAGCTCAAGATGACGACAGCCATGAGAATCTGAGTGGATCCGACGTCATCGGTTCTGTGGAACGTCCAAAGGCAATAGGCGCTAATCAGACCAGCAATCACGTAGCCGGGGAGGGTGAAGCGGACGAAAGCATGCCAGCTCGGTGTGCCCTCGGCGAGGTCGTGGCTGCCTCTGAACGAAAGGGCGTATACGAACCCATGCATCACTGCCAGTGACGCAGCGATGATAACCAGGGCATGCCACGGCGTCATCTTGTAAGAGAGGAGGATCATCTCCTCTGTCGGTGCGACATTTAGGTTCAGAAAGAGGGCGCCGACCGCCATTAGAAACAGCTCACCCGCGTAGCTTGTTTCGCGTTCATGGACAGGATCAGCACTGTCTCCGTCCTCGTCGTCGCCATTATCATCATCTGGCTGACCCCCAAGCTGGCTGCGACCCAACATTGCGCCGATGCTGGCGGGGACTGCCTGGACCGCGATCATGCCCATAACTTCGTGTACTGATTGACCCGCTGTCACCACACCCATCGCGACAAGGATCAGTCCGCTGGCCACAATCCCGAGCGCGTAAGCGATGCTCGCGTCGCGAATTGCCTGTCGCCAAGTCGAGGTCTTCTCGAAGCCAACCTTATCGGAAAGAATGATCAACAAGGGGATATTAATGATCAGGAGTAGGAGAAGGCGGGTTCGTTCCATGTAGAAGCCGAGTTCCCACATTTCCATCGTCATCAACATGGGCAGCGCAAATAGCAACGCTCCAGCTACGCCGCGTGCGATCCCAGCAAAGAACTTGCTGCTGTCAAAATCGTCACGGTCATTCGCGATGGCCAAAGTTCTTCTCCTCCTACACCAGGAATTCCAACCACCCGTAGACTGACGCGGCGGCATTCAAGGCGCATGCCCCGGCCGTGGAAGCGCGTGTCGGGTGAACAAGCACCAATGCCGCCGACAGCAAAGCAGTCATGGACATCAACGTTGACAAGGTTTCCCTCAAGGCTTGTTACCTATGAGGTAACGGCAGTTCGGATTTCACCTTGGAAAGGCTGGGAGTGGATACTGTTCGATATCGCGCTTCGACAAAATTATAGATTCCAAAGGCGGCAAGGCCTATTGCAACCGCCAGATACAATACCCCGCCAAGCGGAAGCCGCCTCACGAAAGTCAGCGCATCACTCATGCTGCCAGCTTGATCAGGGTCAACGCTGAATGCTGCGTAACAGAAGAAGACCCCGACGATCACGAAGACGGTACCGCGCGAAACCAGGCCGTAGACACAAACCAGAGTCAGCGGTCGGCTTTGACCGAGCTTCAGGTACCTTTCGAACTTTTGAGAGATTCCTTTGAGTGCGGTCGCTATGCCGCCCACCACAAATCCGGCTCCGATGACAGCGGCCAGATATCTACCAAACGGTTGCGACATCGCCCACTCGGCAAGATCCTTTTCGCCACCACCGCCTGCTGATCCAACTCCTACCGCGCCTTTGAAGGCGTAAATGGCCAGGCCGATATAGCTGACGGCACTTCCGAGAAGGGCAGCTCGGATCAGATAACTTTTTGCACTTGCGTCGTGATTGTCGGCGTTGGCAATTGATTGGGCAAGTCGCCAGGCCACAAACCCTAACAAACCCAGGCCTATCAGTCCGAGCCATAATTTGCCAAACGGCTGCTCAAGCAACGCGTCGAGCGCAGATTTGGTGTCCGGCTTGCCACCACCAAAGCTCGAAAACAGAGCCAACCCTGCCACGAGCAGAAAGACAATCCCCCTGGCGCTGTAGCCTGCCCGAGCAAGCCATTCAAATTTTGGTTCGTTCATTTTTCGATCTCCCCGCTGCCGGTAAACGGGCACACCGCGAAACGGTTCCCGAGTTGCTGAGCCCTGCAGGGTGACGACGTGAACGACTGGCGACTCCTTGTTGCGGATGTGCCATGCGGCGTCCCGAGCTAGGAAATGTGTAGGGTCCCACCAAAATGAGAAGGGAGCGACACTTTGAGAACGAAAACGGAAGTCGAACAGCGTCGCAGCTGCTATCCCGCTTTTCGAGATTTCAACTCCTTCGCGACGGACTTCTTCAAAGCGTCCATGATGTTCACGACATTGCTGGGTTTGTCGGCCTTGTCCGATTTAGAGGCTGTCTTCTTGATTGGCTTCTTGGCCCGTTTCTTGGAAGCGATCAGCTTGAGCAAACTTTCCTGGATCGGGTCCGACACCATGTCAGGCGACCACTCTTTGATCCGCTTCTTGATGACCTTTTCCAACGCGGCGACGCCCTGGGCGTCTGACTTCTTATCGATGTTGCTGAAGTATTCGTTCTCTGGCCGGACCTCGTCACCAAACCTAAGGGTCCAAACCACAATGCCATCGCCGCGCGGCTCCAAGATCACGGCACGCTCACGACGGCCAAGGACGACGCGAGATACGCCTACCACATCCTGAGCCTTCATGGCCTCGCGGATGACCGCGAAGGCTTCGTCGCCGATCTTTTCGTTCGCTGTCAAATAGTAGGACGTGTCGAGATATACCCACTCGATCTTGTCCCGCGGCACGAACTTCTCGATGTCGATGGTTCTGACCGTCTCCAGCTCAACTGCTTCCAGGTCCTCATCGGTCAGAATGACGTAGTCGTCTTCGCCGCGCTCGTATCCCTTTGCCTCATCCTCATCTTTCACGGGCTTGCCGGTGACGCTGTCGATATATTGGGAAACGACGCGATTGCCGGTATCCTTGTTTAAAGTGTGAAAGCGCACCTTGGCGCTTTCCGACGTTGCGGGCACCATGGCAACAGGGCAGGTAACCAGTGAAAGCTTGAGATAGCCTCTCCAATAAGGACGACGCGGCGCCATGGTCAGCTCGCCTTCTTTTGAGTGGTTTTCGACTTGTTGGTGGAAGATTTACCTTTACCGCTGTTAGCGTTGGCGGCCTTCGGCTTTTTGGCTGAACCCTTGCCCATCCCTGCGCTGTCTCGAAGTGCTTTCAGGAGATCATTCGGCTTCGATACCTTGACCGGCTTAGGTTTCGGCAGCGCCTTTCCCTCAGCCTTCGCCTTCACAAGCGTGGCGAGGGCGGTCTCGTAGCGGTCGTCAGTCTTGGCAGGGTCGAAGTCGCCCTTCTTGGTATCAATGATGTGCTTCGCAAGGTCGAGCATTTCGCCTTCGACCTTGACCTTCTTCACGTCCTTGAAGGCATCCTTCGAGGAGCGGACCTCGTAATCAAAATTTAGGGTCGTCGCGATCAGTCCTTTGCCGTGAGGCCTGATGAGCACGGTTCGGATGCGCCGAAACAACACCGTCCGCGCTATCGCGGTGGCGTTGGTATTCACCAAAGCATCTCGGATGCTCGAATAGGCATCATTGGCTTCGTCGTCAGCTGGCACCAGGTAGTATGGCTTGTCGAAATAGACATCGTCGACGCTTCCGCAGGGTATGAAGGCCTCGGCCTCCAGCATTTTGTCGGAGTCCGGAACGACGGCCGCGACCTCTTCAGGATCGATCATGATGTAGTCGCCGCTGCCGGTCTCGAAACCCTTTACCTGCTGATCGCGCTCGACCAGCTCCTCGGTCTCGCTGTCGATGAATTCGCGTTTCAAACGGTTGCCGGTCTTCTGATTCAACATATGGAAGCTAATCCGATCCGAGGTCGAGGCGGCGGTGTACAGACCCACGGCGCAGCTGACCTCGCCGATTTTAAGATGGCCTTTCCATTGAGCACGATGATCCGCCATGATTTTCTCCAAGCTTTCGAAGTGAAAACTGCAGAGCGACGCTTGAAGTTCCGTAGCTCGCTGGTGCTCCAGTAGAGATTGGCGATTGTGTGCTCGTAGGGTGCTCAAAGGTTGCCGCAACTGCCGGGATGCGATACATTCACGGTGTCTAAAACAGGTTAAAGTCAGGAAGGTTGGCCTGGCGCCGCTCTCGCGGTTTCTTCCGTCGTACGTCGGCGGCCCAAGACCTTGAACGCAGCGCAACAGTGCGCAGCGAACGAAAGGTATTGGTCATGAAACATCAAATCTCAGTAGTCACTCTTGGAATTTCTGATCTGGCACTCTCCCGCAGATTCTATACCGATGGGTTTGGCTGGACTCCGGTCTTCGAAAACGAGGAGATCATCTTCTGGCAGATGAATGGCTTTGTTCTCGGCACATTTAAGAAAGATTCGCTCGAAGAAGACATGTCGCGCAAGGCGGGGCCGTCACCTTCTGCCTACTCGTTGGCTCACAACGTCGCGAGCCAAGCTGAGGTCGAGCCTTTGATGGATCGGCTCATCCAGGCGGGTGGAACTCTGATGCGAAAGGCCGACGCGCCCGTTCACGGCGGCTTCCGAGGCTACGTGGCTGATCCCGACGGACACGCGTGGGAAATCGCTCACAATCCTGCTTGGCCGATCGATGAAGAAGGGCATGTGACCTTCGGGGTCTAAAACTCTCTAGTGCCTGGGCGGAGACCAGCCGCCTGGCTGTCACATTTACTCGACCGGCTGGTGTCGGAGTGGAGGCATCCCAAAACGACTAAAGGGAGCGTGGTTGCTCCCTTCGTTCCGCAGTTCCCTTTCGGGACGTGGACACCGAATCTCTCCGGACCATAGTGGACTCCCTATATCCGCTCGCGTGCCCGGGTGGATGTGTGTCTCCGACTTTTGGGACTGAAATGGCTTTTGATCGCTCAAAGGCACGCTAGACATTGCAAGGCAACGGTCTGTGCTAAGCGATATTGCGGAACTGTTCTCTGTCCTCGAAGTTTGCCTCATGAGGTCGCAGCTTGTGTCAACCGGACACGACGGGGATGGTGGACGCAGCGATCTTTCCGGTTTCTCGATGCGGGCAACGAAACGCCAAACGAGCGCCCAACCTGTCCGAGTTGCGATCTCGACAGCCTTGAACACTCCAATTCAGGGGCGTATCGACGGCATTTGCGCCACGACTAGAAGTCTGCGCCTAGCGATCTCACTAGGCCGGACCGACGCTTTATTAAGGCTGACCGGATAAGCTTGCCGGAACTTGAAAGGCCTCCCAAGAGCAATGTCCCTAGACTACGCGACCATACATCTCTGCAACGCGCTGCTTAACCTGAGTTACGGAGGTATGCTGCTAGCACTCTGGTATCGTCGACGAGAAACACACCTCCTTCTCTGGGCGGCCAGTCTGCTACTGGTCTCGGCAGCCGTCTATGGATTCACGCTGACGAGAGACAGCGTTGGTATTGCGCTGCTGCTGACTGCGGTGTCGATAAACATCTCACTGACGTGGGCCGGGGCGCGAGCTTTGGACGGGAGACCGCCGTTTCATTGGACACTTGCCGCTGCACCCGTAGCCACATTCATTGGACATGTCGTCTTGGCGTCGATTGGCGCAAGAACAGGCGCCAACATATTCACCACCGCTTTACTCGCGATCAATGTTGCTGTGACCGGACTTTACTTCTTGCGCCAAGGGCATGGTTTCGCTCGAAAGGCTGTTGGCTGGGTGCTTCTGTCTTACGCGCCGGTCTATGTGGTGTCGCTCTTCCTGGATCTCGCATATCCGGACAGCCGGGCTTCGTCCATTTTGATCCTCGCTAGCGACTTCGTCCTGAATAACGCATTTGTCGTCGGGCTTTTTGCCATCATGGAAGAGCAGGCGAGGGACGAATTGCGGCGGCTCGCCGTCACTGATCAGCTGACCGGGGCTTTGAACAGAGTAGGCCTCATGGGCAAGTTCCCCGACGGTCACCTTCTCAATGCCCGAGCATTGCTGTTAGCGGACCTCGACCACTTCAAGTCTATCAACGACACCTACGGCCACACTGGTGGCGATGTGGCCCTGAAGACATTTGTAGATCGAGCCAGCGAACTTCTTGGAAAGGATGAGTTTATCGCTCGGATCGGCGGTGAGGAGTTCGGTATTCTGTTGGCGACCTCTGACGTTAACGACGCGTGTTGGCGAGCCGATCAGATACGACAGCGACTGGCGGGTGAGCCGGTAGTCTGGAGCGGAAGGCGGATGGCATTGACGACAAGCATCGGCATTGCGGTTGCGTCCGGTTCAGAGGATCTACTAGCGGTGATGACCCGGGCCGACGACGCGTTATACAGGGCAAAGCGGGGCGGCCGAAACCGTGTGGCGGCGTAACGACGACCGTCATCACCGACTGCGCACCTTAATCTGCTTAAGGTGACGACCACCCAACAGGGTTTGCGCGGAAGTGGCAACTAAAGTTGGTCGAAAGCTGTCGTCGACTATTTATGAAGTGTCGTTCGGCGTCCAATGCCTGCGTTGCCTCCAGCCTAAGCAATGCTCCACGCATCAGCGATGTTCGGCATGAACGGTGGAGAGGGAAGATCAGCCGCCAGGCCTAGCGGGGGCTCTAACGCCAGCGATGGAGTTGGCCTCGCCTGTTTACATCACCAAGGTTCAGAACATCGACCATTCGATCTGCCTCTTCGAGTGCCGCAGACAAGGCTTCTGTTTTCACCAGCGCAGGCGGGGGCCCGAAAAGCTCTGGGCCGGGCTCTTAACGCTCTGGAAGCCCGGCGGGCACTGGAAACGTTCGATCCACCGTCAACGGCATCTCCAGCGCATTTCCAAGAACTTTTTCGGAACCGATAAGTCGCAACTAGGTTAGCCACCTGGGACGTCTGTTCAGCAACTCAGTGACGTTCTCTGTCAATGGATTGGCACAGAAAAGCCCTTGGCCGCGACTCCAAGGGCTTTTCGCTGCATTGGCGATCTGCTCGCGTTTGGGCATAAGTCCGAACCTAGAAGGCTAACTGAAACGAGCGTCCTATGCTGGTCGAGATCAACGATAGCACCTCATCGTCAACGGCAATCGCTCGCGTGCGGGTCATTTTGGTAAATCCAGGGCGGCCAATCTCTCCTGAAACAATGGCGGTTCACCACATTCTGGACGAACAGGTTGCGGCGGCGCGGTTTTGGAAGGAGGTCGCCTCTAGTGTTTTGCGGCCAGAAGGTGGAGTGCTGGCGTTGGCTGCACATCGCGCGGCATTCGAGCAGCGCTATTGTACGCCAAGATTTACCGGGGCTGCGTGGATTTGTTCCTGGAAGTGCGCCCTACGGGTATGGCCTCACCTATCAAGGTTTTCCAATCAGATGCTACGCTATCAACGTATGCCAAAGGGGCTGGTCCACTCTGTAGGTCTCCCAGCGCATCGCGCGATGCCCGATGCGTACGTTACCGCACATCACCTCAGAGAGCTGCTTAATGAAACGAATTTTGAGCAATTGATGGCTTGGAGCAGCGAACCTGGCCTCCTTCCCCGGGTCCCCTCAGGCGCCGAACGTGGCAAGACATGGGACCGGTTGGATACTACCGTACTGAAAGTGTTCGCAGGGGATCGTGACGCCGATGTCCGATTCAGCGCAGAATACGAGTTGCGACGTCGAGGCGAGCTTGAAACCTCGGCAGCAAGCGACGGCGCTCAGGGACGCTTACTATAGATCGCTGAGGGTCGCAACGATAGGCACATTTGCTGCGGCCCGAAATCCGAACCTCACAGCAACGTAGGCTCAGACGTCGGAAAAGTTGAACTTCCGATCAATCCATTCAGCCCCGGCGAAGTAAATCGCCTTCGAATGCCAATCATTGTTCGCTGAGAGGGTGTACAGCCACAGGACAAGAGACACAGCCGCTCCGATCCAACCGGACAGAAGACCGACCCCAATGAGTGTTGGGGTGGAGATAACTAGTATCCACCACTCCCAAAGGAAACGGACAGCGATCCCAACGCAGAAGTAGAGAATAACCGCGACGATCGCTATACCTACTAATGCCACAAGAGCCACACTTCAGCCCGCCAGTAGCTTTGCTTTTTGCGCGTCGAATTCATCAGCGGTCAACACACCGTTAGCCTTCAGCGCTGCCAGCCTTTCCAGTATTGAGACGACATCGTTAGCTGGGGCCGCAGCTGCAGCTGTTGGATGCCGACGGGCCTCAAGGGCATCACGCATCTTGTTTACGAATTTAACGACTGTCTTTTTCCAGACGTTCCGTATCTCCCGCTGTGTTGCGCCATCTTCAATTCTGATGGCTCCGAACATGATGCCGGTCTCGCCGCTCACCGCGTTCACCTTATCTAGGTTGATGCTCGATTGCTTCAGGCCAAAAATCATGCCCTTGTCCAGGAAGATGATCCGACGGTCGGTAAGTGTGATCAGCCATGTATTGCCATCCATGAGGCCGGAAGTGAAAGCCAGCACCTGCTCCCCATCGCCTAGTACCTCAGGCAGATGGTTCAGTTCTTTCTTGGTGAAGAACTGATCATCACCCATGTCCTTCGCGATCCGGTCGTACTCTTTCTTGAGATCTGATCTGGTCGCGTTCTTAAAGTCAAAAGCCATCTGCGTGGTCCTAAGTTTGGGGGGCACAGCTTACTACACTGATCTATTCGGCGGCTTCGCCACCGACTAGAGAAGTCGTCAGAGAGTTGGACTTTGTTGTCATTGGCTCGGCCCAGATCTGCTTGGCGACCTCGAATAGTGCCAATCCGCGGGCCTTGATCGTATCCTCGTTCCACTCGTCGACGTGGTTGAGTTCTCTGTTAAGGGCAAGGCTAGAGTTGGAACGGACAGCGGGCATCTTCACCGAAAACGGTCCATTCGATACCGTTGCATTTAACCCCTGAGTCAGAAGAGTCAGGTTGCCCAACTTGTTGATTGCATTTGCACGCTCGACGGTACGGAATATGTATTCGGCATCATCCTCGGGCGGTGTGTCATATCCAGGGATAGGCCAGTTTCTCTGCCAGCCTTGCGGCATTATATGCTCAATGCTCAGGCTCGACTTGATCTCGATATCTTCGTTAAGCTTGGTGCGTTTGCGCTGCTCCAATGCCTCGAAAATATAGCGGAGCCGCGGCTGCCGTTGCCCCTTGTACTGGTCACGCCCAAGCCAACCCTGCTTCCACTCTTCGTTATCGGGCCAGCGGTCTGTCTCGGATTCCCGCGCGGATAGTGTCTCAATCAGCGCTGCGATCTTATCGCCGTCTGCCTTTCGTACTCGATCAATGATTCCCACGAACAAGCGATTATAGGCTTTGGTCGTTAGGCCACAGATGTCACGGCGCAGAATATAGCTCTCAAGGGCATCGAGCGCTTCCTTCAGCCGATCACCTAGATTCGCCTCGGTCGCGAGGTAAATTACCAGGGGCATCGCCGTGGAAACGTCGAACGCCTCGGCAAAAACGCCAAAGCGGCCAAGAGGATCGGCCTTGTCTTGCTCGAAAAGCTTCCGCTCGACTTCAGCCGTTGCCGTGATCGACGCTAGTTCGGTCGCAACATCGGAGAATGGTTTCTCGTTGAGGATCCAACGACGGTACGTCTCGAACAACGTTTCAATCGAAACGATGTTTGCCAGATGCATCGACAGGTGGTCTGTCAACATCCAGTCGAGGCGTTGACTGGTTTGCCTGCCTCTCGACGCGGAATGACTCCAGAACGCGTGGTCTAATGGCAGCCAATGCTTCCGGTAAAGCTCGTCAACGATTAGGGATCCATCCTTCTGTCCCATCCCTTTCGCTCGCTGAAAAATGAAGTTGCGCATCAGGTCGCCAGGACTCAGGTCAACGCCACGACTATTGAGGGTCTCAAAAATGGTCTGCGGATCGTCTCCGCCTTCAAGTTCGATGGAAACGACCGCTAGCCCTTCCTTCAAAGCCTCGAACAAAATCTCGAAGGTGTGCTCGTCAAAATTTCCATCGACTTTCACATGCGACTCGATGTTCTCTCGAAAATACGCATGAGCTGCCACTGATCGCCTCACGAAACCCTCCTCATCAATCGGCTTAGGAGCGATACCGTCTAGGTCCGTTTTCGGGTCGATGAGTTCCACAAAGGAGCGGCGGTCCATAAGTGATGGCCAGAGCTTGTAGCGCTCGACGCCTTCATGCTCCATCACGCCATCATTGAGAACATACTTCTGAAGTTCGGCGGCGTATCGCGAACCGTGCTTTGCAGCAACGTCCCGAAGTGCTGCGAGGAGAATCTGGAATGTGGTCAGGCGCTGTTGGCCATCGATGATCTCGTATGCCTGAACTTGTTTTCCGAATGTCTTCACTTGGGCGATGACAATCGCGCCCATAAAATGAGGTGAAAGAGACGCCCTGTCAGCACGGAGGCGATTAGTCGCCCGAACAATATCTTCCCAAAGCAGCTCCAATTGAGGGTTGGTCTTCCAAGCATATTGGCGTTGATAGAGCGGAATAAGAAAGCGCTTCTTGCCGTCGAACAGTTCGATTATGGAGCGCGTATACGGCTTCATGCTGGACTTCCACTTTCTGGATTTTAGCTTGCGGAGGGAGAATCAGGGATATTGTGGGTGATTTCAATTGTGCATTATTCCCCTAAAAGTTGTCAGGTCCTTATTATTAAAGCCCAAAAATAGTTCGGGAATGGAGCGGAAAACAGCTCTGCGACGTCTAACGGCACTCGCGCCGTTTTCCGAATTGCAAACCGCTCCTAGAAGGCGAGGTCGCTCTTATTCTCTGCGTAAAGGCGTCGGCCAACCCTTATTGCGTAACGCATCCGGGAGTAAGGCCAGGGCAATCGAAGCTATGCCGTTAAGCTGAAGAAGAGGTGTGTGTTTTTGGCAGAGCGCAGTTTGACGACAGTGCCTTCAATGGTGTGCCTTTACGGCAGAGTGAGACGCTACCTCGTCCCCTCCGCAGTACATTCATTCAATACGCCGCGGCTCCGACTGAGTATGAGTTACGAGAAGAGCAAGGTTCGGAGAAAACGCGAGTCATGGAAGGAGCAATACCACGCGGCGGAATAGTCGGGTTGATCGCTCCAGTGCTTGAACCATTGGCGTCGCTTCTTGAAATCTTCGGAGTGGTGGTGATTGTCTGTGGTGTGCTCTTCGCTACCATCCGTTATGCGAGAGACCTTTTCAATCAAACCGACGATCAGGCCTACTCTCGATACAGAGCGAACCTGGGACGAGGAATTCTCCTTGGGTTAGAAATCCTCATAGGTGCGGATATTATCGCGACGATCGTTTCGCCGTTGACCTGGACCAGCGTTGGAATTCTGGGGCTAATTGTTCTCATCCGCACCTTCCTAAGTTTCTCGCTTGAAGCGGAAATCGATGGTGAGTGGCCGTGGCGAAGGCAAGCCCGCGGTGAGCAGAGGAACTCCTGACCAATGCCTGGCAGACAACGTTCTTTTACTGCGGCTGGACTATCATGATTGCGCGAGATTTCAGTTGGATTGTTCAAGCGGGGCTGAGGGGCTTTGATAACGTTCGCTGCGATGAGCTGATCAGGCGACGATATCCTCCCGGGCTAAACGCAGTCCCCGCGATCAGGACCATTGGTCAATCATTCCAATCCAGGAATCGCGAGCAGGGCTGATGCCACGAATGTCATGCCGAAGTTACCTCAGGACAGTAGCCTTTGGGCTACTTTCACTCTCCAGCCTCTCTGCATGCGTCGGGCCGCCCCGAGCGACTATGACAGAAAGTCAGCAAACCAAGGCAATTCTGGCCTTCCCTCCGCTGGCCCGCTTTTGGGGTGACGAGGTGACCCCTGAACTTCGCGGCCTTGTAACTCTTCAGTTCCAGCAAATACGCCGAGCCGCAGCGAAGGGAATACGCACTGGGTCGCTGCGGAGGGCTGATTACCTGGCCATTTCAGGTGGCGGCGGCAACGGTGCGTACGGGGCGGGATTTCTCAAGGGGTGGAGCGAGCGAGGCGACCGGCCGCAGTTCGAAGTCGTTACGGGTGTGAGCACCGGTGCGCTGGCGGCGCCGTTTGTCTTTCTTGGGCAGAAATACGATCGTGAACTTGAGGATATCTACACGAAGTATGGTGACCGCCAGATTATGCGCAGCCGTGGTGTTTTCGGGATCTTTGGGGATGCGTTCTATGATAGCTCACCGCTGCGAGGTCTAGTGACGGACTATCTCACTGAAGACGTTCTTGATGCTATCTCAAGGGAATACCAACTCGGCCGACGCCTGCTCGTTCAGACAACAAATATCGACGCTGAACGGCCGGTGGTCTGGGATGTATCCGCAATCTGTGCGAGCCATCGTAAGGACCGGCGAGAGCTGGTAGTGAAGATCCTGTTGGCTTCGGCGGCGATACCGGCAATTTTTCCACCGGTTAAAATCCCGGTGCAAGCTTCCGACGGGAAGGTTTACCAGGAACTGCATGTTGACGGTGGCGTCGCTGCACAAGTCTTTTTTGCTCCTCCCGAGATTGGTCTCGACAACTTTGAGCTTAGCGCATTCTCGCATACCCGGCAGAGAACCCTTTATGTCATACGCAACGGCCAGCTAAATCCGGAGTACCAGACATCTCCGGATACCGTTTTGCCTTTGGCACAGAGGGCAATCGGAACAATGATCAAGTATCAAGGTGTCGCTGATCTCAACCGATTGGAGGCGCTGACTTCGAGAGGCAATGCCAAGCTGTTCTACACGGCGATACCCGATGACTTTATCGGGCAGAAGAGGTCGCAGTTCGACACCGACTACATGACCAGTCTTTTCAAGCTGGGTGTGCAGGCCGGTGTTGCTGGCAACTGGCGGACGCGTACC
The DNA here is from genome assembly GCF_030380735.1 of Rhizobium sp. S152. Classification (GTDB taxonomy): domain Bacteria; phylum Pseudomonadota; class Alphaproteobacteria; order Rhizobiales; family Rhizobiaceae; genus Rhizobium. Next base: position 74,017 of record NZ_JAUDRZ010000025.1, on the reverse strand, counting down.
CCGGAAACCCCCATTCTCTCGAGCAGCAATAAGATTGGCTCGAAATGACAATCCGACCGGGTGGCCTGAATCCTGAACATCTGCGAACGATGACAACTAGCAGCTTTCGCTACCTCTTTTGCCTACTGATTTCCTGTTTCACCCGAAGGTGATTTTCTTACCGTCGAGCTTCCTGCTAGGACTTATGTCATAGGGGAGGAACTTTTGTGCACAATCGAGCAAACGAACGCGATCGCGCGTTGGACAGCCACGATCTGGCGACCTGCGACCAGGTGCTGGCAGCGGTGAAAGCCGAATTTGGATTTGCGGAAGAATCCGATGAAATGACCCGTTCTGCTGCAATAATTATCGAGCTGTACCGTCAGGGCGTCCATGACGCTGAGCAATTGAAGGTACTCGTCCTCGCTGCGCGAGGCAAGCTGGACTGAAGCGCTGGAAGTCTTCCGATCTCAAGAGTTGAAAAGGAAAGCCCGGGGTTACCCGGGCTCTTCCCAGATCCATAGTTCACGTTTTTCCAGCGAGCGCATTGCCCTGAGGAACCGTTCTTCCTAGCTCAGCGCGACAGGAAATTTGAAACCGTTAGGTCGACAAGCTGGTCCCCTCTGCCGTTCATCACGGCTCGGATCGCCCAAAGGCCAAACCCCTTTACCTGAGCCGCCTCGATTTTTGGTGGCATCGATAGCTCTTCGGTGTTCGTTACGACATCGAGTAGCGCGGGACCTGGATGAGCCAGTATTTCCTTTACTGCAGCTTCAAGCTCCGTAGGGTCTTCAACTCGGATCGCGTGAACACCGGCTGCTCGGGCTACCGCCGCGAAATCGGGGTTTTGAAGATCGGTGCCAGTCTCCAGGAAGCCGGACGCCTTCATCTCCATTGCAACGAAGCCAAGGGTCGAATTGTTGAAGATCACCACCTTGACCGGTAGGTGCTGCTGCACAAGCGTAAGGAAATCCCCCATCAACATCGCGAAGCCGCCGTCTCCAGACATGCTGACGATTTGCCGGTCGGGAAACGCAGCCTGTGCGCCGATCGCCTGGGGCAAAGCATTGGCCATAGATCCATGGACGAGGGAGCCGATCAATCGACGCTTCCCGTTCATTTTCAGATATCGCGCGGCCCAGATGGTAGGGGTGCCGACATCGAAGGTGAATACCGCATCGTCGGACGCGTGCTCGCTTAATAAGCGAGCGACATACTGCGGATGAATTTTGCCGCCCTTCCGTCCGGTGGCCAGATCATCCAGTCCTTCACGCGCCTTCTTGTAAGCAGCTAGGCAATCAGTGAGGTGCCTCTCATCTGTGCGTTCCTTCAGAGAGGGTAAAACAGCGGAAAGAGTGGACTTGACATCGCCAACGATTGCCAGATCCAAGGCTGCGCGTCTGCCAAGGTTTTCGGCTCGAATATCGACTTGGACGATTTTCGCATCGGTGGGGTAGAATTGTCGGTACGGGAAATCGGTTCCCAGCATTCCAAGGGTATCGCACTCCAGCATCGCTTTATAGCCGGAAGAGAAACCGATCAGCCCTGTCATTCCTACGTCAAATGGGTTGTCGAACTCGACATGCTCTTTGCCGCCCAGCGCATGAACAATTGGTGATTTCAGTTTGTTGGCAAAGGCGATCAGCTCGGCATGCGCCCCGTCGCATCCACGGCCGCAAAGCAGAGTGATCTTTGCGCTTCCGTCAAGAAGAGAAGCCAAATCAGCAATCTGTTCGGTTGGGGGAACCACGCTCGGCTGCTGGACGGCGAGGGCGGGCGCCTTGGAAATCTTCGCCGAAAAGTCGGAAAGAGCGACATCACCAGGGATTACCACCACAGCGACACCTCGTTTGCCGACAGCTGCGCGGATCGCCGACTCTATGACCGTAGGCAGCTGCTCTGGGTGACTGACAAGCTCACAGTAGTGACTGCACTCGCGGAACAGTTGGTCAGGATGGGTCTCCTGGAAATAGCCGCGGCCAATCTCGGCCGACGGGATTTGAGCGGCGATTGCCAGGACTGGCACGCGGGACCGGTGGCAGTCGAACAGACCGTTTATCAGGTGAAGGTTGCCTGGCCCGCAGCTACCTGCACAGACGGCCAGCTTCCCAGTCAGATGAGCTTCGGCCCCGGCGGCAAAGGCGGCTGTCTCTTCGTGGCGTGTATGAACCCATTCGATGTCACCGCGCTTTCGGAGAGACTCCGTCAGACCGTTCAAGCTGTCGCCGACAACTCCGTAGATTCGTTCGACTCCCGCCGTATGCAGGATTTCGGTCATCACGTCCGCGACCTTCGATGCCATTTAATGCTCCTTGGCTACTTAGAGTTTCCTGGTGTCGGAGGGTAAACCTCTCAGACTTTCACCCCTAGATGTTTAGGGGTTGAAGCGGTGGCCAATGTGATTGTCTTGAGAGCTGAATGGATCTCGCTGACAACTGCGGCACCTTCTCCAACCGCCGCCGCAACGCGCTTTGTCGACCCCGCCCGAACATCTCCGATCGCGAAGACGTTTGGAACGCTGGTTTCCAAGGGGAACCGCTGTCTTCCAAGTTCTGCGACAACCGCGTCGCCGAAATCTGAGCCAGTCGTTATGAACCCTTTGTCGTCAGTTGAGATCCGGCATTTAATCCAGGCGGTGTTTGGATCGGCCCCGATGAAGAGAAAAATGCGACGGACATCGAAGCTCTGCTCTGCCTTGTCAGAAAAACGGCGCACAGTCGTTCTGAAGACTTGCTGATCGTCTTCTGTCAGCGCGGCAAGTTCACATCCCACATGGATATCGACGTTTGGAAGGGCGGCAATGCGATCAATCAGATAAGTCGACATCGTCTCCGACAAATCGCGGCGCACAATGAGATGGAGGCGCTTTACGCGCGGCGACAAAAACGCGATAGCCTGTCCAGCTGAGTTGCCGCCGCCGACAAGGACAACCTCCTCGTTTTCGCATATCTTCGCTTCGATTGCCGATGCCCAGTAGGACACTCCTGCGCCCTCGTAATCTTCAATGTGGGGAACTGCAGGGCGAGGATATCGGGCCCCAGATGCTATCACGACCGTGCGAGCGCGGATCGAGCGATCGCCATCAAGCAAAATCCGATGCGGTTGAGAGGCAAGCTTGCCTGGGAGAGGGGGAACGAGCCCAGTAACTGTCACTGGAAGAACAATCTCCGCGCCGAACTTCAGGGCCTGATTGAACGCTCGTCCGGCCAGAGCTTGACCGGAGATGCCTGTCGGAAAACCGAGATAATTCTCAATGCGAGACGAGCTACCGGCTTGGCCACCAACTGCTCGTTCGTCGACGACGATAACACTCAGTCCTTCTGACGCTGCGTAGACGGCCGCTGCTAGACCTGAAGGCCCTGCGCCAACGACTGCAACATCGAAGATTTTGTCGGGATCCAGCTCTGGCGTTATACCAAGGCAACATGCTGCTTCCGCGTCGGAAGGATGTTTCAGGACTGTGCCGTTTGGGCAGACCATGAGGGGTAGGTCGTCCGGTAGAATACCGAGACGCTCGATGAAGGCTCGTCCCTCGATATCCTCCTGGGCGTTAAGCACGGTATTAGGATAGCCATTTCGGGTCAAAAAGCTCTGCAGCCTGACAAAATGTTGATTGCCAGGGGTACCGATCAGAACTGGCCCGGCACCTCCACCATCGATAAGACCGACCCGCCTCAGGATGAAAGCCCGCATAATGATCTCGCCCACCTCAGCGGAGCCGATGATCAGGGCCTTGAGGTGTAAAGAGTCGAACGGTAGGAGCTGACATCCGTCGGATCCGGCTCGAAAGCTAGCAAGGGCAGGGCGGCCAGAAAGCTGGCTGACTTCACCCGAGAATTCACCTTCCTCGTGGGACACAATGAGTGCGTCTTTCGACAGTCCGTTGTGTTTGTAAGCCTCCAGCGTGCCGGACAGTACGAGCCAAGATGGGACGTCCCGATCACCGACATCTGAGATTTTAGCTTGAGGCAAGAAGGTCTGCACGGGACCGCTGGCGAACCGAGTGGCAATTTCTATGTGCGCTGGGCTCAGAGCCGGAAAGAGCTGAGGCAATCGGGAGGTTAAATCACTCGTCGTCATTTGAGAAATCTACATACCGAGGGATAGGTCCGCGTTGCGGCGTTTGGTCAGGCAGATCGACGAAGTCGTTGTCGATAAAGCACCATCCCCAACCTTCGGGAGGGTCATAGCCTTCAATGATGGGGTGCCCCGTCGTGCGGAAGTGCTTCGTGGCATGCTTACCTATGGAGTCATCACAGCAGCCAACGTGCCCACATTCCCGGCAGAGCCTCAGGTGAACCCATCTCTGACCAATTTCCAAGCATTCTTGGCAGCCCAAGCTACTAGGAGTTACACGTTTGATCGTCGACATGTGCGTGCATTGGGACATTAAGGTCTACACTCCGAGACGGGTTGAAGCGAGAAAAGCGCGGCCATGAGAGTCTAAGTAAGCTGTTGTAGGAAAAGGGCGAGGCTCACTGCAAAGTTTCACTCTCAGCTGAGAATTGACACTCCCACCGCGATAGAAGTCGCATCGCATCCTGATGGGCCTGCGAGCAGGCTTGGTCACTCTTCAAGAAGTGGTCGTGGTCGCGCAGCATGCTATCTCCGAGCTGCTCCATCTCGAACCAACCTGGTCTACCAGCGGTTCGTGAGAGCAGGGCTGCGTAGTGCAGGCTTCTGCTGACTTGTATCAACGTCTGGGCCCGCTCCGGCTGCGAAAGCCCACGTATTGTCATCCAATTATCTGAGAATGCAAAATCCATGGCGATGCTCCGTGTGTTGAAGTCACTAGCGAGAGGTAGAGCCAAGGATTCCTAGTCTGCGCGGGCTTCCTCAATCGCCACTGGAACGAACACGCGAGCTTGACGCGGTTGGCTCTCCTCATGCAGGTGGCCGACCGCAAGGAACAGGAGAAGGGTCAGCATGGCGATGCCGATCACAGCGATTGGAAAGCCGGTGTCGTACGTCGTAGTTTTCGTGCGCTCTCTATATCGGGTCATTACAAATTCTCCGATGGCTGGGTTGCTGATCTTCGCGAGCGTACTGGCTCCGATCCACGTCGGATTGTTCGAACCGACTGCGTTTTAGATGATCATTGGATGTCTCGATCTGGTCAGATGCCATAGGAACGTCCAAGCGGTACGCTTCGTCGATGGCTAGTCTAACCGGTAACCGATACAACCGGACGATCACCCATGACGACTATTCCTACGCGCGACGGCAACCAGATTTTTGTCAACGACTGGGGAGCTGGAAAACCCGTACTATTGTGCCCTGGCTGGCCACTCACCGCAGACATGTGGGAATCTCAGATGTTGTTCCTGGCGCAAAATGGCTTCCGTGCAATCGGGTATGACCGCCGCGGCTTTGGGCGCTCGTCGCAACCGTGGTCCGGCTATAACTATGACGCGTTTGCGGATGATATCGCGGATATCATCTCCTATCTTGGGCTTTCAGAGGTCACCCTCGTCGGGTTTTCGATGGGCGGGGGTGACGTCGTTCGATACCTGAGCCGTCACGGTTCCCAAGCAATCTCAAAGCTTGCACTGGTAAGCTCGGTAACACCTTTCTTGATGCAGACGAAGGATAACCCTGATGGGGTCGATAAGGCGGTATTTGAGGGCATACGCGCGGGGCTGACCGCCGACCGAGCCCAGTTCTTGATGGATTTCAATACCTACTACTTCGGAAGCAATCGCGACGGCTCATGCGTCACGCAAGGCGTGCTCACTCAAACCTTGCAGATGGCGTATGCGGCCTCGCACAAGGCTACACTCGACTGCGTCACGGCGTTTTCCGAAACGGATTTCAGCGCTGATATTGCCGCAATCGATGTTCCGACATTGATTGTGCACGGGGACGATGATCAAACTGCTCCCAAAGCCGTCACAGGCGATCGCACCGCCAAGATGATTACGGGGTGCATCTACAAGATCTACGAGGGCGCTCCTCACGCCCTATACGTGACCCATAAGCACCGACTTTCCGAAGACCTTCTCGCTTTTGCTCGAAGCTGATCTCCACCTTTTCAAGTAGCGTCAGTCCCTTCAGCGACTTCCAATAGGCATTGAACTCGGAGATCACGATGCGTATGCCACCACTGTCACCCAGCGAACTCAATCCGAGACAGAAGGCTCTCTACGATGAGATGAAGGCTGGTGTCGGCGCCAAGTATCAGGATTTTGTTACAACGCGTGCCGACGGTGCATTCCTTGGTCCTTGGAATGTTTGGCTACATCAGCCCGAGGTCGGCGAGGCATTCTGGGCCGTTACGAAGGCGATGACGGCCTTCAGGCACTTGGATGATTCGGTGCGGCAGGTGGCGATCATCGCTGTTGGCGCTCATTTCGGTGCAGCGTACGAGGTATATGCCCACTCGGCTGTCGCAAAAAATAGGCACGCAATGAGCGACGCTCGGCTCTCGACATTGTCCGCAGGCGAGCGGCCCGCGGATCTGTCAATTTCGGAGGCAGCAGCCCTCGACGTTGTTAGAGCGCTGCTCAAAGGCGGCGTTCTTCCGGAGCGAGTATATAACAATGCGCTGGAATTGTTCGGCGAATCTGGAGTCAGAGAGTTGATCTGGCTTGTGGGGCACTACTGCTCTGTTTCTATGACCTTGAACGGTTTTGCCATTGGCGTGCCTGAGGACGAAGGCTGAGATCCCAAGACGGCTGCGGCCGTATCCATCCAGGCCGATGCAGCCGTCGTTCAACAAGGAATATTATTACCACGAAAATTTCAGCTCGGCTCCAAGGTAGTTGCCGTCATGCCCGCCAGCATTGCGAATTGTAGAGCCAGCGTTGTAGTGCACTGCTTCAAGTGCTCCTGTCAGGTTCGGTGTGAATGAGTAGTCGGCCCGGAGTTGGACGTATGCACCGGTCCAAGAATTGCCGTGACCTGCCGTATTGGCAACCGGGATACTTGGCTGCGTGTAGATAGCGTCCGCTGTAGTCATACGCCACAGCAGGCCTACAGCGGTGGTGACCGACAATTTTTCGGTGGGCTTCACCGTAATCGATGGCTTGAGATGGATCAGGTTAGAATAGCCTGTGTAGCCTCCCAAAGTGAAATAGTAGCCGTTTGGAAAGAGCGGATTGAATGTTTCGACATTCCCGTCGCCAGGATTCCGATCGCCAGACGCCACATCGAACTGTAGGCCAAGCCTTGGTGTCCATGCGGCATCGGTGAAAGTGTACCCTACGCGTGCACCGATCGCCCAGGCTTTGATGTCGCTCGACCCGACGGTGCCAAGTTGGCCCATCCCCTCCACATCCCAGTCAAAATTATTGGAGTTACCAGCGAACCGGACGTCGAACACATGCCGTTCTTCATCACCGGCTGCATCCAGATAGTGCGCACCGTCCCGGTCGTACAGAGCATAGTAGGCGGACAGTTCATTGGTACCGAACACCTGCCGCTCAAGGCGGATTGTGCTGAATGTGAAATGCCCGTTTGACGTGTCGTCAAATGGCTCGTCGTCGCGATATTGCACCGGCTGACTGATGAAACCTAGAATCCGCCACGGCCCCGTTTCCCAGTCAGCCCAGACGGCATCGAACGACTGCCGAACATTTGGTCCGTCGCGCGAGGAGACGAAGCGCTGCAAGTCGAAAGCAAAATCCTGCCGCCCGACGCGGGCCTTGAATGTTCCTGCGTCGAACGTCTGCGAGTATCCGAGAAAGGCAAGCCTCAAATCGAGTTCGTTCTCATCCGCTCCGCCGATGTCGTGCTTGCCGAAAGCACGGGCATCCTCGAATTGAGTGTAAAGTTGCCAATTCTCATTGAAATGCGTGTCGATATGAATTTGGGCCCGCTGGAGAAGGTAGGAGTCTCTCGCACCATCCCCAATCCCGAAACCAGGGGCCGTGTTGATCTCGTAACGCTCACGAAGTGTCAGTCCGAGAGACACGTAGCTGTCAGGGTCGCCAGGAAAAAGCGGAATATATTTGAGGTCGTCCAGCGGCTCGGTTTTCAGGCTAGGATCCGATAGAACTGACCAGTCCTCCTGCCAGCGATTGGACTTAATCGCTGGCCGCTTTGGCGGCGAGGCAGGGCTCTGCGCATATGCGTAAGAGTGGGAAATAGACAGGGCGATTGGCAAAAGCGCTAACGCCACGGTCCTGTTGCGCAACCAACTACGGGCTCCGCGTCTCGGGGTTTCCTGTTCATTCCGAGCGGATCTCATTTGGCCACCGCGTGAATTTCAGCGATGTACCCGCCGGGGAATTGTACGATGGAAGTCTGGCGATCCCCGGCGCTATGCGGCGGGACAAGAATTGTCACGCCAAGCTTGTCAGCCTTTGCCAGGGTTTGCTGAAGGTCTTGTACCTCATACCCGGTCGTTTCGTAGCCATAAGGGTAGGGCAAGTGACCATCGGAAACCAGGACAAGCATTCGTCCGAAGTCGGAACGAATTTGGATGCGACGGAACTTTTGGTCCGGTTTGCCGATCTCTGCACCTGACGCATTGCTTTCATCGGCAACAATCTTGCCATGAGAGAATGAGAGGAAGTCTCTGAGGAACTCCCCCACGGCGTCTGGTGAAATATAGGCGCGGTTTTCGGGTATCGTCTCGAACGCGTCGTAGGCGCGGTGATTGGTGTGCCAGTATAACTGCATGTTCAGGCCGCCTGGCCACTGGATCACAGCATCGCGGCCAATAGGATCTGGAAAAGCCTCGACGATTACGCTGGCGCCAGCGTCCCGTGCTGCCTTGATTGCAACGTCCATATCCCTGACCAGGTAGCCGTTGCGCTCGAGTCCAAACGGATACGGGATCGGCGTCTTGAACCCAAACAAGGAAATGGTTCCGACGGGGGTCTGAAGCAGCTGACTTGTTGTGCTGCTAGGGGTCGGCGTCACGGTCGCGACCACCTGGTTCGTAGATTTTCCGCCGAATGTGCCGATAAACGCCTGCACAAAGCTGTCCACCTGATCTGGGGCGACATAGACATGTGTCGTGTCGTACTGAGGCGCAACCGCCACCGGCGGGCTCGCGGACTTCGCCAAAGATTCAGCTGAGAGGGCTACCACCGCGATTAGGGGCAGCGTGAATAGGGACATGCTGCGGCGCATTACAGCTCCTGTGAATGGGATCGGTCTTCAACTTCTCCAGGAATACAACGCACGTCGGTCGCACGGCTTGGACGGAAAAACGCTGATTTGGAGGATGTCCTGAGATTCGTGCCCGGCTGGCCAGGGCGTATCCAAATTCAACGCAGTAGGTCGTCCAGGCCCGCGACTATAATAGGTGCAAGTGCCATCGCCTCGGCAAAAACCACGGTGGATAGTACGATAACGACCAGGAACGGTAGTGCGAGCGACAACGGCTCAGCGGGTGATGAAAAGGCGCCGGGCTCTATTTGGGCAATGGCGACTGGGAGCTTGGACGCGCGGCCACCAGGTCCTTTGTCATTTGCTGCGACCAGTAGTCGAGTTGGTTGGTTCAGGTCACACTTGTGTGGAGAGGCACGTCTCAGTCGGGACATATCCATGGTGGCCGACCTCATCTCTCTTGATAAGCGTCCGCAGCCGTTGGCTCCGGCTTGGAAGAGCCAGTTGGAACGGATGAGGGGATTGAGACAGTTGTCGTTCCCGAGAAAAATCGGCCATCTGGCGAACCCACGTTAAACCAGATGATGTAAACACCTGGTTCAAGCCACTGGCGCACAGGGACGACTAACTCATCGGGACTTTCTCCGGATCTGGGTGACATTATCGGAACCTCACCGCTTGGCCCAAAGATCCTCGCTGATGACTCTGCAGGGTCCACGCTCTGGGTGAACGTCACGGTGAAGTTCTGCTCTGGGACCTCTATCAAATCTGCTCTCTGATGCCCGTCGAGAGATGCAAAGGCAAAACGGGTGCAGAAAAGAGCGAAAAGCATTGCAGCAGCGCTCGACTTCACAAGCAACATCGTCACTCTCCTCCAGAATGCAGTTTGTCGATGTTCCTATTCTTGCCGACCATTGCTTGTGACGAAATCGTGCAGAGGTGTGAACAGTATATACCTTCGTGTAGGTCTCTCTCCGTGAGACACGTTTTTTCCTCCACCGCCAATTTATCTTGGCGACAGTACGATCGTTCAAGACCTTATCCGAAGCCGGTCATAGCTTCCGTCTTTCGGAGCCAGCCGTGGCGCCGAGTATTCCACAAGTTACATCGGAGCCGGGATCGCCGTTATGTCAACGAAGCTTTCGTCACACCTTGATGCACCCCGGACTGCTTTCATCACGGATCGAAACGAAGACGTCTTGCGGTTTGCACAAAGTTGCATCTCAGCCGGAAGCGGTGTCGCACTCGCCACATTGGTTGAGGTCCAGGGCGGTTCGGCGCGAGCTTTGGGGGCTCAGATGGCGATTACCGACCAGGGGCTCTACTGTGGTTTTGTGTCCGGGGGATGCACCGAAGCCGCGGTTGCCGCAGAGGCGGTTGCGGCCATCGAGAAGAGAATGGACCGGTTCCTTAGACTAGGTGTCGGATCACCGTTCTTCGACATTCGTCTCCCATGTGGAGGGAGCATCAATATCGCCATACACGTCGTGGACGATGTCGGGCCGATCGAGACTGTTTTATAAGAACTCCGGAACCGGGCGTCGTCTTCCTTGATTTACTCTCCTGGGGAGCGCTCGTTACGTGCTAGTGGCAGTGCTGCCACCGGCTGGGTCCGCGAGAATTTTGTGATGTCGTACAGGCCACGGCCGAAGATCTTCATCGGTGGGCGGACGCTCGAAGTCGAGGCAACGGCAAATGTTGCGAAGGCGGCGGGATATGAGGTGTTCGACCATATTCGCGATGGCAACCGTCTGCCGGAATTGCCGCCTTTTGACGAGAACACAGCAGTGGCACTTCTCTACCACGATCTGGATCACGAGATTCCTGTCATGAGAGAGGTTCTGCTCGGAAGTCCATTTTACATCGGCGCCTTGGGAAGCACGCGGACGCATGCAAACCGAATCGAGCGGCTCTCGAGTTTGGGATATAGCCCAAGCCAACTCTCGCGCATCAAAGCTCCGATCGGGCTATTTCCAAAAGCACGAGATGCGCAGAGCCTAGCTCTGTTGATCGTCGCCGAGATCGCTTATGTGAGGCAGGCTACGCCATGACAGCAAATTTTCACAGCAATATTGCGGTCCAAACAAAGTCCGATCCATCAAGACCAGCCGTCCGTTGCCACTTTAATCTTCTCGATATTCAGACCTGTCAGGAGCAAAGACCAAATGACCTCTACTTCCGCAAAGCCAACTGTCGTTCTCGTTCATGGGGCATGGGCTGATGGCTCAAGCTGGCAGAAAGTGATCCCGCTGCTTCTGAAGGAGGGAGTTCCTGTCGTCGCAGTTCAGAATCCCACTTCTTCCTTGGCGGATGACGCCGCTGCAACCCGCCGTATCATCAACTCTGTCGAAGGCCCTATAGTTCTTGTCGGTCACAGCTGGGGAGGTGCAGTCATCACCGAAGCTGGCAACGACCCCAAGGTAAAGGCGCTTGTCTATGTCGCCGCGTTCGCTCCAAAGGCTGGTGAGACGGTCGGCGACCAGGTCGGCAGATATCCGGCACCTCCCGGCCTTTCACAGATCAAGAACGACGGCGCGGGCTACCTGACACTTTCAGAAGAAGGTTGGGTGAACGACGTCGGTCAAGATCTCCCCAAAGATGAAGCGCGGGTGCTTGCCGTACTTCAGCCGCCACTAGCTGCCAGTACATTTGGTGACAAGGTGACTGAGCCCGCATGGCTCTCGCGTCTGACCTGGTATGTCGTGTCTACGGAGGACCGCGTGGTCAGTGTTGAGCTGGAACGGGAACTGGCAGCGGCAATGGGCGCGAAGACAACCGAACTCAAGGCAGGCCACCTGTCGCTGCTTTCCATGCCGGAAGCCGTAACTGACGTCATCCTCGACGCTGTCACAGCCGTGTCCGCTGTCTAGGGTGCAACCCCTCCGCGGCAGGCGTGTTCACAGCGCCCAGGATTGACAGGGACGCAAGCAACCATTCCAATGCGCCAAAGGTGCTCAGGCAATGCGTCTGGGCACTTTTCCGCGTTAGTGGAGAGGCAGTTCTTCATGGAAGTTGCGTCGCGTGACTTGGGTACCTGGACCTCGCTCAGATCGGAGGGCGATGCGGAGCTTTTTCGGGTGACTAAGACCGGAGCGCCCCCCTCATTGATACTCGTAGCGCGGGCGGGCGAGAGTTCAGCGCAAACTCGTCTGCTAGACGCGGAAATTCGATCTGCTTCTCATCTTGATACTTCGTTTGCTGCGGTGCCCCTCACTGCCGCAATGATCGATGGTCGAGCCTCTGTAATTTTTCAGGATCCAGGCGGTCGCCCCATTCGACAACTTTGGCGCCATGGCGGTCCGGTCACGGACTATTTGCGACTGGCTATTGCGATTACACGAAGCCTGGTGAAGATCCATCAAAACGGGCTGATCCACGGAGACGTTCGACCAGAGAACCTGCTGTTGAGTGGTTTGGACACCTGCTTCTTCGTCGGTTTTGGCAGGTCATTTTCGACACAAGCTCGTTTCCGCTATCGGAGTGAACAGCCCACCAGATTTTCCCTCCCGTACGTCTCGCCTGAGCAAACAGGTAGGTTGGAGGCTGTGGCGGATGAAAGAAGCGACCTGTATTCCCTTGGTATAACTCTTTACGAGCTTCTGACAGGACATCTTCCATTTGCAGCGCGGACGACCGGGGAATGGATACATAGCCATCTAGCGCGACCGCCGCTTCCGCCGGGTCGATGGGTAGCAAGTATACCAAGCATCATCGCATCGATTCTTTTGAAGCTGATCTCTAAGCCGCCGGAGGACCGATACCAAACGGCCGCAGGACTGGAGGCCGATCTTGTCGCGGCCCTCAATGGCCTTGCGCTTGGCGAACGAGTTGGCTTTGAACTTGGGCGAGCAGACGCACGCGGAAGCCTGTTGATCCCTTCCCGTCTTTATGGACGGGAGCACGCGCTTGAAGTTCTCAACAACGCACTCGAGGACGCCCGCGGACTTGGAGCATCGAAGCTTGTCCTGGTTGCGGGTCCGGCTGGGATCGGCAAGTCAGCACTTTTACGCAGCTTTCGCATGGGCCTCGAACCAGAAAGGAGTTTGTTTGCGCAAGGGAAATTTGATCAGCTGGACTTCACAACGCCCTATACAACGCTGATTTCGGCACTTGGCGATGTAGTCCGAGACGAGATACGGCGTCCAGTAAACCAATCGCTTGTTGCGGCAATAAAAGAGGCCTTGGGGACCAATGGAAGGGCTATCACGTCATTGATCCCAGATCTTGAACGGCTCGTGGGTAAGCAGGAGGATCTGCCTTTCGTGCCTCCGGCAGAAGCACAAGTTCGCTTTCACGCTGTTCTTTCCCGTTTCATACGAGTTTTCGCCACTTCGGCTCGACCACTCATTCTGTTCTTCGATGATATCCAATGGATCGATCAAGCAACCCTGGACTTCCTGGATCGGACCGTCATCGATAGTTCAATACCGAACCTCCTAATAATCGGAGCTTTTAGAAACAACGAGGTAGGCCTTGGTCATCGGCTCGGCGCTTGGCTCGCCAAAGCTGGGAAATTGACCCTAAACATCGACCAGATGGTGCTGTCTCCGCTGAGCAAAGACGAATTGGTAGCATTGGTCGCGGACAGCCTGGGATCGCCGCGCCATGAGATGTCCGACTTGGCGAACGAGGTTCACGCAAAGGCAGAGGGAAATCCTCTATTCTCAACCCAACTGCTTAGCTCTCTGGCCGATGCGGGTGCCCTATCTTTCAGCGAGGTTACAAGGCGGTGGTCATTCAACCGGGACAGAGCCGGAACCCTTCTAACTGAGAACATTTCGGACTTGCTGAGGTGGAAAATTGACCAGCTGAGCAGTGAATCCAGGGCTGCTATCATTGCCATGGCGCTCTTCGGAAATCGCGTAAGCAACAGCCTCTTACTGGCCGCGTTGGACCAAGAAACTGCTAAGGACGCGCTGGAGGAGGCATCGGCGGCAGGCCTGATAACCAATGACGGAAACACAGTTGCATTCTTCCATGATAGAATACAGGAAGCGGCGTACGAATTAACGCCGATGGATGTGCGCCGCGAGATGCATCTTGCTTTGGCAAGAAAAATGAGAGCCGTTGCGCCCCAAGGGTCTAGCGATACGGTTTTCGAAGTCGTCCAGCAATACAGCTACGCGATAGACTTGATCGAGCCAGGCAAAGAAGCACTCGCCGTTGCCAAGCTAAGTTTAACAGCTGGAATGAAGGCCGAGCAAGCTTCAGCGTTTGACGCCGCGGTTCGCTACTACGAGACCGGGCTAAGGCTCGTAAATGAACAGCCAAACCGTGATGAGGATTTGCAATTCGAGTTCGAAATCAGCATCGCGAATTGCACCTTGATATCAGGAAACCCGGAAGTGGCCGAGGGACTGTTACGGGATCTGAGGAGCCGAACGGTCGGCAAAAGTAAGCGTGGCCGGATTGCGTGGACCGAAATCACGCTATTTACGGCTTTGGGCCGTTTCGACGGTGCCATACGCCTGTGTCTCGACTTCCTAGCAGAAGAGGGCTACCGGTGGAGCGCCAACCCGAGTTGGGATGACGTTCAGGACGAGTTCGGGCCGGTAGCCGATGAAATCCTCCAGGGTAAGGTTAGCGCGAGGGCAGGTCTGCATGCATGTCAGAACGACGATGCCATACTTCTTGACGTGCTTTCCGCAGCCCTTCCTCCCGCGTTCTTCACGAGTGATCGGCTCGTTTGTCTGATCCTGTGCAGGATGGCTAACATCAGCCAAATTTCGGGCAATACAGCATCATCCGCGCTTGGTTATGCCTATTTGGGTATGGTGCTCGGACCCATGTTCGACAACTTCCCCGCCGGTGGTGAATTTGGGGAACTAGCATTGACCCTGGTTGCTGACCCGCGATACTCCCGTTTCAAAGGGCGCGTAGCGATGACCGTGGCGTATCACGTTCGACCGTACTCGCGACCTATACGATCAACGCGCGATCTGCATCGGCAAGCCTTATCGATTGCGCAGGATAGTGGTGACTTAACGTACGCGGGCTTTTGTACCTGCACCACCGTAAGCAACCTTCTGTTTGCTGGCGATGGCCTCGGCGCGGTCGAGAAGCGAAGCGCTGAGGGGCTGGAATATGCCAAACTCATTGGATTTGGTTTGATTGCGGATATCGTCACGAGCCAGTTGATGACAGTTCGCAGTTTGCGTGGCGCCACTTTCGAGCTGGGCCAGTTCAATGATGGTGCGTTCGAAGTAGAAGAATTTGAACGGCGATTGACTACAACGCCTGGAATGCAGATCGCTGAGTGTTGGCACTGGGTGAGGAGGCTTCAGGCGAGCGTTTTCGCCCGGAGATTTGATGAAGGACTGGGGTTTGCTGACAAGGCACAACGGCTCCTGTGGACCTCTGCAGGACACCTCGAGTACGTCGAGTATTCCTTCTACTACTCTGTTGCCCTGTCGAAAGCCGCTGCCCAAAGCGTCTCGCTATATGACGCGCTGTCGAAAATCGCAAAACATTTGGCTTTCTTGGAAGCGCTCGCTGACAGTTCACCGAAGACGTTTACGGCCCACTGTGCGATCGTGAAAGCCCAAGTGGCGAGGCTAGAGGACCGGCCTATCGAGGCCCTGCAACTTCTTGATCGAGCGATCGCCGCTGCAAGGGTTCAGGCATTTTCGCATATGGAGGCCTTGGGATGTGAACTTGCGGCTGAAGTTGCCGAAGAGTTGGATTTGTCCTCAGCAGCTCTTGCCTATCGCGAGAAAAGCTATGCTGCCTACCGCGCTTGGGGGGCGAACGCAAAGTTGAGGGCCCTCGACCTAGCATTCCCCAACGAAACGGCGCGAGAACTCCATGAGATCCAAGCTTTTGCCGACGCTCGAGCTGGTGGTCTTGACCTCGTTTCAGTGGAGCGTTCAACTGCGACTGTCTCTGGGGAGGCGGTGCAATCGAGGATGTTCACATCCCTCCTCTCCATCGCAATGGAAAACGCAGGAGCCAGGCATGCGAGACTGCTCACGCCAAAAGGTGGCGGGCTCAGGCTTGAGGCCGAGGTGAATGTATATGATGATGGGAATGGCTTCGCTGTCTCCTCTGACCTAAGGGTGGCACAAGAAATACCGCTAGAGCCTGCTTGGCAGGCGTTTAATTCTCAAGAGCTTGTTGCGTTCGAAACGTCCCCGGTAGAATCGTCTCATCGTAGTGCGAAGGGCTCTGCGTTATACGTGCCCCTCGTGGCGAGAGGGCGGTCTGTCGGCATATTATACTTAGAGAATGACCTGTACGCGGGGGCATTTCCTCCTGCGCGAACGTCGGTCATCAAGCTGATCGCCGGGCAAACGGCGATAGCGCTTGAAAATGCTTCACTCGACGAAAAGGAGTCGCTGCTTCGGGAGGTCCACCATCGGGTAAAAAACAACCTTCAACTCATCAGCAGTCTATTGAGCCTTCAAGCGTCGCATATCGAGGATCCCAAAACCGCTGAGTTGTTTCAGGAAAGCCGGAATAGGGTACGGTCGATGGCTCTCGTTCACGAAAACCTATACAGAGCCGGAAACTTTGCTCGTATATCCATGGGAGGACACCTTAAGACGCTTTGCTCCTTCCTCAGCCGTGCTTACGGGATGCAGGCGCGATCAGTAAGTTTGAGCGTGGAGGTGGATGAAGACGTCGAGCTTGACCTCGACCGGGCAATATCTTGTGGACTCATAGTCAATGAGTTGGTGTCGAACGCACTGAAGCACGCATTTCCGGATGGGGAACCCGGAAGCGTTCTGATTTCCATGTCGCGCAACTCGTCAAGCGAGTTTACTTTGATCGTTCGCGATGATGGTGTTGGACTAGGTCCGGGTCCGGTTTCGCGCGAGACCCTTGGTTTGCAGCTAGTCCACGATCTGGTGGATCAACTCAGGGGCAAATTGAGTTTTAGATGCAATGGCGGAACGACTGCAGAGATCACTTTTGCAGTCGCGTATGAGTGAGGCAAGTATGAAGCGTTCAAAAGTATTGGTGGTAGAAGACGATAGGATTGTCTCCCGCGATATCCAAAATCTTCTGCATAGAGCAGGTTACGAGGTCGTGGGATCGGCTGTGACCGGAGAGGAAGCAGTCGCCGTGGCATCTGAGCGTCGGCCCGATGTTGTCTTAATGGACATTAGACTCGAAGGCGGAATGGACGGCATAGAGGCGGCCGAGTTGATACGCCGTGAACGAACAATGCCAGTGGTATTCTTAACTGCGTATGCTGATGACGAAACCATTGAACGGGCTGGTGCGTCAGATCCCTTTGGCTATCTCGTGAAGCCCTTCGAAGAAACACAACTCAAAGCAGCTATCGAGATCGCCCTCTACAAGCACGCCTCGGAAAGGCGTTTGCACGAGAGTGAGCGGCGATACGCTACGACGCTCGCGAGCATCGGGGATGCTGTCATTGCCACAGACGCCACCGGACGGATCACATTTATTAATCCCGTGGCTGAGGCGCTGACAAAGTGGTCAGCCAAGGACGCACTTGGCCTTCCCGTCACGGACATTTTTCGGATCGTTAACGAAGATACGCGCGAGACGGTGGAAGACCCCGTCGCAAAGGTGTTGAGGCTAGGGACGATTGTCGGATTGGCGAACCATACCGTGCTGATCGCGAAGGACGACTCTGACATTCACATCGATGATAGCGGGGCGCCGATCATAGATGATGAGGGTGACGTTGTGGGCGCCGTGTTGGTGTTCCGTGACATAGGGCATCGGAAACAGATGGATGAAGCAATGCGCAGGGCGCAAGCTGACATGGCATTGGTTGCAAGGCTAACGAGATTGGGGGAACTGGCCGCCTCCATTGCGCATGAGATAAATCAGCCGCTTACCGCGATTGTCTCGAATGCCGAGACCTGCTTACGGTATCTCGACCAAGCCAAGGCTGCGGCGGACCGAATGGCGCAGAACAGCCACCGAGTGGGAGACGTTGTCAAAAGTATACGCAGCCTCGCAACAAGCGCCCCAACGCAATCCGCCGCGATCGAAATCAACGAAGTGATTACAAAGGTTCTTAGCCTCCTGCGGGATGAGATCCGAGGTCGCCAGGCCGAAGTCCGCACTATTCTCGGTTCCAAACTTCCAACATTTGTGGGAGACCCGGTTCAGCTCCAGCAAGTCTTACTCAATTTGGTTATGAACGCTTTGGAGGCTATGGCTGGCGCAAACATTAGCGAACGCGTGATTACCATTGAGTCTCAGCGATCGTCAGACGCAGAAATCATACTGACTGTCTCCGATACGGGTCCAGGCATCGGCCTAGACGATGCGGAAAAGTTATTTGAGACGCGCTTCACGACGAAGCGCGAAGGTATGGGCATCGGACTGTCGATATGCCGTTCGATTGTGGAAGCTCACGGAGGACGAATATGGGCGGAAACGACAAGAGGATTACCCGGCGCAGTATTCAAGATAGTGGTGCCTGCAGCAGATGAACGCTGAGATGTTGCTTCCAGAACCCCGTGATAATCTTGTCTACATCGTTGACGACGATGTAGACGTCAGAGTTGCGCTGGAGGCACTCCTGCAATCCGTTGGATTTCAGGTGATGACATTTCCATCCTCGGAAGAGTTTCTGGCGCGAGTTCCAATTTCGGCCCGAGCCTGCTTGGTTCTTGACGTTCGTTTGACCGGACAAAGTGGCATCGCGCTGCAAAATCACCTCATGAGATTGGATGCCAAACTTCCGATCATTTTCATCAGCGGTCATGGGGACATCCCCATGGCGGTAAGAGCTATAAAAGCTGGTGCAACGGAGTTCTTGACCAAGCCGTTACGGCCGCAGGAGCTGATCGATGCAATTCACGTTGCTTTCGAGAAATATGACGAGCGCTCACTTGTTGATCGAGCGCTTGCATCGGCAAAAACCCGCTTCGATGGCCTGACCGCAAGAGAAAAGGACGTCATGGCGCTTGTGACCGCGGGCTACGGAAACAAAGAGACCGCGAATATTCTCGGTATTAGCGAGCCGACGGTAAAGGCACATCGTGGGCAGGTTATGAAGAAGATGGATGCGGAGAGCTTGCCGGATCTTGTCAGACTCGCACAAGAGCTTGAGTTGCCAATAAAAGATCGCTAGCTTCCAGATAGTTGTACCGCTCAAGTCTTCGGTCGGGGGCACCCCCTACTTCAGGATGGGTACGACCATCTCACAAATTGTCGTACTCTTCTCTGATCGCTGATTTGGAGATCCTAGATGACCGGGAACACCCGTGCACTCGCGTTCGCGAAGAGAGTGACAGAAGAAAGCTCACTCCGGGACGCCACGGTACGCGCGATCTGCTGTTGTTCCGATCAGGTCGCCATTCTTTACCATCCTGGTGGCGAGAGTGACTTCATCATTCCTGCTGAGCGGGAAGAGGCCTTCCTCTGCACAATCGAAATTGCCGAGGTTGGAACCACGTCCAGTGACATTTCCGACCGTGTCTTCCTTTCCGATCTGCGAATGGATAGTGGGCTATCTTTTTCTTTCGGCACGAGAGGATGTTTGCACTTCTTCTTGCCGGTTAGCTACATTGCCATGCTGCTTAGATTTCACGGCGATACTTCGGCTTTGCACATCAGGAACTCAGGTGGCCGCTCAAACCTCGAAATTCGTGCGCTGGTGGAAACCCTCACACCTATACTTCGCCAGGAGCAGGCTTCGGCACCTTCCTTCATTGATAACGTGGTGCTCGCGGGAGCACACCTGATCATCGAGCGATATGTAGGCGAGCGCTCCGCCACGAGTTTCGAGCGCAATCAGATGAGTGCTATGCCGCTTGGGAACATGCCCTTCCACAAAAACTTCTAAATTAATGTTTTCCAGTGTCTTTTTGCGAGACACGGAATGCTTAGCCGCGCTCTAAACACAATTGTAAGACTTGTAGGCTCGTCATTGCATAACCTCACATCAAAGATGTATGGTGTTTTAGCCCGGCTGCTGTCGGGTTGTGAAATCCAGCGGGGCCTTGGAGAAGAGATTGAATCTCGACTGTCCTGAAACAAAATCGCTTGGCCCATACTTTGGAACGGCGGAAGCACGCTTTCTGAAGACGATCCCGCTTAAATCATCGTCGATTTCGGTTACGAGGATTGCCCGATCTGTGTCAACGGATATCGAGGCGAGGGTGGCCTTGCCGAGTTGCGATGCTTATCTGTTGATGATTTATCTTGAAGACACCGTACACTCTGATGTCCAGGCGGATGGAAGCTTGGCGGCGCCACGGTGGTGCGGGAAGGGGTCTGTTTGTGTGGTTGATCTCAGTGCGGGCGCTTCGGTGGTCCTTCACAGAGATCTATCCTCTCTTGCTATCTACTTGCCTAAAGCGCTGATAGCTGAGGTCGCTGAGGTGAGTTTCCCAGATCAAGGCAAACGGACGCTGCGTTGCCGTCGAGCCGAGCCCGATCAGGTTATTAGTAATCTGGCTGTTGTGATCTTGTCGCTTTTCGACCGTGACCCCTCAACTGTCGATCCTATTCTACGCCATCTCTCGGTGGCTGTCTGCACGCACCTCTTGCAGGATTGCCTTGAGGTCGCGACGCCAAGAAACAATGCAATACTGCCGGTTGATAGGGAAATTGCCGCCAAGGGCTTCATGCGAGAAAATCTGTCGAGGGAACTGACCGTTGCCGAGATAGCTAGTATCACCGGCCTCTCCGCCAGTCACTTTGCTCAGGGCTTCAAGAATGTGACTGGCCTGACCCCACACCAGTGGCTGATACAGGCGCGTGTGGTTGTCGCGAAGGACCTCCTCTCAGAGCACCTGCTTTCGATCAAAGAAATTGCGAAAGCGTGTGGATTTGTTGACCAGAGCCACTTTACCAAAGTGTTTTCAAAAGAGGTTGGTTCCACCCCCGCGCAATGGAGAGGTCGCCAACTCCACTGAGTTGTCGAACGCCCTTTCTTGATCTGATTCCGCGGAGATCCGAGTTTTGGACACCAATATCGACGGAGCCTTTTCACCTTTTGCGGCCAAAGTCACAAGTTGGTCGATCAAGGCATCGGCGGTCACCGTCACTCGCTTGAGTTACGATGGCGACGATCTGCCAATTGCGCCACCAAGCAAGCGGGAAGAAGCCGTTTCAGTAATCACCCAATTGGAAGACTTTCGCCACCATCGTCTGTGGCGCAATGGAAGGCTCGCTTTTGAGGGAGGGCATCCAAAATCAGCCATTGCGATAACTGATTTGAGGGAGGAGTGGCAGTGTCATCATCTCTCGCCCTTCGACAATATTCGCTTCAATATCCCTCTCGCGTTCATACGCACATTTCTAGAGGAGCTTGGTCGACCTCAGTTCGATGGTTTCGACTGCAAGCCCGGGACGCGAGATGAAGTCATTCTAGGGCTTGCCCAAGCGATATCCCCCTATCTGCTAAGCAGGCAGGATCCCAATCAAATGTTCCTTGAGCAAATCAGCATCGTGTTGCTGACCCACCTGGCGCAGTCATATGGGGGGCAGTATTTCCCCTCAAAGAAGAGTGGTCTGTTAGCGCCCTGGCAGGAAAAGCGTGCCCTGGAATTCCTCACGACTACGGCCTTCGATCAGGTGTCAATAACCAGGCTTGCGGAAATATGCGGATTATCAAGAAGCCACTTCACACGCGCCTTCAAGGAAACGTTCGGTAAGAGCCCGTATAAGTGGCTCACTGAATATCGCGTTGCGAAAGCGAAAGAGCTGCTTCTCTCAAAAGACACAATTTTTGATGTGGCTACTAAATGCGGTTTTGCTGACCAGAGCCACATGACGCGCGTTTTTCAAGGTGTTGTTGGGCAAACACCCGGTAAATGGAGACGACAGAACCGATCTGGCGCGGAAAAAGAGGATTAAGCGAGGTTGCAGGTCAGCGCACGGCAGTCGGATCGTTCAAGCTTGATTGCCTGAGGAACGGTATGGGGAACATGGCGGCGTCAGAGCGCCTAATGATGTGGAGCTGTTGATGACCCATTCCAAACTGTTTTCGCCATTGAAAGTCGGGGATCTGGCACTGCGAAACCGGATCGTTATCGCCCCAATGTGCCAGTACACTGCAATAGACGGGCGGATGACTGACTGGCATATGATGCATCTAGGCATGCTCGCAAATTCCGGCGCTGCGCTACTCACCATTGAGGCTACGGCAGTATCGCCTGAAGGGCGTATCTCATACGGCGATGTGGGACTCTACTCCGATGAGACCGAGGCAACGATTGCCAAAACACTCGAAGGTGTTCGCCGCTACTCGGATATGCCTATCGCCATCCAACTCAGCCACGCTGGGCGCAAAGCGTCCAGCCAGGTTCCGTGGAAAGGCGGGGGGCAGATCCCGCCGACGGACACACTGGGATGGCAAACATTGGGAGCGAGCGATGTGCCGTTTCGCTCCCATTATGATGCTCCTGTTCCGCTGGATCGAGCGGACATGACGTTACTTCGCGACAGTTTCAAAAGCGCGGCTCGTCGCGCGGCCCGCCTTGGTCTTTCGGCAGTTCAAATCCACGCGGCGCACGGCTATCTGCTCCATCAATTCCTCTCGCCGCTGTCCAATAGGAGGGTGGACGAGTATGGCGGTTCACTCCAAAACCGAATGCGATTTCCACTAGAGGTGTTTGAGGCCGTCCGTGAGGCGTTTCCGATTGATCGACCAGTAACGGTACGCGTTTCCGCTACCGACTGGTCGGAAGGCGGTTGGGATTTGGAATCGACAGTCGCTTTCGCATCTGAGTTGGAAGCGAGAGGTTGCAACGCCATCCATGTTTCGAGTGGCGGGCTTGCGCATGATCAGAACATAGCGATTGGGCCAAGTTATCAGGTCCCGTTTGCGCGAGCAGTCAAAGCAGCGGTCAAAATACCAGTGATCGCTGTTGGTCTTATCACTGAGTTCGAGCAGGCAGAGGCAATAATTGGCACTGGCGACGCAGACTGCATAGCGATCGCTCGGGCTATTCTCTACGATCCCCGGTGGCCGTGGCACGCTGCTGCTCATTTCGGCGATACCGTGTCTGCTGCGGACCAATACCTCCGATGCCAGCCTCGCCAGCACAAACACCTGTTTAGCTCTCAAGGCTAACTCGCCTAGATCGATGACACAACACCTGGATCCGGCGATGCACGGCTAGGGTAGCTGCCGCGTGGCTAAATAGCAGCTGTCTCGCCAGAGAGAAACCAGAGCCGGATTGTTCAACTCCAAGCAATTCGTCCAAGCGCAAACCCCGCATCTTCGGCAATTAAAACATATCGCAACGACGCAATGAACGGAGAGCGACATGAAGCTGAAGCGGTATGGGATTTACGCCAATGGAATTCGCCAACACGTCGTTGAGGCTGGCGAGGGGCCACCTGTGGTGCTCTTGCATGGGTTCCCGGAGACAAACTTCGCGTGGCGCTTCCAGATCCCTGTGCTTGCGGAACGCTATCGCGTGATCGCACCGGACCTTCGTGGGTACGGTGAAACTGAGAAGCCCGCGACGGGGTATGACAAGCGGAACATGGCTCTGGATCTGCGCGAACTCATGCGCGAGCTGCAGATTGATAAGATCGCGTTGGTGGGGCACGACCGTGGAGCGAGAGTGTCTACGCGATTTGCCAAAGATTATCCCGACTTGGTCGATCGCTTGGTGGTGATGGACAATGTTCCCACACGGATTGTTGCTCGCGATCTCGATGCAAAGATCGCAAAGGCCTATTGGTTTTTCCTGTTCCATCTCGTGCCGGACCTGCCGGAAGCCCTGATTGCTGGTCGTGAACACCTCTGGCTGCGGCACTTCTTCTCAGATTGGTGCTATGACCCTGCAGCTATCAGCGGAGAAGCATTCGACACGTATGTTCGTGCTTTCCAAGCGCCGGGGGCAGTACGTGGCGCCATGTCTGACTATCGTGCAAACGCGCTCGATATAGCTGAGGACCTGGAAGACGCGAATGTGAAGATCGCTTGCCCGGTCATGTCCCTATGGGGCGCAGACTTCCACACTGTGGGCAAACTATTCGACATGCCCAAGATCTGGGCGGAGATGGCCGATAACCTCGAAACGCATGCGATCCCCCAATGCGGCCACCTTCCGCAGGAAGAGCAGCCCGAGATTGTGAATGGGCTCCTTCTGAAGTTCCTTGAGACCTGGAACGGCTGATCAATTCTCCCTCGAAAGGATAAACCAATGAAACTCGCTCGCTATGGAGCGGCTGGGGCTGAGCGCCCCGCGCTCGTCGATGGAAACGGTAAGCTTCGGGATATCTCGATCTTTGCTCCAGATATCCTTCCGGAGGTTTTGTCTGACGAGAGCCTGAAAGCTCTCGCTGAGTTGGACATTGACCGCCTGCCAGTCGTCGACGACGCGAATGTGCGATTAGGTCCGCCGGTCTCGTCTATCGGCAAGATTATTTGCATAGGACTGAATTACACGGACCACGCGGCTGAAGTAGGCTTACCTCTTCCGAAGGAGCCGACCATCTTCATGAAAGGGTGCCGTCCTAGCGGATCGACAGATTTGGTCCGGCTTCCCCGGCAGTCGGAGAAGGGCGACTGGGAAGTCGAACTTGGAATCATCATTGGCAAGGGCGGCCTATACATATCGCCCGAGGACGCGCTCGCACACGTTGCGGGTTATTGCGTTGTTAATGACCTTTCCGAGCGATCCTATCAGATGGATCGCGGAGGGCAGTGGACCAAGGGGAAGAGCTTTCCGGGGTTTGCTCCAGTCGGCCCATGGCTTGTCACGAAGGACGAGGTCGAAAATGTCGGCGAACTGCCAATCTGGCTGGAGGTAAACGGTCACCGATACCAGGACGGGAACACGTCAAACCTCGTCTTCGGTGTGCGGGAAATCGTCAGCTACGTTTCAAACTTCTACGCGCTTGAACCCGGTGACCTGATTGCCACTGGCACTCCTGCTGGTGTTGGCCTTGGACAAAAACCGCCGGTCTTCTTAAGGCCCGGAGACGTAGTGACTCTGGGGATCGACGGACTCGGAGCACAACGCCAGGAAATCGTTGCCTGGGAAGCCTGAGTTCAATTTCAAAACCGGAAAGGAAGCAGCTATGAGCCGCTCCAAAGTGGTAATATCGGATTACGTGTGGAAAAGTGTCGATGTTGAGCGCGGCATACTTGGCCCAGACGTCGATCTTTTTCCAATGCACACGAAGACTGAGCAAGAGTTCCTCTCGGAGGCTGCTGACTGCGACGCACTGCTGAATACCTACGCAGGTCCCATCACTGCAAAGGCTATGAGTGAGATGCCGAAGTGCAAAATCATTGCGCGGTATGGCATCGGGGTGGATACCATCGACCTTGATGCCGCCACGGACGCCGGGATCATCGTGACGAACAATCCTAGTTACTGCGTTGAAGAAGTAGCTGACCACACGGTTGCACTTCTCATTGGCGGCGTCCGCAAAACGTCGCTCCTAGACCGAGCCGTGCGAGCTGGGCGGTGGGACGTTATGGAGGCGGCACCAATCCGGAGGTTATCGACGCAAACTGTCGGGCTCGTTGGGTTCGGCAACATCGCGCGGCACGTCGCGAACCGGATGGCCGCCTTTGGCGTGACGATTCTTTGGTACGATCCCTTTTTGAAGGAAGAGGACGCAAGGGCACCTGGCAGCAAGGTCGAGCTAGACGAACTACTTGCTAGAGCGGACTTGATCTCCGTGCACACGCCTCTTACGGCAGACACCAAAGGCTTGTTTGGCGACGATCTTTTCAGAAAGATGCAGCCGCATGCCTATATCGTCAATTGCTCGCGTGGCGCCGTGATAGACCAGGATGCGCTTGTTCGTGCGCTGGATGGCAAACTTATCGGTGGTGCCGCCCTAGACACGACTGTGCCAGAACCCCTGCCGATCGACCACCCCCTGCGACACCGTGAAAACGTTGTAATCAATCCGCACGCGGCGTGGTACTCAATCGAGGCATTCGCCGAGCTTCAAGCTGGAGCGCCCGGTGAGGTAGCTCGAGTATTGAGCGGCCAAACACCTGTCCATGTGGTTAACCGTAAGGTTCTTGGACGATCACGCGCGGGTCTCTGATCTAGGGTTTTGGCGACGAATGAATTCGGAACACACCTACGAGTTTTTGGTCCTGCTGCTGATGACAGCAGTGATCCTCGAACTGATAGCAAGGCGACTGCGGCTTCCTCCAGCCGCAGCGCTTATCGTTGGTGGGGTTGTGCTCGCATTGACGCCTGGCGTTCCTCAGATTGAGATAGATCCCAGCCTTGTTATGTTGGTTTTTCTCCCCCCGCTGCTGATGCGGAGTGCCTACTACACGGTATGGGGTGACTTTAAGCGATACTTCACAGGCATCGCTTCCCTCGCGCTCGGGGCGGTGGCCTTCACCACGCTCGCAGTGGGCATTATTTTCCATTTGTTGCTCCCAGGGCTACCGTGGTCAGTAGGATTTGCGCTCGGAGCCATCGTTTCGCCGCCCGATGCGATCGCGGCAGGAGCTATTCTTGAGCGCCTCCATCTACCAAGCCGCATTACGGCGCTGCTGGAAGGGGAGAGCCTAGTAAACGACGCAAGTGGCTTGGTGCTACTGCGGTTTGCCGTGGCAGCTACGTTGACGGGAGCGTTCAGCGTAACTGAGGCTGTGACGTCCTTGATATGGGTCACCTTGGCCGGGATTGCAGTGGGTCTTTCGATTGGATGGGCAGGTCTGGCCGTTATCCGGAAGCTACGTGACAGCGAATTGATTATCACGTCGACCTTGCTACTCGCCGCCTTGTCCTACATCGCGGCCGAGAAGCTTGGAGGATCAGGGGTACTTTCCACCGTCAGCACAGGCCTCTTGCTAGGCTGGCACCAACACGAGATGTTCAGAGCCGAGACACGCATCAGGGCTCAAGCGTTTTGGAAAGCGCTCGTGTTCGTGATGGAGTCGCTTCTGTTCATCTTGATAGGACTATCGTTGCGCGGCGTACTCGACCGATTTGGCGGTGTCCAACAGGGGATGGTGTCGCTGGAACTTCCCGTGCTTGCTGTCGTGTTGACGGTAATCTATGCGCGGTTTGCCTGGTTGTTGACCGCCGGTACGATAGGTAGGTTTGCTTTCCGGCTACGGCGCTTGCATGGGGCGGCGTCGCTAGCCACTACCGTGGTGATGAGCTGGGCTGGGATGCGCGGTGTGGTGACCCTGACCGGCGCGTTGTCGCTCCCGGCCAATTTTCCCGGAAGAGACCTGATCTTGGTGAGTGCATTCGCCGTGATCATCGTTACGGTTCTGTTGCAAGGGAGTACATTGGGGGCCGCTCATCTCGCTTCTAGGTGTGGTCGGTTCAGACGAGCGCCACACGGTACAGGCAAACGAAGCGATGGCCTGGCGAAGAGTGGCTAATGCGCAATACAAAGCTATTCAGGCGCTGTCGCAGGATGCAGATGGCAATGAGCGGCATCCAAGACTGTTAGAGCAGTATGGACACCGAGCGCAGGTGGCAGCGCACTATGAGCGGGACCGGGAGTTCCATCACGCCATCAAACTTGAACACTTCGATACGGTTCTCGCGGCAATCGCCGCTGGACGTGCTGAGATCTTGAAAATGCATAAAGCCGGAGAAATCCACGATGAGGTTCTCCGACAGCTTGAGCACGAGTTGGATCTGCAAGAAATGGCGGCTGAGAACCGCCGGTGACGACATCCTGGTCCCGACGTGTGGCGCAAGGCTGCCAGCTTTATATTCTCTATGTATCCTCTTGCGAGCGCGTATAATGCTGGTCGCTCGTCGATGGTCTAAAGCCGACGACAAGATAAAAGGCGCTCTCACAGGGCGCAATACCCGTCCACGGGTGTTTCGAATGTGCTCTATCCGAGTCGATGAGCGCATTGATGTGGGGCCGGACCAGGCATTGAGGATGTTACCGCAGCCTTCAATCAACCTACCGCGAAGCAAACAACTCGGCAGGGCCTGAAGCCCAAACGGCCGCCCCGAAAAGGGCGACCGCCGCTCTAAAAATGTCGTCCAAAATTATAGGAGCGTGTGCCGAGCACCGGGCGGCGCTCGGGGCGCAGTTACGCCGGTGGCAGAGACTTTAGGACATCGACCTTTGCAGACGCTCGCTTCAAGAAGCGCAGCCGCTCAGTCGCCTTCTGGAGTTTCGACTCGAGCGACAAACGAGAAGACGCTTAGAACCGCAGGGATGACAAACGCCCATAGCGGAATGGAGACGATCGCGAGAGCCGCACATGCACATCCAAGGGCGAAAGCGGCAACGGCAACGATCATACGCTTCACGCGGCCAAGTGCTTGGGTAGAACTTTCACCCTTCTCTCCTGCCATGATCTCCGCGAGATCGAGCATGATCTGAGTGGTCGTTCCTGTCATCAATGTCGATGGTGGCGACTTGGCGAGATGAACACGGTGCAACGCGTTCTGAACCGCCATAGCCGAAACCAAGGTCATACCCATCACGAGATTCGCAATTGCGGTGGCGCTGCTGAAGGGGCCGTGCACAACCGAGAAGATCGCGGCTGCGATCAACAGCACTACCTTGGTCGCAAGCAAGCATTTCAGGACAGGTCGACCAGCCTTATGGAGCATGAGACCGACAATACGGGACACAAGGATCACTAGGCAGAAGACCGGAAGCGCCAGCAGCTTGGGAAGGGCACCTGATCCACCCATAACAAGGGTGGCGCCTAGCGTCACGAAGTTACCAGTGACGTGGGCGGGGAATAGCCCCTGCAGCGCAAGGAAACCAGCCGTATCGACGTAGCCGCCGTTAAAGCTCAATAGGACAGAGAGCGGAACTCTTTTCATGGCATCCCCCGACGCAAGGTTGAAATAAAAAGATCCCGCTCGCGACTGCTCGCGAGCGGGTCAATTGCGAACTTGCTTACGCCTTGATGAAGGCGAGCAGATCCGGGTTGATCACATCGGCGTGCGTCGTCAGCATGCCATGCGGGTAACCCTTGTAGACCTTGAGCGTGCCGTTCTTGACGAGCTTGACGGACAGCTCACCGGAGTCGGCAATCGGGACTACCTGGTCGTCATCACCATGCAGGACGAGTGTCGGAACGGTGATCTTCTTCAGGTCTTCGGTCTGGTCGGTTTCAGAGAAAGCCTTGATGCCGTCATAGTGCGCCTTGACGCTGCCCATCATGCCTTGGCGCCACCAATTCTGGATCACGCCCGGATAAACTTTCGCACCATCGCGGTTGAAGCCGTAGAATGGGCCCGTGGGGAAATCGATGAAGAGCTGTGCGCGGTTGTCTGCAACCGCCTTGCGGATGCCATCGAAGACCTCCATCGGAAGACCACCAGGATTGGACTCAGTCTTGAGCATCAGCGGCGGAACCGCGCTGACCAGAACAGCCTTAGCGACGCGACCCTGAGGCTGGCCGAATTTCGCGACGTAGCGGGCAACTTCGCCGCCGCCGGTCGAGTGCCCGATATGAACAGCATTCTTCAGGTTCAAATGCTCGACGACAGCAGAAGCGTCGGCAGCGTAGTGATCCATGTCGTGACCTTCAGCGACCTGAGACGAGCGACCGTGGCCACGGCGATCGTGTGCGACGACACGGAAGCCGTTCTGCAGGAAAAAGATCATCTGGGCATCCCAATCGTCGGAAGACAGCGGCCAACCGTGATGGAAATGGATCGGCTGTGCGTCCTTCGGACCCCAATCCTTATAGTAGATGTTCACGCCATCCTTGGTCTTGACGAAGCCGTCGGTCATTTCGAAGTTTCCTTTCGCTGTCTGAGTTGCTGATTTTGAGAATGCGAGATCTGGAACCGCCATCGCAGCAGAAAGCGCTGCGCCTGCGATGAGTGTCTGGCGACGGGAGAGTGGGAAGTCGAAGTCGTTTGCCATCGTTGGCCCCTTGGTGGCTTGGCGGCAGTTGATCGCCGTGACGGAAGTTGTAGGTGCCCGCGTCCCGCTAATCTTGTTGGTTTCAACGATTTTTGAACAATGACAGGGCGTCGGTCAGTCCACCGAGCGAGCTGCTCGGAACGAGTCAGTACGCATTAAAAAGCCACGCGACCCTGGGAGGGCGGCGTGGCTCTGGAAATCGCGATTTTGACAGACTTATTGGTTAGTGCCGCGTAGAATTTCAAACAGGAACCAGATGCGCTTTTCGCCTTCATCGATCCAGTTTTCTAGGAGACTGGCGGTCGCAACGTCACCATACTCATCGCAGGTCTCGTGAAGTGACCGCATACTTGCAACGAGTGAACCGTTGTCCTCTCTCAGCTCTGCGAGCATCTCGTGGGGATGAACGAATTCCGCATCGTTGTCGGCAATTCGCTGCTGCCTGGATATATCGCCGATTGATCGCAGCGTGGTGCCGCCAAGCTTCCTGACACGCTCTGCAAGCGGGTCAGTCATCTCGAACAGCTGGTCGCCATGTTCATCCAGCAGAAGATGATAATCACGGAAGTTTGCACCCGACATGTGCCAGTGGAAGTTTTTCGTCTTGAGATAGAGAGCGAACACATCGGCAAGCAGTGCCGTGGCAGCGGCAGAAATGTCTCGTGTCGCATCTGCGCCGAGGCCTGTTGGCGTTTTAAGTGAGGCGGTGCGACGCGCCTTGATTTCGTCGTTCATCGAACGGCTCCTATGTGGTGTGCTTGTTCATTCCATCCGGCCGCTGGCCGGTGGGTCGCTCGCGGGGAATGACTCTTGCAGAGCTTCATCAATCAGTTCGTCTTGGTTCTCGGCTGGCGGGAGGGGCAGCTCGAGATTGACGTCCTCCATTTCTGGCAACGTCTCGACCCCGTCGCGGATTTTAGGTCCCATGGCTTTGACTCCAGTTTGTTTTGGACGCCTTACAGGTGATACTTGGACCGAAGGTCATGCCAAGCTACCAAGAGAAAGGCACCAGCAAGCCCAAGGTGTTCGAAGAAGGCATTCATCGCCATTGTCCGCTCCATCCCTGGAGCCATCTCCCAAAAGCGAAGCGCCAGCGACGTTGCCAAAAGGGTGAACACCCCTAGAGCAAGGGCTGCAGCCCAGCGAAAAAATCCGGTAAGGATAGCCGCGGACATGGCAAGCTCGAAGATGATCACGGCAACCGCGAAAAAAAGAGTAGGGCGGAGACCAAAATGATCCATTTCCGCGAGCGCTCCGCCGAAATCGAATACTTTTGTCAGCGGCCCCTGAATATACGCAGAGCAAAGGGCCAAAAGTCCAATGAATTGAATAGGTTTGCTGCTAGCGAAACTCTTGCTGAGCCCGATTGCCGTGTCCGGCGATGCTCGTCGATGTGCAACCATTAGAACGTCCTCCCTCACACTGCCCAGCAGGAGCAACCTAAAGCTCCAAAGAAACCCTTGAGATCGGCAATCGGGAGCTTGGAGGTCCATGCTCCGGCGTGATCGTGGCCGTGAACGCCGCAATCGCTGTTACAGGCGCATGACGCAATTGCCATCCGACGGAGTGAGTTCTTTCCCGCTCCATCTGGTTCACCCCAAGCGCCATAGCCCCCAAATTTTCGGACCGGCGACCAATCGGGCATTGCAGGCGGCACGTCGTTTTCATCAAGCGCCTTGAAGTCACCTGCTCCGAAGACAATCTTGCCGCCGACCATTGTGAGATCGGAGGTGAGGAAGGAAATCTCGTCCTCTGCGCATGAGAAGAAGTCTTTATCCGGCACAACAAGGTCGGCAAACTGGCCAACTTGAATGCGTCCCTTTTTGCCTTCCTCGTTCGAAAACCAGGTCACGTTTTCGGTCCACATGCGAAGTGCGGTTTCCCTGTCGAGGCAATTGGCGCGTGGATAGAGCTGCATGCCTCCGACTGTCTTGCCGGTGACCATCCACGCGAGAGAAACCCAGGGATTGTAAGAAGCCACGCGGGTGGCATCGGTTCCCGCCGATGTCTTTACGCCCTTTTCCAAGATCTTGGCGACAGGTGGAGTGGCTTCAGCTGCGCCATGACCATAGCGCTCGACGAAATACTCGCCTTGATACGCCATGCGATGTTGAACTGCGATGCCACCACCAAGCGCAGCGATACGGTCGATGGAACGGTCGGAGATCGTTTCCGCATGGTCGAAGAACCAATTTAGACCCTCAAGAGGAATATCCTGGTTAACCTTCTCGAACACGTCGAGAGCGCGTGAAATCGTTTCGTCATATGTTGCGTGGAGGCGCCACGGCCAACGGTTTTCAGCCAATACGCGAACGACTTCCTCAAGCTCGCCTTCCATCTCCGGCGCCATGTCCGGCCTGGGCTGGCGGAAATCCTCGAAATCGGCAGCGGAGAAGACAAGCATTTCGCCCGCGCCGTTATGGCGAAAGTAGTCTGTGCCCTGTTTATATTTTACCGACGAAGTCCAATTCAGGAAATCTTCCTTCTCGCCTTTTGGCTTCTGCGTGAAGAGATTGTAGGCCAGCCGCACCGTGAGCTGATCTTCGTCCGACAACTTCTGGATCACGGCATAGTCATCGGGGTAGTTCTGGAAGCCTCCACCTGCGTCAATGACGCCAGTGACACCAAGCCGGTTCAGCTCACGCATGAAGTGACGCGTGGAATTGACTTGGTAGTCGAAAGGAAGCTTCGGCCCCTTGGCCAATGTCGAATAAAGGATCCCCGCATTTGGCTTCGCAAGCAACATCCCCGTCGGGTTGCCGTTTGCATCGCGCGTGATTTCTCCACCTGGCGGGTTCGGCGTGTCTTTGTTGTAACCTACCGCCCGCAGTGCCGCACCATTGAGGAGAGCGCGATCATATAGATGCAGTAGGAAAACGGGCGTGTCGGGCGCAATCGCATTGATCTCTTCGATCGTCGGCAGACGCTTTTCAACGAACTGATGCTCCGTGAAACCACCTACAACCCGGACCCATTGCGGGGCGGGGGTGTGCGCTACCTGTCGCTTTAGCATGTCCATGGCATCAGCTAGCGAACGCACACCGTCCCAACGAAGCTCCATGTTGAAGTTCAAGCCGCCTCGAACGACATGGGTATGATTGTCAATCAATCCGGGAAGAACTCGCTTGCCTTTCAGGTCGATGACCTTCGTGTCGGGACCAGCATGGGCCATGATCTCAGCGTCATGACCGACGGCTAAGAAACGGCCGTCCTTGATAGCGACAGCGCTTGCCGTCGGATTTGAACGATCAAGCGTTGTGAAAAGGCCATGGTGTAGAATTACGTCGGCGGTCATCAAACTTCTCCGATTCAACAAAATATTTTGCGGGATGCCATCGGCAGGCAGTCATCACACGGGGTGAATCATGTCTCGTGCATAGGCCAAACCTATGCCGTAGCCGCCTGCATGTGCTTCGACGATCGCCCTTGCGCCATCGTAAGTCTCCTTGCGGGTCCAATCCCTTTGAAGCTCGAGCAACACCTGCAGCCACGAGGTCAGTGTCGCGCCAGCTGCTTCCATACGACGGAGCGCAAGAGAATGGCTGTCTGCGGTTATTCCGCCGCAAGTGTCAGCAACCACCGAGACCTCGTATCCGTCGGTAAGAGCGGAAAGCACGGGGAACGACACGCAAGCCTCGGTTAGTAAGCCTGAGACAATCAACTTTCGCCGACCGATCTTGTCTATTTCGGCCCGAACGACGCCATCTTCCCACGCGTTCATGTTCCGTCGTTCAAATGATGGCACATCCCCTAAGACGCTTCGGATAGCTGGCATCAGCGGACCGCTGTAGACTTTCGAAGCGGACGTCGAAACGACAACGGGGATTTGGAAGGCCTTCGCGGTCTTCGCCAGCGCAACCGTGTTGTTGAGAAGGAGCTGTCGGTCGGTTGAGCCGACGCCGAAGGCGAGTCCAGCTTGGTGATCTACGACAAGAAGTGTTGCATCCTGAGGCGAAAGGAGAGGTAGATCGGTCATGGGTGCGCTCCTGCGGGGTGACCAGCAAACAATGGCCTAGACCTAACTCGGCTCAACCATAGTGGCTTGGACGGATGCTCTGAATTTGATGAAACCGCGCACGAAGTTTTCATCGCTGTGGGCCAGTGCGATAAAAATGGCCGCTCAGAGGCGGAGCTGAGCGGCCAAGCGGATACAAATCCGCGGCTTCGGGGGAGGGGGAGCCGAAGCCCATCGGTAGCTTGGGAGGATTGCTACCACCTCGATATGAGGCAACGAGTGAAAACTATTCGACCTCGATCAAAGTGGGAATCATACGTAGGGATAGTTCATCCATACATTCGGGTGCCGCCATTGTTCTCGTTGTGAAAGTGGCAGTCCAATCGTCCACATATAGTTGATTGGTTCAATATTTGTCTCCCAATTATTCCTTAATCGGGCCGTTAAATGCCGCAGCGACCATAGCGGGTCGGTGTAACGCACTTGGATATATCCTTAGGGGAGCTGCTCTTATGAGCGAAACGGCGCCGACCCATGTTACCTATCATGTTGGATCTCACGATGGTGGGTGGGCGTATCGCCTTGGCGACGTCTGGTCTGAGGCATATCCAACACACGCCGCAGCCCAAGCCGCCGCTCAACAGGCGGCGAGGCGACAGCATATCATTGGGCAACCTGCCGAAATCCTCTATCAGGATCAGGATGGAACGTGGCGCCGGGAGTTTGTTGGTCCAGCAGATCGCCCCAGCGCGTCCGTAGATGGTTAGCATCTGCTCCGTCTATATCCATCGATGGAGCTACCGCATCGGCAAGGTGCAAACTGGGGAATGGAGATGCCGGAGACACCGCTCATAGGGATCGTTGACGACGATCCGGATATTCCTTCGGCGCTGGCGAGCCTCATTCGCTCGCTAGGCTATAAAACGGCATGCTTCCCGTCAGCAGAAAGTCTTCTTACGTCCTCAGATTTAGAAAGACTAAAGTGCGTAATCAGCGACATTCACATGCCAAATATGTCGGGTCTGGAGCTGGTGCCGCTGCTAAAAGGTGTCCGGCCCGGGCTTCCAGTCATTTTGATGACTGGTCGGTTTGAACAAGGCCTTCGAGAAAGGGCTCTGTACGCTGGCGCTACAGCGTTCGTTACCAAGCCCTTCAGCCTGGACGATCTCTTGCAAGCAATCAGCAAATCGGTGAGCCCCTAGTAGGAGTCTTCGAAAGACTGATGGAGTTCAAGCATCTCTGCCATCTTGATAAGATCCGCGAGCGTCTTCGCGTCCATCTTCCGCATTGCCGAACCCCGGTGAATCTTCACGGTAACTTCGCTTAGGGAAAGCTTGCCTGCGACCTGCTTGTTCATCAGGCCTGTCGTAACGAGAGCCATTACCTGGCGTTCCCTGGATGTCAGTTCGGCATAGCGCTTTCGCAAGGCGACAAGCTCGACCTCTCCCTCTCTACGATGTCGGTCGATCTCAAGCGCCGAGGCAACAGCATCGAGCATGTCTTGATCACGAAAAGGCTTGGGCAAGAAGTCCACGGCACCGGCCTTCATCGCCCTAACCGTCATCGGTATGTCGCCGTGACCGGTCATGAATATTACCGGGATCGCAGACCCTGCTTTAGTGAGCTGGTCATGGAAATCCAAACCGCTGAGCCCAGGGAGCCGTACATCAACAACTAGGCAGCCGTTGGCGTCTGGCCTCCTGGCATCGAGGAACTCTCGCGCGTTTGGAAACATACTCGTCTTCAGGCCTACAGACCGAAATAGGCTATCCAAGGACAATCGTAGCTCATCGTCATCCTCAACGATGAATACGATTGGACCCTCTGGTGCGGCCGAGTTCATTGGCGAATAAAGCTCAGAAGGTCGTTGTTCAGGCGATCTTTGTGTGTGAACAGCAACCCGTGTGGTGCGCCTTCGTATACCTTCAACTCCGCATTCGGCATCAATTGTATCGCCTGTTGTGCGGTAGCTCCGTATGGCACGAACGCGTCATCTTCCCCGTGAATGATGAGCACGGGAATATCAAATTTTTCTATATCCCCTCGATAATCAGTCATCGCACATGCGGTGATGGAATCGTGGGCGGCTTTCAGTGAAGACTGCATCGCTATTTGATGCAGCTGCATCATACTGCCCTCGGACACTGTTGCGCCGTCTCGATCAGCGCCGAAGAACAGCCGTGAGAAACCACGTATAAACTCCGCGCGATCTGATTTTAGCCCGGCTCTAACGCCCTCGAATACAGCTTCTGGAACTCCGTTTGGATAGTCCTCACTCCAGGCAAGCTTTGGGGTCGTCGCTCCGATAAGCACAATGCGCGAAATGCGGTCTGTGCCGTGCCTTCCGATATATCTGGTGATTTCTCCGCCACCCATTGCATAGCCAACGAGCGTGACGTCCCTCAAATCCAACGCATTGATAATCTCGGAGAGATCCTCGGAAAAGGTGTCGTGATCATATCCATGCCAAGGTTGGTCGGAACGACCAAATCCTCTCCGATCATGGGCGATAACACGGTAGCCCTCAGATGCCAGGTGCATCATCTGGTTTTCCCACATGTCCGAATTCAGTGGCCAACC
Organism: Rhizobium sp. S152; assembly: GCF_030380735.1. GTDB lineage: Bacteria > Pseudomonadota > Alphaproteobacteria > Rhizobiales > Rhizobiaceae > Rhizobium. The sequence continues at coordinate 37,704 of NZ_JAUDRZ010000025.1, read as the reverse complement.
ATGGCTGAACAGCACTGGGGGACCGCTTCCCCAATCTTTGTAATAAAGACGCGTGTTGTCGCGGACAGTCAGCATGGGCATTTGGCGGCTCCGAAGCGTGGTTTTCGAAGGATTTACTGAGGTTTACCAGCTGCCGCCATGAATCGCTAGTAGGCTGAGTTTTTAGTGGGAGCAATCGTCAAATCTCAGCACAAACGTTCAAAAAGTCGTCCCCATCCAATACTAAAGTCGCGCTCACTACTACCAATAGCTTTCCGTTTGACGCTTGATGCAAACAAGCGGAGCGCACCGTTCTGGCTTGGAGGGAGGACAGCAAGCGATAGAAAAGTCCAAACGACCTTCGTATGCGACAAGAATACCGGTGCGTTTTTGGGCATGTTTCCTCTCATGCAATCGTGCATCAACTAGAGGGATAAAACTCATGACCGCAAATGCTACTCCGACGCCGGGTTCCAAGCTTCTGACCCCGAAGGATCACACCCTTCTCATGATCGACTTTCAGTCGCAGATGTCTTTTGCGACAAAGAGCATCGATGCAGTCAACCTGCGAAACAACGCTGCCCTCGTAGCGAATGCCGCGAAGGGCTTTGGGGTATCCACGATTCTCACCACGGTGGCCGAGAAAAGCTTCTCTGGCCCCATGTTCAACGAGATCACCGACGCCTTTCCGGGACAGAAGTTGTTCGACCGCACGTCAATGAATACCTGGGAGGACGCGGCAGTCATCGAGGAAATCAATCGCATCGGTAAGAAGCGTATCGTCCTGACGGGCCTCTGGACTGGCGTTTGCATCGTCGGCCCGGCCCTGTCGGCAATCGAGCAGGGCTTTGAGGTCTTCGTCCTTGCGGACGCATGCGGCGATGTGAGTGAAGAGGCTCACAACCGTGCGATGGATCGCATGGTTCAGATTGGCGCTCAGCCGATGACCTCGCTGCAGTACATGCTTGAGCTTCAGCGCGATTGGGCACGTACCGAGACTTACGACATGACGACTGGCATCGCAAAGAAGTTCGGCGGCTCCTACGGTCTGGGCATCATCTACGCGAAGACGATGTTCAACGCTTCCGAAGGCCATTGAGGATAATCGGCTGTGTCGCTCTGCGCCGTGGGTACAGGGCGACACAGTGTCTCTGACAGAGGGTACACCCGTGAAAATCTATCTCCTATCCCTTGGTGCAGGCCTGCTGGTCGGTATCGTCTACAGCCTGCTAAACGTTCGCTCTCCAGCGCCGCCGGTAATCGCACTCGTCGGCCTCCTTGGAATTCTTGTCGGCGAGCAGCTCATTCCCTTCGCCAAGACATTGTGGAGCAAAGAGCCAGCTGCCGTGTCATGGCTTTACCAAATCAAGCCGCACATGTTTGGGCATTTACCCGGTGGTGCCAATCGAGCGGATGTCTCGCCGAAGGCAAGTAAGATCGATACCTGAAACCTGGTGTTGGAGAGGAAGTGCGCGGGTAGCAGTCCCGCGCATGTCTTTCGCCTGCTTTGCAGCTCAAGGCGCATACACATGGATGCTCACCCAATTAGGCTATTTGGCAAGCTGATGCGCGGAGGGCGCGGGCGCCTACATTTTTACGAAGATGAGGTCTTTGAATTCTCCGCTGCAGAACGTGGAGTTATACCTGGGGCTCCGCCCACTCCAATTCATTCCATGAGGGTACGGTGCGTATATGGCGCGACGTCTGTCCTCGTCGGTTTGACAGGAGCGCTGGGAAATGGGCTCGTGATCGCCAATCTTCCGTATCTTCAAGGTGCCTTGCAACTGAATGGTAGCGAGGTAGCTTGGCTGCCCGCGGCTTACCTGATGACGACAGCGATATCGGGGGCTCTCTTAGTAAAATATCGCCAACTGTTCGGCATCCGATCGTTCTGTATGGTGTTCCTCACCATTCAAGTCGTACTGATCGCGGCCCACCTTTCTGTAAGAACTCTCGAAAGTGCTATAGTTATCCGGGCGGCCAGCGGATTTTGTGGCACCGCGCTCCTGTCCCTGGGCGTCTTCTATATGATCCAGGCATTTCCAGTCAGTCGAAGGCTGAGCGCCGTGGCGTTGGGGATTGGGATCCCTCAACTAGCGTTGCCGCTTGCACGACTATTTCCGAAAGACCAGCTTGCCGTTGATAACTGGCGCGGTCTGACGTCGTTCGAACTTGGCTTATCAGCCGTGACGCTCGCGGTCGTTCTGGTGGTCAGGCTGCCACCCAATGAGAGACACAACACCTTCGAGCCGCTCGATGCTATCACATTTGTATTGCACGCGGCCGGGGTTGCGCTGCTTGGTTCGTCCTTGGGCCTGGGCGGCTATCTTTGGTGGACGAACGAGGCTTGGATAGGGTTCAGTCTTGCAACTGCTATATCGTGCCTCATGCTAGTTTTCTTGATTGAGTATTCGCGCAGCCGTCCCTTGATCGACGTTCGCTGGCTATCATCTTTAACGTTCATCCGTTGGTCGATAGTTGCCGTGATCTGGCGAATAGCCATCGCCGAACAGTCATTGGCGGTGATCGGCCTGTTGCGCGATTTAGGGATGACCAACGACGATTTCTTTGATTTCTCACTCGTTGTATTCATCGCCGCGACTATTGGTCTTTTGTCCGCAGCAATTGTCATTCGCCCCAAGCGGCTGCCCTTGATGGTCTTGGTATCCCTACTTCTCGTCGCCTCCGCATCATTCCTTGACTCATTCACGGGCATCGAAAGTCGAGTTCCGCAATTCCTCCTGACTCAAGCGATAATCGCCTTCGCAACGACGATGTTCATCGGCCCATCATTCATATTCGGGTTGTCTCGAGTAATTACTGAGGGCGGAGGCAAAATGACGAGCTTCGTTGCATTATTCGGAATCACGCAGGCCGTAGGTTCGCTCGCGGGAACCGCGTTCGTGCAGACCTATCTCTATTACGCACAGCAGCTTCATCTTTTGGAATTTGCTGGGCAGGCTGTGAAATCTAAGGAAACCGTAATCTCACTGCTTTCACAGAACTCGGACCTATTCAAAGCGGTGGTCTCAGATCCGATCCTTCGCACTGGCGAAGGTACGTTAACGTTTGCCCAGCAGAGTTTGCTCTACGCCAGAGTTGCGGCTTACAACGACGTATTCTTCGCCATATCCGTCATCGCGTTTTCAGTCGCCGTTATTGTCGCGAGCGCGATGCTGTACGGGAAGATTTTCAGCTTTCTCGCAAAAAGGCACAAAACTTGACAGAAGCACGCCCCACCGAAGTCTCGATCGCTTCAGCAAACACTTGGCATCCACCGCGAAGCAGTTTCCTGTCGATCGGTCTCGCAATCGGATTGGCGACCGCTGGAACATTGATCATTCTCAAAGTCTGGCAGCTTCCACCCTTCGCGACTGCGATCGTTACGACTGAAAATGCGTATGTTCGTGGGCGGACTACGGTGATCAGCTCTCAAGTCAGTGGCTACATTCAGGCGATTGCGGCCCAAGATTACCAGGACGTGGAGGCTGGCAAAGAGCTGGTGCGAGTGGACGACAGGGTGTACCGCCAGAAAGTTGCCGAAGCGCAAGCAAACCTAGATTTGGCGAATGCTAATCTGGAAAACAACCGGCAGACCATTGCCGAGCGGAATTTCGACGTAGCTACCGCGCAGGCTCGGGTCGCAAGCGCGGAGGCACAAAGCGCGAAAGCGCAAGACGATTTGAAGCGCGTTACTCAACTCGTTCAGCGGGGCACCGTGTCCACCAGTGAGCTTGACGCAACTCGGGCGACCCAACTTTCCATGCTTGCGGCTCTTCAGGAGGCGCATGCGCTGCTGGACAGCTCGCACCAGAGGATACGATCGGCGCAAGTCAACGACAACGCTCTCCGATCGCAGGTTGGAAGTGCGGCCGCCCAACTCGAGCTGGCAAAAATTGATCTTGGTTACACTACCGTGGTTTCACCGGAGGATGGAGAGCTGAGCGATGTAGGTGCCAGGAAGGGACAATATGTGACCAGTGGAACGCAGTTGATGTTCTTGGTTCCCGCTGATCGGTGGGTCATCGCCAACTTCAAAGAGGCGCAAACGCGGAACATAAAGGTTGGGCAACGCGCTTGGTTTTATGTTGATGCGATTGGGCCCCAGCGGTTCGACGGCGTCGTCGAGCGAATCTCCCCAGCTGCAGGGTCCGAATTCTCGGTGCTGCGAACGGATAGCGCGATCGGCAACTTCGTCAAAATCCCCCAGAGGATTTCTGTGAAGATAAAGGTCGTTGGTGGTGCGGATGGTATCCACGATCTTCGGCCAGGTATGTCTGTCGAGGCGTCGGTCGACACTGCGAGTTCCGTTGGCGACAAACCATAATGGCGCGTCGTTTAACCGTATTCCCGGACAAACATCATACTGCTGTGCAAGAGTTCCCGAAGAGGGGCGTTTAAGATTTCTCCACCGAATAAGGAGAAACACAAATGCCTTCGAAATCCGCCTTCACATTTCTTTTCAGTTCAATGGCAACCGTCGTGGTTTCAATTTTGACCATTGGGGCGTTGGCCATTTCGACGACCACCCCAGCATTGGCGGCGGCACCGATTGTAGGCACGCAGGCGCCGGGCTTCTACCGTATGATGGTTGGGAAGTTTGAAGTTACGGTACTTTCGGACGGCACGCATCCATTCCCGGTACATAAAGTGCTAACTCAAGTCGTTGGGGAAAAAGGTGCTGTGCCGTTGGATCAAGTTGCCCCTGGCGAAGCTGACGCGCTCTTGGCGGAAAGCAAGCTAGCGGTGCCGGTCGAAGGGTCGATCAACGCTTTTTTGGTCAACACTGGCTCCAAGCTAATTCTTATTGATAGCGGTGCTGGATCACTCTACGGGGACTGCTGCGGTCATCTCATCGACAACCTCAAAAGTGCGGGTTATACGCCTGAGCAGGTTGATGAAATCTATTTGACGCATCTGCATGCCGATCACGTCGGCGGTATTGCGCCAAATGGCAAGGTGGCGTTCGCGAACGCTATCGTCAGGGTGAGTCAGGTTGACGCCGACTATTGGCTGAGTGACAAAAACGAGCAATCAGCGCCTAAGTTGCTGAATTCTATGTTCGAGGGTGACAAGGCTTCTCTCAAACCGTACATCGCCGCCGGAAAATTCAAACCCTTCAAGTACGGCGAAGAACTCTCGCCGGGGATAACTCCGATTGCCAGCCCAGGGCACACGCCTGGTCACAGCTTCTTCATGGTCGAGAGTGAAGGGGAGAAGATGCTTATGTGGGGTGACGTTGTTCATGTCGCAGCGGTTCAATTTCCAAATCCATCAATCACTTTGGCCTACGACAGTGATGCTCAGATGGCGGAGAGTGAACGAGAAACGATTTTCTCAGATGCAGCTCGCAAAGGCTATTGGATAGGGGCAGCGCACATCTCATTTCCCGGCGCAGGACATGTCAGCGCCAACGGGGGGCACTATTACTGGATCCCGGCAAATTATGATGGCTCGCCAGCGAAAAACTGAGCGTATGGCATGGCGGAGGGAGTTGGAGTGTCCTCCGCCAAGGCCATCTCTTAGGTGCCTCCGACCCACCCGCGCATGATTTCCGCGCGTCGTACTAAGAGATATTGTAGATCTCCCGCCCGCGTCGGCTCACCAGCATCGCTATCATCCTGCAAGTGCTCATGAAACTGGATTGAGCCGCGTCGTTCAAAAATGAACGGCCACTCTTCAGTTCTGTCAGTTTCCAAACATCTCCAATGAGCCGACATGTCATCCATCAAATTTACGGAGTTGGAAAATGACTACATCTGAGTTTCACAGTTTCCGTCATGGCGAGTTCGATGTGACTGTCCTTTCGGATGGCCCAATTGCACTCGCCGGAGAACTATTTGCACCGGAAGCCAATGACCAGCAGCGAGCCCACATCGTTAAGCGGCTAAAAGGCCAAGACAATACTGCTCATGCGCAGTCGAATATCCCGCTCATCGTCTATGACGAACAGGTGATTTTGGTAGACGTTGGCGCAGGCAGCCGGTTTCAACCGACCGAAGGAATGCTCGAAGAGAACCTGGAACGGGTCGGTGTCCGCGCTGAAGATGTGACCATTGTGTTGATCTCCCACGCTCATCCCGATCATATTTGGGGTCTGCTACGAGATGACGGGAGTCTACGTTTTCCGAAGGCCCGATATTTCGTAGGCAAGGCCGAATGGGACTTCTGGATGGGCGAGGGTGCCTCCGGACTGCCCTCTGAGGCCCAGCCCTTTGTCGAAGGTGCTCGAAGGGATTTGGCCGCGCTGGACGGCCGAGTGAACCTGGTTCAGGACGGCGACGAGATTGTCCCTGGGATGCGAGTGCTAGCCACCCCTGGTCACACACCTGGTCATCTTTCAGTGATCTTGGATAGTGACGTTCCGCTCATCATTACCGTCGATGCCGTCTCAAGTGAGATCGTGTCATTTGAGCATCCGGACTGGAGCTTTGGGTTTGACATGGACCCTGCCAAAGCCAAGGCGACCCGTCGGGCGTTGCTTGATCAAGCAGCATCGGAAAACGCAAAGCTTCTCGGTTTCCACTGGACGTATCCGGGGGTCGGCCGGATCAAGAAGGATGGTGACGCGTACGAGTTTATCAACGCCGTCGGAGACAAGTCATGACGCGCCACGTACTCGGACGGAAAGCAAGCTTTCTCACCGCGTCCGCCATTGTTGCACACACCATCTGGACCAGCGCGGCCCCGGCTCTAAGCTATCCGCTTTACGCTCAGCAATGGCATTTAACCACATTCACGACGACGGCGATTTTCGCTGTTTATCCAGTTTTTGTCGTGCTGGTACTTGTGCTGTTCGGGAACCTCTCAGACCACATAGGCCGGAGAGAGACTATGCTTATCGGACTAATATTCTCTGCTTTGGGCTCTTTGGTTTTCGCTCTAGCGCCCGATGTTGACTGGATATTCTTCGGACGGGCCTTCATGGGTGTAGGTGTTGGTCTTTCGGCCGGGCCATCCGCTGCCGCAGTCGTCGAGTTCAGCCCTGCTCACCGGGCAGGACAAGCTGGCAGTGCTACGGCCGCGGCTCAAGGACTCGGCATGATGGCAGCGGCCCTCATAGGTGGCGCTCTAATTCAGTATGCACCACTGCCGCTCAGGCTCAACTTCGCGATACTGACCGCTGTTCTCGTGGCACTCATCGTGGTGACATGGTTCATGCCCAACCACACGGCGTCAAGAGCCGCGGGTCGCTGGAGACCAAGGGTGCCTTCGATTCCGAACGGAGTGTTCGCTGTATTTGTCGCATCAACAGCATCGGTCACGGGTTCCTATGTACTTGGCGCCATGACCTTGTCGCTTGGAGCGCAAGTCGCTCGGGATGTCGTTGCATCCTCCAATGCTTTGGTAAACGGAGGAACGATCGCTCTATTTGCCTTGGCGTCGACACTGGCGACGGTCCCGGCTCGCAAAATGGCTCCCAGTAAGGTGATCTTGGCGGGAGGTGTCACAGCGATTGCCTCCTCAGCTCTGCTTGCTTTTGCGGCCGTCGAGCATTCACTCAACCTTTACATGGTCGCCCAGATCGGCGCCGGTGCTGCTTATAGTTGGCTACTACTCGGTGGGCTTTCGCTGATCAACGCACATTTGCCGGTCACGCATCGAGCAGCAACACTTTCGGCTTTGTTTCTCGTTGCCTACTTGGCCCAAGCCGTGGTTGCCCTGTCCTTGGGAAAGGTTGCCACATTTTACAGCCTCACAACGGCTGTCGACATCGGGGTGGCCACGATAGCCGTCCTCGCGTTGGTTACGATTTTGCTGGATCTCGTAAGGCAGAGAGCGACGTTTGCACGCTCTCGCAAACATCAAGAGCGCTAATTTTTGGCGGCGGCATGGTTCGCCGCCAAAATACATCCTGAAATCTAGTGATTGGCCATGGCTGGTTAATCGGCTCTAATCCGAGCATACGTAGGGATGATTGACGTTTTTGGCTGAGGCTCTAGTTTCTGCTCCAAGGCATCAGTGATCGGTGCATTTTTGGAGACGCTGGTGCCTTCTAATTCTCTCATTGGCATTGTTGACGACGACGCCGATATTCCCGTAGCGATTAGCAGCCTGCTCCGCTCACTCGGTTATAAAGCTGAGTGCTTTCATTCTGCAGAACAGCTGCTTAGCCGCGAGAGCCTTACAGACTTTTTTTGTATTATCAGTGACATCCATATGCCGTCTATGGATGGAATAGCGCTGACGAGTGCGCTAAGTGACATTCAACGAGATCTTCCTGTAATATTGATGACCGGAAGAATGGAGCCGGGGCTCGAGCAGAAGGCGTATGCGAGCGGAGCTATTTCTGTCGTGGCCAAGCCGTTCTCATTTGACGATCTGAGCAGCAATCTTGACAAGGCTGGCGACCGCCGCCGCGAAAGAATTTGAAAACTAAACGATCGCGGTTTCTCCCGCTGACAGTCCATTATCATTTTCTGCCTTTGTCGGCAGCCCGAAGCTGAAGCGAGCACCCAGGTACTTCGAGGACTGTAGTTCGATCATGCTCCCATGTGCTTCCATGATCGAACGGCATATCGCTAGTCCCATGCCAATCCCTGACGCTTTCGTGGTATAAAAGCTCTCGAACAGCCGCTCGCGGACCTTTGGATCCACGCCAGGGCCGCTATCCTCGACTTCAATAGTTACGCGTTCACCTGACTCCCTTGCCCTCACAGCGAGTGTTCGATTCCAAGCTTGGCCGTCCGCCATTGCCTGGGCGGCATTCGTGACAAGATTTACGAGTACCTGCAGGATTTGGGTCCGATCAATCCACACCGAAGGTAGACCAGAATTTATTTCGAGGCGTAAGCCAATCTGTCGACGGTTCAAATCAGAGCGCAAAATTAGGACAGCCTCTTCAATGAGTGACGATATCTCTACCTCATCTCGCTCCGGCTTGGTATTACGTGCGAGGCCCTTAAGAGCTGACACAATATTTCCTGCTCTACGGCCGCTGTTGGCAATCCTTTCGAGCAGCGCTCTCACCTCATCAAGGTCCGGGTTCTCGTGGTCGAGCCATCGTAGTCCTGCTTCAGCGCTTGTCACGATTGACCCGAGCGGCTGATTCACCTCGTGGGAAATTGAAGCGGTCATTTCCCCAAGCATCGAGATCCTGGAAGCGTGGGCTAGATCGCTAAGGATCTCGGCCGTTGCTTCGCTAGTTCCGCGCGGCTGCTCAAGTTTCGCAATGCCGACGATGACGTTGTTTGAAGCTCCAGCCCCGCGGTCGACCCACCCAACTACCTGTGCCGGAAAGTCCGTGCCATCCGCAGCTTTGAGGATGCCTTCAATCACGAAATTGTTGCCGTTAAGCAGGGAAACGAGGCCCCTTGCAAACGGTCTTTGAAGCTTTTCCGGGATTATATGCGAAACCCGCTCAGGCGCGTCTCTACCGGGGAGCGTCAGGATGGAGCGTGCCGCGCCGTTGATGTTAACAATTGTAGCACTGTTGGTAAGAGCGCAAACGGAGGCCTGATCGAAAGAGCGATCGCCGTCAACTGTGATCTGTCTGTCGATCACAAGCGCCCGGGTTTTTGTCAGGTCAAGTCCTACAATTCCGAATGGAGCCAGGGAGAATGGGCCGGGAGATTGTGTTCCATCATGCATGTTCACTCTCCTGAAATACAATGGCCCCAAGCTGGCGCACTGCGAGTAAAGTATTTGAATACCTAGTAACGCAAACTCGAAGACCTACAAGCTAGTTAAATAGCCATTTGGTCACACCCAACACCCAAGGTGCCACTTTAGCGTGTTTCACCGGCGGTTGGAAGCGAGCGACGATTGCCGAGTGAGGTATTGTCCAAAAACAAGCGTTACATTCAAAGTCCGCTCAGATGCTCGGGCAGTGGCTGCGGCTCGCACGACTGGATGCCAACTAATCCAGTGTCAAGGGTAACACTGGCGTCGCACAAGCGTGGCCTTTAGTTGGTGCAATCCAGCCAGTGCGTCTGGCCGAATCCAGACTGAGTGACAGGCAAATAACAGCAATCATACGAAGGTATGATTGGCTACGACTGATGTGTTGAAAAATGCAATGGTTGTACGATTCCAGGCCCGAGACGATCTCGCCAATATGACCGCATAAACATTGGATTATGGGTTGTTAGGAGATCGATGATGCCCGCAAGCGCCGCTGCCCTTTCCCATCACGACACACTAGTAGATTTCAGAGAACTGACTATCGAAGCGTCGACAGAAATCTCCCGGCTGGTGATGCACGCTATCTCACTTGTCGAAAGCGATGAATTGATCGCTATCGATCTGATGAAGAAGGCGTCAATCCTTTTGCGTCCTTCGGCTTCTTCGGAACCTGAAACTCGCAGACGTTCCTCAACGGGCGGGCTCGCACCCTGGCAAGTGAACAGGGTCAAAAAGTATATCGAAGAGAACCTCTCGCTAGCCATCTCACTCGACGAACTCGCACAGCTAATCCGGCTGAGTACGAGCTACTTTTCAGCCGCTTTCAAAGTGAGCTTCGACATGTCCCCTCACAACTATATCGTCAGCCGTCGCGTTGAACACGCAAAACGCCGCATGGCCAATAGCAGAGATTCTCTGAGTGAGATCGCCTTGGACTGCGGTCTCTCGGACCAAGCGCACCTGTCACGCATCTTTCGGCGAGCTACTGGGACGACGCCGAGCGCGTGGCGCCGCTTCAGTGTAAGCCAAGACGTGGCATTGCGTACTTAGGGCGTTGGCGCCCGTAAGTTTTCAATCATCCACTTCTTGGACGATCCTCGTGCGAAGTCGTGCGCCGGATGAAGCTCCAAATGATTTTGACTTACTGATTTACTGAAACTGCCTTTTTGGGGGTGCCCATGTCGGATGACAGTGCAATTCAGCTTCAAGTCGCCAACACTCGTCCGCAGGATGCAGGCGCGAGCGTCGCTCGACTTACCGCTACTGCAATGGCGAAGATTGGCGTAAAGGAAGGCGACCTTGTCGAGCTGGTGGGAAAACGGCACACAGCGGCGATTGCAATGCGGCCATATCCAGAAGACGATGGTCTGAACATCGTCCGCCTCGACGGCCTCCAGCGCGTGAACGCGGGGGCAACCAGTGGCGACCACATTGAAGTTCGCAAGGCAGATGCTAGGCCAGCTACGAAAGTAATTCTCGCTCCGGCACAGAAAAATCTACGCTTGCAGGGGTCGGGGGAGGCGTTGCAACGCACCTTCCTCCGGCGTCCAATGGTCGCTGGCGATGTGGTTTCTACGTCCGTTCAACAAAGGATTGGCGAGAACGAGCGTGGGACAAGTGAGATTCTGAGGGGATTGCTAGACCTCCCGACGTATGGCCTGCAAGAGATCCGGCTTGTTGTGGTATCTACTCAGCCGCGCGGCATAGTTCAAATGACGGCGGAAACTGTTGTGGAGCTTCGCCCTCAATTCGAAGAGCCGAAGGAAGCTCGACGCGCGGATGTCACATATGACGACATAGGCGGCTTAGGATCGTCCGTTGCCCAAGTCCGGGAAATGGTCGAGCTACCATTACGTCATCCAGAGCTTTTCCAGCGACTTGGCATCGACCCTCCGAAGGGTGTTCTTCTCTACGGGCCACCGGGCACAGGAAAAACGCTTCTCGCACGCGCTGTTGCGAATGAGACGGAGGCAAACTTCTTCCACATCGCAGGTCCTGAGATCATGGGCAGCCGTTACGGTGAATCAGAGGAGCGCCTTCGCCAAGTTTTCCAAGAAGCCTCCCAGAACGCACCGTCGATCATTTTCATTGATGAAATCGATTCAATCGCACCGAAGCGCGAGCAGGTGACCGGTGAGGTCGAGCGCAGAATTGTTGCGCAACTTCTTACGTTGATGGACGGCTTGGAACCGCGCCAAAACATTGTCGTAATAGGGGCAACGAATAGGCGCGATGCCATCGATGAAGCATTACGACGCCCCGGACGTTTCGACAGGGAGATCGTCATTGGCGTACCAGACCAGACCGGACGCCGTGAGGTGCTAGCGATCCATACAAGAGGAATGCCATTGGCGGAGGGGACGGATCTCGATGAGATCGCCCGGACCACTTATGGATTCGTAGGGGCAGACCTGGGTGCACTTGTTCGGGAAGCGGCAATGGACTCTCTGCGTCGCATCCTACCAGACATCAACCTACGAGAAGGAATTCCGACAGAGGTGCTCGAGAAGCTCTCTGTGGGGCAGGACGATTTTCTTTCAGCGATGAAGCGAATTCAGCCATCGGCGCTTCGGGAGATTATGATCCAAGCCCCGAATGTTCGCTGGGAGGATGTCGGGGGACTAGACGAAGCCCAGACCAAGCTGAAGGAAGGCGTTGAACTTCCCCTTCGGTCTCCTCAATCCTTCAAACGCTTGGGTATTCGCCCGGCCAAGGGCTTCTTGCTGTTCGGACCTCCCGGTACAGGCAAAACGCTACTTGCCAAAGCAGTGGCTCGTGAAGCTGAAGCCAATTTTGTTGCGACGAAATCGTCCGACCTACTTTCCAAATGGTACGGCGAATCGGAGCAGCAAGTTTCGCGGCTTTTTGAGCGGGCCAGGCAGGTTGCACCAACGGTTATCTTCATCGACGAAATCGATTCTCTCGCTCCGGCGCGAGGGGGTGGGCTCGGCGAGCCCGCAGTAACAGAGCGGGTCGTTAACACTCTTCTTGCTGAGATGGACGGGTTGGAAGACATGCAGGGTGTCGTTGTCATGGCGGCCACCAACAGACCAAACCTTCTCGACCCCGCGCTTCTGAGACCCGGTCGGTTTGACGAACTGGTATATGTCCCGGTCCCCGACGCCAAGGCGCGGCGGAAGATCCTTGGCATTCACACGAAGAAGATGCCGCTTGCGGCTGATGTCGACCTAGACGATTTGGCGGAAAGAACGTCTCGGTTTACCGGCGCGGATCTTGAGGATCTGACGCGTAGGGCCGGATTGATAGCCCTGCGTGAGTCCATGGACGTCACGGAGGTTTCTGCAGAGCATTTCGCGACGGCGCTTCACGAAGTCAGACCATCTGTCACGTCGGAAGTTGAGCGTGAATACGAAGAGATGCTGCGTACGTTACGGCAGGAGAACCCGCAGCCAAGAAGCTACGGGTTCATGACACTTCGTCAATCGGATAACTGACGGGTAGCTCCGCGTCCAAGATACACGGAGCTACTTGTCCAGGCCTCTCAGGTAGCTAGTCCGGTATTTGCCTTGATGTGCTGAGCTGTGAACAAGCTTCTGTCGCGTTCGGCCCGCTCACTCTTGTCGTATACAGAGACGAGAACGGTGACGAAGAAGGCAAGGGGGACAGAGAAGAGTGCGGGATTGTCGTACGGAAAAATAGCTGAGCCCAATCCAAGGGTATTTGTCCACACCGCTGGGCTCAGCAATACGAGACCAAGCGCCGCTAAAAGGCCGCAAAGTGCGCCGCAAACCGCTCCCCTGGTCGTCAAACCTCTCCACTTCACAGACAAAATTATTACTGGAAAATTTGCGGAGGCGGCAATCGCGAAAACCAATCCTACCAGAAAGGCAATGTTCTGATTTTCGAATAGGATGCCGAGCAGGATTGCGAGCAGGCTAAGTCCTGCCGCAGCCATCTTCGACACTCTAACCTCCGAATGTTCGGAGGCTGAGCCTCCCTTGAATGCGCGAGCATAGAGATCGTGTCCTGCAGCGGATGCCCCAGCTATCGTAAGGCCGGACACAACTGCCAGAATGGTTGCGAAGGCCACTGCAGAAATGAAGCCTAGCAGGATAGATCCACCCAGCTTTGTAGCCAAATGGAGAGCAATCATGTTTGCGCCGCCAATGATTGCGCCCGCTCCGTCAACAAATGCGGGGTCACCGGTGACAAGCGCGATCGCGCCAAATCCCAGAACAAAAAGCAGTGAATAGAAGACGGTTATGAATGCTGTCGCCACGACCACCGAAACCCGGGCCTGCTTCGCGTCCGAAACCGTAAAGAACCGCATCAAAATATGGGGCAGACCCGCTGTCCCAAAGATCAAGGCCACTCCAAGGGAGATCGCTGAGATCGGATCCTTCACCAGCCCTCCGGGAGCCATGATAGCGGCTCCTTTGGGGTGAACGGCAATCGCGGCGGCGAATAGCTGGTTCAAGCTAAAACCGAAATGTCCCATTATCAGCAGGGACATTATCACCGTGCCTGTCAGCAGGAGCACAGCTTTTGTGATCTGAACCCAAGTCGTCGCAAGCATGCCGCCGAAAGTGACATAGAGCATCATCAGGATCCCGACGAGCACTACGGCGAGCCAGTAGGGCAGGCCAAACAGAAGCTCGATCAACTTACCAGCTCCAACCATCTGCGCGATGAGATAAAAAATAACGATGACGAGCGTGTTCACGCCAGCGATCGTTCGCACTGGCCCTTCCTTTAGCCTGTAGGCAGCTAGATCAGCGAAGGTATACTTCCCAAGGTTTCGAAGAGGTTCGGCAACCAGAAACAGGATCATTGGGAACCCTACAAGGAAGCCGATCGCGTAGATCATACCGTCATAGCCTGCTCCGAAGACGAGCGCCGTCACCCCCAGGAAAGTAGCGGCTGAGGTATAGTCGCCAGCAATTGCCAAGCCGTTCTGAAATCCGCTTAAGCCGCCCCCGGCCGCGTAGAAGTCGCTTGCTGTTTTGGTGCCGCGTCGCGCGGCCCATACCGTTACCGCAAGGCTGGCGACAACAAAGAGCAGGAACATGCCGATGGCCAATGGGTTGACCGGTTGTTTCGCGACCGGACCACTTATCGCATCGGCGTATGCGGCGGTCTTCAGACTAAAGAGCGTCAGAGCGCTCGAAACAAGGAGGCGACCGATCATCGTGACGCCTTTCGGATTGCTTCGACCAGCGGGTCAAGACGACGAGACGCGTAGATGACATAAACTACGGTCAGCGCAAGGGCCAGGCTCATGATCCCCACGCCTGCGACGACGCCGAAGGAGACCACAGCCCCATTGTAAATCGGAAGGCCAAGTTCAGCCGGAGCGAAGGCGACAGTGAAGATGAATGTGAAGTACACGGCGGCCATACTGATCGCAAGCACGGCGCCGAGGCAGTTGCGCTCGTGACTGAGGCGAACGAATGTCTGCATCTTTGCGATCTCAAGCACGTCGTAGGGGCCTTCTGACTTGTGCGTCTTATCCATGATTATCCTCCCAGGCTTGATCTAAAGGCGATCTCATAAGTCACGTTACGTCAACTGCAGCGCAGCGTTTGCGCTTTCCTTGAACTCGACCGTTGTGAAGGTGAGGTCGGTGTCACCAATATTCTCCAGATCATGCGTCATGAATTCGCCGGAACCGAACGTATGGTGCTGAGTATCGCCTGGGGAATAGGCAACTTCTACTGTCCGACCGTCTGCGTACTGCGATCGAGCCTTTCCTCCGGTTACCGCCGTCCAGAAATAATCCAACACATGAGTGTGGAACCCGATCCGCTCGTTCGGTTTCAAGGTGAGGGACCAAACGCGAACTCGATCTGTCTCGGAGACAAGGCGACTTCCAACCGCTCCGTTCCCTTTATGGAGTTCAAACTCCGCTCTGTGGTCAGCACTTAAATTGCTGGGAGCGTCGGGCCAGCTATCGATCACCGTCTTGGTCATTTGTTCAACTCCTCAGTTACGCCGCTATGCCAGCCGAAGTGGCTGTCTCGTTCATGATCGCTTGTGGATGGCGGTGCTTCTCCGCCATTTGCTTTTCTTCATCTGTCAGGATTTGTGCCTGCATATAGGCGCCCAGGTGCCGCGCTCGCCGGATTACGGCGGCCCCATACGCGAAACGGCTGGCTTCGAAAGCCGCTAAGGCGACAGGAATTTCATCATGGGCATCAAGCGCCTGAGCCAATGCGAGCGCGTCTCCGGCGGCTTTCGTCACTCCCATCCCAACGTGAGGTCTGGCGACAAAGGCTGCATCGCCCAGTAGGGCGACATTCGGAGCCACCACCATTCGAGGTGTCTCAAGGTCCTGAATCGCCTGGATGAAAGGCTGCTTTGTCTTTTCCACCACTTCGGCAAACTGAGGAGAAAGTAGTTCTCTAGCGGCATGCCGCATCGCGTCGATCACGAGAGGTCGTATCTTATGCGGAGGGATCGAAAGAGCGTGCTCTACGCCATCGATGTCTGTGAGGATCTCGCGGAGATCACAATCGTGCGCGGCCGGTCTGTACCAAACGAAGTTAAAACGCCTGCTACCGATTGCGGTTGATTCATCAAGACCCGCAACTGGGTAGCCCAGCATCTGCTCGCCCTTGGGCAATGAGAAGGAAAAGTGACCGCAAAGCGCATTTCTCGTGTCCTGCGAGAGAGATGCTTCGTCAACCAGTCCTCGCCATGCGATGTAACCAACATAGTTTGGCGTCGCCTCTGGCAGAAACTGTGCGCGAACAGTTGAAAAGATACCATCGGCACCTATTAATAGGTCGCCCTCAATAACTGAACCGTCTTCAAAATGCGCTTTTGCAGTTGCTCCATCTTGGCTGACTTTGACGAGGTTTGTGCCATAGTGATAGCAGTCCTCCGGTAGCGTCTCCTTGAGACGAGCATAGAGCATACCCCAAGAAGTCAGGACTTGGGGATATGACTGTTCGGCGACGATGCTACCGTCCTGGCCAAACACCCGCCGACCCTCGACGCTCACGCCCACCTTAGCGGTGCCGCTGTCGATGCCGCAAAGATCTAGCACGTCAAAAAGCTCCGGGTGGGTTACAATTCCCGCACCCCGTCCAGCCAGCTCTGAAGTGATGCGTTCGAAAACGTCCACTTTCCAACCTCGCCTCACTAGAAGCTGCGCAGCGAATAGTCCGCCCATCGAACCGCCGATGATGAGAGCGCGTCTTTGTCCTGCCATTGCTATTTCCTCGAGTTTAGACGCGTTCTGGTGCATCTGCACGCGCGTCCTAGTGAATCCTATGGCCTAGTGAACGCCCAGGTGGCGCTCCAAGGCCGCTTGGTCGCGGGTGATCTCGGCCGCGGTACCTTGCAGCACAATCTCGCCGGTGCTGATTACAGCGACCTCGTCGGCTAGGTTGAGAGCAAACGATGTGTGCTGCTCAACGAGAATGATGGTCATACCGGTCGCCTTCAGCCTCGTGATGATCTTCCCGACCTCACTCACAATCTGAGGCGCCAGACCTTCAGTAGGTTCGTCCAGTAAGAGAACTCTCGGCGCGGTCATCAACGCGCGGCCGATTGCGAGCATTTGCTGTTCTCCACCCGAGAGGAGACCGGCAGAGTGGTTTCGACGTTCGCCCAAGCGCGGGAAAAGCCCGTAAATGCTCTCGGTGTCCCACCTCGTTCGATCTCCATCCACGGTTTTGCTGGCGGCGACCGTCAGGTTCTCCGTGACCGTCAAACTCCGGAAGATTCGACGGCCTTGAGGAACGAGTGCCACGCCCGCTCGACAGATGGCCTCGGGCACTAAGGTTCCTATCCGTGAGCCGAATGTCGAGATTGAACCAGATTTTGGAGTGATCAGACCTGCAATCGTATTCATACAGGTCGTCTTCCCAGCACCGTTCCGGCCGAGCAGTGCTAAGACTTGGCCCTGACCGACGCCGAACGATACATCCTGTAGAATATGGCTGTCGCCGTAGTACGCGTTCACCAAGTGAAGTGACAAAGCTTGACCTTCAGGCAAGGTACGCCTCCTTTGTCCTTGGGTCGTTGATCACGGCATCTCGCTCACCTTCCACGACCTGAATGCCGTTCTGCAGCAACGAAATTCGTTCGGCGAAATCTAGTGCCACATCCATGTCATGCTCGATCATGATGCATGTTAAAGTACGCGGGAGGCTCACTAGCAGCTGGTGAACTGTCTTTCGCTCTTCACGAGACAGCCCCGCTAGGGGTTCATCGAGAAGGAGCACTTGCGGTGCTTGGGCCAGAGCCATTGCTATCTCCAACCGCCGCCGTTCACCGTAGGAGCATTCTGCGACGCGTTTACCCGCTATATGGGCAAGCATGACACGGTCTAAAATCTCCATGGCTCCTGATCTTAGTTCTGCATCGCTCTCGAGGAACCCGAACGGGCGCCAGCGTTTGCGGCTTCTGCCAAGCATTGCGAGCAGGACATTCTTGAGCACGGTGTCGCCACCAAACAGGGTCAGAATCTGGAAGGTACGACCAATTCCACGCCTTGCCCGCTTGTGCGTAGACAACGAAGATATGTCGTCGCCCTGCAGGAGAATTGCCCCGGCACTAGGGGATAGGTCTCCAGCAATCAAATTAAACAGCGTCGTCTTTCCGGCGCCATTTGGGCCAAGGATCAAGCGGCGCTCGCCGGAGCGAACTGAAAAGCTCACATTCCGAACGATGTGCAAGCCTCCGAAGCTCTTGCTCAAGTTTGATATCTCGAGTGCGGTCATGACCGTGCCTTTCCAAGTTCGGAAGTGTCTGGCTCAAGCATGGACGCGCTGAATTTGCTTCGAAGTGCTCTAATGGCGCGTGCAATGCCTGGTACAATTCCGTCTGGCAAAGCCATGACGATGATGATGAAGATCAGCCCGAGTAGCGTCACCCATCGATCAGTGTATGCACTAGCGATGTTCTTGAGCAGGACGACCACACCCGCGCCAACGACTGGTCCTGCCAAGGTCCCTATTCCACCCGAAATCACCATCAATACGGCCTCAGACGAGACGGTTAGCGAAAGAGCGTGTGGGCTTATGAACTGAAAGATTTGGAGATAGAGGACGCCGGAAATGGCAGCGATCGCACCCGAAATCATGAAAGTGATGAATCGGATTGTCCTAGTGTTGTATCCAAGCGTGCTCATACGACGGGATTGATCGCGGACACCTTTGATTGACGCTCCAAGGGGTGAGGTCATCAGCAGGGCCAGCATCGATAGACAAACCGCCAGCGTTGCCAGGCACACGTAGTAAACCACGGTCGGCGAAGACGAGAACATCGCCTCCCGCGGGATGTTGATTCCGTTGTCACCATTCGTCAGGTCAGTGTAGCGGAAAGCTACGCCCCACACGATCTGGCCGAGCGCGAGCGTGATCATCAGGAAGCTGATACCTGCAGTTCTCAGCGCAATAACGCCAAGCAGCGCAGAGAAAATCAAGCCTACGCAAATCGCTGCAGCGGCTGCAACGTAGGGTCCAAACCCATAAGTCGTGACGAGTACCGCGTACGTGTAGGCGCTGATGCCCAGCAGACCGGCATGTCCCAGGGATACCATCCCCCCGTAGCCTGCCAAGACATTCACACTCGTTGCAAAGAGGGCATAGAGTGTGACTTGAGTTGCGATCCCCAAGTAGAAGTCGCTTGGGAGGATCACGGGTGCGGCAATCGATGCCAATGTTATCAACGCAATGCCTAACTTGCTCATGTTGTAAGTCTCCCGAGAATGCCTTGGGGCCGGACAGCCAAGACGAAGACCATCGGTAGGAACAGAATCACGTAGGCCAAGTCAGGGGCGAGGATCTGGCCGAATGTGTAGATCAGGCCAATAAGAACGCTACCGAGCAATGCTCCGACAAGACTACCGATGCCGCCAAGGATCACCACGAGCAGCGCAAGCGGGAGCATCTCCGTATCAAGGCCGGGATAAACCGACATTATCGGAGCCGCCAATGCTCCACCAAGGCCAGCAAGCGCCGACCCCAATCCAAAGACAAGTGCGAACAGCCTGGATACCGGAATACCCGTTGCCTGAGCCATCATTCGGTCGTCAACTGCCGCACGGATCTTGGCTCCAAGTGTTGTGCGTTCTACCAAAAGCCAGAGTAGAACGGCGATCGCGAAAGCAATCCCGATTGTGAATAGGCGATACGCGGGGAAGGCAAAGTGGCCGACACGTATTGCGCCTTGCAACGTCGACGGAGCAGCCAGAGAGATCGGATCGCCGGACCAAAGGAGGAGGCATTGATCTGCTATCACGAACGATAGCCCTAGTGTGGCTAGTACCTGTGCCAGTTCACGGCCCTGCAAGCGTCTAACAATTATTTGCTCAACGGCGACCCCTAAGGCGCCACATGCGAGAGCTGCCGCCAGTACCGAAATTCCAAAGCCACCAGCAATAGTTGAGGTAGCGACGTAGCCCCCGAGCATGAAGAATGCACCGTGAGTGAGATTGGCGACCCTCATCAAACCAAAGATCAGCGAAAAGCCTGATGCGAGGAGAAACAGGATCGCTCCGAAGGCGAGGCTGTTACATATTCCGGCTATCCAGAACATCTGAACGTCCTTTACAAAAAATGCGACCTGGCTAGTTCAGCCGAACATTGCGGGCTGACATGTCGAACCAATCAAAGGGTTGATCCCCAACGTTGACCATCGTGGCCTTGACGTCGAAATAGGCGTCAAATGATTCCTGGCCGAATTCTCGGCCGGTTCCCGAAAGCTTGAAGCCGCCCCAAGGCGAAGCCGCATCCACTCGGTGATGGTCGTTAACCCAGACGATCCCCGCCTCTATGCGCTCGGCAACACGGTGTGCCCGCGCTACGTCCCGGGTTCGAATGGCGGCGGCAAGTCCGTAGGGACTGTCATTCGCAATAGCAATCGCGTGTTCTTCGGTGTCGAATGGGATTACCACAGTGAACGGCCCGAAGACCTCCTCCTGCGCGATGCGCATAGCTGGAGTTACATCAGCGAAGACCGTTGGCTGAACAAAAAATCCCTGATCACTCGGCAAGTCTGTAGGGACCGCGCCTCCAGCCACCAACCGGGCGCCTTCGGCGTTACCAATCCGGACATATTCCAGCACCCTCGAACGTTGACGCTCGGATATGACCGGTCCCATTTGGGTCGCCGGATCAAATGGATCGCCAACTTTGATTGCCTTAGCTTTCTCGGCAAGCTTGTCGACGAACTCACGGTAGATCGCCCGTTGCACGATGTGCCTGGCAGCGCAAACGCACGTTTGCCCAGCGCCAACAAATGCACCAAAAGCCGCGTAGTTGACTGCTTGATCGACATTGAAATCATCGAACACTACAACCGGGGTCTTTCCTCCCAGCTCAAGCGTTTGCCGCGCGAAATTGGATGCCGCCGCTGCGCCAGCCAATCGGCCAGCCTCAGTGCCCCCTGTCAGAACAAGCTTCCGGATCATTTGGTGGTTTGTGAGGGCTTTGCCGGTTGTCGCGCCATCACCTGTTACGACGTTGAAAGCCCCTGGCGGAAGCCCGGCTTCAATGAACAACTCCGCAAGCCGCAGCGTCGTAAGTGGAGTATATTCGGATGGCTTGACGACTGTGGTGCAGCCGGAGGCGAGAGCAGGTGCGATGTTGCGCGAAGCGATAAGGAGGGGGTGATTGAACGGTGTGACATTGGCCACGACGCCAACGGGTACGCGTTTAGTGTAAGTGAGATAGTCCCCTTCGACCGGAATCACTGAATCCCGCCGTGCGAGCGCCAGGCCAGCGTTGTACCTGAAAAGATCTGGAATTCGGGATAGCTGTGCCCGCGTCTCTCTTACCGGGCGACCGTTGTTCAGTGTCTCCAGTTCAAAAAGTTCGTCAAGGTTATTCTCCAGGACGTCCGCGAGCTTGTTCACAAGCCGAGCGCGTGTCCTCACACTCATGCCTGCCCAGTCCTTGGCAAGGAACGCTTTGTGTGAGCTTCGCACCGCTAGATCGACGTCGTCGATAGAGCATAGGGTCACGCTCCCAATCAACTTGCCGGTTCCGGGCGATCTTATTTCCATGGAACGACTGTCGGCGGAGGGACGATGTTCACCATCCACAAAGAGGCCTCTAGCCGAATGGGCGTGGCCGGTTGCTACTGTGCGAAGGTTGTCAGACATCTGCAGTCACTCCTCTGGGAGTTCCGATGAGGGAGAGGGCATTGAGACTAGATATTTTCGACATGTCGGCTTCGCTAAGACCGCTGTCCTTCAGCGTGCGCATCGGGTCGATATCCGCCATGTCGTAAGGGATGTCCGTGCCGAGCAGTACGTGATCCGCTCCGACAACTGATACTAAGTATCTCAGGGCCTGTGGGTCATGAGTGATAGTGTCGAAATAGAACTTTTTGAATAGATCCTTTACCGGAAGTCGCGTCGTTTGAGCCTCTGGCCGGACTAGGTTGCCATGCACGAGTCGTCCGATCTGATAGGGCGCAAAGCCTCCGGCATGAGAGAGGCATATCTTGAGATTTGGAATCTCTTCCATCACGCCACCAAAGATCAGGTGGGCCGCCATCACGGTGGTGTCCAGAGGATTGCCGATCAGATTTGTGAGATAGAACGGTTCCAGTCCTTGCTTCGATCCGAAGTAGTAGGGATGCGTCAGGATGAACACTTCGAGTTCCGCGGCGCGTTTCAGCAGCGGGCGAAAGCGCGGATCAGCTAGCTGAACGCCGTCGATATGGGTGCCGATCATGACTGCCCGAATGCCAAGGGTATATACAAGAAACTCCAGCTCAGCGACTGAAGCTTCAGGGGACTGCATGGGCAGGGTCCCCATCCCAATGAGGCGACTGGGGCAACTAT
Source organism: Rhizobium sp. S152 (assembly GCF_030380735.1). Classification (GTDB taxonomy): domain Bacteria; phylum Pseudomonadota; class Alphaproteobacteria; order Rhizobiales; family Rhizobiaceae; genus Rhizobium. The sequence goes on along the minus strand of NZ_JAUDRZ010000025.1, from coordinate 15,338 downwards.
CTACGAATTCGGCGATTGAGATATTTAGAGCGCGTACGAATCGCGCGTTGGCATCAGAGTCCGCACGATAGAAAAACAATGTCGGAGAGGGCGAGATGACTGCAGTGTCAATTCTCCACTCGTCCATCGCGGCCAGCTTTTGTGCCGGTGTTAGGAACTCATCGAATAGCGGGTATGCAAAACCTTCTTTGTGGGAAACCTTGATTCCCGAGACGGTGTGATCGACCCTCACGCCAAAGGTCTCTCGATCTTCGTTCAGGCGGTCGATAATTGCCTGCGGAATGACATGGTTATGCGCGTCGATAATCATTCGACGTCTCCAATCTGCTAGGGTCGGTTAATCAGATTTTCGCGGGGTCGTTTCGCGAGTAGACCGGGCTGGCAAGAAATTGCTCTGGACTGTAATTCCAGAATTGCGAGACCTTGTCGTAGGTACGGACTACCGAATTTACTAAGCGCCCGTCTTTTCGCTCAACCTTGCGAATGTAGATGTTTTGAACGGGGTTTCCGTATTGATCGAGCTTCCACGGGCCTCGCGGGTCATTTGAAATTTCGACCTTCTTCAGCGCATCCATGAAGGCTTGCTTATCTTCTATGTTCCCGCCCGTAGACTTCAGCGCAGCTTCCAAGGCTAGGCCAGCGGAATAGGCTCCGACGGAATAGAAACCGGGGTCTACGCCAGTAATTGCTCGAAGCTGATCAACGAATGCCTTATTCTCGGCCGTCGGCAACGCTGCCGAGTACCAACCAGCTGAGATTATGCCGAGCGCTTCGTCGCCCATGCTCTTCAGCACACCCTCATCTACTGTCGTCATCGCGGAGATAACCGGGATCTGATCTTTCATCCCGTAGTCATTGAATTGCTTGAGGAAGCGGAGGCCGTTGGCACCCGCGAATGCCGCAAAGACCGCGTCCGCTCCGCTCATTTGCGAAATGTATGTGCCGTAGTCTGCGGTCGTGAGTGGAGCCCAGAGTTTGCTGGACACAGTGCCGCCATTCGCTTCGAAGACGCGCTGGAAACCTGCAGTTTGTTCCTGACCAAACGCGAAATCGTCTGCAATCGTGATTACCGACTTATAACCGAGTTCTCGGGCCGCATATTCGCCAAGCGGGTGGCAAGGCTGCGCAGATGAAGAGGATGTTCGAACGAACCAGGGGTTCAGTTTGCGCTGGGTAAGGTCCTCCGCAGCCGCTGACGAGCAGAGCAGCGGTACTTTGGCTTCGGCCAAATAATCATTAATGGCAAGTGCCTCAAAAGCAGCTACAGGACCAACGATAAGGTCGACGTTCGCTCTCTCAACCAGTTCCTGCGCCCGCGTCTTAGCGAGTGCTGGCTGCCCGCTCGTATCAGCGACCGTTAGTTCAACCTGCAGCCCTGCGACGCTACCACCGCGTTCTTTCAAGAAGAGGGCAAACCCATCTTCCATCTGCTTGCCCCCGGATGCGAGTGCTCCGGACTTGCAGCTTAGTATCCCTACGCGAAGGGTTTTGTTCTGGGCTCTCCCTATTGAGGGGAGCTGGGTTACCGCTGCTGATAAAGCTGCGCTCGCCAGAAATTTGCGCCTGCTAAACATGAAATCTCCTCCCAGACCTCTTATTTATCATGCGATAAACATACGGAAGCAATTTATGCCGTCAAGTGCCAATTTTAAGCAAAATATGCCGCTTCTGGCGGCATACCTATTTACCGCAATGATATCACTTGATAAATAAGCTTAGTTTTTTTGATGGCGGTACCGGCGATGAACATAAAGCAGACGGCCAAACGCTTGTCCCCCGCGCAGCGAGAGGCGGAGATCGTGCGAGGTGCGGTCGGTTTCTTTGCTGAGTTTGGATTCGAGGGGCAAACTCGCGAGCTGGCTGCGCGGTTAGGGATAACCCAGCCGCTTCTCTATAGATACTTTCCGACCAAGGATGCATTGGTGGAGCGCGTTTATGAAGAAGTCTTCCTGCGAAGGTGGAATCCGTTTTGGGAAGAACTGATCGTTGACAGAACCAAACCATTGGGGGCGCGACTTGGAGAGTTTTACCGTGACTACTCTCGCGTCATCCTAACCTATGAGTGGGTCCGCCTGTTTATGTTCGCGGGTCTGAAAGGTTTGGACTTCAATACACGATACCTCGAGCTGCTCCGTCAAAGAGTGTTCCGTCTGATTATCTCGGAATTAAGACGGGAGTTTAATTCGCCTCCCATCGACGAAAAGCCGGTAACCGCAATGGAGGTCGAGGCCATCTGGGGCCTGCACGCGGCGATCTTCTATCTTGGCGTTCGCAAGTTCATCTATCAAATGCCGGTCGACGAGATCGACGAGGTCGTTGAAATGGAATTGCGAGTGTTCATTTCAGGCGTAACTGCCGTACTGGAAAAGTAAGGCTGCACAAACTGCATTTTGCAATTCGATCATCCAAACACCGTTCTTCTCACCAAGAGAAGGCGTGGGTTTTGCGCGAAAAATGACAAACTTTATCAACTGGGTCGCGAAATGAAGCTGACAAGGAAATTTGTGACTATTACTCTGGGCGGCGCCTTGTTAGCGGCCGTAACCGTTGGCTCATTCGCCATCTGGTACGTCTATGAGCCCGAAATTGAAAAGATAGCTCGGCCAGACAGAAATAGTTTTGACCCCGCAATCGTGAGGCGGGGCGAGCAGTTGGCGACTGTGGGCGATTGCATAGTCTGTCATACGTCAGAAAATGGTGTGCCGTTTGCAGGTGCCCGACCGCTTCCTACACCATTCGGCACCTTGTATTCGAATAACATCACTCCTGATGAAGCGACTGGCATAGGTAATTGGTCGGAAGAGGCTTTCTCGCGAGCAATGAAGCGGGGTGTGGCTCGGGACGGAAGTCACCTCTATCCCGCCCTTCCGTATGAGCATTTTACTCATGTGTCCAAAGACGACCTGCACGCGCTCTATGCATTTCTGATGACCAGGCAGCCTGTGTCTCAATTAGCACCGGAAAACAATCTCCTACCAGGTCTCGGCTTTCGACCCCTGCTGGCTGGATGGAAGATGCTCTTCCTCCACGAGTCGGAGTTTGAAGCCGTTGCGGGGCAATCAGATGAATGGAACCGAGGTCGATATCTTGTCGATGGCCTTGCTCACTGCGGAGGCTGTCACACACCTCGCAATCTGGCGGGTGGGGAAGAACGCGGCAATGAGTTCGCTGGAGGCGTCGCGGAAGGTTGGAACGCTCCCCCTCTGAACTCCTCCAATCCATCGGCCAAATCCTGGACGACTCAATCGCTTTATAACTATCTGAAGACCGGCTTTGACCGGGGTCATGGCGCGGCAGCTGGCCCCATGGGTCCAGTGGCCGAGGGCCTGTCGAACCTCAATGACCCAGATGTGAGGTCGATTGCGGTTTATGTATCGTCGATCATGGGCGTCGACAAAAGCAAGCGAGCTGACGCTCCTGAACTGATCGATAACGCTCGTGCGGCTGCGGATCGGCATCCAGAAGGTGCGATGCTATTTCAGGGAGCGTGCGCAGGCTGTCATGAGCCCGGTTCGGCGATGAGCCAGCAAGGACGTCCAGCCCTTTCTGATTTGACCACGCTCAAGATGGACGATCCGACCAATGCGGCGGCCGCTCTTCTGCAAGGCGTGGCGGCACCTCCAGGCAAAAGTTCTTTCATGCCGTCCTTCGCCCAGAACATGACAGACAAACAGTTGGCCGACCTTTTGGCCTACGTCCGCACGAGATTTTCTAACCAACCCGACTGGAAGAATGTCGAAAAGTCAGTGGCTTCGGCCAGATCCGAGGAATAGTCGATGAACTCGAGCCTGAACATCAATGGAAGCCAGAAGTCAGTCGATGTCGACCCGAGCACACCTCTGCTTTACGTCCTCAGAGACGAGCTTGAGTTGAACGGAGCCAAATACGGCTGCGGCCTTGGGCAATGCGGTGCTTGTACCGTCATAGTAGACGGTCAGGCAGTATTCTCCTGCCTGACACCCGTGCGTGCGGTCGCCGGTCGAGCAATTCTCACAATTGAGGGATTGGGGACTGCGGACAGCCCCAATGCTGTCCAACGCGCGTTCCAAGAGGAGCAGGCGGCCCAATGTGGGTATTGCATTGCTGGTATGATAATGAGGGCCCAGTCGTTGCTGGACAAGAACCCGTCCCCCTCAGACGAAGATATTCGCGTTCACATGCAACCCAACCTTTGCCGTTGTGGAACACACGCTCGGATTCTCCGCGCGGTCAGACGGGCAAGTGATGAACTCGGCGCCGTTGCAAAGGCAGGTAAATAATGACCGTTCAACAAGTCGCGCTCTCTCGTCGCTCCTTTCTCGCCTCTGCGGGTATCGCGGTAGCTTTTTCCCTGACTAGACCCGCAATAGCCCAGCTCGCAGGTGGCGGCGAGGGTGGAGCAGGTCCAGCTGTTGTTGCACCGGAACTACTGGGAAGTCTGAAGTCGTGGCCCTTTCTTGATGCCTGGATTCAGATCGATGCAACCGGTCATGCGACCGTCTTCACGGGAAAGGCGGAGTTGGGGCAGGGGATCAAGACGGCTCTGCTGCAGGTGGCGGCAGAGGAACTAGATCTGAAACCGTCGCAAGTGACCATGGTTACAGTGGATACTGAGCGGACACCGGACGAGGGCCTGACCGCGGGTAGCCATTCGATGCAGGACAGCGGCACGGCCGTCCGCAACGCCGCCGCAAACGTTCGTATGTTGCTTGTCCAGAATGCCGCCGCTAAACTGAGCGTCCCTGCCGATAGTCTGGAAACGTTGGGCGATGGTAACATCAAATCCCCTGACGGCAGGGTCATCAGCTATGGCGAAATCGCCGGAACGACGTCTCTCCATGTTAAGGCAGTTCCAAACGCACCTTTGCGATTGACCAAAGACTTCCGGACGATGGGAGTGAACCTTCCGCGATTGGACATACCTGCCAAGACCACGGGCGGACAAGCATTCATACATGACATGCGACTCCCCAATATGCTTCACGCCCGCGTCATCCGCGGACCTAGCGAAGGAACGCGCCTGAAATTGCCTCCACGGGCAGAAATCGAAGCTATGCCCGGTTTGGTCAAGTTCGTGGAGAAGGGCTCGTTCCACGCTGTACTTGCTGAAAAGGAATGGGATGCAATTCGTTTAATGCGGAAGCTACAGGCATCGCCGTTCGAACTCGCGAGGTCCAAGTTCCCTACCGGCACTGTGCAGGAAACTCTGAAGGCTCTCCCCGCGAGGGACATCGTCATTCTCGACGTCCATAAGCCCACGCCCGATCCAGTTAAGATCGTGTCCTCCAAATATTCACGACCGTGGATCAGTCATGGCTCAATCGGGCCATCGTGTGCTTTGGCACTCTTGGACGGCGATCTTCTCACCATCTGGACACATAGCCAGGGGACGTTCGACGTCAGACGCGTAGCAGCAGATCTCCTGAGCTATCCAATAGAGAAAATCCGAGCAATTCACGTTGAGGGCTCAGGTTGCTACGGCCAAAACGGGGCCGACGATGTCGCAGCCGAAGCCGCACTCATAGCAATGTCCGTTCCTGGTCGCCCTGTTCGATTGCAGTGGATGCGTGAACAAGAGTTCGGTTGGGAACCGCTTGGTCCCGGCATGATAACTGAGGTCGAGGCTGGGCTCGACAATAATAACCGGATTGTCTCGTGGAAGTATGAAGTCTGGAGCAATCCGCACAACAATCGCCCTGTAAACGCCGGTGGAGTCTTAGTTGGCAGTGAAGTAGTTCCGCCATTCCCCGTGCCAGAGGGTAAACCCATCCCGATGCCTGAGGGGGATGGCAGCCGCAATTCCAACCCCCTTTATGATCTGCCGAACATGGACGTCCTCTATCATTTCATTAAGGACATGCCCATCCGAGTGTCAGCGCTTCGGTCATTGGGAGCACACCTCAATGTGTTTTCAATTGAGAGCATGTTTGATGAGCTGGCACACGTCGCTGGGGTCGACCCCTTAGACATGAGACTGAACCACATGGCCGATGAGCGGGCTCGGAGGGTAATGTTGACGGCTTCCAAGGCGTTCGGTTGGCAAGGGCGCCGAAAGCAGGGACCGCTTCATGGGTTTGGTATGGCCTTTGCTCGATACAAGAATATTGGCGCGTATTGTGCTGTCTGCCTTGAGGTCAAGGTCAATCAAGATACCGGCCGCATCAGCGTTCTCCGCGCTCAGGCAGCAGTTGATTGCGGCGAGCCTGTCAGTCCAAACGGCATCCAAAACCAAGTTGAGGGTGCGATAATCCAATCTTTGAGTTGGTGCACACGGGAAGCAGTTCAGAACACCGAAACATTGCGAACTAGCTTTGACTGGAGCGAATATCCAATCCTGCGATTCCTCGATATTCCTGAAAAGGTTGACGTCGAAGTGGAGCAGCAGCCGGGCCAACCTTTCCTGGGTGTCGCCGAGTGCGGCCAGGGACCTACATCGGCTGCGTTGGCGAACGCGCTCGCGGATGCGACAGGAATAAGGTTTCGTGACATGCCCATGACCCCCTCGAAGGTTCGAGCTGCAATCGTCACTCTATGACTGGAGGCTTAAACTGCAATGCCTTGCGCAACGCCGAGACAAACACGCGAACCTTAGGAAGCACATTTCGGGTGGTCGGGTAGACCGCCCAAATTCCGATCTCCTCGGGTGCTGCTTCTGCTAGAGCCACCCGTTGCAGTCTTCCTGAGAGTAGGTCATCGGCGACCGCCCACTCTGACAGGAGTGCGATCCCGGCTCCAGCGATGCACACGGCTTGGCAGCCTGCGATGCTGCTGGACGAAAATCGCGAGGTGATACGGAAGTGCGTCTCAGAACCCAGCGAATTAAACGTCCAATGCGTGACGCCAGTCATTGGGAGGCAGCTGTGATGAGAGAGATCGCTGATAGAGCGTGGGATCCCATAGCGATGGAGATAGTCGGGAGAGGCGACCAATACTCGCGGATTGCTCGCCAGTTTATGAGCAATCAGACTGCTGTCCTTCAAGCGAGCGATACGAATGGCAAGGTCAATGCCGGACGCCGTCAGATCTGGAAGTCGGTCGCTCATATCAAGGGAGATCTGAAGCTCGGGATTCTCCTCAAGAAGCAATGGAATTACAGGCGTGACAATCTTAAGCCCAAAAGCGATGGGAACCGAAACGCGCAGGAGGCCAGCAGCTCCCATCGTATCAGTTCTAACCTGAGCACGGCCTTGCTGCTCGTTCTCAACGATCGCCTGAGCATATGGAAGAAATGCCTCTCCTTCAGGAGTTAGCGATAGCGAGCGTGTTGTTCGATTGAGTAGCCGGACGCCAAGGTTGCTCTCCAACGCAGACAATCGCCGTGTTGCAGCCATGGGTATCAAACCAAGGCGCCTTCCAGCTTCGGAGATACTCCCGGAGGCTACGGCCCCAACAAAGACAGCCAGATCACTAGTATTCATTATAACGGATTTCGATAAATGGGCTGATCATTATCCAAGACTAAAACATGAGGCGATGCAAAGCTACATGTATTCCAATCTTGTAGCTTGAAAGGCTAAGGAAATGTCATCCTCATCAACACACACCGGCCTGAGCAGAGTTGCCCTCCTGGCAATGGCCGTCGCGAGCGGCGTCGCGGTCGCCAATATCTACTACAATCAACCAATGCTCGGCATTATCGAAGCCGACTTCCCAGGTCAATCGGCAACCGGGCTGGTTCCCACTGCGACCCAGCTTGGCTATGCGGTTGGCCTATTCCTACTGTTGCCGCTTGGCGACTTGGTTCATCGTCGGAAACTGATTATCGGACAATTTGTGATCCTAGCGGCAGCGTTGTCGCTGGCCGCGATATCCTCATCCGCCTGGATGCTCGTTGCCAGCTCTCTCGTTGTCGGGGCTAGCTCGACCGTTGCTCAACAGATTGTCCCACTTGCCGCGTCACTGGCTCCGGCGGAAAAGCGGGGGGCGACGATCGGCACGGTAATGGCTGGCGTACTCTCGGGCATCCTCTTCAGTAGAACACTGTCGGGGTTCGTTGGTGAGCATGCTGGCTGGCGAGAGATGTTCTGGATTGGTGTACCGATGGCGTTGGCTGCAGCGGCGATGATGTTCGCCACACTACCCGCCCATGCTCCAACCTCTCGGATGCGGTATCATAATGCTATCAAATCTCTTGGTGATTTGTGGAGGCATCATCCCGCGCTGCGAACAGCAACTCTAGTTCAGGCATCTTTGTTCGCTTCCTTCACGGCATTCTGGACGATACTTGCCCTGTATCTGCAGGGCCCGAACTTTGGCCTTGGAGCTGACATTGCAGGGCTCTTCGGTATCGTGGGTGCTGTGGGAGTCTTCGCGGCCCCAGTGGCGGGACGCATCGCCGACAAGCGCGGTCCACACTTCGTAGTCTGGCTTGGTGCTGCACTGACAGTCGTCGCCTGGCTTATCTTCGGAGCGTGGGCATCCATCATCGCCTTGGTGATCGGTGTGATCGTTCTGGACTTCGGCATTCAGAGCGCGTTGGTTTCCAATCAGCACATCATCTACGCACTCAATCCCGATGCCCGGAGCCGTCTGAATACGATCTTCATGACTGGTATGTTCCTTGGGGGAGCTGCTGGTTCTGCGATCGCCTCTCTTGCTTGGCAGAACGGATCCTGGCTTGGAGTAACGCTGGTGGGAGGTATCCTGCCGCTCATTGCTCTCGCACTCAAGGCGGTCGGACGGAACTCGAAGTCGAACCTAAGTCACGCGGAATAGGAGATCGAAGATGAGACCGTTGAAGATTGGAGTTGTCGGGGGATCGCTTGCGGGTTTGTTCTCCGCCATACTCCTTCAGAATGACGGCCACCATGTTCGAGTTTACGAGCGCTCTGCCCATGGCCTTGCCGGGCGGGGCGCGGGACTCGTTGGCCAAGGCGACCTCTTCCGGGTGTTGCGGGCTATCGGATGCGAACACGTTGCCAGGGTCGGGGTAGTCGCCAGAGAGCGAATATACTTTGCGGCAAACGGAGAGATCGCCGAACGGCTACCTACTCCTCAGACCCAGATTTCCTGGGATTATCTCTTTTCGACGGTGGCATCGAAGCTTGCTACCGACGCATACGTCATCGGCCGCGCAATCATCAACGTCAAGCAGGCGACGACCGGAGCCGTAGTCACGTTTGACACGGGTGCCCAGGAAGAGTTTGACCTTGTTATAGGCGCCGATGGCATCTCGTCAGTTGTCAGAGCGTCCGTCAACGCCGAACCCGAGAACCAGTTCGCTGGCTACGTTGCATGGCGTGGACTGATCCCGGAAAGCGACTTACCGGCGGAGGCTTCTATTCTTCTTGATCGGTTCGCATTCTATGTGACGAAGGGTATTCATGCCTTGGGTTATCTCGTGCCTGGTCCAAAGGGTGAAATGAACGTTGGCGACCGCCGCTACAACTGGGTTTGGTATCGACCAGTTTCCCCGCGATACCGCGCTGAAACCTTCACTGGGAAGAGTGGCAAACTCTACGACTACTCTCTTCCAAGGGGCGACCTTTTGCCCATGCGACGCGGAGCCCTTGTGGAGGACGCAATGGTATTGCTCCCGAAGCCCTTTGCGCTGGCTATTGAGGCTGAGCCAGCTCCCTTCATCCAAGGTATCTTCGACTATCAAGCCCGAAACATGGTGTCGCAAAACATTGCCCTAGTGGGCGACTCTGCCTTTATTGTACGCCCACACACAGCGATGGGGGTTGCAAAGGCTGCGGGAGATGCGATGGCGTTAAGGGCAGCAATCTCTTCCCACGCCACTCTCCAGAACGCGCTCCGCGAGTATGAACAACTGCGATTACCCGTCGGAAACGAGATTGCTGCGTATGGTCAAGCACTTGGCGCCCGCGCGTTGTAGGCGAGAGATCACAGTTGAAAGAGGTGGCGTATGCGATGCGCGATTGTCAGGGGACGGCGCATAGATGGCGTCGCGACACCATACTCAGCTTCGGCATCTAGTCTTGCGGCCAAAGTCGCTCCTAAATCGTCTGCAAGATCTGGCCGCGCGTGCAAAATTTTCGAGAGATCCTCGGAGGTGATTTCCAACACGGAAACTTGTGACAACGCTCGAATGAAGCCGGGCTCTTCGGCTCCCATTAGCAGGCCACGCTCACCGAAAAAATCGCCTGGCGACAAGCGGTTAAGTTCGATCCTTGAGTTTCCCAGTTCCTTTTCGACGATCACGACGCCGCGAGTAACCACCATAAGAGCGCCGGACTTTTCACCCTGGTGAATGATCTCGGTTCCGCGAGCATAAGTCTTTCTTGTCACACCCTGGGTCAGCAGATTTAATTCGTTCTCCGTTAGGGCTGCGAATAGAGGCACATCTCTTATAGCGTCGTGTTGATCCGAAGGGTCTGCTGCCGCGCTGCCGATCGATGTGATGTTCAGCGGTACTCCCAGATTTGGAACGGAAGTCGCTAACGCCAATCCTTCTGCCTTCAGATGACGAAATATCAGATCCAGCATCTCGTTCTTCGCGGTTATGATCTGCCCAGCATCAGCGACTCTGAACGCCAGCTCCACGCCAATGGACTGACCGTCCATTTCACCCATCGTGACAAGAGGCGCCGGTTCTCGAAGCGTGTGCCGTCCGCCCAATAATATGGTGCTGAACACCTGCTGAATCTGTGTCGGCGACCGAGAGGTGATAACGCGAACTGTTAGTGTTACGCCGTGCGTCTCGTCCGGGCTACTCTGATTTACTAGCTGGCTCTTAGCTAGGGTGCTATTCGGAATCACGACCAAATCGTTAGTCCCATTGAGCAGATGTGTGGCTCGCCAGTTGGTCTCAACCACTCGCCCTTGCACGCCCGTATCCAGGATAATCCAGTCGCCGACAGAGTAGGGACGCCCCAGGTTCAAGGCGACACCTGAGAACACGTCCGAGAGAGTGCTTTGCAGAGCGAGGCCGAGGATGACAGCAATAACGCCAGACGTCGCGATCAACGTACCGACGGGGACATTGAAAACGTAGGCAACGATTGAAAGAGCTGCACCAGTGTAGATGAGGCCAGCGAGCAGGTCCTGCACAAGCCGCCCCTCTCGAGGTCTGCCTTCGAAAATCAGAAACAGGCGAACGGAGCTGACCAGCATCAGTGCTCCGCCGATCCACCACGTTGCTTTCGCGGCGCCGTAAAACAGCTTGACCCAAAGTCCACCTGGCGCTTGAGCTGTGGTCTGATAGGGCTCGATGCCGTGACTAACCAACACGGCAGTGAGTGCGGCAAAGAGGATCGTGTGTGAAGCGAAGATGAACGTCCTTCCACTTGCCAAAAGATGGACAGCGGCGAAGGCACTCGCCAACACAAGGAGCTGATAAGTAGGATTGAAAACGTATGTCATCGCGAGGCCCGGACGGAGAGCAGAACCGTACCAGGTGAAGCGAGTGCTGGCTTGGATGAAAGTCCGGAATTTGTAGTGCGTTGCGCTTCATGACGCCGCTCACAACAATAGGATTCGACAAGACCTATGGTCGGCGGTCAGGCGAAAGTATCCTGATCGCTAATGGTGGCGGTCGAGGCAAGTCGATCAACGCCACCATTTCGCGTTGCTATTAGATGGTTGGATAATCTGTGTAACCGCGAGCATCGCCGCCGAAAAAGGTCGTTTGATCGGGTTCGTTGAGGGGGTGACCATCTGCAAATCGCTTAGGAAGATCTGGGTTCGCAATAAATGGCCGACCAAACGCCACGATGTCCGCGCGTCCGCTTGCAATTGCATCTTTCGCCTTTTGGAGATCGTATCCCCCGGCAACGATCAACGTACCGGTGAACTTCTTACGGAGAAGTGCCATTATGCCATCCCATCTCGGATCTGTGTTCTCATCAAGGGATGTGCCAACCACGCTCGGCTCGACGAGGTGAAGATACGCCAGTTTCCTCTCATTGAGCTGTTCAGCAATATAGCCGAAGGTTTCTTCCGGTGCCTCGTCACCCATGCCCATGAAGCGACCCAACGGCGTGAGCCGTACGCCAACACGGCTTGGGCCGACTGCAGCGCAAATGGCGTCGGTCACCTCAAGCAGCAGCCGTGCGCGATTTTGCGAAGACCCACCGTATTGGTCGGTGCGATGGTTGCTCTCACTGTTGATGAACTGATCGAGAAGGTAGCCATTCCCAGCATGAATTTCGACACCGTCCATGCCCGCCGATATCGCATGTCTCGCCGCTGTAGCATAGTCATCGATGATCGGCCTTATGCCAGCCAGGTCAAGTTCTTGTGGAACGGGGATCTCCCCCCAATTGCCATTTCCAAGCTCGTCAACAATGAACGTCTTACCAGGAACGGGAAGGGCGCTTGGGGCGACCGGAAGCGCACCGTTCGGTTGGAAGCTAGGGTGGGAAACGCGCCCTACGTGCCAAAGCTGCATGAATATACGCCCTCCCTGATTGTGCACCGCCTCGGCGACGCGCTTCCAGCCGTCGATCTGTTCCGCAGAGTGAATTCCAGGAGTCCAGGCATACCCTTGGCCCTGCTGAGAAATCTGGGTCGCCTCAGTGATGATAAGCGCAGCGCTTGCACGCTGCTGGTAGTAGGTGACGTTCATAGCGCCCGGCACGTTCCCCGGCTGGGTGGCCCGCGATCGAGTGAGTGGTGCCATCGCAATGCGATGCGGAAAAGTGAGGCCCGCAACTTCGATCGGGCTAAACAGGTCAGTGGTCATCTTCGGTCCTATCCAGATGTCGAATGCGGCACGAGCCGCGGTACCTCGCAAATGGGGCCAATTCCGAAGAATGATAATCTGCCTCCTGCGCGAACCTCTGTTGCGCTCCGCGCAACGGTCAAAATGAGTTGAATTTTATGGATATGTTCAATGCGTTGACTGCATTTGTTGAAGTAGTCAATGAAGGAGCCTTTGCGCGAGCTGCACGCAAACTTGGTGTCGCGACATCATCGGTTACGCGTCAAGTCGACAGCTTGGAAGATCACTTGGCTGCGTTGTTGATCAACAGATCGACGCGCCGCTTGACGCTGACTGACATCGGCATTGAATACTACGACAGCGCGGTGCAGATCATTCAAGATCTTTCAGAGGCAAACTCCAACGTCATCGCGAACTCGGGTAAGCCCCGTGGGACGCTGAGGATTAACCTTCCTGTGGCGTTTGGTGAACTGCACATTGCGCCACGGTTGCCTGAGTTTCTTCGCCGGTACCCGGATATTGAGATAGATGTCACCCTCACGGACGAAATTGTTAATCTCACTGAGGACAGAGCGGATGTTGCGATTCGGCTTGGTCAGATTGAGACCACTAGCCTCATCGCACGACGTATTTGTTCAAATGAGAGAGTTCTATGCGCAACCCCAGAATATCTCAAAGAGCATGACACTCCCCGTGAACCGAGTGATCTAATGTCGCACAACTGCCTAACGTTTAACTACTCTCGTTCCAATCGCTTTTGGTCTTTCTATAAGGACGGGCGAGCAGAGAAGATGCGGGTCGGCGGCAATCTCAGAGCGAATAATTCGATGGCCCTAAGGGAGGCTGTCCTTAAACATGTCGGAGTTGCATTGCTGCCGATCTGGCTGGTTTATCCAGACATTTCTTCCGGTCAGATGGTCCGCTTGCTCGAAAGCTGGAGCGTTGCCCCAGGCTTACCAGGAGATGTGCACGCGGTGTACCTGCCGAGCCGTCGAGGCTCGGCTAAGGTACGAGCATTCATCGACTTTTTGATTGCGGAGTTTAATGGCGATGTCGAGTGGACTAACTGATAACCCACTCGTTTGTGAGAATGCGACAATTGCCCTAGCGATCAGCACCCACTGGCGCCAAGATCTCGTCCTTTAACAAGGCAATTCTCTCGCTCACTTCCTGGAAGATCGCTCGAGCGTCATTTATCCGGGAGATGAGGTGGCGCAGCTCCAATTCCTGTCGTGGAGTCAATGAAGCCTCGTCAACGAGAAGGGTGTGTAGCTGAGGCAAGACGTCGTCGCGCCCGCGAAAGGGGATGACTTTCATCTTATCCTCCTCAAAACTCTTGCCAGTTAGGCTGGTCTGCAGTGGCGAGCATCCCACCATGAATGGCCACGATCCGACGGCGGAGTTCATTTGCCGGAGAACTGGCGCTTGCATGGATTGCTGGATCGGCGACCCGAATGCTGTCTGAGTGAAGTCTGAATTGTGCAAGGAGCCGGTTCAGGCCCTCGACTTCACGAGCCAAGGTATGGCTAGCCGCGGTCGATTGCTCGACCATCGCTGCGTTCTGTTGTGTCCCTTGGTCCATCGAGTTGACAGCAATGTTGATCTCCTGAAGACCAGTGGATTGCTCCCGCGCTGCCTCAATGATAGCAGCGACATGTCGATTGATTGCCTGCACCTCGGCGACGATTGAGTGAAGGGCTTCGCCGGTGTCACCAACGAGCTTCACGCCGGTTTTCACCTGCTGTCCCGACGCATCAATGAGAACTTTGATTTCCTTTGCTGCCTGTGCAGATCTTTGCGCAAGCTCGCGGACTTCCTGCGCCACCACTGCAAACCCCTTCCCAGCTTCGCCAGCCCTTGCGGCTTCAACGCCCGCATTCAGTGCTAACAAATTGGTCTGAAAAGCGATCTCGTCGATGACGCCAATGATGTTGCCGATTTCCCCCGAGGATCGCTCAATCTTCTCCATTGCAGCAATGGCTTGCCTCACCACTTCCCCGGAGTGTTCGGCATTTCTCTTTGCGCCAGCAATCAACACGCCAGCTTCTTCAGCACGGTTCGTCGAGTCCTTAACCGCAGTTGTGATTTGTTCCAAAGCCGCTGCCGTCTCTTCGATAGAGGCTGCCTGCTGCTCGGTGCGCTTTGAAAGATCGTCAGCACCAGCCTGGATTTCGGAAGCCCCAGCTTCGATTACCTTCGCATTGGCGGCCACATTTCCAAGGGCATGCCTGAGTTTGCTCACCGAGTCATTGAAGTTCAGCCGAAGTGGATCAAGGCGGGCCGCAAACGGGGTTTCGAGCCGGTTTGCAAGATTCCCGTTAGCAAGATCTTCCAAGGCGGATGCCAGCGAACGTATGGCGAAATCCACTTCGTCGGCCTCACGAGCTTTCTGTGCTTCTCGTTCCCCCCTGTCGCGCTCGGCTTGAACACGGCTGTTCTGGGAATCTTCTTCCAACGCCTGCCGATCGATCGCATTCTGTTGGAACACTAGAACCGCAGAGGCCATTTGGCCCAACTCATCCTTTCTGCCAACTCCAAAGATAGGTGACTCGACGTCGTTCTCGGCAAGAGCAAGCATGCGTTCGCGAAGTTTGCTAATCGGGCCGGTGATGCCCTTAGAAGCCACCAATAGGGCACTGCTGTCCGGTTTAAATTGCGGCCCATTGGAATTCCATCTGGTTGCGGCTTTTGAGCTTGTTCGGCGGTGGTTTGAGAAGCTGGTCTGTGGCCCGTC
>NZ_JAUDRZ010000024.1 GCF_030380735.1 Rhizobium sp. S152 | reverse complement strand
CTAGAGTATCCGTGTTGGTCAAGGCAGGGATGGAACCCATTTTCTGCCTTTGCTGAGCAGTGCATTGGCGAGGACGATGAGTTTTCGCATGATTGCTGTGATGGCAACCTTTGGTGCTTTTCCTGCAGCTTTTAGCTGATCGTATTTTGCCTTTAGATCGGGATTGAAGCGCATGGCGACGAGTGCCGGCATGTATAGCGCGTGGCGGACATTGGCGCGGCCACCACGGATGAACGCGCGACCGGTCCATGTCCCAGACTGCCTTGCGACGGGTGCGAGACCCGCCAGAGAGGCTGCCTGCCCTTGCTCGAGAGTGCCGAGTTCGGGCATGTCGATCAGGAGCGCGAAGGCGGTAACTGTCGACACGCCCGGAATCGAGACAAGGATATCGAAACGACCTGCGAGGTCTGGATCATGCTTGATGATCAGCATGATCTCCCTTTCGATCGCGATCATCTGACGCTCGATCTGCCTAAGTTGCTCAGCGTTGTGACGCTTGAGAATAGCCAAGGTCAGGTTCTTTGCCCTGTTCCTGGCGGCAGTGCGGTTCTTGATCAACGCTTCTCGGGCCATATGCAAATCCTTGAGATCGTTGAGGAGCGGGCCTCGTACCGACCGTACTTCGAGTTCCAGGATTGCTCCCATGCGTGCGAGCATGGCGGCATCTGCCCGATCCGTCTTGGCCAGCTTGCCTGTGGCTTCCGCAAAACGCCGTGCTTGCCGCGGATTGACCTTGACCAGTGCCGCGCCCGCCCTGTCGACCTGGCGTTCGAACGCCCGGTGATAGGGACCTGTCGGTTCGTAGACGACACGAATGTCATGGGGGGCCCCGGCTTGACCGAGCCAGTCGATGAAGGCGCTGTGACCGGCAGTGTCATTGGCAAAGCGGCGGGCTGCGCCATCGCTCATCCGGTGCGCGTCGAGGTGGTCTTTCGAGATATCGACACCAATGGTATCTTTCATCATCTTTCGCTTGTCCTCTGCTTGTCATCCGGAGCCGAACTCCGGGTATCCGTTCAGGACCAAAGAGAAAGACGAGGGCGATCACACTCTAGCTCGACCCGTCAAACGGTCAGCGATTCAACGATCCGACCCTCGCCGCTGAGAGAGGGAGGCAACCCTCTCGCAGCGGTTCATATTCGCCCGTCCGGCGCAGAAAGTCATAAGACAAGC
>NZ_JAUDRZ010000023.1:567-83654 GCF_030380735.1 Rhizobium sp. S152 | reverse complement strand
ATTTGCGTCCGGCAGAAGGCATAACCGCTTCGCGGTTACGCCGCCGCGCCATTCGGCAAAGCCGAATGCGCAACACCGGATAAGCCGCATAGCGGCTTACCTAGAGGACGCGGGGTGGAGCAGCCCGGTAGCTCGTCAGGCTCATAACCTGAAGGCCGCAGGTTCAAATCCTGCCCCCGCAACCAAGCTTCCAAGCACAACGACACTCAAAAAGCCCCGCATGGGGCTTTTGGCGTTTGAGGGGCAGGGCGGGGCCATGAGATGTCTCGGAACGCGGCTGGAGAGATGAGGGCAACTGGGCGGGGTGCCTGTATCTGGCCAAACTCTCATTTAGACCGACAGTTACCGCTGGCGCGGCGGATGGTCGATTACATTCAGTCTCGTGATACTTCGAACACAGCCTCGATCTCCACCGGAATATTGCTCGGCAGCGAACCGGCTCCCATCGCCGTGCGGGCATGCATGCCGCGCTCGCCGAAGATCTCGAAGAACAGGTTGGAACAGCCGTCGATGACGAAGGGGTGGCGCGTGAAGCCGGGGACGGCGTTGACCAGACCCAGCACCTTCGCGATCCTGATGACGCGATCAAGGCTGCCCAGGCTGGATTTGGCGACCGACAGGAGATTGATGCCGACAAGCCTGGCGAGGTCCTGGGCCTGTTCCGCGGTGTAATCGCGACCGACCACGCCCGTATAGGGTTGGCCCGCCCCGTCGAGTGGGGCGAGACCGGAGAGAAAGAGCAGTCCGCCGGCCTGCACCGATGGAAGGAACCGCGCGACGGGGGCGGGCGGCGGTGGGAGCTCGATGCCGAGCGCGCCGAGGCGGTCTTCGATGCCCATCTTATTTCAGATCCGAGAACGAGGTCGCCACGAAGAGTTCGGACTGCAGGTTGGTCAGCTTGGCAGAGCCGCCCGGCGGCGGCCAGATGCCTTCCTTGCTGGCCTGCGCCCGTGCTGCCACACGCGCCTCGATCGTCTGGTAGGGCCAGATGTGCACCATCTTCTGTGGGCCTTCCTCGATCGAGGCCATGTTGGTCAGAAGCGGCGACATCGCGTGCCTACGCTCGATGATCTTCGCCCAAGCCTCTTCGGTTTCGGCGAGGCCGTTCGGCGCCAGCGTGTAGGTGCGGAATTCGTAGAAGGGTCCGTAAGCGCCCGGCGTGATGGCCTTGGCGAAGGACAGCGGCTTGAAGGCCGTGCTCGTCACACCCGCCAGCGACGCGCCGATGCCATAAGGATCGGCAGTCGTCATCAATCTGGCGCGCTCAGCGCTCAGCGCTTCGATCGTCTCATAGGCAGTCAGGAAAGCGAAGCGGTTCAAGGTGCCGAACTCGCAGGAGAAGGCGCCAAGCGGCGTGCCGGTGGACGAAAACTTCGCGTATGTCTCCGGCAACACAGGCATGACGGCGCCGAGCGTATTGGGCAGCAGCGACAAAATCGTCAGGTCATAAATCATTTTCAATCTCGCTCATCCTTGAATGCTGAAAGGCTCTTCCAAAGTCATCTTCGAGTTGGTACACCAAAGAAATACCATTTGCACGCCAAAAGTTATGCGCGCCGAGAGAATGAAGGAACAGGCAAATGATCGAGCGAGTATTAAAGGGACGGGTGGTCACGACATCAGGTGTTATCGAGGATGGCTGGGTCGCGATCACTGACGGCACGATCCTTGCGGTGGGAACCGGCGGCGCGCCCGAGGCGGCGGAAATACAGGATTTCGGGTCGGCCTGGCTTCTGCCCGGCGCGGTCGACGGGCAGACCCACGCCGGAAGCCAGATCGGCTTTCCCGGGATGGCGCCAACGACCAAGGCCGCGGTGATCGGAGGCGTGACGACGATCGTCGACATGCCCTACGACCACCCGATCCCGGTGACGAAGGCCTCCGTGCTGCAGGAAAAGATCGCCGCCATCGGCGAGCATGCCGTCTGCGACGTCGCGCTTTATGGCACGATTCCCACGACACCCGACCTGTCGGACATCCGGGGCCTGATCGATGAGGGCGTCTGCGCGTTCAAGATCTCGTCCTTCGAAGCGCATCCGGACCGTTTTCCACGTATCGACAATTCCGCCACGCTGGTGCTGCTCAAGGCGTTGGAGGGCACCGGGCTGCCGCTCGGCCTGCATAACGAGGATCAGGAGATCGTCGCGCATGCGACGAAAGCATTGAAGGAAGCGGGCAAGACCGGCGCCGAGTACCACAGCCAAAGCCGTCCGCCCGTGGCGGAACTGGCGGCGACAAGCACCTTCCTCGAAGTCGCGGCGTCGACCGAGGCCCACGCCCATATCGTGCATATTTCGGTGCCTGAAGGCTTCGAGATGGCGCGTGCCTATCGCGAGCGCGGTGTGTCGGCGACCGCCGAAATGTGCGTCCACTATCTGCTCTTCGATGCCGATACCGACATGCCGCGGCTCAAGGGGCTGCTGAAAGTCAATCCGCCCATCCGGCCGGGGCAGACGGACGCGCTCTGGGACGTGCTGGAGAAGGGCCAGTGCAGCTTCGTCTCGTCCGATCACAGTGCATGGCCACTCGAACGAAAGACCAGCGCATCGATCTTCGATGTTGCCGCCGGCATGCCGGGCCTCGAGGCCATGGTGCCGGCATTCTTCACCGCTGCGGCAAAACGCAAGGATGACGTTCAGGCTGCGATGCTGACGGCCGAATACCTTTCGGATCGCCCGGCGCGTTTCTTCGGCCTCTCAGGCAAAGGGCGCATCGCGCCCGGATTCGACGCCGATATCGCCGTGCTGTCGCCGGAGCACTTTGTCTATGATGCGACGGCAAACCCGGACGGGCCGGGCTGGAGCGCCTATCACGGTATGACGTTCTCTGTCCGACCTTCGGCGACATTCGTCCGCGGCCGAAAGGTTTGGGATGGCGTTGCCGTTGCCGACGCGGCCGGGCATGGACGCTATGTCCCGCGCCGGACCTGAGACAACCGCTTCGGACTCTGGATCTAGCGCGCCGCCCCGGCCAACCGATCGATGATGGCCAGCTTCACGCTTTCGATGTGGTCGGCCATCGCCTTGCGGGCTTGTTCCTGGTCGCCGCTGGAGATGGCGTCGAGCAGTGCTGCATTCTCCTCCACGCCGAACTTGTACTTCGACGGGTTGCGGTAGGCGTTGAAGACGTGGGTGCGGCGGCGCAGGTCCCGGATCATGCCTGCCAAAAGCGCGTTGCCGGCGGCATCCGCGATCTCGCCGTGCAGCATGTCATCGACCTCCCATATTTCGCTCAGCGAAGGCGCCGGCTTCCGGCCTAGTTCCTGCAGCGCGGCTCGGATTTCCTCGACGCGGGCCGAAGGGATACGGCCGGCGGCAAGTCTCGCGGCATCCGATTCCAGCAACTGTCGAACATGCAGCAGCTCGACGAAAGCCTCGGTGGAAAACGGGCTGACGGTCACGCCGCGACCCGGCTGCTTGTAGACGAGACCTTCCGCCTCGAGCCTGCCAAGGGCTTCGCGGATCGGCGTGCGCGAGGCGTTCAGCCGGTCGGCCATGCGCCGCTCGACGATAACGTCGCCGGGCCGCAGTTCGCCCTTGATCAATATCTCGATCAACTGGTCATAGACCTGCTCCGTCAGGTTCACACGTTCGGCCGAAAGTGCAGCGGCAAACTGGTCATGGTCAGATTCGGTCATGCTATCCCCCGATCAAAATCCTGCTATCCCCTAACCCAGCTTGTGCTCCACTGGAAGACGGCGGGAATAATCTTGGTATTCCATACGCGTTATTTCCCCACATCGATACAATCTCATCGCAAAATCCATCGCAAAACAGCACTTGGCAAACGCGAAAAGCCGCGCTACACATTGGTATACCAATGGCGTGCAATCTGTCCGCCAAGTCGATGGAGAGTTATAATGGCAGTCAAACCCTGGCGCGCGACCAGTATTCAGATGCTTAGCGAACGAGCGACTCAGGCGCCCGACAACGAGGCTGCCCGCGTCGTCATCCAGCGCAATCTGGATCGGTTGCTCGGCCTGATCGAACAGGCTTGCGCGTCGAGCGAAAAGCCGGACCTGGTGGTTTTTCCCGAGTTCGCGCTGCAGGGGCCGCCGCTTTCCATGACTGTCGGTCCGTGGATAGAGAGAGCCTGTTCGACAATTCCCGGCCCGCTGACCGAGCCGCTGCAGGCGCTTGCCAAGCGGGAAGGGATCTTTATCGCCGGCAACATGTTCGAGGCGCCGAGCGAATGGCCTGGCCGCTATTTCAACTCGTCCTTCCTGATCGGCCGTGACGGCGAGATCGTCGTCAACTACCGCCGCGTCAACACGGCAGCCTTTCCCTCCGTCCACGACTTCATGTCGGACTATCTGGACGCAACGCCCGAAGACCAGGTCTTCCCCATCGCCGACACCGAGCTTGGCCGGCTTGCGCTGATCCCCTGCGGCGAGATCAATGTGCCCGAGGTCGCTCGCTGTTACATGATGCAGGGCGCCGAGGTTATCCTGCACCCGACCAATTCCAAGTTCACGACCGGGCAGGAGGCGGCCAAGGTCTCGCGCGCTGCCGAGAACATGTGCTACCTGATCAGCGCCAACGTCGCCGGCCCGATCGGCTTTTCGCCTGATAATTCCATCGTCGGCGGCCGCTCGCACATCCTCGATCATTTCGGCGATACTATCGCTTTCGAGGAAGGTGCCGAGGAAGGCGTCGGCGTATCGGGCATCATCGACATCGAGAAGCTTCGCCTCGATCGCCGCACCGATACCGGCACCCACAACCCGTTGCTGCGCGCCCGCTTCGAAATGTACCGCCCGTACTACCAGCAGGCGGCTTTCTATCCGCCGGACCATTTCCGCGACACGCCGATGGCGGATGCTGCCGAGACCAAGGCGGCGGTCGATATCGCACGCACCAATCTGGAACGCGCGCGCGTTCTCGAGCCTCTTTCCGAACGATAAGATCAGGAGACAAGAAATGATTACCGCAGAAGAAAATCAACAGCTCAGCCGCGTTGGCAAGGGCACGCTTATGGGCAACTTCTTCCGCCAGTTCTGGATGCCGGTCTGCATGTCGTCGGAGCTGAAGGCCGATGGCGATCCCGTGCGCCTGATGATCCTGGGCGAGAAGCTCGTGGCCTTCCGCGACACCGAGGGACGGGTGGGCGTGTTCGACCATCGCTGCCCGCACCGCTGTGCGTCGCTGTTTTTCGGTCGCAACGAAATGGGCGGCATTCGCTGTGCCTATCACGGCTGGAAGTTCGACGTCACCGGCAAATGTCTTGATCAGCCGAACCTCGAGGACAAGTCGAAATATCCGGCCGGCACGCCGGCGATCGCCTACCGCGTGAAGGAATCCGGCGGCCTCGTCTTTGCCTATATGGGCGAGCGTCAGGATAATCCGCCGGAACTGCCCGATATCGAAGCCATCATGGGCGATGGCGATGACCGCAATATCGCGCTGACCCATCGCGACTGCAATTACATGCAGGCGCTGGAAGGCGATATCGACACCTCCCATCTCGGATTCCTGCATGTGGGCGGCATCGACGGCGAAAAGCTCGATCTCTCCGATCCGGAAGTCTTCACGATCACCGAAAAGGCTCCCAAGATCAACGTGACCGTGACCAAATACGGCACCATGTATTCGGCCCAGCGCAATGCCTATGAAGGCACCGAGCATCATCGCTTCGCCTCCTACCTCTTCCCGATCTGGGTCACCTATCCGGGTGGCGAGCTGGACTCGGCGGTAACCGCCAATGCCTGGGTGCCGATCGACGACGAATCGACCATGATCTTCAACATCGATCTGCGCCGCGCCTCGGGTGGCGGCAAGAAGCCCTTCAAGTACAAGGACGGCACGCCTGTCGGCGGTCTCGCTCGTCCGCTTGAATACCTGCCCACCACCACCGACTGGAAGGGCCGCTGGCGCCCGGTCAAGGATCGCTCCAACGATTATGGCATCGATCGCGAATGGCAGCGCAATGGCGACAGCTATACCGGCGTCGTCGGTGTTCCGCTGCAGGATCAGATGATCCAGGAATCCATGGGCGCCATCGTCGATCGCGAAATGGAGCACCTGGCAGCCTCGGACCGCATGGTCATCCTCACCCGTCGCGTCATGCTCGATGCTGCCAAGGAATACGCCGCCACCGGCAAGCTGCCCGACTTCGTCGATCATCCCGAATATGCCCGCGATGCCCGTGGCGGCGACATCGTCGTACCCTACGGCACCGATTGGCTCGACGGCTATGAAGAGAAGATGGCCGAGGTCAAGGGCTACAAGCCCAAGATGGCCGCGGCCGAATGAGCGAAGGCCTTATCCTTGGATCCGGCGCGATGGCGCCGGATCTTTCGATCCAAACCGAATTCTCCGGGGAGGCGGACATGTCCGACGCTCACCATCATGCGCCGGCCGATGCGCAGCCCCTGCGCGTGTGCGTCGACGCCATCCACATGGCGGCACAAACCATCCGCGCGGTGGAACTGGTCTCAGCCGACGGCGCGCCGCTGCCGGCCTTTTCCGCCGGCTCGCATATCAATCTCAAACTGCCCGGCGATCTCAGCCGCTCCTATTCGCTGACCAATGGTCCCGACACGACCGATCGCTACACCATCGCCGTCAATCGTGATGCTGCCAGCCGGGGTGGCTCTGCCCATATCGTCGAAACCCTCGCCGTTGGCGATGTGCTGACCATCGATCCGCCGCACAACACCTTTGCCCTGATCGAAGATGCCGAACAGAGCGCCTTTTTCGCCGGCGGGATCGGCATCACGCCCATCCTGTCGATGATCCGGCATCTCGAAGCCCTTGGTCGCGCCTGGAAGCTCTTTTACGCCGTGCGCAGCCGCCAGAGCGCGGCCTTCCTCGACGAGCTGGAAGCGCTCGAGGCCAAGGCGCCCGGCCGCGTGCATGTCCATTTCGACGATGAAGCGGGCAAGGTCATGCCCTTGCTAAAGCTCGCTGTCGGCATTCCCAAGGCCGCCCATGTCTATTGCTGCGGGCCCAAGAAAATGATCGAAACCTTCAAGGCTTCAGCCGGCTGGCGCCCGGAAGACAACGTCCATGTCGAGCATTTCGCCGGTACCAATGCCAGGCCGACGCAGGACTTTACCGTCGTGCTCAAGCGCCGGGGCCTGGAATTCTTCATCCCCGCGGGCCAGTCGATCATGCAGGTTCTGACGGATAACGGCGTTGCCGTTGCTCATTCCTGCTGCGAGGGCGTCTGCGGCACCTGCGAAACGGTCGTGCTCGAAGGCGAATGCGACCACAAGGACAATGTCTTGTCCTCGCGCGAAAAGGACAGCAACAAGCTGATCATGATCTGCTGCTCGGGCGCGAAGACTGATCGGCTCGTTCTCGATATCTGACCAAGCAATACATGCCAAACGAAGAAAGCCCGGCGCGTCGTCGGGCTTTCTTCGTTTGGGTGCCTCTCGCGCGAGCACCGGGGCATTGCCACCAACAAAAATGCCGCCCTCGCGGGCGGCATCTGTTTGTCGATCGAGGTGTGGCTTCAGTGGCCGTCACCGGCCTCGGCGCTTCTCTTCCACGGAATGGCGATCCTCTCGATGCGTTCCAGGGCGGCGAAGAACAGAACGCCGATCAGCGAGATGATCACCACAGCGGCAAACTGCCGGGCGATATCGAAATTGCCGCCGGCAATCAGGATCAGGTAGCCGAGCCCCTTGTCCGCGCCGATGAACTCGGCGACGATCGCGCCGATGACCGAGAGCGCGGTTGCCAGCTTCAGGCCGGCGAATATGCTGGGCAGCGCCTGTGGGAGGCGGAACTTCCAGAAGGTCTGCCAGCCGCTGGCGCCCATCGAGCGCGAGAGATAGATCATTTCACGCGATGCCGATTTCAGGCCCATCACAGAGTTGATGACGATCGGGAAGAAGGACAGCATCACGACGATCACGATCTTCGGCGCCATGCCGTAGCCGAACCAGGTCAGCATCAGCGGCGCGATGGCGACCTTCGGAATGGTCTGGCTGGCGACGATCAGCGGATAGATCGCCTTCTCCATGAACCTGGAATAGACGATCATGACGGCGAGTGGCACGCCGACCGCAACGGAACAGAGAAAGCCGAGGAGCACTTCGCTGAGCGTCACCAGCGCGTTCGGCGCCAGGCGGTGTCCGTAGGTGACGATCTCCTCGAAGATCGCCGACGGCGCCGGTAGGATGAAGGATGGAATCTCCGCAATCCGCACGGCAAGTTCCCAAAGCACGAGGAGGGCTGCCAGCGCCCACAGGGCGGGCGGCACGCTCGCGAGTGCGCGTGAAACCAGATTCTGCCTGTATTCGATGTGTGTGTCGGCAAGCTGCGCCATGATCAATACTCCTCGCGAAAAACGCCAAGCCCCTTGAAGATCGACGTCAGTTCCCGCGTATAGGCGGTGAACTTGGGATCCTCACGCATGGCAAGCCGCCGCGGCCGCGGCAGGTCGATGTCGATGATCCTCTCGATGCGGCCGGGTCGCGCCGACATGACGACGACGCGGTCGCTCAGGAAGATCGCTTCCTGGATCGAGTGGGTGATGAAGAAGACCGTCATTTCGTTGTCGGCGCACAGGCGCAGAAGGTCGATCTGCAACTGGTCGCGGGTCATCGCATCGAGCGCGCCGAACGGCTCGTCCATCAGGAGCAGGGGCGGGCGGTGCAGCAGCGCGCGACAGATCGAAACGCGCTGGCGCATGCCACCGGAAAGCTCCTTCGGATAGGCATCCTCGAAATCCTGCAGCGACACCATCTTGAGCAACTGCCGCGCCCGCTCTTTGGCCTGCGCCATGTCGGACTTGCGGATCTCGGCCTGCAGCAGAACGTTCTGCAGCGCCGTGCGCCATTCGAGCAGCACGTCCTGCTGGAAGACGACGCCGGCATCGGCGTTCGGGCCGTCGATATGCTTGTCGCCGACCATGATACGGCCGAGCGAAACGGAAGTCAGGCCGGCAAGCAGCATCATCAGCGTGCTCTTGCCGCAACCGCTCGGTCCAAGCACCGAGACAAACTCGCCCTTGGCGATCGAGAGGGTCACGTCCTGAAGGGCGTGCACGGTGCCCTTGCGGGTCTCGAAGGTTTTCGAGACGGCGGAAATGGCGACATGCTTGGATGTGGCCTTTTTGGATGTGGTCTCGGGAATGCTGTGTTGCGATGGAATAGCGTTCATCTCTGCATCTGGGTCTAACCCCATCTCCTGTAGGGCCCGCAGGCCGAGAAAATTTGGACGGGCACGGGTGCCCGTTCAGATCGAGCGAATGGTGCCGCCGTCCACCCGGAGCATGCTGCCGGTGACGTAGCTGGACGGCATGCCGGCAAGGAATGCCGCGACCGCGCCGAATTCCTCCACTGTGCCGTAGCGTCCCGCCGGGATGGTTGCGGCGGATTCCGCGCTGATCTCCTCGACCGGCCGTCCGCTGCGCGCGGCCTGTGCGGCGTCGAGCGATTTTGTTCTGGCCGTGGCGATCCGCCCTGGCAGGAGCATGTTCACGGTCACGCCATCCTTGGCCACTTCGCCGGCAAGCGTTTTCATGAAGCCCACGAGGGTCGAGCGAAGCGCATTCGAGATGGGCAGGTGCGGAATGGGCTGGACGACGCCGCTGGAAGCGATCGTGATGATCCGACCCCATTGCCGCGCACGCATGGAGGCGACCAGATCGAGCGTCAACGACAGCACCGGGCGGACCATGGCGTCGAACTGGCTTGAAACGACATCGACATCGACGGCGGAAGGCAGGCCCGGAGGCGGGCCGCCGGTATTGTTGACCAGAATGTCGACCGCTGCGTTTGCCTGCGCGGCGTCGCTGATCTTGCGGGCCGCGTCCGGATCGGAAAGGTCGGCGACGGCGAGGTGGCAATTGAGCTGCTGTTCGGGCGGAAGGCTCTGGCGCGCCGCTTCCAGCCGTTCGAGCGAGCGGCCGCTCAAGGTGACCGTCGCACCCTCGGCGAGGAGCGCCTTGGCAACGGCAAGACCCAGCCCCTGGCTGGCGCCGAGCACCAATGCATGCTTGTTGTTTAGTCCGAGATCCATGTGGAATTCCATGCCTCGAGGGCATCAGGATGAGATGAGGGTGGCGGCGAGCGCCACCCGGGCATGTCAGTTGGCGGGCAGGTAGGAGCCGTCATAGATCTTGGCAGGCGTCAGGCCCGGCGCCATGCCGCTGTACTTCTCCAGCAGGGAGATCGTCAGGGTCACGTCCTCAGGAGCGATCCAGCCGTAAGGCTTGCCTTGCGAGGCGGTCGTGTGCTCGTACTTCGGCATGTTCTTGATTTCCGCCTTGATGCCCTCTTCATTCGAATCGGGACGGGCGTCCATCAGAATCTTGAGGGCGCCATCGGGATCGGCAGCCGCGTCGGCCTTGCCCTTTTGCAGGGCGGCCAGGAAGTTGCGGACGGTATCGCCGTGCTTGGCCAGGTAGTCCTTGCGGACGATGACGCTGGAGCCGAGGATGTTCACGCCATAATCGGCAAACAGCATCGGCGGTTCGATGGGGGCTCTCTCCGCGACCTTGTCGCCGTCGGGGTTGGCCCAGCCATTGATGAAGTCGACGTCACCCTTCAGAAGCGCGACCCTGTCGCCGCCGCCATTGATCATGATCACCTTGATCTTGTTCATGTCGAGGCCGTTTGCTTCTGCGAACGCCTTGATCATGCCGTCTTCGAAGTTGCCGGCATCGGTGCCGAGCCGCTTGCCTTCGATATCCTTCGGCTTCGTGATGCCGGAGCCCTTGAGACTGATGATCGATGTCGGGTCCTTCTGCAGAAGGCCGGCCACCGCGATCATCGTGTCGGCGCCCGAACCCTGCTGCGCCTGCGCAAGTGCGCCGAGGCCAGCTATGCCGATTTCGAAGTCGCCGCTTCCCACAGCCTGAATTGTGCCGGTGCTGCCGTTGCCATCTACGATATCGACGTCAAGGCCCTTTTCCGTAAAATAGCCCTTCGCCGCCGCGACGAACATTGGCGCATCGACGCCGCCGGCGACCCAGGCCAGGCGCACATGGATCTTCTCGCCATCGGCCGCGGACGCGTGTCCCGCAAAGGAGGCACAGAGCAGCGTCAATCCAGCGAGCGGCATGGCCAGACGCTTCATTTTCTTCCTCATTTTGATCCCCATTTTTATGTTGGCATTCAGATGGTATGCCAGAGGAATATCGAGTGTCAATGTGGTAAATGTTGCAATATTGAGCAGCGGCACCTTGTGGCGATTTTCTGTGCAAATCAACGTCAAAAGGAGCGCGGAAATTGAATTTTGCGCTCGTTCGGTCGGCAATGTGGAAGGACGACGGAGATCGTCTTGTTACTCTTGGCAGCGGCGAGGTACTACGGGTGCGGCCAGCCTGGCCGCACCCGCGAAGCTTGAACTCCTGCTACGCTTCGATCTCTCGGATGATCCGTGCCGCCGTCAAATTCGACAGCGCCTTTTCCTGGACGGACGAAAGCTCCGAATAGGTTTCGAACGCCTTCTTGTCCAAGGCATCGGCGGGATAGGCCTGAGCGTTCGCGAAATAGTCGCGGTACATCTCCCAGCGCGTGCGAAGCAGGGCATTGCCCATGTTCGTGTCGCGTCGAGCTGCTTGCAGCGCGGCAATATCGATCACTGCGGTGGCAGAGAGGCTCTCGGCGTCCGATTTTTCGAACGCGACATAGTTGCCGTTGAAATCGACGATCTGAGAATGGCCGCCCCGTTCCGCATCCGAGAAACCGATCTGTCCGGACACGTTGGTGCTGATGAGGTAGCACATGTTTTCCGCCGCCCGGCAAATCTTGGCGGCATCCGCCCGCGCGTTCGCGGGTTCGTTCGACGGATGCAGCAGGACTTCCGCGCCACGCATCATGAAGACACGGGAGAGTTCCGGTACGGCGACTTCGCCACAGGGGAATATCGCCAGCCGCCCGAGTTCGGTATCGACGACGGGGAAGATTCCATCTTCGCCGTATGCTTCGCGATACTGGCTGAGAATATCATGCGGGGAGGTCCAGCTTGCCGTGTTGATGCGCCGGTAACGCAGGATGATCTCGCCCTTGGGGTCGAGCAGGAAGGAGGAGTTGAAATAGCGGTCGGGCCAGCGCGGATCGACCTCGAAATGATTGCCGGCAATATAGATGTCATACTTGCGGGCGACCTCGGCAAGCCGCTCGGTGATTGGTCCGGGGATCGTCGTGCATGCGCGCTCGATCCACTCGCTGACCGGCGTCGCCCGAGGGGGGCCCTGAAACACGAATTCGGGCAGGACGACGAGCTTGGGCGGCTCGGCGCCAGTACAGGCCGCTTCAATCAGGCGGATCGCTTCGCCGAGATTTTCCTCGATGATCTGCCACGCTTCCTCGCGCGTTTTCGTATTGCTGGCGATCTTGCTGTCCATCTGGATGCACGTCGCCCTCCAAGGCTTGACCGACATTGATATCTCCTTCGTCGATTGCGGTGCGCCAATGGAATACCAATGGGATGCAATCGTCAATACGGCTTCGGCATTGCGGCGGCTGTGACGAGGAGGAATTTCGTTGTCTGGTATGCGATATTGGTATATCGCCGGTCTACCATATTAAGGATTGCGGAATGACACTTGTCGATATTGAACCGGATGAGCGGAAATTGCCGCTCTCATCCGAAAGCGAGCCGAGCCTTAGCGAGTTTGCCTACGGACAGATTCTCGACCTCATCCTGTCAGGACGTCTCCAGGCGGGCGCGGTATTGCAGGAGCGGCGGTTAGCGGACGTGCTGTCGATCTCGCGAACGCCAGTGCGCGAGGCGCTCGGGCGGCTTGAAACGGAATCGCTTGCGATGCGCAGCCAGGGCAGGATGCTCATCGTCGCGGATGTGAGCGTCGAAACCTATATGAACCTGTTGGACATGCGCCGTATCCTTGAGGTCGAAGCGGCTGCGCGCGCCACCGGTCAACTGGCGGCCGAAGACGCGGAGAAGGTTCGCGAGGCGATCAGATGGCTGTTGCAGCTTCCCAAGATCGCACCCGCCGACCACTGGTCAGTCGACGACCTCGTGCATGGCACGATCGCGGAAGCGGCAGGGAACCCGATGGTCGCCGCCGCGATCCGCGACCTCAGGCGCCGCACCCATATCTTCAACACGGCGCGCATGCCGCATCGCCTGCAGCCCGGCGGCAGCGAACATATGGCACTGATCGACGCTGTCACCGGCAATGATCCGGAACTGTCGCGGCGGCTGATGGGCGAACATCTCGACAATGTCCGCAATGCCATCATCGATTTCATCCTCGGTCGCCGGCGCGGCTGAGCGTCGGCGATTTAGCGGGTCAGCTCGGCGAGCCGCCGTTCCTGCCGGATGATAAGGCGTTCGATCTCCGCGATGGCGGTCGCGGAAAGGGGAGCGCCCGGGCGCCGCTGCGCCGCACTGCGAATTGCGCCGCGTCGCGCGAGGACGTACTTGCGTGCGCCAAGGCCGATGCCGGGCTGCTGCTCGTAGCGCACCAGAGGCAGATAGATATCGAATATATTCTGGGCCCGATCCATCTCGCCATTGGCCGCCAGAGAACATACCTCCACCATCATCTCGGGGTAGCCGAAGCCGGTCATGGCGCCATCGGCACCGCGCGCCATTTCCTCGGGCAGGAAAATGCCGCCGTTGCCGCAGAGGATGGAGACCCGGCGGCGACCCTTTGCCTCGGCATCGCGGAGCGCGCTGATCTTCGCCAGTCCGGGCCAGTCCTCATGTTTCACCATGACGATGCTCGGGCATGTCTCGATGATGCGGCCAAGCGTGTCGTTGCTGATCGACACACCGGTGGACAGCGGAAAGTCCTGCAGCACGACAGGCACATCAGGCCCCAGCGTTTCGACCACCTGCTGGTAATAGCCGATGATCTGCTCGTTGGTCTTCAGGTTGCCCGGCGGCGCCACCATGACGCCAGCCGCGCCCAGATCCATCACCGCCTTGGTCAGTTCGCTGATGGCGGCCAGTCCCGGAGCCGAAACGCCGACGACCACGGGCTTGCCGGCGGCGCGCGCGAGCGTCTGTCTCGTCACATCAAGTGCCTCGGCGTGTGTCAGCTTCGGCGCTTCGCCCATCATGCCGAGGATGGTCAGTCCATCGGCGCCTGCTTCGAAATAAAAATCGGTGACGCGGTCGATGCTGACGGTATCGATCGCACCGTTCTCCTCGAACGGAGTGACTGCGATGACGTAGACGCCTTTGCTGTTGGCGTGGATGAGTGGCATTGGCTTGTCCCTTAAGTGGCTGGGGATGCGACCTATTTTCATGAGGACACATCGCCTGATGTTGCTGGGAATGAAAAATCGCTCAAGGGAGTTGCGCGATCTCAATTTTGGTATACCGTTGATATTCCAATTGCACAGAGTGAATCAGAATGTCAACAATCCTTATTTCAGGCGCCAACCGCGGGATCGGCTTCGAGCTTGCGCGCCAATTCGCCGCGGATGGCTGGACGGTGCTCGGCACCGCGAGAGACCCCTCGCAAGCGTCCGAACTCTCGCAACTTCCCCGTGCCGAGGTGCTTGCGCTCGATGTGACGCAGCCGGCGTCGGTGGAAGCGCTTCGCGACGCTCTGGACGGGAGGGAGATCGACGTCCTGATCGCCAATGCCGGGATCGCGGTCAACCTGGAGGCGAAGCCCGCCGAGGTGACGCAGGCCGATTTCCTGCAGGTTGTTGAGACCAACACCTTCGGACCACTCGCACTGGCCGCTGCCCTCAAGCCGAACCTGCTGGCCGGAAAGCTGAAGATCGCCACAGCAATGTCCAGCCTCATGAGCTCGATCGGCGCCAATGACTGGGGAACGCAATACACCTATCGCGCGTCGAAGACCGGCTTGAACGCGGTGTGGTCGGCGCTCTCCAGGGAATGGAAGGCGGACGGCATCACCTGCACCTTGTTGCGTCCCGGCCTAGTCGCCACCCGCATGACGAACTTCAACGGGATCGCCGTCGAAACAAGCGTGGCCGGCATGAAGAAGGTCGTCGAAGGCCTGACGATCAGCGATTCAGGCCGGATCATCGGTTATGACGGCACTGATGTGCCCTGGTAGAAATAGGATATCGAAGCAATGCCAACTGTACTGATTACCGGGGCGGATCGGGCGTTTCCCCTGGCGCTTGCGTCCCGATACGCGACACTCGGCTGGCAGGTGATCGCCGCCGGCAGCACTGTAATCGACGCACGCCTCAAGGAGAGGTTTGGCGACCTCGTCGAAAGCGTGCACTACGATCCCCTCGATGAAAGTTCCGCTGAAAAGCTGGCGGAATGGCTCGGGGAACGCGCCATCGATGTCATCTTTCTCGACGAGGGCATCCCCGACACGGACGACCGGCCACCAGAGGCGATCGGCGCCGAGCATTGGCGACCGATCATGCTCGCCAATACCTATGCGCCGCTTCGGCTGGCAAGCCTGTTGGAGACCAACCTCAAAAACGGGGAACACAAGATTCTCGCGGCAGTGTCGAGTCATGCGGCGTCGATCGGCGATCACGACGGCTCGCGGGGCTTCGCCTATCGCGCGTCGAAGGCGGCGCTAAACCAGATGTGGCGTAACCTCTCCGTCGAGTGGCGACCGTGGGGATGTATCTGCCTGCTTTTGTCGAGTGATGGCATCGAAAATGCTGAAAACCATGGTCCGGATGAGATCGTGGCGCGCTTGCAGTCATTCGTGGGGAGCGTCAGTTCCGAGCAGAGCGGCCTGCACTGGACGTACGACGGGCAGCCTATTCCTTGGTAGGTTGGCGGACAAGCCGGTGACCGGGCCGCGCTTACGTCGGTGGATCAGCCGCGTGATTGCGGCAAACTTGAGCTGAAGCGGCGGCGCCTCGTTGATGCGTCGCTGCTCGCAACTGCCTTGGGCCTACGCCAAACCGGGAGTCTGCCTAGAGGCCGCGCCGCTTTGGTGAATTTCCTCCTTCAAGCGGCCTATCTCAAGCTGCATTGTTGAGTTTAAAATTCCACAAATAAGCGCTTTCGGCGGATTATCGCCTTTCCGCTTTTGTACATGTGCAAAAACGTACTCAAGTCTTGCTGAAATCGAACCATTTTTCGCGCGGCAGTCCTTGTCAGCCGATCCGGGCGGGCGTAGAGCGCCAGCGTCAAATTGCCTCGTGCTGAATTGACGCTCAGCAAAACCAAGTGGCTGCCTCCCACAGCCATCAAGGAGCCAATCATGAGAGATCTCCCGGGCCTGCCGTCCCGCAGAAGCTTCCTGAAAGCTTCCGCGGCGACAGCGGCTATTGCCGGTATTGCCGGTGCGGCGAAAGCCGAACAGAAACCCGAACCCGTCGCGCTCACCGAATACAAGCCGGACTGTCTTCAGCCCACGGAGTGGGCCTTCGTCATGGCTGCGGTCGCGAGACTGATTCCGTCGGAGGGCGACGGCCCCGGCGCGATCGAGACGCGTGTTCCCGTTTTCATCGACAAGCAGCTCGCTGGTGACTACGGCAAGGCGTCCGACTGGTACATGGTCGGGCCATATGAGCCGGCGGCGAGCCCGCTGCGCGGCTGGCAGACCCCGCTCAACCCGCTGCAGATTTACCAGCAGGCTATCCCGCTGTTCGACGAGTGGTGCAAGACCACCCACGGCAAGATCTTCGCCGAGCTCGACCCGGAAACGCAGGACAAGGCGCTGACCTCGCTCCAGAAGGACGAGATGAAGATCAAGCCGGAGCTGCGCGATTTCTTCGGCATCCTGCTCGCCAACACCAAGGAAGGCTACTTCTCCGACCCGATGTATGGCGGCAACCACGGAATGGCTGCCTGGAAATATATCGGCTTCCCGGGCGCGCGTGGTTCCTACAAGGAATGGGTTGGAAAGCATAACGTCAAGTATCCGCTTGGCCCCGTCTCGATCTCCGGCGAAAGGGGCTAACGAACATGGCACGTACAGAAAAGAAAAAAGACGTCGTTCTCGTCGGCTTCGGCTGGACCGGCGCGATCATGGGCATCGAGCTTGCCAATGAAGGCCTCGAAGTTCTGGCGCTGGAGCGCGGTCACGATCAGGCGACCGTTCCCGATTTCCAGTACCCGAACATGATCGACGAGCTGAAATACGGCATCCGTTACGGGATGATGGAAAAGCCGGCGAACACGACGGTCACCATCCGCCGCTCACTGGATGAAGAGGCTCTGCCCTACCGAAGCCTCGGCACCTTCCTGCTCGGCACCGGCGTCGGTGGTGCAGGCACGCACTGGAACGGCCTCAACTGGCGTCCGATGCAGTCGGAATACCGCCTGAAGTCCTACGTGACCGAGAAGTTCGGCGCGGGCGTCATGACCGAGGACATGACGATCCAGGACTATCCGATGACCTACGAAGAGCTCGAGCCGCATTTCGATCGCTTCGAGAAGGTCGCGGGCATTTCCGGCCAGGCCGGCAATGTCAACGGCAAGATCGTCGAGGGCGGCAATCCTTTCGAAGCACCGCGCTCCAACGACTATCCGATGCCGGCGATGCCATCGACCTGGGATGGCGTGAAGTTCCGCGATGCGGCGAAGGCTGCGGGCTATCACCCGTTCCCAAGCCCTGGCGGTATCGCCTCCAAGGACTACGTCAACGAATACAACATGCAGATGGGCCCGTGTAACCATTGCGGTTTCTGCGAGCGCTACGGCTGCTACAACTATTCGAAGTCCTCGCCGCAGACGGCGATCATCGATGCCCTGAAGCGCAAGAAGAACTTCGAATACCGCGTGCAGGCCGAAGTTCTGCGCGTCGAAAAGGCTGAAGACGGCAAGACCGCGACCGGCGTCACCTATTTCGACCACAAGACCGGCGAAGAAGTCTTCCAGCCGGCCGATCTGGTCATCCTGACGGCGTTTGCGCTGAACAACGTGCACCTGATGCTGGTGTCCGGTATCGGCCAGCCTTACGATCCCAACACCAACGAAGGTGTTGTCGGTCGTAACTATGCCTACCAGATCACCGGTGGTTACACGCTGTTCTTCAAGGACGAGGAATTCAACCCGTTTATCGGTACAGGTGCCAACGGCTTCTGCATCGACGATTTCGGTATGGACAATATCGATTTCGCCAAGGAAGGCTTTGTCGGCGGCGCCTATTGGCGTGCGGGCCAGACCAATGGTCAGCCGGGCCACACCATGCCGCTGCCGGCGGGTACGCCCAGCTGGGGTGCCGGCTGGAAGAAGGGCATCGGTGAGTGGTACGGCCATGCGATGAACATCGGCGCCCACGGCTCCGTCATGTCCTATCGCGGCCACTATCTCGATCTCGACCCGACTTACAAGGACCGCCACGGCCGTCCGATGCTGCGCATGACCTACAACTGGCATCCGAACGAAATCCGCCAGACGCAGTTCATGAAGGCAAAGATGGAGCCGCTGGCAAAGTCGATGAACCCGACCACGTTGCAGGAAGGTTTCAAAAAGGAAGGCGCGATGTTCGACGTCCGTCCTTACCAGACCACCCACAACACGGGCGGCACCGTCACCGGTGACGATCCGAAGACCTCGGTTCTCAACCGTTATCTGCAGTCCTGGGATTGCCATAACGTCTTCGTCATGGGCGCCAACACCTTCCCGCAGAACACGCAGTACAACCCGACCGGCATGGTCGGTGGTCTGGCCTATTGGGCGGCACACCACATCCGCAAGGATTACCTGCCCAACCCGCGGCCGCTGGCGTAAGGAGAACAGAGATGAAAACCTTTCTCCGCATCATCGGAACGCTCGTCGTTCTCGGCGTCATCGCCCTTGTTGCCTTCATCTTCGTGCCGGTGCAGCGTACCGCCCCGACCACTCAGCTTGCCGCCGACTTCAAGCCGGCCAAGGGGCAGGGTGAATATGTCATGCGCGCCGGCGACTGCATGGCCTGCCACACCAGCGAGGGCGGAAAGCCCTTCGCCGGCGGCCGCGCCATCCAGAGCCCGATGGGCACGATCTGGACCACCAACATCACGCCCGACAAGGACACCGGCATCGGCAACTGGACACTCGCCGATTTCCGCGCTGCCCTCTACGACGGCATGACGCCCAATGGCACGCATCTCTATCCGGCCATGCCGTACGAGAATTATCGCAAGCTGTCGGAAGAAGATGTCGTGGCGCTCTACGACTACTTCATGCATGAGGTCGAGCCTGTCTCGAACAAGGTCGAGGAAACCAAGCTTGCCTTCCCGTTCAACATGCGCTTCGGCCTGCGCGCATGGAACTGGCTTGCGCTTCGCCAAGAGGCCGGCTTCAAGCCGGCTGAGGGGGAGGACGAGCAGTTCAACCGCGGCAAGTATCTCGTCGAGGGCGCCGCCCACTGCGCGGCCTGCCACAGCCCGCGCAACCTGTTCATGGCGCAGGATGGCATCGACAACACGTCGAAGGCCTTCCTCTCGGGCGGCGAGATCGACGGCTTCACGGCCCCTGATCTTCGCGGTCCGGCAAGCGGCCCGCAGACGTGGAGCACCGAACAGCTGGCGGCTTATCTGTCGACCGCTCGCAATGCTCACTCGACGGCAACCGGTGAGATGATGCTCGTCGTTCGCGACTCGCTGCAGTACATGAGCCACGACGACAACCTCGCCATCGCCACCTATCTGAAGAAGATCGGCAGCGAAGGCGGTTCCGCTTCGGCGGCCCAGCCGGAGAAGGCAGAGGTGACGCAGACCGAAACGCTGCTCTCGGACGCCAAGCCCGACATGCCACTCGGCCCGCGTCTCTATCTCGACAACTGCGCGGCCTGCCACATGGTGAGCGGCAAGGGCGCCGGCGAGACCTTCCCGGAGCTTGACGGCAACTCGCTGGTCGCAGCGAAGTCGCCCAAGGGCCTGATCAGCGTGATCCTGCACGGCGCCGAACTGCCGTCGACGCCGGATCGCCCGATGAAGCTGCGCATGCAGGGCTACGAAAACCGCCTGTCGGACGACGAAGTGGCCGCACTCGCGACCTTCCTGCGCGACGGCTGGCACAACAAGGCGGCCGCCGTAACGGCAGCCGACGTGACCGCCGTTCGCGGCGAGAAGCATTGATGTAAAAGGCCGGCAGCGCGAGCGTGCTGCCGGTTTTCTCCATGAGATTGGAAATGAAACAGCCCGCGGGAGAAATCCCGCGGGCTGTTCTGTTTTACGAGGTTCGACCTGAAATCAGGTGCGCGGCTTCAGGTTCTCGGGGTCGTAGATCGGCTTGTAGCCGACGCTGACCACTTCGACCGGGTAGGTCTCGGCGAAATACTCGACGTTGAGCTTGCGGCCGACCTGGCAGTATTCCTGGGGGAGGTAGGCAAGCGCGATGTTCTTGCCGACCGTCGGGCCGTAGGCGACCGAGGTGGTGTAGGAGATGCGGCCGAGGCTGTCGACCAGGGTCTTGCCTGTTTCCGGATCCATGACCGGCATGGAGCCGACGGGGTAGCGCTTGACGCCCGTCGAGTCGGTGTTCTCGGTCATCACAAGCGTGCAGAGCATGGCCGGCTGCTGTTCGCGCGCCTTGTATTCCAGGTGCTTGGCCTTGCCGCGGAAATCGGCTTCCTTGACCTTCGGGCGGGCGAGGTCGGCTTCCAGCAGGTTGTACTGGGTGAGCAGGTCGCCGTTCTGCAGGCGCAGGGACTTTTCCATGCGGCGCGAGTTGGCGTAAGTCTCGACACCGAAGGGCATCACGCCGGTGGCGCGCAGCGCGTCCCAGACGGCGAGGCCATCCTCGTACTTCATATGCAGTTCCCAGCCCTGTTCACCGACATAGGAGATGCGGAAGGCGGTGACCGTCTTGCCCGCGATCTCGATCGGCTTGATGGCCGCGAAGGCGAAGTTTTCGGGATCGAGCGCTGCCGGATCGGCGACAACCTTTTTCAGCGTGTCGCGGGCGTTCGGCCCCCAGATGCCGATCGTGATGAACTTTTCAGAGACGTCCGTAATCGTCACGTCGAGACCGCGATCCTCGGCCACGCGCTTCATGTAGTGGAAGTCGCGCGGGCCGGCATCGGCGCCGTTGATGAGGCGGCAGCGGTCGGCCATGCGGATGACCGTGAAGTCGGCGCGGACCATGCCCTCGTCGTCGAGGAAGTGGGTGTAGATGCCCTTGCCGATGTTGGCGTCACCGCCGATCTTGGCGGCGCAGAGCCATTCGAGCAGGTCGACATGGTCAGGGCCTTCGATATCGACCATGTGGAAGTGGCTGAGGTTGACGATACCGCAATCCTCGCTCATCGCCAGATGCTCGGCGTTGGAGACGCGCCAGAAATGGCGGTTGTCCCACTCGTTTTCGCGCACCGGAACTTGGGAACCGTATTTCTCCAGCAGGTGCTCGTTAGCCTTGTAGCCGTGGGCGCGTTCCCAGCCGCCAAGTTCCATGAAGTAGCCGCCGAGTTCCTTCTCGCGCTCGTAGAAGGGCGAGCGCTTGGCGCCACGGCCGGAGGCGTAGGGTTCGCGGGTGTGGACGGCGGGGAAGTAGATCTTCTGCGCAGCCTCGTAGCAGCGGCCGGCGATGAAATCCTCGGTCAGCTGGTGCGGGTAGAAGCGGGAATAGTCGATCGAGTTGTGGTCGATCTCGGTGCGGCCGTCGGTCATCCAGTCGGCGATGAGCTTGCCGTAGCCCGGGCCGTCCTTGACCCAGATGGCGACGCAGTACCAGAGGCCGCGCACCTTCTGGCTCTCGCCGCAGGACGGGCCGCCGGCGGCCGAGACCTGCAGCAGGCCATTGAAGGAGTGACCTTCGTTATAGCCGAGTTCGCCGAGGATCGGGGTCAGTTCCATCGCCTTTTCGAGCGGCTCGAGGATCTGCTCCATTTCGAGATCGCGCTGCGAGGGCGAGAGGCGCGCCTCGTGCTTTTCGAGAAGCTCGCGTGGGTGGCACATGCGCGGATTGGTGGTCTCGTAATAGCCCCACTCGATCTGGCCGCCTTCAGTGGTCTTCGGGTCGCCGGTGTCGCGCATATAGGCGGAGTTGCCCTGGTCGCGCAGCAGCGGGAAGCCGATTTCCTTGCCCGTGCCTTCGAACTCGTTATAGGGGCCGAAGAAAGTCAGCGGGTGATCGACCGGCATGACCGGCAGGTCCTCGCCGACCATCTCGGCGATCAGGCGGCCCCAGAGGCCGGCGCAGACGATCACATGATCGGCCATGATGGTGCCGCGATGGGTGACGACGCCCTTGATGCGACCGCCTTCGACGATCAGCGACTGAGCCGGCGTGTTGCCGAACATCTTCAGCTTGCCGGATTTCTCGGCGGCATCGACCAGCTTGCCGGCAACGGTCTGCGAGCGCGGGATGACGAGGCCGGCGTCGGGATCGAACATGCCGCCCTGCACCTGATCTTCTTCGATCAGCGGGAACATTTCCTTGATCTCGGAGGGCGAGACGTAGCGGGCGTTGGTGCCGAAGGCCTTGGCCGAAGTCAGCTTGCGCTTGATCTCTTCCATCCAGGCATCGTCGCCCGTGCGTGCGACTTCAAGGCCACCGATGCGGGAATAGTGGCCCATCTTCTCGTAGAAATCGATCGAATACTGGGTGGTCCAGACCGAGAGATAGTCGTGGCTGGTAGTGTAACAGAAGTCCGAGGCGTGGGCGGTGGAGCCAATGTCGGTCGGGATACCGGATTTGTCGATGCCGACGATATCGTCCCATCCGCGTTCGATCAGGTGGTGGGCGATGGATGCGCCGACGATGCCGCCGAGCCCGATGATTACGACCTTCGCCTTTTGAGGAAATTCTGCCATTGCGTGCGACCCTGATTGTATTGCCCAGTGTGGTATTGGCGGTGATCTTAGAGCGACCCGATCCATGACTAGAGCCTGTCCACGACATAAACAACATGCTGCACGACCAGCGCAATGCGGCTTGTGGGGTCGTGATGCGGATTATCGCTTCCGCAGTTGCTTTGCCGGTAGTCTCCATGGTTGCCTCATTGGCGGTGCAGGCTCGGATTTGCCCTGTCGCAAGGCTGGCGTATCGTGATTGCGACATTGTGAGCGCTCTGGGTGTCCTGCCGCATTCATGAAATCGGGATATAGCTTCATGCCGATTATGCCGTCTAATCGCTGCGGTGCCCGTGGTTTATCTTCGCCTCATCCCAACAGGAGAAGATGACATGAAGAAACGCGTTCTCGGAAAGAGCGGGCTTGAGGTATCGGCGATCGGCTTCGGCTGCATGGGGCTCAATTTCAGCTATGGCCATGCGCTTAGCAATGCCGAAAGCGTCAAGCTGATCCGCCAGGCCGTAGACCGTGGGGAGACGTTTTTCGACACCGCCGAGGTCTATGGTCCCTACACCAATGAGGAAATTGTTGGCGAAGCGCTGGCGCCGGTTCGCGACCGAGTGGTGATCGCCACCAAGTTCGGGTTCAACATCGATCAGCAGACCGGCAGGATGGCCGGCGTCAACAGCCGGCCGGAACAGATCCGCCGTGTCGCCGATGCCTCGCTGAAGCGCCTTGGTGTCGAGGTGATCGACCTCTTCTACCAGCATCGCGTCGATCCCAATGTGCCGATCGAGGATGTGGCAGGGGCGGTCAAGGACCTGATCGCCGAGGGCAAGGTGAAGCATTTCGGGCTTTCCGAGCCCGGCGCGCAGACCGTTCGCCGCGCCCACGCCGTGCAGCCGGTGACGGCGCTGCAGAACGAGTATTCGCTCTGGACGCGCGGGCCGGAGACAAACGGCATCCTCGAAGCCTGCGAGGAGCTCGGCATCGGCCTCGTCGCCTATAGCCCGCTCGGCAAGGGTTTTCTTACCGGCGCGATGGGCAAGGATACCGAGATCGGCGACAACGACTTCCGCAAGATCCTTCCGCGCTTCACGCCGGAGGCGATGGAGAAGAACCAGGCGCTGGTCGAGCTATTGAAGCGCATTGGCGCGGAGAAGCAGGCGACGCCGGCGCAGGTGGCGCTCGCCTGGCTGCTGGCGCGCAAGCCCTGGATCGTGCCCATTCCCGGCACCACCAAGCTGCATCGCCTGGAAGAGAACCTGGCCGCGGCCGATGTCGATCTGACGCCTGATGATCTTGCCGAGATCGAAAAGGCGGCTGCCGAGATCGGGGTCGAGGGCGAGCGTTATCCGGAACAGTTGATGAAGACCACGGGGCTCTAACTATCCCGCCACGGCCCGCCCGTTATCGGGCGGGCCATGATCCATTCACGATCGGAGCATGTCATGTCAGGCAATATCGAAGGAAAAGTCGTCGTCATCACGGGCGCAAGCAGCGGTCTCGGGGAAGCTGCCGCGCGGCATCTGGCGCGGGAAGGGGCGAAACTGGTGCTCGGCGCCCGCCGTCTCGACCGGCTCCAAGGGCTGGCGAACGAACTCGGGCTCGGTGACGGCGCCGCGGTTCAGACGGATGTCACGGATGCTGCGCAGGTGAAGCGGCTGGTGGATGCGGCGGTGGCCGCGCATGGCCGGGTGGATGTCGTGATCAACAATGCCGGGCTGATGCCGCACTCGCCGCTCGAACGCGGCAAGATCGAGGACTGGGACCGGATGATCGACGTCAACATCAAGGGCGTGCTCTACGGGATCGCCGCCGCTCTGCCGCACATGAAGGCGCAGAAAAGCGGTCACATCATCAACGTCTCCTCGGTCGCCGGCCACAAGGTTCGAGCAGGAAGTGCCGTCTATGCCGCCACCAAGGCTGCCGTGCGGATGCTCTCCGAAGGACTGCGGCAGGAGGTGAAGCCCTACCATATCCGCACGACGGTGGTGTCTCCGGGCGCTGTCGAATCCGAGTTGCCGCTCAGCGTGACGGAGGCCGATGTCGCGAGGGGCATTCAAGAATTCTACGAGGCCAATGCCATCCCGGCCGAAAACTTCGCGCGGGTCATCGCCTTCGCGATCAGCCAGCCAGATGAGATGGACATCAACGAAATCCTGTTCCGCCCAACGGCGCAGGAGTTTTGATGCCACGACGGCGGACCGAGATCTAGCCGGACACCGCGCCCGAGATGCCGGAGGCGCCTGCCGTCAACGCCGCGATCGCTTCTTCGGCGGCGCGGCGGCCGCTCTTGTAGGCGCCGTGGGCGGTGGAGAAGTCCGTCGCGTGGGTTGCCTCGCCGGCGAAGAACAGGCGGTTGTCGAAGGGGCGCGCAAGTATGCCCCTTGCTTCCCTTTGTGCGGGAAGTGCGTGGCTGTAGCCGCCGCCGATCGATGCCGTTCGCGCCCAGTCGGAGGCGGCCAGCGGTTTGAGATTGCTGCGCACGGATGAGCCGAACAGGTTGACGATCTGGTCGGTGGCGCGCTCATAGGCGGCCGCGGCGCCATCGGCAGCCGCCTTGCGGGCACCGGCGCCGCCGAGAAAGCATTCGATGACGGGCAGGCCGAGCGGCATGATGTAGTAGGAGCCGGTCGCGGCATCGCGGGGATCGCCGATGACGTGGGTTTCGGGTTCGAAGGGGTTTTTACCGTTTATTTCGAGATAGATCTTCTCGTTGTTGCCGAGCGGCAGCCGGCAGGCCGCCTCGCGCCACGGGTCTAGTGCCAAGGGCCAGCGGATCGTGTCGCCGGAGAGAATGTTGGTTGAGCAGGTGACGATGACGGCACGGGGGCGGAGCGTCCCGGCGGAGGTCTCAAGCGTGACCCGGCTGCCGTCGAGACCGATGCTTTCGACCCGCGTGGAAAGGTGCAAGGCCTGGCCTTGCGGGATCGCGGCCGTTATCAGCGCGCCATAGCCTGCGGGCGCACGCCAGTTGTATTCGGTCGATGCCTCGTCATAGGCGGCATAATCCTTGGCGGAGATGCGTTCGAGTTCGTCGCCGCTGATATAGCCGCTCAGGGCCTGCAGGTAATTCGTCCAGCGACCGTTCGGGTCGAGCGCTTCGGCGGCGATGTCGCTTGCCGGCGGGGCATCAATGATGCGTTCGCTCCAGGCTCCGAACTCCGTCTGCGCGGCAATGTGGTCGGATGGCGGGAAGCCGAGTTCGCGGTATTGCGATCCCCAGGCGCTCCGGCGGCGGTCGACCACGATGCCGAGTTCTTCGGCGATGCCGACCCAGGGATTGCGGTCGGCGGAATGCAGCCATCCGCAACCGAGATCGATCGCCATGCCCGATATCTGGCGGGTGAAGCCACGGCCGCCGGGGCGGGGAAGGGCTTCCAGCACTATGGTGGAAAGGCCGCTGCCGGCCAGTCTTCTCGCGGCGCCGATGCCGGCCGCGCCTGCGCCGATGATAACGATGTCCGGTTCTGACGTCATGGACTACCGTTGACATGTTCCATGGCGGAAGGGAAGCCTGACGTCATCAGGCGATTAGCCGCCGTAGTCCGCGTCGCTCACCTTTTCCATCCAGTCAACGGCCTTGCCGTCGAGCATCTCCGCGATGGCGATGTGCGACATCGCGCAATCCGGCGCTGCGCCGTGCCAGTGCTTCTCGCCGGGCTCGAACCAGATGATGTCGCCGGGGCGGATTTCCTCGACGGGACCACCTTCGCGCTGGGCGCGGCCGAGGCCGGAGACGACAAGAAGCGACTGGCCGAGGGGATGGGTGTGCCAGGCGGTGCGGGCGCCCGGCTCGAAGGTGACGGTCGAGCCGCTGAGATTGCCGCTGCCGCTGAAGGCGGCGTCGAGCCGGACGGCGCCGGTAAACCAGTCCTCGGGGCCCTTCCTGGAGGGTTGTGATCCTGTGCGGGTGATCTTCATGTCATGCTCTCTCGTTCGGGCGCGGGCGCCGATGCTGTCGTACCGCAATCTAGCCGGGCGACAGGATGATCGGTAGTCGTTATATCTTGCATGCAGTCATATCTGGAGTTCATGAATGCGGCGCGAAGAACTGGTCGACCTGAATGCCTTCATGACGGTGGCGGAGGAGCAGAGCTTTACGCGCGCGGCGGCGAAGCTCGGAACGTCGCAATCGGCGCTCAGCCATACGATCCGGCGGCTGGAAACACGGCTCGGCGTGCGGTTGCTGACACGGACGACGCGCAGCC
Organism: Rhizobium sp. S152; assembly: GCF_030380735.1. Classification (GTDB taxonomy): domain Bacteria; phylum Pseudomonadota; class Alphaproteobacteria; order Rhizobiales; family Rhizobiaceae; genus Rhizobium. The sequence continues at coordinate 56,891 of NZ_JAUDRZ010000023.1, read as the reverse complement.
TCGCACCCACCGAGGCGGGAGAGAAGCTGCTCGCGACGCTGCGCCCGGCACTCGACAGCATCGGCGCCGAACTTGCCTCGCTCGGCGAGCTCCGGGAGAAGCCGGCGGGGACGATCCGTATCACCACCTCGGAGCATGCAGCCAACACGATCCTGTGGCCGACGCTTGAGACGCTGCTGCCGGACTATCCCGATATCCATGTCGAGCTCAGCCTCGATGCCGGATTGACCGATATCGTCACGGAACGGTTCGACGCCGGCGTGCGGCTCGGCGAGGCGGTCGCCAAGGACATGATCGCCACGCGGATCGGCCCTGATCTGCGCATGGCGGCCGTGGCGTCGCCCGGCTACTTCGAGAGATACCCTATCCCCCGCACGCCACAGGACCTCGCCGATCACCGGTGCATCAATCTGCGCATGCTGAGCGCCGGCGGTCTTTATGCCTGGGAGATGGAGAAGGACGGGCGCGAGGTGAGGGTACGGGTCGAGGGACAGCTTGCCTTCAACAATGTGAGGATGATGCTGCGCGCGGCGGCGGCCGGTTTCGGGATTTGCTTCGTCATGGAGGATCATGTCCAGCAGCAACTGGCCGACGGTACGCTGGTGCGCGTGCTGGAGGACTGGTGCCCGCCCTTTGCGGGATATCATCTCTATTACCCCAGCCGGCGCCAGCCCTCGGCGGCGTTCGCGCTGCTCGTCGAGGCGCTGCGATATCGCGGCTGAGACGGGCTACATGCCCTCGTCGGGAATATTGAGGAGGTGGCCGCAGGCCTTGCAGTGCACGGCGTCTGCGTCGTGGCGGTGCAGGCCGCATTGCGGGCAGGGGAAATTAACTTTGTAGGGGCGCACGACGGCCTGGGCGAGGCGGACGAAGAGCGAGATGCCGATGATCATGGTGATGATCGAGGTGAGCTTTCCCGATGTGCCGGGAAGCGTAATGTCGCCGAAGCCCGTGGTGGTGACTGTCGCCACGGTGAAATAGAGGGCGTCGACAAAGCCTTCGCTGCCTTCGCGGTTGTAGAAGAAGCTGGTGTAGACGAAGCCGGTGACGATGAAGAGGAACACCACCAGATTGAGGCTGGCGCGGGCGACGTCGAGCCATTGAATGCAGCCGCAACGGCGTAGCGCCTCCCTGAACAGGCTGCTGTTGCCGATCGCCCAGACGCGCATGGCGCGCAGGAAGGCGAAGTTGAAGAGAAGGTCGGGGAAGAGCAGCGTCGCCAGGATGAAGAGGTCTATCCAGGTCATCAGGCGGGTGAAGAAGACCTTCATGTCGCCGGCGATCAGGCCGCGGGCCACGAGCTCGATCGCGATCCAGGCGGCGACCGTGTAATCGACGATGACATAGGAGTGGCCCTTGCGCAGGAAGGGGCCAAAGAGGAAAAAGGCGAGAATGGCGAGGTCGATGATCGCCAGCAGCGCCTGCAATTGCAGCGAGCGGGTATCCTGCCCGCGCTCCAGCCAGCGCAGCCTGTTGCGAAGGGTTTCGGTGCTTTGCGAGAGGTGTCTTGGATGCGGTAGCGGATCGGTCATTCGGCGAGACTATCTACATGGGCGGGCTTGGTAATATCTGCCTGCGCTCGGCGATTTCAACGGTCAGGGCGGGTTCAATGCCGGTAGGGCGCCTCGATGCTTGGTGCCGGCGGAAAAGGGACGCGCCTTGCGGACACGCTCGATTGCTTGCCGCAACGCTGCGGCGTCGAAGGCCGTGTGCTCCCGCGCGAATAGGTGTTGCTGGAGGCGGTAGTATTGACGGCTGAGCTCGTCGTCGGCGGATTGTTCGACCCAGTTTGCCGGGGAACCGAGGCTTGCCAGGCGGCACCAATCTGTCAGGGCGGAGTAGATTTCCTGTGCTCCTCCCGTGTCGAGGGCTGCGAGAAGCTGGCGATAGGCCGCGTGCTCCGGGCGCGCCCGGCTGGTGCGGTAGCGGGCGAGCAAGGCCGTAATCATATTGCGTCGTTTCCAGATCGTTGCCGTGATGGCGGCGAGGATCGCGACGGCAAGTGCCGCGAGAGCGATCGCTCTGGTTGAGAGGGATGCGGATCGTTCGGTTGGCTTGTCGACGACGGGGGCGATGCCGGTCGATTTCGCATCGGCCTTTGCCACGCTCAGCTTTGTGGGGGGAAGCGTCGAGGTCTGGTCCGCATGTGCATCTATGTCGAACCAGTGCATCGTCGCGGCCGGGATGTCGAAGCTGCCTTCCGACGGGGCGACATAGGTCAGAACTTCCACTCGCTCGCTGCCGCGTTCGTTGTCGACGGTCACGCCGTCCTTCAGGAGCGGGGGCTTGGCGTAAGCCTGCAGCCCCGAGGGATTGTGGAGTTCCAGCGGTGGGATCAGCATGGCCTGCGTGTCTCTGGAGAAGATCGTGATGGTGCGGACAATCGCCTCGCCTGATTTCAGCGTGGCCGGGTCGCGGTCGAAGCTCTCCTTCAGCGTCAACCCGCTCGCGGCGAATGCCACGCCTTGCGACTGCGTGCCGCCGCCGACAGTGAAGCTTGCCGATGGCGCCATGACCTCTGCCCTGGTCGGCTTACCGTCCACGGAGTAGCCGAGTTCAATGGCGAAGGGCGGCACGACGTAGGGTCCCGATTTTTCGGGGACGATGGCGTAGGTTCGGCGAATGCCGGAATATTGCACGCCGTCGATGGTCTGAACACTGTTCTGCGCGCGTTCGTCGGGAAGCGTGACCAGCGCATCGGGCAGGTCGAACAAGGGGAACTGCGGCGGCGAGGTGAAGAAATCGGGGGCGAAGACATCGACGATCAGATGGATGCGCTGGCCGGGGACGATCTCTCCCTGTTCCTCGACCGCCGTGCGGGCGAAAGGTGCCGCCGACGACGCGGGAAGCGCTGCTCCGAACAGCAGAAGAAGGGCGTAGATCCACCTCATGGCTTCTTGTCCCCGACTTCGAGGGCGAACTTTCTTGCCATGAGGCCGGCGGGGCTAACCTGGATGTTCTTCATCCACATCTCCGAGGTCTGCTCGGCGATATCGACCTCGCCCGCCTTGCCTTGCTTTCCCTTGTCGTCGAACTGGATTTGGTCCGGCTTCTCGTTGGGATCCTGCGGCTGCTCGTCCTGGTCCTGCTTCTGTGCGGCGAGCAGACCCTCGGCGAGGGCGAGATTTGCGGTGGCATCCGGCCAATCCTTGCGGGCCTCCAGCGCCTTGTTATAGGCGGCGACAGCGGGCTCGAACTTGCCGAGGCGCATCAGCGCGTTGCCCTGGTTGAACCAGCTCTCCGGCGTATCGACCGCCGCGAAGGCATCGATCGCCTCTGCATATTTTCCGGCGCGATAGAGTGCAGTGCCGCGCCACATCGGGTCACGGAAGTCGGCTGCGGCCGCCGTGTATTCGCTGCGCTCGAAGGCGAGGCGGCCCTGCTGGTCCGGGGTGAGCCACATGCCGGCAAGGCCGGCCGCTTCGGACTGCGCGGGAAGAAGGACAAGCCGCGCGGCGAGCAGCAGCGCGCCGGTGCGCACCACCCAGCCGCCGCGGAAGGAAAGGGCAAAGAGGAGGGCGATCGGGAACAGCAGGAGCCAGCCGGCATCCTTCCAGCGGTCGCCTTCCTCCGTCTTGCGGGCGGCGAAATTGGTGGCAACGTGCTGGATGACCCACGTAACGTCGGTGTCGTCGGCGGTCGATGTCGCGACCTCGACGCCGGTATCGCGACCAAGCTTCTTCAGCGCGTCGATGTCGAGCTTTGCAAAGACGCGGGCGCCGGCGGCATTGGTCAGGAAACTTCCGTCGGGCGTTTTCACCGGCCCGCCCTCGGCGGTGCCGATGCCGAGAACGAGCAGGTTCTGGTCCTTTTCCGCCTTGAAGGCGGCGGAAGCCGCATCCTCCACGCCGTCGGTGAGAAACAGGATGGTGCCGGCCGCCTCTTCATTCGCAAAGGTCTTACTGGCAACGGCGAGCGCATTTGCGGTGTTCTTTCCTGCAACGGGCATGATGCGTGTGGCGAGCGCGTCGCCGTAGGTTGCGAGCAGGCCTGAGTCATCCGTCAGCGGCAGCACCTGATGCGCCGAGCCGGCATAGGCGACCAGTGCGGTGCGCCCGCCCGGTCTGGCCGCGACGACATCCTTGATCTTCAGCTTGGCGCGTTCGAGGCGTGACGGGGTGATGTCGATCGCGTCCATGGTGGCGGAGAGATCGACGGCGATAACCAGCGGTGCCGTGTCCTCGACGAAGGGCGGCGCCTCCCGTTCCCAGGTCGGGCCGGCGGCGGCAAGGGCGGAGAGTGCAAGGACAGCCGAGAGAACCCAGGAGGGGCGGATGCGGGAGGCCCGGGCCGGCTTGACGATCAGGCTCTCCAGCAGGTGCGGGGCGATCATGCTCTTCCATCGGTCGCGGATGTCGGAGGCGCGGGAGGAAAGCCAGAGGATGGCGATCGGGACGAGCAGGGCGACGAGCCACCAGGGGCGCAGGAAATGGAAGTTCTCGATCATGCGGCTCGCCTCCTCAGGAGACCGGCCGCGCCGCTGGCGCCGTAGAATAAGGCGAGCACCACGATGGCGGCGCCGAGCGGCCAGTGGAACAGCTCGATCCGGGGGCGCCAGGAGAGGCTCTTCTGGTTTTCGGGGGTGATCTGGTCGAGCACGTCGTAGATCGCCGCGAGCTGCATCTGGTCGCCGCCGAAGAAATATCGTCCGCCGGTGTCGGTCGCCACCTTCTGCAGTGTGGCGGCATCTAGCTTGTCCTCGCCGGTTGCCGCGGGATCGCCGATGCCGACGGTATGGATGACGACGCTCTTCTGCTTGGCGATATCGGCGGCCTTTGCCGGCGGCATCTTGCTTGCGGTGTCGTTGCCGTCGGTCAGTATGATCAGCACTTTTTCTGGAACGGTCGTCTTCTCGAACATCTTGATGGCGAGCCCGATGGCATCGCCAAGCGAGGTGCGCGGGCCGGCCATGCCGGGCAGGGTCTGCGCTATCACTGTCTCCACCGTCCGGTGATCCATGGTGAAGGGGACGAGCGGATAGGGGGCGTCACCGAAGGCGATGAGGCCGATGCGGTCGCCTTTCCGCTTCTCCACGAAGTCGGCGACGACGGTGCGCACGGCATCGACACGGGCATGGCTGGAACCGTCGGGCGCGGTGAAATCCACAGTGTCCATCGATTGCGAGAGATCGAGCGCCAGCATGAGGTCGCGCTGCGGCTCGACCTTGTCGATTGGCGGCTCGACGAATTGCGGCCGAGCCAGCGCGAGGACGACGAGGCACCAGGCGAGCGTTTCGGCGATGATCTGCGGCCAGGTGCGTCGGGCAACGACGGAGCCCGCGGTGGGGGTGACGCCGGCGGCCCCCGCCACCTCCTTGAAGAAGGGAAGGCGGACGGAGGCCGACGTCTCGCGATGCGCCGGGAGGATCCACCAGATCACGAGGGGCAGGGGAAGCAGGATCAGGAGCCAGGGGTAATCAAGCTGGTACATGGTGATGCTCGATCCAGCCTCTGGCCGCCGCCAGCAACGTGTCGACCTGATTTTCTGGGACAGAACCGGGATCGCCCGGTTCGCGATATTCGCCGTCATCGAGTAATTCCGCCAATGCCTCGCCCGTTTCCGCCTTGCCGTCTTCACCGAGGAAATCGACCCATGCCATACCCGACAGAGCCGCGACGGGTGGGCGGCCCCAGGCTGCGAGGGCGGTGCGCTTCAGGACGATCGCGAGTTCTTCCATACCCTGGCGACGCGTTGTCGGGTCGCGGGTAAGGCGGTCTATCCTGTCCATTTCGGCGAGCGCCTCGCGACGATAGGCGTTAGCGCGACGGCGGCGGAGCCAAGCAAAAAAGACAAAGGCGAGTACCGTGAAAAGGACAAGGGCAAGAAGCGCCCAGCCCCAGGTGTGAGGCATCCAGGAGACAGGCGTCGGCATGGCGATGTCTCTGAGCGAGCGCAGGGCGGTCTCGGTCATGGGATCGAGTTTCGGCGTGGCCGGCTCCATCACCGTCTCCTCTGGCGCCAGGCGGATTGCTCCAGCAGCTTGCGCAGCTGTGGAGCGGTTTCCTCGGCGGACGATATCGGAAGCATCGGCAGGCCGAGCTCGCGTTGCCAAGCCCGGAGCTCGCGGCCGCGATCGCGGGCGAAACTGTCGATCGACTGGCGCACGCCGCCCTGCTTCAGCGCGAGCTCGGCCTGCAGCGCGCCGCCGCTGACGACGATATTGCCGGTGCGCGGCAGCTCCAGCAGGAAGGGATCGTAGACCAGCAGGCAGATGACGTCGTTGTGGGCGGCGAGCCGGAGCAGCATGTCGCGTGTCGAGGCGGTGTGACCGTCGAAATCGCTCACGATGATGACGAGGTGATCGTGGTGGGCGATGGCGGCGACGCGCTCGATCGTCCTGTCCAGCGCCTCGGGCGAGGGGGGCGCAGCATAGGCGGCATCGAGGGCGGCGTTCTGGCGGGCGATGCGGTCGGCGAAGCCGATGACGGCCTGGCGGCTGCGATGCGGTTTGACGTCGTCGATCGTCTCGTCGTTGAAAACGAAGCCGCCGACACGATCGCCGGAGCCCAGGATGCGCCAGGCGCAAAGTATCGCCGCTTCGGCTGCCGTGACCGACTTCATGGCGCGGCGGCTGCCGAAAAACATGTTGATGCGCTGATCGACGACAACAAGCGCCGGGCGTTCCTTTTCCTCGGAATAGACGCGGACGGTAGGCTTGCCGGTGCGTGCTGTAACGCGCCAGTCGATCGTGCGCACGTCGTCGCCGGGCAGGTAATCGCGCAGTTCCTCGAAACTCAATCCACGGCCCCGCATTGCGGACTGCATGCGGCCGGCCAGCTGGCGGTGGCTTTTCGCCTTCTGGACGAAAGCGAGATCGCGGGCGCGCGCCTCGAGTGCGACGAGCTGCTGCGTGGTGACGTGGACACCTGTCGTCGTCTCCATGGCGGCCTCACGAAACCGCCACCAGTTCGACGATCCGGTCGATCACCTGGTCGGGCGTGGTGTTTGACGCATGGGCTTCGTAGGAGAGAATCAGCCGGTGGCGGAACACGGCATTGACGACGGCCTTGACGTCGTCGGGGGTGACGTAGTCGCGGCCCTTCAGCCAGGCGTAGGAGCGCGAGACCTTGTCGAGGCCGATGACGCCGCGCGGGCTGATGCCGACCTGGACGAGCGTGGCGAGATCCTTGTCGTATTTGTCGGGATAGCGTGTCGCCAGCACCAGTGCCACGATATAAGCCTCCACCGGGTCGGAGACCGTGATCGTGCCGATCTCCTTGCGGGCGTCGAAAATCGCCTGCGGGTTCAGCTTCTGCAGATCGGCGGGCTTGGTGTTATCGTGCGCGGCGTTTTCCTCGTCGCGGTTGAGCCGCATGATTGCTGCTTCCGATTTTCCATCGGGATAGCCGACCTCGACATGCATCAGGAAGCGATCGAGCTGCGCTTCGGGAAGCGGGTAGGTGCCTTCCTGTTCGATCGGGTTCTGCGTCGCCATGACCATGAACAGCGGCGGCAGCGGATAGCTCTTGCCGCCGACGGTGACCTGCCGCTCTTCCATCGCTTCGAGCAGCGCCGATTGCACCTTGGCCGGGGCGCGGTTGACCTCGTCGGCAAGGATCAGGCTCGCGAAGATGGGTCCGGGCTGAAACTTGAACTCGCCCTTGCCACCCTCGCTGAAATAGATGTCGGAGCCGGTGATATCGGCGGGCAGCAGGTCGGGGGTGAACTGGATGCGCGACAGATTCGCGTCGAGATTCTTCGCGAGGCTTTTGATGGCGCGGGTCTTGGCGAGACCGGGCAGGCCTTCGACCAAGAGGTGTCCGTTCGCCAGAAGGCCGAGCAACAGGCTCTCGACCATTTTTTCCTGGCCAATGATCGACTGGCCGATCCGCCCGCCCAATGCCAGAATGTCGTCGCGTGCGGCCATGTCGAGGTCCCGATCCCACAAGTTTGGGGGCCGGAACAGGCTTCCGGCAGCAGATCCGCAATCTTGTCCGGTGGTCGCGAAAACGGAAGTACGCAACGGTAACAGCGACGGCCTATAGCTGGTGTCGGCGTCTCACGTCGGCGTGATCGGACGCGGCGATTCTTGACAATCGATTTAGCCGGGAAATATCTGTGCTACGCACCTCAAATCCAGTAGCTTTGTTGCCGATGGATGGGCTTCGAACGCAGGGCTTCAGGATTCGGCATGATCGACACGCGATTTTCGACCGCTCTGCAAATCGTGATCAGCGTCGCGGTCAATGAGGAAGCGGATATTCGCACGACAAGCCATTCCCTCGCCGAAGGTCTGGACACCAATGCCAGTTTCGTTCGCAAGCTGCTTTTACCGTTGAACGAGCACGGTATTCTCGTGTCCTCGGCGGGCGGCAAGGGCGGCATCAGGCTTGCGCGACCGCGCGGGGAAATTCTGCTCAGTCAGATCTACGCTTCGGTAACCGGCGACAAGAAGATCTGGGCGACGCGACACGACATTCCACACGAAGGGCTCGTCGGCGAGAACATCGGCGATCTCTCCGAATATTTGAGCGAACGTGCCGAGCAGGCCGTCGTCGAGATGCTGGGGTCTGTCACCGTCGAGGACAGTGTCGCCGAGCTCCGCAGGCTGGAGGCTCAGAAGAATACTCCCACGGAAACACAAAAAGGGCCGCCCGGCAGGGAACCAGGCAACCCTTCCTAACTGATCGGAGGTCAATCTGATCAGAAACTTTTAAGCGGGCACCATGCGATCCATGGTGCCCGCCGCGCTTATTAGAACGCGCGCTGCAGGCGGAAGAAGCCCGAGGTTACATCGTTGCCCTGATCCGGGTCGGTGTAGTTTACGGTCGCCTTGGCATAGAGGTTGTCGACGATCTGGTAATCAACCGTCAGACCGACCTTCCAGGCGTCGTTGTTGTCGTTGAACTCGCCAGCGACGATGCCGTAGTTGCCGTAGTACTGAACGCCGGGGGTGATCTTCAGCTTGTCGGTAGCCTTGATCGCGTATTCGGCGGCGAATACCCACTCAGCCTTGTTGTAGTACGCGTTCGGGTCAGAAGAATAGATGGCTGCGAGACCGAGGGTGCCCGGGCCGATTGCAACGGTGCCCATTGCGCGGACAGCGCCGGCTTCGTTGTCGGTGTCGTAGCCAGCCGTTACCTGATAGGTAAAGGCGCCGGCCTTGCCGCCGATGCCAACAGCAACGCCGAAGTTGTTGGAGGTTTCGCCGTTGTAGTACGGGCTGTCTTCCAGCTCGTCGACGCTGATGCCGGCGTAGAAGTCGCTGGCTTCGTACTGGTAGCGAATGGAGTTATGCAGCGTGACCGGCGAGCCGATGTCGTCGGTTTCGCCAGAGAGGCCATCGTCCCACCAGCTGTAGAACAGACCAGCGCGGAAGCCGGCGATGTCGATGTAGGCGGAGTCGAGGATAGCGGCCTGCGAGGAAGCGTTGTCAGCATTCGTCTGCAGAACGATTACGCCGGTGAGCGGGCCGTATTCGGTGTCGCTCTTGGCGGTGAACTGAACCTGACCGCGGGTGTACATGTCCCAGTCCGAACGGTTGGTTCTCGTCGTGCCGTTGCCGGCCGTAATGTCGGCGTTCGGGCTTACGTTGAGCTGCGTACGGATGTAACCGCTGACCTTGAGGCAGGTTTCCGTGCCCGGGATGTAGAAGTAGCCGGTGCCGTAAGCGTCGCAGACGCGAACGTATTCAACGGCTTCCGGCTCGGCAGCGACAATCGCGTCGGCAGCCTGGGCGCCCGAGAAAGCAGACAGAGCTGCCGCCGAGCTGATAAGCATCATCTTAATGTTCATAACGAAGTCCAATCTTTGTGGATTGGGCACAGGTTATCGCTGCCGAAATCGGCCCCTACCTACCCCAAATTCTTTTCGTACAAGCCCTCGGAAAACTGGATGTCTTCCGCGCCGCCAAATTACATTTTCGCCGGAATGTATCAATTATAGATACAATTAAATTCTGCTTTATATTGCAATGCGGTAGAGGTGTGTTGCGCAAAGGCAACAGTCGGTTCAGGCGCAGCACAGCACTCAATGTCCCACAGGCAAGACATTGTTATTCAACACCTTTCCAAAGGGCCTTGCTTCGGACCAAACTTATGAAACCAGTCCCCTTTCTTCGAGCACCTGACCGCGCGCGGCACGGACGAACGGGTCATTGCGATAAGCATCGGGATGGCCGTCATCGCCAAGCAGATGTTCGATAAACCTGGATATGCCTTCGCTGAAGACAGCACTCGCCTTTGCAGGTTCGCGGCTCGCGAGATTCGTCGATCCGATGATTCGGACGCCTCGGAATTCGGTGGTGTAGCCGGGTTTCGTAAGCGCGCAGTTCCCACCCCAATCGGCGGCGAGGTCCACGATCACGGTTCCCGACGCCAGTTCAGAAAGCGCCTTCTCGTCCAGAAGGACAGGAGCCTCGCCCGAGGCGGTCACGACGGCGGTTATGATGAACCGCATCTTCTTCAGATGGTGCGCAAGATTTGCTTGGATGATCGCGATGTCGCCGGACCGTGGCGTGGAAGGCGGGGTGTCGCCGCTCACTGCGAGATATTTCGCGCCCAGCCGTTCGATCTTCCGCCGGGAATCAGTCTCGAAGCCGAAGCCGTGGGTAACGGCGCCCAGCCGTCTGGCGGTGGCCAGGGCCTGCAGACCCGCCGGGCCGGTGCCGATCGCCGCCATGGCGATCGGACGCACGAAGTTGCCGTCGATCGCCAGCATGCCCGGTGTGGCGCCGAGTTCGCGCGCCGCTTCGAGTGTCGCGGCCTGACCTACCATCGCGGCCTGTCTCGACCACACATCCATGACGCCTGCATCGCGCAAACCCGCGATGCGCGCCAGATCGAGATGAAAAACGTTTCCGGTGCCCACGGCCGCCGTTTTTGTCTCGCCCCGGGGACTGAGATAGATGACGATCGCATTCGCCTTGAAGGCCGTCTTATCGGCCGGACGGCGGACACTTGCGAGCATATCGGAAAAAGAGAGCAGATCGTGCAAGTCCGCCGGTTCGGCGCCGGCGGCAATGTAATCGTCGTCGGCGAATCCCGCTTCGCGGCCGCAGCCGGGCTCGAAGCGAATGAACAAGCGTGCAGAGAGGCGGCGTACGTCGTCCGGTGTTAGCGCAACACGACGCTCACCGGGAGATGTTTCCCGGAGCAATCCCAACTGGACGCTGACAAGTCTGGACATTCAGTGCTCTGAAAGAAGGGCAAACGACGATGTTCGCGCGTGCTATAGGCTGCGTCGCACATAGTTTTATGACGGTTTTGTAATTTTTATTTTGGCAATTTTCGATGTGCTCAACCTGAGATCATCAAGGATATTCAATGGGTCGGCGTGAACGTGCATGAGCGTTGCCTGATAAGGGCATCTTGTGTGCGGGTTACGGTTTTGCGTGAAAGGATTTGGATGTATTGATCTTTGAGGCGCAGGCTGCTGGAGGCATTCGTGAATTTTTATTCGGTTTATGATCAGGGTTTTGTGCGGGTCGCGGCCTGCACTCCGAATTGCGAGATCGGCGATCCTGATTTCAATGCACAGGCGACACTGGAATTGGCGCAGGCGGGCCATGACCAGGGTGTCGGCCTCATGGTGTTTCCAGAGCTTGGCCTTTCCGGCTATTCTATCGATGACCTGCTCGGCCAGGATGCGCTGCTCAAAGCGGTGGATCAGTCACTTGTCGAGATCGTCTCTGTCAGCCGCGACCTAACGCCGGTCTTGCTCGTCGGCGCGCCGCTGCAGAGCGAGGGACGCCTCTACAATTGCGCGGTCGCCATTCATGCCGGGCGCATCCTCGGCGTGGTGCCGAAGGTGCATCTGCCAAATTATCGCGAGTTCTACGAGAAGCGCTGGTTCGCCTCCGGTCGCAACGTGCGCGGCCAGAGCATTCTCGTCGCCGGCGAAAGCGTTCCCTTCGGCTCAGACCTGATCTTCGCGGCCGATGACATCGCCGAGTACACCTTTCATATCGAGATTTGCGAGGATCTCTGGGCGCCGGCCGCACCCAGCGATTTCGGCGCCCTGGGCGGCGCGCTTATCCTCGCCAACCTTTCGGCAAGCAATATCACCGTCGGCAAGGCCGATACGCGCAAGCTGCTTTGCTCGGCGCAATCGGCGCGCACGCTGTCGGCCTATGTCTATTCGGCCGCGGGGCCGGGCGAGTCGACCACCGATCTTGCCTGGGACGGACAGGCCTGCATCTACGAACTCGGCAGTCTGCTCGCCGAGACCGATCGCTTCCCGACGGGATCGCAAATGTGCGTGGCCGATGTCGATACCGAGCGCCTGCGGCTGGAGCGGCTGAGGACCGGCACATTCAACGATGCGGCGACGCTCAATCTCGATGCCAGCCACGCGTTCCGGCGCATCTCCTTCCCGTTCGCGAAGCCTGCCGGCGATATCGGGCTGAAGCGCGATGTAGCGCGCTTCCCATTCGTGCCCGCCGATGCCGGGCGGCTCGACCAGGATTGCTACGAGACCTTCAACATCCAGGTGCAGGGCTTGATGAAGCGGCTGCGCTCCACCGGCATCAAGCGGCTCTGCGTCGGCATTTCCGGTGGCCTCGATTCCACGCACGCGCTGCTCGTGGCGGCGCGGGCCTTCGATCAGCTGGGCTGGCCGCGCAGCGATATTCTCGGCTTCACCATGCCGGGCTTCGCCACCGGCGACGAGACAAAGGGCAATGCCTGGGCGCTGATGCGCGGCATGGGAATTACAGCAGAAGAGGTGGATATCCGGCCGCTTGCGCTGCAATTGCTCAAGGATCTCAAACATCCGTTCTCGGGCGGGCAGCCTGTCTATGACGTGACCTTCGAGAATGTACAGGCAGGTCTGCGCACAGATTTCCTGTTCCGCGCAGCGAACCAGCGCAACGCACTAGTGCTGGGCACCGGCGATCTCTCGGAGATCGGCCTCGGCTGGAGCACCTATGGCGTCGGCGATCAGATGAGCCATTACAACGTCAACGCCTCGGTGCCGAAGACGCTGATCCAGCACCTTATCCGCTGGGTCATCCGCAGCGGCGATTTCGACGACGAGGCGAATGCGACGCTGGAGCGCATTCTCGATACGCTGATCTCGCCGGAACTGGTGCCGGCTGACGAGAACGGCGTGATGCAGAGCACGGAGGACAAGATCGGTCCCTACGATCTGCATGACTTTTCGCTGTTCTACACGACCCGCTTCGGCCTTCGCCCATCCAAGGTGGTGTTCCTCGCCTATCATGCCTGGAGTGACGCGGAGGCCGGCGTCTGGCCGCCGCACTTCCCGGCCGACAAGCGCCGCAGCTTCGATCTGCCCGTCATCAAGAAGTGGATGGAAACCTTCCTGTTTCGTTTCTTCACCATCAGCCAGTTCAAGCGCTCGGCCTCGCCGAACGGGCCGAAGGTCACCTCCGGCGGCTCGCTTTCGCCACGCGGCGATTGGCGGGCGCCGTCGGATGGCAATGCGCGCATCTGGCTGAAGGAGCTGAAGGCCAACGTTCCCGATCTAAAGAGCTGAGACAGGGATGTTTCAGGGTTGCAAAAGGGCGGCCCTGAAACATCTATAGGCGGGAATGTGTGCGCGACCGAAATGCTTGGAAGGTCTGTCGTCCGATGCGGCACCGCTCAGAAAACACGCCACGCTACGTCGTCTGGCAGGAACCGCGCGGAACCTGGACGGTCATGGATTCCCTGACCTCGCTGCCGGCGGCCACCGACGGCAAGGATCTCTCCGGCCTATCGAAAATCGATGCGGAAGACATCGCACAGGAACTGAACCGCAGCATTGCGGGCGGGCAAGACCCACTCGTATGAATGTTGTGGCCGGCCGCAGTCTTGCTTGCGGCTGCCCAACAGAACACACGCGAATTCTCGGGCGCTAACCGGGTTGGATATAAACTATATAAAAAGTGGCTATTTATTGCCTCTCCATGGTTTTGGCGCTATTTGCTAATATCGGGGATCGATACCGGGGGCTGTGAGGCGATCAAAAATGCTGACGAAAAAAGGCAAGTACGGGTTGAAGGCTCTTGTCGATCTGGCGCGTCTTGCGCCCGGCGAAACGGCGTTCATCAACGATGTCGCGGCGCGCAACAACATCCCCAAGAAGTTTCTCGACACCATCCTGCTCGAACTTCGCAATGTCGGCATTCTGCGCTCGAAAAAGGGGCCGGGAGGCGGGTATTCGCTGTCGCGGGCCGCGTCCGATATCCGCATCGGTCATGTCATCCGCACGCTCGATGGCCCGCTCGCGCCGATCCGCTGCGCCAGCCGCACCGCCTTCGAAGCCTGCGACGACTGTTCGGATCCCGAGACCTGTCAGGTACGGCGTTCGATGACCGAAGTGCGCGACGCGATCGCCGATATTCTAGATAACATGACCCTCGAACAGTTCGTCGCATCCGGCAACAAGCTCGATGACGGTGACGACGAGCATCGGCCGGCTTCGCTCGCCGGCTGAGATCAGAACTGCTTTCCGAAATAGTGGGCGGCGGCCTCACGGTACCGATCCTTGGTCGTCTGTCCGAGCTTCCGGACTCGGGCATTGCGCCAGTGGCGGTCGAGGTTCAGTCCGATATTGGCGCGGTTGCCGGCGGATAGTTCGAAGAGCGCATTGGCGGCTTCGAGCGCGACCGCATTGGCGGTGAGGCTGGCGGCGTCGGCGGAAAAAATCGCATTGCCGATGGACGTCGCCGAAGCGTTTATCTGCGCGAAGTCGAGCTTGTGCCCGGCGCTTTCAATCAGGGCAGCGGTGCCGGTGATGCCGACGGCCAGCTTTCCCATATCCGCTGATGGTGGCGTATCGCGGAGATTGTCGGCAGCGGCACGGGCGATGCCGAGATCCGTGCCTGCATGTAAAAGCGCGGCCAACGCCTGAGCGGTCGATTGGTGCTCTCGGCTGTGAACAAGGACCGCGCCGGGTTCGACACGCAGGCTGCTTGCGACCAGTGTGCCGGTGCCGTTCGTGCGCTGCCCGAAGCCATCCCAGTCATCGACAAGCTGCAGACCATCCGTTTCAACGGACAGATAGACGCCGGTCATGTTTCCGTCAGTGTTGCGGATATTTCGAGCGATGATCCAGTCGGCATAGAGGAGGGCGGGTGAAGGCGTGCTTCTGCCGCTCAGGCGGTAGGCGACGCCGTCGGGCTCGAGCGAGGCGGCTTCGGAGAAGGCGGCGGTCGCAAAGCGGTCGCCGGCAAGCGCCCTGGCAAAGAGAATGGACTGGAGTTCTTCGCTGGCCTCGGTGCGAATGAGTTCGAGCGCATGAAAATGATGCTCCAGAACCTCCGATATCGACGGGTCGCCTTCCGCGATGATCGCGACGATCTCGCCGAGCAGGGAGTTGGCGACATCAAGACCCTCCTGCTCGGGCGGCACGGTGATGGCGGAGAGGCCGGACAGACAGAGTTCGTCGAGTTCGGCATAAGGCAGGATACGGCTTATGTCGCGCTCACTTGCCTGCGCCGCGAAAGAGCTGGAAAGGCGTCGCGCGGTGGAGACAGCTTCTTCTTCGCTTTCGATGCGATGAGCCGGGGGTCTTGTCCGATCCTGAAACTGCGATACTGTTCCCATAGCTGCTCTTCACTATTTCGATACCGTTAGAGGGTACCGATCGCATGCGCCGTGATAAGGCGTGTTTTTCTACAAAACGATCGACACGGAATTTTATTACCCGCTTGCCCGCTGCCATTAGCAGCGTAGTTATGTCCCAGCGTCTCCGAAGCTCCGCGCCGCTTTCGCCCGCGCCAGTCTTCGAGACCAAGCAGCATGAGGTCCGATATGCCAACGTCCGCGCGCCAGCGGCTTACACTCGATCCGGGAGACATGCCGATATATGCCATCGGCGATATTCACGGTCGGCACGACCTGCTGTTGAAAGCCGAGCAGGCGATCATCGACGATGCCGCCAGGATTCCCGGCCGCAAGCTGATCATCACCTTGGGGGACTATATCGACCGCGGACCTTCCTCGGCCCAGGTTGTCTCGCATCTCATGGCGCCGCCGCCGGAGGATTTCGATCGCATTTCATTGACCGGCAATCACGAGATGGTCATGCTGGACTATCTCGACGGGCGCATCTCGTTTTCGGACTGGCTGAAGATGGGCGCCGATACGCTGCTGCATTCCTACGGACTGGATGCCAACCATCTGCCGATGATCTTTCCCGCGGCGAGCAAGCTTGATGCGTTTATCCGGCAGTCGCTGCCGAAGGGACATATCGATTTCATGCGGGCAATGCCGATCCTGGTGGATACGCCGCATGTGCTTTTCGTTCATGCGGGGATCGATCCGTCATTGACGCTTGACCAGCAGAACGATGAGGACCTGGTCTTCATCCGACAACGCTTCCTCAACAGCCGCATTCCGCTGCCGAAGGTGGTGGTCCACGGACACACACCGGTCTCCGAACCGGAAGCGCTACCGATGCGGCTCAACATCGATACAGGCGCCTACCACAGTGACAAACTTACGGTTGCCAGACTGTGGCGGGGGCGCGTGCATCTTTTCTCGACCTGATCAGGCGTCGACTTCGGCCGGTTGCTGTACCTTGTGGGTC
Source organism: Rhizobium sp. S152 (assembly GCF_030380735.1). GTDB lineage: Bacteria > Pseudomonadota > Alphaproteobacteria > Rhizobiales > Rhizobiaceae > Rhizobium. Next base: position 40,415 of record NZ_JAUDRZ010000023.1, on the reverse strand, counting down.
TCGCTGGTGTAGTAGCTGGCATAGCTCTGGCGATAACGCTCGGTAGCGCCGAAACTGGTGAACTTGGCAAGCTCCGTCATATCGGTCTTGTTGAGGATCACGCCGAGGATCTTCGATTTGATCTGCGGCTCGGCGTTCAGTATGTCGCGTACGACGTTGGTCGGCGTCGAACCCCACTCCGTCACCAGCAGGAAGCCGTCCACCTGTGGTGCGAAGGCCTTGGCATCGATGACAGGTCCGAGCGGTGCAAGGTCGACCACGATGTAGTCGAACATCTTGCGGGCGTTTTCCATCAGATTGAACATTCCCTGCGAGGACAGCAGTTCGCTGGTGTGCATCAGGTTGTCGTTCGGCATCACGGGCAGGATGGCAAGCTTCGTCGCCTGATCGACCTTGACGGCGCCGGCCCACGGAACCTCTCCGAGAACGGCTTCGACGAGGCCCTTGGTCGGCGGCGTCTTCAGCATGCGCGTCAGGCCGGGATTGCGAAGGTCGGCGTCAATCAGCAGCGTGCGCTTGCCGCTGGAGGCAAGCAGGGCCGCGAAGTTGGCCGCCGTCGTTGATTTGCCTTCGCCCGGCATGGCGGACACGACACCGATGACACGGTCGGACTTGCCCTGGAACATGACGTCGCTGGCGAGCTTGGCGTTGCGCAGCGTCTCGGCGAAGACCGAACGCGGCGCCTCGAGCACGACGCGCATGATGCGCTCGAAGGTCTCGTCATTGTCGGGAGCCTCCTGCAATTCTTCGGGCACGGGCTGCTGGCGCGGCCGGAAGATCTTCTTCTCCTGTGACGGTGCGCCGACCAGTGGCAGATAACCGAGGAACTTCAGGCCAAGGATGGTGCGGACGTCGCCTTCCACACGGAAGAAGCGTTCGTGGAATTCCTTGAACAGGGTCAGGGCGCCGCCGGCCATCAGGCCGAGAACGATCGCCAGACCGATGGTCATGGTCTTCTTCGGGCTGGACGGCGAAACCGGGATGCCGGCGGCGGAGATGACGCGTGCCTTGGCAATCGGGAAGGACTGCTGCTGCGAGGCTTCCTCGTACTTGCCGAGATAGGATTCATAGAGCGTCTTCAATGCGGATGCGCGCTGTTCAAGGTCGTTGAGGTGAACGAGCGACTTGTCGGCTTCCGAGTTCTTGCCCGTGAGGTGCTGGATGTTCTGGCGCAGCGATGCCTCACGCGAGCGGGCAACCTCGGCTTCGTTATGATAGCTCGATGTCAGCTGCTGGAGTTCCTGGTAGATCTGTCGCGTCAGGTCCTGTTTTTCGGAACGAAGCGCGACGGCTTGAGGATGATCCTCACCGAAGTTCGTCACGACATCCTGCTCGCGCTTGCTGACGGAGATGTAGCGAGTGCGCAGGTCCTTGATGACCGTGTTGTCTCCCTGGCTGGAGGAGATGGCCGCGTTGTTGACGGCGCTTTCCGGGCCGAGGTCGACGATCGACTTGAACTGGTTGTAGCGGGCAGAGGCGCTGGCGCTATCGGCCTGGGCCACAATCAGCTGTTTGTTGAGATCGGCCAGCTGTTGCTCGGACATGAGTTCGCCGTTGGCCGAGGTCAGGCCGTTCTCGGACTTGAACTGGGCGACATCCATGGCGGCCTGCTGCGAGCGCTGGCGGAGATCCGTCAGACGCTCCTGCAGCCAGACAGAAGCGCTTTCGGTCGCATCGAAGTTGGCGTTGAGCTGGTCGTTCAGATAGGCCTTGGCATAGGCGCGGGTGATCTGCGCGGCGAGCTGCTTGTCCGTCGAGCGGAAGGAGACGGCGAGCACCGAACTGCGGTTGACGCGCGAGACCGTCAATGCATCCTGGATTAGCGCAGCGGCCTTCTGGCGGCGACCGTTCAACGCGTCCTCTTCACTGACGGGCGTGCCGTTCGGAAGCAGGGCGCTGACGATAACCTTGAGGCCGGACTTGAGGAAGGCGACCGGCGACTTCGGTGGGTCGAGGATGGTCTCGTTGTCGGCGAGCTTCTCCGCATCGACAACGCGAAGCGCGAGTTCGGTAGACTTGAGAATTTCGACCGCGCTGGCGATCTGCATATCGACCTGCTGCGGGCTTGCCACGGGCTGGGCGTCCTGAGCGTATTTCGCCATGTCGTCGTCCAGGAGGATCTGGGTCATGGACGTGTATTGCGGAGTTGCGAAAACCAGGTAGACGGCAGCAAGCGCCACCGTGACGGCAACGCACATGGCGATCAGACCGGCGCGGCGGATGAGAATTGCAATCAGGCGATCGATGTCGATGAAGGAATCGGACTCGTCGGGCGCTTTGGGCAGAGTGCTGTGCAAGGTGAGGTTCCGTTGGTTCATGGCTCTATCCTTTGCGGGAGCGGGTCGCGCCATCGATGGCTGTGAGGTCGGCCGAAGGGCTGAACAGTTTGCGGAGCGGCGCCAGTACGCGTTCGATCCTGATGGCGATGGGCATCCTGAGATGGGCCACCGCCGATGGATTGCTCCAGACTGTCTTGATCGCTCCTGAGATCGACCGGTCTTTGATATTCTGGACGAGGACGAGAAAGGCGCGGCCCTTCTTCAGGCTGCGCGCCCGGAAATCCTGGGCGGCTTTCGCCGCCGCGTCCAGCGTGTGATCGCGAAGGAAGGCCTTATCGCCTTCGATCATGGCGTCGATGTGGTGAAGCGCCAGAACGCGGGAAATCGATCCCTCGCGGATATGATAATCATAGCCGGCGACCGGTTCGATCACGCAGCGTCCGCCGAGCGCGATGGCCGAGGCGAGGTAGAGATAATCCTCGCCGACCTTCAGGGCTTCGTTGAAGCGCAGGCCTTTTTCTTCGACGAAGGCGCGCTGGAAAATAGGCTTGAGATAACCGAAATTATGGGTTGTCTGGAAAAGCGCGTTGGAGCGGATGAAGACCGGTAGCGTGAGCTCCGGCGTTTCGGCCAGTGCTGGTTCGGTGAACATCGTTTCCGGCGGCGTGCCGTCTGCGCGGATGACGCGGAGATTGTCGACGGCGATCTTCGCGCCGGCCTTTTCGGCGCGGTCGATCATGCGGCGCAGGCGGCCGGGCTCGACCGTATCGTCGGAATCGAGGACCGCGAGCCAGCGGCCGGATGCGGCGGCGATGGCGGCGTTGCGCGCCGCGGCCGGTCCGCCGTTTTTCTCAAGCGCCAGCAGGCGGACGTTGCGGTCGCCATAGCTCTCGGCGATCGCGCGCGTTTCGTCCGTCGAGCAGTCGTCGGCGACAATCACTTCGACGGTCACGGCTTCCTGCGCCAGCGCGCTGTCGATCGCCTTGGCGAGCGTTGCGGCGGCGTTATAGGCCGCGATGATGAAGCTGACGTCGGGCTGGGTTTGCGTCATGCAGCCTCCGCCGTTCCGTATTGCCTGATCTCACGCACGCCGAGCAGGCCGCTGACGACGCCCGAGTGCATGATACCGCGAAGCGCGTAGCGATAGCGCGGAACTGCGGAGAAAATGCAGCCGAGTGCCGCCACATAGCAGAAACCGGCCTTGGCCAGCGCCAATCCGACGTGTTTCACGCGGGCGAACCCCCGGCTCCTTTCCTGCAGCAGGCGGCCGTGCGTCTGGCCGAAGCGGAAGCGGCGCTTGGCGAGCCAGCCGAGTTCGGCGCGGTTTTCGGTCACCGGTTCATAGACATGCGCATTGGCGGCGAAGGCGATCTTGCCACCATCCCGGTGCATGTGGCTGAAGAATTCCGTATCCTCGCCACCGGTGCGGCCAAGCGCGAGGTTGAAGCGGCGGCCCGCGACGCTTGGCGAAGACAGGCGCAGCAGGACGTTGCAGGTGTAGCCGGTGCGGATTTCGCCGGCGACCCAGACGGGCAGGGTGGAGTGGAAATCACCCTCGCGCATCCAGCCGGGGGCTGTTTCCGAATAGACGCTGCGGACCGGGCCGAGCACGGCGTCGGCTGCCGAGCTCTGCGCTGTCGCCAGCAATTCCACCAGCCATTCCTCGCTGGCATCCTCGTCATCGTCGATGAAGGCGAGAAAATCGCCGGTGGCGTTGTCGAGGCAGGCGTTGCGGGCGATCGAGATGTTCGATGCCGGGCAGTGCACATAGGCGATTTCATGTGGGATCGTGGCGCGCAGGGCTTCGACGCGAGCAGCCGCGCTCGGGGTCTTGTCGTTGTCGGCGACGATGATGCGCAGCCGTGTGTCGGTGGGTACCGCGAGAACCGCGAGGGACATCAGCGCCTCGTCCAGCGAAGCGCGTCGATAGGTGCAAATGCCGATGTCGATCTGCATGTTTTTTTCTCCTGTCGTCGGACCGGTCATGGCGAGACCTTCCGGCCGCGGAAGCTCAGCAGTTCCATCCAGAACCCTGCCGACCAGGCGAAGTGCATGACCATGGCGGAGATTGCCGCCAGCGGTCCGTAGATATTTCGCTGACCAATCGCCATCCAGAAGCCGTATCCGAGGCAGGCGATAGCCCAGATGCTGAAGGGAATGACGGCGACCCAGCTCAGGACGGCAAGGAAGGCGCCGATGAAGACGGGGACGACCAGCAGCGGCAAGGCCTGGCGCAGGTTCGGCATGCTGCCGTGCTTCAGGATGTTCTTGGCGCGCCCACGACCATAGCCGAGGTACTGGCGGAACAGCGTGCCGACGGTCGAGCGCGGATAGTAGATCATCCTGGTCTTGTCGGTCATCCAGATGCCGAAGCCGGCCTTCTTCAGGCGGTAGTCGAGCTCGGCGTCCTCGTTGTGGCTGAAGGTCTCGTCATAGCCGCCGACCGCCTCGTAGGCGGCGATGCGCATCAGCGCGTGATGGCCGTGGTTGGTCCAGTGGCCGCGTGCGCCCTCGCGGTGCTTGGAACCGCCATTGCCGAGCTTGGAGTTCTGCGCGAAAGCCGTCGCCTTCTGGAAGATGCCGGAGCCGACGGTTTCCATGGCGACGACGACCGAATCCGCCTGCGTCAGCACGGCTTCCTGGACCAACTGACGGCAGTAGTCGTCGGGGTAATCGCCATGCGCGTCGATGCGGATCAGGTAATCGTAGTCGCGACCGAAGGTCTGGACGGCGAGATTGACCGCGGCACTCTGGATGCGGCGAGGATTGGCGAGCAGGACGATACGCGGATCGGCGGCGCTGAGACGGGCGACGATCTCGCGGGTCTGGTCGGTGCTGCCGCCGTCGGCAACGACGATCTTGGCATTCAACTGATCGACTTCGAGCACCAGCTTGTTCAGCAGCGGCTCGATGTGTTTTTCTTCGTTCAGGCAGGGAATGATGATGAGACTTGAAACATTCGCATCAACGTCAGGCTTCATGGCTGTCGAACCTTCTCGAGATACTGTTTGTGGCTGGATCGTTCCGGCTTCACCCCTCTTTGCGAAGTCGGGCCTCTTTTCGAAGCCGGGAACGAGATGGGAGAGGCTTGCGACGAGCGCGTGACAATCGCTGCGGTCGGCAAGCCATGTCTTGCGATCCTTGGCGGCGACGGCATCGCTCAATGCGCCGTGGCGTTCGCCGGTCATGGTGCTGAAGAGGTTCTCGAGGCTGGCGGCGCTGGCATCGGGAAGCACGCAGCCGATCTCGCGGTCCGTCAGGAACCGCGCGGTCTGGGTGCCTTCAAGCGCGATCGGAACCGTGCCGTAGAGGCAGCCTTCATAGAGGCGGTTCGGCAGCAGCCAGCTAGAATTAAGACCTTCCTCGAAGAAATCGATCGCCCAGGAGAAATGAACCTCGTCATAGATCGTGCGCAGGTCCTCGGGATTGCGGTAGGCGCCCTCGAAGCGAAGGTAGGGCTCGTCGCGGACGAAGGCGTCGAAATCGTCGAATTCCGAATAGGCGGGGCGGCCGCGGAGCACGATCTCGACGCGGCCTTCCATGCGACGCGAGAACTCGGCGAGGAGCGCCAGCGACTTGCGGCAGCGCAGGGCGCCGAACCACCCGATTTTCCAAGGTTCACCCGGCTGCTTCAGCGGGCGGGCGAAGGAGGGCTCCACCGGGGCCTCGTCCAGCGCGATGACCTTGTTCTCGACGAGCAGCATCTCGGCCTTGATGCCGGAGCGGGTCGCGAAATACTGCTCGACGAAGGCGGGAGAGCTGGTGAGGATCAGACGGCTGTCGCGGCCGAAATAGGCTTCGGCGCCGCGCACAACCTTGCCGATCGCGTCGTCGCGCGTCAGCAGGCGGTGGATATCAAGGCATTCGTAGACAACAGGAACATCGCCGCCGAACAGCGCATTGGCGCGGTGGGCGACGGCAAGAGCTTCCAGGTTGCGGCCGATGATGACATCAGGCTTCCTCACGCCCTTGAGCAGGCCTTTCAGCCCGCTCATCGCCGTGGCGACGGCGCCGATCCGCTGCGCGAACTTGGCGTCGGCGGTGCGGCCTAGCTCGATCGGCGTCAGTCCGTGTACTTCAGCCAAGCGGTTCTCGCCGCGCCGGAAGCCCGCGAGCACCACGTCTGCTCCACCCTCGCGCAGCATCAGCACCCGCCGGCGTACGGCGGGATCAGCCAGATCATGCACGAGGTAGAGAACCTGAAGCATCGTTGCACCTTGTTTGACCAAGTTCATTGCGGGTCCGTGCCCGTTCAGTTCAGTGTGCAAGCAATCGATTCCGGGAACTGGCACTTGTCACCGAGCGCCGTGAAGGCGACGCGGTCGACGGTGAGCGTGGTCGGTCCCGCGTAGGAGAAGCGACCCATCCAGTCGGAGAGCTTGTCCGTTCCCCAGAGGCTGAAGAAGATCTTCTGCTGAGCGGTGGGGATCTTCGAGGGATCCGTCACTTCCTGCACCAGCTTGCCATTGAGGTAGTAGCGCAGGCGATCCTTTTCCCAGACGAAAGCGTAATCGTTGAAGCCGTCATCGGCCTTGCCGCCGACGGAGACGAGCTTCTCGTTGCCGCCCTTGGCCTGAATGTACTGATTGAGCTGGACCTGACCGGTGTTCTTGCCAAGCACCTCGAAATCGATCTCGTCGTGCTTCTGCTTGTCTGCCGGGCCGATGTAGGTGAAGAAGGCCGAGTTGAGGCCGGAGCCGGTGGCGGCCTTCACGCGGGCCTCGTAGGTGCCGTAGCCGAAGCGCTTCTTCGTCTGGATCTCGCCGCATAGATAGTCGCGGTCCTTGGACTTGCCTTCGGTGAAGCCGAGCGTCAGCTGGCCGTCGTTGATCTTTACCTGCTTGTTCGACCAGGTGCAGTTCTGGTGGTTGCCATTGTTCCAGCCGTCGGAGACATACCAGAAGGCGCGGTCGATCTTGTCGAAATTGTCGACGAAGGAAGCGCCGCCGGCCTGCTGGGCGGCGGCGGAACCGGCTGCGAGGGTCATCAGGCCGAAGAAGCTCAAGGCCTGGCAAAGTTTTCGCGCATGGGCGATTTGGGTCGTCATGGTGTTACCTTTGCTGTGAAGCGAATTGCGGGGGAATCTTGCCCGGAGACGCCGGGCTTGCCGGCGTCTTCTTTGTGCGTCCGCCCGTCAGGATCGCGTAGAGGCGGGGGGCAAGCGCGCGGCACAGGCTGTTCGTCACGACCAGTATCGGGAACAGCAGCGCCAGGGCAAGAATGAAGAAGAGTGGATAAAAGGCGACATGCGCCTTGCCCCACACGATCCAGAGAGCGATCAGGAGCGGGTAATGGGCGCAGAAGATCCAGAAGCTGAGGCTGCCGGTCTTGGACAGGCGCTGGCCGAGGTTGGTCTGGATCAGCGGGGCGGATAGCAACCAGAAACCGGCCGCGCCGACGATGGCGAGCGTGTTGCGGAAGAGCTGGACCCAATCCGGCAGATCCGGGCCGGTCATGTAAATTACCGTGGCGAGGACGGCCGAGGCGGCCAGAAGCAGGGCGACGCCAAGAGGGGCGAAGCGATCGAGGGCCTTGATGTCGATCTTGTAGAGACCGACATAGATTCCGAAGGCGAAGCTGAAGAGGATGGAGCGCTTGAGCACCACGTAGATCGACATCTCCGGGACCATCGCGATGACCAGCAACGTCACGAGCGTGATCAGCGGCGCGCGGCTGACGAGCCAGGCGAGGATCGGCGAGAGCAGGATGCAGACGAAAAGATCGCGCAGGAAGTAGAGCGGTACGTTGACCGGAAAGTCGCCGATGCCGAGCAGCTGATTGGCGAACTCCCGCAACGAGCTATGCCACGGATCGGGCAGGTAGCCTTCGCCGAGGCCGATGCTCGAGGCGACCATGATCGTCAGGAAGAATGCCACGTTCCATAGCAGGAAGGGCAAAAGCACGGTCTGGGACTTGGTGCGGACGGTCTTCAGATAGTCGAAGTTCTCCAGCCCGTTGCGAAACAACAGGAAGCCGGAAATCGCGCTCAGGCACGGCACGCCGACACGAAACAGCGCTTCCGTGAGAAAGACTCTTATCCAGTCGAAAGCGCCGTAGGTCCCATCAAAAGGGCTGTCGGCGGCACCGAAGGGTATATGGACGAACACGATGCCCGAAATGAGCACAATGCGCATCAGGTTGATCCGCGATGATACGTTTGCGTCGACATTCACGTTGTTCAGTCACCCCTTTTGGGCCGCACCTCCCGTTACAGCCGGTTCAATCAGAGCAGACTCGAGCCCGCACGCATAAGTTAGGCGGATTTCGCGGAAGAAAATATGGCGGTGCAGCAAAAAATGATCACTGGTCCCGTATCGGCACGCTACCTATGCGATGTATCGACACGGGAAATCATATGCCCAACCCGTCGTCCGATGCGCTTCGATCCCCGTGTCAGCAGCGTGTTTCATAATGTAATGATATTCATCGACTTAGCTATTTCTGCATTCTCGGGCCAACCAAAAGTTTCTGTCGATTGGTGAAGATTTTCCCGGCTGGGGCGACCGGAAGCCTCCGCGATGATGGCTGAAATGCGGCGGCGCGGCAAAACCCGCGTCTTTGCGAGACAGTTGCTCGCCTCATGATTGTCGTAAGGCTTTGACAAACTTCCGTCGAAATGGCCCTCATCATTGTGCGGCGCAACAGCCCGCTCTCCCGACTCGCGCACAATCATTCGATGCGCCGGGCGAGTTCCGATCAGTTTCTCAAGGAGAGCGCATGGCGACCTTCACGATCATCATTCCCTTCTACCAGCGCGAGGACGGCATCCTTCGCCGCGCTCTGGCGTCCATCTTCGCGCAGACGTTCCAGGATTTTGATATCGTTGTCATCGACGACCAGTCGCCGTATTCGCCCGATGACGAACTCGCGCCGCTTTCCGCCGAGGAGCGGGCGCGGATCAATGTCATCCGGCAGCAGAATGCGGGGCCGGGTGGCGCCAGGAATACCGGGCTCGATCATGTGCCGGCAGACACGCAATATGCCGCCTTCCTCGATTCCGACGATCTCTGGACGCCGGATCACCTCGCCAACGCCTTTGCCGCCATGCAAGCGTTCGGGGGGGATTGCTATTGGGCGTCGATCGAGGGCGGGGAAGAATTCGATTACCATTTCGGCATCGCATCGCTGGAGCGTGCCGAGGGCGCCCGGCGTCTCATGGACAAGCCTCTCGTTCTCGATGTGCCCGATATCGCGGGCATCATGATCGAGAACTGGGCGTTCCTCCACATGTCCTGCATGGTGATCGGCCGGCCGCTGATCGAGACGATCCGTTTCGACGCGGCGCTGCGGCTTGCGGCTGAAGACGTGCTGTTCTTCTGCGATTGCATGCTGGCGGCAAGGCAGGTGCTGCTTTGCGGCGATGCGGGGGCCGTGCGCGGCGAGGGGATCAACATATTCCACGGCGTCGACAACACCTCGCCGGAATTCCTGAAGCAGCAGTTCATCACCTGGATGGCGCTCGATCGGCTGGAGAGCCGCTTCGCGCGGCGGCCTCGCGAGATTGAAACCATCAAGGAGCACAAGAACACCGCGCGCAAGCAGGCGATCTGGAGCCAGATCAAACGCCTTCGGAACGGGCGCCGGCCCGATTTCGGCCTTCTGACGCGCTGGGTGATGCAAGATCCCCGGCTGCTTGGAAGCGTGATGCAGCTTGCAGCCGGGAAGATCGCGAAGTAGCGGCTACTTAGCGGGATTGGTCAGGAGGTAGCGCAGGCCGTCGCCCTGAGCGGTGACGGAAACGCCGCCGGGATTGCGCAGGCCCTCGGTCTTGTCCATGAGAATGCCGCCGGCAATCGCCGGGAAGGCCAGCGGGTGGGCGGCGACATAGCCGATCGCGGCGCCTGCGCCCTGCTCGGCCTTGATGTCGAGGAAGCGCCGGAGCTCATACTTGCCGCGCACGTGGCGCTCGTGGCGGCGAACTGCGTCGGCGGCCTCCGGTTTCAGCTTAACGCTCGCGAGAAGCGCGCGATCGGCCTCGTAGAGGCGGCGGAGATCTTCCGTGCGGTGGCTGCCGCTGAGGGAGTTGCCGCGCACGACCGCACCGTAACCACAGCTATGGATCACCTTGTAGCGCGCGCCTTGCGCCAGCGCCCGGATGTAAAGGTCGTAGTCCTCGCCGAGCCGCATCTCCTCGCGGTAGCGAAGCCGGTGCTGGTCGAGGAAGGCGCGGCGCATGATGGGTTTAAGAAAGCCGATCTCGCCGCGACGCACGCCGCGCTTGGAGATGTTGCCATCGACGAAGCTTGTGAGGTCGAGGAAGAGGGGGCTCGCCGCGAATTGCTCCAAACGCTGCGGTGCCTGCTCGACGGTGTCGGCGGTGACGAAGGCGATGTTGTCGGCCACGAATTCCCAGTCGTCCTCGGCGAGCATCCGGCGAAAGCGTCCCTCGAAGAAAAAATCGTCGGCGTCGAGAATGGCGATGAGCGGCGCCGTGGAGACAGAGATGGCATGATTACGGGCGGCCGAGGGACCACGGTTCTTCTCGAAGCGTTCAATCCGCAGCCGGCCGGTTGCGTCGTCAGCGCGTCTGGCAGCCTCTGCCGTGCCGTCGCTTGAGCCGTCATCGACAACAACCACCTCAGCCACTTCCGGCTCACGAAGTGCCGATCGCACAGCGGTTTCGATGGTGTCTGCCGCGTTCTTGGCAGCGATGATGACGCATATGCTTGCTGTCTGAGCCACGCTCTACCTCCGTTGTTTCGCCCCAAGACCTAGGACGTCAGCGCGCGGCGCACAACGGTGGAGCCTTCACATGATGTTACGTGCGGGGTTTTGGGGTGGCGGAGCGTCCGCCCGGTCTGAAGACCGGCATAAACCGTCAGTGGTTCAGATGCTCGGACCCTTCGAACGGTCTATGCGCCCGTTTCTCGGCGTCATCGCTGCGGGCTGCAACGACCTGATTCGCGCGGTGGGCGCGCGACTCCTTCCAGACGAGGTAGAGGACGCCGCCGAAGTAGCCGATCTGCAGAATCACGGCGCAGATCACCGTCTTGAGGACAGTCCCGGAGAAGGAACCGCTCAACCAATAGGTCGCGACAGCAAAAACCGCCAGCGCGCCCAGCATGCTTACGAATACGCGAGGTGCATACATACGTGCCTCCCCATCGGAACTTCATTCGATGAACACTCACCGAATAGGACCGTTCCACCAGGATCCTTCCATACTTACGTTTTACAGGAGTTCGTGGATCAACAGAAGCTCACATAACGTTTTTTGCGTCGATGAAGATGTTACTACAGGGCCGATCTTAAAGGTTTCTTCCGTGGATTGGTAAAAATGCCACGTCTCGGGCAGGGCAGTCGGCTTTCGCGGAAGATGATTAAAATTGTGCTGTCCATCAATAGTTGTGTCAAATTTGACAATACACGTCCTCCTTGGGGCCACATTCACCCCGGGATGGCGCCGCTCCGGCAGGTTGTACGTTCAACTTTTATTACAAAGTTTTAATTTCAAACGGTTCGCAGGTGCGCCGCAAAAATCATGCTGCAATGCAATAAAAGGTAGTGTTTGAAATACAAAGCGACCCGGATTTAACACCTCAGCGTGCAACCCATGAATTGACGGAGGGGTGCGAGGACAACTTAAACTTAGGTGACTTTGAATGCTCTAATAGTTTCGGGGCGTTCTATTAGGGGCCTTGTAGTTCATTTCGACAGATTCGAAGTATCTTACAGTTACGTGAGGATTCCCTTAAAAACAAAAAAGTTGAATGGCGCACACAAAACCCGGTGTGAAACGAACGTTTTTTAAAATGTGGCTTAAAAAAACAAAATCCGCTCATACACTCCAAACTCGTCAGCGCTAGCTAAGCGTCCTGGGACTACCCGACCAAACGGCAAACATAAGTGGAGTTACCTCTATGAAGTCTGCGACGAGATCGGACAGTTCGCCATTCTATGGCGAAGTTCATGAGAGCGTGTTTCCGCCCACCGGCGGGATCGCGAAACGGGCATTCGACGTATCGGCTGCCTGCATCGGTCTCATCTTCCTGAGCCCGATTTTTCTGATGGTGATGCTGCTTGTGAAGCTTTCGGACAAGGGTCCGGCCTTCTATGGGCATCGTCGTATCGGCCACAACGGCCAGGAATTCCGTTGCCTGAAGTTTCGGACAATGGTGACCAATGGCGATCAGGTTTTGCAGGAGCACCTGCGCAACAACCCGAAGGCCATGGAAGAATGGCGTGCAACGCGCAAGCTGCAGGACGACCCCCGGGTCACTGCGGTCGGTGCCGTTCTGCGCAAACTGAGCCTTGATGAGCTTCCCCAGCTCTTCAACATCATCCGCGGCGAAATGAGCGTCGTCGGCCCGCGTCCCGTCGTTCAAGACGAACTTGAAATGTACGAGACCTCGGCCGTCTACTATCTGCAGTCCCGTCCCGGCCTCACCGGCCTGTGGCAGATCAGCGGACGTAATGACGTCTCCTACGCAGCACGCGTCGCCTTCGACACGCACTATGTCGAAAACTGGTCGCTTGCTCGTGACGTCGTGATCATCGCACGCACCATTCCCGCGGTGTGCGCGCAGCGCGGCAGCTACTAGGCCGCCACATAAAGCCCAAAGACTAACAGCGCGGCACGCCTTGCGGCTTGTCGTGCAAACACACGGGGAACTGTGTATGGAAAGACGCTTGAAAAAAGGCATGGCCGGGCACTCCGGTACCCTGCGCTCCGGTCTACTTCTGACGGCCGGGCTGGGTGCCTTTCTGGTTTCCTCATGCCTGGCCAGCGCGGATGAGTATCATCTCGGCACTATGGACAAGCTGAGGATCAGGGTTGCCGAATGGCAGACCGCGGATGGAACGATCCGCGACTGGTCTGTCGTCAGTGGGGACTACACGGTCGGCCCTTCCGGAAGCATTTCCCTACCGTTCGTCGGTGACATGTCGGCATCCGGAAAGACTACGGATGCGATCGCCCAGGAGATCGGCGCGGCCCTGCAGAAGCAATTTGCCCTGAAGGACCGGCCATCTGCCTCGGTCGAACTGGCGGAGTTCCGCCCCGTCTATCTTTCCGGTGACGTCGAAAAGCCTGGCGAATTCCCGTTTGCCCCCAACCTGACCGTCATGAAGGCCGTGAGCCTGGCGGGCGGTCTGCGGCGCGCCGATTCCGGCCAGCGCTTCGCCCGCGATTTCATCAATGCAAAGGGCGACGCCGTGGTCTACATGGCCGATCGCGCCCGGCTGCTGGTGAAGCAGGCCCGCCTGCGGGCCGAAACGGCCGGGCAGGATACGATCGAGATGCCCAAGGAGCTCGAGGGCCATCCCGAGGCCAAGGTGCTGTTGGCGAGCGAGACGTCTCTTCTGACCACCCGCAAGAAGCGGCTGACGCTGCAGCTTCAGGCGCTGGACGATCTGCGCCAACTGCTGCAGAGCGAAGTGCAGACGCTTGCCAAGAAAACCGAAACGCAGAGCCGGCAGCTTGAGCTTGCCACCGCCGACCGCGACAAGGTCGAGGATCTCGCGGAAAAGGGCCTCGCGCTCAGCGCCCGCAAGATGGCGACCGAGCAGCGCGCGGCCGATCTGGAAGCGACGCTTCTCGATATCGATACCAATTCGCTCAAGGCCAAGCAGGACATCAGCAAGGCCAACCAGGACGAAATCACGCTCCGCAACGACTGGGACGCCCAGCTTGCCCAGGAGGCGCAGAACACCGACGCGCAGATCGACGAGCTCAACCTGAAACTGGCTACCAGCAACTCGCTGATGTCGGAAGCGCTGACGCAGTCCACGGATGCCGCGCGTTTCGATACGGCGAACGGGATGGCCAGCGTTTCCTATTCGATCATCCGTGAAGTGGATGGCAAGCCGAAGGAACTACCGGTTCAGGAGAACACGGCGCTGCAGCCCGGCGATCTGATCAAGGTCACCGCCGGACTTGCGATGAGATAAGAGGCCGCATGCGAATTGCAAAATCGCTGCTGATCCAGCCGGGCGGGAACGGGATTTACGCCATTCCCGCCGTGGCGCTATCGCTTTTCTCTTTCGCCTACTCGACGAAATTCGGGCAGATCGCGATCCTGCTTTACTATGCCCTGTGGTTTCCGCTGATCGCCGTCGATTATCGCAAGGTGCTCGGCAACTACAACCGCCATGCCTGGATGCTCGCATTCGCGGTGCTTGTCGTGCTGTCGGTGTTCTGGTCGGCGGTGCCGAGCGTGTCGTTGCGCGCCGGCATCCAGTACCTGACGCAGGTGATCTGCACACTGATCGCCGCCCGCATCATCGATATCCGCACACTGACCCGGGGCATGATCGCCGGTGTCGGCATCGTTCTGATCTACTCCATCCTCTTCGGCGGATACGAATACGACCTTATGGACGGGACCTACAGCTTCGTGGGCGCCTTCGCCTCGAAGAACCAGCTTGGGCTCTACGCCTCGCTCGGCATCATCGTATGCTTCGCCGCCGTGTTCATTTTCGGTGAGCGGCGTATTTGGTTGGCCGGCGCTGGTATCACCGGGCTGCTGTCGGCCTATTGCCTTGCCGTCTGCCAGTCCGCCACATCGGTTCTGACGACGGCCGTGGTCATTGCTCTCATCATCGGCCTCCGCGTCGTGCTGGCGCTGACGCCGCAGCAGCGCAAGCTTCTCGTTATCGGCGGCGGCGTTGCCGTCATCGTGCTCGTAACCGCCAGCGTCTATCTCGGGGTGGTCGACGCCATTCTCGGTCTCTTCGGCAAGGATTCGACCCTGACTGGCCGCACCTATCTCTGGCAACAGGGGCTGGCGGCCGCGGCACAGAACCCGGTCTTCGGCATCGGCTATCAGGCTTACTGGGTGCAGGGGTTCGCCGAACCCGAGCGCTTGTGGAACGAGTTCTACATCACGGCGCGCACCGGCTTTCACTTCCACAACACCTATATCGAGACGGACGTCGAGCTCGGCTTCGTGGGCGTGCTGCTTCTGGCGCTGACGCTGCTGAAGATCCTGTGGGGGCATCTGCGCCGTCTGATCGAGGACATCCGCAACGACGAATCCTACCTGCTTTTCGCCATTGCGGTGCTGCTGGCCATCCGCTCCTTCGTGGAGATCGATATCCTGACGCCATATACCGTGGGCACGTTCCTTTTCTATTTCTGTGCCGGAAAGCTGGCGACCGTGCGTCGGAAGTCAGCCAATCACGTCTGGCATCACCATACGCCGCCCAACGCGGCCACTTCTTAACGATATTGCATTTCGGGCCGGCGCTGACCGGCCCATTCAAGGAATCCGCATGAAGACGCTCTACGGTATCCAGTATCTGCGCGCCTTTTCCGCTTTCGCAATCGTGGTTTTCCATGCCGTGGAGCGCAACGGAGATCACTTCTCGATTGGCGCCGGCGGCATCGACGTGTTGTTCGTCATCAGCGGCTTCATCATGTGGGTGAAGAGCGAGAAGCGACCGGTCACGCCGCATGTCTTCATGCTGGAGCGATTGCGACGCATCGGCCCATCCTATTGGTTGGTGACGGCGATCATGGTTGCCGGCGCAATTGCCGGACTGTTCCCAAATCTCAAGCTGACGAACAGTCATGTGCTGGGGTCGCTGTTCTTCGTCCCCATGCATTCGCCCAGCGGCGGCAAGATATGGCCGGTGCTGGTGCAGGGCTGGACGCTGAATCTGCAGGTGTTCTTCTATTTACTGTTCGCCGGCGCGCTGTTCCTGCCGCGCCGATGGAGGCTCATATTTCTGACCGTCCTGTTCGGCGGCTTCTTCACTGTCGGCCTCATGGTCCAGCCGGCATCGGCGGCGTTGTTCACCTACACTAGGCCGATCATTCTCGAATTCCTGGGCGGGGTGTTTCTGGGCGAGCTCTGGCTCCGTCGCTGGATTGCCGGGACCAGTCTCGGGCTTGCCTGTGTGGGGGCATCGCTCGCCGGTTTCGCAACCATCTTCATGCTGGGCGCGAGCTTCGACGAAAGCCTCTGCGGGCCGCTCGCCTTGGCGCTGGTCTACGGCATGGTCTCGCTTGAGACAGACGGCAGCATCGGCCGCGTGCCGCTGCTCACCTATCTCGGCGATGCGTCCTATTCCATCTATCTCTGGCACACGCTGGCGATCTCGCTCGTGCTCGAGATCGCAAGAACCGTCGATATGTCGCCGACGACGACGATCCTCGCCGCCGTTGTAGCCGGCACGGCGCTTGGGGCGGTCGCCTACGAGGTCATCGAGAAGCCGCTGCGCCGTCTGCTCTCCGCCAACCCCTTCCGGCGCAACACGCTGGCGAGGCGCCCGTCATGAGGAAGTCTCGGCATTTGCCGCGGATGCGGGCGGTTCGCTCGCGCCGGCTTCGGCGGGCTTCCGGCGCCCACGGCGGAGCACGACATAAAAGACCGGTGTCAGGAACAGGCCGAACAGGGTCACGCCGAGCATCCCGGAGAATACGGCCGTCCCCAGTGACTGGCGCATCTCCGCGCCCGGGCCGGTCGCGATGGCGAGGGGCAAGACGCCGAAGATAAAGGCGAAAGCCGTCATCAGGATCGGCCGCAGCCGCAGATGGCTGGCCTCGACGGCGGCGTCGACCGCGGATTTTCCCTCCTCCTGTGCCTGGCGCGCGAATTCGACGATCAGGATCGCGTTCTTGGCGGCAAGGCCGATCAGCACGATCAGGCCGATCTGGGTCAGCACGTTGTTGTCCATGCCGCGCAGCGACACACCGATCAGTGCTGCCAGCACGGCAAGCGGTACGATCAGGATGATCGCCAGTGGCAGCACCCAGCTTTCATATTGCGCGGCGAGCGCCAGGAACACGAAGACGACCGATAAAGCGAAGATGTAGATCGCCGTGTTGCCGGTGTGGGTTTCCTGATAGGCGAGCTCCGTCCATTCGAAGCTCGTGCCCGGCGGCAATATCTTGGCCGCCAGCGCCTCCATCTTGTTCAGCGCATCGCCGGTCGAGGTGCCGGGTGTCGGATTGCCCTGCAGCGGCACAGAGACATACATGTTGTAGCGCTGGACAAGCGGCGGACCG
Organism: Rhizobium sp. S152; assembly: GCF_030380735.1. Taxonomy (GTDB): domain Bacteria; phylum Pseudomonadota; class Alphaproteobacteria; order Rhizobiales; family Rhizobiaceae; genus Rhizobium. The sequence continues at coordinate 23,186 of NZ_JAUDRZ010000023.1, read as the reverse complement.
CTGGCGTCCTGGATGTCCATGAGCGTGCCGAGCGGCACCAGCGCCCCGGTGGCGGAGCGGACCTTGAGCGCGAGGATATCGTCGCGGTCCATGCGGTATTGCCGGTCGGCCTGGGCGCGCACTTGGTAGACGCGGCCGAAAGCGTTGAAATCGTTGACATAGGCGACGCCAAGATTGATCGACAGCGCGTTGAAGATGTTGGGGATGGGCACGTTGAGGAAGCGTGCCTTGTCGCGGTCGATCGCCAGGAAGTATTGCGGGCTGGCGTCGGAGAAGGTGGTGAAGACGCCGGTCAGGCCCTCGGTCGTGGCAGCCGCGCCCATCATCTGGCGGGCAAGCGAGAGCGCCCGCGTCATGTCGGCGTTTTCGAGGTCGAGGATCTGCATCTTGAAGCCGCCGGAATTGCCGACGCCGCGCACGGATGGCGGCGGGATGGCGATGATGAAGGCTTCCTGGATGCTCTGCAGCTTGCCGAAGAGCTCGCCGATGATCTTGTTCGCGGTCTCGCCGCCTTCCTCACGCTCCGCGAAGGACTTGAACGGCACGAAGACAACGCCGGCATTCGATGCATTGGTAAAGGTGGCGCCGCTGAAGCCGGCGAACTGGACCGCATTGCCGACGCCGGGAACGGTGCGGGCGATATCGCCGACCTGCTTGACGACGGCATCGGTGCGTTCCAGCGAGGCGCCATCCGGCAGCTGCACGACGATGATGGCGTAGCCCTGGTCCATGGTCGGAATGAAGCCAGACGGGACCTTCGTGCCGATATAATAGGTCGCGCCGAGCAGGCCGGCGAAGACCAGGAGCGAAGCGGTCAAGCCCACCCAGCTGCTTACCAGATGCCTGATGATCCAGGAATAGCCGGCGCTGAGGCGGTCGAAGCCATGGTTGAAGCCGTTGGCAAGGCCGCGGCCGAAGCGGGTCGCGATGTTGGCGGGCTTGTGCTCGTGGTCATGGCTCTTGAGCAGGATGCCCGCGAGCGCCGGCGACAGCGTCAGCGAGTTCAGCGCGGAGATCGCCGTCGTCACCGAGATGGTGACGGCGAACTGTTTGTAGAACTGCCCGGATATGCCGGGAATGAAGGCCGTCGGCACGAAGACGGCGATCAGAACCAGCGAGATGGCGACGACGGCGGTGCCGACCTCGTCCATGGTGACATGGGCAGCCTCCTTCGGCGTCATGCCGAGCGCGAGGTTGCGCTCGACGTTCTCCACCACCACGATGGCGTCGTCAACGACGATGCCGATGGCGAGCACCAGGCCGAACAAGGTGAGCATGTTCAGCGAGAAGCCGAAGGCCAAGAGCACGGCGAAGGTGCCGATCAGCGATACCGGGATGGCGATGATCGGGATGAGGGCGGTGCGCCAGGATTGCAGGAAGACGAGCACGACGATCGCCACGAGGATCGCGGCTTCGGCGATGGTCCGGTAGACCTCGGAAATGGAGTCCGAGATGAACTCGGTCGTATCATAGACGATGCGGTATTCCAGCCCCTGCGGGAAGTTCTGCGAGAGATCCTTCATGATGCCCTGCACCTCATGCGCGGTATCCAGCGCATTGGTTCCGGGGCGGGCGAAGATGCCGAGTGCGACGGCCGGGTCGTTGTTGAGGTAGCTGTTGGTGACGTAATCCTGTGCGCCGAGCTCGATGCGGGCGACGTCCTGCAACTGCACCAGTCGGCCCGATGTCGTCGATTTGACGATGGTATAGCGGAATTGGCGGACATCGGAGAAGCGGCCGTCGGTGCGTACGGTGTATTCGAAGGCGTTCTTGCCGGTGACCGGCGGGGCGCCGATCTTGCCGCCCGAGACCTGGACGTTCTGGTCGCGTAGCGCCTGGACGACGTCATCCGAGGTCATCTGGTAGGCGGAGAGCTTTTCCGGATCGAGCCAGATACGCATGGAATATTGCCGCTCGCCGAAGATCTGTACATCGCCGACGCCGTCGAGGCGCACGAGGACATCGCGGATGCGGTTGCGAGCGTAGTTCGAGACGTAGAGCTGGTCGTAGCGATGCGACGGTGACAGGAGGTGCACGACCATCATCAGGTCGGGCGAACTCTTGTCGGTGGTGACGCCCAGCCGCTGCACTTCCTCGGGAAGGCGGGGCAGGGCGATCGAGACGCGGTTCTGCACGAGCACCTGCACCTTATCGAGATCGGTGCCCAGCTTGAAGGTGATGGTCAGCGACATGGCGCCGTCGGCGCTGGAGTAGGAGGACATGTAGAGCATGTCCTCGACGCCGTTGATCTGCTGCTCGAGCGGCGTCGAGACGGTATCGGCGATGGTCTGCGGGTCGGCGCCCGGATAGGAGGTGCGCACGACGATGGTCGGCGGCGCGATCTCGGGATATTGCGAGACCGGGAGCTGGGTATAGGCGATGCCGCCGACGACGAGCAGCAGGATGGAGATGACCGACGCGAAGATCGGACGGTCGACGAAGAAATGAGCGAACCTCATTGGCCGTTCTCCGTGGTCACCGAATCCGGCGGCGTATCCCGGCGCTCCTGGGGAAGCTCTACCATCTGAGGTGTAATGGTACCACCGGGTCTAGCGCGCATCAGCCCGTTGACGATGATCGTCTCGCTGCCGTCGAGGCCTTCGCGGATGACGCGGTAGCCGTAGAGCCGCGGGCCCGGACGCACCGGCTTGGTCGAGACCTTGTTGTCGGGGCCGACCACATAGACGACGCGCTCGTTCTGATCGGAGCCGATCGCTTCGTCGGGCACGAGCACCGCCTTGTAGGTGTTGGATGCCTCTACCTGGATGCGGCCGAAGAGGCCGGGCTGCAGGACGAGGTCGGGGTTGGCGAAGCGGGCGCGGATGCGGATGGTGCCGCTCTCGTTGTCGATGCGGTTTTCGGCGAAGTCGAGCTTGCCCTTGAAGGGTTTCGCGGTCGGGTCGGAGATGGTCACCGAAACATCCACACCGCCACCACCCTGCTGCAGAACCTGACCCTGCTTGCGCGCGGTGTCGGCGAAGTTCAGCAGGCGGCGCTCATCGACGTCGAAATAGAAATCGATCGGATCGAGCGAGACTATCGTCGTCAGGATCGACTGGTCTGCCTGGACGAGATTGCCGGCGGAGATCAGCCGGCGGTCGATGCGCCCGCTCAGGGGGGCGGTGATCTTCGTATATTCCATGTCGAGCGCCGCGCGCTCGGCGGATGCCTGGGCGCCGCGCACGTTGGCCTGGGCCGAGATCCAGTCGCGCCGCCGATCATCGAGGGTGGACACGGACTGGCTGCCGCTATTGGCGAGGCTCTGAGCGCGGTTAAACTGGGTCTCGGCGTAAGACAGCGTGGTCTTCGCCACCTCGAGCGCCGCGTTCGCTTCGTTCAGGCTCGTGATGAAGGGGCGCTGGTCGATGACGAAAAGCTGGTCTCCCTTCTTCACCAAGGCGCCATCCGTGAAATCGACCTCCTGCAGATAGCCGCCGACACGGGAGCGGACAGAGACCTGATCGACAGGTTCGAATCGGCCGATGAACTCGTCGTTGTCGATGACGTCGCGGACGACGGGCTTGGCGACCGAGACGGGCGGCGGAGGCGGGGCGGCCTGTTGCGCTGCGGCCGTCATTGGCAAGAGTGCCATGGATCCAACGGTCAGGAGATGTCGAAGCGAGTACGGCATGGCGGCTCCCCATTGCGGGCGGCCGAAACTTGCCGCCGAAACTATGCTGATTGGTTGCTGTTCATGTCTGCAGGTCGGTCTTGTCTGTCTGCTCCGACACGGGAGGCAGGCTCCCGGTCGCTCATGCTCTGTAGAGGTCGTGATTGCGGCGAATGCGGACCACGGTTTGCATGCGAGAAATCGAGTGTTCAGGAATTTCTGACGTTACGGTAACCCTCTGGATTTCGACTATAAACGGCGCTCATGCCGAATTGCAAATGCCAATCAGTCGAAACATCAACTGTTGTTGAAACCCGTGAGGGTGTGTCAGCTTTCGATGATTTCATCGCTTCCGGGCGAGGCGGCGGCCATTTCCGCCCAGTCGAGTTCCCGTTCCAGAATATGGAAGATGTCGTCGTCGATGTCGTCGCGGCGGCGCATGTCCGCCAGGGTGCGGCGCTTGGCAGCGATGATACCGCGCCGCAGATCGTCCAACTCGCTTACCGCGCGGGGATGTTTGCCATCGCGGGCGATGTCGCGCTCGGATGTGTAAACCTCGCGCAAGATCTTCGCCGGTTTCGTCGTCTTGTCCTCGAGTTCGGATAGTGCGGCATCGAGCAACGTGACGCGAGCGGCGGAGAGCGCTTGTTCCCAAGAGTGATCCGGCGCGAAATTCAGGATGCGGATCAAGGGCCCGAGTGTCAGTCCCTGGATGATGAGGGTGCCCAGGACGACGGCCAGCGCGCAAAGGAGAATGATGTCGCGCGACGGAAAATCCAGGGGCAGGGCGAGCGCCGTCGCAAGCGTGACGAGGCCGCGCATGCCGCACCAGCCATCGACGAGGCTCATGGCAAAGGTTGGCGGTCGCTGGCGCGTCGCCCGCCTGCGCATGAGAAGCGCCATGATCCGGCCGTAGCACATGACCCACGCCATGCGCACGACAATGACGGTGAGGAAGACGGCCGTGGCGAGCGCAATCGCAAGATCGAGCCGGTCGGCATCGAGATCGAGGATAATCTGGCGGGCTTGCAGTCCCATCAGCAGGAAAGCCAGGACATTCAACATGAATACGGCTGCCTCCCACACGGAATAGGAATGGATCCGATGGCGGGCGGACTGACGTTCCGGCATGTAGCGGGCGATCACCATGGCATAGACGACGATGGCGAGGATGGCGGAGAAATGCAGGCGCTCGGCAAGCACCCAGGTGCCGAAGGTGGCGACGAACTCCAGCAGTGTTCCGCCCAGCGTGCCCGCAAGCTTGGTGCCGATGGCCATGTAGAGGCGCCCGGCGGCATAGCCGACCAGCACGCCGCCGGGAATGGCGAAGGCGATCTCGGGCAGGACGCTGGCGAAGAAGGTCGGGCTCGCGGCGGCGGCGACGGCTGCGCTGAAGACGAGCAGCGAGACGGCGTCGTTCAGGAGGCTCTCGCCCTTGAGCACGATGTAGGTGCGCCTCGGCAAGTCGAACCGATCGAGCATGGCGGTTGCGGCCGCGGCATCCGGCGGCGCGACGATGGCGCCGAGCGCGATGGCTGCGGCAATCGGCAGGCCGGCCAGGGTTACGCCGACGAAAGCGACGGCGGCCGTTGTCAGGATCACCGCGATGGCGGCCAGCGCGATCAGCGGCAGCCAGTTCTGCTTCAGAGTTCGCGGTGGCAGATCGTAGGCGGCGTCGAAGAGGACAGGAGCGATGAAGAGCGCCAGCGCAAGCTGCGGATCGAAGCCAATTTCGGGCGCCCATGGGATGGAAGCGACAAGAAGACCGGCGATCGCGAGCATCGTCGGATAGGGCACGAGAAACTTGCGAGAGAACTGCAGGAAGATGATGGCGACGAGCATCAGCGTCAGCATGCTCTCAAAAAAAGCCATGGTCGCTCCGGGTTGTTGAACAGAGGGTTTCGTCTGGAAATCTAGGGTCGAGAGGCGGTGTTGCCAGCGGCTGCATGCTTGGCCGGTTATCGGAGGTAAGCCACGCTTTCCCAGCACCTGCGGCATTTTCGTCGCAACGGCTGATTCTGTTTCATGCCCACTTGTGCAGCGCACAGGCTTAATATATCTGAACACATTATAAGCGTGCTTATTAGTTCTGCGCTGGTCTTCATGAACAACGAATCTACCCTCGGCTTTCTCCTGCACGATGTCGCACGCCTGCTTCGCAAGCGTTTCGAACAGCGTGCGAAATGTCTTGGGCTGACGCGTTCGCAATGGCAGGCGCTGGCCCATCTGGCGAAGAACGAAGGCATCCATCAGGGCGGCCTCGCCGAGATCCTGGAAATCGAGCCGATCACGCTTGTACGCATTCTCGACAAGCTCGCGGAGCGCGGGCTTATCGAGCGCCGGCAGCATCCGACCGATCGCCGCATCTGGCTCCTCTACATGCGTGAGGAAGCTCATCCGCTCGTGGCGGAGATGCGCGAGATTGGAGAGATAACGCGCGGCGAAGCTTTGGACGGGATACCCCAGGAACAGCGAGACCTGCTCTTTGAAATCCTGTCCGGAATGAAGACGAACCTAGTACAGGCCTGCCGGACCCCCCTGGCTGCAAACGAGACCAATCATGGCTGACAAATCCTCCCTGCGCGTCGTCGCCGACGCGAATGCAAAGACCCCAGTTGACGAAAACGACGTTTCCCTCCGCGAGGAAACGGTGGCCGAGGCGCCTTCATCCAATTCAGCGCCCGCCACCGCAGTGGCTGCGCCCGGCGGCATCAAGGTCCGCCGCCGGCGCAGTCTCACGCGCCCGGTTCTCTTCGCGCTATTGCCGGTGGCGCTCGTCGTCGGCGGCTATTACTACGTCAACGGCGGCCAGGTCATGTCCACCGACAACGCCTATATCCAGGCCGACATGGTGGGGCTGACGACCGATGTGTCGGGGATCGTCGAGCAGATCAACGTGCATGAGAACGAGGCCGTCAAGAAGGGGCAGGTGCTCTTCAGCCTGCGCCAGGATTCCTTCAAGATCGCGCTCGATGCGGCCGAAGCCCAGCTTGGCGCGGTGCGAAACCAGATCCTGAACCTGAAGGCCAGCTACCAGCAGTCGCTCGCCGAAATCACGCAGGCCGAGGCCGACATTCCGTACTACCAGACGGAGTTCGACCGCCAGCAGAACCTGCTTAACAGCTCCGCCGCGACCCGCACCGCCTATGATCAGGCCAAGCACAATCTCGACGCCGGCCATCAGAAGGTGGCTGTCGCCAAGGCGAATGCGGCCGCGACGCTCGCCCAGCTCGGTGGCAGCGCCGACCAGCCGGTCGAACAGAACCCGCTCTATCTCGAAGCCAAGGCCAAGGTCGACGACGCGCAGCGCCAGCTCGACCACAGCGTCGTCAAGGCGCCGTTCGACGGCATCGCCACCAATGTGAACGCGTTGCAGCCGGGCTCCTACCTGGAAGCATCGACGCAGGCCTTCTCGCTGGTCTCCAACAACAATCTCTGGATCGCGGCGAGCCCGAAGGAAACCGAGCTTACTTACGTCAAGCCTGGCCAGCCGGTGACGATCTATGTCGATACCTATCCGGGTGTCGAGTGGAAGGGCAAGGTGGAGAGCATCAGCCCGGCGTCCGGCTCCAGCTTCTCGCTGCTGCCGGCACAGAACACGACCGGCAACTGGGTCAAGGTCGTGCAGCGCATTCCCATGCGCGTCAGCATCGAGGATGCCGCCGGCAAGCCGCCGCTCCGCGTCGGCATGAGCACGGTGGTCGACGTCGATACCGATCACGCACGTGGCCTTCCTGATTTCGTTTCGAAGCTGTTGGGCCGTTCCGGCGGTAAGGATCATGAGTAACGCTCCCTCCGCCGCGGTGACCCCGGTCGCCAATCGCGGCATGATCACGGCCTGCGTCATCCTGGCCGTCATCATGCAGGCGCTGGATACGACGATCGCCAACGTCGCGCTGCCCTATATCCAGGGCAGCGTCTCGGCGAGCGCCGACCAGATCAACTGGGTCCTCACCTCCTATATCGTGGCGGCCGCCATCATGACGCCGCCGTCGGGCTTCCTTGCCGCCAAGTTCGGCCGCAAACGGGTGCTGCTCACGGCCATCATCGGCTTCGTCGTCGCATCAGTGCTCTGCGGCCTTGCACAATCGCTCAACCAGATCGTGGCCTTCCGCCTGCTGCAGGGCTTCTTCGGGGCGTCGCTGGTGCCGCTGTCGCAGGGCATTCTGCTCGATATCTACACGCCGGAAGAACGTGGCTCGGCCATGGCGTTGTTCGGCGTGTCGGTCATGGTGGGGCCGGTGCTCGGTCCCGTCATCGGTGGCTGGCTCACCGACAATATCAGCTGGCGCTGGGTGTTCTACATCAACGTTCCGATCGGGGCGCTCGCCTTCGCCGGCATCATGATCTACGTCACCGAAACCAAGCTAGATGCGCTGGCCAAGCTCGACTGGTTCGGCTTCGGGATGATGAGCCTCGGCATCGCATCGCTGCAGCTCTTCCTCGATCGCGGCGAACAGCTCAACTGGTTCGGCTCCGGCGAGATCATCATCGAAGCGGTGATCTGCGCCTCGGCCTTCTATCTGCTTGTCGTGCATACGCTGACGTCGGAGAAATCCTTCGTCAATCCGAAGCTCTTCCTCGACCGCAACTTCTCGGTCAGCATGATCTTCATCTTCGTGATCGGCATCACCTATCTGGCCTCCCTGGCCCTGATGACGCCTTACCTGCAAACGCTGATGGGCTATCCCGTCATCACGGCCGGGATCGTCATGGGCCCGCGCGGCATGGGGACGATGCTGTGCATGTTCGTCGTCGGGCGGCTGATCGGCAAGGTGGACACGCGCCTGCTCCTGGTGCTCGGCCTCGGCTTGACGGCGTGGGCGATGTACGACATGACCGGCTGGACGCCCGATGTCTCGCAGTGGACGATCATATCGGTCGGCTTCATCCAGGGCGCAGGGCTCGGCTTCCTGTTCGTGCCGCTGACGACGATCGCGTTTTCGACGCTGCCGGCGGAGATGCGCGGCGACGGCACCGGTCTTTACAACTTGTCGCGTAATATCGGGTCCAGCGTCGGCATCTCGATCGTTTCCGCGCTGCTGGTCGAGAACGGACAGATCAACCACGAAAACATCGCGGGCTACGTGACGCCGTTCAACAGGGCGTTCGAGAGTGCGGCGGCGCAGGGGCTGAGCCCGTTTACCGCCACCGGGCGCGCGGCGCTGAACGAACTGATCACGCTGCAGTCGACGATCATCGCCTATATCGATGACTTCAAGCTGCTGATGATCATGTCGCTGGCGGTCATTCCGCTGGTGCTGCTGCTGCGCCGGCCAAAGGTCGCGCCGGTCATGGACCACAGCGCCGTGATGGAATGATCAGCGGAACGGCTTGCTGAGATAACGAGAACCGGAGATGCCGAAGCGCCATGGTGCTTCGGCATTTTTCGTGATGCCGATCCGCTTTCCGGTGAGGATTTCGACAGGCGCGGTGCGGGTCAGTGAAAAAGGTGCGCGGTCGAGCAGCCGATCGTTGAGGTCCATATCGACACCGAGCGCCTGGCAGAGCTTTCCGGGGCCGCTGCAGAGCTGAGGCAGGGCATCGGTGCCACGCCTGGATATCATCTCGGCAATACCAGTATCCGGTTCGATCGCGCGGATCAGCACAGCCGATCCCGGCGTGCAGACGAAGTTCAGGCACCAGTGCATGCCGTAGATGCGGTAGATATAGACATTGCCGGGCTTGCCGAACATCGCGCCGTTGCGCCGGGTCGGGCCGCGAAAGCTGTGCGAGGCTTCGTCGTCGGGGAAATAGGCCTCCGTCTCGGCGATGCGGCCACCGGTCTCGCCGACGAGGAGATGGCAGCTCAGGAGATCACGGGCAACGGTGACGGCATCGCGAGCGAAGAAATCGGCAAGGTGCCCGCCGGATAGGGGAGCGGTGCCGATCGCACCGGTTGGGGAATTCATCTAACCCTGCGTTCCGGCTGCCGCATCGGCACTAGTGACCGGTCTTGGGGTGGGCGGTCGCGGAGCTGGTGACCGAGACGGGGTCGCTGGCCGGAAAAGTGTCTTCCAGGCCTTCGTCGAGTTCTTCTTCGAGCGAGGCGGCGTCCCTGTTGCTGCGGTCGTCGGTGTGGGTGCTCTTGGCGGCCTTTTCAAGCAGGGCTTTGGCGCGGCTGACCGCGTTGTCCGCTGTCAGACCAGGAGAAGCGACCGTATAAAGCGTGACCTCGATCCGGTCTCCCGCCTGATCGCTGAATGCGACGAGGAAGCCGCCGTCCTTCTGGTGCACCGTGATGTCCGAGATGGTCATGAGAATATCTCCTCGTGCTGTCGATCGTGCCAGTGAAGCGCCTTTCACCCGGATTGTCGAGCAAAGACAGTGACCAGCCAATCGATGAAAACGCGCACGCGCGGCGATAGTTGCCTGTTGCGGGGGTAGAGCAGCGAGACGGGCGTCTTCGTCAGTGGGAAATCCTTGAGAATATGGACGAGTTCGCCTGATCGAACGAAGCGTTCGGCGTGATAGCGCGGGACCTGGATGATGCCGAACCCCAGCCTCGCCGCGGAATGGAAACTTTCGGCAGCGTTGACCGAGAGGGTCGCGGGCAGCACTACATTGCGGATCGCGCCGTCCACCAGGAATTCGAGCGGCACGAGCGAGCCGGTGGCGCTGGAGTGAAAGCCGACCATCCGGTGGCCGTCCAAGCGGTCGGGATGCTCGGGTGTTCCGTATTTTTCCAGATAGGCGGGTGAGGCGAGCGTGATCTCCTCCAGCATCGCCACCCGACGCGCAACCATGTCGCTGTCCTGCGGGGTGCCGACACGCAGCACGCAGTCGATCCCCTCGCGCACGAGATCCACCAGCCGGTCGCCCTCGCTCATGTAGAGTTCTATATCGGGGTAGGTCTCGAGAAACGACGGAAGGTTCGGGAGGACAAAATGGCGCGCCAGCGTGCCGTGAACATCGACACGGAGCAACCCTTTCGGCTTGGCGCCGGCAAATGCGGCCTCGGCATCCTCGATATCAGCGAGGATGCCGAGGCAGCGGCGGTAATAGGCCTCCCCATCGAGCGTCGGGCTGACGTGGCGGGTCGTTCGCTGCAGAAGGCGCACGCCGAGACGCGCCTCCAGTTGCTTGACGGCGTCCGTGACCGTGGAGCGGGGAAGGCCGGTATCCTCGGCCGCAGCGGTGAAGCTACGGCGCTCCACGATGCGGCAAAAGACCCGCATGGCATCAAATCGGTCCATGTCTTTTGTTCGACCTATCCGGATAGTGATGGCGAACAATAGGTGATTATGCGGCGATGGGAAAGTTGCATTCTATGGTCACCGGAACGCGCCGAGGCGCAAGAGCATAAGGAGAACGACAATGACGTTATCTGCAAGCAAGGTTGCGATCGTCACCGGCGCATCGCGAGGCATTGGTGCGGCGATCGCCGAGCGGTTGGCCCGCGACGGCTTCACCGTCGTCGTCAATTATTCCGGCAATGCCGCTCCCGCCGAGGAACTGGCCCGCAAAATCGAGCAGGCCGGCGGCAAGGCGCTGACGGCGAAGGCCGATGTGAGCGATGCCGAGGCGGTGCGCCGGATGTTCGATGCGGCGGAAGCTGCTTTCGGCGGCGTCGACGTGCTGGTCAACAATGCCGGCATCATGGCGTTGTCGCCGATATCGGAGGCGCAGGATGCGGATTTCGAGCGGCTGATGGATGTCAATCTGAAGGGCACGTTCAACACGCTTCGGGAAGCCGGCAAGCGCTTGCGCAATGGCGGCCGGATCGTCAATTTCTCGACCTCGGTGGTCGGCTTGAAGCTCGAGACCTACGGCATCTACGCCGCCACCAAGGCAGCCGTCGAGACGTTGACCGCAATCATGTCGAAGGAAATGCGTGGTCGCGAGATCACCGTCAATGCCGTGGCGCCGGGGCCGACCGCGACGGATCTGTTCCTCACCGGGAAGTCCGAGGAGCTGGTCTCGCGGCTTGCAAAGATGAACCCGCTGGAGCGGCTCGGAACGCCGGAGGATATCGCCGCCGCCGTCTCATTCCTTGTTGGACCCGATGGCTCGTGGATCAATGGTCAGGTTCTGCGCGCGAACGGCGGCATGGTCTGATTTCACACGAAGCTTAGACGACCGGGGATGGTGAACTGCTGCGGTCTGCTCTTACATTCGCGCAGCAAAAGTCCTATATTGGTGGGGTAGGGACTGAAGGAACTCCTCCAATTCCTGATGTCATACCTCAAATATCCGCCGGGCCATTTCCCTGGTGACGCGGCGGGTGCGGACAGAGCAAGAACCGAAATCATGCAGTTGCGGCCCGTCGAAGATCGATCTTCCGGGCCGCATTTGTTTCAGGCGGCGTTGAGCTTGGCGTCGGCCAGAAGCTTCACCAGCCAGTCGACGAAGACGCGCACCTTGTTGCTCAGATGCCGGTTCGGCGGATAGACGATGTACAGCGGCAACGGATCGCGGTTCCACTCGGGAAGCAGTTGTACGAGGTCGCCCTTTGCGAGCGCATCGGTAACCATGAAGCGCGGCAATTGGGCAATCCCGAGACCGTTCAGCGCCGCCGTGACGAAGGTTCGGCTATCGTTTACCGACACGATGTAGCGGGCGTTGATCTCGATCTTCTCGTTGTCCTTGTTAAATTCGAACGGAAGCGTCCGGTTGGTCTGGGCGCGAAAATAACTGACGGAATAGTGATCGTTTTCAAGCTCTTCCGGACGCGTGGGGATGCCGAACTTTTCAATATACAGAGGCGCGGCACAGGTGATCATCTCGACCTCCGAGACGCGGCGGGCGATCAGCGACTGGTCGGCGGGCGTGCCGCCGCGCAGCGCGCAGTCGACGTTTTCCGCGAGGTAATCGACAGTTCGGTCGCCGACGCCAAGATCGATGCGGATATCGGGGTATTTCTGGTAGAACTCGCAAAGCGCCGGTACGACGATCCAGTCGGCAAAGGCGCCGGCCATTTCGACGCGCAGGCGGCCGCTCGGTAGGCCCTGCGAATTGGACAGGCTGCCGTCCAATTCGTCGATCTCCGAGACAATCTGTGCCGCCCGTTCGTAATAGAGCGCGCCATCCGTCGTCACCATGACGCGGCGGGTGGTGCGGTTGAGCAGCTTGGTATGAAGATGCGCTTCCAGGCCCTGTATGAGATTGGTTACCGTCGCCTTTGGCATGGAAAGGGTATCGGCGGCCCTGGTAAAGTTGCCGGTCTCTACGACGCGGATGAATGCGCGCATTGCCGAGAATTGGTCCATCGGAAATCACCTTGGCAGTTTGCACTGCGGTATTGTTCGAAAATTGGAACAGTGTAATCGCGTTGAAGCTTCTTATTCCGCGATGTGAATAACAATATCTTTTTTCCAGAAATTGCAAGCGGCTTCGCTAGGCAATATGGTGCTTCGATGAAGCAAAAACTGGAAAAGACCATGGCGGTTCAGGTGAAGGACATGTTGCTGGAGAAGGTGGCCACTGGCCCCGTTTCCGCGCGCGTCTACCAAGGCGCCGAATACGGCAAAGGGTCGCCGATCGTGCTGTTCTTCCACGGCGGAGCGTTCCTGGAGCAAGGTCTCCAAGACAACGCGATCGCCGAGAGTATCGCCGATGCCGGCGCCATCGTGGTCGTTCCCGATTACAATTCGCCGCTGGGCAACGTGTTCCCCAAGCCTCTCGAAGTCGGCTACTCGCTGTTTTCCTACATGGCGAACAAGCGCGCCTCCGGGCTTGGCGACCGCAACTCGCTGCTGTTGGTGGCGGGCGTCGAAGCGGGCGGCAACATTGCCGGCGGCGTCGCGCTTAAGGCGCGCGACCATTATGCCGACGCGCTCGACGGCCAGATCCTGATTTCTCCGTTGCTCGATCCCTTCATGGGCACGTCCTCGATCCGCAAGGCCGACGGTATCGGCATGCGGCAGCGCTGGGCGGACGGCTGGAGCCATTATCTCAGCGGCGGCGGCTGCCATCCCTATGCGGCGCCGTGCCTTTGTTCCCGTATCGCGGGCGTTGCGCCCGCACTGGTTTTCACCGCCGAGGACGATCCTCTTCGCGATGAAACGCTTGGCTATGCCGACCGCCTGAAGCAGGCCGGCGTGGCCGTTCGCCAGCAGGTCCTCCCCGCCGGGGCTGGCTGGTCTTCGATTTACAGCGGGACGCCTGAGAATATTTCCGGATGGCGCGAGACCATGATCCGTGAGTTCGGAAGCTTCGTCGGGGACAAACGCCGACAACCCATTGCCTAGAGATTACTGACCATTTCCGGCCGAGGGCCGTAAGGAGAATAACAATGACGTCCAGAAAGAAGCGCTGGGCCCTCGCGGGCGCCGGTCTGAGCCTTGCTGCGTCCGTTTCAGCCGCAGCACTATTTTTCGAGCTGCCCATGAGTGTTACCGCAACGGCAGCCACCGCCGAAGCACCGCCTCCGGTTGTGCCTGTGACGGTTGCCGTCGTCGCAAGCAACGACGTGACCGAGTGGGAACAGTTTTCGGGCCGGCTCGAAGCCGTCGATCGCGTGCAGATCCGCTCGCGCGTCGCCGGTGCCGTCCAGTCGGTGCATTTCCGCGAAGGTGCGCTGGTGAAAGCAGGCGACCTGCTCTTCACCATCGATCCGGCTCCCTACCAGGCTGCCGTCTCGCAGGCCGAAGGCCAGGTGGCGTCGGCCCAGGCCAAGGTGAACCTGGCGCAGATCGAGCTCGAGCGCGGCCGCAGGCTGTCCGACAGCAAGACCATTTCGCAGAGCGATCTCGACCAGCGGCAGAACGCCTTTACCGAGGCGCAGGCCGGCCTTCGCACCGCGCAGGCCGCGCTTCAGTCCGCAAACCTCGAGCTCGGTTACACCGAAGTGCGCGCGCCGGTCGCCGGCCGCGCGGGCAAGATCGATATCACCGTCGGCAATCTGGTCGCTGCCGGCTCCGCCTCCTCGGAGCTGACCTCGCTCGTTTCCGTCGATCCGATCTACGCCAGCTTCAACGCCAGCGAGGAAATGGTGAGCAAGGCTCTGGCGCAGCTGCCGGCATCCGACGATGCCGTCCCCGCCGTCGAGCAGATCCCGGTCGAGGTGGGTACGCTCGCCGACGAGGGTACGCCGATCAAGGGCAAGCTGCAGCTGATCGACAACCAGGTGGATGCCGCCAGCGGCACCATCGGCGTCCGCGCCGTGTTCGACAATCCCGGCGGCAAGCTGATCCCCGGCCAGTTCGTGCGCGTGCGCATGGGCCAGCCGAAGGCCGAGACCAAGACCTTGGTCAGCGATCGTGCCGTCGGCACCGACCAGGACAAGAAGTTCGTCTTCGTCGTCGATGGCGAGAACAAGGTGAACTACCGCCAGGTCCGGCTCGGCACGCTTCACGATGGCCAGCGCGTCATCGAGAGCGGGCTGAAGGTCGGCGAGAAGGTCGTCGTCAACGGCCTGCAGCGTATCCGTCCCGGCGCGGTGGTTGCGCCCGAGATGGAACAGAAGGTCGCCACCAACTAGTACGCAAGACCCCTCCCCAACCCCTCCCCACAAGGGGGAGGGATCATCCCGCCGCGAATTTTCCCCTCTCTTGGGAAGATCGCGGGCAGGCCAGAGGGGCATTTAGACATCCAGTTTACCCCTACCGGCGGCATCCCAACCGCCGGAGAGGGTCGTTGCATCCAATTTCATCCCGGAGAGGGCTTTGAAATGAATATCTCCAGATTCTTTGTCGACCGCCCGGTGTTCGCCGGGGTTCTATCGGTCCTCATCGTGGTCGCTGGCCTTATCGGCCTTCGGTCGCTGCCGATTTCGGAATATCCGGAAGTGGTACCGCCTTCCATCGTCGTGCGCGCCACCTATCCTGGCGCCAACCCGTCGGTCATCGCCGAAACCGTGGCGACGCCGCTCGAAGAGCAGATCAACGGCGTCGAGGGCATGCTCTACATGTCCAGCCAGGCGACGTCGGACGGCGTCTTGAACGTCACCGTGACGTTCAAGCTCGGCACCGATCCCGACAAGGCGCAGCAGCTTGTGCAGAACCGCGTTTCGCAGGCCGAACCGCGGCTTCCGACGGAGGTGCGCGCGCTCGGCATCACCACGGTCAAGAGCTCGCCCGACTTCATCATGGTGGTCAATCTCGTCTCCGACGGCGACGATCATGACATCACCTATCTCCGGAATTACGCGACGCTGAACGTCAAGGATCGTCTCGCCCGCATCGCCGGCGTCGGCCAGGTGCAGGTATTCGGCGCCGGCGACTACTCGATGCGCGTTTGGATCGATCCGCAGAAGGCAGCCGAGCACAATCTCGCCGCCAGCGACATCAGCAATGCCGTCAGCTCACAGAACGTACAGGCCGCGGCCGGCATCATCGGCGCATCGCCCAGTCCTGCCGGCGTCGACCTGCAGCTGAACGTCAACGCGCAGGGACGCCTGAAGACGCCCGAGGAGTTCGGCAACATCATCGTCAAGACGGGCGCCAATGGCGAGATCACCCGCCTGCGCGACGTTGCCCGCATCGAACTCGGCGCCGCCGACTATACGCTGCGCTCGCTGCTCGACGGCAAGCCCGCCGTGGCCGTCGCCGTGCTCCAGGCTCCGGGCTCGAACGCGATCGAGATCGCCGACAACGTCCGCGCCACCATGGACACGCTGCAGCTGGCGATGCCCCAGGGCGTGAAGTACCAGATCGTCTACGACACGACGAAGTTCGTCCGTGCCTCGATCGAGAAGGTCATCGACACGCTGCTCGAAGCCGTCGCCCTCGTCGTTCTCGTCGTCATCCTGTTCCTGCAGACATGGCGCGCCTCGATCATTCCGCTGATCGCCGTTCCGGTTTCCATCATCGGTACCTTCGCGGTGATGTACGTCTTCGGCTTCTCGATCAACGCGCTCAGTCTGTTCGGACTGGTGCTGGCGATCGGTATCGTCGTGGACGACGCGATCGTTGTTGTCGAAAACGTCGAGCGAAACATCGAGGCGGGGCTCAGTCCGAGGGCGGCGACCTACAAGGCCATGCGGGAAGTGTCGGGTCCGATCGTCGCGATCGCGCTCGTGCTGGTCGCGGTCTTCGTGCCGCTGGCCTTCATCTCCGGCCTGTCGGGCCAGTTCTATCGCCAGTTCGCGCTGACGATCGCCATCTCGACCGTCATCTCGGCCTTCAACTCGCTGACGCTGTCTCCGGCTCTGGCCGCTCTTCTGCTCAAGGGTCACCATGCGCCTAAGGACTGGCTGACGCGG
Source organism: Rhizobium sp. S152 (assembly GCF_030380735.1). Taxonomy (GTDB): domain Bacteria; phylum Pseudomonadota; class Alphaproteobacteria; order Rhizobiales; family Rhizobiaceae; genus Rhizobium. The sequence goes on along the minus strand of NZ_JAUDRZ010000023.1, from coordinate 6,432 downwards.
TTCATGGACGCGATCTTCGGCTGGTTCTTCCGCGGCTTCAACCGCGCCTTCGGCGCAGGCTCCAGCTACTACGGGCGAGGCGTCGGTGGCCTGCTGTCGCGCAAGAGCATCGTCATGGTGATCTACCTTGCGCTTGTCGGCGCGACCTACAGCATGTTCACCAGCGTTCCCGGCGGTTTCGTGCCGTCGCAGGACAAGCAGTATCTGATCGGCTTCGCACAGCTGCCGGATGCCGCAAGTCTGGACCGCACGGAAGACGTGATCAAGCGGATGACCGACATCGCGCTCGCGCAGCCGGGCGTCGAACATGCCATCGCCTTCCCGGGCCTGTCGATCAACGGCTTCACGAACTCCTCGAACGCCGGCATCGTCTTCGTGACGCTGAAGGACTTCGAGGAACGCAAGACGCCGGACCTGTCGGGTGGGGCGATCGCCATGGCGCTGAACCAGAAGTTCGGCGTCATCCAGGACGCCTTCATCGCCATGTTCCCGCCGCCGCCGGTCAACGGTCTCGGCACGACGGGTGGGTTCAAGCTGCAGATCGAGGATCGCGCAGGCCTGGGCAACCAAGCGCTCGACGAAGCCACCAAGGCGGTTCTCGGCAAGGCTTACCAGACGCCTGAACTGGCCGGGCTGTTCTCCAGCTTCCAGATCAACGTGCCGCAGCTCTATGCCGATCTCGACCGCGCCAAGGCCGAGCAGCTGGGGGTTTCCGTCACCGACGTCTTCCAGACGCTGCAGATCTATCTCGGTTCGCTCTATGTGAACGACTTCAACGCCTTCGGCCGCACCTACAGCGTCCGTGTGCAGGCGGATGCGAAGTTCCGGGCGCAGCCGGAGGATATCGGCCAGTTGAAGGTTCGCTCGGCTTCGGGCCAGATGATCCCGCTTTCGGCGCTGCTGAAGGTCGATCCGAGCACCGGTCCGGAGCGCGCGAACCGCTATAACGGCTTCCTCGCCGCCGATATCAACGGCGGTCCGGCACCAGGCTTCTCGTCCGGTCAGGCACAGGCGGCGATCGAGAAGATCCTCAACGAGACGCTGCCTCCGGGCATCGAGTTCGAGTGGACCGACCTGACCTACCAGCAGATCCTGGCCGGCAATTCGAGCGTCGTCGTCTTCCCGCTCGCACTGCTCCTGGTCTTCCTGGTGCTGGCCGCGCAGTATGAAAGCCTGACGCTGCCGCTGGCGATCATCATGATCGTGCCGATGGGTGTGCTCGCCGCCTTGACCGGCGTCTGGCTCACCGGTGGAGAGAACAACATCTTCACCCAGATCGGCCTCGTCGTCCTTGTCGGTCTCTCGGCGAAGAACGCGATCCTGATCGTAGAGTTCGCCCGTGAGCTGGAGTTCGAGGGGCGGACGCCGGTGCAGGCGGCGATCGAGGCGAGCCGGTTGCGTCTGCGCCCGATCCTGATGACGTCGATGGCGTTCATCATGGGCGTCGTGCCGCTGGTCGTCTCGACGGGGGCGGGTGCGGAAATGCGCGCCGCCATGGGTGTGGCGGTGTTCTCCGGCATGATCGGCGTCACCTTCTTCGGCATCTTCATGACGCCGGTCTTCTATGTGCTGGTGCGCAAGCTGACGGGCAACCGTCCGCTTATCCAGCACAAGGAGGGCGAGCACGCCGAGGAAGAGGCCGAGGTCATCCGGCTGGCGGCCGAGTAAGGCTTCCTCACTGCGAAACGCGAAAGGCGGGGCATGTCCCCGCCTTTTCTGTTTGCATGCCGTGGGCATGCGGTTATGTCTTGATAGGTGGATCGGATGAGGGGAGTCGTCCAGGTCGCTTGAGGAGGCATTCAATGCACATCGCAATCGTCGGCGCCGCCGGCATGATCGGGCGCAAGCTCACCGCGCGGTTGGTCGCCGATGGCACGCTCGCGGGCCAGGCGATCACCCGGCTGACGCTTGTCGACGTCGTCGAGCCGCCGCTCTGGCCGGGCTATCCGGGCAAGCTCGACGCCAGCGCACTCGACATATCCGAGCCAGGGCAGGCGCGTCGCATCGTGGCGACGAGGCCCGACGTCATCTTCCACCTGGCGGCGATCGTATCCGGCGAGGCCGAGCTTGATTTCGAGAAGGGCTACGGCATCAACCTGGAGGGGACGCGGGCGCTCTTCGAGGCGATCCGCCTTGCACATCTCGAAGACAGTTATCGGCCCTGCGTGGTATTCACGTCCTCGATTGCCGTCTTCGGCGCTCCGCTGCCGGATATCATTCCCGACGATTTCAACCTCACGCCGCTGACGAGCTACGGCACGCAGAAGGCTATGGGCGAGCTGCTGCTTGCCGATTACACCAGGCGCGGCTTCATCGACGGGATCGGCATTCGCCTGCCGACGATCTGCGTGCGACCCGGCAAGCCGAACAAGGCTGCGTCCGGCTTCTTCTCCGGCATCATCCGCGAGCCGCTGGCAGGGCAAAAGGCCGTGCTGCCGGTGCCCGACAGCATCCGCCACTGGCATGCGTCGCCGCGCTCGGCGGTCGGGTTTCTCCTGCATGCGGCGAGCATCGACCTGCAGCCGCTCGGCTCGCGCCGCAGCCTGACGATGCCCGGCGTTTCGGCGTCGGTCGGAGAGCAGATCGAAGCCCTGCGTTCGATTGCCGGGGAGGCCGCTGTTGGTTTGATCCGGCGTGAACCCGACGAGCTCGTGTTGCGGATCGTCGAGGGATGGCCGCGCGCATTTGCGGCCGAGCGGGCGATCAGCCTGGGCTTCAAGGCCGAGACGAGTTTCGAGGAGATCATTCGCGTACATATAGAAGACGAGATGGAAGGGCGGATCGAATGAGCGGTGAAGAACGGAACAGGGCGCATCGTCACATTGCGTTCCTCGGCACGGGGCTGATGGGCGCGCCTATGGCGCGGCGGCTGCTTCATGCGGGCTTCAGCGTCGCGGTCTGGAACCGCGATATCAGGAAGGCCGAGGCGCTGGCCGTGGATGGTGCTGTTGTCGCCGGTACAGCGGTCGCGGCCGTCGAAGGTGCCTCCGTTGTCTTCACCATGCTGTCGGACGGCAATGCGGTCGGGGATGTCCTGTTCTCGCAGGGCGTGGCCGAGGCGCTCGCATCGGGTGCCGTTGTGATCGACTGCAGTTCGATCACGCCCGAAGCGGCGCGTGATCACGCGGCACGGCTTGCCCAGCGAGGCGTCCGGCATATCGATGCGCCTGTCTCCGGTGGCGTGGTCGGCGCCAGCGCCGGGACGCTCGCGGTCATGGCAGGTGGCGATGCCACGCTTATCGATCAATTGGCGGATGTCTTTGCGCCGCTTGGGCGGGTGACGCATGTCGGGCCGAGCGGCTGCGGTCAGCTCGCGAAGCTCGGAAACCAGCAGATCGTGGCGATCACCATCGGAGCGGTGGCCGAGGCGATGATGCTGGTGGAAGCCGGCGGGGGCTCGCCAGCCGCGTTTCGAGCGGCGATCCGGGGCGGCTTCGCCGAGAGCCGCATTCTCGACATTCACGGGCAGCGCATGGTCGATCGCAACTTCGGCGGCGCCGGTCCTTCGCGGCTGCAGCTCAAGGATCTTAACAATATCGTCGCGGAGGCAGCGAGCCTGTCACTGCAATTGCCGTTGACCGAAGCGGTCCGCGCCGAATTCGCGGCGTTTGTCGAAAGGGAAGGCGGAGGCGAGACCGACCACAGTGGGTTGCTGTTGCATCTGGAAGCAAAGAACGGACGCGTGAAGCGCGCCGGACAGATTTGAGATGTACGAATGCGTACCGAACAATATTCAGGATTGCAGCGATGCAATCATTGAGGGATTTTTAGGGTGTTCTAATTAAGCTCTCACCTAAGGGTTGGTTCTGAGGTCTGGAAATGTTCGTGCATTCTACGCCGAGATCATATGCGGCTCCTGTGACGGTGAGGCTTGGATAACGTTGGCACCTGCTGATACCACCCGCTCGGAACGAGAATTCCAGGACCTCCTGCGGCGGCTGGAGCTCGCGCTCGACGCATCGCAGATCGGCGTGTGGGAACACAATCTCGACGAGGAGGTGATCACCTGGGATATCCAGATGCACCGACTTTACGGAACCGGTGAGGAAACGCGGGCTGTACCGACCGCCATATGGGAAGGCGCCATTCACCCTGACGATCGCGAGCGTGCCATTCGCGAGTTCGACGAGGCGGTCGCCCGGCGCGGTCAGTACAACTCCGAATTCCGCATCATCTGGCCGAACGGCGAGATCCGGCATATCCGCTCGCGCGCCCATTTCTACGTCAGCGAGGACGGCGCGCCGTCCTTCATCGGCGCGGAGTGGGATGTAACGGCGGATGTGCTGCTCAACGACGATGTAGTGAGGCAACGCGCGGTGGCGGAAGCCCGCGCACTCGCGCTCGAGGAAAGCAATGCGCGGATCGAGCATGCGGCGGAGCACGATTACCTGACCGGCCTTCCCAACCGCCGGCTGTTCGACAAGCGGCTGGCGCAGCTGGCCGAGGATCCCACGGTTTCGACGCTCGCCGTGCTGCATCTCGACCTCGACCAGTTCAAGCAGATCAACGACAGCCACGGCCATGCGGCGGGCGATGCGGTGTTGCGGGCGGCGGCGCTTCGCATCGGGGCGGCGATTCCCGAGAATGGCATGGCGGCGCGCATCGGCGGGGACGAGTTCGTCATCATCCTGGTCAATTTCGACAGCATCAACGATATGAAGCTCATCGCGCGCGACGTGCAGCGGCGCCTGCGCAAGAAGATCCGTTTCGGATCGGCTTTGCTGCAATCGGGCGCCTCGATCGGCATTTCGTGGTCGGCGGACCGGCACGACGCCAATCTGCTCGCCGAATCCGATATTGCGCTTTATCACGCCAAGGCTTCGGGCCGCGATCGCATCGAGTTCTTTTCGCAGCAGCTGAAGGACGAGCTCATGGGCAAGCGGCGGCTTGCCGAGGAATTGAAGCTCGCGCTGGAGCAGGGCGATATCGTGCCGTTCTACCAGGTGCAGGTCGATGCGCACACGCGTGAGATCGTCGGGGTCGAAGCGCTGGCGCGGTGGAAGCACCACGAACGTGGAATTCTCTCGCCCGCGATCTTTCTGAAGATCGCCGATGAATTCGGCATGGCGGCGGAGATCGATGCGGCCATTTTGCGCCACGTGCTCGACGACCGGCGCGGGTGGGAGGAACGCGGCGTACGGATGCCGCGGATCGCGGTGAACATCTCCGGACCGCGGCTTTACGATCCGTTGCTGATCGACGATCTCAGGAAGCTTTCCATTCCCGAGAACGCCATCGTCTTCGAGCTCGTCGAGACGATCTTCCTCGACGATTGCGACGACGAACTGCTGCAAAGCGTCGACCGGATCAAGCAGATGGGCATCGAGATCGAGATCGACGATTTCGGTTCCGGCCATGCCTCGCTGATCGGTCTCGTGCGCTTACGCCCGGCGCGCCTGAAGATCGACAGGCAGCTGGTGGACGAAGTCGATACATCGGCGGAGCAGCGCCACGTCGTCAAGTCGATCGTCGAGATCGCCAGGGCGCTCAATGTCGAGGTCATTGCCGAGGGTGTCGAGACGGAGAGCCACGCCGCGACACTGGCCAAGCTCGGCTGCAACGCCCTGCAGGGCTTCGCGCTCAGCCGGCCGATGCCGGCATCAGAAATCGATCATGTTTTCGCGCTTGGCGAACAGGCCAAGGTCACGCTCAACTAGGGCAATCCCTGTTCAGCCGTCGAGTTCGCGGTGCGCTTCCAGGTACCAATCGACGAAGGCCTTGACGCCGACCTCAAGCGTCGTATCGGGCTTGTAGCCGGTGAGCGCCATCAGAAGGTCGGGACTCGCAAAGGTGCGCGGGACGTCGCCTTTCTGCATCGGCAGCATCTTGCGCTTGGCCGGACGGCCGAGCGCCTTTTCCACCGTA
>NZ_JAUDRZ010000023.1:0-468 GCF_030380735.1 Rhizobium sp. S152 | reverse complement strand
TGAAATCACGGCTCATCTTGCCTTCGCCGTAGATCTCGATCGGCTCGCCGTCGATCATGTTCTTCACGAACTTGAAGAGCGCCATGTCGGGCCGGCCCCATGGGCCGTAGACGGTGAAGAAGCGGAAGGCTGTGGTCGGGATCTTATGGAGGTGCGAATAGCTGTGCGCCATCAGTTCCATCGACTTCTTGGTCGCGGCGTAGAAGGTCAGCGGCTCGTCGGCTCGGTCGGTCTCGTGGAAGGGCACCGTCGGGCTCGCGCCGTAGATCGACGAGGTCGAGGCGAGCATCAGGTGGCCGATGCCGACATTCTTGGCGATCTCGAGAATGTTCCAGGAGCCTTCGAGATTGGAGGTCAGGTAGGCGCGCGGATTTTCGAGGCTATAGCGGACGCCGGCCTGGGCGGCGAGATGGACCATGACGTCGGGCTTGGCGGCGGCGACCGCGTCTTCCAGCGCCTTGCGATCCT
>NZ_JAUDRZ010000022.1 GCF_030380735.1 Rhizobium sp. S152 | reverse complement strand
GTCTATGCCGCCGCCCGCGAGATCGCCGCCGCCGTCTCCGGCTTTACCGTCGTCGTCACCAAGTCGACCGTGCCCGTCGGCACCGGCGACGAGATCGAGCGCATTTTCCGCGAGGAGTTCCCGGATAAGGACATCGCCGTCGTCTCCAACCCGGAATTCCTGCGCGAGGGTGCGGCCATCACCGACTTCAAGCGCCCCGACCGCATCGTCATCGGCACCGAGGAGCCGCGCGCCATCGAGATCATGCGCGAGGTCTACCGGCCGCTCTATCTCAACGAGGCGCCGCTCTATTTCTGCGAGCGCCGCACCTCCGAGCTGATCAAGTACGCCGCCAACGCGTTCCTCGCCATGAAGATCACCTTCATCAACGAGATCGCCGATCTTTGCGAGCAGATCGGCGCCGACGTGCAGAAGGTCGCCAAGGGCATCGGCATGGACAAGCGCATCGGCGACAAGTTCCTGCATGCCGGCCCGGGCTACGGCGGCTCGTGCTTCCCCAAGGATACGCTGGCGCTGGTCAAGACGGCGCAGGATTTCGACAGCCCGGTCAGGCTGATCGAGACCACGGTCGCCATCAACGACAACCGCAAGCGGGCCATGGGCCGCAAGGTGATCGCCGCCTGCGACGGCAGCGTGCGCGGCAAGAAGATCGCCATATTGGGCCTGACCTTCAAGCCGAACACCGACGACATGCGCGACGCGCCGTCGATCACCATCATCCAGGCGCTCATCGACAGCGGCGCCACCGTGCATGCCTATGATCCGGAGGGCATGGAGGCGGCAAAAGACGTGCTCGGGCCGATCACCTACGGCACCGACCCTTACGAGATCGCCGAAGACGCCGACGCCATCGTGCTGGTCACCGAATGGGACGAGTTCCGCGCACTCGACTTCCGCCGCCTCAAGGCCACCATGAAAAGCCCCGTCCTCGTCGACCTCCGCAACATCTACCCCGTCGCCGAGATCACCCGCCATGGCTTCAGCCACTTCGCCGTCGGCAAGAAGAATGGGGGGAACTGAGAATGCGCTATTTCATCACCGGCACGGCCGGCTTCATCGGTTTTCACCTTGCCCGCCGCCTGCTGCAGGACGGCCATGAAGTCACCGGCTTCGACGGCATGACGCATTATTACAACATCAAGCTGAAGCATATGCGCAACGCCGCCCTTGCCCAGTTCCCGGCCTTCCGCGCGGTCACTGCGATGCTTGAGGATCGCAAGGCGCTGGAAGACGCGGTCGCCGCCGCCAAGCCCGACGTCATGGTCCATCTCGCCGCCCAGGCCGGCGTCCGCTATAGCCTCGAAAATCC
>NZ_JAUDRZ010000021.1 GCF_030380735.1 Rhizobium sp. S152 | reverse complement strand
CATACGCCGCTTACCGTGACGGCTGAGCAGGTGGCCGCAGCCGGAAGCTCCATCCTGTCCGATCGCATCGGCCTTTTGCCGGCACGCCAGGCCGCCAACAGAAAGAACCCGTTCGCCGATCCGGTCCGCGAGATCACCGTCAGAACCGAGACGGGAAAGCTGCTGCGACTGCTGTCCAACGACCTCGATGCACCGGCAGAAGAGATCGCCGATCTCTACAAGCGTCGATGGGCGATCGAGCTGTTCTTCCGCTGGGTCAAGCAGACGCTGAAGATCCGCCACTTTCTCGGCAATTCCGAGAACGCCGTGCGTATCCAGATCGCTGTCGCCCTGATCGCCTACCTCATCATGAAGATGGCACTCGCCGACCAGAAGATCGTCTCAAGCCCGCTCGCCTTTGCCCGTCTCGTACGCATCAACCTGATGCACAGACGGGCCACAGACCAGCTTCTCAAACCACCGCCGAACAAGCTCAAAAGCCGCAACCAGATGGAATTCCAATGGGCCGCAATTTAAACCGGACAGCAGTG
>NZ_JAUDRZ010000020.1 GCF_030380735.1 Rhizobium sp. S152 | reverse complement strand
GGTGGGTTCAAGGATGAAGTGCGACTTGCGAATGATACCAATGGGTTGTCACTCGCAAGGAAGCTGCAATGAACCGCACCTATTCCCATATCGACATGGATGAACGACGTAAGATCGCCCGCTGGCGTATGGCTGGCCTGACTGTTGGCATCATCGCCGAGAAGCTTGGACGCCATCGCTCGACAATTTTCCGCGAGATCCGGCGCAATATGTTCGTCGACGAAGTCGTCCCGGATCTGAACGGCTATTACTGTGTCACGGCACATGACATGGCGTGCGAACGACGCGCCAAGCTGAGGAAGCTGGTGCGCTTCTCGCGTGTCCGTCAATCCGTCATCGATCGGATCAAGCACGGATGGTCACCGCAGCAGATCGCAGGAAGGATGCGCTTGGAGCGGCATCCGATATCGGTCAGTCACGAAACGATCTACAAGTTCGCGTATTCTCCCGACGGCCAAGCGATCAAACTGTGGCGGTACCTGCCGGAGCATCGCGCTCGGCGGCGACCGCGACATGCCAGACGCAAGCATGGCCAACGGTTTAGCCCGGAACTCAACATCCTGCGCCGCCCGGATGTGGTCGCCGATCGCAAGCAGTTCGGGCATTGGGAATGCGACCTGATCCAGTTCCGAAAGAAGTTTGGAAAGGCCAATGTGACATCACTCGTTGAACGGGTCAGCCGATTTGCGATCTTTCTACGCAACAACGATCGGCAGTCTCGACCGGTCATGAACGGCCTTGTGCAAGCACTCCAGGCCCTGCCCCACCTCGCCCGTCGTTCCATCACGTTCGACCGTGGCACGGAGTTCACCGACTGGCCTTACCTACAGGCGAGCATTGGTACCCATACCTGGTTCTGCGACCCTCAATCGCCGTGGCAAAAAGGAACCGTCGAAAATACCAACAGGCGGGTACGGAAATGGCTTTCGAGAGAGGTCGACCCCTTATCGGTGACCGACGCCGACCTCATTGAGATCTGTAATCAGCTCAATGCCACGCCGCGCAAATGCCTCGGCTATCGAACGCCGGCAGAGGTCTTTCGAAAGAAACTCCTCGCCCAGATACGCTACGCCGGTTAGCTTGAGAGGCCCCGCAAGTCGCGCTTCAGCATGAACTCACA
>NZ_JAUDRZ010000002.1 GCF_030380735.1 Rhizobium sp. S152 | reverse complement strand
CTGCCGACTTGTCGACGCAGGTGACGTGATGGCCGAAATCGGCAAGGCAGGCCCCCGAGACCAGACCGACATAGCCCGAGCCAATCATCACAATACGCATTTGACCTCACAACGTCCCGGTTTCAGCTCGCCAGTTTGCTTCTTCAGGCGAACGCTTCAGCTGCGCTCACTCGTAGACCCTGAAATAGTCGACGCGCATGGAAGTGATCCTGTCAGTGTCCTGCAAAGGTTGCGGGAATTTCACGTCTGTCCTCAATGCAAGCGTTAAGAGGGGCCAAAACACATCAAATTCCTCGTCCAATCGGGATGAACGAGTAATTGGCCAATCAGCGGGTTTTCCCGTCTTCGTGTCCATGACGGGACTTCGATTAAAGTAGGGGACGCATCGTGTATTATCGACGAGCATGCCGTACCGGCAATATCCAGTCGTCATGTCGACAGGGGTTTTGACGCCGGTGCTTCGTCCGCCCTGGTCCGGCCCTCCCCATTCATGAAGGTAGGTTCCGTAGACGGTGGGCTCCCAACCTTTGTGCTCTACGATATCAAGCTCGATGCTAGTTTTGGGTTCCAAAATGCTTCGGCCGTTCAGCATCCAGAATGCAGGCCAGGTCAACGGATGGCGGGGAAAAAGCATGCGCGTCTCGAAATAGCCCTTGCGCCATCCTTTGAGGACGACACCATCCTTTTTTGCTGTCTGAAGATTTCCGGAAATCCACTGAAATTCCGGAAGCGCGTTTCCGTAGTATTTGCGAACGTTCATCGAGCGTCCGATATATTTCGCGGAGATCTGTAGCGCCTTGCCATCTTCCGCGGCCACATCATCGACGATAGAGTACGGATTGAACCCCTCTTCGCCGTCCTTGGTCGCGAACGCCGATCGACCGTAAAATCCGGTTCCGTCGGTTGTCGCCTTCGGACCGGCGTTCCAGACGGACCAATCCAGCGAATGGAAGGTGTCCTCAAAGACGACCTTTCGTCCGAGGGTAGGGTCGTCTGAAGCAATCGTCGCTGCAGCCGCATCGTGGCACTTCAGGGCTAGGGACGCAGCGGATGCCTTGAGAAAGCCACGCCGTGATAAAGAAGGCAGCATGCACGGTCTCCTTTCCGGCGATTGACCTCAAGCGGGTTCACCCGCAGCGATCCGAAGAGCCTCCGCATGGATTTCCACCACGCGCTCGGGGCTGTATCTGTCGATGAAGGCCTTTCGAAATTCAGAATGCAAGATTTCGAGCGAAAGGTTGTCGTAGTAGTACGCCATCGCATCCACGAGAGGCTTTCTACCGCTCACCGGAACAAGGCGCCCAAGCCGAGGGTCGACGAGGATATCGCTCGGTCCGAATTCGCAGTCGGTCGAAATGACCGGCAAGCCGAACCGCAAGGCTTCGCAGATTGCAAGCGACCATCCTTCCCACCGCGAGGTCGAGATGTATACGTCGCTCGTTGCAAGGGCCGGCTGAGGGTTGATTGGGTAGTGTTCGATACTGACGTAAGCATCGATCCCCAGCCTTGATATTTCGGCGCGCAGGTCCGCCTCGCCAATGCCATAACCGACGATCCTCAGCTTGACATTTGGTCGGATTCTGACGAGCTCGGAGAACGCCTGAAGGAGGATATCCTGCCCCTTTTGAAAGGCAAAGCGACCAACATTGACAAATGTGACGGTTCCAGAGGATGCGCCGGACGGCGGCGTTTCGGACAGGTCAAAAGCCCGCACCGGATTGGGAACCCACACTTGAGGCACCCTGCTGTTGAACATTTTCTTGAAAGAGTCGAGTTGTCTCGGCGATGTTCCGAAAACATAAGACACCCTCGAGAGGAAATAGACGCGCATCATGAAGAAGAGGATCTTCGCCTTGAAATGGCTGCGCTCGCGCTTTGGATTTCCGTGCAAATGGACGGCAAACCGACGGTTTAATCCAATACACGCCGCCATGCAGATCACCGTTGGCTCAATTTGCGGGACGACGACCACGCTGTAGTCCTTCGACTTGATGACGCTTCGGAAAATTCGCATCAAGTCCAGGCGCCCGTAAGCTACGCGATCGATGACATTATATCCGCGCGCTTCCGTCGGCCGATTTTTGTGCACCGAGGTGTAGAGCACGTCCACTTCAAAATCCTCGGGAAATCGATCGGCAAGCATCGTGCAGACAGCATCGACAACTCGCTCTATTCCGGCAAATGCACTTGTTCCCGGCTGGATGTAAAGGATTTTCATGCGACGTTGGGATCGATCGCGAAATGGCAGGCCGACTTGCATTTCTATTCGTCCTCCGGACCAAAAGGCAGCAGAACTCGATGTGCCGGTACACGCGCACCGGACGCCAAAGGGACAAGCATTCAAACAACTGTAAATCGCATCGGGTGCGATCAATATAGGACGAGGGAATCCAACAGAGCTCTCAAAATCACAGCACGTGATATCGATGAAGCAACGGCGAATACCGACGAACTAATACTTGTCTAGCCCCAAAATACTTCGGGACGCATAGATGTATGGCCGCTGCGATCACCTATATCGCAGTACCCATATGGTTATTTCTATGGACGTCGTGCACTGCACTTGGTATGCTGCTTTGCAACATAAGCCGAGTAGAGAAGGTTTGCAAGATGTTAAAAGTCCAGCCGCTTCTTAGCATCATAATCACTTGCTACAACTACGAAATGTACATTTCAGAATGCATCAGAAGTGTTCTTTCACAAGACTATGATAATCTAGACATAATAGTGGTCGACGACGGATCAACAGACCGTTCCTGGATCAGGATTCTGGAATTTGGCGATCGGATCACCGCAGTGCGGACTGAAAACCGTGGGCAATTGAAAACGTCGCTGCACGGTCTGTCGTTGTCGCGGGGAGAGTTTGTATACTTTCTCGATGCCGACGACGTTCTCGGTGAAGGCGCGCTCGCTGAAATAGCCCCTCATCTCAGGCAAGACGTTTCAAAAATTCAGTTCATGCTTCTGCCAATCGACAAGGATGGCAAGGTGATTGGCAATGCCTTTCCATCTCTTCAGCCGTCGGACGACTCCGAGCCGCTAATCCGATCGATACGTGAAAGAGGCCATTATAATACGCCGCCGACCTCTGGAAACATCTACAGACGAGACGTCTACGAAGGCCTCGGTGAAATGGCCTACGAGCGCGGTATCGACGGCGTCTCCTATCTGCTTGCTCCCTTCGTCGGCAAGGTCATCTCGATCCCGAAAACGCTGGGCAAATACAGGATTCACAACGCCAACCAGTCTTCCTTTTCCGTCCTGACGTCAAAACGAATGAAGGGTTACGTCGATCGGTTCATGGGACGCCTCAGTCATCTTGCGGAGCTCGTTGAGGCACGCTGTGCGTCAACCCCGATGGTGGAAGTCCGAAGCGATTACGCCTACGTCATGGAACTCAATACGATGAGCGTCGTCGTTGACGGCAAGCGGCCGGGTATTCGCCAAATCGCAGCTCATATCGGCTCCGTGATACGCGAAAACACCGGCAAGAAGCGCTTTGGCCTGTGCCTCTTTGCCGTTGCGCTATTTTTGCTTCCAAATGCCATGGCGCAGCAGCTGGCTGCGATCCGAATCGACCCCTCACGCTCTCGCCAAGTTCGCTCCCGTCTGAAACAGGCCCTTTCTGGCTAGCGCTAGGCAAGACGTCACGTGGCTAGGGCAACAGCCTTTCCGCCTGGCATTGCCGAAGCGTAGACCTCAAGTGTCTCTCTGGCGACGCGCTCGATCGTCAGACGTTCTATACGAAGCTGACTTTTCCGCCGCCAGTCGGCAATCCGTTCCGGTGCTTCCAGCAAGTGCCCAAGCATCTCAGCGAGAGCCGCGGGGTCCTGCGGCGGCACAAGAAGCCCGGCCTCACCGCCTTCGAGAAGCTGGGGAATACCGTCGACAGACGCACCAATGACGGCGCATCCGGCTTCGCGCGCCTCTGATAACACAAGTGGTGCCGGGTCGGCATGGGACGGAAGGACAAAGATGTCTGCCCCCAGCATGTAAGGGTATGGGTCCCTTGTCGATCCGACGAAGGTGATGTCCGGTGCACTTTCCAATGTGGCCGCCTTCGCCTTGTATTCTTCCCGAAACGGTCCATCGCCGACGATGTAAAGATGTGCTGTCGGAAAGGACCTATGGACGATTTCAAACGCCTCGAAAAGATCGGGGAGCCCTTTGCGCGGATGAAGACCGCCGACAAAAAGGATACTCGGCGAGAAAAGCACCTTTGGCTCTTCACTTCGTCCCTCCGATCGACTTGATCCAATCGTGCCATTCAGTACCACCTTCAATTTCGACTGGGGAACGCCTCGGCGGCGCATCGAGGCGCCGACAACGTCGCTTACCGCAATTACACGTGTTCCCAGTCCCATCAGCGTTGCGCTCTTTTCGAACTCGTTATGGACAGTCGTGATCAGTGGGACGCGTCGCAGTTTGCAGATTGGGAAGGCAATGACCGCGCTTGTCATCATGTGCGCGTGAACGATGTCGATGTCGTATCTCTTGATATAAGAACTCAGGCGCGATAGCGCTTTTAGAAGGCTCAGGATCCTCCGCTGATGACCGACAAAAAGCGTCTCGATCCCGTTGGATTTCAAGAGTGGGTCGAAATCCCCCCCCTCGCTGGCAAGGTAAACCTGATGACCGAGCTTAATCTGCGCGCAAGCGAGATCCACAGCCGCATGCACATGCCCATTCAAACGTCGGGTGTGATTGAGGATATGCAGAATACGCATCATCGACCTCTCGTCTCTGCTGCCTATGCCTGCCGAAGTTGCATTTCACGGCAAGGCGTTGCGATTCACGGAGCCGCTATCGCGTTCTCCACGTCGATGGTGGAAACCCGGGCGGTTGGCTGATAGTTGAAGCCCCCTTGCCGCCCGATGGATTCTATTCCGAAGCCTTTTAGCCTGGCGATCGCTTCTGCAGCACTTTGCGCCGCCCCCTTGCTGTAGATGGGGTAGGCATTTGCGAGGACGTGACTGCCCTCCAGCTTGAGGTCGCCACGAAACAGTCCGTTGGCGCAAGCATGTTTGCGGAAATCCACTTCCGCCTGCTCGCTCGACGTCACCGCGCCGGCGATGACCTCTACTGCGAAATACTCGCGCTCAGCAGCGCGCCCGTAAAAGTCGGAATAAACCGTCAAACGCTTCCACGAGCCATCGTGCGAGAAGTTGTAAATGATTGGCTGGGAAAAGCCGCGCTCGCCTGCAAAGCTGAAATAGAGCGTTATGAGCGTGATGGTTTTCAACGCAGATGCTTGTCCGTTTCCGCATATCCGCTCGGCAACGTTAATTGGCACCGTAGAAATAATCCTGTTCGCGCTCAGGGTTCCATCGTCGAGCACCAACTCGTAACCGGAACCGGCCTTGTGAAGCTGGCGCGAGTGTGCTGAAAGTTTAAAGACGACGCCGCAGTTTTCGAGCCTGGACACGCTTGAACCGTAAAGCACACCAAAGCCTTTCTTCGGACGTGCCATCTGGCGGTTTTTCGGCCCGGTCTTTCTCTTGTGCCTCAAGGAGCGGCGCAACAGATTGATGAGGGAAGCATACTCGGCGATCCACAGCATTCTCTTGCGAGCCAGATCAAGATCGATCTCTTCGGCATCGATGCCGTAGAAGCGCCGCATATAGGTTGCTAGTCCCGACCGATGCAAAAGATAGGCGCCGATCCAGTAGCGCGCGAAATCGCGCGCGTTTTCCATCCGGCGACAGAATAAACGCGCACGAAGAACCGAGGCGAATATCCGGATTACCCCGATTGGCCCGGCGCCGAGAATGTCATCGCGGATGGATATCGGATAGACGGTGATCTTACCCTGCGGATTCAGCCTCCCCCAGCTCGGCTTGATCGGCACGTAGTGCTCAAGAAGCTCCGGAAAGTGTCGAAGCAAAGGGGAGTCGTCCTGAAAGATCAAGCTTCCTACATCGAACGTGTAACCTTCGTCCGAAGTCCAGTCGATGTGGTTCCCGCCGACATGATCATATTCGTCAACGACGACGACACGCTTGCCCTCAGCTGAAAATATCGACGCAGCGACGAGGCCTGAAATTCCGGCGCCGAGCACAATGACATCAAATTGCTGCACTGCGGACATGCGTGAGGAATGATGGCTTACGTCATCCATTTGGTCGTCCCCGAACTGTCCTTGCCAACGGAATGAGACAGTATAGTGCAATTAAAAAACAGCCAACACCTCAGGCACTACACCCAATAGACAATAGACTTTTGATTAGTTTTTGCAACTCTCCCGCACTGCAAAATAAAATTAATTTTATCACTTGATGTATAGCAAATAATGCGGCAGAGTTTTTGCGGTTGCGAATAAAAGGAACCAGCCTTGCTGCAGTGCATCCGCTGCGAAACTCTGTCGGAAGGCAGGCAGGGCTGATCGACGGCAAAGGGTTATCCAGTGCTGCGGCAAAACCTCGCCCATCTTCTTCGCGGTCCATTGGACGGCATAGATTTGATCTCGACAGACGTGTTCGACACCTTGCTGCTACGCCACGCCCGGTCGCAAAGGTCACGCCTTATGCAGGCCGAGCAACGCTTTGCCCGCTTTCTGCGGGACGAAGGAACGCCAATCAGCGCGGAGCACCTTTTTCGAACCCGGCAATTGGCGGAGCGGTTTGCTTATCGCGCACTCAACGTTGGCGGTGGTTCTGGTGAGGTCCGCCTTGTCGACATCATCCAGCGCCAGTTCGTCATGCTTGGCCTGCCTGAACGGCTGATGGAGCAGCGCATCTCATTCGAGATGGCGATTGAGAAGGTTTCACTGTCTGCAAATAGAAAGCTCGCGAAGATATTGCGCCTGCATCGCCAGGCCGGCATTCGCATCGTCGCTATTTCCGATACGGCACTGCCACGACGCCAGCTAACGGAATTGATCGACTATTTTCACGGTCCCGGCTTGATCGATAACGTCTATTCGAGCGCCGACATCGGCGAGAGCAAGCGATTTGGCAAACTGTTTTCAAGGGTTCTCGAGGCGGAAGGCATTGAAGCGTCGCGCTTGCTGCATATCGGTGACGACCATCTTGCCGACTACGTCGTGCCCAAAACCATGGGCATCCATGCCCTGCACATTCCCAAGGGCCGCCTAAAGCGCTTTGCCACCCGCGCCGATGGTGCCCGGGCCGAAGCCGTCCGCGGCGTTCGCAACGGGGTCACGAGACAACCAGGCGGGATGGCTGAGCCGGAGGATCGCGCGGCTTTCGGGCGGGAAGTGTTCGGGCCAGTCGTTGCGCAGTTTTGCCTTTACATTTGGCTCTATGCCAAGGAAGCCGAAGCGCAGGGGAACGCCGCGTTGCTGTTTTGCGCACGCGGCGGTATCGGGATCAGGGAAGCTTTCGAAAAGCTGCTTGCCAGACTGAACCTGCCGCTTGAAATGCGCCGCGAAAACATCCTCATCTCGCGGCTCGTGGCTGCGCGCGCGGCACTCATGCAGCATAGCCCCACGGTCCTCGATGAACTTGGCCGGGAGTTCAAGAAAAACACCTTCGCAGATGTTGCCGACGCACTTGGCGGTAAAAAGTATGACTTGACGGACCATTGGCAACTTCCCTTCGATCCCAACCACTTCTTTGCCATGATCGACACCCCGGCAGGCCGGGTGGTGCTCAACGACGTTGCGAGACAGAACGAGCTGTTTGAGCGTCATTTGGAGCAGACCACCGGTGACGTCTCACGTATCATTTTATGTGATACCGGCCTCTACGGTAGTACGCAGCGTCTTGTCGCGGCCGGGGTGCCCGAGAGGACATTCGAGACGATCCAGTTTGCAAGGTGCAACTACAAAGGCCTCAGCGAAGATCACTTCCCGCAAGTAACGGGATTGGTCGTCGAGGAAGACCTCTACAATCCGCTGAGGATTGAGACCGTCATCCTGCGCTACTGGCAGATTATCGAAAGCCTTTTTGAACCCGCAATTCCCTCTGTTCGACTGTTGAGTGAAGCGGGCGACGGCACCGTCTATAGCAATGCCGGCAAGATCGCTTACGGCGAGCTTGATCCCAGTGACGGAAATCTGCTGCTTGCCGGCGTCCTGCAATACATCGCTGGCGTCGTAAATGGGGCGGAGATCATGTCGGATGCCGATCGTGCCTGGGGCAGGCTCAAACAGGCGATCACCAATCCTCGGGCTTTCGATATGGTGGCACTGAGTGTCGGCGCCCGCTCTGTTGATTTCGGTCGTCCGGAAAGCGTGTATGTGCTGAGGCAACCGGGCGCTGTGGATCTTGCGAGAAGACTGACAGCCGTCAAATCGCAGCTGTGGCGAGAAGGCGCAATCGCGCGCGACTTTCCTTTCCTTAAAACCGCGCTCTTACCGGCACTGGAGATGGCACACATTGTAAGGGGAGTGTCGGCACGCCTCAAATAGCCGGTCTGCAACGCGGAGGAACGTTGTTGATCAGCCGGCGGAACAGTCCGGCTCCGGCGAAACATCATGTGGGAGGACGACTGCGGGGCGGGCACGAGCCACCGTGGCCTGCACGCGAATATGCGTCGCAGCCCCCGCTGCGACGTGGCTGGAGCTCAGGATTTCGGAGTGAGACATGCTTGCGGTAAAGGCAATCAAGGGGGCTGGGTGGCTCGTCTTCTCACGCTTTGTCGGACGAACAATCGATTTCTTCACCCTGCTTGTCCTCGCTCGCATTCTGACGCCTGCCGATTTCGGACTGGCCGCACTAGCCACATCGCTAGTGGTGGTTGTCGACACCATGCTTGAAGTTCCCGTGACGCAGGCTCTCGTGCGGCTTCCGACCATCGACAAGAGCCATCTTGATACCGGCTTCACGGTTGGGCTCATGCGAGGCATCGTGATTGGAACCATTCTTTTGGCGGCCGCCTGGCCCTATTCATGGATCAACCACGACAACCATCTGGTATTACTCGTCGCCGTCCTCTCCCTCGGGCCGATTTCGCGGGGCCTGACCAGTCCCGCCATGGTCAATTTCGCGCGCCAATTGGGATTTCGTCAGACGTTCATACTCGAGGCGTCAGGAAAGGTGACAGCGGCCATCATCGCAATGCTCGTTGTCTTGAGCGGTGGAGCTTACTGGGCAATCGTCGCCAATTTCGTGATCGCCTCCTTTGCGTCGACAGTCGCATCCTACATCCTTGCGCCCTACCGACCAGCCTTTTCGCTGGCGCGCCTGCCTGACTTTGCCGGCTTCATCGGCTGGTTCTCGTCTGCCCAACTCGTGTCGGCACTCAATTGGCAGTTCGATCGATTCTTGATTGGGGCACTCGCCGATCGTCCGACACTTGGGCGCTATGCGGTTGCGAGCGACGTTGCCGTCATACCGACACAAAGCCTGATTGGCCCTGCCCTACAGCCCATCATGGCAGCGTTCTCGCAGATTAACGAAGATCGTGCGCGTCTGCGGCAAGCCTTCCTCAAGGCGACGCGTTTCGCCATGCTGATTTCCGCCCCTGCCTGCGTTGGCATTTCCTTGACGGCAGACCTTGCCACCGACCTCCTGCTTGGCGACAAATGGGAGCATGCAGCGCCGCTGCTTAGCCTGCTTGCGCTTGCGGTCGCGCCAATTCCATATTTCCAGACACTTTCATCCGTCAGCGTGGCGCTTGACCGACCGCATGTGATCTTCCGTCTGAACGCAATCGATCTTTGTTTTCGCGTACTTCTGATTTCGATCGGGTTCCATCTTGGCTCAGTCACCGGTGTAAGCATCGCAAGACTTACGCTCTCGACTCTCATGTTTGCCTTTTATCTCAATGAGGCGCGCCGCCTGCTTGATCTTGGAATTATCTCGCAGCTCAGAAACCTATGGAAGGCGGCAGCAGCTGTCCTTGTTATGGCTACTGTCGTCTGGCTCCTGCGCGACGAACTGGCAGGGCGAAACTACACCCATGTGTTCGAGCTTGCTGTCGTCATCGCCATCGGGGCAGCAACGTATGCCGGCGCCTTGCTGTTGCTCGGCGTGCGGCTGATCGCCGGGAGAGGTCGTATCGAGATCTTTGATCGATAACCAAGATGGGGCCTGCGGCCAGATGACCGCAGGAGAGCAAGGCGCGACGGGACCCGGTCTTGGTTGTCACTCGAAGCAAACAGGCAATCAGCCACGAGTGCGGTTGATTACCGTTCCGACCACGTTGGCGCCGGCACGGCGCAGCAGCTGAACAGACTCCGACGCCTCTTCGATCGTCGTCCGGCCAGCGCGGGCGACAACGAGGACGGCATCCGCATAGCTTGCTAGCGCAAGCGCGTCCATGGAATGGCGGAGGGCCGGAAGATCGAGAAGCACGTCTCCGCGAGCGCGTGCCGCTTCAAAGATACGCCGCACACGCGGATTGCGAAAATCGGTAAACAGATTCGCGTTGGTGTCTTTCGAATGGATCGGCAGAACCGCCACTCCACCAACATCCTCGAACGACAATTGCTCCGGCACCAGTCCGGCAAATGCAGCGCCAGCCAACGAAACAGCTGGCTGGTTGTCGCTGCTTTCGCGTGCATTCTCGCCGTCATCAGCCTTGAAGAGCGTCACCTGCCGACCGCCGCGACTGATAAGTTGCGCGAGACTGGCACACAGTGTCGAAACCCCAGCGCCCGGTGTCCACCCAACGACTGCAATCACGATACTCTTTTCGTTTCGCAAGCTCGTGCAGGCAATCTCGACGTTGGTCCGAACGTCGCGAATGGCGGCGACAAATTTCTGCTGCTGCGGATTCGTAATATGCCAGGGAACACCTTCCGCGCCTGGAACGTCCGGGATTGAGCCGAGGCAACGGACCTCTATTTCGCGGGCAAGTTCCTTGGCGCTGCGAACACGGCGATCAAGCGCCATTCTGACGACGACGACGCCGAACCCGACCAGCAGTCCGAGTACACCGCCAAGAGCCATGATGAGAGATTTTCGCGGAGCCGACGGTCCAAGGGGCGGCAAGGCAGCGCCGATAATGCGCGCATCGGCATCAGGCGTTGCAATTGCCGGCAAGGTGCCAGCGTGCATTGCATCGCGCGCAGCATCCACCTGCCTGGCAAGCGAATCCAGTCGGCCCTGCAAAGCCTCCGTGCCGGCGCGTGCAATCTGCTCCTTGAAGGCAACCGTCTGATAGATGTAGCCCGACACCGTTGCGTTGGCGACGCGCGCTGGCAGTTTTGGATCCGACGAGGAATACTCGATTTCGATGACGAATGACTGGCCGACCCGGCGAGCGTTGAGACGTGACATAAAATTCAGGAAAGCTGCTTGGGCGGCCTCGTTTGCAAGTTCGATCGCTGCATTAGCCGCGTCCGGTTCTGCAGGGCCGACCGTTGCGGTCTCGCCACTACCCTGGACCTTGGTCAACCCCGCACCACTCAACAATCGCGCAAGCAGGCCCGGCTGCCGGCTGCCAAGCTCAGGATCATCCCTCAGGTTCAGGCTATCAAATACAGCTGACAAGAGCCGCTCCGACTTTATCGTCTGCAGTTCGCTGTCGGCTCGGTTAAGATCGAGCGTCTGCTGCGCCCCAAACTCCCCCCCAGAGACTGCAGACTGACGCGGTTCCAGTAGAAGCGTTGCTGTTGCCTGATAGGTTGGCGGCACTGAATTGGCATAGAGCGCCGCAGCCACGAAACCGGTTGCGCTGCAGGCAGCAAGGGCGACCCTGTGCCGCGCGCCGAGGTCGATCAAAGCGCGCAACAGAGCTATCGGCCCATCTCCGGCCACGTCCGATTGCGTCTCGTTTACCCGCCAAAGCCTCGAGGTTACATCAATCGGGCGGGGTCTGTTGAACATCATTCGTGCTCCTAGCGATCAAGAGGTTCTGGTGGCAGACTTTGGCATGCGATCACAGCAGCGCGCTCCGGCTCGAGCTTGCCGCGCATGGCGTCGAAGGCGGCCAAAAGGTTGCCGCGAGCTCTACCGCGCCGGTCAATGAAGGGTTCGGGCCACGCGGCGCGACCGAAGTTGCTCGCCGTGTTGCCGAAGATGTGAGTAACAACCTGGGGAAGGCTCATTGTGCCCTTGGTCATCATGTAAAGCGGGTTGATTACCTGCGAATATCCGAGCCGTTCCCCGCTGACCCTGCCGCTTTTGACGCCCATGTGGACGCCGAATGCGAGACCCGATTTCACAAGCCTGCCTCCCTGTGCTGCAAGCGCCGCTGCAAAATCACGGTCCTCGAGCCATCCGTAGAGCACAAGACGCTCGTCGAAGCGGACGCTGCCAATCGACGAGAAACGAAAGGCCATGTTACAGCCATAAGGACTGAACGGTTCCAACCATTCGGCATTTGGCTGACCGTCCCTAACCAGGGCGACGGCATCTTGGAATGAGATTCCTCGCCCTTTTATCCCATCCGCCAGAACGTTCCCGGTAAAGCCGACAACCCGACTTTCATCGCGGAAGGTTTGGATTGCGATTGCCAACCAGTTTTTATCGGCGATGAAATCATCGTCAAAGAACACGACAACTTCAGTTCCCGATTCGACATGCTTTAGAGCCGTGTTACGCTGTGCCGCAAGCCCTGGCGGACCTGTAATGATTGTCACGTCTGGATGGCCTACAAGTTCGCCGGCGTCAGACGCATCAACACAGGAGACAATTACCGCGTCAGGCTTCAGACTTTGAGTCGAAATAAAGTGGCGCACGCTGGCCGCAACGGTCTCCGGTCGGCCGCGGGTTGCGAAGATGACAGTGGCGCGCGGCTGTTTGGGATCGACCAATCTGTGACTTCTTACCTCGGCGTTCGGGCTGTCGAGAAGTTCGAGATAGCCGCTCGCCGTCTTCTCCCATGAGAATTGGCGTACCTGTTCGCGCCCACGGCCCACCAGGTCGCCGCGTAGATCCACAGAGGCAACAAGTGTCCGAACCGCGTTGATCCACTCCCTTGGTTCAAATGGCGACGCCGTGAGCGCGGCATCGCCGCAAACCTCGGGCATGCTGGCGCCGTAAGATGAAATGACCGGGCAGGATCTTGCCATGGCCTCCACGATCGGCAAGCCAAAACCTTCCGTCAGCGAAGGGAACGCAAGGCAAAGCGCCCGATCAAGCAGATAGGCAAGGTCGTGATCGGATACCCGCCCGAGAAAATGAACATTGGGTCGATGTTTCAGGGCGTGCTCGGCGAATATGCCGTCTCCTCCGCCAGCAATGACGACATCCAGTTTCATCTCGTCAAGCACTGGCGCAATATCGATCAAGAGCGACAGATTCTTGTGGCGTGCGCGCGATCCGAGCGCCAGGACAAACGGTCGGTTGGCGTTAACCAAGGAAGGCAATTGTGGTGCCAACTCGGCTCGATCTGGGTCCCAACTCAACGCGTGCTCGTGCCCGTTCGAAAGAACGGCGATCTCGGAAAGGCGGACTGGCAGGTATCGAGCTATCTGCCGGGCTGCCGCATGCGATACGGTTGCTATCCGCAGAGAGCGCCGCGCGAGCAAGGGTTGGAGATTTTGATAAACTGCGCGAAACGATCTGCTGTAACTCTCGGGCGCTGCAAAAATATTCGCGTCGTGGATGCACACAATCTGATTAGCTTTCGCTACAGGAGCGGTGTTGCACAGATTAAGAAGCCGACGATTGCTAGTTAAATGCGGAAGCTCGATCTGCTCCCAGGCGTGACCCATCAACTGACCACCTTTCTCAAGCTTCACGTGCTGCAGAGAGGGCCCCGATGCTTTAGCGGGCATAATAAGTCTCACCTCATCGGCGCCCGCAAGCTCGTCCATTGCATCAAGGACATTGCGTGCGTAGCGCTGGACACCGGTCACATCCTGCGTGAGAAAGCGGCCATTGAATGCGAATTCCCTCGCGCTCATTCTAAGTTCTCCTGACCGCGCCGGATCGTTTCGCAGGGCCGCTGAAATTGCATCAAATTTTCGTTCTTCGTTTTCTGTAACCTGACAACGGGCGCAATGGGCCACGCCTGCCCTTTTGAGCATGCGCCAATACCTGAATTGAAGTGGAGGGCGCGATACCGCGCCACTTGTTTCAGTAGCTGCCGCGCGAGCGCAGCACCGCCGGGACAGTCTTCAGCATGATCGAGATGTCGCCGAAAACACTTTGTTCTTCGACATAGCGAACGTCGAGTTGGACACGTTCGCTATAGCTCGTATCGCTTCGTCCACTCACCTGCCACAAGCCGGTAACACCCGGGCGCACCTTCATGTAGTCCGCGTAATAAATGCCGTAGAGTTCGGCTTCGCTTGCAACGATAGGCCGGGGGCCAACGAGGCTCATCTGGCCGCGAATGACATTGAAGAGTTGGGGAATTTCATCGACGCTGCTCTTTCGCAGTAGCGCACCGAGCGCCGTGATGCGTGGATCATCTCTCAGCTTGCGCGTCGCGTTCCACTCGGCTCTCGACGAAGGGTTGGCCGCCAGGTGACGACTTAATACCTCATCGGCATTCCTGACCATCGATCGGAACTTCAGACACGGGAACATCACGCCATGCCTGCCGATCCGGCGGTGGGCGATGAAGATCGGCCGCCCTTGCACGATTAGCAGAACGACGACAAGCATCAGAATCATGGGCGCAAGGAGCAGAAGGCCAATGCTCGCTATTGTTGCATCAATTGCGTATTTGACGCCGTCCATGACAGCGGATCGGTATTCATGTCCGAACACATCGGAGCTTCGGGAAGGTGCTCTGCGAGAGTGCAGCGGCGCCTTGTTGAATCTTTCGAAATTTCGACCGAGATCAATTTCCCTCATCTGCGTACTCCCCTCGTAAAGACTTAGACTTCGGGCACTTGCAGACAATGCCATCATGGCACGCACAGGAAAGCTAACAAGTATTAAACGATTTGACAATAAAATTCTCGCACTGCACTATGTAACTGTGCAGCGCGGGAAATTGAGGCCACTTGTTGATCATATTTCTGTCTTAACTGCCTAATATAGTTGCCTATAGTCTGATTTTCGATCGAGACACGGGCAGTAATACGCCCGCAATGCACGCCACGATAGTTTCGATTGTTTAATCTAGAGGGACTTGGCGTGCGAGTAGCAATTATTCACTACTGGTTGGTGGGAATGCGCGGCGGCGAGAAGGTTCTCGAAGCACTCTGCGACATATTCCCGGCTGCTGACATCTATACACACGTTTGTGATCTTGCCGCCATTTCGGACAAGATCAAACGGCACAAAATACAGACGACATTCATCGGGGGGCTGCCCTATGCCAAGCGGATGTACAAGCGCTACCTGCCGTTGATGCCGATGGCGCTAGAGCAGATCGATCTTGGCGCCTATGATCTGGTCATCAGCAGCGAGTCGGGCCCGGCAAAGGGTATCATACCCACGTCACCGGCCCTCCATCTTTGCTATTGCCATTCGCCGATGCGCTACATCTGGAACATGTATAATAAATACTACGACAGCTCCGGTCTGGTGACACGGATGATGATGCCCCCGATGGCGCATTATCTGAGGACATGGGATGTCGCGACGGCCAATCGGGTTGATGATTTTTTGGCCAATTCGACGACCGTCGCCCAACGTATCAGGAGCTACTACCGCCGCGAGGCAACCGTCATACATCCACCGGTAGACACCACTGCCTTTCGACCGGTCGCACCCGCCGACGTCGAGGATTATTACCTCATGGTCGGTGAGCTCGTCAGCTACAAGCGACCGGATCTGGCCGTCGAAGCCTTTAATCGCATGAAGACTAAGCTGGTTGTGATCGGCGGCGGCGAGATGCTCGACCAGCTCAAGAAAAATGCCGGTCCGACGGTCACCATCCTTGGCCCGCAGCCCTTTGACGCACTTCGACATCACTACGCGCGATGCAAGGGGCTAATCTTTCCAGGGGAAGAGGATTTTGGAATCGTACCGGTCGAGGCGATGGCGAGCGGGCGACCGGTCATCGCCTTTGGCCGGGGTGGCGCCACCGAGACTGTCGTCAACAATAAAACCGGTGTCTTCTTTGATGCACAGACCGTTGAGGCTTTGATTGATGCTGTCGAGCGGATGGACCGTCTGGATTTCAACTCTGCCGACGCCGTATCCCGCGCCGCCGATTTTCGACGTGATGTGTTTGTCGATCGCTTTCGGAGCTATGTGGCGCGAGCGACCGGCGCCACGTTGGCGGTATCAGCCTGACCCAGACGGCACGATGTCAAGACAGTTTTAACCGGAGTAATAGGATGCGTCTTTCCTCCTTACGCGAAATGATCCGGGGACAAGGTCCTTCGGGCGGCGGCGAAAAGAAAAGTCGCACGCTTGGAGTTTCAATAGCATTGGTCGCGGTTGCCATGGCAGCCGGTGGCGCCCATGCTGGTGAAGAATACGTGCCTGGACCACAAGATACATTGAAGATACGCGTCTATGAATGGCGCCCTAGCACGCTGACGGCATTCGAATGGGCTCCGTTGTCTGGAGATTTCGTCGTCTCTTCAGCGGGCAACCTGTCACTGCCGATTATCGGCAACGTCCCGGTAGCAGGCAAGACTTTGGAGCAGATATCGGAAACGATCGGATCGCGTCTCCAAAACGAAGTCGGGCTGCAGAAGCGTCCCAGCGCTTCGGTTGAAATCTCCTCGTATCGCCCGCTGTTTGTGACCGGACTGGTCGCAAGCCCGGGCAAGTACAACTATACCCCTGGCCTTACCGTGATACAGGCCCTCAGCATGGCAGGTGGGATTGGTTCGAGCGATGCAAGCATGATCAGCCTGCAGCGCGACGCCTTGTCGAGCCGCGGCCAGGTACGGGAGCTGGAGGCTGAAAGACTTGGCCTTGTTGCGCGACAATCGCGCGTGGAGGCAGTTCTAGCCGGGACGTCGTCAGTTGTCTTTCCGCAAGAACTCACGTCAAGGGCTAGCGAACCGCGATTCTCAAAAATGATGGAAGAAGAACAGTCTCTGTTTGAGACCCGCGAGCGCTCGATGATCACGGAGATCGACGCGCTGAATCGGGCCAAGGTTCTCGCCAATAACCAGATCGATGCGCTCAAGGAGAAAGCCGCCTCGCTTGCCAAACAGATAGACCTCGCAAGCAAGGATCTAAACTCGGTTAACAAGCTTGTCTCGCAAGGGCTGACGGTATCGGCCCGCCAGCTCGGCGCCAACCAGAACGTCGCCGAACTAGAGAGCCGCAATCTCGACGTTGCGCTGGCGGCGCTGAAGACGGAACAGGATCTTGCGAAGGTCGATCAAGATATTGCCGACGTTCACAACAGATATCGAGTCAACGCGCTGACTGAAGCCGGCGAACTTCGCGATCGGTTCGCGTCGAACACCGAAAAAACGAAGACGGCCCGCGATCAGCTAAAGAACCTTGAGGTCCGCGCTCCGTCCGCAATGGCTTCCCTTGCGGAGCAAAAGGATCCCTACTCCTTCCTGATGACGGTCAACCGGGTTGTCGGTGGATCCATGCAGACGCTTGTTGTCAGCGACAATGATCCCGTCATGCCAGGCGACATGATAAGGGTTCAGCAACGCGAAGAGCCTGCGGCAAACTCGACGAACGTCAGCAGCAATTGACCTGCCGGTGGTTGTAACGTCTGTCGTAAAGCAATTTGAGCTTGGTCTCGACATGGGCGATAAATGATTATATTCGATTAGGGAGAATTCGATTGGGAGGTCGGAGCAACCTATGGGCTGGGCGCTTGTAATCTCTTTTCTGATCGGGGCGGTCAGCGCATTGCGCGTGCCGGTCCTGATCTTCACTTTGATTGTTCTGGTCGTCTTGATCGTCTATACTGGCATCGGCTATACGACTGGCAGTCCGATCCTCAACGCGATCGCCTGGGGCTTCGTATTCGCTTTCGTGCTGGAAGCCGGCTATGTGTTTACACATGTGCTCCTGCATTCATTGTATACGCGGCGGGCGAGCGACAATGAAAACCGGGCTCCACAACAAGCACAATCGAAATATCCTGTCGACTAGAACAGAAGGGACGGCGCCACCTTGCGCAGCCTTAGACTGCGCTGCTCTGGCCGGCGAGTGTGGATTGCGCGCCTGTTTTGGCCTCCTTGGCCAATCTGGAGAGCGCGAGCTGTTCGGCTTTTGCCATCCCGAATTTGAGCTTGTATCCGGCGTTCTCGAGGCGTTCGGCGGAAAAACGCATGCGCCAAAGTGGATTTCTGATCGGCCAGGTGTGAAAACGCAGAAAATCATGGAGCCAGTCGATGACCCATGGGGCACACGCGACACGATAGCGACGGTCACCACTTGCTACGAAAGCCTTGCGCATGAAGTCAATGTGCCGCGGCATTTCGCGATTGTCTTCCGCCATATTGTATATCTCCACACGCCCAGCCTCGCCCCCGCCCATTAGCCCATTCTCCACTGCCCAGATAAGTGCGTCCGACACATCGCCAACGTAGATATGATGAGCGTGGCGATGTGATGCGAGCGTGCGCTTAAAGAGGCTCCAGTCGCGAACGCCGATGATCTGGCCAACGTCGACGACGACTGCGGGTCTCAGGACCGTGCACCGCATCCGTCTTGCGACCCGCATGAGCGCCCTTTCTCCGGCAAGCTTGGTGCGGCCATACTCGCGAACATAGTCGAGAGCCCAGTATTCCGAGGCGATGTCCCGATCAACGGAAAGGACGGGTGAGCTTTCGGAGATCTCGACCGAACGGCCGCTCCCGTAAACGGCGACCGAGCTCGCATAGCAGAACGCTTTGACACCCAATTCCTCAGCAGCCGTTGCAAGGCGTTCGGTCGCCTTTTCGTTCAGCGCTCGCATGCGATCCTTCTTGCCAAGTTCGGCGGCAAGATGGATCACGCCGCTGCAACCGTCGACGAGCGCGTTAAAATCTGGATCGCCAGCAAGATCAATCTTACGCCATTCAAGCCTCCGGTCGTCGGGCGGTGGCTTTCGCGAGGTGGTCGCTCTTACTTGATAGCCGCGTTCAAGCAGATCGGAAACGACGAAACGTCCAATCCGACCCGTCGCGCCGGTGACAAGAATGGTTTCATCCGGCATGAGCGATCACCTTTGTCAAAAATGGGCGATTAAGCCTGTCCTTCAAATGGTCGGCCAAGCGAATTGCCATAGCCACAATCATCTGAGTGGGATTGCAATGTCCGGCCGTCGGAAACACCGAACTGCCTGAGACGTAAAGACCCTGGACGCCGTGAACCTGACAATTCACGTCGACGACACCTTTTGCCGGATCATCCGACATGCGCGTCGTACCTGTCGGATGAGCAACATCTACGAAACTCGCGGGGATCGGCGCCTTATCGCGAACCCAATCTGCCAGAGCCGGCTCCGGGAAACCTATTCTTGCAAATTCGGCAGCAACCAGCGCGGCCATATGGTGCATCGTGCGCGCCTCGTCCGGATGGCTGCGCCAGTCTATCTTTGGCAGGGGCGCACCATACCGATCCCGGCGATCCGACAGGCTTATGCGGCTATCTTCATCGGGCATCTGCTCACACATGCAGTCGAGCGTAAGCTCCTGCAGCTTTCGCGGCAGGCCGTTTCGCGCGCCGAAATAGTCAATAGCGCCCTCCAGCATCAAAGGGGCGTTGCGTGCGACACTGATAACGTCCTCCGGCAGCCTCGGCTTTCGAGCCGCAAGCCGGCGCAACGCGTCCCAAGGATCATCGGGCGCAAGAACTTCCCCAAGCCAGCCGGCACAATTTAACAATTTTTCGTCTCGTTGGACTGCCGGGCTTAGTCTGAGGCCCGCACGGAAGAAACGACCGCGAACATTGTAGCGTCCGAACCTGCGACGCAACGCTTTGGAACTGGCAAGAGAAAAAAACGCCGTTGGGCCACGAAGGTGATCCATCAGATAGCGACCGACCCGATCCCGATCGTTGCCGAGGGACCTGCGATCTTGTTCATGAGAATTCAGGAGAATGCGAGCATTCTCGACGCCTCCGGCGCAGAGCGCTACAGAGCTTGCGACAAGGCTGTGCTTTCGCCCGTCGCGAGTACCAAATTCAAGTCCATGTGTTTTCGTGCGCGCCTCGTTTGCCAGCACCCGCAGCGCAGTCGCGCCCGTCACCAGCGTGACGTTGGCTCCGAGGTGCTTGGCAATGTGTCGCCCGAAGCGCATATACTCGAAAGGATAGGATTCCGCGGTGTCCCTGCTGAATTGCCAAAAGAACGGCAATAGGAGGTCAGCCGCAACTTCTTGCCTGGGCGCCCTGCGTCCTGCAATCGACCAGAACCGCTGGTCGCTATAGCCGCTGCCAAGTGCAAGCCCAAGATGGTTGGCGCTGCGATCCATGTAAGGATCGAGCTCCTGCATGGCGATGGGCCATCCAGAATTCTCAATCCAATTGCGCTTTTCGAAGTCTATGGCATCGAAAGGACCGCACCGCCCTCCCCAAGTATGTGAACTGCCGCCTAGGATCCGGTTGCGCACCGACCATTGGTCGCGAACCCGCGGTCGTCCTACATTCTCAATATCATTCAACGCGTCATTTTCGGGATCACGCAGCTCGCCGCCGCTCTCCAAGAGCACGACACTCAGTCCCGAATTAGACAATTCGCGTGCCAGTGTAGCGCCCGCCGGGCCCGACCCAACAATGCAGACATCGCAGCGAAGCAACGGAACGAGCGTATCGCTAGGCTGCAGATTAATGGTTGGCATGGCCATCACCTCTTCCATGTCGTTTTCAAATCGGCGACAAATCCCCCGCCTTCTTGAGCGGCTAACTGCCCGCCAATGGATTCAGTTCGGGCAGGTTTTTCCTCGTCATGTCGGTCGGGTCGCCCGCGGACATATCGACCCTCTATGGCAAGGTATGATCATTTCGAGCCACCCAGGCCGGACCATCGCTTTGTTGGCGCAGGCGGAGAAATGGTGCGGCAGCCTCCACCGAGGGTACCGGGCGACTGGCAGCCAACCCAGCCAGAATGAAGAACAGCAGACCGAGGTCGACGGTTGCCCCGGCGACAGTTCCCCCTACGAGGAGGCAAAGGCAACCGTTACGTGCGGCCAATTTCACGTCTCTTTCGAATGTTTGGGGCGAGTTTCCCATCCGCGTCAGCGCCGCGATCGCAAAGGTCGCGAAAAAGATCGCTCCGGGAACGCCGACATTTGACAAAACAGCGATCGGAAAGCTTGACGTCCGCGCGGTGCCCAGGCCTACGCCGAATCCGGAAGAATCCCAGAAGTTCTGCATCCCGAATGAATTCCACGCACCTCTTGCTATACCAGAATTTGACGTCGCCTTGCTAAGAACCAGAATATCAACGTACTCGTAGAGCATGCCGTATAGATCGTTGCTCAAAATGACGACCAAGGTTGCGACGACAAGAAGCAGAGGTGATAGCAAAACAAAGGCGGTCGCGTTACCACTCGCTTGAGAGGTGCCGCACTTTGAAAGTGCGGTGCAGTACATGATGGCTAAACAAACTGGTGTGGCGACGAGCCCGGTTGAGGAAGTGGACAGCATAATGAGCAAAAGCGACGCCACGGCCAGAAACCCTTGCCAGCGGCTGGTTCTTCCACACAACCACAGCGTACCTGTAAAGCCAAGTACGCCGAGTGTCGTGCCTGCGAAGGCCGATGCTTCCGGCCAGGAGCCGACTATGCGCTTCATGCCATTAACGCTCTCGTTCTCGTGGAACGTGTACTGAGCATTGCGCATGAATTGGAGGGCGTCCTGCGTCCCCGTGGCAGCCGTTGCCAGATCCAAGAGGGCAAAACCGATATTCAACGCGGCATATGCGATCAGAGCATTCACGATTGCTCTGCAGCCCGCTGATGTCGACCCGATCACCGAAATCGCAACGAAACAGACAAAATCGGCCAACAGATAGATTGGCTGGGTAAAGTTGCTCGAGACAGGTCCGAGAGGGACGACGCCGCGCGTGAGTGGATATTCAGAAATTCCAAGCGGAACGATCAATGTTTCACCGGAAAGCAATCTTGGAAGGAAATACGCACTTATCGCTCCATAGGTCACCAACGCAGCGAGCCAAAATCCTGGTTTTCCTACGCTCAGCATGGCTGTTGCAGGACGCAGATCAGTCCGACCACTTACGATCGAGATAACCAGAAATAGCAGGAACAGGTGAGCGGGAGGCACGCTCGCCGAACCGACAACAAGAGCTGCGGCGGAACCAAAAATGCTCATTATTACAAGAAGAGCAGCTGTAAACGCGCTGCCAAGCGAAAGGGCGTAAAACCCCAACACTAACGTGAAGACTCCAATCGGCTCGACACTCATCGTCCTCGCCCGCATCTACTAGGAAGCAGCCTTGCTGCATTGCACACTAGCGATTAGACCGGCTTTTGGGAAGTCAAACTTATGTAAACGTTTGAAACAAAGCCTATTCACGGCGCGCTTGTGAAAGCAAGCGGTGATATTTTTTACCAACTTCAATACATGTGAACATTTTATAGACAGATGCGTAATAAAGTTGCAAAATCTGACGTAATTTGACATTCAGGAAATTATTTGATTACTTTTATAAAGTTGTCACGCCGGACTATTACTTTTGGTCCTGTGACGATACTTGATGGAATTCGATGGCCTCTGGCCATTCCACCATGACTTATCGATACACATGCGGCAGTGCAGCGATGGCGGGAGGCCGTTGCGGACACCGGGCCGAATTAGCACATGTCGCGGGAAGGAGGAGCCCGACCCCTGAAGCGCAAGCGCGCGGAGTATGTCGCTATGATATTCACAATGGATGCTTACCGAGCGTTGTTTTGGACCGCTATTGTCTCGAGCTCTCGCGAATTCGGGCGTCCGAGAGCGGGCAATGGTGACAGCGTTACTTCGCACCGTGGAGCAATGCCATGAGTGTCGATGTTCTCTACTCCTACTTCATGAACCTTCCGCAGTTTGCCCTAACCTGGGGTATTTTCTTCGGCGCCGGCCTTGTCTCGTTTGCGATCCAGCTTCGCCGGAACCGTCATGTATTCTCGCTTCGCGAGGTGTTTGAGCACTGCGTGCCGTTTGATCCATGGCGCTCTAAAAGCTTCCACATGGACGTGATCATTTATATCTATCGGAAATTCACGGACTTCATCTTTGCCGCGCCGGGTTTTGCAATAGCGGGGCTATTGTCGATTGGCGTGAACACATCGCTGACGGCACTTTTCGGTCATTTAACGCCCATTCCGACAACCTTTGCAGTGGCGTTTCTCTGCACAATTGTGATGTTTCTAGCCGCTGAGTTCGCCGACTATGTCGTCCACTATCTCGAGCACAAGGTTCCCGCACTTTGGGAGTTGCACAAGGTCCATCATTCAGCCGATTTTCTCAATCCCCTGACGTCCAAGCGCGGCCACTCGCTGCCTATCCTCTACGGTGGCGCGATGGCGGGCGTAATAACGGGAGCGGTGGCCGGCGTATTAATATATCTTTTTGACATCAGCCTTCCCGAAGCCCTCCTTCTTAAGGCAGTTGCCAGCAAGATTTTCACCATCTGGACCCTTGATCCGCTCAAGCACTCGCATATTCCCGTAGGTCTGGGATGGTTCGACCGGGTATTAATCAGTCCTCACATGCACCAGGTGCATCACAGCAAGCTCCAGCCGCATTGGGACAAAAACTTCGGCACCAATTTATCCATATATGACTGGATTTTTGGAACCGGGTACAGACCTGCGAAGGGCGAGGAAGTTGAGTTTGGGATCGCTGGTTACAGTGATGCAACCCTGCAAAAATTCAACACTCTGCGAGGCGCCTTCATCAATCCGATAATCAGAAGCTGGAAAGCAATTCAAAAGCGATTTCGTCAAAAGCCGACGTCCATTTCGTCCCCCGCTATTGAAGGCATAGACTGGACGCGGCAAATGGTCGACCCGAGAGAGGATTGAGCGATGTCAATTCTGACGCCCTGCATCACACCGTTCCGTCGAATTTTCTCCGATACAAAGAAACTGGGAAATCGAAACACTATCGAGCGCTTCATCGAGTTGATGCGAGCGCCGGCCTTCTATTTCAGGATGCTTCTCGCAAGTATCGTCTTCTCTGCAGTGTCCTATGCACATAGCGGCAGCATCGCTACCACCGCCTATTACGGCGCCTTCTGCCTTTTGCTGATGCAACTGGGATATGTTGGCGGCGTAATTTTCGTCATCTGGAGAGAAAGTTCCAAGCGCGACGACGCCTGATCATGTGCCTGACTAGAACGGGGGGTTTTTAGGGCGCGAGCAACGTGCACGCCTAAAAGGATTGCCTAAGATGAAATTCGGAACGAGTGGACTTCGCGGCCTGTCCGAGGACCTCAAGGGTCGAGCCCCGGCTCTCTTTGCCACCGCGTTCGGACGCTACCTGCTGCTCGATAGCGGACTGGCGCAAGCGGGCGACGCCATCCTGATCGGCCCGGACTACAGGGATTCGAGTCCAGAGATCGCGACCAACTGCACTGATCCCCATGTTAGTCTCGGCGTCGATGTCCAAGACTGCGGCACAGCGCCGACGCCAGCACTTGCGCTTTATGATCTCCAGCAAAAGGCCGGCTGCCTGATGGTGACGAGTTCTCATATCCCAGCGGATCGAAATGACGTCAAGTTCCATCGACCAACCGGCGAGATCAAAGCGGACGAGGCTGCAATCACTGCGGCAGCAACCGCGCTCGATGGCGCCGGCTTTGCATTTGCGCCCCGCGGCACGCGTACGCAGGAGGATTCATCCGAATGCCTGACGACCCTCCGCGAACGGAATGCCCATACTCTTCCTGCGGGCGCGCTTGCTGGCCTCAAGGTTGGCGTCTACCGGCATAGCACGATCGCCCGCGACCTGCTCGTGGATCTCTTAATGCATTTCGGTGCGACAGTCGTGCCTTTTGGTCGGTCGGAGACATTCGTTCCCGTCGACACAGAAGCCAGTTGTCACGAGACGATTGCCAAACTGACGGATGCTGCCAGACAACATGGCCTCGACGCAATCGTCTTGGCTGATGGCGACGGGGATCGTCCGATAGTGGCAGACGAGACGGGCACCCCGTTGCTCGGTGATGTTCTCGGATTGATCGCTGCAAACTTCCTCGGCGCGACATTGGTGGTCACACCGGTCACGTCGAATTCGGGGATTGAAGCTGCTGATAGCTTCAGCGTTATTCGCACCCGCGTCGGCTGTCCCTTCGTGATATCGGGGATGCAGAAGGCAATCGTATCGGGCGACCACAATGTCGCGGGCTTCCAAGCGAATGGAGGCGTGCTGACCGCGAGCGGCTTCGACATCAACGGCCACACGCTGCGCGCACGTCCGACTCGCGATTGCTTCGTGCCCCTCCTCGCGACGCTCTTTCTTGCAGCATCCAGGCGGCAACCGGTTTCGGTTATATCTGATTCCTGGGAGTTGCCATTTGCCGTGGCTGACCGTTTCGAAGACTTTCCGGTTGAGACAAGTGCCCGTCTGATGGCACATCTCCGGTCCGGGTCGTCCAACCTCGCGACGCTTCTGGACCCTATCGGCAAAGTCGGCAGCGTCAGCGATATCGACGGGCTGCGTCTCACGCTTGGGGACCGGCGCACCATTCATTTCCGCCCCTTCAGCAATGCTCCGGAAATTCGCTGCAACGTCGAAGCGGAAGGCGAAGCAGCCGCGGCAGCGTTGCTCGGTTTTGGACTGCAACGCATCAACTGTTGGGTCGAGACGAATTAATAGACCAAGCAAGAGATAGCCAAGGATATTAGAGATGACCAAAAAGATCGTTCCAGTGATCATGGCAGGCGGCAAGGGTACCCGGCTTTGGCCACTATCACGCGCCGCCGCGCCGAAGCAGTTTATCCGTTTCGTGGGCGACAAAACGCTTTTTCAGGAAACGCTGCGGCGCGTGTCCGATCCTGCGCTCTATGAACCGCCCGTCGTTCTTACCAACGAAGAATTCCGCTTTCTTGTCGCCGAGCAAGCGCGTGAACTGGACATCGAGATCGCCGCCATCGTACTCGAACCCGTTGCCCGCAATACCGCTGCCGCCGTAGCCGCCGCTGCGACGCTGGTACGCGATCGTCTCGACGAGGACACCATTATGCACGTGCTCGGCTCCGACTACGAAATCGTTGCCGGCGACACCTATTTTGGCTGTGTCAACATTGCGGCCGCCACGGCGGCCGAGGGAAAGCTGGTAACCTTCGGCATACAGCCTACTGAACCGGCTACCGGTTATGGCTACATTGAAGGCGGAAAGACACTTCCAACCGGGGCGCGCGCGGTCGCCCGCTTCATCGAGAAGCCGCCGCGAAACAAGGCAGAAGACATGGTTGCAACCGACGGCTTTTACTGGAATTCGGGCATGTTCATGTTCTCTGTGTCCAGCCTATTGGCTGATATGCGCAGCTTTGCAACGGAGACATTGAGGGCAGCGGAAGCAGCATTTACCAAAAGTGCCAGAGATCTCGACTTCATCCGTCTCGACAAGGAGGCTTTCTCCGCTGCCCCGAACATCTCGATCGATTACGCGATCATGGAGAAGACGAGCAATGCCGCCGTCGTCCCCTCGGCGTTCAAGTGGTCCGACCTCGGCGGCTGGGATTCGGTCTGGAAAAGCGGTAGCCGCGACGAGTATGGCAATGTGGCAGCAGGCCATACGACGGTCGTCAACACCAAGAACTCGCTGATCATGACACATGGTGTACACCTCGCCGTCCAGGGCATGGACAACATCGCTGTGATCGCCAGCGAGGACGCCGTGTATGTTGGCCGACTGCAGGACAGCCAAGACGTCGGGAACCTCGTGAAGGTGCTCGCGGCCGCCCCCACTACATCGCAGTTGACCGAGACCCACCCCACTTCCTACCGGCCCTGGGGCGGCTATACCTCAGTGCTAAAGGGCGACCGCTTCCAAGTGAAGCGCATCTTCGTCACGCCGGGCAAGAAGCTGTCGCTACAGAAGCATCACCACCGCTCCGAGCATTGGATCGTCGTCAAGGGCACGGCCGAGGTGACCATCGGCGACAACGTGCAGATGCTGCGAGAGAATGAATCTGTCTACATCCCGCTTGGCGAGGTCCATCGCTTGGCCAACCCAGGCAAAATCATGCTCGAGTTGATAGAAGTGCAAACGGGATCTTATCTCGGCGAAGACGACATCATCCGTATCGTGGACGAGTTCGGCCGCAGCTGATGTATTAGCCACGCTGCAGTACTTCAAGGAGGTCAACGAAAGAATGGACAACGGCCTGAGAGATAAGCGCGGGTTGGAAGGGGTGCGCGTTCCGGTTTTTGAGGGGTTTGTCCGTCGGCTGCAGCGTGAAGGGCACTTCTTCGAGGAAGGTCCTGATGCTACGCGCGACCGAGATGACAAAAGACAGGTGATTGTAACACAGCCGCTGCGACGCCTCAGGATCGGCAGGGTGGATGCCTGACGGTCGCGCGACCGAACTGAAAACCGTATCGTCAACAGGATCTCGGCCTATGCTGTCATACATCAAGCCGCAATGGTCTGCATTGTGCAGCGGAGTAGAAAGAAGCGAGTCTACGGGGCATCGATATATCGGTTTGGACCTGCTGCGAGGCCTTGCGGCTCTTGTCGTGGTATTCAAGCACTTCAAGACCCGACTCGATCTCCCTTACCTCGCACCCAACGGCTATCTGGCAGTCGACTTCTTCTTCGTCCTCAGCGGCTTCGTTATCGCAAGCGCCTATCAGCGCCAGCTGAGGGATGGGTCGCTGACAACAACTGCATTTCTTGGCAAGCGCCTGATCAGGCTTTTGCCACTCATCGTTATGGGCGCTACGGTTGCAGCTATATTGGAATTTGGCCGAATGGATCTCGACCAAACGCAGCATATGAGAGACGTCGCGATCGCCTTCGTCTTTGGCGTCACGGTCTTACCAATACTGCAAACATCCTTGCTTCACACCCCGACGCTCGATCAGTCGGTGTTCCCACTCAATACGCCCACATGGTCACTGTTTTTCGAGATTTTCGCGAATGCGGCGTTTGCCCTTTGCGCTCGGCTCAAGCTGTATTCGGGCGCGCTTCTGGCGGTTGTTTTTGTAAGCGGCATTTGGCTGCTTTTTGCGATCGCAAGTGCTGGAACCGTCAATTTTGGCTTCAACCCCAACGGGTTTTGGTGGGGATTTCCTCGCGTAGTCTGGTCCTTTTCCGTCGGGTTGCTGATCTACAGGTATAGCTCATTCGCCCCTAAGCACATTTTCATTCCCGCATCCGTACTTTTAATCGTAGTTCTCATGTCACCGGATACCGGGCTACCGAAAGCGCTGGTCGACACAATTGTGGTCATGATCCTAATGCCCGCAATTGTCTTCGCATGTCTCAATGCAGACCTCGACCCCTTTACGCGGCGCTGCGCGATATGGAGTGGAAATCTATCGTATCCCATATATGCGGTCCACTATCCTCTGGTCCATCTATTCAGCTTCCTTGCCAAAGGCATGAATTTCTCACCGCTCCTGCAATTGGCCGTGGCTGTCATCGGAACTGCTGTTATCGTGGGCTTCTCTGCGATTGCGTACGTAGCGTTCGACGTGCCGGTTCGGCGTAGGCTTTCACTGCTTTCCAAGGGTTCGTAGCTCGCCAAAACGGGCTCGGCCCCGAGTATCCCGTTCCACTGCGGGGTAGCTACTTCACAAATTCGCGATGGCCCATTGGAAAATTGTCGAAAACAAGAGCCGCTTCACCCGCCATGCGCCACCTTATTGATTAGATTGCGGCTTCTGACATCATGAGCACATGCGTATAGGTTCACAACCTAGCTCCAGAATTGCCGCACGGCAACGTGAAGCTCTCCACGGCTCGGCCGTACGGCAGTTTCAGTGGTGAGTGCGTTCAACAGCGCAATAGCGATTATGGCGGCATGTGCATATCAACAACAATGTCGACCGGTCGGAGGATGAGGCGTGTTCCCACAACAAATTCTTGATCATTCTAGGCGCCAAGCAGTCGATCCTGGGCAGCGGATATGGCGTGACGGGGCGCACCAGCGCGCTCAAATACTTGAAGTAGAAAAAGCTTTAATGCGGTGACTTCGATCTCGACCGAAGCGGCCTGGGCCGGGTCAGCGTTCGCCCATTGGCGCATTTTGGAGATCGACCGGCTGACGGTGCCAGGTTGCGTGAGGCATTCTGGGTTAAATCGACCACTCTCAGTAACGTACCAAACAAACAGGCGGATCGCGACATGGGCATCGTTGTAATAACCTTCGGAGCACATTCTCGCATGCTCAATTTCCAAGGCTTCCCGATCCTCAGAACCAAGGCGAGCCAGCTCCAAACCTAGATCATGAAGCTTCTCCGCAACGGCGGGCGCGCGGACGTCTGGCCGCAATCGTGCAAATACTGGTGTCATCTCCATGCTAACAAGATAACGCGATACCAATTCCTGTGGAACCGTCCCGTCGTCATCATTTTGACTTATGCGACACCGCAGCACTAGCCGATTGGACAAGTCCCTCAGTTCGGGAGCGAATGTCAGCTTCCTTGCCAGCTGGGCGTATGGTGGGACAGCCTCGCATCGCTAATCCAGGTAAGCCAGCAGTAATGGGCTCCCCAATCCGAATGGACGATTATCCCGCCTTCGCAGGCTGGAGACAGTTTGTGATCAGCAAGGAAATCCAACGCGCTGGGTAACGTACGGTGCAAAATAAGCGCTACGATCTTGCAACGCTTTGACGGGTGTCGAACCGGCGACCCGCAATAGGCATGGTGTCAATTGCCGGCTTAAGAGGCATAAATTATCGCACCAATTGGTGCTATGAGTGTATCAAAATTTGGGAGCTACCTATGCGATCTACTATTAGTCTTGACGACAATCTCATCGAACCGGCTAGATCCCTTACAGGCACAAAGGAGACGGCGGCTCTTGTGCGTCAAGCACTCGAGACTTTAGTACGAGTAGAATCTGGCAAACGGCTAATAGCTCTTGGCAGCACTATGCCCGAGGCTGAGGTAGCGCCGCGCCGCCGGAGCGAAGTGAGCAAGTGATCCTTGTCGATAGTTCAATCTGGATTGACCATTTTCGACACGGCGACTTGGATCTGACCAAAATCATCGGAGATGATCGGTTGCTGTGCCACCCTTTCGTATCGGCGAACTGGCCATAGGCAGTCTGCGCGATCGGGATGCGGTTCTAGCGTTTCTTGCAGCTAAGCGTGAGGCAGTGGTCGCGACCCATACAGAGGTAATAACCATCATTGACCGCTATTCGGTTTTCAGCATGGGGATCGGCTATACCGATGCACATCTGTTGACTTCAACCCTACTCGATCGACGATCAGGAGTTCGAACACTTGGGGAGCAAGTAGCTTCTTTCGCGATGCAGTCGATTTAAAATTCAACCCATACAAGCAATCGATCGCAGTTCATCGGCCGTTGTCGTTGGAAAGCCGAAGAATTCGAGGTAGGCCGGAATTTGTTCAAACAGCATGTCGGTGCCCACCTGGAAGTCGCAGCCGTGGGACCGTGCCACTTCGAGAAACGGCGTGATCTCCTGCTTCATCACGACCTCGCCCACGAAGGTAGAGGGAGAGAGCCGCGACACATCGATCGGTAACGGATCGTCGCTCTTCATGCCGAGCGGCGTCGCATTCACCACGATGTCGAAGCCTTCAGGATCGCGCGATCCGGCCGTCACCTCCACATCGGGATAATGCTGGCGCAGCCGTCCCGTCAGACCGTTCATGGCCTCCGTGTTTGCATCGAAAACCGCTATCCGTCGAACGTCGGCAGCGGCAAGCGACGCGGCGATCGCCGAGCCGACGCCGCCGGAGCCGACGACGAGCACGTCGGCGCCAGCAACCTGCCTGCCCTTGCGCAGCACGCCGCGCACGAACCCTTCCCCGTCGAACATGTCGCCGATCAGCCGGCCATCTTCATCGAGCCGGATGGCGTTGCAGGCGCCGGCGGCCTGTGCACGCGTCGACAGTTCTTCGAGCAAGCCCATCGTGGTGACCTTGTGCGGCATGGTGATCAATGCGCCGTGGATGTTCGACAGGCGGAACACGAGGCGCAGGAAATCCGGAAAATCCTCGGCCCGGCAGCCCATCGGCACGACGACGGCGTCGATGCCGTGTTTCTCGAAATAGGGGTTGTAGATCAGCGGCGACTTGAAGGTCTCCGTCGGATAGCCCAGATGGGCAATGATCCTGGTGGTGCCGGAAATCATGCCGAAAACTTTCAGTGACGCAGAATTTCGCCAAGGAACTTGCGCGTGCGCTCATGCCTTGGATTGCTGAAGAATGTGGCGGGCGGTGCTTCCTCCACGATCGCGCCGCTCGCCATGAAGATGACGCGATCAGCGACTTGACGGGCAAAGCCCATCTCGTGGGTGACGCAGATCATCGTCATCCCCTCCTCCGCCAGGCCGATCATCGTATCGAGGACCTCCTTGACCATTTCCGGATCGAGCGCCGATGTCGGCTCGTCAAACAGCATCACCTTCGGCCGCATGCAGAGCGCACGCGCAATCGCCACGCGCTGCTGCTGACCACCGGAAAGCTGCGCCGGATATTTCTCGGCCTGTTCGAGGATCTTGACGCGGTCGAGCAGGCTGCGTGCGCGCTCTTCCGCTTCCGCCTTGCCAAGCCCGAGCGCACGCATTGGCGCCAGCATGCAGTTCTGCAGCACCGTCAGATGCGGAAAGAGATTGAATTGCTGAAACACCATGCCGACATCGCGCCTGATGGCATCTATATCCTTGGAGCGGTTCCCGAGCAGCGTGCCGCCGACGCGAATCTCGCCCTTCTCGTAGCTCTCCAGGTGGTTGATGCAGCGGATCAGCGTCGACTTGCCGCTGCCGGAGGGGCCGCAGAGCACGATCCGCTCGCCCTGGCGGACATCCATGTTGATATCGTGCAATGCCTGAAAGGCACCGTACCATTTCTCGACCTGTGCCAGGCGGATCATCGGCTCGGCGGTGGTGGTCGTCGACACATTGGTCATCGTTCAATTCTCCCGGACAGGCAGGCGCACTCAGCGCGCCGACATCGTGAAGCGCCGCTCGAGGCGGGCACCAAGGATCGTCAGCGGGCAGCACATAATGAAATAGAGGATGCCGACGATGCCGAAGACCGTCAGCGGCTCGAAGATCTGGTTGGAAATGATGTTGCCCGCCCGCGTCAGCTCGGTGAAACCTACGATGGCCGCGAGCGAGGTTCCCTTGATCAGTTGTACCAGGAAGCCGATGGTCGCAGGCAGCGAGATGCGGATTGCCTGTGGTAGGATCACGTCCTTCATGCGCGAGACGTATTTGATGCTGAGCGCCTTGGCGGCCTCGGTCTGGCCACGCGGGACAGCTTCTATCGAACCGCGCCAGATCTCGCCGAGATAAGCGCTCGCATGCAGTGTCAGCCCGATCGCGACCGCGATCCACGCGTCGAGCTTCAGTCCCACCAGCGCCAACCCGTAATAGACGACGAAGAGCTGCATCAACAGCGGCGTGCCCTGAAACACCGCGATGTAGCCGGCCGTCAACCTTTCCAGCGAGGGCAGGCCGCAGGTGCGTAGCAGCGCAATTACAAGCCCCCCGATCGAGCCGCAGATAAAGCCGACGACGGACAGGACCACGGTCCATTTCAAACCAATCAGCAGGAAGATGAATTCATCGCGACCCATGGGCGCCTCCTACTTGACCGGATAATTGAAATAGCGGGACGAGAAGAGTCCGAAGAGCCGCATCATCACCCAGGAGATCACGAGGTAGAAAACCGTGACTGTGAAATAGACCTCGAAGCTGCGGAAACTTTCGGATTCAATCCGTTGCGAGACCGAGGTGAGTTCGTAGGCCGAGATCGCCGAGGCGATGCTGGTTGATAGCGTCAAAAGCACGAACTGGCTGGTGAGTGACGGATAGATCGCCCTCAGCGCCGGCTTCAACACGATGAAGCGGAATACCTGCGCCTTGTGCAGGCCAAGCGCGAGGCCGGCTTCCTTCTGGCCCGCAGGGATGGCC
This sequence comes from Rhizobium sp. S152, assembly GCF_030380735.1. Classification (GTDB taxonomy): domain Bacteria; phylum Pseudomonadota; class Alphaproteobacteria; order Rhizobiales; family Rhizobiaceae; genus Rhizobium. The sequence continues at coordinate 699,072 of NZ_JAUDRZ010000002.1, read as the reverse complement.
TGCACCCCGCCGCGGATGATCTCGATCGCATAGGCGCCACCATTGATGCCGAGCGCGATGATCGCTGTCGGCGTCGGATCGAGCCTGACGCCGGCAAGCGGCAGGGCGAAATAGATGAAGAAGATCTGCACCAGAAACGGCGTGTTGCGGATGATTTCGACGAAGCCGATCACCAGCCAGCGTATCGGCTCGAAGCGAGAATCGCGCAGCATGACGCCGCCGATGCCGATCAGGATAGCCAGCAGCATGCCTGAGATCGCCAGCAGGAACGTACCGAGACAGGCAAGCAGCAGGCTGGGCAGACCGTCGATAACAGGCGTGAAGTCCAGTGTGTAGTTCATGGTCTTGTTTCTGGCCTTTCCTGTCCGGTCAGCGGCTGCAAGCGACCAGTTGCGTCATGGCCTGGATCGCGAGTTCGTACCCATCCGCACCGAAGCCGATCATGATCGACGTCGCGATCGGCGAGATCAGGGACTTGTGGTAGATGCGCTCTCGGGCATGGACATTGGAGATGTGCAGCTCGATCTTCGGCGGGTCGAAGGTCTTCAGGGCATCGAGAAGAGCGATCGACGTGAAGGTAAGTGCCGCCGGATTGATGATAATCCCGCAAGCCGTCTGGCGCGCTTCATGAATGCTCTCGATAAGTGCGCCCTCGAAATTCGTCTGGCGAAAATCCACCTCGAAGCCGAGGTCGCGCGCCTTGGCCGTGCAGCGCTGCTCGATCTCAGCCAGCGTCGTCGAACCGTAGATGTGCGGTTCGCGCTGACCGAGAAGATTGAGGTTCGGCCCGTTCAATACAAAGATCGTGTTGCTCATCATCGCTCCCGCGTTCGGCACGAGACATTCATCGCCGCGGCAAAGCGGCGGCGACCGTTTTCAAGACGCCGCCGTCGCATCGCCCCATCGTAAAGGGTCTACTTTGCTGCGAAGGGAATGCCTTCTAGGCTCGCCGGGAACTCAGGCACGGGAACCTTCATCCACTTGTCGTAGACCTTCTTCAGCTCGCCATTTGCCTTGATCTTGTCGATAAAGGTGTTGAGCGAGGCATTGATTTCCTTCTCGTCCAGACGAGTGCATGCGCCGTTGTAGAGCTTCTGGAACTCGAGCTTGTTCTCGAACTCGCCGGGGCGCGCCTTCTCGACGCGATCCATGTAGAAGATGTTGCCGCCCAGCGCCTCGGCCTGCCCGGATACCAGCGCCTGGACGCTGGCCGCATCGCCATCGAAACGGCGGATGGTGGCTGAAGCAGGTGCATTCTTGGTGACCTGCGTGTCCTGCGCGGCGCCCTTCGCTACGGAAATGGTCAGGTTGGCCATGTCGTCATTCGTCTTTATCGACTTGTTCTTCGGACCGATCAGGACGATGGCATTGGCATTGTAGGGTTGGCTGAACTGAACCGCCTTGGCGCGATCCGGCAGCATCGCCATCGTCGCGAAGAGAACGTCGACGCGACCCGACGTCAGTGCCGGGATGCGGTTGTTGACTTCAAGCGGAACGAACTCGACTTCGACGCCGAGTTCCTTGGCGTACAGCGCACCCATATCGGCATCGAAGCCGTCCTGCTTGCCGGCGCTGGTGACGAAGCCCCATGGCGGATTGTCGCCCTGGATGCCGACGATCAGCTTGCCGCGAGCCTTGATCTCTTCCGGGGTGACGGCGGCGGCCGGCTGAGCCAGCGCGATGCCGGTAAGTAAAGCGGCCGCGCCAAGCATGGCGTTGCGCCGTGACAACATGGATTTCAACATCTTTTCCTCCTCCTCAATGGTCGTCGCGACCGAACAGCCTTCCTTCTCCTCCGACTGTGAGATCAAAATTGCCTGAGGCGGACGGATAAATCAACATAGTTTTCCAAAATCATATGAGACTTCTATTTTCAAACGTTGAATTGAACTTCTCACGACATTCGCCATAATGATTGTCACGACGATATCGGTCAGGGAGGATGAACGAGATGAAGACCTCGATAGCGACGGTTTCGATCAGCGGTGAGCTGCCGGAGAAGCTTGAAGCGATTGCGCGGGCGGGCTTCGATGGCGTGGAGATTTTCGAGAACGACTTCCTGGCCTTTGACGGCAGCCCCGCCGATGTCGGCAAGATGGCCCGCGATCTCGGCCTGAAGATCACGCTGTTCCAGCCGTTCCGCGATTTCGAAGGCATGCCGGAACCGCTGCGCAGCCGCACCTTCGACCGCGCCGAACGCAAGTTCGACATCATGCAGCAGCTCGGAACGGACCTCGTCCTCGTCTGCTCGAACGTTTCGTCCGCCTCGCTCGGCGGCATCGACCGCGCCGCCGCCGACTTCCGCGAACTGGGTGAGCGCGCAGCAGCGCGCGGTTTGCGCGTCGGCTACGAGGCGCTGGCATGGGGTCGTCACATCAACGACCACCGCGACGCCTGGGAGATCGTGCGTCGCGCCGACCACGACAATATCGGCCTGGTACTGGACAGCTTTCATAGCCTCTCGCGCAAGATCGACATCAATTCCATCCGCTCCATCCCGAAGGAGAAGATCTTCATCGTCCAGCTGGCCGATGCGCCGCAGATCGACATGGATCTGCTCTACTGGTCGCGGCACTTCCGCAACATGCCCGGCGAAGGCGACCTGCCGGTGACCGCCTTCACATCCGCTATCGCCGCGACCGGTTATGACGGCTACTATTCGCTTGAGATCTTCAACGACCAGTTCCGTGGCGGCTCGACGCGCGAGATCGCGGCCGACGGCCACCGTTCGCTGATCTATCTGGGCGATCAGGTGCGCCGCGGCCTCGGCGGCAACAACCAGATTGGAAAGCCCATGCCGCCGCGCGCGACGGTGAAAGGCGTGGGCTTCGTCGAGTTCACCGCTGATGAGGGCGATGCGGCCGAACTGATCGGCATCCTCGAGGTGCTGGGCTTTCGCAAGACGGCCAAGCATCGCAGCAAGGAAGTCAGCCTCTACGAACAGGACGGCATCCGCATTCTCGTCAATATCGACCAGGCGGGCTTCGCCAACGCGGCATACGCCGTCCATGGGACGCTCGCCTATGCCTTTGCGCTTGTCGTGGACGATGCCTGCGAGGCCCACCGGCGCGCGGTGGCACTCGATGCCGAACCCTTCCTGCAGCCGGTCGCCGAAGGCGAACTCGAACTACCTGCGATCCGCGGCGTCGGCGGCGGCATCGTCTATCTGATCGACGAGACGTCGCCACTCGGACGCTTCGCGGAGCTCGACTTCATTCCCGTCGATGAACAGCAATCGGCGCCGAGCGCGGGCCTGCTGCGCATCGACCACATCGCGCAGACCGTCTCATACGACGAGATGCTGACCTGGTTGCTCTTCTACACCTCGATCTTCGCGACCGAGAAGACACCGATGGTCGATATCATCGATCCCGGCGGCGTCGTGCGCAGCCAGGTGGTGGAGAACGAGGAAGGATCGCTGCGGATCACGCTTAACGGCGCGGAGAACAGGCGGACGCTCGCCGGCCATTTCATCGCGGAAAAGTTCGGATCTGGCATCCAGCATCTCGCCTTCAGCACCGACGATATCTTCAACACCGCCGAGACCTTGCGAAAAGCCGGCTTCAAGCCGCTGCACATTTCGCCGAACTATTATGGGGATGTGGAAGCGCGCTTTGGGCTGGATCCCGATCTCACCGAGCGGTTGAAGGAACATAACATTCTCTACGACCGCGATGAGCAAGGCGAGTATTTCCAGCTCTACAGCGGCACATACGGCGAAGGCTTCTTCTTCGAGATCGTCGAGCGCAAGGGCTATCGAGGCTATGGCGCGGCCAATGCCATTTTCCGCATCGCCGCACTGAAAAAGCAGATGCGTCCGGAGGGCCTGCCGCGCGACAGCGGCTAGGAATGCCGGTCAGGCGACTATGCCGCTTTTCAGGATGTGCTCGACCCCGCTATGCACATGCCGGCGGATCACGGCCTTGGCCTGTTCCGCATCGCGTCGAAGCGCGAAATCGAAGAGCGCTCGGTGATCGTCGACCACCGGCTTGCCGCGGAAGCTCTCGGCCAGCATGTGATAGCGCAGAAAGCGGTCGAAGACCGAGGAGAGCGTCGCCATCAGCGTCGCGGAGTTGCAGGCCGAGACGATCGCCTGGTGGAACTCCCAGTCATAGCGCACCCATTCGATGGTGCGCGAGGCATCACCGGCGAGGAGCCGCCGTTCCGCGGCCGCCAGCTTGTGATGCGCCGCTACGATCGATGCCTCCCACTCAAGATCGCCCGCAGCGAAAGCGAGATCGAGCGCGTGGGTTTCGAGCACCACCCTGAGGTCGGCGAGTTCGAGCAATTCACGACGCGACGCCGGGCTGACCTCGAAACCCTTCTGCCCCTCGGCAACGACAAGGTTTTCCGTTGTCAGTCGGCTGAGGATTTCCCGCAGCGGGGAGACGCTGATCGAATAGCGTTCGCGCGCCTGTTCCAGCTTGATCTTGGATCCCGGCGGCAGAATGCCGGAAATAATATCCTGGCGGATTTGACGAAACACGACCTCGCTGACAGTTTCAGCCGTCTCTCCCGTTTTCTTCAGCATTGCGTTGCGAGGGCTCCAGTCGCGATGATTTGGAAAATCATACAGTAGAATGCCTTTCCTATGTCTTTCTTAAATATGGCAGACGATAGGATTTCAGCAGCTGTGACAATGAGGTAACGTACACGGCGCAGTTCGCATCGAAAATAGCAGAGTATCGGGATGTTGCAGCAGACAGAAAACGAGACCATTGCGGAGAGCAGCTACCGCCGCATCCGTGCCGACATCATCTTCGGCCGGCTCGCACCGGGCCAGAAATTGAAGCTGGATGCGCTGAAGGAATCCTACGAGACCTCGATCAGCACGTTGCGTGAGATCCTGAACCGCCTTTCCTCGGAGGGGCTGGTGCTGGCGGAGGGCCAGCGAGGGTTCCAAGTATGCCCAGTCTCCGTCGCCGACCTCAGGGAGATCGCCGCCTTGCGGCTGCTCCTGGAGACCCATGCGCTGGAACAATCCTTCGCGCAGGGCGACATGGAGTGGGAAGCGCGCCTCGTATCGGCCCACTACAAGCTTGCCAGCCTTGAGCGGCTGATGGCGACCGGTGATGCCAGCCGCGCTGAAGACTGGAAACGATACGACTGGGAATTTCACCAAGCGCTGATTTCGGCCTGTGGCTCCAAGCTTCTGATCGAGACGCACTCGGTCATCTTCGACAAGTATCTGCGCTATCAGATGGTCGCGCTATCCTACCGCGGCGATGTGGCGTCACGCGAGCATCAGGCGCTTCTCGATGCCGCCCTCGAACGCAATGCCGATGCGGCCAAGCAGATCCTTGCCGCGCATATCGAAGGCGGTGTCGAGCATGCACTGGCGCGCGGTTTGCTGAAGCAGGATAGCTGAACCCTAAACCAGAATTCCGCTCAGTTCGGCCTTTATACGCAGCAGCGCCGGAAGATAACGCGAAACCATCGCCTGCATCGGCTCTTCCGTCGCCGCCAGACCGACATTCAGCGCCGCCAGCGTCTGCCCGCGCGCGCCGACCAATGGTACCGCGACCGACCGAAGGCCGATTTCCACCTCCTGGTCGATGGAGGCGTAGCCGGCGGCCTTCACATCCTGCAGGATGCGTTGGAGTTCCCCCACATCGGTCTGCGTTCTCGACGTGCGTTGCGCAAGCGGTTCGGCCGACAGCAACTCCAGCGCCCGCTCCGAAGGAATGGCGGCCAAAAGAACGCGTCCCATCGAGGTGCAATAGGCGGGTAGCCGCGATCCCGGCATCAGAGCGATCGACATGACACGGCGCTGCGACGCGCGCGCCACGTAGACGATCTCGGCATCATCGAGGATCGAGACCGAGGTGCTCTGGCCGATCTCCTCCGACAGCCGGTCCAGCCATGGCTGGACGATGCGGGGCAACGGCATGGAGGCTAGGCATCCTGTTCCAAGCCGAAGCACGCGCGGCGTCACCGTGAAATACTTGCCGTCATAGGCGCAGTATCCAAGTTCTGCCAACGTCAGCAGGCATCGACGCGTCGTGGCGCGATCGTAACCCGATATGTCCGCGGCCTCAGAGATGCTGAGACGCGGGTGCTCGGCCGTGAACGCCTCGATCACCTTCAGCCCCTTGGCGAGACCACCCATGATGTCACGTTCCTTCACCTGCATGCGTCGGCTCCCATGTGCGATATTCGAACAAAGATGACATAGCGCACAAACGTGATTGCCGTCCACACCTCAGATCCCTACAAATTAGAGCGCTGCCGCTGACAAGCGGCGATGGAGGATCAATGGACAAGACAGTGCGAAGCGCGGCGGAAGCGGTCGACGGGATTGGCGATGGAGCGGTCGTGATGATCGGCGGTTTCGGTGGCTCCGGCGCGCCGATCGAACTGATCCACGCGCTGATCGACAAGCGGCCACGGAACCTGACCGTCATCAACAACAACGCCGGCAACGGACGGATCGGCATCGCGGCGATGATGGATGCGGGCATGGTCCGCAAGATGATCTGCTCGTTCCCCCGCTCTTCCGATCCCCGCGCCTTCACGGACCGGTATCTTGCCGGCGAGATCGAGCTGGAGCTTGTTCCGCAGGGTACACTTGCCGAGCGGATCCGCGCTGGCGGCGCCGGCATCCCGGCTTTCTACACGCCGACAGGCTACGGAACCGAACTCGCGCAAGGCAAGGTGATCGCCGAATTCGACGGCCGGCCCTATGTGCAGGAGCGCTGGCTGAAGGCCGATTTCGCGATCGTCAAGGCGCATGTCGGCGACACCCACGGCAACCTCACCTATCGCAAGGCCGGCCGCAACTTCAATCCGCTGATGTGCATGGCGGCCGAGCAGACGATCGTGCAGGTTTCGAGCCTCGTGCCCCCCGGAGGCATCGATCCCGAGCACGTCGTGACCCCCGGCATCTTCGTCGATCGCGTCGTCGAGATTGCCAATCCCAAACAGGAAGAAGAGCTGATCCGCGAGGGAGCAACATGCCCATGAGCAACAACAAGCTCTCGAACGCGCAGATCGCCTGGCGGGCGGCACAGGACATTGCCGACGGCGCCTATGTCAACCTGGGCATCGGGTTTCCCGAGATGGTGGCGCGCTACCAGCCGCCCGGTCGGCAGGCGATCTTTCATACCGAGAACGGTATTCTCGACTTCGGCGAGGCGCCGCCGACGGGCGAAGAGGATTGGGATCTGATCAACGCGGGCAAGCGCGCCGTCACCCTGAAACCCGGCGCCGCCTTTTTTCACCACGCCGACAGTTTCGCCATGGTGCGCGGCGGCCATCTCGATGTCGCCATCCTCGGCGCCTACCAGATTGCCGAGAGCGGCGACCTCGCCAATTGGCGGGTGGGCTCCAAGGGCGTGCCCGCCGTGGGCGGCGCGATGGACCTCGTGCATGGCGCCCGACAGGTCTTCGTCATCACCGAACACGTAACCAAGAACGGCGAGCCAAAGCTCGTCGAGAAGTGCACCTTCCCGCTGACCGGCGTCGGCTGCATCACCCGCGTCTACACCAGCCACGCGGTGATCGACATTGCGGACGGTCGTTTCGTGCTTCGGGAAAAGTTGCCGGATCTGGCGAACGAGGTTCTGCAGGCGATGACCGGCGCACGACTCCATATCGACGGGCCGGTCGTGGATTTGATCGTGCCCACGCTTTCGGGAGGTGAAGCATGACCGAAGCCTATATCTGCGATTACATCCGCACGCCGATCGGCCGTTTCGGCGGCGCGCTCGCCTCCGTCAGAGCCGACGATCTCGGTGCCGTTCCTCTGCGCGAACTGATTGCGCGCAACGTCGCGGTGGATTGGGAAGCGGTGGACGATGTCATCTTCGGCTGCGCCAACCAGGCCGGCGAAGACAATCGCAACGTTGCCCGCATGTCCCTCCTTCTCGCCGGCCTGCCGGCAAGCGTGCCGGGCACGACGATCAACCGGCTGTGCGGCTCCGGGATGGACGCGATCATTGCGGCTGCGCGGGCGATCAAGGCTGGCGAGGCCGAACTGATGATCGCAGGCGGCGTCGAAAGCATGTCGCGCGCGCCCTTCGTCATGCCCAAGGCGGACACGGCCTTCTCGCGCCACGCCGAAATCCATGACACGACTATCGGCTGGCGCTTCGTCAATCCTCTCATGAAAGAGCTCTACGGCGTCGAATCCATGCCCGAAACCGGCGAGAATGTCGCCGAGGACTATAAGGTAAGCCGTCAGGATCAGGACGCCTTCGCGCTGAGGTCCCAGGATAAGGCGGCGGCGGCGCAGCAAAACGGCCGACTTGCGAGGGAAATCGTCGCGGTTTCGATCCCTCAGCGCAAGGGTGACCCTGTCGTCTTCTATCGCGACGAACATCCTCGCGCCACCACGATCGAGGCGCTGGCCAACCTCGGGACGCCGTTCAAGCGCCAGGGCGGCACCGTCACCGCGGGCAACGCGTCAGGTGTGAACGACGGCGCAGCAGCGCTGATCATCGCTTCGGAAGCTGCCATCAAGAAACACAGCCTCACGCCGATCGCCCGCATTCTGGGCGGCGTGTCGGCCGGCGTACCACCTCGTGTCATGGGCATCGGCCCCGTACCAGCCTCGCAAAAGCTGATGGCTCGGCTGTCGATGACTCAGCAGCAATTCGACGTCATCGAACTCAACGAAGCCTTCGCCAGTCAGGGCCTCGCGGTGCTACGCCAACTCGGCATCGCCGACGACGATCCGCGCGTCAACCGCAACGGCGGTGCGATCGCGCTCGGCCACCCGCTCGGCATGTCGGGCGCGCGTATCACCGGCACCGCGGCCTTGGAGATGGCAGCAGGCGGGGGACGCTTCGGCCTTGCAACCATGTGCGTCGGCGTCGGCCAGGGGATTGCCATCGCGTTGGAGCGCGCATGACGCGTCGTTAAGCTTGGGGGAGAGGACGCTGGGAGGACACATGCGTACCAAAGTCGCCATCATCGGCTCGGGGCCGGCAGGGATGTTGCTCGGCCAACTGCTGACCGTGGCCGGCATCGACAACGTCATACTCGACCGTGTCTCCAAGGATTACATTCTCGGCCGCGTGCGGGCGGGCGTACTGGAGGAAGGCACGGTCGATCTGATGGACAGGGCGAAATCCGGCGCCCGGATGCATGCCGAAGGGCTGCTCCATGACGGCTTCTCGCTTGCCTTCGATGGCCGCGACCATCGCATCGATCTCGTCGGCTTGAGCGGCGGAAAGCGCGTCATGGTTTATGGCCAGACGGAGCTGACCCGCGACCTGATGGAACAGCGCGAGACAAGCGGCGCAATCTCGATCTATGAGGCGGCCAGTGTCACGCCGCATGATTTCGACGACGATTCCCCGTATGTGACCTATGAGAAGGGTGGAGTGACCTATCGCATCGATTGCGACTTCATCGCCGGATGCGACGGTTTCCACGGCGTGAGCCGCAAGGCGGTGCCGGAGCGGTCGATCCGCACCTTCGAGAGGGTCTATCCTTTCGGCTGGCTCGGCATTCTGGCCGATGTCGCGCCTGTCAGTCACGAGCTTGTCTACGCCAACCATCCGCGCGGGTTTGCGCTCTGTTCGATGCGTTCGCAGACCCGCAGCCGCTATTACATCCAGGCTCCGCTCGATGAAAAAATCGAGGACTGGAGCGACGAGCGCTTCTGGGACGAGCTTCGCCGCCGCCTGCCCGCGCATCATGCCGAAGCGCTGCAGACCGCCCCGTCCTTCGAGAAGTCGATCGCCCCGCTTCGCTCCTTCGTTGCCGAGCCCATGCGCTTCGGTCGGCTGTTTCTGGCAGGCGACGCCGCCCATATCGTGCCGCCGACCGGTGCCAAGGGCCTGAACCTTGCGGCGAGCGACGTACACTACCTGTTCTCCGGCCTTTCGGAATATTACGCCGAGGGATCGAGTTCAGGGATCGACGCTTATTCGCAGCGGGCGCTGTCGCGTGTCTGGAAGGCGGTCCGGTTCTCCTGGTGGATGACCACCATGTTACACCGTTTCCCCGACACCGACGACTTCGGCCAGAAAATCCAGGAGGCGGAGCTCGACTATCTGACACATTCGCAAGCTGCGGCAACGGTGCTGGCCGAAAACTACGTCGGATTACCCTTCTGAGCGTCCAGCTTTGAGCTGGGCCGGCCGGCCGCCACCTCCATGGCCGCTTCGCGAATGGTCTGCATCAGGATCGAAAGCGGCAGTGACGGGATGGCGTCGTTGCGCATGGTCAGGCCCACGGGACCCTTGGTTTCGCTCGTATCGATCGGCAGCACCGCCAAAGCTCCGTCCTCGATGTCGTTGGCGACGACGCCGGCGGAGATGATCCAGATGGCATCGCTTGCTCGAACGAAGGCGCGGCCAAAGCTGTCGGAGACTGTCTCGATCTGGTTCGGAAGGCTGGGCACGCCGTTGGCGATCAGAAGCCCCTCGACGAAGGGGCGGATGATCGACGCCCGGGTCGGCATCAGGATCGTGTAGTCACCGAGCGCATTGAAGTGCGACTGCCTGGCCTTCAGCAACGGATGGCCGGCGCGAACCGCAAAGACCACCTGCTCCGAGTAGAGGTGCTCGAAGGAAAATCCGGTCATCTTTTCCGGCCCGGCGAGACGCCCCACGACAAGGTCGAGATCGCCAACGCGAAGCTGTTCCAGAAGCACGGCGTTCTCGCCTGTGACGATCTTCAGCCGGGTCCAGGTGTTTTCCATCAGGAAAAGCTGCATCGCCCGTGGCATGATCCTCGTCGATACCGTCGGCAAGGCGCCGATGCGGATTGGTGGGGCATCGCCGATCCGCTCCTGCGTGACCGAATCGAGCCCCTGCCGCAGCGCCGTAAGCGCCGCACCTGCGTGTTTCAGGAAAACCTCGCCGTATCGCGTGATCTTGATGCCGCGGCCATCGCGCTCGAAGACTTCGACACCCAGAACGCCTTCAAGCTCTCGGATCGTCTTGGTCACGGCGGGTTGGCTGACATGCAGCAACTCGGCCGCCTTCATCACGCTTTTCTGGCGTGCGACCTCGACAAAGGTTTGCAGATGGCGGAACTTAATGCGGCTGTCGATCATCTCTTACATAACTCTCAAGTTATAGGATCGCCACGAAATATCATTTTACCTAACCAGATTAAACATTCAGTTTCCTGCCAGGAGGAATTTCCAGTGCAATTTGCCCGTGTCAACGACATCGCCATCCACTATCAGGTTATCGGCGGCCCGGCCGACAAGCCGGTTCTGGTATTTGCGAATTCGCTTGGCACCGATTTCCGCATCTGGCGCGACGTGATCGTCAGGCTGGCGGGCGATTTCGCCATTCTGCTCTACGACAAGCGCGGCCACGGCCTCTCCGATGTCGGCCAGACACCCTACACGATCGAGGACCACGCCTCGGACCTGATCGGTCTGCTCGAAACGCTTGCGATCAAGAAGGCGATTGTCTGCGGCCTTTCGGTCGGCGGGCTGATTGCCCAGTCGCTCTACCGTCAGCGACCGGATCTCGTCAGCGCTCTTATTCTCTGCGACACGGCCCACAAGATTGGCACCGCTGACATCTGGAACACGCGCATCTCGGCGATTGAGCAGAACGGCATCGACAGCATGTGCGATGCCATCATGGAGCGCTGGTTCACACCGGCTTTCCGCCGCCCCGAAAGCACCGCCTATAACGGTTATTGCAACATGCTCGTCCGCCAGCCGGTGGCCGGCTACGTCGCCACCTGCGCCGCGGTGCGCGACGCCGATCTTACCGAAGCGGCGAAGGCGATCGCCGTGCCGACGATCTGCATCGTCGGCGATCAGGACGGCTCGACACCGCCCGACCTCGTCAAATCGCTGGCACAGCTCATCCCCAACGCCCGCTACGAGATCATCCGCGATGCCGGCCATATTCCCTGCGTCGAGCAGCCAGAGGCCCTGACGGCGGTCATCCGCGCATTCATCGACTTCGCATTAGATGGAAAAGCTCATGAGTGACACCCCGCTTGCCTCCGAGCGCTACAGGCAAGGCATGGCGACCCGCCGCGCCGTGCTGGGCGACAGCCACGTCGATCGCGCGGAAGCTGTTTCGACGGCCTTCGACAAGCCGTTTCAGGATCTAATTACCGAGGCCGCCTGGGGCCACGTCTGGTCGCGCCCAGGTCTGACCAAACGCGAGCGCTCGATCGTCACGATCGCGCTGCTCGCGGCACTTGGCCAGGACGACGAGGTGGCCATGCACGTGCGCGCAACCGCCAATACCGGGGCCAGCCGAGACGATATCTGTGAAGCGCTGCTGCATGTGGCGATCTACGCCGGCGTGCCGGCCGCCAATCACGCGATCAAGATCGCCAAGCAGGCCTTCGAACAGATGGACGCCGAAAAGGCGGCTTGAGAGGAAGTCATGTCCGAAATACCGAACCGCAAGCCCGAGACGGGCGCCTTTTTCGCCCGCGACCTCAGCTGGCATCCGCCGGCCTATGCGCCCGGCTACAAGACCTCGGTCCTGCGCTCGCCCAAGCGTGCGCTACTCTCGCTCGACGGCACGATCTCGGAGATCACGGGTCCCGTCTTCGGCCATGCGATGATCGGCGAGCTTGACAACGACCTGCTCCACAACTTCGCCAAGCCAGGCGAGAGCGCCATCGGCGAACGCATCATCGTCCATGGACAAGTGCTCGATGAACGCGGTCGGCCGCAGGCCGGCGTTCTGGTCGAGTTCTGGCAGGCCAATTCCGGCGGACGCTACCGCCACAAGAAGGAAAGCTATCTGGCGGCGATCGATCCGAACTTCGGCGGCTGCGGGCGCGCGATCACCGATGAGGAAGGCCGCTACTTCTTCCGCACGGTCAGGCCCGGCGCCTACCCATGGCCGAACGGCGTCAACGACTGGCGCCCGGCGCACATCCACTTTTCGATCTTCGGCCACGGCTTCTCGCAGCGCCTGATTACCCAGATGTACTTCGAGGGCGATCCAATGATCTGGAAGTGTCCGATCGTCGGCACCATCCCCGACAAGGCCGCCATCGAACAGCTGATCGCGCCGATGGATTGGGGCAACACCATCCCCATGGACAGCCGCGCCTACCGGTTCGACATCGTACTGCGCGGCCGCCGCTCGACGATGTTCGAAAACAAGCTGGAGGGCAACTGATGGCCCAGGAATTGCGCTATCTCAGGGAAACGCCCTCGCAGACGGCGGGCCCTTACGTCCATATTGGCCTGACGCCGAATTTCTGCGATATCGGTGGTGTCTACGAACGCGATCTCGGCATCGCGATGGTCAACGACAAGACAACAGGCGAGCGGATCACCGTCACCGGCCGCATCTTCGACGGAGCCGGCGTGCAGGTGCGCGATGCCGTCATCGAGATCTGGCAGGCCGACAGCGCCGGGCTCTACAACAGCCCATCGGAAATGCGCGGCGCGGCCGATCCGAATTTCACCGGCTGGGGACGTTGCCCGACCCGCGCCGAGGATGGCGTCTACAGCTTCGATACCGTCAAGCCTGGCAAGGTTCCCTTCAAAGACGGGCGCAGACAAGCGCCGCATATCAGCTTCTGGATCGTCGCGCGCGGCATCAATATTGGCCTGCAGACGCGGATGTACTTTCCGGAGGAGATCGAAGCGAACGGTGCCGACCCGCTGCTTCAGCGCATCGAACACAGGGATCGCGTCGCAACGCTTATTGCCGTGCGGGATGGTTCTATCTATACGTTCGACATCCGGCTGCAGGGAGAAAACGAAACCGTCTTTCTCGATATCTGACAGTGGGGCGGTTCGCTCATTCCACATCCGCTCAAGACCATGAACGACGGGACGACAGATGGGCGCGATTGCCTTCGACCACCCATTTCTCTCCGGCCTTGTCGGCGACGAGGAGACGTCGGCCTGGTTCACGGCCGAGGCCGATATTCGCGCCATGCTGCAGTTCGAGGCGGCACTTGCGCGCGCCGAGGCCGCCCACGGCGTTATTCCTGAGCCTGCCGCGCAGACGATTTCCACCGCCTGCGCCGCGTTTGACGCCGACATTCCCTCTCTTCGCGCCGCTACTGCGCGCGACGGCGTCGCCGTTCCCGAGTTCATTCGCCAGCTGCGCGCCACCGTCGGCGACGCGTCTCCTCATGTTCATGTCGGCGCCACCAGCCAGGACGTCATCGATACCAGCCTGATGCTTAGGCTGAAGCCTGTCGCATTTGTTTTCGCGGCGCGCCTGGCAGCGACCGAGTTGCGCTTCGCGGAACTGCAGCAGACCTGTGGCGACAGGTCGCTGATGGGCCGGACCCGCATGCAGGCGGCAATCCCGATCACCGTCGCCGACCGGCTGCAGGCCTGGCGCGCGCCTCTTGGCGGCTACCGCGAGACACTGACTGCGCTACGCTTCCCCATGCAGTTCGGAGGCCCGGTTGGTACCCTCGATAAACTCGGCGACAAGGCGGTGGCGGTGCGGAGTTCGCTGGCGCAGGAGCTTGGCCTCGTCGATACCCAGCAATGGCAGAGCCAACGGGCCATCATCGCGGAGTTTGCCGGTCTCCTCGGCCAGATTTCAGGCAGCCTCGGCAAATTCGGCCAAGATGTCGCGCTGATGGCGCAGGCGGGAGACGAGATCGGACTGACGGGCGGCGGCGGGTCATCGGCTATGGCGCACAAGCAGAACCCGGTCGCGGCCGAGACGCTGGTGGCGCTGGCGCGCTTCAACGCGACGCAGATCTCCGCGATCCACCATTCCATGGTGCACGAACAGGAACGCTCCGGTGCTGCATGGACGCTTGAATGGCTGGTCCTGCCGCAAATGACGATCGCCACCGGCGCCGCACTGCGACTGGCGCACGAACTGGCTAGCACTATAAACAGTCTCGGCACCACCGATACATAACTTGCCGAGCATGAATTATGGCATTTATTTCATTTTACATTACCGTTTCGCATGACAAACTGGCTTTGAAATTTTAGCCGCGCGCTAAAAGGCGTTGGAGTCGCCTAAAGGGAGAGAGATAGAATGAGGAAGCTGCTTCTGGCCGCCGCCGCGGCCCTGCTCATGGGTTCGGGCGCGTATGCCGACACGATCAAGGTCGGCGTGGTCGGCCCGTTCTCCGGTCCGTTCGCCCTGCAGGGCAAGAACTTCAAGGCCGGGATCGACGCCTACATGGCGACCAACGGCAACAAGGTCGGAGACAACACGGTCGAGATCATCTATCGCGACCTCCCGGCCGCCGACCCCGCGCAGTCTAAGTCGCTTGCCCAGGAGCTGGTCGTCAAGGAGAAGGTCCAGTATCTGGCCGGTTTCTATTTCACCCCTGACGCGATGGCCGTCACGCCGATTCTGAAACAGGCCAACACGCCGCTCGTCGTCATGAATGCCGCGACCTCGGCGATCGTCACCAAGAGCCCGCTCGTCGTGCGCACCTCATTCACCACCTGGCAGACATCGACGCCGATGGCCCAGGTCGCCTTCGACAAGGGCGTCAAGAAGGTCATCTCCGTGGTCAGCGATTACGGGCCGGGCGTCGATGCCGAAAACGCTTTCAAGGCAGGCTTCGAGAAGGCAGGCGGCGAAGTCGTCGAGGCGATCCGTATGCCGCTTGCCACCAATGATTTCAGCCCGATCATGCAGCGCATAAAGGACTCCGGCGCCCAGGGCGTCTTTGCCTTCCTGCCGTCGGGCCCGACGACGCTCGGTTTCGTCAAAGCCTATAACGAGAACGGCCTGAAGGGCGCCAATATCCAGCTCTTCGCCCCCGGCGACCTGACACAGGAATCCGACCTGCCGGCGCTCGGCGATGCAGCACTCGGCATGCTCACCACCTTCCACTATTCCGTCTCGCACGATTCCCCTGAGAACAAGGCCTTCGTCGCGGCGGCGGGCAAGGCGATCGGCAATCCGGCGGAACTCACCTTCCCGGCTGTCGGCGCCTATGACGGCATGCACGTCATCTACAAGATGATCGAAGCGACGGGCGGCAAGCAGGACGCTGAAAAGGCTGTCGAGGCCGTCAAGGGCCTCGCCTGGACGAGCCCGCGCGGCCCCGTCTCCATCGACCCGGAAAGCCGCCACATCACGCAGAACATCTACCTGCGCGAAGTCGCCAAGGATGCTGCAGGCAAATTCATCAACAAGGAAATCCAGACTTTCGAGAAGCAGGGCGATCCGGGTCTTGCGGCTTTGAAGTGAGGACTTCAAACGTAGGCGCTGTGCGAGCGGTTTCGACATGAATGTTGTGCCACTGCCCCTCACCATACCCTTTCCCCGCTGGAGAGAGGGAGACGAATGGCTAACTCAGAAATCCCGTCTCCCCTGGGGGAGAAGGTGCCGCCAGGCGGATGAGGGAGCCGCGGGCGCCTCGATAACTTGATCGCCGCCTGCCGATAACAAGGACCACACCAAACCCATGCAAACTGTCTTCAGCATAGCCGTCGATGCGCTCGCCTATGGCATGGTGCTGTTCGTGATCTCGATCGGCCTTTCGGTGACCATGGGCCTGATGCGGGTCGTCAATCTGGCGCACGGCGCCTTTGCGATGATCGGCGGCTATATCGCCTCTTATGCGGTGCGCGACCTTGGTCTCGGCTACGGCATCGGCGTGATCGCCGCCGTGGTCGGCACGATCATCATTGCCATTCCGATGGAGCGTTTCCTTTATCGCCGAATCTACGGCGCGCCCGAATTGACACAGGTGCTGATGACGATCGGCATCACCTTCTGCATTATCGGCATTGCCAACTATGCCATGGGACCGACGCTAAAGACCATACCATTGGCCGAGAGCCTGCAGGGCTCAACCAACCTCGGCTTCCGCACCATTCCCGTTCACCGCCTGTTCGCGATCGTTTGCGGGCTCGGCGTCGCCGCCGCACTGTGGTTCACCATTGAACGCACTAGCTTCGGCGTGAAACTGCGCGCCTCGGTCGACAATGCCGCGATGGCGGCTGCACTGGGGGTGCGCACGGAGATCATCTATGCGCTGAGCTTCGCGGTCGCCGTCGGGCTTGCGGCTTTTGGTGGCGTCGTCGGCGCCGAGCTGCTGCCGGTCGAGCCCTATTACGCCCTGCGCTACATGGTGACCTTCCTGGTCGTCGTTTCGGTCGGCGGCGCGGGCTCGATTCCCGGCGCATTGATCGCCTGCCTGGTGCTTGGCGGCATCGACACGACCGGCCGCTACCTGATGCCCGAGTTCGGTGAATTCTTCTTCTATCTCGCCGTCATCGCCATCATCTGCATATTCCCGCGTGGCTTTGCCGGAAGGGCGAAATAGGATGACGCTCGCCATGAACACCGACACGACCGCCGCCTCTGTCCGACGCCACCGCCCAGTGGGTCGCGATCTCGCGGGTATCGCCGCGATCATGGTGCTTGCCGGCATCGGCTACCTGCTGTTTCCCGACAACCTGGCACTTTTGACACGCATCATCGCCGTTGCGCTGTTGGTCCTATCGCTCGACCTCGTCACCGGCTATTGCGGCATCGCCACGCTCGGCCATGCAGCGCTGTTCGGCAGCGGCGCTTATGCCGCGGGGATCGTGTCAGCTCACTACGGCATCACCGATCCGCTGCTGATGACGCTGGCGGGTATCGTCGGCGGCGCGGTTGCGGGGCTAGTCTGCGGTGCCATCATCCTGCGCGCCCATGGGTTGCCGCAGCTGGTGCTATCGATCGCCCTGATCAACCTCTTTCACGAATTGGCCAACAAGGCCTCGTCCTGGACCGGCGGCAGCGACGGCCTCTCCGGCATTTCCGCCGATCCCCTGCTCGGCTATTTCGAGTTCGATCTCTATGGCCACACCGCATATGTCTTCGGCGTCGTGCTCCTGCTCGTCGTTTTCGTTTTGCTGCGCCTGCTGGTGCGCTCTCCCTTCGGCATGCTCTGCCGCGGCATCAAGGAAGATCCGCTGCGTATCAAGGCGATGGGCGCATCGCCGAAGGCGGCGCTGATGAAGATGTATGTGATATCGGGTGCGGTCGCCGGGGTCGGCGGGGCGCTGACCGCGATCTCGACGCAGGTCGTCGGCCTCGACAGCCTCTCCTTCACCCTCTCGGCCGAAAGCCTCGTCATGCTCGTGCTTGGCGGCACCGGATCGCTGTTCGGCGCGCTCTCGGGAACCGTTATCTTCATGCTATTCGAGGATTACGTCTCGGCCGCCAATCCTTTCCACTGGCTGACCATGGTCGGCGCGCTTTTGATCCTCGTCGTCCTCTTCGCGCCGAAGGGCATCTACGGCACGGCCGCAGCCCTGCTTTCGCGACGCAAGGAGGCCGCCGAATGAGCGCCGTCTTCGAAGTCGCCAACCTGAAGAAATCCTTCGGCGGGCTGGCCGTCACCAACGACGTATCGATCTCGATGCATCCCGGCGACCGGATCGCGCTGATCGGGCCGAACGGCGCGGGCAAGACCACATTCGTCAACTTGGTGACCGGCAACCTGGCGCCTGATTCCGGCGACGTCCGGCTGGGCCGAGAGACCGTGACCCGCGTGGATGCAGCCGGACGCGTCAAGCGCGGGCTGGTCCGCTCTTTCCAGGTCACCCGGCTTTTCCAGGACATGACGCCCGCCGAGCATGTCGCGCTCGCCATCCTGCAGCGAGACGGACGGACGGGCCGGGTGTTCGGCAACTTCCTGTCGATGGCCGGTGTCATGGACGAGGTAACCGGCATGCTGCAGACGCTGGGGCTCCAGAACCTGATGCACCGCAAGGTCAACGAGATCGCCTACGGCCAGCAGCGCCTGCTTGAGATCGCCGTCGCCATGGCGCTGAAGCCGAAGGTGCTTCTGCTAGATGAACCCGCTGCCGGCGTGCCGCAGAGCGATACCGGGCGCATCGAACAGGCACTGGCCGGCCTGCCCGCCGATCTTGCCGTGCTGATGATCGAGCACGACATGGACCTTGTCTTCCGCTTCGCCAAGCGCGTCATCGTGCTCGCCGCCGGCGCCATCATTTTCGACGGTTCGCCCACTGATGTCACCATGGATGCCCGCGTGCGCGAAGCCTATCTCGGGAGCTATGCCAATGCCAGCAACGTCGCTTGAGGTCGAGAACTTGTCGGCCGGATACGGCCCGACCCGCGTTATTGAGCATGTTTCATTCTCCGTCCCGGCCGGAGGCCGCCTGGCGGTGCTTGGCCGCAACGGCATGGGCAAGACCACGCTGCTCGCGACGCTCGCCGGCCAGACGAAGCGCTACGATGGCAGCATCAGGCTGGGTTCCGCCGATATCACCGTAATACCCAGCGCTGTGCGGGCGCACCAGGGACTGGGCTATGTGCCGCAGGCGCGCTGCATCTTCCCAACGCTGACGATCGAGGAAAACCTCTTCGTTGGCCTGAAGGCACGCCCAAAGACGGCGATCGAGGAAGCCTACCAGATGTTTCCACGCCTCAAGGAGCGCCGCCGCAATCTCGGCAACCAGCTCTCCGGCGGCGAACAGCAGATGCTCTCGACAGCCCGCTCCATTCTCGGCCGTCCCTCAGTGCTATTGCTGGACGAGCCGCTGGAGGGGCTGGCGCCCGTCATCTGCGAGGAACTGATGGCCGCCTTCGCCGACCTTGCCAAGATCGGCGAGATGACCATTGTCCTCGTCGAGCAGCGCATCCATAGCGCGCTGGAATTTGCAGATCAGGTCATCATTCTGGAGCGCGGTCGACTCGCCTGGAGCGGCACACCGCAGGCTCTATCGCAGGATCACGATGCCGTCGAACGGTTGCTCGGCGTAGGAGTTGCGCACTGAGCGTGGGGAAAAAACCCGTTCAGACGTAATAGACTGCCGAAAGCATGATAACCTATCACTGATCTTAATAGGACACGAACTGACGACACACCAATTCGCTCATATAAAACCAGCCTAACCTGCGGACAGATTTCAAATTTTAGGGCGCAAGCATATTTATGGTACTCAAAGAGTTAACCGACGGCGGTTGGGCGGGAGCCACGCCGTCAGCTTCATCAAAAATCAACGCGCACTGTATCCGCCGTCAGCCATCAGGATCTGGCCAGTGACGAACGACGAAGCAGACCCCGCCAAGTAGCAGATGGCATCGGCAATTTCGCTCGGCTCGGCCCATCTTCCAAGCGGATGTGCGGCCTTGATCGCCATTTCGGCAGCGGACGGATCGTCCATTCCCTGAAGGTAGCGGGTCAGGAACGGCGTATTGATTGAGCCCGCGCCGACCGCGTTCACCCGGATATTGTAGGAGGCGTAGTCGATGGCCATCTGCCGGACCAGTTGCAGCAGCGCGCCCTTCGCAGCGCAGTAGGCCGCCTGCTCCGGCAGGCCGACGACGCTCGAGATCGAGCCGGTCGCGACGACCGCTCCGCTCTTGCGCTTCATCATCGACGGAAGCGCGCGCCTAGCCATCAGAAACAGCGACTTGGCGTTTGCATTCAGGACCTGGTCCCATTCCTCCTCGCTCGTATCGTGGACCGACTTCGAAACGATATACCCGGCATTGCTGATGACGATATCCACCTCGCCGAACGCAGTTTCGGCCGCAGCAAAGATGCGATCGACGTCGGAGGAACAGGTCACATCGGCGCCCACGGCAACAAGGCGGTCATTGTCGCTTGGCGCACGGGCGGCAACCACGCTCTCCAGATCGGTGGCACATACGTTGGCACCCGATGCGAGCAGCTTGCTGACCACAGCCAGGCCGACGCCCCCATAGGCTCCCGACACCAAGACAGTCTTTCCGGCAAATTCCGACATACGTTCAAATCTCCATGTAGCGGCAAAATCACCCCTTGGGGTCAGGCAGTGTTATGCAGATTATCTACAATTGCAATGTGACGGGATGCCGATTTTATCGGCATGCAAGCAGTGGCTTAGCGGCAATGGCACGAAAATCGTGCAGATACATTCACTTAACAAATCGCAAAATTATCGCGTTGACAGATTGTAGATAATCTGCAACTTCTTATCCCAACAACAAGGGAAATGAACCCATGCCAGAGCAAGATTTGGAAAACTTCCGTCAGTCAATGCGCAGGCTCGCTGCCACGGTCTGCATCATCTCCTGCCAGAAAGACGGGGTCTGCTACGGAATTACCGTTACATCGGTCACCTCCCTGTGCATGGAGCCGCAGTCGATCCTCGCGTGCATCAATCAGAGCGCCTCCATCCGCCCGCACATTCGCGACGTCGGCCGCTACTGCGTCAATCTTCTGACGCAGCGCCAGGCGGACATATCGAAGCGGTTCAGCGGCGGCGTGCCGGCCAGCGAGCGGTTTCTTCAGGGAGATTGGTGCCTGTCGGATGACGGCATCCCCTATCTCGCCGACGCGCAGGCCAACATCTTCTGCGAGATCGGCGAGGCCTTCGGCTACGCCACCCACGACATTCTTGTCGGCCGCGTGCTGAGCTCCCGCTTCAATATGGAAGTGGCGCCGCTGCTTTATCAGGACGGAAAATACGCTGTCGGCGCACCGCTTGATCTGTCGGCGGCAGCTTAATTGAAAACCGGCGGCAGCAACGACTGCTCCGCCGCAAGAAAGCCCAGGAGAATATCATGCAGTTAGGTCTGTTCAGCCTAATGACCTTGCGAGACCACGTCGACGGTGCCGTCGGCGTCATGCGCGATACGAAGAAGATGGTGCAAACGGCCGAAGAACTTGGTTTCGACATCGCGTGGTTTGCGGAACACCACTTCGCCAACTATTCCAGCTCGCCGTCGCCACTAATGATGTGCTCCTATGCCGCCGGCTGGACCAGCAAGATCAAGCTCGGCCCCGGGGTCATCGTCCTGCCGCTCTACAATCCGCTGCGCGTCGCCCAGGAAATCGCCGTTGCCGACACCCAGAGCGAAGGCCGCCTAATCATCGGAATGGGCACCGGCTACCAGCAATACGAATTCGATCGCTACGACGTCTCTCTCGAGAACAAGAACGAGATCTTCGTCGAGTATTGGGACGTCATCGAAAAGGCGCTCGTTGAGGGTGAGGTCGAGTATAACGGCCAGTTCATCAAGGTTCCGAAGACGACCTTCGCCATCAAGACGCAGCAGTCGCCGCTGCCCCCGATTTTCGTCACCTCCTCGCATCCCAAGCTGCTCAACCGCTTCAAGAAGTGGAACGCGACGCCGTTCATCGCCGCCAGCACGCTTGGCTCGCCCGTCCTCTACAAGATGGCCGACGGGCTGAACAAGGCCTGGGAAAGCATCGGCGAGCAGCCGGCGGAAAAGCCGCTGGCCATCATGCAATATGTCAGCATCACCGACAGCCGTGCCGAGGCCCTCGAAGTCGCCGAGCGAGCACGCTATGTGGGACGCATGGCGCACCATCTTCGCAAGGCCGAACTGCCGCTCGATGACAATGGTTTCATCGCCAACGAGGCGTTCGAGGGCGAATACTCGCTCGACCAGTATGCCGACAACATGGTCGTCGGTGATCCCCATACGGTCGCCGAGAAGATGGTCGACAACATCAAGCGGCTGAACCCCAGCAACTTCACCTGCAATTTCTCGTTCGGCTGCATGCCTCTGGAACGGGCGCATCGCTCGATCCTCCGCTTCAAGAAGGAGGTCATTCCGCTGGTCGAGAGAGAAGTCGGCCCGCTCGCCAACATCGGCGCCAAGGCACCTGCCCTGTCGCGTCTCGCGAGCTGAGCCAAGCAATCGGGGTCCGGCGCAGGAGGCACCGGTCCCCGTCACACATGAAAGTCACACCGCATCGAACAAGAAGGGGAATGAAATGCGAAATACCAAGACGCTTATGCTTGCCGGCACGATCCTGTGCGCAGCCGTAGCCGGCCAGGCTCATGCTCAGTCGGCCTCGACGCTCGACACGGTCGTACAGGCCAAGAAGCTGCGTTGCGGCATCATGCTGGACTCTCCGCCATCGGGCTTCCGCAATGCCTCGAACGAACCTGATGGTTTCGATGTGGCCTACTGCAAGGACATGGCGAAGGCCTTGGGCGCAGAGCCGGAGATCGTCGAAACACCGGCGCCCGATCGTATCCCCGCGCTGGTTTCCAACCGCATCGACGTTCTGATCGCCTCGACGACGCCGACGCCCGCACGCGCTATGACCGTCGCCTTCACACAGCCCTACATGAACTACACGACGACCGTCATCACCACGAAGAAGACCAGTGTGAAGAGCTGGGACGACCTGAAGAGCGCAAAGCTCGGCGGCGTCATCGGCACGACGACAGAACAGCTCTTGAATGCGCAGGTCGAGAAGGGCTGGAAGGACACCGGCGCGACCTATACCGGCTTTTCGAGCGACACCGAAGCCTTCATGGCGCTGCAGCAGGGCAAGGTCGACGCCATCCTGCAGGCAACCGCGGTCTTCAACACGCTTGCCGGAAGCGGACAGTTCCCGGAATTCGTCTCGGCCGGCCTCGCTCCCAACAACGACATGGTCAGCATCGCAGTCAAACGCGACGACCAGCAGTTCCTGAACTGGGCGAAGCTCTTCGTCTGGCAGCAGAAGGTCAGCGGCCGCTTCGACGAGGTCTACAAGACATTCTTCGGCGACTCTCCCGTCCCAACGCTGAATGCCGAAGGCGTCAACTTCTGATCGCGCCCTGCCGGATCAAACTGTTCAAGCATCCGGCTCCCGCGCGAGATATCGGCGCGGGGGTCGGAACAGCCGAACGAGACGGGAAGATCCCGCTCGATGCAAAGCCAAAAAAACAAGGGGAACTGGCATGCACACATCGAAACTCACCATCACGATACTGGCGACCGCCTTCGGCGTGCTCGCATCCAACATGGCCTTTGCGGAATCGACACTCGACCGCGTCATCGGCAGCAAGAAGCTGCGCTGCGGCGTGATGATGGACAACCCGCCATCCGGCTTCCGTAATGCCGCCAACGAGCCTGACGGGCTTGACGTAACCTATTGCAAGGACATGGCCAAGATCCTCGGCGCCGAAGCCGAGGTTGTCGAAACGCCGTCTCCGGACCGCATTCCCGCACTTGTTTCCAATCGCATCGACGTCCTGATCGCCTCGACGACGCCCACGCCGCAGCGCGCGCTGACGGTCGCCTTTACCCAGCCCTACATGAACTTCACCATGGGCGTCATCACCCGCGCCGATACGGGCATCAAGTCCTATGCCGACCTCAAGGGCAAGAAGCTCGGCGGCGTCAACGGGA
The DNA here is from genome assembly GCF_030380735.1 of Rhizobium sp. S152. GTDB lineage: Bacteria > Pseudomonadota > Alphaproteobacteria > Rhizobiales > Rhizobiaceae > Rhizobium. The sequence goes on along the minus strand of NZ_JAUDRZ010000002.1, from coordinate 675,073 downwards.
GCACACAGGAGCAGCTGATCAACAAGGAAATGGAAGGTGGCTGGGCTGCCGCAGGCAGTACTTACACCGGCTATGCGAGCGACGCCGAATCCTATCTTGCCCTGCAGCAGGGCAAGGTCGATTCGATCCTCGTCGCCATGGGCGTCTTCAATGCCCTGTCGCAGAGCGGCCAGTTTCCAGAATTCACGCTCGCCGGCGCGGCGCCGCTTTCCGACACCGTCGCCATAGCCGTCAAGCGCGATGACCAGCAGTTCCTGAACTGGACCAAGCAGTTCGTCTGGCAGCAGGTCACAAGCGGCCGCTTCGCGGAAGTCTACAAGACCTACTTCGGTGACGGACCCGTTCCCGCGCTCGCCATCAACGGCGTTGACTACTGAAGCTTTTAAAGAGATCCCGGTCTTGTGATACAAGACCGGGAGAGCATTGGAACAGCGCAATGTTTGGCTATCAATTCTACTGGTCGATCGTATGGAGTGCCCTTCCCCAGCTTCTTGCCGGAGCATGGGTAAGCCTGCAGATCACCGTCCTGTCCCTGATCATCGGCACGTTGATCGCCTTGCCGATGGCGGTTGCCCGCCAAGGCGGATCCGGCTGGGGCTACCGCGTCTCGACGGCCTGGGTCGAGCTGTCTCGAAACACGCCCGTCCTCTTTCAGGTCTACATGATCTACTTCGGACTGGGCGCACTCGGCATCAATATCTCGAGCTATATATCCGTTCTTGCGGCGATCTCCTTCAACAATGCCGGCTATCTCGCCGAGATCTTTCGCGGCGGCCTGAATGCCGTGCCCCGCCAGCAGATGTCGGGAGCACGTTCTCTCGGGATGACGACCTTTCAGGGGTTCATCCACATCGTCTTCCCGCAGATGTTCAAGATCATCTTCTTCGCCTATGTGACGCAGGCGATCTGGGGCATGCTCAACACGTCGCTCGGGATGCTCGTTGGCCTCAAGGAACTGGCCGGTGCTGCCCAGTACGCACAGTCCGTGTCGTTCCGGACCTTCGAATTCTTCATCGTCACGGCCGCAATCTACTACGCGATGGCAAAGGCGGTTCAGCTTTCCGCCCAGCTCGTGTTCCGTCTGATGTACAGGAGTTAACATGCAATTCCAGCTTGCACATCAAGGTCTTCAATGGTCGGACAGCTACTTTATCCTGATGGGAGCCTGGAACACGATCCGGCTGGCGGCCTGCGCCACGCTGATAGGCACTGTTCTCGGCATTTTCGTCGGCTGGCTACGCTCGGTTTCCCGCACTGCCCGGTTCGTCACCTCGCCGTTGATCGATATCCTGCGCTCCGTGCCGATGGTCATCCAGCTGATCCTGATGAACAGCTTTCTCGCCATGGCCGGATTCGGCACCTCTCCCTTCTGGTTCGGCGCGCTGGCGCTCAGCGCCTGGATGGCGGCGGTCACCGCCGAAGTCGCCCGTTCGGCGTTCCTCGCCGTGCCGGGCCAGTTCCGCCGCAGCGCCCGTTCGCTCGGCATGACCTATCCGCAGGAGTTCATCCATATCTCGATGCCGCTCGCCTACCGCGCCGGGCTGACCTCGTGGATCGGTCTCGTGCTCAGCCTGATCAAGGACAGCTCGCTTGCCGGCGTGATCGGCTATGTCGAGTTCACCCGAAACGCGCAGAACCTGATGACGCGCACCCATGAGACCTGGCTGCTGCTGTTCGGCATCGGGCTCTTCTATTTCGTCATCTGCTATCCCGTCTCGCGCTACAGCCGCTATCTCGAAAGAAAGGTTCTCGTATGATTGAGATCCGCAATGTCAAGAAGTCCTTCGGACCGCTGGCCGTCATCAATAGCATCAATCTCGACGTCAACAAGGGTGAACTACTCTGCCTGATCGGCGCCAGCGGCTCCGGAAAGTCGACGCTCCTGCAATGCATCAACGGCCTGGAGCCGATCCAGGGCGGCGAGATCATCGTTGATGGCATCAGCGTCCACGATCCCAAGACCAACATCAACGATTTGCGCCGGAAGCTCGGGATCGTCTTCCAACAGTACAATGCCTTTCCGCATCTGACGGCGATCGAAAACGTCGCCCTTGCACCCCGCGTCGTTCTGAAGAAGAGCCGCTCGGAGGCGCGCAAGCTTGCCCAAAAGCATCTCGACCACGTCGGCCTCGGCAACAAGGCGGATGCCCTGCCCTCACAATTGTCAGGCGGCCAGCAGCAGCGTCTCGCCATCGCCCGCGCCCTGGCAATGGAGCCGGCATACATGCTGTTCGACGAAGTGACCTCGGCGCTCGACCCCGAACTCGTGGGAGAGGTGCTGGAGACGATGCGCCTTCTCAAGAGCGAGGGCATGACCATGGTCGTCGTCACCCACGACATCAATTTCGTCCGCGAATCCGCCGACCGCGTTGCCTTCCTACATCAGGGCGAGGTCTGCGAGATCGGTACGGCCGAAGAGGTCATCAACAATCCACGCAAGGAGCAGACGCAGAAGTTCCTGCGACGGGAACGGCGCCCTGCCGTCTCAAACCAGACGTCGGCGGCCTGAGCCGGCGTCCGATACGTATCATTGAAGGAGTAAGAAACAGTGATCTCATTTGATCTGAAGGGTCGCACCGCGCTGGTCACGGGCGCCGGTTCGGGCATTGGCCTCGAGGCGGCCCGCATCATCTGCCAGAGCGGCGGCAAGGTCGCCATCAACTTCCTCCCGGACGACCCGCGTGGCCCGGCGGCGGTCGAAGCCCTCCGCAAGGAAGGTTTCGACGCCGTCGCGGCACCGGGCGATGTCGGCGATGCCGCAGCCGCTGAAGCGATGGTGAAGAAGGCAATCGCCGATCTCGGCCACCTCGACCTTCTGGTCAACAATGCCGGCACCCCAGGTGTGAAGACGCCGATCCCGATCACCGATCTGGACAGCATCAGCGAAGAGCTCTGGGCGAACCTCCTCAACGTCAACCTGATGAGCGTATGGCGTTGCTCAAAGGCGGCCGCCGGCGCGCTGAAGGCCAGCAAAGGCGCCATCGTCAACACGGCCTCGATCGCAGGTCTCGGCGCCGTCGCCAGCACGCTCGTCTATAGCGGCTCGAAGGCAGCCGTCATCAACCTCACCAAGAACCTCGCCAAGTCGCTGGCGCCGGAGGTCCGCGTCAACGCGGTCGCCCCCGGTTCGGTCGACAGCTCCTGGGCCATTGAATGGTCGGACGAGCGCCGCACCAACACCATTGCCTCGACGCCGCTGAAAAAGCTCTGCACGCCTTACGACGTTGCCGAACTGATCATCTATCTGGGCTTCGCGGGCGGCATGATCACCGGCCAGACCGTCAATATAGACGGCGGCGTATACATGTGATCGCCGGCTTCCAGCCGGCGGCGCCACCGAACGTCATGAAGGAATGAACATTGACCACCGAAATCGTAAAAGTAGCATCCGGCAGCATTCTTGAAGAGAAGGAAGGGTATTCGCGCATCGTCGCGGTTGGCGACTGGATCTTCATGTCGCTGACCGCTGGCCGTGACTACAGGACCCGCGCCATGCCCGACACCGCCGTCGGCCAGGCCGAGCAGGCCATGAAGAACGTCGAGGGCGCGCTTGCCTCGGTCGGCGCATCGCTAGCCGATGTCGTGCGCCGGCGGATCTTCATTCCCAATCAGGCCGACGTCCCTGATGTCATGGCCTACATGGGCGAGAAGTTTCGCGGCATCAATCCTGCAAGCTGCGTGAGCTGCGGTCCGCTCGGCGGTCCGGAATATCTGTTCGAGATCGAAATCACCGCGTTTCGCGGCGCAAGCGCGCTTCCAGAGAAGCGGATCTCGATTTCGCTGTAGCGGAAGGATTGCATATCATCGACAATCGATCGTCCCTGATGTAAAGGGACGATCGTCAGGCCATCAAGAAATATCGATGGAAAGAATCGGCTCTTCGACGGCCTGATATGCCCTTGCTTGCCATGTGGGCGGCGTGGCTCACATTTCATTGACGGGAAAACATAGTGGCAAAGTCGAATTCGAAGAACGCACCGCTCGCGCCCATGACCAACATGGAGAGCACCGAATTTGCCGCCGAGCAGATCCGCCGCGCCATCATTTCCGGACGGTTCAAGCCGGGCGACCGGCTGATCGAACAGCAACTCACCGACATGCTCGACGTGTCGCGCCACCCAGTACGCGAGGCGCTGCGCCTATTGGCGCGCGAAGGGTTCGTCGAGTTGAGGCGCAACAAGGGCGCGCTCGTCAGCGATGTCGATGCCGCAAGCGTCATCGAAGTCTACAATATCCGCATGGCGCTCGGAAAGATCGCCCTCGATTACCTGCTGGCCGAGGAAGGCCGTCTGTCGGCCACGGATCTGAAGAAACTCGAGAAGCTGGCCAGCAACGCGGTACGGTTCGCAGACCTCGAAAACCAGACGGAAACTGTTCAAAACGACCTGGAGTTCCAGCAGGCGATCATCGAAGCGACCGAACTGCAGCGGACCATCCGGTATTTCTCCGAATTGACGGGAGATGTTCGTCGCTTCAACAATCTGCTGAAGGTCAAGTACACCGATCGAAAGGGCGACGCCGAGCGCTATGTCATGAGGCTTTACGAGGCGCTTCGCGATCGCAATCTTGCTGAAGCGCAGGTCATCTGGCAGGCGAAATTCAGCAAGGCGGCGGAACGGTACCTCTCGCTGATCGCCCATACGCGGTCGGATGGCGCCGAGCAGCAGAGCTGATCATCAGCTCTGCCCTTTCAGCAGCGTATCACGCTGCTGTCCGGTCAGAGGCCGGATTTTCTCGCCGCGCAGCATGAGAAACAGCTTCGCCGTCTCCTCCAGCTCTTCGGTCGCGTACTGTGCTTCGCGCAGCGATTTTCCGGCAACCACTGGGCCGTGATTGGCAAGCAGCACGGCGTGGCTTTCGCGCGCGCGCTCCCTCACCGCTTCGGCCAGCGCCACATCCCCCGGCGGAAAATACGGAGCCATGGGCAGCTTGCCGACCCGCATCACATAATAAGCCGTGAGCGGCGGAAGAAGATCGTCCGGATCAAGCCCGTCGATCAAGCTGACCGCAACTGCATTGGTGGAATGCAAGTGAACCACGGCGCCGGCGCTGGCGCGCTCGCAATACATGCATTGATGCAGGAAGGCCTCCTTTGTCGGCTTGTCTCCATCCAGATGCACGCCTTCGGCCGAAAATCTGGACAGGCGGGTTGGATCCAGCGCGCCGAGCGACGCATTGGTCGGCGTCATGAGCATCTCGCCATTGCTCAGCCGCGCGCTTATGTTGCCGGTCGAGCCGAAGGTGAAGCAGCGGTCGAACAGCGAGCGCCCGACCTCCACGATCTCGTCACGCAACCGCGTTTCTTCCGACAGAACGGCCGTCATTTCAGCATCTCCCAAGCCTTGAGAAAGAAGTCTGGGGCGCCGAAATTGCCGGATTTCAAGGCAAGAGCCATCGGCTGCTCATCACCGAGCGTCACCGTCCACGGCACGCCCGGATCGATCTCGGGGCCGATATACAAGGCAGCGGGCGCCAGCGCGCCGACCACGGCGCCCGACGTTTCACCGCCGGCCACGATCAGACGTCGGACACCGCCCTGCCGCAGTCCGATCGCCGTCATCGCCAGGAATGTCTCGACGATCTCTCCCGCCTTTTCCTGCCCAAGGCTTTTCTGGGCGGCAAGCACATCCTGCGGCTCGGCGCTGGAATAGAGCAGAGCCGTGGTCTGCGTCTGCGCCAGCGCCCACTGCAAGGCCTCATCGACCGTCAAACGGCCCTCGGCAATGGCAATCGGATCGAGCTTGAGCGCCGGCAGCCCGGCCTCGATCGCCTGCCGAATCTGCCCGCGCGTCGCTTCCGAACAGGAACCTGCCAGGATCGCGGCGCGACCAGAGGGTGGCGTGAACGCACCGCCCGTGTCGGCTTCGGGCAGTAAGCCCTGGCGTCGGAAATTGTCCGGCAGGCCAAGCGCGATGCCAGAGCCTCCGGTGATCAGCGGGAAATCGGCGACAGCTTTGCCGATCACACGCAAATCCTGATCCGAGATCGCATCGATGACCACGATCCCCTCGCCGCGCTGTCTGGCCTCCTCGAACGCATTGCGGATGGCATCGGCGCCGCGGGCAACGGTGGCATGCTCCACAAGGCCGACCTTCAGCCCAGACTGGGCCGCCATCAGGCGAACCAGAGACGAATCCGTCATCGGCGTCAGCGGGTGATGGCGCATCGGGCTGTCGGAGAGCAGCTGATCGCCGACGAACAGATGGCCTTTATAGACCGTCCGCCGGTTTGCCGGGAAGGCCGGGCAGACGATTGTCAGATCCGTGCCCAGCGCCGCGACCAGCGCATCCGTGACCGGCCCGATATTGCCCTTCGCGGTGGAATCGAAGGTCGAGCAATATTTGAAGATGATCTGGCGGGCACCCGATGCCCTCAGCCATTCGAGCGCCGCAAGCGACATGTCGACGGCTTCCGCCGCCGGGTTCGTCCGCGATTTCAATGCGACGACGACGGCATCGGCGTCGCCGATGTCGAAATCCTTGGGTGGGACACCGACCGTCTGTATGGTGCGCATGCCTTCGCGCGAAAGCATCAGCGCCAGATCGGTCGCTCCGGTCAGATCGTCGGCGATTGCGCCAAGCAGCATGTCTTTTCTCCGTAGGCAGGGGCTCCGCTCACGCGGTTGCGCCCTCGATGATTGAAAATCCGGTATCGATGATCCGTGTCTCCGGCGGACGCTTCGGATCCTCGAGCAAAACGTCTACGGCCGCCTTGCCGATGGCGAAGCGGTTCGACAGAACCGTCGTCAGCGGCTTCGGCAGGACCTGCCCGATCTCAAGACCGTTGAAACCGATCAGCGCAAGATTGTCCGGCACGGCGATGCCCGCCGCAAGGCAATGCATGAAGCCACCGACGGCCATGTCGTCATTGGAAAAGGCGACGGCATCGATCTCCGCGCCGCGGGCCAAAAGCCGGGCGAGCGTCTTGCGTCCTTCAAGGGTCGAACTCGGTTGCTCCGTGCGGCATTCGGAAACGAGCGACAGCCCCGCCTCCGCAAGCCCCTCGCTCAAACCCTGGTAGCGCGCATAGGCACGGCGGTCCGCCATCCAGTCGTGGCCGACATAGCCGATGTTCCTGTAACCGCGCTGGGCAAGATGGCGTGCCATGGCGCGGCCGGCCTCACGATGCGACAGACCGACGGCCAGATCGATAGGCTTGTCGTCGATGTCCATCAGTTCCGCCACGCGCACGCGGCTTCCTTCCAGCATGCGGCGCGCCTGCTCAGTGTGTTCGAAGCCGGTGGTGATGAGGGCCGCCGGCTGCCATGCGAGGAGCGAGGAGATCAGCTCCTGCTCGACCCCGAGATCGTAATCGGTCACCCCGATCATCGGCCGGTAGGGCGTACCGCTGAGGCCGGCATTGATACCGCGCAGCAGTTCCGGGAAAACGATGTTGGACAGCGAAGGCAGAATGACCCCGATGATCAGCGAGGACGACGAGGCGAGCGAGCCGGCCGCACGGTTCGGTATATAGCCGAGCTGTTCGATCGCCGCATTCACCCGCTCCCTCGTCTCGACGGCGATCGAGCCCTTGTTGCGGATCACACGCGACACGGTGTTCTCGCTGACATTGGCGAGCCGGGCGACATGTGCGAGCGTCGGCGTCATTCCCGCGCCTTGCGAAAGGTGCTGCAAGCTGGTGTCGTCGGATAGCTGACCGTCATCCGTCATGGCTCATTCTCCAGATTTATCTCAGCGCTAACATAACTTGCTTGAACAGATCAAGATGATGTGCTTCTAAAGAGATGTTAGCGCTGAGATTAACGCATCATTTCGCCTGAGAGGTATTATTCATGTCACGCCGGATCACTGTAGCCGTTATCGGATTGGGCTCCATGGGGCTTGGGATGGCCCGGTCCGCGTTGAAGGCGGGCCTTGAGGTTCGTGGCTTCGACATCAATGCAGATGCACTGAAGACGCTCGCGGTCGAAGGCGGCATAGGCGCCGCAACGCCCGCCGAAGCTGTTGAGGGTGCTGATGCCGCGGTAGTCGTCGTCGTCAATGCCGCGCAGACGCAAACCGTGCTCTTTGGCGAGGGCGGCATCGTATCGGCGATGAAGCCCGGCGCGGTGGTCGTCTCCTGCGCCACCATCTCCCCCAGCGAGGCGAAGGTGTTTGCCGCACAGACCGAAGCAGCCGGCCTGTACTATCTCGACGGGCCGATTAGCGGCGGCTCGAAGAAGGCGAATTCCGGCGAACTGACCTTCATGGCCTCCGGATCCGCCGCCGCCTTTGAAGCCGCGCGCCCCGCGCTCGATGCGATGGCGGGCACAGTCTACCAGCTCGGCGATCAGGCCGGCGTCGGCTCGTCCTTCAAGATCGTCAATCAGTTGCTGGCGGGTGTCCATATCGCTGCGGCCTGCGAAGCGATCACATTCGCAAAAAACCTCGATCTCGACATCTCCCGTGTCTTCGACGTGATCACCAAATCCGCCGGCAACAGCTGGATGTTCGAGAACCGCGTCCCGCACGTTCTGGAAGGCGACTACACGCCGCATAGTGCGGTTTCCATCTTCACCAAGGATCTGGGCATCGTCTCCGACATCGGCCGCACCCAGAAATTCCCGCTGCCGATCACGGCGGCAGCGCTGCAACTCTTCATCATGACCGAAGCCGCCGGCATGGGCCGGGACGACGACAGCTCCGTCGCCCGCCTGCTGGCGCAGATCGCCGGACTGCAGCTGCCCGGAATGGAAAAGGAGGCGTGAGGCCATGCCGAAGTTTGCCGCCAACCTGTCGATGATGTTCAACGAGCGGCCGTTTCTGGAGCGTTTCCAGGCAGCCGCCGCGGCCGGCTTCACGGCCGTCGAATATCTCTTTCCTTATGACTACCCGCCAGAAACGGTCGCCGAAGCGCTGCGCTCCGCAGGCTTGAAGCAAGCCCTGTTCAACATGCCGCCGGGCAACTGGGCGGACGGCGATCGCGGCCTGGCCAGCCTTCCGGACCGTCGCGAGGAGTTCAAATCAGCGCTTGCCACCGCCATCGGCTACGGCAAGGTAATCCAGACGCCGCTTCTGCACATGATGGCCGGGATCGCGCCCGCCAACGATGCGGCCGCCCTCGCCTGCTATCGCGACAACCTGAAACGGGCTGCCGACGCGACGGCGCAAGCGGGTATCGGCCTTGTCATCGAGCCGATCAACAAGCGCGACATGCCGGGCTATTTCCTCAACGATTTCGACCGGGCCATCGAGTTGATCTGGGAACTAGGCAGGCCCGAGGTCAAGCTGCAGTTCGATGTCTACCACCGGCAGATCCTGCATGGCGACGTCATTACCGCCCTGCGCGCCATGGCGCCGCAGATCGGCCATATCCAGATCGCAGCCGTCCCGACGCGGCATGAGCCGATGACCGGAGAGCTCGACGATCGTCGTATCTTCCAGGAGATCGATGCGATCGGCTATCGCGGATATATCGGCTGCGAATACAGACCGGCAGCCAGCACCGAGGACGGCCTCGGCTGGATGCATGCAATCTAGCCTACCTTGGGAGGAGGAAGCATATGACATATACGCCCTGGTTCGAGGTCCTCGATCCGCGCTTTCGGCAGCTTATCTTGCCAAACGTCCATGTGGATCAGTTGTATTCGGGTGGGCGCTGGCTGGAGGGGCCGGTCTATGTTCCGGCCGCGCGGCATCTACTGTTCTCCGATATCCCGAACAGTCGCGTGCTTCGCTACAACGAGTGCGACGACTCCGTATCCGAATTCATGCGGCCGTCGAATTTCGCCAACGGCCACACGCTCGACCGGCAAGGTCGCGTCATCGCCTGCGAGCACCAGACACGCAGCGTGGTACGCTTCGAGCATGATGGTTCGCACACGCACCTTGCCGACCGCTTCGAGGGTCACCGACTAAACTCTCCGAATGACGTGGTCGTCGACAACGGCGGTTCCATCTGGTTCACCGACCCGACCTACGGCATTTCGACCGAATACGAAGGCGCGCGATTGGAGAGCGAGATCGGATCCCGCAATGTCTTTCGCCTCGATCCGGATGGCAGCCTGCATGCCGTGATCACCGACCTAGAACAGCCGAATGGGTTGGCAATCTCGGCCGATCAGACGCGTCTCTTCGTGGTCGACAGCGGCGCAAGCCCGGCACGACTGATGGCCTACGACCTCTCGCACGACAGGCGCCCTGCCGCCGGGCAGATCCTGCGTGTCTGCGACAGCGGCATGTATGACGGTTTCAGGCTGGATTCGCGCGGCAACATCTGGACAAGCGCCGGCGACGGGGTTCACTGCCTATCGGCGGACGGTGACCTGCTCGGAAAGATCCTGCTGCCTGAAACCGTCAGCAATGTGTGTTTCGGCGGCGCGGCGCGCAACCGCCTCTTCATTACGGCAACCCGCAGCCTGTTTGCCGTCTATCTCAACACCACAGCTAGCGCTGCTTAAAGTCGTGAATACGATGCTCCCAGAACAAATGCGCGTCGAACAGGACACGCTTGGCGATGTCGATGTGCCTGCCGACGCCTATTACGGCGCCCAGACGCAACGCGCGGTAACGAATTTCCAGATCTCGGGAACAGTTCAGAGCAGCCCACGGCCTCTCATCAAGGCGCTCGGCATGGTCAAGCTCGCCGCTGTCAGGACGAACAGAGCGCTTGGCGATATCGACGAGCGTCGCTTTGCGGCCATCGAGACCGCGTGTGAGGAAATCATCGGTGGGGCCTTCGACGATCAATTCGTCATCGACGTATACCAAGGCGGCGCCGGCACATCGACGAATATGAAGGCCAACGAGATCATTGCCAACCGGGCGCTCGAACATCTGCGCTTTTCCAAGGGACGCTATGACGAGATCCATCCCAACAATCACGTCAACCTGTCCCAATCGACAAACGATGTCTATCCAACAGCCATCCGCCTTGCTCTCCTTGACAGCAGCGAAGAACTCGTGCGTGGACTCCATGAACTGGCGGCCGCTTTCGATCTGAAGGCGGGCGAGTTCGCGGATATCCTGAAGCTCGGCCGGACCCAGTTGCAGGATGCCGTGCCGATGACGCTCGGCCAGGAGTTTGGCGCGTTTGCAACCACGCTAAGGGAAGACATTCTCAGGGTGCGGGAAGTCGCGCGGTTCATGCTCGAAATCAATCTCGGCGGCACAGCTATCGGCACCGGCATCACCGCCGATCCTGCTTATTCCGGACACGTCGTGGCCGAGCTGGTTGTACCCTCAAAGGCTTGAAACCGCTGCCGATTTTGGATCCCACTTCTAAGTGCTCAAAGGGACGCCCTCCGGCGGGTCGAAACCGATCTCGGTGTTACCTTGTCTTCTGATTCGGTTCAGCGCATCTTGACCTTGCGCAGACAGCATGCTGTTTGCAGCTTTCTGAAGAGCCTCTTGCCACGCTGGCCCACGTTGCCACGCTTCCTCGAACGCAATCGCGAAATCGGACGCTCTGCGGGTCTCATAAAGAGCTTCAAAAAGGATTTCGGCCTGGCGAATATCTTTGTCGCGTTTGACCGCACTCAGCCCGTCGGTCCTGCGTCTTGTGGCCACGATCATTTTGTGCACCGCATATCGGGCAGGGTCTGGAACAGTCACTGGGACACCGCTCTTGTGCAGCAGGATCGTTCGTAAAGGATCTCTGATCAGGAAATCGAGAAACCGGAGTGGATCCGCACTTGCGCCACCAAGAGCGGGCATGCTTGCAGGCTGGTCGATGTGGTCATCAGATCCGCGATTCGAAGTTAAAAATTCTACACGATATCCAGTTGCATTCTGAAAGGCGGACGAGGCAATCGAACCTGATCGGTGAGGGACCGGCCGAAAACTTGGATCAACGTTTTGCAGGAGATCAACAATGGGAGGAAGAGTGTCTTCAACCTCGCGAGAGATTGCATAATCCTGAGCGATATCGGCATCCCCGGTCAGAATTGCAGCCGCTGGCAATCGGACGCCTAGTAAGCCCGCATAGGTTTGGAACGCGACCGTGCCGATGAGCACACCGCGGAGCCGAAAGAGGCCGCCGGATGCAAGTGCTTCCACGATCGCTCCTGACATCGTATCTGGCGCAATCATCCCGCCTTCACGAGTGAGACTACTTACCATCCGCCGTCGTGCAAGAAGATCATCTTTCTGACGCTGATGTGTCTCGACGCGGCGGGTGATCTCACCGTCTTCTGAAGGACCGACATAGCGCCGGGATTTTCCGCCAGAACCATCCGGGATGTCGAAGTACCAGTAGTTTTTTTCCTTGACCACAACGCGCTGAAAACGGCCTTCTGGGGGGAAGTCGGCGGTCCAAGCGGCGTCCATCGACCGTTGTCCCAGCTCCGCCAGCATTGTCTGATAGACGAGATCGATCTTTTTCATCGTGATCCAACAAACGTTATACCTTTTTCGATAGACGGTATATCAGGATTAATCCCTCTGTGAAAGGGGAGAGACATCACCCTGTGCATCGACGAACACCAGGTGAGAAGCAGGAACGAGATCGTCAGGTCGGCCGCCTCTGTACGGTCAGAAATCTGATACATCCTTTCTTAAAGCTCGCCTCATATTCCCGCTCGCCCTCGGCATAGGTGCCGAGAGAAACGGAATGAGCATGACCAAAAACGACATTTCATCACGGCATTTTCAGCGAAAGATATCCGAATTCTGCGAGCTGCGTATCCCGCCGATCGCATTCAAACGAGTGTTGGAGAACGTCCGCCCCTATCTCCTAAGCTTGATCATCTACCGAAAATCGCCGCCGTTCCTAAATGGCCATATCGATTGGGCAACGATCGGTCAGTCGTGTGGGATCGAAGTCGAATTGACGGCGGAACTGAAAAAGCAGCTTCGCCCAGGCTTGGATGCAATCATCCGCTGGCTTGGCGCAGCGCCAGCGGCCGAAGAACGGCGGCCGCCAAAGCCGATGGCACATCAGGTAAAAAAGGCGTCCGCCGGGAAGGCCGCTTGCCCGCCTTCCACCAGGGAGGTGCAACTGCCATCTCAGAGCAAAGCGCCACGCGGACGCCGTCGCCCTGATCCCCTGGAGCCGATATTCGAGACGGAAGTCATCCCGCTCCTGAAGGCCGCACCCGGCATCCGTGCCGTCACGGTCTACAATGAGATGCTGCGCCGACATCCAGAACTTTCCGAAGGGATCCGCCGCACGCTTGAGCGACGCATCCGGTCATGGCGTGCTGTCCATGGCGAAGCGCAGGAGGTCATCTTCCGACAAACACACGAGCCAGGCCGGCTGGGTCTTTCGGATTTTACCGACGCCAGCGGTCTTGGTGTGACGATCGCCAGCCAGCCGCTTGATCACCTGTTCTATCACTTCCGGCTTGTCTGGTCGGGCTTCGAACATGCCCATGTCATTCTCGGCGGGGAAAGCTTTGTCGCGCTGGCCGAGGGGCTTCAAAATGCCTTGTGGTCCGTGGGCGGTATGCCGCTTTATCGTCGCAGCGACAGCCTATCGGCGGCTTTCCGTAATCTCGATGCCGATGCCAAGGTCGATCTCACGCATCGTTACGACCAGCTATGCGACCATTACCGTATGACCCCGACGCGCAATAACAAGGGCGTCGCGCATGAGAACGGCTCGATCGAAAGCTCTCACGGTCATCTCAAGAATGCCGTTCACGACGCCCTACTGATGCGGGGCACGAGAGAATTCGACGATCTCGGCTCTTATCGCGCCTTTGTCGATGAGATCGTCAGTCGTCGCAATGCCGCCCATGGCAAGCCTATTGATGCGGAGCGATCCCATCTGCAGGCGCTTCCCGAGCGGCGAACCACAGACTTCGAAGAGATTGTCGTCACGGTGGCGAGGACTGGCGGCTTCACCTTGCGCAAGGTCTTCTACACCGTGCCGTCCCGCCTGATCGGCCACAGGCTGCGCGTGCGCCTGTTCGATGATCGGCTAGATGTCTTTGTCGGTGGGACGCACCTGATGACGTTGCGCCGCGGTCGCAGTCATCCCGACGGGCGGCACGACCAGGTCGTCAACTACCATCACGTCATCCATTCCCTGCGCAAAAAGCCGATGGCGCTCCGCGGCCTCGTTTATCGCGACAAGCTCTTCCCGCGGGAGGAATACCGCAGAGCTTTCGAGACCCTCACCGAACACTTTCCTGACAAGCAAGCTTGCAAGATCACCGTCGAACTCCTGGCGCTGGCCCATGACCGCGGCTGCGAGCGTGAACTTGCTGAAGAATTGGCCAAGACACTCGATGCCGGTCAGCTACCCGATCTGGCTTGCATGCGAGCGCTCTTCGGTCCTGACCCAGCCAAGCTGCCGACCGTTCATGTGCAACTCGCATCGCTCAATGGCTACGAGGCCTTGATCGGGACAGGAGAAGCGGCATGAAGAACGCCCACGTCATCGATGAAGCACGTCTCGGCATCATGCTCAACGAGCTCCGGCTGCCGACGATCAAAACCCTTTGGCCACGATTTGCAGAACAGGCGGACCGGGAAGGATGGCCGGCAGCTCGCTTCCTGTCGGCGATTGCCGAACACGAACTGGCAGAACGTGCCCATCGCAGGATTGAACGGCATCTCGCCGAGGCGCACCTGCCGCCGGGCAAGACATTGGACAGCTTCGCTTTCGATGCCGTGCCTATGGTCTCCAAGGCACAGGTCATGGCAATCACCGCCGGCGATAGTTGGCTTGCCAAAGGAGCCAACATCCTCATGTTCGGTCCGCCCGGCGGAGGAAAGAGCCATCTCGCTGCCGCTATCGGCCTGGCCTTGATCGAGAACGGATGGAGGGTCCTGTACACCCGGACCACCGATCTCGTGCAAAAGCTCCAGGTCGCCCGACGGGAGTTGCAGCTGGAATCCGCCATCGACAAGCTCAACAAGTATGACCTGCTCATCCTCGATGATCTCGCCTACGTCACCAAGGACCAGGCGGAGACAAGCGTGCTCTTCGAACTGATCTCGGCACGATACGAGCATCGATCGATCCTCATTACGGCCAACCAGCCGTTCGGAGAATGGAACCGCGTCTTTCCCGACCCTGCCATGACGCTCGCAGCGGTCGATCGGCTCGTACACCATGCCACGATCTTCGAAATGAATGTCGAAAGCTACCGACGCAGAACCGCACTCGAGGAAAAGCGCCAACGGGGCCGACCGGCCGCTTTCGCGACAATCAGACCCGCAACTGAATCTGTCGCGGAGCGGCAATCAGAAAGCCAAGAGGACCTTGTAAGCGGCAATCAACCTGATAACTTGATCCCGACCGCGACCTAAGAATCTCATCCAGATTGTCGCTACCGTCTCATCCTGATCGCCGCGCTATACCGGATCGACAAAGTATCGTCGATACCAGGCGGCGGCCAGCAAGCAACGTTATGCCATCCGCTTTCCCGGCGTCACTTATGGCGGAAGCGCTTTGTCGGCCAGATCCTTGGCATCCGTGGCCGGCGCCAATCAGAATCAAGCGGCCGAGTTCGATGATCCTGATCTTCTCTCCGGCGTCGTCGACGCGCCGCCGCGGCTTGCCATGGAAATGGCAGATCTTATCCGCTTCAAAACCTCGACGTTGACGGCAATTGGATTTCAGCGGAATGGCGTTTGGGGTGAGGAAACGGCCTCTCAGAAGATTGAGCACCTAGGCCTGATGTTTGGCGCGCTAGCCGCTTCACCAAACGGTGCAGTAAAGGGTTTTGGCGTTCCGCTCAGTCATTTGAGTTTTGGTCTTCTCATCTTCCCTGGCGTTTGGGACTGGTATCTGCAGTGGCGGGAACAGCGCCGTGGCTTCTATACCAAATGGGAAGAGGACATGCTAATGGTTGCCCAAGCCCTTTCTCGCGCCGACATTGGCTGGATCCGGCAGCATCCGGAACTGCTTGAGAACATCAGGCCGATCTCAGGCTTGATTGAACAGGAAGAAATCGACTTCGCAGCTCAGGATTGGCATGGGGCCTGCGACGCTTTCCACCGACATGCCGCTAACAGATCCAAGGAAATCCAACGCGTCATGCGTGTTCATCGCGACCCGTTCGAGCCGATCATATGTGTCCTCGAAGCCGAGAGCCCGTTGGCGGAATATCGCAAGATCACAGACGAGATCCTTGCACGTATGCCGGACGAGAACAGATATCCACGGTCGGCGGCCGAGGCCATCAGATCATTCCTGCTGCTCAGGCTTGGCCTGCACCTCGGGCTGCGGCAAAAGAACCTTCGCCAACTGCGTGTCTGCCCGCGAGGACATTATCCGACATCGGAACGCCGGCTGGAGGACATGAAATGCGGGGAGTTGCGCTGGAGTGATCGTGATCAGGGGTGGGAAGTCCTGATCCCATCGGTCGCGTTCAAAAACTCCGGCTTCTCGTTCTTCGGCCAAAAGCCGTTCCGGCTTATCCTGCCGGACCTGCTCGATCTCTACAAATACCTCGACGCTTACATCGACCGCCATCGCGGCGTTCTGCTTGGCGGTGCCACGGACCCTGAGACGCTGTTCGTCAAAACGGTTAAGACGACCAGCATCGACGCCGCCTACAACTCCAGCACGTTCTACGAGGCCTGGCGGACCGTCATCCAACGCTATGGGATCTAAAACCCCTATACCAAACGCGGTGCGATCAAGGGCTTGCTGCCGCATGGGCCGCATAACCTGCGGGATATTCTTGCCACACATATCCTGAAGGAGACCGGCTCCTACGAGCAGGCGAGCTACGCCATTCAGGACACGCCCGACGTCGTGCAGCAGCACTATGGTCGTTTCTTGCCGCAAGATAAGGCCGCACTGGCCGCCAAAATCCTCAATCAGGTTTGGGGGGCTGCATAAAATCGAATGATATGCTCGGCTCGGATGTCGGCTCAGCCTACATCCGAGCCGACATCGTCGTTTCGCTCTTGAAGGGAATCGAACCGGCGACAGGTCGTTCAGATAGCTTAACTTCCTGAAAAGACATACTTCGTCGCATAAGGCCAATTTATGGACCTCCAGCGATCGCCGCCGCCGATTATCATTCTCATCTTGGACCTGGAACCCGCGCCGGGTAGATTTTCCTTTCGGCAAGCCTCATGAGGGCAGTTCGCCGAACTTCGCGGTGCGCGGTCGGAAAGTTGGCGAGATATTTAAAGGTCTGTCAACCGGAGGCAGCCTATCCCTCCTCAATTACCTGCTCTCAAAGCCTTCCAGCGCTCGCATGAGATGGTACGCTTCGCAGACCTTGGCCTCAAAGAGCTTGTGCAGCGCTTGGTTGTCATCGATGTCGAAGGACTGGACCACGCCGCCGTTAATGGCGAAGACCTCGTGCGGTTCTATCCCTGAGTTGTCGATCAACAAAACTTCGTCTGCGATCCTGAGAGCTTCGGTCAGCTTCTCGAAGGATCCATCGTGCCGCCTTCGGATGTTTTCCTCCGGGATGTCGTGACCGCCCTTGAGGACACGCTGTCTAACGCGCTCGACGTTTGTCTCAACGGAATCCAAAGCAACATAGTACAAGCCGACCTTGAACCCGGCCGCCTTGGCAGCCCGCATCATTCGCAACGATTGGTTGCTGCTCAGCGTCGTCTCGAAAATAAAAGACTGCCTGGTGTCGATCATCTCGTCAATTTTCAGGAGAGCCGCTCGACCAGCTTGGATTTCAGTCGATCTGTTATCGGCGGCCGGCATCGCTTTGGCGATCTCGTCCGCGTTGATCCAAACACCGTCGAGCTTCAGCTTCGCGAAGGCGGAAGTTTTGCCGGAGCCGTTCGGCCCTGCGAGGAGGATACACGACAACTCGGGCATGAAGCGATTGCTACCTCACGGTAGCCGGAGCACGTTCCTTGCGCTCATGCTGGGCCTTATCCTGCGCCTCGTTCTGGCGATCCTTGGCAGTGATCGTTAGGCCCATACGGCGGCTCTCGGCGATGGCCTCCCGGCCGATCTGCTTCAAGGCTTGCTTGTTCTCGCGGTATTTCTGCAAAAGCATCAGCGATCTCCTTTCCATTCTTCCATAACATAATGCGACAGGCCGTCGGCTGCAAATATCGCTTGTGCCAGGTGCCACCGACAGCAGCACTGAACGCAACGGGCCGAAGGAGACAGCCTCAGTCAAAGCTCCGCGTTTTGTCGGGGTTTGTTCGATGAAGTCGATTTCAGCTAGAGCAAACCGGCCCCACTTTGCTCAGCGAAAACGCCAAAGTACAAGCGTTACGTCCATATAGCCTTATACGCCGTGAACGGATGTGAACCGAGGACCTGCAATTCCATCGGTGAATTTCAATGGAAATTCCGGGCTTTCACCTTCAGCGTGTGGATCGAGCTGTGACGCAGGGTTCGAATCCCTGCCCCGACTACCAAGGGTTCTCCAACTCGCTGTCGCGATGGCGGACCCAGGTGCAGTTGCTGATCGTTCCACACTAAGACCTCAATGATTATGGATCGGGAGGTGCCGCAACGGCCGAAGTTCAGGATATTGAAAGCCCGCCATCAACTGGCATTGACGTGCCTGAAATCATGGCTGCCTCGTCGCTCAGAAGAAAGAGGATCGCTTCGGCGACGTCGACAGGGTCGAGAAAGCGCCCCATCGGTATCCTGGCTTTCACCGGATCGGCCTTAGCCGGATCACTCCAGGCAAGCTCTCCCATCGGCGTCAGCGTGACTGTGGGATTGACGCTGTTGACGCGAATTCCTCGCGCGCCCAATTCCGTTGCCATGACGCGTGTAATGGCGTCCAAAGCCGCCTTGGATGCACAATAGGCGACATGGTCCTCGATGCCACGTCGGGCAGCGTCGCTTGAGACGTTGACGATCGCTCCCCTGCATCCGCGTGCCATCCAGTCTCGCGCGACGATTTGGGACAAAAGCAGCGGAGCGAGCGTGTTGACGTCAAGTACGCGACTGAAGTCTTCCACCGACGTTTCGGTCGCCCGCTCGAGATGTGTGATACCAGCGCAGTTTACCAGGAAATCGACCGGAAGAGCCCGGGTGATCCGGTCGGTGATGGAAGTGTGATCCGAGAGGTCTACGCAGATCGTCTCGCAATCCACCTCGCGGCTTAGAGCATCGAGATCCGCCTGTGAGCGACTGAGCGCAACCACTATCGCTCCCCTGCCCGCCAGGACCAGCGCGGTCGCCCGCCCGATACCTTTGCCAGCACCGGTAACAAGCACACGCTTATTTTTCCAGTCCATTTCCCGGTCCTCCGCACTACCCGTCACGAATACGACAGGCGCCGAATCAACTCAACGCAGCGCCGTGTCTCGACAACGCTATCACAATGCGGGTCGATATCCGGGATCCAGCCCTCGAATTCGATGTCGAGGACGTGATCGCGCCCACTTTCGCGCACCGCCGCCATGAGCTGCTCCAGCGGAAAGTGCCAGTCATTGCCCGCATCGTCGAGCCGCAGCAGCTTGGCGTGAATGAGCGGCGCGTATGGCAGGCACTTGCGGAAATCGTCGGGTGACGCCGGCTCGGCGATAACAGTCGTCTCCACATGGCTCAGCGGCAAATCTTCGGTCGCATGCCTCCAGGCCTCGAAGTCCGGGACAATCCGGAGACGATCGGATGCGATCTTGTCGACGAGAGCGAGCGCTGCCTGCGGCGTCTGGAAATTGCCCGTTGTACGGCCAATTTCAAGGCCGATATCGACCTTGTAGTGTTCGGCCACCGGCATCAGTTGCGTGAGAACGTCGATCATCGCAGCATGCGCCAGATCGACATCGGCGTTCGGACCGCCCTCGCCCGGTGGAAGTGTTATGCGCGGGCATCCAAGGATCGATGCGATCCCCAGGTAGTTCCCAATCTGATGAACCGTCTCGTCGACCGACGTCAGACGGACGGCTGCGGGAATGTCGGTGTAGAACCAGATCGATGCAACGGACAGCCCCCTGCTCTCGATCCTGTTTCTCAGTCGTCTGTAGCCGTCGATCGAGGCATAAGGCGGCAGGCGCAGGAAGTCCTCGTTCAGCTCGATCGCGCTCACTCCAATATCGGCCGCGATATCGATGAGGTCATCGAGGGACGCGCCCCTTGTCAATGCGAGCTGCTGCAGCGACCAGAGGCTGCTGGCGATTGTGATGGTCATTGGCAAGTCTCCAGCGTTTCCGTCGATGACAGTGTTGCCGAAACCACCTGCTCGAGAGTCGGCCAGATGTCGTCCCGATCAATAATGTCCGTGTGAACCTGTAGCGAGATGTGGAAATGGCAGCGAACCTCATGTTTGCCCGGATCGACCGGATTGCGCGCGATGTAGAGCTTCGCCTCCTCGCGCATATGCCACCAGATATCCACGATCGTCGGCATGTGCTCGACGCTGATCCACTGTCCGCGAACGACGAAGAACATGTCCTTGCTCGGCACTTCCTCGTCATCGAGGAAGACCTGTAGCCTGCGAATCCACCCAAGCGGGTGGTTGGGGTGCAGGAACTGGTTGAACATGGAGAAGACGACGAAGTTGGTGCCGGGATACCTTCGCACTGCCTCGTTGCCTATGTGTAGACCAAGCATTCCCTCTGGAATGCAATAGTTGGTGCCGGCGGGCATATCCGCTCCTATTGAATAGTATTGTCTTGATCGTGGTCGGTCAGTCCGCGTGCGAACCATCGCCCATGATGATGAGCGAGAGGACCTGCTTGCGCGTCGCCTCTTCGGTCTTGACGTTGCCAACGACCCTGCCCGCCGCCATGACGACGAGGCGGTCGGCAAGTTCGAAGACATCCTCGATGTCGTGGCTGATCAGAATGACGCCCACGCCCCGGGCTTTCAGGCGGTGCACGAGCTCCTTCACCAGCGCTGTCTCTCCCGGTCCGAGCGCGGCGGTCGGCTCGTCCATGATGATGACTTTGGCGTTGAAATAGATCGCGCGCGCGATCGCGATGGACTGCCGCTGGCCACCCGAAAGGTAGCGGACGGGCACCGTGAGGTTCTTGAAGCGCGGATTGACCTGCGCGCAGACCGTCGCCGTCGCGTCCTTCATGGCTTTGCGATCCATCATCCATCCGTACTTGCGGATCTCGCGTCCGAGAAAGAGGTTGCCGACGGCATCGAGGTTGTCGGCAAGCGCCAGATTCTGGTAGATCGTCTCGATCCCATGTGCCTTCGCATCCATGGGGTCGGCGATCGGCGCGGTATCGCCGTTGACTTTAATCTCTCCGCTGTCGGCCACGTAGGCACCGGCGAGGATCTTGATCAATGTCGACTTGCCGGCGCCATTGTGGCCGAGCAGGCCAACGACCTCGCCTCGTCCGACTGTCAGGCTTACATCGTCCACGGCCTGCACACCACCGAAGGCCTTGCTGATGCCACGCATCTCCACAAGCTGGGTATTGGAATGCGTCATTGTGATTTCCCCTGCTTCAGGTTTCGCATGCGGCGGGCATCGAGACGAAGCATGAGCTTCGTCGACTCGACGTCGACGACCAGTGCCATGAGAATGAGAAGACCCTGGACGATGATCTGGTAGTTAGCGTTGACGCCAAGGAGATTGAGACCATTGCTGATCATCCCCAGGATGAGGCAACCGAAAAAGGTGCCGACCATATCGGCCTTGCCGCCGAGAAGCGGCGTTCCCCCGACGACCACCGCGGTAATGACGAGCAGCATCAGGTTGGAGCCGGCCGCGATCTGCGCGGAGGCCGAGCGTGCGGTCAGAAGCACGGCTGCGAGAGCGTAGCACGCGCCAGCCAGCATGTAGACCTTCAGACGCAGCGTCTCGATCTTGATACCTGCAACGCGAACCGCTTCGCTATTGCCGCCGAGCGCGATCACGTGCTGGCCGAAGACCGAACGTGTTGCGACAAGATAGAAGCCCACCGCCACCGGGATCAGCAGGATGACGGGCAGTGGAATACCGATGATGCGGGTCCGCGCGATCGCCAGGAACGCCGGCGGCAGGTTCGACACCGGAATGAGGTTCGAGATGATATAGAGAGCGCCGGTAAAGAGCGCGCCTGTCGCGAGCGTCACGATGAACGGAGGCAGATCGAACCGCGACACCATGAACGCGTTCAACGCACCGCACGCGGCTCCAAGCACGACACCGATCATAATGGCGGCGTAGAACGGCACGCCGAAGTTCACCATCAGTTTCGCCATGACCAGACCGACGAGCGGGATCACGCCGCCAAGAGACAGATCGATCTCGCCCATCGCAAGCACGAGCGTGTAGCCAAGAGCGACCACGGTCATGACGACGATCTGGTCGAAGAGCGACAGAAGGTTTGCTTGCAGCAGGAAGTAAGGCGAAGAGATTGATAGAATTGCCGCCAGAATGACAGCAAACAGAACGGCCTTGTTCGCAAGGAGCAGCCGCCTGCCCGCGGACACGCCGGCCCCGTTGTCGGGAACAGTCATCAGGTTTTCCTCCAGTGGGAGCGCCCGTCGGGACGCTCCCGATTACCTGTTTCAGTTTTTGGTTTTGCTCAGAAAATCCGCGACATTCGATGGATCGATGGCGTAGACGGGGTTCACGTAGAACGTCTTGTCCTTGAAGGTGTTTTCGGCGAGGCCCACGGCGACGTCGATGATCTGGTTCGAGTCCTTCAGGACCGTCCCGACCGTCAGGGTCTGGGTATTGGCCGAAACGCGCTGCACGCCATCATCCGTCAGGTCGTATCCAGTCACCATGACATCGGTACGCCCAGCGGACTGCAGTGCATTCGAAGCGCCGAGCGCCATGATGTCGTTCGCGCAGACAACAAGATTGATATCAGGGTGCGCGAGCAGCCAGTCCTGGGTCAGGTTCTGGGCAGTGGCCGTCAACCAGTTGCCGTAGCCTTCGGCGACGATCTTGATCCTGTCGGGCTGCTGCTTGGACAACTCCTTGACGCTATCGGCGCGGCGCAGCTGCGCCGTCTGCGCGGGCGCGCCATAGACCAGGCCGACATTGAGCACCTTGCCCGGGTTGTCATCCAGATATTTCTTGATCCAGTTGGTGGTCGACTCCGCGTAGCGCACCTCGTCATATGCGTAGAATGCAACGGAATAGACGTCGGGCTCCGGGTCGGATGGCCGCCGATCGATGACTGGAATGCCTGCATCCTTGGCAGCCTGTGCCGCAGGCAGCGAGCCGGCTGCATCGACGGCGCTCAGGATCAGGACGCTGGGAGATTTGATGAGTGCGGTCTGAACATCGGATATCTGTTTGTCGACACTGCTTTGCGCGTCGTAAACGTCGAGCGTGACCTTCACGTCCTTGCGCGACGCATTGATCTCCTCGACTCGGGATTTCATGGCATCGAGGGCCTGGTTCTGAGTCTCGTCGAGCACGTCGACGCTATAGGCGATCGAAATGGTCTTCGCCTCCTGAGCTTGCGCTCCAAAGGTCGCGATAGACGCCAGCGCAACCGCCGCGCAAAGTTTCACCGTCAATTGTTTCAAGGGTCTTCCTCCATATAAGCGTCGACCTCATCGACACTTTTACCTCCAACAATCTAACTTATGCATATTAAATGCATAAGTGCAACTGGCGCGATGCAAATGTCTCGTGCTATCGGTGGGGAAACGAGGTGTGCCTTGAACGATCAGATTCCATTTAGCCAGACAGAGGCCGTCCGCGATCTGAGCGCCATCCTCTCTCTCATCAAGTCCGGGCGGGCGGCGACGCGGCCCGACCTGCAACGCGTCTCCGGACTCGGGCGCGGCCTGGTGGCCGAGCGCGTCGCACAGCTCATGACCACGCGCCTGGTGATAGAAGGGGCCGCAGGCGTATCGACCGGAGGAAGGGCACCGAGGCTCCTCGAGCTTAACGCTTCCGTCGGTCTGATCCTCTGCCTGTTCGCGACCTTGGCCGAGGTGCATTTCGCGGTTGCCGACCTCAAAGGCAATATCCTTTCGACGTCGCGAGACGGAGGCGACTTCGCGAGTGGGCCACATGCGCTTGTCGCAAATGCGCACCGCGAATGGAATCGGCAGCTAAAGGCTCTGGGAAAGCGGCCGGACGACGTCTGGGGTGTTGGTGCGGGCATCCCCGCCCATATCAACTCAGCAGCGGGGACATTGATCGATTCACCTTCGCTGCCCTCTCCATGGATCGGATATGCCTTCGGGCAGGAATTGTCCAAGCCCTATGATGTGCCTTTCTGGCTCGATACCGACGACAACCTTCTTGCCTACGGTGAATTGCGAGCGGGAACGATCCCGAAGGACACGACAATGCTCTATCTCGCTGCCGACATGGCGATCGGTTGCGGTATCGTGATCGAGGGCAAGCTCTTTCGCGGGGCTCAAGGTGCTTCGGGCAACATCGGCCACATCCCCGGCTACAATCTCA
This sequence comes from Rhizobium sp. S152, assembly GCF_030380735.1. Lineage (GTDB taxonomy): Bacteria > Pseudomonadota > Alphaproteobacteria > Rhizobiales > Rhizobiaceae > Rhizobium. The sequence goes on along the minus strand of NZ_JAUDRZ010000002.1, from coordinate 650,916 downwards.
GCAATGTGGTGTGCCGCTGCGGACGACGTGGCTGCATTGAGGCGCAATATAGCGGCGAGGCGCTCCTGCGCGATACCCGGTCGGGCATTCGGGAGGGGCGAAGCGCCGCGCTGGCCGGAATCGTCGGAGAGAGAGAGCCGACCCTAGCCGATCTCTCAAGTGCCGTGCGGGAGGGCGATCCGCTGGCTGCCGAACTCGTCAGCAATGCCGGCCTCGGTATCGGCCAAGTGCTCGCCGCGACGATCAACATGTTCAATCCGTCCCGCGTGCTCGTGGGCGGTCGCCTTCTCGATACCGGCAACCTCTTTTTCGCCTCACTGAAGGAAGCCGCCTACCGCCATTGCCTGCCCTTCGTCAGCTCCAACCTCCAGATCGCTGCCGTTGACCACGATGGTTCGACGGGGCTGTCCGGCGCCGCCCACATGGCGATCGATCAGATTTTCCTGCCGGAGTTCATGGCGCTTTGGTTCTCGAAAAGCAGCCCCCGGAAACCCTGGTGAGTGGGTAAAGTTGCAACCCGGTGCAGAGCGCATGCTCATGAAGGGATGCGAACCTACGGCACTTTGATCTCCTCGGAAAATGATTCGCAAGCGGGCGAAACTGACAACGTCCTGCAACTTGATATAGGGGAGCGCTGCCACATGAACTCCTGAACAACGACCTCACCCAATTCCAGTCATATTCGCTAAACCGTCGTCTGTACGGTGGCGCAAACACTCAAACCTTAGGAACGAGTTCAGCGATAGACTTTTCCACCCAGTTGGAGGGTAAAATCCGAGGCGACATCCTTCACAAACTGTGCGAGCGAGGAAAGCCGATCGGAGGTTATCCTGCGAGCTGAGCCAGAAACAGATATGGCGCACACCACCTCGTGCCTATCGTTGTAAACCGGAGCAGCTACGCAACGCAGGCCTACGCGGTACTCTTCATCATCCAAGGAGTAGCCTTGGGCTTCGATTCGCCTCAGTTCTCTTCCCAACGCGTCGACGCTGGTGAGCGTTTTCGATGTGATGCGGTTCAACCCCTGTTTTCGGGTTAGCGCGACAACATCATCCGGATGGTAGGAAGCAAGGAACGCTTTGCCCATGCCCGAGGCACTCATTGGGGTACGTGCACCGATGGCAGAGATTGCGTTGGAGCTATCCTTGGCCCTTGCCTGGTCAGCGAGAAGGATCTGACCTTCCTCAACGATGCCGATGTTTGCTGTCTCGCCAGCCTGATCTCGGAGCCGACGCAAAAACGGTGCGGCTGAAGCGACAATGCTGCGGTCCTTGAAGAACGATGATCCAACTGCGTACGCCCCGGCACCGACGAACCAAAGGTTCTCCCCTTTGGAGAATTGAACAAATCGACGCTGCTGGAGTGTAGTCAGCAGACGATGAGCGGTGGTTAGGGAAAGTCCTGTCGTTTTGGACAAGTCTGTCAGGCGGCAGCCACTGTCATAGCTGCCCAACGCCTCCAAGATCATCATAGCCCGATCAACGGACTGGATCCGACCCGAAAGATCTTTATCCATCTCAGCGTCCTCCTCGACACACGATGCACTTCCAGCCTTTAAGGATTGCATGATGGTAGCGCTGCCATTATGGTTCGTCAATGGTGATGATTGACCTTGGATGTTGTTCAGGCTCTAGCTTGAAGTCGGGATGGGTGGAGAATCTAGATGGCGAAGAGACGTTCAAGCTCGAGACCCACAATTTCTGATGTAGCATCGCTTGCCGGTGTTGGGGCAATTACCGTCTCGAGAGCACTACGCGAGCCTCACAAGGTATCTTCAACCCTCCGCAAGGTTATCGACGATGCGATCAAGAAGCTCAATTACGTCCCCGACCTGAATGCGCGCGCACTCGCATCGAAACGAAGCGACGTCGTCGCGGTTCTGGTCCCTTCCCTTACTCAGAGTGTTTTCTCGGACGTGGTCCGCGGCATTTATGACGGCCTTGCAGAAAGCCCGTTGCGGATCGAAGTCGCGAATACGGGCTACAACCCAGAGATCGAGGAGCACTTGGTCTCTCGCATAGTCCGGCATCAGCCTGCGGCGATTATCGTCTCCGGCACCGATCAATCCGCAGCGACGCGACAGATGCTGGAGAACGCCGGGTGCCCAGTCGTCCAGATCATGGACCTCTGCGACAACCCTATCCAACAGATTATCGGCTTCTCGCATGAGCGGGCCGGATATGAGATGACCCGCCATCTGGTGCTGCAGGGATACAAGAGGATTGCGTTCCTGACGGCTTGGCTGAGCGACCGTTCGAGCGGGCGTCTGAATGGGTACAAACGAGCTCTCCAGGAAGCAGGAACTTATGATCCAGCGCTTGTAGTACAGCGCGGCAGCACATCCACCACACCTCCGCCCATTGCCGAACAGGGAGGCAAATCTTTTCTTTCTGCACAGATGGGCAAAGAACTCATGTTTGAGGCAATGGAAAGACACCCGGATCTCGATGCGGTTTTCTGCAACAATGACGTTCTGGCACTAGGCGCGCTTTTCGCATGCCAATCGCTCAACATCGACGTCCCCGGCAAAGTGGGGATCGCAGGTTTCAACGACCTGGACTACATGGAAGCGGCACACCCGCCGTTAAGCAGTGTGCGCATCCACCGTTGGCGCTGCGGTTATGAGGCGATGACCGCGGTTCGCCACCGTCTCGATGGTGCTGAGATCGCCGAAGCCGTTGTCGACATCGGCTTCGATATCATGGAGCGTGAAAGCACTGTCCGCTCGGGGATTGTCACACAATCGGAGGCTACCATGTCGATGGCAGCCTCTGATCGATAATATCTACCGCGCTTCCTCCCACTCCTGCACGAAGTGATCGGCGGTGATGTTTCGGTAGGTTCGCGTTGGCGGAATATAATCGGCTGGCCTGATTGGGCTCCTCAGTTCATCACCCGGCAGTGTGCGAACCATGTTTCTTCGCGCCGGGTCAGGGATCGGCACCGCCGCCATAAGGCGCTTGGTATAGGGATGCTGCGGGTTCGAGAATACCGAGCTCGCAGGTCCCATTTCCACGATCTCACCGAGGTACATGACGGCCACCTTGTGGCTCATGCGCTCCACCACCGCCATGTCGTGCGAGATGAACAGATACGAGAGACCCAGCGTTTCCTGCAGGTCAAGAAGCAGGTTGATGACCTGAGCCTTGATGGAAACGTCCAGCCCGGAAACCGATTCATCTGCGACGATTACTTTCGGCTCCAGAGCAAGTGCGCGGGCGATGCAGATGCGCTGCCTCTGGCCTCCCGAGAATTGCTGAGGATAGCGGTTGGCAACATCCGGTGACAGTCCGACCCTTGTGAGCAGGTCCGCCACCTTTTCCCGGGCCTGCTTTCGCGATCCGAGACCATAGGTGAGATAAGGTTCAGCTATTGCGTCCCCTACCCTCATCCTCGGGTTTAGGCTTGCGAACGGGTCTTGGAAGATCATCTGTATATTGCGACGCGCATAGCGCATCTGCTTCTTGTCGAGCGACGTTATGTCGACGCCGTCGATCGTAACTTTACCGCTTTGCGGTTCAACGAGGCGCATGATAGCGCGGCCCGTTGTCGACTTGCCGCAACCGCTCTCACCGACCAGCGACAGCGTCTCTCCTGCACGAAGGTTGAACGAGACATCTTCGACAGCATGAACCCTGGCACCGGGGCCGCTGAACCATCCCTTTGAAAGGTCGAAGCGTTTCACCAGGTGTTCTACCGACAACACAGGTGGCTTTGAACGATCCACGGTATCCGGTCGGTCGGCGGGCTTCCGAAGAACACCCGTCGCCTTGTCAATCAGCGGAAAATGCTCTGGCTGACCTGAGCCGGACATTGTCCCGAGCCTTGGCACCGCAGCAAGCAATGTCTTCGTATAGGTCTGCTGGGGACGATCGAAGATGTCGGAGGTGACGCCAGTCTCGAGCACCTCACCTCCCAGCATGACGACGGTTCGATCGGCTATCTCCGCGACAACGCCCATGTCGTGAGTGATGAACAGGACACCCATCCCGACGTCGTTTTGCAGTTCCTTGATAAGCTGCAGCGTCTGCGCCTGGATTGTGACATCGAGGGCAGTCGTGGGCTCATCGGCAATCAGAAGCTTTGGTTTGCATACCAGTGCCATCGCAATCATCACGCGTTGGCGCATGCCACCAGATAGGCTTTGAGGCAAATCCCTCGCCCGATCCTTGGCCGCCGGAATGCGCACGCGCTCAAGCATCCGAACGGCCTCGGCCTGGGCTGCAGCGCCGCTCAGTTGACCGTGGATCGTCAACGCCTCTGCAATCTGGTCGCCGATCGGCGATAACGGATTGAGGCTCGTCATCGCCTCCTGGAAAATCATGCCCATTTCCCGGCCACGGACCTGCCGCATCTCGTGCTCTGGAAGACCGAGAAGCTCGCGTCCACCGAGTTTCACGGAGCCCTCGATCCGAGACGATTCCGGGTTCAGCAACCGCATGATCGAAAGCGCGGTCACGCTCTTGCCGGAGCCGGATTCACCCACAACCGCCAAGGTCTCGCGGGGTGCAATCTCAAAACTGATGCCCTTGACGATTGGTGTCCACGAGCGCTCGTTCCTGAACGACGTGCGCAGATCGGTAACCTGCAGTGCCGGTGCGGACGTTTCCGGACGGATGGCGGCCTGTGCGATGTTGATAGATTGAACCATGAAATACTCCGGATCAGTCAGACGTCGAGGGATCGATGGCGTCGCGAATGGCATCGCCGATCAGATTGAAGGACAGGACCACCAGAGTAATCGCGGCCCCTGCGCCGATGATCGGCCAGGAGGAGCCGAATATATTGTTGAGGCCGTCACGAATGATGTTGCCCCAGCTTGGATTCGGCGGCTGCGTACCAATGCCGAGGAAGCTCAGCGACGCCTCAAGGCGGATTGCCGATGCGACCCAGAGCATCATCAAGACGACGATCGGTGCCATGATGTTGGGTATAATGTGCCGGAAAATGATCCAGGGCGTGCTGACACCCATCGATACGGCCGCCTCGACATAGGGCTCATGCTTGACTGAAAGCGTCTGCGCTCTTGCAACGCGGGCGAAGCCTGGCACGAAGGCAACCGTAATCACGACGATGACGTTCCAGAACCCACCACCGAGGACGGCAGCAATCATGATTGCGAGAAGCAATTCGGGAAAGGCAAGGAGCAGATCGATCAAGCGGGAGATGACACGATCGACGACACCGCCGAAGTAGCCCGCGATAACACCAATCGTGGTTCCGACCACTGCCGCGGCGAAAGGCGAAATCAAGCCGAACAGAAGAGAATTCCGCGATCCGTAGATCATGCGGGAAAGCACGTCTCTGCCGAATTGGTCGGTGCCCAGCCAGTTGGTCCAACTCGGCATCTTGTTGACCTTGATGATAGATTGGCTCAGCGGGTCATAGGGAGCGATCCATGGAGCGAACACAGCCACGACGACCAGCGTGCACACGATAGCCGTTGCCACGATCGTGCCCGGGCGCCGGAGGAGGATGGATCTGAGAGCGTGAAACGGGCCTGGTTGCGGCGCCATCAGATGGGAAGACGTTTCCGATACCGTGCTCATCACTGCATCCTTATTCTGGGGTCAACGATGATGTAGAGGATGTCCATCAGCAGGTTGATCAGGACCACGCACATGGCGAGAACAACGATCCCACCCTGGATGATCGCGTAGTCTCGCTCGGCGATCGCGCTGATCAGCAGTTTTCCGATGCCGGGACGGTTGAACACCAACTCGATGGCAACTGAACCAGAGAAGGTCGCCAGCGTGCTGAGACCCAGTCCGGTGGTAAGAGGCAGGAGCGCATTGCGAAGTCCGTGCTTATAGACAATGCGGTTTTCAGTGGCGCCCTTGGCCCGGGCGGTCCTGACGAAATCCTTGCTCAGAACCTCGAGCAGCGCCGTGCGGCTCAGCCGTCCCACGAAGGCCGCCTTGACGAACGCCAGCGTCAGCGCCGGAAGGAAGATGTGATACATCCGGTCGATGAAGCCCTCGCCGCCACCGTTGATTGGAAACCATCCGAGATTGAGGGAGAAGACGATCAAAAGAAGAGCGCCGAGATAGAAGTCGGGAACCGCATAGCCAATCAGGGAAAATCCGCGAACAAAGCTGTCTGGAGCCTTGTTCCGGTTTCTGGCTGCAAACACTCCGAGGGGCAGCCCCGCTGCGACGCCCATGAGCATTGCTGTGAGTGTGAGTTCGAGCGTGTACGGCAGATTATAGAAAATCAGCCCGACGACGTTCTGGTTGTTCATCATCGAAGTTCCAAGGTCGAGCGTGAGCACCCCCTTCAGGAAATTGACGAACTGTAGCCAGAGCGGGGCATTCAGCCCCATCTTCTCTCTGAACAGTGCCAACTGCTCTGGGGTGGCGGCATCTCCAAGTGCAGCGATAGCTGGGTCGCCCGGCAAGATGCGCATGGCGATGAAGACGAGGAGCAGAACGAGGAAGACTGTTGGGATGGCGTCCAGCAGCCTCATGAGGATGTATTTTATCACAGTGACCTCCCGTCACCATTGGCGCGCCGTTGTAGCGAGGTGGCATAGGGTTCGTTCGCAAGATCTGCGGCCAAACCAGGAATGATCTTCGTCTCTCCCCCCGAGGAGTAGCTCACGAAGAACTGCAGGTGATATTTGCTTGCCGTATAGGCACTCGGAATTTCGCCGAGGTAGCTGTCGCCGGACCGCTCCATCGAGACGGTCTCCCACCGTTCAGCCTGATTGACGTGGCGATAGTGGAGGGTGACGGTCGCATCGACCTCTGCCTTGTGGTGAACACGAAGTGGTTCACCTGCGGCGAATTCTTCTGGATACGCGAGGTTCCCCATCTGGCGATGCAGAGCCTTGTGAGCGTTGATTGCTTTGGCGGCGGCTACCGCCGCGTCATTCGCTGGTACGCTCTCCGTCCCGCCGTAGCCTTGCAGCGCGACCAGGTCGAGCAGCTCGGCCTCCATTTCCGGAAGGCGAGAATGCCAGGATCCGCGAAGCCATGACTGAGGACCGTAGGTAATGTCATCGTGATAGAGCCCTTTCGAAACGTTGGAAGCCTGCCTCCAGTGCTCGACAGCCTTCGTCGCATGTTTCACCAGCGGAGCGATCATCCTGGTCGCCTTCGTCGCGATAAACAGTTCCGCCCAGCAGGCGGCGCGGAAGCGCTCTGCGAAGTAGCCTGCGATAGCGCTGAGGATCTTCACATCGGAGACGATCCGCTGGGTCTCGGCACGGTCCCAGCCCATAGCTGAAGACGCGGTGTCTGCGGCTGCGTTGCAACCGGCGGCCATCTCGTCCAACCAGTCGGCAACATCAAGCGGTGAGTATTTTTCCAATGTTTTTCCACTCAAGAGCGCCTCAGCATACTCCCGTGCATTCGCGAAAAGCACCGGATCGAACGTTGGAGCATTCCCGAAGCGAGTTGGTGCATCCATGTCGAAGCCGTAGGCGCGACTTCCCGCAGCGCCTTCGATGAAGCCCAAATTGGTGTAGATCTCCGGCCAATAGTGATTGTTGGAAACAGACGGCCCGTGAGCCAGGGTGATTAGTGGGAGGACGCGGCTCGCCCATGAAAGTCCCTGCTCGCACGCATCTGCAGCCTCACCGCATTCCAGCTCGAGCCAGCGCATCCATCCTTCGCTGGGGCTTTCTGGATTGTACAGCCGTCGTCCCCAGACTCGGTACTGATACTCGTACTTCTTCCAGTCTTGAGCTGTCGGGAGACCCTGTTTTTGATAGCTGAAGCGCTGCCCGGGCACCGCTGTTCCCATGCGCCCCTTGAAACTTTGCGGCTCGCACCACTCCACACCGTCGGATCCCGCGAACATCGAGCTCCTCGAATATCCTGCCGCGAAGGAGGGATCGCCCCATAGCAAGACGCGCTGGGTTCCGGGCCAGATGCGGTAGATGACCATGTAGTCCTTGTCGACGTCCAGAAGATCCCCGTACGAGTAGCGAAGGAACTTACGCGACCCTTCGCTTAGCTTCTCCCTGGCGCTTCTGGCCTGTTCCGGGGGGTATTCGCGATCGCGGATAGCCGACTGATGGTAAGGCAGGCCCATATGCTCTGCCAGATATTTTGGCGAAGCGGCCACTGGCATTCCCGATCGACGCGCGAGATCGATCAGCTTGAAGTCCAGCCCCTTCCCATGCATGTCGATTTCGACCGGCCGACCGCAGGCAGCGACCCCTGAAAACGCCGTCTCCCAGAAACCATACTCGCCCTCTGCAATTCCGCCTTCAACGTGCACGCGGAACGTCAGTCCTGTTATCTGCGGGACTTCCGTCAGGACGTGCGAGATCGCGTCCCTGCAATAAGGCGCAAGGTTCTCGTTTGTGACACCGCGAACCGTGTAGTTGGCATTGGGGACATCATCGAAATCGTAGCGCTGGGTCCAGAGTGCCAGCTGGAACTCCAATCCACGCCTGGCAGCCTCCCGGCCTATGAATTTGAGCATCTCGAGATTGAGTTCGCGCTCATCGGCGGGCAACTCCTTCACATCGACATCGTAGCCCTGAAGAGAGAAGAGGAAAGGATACGGGAAGTAGAAGTAGACGTCTGATATCCACGGGTTGTGATAGGGGTAGTTATAGCCCATCCCAAGCGTGAGCGAGAAACGGTTGAAGCGGTTGGAGGCCAGCATCGACAGGTATTCGCGCCACTGGTTCTTGCTGTAGAACCAAACCTTGTCTTCGTGCTCGGCACAAAAAAGGCGGGCCATCGACCTGACGCGAGCCGTCGGCGTCTCGACCAGCGGGAATGTTCCCGCAAAAAGCTCGCCGCCCTGCGACGTGCGCACCCTGTCTGCGAGTTCTGTCAGAGCGTAGACCAGACCGCGGATGTCTGAGCCCCAGGCAAAGATCTGCTCTCCGCTCTTGATCAATGCAAGGCTCTCGGGCGCCGCGGGCAATGAAAGCCCCTCCCGTGAGGCGACGGACAGTTGGCCAATTTCCGCGACGACATCAGCGCCTACGGCAGCGGTCACGACCTCCGCCCTGACATCATGCAGTTCAAGCGCGCGTACCACCTCGTTGGCCGCCCAAAGGATCGCACCAGCCTCGTCACGCAATCCTAACGGAATGCAGATATTCATGTTCGATGCCAAAATCGACACGGAACTACTCCTCCCAAAATCTGAAAGTTTGGGATTGGCCGCCTCGCCCGGCCAATCCTAACGGCAGTCCTGCGTTAAGCGGAGTGCGCTTGTGACAGAGGCCAGTTGACGTATCCGGACTCCACCTTGAAGCCGAGTTCGAGTTTCGGCGAACGAACGATCATAAAGCCGTTCGTCACCACTGGCATGACAACCGCGTCCTTGAGGACCTGCACGTCCATCTGCTGGACCGCGGCCAACCTCTTGTCCAGGTTAGGCTCGGCCAACGCTTGGTTCAACTGGTCGTCAATGCCGGGCATGACGACACCGTAGTGGCTGTAGTTCGTGCCACCTTTGCCATCGGACTTCACCTCGACCGTCTTCGGCAGATATGTCAGGAAGACTTGGGTCGGCACCGGAGCGAAGGCCGTCGACTGCTGCGTGAGGGTGTTGGTTCCCTGGTTCTGGTCGGCATGGAACGCCGTGTGATCCTTGATATTCAGGTCCATGTTGACGCCGATGCGGCGCAACTGGTCCTGGATCATCAACATCACTGATGAATAGTCTTCCCGCTGTGACGTATCGACCTTGAAGCTGAGGTTGCCATCAAACCCGGCCTCGGCAAGAAGCGCTTTCGCCTTGTCCGGATCGTATTTGTAGGCGACCTCAGCGGGAAGCGTTTCCTCAGTGAACCCCCCTGGGAAGGTCGGGGGATTGAGTCCATAGATACGCTTGCTAACCGGGGCGATAGCCGTGGCAATCTCGTCGCGGTCGATGCCGTAGAACAACGCCTGGCGAACCTTGAGGTCGTCGAAGGGCTTCTTGGTCAGATTGAAATGGATCGTGAACAAGCTACCTGGGCTGACGACATCGAACAACAGAGTTGGGTCGCGCTGCTTCATCGAATCGGCCCAGCCCGGAGCCCGTACGCCTTCAATCATGTGGACGTTGCCGGAAAGCAGAGCAAGAGTGCGTGCCGTCGTGTCGGCAATATACATGCACTGGAGCTTCGGCGTGGCGGCGGGCTTATCCCAGTAGTCGGGGTTAGCCGTCAGTGTTACGCCCTGAGAGGGATCCGACGCGATCGACTCAAGCATGTAGACGCCCGTTCCAATCGGATTGGTCGCCACTTTATCTTCGCCGAGTTCCTCGACGGCTTTCTTGCTGAGGATCGCACCGTCGTAGTCGCTAAGAGCGCCGAGCAGGAACAGCGGATCGGGCGACTTCAGATGGAAGATCGCCTTGTTGGGACCATCCGTATCGACACCCTGGATGTTCTGGAACTTCGGCCGAACACCGCCGACGCGCTTCTCGTCGATGACCCGCTCGAAGGTGAACTTAACGTCTTCAGAGGTGAACTCACCGTAGTTCTTGTGGAACTTGACGCCCTTTCGGAGTTCGACGGTCCATGTCTTTGCGTCTTCTGAACTCGACCATGCCGTCGCAAGACGAGGCTCAAGTTCGTCCTGCTTCGATGGAAAATTCCATCTCGGAAGATCGACGAGCTTGTCATAGATCGCGATGATCGCCCAATTGTCCACGCCTTGAATGGACTTGATCGGATCCATTGTTCGAAGCCCACGGGCTGCGAAGGCAATCTTGATGGTGTCAGTCCCTTGCGCGTGGGCGCGTCCACTCATGACCGCCGTCATGGTCATCGCTGCGGTCAGAGCACTGGCAGTCTTGAGGAAGTCGCGTCGGGTTGATTGATTCATGTGCTTCCCTCCCTTGGGGCATATTCGATCTGCCGGAGCCATAGATTCCTCCTCCGGAATTCGGCAGACGGTAGCGCTGTCACGCCGATGCGCAAGGCTTTTGACGAGAGTTTTTCCGCATCGTGGAAGAGATTTGAAAAATTCCTGATTTTCCTTCCGTATCGCGGAAAGAACGGTCCAGACGTCTGGCGCGCCTGCTCATTTCGAGTAGCTCTCTGCTCGACACCAACCCACTTGCGGAGGAATTAATGAGCAAGGATCCCTGGTATAAGACAGCCCTGCGATGGGGCCAAACCAATCTGGTCGAGTGCGACCCTGAGCGGTATGACAGCAGCTTCTGGCGGGAGCATTGGCGCAAGACCCGCGTTCAGGGCGTCATCGTCAACGCAGGCGGGATCGTTGCATATTATCCCTCGAAGTTCGAACTCCATCACCGCGCCGTAAAGCTCGATGGTCGCGACCTTTATGGCGAGATCGTCAAGGAAGCTCGTGCCGAGGGCCTTGCGGTTATTGCACGCATGGACTCGAACCGCGTCGCCCAGGACTTCTTTGAGGCTCATTCGGAATGGGTGTGCCGGGACATCAACGGCGAACCCTATCGCCTCGCTGACAAGTACGTGACCTGCATCGGCTCCGCCTATTACACTGAATACCTTCCGGCGATCATGGAAGAAATCATCGAGCGCAGCCAGCCGGATGGCTTCTCGGACAACAGCTGGGCAGGCCTTCCACGCAAATACATCTGCTACTGCGACAGCTGCAAAACGCAGTTCCGTGCCTACGGCGGCAGCGAGCTTCCAAGGGAACACAACTGGGATGACGAGAATTATCGCAAGTGGCTGCGTTGGAACTTCGAGCGACGCACCGATCTCTGGAAGTTCAACAATGAAGTCACCCGCAAGGCCGGCGGTCCCGACTGCGCCTGGATGGGCATGATCAGTGGCGAGCCGCTCCACAATTCCCAGCGCTTCATCGACCTGCAGCAAATCCTCAAACACACCCCGATCGTTATGCTCGACCATCAACGTCGCAATGCTATCGACGGCTTCGAGCAGAACACCGAGGCCGGCAAGCGGCTTCATGAACTGGCGGGCTGGGACAAACTCATCCCTGAATCGACACCTCAGTACCAGCTTGGCGCTCCGGTCTTCAGACTTTCTTCCATGCCGAAACCCGAAGTTCGCCTCTGGGCCACATCCGGCTTCGCAGGTGGTATCCAGCCATGGTGGCACCACATCGGCGCGTCGCATGAGGACAGACGCCAATACCAGACCGCCGAACCAATCTTCCAGTGGCATGAGGCGAATCAGGATGTTCTCGTCAATCGCGAGCTCACACCGGAAGTTGGCGTTGTCTGGAGCCAGCAGAACCAGGATTTCTTTGGTCGTGACGACGTCGAGCAGAAAACCATTGGTCCTTTCCGAGGCGTCGTGAAAGCTCTCGATCGCCATGCAATTCCCTACGTGCCGCTGCACGCCGACGATATCGTAGCCGCCATCGAGCGCGTGAAGTGCATCATCCTGCCGAACGTCGGCGCACTTAGCGACGAGCAAGTTCGGCACGTCGAGAAGTTCGTCGCCAAGGGCGGTTCGGTCATCGCAACGGGCGAGACTTCAAGGGCCACGCATTACGGTGACCAGCGTGGCAAGTTCGCGCTCGGCGATCTGTTCGGCGTCCGATTGGGCGAAGGAAACGTTGGTGGAACTGGTCCGATCAATCCCGATATCGAGACTTGGGGGCGCCACACCTACCTTCGCCTGGCTCCGGAGAACCGTTCGTCCACATATGGGCCGAAGGATCGGACCGCGCCGGAGCGTGTAGCCGAGCGTAGTCCAATTTTCCAAGGCCTGGAAGAGACTGACACGATCCCATTCGGCGGCTTCCTCCCCACCGTTGAAGTCGATGCGTCGACCGAAGTGCTAGCAACCTACATTTCGGACTTCCCGATCTTTCCGCCGGAAACGTCGTGGATGCGAGAACCAAAGTCAAACACTCCGGCCATCACGCTCAAAACCGCGTCCAGCGGCGGCAAGCTGATCTGGTTCGTGGCCGATTTGGATCGCTGCTATGGGCGTGACGCCAATCCCGACCACGCGCAGATCATTGCCAACGCAGTGAATTATGCGATCGGCCACGAACGAAAGGTGGAGCTGTTGGGCACCCACGGTGTCATCAGTGCTGAGCTCTACCGTCAGGGTGGACGCAAGATCCTTCACCTTAACAACAGGCTCCTTCTCTCCAACGTCCCAGGAAGACAGTATGACCTCGTTCCGATCGGTCCGGTCACTGTCCGCCTTCGCATCGAGAAGGCGCCCGCGAAGATCAACCTGCGTGTTAGCGGGAAGACAGTCGAAGGAAAGACCGACGGCAACTATGTAACCTTCGCTATCGACGCCATCGTCGACCATGAAGTTGTTGTGGTGGACTAGCAGGTCACAGCCAGGTGATGGGGGCGCATTGTCCCCATCGCTCTCTCAGTTTGTCGGCAATGGCTTGAGACCATGACACCCATTACAGATCCCCGCGCATTTCTAGCCTCACTCTTCGACGCTGCGATCAAGGCGGCCGATCCGCTAACGGGCATTAAAGCCAGTTTGCCTGCGAAGCCGAAGGGGCGCACCGTCGTCGTCGGCGCTGGCAAGGGTGCGGCGCAGATGGCGCGAGCGCTTGAAAGTGTTTGGGACGGACCGTTGGACGGCGTTGTCGTCACCCGTTACGGGTATGGCTGCGAAACGGAACATATCGAAATAATCGAGGCCGCCCATCCTGTGCCTGATTCCGCGGGCCTTGCCGCATCAAAGAGATTGCTTTCGGAGGTAAGCGATCTCACAGCGGAAGATCTGGTGATCGCGCTCATCTGCGGTGGCGGTTCGGCGCTTCTGCCCTCGCCGCCTGACGGTCTCACCTTGGACGACGAGATTGCCCTGAATGAAATGCTGCTCGCATCGGGCGCGCCAATTTCTGAGATGAATGTCGTGCGCAAGCATCTCTCCACCATCAAGGGCGGACGCCTTGCTGCCGCAACAAGGGCACGCGTCGTTAGCCTCATCGTTTCGGATATTCCTGGCGATAACCCTGCGTACGTTGCTTCCGGACCAACCGTGCCCGATCGCTCCACCCGACATGAAGCCCTAGAGATCGTTGATCTATACGGTCTGAAGCTCCCGCAGCCGGCACTTGATCACCTGAACTCCGACAGTGCTGATGCGCCCATGCCTGATGATCCAGCCTTCGCTTGCAATAGTCACCACGTCATTGCATCGGCCCGCGTCTCGCTAGACGCAGCAGCTCGCGCTGCGCGCTCACAAGGCATCGACGCTGTGATCCTGTCTGACGCTATCGAAGGGGAAGCGCGAGAGGTCGCCCTTGTTCACGCAGCCATAGCCAAGGAGGTGATCAGTAGCGATCACCTGTTCGCAAAACCCGTCGTCATCCTCTCGGGAGGCGAAACAACGGTGACGCTGCGCTCCAAGGGCGGCAAAGGCGGCCGCAACGCCGAGTTCGCCCTTGCGGCCGCACTTGTGTTCGACGGTCATGATATCCACCTTTTGGCCGCAGATACAGACGGTATCGACGGATCGGAGAACAATGCTGGAGCCTTTGCCGATGGCGCCACCGTCAAACGCGTACGTGCAGCTGGGCTCGATCCGCGCCGTCTACTCGATGCAAGCGATAGCTACACTGCCTTTCAGACAATTGGTGACCTCTTCGAAACCGGACCGACCGGAACCAACGTCAATGACTTCAGAGCGTTGTACATCGCCAGCGAGCATTGACCTGAGACCGCCGGAACGGCCAAGTCAATGACCGACGACATCGAAGCAATATGGCTTCAGCCCATTTCGTTTCTCGGAAGTTGATTTTATGCCCAGTTGCCGGGCAACAAGCCCGAGAGTGATCAATAAAGGATTGCGCGAGCTAGATATCAATGGCGCAATCTCTCCGGCTCGCTAGCAAACGCACGGTCTTGAAAGGAATCGAACTGTGGCCGCGTGATTGTTCACGCGACCAATCGGCGTTTTTCATTCACGCGTCGAGCGATCTGTGCTCGCGAATGACGGCCAGAACGGCGCACGGCTTGTTAGCCCCCTACGCTCTTCCTCTCTCTGCGACGTCGCGAGTACTCGGCAAGCCCAACGGTAGTGATTAGCATTGCACCGTTGAACAGCGGCTCTACGAAAAACGGCGCCCCCAGCTGGCTCAATCCAGTGACCGCGATGGCGAGGACCGCCACGGCAAGAAGCGTACCGCCGACGTTCGCCCTACCTGGTCGGACCGAAGTCACACCGAGAAGAGCCCCCGTAAAGGCAGGAAGCAGCATTTCCTGCCCCACCGTACTTTGACCAACGAGCAACTGCGCCTGCAGGATAACACCGGCGAACGCAGCCAGGACGCCCGATGCAACGAAAGCAAGCGTAATATATCGTGCCGAATTAATGCCCATCAAATCAGCCGCTCTTGGATTGTCCCCAATGATGTACAAAAACCGTCCGATCGGCAGATATTCGAAAACAATCCATAGGAGTACTGCGAACGCCGCGACATACAAGACCACGACAGGGATCCCGATACCGGGGATCATCCCTGAAAGCGCGGTGAAGCTCTCCGGTAGCGACCCTATGACTTGCTGCCCCCCGGTGTACCATTGATTGAGGCCAAGGAGGACGGTCCCGGAACCGAGAGTCGCGATGAACGAACTCACTCCGGCTCGGCTCACAAGCAGGCCATTGATAAAGCCGACCAAGCCGCCGCCGACGACGATGATCCCCACCGCGACCTGCCAGGACAGGCCTTGCTGCGTCTGAAGGCCGTTTGCCAGGACCTGCGCGAAGCCAAGCACCGAGGCGACAGAAAGATCAAAGTGGTTTGCCGCCAACGGGATCATCACAGCAAGCGCGAGAAGCGCGTAGATGGATCGGGCGTTCAGCACCGAATTGAAGGTGAAGGCCGTCAGGAACGTGTCGGCTTTTAAAATAGAAAACAAGAGGAAGAGACCAATAAGAAGAACCAGCAACCCCCAGGATGAGATGAGGTTCTGGACGCGCGCCGTTGAAGAAGTATTGGCAAGAGTGGACGAGGACATCACTCGGCTCCTTTGCGTGATTGAGATTGATCGTCGGCCGCAAGAGCTACAAGCCTTGGCACGCTCAGTTGCTCGCGTCCAACTTCGTGTAATATGCGGCCACGGTTGAAGACCAGCGCGCGGTGCGCAATGCCCGCCACTTCTTCCATATCCGAGGAGATCAGTAGGATAGCGGTGCCTGCGTCGAGCGCGTTCTGGAAGAGACCGTAGATTTCAGCTTTCGCTCCTACGTCGACGCCAAGGGTTGGCTCTTCGAGAACGATGACACGCCTGCCCGCGGCCAGCCATCGCGCCAAGATGATCTTCTGCTGATTGCCACCGCTTAGTGTAGCGATAATACGCTCGGAATCCGCAGGGCGGACGGAAAAACGCCGAATGATCTCATTTGCGCTCCGCCGTTCCGACTTCCGCGAGATCGGTGAGAATGCACTTTTCCCGTAAAGTCGGCTGTCCGGGTAGAGGTTCTCCCGAACGGTCAGCCCGCCAGCCAGGCTTTCTTCCCGACGCTTCGATGACACGAACCCTATGCCGTCACGGCTGGCTTCCAATGGCGATCGCGGAGTGATTTCTCGGCCATCCAAACGAATGGTGCCGGCCTCAAGGAGTGCATCACCGAAAAGCGCCCGACCGATCTCGGTCTGACCGGCGCCACGCAGCCCGACGAGTCCGAGAACCTCGCCGCTGCGGACTTCGAAAGACACGGGGCCAACATTTTTGACCACGACATCCGCTAGGCTCAATACGGCGCGGCCTGCCTCAGCGACCGGCGTTACAAAGACATCTTGAAGCGGTCTGCCGACGATCGAATGCACCAAGGTCGCAGCGTCCACTTCGCCTATCCGATCCGTGCGAACCATCCGCCCATTTCTGAGAACCGTTATTCTGTTTGCGACACGAAAAACCTCATCCAGACGGTGGGTCACGTAAAGAACCGCGACACCACGATCACGAAGCCTGGCGACGGTATCGAGAAGTCTCGATACATCCTTCTCCGGCAATGCAGCGGTAGGCTCGTCGAGAACAACGATTTTCGCATTCAGTGTGAGAGCTCTCGCAATCGCGACGATCGCTTTGTCGGCCGCGGAAAGCTTACCGACCTTTGTGTCGGGCTCGATCTCAACGCCAAGTACGGAAAGTGCCCGAATGCTTGCGTGACGCGCTTCGTCCCAATCGATCATTCCAGCACGACGCGGGTATCCAGCCACGAGAGCGACATTCTCAGCAACCGTCATGGTGTCCACGAGGCCCAGGTCCTGGTGGATGAACGCGATCGGCATCACACCAGGTGCAGGTCGCACCGCGACGCCGTCGAGCAGGAACTCTCCCTCGTCGGCGGTGTAGACGCCGGCGAGGATCTTTATAAGCGTAGACTTCCCTGCGCCGTTTTCCCCGAGCAACGCGTGAACCTCGCCACTGTAAAGGTCGAGGCTGACATCGTCCAACGCACGGGTGCCCAAGAAGCGCTTCTGCAGTAGACGAATGGCGAGAAATGGCTCGCCAGTCGTGACGCCGGCGTGAGTTGCTTGCTGAGCGCTCACTGCACACCCCAGAGCTTAAGGTAACGGTTGGCAAAGTCGTTGTCCGGAACATACGTGTTCTTGTCGCCACCCTGGGCGTCGACATTCTTCGCCGTCACAAGGTAGGGCAATGGAACGGTGCCGCTCGGCTTTTCCTTGTGCAACGCCCGGTTCATCTCGTCCACGGCCTGATAACCGACGTAGGCGTTCGGTTCGGCAACGGTGACGGCCTGGAACTGCTTGCCGGCACGGATCCGTCCGTACGCCGACTTCGTGCCGTCGGAACCGATCAAGATGACCTTGGACGGGTCGGCGCCGCCGGCCTTTAGCGAGGGGACCTGATAGTCCAGCGTATAGTCTGCGATCGCGGTGATGTAGAGAGGCGTGCCGTACTTCTGCACCCAGGAGGCTACCAACTGAGGCTGCCGCTGGGCGGCTTCGGCTAACGGCGTGTTCGAGAACTCGACAACCTCGCATCCGTCGCAACTTGCAAGACGATCCTTGACCGCGGTTGCCTTGACCATGGCAATGGCGTATTCGCCGCTGGTCGTGATGACCACACGCGCTTTGCCGCCCGAGTTTGCAATTACCCAGTCCGCCTGCGCCTGGCCGATCGCTTTCGGATCCTGCTGGATGTTCGTGAACAGGCCGAGGTCGGGCTGCGGTCCCGGAGTACCGGCGGAATGGATTCCGACGACTGGGATGCCTTGCGCGTTGGCCTGCTTGATTGGATCTGCGAGGCTTCGAGCATCAGCGCTTGTGATGATACCATCGACCTTGAGGGAGATCGCTTGGTTCATTCCTGCCAGCCAACTGACCGGGCTCCCCCGGCCGTCGATTACCGTTATCTTCCATCCGGCCTTCTCGGCAGCCTCGACGATCGCCTTGCCCCACTCACGCTCGGCGTCGTTCTGTTCGTTCGCCGATACGTATGCGACATGCCTTCCCTTCTCGATCTTTGGACCGCTTTCCGGGCCAGACCACGCGGTCTTTTCAGCGCCAAGCTTCTCCACATTCTGTTTGGCGTCACTCAACACGTCGGCGGCCAGGCTTGGCAACGCAAAGGCGAACGCCGTCCCTGCAAGCAGCAACACGAAACTCACACGAGCAAGATTCATTCTCTCATCCTCCCAGATGATGGCCCGACCCCGTCAGTGCAAACAAGCAGCGGGCACAGTTGAAACATTGTCAGATATTCTGATGCATGTAGAAGCGGTCGTGATTTGCTCGTTCCCTCCAATCTCTCTGCGACAGTCTGGTTGCGCGACCGACGGCGAGGTCAGGCCAGCTTGTAAATTCTTGCGGCGTTGTCCCGATACAGCTTGGACTGCTCTTCCTTAGACGAGCCATGGATCGCCCAATCAACGATGTCGACCCAGTTCTGAACCGACGTGGTGAGAGCAAGAACCGGCCAGTCACTTCCAAACATGACACGGTCAAAGCCGAAGCTTTCGATCGCATGATCGAGATAGGGCCGAATGATTTCGCGGCTCCAGTTCCCTTGATCTGCTTCGGTGAGGACGCCGGACACCTTGGTCACAACGTTTGGTAGGGCCGACAGCTCCGTGATGCTGCTTCGCCATCCGTCAATCTCTCCGGACCGAATGGCAGGTTTCCCAATGTGATCAAGAACGATTGTCGTTTCCGGGCACTGCTGAGCGAGCGAAACCACTCCTGGAAGCTGGTGCGCGAATACGCAAATATCGCAAACGACATCAATCTCGCCCAGCAGCCTCACGGCATCGACAAATCCCGGCCTTTCGCAGAAGCGCTCATCGGTTTCCGCTTCTGTTATCCGCCGAATGGCCCTGAACGTCGGAAGGCTCCGCATCTTCTCAATGTCGGCGAGAACTTCCCGGCCAATCTCCAAAGGCGCGGCAGCGATCATACCTGCAATTGCAGGATGAAGCGCCGCCTGCTGCGAAAGCCACTCCGCTTCCGCGACGTGAAGCGGAGCGTCCACCCAGACCTCCGCAAAGACAATCTTATCGATCGCCAATCCTTCGACAGCACGCTCATAGTCCGGAAAAAGATGAGGATGATTGATGCCAGGGCGACGCTCGAGCCAGCCATAGCTTAGCCGGTTGGTGTCAAAGAGATGGACGTGGCTATCGATTATTGAAACGCTTGGCATGGATTCTCCTACGGCGGCAGAAGGGAGTGCTGGAGATCACGGCTTCAGACAGGACCGATCGACTTGTTCGATCTTTGTCAAACCGCAGAGAGCAAGAACGCGATCAATTTCCGAGCGATAGATTTCAAGCACCTGACGAACACCGTGCTCACCGCTTGCCGCCAGTCCCCATAACTGGGGCCTCCCGATGAGACAGGCCTTTGCGCCGAGCGCCAACGCGCGAACGACGTCGGCGCCGCGCCTCACGCCACCGTCGAGCAGAACCGGCACACGACCACCCACCGCGTCCACGATCGCTGGAAGCGCTTCGATGGTCGAGATCGCTCCGTCAAGCTGGCGTCCACCGTGGTTGGAAACAATGATTCCGTCTGCCCCTCGCGAGATGGCTTCAACGGCATCGAGCGGATGCAGTACGCCCTTCACGATAAGGGGCTTTGGCCAATAGGTGCGAATCTCATCCAGATCGTCCCAACCAACGTCGGGGTTAAGGTTGCTTTCCATGTAGGCGCTTAGGGCCATCACACTCGCCTCTTGGGCGGAGGCGTAGTTCGCGAAGGTGACATTGGGCGTTCTCATCATACGAAACACCCATCCAGGATGGGTCACGACGTCCGCCGCGTTTTTCAGCGATAGCCGTGGGGGCACAACGAAGTCGCTCTTGACGTCTCGCTCCCGGAAGCCCGGCACCTGGTTGTCGATAGTGACGACCATCGCGTCATATCCGCTTTTCAAAGCCCTTTCGGCGAAGGACCGGGTCAGGCCGCGGTCCTTGTAGATAAAGTTCTGAAACCACTTTGGACCATCCGTGGCTTTCGAAAGATCCTCGATCGTGACAGTCGAAGCATGACTCATGACGTAGGCTGTTCCCGCCGCCTGTGCCGCGCGCGCGGCCGCGATCTCGCCATGCGGCCAGAAGAGCCCGGCAAAGCCGGTAGGGCCAATCATGACCGGCAGAGACAGGCTCGACCCGAAAAGTCTGATGGAGAGATCCCTCGATAGAGCGCCCCCCATGGGACGTGGCACGAAACTTAGATCACCAAACGCGGCCTCGTTGCGCCGCATCGTTCCTTCCGTTTCTGCGCCGCCATCGGCAAAGTCGAATACCATCCGTGGCAACGTGCGCTTCGCAAGCTCGCGGACTTCGTCAACACTGACGTAGCGGTGATCACGCTTGAATCTCATACACTGCGTTGAATCCTCGGTCACCGCTCTGACTGCTCTCCGCTCTTCAAAAGAGGCATTTGACATTTGAGTCCTCCCGGATTACCCGCCCGACGCCCAAACGGGGAAAATGTATTTTCTGAATATCAGACATTTAACGCAATAAAATTTTTCACTCCAAGGCGATGCGCAACCGCGAGCCAGCTTGCGTCAGATGCGCCCGCATCGCTTCCTTCGCCGCGGCACTGTCCCTATCGCGAACGGCATCCACAATTCGCAGATGCTCCCCAATGGTCTTATCCATGGTGCCTGGGATATCGTACGTCGCGGAGTACCATGTCCGCACCAGCCCCTGCACCGTTTCCGCCATCGTCGAGTAGAGAACGTTGCCGGATGACTTCGCGAGAAGGACATGAAACTCGTTGTCGAGCGCCATGAACCGAGCGTAGTCGCGAAAGCTGGTCTTCATATTCTCAACGATCCAGACGAGCTTGTCTGGGACATCGACACCCCGGCGCTCTGCTGCCTTGCCTGCACATTCGACCTCGAGAAGAATTCGTGTCTCGAGGAGATCTTCGAGGTTTCGCTCGCTGAGCAGAAGTCCCCACATCATAGATCCCGCGAGCATCTCTGACGATGGTTGGCGCAAGAATGAGCCCTCGCCCGCACGCGACTCGATTACCCCCATGACAGCCAAGCTTTTCACGGCTTCGCGTATGGTGGAACGCCCTACACCGAACATCGCGGCTAATTCTTTCTCTGCCGGGATCATCTCGTCGGCTTTCCATTCGCCTCGACGAATGAGCTGCGCGATCGCCTTGACGATCTCCTGTGGCAAAGTCGCGCGCTGCAGAGGCACGATACCTGCTGAGGCTGCAAAAATCCGCTCGGGATCGATCTCTTGCGACGATCTCTCTAGTGGCGCTGGCTTCTTCACGGATGCGTTCTCACTCTTATGCCTCGGTCGCGATGGTCTACCATGACGGCCATTCCTCCGCCAATGGACCGATTTGATCCGAGGCGTCCTCCGTAACGCACTATTATCAGTTCGCTGTCGGACCGCAAGTGTTAAATGTCTGACATTCAGATATTCAGCTTGACCGCTTTCCTATCGGTGCATATGGTCCGCTCCATTCACGCAAGCTGAGGGAGGATTAGATGACCGTGAACCTGACAAGACGCGCCGTGCTCGGTGCAGCGTCGACTTTTGCGATTGGTGCCGCTTTCAATATCAGACAGGCGAAAGCCGCCGAATTCGAATACAAGTTCGGCGCCAACGTGCCCGCGTCGCACCCCCTGGCCATCCGCGCGCAGGAGGCAGCGGATGCGATTGCCAAAGAAACCGATGGACGTTTCAAGATGAACGTCTTCCCAGGCAATCAGCTTGGCGGAGACAACGACATGCTTGCCCAGCTTCGTAGCGGCGGTCTCGAATTCTACGCCGTCTCAGGCGTTTCCGGTCTTTCGACATTGATCCCGGCCGGCTCGATGTATGGCATTGGCTTCGCATGGCCTGACTACGCCACCGTATGGAAAGGTATGGACGGCGAGCTGGGCGCTCATTTCCGCAAGCAGATCACAGGCGCCGGGCTGGTTGTCATGGATCGGATCTGGGACAGTGGTTTCAGGCAGATGACCACACGGTCGCACCCGGTAAAGACACCGGACGACATCGCGGCCTTGAAGATGCGCGTTCCGGTGAGCGCGCTGTGGACGTCGATGTTCAAGGCGCTGGGTGCACTTCCGGCAAGCATTAACCTTGCAGAAGTCTACTCCGCGCTTCAGACGAACATCGTCGACGGCCAGGAAAACCCCCTCGTCACTATCAACACGACGAAATTCTACGAAGTCCAGAAATACTGCTCCACGACCAACCATATGTGGGATGGCTACTGGTTCGTCGGCAACCGTAGAGCCTGGGGAGCGCTTCCTGATGATCTGAAGGAGATCGTCAGCCGCAACATCAACGAGGCGGCTCTGCGCCAACGTGCGGATATCGCCAGCCTCAACGCCTCCCTTAAGACTGACCTTGAGGGCAAGGGCCTGCAGTTCGTCGAGCCGGACAGAGAGGCATTCCGCACCAAGCTCCGCGAAGCCGGCTTCTACGCGGAATGGAAGAAGAAGTACGGCGACGAGGCTTGGGACATCTTCGAAAAGGCAGTCGGCAAGCTCGCCTGACCCCAACCACTCTTCGAACCGTGCGCGCGCCGCCGCGCGCACGTGATTTCCTTTTGGGAGGCCCGATACCGTGAGCGCACTGAACGTCGAAAATGCGGGAAGCAACCCGCGACTTACCAACCACACTAGACCTGGCGTGAAGTCCTGGTCAAAGCGGGTGGAAACTGTCCTGGGATTGCTCATCGACATACCCGCGGCACTATTCGTCGTTGCGGAAGTCATGATCCTGTTTGTCGGCGTGGTCAGCAGATACAGCCACAATCCGATCATCTGGTCCGACGAGCTGGCATCCATCCTGTTTCTTTGGCTCGCAATGTTTGGAGCCGCCGCCGCATTCAGGCGCGGAGAACATATGAGGATGACAGCGCTCATCTCCAAGGTGACACCGCCGAGACGAAAGTTCTTCGATCTCCTAGCCCTTGGAGCAGGCCTGACGTTGATGCTGGCGCTCCTTCATCCGGCGTTCAACTATGCATCCGAAGAGTGGTTCATCACAACGCCTGCGCTGGAAATCTCCGGAGCGTGGCGCGCGGCCGCCCTCCCGATCGGTCTGATTCTGATGATCGCGACCGCCTTGTTGCGCCTTGTCGAGAACGCCCAAGCAAAAGCGCTTCCTGTAGCGCTAGGCTGCATCATCGCGGCCGTGGCCGCGCTTTGGGCGCTGGCCCCCGTTCTCGATCCACTCGGCAATATCAATCTTTTGATCTTCTTCGTCCTGTTCGTCGCCTCGATGGTGTTCATGGGCATCCCGATCGCATTCTCCTTCGCCCTTGCCACTTTGGGTTTTCTCTGGGCGACAACATCGATGCCGCTCGAAGTTGTGGTGGGACGAATGGATGAAGGGATGTCGCATCTCATCCTCCTCGCAGTGCCACTATTTGTATTCCTTGGCCTTCTGATCGAAGCGACGGGTATGGCACGAGCCATGGTCGCGGTCCTGGCCAACCTTTTAAGCCGTGTCCGCGGGGGCCTGTCGTACGTTCTCATCGGCGCGATGTATCTTGTATCCGGCATTTCGGGCTCCAAGGCTGCGGACATGGCCGCCATTGTCCCCGTGCTGTTCCCGGAAATGAAGGAGCGTGGCGCGAAACCTGGAGACCTTGTCGCGCTGTTGTCCGCGACCGGCGCGCAGACGGAAACCATTCCGCCGAGCCTGGTCTTGATCACTATCG
This sequence comes from Rhizobium sp. S152, assembly GCF_030380735.1. Classification (GTDB taxonomy): domain Bacteria; phylum Pseudomonadota; class Alphaproteobacteria; order Rhizobiales; family Rhizobiaceae; genus Rhizobium. Next base: position 626,887 of record NZ_JAUDRZ010000002.1, on the reverse strand, counting down.
GTTCAGTAACTGGCGTCTCCATCGCGGCTCTATTCACTGGCGGGCTTCTACCGGCCGCAGTCCTCGGTATTGCGTTGGCCGCCCTTGTCTGGTGGCGCTACCGACACGAGGACGTGTCGGGCGTCGAACGCGTCGCCGGTAAGGCGATCTTGAAAAGCTTCCTGTTCGCCGTTCCAGCGCTTGCTCTGCCGTTCGTGATCCGCGCGGCGGTCATTGAGGGTATCGCGACCGCGACCGAGGTCTCAACGCTGGGGATCGCCTATGTGCTGACAGTCGGCATCGTATTCTATGGTGGATTCAACTGGCGCCGCACGTTGCCGATGCTGGTGTCGACTGCAGCCCTTTCCGGGGCAATCCTTCTCATCATCGGCGCCGCTACCGCAATGGCCTGGGCGCTTACCCAGTCGGGCTTTTCCCGCCAACTCGCCGATATGATGATGGCCCTGCCCGGCGGTGGACTAACCTTCCTGATCGTTTCGGCTCTTGCATTCATCGTGCTCGGCAGTGTTCTCGAAGGCATTCCCGCAATCGTGCTGTTCGGCCCGCTCCTGTTTCCGATCGCCCAAGGCGTTGGAATTCACGAAGTGCACTATGCGATGGTCGTCATCCTTGCCATGGGGATCGGTCTGTTCGCTCCTCCTTTTGGCGTGGGGTATTATTCAGCGTGCGCGATCGCAGGCATCAATCCTGACGAGGGAATGAAGCCAATCCTTGGTTACATCGGCATGATGCTGATCGGTCTCGCAATTGTCATCGCGGTGCCTTGGGTCTCTATCGGCTTCCTTTAGGCCGCACCGGTGTGGCCCGGCTCCCAGCAGGGCCCGCAACGCCTAAGCTTTTGTAACTGCAAACATCCAGCTTCTTCCACATGGAGAAAGCCGTGACCTCAAACGACCAAATCGTGCATCTCAAGCTTGGCGATGAGATTTTCGCTCGCCTGAAGCAGCTCATAAACAACGGTAGCTTGAAACCAGGTGACAAGATCCCATCGGAGCGAGAGCTTACCCGCAGGTATGGCGTAGGACGCGGCGTTGTCCGCGACGCTATTCAGGCACTTGCGCGAGCGGGCTTGATCTCGATTTCGCAAGGGAAGCGTACGACTGTCTCAACCACTGATATGAGCCAACTGACCAACGAGCTGCGGTCAGCGACAGAAACGTTGGTCAACCGGGTGCAGCACTACGAAGAGCATGTGTGGCAGGCCCGGCTTGTGTTGGAGAGACTGCTTGTTCGCCAAGCCGCGATTGATGCAACTGAAGGTCAGACTAGCGAGCTCTACCAGCTTATTGCTGAGCAGAACTCGATGCGGGAAGACACCGCCAGGCTCGCTTTGAGCGACAGGCGCTTTCATAGGGCAATTGCAGCGTTTTCAGACAATCCGATCGTAATCGGTGTTGCGGATACGCTGAGTAACGCCACAATCAGCCACTGCGAGGGCAATGCAGAGTCTGACCTCGCTGACCATATCGAGATCGTCGATGCGATCGCTCGACACGAGCCGCACACCGCCGAACTTTTGATGGATCGACATCTACGGCGTGCGTACGCGGAAAGCTCAAGGAAAAGAACTGTCTTTACTCTTCCATGTGCCACGACGACCATGTCGCCGTAAAGGGATCTGAACCTGCGACGACTGAACCAGATGAGCTAAGTTCCTGATAGAACAGGTAGAGCAGCCCTTTGACGTTCTTGGTCAAAGTCAGTTTCTCGAGGTGCCACGAAACCGATCTCTAACTCCGGCTGTGGGGGTCTGGAGGCGACTGTTCGTCGCCTCCTCAGTCGGGTTCGGCAGACCAATATCGGATTACCTCGATCAGAGTCTGCGCGTGCCGAGCCACTTCACTTTTTCCGGATCGCGATGATCGAAGAAGCTGCTGGTCTTCTGGTCGAGTGCGCCGATCGATGCGACATCGTCCTGGTCGAGTTCGAAGTCGAAGACCGAGAAGTTCTCGGCCATGCGCTCCTTGCGGACAGACTTCGGAATCGCCACGATATCGCGCTGAATCAGCCACCGAAGCACCACCTGCGCGACGCTTTTGCCATGCTTCCTGCCGATCGACTGCAGGAGTTCGTTCGTGAACAGCCCGTTCTTCCCTTCCGCGAAAGGACCCCACGCTTCCGGCTGCACGCCGTATTCCTGGAGAATTTTCAGAGCGTCGTCCTGGTGATGGAATGGGTGGATCTCGATCTGGTTGACTGCGGGGACGACCTTGTTGTGGAGCACGAAGTCCACCAGACGGTCGGGATAGAAGTTGCTGACCCCAATCGCACGGATGCGCCCCGCCTCGTACAACTCCTCCATCGCACGCCAGGCGCCGTAGACGTCGCCGTAGGGCTGATGAATGAGCCAGAGGTCGAGATAGTCGAGCTGCAGCTTGTTCAGCGAACGCTCGAAAGCGGCCTTGGCCCCGTCGTACGTCGCGTCCTCGATCCAGAGCTTGGTCGTGACGAACAGTTCGCTTCGCTCGATCCCATGGTTGCGGATCGCGTTGCCGACCGCCTCTTCGTTGCCATACGACCTGGCGGTATCGAGCAGACGGTAGCCGACGTCGATCGCATCGCGGACGCTGCGCTCGCATTCGGCGGGATCGGGAACCTGAAAGACGCCGAAGCCGAGGATCGGCATCTGGACCCCGTTGTTCAAGGTGACGGTGGGAACGGTGGTGGTCATTTTCATATCCTTTGTATGGACTGGAGCTCGTGCCCTGGCGTTATTTTCCAACGCGTGCCTGAAGGTGCGCGGGGTACCTGTCGCCGACGATGTCGATCTTCGCGAGGGCATCGGCGATTTCGGAAGCGTCGCTGGCGGTGAGTTCGACAGAGGCGGCGCCGAGGTTTTCTTCGAGGCGATGCAGCTTGGTGGTGCCGGGGATCGGCACTATCCATTCCTTCTGGGCCAACAGCCATGCGAGCGCGATCTGGGCGGGTGTGACGCCCTTGGCTTCGGCGATCTGGGTCAGAGCTCCTACGAGCGCCTGGTTCGCCTTAAGGTTCTCTGCCTGGAAGCGCGGAACCACGCTGCGGAAGTCGCCGGGACCGAAGGTCGCCGTTTCGTCAATCTTGCCCGTCAGGAAGCCCTTGCCGAGTGGGCTGAATGGCACGAACCCGATACCGAGTTCCTCGAGCGTTGGGATGATCTCCTTCTCAGGCTCGCGCCAGAACAGCGAGTATTCGCTCTGCAGCGCGGTCACCGGCTGCACGGCGTGAGCCTTGCGGATCGTCTGAGTGCCAGCTTCAGACAAACCGAAATGCTTGACCTTGCCTTCCGCGATGAGATCCTTGACGGTTCCCGCAACGTCCTCGATCGGCACGTTGGGGTCGACGCGGTGCTGGTAAAGAAGGTCGATCACGTCGGTCCGTAGTCGCTTCAAGGATCCCTCGACGGACTGGCGGATGTAGGCGGGCTGGCTGTTCATGTGCTGGCCACCGTCGGAGCTCGGGAGTTCGAACCCGAACTTGGTGGCGATCACGACCTTGTCCCGGATCGACTGGAGCGCTTCTCCGACAACGTCCTCGTTTGTGAACGGGCCGTAGACCTGTGCTGTGTCGAAGAAGGTCACGCCGCGATCATGTGCCGCCCGAATGAGCGCAACTGCATCCTTCGTGTCGGTCGCCGCTCCATAGCCGTGGCTTAGACCCATACATCCGAGGCCGAGCGTCGATACCTCAAGCGTTCCGATAGTTCGTTTCTTCATGGTCATTCTCCTTGATCAGGCCGCGCATTCGGTCGGCGCGACGTCTTCCTGGGATTGCAGCTGCCGCCGGGCGGCAGGAACGATGGTTAGAAACGAGATCAGCAGCGTCGCCACCAGCATGACAGTACCTGCGTCGAAGGCGTGCGAAACCCGGTAGGCCGTCAGGCCGGCCCCGCTGAGACCATCGGACCCGATGGCGGCCACCGCGATAAGGATGCTCAGTCCGACCGAGCTGCCGATCTGGTGCGCGACATTCACCGCGCCGGATGCCGCGCCGGCGTCCGCATGGTTGACCCGAGCGACCCCGGAGGACGTCAGAGGGCTGAGCGTCAGGCCCTGGCTGATGCCGATCAACACCATCGGTAGCGCCACCGCTGTCCAGTAGTTGGAGCCTACTCCCGCGCGGCTGAGCCAAGCCATGGCGACGATGCCGATCAGCATGCCGACGATCAGGATCGCATTGCGGCCGAAGCGGCGGATGAGGCGCGGCACGACAATGGCGAACGGAACGTGCAGCATCGTCGCCGGGACGAAGGCAAGACCCGCCAGCGCCGGGCGAAGACCGGCAACCTGCTGCAGGTACAGCGTCGTGAAGAAGAAGAAGCCGACCATGGCGCTGATGTAGAGGACACGCGCACCATAGGCGCCCGACCGCTCGATGTCAGCGAACAGGCGAAGCGGAAGGATCGGCTGCCTTGCACGGCGCTCGATCAAAACGAACGCTCCGAGCATGATGACCGCGGCGAGCAGCGTTGCGAGAGTTACGACGTCCCACCCAGCCTGCGCGGAGCGGATGAATCCGTAGACGAAAGCGGCCATACCCAGCGTCGAGGCCACTGCACCAGGCAGATCGAACGCTCCCGGACGTTTACTTGTCTCATGGATGTAGATGCGGGAAGCGACGACAGTGGCAATGCCAATCGGGAGATTGATCAGGAAACCGACGCGCCAGGAGAGCCAGTCGGCGAGCAGTCCGCCAACGACGAGACCCACTGTCGCGGACACGCCCGCCGCGGCGCTATAAAGCGAAACGGCCCGGACGCGTTCTTCGCCTTCGTCGAACGTGGTCTGCAGGAGGGCCAGCGTCGTTGGCGCGAGGATAGCGGATCCCAGTCCCTGGATGGCACGCCACGACAGCATCCACGCCGACGATTGCGAGGCTCCGATGGCAACGGAGGCGACGGTGAAGATCGTCATGCCGACAACGAACATCCGACGGCGGCCGAGTATGTCACCGGCACGTGCGCCGAGGAGGAGGAAGCCACCGAAGGTCAGTGTGTAGGCGCTACTCACCCAGGCAAGTCCGGCGTCGGTGAAGCCGAGTTCGCTATGAATTTTTGGCAGGCCCGTGAGGACCACCGAGATGTCGAGCACGATCATCACGTAGCTGATGAGGATTATCGCAAGGATGGCCGCCTTGTTCGGTGGCGAATTGGGTGTGTTTGCGTCAGACATTGCAGTCCCATTGACTTGCTTGCTTGGCCGTCCTCCGCGGCAAGCTGCGTTGCGATGATGGGAAGATAGCTCTTGCTCACCCTGTCGATTAGGGCCAGTAATCGGTATGAAGCTATAAGGAAGCCTAATGAATGCCGCAGGAGAACTTCAACGATCTGCTCGCCTTCGTAACCGTCGCTCGCGAGGAGAGTTTCACGCGGGCCGCGGTGAAGCTCGGGGTGTCGCAGTCAGCGCTTAGCCAGACCGTCCGAGGACTGGAAGAGCGGCTGGGTCTCCGCCTTCTGACACGGACGACCCGCCGCGTGTCTCCAACGGCGGCGGGCGAGCGTCTCCTCCAGACGGCGGGACCGCGCTTCGAGGAGATACAGGCGGAGCTTGCTGCCCTCACCGAGATGCGTGACAAGCCAGCAGGAACGGTCAGGATCACGGCGGGAGAGCACGCTGCAATCTCGGTTCTTGCGCCCGCGCTCGACAAGTTCCTGCCCGACAATCCGGACGTCAATGTCGAGATCACTGTTGACTACGGCCTGACCGATATCGTTGCGGAGCGCTACGATGCGGGCGTCCGGCTCGGCGAGCAGCTTGCCAAGGACATGATCGCGATCAAGATCGGACCGGAGATGCGCATGGCCGTGGTCGGTGCCCCGTCATATTTCCGCGAGCATCCCTGGCCGGAAGTTCCACAGGACCTTACGGCCCACAACTGCATCCAGATCCGCATGCCGACGCATGGCAACATCCTGCAGTGGGAATTCGAGAAGGACGGCCATGAACTGAACGTCCGCGTCGAAGGACAAATGGTGTTCAACAACATCGCGATGCGTCTCGACGCTGTCCGGCGTGGTCTGGGTCTTGCATACATGCCTGATGACCTGGTGGCGGAGGATTTCGCCAAGGGCACTCTGATCCGTGTTCTCGAAGACTGGTGCGCACCGTTCCCCGGATATCACCTCTACTATCCGAACCGTCGCCACGCTTCCCCTGCATTCCAGCTCGTCGTCGACGCGCTCAGGCACAGAGGTTGAAGATGAATTGATAAGGAAGGCTAATACCCTCAATCGAAAATGCATCCCTAATCATCTGAATGGTGCTCCGGTAATCTCTTGCCAGTTCAATGCTAGAAGGCAGGTACCGAACATGTTTTCCAGAGCGCTCTCCGCCGTCTCGCTTTCCGTGCTGCTACTCTCATCGGGAGCAGCCGGCGCCCAGGCTTTGAAGCAGGAGCCGCTGACAATTCAGGAGCAAGGAAGCTTCGCCGTTGGCGGCACCGTGTCCAGCACGCCTGGAACCTTCGACAACAACGCTCCCACGGCAACAGGGCAAACCCTGCATGGCGATCACGCCCATGTGTCCTATCAGATCCCGCCAAACCCCAAGCCCCTGCCGATCGTGATGCTCCACGGCGCCTTCCAGTCGGCCCGAAGCTGGGAGACGACGCCCGATGGGCGCGAAGGCTTCCAGAACATCTTCCTTCGCCGCGGTTACCCGGTCTACCTCGTCGACCAGCCGCGCCGCGGGCGCGCAGGCAACAGCACCGTCGCGACGACGATCGACCCGACGCCATACGACCAGCTTTTCTTCGATCAGTTTCGTATCGGCAAGTGGCCGAACTACTTCGGAAACGTCCAGTTCTCCCGCGACCCTGCGGCACTTGATCAGTTCTTCCGCTCGGTGACGCCCAACACCGGGCCTTTCGACGCCAACGTGATCTCGGACGCCATGTCCGCGTTGTTCGACAAGACCGGTCCGGGGATCCTGTTCACCCATTCGCAGGCTGGCGGCCCCGGCTGGTTGACGGCTATCAAGAATCCGAATGTGAAAGCCATCGTCGCACTTGAGCCGGGAAGCGGCTTCATCTTCCCGGAAGGCGAGGTTCCAGCCGACATGCCGAGTGCCGCCGGAACGCTGAAGGGCGAAGCGGTGCCCGTCGCCGATTTCGAGAAGCTGACCAAGCTGCCGATCGTCATCTACTACGGTGACAATTTCCCGACCAAGCCGACGGCAGAACGCGGCCAGGACAACTGGCGTGTGCGCCTCGCGATGGCGAAGCTCTGGGTCGATGCTGTCAACAAGCACGGCGGCGACGCCACGCTCGTTCACTTGCCTGACATAGGCATCAAGGGCGGCACGCATTTCCTGATGTCGGACCTCAACAACGTCGAGATCGCCGACCAGATCTCCAAGTTCTTGGCGGAAAAGAAGCTGGACTGATCGCTTGCGACGCTCGAGGTTGGCGCGACGAAAGACGCTCGTCGCGCCTTCCAGCGTCACGTCAGCATGCGCACAAGATTTCGAACGATCCCCCGGCGAATACGTTATGAAGGCTCGAAGACCATGAACGTGCCTCCAGGACCTATCTCGGTATCACCATGTCCGACCAGCACCTTGAATCGATCATTATAAGACCCGCAGTGCGAGCCGATGCCACAGTCCTCGGATCATACGGTGCCGCGCTGATGTCGCTTCACAACAAGTGGGATCCAGCCCGGTTCATTCCCGCCGGGCCAACCACCCCAGACAAATACGCTTCGTGGCTCGCGAGCCAGATTGTCCGCGAGGATGTCGTCGTCCTCGTAGCGGAGGATCGGAATTCTATCATCGGTTATGTCTACGGTGCGCTGGAGGGCGCCGACTATATGGCTCTCCGAGGTCCTGCGGGAGTTCTTCACGACATTTTCGTTGATCCGCAGAGACGCAGGGAAGGTGTCGGCAGACGCTTGCTCGAACAGGCCATCACGATGCTTGCAGGAAAAGGCGCTCCGCGGATCGTCCTTTCAACCGCCTACAAGAACAAGGCCGCTCAAGCTTTGTTCGACCGGATGGGTTTCCGAGCGACAATGGTCGAAATGACGAGGGACTTCGAGTGAACGGATATTCCGCCATCGGCGTCCGATCAAGCATGGCCTCTGCCTAGCCCAACCATTCGAAGCCTTTCATACGGCTACGCGCAGCCCGGCCGCGTCTGTCGTCCGGCGGAAGGTCGCGGGATTTTATTCCATCACAGCTTATCAAGTCGACGTGATTAATAAGGAGCCCTAATAGGCTCTAGCGGCACTAGCCGTCTAATCGCCCGTGCCGCGAACAGCTATCTTCTCTTCGACATCATCGAACACCGAACGTTAGGAGCCGAACATGACTGATGTCATCGACAGCAGACGACGCGAGTTTCTCGGCGCGACCGCGTTGATCATATCAGGTGCCATCATAGGAATTCCAGCAATGACCACCATCGAAGCTGTGGCAGCCGACTACAAACAGAATCCATTCACGCTGGTCTACGACGGGGCGATCACGAAGAACGAGCCGGGCAAGGTGAACATCCACCCCGTGACCTACAAGCTCAACAATCTCGATATCGTGGCGAACGTCTATACGCCCGCTGGCTACGATCCTGGCAAGAAATATCCGACGATCGTACTCGCTCATCCCAACGGTGGCGTGAAGGAGCAGACGACTGGTCTCTATGCGCAGCGACTTGCGGAGCGCGGTTTCATCACGATCACCGCCGACGCAGCCTATCAAGGCGGAAGCGGCGGAGCGCCGCGCAGCATAGACAAGCCTCAGTTTCGCATCGAGGACATCCATGGGATGGCGGATTTCATCAGCAGTTTCCCTGGTGTCGATACCGCTCGCCTCGGCCTTTTCGGCATCTGCGGCGGCGGTGGCTATTCGCTGGCCGCGGCGAAGACTGACAAGCGTTTCAAGGCGGTCGCGACATTAAGCATGTTCAACTCCGGGCGCGTCCGGCGCAACGGCTTCCAGGACTCGCAGATGGACACGATCCAGAAGCGGCTGCAGCAGGCTTCGGCGGCCCGTGCGCAGGAAGCCTCAGGCGGCGAAGTCCTATACGCAGGCGACGCTAATCTGACGGACGCGCAGATCGATGCGCTCCCGTTCGACCTCTATCGTCAGGGCTATCACTACTACTGGCGGACCAACGCGCACCCCGGCTCGACCTTCAAGTACACGATGAGCAGCCTGATGGACCTGATGCGCTGGGATGCCACAGATGAGATTGGTCTCATCGATGTGCCCCTCCTGATGATTGCGGGAACCGCCGCCGACACCCTCTACATGACCGAGGACGCCTTCCCCAAAGCCACGGGTACGAAGGACAAGGAACTTTTCAAGATCGAGGGTGCCAAGCACATCGAGACCTACTGGGTTCCCGAGTACGTTGATGCGGCGCTGGGGAAGCTCGCACCGTTCTTCGACCGGACGCTGGTCTGAGGAGGAAGCGATGACGCGCCACTTGTTCCTGAACGCGTTTTTTTTCAATCGGCATCGTCTTGGCGGCCCTTCCGGGGATCGCATGCGCACAGACGGCCAATGCACAGAAGGACAAGCCGATGACCTCTCGTGCCCAGCAGCTTATGGGCGACACGGCCCCGAAACTGGCCGAACTGACCGATGACGTACTCTACAAGGACATCTGGGAGCGACCCGGCCTGTCCAAGCGGGACCGGAGCCTGGTGACGATATCGGCCCTGATCGCGCTCAACCGTCCCGATCAGCTCAAGTCGCACGTTCGCCTAGGTCTGCAGAATGGCCTCACCAAGGATGAGATCGTCGAGACGATCACGCACATGGCTTTCTACTCCGGATGGCCGAGCGCCGTTTCGTCGGTGGCGATCGCCAAGGAGGTCTTCGCCGAATGATCGAGAAGAAACCAACAGTGGCTTCTGCAATAGCGGCCGCGGCGTTCGTGTCTGCGTCGTCCGCGTTGGCAGGCGAAGCGATCACGATTACTCACGCCGGATCGCAACCAGCGATCGTCGGAGCCCCAGATAAGTTCACCGGATCCGTCAGGGTCATGGACAACTTCAAGGCAACGGCGCCCGCGACTGTGGGCGGTGCGACCGTCAATTTCGAACCTGGCGCGCGCACCGCGTGGCACAGCCATCCTCTCGGTCAGACGCTCATTGTGACAACAGGAGTGGGCGTCGTCCAAATGTGGGAAGGGCGGCAGCAGGAGATCCGATCCGGTGACACCGTTTGGATCCCGCCCGGCGTGGAGCACTGGCACGGCGCATCTCCGGGGAATGAAATGACGCACATCGCCTTCTCGGAATCCATGGACGGCAAGTCAGTCGACTGGCTTGAGCTGGTTACTGACGCCCAATACTCCTAGCAACCATCGGAGGGTCAGCAATGACGCGTGCTCGTTCCCGACTTTCCGTACTCGCCGCCATGGCATGTGGCATCGTCATGGTCGGCTGGCAGGTGGATGCCGAACCGACCAAGGCGACGATGCCCGATATCAGCAAGCTCGTTCACTACACCACGGTGACGCGCGGCGAGGTCACTGAACACATCATGACGACGCGCGAAGCGATCGAGGCCGTGAAAGCGGGGAAGCCGGTCCCGAACGGCACGCACTTCGCGCTCGTCGACTACCGCGACGGGAAAGTCTTTCGCTACTTCATCATGGAGAAAGGCGCCGGATGGGGTGCCGACTATGACGAGACCCGTCGAACTGGGGACTGGCAGTTCCAGTGGTTCAAGCCGGACGGAACAATCAACACGGCCGAAAACACGGCCCGTTGCCAGAGCTGCCACAGCTCCCGCGCCGACCGCGAGTTCCTCTATACCTTCAACGACATCCGGCGTTTCGAGTTCGACTGATGACGCTGCCGATCCGCCTCATCCTCGACTTTGGGGGCCTTGCTCTTGTCGTCCTGTGCCTTGCCTACTGGTGGCTCGGCAACCTGCCGCACGAACTGTTCGGCACTGCGCTCTTCGCGCTTGTGATCGTCCATAACGTCTTCAACAGGCGATGGTATGCGAACGCCCCGCGGAATCTAGGCGACGGTTCCAGGCTGGTGAATGCGGTCACCATCGCATGTCTCGCTGTGGCGATGGCGGTCATGCTCGTTACAAGCGCATTGGTCTCGCGCGATCTCTTTCCATTTTTGTCCTTGGATGGAGCGTTTGCCGTTCGCGAGATCCATATGTTCGCGGCCTATTGGCTGCTGATGATCCTGGCCCTTCACCTCGGCACCCGATGGGCGGTTGTGATGAACGTGTTTCGCGGGGTCTTCGGCATCGAAAGGCCAAGCGGCGCTCGGTCGGTTGCGCTTCGCCTGCTGACTTTCGCCGCTGGCGCGTGGGGTGTCCACAGCACCATTGAGATGGGCTTCGGGTCCAAGCTGATGCTGACCTACACGCTCGACATGTGGGACTTCAACGAGTCTGCCATCGGGTTTCTCCTCAACTACGGCTCGATCATCTGTCTGTACGCTGCGGTGACTTATTACGTGATGTCGATGCTGAGACGACGCAACACTGGCCGTGGCTCGGGGGCTAGCCGCACATCGCGCCGGCAGACGGCGCCTGACAATCAACAAGAGGGTATGAGATGAGAGATAAAACGGGAATGCAGATCAATCGCCGCAATCTTCTGCTCGCCGCTGGTGGCGTCGCTGCAACGGTCCAGTCAGGCGCCGCTCTGGCTCAAACATCGGCACCGTCGGCCTCCTCCGGAATGATCTCGTCAACGATAGGGCGGCGCAAGCTTGGATCGCTGGAGGTTTCGAGTGTCGGGCTGGGTGTCCAGAACATGAGCCGCACCTACCAGCAGACCATTCCGACGCGGGCAGAGATGCACAACATCATCCGTTCGGCGTTCGATCACGGCCTGACATTCTACGACGCGGCTGAAGCCTATGGTGCGCTGGAGGTCGAGCGAATCCTTGGAGAGGGCGTCGAACCGTTCCGTGACCAGATCGTGATCGCGACCAAGTTCGGATGGAACATCGACCCCGAAACAGGCGAGCGCAAACCCGGACTGAACAGTCGGCCGGAGCACATCAAAGTGGCCGTCGATGCGATGCTGACGCGACTTCGCACCGACCGGATCGACCTCCTGTACCAGCACCGCGTCGATCCGCAGGTCCCGATCGAAGACGTCGCTGGAGCGATCAAGGACTTGATGGATCAGGGAAAGGTGCTGCACTGGGGCCTTTGCGAAATGGGACTGAAAACACTGCGGCGCGCGCATGCGGAGGTGCCTGTCACGGCCGTCCAGAGCGAATACTCGATGCTTTGGCGCGGACCGGAAAAGACCGCGATTCCGGTCTGTGAAGAGTTGGGCATCGGCTTCGTACCGTGGAGCCCCCTTGGCGTCGGCTTCCTTAACGGCGCGATTGACGCCAAGACGACCTTCGCGAAGGGTGACATCCGCGGCATCGAGGGACGCTTCGCGCCGGAAAACTTGCCGCACAACCTGGCGCTCGTCGAACTTCTCAAGAAATGGACAGAACGAAAGCAGGCACGACTTGGGCAGATCGCCTTGGCATGGCTCCTTGCTCAGAAGCCTTGGATCGTGCCTATCCCCGGCACGACACAGATGGCGCACATGATCGAAAACATCAGAGCTCCCGGTGTATCGTTTGCTGCGGCGGAACTGGCCGACCTGAACGCCTCGCTTGCTGCGATCGATATCAACGGCGCCAGGCTACCCGATGCCGTGCAGGCATTCTCTGATGTCGAGGCTCCTGCGAAGTCATGAGTTGAGGGCTTCGGCTTTGCTTCCTCGGCTCGATGTCAGTGACCGCTTTGGGCCGAAAGCGGACTACGGGTGCAGGTTACCATCAGTGAAGCCAGCTACTTCGCCGTGAACCAATACGAACTGGGGACCCGCTATTCAACCATCGCCAGTCATCGCAAATTCCCTGCGTTCACCAAAGGCTTATCGATATGCAGATCCGGGCCGAACTTTAAAAATCAGACCGCGCTAGACATCCCGGCTGCACTCCGGCCCTCCGAAGACTATTTGACTTTTGTCAGAGCCCGTGAATAATGTCGAAACTGTTCATTTCTGGAATATGCCGTATGCCTATACGCCCCACCGACCAGGTTCTGCACAAAGCCGCCTGGCTCTACTACACACATGGCATGCGACAGGATGAGGTGGCCAAGCATCTCAATATTTCCCGTGCTTCCGTTGCCATGTACCTGCGTCGGGCAAGGGAAACAGGCATCGTCAATATCGCGACATCGACGCAGCTTTTCGCAGACGACGTACTGGCGCGTCAGTTGGAAGATGCCATAGGCCTCAAGTCCGTCTGGATTGTTCCGGAGGATCGGCATGCGCTGGACCCAACAGCAGAAATGCCGGTCGTGGCGGCGGCTGTATTTCTGGAACTGATCGGCAAGGGTGGTAGGGTCGGCGTTGCCTGGGGGCGAACCGTCTATCACATTGCCGACGTCATGCCCTTCGCCGACCTGCAAGGGGTAACGGTGGTCCAGCTTTGCGGAAACCTCGGCGCGCCCTATTCCTATCGGCCCGACCAATGCACGACGGAAATTGCACGGCGCTTGAACGCAGAAGGTATCAACTTCTATGCACCCTTGGTCCTGAGCTCCGAGCGGCTGGCGCACGAGCTTCGGCAGGAGCCGGTTATCCAGGAGCAACTGGCCACGATACCGGACTGTACGCTCGCGCTTTATTCCGTTGGCGGCATCGAAGCCGACAGCCATCTCGTCAAGTGCGGGGCGCTTACGGCGGAGGAAATGAAGGCACTGGGCGAAGCTGGCGCTGCGGGTGTCATCGCCGGCCAAGTGATCGACCGCGAGGGACAACTGATGGATTGCACCCACAACCGTCGGTGTATTTCTGCCGATCTCGACTCCATCCGGTCGATCCCGAAGCGGATGATGGTCGTGCAGGAGGACGAGAAGCTGGAACCTTTGGTCGCTGCCATCAAGGGCGGCTTTGCTTCGCATCTGATCATCACCGCTTCGATGGCACGGCGCCTGCTCGATCGCTTGAGCGGCACCATGGCGCCAGGCAGCGGTACCTGAATTCAGTAAAAGTCGGGCATGGCGGGTGCGGAGGCGCTGGCTTTGCCGTGAACGGAGGAGGATATCATGAAGAATCTTTGGCGCGACAGCGATGCGGAGGCAATGATCGCGGCTTATGGCGAGAAAGGCATCAATCGCGACCTTGCCCTGAGGACCTATACAACAAGGCTGCTCGGCGGAGAACCACGGCTGGTGCTGCATGGCGGCGGTAACACGTCCGTCAAGACTGTGGTGAAGGATATCGTCGGCGACGAATGGGAGGTTCTCTGCGTCAAGGGCAGCGGATGGGACATGGGCACGATCGAGCCCGAAGGGCTGCCTGCGGTCAAGATGGCGTCACTGCTCAAGGCTCGCAAGCTTGACATATTGTCGGACGAGGACATGGTGACGCTGCAGCGCGCCAATCTCGTCGATCCGGCATCGCCCAACCCTTCCGTCGAGGCGCTCTTGCATGCCTTTCTTCCGCACAAGTTTGTCGACCATACCCATTCGACCGCGATCCTGGCGATTGCCGATCAGGCAGCCAGCAGAGAGATGAGCAAGGCGATCTTCGGCGCGAAAATGGGCCTCGTGCCTTACATCATGCCGGGGTTCGCACTCGCCAAGGCCGCTGCCGAGGTGTTCGATCGCGATCCCAGCGTCGAGGGCCTGATCCTCGATAAGCACGGCATCTTCACTTTCGGCGAGACCGCCAAGGAAGCCTATGACCGGATGATCTACTACGTCACCTTGGCCGAAGACCATGTGCGTGACAACGGCAAGCATCCATTCACCCCAGCGGCGCTGCCACGGAAAATTGCTTCCGCCGGCGAGATCGCATCGATGCTGCGCGGAGCCGTTGCCGTCGCGCGCGGTGACGGCCGATACGATCGTATGGTGAGCGAGTTCCGCACATCTGACGCCATCCTCGAATTCGTCAATGCCAGCGAGGTTGAAGACATGGCCTCGCGGGGTGTCTCGACGCCCGACCTCTCCATCCGCATCAAGACCGGGCCGATGGTCTTGCCAACACCGGACGCCGATCAGATCGGGGACTACCGCAGCGTCATCGACGCCCGTGTCGCCGACTTCATCGCGGACTATACGCAATATTTCCGCGCAAACGACGCGCGCGACGACGTGAAGCGTACGATGCTGGACCCGATGCCTCGTCTGACGCTCGTTCCGGGCCTCGGCATGTTCGGCCATGGCCGCACGCTGAAGGACGCGAAGATCGCGGCCGATGTCGGCGAGATGTGGATCGAGGCGGCACGGGACGCGGAATCGGTCGGGCGTTTTGAGCCGGTAAGCCGGCCGGATCTGTTCGATCTCGAATACTGGTCCTTGGAACAGGCAAAGCTCGCCGGCGCCAAGCCGAAGCCGTTGACGGGACAGGTGGCGTTCGTGACAGGTGGTGCCGGCGCCATCGGCGCGGCCACCTCCAAGCTTTTTGCACGTGAAGGCGCTCATATCGTGGTTGCGGATCTTGATGGCGACCGAGCAAGCGACATCGCCAAGGCGATCGGTAACCAGTCGATCGGCGTGGCTTGCGACGTGACCGATGCAGCCTCGGTCCGGGCGGCTTTTGACCGTGCTGTGGCAGCTTTCGGTGGCGTCGACATTCTTGTCTCCAATGCCGGCGCTGCGTGGGAAGGCGCGATCGCAACTCTTGACGACAGCCTGCTACGCCGGAGTTTCGAACTGAACTTCTTCTCACACCAACTGGTCGCCCAGAATGCCGTGAGGATCATGAAACAGCAGGGCACCGGCGGCGCTCTGCTCTTCAACGCTAGCAAGCAGGCGATCAACCCCGGCGCGAAATTCGGCGCCTACGGTCTGCCAAAGGCGGCAACACTGTTCCTGTCGCGACAATACGCCCTGGAGCATGGCGCGGATGGCATCCGTTCGAATGCCGTCAACGCCGATCGCATTCGCTCAGGGTTGCTGGACAACGAGATGATCGCCAAAAGGGCTGCCGCCCGTGGCCTCTCGGTCAAGGACTACATGGGCGGCAACTTGCTCGGGCAGGAAGTCACCGCCGAAGATGTGGCGCAGGCCTTCCTCAACCACGCGCTGGCCGAGCGAACGACCGCCGACGTGACGACGGTTGACGGCGGCAACATCGCGGCCGCCCTGCGCTAGAACCAGGGCCTAAATCCGCTTCTCCAGCATTGACCGGAGGGGCCAAACTGCGGCCAGACAAAGCCACGAATAAAAGAGGCGGCCCGAAGGCCGCCTCCCATTCGTCAGACAAAGCCAGAAGCTACTTCTTGCTCGGCGTCGGCATCCATGCCGGCACGGCAACATCCGCATGGGCAAACTGCGGCAACTTGGCGCCGAGCTCTTCCATGTTCTTGATATCCGCATCCTTTAGCTGCTGCTGCGTGATCAGCGTCGGCGGAACGATGACGTTGTGGCCTGGATCTTCGCCGGCGAGCAGCATGGCGAGAGCGCGAACGGACACCTGACCGACCACGGCAGGATTGGTTGCGGCCGTTGCAGCCCAGGCGCTGTCCGGCTCGCGCATCGCCGCGATGTCGGAGGTGGAAATATCAGCCGAATAGATCTTCACGCTGGTCGAAAGCCCAGCTTCGTCGACGGCGATCTTCACGCCCTTGGCGAACTCGTCGTAGGGCGCAAACATTACCTGGATATCCGGGTTGGCCGAAAGAACGGAGCGGGCCTGATTGGCGACCGAGTTTGCGATCGGATTATCCATCGTGCCGAACATCGCGGCTTCCTTGATGCCTGGATATTTCGACTTGAATTCCTTCCAGGTCTCGTCACGGCGATCGAGCGGCGCAATGCCGGCGACATAGACATAGCCGGCCTTCCAGCTTTCGCCGTTGTCCTTGATCGCCTGCTCCAGCGCCAGACGCGCCAGATCGCGGTCGGACTGCTCGACCTGCGGGATCTTCGGGTTCTCAACGTTGACGTCGAAGGCGACGACCTTGATACCGGCATCGACGGCGCGCTTGGCCGCTTCCTTCATCGATTCCGTCAGCCCGTGCTGGATGATGATGCCATCGACCTTGAGCGCAATTGCCTGATCGACCATGTCGGCCTGCAAGGCAGCGTCCTGACGACTGTCCAGCACGCGAAGATCGACACCAAGCGCCTTGGCCTGTGCTTCGACGCCCGAAAGATAGGATTGGAAGAAGTCGCCGGTCGACAGGTAGCGCACCAAGGCGATCTTGACCTGGCCGGGATTGTCGAAGGGCTTGGGCATGTCAGCCGAAACGGCCATGCCCGAAAAGACTGTCGCTCCCATGAGACCGATGGTCAGGTTGGCGAGTGTTCTGCGCGTAATATTCATTCCTGTCTCCTCCACAGTAGACGCTTTGTTGTTGATGCGCATGCGCGACGGGCCTCCCAGCCCTATCGTTTGCCTCTCCCCGATAGAGCAAAGGTAAAGACCAGCGCGATGACCAGCACCGCACCCTTGACGAAATCCTGCGTGTAATAGGGTGCGTTCATCATCGTCAGCCCCTGCAGGAGAACACCGACGAAAAGTGCGCCGATCGCGGTGCCGAATGCATTCGGCTTCGCCACACCGAGCACCGCGAAGCCGATGAGCGCAGCCGCGACCGCATCCAGCAGAAGATTGTTGCCCGAAGCTATGTCGCCGCGGCCCAGACGCGCGGCGAGCAGAATGCCGCCGATCGAGGCAAAGACGCCGGAGATGACATAGGCGAACATCTTGTAGGCGTTAACAGGAGCGCCGGCGAGCTGGGCCGCGCGCTCGTTTGACCCGACCGCATACATCATCCGGCCGTAGCGGGTGTATTCCAGGAAGAACCAGATGAGCACTGCCAGGACGATCAGCACGACGACGGAGACCGGCACCAGATTGGGCAGGATGAGATCGAAGCGATGGCGGCCGAGTGCCAGGAAGGCAGGACTGAACGTGCCGCTGGCGGTACTGCCGTCCGGCAGGCTCATGCCGGTCGCAATCGATCGGCCTTCGGTCGGGATGCGCTGTAGTCCGACGAGCAGGAACATCATGCCGAGCGTGGCCAGCAGGTCGGGAACACGCATGTAGACGACCAGAAAGCCATTGATCAGACCGATGACGATACCGATCAGCAAGCACGCAGCGATCGCGGTCAGCGCGTCGCCACCCATGATGACCATGATATAGGACGACGCCATCATCGCGGTTGTCGCCACCGAGCCGATCGACAGGTCGAAGCCGCCGACCACCATGGTTGCCGTGACGCCGAGTGCCAGAATCCCGGTGATCGACACGGATTGCAGGATGAAGACGGCGCTCTGCGGCGAGGCAAAGCCGCTGGTGACGATCGAAAAGTAAACGAGCATGCCCGCGAGCAGCACCAGGAACCCGTAGCGGATCGCAAGCTCGCGAACGGTCGCGCTACCTGCCTGCGGCGGAACGCTTCGTTTCGTCGGCGCGGCAGCGATCGGCGTGTCGTGATCGGTCATTCAATTCACCATTTCATGCTGCCCGGCGATTTCCGCCAGCAGCTTGTTGACGTCGATATTCGCGTTGCGGTGTTCGCCGACCAGGGTCTGCTCGGACATCACGAGAATGCGGTCGGCAATTTCGAAGGCCTCATCGAGCTCGGTGAGAAAGACGACCGTCGCCCTCCCCTTGGCCGAGGTCCGCAGCTTGCCCGCAATGTCGCGCCGGGCGGCGATGTCGACGCCCTGAAATGGCTCATCGAGCACCAGCAGCCGGCAAGGCTGGCTCAGCCAGCGGGCGACCATGACCTTTTGCTGATTGCCGCCGGACAGCGTGTGCATTTCGTCGCGCTCCGACCGGCAGACAATGCCGAGCGCCGCAATCTGCCGCTTCGCCTCTCCCCGTTCCGAACCACGGCTCGCGACCCCCCCGAGATGCGCGAGCCGCCTCAGGAATGGCAGGCTCATGTTCTCGTAGATATTGAAATCGGGGACGATGCCATTGTCCGTACGGTCCTTGGCAACGAGGAAGACACCCTCGTTGATTGCCTGTTGCGGTGTGCGGGGCTTGTAAGGCTTGCCATCGAGCAACATCTGGCCGGCGGCGGGCTGCCTTGCGCCGAAAATCGTTTCGGCAAGCGCAGTCTTGCCGACGCCGACGAGGCCGGTGACAGCAACGACTTCCCCCTCGCGAAGGGCAAAGGAGAAGGGCCGAGCACCGCTTGCCAATTGCAGGCTCGCGGCGGAGAGAACCGGCGCCTCTCCGGTTTGTACGGTGATGCCGCCATGGCTGATCGTCTTGCCGAGCATGGCGTTGACAGCGCCCTCATAGTCGAGCACGGGGCCGGCAAAGGTACCGGTGATCCGTCCGTCGCGGAGGCTGACGATACTGTCGGCAAGGCGCCGGATATCGGACATCCGGTGCGAAATATAAAGAATGGCCACCCCATGGGCGCGCAGGCGGTCGACAAGCTGGAAAAGCCGTTCAGCCTCGGCGCTCGACAACGACGATGTCGGTTCGTCCAGAATCAGGACTTTCGGCTCGTGCGCCATGGCGCGGGCGATCGCGACCATCTGCCTGTCGGCAAGGGATAGGTCGGCAATGCTGGCGTCGAGATTGATCGACAGGCCCATGCGGTCGGCAACAGCTTTTGCTTCACGCCGCACCCGCCTTGGATTGAAGAACCAGCGGGCCGAGCGACCGTTCAACCGGTCGAGGGTAAGATTGGTCGCGACATCGAGGTCCGCGACGACACCATCGTTGATGTTCTGATGGACAGTCACGACACCAGCGCGGATGGCCTCCGCTGGCGAGGTCGGAAAGAAGTTCCGTCCCGCGAGCGAGATATGGCCAGCGTCGCGCGTATAGACGCCGCTGACGATACGAACGAGTGTCGACTTGCCAGCGCCGTTTGCGCCCATGAGCGCGGTCACAGAGCCAGCGCGCAGTGAAAGATCGACCCCGCGGAGCACCTGAATACGACCAAACGACTTCCGCAGTCCTTCGACGCGGAACACAGGTTCTTCGTTCATCTCCATCCTCCCGACGCGATGCTAGGACGGGAAGTCATCAAATGTCAAGCTCGTTGACATTTGACAAAGCAGCCCATATCAAATGCCATCAAGATCGTTGATTGGGAGATCGCTGGCCGACCAAGAGGAGGAAAGCCAGCTGTGCGGGGTGGAAACGAGCCCGCGCGAAAACGATCCGGGAGGAAGACAATGACGGATACGAAACCGTTCGTGGCGTTGTGCCCCGAAACGTTGCCGCAAAGGCTGGGCGCCCTGCCCGAACTCAGGGCGAGACTTGGCGCCAACAACAGCAGCTGGCGTGTCAGGGAGGTCGGCGACGGCAACCTCAACCTGGTCTTCATCGTCGAGGGCGAACAGGGAAAAGCGATCGTGAAGCAGGCGCTGCCTTACGTGCGCCTTGTCGGCGAGAGCTGGCCACTGCCGCTGAAGCGGTCCTTCTTCGAATATCACGCGCTGGTCCGCCAATCGGAGCGCGACCCCGGCATGGTGCCGGAGATTTTCTATTTCGACGCCGAGCAGGCGATCATTGTCATGGAATTCCTGTCGCCGCACATTATCCTACGGCGCGCGCTCATCGAGGGCCAGCAACTGCCGAGGATCGGTCGCGATCTCGGCCTCTTCGCTGCGCGGACGCTGTTTCGTGGCTCGGACCTCGCGATGTCCGCGCGCAAGCGCAAGGAGGATCTGGCGCTATTTTCCGACAATGTCGAGCTTTGCGACATTACGGAAAACCTCGTCTTCTCCGATCCCTACTTCGAAGCCTCCCTCAACCGGCACACGTCGCCGCAGCTTGACGGCCTGGTGGCCGAATTACGGGCCGACCGCGACCTGAAAGTCGAGGCGCAGAAGCTCAAGCATCTCTTTACCGCAAAGGCCGAGACGCTGCTCCATGGCGACCTCCACACCGGATCTGTAATGGTGACGGGCGAAGAGACGCGCGTCATCGACCCGGAATTTGCCTTCTACGGCCCCATTGCATTCGACGTGGGCATGATGATCGCCAATTTCTGGATGAGCTATTTCTCGCAGGCAGGGCACGAGGAAGACGGTGATCGCGAAGAAATGCGACGCTACCTATTGGGGGTCGTCGATGAGATCTGGACGACCTTCCGTTCCGAATTCGCCCGCCTCTGGCACGAGGAGCGCAACGGCATCCTCTACCAGCGATCACTCTTCGAAGATCGCGGCGACCGGCTGGGCTCCGAACAGGCGCTCGACCACATGCTGCACGAGATCTGGACCGACATGCTCGGCTTTGCCGGTGTGGAGATCCATCGGCGTATCCTCGGCCTCGCGCACAATGCCGATTTCGAAACCATTTCGGAGCTCGACCTGCGCGCCCGCTGCGAAACGAAAGCCCTGAAGTTGGGCCGTCATCTCGTCGTCAACCGCCGGCAAATTCATAGCCTTGCAGAGATCAGCTCTTTGGCCAGCAGGCTCGAGAAGGAGACAGTCAGTTGAAAGTCGGAGAACGCCACTACCACACCATCTGGCTGAACGAGGACGGCAGATCCGTTGATATCATCGATCAACGGTGGCTGCCGCATGAGTTCCGGGTGGTCACGCTGAAGAATGTGGAGGACGTTGCCGTTGCCATTCGCGACATGTGGGTGCGAGGCGCGCCACTGATCGGCGTAACCGCAGCTTATGGTGTTGCCCTTGCCATAGCCTCCGACAGTAGCGACGCATCGCTCGACACAGTCTGGGAAACCCTTCACGAGACGCGTCCGACGGCCATCAACCTGCGCTGGGCGCTCGATGCCATGCGTGAGTTTCTACGCAAGCTGCCGGAAGGCGAGAGAGCTGATGCCGCCTATCGGCGTGCCGCTGAAATCGCGGAGGAAGATGTCGACCTGAACCGCAGCATCGGCATGAACGGCCTTGCCGTCATCCGTGAGATCGCTGCGCGCAAGAAGCCCGGCGAGCCCGTCAATATTCTCACGCACTGCAACGCCGGCTGGCTTGCCACCGTCGATTACGGCACCGCCACGGCCCCGATCTATCTGGCCGCCGAAGAAGGCATTCCGGTGCATGTCTATGTCGACGAAACGCGGCCACGCAACCAAGGCGCCCAGCTGACGGCATGGGAACTGAACGGCCATGGCGTGCCGCATACGCTGATCGTCGACAATGCCGGCGGCCATTTGATGCAGCATGGTGACATCGACATGGTGATTGTCGGCACCGACAGGACCACGGCAAACGGAGACGTCTGCAACAAGATCGGGACCTACTTGAAGGCTCTTGCCGCCAAGGACAACAACGTTCCCTTCTATGTGGCGCTTCCCTCGCCCACCATCGACTGGACGGTGCACGACGGTGTGCGCGAAATCCCGATCGAGGAGCGCAGTGCCGACGAGGTGACCTTCGTGCAGGGTCGCGGCCCTGACGGTTCGATCGCCACCGTTCGTGTTTCACCGGATGGAAGTCCCGCGGCCAACCCCGCCTTCGATGTGACGCCGGCCCGCCTGATTACCGGCCTCATCACGGAACGCGGCATCGCCGAAGCCTCGCCATCAGGGCTGAAGGCGCTTTTTCCCGAGCGGAGTTAATCATGAGCATCCCCAACAAGCAGCGCACGGAGGATGTCGCAGCCGGCATTCGAAAGCGCGTCTTCCTCCATACGATGCGGAACAATGGCGGCTATCTGAGCCAAGCCTGCTCCGCCGCGGAAAGCCTGGCATTTCTCTACAACGAGGCACTCCATCTCGGGGAACCAACACTGCCGAAGGTGCCCCTGCCCTTCGCCGGCGTCCCGTCGTCTACCAACCCAGAGGCATTCACCGGGGCAGGTTATCACGGTCCGTTCACGGCGGAATACGACCGCTTCATCGTCTCGCCCGCGCATTATGCGCTCGTCATCTACTCAGCGCTCATTCAGGTGGGCCGCATGGATGAACATGCGCTTGACCATTTCAACCGCGATGGCGGTTCCGTCGAGATGATCGGCGCCGAGCATAGCCCGGGTATGGAAGTAACGACCGGATCGTTGGCGCAGGGCCTCTCCATGGCATCGGGCCTCGCCTGGGCGCGCAAACGCCACGGCGAACCCGGCAAGGTCTGGGTTTACATGTCCGATGGTGAATTCCAGGAGGGACAAACCTGGGAGTGCCTGGCCGCCATGAGCTACCACGGCATAGACAACATTCGTGTCGTCGTGGACGTCAATCGTCAGCAATGCGATGGCGCCATGTCATCCGTCCTCGATCTCGGCGATCTGCCAGCGCGTGTTGCTGCCTTTGGCGCCACCTGCCGCTCCATTGACGGCCATGACCTGCAGGCCTTCCGCACAGCAGCCGATAGCGCCGAGACGGGAAAACCGCTCCTCATCCTTGCGAACACCTCGCCATTCGAAGGCATGCCGTTCCTGAAGAGGCGTTTCCCCCGCCTCCACTACGTCCGTTTCAAATCCGCCGATGAGCGCCAGGAAATGCAGGCGGCGATCGCCGCCGAACGCGGTGTTGATGTTGCAGAAATCGCGAGGGCTTGATCATGCTCGAAATCGTCAATCGCCCCTACGCCAAGGCTTTCGAAGCCTTCGCTTCGGCCCGACCCGAAGTGCTTTGCCTGTCGGCCGACCTGACATCGTCGTGCGAAGTCGACGGATTCCGCGATCGTTATCCGGATCAGTTTCTGTCGCTTGGGATGGCCGAGCAGAATATGCTGTCCTTTGCCGGCGGACTGGCAATGCAGGGCTTCCGCCCGTTCATCCATACCTTCTCTGTCTTTCTCTATCGCCGTCCCTACGATCAGTTGATCAACTCGATCGCCTATTCCAACCGCAAGGTCCGGATGATGGGTTTCCTGCCCGGCATCACGACGCCGGGCGGCATCACCCATCAGGCGATCGAAGACATATCCGTCATGCGGGCGATCCCAAACATGACGGTGCTCGAGACCGGCGACGCGACCGAAGTGGAAACGGTGCTCGATGTTGCCGACGCCATCGACGGACCGGTGTATGTTCGCGTGTTGCGCGGCGAGGTACCGCGGCTGTTTTCGACGCCGTTCGAATTCAACCGGCTGCGCACACTTAGCGAAGGCGACGATATCCTTGTCGTCACCTCGGGTGTCTGCACGGAAGAGGCGTTGCGTGCGGCCGGACCGCTGAAGGAACGCGGGATCGGCGTTCACCATCTCCACGCGTCGACGCTGAAGCCGTTCGATCGTGATGGTCTCATCAGGGCTGCGCGCGGCAAGAAGGGTGTTGTCACACTTGAAAACCACACGATCAACGGCGGGCTTGGCTCGCTGGTCGCGGAAATTCTGGCTGAAGAGGGTCTCGGCATCCGCCTTCGCCGGCTGGGGCTGGAAGACACGTTCGCCCATGGCGCCTCCAAGCCCTATCTCATGAAGAAATACAGGCTCGACGCCAGCGC
This sequence comes from Rhizobium sp. S152, assembly GCF_030380735.1. Taxonomy (GTDB): domain Bacteria; phylum Pseudomonadota; class Alphaproteobacteria; order Rhizobiales; family Rhizobiaceae; genus Rhizobium. Next base: position 602,619 of record NZ_JAUDRZ010000002.1, on the reverse strand, counting down.
GCTGACGCACGCGATCGGCAAACTTCTCGGCCGCGATCTCGATATCGCGGACGCCGAACTTGACGCCGTCCGCCTCGATACGGTGCATTCGGCGCAAAAAGCGGAAGCACTGTGATGGCTGAGCGGTTCTCCGTTACCTACTGGCTTGGCGCCAGCGACGAGAAAGAGGCTCGAGCGCGAGCTCTGGATATCAGCGTCGAACAGACCGTCGAAATCCCGCGCGATATCGTGCCGCACGGTTACGTCGAAGACGAGATCCTCGGACGGCTCGAGACCTTAATCCCCGACGGCAGCGAGCGCGGCGGCTTTATCGCCGAGATCTCGTACAGCGAAGATGATGTCGGCGAAGATTTCCTGCAACTCCTGAACATCGTTTTCGGCAACTCGTCCATCAAGACCAACACCCGTGTCGAAGGAATCAGGCTGTCGACCGGCCTACGCGCGCTATGCACCGGACCGCGGTTCGGTGCAGCGGGACTGCGCACGCGCACCGGCGTCACCTCCGGACCGCTGATCATGTCGGCGATCAAGCCGGTCGGTCTGTCGACGGCCGAACTCGCCAAGCTTGCCTACAACTTTGCACTTGGCGGCATGCATCTGATCAAGGATGACCATGGGTTGGTCGACCAGCCGACGTCTCCCTACGCGGATCGGCTTGCGGCTTGCGTGACAGCCGTCGCGGAGGCGAATGCCAAGACCGGTTTTCAATCCGCTTACGTGCCGAACATCACCGGCCCTGCCTCGCAGATCGTCGATAGAGCATTCATTGCAAAGGAAGCGGGTGCCGGCGCCGTCATGCTCGCTCCCTCTCTTGTCGGCTTCGACGTTTCGCGCAGCCTTGCCGGAAATCCCGATTTTGGCCTTCCTATCGTCTCGCATCCGACCTTCTCTGGGGCAAATGTCATCACGCCTACGACCGGCTTCTCGCATCGCTTCTTCTTCGGGACCCTGCAGCGACTGATGGGCGTGGATGCGGTGGTGTTCCCGAATTTCGGCGGCAGGTTTGGCTTCTCGCGCGATGAATGCCTCTCGATTCTAAAAGGCTGCACGGAAGATCTTGGCGACTTGAAGCCGATCTTCCCCGCCCCTGGAGGCGGCATGACCTTCGAACTGGTCCCGGAAATGCAGCGCGCCTACGGCGAACACGTGATATATCTGATAGGCGGTGCGCTTTTGCGCGAAATTGACCTTGTTGCCGGGTGCGAGGTCCTCCGCGCCGGCATCGGAGCATCAACGCACATTCGCTAACAACAATCTAGCCCCGGCTTTTAATGATGCGAATCGACAATAAGGGGCCATGCTTGAAACGATCAGTCTGCAAAGCGGACTGCCGCCGTTCACTCGTTTGTTTGGCTTGATAGGATTCGAATCATCGGCCCGCTAATTGCAGTTTCTGCCGGCCGGTATCGATGCGCATCATCTTCCGCTTGTTCGGAGGAGATTGCCAGTTCTTTGGCACCAACTGCCCCAGCTTCTATTGCCATCTTCACTGGAGATCAGGCTAGACGAGTTCTGCAATATGGGTCGTATTCCGGAAAGCCATTGCCATAATTGTCAAAACCGGATTGTAGCCCCCATTCGTTGGATGGAGAGAAGCGTCGCAGATAAACAGGTTGTCATGCCCCCACACTTTGCCCCAGCTGTCCGTAACTGAAATCGCCGGGTCGTCACCCATTCGGCAGGTTCCGGCCTGGTGCTGACCTGCAGAGAGCCGCTGCACTTGCTGCTTGCCCCAGGTCCGCACAGCCCCGGACGCCCGCATCCACTGGTCTGCCTTTTCCAAAAGGTGATTTGCGGTCCTCACCGTTTCGAAATGGGTCGTTCCTGACAACCGGGCAACAGGGCGACCATATTTGTCGAGGCATAGCTCGTCGAGCGAGACACGACAGTCGGCATCCGGTATCTCGTGCACCGGCCCCTTGATCTGGGCGATGCGACGGAAATTGTCGCGCATGAAGTGCTTGGCCGTAAGCCCGTAGCGCGGCAGATCGTCGGGCAAACCCGACTTCCAGAGGATAATAGGCAGCAGCACGAAATCGTCGGCCAACATAGCGCCGCCGATCACCCCGTCATTACCATGGTTGAAGTCCGTGGTGGCAATCGTCACGCCCGGGCCAAGACTGTCCTGAACCTCTTCCTCAAAAAGGCCAAAAACGGTTGGGTAATAGTGTCCCTGCAGATTTCGGCCGACCATGTCGTTGTTGTTGCCGAGCCCGTTCGGCTCCCTGCGTGTTTTGGATAGAAGCAGCAGCCGCGCTGTCTCTATGGCACCTGCCGACATGACGACGACTTTGGCAAGTATGCGTTCCAGGCGGACTGAACCGTCCTCTTCGCGCTGGATAATATCAACTCCAACGACAATGCCATTGATGTCAGTAGCCACCTTGTCGACGACGGTCTCGGTCATGACGATGCAGTTTCCGGTCGCCAGGGCACGGGGCAGAACAGTGTTTTGGGTCCCATTCTTACCGTCGCTCGGACAGGGAAATCCGACACAGGAGCCACAGCGGATGCAGGCACTACGGCCGGCACGTGGTACGCTGTTGATCAACAGCGGCGGGGTAAAGGTGGTGAAGCCCAAACCGGATGCGCCAGCCCGAAGGCGCTCCGTCGTCCTGTTCTCGGCAACCGGCGGCATCGGATAGTCCCTGAGCCGCTTTCCGGCGTTTCGATCTCCCACGCCATCGCCGGACACGCCGATCTCGTGCTCGGCCATGTCATACCACCGCGCGAGCTCCTCGTAACCGAAAGGCCAGTCGGTCAGCGACGATCCCGCCGGGCGGCCATAGATCGTTTCCATGCGAAAGTCATCAGGGTGAAAACGCCAAGCGAGGCCACCGTAGACCAAGGTCCCGCCACCCATGCCGGCGGCATTGGCGTTATAGTTGCCTTGATAAGGCTTGACGATGTGGCGGTGTCCATCGGCATCAATGAAGACACGCGGGTTTCCGTCGATTTCGGGTCCGGTATTGAAGCCGTACTCCTGAAGGCGATGATTGCGAAGATGGTCTCGATGGCCGCTGTTTTCGTAGTTGCGCAGTTTACCGCGCTCGATCAGCAGCACTTTCTTTCCGGCTTCCGCGAGGACGCAGGCAGCGATCGATCCGGCGGCCCCGCCGCCAACGATCACCACATCGTAAGCGACCGTCATGCCAGCAGTCTCCCGCGGATAGCATCGCCAGGATCGAGAGGCGGACCGCTCGGACCTTCCGGCAGGCCCGGCCGATAGCCAATCATCGTCCAGGAGATGGCATCGGGATTGGCGCCATTGTTAGGATCCGAATAATAGCCCTCGGCGGCAAGCTCACACAGCTTGGAGAACCAACTGCTGTGTGAGACGTCCTGTAACAGCCTATCCTGTTCGGCCTCGGACACCAATTGGAACAAGCCACCGGCCACGCGGTCGAGGTTGGCAAGCCCGAGAAGGATTTCCTCCTTCTGATCTATCAGCCCGGCGTCCCATAGGCCAACGATGAACTGATCGACCCCTGCACCGGTGGCGCATGGGAAGTCGTCTGCCGGGATGATCCTGTCGAGAACGGCGCGTAGTCCTTGAAGCGTTATTCCCGCAAGTATAAGTCCATGTTGCTTGGTCATCTCTATCGACCCCATCTTGATTTAACGACCGGCCAGCGAGCCGCCGATGCCGCCGACACTGAAAAACCTGTTCAAGCACGCGAAGACCAATACCGGCGGCGCCAGCATGAGGACGGCACAGGCCATCACTGGTCCCCAGTCGGTCTGGTTTTGTTGGAAGAACGTCTGCAGGCCGATCGGCAGCGTGAAGCGACTGTCGGTCCTAAGGAAAACAAGTGCGACAAGGTAGTCGTTCCAGGCCACGAGAAAGCCGTATATCGCCGTGGACAGAATGCCCGGAAGCGAGTTCGGCAGCACAACACGCACGAAAGCGCCAAATACGCTGCAGCCATCGATCCAGGCAGCCTCCTCCAGATCAACCGGAATGCTGTCGAAATAGGAGGCCATCATCCAGCATGCGACTGAGACGCTGGAAGCGACGTAGATGATCGCGACACCGCTCAACGTGTCGACCAGACCGATCCGGGCAAACATGATAAAGAGCGGTATGACGAAGACGACGATCGGGAAACTCTGGATTACGAATATCAGCATGGAGTAAGCCGATACAGCCCCTCCCCGTGCGCGCGAGAGCACGTAGCCCGCCGGTGCCGCCACCAACAACGAGAGACAGGTGGCAAACAAGGAGACCGTGACGCTGTTTTTGAGCCAGACAAGAATATCCGTGTTCTGAAGGACATAGGCGAAGGTATCGAATGTAGGCCCGGTGATCGTCGAATAGAGCCGGGGCCGCAGAGCGAGCCAAAACACCACCAGAATGGGGCTGAGGGTCACGAGAACAACGATGGAAAGGATCATTGTCCGGATCCATTCGCTGCGTCTTCGACGTTGCATTGAGCGGTCATTGCGAGCGTCTGATTGTGTCACTGTCGTCATCCTGAAATCAGCTGCCTTTCTCAGATGTTGGACCTTCGAACCTGCCGGAAGAGCAAGATCGACAGCGTCACCAGAACGATGGTCATCATGAAGGAGATCGCGACGCCATAGCCTGGCAGGAAATCCTGAAACACGGAGCGGTAGGCAAGCACGATCAACGAGGTGGTCGCATTGACCGGGCCGCCACCGGTCAGCAGGTAGATGGTCGCGAAATCGTTGACCGAAAACATCGTCATCAGGATCCAGCTGATGTAGGTAGATTTGGCGGTCATCGGCAGAATGATATAACGGAGCTGTTGGCGCGGCGTCGCGCCGTCTAGCGTCGCCGCCTCGTAGACGCTCGGATCGATGCTCTCGAGCGCAGCCGCGCCCATCATCATCATGAAGGGGTAGCTGATCCATATCTTGAATAGACAGACCGTCACCATCGCCATCGTGGGGTCTGCGAGAAACATCACCTGCCCAAAGCCGAGCGACTGGGCAAGCGAGGGCAGCAGGCTGCCCGGCGTTGCCACCAACCAGTTCCAGCTCATCGATGTGACGACAATCGGCACGATCCAGGGAAGCAGCAACAGCACCTTGAACAGGTTGCGCCCGGGAAAATGTGGCTTGAGGGCTATCGCCAGTGCAAAGCCGACAAGCCAACTGCCGAACACGCCACAGACGGTAAAGAGCAGCGTGAACGATGCTGCCGACCAAAAGGCCGGGTCGGTCAGCACGTTCACGTAGTTCCGGAGCCCGATGAACTTGCCGAGTTTCAGCAAGCCCCCATTGTGAAACGACTGGATGAAAGCAAAACCCAGCGGGTAGGCATTGACCAGCAGCATCAGGACGATCGACGGCATGGCAAGGTTGACCATCGTCACCTTGCGGCTGAGGCGCGCGCTGGAGCGCGGTTTGCCCCGCGAAACGTCGAGCGTTTCAGGGCCGGAATATGCGTCGATCTTGGCCATGATTACTGGACGACTTTCTTCAGCGATGCCTGCAGCGTCTCAAGCATCTCCTTCGATTTCGTCTTGCCCTGGATGATCTGTTGCACGAAAGCAGCGCTTGCGGCCCCCCCGTCGACGGCGCTTAGCGCCGCGAAGGGATGTGGTGCCTGCGCCCCGATCGTCTTGCCGACGGGTTGCCATTCGTTGATCGAGCGCACGAGGTTTGCATTTCCCTGGATGATCGGCAGCTCGGCGATGCTCTTCTTGACCGGGAGGTCGATGGCGACGCCGCTGCTCCAGAACACGTGCATATTGTCGAGATACCAAGCCAGGAACTGCTCGGAGGATGACTGTGAGGCGGTCGTTTTGAACATCCACAACGGATTGATGTAGTAAACCGTACCCGTGTCGCCGTGGCGCGCCTTGATCGGACTCGAAACGACCACGTCGGACTGAATTTCCGGGGGCAGCGTCTTGTCGAGGCCCGTTTGCCCGAAGCCCATCGCCACACGGCCGGATTTCCAGTCGTTTGCCAGATTGTCTGAGGTATAGCTGGCTGCATAGGGGTCTATGATACCCTTGGCGACGAGTTCGTTGAGAAAATCCAGAGTCTCGATATTGCGGTCAGTGACACAGTCGAGCGAGCCATCCGGCGCAAAGAAGCCCCCGCCATTGTTGATCATCAAGGCGGAAACGGTGTGCTGCGCATCCGTCGTCGTGCTCCCCGCTGCGAGGCCGAGGCCTACGAGGCCTGCCTTCTTCAAAGCCTCGCCCGCCTTGATATAGCTGTCCCAGTCGGTTGGCACTTCCGCTCCGGCCTTTTCAAGAAGCGACTTGCGGTACCATATCACGCGAAGGTCCATCGACCAGGGGACGGCAGCATACCCGTCATCGGTCTTCATCGCTTCGAGGAGGCCGGGCAAGAAGTCATTCTTGCCGTCCTTGTCCAGCTTCGAGACCAGATCGTCGGCTGGCGCTGCCACTCCCTGCTCCATGAAATAGAAGGGCAGGAATGCTGCACCGGAACTGACCGCTGGCGTGGTGCCCGATGCTGCGGCGGAGGTGAACGTCTGGTACCAGTTCGCCCACGGAATTGACTGATAGCGAACACCGAGCGCGCCGCTCGACGGCGAGTACCTGCCCGTGAGGTCCCTGGCTGCCGACGTGTAGGTCGCGCCGGTGCCCCAGACCATGTCCCAAAAGGTGATGAGGTCGTCGGCAGCGAACGCCTTTCCGGCGGCACTCATTGCAAGCGTTGCCGCCGATGCGCCGAGGAAGTTTCTGCGATTGATGTGAAGTCTGTCCGATTTCTCGTTCATGCTGGTTTCCTCCCTTTGAATGAAAAGTCGTCTGCACTTCCAATGTCCGCGCCGACGCCTCTCCTCAGGCGGCCTGCTCGAACCGTCGAAGATAGTCGAAGCTACGCGCCGCGAAGCCGGCCGGGTCCTTCGGATTGTCATGCTCCACTACTAGGACCCTGGCGCCGCGCCCGATGGCAGCGCTCCAAAGCGACGGCCAATCAAGAATTCCGCTACCCACGTCGGTCCAGCCGTCCTCGTCGGCGTGTTTTCCAGATCGCGCCTGATCTTTCACATGGGCGGCAACGAGAAGATGCGAATACCGATCAAGCCAGTCGACAGGATTGACGTCTGCGCGCGCAAGCCAGGCTACGTCGGCCTGCCATGTCAGCGGGCTACCCTCGGCGCCTTCGAACAGCCGCTGCAGCCCGCAGCCGCCGCCCTCAAGCGGATCGAGCTCCCAGTGATGGTTGTGATAGCCGAGCGCGACGCCTTTCTCGCTCAGTCTTGAGGCGATGGCGCCGAGTTCTGCGCCGGAGCGTTGCCAGGCCTGGGCCGTCTTGCCGCGTTCCTCTGCCGGCAAGGCCGGCATGAACAGCTGGCCGATACCGCAGCTGAGACAGCTATCGGCAATGCGAGAGAGATCGCCGCGAAGCGCCGGCAGGCCGATGTGGCCTGTCGGCGCCGTCAGTCCACGGGTCGCGAGGCCCGATTTCAGCGCGGACGGGTTTTCGAGATGACTTCCGATCGTTTCGACATGCACAAATCCGGCCTTGGCTGCCGCATCGAGCTGCGCGTCGAGATCGCCAAGCTGGCGCAGTGAATAGAGCTGCAATGACAAAACAGGTAGCGCCAACGACATCGACAATCCTCCCAGTTCGGATGACGGCGACCCTCCCCGGTCGACAGGCATCACGCAATCGATTGCGCAAACGGTACCAGCGCAATCGATTGCGCGCAAGCGCGAATTGTGTAAAGTCAATTTCGTCGCTGGTGTTTGATCGAGAAGACCGGGGGGCGCATTTTTTGACTGCCAAGCAAACGAAGCAGACCGAATTGACACCGCAGCGCAATCCGACGATGGCAGATATCGCACGCCTCGCTGGCGTTTCCGCCTCCACCGTCAGCCGCGCATTGGCCGGACTGCCACCTATCACCGAGGAGACTCGTCAGCGTGTTGAAAAAGCGGCGCGGGACGCCGGCTACACCGTCAACCGCCATGCGCGCTCCCTCAGACTGCGACGCAGCGGCATGATGCTGGTGCTGATCCCGGACCTTGCCAATCCGAATTTTCCAGACCTGCTAATGCATATCGATCGTGCCGCGTTCGAGTGCGGCTACGACATCATGATCGCACACACGGCGATCGACCCCGGCAGGTCGGATCGCTTCGTTGACGAACTCCTGGCGGGCGGCATTGACGGCGTATTGTTGACATCAGACTACTGCCCGCCGCGTCTTCTGGAGCGCCTCGATGCCGGCTTCCGCCTGCCGATCGTGCGAACATTGAGCCCTGGCAGCGTCACCCATGGTATAGCCTCGGTGCAAATCGACGAGGTTGCGGCGGCGTTCGATGTTGTCAGTCACTTAATCGAAGCCGGATACCGAAAGGTGATGCATCTCGGTGGCCCCGAGGAGGAGGTCGTCGCAATCGCCCGCAGGAAGGGCTGGCATGATGCATTGCACGCTCATGGTTTGCCTCACGAAGATGCGCAGGTGCTGCACGGCGGATTTCTGATCGAGGACGGCCGACGCGCGGCCGATTTTCTCGTCACCCAAGCAAGCATTCCGGAGGCAATCTTCTGTTCAAACGATGAATCGGCTTATGGCCTCATTGCTGGGCTTAAGGAGCACGGACTGCGCGTCCCAGATGATATTGCTGTCGCCGGATTCGACGACCTTGCGTTCTCGCGCGTCCTGGATCCGCCACTCACGACCGTACGCCTTCCACGTCGCGAGATGGCTGAAGCGTCGGTGCGCATGCTCAAGACGCTGATCGAAAGCAATACGACCGGCACAGATGAAGTCCTCCGGCACGAACTTATAATTCGTCAAAGCACGCAACCGCTGGAAAAATCGGCCCGATAGCTTGCCGAACGTCACCGCTGTCACAAGGGCGTCTCGTGCTTTTTGACCACCAAACATGTAGGAGCTAGCTCGACCGTTCTTCTTGCGTTTTACGCTGCAGGGCTGGGTAACGGTAAACCACCTTTACGTTTTCCCGTTGCACGTCCCTAGCGCCCTAAGCTCTTGATGGGTCTGGAACCGGCGGCAGGATTAAAATGATGAAATTTTGTTGAATTCCAAGCCCTTGCCCCGAACGTGGACGGAAGGTTGCAGCGTCCATTTAAAAGAGGCTGACGAGTGCAGGATCAAGCCAGCGTCTTTCGGGTCGACTTGCGAGTGGCTTGTCAATCACTGACCGGTTCCGCAATCCGCACGAGATCGGCGAGAATTGCTCGTAGCTGCGGCCACGGCGCCTCTTGCAATCCCGAGCCCGGATCTTCTGTCTCCAGTACACAATGTAGTTTTGCAGCGACACCGGCGAAAGACCGTGGAGCGGTACTCCATAAAGCGGCAGAAAACTCATCCTCCAGATCGGCCGCTTCCGCCTCCGCCTTCTTTGCCTCGGAATATCCTATACGGACATCCAAAGCATTCCATTCTGCCTGCCGCGTCGCCAGTTTGGTTAGTGCCGCATGACGAATGTCTGGCCTTGCAGAGTTCTGCAAAACGCGGTTGATGTCATCTGTGGTGTAAGCCCACACGAAACTGTCGTCATCCGGGAAGTCTATTTGTACCCGCGGGAAGCTGCCAAGCTCACGAAGCATTTCTGTCTCAAGCGTTTTCTGTCGACGGCAGGTATCGCTAAACAACCTGTGAGCCGCCCCCCAGTCAAGCCATAGCGACAACACCGGATCGGCGTCACCTGCAACCTCCCCTCCAGTTGTAGCCTGGCCAACTCCCGCTGTCGCAGCAATCAGTTTAGCGGCGGCCGACAGGAAGCTTCGGCGTGTTGTTTCGAGTGTTTGCTCCGAACTCATCGCAGCCATCCTCGTATGCGAGAAAGTCCGCGCGAACATGACGCCTTGTTCGTCAGCGCATTCGTCGCAATTGCATTGTGCAATTTTCGACGGGTGATTGCAGGCAAACTTCTGCTATTCTCAGAATCAGCCATGATCCGAGCTCCATACAGCTTGATTGTGGTCAGGCTGCGGAGGGTGGTACGAACACCGTCTGCGGCCGTTTTCAGTCGGGCAATGGTACAGGGCCAGCTTATGATGCGCAACCAAAATCACCATGGCATGGTGATATGAAGGGTATTCAATGTAAGCTGGCTCGGGTTGCTCTGGGTTGGGGCGTGCTTGAACTGGCGAGCGCTGCGAACGTTTCAACGCAAACAATCACCCGTTTAGAGAGAGGTGAAACGCTGCGCCCAACTACCCTCCGTGCCATTCAAGAGGTGCTGGAACGGAATGGTATCGAGTTCATTGCGGAAGACAGCCATGCAGGTGTTGGCGTGCGTTTCTCACACGTAGAGAGCAAGAACGTTTAGAATCGAGTTGTTCCCGAGTTGTGCCTTCTGACTGGCGCTTGCGCGCGCCAGCGTTGGGGAATTCCCTCCTAGATTGTCGTGTAGTAAGGCGCCAAAGCCGGTGCGATGGCCCGGATTATCCGTATAGCAGTCTGGTATGACTGACGCCCAACTCAAGCATTTTTCTTGCAAATATAGAAAATATGGATATTCTGGAAACTTCTATCGGAGTTCGTTTCATGCGCCAGTTCACGACGGGTGACCTAAATAAGCAGGTTGGTGACGTCACCGATGCTGCCAGCCGCGAGCCGGTCGTCCTGACGAAGCATAGGAAGCCGCGCTTTGTCCTTATGAGCTACGATCACTACGAGCGCCTGCGCACCGGCGGCGATAGCCGGAAAGTATATCGTGCGTCGGAAATGCCCGCAGATCATGTAGACCTGTTTGAGGCGGAAATCGATCGTCTGGCGCGTGGCGAGGGCTACGGCGATGAGCCGTGAATTTCTCCCAGGCCAGATCATCGCCTATCAGTATCTCTGGGCTTGGCAGAACGACCGCGGAGAGACAGAAGGGCGCAAGTCGCGCCCAACTTGCGTCGTCGTCGCGGTCCATAGCGCCAAGGACGGCCTTACACACCTTGCTCTTCTCGCTGTCACGACGAAGCCGCCGCTTTCAGATCGTGTCGCCATTGAAGTTCCTGATACGGAGGCACGCCGAGCAGGCTTGAGCGACCTGAAGCGCTGCTGGGTGATGATCGACGAGTACAATTACGATATCGCTGAGCGGTCGTGGTATATCGAGCCCGATGAAAACGTTATCGGCCGTTTCAGCAAAGCGTTCATGATGAAGATCGCAGCGTCGTTTGGCGAAGCCTCCAGAAAGTCGGGTCGCCGAATTAGCCGACTTGATTGATCTACCCGACAAGGATTCGGCAAGCAGGTGCGCTCAACTCAAGCAGATTTATTCCGCCGTGAAGGGGTTCGAACCTGCAACCCACCTTCCAAAACCCGGTTAAGTGGTTGATGTAACAGATTTGTGGGAATAGCGTCGATTTGCAGATGGAGTGTTCCCTGCAATCGCTAGAACGGCACCGATGGTGTAATCGGAGTTAGGAATTACCCTACTGGAACACACTGGCCAGCCAGGAGTGCAAAGACCGTTGCCCTGCAACAACCGAGCCCTCCCGTGCAATTCCACCTTCAAAGTTCGTGACAGCTGCCCCGGCCTCCAGTGCGAACAGCTTGCCAGCGGCAAGGTCGTAGTAACTCAAACCGTCTTCGAAATAGCCATCGAGGCGCCCGCTCCCCACATAGGCAAGATCGAGTGCAGCCGAACCAAGTCGACGGACGCCCGCAGCTCTATCCATGATCGTCTGCAGACCCACCAAGAACTGGCCTTTGGCGATACATCTCAACTGCCCAGGCACGGGCATCGAAATCGACACCATCGCGCTCTCGGGAGGCTTTGCCGCAAGCGCCGGAACTCGGACATCGTTCACCCATGCCCCCCGTCCCCGGACGGCAGAAAACATCTCGTCTCGAATGGGATCAAAGACCACTCCCAGCACTTCGCCGCTCTCGTCGCACAACGCGATGCTAACCGCAAAATACGGAATGCCCCATACGAAATTGCTTGTCCCGTCCAGGGGATCTACGACCCAGGTCTCCGTCTTCTCACCCGCGTGGTAGCCTGTCTCCTCCCCGAGGAAGCCGTATCCGGCTGCAGTTTCGTTAAGGACCTTCAGGATTGCGACCTCTGCCGCCGTGTCCGCTTCGGACACGTAGTCGGCGTGCCCTTTCTGGTTGACGGCATCGGCTCCCAGGCGGCCGAAGCGCGAGAGAAGCTCTGCCCCGCCTGCCCGTGCGGCCTCCTTGGCCGCCAGAAACAGGTGATCGATCTCGTCATCCTTCACGGCTGGTTCCCCAAGAATGTTGCGGCGCTGAAGTCGAGGCCCATGTGCTGCCCATTGTCCAGCCTCATAGGTGCGTCGACCCATACCGATAGCGCTTGGCCCAATGCCATCCGATGCACGAAGCTGCGCCCGACATAGCGAACATCTTCGACGACGGCATCGATATGGCCCTGGCCCGCCGCCGTCATCAGAAGCCGCTCCGGCCGTATGAACAGCGTGGATGCTCCTTGAATCTCACCGGTATGAAGGGGCATCGTGCGGCCATCGGCAAGGCGGAAGCCAACGCCCTCGGCGTTGCCCTCCAGGAAATTGGCATCACCGACGAATTCGGCCACGAAACGAGAGGCCGGACGGGCATAGATGTCCTCAGGAACAGCAAGCTGCTCCACCACACCTCCATTCATCACAGCGATCCGGTCGGATAGCTCAAGAGCTTCCTCCTGGTCGTGCGTCACGTAGATCGCCGTAACGCCGATCCGCTGCTGCAATTCGCGCAACTCCTGTCGCAGCGACACGCGCAGCCGGGCGTCGAGATTGGACATAGGCTCATCGAGCAACAGCAGCGGTGGATCGATCACCAGTGCGCGCGCCATCGCAATGCGTTGCTGCATGCCACCACTCATCTCGGCTGGATAGCGCTCTTCGACATTGCGAAGCTGGACCTGCTCAAGCGCGTCCCGGACACGCCGCGTAATTTCACTCTTGCTGACCTTGCGGATACGCAAACCGTAGGCGACATTCTCGAAAATGGTCTTGTTTGGCCAAAGCGCATAATTCTGGAATACGAAACCGATGTCGCGCTCCCAGGGCGGCTGTGCCGAGACGTCCTTACCGTCAAACTCAATCCGCCCCTTGTTGATTGGATGAAATCCGGCGATCGCCCTCAACAGCGTCGTCTTCCCGCAACCCGAAGGTCCGAGAAGCGTAAAAAACTCGCCGGGCTGCACGGTCATCGAGACATCCTTGAGCACCGTGACGTGGCCGTAGGCTTTCGAAACCGACTGGATATTGACCTCGCACCCCCGTGCGGGAGCTACTGGATGGATGGCATCAGGCATTCTGTAACCTCTGCGACTGGCCATAACGCACGACCAAATAAAGCGGGATATATATGATCATCATGAGCAGGATGGTCTGCGCCGCAGACACGCCGAAGTCGGCATCGACAAGCGTGTTCTCGAAGATCACAGCGGTCATTGGCTTCCAGGGCGGCCGGTAGAGCACGATCGTCGAGGAAAGCTCGGTGACGATATGCAGGAAAGTCAGCGTGGCACCGGTGATTGCGCCAGCAAGCATGAGCGGCGCGGTCACGCTCACGAAGACCTTGAACGGACGGGCGCCGAGGCTTAGCGCGGCTTCGTCCAGCGCCGGGTGAACTTGGCGAAGTGAAGCTTCCGAGGCCTTGACCGTAAACGGCAGGTTCCGGATCACATAGGCAAGCGCGAGGATAAACCAAGTGCCTGTCAACTGTAGCGGTGCCTCGTTGAACATCATGATCAGGCCGATCCCGAGAACGGTTCCCGGGATCACATACGGCATCATCACAGTCATGCTCAGCAGCGGAGCAATCAAGCGGTAACGTTTGCGCACAAGGACGAAGGCGATCCCGAGACCGCCGGCGAAGGCTACGATCGTGCCGGCGAATCCCAGCGACAGCGTCACCCATGCTGATGTCAGCCCGCTCTGCCACATCGTTGCGTAATTGGACAGCGTCAGAGAAAACCGCGGCAGACCGACACGCCACTCCATGAAGCTCGTTGCAAGCACCGTCAGATGTGGGACAAAGGCAAAGAACAGCACCGTCGATGCAAAGATCCACGCTGCCACCTGACCCATTGCCGATAGCTTGCGGCGGTCCGGTCGGCGTGCCGACACGACCGCAAAGCCCCGTCTTGCCAGGTAGATCTGCTGTGCCATGAGAAAGAGGCTGGAGATTGCGACGAGAACGACCGATCCCGTCGCTGCAAGCGCGGGGTTTCGCCCGGCCTCGCTGAGGAACGACGTGTAGATCAGGACCGGAAGCACACTCAGATCCAGCCCGATGATCCTAGGCGTTCCGAAATCCGAAAGAGCCGCCATGGTGGCAAGGTACAACCCGGTTATGATGCCCGGCATGGCCAGCGGTATCTCGATCGAAAAGCGCGTCCTTGCCGGCCTCGCGCCGAGACTTTCGGCAGCCTCGATGTGGGAGGCATCCAGCCCCGAGAAGGCGCTATGGCTCAAGAGGAAAATGACCGGGAAGACGAGCCATGCGATCACCCATATCACCCCATGCATCCCGACGATGGTGAAGTCGATGCCGAGGAAGGACGTCACCACACCATTGCGCCCGAGGAGGAGCCGCCATGCATAGGCGCCGAGGAATGGCGGCGACACTGACGCCATCGTTGTCAGGAACACGATCGCCGTTGATCCACGAACATCGAAGCGCGCCACGACATAGGCCAGCGAAACCCCGAGTATGGCGGCGATCGCTGTAGCCGATAATGACACGATCAGGCTGTTCACGGTAGCTCGCAACGTGTCCCGGCCGGTAACGAACGCTAGGTAATTGGATGCGGTGATGGTCGGCTCGCGCGCTTCGAAGCTGAGATAGGCGTTCTGGGCATGACGCAAGGACAGGCTTCCATCCGGGTTGGCTTGGCCGGCAAGCGGTTGAGGCGCCGCCTTGTTGAAGAGACCGCGAGGCGCCTGCTGACTGACGACAAGACGAACGCCATCGACGGAGACCGCGAGCTGGTTGCTGCCCTCAGGCGTTACCGAGATCGGCTCTTCGGCGCGCAATAGAATTGTCGTCGGATCGACGTGCAGGACATCGAGCGCGAACTGCCCGGACTTGGTGACCTGCAATGCCTTGTTTTTTTCGACGATACCAGCAGTGAACTGGCTCGTCATTTCAGGGACAGGCTCCAGACCTGCCGCACGATGAACGATCGAAAAGCGACCTCCGTCACCGATGACGGAGGCGCTCAGGAGCCTAATTTGGGGCAGTAGAATGGTCGCGATGCAGACAAGGAGCGCGACAATCGAAAAGAACAGCCAATTATCGCGCCAGAACCTCATTTGCCGGTCAGTTCCTGGAAGCGTGCGACGACGACCTGCTTGGGATCGACCGGAGAGATGATGTTGAGGCTACCAATGTCGGGGAGAACGCTCGGCGGCGTAACATCGTTGCGGGCCGAACGCCTGACCGTTGCGTCGCGCACGACTTCGTGGGAACCTTTCGATCCGAGAAAATCGATAAATGCCTTTGCCTCGTCAACATGCGGAGCGCCAGCGACGATCGCCTGCGCATCGACCTGACCGGTCACGGCATCCGTGGGATAGATGACGTCGATCGGCAGTCCCCCGGCCTTCCACTTGGCGCCCAGATCCTCGTTGATCCAGCCGACTGCCGCCTCGCCGTCGCGAACCGCATTGAAGGCATCATCGGATCCCGGCGCGATGCGGGCGCCCTTGGCGAGATTGCCCACAAACTCCCAGCCCATCTGCCCGGCAAGCGCCGACAGAATAGTGTAGCCCGTTCCGGATTTTGCCGGATCGGGAATGATCAGCGATCCAAGCCCCTTCCACTTGTCCGAGACCAGATCCGCCTGCGTCTTCGGAAGATCGCCGGCCTTGACCCGCTTCGTGCTGACGATGATCGGCTGCAGCAGAACCGTATAGGGATGCCAGATATGGTTCGGATCGACGGTGATCATATCGCCGTCCGTCTTGCTTTCGTAAGCTTGGAAAAGAGAACCGTTTTCGTCGAACGTCTGGGTCGGACCACCCCAGAGCACATCGGCTGTCGGGTTTTTCGATTCAGCGCGGAGCCGCTCGACAACCTCACCCGTACCGCCGCGCACGACAGTCACGGTGATATCAGGGCGCACCTTCTTGAAGGCATCGAGCACCGGCCCCGACGTGGTTTCGCCATGCGATGTGTAAACGACAAGATCAGCCGCCATGCCGTGGCCCGCAACAAGCGCCACGCCTGCAAACAGCACTGCTCCCAAAGACTTCTTCATCATTGACGGCTCCCCTTTGTTTTTGCCGATACCAATAAATCTATTAAATGGCATAAATAATCCATTGGCAACCGCATATCGTGCAAAGAAAATAGGAGTCTCAGCAATAATGCAGGCTAGACAGGGGCAGATTCGCCAATATATGATCCATTAAATGGATTATTGGGGGCCTTCGTGGCGATCTCTGGCAACAATCACGCCTATTCCGGGCGTTACAATCGGCGACTGGTATTCGATCTCATCCGCCAGAAATCCGAGATTCGTCGAGGCGACCTGGTTGATTTGACCGGCCTGCAACCACAGACCATCTCGAACATCACCCGCGACCTGATCGACCGCGGCCTGATCACTGAAACCAGTCAGGCTGCCGGCGGGCGCGGCGCCCCGCAGAAGCTGCTGACGCTGGCAGACGGCGCCGGATGCTCCATCGGCTTTCACCTCGATCGCGATCGATTGACGGGCGTGCTGTGCGACCTGAAGGGCCGGGAAATCATTCGCATCGACAACGAAAGTCCCTGGGTGGATCCAGGCGAGACAGTCGCCTTGATGTCCAGCGTCGCTGCGGAGATCGCCGAACGGTGCCGGGGCACGCCTTGCTGGGGGATTGGCGTTGCAATGCCGACTTTGCAGGAAGCCGATTTCGAACATTACGTCGGCTCGCCTGGCTGGCAGACCTGGGGCAATTTCGAATTGGCCGATGCCCTTGAACGAGCCTCCGGTCAGCCCGTGATCATCGAAAACGATGCAACGTCGGCAGCAATCGCAGAGCTGGGCTCGCCCCGCGATGTCGACCTGACGCATTTCGTCTACGTGTTCATCGGCCACGGACTGGGTGCCGGCATCATAATCGATGGCTTGCCGTTCCAGGGAGCCTTCAACAATGCCGGTGAGATCGGCTTGCTGAACTGGCCAAGTGAGTTGCAGCCCGAAGCCGGAATTGCAGCCACGCCATTCTCGCTCGATGAGCTCGCGCAGGCGATGAATTGCGAGGCTCGACTGCTGGAAGTGGAAGGCGCCCTCGATAGGCTCTACCAGAAACGAGACACCGGACTGATGCGCTGGCTCGAATTTAACGCGAAAAGGCTTCGCGTGCTGGTCTCCATCATCGAGAACCTGTTTGATCCGCAGACGGTAATTGTCGGCGGAACGATATCGCCGACGATTCTTGGATCTCTGGTCGACCGCACATATCCATTGATGCCTTCCGTTGCGGCACGCAGAGCGCGTGAGATACCAAGGCTGCTGACAAGCACGCTCGGCCCGAGCGCTTCGGCGGTCGGCGCGGCGATGCTTCCCGTCATCGCACATGGCAGTCCCGATTTTCGGCGCTTGTCATTGATGCGCGGCCGCAAGATCCCCATCGACCCAGAAACACAGTTTGATCGTGTGGCCGGCTAGGCCGCATTTCGACACCTGACAAGCATCGGAGATCCCATGAAAGTTGCTGTCGCCGGCCTTGGCTATCGCATGGCAAACGTTCTTCAGTCCTTCCAGAAGGCAACTCCCGACCTGACCATTGTCGGGCTCGTGGATCCGCAGCCCGCAGGACTACAGCAGATAGAGAAGGCGGGCCTTCTCGTTTCCCGGCGGTTCGATACGGTAGATGAGATGGTAGCGCAGTCCGGCGCCGACCTCCTGATGGTAGGCTCACCCAACACGTTCCATCTAGAACATATAGAGAGTGGGCTGCGCGGCGGCCTCAAGGTCTTCACGGAAAAGCCCGTAGTCATAAACGAGGCCCAAACACTCGAGCTTGCGGCGCTTCTTGCGAAGTACGGAAGCGACCGGGTCCTCGTGGGCCTGGTGTTGCGCTACTCCGACCTCTATCGTGACCTCCGTCACGCGCAGGCGACCGGGCAGATCGGTGAGGTCGTCTCCATCGAGGCATCCGAACATATCGCCCCCTATCATGGCGCGTTCTTCATGCGCGATTGGAGGCGCTACGAGCGTTTCGCCGGCCCTTACATCCTTGAGAAATGCTGCCACGACCTGGACATCTACGCGAGCGTTGTGGGGAAAAGAGCGAGCGCGGTGTCAAGCTTCGGCGGTCGCAAATCCTTCGTGCCGCAGAACGCCCCGGAGATGATGACGAACGCCGAGCGCGATCAGTATTTCCGCAAGCCAAGCGGGTGGAACACAACGGAAAAGGTCTTCGACAGCGACGCCGACATCATTGACTATCAGACTGCGCTTATCGAATACGAAAGCGGAGCCACGATGGCGTTTCACGCCAATTTGAATGTTCCGAACCAATTCCGCCGCTTCTGTGTCGTCGGCTCAAAAGGCACGGCGGAAGGCGACTTCGTACGAAACAACTTCACGGTCCACGCCGCATCGACCGGTCAATTGCTGGCCGAGCGACGCTACGCGGGAGATGAGAGCGACCACTACGGTGCCGACGACCAAATGGCCGCCGATATCGCAGAAAATCTCCTCCATGGCGCCTCGTTGCCTGTTGGAGTCATCGACGCGCTTGAAGCCGGACTGACCGCCGTCAAGATTGATGAAGCACGGCGAGACAGACGAGTGATCGAAATGGCCGAGACCTGGGAGAAATTCGACGCAGCGTTGCAGGGCGAGCCAGTCACGGTGCCGGCATGAACGAGGGGTTCGATATTCGCAAGGCAGTGCATGGTGACGCGGAGGCGATCCTCGATATCTGCGTGCGGACGGCCGATGCCGGCCACGATGGCCGAAGCCTCTACAGCGATCACCGATATCCCGGGCTCATCTGGGCGCTACCGTACCTGACATTCAACCCGGAGACTGCTTTGGTGCTGACGCGTTTGGGGAAAGTTGTTGGGTATGCCGTGGGCGCCGTGGATACCGCAAGCTTCGAAGCGGAGTTGGAGCGCGCTTGGTGGCCGGAACTGCGCCGGCAGTTCACGGACAAAATGCCGTCAGCCCCAGGTGATGGATACGTGCTCGACTACATCCGGCGTCCTGAGATTTCACCAAGCGAGATCGTATCGCACTATCCGGCGCACCTGCATATCAATCTGCTGCCCGAAGCACAAGGAAAGCGCCTGGGGACGACCCTGCTGGAAGAGCTTCTGATCTCGCTAAAGATTGCGGGCGCCCACGGCGTCCATCTCGGCATCAATCACATGAATGAGCCTGTCGCTGACTTCTACCGGAAGCTTGGCTTCAATGAGATTGCAAGACTGCCATCCATCGTTATGACAAAGAGCATATAGCCGCCACGGCGGCGAACTTCGGCATCTCTTCCCTGGAGGCAATTGGGTCTGCCTCGAACTGTAGCGTTGGCGTTCTCTATTTCTCGACCGGACATGCTGAACAAACATAGTCTTGAAATCCGCAAATCCGACGGCTTGGGCCACTCGAGCGTAACGACAACGCAGCTGTCGACGATCCTATCCCGGGAACTCGATTAGAACCCTTGATGTTCATCTTGTTCCTCCCGCAGTGCGTATGAAGGTTTGGCTTTCCTAATTCATGAGCGTCGCATGAGCACCAAGAAGACAACGCAGAGACTTGCGCCGACGAAGCCACCAAGTTTGCTGCAGCAGCTCGCGGCGAACCCCGACAAGCTGTTCACGGGATCGTTTCGCCAACAATTCGCCGTACTTTGCTTCCGCTATGTCGGCAAGCAGCAGGATCTGCAGATTCTTGTTTTGACGTCTAGGGACAGTGGTCGCTGGATCATTCCCAAAGGATGGCCAATGAAGAGGAAAAAGCCGCACGAAGCGGCCGAGATCGAGGCTTGGGAAGAAGCTGGCGTCGAAGGGCACATTCGAAAAGAGCCGGTTGGACGATACACCTACCTAAAGCTGCTGGACGACGGCGACGTCGCTCCAACCATCGTTGACGTGTTTCAGATGCTGGTCACCGAACAGAGTGATAACTACAAGGAGAAAGGCCAACGGATCCTTGCCTGGGTGTCTCCTGAAGAAGCCGCAAGGCGCGTTCGCGAGATAGAGTTGAAGTCGCTCTTGGTGGATTTCAAACCTAGAACCTGAAGAACGGAACCGGGCATCTCGCAGACAACCGTTCCTGCGATACCGGACCAATGATCTCGGCATCACTTGATAGCAACCGTGGCTGAGCAAAAAAAGCCTTTTCCGCAGGTTAATCAGCAATGTAGCCCACCACGAAATTTCGCTCAGATGTGAGCGCGATCTCATCTAAACTGCGTATGCTTTCACTAAGGATCAAGACCAAATTCCCAACGCGCTTCGTCCATAAAGGCCGCCAGCTGGGCGGCCGCTTCCGCAGCCGACCAGCCGAGGTGTGGCGCGGCTAGGTCTGCGGCGGCGCGCGCTTGAGACATGCCAAGGTCAGGTTCCCATCCAACAGACAGACGCCGACGTAAGATATCGGATAGCGTGCGTGCCTGCTCACTGCCTACGGCGTGTGCTATTGATGCCTCACTCACTTCTCCCAAATTCGTCGAAGCAGGTGCAACGTAATTGGACGAAGTCGCCTGCAGCGACGGCGACAATCGACGACCAACCGCGCGGCTGAGGCGCCTGCCGGCATCGCGATGTGTCATCAGCAGGCCACCCGTAAATGTGAAGAAATTCGGCAGGCCGGAATCACTCATATCGTGCTCCCGTACGCTTGGCGAGGTATTCTGGCCATCAGCACCAAGGCTGCGCGGGCGCACGCCTGCCCAGGAATAGAGAACATCGCTACGAGACAGACCAAAGCCCGGAAAGAGCCGGACAAGCTGATCGAGGATGGCGGAAATCTCCGCTTCGTTCGCACGGAATCCTTCCGGATTGCCATCCGATTTCGAGTCCCACGGGCCGACATAGTGCAAGTCGCCCCAAGGAATTAGATAAAAAGGGGAACCGCTTGGCGTCACGGTCTCGAAACCCATGCCGGCAAGAGCCTTTGGCAGGCGTAGGGCGATGTTCGTGCCCTTCTCTCCCGTATTGCGGCGCAGTTCCGGCTTGCCGGCAATGGCGATCATCTCGTCCACCCATACACCGGCGCAGTTGACCACCGCACGCGCCGTGACCTCGCGCGATCCCTTATCGTCGGTCAGCGTTGCTTGCCAGAGATCCCCCAGGCGGCGCAGGCCAGTCACCGCGGTGTAGTTGAACGCTTCCATGCCCATTGCTCGCGCCGCCATGACTGCATCGACGACGATGCGCTCGGGCCATCGGTACTGGTACTCGGTGAACATCATCGCCCCGCCAATCTCGTCGAGTCCAGCCATCCCTTGTAGTGCAGGATGCTCACGCGCCTCTTTCGGCTGCAGCAAGCGAAGATCCAGCGGAACTTTGCCGCCGTCGCTAGCCGCCATCAGGCGAAAGGCAAGCCAAGCCTTCCACCGCGGAATAGCGTTTTCTTTTGTCAGAGGCACGATGAAGGTCACCGGCTTGACCCGCTCCGGCGCTGCCTGGACGAACTCCGCCCTACCCTGCATCGAGCGGCGCATCAGGCTAAAGCACTCGATCGCATTGCGCGGCCGCGACAGGAAGGCGGTGATGGAGCTGCTGGCAGCCGAGAGATAGCCGAGCCCGCAATGCTGCAAGCGCGACGTCTTGCTTGATGTCCCCGACCCATAGTCACCGCGCTCGACTAGAAGAGTCCTAAATCCGGCCGCCGTCAGCTCCTGGCCGGCGGCTGCGCCAATGATACCGTCGCCGATAACGAGAGTGTCGTAGATGTCAGCCATAGCTGCGTCCATTCCTGCCGGTGTTGATATAATGTGAGAACGTTCGCAAAAAATTCTCCGAGCTGTCAAGACAGTTGACCACGAGATGATTTTATATAATACGTATTATAACGTCCTATCGAAAGGCAACCACAATGGCCCTCCCCGACACCTTCGACTCCGGCGTCCGCGCCGCCCTTTCCGCGATCGATGCGGGCAGCGTAAAGCATGTATTCTTCATCGCCTGCGGCGGTTCGCTGTCGATCATGCACCCGGCAAAGTTTCTTCTAGACCAGCATTCCCCGCTGCCGTCCGACGTCTACAATGCAGCGGAGTTCACGGCGCGGGCGCCGCGTTCACTCGGAAAGGGTTCGCTGGTTATCCTGTGCTCCATGACTGGCACCACAAAGGAGACCACGGCTGCGGCAGAGTTCGCCCGCTCGAATGGTGCGACGACGATCGGCCTGACGGTCGAGCCCGCCTCGCCGCTCGCAAAGGCGGTCGATTACACTGTCGACTTCGAAGCCCCCTACACCACCGGCGTGCCGATCGATGCTGTGAACAGCAATTATTCGCGCATCTATCAACTGGTCATCGGCTTGGTCGCCAAGACCGGCGGTAAGAATCTGACGGCAACTCTGATCGACAGCCTGCAGAAGCTTCAGCCGGCTATCGACAGGGCGCACGAGACCTTTGCGCCGATCTTTGCGGATTTTGCACCGCGCTTTGCCAAGGAAGACGTCATCTACACAGTCGCCAGTGGCGCGAGTTATGGCGCAGCCTACTCTTTCGCCATCTGCGTGCTGATGGAAATGCAGTGGATCAACAGCCAAGCGATCCATGCCAATGAGTTCTTCCACGGACCGTTCGAGGTCCTCGACAAGAAACGCTCCTTCATCCTCCTCAAGGGTGTCGACAGCACGCGGCCGCTTGAGCAGCGCGCCGACGAATTCCTTCATCGCTTTGGATCGGCGGAAAACATCCTGGTGCTCGACGCCGAAGCGCTCGATCTCGAGGGCATCGACCCAGCTTTCCGCGGCAATCTAGTGCCGCTGATCTTCTTCGACACATTGTGGCGCTTCGCCTATAAGGTCGCTGAGCTGCGCAGCCATGAAATGCTTGAGGCGCGCCGCTACATGAAGAAGATCACTTACTGAGCAGAGACAACCGGATCGGGGACGGATGGAAGACCAGGAAAACATCTTACCCCTTTACGAACAGGTTCGGCGCTCCATCCTGGCCAGCATAGACGCTGGCCAGTTTACGGAGAGTGGTTTTCTGCCGCCCGAACCCGAGCTGATGGCGCTCTATGGCGTCAGCCGCATTACGCTGAGGCGGGCTATCGGCGATCTTTGCGAAGCCGGCCGACTGCAGCGACAGCAGGGACGAGGAACGCTCGTCCTGCCAGGCAAAGTACGCCAGACGCTCGTCTCGCTTTCCGGGTTTTCCGAAACGATGGATGGTCTGGGGCGCAAGGCCGGGCATCGCATCCTCTTACGCGATGACAAGCCCGATGCGCCAACCGTGTGCGAGCGGCTCGATGCCATCTCCCTCATCCGCTTTGATCGTCTGCTGGAAAACGACGGCATGCCGATGACGCTGGAGACGCTGTGGTTCGACGCGGCACGCTTTCCAGAAGTCGTCGCGCCTGTCGCCGCCGGCCAGTCCTTCTTCGCTGCCTTGCGCGACAAGGCCGGCGTCATTCCAGCTCATGCGGAGCGGCAGATCGATGTCGGTTTCGCAGCACCGGCCGAGCGCGCCATCCTGTCTGTCACCGCATCGCAGCCAGTCTATCGGATCGAAAAGACTGTGACGGACGCCGACGGCCGACCTCTAGCCCTCTCCCAGCTCATCACGCCGAGCAACCTCGTTACTTACACGATCAAGACCTGAAAGGCTCCTCACATGCAGGTTTTCGACGCCGCTTCCGTCCATGCGGCCCTGTCCTGGCCCATCCTCATTGAAGCGCTGCGCAAGGCGCATCTCGGTCCCATGCCGGCTTGCGAGGTCGTCGTGCAATCCGATCCCGCCAATGGTGAGGGGCAGTTCGTAACTCTGCCCGGCTGGGCGCCAGGCGGTCCGATCGTAGTCAAAATGGTCGGCGTCTTTGCGCGGAACGCGTCCCTCGAGCCGCCGCAGCCAGCCGTACAAGGCTTGGTGGCCCTATTCGACGGCGCAACCGGCGCCCCGCGCCTGGCGGCCGACGGCGCAGCGATGACCGCACGCAAGACGGCAGCGGACTCCGCGCTTGGCGCAACGCTTCTCGCCCGTGATAACGTCGAGAACTTGCTCATCGTCGGCGCAGGGGCCCTCTCCCCTTATTTCGCAGAAGCGCATCTTGCCGCCCGTCCCTCGCTAAAGCGGGTCGCCATCTGGAACCGGACTCCCGCCCGAGCGGCAGCCGTCGCGGATCACTTGCGGCAAAAAGGCATCGACGTTTTCGTTACCGAAGATCTCGACGCCGCCGTGCGTGGTGCCGATATCGTTTCCTGCGTCACCATGTCGGACAAGGCGCTGATCAAGGGCGCATTGCTACGGCCTGGCACCCATCTTGATCTCGTCGGCGCCTATCTACCGACCCTACGGGAGGCCGATGATGAAGCCCTGTCGCGCGGAACGATCTTCGTGGACAGCCGCAACAACATGACGGGCGGCGGCGATCTTTCTCAAGCGGTTGGGTCAGGAGCCATCACTTGGGACGCGGTAAGAGGAGACCTCTTCGAACTCGTTCAGGGCAAAGCCACCGGTCGGACGTCACCCGACGAGATCACCATCTTCAAGAACAATGGCGGAGCGCATCTCGATCTGTTTACCGCCTCGGCGCTCGCGGACACAATTGGCTAATTCCGGCTGGTCGACGCTTCAGGCGTCGGCCAACACGCGCGCCAGGAAGGACTTGGTGCGGTCATGCTGCGGACGGGTCAGCACATCAACTGGCTTGCCCTGCTCGACGATGACACCGCCATCCATGAAGACCAAATGATCGGCGACATCCCGGGCGAACCCCATCTCATGGGTGACGACCACCATTGTCATCCCGTCGTTCGCCAGCTGGCGCATAACGGCCAGCACTTCGCCGACAAGCTCGGGATCAAGAGCAGAGGTCGGCTCGTCGAACAACATGACATCCGGCTTCATCGCCAGCGATCGGGCGATCGCGGCGCGTTGCTGCTGACCGCCTGAGAGCTGTGCGGGATAATAGCCCGCGCGTTCCTTCATGCCAACGCGCTCGAGAAGCACCATGGCCTCCTCTGTCGCCTTGGCGCGCGAGACGCCTTTCACAAGCATTGGCGCCTCGATCACGTTCTCCAGAGCCGTCTTGTGCGGAAACAGATGAAACCCTTGGAACACCATTCCCATGCGCTGGCGCTGGCGGGCAAGTTCGTTGAAGTTCATTTCGTAGAGCTTGTCGCCCTTCCAGCGGACCCCGACCGGCTCGCCATGCAGGAAGACGGCGCCGCCGGTCGGCTTCTCCAGATAGTTCAAGCAACGCAAGAGCGTGCTCTTGCCCGAACCGGAAGGGCCAACAATGCAGGTGACGTCGCCTCGATTGACGGACAAATCGATGCCGCGGAGCACTTCGAGATTGCCAAATCTCTTGTAAAGGCGTTCGACCTTCAACAGCGGTTCGCCATTCGTCGTCCCACACATCAGATTGCCTCCTGCTGGCGCCCGAACAGGTTGAAGAAGCCACCGGCCTTCTTCGTGTCGGTGTTATGTTCGGATTTTAGCCTGTGCTCAACGGCATGCTCCACCACGGTGAGGATAGTCGTCAGCACGAGGTACCAGATTGTCGCGACGAGCAGCAACGGCACGGTTTGGTAGGTGCGTGCGTAGACCATCTGTGCGGAATAAAGCAGGTCCGGCAGGGCCAGCACGGAGACGAGAGAGGTGAACTTCAGCATCGAGATCGTGTCGTTGCCGATGGGCGGGATGACGATGCGCAGCGCCTGGGGTAGTACGATACGGCGTAGCGTCTGGCCCCGAGTCAAGCCGAGCGTTGCCGCCGCCTCGGTCTGGCCAGCGTTGATCGCCTGGATACCGGCGCGGATCATCTCCGCGGCGTAGGCGCTTTCGGTGAACGCAAGTCCCATGATCGCGGCGCTGAACGGCGTGATTAGCTCGTTTGTATTCCAAGAAAAGAGCTTGGGTCCGTCAAAGGGGATCCCAATTGAGACCTCCGGCAGCAGAAGCGCCAGATTATACCAGAAGATCATCTGCA
Organism: Rhizobium sp. S152; assembly: GCF_030380735.1. Classification (GTDB taxonomy): domain Bacteria; phylum Pseudomonadota; class Alphaproteobacteria; order Rhizobiales; family Rhizobiaceae; genus Rhizobium. The sequence continues at coordinate 576,611 of NZ_JAUDRZ010000002.1, read as the reverse complement.
CCAGTGGCGGCACGCCGCGAAAGAACCAGATCCAAGCCCAACTCGCCGCCTGGAATACCTGGCTTGACGACAGGCGCATGATCGCCAGCAGCACACCAATCGCAAGCCCGATGACCATGGCGAGCACTGTGAGGACAAGCGTCATGCCGAGACCTGAGAGGATAGCCGGATTCAGCATATACTGGCCGACCACATTCCACTGCATGTTCTGATTGGTTACCAGCACCTGCAGGAAGATGATGGCGAACACCGCGAGAAGAATGCCGCCGACCCAATGACCGACCCTGGGTACAGCGATCGGCTTGATCTCGTGGATTGCGGGGCGGTTCGGGTGGTCGGACATGGAGGCTCTTTCTGCAGTGGCGAGCGCCGGCCGATCCGATAAGAACAGATGGCCGGCGCTAATTGTTAGAGATCTGCCGGGTGTTCTTCGGTGATCAGGAGCGCCTTTTTCAGAACACCAGAGTCGTTGATGCCCCACTTGGTCATGATCTTTTCATAAGAGCCATCGTCGATCATCGACTGAATGGCATCGGTCATGATTTTCCCGAGCGGATCGCCCTTGCGTACGCCAATGCAGCTATTGACAGCCGCAAGCACGAGTTCCGACACCTTCATGTCGCCGGTCTGCTTGGCCATGTAGGCGAGCTTGACCGAGGCCGCCGCTGTAGCCTGGGCGCGATTGGAGCGTACAGCAAGTTCGGCCTGCGCCTGGGTGCCGTGGGTTTGTACGATGACCGGCTTATCCTTGCACTCGTTGGCGTTGAGCTTTTCCATCAGGTCAAGGTCCCAGGACCCGTTCAGGACCGCGATCGTCAGGCCACAGACTTCGGAGGTATTTTTGATATCGAGCTTGCTGGCTGCAGGATAGGCAAGCGAGGTGCCGATCTTGCGCTGGGACACGAAGTCGATCGTCTTGAGGCGTTCGGCCGTGGTACCAAAAGAGGAGAAGCCGGCGTCGAAACGTTTTGCCATCAGCCCCGGGATGATCGCGTCAAAGCTCGTGCCTTCGAAGGTGAAGGGAACGCCGAGGCGATCTTCGATCTCCTTCGCGATATCAACGCTCCATCCTTTTAGCTGGCCATCGGCATCGGTGAATTCGTCAGGTGCCCAATCGTTGAAAACAGCGGCTTTGATGCCCTTTTCCTTATACTGCGGCGGCAGCGCGTCGTGCAGGGCAGGAATAACATCGGCAAATGCTGGACAAGACAGCATGGCTGCCAGAGCACATCCGGTAAACAATGACTTTAGCATTTAAACCCTCCTTTTGAATGGGCATTTTCCCATCGGTGTCGTTCCCTCATTCCCTGCCACATGAAATTCTTGGGCGAGAACGTTCTCACATATCAGACACGGAGATTGGCAGCTCGTCAAGCGCTGCATCGCTTTAATTACTCGATCGTCTCGTTGAAATCGGTCTCGAATGCTTTTAGAGCTTCAGTGACGGTCGCTTTCCGTTGCCATCCGATAATCAGATTTTTCTCTGCTTTGATCGGTTATTGTGAGAAGGAATGAGCTATGAGCTCTAAGAGCAAGGCGACGATCGCTGATGTCGCGCGGGCCGCAGGCGTGTCGACCGCGACGGCAGGCCGCGTGTTGGGACATTACGGATATACCAGCGAGGAGAAAAAGGAGCAGGTACTTAAGGCCGCGCAAGAACTCGGATACCGGCCGAACGCGCTCGCCCGCAGCCTGATCACAGGAAAGACGCGGACGCTCGGTGTGGTTGCCGGCGATATCCAGAACCCGTTCTACGCCTCCGTCATCCGTGGCATTTCCAACGTCGCCGATGCTAACGGCTTTGGCCTGCTGATCACCAATAGCGACGAAATTCCAGCACACGAAGTCCACGCCGTCGAGCTTTTGGCGCAAAAGCAGGTCGACGGGCTGATCGTTACGCCGATCGATACGCGCAGGGCTCGCCACCTATTCAGTATCAAAGCCATGGGCATGCCACTCGTGTTGATCGATCGCGCCGTCGGCGGCCTCATGGTCGACCGGGTCGCGACTGACAATATCGCAGCTGCCGAACAGGCAGTCCGCCATCTAATCGGCGAAGGCCACCGGCGGATCGGCATTGTCGCGGAACTTGTCGACGAAAATTTCATGACCCTTGACCAGTTCGTGAGCCATGCGATCGCCGGTGATCCGATCGAAAGCGAAACGCTTTATCCAAGCTGGCAGCGGCTTCTTGGATACATTCGTGCCCATCGCATCGGTGGCCTGACCGTCGACCCTCGCCTTATCATGCGCGCCGGCAGCTATTCCGCCCAGGCGGCGCAGGACGTTGTTCCGCCCGCCATGACCAGCGCTCATCCACCCACAGCACTGTTCACGACCGACGGCACCATGTCAGAGGGGACCATGCGCGCGCTTACGATGCTGAAGCTTTCTGTACCGGAGAATCTGTCGCTCGTTTGCTTCGACGACCTCGACTGGATGAGTTTCCTGCGCCCCGGCATCACTACCGTATCCCAGCCGCGACTGGCCATGGGTGAAGCTGCTGCCCGCATGTTGCTCGAGCGGATACGTGGCGAAGAATACCCAAGCCGCACTGTCCTTATGCCGGCCGAGTTGATCCTACGCGGCTCTGTTTCCCGCGTCTGAAACGACTATCAAAACTTTACGTCCGCTCGCGCAGAACAAAGAATTTGCAATCCCAAGCAATCAGCTCTAAATGAGAACGTTCTCATTACCTTCTCAGGATCGTTGAATGTCCGCTCCCGTTAGAATCTTGGCTTTTGGTGACAATGTCGTTGATTGCTATCGCGACCAGGGCCTGATGTATCCTGGTGGAAATTGCGTGAACCACGCAGTGTTTGCTAAGCGCGCCGGGGCCAAGACAGCGTACGTTGGTGCAGTGTGTGACGACGATGCGGGGCGGTTGATCAGGGCCTCACTCGACGCCGAGGGCGTCGATACCTCCTTGATGAGGACCGCTGGGGGTCAAACGGCGTACTGTGTGATCGAGACCGAAGATGGAGACCGGGTATTCGTGGGCGCCAATCTCGGCCCGTCGATTATCGCCCCCAATGCCGGTGACTTGGCACAGATCGATGACTTCGATGCCGTTCACACCGGTCGCTCGAGCCATGTAGATGCTTGGCTTCCTCGTTTTGCCGCAAAAGCAAAAGTGTCCTATGACCTTGCTACAGTCCACAACCCGGACCGGGTGGCGACCGTGGCACCGCATTGCTTCCTGTTAGCGTTTTCGGGTGGTGGCCTGTCAAGACAAGAGGCCGTTGCGCTTGCTGGGACTGCTCGAGATCACGGGGCGCAGTGGAGCCTGGTAACACGAGGAGGCGAAGGCGCGCTGCTCATCGGTGAGGCCGGACTTTTCGACGTCCCCGTTCAGCCCGTCGATGCGGTAGATACGCTCGGCGCCGGCGACACCTTCATCGCCAGCGTGCTGGTTGGTCTGCTAAGAGGCGACGACCCCGATACGCTACTTGCCGCTGCAGCGGCAGCCGCCGCCGAAACCTGTCTGACGCCTGGCGCTTTCGGCTATTCAGCAACGATGTCGGTTGATCTTCGTAATATGATGACGCTTGAGCAGGTCTACGCCACCACGAGACCGGCTGCCGATCACAACGACGTCCAATTGCCGACATCGCCTCCAGTAGAGGTTGATTGAAGTTTGGCTTGGTTCTACCGTTGTTTTTTTGAATGAAGCAAACCAGTGAGAGTGTGGTCTTGACGCAATATGAACCCGCGGCACGTCATTCCGACCCGTCAAGCAATTGATAAGCCTGGACTTAACGGGTTCTGTCTTCTCTCTGTGGCCGCCTCCAAAAGGCTCGAGCATAGGACTGCATTACGCTGCACTCGGCCCGCTGAAGCAGGCCGAGTGCAGTTCATTTTTGCGTCCGGGAAATCAAAATCTCAATCTCAAACCCTGCAACACAACCAATCCCCATACCTGCGCTGGATCAAGCTCCGAGTACAAACCGCGAGAATGCGAGAGAGTTCCGCGCGTCCTCGTCCAACTTGGCCTCGGTCGCCCCATTACTCAGATCACGCCATACGCGAATGTCTGATCCAATGCCGCCACCTGTTTTGACGAAGGGTTCCATCACAACGGCGCCCGTGTAGTTGATTTCGCGAAGCGCGAGACCAATCTCGTGCCACGGAATACGTCCTGTCCCCGGAACGCGGCGGTTGTTTTCCCCCGTATGGAAGTGCCCGAGGAAGGGTCCGGCAGTGCGGATAGCATCGCCGAAACTGTCTTCCTCGATGTTCATGTGGAAAGTATCCAGCATCACCTTGACGTTCGACTTGCCGACGTCCTGGACAAAGGCCACGCCTTCGGCGGCGGTGTTGAGGACGTGATTTTCAAACCGGTTTAACACCTCGATGCATAGGTTGATACCCAGGTTGTTCGCGAAGTCCGCGATACCATGGATGCCTTCGACGCCGCGCGCCCGATCGCCGATCTTATCGACCGGCTGCGTATAGTCGACAGGCCAGTAAGAATGGAGCGCGCCGCCGATCGACTTAATATCCAGCTTGGCAACGTTCGTCAGCGTCTGCTCGAAGAAAGCTTTGCCCGCCTTGCGCACGTCAGCGTCCGGCGATGACAGATTCTTCTGTTTCGTCGGACCGATGCCGGCCGTAAGAATGATGCCGTTGTCCTTGGAAGCCTGGCGGATCGCCACGAGTTCAGCATCGCTGTAGGAATTGATGTGATGTGCGGCGACTTCGATGACGTCGAAGCCGAGCTTGGCAACCTTCTCAACGTAGGGTCCGAATTTGGCGCTCCATTCTTTTTCCCAGTAGGAGTAGTAAATTCCGTGCTTCATAAGAGCCTCCTTGATTTTGAGCTATAGTCAGTTGATGGCGCGCAGGGAGAACCCACCGTCGAAGACGGTGGAACCACCTGGGGCCGAAGGCAGTGAACCGATGGGGTCATCGGTTCGGATGGGCGGCTAGTTGTTGTCGATGCGGCGATCGGGTTCCGAACTGCCAGATATGATGGCAAGGCCGTTCGGGACGTCATTCTCCTCGACCTTGCGATTGATTTCCTTTGGATCGAGTCCGTAGGACGACCAGCGATCCTGGAGTCTTTTCCGCAGATTGTCCTCGCTAACGTCTACGAAGACTGTGAAGTCGAAGATCGATTTGAGCCTGTCCCACGGCGCTTGTTCCGCAAGAAGGTAGTTGCCTTCGCAGACGAGGATATCCACGGATTGCGGGATAAGCCTGCCACCCGCGCGGGCGATTTCGATTGTGCGGTCGAAAACCGGGACAGCAACGACGTCGTCAGCGTTTTCCTTGAGGCGAAGAAGCATGTGCCGGAGACCATGTGCATCGAAAGTGTCGATCGCGCCCTTGAACGGCCTGCGTCCTGCGGCTTCAAGCACGACGTCATCGTAATGGTAGCCGTCCATTGGAAACAGCGCCGCGCATCCAACTTTGCCCTCATTTAGGAGTTCGACCGCGCGTTCTGCCAATGTCGACTTCCCTGAACCCGGTGCGCCGGCAACGGCAACCAAGACGCGCCTTTTCTCGTCGGCGAACCGCTTCCTTGCGATATCCGCGATCTGATGCGCATTACCTTCTATGCTGCTCATGAAATTTCCATTCAGAGTTCCAGTCATTCGGCACCGCCCCGCTTGAACGATAGGGCCAGAAACATTGTCACCAGCAGGTAAACCCGCCATCGACCGGCACCACCGCGCCTGTCATGAGGCTGGCTGCATCCGAGACCAGAAAATGCACGACGCTGGCGACTTCATGGGCCTGCCCAAAACGACCCATCGGCGTGTCGCGCCGCCACTCGGCCGCAAGACCGCTGGCTTCTGCATGGCTGATCAGGGGCGTCTCGATGTAAGTGGGTGCTACGGAGTTCACGCGTACGCCGCGCCCTGCCCACTCAGCGGCTAGCGAATGGGTGAGATGATGCACAGCGGCCTTGGAGGCGTTGTAATGAGACTGCCCCTGTGGCCGGTTGACGATCAGACCCGACATTGAGCCGATGTTAACGATCGATCCAGAGCCCTTGGCGAGCATGTGACGACCGAATGCGCGATCGCACCAAAAGACGCCGTTAAGATTCACATCATGGACCGCGAGCCAATCAGCGTCTTCAACGTCCTCAGCGGCAACCGGCGGACGTCCGATCCCTGCGTTTGCAACGAGGATATCGGCAGCGCCGTGTTCCTTCGCGATGGTGTCGGCTGCCGTCTGCACGGCTGCGGAGTCTGTGACGTCGACCACATGCGATAGTGCGTTGAATCCCTTGGCGGCCAAAGAGGCCTTACCCTCTTCCAGCGAGCCAGCGTCACGGTCGAGCAGGATTACCTTGGCTCCAGCTTCAGCGAGCGCCTCGGCGATTGCGAGACCGATACTGCGGCTACCGCCAGTCACCACTGCAAGCTTGCCGTCAAGCCTCAATTTTTCCATGTACATGGCATGCTTCCTTTCAGAATAAATTACGTGCTCAAGCCGCGCGGGCGAATGTTACGCAGCGACGGAGGCTACACCTGGTGCGGTGAGCGCGTGCCCATCCTCACCGAACACATGCGAGCGCGCGGGGTCCGGTGTCAGGAAAATGGTGTCGCCGCGACGGTAGCCGCGTTCACCAACCGCTCGAACGGTCAGCGTTCCCAGTGCCTTCACATCCACGGTGAAGTAAGCGTCACTGCCGAGTTGCTCCTCAACGAGGATGGTCCCAGTCCAGAGGCCCACGTGACGGTCGTAACGAAGATGTTCCGGACGGATGCCGAACGTCACCTTGCCTGACTTGAGCGGTGCCTTGAGGTTGGCGATATCGATACCACCCGCTGAGGTCTCGATCCGGTTTCCGCCGGCCGTGGTCCCCTCGATGAAGTTCATCTTGGGTGAACCGATGAACCCCGCGACGAACTTGTTGGCGGGATCGTCGTAAAGCGCGATCGGCGTGTCGAACTGCTCCACCTTGCCGGCGTTCAGGACCACGATGCGGTCGGCCATGGTCATGGCTTCTACCTGATCGTGGGTCACGTAGATCATGGTTGTCTTGAGCTCGTCGTGGAGGCGGATCAGTTCGAGCCGCATCTGGACGCGCAACGCTGCGTCTAGGTTGGAAAGCGGCTCATCGAACAAAAAGGCGGTCGGCGCACGCACGATGGCGCGACCGATAGCCACTCGCTGACGCTGACCGCCGGACAACTGCCGTGGAAGACGTTCGAGATACGGCTCCAAAGCAAGCGCCCGCGCAGCGGTAAGCACCCGTTCCTTGATCTCGGCTTTCGGTCGCCCAGATACCCGGAGTCCGAAGCCGATGTTCTCCTCGACCGTCAGATGCGGGAACAAGGCGTACGATTGGAAAACCATAGCCAGATGCCGCTCGGAAGGAGCGACATGGGTCACATCCCGGCCGTCGATCACGACGCGGCCGCTGGAGACGTCTTCCAGACCTGTGATTAGCCTGAGAAGCGATGACTTCCCGCAACCCGACGGTCCGACGAAGACCACATACTCGCCTTCGTTGATCGTCAGGCTGACGTCGCGGATAACTTCGAACTCGCCAAAACTCTTGACGACATTCTCCAGCGTTATCTGGCCCATGATAATTCCTCCGTTAGTGTCGGCACGCAAGCACCGCGGTCAAATGGTGCATTACTTCAGTGGAAGATGATGCCGCCGTCGACATTCAAAGATTGTCCGGTGATGAAAGAGGCGTCGTCGGATGCAAAGAAGGCGACCGCGCCGACAATGTCATCCGGATTACCGACACGGCCCATTGCCGTCTTCTCAAGTACCTTCCGGAGGGTCTCCGGGTCTTCGAGATGTGTACGGCCCATGTCCGTCGCGATGACGCCCGGGCAGACCGCATTGACGGTGACGCCGCTCTTGGCGACTTCTCTCGCCAGACCCTGAGTAAAGTTCACCACGGCTCCCTTCGAGGCGCAGTAGTGCGTCTCTGTGGGGCCGCCGAGCTTGCCGCCGATCGAGGCGATGTTGATCACGCGGCCGTTGCCGTTCGAAATGAACTGCGCGAGGAATGCCTTGGTAACGAGGAAGGTGCCCTTAGTGTTGACGGCGAACATCCGGTCCCATTCATCGGGCTCGATGTTCTCGGCCGTGTGCACCGACCGCACGCCAGCATTATTGACAAGTACGTCGAGGCGGCCGGCTCTTTCCAGAACATCGCGCGCCATCGCGTCGACCGACGACGGGTCGCTGACGTCGCAGTAGGAAATCTCGCACCGTCCGCCATTCGCTTCGGCAGTGGCGACCAGGTCCGCCAATTCGGCTTCGCGAGCATTGAGGTCGACAGCGAACACCCGGTAGCCTTCGGCCGCCAGTCGCTCAGCGATCGCCCGGCCGATGCCACGGGAAGCGCCCGTTACTAGTGCAGCCTTTTTGTTTCCGCGTTGGGGTATCATCAGTATTCTCCCTATCGAGTTTTTGGTGTCAGTCTTTTACAGCGCCCATTGTGACGCCGGAGACGATGTGTTTCTGCATGAAGAAGGTGAACAGCACCGGCGGCAGGCACTGGATGACCGAGGCGGCCGCGATGTATTCCCAGTAAACACGCCCGGTTCCAACGAAGGACGAAATCACCACGGGGAAGGTCTTGGCCTCGCGTGTCGTCAGGAATAGCGCCAGCATGAATTCATTCCATGCGAAGATGAAGACAAACGTGGCCACCGCCGCCAGTCCGCTCTTGCTGAGCGGGAGAACCACGTCCTTGAGCACTTGCCACCAGGTGCAGCCTTCCAGGCGCGCGGCCTCGATGAGTTCCTTGGGAACGCGCCGGATAAACGACATGGTCATCCACACGGCGAACGGCAGGTTGAAGCCGGCGTAAGCGATTATTAGGCCCAAAAGAGAGTCGAGCAGCCCGACCCCTCTGAAGATCACGAACAGCGGGACGGCAGCCGCGATCGGTGGCATCATGCGGGTCGACAAAATCCAGTCCGCCAGTGCCTCGCGGCCGCGGAAGCGGTGGTTGACCAAGGCGAACGCCGTCGGAACCGCAAGAACCAGGGCCAATATAGTAGCGCCAATGGTAGCGATGAGCGAATTGGCGATGAATGGCCAGAACTGCGTGATCACATCGTAGAAGTTCTGGAAGTTCGCAAAATTCGGAATCCAGACGGGCGGTATGGCGATAAGCTCGGCAGTGGATTTGAAAGCACCGAGCGTCAACCACAGAAGGGGTGCCACCGACATAAACACAAACAGGAGAACCAGGGCGAGCGGACCGAGATCGCGGGGGCGGAAGGTACTATTCATCTTCAATCCTCCTGAGGAGCCTCACGGCGAAGGTTGTGACGATCGTCGAGACGACGAGGATGATGACGGCTGCGGCCGAGCCAACGCCTGCCTGGAAAAACTGGAAGTTCTGCTGATAGGCGTAGAGCGTAAGGACCATCGTGGAATCCCCTGGACCACCGCGCGTCGTCACGTAGACCACGTCGAAAAACCGCAAAGTGTCGATGATGCGAAGAATGACGCCGAGAAGAACGATGCCCTTGATAGAAGGTATCTCAAGCAGCGTGAGGACGTGATGCCATTTGGCTCCATCAACGCGAGCCGCTTCGTAAAGGTCCGATCGGATCGACAGCAGGCCGGCCATGATGAGCAACATCATGAACGGGGTCCATTGCCAGATGTTGATCAAGAGGATCGACAACATCGCTGCAGTGGACTCGCCGAACCAGGGAACCGGGCCAAGGCCGACACCACCGAGCAGGTAGTTCGCGATACCCAGCACCGGGTTGAAGACGTATGAGAAGATCATCCCAACGATAAGTGGTGTCACCATCATCGGCAGCATGAAGAGCGAGCGCAATCCGTTGACCCACTTGAGGTGGCTGAGACTCACGAAGGCTTTCGCGATGATGAAGGCTATGACGATCTCGAATGCGATCGACACCACGGCGAGCAGGCCGGTGTTCAGCATTGCACGGAGAAAAAGGGTGTCGCTCAACAGGTTGATGTAATTGCCAGCACCGACGAAGACCGCGCGCTTCATGGCCGTCAGCTTGACGGAATGCACACTTAGGTAAACCGAGTAGAGGAACGGCCAGATGGTTAGCATCGCCAGAAAAATGCAAGTCGGTGCGATGAACGCCGTCATCTGGAACCGATCGCCGTGAATGAAAGAGCGTCGTGGCGCTGCCGCGGGCGCGCCAGCCTGCATAACGGCGTTAGCCATCGTGAAATCCTCCGGTAAATTAGATGCCGAGGGCGAGCGGGTGGCCCGCCCTCGGAAACGAGTTAGTTAAGCTGGCCGTTTTCCTTGAGGAGCTTGGTCACGTCAGCGTTCGCGCCGTCCATGGCGTCCTTGGGGCTCTTCTCGCCGATGATCGCCTTGTTCACCTGCGCACCGACGGTGTCGATGAGCTGGAAGGCAACCGAGTGACGAGGGCGAACTTCAGCCCAGGAGTCCTTCTGGCCTTCAAGAAGCACGGACGTCCATGGGAACTTGGCCTGAACTTCCTTGTCTTCCATTGCGGACAGACGGCTCGGCGGTCCGCCGGCCATGACGAAGTCGCGGTGCACCGGCTTGCTCGCGAACCACTTGAGGTAGTCCCACGCAGCATCCTTCTGGGCACCGTGCGTGTTGACGCAGGCAATCCATCCGCCGACCGGTGTGATCGTCTTGCCGCCGTCCTTGTGCGGCATCAACGCGGCCTTGAACTTGCCGGCGATCTGGCTCTGCTTGGGATCGTTTGCGATTTGCGCGCGGACTGACCAGTCGTTGATCATCGCCAGCTTGCCCGCGGCGAACGCATTGGCTCGCTCATCCCATGCGAAGGATTCCACGCCCGGAGGGCCGTAGGCGACCATGTCGCGGAAGAACTGGACGAGATCGACGGATTCCTTCGAGTTAAAGAGTGGCGTCTGGTCCTTGTAGGGCTCCTTCGAGCCGATGTCGTTCGATGCCCAAGGCTTCCCGCCAGCGCTGTAAATCCATTCGAACCACTGCTGGCCTGCTGCCGCGCCGCGCTTGTTGTTCATGGCGTATCCGTAAACGCCAGGGAAATCCTTGTTGTTGGTGAAGGTGGCGGCTGCCTTCTTCAGTTCCTCGAATGTTTCCGGAACCTTCAGCCCGGCCTTCTCGAACAGGTCAGTACGGTAGTACATCAGTTCATAGTAGATGCCGACGGGAAGGCAAACACGCTGGCCTTCCCAGCTTGCCTGCCCTGCTGCAGCCGGCGTGAAGTCGTCCCACGAATATACGTCGGGGTTCTCGGCGATCTTGTCTTCCACCGGATCGAGGCAACCCGCCTCGGCGAATTCTCCGAGCCAGATGCCGTCGATGAGCATCACGTCATAGCTGCTGTCGTTCTGGGAGCACGAAAGAAGCTCCTTTTCATGCAGCGCGTCGTAGCCATAGCCGTCGATTTCAACGTTCGCGCCGGTCAGCTTCGTGAACCCGTCCTTGACCGTCTTCATCGAGTCGATGAACGGATCGGTGATGGTCATCACACGAAGCGTCTTTCCTGAGTGATCGCCGAGCTGGCTCTTCCAGTCGATTTCCTGGGCCACGGCGGCGGATGCTGCGAGCATCGCCACGGCGGAGATTGAGCCGATCAATTTCGCATGTAGCATGTGGTACTCCTCCAGATTTAAGGCGCGCTCTCCCATGGCTTGCGACGGCGCGCCCGCGCGTCGACAAAGCCTTCCTGGTGCGGTGAATCGCTCCACCACATTGGTCCTCGATTGTTGGCGACGTTTATCTCCGCGCGTGACTCCTCACGCTAGGCGGAGCGTACCCACACCGGTTGCCGGCGCGCCTGTCGACGCTCGGACAACCAAGTTACACAGTAATTTCTCGCGCGCGGCCGGCTCATTCTCATCGTCGAGATGGCCACGCAGCCTGTTCCAGATAGCCCGCCCCATATCTTCCACTGGCTGCCGAATAGCGGTCAGTGGCGGATTGAAGGCGTGCATCCACGAATAATCGTCGAACCCCAACACCGAGATATCCCGTGGGACCGACAATCCATTCTTGTTTACAGAAGCAAGAATCCCCAATGTTGCGAAGTTCGTCAGCGCGATGAATGCGGTCGCTTGGCGCTCGCCTTCCATGAAGGTACCAAGTCGATCCGCAGCAGTATCGAAATCGAGGCCGACCTCGATCAGCGTCGGCGCTGGCAATCCCTCTCTGGTCAGCACAGATTGAATGCCCTCGCAACGTTCTCGGATGTTCTGCAGCATCATCGAAGAGGCAGCGACGACAAACTGCCGATGCCCAAGTGCTACAAGGTGTTCGGTCGCCTTCACGCCAGCATCGACATTGTCGACGGTGACCGCGTCTCCGTCGAACTGCGACGGAACCCGGTCCGCAACTACGAACGGAACGCCGCTGCTCGAAAGAAGCTCTCGGCTGGCGAACTCGTCAGTACATGGAATTATGACTACTCCCGTGGGCTTCCATCCAAGGAGAGCGGACAGACGGCTGGCCTCTTCGTCTGCATTGCCGTGAGAGCTCGAGACGATAATATCGTAGCCCTCCCCCCGAACGCTCGCCTCGATGGCGGCAATCAAGGTCGTGAAGAACGGGTTGTTCAAGTCGGGGACGAGCGCAGCAACGATTTTCGCTTTGCCCGCACGAAGTTGGGAGGCGGCGCGGTCCGGCTGATAACCAAGCTCTGTCGCGGCGGACCGAACACGTTCGACCAGATCAGGCTTGACCGCTCGATTGCCGCTGAAGACATTCGATACCGTTCCTGGAGAGACCCCGGCCCGCTGTGCGACATCTTTAATTGAGACAACCATACTGCCTGCCTCCTCCTGCAGACTACGCATGAAAATCGATTTACGTAAATCGTTTTAACAGAGTTTCATGGGTTAGCAAGTGGATTCTTTTCATATTCGATACGGCGCTTTGCCCTTCGCGCTTCTCAAGCAACGTGGTCTCGCTGATCCCTGGCATCAGATGGTCGGTCACGAGAGGGTCAAGGGTTCGCCGCGATGTGTTCTTGAAGGGATTCGAACTTGAGGCCGGCAATTTTTCCCAATCGATAGAAGTTAAAAAGTACGATACATCAATGCGTTAGATATCCCAAACAGAATTGATGAAGTCACTGGTCGCATACCCACGAGGCGCTGGCCTTTTAAGGGTATACCAACGGCTCACGTGGCAACGTCTATGGTGCACATGTCAGAACAACAACTGAACTTTCATCGACTTGTTTCGGTCGCCGGCGGTTTCGAATGCGGCGACTGCATCCTCTAGCGGGAAGGTTCCGGTCAGAAGCGGCTTGAGGTTGACACGGCGCTTGTTGATCAGCGCGACGGCCAGGCCGAATTCCTCATGAAAGCGGAACGTCCCTTTCATCTCAATTTCCTTTGAGACGACCATGTTCTGCGGAATGGAGACATCGCCGCCAAGGCCGAGTTGGACCAGAGTAGACCGCGGCCGTAGGGCTTCAAGGCCCGAGCGCACCGCACGCTCATTGCCCGACGCTTCGAACTGCACGTCGAAATAGCCCTTGTTGGCCGAATAGGCCGACAGCTCGTCCGGATTGTCGGCGACATTGATCACGCGGTCGGCGCCGATCTCCAGCGCCTTGTTGAGAACCGTATCCATCACGTCGGTGGCGACGATTTCGCGGGCACCATGGGCGCGGGCTGCGATGATCGCGAGCGCACCGATCGGCCCGCAGCCTGTCACCAGAACCCGCTTGTCGGTCAGGGGGCCGGCGCGGTTGACGCCGTGCAGAGTGACTGCGAAGGGCTCGGCCATCGCCGCCTCGTTGATCGAGACGCCCTCGGCGACCTTGTGGCACTGATAGGCTTTGGCCACCAGACGCTGGCGGAACGCGCCCTGGATGTGCGGCATTGGCATGGCCGAACCGTAGAAGCGCATGTTCAGGCAATGGTTCTGCTGGCCCTTGAGGCAATAGTCGCAGGCATTGCAGGGCCGCGACGGCGACACGGCGACACGGTCGCCAACAGCAAGATCGGAAACGCCTTCGCCCGGCGCCGTGCCAAGCGAGACGATCGTCCCGGCCACTTCATGGCCAAGGATCATAGGCTCGCGCACGCGCACCGTGCCAAAGCCACCATGGTTGTAATAATGCAGGTCGGAACCGCAGATGCCGCCGGCCTCGATGGCGACCTCGACCTGTCCTGGCTGAAGCGCTTCGACTTCGCGTTCCTCGATCCGAAGATCCTTGGCGGCGTGGATGACGACGGCTTTCATCGGGATCTCCTTACAACACCGGGGTCGGCAGGGGCTGGCCGGCAAAGTGGCAGGCGAGATTGTCGCGCACCAGCTTGCCCATTGCCTTGCGGGTTTCGATCGTGCCCGATGCATGGTGCGGCTGCACCAGAACATTATCGAGCGTCAGAAAACGCGGGTTGAGCTTCGGCTCGCCTTCGAACACGTCGAGTGCGGCCGAGCCAAGCTTGCCGCTTTCGAGCGCGTCGAGAAGCGCATCCTCATCGATATTCGACGCCCTCGAGATATTGATCAACATGCCTTCCGGACCAAGTGCCTCGATCACCGGCTTCGACACGATATGGCGTGTCACAGCGGAGGCGGCGAGCGTTACAAACAGGAAGTCGGAGCGGTCTGCCAGTTCGACCGGATCAGCGATGAAGGTCATGTCCTTGGCGAAATCCTTGGCCGACACGTCGCTATAGCCGATGTCCATGTCGAAGCCCTTGAGACGCTTGGCGACTTCGAAGCCAATGCGGCCGAGGCCGAGAACACCGGCCTTGCGGCCCCAGACGCGACGCTTCAGCGGATAGAGACCCTTGGCCGCCCAGCTGCCGTCCTTGACCCAGGTTTCCGCGCCGATCATGCCACGCGACTGCACCAGCATCATGCCAATGCCGAGATCGGCGACATCGTTGGTCAGGACATCTGGCGTGTTGGTGACGCGGATGCGCCGGGCGCGAGCCGCATCCAGATCGACCGCATCGTAACCGACACCATAGACCGAGATTATTTCCAGCTTCGGCAACTGGCCGATGAGATCGGCCGAGGCGCCCAGCTCGCCGCGCGTGGCAATGCCGCGGATATCGGCGCCACGCTGCGCGAGAAACGCCTCGCGATCGGGGGCTTCATAAAGCTTGTGTACTTCAAACTGCGCTTCCAATTCGACCATATCCCATTCCGGATAGGGTCCGATCATCAGGATGTTCGGCTTGCTCATGGTTTCCTCCATTTGTTTTGTATCCGGTCTCAAGGACCGTTTGGCGACGCCAGATATTCGAGCGCCGAGCAGACGATCGCCTCCAGCGGTTGATTGATCTCGATCGCAACGACCCGGTCCTCTGCGTGAGGAGGTTCAAGCGTCGCGAGTTGGCTGTCGAGGAGCGACAACGGCATGTAGTCGTGACTGCGCGCGGCCATCCGTGCGGCCAGGACGTCGCGGTCGCCATGCAGAAAGATGAAGACCACAGGCCTGCCGGCCAGCGCCCGAAGCCGATCGCGATATGACCGCTTCAGCGCCGAACAGGACACGACGACATTGCCATCGGCACCCAGCGCCCGACCGAGCGCATCGAGCCAGGGCCAGCGATCGGCATCGTCCAGTGGTGAGCCTGCCCGCATCTTTTCGACATTCGCCGCGGGATGAAGGCTGTCACCTTCGATGAAATCGGCGCCGATGCGGCGGGCAAGGCCGTCCCCCACCGAGGTTTTACCGCAGCCCGAGACGCCCATGACTACAACAGGCCCGACCAATGCCACCGGATCAAAGGCTGATTGTGATACCGCCGTCGACATAAAGCGTGTGTCCATTCACAAAAGATGAGGCTCGGGACGACAGGAAGACGGCTGCGCCGACCAGTTCCTCGACATTGCCCCAGCGACCGGCGGGCGTGCGTTTTTCCAGCCACGCGGTAAATTCCGGATTGTCGACCAGCGCCTGATTGAGCGGCGTCCTGAAGTAGCCGGGCGCCAATGCGTTGATTTGCAGACCGTATTTCGCCCAATCGGTCGCCATGCCACGGGTCAGATTTTTCACCGCGCCCTTGGTCGCGGTGTAAGGCGCGATCCCGGGACGGGCGAGTTCGCTCTGCACCGATGCGATGTTCACGACTTTTCCGCGGCCGCGGCCTATCATGTGTTTGGCGACCGCCTGCCCGACATAGAAGGCGCTGGAGATATTGGTCTTCAGCAACTGCTCCCAACGATCCGCCGGGAACTCTTCCAGTGGACTGCGAAACTGCATCCCGGCATTGTTGACTAGGATATCGATTGGACCAAGATCGCTTTCGATCGCATCGACGCCGCGCTTGACCGCGTCGGCATCCGTCACATCGAAGTCACTGGCCGAAACCCGGGCGCCGGCGCCCGCCAGCTCGCGCATCGCGGCGTCAAGCTTGCCGCGATCGCGGCCATTCAGCACCACCTCGGCACCGTGCTCGGCGAGCCCGCGCGCAAGCGCGAGCCCGATCCCCTGCGACGAACCCGTGACGAGCGCTCGCAGACCTGTAAGGTCGAAAAGCGGGAACGTCATTGCACTCACGCCTGTGCCACGAGATCGTGGATCGCGGCGCTGGTGACGCGGTGATAAACCTTGCCCTCGAACATGGTCAGGAGATGCTGCGTCTGTTCGCGCGACTGGAAGCGTGCATCGCATGCCATGGCGCGCTCAAGCGCTGCCTGGTCCGGATAGGTGATGGCAAGAAGCAGGGGCATGGAGGGCGCGCCCTCGTCGCGTTCGAGCTCGCGGCAGACGGAAACGCTCACTGCACCGTCAAATTTTGTCCATAGTGGCGTCAGCGTGGTCTCTACGAAATCGTAGAACTCTTCCTGTTTGCCGGCTTTAATCGTTCCGACGAATTCGGCGTAGCGGATCAGCATGTCATTCCTCCTTTAGGCCTTCGGGCCGTCGTAAAACTTCATCAGCGCGGCATTGTCGGCCGCGCCAAGCCCTGCGGACACCATCAGCCGATGGATCTCCATGCAAAGCGACGTCATGGGCATCGCGGTGCCTGTGTGGACGGCCAGCGACTGCACGGCGGAAAGGTCCTTGACCATGTTGTCGATGCGGCCGGTCGGCGAGTAATCGTTGCGCGCCATCTTGCCCATGAACTCCTGCAGGATCGCGCTGTCGGCGCGCCCGCCGCTCAGCGCCGCGGGGATCCGCTGCGCATCGACACCGGAGTCGATCGCCAGTTTGGTGGCTTCGGCCACGGCAACGAAATTGAGCGCACACAGGACCTGATTGATCAGCTTCGTCGTCTGGCCAGCGCCGCTTGGGCCCATCAGGGTCAGGTTCTGGCAAAGGTCGTCGAGGATCGGCTTTGCCTCGGCGAAATCGGAGGGATTGCCACCGGCCATAACCGTCAACTTGCCTTCGTAAGCCTTTGGCGCCCCGCCGGAGAGCGGGCAATCCAACCACTTCAGGCCCGCCGCTGCGGCATCCGCGCTGAATTGCCTGGTCAGGATCGGGTCGATCGATGACATGTCGATCATCACCGTTCCGGCTGCAGCACCTTTGACGACGCCGGTAGCCCCGAACACAGCGTCGCGAACGATCGCTGCGGAATTGAGGCTGAGAACCACGGCGTTTGAACGCGACGCCGCCTCCGATGCGGACGCGGCTGCCTCCGCGCCTTGGGCCGTCATCTGCGCTACCTTGGACGGATCGACGTCAAAGGCGATGACGGTATGACCGGTTTTCAGAAGACGTGAGCCAATCGCGTGACCCATGACGCCACAACCGATCAGTGCGATTCTCTCTTTTTTTGACACCGCTGTTCCTCTCCTCCCGACCGGGGGCTCCATGTGATAGGCAAAATGCGTTTTGTGGCGGTCAGCCG
Organism: Rhizobium sp. S152; assembly: GCF_030380735.1. Taxonomy (GTDB): domain Bacteria; phylum Pseudomonadota; class Alphaproteobacteria; order Rhizobiales; family Rhizobiaceae; genus Rhizobium. The sequence continues at coordinate 558,887 of NZ_JAUDRZ010000002.1, read as the reverse complement.
ATCTCTGATCTGAGGAAGGCTTGCAGCTCGGGCGTTCTGGGATTTGTGAAAAATTCGGCGGAGGGCCCTTCCTCGTGGATGATGCCGTCCTTCATGAAAATCGTGCGGTTGGCGACGCGGCGCGCGAATCCCATTTCATGGGTCACGAGCAGCATGGTCATGCCCTGGCGCGCTAGATCCTCTATGACGGCGAGCACTTCGCCGGTGAGTTCCGGATCAAGAGCCGAGGTCACCTCGTCGAACAACAAGACCTTGGGGCGCATGGCAAGCGAGCGAGCGATTGCCACGCGCTGCTGCTGGCCGCCCGAAAGCATGTCCGGATAGGCATCGAAGCGATCGCCGAGCCCAACCATGGACAGGCAGCGCTGCGCTTCGTCCCGCGCGGCGACCTTGGTCTCACCTTTCACCTGAACGGGGGCAAGCATGATGTTTTCGCCTGCCGTCAGATGCGGGAAGAGATTGTAGCTTTGGAAAACGATGCCGACGTCGCGCCGGAGTTCCCGCAGGGCCGCCGGCTTGCGTGACATGGCATGACCTGCGATCTGGATGAGGCCGCTGTCAACCGTCTCCAGCCCGTTGAGACAACGCAGGAACGTGCTCTTGCCGGAGCCGCTCCGCCCGATCAACGCGATAACCTCGCCGGCCTCGACATTCAGGGAAACGCCCTTGAGCACTTCGAGCGGCCCAAAGCTCTTGCGGATATTATTTGCGACTACGACAGACATGTTTACCTCTCGATGGAAATGCGAGGGCAGCGGCATAGGCTGCCCTCTGCGGCCATTGGGGTCAGAAGGACGGCAGTTCAGGCATCGGCGTCTTCATCCACTTTTCGTAGATCTGGCCGAACTCGCCGCTCTGCTTGTGGACGAAGAGAACCGTGTTCAGCCAGTGCAGGAGGTCCGGATCGCCCCGACGCAGGCCCACGCCATAAAAGCTCTGCAGATAGGTCGTCTTTTCCTCGAACTTGTCGGGATAGCGCTCCTGCAGCTGCGCGCCGATATAGTTTACGGTCCCGATCGCATCCACCTGACCGGCGACGAGCGCGTTCAGCGTCGTGCTGTCATCGTCGAAGCGGATCAGCTCCATTCCAGGAATATTGGCTGCCGACAGCACTTTCTCATGCGCAGTTCCACGCGGCACACCGACCTTCTTCCCCTTCAGGTCTGCGAGGCTCTTAATCTCGGTGCCCTTCGGCGCGATGATCACCGACTTATGGCCACCATAGGGGTTGGAAAAGGCGACCGACAGCGCGCGCTCGGTGTAGATGCCGAAGCTTGCGACGACGAAGTCGACCTTGCCTGTCTGCAGCGACGGAATGCGGCTCTGGCCGGTGACCGGCACGAGTTCCAGCTGGACGCCTAGATCCTTGGCGAGCAGCTTGGCGACATCGACGTCGAGACCATCAGGCTGCATTTCGGCGTTCGTGATGCCGAAGGGCGGGACCGAGAGATCAACGCCGATCATGACCTTCTTGCGGGCGATGATTTCGTCGAGAGAGGCGGCGGAGGCCGCAGTGGCGCCCAGAGCGATGGCGAGACCGATCAGGGGCATGAATAGGGATTTCAGGCGCATGTTGTATCCTCTCAGTTTTGGGTTCCGGTTATGATCAGCGACCTTCTTCGTGTCGTTGATGATGAGGTGGTTCAGGCGCGGGCTCCCCGCTTTGCGGCGCGGCTCTCGAGCCAGAGGCTGAGCTGGGTGAGCGGGAAACACACAGCGAAATAAAAGGCGGCTACGGCCAGGAAGGATTTCAGTGGCTCGAATGTCGCATTGCTGACGAGCTGGCCGGCACGGGTAATCTCGACGAAGCCGATGATGGAGGCGATCGAGGTTTGTTTGATAATCTGCACGAGAAAGCCGACGGTCGAGGGCATTGCCAGCCGGATGGCCTGCGGTGCAATCACATAGCGAAGGACCTTGTAGGGGTGCAGTGCCAAGGCGTCCGCACTTTCCCACTGCGCTTTCGGAATTGCCCGAAGCGCGCTTTCCCATATGGCGCCGAGAAACGCGCTGGAATTGATGGTCAGTGCCACGGCGGCAGCTGCAATCGCGCTGACTTCGAAGCCGAAGAGTGATGGGGCGTAGTAGCAGATGAACATCAAGATAAGCAGCGGCAGACCCTGGACGAACTGCATATAGGCGGAGGTCGCGACGCGCAGAGCCTTTGAAGACGAGATGCGCATCACGGCGAGCGCGATGCCGACCAGGCCCCCGCCCACGAAAGCGATGACAGTCAGCGTCAATGTCCAGCGCAGCGCGTAAAAGATGAAGAGGAATTCCGGCGAGCCAAAAGTACGCATGTCAGATCCCCCGGAAAAGATTGCGGCGCGAGCGGCGGAAGATCAGCAACCCGGCAAGGTTCAGGATGGCGCGGAAGACGAAATTCATCAGGACGTAAACCGCGGCAATCACGAGATAGACCTCCATCGTGCGGAAGGTTTCCGAACTGGCGATCATCGCAGCCCCTGTCAGATCTTCGACGCCGATCGCCGACACGAGACTGGTAGACAGCATGAGCAGCACGCATTGCGACACGACGGGCGTGAACACCTTCTCGAGCGCCGGCGGCAGGATGACGAAGCGAAGCGTCTGGAAATAGGTCATCCCGAGGCTCTCGGCCGCCTCAACCTGGCTGCGATGCGTCGACTGGATGCCGCCGCGGACGATCTCCGCGATATAGCCGCCATTGTTGAGAACCAGCGCGATGAAGACCGACGTCAATGGCGACATCCGCACGCCGAGATTCGGAAGTCCGAAGAAGATCACAAAGATCTGCACCAGAAGCGGCGTGTTGCGCATCGCCTCCACGTAGCACCGGACGAGAAAACGCGGCAAAAAGCCCGGTAAGGTGGAGGCGACGGCACAGCCGACGCCCAGGGCAATGCCCCCGAAAATTCCCACGAACGCCAGCAGCATCGTTAGCCAAAAGCCGCTGATGAACTGCGGTAGGTAGTTTACCAGTGGGCCGAATTGGAAGGTGTAATCCATGCTAACCTCGGCTTTCGCGCCTTACAGTTACAGTCGTCACTCGATCCCGAGCGGTCGCACGCGGATATTCTTGCCCGCTTGCGCGATCGTATCGGGATGGCAAAGATCGAGCGCTGCCGCGACCAGCCACCAGGTGTGGTCGGCCTGCCGGATGATGAAGCACTCGGTGCTATGGCCGATCTGACCGAACTCCATTGCGTGGCCCATGCAGATATGGCCGATTTCGTCGGGAAGTCCGACGGAAAGGCAGACATGTGCGCCATAGGCGGAATGACGGTAGGTCGGGTCGCCGTAGCGATCGCCGCGCTCGGCCGAGCGCTTCAGCTTGACCGGATCGAATTCCCAAGTCTTGCCGATGTCGTGGCAAAGACCGCCGGCCAGAATGATGTCGCGATCGACCTTGGCCTCGGGATAGGTAGCCTTGAATTCTTCATAGATCGACAGAGCCAGACGGGTGACGCCGCGCAGATGCGCATCCTGAGTGCCGCGCTTCAGCGAAAAGATGTTCGGGCTGCCCTCGCCCTGAATGTCGGTGACGCGATCGAAGGACGAGCGTTCGAGAGCGAACACCCAGGCGTCGATAACCTTTTCGCGCAATTCGGCTGACGCGATATCCGCAATCTCTGGCAGATCTTCGAGGATATGCGCGCGGGAAATGGTTTTGTACATTTTTTGACCACCTAGCTGAACTGCTTATTGAGTGAGCTTATGAGTGATTGAATTCAAAATCCAATTAGGATATTGCCGGGTATCGATCGAATTTTTCTATAGGTTGACATGGCTCTCAGCTTTTCGGCGGTCGAGGCATTCTACTGGGCCTCCCAATTGCGCAGCTTCAATGCTGCGGCGGAGAAGCTGAGCATCACCCAGCCGACCGTGTCCTACCGCATCAAGGAATTGGAAGAACAACTCGGCGTACCGCTGTTCATCAGGCAGAAGCGTCAGCTGCAGTTGACCAGCGAAGGCGAGGCTCTCAAACACTACGCCGAGGCCATGATCGGCATTGCCCGGGACATCGAATCCAACATCAAGACACGAAATACCCGCTTGCCGACGCTCAGAGTGGGTGTGATGGACAGTTTCGCCGTCGTGTGCCTGCCGGCACTGCTGGACGAACTCGACGGCCGCTTTGCCGAGACCCGCGTTGCAGCCACCGTCGACACGAGCCACAATCTTGCCCGGCAGCTTTCCGAAGGGCTCCTAGACATCGCCGTCCTTTCGACACCACCGGAGCATGACAATGTCGCGTTGGAACTGCTTGGCCGTCAGACGGTAGAGTGGTTTGCAAGCCCCAAGCTCGAGATGCCGCGCGAATTCGTCTCAGATGCGATGCTTCTCCGACAGAGAATATTCTCAACCCCCGCTCCATCCAATCTCCACACTTTGACGACCAATGCCCTGAGCGGGAACCGCGAGCTTGGCCTTCGCCTCAACGTCTGCAACAGCCTTGGCGCCATCCTCAATCTCGTCGAGGCGGGCACGGGCATCAGCATCCTGCCAAGCAGACTGCTACTTACCCAGCTAAAAGCAGGCACGGTGCATTTGTTACGGACCCACTCCCGCCTACCCATGCAGGATGTGTTCATCGGGACCAACAAGGGCGCGGTCGTGCGAGCCTTGCCGCAAGTGGCGCAAATGATCCGTAAGGTTAGCGTGGATGTCGCTTTTTGCGGCTGAGCCACGGCGCTTTGGCGCCATAGGCGCGGCCGTTACTTCCCGTAGGCCGAGTACCGTAGACACGCTCGATTACGTAGAGAGTTAAATCGAAGCGATCGGATATCGAAAAAACTTATCAAAAAGTCGTTTCTACTTCGTTTTCCGGCAGACCCGTCCACTTGGTGTGAACCGTCTGCTTTGAGCTGATGCTGGCGTAAGAGCTCAAAGGTCTTGATGGGAATCGAACCGGAGCTCCGTGCCTTGAAAACGCTACAAGCTTGAAACGCAGTTACTTCGGACCCGGCGCCTTTATCCATTATAGGGCGTTGTAGGCGAGCTTCATATCTTCCGCTGTATCGAGATGGTAAGACTCTAAGCTCGTTCACCGCAGATACTGCCCCTTCATAGCGCATTTCTTGCGCACGAATGAGAGGGAACAACGAGATGAAGAAACGGACGACGAGAGATTTCATTGGAGCAATCTTTCATGGCTCCCTATTAGCAAGTTTTCTTATCGGATTTGCTGTGACAACCGGCTCTGCACAATCGCAGGATGGCGCTTGCAAACGGTCACAGATCGATCTTGGGGATGGAAAGGTCATCAATGGGAATTGCGAAAAGCTCAAGATCGCGTTTTTAACAGCAGCGACCAACAACACCCATCTCCAAGCCGGTATCAAGGGCGCGCAGGACGCCGCCAAGGAGATCGGCGCAACAATCGACGTCTTCGATCCGAACTGGAGCCCGACCGTTCAGTACAATCAGGCCCAGAATGTCATCTCAAGCGGAAAGTACAACGCAATCGTTGCGGAAATGAACGACGGCAATCAGGCGTGCAAGATCCTGACCGAAGACGCTCCAAAGGCTGGTGTTCTCGTCGCCGTCGCCAACCTCCCTTTGTGCAATCGCGCAAGCAAAGAGGGCGACGAACTCTGGTCGCCCGGCACGCTGAATTTCGTTGGCGGCTCGCAGGGTCGAGAAGCATTCCGCGACTGGATCATGTCGATCGCGGCGGCCAATCCCGGCCCCCAGAAGGTTGCCGTGCTGACAGGGCCAGACCTGAATGCCAACACGATCAACACCGAGCTTGCACTGAAGGACGTCCAGGAGAAATATCCGGACTTCAAGATCGCCGCCGTGGTCAAGACTGATTACTCGGTTTTGCAGGGCAACCAGAAGACCTTGCCGCTGTTTCAGGCCAATCCGGATCTGACGATCTTCATCTCCAACTATTCCGATATGACACGCGGCGCCGTTCAGGCCGCGCGTCAGGTAGGTCTCGCTGGCAAGATGAAGATCTACGACAATGGCGGCAACATCTGGTCATTCCAGGCGGTTCGCGACGGCCTGATCCACAGCACGCGCACCCTGCTGCCCTACACGGAAATGTATGAGGCGGTCAAAGCGCTCGGACAGGCCTGGAACGGCGAAAAGACGCCGCGCTTCGTTCCGCTTGCCGCCTATAATATCGACAAGGACAGCGTGTCGAAATACGAGCCCCAATACTGATGCCCGACAGGCCGGCCAAACGGTCGGCCTGTCATCGTCCCAACGACTTGCGACGCAGCCAGGGCGGCAGCACGAAGGCGGATTGTCCGTAGGGTGCCGGCGACAGAATGCGCTGCTCGCCGTTCTGGATCTGATAGATCAGATGCGCCTGGCTGATCGAAGGATCGCCCGACGTGTCGGGGTAGGACTGCGCGCACTGGCCGACATTGTCGAAGAAGTAAGCACCGTTGACGCCGCGGTGAATGACAGAACGGATTTCGGGTATCACCCGATCGAAGGCGCGAGGGTTATTGGCGCGGGTCCAGGCGGTCGCGAGGATATTCACCCTGTCATAGGCAAGCCCGGCATGAGAGTGACCGGGCTTCTGGCCATGCATGCGCTCATAGCGCTCGGCAAACCCCATCGCCAGCTGATCGGAATAAAGCCCGGTCGTGGTTGCCCAGATCACGCCCTCGGCGCTATGTCCCAGCTGCTGGCGATAGGCAGGAATCGAGGGCCCGTAGAGCGTATAGACAAGCGCGTTGGCGGGACGACTTAGGAAATGCTGCAGGAACGAGATGTTCTCCTCCGGAAAGTAATAGGCAAGGAAGATCGCGGCCGGATCGCTCAGATGCAGCTTGTCCATGACGCCGTTCCAGTCAATGTTGCGAAATGGCAGATCCTCCAGCAGATCGATCTTGAAGCCGGCCTTGCGGGCCATCCGCTCCAGTGTCATGAAGCCGATATCCATGCGCGACCAGCGTGGCTGGATGACCACGACACGGCGTGAATGCGGGATCCATTTGCGGCTCTTTTCCAGTTCCGACAGAAACTGAATGAAGCGTGGGCCGTAGTTGACGTCGCTCGGGCAAAGCTGGAACACGTTGCGAAGCCGGTGGCGATCCTGCCGTACGCGATCGACCATTGCCTCCATCGTCGCACAGTGGAGGTAGGGCGCGCCGTAATCCGCCAGCACGTCCTGCACGCTCTCCTCGGCGCAGCTGTAGCCGGAGGTGATCGCATCGACTTCCGCATCGATCAGCGACTTCACTGCTCTGACGACATCGACCTCATCACCGACATCGCACTCCGCGATCTTGAGCTCGATGCGGCGGCCGCCGACACCGCCGCGACGGTTGATTTCGTCCACGGCCAGTCGCGCGCCGTTCAGCATCTCATAGGCATCTGCGGAAGCAAGTCCCTGCGTCGACAGCGGCGTGCCGATCAGGATCGGCCGCCGGTCGAGCGACGTCGCCACGAAGGACCGGACCGTGTCGCGCGGCAGAGCCATTCGGCTGTCCACCAAACCCGCCGTCAACGGCATCAGGTTGCGACCTCCACCCGGTGTTGGCAATCGCAGCAGCCCAAGGTCCGTCGCAAGCGTCGCCGCCCCGGTGCGGCTGACCTGACCGAGTTTGACGAGAATGCGCTCATTGTGGGTGGTTACGGTCCGCTGGCTGGTTTCGAGGCAGGCCGCGATATCCTGATTGGACAGTCCCCCGGCAATTAGGGTCAGAACATCGAGTTCGCGCAGCGTCAGGCCGAAGGGTGAATCGATCGACTTGACGATAAGGTTGCTGCGCCGCTCGCCGGAGGCGGTTACGTCGAGCTCTATACGCACCGCGAACCAGCGCTTGTCATTGTCTATCCAAACGAAGCGCACGAGATCGCGACCACTCCCCACCAATCCGGCGGCGAAGTCCTTGAATTCCGGATGTGCGGCAAAGAAGCGATTGGCGCTTTCGCTTTCTGTCGTGTCGATCAGACCGTCACCGCTGATCGATGCACGAAAGTAATCGCTTGTCTCGACGGTGGGACGGGCTGCAGCGCCGCTTTTTTGAACGGTCAGTCTCACACTCATGCCACGCTCCGATCACCGCATCATTTCGCCTGTCCGACAGCAGGCTCACCCACCGCGTCGGTAGGTTTACGTATTTCGCCTCATCACCGTTTTCTCCACCTTCCGCAGACCGGCCGAGTATTCGGTTAATCGGTACCAAGACAAAAATGCACGCCAAAGATGCATTATTCTCCAGAGCGGAAAGTTAACATGATGGAAGCTTCAAGCACAATTGTATCCAGGCGAGATTCCTCGGGTTCCCAATTCAGGTCGCCCGCCAAGATCTTGTCCAGCGCGACCAATGGCATTTCGCAATTCATTTCCAGCCACGGAACGAGTGCCCATGAACTCCTTTGGTCGGTCGGCATGCACGAGGCCGACACGCGCAAGGAACACGAAATTCTAGACCTTGGTGCCTATTGCCAGTTGCTTGAAGCCGCGTCATGCAAGACTCGCAACGACAATTTCGGCCTCCACTACGGCCGCGACTTCACCCCAGACCGGCTCGGCCTCATCGGCGAAATCGCCGTCTCCTCGCCAACCCTTGCCGATGCGCTCGGCAATCTGGTCAAATACTTTCCCTATCACCAGCAGAATACGCTGGTCGCGTTGCAGCGACGCGGTGAGTTCTGGCATCTCGAATATCGCATTCTCGACGGATTGATCCTGCAACGCCGCCAGGATGCCGAGTTGACGATGGGAATGTATCTCAACATCGTTCGCCGCGTGGTCAACGCCAATTGGTCGCCGGACGAGGTCCATTTCGAGCATCCGCGACCGGAAAAATGGCGCGAGCATGAGACCGTGTTCAACGCTCCGGTCTATTTCAACATGAAGACCAATGCCCTTGTGTTTCGCGAGAAGTCGATCAACCGACCTGCGTGCGGCTGGGAAAATGGTCGGATGCAGGCATTGTGCGATGCGCTGATGCAATTGACCGGCGGCACCGGAACGCTCGGGCTGAACAGGCGCGTGGTCGGAGAAATCCGCGCCCAGCTCCCCTCCGGCTACCCGCATATCGAGGACGTGGCGGAAGCATTGAAGATGACTCGCTGGACATTGCAGCGACGGCTGGCAGCCGAAGGACAGGTCTTTTCCACGCTCGTTGAGGAGACACGCCGACGCCTGGCGCTCCTCTATCTCGGGCAGACGCACCTCACGATCAACGATATTGCCAGCATACTCGGCTACTCGGAGCTCAGCGCCTTCAGCCGGGCCTGCGTCCGATGGTTCGACGCCGCGCCCTCCAAGATGCGGGCTGCAAGCCTGGCTGTGGTCGCGGCAGGACGTTTAGCACCGCAGCTGAACTGAGTGTTCAAATGTCAACCGCCGAACGCAATCCATGGTTACAATCGCTATCAACGAGAATCCGTCGCGACGGGAGTGGAAATGAAACTGCAAGGTAAATTGGCGCTTGTCACAGGCGCCTATCGCGGCATCGGCAAGGCTTGCGCGGAAGCGCTTGCCAGGGAGGGCGCGCGTGTCATTGCCACCGATGTATCCGCACAAGGCCCAGGCTATGAGGGCGACGTTCTTTATCACCAGTGCGATGTCGGCTCGCAGGCCGACTGGGAGCGGATCGGTGAAGCAATCGACGCCGAAGGCGGCAAGATCGACATCCTGGTCAATGCAGCCGGCGTCGCACCGACGAAGAGCGGCGTACACGACGTGACGATGGAAGACTGGGATTTCATCCTGAGGGTGAACCAGACAGGCGTCATGCTTGGCATGCGCATGGCGACGGCGCGAATGCTTGGCAAGGGGCCGCTTTCCATCGTCAACATCTCGTCCATCTGGGGACAGGTCGCCGGCACGGGACAGATCGCCTATCACGCCAGCAAGGGCGCTGTCATCAACATGACCCGCAACGTAGCGGTCACCTACGCCAGGCAGGGCATTCGCGCCAACGTGATCCTGCCCGGCCTCATCGACACGGAAATGGTGCGCGCCCAGAAACCCGAAATGAACGCGGTAACGCTCGCGCTGACGCCGATGGGCCGCATCGGACACCCCAACGAAATCGCCGAAGGCGTTGTTTACCTTGCCGGCGACACCTCCTCTTTCGTGACTGGCGCCGTCCTGCCGATCGATGGCGGGTTCACCGCACAATAGGAAATTCCATGACCAGAAATACCGATCATCAACCGCTTGCCGGCCGCACCGCGCTGGTCACAGGCGCCGCCCGAGGCATCGGCGCGGCGATAGCCCAGCGGCTCGCCAGCGACGGCGCCTTCGTCTATCTCGGCGACATCCTTGAGGGCGAAGGTGAGGAAACGGCGGCAAACCTCGAAGGCTCCGGCGCGTTTCAATCGCTTGATGTAACCTCCGAAGCGCAATGGGCCGCCATGATGGAGCGCATCGCGCGCGATGTCGGCCGCCTGGATATCCTCGTCAACAATGCCGGTATCTACGGCCCCGCCTCCTTGCAGGACGAGACGGCGGATGGCTTCCGCCGCATGTTCGAAATCAACCAGTTCTCGATCTTCTGGGGCATGAAATGCGCGGTGCCGCTGATGTCGCTGGGCGGCTCGATCATCAACCTCTCGTCGATCGGAGGCATGGTGGGTTACAAGGGGACATTTGCCTATGCCGGCGCCAAGTGGGCGGTTCGCGGCATGACCCGGTCGGCGGCGCGCGAGCTCGCTCCGCTGAAGATTCGCGTCAACACCGTTTGCCCGGGCGTCATCGATACACCGATGTTTTACGAAAACGACCCCGCCCAGCTGGATCATTTCCTAGAGTCGGTGCCGCTGGGTTCTCTTGGCATGCCCAAGGACATCGCATCGGCCATCGCCTATCTAGCCTCGGATGAATCACGCTACGTCACCGGGTCCGATATCCTCGTCGATGGCGGTATGCTCGCCTGATCTCCCCCGAGGATCGACAGGCACCAGGACCTGTCGCTTGCCCCTTGAACCCCTGTTCAAGGGGCTTTTTTGTATGCGTGGATATGCAGATTTAGAGAATGCGTTGGAACAAAAAAGAGCGGCCGCAACGGACCGCTCCCTCATAGCGCTTGGCGGCTGCTTTATCCGGCTGGCGCAAGCCGGATCCGCTGCTCGGTCGCCAGATCAACCCGCGCCTTCGAATAAAGGAGGGGAACGAACTCGCCGCGCGACCACTTCTCGGCCAGGTCGCCGTAGTGTGTCGACATCGGATTGCCAGACTGCCCGGGCGCGTTGATGCACACGCTGTTGTCCCATTCTCCGACATCGACAACCACACGGACAGAGGCCCCGAGCGTCACCCGGTAATCCGATGTGCGATAGGATGCATTCATCGGACTGGAATCACTCCCGCCCTTCTCCAGGGGGCCGACATCACCAGACGGACGCGATACTCCCGCGAATACATTGCTCGTGGCATGAATGAAGTGCGCCCGATGCACCGTGCCCCACCGCCACGCGGCGGGATCGGTGCCGAGCAGCGCGCGGCATTCCGCCAGAGCCGTTTCCAGCGTGGAGGCAAGAAGTTGGTCGCGAGCCGATACCGGGGACTTGCCCAGCCGGTGATCCGGCTTTTCGAGCAGAGCAAGGACGCTTGCTGGATCACCCGGCAGAAGCAGCGCGCGGATCGCCGGGTCGTCCGTCACCAGCTGCGCCAGGCCGGGGCGGAGGTGCTTGCTCCACCAGATCTCAAACAGCGCCGCGCTGGCGCTGTCGGCTGCGATCCGGTGGTCCCACTCGGCAAAGATTGCTTGAGCCTCTTCAATGGCAGGCCCGGCGGGCGCATCCATCTTTTGCAGAACCGCCACCAGTCTTCGGGCCGCGAGCGACGTACTGTCGGCCTGCAACGCAGCCGAGCCATCGACGCTGTGGTTCCTATCGGCGGACAAGACTTCCACGATGCGGTCGGCTCGGGAACGCTCAAGCCATTCGTAGCCGATCTGCCTTGCCTGATGATCCCAATCATCAGGAAGGTTGGGTTCGTTGGCCGTGGACAGGAACCCGGCCTGCGGATTACAGACGGCGGGTAGTTCCGAGGCAGGGAAATAGCCGTCCCATTCATATCGCCCGTCACCTGGAACCGGCAGAAGGCCGTCCCAATTGGGGCGCACCGGGCTGAAACCGGCGACTACCCAACCGATCGTCCCTTCCTTGTCGGCATAGACCTGGTTCGTAGCCGGTACGCCCCACCGGCCCATCGTTTCACGAAAATCCGAGAACCGCTTCGTGCGCATCGACGCGATCGAAGCGAAATAGGGAGCAGTGCCCGGATCGAACCACACCGAGCGGATCGCGTAAGCGCGATTACGCGCTGCGTCATCGAAGACGACCGGGCCGTGACGCGTGAAGCGCAGTGTCAGCGTGGTCGATGTGCCGTCCTTGAGAGGCACCTCCTCTGCGACGACCACCATGCGTTCCCAGCCATCGCCATGGCGATAGAGGTCCGGATCGTCGGGCGAAACGTCATAGACGTAGACATCTTCCTGATCGTGCCCAAAAAACAGCGTCAGGCCAAAGGCGCTGGTGCCGTTATGCCCGATACAGATGCCGGGCAGGCAGGGTTCACCGGCACCGATGACATCGAATTCCGGGCAGGTCAGATGAACCAAATAGCGCAATGAAGGCACGGCATGGGTGCGATGCGGATCGTTGGCGAGGATCGGCCGGCCGCTTTCGGTACGACTTCCATGAACGACCCAATTATTTGAGCCCTGTGCGGCGGCATCGCGAACGACATCACCTGTGGCGGCAACCTTGCGCCAGAGACCGGCCTCATCCAACCGTGCCGAAAGCCGCGCCTCCTCGAAGGTTACGGCAGCGAGCGCGAGCTTGAAGACGTCGGTGACCGCAAGCGGGATTTCGTCAAGCGCAAGACCTTCGGCGACGATGGGATCCTTGGCGGGGACCAGAGCTTGGCGCAATTCATCGACGCCGGCATCCGCGCGGCTCATGACATTGGCGCGAATGACTTCCGACAACGCATTGCGCATCAGGGAATGACTGCGGATGCGCACGACATCCTGCGCCTGCCAGCGGGCAGGTTTAGTGCCGAACAGAGAAAATTCCGGCGGCAGTTCGGCCTCGCCCCGATTGACCAGATCGACATAGGCGTTAATGCCTGCGACAAAGGCGGTTGCGATCTCCTCGGCATCATTGCAATAGGCGTCCCATTCCGCCTGCATGTCACCACGGTATAGGAAAAGACGGGCAGCCCGGTCCTGTTCGAGATAACCCGGCCCGAAATCGGCGGCCAAGAGGCCGAGCCCACGCTTGCGCCAGAGATCGATCTGCCAAAGGCGATCGCGAGCGGCATTGTATCCCTGCGCAAAAAACAAGTCGCGTTTGCTGTTTGCACGGATGTGGGAGATTCCCCACTGGTCGATGGATATGGAAACCTCATCCGCGAGGCCGGAGAGAAGGATGGTATCTGGCATGGTCTTGTCGTCCCGGCCGTCGCGGCCAAATTCTGAATTGGAAACGGGAGGCGCCGTGTCCGGCGTCTCCCGTCTGATCTCGATTAGGATTCTGCGGTGTCTGCGGGCAGAGACGGTGTCTTGCCCTGCTTCCAATCCCTGACGTAGTCGTTCATTCTGGTGAAGCTCACGCCCGGCTTGTCCTTAACGTAATCGATGAACTGTTCGAGGATGAGCATGCGGTGACCGCGGCCGATCGTTTGCGGATGCATCGTCGCGATGAAGACGCCTTCGCCGATCCTGTCGTACAGGAAATCGAACTCGTCCTTCCACATCTGCAGAAAATCGCGCGGCGTGATCACGCCCTGATTGGTGCTGGACTTGCCGACCACATATTCGAACTGCGGGAAATCGTCGAGGTGCCATGCCACCGGCATTTCGACGAGATCAACCGGCTTGCCGAATACATACGGGCCGTCCTTGGTCCAGCTGTCCCCGATGCGGCACCAATAGGGCTGGAAATCGCTGCCCATCATGCTGCTTTCGTATTCGAAGCCATATTCGAGCAGCAACGGAACTGTCTGTGGGCTGTTGTCCCAAGCAGGCGAACGGTAACCGGTCGGGCGGATGCCGGCGACCTTTTCGAGCGCTTCAAAACCCTTTTCGAGGATCCAGCGCTCCTTGTCGACCGAGACGGAGGCTGGGTTTTCGTGCACCCAGCCATGGTGGCCGATCTCGTGTCCGGCAGCGGCAATAGCTTCGACCGTCTTAGGGAAGGCGTAGGCCGTGTGGCCGGGGATGTAGAAGGTCGCCGGGATTTTTTCAGCTTCGAGCGACGCCAGGATTCGGCGAGCACCGACCGGGCAGAACTCGCCGCGCGACAACATGCTCGGCGAATTGGAATCGAAGGTGCCGATCCAGAGCGAATAGGCATCGAAGTCAAAGGTAAGGGCGATTTTGACGTCTTTTTTCATATTGCTCACTCTTTCTTGCATTGCACAGTTACGTCCGCATCTTGCGGGCATAGATGTCGAGGGCGACCGCTGCAATCACGATCAGTCCCTTGGCCACAAGCTGGTAATTCGTGTTGATGGCCAGTGAATCGAAAACATTCGTCAGGGTCGCGATGATCAGCAGGCCGACGGCCGTGCGCCACAGGGCACCTTCCCCACCGAGAAGCGAGGTACCGCCGATAACGACGATGGCGATGGCATCGAGCGCCAGGCTGCCACCCATGTCTGCCTGTCCGACCCCGAGGCGCGACGACAGGATCATGCCACCCACACCGGAGCAGATCGCCGTCAGCACATAGGTGCTGGCGCGGTACAGATCGACGGGAATACCCGACAGACGGGCAGCTTCTTCGTTGCCGCCAAGGGCATAGATCGACCGACCATAAACGCTCTTGGACAGAATGGCGGCACCCACCGCGAAGGTAAGGAAAAGGATCCAGATCGAGATCGGCCATCCAAACCATGCCCCTGTTCCCAGATCCCCGAAGTTGAAATCATTGGGAACCTGCGGAGCCGAACTGGAGTAGATGTATGCAAGCCCTCCGAAGACCGAGCCGGAGCCGAGCGTGGCAACGAATGCATTGACCTTGAGGCGCGTGACCACGAGACCATTAATGATGCCGCAGACGGCGCTGACCGCGATCACCGATGCGGCAGCACCCCAGAGTCCGAAGGCATCCGCACGGTTTGCGAAGACGACTGCGCCGAGGGCGAAAATGGCCGCCACCGACAGGTCGAACCCGCCGCCGATGATAACGAATGTCATGCCCACGGCAACGATGCCGACCGGGGAAGACTGGCTGAGAATGTTCTGGATGTTCTGAAGTTCGAACACCCTCGGATACAGCACGGCACTGACAATGAGGAGCACCAGGAATGCCCATAGGACACCGTACTGGAGCATGACATCCCGGCTGAAGAGCCGTGCTCCCTTGATGGGTGCGGTGGTATTGATGGCGGAGTTCTGTGCGTTCATCTTAGTGGACCCTGAAAGCGGCGTGGAGGATATCGCCGACAGCAACGGTGGACTGGGACTGGTCGAGCTCGGCGACTGCCTGCCCCTCGGACATGACGACGATCCGGTCGCTTATGGCGATGACCTCTTCGAGATCGGACGACACAACGACGATGCCGACACCTTCTTCGGCAAGGGCGCGCAACGTGTTCATGATTTCGTCCTTGGCGCCGATGTCGATGCCGCGTGTCGGCTCGTCGACCAGGAGAATGGATGGCGAGCAGAAACGCGCCTTGCCGAGCAGGATCTTCTGCTGGTTGCCACCCGACAGGTTTCGGACAATGGTTTCGAGGCGGGTTTCGGCATAGCCGAATTCCCGGGCGATCTTGCGAGACTTTTCCCGGATCATGCTGTCCGACAGAAAGCCCAGGCGTGCCACCTGTTTCATGTCGGCCATGACGACATTGTCCATGGCACTCATACCGAGAACGAGACCCTGTGCCTTTCGGTCTTCCGGCACGAGCGCGATGCCGGCGCCAAGGGCCTGACGCGGATCGTTCGGCCAGGGACACGCCTCGCCGTCGACGAAGAGCGTCCCGGAGCTGCGCGGCTCCAAGCCGGCGAGAGCACGCAGCAGGCTCGTGCGTCCGGAGCCGACAAGACCTCCAATACCCAGAATTTCTCCGCGCTTCAGCGTGATACTCACATTGTCGATCGCACCTGGTACGGTGACATTCTCGGCCTGCAGGAGATTGGGCGTGCCAGCGGCAAGCGGCGCACGCTCGACACGCCGGTTTTCAACGACGTCATGGCCGACCATAGCGCGGATCAACGAGGGCTTGTCCCACTCCGACCGATTCTTGCTCGCCGAAAGCGAACCGTCGCGGAAGACCGTTACGGTGTCCGCGATATCGAGCACCTCTTCAAGATTATGGCTGACGAACATCATCGTCGTGCCCTGATCCTTCAGCTGCCGCATAAGCTTGAACAGTGCCTCGCGCTCCGGCGGCGCAAGGGATGTCGTGGGCTCGTCGAACAACAGGAGTCGCGCCTGCGATTCAACGCCACGCATGATTTCCAGCATTTGCTGGTCGGCGACGGAGAGGGTCCCAGCCAGCGCATCGGGGTGGATGCGAACATCCAGCCGCTCGCACATCGCTTCAAATTTCCGCCGCATCGTCTTTTCGTCAAGCATGCCCGAGCGCGCGACCGGTTGCCCGAGGAACATGTTGGCGACAGCAGAGAGGCGAGGAACAATCGTCAATTCCTGATAGATCGCCGTTATCCCCAGGCGTCGCGCCTGCCGTGGTTGGCCGAAAACATGCGGCTGGCCGAAGATGCTGACATCACCGGCGCTCGGAACGACGCGACCGGCAATGACGCCGAGAAAGGTCGATTTCCCAGCACCATTTTCGCCAACCAACGCATGGATCTTGCCGGCTTCGGCTTCGAGACTGACGCCCTTCAGCGCCATGGTGCCGCCGTAGCGTTTTTGTACGCTGCTAGCCTGCAGCGCGAAAACGGGCGCCGCATCTCTACCGGCCGGCGCAATTGCGCCGGCTGCGGAATTCAAATCGAGCATTGGTAATATCCCTTGGCCATCGAACCGGAACGGTCAGTATTGCGGTTCATTGCTCTTGACGGTTTCTGCGTCGATCTTGATCGACTTGGTCGGCGTGAACCGCGCGACAGGCTTTCCTTCCCAGGCATCGCCGAGCTGCTTCACCGCCAGATAAGTTTCCGTATAAGGCTCGATCGTCCGGGTGCTGGTGATCTGGCCGGCAGCGACAGCCTTGAAGGCCCAGTCGTTGCCACCGCTGTCATAAACCTTCAGCTTGCTGAGCGACCCGACTTGCCGGGCCGCCTGAACCGCGCCGCGTGTCATGTCGGAGTAATTCGAGATGAAGATCGACAGATCAGGGTTTGCCTGGAAAAGCGGCAGGGTCTTCTGGTTGCCCTGGACGACGGAATAGTCGGTGCGCACCACGGCGACGACCTTGAATTCCGGGTATTTTGCCTGAACGTCCTTGAGTGCCAGATCCGTATTTATCGTGTTGGAGTTCAAATCGGGCCCGGTCACGATCGCAACCTTCTGTGGGCCAGGGTTTTCCTGCGCGATGGACATGATCCAGTCGCGAAACGCGGTGCGCCCCTGCGAACCACCAACAAAGTTCAGCGTGCCCGGAGCCCAGAGCTCATCACCTTCCTTGGTCCCGCGATTGCACAGCGGCTGGTTGGTAACAGCAACAAGGACGCCGGCTTCGCGCGCCTTGTCGGTCATGATGGTGCAAGCCTGATTTCCGTCGTTCATCTCGGCGAGAATCGCATTGTACTGGCCGCCGGAGATGATGTTCTGCGCCTGATTGAACTGGGTGGTCGGGCTCCAGTTCGGATCGAACACATCCAGAGTCGCGCCGATTTCCTTGGCTGCCTCCTGCGCGCCCCTGATCTGCGCCTGCAGATGGGTGTTGTTGGTCGCAGCGATCAGAAAGGCGATCTTCAGCGGCTTGCAGCCGGCGGCGACCGACTTACCGTCGCCAAGATCGACGGCATGCGGAGTGCAAGCATCCTGCGCCTGTGCCTGCCAGGCCCCAAACGAAACCGTGGAAGCGAGGACAAGTCCTGCGGTAGCCGACAGCATGCTGCCAAACGAGAACAATCTGATCATAGTGCGAACCCCTTTTTGATCGGCGGATGCCAGACTTTTTGATGGGGTCATTATTCACAGGCTGAGCGGTTTCGACTTAACACTTCAACACATTCTCGCGTCGCAGTAAGCCAGACCGGGACTCAGCTTTTGATCTGCGGCACAGAGCCCAGCGTCAGGGCGCTCTCGACCATTTCATCCTTTAGCCCGATGCCTGTCTGTCCGATCTTGCGGGCCTGTTCAAGAAGCCACGCGATCTTGGCCGCCGCCGCGGCATAGCTCAAACCGCCATTGGCATGGATGTTTGATATGCAGTTGCGCTCGGAATCCATCCTGCCGAGCGCCGGCTTGCGCGTGATGTAAACCCCGAGACTGTCGGACACGCTCAGGCCGGGTCGCTCGCCGATGAGGACAACGGAGAACTCCGCATCGAGATTGACCCCAATCTCGTCACCAATCGCCACACGGGCCTGGCTGGCAATTACGACCGGGCCGATCGACCAGTGAGGAAGTATCTCGATAGTGGCCTTCAGAACCGCGGAGGCATGCCGCTCGGCCGCGCGCGAGGAAAGACCGTCAGCAATGACGAACACTACATCACACCGCGCTTTAAACAGGTCAGTCAAGCAATCGCTATGCAACCGACGGCCCAGATCCGGGCGCCTCAGATAGATGCCGCGTTCTGGTGCTTGACTGCGCACGAGCACGCTCGGCAACGGCGCAACCGAGCGGGCGATCGCAGCCGCATCGAGAGGGATATGGATTGTATCTCTTGCCAGAGCATAGGAACGCTGGAAGTCGAGGACACTTTCGGTTGGCGTGGTGCCATCTTTGGTCGCGATGCCAATACGCGACGGCGTCAAGGCGCACAGCTTTCCAGGAAGATTGGACGGGCTGCTCATTATGCAAGCCCCATCGCATCGACCATTCCAAGCATTCGGGCGTGGGGATAGTTCGGCAGTGCTCGCCCACCGGAGAGCCGGATTAGATCCATCTGCTCCAACCATGCCTCAAATTCCGGCGCCGGACGAACGCCAAGATTGTTCCGAAGGAACGTCAAGTCCTCGAACGAGGCGCTTTGATAGCTCAACATGACGTCATCCGAGCCCGGAACGGTGATGATGAAGTTAACACCCGCGACCGTCAAAAGCGTAATCAGCGTATCCATGTCGTCCTGATCGGCCTCGGAATGATTAGTGTAGCAGGCGTCACAGCCCATCGGCAGCCCCATAAGCTTGCCGCAAAACAGATCCTCAAGCCCTGCACGGATGATCTGCTTTCCATCGTAGAGGTATTCGGGCCCGATGAACCCAACGACCGTGTTGACGAGAAGCGGGCGGAAGTGCCGTGCAACGGCATAAGCGCGCGTCTCCATGGTCTGCTGATCCACACCATGATGCGCATTTGCCGATAGGGCTGCCCCCTGCCCGGTTTCAAAATACATTACATCGTTGCCGACAGTGCCACGCGCCAGCGAAAGCGCTGCGTCCTGCGCCTCCTGCAGGATCGAGAGATTGATGCCGAAGCCCTCGTTGGCCGCCTGGCTGCCCGCAATCGACTGAAAAACGAGATCAACCGGCGCACCCATCTCGATCAGCCGAATGGTATTCGTGACATGGGTTAGCACACAGGACTGGGTCGGCATCTCGTAGGTTCGGCGCAACTCATCGAGCATTCCGATCAGCCGGGCACCGTTCTGCAAGTTGTCCGTTGCCGGATTGATCCCAATCACCGCATCGCCCGCCCCATTGAGAAGACCGTCGAGGATAGCGACTGCTATCCCCTTCAGATCGTCCGTCGGATGGTTGGGCTGAAGACGCGTCGCAAGCCTACCCTGAAGGCCGAGCGTGTTGCGAAAGCGGGAGGTTACGATGCATTTCCTGGCAACCGCTATGAGATCTTGGTTGCGCATGAGTTTGGAGACGGCAGCTGCCATCTCGGGGGTTACCCCCGGTGCAACGGCCTTGATCACGGCACCCTCTGCGTCCGACGACAACAGCCAGTCACGGAATTCGCCGACGGTCATCGACGATAGCGGCGCGAAAGCCTCTCCATCATGGGTGTCCGCGATCAGTCTGCTGACCTCGTCCATATCGTAGGGAACGACGTCTTCCTTCAGAAAACTTGCCAGCGGTAGGTCCGCGAGAACATAGCGGGCTGCAACCCTTTGCGAGTCGCTTCGCGCTGCCAGTCCGGCAAGTTCGTCTCCCGATCGGAGTGAGGAAGCTGCACCCAGCAGCGACGCTAGACTGGGAAAACTGAAGGTCTCGCCTCCTGCCGATGCTCGGTAAGTAGTCACATATCCACCTCTATTGCTGCGTTGCACAACATAGCGAGGCATGGAGCAGAGTTTGTTGACAATGTAGCACAAAGACTTGATGGGGAGGACTTCGCTGACAAAATTGCCGAAGGTTATCGGCGTTATGGGCTATCGATGCTATATCGACGAAGCTGCGCCGCGAATACCTTGGCAATCCACATTCCGCCGTGAACGGAATCGAAGCTTCGACCCCAGCTGCGATTGCGCTATGTGTCTGATTTTCTTATCCGCCCCTTATCGCGTGCTTCAGGTGCGGATTCGCAATGCCCGCTCGGACCAGTCGGCTATCTGAGTGACCGTGTAGGCGATCACCATGTAGACAACAACCGCAACGAGGAATGCTTCGAGGTAGTAGAAGTTCAAGGCCGCGGTCAATTGTGATTGTGCAAAGATGTCGACGACCTCGATCGCGAAGCCAAGGGAAAGCGCCTTCATGATCACCATGAACGAGTTCGCGAGATCCGGGATCGCCGCGACGATGACCTGCGGCAGCATCACACGTCGAAAGAGTTGGCTTTTTTTGTAGCCAAGCGAATAAGCGGCGTCCGCCTGCCCGGTATCGAACGAGTTCAACGCACCCTTCACCACTTCGGCCTGGAAGGCAGCGACGCAAGCCGTCAAGGCGACGATCAGCGTGACCCAGTTCGGCGTTGAATGGCCATTGTAGTCAATGCCAACGACCGAGGCGAGAAAGTGCAGCGTAGACGGCAAGCCATAGTATGCGAGAAAGATCACGATCACCATCGGCACGCCCTTGAAGGCGACCTTGTAGGCGACGACGAACTGGCGAAGCACTGGGATCTTCCGGTATTCGACCATGGCGAACAGGCTGCCGACGATCGTCGACAGCACGAAAATGGTAAGTGCCATTGCAAGCGTGAGCGGCACCGCGCCCAGGATTTCGTAGAGGTCGGGAAGAAGAACTTCGCTGTCGAACATGATGGTCCCCTTCCCTGATCAGATGCTTGCCATCAGCGGTGTGCCGACAGTCTTGTCGTTCGAAGCGTACTTCCCGGAACGGCGCTCGAAGAAGCGTACGACCGCCCACGCAACGAGGCAGAGGACCGAATACAGCACCGCGAGCACGAGGTAGGTCTCGAACTGGTACTGGTTGTAATCCCGTTCCATGACCAGATGGGCCGTTGCCATTACGTCGGCAGCGCCGATGTACATGACGAGCGCCACGTTATGGATCAGGTAGATGATCGCGTTGCCGTATCCCGGAAGCGCGATATGGACGGCCTGCGGCGCGACGACACGCAACAGCTTCTGGCGGAATGTGTAGCCGAGGCTGTCGGCTGCATCGTGCTGCCCTCGCTCGACTGCAAGATATGCCGGACGCATGACCTCGGAGAGGTAGCCGCCATGATAAAGGCTCAGGCCCAACATGGCGGCGATTGTCGGTGATACGAAATCCTCGACGCCTAGCACGCCGACGAGGACAGGAAGCCCATAGAAGGCGACGAACAATTGCAAGACCACAGGCACGCTTCGGGCGTAGGATACGTAGAGATCCGCCAACTGGCTAATTACTGGAATCCTTCGCACTCGGAACGTCGTCGCAATCAACGCCAGCACGAAGCCGGCGGCCATGGCCACGAAGGTGATCGCAAGCGTCAGCGGCAATGCCGAGAGCAGCTCCGGGATCATTACGGAAAGGTCCACCTTGGAACACTCCTTCTTTCAGTCTTGGGCCTGGTCGCCGGCTTCAAAGCCGGGCGTTACTTCATGTACGTGGTGATGTCTTCGCCAAACCACTTCTGCGAAAGCTTGGCGAGCGTGCCGTCGGCCTTGAGTTCCTTCAAGGCCTTGTCGATGCCATCCGACAGCGCCTTGTTCTCCTCGGAGCGGTGGATCAGGACGAAGGTCTCGTTGATCGCAACGGGTTCGCTGGCCTGGACGTTGAGCTTCTGCTCGTCGATAACCGTCTGCTCGCCGAGGTTGGAGGGCAGAACGAGAGCATCGTACTTGCCATTCTCGACTTCCTTCAGACGGTCCGGATAAGGAATACCTGCGCTCGAAGCGGTGACCTCGATCTTGTAGTCGGGGTTCTTTTCCTGCCAGGCCGTGGCAAACTTGTAGATGCCGCCGCCGGCCGTCACGGGCACGATCTTCTTGCCAACGAGATCCTTCATTTCCTTGATGCCGCTGTCTTTGCGGCTGTAGATCTTGATCAGGCTGGCGCCGATCGGTGCTTCAGGAATGAGGAACTGCTTTTCGCGAGCCGGAGCGCGGTAGTATCCGCCCGTCGCGATGTCGTACTTGCCCGTCGCAAGACCCGTTTCCTGGGCAATATCTGCGGCGCCCTCCATCACGAACTTGTACTGCGGCAGCTTGGCGTTGATGGCCTTGAGCACGTCGGGTTCGTAGCCCTGCGGCTCGACGCCGATCGCGCCCCAGGACAGCGGCTTGGATTCGGCCGATGTGGCGATCTTGATGGTGCGGACGTCTTCGGCGAACGAGGCCGTTGCGAATGCGATCGCGACGCCTGCGACGGCGAGACCGAGACTACGGCGAGAGATTGAGCTCAGGGAGGTCATTTCAGGCATCCTTTCTTACTGGATCGCGCGTTCGGAATTGAGGAACTGTGCGAGGCGGGGGTTGGAAGGCGTATCGAAGATTTCGGACGGGCTGCCGTCGGCTGCGACGACGCCCCCATCCATGAAGACGATGCGGTTCGAGATGTTCTTGGCGAACTGCATTTCGTGGGTGACGAGAAGCGAGGTGATGCCCGAGGACGTTACGTCCTTGATCACCTTGAGCACCTCGTTCACGAGTTCAGGGTCGAGCGACGACGTCGGCTCGTCGAAGAGCATGACGTCAGGCTTGACCGCCAGCGCGCGGGCGATGCCCGTTCTCTGGAGCTGGCCACCGGAAAGCTGCGATGGATAGTTGTTGAGCTTGTCGGACAGCCCTACCCGCTCAAGCTCCTGAAGCGCGATGGCGCGTGCCTCGTCCTTGGACTTACCCTGCACGACAACGAGCGGATCCATAACGTTCTGAAGAACGGTCATGTTCTTGAAGACGTTGAACTGCTGGAACACCATTGCGGTGCGCAGCCGGATTGCCTGGACGGCAACCTTATCAGGACGGGCAAAGTCCATCTTGATATCGTCGAAGGCGATCGTTCCCGACGCTGGCTTTGCCAGATGGTTGATGCACTTCAGAAGCGTCGTCTTTCCCGTACCGCTCGGTCCAATGATGGACACCACGTCGCCCCGTTTTACGGAGAGATCGACGCCGTTGAGGATCTGGGTGCTGCCGTATGACAGCTTCAGGTTCTTGATCTCGAGCATTGCGGGTCTCAGGTCCTTTTGGAGGCTGGTTCGGAAAGCGCTTCGGTATCGTCGTCGGCCCACTCGTCGCCGAGCAGTTCCGGTGTGTCGAAGGCCTGGAGGTTTGCGAAGTGCTTCTCGCGATCCTCGACAAAGAGCGATCTGACGATGCCGCGCGCGAGGCGGTCAGCGCCTTCGCTGATCGCCGGGATGTCGCCCGTAAGCTTGCCGTGGCTCAGCGTCGCCGGGAAATTGAAGCAATGGATTTTCGAGAGCGTCGGGCATACTCCCTCTTCCCTCTCAAGGAACTCGAAAGCATCTCCGAGATCCGGCGATCCCTCGAGCTCGCCGTTCGCCATACCAGCGGGCGTCGGGAAGCGGTCGCGCCAGAGGCGGATGTGCGGCTCGAAGGCCGCGAGTTCCGGCCGATTGGCGAGATCGATCTTGAAGCCCGTGCCAAAGATCAAGAAATCGACGGGGTAGCTGTCACGGGGCGTTATCGCGATGACCTGTTCGCCATCCTGCTTTAGGCCGGTGATCGGGCTCTCAAGATGAAGGTGAGCCTGCTCGAAGGAGCTGACACGCAGCACACTCGGGCGAGGCGGCGGGGTCTGCTGGCCCATCGCATAGTTGAGGAAGCGCCACTTCCATTCATCCGGTAGTCCGGCGAATCCATGAACGACACCCTGGCTGCCAATGCCCGTGAACTTGTTGATCGCTGGAAGCTTGTTCCGGCGTACGAACATGTCGAGGCGTGCGGCCCCTGCTTCCAGTGCGCTCGCCGCATTGTCCATGGCCGATGCGCCGGCGCCGATCACCCCGACCCGCTTGCCGCGGAGCCCCGCAAAATCGATCGCGTCGGCAGTGTGTGCCCAGTATTTGCGGTCGATGCTCCTGGCGAACTCAGGCACGAACGGACCACCGAGGCCATCGCGTCCGGTGGCCAACACCACATGGCGGGCGACGATCTTCTCGCTGCGACCGTCCTGGCTGCAGATCAGGTCGAGCATGCCATCTTCACGCGGCCGGATCACGTCAACGGAGATGCCGTTGCGTACGGGCAACTCGAGCACCTTCCGATACCAGATGAGGTAGTCCATCCACGTCTCGCGCGGCGCACGATCAAGCACGATCCACGCGTCGCGGCCGAAGCGCGCCTCGTAATAGGCGCGGAAGGTCAGGGCCGGCAGGCCCATGGCGGGGCCGGTGAGCTGCTTCGGCGAACGCAGGGTTCGCATGCGGGCGAATGTGACCCACGGCCCTTCCTGACCAACGGGCGCTTTGTCGAGCACCAAGTGGTTGGCGACACCGAGACGCTTCAGCATTCCGGAAGCGACAAGACCCGCCATACCGCCACCGATGACAACGACGTCGACCACCGACTGGCCATCAGCCTCTCGTGAAGGAACCCAGGACTTGGCGGGAAGTTCGAGCCAAGAGAGATCCTGTTGGAGACGAGCTTCGAGCGCCTCCAGATCCACTGGGGATATTGCGAGCTCGCTCATTCGGGCGCTCCTTCGGTAACGGCACCCTGCCCGTAGACGGTATCGGCGATTGCATCCGCACCGTTCGCCTCAAGCAGGCGGCTGCCCGGCATCTTCAGTGCTTCTTCCTTGGCGGCATCGATCACTGCGGATACGGTCGGCGTAAGCGGCAGCGCAGCGGCGGAGATAGCACCGAACAGGAACGGGATGACCTGGTCGACCGGGCGCATGACGATGCCATCGAGCGGCACGCCGCAGACAGTCGCGGGCTCGACGATGGCAACACCAAGCCCGGCGCGCACGAGGGAGAGAGCGGTCATGGACGCGTTCACGTCAATGATCCGTTCGGGAGCAACGCCGACCCGCTCCAACGCCTCGTCGATGCGATGCCGCAGGCGATATGGATTTGCGAGTGTGATGATGCGGCGCTCCGCAAGGTCAACTAGAAGGACGATCTCATTCTCAGCGAGCGGATCGTCAGCGCTGATGGCGACGACGCAAGGAGCTTCCGCGATCCAGTGGATTTCGAGACCGGGATGCTCGAGGGGCAAGCTCGATATTCCCAGATCGGCGGACCGTGAGAGAACTGCCTGCACGACGTTTTCGGCAGCCAGCGCCTGCACATGGAGATGGCGCGGTATCATATCCGGGGTAATAGCCGCCAATGCTTGCGGAAGGATTCCCGCGGCAAGCGACGGTGTCGCGGAGACAGTCAGTGTCGTCGGCTCCTCGCGGCCGATGGCCTCGGCGCGTTCGCGGATATGGGTCAGGCTTGAAAGATGGCGTTCGACTTCCGCATGAAACCGCAGGCCCCGCGCCGTCGGCTGAATGCGTGGTCCGCTCCTGTGGAGAAGCGCATAGCCTAGATCTGCTTCCAGATCCTGTATCTGCCGTGTCACAGCAGGTTGCGAGCGGCCTAGCAACCGAGCCGCCCCGGTGACGCTGCCGGCCGACATCACCGCCGCGAAGGCTTCAAGCTGCCGAATGTCAATCAAGCTACTATTCATACCACACATCAACCATTGCCAAGCATGCATTGAAAGCATGGGTTTTCTATAATTCGAGTAGACAATAGATAATTATTTCACATCATTTTTGCATGTCTATGCTAATTTGACATAATGGATCTTCGAACCTACCTCGTGCTCTCCATCGAGATGCAAAGGAGCTGTCGTGACACTCATTGAAACTCTAGCCGCCGTAAAACCGGGCTCGGCGCTTGCCGAGGCCATGGAGAAGCGCGCGGAAATTCTGCGACTGACCGAGGCCGCGCATGATGCGGTACTCCTTCCCCGTGATCCGGGCGGCCTGTCGCATGGTCTGCGCGCCGCGCTGGCCGCCCGCATGGCGCGGCACAACGGGAATGAGGTGCTCGCTGTGCACTATGACGGTCTCGTGGAACGCGCAGAAGAGATTGCGACGGCATCGCTCGCGCAGCCGGGCACGAACGTCGACGAGCCACGCACCGCCGAGATCGTCCATCATGCCGACCGATTGACGGTCGCGCCGCGCGAGGCAACGCGTGGTCACATCGAAGCACTGCGAGGCGTCGGTGTCACAGATGCTGACATCGTGCGGCTGTCAGAACTCGCCGCCTTCGTGAACTATCAGGTGCGCGTGATTGCAGGATTAAAGCTGATCGGAGCAAGACAATGAGCGAAGTCGTCCATAGCTTCACCACGCAGGTACCACGCTGGCAACCCTACGTCGTTCCGGTCGACCTAGAAACGGCGACCGAGGAGCAGCGCGAGGCGATGCAGGTCACGCCTTCCAACAAGGGCATCTCGACATATGTGCTCACGCTGGCGCACGATCCGGAATCGCTTGCGGTTCGCTCTCCGCTGTTCAACCTGATCATGTACGGAAAGGACGGCCTCTCGCTCGGCGAACGCGAACTGGGCGCCACCGCAGCGTCGGTCGTAAACCGCTGCGTCTACTGCGCTGCCGTCCATGCGTCCCGCTTCATCAACTACACGAAACGAACCGATGTGATCGACGCCGTCTTCGCCGATGAACTCAATGCGGAACTCGACGAGCATCTGCAGGCGATCTTCGATTTCTCCGCACATCTGTCGACGACACCACCAGAGGCGACGCAGGCAGATGCACAGGATCTCGCCGACGTCGGCCTTTCCGAGCTAGAATCCCTCGATCTCGTCCTGTCGGCCGCGATTTTTGGCTGGGCAAACCGCCTGATGCATACGCTGGGCGAACCCGTCAAAGATTAGGTCAGCGGGGTAGCGGCGCGCGTCCCAAAGGATTCGGGATTCACTCGAATCCTGGAGCGAGGGACTACCTATACCGATCGAGATCGGCAAGGGCGTCACGATAGTAGTCGTGGTGCTCCGCAAGCTTGGCATCATCCGCCGTCTTCGTCATCCAGTCTTCGAGCACGGGACGCTGGCGTGCCGCGAACGCGAGCAGATCGATAAACCTGTCGTATCGCAAAAGAGATACGAAACCGACGATGACGCGGCCGCCCGGCGTTTGGGCCGCGCGAGATACCCGGCCCAGAAGCGGCGGGTTGTGCTTCAGCACCAGGTCGGCATAACGACGGAGCTTTGTGACCTCATCTATGATCGCCTCCTCCTCCTTGTCGAAGTCCGTCCGGTCGAGGATCTTCCGATCGCGATAGACAACGGGCGCAGCGTCACTGGTGTCGCATAGCCATCCCTTGCGAGGCACAAGCATCTCGGCCTGACGGTCCTCGTCCTTGTACGGATAGAACGGCATCGTCCTGCACCGCAGTGGCTTTTCGGCATGAATGGAGCAGCGGTTATCGTCCGCCAGTTCCGGGCAGCGCATCGCCGGCGGAATAAATGAGATCGGCGTGATGACGAGCGAGATCTTCCTCTTCGGCGGAAGGATGGTGGGCACACCGATCCGGTCGAGGGCCTTCTGACCGGGCGCGCCTGTTCTGGTCGGTGTGATGCTGATGGCGAGCGGAAACCTGTCCGCGTTGGCTATCGCCTCCTTGACCGTCAGCGGCAGCCAGCCGTGGCAACATTGACCGCACCCCGTGCAAGCGAACCTATGCTCGGTCTTGGCCATGGCAGCACTTCTTGTATTTCTGTCCGGAGCCGCACGGGCATGGATCGTTCCTGCCGATCTGCAGGACGCGAACTGGTGGCGGGGTCGGATTGACTTCGCTGTCGTCGAAGAGCCAGGTGCCGTCTTGGCGGACGCAGTTCGCTCGCTCGACCTGGGTGAAGTCGCGGCCGCGATATCTGTAGCGGAATGCGAACTCCACGGTTCCGTCTTCGTCGGCCTCTGTGCCGCGATCCGTGCGCCGGACTTCCATCCCGACCCATTCAGCGTCGGGCAGCGATCGCTCCATGTCGATACGATTGAACGACATCAGCGCGTTCTCGGTGCAGGTCTTTTCCAGATAGTCGAGGTCAGCAAGTGTCGTCGCCGTGTATCGCGACCGCATCAAGGCTTCGGCGCTCGGTACTGGCTTGCCGGCAACGAATGGACCGCAGCAGTCGTCGAAGTCCCTAGTGGAACAGCAAGGGCATGATGCCATGTGATTCAATCCTGGAGTTGTCACGAATTCGAATGCCGGGCGGCGCAGGCCGCCCGGCTTGCCGATCACATCATTTGCTTGATGTCGCTGTAGGCGCCGTCGGTCTTCAGGGTCAGGGTCACTGGGGCAGTTGTGCGGTTGCGCCAGAACCAGCCGTGATTTCCATCGAAGGCAGCGGTAAGAACGCCACTATCCTCGGCGACACCGCGACCCTTCTCATAGCTGATATTCTGGCCACCGCCATCACCGTGGGTGTCGAAGTTGACGTTGCCGCCGTTCGCCGTCCAAGCGTAGTTGGCGGTCGCACCCTTCAGCATCATGAGCTTGATCTCCGCACCCTCGCCAGGCTGCAGCGTAACGGACATCTCGTCCTGCCGCATTTCCTGGGCATGGGCCGAGGAGATGCCGAACTCGCGGATGATCGTGTTCAGCAGGCTCGACCCCTGCTGCGGAACCGGAGTGGCGGTCGCGGGCTGCGTCGCCTTCACGCGGTCCATTTCCGCTTCCTCGGCAAGCTGGGTCTTGATCTCGCCCATCGCCGTCAGTCCGAGGGCCGAACCGACGCCCGTCGGATCGATGGCATACTCGGAAGGGAGAACGATGGTGACGAGAATGACGGCCGCAGCGGCGGCTGCAATGACGGTGGATTTCACGAGCTGCGCGGAAGACGGAAGGTCGTCGGCCTTGGGTGCCTGGGAGTTGAACATGTGAGATTTCCTTTTTTGATCAAGCGACGAAATAGCCGGTGAGCTGATATCCGATCAGCACGAACCCGGCGGTCATCATTAGGACGTTGGCGGTGTAGGCGTGGCGCAGGAAGCTTCCCGTCTTGCGCCAGTAGCTCATGCCGATGAGGATGATCGTGAGAGCGATGAGCTGTCCGATCTCGACGCCTACGTTGAAGGCGAGAAGGTTCGGCACGAGACCATCCTGGGCGATGTCGTATTCCAGGATCTTGGTCGCGAGGCCCAAGCCGTGGAAGAAGCCGAACACAAGGGTCGCGACTTTGGTGTTCGGCTGGAAGCCCAGCCATCGCTGGAATGCTCCGAGATTGTCTAGCGCCTTGTAGACGACCGACAGGCCGATGATTGCGTCGATGAGATAGGAGCTGACGTTCCAACCGTAGTAGACGCCCAGCAGCATCGTGGTGGAGTGACCGATGGCGAAGAGGCTGACATAGATACCGATGTGCTTCAGCCTGTAGAGGAAGAAGATCAGGCCGAACAGGAACAGCAGGTGGTCGTATCCGGTCACCATGTGCTTGGCGCCGAGATAGACGAACGGGATCAGGTTGACGCCCGAGATTTCCTGAATGTAGCCCTTATCGCCCTCGGCGACGGCATGGGCGGCCGCCGTTCCGGCCAGCACGAGAATGCTGAGAACGACAAGCAAGATCTGGAGGGCAAGCGAACCGGGCATAAACGCGCGGTTGCCGCCTCCGAGAGGTGGTTTTTTCATAGAAATAGTCCGTGATTTCATTGAGACGGCCGTCAGCCGACGGCAGGTGTCAGATCAACGAAACAGCACGCGGGGGGCGATCGATCCCGTATTGAGGACCGCTCACCAGACTGGACGTCCGGACCGAATAGGACGCAGTCGCAACGACGCGCATCGCAAGACCGGAGCTCGAGACGAGGCCCGCCTTTTCATGGCTGTGGTCTGCATGATGGTGGTCGGCCGGGCTGCCGACATCATCGGCGAGCTCGACGTCTTCATGCGAGTGACCGCTGTCATGCGCGTGCACTTCAGAGGACACGACAGTAGGCGCCGAATGCTCTCCGGGGGGATGTGAAGCCACCGACAGGAAGGAATACAGCAGAATGGCAACGACGCCCATCAAGGCGGCGATAAAGCCAGATCTGTTGTTCCGTCGATGAATCATGCCCTATCGATATCTGGCTTGAAGTTGAAGCGCAAGATTCCAACTTGACGCATCCCCTCCAGGGGGATAGGTATTTTCGCATTGAATAAGAGGTTCCTCATGTTTGCCAGTATCAAGGATTGGCTCGGCTTCGGTTCGAGCGCAGGTTCCCACTCTCACAGCCATGGATCTCATGGTCATTCGCATGGCGATGCAGGCGGCCACGGCCACACCCACGGTGTCGTCGACCCGAGCATCGCGTCCTCCGAGCGCGGGATCTGGGCGATCAAGTGGTCCTTCGTGATCCTCGCGATCACGGCAATCCTTCAGCTCATCGTGGTGTTCTACTCCGGAAGCGTGGCGCTCCTCGCGGACACCATCCACAACGTCGGTGATGCCGCCACAGCCATTCCTTTGTGGATCGCCTTCACTCTCGTCCGCCGTCCGGCCACGAAGACATTCAACTACGGCCTTGGCCGCGTCGAAGATCTGGCGGGCATGCTGATCGTGTTGATCATCCTCTTCAGCGCCATCGTCGCCGGCTATGAGGCCATCGACAGGCTCATGAACCCGCAGCCGATCACGCAGCTCGCGGCTGTCGCCATTGCCGGCATCGTCGGCTTCATCGGCAACGAGGCGGTCGCGGTCTTCCGGATCCGCGTCGGCAGGCAGATGAACAGCGCCGCGCTGATCGCCGACGGCTACCACGCGCGAACCGACGGGCTCACGAGCCTTGCCGTGGTCCTCGGAGCACTCGGCGTTTGGCTGGGCTTCCCGCTCGCCGATCCGATCATCGGCCTTCTCATCACCATCGCCATCTTCGGGATCGTCTGGCAATCCGCCCGCGCCGTCATCACGCGCAGTCTCGATGGAGTCGAGCCGGGCATTACGGACGAGATTCGCCATGCCGCGGAACACGTTGCGGGCATCGACCAGCTCAACGATGTCAAAGCACGCTGGATCGGCCACAAGCTGCACGCCGACGTGACGATCTCGCTCAACGCGGAGAAATCCGTGGCGGAAGCGAATGCCATCACGTCGGCGCTACGGAGCGAACTGACCGCACATCTCCCGGCTCTCGGAAGCGCGACCATTCAGATCGCCGACAAGGGCGCGGCACTTCCGGCCGATCGCGGCGGCCACGGACACCATCATGCTCCCGCTCCGTTCACGGTAGATTCCCGATTGGCGACCGGATTGCTGGAGATTGTCGACACCCCGGACGGCGAACGCATGCGCCTCTCGATCTCGCGGCATGCCAAAGGACTCGAAGCCGTGGTGGAGACCGCCAGAGGTGGCACCGTAGAACGACTACCGCTTCTTCCTTCGCCGTCGGATCACCATGCACTGATGAGTGCGACCGCCCCGGCGGAGCCGCATGAATTCGACGCCGTCCTGAAGCTGATGGCAGGCGTCGAGATCGACGATCTCCCCTTCCGGATGGAAGAGCCGGAAGGCCATCATCACTGACTTGTCCTTGAGGCGGTCCACGGCGTAAGGTCGGACCGCCTCCCCACCGGAGGGATAGAGAACATGGATACGATGACCGAACCGCACACGCACGAAACCCATCCCGAGATCGTCAAGCGGCTGAAGCGCGCCGAGGGCCACCTGAAGAGCGTCATCGCCATGATCGAGGGCGGGAAGCCGTGCCTCGACATCGCCCAGCAGCTCTCGGCCGTCGAGAAGGCGATCGTGAACGCCAAACGGACGCTGATCCAGGATCATCTCGACCACTGCCTTGAGGAAACGATCGGCGCGATCCCAAGGGACAAGCGGCAGTCCATCGACGAATTCAAGACGATCACGAAGTACCTCTGACACCATGGCCGCTCCGCCGGACGGCGTCTTGCCTGCGGCGGCCACGAGCGGACTTGCACGATGTTTCAGCAAATCATCGACATCCAGCGCGAGATTTATCTGACCTTCGCGGCTCACATAAAAGACTATGCCGCCGGCGGCGGCTGGACGTCCTTTCTCGCCTTTCTGCCCATGGGGATCGTCTTCGGTTCAGTCCATGCGATGACACCCGGCCACAGCAAGTCGGTGCTTGCTACCTACCTCGCTGGCTCCTCGACAAAGGCACACAGAGCTCTTCTCGTCTCACTCGCGCTGTCCTTCACCCATGTATCGATGGCGGTCGTCATCGCGCTGCTCGCCCTTCCTCTCGTGTCGCATTCCTTCGTCGATGCCGGATCGTCGCCAATCCTTGAAGTGGTGAGCCGTGGTCTTCTCGGCGTTATTGGCCTCTGGATGCTGATCTCCGCCGTCTTCCGCCACGGCCACATCCATTCCGAAGGCGAAGGTATTCTGATGGGGGTCGCCGCGGGCCTCATCCCCTGTCCGCTCACGCTCTTCGTCATGACCTTCGCGATGATCCACCAGGTCGTCGTCACCGGACTGCTGTTTGCTGTCACGATGATGTTGGGCGTCGCGTTGACGTTATCGGCCGTTGCATTGCTCGCCGTGGTTTTTCGAGATCGCATCACCTATCTGATGCGGACGCGACCGGCGCTTTTCGCCACCGTTTCGCGGGTCACAAGTGCGCTGGCGGGGACGGTTCTGATCTTGGTTGCCGCACAAGAATTGTCGAACTGGTGGGCGACGCGATGAGATTTCAGAATACCAAGCCGAGGTGTCTTCCTTTTCTAACGATAGCCTTGCTGTCATTTTCCGCGGGCGCGGCATGGGCAGACGAAGCGTCGCCCTACGACGAGTTCGCGGCGAGATGCTTGGATCAAGGTCCGCACTACGACCGCACCGTCACCCTTGCGAGAGACCGTGAATGGGGCGCGTTGTCCGAGGACATGACCCTTGGCATACTGCCGCTGAACGAGCCGACCGCCTTCCAGGGGTGGGTGATGAGGGTCGATGGTGATAAGCCCTTCGAAGCGCTCGTCGTCGCCAAGGCCATCGTCGGCGAGAAACCCGTTGAAAGCTGCACCATGGCCTTTGCGGGCATCGACGCGGCGCAATTCGAACGGGCGCTGATCTCGACCAGGAAAGCCACGGCATCCGGTCAACAAAACGGTGAACTGCGCGTGCGCAAGTTCTTCACCGTCGAACGCGACGGCGGCTTCAAGGAGGCGGTGACGCTCGATCTCCCGAGATACCCGAATGGTGCAGACGAAGTGGTGGCGAGCGTCGTCGCCGAAGAGCAGATCGAAAATTGACAGGAAACGGTCAGGCCCGTCGATAGACGAGATCGGGCGAGACGATCCACTCGCCCTTCCGGAGCGCGGTCACGTCTAGGCGCCCTCGCCGATCACGCTTGGCAACGCCGGCGAAGCGGTAGCGTCGTCCGTGCCTGTCTACGACGGATTCATGCACCGAGCGCTCGCCAAGGCGAGCCACCACCGGTCCACCGTGATCTGCAACGTCGAGGACGAAGTACTCATGCGGTATGCTACGGCTCACCATCAGACCTGCGCCTCGGCGCCGGTTCGCGCTTCGGTATTGACCGTAGCGGGTGCGGCGCACTGCGCTCGCTTCTTGACGGCGGGCCTCTTCTTCCTGATTTCGACGATGAAAGGCTTGCGTTGCTGATGCATGATTTGTCCAATGAGAATGGGTTACGAGAAAACACACTCGACTTGGCCGAGCGGTCCGAAGTCAGCGGCCAGATGCTGGCCCGAATGGACCTGCAGGATGGTCGTGCACGACCCGGTGGCGACGATATCGTTCGGTTCCAACTGACGCCCTCGCATGGCAAGCTCTGTTGCCAGCCACACGATGGCATTGATCGGGTCGTCCATGATTGATGAAGCCTTGCCCGAGAGGACGGTTTCCTTGAACAGAAAGGTCGTCACGTCGATGGATGCGAGTTCGGTGAACGACATATTCGGGGCGTACTCGCCGCAAAGCGTGGCGATATGAAGTCCGAGATCGGCAATTGCGGCATTGCCGCCGACAAAGGATTGGCGTGTTCTCCTTCCCAGCAGCCCGATTGCCGGGCGGCAGGTGAGGATGGCATCGCGTGCGCTCTCGAGATCGATGCGCTCGCCGTCCTCTGGATATGGCCGGAGCATCGTGAACGCGAACTCGCACTGCGCGCCGATCGTTCCGGGCGGAAGGCGAAACTCCCTGGCCTTGGAAAACAGGCACGACGCCGGAATTTCCGAGAAGATGGGTTTTGCCAGACCAAGCGTCCGCCGTGATCCCTCGCTCGAACCAACGATCGCGTAGCCCCTTCGCTCGAAGCCGAGTGCGTCCTGTGCTGCGGATTGGATGTCGTACGCCTCGGTTTCGGAGGTGATCAAATCCAACGGCAGGTCGCAGAGCTCCTCATGGCGGCGACTTCTCGCAAGAATGTCGGCGGTGGCGTCTTTGAGCTCGAAATACATCTCCGTCTCCAGTTCGACGTTTCGCTTCCAGAGAAGATGGCCCGCAGCGCATAAGCGATCCATTCGGAGCGATCCGCGTTGGCATCAAAATCTCATAGGATTCGTCGGAAGCTGGTGCTTGACAGAGCGAGTACCCTTTGAGATTTTCACGTCATGGGGCAGCGATCGCCCCACGAGGCCACGGCCGAAGAATCGCGTCCTGTAAACCCGCTTCAACGGAGGACGCGCCATCATGCCGTCATTTCTTGAGATCACATCAGATAAGCTCAGCCGCATCGTCGGCACACCGAGTGCCCCGACGCTTATCGACGTGCGCGTCGACGAGGATTTCGCCGCCGACCCTCGCCATCTGCCGGGTTCCATCCGGCGCGACTACCGGACTATCGTGGAATGGGGACCGTCACTTACGGGATCGGCCGTCATTATCTGCCAGCAGGGGCGCAAACTCAGCCATGGGGTCGCAGCGCATCTTCGGCACGCCGGGATTGCCGCCGAAGTCCTTGAGGGCGGCTTCGAGGCCTGGCGACAGGCCGACGGGCTACTCGTTCCCGACGACAAGCTGCCGTCCCGCGATGGCCTTGGTCGCACCGTCTGGGTGACGCGCTCTCGGCCAAAGATCGACCGGATCGCCTGCCCGTGGCTGATCCGACGGTTTGTCGACCCAAGCGCCGTTTTCCTCTTCGTTCCGGCATCGGAAGTTGCCCTAGTCGGCGATCGCTTCGGTGCGACGCCCTTTGACATCGAGGACGTCTTCTGGTCCCACCGCGGCGAACTCTGCACCTTCGACGCGATGCTTGAGGAGTTCGGCCTGAAATCCCGCCCTCTGCTCCATCTGGCGACGATCGTGCGCGGCGCAGACACCGGACGGCCGGAGCTTGCGCCTGAAGTGGCCGGGCTGCTCGCGGCATCGCTAGGTCTGTCGCGCATGTTCAACGACGATCTCGAACAATTGGAGGCAGGCCTGACGCTGTACGACGCCTTTTACCGATGGTGCCGGGACGCAACCAGCGAAACGCACAACTGGCCCAACGCCAAGGCGGGGCAGTGACATGGCGACGACCATCAGTGAAGGCACCGGTTCGCCCGGTGCGGACGAGCATTCGCTGCCGTTTTCGGAAGCCGTGAAGGTCTGGGCAAGGGTGGCCGCACTGAGCTTCGGCGGCCCCGCCGGCCAGATCGCGGTGATGCATAGGATCATCGTCGAGGAGAAGCGCTGGATCGGCGAGGAACGGTTCCTGCACGCCCTGAACTACTGCACGCTTTTGCCCGGCCCCGAGGCCCAACAACTGGCAATTTACATCGGCTGGCTGCTGCACAAGACCAAGGGCGGTCTCGTCGCTGGAACGCTGTTCGTGCTGCCTGGCGCGGTCGCCATCATGGGACTGAGCTGGATCTATGCGATCTTTGGCAATGTCGGTGCGGTTCAGGCCCTGTTCTTCGGACTGAAATCGGCGGTTCTCGCCATCGTTCTTGGCGCCGTTCTCCGGATCGGCAGCCGATCGCTGAAGAACAAGGTCATGATCGGGTTGGCGGCGGCAGCCTTCGTTGCTCTCTGGCTCTTCCAGGCACCGTTCCCACTGGTGGTGGTCGTCGCCGGGGTGATTGGTTTCATTGGCGGCAAGGCAGGCTGGGCGGCCTTCTCGACAAATGGAGGCCATGGCAAGATCGGAGGCAAGCAGGTCGCCGACGCTGACAGCCTGCTCGGCGAGGGCGTGCCCGCGCATACCCGCCCGAACGCGGCGTGGCTGCTCAGGGTCGCGGTGGTCGGTGCGATCGCTTGGTTCGGGCCGATCCTCCTGCTGTTTTGGTTCCTCGGACAGCATAACGTCTTCTCCGACATTGCCATGTTCTTCTCGAAGATGGCGATGGTGACATTCGGCGGCGCCTATGCGGTGCTGTCCTACGTGGCACAGGAGGCGGTGAACCACTACGGCTGGCTGAAGCCCGGCGAGATGCTGGACGGTCTCGGTCTGGCGGAGACGACGCCCGGCCCGCTAATCATGGTCACGCAGTTTGTCGGCTTCATGGGCGCCTACCGTGCGCCTGGCGGGCTATCGCCATTGCTTGCCGGAACGCTCGGGGGCTTGCTGACGACGTGGGTCACCTTCGTCCCGTGCTTCCTGTGGATTCTGCTCGGCGCTCCGTTCATGGAGACTTTGCGTCGCAACCAAGCCCTCTCTGCGGCACTGGCGGCCATCACAGCGGCAGTCGTAGGCATCATCTTGAACCTAGCCGTGTGGTTCGCGCTGCATGTTCTGTTTTCGGAGGTTCGTAAAGTGAGCGGTTTCGGCATTGCACTCGACGTGCCGGTCTTAAGTTCTGTGAACGTGCCGTCGCTCCTCTTGACGCTCGCTGCGATCGTTGCTGTGTTTCGCTTCAAGATTGGCCTGCTGACCGTGCTGGCGGCAAGCGCGCTCGTTGGACTAGCCTATGGCCTGACTTTTGGCGTTCGCCCGTGAACCCAGAGCAAGCCCCGACTAGCTCTTGATGGGAACAAAACCGATGTTCCACGCTTCTTGGCACCGGAACGCTTCTTCGTGAAAAGCCGCGACGAGCGAGATGCATTGGCCAAGAGCGAACCCGAATTCCTGGTCGTGGACGAAGCCCGTTGCGTTGATGCATGGGAAAAGGACTTTCGCCCAGAGTATGGTCGCCTTGCCGAGGCACCTGCACTAGCTTTCACGGCGACTGCAGGTCAGGCTATGCAGCAATGAATCCTCGCATCGCTCGGGATCGATGACGCACAATTTGGATCGAGCTCCGCGCCGACTAAATACCGATAGAGATGAATAGACGTAGAGCGGCCTCGTGCTTGCTGTTGAGCGCCCGATATGCCCGACGGGCTAGAGTTCTTGTCCTAAGGGTTCTTTGTAACGACCCGAGAGTCTGGAGAACGCAAGGCAATAGGTCATTCGTGGGAAGTGCTGTATCCTCGCAAACTATAAGTTCAAGTCAGATGCAGCGGGCACCGAGATGATAGGAAAGACCGTTCAACCTTGGGATTTCGAGGAGATTGTGCGCCTCTCCAGCGCGGAATGTCGTTTCTACGAATTACCCGCCGGCGGTGTTCCTTCATGACGGAGATACCGATGAACGGGCAATAACTAACGCGGTTCCGTCCTACTTTGTAAGCTTGAATGGTCTTGCCGCCGAACAGTCTGAGCGAGCGCGTCAGACGCTTGAGCGTCTCCAGGCCCTCGGCGATTGGGCCTCGGGCGAGATCGTTCAACGACATCTTCGCGATCAGGAACGGCTTGAAAGCGGCTACTACGACAAGAAGCCTCGGCTTACCGGTCGCCAGTCGACAAAACTCTTGCCAAACCGGGGCCGTCCACACATGGACGCAATAGACAACCTTGCAACTCCCCGTCGGTGGCCGGTCCCCAGTAGCGCTTAAAGCATTCGAAAATCCCACGCGACATCTGTGGTGGCCTGACTTAATGCTTTGACGATATCTTCTGCAGGCCACTTATCGCAGCGGCGATGACATCTTCAACAGGCCTAGATCTGTAGATTATCAGAGGATGCTTGGAGGTGTGATCATCCTCTGGAAACTGATCGTCATAGAGAAGCGAGACACAATTCCTCTGATCCAGCAATCGGTTGGAGAAGTATCGTATCCTTCGAAACTCGAGGGATCCCGGATAAATCACCGCAACGTTTGGCAGGGAAAGTAACTCGCCCTGCCTCAATGACTCCTCGTCGTAGACCGAGGTGACTTCGGCACCAGCGTCAACGAATCCTTGTTGGACACTCGATGCCGTATCGCTCATGTCGATGATCATCACGGTCATTCCGGCGAGTGGTTTGTCGAGCTTGGTCATCTGATCTCCGGTTTGAACCCTGGAAGCGCCTTCATTGATAGCGCGTGATAGCTCCAACGCCGTTCATAAGGACTGCGGATTCCCACCTCTCGTCGCGTGGCGTCAGGCCGCCTTCGCCGTTCCGCTACGCTCCAGCTTCACGGAGCCGTGGGTGACAATGTCGCCTGCGAGCCCAAGGATTCGCTCGCGATCTTCCATCAGCATGTCCCGCACTCGCTTCCATTGGCCCTCAAGGATCTGCGCCACCTCGGCTTCCATTTTATCCGGAAGCGGTTTGTCGCCTAAATCCCTGACGGTGCCCATGAACACTGGGGATTTGCCGAGCCCATAGCTTCCGACCATCCGCCTTGCGACAGCAGTCGCACGTTCGACGTCGCTGCCGATGCTCCCTCCTGCCCCGATAGATCGATCTCCGAAAACGACGAACTCCGCAGCCATGCCCGCCAAGGATACGGCAATTCGGTTCAATAGCGTCGTCTCCGTTGGGAAGTGATCTGGCGCCAAATTGTAGACCGTGCTTCCGCCAACGGATCCTTCGCCGTTCGGGTCGAAGCTATCCCTGATCTCTATAGTCGCGGCCGTCGCGTGGCCCAGTGCAAGCGAGACCAATGCATGCCCAGCTTCGTGCGCTGCCAGCCTCAGCATCTGCTGCGCGGTATAGGGCACCTTTTCAGGAAGCTGTGCCTCCAGATCACGCAACTCCAGTTCTCTGTTGTCATTCCTTGCCGCTCGTTGGGCTCTTTGAACCAGCCGCGCAAGATCCGCACCCGGTTTTCCCTCAAGCTCTAGGGCAATGTCCGTCAAGGATTCGAGCGGCAGTGCGCCCCCCGCGTGATGGCTCAGGATTTCCGCCCTCGTTTGGCTGTCTGGCAGCGAAAGCACGAAGTGTTCATCAATCCTTCCCGCCCGCAGGATCGCGGAGTCAATCCAATCCGGATAGTTTGTGGCGCCTACAAAGACGACACCCTCTCCAAGAGTTGACAAGAGGGTCAGGAAGTACGTGACCACCACCTGCCAGTATTGATCGTTATGATGTTCCGACGGTTTCGCTAACCGCTTGCCAATGGCGTCTAACTCGTCGACGAAAAGTACGGCTCCCCTTCCATCGTTCACGTTATCGAACGTCTTCCGCATCGCTGCGAGCATGTCGTCGAGCGCACCCGCCGACTGCCATGCGCCGATCGTGGTCGTTTCCAGTCTCATCCCCAGCGCGCTCGCAAGCCCAGACGCGAAAAGTGTTTTCCCGGTGCCCGGCGGACCCGAAATCAAAACCCCTGCCCTGGTCAATTTCCAATCGAGCTTCTTTTCACGCCACCGGGATACGTTATCGACAAGATCTCTCGCCCACGGCTTCACTCCATCGTAGCCGGGCAGTTCAAAAAGACTGGGTCCAATGGCATCCACGCTGTTGAAGCCGTCGATAACCTGAATGCAATCCTCGGTGAAATTTGGCTTCAGGATCGCTGCGAGCATCGCATTCTGAGGACGCTTGGCCAACTCGGAAGCCACTTCGACGGAAAACGGCTTCTTGCCGAACAGTCGCCTTGCGGCATTGACGTGTTGGGCAGTTGGCGGATCGACAAACATCACCGCAGTGGCCGCAAAGCGCACGTCTTTCGGCACATCGTCGATGTTCCCCGCGATGAGGACATCGACACCTTTCAAGTTGAAGATCGATGCTGGAGTATGAGCTACACCCTTTATGCGAGGCGGGTTGGCAAGACGGACCCTGACATCCTTATGCACCCAGTCACCGGTCCAACGATCGCGCTTTACGCCAAGCAGCGCCAATGCGGCCGCCTCATATTCGTCTACCCGATATCCTGGAGGAACCACAAAAACCAGGAATCCCCTCACGCCATACCGCAACCTGCCGATATTTCCGGCGGCGCGAACCAGACCACATCCAGCAAGCAAAACGGCCGCCTCTTTAGAGAGCTTCTCCGCTCTCGTTTTCGGATCAGCGAACTCCATTCTAGTTCCTCCCGCCCTGCTCTCGATTTCCCAGCCGATACCAACGGTTCATCGTCCTCGCGAGACCGCGTTCTGAATCCAAGAAGAAGAGCTGGCTGGTGAAAATCTCCCTGCCTTCTCGCAGACTCGGATGCCCGCTCACGATCCCCGAAAGCGCGTACGCGTGTCCAACGACAGCCTTGTAGCTGTCGAGCAGCGGCGCACTCGCCATATCGACCATTTCGAAGTCACCCGCATTCGCCCGATGTATGTCCTCAAGCAGGAGCTCGGTCGTCTGGCTGTCTATCCATTGAAACCTGTTCAAGCGCTTCCCCCGTTTTCAACGGTTCGCGGGTCAAATTGAGAAGTCAAAGCTGTATTCCTCTTCCGGCAGTGCTCGAAACGCGCGACCTCCAATGAGGCCGGGGCGCGGATACCCAACCGATACCAACCGGTAGTGCACCTGACCAACCCGAGGCTCTTGGAAAGCATTTGAACTTCGGAAATCGGCATCGAGATCAAACTTGCAGAGGGGCTTCCGCCAACTGAGAGACGCCCGAGCAAGATCGGGATCTCTCGCGTCCCGATTTCCCATTGGTCTACTACGTCCAGTGCAGAGAGCATCTCACCCCCCGTACCCTTAACCGCTTCACTCAGAAGGTCGCGACCAAGGGCGGCGTAAGTTTCACCGTAGGCTGTGAGAAGTCGCCTTGGGCTACTCTCGAGACCGTCGTGGATCCTCAGCATGCATGCCTCCTTCCTCATTTGATTCGTGCGTCTCGCGAGCAGCCCAGACACAGCGGCAACGCTCGATTCCGTAATTGAGAAACACATTTCCTATTTGCGGCAAACTGTTTCCGTTTTTGGGAAGCATGTCAACAATTTTTGTCGTTCAGTTTGCAAGGATTCAGCGGTCGTGAGATTTGTTGCGAATGTCGACGAAACACCTGATCGTGAAAGCCGCACGGACGGCTCTAGGCCTTTCCCGAAAGGAACTGGCTGATTTGGCAGGTCTGTCTGATCGAACGATCTACAGTATTGAAACAGCCCAGGACTATGTGCTGATCGACACGATGATGAAGGTACGTTCTGTATTCCGCGATCGAGGGATCGAGTTGGTTGAAAGTGACGGAACGAGGGGATGGGGCTTGTTTTTCACCAGCGATAGCCCTACCGCCGACCGAGAGGCGTAGACGCACACGGCGGGAGGCTTCTCGCGCAGGAGACCGCCTTTCCGCGTTGTAAACGCAACAGCGCAAACGCAATACGAAATCCAATTTCGTCGCTGGCGGCGCAACAGGGCATGCGCAACGGTTATGAAATCATTTTCAGTGCAACGGTAGCTCCGCGCCCTTCGATTGCGGGCTTTTTCCGCACTCACTCACTCAGCAACAGAAACGAAACGGCATTTTCTGGAACCTAGACGCCGCATATAGCCACTCCTCTCGCGTCGGTCCTAAATATGGCGGAAAGCCTTTAACCCCGCGTGGATTTCCCTAAGTTTAGGGATACTCAAAACGTCACCATCGGTAGGAGGGTATGGCCATGCCGGAGTACAGCGCAGCAAAATCAGGGACATTCAAAATCAGCGGCGATCTGGAAGTGAACCGGCTTGGCTTCGGCGCGATGCGCGTGACCGGGTCGGGCATATGGGGTCCACCAGCTGACCATGATGAAGGGATCCGGACGTTGAGGCGTCTTCCGGCGCTTGGGGTCAACTTCATCGACACGGCGGATTCCTACGGTCCGGATGTTTCTGAGTGGCTGATCAAGGAGGCGCTTCATCCCTACGCGGAAGGCTCGATCGTCGCGACAAAGGGTGGGTTGACCCGGCATGGTCCGGATATCTGGCTGCCCGTGGGGCGACCTGAATACCTCATCCAACAGGTTCACAAGAGCCTGCGGAATCTGGGTGTTGAGCAAATCGACCTCTGGCAACTCCATCGCATCGATCCCAAGGTTCCCGCGAAAGAGCAATTCGACGCGATCAAGTCGTTGATTGATTCCGGCCTTATCCGACATGCAGGTCTCAGCGAGGTTTCCGTTGCGGATATCGAGGCCGCCTCGAAGGTGTTCAAGGTTGCGACAGTTCAGAATCGATACAATCTGGTGGACCGCACCAGTGAAGACGTCCTTGACTACTGCACCAAAAACAAGATCGGCTTTATTCCCTGGTATCCCCTCGCCGCTGGCGATCTCGCCAAGCCGGGGTCACTGCTCGATTCTGTTGCGACGCTGCACGGGGTGTCGCCAAGTCAGGTCGCTCTTGCCTGGGTGCTCAAGCGCAGTCCGGTGATGATACCGATTCCGGGGACGTCGAAAGTCAGGCATTTGGAAGAGAATGTTCAGGCGGCGGATGTGGTTCTGACGAATGATCAGTTTGCCGCGCTGGACGAAGAAGGTCGGAAGGCGTTCAAGAAGTCATAGCGCTCGGGCGATTGATCGGGAGGCCTCATGGTCGAAAAAGTCGAAAAGGTTTCGTCAACCGTTGCCTCCGCCGCGACGCGCATCGATCGTAGCGTGTCCCTCGCCGAACCAGACATGGCATGGGTGGCGGAGCGGCAGTCCGCGATCAACGATATTCGTGATCCGCGCAATGCAAAACGTTCCGGTCTCGGCGAGGAACGCGCCTCAGAGCATAGAGAACGCGGCGATGAC
Source organism: Rhizobium sp. S152 (assembly GCF_030380735.1). Classification (GTDB taxonomy): domain Bacteria; phylum Pseudomonadota; class Alphaproteobacteria; order Rhizobiales; family Rhizobiaceae; genus Rhizobium. The sequence goes on along the minus strand of NZ_JAUDRZ010000002.1, from coordinate 515,697 downwards.
AAAAAGGACGCCGACGAACCTGCCACGCGCAAACTATCTGGCGAAAGTGACAGGATCGGCACCGGAAATCTTGATGAGGACGACGTTCCCTTCGGTGGTCACATCGGTTTCATCTAGTCATGCTGGCTTCACCAAGTCACGCAGCCGGTGAAGCCAGCCGCCCAAAGCTTCTCGAAAAGAAGGCATGGACAACGGTGTCGTCACGGGCAGCAGGGCGTTGCCGGCCCTCGGATACCTTATCACCTAAGCGCCTCGTCGATGCGGTGTAGCCAACGGAATCCAGGGCGTTGCCAGTGCGGGACCACATACGGGCAACAGTGGCTTTTGCGGAGCAACGGTTGACGATCGCGCCACCGCGCTACCTACGAACGGATTGACCGAACGACGGAGATCAATTTGAAAACCAGGATCGAGGATTATGCGCTGATAGGGGACTGTGAGACGGCGGCTCTCGTGTCTTGCGAAGGATCAATCGACTGGCTCTGCTTTCCGCGCTTCGACTCTCCCGCCTGTTTCGCGGCTATTCTGGGCGACCAAGAAAACGGGAGGTGGTCCATCACCCCTTCGCAGAAATATCACTCGTCACAACGATATCAAACAGACACGCTGATCCTCGAGACAACGTTCGAGACGGAGACCGGCGTCGCAACGGTACGCGACTTCATGCCACTTCGAGACGGCGTCAACGATGTCGTTCGCGTTGTCGAAGGCAAGGCCGGCCACGTTGCTTTCGACTTCGAGCTTGTAATCCGTTTCGACTACGGACGGACCGTACCCTGGGTCACGCAGACCAATGACGGCACTCTGACAGCCATTGCAGGTCCTGATATGCTTGTCCTCACATCGCCTATCGAACTGCAGGGCGAAGATATGCGAACCAAAGCGTCTTTCAACGTCTCGGCTGGCCAGCAATTCGCCTTCACCCTCACCTATTGCCGATCCCATCTGCCGCTGCTCACGGCTAGAAAGATATAGAATGCAGAGCGCGAAACCGCGAACTTCTGGATGGATTTCGTTAGCAAGTGTCCTGAGGTCGGCATTTGGACAGAGCAGGTCAAACGCTCGCTGATCACGCTGAAGGCGCTTACGTACATGCCGACAGGCGGGATAGTGGCCGCGGCGACAACATCGCTTCCGGAGCAGCTCGGCGGGCCGCGAAACTGGGACTATCGGTATTGTTGGCTGCGCGACGCCACGTTGACGCTGTTGGCCTTCATGAAGCTCGGCTACTACGACGAAGCCGCCGCATGGCGCAACTGGCTGTTGCGTGCCGTGGCGGGATCACCCCAGCAGATGCAGATCATGTATGGCGTGGCGGGTGAGCGAAACCTGATGGAGTGGGAAGCCACATGGCTTGAGGGATACCGTTCTTCCAGACCGGTCAGGATTGGGAATGCCGCCGCGGAGCAATTCCAGCTCGATGTCTACGGCGAAGTCGCCGACGCCATGACACAGGCCCTGAAGGGCGGGTTGCCACCCCACCCCCGTGGAAAAACCTTAAACTCCGCCCTCATCCAGTTTCTCTCCAGGGTCTGGCGCGAGCCCGACGAAGGCATATGGGAGGTTCGCGGCAACCGGCAGCATTTCACATACTCCAAGGTCATGGCCTGGGTGGCGTTTGATCGTGGTGCGTGGATGGCGATGGAGGCTGGCGACGCAGAAGCCGCACAAGAGCTGCGCGCCGCCGCGGACGAAATTCACCGCGAGGTCTGCGAGAAGGCATATGACGAGAATATTGGTAGTTTCGTCCAGGCCTACGGATCTAAGACGCTCGACGCCAGTCTGCTGCACATCGGCCTGGTCGGCTTTTTGCCGGAGGATGATCCCCGATATCTTGGAACAGTCGCTGCAATAGAGAAGAGACTTATGCGGAATGGGTTGGTCCTGCGGTACGAGACCGCTGAGGTCGACGATGGGCTGCCGCCGGGCGAAGGCGCATTCCTGGCGTGCAGTTTCTGGTTGGTCGATGCCCTCACCCTGATCGGGCGTCAAGAAGACGCGAAGACGCTCTTCGAGAGATTGCTACGACTTTGCAATGACGTAGGTCTCCTCTCCGAGGAGTATGACCCTCATCAGGAGACCATGCTGGGGAACTTCCCGCAGGCGTTCAGTCACGTCGGCCTTATCAACAGCGCCCTGAACCTCGCCCGCTGGAATGGCCCCGCCGACGAACGGTCGGCAGAGAGCTGAATGGGATAAACACGCCGCCTTTTGTCTTCGACGTGCTATGTGCCGGGCCGCATGAGCGTGGATATCATGTCTCGGTAAAGTCCACGTTGTGCCTCCGTGGGAGGTCGCCGGGTGCAGCCGCGGCAATCAAGACATCGGCACGGCAATCGCGAGTTCATTCCGCACCGTAACAATAAGAAACAATCCTGCAATTGGGCGGCGAGCCTTTGCCGCGAAAACAGTCGTGCCGTTCTCGCCGGCCCGTGGCCGATTACAACGCCTTGGGCCTGCGGGGCCGGCATACTGGCCGCTGCCGCCGAACGATCCGCAATGACTGGGTCGATTTAGCGATGGCGGCCCGTTCCACAAGCAAAGGAGATCAAACATGAACCGTTACATCGTCGCATTCCTTCTCACCTCCGCGGGTGTTGCATCCGCCCAGCAGCAGCTTTCGATGTCGCAGAAGATGGAACTTCGCGACAACTGCAAGCAGGACATCCAGCAGTTATGCCCAGGCATCCAGCCGGGTAACGGTGAGCTCATGGCCTGCATCAAGGAGAACAAGGCCAAGCTTTCGGGCATATGCACGTCAACGATCGAAAAGCTGTCGGCTGCCAGGAAATAGCGCCCACCTTTAGCGCACCCACCGGCAGATCAAAGCCGCTCGTCCGCGCTCTGTCGACCACAAGCGAGACGAGCGGCATTTCGCACGATCAACGTCAGGAAGCAAACATGAAGCGATCCATCACCGCCTCCAGCAGAATTCTTGCCGCGACCATTCTTGCGGCGCTCACGGTAACATCCTCGGCAGCATCCGCCGACGATGGTGACATCGATTATCAATGCGTTCCCGAAGCGACAGCGTTCGCCGAGGTCGCTGATCTGGCCTACAGCTTCAGAAGCGAAAGTGGCGTCTTCACCAACGCGCTGGATGGTTTGCGAGATCAGCTCATCGACTGCTTGGTCGCCACCGATGGGAAGACCAACCTGGATCGCCAATCCGACGCCGATGGCGGTTTCATATGGAGGGTACACGGTCCGCTGCCGCGATAGGTGACGTGTCGGCGCGAGGGCTGCGTAGCCCTCGCCTCGCGGCAATCGTCGTATCGCTAGCACCATGACATTGAAACACCGCATCCCGGCCGGATCGCGGTGTTTTTGCGCTCCCGCTCGATCAGTGCACCGTCGGGGAACACCCCATCCTGAGAAGTCGGCTGCATTGAGCCGAATGCCGCTCGTCGACGAAGCGTCCGACTTGCGCGCGCAGAACGATGTAGGTGGAAGAGCCATGCCGTCCCGTGTGCGGCAATCGGTCGGCCGCCTCGTTCAACAGCGTTTCGAGCTCCAGCGGGCAGACGCCGTCCGCCGCCATCATCTGACGGATCATGGGGTCTTGAAGCAACCGCCGGTAATGTCGTTTCGTTTTCTCGGGCATGAACACCACTCCTGGATTGGGACGCAGCATTGCGCAGCGTCAGGAGGCACAGGAATAGTCCCGCGGATTTGCCATCCTAATTCGACATTATTTCACTCTGTGTCAGTGGCCGCCGGGGCCGCGAGCGGAAGAAAGACCATGGCGCGCAGGCCGCGACCGTGATCCCGGTTCGAAAGCACGACCCTGCCGCCATAAGCGTCGAGAATCTGCTTGACGATGGACAGGCCAAGCCCCGTGCCCCCGTGGCCGCGATTTCGAGATGGCTCGCCACGGAAGAAGGGTTCGAACACCAATGAGAGGTCCTCCGCCGGTATTCCCGGGCCATCGTCCTCTAAGACGAGGCAGGCAACGCCGTCACGCTGCTCGGTGTAGGCGCGGACATGGTTGCCGTAACGCACGCCATTGGAGAGCAGGTTGTCGATGACCCTGCACAGCGCCGATCTCGGCATGCGCACGACGAGCGCCTTGGGCGTCGTCGAGAGGTCGATACTGACATCATCGAGGCCGGAGGCGCAATAGCGTAGTGCCTCGTTGACGTCGGCGATCTCCTCGACGGAGTCGGTGTTCCCGGATTCGCTTGCGAAAAGCAAAACGTCGTTCAACAAATGCTCCATAGCTTCGACATCGAGTACCGCGCGGTCCCGATGCGGACCGGCGGGCATCATCTCCAAGCGCAGGCGAAAGCGCGTGAGGTAGGTCTTCAGGTCGTGCGACACCGCGCCTAGGAACAACGTTCGATTGGTCAGCAGCGCAAGAATGCGGGTCTGCATGTTGTTGATCGCGCGGATCAGCATGCGTAGTTCCCGCGCGCCGCGCTCCTTGACGGGAACGGGTTCGACTCGATTTCCGAGCTCGTCGATACTGCGGGCAAGCTCCGTCAGCGGCCTTGTTTCGCGCGCGACCGCCAACACCGCTAGGAGAGCGACAACGATGCCGGACAAGCCGCCAAGGAAGCCGATCGGAACATTCCAGATTCTCAGTGTCGTCTCGTCGGAAATCGTGAAGATGGCGACCTCGCCGCTCTTCAGGCCAACGACAAAGGTGATCGTGAATTCGTCACGGCTTTGTGCCTGGCCGGGACGAGTGCCGGCTCTGACGATCCGGCCGGGCGCATAGTCTTCCATCTTCGCCTGAGTGACAACGCGAAGCCTTGAAATACTGAGATTATCCTCGAAATCGGCAGGTATGTCGGCGGCGTAGGTGACGGCGAAGCCCTGCGCATTGGCCACGTCGAGCACTTGTGGACGCGCCAGCGGCGGCGTCTCATCCAGCAGGCGCACCACCGCGACCACCCGATCGGCTATTGCGTAGGGCGGCAACGGAGAACGCCCGTTTTGCCAGATATAGGAGAGCAGGACCGCCATCTGGCCGAGGAAAAGCGCCGCGGTGACGATGAGAGCAATTCTGGAGAGAATCCCGAAACGGCCCATCTAGCCGTCCGTCACATTGAGATTGAAGAGATAGCCGGCATTACGCACAGTGGTGATGACCTGTACATTCGGCGGCAGGCAGGCGGCGAGCTTGGTGCGCAGACGCGAGATCGCAACGTCGATCGTCCGGTCGTAGGTTTCGGCGCTCGCGCCACGGGTCAAGTCGAGCAATTGGTCGCGCGACAGCACGCGCTTCGGCCTATCGAGGAAACAGGCAAGCAGATCGAATTCCGTCGTTGTGAGCGGCACCGCGGTTCCGTCCTCGGTCGAGATCGTGCGTGCCTCGGGGTCAACGATTAGGCCCGCGAAACGCTTGATTCCGTTGGCGGCCTCCAGCGCCCCGCCGGCTGGCGAGGTCCGCCGCAGGACCGCACGGATGCGTGCAAGCAACTCGCGCGGATTGAACGGCTTGCCGAGATAATCGTCCGCACCAAACTCCAGTCCAACGATGCGGTCGATATCGTTCGTCTTTGCCGTCAGCATGATGATCGGAACCTGCGAGCGCGCACGGATGCGGCGGCAGAACGAGAAGCCGTCCTCGCGTGGCATCATGACGTCGAGGACGACGAGATCGGCCCATTTGCGCTCGATCCGCCGGTCGGCGGACGCAGCACTGTCGGCTGTATGCACCAGAAAACCTTCCCCCGTGAGGAACTCGTCGAGAAGGTCCCTGATCTCGGGATCGTCTTCGACGACAAGGATCTTCAACGTCTCGTCCACTGCGCTTCCTCGTCTCTGGCAGCCACTACCCTTCGTAGCACTCTGTAATCGGCCCGGCATCATCTTGCAAAAGGTCAAAGTCAGCCTGGGTGACCAACCAAGCCATCGGCCTCAGATGCGCCCCGCATGAAACGACACCTGCCTTTCATCAGCGTTTCAGAAATATTGCGATTTGTTGCAGGCGGCAGTGCCGCCGCCCCGAATTGCCCGTACAGCAGGAGCAGCCAGCTGTAATCTTTGGAAGCAAACTTGAAATACCGCATCAAAGATCGTTCCGCATTTTCTCTACCGTGTTCATCAGAGAAAGGTATCCACCAATGAATGCGGTTCAACGTAAAGGCAGCCGTCCCGCCGCTGCCCCGGCTGGCGCACGCGCCGCCAAACTACACCGAGTCGTCGGCTGGGTCAGGGACGGCTTACTGATTGCCATCCTATTCATCAGCTTCCTGCTGTTCGTATCCTTTGGGGGCGTGACGAAGAGTTTCGCCGCAACTGGCGGCATAGCGCTCTCCGACGTCAATCTGCGCGCCGGCCCGAGCACGCGATATCCTGTCGTCAGCGTATTGCCCCGCAGTGCTTCGCTATCGATCTATGGATGCATCGCCGACCAATCCTGGTGCGATATCGGCTGGGGCGGCTATCGGGGCTGGGTGGCGGCGAGCTACGTGCAGGTAATCTATAGAGGTCAGCCGACGGTGCTCACGGCGGCGGTCGTGCCAGCGGTGGGCATTGCCACCGTCGCCTTCACGGTAGCCTATTGGGATGCCCACTATCATGCGCAGCCTTGGTACGGCCAGTGGAACCGCTACTATGGCGGCTACTCGCGTTCGGTCGCCGTCGGCTGCAACGACAATGGCTGCGGTGCGGCTGCCGTAACACACGGCCCGCGCGGAGGCGGACGGCATGTAGCCGGCGGTTGCCAGGATGGCAATTGTGGCGGTGCTTCCGTCACCCATGGCCCCCGCGGCGGCGGCAGGGCGGCGATTGGCGGCTGCAATGACGACAGATGCGCTGGCGCATCGGTGACACGTGGCCCGAGAGGAAACACCGTCATCCGGCACGGTGGCTTCGATCGCCCCTGAGCGGAGAACATCGCGCAAACGGACGCTGCGGTTCCCCGTAGCGTCCGCAACAAATTGCAACAAAGCTGTAATTTCCCCGCGATCCCAGCCTGCGACAACCGCGGTCTCCGTTGAATTCAATCGACCATCGTTGCGTGAAGGCAGGCTGGCATGTCTCTCTTGAAAAACTCGATCTTCGGCGTCTGTGGACGCAGCCTTATCCTGCTTTCCATCGTCGCATCGCTCGCAGCTTGCAACGATCAGCCGCCGCAAGCTCCGGCTCTAAAGTCAGTCCCGGTCATCCAGCCGCAATCCGCCGACGTGACCCGCTACCTCTATGAGACGGGCACAGCAAAGGCGCTCGATAGCGTCGATCTCACCGCGCGCGTCTCCGGCTATCTCAAATCCATCGACTACAAGGACGGAACCGAGGTCAAGGCCGGCCAGCGCCTGTTCCTGATCGAACCCGATCAGTACGAAGCCCAGCTCCAGCAGGCCCAGGCAACGGTCGAGCAAACGGAAGCGAGCTTCCACAATGCGCAGGTGCAGCTCGACCGGCAGGAACAACTGGCGCGGTCATCAACCACGACGGAAGCGAACGTCGACAACGCGCGGGCAACGCGCGATGAAGCCAAGGCGCAGCTCGATCAGGCGAAGGCTTCACTTCGCGAGGCACAGATCAATCTGGGCTATACCAACATAACGGCGCCTTTCGACGGTTTCGTCACCGAGCATCAGGCGGATGTCGGTGCCCTCGTTGGCAGCGGAAGTCCGACAACGCTCGCAACCATCGTCCGGCTCGATCCCATCCATGTCTCCTTCTCGGTCTCCGATACCGACATGCTGCGCATCCGCAAACAGGCCCGCGCCCGCGGATTGACGTCGAAGGACGTGGAGACGATCGCGGTCGATGCCGCAACCAAGGCCGACGACGGTTTCCCGCATCAGGGCAAGCTCGACTACATCTCTCCGCAGACGGATGCCGAAACGGGAACGCTTTCCGTACGCGCCGTCTTCGAAAACAGGGACCGCGATCTCGTGCCGAACCTCTTTCTGCGCCTGCGCATACCCTTGGGCGTGGTGAACGGCGCCTTGCTCGTGCCGCCCTCCGCCATCGGCACGGACCAGCAAGGCCGCTTTGTGCTTGTGGTCAACGAAAGCGATGTCGTGGAGCGACGCTCGGTTAATCCGCTCGACCGCAGCGGCGACCTGCAGCAGATCCAGGGCTCTCTGGCCGCCAAGGACTGGGTGATCACCAACGCCGCCTCCGGCGTCCGGCCCGGCGACAAGGTGGCGAAGCAAGACGCCGCGAAGCAAGCCCAGGGCGAGGCCAAGCAGTCCGCCGCCCCGGCCGCCAACTGATCGGAGCCATCATGTTCTCCCGCTTCTTCATCGAGCGCCCCGTCCTCGCAAACGTCATCGCACTCTTGACAATATTGCTTGGCGCCATCGCCTTCCTGCGCCTTCCGATCACACAATATCCCGATATCGTGCCGCCCACGGTGCAGGTCACCGCGCGCTATCCTGGCGCCAGCGCCAAGACGCTCATGGACACCGTCGCGTTGCCGATCGAGCAGCAGGTGAACGGCGTTCCGGACATGCTCTACATGCAGTCGACGAGCGCCAGCGACGGAACCTACAATCTGACCGTCACCTTCGACATCGGCACTGACGCCGATGAAGCACAGATACTGGTGCAAAACCGGGTGGATGCCGCCAACGCGCAGTTGCCGAGTTCCGTGCAGTCACAAGGGGTCTCCGTACGCAAGCGCTCGACCTCGATCCTCGCCTTCGTGACACTCGATGCGGAGGATTCCAAATATGACAGCCTGTTTCTCGCCAACTACGCGACGATCAATCTCAAGGATGCTTTGGCACGCGTTCCCGGCGTCGGCGATGTTACCGTCTACGGTGCCGGCGACTATGCCATGCGCATCTGGCTTGACGCCAACAGGCTGCAGGCGCGCGGCCTGAAACCCGCCGATGTCGTCAGCGCCATCCAGTCGCAGAACCAAAGCGTCTCCGGCGGGCAGATCGGCATGCCGCCTGTCGACACCGGCCAGGGCTTTCAGACCCCGATCGAAATCTCGGGCCGGCTGGACCAGGTCGAACAATTCGAGGATGTGATCGTCAAGACCAACAGCAACACCGGGGCGGTAACCCGAGTCAAGGACGTCGCACGCGTCGAGCTCGGTTCGAAATCCTACAACCAGGTCTTTCGCGTCAACGGCAAGGCATCCGCCTCGCTGGCGATCAGCCAGCTTCCCGAGGCGAATGCGCTCGACGTCGCAAAGGCGGTGGAGGCGCGGATGACCGAGCTGTCGAAATCCTTTCCGCCCGGCCTGAGCTATTCCGTGCCGTTCAACACCACCACATTCGTCAACGCGGCGGTGGACGAGGTTTACAAGACGCTGATTGAGGCCTTCATCATCGTGCTTGCCGTCATTTTGTTGTTCCTGCAGGATTGGCGCGCCATGCTCGTGCCGGCAACCACCGTGCCGGTGACGCTGATCGGCGCTTTTGCCGCCATGGCCGCGATGGGATTCTCGATCAACATGTCCACCCTTTTTGCGCTGGTGCTGGCGATCGGCATCGTCGTCGACGACGCGATCGTTATCGTTGAGGGCGCCGCGCGACAAATGTCTCACGGACTGAGCGGCCCTAAGGCGGCCGAAAAGGCCATGGAGGAGCTGTTTGGACCAATCATGGGCATCACTCTGGTGCTTGTTTCCGTCTTCCTGCCTGCCGCCTTCCTTCCCGGTTTGACGGGCAAGCTCTATCAGCAGTTCGCGCTGGTAATCGCCAGCACAGCTGTGATCAGTGCCATCAACGCAGTCACGCTAAAGCCTGTGCAGGCTGCCCATTGGATGCGACCGGTCAAACCGATCGAAGAACGCAATATCCTATTCAGGCTCTTCGAGCGCGGCTTCAATCGTCTCGAAAGCGGCTATACCGGGCTCCTCTCCCGTATGTTGCGTTTTCGCTATGTCATCGCGCTCGCGACCGCGGCTGTGGTGGTGCTCGCCTTCGTCGGATTGTCGCGCGTTCCGACTGGTTTCCTGCCGCTCGAGGACCAGGGCTATCTCGTCGCAGCCGTTCAGTTGCCGCCGGGCGCCTCGCTTGAACGGACGGATAAGACGTTGAAAGAGGTGCAGGCGAAGCTGCAGGATCAGCCCGGTATCGATAACGTGATCACCGTTGCCGGCGTCTCGTTGCTCGACAACAACGCGCCGCTTGCGAGCGCTGGCCTCGCCTACATTGTCCTGAAGCCTTGGGACGAACGCGGCAAATCGGAAGCGCTGCTTCCAATTTATCAGAAGATATCCAAGAGCCTGTCCCGCCTTGACGACGGCTTCGCGACGGTGGTTCCGCCGCCGTCGATCCAGGGTATCGGCAACACCGGCGGTTTCACGATGATGGTCCAGCTGACCGATGGCAGTAGCGACTTCGGGCGGCTGGCCGATATCGCCAACGGTGTGACAACCGAAGCCAGAAACGATCCGCGCCTGCAGAATGTGCAGGTCAACGCGAACGTCAACGCTCCGCAGCTCGCCGTCAGCATCGACCGGACCAAGGCCGCGACACTCGGCGTGTCGATCGGAGACGTTTTCGACACGCTTTCGGGCTATCTCGGGTCGACTTATGTCAACCAGTTCACCCGTTTCGGCCACACATTCCAGGTCTATGTGCAGGCGGAGGGCTCGTTCAGGAAAGTTTCCGAGGGCATTTCACGTCTGAGCGTTCCGAATGGATCGGGATCGCAGGTGCCGATTGGCAGCATCGTCACGGTCGAGGAAAAGATCGGACCGTCGCTGATATCGCTCTACAATCTTCACCCCGCCATGTCGATCGTCGGTCGGCCGCAATCCGACGTGAGTTCCGGCGAAGCGATGGCGATCATGGACAAAGCCGCGGCCGCCTCGCTTCCCAACGGTGCAACGACCGACTGGACCGCCATCTCGTATCAGGAGAAACTGACCGGCAACCAGATCTATATCGCCTTCGGGCTGGCCCTTGTTCTCGCCTACTTCGTACTCGCCGGCCAATACGGCAGCTGGCTCGGTCCCCTCCCCGTTATCTTATCGGTCCCGCTTGCCCTTGCCGGCACGGTCGCGGTCCTTCTGGCGCTCGGCCTGCAAAATACCCTTTATACGCAGATCGGCATCGTTCTGCTCATCGCGCTCGCGGCCAAGAATGCGATCCTGATCGTCGAGTTTGCCCGCGACCTGAGAATCAAGGAAGGCAAATCGCTGCTCGAGTCCGCGGTAACTGCTGGCAAACTGCGTTTCCGGCCGATCCTGATGACGTCGATCGCATTCATTCTAGGGATGATCCCACTCGTCCTTGCAACCGGCGCCGGCGCGAATGCCAGCCGATCGATAGGGATCTCGGTGGTCAGCGGCATGCTGATCTCCACAATGCTTTGCGTGTTCGTCGTGCCGGCTCTCTATATGATCGTGCGTTCGCTCGAAGAGCGCTATTGATCGCAACGCGATCCTTTCGGACAGCTCGCGCAAACCGGCCTCTGCCTCATCAGTCATATAGTGGCATTTCGCCAACCCGCTCGCTGGCTCCATCGTCAATCGAGGGGCCAGCGGTGCATGCGACTTGTGCCGCTGCCGCTGCCTCGGTCGAAGCCATCCGCAGTCCATGGTCGGGAAGGTGCCGCGCCGCGAACACGGCGAGTAAGAGAAATACCAATCTTAAGATGAAGGCTCGCAGGATCTTTTCGGACGCGTCCATGATGTTTCCGGGTTTGATAATTGTGCTCCCATGATCTTCGGCAGGCGACATGGCACAATGCGGAAGATACAACGGAAGCCTTCGTCAAATCCGAAGGGTCTTTTGCGGGAGGAAACATGCGCTTCGATATGACTGATCTTCGCCTGTTCCTCCATGTGGTGGAGGCGGAAAGCATCACACAGGGCTGCGAGCGCGCCGGCATGGCCCTGGCGTCTGCAAGTGCGCGCATACGTGGGATGGAGGAGATGAGCGGCGTCCCGTTGCTGGAGCGCGGCGCGCGTGGAGTACGGTCAACACAGGCAGGCGACGCCCTCGCCCATCATGCTCGCATCGTGCTCGGGCAGATGGAGCAGATGCGCGGCGATCTGCAGCTTTACGCGAAGGGATTGCGCGGGCAGATCCGCCTGCTGTCCGGCCGCGCGGCTATGGCTCACCTGCCGGAAGCCCTTCAGCGCTTCCTTGTAGACCACCCAACGATAGACCTCGATCTTGAGGAGCGGCAGAGCCCCGACGTCGTTGCCGCCGTCGCAGGAGGTCTTGCCGATCTTGGCATAGCAGCCGACACGACGGACACTGGCTCGCTCGAGACGCGACCTTTCAAGACCGACAGGCTCGTGCTGATCACAGCTCGGGATCATCCGCTATCGGGAAGGGAATCGGTCGCGTTCCGCAACGTCCTTGACGAGCCCTTCGTCGGTCTGCCAGCTGACAGCGCCTTGCAGGGGCACCTCGCGACCCATGCCGCGCGCGAAGGCCGCCAGTTCAAGCTTCGTATCCGCCTCGACAGTTTCGAGGATATCTGCGCGATGGTCGCTAGCGGGATCGGGCTGGCGATCGTTCCTGACGTCTACGCGACGCGCCATCAAGGAGTACTGTCCCTCGGTGTCGTTTCACTCTCGGACACCTGGGCTCTGCGCCACCTTCTTGTCTGCTCGCGCAACTTCGCGGCGCTGCCCGTTCACGCAAGAAAGCTCGCAGATTATCTGGCGGCTGGCTGATATCGCCGCTCCAGGGAAAAAAGTTGCGTCGACAGTGCCGGATCCTGTTTTGCGCCACACAGCTTTGGCTTCTATCTCAGGCTTCCACTTATCAGACGGCTAAAATCGAAGGCCACAACTTTGACTATCTGTGGGGTGGCCGGAAGCCTCTCTCGAGTGATGCGTCTCCGATCTTCTTGAGTTCGCCACTGAGAGCCTCGTAGGTGGACAGTGTCTTTGGTGTGAGGCGGCTCAATCCGTGCCTGCGAACGACCGTGGCCACCTCTTCGTCGCTGCATGAGGCAATCTCGAAATATGGCTACCTCCCTAATTTCAGCCGTAATCGCGCGCCGCACACCTGGGGGACAATGGACACGGATCCATTATGAGACTGGGCGATCTGATGGACGATGCTCAATCCCAGTCCGGCACCGGTTTGTCTTGGTGTACTGCGGTAGAACGGCTCGAAGACTTTTTCACGCTCTCCAAAAGGGATGCCGGGCCCGTCATCACCGACGTCGATCACTCCTCCCTCGCTCAGTTCTACCCGGATATCACCGGCTCCCCCGGCATGCTCGATTGCATTTCGTACGAGGTTGGTAACTGCGCGCTGAAGCGAATCCCTGTCGCCCCTGACGATCATTTTCAACACCGGCGTGTAGAACCCCAGTTCATACCCTGCTGCTATGGCGATCGGTGCGCAGTCCGCAACCACGGTTTTGCAAAGATCGACAAGATCGACATCGGCCCAGGACTGGATATTGCCGAAGCGCTCCATGTCGAGAAGCTGCTCGGCCGTCTCAGCCAGGCGGCCGGTGTCCTTGAGCAACCGACTTCTCTCCGGACCGGGCGCCATGCCCTCCAGTCTCGTCTGCAGTATTGCAATCGGCGTGCGCAATTCATGGGCTGCATTGGCGAAGAAGCGCCGCCGCAAACGGACATCCTCGTCAATCCGTTCGAGTGTCGCGTTGATCGCGTTGACAAGAGGATGAAGCTCCAGGACGACATCGTCCTTGGCGAGCCGTGTCCCGAGACTGTTGGCATCGATTGATGCCATGCGCCCAATCGTTTTTGTCGTGCCGGAAAGACCACGGCCAACCAGCAGAGGCAGAGCGAGGAATACCAGCACGACAGGAATCAGGGTGAACGGCACATAGACCACACTCAGGCCCATCATCACATTGGAGATGTAGGTGCCGGGTGTCGGCTTTCCGCCGTAGAGCACCTTCACCGGGCCTGCTGCGGTGACGAGGTCGGCGAACTTCGCCGTGATCGATGATCCGTTTTCCCCGCGAATGTCGACGAGATGAATATCATTCAGAATAGAGAGCAGTCCGGCATATTGCGGCGGGACCTGGCCAAAACTGACGCGCCGTCCGGAAGCGTCGACAGCGGCGAACCAGAAGGACGGTGTCGTTTCCGTAAGTTCCGCAAGGGCGCCGCTCCTGTCGACGACAAGCTCTCCGCTGTCTTCCTTCAACGCCGCGGTGATCACCGGCTTGACCGCTTCGTCCGCGTCGATCTTCTCTGGGAGGACGACATAGAGAAAGCCTAGAAACCCGACATTCAGTACGATCATCAACAGGCCAAGGACGATCCCGAAGCGAATGACGAGCTGACTTTTGAGCGATCGTTGGCCAAAAGGGTTCCAGCTCATTCGCTCACCTTGAAGAGATAGCCAACACCACGCACCGTATGGATGGAGACGTTAGCCCCAGCCTCGACCAATCTGCGGCGCAGGCGGGACACGTGGCTGTCCAGAGCGTTCGACTGAATGTCGTCATCGTAACCGTAAACGGCATCTTCCAGTGCTCCGCGCAAAACGGTGCGTCCAGCGCGGCGCATCAGAATCTGAAGCACGAGCATCTCCCGCCTCGGCAGACTGACCATCTCCCCCTTGACGAAAAGGTCCTGGTGATCGAGGTCAAAGCGTACATTGCCCTCAATGATGACCTGGCTGGCGTAACTATCTGGCCGTCGCGCCAGTGCGCGCAGTCGTGCCATCAGTTCTTCAGCTAGAAAAGGCTTTCCCAGGTAATCGTCTGCACCGTCATCCAGTCCCAGTATCCGATCGGTTGGGGCGTTGAAGGCGGTGAGAACGATGACCGGCGTCGTATCGCCGGCCTGCCTCATGTCACGTAGAAGTTCGAGGCCGTCTCCATCAGGAAGTTGCCGGTCCAGTATGACAACATCGTGCACGCGGGCAAGGATCGCCTCGCGGGCGTCCTCGACGCGTGTAAAATGGTCAACGACATGCTGGTTCTGCGTTAGGACGGTGCTGAGCGCCCTTGCCATCTCTACCTCGTCTTCCACCAACAGAAGTCTCATACTTTCAACCTACCTCACGGCACCTGTCTTCTTCTTGAGCAACGACTGGCCCAACGAGAGAGAAACGTTGCGACAGGATCGGCACCCCGAACCGGAATCTCACGACGAGAACAATTGCTGTTCTGGGCAAGGGTAGCTCCTTTCAAGCAGGTGGATCGTGCCGATGACGAGATGATCCCTTACTGTCTTGACCCTTCCGCCGCCGCGCCAGTCACCTTGTTTGGAGCGAACCAGTGCGCGAGGCGACGAGACAGGCCATCCAGATAGGTGAGCACAACTGGCACGAAGACAAGGGTCAACAACGTGGACGATATCAATCCACCGATAACGGCATGAGCCATCGGAGCGCGCTGCTCACCCCCGTCGCCCAAGCCAAGCGCCATCGGCAACATGCCGAATATCATAGCAAGCGTGGTCATCACGATCGGTCGCAAACGTACGGCACCGGCATCGATAAGGCTCTGCCGAAGATCCTTGCCCTGGCGCACGCCGAGATTGGCGTAATCGACGAGCAGGATTGCATTCTTCGTGACCAGTCCCATCAGCATGATGAAGCCGATCATCGAGAACATGTTGATTGTGGAACCTGTTGAAAGCAGCCCGAGAAGGACCCCGATCAACGATAGCGGCAGGCTCATCATGATGGCGATTGGTTGGATAAACGAGCCGAACTGGGATGCGAGTATGATGTAGATGAAGATGATGGCGAGCATCAGGGCCTGAAGGGCGTAGCCGGTGCTCTCGACAAGATTTTCGGCATCCCCGCCAAAGGAGATACGGTATCCGGTGGGAATGTCCAGCTTGCCGATGGCAGCATTGAGATCGTCGGTCACCTCCCCGAGCGGGCGGCCCTCGATATTGCTTGATATGCGGACTTCGCGAGAGAGATCCTTACGCGTGATCGCGTCCGGCGACCTGCTTTCGATGACGTCCGCGACCTGGTCGAGCAGCACGACGATCGGCTTGCCGTCGCTGTCGCTTTTCCCTGTGGAAATGGTCAGGTTTCGCAATTGCGCAGCGTCGCGTCGGCCGGTCGCCGGAAGCCGCACCATGACATCGTAGGACTCGCCATCGGGCGCGTTCCAGACCGAAATGGCGTCCCCGGCGACCAGCGGCCGCAGCGTGTCGCCGATCATCGCGATCGAGACGCCGAGATCACTCGCGGCCTCGCGCCGGATCTTCACGGCAAGGGTCGGCCGGACGTTCTCGATCGATGATTCAACTTCGGTTGCACCCGGGATAGCCTTGAGCGCCGCGGTAATCTGATCGGAGATCCGCCGCAGCTCCTTCTCGCCATCGCCAAGAATGGAGAGTTGCAGTGGCTTGGCAGATCCCCCGACACCCGAGGACTGGCCAACGGAAATATCGAGTCCGGCGATACTCGACAACCGCTTGCGGATAGAATCCACGCTTGCCGCCGTGGTCAGCGCCCGTCGATCGCCCGGCACGAGTTGAACTGCGACCAGGGCTTGATTGAATCCGCGTGCACCGCCGGAGTTGATGGTCGAGTAGGTCGTGGCGACATAGTCGAATGCCTTGAGCGCTCGTTCCACCTGGCTGACTTTTGCCGCCATGTAGTCGAGCGAAACACCCTCCTGCGCCTTGAGCGAAACACTGACCTCGCCCTGGTCCGCCGGTGGAAGGAATTCGGCGCCCACGCGTGGGATGAGCAGAAGACTGCCCAGAAACATCACGGCGACGAAGGCGACTGTTGTTTTCCGGTGACCAAGTGTCCAGAGAATGAGGCCGCGATAGTGGTCAGACAGTCCTTCAAACCATCTGTCGAACCGTTGTACGGCATGCCCCAGAGGGCCACGTTTTGCGTCCTTCCGAGACTGCGGGTCATGCCAGACACTCGACAGCATTGGATCAAGCGTGAACGAAACGAACAGCGAGATCATCACCGAAACAGCGACCGTCACACCAAACTGAAGGAAAAACCGCCCGATCAGCCCGCCCATGAAGGCGACGGGAAGGAAAACTGCCACGATGCACAACGTCGTAGCTAGAACAGCAAGGCCAATCTCGTTTGTCCCGTCGAGCGCGGCGCTGACATGATCCTTACCCATCTGCAGATGACGCGTGATATTTTCGCGCACCACGATCGCGTCGTCGATCAGAATGCCGATCGATAGTGACAGGGCCATCAAGGTCATCGTGTTCAGTGTAAATCCGAGCGCATGGACAGCGGCAAAGGTTCCAATCACCGAGATCGGCAGCGTGAGCCCCGTGATCACGGTCGACCGCCACGAGTTCAGGAACAGGAAGACGATGATGACGGTAAGGATACCACCTTCGATCAAAGTGCGCTGCACCTCGGAAACCTGCGCGGCAATCGCCGTCGAATTGTCGCGGGTTATCGTCAGCTTTATGTTTTCCTTTACCAGTTCCGCATTGAGAGTCAGAACCTGCTGGCGTATCGCCGAGGCGACTTCGACAGTGTTTGCTCCCTGCACCTTGACGATGTCCAACCCGAGAGACGTCACGCCTTGGTAGGTCGCCCGGCTTGTTACCTCTGCACCGGTGTCGAGTACGCTCGCCACATCGGCGAGGTAGACCGGATAGCCACCGCTCTGCGCGACAATGATACTGTTGAAGCCCGCAACGTCCTCGATGCGGCCTTCCACCGTGACAATCCGCTGGTTGATTCCCGAAATGAGCGTACCGGCGGCACGATCCTGGTTTTCCCGCCGAATGGCGTCCATGACAGTCGCGACACCGATGCCGTAGGCCTCCAGCCGATCGGGGTCGAGGACGACGAGCATCTGCCGCTCGCTGCCGCCGACCAGCGTGATCTGCCCGACGCCGGGCATCACGCTCAACCGGTTGATGATGATCCGATTGGCAAGCGTCGTGATGTCGGACAATGAGCGCGTGGAAGACGAGGCCGCGATCGACAGGATCGGCTGATCATCCGGATTGAACCGTGTGACCTGCGGTGTATCCACGCCGTCGGGAAAGCTGGCCTGAAGGCGCGCCACCCGATCGCGTACCTCTTGCGCGGCAAGCTGTGAGTTCACATCCAGATCGAATTGAACGACAACGATCGACTGGCCCTCGTAGGATTCAGACGTGATGCTGTCTATGCCGCCAATCGTGTTCAACACCTGTTCGATTGGCCTCGACACCTCGTTCTCCACCGAGGCCGGCGAGGCGCCGTTGTAGGTGGCCGAGACGACGACGATCGGAAGATCGGTCTCGGGAAAAAGATCAACTCCCAGTCGATTGTAGGAAAAAAGTCCAACGACGACGACAGCAACCATCATCATGGTCGCGAACACAGGATGGCTGACACTGACACGAGTCAGAAACATGGGTCAGTGTCCCTCTATCACGACGCGTGTCCCAGCGACGATATCAGGCAGTGGCGATGTCACAACCATCTCGCCCTCACCGAGGCCTTGCACGGCGACGAGATTGCGGTCGCTCCATGTGAGACCGAGATCCACGGAGACCCGGTGCAGCACGCCGCTCTCCACACGCAGGACGAAGGAGCCATCCTCGTCATGCCTGATCGCGGCCACCGGAAGCGCGATTACGTCGCTCTGTTCGTCGACCTTCAAGATGCCCGTTGTGAACATGCCGCCCCGCAGCAAACCTTCCGTGTTTTCAATCGCCAGAAACACTCGCACGGACCGGGACCCGGCCACCGCAGTTGGCGATATGCGCACGACCTCACCAGTGAAGGTGCGGCCAGCAAAACCTTCCACGTTAAGGACGACGGGCTGCCTGGGGCGCACGAGCGGAATACGGCTTGTCGGAACCCCGGCATCGACCTCCATCCGTGTCAGATCAACGATCGTCATCAATTCCGTGTTGAGCGGTACCGTCTGGCCTTCCTCGACGGAACGTGAGGCGACGACGCCATCGAATTCCGCGTGCATCGACGCGTAAGCAAGAGATCGTTCCGCATCAGCGACCTCGGCCTGCTTGATGCGAAGCTGTGCCTTCAACTTCAAGAGATTTGCTTTCGCCTCAAGCCGCGTGGCTTCGGACGAGGCGCCCCTCTCTCCAAGGGTCGTGCTACGTTCAAGCACGGCATCGGCAAGCGCAATCTGAGCATCCAGGGCGTCGATTTCCGCTCTTCTGGCGGCCACTGCCGATGCCAGCGCTTCCGTGTCGAAGCGAACGAGAAGGTCCCCCTTCTTGACGACATCGCCAATCTTGACCGGCAGATCGATAACGGTAGCGGAAACCCTCGAGGTCAGCGTCGACCGGCGAATGGGTGTCAGGGATCCGGCAATGCGGACCTCATTTGCGATATTCTGACGTTTGACCACGCCAACATCGACCTCCGAGATTTCGACGGCTGCGGAATCGAGCTGCTGCGCAAGCGCGGATCCGGTCACCATCGCCATGGTGGCTGCCAAAAGACTGATGAGATGAAGCGACACGGTTTCCCCAATTCGAATTCTGCCGACTTCCGAACGATAACGCGACCGACCGGGAAGGAAGGCGGACGCCCGCTCTGGGTCGAAGAACCGGCGCCCGGCCATCGCGGCCCTGATCGACGCCGCTTTGGCCCTGTGAACTGACCGAAGGAAGATTGCAGGAACATTACGGACGGCGGATGGGAGGATTATTTTGGACCCGTAATGTTCTCACAATGTCGCCATCTGACTGTCCGTGTGCTTTCGAACAACAGAGAGGAGACGGATCATGAATGACACAAGACGCTCAAGGGCGCTGCTCGCCATGCTGCTATCGGCATCCCTGCTGATTGCGGCGGGTAGCGCCGAGGCGATGGACAAGAAGTCCAGAAACATCGCGCTCGGCGTTGGGCTGGGGCTTCTGACCGGTGCGGTTGCTTCGCAAGGAGATCCACGCGGCGCAATAGGCGGAGCCGTTGCTGGCGGGCTGATCGGTGCGGTTGTTGGTAGGGACCATGGAGCTACGCGCCGCGAGGATTGGCGTCGTTACGACCGCGATCGCCGGCCGCATCGCTACGATCGCTATCAACCACGCTACTGACCGAACCGAACAGATGATGATGACAGGAGCAATCATGACTATGAAAACCGCCGCAATCGCCATGGCGAGCCTTCTCTTCACCGGCCTGGCGCAGGCACAGACAACCGTGCCACCGGAAGATCCGAAAGCATCGCAGGATGCCATCAAGCGGGAAATCGACGCGACGTTCACCAAGATCGATGCAAACAGCGACGGATCTATCTCGCGCGAGGAATTCGGCGCATTCACTGAAAAGACCATCGCCCAGCAGGTCAAGATCTTCAATCAGACCTTCGATACGCTGGATATCGACAAGGATGGCAAGATCAGCAAGGCGGAAGCCGCCGAGAACAAGGCGTTCGCAGCCGGTTTCGATGAGGTCGATGCCGACAAGGACGGCTTTGTCTCGAAGCAGGAGCTCGCCCTGGCGATGAAAGCCGCGCAGGAGGATGAAGGTCAAGACTAGCGTACCGCGCCGCCGGGTAGCAATCCCCGCGCAAGACGTATCGGACGAGGCCGGCATATATGCCGGCTGAAGCACTCCGCAGGCCGGGACCGCGGCAAAAACCATAGGATGTTCAAAAGATGAAGGAATTCCGTACACCCCTCCTGACGGTCGTGATGTTGGCAGGGAGCGGCCTCGGCGCCATGATCCTTGCGGGTTGCACCGCCGACGCAGGGGAGCCCTACAGAGATCACCATAGATGTTTCAACGGAGGCAACGGGGCCTGCGCGGACCTTGACCAGTACTATCGGGACCGCGAACGGCTCCTCAACATGGAAAAGGCGCGTGTAAACGCTCGGCAAGCACGTGAGAATCTGAGGATGCTGCACGAGATCCGGCGGAAACGGGGTGAATATTGAGCGTCAGGGCGTGCTCGGCGACTGGGGTCGACGCTGAACCTCGTCGAACATTCATCGGTTGCCTCGTCGCATCAGCGACAGAAGATATGGCGCGCCGATAGGGCTCGATAAGAGACAGCGTGGCACATGGTAGCAAAAGTGAGCGGAATATCTCTCGCTATTAGTTGGCGCGGCTTGCGCATCACCATGATGTATAGCCATAAAATGCGAGCCAATTTGTGAGACTTAGGAAGTGGACGAATGGGAAATATATTCAGTCTCGAAGGGCGGATCGCGGTTGTCACTGGCGCGAGCCGCGGGCTCGGTCAGGCGATTGCTCTGGCTCTGGCCGATGCCGGAGCCGATGTGTGCGTCACGGCGCGCGACGAACATTCGCTGGCGGAGACGCGAGCGCTGATTGAGGCACGTGGACGAAAGTGTGCCGTCGCATCTCAAGACGTGAACGATGTGCCGTCCATCGAACGCGTACTTGATCAGTTCGAAGCTTTTGCTGGTCGCATTAATATTCTCGTCAACAATGCGGGCATCGAACAAGTCTCCCCTTCGCTCGACGTCAATGAGGAACTGTGGGACCGTATCATCGATACGAACCTGAAGGGCGCCTTTTTCTGGGCACGGGCAGCGGCACGCCGCATGTCCAAGCAGCCTCAAGGTGGAAACATCGTGAACCTCTGCTCGCTCACCTCTTTTGTCGGCATCCCCACGGCCGTACCTTATGGATCATCGAAATCGGGACTGCTCGGCATGACGAGAGCCCTTGCAGCTGAATGGGCTGCTTCGGGCATACGCGTCAACGCCGTTGCGCCGGGATATTTCCGTACGGCGATGACCGAGGTCTTCTACGAGGACACCAGTTGGCAGACACGCATGCTCGACAAGATTCCGCAGCGCCGATTTGGAGATAATTCCGATATCGGCGGTGCGGTGGTCTTCCTTGTCAGTGATGCCGCCGCTTACATTACCGGCCATTGCCTGCCTGTGGATGGCGGTTTTTTGGCCTCGATATAAAAAAGAGGCAGGCGCGGCAAAAAGCATTTGATGCCGCGCGCCCGGACATGTATATACATTTAAAGACAAGAAATAAGAGTGGAACTAGAAGGCCTTAGGCTTTCGGCCGTGGGCTGGCTTGCGACATCCTGATCTCGAATACACGATGAAATACCGGGGTTTCCGCCGGTGATGCTCGAATGCATATGCACGGGCAAACGGGAAACCTATTTCAATACTGTCGCCGCTTGGGCTATGAGCCTGAGCGACTGCTGTCGCGTGCCTGCCATTCCGCCGCGCCGACGGCCTCACAAAGGGAATGTGAAATGACGGACGTGTCCTTCTACGAATATTCGAAGCTTTCCGCGGACGGAAAAGCTGCGCTTTTGCGCCGCTCGGAAAACGACATTTCGAGCTTCATGGACAAGGTCAAGCCGATCCTCGAGGCGGTGCGTACCGAGGGCGATCGCGCCGTTGCGCGTTTCGGACGCGAACTCGACAAGGCGGACATTTCGGAAGCCACCATCAAGGTAACGGAAGCCGAGTTTGACGCGGCCTTCGGTCTGGTCAGCACCGATGTCATCGACGCCATCAAGTTCGGCATCGAAAACATCCGCGTCTTCCATGAGGAGCAGAAGCCGGAAGCCATGTGGCTGAAGGAGGTCCGTCCGGGCGCCTTCGCCGGCGACCGTTTCACGCCGATCCAGTCGGTGGCGCTTTATGTCCCGCGCGGCAAGGGCTCCTTCCCTTCCGTGACCATGATGACCTCCGTGCCTGCCGTCGTCGCAGGCGTCCCGCATCTCGCGATCGTCACGCCGCCGGCGCCAGATGGCAGCGTGGATGCAGCAACACTGGTCGCAGCGCGTCTCGCGGGCGTCGAGACCGTCTACAAGGTTGGCGGCGCGCAGGCCGTGGCGGCCGTTGCCTATGGTACGGAAACCATCAAGCCGGCGCTGAAGATCGTCGGACCCGGCAGCCCGTGGGTCGTTGCCGCCAAGCGCATCCTGGCCGGCGTCATCGACACCGGTCTTCCAGCCGGCCCGTCCGAAGCGATGATCTTCGCGGACGATACTGTTCACGGCGGTCTTGCCGCGCTCGATCTGCTGATCGAAGCCGAACACGGCCCCGATTCATCGGCCTATCTCGTCACGCACAGCCGCCGCGTGGCGGAAGAAGCGCTTGCCGCCCTGCCCGAGCATTGGGCGCGGATGACGGCGCAACGCGTCGATTTCTCGAGCACCGTGCTCTCGGGCAAGTGCGGCGGCGTTGTGCTGACCTCGTCGATCCAGGAGAGCTACGACTTCGTCAATGCCTATGCGCCGGAGCATCTGGAAATCCTGTCCACTGATCCGTTCTCGCATCTTGGCCAGATCACGGAGGCCGCGGAAATCCTCATGGGACCGTATACGCCCGTCAGCATCGGCAACTTCTGCCTCGGCCCGAATGCCGTGCTGCCGACCAGCCGCTGGGCGCGCACATTCGGTCCGCTTTCGGTCACCGATTTCGTCAAGCGCAGTTCGATCGGTTACGTCACCGCTCCCGCCTACCCGCTTTTCGCCGAAAATGCGCATAAGCTCGCCATATACGAAGGCTTCTCCTCGCATGCCAACGCGGTATCGCCGGTCCGCGATGCTTACCTCAAGCCTAAGGGCTGAACGATGAAGGCGGTGCGTCTTTACGATGCCATGGATTTGCGGCTGGAGGAGGTCGACGGACTTCAGCCGCCGCCGCCGGGCTACGTCAATATCGACGTGCGGGCGGCCGGC
Organism: Rhizobium sp. S152; assembly: GCF_030380735.1. GTDB lineage: Bacteria > Pseudomonadota > Alphaproteobacteria > Rhizobiales > Rhizobiaceae > Rhizobium. The sequence continues at coordinate 492,267 of NZ_JAUDRZ010000002.1, read as the reverse complement.
ATCTGTGGTTCGGATCTCCACAATTTCCGCACCGGTCAATGGATATCGAGACGCCCGTCGACGGCAGGCCACGAATTCTGCGGCCGCATCTCGGCGGTCGGACATGGCGTAGCAGGCTTCACTGTGGGGGATACCGTTGCGGCGGATTCCCGCTTCTATTGCGGCGAATGCAGTGCCTGCGCGTCCGGCAGGACCAATGTGTGCGAACGCCTCGGCTTTGTGGGCGAAGTTTGCGACGGTGGCTTTGCGGAGGAGGTACAGCTTCCCGCAAGGCTGATCATCCGCCACGAGCCATCGCTTGACCCGCGTGTCGCGGCGATGGCCGAGCCGCTGGCGGTGGCCTTGCACGCAGTCCGGCGTCTCCGCGTGCCCGCGGGTGAACCGGTACTTTTGGTCGGTTGCGGCACGATCGGCGGGCTAAGTGGCCTTCTGCTTTCGAAGCTTCACGATGGACAGCTTCTGTTTTCCGACCTGAAGGGCGAGCGAGCCCGCATGGTCGCGGAGATCTGCAGTGGCACCGTCGCGGAACTGACGGCCGAGGATATCGCCGCCAAGCTAGGCGGGGCACGGCTGCGCTACGCGCTCGATGCGACCGGCAGCATTAAGGCCGTCGGCCAGGCGCTGGAGCTGCTTTCGGGCGGCGGAGCGCTGGCGCTGGTCGGCATCAGCCATGGACGCCTGGATCTCGATCCCAACATTCTGGTGGAACGCGAGATCGCGCTTCTCGGCTGTCATGCCTATGAAGACGAGCTTGTGGAAGCCGTTTCGCTTCTGCCGCAGTTGCAGGACGAGCTTTTGAAATTCAGCGAAGTGCTGTCGTCCCTCGACGAAGTCCCCGCCGCTTATCGCCGACTGCTCGATGGACAGACGGACAACCTGAAGACCATCATTCGGATTAGGGATTAGTCATATGCAGCAACGTCTCGGCGCCGTCTGGCGGGCTGTTTAATAACAACTGACCACGCATACATATCGAAGAGCAGACCACATGACAGATAATGCCAGCAGAACAGCGACAATCCGGGATCACGCGAAGAAGCGCGACGGGGTTGCCGAAACTCTGCTTGCCGGACTTCTCCATGACCTTTTCCAAGTCGCTGCCGAGAACGTCACGATCAACTACGACCAATACAGTTTGAATTCGCTGAACGGATTCTTCGAAGCCAACGATAACAAATACTTCTTCAAGTTTCATCAGGAAGAAGGCGAAGAGGCGATGAGCGGTGAGTATTACCGCGCCGACATCATTGCCCGCGCTGGCCTCCCCGTCGACCAGCCGCTGATGATGTCGACGCTGCCAGGCGAGCAGATTCTCGTCTACAAACGGCGGTCGGACCCGCGTTTCTCCGATGTGTTGCGCGCGCTGGATATGGCGCACGACGACCACGCCGCCGACGAAGCGGTAGCGGCCGAGAAGCGGTTGAATGAGACCGTTCTCAAGGTCTATCTGAATACGCTGCATCCGGTAACGGCCGAGCAGGTCGCCGGCGAACCCGTGCACCGCCTCTTTCACGATCGGTTGATCACGCCGCCGGAAGCCGTCTATCCCGGTGGCCGGTTCGCGAGCTTTTACGTGGGCAAGGACTTCGAATTTCCCGGTGCGAAATTGTCCTGGGGGGAGTTGTCCTCGGCGCGTTTCGTGGTCGGCGGCGTTGAATATGAGCGCACCATCGGCGAACTGTTCGATGCCGCATATCGCCGCCTGGCGCCGCCGCAGCTTGCCGATGCCGGCGGCGTCACCGCCCATGGCGATGCCCACAATGCCAACGTCTGGTACTCGAGTGACGGCGAACGGGCAGAACTTTCGTTCTTCGATCCCGCCTTTGCCGGCGAACATATCCCGACGCTGCTCGCCGAAGTGAAGACGACGTTCCACAACATCCTCGCCCACCCTTTCTGGCTTTACGACCCCGCTGTCGCGCAGGCGAAATACAAGGCGGCAGCGCGGTATGAGGACGGGAAGCTGTTCGCCGACTTCGATTGGCACCTGAGCCCTGTTCGCGAAGCGCTGCTCGGCGTGAAAGCCACGGCCATGTGGCGTCCCCTTCTGCAGGAACTGAAGGCCAGAGACATGCTTCCCGCCGATTGGCGGGAGGTGGTGCGGCTTGGGCTGTTTCTATGCCCGACACTCGTCATGAACCTGCGCGCCGGCGCCACCACCCACAACCCCACTTCATCGCTGATCGGTTTCTCCGTCGCCGTCATGACGGGCAGCGAGCCTGTCACGGGGGATGATGTGATGACCCGCTTCTTCGATATGATCGATCCGGAGCAAAACTGAGACGGGCGCCTTCGGTGTCACAGATGAGATCAGAATGATTTGGGATGATAATTTTGTTGCGGACACAGCATTAAAGGTTTGCAACATCTAGGGAAAATACCGCATTAGAAACACGCGCCCGGGAAACCATCTTCATGCCCGGACGCAATAAAAAGACGCGAATGAAGTTGCTGCTCACGCAGTCCAGCCAACGTTAAACGTCAGAAAAGGGGTTTCCATGACATACTCATCGTTCAAGAGCAAAATCTCCCGCGCAGCCATCGCCATTGGCCTGATTGGCGCGCTTGCCCATGCGATTCCGGCAAATGCTGCCGACAGCATTCCCACCCAGCCGGAAGCGGGTACTTTCAAGATTGGTATCGAGCCCTGGCTCGGTTACGGTCAGTGGCACGTTGCCGCCGCGAAGGACCTCTTCAAGGCCGCGAAGCTCGATGACGTGGAACTGGTCAACTTCACCGAAGACAAGGACCTGAACGCGGCGCTCGCCAGCGGCCAGCTCGATGGCGCCAACATCGCGACCCATACGGCCATGGCCATGGTCGCCGCCGGCCTGCCGGTCAAGATCGTTTCCCTCCTCGATTTCAGCCTCTCGGCCGATGCGATCATCGCCGGCAGCGACATCAAGAGCGTCGCGGACCTGAAGGGCAAGAACGTCGCCTATGAAGAAGGCACGACCAGCGACATCCTGCTGAACTACGCGCTTGCAAGCCATGGAATGACGATCGACGACATCACCAAGGTTCCGATGCCCGCCGCAGACGCCGGCTCGGCGCTGATCGCCGGTCGCGTTCCCGTTGCCGTGACCTACGAACCCTACATCTCGTCGGCCCGCGCCCAGGACAAAAACGTCCAGCTGCTGTTCGCCGCCGGTGAAGACCCGGGCCTCGTCTCCGACGTTTTCGTAGTGCGTGACGACGTTCTCAAGTCCAAGCCCGGTCAGGTTCTTGCCATGCTCAAGGCTTGGGATCTGGCAGTCGCCGAGTACAAGGCCAACACCAAGGACGCCCGCGACATCATTGCCAAGGCAGTCGGCGCTTCGCCCGAGGATCTGGCGACCGCGTTCGACGGCGTCCAGTATTACACGACGGCGGAGGCCAACAAGGCCTTTGCCGGCGACTTCAAGACCAAGACCTTCGTGGACGTGCAGAAGGCTGCCAAGACCGCCGGCATCCTGACGCAGGACGTAACCATCGAGCAGATGCTCGACGCCTCGTTCGTAGACGCCGCGAACAAGTAAACCGCCTTAGGGAACATAGAATGTCTGCCACCGAAGGACAGCACTCATCCAACAAGGGATCCCGCGCGCAGCCACGCGCGGGTGTCGGGCGGCCGCCGAGCGCATTTCGCATCGGTGATCCGCTGAACGGTCGCATCTATGTCGCAATCGCGCTCACCGTTTTCCTTTTGCTGTTCTTCGTGTGGTGGCTGGCGACAGCAACCGGCTGGGTCAAGCCCATCTTCCTGCCGAGCCCCGGCGCGGTCTGGGACAAGATGGTCGAACTGACCCTAAACGGCACCTTGCTCGCCGATGCCGGGATCAGCATCTACCGGATGCTGATCGGATTCGCCATCGCCTCGGCGCTGGCAATCCCGATCGGCATCATGATCGGCTGCTTCAAGACCTGGGAAGCGGCGATTGAACCCTTTGTCGACTTCGTGCGCTACATGCCGGTCGTGGCCTTCGTGCCGCTCACCATTCTCTGGGCCGGGACCAGCGACATCCAGAAATTCGTCATCATCTTCATCGGCACCTTCTTCCAGCAGGTGCTGATGGTCATGGACAGCGTCAAGCGTGTTCCTCCGGACTTCGTCGGTCTTGGCCGGACGCTCGGCCTGTCAGAAACGAAAATCCTGCGCCGCATCGTGCTGCCATCCTCCCTACCCGGCATATGGGACACGTTGCGCATCAGCCTCGGCTGGGCATGGACTTGGCTCGTGCTCGCCGAACTGGTCGCCGCGACCTCGGGTCTCGGATACCGGATCGTCGTGTCGCAGCGCTATTTCCAGACCCAGACGATCATCGGCTACATCCTTCTCCTCGGTCTTCTCGGCCTTCTAACAGACCAGACCATGAAGGCCTTGGAGCGCGTATTCTTCCGCTATTCGTCGAGACATTGAAATGAGCGAGCCGAAACTCAAGATCGAATCCCTGAACAAGTGGTACGGCAACTCCAAGAACCGGGTACACGCGCTCAGCGACATCGATATCGAACTCGCAGACAATGAGTTCGTATCCCTCGTTGGCGCTTCCGGTTGCGGCAAGAGCACGCTGCTTTCGATCGTCGCCGGGCTGCAGGGCTTCGACAACGGCGTGCTACTCACCGACGGTGCACCGATCGTCGGGCCCGGCCTCGACCGCGGCGTCGTCTTCCAGTCCTATACGCTGCTGCCCTGGCTGACCGCGCTGCAGAACGTGGAGTTCGCGCTTCAGGCCGCCGGGCTTTCCAGCGCCGAATGTCGCGAGGTTGCGCGCCATCACATCAATCTCGTGAAGCTCGATCGCTTTGCAGATGCCTTCCCGTCGCAGCTGTCCGGCGGCATGAAGCAGCGTGTGGCCATTGCCCGCGCACTTTCCTACCGGCCGAAGATGCTGTTGATGGACGAGCCGTTCGGCGCTCTTGATGCGCTGACGCGCCATCAGATGCAGGAGCTTCTGACCCAGATCTGGGAAGAACACCGGCTGACCGTGCTTTTCGTAACCCATGATGTCGAGGAAGCCGTCTATCTCTCGGATCGCATCATCGCCATGAGCATCAATCCAGGCCGGATCAACACCACCTTCCACGTCGGTCTGGGGCGACCGCGCAATCAGGACATGATTGCTTCCGCGGAGTTCATCGCACTACAAAAGGATGTGCTGGCGGCGATCCGGGCAGGCTCTCAGGGCGCCGACGACCACTGATCCCGTCCTGTCTGCCGGCCGGCTTGGGCCGGCGGCCCTGCCCTATCCGGTAAACTTTCCGATCAGATTGAGCATGATCCGGCCGACGTCATTGTCTTCGCCGGCCCCAGGCAGCGCGCCGATCCACGCGACCGAGCTTGCCGAAAACACGAACCCTCCGCCCTCATGGCGGTAGGCCGTCATGTCGGATCGGCGAAGCGCTGCGCGCTCCACCTCGCCATCCGCGACCCAGAGATCCGGCCTCAACTGGAAGCTCTCGTCGAAATCATCCGCCACAGCCAGCCTGACGAGATTTGCGGGCGTTTCGCCCGATCGCAGGACTGCGTCGACCTCGTAGCCCGCCGCCCCGCCGAGCACTGTTCCGCTCTGACCGAAGACGTCCGACGCGACCCCGTCGAACAGCCAGGCGAATTCCGAATGATGGCTCCCCTCAAGCCGCCGATAGGGCCGTGACGGGCCGAAGCTCATGATGACATAGGTGACGCCGAACAAGGCCTGCGGATGATGCCGCCCGCGATCTTCCCAGTTGCCGCCCGGCTCGCCTGTCATGGCCATATGGATTTCCCCCGGCCGGCCGCTCCAGATATCGTTCTTGCCACGACGCAACTCCATCTTGTCGTCCTGAAACGCCACGACCCAGTAAAACCCGTTGCCGCCGAGATAGCCGACGCTGCCGCCGCGCTGAACGTAGCTCTCGAGCCCCTTCATCATATTGGAAGACCAGTACTCGGGGTGGCTGCCCGTCAAAAGAAGCTGATATCGCTCGATGGCGGCGACTCCTTCCGCATCGAGATCATGGTCGGTCAGCAGATCGACATCGAGTCCATGCCGTCCGCAGAACTTCAGAAGCTGAAGATCGACGGGAAGCAGATGTGGCGAGTTTGAGAGCGGATAGTGATAGTCGTCACGCAGCGTGGCGCGCGGGCGACGGCTGGAGGTCAGGCTCACGCCGCTAAGATCGCCGTGGGTGTCGTAGAGACTGAGGAAATTGTTGTCGATGGCAAAGAGATGTCCCCGATCGCTTCCGTGCCAGGGGTAGCGATGAGGCGGAAGCTGTTCGTCCGCATAGGCCAGATAGGTCGCCGTCGGCAGCAGCACACCAACGGCGGATCGGGGCTGCTGTGGCCGCACGAAGAATGGCAGCTTTTCCACGCCCCTACTGGTCGTGATTTCGACCGCATAGACACCTGAGCGGGCGTGGGCGGGCACTTCGATACTCATATCCGCCGACCAATCGAAACCGCCGAAGTCATCGTCGTGAAGATGCACCGCGTCGAAGTGCTCGGGATCGAGTCTCGGATCATGTACGCCGCCCGTAAAGCGTGCCGAGGCGACTGCGAAGATGGGAGCATTGTGGATGACAAGCTCCGCGTCGCCACCAGCGACAGGCGCAAGCGCGGCCACCGGTCCTCGGGTTGGGAAGCGCCATTCGAGCGCGGCCTCATCAGCCTCGATAAGAATTCGGCCAATGCGCGCATTCAGCGTTTTGCTGTTCAGGTTCGGCTCCGCGCCGATCAGGATGCTGCCCGGCTGGCCGTCATCGGCGACCGCGCAGTTGCCGACGACATTACCACCCTCCGTCTCCACGATGCATGAAATGCTGCCAGGTGTTCGCGAGAGCTTGATCCGATACCAACGCTCCTGCCTCACATTGGCGACCATTTGGCCACTGGCCAGCAGCCGTCCGGTGGGATCAAGGGTGAGCCGAAATGACCCAAAGGAAACGACCGGTTTCGGCTCGCTGTTATCGGTGAAAAGTATCTCGAAATTCAGATCAAGAATACGGGTTGCGGCAATACCGTCCGGCAATTCGATCCAGGAGCCCAGGGTGTAGGACCGGGTGGAAAACGTCGGCTCATGCCTTATGACTTTCCACTCGACACGCTCCTTATCGTCGCGATCCAACGTAGTGATGGCGATGGTTGCGTTGGGATCGGTGCAGGAAATAAATGCCTGGGTTATCGAACCGGCCCGCACGCTCCACGGCTCGAGATAGCCGACAGCAGCCATGTGCGAGTGGTTGAGGAGAGTTCTCATGTGTGCCTCGGCAATGTCTGCGAGCGGCCGGGGTTGTGATCGACCGTCTTTTTTCTGGACAAGGTGATGGCTTATGCCTCGTCCAGGAACGCATGCCTCGTCAAGGCACATGCGCTAGAGGCGATCCGGAAAATGCCAAAGCGGCGGCGGAGAAACGCAAGCTCAGCAACCGCGCTCAGGAGGCATCCCGCTCCCAATACCAGGCAACGTACATGTTCTTCCTGTCATGCCCGCGGCTCTTGAGCAGCGCTCGGATCGTTCGGATGTCGTCCTTCTCGCAGGCCGCCCATACGAAACTTCCCTTGTCCAGAGCCATGATTGCCTTAGTGGCCTCGTCGGCCAAGACGTTCTTGGCGCCTTCCGGATAGTCTTTGCGATGCAGCCACCGAACGCTGAGGTTGCCGGCAGAGGGGAGTAGTTGCTCCTCGCCGGCGTCGAGCACCTCGATGATCGCCTGCATGGTTGCACCAACAGGCATCTCCGCCACAATGCGGGCAATGGCGGGCAATGCGCTCTCGTCTCCAATGAAGAGCATGTCCTTGGCATTCGGAAGACTGCCGCCGCCCGGGCCGACCAGCGCCACCCTGTCGCCCGGCTGCGCATCCATGGCGAAATCCGCTCCCGGTGTCTTGATCCCGGCGGCCGGGTGCTGCAGGAAATCGACCCATAGCTCACCCTTGTCCACGTCGACGAACCGGATCGTGTAGACGCGGACAAGCAGTTCATCCTCACCCTCGGGCCATGCGACACGCCCATCCTGGCGGACACCGGGCCATACCGGCTCCCTTCCCTTCGGCGGCACAAGCAGGCGGACATGCATGTCGCCGCCGATGAAGGGCGTCACGTCGGCACAGGCGAACTTGACGCGCCGCATATGAGGAGTGACCTCTTCTGTCGAGACGACAACGGCTTCGTGAATATTAGGCAGAGACGCGAGCGACAGCTGTTCTGCCCAGCTTAGCTCAAACGGATCCTCGCCTGCGAAATAGAACAGATGCTCGGCAAGCATCGTGCGGCTCATCTGCAGCATCTGCGGTGTCGGGCAATTGAGCTCGATCAGCAGCCGGCTTCCTTCCACCTGAATGCTGGCGTCGCCGGCCTTGCTCTTCAATAGAGCGAGATTGCCGGTGCGCCGCACTTCGGCGTGCTCGACGAAGTGCTCGCAGATTTCATCGAGCATCCCGATCGGGTCTTTCGGCAACGCGGTTCCGGCCAGCCTGAATTCCTTGACATCGCTCATGCCGTTACTCCTTCTGAATATCTTTCCTGCCTGCTCATCAGGTCGTCTCCGACACCATGCGGTGCCGCCCTATCGGCAGCATCATCGGACGGCCAGAGGTCGGATCGACGATGATGCGGCTGTCGAGGCCGAAGACTTCGCGGACATGCTCTTCCGTCAATACGGTCTCCGGCGTGCCGGAAATGTGGATGCCTCCGCCTGCCATCGCCACAAGATGATCCGCGTAGCGCGCCGCGAGGTTGAGATCGTGCAACACCATGACGACGGTGGTACCGCGCGTGCGATTGAGATCGGTCAGCAGATCAAGCACTTCGACCTGATGGTTGATGTCGAGGAATGTCGTCGGTTCGTCCAGTAGCAGGACGCCCGTCTCCTGCGCCAACGCCATGGCGATCCAGACGCGCTGGCGCTGGCCGCCCGACAATTCGTCTACCGGCCGCTCCGCCAGTTCGGTCGTCCGCGTCGCCGTCAGAGCCCGCTCGACCGCCTCGTCGTCCTTGCGAGTCCAGCGCGAGAACAGGCCCTGATGAGGATGCCGGCCGCGGCTTACGAGATCGGCGACAGTAATGCCTTCAGGCGCGATAGGAGATTGCGGCAGCAGGCCCAATGTGCGCGCGAGTTCGCGGGGCGGTGTACGGTGAACCGACTTGCCGTCGAGCAAGACCTGACCATGCTTTGGCGAAAGCAGTCGCGACATGGCGCGCAGCAGGGTCGATTTTCCGCAGGCATTGGCGCCGACGATGACGGTGATCTTGCCCGGCGGCACGGCGAGATCAAGACCCCGGAGGATCTCGCTGTCGCCATAGCCGGCCGACAACTGGCTGGCGGTGAGGGAATGGATGGTCATAGCGAGCCTCCGGTCCGGTTGACACGCACGATGAGGAAGATGAGATAGGGAGCGCCCAGCGCGCCGGTCACGACACCCACGGGATAGCGGCTCGGCAGCAGAAACTGCCCGACATAATCGCCGCCAAGCACCAGCGTGGCACCGACCAAAGCGGATGGGATAAGCAGCGATCCGCTGCTTCCCACGATCCGCGCGGCGATGGGGCCGGAGAGAAAGGCGATAAATGCGATCGGGCCCGTGACGGCAGTCGCTGAGGCGATGATGCCGACGGCACCGACAATGATCAGGATGCGTGTTGCGCCGACGCGGACACCCAGCGCCGCAGCCGTATCGTCTCCAAGGCGCAGGATTTCCAAATTGCGGCTACGGCTGAGCAGCAGGCCGCCGAAGACGACAAGCGCCAAGAGGAGCGGCACGGACTGCCCCAACTGAGCGCCGTTGACGCTACCGGTGAGCCAGCGCATCGCCTCCTGCAGGTTCCAGGCGGGCGCGCTTGAGAGGATATAGGCAACGACGCTTTCGAGCATCGCAGATACGCCGATACCGACGAGGATCAGTCGCGTCCCGGCAACGCCGTTGCGAAACGATAGGCCATAGACAAGCAGGGCGACGCCGAGGCCGGCTGCGACAGCGAGTACGGAGACGATGGGGCCTGTTATCGAAAGCACGATGATCGCGAAGACCGCGGCGGCGCTCGCGCCCGATGTGATGCCGATGATATCGGGGCTTGCCAGCGGATTTCTGAGCATGATCTGGAATGCCACGCCGCCTAGACCGAAACAAAGCCCCGCGAGCACCGACAGAACGGCGCGCGGCAGCCTCAATTGACCGACGGTAAAGGTGGCCCCCGGCACGTCTTCGCCGAGCAGCACCTTGATCACGTCGCGAGGCGGGGTGACCGACTGCCCCACAGATAACGTCAGCGCAAACAGGACGACGACGAGCAGCAGCAGAACGGCAACGACGGTTGCATGTCTTCGCCCATGCCGGCGGCGGCTGACGACAAGATGGTCAATGTTGGTGCCGGCGGAAATCACGGTCATAGCTCGCGCACCCGCTGACGCCGAACGATCCAGATGAAGAAGGGCGCGCCGATCAGCGCAGTGACGATACCGACATCGATCTCTCCCGGCCGCGCCGCAATGCGGCCGACGATGTCGGCGGCCAGCAGCAGGCAAGCGCCGCCAAGCGCGCTGAACGGCAGCAGCCAGCGATGATCGACGCCAACCAGCAGGCGACAAAGATGCGGCACCACGAGGCCGAGGAATCCGATTGGACCGCACACCGCCGTGGTTGCACCGCACAGCAGGATCGCGCCAAGCGAAGCGAGCGCGCGCGCGAAGGCGACCCGCTCGCCAAGACCGGCGGCGAGATCGTCTCCCAGCGCCAGCGAGTTCAGCTTTCGCGCCGACAGCAAACTGATGAGGAAACCGACGGCCAGGAAAGGCAGCACTGGATCGATGCGCTCGAACGTTGCGCCGCCGACGCCGCCGATCTGCCAGGAGCGTATTCCACCGGCGATATCCGCACGCGGAAGTACGACGGCGATCACCATCGAGGAGAACGCGACTGACGTTGCCGCGCCGGCAAGGGCCAGCTTCAGCGGTGTCGCGCCTCCGCGTCCGAGCGAGCCGATGGTATAGACGAATATCGCCGAGCAACCCGCTCCGGCGATGGCGACCCAGATGTAGGCGCTGGACGATGTGATGCCGAACCAGACAACGCCGATCACCACGGCCAGCGACGCCCCCATGTTGACCCCGAGAATGCCGGGATCGGCAAGTGGATTGCGGGTAACGCCCTGCATGATGCCGCCGGCAAGTGCAAGCGCAGCACCGGCCAGCAAGGCAAGCAGAGTTCGCGGAATGCGGACGGTGACCGCGGCCTGCCCGATGTTATCCGAGGCACCGACCAGCGCGGCATAGATATCCGACCAGCCGACCTCGCGTGTGCCGACAGTGACGGAAAGCGCGCACAGCGCGACCGTCAGCGCCGCGAGAACGCAGAGCCAGACCCCGCGCCCTCCATTTGAGCGAACGGTGGCGAAAGTCGGCTGCGACGATTTCAGGCTGCGGGCTGTCATTTCGACTTACGGGCGGCTTCCGCTAGAATGTCGACGTAGTCCTTCAGCACCCAGGAGATCGACAGCGGCGTCGGGTTTGCCGCGGTGCCGAGCGGGTTACGCCCGAGCATCACAAGCGAGCTCTTCTCGACCGCAGGCATCTTGGACGTCAGGGGATTGGCGTCCAGTGCGTCGAGCAGTTTCTGGTCGCCGTAGGTGACGACGATATCGACGTCGTCGAACGCGTCGATGCGTTCGGCGCTGATCGAGCCAGAGAATTTTCCTGGGGCGGATGCCTCCACGACGCTTTTCGGCGACGTCAGACCGAGATCCGCGAAGAATTTCACACGAGTGTCGTTGGTCGTGTAGAAATTGACAGTGCTCAGATCCGTCGCATTGAGATGCGTGATGAACATCGCCGACTTGTCATGAAGCTCGGGATGGGCGGAGACCACTTGTGCGATCTCGCCTTCGATCTTAGAGATCAGCGCCTCGCCCTCGGCGGCCATGCCGAGACCGGCGCTGTTGAGCCGTACCATCTGGCGCCAGTCGGTTGACCACGGCGCCTCCGGATAGGCAACGACAGGGGCAATCTGGCTCAGAGTGTCGTAATCGGCCTGGCTGAGCCCGGAATACGACGCCAAGATCACGTCGGGTTTCGTCGCCGCGACAGCCTCGAAATCGATGCCGTCGCCTTCATCGAAGAGCACCGGTTTGTCGGCGTGCAATTCCGTCAGCTTCTCGGCCACCCATGGCAGCAGGCCATCACCGTCATCATCGCCGAAATTGGCCTTGGCGAAACCAACGGGCACAATGCCCAACGCTAGAGGCACCTCGTGGTTTGCCCACGCTACCGTTGCGACACGCTGCGGCTTCTTGTTGATCAAAGTCGTACCGAAGGCGTGCTTGATGACGATCGGATAGACTGTGCTGTCATCCGCCCTGGCGCCATTGGCCGCAACCAGCAACACGACTGCCGACACCAACCTGAACACAAAACGCAATGAGCGCAACATCGAGCTCCACCTTCATATTAAAGTGGACTTCCAGTTTCAGGTTAATTAGGTCCAGTCAATGAAAATGCTGACCCTTGGAGAAAGCCGACGTGAAATTTCCGTCGGTTTTTACAAAATGCGAGAATCTTACAATACTGGATAAATGGCCTCAAGTTATTAGCCGATGACATCGGGGATGTTCAAACCAGACGACAGCCTGGCGAGGCTCCCTGCTCCATACGGCTCCGCACCGACCCGGGAATGCGAAGCAATAGCCATTTATGATCTGGAACTTGAATATGGACATTGAACGAACAGCCCGACGCTCGGCACGCACACAACCTCGCAGCCGGATGTCGATTTTTCTCGGCTGCACCGCGCTTGTCGCCTTGGCACCTGTCTTCGCGTTTTCTCAGGATGCCGCGAGTTCAAGTTCCGACACGGCGCTGGCGCCCATCTTGCTAAAAGGACAGTCGAGCAAGCTCGATACCAGCGACGATTCGAAGTCGATCGTTGCGACCGATACCACGGCCGTCGGCAAGATGCCGACCGATATCCTGACCGCGCCGGCGACCGTCTCCGTCATTACGTCCAAGGAAATCGAGGAGCGCGCCGCAAAAAGCGTCGAGCAGGTCATCCAGTACACCGCCGGTGTCAACACGGACTATTACGGCTCCGATGACCGTTATGACTATTTCAAGATCCGCGGCTTCAGCCCCTACACATACCGCGATGGACTGGCCATCGGCCGAAGCTGGGGTGGTATCCTGGAAGAACCCTACGCTTTCGATCGCGTTGAAGTGCTGAAGGGCGCCAACTCGACCGGCTTCGGCGTGTCCGATCCCGGCGGTTCCGTGAACTACGTGACGAAACTTCCGAAGAGCGAGCGCTTCGGCGAAGTCTATGCCACCGGCGGTTCCAACGCACACAAGGAAACCGGCATCGATTTTGGCGATAATATCACTGCCGATGACACGCTCTCCTATCGCCTGACCGGCAAGTTCCAGCGGTCCAATGGCGAATATGACTATTCGCAGGATGACGAGAACTTCATCATGGGGGGCCTCACCTGGCGCCCGAGCGATGCGACAAGCCTGTCATTCGTATTCGATCACCTGGACAGGGACGGCACGCCAAGCGGCGGCGGCCATCCGCGATTCACCGATCTGGATCGCGACGAATTTTTCGGCGAGCCGGATTACAACTACGACAAGACGAACAGAAACACCTACAGTGTTATCTTCGACCACGATTTCGGAAACGGACTGACCTTCAATTCGAGCGCGCGGTACAGCACGGCGGCCAACAGATTCGGCTACGCTTATGTCTACGATGAGCTCGGGGCCAGCGATCCTGCCGATACGGCCGTTGATCGCATTTTCTTCGGTGGCAATGGCTCGGACCGGCAGTTCGTGGTCGATACACATCTTTTGTATGAAGCGAGCTTCGACCAGGTCGAAAGCCGGACGCTTTTCGGCACTGACTACAAAACCATCAAATCCGATAATGATAACTATGCTCTTTATCCACCGATCTGGTTTGGGACAGCACCGGGTATTGATTGGCAGAATCCGGTGTACTCAGGTGCTGTTGCTGTTCCGTTGACAGAGAGCAAGACCAACGACCAGCGGACCAACGGCATATACGTTCAACAAGACCTGGTCCTGTTCGATAGACTTACGGCAAGCCTGGGGCTTCGCAACGACTGGCTGGACCTGGATGAGGCAAGTTCTGTCACAGGCGTCAAATCCGGCGACTACAGCCAGTTTAGCAAGCGTCTGGGTCTGAGCTACAAGATTACCGAAGAACTCGCCGTCTACACCAGCTACGCAGAGTCCGTAGCGCCACCTAGCACCGGTGTCGAACCCACGACCGGCACGCAGTACGAAGTAGGTGTCAAATACCGTCCGGATGCTTTTCCCGCATTGTTCACTGCTTCCGTCTACGATTTGACGATGGAGAATATCACGACGCGCGAAGCGCCGGCCTATCTGGAATCAACCGTCGACAAGGTCAGGCATCGCGGCGTGGATCTTGAGGCCAAAATGGAGCTCACAGACAACATCAACGTGATCGCCGCTTACGGATATATCGATTCAAAGATCGTGGAACCGGGCAATGCGTCGGGGGTGAATGGCAAGCGCTTTGCACAGGTGCCGGAACACTTGGCCTCTGTTTGGGGCACCTACACGCTGCCCGGCAATGGATCGCGCGGCGACATGACATTCGGAGCGGGCGCCCGGTATGTCGGAGCCTATTACTTCGACAACAAGAACACGCGGAAATCAGACGGTGCAATCGTCTTCGACGCTGCCTTCACCTACAAAATTCAGGAAAACACAACCTTCCAGCTCAACGCCAGCAACATCTTTGATGAAAAGCACATCGCGAATGATGACGGCGGCGCCTACTATTACAACCCCGGTCGCGCGATCTACGCGACCCTGCGCCAGACCTGGTAGCCTTACCCTCCCGCTCGGATCCTCCGGGCGGGACAGACCCCTTGCTAGTTGTCCCTGACAATTCCGCGTCGCCAGGCCGCCGGTGTATCGCCGGCGATCTGGCGGAAGGCCTTGGTGAAATGCGCCTGGTCGGAAAAACCCAACTGGGCGGCAATGGCTGCCACCGTCATTTCGTTCTCGAGCAGTTGCTGCTTCGCCCGTTCGATACGGTTCGTAAGCTGCCATTGTAGCGGCGTCTTGCCTGTCGTCTGCCTGAAGACATTGGCGAACCAGCTTTCCGAAAGACCAACAACTGCGGCCATTTCGGAGACACTCATCCGTCCATCACTCTGCGCCTCGATGCGGGCGATAAGCTTGTTCATCTGCGCCTGCGTGAGCCGCCCTCCCGCTCCGTCGCTTCCCTCCTCCGGGATATCGATAAGACCCGTGACGATGCTGCCGACCAGGCTCTCAGCGTAGATCGCGTGCTTCGAGGGCTGCGACACCTCGTCGACAAGCAATCCGGCCAATGTCTGGATGGCACCTATGTCCTGTATCTCGACGGGACTGCGCAGCGCGGTCAGTGCCGCCGAGCCGCCGATTGCCGGCGACAGATACCGAAGCATCCGGTCCTTGTGCATATGCAGGTTGAGATGAGAGAACCGATGCAGCGCGCTGCTTGTCGTCCACATCGGAACGCCAGGCGGAATGTAGATCGCCCGGGTCATCGGCCGGTGATATTGCGAGAAGTCACCGCTGCGGTTCGAGATCTTCACCTGCGAGGAAACGTCGCTGAAGAAGATCATGATCCTGGGATCGGCGGAAAGATAGTAGCCGGTGGCACCTGCCTGGCTTTCCGCTTCCCAGAAGGCGCTGACCAATCCGTCGTAGCGTTGCCACTTGACCGGCGCCGTCACCTTGATGCCTTCGGTGCGCCAAACCATGGAGTGCCAGAAACTCAATGTCGATTTCCGCCTCTGCTTGATCCTTGAAATACCGCGTCGCGACGGAGCATCTGGAAGGGTCGTCTCATTGCGTTCGATAGTCCCGGTTGGCCACCTAGCGGCGATCTCCAGCAATTATCACAGAATTGCAAGGGATGAACATGAGTATGCCTATCATATTTATCGGGAGTGGCAAACTTGCCATGGCGGCGTCACCGCCTCGGAACCTTTCTGCGGCCATATGTGTTTCCGAGATATGAAAAGCACAGGTAAGAAAGCCCGCCGCGGCATGTCGCGGTTCGTCATCACCATTTTCGCAATCGCCGTCGTCATCGCGGCACTTTACATACTCGTCCTCACGCCCGGGTCCGCTTAATCCAGAAGCAGTTCGCAACATTAAGCGTATAGCCGGGAACATCCTCCAGCCTCCTTGGTTAGTTCAAAGTCAAGAAAAGATCGGAGGAAATACCAATGCTTACGAAAATCCTTGCAGTATCGCTTCTATCCGTCGGCCTTGCTACGTCCGCAATGGCGCAGACATCGGGCGGTGGTAGCGGCGGCGGGCAGAACACTGGCGACAATGCCGGTAGTGGCACGTCTCAGTCCAGTGGTGGACAGAATACAGGCGATAACGGAAATGGCACGCCTGCTCCCAACATCAACGGGCAGGGCACGGGCACCTCCGGCGGCGACGCCAATGATTGCCAGCGCCGCGAGGCAGGCGGCACGACCAACCCGAGCTCGAACACCACCTCGAGCTCGACCGACGCGGCGAACGCCTGCAAGTAATCAATACGCGCCTCGCCGCCGGGAAAACCGGCGGCGAGTGCCACATCCCTTCCAGGAGAGCCTTGATGTCGAACGTTGTGAAATCCGGAGGCGATGCTCCCAACAACGCCACCACGTCCAACACCTTCGCGCAATCTGTCGAAAGTCAGGCGCAGATAGCCGACGCGGCGAGAGAATCCTCTCCCGATGTCGGAGAAAACGAGGCCCTGAATATTTACAGGCTGGTCCCGGTGGCTGCTCCCGACGATCCCCGCTGGGATAACTCGCCCAATCAGGGCGAAATAGTGGTTGCGGCGAGAACAAGCGGTGATGCGCGTATTGTCGCCTCGGCACGCGAACTCGACTTCATGGAAGTCGATGCCGCGCCCGCGGAAGATGTCTCGACACGGAATGCAAGCGCTTTTCGAGACGATAAGCTTTATACGGTTATCGAAATCAGCCATGGACGCCGAGATGTCCAACGCGGAATACTGGAAGGTGAAGTATCGCTTGACGTGATTTATCCCGTTCAGGGCTGAGGATTGCCCCAGATTACCTCGAACGGGTCATGAGGCGAAACTGACGTGGCGTGGTTTCCGTCCGCTTCTTGAATATATCGTAAAAGCGCGCGGACGATCCGAAACCGCAGTCGTGGGCAATCTCAAGTATCGCGTCGTCCGTCTCAGCCAGTCGCTGCATCGCGCGGGCCAGGCGGAAGCGCGTAAGATACTCCATCACCGAAATTCCAAGTACATCGCGAAATGACCTGTTTGCCGTGGTCGGGTGAACACGGGCGAGCTTCGCTATGGAGGTGAGTGTCAGGGCTTCGGGGTAGCGCGTGCTGATCAGGTCTGTAAGGGTCTGCGTATATCGGACACTGGGCCCAGCCAGCGCCGTTGCCTCGCGGCGGTTGAAACCGACATCCGCATGATCAAGGATCAATCGCCGCACGCGCAGGCCGATCTCATCATTCACCAGTTGTCGCCTGACTTGATCGCCATGGCTCCACTCCTCGATCCAGCGCGCACCCATGGTTTCGCCTGAAGGATTGGGCTCGTGTATGAACGCCCCCTGCAGGATCGCCTGTCTCGCGGTCGCCTCGATCGGCATGGCCAGAAAATCAACGAGCGGAAGATAGATACAGACAAGCGGCGATTCCGGCGTGACGGAGATTGTTTGGTGGGGAATGGCCGCCCAGAAAAGGACGAGGCGCCCGGCCTCCACATATTCCTGCCTCCCGTTGAACAGGTAGGTCATCGAACCCTCGAGGAGCAGGTTGATTTCTATATGGTCGTGCCAATGGGCCGAGGTCATCGTATCGGCGACATGTTGCTCAATGAGAAAATCGCGCGGCGATCCGACCCACTTCCCCGCCGCGCCGCTTTCCCTCACGCTCATATGCGATTGCTCCGATTCGAGAATTATTTTGCTTTTAGCAGGAAGAAAATCCCGATTGGAAGAGGCATTACGGTTCAACCCCACCAGAGGAGAACCACATGCCGAAGATTTGCCTTGTCGGAGCCGGAAGCACCGTCTTTGCCCAGAACATTCTGGGCGATGTCCTGTCGACGCCGTCCGAGCACGATTACATCATCAGCCTATTCGATATTGATCCCGAGCGCCTAAAGACGTCGGAGATCGTCGCGCGGCGCATATGCGAGGCGCTGAAGCTCGATTCCGTGCGCATTGAAGCGACGCTCGATCGTCGACAGGCTTTGAAGGGATCGGACTTCGTGATCCTCATGATGCAGGTCGGCGGTTACAAGCCGGCGACGGTCACGGATTTCGACATTCCCAAGAGATATGGCCTGCGACAGACGATTGCCGACACGCTTGGCATCGGCGGCATCTTCCGCGGCCTGCGAACAATCCCTGTCCTGGAAGCGATTTGCCGCGACATGGAGGAAGTCTGCCCGAATGCGTTGCTGATGCAATACGTCAACCCGATGGCGATAAACTGCTGGGCGATCAAGGAAATTGCCCCGAGCATCCGTAACGTAGGCTTGTGTCACAGCGTGCAGCATACCGCGGGCCATCTTGCCGAGTGCCTCGGCGAGGACATCGATGACATCAACTACATCTCGGCCGGCATCAATCACATCGCCTTCTTCCTCAAATACGAGAAGATCGGCGCCAACGGCCACCGCGAGGACCTCTATCCGAGGCTGAAGGCGCTTGGCGAAGAAGGCAAGGCTCCGGCCGACGACCGTGTCCGTTTCGACGCACTCAAACGGCTTGGCCACTTCGTCACCGAATCCAGCGAGCACTTCTCGGAATATACGTCCTGGTACATCAAGGACCGGCGACCGGAACTGGTGGATCAGCTCAATATTCCGCTCGATGAATATATCCGCCGATGCGAGGTGCAGATCGCCGAATGGCATGCGCTGCGTCAGGACCTCGAAGGCGGCAAGCCGATCGATGTCTGCCGAAGCAATGAATATGCCGCCGGCATCATCCACGCTGCGGTAACCGGGAAGCCGGCGCTGATCTACGGCAATGTTCCGAACAACGGCCTGATCGAAAACCTTCCGCCTGAATGCGTCGTCGAGGTCCCGTGCCACGTCGATCGCAACGGCATCCAGCCCACTCGGATCGGCAGAATTCCGTCCCAGCTCGCGGCCGTCATGCGGTTGAGCATTTCTGTGCAGGAACTGACCGTAGAAGCCGCACTGACAGGCAAAAGAGACCGGATCTACCAGGCTGCACTGCTCGATCCGCACACTTCCGCCGAACTCTCGCCTGACGAAATCTGGCGCATGGTCGATGATCTGATCGAACAGCATGGTGACCTGCTGCCCAAGTATCACTGAAAATACCCTACCCTTTCCATGAGCGGCGCCTTTTCGGAGGCGCCGTTTTCTTTGTGCTCAAATAAAACGATCAAAAAAAATCATAAACATGATTGACATTGATCTTTCTAAATGAAAACCTGAGTGAAATTAGAAAGCAAAAAGGGAACACGCGTTGAACCAGAGCGGCGGCCTCAAGACTGATCGGCAGGATCTCATCCGCAGCCATCTCTATGCCAACGGCTTCTCCACGATCCAGGACATCGCGGATGCCGTCGGTGCCTCGCTCGCGACCGTGCGGCGCGATCTCCAGCTGTTGCAGGAAGCAGGCGCGATCGATCGTGTTCATGGAGGCGCCCGCATTGCCGAGGGTTCCTCGGTGGAGCTTGCCTTTCAGGAGCGCGAAAAACGGCAGTTGTCCGCCAAACGCGCAATTGCCAATGCGGCCTATGAGCGTCTCTCACCCCGCACCGCGATCTTCCTCGATGCCGGCACGACGGTTCTTCAGCTTGCGAAGCTGATCCGTATCAATTCCATGCCGCTACGCATTTTTACCAACGGCCTGATCGTGGCGCAGGAGTTCATGAACGTCCCGAACCTCGACGTCGTGCTTCTCGGTGGGCAGTTGCGCAGCGAAAACGCATCGCTCGTCGGTCCGCAGGCTGAAGCGATGTTGGAGACGATCTGGTTCGACCAGCTGTTTCTCGGCGCAAGCGCTGTGAGCGGCGACGGCGCGATCTACAGTGTGGATAGTGCAGAAGCCAGCCTGAACAGAAAGATGCTCACCCGGTCCAACAACCGGTTTGTCCTGGCGGATTCCTCAAAGTTCGGTGCGACTGCGACATACAAAGTTGCTCCCTTGAACAGCGCCAAGTTGATCACCGATGCCGGTCTGTCGAAGGACTGGCGAACACAACTCAACGAGCTTGCTGTCGAGACCATCTTTGCCGATCAGGGAGCAAAGTCTTGAGCGACGATCTGATCCTCGGCATTGATGGCGGCGGCACCAAGATGATGGTGGCGCTTGCCGATCGTAGCGGAAACATCCTTCGCACCGAGCTAGGCGGCGGCGTGAACGCCATGGACAATCCAGCCTGGCGGACCGAACTCGAGACGCATATCGAGCCATTTCGCAACGAGACGCGATTGGCCGCAGTCGCGGCAGCGCTGCCTGTTTACGGAGAAGTCGCCCATCTTTCCCGCCTGCTCGAAGAAACCATCGAGCAGGCCTTCCCGAATGCACGGACGCGCGTACTCAACGACGTCGATGCTGCGCACCTCGGCGCGCTGGCCGGCAGATCCGGTATTCTGGTGCTCTCTGGAACAGGTTCCATGGCCTGGGCACGCAATGCGGAAGGTGAGCCGGCCCGAACCGGCGGCTGGGGCGATATCATCGGCGATGAAGGCAGCAGCTACTGGATCGGCCGGCTGGCGCTTAATCTGCTCAGCCAGAGCCTTGATGGACGCCTGCCGCCGACGGCACTGGCAAAGGCAGTTTTTGATCACCTTCAACTCGACGCGACAAACCCGATGGACAGCCTGGGCGCCTGGGCGACAACGGATGCGAAGCGGTCAAGCATCGCCGCCTTGTCCGCCGTGGTCGATCGGGTAGCGCTGAGCGGCGATGCAGCGGCCATTGGGCTGCTTGACCTTGCGGCGGACGAACTCGCCAAGCACCACCGGGCGATTGCCGGTCACTGTGAGCCGGGGGCCGACTGGACCTTTGCCGGCGGCACATTCCGAAGCACGGTTTTGCTAAACGCGCTGGAGAGACGCATCGGCCGTCCGCCGATTGCTCCAAAGTTACCACCGATCGGCGGAGCGCTTTTCGCTGCCGCCCAACTTCTCGACTGGCCCATAGACGACAGCTGGATCGGGCACGTCGCCGCATCGGCAAAGGCGGCGTTTGCGCAATAAAGTCACGTAAGCCTTGATAACAAAGAAGGATGGGAACATGCGTAAGACAATCTTATCACTGCTCGCCTCAGCCGCGCTGGCTGTCGCTCTTCCTGCCGCCGCTCAAGACAAGCCGCTCGCGGGGGAATCGATCACCGTACTGATGCCGTCGCCGCAGGGACCCGACATCGCCGCCGCATTCGAAGCAGAAACCGGCATCCATGTCGACCTGCAAACGCTTTCCTGGGACGACATCCGCCCGAAGCTGGTGACGGCGCTGGTTGCCGGC
Organism: Rhizobium sp. S152; assembly: GCF_030380735.1. Lineage (GTDB taxonomy): Bacteria > Pseudomonadota > Alphaproteobacteria > Rhizobiales > Rhizobiaceae > Rhizobium. The sequence continues at coordinate 470,773 of NZ_JAUDRZ010000002.1, read as the reverse complement.
ACCGCGCCGGCTGACGTGACCGAATTCGACTGGTCCTGGACCGGCCAGTTCGCAGCAGCCGACTGGTACATGCCGCTCAATGACGTGATCGATGCAGATAGCGTGAAGGACATCGGCGTTGCCAAGATCTTCACGGTCGATGGAAAGCTGCTCGGCGTTCCCTATTCGAACGACTTCCGCGTGATGCTCATCAACAAGAAGCACTTCGCGGATGCCGGCATCACGGAGACCCCGAAGACACTCGACCAGCTGGTGGCTGCCGCCAAGCAGATCAAGGAAAAGGGCATCGCCACCTATCCGATCGGTCTGCCGGTATCGGCGACCGAGGGCGCTTCCACGAGCTGGTATCTTCTGACCAAGGCATTCGGCGGCGAGCTGTTCGACAAGGACTTCAACCCACTCTTCACCAAGCCCGATTCAGCCGGCTACAAGGCGCTCGCCTTCGAACTGATGCTGCTGAAGGAAGGTCTCGTGGACCCGGCTTCGACCGGTCTCAAGGATAGCCAGATCAACGAGGGAATGTTTTCTCAGGGTCTGACCAGCATCATGATCTCGGGCGAGCCCGGCCGTCTCGGACAGATGAACGATCCCAAGCAGTCCAAGGTGGCCGGCCAGGTCGAAGCGATCCTGGTTCCGACCGAAAGCGGCGAGACCCGCAGCTTCGGCTTGCCGGAGGCGCTCGCGATCCCCAACGTCTCGCCGAACAAGGAAGCGGCCGTCGCTTTCGTCAAGTGGTTCACGAGCCGAGAGTTCCAGAAAAAGAACATGGCGAACGGCTTCCTGCCGACCCGCACCTCCGCTTTGGCCGAGCTCAATTCGGAAGGCAAGCTAAATAGCGGCGATGCGCTCGTCGCGCAGTCGAAGACGGTAGAGGCGCTGTTCCCGCAGGGTACGCCTCCGTGGTATCCGCAGTTTTCCAGCGGCGTAAACACCGCGATCAACAGCGCAGCCAAAGGCCAGATGACCGTTGATCAGGCTGTCGAAAGCATTGCCTACGCTGCCAAGCAGGCGATGGCGCAATGACCGCTGTCGCCTATAAGGAGACTGCAGCAAAGAAGGGTGTCGGCTTAAATGCCGACATCACTCTCGGCGTGCTGCTGGTGTCCCCCATTCTCATCACCATGGCGGCGCTCGTCTTCTATCCGATGGCGCGAACGCTCTGGGACAGTCTTCATCGGGTCAATCCGATGCAGGCCGGCACCCCCTTCGTCGGGCTTGAGAACTACACGCGAATGCTCTCCGACGGGCAGCTCGGCACGACCTGGGTCAACACTCTTGTCTACGTCGTCCTGGCCGTGCTTGCGGAAACGATCTTCGGCGTGCTGGCTGCCTCGCTGATCAATCAACTGAAGGTCGGCCGGCAGTGGGTTCTCGCGGCGGTCATCCTGCCCTGGGCGCTTCCGGGTGTCGTCAATTCCGTGATCTGGCTGTGGATCTATCAACCCGGCGCTGGCCTCTTGAACGGCATCCTTACATCTCTCGGGCTTCCCTTCGAGAACCACGTCTGGTTCAACGATCGGACGAGCGCGATCATCGCCGTTACCGTCGTGCATGTGTGGCGCATGATGCCCCTGACGATCGTCATCGTTCTCGCGGCCATGCAGAGCATCCCCTCGCATCTATATGAAGCAGCGCGCATCGATGGCGCGACGCGGCCGCAGATGTTCGCATTGGTCACGCTTCCGCTTGTTCGCAGCGCGATCGCGGTTGCCATGACCAACGCGACGGTGAACGCCTTCAATCTCTTCGACGAAGCCTGGGTTCTTGCCGGGTCCAGTCTCGAGACGCGACCGATCCTCGTGCAGATCTATCTGGAGACCTTCCAGAACCTGCGCTTCTCCTACGGCATGGCGCTCTCCGTCGTCATCACCTTCGTCTCGCTTCTCGTCTCGCTCATTTACGTCCTTCGGGTCTATCGCAACACACGGTTCGACTGATGAAACCCACCCTTCTCTATCGCCTGATGATATGGATCGGCGTCGCCGTGCTGCTGATCTGGTCGCTCGGTCCGATCTACTGGACGGTCGCGAGCTCCGTCACGCCGACGGACGATTTCTCCGTCAGGCCGATCCACTTCTTCCCGCAGCACTTTACCTTCGACCACTATTCGCGCCTGCTCGGCATCAACGTCGATCGCATCGGTGGCGTCGAGGTCTGGCGGCAGTTTCGCGCGGCGCTGCTGAATAGCGTTATCACCTCGGCGGCGGCAACGCTGCTGTGCGTGGCGATTTCCGCACTGGGCGCCTATGCCTTCACCCGCATTCGCTTCCCCGGCCGCAATGCGCTGTTCGGTCTGGTCGTCGCGACGCTGGCGATCCCAGCCTACGCCGTGCTGATCCCGCTTTACCAAATCATGATCAAGATGCATCTCGTCGACACTTATGTCGGCGTCGCGCTGATCTATGTCTCGGCATATCTGCCGCTGTCTCTCTGGCTGTTGCGCAGCGTCTTCGAGGCTCTGCCGCTGGCACTTGAAGAGGCAGCACAGCTCGATGGTGCCGGACGTCTCTATATCTTCTTCAACATCGTGCTGCCGCTGGCCGGCCCGGGCCTCACCGCCGCGGCAATCCTCACCTTCCTCGGCGCCTGGGGGCAATATCTCGTACCCCTCATCTTCTCGCCGCAGGCAACCAAGCCATTGACCGTTCTCATCCCCGAGTTCGTCACCAAGAACTTCATCGACTACGGGCTGATCACGGCCAGCGGTTCCATCGCGATCGTCATCCCTGCCCTCGTCGTCATCTTCCTCAACCGATATCTCGTCAGCGGTTTGCTGGCCGGTTCGGTCAAGTAATCGGAGTCATCATGAACACGACTGAAAAAGTCATCCGCGAACAGTTCCCCTTCTGGGAGAAGGCGCTGGGCTCGAATACGGCAACCACGCGCGACGACGTCCTCGTCTATGTCGGCTGTGGGACATCCTACTACCTCGCCATGTCGCTGGCGGCGTATGCGAACAATGCAGGCCGTCGGGCAATCGCCGTGCCGGGTGCCGAATGGCTGAACCGCCCATCGTTCTTCTGGCCTGATTGGAAAAACACGCATGTGGTGGCGATCTCGCGCAGCGGCGAAACGACCGAGACGGTTGCCGCCGCCAGGAAGAGCCGCGAAAACGGCGCCTTCGTCACCGCCCTGACCGTCGAGGCGGAGAGTTCACTTGCGAAATGCAGCGATGATGTCGTTGCTTCGCCGACCCACGGCGAAGAAGGCATCGTCATGTCGGTCTCGGCCAGCCTCATGCTGCTGCTCGGTCTGCAGATGATCGGGCAGACAATCCCGGAATCGACCGTCGCTTCCGCAAAGAGACTTGCCGAAGCCCTTGATGCTTCGCTCAGCAAGCGCTTTCTCGATCGCAGCCACTTCGTCTTTCTCGGCGGCGGTCCGCTCTTCGGCATTGCGGCGGAAGGCGCGTTGAAGCTGATGGAGATGAGTCAGGCCCTGACACAGCCGTTCCATCCGCTCGAGTATCGCCATGGACCGATCAGTCTCGTCGATGAAAAGACCGCTGCTGTCATGCTTTACAGCACCGATCAGAAGGATGCCGAAACCAAGCTCGTCGAAGAACTCCGGGAAAAGGGCGCCATCGTCATCGGTCTAGGCGGTCCCGGCGATATTGAACTGCCCGTCGATGCCGATCTCTCGCTTGCGGCACTTGTCGTTCTTCCCGCCCTGCAGCTCCTCGGTGAGCGTGTCGCGCAATCAAGAGGCATCGACACGGTATCGCCACGGCACCTGACGAAGGTCGTGACGCTGGTATGAGTGACGCCCTGGATCACAACCGCAGGAGTGCCTTTTCCAAGCTCTTCGGCACGCGGCAACGAGCCTTGCCGCGTGGCATCACCTCTGTCTGCTCGGCCCATCCGCTCGTGATCGAAGCCGCCTTGCGGCGGGCGAGGGCGGAAGACGCGGTGGTCCTGATCGAGGCCACCTGCAATCAGGTCAACCAGGAAGGCGGATATACCGGCATGACGCCGGCGATGTTCCGGCAGTTCATCGAGCAGATTGCCAGCGTCGTCGGCTTCCCACTGGAGTCCATCATCTTCGGCGGCGATCATCTCGGCCCCAATCCGTGGAAGAAGTTGGGTGCGGACGAAGCAATGATGCGTGCCGAGGCAATGGTCGCGGCCTATGTCGAAGCGGGCTTCGGGAAACTGCATCTCGACACGTCGATGGGCTGCGCGGGAGAACCGGTTGCCCTTGACGACGAGCTGACCGCCGAAAGGGCGGCTCGCCTGGCAAAGGTCGCGGAGGATACGGCCGACCGCGTCGGCCAACGCCCGCCGGTCTACATCATCGGCACGGAAGTCCCTCCTCCCGGCGGGGCGACGCACGCGATCGAGGAACTGGAGGTTACCGCCCCCGACGCAGCGTTGAAAACGCTGGATGTCCATGCATCGGCTTTCGAAAAGGCTGGCGTCGGGTCGGCCATGGAGCGCGTCGTCGGCATCGTCGTCCAGCCGGGTGTCGAATTCGGAAACGCGAATGTCGTCCTGTATAAGCCGGATCGCGCCCAGGGACTGGCGTCGACACTTTCCCGGATGCCGGGACTTCTCTTCGAGGCTCACTCGACGGACTATCAGACTGTCCGCGAGCTTTCGGCTCTTGTCGATGACGGTTTCGCGATCCTGAAAGTCGGCCCCGGTTTGACCTTCGCATTGCGCGAGGCGCTATACGGGCTCGACGCAATCAGGTCCACACTCTATGGCGGATCGGACAGCCTTCATGCCGAGATGGAGGCCATCATGCTGACCCAGCCGCAGCATTGGGCGGGTCACTACACTGGTTCGGCCGACGAATTGCGTGTGCAGCGCCATTTCAGCTACAGCGACCGAGTTCGTTACTATTGGCCCGACAAGCAGGCCGCCAGCGCGGTGGATGCATTGATCGCGCGACTTCCCGATCGGATCCCGGAAACGCTGACCAGCCAGTATCTGACACGCGTTTATCCTGAGGTCGTCGCCGGACGTGTGGCTCCGCGGGCTCGCGATCTTTGCCTAGCGGCGATCGACGCAGCGCTGGCGCCCTATTCCGCGGCCACCGCCAACCGCCAGTAAGTTTCGAAAGCGCCCGACAAATTCGGGCGACCTTGCATCAAAGCGTTTCAGCCGGAGAGAATTATGGCGTCAGTCAGCGTCGCGAATGCCCGCAAGAATTATGGTCACCTGGAAATCCTCCATGGAGTGAACATCGACATCCAGGACGGCGAGTTCGTCATTCTCGTTGGCCCATCGGGCTGCGGAAAATCCACGCTGCTGCGGATGATCGCGGGTCTGGAGGAAATTTCCGACGGACGGATCTCGATCGGTGGCCGTGTCGTCAACAATGTTGCACCGAAAGAGCGCGATATCGCGATGGTGTTCCAGTCCTACGCGCTCTATCCGCATATGACGGTCGAGGCCAACATGGGCTTCTCGCTCAGGCTGGCAAAGGCGCCGAAGGAAGAGATCAAGGGGCGCGTGCGCGAGGCGGCGCAGATCCTGGGGCTCGAGCATCTTCTTGACCGTCATCCCCGCAATCTGTCCGGCGGCCAGCGCCAACGTGTTGCCATGGGGCGGGCGATCGTGCGCCAGCCGCAGGTGTTTTTGTTTGATGAGCCGTTGTCCAACCTGGATGCCAAGCTGCGCGTGCAGATGCGCTCTGAGATCAAGCAGCTGCACCAGCGCCTGAAGACCACGACCATTTACGTTACCCACGACCAGATCGAGGCGATGACCATGGCGGACCGGATCGTCGTCATGCGCGACGGCTACGTAGAGCAGATCGGATCGCCACTCGACCTCTATGACCGGCCGGCAAATCTCTTCGTGGCCGGCTTCATCGGCTCGCCGGGTATGAATTTCATCAAGGGCAAGATCAGTGCCGAGGGGCCGGTTGAATTCATCGCGGAGGGAGGCGCGCGCCTGCCGATCCCCGCCGGCCTGTCGCTCGAAAGAGGACAGGAGGTCGTCTATGGCATCCGCCCGGAACATCTTGTCATCAACCAGGGTGGATCGACGGCGAAAGTCACGCTCATCGAGCCGACCGGCGCGGAGACCCAGATAACGGCCACGTTGGGAGCGGCACAGATCGTCGCGACCGTGCGCGATCGCCTGTCGCTTCAATCAGGCGATGACATCTCGATCGTGCCGGATCTCGAAAAGGTGCACCTCTTCGATGCCAAGACGGAGAAATCGCTGAGCGTTCGCGCTTGACACAAGACAATACCGTCGGCCGGAAATTCGGCCGACGGTGAACTGATGGATCATGCGTAGTCCGGCAGACGCGGCGTGCTTGCCAGCAGCGCGCGCGTATAGGGATGCTTTGGATTCTTGAGAATTTCCATCGTCGGACCGCTTTCAACGATGCGGCCGCGTTCAAGGATAACCAGGTCGTCACACAGCAACGCCACGAGGCTGATGTCGTGCGAGACCAGCACCAGCGTGACCGTGCTCGATAGCGTCTTCAACAATTCAACGATGCGAACGCGCGTCGACAGATCAAGCGCGCTGACGACCTCATCGGCAAGAATGATTTCCGGCCGCGACACGATAGCCCGGGCGATCGCGATCCGCTGCCGTTGCCCGCCGGAGAATTCGTGCGGATAGCGCGACCCCGCGCTTTCGTCGAGACCGACCGATTGCAGCGCCTCTCGAACCATGGACCTGACGTCGCCTTCGAGCTTCAGCGAGCGGATCGGTTCGGCAATGATGTCGAAAACGGACTGGCGGGGATCAAGCGACGAATACGGATCTTGAAAGACTGCCTGAACCTGTCGCCGGAAGCCGCGCATGAAGATCTTATTCGAGGGATCGAGACGCTCGCCCTTCAATAGGACCTCGCCTTCCGAGGGACGCGTCAACCCAAGAAGCAGTCGCAGCATCGTCGTCTTGCCCGATCCGGATTCTCCGACGATGCCGAGATTGCGACCAGCCGTCAGGCTGAGACTGACATCGTTTAGCGCCGACTTGCCGCGAGCGTAGGCAAAGGAAACGTTCCTTACGTCAAAAAGGCTCATAGGACACTCCCGAGCGCCTGATCGAAGGTTCGCGCAGCCGCCAGAAGAGACTGCGAATAGGGGTGCCGAGGCTCCCGGAATACCGTCCGTACGGCACCCTCCTCCACCAGTTCGCCCTGTTTCATCACCAGCACCCGATCGACCGCTTGCGCGACGACAGGAAGATCATGACTGATGAAGAGGAGCGCCATCTCACTCTCGGTCACCAGGGCGTGCAGCAGCTTGATGATCTCCGCCTGGGTGGTGACGTCGAGCGCCGTCGTCGGCTCATCGGCGATAAGAAGCTTCGGCCGGCAAGCCAGGGCCATGGCGATCGCGGCACGCTGGCGCTGCCCGCCGGAGATCTCATGCGGCCAGGCCTTGATCATCCGGCCAGGGTCCGGCAGGGCGACGCGGTCAAGCAGGGTCATCACTTCGGCCGTCACGGCCCGGCGATCAAGCCTGCGACCGTCGCGCCGCGCGCGGCGGCCTACAACCTCGGCAATCTGATTGCCGATGGTCATCAGCGGATCAAGTGCGGTCAGCGGCTCCTGGAAGACGGTGGCGACGAGAGTGCCGCGCAGCGACACCAGATGGCGATCCGCGGCCCCTACGACTTCACGGCCATCCAGCAGGATCGAGCCTTCCGCCCTCATGCCATCGGGCAGCAAGCCGATCGATGCCAGCGCCGTCAGCGACTTGCCGGAGCCGGACTCGCCGATCAAGCCGACGCGTTCGCCCGGCGTGATGGAAAAGGAGACGTTCGAAACCAGTTGACGTCCGGAGGCCTGGATACTCAGGCGGTTGACGTGAAGCAGCGGGCTCATCGGCGTCTCCTGCGTGTTGGGTCGGCGAATTCGCGAAAACCGTCCGCCAGAAGATTGAGACCGATCACCAGCGACACAAGCGCAATGCCGGGCGCGATAGCCCCGAACGGCGCCGTGTAGACGGTGCTCTGCGCTTCCTGCAGGAGGCGGCCCCAGGAAGCATTCGGCGGCGGCGCACCGAGACCGAGATAGGAGAGCGAGGCCTCGGCGATGACGGCAAGACCGAACTGAAGGGCGAGGTTCACGATCAGTGTCGGCCAGATATTGGGGAGGATATGGATGCGCACGACGTCAGGCCAGGACGTGCCCGATACGCGGGACGCCGTGATGTAGTCCATCGTCAAAACGCGCTTGGCGAGAATACGCGTCAGCCTCGCGATGATCGACGAGCTGCCGATGCCGATCGCAACGATGGCATTCCAGAGGCTGGCGCCATCGCTCGAGGCCACGATCAGCATGGCGACCAAAAGCGTCGGGAAAGCGATCAGGATATCGAGGGTGGCGACGAGCATGTCATCGAGCGTGCGCGTGGCGAAGGCCGCGAGCAGGCCGAGCGGAATACCGATCGCAGCACCTATCGCAACCGCGCCGACGCCGACGACCAGTGCGATCCGCGAGCCGATCATGATCAGGGTCATGAGGTCGTGCCCAAGCCGGTCGGTACCGGCCCAATGCAGCAGCGACGGCGCTTCCAGCCGCCCGCCGACCATGCCGGTCGGATCATAGGGAGTCCAGACCAATGTCAGCAGCGCGAGCAAGACATGCAGAGCGACGATCGCTCCGCCGGCCAGCAGGCTTGCCGACAGGCGCGAACGTGGAACGGGCCTTACGGCCTGGTTTTCGGAGGAAAGACTCACGATGCCGCTCCCGCCATATGGCCGCGTAGCCGCGGATCGATCATACGCTGGGTGACATCGGCGGCAAAGCCGACGATCAGCACGATCAGCGTAGAGATGAAAAGCACGCCCTGGACATTCGGATAGTCGCGCTGCTCGATTGCAAGCAGCAGCATGGAGCCGAGGCCGGGCAGCGAGAAGACACGCTCGACGACGACAGCGCCAAGCAGCGTCGAGGCGAGCTCGATCCCCAGCACCGAGATCACGGGCACCGCGCCATTACGGATGCCGTGGCGGATCAATGCGCCGGAGAAGCTGGCGCCGAGCGCGCGGGCGGTGCGCAGATAATCGCTGCGCAGCACATCCTGGGTCGCGGAGCGCACGTAGCGGATCAGCGAGGCCGCCATGACAATGGCAATCGTCGCGACGGGCAAGACCAGCGAATGCAACGCGGCACCAGGCGCGGACCATCCCCGCGAGGGGAACCCACCGGAAGGAAACAATCGAAAATCGACCGCGAAGACGGTGACCAGCAGTATCCCGATCCAGAAAACTGGAACGGCGATGCCGAGCTGCGAGATGACGGAGATCGCGGCGCCGTACCAGCGGTCGCTTTTCACGGCCGAGATGATGCCGAGCGGCAGCGCCAGCAGAATGGCTGTAACGAATGCGGCTAGCGTCAGCGGAAGAGTGACCCGCAACCGGTTGCCGATCTCGGCGAGCACGGGCGCGCCACTGACGAATGATTTTCCGAGCTCGAAGCGCGCCAGGCTCGAGACGAAGCGCAAGAACTGCTCCGTCAGCGGCAGGTCGGAACCTACCTGCCGGCGCGCGGCCTCGATCTGCTCGGGATCGGCACCCACGGAGACCAGGGCATTGGCCGGATCGCCGGGCAGCAGGCGGAGAAGGAGGAACAACACGGCAGCGGCGATCAAGACCGAGAGGATCAGGATGGCCGAGCGGCGAATGAGGTAGGTAAGAATGGGATCTGACCTCTAGAGAACTAAAAATGCCGCCCGAAAATAGTTCGGGCGGCATGGTCTGTCGAGCATGGACGCTGTGATCAGTCCACGCTTTTCTTGATGCCATAAGCGAAGAACTGTGAATTCAGCCCATTGACCGGATAGCCAGACACCGACTTCGCCGAAACGACGATCTGCGGGTAGAGATAGAACCAGTTGCTCGCAGCATCCTCCGCAATCAGCGTATTGGCTTCCTTGAGCTTGGCCGTCTGTTCGTCAGTCGTTGCACTCGCCTCCGACTGCTTGATCAGATCCGTTACCTTCTGGTTGTTGTAACCCCAATAGAAGTCGGGATTGCCGTAGAACACGATATCGCGGTGGTTCACGTGCTCCTGCAGCGTCGCCTGGAAATCGTGCGCCTTATAGACCTTCGTGTACCATTCGTTGGCGGTGATGACGTTGATGTTCACCTTGACGCCGACCTTGGCGAGTTCGCTTTGCAGGAACTGCGCGACCACGGGATGCGGGTCGTAGTTCGGTGTGTCGATCGTGAACGTGAAACCGTCGGGATAACCCGCTTCGGCAAGCAGCGCCTTGGCGCTCTCGGGATCATAGGCATCGACCTTGGTAAGATCGACATACCAGGGATCGGTCGGCGGCACGAAGGAGCCGATCAGCGTGCCGTAGTCGCCCCAGATTGCGTTGAGCAGCTTCTTGTCGTCCACGGCGCGTGCCAGCGCCTTGCGAACCTTGACGTTGTCGAATGGCGCGACGCGGTCGTTATAGGCAAGCAGCAGCTTGGTGGTGGACTTGCCTTCGGCGACAGTGAAATCGGCATTGTCCTTGAACTGCGCCAGCGAATCCGGGCTCTGGACCGACGTGATCACGTCGACCGCGCCTGTCAGCAGCGCGTTGTTCAGGGCCGTCGCTTCGGTGAAATACTGGAACACGACCTCGCCATTGCTAGGCTTCGCGCCCCAGTACTTGTCGAAACGGCCAACGGCGAGAGACGAGCCGCGGCGCCATTCTTCGAGCTTGTACGGACCGGTACCGTCTTCCTTCGACTGCAGATCCTTGGCTGCGTCGTTGACGATCCAGACGTAGCTCAGATTGTAGGGCAGCGAGATCGCGCGCTCGGACAGCTTGATGACGACGGTCTGGTCGTCGGGCGTGTCGATCGAGGCGATGGTCTTCAGGCTGTTCTTGCGGGAACTTTTCGATTCCGACGATGTAACGCGCTCGATCGAATATTTGACGTCCTTGGCGGTCAGCGGCTCGCCCGAATGGAAGGTAACGCCCGGCTGCAGCGTGAAGGTATAGGTCAGGCCGTCTTCGCTGACCTTGGTATCCTTGGCGAGAACAGGTTCAACGGCCCCGTCGTCGCTCAGGCGGAAGAGTGCTTCGTAGACGTTGCCGTTGAAGGCTTCGTTGATGCCTTGCCCTGCACCGGCGGTATTGTCGAGGTTCTGCGGCTCATAGAGCGAGCCGATATTGATCGTCGCATCTGCATCGAAATCGGCGGCGTGAAGCGCCCCACCCGTGGCCAGGCCTACGATCGCAGCAGCAGCCGTCGTTCCAAGCCAGCGAGTTGCTCGAGCGTTCCGGGTAAAGATGTGCAAAGCACTCACGGGTGTTTCCTCTTGAATTATTGGCGTCTGCGGCCGTTATCGAATGCAGGGAGGCTATCAAGTTCCGCCGGTATCGTATTGGCCTTATTGCCTATTTTGGCACTGATTCACAAAATGGCCTACGCCTGCATCAAGAAGACAACAGAAAAAAATTCTCGCTAACGGTGCCGATGCCCGAGCGTTGACGCGGGCATCGGTTGTTCGGAGGATCGAGGTTAGCCGATCTTGTCCTGTGTCTTCGTGTCAAAGTCGGACGCGTCGTGCCGCTCGTGCAGTTGCTCGGACGGATCGCCGTTCACGCGGTTCACCATGCGGCCGCGCTTGACGGCGGGGCGCTCGGCGATCTCGGCGGTCCAGCGCTGCAGGTTCTTGTAGCTCTGAACATCCAGGAAGGAGCCCGCTTCGCCATAGGCCTTGCCTTGGGCGAGGTTGCCGTACCAGGGCCAGATCGCGATATCCGCGATCGAATATTCGTCGCCGGCCATGTATTTGTTGTCGGCGAGATGCCGGTCGAGCACGTCAAGCTGGCGCTTGACCTCCATCGAGAAGCGATCGACGGCATATTTGATGTGCATCGGGGCATAGGCATAAAAATGCCCGAAGCCGCCGCCGAGATAGGGGGCCGATGCCATCTGCCAGAAAAGCCAGTTCATGGTCTCGGTGCGCGCCTTGTGATCCTTGGGCAAGAAGGCATCGAACTTGTTGGCAAGGTAGAGAAGGATCGCGCCGCTTTCGAATACGCGCGTCGGCTCCGGCGTCGAGCGGTCCATCAGCGCAGGGATCTTGGAGTTCGGGTTGACGTTGACGAAACCCGAGCCGAACTGATCGCCGTCGCCGATCTTGATCAGCCAGGCATCGTATTCCGCACCCTTGTGACCGGCCGCCAGCAGTTCTTCGAGCATGATCCCGATCTTCACGCCGTTCGGCGTCGCCAGCGAATAGAGCTGCAGCGGATGCTTGCCGACAGGCAGTTCCTTGTCATGCGTCGGGCCGGCTATCGGACGATTGATATTGGCGAACTGACCGCCGTTGCCCTTGTCCCAGGTCCATACCTTGGGGAGCTCATAGCCTGCGGGAAAATTATCTGCGGTGGATTTCTCGGTCATGAAAGACGATCCTCTTTGGATGTATCTGAAATTGAAGGGGCAAGCGAGGCTATACGTAAGCGGGATGGGGCGATGTGCAAGGCTTCAAATGCTTGGCTGCGGCCGCCTACACACGTTACGCCAAGTGCGCATTAATTTTTGATGGCGCCGGATCACCACAATGGAATAGCCTCACCGCAAAGTGCTTCGCCAGATTAGAGATTTGCCCTCAAGCCCTATTGCGAGCGTCATATGACCCTTTTTGCGGACCTCCTGATTTTCAACGCACATGTACTGACACTCGATCCGGAGCGCCCCCGCGCCGCGGAGATCGCCATCATCGATGGGAAGATCGCGGCCGTCGGCGTGGAGGGTGAACTGGCATCCATGCGGGGCGCCAGCACGCGCATCATCGACGCCGGCAGGGCATCCGTCGTGCCCGGCTTTTCCGAGAACCACATGCATCTCTTTTCGGGTTCGGCCGAGTTGGTGCATCTGCAGCTCAGCGGCGTGCACGGACTACCGGCGCTGACTGAGGCGATCCGGGAATACGGAAAGGATCGTCGCGAGCAGACCATGCTTTTCGCGCAGGGCGCGGATTACACGATCCTCGGCGGTGAGGAGCGATTGACGCGACACCATCTCGATGCGATCTGGCCGGACCAGCCGCTGGTCCTGTTCGCTCCCGATCATCATACGGCCTGGGCCAACACCAAGGCCCTGGAGCTTTCCAATCTGCTTGAAGGCGCCGAGCTGCGGCCCGGCAACGAGATCGTCATGGGCGACGATGGGCTGGCGACCGGCGAATTGCGTGAGATGGAAGCGTTCAGCCCCGTGCAGGCAGCCGGCGGTTTCGCGCGCTACCGGCTGGGGCTTGCGACAGGCGGCGAGCCCAATCCTCGGCCGACCGACGTGGAATGGCGCACCGACCTGGAGGTCATGCGTCGCGGGCTGGGATACTGCGCTCGCCACGGCATCACCACGATCCAGAACATGGATGGCAATCTCTACCAACTCGAGCTGCTGGCAGCGATCGAGAAGGAAGATGGCGGGTTGCCGTGCCGGGTGGCGATACCGTTCCACTTCAAGAACTTCATGTCGATCGACATGCTGGAAAAGGCTTCCGCCATGTCGAAGGCCTATGACAGCGACTTCCTGCGCTCCGGCATGGTCAAGGTCTTTTACGACGGCGTGCTGGACAGCTGGACGGCCGTCATGGTTGAGCCCTACGCCGACCGGCCGGGCTATCGCGGCGAAGGCCTGTTCACACCCGAGCGTTTCCGAGAGGTGGCCGTCGAGGCTGATCGGCGCGGGCTGCAGATCGCGGTTCATGCGATCGGCGACGGTGCCGTCCGGGCGGTGCTGGATGGCTATGAAGCCGCGCGGGAAGAGAACGGCCCTCGCGACAGCCGGCACCGCATCGAGCACATCGAGGTCGTGCATCAGGACGACCTGCCGCGGTTCGCGGAACTCGGTGTGATTGCCTCCATGCAGCCCCCTCACCCGCCCGGCTGCATGGGCGTTCCGCTCGAGCCGACGGTATCGCGCATCGGCCGGAACCGTTGGCCGTTAAGCTACGCCTGGCGGACGATCAAGGATGCGGGTGCCCATATTTGCTTTGCCTCCGACTGGCCGGTCTCTCCGATCAGCCCCATTCGCGGCATCCAGGCGGCGATGATCCGTGAGCCGTGGCAGGAGGGCGACCCGGACCAGAGCTTCACCTTGATGGAAGCGCTGGAAGGCTACACCACGGAAGGCGCCTATGCCGAGTTCCGAGAGGATCGCAAGGGGCGCATCAAGCCGGGCTATCTCGCCGATATCGCGGTTCTTAGCGCCGACATCGAGAACGTGGCGCCTGAAAAGCTGCATGAGGTCGAGCCGGTGAAGACCATCTGTGGCGGTATCGTCACCTATTCGGCGAACTAGATTGGGCTCTTGCGCGAATCCGGGTTGTCAATCGATCGGCGCTGTGCTCACCTAACGACAGTTGGGAACCAAATAATAATAGCGCGGTAGTGGCCTTTTGCATGGCTGAGACGAATGCTGTCGAGATTCAAGGTGTATCCAAGTTTTTCGGCTTCGGCGAATACGCCGTAGCCGCCGTCAACGAAACCTCGCTCGCCATCAGGCAGAATGAGTTTTTCACGCTGCTGGGGCCGTCCGGCTGCGGCAAGACGACCCTGCTGCGACTGATCGCCGGGTTCGAATTTCCGACCCATGGAGCGATCATGCTCAATGGCGAGAACATCGCCGCCATGCCGCCGTTCAAGCGGCCGATCAACACCGTCTTCCAGAACTACGCGCTGTTTCCGCACATGACGGTCAGCGAAAACATTGCCTTCGGGCTGCAGATGCTCGGCCGGCCGAAGGCGGAGATTGCCGCCAGGGTCAGCGCCATGCTGAAACTGGTGCGCATGGAGGCGCTCGCCAACCGCCGGACCAGCCAGATCTCCGGCGGGCAGCAGCAGCGCGTGGCGCTGGCGCGAGCGCTTGCCCCGCAACCGAAGGTGCTGCTTCTCGACGAGCCGCTGTCGGCGCTGGATTACAAGCTCCGCAAGGAAATGCAGATCGAGCTCAAGCGGCTGCAGGCCGAAACCGGCATCACCTTCATCTTCGTGACGCATGACCAGGAGGAAGCACTGACGATGTCGGACCGGATTGCGGTCATGTCTTCAGGCAAGGTTCTCCAGGTCGGCGACCCGCGCGAGATCTACGATGCACCGACCGACCGGTTCGTCGCCGACTTCATCGGCGAGACCAACTTCCTCGAAGGGCGGATAACGGCCCTTGAGGGCGGACGGGCGGACGTCGAGCTTGCCGTTGCGGGACGGATATCGGCAAGCGTGCCGGATGGCTTCGTTCCAAATGGCGCGGTGACGGTCGTGCTGCGGCCGGAACACGCGACGCTTTGCGAGCCGGCGGAGAGCCACATCGGCGGAACGCTAACCGATATCATCTATAGCGGCACCGACACGCATTATCATGTCCGGCTCTCCGACAGCGCAACGCGGTTCATGGTCAGGCAGCAGAACAAGCCCAATCACACAGCCGCCTTCGGCAAAGGCGACGCGGTCGGAATCGCGATAGAGCCCGATGCCGCCCGGGTGCTGAGAGGTTAGCATGGAGATGACGGCGGGGATCATCGACGCGGAAAAGAAACGGGATGTCCGGAACCGCTGGCTGCTTTCCCTCCCCGCCCTGCTGATCATCCTCTTTGCCGCTTGCGGGCCACTCCTGATCGTGCTGGTCTATTCCTTTCTGACACCGGGTCCTTACGGCGATGTGCAATGGCTGTTTTCCAGCGATGGCTGGATCAGCGTCTTCCTCCAGCGCGACATCTTCGACGACACGCTTTCCCTCGCAGACGCTCACGTGTCGATCCTTGTCCGGTCGCTTTTGCTCTCCTTCTTCACCACCGTGCTCACGCTGATGGTTGGCTTCCCGACGGCCTATTTCATCGCGACACGGCCGGAGCGGACGCGGGAACTCTGGCTGTTTCTGATCACCATCCCCTTCTGGACCAACCTTTTGATCCGCACCTTCGCGGTGCTGGAGATCATTCGCAACGAAGGGCTGATCAACACGACGCTGATGCGGCTCGGCTTGATCGCTCGGCCGATCCAGATCCTGTTCACCGATACCGCGATCCTGACTGGTATGGTCTACGTCTATCTGCCGCTGATGGTGCTGCCGATCTATGCCAGCCTGGAAAAACTTGACTTCCGTCTGCTCGAAGCGGCCTACGATCTCTATGCCACGCCCGGAAAAGTGCTCCGCCGCATCGTCTTGCCCCTATCGATGCCCGGCATCGTTGCCGGTTCGATTCTCGTCTTCATCCCCTCGCTCGGCGCCTATGTAACGCCCACCATTCTCGGTGGTGGCAAGAACCTGATGATCGGCAACCTGATCGAACTGCAATTCGGACAGGGCCGCAACTGGCCGCTCGGCTCGGCCTTGTCGATCACGCTCATGATCTTCGTCATGGCGGCTCTTCTCATCTATGTGCGCAACGCCGCATCGAACGGAGCGCGGCATGGCTAGGCGTTTTTCCGTCCGGCGCCAGACCGGCTTTACCACCATCGCCATTATCTGCTTTTTCCTACTCTACCTGCCGATCGCGGTTCTGGTGGTGTATGCGTTCAACGCCGGGGAATCCCTGGCCTCGTGGCAGGGCGTTTCCATGCGCTGGTTCGCGCAGGCCTACCACAACCAACAGGTTATCGATGCCTCGCTGCGATCCCTGCAGATTGCTGTCATCGCCGCGATCGTTGCCACGATCGCCGCCACCATGGCGGCCATAGCCACGACGCGGACGGCTGCCTATCGCGGGCTGACGATGAAATACGCCTTCATCAATACGCCGCTGATGGTGCCAGAGATCGTAACGGCCGTCGCCCTGCTCATCCTGTTCTCGAGGATCAAGATCTGGACAGGCTATACGGGACTGGGCTACCTCATCGCGGCTCACACGGCCTTCTGCGTCCCATTCGCCTATTTGCCCATTCGCGCGCGTCTGGAGAACATGGACCTGACGTTGGAGCGCGCCGCGGCAGATCTCTATGCGACGCCGCTGAAGACCTTCCGCTATATCACCCTGCCGCTTCTCTGGCCGGGCGTTCTTGCCGGCTTCATGCTGGCCTTCGTGATCTCGCTCGATGACGTCGTCATCACCGAGTTTGTCAAGTCGGCAGGTCAGGACACGCTACCAACCTACATGCTTGGTCAGATCCGCCGTGTCATCACGCCTGAGATGAATGCGATTTCGACGGTCTTCCTCGTCCTCTCGATCGCGGCGGTCACCGTCTTCTTTTTCGTCAGCAAGAAACGCGAATAACAAAGAAAGGGAACAGCATGAAGATCTTGAACTGCGGCATTGTCGCCTTGGCCACTCTGCTCGCCACCACCTCGCTTGCTTCGGCGGAGGGCGAACTCAACATCTACAACTGGGGCAACTACACCAGCCCCGACATGATCAAGAAGTTCGAAGACAAGTACAAGGTGAAGGTCACCATCACCGACTACGATTCGAACGACACGGCGCTCGCCAAGGTTCGCCAAGGCGGCTCCGGCTTCGACATGGCGGTGCCGTCGCAGAACTACCTGCCGATCTGGATCCAGGAAGGCCTGCTGCTCGAGACCGATCCGGGCAAGATGGAGAACTTCAAGAACGTTGCCAAGGAATGGGCCGATCCGGAGTTCGATCCCGGCCGCAAATATTCGGTTCCGTGGGCAATGGGCATCGTCGGCACGGTCGTGAACACCGATGTCTATAAGGGCGACATCAACACCTGGGGCATCATCTTCAATCCGCCGGACGAGCTCAAGGGCAAGGTCAACGTCGTGCCCGAAATGATCGACGTCATGGACGCGGCCATTCTTTACAATGGCGGCAAGAAGTGCACGGGCGACCTCACCATACTCAAGAAGGTGCGCGATACGCTGCTGGCCGCAAAGCCCAATTGGATCGCGATGGAGTACGGCACGATCCAGAAGATGGGCTCGGGCGACTTCGCCGCATCGAGCGACTGGAACGGCTCGGCTTTCCGTCAGCGTCTGGCCAATCCAAAGATTCATTTCGGCTATCCGAAGGAAGGGTTCGTCAACTGGAGCGACAATCTGGTCGTGCTCAAGGACGCCAAGAATGTCGAGAACGCCAAGCTTTTCCAGGACTTCATGATGGATCCTGAAAACGCCGGCATGAATTCTGGTTTCCACCGTTATGCAAACGGCATCGCCGGCTCGGAAAAATACATGCCCGCCGACATGAAGGATGCGCCCGAAATCAAGGTGCCGGATGAATTCAAGTCGGTCGGCGTTCCCTCGCAGACCTGCCCGCCTGATGTTCAGGCGCTCTACACCAAGATCTGGACTGAACTGCAGAAGTAACGAGTCACAGCCGCGCCACCCCGAATTCCGGGTGGCGCGGTATTTCTATAAGCGCATGGGTATTTTCATGAAGACCGTGTTTTCTCCGCGCCATCTCGGCCATTCGAGCCAGCTGGAACTTGTCGCCGGCGCGATCGTGTCGGGCTTCGAGCTGCCGTCGCGGCCGAAGTTCGTGGCGGAGCGCATTCAGGCCGTCGCGCTCGGCCCCATTCTCGAACCAGATGTCCATGACCTGACCACGGCGGCAAAAGTGCATCGCCAGGGCTACCTCGACTTCCTGCCGACCGTATGGGACCGCTGGACGGCGGAGGGACGCAGTGGAACGGCGCTGCCATTCACATGGCCGACGCGCGGCCTGCGTGGCGACGTGCCGCCGGACTTTATCGATGGATTGCTGGGCTACTATTCCTTCGACGCCGGTGCCGGGTTCGTTGAAGGGACTTGGGACGCGATCAAGTCGTCTCACGATGTCGCGCTCACCGCTGCGGGCATCGTTCAAGCCGGAGAGCGCGCCGCCTTCGCGCTTTGCAGGCCACCCGGGCACCATGCCGGCGCGGCTTTCGCAGGGGGCTATTGCTACATCAACAACGCGGCGGTCGCCGCGCAATGGCTGCGTGACAACGGCGCCAAACGCGTGTCGATCCTCGATGTCGACTATCATCACGGCAATGGCACGCAGGAAATCTTTTATGCGCGGGCCGACGTTCAGGTGCTGAACCTGCATGCCGATCCAATGCAGGAATATCCCTATTTCCTCGGTCATGCCGACGAGCGGGGCAGCGGCGAAGGCGAAGGCTTCAATTTCAATTATCCAATGCCTTTTGGAACAAGCTGGACGGAATGGAGTGCATCGCTGGAAGATGCCTGCGGCCGGCTGAAGGCCTATGCACCTGATGTCGTTGTCGTGTCGCTTGGCGTCGATACCTTCGAGAAGGATCCGATCAGCAAGTTCAAGCTGAAGACAGATGACTTCCCGAAGATCGGCGAGCGCATTTCAGCACTCGGCTTGCCGACGCTTTTCGTGATGGAGGGCGGCTACGCCGTCGAAGAGATCGGGATCAATGCCGTTGGCGTGCTTGCTGGCTTCGAGGGGGCCTGAGGTCTACTGCGTCAGCCGCGTGACCGGCTTTGTCGCATTTTGCCCAATGGATGCGAAGGCCGAGACAAGCGCGTCCATCGTGTCCGGCTCGTAATAGTTGGTCGGTGACGACGCGCAGAACTTGAGCAGAGACTTGCCGTTATCGGGCGCCATGAAAGCGACGGTGTAGATCGTGATGCCGTCAGCCTTTGCGAGCGCACACTTGTCTCGCATATCCTGGTCCAGCCCCCTGTTCCAGATCGTGCTGTTTCCGGTCATTTCGCCATCGGTCATCAGGACGATCAGGCGGTTCGCGTTCGTATTCCCCTTTTTGGCGTGGGCCACGCTTTCCGGGTCCGTGCCATAGGCGTTCTTCTTCAGGGTGGTATCCGCGGTCGCCATCGGAGCGTTTGCATCCGTACCGCCGGTGGGCGTGAGCGTCATGTTGGACACGTAGCGGCGTACGCCGGTCGTCCCCCAATCCATGTCGGATTGCCCTTTGGTGCCGTTCGCATAGGAAATCGCACCTGTACGAACGAGCTTCGCCGATGGATCCACCTTGTCGAGAGCGTCGAAGAGGCTGCCCGCGGCCTGTTTCAGCGCTTCGATCTTCGTCACATAGATCGTCTGTGTCTGCAGGCATATGTTCAACAGTTGCAGAACGCACTTCGTCGATTTCACGGTGTTGGTATTGTCGGCCATGGAACCCGATTCATCGAGGAGCACCTCCATAGATAGCGCCGTCTTGTTCGACCCGACGGAACTGGTGGAATTGCTGCTTGCCGAGATCTTCTGCTTTGTTCCCTTGATCACACTGGTGAGCGGGGTGACGGACACGTCATAAGCCGAGCCCACGACAATATCGTATTTCTTGCCAGCGGAAGCGGTCGTCGTGGTGGTGATGTTGACAACGGTATTCTGCTTGATCGCGGCAAGCGCCGTTGCATCCACGTAGTTGGCCATCTGACCGCTGACCATGTCCTTCGCGAGGGATTTTGCGCCAGCTTCATCGACCTTGCCCGCGGCAATGGACGTGGCGGCGGCAAGCGCCGCGGAATCCGATGCCTCCTGCAGATGGCCGTGCGCAACCATCAGATTCATCGAATCGATCGCAATGCCGGCGGCGCCGATCAGCAGCGGTAGGACGATGGCCGTCGTCATGGCAAGGTTTCCTTCCCGGTTTCCGAGGAGGTCACTCAAGCGGTACTGGACGCGGCCGAAGTTTTCCATGCGGCGCAAACGGATAAGGCGGCAATTGGTGCCGATCAGCTTTCAAGTCCGGTGAACATACGGCTAACCAATGCGCCGATAAGGAGAAAATGTCCCGATGTCGGGCACTAAGGACGACATTCAATTTGATGTCGACAAATAGTCGACACTCTGATATATCAGCCTTCAACTAGTGTTCTTTACACACAGCGCCAGTAGGCACAAAGAGGAAACAACTGATGGCAGATTCAGTATTTAAAGGTTGCATCCCGGCTCTGATGACGCCGTGCAAGCCGGACCGCACGCCTGATTTCGACGGTCTGGTCGAAAAGGGCAAGGAACTCGTCTCGCTCGGCATGTCCGGCGTTGTCTATTGCGGCTCCATGGGCGATTGGCCGCTTCTCACCGATGACGAGCGCCAGGAAGGCGTGAAACGTCTTGCCGAAGCCGGCGTTCCCGTTGTCGTCGGCACCGGTGCGGTGAATACCAAGTCTGCCGCGAGCCATGCGGCCCACGCGGCGAAGGTCGGCGCCAAGGGCTTGATGGTCATTCCCCGCGTTCTCTCCCGCGGCTCTTCCGTCGCCGCTCAGCGCGACCATTTCTCCGCAGTGCTCGAAGCCGGCAGGAACCTGCCCGCCGTTATCTACAACAGCCCCTACTACGGCTTTGCCACCCGCGCCGACCTGTTCTTCGAGCTGCGTTCGCGCTTCTCGAATCTCGTCGGCTTCAAGGAGTTCGGCGGCAAGCAGGACATGACCTATGCAGCCGAGAACATCACGTCCGGCGATGACAGCCTGACGTTGATGGTCGGCGTCGATACGGGTGTCTATCATGGCTTCGTCAATTGCGGTGCCGGCGGCGCTATCACGGGTATTGGCAACGCGCTGCCCAAGGAAGTGCTCCACCTGGTGGCTCTTTGCGAAAAGGCCGCCAAGGGCGATGCCGAAGCGCGCCGCGAAGCACGCGACCTCGAGGAAGCCTTGATGGTTCTTTCGACCTATGACGAAGGCCCGGACCTCGTTCTGCATTACAAGTACCTGCTGGTACTGAACGGTGACGAGCGCTACGCGCTGCACTTCAACGAAAGCGACAAGCTGAGCGCTTCGCAACGCCGTCATCTCGAAAACCAGTACAAGCTCTTCCGCAGCTGGTACGCCTCGCGCTATCCGAACGCCGCTTAAGGCTTCGCATCGGTTAAGCTGCCCAATACGTTGAAAGCCTCCAAGCCCGGATCAAGCTTGGAGGCTTTTGTGCATAAGGACGGTTGAGACCGATAGTTTTCATCAATCGATTTTTTTTTGTTTATCTATTTCATTTATGGCTGCTCGGTATTTATGTTGCAACGCGAAAGCGGTATTTCGCTTCGCAGCAATTCCACAGGAGTATCCATGTCCCTTATCAATACATCCATTAAGCCCTTCAAAGCGCAGGCTTTCCGCCAGGGCAAATTCATTGAAGTGACCGACGCCGACACCAAGGGCAAGTGGGCGGTATTCTTCTTTTATCCCGCCGACTTCACCTTCGTTTGCCCGACCGAACTCGGTGACGTTGCCGATCACTATGCCGAACTGCAGAAGATGGACGTTGAAGTCTATTCCGTCTCCACAGACACCCATTTCACCCACAAGGCATGGCACGACAGCTCCGAGACCATCGGCAAGATCCAGTACACGATGGTCGGCGACCCCACCGGCACGATCAGCCGCAACTTCGAAGTGATGCGTGAATCGGAAGGCCTCGCTGACCGTGGCACGTTCGTGGTCGATCCCGACGGCGTCATCCAGGCCATGGAAGTCACTGCGGAAGGCGTTGGCCGCAATGCAGCCGACCTTCTCCGCCGCATCAAGGCTGCGCAGTACGTCCGTGCGCATCCAGGCGAAGTTTGCCCGGCCAAATGGGAAGAAGGAGAAAAAACACTCGCTCCTTCGCTCCACCTCGTCGGCAAGATCTGATCGCAGCAAGTGCCTTGCCCTCCGCCTCGTCGCGGAGGGCACCTTTCAAAGTCTTATTCAGCGCCCGAAGTGGCCGCTGCCATCCCTTTTCAGCGGAGTGCCCCATGCTCGACGATAATCTGAAGCCCCAACTCAAGAGCTATCTGGAACGCGTCGTTCGCCCGATCGTCATCACCGCATCTGTCGACGACAGTGCCAAGTCAGCCGAAATGTCGGCACTCCTCGGCGATCTCCCAAAGCTGTGCGACAAGATTTCCGTTGTCGAAAGCAGCAGCGACGGCGAACGTACGCCCTCCTTCGCCTTGAGCAGCCCGGGTCACGATATCAACCTGCGTTTTGCGGGCATCCCGATGGGCCACGAGTTCACCTCGCTGGTTCTGGCTCTGTTGCAGGTCGGCGGGCATCCGCCACGCACCGAGCAGGCGATCATCGATCAGATCAAGGATCTCGACGGCGAATTCGTCTTCGAAACCTATTTCTCGCTGACCTGCCAGAATTGCCCCGATGTGGTGCAGGCGCTCAACCTTATGGCAGTGCTCAATCCGCGCGTGAAGCACATCGCCATTGATGGCGGCGTGTTCCCGGCCGAAGTCCAAGACCGCCAGGTCATGTCGGTCCCGACGGTCTATTTGAACGGCCAGCTCTTCGGCCAGGGGCGGATGGAGGTCGAGGAGATCGTTTCGAAGCTCGACACCAATTCGGCGGCCCGCGCGGCCGAGCGGCTGAACAACCGCGAAGCCTACGACGTGCTGGTGATCGGCGGCGGCCCGGCGGGTGCAGCTGCGGCAATCTACGCCGCGCGAAAAGGCATCCGCACCGGCGTGGCGGCGGAACGCTTTGGTGGCCAAGTGCTTGATACGATGGCGATCGAAAACTTCATCTCCGTGCGTCATACGGAAGGCCCGCAGTTCGCGGCCTCGCTGGAAGAACATGTGAAGGCCTATGACGTCGACGTCATGAATCTGCAGCGCGCTGAGAAGCTCGTGCCTGATAATAACATGATTGCGGTCGAGCTTGCCAACGGCGCGAAGCTTCAGTCGAAGACCGTGATCCTTTCGACAGGCGCGCGCTGGCGCCAGATGGGCGTTCCGGGCGAGGATCATTACCGCAACAAGGGCGTGGCCTACTGCCCGCATTGCGATGGGCCGCTGTTCAAGGGCAAGCGTGTCGCGGTTATCGGCGGCGGCAATTCCGGCGTCGAGGCGGCCATCGATCTCGCCAATATCGTCAGCCACGTCACGCTTGTCGAATTCGACAACAAGCTGCGCGCCGATGAGGTCTTGCAGCGCAAGCTCCGTAGCCTCCCAAACGTTGATATCCTGCTGTCCGCGCAGACCACGGAAGTGCTGGGCGATGGGCAGAAGGTGACGGGCCTGGTCTATGAGAACCGGATTGCCGGCCAGCGCCATACGCTGCCTCTCGAAGGCATCTTCGTGCAGATCGGCCTGCTTCCGAACACGGAATGGCTGAAGGGCGTCGTCGATCTGTCGCCACGCGGTGAGATCATCGTCGACCACCATGGCCAGACATCGGTACCAGGCGTTTTCGCCGCGGGCGATTGCACGACGGTCCCCTACAAGCAGATTGTCATCGCCCTTGGCGAAGGCGCGAAGGCCTCGCTCGCAGCCTTCGATCATCTGATCCGCACTTCTGTGCCGGATACCGACGCCGTTCAGGCGGCATAGGCGGCCCGTCGATACTTTAATGACGCTGCGTGAACTCGAATACCTGATCGCCTTGGCGGATCACCGGCATTTCGGCCGGGCCGCCGAGGTGTGCGCGGTCACGCAGCCCACGCTCTCGACGCAGCTTCGCAAGCTTGAGGAATATCTCGGCGCGCCATTGATAGAGCGTTCGTCGCGCGGCGTGATGCTCACGCCCTTCGGCGAGGACACCGTGGTGCGCGCCCGCCGGATCATGGGCGAGGTCGACGATATCAGGTCGGCTGCGCTCCGCAGCCTGACGCCTGAAGCCGGAACCTTGCGGCTCGGTATCTTTCCGACGCTCGGCCCCTACTTTCTGCCGCATGTCGTTCCGCGCATTCACCGGCAGTTTCCCGAGCTGGAGACGCTGCTCATCGAGGAGAAGAGCGACGGATTGCTTGCCCGCCTGCGCAATGGCAACCTCGACGCGGCAATCCTGGCGTTGCCGGTCAACGACGATGGTCTACGCAGCGAGTTCCTTTTCGAGGAAGAGTTTCTGCTTGCCGTCCCGCGAAGCCATCACCTCGCGCAACGTGCTTCCCTCGCGCTCGCCGAGTTGGACCGGCACGATCTAATGCTTCTCGAGGAGGGACATTGCCTGCGCGAACAGGCGCTTGATGTGTGCCGACTGTCGGGTGCCGGGGAACGCGCGTCGTTCCGAGCCACCAGTCTTGAAACGCTCCGGCAGATGGTCGGCGCAGAGGTTGGTCTGACGCTGCTCCCCGAGCTTGCGGCGTTTCATCCCGTTATGGACAGCATTCGCCTGCTTCGTTTTGACGGCACGGCTCCGGCCCGCCGTGTCGGGATCTTCTGGCGCCACGGATCGGCGATGAACGCCTTTCTGGCGAACGTCGCCGCTTTGCTGCGAGAGGTTGCTGCAAGTTTGATTGCCGAAACCAACGACGCCGCAGAATCGCCCCGCCTCGGGAAAAAACGCCCCACAACATCCAACACGCTCAAAAATACGCCGTAAGCGCGAACTTTTTTGGAACTCTCAGGCAAGAATTGCATTTCCTAATCAGTTGTTTGGAGGCAACCACGGAGGATTTGACAATGAGTGACAGAGCAATGGGCTTTCTGCTTGCTGCCGAACTATCGATCCTCTTCTGGGTTGGTCTGGCAGTTCTGATTATCACGCACCGCTAGAAGGTCGGTGGCGTGCAGGCGCTGATGACCTCGCATGGGACCGGCCCGATGCATCGAAACCGGTGCGGGCGTCGACTCTCGAAATAGTAGGCGTCTCCCGCTCCAAGAATTCGCCGCTCATCGTCGACAGTAACCTCCAGGCGGCCCGACAGGACAATCCCGCCCTCCTCCCCCTCATGAACGAGAAGCACTTTTCCAGTGTCCGCGCCAGGCTGGTAGCATTCCTTGAGGATCTGCAGGCTTCGACCGAAAAGATTGTCGCCGACCTGACGAAACGAGATGGCGCCCTTCCCGATCTCCACGAGTTCTTCGGCTGCGTAGAATGCCTTGCTCGTCCGCTCAGGCTCGAATGCGAAAAACTCCGCCAGACCGATCGGTATTCCGTCCAGTATGCGCTTCAAGGCGCCGACCGACGGGTTGGAGGCGTTGGATTCGATGAGCGAAATCGTCGAATTCGTCACACCCGCGCGCTTTGCAAGTTCGCGTTGCGAAAGCTTGTTCGCCAGACGCAAATGACGCAACCGATTGCCTATATCGACCGACATGACACCCACCGCTTTTCAGTTGTTCGAAATATCGAAAATACTGCTACCCCATAGTCAATATTTCAATAGCTTAACAGCGCTAAGAAAAGGACTTGTTCGCGGATGAAATATCGATGAACTGGTGTCACCGACAATGGAGCGAGCCATGGACCAGATCAACAAGCCGAACAGCCCTTCCCTCGAAAATTTCTGGATGCCGTTTACGGCAAACCGCCAGTTCAAGGCCGCGCCGCGGCTGCTCGCGAGCGCGGAAGGCATGTACTACACCGATGTCGACGGCAAGACGATCCTTGACGGCACCGCGGGCCTTTGGTGCGTCAACGTCGGCCACGGCCGCAAGCGCATTGCCGACGCCGTCGATCGCCAGCTTCGCACGCTGGACTTCGCTCCGACATTCCAGATGGGCCATCCGATCGCTTTCGAGTTCGCCGAGAAGCTCGCGCAGCACGCGCCGGGCGGCACATCCGCCAAGCTCGACCGCGTCTTCTTCACCGGCTCCGGCTCTGAATCGGTCGACACGGCGCTGAAGATCGCGATCGCCTACCAGCGCGCGATCGGCCAGGGCACCCGCACCCGGATCATCGGACGCGAAAAGGGCTATCATGGCGTCGGCTTCGGCGGCATCTCGGTCGGCGGTCTGGTGAACAACCGCCGCGTTTTCCCGCAGATCCCCGCTGACCATATGCGGCATACGCTTGATCTTGACCGCAACGCGTTCTCCAAAGGTCTGCCCCAGCATGGCATCGAGCTTGTCGAGGACCTGGAACGGCTGGTTGGCTTGCACGGCGCGGAAACCATCGCGGCCGTTATCGTCGAGCCGATGTCCGGTTCGGCCGGCGTCGTTCTGCCGCCGAAGGGCTATCTGGAGCGGTTGCGCGCCACTGCCGACAAGCACGGGATCCTGCTGATCTTCGATGAAGTCATCACCGGTTTCGGACGCCTCGGCACACCGTTTGCGACCGACTATTTCGGCGTCGTCCCGGATCTCGTCACCACCGCGAAGGGCTTGACCAATGGCTCCGTGCCGATGGGTGCCGTGTTCGCCAGCCGCAAGGTGCATGACGGACTGATGACCGGTCCTGACAACCAGATCGAACTTTTCCACGGCTACACCTACTCCGGTCACCCTGTTGCCTGCGCGGCGGGTCTGGCCACGATGGAGATTTATGAGGAAGAGGGTCTGCTCACGCGCGGCGCCTCACTTGCGGAAACCTGGCAGGAAGCGCTTCACTCGCTGAAGGGTCTCCCGAACGTGATCGATATCCGCAATCTCGGTCTCGTCGGCGCGATCGAACTTGCGCCGCGCGAAGGCGCGGTCGGCACTCGTGGATATGATGTCTTTGTGGATTGCTTGAAGAGCGGCCTGCTGGTCCGCGTAACGGGCGACACGATTGCCCTCTCGCCGCCGCTGATTATCGAGAAGGATCAGATCGCGACGATCGTTTCCGTTATCGGCGACGCCCTGAAGCGGGCGAAATAAGACGAAGCCAGCCCGGTTATCTGCCGGACTGGCCTTTAGGATACGCCGTTCTTCTAGGAACACCTTCGAAAAGCCCGCTCATCTTCGATGCGCGGGCTTGTCTGTTTGGATCAAAACTCCTCCCAGTCCTGCGCGACCGCTACCGCTGCATTGCCGCGGAAGCTGCTGGCCAGGCGATCCTTCAGCGCACGCGCCGGTGACGTGGCGGGACGGGAGGCTTCGTTTGCAATGCTTGGACGCTGCGCGCTGGGTGCGGCACCACCCTGCAGCTTGAACTGACCAAGCAAGGCATTGAGCGAACCAACTTCCTTCGCCAGGCTGTGGCTTGCCGCATTGGTCTGCTCGACCATGGCGGCATTCTGTTGCGTGCCCTGATCCATCGAGTTGACGGCGGTGTTGATCTCGTGGATGCCGGTCGATTGCTCGCGGGCCGCTTCGACGATGGCACGGACATGCGCCGTGATCTCGGTCACTTCCTTCTCGATCTGGACAAGCGCCTCGCCGGTCTCACCGACAAGCGACACACCTGTGCGGACCTGCGCTTCGGAGGTGTTGATCAGGACCTTGATTTCCTTGGCGGCCTTCGCCGACCGCTGCGCAAGCTCGCGCACCTCCTGCGCGACCACGGCAAAGCCCTTGCCTGCTTCGCCGGCGCGTGCGGCTTCGACACCGGCGTTCAGCGCCAGAAGGTTCGTCTGGAAAGCGATATCGTCGATGACGCCAATGATGTTGATGATCTCACCCGACGACCGGGCGATTTCGTTCATCGCCGACACGGCGTTACGAACAATGCCACCCGACTTTTCTGCGCCGGCACGCGTGCGCTCGACAAGAACACCGGCCTCTTCCGCACGCTTGGTCGAATCCTTGGCGGTGGTGGTGATCTCTTCGAGAGCCGCTGCCGTTTCCTCGAGCGAGGCGGCCTGCTGTTCGGTGCGGCGTGCGAGGTCGTCGGCGGCGGAGCGGATTTCAGTCGCACCCGAGTTGATGACGCTGGCATTCTTGCCGACTTCACTGAGCGCGCCCTGAAGCTTGTCGAGCGAGGAGTTGAAGCTGCCGCGGAGCGAATCGAGATGATCGACGAAAGGCTGTTGAATGCGGTAGGAGACATCGCCATCCGCAAGTCGCTCAAGGCCTGTGGCCAGGGCATCAACAGCAGCCTGTGTGTCAGCCGCATCTCTGGCCTTGGCGGCCTCGCGGGCGCGCGCTTCGCTTTCGGACAGAGAGCGTCCATCGTCGGCTGCCTGTTCGAGGCGGCGCCGCTCGACGGCGTTGTCGCGGAAAGTGGCGACCGCCGCGGCCATCTGGCCGACTTCGTCCCTACGACCAAGACCGGGGACTGCACTGTCGGTTTCGCCGGAAGCAAGGCTGCCCATGCGCTCGCGCAAACGATCGATGGGACCGGTGATGCCGCGGGAGGCAACGAAGAGACCGAGAAGGACGATCGCCACGAGCGCAATGCCGAGCGAAACGAGGCCGGTAATGATCGAATCATTGGTCTCCGCCTGAAGTTCGGCGGTACCTGTTTCGAGGAGCTTGATCAATTGGTCGTTGCCACCCGCGAAAAGAGGCAGGATAGCCGTCAGCTCTGCGCCGGTCTTGAGCATCAGTTGCTGTGCCTCTTCGCGCTTGCCCTCCCGGGCCAGCGAGATGACCTGCTGTGCATGAGCGTCAAAGGAAGCGATAGCCTTCTGCATTTCCGCAACAGACTGCGACCGCGCATCTACGAGTGTGGCAGTCGTGTCGAGACGATCCTTCATGAGCACCAAGTTGTCGTTGTAGATCTTCACCGATGCGGCGAAGTCAGGCGACGCGGGATCCTTAATCAGCAGAAGCCCCAGCTGGAAACCCAGCTGCAACAGGCCACCAGTGGCACGCGCATTCAGCATGGCGGCCATGCTCTCGTGCGAAAGGAAGCTGGAATAGCGACGGTCGGCGCCCTTGTACTGGGCACTCACATAAGCAAGGCCAGCAATCGAGATCATGCCCATCAGGACAATGACAGAGACAATTTTGGTGCGAATTTTGGCGTTCTGAAGAAAATTCATAGCGAGCCCTTGAAAAACCACAGGTGATAGTCATCGACTCGACTTGCCCGAGCATCGCGAGAAACGATAACGAAGGATGTGGAGGCATCTGGAGGATCATGGCACGCGCGCACGTCATCATGACGAGCAGTTCCTCCCAGAACTCTGCCAAGGCGAAATATTCTACGCTTTACTTATGAAACCATTAAAATTGACAATGATTATTGATCCGCAATTCTCGCCATGGCATCAATGAGCTGATTGCTGCTTGGCGCGCGCGACGATCTGCGTTGGATTGACGAACTGCAGCGCAATCACCAGCCAGAAGAGCGTCGTGATCATGTAAACCACGGCCATTGCGTCGATCGACTGCCCGGCTCGTACCCCGGACGCGAAGACTGCATAGTAGAGCGACACGACAAGCGTCTGCGTCGTCGGTCCGGCGATAAGGAAAGTCAATTCGAACATCGCGATGGTCCGCACGAGAACCAGAAGCAACGCAGCCAGCATTCCTGGCAGAAGCAGCGGCAGCAGGATGCGAACGAAAAGGCTCGTGGTACCGGCGCCGAAGACACGGGCCGCCGCCTCGATTCGTGGGTCGATCTGCTCGATGAACGGAATCATCACCAGAACGACGAAGGGCAGAGACGGAACAAGATTGATGAGGACGACGCCCCAGAAGGTGCCGCCAAGGCCAAGGCGGTAGAGCACGGTCGCAAGCGGAATGCCGTAAGTAAGCGGCGGGATCAGCAGCGGCAGCAGAAAAAGCAGGACGATCAGCCGCTTGCCGGGAAAGTCGCGCCGGGCTAACGCATAGGCCGTCATGACACCAAGGATCCCGGAGATGATCACCACGGTGAACACGATCTCGAAGGTGACGAGCACGACACTGGTCAGCTGGAATTCTTTCCAGGCGCTGAAATACCACCGCGTCGTCCAGCCTGCCGGAAGCCATGTACCGAGCCACCGGGTCGCAAAGGAGTTGACGATGACGGCCGCGATGACTGCCAGCAGATTGAGCACGAAGAGCGCGGCGACCGCCCAGATCGCGGTTCGCCAGATTTTCGATGCAAGCCCCTGATCGCGGATCATGATTAGCCTTTCGTGCCGCCGGCCGGGCCGCGGTAGAAGAAGGAACGGGCGCCGAGCACCGCGAGCACGACAACCAGTTCGACGAGCCCCATGACGATGGCGATAGCAGAACCAAGCGAGTGGTCATATTGCTCGAAGGCGGCCTGATAGGCGGCGATCGAAATGACTCGGGTTGCACCGGCCGGCGCGCCGAGCAATACCGCCGATGGAAAGACGGCGAAGGCCTGCACGAATGCGAGACAAAAAGTGACGGCGAGACCGGGCACCAGAAGGGGCAGGAAGACCCGGAAGAAACGCTGGCGCGGACCGGCCCCAAGCGTCGCCGCCGCCTGTTCTATCGCCGGATCGATGCCGGTGACATAGGACAAGGTCAGCAGGAACGCGAAGGGAAAACCGGTGATCAGCAGGGATGCGAAAACGCCCCAGTAGTTGTTGGTGAGCTTGACCGGGGATTCCAGAATTCCGAGCAGGAGAAGCGTGTGATTGAACCAACCGCGCGGCCCGAGGAATGTCAGGAGGCCGTCCGCCACGAAGACGGTACCCAGCGTGATCGGCAGGACGAGAATCGTCGTGAGCAACCGCTGCCGGCGCATCAGCCGGACGCGGAAGGCGATCGGCACTGCAAGGGCAAGGTTGATGATCGTGACCGGCAATGCGAGCCAGAGGGTCGCGGCGATCGTGTTGTATTGAAAGGGATCGCTGAAGAATTTCGCGTAGTTCGAGTACCACTCGCCTTCCTTCGGCACGAGCGAATCCACGACACCGTACAAGAACGGATAGACAAACAACGCCAGCATGAAGACCAGGCCGGGCAGAACGAGCATCGTCGTTCCGTCGAGGCCGCGCGCGGCAAGCCTGGTGCGCAGCGACGGCCCGGTCATGGTGCGGCCGCCTTGAACATCAGCGCCCTGCCCGCAGCCGGGCGAAGTGTCGTTGCCGCGCCGCGCGGCAGGTGCTCGTCCGCACGGAAATAGAGTTCCCCACCATCCTTTGCGCGCGCCATGCCGAAAAAGGCACGACCGCGATACTCCATACTCGATACGGTGGCCGATATGCCGTCGGTGCCGGCTTCCGCCACTAGGTCTTCCGGCCGAACGGAAAGCACCGCGGCGTCGCCCACCTGAAGCGGTGTTCGCATCTCGCCCGTGAGCCGCGCACCTGCCGCCTCGATCTCAGCCTGGCTGCCGGAGACGGCAACAACGCGACCATCGATGCGGGTGCGGAAGCCCATGAAGTCGGCGACATCGATGTTGACGGGCCGTTGATAGAGATCCTGAGGCGTGCCGATCTGCTCGATATGGCCCTGGCTCATCACGACGATGCGATCCGCCAGCGACAGCGCCTCGTCCTGGTCGTGGGTAACGTAGATGGTCGTCGAGCCGATCTGGTCGTGGATGCCACGAATTTCGGCGCGCATCTCGAGCCGCAGCTTTGCGTCCAGGTTCGACAAGGGCTCATCCATCAAGACGATCGGCGGCCGGATAACGACCGCGCGCGCGATGGCGACACGCTGTTGCTGGCCACCGGAGAGCTGTCCGGGCAGTTTCTCGGCCTGGCTCTCCAGACGCACAAGCGCCAGCGCAGCATCGACGCGTCTGTCGGCCTCCGCACCCTTGATGCCTTGCATCGTCAGGCCGAAGCCGACATTCTTGCGTACGCTCATATGGGGAAAGAGTGCGTAGCTTTGAAACACCATTCCGAAGCCGCGCTTTTCCGGCTCGAGCTGGTCGATCCGGTTGCCGCCGAGACGGATCTCTCCCCCCGACAGTCCGAGCAGGCCTGCAATGCAGTTCAACGCGGTCGACTTGCCACAGCCCGATGGCCCGAGGAGCGCGATGAATTCGCCCGGTTCGATCGAGAGGTCGATGCCATCGAGTGCGTTGTAGGCGCCGAAGGAACGGCGGAGGCCGTCTAGTTCGAGGCGCGCGGCATTGCGCGGCGAGACCGCTGCATTCTGGATCGAGGTCAACCCAATCTCCATCTATTGGCGAAGGATGCCGGCGCCGCCAGAGAGCGCGGCGCCAGCGATATCCGGATCAGCCCTTCTTGGCGCCGATCTTTTCGTCCCATATACGGAAAGCCTCGACGAGCGACTTGGGCTCGAGCGGCACTTCGAGCGGGTTGTTGGCGATCCAGTCGGCATATTCCGGCCGACCGAATTCCTTGATGACATCCTGGCTTTCCTGCGGCGCCATCTCGATCGTCACGTCCTTGACGGCCGGACCCGGATAGAAATAGCCGGCGTCGTAGGCAATCGCCTGCTGCTTCGGCTGCAGAATGTAGTTCAAGACATCGACCAGCACAGCGATCTTCTCATCGGATACGCCCTTCGGGATCACCGCATAATGGGCGTCGGTCACCCAATGGAAGCCGTCAAGCTTCTGCACCTTGGCCTCGGCAGGGACGATGCCAAGCGCGCGTGGGTTGATGTCCCAGCCGGTGGTGGAAACGACGATGTCGCGCGTGCCTTCGCCGAGCTCCTTCATCACCTGGCCGGTGCCGGTCGGGTAATATTCGATGTGCTCACCGAGCGCGGCCAGATACTCCCAGGTCTTCGCCCAGCCCTTGACCGGATCACGGGGATCGCTGTCGGCGAGAAGATAGGGAAGCCCCATCAGGAAGGTGCGGCCGGGGCCGGAGTTCGCCGGCCGGGCGTAGATGAACCGGTTCTTGTTGGCTTTCGCCCATTCGAGCAGCTCCGGCGCCGACTTCGGCGGCGTCGCTACCTTGTCGGGCATGTATTCGATCAGCGGTCCCGAGGGGTAATAGGTGATGACAACGCCCTGATCCTTGGCGAGCGCCTGCATCTTGAAGGCTTGCGGCTGCAGGATGCTTTCAAGATTGGGAAGGTCGCCCTTGTGCGCGGAAAGATCGATCCATAGACCTTGGTCGAGACCGGCCGAAAGCGCGTCGGTCCCGGTCAGGACCAGATCGATGTCGACCTTCCCTGCCGCCTGCTGCGCCTTGATCTTGCCTGGAAGCTCGGGCGCCGGCGCCTTGGTGAAGGCAAAGTTGGAGACCCAGTCGGCTTTTTCCGCAGCGTAGGCTTCAAACATGCCTTGCGTAAGCGCCAGATTGCCGGCGACATCGGCGATCGTGATGGTGACGGGACTTGCCGGTTTCTTGGCCTGCGCCCAGCTTCGCACTGGAAGCAAGCCGGCCACGGCGGCACTTGCCGCGGTCGCCACAAATGTTCTGCGGGTAAACTTCATGATCTTCTCTCCTCCTCTTTCTGCAGCGCCAGTGGCTCATGGCCACACGCGTCTGCGCTCCCATTATGTATTTGGCGAGATCGAAGCGCCTCTGTCGACTGTTGGCTGGGCCTCCTGATTGCTGCATCAGACGTCCCGTTCCTCCTCGGTCCGTCTTGGCAATGAAATTGAATTGATATACTAGTATGCACGAAAGTCAACGACAGGGCGCATCATGCCGCAGGCATCCACCGAGACGATCATTTCGTTCTCCCCCTCGGACCGGTCCACAAAGCTGCGCCGTGCGACGACGGCCGATGCGATATTCGAGCGGCTTCACACCGACATCATTTCGCTGCACATGCCGCCGGGAATGCCGCTTCAGGAAAAACGCATCGCCGAAGAATTCGGCGTCAGCCGCACCCCCGTTCGCGAGGCGTTGCTTCGGCTCGCCGAGGGTGGATTGGTCGATATCTACCCGCAATCCGGCACCGTCGTGTCGCGCGTTCCCGTTTCCGCGATTCCCGAGGCGGTGGTCGTCAGAAAGGCGCTCGAAGGGACAACCGTCGAACGGGCAACCGAGATTGCAGGAGAAAAGGATGTCGCCCGACTTGACGCGATCATCTCGCGACAGACAGCGCTGGCTGCGATCGGCGATACCTCGGGCTTCCACGAAGAGGATGAGGCTTTTCACGAGGCGATTGCCGAGATTGCGGGTTATCCCGGTATTTGGGCTATCCTGAAGACAGTAAAGGTCCAGATCGACCGGGCGCGCCGGCTCACCCTTCCCGCTCTGGGAAGGATGGATAACGTCATCAGGGAACACAAACTGATCCGTGACGCCATTGCATCGCATGACGTTGGCGCGGCGCGGGCGTCGATGACAGAGCACCTGAGCGCCGTCATTCCCGATGTCGCCGAGTTGCGTATGCGCTATCCCGATTACTTCTGCTGACGCAGAGCAAAAATAACGAACAACAGGGTGGAGACAGAAGAATGCGGCAGGGCTGGAGATGGTTTGGACCCAATTCACCGGTAACGCTCGATGATGTCAGGCAGACTGGGGCGACGAATATCGTGTCTTCGCTGCATCAGATCCCGATCGGCCAGGCCTGGACGGAAAGCGAGGTCCGCGAGCGCCAGTCGATGATCGAGACCACGCCTTCGGGGCGCTCACCTTTAACGTGGTCCGTCGTCGAGAGCATCCCGATACCGGACGCGGTCAAGAGACTGGGCGGGAAGGCGAAGACCGAGATCGAAGCCTGGATCGCCAGCCTCGAAGCGGTCGCCGCCTGTGGCATCCCGATCATCTGCTACAACTTCATGCCCGTCGTCGACTGGACTCGCACCGAGCTGGATTACGAGATCGATACCGGCGCGACCGCCATGCGTTTCGACCACGAGAAGTTCGCAGCCTTCGACCTCCTCGTATTGCAGCGCCGGGGCGCGGAGATCGAATATTCCGCCGAAGACCGGAAGCGCGCACGCGACGTCTACGAAGCGATGACCGAAGAGGAGATTGCCGAGATTACGCGGATCATCACGTCCGCGCTACCGGGTTCGACCACCGAACCGCTCACGGTCCCCGGATTCCGGGACAAGCTCGAAGCCTATAGGGGGATCGACGCCGGCAGGCTTCGTCAGCATCTGATCGAGTTCCTGGAGGCTGTAACACCGGCCGCTGATGCGAGAGGCGTGAAGCTCACACTCCATCCGGACGATCCGCCGCGCTCGCTCTTCGGGCTTCCCCGCATCGCTTCGACCGCGGATGACTACGCAGCGCTGTTCGACGCCGTGCCCTCGAAGGCGAACGGCATGTGCTATTGCACCGGCAGCCTCGGCGTGCGCGCAGACAACGATCTGCCCTCCATCGCCAGACGCTTCGCATCGAGAATCTACTTCGCGCACCTGCGCGCGACCAAGCGCGAAGGCGACGGTCGCAGTTTCCATGAAAGCGCTCACCTGGAAGGTGACGTCGATATGGTCGCCGTCCTGAAGGAATTGGCGGCGGAGGATGGCAAGAGGGACCACTCAGACGATATCGTGTTCCGGTCTGACCATGGTCACCGCATGCTCGACGATCTCTCGAAGACGGTGACACCGGGTTATCCCACGATCGGACGCATGCGCGGGCTTGCCGAGTTGCGCGGCATCTTCCACGCGCTGGGCACGAAGCCGCGCTAATTCCATTCGGCGGCGTCGCCAAGGGCCGGCGCGGTTGCATTGTTTGCCTCAAGCGGCAACGCTACTATATAGCGATGCCGCCCGTTTTCGGACGGCTTCCAGTGCCACGAAACTCGAAGGACGAAATCATTGAGACATCCAGGCGACGATAGCTTTGCAAACCGGCGCAAGGCGGCCGACGAGGCAAAACAGAAACTGCTCGAAAAGCTGAAGAACGCGAAGAAGCAGGATGGAGAGAAGGCAGCGGATAAGCAGGCGACAAAGCCCGCGCAGAAGGCCTGATGGCGCCAAGCCAGTCTTCTCGAGCGCCAATCACCCATGAAATACAATGTCTTGAAACGTGAAGTGCCGATTGCGGTTTTCTCGGACGTATGCGGAACAATTGTTCTGATCGACTGTTTACGACCCAAGCGCATCCGACCTGAAGGACATTGACTTACTTTCGTCTCATTGAAGCTCAACTCCAAGGAAGACCATAGTTTCCCGCCGACTCGGACATTCGTCCACAAGGCAAGCAGCAACGTCTGCCCCGCCTCTACAGCAAGGAGAAAAAAATGAAGACCTTCATCGCTACGCTCGCTGCCGTTGCGTCGCTCGGCCCGGTAGCAGCCTCGACGGCACAGGCCGCCGATCTCGTCACCACCGCCCCTGCCTATGAGCAGCCCGATGATCGCGATGGCGTGAAGATCGGCGTGCTCACCTGTGACGTCGGTGGCGGCGTCGGCTACGTTCTGGGCTCAGCCAAGTCGGCCGATTGCGTCTTCTCCTCCACACGCGGCACGCAGGATCACTACTCCGGCGTCATCCGCAAGATGGGTGTCGATCTCGGCTTCACCACGCGCGGTCGCCTTGTCTGGGCCGTTTTCGCTCCGACCGCCGGCTATCACCGCGGCTCCCTCGGCGGCCTTTATCAGGGTATTACGGCCGAGGCGACCCTGGTGGGCGGTGTTGGTGCCAACGTTCTCGTTGGCGGCACGGCCGGCTCCATCCAGCTGCAGACGATCAGCGTCACCGGCCAGCTCGGCCTGAACGTTGCGGCGACCGGTACCTCGGTCACCCTGACGCCCGCGGGCTAATCGCAAACCAGATCCTGCGGTGGAGTTGCACTTCATCGCAGGATTTTTGCTTGCTCAAGGCGGTCCGGACGCCAAGGCAATCCCATCCGCCACTTCCTCGCAACGATCGGTCAACGCTCCCGTCGCAACGCGGATATAGTTACTCGGCGTGATCGAGAATTTCGTTCCGGGATGAACGGCGATTCCCCGGGCGGCAAGCGTGACCATCGCGAACTGCGCCGATGTCACCGGTATCCAGTTGCAAAGACCCTTCCCATTCTCCACTGTGAGACCCCGCTCCCGCAGCGCATTGGACAGTGTGTCGCGACGTTGCGCATAAATTTCGCCGGCTCGCGCAACGGTTTCCTGCGTCGAAGGATCTCGCAGCAACCATGCTCCCGCGGATTGCAACACCCGGCTGGTCCAACCTGCGCTGAAGCTGCGGTACGATTGGATTTCCTCGACAATCGCCTTCGAACTCGACAGAACCGCAAGCCGCAGATCGGGTCCCAGCGTCTTAGAATAGGAGAGGATGTGGATCACGCGATCGGGAAAGCGTGCTCCCAACGATTGCCGCGGTGCATCGGAGACATCCGCGACGCCATCGTCTTCGATTATAAGCGTGTCCGTACCCTCCAGCACGTCGCCCAGCGCTTCGATCCTTTCCTTGCTGACCGTCTGGCCAGTGACCGAATGCAGGCGAGGCTGAAAGAGAAATGCCGACGGCTTTTGGAGCATAGCCTGCTGCAGCGACGAGACGATCGGACCGTCATTATCGCATTCGACAGGAATGATGCGGACGCCGCGATCTTCCAGGATGTCGAGAAGGCGCATCGCCGTGGGATTCTCGATCGCGACCGTGTTGCCCGACGTCACCAGCGCATGAAACAGCGTGTAGATGGCATTGTAGCCGCCATTGGTAGCAAGGAATGCCTCGGGATCGTAAGGCCAGGTCGCGCGCGCTGCCACCTCCAGTTCCGGCAGAATTCTGCTGCGTTCGTAGCTGTTGAGTTCGTGAGCGGAAGCACCGTAGGCCATCGCCTCGGCCAGCGGTGGCAACAGTCGAACATCAGGCCCGGCCCGCGTGAGATCGAGAACGTTTTCGCCGTAATTGCCGGAACTCGCCAATCGCTCCGGCCGGGCCACGAAACGATCTCCGCTCACCCAGGTGCCATTGCGACCGCGACCGGTGATGATTTTTTGCCGCCGCAGTTCGCTCCATGCCTCTGAGATGGTCGCTGGGCTGACCTGCAGCCGAAATGCCAGATCGCGAACAGCCGGCAGTTTCGTTCCAACAGGCAAGACGCCCGCGCGTATTAATGCGCTGGTTTCCAAAGCTATTCCCCGGATCGTCCTGTCGCTTATTTTTTCAGCAAACCATTCGGCGCTGCGGGCATCGCTCATTTTGTCACCACTATAAATGTTCAATCGCAGTTCGCTCCATGCCTCTGAGATGGTCGCTGGGCTGACCTGCAGCCGAAATGCCAGATCGCGAACAGCCGGCAGTTTCGTTCCAACAGGCAAGACGCCCGCGCGTATTAATGCGCTGGTTTCCAAAGCTATTCCCCGGATCGTCCTGTCGCTTATTTTTTCAGCAAACCATTCGGCGCTGCGGGCATCGCTCATTTTGTCACCACTATAAATGTTCAATAACATAATAACATTTGATCAATGTATATTGAACATTTATTCACGCAATCAGCAATCCATTTTTAGCGAGAGAATTGCATGCCGATTACAATCCGTTTGGCTTTGAGAGACTGGGATTACATGACGCCCCTCGTGCTTGGAGATGTCTCCTCGCCGCGCGTCGAGGTGAAGGTCGATCGGGTAGGAACCCTGGTCTCGCATGTCGGCAGGGACGAGTTGCACGACGCGGCCGAGATGTCCTTCAGCCGCTATACTCAGCTTCGCATCGATGGCGATGAGACGGTTGTCGGCGTTCCCAATTTCATCATGCGTGGCTTCCGCCACCGCTGCGTCATCACCATGAAGGACAGCCCCATCACCGCGCTGAGCCAGCTCGCCGGCAAGCGGATCGGTGTGACCGGATGGCGCGACTCCGGTAATACCTGGACCCGTGCCGCCCTGCGGCGCGAGGGCGTGGGCGTCGAGGACGCCACGTGGTATGCCGGTCGCCTCACCGAGGCGCATCCGATCGTCGACCGTCTCGATGGCTTTGGCCGCGCCGGCCGCATCGAGGCCGCTCCCGGCGAGCGGCCGATGGTCGACCTTCTTCGTGAAGGTTTTCTCGATGCCATCTTCACGCCCTTCATGCCGGAAGGCTACTTCAACGCGGATTCGCCCTTCCGCCAGGTGCTGGGGGATTTCCGCGGCGCCGAACTCGCCTATTTCAATGATGTCGGCTACGTGCCCGGCATGCATCTTATCGGCATTAAGGCGGAAATTGCCGCGGAGCATCCCTGGCTTGCGGCTGAACTGAGCGACATGATCGATGAATCTCAGCGGATCTGGACAGCCAAGCGTCGCAAGTACGCCGAGACGACACCGTGGATGTTTGACGAAATCCGCAAGATCGCGACCGATCTTCCGGAAAACTGGAACGTTAGCGGCTTCGAACCCAACCGCAAGATGATTGCCGACTTCTCCGAAGAACTGCATCAGCAAGGCATTCTGCCGCGGGTTCTGGCACCTGAAGAGCTTTTCCCGAACCGGTAAATCCGGGCGGTCGTAATTCGCCGTGAGCACCTCATAAACGCGCATTCCATCAGAGAAAAAGGGGAATACCGAAATGCCATCGAAATTGCTTACCTCCCTCGCATTGGCCGGCTTCCTGCTGTCGGGAACGGCCATGGCACAGGATGCCGCACTGCCCAAGCTCTCGGTCGATCAGGCACTGCACGACAGGCTGCCGGAGGAGATCAAGACCGCGGGCAAGATGATCTCCGTCAACAACGGTTCGTTCCCTCCCTACGAAATCGTCACCGGTACCGTCATGACCGGCGCCAGTGCCGATCTGACGGAAGCCCTCGGCGCGGTTCTTGGCGTCAAGATCGAGCATGCCACCGTCGGCGGCCTGCCGGCGCTACTCGCCGGCGTGAACTCCGGCCGTTATCAGTTCGCTTTCGGCCCGGTCGGCGACTACAAGGATCGCGAAGCCGCCAACGACTTCGTCGATTGGGTTCAGGAATATGTCGTCTTCGCAACCGTGAAGGGCAATCCGAAGGGCATCACCTCGCTCGAAACATCCTGCGGCCAGCGCATCTCGGTGATGGCCGGCGGCTCCGCCGAGCGGGTGATCAAGGCGCAGTCGGACAAGTGCGTCGCCGATGGCAAGGGTGCGGTCGAGGTTCAGTCCTATACCGACCAGCCGGCCTCGATCTTGGCCGTCCGCTCCAAGCGCGCCGACGCCTTCTTCTCCTCGCAGGCGCCGCTGACCTACTTCGTCCAGCAGGCGAACGGCCAGCTGGAACTGACCGGCGTCGGCCAGAAAAATGGCTTCTCGGATATTTTCCAGGGCGCCGTCGTGCCGAAGGGCTCGCCGCTCGGACCTATCCTGATCGACGCCATCAAGGTTCTGATGGCCGACGGCAGCTATGCCGCGATCATGAAAAAGTGGGGCCTTGAGAACAACATGATCAAGGAACCCGGTCTCAACCTCGGCGGACAGCTTCCCAAATGAGCACTGAAACCACGACCAATGCACCGCCTTCGGGCGGTGCTGACTTTCGCGATGTGGTGACGGCCCACACGCCGTTCCGGACGGGGCGTCTCGTGCTGTGGATCGTCATCGCGGTCATCGTCCTCAACTTCGTCTGGATCGTCGCCAACAACGAGAATTTCGGCTGGCCCGTCGTTGCCCAGTATTTCTTCGACCCGACCGTCATCAGCGGCCTCTATGTCAGCCTCGGTCTGACCGTCGTCGCCATGATCCTCGGCGTGGCACTCGGCCTGATCATCGCCATCATGCGGATGTCCAGCGATCGGCTGGCGAGCGGATTCGCCTCGCTGTTCATCTGGTTCTTCCGCGGCACGCCGCTGCTCGTCCAGCTGATCTTCTGGTACAACATGTCGACGCTGTTTCCGCAGCTGTCGATCGCGATCCCGTTCGGTCCGTCTCTCATCAGCTGGGACACGAATGCGGTGATCACGCCGATGACGGCGGCGATCGTCGGTCTGGCGCTAAACGAGGCAGCCTACATGGCGGAAATCATCCGTGGCGGCCTTCTCTCCGTCGATCGTGGCCAGGCGGAAACCGCCGAAGCCTTCGGCATGACCAAGGGCAGAGCGCTGTGGCGGATCATCATTCCGCAGGCAATGCGCTCGATCGTGCCGCCAACAGGAAACCAGCTGATCAGCATGATCAAGGCAACGTCGCTTGTCAGCGTCATCGCCATGGCCGATCTGCTCTATTCGGTACAGTCGATCTACAACCGCACCTTCGAAATCATCCCGATGCTGCTCGTAGCCGTCATCTGGTATCTGCTCATCACCTCGGTGCTGAACATCGGCCAAAGCTACATCGAAGCCTATTACGGCCGCAGTGAACGCCGCAATGGCGCCATCGCCAAGCCCGCCGCCGTTGCCACAGAGGAGGCAAGCCATTGACCGCCGTCTCCAATAGCAAGCCGCTGGTCCAGGCCCGCAACGTCCACAAGTCCTTCGACCATCTCGAAGTGCTGAAGGGGATCGACCTCGACATCATGCCGGGCGAAGTGGTCGTCGTTCTCGGCCCATCCGGCTCGGGCAAATCGACATTTCTGCGCTGTATCAACCACCTCGAGTCCATTCAGAAGGGCTATATCGAGGTGGATGGCGAGCAGATCGGCTACCGGGTGCGCAACAACCGGCTGGAGCGGCTGTCGCCCAACGGCATCGCCCGCCAGCGCCGCAAGATCGGCATGGTGTTCCAGCAGTTCAACCTCTACCCGCACATGACGGTGCTGCAAAACATCATCGAGGCGCCTGTTGGCGTCCACGGTGAGAAGCGCGCGGATGCCATCGCCAACGCCAAGCGGCTTCTCGAGCGTGTCGGCCTCTCGGACAAGGCCAACGCCTATCCGCGCCAGCTCTCCGGCGGCCAGCAACAGCGCGTTGCGATCGCCCGCGCTCTGGCGATCAAGCCGAAGCTGATGCTGTTCGACGAGCCGACCTCGGCGCTCGATCCCGAACTGGTCGGCGAGGTGCTTACGACGATGCGCGATCTCGCCAAGCAGGGCCTGACCATGATCGTCGTCACCCACGAGATCGGCTTTGCCCGCGAGGCGGCCGACCGCGTGGTGTTCATGGATGGCGGCGTGGTCATCGAGCAGGGCAAGCCCGAGGATGTGATCGGCAATCCGCAGCATCCGCGCACGCAGGCCTTCCTGTCGCGCTTCCTCTGACGCCTCGTCCACCAGGCGTTCAAAGCGACTTCAAGAAACCGGCCGGCCTCCTCACCGGGGCCGGCGCAGGACCGAGCATGCAAAAAATTGGAACGGATATGACCATCGACAACGATTTTGCCCGCCTTTCGGATTTCGAGCCCAAGGATGCCGAGCTTCGCGCCATCCGCCAGCACCTGCACGCACACCCCGAACTGTCGTTCGAGGAAACCGAGACCGCCAAGTTCGTGGCCGACAAGCTGGAAGGCTGGGGCTATGAGGTGACGCGCAATGTCGGCGGCCACGGCGTCGTCGCCCGCATGACACAGGGCGCCGGCAAGAAGAGCATCGCCATCCGCGCCGACATGGACGCACTGCCGATCACCGAGCAGACCGGCAAGCCCTATGCGAGCACGGTGCCGGGCAAGATGCATGCCTGCGGTCACGACGGCCACACGACGGTTCTCCTCGGCGCTGCCGAATATCTGGCGCGCACCCGCAAGTTCAACGGCACGGTGAACCTGATTTTCCAGCCGGCCGAGGAAGCCGGCGGCTTCAGCGGTGCCCAGGCGATGATCGACGACGGTCTGTTCAAGCGTTTTCCCTTCGACGCCATCTTCGGCCTGCACAACCATCCGGGCGCGCCAGAAGGTAGCTGGCTGATGCGCTCCGGCCCGCTGATGGCGGCCGCCGATACCGTCGAAATCACCATAACAGGCAAGGGCGGCCACGCCTCGCGTCCGCATCTGACGATCGACCCTGTTGTCATCGCCGCCAATCTCGTCGTCGCGCTGCAGTCGGTCATCTCGCGCAATGTCGACCCGACGCAGACGGCTGTCGTCACCGTCGGCGCCATCCATGCCGGCGAGGTCGCGAACGTCATTCCCGAAAGCGCCAAGATGCTGATTACGGTCCGCTCCTTCGATCCGAAGGTCCGCGAGACCCTCGAGAAGCGCATCCGCACATTGACGACCTCCCTCGTCGAGGGCTTCGGCGCCACCGTCGAGATCGACTACGCCTACGGCAACCCCGTCGTCGTCAATTCGGAAAAGGAAACAGAGTTTGCTCGCATGGTCGCCGAGGAACTGGTCGGCGAGGGCAATGTCGCGCTTTGCCCACTGATCCCCGGCAGCGAGGACTTCTCGCACTTCCTGCAGCACAAGCCGGGAAGCTTCCTGCGCCTCGGCAACGGCATGAACTCCGCCATCCTGCACAGCGCCAAGTATGACTTCGCCGACGATAGCCTGACGGCGGGT
Organism: Rhizobium sp. S152; assembly: GCF_030380735.1. Taxonomy (GTDB): domain Bacteria; phylum Pseudomonadota; class Alphaproteobacteria; order Rhizobiales; family Rhizobiaceae; genus Rhizobium. The sequence continues at coordinate 427,334 of NZ_JAUDRZ010000002.1, read as the reverse complement.
GCGGCCATGTGGGCGCGCCTGACGGAGCGTTTCCTGGCATAGTCATCGCGTCACCGCAGACCCCACGGTTCAAAACCGTGGGGTCGACATCTTCGATCCACGCCGGCTTCGTCTTTCGCGATCCGTCAACGTGACGTCCCGGAATATCAATCCTTGATGCCGAAGACATCGACCGGCTGCCCTAGGCCGCGAAGCGGGTACGAGCCGAGACTGTCGAACTCAAAACTCGATCCGGCCATCTCCGCGAAGGCGCGCGACAGCAGAACCGGCCGCTTGATCAGCTTCGTCAATTCCTCGAGACGCGATGCCACGTTGACTGCCGGTCCGATCGCCGTGAAATCCAGACGCTTGCGGGAGCCTATGTTTCCGTACATGACGTCACCGACATGGACGCCAACGCCATAGCGAAGCGCGGGCTGCCCATGGGCGGCATTCTTTTCGTTCAGGGCGGTCATGCCGGCGCGGCCTTCGGCGATAGCCGCCAAGAGGTCGGCGCAGGCTGTGGGCTTCGAGAGCGGAAAGATCGCCAACAGGCCATCACCCATGAACTTCAAAATCTCGCCACCGCGCTGTTCGATCGGCTCGCACAGGGCGTCGAAATAGGCATTCAGCATCTCGATCACATTGTCGCGCGGCCAAATATCGGAGAGCTCGGTGAAATCGCGCAGATCGCAGATCATGATGGCGGCACTCACCGTCATCCCGCTGCCACGCGTAGTGGCGCCCGCCAGGATTTGCTCGCTCGCGTGAGGCCCGACATAGGTCTCCAGCAGATTGCGCGCCATGATGTTCTTCATGCGGATCTCGATGACCAGCGCGAAAGCCGGAAGCAGATCCTTGAGATAGGCGATGTGCTCGTCGCTGAAGCCGCCCGCACGTTCCGTCGCGAAGGTCACCACATGGCGTTTGCCAAACGTATGGTCGATCGGCCAGACGACATAGTCGGTCAACCCGCTTTCCCTGAGTTCGGCGAACAGCGGGTAACGCTCTGTGTCGATATCCGGCCGCGTCAAATCCTGCCGCACCTCGTTGGCGCCTTTATAGATCTCGTTCGCCGGACGGCGCAGAAAAAGGTCCGTGGTCTTGGTGGCGTAGTCGAAGGTGTCGATCTGCGCTTTCTCCATGCCGGTGCGCCACAATATTCTCGCGCCTGACCATTGCGGATGCTGTATGCGCAGATGAAGAGAACAGCGCGCCACCGGAACGCCACTCGCGTTCAGCCGAGCGCACATTTCCAGGATGATTTCATCGATGAAACGCTGGCCGTTCGTCTCGTTGACCAACCAGTCCAGCACGGCGCGCCGGTGGACCGGCCATGAACCGTCATCGCCATTGATCGACGTGGGGGCGGAAGGAGAGAACTGCATCGGGTAACTCCGGTATGCCATCCTAAATAGCAACGTTGGCGGCAAATACATTAGCCAGACAAGAAGATGAAGGATGATTTCGTCAAAGTGGGCATCCGCTGACGTCAAACAGGGGATCGTGTTGCAAGCCGGACGCGCATCGATCCCCGCTCGTTTACATTGTCCTTATTTGAGGATATATTATATCCGTAATAAACCCCTGCAATTGCCTGCTTTTGCACGAGAAGCCGAATGAATCTGAAAAGCCAAGTCGAGTGGGCGCTCCACTGTTGCGCCATTCTCGCGGGCCTGCCGGAAGGCAGGTACCTTTCCACCAAGGCACTGGCCGAGTTTCACGGCCTGCCGAAGGAATATCTCTCCAAGGCCCTGCAGAGTGTGTCGCAAGCGAACCTCGTGGAGACGACGCTTGGCCCGAGCGGCGGCTACCGGTTGGCCCGGCCGCCGTCCGAGATCACGTTTCTGGACATTGTCGAGGCGGTCGAAGGCAAGGCCCGCACCTTCACCTGCAACAACATACGCGCCAACAATCCCTGCCGGCCCGCCGGCTTCTGCGATACCAAGCCTTGTGCCGTCGCGCGCGTGATGTGGCAGGCCGATGAGGCCTGGCGCAATACGCTGCGCGGTGTGCGCCTTTCCGACCTTGTCGAAACCCTCGGCGAGGAGGTGCCGCCGGATATCTGGAAGGGCAGCTACGAGTGGGTTCTGAAGCGCGCCGGCTAATATCGCGTACTCAGCTTTGAAAGATCATGCGGATGGAATGCAGCAAGGCACGCGCCCTGTGCACCTGGCTTGCCTCCGCGGCACTTCCGTTTTCGACGCGCGGCACCCGGCTGGCTAGAATCGCCGCGAGGTCCTCGGCCAAAGCCGGGCGGTTGAGAAGCAGTGGCGCGAGGCTTCGCTGATCGATCTCGTAGACCGTGACGCGCGTAAGCGCCTCCAAGGTGGCGACCTCGCCCATTCCCGCCAACAAGCCCGTTTCACCGACGAAATCACCCGGCGCCAGCCTTCCACGATCAATCCCGTCATGGCGCATCATCACCACGCCGGCGCGGATCATCATCAGTGACGAAAGCAGCTCTCCCTCCCTCACAATCACGTCTCCCTTTCCGAACTCGCGCGCGATGGTGGCCTCGGCAAGGACCTGCTTCTCCTCTTTTGTCAGCGTAACGAAGATCGGGATTGCCTCTATCAACTCAAGCGGCGTCACGCGCGGCGGCTGTGTGTTTTCCTCGGTCGGAAGCTCCATTTGCAGCACCGAGGCCGTGGCTGGAACCGCAAGCAGAATTCCGGCCGATTTGCAGTGGCGATAGACCAGATCAAGCACCTCGTTACGTGCAGCGGTCCTGAGCGCCGGGCTCGCGACCCTGAACTGCAATTCGATCTCCAGCGCGGTCGCGTCGAGTGCCTTCAGCGCCACGATCGGCGGCGGTTCCCTGACGATGGAATTGCAGCTCGCCAGCGCGGAGCGCATGACATCGCGAATGATCGCCGGCATGCGCGTCGGCGCGAGCCGGATCGCCAGCGTTAGCAGATGCGCCTCATCCGGCCGGCTGATATTGGTCAGGCCGAGTTTTGCGAGGAAGCTGTTTGGAAGGACGACGAGATTGTTCGCAGCCGTAAGGATATGCGTCGCTCGCCATGTGCTCTCCATGACGCGACCCTCCGTGCCATCGCTGAGCAAGATCCAGTCACCTATGACATAGGGGCGGCCGAGCGTAAGCGCGATGCCGGAGAAGACGTCGCTCAAGGTGTTCTGTAGCGCCAAGCCGAGCACGATGGCGATAACACCCGATGTTGCGACCAGCGTACCGATCGGAATACCGAAGACGAATGCGAGAACCGAGAGCGCCACGCAGAGATAGACGACGCCGACGACGAGATCTTGCAGAAGCCGTGCCTCGCGCGGCGCGCCATCCAGCACGAGATAGATCCTGATGAAGCCGATTATCGCCCAAGCCAGGTGGATCCACCAGAGCGCCTTCGCCACTGCCGAGATGGCAGCTTCTCGGGCATCCATCCTCTGCCCCTCGAAACGGTAGGGCACGATTCCCCCGGCGAGCAGGATGGCCGACATGACGCCGAAGAACAGGATTTGAACGATGAGCCGCGTATTGGCTTTTTCGTTCGGGATAAGATGCCAGGCGACGATCCCCACCAAGCCTACGACGATTAGCGACATTCTCGGACTGGTCAGAATAACGTCATGAAACACTTGCGACATCGCCGCTAACCTCCAGCAAAAATGTCTAAAAGCCACCGCCCGCGCTGGCATCAAACAGCGCGGGCCATCGCTCTGGCATCATTTCTTAATCGGGAATGTCAGCTCTTTCTGCTCGGCATCGACAACGAACACCGCGAGCAGCTTTGCGGGCTTGGTCTTGCTATCATTTTCGCTGACACCATGCCGATCACCCGGCATCTCGGAGAAGTTCTCGCCGGCATGGAAGACCTTGACCGGACCGTCGTTCACCTGACTGCGGATCGCGCCCTCAAGCACGGTGGCATAGATGAAGGCGGTATCCGGGTGAGTGTGCGCCTCGGAGAAGCCACCCGGACCGTATTCGACAAGAACGCCCTTGATGCTCTTGCCCGGTACATTGGGAAGCACGTGTTCATAGACGACCGAGACCTTCGAGGCCTTGCTGGTGTCGTGGGCGGCGACGGCGGTTGCCGAGAGCATGGCGATTGCCATGGCGGCGGATAGATTCGTGATCATCTCAAAACTCCATCTTTAGAGATAAGCAGGATGGGCCGCTCATGTATATTGAGGCAGCCCGTCGCTGTTGGTGTCACTTGGCCGGCCTCGAGGTGGCGAACCATTGCTCGAACGTGACGTGGCCAAGATGCGGGTTGTCGTTGGAGACGAGCGAGTTGTCGTCAAGCCGCGCACCGAAGTAGCGGGCTTCGGGATCGGCCTCGACAATGCGCGCATCGTTCGTCGCCTTCAGATAACGCGCAACGAGGTCGCTGAGACGGACGCGTTCAGGACCGGCGATCTCGACAGTGGCATTGGCCGGAGCCGAAAGTGCCACCTTCGCCATCGCATCCGCCACATCGTCCGAGGCGATCGGCTGCACATAGGCAGGCGACAGGCGTACGGTCTGGCCGACCGTCCCTGACTGAGCGATGCCTGCAAGAAACTCCATGAACTGCGTGGAGTGAACGATGGTATAGGGAATGCCGGATTGCCGGATGAGCTTTTCCTGCGCGAGCTTGCCACGGAAGTATCCGCTCTCCTGAAGACGCTCAGTGCCGACCACGGACAAGGCGATATGATGCCTGACGCCGGCCACCTTTTCCGCGGCGATGAGGTTGCGGCCGGACGTCTCGAAGAATTCGAGCACGGCCTTGTCCTCGAACGAAGGCGAGTTCCCGAGATCGAGCACGACATCGGTGCCCGCGAGAGCCTCGCTCAGCCCCTCGCCCGAGATGGTGTTGACACCCGTGTTCGGGGAGGCCGCGATGACTTCATGGCCTTGGCTGCGCAGGCGTTCGACAGTCTTCGAACCGATGAGGCCGGTTCCGCCGATGACAACGATTTTCATAGCAGTTCTCCTTCGCAGCCGCGCTGCGGCTGCGTTGTTGTTGGACAGTGGATGAAATTCAGCTGCGGATTAGTTCAGGCCGGCCTTGTCGAGGCCGAACACCTTGTCGGCGGAGCCGGGCACGTTCTTGAAGCCGATGCTGATGCGGTTCCAGGCGTTGATCGCCATGATCGAGAAGGTCAGGTCGGAGACTTCCTTCTCCGAAAGCTGGCCGCGAACGCGTTCATAGAGTTCGTCGGGAACGCCGCCCTCGGGCAGTTTGGTCAGGGCCTCTGTCCAGGCAAGAGCCGCGCGTTCACGTGGAGCGAAGAGTGTCGATTCCCGCCAGATGGCAACGTGGTAGAGACGAAGCTCCGTCTCGCCGGCGATCTTCGCTTCCTTGACGTGCATGTCGAGGCAGAAGCCGCAGCCATTGATCTGCGATGCGCGGACCTGGACGAGATTGCGAATGCTCCCCTCGATGACGCTGCTCTTCAGCGCAAGGCTGAAATCCATGAACTTTTTCACGAGCTCAGGGGAATGCTGCATGTAGTTCAGTCGCTGTGTCATTGTCTTTCCTCTCATTTAAGGACAGTGAATATCCTTATGGATACAAGATATCCGTAATGACTGGACTGTAAAGTCATTCCTCGCTAGGATCGCGGCATAAAGCCTATGCGCAAAAGTATGAGGGGGAGATCACATGGACATCGTATCGGCATTGCAGGCCTTCCTGCGAGTGGTGGAGACACGCTCGTTCTCGGCAGCGGCCTCCGATCTGGGTGTCACCCAGCCGGCGGTGTCGCGCCAGGTCGCGGCATTGGAGAGCCACTTCAATACCCGCCTGCTGCATCGGACCACGAGCGGCCTGTCGCTTACCGCCGAAGGCGAGCGCATGCTGCCTATGGCGCTTCACATTCTGGAATCGGTGGAAGAGCTTGGCGACGCCGTCGGCTCGGACGGAACAACGGCCTCAGGAAAGGTACGCCTGAGTGCGCCCGTGCCAATGGGTCTCTACCTGAGCGATCGCATGGGCGATCTGCTGTCAACGCATCCGAAGCTCTCGGTGGAACTGATCCTCCGCGAGGAGCCATCGGATCTCATAGAAGAAGGGATCGACCTCGAGGTCCGGCTTGGCGAGGTGGCAGACAGCAGCCTCATATGCCGGCGGATCGGCTGGACCACGGCCTTCCTTGTCGCCTCGCCCGCCTATATCGAACGATACCCGGCGCCGCGCAAACCGCAGGACGTCTCGACGCACGAGTGCATCTGCTACAGCCGCGCCGGCAACGGGCGGACGTGGTCGTTTTCGAGCGGGTCGGATGAGGTTGCGGTCAGGATCACGCCGAGGCTACTCTCCAACAGTGCCGTTGCCGTCCATCGCGCTGCGTTGTCGGGCGCGGGATTGGCTATATTGTCCCACATCATCGCCATCCCCGACATTGCCGCAGGCAGGCTTGTGCATGTGATGAAGGATTTTCCGCCGACGCGCCTGCCGATCTATCTCGTCTATCCGTCCAGACGCAACATACCGCTACGGGTCAGGACAGTGCTCGATTTCCTGACGACAGCGACACAGCAGGACCCGTCGATGTGCTCCTCCGGAGAGGCGGAACAGCGGGCAAATTTGGGCGGCGACTGATGCGGCCACCGCCCTTCGCCTTATCAGATGCGAACGCCGCTTGCGTCATCGAAGAGATGCAGTTGCGCGGGGTCGATCAGAACACCAAGCGCCTCGCCGGCACGTGCCGAACCCCGACCGGTCTCCACGATCGTCAGTTCCGGCGTCGTCGCGGCGGTGATGAAGGTAGAAGAGCCGGTGGATTCGACGACCTCGACGGGCACGTCGAACGTCCCCTGCCCGGCCGCCGTGATCCCGATATGCTCCGGCCGGATACCGACCGTGACCTTGCGACCCGGTTGCAGCTGCCGCGCGCTCCGGAAGGTGTGCTGTGCTGTCCCGAGGTCGATCGTCAGCCCGCTTCCGTCCGCCTGCACGACGCCAGGAATGAAATTCATCGCCGGCGAGCCGATGAACCCCGCGACGAACTTGTTGGCCGGCATGTCGTATAGCTCCAGCGGCTTGCCCTGCTGCTCGATGACACCCTCGCGCATGACGACGACGTGGTCAGCCATCGTCATCGCCTCGATCTGGTCGTGGGTGACGTAGACCGAGGTCGCGCCGAGCCGGTCGTGCAGCGAGCGGATTTCCTTGCGCATGTGGACACGCAACGCCGCGTCGAGGTTCGACAACGGTTCGTCGAACAGGAACGCCTTGGGATGGCGGATGATGGCGCGGCTCATGGCCACGCGCTGCCGCTGACCACCCGAGAGCTCGCGCGGATAGCGCTTGAGCAGGTTGGAGAGCCCCGTGGTTGCGGCCACGTCGGCCGCGGCCTTCTTGGCCTCGGCCTTGGCAACGCCGCGAATGCGCAGGCTGTAGGTCAGGTTTTCCTCCACCGTCATATGCGGATAGAGCGCGTAGGACTGGAACACCATGGCGACGTCACGCTTGCGCGGCGGCACGTTGTTCATCAGCTCGCCGGCGATCTTCAGATCGCCTTCGGAGATACTCTCGAGGCCTGCCAGAGAGCGCAGCAAGGTGGACTTGCCACAGCCCGAAGGGCCGACGAGCGCCACGAAGCTGCCCTTGGCGATCTCAAGGTTGATGTTCTTCAGCGCATGGAAGGCACCGTAATGCTTGTTGACGCCGCTGAGCTCGATCTGATTGGTCATTTGAGGGCTCCAGAGGTGAGGCCGGATACGATGCGGCGCTGCAAGAGAACGAAGATGGCGAGAACGGGCGTCACATACATCGTGGCGTAGGCCATGATGTTGTTCCACTCGCTGGTGTTCGGCCCCATGAAGGAGTTTAGGCCGACGCTGGCGGGCTGAAGCTCGGCTTCCTGGATCATCGACTTCGAATAGACGAACTCGCCGAAGGCCTGCATGAAGATCAGGATGGCGCTGACGAGAATGCCGTTGCGGGCAAGCGGCAGCACGATGTTGAAGAAGGCGCCGAAGCGGGAATTGCCGTCGACCAGCGCGGCTTCTTCAAGCTCCATGGGCACGGCCATGAACGTGGCGCGCACCAGGACGACGAAGAACGGCATGCTTTTCGCGGCGATCGCCAGGATCACGGCAAAGCGCGGATAGTCGAGCAGGCCGAACTGCGAGAAGCCCACGAAGATCGGCGTGATCATCAGCGACGCCGGCAGGACCTGCAGCATCAGGATGAGGAACAAGCCGATATCAACCCACATGTTGCGATAGCGCGCCAGCACATAGGCACAGCCGACGCCGAGCACGGTGATCAGCGCCACGGAACCGAAGGCAATGACAATAGAGTTCCAGAGATAGCGCCCCATGTTCCGGCTTTCCCAGACATAGGCGTAGGTTCCCCACTGCGGTGAGGACGGCCAGAAGCTCGGCGGGTTGGCGAACATCTCGGAGCCGCTTTTCAGCGCCGTAATGTACATCCAGTAGAGGGGGAAGAGATAGATTGCCGCCAGGACGATCGCGATGAACAGCATCAGGCGGTTGCGGTTGGTATCGCTCATCCGCGCACCTCATGTTTTGTCGACCGGACATAGACGATCGAGGCGAACATCACGAAGACGATCATGATGACGGAGATCGTGGCGCCCTTGCCGAAGTCATATTGCCGGAACGAGAGATCCCAGGCCCAGTATTGCGTAACGTTGGACGAATTGTTCGGCCCGCCGTCGGTGATGGCCGCGAACAGGTCGAACTGCTGCAGCGTGAAGATCAGGCCGAGCGAGACGATGGCGCCGATGGTCGAGCGCATCATCGGAAGCGTGATCGTCCAGAAGCGCTGCCAGGCATTGGCACCGTCGAGTTCGGCAGCCTCGTAGAGATCGCCGGGAATGGAAGAAAGGCCGACGGAAAGCAGGATCATGTTGAAGGACGTGCCGAGCCAGATATTGGCGATGACGACGGCCCAGAGCGAGAAATTGGGGTCCGAGCGCCAGAAGATGTTGGTGCTGATCAACCCGCGTTCGCGCAGGATGAAATTCAAGACGCCGAAATCGCCCGACAACACCCAGTTCCAGATCGCGCCGACGACGAGGCCGGGCATGACCCAGGAAACAAGGAACAGACCGCGAAGCCAGGAGGCGCCGGGAAAGTTTACCCAGAAGAACAGCGCCAGGCCGAAGCCGATCAGGAACTGGCCGGCGATGGAGCCGACGACGAACAGCACGGTGTTGTAGATGATCGGCAGCGTTTCAGGCTGCTTGAACAGATCGACATAGTTCTTGAAACCGACGAAGGGGCGCACGAAGGTCCCGAGGCTGAACATGTCGACCTCCTGGAAACTCATGACGATGTTGTAGACAAGCGGCAGGCCCGCAAGCACGAACAGGAAGATGAGCGGCAGGGTGACAAGCGTGATGTCGAAACCGCGGCCATCGGTGATGCTGGAAAAAAGCCTCTTCATGGATACCCCTTAAGCTCCGAACGGGGCTGCCTGGCGCTTGCGCGGAAGACAGCCCCTGCCGGGAGGAAACGGTGGGATGGCGAAAACGCCATTGGGGTCGGACAGGCGGAGCGCACTCGCACTCCGCTTGCCCTTATATGTCACTCTTCGACGGCCTTGATCTTCTCGGCGGCCTGATCGAGCGCGTCCTTCGGCGACATCTGGCCGGTCAGCGCGGCCTGGATCGCATCCTGGATAGCCTTGGAGATCTTCGGCCATTCCGGCGACGGACCACGCGGCTGGGCATATTTCAGCTGCTCGACGAAGGTCTTCAGCGCATCGTCCTTCAGCTTGTTGCCAGTCGGCGGGATGGCGATGTCGGAACGAGCCGGCAGCTGGCCGAACTTCTGGTACATCGTGTCATCCTTCGAGGCGAAGAATTCGAGCGCCTTGAAGGCTTCTTCCGGATGCTTGGAGCTGGAGAAGATCGCCCAGTTGTAGTCGCCCATGGCTGAAGACCGCTGTGCGCCTTCCTGCGGCACTGGCAGCAGCGCCGTGCCCCAGTCGAACTTGGCGTCGGTCAGCATGCGATCGATTTCCCATGGGCCGGAGATGGCCATAGCCGCGTTGCCGGCGTTGAAGGTCGCGGTCGCATCCCACTGACTGCGGGTCAGCGTATCGGGAGAAGCGAGCTTCTCGTCCATGATCTGCTTCCAGACAGTCAGCGCCTTCACAGCACCATCAGCATTGATCGTCTTGTAGGTCGCGCCGCCCATCTGTGCCCAAGGCAGGAACTGGAAGGTGCCTTCCTCGTTGGCCTTGGCCGAGAAGGTCAGGCCGTAGACGTTCTTCGACGGGTCGGTCAGCTTCTTGGCGTCCGCGACCAGTTCGTCCCAGGTCTGCGGTGGCTTTTCCGGATCGAGGCCGGCGGCCTTGAACATGTCCTTGTTGTAGTAAAGCGCGATCGTGTTGGTGGCCTTCGGCACGCCATAGAGCTTGCCATCCCAGGTGGCGGACTTCAACGGTCCGGGGAAGTAGTTCTCGGGCTTGATGACCGTCGACTTCGAAATCATGTCGGTGAGATCGAGGAACGCCTTGCGGGCGGCGAACATCGCGTGGTTCGGGTTGTCGATGGCGATGATATCGGGTGCCTTGCCGGTCGAGAACGCGCGCATGGATTCACTGACGACGTCGTCGAACTGGATCTGGCGATATTCGATCTTGATGCCGTTGTTCTGATCGTTGAATTCCTTGATCAGGTTCGGCGCCGGCTGGATATCACGATCCAGCGACCAGAGGGTCAGGGTGACGTCCTCGGCCTTGGCGGCAAGACCGAAGAGCGACACGCCCGCCAGAGCAAGCGCGCCGATCATTGCAAATTTACGGATAGCCATGGTTCTCCTCCTTTGTGGTTATCCTTGATCGTGAAGCCGGCAATTCCTCCTTGCCGGCCGCGATATCATCAAACCGGATCGACGACGAAATCGCCGCCCCGGGCATGCTTCAAATGGTTCAGCGCATGAACCTGGCCGGTCATCTCGAGCGCGTCGCGATAAACAGGATCATGCCAACCTTCGATGTCGATGGATCCCGACCAGCCGGCGAGGCGCAGTTCCGAAATGATGTCCGTCCAGTTGCTGTCGCCGAAACCAGGCGTTCGCATGAACACGAACTTCTCCTTACCGAAGATGCCATGCTCCTTGATGACATCCCAGCGGATCGTTGCATCCTTACCGTGAACGTGGAAGATTTTCGACGCCCACTTGCGGATCTGCGGCAGCGGCTCGATCAGATAAACCATTTGATGGCACGGCTCCCATTCGATGCCGATGTTGTCATCAGGCGTCTCGTTGAAGATCAGCTCCCAGGCATCCGGATTGTGCGCGATGTTCCAGTCGCCGGTCTGCCAGTTGCCGTCCATCGCGCAGTTTTCGAAGGCGATCTTGACGCCTTTGTCGGCGGCGCGCTTGGCAAGCTCACTCCAGATTTCCTTGTAGCGCGGCAGGCTGTCGGTCAGCACCTTGCCACGAATACGGCCGGTAAAGCCAGCAACGCAGGTGGCGCCGAAGTGATGCGCGTTGTCGATGCAGTCCTTCCAGCCCTGGAGCGTGTCGAGATCGATATCGGTCGTTTCCAGCGGATTGCCGAACATGCCGAGCGTCGAGATGGTGATGTCGCGGTCGCCGATGGCGTCGACGCAGCGCTTACCGAGTTCGGCGAGGTTCTGCCCATTGGTCGTCTGCCAGAAGAACGGTTCGAAGCTTTCGAAGCCCAGATCGGCGATCTGGCCGATCCGCTTGTCGGCGCCGCCCTTGGAGGCGCTGACCATGGTTCCGATGCGAATGGACTTGGCGGGGTTGCTCACAATCTCGATCCTTATGCTGAAATTTCGATACGCTTGCCGGTCTTGGCGCTTTCGATCGCGCCGAAGACCATGGCCAGGCTTCTGATATTGTCGGAACTTGCGGTCTCCGGGCGCTTGCCCGTCTTGATCGCTTCGACGAAGCTCGCGATCACGCTGGCGTGGCCATGTGTCTCTTCGTCATGGGCGGGCGCTGGAACATCCACCGGCGTGAAGCCGTGCAGCAGCCCTGGCTCCTGCCCAGCGGTCGCGGCCTTGAAACCCTCGTCGCCGTCCCAGGTGAGCATTCCCCTGGAGCCGACGAGGCGCCACTGGCTCTCCCAGCTCGTGCGCTCGCCTTCGGCGCACCAGGATCCGCGATAGGTGAAGACCACATCATCGGCGAACTCGAACGTCGCGTTGGCGGAAGCGCCGTGCTGATACCACGAACCCTTCGGATTGCGCTCGACGCAGTAGACCGCCAGCGGCGTCTTGTCGGCGACGAAGCGGGCGGCGTCGAAGGTGTGGATCGCCATGTCGAGCAACAGGACATTGTCCATCTCTTCGCGGAAACCGCCGAAGTGCGGCGCCAGGAAGAAGTCGCAATGGATGCCGGTAATATCGCCGATCGCACCACTTTCGACGAAACGGCGCATGCGGCGGACGCCAGAGATGAAACGGCGGTTCTGGATGATGGCGTGTACCTTGCCCGTCTCGGCTGCGAGATCGATGAGGGCTGCACCCTCGGCAAGCGATGTTGCCATGGGCTTCTCGCTCAGCACGTGGCAGCCGGCCTTCAGCGCCGTCGATACGACGTTGAAGCGCGCGGTCGGGATAACCACGTCGAAGACGATGCCGGCTTTTGATTTTGCGATGACGTCGGCGAGATCGGAACCGATCACGGCACCGCTCAACCCGAATTCCTCGGCGAGCTTTTCAGCCGCCGCCGGATTGACATCGACGAGACCCTTGATCTCGATTTCGGCTGCGAGAGCCGGGGTTTCCTTGATGGCGCGCAACCAGCCCTTCGACATGGCTCCGCAACCGCAGAGAACGGCATTCAATGTCACGATTTCCTCCGATGGGTCGCTTCTGGTTTTCCTCCCGAAACGGACCCCGTAAACGTTTACGATACTAGTCAGAAACGTTTCCTGGTGTCAATAGGTCGCATTCAAGCTAAAAATGCTGCGGAAAACATCTGAAAATGCGGGCGCTTAGCTATCGATCGCTGCATCGCAACAATGAAAATTGCTGGCAGGACCAACAGAAAAAATGCGCCGCCCGGATACGTCAGCGAGTCAGTTCGACAGAGAGAATGCGTCACTCTCGCCAGGTGCCAATTCCAACGGCCATATCGTATTGCGCGCGCCACGCGGATAGTGCTCTGCATAAGCAGGCATCGTCGCAAGAAGCGTCTCGGCGAGCTCGACACCAAGGTCCCGGAGCGACATTCGAAAACAGGTGAGAGAGGGTTGCAGGAACCTGCCGCGTGGCTCCTCGCGGAAACCAATGACAGCCAGATCGCGTCCAGGAACAATTCCCGCCTCCGCCAGACGGCGATAGAGCCCGATCGCCATCAACTCGTAGATCAGGATGATCGCGGTCGGTCGGTCGTCGAGCAACAGCATCTCGTGCCCGGCCTGATATCCCCCCTGCTCGCTCGACTTGACGCGGATGACCAGCGACGGATCGTACGGAATGCCGTGGCGTTCAAGAGACTGGCGATAGGCATCGACGAAAATATAGCCGAGGTTGATATCGTTCGACGGCGCCGCGATGGCGATGCGTTTGTGCCCCTTGGCGACCAGCCGATCCACGGCGCACGCCGCCACGCCTTCGAAATCGAGGTCGATCCATGGATGGCTGCCGCCGGACGAACTGCGTCCGAGTGCGACAAACGGGATCTTCGCCTTGACCAGCAGATCGATACGCTTGTCGATGCGCTGCGTCGCCGAGATGATCATCGCGTCCACCACGCGGCGGGCGACCATGCGCTTCAGATATTCGTGCGGATCCTCATCGTTCGGGCACGGCAGCATCACGAGATCGAGCTTGTGCCGCGCCAGCACGCTCTGCAGGCCGCCGGTCACACCGAGGAAGAAGTTGTCGCTGTTTTCAACCATCTCTTTGCTGGATTCGATCATCAGGCCGATGACATTCGTCGTCCCCTGGCGAAGGCTGCGCCCCGACTGGTTCGCGACATAACCAAGCTCTTCTGCCGCCTCGAGAACACGCTTGCGGGTATCCTCGTTTACATCCGGCTTTCCGTTCAGCGCGCGGGAAACCGTCCCGATCGAGATGTCGAGATGCTTGGCTAGCTGGCGAATTCCCTTCATCGACGGCGATCTCCCTCCCCTCGTTCGAGCCGGTGCTACTATTGCCACACACGCCTTCAGGGTGCACGGGAAATGCGAAGCCTAGTCGAACAGTTCCGCCCCATCCAGTGTCGTGGCGACTGCATCCTTCTTGGAGAGGATCGGCGGCGTCTTCAACGGCCATGCAATGTCGAGCGTGGGATCGTTCCAGGCAACCGCACGCTCATGTTCCGGCGAATAGAAATCGGTAGTCTTGTAGAGAAACTGGGCTGCGTCCGATGTCACAACGAACCCGTGGGCGAAACCGGCCGGCACCCAGAGCTGCCGCTTGTTTTCAGCCGAAAGGAATTCGCCGACCCACTTGCCGAAGGTTGGAGAGGAACGACGCAGGTCCACCGCGACATCAAATACCTCCCCCTCGACCACCCGCACCAGCTTTCCCTGCGGTTGTCGGATCTGGTAATGCAGCCCGCGCAACACGCCAGCGCCAGAGCGCGAGTGGTTGTCCTGAACAAAGCTTATGTCTCGGCCGACCGCCTCGTTGAAGCGAGCCTGATTGAAGCTCTCGAAGAAAAAACCCCGATCGTCGCCGAATACCGTCGGCTCGATCAGCAACACCTCGGGGATCGCAAGCCGCGTAACTGTCAAAAGCTTGTTCCCTCCGCCAGAATTCGCAGCAGGTACTTCCCGTATCCGCCCTTGGCAAGCGGCACTGCAAGGCGTTCGAGATCGTCCCGCCCGATCCAGCCGTTGCGGAAGGCGATCTCCTCCGGGCACGAGACCTTGAGGCCCTGGCGGCGTTCAAGCGTGGCGATGAACTGGCCTGCATCCAGCAGCGAGTCATGCGTCCCGGTGTCGAGCCAGGCATAGCCGCGCCCCATGATTTCGACAGTCAGCGTACCGTCTTCCATATAGCGGCGATTGAGGTCGGTAATCTCCAGTTCGCCTCGCGGCGACGGCTTCAGCTGCCTGGCAAACTCGGACGCGCGACCGTCGTAGAAATAAAGGCCGGTAACGGCATAGTTCGACTTGGGTTGAATAGGCTTTTCTTCGATGGAAACCGCTCTCTTGTCGCAGTCGAACTCCACAACGCCATAACGTTCGGGATCCAGCACGTGATAGGCGAACACGGTCGCCCCTTCCCCGCGAGCCATACCATCGCGCAACAGAACAGGCAGATCGTGGCCATAAAAAATGTTGTCACCTAGGACGAGCGCCGAAGGCGCGCCATCGAGGAACGTTTCACCGATCAGGAATGCCTGTGCCAGTCCATCGGGCGATGGCTGTACCGCATAGGTGAAGCTCACGCCCCAGTCCTCGCCGGTCCCCAGCAATTGTTCGAAGCGTGGAATGTCCTGCGGCGTGGAGATGATCAGGATGTCCCGTATCCCGGCCAGCATCAGCGTGCTCAAGGGATAATAGATCATCGGCTTGTCGAAGACCGGCAGCAACTGCTTGCTGATGGCAAGCGTTGCCGGATGCAGCCGTGTGCCGGAGCCGCCAGCCAGAATGATGCCTTTTCTGTTCAAGACTGCGGCTCCTGTCTTCGAAGTTGCTCAAGCATGCGGTCGACATGCACGGTCCACGCGGGCATGGAAAGACCCAGTCCCCTTGCCAGAAGATCCGTGCTCAGCGACGAGTTGCGCGGACGCGCTGCGGGCAAGGGGTATTCAGCGGTGGTGATCGGTTCGATATTCTCCGCCGTCGCCTTCAACTCGAAACCGAGCTGGGATGCCCGCTGGACGACATGGCATGCCAGCCCGTGCCAACTCGTTCGTCCCGCCGCCGTCAGATGATAGATTCCGTCTGCAAACATGTCTCGGCGGTGGGCGGCCAGTGCGAGAGCAGTGACGTCAGCGATGAGCTCAGCCGAGGTCGGAGCACCGAATTGATCGGCGACGACACGAAGACTCGTTCGTTCCTTGGCCAGCCGCAGGATGGTCTTGATGAAATTGGCGCCATCGGCGGAAAAGACCCAACTGGTGCGAAACAAGAGAAATCGGCAACCGGACGCTTCGATAGCAAGTTCGCCCGCGCGTTTCGTTTCGCCATAAACACTTAAAGGATTGGTCTTGTCGGCTTCGAGATACGGCCCATCCTTGGTGCCGTCGAAGACGTAATCCGTCGAGTAATGAACGAGGGTGGCCCCGCTTTTGCGAGCAAAATTCGCGACAATCCCGACCGCTTCCGCGTTCAGGCGCCGGGCGGCCTCTTGATCAGTCTCGGCGCGGTCGACCTGTGTGTACGCCGCGGCGTTCACGATGATGTCGGGGACGTGTGCCTGCAAGGTGGGCTCGATACTGTCGATAGCGTCGAGATCCAGTTCACTGCGTCCGAGCGCGGTTACAGTTCCGAATGGCAGAAGTGTCCGCTGCAGCTCGCGGGCGACCTGGCCGTTCCTGCCGAGCAACAGAATCTTCATGCGTATTGCTTCTCTACCCAGTTGCGATAACTGCCGGATGTTACTCCGCGAACCCACTCTGCGTTGTCGAGATACCAGCGAACCGTCTTGCGGATGCCGCTCTCGAATGTCTCGACGGGCCGCCAACCGAGTTCGACTTCGATCTTGCGCGCGTCGATCGCATAGCGTCGATCGTGGCCCGGGCGATCCGTCACGAAGGTGATCTGCTTGCGATAGGATGCGCCGTCGCTCTTGGGCGCGAGCTCGTCGAGAATGTCACAGAGCACGTGAACCACATCGAGGTTGGCGCGCTCGTTCCAGCCGCCGACATTGTATGTCTCGCCCGGCGTGCCGGCTTCGAGGACCCGCCGGATCGCGCTGCAGTGGTCCTTCACATAGAGCCAGTCGCGGATCTGCTGGCCATCACCGTAGATCGGCAGCGAACGGCCTTCAAGCGCATTATGGATGACCAATGGAATGAGTTTCTCTGGGAAATGGTAGGGTCCGTAATTGTTCGAGCAATTGGTCGTAAGAACCGGAAGGCCGTAGGTGTGGTGATAGGCGCGGACGAGATGATCGCTGGCGGCCTTGCTCGCTGAATACGGGCTGTTCGGCTGATATTGAGTGATCTCGCTGAAAGCCGGATCGGTTGCACCAAGCGTGCCGAACACCTCATCCGTAGATATATGAAGGAAGCGAAATGCCGCCCGATCGACAAGGCTACTCCAATAGGCGCGCGTCGCCTCCAGCAGGCGAAACGTCCCCACAATATTGGTCTGAATGAAATCTTCCGGTCCGTGGATCGACCGATCCACATGGCTCTCGGCCGCAAAATTTATGATGGCGCGAGGTTGATGCTTTCCGAACAGATCGGCGATCAACGCGGTATCGCCGATATCACCATGCACGAACGTATATCTTGGATCGTCCTTGATGGATGCCAGATTGTGAAGATTGCCGGCGTAGGTCAAGGCATCAAGATTCACCACCGGTTCGTCACAGGTGGCCAGCCAATCGAGAATGAAGTTCGAACCGATAAAGCCCGCCCCGCCGGTAACCAAAATCATCGTCTACGCACCCTTATGCAACCAAAGCCAAGCACGAAATCCGCGATAACTCCGTAATAGACGTTACCGCGATTCCAAGACAATCGTCTTTCGAAACTATTGAAAAGCAGGGTAAACAGCGCCGCGTGATGATCAATAGACGTTGCTTCGATCCTGCATGCCGGCCACGGTGAGCAGAATTATCCGCATGTCCAGCCATAGCGACCAGTTATTTATGTACCACAGGTCATGACGTACGCGCTCCGCCATCTTGTCGACAGTCGGCGTTTCGCCACGACAGCCGTTGACCTGCGCCCATCCTGTGAGCCCCGGCTTCACGTGCCGTCGGGAAGCGTAACGCGCAATTTGCACATCGTAGAGATCGTCATGCGCCAGCGCATGCGGGCGCGGACCGACGACAGACATGTCACCTTTCAAAACATTCCAGAATTGCGGCAGCTCATCGAGGCTCGTTGATCGGATGAAGGCGCCGACACGCGTAATCCTGCTATCGCCCCGTGTCGCCTGGCGGATATCAGCGGCATCCTCCATAACCGACATGCTCCGGAACTTCAGAATCCTGAACGTACGGCCGCTATAGCCCTTGCGGGATTGGCTGAAGAAGATCGGACCCGGACTATCGAGCTTGATTGCGATCGCAACGACGACACAGATCGGGAGCATGACAGACAGGGCGCCAAGGGAGAAAAGCACGTCGAATATCCGCTTGAAAACCCGCTCATAGACATCCAGCGGCGGCCTGTGTGTCTGAAATATTCGTTTCTCACCGACATTGTGAGCCAAGCCATCCACGACATCGCCGACCAGTCCGCCGAACATGACGCTGACAGGCACGCAGAACTGTTGCAGGCTACGCAGGCAAGCCTCCAGAACGCCAAGGTGTTCATAGTCGTTCCACGCAACCAGCACTTCATCGACGTCAGCGATCCCATGCTGCTGATAAGCGGTTCCGGACGCGGCGTGTGCTGTTTCGGAAATCTGCATGACATTCTTGATCGAGAGGCCGCTCAGCGCGGCCTTTTCGACGATCTTCCCCGCAGGGGTCGACTCTCCGCAAATCAGCAAAACTCGGCGGGTCGGAAATGACGCCTGCGCCATCGCTCTGGTCAATTGCCTGTACCAGATTGCACGCAACGACATCAACGCAGCGATTGATATCACGGCCGTTGCAAGCACCGCTCCGCGAGAGATGGTATCGCTGATCTTAAGAAAGAATGCGACCGCTAGAAGAAACAGAAGTGTGGATGGCAAAAATGCTCCGACCAGCAAAATCTGGCGTCGAAATGCCAAGATTTCAGAAGGGCGGTACGCATGAGCGCCACCCATGGCCAATACGAAAATCGTAGCGACCAGCAAGCCGATGCCAACGTAGAGCGACGGATCGGCGAGAATTCCGAACGCGAACTGTTCGTATATCGAATACCCGGCACCGCTGGCGGCCAAGATTGCTATGAAATCCGCCGCAGCAGCGAGATACGCAATCGCAATGCTGTTGAAGCCAAGCCATTTCCGGTTTTTTCGACCCGGGAACGGCGAGATCCAACTCTCCTCTACTGGCACGGTCATAGTCTACACCCTCAACCTTGCCGTATAGTTATCACAATATTAACGGGCCATACAATTGAACAGAAATACGCCTTATTACGTAATTCCGAAGTAAAACCACCAAAGTTGCTAGGAACCAAATGGGGAGCGCAAACCAAAGGTCTGATTGGGCACCTTAGCCATGGGGACGAACTGACCAAAGGCGCCGCGGTTGTAAGCTCCGGCCTTCACCTCTCAAAGGCGGCGGCGCTATTTTTCGGTGTCTGTCTCATGCGCCGTTTGTACCTGCATCCGATCGGGTATCTGCCGATGAGCTCGAGCGAGTACCTCATTTCTCACCAGAACGACCCAATTATGGCTCTGCTCAAGACCGGAGCCAGGCCGCGGCGGGACGATCAGCGCAGTGCAGGCAAGAATAGCGGATCGGGAAGATGCCGGCTCGCGACTACTTTCGAGGTTCCAACCGTCAAGCGCTTGGCGCTGCAGTCTTTTTCTAAATGTTATACTGCGCTGGCGATTGCCCTTCCACCCCATCGTACTCCATCCCCTGCAGCAGTGTCTTTGACCCCGACACTTGTTCGTTGAACTCGCCTGTCACTCGCGTGCTGAGACCGGCTGCCGCCTGATGCGGGCGCTTTTCCGGCGTGTGTCTCGGCAGCCATCCAGGGTAGCTGGTCAGTGCCTTGGTCGCATGATTACGCCGCAATTATCGAAGTCACCCATGATCTGACCAACGTACGGCTGCAGCCCCCGAACGAGTCGATCTCGACATACACAACTTATCAACTGGCAGGTGTTGACTGACCAGTGCAAAGACCTAGGTCGTGAAAACCCTTACTACACCCGGTATTCAGGCGTGTTATCTTCATAATTTAAGCAATGCTAAGCCGAAAAATAAAATCGATCAATAGATAAAACATCGCAATGTTTAGTATATAATCGCCAACAGAACATGACGAATACAACTCATCTATAATGTTATGGGCATATAGACTTTAGGATGCATTCGAATCCTAAGCTTTTCCCCATGAAACACATCATATTCCCGCGAAGACGGTTGTTGAAGCTGTCGACAGCATCCCGTTAGCAAACGTTTATTTCGTTCGCCCGTTTGGACGAATTTCAGAAAAGGGGGAACTCCTGTAGTAGTGTAGTCTAACTCAGCTCCCGGCATTCAACGAGCCTCTATGAAAATCGCTTATTTCACCAACCAATACCCCGCGCCAAGTCACACCTTTATCAGACGGGAGATAGTTGCACTTGAAGCACGAGGCCACGTCGTTCAGCGCTATGCAATCAGACCGTCCCTTGGCCCATTGGCCGATGCTGAAGATTTCAAAGAGTTGGAACGAACACGACATGTGCTGAAGATCGGCATGGTCGGATTGATGTCAGCTTTCTTGTCGATGCTCGCGAGCCGACCCGTCGGATGCTACAAAGCCCTCGTATTGGCCTTCCGATTTTCATCATCTTCGCGCGGAAATCTTCTGCGGCATCTGGCCTATCTCATCGAAGCGATGGTGCTTGCGAGATGGTGTATGACCGACAAGGTCTCGCACTTGCACGTCCACTTTGGCACCAACCCGGCTACGATCGCCGCGCTCGCCCATGAAATCTCGCGTGTACCATTCAGCATGACCGTACACGGACCAGAGGAGTTTGATCAGCCCGCGGCTCTAGGATTGGGCATCAAGGCGAAGCTGGCCTCCTTCACAATCGCGGTAAGCTCATTTGGACGCAGCCAGCTGATGCGCTGGGCTGATCTTACCGATTGGCACAAGCTTCATGTGGTAAAGTGCGGAATAGATGAAAGCTATCGAGCACCCCAGGAAACTTCTCCGACGTCGAGTGAGAACCGGCTTGTTTGCGTCGCGCGCCTTAGCGAGCAGAAGGGTCATTTAATTCTTTTGCAGGCGGCATCGATGCTGGCGAGAGATGGTGTTGATTTCCAACTCGTCCTCGCTGGCGACGGGCCTTTGCGCCCGCAGATCGAGCGTGAAATCGAAAGACTATCTTTAAGCACGGTCGTCATATTGACAGGCAGCATCTCGCAGGACCGTGTCCGATCGGAAATTCATCGCGCGAAGGCAATGGTGCTTGCCAGTTTTGCCGAGGGATTGCCCGTGGTTCTGATGGAAAGCATGGCGCTAAAGCGACCAGCCATTTCTACCTACATCGCCGGCATTCCAGAGCTCCTTCAGCCAGGAAGTGGCTGGCTTGTGCCGGCAGGCGACGTCGAATTGTTGGCGAACGCAATGCGAGCTGCGTTGTCTGCGGATGTTCGTCAGCTTTCGGAAATGGGAGAGCGGGCGCGGCGTCTCGTGCTTGAAATGCATGACATATCTAATTCAGCACGATCACTGGAAGCGCTGATCGAACGCGTTAATGCGGTGCCCGGGCGTCCTTGAATTTTCGTGAATTTGCTCGCCAAGCGTGCTTCAAAAAATCGCGAAGCAGGTAGGGCGATTCCAGGTTCGGCTTCCGTCTTATCGTTCGCCAGACCACGCCCAGCACATGGCCGGCAACCCAGGATGCGTCGGCAACCAATGTATAGGTACTGCCATGGTTCTTCCGGAAGTAGCGGTGACGGGATTCGAACCAGTAGGCCGGACGACGCCCCGGGCGCCGATCCAGGACGGTGACACCGGTCGACTGTCCACACAGGTGAATAATGTGGCTCTTGGGGACATACCAGCACTGCCAGCCCGCCCGCGCAGCGCGAAGACAGAAATCAACCTCCTCGTGGTAGAGAAAATATCCTTCATCGAGGTTTCCGATATCGTCGAAGACCTCGGACCTTATCATTATGCTCGCGCCGCTCACCCAGCCGACAGGCGTTGGTGCATCTGGCAACTCGGGCAGTATTCGCCAGCGATTCAGTAAGCGCGTCATCGGCCGGAAGCTGATCTCTGCTTCAAATTCCGCGATCGGCGATGGAAACCGAAAGGCACAGCACTGATTGGAGCCATCGAGGTTTTCGAGTTGGCTCCCGCAAATGCCAACCTGCGAATTTTCCTTCAGAAAATCCACAAGGGCGACGATACTTCCCTCTTTAGCCACTGTGTCGGGGTTCAGCAGGTGGACGTATTTCGGTCGTCCATATCGTCCGGTCAGATAATCCTTCCCCCGGTTATTGGCGTAGGAGAACCCTTCGTTCACGTCCAGGGGCAAGAGATCGAGCCAGGAATGCCAACCGTTCTCCTCGATTGCATCGGCGAACTTATCGGCCGAGCTGTCGTTGGAGGCGGCATCGACCACAACCACGCGCGTCCCCTGCGGCAACATTGCCGGAGAGGCAAGCGATCGCAGGCAATCGATCACCAAATCCGCGGTGCGGTAGTTCACCACCACCACGAAGAGTTCAGGAGCGTTGCTCATCGCGAAACGCTCGCAAGGTAGTGCGGCTCGCTAGCTTCATGACGTTGCTTGGGCTTTTCCTCGGAAGCGAAAATTCCGTATCGGTTGCGATCCTCCAGCACGCGACGTACGATGCTTGAGCTCACGCGATCCTTCGTCTTGGCGAAAGCGTAGACCAGGCATCGATCCGCAAGGACGTTGATCTGCCTCGGAACGCCCTTGGATGCCTCGAAAAGCATTGTCTTTGCGGCTGGCGAGAAGAGTTGATCGGCACCGCCCGCTACGCGAACGCGGTGATCTATGTAAGCGCGCGCCTCCGAACGCTGCAACTCAGGCAGATGAAAGTCGGACGATATGCGTTGCGCGAACTGCCGTAATTCGGGCAGCCGCAGTGTTGTCCGCAATTCCGGCTGTCCGACGAGGATCAGCTGCATCATCATCGACGTGGTGTTCATGTTGGACAGCATCCGGAGCTCTTCGAGCCGGTCGGGCTCCAGATTCTGTGCTTCATCGATAATAAGCACCACCCGCCCGCGCCGGCGAACCTCTCCTTCGACAAACTCGCAGAAGCGTTTGTAGAGCCGTGGATAGGACGCGTCCTCAAAGCCCTGCCCGAAAGCCATCAAGATCCATTCGAGCAGGTTGCCGCCGGCACGCGTGGTATGGGTTATCATGCCGACCTTGGCGGTCTGATTCATGCTGGCAAGGAAGTGCTGAATAAGCGTCGTCTTGCCCGACCCCACCGCGCCGGTGATGACCGTGAACCCGGCCTGATTCACGAGCCCGTACTCAAGCATGGAAAAGGCCATCGTGTGCGACTGACCGAAATAGAGAAACTTCGGATCAGGCAAAATGGAGAAGGGCTTCTCGGTCAGGCCATAGAACTGTTCGTACATTCAAGAACTCCAAATACGCAAGCGCGGGGTCATCGATGTTGGTGGCGCTGCCAGTCACAATCCATGCCTGCGGCATTTGTTGAGGACCACCTGCACCTTGGCGCGGGGATCAAGATAGGTTTTGCACATCTCGAGTTCTGCTACCTTTGATTGGCCAACAGCGAGAACAAGAACGACGGTATCGGCACTCGACATCAGGGAGGCGGTCTCGTCAGCCGCGAGCAACGGTGGTAGATCGACGATCGTTATCGACGGATTTAGCGACCTGCGAACGGAGTCGATTTGACGCGACAGTTGAGCAGCTCCAGGCCGCCCTGCCGTGCCGTTTACATCCTGGCCAGGCGCAAAGACATGCAAATGCAGGCCGTCGACTTCCACCTGGCTCAAGTCGGGCCATCGCGTCTCTTCCGCGTGAGGTGTCGCGCTACGACCGAATAGCCTTTTCACGGAGGGTGAACGGAGGTTCGCATCGACCAGGAGAACGTTCGCATCGCGCATTCGTGCGAAGCTGAACGCGAGATTGATCGCCGCCGTGGTTGCGCCACATCCAGCGTTGGGAGCCGTTACCGCGAGGAGCCCTGGCGTGTACCCTTCGTTGAGAGTCGCCAGCTGGCCGCGCAGAACGTCATAGGACCGCGTCATCCGATGGGCACCGTCCTGCGCGAAGATGCGGTTCGATATCAGCGCCGAAGACGAGAGCGTGAACGCCCCTGCTTTGTTTATTGAGCGCTCACGTTCAACGAGCGCCTCTCCGGCAACCGGAGTCGGACGTGTGTTGTCCGCGATAGAAAAATGCGGTTTGGCTTTGGCCCGCTGGAGAGCTTTAGCAATGATATCCATCAATCTTACCCCTAATCAATCCAGCAACAGGCTACGACGTCGAGCCATCTTGGGTTTGCGAGTGCCACGGGAATAGTGGGCGGCCTCGCAATTCCTTGACGACCCTGTTCGCCCAGTTCACGACAGCATGACTCTCATCACCGCTCGACGACCATTCCGGAATAACGACCAGGGTTTGTCCCTGCAGAGCCTCCGCGAGATCGAAGGTCCCGCGTATATGCGATGTGAATATGTCCGCGATCACCACCCCGGCAGCACCCGCGCCGCCGGCGAGAGCCAACACAAACGCCACCCCAAGAAGCCGCCGCGAGGACGAGGGATATTTGGGAACTTCCGGTTCCTCGATAATCTGCATCTGCATGGCCGACTGGTCATTCTCAAGCCGCTCGCCGATGCGCGCCGTATCCAGCCTTCCGTTCATATCGTCGACGCTGCGCTGAAGGCTCACACGATCGACTTCCATGGCGGTGAGTTGCCGTTCCACTTCCGGCGCACGGGCCATAATCGACTTTAGCGAGCCAATGCGTGCCGTAAGCTCATCCTTCTGCTTCGCAAGGCCAGCCAGACTTTCCTTGGCGATCGCTATCCTCTGCGCGATCAGAGCGAGATCGGCCGGGAGGCTGTCCGGATCGCGAAGTTCGGCGTCGGTCGATGGCGAAGCGACGTCCTTCGCGACACCCCCCTGCATTGCTTCCAGCTGTTGCATTTTCTGCCGCAGCGCCCGAACTTGCGGATGATCTTCGGAATATACGAGAAGTTTTTCGTCGATCTGCGCCTTGAGCGCGGCCAGTTGCGTTCGCCGTAGAGCGTCGCCGTTGGTGTTCATCACCCCAAGCCGCAGCTGCGCCTCCAGAAGGCTGTTGTCTCTATCAAGTGAGGTGATTGACGTTTCGACGACCGAAAGCGCGCGCTCCTTCTCCCCCAGCTCAAGTGTCAGCTGAGGTATCCGACCCGGCATCGAATCCTTGTTGTCTTCAACGAATTTGTTTCGATAAGCTTCTTTTGCGCGCAGTTGAGCCGAAAGCTCACTGGACTCACGCGCTAGGAACTGCGTCGCCTCGGTCGCGCGGGAAATCCTAAGCCGCTTTGTTTCATTCATCAGCATGTCCACGAGATCTGAGGTGACAGCTGCCGCAAGCTCCGGATCGTCATATTTGAAACCGATATGGACAATCGAACTCGCGGTGGACTGATCGGACCCCTCCGGCGTTTCGGTCGTCATCGTTATGTTACGACGAACGAGATCCGCGATCTGCACATTGGAGAGCCCTTGGCGGGCGCCGGAAACAAGGTCATGGCGTTCTGCGAGGCCAATCAGATTGTCTCGCGCAAGAACGCGCTGCTCGATCAGCTGCAATCGTTCGTTGGTAACCGTCGCAGACACCAGGTTCGAGGAAATCTGCTGGCCTTCAACGATAAGTACCGCCTCGGACGAATAAATCTTGGGCATCGAATAGACGACGATAATTCCGATGATCAGGACCAACGCGGCCGGAATGAGAAAGAAAATCTTCTTCTCCCGCACAAGCTCCAGATAGTAGACCGCGTGACGGATCAGATCTCTTGTCATACCGAACCCCTTTTGGCATGCTCCAGCGTGTGCAGGATGGCTCGCCTGATTAACTATTGTACATTCAACTGGGTGCCGTCGGCCGGCGCCGACTGCTGATCCGGATCGCTCTGAAGCGTAAGCTCGGCGCCTTCGACCGCTAGTGGCGGGGCATCGACAACGACGCGAACAAGATCACCGGGTCGAATGGGCGTCATTTCGGACGCCTCGAACTCGCGCGGCTCGCCGTTGGCCGATCTGACGATCCTGTAGCTGATCTTTTTCTGGCTTACTCTCTTGCCTGCCGCAGATGAGCTCTCATAAACCTTCAGCACATCCTCCGCGTCGGCCAAGCTTTCGCGGGTCGCTTTCTGATCTCGCTCCACGTCCACGATGTCCGCTAGAAGCTTCTCCTTCCTGCTCTGAGCCGCGTTATCAATGAGGGCTAGATCCGCCTGCAGTGTCCGCTGGGCGGCGAGCAGCTGCGTTTGCAACTGACTTCTTGCACCTTCCAGCGTTGCGACCTCCCCGTCGCGATCGAATTTCTGACCGGCCTGAAGCGCGCCCTTTTCGACCAGCGCCGTTGTCGCTTCACTACGCTGTTTTGCGAGCTCAAGCCGCCGATCGACGATTTCCATCTGCCGCTTAATCTCGCCGGCATTCTGTTTGCCGAGATTCACAGCCTCGACGCGGGCCGTATCCTGCGCGCCGATGCCGCTCTGGTAGGCATCAAGCATGCTCTGTTCCTGGGTCACCACATCGTCGTCTCGATCTTCTGCGGCGATATCGATTGTGCTTGACCCATCCAACTGGGCTTGCAAACGCGCATGCCTGGCCGCCAGCTGTTTCAGCCTCGCCTGCGATGCCTCGACTGTGCGCCTTACGATGATTGAACGGTCCTGGTCCGCCGCCAAAACCTCCTTACGGTAAATACCACCGGCGACACTGATGGCATGCAGAACCGTCATGCCCTGTCGATAAGGAAAAGAACCGGGCGTCGTCACCTCGCCTGCGACAAAGACGCTGGGCCGATGCAAGGGATCCGGGCGGAGCATGATGGTGAGGTTGGGTTTCTCCTTGAAGAACGGCCGCAGCTTTTCGCTGAACGCCGCTTCAATCTCGGTAACGGTCGAACCTGCGGCTTGCATATGACCCGCCAAGGGGAACGATACCCAGCCGTCGGGTTCCACGACTACAGTTCGACGAAGATCTTCCTCCTGCGCAACCCAAATTTCCAGGCTGTCGCCAGGTTGCAGCAGGTATTTTTCCTGTCCGTATGCCCTGTCCATAGAGAACACAAACAACAGACAAGCGATAACGGATGCAAAACGCATGCAGCGCTCCAGAAATTCAAGCGTTCTATTTCACGGCCGACCGAACAGCAGCAAATTTACACTACATGTTTTGAACGGGATTTAGAACAGCACTTAATGGAGTATAGTTAAATGTAGAGATCGGATGACTTCACGGAAATATTATCGACACTCTGCTATATGCCGCACCTATGAGGCGGGTGCGCGCCTGACCACGAAAAATTCATCGATAAATGAATACAAAATGATAACGACAGAGCCACATATCGACATTTTTAAGCAATACGCCACTAGTAACGAAGCGTTGACTATACATACCTCAGTATACATTGAGAAAGGCGCCGGACTTACTGCTTAAAACCCACCCTGTTCCGATGAAAGGATGGTCGGATAAGCGAAATCGCGAAAAATCCGCTGGCGTTTCTCTTCCCAATTCGGCGGGGCCTGCGCCAATCTGCGCACCGGGCGATCGGCATCATTGCGGCCTCGGATAAGTCAAGCGATGATCGACCGATACCGGGTAGTCCTTTTGGCTAGCTTCCAGCGCACTCCCATTTGCGCCTTCCCGGCAGGAAGCAGATGCCCGATCTTATGCCGTCAGGCGGCGGGTTGCGATCACTTGACGTCGCTCCCACCACACGAGGACGAGGCTCGATGACACGATCAGAACTGCGCCCGCAACGACATTTGCCGTCGGCACCTCCGACCATATAAGGTATCCATAGAGAAACGCCCATACGAGGCCACTGTATTCCATCGGCGCTAGCGCGGATGCTGGCGCGTGTCGGAAACCCTCGTAGAGAAGGTACTGCCCCGCGCACGCCACGACGCCAAGACCGATCATAAGAGCCCAGCCGGACGCATCCGGCGTTTTCCATAACCACGGCAACGTGGCGCCGCAAGCGACCACGAACAGAAAACTGGTCGCCATCATCTGACTGAGAGTGCTTTCCGTTCGACTGACGAGGCGAACAAGAATTGTGCTCAACGCCCAGCAAAAACCGGCAAAAATCACCATGGCCGCCGGAACGAGACTGGGCGCTTCCGTGGGGTTTGCGGCCAGAAGGACGCCCACGAATCCGCCGATACAGGAAAACCAACGGATGGGGCCGACTTTCTCCTTCAAGATAAGAATGGAAAGCAGGACGACGATAACCGGCGCCGAGAAATACATCGTGGTGATCTCGGCGAGACCAAGGTGTCTTGCCGCCGAGTAAAACGCCATCCACGCCGCCAACATCAGTCCCGCACGAAGAAGCAGCGAGTTGCGGTGCGGGCTGGCCAGTATCGACGGGTGCTTCAGCCGACGCACCATAATGCCCGAGATAGCAACGATAACGATGCTCCGCATGAACAGAACCTGCGGTACTGCATAGTCCGCCACCAGCCACTTAACCACCGCGTCCTGGATCGCGAAAAGCGAATAGCCAGAACAAGCGAGGGCAATCCCCAAAAGAGGGCTCTGTTGGTGATCCGGGGATGGGATAGACATGGGAGGCCTGCGATGGGGTATGTGAATCCATCACCGCCTATCAAGAAGATCGCCCGCTGACAATGGGAGGCGCGCCACCATCACATGCGATCGATTGCTACTGGTAGCGACTGTGTTTACTTCTGCCGCAATGCCATGGAAATTTTAAAGGCGAAACGGCGCGCCATCTGCCTGGCGCGCCGTTTCGATTGTGGTGTCGTTGTTCCCCGCGCTATTCGGCGGGAACATTCCACTTGGTTTCGCTTCGCAGCAAATCATTCAGCTTATAGGCGACTTCCGTTCGGTTTGTTGCCTTGAGCTTCTTCATGATGTTTCGGATATGAACTTTCACCGTACTTTCACGAAGATTGAGCTCATAGGCGATGATCTTGTTTGCCTTACCCTTGCGCAGGGCTTGGACGACCTCCGCCTGGCGTAGCGTGAACATGCGCGCCAACTCTTTCGGCCTCTGCTGGCTTTCCTCAACCGGCGCAGCCGCTGGGAAAGCGCTGCCGGCCAACAGAAATGTCCCGCCGGCAACAGCGAGCGCGATTGCTTCCACGCACACTTCAATTCCAACAGATGTCGGAATGAACCCGCGAGCCCCGTATTCGAGCACACGAAGCATCTGATTGAGATCGTCACCGTCCGCAAGAATAACGACAGGTGCAGGTGCGCATTCCCCCGTAATACTTGCGATCTGTTCCGACAGAGAGGTATCGGAGGCCTTGTGACCAGCGATATTCAGAAGAACGGCTCCAACGGTCTGGTCGCCGCCCTTACGCTGCTTCCATTCGGCAACGGAACCGACCGCGACAGCGTTCATACCGAGACCGTTTGTCATCAGGGATGTTGCAAGGCATTCACGCTCGAGCGTTCTTGGGTCGATGATCAGCAGGCACCTATCAAGCGCCTGCTCGCTGTCGAACAGCTCTCGACCGCCTCGCACACTCGCGGGGATCGCCGTTGGGCGAAATCTGTTGAGTGCAATTCGCCCGTTTTCAAATTCCGGAGGTACGTAATTCATACTAGCCTCATACCTGATGATGTTGGAGGTGGTCGTTGAAAATCAACGCAGCGGATGCGACGACCCCCTGAAGTTTGATGATCCCCTTAAGTCGAATGCGAAAGTAGTCTTCTCGAAACCGTCGCTTAAGAAGTCTTAAGCTTCGAATTTCTACTTATGAATTAGACTACATTTTCGACTACTAATTCGCAATACAAAAATAACTCTCGACCGGTCAAAACAAAATAATGATTAGTATATAAAAATTTACCAATATATATCCCATTTTGAGCCCCCTTGGCGCAGTGGGGCAGTATTTCCAAGAAAATGCGACCGAATTAACGTTTTTTTGGAAATAAACGTCCACGAAAAATACATATCAGCATTTTAATGGGATTTTTCCACTGTCGCTCAACTGGCATTCCATCGAGATTCTCCTCTCGATTGCGTGCGAAGGGGCGTTCAAAATATAGTTATTATGGTTACTTTCCGGCAGCAATTCGCGACGGAGTTCCCAATCCAACATCGAGGTAGCTGGGATAACCTTCAACGAGAGCCTATATTGCTACGCCAATGGTGGTGTAGTCCTGAAGCTCTCTATTCCAGCTAACGTCCTCTGAACCGTCGTTGGTATGCAGGATCATAAAGCGAGCTCTCGCGAAAATCCGCTGCCGTCAGCGAAGGGCCGACGAATATGATCGCGGTGCGTTCAATCGGATTTTCTGCAAGCGTGGCTTCGATATCGCCGAGACTGCCGCGAATGATGCGCTCATCCGGCCATGTCGCTTTAGCAACGACGGCCACCGGGCATTCTGCGCCATAGATCGGCGTCAGTTCGCCAACGACATCTGCAAGCGCGTGAATGGCGAGATGGATGGCAAGTGTCGCGCCGGTCGCACCGAACCTCGCAAGCGTTTCATCGTTTGGCATCGGCGAAGCCCGGCCTGACACGCGCGTCAGCACCAGGCTTTGTGCCACGGCCGGGATTGTGAGTTCGCGGCCCAGCGCCGCCGCAGCAGCCGCGAAAGCAGGCACCCCAGGCGTCATCGTATAGTCGATGCCGTGCATTTGCAGCCGGCGGATCTGCTCGGCGACGGCGCTCCATATGGAGAGGTCGCCGGAATGCAGCCTCGCCACATCCTCGCCGGCGTCAGCCGCGCGAACATATTCGGCCTCGATTTCGTCGAGTGACATGGGCGCCGTATCAATGATGCGTGCGCCGGGAGGGCAATATTGCAGCAGTTCCGGAGAAACGATCGACCCCGCGTAGAGGCAAACGGGGCATTTCCCGATCAGATCGCGGCCACGAACGGTTATCAGGTCGGCGGCGCCCGGGCCGGCTCCGATGAAATGCACAGTCATCTCGTCACCTCAGTTTTTCGTCCAGCGCCACTGCGTAACCGGCATCGCCGGCCGCCAGCCGCTCATGCCGCCCACTGGGGCCGCGCGGCTGATTTCGATCCGTGTCAGGCTTCCGCCAAGCCCTGCGTGCAGCGCAATCAGCTTTGCTTCCATCTCGAGCGTCACTGCATTGGCGACGAGCCGGCCGCCGGTCTTCAACGCCGCGATTGCCGCATCGGTCACACCTGCCTCGCTCCCGCCGCCGCCAATGAAGATGACGTCCGGCTGAGGAAGGCCGGCCAGTGCATCCGGCGCGGTTCCCTCGATCACCTTCATCGCCGGCACGCCGAACCCTTCCGCATTGCGCGCAATGCGCGCCGCTCTCTCGGCGGATTGCTCTATCGCTATCGCCCGCAGAGACGTATCCGCAAGCATCCACTCGATCGCAATCGAGCCGGATCCGGCACCGATATCCCAAAGCAGTTCGCCGTGACGAGGAGCCAACGCGCCGAGCGTCAACGCCCGCACCTCCTGCTTGGTGATCTGCCCATCATGTTCGAAGAGTGCATCGTCGAGCCCCGGCGTGAAGGCGATCAATCGTGCGTCGCTGCTCGCCACGACCTCTAGCGCGCAGACGTTCAGCGCATCGATGTCGTCGAGATTGAAATCGGCTGCCAAACAGGCTCGAACTCTCTCGCGCTTGCCGCCGAGCGCTTCCAGCAGATGCATGCGCGACTGGCCGAAACCAGCAGCCGTCAGCAAGCTGGCAAACTCACCCGGCGATTGTGCGTCCGAGGTCAGCGCGATGATCCTTCGGCCCTGATGCAGGTGCGGGCGTATCAGCGCCAGCGGACGGCCGTGAAGCGAAATGGCAGTGGCATCCTGGAGCGGCCATCCGAGCCGCGAAGCCGCAAGGCTGAACGCCGAGGGGGCCGGGATCGTATGGATCTCATCGACAGGGACGTAGCGGGACAGCGTTGCGCCGACGCCGTAGAGAAATGGATCTCCGGAAGCGAGGACGACAACAGGCGTCCCACGGCGCGCGACGACCGCCTCGACCGACTTTTCGAACGGGCTCTCCCATTCAAGGCGCTCTCCCCGGACAAGGGAAGGCGCAAGGGAATGGTGCCGGGCACCGCCGAAGACCACCGTTGCGGCTTCCAAACGCCGCCGGGCTTCCGCGCCGAGCCCATCTGGACCGTCTTCGCCCATCCCTATAATAGTCAGCCAGCGTTGGCTGGAAGCGGAGGGCAGATCAGGCATGGGCAGCATCCGCATACTGATGCTTGGCGGGACGGCAGAAGCGCGCATTCTTGCACAGGCACTGGCCGATCGCGGCCACGGCGTGCTGCTTTCCCTGGCCGGACGCACGGATACCCCAGCCGCACAGCCCGTCCCGACACGTACCGGAGGCTTCGGCGGAGCCGAAGGACTCGCCGACTTCCTCAAACAGGAAGCCTTCGATCTTCTGATCGACGCCACGCATCCGTTCGCCGCGCGCATTTCGAGGAACGCGAGCGAGGCTGCCGCGAAGTTCGACATCCCCGCGCTCGCGCTTCGACGTCCGCAGTGGATCGAACAGGCCGGCGACCGGTGGACGCATGTCGCCACCGCAGCACAGGCGATCACGCAAATTGGCGCCGCGCCGCGCCGTGTCTTTCTGGCGATCGGCCGCCAGGAGGCGCACGTCGCCGAAGTCGCGCCGCAGCATTTCTATCTGGTGCGTAGCGTCGACCCCGTCGATCCGCCGCTGCGTCTTCCCAACGTACAGTGCCTGCTCGACCGCGGTCCGTTTGATGTCGAACGCGAGGCGGTCCTTCTGGAGAGCAATTACATCGACGTCGTCATCGCCAAGAACAGCGGCGGGGCCGCCACCTACGGCAAGATCGAAGCGGCCCGCCGCCTTGGCCTCGATGTGATCATGATCGCGCGCGCACCGGCCACTGCCATGCAGACGGTCACCACTGTCGATGCTGCGCTTGACGCGATCGATCACCTGTTTCCTCCCGAGATGAACCGCGGGGTATAGACGAGGTCGGGCTGGCCGTCCCTAGAGATGATACGTGTCTCTGCCGAGCCGATGATGACACAGGTGGCCATATCCGCAACCGCCGCATCGGCGTCCTGCAGGCGCTGTATCGCAATCCGCTCATCGGGCCTTCCGGCCGCACGGCCAAAGATAACGGGCGTTTCACCGGGCAGAACTGAGCGAAGCAACTCGAACGCCTTGCCAAGCTGCCACGGGCGGGCCTTGCTGATCGGATTATAAAGAGCAATGACGAAGCCCGCCTTCGCCGCCATCTGCAGCCGGTTCTCGATCACGTCCCAAGGCTTCAGATTGTCCGAAAGCGAGATCGCGCAGAAATCGTGTCCCAGTGGAGCACCGATGCGAGCGGCAACGGCAAGCATCGCGGTGATGCCAGGTATTATAATGAGTTCGACGTTGCGCCATTCCGAGGGTCCATTGTCGATCGCCTCACAGACGGCCGCAGCCATGGCGAAGACACCAGGATCGCCGCCGGACACGACACAGACAATCGCACCGTCCGAGGCCGAGCGGAGCGCAGCCCTTGCCCTGTCGAGCTCTTCCCGGTTGTCCGACACATGACGTCGCTGCCCGGAACCAAGCGCCAATCGGTCGAGATATGGTCCATAGCCATAGAAGTCCGTCGCCTGCGCAACCGCGGCCACCGCCTCCGGTGTCATCTGATCTGGATTGCCGGGACCCGTGCCGATCACGAAGAGCTTGCCGCTCATCGGTTGCCCTCCCATCCGGGAACGAGCACCAGCGAAAAATACGGCGCTTCTCCATCCGGCCGATCGGCGAGCTTCGTCATCGACGAATTCGCCATCGTGCCTCGCTCGACATAGACGGCTTCGGCGAGGCGGCCGGATGCTTCCAGCGCCCGGCGGATCTTCGGCAGATTGCGCCCCACCTTCATGATCACGGCCGCCTGCGTGTCGGCCAATCGCCGCTGCATCTCCGCTTCAGCCATCGTGCCCGGAAGCACCGAAAGCACGTCATCTCCCTGGACGATCGGAATGCCGGCCAGCGACCAGCAGCCGGACATCGCGCTGATGCCAGGAATAACCTCGGTGGCATAACGCGCGGCGAGCCGGACATGCAGGTGCATGTAGGAGCCGTAGAACAAAGGATCGCCTTCGCTCAGGATCGCAACCGTTCGTCCGCCCTCGAGATGTTCGGCGACGGCTTCGGCAGAGCGATTATAGAAGTCGGTAATCCGGCTGATGTATTCGGCCTCGGTCTTCTCGATCTCCGTGGTCACGGGATAGTAGAGCGGCAGCAGAATAGTGCTTGGCCTCAGCAGGTGCTCGACGATCGCCCTACCATTTCCATTCCTGCCCTGCTTGGCAAAATAGGCGACGATGTCGGCGGTCTCGATCGCCTTGACCGCCTTGACGGTGAGGAGTTCTGGATCCCCGGGTCCGGTGCCGACACCGATAAGACGACCGGTGATCTTCATAGGCCGGGCCTCGCGAGTGCATTCAGTGCCGCCGCCGTCATCGCGCTGCCACCCAGGCGTCCGCGAACGATGGCATAGGGCACACCGTAGGAGTTCTCAGCCAGGGCGTCCTTGGATTCCGCGGCGCCGACGAAACCAACAGGCATGCCGATGATCGCGGCTGGCTTCGGTGCGCCGTCGCGCAGCATTTCGAGCAGGTGGAACAGTGCAGTCGGCGCGTTTCCGATGGCAACAACGCTGCCGCCGAGACGATCGACCCATAGACGAAGCGCGGCTGCCGAGCGCGTATTGCCGATCTCCTTGGCGATCTCCGCGGTGCGAGGATCGTGCAGGGTGCACAACACCTCGTTGCCGGCAGGCAGGCGCGAGCGCGTGACACCGCGCGCAACCATCTCCGCATCGCAAAAGATCGGTGCGCCGGCATGAAGCGCCGAGCGGGCCGCGCTGACGAACCCGGTCGAAAAGGCAAAATGCTCCGCGGCTTCCACCAGCCCACAGGCATGGATCATGCGCACGGCGACATCGGCTTCTTCGCTGGAAAAACGCGAGAGGTCGGCCTCGCTGCGGATGATCGCGAAGGATCGTTCATAGATCGCGTCGCCGCTGTGGATGTAGTCGTAGTCTGGCATACCTATTCCTGTTGCAGCGCCTTCGCGACGCCGGCTTTGTCGAGCCGTCTAAGACAGGCCGCCGCCGATTCGCCAGCATGTGCTTCGTTTTCGATGAGACGGGCGAGCCTCTGTATAGCGGAATCGATGTCGCCGCCAGCGATGTATGCATCCGGCCGATCGGACGCCAGACCATCGAGGACGAGGCCGTAGCCGCTCTTGGTGCCGACGATGGTCAAAGCCCGCTGCTGATGCGCGCAGCCCTTGGCGCAGCCGGAGAGGTGCAGCGTCATCGATCCATCGAGCAAGACAGCAGCTGGCCTGGTGATCGCGGCCGCGAGCGATTTGGTATAATAATGACTGGACGCGCACGCCCCTGCCCCCGCGCAGGTCGCAATCCGCGCGGAAATATCGTCGGGGTCGGCCGAAAGGCCGTAGCCTTCGGCAATCTTGGCGACCGCCTCGGCTGCCTGCTCGTTGAGCCCTATTATAAAGAGTGCTCTTTCCGGCGCCGGCCTGACATCGGTGGCACCCAGCGCCTCCGCCGCCGTCAGGAAGCTGATGAGATCCGTCGCACGCAGCTGCCCGAAGCGCGGGCGCAAGCCAAGCACGACCCGCCCGTCGGAAAGTATGTGCTGGCCGATAGCGGGCTTGCTCGCTGTTGGCGCGGCGATGCCGATCTCATTCATGAGCGGAAATGCCTCGCACAGCAACTCACGGGTCAGATCACGGCCGCGCTTCTGCCTGCCAAGACTGAGCAGTAGACAGAGAACCCGGCCCACCGCCTCGACCGCATCATCCATGGACCCCACCGAAACGGGAACGGCCGTCCGCGCATCGCCGTTGACGGCAACCTGCCACCTATCCTGCGCGAGCGCGGTCACCCGGATATCGGCCTTGACCGCCGAAAGCCCAAAAGCTCCACCGCCATCGACGGTGATCGCTAGTTTGGGCGCCAGAGCCGGATGCAAAAGCGTCGGCGCGAGCCGCTCACGAATGCGTTGCTCCATATCCGCGGCATCGGCCAGTTCATCGGGGTCAATGCCGTGAAGCGTAGGCAATTCGATAGCGGGGCCGGCCGGAACGGAGATGCCGGCGGCGGTGACATCCGACGAAAGCGTCGCGATGGTTTCAGCGCGCACGCCGCGGATCTGCAGGCTGCCGCGCGCCGTGATCTCGATAATGCCGTTACCGGATCTAAAAGCCGCCAGGGCAAGCAGCCGGAATTGCCCGATCGTAAGATTGCCGGACGCGGGCCGCAGGCGGGCAAGCAGCCCATCGCCTGTCGGCATCGGCGCGCTCAATGTCGGGCAGGCACCGCGACGCATGGCCGGCGATACGCTGGCCACGCCCATATCTCGCGCACGCTGTTCCTTCAAAGTCATTGCCACAACCCCTTCGACACGTCCTTACATGATCGAAGCAATCAGCGCAAAACCATGACAGGGATCAAAGGTCGTCGAAATCTCGACCCTTGCGCAGAAGATAAATGTCCATGATCCAGCCATGGCGCGCACGCGCCTCGGCCCGGGTTCTGACGATCTCCTCGGAGATATCGCCGAGCCGGCCGGAGAGAATGATCTCGTCCTCGGTACCGAGATAGGCGCCCCAGAAGATTTCGGCGTCGGGATCGTCTATCTTGGAGAAGGCCTGTTCGCCATCGAGCATGACGATCATGCTTTCGCCGTGGTCCTTGTCGGCAAGCAATCGGCGCCCCGTCGTGATCTCTACGGGCTTGCCGATCAGGTTGACCGGGATCCGGTGGCTGGCGGCGAGCGCCTGGATGCTGGTTATGCCTGGAATGACGCTGAGTTCGAACTCCGGCGCTCCCGCGTGCCTGGCACGTTCGATGATGCGGATGGTGCTGTCATAGAGACTGGGATCGCCCCAGACGAGAAAGGCGCCCTTGCCGCCTTCCGGCAGGTCTCCGATTAGTCGGACATAGCGCTCAGCGATCGCCGCGTGCCATTCGTCGACGCTTCGCACATAGGTCCTGTCCTCCGTCGTGCGCTTCGGGATTGCGAATTCGACCAAGCCAGCTGCCGCGTTGGTGACATATCGCCTGCAGATTTCCCGGCGCACTTCTGCCAGCCTGTCCTTCTCTTCCCCTTTCGTTGGAATGAAAATCGCATCGGCCGCGTTCATGGCATTGATCGCCTGAATGGTAACGTGTTCCGGGTTCCCGGTTCCAATACCGATGATGCTGATGTGTCGCATGCGCCTCTCCTGCGGAGTTACCCCGCTTGTGACCGAGCGCAATCCTCTCCGCAAGTCCAAAGTATGCTCAGTCATATACCGGCAATTTTCATGGCGTCGCCGGAAAATACAGTGTAAATACAACTTACAATAGGAAAGTCGAATATGCGATCGTGATCGATCTCAATTCGCTTTAAATGACCTGCTCCAAGTGCAGATCAGGACGCTTTGATCCAATGTTGCGGAAGAACGGGGAAGTGACAGCGGAAACAAGCAGAGCGGAGCATGGCGGATTGGTTCACATCCTGCGGCGGGAACGCTTGCTCGTGGCCAGCATCAGCACCGCGCTCTTCTTTCTCTTCTACGCCGGACCGCTCTTTACGCTGCTTGAAAATCCGCTCTGGCTGACGGTCATATTCTTCTGGCTGTTTTCGGTCGTGCTGGCCTCGGCGCTGGCGGTCGTCCGCCATGCCGATCATCTGGCGGAACGGCTGGGTGAGCCCTACGGAACGCTGATCCTCACGCTCGCCATCACCTCGATCGAGGTAACCGCTATATCGGCGGTCATGTTTCATGGCGACAACAACCCGACGCTCGTCCGCGACACGCTGTTTGCCGTCGTCATGATCATCCTCAACGGCATGGTCGGTCTCTCGCTGCTCGTGGGCGGCTGGCGGCGGCATGAACAGCACCACAATCTGCAAGGGGCCAACGCCTATCTCGGGGTCATCGTACCGCTGGCGACACTCAGCATGATCATGCCGAATTTCACCCATCCAACCAACGGCCCCGCCTACTCGCCCATCCAGCAGACGGTGCTCGCCTTCATTTCGGTCGGGCTATATGGCGTCTTTCTTGCGTTGCAGACCGGCCGTCACCGTGGCTTTTTCATCGATGACAACATGGTCGCTGGTGAGCCTGCCCATCAAGACGGCAAACCAGGTTCGCTCTGGCCGACCATCATCCTGCTGTTCGCGCACATGGGGCTCGTGGTGTTTCTCGTCGAACAACTTGCGCCGCCGATCGATTACTTCATCGAAACGCTTCACGCACCGGCAGCGCTCGGCGGCGTTGCCATGGCCGTGCTCGTTGCCACACCCGAGGCGATCAGCGCCGTGCGCGCCTCCGTTGCCAATCACCTGCAGCGGTCGGTAAACATCTTCCTCGGATCGGTTCTCTCCACGATCGGCCTCACGGTTCCGGCCATGCTGATGATCAGCCATCTGAGCGGCCATCCCGTCGTGCTCGGCCTGGAGCACACCGACACCGTCATGCTGCTGTTGACGCTCGCGCTCAGCATCATAACCTTCGCCAGCGGCCGCACGCATCTCATGCAGGGCGCGGTGCATCTGGTCCTGTTCGTCGCGTACTTCCTGCTCATATTCGAAGGCCCGCGCTGATCTCAGGAGATTTCGCTTGCAGCTTGAGAGCCTGATCGAAAACTACGGCCTGGTGGCAATCCTGTTCGGTACCGCCTTCGAAGGCGAGACGGCGGCATTTTTGGGCGGTGTGGCGGCACACCGGCATTTACTGGGCTACGCGGCCGCATCGATTGCCGCCTCGGTTGGCTCATTCTGCGCCGATCAGACGTTTTTCTACGCCGGCCGATATATGCGCCGCTTCAAGATCGTTCAGCGGATCATCAGCAAGCCTGCCGTACGACAAGTGAACGCATTGCATGAAGGCCACCCAACCGGCTTTATCCTTGCCTTTCGGTTCCTCCCCGGCCTGCGCACCATCAGCCCGGTTGTGATCGGCACCACAACGATACCAGCAGCACGTTTTCTCATCCTGAATGCCGTGGCCGCTATCGTCTGGGGACAACTCTTTGTCGGCGTCGGCTATTTGTTCGGCCAGGCTGTCGAGAGCCTGCTGGGTCGGCTGTCGCTGCATCTCCACCTGCTGATCGCACTCGCCGCCGCGTTTGCCTTGCTGGTCGCCGGCTTTGCCATCCGCAGATACCGGGCGACCGGCTGACCAGCATACGCCGTGCGGGATCATAAATTGCTTTTCAGCTTCTCGATTTACGCGCTTTACTAGAATATCTGATTTCGCTTATCCTCGATCTCAGAGGGGGCGCGTCTATGACGGCGTTGGAAACCGGAGGGATCGTAGCGGTACTGCTGGCTGGCGCGACGCTTGCCGGCGCCTGGACGAGCCGTCACCTGCCCCACCATCATCTGTCGACGGAATCGAAGGACGCGATAAAACTTGCGACAGCCGTGGTCGGAACGCTCTCTGCTCTGGCGCTCGGCTTTCTCGTGGCATCCGCCAAATCCCGCTTCGACGACGCCGAGACCGAATTGCGGGGATCGGGCGCGCGCCTCGTGCTCCTCGACCGCATCATGGCGCAATACGGGTCCGAGACGGCGGACGCGCGCAAACAGCTCGCGAAGCTGGTGGCAAACCGGATCGCCGACGGCTGGGATGTCTCTGGTGGGGGTGAGCCCCGAAGCGTCTTGGCCGACGATCTCGGTATCGAGCCCGTCCAGCGGCAACTCAGGTTGCTCAGCCCGCAAAACGACGTCCAATCTCTCATCAAGGCGCGAGCGCTGGAGGTCAGCGGCGCCATTGCCGAAGCTCACTGGCTGGTGCTCGAAAGCGGCAACGAGGGTCTGCCGACCGCCTTCCTTGTCGTGCTGACGTTCTGGCTGACCGTCATCTTCTACACGTTCGGACTGCTATCGCCTCACAACGCGACCGTCATATCGATCATCACGGTCTGCGCGCTGTCAGTCGGCGGCGCGATTTTCATCGTCAATGACATGGCCCACCCCTATGGCGGGCTGATCTACGTCTCGGACGAGCCCTTGCGCATCGCATTGTCGCGCATGGGTCACCAGTAAGTTTGAGCGAGCGCTTCGATTGGTCGAACGTTCGCACCGCATGTGGATGCACTTGTCCAACGTGATTTAACCGTAACGTACTTTCGCGGCTTTTTCGGCACTGCTTTCCTACCGCACAAGGACTGATCGAGCGCGAAGTATTACTGACCTTTTGAGAATGGACCGGGTTTGCGAATAACCTGAAATCACAACTGCCGGAGGCAGAGAAGACGATGCTCAACGGATGGCATGAACGGCTACTGCTCATTCTCGGCCTCACGGCGACCGCCGCGGTTTCCTCCTGCGACAGTGACAACAAATATGTCGCCCCACCCCCGCCCGTGGTGCATGTGGCAATGCCCTTGAAGCAAACCGTCAATCAGTATCTGGAGCTGACGGGCAACACCGTGGCAGTCAACTCCGTCGATATCGAAGCCCGCGTACAAGGCTTCCTGACATCCATCGACTATCAGGATGGCACGGCAGTCAAGAAGGGCGATCAGCTCTTCAGCATCCAGCGGGACGCCTACGAGGCGCAGCTGGAACAGGCCAAAGCATCGCTCGCCTCGGCGCAGGCCTCGCAGGTCGGCGCACAGCAGGAGTACGACCGGCAGATCAATCTATCTCGCCAGCAGGTGACCACGCAGACCAGCGTCGATTCCGCCCGGGCGCAACTGGACGAGGCAAACGCCAACATCCTCAATGCCAAGGCCGGGCTGGATATCGCGACAATCAATCTCGGTTACACCACGGTTTCCGCGCCTTTCGACGGCCGGGCGACCAATCACCTTGTCGATGTCGGCGCACTGGTCGGCGTCTCCGGCCCGACCAAGCTCGCGTCGCTCGTGCAGATGGACCCGCTGAATGTCTACTTCAACGTCAGCGAGGCGCAGGTCTTGGCCATCCGGCAGGAACTGGTGAGGCAGGGGCGGACCCTGCAGCAAATCGACCTGCCGAACATCGTGGTCGAGATCGGACTGCAGAGCGAAGAGGGTTATCCGCACAAGGGACATCTCGACTATGCCGCGCCGGAGGTCGATGCCTCGACCGGCACGCTTTCGGTGCGCGGCGTGTTCGAAAACCGCGATCAGTCGCTGCTGCCAGGATTGTTCGTTCGAGTCCGCGTTTCCGTCGGTCGCCGCGACAACATGCTGCTGGTCCCCGATACGGCGATAGGTACCAACCAGCAGGGCAGCTATCTCCTCGTCGTCGGCGAGGACAACGTGCTGAAGCAAAGGCCGGTCAAGACAGGACAGCGAGACGGTTCGCTGCGCGTAATCGAGGCCGGGCTTGAGCCGCAGGATCTGGTCGTCGTCCAGGGTACGCAGCAGGCGGCGCCCGGCGCGAAGGTCGAGCCACAGAAGGTCGAGATTGCATCGGCGGAAACACCGCCGACGCCTCCTGCGAAAGCGACGACGCCATGATCTTCCCCGTGAACGCTTGAGGCGACCACCATGATCTCCCGCTTCTTCATCGACAGGCCCGTGCTGGCAAACGTACTCGCCCTCGTTATCATCCTGATCGGCGCGGTGGCCGTGTTCCAGCTGCCGGTCGCGCAGTATCCCAACGTCGTGCCGCCGACCGTGCAGGTGACGACGCGCTATCCCGGCGCCAGCGCCCAGACGCTGATCGAGACAGTCGCACTGCCGATCGAACAGCAGGTCAACGGCGTGCAGGACATGCTCTACATGCAGTCGACGAGCGCCAGCGACGGAACCTATTCGCTGATCGTCACCTTCGCGATCGGAACCGATGGCGACCAGGCGCAGGTGCTGGTGCAAAACCGCGTGGCGATCGCCATGTCGTCACTGCCGCAGGCCGTACAGTTGCAGGGCG
Source organism: Rhizobium sp. S152 (assembly GCF_030380735.1). GTDB lineage: Bacteria > Pseudomonadota > Alphaproteobacteria > Rhizobiales > Rhizobiaceae > Rhizobium. Next base: position 385,613 of record NZ_JAUDRZ010000002.1, on the reverse strand, counting down.
TGACGACGCAGAAGAAATCGACCTCCATCCTCGGCTTCATCGGCCTCACCTCTCCCGATAACCGCTACGACAGCCTGTTTCTCTCCAACTACGCGGTCATCAACCTGCAGAACGAACTTGCCCGCCTTCCGGGCGTCGGTGGCGTCAGCGTGCTCGGCGCCGGCCAATATGCGATGCGGATATGGATGGATCCGAACCTGTTGCAGGCGAGAAGCCTGACGCCGCAAGACGTCATCAACGTCGTCCAGCAGCAGAGCCAGGACGTTCCCGCGGGCCAGGTCGGCCTGCCGCCGGTGCCGGCGGGACAGAACTTTCAGTACACGCTCAACATCAACGGCAGGCTCAGCGACGCGCCCGACTACGACAACATCATCGTCAAGGTCGATCCCGACGATGGCGGACGCATCACCCGTGTCCGCGATATCGGTCGGGTGGAGCTTGGAGCGCAAACCTACAGCCAGTCCTTCACCTTCAACGGCCAGGCTGCGGCGGGCATAGCGATCTATCAGCTGCCCGAGGCCAATGCGATCTCCGTTGCCAAGGAGGTCTATGCCAAGATGGATGAGCTGGCGAAGTCCTTCCCCGAAGGTCTTGCCTACAAGGTGCCGTTCGACACGACCAAGTTCGTGACGGCGTCGATCGACGAAGTCTATGTCACGCTGATCGAAGCCGGCCTTCTCGTGTTGATCGTGATCCTGATCTTCCTGCAGGACTGGCGGGCAACGCTCATCCCCGCGACCACCGTACCGGTCACGATCATCGGTGCCTTCGCCGCCATGGCCGCGCTCGGCTTCACGGTCAACCTCTCGACGCTCTTTGCCATCGTGCTTGCGATCGGCATCGTCGTCGACGACGCGATCGTCATCGTCGAGGGTGTCGCGCGCAACATGGAGGCCGGCATGTCCCGCAAGGAGGCGGCGGGCAAGGCCATGGACCAGTTGTTCGGACCGATCGTCGGCATCACGCTCGTGCTGATGGCTGTTTTCGTGCCGGCCGCATTCCTGCCGGGGCTGACGGGCCAGCTCTACCGGCAATTCGCGCTCGTCATCGCCGCCACCGCCTTCATCAGCGCCGTCAGCGCCATGACGCTCAATCCGACGCAATGTGCGCTCTGGCTTCGGCCGCCGGTTCCGAACGAGAAGAAGAACTTCTTCTTCCGCGGCTTCAACCGGATCTATGACAGCGCGGAGCGCGGATATACCCGTGTAATCGGCGGCCTGGCGCGCCACAGCTTTATCGCCGTCATCGTGGCGCTGGCGCTCATGGCTACGGCGATCTGGGGGCTCACGCGGCTGCCGACAGGCTTCCTGCCGCTTGAGGACCAGGGCTATGTGCTGATCAGCGCCCAGCTTCCCGACGGAGCCTCGAAAGAGCGAACCGATGCTGTCATGGCCGATGTGAGCAAGATCGCGCGCGATACGCCCGGCGTCAGTGACGTGCTGACGATCAGCGGCATGTCGGTCCTCGACAACAGTGCCAGCCTGCCGAACGCCGGCGTCGCCTATGTCGTTCTCAGCGACTGGGATATCCGCAACAAAGAGAAGGGACAGGATCTCCTGTCGATCTACCAGCACCTCAATGGTTCGCTGAAAAACCTGTTGTCGGCCAAGACCAACGTCCTCGTACCGCCGCCGATCCAAGGCGTCGGCAATGCTAACGGCTTCACGATGCAGGTGGAACTGCGTGACGGGAATTTCGACTATGCACTGCTTCAGACACTCGCGGATACGATTGTTCGCAACGGCGGCACGCAATCCTCGCTACAGGCGGTCGGATCGCCTTTCCGCGCCCAGACGCCGCAATTCTCAGTCGTGGTCAACCGCATCAAGGCGGAGACGCTGGGCATCTCGGTCGGTCAGGTGTTCTCGGCGCTATCAGGCTATGTCGGATCGAGTTATGTTGGCCAGTTCAGCAAGTTCGGGCGGACGTTCCAGGTCTATGTGCAGGCGGCGCCGGATTTTCGCGTAAGCTCCCAGGATATCAAGAACCTGAAGGTGAAGGCGGGTGACGGAACCATGGTGCCGCTCGGCACGGTGATCGATATCACCGACACGCAGGGGCCGTCGCTGATCAGCCTCTACAATCTATACCCGACCGCTACCATCGTCGGCGGCTCGGCGGCCGGCTTCAGTTCCGGCCAGGCGCTCGCCGTCATGGAGCAGATCGCCAACCAGACGCTGCCCCCGGGGGCGGGCTTCGAGTGGACCGCGCTGTCCTATCAGGAGAAAGCGGTGGGGTCGCAAATCTACTTCGTCTTCGGGCTTGCCATGCTGCTCGTCTATTTCGTGCTGGCGGGGCAGTATGAAAGCTGGCTCCTGCCGCTCGCCGTGCTTCTCGCCGTGCCGCTCGCGCTGCTCGGCACGGTGGGGGCGCTGACAAGCTTTCATGTCGCCAACAACCTCTACACGCAGATCGGCCTGATCCTGCTGATCGCCCTGTCGTCCAAGAACGCCATCCTGATCGTTGAATATGCGCGCGAGAAGCGCGCGGAGGGAATGGAAATCGTCGAGGCCGCGATCGAGGCGGCCCGCCTTCGCTTTCGTCCGATCCTGATGACATCCTTCGCATTCATCCTGGGGGTTCTTCCGCTGGTTCTCGCGACCGGCGCCGGCGCCTCCGCGCGCAAGTCGATTGGCATCTCAGTGTTCAGCGGCATGCTGGCCTCGACCTGCCTTGCCGTTCTCTTCGTACCGGCGTTCTATGTAGTGCTTCAAAGGATCGAAGAGTGGCGCGGCGCGCGAAGGAGCGCGGCCCAACCGCCGTCGACACCGGAAACTGCGGCATAAACAGGCGATGCCGAATTCTTGGGCACGAGTATCATCTTTTCAGCGGAAAATTTATCATTCGATAAATTTTTGACCATTTGATAAATTTATGGCCGGTGGGCGCTTCGCGGCCTTTGATTTTCGTTTGCTTTTCTCAACTGGCACGCAAACTGCATCCAATTCACCGAACCCTAGACGGCAAGGCCGTTCGCTCAATCAGGAGAGCAACATGGAAATCGGTGTCTTCATCCCAATCGGGAACAATGGCTGGCTGCTGTCGGAAAATGCCCCGCAGTACAAGCCGAGCTTCGAACTCAACAAGGAAATTACGCTCAAGGCGGAAAAGTATGGCTTCGATTTCGCGTTGTCGATGATCAAGCTGCGCGGCTTCGGCGGCAAGACCGAATTCTGGGATTACAATCTCGAATCCTTCACGCTGATGGCCGGGCTTGCGGCAGTGACTTCGAAGATCAAGCTTTTCGGCACGGCCGCCACGCTGGTCATGCCGCCGGCCATCGTCGCGCGTATGGCCACCACGATCGACAGCATTTCCGGCGGCCGCTTCGGCGTCAATCTGGTCACGGGCTGGCAGCGGCCGGAATACAGCCAGATGGGCCTGTGGCCGGGCGACGATTATTTCGGCGACCGCTACGAATATCTCGGCGAATATACGACCGTCCTCAAGGACCTGCTGACGACGGGCCAGTCCGATCTCAAGGGCAAGTTCTTCCAGATGGACGATTGCCGCATGAAGCCGGTTCCGGAAAGCGTCAAGCTGATCTGCGCTGGGTCCTCCGACAAGGGCATGGCCTTTTCGGCCAAATACGCCGACTACAGCTTCTGCTTCGGTGTCGGCGTCAACACACCGAAGGCCTTCGCGTCCACCAACGAACGTCTGCTGGCGGCTACCGAAAAGACCGGCCGCGACGTGCGTTCCTTCGTGCTGACCATGATCCTTGCGGAGGAGAAATCGGAAGACGCCTGGGCGAAGTGGGAGCACTACAAGGCGGGCGCCGACGAGGAGGCCATCAAATGGCTCGGCCTGCAGAGTGCGGCCGATACCAAGTCCGGCTCGGACACCAACGTCCGCCATATGTCGAACCCGGTTTCCGCGGTCAACATCAACATGGGTACGCTGATCGGCTCCTACGAGGAAGTCGCGGCGATGCTGGACGAGATGGCCGAAGTGCCCGGCACCGGCGGCGTGATGCTGACGTTCGACGACTTCGTCGAGGGCGTCGAGAAATTCGGCAGATACGTTCAGCCGCTGATGAAGAGCCGCCGCCATGTGGCCGAAATGCTGGAGGCCGCCGAATGAGCGTCGCACCCGTCGGATACGAGGCGCCGCTCGAGCGCACGCAAAGCGTCACCCTCCCTGCCCGCCCCGAGCCGATCACCTTGAAGCCGAGCGAGACTGCCGTCGTCGTCGTCGATATGCAGAACGCCTACTCGACCGAAGGCGGCTACGTCGATCTGGCCGGCTTCGACATCTCCGGCGCCAAGGGCACGATATCGAACATCAAGAAAACGCTGGATGCGGCGCGCGCCGCCAGCGTCCAGGTCATCTATTTCCAAAACGGCTGGGACAAGGATTATGTCGAGGCTGGTGGGCCGGGATCGCCGAATTACCACAAGTCGAATGCGCTCAAGCACATGCGCGCCAATCCGGAACTACAGGGACAGCTACTCGCCAAAGGCACCTGGGATTACGCCATCGTCGACGAGTTGCAGCCGCAGCCGGGTGACATCCTCGTTCCGAAGACCCGCTATAGCGGTTTCTTCAACACCAATATGGACAGCGTGCTGCGCGCCCGCGGCATCCGCAACCTCGTCTTCGTCGGCATCGCCACCAATGTCTGTGTCGAGAGCTCGCTGCGCGATGCCTTCCACCTCGAATATTTCGGCGTGATGCTGGAGGACGCGACCCATCATCTCGGTCCCGACTTCATCCAGCAGGCGACGGTCTACAACGTCGAGAAGTTCTTCGGCTGGGTCGCCACCGTCAATGACTTCTGCGGCGTCATCAGCCAAGCGGCGCCCGCGAAAGCCTGATCCCATACATCCAAGGAGAAAAGACGTTATGCCGAAATCCATTATCGTCCCCGAGGGAACGCAGAAGCCGATCGCCCCCTATTCGCCCGGAACGCTCGCCGATGGCATCGTGTATGTGTCCGGCACCCTGCCCTTCGACAAGAACAACGACGTCGTCCATGTCGGCGACGCCGGCGCCCAGACCCGCCATGTGCTCGAGATCATCAAGTCGGTGATAGAGACGGCAGGCGGCACGATGGAAGACGTGACGATGAACCACATCTTCGTCACCGACTGGGCGAATTACCAGGCCGTCAACGCCGTCTATGCCGAGTATTTCCCCGGCGACAAGCCGGCTCGCTATTGCGTTCAGTGCGGCCTGGTGAAGCCCGACGCGCTGGTCGAGATCGCCACCGTTGCCCATATCGGCAAGAAGTAAGCGAGATGCATTTCGACGTTCATGGCCGGACCGAAGCCGATGCCCGCACGATCATCCTGTCGTCGGGCCTCGGCGGCTCCGGTGGCTACTGGGCGCCTCAGATCGAGGCGCTCTCGGCGGAATACCGGATCTTGACTTATGATCACCGAGGAACCGGCCGCAGCGGCGGCGAGGTGCCTGAGGCGGCCGGGATCACCGCCATGGCCGACGATGTGCTGGAGATTGCCGATCGACTGAAGCTTGAACGCTTCGATTTCATGGGACATGCCCTTGGCGGCCTGATCGGCCTCGATATCGCCCTGCGCCGCTCTGACTTGATCGAACGTCTTGTTCTCGTCAACGCTTGGAGCAAAGCCGATCCGCATTCCGGCCGATGCTTCGACGTTCGCATCGCGTTGCTGGAACACGCAGGCGTCTCGGCCTTCGTCAAGGCGCAGCCACTGTTTCTCTATCCCGCTGTCTGGATGTCCGAGAATGCCGAACGAATGGATGCCGACGAACGGCACGGCGTTGCGACCTTCCAGGGCAAGACCAATATCCTGCGGCGGATCGCAGCCCTGCGCGCCTTCGACATCGATGAACGGCTTTCGGAGATCGAGATCCCGACACTTGTCGTTGGCACCCGCGACGATCTGCTGGTGCCTTACACCCGTTCCCTGAGGCTGGCCGAACGCTTGCCGAATGGTGAACTCGCCTTGACCGATTTCGGCGGCCACGCGGTCAATGTCGTGCAGCCGGATTCGTTCAACGACACCGTCCTGCGCTTCCTGCGCGCGACGCCGAAGACATATGAACAGTAGTACTGGCGATGTCAGACAAGACAGCTCTCGAAAACCGCATGCCCGCCGTTGAGCTTCGAAGACGCATCCGCCATAAGCAGGCTCGCTTGCAGAAGGAGATTTGAATGTCGGTTTCACCGTTGCCCACGGCCACCGCAACCGCACCTTCAACGAAAGACATGAAGCAGGAATATCGTGATGCCATGGCGCGTCTCGGTGCCGCGGTCCATATCGTTACCACCGATGGTCCGGCCGGCGTTGCGGGTTTCGCGGCAACCGCCGTCTGCAGCGTCACCGACAGCCCGCCGACATTGTTGGTCTGCCTTAATCGCTCATCGTCTGCCTACGCCGCCGTCGCCGCCAACGGCGTCGTATGCGTCAACACGCTGGAGGGAGAGCACGCGGATCTGAGCCGCCTCTTCGGCGGCAAGACGCCGGTCAAGGAGCGCTTCGAAGGCGCGACCTGGTCGAAGCTGGCGACGGGCGCTCCGGTGCTCGAAAATGCGCTCATGTCGTTCGACTGCGAGATCAAGACCGTGGCCGATGGCGGCACGCACGACATTCTCATCTGCGAGGTGACCGCCATCTGCGAGAACGACGGCGGCCAGGCCCTGATCTACTTCAACCGCGACTATCACGTGCTGTAAGAGGCCGAACCGGTCTCAATACTGCTCGATATCGCCGGTTTCCGATTGCGCGAGCGTCAATGGATAGCGCTCAGGATGATGGATGAGCGCCGTCAGGTTGACCGGCCTGTTCCGATCGTCGAAGGCGATCTGATCGACGGTCAGGACTGCTGCAGGCGGCTGAAGGTCCAGCATGCCCGCCTCTTCAGTCGAAGCGAGCCGCGCGCTCAGCGTCGTCTGTCCGCGGGCGGGATGGATATGATGATGATTGCGCAACTCTGCGTAAAGCGAACGGTTTCCCATCGACCAATCGAGATCCAGAAGCCCGGGAAAACGCCCCGCCGGCAGCCAGTCGGTCTGGATGACGACAGGCACGTCGTCCAGCAGTCTCAACCGCGACAACACGACCACATCCGCGCCCGGCGGCAGAAACAGCGGACGGCTGATTTCCAGCGGTGCGCGGATGATCCGCGCCTCGATCAGCCGGTTTCCCGGCACCCGGCCGTTCGAGACGGCCGTGCTTGTAAAGCTCTTCAGTACCTGCAGTTCGAACCCGCCGCTGTGTTCGGCGACGTACAGGCCCTTGCCCGGCTGGCTGGTCACCACGCCCTGCTGCATCAGTTCGCGGATCGCATGGCGGATGGTGATGCGGCTGACATCGAAGAGATCGACCAATTCGCGCTCGGAAGGCAGCTTTCCACGTAGCGGCAGCTTGCCGTTTCGGATCGAGGTCAGAAGCGCGTCATATACTTGCTTGTGGAGTGGCCGGGGATCCTCACGATCCACCAGACTTTGCGGCATGCCGGATAGCGAGGTTTCCAGTTGCCGCTTGTTCAAATCATATCTTCCTCTGCTGACGGTCTCGGATTCACTCTCCACGTAAAACTCGTGAAAGTCCATATTGACATGACTGGATATAACCAGTCCTATTATCCCACAAGAAACCGGAAGAGTTTCACGAGAGACCGAAGCGTTACAAAAAGGGAACAGTTCATGTTGAAGAGAAGTCTTGCTGCTTTAGCCATATCCGCCGGCATCTGGGCCGGCAGCGCGCATGCCGAAACCATCTCCGCATTCTGCGCGCCGACTGAATTCGATTTCTGCACTTCCGTGGCGAAAGCCTGGAAGGACAAGACCGGCAACGAAGCCAAGATCAACAAGATGCCGGCATTGCTCGATGATGCGATCCCGCTCTACCAGCAGCTGCTGGCCGCCAAATCCACCGATGTCGACGTGCTGTTCCTAGACGTGATCTGGCTCGGCATGTTCAAGAACAACCTCCTGGATATTTCCAAGACCATTCCGCAGGCGGACCAGGACAAGCATTTCGAATCGACGCTCGGCGCGGCCAAGCTCGACGGTAAGCTCGTCGCCATGCCTGCTTACATGGACGTCGGCCTGATGTTCTACCGCAAGGATCTTCTGGAGAAATACGGCAAGCAGCCGCCGAAGACCTGGGACGAACTGACGGCAACGGCCAAGGAGATCCAGGACAAAGAACGCGCCGACGGCAAGGCCGATCTCTGGGGCTACGCCTGGCAGGCGAAGAGCTATGAAGGCCTGACCTGCGACGCGATCGAACTGGTTGCCTCGAACGGCGGCGGCACGATCATTTCCGACGATGGCAAGGTAACGATCGACAACCCGCAGGCGGCCGAGGCCATCGAACGCGCCAAGGGCTGGATCGGCACGATCAGCCCCGAGGGCGTACTCAATTACGATGAGGAAGCCTCGCGCGCCATCTTCGAATCCGGCAACGCCGTGTTCCACCGCAATTGGCCTTATGTCTGGGGCACGTCCCACGCCCCGGGCAGCGCGATCATCGACAAGGTCGGCGTCATGCCGCTACCGGTCGGGAAGGCAGGCGAGAAGTCGAGCGGCTGCCTCGGCCCGATGTACTACGGCGTCTCCAAGTTCAGCGCCAAGGCGGATGCTGCAACCGACTTCGTGAACTTTATCACCGGTCAGGAAATGCAGAAGAAGCGCGCGATCGAAGCGGCGGTCAATCCGTCCATCCCGGCGCTCTACTCCGACCCGGATGTCCTGGCCAAGATACCGTTCCTCAAGGACAACCAGCAGGCATTCGCCGATAGCGCGGTGCGTCCCTCCGGTTACACCGGCACCAGCTATAACCGCGTTTCGCAGGCCTTCTATCGCTCCGTCCACGACATGCTGTCGGGCGGCGGTGATATCAAGTCCGGGCTGACCTCGCTTGCCGCGCGGCTCGAGAAGCTGAAGGAAAGCCGCTAGGCCCCGCCTTCCGACAAGCCGGCGCGGGCGGAACCCGTTCGCGCCATCGGCTCGTCCCTGCAGCGCAGTCGGCCACTCCGGTGGCCGTTTTCTCAGCACAGTTTCAGGTCCGGATATACAATGGCATCGGTTTCGCTGGATTCCGTCTCAAAGAGCTATGGCACGCATTCTGTCATCCAGAATGTCGATCTTCAGATCGGCGATGGCGAGTTCGTCGTCTTCGTCGGCCCATCGGGCTGCGGCAAGTCCACGCTTCTGCGCATCGTCGCCGGCCTCGTCTCGACCACGAAGGGTACGGTCAGCATCGGCGGCGAGGAAGTGACCGACGTTCCCGCCTCGAAACGCGGCGTCGCCTTCGTGTTCCAGTCCTATGCGCTCTACCCACACATGAGCGTGGCACGTAATATTGGTTTCGCGCTCGAGACGCTGGGCCTTGCCCGCGACGCCATCAGCGCCAAGGTGCAGACGGTTGCCCGGATGCTCAAGGTCGATCACCTGCTCGACCGCCGCCCTCGTGAACTCTCCGGCGGCCAGCGGCAGCGCGTTGCGATCGGCCGTGCGCTGGTCCGTCAGCCGGAAATATTCCTCTTCGACGAGCCGCTTTCCAATCTCGATTCCGATCTGCGCATGGAAATGCGCATGGAGATCGCCAAGCTCCACGACGAGCTGAAGACAACCATGATCTACGTGACGCACGATCAGTCCGAAGCGATGACGCTGGCGGATCGCATCGTCGTGCTCAACCATGGAAAGATCGAGCAGGTCGGCACGCCGCAGGCGCTCTATCACACGCCCGACAACCGCTTCGTCGCCAGTTTCATCGGCAGCCCGCGCATGAACTTCCTGCCCGTGACAACGCAGGCGGGCATCGTCTCCGGTCCAGGCGGCCTTTCCTTCCCAGCCGGTTTTCTTGCCGCCGGCGCTGAGGCGGCATCGATCGGCATTCGCCCGGAAGCCCTGACCATCGTCGCCGACGGCGCCGGGCGCTTAGCCGGCACGCTTGAGCGTGTCGAGGATCTAGGCCACGAGCATTTCGCCTATTGCCGGATAACCGACGACGTCGTCTGGGTCATTCGCGTGAACGTCGCCCCCGCGAAGGAGGTGATCGGCACGCGCATCGGCCTCAGCTTCGGCGACGACGCCGTCTTCGTCTTCGACCCGGCCGAACAGCGCATCGGCCATCGGGGAAGCGTGGAAATCACGACAGAGGCGGAGAAACGATGAGCACCCGCCTCGCCCGCCGCGACCATCTGGCCGCATGGATGTTCCTCATCCCCGTCGTCCTTGTCATGCTCGTGGTGGCCGTCTGGCCGCTGGGGCGGACATTCTTCTTTGCCTTTACCGATGCTTATCTCGATGATCCGACATCGTATGCCATGGTCGGCATCGACAATTTCCTGGAAGTGATCAACGACCGGAGCTGGTGGATCGCGGTGCGCAACACTCTAGTCTTCACCGTGATCTCGGTGGCGATCGAGACCGTTCTCGGCCTCGCCATCGCATTGCTGATCAACGAGGCCATTCCCGGGCGTGGACTCGTGCGCGCCGCCATTCTTGTCCCCTGGGCGATCCCGGTCGTCGTCTCGACGAAGATCTGGGAATGGATGCTGAACGACCAGTTCGGCGTGCTGAACAAGATCCTGATCGGCCTCGGCTTCATCGATCACGGCATCGCCTGGACAGCGAGCAGCTCGCTGATCATGGGTGTCGTAATCTTCGTCGACGTCTGGATGACCACGCCCTTCATGGTTCTCCTGATCCTGGCCGGCCTGCAGCTGATTTCGCCGGAGATCTTCGAGGCGGCCGAAGTTGACGGCATTCCCGCCTGGAAGCGTTTCTGGTCGATCACGCTGCCCATGCTGCGCCCGGCGATCGGCGTTGCCGTGCTCTTTCGTGTGCTTGACGCTCTGCGCATGTTCGACCTCTCCTACGTCATGGCGGCAAGCAACGAGAACGTCATGACCGTATCGATCTACGCGCGCGACAGGCTCATCAGTTTCCAGGAGCTGGGCGTCGGCTCGGCCGCATCGACCTGGGTCTTCCTGCTGGTCGGCCTCATCGCCATCATCATCATCGGCGCACTGCGTCTCGATCGCGCAGCGGGGAATTGAGACCATGACCGACGCCTCGATCTACCGTCCCGCACGCAAGCCCGCCGCCTACTACAGGATGCGGCGGCGCATCGTGCGCTTCTTCCAGGGCGCGGCCCTGCTTCTGGTGCTGATCTACACGCTGTTTCCCTATTACTGGGCCTTCGTCTCGTCCACGAAGCAGGGCGCGGCACTTTATCGCTCCGCCCTCGTCCCGGCGCTCGACTTCACTTATTATCGCCAGCTGATCGATAATCCGGTCTTCATGGGATCTCTCCTGAACTCCGCCTATGTCGCTGTATCGACCACATTTTTGTCGCTCGTGATCGGCCTCAGCGCGGCCTATGCGCTGGGGCGTATCGACTTTCCGCAGCGGCGCGCGATGCTGATGATCGTGTTGATGATCTCGATCTTTCCTCAGGTCGTCGTGCTTTCCGGGATGTTCGAATTGATCAACTGGATGGGCCTATTCAACCGGCCGAGCGCGCTGGTCCTGACATATCTGCTGTCGACGGTGCCATTCACGACCTGGATCCTCACCACCTTCATCCGCGAGTTTCCGAGGGAGCTTGAGGAGGCCGCCATCATCGACGGGTGCTCGCATTTCCGCATCCTGATGAAGATCCTGCTGCCGCTGATGGGACCTTCGCTGGCAAGTACCGGCATCCTCGCCTTCATCCTTGCGTGGAACGAGTTCCTCTTCGCGCTCACCTTCACGCTGACCGACGAGAACCGTACGGTACCCGTGGCGATCGGGCTGATCGCCGGCAACAGCCGGTACGAATATCCCTTCGGCCAGATCATGGCGGCATCGGTCACGGTTACGCTTCCGCTGATCCTGTTGGTGCTGTTCTTCCAGCGCCGCATCGTGGCGGGCCTCACGGCCGGTGCCGTCAAGGGATGATAAAGGAATAATATCATGGACATGCTGGTAAAACTTTACGAATTGGAACCGAATCCCGCGCTGAACAAGCGGATCACCGACAACGGATTCACGATCCGTCGCGTGCTGGCGCCCGAGCTCAATGCCCTGACGTCGTGGATCGAGCCGCGCTTCGGCGCCGGCTGGGCGGCCGAGGCGACGGCGGCGACGATGCGCCAGCCGCCCTCCTGCTTCATCGCCATCAAGGATGGCGAGCTCGTCGGCTTCGCCTGCCATGAAGCGACCGCCAAAGGCTTCTTCGGTCCGACGGGCGTGGATGTCTCCGCACGCGGCAACGGCGTCGGCCATGCCCTGCTTCTGACCACGCTGCTCGACATGCATGCGCAGGGCTATGCCTACGGCGTGATCGGAGGTGCCGGACCGATGGAGTTCTATCGCAGGAGCGTCGGCGCCATCCCGATCGAAGGCTCCGTTCCCGGCATCTATCGCGACATGCTGGCTCTCGCGGAACCAAGCGAGATTTCAGAATCCGGCGAGACCGGCGCCAAGTCATAAAAGCTTCGAGGCTGACGAAGGCGAACCGCGGGTTGGCGGTATTGCTTCGATAAGCATAAGCTCTCTGTTGGGAATCGCCGGCGCGTCACAGAGGAAATGGCGGCGCCAGCGTTCGAGACCGAAGGCAGGAGGAGGCAGGAATGCGCAAGGCGATCATCGTTTGGGGCGGATGGAAGGGACATGAGCCCGAGCAATGCGCGGCCATCGTCGCCGACCTGCTGAGGGAGGACGGATTCGCGGTCGAGGTTACCGGGGACCTGGACATTTTCGGTTCCTCTGCCATCGCAGCAAGTGATCTGCTCGTCCCCATCATCACCGGCGAAAAGATCGAGAAGGCCCATGCCGATGCGCTGGTCGAAGCCGTTCGCGGTGGTCTCGGCCTCGGCGGCCCGCACGCAGCACTTGCCACATCCTTCAAGGAGAGCGCGCCTTTCCGCTATGTCTCCGGCGTCACCTGGGTCGCGCATCCCGGCAACGTCATCGATTTTCGCGTCGACGTCATCCGCCCGGATGATCCCGTCATGACTGCGATACCGGATTTCTCCTATCGTTCGGAGCAATATTACCTGCATTACGACCCCACGATCGAGGTTCTCGCCACCACGACCTTCAGCGGCGAGCACGATCCCGCAGCCGAGGGCGTCACCATGCCCGTGGTCTTCAAGCGGCGTTTCGGTGCCGGCCGCGTTTTCTACTCGGCGCTGGGCCATGTGGCCGCGGAATTCGAGCACCCGCATATGCGGCTTATTCTGCGGCGCGGGCTTTCCTGGGCCGCGCGCGCATGACGACCTGCTGACTTCGGGCGCGACTGCGCCATATATGGTCTGTGTGTATGCTTGGGAGGGTATCGCATGGCACTGCAGGACCCGGTGGTCATCGTCGGTTCGGCGCGAACGCCGATCGGCGGACTTCAAGGCGACTTCAGGGAGGCTACGGCACCGCAGCTCGGCGCCACGGCAATCAAGGCTGCGATCGAGCGAAGCGCGCTTTCGCCCGACGACGTCGACGAAGTCATCTTCGGCTGCGTGCTTGCAGCGGGCCAGGGCCAGGCACCGGCAAGACAGGCGGCAATCGCGGCCGGCCTGCCGGTCTCCACGGGCGCAACGACCATCAACAAGATGTGCGGCTCCGGCATGAAGGCCGTCATGCTTGCGCATGACCTCATCGCCGCGGGAAGTGTCTCGACGGTGATCGCCGGCGGCATGGAAAGCATGAGCAACGCCCCCTATCTGCTTGACAGGGCACGCGCTGGCTACCGGCTCGGCCACGGCCGCGTCATCGATCATATGTTCCTCGACGGGCTTGAGGACGCCTACGACAAGGGGCGCCTGATGGGCACGTTCGCGGAGGATTGCGCCGAGGCCTACCAGTTCACCCGCAAGGCGCAGGACGACTATGCCGTCGCCTCGCTTACGCGTGCGCAACGGGCGATCGAGGCCGGCGACTTCGACAGCGAAATTGTTCCTGTGACCGTGAAGGTGGGAAGAGAGGACCGGACGATTGAGCGCGACGAGCAGCCGGGCAAGGCCCGCCTCGACAAGATACCTTACCTGAAACCGGCCTTTCGCGAGGGCGGAACGGTTACGGCCGCCAACTCCAGTTCGATCTCGGACGGCGCGGCCGCGCTGCTGTTGATGCGGCGATCCGAAGCGGAACGGCGTGGCCTGCAGCCGCTTGCAACGATCGTCGGCCACGCCGGCCATTCGCAGGCGCCCGCCATGTTCGCGACGGCGCCGATCGGCGCGCTCGGCACGCTCTCCGACAAGACCGGCTGGGCGCTCGCCGACGTCGATCTCTTCGAGATCAACGAAGCCTTCGCCGTCGTTGCCATGGCAGCGATGCGCGATCTGCATCTGCCGCACGAGAAGGTCAACATCAACGGCGGCGCCTGCGCGCTTGGCCATCCGATCGGGGCCTCCGGTGCGCGTATCATCGTGACGCTCTTGGCGGCACTCCAGCGCCATGGTCTGAAGCGCGGCATGGCGGCCGTCTGCATCGGCGGCGGGGAAGCCACCGCCATTGCCATCGAACGGCACTGAGGAGCGCGCGCGATGATCCTTTCCGACGTGCAACTTCAGATCAGGGACCTCGCCCGCGATTTCGCCCGGGAGAGGCTTCTGCCGGGAGCGGCGGCGCGCGACCGCGAGCATGCTTTCCCGCGCGCCGAACTCAAGGAGATGGGGGAGTTAGGCCTGCTCGGAATGCTCGTTCCGGAAACCTATGGCGGCTCGGAGACCGGCACCGTGGCCTATTCCGCGGCACTCGAGGAAATCGCCGCTGGCGACGGCCCCTGCTCCACCATCATGAGCGTTCACAGCTCGGTCGGATGCGTGCCGATCCTGAAGTTCGGCACCGAAGAACAGAAGCAGCGGTTTCTGCCATCGCTTGCCAGCGGCGCCTGGATCGGCGGCTTCGCGCTGACGGAACCGCAGGCGGGCTCGGACGCCTCCAATTTGCGCACACGCGCAAAGCGAGACGGCGATCATTACGTCATCGACGGCGCCAAGCAGTTCATCACATCGGGCAAGAACGGCCAGGTCATCATCGTCTTCGCCGCAACCGATCCGCAGGCAGGCAAGAAGGGCATCACCGCCTTTATCGTGCCGACGGATACGCCAGGCTACGAGGTCGCCCGTGTCGAAGACAAGCTCGGCCTGCACTCGACCGACACCTGCCAGATCGCCTTCAACGAGATGCGCATTCCCATTGCACTCCGGCTGGGCGAGGAGGGCGAAGGCTACCGGATCGCGTTGGCGAACCTCGAGGGCGGGCGCATCGGCATCGGCGCGCAGGCCGTCGGCATGGCCCGCGCGGCCTTCGAGGCTGCCCGCGACTACGCGCGCGAACGTACGTCCTTCGGCAAGCCGATCATCGAACACCAGGCCGTGGCCTTTCGCCTTGCGGACATGGCGACGAGGATCGAGGCCGCCCGGCAGTTGGTGCTGCACGCAGCCGCCCTGCGGGAGAACGAGCTGCCCTGCCTTTCTGAGGCGTCGATGGCGAAGCTCTTCGCGTCGGAAATGGCCGAGCGCGTCTGCTCCGACGCCATCCAGATTCACGGCGGCTACGGATATATGGCGGACTATCCGGTCGAGCGGATCTACCGCGATGTCAGGATCTGCCAGATCTACGAAGGGACCAGCGATGTGCAGCGCATGGTGATCGCGCGTAATCTTTAGGCATGAGGCGGCGCTTGCTTCCTGAGGAGAGGAGCAGCGCTGCGGAGGGAGGAAGCCAAGACATGACCGACAATGCTCGCCTGAGCCTGCATGTTCCGGAGCCCGCGGTTCGACCGGGCGGCCAGCCTGATTTCTCCAATGTGAAGATCGCCGCCGCCGGCGCCGTGGCGCGGCCCGCGGTCGATGTGGCGGCGGAGGATATTCGCGACCTCGCCTATTCCATCATCCGCGTGCTCGACCGCAATGGCGAGGCCGTCGGCCCCTGGGCTGGTGCGCTCTCCAACGACGAATTGCTGACCGGCCTTCGCAACATGATGACGCTGCGCGCCTTCGACGCCCGAATGCTGATGGCGCAGCGGCAGGGCAAGACCTCCTTCTACATGCAGCATCTGGGCGAGGAGGCGGTGAGCTGTGCCTTTCGCAAGGCGTTGAACAAGGGAGACATGAACTTCCCGACCTACCGCCAGGCCGGCTTGCTGATTGCCGACGGCTACCCGATGATCGACATGATGAACCAGATCTTCTCCAATGAGAGCGATCCTTTGCACGGCCGCCAGCTACCGATCATGTATTCATCGAAGGAACACGGCTTCTTCACGATATCGGGCAATCTCGCGACCCAATATGTGCAGGCCGTCGGCTGGGCCATGGCATCAGCGATCCGCAACGATAGCAAGATCGCCGCCGCCTGGATCGGCGACGGCTCGACGGCGGAATCCGATTTTCACTCGGCGCTGGTCTTCGCCTCGACCTACAAGGCGCCGGTCATTCTCAACATCGTCAACAATCAATGGGCGATTTCGACGTTCCAGGGGATTGCCCGCGGCGGC
Source organism: Rhizobium sp. S152 (assembly GCF_030380735.1). Lineage (GTDB taxonomy): Bacteria > Pseudomonadota > Alphaproteobacteria > Rhizobiales > Rhizobiaceae > Rhizobium. Next base: position 369,186 of record NZ_JAUDRZ010000002.1, on the reverse strand, counting down.
TCGGGAACCTTCGCCGCCCGCGGTCTCGGCTTCGGCATCCCGGCGCTGCGGGTCGACGGCAACGACTACCTCGCGGTCTATGCCGTCGCGCGTTGGGCCGCCGAGCGGGCGAGGCGCAATCTCGGCCCGACGCTGATCGAATATGTCACCTACCGCGTCGGCGCCCATTCGACATCCGACGACCCGAGCGCCTATCGCCCAAAGACGGAATCGGAAGCCTGGCCGCTCGGCGATCCCGTGCTCAGGCTGAAGAAGCACCTGATCCTCAAGCAGGCATGGTCGGAAGAGCGACATGCCCAGGCCGAAGCCGAGATCATGGACGAGGTTATCGAGGCCCAGAGACAGGCCGAGCATCACGGTACGCTGCATGCCGGCGGCAAACCATCGGTTCGTGACATCTTCGAGGGCGTCTATGCCAAGATGCCGCCGCATATCCGCCGCCAGCGGCAGAAGGCGGGGTACTGATATGCCCAGGATGACGATGATCGAGGCCGTGCGCAGCGCCATGGACGTCTCTATGGCACGCGACGATAGCGTCGTGGTCTTCGGCGAGGACGTCGGTTATTTCGGCGGGGTCTTTCGTTGCACGCAGGGGCTTCAGGCAAAATACGGCCGGACCCGCTGCTTCGATACGCCGATCAGCGAATCCGGCATCGTCGGCACGGCGATCGGCATGGCGGCCTACGGGCTGAAGCCCTGCGTCGAGATCCAGTTCGCCGATTACATGTATCCGGCCTACGACCAGATTACCCAGGAGGCCGCTCGCATTCGCTACCGCTCGGCGGGCGACTTCACCTGCCCGATCGTGCTGCGCATGCCGACCGGCGGCGGCATCTTCGGCGGGCAGACGCACAGCCAGAGCCCTGAAGCATTGTTCACCCATGTCTGCGGCCTGAAGGTGATCGTGCCTTCCAACCCCTACGATGCCAAGGGCCTTCTCATCTCCTCGATCGAGGATCCCGATCCCGTCATGTTCCTCGAGCCCAAGCGGCTTTACAACGGCCCTTTCGACGGCCATCACGATAGGCCCGTCACGCCATGGTCACAGCATGAACTCGGCGAGGTCCCCGAGGAGCATTATACGATCCCGATCGGCAAGGCCGAGGTCCGGCGCGCCGGCTCGGCGGTGACTGTCGTCGCCTACGGGACTATGGTGCATGTCGCGCTCGCCGCCGCCGCCGACACGGGTATCGACGCCGAGGTGATCGACCTGCGCAGCCTGCTACCACTCGATCTCGACACCATCGTCCAATCGGTTTCCAAGACTGGCCGCTGCGTGGTCGTGCACGAGGCGACGTTGACATCGGGCTTCGGCGCCGAGGTAGCATCACTCGTGCAGGAGCATTGCTTCTATCACCTCGAGGCGCCGGTCGTGCGTGTGGCCGGCTGGGACACGCCCTATCCGCATGCGCAGGAATGGGACTACTTCCCCGGCCCGGCCCGCGTCGGGCGCGCGCTCACCGAAATCATGGAGGCGTGAGAGATGGGCGAATTCGTCATCCGGATGCCCGACGTCGGCGAAGGCGTGGCCGAGGCCGAAATCGTCGAATGGCATGTGAAGCCAGGCGATCCGGTTCGCGAGGACATGGTGATCTGCGCCGTGATGACGGACAAGGCCACCGTCGAGATCCCCTCGCCCGTCACCGGTACGGTGACATGGCTCGGCGCCGAAATCGGCGACAAGCTGGCGGTGAAATCGCCAATGGTGCGGATCGAGACGGGTGCGAGTGACGAGGATGCTGCGGCATCAGCAACCACGCCGCCTGCTGTTTCCGAAACAGGCAAGGCAACTTCATCTGCCGAACCGGCGTTGCCGGTGGAACCGAAGTCGAAGCCAAACGTGACGCCGGCACCACAGCCACAAGCGCCGGCTGAAAAACCTCTCGCGTCGCCCGCCGTCCGGCTCTTTGCCCGCGAGCACGGTGTGGATTTGCGCCAAGTCCAGGGGACCGGGCCCGCCGGCCGTGTTCTCAGAGAGAATGTCGAGCAGTTCGTCGTCGGCGCCGCAGCACCCAGCGCCAGGACGGGCGCCGCGAAGAAGACCTCGACCGAGGAGATCAAGCTCACCGGCCTCAGGCGGCGGATTGCCGAGCGGATGTCGCTATCTACGTCTCGGATTCCTCACATCACCTACGCAGAGGAAATCGACATGACGGCGCTGGAGGAGTTGCGGACGGGGATGAACCGCGATCGCAAACCCGAGCAGCCGAAGCTGACCATCCTGCCCTTCCTGATGCGCGCCATCGTCAAGGCCGTGGCCGAGCAACCCGATCTCAACGCCACCTTCAATGATGACGCCGGTGCGCTGACACGGCATGGCGCCGTCCATATCGGCATCGCCACGCAGACGCCGGGCGGGTTGCTGGTGCCGGTCGTGCGCCATAGCGAGGCGCGCGGCATATGGGATTGCGCCGGCGAGATCATCCGGCTCGCCGACGCCGCCCGCGCCGGCACCGCCACGCGCGACGAACTCTCCGGCTCGACGATCACGATCAGTTCGCTCGGCGCGCTCGGCGGGATCGTTTCGACGCCCGTCATCAACCATCCAGAGGTGGCGATCATAGGCGTCAACAAGATCGCGGTCCGCCCGGTCTGGGACGGCACGCAGTTCATGCCGCGGAAGATCATGAATCTCTCTTCCAGCTTCGATCACCGCATCGTCGACGGATGGGATGCCGCGACCTTCATCCAGCGTATCCGCGTGCTCCTGGAGACGCCGGCCCTCATCTTCATCGAAGGATGACATCCATGAAGGAAATCCTCTGCAAACTGCTCGTCATCGGTGCTGGTCCCGGTGGCTACGTCTGCGCCATCCGCGCGGGCCAGCTCGGAGTCGATACCGTCCTCGTCGAGGCTGGCAAACTGGGCGGAACGTGTCTGAATGTCGGCTGCATTCCCTCCAAGGCGCTCATCCATGCAGCCGACGAATTCTGCGCGATCAGGGGAATGCAGCAGGCCAGGAGCCCGATCGGCATTCGCGTCGAGAGCTGCTCCATCGATCTTGCGGCTACGGTCGCCTGGAAGAACGGCATCGTCGGGCGGTTGAACAGCGGGGTCGCGGCACTCCTGCAGAAGGCGAGCGTCAAGATCGTCCACGGGCGGGCCGCATTTCGCGACGGCAAGACCGTGGCGGTCGAGACCGAGACCGGCGTGCAGATCATCCGGGCCGAGGCAATCGTGATCGCGACCGGTTCGGAACCTGTTTCGCTCCCCGACCTGCCGTTCGGCGGGCGCGTCATCACGTCGACCGACGCGCTCTCGCTCACGAATCTGCCGGAGCGACTTGTCATAGTGGGCGGCGGCTATATCGGGCTCGAGCTCGGCACCGCCTTTGCCAAGCTCGGCTCCAAGGTCATCGTGGTCGAGGCGACGCCGCAAATATTGCCGCTATACGATTCGGAACTCGTCAGACCCGTCTCTCGAAGGCTTGAGCAGCTTGGTGTTCGTGTCATGACCGGCGCGAAGGCAAAGGGGCTGTCCGCCGCCGGCGATGCGCTACTGATCGAAACATCCGCCGGCCGGGAAGAAGAGCTGCCGGCCGACCGTATTCTGGCAACCGTCGGACGACGCCCGAGAACGGAGGGCTCTGGGCTGCAAGAGCTCGACCTCGACCGCGCCGGCCCTTATCTGCGCATCGACGACCAATGCCGGACCTCCATGCGCGGCATCTACGCGATCGGCGACATTACCGGTGAACCCATGCTGGCCCACCGCGCCATGGCACAGGGAGAGATGGTGGCGGAGATCGTTGCCGGCAGGAAACGGGGTTGGGACAAGCGCTGCATCCCCGCGATCTGCTTCACCGATCCCGAGATCGTCACGGCCGGGCTCTCTCCTGCCGAGGCTCGGGCGCAGGGATATGAGGTCCGCATCGGCCAGTTTCCGTTCAGCGCCAACGGACGGGCCATGACCATCCAGGCTGAGGACGGGTTCGTGCGCATCGTTGCGCGCGCCGACAACAATCTCGTCATCGGCGCGCAAGCTGTCGGAAACGGCGTCTCCGAACTCTCGACCGCCTTTGCACTTGCGATCGAGATGGGTGCGCGGCTGGAAGATATCGCCGGCACGATCCACGCGCACCCGACGCGGGGCGAAGCGTTTCAGGAGGCGGTGTTCAAGGCGTTGGGGCACGCCTTGCACATCTGATCCTGAGCCTCAGCTATGCCAGTCGGTGGTTGCTGTATGCGCGGCATTCGCGACAGGTGCGTCATCGAGCGAATAGGCATGGATATAGTCCACCTGCATCTGCGCACCGTCCTCGAAGCCGGCCGGCGTACCGCTGATGCCGCCTACTGCAAGATTGACCAGCATGTACATCGGACCGTGCATGTCATCGGGCGTATCGGCATGAGCGACGGCGACATCGTCGAAGTACCAGACGATCTGGTCTTCATCCCACAGCACGCCGTAAGTATGAAAGCCATCCGTGCTCGGCACATTCACCGCCGTGGAATCCATCGTATGCGTGCCGTCGGCGTTGCTGTGGGCCGTCACGTGCACAATATTCGGCTCCTGCCCGCGCATCTCGACCACATCCAGTTCCGGCGGCCAGGAACCATCCTCAGGAAGAAGCCAGAAGGCAGGCCATGCGCCCTGCTCGCCCGGCATGTCCGCCCTCATCTCGAAATAGCCGTAGGTCTGGGCGAAGGTCGAATGCGTGTTCAGCATCCCCGAGGTGTAGTCGTGGCCATCCACCTCGGATTTGATCGCATCGGGCGTGGGAGCGGCGGTGATCGTCAGCACGCCGTCATGGACGGAGAAGGGATTGACGGATGCGGTCGGGCCATAGTTCGGGTTGACATACCACTGCAACTCGCCGTTTCCGCTCAGCGTGCCGCCCTTTTCCGGCGCCCACCAGTATTTCGCATCCCAGGTTCCCTGATCTCCGTTCCGAAGCGAGAGGCTGTCGAAATCGTCGGAGAAGGTCAGGTTGAGAACGGAGCGATCCAGCGTCAGCTGGAACTGGTCGGAGTGGAGATCGGCAACCGTCTTGTTGGCGAACAGAATGCTCTCGCCTCCGCCGAGATCGAGCCTGAGGTTCGCGCCCTCCTGAGTCGAGTGGCTGACCACCTGATCGAAGGTGGAGAGGCTATAACCGTTGAGCCTGATGGTGTCGTCGCTGCCGAAATCGACAATGAGATCGCTGCCGTTGCCGTGGGTGAAGATGAAGGTGTCGGCCCCACCACCGCCGATCAGCACGTCGTTGCCGGCGCCGCCATCGATCGTCTGGCTGCCTGAGCCGCCAGAGATGATGTTGTCGGCACTGTTGCCGAAGGCATAGCGGCCATTGCCCGTGACCGTCAGGTTCTCGAAGTTCTCCGGAAGCGTATAGCTCATCCAGGTATTGATCGTATCGACCCCTCCGCCGGGCGATTCCACGGCGCGGTTGATGGCCGAGTAGAGATAGTAGATATCGTCGCCCGTCCCGCCGCTCATCGTCACGTTGACCGAGGCATCGCCCCAGATGGAATCGTTACCGGCAGTCCCGTTGAGGGTCGGTCCCGAGCCTGTCGCTGAAAGCCAGGCAGTCGAAGCGCCGCTATAAAAGAGTGTTTGTCCGACTGCGTTCTGTATGGATTGGGCCATGGCTATCTCCTTTTGTTGCCTTGCGCGGGAAAGCTGCCGCCGCGCATATCTTCGGTCCTCCCCCTAAATCTGGCTGGCCGCTCCTCCGGCCATGGTCGGCGTTTAGACTTCGGCCCCAAAGTGGGACATTCTGTTCACTCCTCTCGAAATGCCCGGGCCATCTGGTCGGCGAAGGGCTTGGCCATGTAGGCTAGCGCAGTGCGCTCACCTGTCTCGATGAAAGCTTCGACCGGCATGCCGGCGACCGGAACCAGAGTGCCCAGCCGCGCCCATTCGCTTTGCGGCACGCGAACACGGACATTGTAGAAGCTCTGGCCACTGCGCTGGTCGCTGGTGATGTCGGCCGCTATGCTCAGGACGTGTCCACGCAACTCGGGCGTGGTACGCTGGTTGAAGGCCGAAAAACGCAGCGCGACCTCCTGCCCGACCGCAACCTGATCGATGTCGTCGGGCGACAGCCGCAGCTCCGGCGTCAGCGCATCCTGATCCGGCACGATCTGCATGATCGCCTCGCCCGGCGTCACCACGGCGCCTGCCGCATGAACGGCCAGCTGGTGGACAATACCGGCCTGCGGCGCGCGGATATCGACGTGCTTGAGATCGTCTTCGGCCGCGACCAGGCGTTCGGAATATTCGCCGGTGTCGCTTTCCGTCTGCCGTAGTTGGTCGGACACCTCGCTGCGTAGGTCGTCTCCGACCTGGATCACCTGCAGCTCCGTCTCCGCGATCTTGCCGCGGATCTCGGCGGCCGAGGCGACAAGGCTTCCGAGCTCGCCCGAGAGGTCGGCGGCGTCTCGCTCCAGCGCATAGATGCGCGTCGCGGGAATGATCCCCTGCTTGTAGAGTGGTTGCAGGCTGGCGAGTTCCTTCTGGATAATCTCGATCGCGCGCCGCTTGCCATCCTGCTGGGCGACCAGACCGTCGCTCTGACGGTCGAGCTGGCGAATACGCTCGCGCAACTGCGCCTCGCGACCCCTGAGCGAGGTCCGACGATCGTCAAAGAGCTTCCGCTCGCCTGCGACAGTCGATTGCATTTCGTCGTCAGGCAGGGACGCGGGGAGCTCGATGTGGTCCTTGCCGTCACGCTCGGCGACGAGCCGCGCGGTCCGGGCCGAAAATTCCTGCAAGCGCCGCCTGATGATCGCCAGATTGGCGCGCGACTGCGTGTCGTCGAGATGCACAAGAATCTGACCGGCCTCGACCCTCTCCTCGTTGCGCACAAGGACCTTGCCGACGGTGCCGCCTTTCTGGTGCTGCACCGGCTTCACATAGCTGTCGACGACAAGCGTGCCCGATGCAATCACCGCGCCGTTGAGATGAATAGTCGCCGCCAGGCCGCCGATAACGCCAACCAGAAGAATGACCATGGCAAGGACCAGAAACGCCAGCTTGCGGATGGCGCCGGCCGCCAGGGGAGCGGGATCACCGATCATTGCGCAGCCTCCTTATGCAGCAGCCGCACGGGCGAAACGGCAGGCGCCGTCGTCGCCCGTAGCACGTCTTCCTTCGGACCAAAGGCCTTCACTTCGCCCGCCGCCAGCACCAATACCTTGTCGACGGCAGCGAGCACGCTTGGCCGGTGCGCGATGACGATGGCGATGCCTCCCCGCTCCCGTACCCCCATGATCGCGCGGGAGAGTGCCGCATCACCCTCGGAATCCAGATTGGCATTCGGCTCGTCGAGCACGACGAGGAACGGATCGTTGTAAAGCGCTCGCGCCAGCGCCACGCGCTGCCGCTGTCCGGCGGATAAAACCATCCCCTGCTCGCCGATCCCCGTATCGAAGCCGTCAGGAAGCTTGACCACCATGTCATAGATGCCCGCGGCCCTTGCGGCGGCGATGACGGCTTCGGATGAGGCCTGCGGGTCGAACCGCGCGATGTTGTCAGCGATCGTGCCGTCGAACAACGACACTTCCTGCGGCAGGTATCCGATGTGGCGGCCGAGATCGTCCCGGTCCCATTGCGCCAACGACGCCTGATCGAGCCTCACGGTGCCCGCAAGCGGCTGCCAGAGACCGGTAATCCCGCGAGCGAGAGACGATTTGCCGGATGCGCTCGGGCCGATGATGCCGAGCGCCTCTCCGGCGGCAAGGTCGAAGGAGACGTTGCGGACGATCGCGAGCGTTGCCCCGGGAGCCGCGAGATAGAGCCCCGCCGCCTTGAGGCTGGAGCACGGTGCGGGGAGCGCGATGTTTGGCTTGGCTTCTGCCGCGCCGGGGAGCGACGCCGCAAGGCGCGACCAGCTCTGCCGCGCTGCCGTGAACCCCTTCCATTGCCCGATCGCGAGCTCCACCGGAGCCAGCGCCCGGCTCGCCAGGATCGAGCTCGCGATCATGATGCCGCCCGTGGCCTCCTGCCGGATGACGAGCGCCGCGCCGACCGCGAGCACCGCCGACTGCAGCATCAGGCGGACGATGCGGGACAGGGTTGAAAGCGTGTTCGTGACATTTGCCGCGCGCAGGTGGTTCGCGAGGTAGCGGTCGTTGACCTCGGCCCAACGCTGCGCCAGCGACCGGCCGAACCCCATCGCCGTAACAGCCTCGGCGTTGCGACGCGCCGCCTCGGCGAACGCCATCCGCTCGGCACCAATTACCGCCGCCTGTCGGGCGGATTCTCTGGACTTAGTCTCGGCAAGAACGGTCAGCCCCACGAGCAGCAGGGCACCGACGGTCGCCGTGACACCGATCCACACGTGAAACAGGAAGCAGAGACCGAGATAGAACGGCATCCAGGGCAGATCGAACAGGGCGGTCGGTCCCGGGCCGGAAAGAAAGCCGCGGATCGTATCCAGATCCCGGACCGGCTGCACGCCCTGCCGCGCTGTCACCTCGTCCGACGGCACGGTCGCAAGTGCGCGAAACACCTGCCGCCCGAACCGCTCGTCGGTCGATTGCCCGACCCGAGACAGCAAAAGAGAGCGTAGAAGCTCAAGGACGCCCTGAAATGCGAAAAGCGTGCCTGCGATGATTATCAGCCCGACCAGTGTCGGCAGGCTGCGCCCGGGAATGACCCGGTCATAGACCTGCAGCATGAAGAACGAGCCGGTGAGCGCCAGTAGATTGACGATGCAACTGGTCAGGCCGATGCCGAAGACCGCCGTGCGAAAAGGAGACAATGCGGCAAAAAGGAACGTCGTTGGAGGTTGCGTGCTTTTGGACAAAAGGACCTCGCTCACGTCATTCGCGCGCTGGTCGCGCGTCATTCTTCATGAATTCCGGCAACGCTCCGATCCGGACGCGTCACCCTTAACCGAAAGTAGTATGCATAAGATTGGCAACTTCTGCTGATCTTTTCAGGGGAAACTTCGATCTTCTTGCAGTGCACACTTAACAGATGGTAGCCGAGCAAAGCCAGACATGTACCGTTTTGGCACAGCACGGAAAAAGCGCCGCCCGGCGATAAAGTGCTGAGGCCGCTCGCGATCAGGGGCGGAAGGCGTAGGGGGCCCGGCGTGTCAAAGCGAACCGTCACGGGTCGCTCCCATGTTTCGAAATGGACCATCATTGGTTGCCTCGGCCGCCCTGCCCTTCACAAAAACGTCACGCGGTTCTGCGATGGAGGGCGGCACATATTGTTGGATCATACATGACATCTTCTCTTGTTTCCGCCCGGCTCTCGCCTGCAGCCTCTCCCCGCCTAATCATTCTTGCTGAAGCTGTCCTCAAGGCCGGCGCCACCGCCAAAGCCTCGCTCAAAAGACGCCTGGTCAATGAGATGCTGTCCAAGGCACCGCGCGATTACCAGACCGAGATCGATGTGGCCGTCGAGCGGATCATCGTCGAGGAATTGACCAAAAAGTTTCCCGACTACGCGATCAAGGGCGAGGAAGCCGTCGGCAACCGCGACGGCAGCGCCGGGACGCCCGTCATCTATATCGACCCGATCGACGGAACGACGAACTTCGCCTGGGGTATTCCCCACTTCGGCATGACGATCTCGATCGTCGAAAACGGTATCCTCGTCGCCGGTGTCGTCTATGATGCGATGCTGGACGAACTCTTCAGCGCCGAACTCGGTGGCGGCGCCTATCTCAATGGCAGCAGGATCGAGTGCGTGGCGAACGGCGACATCGAAAACGTCGTGGTCGGAGCCGGGCTGCCGGTTCCCGGTCAGGTCAAAGCAGTTTCGGAAGAGATCTATTTTGACGCGCTGAAGCGGTTGATGGCGAACACCGCCGGCGTCCGCCGTCTAGGTTCGGCGGCGCTGTCGATCGCCTATGTCGCCTGCGGCCGCCTGGATGGGTTCTTTGAGGACGGCTTGTCGCTGCACGACTACGGCGCCTCGGCACTGCTGGTGACGGAAGCCGGCGGAACGGTCACCGCCTTCAATGGCCGCCCCGTTACCGCCAATGGCGACATTCTCGCCGCCAACACGGCGCTTCACCCCTGGCTGGCCGAAGGCCTAAAGTGATCTAAGTGGAAAGAAGCGCCTCGAGGCCAACCGGATCATCCGTGGTGATCTGGTCGACCTTCAGCTCGATGAGGCGGCGGACGGCGGGAAGCACCGCCGGTACCGCCGCATTGATGGTGTAGGCATCCACGCGTCGATCGGCACGATGAAACGCATCGACGAGATCATAGCCCGCCTTGTCCGCGAAAAGCACGAGGGCGTGATGAAGGTAGATCATCTCAGCGCGCGGCGACGCCTCGATTGCCCCTTCCACAAAACCTGCGAAATCCCGGCTATCCATCAACCGCTCCATCGCACCGTCATGGCAGGGGTCATAGCCGATTGGCATATCCGGCACCGCCCGCGACAACCGTTCGACGGCCTCGGCATCGCCACCCGACAGAATGACGGCCTGAGAGACCGGCGCGATGGCGGCTGCAAACGCGGCGATGTCGCTGTCGCGAATGCTTGACGATGCTTCCTTGAGATCGAGCTGCAGCACAGCATCGGCATTGCGCTCGGTCTCCGCAAGCAGCGCGCCCAGATCGTCGATCAGCATGACCGGGTGCATCGTCGGCGCGCCGGCCTTGTCGCGCAGGTTGAGGCGTCGAAGATAATCGGCCGATGCGTTCAATACCGGGCCGCTGCCGGTCGTTGCCTGATCCAGCGTCTCGTCGTGCAGAACCGCGAAGCCATCGCCATCGAAGCGGACCAGGTCGATCTCGACGCTGGCGCCGAGGTTCATCGCCTCGGCTATGCGTTCGCGCGTGAAGGAAAGGTCTTGCGCGAAGCGATGGCCGCGGTGCCACTTGAACCAGGTGCGGTGCGAGCCGGTTTCAAGAAGGATTCCTCTACGGTCAGACATGGGCGAATACTCTGTTGTCATTCATCTCGCTGGACGGCACCGACTGGTGCACCAGCTGGTTGTCGCGGAACGCGTAATAGGCCCGGACGATCGGCTCGACCGCCATGCCCTTGGTCCAGTTGCTATCCGGTGAGGTCATGGCCTTCAAGCGCGTTCCATCCGCAAGGTCTATATCAACAAGCTTGTGCGTGCCGAAATCGATGCTGCGATGGACGATCGCGGCCGCCGGATGCTGCGCGGGACGAAGTGAGAGCGCCTCGGGCCGAAAAGCGAGAACGACCTTGCCGTCGGCAACCGACACCGGCAACGCGAACGCAGCGTGCTGGCTCACCTTCCCGCTTACCTCGGTCGGCACGAAGTTCATCGAGCCGATGAAGCCGGCGACGAACTCAGTCGTCGGCTCACGATAGATCTGGTCGGGTGCCGCGACCTGCTCGGTGGCGCCGTCACGCATGACAACGATCCGGTCGGCAAGAGCCAGCGCTTCATCCTGGCCATGGGTAACGAACAGCGTGGTGATGCCGAGCCGCTGCTGGATGTCGCGAACCTCCTCGCGCAACCGCTCACGCAGATGCTGATCGAGGCTGGCGAATGGTTCGTCGAGAAGCAGGATCTTCGGCTCCAGCACCAGCGAGCGGGCGAGCGCCACGCGCTGCTGCTGGCCACCGGACAGCTGCGTCGTCATGCGCTTGCCGTGGTTTGCAAGACCGACGAGGGCAAGGGCGTTCTCCACGCGCTCCCGGATTTCCTGACGTGGCAGACGCCGGAGCTTCAGGCCGAAGGCAATGTTGTTGAAGACGTCCATGTGCGTCCAGAGCGCGTGGCTCTGAAACACCATGCCTGTCGGCCGCTTCTCCGGCGGCAGCGAGGTGACATCCTTGGCGTCGATCAGGATGGCGCCGCCGGTCGGCTTCTCGAAGCCGCCGATCATGCGCAGCAGGGTCGATTTGCCCGATCCCGACGGACCAAGCAGGCAGACCAGTTCGCCATCCTCGACATCGAGCGAAAAATCGCGGACAGCGAACGAGGCACCAAAGCTCTTGGAGACCCCATGGATCGTCAAGCGTGCCATATCAAGCCTTTCCTCGGGCAGCGCCCGACATATCGTTATGCACCGAAACCTCGGGCAAAAGCGCCCGTGCCGACAACGCGGCGGGCAAACATCAGCGCGATGAACGAGGGCACCCACAGCATGACCGACAGCACCGCGCCATACTGCACCACGATCTGGTTGTTGATGAAGGTGATCATCAGCACCGGCATGGTACGGATCTGCGGCGCGCCGATCAGCCAGGCGCCTTCCGTCTCATAGAAAGTTCCGACGAAGGTCAGCAGCAGGGCCGCCACGATGGTCGGCGCGGCCTGCGGCAGGGTGATCGACCAGAACACCCGCAAGGGTGTCGCACCCGCGTCGCGCGCCGCCTCCTCCATCCGCCGGTCCACGTTCTGGAACGCGGCGACCGGAATCCAGATCATCAGCATCAAGGTACCGACGAGCTGGATCAGCACCACGCCCCAGAAGGTGCTAATCAGGCCGAGCTGCAGGAAAATACCGGCGATGGCGACGAGGAGCCCGAATTTCGGAAACGCGTGCGAGGCAAGAAACGACAGGAACAGCACGTTGCGGCCCGGAAAATTCATCCTGGCGAATGCGTAAGCCGCCGGCAGGCAGATGATCGCCGAGAGAATGGTCACGGTCGTCGTCAGCCGGAGGCTGAGGAAAAGCGCCTCCCACACATCGGAGCGCGACAGCGTCTGAGACCAGAAGCGCAGGCCGAACTGTTGCGGAATGACGGAGGGATAGCGCCAGACCTCTGTGAAGGCCCAGGTGCCGACCACGACCAGCGGCAGGACGATGAAGAGCGTAAGCAGCGCTGCAAACAGCAGGCCTATCCAGTCGACATCGGCAATCAGGGGAACGCGGCGCGCATTCATCGGCCGCCCTCCCGGTTTTTCGCAATGGAGCGCACGTAGAATATCCCGAAGAACAGGCAGAAACCGAAGGTGATGACAGCCTGGGTCAGCGCATTCAGCGGATCGTTGAGATCGGAGAAGGTGCGCTGCATGAACGGCCCCATCATCTCCGGCGATGCCGGACCAAGCACGTAAGGCAGGGTGAAAGACGAGAATATGCCGAGAATGGCGAAGGACGCCGTGACCAGCAGTGAGTTGCCCATGCGCGGCAGAAGGATCGAAATGAAAACCCGCAGCGGCGATGCGCCGACATCGCGCGCGGCCTCGATCGAGCTCTTCGGAATATGTCCAAGGCCCGCCGTCAGCATCAGCACGGTCAGCGGAAGATTGTCCCAGACGAGACCGATGACCGGTCCCCAGGGGGTGAGATAGGGCGTCGGCAGCTTTGGGAGGCCGATGGCGTTGAGCAGAATATCGACGGTGCCGTTCGGTCCGATGGTGCGGATCAGCGCATAGGACAGGATGATCGACGGAACGAACATCGGAAAGATCGCAAGCCCCTGCACATAGGCCGGCAACCGTCCCTGCGAGAACCGCAGGTAGAGCGCAATCGGCAGACCGATGGCCAAGAGCAGCACGCCGCAGACAAGCGTCGTCCAGAGCGTCAGCCAAAGGTTGGCGCGGCTGTAACCGTCACTGAAGAAGAAGCGATAGGAGGCCAGCGACAGGGTCGTGGCTCCGTCCGGCTGGCGAACGAAGACGGTGGTGATGACGGCCGAGAAGATCGGATAGACGATCAGCCAACCCAGCAGAAACACCGGCAGGGCCACGAGAAGCAGCCCTGCGAGATTGGCGCCGTTCGCCGGCGCGCGTGTGCGCGCCAGCCACGGCAATGTCATGCCCCTACGCATCAGGTGCGGCTGATGCCCGGGGCGACGTTGCGGTACCAACCGTCGTTGATGGTGCTTTCCCAGTCACCGCTCGGGAAGGTCGGGATCGTCTTCGGAATGACATCCGCATACTTCTGGCGCAGCTCATCCGAGATGTGATCCCAGGAGATACCCGGGAAGCCGCCGATCTCGGTGATAATCGCTTCCTGCATTTCCTTGGTCAGCAGGAACGCGGCGAGCTTCAGCGCCTCATCCTTGTTGGCGCCGTTGGTGAAAACCGTCATGCGCGAGAAGCCGCCGCAAAGGGCGAGGTCGCCGAGCTGCACGAGGCCGGTGGTCTCTGGCAGCACGCCCTGCGAGATCGCCTGCAGGATCTGGTCGGACCAGACCGGCGTCATGGTGACGACGCCCTGCGCGAGGAGCTGGATCGACTGTGTGTTGCCGGCGGTGTAGGCGCCTTTCTCGTAAAGCGAAGGCGCGATGTCGTTGAGGATTGCCCAGGCCGGCGTCAACGTCTGCTGGGCGTAGTCAGCCGTGAAGTTATCGATCTTGAACTTCTCCGGATCGCGACCGTTGGCTTCATGGATGGCACGGCGAACGAAGTTGCCGCCGGAGCCGCCCTTGTCGGGACGGTTGTAGATGAACTGGCCAGGGTTTGCCTTGATCCAGGCGACGAGGGCTTCCCAGGTCTTCGGCGCATCCTTCGGGTCGAGCTTCGTCTTGTCGTAGGCGAGGAGAACCTGCGAGCCGCGATAGGGAAGCGAGTAAGGGCTGTCGACGCTGAGCGGATTAACGTTGCCGAAGCCTTCGATGTTCTCGGCCGTGAACTTGACCCAGAGATTGGCGTCGATGCCGCCTGCCGGCAGGCGCGGGTCGAAGTGTTCGAAGATATCCGCCTGCGGATCGGTGTTCGTCTTCAAAGCGGCAAGAGCGCGGTCGGCGATGGCACGAAGGCCCGTATTATCGCCGGCGTCGGTGATTTTGACGGCCGCTTCCGGATGAGCCTTTTCGAAGGCTGGACGCACGATGTTGTTCCAGAAATCGACGATGTTGGCGTCGGAGCCGCTATAAAGGTCGATCGTCTTGGCGGCGGCCGATGCGAAGCCGGGGAACGCCAGCAGGCCTGCGGCGGCCGAGGAAGTGACTAGAAATTCGCGTCTGTTCATAGCGCTCTCCGTTCGATGTCGGGGCCTCGCCCCGGCTTGATCTGTCATAGGCTAGCTACCGCCGGCCCATGACACCGACATGACAGATGAGAGCGTATCGACCATTTTAGTGCACAGCCGTGCATCAACGCTGCATAACAAAAGCGCCACCGTGCGGGCGGATGCTCGCAAGCGCGCTCAAAACCGCCTTCCGAGGCCGATCGTCTCGAGCGAACTCGCTACGGACGCGGCCCGCTGAGGATGTCGTCGGCATCGTCACGGCTCATGGCCATCACGGTCTTGCCGAGGCCGAAACCGAAGCCGTTTCGCGCAAAGGCGGACATTTCCTTGGTGAGCCGCTTTTCATCGGCCTCATCGCGCCGGAAGGGTCCCATGGCACGCTTGCGGGCGAAGGCGACGGCGGCATAGAGATCATCGGCTTCCTCCAGCGCTATCGCGGCGATCTCCCGGCTGATTCCCTTGATCGCGAGCTTCTGGGCGATCATCCGTTTCGACTTGCCGCCGCGAACGGCGGAGCGCGT
The DNA here is from genome assembly GCF_030380735.1 of Rhizobium sp. S152. Classification (GTDB taxonomy): domain Bacteria; phylum Pseudomonadota; class Alphaproteobacteria; order Rhizobiales; family Rhizobiaceae; genus Rhizobium. Next base: position 353,852 of record NZ_JAUDRZ010000002.1, on the reverse strand, counting down.
ACTGATCTCGGCATAGGCGACGTCGTTCAGCGCGCCCTGGTCGTAGGCGAACTTCACGGCGAAATCCGCCATGGCCTTTACTTGAGCCTCGGTGACATCCTCGAACTTCTCCCTCGCCTTGCGGCTGATCGCATCGAACAGCTGTTTCTCGGTCATCATGCGGCGCTCGAGCCGATAGATCGTCGAGTTGCGGGCCCAGCTAAGCATGCGCTTGGTGGGCAGGTCGGTGTCTGTCACATCGTCGGTCACGGAGCGCTCGGTTCGCCGGTTTCATCTCTATGGCAGCTATAGCGTCAGACGCCGCAGGCTGTCACGCGTCCGAAAATGGCAGCCGAAATGCCGGAACGTTACGTCCGTCACAAGATCGTTACAGAGAGCTACAAAAAGCGTTAGCGCTCCGGCCTGATTGGTCTTACTCTCTCACTATAAAGCGGCCGAGTCGCCTGCTCCGCCCCGGAAGACATATCGCCTCTCGTTGCGGTTTTCCTATTCGGTCACTTTTTTTGACTTCGCGTAAGTATTTGAATGAACTAACGGTCGCCTGCACCGTTCAGTAATATGAGCGAGCCTCCACGCAGCGATCCCCGTTTCAAACAACTGGCCGCGGGTGAGATGATGCAGAAAAGCGAAAATGACGTCTTCGACCTGTTCTCGGAGATCTATACCAGCACAGCACAGGAAGAGTTGAGCCTGCAGGAATACCTGCTGGCATGCCGCGACGATAAGCGGATGTATGCCACGGCGCAGGAGCGGATGGTCGAAGCCATCGGCGAGCCGACCTTGATCGACACCAGCGCCGACGAGCGCCTCGGCAGAATTTTTTCGAACAGAACCGTGAAGATTTATCCGGCCTTCGCCGATTTCTATGGGATGGAGGATACCATAGAGCGGATCGTCGGCTACTTCCGCTACGCGGCGCAGGGACTGGAGGAACGCAAGCAGATTCTCTATCTGCTCGGCCCCGTCGGTGGCGGCAAGTCGTCGCTTGCCGAGCGCCTGAAGAAACTGATGGAGCGCCAGCCGATCTACACGCTGGCAATAAACGGCCAGATCAGCCCCGTATTCGAGTCGCCGCTTGGGCTCTTCAACCCCGACCGCATGGCGAGCTTGCTCGAGGATAAGTACGGCATCGCCAGGCGCCGTCTCACCGGCCTCGTTTCGCCCTGGGCGACCAAGCGACTGGATGAGATCGGCGGCGACATCTCGAAGTTCAGCGTCGTCAAACTGACGCCCTCGCGGCTCCGCCAGATCGCCATCGCCAAAACGGAGCCGGGCGACGAAAACAATCAGGATATCTCGGCACTTGTCGGCAAGGTCGATATCCGCCAGCTCGAAAACTACAGCCAGGCCGACCCCGACGCCTATTCCTACAGCGGTGGTCTAAACCGTACCACACAGGGGCTCCTGGAATTCGTTGAAATGTTCAAGGCGCCGATCAAGGTGCTGCACCCCCTGCTGACCGCGACCCAGGAAGGCAGCTATAACGGCACAGAAAACTTCGGCGCCTTCCCGTTCCAGGGGATCGTCGTCGCCCACTCGAACGAATCGGAGTGGCTGCAGTTCAAGAACAACAAGAACAACGAGGCCTTCCTCGACCGCATCCTGGTCGTGAAGGTGCCTTATTGCCTGCGCGTGACGGAAGAGCGACTGATCTACGAAAAGCTGCTGCGCGAAAGCGAGCTTGCCAAGAGCCCCTGCGCGCCGGAAGTGCTGGAAAACCTCAGCCGCTTCACGGTATCGACGCGGCTTGCCCGCCACGAGAATTCACCGCTCTACACCAAGATGCGTGTCTATGACGGCGAGAACCTGAAGGATACTGATCCCAAGGCCAAGTCTGTTCAGGAGTATCGTGACGCCGCCGGCGTCGATGAGGGCATGACCGGCATCAGTACCCGTTTCGCCTTCAAGGTGCTGTCGGAAACCTTCAACTACGACACCAAGGAGGTTGCCGCCGATCCCGTGCACCTGATGTACATCATGGAGCAGGCCATCCGGCGTGAGCAGTTCCCGAAGGAGATCGAGGCAAGCTATCTCGACTTCATCAAGTCCGAACTGGCAGCACGCTACGCCGAGTTCATCGGACACGAAATCCAGAAGGCCTATCTCGAATCCTATAGCGAGTACGGACAGAACCTCTTCGATCGCTACATCTCCTATGCCGATGCCTGGCTCGAGGATCAGGACTACAAGGACGCTGATACCGGCCAGATCCTGAACCGCGAGATCCTGGACAGCGAGCTTTCGCAGATCGAGAAGCCCGCGGGCATCGCCAATCCCAAGGATTTCCGGAACGAAGTCGTGAAGTTCACGCTCCGCGCACGAGCCCGCAACAACGGGCGCAACCCGTCCTGGACGAGCTACGAAAAACTGCGCGAAGTGATCGAGAAGCGGATGTTCGGGCAGGTCGAGGATCTGCTCCCGGTCATCAGCTTCGGCTCGAAGAAGGACAGTTCGACCGAGAAGCAGCATGCCGAGTTCGTCCAGCGCATGACCGAGCGGGGCTATACGGCGCGGCAGGTGCGGCGGCTGGTGGATTGGTACATGCGCGTAAACAAGGCCGGCTGACGCTGCCGAACCGGGGGATTGGCAGATGCCGAATTTCATCGATCGGAGGCTCAATCCGAAGGATAAGAGCCTCGGTAATCGTCAGCGTTTCCTGAACCGTGCGCGAGAGGAACTCAAGCGCACGATCAAGGAACAAGTTAAATCCGACAGGATCGCCGATGTCGATGCCGCGCATGGCGTTCCCATGCCGGCACGCGGCGCCGGCGAGCCGACATTCCAGCCGGCTCCCGGCGTTGGCGACCGGCAGTTCGTTCTTCCCGGCAACAAGGAGTTCATGGCAGGCGACCGGCTGCCCAAGCCCCCCGGCGGACAAGGCGGCGGCAATGGCGGCACCGGCGGTCAGGGCGGCAGCGACGACGAGTTCCAGTTCATCCTCTCGCGCGAGGAAGTGCTCGACCTGTTTTTCGAAGATCTCGAACTTCCCGATATGGTGAAGCTCAATCTCAAGGAGACGGTCACCTTCAAGCCGCGCCGCGTCGGTTTCACCACGGCCGGTACGCCGACCAACATCAATGTCGGCCGCACCATGCGCAACAGCTTCGGCCGCCGCATCGCCCTGCAGCGGCCGAGCGAGGCGAGCCTCAATGCGCTTGCCGAGAAAATCACGCTGCTCGAACAGGTCAACGAACCATCCGCGCAGCAGCGACGGGAACTGCAGGCGTTGCGCGAGGAACTGAAGGATCTCGAGCGCCGACGCCGGCGTATCGCCTATGTCGATCCCGTCGATATCCGCTTCAACCGCTTCGAGCGGCAACCCCTGCCCAATGCCAGCGCCGTGATGTTCTGCCTCATGGACGTGTCGGCATCCATGGGAGAGCGGGAGAAGGATCTGGCGAAGCGCTTCTTCGTGTTGCTGCATCTCTTTCTCAAGCGTCGCTACGATCGTATCGACATCGTCTTCATCCGACACACCGACGAAGCGCGCGAGGTGGATGAGGAAACGTTCTTCTACAGCCGCCAGAGCGGAGGGACCGTGGTCTCCACCGCGCTGGAAGAGATGCTGCGCGTGATCGAGGAACGCTATCCGGCGGATATATGGAACATCTATGCCGCCCAGGCCTCGGACGGCGACAACATCAGCGGCGATTCCGATCGTTGCGCCTCGTTGCTGCGCGGCCCGCTTATGCGGCTCTGCCAGTATTACGCCTATGTCGAAATCCTAGACGAGCGGGAGACAGAGATTTTCGGCGCCACCGATAACGGCACGTCGCTCTGGCGGGCCTATCGCGCGGTCGATGGCGAAGTGCCTAATTTCCAGATGGCACGTATCGCGCGCCCGGCCGATATCTACCCCGTCTTCCGCAGGCTCTTCACCCGGCAGGCGGCCGTGCAGGCGCGTAAGTGAAAGAATAAGACATGGCGAAACGCACGACGTCCGATCTGCTGTTTCATGGTTCCGACTGGAATTTCGCGACCATCTCGCGTGCCTATGATGCGATCGAAACCATCGCGCTCGACGAGATGGGCCTCGACGTCTACCCCAACCAGCTCGAGATCATATCGTCCGAGCAGATGCTGGACGCCTATTCCTCCGTCGGCATGCCTTTGATGTATCAACACTGGTCCTTCGGCAAGCGCTTCGTCTACGAGGAAAGCTCCTATCGCAAGGGACACCGCGGCCTCGCCTATGAGATCGTCATCAATTCGAATCCCTGCATCACCTACCTCATGGAAGAGAACACCATGGCGATGCAGACACTGGTGACGGCGCATGCCGCCTTCGGCCACAACCACTTCTTCAAGAACAACTACCTGTTCAGGCAGTGGACGGATGCGGGCGCGATCCTGAGCTACATGGACTTCGCGAAGAAATATATCTCCAAGTGCGAGGAGCGGCACGGCACGGAAGCGGTGGAAGCGGTGCTGGATTCCGCGCATGCCTTGATGGACCAGGGCGTGTTCCGCTATCGCCGGCCGCCACGCCTTTCCTCCGAAAAGGTCAGGGAGCGGGCGCGCGAGCGGCTCGAATACGAGGAGCAGACCTATAGCGACTTGTGGCGGACACTGCCGCTTGCCACCGAAACGCACAATCATGAGGAGGCCGAGCGGGATGCGACGGAGCGCAAGAAAGCGTTAAAGCTTCCCGAGGAAAACCTGCTCTACTTCCTTGAAAAACATAGCCTTATTCTCGATCCATGGCAGCGTGAGATCCTGCGTATCGTGCGCGTGATCGCGCAATATTTCTATCCGCAGCGCCAGACCAAGGTGATGAATGAGGGCTGTGCGACCTATGTGCACTACACCATCATCAACCGGCTGTTCGAGCAGGGAAAGCTCAGCGAAGGTGTCATGCTGGAACTGCTGCACAGCCATTCCAACGTCGTCTTCCAGCCGGGTTACGACGATCGCCGGTTTTCCGGCATCAATCCCTACGCGCTGGGCTTTGCCATGATGCAGGACATCGAGCGCATCTGCACCGAACCGACCGCCGAGGACCGCGACTGGTTTCCCTCCTTCGCCGGCAACAACGACCCGAAGGGCACGCTGCTCGATGCCTGGGCGAACCACCGCGACGAATCCTTTATCCTCCAGTATCTGAGCCCGGCGATGATGCGAAAATTCCGGCTGTTCCTGTTGTCCGACCGCGCCGGCGACAATTACAGCGAGATCAGCTCGATCCACAACGAGCGCGGCTATGCCGCCGTGCGATCGGGCCTCGCGCAGAGCTACGATGTCGCCGCACGGCAACCCGATATCCAGGTGGTCGATGTCGATCTCCTGGGCGACCGGCGTCTCCGCCTGCAGCACAATGTCAGGCATGGCGTGCTGCTCGACGAGCGCAGTCGCGACGAAACGATGAAGCATGTCCGGCACCTGTGGGGCTATGGCGTCAGCCTTGTCGGTCTTGACGATGCCACAGGCACCACGCTTTACGAGTGCACGACCGACGATATCTGACGTCTCCTGCCAGACATCGGTCCCAACCTTTTGCGAATTCGCGGTTTTCTGCTAGCAAGCGCGCGACACCACCAGGAGCCGTGATGACCGCCGCATTTTTCCGAGACTATGTTATCGATCTGAAAGCCAGGATCGACGACCTGCATGCCGACACCGACAGCTACCAGACCTACGAACTGACAATGGAACTGCTGGCCAAGAAGATGCTGGTCAGCTACTCGATGAAAAAGGCCAAGGGACAGGCCGACAGCCTGTTCTACCGCCGCGACACGACATCGGGCGAAGGCAGGCAGATGGAGCAGCAGACGGCCTACGGCGTCTTCTCCGGCTTCTTCGGCCTCGGCGAGTTCCTGGCTTTCACCGGAAAGACCGAAGGGCTCGATGAAAAGCAGTTCGCGGAGATGCTGACGGCGAACTGGGAATATCCCGTCTGCGCCGTCCACTTCGCCTACCGGCGCAAGGGGCAGACCAAGGCTATGTCCACCCGCATGCACTTCGTCGGCCTGAACGGCGAAGGCGACGCCAGCGTTTACATGCAGAAGCTGGCGCGCCCAGGCGTGATCGTCGAGCAGCGCCCATTCAGCTCCAACCTGCTATGGGAATGGAAGTGAAACTGCTTTCAGCGGCGACTAGCCACTGAAAGGCTCCGTCGGCCCCGCTGCCGGCTTGGTGAACCACTGCGGGCCGCTCTCGGTCATGTAAATATGATCCTCGAGGCGAATGCCGAACTTGCCAGGTATGACAATCATCGGCTCGTTCGAGAAACACATGCCTGCCGAAAGCGGCGTGGCGTTGCCGCGGACGATATAGGGTTCTTCGTGGATTTGCAGGCCGAGGCCATGACCAGCGCGGTGCGGCAGGCCGGGAAGCCGATAGTCCGGACCGAGCCTGTGCCCGGCAAGCACCGCGCGGGCAGCATCGTCAAGATCGGAACACGGTGCGCCGAGCCTCGCGGCGTCGAACACCGCCTGCTGCGCCTCGCGCTCGATCCGCCATACGCGCTCAAATTCGGCGTTGCCACCATCAAGCATGTAGGTTCGCGTCAGGTCCGAATGGTAGCCGTCGATCTGGCAACCGGTGTCGACGAGAATGACTTCGCCGGCTTCCAGCGTCTGGTCGCCGTCCGCGCCATGCGGCAGAGACGTCGCCGCTCCGAACGAGACGATGCAGAAGGTCGAGCCGCCGTCAGCGCCGACCGCCCGGTGACGATGTTCGATAAAGTCGATGACCTCGGAAGCATTTATTCCAGGTTTCATAAGGGCATGTGCCTGCTTGTGAATGTCGAGCGTCAAGCCCATCGCGTAGTGAATCAACGCGATCTCGGCGGCGGACTTGATGCGGCGCTGCCTGCGGATCAGCGGGCCGCCATCGGTGAGCCGGGCAGCCCCCAGCTTGGCGACCAGCGCGTGATAGAAAAACAGAGGGAGGTCGTCGTCGAGCGCCAGCGTGCCCTTCTCGCCCATGAGCCGGAGAACAAGCGCAGCACTGTTCTCCTCTTCCTCCCATATGTGAATGTCGCCTGCGAGCCGTGGCAGCGTTTCGACACGGCTGCGCTCGAAGCCCGGCACGATGTAATGCAGCCCATCAGCCGTCACGAGGGCGCCGAGAAAGCGCTCGCTCTGGTGCCAGACGAGGCCGGTGTAGTAGCGCAGGCTATCGGTGGATCCCAGCAGCATGCCGGCCACCCCTCCGGCGGCCAGCGACCGCCGCAGCTCAGCCAGCCGAGCCCGCCGTTCGTCGTCTGAGATGCGAGGGACGGGATGGGACCATGACATGTTGTTTTCCAGTTCTGATTGGGCTTGATTGGCGGGCGGGCGAGAGCCCGCGGTGCCTCTTGCGCAAACACTACCGCGCCTGTAGGCAATATGTCGACAACGAAATCAAGAGGCGAGACCCATGCTCCTCCACGAATATACGATCCCCGGCATGCACATGCGCGATCACGTGGTGGATGTCCCGCTCGACTGGTCGAAGCCGGATGGAAGAACCATCAAGATCTTCGCCCGCGAGGTCTGCGATCCCGTGCGCCGGCGCGAATCCCTGCCGATGCTCGCCTTTCTGCAGGGCGGACCCGGCGGCAAGTCGCCTCGCCCTTCCAATGGCGGCCCATCATGGCTCGCGGAAGCGTTGAAGACGCACCGTGTGATCCTGATCGATCAACGCGGAACGGGACGTAGCAGCCGCATCGAGAGCGCCACCATGCAGGCATTCACCGACGGGAAAGCGGCCGGCGACTATTTGGCGTTGTTTCGCGCCGACAGCATCATCGCCGATTGCGAGCACCTTCGAAAGACGATTTTCGGCGGTCGTCGCTGGGAAACGCTCGGCCAGAGCTACGGCGGCTTCCTGACGCTGACCTATCTGTCGAAGGCGCCGGAGGGACTTGCGGCCTGCTATGTGACCGGTGGCCTCGCCGGGCTCACGGCGACAGCCGATGATGTCTACCGTCGCACCTATCCGCGCGTCGCCGAGAAGAATGCCGGTTACCACAAGCGCTACCCCTTCGACGCGGCACGTCTGGCGCGCATTGCCGACTTCATCGAAGCCAACGATGTCCGTCTGCCGGATGGCGACCGGCTTTCGGTGCGGCGGCTGCAGACCATCGGTATCGATTTCGGAATGGCGCCGGGCTATGAGAACGTACATTGGCTGCTGGACGAGGCCTTTTCCGGCCCGAAGGAGGATCGGCTGTCCGATCGTTTCCTCGCACAGGTGATGTCGCTGACCTCGTTCGACGAAAACCCGCTCTTTGCGGCGCTGCAGGAGAGCATCTACGGCCAAGGCACCGTGCCGACGGCATGGGCGGCCGACCGCATCCGTGCGGAATATCCGGCCTTCGAGAGCAAGGCCCGCCCGCTGCTTCTCACCGGCGAGATGATGTATCCTTGGATGTTCGAGGAGATCCGATCTCTGCGCGCATTTCAACCGGGCGTCGAGGCACTTGCCGCGCGCGAACACTACGAACCGCTTTACGATACGGTTCGCCTTGCCGCGAACGACGTTCCTGTCGCCGCCGTTGTCTATCACGACGACATGTATGTCGATGCGGGGCTGTCACTGGAAACCGCACGGCATGTCGGCAATCTGCAGGCCTGGGTGACGAACGAATTCGAGCATGACGGCGTTCGCCAGTCGCCGGCCGTATTCAACAGGTTGACCAACCTCGTCAAGCAGCGTGGCGGTCCTATCACCTCGTGAGCCCTGCCTGACTGGCCGGATTTCAATCCCGTGAAAGCTGCTTCCAGCAAATACTGATTTTAAATTCAGCGTACCAGCGGTTAGATCGTGCCGCGGTGTCCACGCTCGTATTTCATTTAAGATGCAAAACGGCTCTTCTTTTGGCTCGTTGGGAATGCATCTTGAAGCGGGTTGAGAACCAAGCCTTGGGTTGATGTGTAATCGGTAGAAGCTCCCCAAGCCGCCATGATGGCCACGATCTCTGCCATGTCCACTTCCGAGCATGCCCCATAACCCGACTGCCATCCGAGTTAATTGTTAAGGCACTCTTCAATAAGCGGCAAAGGCGCGGCCCGCCAGGCGACCCATATCGCCTGCGCAACTGGCCTAGCCATTCCTGCGTGCAAGTGTGGTCTCGCGACAGTCGGCCATCGTTTCATCAATCAGAGGCCACATGTCGTTTCTCAAAAATTCAGGTATTCGAACCAAAATTCTTTCTTTGATCATACCAATCTGTATCGTCGGAATCGGCGCGACCCTCTTCATGTCCGACAAATTCAAACAGGTCGACGGCACATATTCGCAATTCATTGCCAAGGATTACCAAGCCGAAGTGGATCTGGTCGCCTCGACCAGGAGCCTGGTCGCCATGGGTTACGCCGCCTACCAGACCCTCGTTTATGACGAGCAGGATCCTGCATTCAAAGCCGCGAATGATTTCTACAAGGAGAATACGGCGAGCCTCATCGCCAGGCTTCAGCAATCCAAGGGAGGCAGACCACAGGATTCCGCTGCGATCGATGCGTTCATCGCAAGATCGCAGCAACTCATCGCACAGACGGACGCCGGTGTCAGCCTCGGCGCCGCCGGGCAGGATGCCGAGGCCAAGGTTGAGTTGGCCAAGGCGGATGCGCTTATCATCCCACTGCTTTCGGACATGCGCGACCTCACGACGCTGATGAAGAAGAATATCAATACGCGGGCCGAAGAACTCACGCGGCAGACCAGTTCGACGATCATGATTTCGCTCGTCACTCTTACGATCGTCTTTGCTGCCAGTATTGCCGCCGCTCTGTTTGTATCGTCGCGCGGCATCACCCTGCCGATCGCACGCCTTCGCGAGCGAATGACGTCGCTGGCAGCGGGAGAAACCGAAGAAATTGTTGACGGTCAGGAACGTCGGGACGAAGTCGGCCAGATGGCGAAGGCGGTATCGGTCTTTCGCGACAACGCGCTGGAACGTATGCGGCTGGAGCAGGAAGCCGAGGCGAACCGAAGCCTGTCCGAAAAGGAGCGTGTCGCGCGCGATGCGCAGAAGGCAAAGGACGCGTCCGACACGCAATTCGCGGTCGATCGATTGGGAGAAGCGCTCGACCAGTTGGCGCAGGGCGATGTCGCCTACCGTATCGAGACGCCGTTCGTACCCCATCTCGATGCGCTACGCTCGAACTTCAACAACTCCGCGTCAAACCTGAACGACGCGCTGCGCGCGGTCGGCAACAATGCCCGCGGCATCGATGCCGGGGCGAACGAGATTCGCTCGGCCGCCGATGACCTCTCGCGGCGGACAGAACAGCAAGCGGCCTCTGTCGAGGAGACGGCAGCGGCGCTCGAAGAAGTGACGACGACGGTCAAGGACTCCGCCAAGCGCGCCGAGGACGTGGGCACGCTGGTGGCCCGCGCCCGCAGCGGTGCCGAACGGTCCGGTATGGTTGTGCGGGACGCGGTTGTCGCCATGAAGGAGATCGAACGCTCCTCCGGCGAGATTACCAACATCATCAGCGTGATTGACGAGATTGCCTTCCAGACGAATCTGCTTGCTCTCAACGCGGGCGTCGAAGCCGCGCGCGCCGGCGAAGCAGGCAAGGGTTTTGCCGTCGTCGCGCAGGAAGTGCGTGAGCTCGCTCAGCGTTCGGCCCAGGCCGCGAAGGAGATCAAGGCGCTGATCATAACCTCCGGCGATCACGTCCGGTCCGGCGTCGAACTCGTCGGCAACACCGGGACCGCGCTGGAAGCGATCGTCGCCGAGGTCCAGGAAATCAACCGCCACGTCGATGCGATCGTGGAAGCGGCGCGCGAGCAGTCGATCGGGCTGCAGGAGATCAACACCGCCGTCAATGCCATGGACCAGGGCACGCAACAAAATGCTGCCATGGTCGAGCAGTCGACCGCGGCGAGCCACAGCCTTGCGCGGGAAGCGGCTTCGTTGAACCAGCTGTTGTCCCGCTTCAAGCTGGGCGAGGAAGAGCGGCGCGTTGCAGCCCTGCCCTCGGGTCCAAAGGCTGCTTCGCCAGCCAACCGTCCCGCCTCCTCTCCGGCCCGTGCGCTCGGCAGCAAGATCGTCGCCGCCTTCGGTGGTCGGACGGCGACTGCAGCCGCTCAGCAGCCGAGCTGGGAAGACTTCTGATCGTCTCGCGAAAACCCTGTTTCGGCGACGGGGTCTAGTACCCGCCGCCGGCTCAGGGAATGGCGATCTCGACCGGCCGGTCGAGATCGCGCGCAATATACTCCTGGATCTGCCGGACGATCTGCGCGGCGTGATCGATCGCCAGCCGATCAGCGCGCTCGACATCGCCGGCTTCGATCGCCGCGATCATCTCCTCATGCTCGTCCACGTATTGGCGCGGCAGACGATCGTCGAAGGTCGAATAGTAGAGCCGGAGAATTCGCCGCCCCTCGTCCAGCAATCGGGCGAAGAAGGTCGTGTAGTAGGGGTTGCCGGCCAGTTCGGCGATGGCGACGTGAAACTCGCGGTTGGCCTCGATCATCGCATAGGCGTCATGGGCAACAACGGCATCGGCGAATTCTCTTTGGCGCGCTCGGACGCGCGCCATGATCTCGGGATCGCGCCGCCCGGCCGCACCACGCGTGGTCACGCGGTACATGAGGGTCAGCGCCTCGAAATATGTCGGTAGACCCGCGAAATCGATGACCGCAACGATCGTGCTGCGGTTGGGAAGCGTGGTGACGAGACCATCGGCGGCAAGCCGCAGCAGTGCTTCGCGGATCGGCGTTCGCGACATCCTGAACCGCTCGGAGAGCCTTACCTCGTCAAGCGGGCTGCCGGGCTCCAGTGCCATGGACAGGATTTCCTGGCGCAGGGTGACATAGACACTTTGCGTGCCCGAACCGCGCACCCGAACATTTTCCAAGTCATCGTCCCGCATATCCTGCCCTTCTTCGAACGCCGGACTCTACTATTTCCTTTTCACTGGTTTGAGCAAGACGACCGGCACGGCAATCGCGTTGTCTCTCAGACAAGCGCCATGGATCGACCATTCGCCGGATCGAACAGATGCATCTGGTTCATGTTGAACGAAAGCGGCATGGTCGACAGCGGACGCGGACTTTGCTCGGGATCGATGCAGGCGCAGAGATTTGCCTCTCCGATGCCGAAGTAGACCATGGTTTGCGGCCCCAGAGGCTCGACGAGATCAATCCGAGCCTCGACATCGGCGAAGCCCTGCCGGGCTTGGCGGCCAGAGATCGACTCCGGTCGAATGCCGAAAACAACGGGCTTTCCGGCATGGCGCGCATACTCGACCATCCGGGATACAGGCACAGGCAGTTCGCTTCCATCGGCCAGCTTTACGACCAGCCCTGAGCTGTCGCCAAGCAACGTCGCGGACATGAAGTTCATGGCGGGAGAGCCGATGAAGCCGGCGACGAACTGGCTGACCGGGCGATGGTAGAGTTCCTGCGGCGGGCCTGACTGCTCGATAATGCCACCGTTCATGACGACAACCCTGTCCGCCATCGTCATCGCCTCGATCTGGTCGTGGGTAACGTAGACCGTCGTTGTCGGCAGAAGCTGGTGCAGGCGCTTGATCTCGGTACGCATCTGGACGCGAAGCTTGGCGTCAAGGTTCGACAACGGCTCGTCGAACAGGAAGACCTTGGGATTGCGAACGATCGCGCGTCCCATGGCGACGCGCTGGCGCTGCCCGCCCGACAGTTGCCCGGGCCGGCGGCCAAGCAGCTCGGTGATATGAAGCGTTTCGGCAGCCCGCTCTATACGCGTCTCGATCTCGTTTTTCGCGAGCTTCTGCTGTTCCAGGCAAAAGGAGATGTTCTCCCGCACGGTCATATGCGGATAGAGCGCGTAGTTCTGGAAGACCATGGCGATGTCGCGCTTGCCCGGCCCAAGCCGGTTGACGACCTGATCGCCGATGACGATCTCGCCGCCGGTGATGTGCTCCAGTCCCGCGATCATCCGCAACGTCGTAGACTTGCCGCACCCCGAGGGCCCAACGAAGACGACGAACTCATTGTCCTCGATCTCCAGATTGATGCCGCGCACGGCCTCGTAGATGCCATAGGATTTGACGACGTTCTTCAGTGCCAAGGGTGCCATCGTGATCTCCTAGACTTCGTGCAGCCAGATCGCCATCGCGCCGGCTTCGCGGTTGGCCCAGAGGTGATAGGGAATTGCCTTGAAGGGGCGTGCCTTGAGGGCCGGCGATGCGGCACCATAAAGCGCATTTCCCCAGGCCGACGCATCGGCCTCGAGCGCAACGCCCTCAAGAACGGCCGCCCCGCCGAGTAGATCGGGCTCATACCGGGCGGCAATGTCGGATGCCGTCGGCAGACGAAGGCGCTGCGGCTCTGTGCCGAGGTCGACTTCCTCGACGCAATAGACCACGGGGCCACGTCGCAGCGCGACCCGCCCCGCGTCCTCGGAGACCGCGGGATGAGCGTAAAGGCGGTCGACCGGCATCTGCATCGCAATCCGCACCTCGTCGCCGTCAGTCCATTCGCGTTCGATCGATGCATAACCCTTCGTCACGCAGCCGCTCAAATCCACCGCCGCTCCATTGACCGACAGCTTGGCGTCACGGCACCAGCCGGGAATGCGTAGCCTGAGCGTAAAGCGGCTAGGACGATCGATTGCGAAGCGCAGCGCGACATCACCGTCCCATGGATAGCGCGTCTCCTGCTTTAAGCGGACGAAGCTCTCGCCGATGTTCAGTTCGGCCGCGTTCTCGCCATAGAGGTGCACGGCGAGTTCGTCCGGCTTGGTCGAATAGAAGTACTGACCGAGCGAGGTGATGAAGCGGGCAATGTTCGTGGGGCAGCAGGGGCAATAGTGCCATTTCCAGCGACGATGCTGGCCGTGGCTCTCAAGCACGTTCTCATAGAAATAATGCTCGCCGTCGCGCGAGATGCCGGAAAGCGCGCCGTTGAAAAGCACCGTCTCCAGCTTGTCCGTGAACTTGCCGTCGAGGTCGATCTGCGCCATGCGATGGCTCCAGAAGCCGAGCGCGACGGCGGCGCAGGTTTCGGCATAAGCCGTTTCGTTGGGCAGGTCGAATTCGCGGGTGAAACCTTCGTTCGAGGCCGACGGGCCGAGGCCACCGGTCACGTAGAGCTGGCGTCCCGTCAGATTGTCGAAGAGACGGTGACATGCCGCTTCCAGCGTCGGATCGCTGTTTTCGAACGCAAGGTCCGCCATGGCGGAGAAGAGGTACATGGCACGAACGGCGTGGCCCACGACCTGTTCCTGCTCGCGGACAGGCATATGCGCCTGACTGTAGGCGTAGGTTTGATAGACGTAATCCTCCGGCTTTTCGCCGCGCGCGATGGCTTCTCCATCGTAATAGGACGGCATCTGGCCGCGCTCGTCGACGAAGTAGGTGGCAAGTTCCAGATGGCGGGGATCGCGCGTCACCCGGTAAAGCTTGACGAGCGCCAGTTCGATCTCCTCGTGCGCGTCGTAACCTCGCAACTTTCCGGGCTCGCGGCCGAAGGTGTCGATGATGTGATCCACGGCGCGGATCATGACATCGAGAAAGCGCCGCTTTCCGGTGGCTTCGAAATAGGCCACCGCGCCTTCGAGCAGATGGCCCATCGAATACATCTCGTGAAGGTCGCGCAGGTTGGTCCAGCGCTTCTCCGGTTCGCGGCGAATGAACCAGCTGTTGAGATAGCCGTCGGTCATCTGCCCCTTTTCAAGTTTTGCGACGATGTCGTCGATCTTGGCCTCGATCTCCGGATTGGGATGAGCCTTCAGCGTGTAGCTTGCGGCCTCGATCCACTTGCCGAAGTCGGAATCGAAGAAGTGTTGCATCGAAAGGCCGCTGGGCTGGATCGGGCGGGCCAGCGGTCCGGCGGGCTTGTCGAAATCGAGAACCTCGAGAAAACCCTCCTCGTCGAGCCGCATGTGCTGGGTCGGGATGGTGACGTCACGGACTGTCCGGGTCCAGCTCTGCCAGAACCCTCCATCGAAGCTGACGCGGGCGTGGTCTGCCGGCACGTATCGCTGGGGCGCTTCCGGCAGGGCCGGTTGAACACGGGTGGATGTGGACATGAAGACTCCTTGGGCGGCTTGGCCGCGATTATTTCACGGCGCCGGCCGTCAGGCCGCGCACGTAGTAGCGTTGCAAAAGAAGGAAGAGGACGATGCAGGGGACCATGGTCACCGCGATGCCGGCCTGCAGCGCGCCCCAATCGATGATGCCATAGATCCCCGAGGATACGTTGACGAGCATGATCGGCAGCGTGAACTTGTTCTGATCGGACAGGAAAATCAGCGCCGCCAGGAACTCGTTCCAGGAATTGAGAAAGGCGAACATGGCGACGGTCGCGACGCCCGGAAGCGCGATCGGCAGCATGATCCGCCGCAGGATCGTCGTCTGCGAGGCGCCATCGATGCGGGCCGCCTCGATCAGCGCCTTCGGCACGGCGTCGAATGCGTTGCGCATCATGAACACCGAGAAAGGCAGCTGAAAGGTGACGTAGATCAGGACGAGGCCGAAGAGGTTGTTCTGCAGGCGGAAGAACTTGAGGATCAGGAACAGCGGCGTGAGGATCGACTGGAACGGGATCATCATCGTCGCCATGATCAGCACAAAAAGTATCGACTGACCGGGAAACCGAAACTTGGAGAAGCCGTAGCCGGCGGGCACAGAGACCAGCACGGTCAACAGCACCGTTCCAAGCGCGATCAGCACGGAATTGCCCGCATAGACGTACCAGCCGGCGCCGACATGCTCGAGCCGACGGTAATTTTCCAGTGAGAACGCCTTTGAGAACAGCGCCGCGGGGTTGGCCAGAGCCTCGGCCGCGGGTTTGAACGAATTGGCGAACGACCAGACGATCGGCATGATGAAGAAGATCGCGAAGATCACGGCCGCCAGAATGAAGGCAGCGTAGCCGAGCCACTCGCCGGCCGGCCGGGATCCCGTGTTTTGGGTCAAGCGGTCCATCAGCCCTCCTCCGGACGCTGGCGAAGAAAGACGAACTGGATCGTGCTGATCGCCACCAGAACGACAAGCAGGGCGAAGGAGATCGCCGAGCCGTAGCCAAGCCGATATGACGAGAACGAGGCGAGGTAGATGGAAAACACCGCCGAGATCGTGCTGTTCTCAGGTCCGCCCTGGGTGATGACGAAGAACTGGTCGAAAGCGAGCATCGACGAGGTGACGTTTAGCAGCAGCGCCAGAATGACGGAGTTGCGCATCAATGGCAGGGTAATGCGATGGAAACGGCTCCAGACATTGGCGCCATCGATCTTGGCAGCCTCGATCACGTCGCTGGAGATGCTTTGCAGCCCTGTCAGCAGGATGACCATCGTAAATCCGGCGGTCTTCCAGACCACCATCAGTATGATCACGGCCAGCGCCGGCCAGAAACTCTGTAGCGGACGCGGCGCGCTGTCGATCAGGCCGATCCCCCTCAGCAACTGGGCGAAGACGCCGTTATCGGGATTGAGCAGCCACATCCAGAGCGTCGAGGCGGCGCCGAAGCCGATAACCACGGGCATGAAATAGATCGTGCGAAAGAAGCCGGCAATACGCAACGGCCGGTCAACCAGCAGCGCCAGCGGAAAGGCGACAACGAAAATCGCCGTGGTGACGAGCCCCGTGTAGAGCAGCGTGAAACCGAAGGAGTGCCAGAGCTGCGTGTCGTTCATCAACTCGATGTAGTTGTCGAGACCGATGAACTTTGCCCGCCCGAGAAGCGGCCAATTGTAGAAGCTCATCCACACCGTCATCACGAGCGGCACTAGGAAGAGCACGACGATGAACAGGAAGCCCGGGAGGATGAACGCAAGGCCCAGCCATCCCTTTGGCTCGGCATCACCGGTCGATATTGCGGCCGTGCCGCGACGACGCACCGAGGATATCACGGCAACGCTCCCTTTTCGCTACTGCAAGTCAGATTTTGAAAAAGCGGGGCGCCTTGAAGCGCCCCACGAGATTATCCGATCATTCAGGGTTGGTCCGATCCAGGATGCGGGTGAAATCAGCCTGCGTCTTGGTGATCGTTCCGTCGACGTCGTCGCCGAAGATCGCGCCCTGGATGAGGTTCAGGAACGGACCGGTGCGGCTGACGAACAGCTCATCGGAAGAGAACGTGTACGGCGTGCGCGCCTTGGCCAGGATGTCGTAGGCGACAATATTGCGCTGGTCGAAGGAGGCGTATGCTTCCTTGGCGAGGTCGGTGCGCGAAGGCATGCCCGATTCCTTGGTGATGTAGACCTGCTGCTCCGGCTCCATGTAGAAGTTGACGAAGTCGAGAGCGACCTTCTTTTTCTCGTCGCTGATACCCTTCATGAGCGCCAAGGTGTCTCCCCCCGCAAAGCTCGACTCGCCACCCTTGGGACCGGGGATCGGAGCGACATTGAACTTCACGTCTGGATATTTCGAAGTCAGCAGGTTCACGATGTAGGAGCCGGTCATGAGAATGCCGACCTTGCCCGATGCAAAGGCTTCGACGGCGTTGTTGCCGTTGCCCGAGCGCGAGGTCGGATGAATGGCGCCGGCCTTCCACATGTCGCGATAGGCGGCAACCGTCTCCCGCAGAGCCGGCGTATCGACCGTCGCCGTCCTGCCGTCTTCGCTGAGCACATCGGCACCCGCTGCCCACAGATGCGGCAGGAAGTCGTAGATCAGCCAGCTGCCGGAATTGGCGACGAAATAGAATCCGTAGGTCTCGTTGCCAAGCGCCGCGATCTTCTTGGCATCGGCGGCGATCTCCTCCAGGGAGGCCGGCGCCTTATTGGGATCGAGTCCTGCCTTGCTGAACAGGTCGGTATTGTAAGCGATGATCGATGCATCAGGGAGAGCCGGGACGCCGTAGATCTTGCCGTCGTAGGTCGCGAGACGGATATGGGATGGGCTCATCGATGACGAATAGGGAGCGCCCTTGACGAAATCGGTGATGTCCTCAAGGCCATCGGCAGCGGCGAAGGTCGGAAGATAGATCAGGTCCAGCACCGCACCGTCAGGAGCGGCACCGCCGGCGATCGCCGCGCCGAGCTTCGGCACCATCTGTTCGGCGGTGATCTGGGTAACATTGATCTTGTCGGAATGCGACGCATTGTACTTGTCGGCAAGCCCCTGAAGGACAGCGCCGGACGACGTGCGCACCCAAAGAGTAAGCTCGGCAGCGTTGGCAAATGAAACGCTAGCCAGAAGAGAGAATGCGGAAAGCGTCAACTTTAACTTGAGCATGAAGGTTCCCCTTTTCTTTGTCGCCAGCAGCCTCCCGATGGCGTGGCCAAAACGTTAGTCGACATTTTTTTGGATGTCGACAGTATGTAGGCAGCTTTCCGCCATGAATCTGATAAAACCTTTTAACACCACGATTTTTTCTGCTAAAAGGTTTCGGCAAATACACTGAGGCTATGTGATTTGGTCGAAAAAGATATCCGAAGACGCACGATCCACGACGTCGCGAGAGCGGCGGGCGTCAGCATATCTACGGCCTCCAACGCGCTGAACGGCACCGGCCGAACCAATCCGGAAACGAGGGAACGCGTCAGGCGTGTAGCCGAGGACATCGGTTTTCGGCCCAACGCGCTGGCGCGCGGATTGCTCAGCAAGCGTAGCCATGCCATCGGCATCATCACCAACGACACCTACGGGCGACTGACGCTGCCGATGGCCGCCGGCGTCTCCGAGGTTTTGGTCGAAGAAGGGATGTCGGTGTTTCTCTGCGCGACGGACAACGATCCGCGGTTGGCAAAGCTTCATCTGGAAACGCTTCTCGACAGGCAGGTCGATGGCATCATCTTCACGGCGACGCGCATGGACCTGAAGCCGCCCATGGAATTGTCCCGGCTTCCGGTCCCTATCGTCTACGCGTTCGCCGAAGGTCCCGAGGACAGCGTCTCCTTCGTTCCCGACGACGCGCAGGGCGCGCGGCTCGCCGTCGAGCATCTTCTGCAAGCCGGCCGCTCGCGAATCCTGCACGTGACCGGCCCCGAAGACTATCTCGCCGCCAGAATCCGCGCCGCCTCTTATCGAGACGTGTTGGGAGAGCGCGCGGAGGTCATGTTCGGCGACTGGTCGGAGGAATGGGGACACGAGGCGATCCAGCGCGTCTTCGGCGGCGCCGGCCTCAAACCCGATGCGATTTTCTGCGGCAGCGACGAGATTGCCCGCGGTGTCATCGATGCCTTGCGCGATCTCGATCTGTCCATTCCCTCCGACATTGCGGTCGTCGGGTTCGACAACTGGGAAGTCGTGGCGCGGCAGACGCGGCCATCGCTGACGACGGTGGACATGGAACTCAAGGAACTCGGCCGCCAGGCCGGCCTCGCCATCCTCCAACTGTCGAAGCGCGAGGATATTCCGCCCGGTATCCGCCGCCTCCCATGCAGCCTGGTAACCCGTAAATCCTGCGGCGCAATATAGCGCGGGCATTTCCCGCGCCTTTCTCTTTGCTAGACGACCACTGTTGGAAAATGCGTACAGCGCGCTATCTCCCAAAGGGTCTCAACCTGAAGGGATTTCGACCATGCGCAGGCTTATCATCATGACCTCCCTCGTGGTCCTTGGCTTCGGCGGCGCGGCATTCGCGCAGGCCAACATGGGCATGGATGCCAGCGGGCGCTTCGACGGATCGCCGCCGCTCGGAACGGTGCCCGACGACCAGCAGACGGGCGGTGGCCTCTCGATCCCGATCGACAGTTTCACGACGGAGAGCACCGGCAACCCGAACAATATCCAGTGGACGCGCTGCCAGAAACGCACGGCGGGCGACGTCTCAACGCGCCAGGCGTGCATCGACAACCGGTAGACATTCGCCTCTGAACCGCGAAACGGCTTCGCCTTGCTTTGCAGGTTCGCAGCACAGGATTTTTTGTGCTAGGTGAGCCGCGCAAACGCGAGGCACACAATATGCTCCCCTGGATCCAGCTCGATTCCGCACCCATTCCCGGAGAAGCGGGGGAATTGCGCCTCAAGCAGCGCGGCAGCGAATTCTCGATCATGCTCGGCGCCAACGAGCTGATGAACAGCCGGCTCAGCGGCTCGGAAGAAGCGCTCGCAACGCTTACTTTCGACCGCATATCAGGCCGCCCCCGCCCGACGATGCTGATCGGCGGGCTTGGCATGGGGTTCACCCTGCGCGCAGCACTTGCCGTCCTCCCCAGAGACGCCAAAGTCACCGTTGCCGAACTCGTTCCCGCCGTCGTGCGCTGGGCACGCGGACCAATGACCGAGGTCTTCAAGGGCTGCTTGGACGATCCGAGAACGGTCGTTCATGAAGGCGACGTCGGCGAGCTGATCCGCTCCTCCAAGGCCACGTTCGACGCCATTCTTCTGGACGTCGACAACGGCCCGGACGGACTGACGCGTCAGTCGAACGACCGGATATACGATTTTTCCGGCCTGAAGGCCGCCCGCGACGCCTTGAAGCCCGGCGGCGTGCTCGCCGTCTGGTCGTCCGGCCCTGATCCGAAGTTCACACGCCGCCTGCGCGACAGCGGCTTTACAGCGGAAGCCATCAATGTGCGCGCGAACGGAAAACGTGGCGGCGCCCGCCACGTCATCTGGCTCGCGACGAAATAGGTCAGCGCTTCTGGACGCTGCGAGCAGCGGCGATTGCGCTGGCGGCACCAGCGCGCAGTTGCTGCGTATCGGCGCCGGCGATCACGAACTGGAAACCCATTTTCAGCAACGCGCCGGCGCGCTCGCCATTGCTGCCGAAGACGCAGGCGAACTTGCCGTGCGCCCGGCAGCGGGCGACAAGATGCTTGAGTACGGCATCCATGTCAGCCGTATCAGGAGCGAGCTTCGCGCCGTTCGAAAGCGCAATCGAGAGATCGGATGGGCCGATGAAAACGCCGTCGAGGCCATCGACGCGAAGTATCTCGTCGGCAGCGTCGAGCGCGACGCGGGTCTCGATCATGGCAATCGACAAGGTCTTCTCGTTGGCTGTCGCGAGGTAGTCGCTGCCGGAAAAGCCGCTATGGTTCATTGCCAGTGTCGGACCCCAGCTGCGCTCGCCGACCGGCGGATATTTGGTGGCCTTCACAAGCGCTTCGGCGTCCGCGACCGAATTGATCATCGGCGCGATGATGCCGGCCGCACCCGCATCCAGTAGCCGCGAGGCGGTTGCGAACTCGCCGACCGGGATGCGCGCCACCACCGGCTTGCCAGCCAGCCTGCCCTGCGCAATGCCGTTGGCTGCCGAGGTCATGTCCCACATGCCGTGCTGCATGTCGAGCACGACGGCGTCGAAAGCTTCCTGAGCCAGATGATTGACGAACAACGGGTCGGGAATGCCGATCCAGGCCGATATCAGCCCGGCATCCTCAGCCTTCACACGCTTGGCGAAGTCGTCGATCATCACTGCACTGCTCATGCCAGTCTCCTTTGCATCTCAGCCGGTCGCGAGTTGCTTTTCCTGATGAATTTGCTCGATGAAGGCCTTCTGCAGCAGAATGCCGTCCCATTCGTCGCTGAAGAAGGGTGAATCGTAGATCAGCGTATACGGCCCCTCATAGCCGGCGGCGCGGCAGGCCTCGAGGGACTTGCGGTAGTCGGCGGCGTCGAGGCCCGATGTATCGTATTCGGCCTTCGCGTGGCGGATTTCGGCGCGGCGCATGATGTCGGCAAGGCCGGCATATCGTGCCGGCGCGGCCCAGTTCCCGAGATCGCCATTGAGCCCGACCGTGCCATCGAGCGCGTCGAGCAGCCAGTTCATTTCCTTCGGCGAAGGCAGGAGAGCGAACCAGTTCTCGGTGACGACGCGGACCCCGCTTCCCTCCGCCTGCCCGGCGAGCCAGGCGAGATGTTTGGCCGATCGTTCAAGATTCTCAGCCGTCGGCGCCTGCTTGCCGGCGATGACGCGCATGTGCCTGGCGCCCAATGCAGACGCGATTCCGATCCATTCGGCGATCCAGCGGATGTCGCGTTCGGCGGTATCGGCATTGCTGGGATCACCATCCTCGACGAGCAGCGTCTGCAGCAGCACGCCGGCGCGATCCAGCGCGCCGCGCAACTGCGCGAGGTAGGCTGGATCGAGGCTCGGCAGATGAAACGAGCAGATTTCCAAGCGATACATGCCGCGTTCCGCAAGCCGCGCCGGGATATCCAGCAATGCAGCACCCTCCGGTCCATAGGTCTCGCGCCGCTCCCCACTTTTACCCGGGTCGGGGCTGTAGGGATAAGTCACCCCCAGAAGCCTGTGCAATGACCACGTTGACACCGCGAAGCGTCCATACTCCAAAGCCATCAACTCCTCCTCCAAAGTCGTGTCTCTATCTAGGCGGCAATCTCCCGGTCTCTCAACCGAAATCTCCTCGGATCATCGCCTCGGTCGAAAGTGCCGCAGAAAGAAGTGCCTCGTCGTCGCCGCCGACCGCCGACAGCAGGAAACCAACCGGCATCCCGGCATCGCCCGTGCCGCAAGGGATCGACACGCCGCACCAGTCAAGGAAGTTTCCTAACAGCGTGTTGCGCAGCGTTCTGGCGTTCGTCGCGAAGAAAAGGTCGTCATCCTTTTCGAGCGGCGCGATCGGCGGCGCGACGTGAGCGACCGATGGGTAGGCCACGAAGCTGCTTCCGATCAGGCGCCTTGCATCTGCGATCAGGCGCTCGCGCGCGTCGAGGATCGCAAGGTAATCGGGCAGGCTGATCTTTTCGCCAAGCCGCGTGCGCACAACCACACGATGGTCCATTTCGGCGGCCTGCGGACCGACAAGCCGCTCGCGATGCAAGGCGAACGCCTCAGCGGTAACGAGGGCACCGTGCTTCGCCATGACCGCGAGCAGATCGTCAAACGCGGGAATCTTGATGCGGCGGACCGATGCACCGGCGGTGGCGAGCCGCTCCAGCGCCGCCTCGAATGCCGCCACAACTCCGACTTCCGCACCGTCGAACACCACATTCTCGGGCACGACGATATCGATATCCTTCACCGCACGCAGCCCGATCGCCGACACGCTCTGTCCACGCATGGCCGCATCGACCCAGACCGCGTCCTGCACCGTGCGGCAAAGCGGTCCCAGCGAATCCAGCGTCTTAGACAACGGGAACACCCCGTCCATCGCATAGCGCCCATGCGTCGCCTTGTAGCCGACGATGCCGTTGAAGGCGGCGGGGATACGGACCGAGCCGCCGGTGTCCGTGCCCATCGCGACCGGCACCAGACCGGCGGCCACCGCCGCGCCGGCGCCCGAAGAGGATCCGCCGGTGATGCGCGGAACATCCGTCCCTCGCGGATTGCGCGGTGAGCCGTAATGCGGGTTGATACCAAGCCCCGAGAACGCGAATTCGCTCATATTGGTCCGGCCGATGGCGATCATACCAGCCTTTCTCAGCGTCGTGACAACTGCCGCATCCGTCGTAGCAGCGGGGCTGGCCTTGAAAATCCTCGATCCGGCCGTGGTCGCGATGCCTTCGATGTCGAAGAGATCCTTCCAGGCGACCGGAATGCCGTCGAGCAATCCGAGCGAACGACCAGCCTTCAACCGCGCCGACGATGCCCGCGCCTCCTCAATCGCCCGGTCTTTCAGCAGCACCGTGAAAATGGCGGGGTCGCCATGTGTGGCGATAGCGTCGAAGACACTCTCGGCCACCTCGACCGGATCGACAGCGCCGCGTTGAATAAGGAGCGATAGTTGCGCGATCGACATCGCACCGAAGGAGTTCGCCATAACGATATCCATGAACCTGCAGACAACAGACCTAAGCCGAATTTCGTCGTCAAGCCAAGCCCTTAAACCTGATTGAACCGATTGGTTCGATTTTATGAACAGTGAGTTCGGCGATCTGGTCTTCTAATCCGGCCTCATCGGGCACACATGCAGCCTGCCTGACGGAAGCCGCGACACATCGCCTGATGAACGGGGCTGATACCGAATTGGCGGGAGTAAAAAAGATGACAATTTTCGAGAACGATAATTCCACCCACTGCGACGCCATCAGATTTTCAGCGGACACGGAACAAAGCGGTTCAGCCGGGCGAGCCTATGCGGAGCGGGTGACTGCCAACCGCCCGACGATTGCCGAGCGTTTTATCATCGTCGCTGCGCTCCTGCTATTGAGCGCCGCCGGAGTGATGGCCCACTTCGCCGGACCGGCGGGTTCTTCGATCGACAATGCGACGGTCGGATCGGTTTCGGAAACGGTCGGCTCTGCTTCCTTTATGCCTGCCGATCTGGACTTCTGCCGCGAGCACAGCCCCTACGCCGACCGGTCTTGCTGATCAGCCGACTGCGATCAGTATTCGGGCCGCATTTCCGGCTCACCTGCGCGGTCATCCAGCTCGGACTGGGCGGCGTTCAGGGTTTCTTCCTCGCTCGGAAAAGGCCGACTGTCGACCGGCGGCAGCTCTCCGTTCAGATCGGATACGCGATAGAACCAGCGCTCGTTTGCCTGCTTGATCGTCAGCCGAAAACGACCGTGACTGGCATAAGCCTGCCCGGCGTCGTCACGTTGCCATCGTCCTCTGGCATAACTCATCTTCTTTCTGAAGAAGCGCATTTCCGTCATTCTTTCGCGAAACTTCGATCGCATCAAAATACGATCTTTGATTTGCATGATAAACGCCTGATGCTCTCAATGGTTTCAGAGTTATTATCTTCACCCTAAGCGCCGGCCTCGCGCACAAGCACTTTTACAACCTGACGCCACACTCGACCTGCGATGCTCTCGCCTTTGCCCCTGAGAGTGACGACGCCTCGAACCGTCTGCTGCGGCGACGGGCCTCCGACATCGACGGTAATGGCATATTGTGCCGAAACAGGACTGAGCCGCATGCGTTCATGGGTGTTCTGTGGATGAACCGCGATCTCGCCGTGAAACTCGGACGTGAGTTGCGGGATGTCGACTTCGTCGGCGCCCGACGATGCGACGGACGTCAGGACGGCGGGCATCGCGGCAAGGGTGAGATCGTCTGGCACGAACCAGCCTTCGGCGCCCATTTCCAGCCGCCCCCGATCCGATCCGCTGACATAGCCGCGCGCGGCAGTGGCCGAGGCATCCGATACCGTCGCCAGTTGATCCTTGCGGCTGATCCAGCGCCCCACGTGAATTTCCGGCGCCATATCGACGATGATTCCGTCAAATGGCGCGCGCACGACGAGCGAAGTCTGACGTCGGGCGAGCCCGTCCCGCTTGGTCTCAAGTGCTGCCAATTGCGACTGCAGGATGCCCCGATCGATCAGATTTTGCGGGTCGGCAAGCACACGCGCCAGCTTGTAGCCAGTCAGTTCCGCCTCGATCTCGGTGGTGTGAAGCTCCTGCTGCAGTTCGGGCCGGCTGATCACGAAGAGGACATCGCCCTTTCTCACGACGGCGCCGCGCTTCGCCTCTATCTTCTCGATCTTTCCCGGCTCCATCGGAAACAGTCTTGCGAAGACATTGGGGTAGAGCACGGCCGGAGCCGAGACGTTTTTGAAAATCGGCAAGGAAACCAGCAAGATGAGGCCGATGAAAACAGCAAATGACAGGTAGGTTCGCCGGCTTGCCTTGATGTCATGGCGCATCTGCCACCACTCCCGCAGTTCGGACCAGACAGGTCGAATGATGAAAAAACCGATCTCAACGGCAAACAGCATCACGCCCACGATCTTGATCGTGAAGTGATAGACGAGAAGCGCGATGCCGAAATAGAGGAACAGCCGATAGATCGCCGTGGCGATCGCATAGAGTGTGACGGCGAGATCGAGCTTCGGCCCGAAACGATCCGGACTCTCCTCGTCGGTGTTGAAAAGCAGGTGGCGGATACGCCAGCGCAAATGTCTGAAGGCGCGCGGCTGCAGATTTTCGACGCCGAGCAGATCGGCGAAGATGTAGTAGCCGTCAAACCGCATGAACGGGTTGAGGTTGACGATCAGGCTGAGCACCCAGCCAGTAGCCGCGAGCACGAAGGCCGCCGATCGCAGCGGTCCATCCGGAAGGAATACCCAGAAAAGCAGCGCGTAGACCGCGATGTGAATCTCGGTGAGCACACCCGCCATGTCGATCTTGAGGCGATCGAACCGCGACTTCAGCCGCCAGGCATCGCTGACATCGGTATAGAGCAACGGCACCAGCACCATGAAGGCAATGCCCATTGTCGGTACCCGGCAGCCATGCCTGCGCGCCACATAGGCGTGCCCCAGTTCGTGCATCGACTTGATGAAGCCGACCGAAATCACGGAGATCACCAGCCCCTCAAGGGTGAAGACATAGGGAAAGGTCCCGATGAACGCGTCCCATTGGCGCGAGACGAGATAGAGGCCGAGCAATGCCGCCAGCACCGTCAGAGTTTGGAAAACCGGGCTGAAGACGAACTCCACATAAGGCGCCGTGCGCCGGATGAAACGATCCGGGCGCACGAGCGGTATGCGGAAAAAAAGATAGTTGTGAATAAGCCGCATGAAGAGCGAGTGGCGCTTCGTGGCGCCTGCATGCAACGCGCGCCACGAGCCCACCATGGGTTCGCTGACGAAAAAGCTCGCCTCCAGCATCCGCATGGCAGCCTGCACCTCTTCCTGATCCGGCTGCCGCCCGAATTTTGCTTCCACCGCCTGAACGAGGCCGCGCATGGAGCGGGCGACATTCCAGAGGCTCAGCAGCTGAAACATCTCGAACGTGATGCGGAAGAAGCGGTTCCGGATCGGGTCGAGCACGATCCACACCGGCTCGCCGGAAAGGCTCGTTCCGCCACGCACGATCTGCAGATCCTCTCGCAGAGCCGGAAGCCTGAGATCCTGCGGGACCGTGTTCACAGTCCCAACCGCTGCCGGATCACGGCAATCGGTCTCCTGAAGAGATAGTAGGCAAGCGGCACCTTGTCGCCGAAGATCTGCGACGTGCCGCGAATACCGAGACGCAGAGTGTCTTCCGTAGTGCCATCGAAACCGGCATAGACGCGATAGGCAAGGACGTTGCCTTCGATCATCTGCGGATCGAAGGAGGAGGACAGCGTCTTCGCGTCGACCGGTCTCAGCGGATTGGAATCGAGGAAGGCGCTAACGCGGGCGCCATTCCGGACGGCTATCGCATCTGCGACAGGCACGTCGATGCGCAACTGTACCCGGTCGGGATCGGCAACTTCCATCACGCGTTCCCCGATCGATACCGGCCGCCCGATCCAATCCCGCTTGTCCGTGAAGATCACGACGCCATCCGTCTCGGCATTGACATGCGAACGCGCCAGCATGTCGGCCGCATAATCTCGCTTGGCCTCGGCCACGCTGAGTTCGCTGCGGGT
The DNA here is from genome assembly GCF_030380735.1 of Rhizobium sp. S152. Taxonomy (GTDB): domain Bacteria; phylum Pseudomonadota; class Alphaproteobacteria; order Rhizobiales; family Rhizobiaceae; genus Rhizobium. The sequence goes on along the minus strand of NZ_JAUDRZ010000002.1, from coordinate 326,777 downwards.
CACGGCAAGATCGCGGCGCGCCTCGCCATCCGCGATGGCGCGCTGGCTGATCTGCATCAGCCGTGCCTGAGCAACCTTCACGTCCTGTTCGGCAACCTGGAACTCATTGCGAAGCGCGGTGTCCGCCAGCCGAAACAGTGGCTGCCCCTTGGTGACGCGCTCGTTGGGGTTGACCATGATCTCTTCGATGGCGCCATCCAGCGGCGCTGCCACGATCTCCGGCGCCACCGGCACCACCTCGCTCGGAGCCAGAACGGTCATATGGACCGGCACGAACATCGCGGCCACGGCAATGATTGCCGCTACCGCAAGCAAGGGTTTGATGGGCACGTTGCGTTTCAGCCGCCGCGGCCCACTCAGCGCGCGCCAGGCATGGGCATAGGTTTCAGCCAGCCGGTTGGCGAGCAGCAGATCAGCCTCTTGCCAGGGCATGTCGCGCGCCAGAAGCATGCCCGCGAAGACGTGACCGTCGCGAAGGCGGAACGGTAGCCAAGCCATGAAGGGAAATGGATAGCTGTCCTGCTCGATCTCGCCCGCGGGGCAATAGGCAGGAAGGGCGAAGGCCTTGATCTCTGAAAGCCCGGCCTGCTTTTGAAGCTCCCTCATCAGGCTCTCGATGAAGCGTATGCGCGGCGAGTTTCGATCCACCGCGCCGATCGACGAGACTGTTTCCACCTTGATTGCGCCGCGTGAAACGGACAGGACGAAAATCTGGCGCGCCTTCGTCAGCTTCATCGTTTCGTTGGCGATCAGGAACCGCAACTCGGCGACGCTGTCGACGCGCCGGGCCTCCGCCTCTATCCGCAGCAGCACCTCGTAAGCCTGGCCCCCCGCGGGTGCGGTATGCTGCAGCTTTATCGGCTCGCCGAGCGGCTTTTCCGTCCCTTGCATAACTCGACCTACTCGCCTTGGCTCTTGAACAACGTTGGCCCACTCATTCCCGGCAGAACGCCTGTCGCCTGCCCCGAAAACCGACCGGTCACCTTGACCGTCTGGCTCACGGGGTCGACCGTCGCGCCGACGCGGATGATCTCGACGGGAAGCGTGGTGCCGGTTTCATCGACATTGAGCGCGAACTCCTCCCCGTCCCGCAGCCAACGGAGCCAAACGGAAGGGACCAGCACATCGACGAGCAGATCGTTGCTCGCGACGATATGCATGATCGGGCGGCTCGGCTCCGGCGTTTCGTGCGCGTGGGACGGCATGGCGCCGATCCGGCCATCGAAGGGTGCGGCGATGGTGCAACGTCCCAGTTTGCTGCGATAGGCATCGGCCTCGCCGGCGGCCTGGTTGGCCTTGGCGCGAGACATCTCCACCTCGAACTTGCCGGCGGCATTGGAGCGCGCCAGCCTCTCGTCGTTGGCGACGGCGATCTGAGCCGCGGCAAGCGCCGCCTCGGCCGATTTGAGCTGCGCCTGGATGTCCCCGCATTCAAAGGTAGCGAGCACATCGCCCTTCCTGAAGCTGTCCCCTTCCTTGAAGGGCAGCGTTGCGATGGGGTAACCGAGATCGCTTGAGATGGAGGCCTCGTCGGCGGCGCGAACGATGCCGCGCAGCCCTTCCAGCGAACTATCCCGATTTGCCGCTTCATCGCCCGCCGCGAGCGCGCTGCCTGCTACCAGAACGAGGACCGGCAGGATGGACGCCATCATTCGCTTCATTGCGGGCTCCTTCCGCGGCCGTTTATTTGGCCGCAACGAGTTCAGTCTTGTGCTCCCCGCGCTCCAGCCACATCTCCCTCAACTCGCCGGCCATCTGCTTGACGGGCTGATCGGTGCTGAGCGTCTGCGGGAACGGATCGATACCGAGGGACGCGTAGATATTCGCGTAGGCGTTCTGCAGGTCGGCATAGGCCATATCGAGCTTCGCATCGGCGAGAAGTGCGTTCATCTCCTCGCGGATGAGCATCTGCTCGCTGGTCTTTTGCGCGTCCGTTTCGGTGCGAACCTGCGTCAGGATACGGTGGGAGACGCTCGATAGCGCCGCCGCGGTGCCGTAGGACTTTTTCAGATGGGCGTAGCGGGCGCGGCTGATATGGACCTGCGTCATCACAGCCATGGCAACGGACAGAGACCGGGTGTCGAGCACCTCTTTCTGCGCGTCGATCTTCTTGACGACGGCGGGCATGGTGGCGAGCTTCATCAGGTTGAAGCTGACCTTGGCACCCCAGGATACCCAATCGTTGGTGGCGATGAACTCGTTCGAATCATAGTTCGGACCGGCATAGAAATTGATGCCCGGCAGCAGGTCGAGCAAGGCCGCGTCGACCTCGCGTTCGTTGATCCGCAACCGGTAGGAAATCTCGCGCATCTCCGGGCGGTTCGTGGCGGCGATGTTGAACATCTCCTCCGACGTGTAGGTCAGCTTCAGCTGCGTATCGCGCCGCTTCGGCGCTTCGAGAGTGAACGGCGTGCCCGGCTTGACGTTCATGAGCGAGGAAAGCTGCGTCTTCGCGACCAGCAGTTCGCCTTCCAGCAACTCGACCTCGCGCTTGATCTCGATCAGCTCGCGCTCGTAGGTCAAAGCCACCAGCGGCGACGTTTCGCCGTTGGACGAGAGATTGCGCGTATCCTTCAGCGCCCGTGCGACACGGCCCTCAAGCGCGCGCATCCGTCCGACCAGACGCTGGTAGCTGACAGCGCGCCAATAGGCGGTGCGAACGTCCTCGATCACCTTATTGACCATGCGGCGTTTCATCTCGTTCTGGACGAGCACTTCGTCGGTCGCCTGCTTGGCGCGGACATAGGAGAGACCGAAATCGAGGATGTTCCAGGACGCCGTCAGATCGGCCGTGACGATGCTATCATCGCGAGTAGACGGCTCGCTCGCATCCGGTTCACTGCGACCTGCATAACCAGCCCCCGCCACAATTTTTGGGAGAGCTGAGTAACTAACAAGATCAGCCTCTCTCATCTTCAGCGCCGCTTCCATGACCTCCACCTTCGTATCGAGGTTGTACTTTAAGGCTCTCGCCATCGCTTCGTACAAATCGATCGTATTGGAGATGGGCTCCTGGTTGGCTGTGGCAAGGGCGAGCTTCTCTGTACCGAAGCTAGCATGCGCTTCCGGGGGTAGCGGCTTGGGCGTGACCGTACATCCTGTCGCTATAAGACTGACGGAAACTACGAGAAATACTGGAATTTTCATCAACGACGTTCCTCGAACCTGTCCGCATGCGACCAATAGGTGAGGTAGCCAACATCAGCGGATATGCAAATTACTGGGCGAAAATTCGCCGGCGTTGACGACAAATCAGAACCAAAAGCCCTCGCCGATCATTGTTAAGTCTTTGCGAACATGGTTAATCGAGACTTAACAAAACACAATTTTTCGGGGTATTATTCGTTTTGCCTCCCCAGAAGGTGTGTCGGATAGATCTAACGACAAGAGCCTGCATAGGTTGATTTAGTCAAAACTAAATCTTATGGTCGAAAATTAGGATTTCGTTAGGGATCTGCTTACTAGGGTTGCGAAGCCGGCCTGGGAACCGGCTGAGGAAGACTAGTTAAATGAGCAATGCCGGGATCAAGGGCGCCCGGATTAATGAAACGCGTTGTCGTGGAGGAAACCCCATGAACGAACGGTACGTTCGCCCCGATTCTGACCGCATCGAGAAGGTGCCGGCCAAGAAAAAGAAAACAAAATACGGCTCCATGCTGATGGAGTTGGAGCAACGGATCGCATTCGATGCCGCTGGTGCTGCAACCGTAGAAAAATCCCAAGAAAAGAGTCATCAGGATCAAGGCGATCACGGCGATGCCCCCGCCGAAAGCCACGACGCCGGAAATGACGGTCACGACGCGCTTGTCGCCGCGCTGGCCGACCACCAGGCGAGTTCGGCAGCGCCTGACGCCTCGTCAGCGGCAACACAGCCGCGACAGGTCGTGGTCGTCGATTCGACCGTTCCCGACTATGACGCGCTGGTCAAGGATCTCGGCCAGGACTTCAAGGTCATCGTCGTTGACCCCAACGAGAACGGTGTGCACGAGCTCGCCGAAACGCTCTCCTCCATGCACGACGTCGAGGCGATCCACATCATTTCGCATGGCAAGGACGGTTTCCTGCAGCTCGGCAATGCCTCGCTGACGACGGAGACGATGGCGACCGACTATGCCGCCGACCTCACCTCGCTGCGCTCATCCCTCACCGCCGACGCGGACATTCTGGTCTATGGCTGCAATTTCGCCGAAGGTGATGCGGGGACCGGCGCCGTCAAGATGCTCGGTTATCTCACCGGCGCCGACGTCGCGGCCTCGACCGACCCGACCGGAAATGCCGCGCTCGGCGGCAACTGGGATCTCGAATATCATGACGGCGACATCGCATCCGACGTGATCGGCACCGACAAGAGCCACGCTGATTTCGTCGATACGCTGAACGTCGCGACCTCGAACGGAAATGGCGCCCTGCTGGTGTCGGCCGGCCGGTCGATCTACAGCGTCGACGTGCTGACCGGCAAGGCGACGATGATCACGACCGTGCCGAACTCGGTCGGCGGCATCAACGTTTCGAATGTGATCAATTCTCTCGCGGCCGACCAGGCCAATGGTCTGATCTATTATGTCGACAGCAGCACCGATGCGGGCAACAAGGCGCTGTTCGCCTATGACTACATCAACAACACCCACATCCTCGTCGATTCCGACCTGACGACGGGTGCCGCGACCAATATTTCGACCGGATCGACCGGTGTGGGCGGTGGTGCGGCGACCTTCTACAACGGCGGGCTCTATCTCGGCGTCGAGAATTTGACCGGCAGCAGCGACCAGATTTACCGGATCACCTTCAGCAACAACGGTCGCACGATGGCCGGCGCGACGACCTTCGGCGCGCTGATCACGACGGCCAATGACTGGGGCGATTTCGCCATCGACGCCGCCAACAACGCCCTCCTCAGTGTCAACGCATCGACAATCACTCGCTACAATCTCGCGACCGGCGCGATCATCGACAGCGTCACCAATGTCGGCGGCAGCACCAGCGCACAGGGCGGCGGCGACATCAACGGCAACACCTATCTGGTCGGCACCGAAATCCGGCAGATCAATCCGGTAACCGGTGCGGCCATCGGATCCGCCATTACCATCACCACCAATGGAACGACCGCGCTGACCGGCATCTCCGACGCCGCGCGCTGGACGCCGCCGACGGGGACGATCGGCGACAAGATCTTCGCCGACAACGACAAGAGCGGCACCTTCAACGCCGGCGACGGCGGCATCGGCAATGTCACGGTGCAGCTCATCGACGACGTCAACGGCGACGGGCTGGTCAGTGCCGGCGAGCGCGTGCTCGCCACTGATACCACGGATGCCAACGGCAACTATCTCTTCACCGGCGTCCTGCCCGGCCAATATATCGTCCGCGTGACCGATGCGAACGGTGTGCTTGGCGCGGCGCCGAACACCACGGGCAGCACGACCCAGTCCCTCGCGCTCGCCACCATCGGCGCGGCCAATCTCGCAGCCGACTTCGGCTACGTCGTCCAGGCGCCGATCGTTGACCTGAATTCCGGCACCACGCCCACGCAGATCATTACCAATGGCGGTACACCTGGCACGACCGGCTGGGCGGTCGGCGGCACCGGCGCCACCGCCAATGGCGGCTTCGCCTGGACACTCAACGGCGGAACCGGCACGCTTACCCAAGCAAACGTGTCTGGCTGGACCGATGGCCTCGCCCCCTCCGGCGCCGCGCAGCTCACATTCGATCTCGGCTGGAGCAACGACCTGCTGCTCGGCATCTCCAACGACAACAACACACCTTCAACCCTCGACGTGACGATCGGCGGCGTGCTCTACGCGCGGATCACCACAGGCACATTGAACGGAACGCCCAACACCGCGACCATCACCTATTTCAACGGCGCGACCGGCTCGCCCTCCACGGTTGCCGCGTCGACCGCCGGCACGACCGCCTGGAACCGCACCCCCGTCACCATCAACCTGCCTTCGACGGTGGTTGCGACCGGCGATCTTGTCTTCAGCTATTCCGCCGCCGGCGGCCTGCTGACGCCAAGCACCGACGACATTTTCATCGACAATGTCAGCGCCTTCAGGAACGTCGACACTATCGCGGGCGTCAACTACGCGACGACCTACACGGAAAACGGCGCCGGCGTCTCGATCAGCAGTGCCGCGACCGATGTGCGCGACCTCGACAGCACCAACATGCGCTCGGCGACCATCGTGCTCACCAATGCACAGGCGGGCGACCTGCTGACCGTCGGCACGCTGCCCGCAGGCATCAGCGGCTCCGTCGATACGTCCGTTGCCGGTCAGGTCACCGTCACGCTGACGGGTTCGGCCACCAAGGCGAGCTATGCCGCCGCGATCAAGGCCATCACCTTCTCCAACACCGGCGACAACCCGGGCACGACGCCGCGCGTCGTCAACGTGACGGTGAATGACGGCGGCCTGTCTTCCGCCATAGCGACCTCGACAATCTCAGTCGTCGCCGTCAACGATGCGCCGGTCAACACGCTTCCAACCGGCTGGTCCACCAACGAGGATACGAGCGTCGGGCTGACTGGTCTCTCGGTCACCGATCTCGACGCCGGTACCGGGTCGATGACCGTTACGCTGGGCGTCGCGACCGGCACGATCACGGCCGCATCCGGCGGCGGCGTCACGGTTTCAGGATCAGGGACGGGCAACGTCGTCCTTACGGGCACGCTTGCCAGCATCAACACCTATCTCGCGTCAGCCTCGGCGCCCGTCTACGTCCCCGTGCCCGACGCCAATGGCTCGGTCGTGCTGACTATGACGACCAATGACAACGGCAACACCGGCACCGGCGGCGCTCTGACCGATGTCGACACCCGCAATATCACCATCGTTGCGGTCAACGACGCGCCGGTGCTCGATCTCGACGGCTCGACATCAGGAACCGGCTATTCGGTCGGTTACACGGAAAACGGTGCCGGTGTCGCCATCTCCAACACCAACAGCAGCGTCGTCGACGTCGACAACGCCAATATGGCTTCCGCCTCGATCGTCGTCACCAACGGCCAGGCTGGAGACCTTCTGGCGGTGGCGGGAACGTTACCCGCCGGGATTACCGCAAGCTACAACGCCTCGACCTTCACGTTGACGCTGACGGGCTCGGCGACCAAATCCGCCTACGAGACCGCACTCCGGCAGGTGCTCTACTCAACGAACTCCGATAACCCGACGCTGAACGGCGCGTCTGCCTCGCGCAACATCAGCGTCACCGTCAATGACGGCAGCCTGAACTCCAACAGCGCGATCACCACCGTGGCGATCACCGCCGTCAACGACGCGCCGGTCAACACGCTGCCGACGAGCTGGACGACCAACGAGGATACCAGCGTCACTCTCACCGGCCTGTCGATCGCCGATCCGGACGCCGGAACCGGTAACATGACCGTCCGGCTTCAGGTGCCGACAGGCTTGTTCACCGCTGCCTCCGGCGGGGCCGTCACCGTGACTGGCTCCGGGACCGGCACGTTGGTGCTGACGGGAACGCTCGCCAACATCAATGCCTATCTGGCATCGACGGCGGCTCCGATCTACGTGCCGGTCGCCGACGCCAACGGCGCCGTCATGCTGACGATGACGACCAGTGACCTTGGCAATTTCGGGACCGGCGGGCCGCTGACCGATACGGATACGGCAACGATCAACATCACGGCCGTCAACGACGCGCCGATACTCGACCTCGATGCATCGGGCGCCGGCACCGGCTTCTCCACCACCTACACGGAAAAGGGAGCGGGCGTTGCCATCGCCGACACGGACGGCGTTATCACCGATGTCGACAACGCCAACATGGCATCGCTATCTGCCATGATCACCAATGCCCAGGCCGGCGATCTCCTCGCCGTATCGGGAACGCTGCCCGCGGGCATCACCGCGAACTACAACGCCTCGACCTTCACGCTGACGCTCAGCGGCTCGGCCACCAAGGCAAGCTACGAGGCGGCGCTGCAGCAGATCCGCTTCCTCTCGAGCTCCGACAATCCCTCGACCACGCCCCGCACCATCAACGTCTCCGTCAACGACGGCGCCGCAACCTCGAACATCGCGGTCGCCACGGTCAACGTGATCTCCGTCAACGACGCGCCGGTCAACACCGTTCCCGGCGCCCTCACGCTCGACGAAGACGTGCAGACCGCGATCAGCGGCATTTCCGTCGCCGACGTCGACAGCGGCTCGGTCACCGTGACGCTTACGGTCGCCAACGGCACCCTCTCGCCATCCGTCACGGCCGGCACGATATCAGGCAACGGCACGGGTACCGTGACGGTTTCCGGCACCCTGGCACAGGTAAACAGCGTCCTGGCCTCGCTGCGCTATACCGGCAGGGCTGATTTCAACGGCTCGGATACGCTGACGGTCGTGACATCGGACGGGTCGCTGACCGATACGGATACAGTGGCGATCACGGTCAATCCGGTCGCCGATATTACCCCCGATACGGTGACGACATCAGAGGATACCGCCCTCGCCTTCAACGTCATGACAGGCACGAACGGAGCGACAGCAGACAGTTTCAAGGACCCGAGCCGCGCCGTGACGAGCGTCACACAACCTCCTGCCGGACAGGGCAGCGTCACCTTCGCCGCCGACGGCACGCTTGTCTACACGCCTTCAGCCAACTTCAACGGCCAGACGACATTCACCTACACCGTGACATCAGGCGGCGTCACCGAGACGGCAACGGTGACGGTCAACGTCACCGCCGTCAACGACGCCCCGGTCAACACGCTTCCGGCCTCGGGTTGGACGACAAACGAAGACACCGGCATCGCGCTTTCCGGCCTCTCCATTTCCGACGTGGACGCGGGCAACGGCACGATGACCGTGACGCTCGCCGTGGGCGGTGGAACGCTGGCGGCAACCTCAGCCAGTGGCGTCACCGTCGCCGGTTCCGGATCGGCCGCGCTGACACTTTCCGGCACGCTCTCGGCGATCAATACTTATCTTGCTTCCGCATCCGTGCCCGTCTTCACGCCCGCCACCAATGCCAACGGCGCGGTGACGCTGACCATGACCACAAGCGATGGCGGCAATACCGGCACCGGTGGCATCCTCACGGATACCGACACACGCACGATCACCATCAACGCTGTCAACGATGCGCCCGTGAACACGCTGCCACCGGGTGGCTGGGCGACGGACGAGGATTCTGCCGTCAGCCTGTCGGGCCTCTCCATCGCCGATGTCGATGCCGGCAACGGCACCGTCAGCGTCGTACTCGGTGTCAGCGGCGGTCAGTTGACGGCAACGTCAGGCGCCGGCGTCACGATCACCGGATCGGGAACCTCATCCCTCACGCTGTCGGGCACGCTTGCCAGCATCAACGCCTATCTCGCCTCGACCGCGAGGCCGCTCTTCACGCCGACGGCAGACTTCAACGGCGCCGTCACGCTGACGATGACGACTAACGACGGCGGCAACGCCGGATCGGGCGGAGCACTCACCGATACCGATACAGCAACGATCACGGTCAACCCGGTCAACGACGCACCGACCCTCGACCTCGACGCATCCGCCGCCGGGACCGGCTACGCCACGAGCTACACCGAGAACGGTGCCGGCGTCGCGATCGTCAACACCGGCGTACTGGTCAGCGATATCGACAGCGCCAACATGGCATCCGCGACCGTCGTCATCACCAATGCCCAGACCGGCGATGCGCTGTCGATCGCAGGGACGCTGCCGACGGGCATCACCGCCAGCTACAACCCGTCGACCTTCACGCTGACTCTCAGCGGCTCGGCAAGCAAGGCGGCCTACCAGACGGCGCTCGGCCAAATCCGCTACGCCTCCGCCTCGGACGATCCGGGCACGACCGCGCGCTCGATCAGCGTGACGGTGTCGGATGGGGCACTTGCCTCCAATACCGCGATCGCGACGGTCGCCGTTGTCGCCGTCAACGATCCGCCGGTGAACGGCCTGCCCGCCAATGGCTGGAGCATCGCCGAGGACGGCTTACTCTCGCTTACCGGCCTTTCGGTCAGCGATCCCGACGCGGGAACGGGCGTCACGACCGTGACGCTATCCGTCGGCTCCGGCACGCTCAGCGCCGCCACGGGATCCGGCGTGACCGTCAGCGGCTCCGGCACCGCCACGATCACGCTCTCGGGAACGCTCGCCAATATCAATGCCTTCCTCACCTCAACCGCCCGGCCGAGCTATTCGCCCGTGGCCGATTTTAACGGCTCCGTGACGCTGACCATGACCAGCAGCGACGGACAGTTGACCGATACCGATACGCAGACCATCACCGTGACCCCGGTCGCCGACATCACCAACGACAGCGTCTCGACCAACGAAGACACCGCCGTCGTCATCGACGTCAACAGCAACGACAGCTTCGAGAACTCCGGCCACACGATCACCGCGATCAACGGCGGCGCGATCGTCGCCAACGGCGTCGTCAACGTGGCCGGCGGCACCGTGCGCCTTAATGCCGACGGGACGCTCACTTTCACGCCATCCGCCAACCTCAACGGCAATACCAGCTTCACCTACACGGTCACATCAGGCGGCGTGACCGAAACGGCAACGGTCAATGTCAACATCATCGCCGTCAACGACGCGCCTGTGAACACCGTTCCGGGCGCGCAAACCGTCGCCGAGGATACCCCGCTTGCGATCGGCGGCGTATCGGTCGCCGATGTCGATGGCGACGCGCTGACCACGACCGTCACCGTCACCAACGGCATTGCCAACGTCGCCGCCGGCTCCGGCGCGACCGTGACCAGCAACGGCACCGCAACGGTTCGGATTTCCGGCACCGCCGCGCAGGTGAACGCTGCGCTCGCCGGCCTGACCTACACCACTACCGCCGATTACAACGGCGCCGCACAGCTGACGATCCAGACATTCGACGGCACGGCGACCGATACCGACACCGTTGCGATTTCGATCACCCCGGTTGCCGACATCGTCGCCGATACCGTGACGACCAACGAAGATACCGCGATCACCTTCAACGCGATCACCGGCACCAACGGCGCCTCCGCCGACAACTTCGAGAACCCGGACCGGGTCATTTCCTCTGTCACCCAGCCGCCATCAGGCCAGGGAACGGTGACTTTCGCCGCCGATGGCACGATCACCTATACCCCCGCCGCGAACTTCAACGGCACCACCAGCTTCACCTACACAGTCACGTCAGGCGGCGTGACGGAAACCGCGACCGTCACGGTCAACGTCGCCGCCGTGAACGATGCGCCCGTCAACACCGTTCCCGGCGCGCAGACGACGGCGGAAGATACGTCGATCATCTTCTCGCCATCAGGCGGCAACGCGATCACGGTCGCCGATATCGACAGCGGCACGCTGACGGTCACCGTCACGGTCACCAACGGCGCCTTCTCGCTCTCCGGTACGTCGGGCCTCTCCTTCAGTGCCGGCGACGGCACGTCGGATCAGACGATGACCTTCTCCGGAACGGCGGCGGCGATCAACGCAGCTCTTGCCGGCGCCAACTACGCGCCAACCGCGGATTACAATGGTCCGGCTCAGATTTCGGTGCGCACCTCCGACGGCTCGCTCGCCGACAACAGCACGATCGCGGTCGACATCACCCCGGTCGCCGATATCGCCAATGATTCCATATCCACCGACGAGGACGTGCCCGTTGTCATCTCCGTTCTCGCCAACGACAGCTTCGAGAACCCCGGACGCCTGATCACCGCCGTCGATGGCAAGGCGATCACCGCAGGTGGCGCCGCCGTGACGGTCGCCAACGGCTCAGTGCGTCTCAATGGCTCGGGCCAGCTGGTCTTCACACCGACCCTCGATTACAACGGCATGGCGAACTTCACCTATACGGTGACCTCTGGCGGAACCACCGAAACCGCGCAGGTGACGGTTGCTGTCGCCTCCGTCAATACGCCGCCGGTCAACACCCTTCCTCCGACATTTACAGCGATAGAAGACACGGCGCTCGGCCTCGCGGGACTGCAGATTTCCGACCAGGATGCGGGCTCCGGCACCATGACCGTGACGCTCTCGGTGAACTCCGGCATACTCTCGGCGCTGGCCGCCGGCGGCGTGAACGTGACCGGTTCCGGCTCGCAGTCGCTGACGCTCTCGGGAACGCTCGCCGATATCAACGCCTATCTCGCCGCAGCGACGCGCCCGAGCTTCACGCCGGCAGCCAATTCGACATCGAGCGTCACGCTGACGATGACCACCAACGACAACGGCAATACCGGCGGCATGGCGCTGGTCGATATCGACACCGCGACGATTTCGGTTACGCCTGTTAACGACGCGCCATCGGGCACGGATAACACCGTGACCATCAACGAGGATGCAACCTACACCTTCTCAGCCTCAAGCTTCGGCTTCAGCGACGCCGCCGACAGCCCGGCCAACAGCTTCGCCGCCGTCGTCATCACCACGCTTCCGACGAATGGCGTGCTCTCGCTCGGCGGTACGCCGGTCACGGCGGGACAGGTCATCTCCGCCGCGAATTTCGACAATCTCACCTTCACCCCGGCCGCCAATGCCAACGGCACGGGTCTCGCCTCGTTCACGTTCCAGGTGCGCGACAACGGCGGAACGGCCAATGGCGGCCAGGACACCGACCAGACGCCCAACAGCTTCACCTTCAACGTCACGGCGGTCAACGACGCACCGGTCAACACATTGCCCGCCACTTTTGGCACGAACGAGGATACCGCGCTGCCGCTCGCCGGCATCCAGGTTACGGATGTCGATTCAGGCACGGGCGCAATCACGGTGACGCTCAGCGTCAATTCCGGGACGCTAACGGCCGCGAACGGTGCAGGTGTCACGGTCAGCGGATCGGGCAGCGGCACGCTTGTGCTGAATGGCACGCTTGCCAATATCAACGGCTTCTTGGCCGCGGCCGGCACGCGCCCGACATTCAACCCGGTTGCCAATGGAAACGGCACCGTCACGCTCACCATGGTGACCAACGACAACGGCAATACGGGGAGTGGCGGCGCGCTATCGGATACGGACACCGCGACGATCACCATCGCGCCCGTCAACGACGCGCCGGTCGGATCCGACGTGGCGATCTCCACCAACGAGGACAGCGTCTTCTCGGGAACCCTGCCGGTCGCGACCGATGTCGACGGCGACACGCTGACCTATGGCGCCGGGACCATCGCGCCCTCTCATGGCACCGTCGTCGTCAACCCGAACGGCACCTACACCTACACACCGGCAGCCAATTTCAACGGTACCGACAGCTTCACCTACAGCATCAACGATGGAACGGTCACGGTCCAATATCTGGTCAGCGTGACCGTCAATGCGGTCAACGACGCACCCGTCGGCGTCAACGACACCGCCCAGACGAACGCCGACCTGACGGCCAGCCTGAATGTTCTCGCCAACGACACCGACGTCGACGGCGACACGCTGCAGGTCTCCGCGATCAACGGCGTTGCCGGCAATGTCGGCGTCGCGGTCGCCGGGTCGAACGGCGGCAGCTTCACGATCGGCGCCGACGGCAACGCGATCTTCAATCCGGGCAGCGCCTTCGACGATCTGCCGGCCGGGCAACAACGCACGTCGAGCGTGACCTACCAGCTCTCCGACGGCCACGGCGGCTTCTCCACCGCAACCTTCACCGTCACTGTGACTGGCGTCAACGACGCCCCGATCTCTACGCCGATCGCCAACCAGACCGGCAACGAAGCACAGGCGGTCTCGCTTTCGGTCGCCGGCAATTTCAGCGATCCGGATGCGGGCGATACCCTCACCTTCTCCGCCACCGGCCTGCCGCCGGGGCTGACGATCAACGCGGCGACCGGCGAGATCTCGGGCACCATCAACCGCAGCGCCAGCGTCACCGGCCCCTATGCCGTGACCGTCACGGCCACCGACCGCGGCGGCGCCACCGCCAGCCGCAGCTTCACCTGGGCCGTTCTGAACCCGCCTCCGATCGCCGCCGCCGACAACCTCTCCACGACGGAGAACGCATCGATCAACGGCTCGGTCTTCGCCAACAACGGCAACGGGATCGACAGGGATCCGGACGGCGATCCCATCTCCGTCTCGGCCGTCGGCGGCAGTGCTGGCGGGGTCGGTCAACCGATCGCGGGCTCGAATGGCGGCACTTTCACCATCAACAGCGACGGCACCTACGCCTTCAACCCGGGCACCGCCTTCGACGATCTCCCAGCTGGCGCCACGCGGGCAACGACGATCACCTATACGATATCAGACGGACAGGGCGGATCCTCGACCACCACCGTCACCGTCACCGTCACGGGCCAGAACGACGCGCCCGTTGCCGCTCCCGACACCTTCACGACGAACGAGGACACCAGCGTCACCTTCGATGTGCGCACCAACGACAGTGATATCGACGGCGGAACCTTGGCCGTGACGCAGATCAACGGCACCGGCATCGTCTCCGGCGGCTCGGTCGTCGTCACCGGCGGCACCGTCACGCTCAATGCCAACGGCACGCTCACCTTCACGCCGCTTGCCGACTACAACGGCACGCCGACCTTCACCTACACCGTCTCCGACGGCCAGGGCGGCACGGCGACCGCGACCGTCACCGGAACCGTCAACGCGGTGCAGGACCCGCCGGTTGCCCAGAACGACAGCTTCACGACCAACGAGGACGTCGCCGTCACCTTTGATGTGCGGAGCAACGACAGCGATCCCGACGGCGACGCGCTTTCGGTCATCCAGATCAACGGCACGAGCATCGCTTCCGGCGGTTCGGTGGCGGTGACCGGCGGTAGCGTCCGGCTCAATGCCAACGGCACGCTCACCTTCACGCCATCGGCCGACTACAACGGAACCCCGAGCTTCAGCTACACGATCTCCGACGGCCACGGCAGCACCGCCACGGCAACCGTCAACGGCACGGTGAACCCCGTCCAGGACCCGCCCGTCGCCCAGAACGACAGCTTCACCACGGCGGAGGACCAGTCCGTCAGCATCTCCGTTCTCGCCAACGACAGCGACCCTGACGGCGATGCGCTGACGATCACGCGGATCAACAGCACTGATATCGCGATCGGCGGCTCGGTCGCGGTGACCGGCGGCAGCGTACGGCTTAACGCGGACGGCACCCTGACCTTCACGCCATCGGCCAACTTCAACGGCACACCAAGCTTCACCTACACCGTCTCCGACGGCAACGGCGGCACGGCGACTGCCACAGTCGCGGGTACCGTTACGCCAGTCAACGACGCGCCTGTCGCCGTTAACGACAGCTTCACGACACCAGAAGACACCGCCGTCACCTTCGACGTGCGCGGCAACGACAGCGATGTCGACGGCGATCTTCTGAGCGTGACGGCGATCAATGGCGCTGCGATCGCCGCAGGCGGCTCGGTCGCCATCACCGGCGGCAGCGTGCGGCTCAACGCCGACGGCACGCTGACGTTTACGCCGTCGGCCAACTTCAACGGGACGCCGAGCTTTACCTATACGGTTTCCGACGGAAATGGCGGCAGCGCCTCCGCCACCGTCACCGGCACCGTGACACCCGTAAACGATGCACCTATCGCCGCGGCCGACACCTTCACGACATCAGAGGACACGGCCGTCACACTCGACGTCCGCGCCAACGACAGCGATCCCGATGGCGATCCGCTGAGCGTGACGGCGATCAACGGCACGTCGATCGCGATCGGTGGTTCGGTTACCGTGACCGGCGGCAGCGTGCGGCTGAACGCCGATGGCACCCTCACCTTCACCCCTGCCCTCAACTACAACGGCAGCCCGAGCTTCACCTACACCGTTTCCGACGGCAACGGCGGCACGGCGACCGCCTCCGTCAACGGCACGGTCACGCCGGTCAACGATGCCCCGATCTCGTCCGACACCACCGTCTCCGTCGACGAGGACGGCGTGCTGTCGGGCACACTGCCACCTGCCAGCGATCCTGATGGCGACAGCATCAGCTATGCGGCCGGCACGACGCGGCCGGCGAACGGCAGCCTCACGGTCAACAGCGACGGCACCTACAGCTACCGGCCGAACGCGAATTTCAATGGCACAGACCGCTTCAGCTTCGTCGTCAGCGACGGAAAGGGCGGCAGCAGTGAATATACAGTGACCGTCAACGTCGCCGGCGTGAACGATGCGCCGGTCGGAACGCCGCTTCCCACCCGCTCCGGCGCCGACGGCGCGCAGGTGAACTTCGACCTTTCCGGCTTCTTCTCCGACGCGGACGGCGACACGCTCAGCTACACGGCAACCGGGCTCCCCACCGGGCTGGCGATCAGTTCCGCCGGCGTGGTCACCGGCACGATCGACCGTCAGGCGAGCATTGGCGGCCCATCCGGCAATGGCGTCTATTCCGTCGTGATCGCCGTCGATGACGGACATGGCGGAACGACGAGCCAGACCTTCAACTTCTCCGTGACCAACCCGGCGCCCATCGCCGTCAACGACACAGCGACCGGCAACGAAGATACAGCCATCGTCATCAACGTGCTGGATGGTTCGGCGAGCGGCGGCATTCCCGACAGCGATCCCGATGGCGATCCCCTGACCGTAACGGCAGCGAGCGCTGCCAACGGCACGGTGACGATCGGCTCGAACGGCCAGATCACCTACCAGCCGAATGCGAACTTCAACGGCACTGATACGATCGTCTACACTATCTCCGACGGCAACGGCGGCACGGCCAGCGCCACGGTCACCGTCACCGTCGCCGGCGTCAACGACGACCCGGTCGGTCAGCCGATCGCCGACCGCACCCGCAACGACGGCGACCAGGAAACGATCGACCTCGGCGCCTTCTTCAGCGACCCCGACGGCGACGCGCTGCGCTACTCCGTGACGGGCCTGCCGTCAGGTCTCACGCTCGATCCGGTCACCGGTCGGATTTCCGGTCGCGTCGCCGCGGACGCGTCGGGACCGACGGGTGAGCGGATCTACGCTGTCACCGTCTCGGCGTCCGACGGCCATGGCGGCCTGACATCGCTCACCTTCAACTACACGGTCCGGAACCTGCCGCCCGTCGCGCAGGACGACACGGCCGTGACCAATGAAGATACACCCGTCGATATCGACGTTCTTGCCAATGACGGCGATCCCGACGGGGACAATGACGAGGTCATTCGCGTCAACAACGTCGTGCTCCAGCTGAACGGCGCCTCCGTCGCGACCGCAAACGGTTCGGTCCGACTCGTTGCCGGCCCCGGCGATCGTCCGGTTCTGCGCTTTACGCCCGTTGCCAATTATAACGGCCAGGAAACCTTCACCTACTCGATCGACGACGGCAACGGCGGCGTGGATACCGCCACGGTCACCGTCACCATCCTGCCGCAGAACGACGGGCCGGAAAGTCCGAACCCCATTCCCGACCGGGTCCGCGGGGACGGCCAGAGCTTCGTCTACCGCGTCGGCGATTTCTTCAGCGATCCGGACGGCGATACGCTCAACTATACGATCACCGGCCTGCCTGCCGGCCTCACCTTCGATGCCGCCTCCGGCATCATCCTCGGCACCATCGATCATGATGCGAGCCAGGGCGGCGCGGGCGGGGTCTATACGATCACGGTCACGGCGCATGACGGTCCCGGCGGAACCGGCGAGGAAATCTCGCGCACCTTCCGGCTGACCGTCACCAACCCGGGTCCGACGGCGGTCAACGACAGCGTCGTCATCAACGAGGACCAGAGCGCCACCTTCAACGTCATCACCGGCCAGGGCACCAACAGCGGCGACGATGGCGCCGATACCGATCCCGACGGCGACACGCTCACCCTGATCTCGGCATCGGCCGGACAGGGAACGCTAACCTTCACCGCAAACGGTGCCATCACCTACACACCGCCTGTGGATTTCAACGGCACGGACACCATCGTCTACACCATCTCCGACGGCCAGGGCGGCGTTTCCTCGGCGACGGTGACGATCACGATCAACGCGGTCAACGACGGTCCCGATGTCGACGGCGATATCCCGACACAGCGCGACAGCGATGGCCAGCAGGTGTCCTTCGACGCCGGCGCCTACTTCTCCGACCGCGACGGCGATGCCTTGTCGTTCACGGCGACCGACCTACCGCCCGGCCTCTCGATCAACCCGACGACCGGCGTCATTTCGGGCACCCTTCCCAACGACGCATCGCGGCCGACGCCCTACACGGCGACCATCACGGTCTCCGACGGCAACGGCGGTACGATTTCGCGGACGATCACCTGGATTATCAGCAACTTCCCGCCGAAGGCCGTCGATGACGTCCTCTCCGTCGGGCAGAACCAGAGCGGCGGCGGCAACGCGCTGACCAACGACAGCGATCCCGATGGCGATCCGCTCGTCATCGACGAGGTCAATGGCCAGGCTGCCAGCGTCGGCCAGGCCGTAACGGGATCGAACGGCGGCACATTCACCGTCGGCGCAAATGGTGCCTATACCTTCAACCCAGGCACCGACTTCGCCGATCTGCCTGCCGGTGCGATACGGACCACAAGCGTCACCTATCGCGTGACAGACGCCGACGGAGAGAGCGATACCGCCACCATCACCGTGACCGTGACCGGCGCCAACGACGCGCCTGTCGCCACGCCGATCCCTGGCATGACCTTTGCCGATGGGCAATCGCTGACCGACAACCCGGTGGGTGTCGGCGCCTTCTTCAGCGATGTCGACGGCGATACCCTGACCTTCGGCGCCACAGGCCTGCCGCAAGGCCTGTCCATGAACGCCCAGGGCGTGATAACAGGCGTGATCAATACCGGCGCCTCGCAGGGTGGTCCCTACCA
This sequence comes from Rhizobium sp. S152, assembly GCF_030380735.1. Classification (GTDB taxonomy): domain Bacteria; phylum Pseudomonadota; class Alphaproteobacteria; order Rhizobiales; family Rhizobiaceae; genus Rhizobium. Next base: position 308,080 of record NZ_JAUDRZ010000002.1, on the reverse strand, counting down.
GGTGACCGTCACAGCAAACGACGGCCATGGCGGCACGCGCGCCGTCACGTTCAGCCTCACCGTCACCAATCCTGGGCCGATCGCGGTGAACGACACCGCGAGCACGACCGAAGACACGCCGCTGCTCAACATCGACGTGCTGTCCAACGATACCGATCCCGACGGCGATCCTCTGTCGATCGACCCGAGTTTCCCGCCGAAAGCCGCGCACGGCACGGTTACCGTCAACGCCAACGGCACGCTGAACTATACGCCGGACCGCGATTTCAACGGCATCGACACCGTGGTCTACCGCGTTACCGACGGCCAGGGCGGCCTCAGCACCGGCATCCTGACGATCACCGTCGGCGCCGAGAACGACCCGCCCGTCGCCGGCGAGATCGCCGACTTGGAACGCAACGACGGCGACACGATCAATTTCGACATCTCGAGCTACTTCGCGGATCCCGAGGGCGGCGCGCTGACCTTCGACGTGGAAGGGCTACCTCCGGGGCTGGAGTTCAACGCCACCACCGGCGTCATCAGCGGCCGGATTTCCGCGGGCGCCTCCGGCCCGACGGGCCTGTCGAGCTACGTGGTGAAGGTCACCGCCACGGACGCCGAGGGGAAATCCGCCGACACCACCTTCACCTACACCATCCGTAACATCGCGCCGGATGCGATGAACGACACTGCAACGACATCCGAGGACCAGCCGGTCGACATCCCCGTCCTCGCCAATGATGTCGACAGCGACGGCGACACCAACACGATCGTGCTCGTGAACGGCGTCAATGTCAGCGTCGGGGGACCGGCCGTGCCGACCGCGAACGGTTCGGTTCAGCTGGTTCTCGTGGGCGGCGTGCAGCAACTGCGCTTCACACCCACACCCGACTACGTCGGCACGGCGTCCTTCACCTATACGGTGTCCGACGGCAACGGCGGCACCGACACGGCGACCGTGGTCGTCACGGTCGAGGGCGTCAACGATGCGCCGGTGGCAAACCCGATCCCCGATCATTCGCAGGCTGATGGCTCAGACGTCAGCTTCGACGTGACAAGCTTCTTCACCGATGTGGACGGTGATACACTGACCCTTGCTGTCACCGGCCTGCCGCCGGGTCTCGAATACCACCCTGACACCGGGCTGATCAGCGGCACGATCGATCGGGATGCGTCGCTGGGAGGCCCCTATCGCGTGGTCGTGACGGCCGATGACGGTCACGGCGGAACGGCATCGACGGCGTTCACCTTCGCCGTCACCAACCCAGCCCCCATCGCCAACAACGACACCGTTGCGACCAACGAGGATACCGCCGTCACCTTCAACCCGATTACCGGCGAAGGCACGACCAACGGCGGCGCCGACAGCGATCCCGACGGCGACCCGCTGACGATCGTCGCGATCAACGGCCAGACGATCGCGGCCGAAGGCACGGTGGCTGTGACCGGCGGAACCATCCGGCTCAATCTCGATGGCTCGCTCACCTTCACGCCCACGGCCGACTTCAACGGAACCGTTCCCCTGACCTATCGCATCAGCGACGGCAATGGCGGCTTCGCGGACGCGTCCATCTCGATCTCCGTGGCCTCGGTCAACGACGTCGCGGTGGTCGATCTCAACGGCGCGGCACCCGGCGGCGACATCTCCGGCAGCTTCGACGAGGGCGACGCGCCCGTCTCCATCGCCAGCGGCGACGCGATCATCTTCGATCCGGAGGGTGGACTGACTGCGCTCAATGTCGCTCTCGGCGGCTTTGCCGATCGCGGATCGGAAGTCATCCATCTGAACGGTTCCGCCGACATCGTCTACGGAACGGCGAGCAGCGGCACCATCAGCTTCGGCGGCACGACGTTCAGCTTCACCTATGACGGCGCCAATGCCGTTTCCTTCACCAATGCTTCCGGAGGCGCGATCGAGAATGCTTCGGCGACCGCGCTTATCCGCGCGCTTCAGTATGAAAACACCAGCGACAACCCGACATCAGGCGATCGAACCTTCTCGGTGACCGTCACCGACGACGGTGGAGCGACATCGGACCCCGCCGTCTCGACAATCTCCATCGGCGCGGTCAACGACGACCCCGTCGCCAACAACGATACGGCAACGACCAACGAGGACACCGCCATTGCCGGCGCCGTGCCGGGCGTGCTCGGCAACGATACCGATCCGGATGGCGATGCGCTCGTCGTGTCGTCCGTCGGCGGCGCGGCCCCCGGCACGACAGTCGCGGGCTCCGCGGGCGGGACCTTCGTCATCAACGCGGACGGAAGCTATCGCTTCGATCCGGGTGCCGATTTCCAGGCCCTGAAGGCAGGCGAAACGCGTGTCAGCACGGTAACCTACGAGGTTTCCGATGGCCACGGCGGCACCTCTTCGGCCTCGCTCTCGGTCACGGTAACGGGGGTCAACGACGCACCCGTGGGCTCCGACGGCAACATCCGCACCAACGAAGACACGGTCGCGAGCGGCAGCCTGCCCGTTGCGACCGATCCCGATGGCGATGCGCTCACCTACGCGATATCAACCCCGCCATCGAACGGCGTCGTGACCATAAGCGCTGATGGCCGCTACACCTACACGCCGCCCCTTAATTTCAACGGAACGGACAGCTTCACCTACAGTGTCTCGGACGGTCGCTCGACGGTCACCTACACGATCGCGATCGAGGTCGTTCCGGTCGACGACGCGCCAATCGGCACGCCGATCGGCAACCAGTCCTTTGCTGATGCGCAGACGGTGCGCCTCGATGTTTCCGGCAACTTCAGTGACGTCGACACGCCCAACTTGACCTTCGCCGCAAGCGGCCTTCCTGCCGGTCTTGGGATTTCCGCCGACGGCATCATCACCGGTCAGGTTAATTCCGATGCGTCGCAGGTCAATGGCGGCATCTACACCGTTCGCATCACGGCCAGCGACGGCAAAAACGCGGCGGAACAGGTCTTCACGATCAGCGTCTCGAACCCGGCGCCGATCGCCAGGGACGATGCCGCGACCACGAGTGAGAACACCGACATTGCCGGCTCCGTCTTCGCCAACAACGGCAACGAAGCAGATTCGGACCTCGATGGCGACACGATCGTCGTCAGCGCGGTCAATGGAAACGCCGGCGGTGTCGGGGCTTCGGTCACCGGTTCGGGCGGCGGGCGCTTCATCATCGGCGCCGACGGCAGCTACAGCTTCGTCCCGGGGACGGACTTCGACAACCTGCAGGTCGGCCAGACCAGGACGACCAGCGTCACTTACACGATATCGGACGGCCAGGGCGGCACATCGACGGCGACCTTCACCGTCACGGTTACCGGCGCCAACGATCTGCCCGTCGGCACGGATGTCACCGTTTCCACCAGCGAGGATACCCCTCTCAGCGACCGGCTGCCCGCGGCAACCGACGCCGACGGCGATACGTTGACCTATGGCGCCGGTACGCAACCGAGCCATGGCAGTGTCACGGTCGATGCCGCCGGCTTCTACACCTATACGCCGGCCGCCGATTTCAACGGTACCGACAGCTTCACCTACACGATCTCCGATGGTCGGGCCGTCGTCACCCACACGGTCACCGTCAATGTCGGTGCCGTCAACGACGCGCCGGTGCTTGCCGACGTTGCGGTCAGCGTCGACGAGGATGGAGCCGCTTCCGGCCAGCTTGCGGCGACCGATGCCGACAATGCGCCCAACGAGCTTACCTACGGGCTTCAGACCGCCGCGCAGAACGGCACGGCCGTGGTCAACGCCGACGGCACCTACAGCTATACGCCCAACGCCAACTTCAACGGCACCGACAGCTTCACCGTGATCGTCCGCGACCCCGGCGGCGCCAGCGCCGTCGCCACGATCACAGTCTCTGTTGGCGCCGTCAACGATGCGCCTGTTGCTGCCGATGACGCGGCCAGCACGAGTGAAAACACGCCTGTATCCGGCAACGTCATCGTCGGCGGACCCGGCGCGGACAGCGATCCGGATGGCGACACGCTGACGGTGGTCGGCGTGGGTGCAGCCAGCGGCGGCGTTGGCGCTGCGGTGCCCGGCCAGGGCGGCGGTACCTTCCGCATCGCGGCCGATGGCTCCTACACATTCGATCCGGGAGCGGATTTCGACAGACTGGCCGCCGGCCAGACAGCGACCGCCTCGGTGTCCTACACGATTTCCGACGGCCATGGCGGCACGGCGACCGCGACGCTGACGGTCACCGTCACCGGTACCAACGACGCGCCGACGGCACCGGCCTTGCCGCCGCAGACCAGCCTCGACGGCGACACAGTCTCGGTCGCCGCCGGAGCGCAGTTCACCGACATCGACGGCGGTCCGCTGACCTTCACCGTCACCGGCCTGCCGCCGGGCCTCGCCTTCAATGCGCAGACGGGCGACATCACCGGCAGGATACTGCCCGATGCCTCGGGCGCGACCGGCAGCAGCACATACACGGTGACCGTCAGGGCAAACGACGGCGTCGGCGGAACGGCGGCCCGCAGCTTCGCCTGGACCGTGACCAACCCTGCACCGACAGCGGTCAACGACCAGTTTTCGGTCGACGAGGACACCGTGCTTTCGGGATCGGTCCTTGCCGACAACGGCAACGGCGCCGATAGCGACCCGGATGGCGATCCGCTGGCGGTCTCGCTCGTCAGCACGACGGCGAACGGGACGCTCGTCCTGCGTCCCGACGGCACCTTCACCTACACGCCGGCACCGGGCTTCAACGGAACCGACAGCTTCGTCTACCGGATTTCGGACGGCAATGGCGGAACCGATACCGCAACGGCGACCATCTCTGTCGCATCGGTCAACGACGCACCGGTCGCAGGCAACGACAGCTTCACCGTGACCGAGGACGGCCAAACCACCATCGCGGTGCTCGCGAATGACAGCGACCCCGATGGCGACACGCTTTCGATCACCGAGATCGACGGTCAGGCAATCTCGCCCGGCGGCAGCGTCACGCTCGCCTCCGGCACCGTCACACTCAACGCCAACGGCACGCTGACCTTCGCGGCGGCACCTGACTACACAGGCAACGCCAGCTTCAACTACACCGTCTCCGACGGCAGCCTGTCCGCACAGGGCCAAGTCACTGGCACCGTCACCGCTGTCAACGACGCCCCGGTGAACAGCCTGCCGACAACGTTCAATGGTACCGAGGACACGCCGCTGCCGCTCACCGGCATATCGATTTCCGACGTCGATGCCGGGACAGGCGTCATGACCGTCACGCTACGGGTCGATGCGGGAACGCTGAGCGCGCTTGCGGGCGGCAACGTCCAGGTGACCGGCAGCGGCTCGGGCGCGCTGACGCTGACCGGCCGGTTGGCCGACATAAACGCCTACCTTGCCGGTACTTCCGCGCCAGTCTATCAGCCGGCAACCAACTCCAATGCGCCGGTTACGCTGACCATGATCACCAGCGACGGCGGCAATAGCGGCGCGGGCGGCACTCAGACCGACACCGATCAGGCGACCATCATCCTCGCCGCGGAAAACGATCCGCCGGTCGCCAGCGGTTCCTTGATCCAGACGCAGGAAGACACGCCGGTTTCGGGTGTGGTTTCGGCGACCGATCCCGACGGCGATCCGCTGAGCTTCGCCGTCGCATCCGGCCCCCGCAACGGCACCGCAACGATCGACGCGGTTGGGCGCTATCTCTATTCGCCCAACACGAACTTCAACGGCAGCGACAGCTTCGACATCAGCGTTAGCGACGGTCAGGGCGGCGTGACGACGGTGACGATCTCGGTGACGGTTGCAGCCGTCAACGACGCGCCGGTGGGATCCGACGGAACCGCTGTCGCGACCGAAGACCAGCCTCTCGACGGCCGGCTGCCCGTGGCCACCGATCCTGACGGCGACAGCTTGACATACGGCCTCGGCCGCCAAGCCGAGCACGGCACGGTCACCGTCAATGCCAACGGCAGCTATCGCTATGTGCCGGCCGCGAACTACAACGGCGCGGACAGCTTCACCTACACCGTCTCCGACGGAAAGACCGTCTCGACCTATACGATTTCGCTCTCCGTCACATCGGTCAACGACGCGCCCGTCGGCTCCGACACCTCGATCTCAGTCGAGGAAGACGAGACGGTGAGCGGCCAGCTGCCGCCCGCCTCCGACGCCGATGGTGACACCGTCTCCTACGGTCTCGACACCCAGGCCGCGCATGGTGTTGCCGTGGTGCGTGCCGACGGAAGCTACAGCTATACGCCGGCTCCCGGCTACAACGGCGCCGACAGTTTCGTCTACAGCATCTCCGATGGCACCGAGACAGTCACCTACACCGTCACGGTCAACGTCGGCGCGGTCAACGACCCTCCGAGCGGCTCGGATGCCACGATCACGGTGGCGGAAGACGGGTTGGCAAGCGGCCGGTTGCCCGTTGCCACCGATCCGGATGGCGATCCGCTCACCTACGGCCTTGGCGCGGCACCGTCTCACGGAACGGTTGTCGTCAACGCCGACGGCACCTACAGCTATCGCCCCGCCGCCAACTACAACGGCGCCGACCGCTTCACCTACACCGTGTCCGATGGCCTCGATGTCGTGACCTATGTGGTGACGATCGACGTGACATCCGTCAACGACGCGCCCGTCGGCTCGGACACCGAGATTACCGTCTCGGAAGACAGCCCCTTCAACGGCGTCCTGCCGGCGGCCAGCGATCCTGATGGCGACCAACTGACTTACGCGCTCGGCACCCAGGCGCAGCACGGCACGGTTACGGTCAATGCCGACGGCAGCTACCGCTATGTTCCCGCCGCCGATTATAACGGCGCGGACAGCTTCACCTACCAGGTGTCGGACGGAGAAGCGGTCTCGACCTATACAGTCAGGATCACCGTAACCGCCGTCAACGACGCGCCTGTCGGCAGCAACGTCTCGATAACGGTCGACGAGGACGGGACGGCTGCCGGAAGCCTGCCGCGCGCGGTCGATGCCGACGGCGATCCGCTGACCTACCTGCTGCAGACCGGGGCGAGCCACGGCACGGCGACGGTCCAGCCGGACGGACGCTATACCTATACGCCCGATGCCAACTATAACGGCACGGATACGTTCACCTATGCGATCTCCGACGGCAAGGTCACATCGGTCTATACCGTCACGGTCAATGTCGGCGCCGAGAACGATGCGCCCACCGGATCGAACCTCGCGATATCCGTTTCCGAGGATGCATCCTTCAGCGGATCGCTGCCGCCGGCCTCGGACGCCGATGGCGACACCGTCACTTACGGCCTCGGAACGCCGGCCGCTCACGGCGCGGTCACCGTCAATCCGGATGGGACTTTCACCTATACGCCGGTCGCGAACTACTCCGGCCCAGACCAGTTCACCTACACGCTGTCGGACGGCACGGAGACGGTGAGCTATACCGTCACCGTCTCCGTGCGCGCCGTCAACGACGCACCGGTCGGCGCCGACACCGCCATCTCGCTGGCCGAGGATACGGCCTTCTCGGGAACCCTGCCGCCGGCAACCGACGCCGATGGCGACGCCGTCACTTACGGCCTGGCGGCAGCCGCCGGCCATGGCACCGTGCGGGTCAATGCCGACGGCACTTTCAGCTATGTCCCCAATGCCAACTTCAACGGCACGGACAGCTTCAGCTATTCGGTGAGCGACGGCTCGGCGACCAACGTCTACCGCGTCACGGTGACGGTCAGCGCCGTCAACGATGCGCCCGTCGGTTCCGACACCTCGATTTCCGCCGAACAGGGCACGACGGCTACCGGCAACCTGCCGCCGGCCTTCGACGTCGAAGGCTCGCCGTTGACCTACGGCCTCGGCGCCCAGGCGGCGCATGGCACGGTCACGGTCGGACCGACCGGCACCTACACCTATCAGCCGGCGCCCGGCTTCGCGGGAACCGACCAGTTCACCTACACGATCTCGGATGGCAGCGCCGTTTCGACCTATACCGTCACTGTCTCTGTCGGCGCCGCCAATGGCGCGCCGGTCGGCCAGGATGGCGCGTTGACGGTCGCCGAGGACACGCCCTTCATGGGCCGTCTGCCCACGGCCACTGATCCCGACGGAGACGCCGTCACTTACGGCCTTGCCGGGAATCCGGCGCATGGCACCGTCACCATCATGGCGGACGGCCGCTACACCTACATCGCCGACCGCAATTATAACGGCCCCGACCAGTTCAGCTACTCCGTCAGCGACGGCCGGGCGACCGTGGTCTACCGGGTGATCGTCACCGTCACGCCGGTCAACGATGCGCCGGTCGGTTCCGGCACCTCGATTGCCGCCGGTCGCGACCAGACCGTCACCGGCAGATTGCCGCCGGCCTTCGACGTCGAGGGAACACCCGTCGTCTACGGCGTCGGCTCGAACCCCGCGCACGGGACCCTCACGATCAATCCCGACGGCACCTACTCCTATACGCCGGCCTCGGGATATGAAGGCGCCGACAGCTTTACCTTCACGGTCTCCGACGGTGACGCGACGTCGACCTATACCGTCAACATCTCGGTGGGCAGCGCTGAGCCGCCGGCGGAGCGCCCGCCGCTCGAGCGGGATCCACCCGTTCAGTTCCCTGTCGACCCCAACGATCCGGGAGGACCTGACTTCGACGACGATGGTGATGGCCTGGGCTCCGGCATGCAGGACGTGCTCGACGATCTCGGCGCCATCTCCGATGACATCACCGCCGACGGCCCGATCGACAGCGTGATCAATGCGGCGCAACCTCTGAACGGGATAGGATCGCTGCCTCGCGAGGGCGCGGTGCTTCATGCGGTACATCAGATCGCGGACTGGATCGAAAGCGGCCGCCGTCTCGACGATCTGCATATCGGCTTCTTCAAGGGCGGGTCGAACATCCATCTGGCCGGTGTGGGTGAGGACAGCACGTGGTTCACGGTGGATACCATCTTCCACAAGGACTACCTCTACATCATGCCGAAATCGAGCGGCGACGTCGAAGACGCGACCTTCAGTGTCACCCTTGCCGATGGCCGCGCCTTGCCTGACTGGATGAGCATGACCCACGGCGGCATGATCATCGGCCGGCCGCCGGTTGGAACCGTATCGATCGACATCCGCATATGGGGCACTTCGAAGGAAGGCACGATCAGCGACAGCATGCGGATCGATCTGCAGACCGGCACCATCCTCGACCACGTCAGGGACCGCCGCGCCGACCTCGGCAACGGTACCTTGTTCTCCGACCAGATGCTGGCGGAAGCGAAGTTCGACGGAGGAACGACGGACAAGCTGTGGGCAGCACTTCAGGGGCGCTGACCAGGCCCTCGACAACCGCAATCGGCACCCGCTCGTGGCGAAGCGAGGTGACCGACCGCGGTTGCAGCCTTGGGAGGCTTTGGTCCGCCGCATTTGCTGGACGACGGCCGGACTAAAGAACGAAAAGTGCTGCGTCGATACACAGTTACGTGAAACGCCTTATGCTAGAAATCAACACCGCTGCTCTCACAGCGATAATGCCGGAAGGCTAATGAAAGCCATTCCACGGGATGAGAAAGACGTTTCGTTATTCTAATAGTTTATAGTTTTAATGTTCTTTTCTTTCACTTGCCACTCTTGCACCTCTCGGAGGACATCCGATGGGAGACAAAAATGGAAGTTGTTCAACTTGACGCCACCCGAATCCGCCCGACCGCCGCACGTCTTGCGAATGAGGAACAGGTGCTGGCCGCCGCGCGCAGGCTCGCGGGCGAATTCGCACTGGCAGCCTCGAAGCGCGATGCCGATCGCATTCTTCCGTTCCAGGAACTGGACACGCTGTCGCAATCCGGCCTGCTCGGAATAACCGTACCCGCGGAGTATGGCGGTCTCGACGTCTCCAACGTCGTACTGGCCGAAGTGACGGCCATACTTTCCGAGGCCGACGGATCGATCGGACAGATTCCGCAGAACCACTTCTACATTCTGGAAGCGCTGCGAACGGATGGCAGCGAGGAGCAGAAGAAGTTCTTCTTCACCCGTGCCCTTGCCGGCGACCGGTTCGGCAACGCACTGTCCGAGCGCGGTACGAAGACGGTCGGGCACTACAACACCCGCATCCGCAAGGACGGACTCGGCTACCGGATCGACGGGCGGAAATTCTATTCCACCGGCGTGATTTTCGCCGACTGGGTCACCATATTCGCGCTCGACGAAAACGAGAACCTGACGATGTCCTTTGTGCAGAAAGGCACGGAAGGCATTGAGATCATTGATGATTGGGACGGATTTGGCCAGCGCACGACAGGCAGCGGCACAACCGTTCTCGACAATGTCTATGTCCAGGCGGATGCCGTCGTCTTTCACCACAAGGGCTTCGAGCGGCCGACGACCATTGGCTCCGTCGGCCAGATCATCCATTCCGGCATCGATCTCGGCATCGCCCGCGCGGCCTTCGCCGACATGCTCGATTTCGTAAACACGCGGTCGCGGCCGTGGACGAACAGCGGCGTCGACAAGGCATCCGAAGACCCGCTGACGATATCCAAGGTCGGCGAAATCGCCATCCGGCTGGAAGCCGCCACCGCGCTCGTCGAGCGCGCCGGCATTAAGGTCGATATCGCCCAGATCGAGACCACCGAGGAGAACGTGGTTACGGCGACACTCGCGGTTGCAGCGGCCAAGGTGTTGACCTCAGAAATCGCGCTCGACGCCTCCAACACCCTGTTCGAGCTCTCCGGCACGGCTGCCACCGGCACCGGCCTCAATCTCGACCGGCACTGGCGAAACGCCCGCACCCACACGCTGCACGATCCTGTACGCTGGAAATACCACGTGGTCGGCAACTACCACTTGAACGGCGTCAAGCCCCCGAGAAGCGGCGCGCTCTGACAAGCACGAAAGAGCCCCGTCGCATCAGATGCGGCGGGGCTCGCAGCGTCGGGAGGACCGCTGTTTAGCTGTAGAGGCTGACCTCGGGTATCCTGTCGTTGAGCACGAAGTCGCCGACTTCCCTGGCCTTGTAGAAGACGGGATCGTGCAGCGTGTGCGTCCGCACGTTTCTCCAGTAGCGGTCGAAACGATAGGGCTCTGCCGTCGAGCGCGCGCCGGTCAGCTCGAACACGCGCGAGGTGATATCGAGCGAGACATTCGTCGCGTGCACCTTGGCGGCGTAGGCTTCCGCCGCCGCTTCCCCGCGCTCGCGCGCTGTTGCTTCTGCACCTCGCGACAACGCGGCCTGAACCGCGGCGGCGGCCCGATCGGCCAGTGCCGCGGATGCCTTCAGCGACGCGGTGAACTCTCCCACGCGCTCGAGGATATAGGGATCGTCCTGCGCGCGGGCGACGCCCGACGTGACCCAGGGGCGCGTGGTCGTGCGCACATAGTCGACCGCCTGTCGCAATGCGCCTTCCGCCGTCCCCAGATAGAAATTCACAAAAACCAATTGGATCAAAGGCGTATTGAAGCTTGCTAGCACGTTGGGCGCGGTGCCCTCCTCCACCGGCGTGCCGATCAGATCCTCCTCATAGACAGGGAAATCACGGAACTCGACGCTACCGCTGTCGGAAAGACGCTGGCCGATATTGTCCCAGTCGTCATTGGCGATATAGCCCGGCCGGTTGGTGGGAACCGCGAAGCTCGCGATCTTTCCGTCAAGCGTCGCATTGGCGTTGATATAGTCCGATATTCGCGCCGCCGTGGAGAAGGATTTTCTGCCGTTCAGCACGTAGCCGTTGCCACGCTTTGTCAGCGTAAGGCCGGGGTCGCGCGGATTGACGGCGGCGCCCCAGTAGAGATCCTTGGTGACCGTTTCAGTCCCAAGAGCATTGGCCCTGGCCGCATCCTCGATCGCCCAGTATACGTACTGGCTGTTGACATAGTGATAGCCGAGCAGCTGCCCGATAGAGCTTTCCCCACGCGCGATAATGCGTACGAGCTGCAGCCCGTCGACCCAGTCGAGCCCGCCGCCGCCGATGCCAGGCGCGTGCAGCGCATTGAGCAGCCCGGCGTTCTTGAGCTTGACGATCTCGTTGAGCGGCGGCCGACCGTCACGATCGAGCTCGGCCCCACGCCGCGCGAGGTCGGCTGATATCTCCTCCGCTCGCGCGAAAAGCTCGGCTCTCGTCGCGCCTCGGCTGGCAACGTGGATGACATTGGATTGGCTCATCAAAAACTCCCATTGAGATAGAGCGGTCCGACAGGCAAGCCGCCGGCCTTGCATGTCTGCTGTCAGAAAAGCTTCGCCGGGATCCAGGGCGCAGTGACCACGTCGCTGGTGTTGAACTCGGGCAACTTCTTCGCCAGGTCCTCGATTGTCTTGACGTTCGCCGACCGCAGCGCCTCCTGCGTCAGCAGCGTCGGCTTCACGGTGATGTTGTGCGGAACATCCTCACCGGCGATCTGCAGGGCCGCGGCGCGAATGGATACGGCGCCGACGACAGCCGGATTGGTCGCGACGGTCGCCACCCACGGGCTTCCCTCCTCGGTGATCTCCTGGATATCGGCGGTGGAAACATCGGCGGAATAGATCTTCAGCTTGGGTGCGATGCCGAGGTCGTTGGCAGCCAGCTTCACGCCACGCGCGAATTCGTCATAGGGAGCGAAGACGACGCTGATGTCGGGATTGGCCGTCAGCGCCGCCTTCGCCTGGTCCGCCGTTGATGTCGCGGTCGTATCGCTCACATTGCCGAAGCGTGCCTTCTCGACGACGCCCTTGTTGTCGGCCTTGAATGTCTCCCAGACCTCGTTGCGGCGGTCGAGCGGCGCGAAACCGGCTACATAGACATAGCCAGCATTGAAGTTCGTGCCGTTCTCCTTCACTGCCTGTTCGAGCGCCTGCCTGGCAAGCTCATGATCGCTCTGCTCGACCTGGGGTATCTTCGGATTGTTCAAGTTGACGTCGAAGGCGACAACCTTCACGCCCTTGTCGAGCGCCTGCTGCACGACGTCGCCAAGCGATTCCGGCAAGCCGTGATCGACGACGATCCCCTGAACGCCAAGATTGACGGCCTGCAGGATCTGCTCGCGCTGCTCGGCGGCGTTCTGGCGGCCGGGGAAGATGCGGAGATCGATGCCGAGCGCCTTCGCCTGCGCCTCGGCGCCGGCCTGATAGGCCTGGAAGAAATCGCCGGCGGAGATGTAGCTGATCAGGGCAAGCTTCACGCCCCCCTTGTCGAAGGGCGCCGGCGCTCCGGCCAGCCCTTCGGCGTTGGCAGCACCCAGGGCGACGAATGAGATTGCGGCGGCAGAAAGCGCCAGGCGGCTGAAAGTCTTCATTATGCGCTCCTAAAAAGATCAAGTTGTCCGCGGCTTTCCTCCGCATTTTCATTAGGTGGTATTTTCTACCTTTTTAGTAGATAAATTGGTTCGATATTTTTGAACGGCGGGAAAACTTTGTGCGATTTGCGTTCGGGGCAAGAAACACTTTGCCTGTTGTCCGGCTCGGTTCCGGCGCAATTTGTCGGCGATGCGGGCACGGCACTCACTTCAAGACGATGTGCTGACCGCAACCGTCGACACCAGCATCCAGATCATTAGCCCGGCCATGTCTCTGCTTTCCGTTGAAAATCTGACCCGCCGCTTTGAATCGACGCGTGCGCTGTCCGGCGCCTCGCTTTCGATAGCCCGTGGCGAGATAGTTGCCCTCATGGGCGCGAATGGCGCGGGCAAATCGACGCTCGTGAAAATCCTGTCGGGCGTGCTTTCCGCCGACGGCGGGAACGTGACCCTCCGAGGTCGGCCCTATGTGGCGCGAACGCCGGCGGAGGCCGCGACGCGCGGTATCGTGACCGTGCACCAATCGACCGACCTTATCGGAGCGCCGGGGCTGACGGTCGCCGATGTTCTGCTGCTCAACCGGTTTGCGGACCGCAGCGAGCCGTTCTTCACTTCGAGACGCGCTGTACGCACGCGGGCAAAGGCGATGCTCGACGCGGCAGGCTTCGCCCTTCCGCTCGATCGCGATTTCGCGGACCTCGGAGCGGCCGACCGGCAGCTGGTGGCTATCGCCCGTGCCCTTGCCAACAAGGCGGATCTGCTGATCCTCGACGAGCCGACGGCCAGCCTGTCGATCGAGGAAAGCCAGCGGCTGTTCGAGATCCTGCTGCGCTTGCGTGCGCAGGGGCTCGCCGTGCTCTACATTTCGCACCGCACCGCCGACTTGCAGGCCATCGCCGATCGGGCGCTGGTGATGCGCGGTGGCCGTGTCGTCGGCGCCTTCGAGAGGCCGATAGACTTCAGCGCGGCGATCGAGACGATGATCGGTCGCAAGCTGGAGTCGGCCCGGCCGGGTTCACGACCTGAAAGCGGTCGTGTCATCTTCGAGATGACCGGTGCCAGACTTCTTGCCACCAGCGCCCCGTTCGACCTGGCCATCCGCGAGGGCGAGGTCGTCGCCATCACGGGCGTGCTCGGTGCCGGCAAGAGCCGACTGCTGTCGGCCATCTTCGGCACGGGAACGCTGGCCTCGGGCACGATGACACTTGATGGGCAGCCGTACCAACCGAACGGCCCCGCGGCTGCCATCGGCGCCGGCGTCGTCATGGCGGCCGAGGATCGGCACCATTCTTCCCTCATGCCTCCGTCATGGCCGGGAAACAGTGTGGCGGCGACGATCAGTCTTCCGCACCTGCGCACATGGTACCCGCATGGGTTCCTGTGGGGCAACCGCGAGAGGCGCGAGGCGGAGAAGGCGATCAGGCGGCTGCGCATCAAGGCCTCCGGTCCCGATGCATCGATCTGGACCCTTTCCGGCGGCAACCAGCAGAAAACGGTACTCGCCCGCTGGGAAGCCGAGCCGAGCCGGCTGCTGTTGCTCGACGAGCCGTTCCAGGGGGTCGACGTCGGCGCCCGGCAGGACATCATCGAGGCCATCAGGGCGCGGAGTGATCGCGCCACGCTGATTGCGACTTCCGATCCGGAAGAGGCCTTCGAGGTCGCCGATCGCATCCTCGTCGTCGATCACCATAGCGTTCGCCCTGCACAAGAACACGAAGACCAAACCGCTGCCGAAGGAATTCCAGCATGAGCTCCATCCAGGATGAAACTATTGGCGAGAGACCTTCGCCGCAGGGCGCAGGCGCGTTTCTGAACCGGCTGGCGGCGATCATCCGCTCCGGGGCGGTGTTCCTGCTCCTGATCGCACTGGTGATCGGCTTCACCGTTGCGCAACCGGCCTTCATCAACATCAACAACCTGATGAGCATCCTGCAGGCCGTGTCGGTCGTCGCAATCCTCGGCGCCGGGGTCACGGTCACGCTCGCTGTCGGCGGCTTCGATCTCTCGATCGGTGCCGTCGCCGCCTCCAGCGTCATGGCCGCCAGCTATGCGATGATCGTGCTCGGCCTCGATGCTTTCACCACCGTTCCGCTGGTTCTCGCCTTCGGTGCACTTATCGGCCTCATCAATGCCTTCGTCATCGTCCGATTGAAAGTGCCGGATCTGCTGGCGACGCTGTCGATGATGTTCCTGCTCTCGGGCCTGCAGTTGATCCCGACCGCAGGCCGTTCGATCTCGGCCGGCCTGATCCTGCCCGACGGCTCGGCCGCGCCGGGCGTCTACGACCCGCGCTTCCTGCTGATTGGCCGCTACAGCATCGCCGGCACCGTTCCGGTCGCCGTTGTCCTGATGCTGCTCGTCGCGGTGGTTCTCTATATCCTGACGGAGCGCACGCGCATCGGCCGGCTGCTGTTTGCCACCGGCGGCAACGAAGTCGCCACCCGGTTGGCCGGGGCCTCCACGACACGACTGAAGACGCTGGCCTACGTCATCTCCGGAACGCTCGCCTCGCTCGGCGGCATCATCGTTGCCGCCCGCGTCGGGCGCGGCGACGTGTCTTCGGGCGGCTCGCTGCTCATGGACGCCGTCGCGGCCTCGCTGATCGGCTTCACCGTCATGGGGCTCCGCCGTCCGAACGTGCTCGGCACCATTGTCGGCGCCGTCTTCGTCGGTGTCCTGCTCAACGGCCTGACGATGCTGAATGCCCCCTACTACACCCAGGATTTCGTCAAGGGCGCCGTTCTGGCGGGCGCGCTCGCACTCACATACGGCCTCGGCCGCGCCACCCCCTGAACGAACACCCATGACGGAGAGTGCTGTAATGAAGCGCGGGCGCCGCGGGCGCGATCGCGGCGCCGCCGCCCGCACGATCCCAACCTGCAAGCTGGCCAAGCCGGACCCGTTTCATCATCTGGCCTGGCGCTTCGTTCGGACCTTAGCCAGCCGTAGCGGAAAACGTCTGTCGGCGTTTCGTCTTCCCCCGCTTCATTTCCTCTTACCGTCGCCTTTTGGAAAAGCGTTTCTCTCAATCCGATTTAATCTACTTATTCTATAGACATTAATCATCGAGGGACATCGAAATGACTGAGCACACCATTGCAGGCCTGGGCCGCCGCGAAATCCTGAAGTTCGCCGCCGTGGCGGGCGCCACCTTTGCCGGCACCAGCCTTCTTGCCGGGACAGGCACGGCAAGTGCAGCGGACGACGAAGGCCTCTCCCTGAAGGGCAAGCGCATCGCCATCAGCGCCACCGGCACCGACCACTATTTCGACCTGCAGGCCTACAATGCCCAGATCGAGGAAGTGAAGCGGCTCGGCGGCGAACCGATCGCGGTGGATGCCGGCCGCAATGACGGCAAGCTGGTAGCCCAGCTGCAGACGCTGGTGGCCCAGAAGCCCGATGCGATCGTCCAGATTCTCGGCACGCTCAGCGTCATCGACCCCTGGCTCAGGAAGGCACGCGACGCGGGCATTCCCGTTCTCACGGTCGATGTCGGCTCCACCAACTCGATCAACAACACGACCTCGGACAACTGGGGCATCGGCAAGGATCTGGCGCTGCAGCTGGTCTCCGATATCGGCGCCGAAGGCAACATCGTGGTCTTCAACGGCTTCTACGGGGTGACACCCTGCGCGATCCGCTACGACCAGCTGGTCAATGTCGTGAAGTATTTCCCGAAGGTGAAGATCATTCAGCCGGAACTGCGCGACGTCATCCCGAACACGGTTCAGGACGCCTTCACGCAGATCACCGCGATCCTCAACAAGTACCCCGAGAAGGGCTCGATCAAGGCCATCTGGTCGGCCTGGGATATTCCCCAGCTCGGCGCCACCCAGGCGCTTGCGGCTGCCGGCCGCACCGAGATCCGCACCTATGGCGTCGATGGCAGCCCCGAGGTCCTGCAGCTCGTCGCCGACCCGAATTCGCCCGCCGGTGCCAATGCCGCGCAGCAGCCCGCCGAAATCGGCCGCACGGCGATCCGCAATGTCGCCAGGCTGCTCGCCGGCCAGACGCTGCCGCGCGAAACCTACGTGCCGGCGCTGCTCGCCAACAAGGCCAACGTCAACGACATCACCAAGAAGCTCGGCATCGGCTGATTGCGGACGGGTGATGCGGCAGCCGCCGCCTCACCCTCGTCTCCACTGGGGTTCCCGACATGACGGCAATACTTGCTCCGCGGCCCGCCAAGCGGCCTGACGACATCATTCGCTTCGACCGCATCGTGAAGCGCTTCGGCGGCGCGCAGGCGCTGGCCGGCGCTTCGCTGGCGATCAGACGCGGCACCATCCACGGCCTCGTCGGACAGAACGGTGCGGGGAAGTCGACGCTGATCAAGATCCTCGCCGGCCTGCACCAGCAGGACGAAGGCACGATCGAGATCGAGGGTGAGACGATCGCGCACCTCACGCCGCATCTCGCCGAAACACACGGCATCCATTTCATTCACCAGGACCGGTTGCTCGTTCCGACCTTCACCGTCGGCGAAGCGCTGTTTCTCGGGCGAGAACCACGCCTCCCGGGAACACCGTTCCTCGATCGTCGCAAGATGCAGCGACAGGCGAGCGAGACGCTGGCCGACTACTTCGGCATCAAGCTGCCCACGCACGCCCTGATCGGCGAGCTCTCGACCGCCGAGAAGCAGATCGTCCAGATCACCCGCGCCTTGCTCGATCGTCCCAAGGTACTGGTCTTCGACGAGCCGACCGCGGCCCTTGTCCGGCGCGAGGCCGACATCCTCTTCCGCCTGATCCGCCGCCTGCGCGACGAGGGCGTCACGATCATCTACATCTCGCATTATCTGAATGAGATCGAAGACCTCTGCGACCACGTCACCGTGCTGCGCAACGGCATCGACGTCGCCGCGACGCCGATTGCCGAGACATCGGCGAACGCCATCGCCCGCCTGATGGTCGAGCGCGATATCGCCGACATGTTTCCCAAACGAAGGGTCGAATTCGGCGAGGACCTTCTGAAGGTCGAGGGACTGACCGCGACGAACCGCTTCTCCGACGTGAGCTTCACCGTCCGGCGTGGGGAGGTGCTTGGGATCACCGGCTTGCTCGGCTCCGGCGCCAAGGATTTGGTGCGCACGCTGTTCGGACTTGAACGCGCACAGTCCGGCCGCATAGAGGTTGCGGGAACCGCCGACCGGGGCCCCACGCCGCAGGCTGCGGTCAACAGGCAGATCGCACTGGTTCCGGAAGATCGACGGGGTCACGGCGTCGCGCTAGACCTCAGCGTCGCCGAGAACATCACGCTCGCCAGCCTTGATCGCTACACCAGCCTGGGCGTGCTGAACGGCAGGCGCGAAAAGCGCGATAGCGACGACCTCATCAAGCGCCTTCAGATCAAGACCGCCGGCCGCGATGCGCTGGTCCGTACGCTGTCGGGCGGCAACCAGCAGAAGGTGGCGATTGCAAAGTGGCTGAGCCGCCACTCGGAAATCTACCTGCTCGACGAGCCGACCGTCGGCGTCGATATCGGCTCCAAGGTCGAGATCTACACGCTGATCGGCGAGCTTGCCGAACGCGGCGCCGGCATCATCGTTCTCTCCTCGGACCTGTCGGAGTTGATCGGCATCACCGACCGGATCCTGGTCCTGTTTCGCGGCCGCGTGACGCGCGAATTCATCTCTTCGGAAACCACAACGGATGAAGTACTGGCGGAATCGACCGGCGCTTCGGAAAGATTGCGCCATGTCGGCTGACATCCACATCGGCGATCTGGCCGACTTTACCGCTGGGCAGAGCAAGGAACGCTCGGCACGTAATCTGGCGGCGGCATCGCTGCGCTTCGGTTCGCTGATCGCCTTCGCGGTCATCCTCACGGTGTTCTCGCTCACCGCGCCGTATTTCCTGAGCGTCGGCAATATCGGCAACGTGCTTGGCCAATCGGCCATCTCGGGCGTGCTGGCGATCGGCCTGACCATCGTGCTGATCGCTGGCGGTGCGAATGTCGTCACCGGCGGGATCGACCTGTCACTTGCCGCCAATATGGGTCTCAGTGCCGCCGTCTACGCGACGGTGACGCAGCTCGGCTACAGTGACCCCGCAGCGGTTGCCGCAAGCCTGCTGACGGGACTGGCGATCGGCGCGGTCAATGCCGCCGCCGTCGTCTTCGCCGGCATTGTGCCGCTGCTTGCCACGCTCGCCGTCATGAACGTCGTGGCGGGCCTGGAACTCGTGCTCACCCAGAACACCGTCGTTCCCGCATCCTCCGATTTCCTGACGGCGTTGTCCGCCTCCGATGCCCTCGGCATTCCCGTTCTCGCCTATGTGTTGCTCGGCTTCACCGCCGTGGTAATCGCAATCATCCAATACACGCCGCTTGGCCTCCGGCTCTATGCAATCGGCGAGTTTCCGGATGCCGCGCGCGCCGCCGGCTTGCCGTTGAAACGCCTGCTCGCCGGCGCCTTCCTGGCGAGTGGCCTGTGCGGTGGCATCGCCGGCATATTGTCGGTGTCCTACCTGAGTGGCAGCACGACGGGATCGAGCGAGATGCTGCTGCCCGTCGTCGTCACGGCCCTGCTCGGCGCGGTATTCTCCCGCAGGCTCGTGCCGACGATATCAGGCACATTGCTCTCCGCGCTCCTCGTCGGCCTCCTCGTCAACGGTTTCCAGTTGCTGAACCTCTCCAGCACGCTGGTCAGCGGCGTCCAGGGAATTCTCATCCTGATCGTCGTCTCGGCGACGACATTGCTGCGCAAGCGGGAGATCTGACCATGTCGCTTTCAGCTTCCCATTCTCCCATTGCGCCCTGGCATCACCGTGTGCTTTCCGGTCTTGCGCGATACGGGCTGATCCTGGCGCTCGTCGCCGTCGTTGCCGCCTTCTCCCTGGCGACGCCGACATTCCTGACAGCACGCAATCTGCAGAGCCTTCTCGTCAACAACTTCACCCTGCTCGCGATCGTGTCCGTGGCCATGACCTTCGCCGTATCGGCCGGCGGCATCGATCTCTCGGTCGGGACGGCGGTCGATTTCGCGAGCTTCGCTTTCGTCTCGCTGGTCCTTGCAGGGCAGCCGGTTGCAATCGGCCTGCTCGGCGGCCTTGCCGCCGGCGCGATCGTCGGCGCGTTCAACGCGGTGCTGATCTCGGGGATCGGCGTCTCGCCATTTCTGGCGACGCTCGGAACGTTGTTCATCGGCCGCAGCGTCCAGCAACTGCTGACGAATGGCGGCAACCCGGTCTATCTGCCGCCATCGGGCGTGCCCGACGCCTTCCGCTTCATCGGCCACGGCACGATATCAGGCTTTCCGCTGCCGCTGCTGATCGCGATCGTCGTCATTACCGCCGCCGCATTCATCTTCGCCCGCACGCGCTTCGGCCGCGTGGTACTCGCGATCGGCATCCAGCCGAGCGTCGTGCGCTATTCCGGCATCGGCCTTGGCCGGCATGTCGCGGTGACGTTCATTCTGACCGCCGCGGTCGCAGCCATTGCCGGCCTGATCCTGACGGCCACCGTAACCGTCTACATCCCCTCCTCCGGCAACGCGTTTCTCCTGAACGCAATCGGCGCGACCTTCATCGGCACGACGCTTTCGCCGCTCGGCCGCCCCAATATCGCCGGCACGGTTCTCGGCGTGCTGCTGCTCAGCATCGTCGCCAACGGGCTGCTGCTCACCGGGCTAAATTTCTACTGGCAGCAGGTCGGCACCGGCACGCTCATCTTCGCCGTTCTCGCCTTCAGCTTCATCAACAGAAAGACCGGCGGCGCCTGATCGGCGCGCGCCCAGACAATACGCAGGAAGAATGACATGAGCCGTGAAATCAGGTTGAACGCCTTCGACATGAACTGCGTCGGGCACCAGTCGCCAGGGCTTTGGCGCCATCCGCGCGACAAGTCCTGGACCTACAAGGACATGGACTACTGGGTTCATCTGGCAAAGACGCTGGAGCGCGGCAAGTTCGACGGCCTGTTCATTGCCGACGTGCTCGGCGTCTACGATGTGCTGCACGGCAATGTCGATGCTGCTCTGCGCCATTCCGCGCAGGTGCCGGTCAACGATCCGCTGCAGCTGATCCCGACCATGGCCTATGTCACGGAGCACCTCGGCTTCGGCCTGACGGCGTCGCTCTCCTTCGAGCACCCCTATACCTTCGCCCGGCGCATCTCGACGCTCGACCATCTGACCAAGGGCCGCGTCGGCTGGAACATCGTCACCTCCTATCTCAACAGCGGCGCGCTCAACATCGGGCAATCCGCGCAGACGAAGCATGACGACCGCTACGATCTCGCCGAGGAATATCTGGAGGTCTGCTACAAGCTCTGGGAGGGCAGCTGGGAAGACGACGCCGTCGTTCGCGATCGCGCCGCCGGCATCTTCACGCATCCAGAAAAGGTCCACCCGATCGGTCATTCGGGCAAGCACTTCACGGTGCCCGGCATTCACCTCAGTGAACCCTCGCCGCAGCGCACGCCGGTGCTCTACCAGGCCGGTGCCTCCAGCCGCGGCAAGGATTTCGCGGGCGAGCATGCCGAGTGCATCTTCGTCGCCGCACCCTCCAAGCCGGTGCTGAAGCGCTATGTCGCCAATGTCCGCGAGGCAGCCGAACGTGCCGGCCGCAACCCGCGCGAAATCCTCGCCTTCAACCTACAGACCGTCGTCCTCGGCGAGACCGATGCGGAAGCGAAGAAGAAGTTCGACGACTATCGCCGCTACGCCTCCTTCGAGGGGGCGCAGACGCTGATTTCCGGCTGGACTGGAATCGATTTCGGCCAGTTTTCCCCCGACGAACCTCTCCGCCACCGCTACACCAACGCGGTGCAATCCGCCGTCGAGACCTTCACGACGATCGACCCGGACAAGGTCTGGTCGGTGCGCGAAATGGCCGACTGGGTGGGCGTCGGCGGCTTCGGCCCGGTCTTCGTCGGCTCGCCGCAGACCGTCGCCGACCTGTTGCAGGAATGGGTCGAGGATACCGATGTCGACGGCTTCAACCTCGCCTATGCCATCACGCCCGAGAGCTTCGAGGACGCGGTCGACCTGCTCGTGCCCGAATTGCAGAAGCGCGGCGTCTACAAGAAGGACTATCGCCAGGGCACCCTGCGCGAAAAACTGTCCGGCCACGGTCCGAGGTTGCAGGCGCCGCATCCCGGTGCGCGCTACCGCAATCTCGCAAGACAGCCAGTACCCGCAGACGCCTGAACGCTTGACGGACACCGCCCGCTAGTGGGCGGTGTAGGCGCCGTCCACCGGATAATAGCTGCCGGTGATGAAGCTCGCCTGATCAGAAAGCAGGAAGCAAACCAGCGCCGCGACCTCCTCCGGCTGGCCGCGTCGCCCCATCGGCTGCAGGGCAGCCATCCGTCGTGAGTTCGCCGCGTCGGCATGTTCAGAGAGCATCGGCGTCTCGATCCAGCCGGGGCCGACGGCGTTGATCCGCACCCCCAGCCGCGCATATTCGATCGCCGCCACCTTGGTCAACCCGAGCACGCCGTGCTTGGCGGCGGTGTAGGCCGAGGTGAAGGGAAGTGCCACGGCACCAAGAACCGAGGACATGTTGACGATGGCGCCGCCGCCACCCTCAAGCATGGCGGGGATCTGGTACTTCATGCAGTAGAAGACCCCGTTGAGGTTGACGTCGATCGTCGTCCGCCAGACGTCGATCGCGCAGTCGGCGGTCGCAGTGCGGGCGCAGTGCGCACCGGCATTGTTCACAGCCATATGCAGATGTCCAAATTCGCGAACGGCATAGGCAATCATTTCCCGCACGGCTTCGGGATCGGTGACATCCACCGTGAAGGCGTGCGCCTTGCCGCCGGCGTCACGGATGCCCTCAGCAACGGCGCCCGCCTTGGCGGCATCTACATCCGCGACAATTACCTCCGCACGCTCTTGCGCAAGCCTGCGAGAAATTGCAGCCCCGATCCCCGAACCGCCGCCGGTCACAACCGCGACTTTACCTTCGAAGCCTAGCTCCATGGTCCCACCTCCCTGCATGCTGTTGCATAATCGAGCAGAGACAGACGCTTACCGCAAGAATTTTCAGCATTTTCGAGTTTTAGCAATGCTTCAGTTCCCGGCTGGGAAGTACTGCCGGATAATGCTTCCGGTTGAAGTAGACGCAGGTTTCCCCCGTATTTCAACGCCACGCCCTTTCATTCTACTCTTCTTGGGCCGTCTTCAAACATGCCTGTCCGGCCGAACCAAAGCTATCGTTCTTCCGCCTTCGTCAACCACTCTTCTCGCCAAGACTTGGCCGAAACCGCGGGCAGTGCTAAAGAGAATCGAAATATAAGGGCACATTCATAGACAGCAGGTAAACATGGACAACTCCCATATGACGCGCCGAGCGCTTGTGCTGGGCGCCGCTGCTCTCCTGACGTCCGGTTGCACGTCGACGATGCGTCAATTGACCGAACCTTTCTACTATCCCTTCTCTTCCACTCCGGGTGTAAGCGCGCGCTATCGGCGCCGCCGTGTCCGCTATGACGGCAGCGAGCCTGCCGGTACGATCGTCGTCAACACCTCGGAACGCTTTCTCTACGTCGTCGAGGGTGATGGATGGGCGACCCGCTATGGCGTCGCCGTCGGCGAGGAAGGCCTGACCTACAAGGGATTTGCAACGATCGGCCGAAAGGCCGAATGGCCGGCATGGACGCCCACCGCAAGCATGATCGAACGCAAGCCGCGTCTCGCCCAATATGCCGGCGGCGTGCCCGGTGGCCCCAACAATCCGCTCGGCGCGGCCGCGCTCTATCTCTACAGCGGCGGCAAGGACACGATGTTCCGGCTGCACGGAACCAACGAGCCATGGCTGATCGGACAGGCCGTATCGAACGGATGCGTGCGTCTGACCAACGACGACATCGTGGATCTCTATCGCCGCACCCCGGTCGGCACACGGGTGCTGGTCATTTAGACGGAAACATCCGGCTCGAATCGATACAGTTTTGCACGTGGGGGTGGCGCTTGGCCACTCGGAAACGCCCAGCAATTAAGCAAGCAATATTTTAAGCTCTTGGAATATACGAGCTTTGTCGCTATAAGTGGAATCGTTGCCTTCGATAATCTATTCCGTGCTTAGGAGAGGACTACTGATGAGCAGAATTCTAATCGTGATTGTTGCCCTGGTTTCCGCGGTGAGCTTGAGCGCCTGCGGCTCTATCGGCAAGGGCAAAGGTAAGGCGCCGCCGCCAGTCGCTGCGGAACCGGCACCCGTTTATAAGTAAGCACTGACCTTCACCAACAAGGAAGGGCCTCACGGCCCTTCCTTAGCGATTCTCAGTTGGGGCTGGACCGGCTCGCGGCTGGTCTCACCGTCGGTGAATGCCAAGGGCCGTCGTCGCGCTTCATGTTCCCTAAGGCTCGGGAGATAGAGCTTAGGATGCAACGCATGACAGGTCGGCTATCACTCGCCATTCTGCTCGCGCTCGCGACCGCGGGATGTCAATCGGAAGATAAGGCACCACAGCCCCGTTTCGTATCGAATTACGCAGGCAGCGCCCTTCCCGCCTACACCAATACGAAGAACACCGAAAACCGGTATTATATCGAGTTCCGATCACGCTATGCGCTGACCTACGGTCATTCCTACGTGATCTTCGGCCGCTTGAACAAATCCGGCGGCGCGGCCACCCAAGAGGTGGCCGGCCTTGCACCGGCCTCGCTTGATGCCGCGCCCTATGTCATCGGACACTTCATTCCGGTGCCCGCGGAAACCGGCGCAAGCGATGGCGACCTTGAAGAACAGTACCGTTCCGCCAGCTGGCGCGTGATGCTGACCGAGGCGGAGTACAACAAGACGGTCGCCTATATCCGGCAACTCAAGGCGAAATCGAAGTTCTGGCAGGCATCCGTGTACAACTGCAACGCTTTTGTCGCGGACATCGCGCGCTCCATGGGCTATAAAGCACCGGGGATATGGCTGCGGCCACAGCAATTCATCACCAAGCTTCGGGAGATGAATGGCGGTTAGGGTGGACGATCACGTTGGTGATCAAATACGGAAAGGCACCGGTGACCTGAATTGAGCATGTCGGTAGCTGCGGCTGGGGAGAGCATTTGGGTTCTTGGCATCATTGCGTGGTACGTCATTCGCTTTCCGTTCGAGCGTCGTGCCAAACGCGTGCGTGTGGTCAGCAGCAGGCGCTCGGGCAACGAGGCCGTGGGGCTTGCCTCGGCGCTCGTCGGACTTGCGGTCATTCCGGGATTTTACGTGGCGACGGGCGTCCCGAGAGCACTTGATCACCCGGCCCATATCTGGGCAGTGATCGTCGGCGCCGTCGTGTTCTTCTCCGCGATGTGGGTGTTTCGCCGAACCCACAAGGAACTTGGCCGCAACTGGTCGATCACGCTGGAGATCCGAGAGAAGCACAAGCTGATCTCGGGCGGGCCCTACGCCTTCGTACGCCATCCCATGTACACGTCCTTCATGCTGATGGGCATCGGCCAGGCTTTTCTGATTCCCAACTGGTTCGCCGGCCTTGCCGGGCTGCTGGGTTTCGCGATCCTGTTCTTCCTGCGCGTCGACAAGGAAGAGCGCATGATGATGGAGATCTTCGGCGCGGAATACGGCGACTACATGCAGAGAACGAAGCGACTGATTCCTTATCTCTACTAGAGGTGCACGATGCGAGGCCGAGCCATCAAGCTTTCGGCGCCCCGCCGTCTCGTCGGGGATCTGATGCGGTTTTCCATCAAGGTGCCGAGGGTCACCGTGCAGCGCCGCATGAACCTCGCGCCCCTGCTTGCCGCCAGACGGGCTCTCATCGCCAAGCCGTCATGGACAGCCCTT
Organism: Rhizobium sp. S152; assembly: GCF_030380735.1. Classification (GTDB taxonomy): domain Bacteria; phylum Pseudomonadota; class Alphaproteobacteria; order Rhizobiales; family Rhizobiaceae; genus Rhizobium. The sequence continues at coordinate 282,184 of NZ_JAUDRZ010000002.1, read as the reverse complement.
TTCCTGAAGGGCTATGCGTTGCTCTCGCGCGAGACGCCGGACCTGCGGCGCGCCTATGTGAAATTTCCGAGACCGCATCTCTATGAGTATCCCGAAAGCGTGGCATCCGTCGCGCACGAGCGGGAATATGAGGGCGAGCGTGCCGTGCTGCTCAGCACCATCAAGGCCCCGGAACGCCGCACGATCTCAGAGATCGGCGCGCTGATGCAGGCCGCAAGAACGCGCCCGGTGCTCGATATCAAGGAATTCCGGCGCGCACTGAAGATTGCGCGCGCCCCCGGGCCGATCCGATGGATAATCATGTGGCTGGGGCTGAACATCGGCCGCAAGCGGGGCCGGTATTTCGGCACTTTCCAGCTTTCCGTCTATTCCGGGCTTGGCGCCGAATCGCTCAATCCGCTCACGCCGCTGACGACGATCTTCAATTACGGCCCGATCGATGAGGACGGGTCCGTTACCGTCCGGATCCACTATGACCACCGGGTCATGGATGGCGCAAATGTGGCGCGGGCGCTGGAGCGGTTCGAGGCCATACTGAACGGCGAGGTGACCCAGGAACTGCGCCGTCTCGCGGAAACGGAATCGTCCTCCGTCATGACAATTTCAGGAGAGGCTTCATGAACCCGGACCAGACGAGACCGGCTGTCGTCGTCCTCGGCGGATCGCGCGGCATCGGCCGGGCGATCGCCAAGGTCGCGGCGCGCGGCGGCGGTGCCGTGGTGCTGCTCGGGCGCTCGGGCGATGCCCTGGCAGCCGCCGCGAACGAGGTGCGGCAGGCTGGCGGACAACCTCTGACACTGGCGCTCGATCTGACGACCGGGGACATTGTCCCGTCGCTCAGAGACTTCCTAAGCGCGAACGGTCTGTTCTGCGACGTTCTCGTCAACAGCGCCGGCTACGGCCTTCGCGGCGCCGCGACCGCGCTGCCGATCGGTGAGCAGCTTGGGATGGTTGATGTCAACATCCGGGCGCTTACCGAACTCACGCTTCACTTCCTGCCCGAGATGGTGGCGCGCAAGCGCGGCGGCGTAATCAACCTCGGTTCGATCGCGAGTTTCACGCCAGGTCCGGGCATGGCGCTCTACTATGCCAGCAAGGGCTTCGTGCGCACGTTCTCGGAGGCGCTCCACCAGGAATTGCGCGGCACGGGCGTGACCGTGACCTGCGTGGCGCCCGGCCCCGTCGCCACCGAATTCCTCGAGAAATCAGGCGCCGGCCGCTCGTGGCTGTTCAAGAGCCTGCCGAAGGCGGATGCGGATTACGTGGCGGAGCACGCATGGCGCGGCTTCAAGGCCGGTAAGCGGCTGGTCATCCCCGGCCTGTCTGCGAAACTGGCGGCGCTGACGGCCAGGATCGTTCCGTCGGCGCTGCTGCTGCCGCTGATCGGCCGATTGCAGCGCCGCAGCAGTGACGCCTGTCCCTGCGGTTCAGGCCTGAAATACAAGGAATGCTGTGGTGCCCGCCAGAGCCGCAGACCGACGGCCGGCGGCTCTGTGACAACGTGAAGGACGGCCTACAGGCCGCCGATGCTGAGATACTTCATGTTCAGGTAGTCATCGAGCCCATGGACCGAACCCTCGCGTCCCATGCCGCTGTCCTTGACGCCGCCGAACGGGGCGACTTCCGAGGTAATGATGCCTTCGTTGATGCCGACCATCCCGTATTCCAGCGCCGACGACACCCGGAACGTCCGGGCGAGATCGCGGGTGTAGAGATAGGCGGCGAGCCCGAACTCGGTGGCGTTGGCCGCGGCGATCGCTTCGCTCTCATCCTTGAAGTGGAAGAGCGCGGCAAGCGGGCCGAACGTCTCCTCGCGCGCCACGACCATATCGGCGGTGGCATCGGCGATGACGGTCGGCTCGTAGAAGGTCGCGCCGAGCGCATGGCGCCTGGCGCCGACAAGGACCTTGCCGCCCTTCGAGAGCGCGTCGGCGACGTGTTCTTCCACCTTCTTCACGGCCGCCTCGTTGATGAGCGGCCCCTGCTCGGTTCCCTTGTCGAAACCGTTTCCGACCTTCAGCGCCTTGACCCTGGCCGCGAACTTCTCGGCGAAGGCGTCATAGATACCGTCCTGAATGTAGAAGCGGTTGGTGCAGACGCAGGTCTGGCCGGAATTGCGGTATTTGGCGGCGATCGCGCCATCGACCGCGCGGTCGAGATCGGCATCATCGAAGACGATGAAAGGTGCGTTGCCGCCGAGTTCCATCGACAGCCGCTTCATCGTGCCGGCGGACTGTTCGTAGAGCAGCTTGCCGACACGCGTCGAACCGGTGAAGGTGATCTTGCGGACGATGGGGTTGGAGGTGAGCTCCCCGCCGATCTCCGCCGATGCGCCGGTGACTATATTCACCACTCCGGCGGGAATGCCGGCCTTTTCGGCCAGCAGGCCCCAGACGATCCCGCAATAGGGCGTGAACTCGGCGGGCTTGACGACGATGGTGCAGCCGGCGGCCAGTGCGGCGCCGAGCTTGCGGGCAATCATCGAGAACGGAAAGTTCCACGGCGTGATCGCGCCAACCACACCGACCGGTTCGCGAACGACGAGAATGCGGCGATCTTTCCACGGCGACGGCACGACCTCGCCATTGATCCGTCTTGCTTCTTCCGCGAACCACTGCACATAGGCCGCGCTGATCATCACTTCGCCCTTGGCCTCGGCCAGCGACTTGCCCTGCTCGAGGGTCAACATCTGCGCGAGCGCATCGGCATTGTCGCGAATGAGCCGCACCATCTCCATCAAAAGGGCGGCACGCTCGGCGGCGGTCTGTCCCGACCAGGAGGGAAAAGCAGCACTTGCCGCTTCGATCGCACGCCGGGTCTCGGCCTTGCCCGATTTCGGGATTGTGCCGATGATCTCGCCGGTCGCAGGATTGTTGACCTCGATCGTCTCCCCGCCATCGGCCGCGATCCACTTTCCGCCGACGATGTTCTGCTCTCTCAGCCAACCGGCCGCCTTGATGGATTCCAGCATCGAATATGTCCTCGCTTGCGAGATCATGAATGCATTGAGACACTCATGAATTAGGGAAACGTCTCATCGTTCAACCTATTGAACAATGTTCGACATGTTGTACAATCGCTATCACTGAAGCGCAAGGGAAAGATCGACGCAGGTGAGCGACATCGACACAGCACGCGAGACGAAGAGTACGGCTCCGGCCGTCGAACGCGCCGCGCGCATCCTCGATCTCGTGGCCGCCAGCGGAGAGACCGCAACCGTCAGCAACATCGCGCGCGAGCTGAGGCTGGCGAAAAGCACCGTCCACGGGCTTTGCGGCACATTGATCGAACTGGGCCTGCTCGAACGCAAGGGCCAGGGATTCGGGATCGGCGGTCATGTGATGCTCTGGGCGAACGCCTTCATCGCCAAGTCCGACATGGTGGCCGAGTTCGTTCGCCTGTGGGATTGCGTGCCCGGCCTGAAGACCGAGACTGCGACGCTGACGATCCTCGACGGCAACGAGGTGGTCTATATCGCGTCGCGCCACGGCGAGGATCCGCTCGGCATAACCTTCCGCAACGGCATGCGCCTGCCTGCCGCCTTCACCGCGACCGGCAAGGCGATCATGAGCACGATGCCGCACAGCGTTGCGCTTGGCCTCTACCCCGACGGCTTGCCGGCGGCGTTGACGTCGAATTCCGTGGCCTCGCTGGACGCGCTGGAGCGGGAACTGCAGGAGACCCGGCAGCGTGGCTTCTCCATCGACAACGAACAGGTTCGCCAGGGGATGATCTGCCTCGGCGCGCCGGTTTTCGATTTTTCCGGCGAGAACGCGGTCGGCGGCTTCGCCCTCAGCATGCACTCCAGTCATGCCACTCCCGAAGCGATGGAGCGTTTGGGGGCCTATGTGGTCGATTGCGCCAGCACGCTTTCCCGGCGGCTTGGCGCGAAAACCTAGCCAATGTTAGAGAGAGGTCGTGATGCCGCCGTCGACATAGAGCGTGTGCCCATTGACGAACGAAGACGCATTGCCGGCGAGGAAGACTGCCGCGCCCACGAGTTCCTCGACATTGCCCCACCGTGCCGCGGGTGTGCGTTTCTCGAGCCAGGAGGAAAACTCCTCGCTATCGACAAGCGCCTGATTGAGCGGCGTCTTGAAATAGCCCGGCGCAATGGCATTCACCTGCAGCCCGTGCTTCGCCCAGTCCGCGCACATTCCGCGGGTCAGGTTCTTTATCGCGCCCTTGGTGGCGGTGTAGGGCGCTATGCCCGGACGTGCCAGTTCGCTCTGGACCGACGCGATATTGATGATCTTTCCGCGTCCGCGCGGAATCATGTGCCGGGCCACGGCCTGCCCGGCAAAGAAGGCGCTCGAGACGTTGGTCGTCAGCAACTGCTGCCAGCGATCCGCGGGAAAATCCTCCAGCGGCGCGCGAAACTGCATCCCGGCATTGTTTACAAGAACATCGATCGGCCCCAGATCCGCCTCCAGACTATCTATGCCACGCCTTACCGCATCGCCGTCCGTGACATCGAAGTCGCACCCCACGGCGTCATGGCCCTCATCCTTGAGCACCGAGGCGGCTTCCTCCACCCTCGATCGGTTGCGACCATTCAGAACGACGGACGCGCCGTGCTGCGCAAGTCCACGTGCAAGCGCAAAGCCAATGCCCTGCGACGAACCGGTGATCAGCGCGCGTCTTCCGGCAAGATCGAAAAGGGGAAATGTCACGTCCATGCCTCCATTCATCCGGCAAGCTCCAGACCGGACGTATCGGACAAGGACGCTATCACATGATGACAACGGCGCGATACCGTCCGGCTCCCTAGATCAGTTCCGCTTTTCCTCAAGTCGCGGAACAGCTCTATCCTCTTGTTTTCACGCAATTCCGGACGGAAAACCTCTTCGCACTTTTCCTGAAATTGCTCTAGATCACGGCGCAGACAGTCTTCAGCTCCAGATAATTCTCAAGCCCCGGCGCGCCGTTCTCGTAGCCCCAGCCGGATTGCTTGTGTCCGCCCTTCGGGAGCTCCGGCGAGAAATAGGAGTGGCAGTTGATCCACACCGTGCCCGAACGCACCCGCGCCGAGAGACGATGCGCGTTGCTGAGATCCGCCGTCCACACGCTGGCGGCAAGACCGTAGAGAGAATCGTTGGCGAACGCGATCGCCTCATCCGCCTCTTCGAAAGGCGTGACCGCGACGACGGGCCCGAATATTTCCTCCCGCATCATCCGCATATCCTGCCGGACACCGGTCACCACGGTCGGTCGGTAGAAGGTTTGCTCATCGCCGAGCTGCGACCCGCCCGCCACGATCTCGGCGCCCATCTCCGTGCCTTCGGAAACGAACCCCGCGACGCGATCGGCCTGCTTCCTGTTCACCAGGGGCCCGAGATCCGTCAGCGGATCGAGCCCATGTCCCAGCCTCAGCTTGTCCGCCTCCGCCGCCAGTCCCTCCACCAGCTGCTCGTAGACGCTGCGATGAGCGTAGACCCTGGAACCGGCAACGCACACCTGGCCGCCATTCGCGAAGATGCCGCGGGCAATTCCGGGCACGGCGAGAACCATATCCGCATCCGGCATGACGATCGCCGGCGACTTGCCGCCGAGCTCCAGCGTCAGCTTCTTGAGGTTTCCGCGCGCGGCACCGACGATCAGCTTGCCGACTTCCGTCGATCCGGTAAAGGCGACCTTGTCGACATCGGGATGCCCCGTCAGCGCCGCGCCCGCGGTCTCGCCGAGGCCGGTCACGATATTGACCACGCCGGCAGGCAACCCCGCCTCCAGCATGAGTTCGCCGAGACGCAACGCGGTAAGCGACGTCTCTTCGGCAGGCTTCAGCACAATGGTGCAACCGGCCGCCAGTGCCGGCGCAAGCTTCATCGCCGCCATCAGCATCGGGGAGTTCCACGGAGTAATCGCGGCGACGACGCCGATCGGTTCGCGCGTGGTGTAGGCGAATATCTTCTTGCCCGCCGGTTGATATCCGATCGACGTCGGGATGGTCGTACCCAGGATCTTGGTGGCAAAACCCGCGAAGTAGCGGAATTGCTCGGCGGAGGCCGGAATTTCTCCAAATCGCCCCGTCTTCAGTGACTTGCCCTGATCGAGCGTCTCCAGTTCCGCGAGCTCGTCCACATGCGCGTCGATGAGGTCGGCGATCCGCCACAGGAGCTTGCCCCGCGCGGACGGCGTCATCCCCCGCCATGCCTCGCCCCCGAAGGTTCGCCGCGCCGAAGCCACGGCCGCATCAATGTCGACCGAGCCCGCCTCGGCCAGCTCGGCCAGATGCCGCCCGGTGGCCGGATCATGGGTCGCAAAGGTCGAGCCGGAGGCGGCGTCGATCCATTCTCCGTCAATCAGCAGCTTCTGGCGCGATCTCGACAGGAACGCCTTGGCGGCTTGGCTGGACGGCTCGATTGATCCTACGGTCAAGGTCATAAGCATGCTCTCCGGTATGGGGTTGGTCGCGCAATCGCTCGGCAGCGGCCAGTGCCCCGCGTATAATGGAATGATAGCCCGTACAGCGACAGATATTGCCTTCCAGGGCTGCAATGATATCCGCCTCGCCGGCGAACGGGTGTTCGAGAATGAGAGCCGTCAGCGTCGCGGTGATACCCGGCGCGCAGTAGCCGCACTGAAACGCATTTTCCTCCACCAGCGCTGCCTTCACGATCCGCGCTGTCGCAAATGCATCCAGCCCTTCCGGACTGACGATATCGGCGCCTTCCAGCTGCCAGGCCATGAGCAGGCACCCGTTCACCGCCCGGCCGTTCATCAGCACCATGCAGCTGCCGCACCGGCCAATGCCGCACCCGGTCTTGCTCGCCGTCAATGACAGATCATTGCGCAGAATGTCCGCGAGGCGATATTCCGGGGCAACCTCAAGGTGACGCTCGGTTCCGTTGAGGTGAAATGAAACCTTGATGTTCCCGGCGTCGCTCATCGGCCTCTCCCCAGAGCATCGAGAATGCCTTCCGGGGCAAACGGGATCTTCAGCGGCCTGTAGCCAATCGCATCGGCGACGGCGTTGGCGATTGCCGGGGTGATCGCGCCGATGCCGAGCTCGCCGGCGCCGCGCGGGCCGAGTTCATCGCCGGCATCCAGATCCTCGAGCGCGAACACCGAAATCCGCTGCGCGGTGTCGCGTATGCCGGGCAGCATGTAGCCGTCGAGATTGGCGGTCACGTATTCGCCACCGACCATTACGGCGTTTTCCGTGAGCGTAAAACCAAGTCCTTGAACGGCCCCGCCTTCCATCTGCCCGAGATAGGCGGCGATATCGATGACAGGCCCTGCGGCGGTGTGCTGGTGAATATCGAGAACGCGGACCATGCCCGTGACGCGGTTGACGGCCGCCCGCACGAGACAGGCGCCGAAGGCGAAGATATAGCGGGCGTTGCCGGCGTCGTAGTCCGTCTTCGGGAAGGCGAAATCGACGGTCACGGACGGGCGCTTGTCGGTACCGAGCGACTGCGCCAGCTCGCGGTATCCGAGCAACAGCTCTCCGCTGTTGCTATGGGCGTCGACGAGACCACCCGATGACAGCCGCAGGCTCTCGGCCGGCCTTTGCAGAAGCTGCGAGGCCGCTTGCAGGAGTTCCCGTGTGAATGTTCGGCCCGCCATATCGGCAACCCTCCACACGACGTAGCCGCCCCGAGACGCCGTCGTCGAGCCGGAATCCGGCGCAAGCTTCGTGTCGCCGATCACAGGAAGGACATCGTCGCGGGCGCAGCCAAGCGCTTTTGCGACGGCCGCCTTGATCGACGTCAGGAGACCCTGCCCCATCTCGTCGAGACCGTAAGCAGCTTCGATCATTCCATCTTCCGTCAGGCGCAACCGTCCGCCTGCCGGATCGGGGACCACCGACCCCAGACCGTTGCCCTGGTAATTGAGCGCCACCCCGACGCCGACGATCTCCTCCGGACCACCCCCGTCGGCCGCGCGGTGCCATAAGGGATCAGCCGCCGCGGCCGCCAGCATCTCCGACAATCGCTCCGAAGGCGCCACGACCTGGCCCAGATAGCCCGGACTGCCCGGCTGGCGCAGGTTCCGGCGGCGGATCTCGATCGGCGTCAGGCCGCAAAGCTCGGCCAGCAGGTCCATCTGGCACTCGATGGCATAAGTCATCTGGTTGGCCCCGAAGCCACGGAAGGCGCCGCACACACCGTTGTTGGTGTAGACAAGGCGGCCCCGCGTCGCGACGTTGTCGATGACATATGGACCGGCGGCGTGTTCCATCGCGGTTTCCAGAACGCCCGGCCCGAGCGAGGCATAGGCCCCCGCATCGGCCAAGACATCCACTTCCTGCGCCAGCAACCGGCCTTCGGCGTCGCACGCCGTACGCATGCGGATCTTCATCGGATGCCTGCGTATGCCCGCCACGACCGATTCCGCACGCGACAGCTGCATGCGCACCGGCCGCCCCGACTTGATCGCAAGCAGCGCAAGCGCCGGCTGGACCGTGAGCTCATCCTTGCCGCCGAACGCCCCGCCGGTCGGGCTCGTCACCACGCGTATCAGCTCCTCCGGCATTCCGAGAATGCGCGAAAGCTGCAGCCGGTCGCGCGCGCCATGCTGGCCGCCGACGAAGACGGCAAGCGTCCCGTCGTCATCAACGCTGGCATATCCGCCTTCTGTTTCCATGAAGCCGTGCATCTGCCGCGATGTGGTGTAGGTACGCTCGACGATATGCGCGGCGGCGGCAAAACCGGTTTCGATATCGCCCTTCGCGAAATGCAGGACGCTCTGTAGATTTCCGCCGGCATGGACATCAGGCGCATCGTCGCTCAGCGCCTGTTCGGGATCGTCGACGACGGCAAGCGGCTCGTAAGCAACGTAGATCGCCGCAAGGGCCGCCTCGGCGGTTGTCGCATCCACCGCCGCAACGGCGGCCACCACATCGCCGCTATAGCGCACCTTGTCGAAGCAGAAGGCCGGCTGGTCCTGCACGACGATGCCGAATGCGTTCTGGCCGGGCACATCGCGATGCGTGACCACGGCAGCGACGCCGGGCATGGCTTCGGCGGCGCTTGTGTCGATCGAAATGATGCGGGCATGCGGCCGGCCGGCACGCAGGATACGGCCAACCAGCATCCCGGGCTCGCGCCTGTCGGTGAGATAGCTCAGCGTTCCGGAGACCTTGGGCGCGATATCCGGACGGACATGCCAGCGTTGCGGCTGCTCGACATGCCCGATCCTGATCTCGCCCATCGGCGGCTGACCGGCGATCTGTTTCGGCGCCTCCACTCTCCCGTGCGGGGGAAGGCCGCCGAGGCCATAGGCCAAGGCGTTGGCAGCGACCGCGCTGCGATAGCGCGCCGTACGGAAGGCGTCCTCGGGCGCGGAAATCCCGGCGGCAAGCGCGGCCCGGACATCCTCCCAGTCGATCGCCTGATATCGCGCTCCTCGCAGCCGCTCTTCCACCTCTGGCAGCCGCGCAGGCGTAACGATGCCGCCACCCACGACAAGGCGGGCGCTCAAGATCGTTTCGCCGTCGAGCTCAAGAAGGCCGGCGACGCCGATGACGCTTGGCGTGAATGCCGCACGCAGTCCGATCTTCCGGTGCGTCCACCTGCATGCCCCAACGAAAGATGCGATGCGCACCGCCGCGATGATGTCGGCGGCGCCCGGGTCACGCTGCAGCCAGGCGACCAGCGCCTCACGTCTTGAGCCGCTCGCCGTCATTATTTCCAACTCGGCATCGAGGGCCAGCAGTGCCGGCAAAAGGCAACCCGATCGACCCGCGATGTTTCCGCCCACTGTGCCCAGATTGCGCACGGACGGAGCCGCTACCGTTGCCGCCGCCGCGGCCAGTATCGGCGATCGATCGGCAACGAGGCTGCTTCGACAAAGGTTCGCCAGCAGCGTCAGAGCGCCGATGCGCAGGATGCCCGGCTCTTCCGACACGCCAGCCAACCCCTCGATTCCCGCGAGGTTGATCAGATGCCGTGGCTTGGCGATCCCCTTCGCCCATTCCAGCTGCAGGGCCGTGCCGCCGGCGACGAAACGCGCGTCGGCACGATCAGCCATCATGCGCAGCGCATCGTCGACGGATCGGGGATGAAGCACGTCGAGCGACGGTCGCATGCTCAGCCCGCTCCCATCGTCGTCCCGAAGCGAACGCCCTTCTCCTTGAGCCATCGACGGTAGGCAACCGAGGAGCTGTCGGCGCGGGTGGGGATTTCCTGACGCGGCTCCAGAGGCAGTAGCAACGGGCGCTGGTTCTCGACGATGATGCGATCCTGCAGGAAGATGACCTGCTCGAAGTTGAGCAGCGAGGTCTGCGTCGAGGAGCTGTCGACCAGATACATCACCGGCTGGGCGCGGCAAAGATCCTCTTCCAGCGGCTGGATGAATAGCGCGATGGCATCGAGGCGGTCCGGGGCCGTCGGACATACCCTGTAGAGCATGACCACGAAGGGGCTCGGAACGCGATAGGTCAGCTGCACGAAGGCGCCTTCGCTTTCCGTCGCGGCGATGCGCGGCTGGAAAAAGGTACAGTTGGTGGCCCACACCTCATCGACGTCACGGCGGATCTCACTCAGATAGCCGGGCACTTCGGTATGTGGTTCGGAGCCGAGAATATCGGCATGGACGAAAGGGAAATGCGCCATGTCGAGGAAGTTTTCGACGACCCGCAGACCCGAAGCGCGCATTTTCACCCAGCCACAGGGCACGAACCTCCGGTCCGCCTCGTGCGCTTCGGAAATGTCGAAGATGCCCTTGTTCGGGTGGCCGAGCGTCGTCCAGATGCAGCCGTACCGTTCCTCGACCGGCAGGGCCGGCCCGACCGGCCAGCCTGCCTCGACCTCACGCACCACGACCTCGCCGCTCTCGCGGCGAAAGAGCTCGATATCCTGTCCGAGCAGACGCGTGCGGACAGGCTTCGCGGTGAGATCGCCTGATGTTTCGACCGCGTACCACTCGTTCAATGCTGCCTTGTCGGTGGTCTTTGCCATGGATGTCTCCTCAGGCCTTGGTCCACTGCGCCGTGCCCTCGCGGTTTTCGGCGAGCCAGGCGGCGCGGCGGGCGAAGTGTGGCGGTGCAATGCGGTGGATTTCGGCGATGATCTCGGCCATGTCGCCGGTCTGGAGAACGCCATCCTCGACCAGGACCCTGCCCTCCACCATGGTCAGGCTGACATCGCCCCCGCGCACGGCGTGAACCAGATTGTGCTGCAGGTTGAAATACGGCCCCTCGCCGAACAGCGGCGTCATCCGCGGCGTGTCGGTGCGCACCGCGATCAGGTCGGCGCGCTTGCCGACTTCCAGGGAGCCGATCTCGTGATCCAGGCCGATCGCCTTCGCGCCTGTTATCGTCGCCATGCGCAGCACGTCCCAGCTGTCCATCGCCGCCGCGTCGAGATCCTTCAACTTGCCGAGCAGGGAGGCGACCTTCATCTCCTCGAACATGTCGAAGTTGTTGTTCTCCTTCTCGCCATCCGTGCCGATCCCGACGGGAACGCCGGCCGCCAGCATCTCGCCGACCAGCGCGATGCCGCTCGCCAGTTTCATGTTGCTCACCGGGTTGTGGGCGATGGAGACATTGTATTTGGAAATGAATTCGACTTCCGCCGAGTCGAGCCAGACGCCATGCGCGATCATCGTTCGCGGCGTCTCGAAGAAACCGAGGTCTTCAAGCGCGTACATCGGCCGCTTGCCGTAGCGCTTGTCGAATTCCGCCAGTTCGATCTCCGCTTCGCTGCAGTGTGTATGAAAGCCGGTGTCGTATTTCTTCGCGAGTTCGATCGCACGCCGCTGGCCGGCCTCGTCGGCATAGAACAGGTGCTCGAGCCCGACCCAGACGTTGATGCGGCCATCGGCCTTGCGATGCCAGGTCTCGATCATTGCCTGGTTCATGTCGAGCGTGTCGAAGTAGCTGTATTCGGGATGCTCGCCGACATAGGGAACGGCGACGAGGCGGTTGCCGATCGCGCTCGCGGCCTTCGCGCTGCCTTCCATGAACCGCCACATGTCGACAATGGTCGTGGTGCCGCCAAGCACGGATTCGGCATAACACAGCCACGACGCGGCTTCGGCCTCGTGCGGCTGCAGCGCGCGGTGCATCGGGTTGATATGCAGCGTCAGCCAGTCCCACACCGGCAGGTGCTCCGCCGTGCCGCGCAGGAAGCCCGAATGGGCGTGGGCGTTGACGAGGCCCGGCATGATCACCGAATTGGCTACCCGCTTCACGGTCACATCGGGATTGGCCGCGGCAAGCGCATCAAGCGGAGCCACCGCCTCGATCCGACCGTTCGCGATCAGGACCGCGCCCGATGGGATGACGCGGTTTGCCGCGTCCATCGTCAGAAGATAGTCGCCGGCGATGATCTGCCTGTCGGTCATGTCTTGTCCACTCCGCTTCGCATTCATTTCAACCATGCAAGTTTCAAGCCGCTCCGAGCAGGAAGTCGGCGGCGCGTTCGCCGATCATCGTCACCGGCGCATGCGTATGGCAGGTGGGAATGACCGGCATCACCGAGGCATCCGCGATCGTCAGCCCCTCGATGCCCTGAACGCGCAGCCTGCTGTCGACCACCGCCATGTCGTCCTTGCCCATCTTGCAGGTGCCGCTGACGTGGAAGAAGGTCGAGCAGGCGTCCCTGATGTAGTCGACGATCTCGGCCCGCGAGAGCCGGCGGGCGGGCGCGGCATAGCCGCCGAACCAGTCGGCATAGCTTCTGGTCGCGGCAAGCTCCATCATCGTTTCGACGGCAATGACCAGCGCGTCGAGATCGCTTTTCTCGGCGAGATAGTTCGGCTGGATTTCCATCGCCCCGCCGGGCGCCGCCGACAGCAGCCGCATGTAGCCGACGCTTGTCGAACGCATCAGGCCGCAGCCGATCGAGAAGACATCGCCGGAGAGATCGTAGAGTTCGCGGATACGCGGCTCGGCGCTGTTGCCCTGAACCGGAAAGGCATGAAGATCGGGCTGCTGCAGGGACGCCGAAGACTTCCAGTTGATGACGGCACCGCCGCCATTGTCCCTGAGCGGACCCAGCGGCCGGCTGGCGCGGAAGACGCAGGCCTGAACCAGCGGGTGATCCTGAAGGTTCTGCCCGACACCCGGCAATCCGAGATGGACATCGACGCCGAGCCGCTTCAGTTCCGCCGGATTACCGATCCCCGACATCATCAGCAGGCGTGGCGTATCGAGCGCGCCGAGCGCCAGAACAACGCCGCTGGTTGCCCTGACCTCATGCAAGTCGCCTTCAGCGACATAACGCACCGACACGCAGCGGCCGTTTTCGATGCCGAGACCGATTGCCAGCGCATCGGTCAGGATCGTCAGTCGCTCGTTGTAGAGGATGGGCCAGAGATAGCCTCGGGCGGAACTCCAGCGCTGGCCGTTGGCGATGTTCAGGTTCGCGCGGCTGGCGCCCTCGTTCTCGGGGCCATTCGGGTCGTCGATGATGGGAATGCCGAGTTCGCCGGATCCGTCGATCATCGCCTGCGCCACCGGATGCAGCGACGGACTGCGCTCGATGCGCAGCGGGCCGCCCGCGCCACGCCATTCCGTCTCGCCGCCTTCCCAGTCTTCTGATCGCTTAAAGTACGGCAGGACATCCTTGAACGACCAGCCTTCGGCGCCGCCGGCTTCCCAGCCGTCGTAGTCCCTCTGATCACCGCGATACCACATCATCGCGTTGATGCTGCTCGATCCGCCGAGCACCTTGCCGCGGGGAATGCCGATGGTGCGACCGTTGACAGCGGCGTTCGGTGCGTAGTCGTATCCCCAGTCATAGGTGCCGCGACCAAGCGGCACCCAGGCGGCGGGGTTGTCGATCTCCGGAATGCCGATGCCAGCGGGCCCGGCCTCGATGACGAGAACGGTGGCGTCGCTGCCATCGATCAGGCGACGGGCGACCGCGCACCCGCCGGACCCCGCGCCGACCACGATATAGTCGTAGGCGCGCGCCACGGGTTTCCTGGGTACGATCGGCACGGACATCGGCTTCGGCGCTCCTAGTTGTGCTCGCTCGGGCCCATGATGACGATGCCTTCGGTGGCCTCGACATGGCGCACGAAGATATACTTGTCCTCGCGGCCGTCGCTGTGCTTGCGCTTGATATCCGGCTGCATCGTGCCCGAGACCTTGGCGACGATGACATAGGGGACATCGGCGGCAAGCCCCGCGGCGCAGTGCGCGTCGAATTCCTCGACAGTACGCGCCGTATAGGCATTCTCGACGCCGCAACCCCGGGCGATCGCCGCGATATCGACGCGGCCGAAGGCGGTATGGGTCGGCGGGCCGCCGATCGACTGGTAGATCTCGTTGTCCCAGACGACGACCAGAAGGTTCTTCGGCTGCTCGTTTCCGAGCGTCGCCAGGATGCCGAGGTTGAACATCATGCCCCCATCCGTGTCGAGCGAGACGATGCGGCGGTGCGGCAGCCCGGCCGCCAGTCCGAACGCCTGCGGCGTGACGCAGCCGAGCTGCTGCTGGAAGAGGCTGGCCTCACGCATGTGAGGAGCGGCGTTGTACCATTCGTCGACGCTGCCGCCGAGCGACAGGATGACGAGTTCGTCCTTCAGGCGGGCGGCGAGCGCCGTCATGCAATCGAAGCGCTTCATCGAACGATCTCCCCGCCAAGCGCGATGGCCGAATGGTAATAGGCGGCGTAGGACCAGTCGTAGGCATCGGTGATCGCGCGCTCGATCGCCTCCTCCTCGCGCACCACGCGATAGGGAATGCGCAAGGCGTCCAGCACCGGCTCCATGGTGATCCCGTGGGGAATGGCCCACCAGTTGTTTTCGCCGAGCTCGCCGCGATAGCTCATCAGCATGACGACGGGAATGCCGGCGCCGAGACCCATGCGGGCGAGCGGCTCGACCGAGGCCCGCAGACCGGAATTCTCCATGATCAGCGCCGCGCGTTTGCCGGAGAGAAACACGCCGCCGCAGATGGCGGCGCCCTCGCCCTCGTTAGTCACCCGGATCGTGCGGATATCGGGATCGGCATCGAGCGCCGGATAGAGTTCCTTGAACAGGGAATCGGGGAGATAGCAAACGATGCTCACGCCTGCTTTCTTAAGACCCCGGATGACGGCATCGACTGCGGATTTCTTCATTGTGCGTCCTCATTTCGAAGCGAAAGTGACAAGCCGCAGGTGTTCGCAATAGTCCTTGTTTTTTGATCGACGTGATGCGCTGGACGCAACATCTACATTCCGCTCTCGCCCGAGCGCTCGATCGACTGCGACAAGAGCTTGCCGAGCGCCGAGGCCGCGTCCGACATCTCCTTTTCGGAGCGGGACAAGAGCATCAGCTTGCGGGCGTTGAGCTTGGGATCGCGCAGCGGCACGAAGGTCAGGGTGCCCTGAGCGATCTCCTGCTCGATGCCGACCCGGGTTTGCAAAATGGTGCCGAGATCGCGCCTTGCGAGGTCGACCATCAGCCCGATCGAGTTGGTGCGGGCGCGTTGCGTGAGATCGACGAAGGAACGGCTGAACGCCTCCTCGATCCAGCTGCCGAGCGTCAGGCTGGAATCCGACAGGATCACCCGCTCGCCCGCCAGATCGAACAGCTTGAGTTCTTTCTTGGCGGCAAAACGGCTGTTTGGCAGCGCCAGCACGCCGAGAGGCAACGACACTGTTGCGATGCGTCGAACATTGCGCGGCACCTTGATGTCGAAGACGACGGCCAGATCGCACTCCCCTTCCGCCACGGCATTGGCCGCCTGCTGCGAACCCATGACGCGGACATTCACCGATATGCCGGGATGCCGCTGCCAGAGTTCCTGCAGGACTTCCGGCATCACGCCGCGCGAAACGCTCTCGATCACGGCAACCGATACCGTTCCGCGATGCAGACCATGCAAGTCGTTGATTTCGCTGCAGGCCCGGTTGAGCTCCGACAGGCTGAGGCGCGCGCGGTAGAGCATCAGTTCGCCGGCGCTGGTGAGCTTCAGCCGCTGGCGCACACGCTCGAACAGCGGCGTGCCCAGTTCCTCCTCCAGTTGCCGCAGGATGCGGCTGACCGAGGACGGCGCCACATTGAGCGCTTGCGCGGCCTGGCGGATCGACCCAAGCCTTGCGACCAGCTGAAAATAATGGATGCGTGTCGCGACAAGGCCAAGGCGGTAGGGATCCATCAAATCGTCTCGAACAGCGCCTGGATATCCATCTCAGGCACGAGCACCAGCCCCTTGTCGGTGATGCGGATTTCGGGGATGACCGAGAGCGGGATGAGGTTGAAGCCCATATAAGCGATGGTGCACTCCGCCTTTTCCCACTCGACCTTCAGCGCCTTCACCTCTTCGGCCACCTCGTGCACCCGTTTATCGGACAGCAGGCCCGCGATCGGCAGCGCCACCATGGCCGTCACCTTGCCGTCCATGACCACGCAGACGCCGCCCTGCTTTTCCTCGATCGCATCGAGCGCGATCCGCATGTCGGCCTCGTTGGTCCCGGCAATGATGATGTTGTGGCTGTCATGCCCGACCGACGAGGCAACCGCGCCCCTCTTCAGGCCGAAGCTGTGCAGCAGGCCATGGCCGACATTGCCCGCGGATTTGCCGTGGCGCTCGACGACGGTCACGAAGCAGAGGCCATGCCGCTCGAAATGGGTCTGCCAGTCGTTGGCCGGCTCAAGCACGACCCTTTCGTGACCGAGCGTGATCCCGGGCAGCTCCGTCTTGATCGTATGGGCGATCAGCTTTTCGGTCGGCAGGTCCGGCGTCAGTTGAAGTTGCTTCGGCAGCTTGACGGTATGATAGGCGGCATCGGGATAGCGATAAGGCTTCGACAGCGCCTCTTCGAGGACAGGCGTCACCTTGCGGTCTTCGACAACCAGCTCGCCGCCGTACCATGTGTTGACAGGCGTCATGTCGTCGGAGAGCAGCACGAGGTCGGCACGCCGGCCGCCGCCGAGGCCGCCGATTTCGTTTTCCATGCCGAAGCGTGTCGCGCCATGCAGCGATCCCATCGCCCAGGCCTGTTCCGGCGTCATGCCGGCCGCGATCGCCTCGCGGGTCACCCAGTCGAGACCGAACTGCAGGAGGTCGTCGGCGTCGCGGTCGTCGGTGCAGACGGCGATACGCTTGTGGGAGGCGCCGAGTTCGGTGATGGTCTTGATCGCATGCGGCAGGCTGTGCCACGGCGTCGTCGGCGGTCCACCGCGCAGGAAGAGCCAGATACCGGCTTCGAGCAGATCGTCGGCGATCTCGCGATCGATCGCCTCATGCGTATCGGTCACGCCCGAAGCCGCATAGGCCGAAACGAATTCGCGGCCATAGACGTGGCCGGAGACGGGACGGCCGCGCTGCAGGGCGGCGGCGAGGATCGCGTGGCTGCGCTCGTCGCCCATCGCCACCTGCACGAAGTCCATCTTCTCGCCCAGCGCCACGGCTTCCGGCCACCGGTCGAACAACGCCGCGATCTTCTCGGGCGTCAGGTCCCCGCCGGCGGTCTCGAGCGCCGGCGATGTGGCCGGAACGGTGCTCGGAACCGTCAGGAAGATGGAGAGCGGCGCATGGCGAGCGTCCTCCAGCATCGCTTCGACACCGGCGACATCCATGACGTTGCCGATCTCGTGGCTGTCGCAGAATATGGTCGTCGTGCCGTTGAGAAGCGCCGCCTCGGCATAGGCGCAGGCCGTCACCATGCTCGATTCGATGTGGATATGCGGATCGACAAGCCCCGGCGCGATGATGCCGCCTCGCGCGTCGTAGAGTTTCGCGGAACCGCCGCGATAACTGCCCGCGGGTTTCACGGCGGCGATCCGCCCGTTCGATACCCAAATCTCCCTGTCGCCGAGGATGCGCTCCGAATAGGTCGACAGCACGCGCGCGCCCCGGATGACAAGATCGGGATCCCGCCGCGCAAAGGCGACATCGGCCAGCGTCCGCGTCAGTGTCGACAACGGCTTAACGGAGAAGCGGGTCAGCGTACTCATGAAAGCGTCCTCTTGGAATCAATGATAATCGGGAATGCCGGGCATGGTGTGGAAGCCCTTCACCGTGCGGAAGCGGCGGATCCAGCGGCGCAGCGCCGGATATTCGTCGTGATCCACGCCAAAGTCACGGCTGAGCGCGAAGGAAGGGAAGAGCGCGAGATCGGCAAGCGTCGGCCCGTCGCCGACGAACCATTCCTTGCCATCGAAATGACGCGCCGTCATGTGATCGTCCATGATCCGGAACGCGTTGCGCGCGGCCTGGCGCAGAGACGTCGCATCGCCGGGCGTGTCGAAGAGCGACTGCAGCCGCGCCTCGACGGCGGGCGCCAGGGCCGTCTCGAAAAAGCCGAGCCACTTGGCGACCGAGCCGAATGCGGCGCCCTCCTCGGGAAGCCAGCGTTTCGAAGCGTCATGCGTTTTAGCCAGATAAAGCAGGATCGCCGACGTTCCTGACAGAACGAGATCGCCGGCCTGGATGACCGGCAAGGTCCCCAGCGGGTTCAGCGCCAGCATATGCGGTTTCTTCTGCTCGGCACCGGGAAACATGTCGACGGCGATGGTCGTCCATTCGAGCCCGAATATCGAAAGGGCAAGGCGGGCGCGGTAGCTCTGCTCGTCGAGCTCATAGTTGTAGAGCGTGATCCCGGACATCAGGCGACCTCCACCATGGCAGCATCCTGTTCGAGCGCATAGCGAAGCCCTTCCGCCCACTGCGCGTAGTGCTTCTGTTTCGCGCCACCATAGACGGCGGGTGATCCGGCGATCACGATATGCACGGCGGTCTTCTCGCTGGAGACCGACTGGAACGCCAGCAGCAGGACATCGCCACCGGATGCAAGCGTGCCGACCTCGTCGGAGAGCTTGACCATCCCGGCACTTTCGAAGGCGGCGAGGACGGCAGAAACTTCGCGATCGACATAGAGGCTTCGCACCGGCGTGATCTCGCCGTCGATCCCGGCTTCTGGCAGAACGCTCTCTGCTTCCGTCGTGCTCCAGATGATCCCGTATCTTTCCTGCGACAGATAGGTCGGCACCTTGATCGTCTGCGGCACATCGAGCGTCGGATGCGCGGGAATGTAGCGACATTGGCCGGCCGTATCATATTGCCAGCCATGATAGAGGCAGGCGATGTGATCGCCGCGCACGAAACCGAAGCTCATTCGCATGCCACGGTGCGGACAGCGATCCTCCCAGACATGCGCCTTGCCGCTGTTGTCACGCCAGACAACGATCTCGCTGCCCTCGACCACCGCGCCGGCCGACGTACCCGCCTCGATCGACGACGAGAGCGCAACCGGCACCCACCCCTCACTCAACTTCATGATCATGCTCCTTGTCACGCCGCCGCGCGCTCAACCTCTAATACGATGCAATCATAAGGGCCGAGGCTGCAGGCCATCTCGAACGCATCGACGAGATCCTCCTGCCCCCTCACGGAAAATGTCGCTTGTGCCGCGTCGCAGAAGCCGACGCCGATCTCCAGATCGAGCCGACGCGCGCGATGCAGGGCGAATTCGGTGAAGCTCTGGCCGATCATTTGCCCCCGAAACGTAAAACGCGCCGTCTGAATCATGCCGGACATTGTTTGCTCATCGCCTGCGCCTGCCTCATCCCGCGTCCACATTTGCATCAACATGCACAAAAAATACTCATGCTTTACTTTTGTGCATTCTAGGCATTGTCTGACGTCAAATTCAAGTGGCTTCACGCCCCAGGCTGTTGCTTTTAACGCAACCATATCATCCGAAAATTCGCTCTATTCGGAACATTTCCCCTTTGTCACTCTGCGTTTGCCTTGCCGCCTCGGCTTGGGAGCGACCGTTCCGGATTTCTACTCCGGTCGATGAAATGGCGCTCTGCCGGCCGGATCCCGAGAGCGTGATGGGCGGTCGGCAACTGGCATAATTGTTGCGTCGAACAAACCAGAACCGAAGTGTTCAAGCCAAACCGCGCGGTCCGCCGCGTCAAAAAACAGAGGGGATACCATGATCGACTTGCGTACGCTTTCCCGCCGCGGATTCCTGAACATGAGCGCGGCGGGTGCCGCCGCGATGATGCTGCCGGCCGGCCTCGCCCGCCAGGCAATGGCCGCTTCGCCGCTGCCGGCGATCAAGGAAGAAGACGCCGTCATCGGCTTCGGCCACGTCGGCCCGATCTCCGACGAAGGCTGGACATGGTCGCACCACCAGGGCCTGCTGGCGGTGAAGGAAGCCTATCCGAAGCTGAAGAAGATCCTCGAGGTCGAGAACATCCCGTACTCGGCAGACGCGACGCGCACCTACCGCCAGTTCGTGTCGGAAGGCGCGAACATGATCTTCGACACATCCTCGAACGGCGACTTCCTGCATGAAGTGGTCAAGCGCGCGACGGACGTTGCCTTCATGGAATGCAACGGCCACATCACGATGGACAATCTCGGCTGGTACTACCTCGCCCACTGGTACCCGACCTATGTTCTCGGCGTCGCCGCCGGCCATCTCTCCAAGACCGGCAAGCTCGGCTACGTCGCCTCCTTCCCGGTCGCGTCCGTATACGCCTCGACCAACGCCTTCCTGATGGGCGCGCGCACCGTCAACCCGAATGCCACCGTGCAGACGATCGTCATCAACTCCTGGTTCGACCCGCAGGCGGCAACGCAGGCCGGCACGGCGCTGATCGACAACGGCTGCGACTTCCTGTTCGGCATCATGGATGAGGCGGGCTATCTGCAGGTCGCTGAAAAGCGCGGCGTCTGGGCTGCGATGTGGAACACCGACATCCGTCGCTACGGCCCGAACTCCTATGTCTCCTCAATCCTCATCGACTTCAAGAAGTTCTATGTCGATCAGGTCGGCAAGCGCCTTGCCGGCACCTGGACGCCGAGCGAACAGCTGTTCGCCATGGGCGCCGGTGTGGACCGCGATACATGGGGCGAGAAGGTTCCGGCCGATGTTGCCGCCGCCGCCGATGCCGTGCGCGAGAAGATCATGGGAGGCTGGTCGCCGTTCACCGGCGAACTGAAGGATACCACCGGCAAGGTGCGCGTCGCCGCCGGCCAGAAGATGACCGAGCTCGAACTGTACAACTGGGATTGGTCGGTCGAAGGCGTCACCGGCCTGACATCCTGATCTGGCCTCCCAAGCCAAGAGCCCGGCCGCCCAGGATCGGCCGGGCTTACAGCCTTCACGCTCCGGTGCCATTCCATGACTGAAAATGCGACCCGTTATTCGCCCCCTCCGGGCACCCCGCCTCTCGTTCAGCTGAAGGGCATCGCCAAGTACTTTCCAGGCGTCATCGCCAACGAGAACGTCGATCTGGACGTGATGCCCGGCGAAATCCATGCACTGCTGGGTGAGAACGGCGCCGGGAAATCGACGCTGATGAATATCCTCACCGGCATCTACCAGGCGGACGCGGGCGAAATCATCATCGATGGCTACGCGAAGGAATTCGCCACCCCGCTGCAGGCGATCGCCGCCGGCATCGGCATGGTGCATCAGCATTTCAAGCTGGTGCAGGCCTTCACCGTCGCCGAAAACATCCACCTCGGCTGGTCCGAGACGCCGCGCCGTGCTTCCGCGCAGGTGCTGGAACAGCGCACCCAGGCGCTCGCCGAGAAATTCAACCTTCAGACACGGCCCGGCGCCCGGGTCAGCGATCTTTCGACGGGAGAGCAGCAGCGCGTCGAGATCCTGCGCGTGCTGGCCCGCCAGGCGCGCGTGCTCATCCTCGACGAACCGACCGCCGTGCTCACCCCGGCCGAGGCGCGCGAGCTCTTTAAGGCGCTGCGCGCCTTCGTAGCTGCCGGCAACGCCGTCATCTTCATCAGCCACAAGCTCGACGAGGTACTGGAGATTTCAGACCGCATCTCGATCCTGCGCGGCGGACGCAAGATCGCTACGGAAGCGACCGCCGACTGCAACCCGCGCATGCTGGCCAAGCTGATGGTCGGCCGCGACATCGTGCTGGCGGACATGCGCGGCCGCCCGGCCGGCGCTGCACCCATGTCGGCCGAGCCTGTCCTGTCGCTGGAAAATGTCTCGGCACTGGACGAGAACGGCCGGGCGGCGTTGCACGGCATCTCGCTCGATGTCAGGGCCGGCGAAATCGTCGGCGTCGCCGGTGTCGCGGGCAACGGCCAGCGCGAGCTCAGCCAGGTGCTGACCGGTATCCGCGCCGCCAGCTCGGGACGCATCCTGATCGACGGCAGGCCGGTCGACCGGAGCAATGCGGCGGCGTTCGCGGAGAGCGGTATCGGTCACATTCCGGAAGACCGGCTGCACAGCGGCCTGGCCCCTGCGCTCAGCATCACGGCCAACGCCGTGATGCGCGAATACAAGAAGCCGCCAGTGTCTTCGGGCGGAAGCTATCGCCCCGGCGCCGCGGCAGCGCTTGCCAGGGAGATCGCCGGCGCGGCCGATGTCGCCATTCCTGATTTCGCGATGCCGATCCGAAACCTGTCCGGCGGCAACCAGCAGCGCCTCGTGGCCCGTCGCGAAATGCGCATCGCCCACAAAGTGCTGATCGCCGCCTATCCCAGCCGCGGGCTGGATGTCGGCGCCATCAACACGATGCTGCGCTACATCGTGGAACTGCGCGACGCCGGCGCCGGCATCATTCTTATTTCCGAGGAACTGGAAGAGCTTCTCAACCTCTCCGACCGCATTGCCGTGCTTTACGAAGGAAAGATCATGGGCATCGTCGACAACGACAAGACCGATATCGACGAGATCGGCCTGCTGATGGGCGGGCGCGTTCAGGCCCGAGAGGTCGCGTAGCATGGCAGCTGGTTCCTTCCGTCTCCAGCGCCTGCCTTCTGCCTCGCCGGGCGTCGCTCTCGCAGCCCGCGCCATCGCCATCGTCCTGGCGCTGGTCTTCGCGGGCGCGATCCTCGCGCTGTCGGGCGCCAATCCGATCGAACTTGCGCTCGAAGTCGTCAGCGCCAGCTTCGGTTCAAGCTTCGGCATGGAGGATCTCGGCGTCCTCGTGACCCCGCTGATCCTGACCGGCCTCTCGGTTGCCGTCGCGCAGCAGATCGGCGCCTGGAACATCGGCGCCGAGGGCCAGTTCTACGCCGGCGCCTTCGCTGCGGCCGTCATCGGGCTCTTCGTCCCGGGGCCGCCGGCCCTGATCCTCGTTCTTATGTTCCTGGCGGGCCTCGCCGGCGGCGCGATCTGGATTCTCGTGCCGACGCTCGCCCGCGCCTATGCCAACGTCAACGAGTTGATCACCACGCTTCTCCTGAACTTCGTGGCGATCCTGCTTGTCTATTTCGTCTCGACGAGCGCCTGGCGCGACAAGATGTCGAACTCGGCGACGCCGCGCCTGTCGGCGGAAATTCCGGAACTGTGGGGCTCGATCCACTGGGGCCTGCCGGTCGCGATCCTCGTGGCGCTTCTGGTAGCCGCCCTGCTTTCCTATTCCCGCTGGGGCTACGAAGTTCGCCTCGTCGGCTCCAACCCGTCGGCGGCGAGATATGCCGGCATGCCGGTTCGCCGGCATCTGATCACGGTCATGCTGCTGTCTGGCGCGGTCGCGGGCCTCGCAGGCATGCTGGAAGTCGCCGGAACGGTGCATCGGCTGCAGGGCGGCATATCCAACAATTACGGCTATCTCGGCATCATGGTCGCCGTCCTGGCGCGAAGCTCCGCCGTCGGCGTCATCTTCTCGGCGGCCCTGATGGCCTTCATCCTGAACTCCGGGATCATCCTGCAGACGCAGGGGCTGACCACCTCGACCGTGCTGGCGATCACCGGCCTTATTCTGTTTCTGACCGCGATCGGCGACGAACTCGCCCATTACCGCATCGCCCGCGACAAGGCTTGAGGAGAGAGAACCATGGATCTGTTGACCGGCCTCTTCACCACGGCCTTCCTCGCGGGCGGCGTTCTTGCCCTTGCAGCACTCGGCGAAGTGCTTGCCGAGCGTGTCGGCGTCGTCAATCTGGGCGTCGAAGGACTGATGGCGCTCGGCGCGCTCACCGCCATCGCCACCGTCGCCGCGATCCCGTCGCCGACGATCGGCTTCGTCGCGGCGCTCGCCGTCGGCGCGCTGTTCGGCGCCCTGTTCGCCTTCGCCACCGTGATCCTGCGGGCCAACCAGGTTCTCTGCGGCCTGGCGCTGACGCTGATGGGCAGCGGCATCGCGTCCACCATCGGCCGCGCCTATTCCGGCATGCCGGCGCGCGCCACCTTCGCGCCGTTCGAAATGCCGCTGCTGAGCAAGATTCCAGTTCTTGGCCCCGCCTTCTTCTCGCAGAACGTCCTGCTCTACCTCATCTTCATCATCCTCCCGGTGAGCCTGAGCTACATCATGTTCCGCACCCGGCACGGGCTTAACCTCAGAGCCGTCGGCGAGAATCCCGCGGCCGCCGATGCCGCGGGCATCCCGGTCAATCTCATCCGCTTTGCCTACGTGACAGCCGGCTCGGCGCTGGCGGCGGGCGCCGGCGCCTATCTGACGCTGACCTTCGTGCCGTCCTGGTCGGATGGCGTCGTCGCCGGTCGCGGCTGGATCGCCGTCGCGCTCGTCATCTTCGCGGGCTACCGGCCGGTCCCGGCCGTCCTGTCCGGCCTGCTCTTCGGCTTCATCACCGCGCTCGGCTTTGTCGGGCAGGCGCGCGGATGGCCGGTCGCACCCGCGTTTCTCTCCATGCTGCCCTATCTTGGCACCATGGCCTTCATCATCGTGCCGGTTCTCGCCTGGCAGCGGATGCGCAGGATCATGGCCGCTCCGGCGGCGATCGGCGTTCCCTATTATCGAGACGTCCGATGAACGCTTCAGCGCCAATTAGAGGTGGACGGCGGTCCGGCGAACCATCAGACTGTGACCACCGCACACCTCCTTCCCAAGAAAGCGAGTTTCCATGAACCAGTGTTCCGACCAGGCCGCCCTCGACGAATGGTATCCGCTCGGCACCGAAAAGGAATTCGCCGTCGGCCGCACGACAACGCGTCTGTTGGGTTGCGAGCTTGCAATCGACCGATCGCCTGACGGAACGATCGTGGTCGAGGCCGCCGGCCGTGCCGAGCCGCTTGCGATCCTCAAGCGCTTCGGTCTCTTGTGGGCGACGCTGGGAAAACCGAACAAAGGGCTTTTCGCGCTGCCGGAAGCCGACGAGGACGATCGCCGGGTGGTCAACTGCGGCGCGGTCATGGTCAAGGCATCCGGCCTTCGCATCATCGAGAACTTTCTCGACATGGCGCACTTTCCATTCGTCCATACGGACATCCTGGGCGCCGAGCCGCACACCGAGGTCATGCACTACAATGCCGAGATCCGCCGCGACGTGGATGAGGTCTGGGCGACCAACTGCCAGTTCTTCCAGCCGCAGGCGGCTTTGTCGGCGACGGATGGCATCATGACGGATTACATCTACCGCGTCATGACGCCCTTCACGACGCTGCTTTACAAGACATGCCCGAATTCCGCCAACCGCAGCGACGTGATCTGCCTCTTCGTGCAACCGCTCGACCCGGACCGCTGCATTGCCCACCCGGTCATGTTCCTGATCGACGACGTCTCGACGACAACGGAACTCGTGCACTTCCAGCAGCTCATCTTCCTGCAGGACCGCATCATTCTGGAGAACCAGCGGCCGTCGCTGCTGCCGATGGAGGCTCGCGCGGAAATCCCGACGCGCGCCGATGCGAGTTCGATCGCCTACCGCCGCTGGCTTAAGGAGAAAGGCATCACCTACGGCACCACGGCAATGTCGGCGTAAAACGACAGTCCAGACCAGCGGCGCAAGGCTGCCCCGCGAAAAACGCACGGCTTCCGGCATGGACGCCACGGAAAAGCGCGGTAGATTTCAACCCGTGGCTGATCACGCGCGGGCAGCCGGCAATTGAGTGAATTTGGGAATACTGCAGTGGATTTGCGTAACAAGACGCTCTGCGCCTCCGGCTTTCATGCGCCGGAACGCGGTAAGATCGACGTTCTGGACGATGTCCTGATCGATATCGGCGCCGACGGAGCGATCAGAGCCGTGCATCGCCCCAGCGATCCGAACTACCGCACAATCCGAGATGCCCGCGAAGACACCGGCGAACTGGTCACGCTTCCTTCCGGCTCCTACCTGCTCCCGGGCTTCGTCGACCTCCATGTCCACGCACCGCAATATCCGCAGCTCGGCAGCGCGCTCGATGTGCCGCTCGAGGTCTGGCTGCAGAAATACACCTTTCCGCTCGAAGCCCGTTACGAGGACATTGCCTTCGCCAAGCGGAGCTATAACCTTCTGGTTGACGACCTGCTGGCTAACGGCACGACGACCGCTCTCTACTTTGGAACCATCCATCAGGACGCGACGCGCGTTCTGGTCGATGTCTGTCTTGAGAAAGGCCAGCGCGCGCTGGTCGGCAAGGTCGCCATGGATAACGCGGACGAGTGTCCCGATTACTATCGCGATGCCTCGCCAGAGGCTGCGATCGAAGGTACGCGTTCGCTGATCGACTATATCAGGGCTCACCCGGATAATGGCGACGGTCGCGTGCTGCCCGTCATCACGCCGCGCTTCATTCCCTCCTGCACCGACGCCACCCTCGAAGGGCTGGGCGCGCTTGCCAGGGAGTGCGGCTGCCACGTTCAGACCCATTGCTCCGAGAGCGACTGGGCGCATGGCTACGTAAAACAGCGGCACGGAAAGACCGATGCCGAGATGCTTGACCAGTTCGGCCTTCTCGGTCGCCGCAGCGTGCTTGCCCACGCGAATTTCCTCACGTCGGACGACATGGAGCGGGTCCGCACCCGCGAGGCGGCGGTCGCGCATTGTCCGCTGTCGAATGTCTATTTCGCCAACGCCGTCTTCCCCTTGCGCGCGGCACTGGACAAAGGCGTGCACGTCGGCCTCGGAACCGATATCTCCGGCGGTCCCAGCGCTTCGATGCTGGAAAACTGCCGCGGCGCCATCCTGATGTCGCGGGCGCTGGAAAGCGGCGTCGATCCCAATCTCGGCGGCGAGGCCCGGGCGACATTCGGCCCGGCGCAGATCGATTTCCGCGACGCCTTCTATATCGCCACCACGGGCGGCGGCGTGGCGCTCGATCTTCCCGTCGGCCAGTTCCAGCCGGGTTACCTCTTCGATGCCATCGTCATCGATACGAAGGCGGAGAAGGGCTCCGTCCGGCTCTTCGACGAACTCGATGCCGGCGAGCAGATCCTGCAGAAAATCATCTACACCGCGTCGAAGGCGAATATCGCCTCGACCTGGATCGGCGGGCAGAACCTGCGGTTGCCCTGAGCCTTGCAACAGCTGCACCGTTTGCGACGTCGCGCGGTGATAACAATCTTGCGTGGCGAAAAATATCTCTTCGATTTCAATCGATTGCCGATTGCATCGTCCCCATCCGTCCCCGTGTCTGTCAGTGATCCCATACTGATGACGTCATTGGACAGGGAGCCGGGTCGCGAACCGGATCTGACAAATCAGGGCGCAAGCCCGGCGTCCGGTGATGGTTGTTGAGAGGTGGATGGAGAGGTCGTCAGGATCTCCCGTCCATCCGGAAGCGAAAGGCCGAGAGACGCTCCTGTCGGTCTGGATATCCGGAAGCCTTGATATGATCGGGCAGGCGACACCGCCTGACACTACTACCTCATACCCAACGTTGCCTGCCCATTCCCAGCCTGCCATGCCGTCGCGGAGAGCTCTCCGGCGCGGGGTTTCGTGCTGTCCGGCAATCGAATGACAGCAAAGCCCTACGCCTTGACGATGTTCTCGCCCGCAAGGCCGAGCTTGGCAAAGATGTTGCGCGTGTCGACGATCAGCGGGCTGTTTTCGGCCAGGCCTGCATAGTCGACGCCGTCATGGTCGGTAGCGACCAGAATGGCATCATAGCCAGCCACGGCTTCCGCGCTGAGATCGACCGACTTGCGCCCCTTGAGGGCCTGGTACTCGCGCGTCGAAGGAATCTCGCCGACATGCGGATCGTGGTAATCCGCCTTGCCGCCGCGCTCCTCGATGATCTCGATCAGCCGCAGCGACGGGCTCTCCCTGATATCGCCGACATTCTTCTTGTAGGCGAGGCCCAGCACCAGAACGCGGGAGCGGCTGAGTGCCTTGCCGGCGCGAATATCGAGCGCCTCGGCGAGCTTGCCGACGACATAGCGTGGCATCGCCGAATTGATCTCGCCGGCAAGCTCGATGAAGCGCGTCGGCAGTTCGTACTCGCGCGATTTCCATGTGAGATAGAAAGGATCGATCGGAATGCAGTGGCCGCCGAGCCCCGGGCCGGGATAGAACGGCATGTAGCCGAACGGCTTGGTCTTGGCGGCGTCGATGACTTCCCAGACGTCGATGCCCATGGCGGCGTAGACGGTCTTCAGTTCGTTGACCAGCGCGATGTTGACCGAACGAAAGATGTTCTCCGTGAGCTTCACCGCCTCGGCCGTCGCGTTGGAGGAGACCGGCACCACCGTTTTCACCGCAGCACCATAAAAGCTCTTCATCACCGCCAGCGCCTCGGGGCCGTCACCGGCCACGACCTTGGGGATGGTCGCCGTGTTGAAATGCTGGTTGCCAGGGTCCTCGCGCTCGGGAGAGAAGCCGATGAAGAAATCAACGCCGGAACGCAGGCCGGTCTTTTCGAGAATGACTTTGACCACGTCGTCGGTGGTGCCGGGATAGGTGGTCGATTCCAGCACGACCAGTTGCCCCGGGCGCAGATGCTCGGAGATGGCACGTGCCGTCGCCTCGACGAAGGAGAGATCCGGATCGCGGTGCTTGGTCAAGGGCGTCGGGACGCAGATGACGATGACGTCGCAAGCCGCAAGCCCCGCGAAATCGGTGGTGGCGCCGAACCGATCGGCGTCGATCTCGACAGCAAGGTCCGCATCACCGACGGCGTCGATATAGGATTTGCGGGCATCCAGCGCGACGATCTTCTTCGGGTCGATATCGAAACCGGTAACCGCGAAGCCGCTGCGCGCGATCGCCATCGCCAGCGGCAGGCCGACATAGCCCAGACCTATGACGCCGGCGCGGGCGGCGCGGTCTTCAATCTTCTTCGAGAGCGTTTCGTAGGCGGAGGAACTGGCCAAGGCTGGTCTCATCTGAATGCGATATGGAGCCCTGATCTAATGCAAGATCGCGCCGATTGAAACCCGCGGCACGTGCCCCCTAAGCGGTCGCCTGACGCGATCGTGACCGCTCGACGGCCGGAAGGCGACTGTTGCCCAAAAGACTCGCCGCCCGCGGCACTGCATCTGAAGGCCGAAAAAATCCTCCGGCACCATTGTTAGGGTACGGGCGCGCACCTATCTAAACAGGATAACAACCTACTGACTCCAAGCACCGTTCCTGCCGATATATCAACGGCTTAAATGGACTTTTCGCCGGTTTTCCGGCGGGATCGTTGACACAAGAATATTACCCGCCCATCCTCGCCCTCGTCTCGCGCAACCGATGCCGCGGACGGGTATCCGACGCTTTTGAAGGATGGGTGCATCATGAGGATCATACCGAGAATGGGCACCATCGAAACCAGCGTCTCTTCCATTCTTCTGGACAAGGTCGCGGAATGGCTGACGAACTCGTCTCTGGCCGGCGACGATCTGGAGACCATCGTTCGCGGTTTCTGTGAGCGGATTGCCGCCGCCGGCCTGCCGATTGCCCGGGTGCATCTGACGTTTTCTATGCTGCATCCGCTCTACGATGCGTTGAGCTTCACCTGGAAGCGATCGAGCGGCGTCACCATCGAGGGCTATCGGCACGCCGCCGGCCAGAAGCCGGAACGATTCCTGAAGAGCCCCTATTATTATCTGCTCGACAACAATCTCCAGCACATCCGCCGCCGCATCCCGGCCGACGGACCGGCGGAATTCCCCGTCTTTCTCGATCTGCGCGCGGATCGCATCACCGATTATCTCGCCTTCGTCCAGCCATTCGGCGACGGTTCGGTGCAGGGGATGATGGGCTCCTGGTCGACCGACAGCCACAGCGGTTTTTCCGACGACATGATCGATGCGCTATTGAGGATGCAGAACCATCTGGCAGTGGCCGCCAAGATGGCCGTTCTCGGCAAACTCGCCAACAACATGCTGACCACCTACCTCGGCGGAGATGCCGGCAAGCGCGTGCTCAACGGCCAGATCCGTCGCGGTGACGGCGAGACCATTCGCGCGGCGCTGGTCATGGGCGACATGCGGCAATCCACCATGTATGCCGAAAAGGAAGGGCGGCAGGCCTATATCGATACGCTCAACCAGTTCTTCGATGCGATCGCCGCCCCCTTCAACCGCAACGGCGGCGAGATCCTGAGCTTCCTCGGCGACGGTTTCCTTGCCGTCTATCCCTGCGGGCGCCACAAGGACCCGTCGAAAATGGCCTGTCAGGCGGCGCTCTCCGCCGTTCATCAAGCCCAGGCGCGGGTCGCCGAGCTCAATCTCGAACGTGCGGAAAAGGGCTTCAACAAGATCTCCTACGGGATCGGCCTTCACGTCGGAAACGTCATGCTCGGCAATGTCGGCTTGAAGGATCGGCTGACGTTCTCGGCCTTCGGATCGGCCGTCAACGAAGTGCAGCGCCTGCAATCGCTGACCAAGAAATATTCGCGCGAGGTCGTGGCGAGCCAGGCCTTCGCCGGCTATTGCGGCGGCGAGTGGACGACGCTCGGCGAAGAAAAGCTGCGCGGCGTCCGGCAGAAGGTCACCGTGCTGCAACCGCGCCCCCCGGCACCCGCCATGCCTGTTGCGGACGGTTTCGACGAGATCGCGCAGAACGGCCTTTCGGAAGCGGAGCAGGTCATCCTGCTGCATCGTGACGCGCGCAAGCAGGCCAAGGAACCGGCGCCCGAGACGTTCGTTCAATAGAGGCATTTATACGCCGGATAACATCCAGAGCCTTATTTTTCCCGACCGTATGAAATGCGGCGATTGGCAGGCGTCTGTCATCAACTGGACACCCAGTTGACGGTACGATAGTGTGCCTGATCGGGAACAATAAAAGCTGGGGAATTTCATTGGCATGGCGGCCGCGTCCGATCTGTTACGCATCGAGAATCTCGACGTTTCCTTCTCGATCTTTGGGGATCGCCTGCGTGTCGTAAAGGGCGCCAATCTCCGCATTCTTCCGGGCAAGGTGACGGCGCTGGTCGGCGAGTCCGGCTCCGGCAAGTCGGTCATCAGCCAGAGCATCATGGGCATTCTTCCCAACCCGGCCACGGCCGAGGGCAAGATCCTGTTCTCCGATCCGCTCGACGGCAAGACGACGGATATCCTGCATTACTCGCGCGACAGCGCCGAGATGCGGGACCTGCGCGGCCGTCGCATGGCGACAATTTTCCAGGAGCCCATGACGTCGCTGTCGCCGCTGCACACCGTCGGCAACCAGATCAGCGAGGCGCTGCTGATCCACACGGATGCCGACAAGAAGGAAGCGCGCGAGCGCACCGAGGAGATGCTGGGGCTCGTCGGCTTTGCCAATCCGCATCGCACCTTCGACATGTACCCCTTCGAGCTTTCCGGCGGCATGCGCCAGCGCGCGATGATCGCCATGGCGCTGATCTGCAAGCCGGCGCTCCTGATCGCCGACGAGCCGACGACCGCGCTAGACGTTACGATCCAGGCGCAGATCCTCGAACTTCTGCGCGACCTGCAGCACAAGCTCGGCATGGCGATGCTGCTCATCACCCACGATCTCGGCGTCGTCGCCAACATGGCCGACGAAGTGGTGGTGATCTACCACGGCGAGATCATGGAAGCCGGGCCGGTCGATGCCATCTTCCGTAATCCGCAGCATCCCTATCTCAAGGGGCTGATGGCGGCCGTTCCGCACTTCGACATGAAGCCGGGCGAGCGGCTGAAGGCGTTGCGCGACGTGCCCGTCAATCTGGAGTCTTTGATCGGCAAGAAAAAGGTCAAGGCGGAAGGCCCCAAGGTGCTGCTGTCGGTGAACAACCTCACCAAGAGCTTCAAGACGCGCAATCGCGGCCTTTTCGGCACGCGCGAGGCAACCGCGGTGCGCGCCGTGGACGATGTAAGCTTCGACATCCTGCGCGGCGAGTGTCTTGGCCTGGTCGGTGAATCCGGCTGCGGCAAGACGACCGTCAGCAAGATCCTCATGCGCGCGATCACGCCCGACAGCGGTTCCGTGATCTTCAACGACGGCACCAAGGTGACGGACGTCCTGTCCGTCCAGGGCGACGAACTGCAGGAGATGCGCACCAAGATCCAGATGGTGTTCCAGGACCCGGTGTCCTCGCTCTCTCCGCGCATGACCGTGCGCAACATCCTGAGCGAACCGCTTGAGATCCACGATCGCGGCGACAGCGCCGAGCGCAAGCAGCGTGTGGAGGCGCTGATGGGCGCCATCGGTCTCGACCGGCGCTACCTCAGCCGCTATCCGCACAGTTTTTCCGGCGGGCAGCGCCAGCGCATCGGTATCGCGCGCGCTTTGGCGCTCGGCCCGAAGCTTATCATTCTCGACGAGCCGGTCTCGGCGCTCGACGTATCCGTTCAGGCGCAGATCCTGAACCTGCTCAAGGACCTGCAGAAGGAGCTGGGGCTCACCTATCTCTTCATCTCGCACAATCTCGCCGTCGTCGACTACATGGCCGATCGCATCGCCGTCATGTGCAAGGGACGCATCGTCGAGATCGCCCCGCGCGAGATCATCCTGCGCGATCCGGTACATCCCTATACCAAGTCGCTTCTGGCGGCCGTCCCCTTCCCCGATCTCAACCGGCCGCTCGATTTCGAGGCGCTGCGCAGGAACGGCGCCGCGGACAAGCAGAACTGGGGGATTACCTTCACCGCCGAGCACGACGACGCTTCGGAACTCGATTATGCCGACCTCGGCAACGGCCATCTGGTGCGTGCCCGCAAAGGCGCTGATGTCAAGGAATTGCGCTCATGGTAAGCCGGCGCACCTTTCTCGGCGGGCTGATCGGCTCTGCGATCACGCCATCCATCCTGAATGCTGCGGCCGATCGCGACATTGAACCCGAATTCCTGCGCGACTGGCTGCGCGCCGACCGCATTCCGCCGATGGTGGATCGGTTGCCGACGCATCCGCGGATCGTCAACATGAAGGCGATGGGCCGCGAACCCGGCGTCTATGGCGGCACGGTTCGCACGATCATCGGCAGCGCCAAAGACATTCGCTACATGACGGTCTACGGGTATTCGCGGCTTGTCGGCTATGCCGAAAACCTGAAGTTCGAACCGGATATCCTTGCCGGATTCACCTCTGAAAAAGATTCCGTCTTCACTTTCCACCTCCGCGAAGGTCATCGCTGGTCGGACGGGGCACCGTTCACCGCCGACGATTTCCGCTATTGGTGGGAAGACGTAATCCTGAACAGCGATCTCACGCCTGGTGGCGGTGCGCTGGAGCTTCGCCCGCACGGCGAGCTGCCGCGCTTCGAGGTGATCGATCCGGTCACCGTCCGCTACAGCTGGGACAAGCCCAACCCGAATTTCATGCCGGCGCTGGCCGGTCCCCTGCCTCTCGTCATCTACGGGCCGGGCCATTACCTCAAGCAGTTCCACAAGAAGTATCAGGACGATTTCCGGCTTTCGGCGCTCATGAAGGAGAACCGGGTCAAGAAGTGGGTCGACCTTCACATCAAGATGGCCCGCGCCTCGCGGCCGGACAATCCGGCGCTACCGACGCTCGATCCCTGGCAGAACACCACCGCGCCGCCGGCCGAACAGTTCGTCTTCGTGCGCAATCCGTTCTTCCATCGGGTCGACGAGAACGGCAAGCAGCTGCCCTATATCGATCGCTTCGTGGTGGGCGTCAGTTCCTCCTCGATCATCGCTGCCAAGGCCGGCGCCGGCGAGTCGGACCTGCAGTCGACAGGCGTCGACTTCAACGACTACACCTTCCTGAAGGACGCGGAGAAACGTTTCCCCGTCAAGGTGAACCTCTGGAAGCAGACGCGCGGCTCGCGCGTGGCGCTGCAACCCAACCTCAATTGCGCCGACAAGGTCTGGCGGTCGCTGTTCCGCGAAGCCAATTTCCGACGCGCTCTCTCGCTTGCCGTCAACCGGCACGAGATCAACATGGTCGCCTTCTACGGCCTCGGCAAGGAAAGCGCCGACAGCGTGCTGCCCGACAGCCCGCTGTTCAAGCCGGAATACGCCAACGCCTTTACCGCCCACGACCCGGAGCTTGCAAACAGGATGCTCGACGAACTCGGGCTCGACAAGCGCGACGACGACGACATCCGCCTGCTGCCGGACGGACGACGCGCGGAGATCACCGTGGAGACGGCGGGCGAAAGCAATCTCGACACCGACGTCCTCGAACTGGTGCGCGATCACTGGCGCGAGGTCGGCATCGCGCTTTTCACCCGCACCTCGCAGCGCGACATCTTCCGCTCTCGCGCCATGAGCGGGACGATCATGATGTCGATCTGGTTCGGCATGGAGAACGGCGTTGCCACCGCCGACATGTCGCCGGGGCAGCTTGCGCCGACGCTGGACGACCAGCTGCAATGGCCATTGTGGGGCATGTACTATCTCTCGGCCGGCCAAGAAGGTGTCGCGCCGGACCTGCCGGAAGCACAACAGCTCGTCGATCTGCTCAACCAATGGGGCGCGACCACGCATTTCGAGGAGCGCGAGACCATCTGGCACCAGATGCTGTCGATCTACACCCAGCAGGTCTTCTCCATCGGGCTGATCAACAGCACGCTGCAACCGATCCTCAGATCCGCGAAGCTGCAAAACGTGCCGGAAGAGGCCCTCTACGGCTTCGACCCGACCTCCTTCTTCGGCGTCTACATGCCGGACAGCTTCTGGTTCAAGGAGGCCTGAGCGATGCTGCGTTATATCTTCTGGCGCATCGCCGCCATGGTGCCCACGCTGTTCATCATCTCGGCGCTCGTCTTCACCATCATCGAACTGCCGCCGGGTGACTTCTTCGAAAGCCAGATCGCCGAGCTGCGCGCGCAGGGCGAAAGCGCCAACCTGCAGGAGATCGAGGAACTCCGAAAGCAATACGGTTTCGACAAGCCCGAGATCGTCCGCTATTTCTACTGGGTCGGCGGCATGCTGCACGGCGATTTCGGCTACTCCTTCGAGTACCAGCTGCCGGTCTCCGAGGTGGTCGGCGACCGCCTGTGGCTCACCATCCTCGTGTCCTTCTCGACGATCCTGCTGACATGGCTGATCGCCTTCCCGATCGGCATCTATTCGGCCACGCACCAGTATAGCTGGGGCGACTACGGCCTGACCTTCTTCGGCCTGCTCGGCATCGCCATTCCGAACTTCATGCTGGCGCTGATCCTGATGTATTTCGCCAACATCTGGTTCGGCGTCTCGATCGGCCACCTGATGGACCAGAAGTTCCTGAACGAGCCGATGAGCTGGGAAAAGGCGCGCTCGATCCTGTCGCATCTGTGGATCCCCGTGATCATCGTCGGCACCGCGGGGACTGCCGGCATGATCCGGCGCCTGCGTGCCAACCTGCTCGACGAGATGCAGAAGCAATATGTGGTGACCGCCCGCGCCAAGGGCATGCCGCCGCTGCGCGCGCTCATCAAGTATCCGCTGCGCATGGCACTGAACTTCTTCGTGGCCGATATCGGTTCGATCCTTCCCTCGATCATCTCCGGCGCCGAAATCGTCGCCATCGTGCTGTCGCTGGAGACCACCGGCCCCATGCTGATCAAGGCGCTGCAGAGCCAGGACATGTATCTCGCCGGCTCGTTCCTGATGTTCCTGGCATTCCTCAACGTGATCGGCGTGCTCGTCTCCGACATCGCGCTCGGCTTCCTCGATCCCCGCATCCGTCTTCAAGGCAGGAGCACCAAATAATGTCGCCCTTGCCCCCGCCCGGCGCGCCGATGCCGCATTATGTCTCGACGGCGCCGTTCGATCCGTTCGCGACGGAATCGATGACGTCGACGCAGTCGCGCATCCATCTCGCGTCGCAGAAGCAGTTGATGTGGTGGAAGTTCAAGCGGCACAAGCTTGCGCTCGCCTCCGGCATCTTCCTGCTTCTGGTCTATCTGGCGATCATCATCGTCGAGTTCCTGGCCCCCTATGGCCTGCACACCAAGAACGTCGAATTCATTCATTCGCCGCCGCAACGCGTCCATTTCTTCAACGAGGGCAAGTTCGTCGGCCCCTTCGTTTACGGCCGCAGCATGTCGCTCGACATTGATACGCTGCACCGGCTCTACGCCGACCGGCCGAACGATGTGCAGAAGATCCGTTTCTTCTGCCGCGGCGACGCCTACAAGCTCTGGGGCGTCATTCCCTCCGACCGGCATCTGGTCTGCCCGGCGGTGGGTGGTCAGATGTTCCTGCTCGGCACCGATCGCCTTGGCCGCGACGTGCTGTCGCGCATTCTTTACGGCGCGCGCATCTCGCTCACCATCGGCCTGATCGGCATCGCCATCAGCTTCTGCCTCGGCATCGTCATCGGCGGTCTTGCCGGCTACCGCGGCGGCGTCTTCGATCTCATCGTCCAGCGCCTGATCGAGGTACTGCAGTCGCTGCCAAGCCTGCCGCTATGGATGGCGCTGGCGGCGATCATGCCGGTCACCTGGAGCCCGATCGTCATCTATTTCGGGATCACGGTCATCCTCGGCATCATCGACTGGACGGGGCTCGCCCGCGCCGTGCGCTCGAAGCTTCTCGCGCTGCGTGAAGAAGATTACGTACAGGCGGCGCAGCTCATGGGAGCGAGCACGCCGCGCATCATCGGCCGGCATCTCGTACCCGGCTTCATGTCGCATCTCATTGCTTCGGCAACGATTTCCATCCCGGGAATGATCCTCGGCGAGACCGCGCTGAGCTTCCTGGGGCTTGGTCTTCGCCCGCCGATCACCAGCTGGGGCATCCTGTTGACGGAGGCGAAGAGCGTCAGCGTCATTGCCTTCTACCCGTGGCTGCTTTTTCCGATTATACCGGTTGTCCTGGTGATTTTGGCGTTCAACTTTCTGGGAGACGGCTTGCGCGATGCGGCAGATCCCTACAAATAGCCGGCAGCCCCACGGCTTGCCCGGTCCCTTGCGGCCAGTTGAGATCGACGGAGCTCGTATGACATACAGCCCAGAAGGATTGACCATGGCCCGGCGCCTGGAAGATGCCCGCATCCTCATGTACAGCCACGATACGTTCGGGCTCGGCCATCTGCGCCGTTGTCGCACGATCGCGCACGCACTCGTCGAGGATTATCGCGGCCTCAATATTCTGATCATATCGGGGGCGACGATCGCCGGTGCCTTCGACTACCGCGCCCGCGTCGACTTCGTGAAGATCCCCAGCGTCATCAAGCTGCGCAACGGCGAATACACGTCGATGGCAAGCCACATCGACCTGCACGAGACGCTGAAGATGCGCGAAGCCAGTATCCGCCACACGGCGGAGACGTTTCAGCCCGACATCTTCATCGTCGACAAGGAACCGATGGGCCTGAAGGGCGAAGTCGAGGACACGCTCGCCTATCTGAAGGCCCGTGGCGCCACCCTTGTGCTTGGCCTGCGCGAAATCATGGACGCCCCGCACCTGCTCGATGCCGAGTGGAAGCGAAACGGCATCATGGAGAAGATCGACCAGTATTATGATTCCGTCTGGGTCTACGGCCCGCCGGATTTCTACGATCCGCTTGTCGGCCTCGATGTGCCGCCAAGCGTTCGTCGCAAGATGGATTTCGTCGGTTTCCTGCAGCGCAGCGTGTCCACCAACAAGACCTCGATCAACGCCCGCACGGACAACTACATCCTCGTCACCACGGGTGGCGGCGGCGATGGATCCGATCTCGTCGAGGACGTGATGAACGCCTACGAACACGATCCGACCCTCGAGCAGAAGGCACTGGTCGTGCTCGGGCCGTACATGCCGGCCGCCGAGCGGACCCGGCTTGTCGGCAAGGGCGCGAAAATCCCCTATATCGAGGTGATCGAATTCGACAACAACATGGAAGAGCTAATTGCCGGCGCAACGGGAGTTGTAGCAATGGGCGGCTACAACACCTATTGCGAGATCCTCTCCTTCGACAAGCCGGCGCTGATCGTGCCGCGCGTTAAGCCGCGCGAGGAGCAGCTGCTGCGGGCGCAGCGCGCCAGCGAACTCGGCCTCGTCGACATGCTGCTTCCGGACCAGTCGGCTGATCCGGCGGTCATGGCCGACGCGCTGAAGCGGCTGCCGGATCGCCTGCCGCCATCCAGGAGCGGCTCCAACATGCAGCTCGAGGGTCTCAACCACATCTCGCAGACCGTGGGCCACTGGCTCGACAATCGCGGCCGGCACCTGTCGGTCGTCGGCGCCGAGTGAAGAGTACAGCATTGCCGCACCGCCGCCGGATACTCGTTGTCCTGAAGGGCTACCCTCGCCTTTCGGAGACCTTCATCGCGCAGGAACTGCTTGGGCTGGAAAAGGCCGGGTTCGACCTGACCCTCATTTCGATGCGCCGGCCGACCGACAAGAAGCGGCATCCGGTGCACGACGAGATCAAGGCGCGCGTCGTCTATCTCCCGGAATATCTCCACGAGGAACCCATCCGCGTGCTGAAAGGCCTGTTCGCCGGATTCAGGAGGCCGGGCTTTGGCGCTCTGCTCAGGCGGTTCCTCAAGGACCTGCCGCGCGATATCTCCCGCAACCGCTTCCGTCGGCTCGGCCAGGCGCTGGTGCTTGCCCGCGAATGGCCTGATAACGGCGCCTGGCTCCACGCCCACTTCATCCACACGCCAGCATCGGTCACGGAATATGCCAGCATCATCACCGGGGTGCCGTGGACCTGTTCGGCCCACGCCAAGGACATCTGGACCTCGCCGGACTGGGAACTGAACGAGAAGCTTTCCAGTGCACGCTGGGCTGTCACCTGCACCCGCAGCGGCTACGAGCACATGCGGACGCTGACATCGCGGCCGGATGCGGTGCATCTGAGCTATCACGGGCTCGATCTCGCCCGCTTCGGCCACTTCGCCGGCACGCGGTCGCAGGCTGACGGCAGCGATCCTGACAAGCCGGCGCTGATCCTCAGTGTCGGCCGCGCCGTCGAGAAGAAGGGATACGACACGCTGCTGCGCGCGCTCGCCCTGCTTCCGGCCGACCTGCACTGGCGGTTCGAGCACATCGGCGGCGGCGATAACCTGTCGAAGCTGAAGACGCTCGCCACGGAACTCGGACTCGCCGACAAGATCACCTGGAAGGGCGCACTCGCGCAGGAGGAGGTCCTCGAGCACTACCGCAGCGCCGACCTCTTCGTTCTCGCATGCCGCATCGCGGCAAACGGCGATCGCGACGGGCTGCCGAATGTCCTGGTCGAGGCGTCCAGCCAGCGCCTGCCCTGTGTATCGACCGCGGTATCGGGCGTCCCCGAGTTGCTGGCGGATCACGAGAACGGCCTGATCGTGCCGCCTGAAAACCCAGAAGCGCTGGCAGCAGCGCTTCTGGAAACGATCCGCGACCCGGCATTGCGATCAAAGCTTGGCGATGCCGCCGAACAACGCGTGCGCGAGCATTTCGACTATCACTCCAGCATCCGGCAGCTCAGCGAACTCTTCGAACAGGAATGGCAGAGGGCATCATGAGCGCTCCCAAGGTATTCTTCTACGTCCAGCATCTCTTGGGGATCGGGCATATCGCCCGCGCCAGCCGCATTGCCAATGCGCTCGCCAAAGACGGCTGCGACGTTACGGTCGTGACCGGCGGCCTTCCCGTTCCGGGCTTTCCCGGCGACGGCGTCAAGACGATTGCCTTGCCGCCGGTGGTTGCCAGCAATGCTGGCTTTTCCGGTCTTGCTGATGCCAATGGCGTCGCGGCGGACAGCGCGTTTCTGGAAAGGCGCCGTGACCTGCTGCTGCAGGCTTTCCGCGACGCCAGCCCGGATGTGGTCATCATCGAGGCCTTCCCGTTCGGCCGCCGCCAGATGCGCTTCGAACTGCTGCCGCTGCTCGACGCGATCGAAAACGCCACTCCGCGTCCGAAGCTGCTGAGCTCGGTGCGCGACATCCTGCAGGAAAATCGCAAGCCGGGGCGCGACGAGGAAACCGTGGCGCTGGTGCAAAAGCATTTCGACGGCATCCTGGTTCACGGCGATCCCGGCTTCGTCGAGTTGCAGGATACGTTTCCGCTGACGAGCGAGATCGCGGCCAAGGTCCATTATACCGGCATGGTGGTCGCGCCACGCGCGCCGGAGCCAACGGAAGTGTTCGACGTGATCGCTTCCGCGGGCGGAGGCGCCGTCGGGCTCGATCTGCTGCGCGCGGCCTGCGATGCCGCCTCTAATCTGCCGTCCGATTTGAAGTGGCTTCTGGTCAGCGGCCCCAACCTCGCCGAAGCGGATTTCGCCGCGCTCGCGGAAATGACACCGCCGAACGCGACGCTCGTACGCTTCCGCAAGGACTTTCCCTCGCTGCTGCGTGGGGCCCGGGTTTCGATCTCGCAGGCGGGCTACAATACCGTCGGCGACCTCTTGCAGACGGATTGCCGCGCCATCCTCATTCCCTTCGTCGCCGGCGGAGAGACCGAGCAAACCGTGCGCGCCGAGCGCCTGAAGGCGCTGGGCCTTGCCGATGTGTTACCGGAGGGCCAGCTTACACCCGCTCTGGTTGGTAAGGCCGTCGAGGACGCGCTTGCGTCGCGGCGAACAGCCAAGGTGTTACTTGATCTCAACGGTGCCGAGAAAACCGCCGCGATCATTCGCTCGATGATTGGCTGAACCCCTCGCGCTTTATGAAATTCCTATGATATAAATGCCTTTCCGGCGAGATTCGACGCAACGGGGTGCAAGCCGTCTGCGTTGTTTTCGTTATGATATCCGGTAGTCCGGTTGCATGGTCCTGTTCGTGGCATTTCTTTCCCGTCCCAGCCACAGGTCCATTGCCCGAATTCCCGGCAACTGACGGTTAGCAATGGAAAAAAGCCTCGCGCGGTACATCTGGTCGAATACCCGGCTGCAGCAGCTCTGGATTCTGACTGTCGTCGCCGTATCGATGATCCCTTACTTCCTTTCCTTCGATCTGCCGAAGCAGATCGTCAACGGACCGATCCAGGGATCGGGCTTCGAAGGCGAAGGTGCGACGCAGAAGTTCATGCATCTCGCCTACGACTTGCCGCTGATCGGTCATGTCGAGTTCTTCGAGGGATTTTCGCTCGGTCGCCAGCAGATGCTGATGGCCTTGAGCCTGGTGTTCCTGGCACTGGTCGTGCTCAACGGCCTCTTCAAGTTCTACATCAACACCTACAAGGGCCGGCTCGGCGAGCGCATGCTCCGCCGCATCCGTTTCGAGCTGATCGACCGGGTGCTGCGCTTCCCGCCCAATCACTTCAAGCGCGTGAAGTCCGCCGAAATCGCGACGATGATCAAGGATGAAGTCGAGCCGATGGGCGGCTTCACCGGGGACGCCTTCGTGGCGCCCGCCCTGCTCGGCGGGCAGGCGCTAACGGCGCTCGCCTTCATCATCGTCCAGAACTTCTGGCTCGGCATGATCGCCGCCGCTATCGTCGGCGTTCAGGCCGTCATCATCCCGCGCATGCGGCGCCGCCTGCTCGAACTGGGCCGCCAGCGCCAGCTGACCGCGCGCGAGCTTTCCGGCCGCGTCGGCGAAATCGTCGACGGTATCGGCACGATCCACGGCAACGACACGTCGAACCTCGAACGCGCCGATATCGCCACCCGCCTGGGGCTGATCTTCTCGATCCGCTACGACCTCTACCAGTGGAAGTTTCTGGTCAAATTCCTGAACAACTTCCTTGCCCAGGTGACGCCATTTCTCTTCTACGCGATCGGCGGCTATCTGGCACTGCAGGGCCGGCTCGATATCGGGCAGCTCGTCGCCGTCATCAGCGCCTACAAGGATCTTCCCGGCCCGCTGAAGGAACTGATCGACTGGGACCAGATGCGCCAGGACGTGCAGGTGAAGTATCAGCAGGTCTACGAGCAGTTCAACATCGAGCCGCTGATCGACAGCAAGATCCACGACATCCCGACCGCAGCCGTCGTCGGCCTGACGGCGCCGCTGGTCGTGACCAACCTCACGCTCAGCGACGACAGCGGCGCGCGCCTGGTCGATCATGTTTCCGTCGAGATCAAACCCAACGAAACCGTAGCCGTGGTCGGTCCGAACAGCAGTGGCGCCGAAGCCTTTGCCGAAGCGCTCGGCCGCATCACCTGGCCCGACTCCGGTCGCGTCACGATCGATGGCCATGACCTGCTCGAACTGCCGGAATCGATCACCGGCCGGCGCATGTCCTACGCGTCGGCGGATACCTATTTCTTCCACGGTACGCTGCGCGACAATCTGCTCTATGGTCTCAAGCATGCGCCGCTGACCAAGCCTGCCTATGACGAACGCATGGCAACGGAAGCAAAGTGGCACGCTGCCGAGGCCGTGAAAGCCGGCAACCCGACGCTCGACCTCAACAGCGACTGGGTCGATTACAATTCGGCCGGCGCCACCGGGCCGGAAGACCTGCTGGCAGCGATCCGCCCGGTACTCGACGCCGTGCTGATTTCGCAGGACATCCTCGATCTTGCATTGCGATCGACCGTCAATACCGACGTCCACGTGGCGCTCGCCTCGCATATCGTCGACCTGCGCGCCGCGCTTCGAAAGCAGATGCAGGACACAGGCCTCGGCAATATCGTCGTGCCGTTCGATTTCGATGCCTACAACGTCCAGGCTACCGTTGGCGAAAACCTGCTCTTCGGCTCCATGCGGCGGCCGATGATGAACAACCGGCGGCTCGCCGCTCACCCCTATTTCCAGACGCTGTTCCGCGATACCGGCCTCAGCAACGATCTCTATGCCATGGGTCTGGAGATCGCGGAAAACGCCGTCGAACTCTTCCACGACCTGCCGCCGGACCATCCGTTCTTCCAGCAGCTGACCTTCATGACGCCGGATGATATTCCGACGTACCAAGCCCTGTTGCAGAAACTGCAGAGCCGGAAGTTCGACGACGCGGCACCGGAAGAACGGTCCGCGATCATCCGCCTGAGCTTCGCCTATATCGAACCGCGGCATCGTTTCGGTCTTCTGAGCAACGAGCTGATGGACAAGATCGTCAGCGCCCGCAAGCAGTTCCACGAGAATATCCCGGATGATCTCGCCGCCGTCATCGAACGTTACGATCCCGAGCATTTCATCTCTTCCGCCAGCCTGATGGACAACGTGCTCTTCGGCCGCATCGCCTACCAGCAGGCAGATGCATCCGACCGCATCCGCGCCATCATGGGTGAACTGCTTGATCGCCTCGGTCTCTTCGACGACGTGCTCTCCATCGGACTGGAATTCGACGTCGGCTCCGGCGGCAAGCGTCTTACGATGGTGCAGCGGCAGAAGCTCAACCTCGCCCGTTCGCTTCTGAAGCGCTCGGACTACTTCATCTTCAATCGCCCGCTTTCGGCGCTTGACCAGCGCGTTCAGGATCAGATCACGCACAACGTCGTGGAGAATCTGCACACGGAAGGAGAGCGGCCGGCGATCATCTGGGTGCTCTCGAACGCCAAGCTGGCGGAGATTTTCGATCGAATCC
Source organism: Rhizobium sp. S152 (assembly GCF_030380735.1). GTDB lineage: Bacteria > Pseudomonadota > Alphaproteobacteria > Rhizobiales > Rhizobiaceae > Rhizobium. Next base: position 238,933 of record NZ_JAUDRZ010000002.1, on the reverse strand, counting down.
TGGTTTTCGACAGGGGTGTATTGGCCGAAGCCGGCAACTTTCCCGAACTTTCCGAACAAAACGGTATGTTCAAGGAACTGTTATCGTAATATCGTAGTGGCAGTGGCGATATAGGCGCCCACGGGTGGGCGCGGCAGATTCTGGCGGGCGCACCGGTTGAGAAGCGCCGCAAGGGGTAAGTACGCTCATGCTGTTGAGAGATGAAGTCGAAATGCTGCGGCGGGTGCCGATCTTTTCCAGGATCGCACCGGCCAAACTCAAGCTTTTGGCATTCACTTCCGACCGGATGACCTACAATGTAGGGCAGGATCTTTTCCATCAGGGCGATACCGGCGATGCCGCTTATGTGGTGCTATCGGGTACCGCTGATATTCTGGTTCACTCCCCCGCAGGCGACATCAAGGTCGCGGATGTGGAGCTGAATTCCATCGTCGGCGAAATCGCCATTCTCTGTGATGTGTCCCGTACCGCCACGGTCCGGGCCACCTCGCCGCTCGAGGTCCTGCGCATAAGCAAGGAACACTTCCTGAAGCTGCTCAGCGATTTTCCCGAGATGGCCGTCGAGATCATGCGCGTGCTGGCCGACCGCCTGAACCACACGACGGCGGAGTTGACCGCCGCCCGTTCAGCAAAAAAGCCGGAGCCGGTGAACTAGAACCCGCGCCCTGGAAGCCTGCAAGTAAAATGCAAAAAGCCCGCCTGAATGTGACTTCAGGCGGGCTTTCGCTATCTGTGGCAACATCAGTCGCGCTGTTCAAGCGCCTTGCTGAAGGCCAGGGCGGCCAGCGTACAGATCGCGCCCGACAGCAGGTAGTAGCCGACGAACGTCAGGCCGAAGCGGCTGGACAGGCTGAGCGCCACGAGGGGCGCGAAGCCGGCGCCGACGAGCCAGGCGAGGTCCGAGGTGAAGGCAGCACCGGTGTAGCGATAGCCGCGGCCGAAGCGCGAGGAGATCGAACCGGTGGCCTGGCCGAAGGACAGGCCGAGCACGCCGAAGCCGATGATCACGAAGGCATCGTGGCCGCCCGAACCAGAACCGAGCATGATCGGACCGCCGAAGCTGAAGATCGCGATCAGCACGGCACAGACCGCCAGCTGCCCGCGCCGGCCGATCCGGTCGGCGATCATGCCGGAGGCGATGATCGCCAAGAGCCCGACCATCGCGCCGATCGTCTGCACGACCATGAACTCGCCGATCGGCTGGTTGCCGTAAAGGCTCATCCAGCCCAGCGGGAAGATCGTCACGAGGTGGAACATCGCAAAGCTTGCCAGCGGAACGAATGCGCCGATCAGGATGTCCCGACCGTGCACACGGATGACGTCACGGATTGGCGCCGCCTCGAGCTCGTGCTGTTCCAGCGCGGTGCCGAACTCCTTGGTCATGACAAGGCGCAGGCGTGCGAAGAGCGCGACCACGTTGATGGCGAAGGCGACGAAGAACGGATAGCGCCAACCCCAGCTGAGGAAATCTTCCGACGACAGGTTGGCGATGAAGTATCCGAATAGAATACTTGCAAGTGCAAAACCGATCGGTGCGCCGAGCTGTGGAATCATCGCGTACCAGCCGCGGCGATTCTGCGGCGCGTTCAACGCCAGTAGCGACGCCAGTCCATCCCACGCGCCGCCGAGGGCAAAGCCCTGGCCCAGGCGGAAGAGCGCCAGCAGCGCGATCGACCAGACGCCGATCTCGTTATAGCCGGGCAGGAATGCGATCGACGCCGTCGATCCGCCGAGCAGGAATAGCGCGATCGTCAGCTTCGTGCCGCGTCCATAAAGCCGGTCGATCGTCATGAACACGACGGAGCCTACGGGGCGCGCGAGAAACGCAAGCGAGAAGATCGCGAAGGAATAGAGCGTCCCCGTCAAGCGATCCGGCGCGAACGGAAAGACGAGTTGCGGAAAGACCAGCACGGATGCCAGGCCATAGACGAAGAAATCGAAGAATTCGGACATGCGTCCGATGATCACGCCAAGCGCAATACTGCTGGGTGATACCGGCTTGTCGGAATGAATTTGGCGGGCGTCGCGCTCCATTGATGTCGACGACGGACCGTAGTGCGTTGCATTTGCCATGTAAAAACGCCTCCCTCGTTAAGGCGCTTGCGGCAAAGCGCCTCACAGAGATTTTGAACGAACTGTCACGCTTATCAAGTCCGGCCACGCGAAATAGTTCGCAGAAAACTTCGAAAGCTTGAGCTAGATCAAAAAAACTTCGTCCGAGGCGTGAAATAAGCGCGTCCAAGGTGGCCATCGAGCAAGGCCGGGATATATTAGCAGCTCAAAAGTGGATCGGATCAAAAAATCCCATCCCGGCTGCGTCTACGTTTTGACAACCGCTGCGGTCCGTCGTATCCCGCAGTGCGGCAATTCTGCTGCGCTGCGACCAAACACCTCATGTTGCTATCAGTTACAGTGCTTTAGTCGCAGAAGGGACGAAAACAACAAGAGCATAGAGACGTGCAAAAACTGTCGAAGTTTTCCCGCCATCTCGTGATTCTGCCGCTGCTTCTGGCGCTGGCGGGATGCGATCTGGTGGTCATGTCGCCTTCGGGCGATATCGCCGTGCAACAGCGCGACCTTATCATCGTGTCAGTGCTGCTGATGCTGCTGATCATCATCCCCGTGATTTGTCTGACGCTGTTCTTCGCCTGGCGCTATCGTCAGTCGAACACATCGGCCACCTACGATCCGGAATGGCATCATTCCACGCGTCTCGAAGTGGTCATCTGGTCCGCCCCGCTTGCGATCATCATCGCTCTTGGCGCCATCACCTGGATCAGCACCCACAAGCTCGACCCTTTCCGCCCGCTCGATCGCATCGATGCGGAGCGCACAATTCCCGCCGACATGAAGCCGCTGACCGTTCAGGTCGTGGCGCTCGACTGGAAGTGGCTGTTCTTCTATCCCGAACTCGGCATCGCGACGGTGAACGAACTGGCCGCACCGGTCGACGTTCCGATCAATTTCGAGATCACGTCGTCGTCGGTCATGAACTCGTTCTATATCCCCGCGCTGGCCGGCCAGATCTACGCCATGCCCGGCATGGAAACGAAGCTGCACGCCGTCATCAACAAGGAAGGCGTCTACCAGGGCTTCTCCGCGAACTATAGCGGTCCGGGCTTCTCGCACATGCGCTTCAAGTTCCACGGCTTCAACCAGCAGGGCTTCGACGCCTGGGTCGCCCAGGTCAAGAACCAGGGCACCGCGCTCAACCGCGACGCCTACATGAAGCTGGTCCGTCCGAGCGAACGCGAGCCGGTCCGCTACTTCGCGAGCGCCGACAACGACCTCTTCAACGCGATCGTCAACATGTGCGCCGAACCGGGCAAGATGTGCGCCAGCGAGATGATGCACATCGACATGATGGGCGGCGGCGGCAAGGAAAGCCACGAAAACCGCGACAAGCTGAAGTTCGACGGCGAGCCGATCGACATCAATCTTCACGCGCCTGGTGCTGAGGGTGCGGCCCATGGCGCCGATAGCATGGACAACATGCCCGGCATGGAAGCCAAGCCCGCCACCGAGGCAGCTCCCGCCATGAACATGCAGCATGACGGCCACGCAATGCCGTCGTCGGACGCAACGACGCCTGCGCCTAGCAACTAATTCAACCTGGCGCTTTGCGTCCAAAAGACACCAATGAACGGGTTACTCCATGTTTTCCAATCCTGACCTACTGAAGTTGATCTTCGGCCGGTTGACGATCGAAGCCTTCCCCTATCACGAGCCGATCCTCGTCGCGACGTTCGCGGCGGTGGCCATCGGCGGCATAGCGGTGCTCGGTCTGATCACTTACTTCAAACTCTGGACCTACCTCTGGAAAGACTGGCTGACGAGCGTCGATCACAAGAAGATCGGCATCATGTACGTCATTCTCGCGCTCGTCATGCTGCTGCGCGGCTTCGCCGACGCCCTGATGATGCGTACCCAGCAGGCGATGGCCTTCAACGGCAATCCCGGCATCTTCCCGCCGCATCACTACGACCAGGTCTTCACCGCCCACGGCGTCATCATGATCTTCTTCATGGCCATGCCGTTCGTGACCGGCCTGATGAACCTCGTGGTTCCCTTGCAGATCGGCGCCCGCGACGTGTCCTTCCCCTTCCTGAACAACTTCTCGTTCTGGATGACGACGGCAGGCGCGATCCTGATCATGATGTCGCTCTTCGTCGGCGAATTCGCACGTACCGGTTGGCTGGCCTACCCGCCGCTGTCGGGTGTCGAATATAGCCCCGGCGTCGGTGTCGACTATTATATCTGGGGCCTGCAGGTCGCCGGTATCGGAACGACATTGTCGGGCATCAACCTGATCGCCACCATCGTCAAGATGCGCGCGCCCGGCATGACCATGATGAAGATGCCCGTCTTCACCTGGACCTCGCTCTGCACCAACGTGCTGATCGTCGCCTCGTTCCCGATCCTGACCGCAACGCTTGCGCTGCTGTCGCTCGATCGCTATGCCGGCACGAACTTCTTCACCAATGACCTTGGTGGCAATCCGATGATGTACGTGAACCTCATCTGGATCTGGGGTCACCCGGAAGTCTACATCCTCGTGCTGCCCGCTTTCGGCATCTTTTCCGAAGTGGTCGCCACCTTCACCGGCAAGCGCCTGTTCGGCTACGCCTCGATGGTCTACGCAACGGTCGTCATCACGATCCTGTCGTATCTCGTCTGGCTGCACCACTTCTTCACCATGGGTTCGGGCGCAAGCGTCAACTCGTTCTTCGGCATCACCACGATGATCATTTCCATCCCGACAGGGGCAAAGATGTTCAACTGGCTGTTCACGATGTATCGCGGTCGTATCCGCTACGAAGTGCCGATGCTCTGGACGATCGGCTTTATGGTGACCTTCGTCATCGGCGGCATGACCGGCGTCATGCTCGCTATCCCGCCGGCCGACTTCGTGCTGCACAACTCGCTGTTCCTGATCGCCCACTTCCACAACGTCATCATCGGCGGCGTGGTGTTCGGTCTGATGGCCGGTGTCACCTACTGGTTCCCGAAGGCCTTCGGCTTCAAGCTCGATCCGTTCTGGGGCAAGATGTCCTTCTGGTTCTGGCTGGTCGGCTTCTACTTCGCCTTCATGCCGCTTTACGTTCTTGGCCTAATGGGCGTTACCCGCCGCATGTCGCAGTTCGACGATCCGTCGCTGCAGATCTGGTTCATCATCGCTGCCTTCGGTGCATTCCTGATCGCGCTCGGCATCGGCTCGTTCCTGATCCAGCTCGTCGTCAGCTTCCTGAAGCGCGACCAGCTTCGCGACACCACGGGCGATCCGTGGGGTGGCCGTACGCTGGAATGGTCGACCTCGTCGCCGCCGCCGGATTACAACTTCGCGCTTACGCCGATCGTCTACGACCATGACAGCTGGTACGACATGAAGGCACGCGGCCATGAGCGTCCGGTGGAAGGCTTCAAGCCGATCCACATGCCGAAGAACACCGGCACCGGTGTCATCCTCGGCGCGATCAGCGTGGTCTTCGGCTTCGCCATGATCTGGTACATCTGGTGGTTGGTCGTCCTGTCAGCGGTTGCCGCGCTCGTGGTCACCATCGCGCATACGTTCAACTACAATCGTGACTTCTACATCCCGGTGGAAGAAGTCATCGAAACCGAAGACAAGCGCACCAAGCTGCTTGCCGGGCAGGTGTAAGACATGAGCAAGACTGCAATCGATACGGCTGAAAAGCCCGAATTCTACGTGACGGAAGAGCACCACCCGGAAAACAGCACCAATCTGGGTTTCTGGCTCTACCTGATGAGCGACTGCCTGATCTTCGCGATCCTGTTCGCAACCTACGCCGTGCTCGGCCGCAATTATGCGGCCGGCCCATCGCCGAAGGATCTCTTCGATCTGCCGCTGGTGGCGATCAACACCTCGATGCTTCTTCTGTCGTCCATCACCTATGGCTTCGCCATGCTGCAGATGGCCCACGGCAAGAAGGCCGAGACGCTGTTCTGGCTCGGCGTGACCGGTCTTTTCGGCCTCGCCTTCATCGGACTGGAACTGTACGAGTTTGCGCACCTGATCCATGAAGGTGCCGGCCCGAGCCGCAGCGCCTTCCTGTCGGGCTTCTTCACGCTCGTCGGCACCCACGGTCTGCACGTCACCTTCGGCATCATCTGGCTGGTTACGCTGATGGTCCAGGTTTCGATGCACGGCCTGATCCCGGAAAATCGCCGCCGCCTGATGTGCCTTTCGATGTTCTGGCACTTCCTCGACGTGGTCTGGATCGGCGTCTTTTCCTTTGTCTATCTTATGGGAGTACTCGGATGAGTTCGCCGCACGCACCCGCACATGAGGACGCTCACGAAGCGCATCACGGCCATAGCCACGGCCACGAGGCCGGTCACGGCACCTTCAAGAGCTACATGATCGGCTTTGTGCTGTCGGTCATCCTGACGGCCATTCCGTTCTGGCTGGTCATGGCCGAAGTGTTCTCCAGCCCAGCCGTGACGGCTGCCTGGATCATGGGCCTCGGCGCCATCCAGATCGTCGTCCACATGATCTTCTTCCTGCACATGAACCCGCGCTCCGAGGGTGGCTGGACGTTGATGGCTCTGCTGTTCACGATCCTGCTCGTCGTCATCGCTCTGTCAGGTTCGCTCTGGGTCATGCATCACCTCAACACCAATATGATGCCGATGAACCCCGAAATGATGAAGAACATGCCTTAACCGGCATCAAGGAACGGGCGGCGAAAGCCGCCCGTTGTGGTTTCAAGTGGTTTTAGACAATGACGACTCCCAATATTGACGAAGCCCCCCGCCAGCGTTCGCGCATAGGGCTGACGATTTTCTGCGGCTTTCTTGTTTTCATCATCTGCGCAGTTTCGGCGCTTGGCGTCTGGCAGGTCGAGCGGCTTGCCTGGAAACGCGACCTCATCGCCCGCGTCGACCAGCGTATCCACGCGGAGCCGGTTACGGCGCCCGCCAAGGCGGATTGGGCCGCGATCAACCGCGCCGACGACGAATATCGTCGCGTGTCGGCTGAGGGCGTTCTCCGGAACGACAAGGAAAGCTACGTCTACGCGTCCACCGCGCTCGGCGCCGGATACTGGGTGATCACGCCGCTGACGCTTTCAGACGGGACGTCGGTGATGATCAACCGCGGTTTCGTCCCCTCCGAAAAGCGCGATCCGAATTCCCGCGCGGAAGGGCAGATTTCAGGCCCGATCACGGTCACCGGTCTTTTACGCCTCGACGAACCGGGCGGCACTTTCATCCGCTCGAATGCGCCCAATGACGATCGCTGGTATTCCCGCGACGTGCACGCCATCGCCACCAAGCGCGGCGTATCGGATGTCGCACCCTATTTCATCGACGCGGACGCGACCGAGAATCCGGGCGGTTATCCCAAGGGTGGCCTGACGCAGGTCGTTTTCCCCAACAGTCACCTGTCCTATGCGATCACCTGGTTCGCCATCGCCATCATGGTCGCCGGCCTTCTGGTCTACGTGATCCGCAGCGAACTGAAAGCCCGCCGCGCCTGATCAGCCGACCTTGCTCTTCGGATAGAAGCGCTCGCCAACCAAATCGGCCGCCATATAGGCCTGGCTGACGATTTCGGGCACGAGGTCGATATCCGGCAGGCTGCCGAGGCCGAGCGGCCCGATCGCAAACAGGCCGTCGACCGTCGCGCCGTCCTCCAGGCACGGCTGGCCGCGCTGGTTGACGGCAAGGCCGAGCGCCAGTTCGTCCGGCTGTGCCAGCCCCTGCTCGATCAGGCTCCGCATCAACGGAGTGTCGAGATTCGGCGCCTGGCATCGGCAGTCGAAGATGCGTTCGGCGTGGATGACCTCATCCACCGAACTGCCGGCGGCGCGGAAAAAGAGCCCACTCAAACCCCGCCTGCCCGCGACCCCGCGCCTCAGGACGGTGTTGCCACTGGCAAGTTCGCCGCGCAGGCGCGCATGCATCGCTTCCGGAAGACGGTTGCGGTGACTGTCGTAGATGGCCCGAAGATGCCGGTTGAACTGGTGCTTCTGTCGTGCCGGCAGCGACCGCCAGAGCGAACGCGCATGTTTCCTCAGACCGTTCATCACCGATTGCCAGCTGCGCCCCTGCTCGTCCGCCTCCCGGCATGCCTCGCGGATGAAGCGGACGATGTCGCGCAGATCACTCGGCACAGCCTCGGCCGGAAAGAGCGGATCGGCCGAATTCGGCGTGTGGCTCTGCGGCAGGAATCCACGTCGCGACAGGATCGTGACCTGACCGGTATAGCCGCCGTCGCGAAGCTGCAGCAGTTGATCGACGACCCTGATGCCGCTGCCGAGCAGCACCGTATGCGGACGCGCAACGAGCCGCTGCGCCCGGATCGGCGAAGGCTCCATTTCGGATGCCTCGGGAGACGGCAGGCCGTAGCCGGTCGCGAAAATGACCGTATCGAAGAGAGGATTGGCCGGATTGGTACTCTCGAGCAGGAACCGATCGCCATGGCTCCTGCGGATCGTCACGACCGGCTCGTTGCACACCTGGACCGTGATGTCCTTGCGGGCGGCAAGCGCTTCGGAGAATCGCTGGTAGACGTAGTCGCTGAAAATTTCGCGTGGAACGAAGATCTGGCGGAACCCGGGGATCGCGGCGGGCACGGCGGCCCGGAATTCCGCGTTGCTACAGAGCCAGTCGTTGAAGTCGTCAGCATCGCCGACCTCGACCGAGAGATCGCGAACACGGGTGTTGAGGATCGTCGATGATCTGCTCGACGACAGCGCCTGTCCGCCGCTCACCGATGAGCTCGGATCGAACAGCTGCAGGTGAAACGGCGTACGCACCGTCTTCATGAGTGCAATCGCCGTCATCATGCCCGAAAAGCCTCGGCCGATTATGGCAATGCGCGGCACCGCCGATATCCGCGCGGCGCCGTTCGATTTAGCGGAAAAAATTCCCTGAACCGTCATCGCAACTCCCTTGCGGCTTTGCCCGCATCGTTTGTGTGTCGATCAAGGTTTCAACGCGGGAAATACCCTCACGCGTTGAGCAGGTTCAAGCGGCCCGGAAACGCTCGGCCGCTACGCATCAGGGCGCCAAGATGTCGGCTTTCCCTCAATGCAATTGTCTATCAAACTGGTCGTGTATCAGAGCGCCAAAACGACATTTGCGCAAGCGCTTTATTTTCAGGTCTCGACGGATCTATATGCAACCATCTGTTTTTACACCTATAAATCAGAGGGAAACTGCCCGGCCGTGGTGTTCGCCGAGGACGAATTGACGGCATGCGAGACCGTTTCGGTCTAAAATAACCAGTTGGTGAATTATTGACTTGAACGCCCGGCTGGAATCGGCAAAAGTAAGCGCGCTAACCATTCCCTTCCTGAAATGCCATCTCTCGGATCCATCATCCGACCGCAAGAATACGTGGAACAATACCGTGAGCAGCGATGCGTCAATACATGCGGCGAAGCCTTCGGCTTCGATGGCGCATGTCAGTGCGGCCGGCTGGGGCAAGGGCCTCTTTACGCTTGTCCGCATTACCGCCATGGCCTTCCGCCATCCTTGGCAATCGGGCTTCGCCATCGGCGCGACCCTCGTTGCTTCCGCATTCCAGCTGATGATCCCGCGGTTGCTCGGTCAGGCCGTCGATCACACGCAGGTAGCACTTGAAGGCGGGGCGGCCGGGCAGATCGCGCAGGACGCGCTGCTCACCACAGCTCTGATGCTGCTCGGCGCCAGCGTGCTGCGCGGCATGTTCACCATGGTGCAGAACTACTATAGCGAAAGCGTTGGCCATCACATGGGCTACGAGCTCCGGCTCGCCTGCTACGAAAAGATCCAGCGCCTTTCCTTCAGCTTTCACGACAGCGTCCACTCCGGGGACCTGATCACGATCGGCCTGCTCGATCTCGAAGGCGTGCGCATGTATTTCTCGACCGCACTGGTGCGGATGATCCTGCTGACGATCCTGATCGGGATCGGCGCCTATATGTTGCTGTCGACCGATGTCGTGCTCGGCCTGCTGGCCCTGAGCTTCGTGCCCTTCGTCGCCTGGCGCTCGTCCGTCACGCAACTGCGCCTGCGCGCCACATGGCTCGATCTTCAGGAGAAGCTCTCCGTGCTGACGCGTATCATGGAAGAGAACCTCGGCGGCATCCGCGTCGTCCGCGCTTTCGCCGCGCAGGCCTATGAGCTGATGAAGTTCGAGGCGGCTTCCAAGACCGCGCTTGCGCTCGCCCACCGGCGCGTCGGAATCCGTGTCGTCAACACCAGCGCCATGACTTTCTCCTTCTTTGTCGCCATGGGACTTGTGCTGTGGGTTGGCGGTGGCAAGGTCATGTCGGGCGAAATGACCGTCGGTACCCTCACCTCCTTTCTGACCTTCATGACGATCCTGCAGATGCCTGTGCGCCAGCTCGGCCTCATGGTCAACGCATTCGCCCGCGCTTCCACTTGTGGCACGCGCTTGTTCAACCTGCTCGATCTCGAAATCGCCGTGCGCGATGCGCCGCAGGCGAAGGAGCTGCGGCGGACGGAAGGGACACTGCGTTTCGAAAACGTAAGCTTCGCCTATCCGAGTTCGCCCATGCACGAGGTTCTGCACGATATCTCCTTCGAGGCCAAACGCGGCGAGACGATCGGCATCGTCGGCCCTCCCGGCAGCGGAAAGTCGACCCTCGCCCATCTCATTCCGCGTTTCTACGACGTGACCGAGGGCAGGATTACGATCGACGGCCAGGATATCCGCGAGGTCACGCTGCAGTCGCTGCGCCAGGCCGTCGCGGTGGTGCAGCAGGATTCCTTCCTGTTCACGACGTCGATCGAGAACAATATCGCCTATGGCGACCCCTGGGCGAAGGAACCCCGCATTGAACGGGCAAGCGAGAGTGCGCAGCTGCACAACTACGTGCTTGGCCTGCCGACCGGCTACGATACCGTCATCGGCGAGCGCGGCGTATCGCTTTCAGGTGGACAGAGGCAGCGGCTCTCCATCGCCCGGGCGCTGATGCTGAAGCCCGCGGTGATGGTCTTCGACGATTCGACCGCGGCGATCGACGCCGCCACCGAGCAACGCATCCGCACCGCCATGCGCAAATACGCGGCCGACCGCGTCACCGTCATCGTCGCGCACCGGCTGAGCTCGCTGATGCATGCCGATCAGATCCTCTTCGTCGAGGGCGGCGAGATCGTCGAACGCGGCACCCATGAAGAGCTTCTGGCGGCGGGCGGAAAGTACAAGGCGCTCTACGACCTGCAGGTGCGGCCGGGCGACGACGTGAAGAGCGCTTAAAGCAAGTCCAGGAAAAGTGCGAAGCGGTTTTCTGTCCGGAATTGCGTGCAAACAAAGGATTGAGCTGTTTCGCGGTTCGAAGAAAAGCGGAACTGCTGCAGGAGGAACGATATGGCCGAGGAAGTGGAAACCGAGCGCTCCGACGTTCGCGAGGACGGCCGGCGCCCTCCCCGCGCCGTGGTCGGTTCGCATCGTGTCGAGGAGGAAATCTTCGGCAAGGCCTTCGACGGAAACATCATCAAGCGCATTTGGGCTTTCGTCAGTCCGTATCGGCGGCAGGTCATCCTCTCCGTCATCGCGGTCCTGACCTTTACGGCCATGCAGCTGCTTATCCCGCTCATCATCCGCTATGCGATCGACCACGGCATGAAGCCTGATGTCGGTCATTCCGCGCTGCTCTGGTCAATGGTCGCATTCCTCGTTGCGATCCTGATCAATTATGTCGCGAGCTACGCGCAGGAGACGCTGGTCGGCGGCGTTGCGGAAGACGTGCTCTTCGATATCCGCAAGGCGATGTTCTCGCACCTGCAACGGGTCTCGCTATCCTTCATGGACAAGACCGAGGTCGGCCGGTTGATGTCGCGGCTGCAGGGCGACGTGAACTCGATGCAGGAATTTCTCGAAACCTCCGTTCTCTCCGTCGGCGATATCACGCTCTTGTTCGGCATCGTCTTCGTGATGCTCTATCTCGACTTCAAGCTTGGCCTTCTGACGCTTTCCGTTCTGCCGATCCTCTTCATCGTCCGCCTCTTCTGGCTTCCTTTGGCGCGAAAGTCCTTCATGGCCGCGCATGAGATGAATTCGATCGCCGCCGGCGCGCTTGCGGAAGCGATCCACGGCGTTCGCGCCGTTCAGGGGATGGATCGGCAGGGCGTCAATTTCACGCTGTTCGACGACAAGGCCAAGGCCAATCTCAATGCCCACCTGACGGCGGCGCGCTACGCGCAGGTGATGGTGCCGATCGTGGATTCGCTAACCGGCGTCGCCATGGCGCTCGTCATCGTCGTCGGTGGCGCCCGCGTGCTAAACCAGGCGCTCGATGTGGGCGTGCTCGTCGCCTTCCTTTTCTATATCCAGCGCTTCTTCGACCCGATCCGCTCGCTGACCCTGCAGTATTCCGTCATGCAGCGCGCCATGGCCTCGGGCCAGCGGCTGACGGAGGTGCTCGACGTGCCTGTCGACATCAAGGACGCGCCCGATGCCACGGCCTTGTCGAAGGACATGGACGGCTCGGTCGAATTCAAGGACGTCGTCTTCGGCTATAATCCGAGCCACCCGGTGCTGAAGCATGTGAGCTTCAAGGTGAACCCTGGCGAAACCGTCGCGCTGGTCGGTCCGACGGGATCCGGCAAGTCGAGCTGCATGTCGCTGATCCACCGCTTCTACGACGTCCAGCAGGGCCAGGTCCTGGTCGGCGGCCATGACGTGCGCAGCCTGACGCAGGATTCGCTTGGCGAGCAGATCGCCATGGTGCTGCAGGAGCCCTTCCTCTTCACCGGCACGGTGTTCGAAAACATCCGCTACCACAAACGGGAGGCCACGCGCGAGCAGGTGATCGAGGCGGCCAAGGCGGTCGGCGCGCACGACTTCATCATACGGCTCCCCGAGGGCTATGACAGCATGCTCGGCGAACGCGGCGGCAATCTCTCGCTCGGCCAGCGCCAATTGCTGAGTTTCGCCCGCGCGCTGGTCGCCGACGCCAAGATTCTGGTGCTCGACGAAGCGACGGCCAATATCGACAGCTACACCGAGATGCTGATCCAGAAGGCGCTGGTGAAATTGCTCGAGAACCGCACCGGCCTCGTCATCGCCCACCGGCTGGCAACCATCCGCGAGGCCGACCGCATCATCGTGCTGCAGAACGGCGAGCTGATCGAGAGCGGCAACCATCAGGAACTGATGAAAAACCGCAAGCTCTACTCGCGGCTCTATAATCTGAACTACGCTTCCTTCGACGATATCCCGGAGGCGGCCCTCGAAGAGACGGCGAGCGGATCCGATACGTGATCATATGATGCCTCATGCGACATGACGCAGCGTCACCAAACACGACGTTGCCGAACCTTCCCTGCGTTGCTTCGCTACATCTGCGGAATGGCCCGGTCCATGAGGTGCACACAGCCTACAGGTGCTACTTGGAAAGATAGGCCGCGAGTTCCGCGGAAGTGCCATTAGGAAAAGCCTCTTTCAGAAAATCGAGAAAGGCGGATACCCGCGCGCTAAGCAAGCGCCGTGACGGATAAAGAGCCCAAAGCTCAGTTTCAGGGCCATCCACATTTCCCCAAAGAACCAGCCTTCCAACCTGCACGTCATGGCTAACCAAGGAGATAGGAAGGCGCCCTGCGCCAACCCCCAGCCGCACTCCATCCAGAACCATGGTCAATGACGATACTGAGAGAACCGGGTCTACGATAAGGTCGGTTCGTCCATCGGATGTTGTCATGCCCCAGGTCGTGGCCGGGGCGATGGAACTGCGAACAACCACGGGTACGGCGACACCAGGACTAGGCTTCGGTACGCGCGGGTCAGCAACAATTGCCAAGCCATCGCGTAGGAATACCCGCCCGACAAGATTGTCATCTGGATCCGGATTGACCCGGATCACCAGATCGATACCTTCTTCAATCATGTCGACAGCGCGATCCTCTGTCGTGATCTCCAGTCTGATCTCCGGATATCGAAGTGCGAACTGAGCAGCGATCTTACCCATCGCCGTCTGCGAGAAAAGCATGGGTGCGCTGATCCGTAATTTGCCACGTGGGCTACCGCCACCAAATGCGATGGCTGCCGCGGTCTCGTCTATTTCGGTAAGCAGGGCGCCGGCGCGTTCGTGCAGCATCCTTCCCTCCTCCGTAAGTTTCAGCATCCGCGCGCCTCGTTCGAAGAGACGCAACCCGAGGCTGGCCTCGAGTTCCGTTACGCGGCGAGAAAGTGTTGCCTTCGGGCGCCCTGAGGCTCGGGCGGCACGTCCGAACCCGCCGTGACGTGCAACAGTGACAAAGTCGGCGAGGGCAAGCAGATCCATCTTAATCGTTCCATCTGTGAGACGAGGTGTCTATTATTAACGACTATTGGACCGCCTGTGAACCATTCATATTGAAGCCGTCTTCAACACCGTATAACGGAGAAACGAAATGACGATACTCGTGACAGGTGCAACAGGTCGAGTCGGCCGCCACGTCGTAGAGCAACTCAACAAGCGCGGCGCGAATGTCCGCATCCTTGTGCGCGATCCTTCCAAGGCAAATTTTCCGCCCGAGGTAGAGGTCCGGCAGGGTGATTTTCTCGATATCGATGCAATGCGCGACGCGTTCACCGGGGTGAGAACGCTTTTCCTGCTCAATGCCGTCTCGGGCGACGAATTCACTCAGGCCATCATCACGTTGAACCTTGCGCACGAGGCAGGTGTGGACAGAGTTGTATTTCTCTCGGTGTTTGACGCCGACCGCGCTGTGAATGTTCCACACTTCGCCGTGAAATACGGTGCGGAGCGCATGCTCGAAGCGATGAATTTCAGCGCAACGATCCTTCGGCCGGCCTATTTTATCGAAAACGACCTGATGATCAAGGATGTCATCTTCAACTACGATGTCTATCCGATGCCGATCGGCGGAAAGGGAGTTGCCATGATCGACGTGAGAGATATCGCCGAGGTTGCGGCGATCGAGTTGCTCCGCCGCGATCAGGCCGCCGAAAAGCTGCCGACCGAAACGATCAATCTGGTCGGTCCGGATACGTTGACAGGTGCGGATCTCGCAGCCATCTGGACGGAAACCCTGGGACGCCCGATTGCATACGGCGGTGACGATCCGACTGGTTTCGAGCGGAACCTGGCCAATATCATGCCGAAGTGGATGGCCTATGAGATGCGTTTGATGGCGGAACGCTATGTCAGCGATGGCATGATCCCCGAAGCTGGCGATGTTGAACGCCTGACCCGGATTCTGCGCCGCCCGCTGCGTGTCTATCGCGAATTCGCTTCACAGCTCGCAGCCTCGGCCTGAACTCTCCATCATCACACAACGAAGAGGAAATCGATCATGATCTATTCCACGGCCACCGTTGCTGTGAACCCCGAAGGCGAAACCCCACTCACCTGTGCACAGGTGTGGGCCGGCCTGGAACTCAAGGCGCGCGATGCGCGCCTATTCCTCCCGGCGGGACTTTGCACCCGCTGCGACGTCCTTGAGGAAAGCCCCACGCATTTTGTCCGCGAAGTCACAATCGGCGGAACGGATATTTGCGAGATCATCGCTCTGGAGCCAGAACACAAGGTAACGTTCTTCCAAGCCTCGGGACCACGCGAAGGTGCGATCGTGAATGAACTCTACGAAGATGAGGCCGGCACGCTGCAGCTTCGCTTCTATTGCTATATCGGCCTGCGCGGCAAGCTACCAGGCGGCCCCGAGGAACAGGCCGAACAGGCGCAGTTCGATAGCGACAAGGGTTATAAAGCCGCGCTGCTATCCACTCTCAAACGCACGCGTGAACTGGCCTTGGAAGGCCAACTCTGAATATCACCCTCTGGAAGCGGTGGGTAAGTCGTAGAAGTGGCCGGCTCGTCCAAGAATCAACGCCATGACGATTTCAGCTGCCGGGAAAAATGCCAGCATAACGCCGAAAATTCTGGTTTTCGGCGTTATGCCATTCTAACAGCCACCACCTCGTCAGCCAAACAGTCGAACGCGGCTATCATGTTGCTCGCAGAGGCGCGCTGCGATCCTTCGGTGTCGCTGTCAGCGCCTTATTCCTCGTTTCACAGCACGCAGCAGACCGTGACAATCCGGTTGGGTTCAGCTTGTTTGTAGAGCAGGCAGATCTGTATGCCACGGAAGGCCATCAGAAAAAAGTGCGAGCACCCATTCGATAAAGGCTTCGGTTCGCGCAGGCGTGAATTGCCCGGACGGACGGACGAGATAAATCCCCTCGTCGACCTCGAAAGACCAATGCGGCAGGACGCGCACGAGCTTGCCAGTCGCGAAGTCACGCGCCATCGACCAGTCTCCAAAGCCGACTATTCCGATACCTTGACGTGCAGCTTCCAGCAGCGCGCCGATGTCATTCGACCGGAAATTCCCCGTTGGAAAGACCGACTCGCGCAGATTGCCG
Source organism: Rhizobium sp. S152 (assembly GCF_030380735.1). Classification (GTDB taxonomy): domain Bacteria; phylum Pseudomonadota; class Alphaproteobacteria; order Rhizobiales; family Rhizobiaceae; genus Rhizobium. The sequence continues at coordinate 222,594 of NZ_JAUDRZ010000002.1, read as the reverse complement.
TTGCGCAGCCGCCATTCTGGCGTTGAGACCGGCCCGGTGTAACGCAGCAGATTATGATCCGCGAGATCGGCCGGCGACAAGGGAACCCCGTGATGCTCCAGATATTGCGGCGAAGCGCCGAGGACAATCTTGTGCTCGCCAAGTCTGCGGGCCACCAACCGACTGTCGCCCAGCGCGCCGATGCGCAGGGCAACATCGAAACCTTCTCCGACCAGATCGACATAACGCTCCGCATAGTCGACCTCGACTTCAAGCCGGGGATAGCGACGCGCGAAGTCGGGAAGAATCGGAGCGAGCCATTGCCGGCCCATCGCAGCCGGCAATGCAATGCGCAACCTGCCTCGTAGCTCGATGGCGTCAGCAGCGGCATTCTGCTCGGCTTCGAAAATGATGTCTGCCGCGATCTGCAGGCGATCCACAAGCCGCTCACCGGCTTCCGTTATCTTCAGTCGCCTTGTTGTCCTTTCGATCAGCCGAACACCCAGGCGCCGCTCGAGCGCGGCGACACGTTTAGAAATGACCGTGGAATGGCGTTGCAAGGCGGCAGCCGCTGCAACAAATGAGCCTTCCCGTGCGACTGCGAGCAAAGCCGCGAGCTCATCAGCTCGTCCGTTAATCTGATCCATAACGCAAGGTAAGCCTGCTTAACGCCCTGCGCAATACGGTCATTGCTGCAAGCCTTGCAGCATTGTTCTGCACAGGACAAGGATTTTTGCGACGTCGAACCCATGGTATCCAAACTCCCATAGGCAGGAGACGTGTGGCTTGGCTCCACCTGATCGACAATGATCCAAAAACGGAAACCGAAATGACAACTGTGATTGACAGACTGAACTGGCGTTACGCCACCAAGAAATTCGATCCGACGAAAATCGTCGCTGCCGATAAACTCGAACGGATTATCGAGGCCGTACGTCTAGCCCCCACCACGAGCGGACTCCAACCATTCGAGTTGTTGATCGTTACCAATCCGGAGATCCGTGCCAGGATTCAAGCCGCGGCCTGGAACCAGTCGCAGATCACCGAATGCTCACATCTGATGGTTTTCGCCGCATGGGACGACATGACCGCAGAGCGGATCAACATGATGTTCGACCTGACCAACGACGTCCGCGGCTTCAAGAACGAGGGCTGGGAAAACTATCGCCAGATGTTGCTCGGCATCGTCGCCGATCGCGGTAAAGCGGCCAACTTCGATGCTGCGGCGCGGCAGGCCTATATCGGCCTCGGCGCGGCTCTTATTGCGGCAGCTTTCGAGGAGATCGATGCCACGCCGATGGAAGGTTTCGAGCCCGATGCCGTCGACGAAATTTTGGATCTGAAAACCAAGGGGCTGCGCAGCGTCGTTATTTTGCCGCTCGGATACAGGGCCGCCGAAGGTGACTGGCTTGTCAATCTGAAGAAAGTGCGGCGCCATCGCGATCACTTTGTAACCGAGATGGCGTGATCGCTTGGCGAGAATGATGCCTTTGGCGACAGACCTGCTGCCAGATACATATCGGAAGCGATCAGTTCCAATGACCGTCACTATCTGGCCGGAGCCAACGACGGTCGGACCGCGGCCATGGCAGCAGGCAGGGCGCCCCTTCGCAAGATTGCCGAGATGATCGACACCCGACAATCTGAATTGGCCCATGCCGCCGTTATTTCGCATAAAGTTCCAACAGGCTCGGCGTGAACACGTCCTTGTTCGTCGCGTGTTCCTTGATGAAGTGTTCGAAGAACACGCCTTCCGTGCGGTGGAGCCCCTCCGGCCGGCATCGGCGTATGATGCCTGCTCGACGGATCCACCCCATCAGTCAACTAGTGTAGGGTCGACCTTCATCCGCGCTGCAATCGATTTGTAAGATGGTTCTGCGGGGCCTTCATGGCGTTCGGGCAGCGCCGCTGTGGATACAGGTCGTTCGGCTGGATACCAACGAGATGTCGAAAGGTTGTTGTCCAGCATAAAGTTCTGTAGCTTTAGGTTTTTAGATCATGGACCTAAGTCACTCGTGGAAGCCGTCAAAAAAAAATCAAGATCGCAGGAAGAGCGGCGTGCTGAGTCCGAAAGGCGGATCATCGAGGAAGCGATTGAGCTCTATTCCACCAAGGGCTACCACCGAACCTCATTGATCGAGGTTGGCACCGCTGCGGGCTACACGGGCACCCTCGTTAGTCAGCGTTTCGGATCTAAGCAAGGTCTGCTGCAATCCGTACTGGAGCATATAATTAAATCCTTCAAGGAGGAGCGTCTCGACAGTTTGTCGTTGGCAACCTCGCCCAGAGATGCGCTTCGGCGGTACATCGAAACGTATCTTGAAGAGATCCGCAGCCGGAAAGGCCGGCTGAGACCGCTGTATGTATTGATGGGGGAAGCGCTAGGGGGAACTCCAGAAGCACTCACGCAGCTTGCTCAGCATGACGATGTGTTGCGTGCCAGGTTCGTCCAAATTATCAAGGATGGTCAGGCAACTGGAGAGTTCAACAAGAACCTCAATGTGCCTTCTGCGTCGATTGCAATCGTCGCTCTGTTACGCGGCGTGACGATGCAGTCTCTGATAAAACCCGAGGCGATAGACATTTCGGCCGTCAAGGCGACACTTTTTGATGCGGTTGACGCGCTGCTCCAGCCCTGAGTGAGCATCTCATGGGCCTTGGCTATCCTTAAATGACACAACAGAGAGCCGGTCCATCCATGAGCCAGCCCTCTGCAGGTCGATAAATATCAATAATGGAATCGTTTATCTGAAAGCAAATCCGGCATAGTCATTCCTGGCAACATTGTCGCAATGCTGTTTGAATATGTGATATCCGCCGATGTAAGGCATGAATACCTGAGGCTTCCCCGGGATGTTCGTTCCGAGATACCATGATTTGCATCCAGAAGCGGTATAGCTCGTACCCTCTGCGAGCTTGTTGCAGATCGAGACCCATTCATCGACCGCGTCTTTGGTCGGCTCGACTTCGGCGTAGTGTTTTTCCTTCATAAACGCGAGGCAGTCCGCGATGAAGTTGATGTGCTGCTCGATACCAACGACCATGTTTGCCAAAGCTGAAGGACTGCCTGGCCCTGTAACAGCAAACAGGTTCGGGAAACCTTCAATTTGCAGGCCAAGATAACCGACCGGACCGTATTGCCATTTTTCAGTGAGCTTGAGTCCGCCCCTGCCAGTAATGTTGGCTTTCAGCAGAGCGCCGGTCAGCGCGTCGAATCCCGTTGCGTAAATCAGTACGTCGAGGTCGTACTGATTTGCACTGGTACGGATGCCGGCAGGGTTCACCTCTTCAAGTGGCTGCTTCTGGAGGTCAACCAAGGTGACGTTGTCGCGGTTGAACGTTTGGTAGTAACTGCGGTCGCGTACGGGCCGCTTACAGCCAATCCCATAGTTCTTCGGAGTGAGACTGTCAGCCGTTTCCGGATCCCGAACAGACGACTTCACGTAGCCCCGAAATATATCACTTGCCTTCTCATTGGACTCTTCATCGAAGTAGATATCCTGGAAGTTTAGAAGGTGACCGATACCATAATTCTTGATGAGCTCGGCGAGCTCCTCCGTCGTCAACCCCTTGATATTGCCGCCGCTTGTTCCACGAAAATCAACGCGGCCACCCTGTGTCAGGAAGTCATCAGGCAGCGGCGCGAAGGCTCCCGTGCGCGCGTTGAAATTCGCGACTGCACGAGGTGTGAACTGCTGCGTTTCACGTATCCTGGGATAATTCGCCTTCACCCGATCCATCATCTCTGGCGTCATGGTGGGTTCAAATGCCGGCGTTGCATAAGCAGGAGTTCGTTGAAACACATATAGGTGTTCAACTTCGGGAGCGATTTCAGGAACGACCTGCACCCCGGACGAGCCGGTTCCAATGATCCCGACGCGCTTTCCCTTGAGGTCAACGCCTTCCGGCCAAGCTGCCGTGTGAAGTTCGAGACCTGCATAAGTATCCACGCCCGCCAGTTTTGGCTTCGTCGGAACAGACAGGCCTCCGGTTGCCATCACGCAATAGGTGCCCGTTGTCTTCTCGCCGTCTGCGGTCGTGATCTCCCACAGCCTCTGATCGTCAAGGAACGTAACTGCAGTGACTTCCGAATTGAACTGGATGTCCTTGCGCAAATCAAACTTGTCAGCGACGTGTTTAATGTAATTCAGGATATCCGCTTGCTTGGAATAAGCTTCGGGCCATGTCCATTCCTGATCAAGTTCAGGACTGAAGCCGTAGGAATAATCGACGCTGGGGATATCGCAACGGCAGCCGGGGTACTTGTTCCAGTACCAGCACCCCCCAACTTCTGGCGCCTTCTCGAACACCTTTACGCTCAGTCCCTGACGGCGGAAACGATGGATTGCATATAGACCTGCAAATCCCGCACCAACCACCAACACATCGAAATCCGCAAAATTGCTCACACTCAAACTCCCCTCCCGGATATTGGAACAGGTTCAAACTGTCATAAACATTGTTGTTGGTCAACAACAATTATAACTTTGCATCCGAGTGGCAATGCCGCCAACCGTGGCTCATCCGTCCGACGGCAACGACTTTGCCCTTAGAGAACGAGACCGCGAGACGACGAAATAATGAAAGTCGGCTTGTCGCTGTTGAGTAGGAGTCGAGCCCTAAAAGGCCTTCACGATTTGCCGCGCTCATTCGTTCCGCGCTGCAGAACCATCATGACATTGCCAACGCAAGTCTCAATAAATCGATCGTCCAGCGGTTGCCGGCTTACCAAGATGCGAAACCAAGTCGGCGCGACCAGTAGCTCGATCATAAGATGAACTTCCACATGCGCTGGGAGATCGCCACGGTCGATTGCCCGGTCGAAAATTATCGCGGCACGCGCAAAACGCTCTCCCCAAAGCAGCTTCAATGCGCTGTCGACATCCTCATCTTCATCTGACGAGGCCTGCAGCAGAGCATTGCCAAGCGCTCGAATTTCAGGTGCAGAGATTAGCTCTATCACCTGATTTAGATATGCTGAAAGATCGAGCGCCAGATCGCCTGTGTCTGGAACGGATATTTCATGATCGGATAGGCCGACGATCAAGTCGGTGATGAGCCGCATCCTGGTTGGCCATCGCCGATATACCGTGGAGGGGTCGACCTCGGCTCGGGCGGCAATCGCGCGATGGGACAATCCCGCAAACCCCTTGGCTCGCAACTCCATGAGGGCAGCCGCGCGAACATTTTCCCTGACACGCGCCGAACGGCCACCTGGCCGAGTCGCACGCTCGACCTTCGATTCTGGATTATCCTTCATTGACTCCAATCCGCGACGGATTTATCTCTTAACGCAACATATGTTGCTTTAGGATTTACCGATGAAGATCCATTATGTCCAGACCGGTGACGTGCAGATCAAGAGCAAGCATCAGATTTCAAATGGCATCTCTCGACGCGAGCGCACCATCGCGGTGTTGCGGGATAAGAGCTGGAGCCCGGTCCTGCCTATCGGCTGCTGGCTGGTGGAGCATCCAGAAGGGCTGATCATGATCGACACCGGAGAAAGCTCCCGGGCCAATTTCTATCACTACCAGCCTTGGTGGCATCCGTTCATGCTCACTTGCGAACGCCGTTGGGTAAATCCAAAGGAAGAGGCTGGAGAGCAGATCCGGGCTCTCGGGTTCGATCCACGAGACGTTCGGTGGGTCATCATGACCCATATGCATGGGGATCACGCTGGCGGCATCCCGAGCTTCCCCAACAGTGAGTTTGTGTTGAGCGCGACGGAAGCAGAAGCAGCGCTTGCTTGGAATGGCCCGCTGAGCGGATTTCTCAACATGCACTACCCTGCCGGCTTCAATCCGACACGCATCACCCATAGCGACGGTGCATGGGAAACATTCGAGCGCAGTACCAGACTGACGAAAGATGGCAGGGTTCGCATCGTGCCCACCCCAGGCCATACTGCCGGTCACCAGTCAGTCATCATAGAATAGGACGATCATCTCGTCATGATCGCAGGCGATGCCGCCTATAGCGAACAGGCGCTGGTCGCGGGAATTGTTGACGGCGTAGCAGGTGACTATGCAGCTCATAAGGACTCGACGCGCAGGCTACGCGACTTATGTCGGAAACACCCGGTCATCACCCAGTTTGCACATGACCCGGACAGCAGGACGAGACTGGAAGGGAAGATATTTACGCAGATTGCATCTGCGGACTGATTGCAATGCAAACTGTTACGAATATGCGGGAGTGAAAACAAGATGATCAGGATAACTGCCATTAAGACGGGCACGGTCGCCATCAAAACCTTGCAAGTCGCCGGGATAGAGGGACACGACGCGAAAATGCGCAAGAGCGACATGTTCGCTGACACCAACTGGACGCCTCCGTTGCCGATATATTGCTACCTGATCCAGCACCCCGACGGCAATTTCATGGTGGACAGTGGCGACACCTGGCGCAATTCTGTCCCCCGCTACCTCCCGGTGGACAAACCCATTTTTCTCGAACAGGCGATAATCAAGGTCGCGCCATGCGAGGAAGTCGGCGATCAGCTTCTACGCCTCGGTATCAATCCTGCTACAGACGTGCACACAGTCCTGATGACGCATGCAAGGCGAGCGAGATCAACAATGAAAACCTCCTTGCCACGCGTGGCGAGAATACCATCGGAACGAAGCTTGCTAATCGTCGTGCTCACCCATTGACGGGTTACACCGATCATGCTGGCCAGTTCTTCATGTGTGTAGCGGTGGCCAATGGAGAGGCCCAGATCAGAGGGCTCGCCATACGTTTCGCATAGATTGATCATCAGGGTAGCCAGCCGCGCACCGGCGGTGCGCGTTCCCAGAAGCTGAACGAGATTTGAGAACGCTCGTCCCTTCAGGATCAACCCGTCGATCACGGACATTGCGACGGAAGGGCACCGCATCATCAAATCTTCCAGTATGTCTCCACTGAGATAGAGGACCCTGGTTTCCTCTATCGTCGTGCCGGACCAGATGTGGCGGCCGCGACCAAAAACCTCGGGACCTCCGACAAAGTGGCCTTCGCCCCAATATGCCAGGGTAATGTCTTTCCCTGATCGGGCCGTGAAGTGGGTACGGATTCGTCCGCTCTCGACGATGTAGATACCGCCGTGTTTCGTGCCCTGGCGAAACAACTTGTGGCCCGGGCGCAATATCATACGACGCCCAGCATCCTTGACGGCCTGCCGTTCGTTCGAGCTGAAGCGATCGAAGAATTTCGAGTCGGCGGTGCGCTCCTTGTCTGCATCAAAGAAGACGAACCTGCGCTCCAGTTCAAAATTCTCCGCGAGATGTCCGTTCAATTGCGCCACCATTGATATTTGCTAAAGGGGTCTCCAAGCGTTGCAAGGAGCGTGCCACCTTGCGCGTATCAAGCAGCACGGCACCGCAGAGATCGGCCGTCAGGTTCAAATCGATCTTGAGCAAAGAAAGCATGCCGGTTCGCGCCCTGGGTCTGGTCAAATACGCGCCGCCCTCTAGTGGTGCATCGCCAGCTCTCATTCATGCTTATTCGGTGAGCGTCTCCATCCATGTCCTACACTGGACATTTTTAACGGCTCGCCTGAAACGCTTGTCCTATCGCGCCGAGTATTTTTTCCGGTAAACGTGCGGAGTGGCACCAAACTGAATGCCGAATGTACGGGAAAAATGACCTGCGCTGGAAAAGCCGGTAGCGAATGCGATTTGGGCGATAGATAGCGGGCTTTGCTCAAGCAGCCTGCGCGCATGGGTGAGACGAACGGACCTGTATGTTTCGAGGAAACTCGAATTCAGATTTTCGGCAAACAGACGATCCAGATGCCGAATGCTCATACCTACGACCTGCGCCATTCTCTTGCGGTCGAGCGGCTGCTCTATCGTTGCCTCCATTTTCTCCAAAATCGTAAGCAATGCCGGATGATGGGTACCAAAACGCTCTGCAGCAGACGCTCGTTGTGAAGCACCCGGCTCCGCCACCGCAGTATGCAAATACCAATCGCTGACGCGTCTTGCGAAGTGCTCGCCCATGCGCTCGGCGATAATCGCATGCATCATATCAAGTGGAGCAACCCCACCTGCGCAGGTGACCCTGTCCATATCGATCACAAAGCGGGTCTGCCGAGGAGATAGATGCGGATAGGCTTCCTTCAAAACACCAGCATGCTCCCAGTGGATTGTGAAGTCGCGCTTTTCGAGCAGCCCGGCTGCCGCCAGAATGAAAGACCCGCTTGAAATGCCACCTAATCGAACGCCTTGGCGCGCAAATTTTCGAAGAGATGGATAAGCGTCGACGGAAGATACCCAATCTGCCGAATTGCCGCCAGCACAGACGAATATCGTGTGACATTTCCCGCCGACATCATCCAGGTCTTGGCAGACAACAGGAAGGCCGGCTGAGCTTGTGATTGGCCGCCCTTCAATAGATAACAGGACAACTTCATAGAGCGATATGCCGGCAATCAGGTTTGCCGCCCGCAGCGGCTCGATTGCCGACGCAAACGACATCAAAGCGAAATTTTCGGTAAGAAAAAATCCAATTGTCTGAGTAGCTTTGAGCTCGGTAGTGTCCATGGCTCCCTCATGCATCAAGACATTGCTATCGTGCAATCGGCGTCCTTACATCAGGCTGCCTCCTTTTTTCCTTCTTCGGCGAAATGACTCGTTCCGTGCATTTTATTTCCGCTGCATGGATTTTTGGCGGAGATTTTTCGAGACTGTAATCGTCATCCATAGATGGTGCAGCGATACGGTGAGGTTATCCGGAAGACACCCTACATTTCCGGTCGAAGCTTTCCAAAATGCCCGTAAGCCGCGATTACGGTGTTTGCCATTAGCATGGCTATGGTCATCGGCCCGACACCGCCAGGAACCGGCGTAATTGATCCGGCGATTTCTGCTGCTGCTGCGAAATCCACATCGCCGACCAGTTTCGTTTTTCCTTCACCGCGCTCGGGCGCCGGAACCCGATTGATTCCGACATCGATCACGGTTGCGCCGGGCTTCAGCCATTCAGCTTTTACCAATTCCGCCATGCCAACAGCGACAACGACGATATCTGCCTGGACGCAAAGGGACGGAAGATCTCTCGTGCGCGAATGAGCCATAGTAACCGTTGCATTGGCATTGAGCAGGAGTTGCGCCATCGGCTTGCCAAATAAATTGGAGCGTCCGATCACGATAGCGTTCAATCCCGATAGATCCTTGCCGTGGATTTTGGCTATCAGGTGCATTGCGCCTGCCGGCGTGCAGGACAGAAGGCCTGTCACCAGGTCGCCGGTCGCTAGCTTTCCAGCATTTACGACATGCAGGCCATCCACGTCTTTTGCGGGCTTGATTGCCTGAGTTATGGCTTCACTGTCGAGATGTCGTGGCAGAGGAAGCTGGACGAGAATGCCATGAACGCCATCATCATCGTTGAGACGAGCGATAAGGGCCAGGATTTCCTCTTGGCTGGTCACATCAGGCAGCGTGTGCTGAATCGAATGGAAGCCGCATTCCTTAGCCATTCTCCCCTTGGCGCCGACATAGGCATGGCTGGCAGGATCATCACCGACAATCACCACGGCCAATCCTGCCTTTTTTCCCTCTTCGCTCTCTAAGACGGCATGATGGGCTTTTACGGCGTCGATAACCGAAACGGCAACGGCCTTGCCGTCGATAACATTGGTCATGCTCAAGGTCCTGTTTAGGTGAATCAACTGAATTCCAGGCTCATCCGGGCAAGCTCATCCCAAAGGCTCTCGGCGAAGCCGCGCAAAACAATCAGCTCAAAATCATCTTGGCTTGTACGCGTTACGTGAACACCGATATGGCCAAACAGTGTTTGCAGAGCATGGGCTACCGGGAACTGCGATAGCGACAAATCGACAGCAGTCCCTTTGGCTAAAACTCGTGTGACCATTGGGCCGCAGACAAGTATTCTGACCCTGCCATGGCTTTGATCGACCACATCGGCTCGTGGTTTAAGGATATCGGCAAATGCGCTGATCTGATCCTTCTGCAAAACGGCATCCTTGACCGCGAGCCATTGACCCGGCGCGATAGGCCTCAGCGAGAGCCCCGCAGCCGAGGCATCGGCATATATCTCGCTCGGCTCATCTGCTGAAACGCGCGACATGATCTGCAAGATTGTACTATCCGGGAGGGCCTCAATACGGACGCCAGTGCGTACGATGGCCGGACGCCCAGCCAATGCGGCGCGGGCGACTATACGAAATTCAGTCATGTGAATTTCCTTGTCTCAGAGATGCAGTTTGGTGTTGTCGGGATCGTAGAAGCACGGATTACACAGCTTGCCGGCGGTGAATTCGCCGCGTAGGCCGTTCCATATCTGCACCTCTTCGCCGTGCCTTGAGGCACCACGGCGCACGAGCGCGAGCCCGATCGCGTGGCCGAGATGCGGCGAGTAGCAGCTGGACGAGACATAACCCTGATCGTTTTCCAGCCTTGCCTCGGCGTCCCTGGCGAGAATATGCGAGCCACTGCGGAACCCGACCGCTGGATCGAGGGGCATGACGCCGACCAATTGGTGACGGTCCGGGTCTTTCAGGCCTTCACGATCCAGCATTCTTCTGCCGATGAAATCGGGTTTCGTGGTCGAGACCATCTTACCGAAGCCGAGATCGGAAGGCACAACGGTGCCGTTGATCTCGTTATGGGTGACATGGCCCTTCTCGATGCGCAGGACGGAAAGCGCCTCGACGCCATATGGCTGGATCCCGTGTTCCCGTCCGACGTCCATGATCGCGTCGGCGACGCTTTCGCCATAGCCTGCGGGAACAGCAAGTTCGTAGGCCAGTTCACCCGAAAACGAGATGCGGAACAGACGGCCATGGAGCTTGCCGCCGAAGAGGGAGACCTCGGATGCGGCAAGGAAGGGGAATGCCTCGTTGGAAATGTCAGCGTCGACGATCGCCTCAAGAATACGGCGAGATTTCGGGCCGGCGATCGCCATCTGCGCCCATTGGTCGGTCACCGAGGCAAGACGCACATCAAGATCCGGCCACAGCGCCTGGGCGCAGAATTCCAGATGGTTCATAACGCCAGCTGCATAGGCCGTCGTCGTCGTCATGAAATAGCGGGTCTCCTCGAGGCGGCTCGTCGTGCCGTCGTCGTAGATCATCCCGTCCTCGCGCAGCATCAGTCCATAGCGGGCCTTGCCGACGGGGAGTTTCAGGAAGGCGTTGGAGTAGATCCTGTTGAGGAATTCGCCGGCATCCGCGCCGGTGATCTCGATCTTTCCCAGCATGGAAACGTCGCAGAGCCCGGCATTGATACGGACATTCTTCACCTCGCGGTCGACACTTTCGCGCCAGCCTGTTTCTCCGGCACGCGGGAACCATGAGGAACGGTACCAAAGGCCTGTCTCGACAAAGACGGCGCCGTTATTCTTCGCCCAGTCATGCAACGGCGATTTACGGACCGGCTGGAAATGCTTTCCATCGGAACCGCCGGTCAGGGCACCGAAGGAGACCGGTGCGTAGAAAGGCCGGAAGGTGGTCGTGCCGACCTCAGCCGGCGAGATGCCTCGCGCTTCCGCCAGCAGTGCGATCGCGTTGACATTGGAAAGCTTGCCCTGATCGGTCGCCATGCCGCTGGTGGTATAGCGTTTGGCAAGTTCCACATGGCCATAGCCTTCCCGCACGGCAAGGCCGAGATCCTTGCGATGGACGTCGTTCTGATAATCGACGAAGGCCTTGCCGGTGATGCCCGGAATGGTCCAGAGCGGCCTTGCGAGACCTGCGGGGATTTCGCCCGACACGTCACCGAAGTGGTGTTCTACCGGTTGGAAACCGTGTCTTGCGACAAGCTCCACCGCCTTTTTCGCACCATGCTCAAGGCAGGCGGCTATGCCGTCTATACCATCACAGGCGCCGGCGAGAGCAAGCCCGGCGAGATCGGCCGGGGCCATGAAAGCCGCATGCTCATCCGACCATTGCGGCTTGCCGCCACGATGGCAGGCAAGGTGGATGATCGGATTGAAGCCGCCCGACATGGCCATCGCATCGACCGCAAGCCTCTCGCTTCCATTGCCGTGGCGTACGGTGATGGAGGACAATGCCTTGCCGCCTGAAGCGTCGCTGACCATGCCGCCGGTGATGACACGTGCCTTGCCGCGATAGGAGGCCGGCACCTGTCCGGTCCGGCTGTCGATGATGGCGACGGGCAGGATTGCCGCTGCCTCGAGATCCTGCGCCAGCGCGTAACCGCTGTCATTGGTTGTGAAGATCGCCACGTTGCGGCCGGGAGCGATCGCGTAGCGGTTGAGATAGCTGCGCATGGCGCCGGCCATCATCACGCCCGGGATGTCGTTGCCGCCGAAGACCAGTGGCCGCTCCTCGGTACCAGTTGCAAGCAGGGTCTCGGTCGCAACAATGCGCCAGAGCCGTTCGACCGGCAGGTGAGCCGCGGGCACGGCCACATGCTTCTGGACCCGTTCCACCGCGCCGAAGACATTGCCGTCATACCAGCCGAAGACAGTGGTGCGCGGCAAAACGATGACATTCGAGAGTAATGCAAGTTCGGCAAGCATGTCGGTCACGAGTGCCGGGCCGGTCTTGCCGTCGATGGTTGCGGTCTCAGAAAGGAGGCCACCACCCAGCCGCGAGCCCTCGTCGGCAATGATGACCCTTGCACCGCTGCGGCCGGCTGCAAGGGCCGCCGCAAGGCCAGTTGCGCCACCGCCGATAATCAGAAGGTCGCAATGGGACCATTGCTTTTCATAGGTGTCTGGATCTGCTTCGTATGTCGCGCGTCCAAGGCCTGCGGCGCGGCGGATGAAGGGTTCATAGAGCTTTTCCCATAGGCCGGCCGGCCACATGAAGGTCTTGTAGTAGAAGCCGGCACTGAGAAACGGCGACAGAAGGCTGTTCATCGCACCGATGTCGTAATCGAGCGAAGGCCAGCGGTTCTGGCTTCGGGCTTCCAGACCCTGATAGAGTTCCTGCATGGTGGCGCGGGTATTGGGCTCGGTACGTCCACCCTGACCGATCGTCATCAGCGCATTGGGCTCCGCAGAACCTGCCGTCAACAGGCCTCGCGGACGGTGGTATTTGAAACTGCGGCCGACAAGCAACTGGCCGTTGGCCAGCAGAGCCGATGCCAGGCTGTCGCCCTGGAAGCCGACCATCCGTCGCTTGTCGAAGGAAAAAGAGACGGGCCTTGCGCGGTCGATAAGGCCGCCAGTGGAAAGTCGATAGGGGGTCATGCGCTCACCTCTCGACGGTCTGCAGCGTCGCGGCTCTCATAGATTTCATGGGTTGCGGTATCGCGGGTGATGACCAGCCAGCGGCGGCAGCCGGATGTGTGGTGCCAGTATTCGTCATAACGCCCGCGCGGATTGTCGCGCAGGTAGACATAGTCGAACCATGTATCCTGGGCTGCGTCTGGTGCCGGGCGGGTGAGTGCCGCACCCTTGACGGTGAATTCTTCCTTGGGTCTGGCGCCGCAATGCGGGCAGGTGACGAGGCTCGCCATGTCTATATCCTTAGCTTCGACGCATCAGTGCAGGTTGGGTTGGGCGCCCTGGCCCTTTTCGTCGATCAGATAGCCACGCTCGAAGCGGTCGAGCCGCATCTGGCGAGTGGTCGGATGTGGCTCTCCACGCGCCAGAAGATGGGCGAAACAGAGTCCGGAGGCGGGTGTTGCCTTGAAACCGCCATAGCACCAGCCGGCATTGAGGTAGAGATTGTCGATCGGCGTCCTGTCGATGATCGGGCTGCCGTCCATGGACATGTCCATGATACCGCCCCATGAGCGCAGGACGCGCAGGCGCGAAAGCGCCGGGATCATCGCCTTGCCTGCTTCGGCAACATGTTCGACCGTCGCCATGTTGCCGCGTTGCGCATAGGAATTGTAGCCGTCGAGATCGCCGCCGAACACGAGGCCACCCTTGTCGGACTGGGAGACATAGAAATGGCCCGCACCGAAAGTGACGACATTGTCGATAAAGGGTTTCAGACCTTCCGAGACGAAGGCCTGAAGGACATGGCTTTCGATCGGCAACCGAATGCCCGCCATTTCCACCACTCGGGAGGAATTTCCGGCGGCCGCCAAAGCAAGCTTGCCGCAGCCGATAAAGCCTCTCGTTGTTTCCACGCCGACGACCTCTCCGGCCTCGCGTCGGATTCCGGTGACTTCGCAATTCTGGATAATGTCGACGCCGTGGCTGTCGGCACCACGAGCATAGCCCCAAGCAACGCCGTCATGGCGCACCGTGCCGCCGCGCCGCTGAATGAGGCCGCCCTGAATCGGGAAACGGGCATTGTCGAAATCGAGGAAGGGCAGCATGGTCTTCACCGACGCGCGATCCAAAAGTTCGGCATCGACGCCGTGCAGGCGCATGGCATTGCCACGCCGCGTGTAGGCGTCGCGCTGGGCATCCGAATGAAAGAGGTTGAGCACCCCGCGCTGCGAGACCATGGCGTTGAAGTTGAAGTCCTGCTCCAACCCCTCCCAGAGCTTCATCGACAATTCGTAGAAGGGATTATTGCCCTCCAGCAGATAGTTGGAACGGATGATCGTCGTGTTGCGGCCGACATTGCCCGATCCGATGTAGCTCTTCTCCAGCACAGCGACATTGGTGATGCCGTAGTGCTTTGAAAGGTAATAGGCAGTCGCCAGACCGTGGCCACCGCCGCCAAGAATGATCACGTCATAATGGTGCTTTGGCTGTGGGTCGCGCCAGGCCGGTTTCCAGGTCTTGTTGCCCTTGAGACCATTAAGTAAGAGCGAAAAAGCGGAATAGCGCATCAGCAGAGCCTCGATGATTTAAAAACGATCTAATCGTTCTCGGAGCCGTATGGCTTGCATAAAAGAGACGTATCAGTGCATGAATGGGCCTGGGATGCTGGAGAAAGAACGTTGTCAGAAGATAGCGGAAGGCGATTACGTCGAGGCGCTCAAACTGAACCACGACTTTCACGATCGGATCTATGCCATAGCGAGCAATGATCACGCACTGAAACTGCTGAAATCCAACCGTATTCCGCCGCGCACGACGTCAAAAAGACCAATCAAGCCGCTCTCGCACACCTCGTTAAAAAGAACAGATTCTAACGCCGTCGATCTATCGAATGCATTTGGCCTTTTACTTTGGCTCCAGGTGATTAGCAGTACTCAGGTGGCAAGCGGGTCGTGTACTTCAAGCACTCGGCTGAGAACACTGCAGATACATTCTGCGCAATATTCGCCTGCCTGGATCGCGACGAAGACAGTGACAGCAACGTTCACCCTTTGGGCATCGAGAAGCGCGACACGTCGCTTGTAACGCCGCTGTGCTCCAGGTTCACGACACGCCGCCGACATGGTTTTTTTGCAAGACCTACACTCTCGCCAATATCCTCAAGCGGAAGTCGAGCGTCCTCTTGCATGCAGTCATTCACTTCTCGGATTTTGAGATAGTTGGAGGTCTGATCGATGGAGCGCAACCGAAGTTGTCCATCACTCCCGCCATCGCAACAAGCGCTGCTCGAGAGCCCCCGCCAGCCGGTTGAACACAAAGCCGACAATGCCGAGGATGATCACGCCGACCATGACAAGGGCCATGTCGAAGCGTTCTCGGCCGGCGATGACGAGACCGCCTATGCCGGGGCCGACGGCAAGGAAATATTCCGCCCCAACGGTCGCGAGCCAGGAATAGATCAGGCCGAGATGGATACCCGTCGCGATCGACGGCAAGGCGACCGGCAGGTAGATCCGACTGATGCGCTGCCAGGAATTGAAACGCAGCGCATGGCCTACTTCGACCAGTTCGCGCGGCGCATCCTTGATGCCGTCATGCGTGTTCAGCGCAATCGGAATGAAGGCCGCGAGCGCCACGAAGACGATTTTCGCCTGCTCGCCGAAGCCGAACCAGACGGAAATCAGAGGGATCCAGGCAAGCAGCGAGATCTGCTTGATGCCGTTGAAGGTCGGCATGAGCAGCCGATCGGCTATGTCGACGACAGCTAGCAGCGTACCGAAGCTGATGCCGAGCATAGCACCGATCAGGAAGCCTGCTATGTTGCGTAGCAGGCTCGAGCCAAGCTGGCCCACCAAGCCGTTGTCGATAATTTCCTGCCTCGCGGTAACGATGACGTCCTCGATCGGCGGCAGGAAACGGATATCGACCAAGCCGAAGCGGCTGGAGGCTTCCCATGTCAGAAGCAGCAGAAGCGGCAGCGTCAATCCCCGGCGGATGCGGACGAAGTTTGATGTCTCTTCCATCTCTCAGTCCTCAGCCTGTCGCTTCCAGCGCCGGATCAGCACCTCGGACGCTTCCAGTCCGCGATCCATGGCAAAGCCAATGATGCCGATGACGAGCATGGCGATGATAACGGTATCGAGCCAGAACATCTGGCGGCCCCATACCAGCAGGTATCCAAGACCTTCCGACGACGCCAGCAGCTCGACGCCGACGAGCGACGTCCAGGCATGGGTCAGACCGTAGCGAATACCGGTGAAGATCGACGGCACGGCGCTTGGGAGGATGATCAGCCGCAACGTCTGCCGGCGGCTGAAGCGCAACGCCCGCCCGACCTCAAGATATTTGGCCGGAACGCTGCGAATGCCGGAGAAGGTGTTCAGGGTTACCGGCACCAGAGCGCCCTTGGCGATGATGATGATTTTGAGCGTTTCCTCGATACCGACGAGCAGCATCAGAAGCGGAATCCAGCCGAGCGTCGGGATCTGCGCAAAGGCGAGGAAGATCGGTCTGACATAGTCTTCAAAGCGCCGGGACAGACCCATGGCAATTCCCAGCACCATGCCAAGAGAGGCGCCGATCCCGAAGCCGAAGACGACGCGGCGCAGGCTGACGCCGGCATGGTAGAACAACTCGCCGGTCGAGATCATGTCGCGCCCGGTCTCGACGACATAGGCGGGTGCCGGAAGGATTTGTTCCGGCAACCAGCCACGCGCCGATGCGATCCACCAAAGGGCGATCAGACCAAGCGGGAAAAGAAATGCCTCTCCCCTGATGATCCAGCGAACAGCGGCATGCTGCGACCATTTGCGCCGCCGCACGTCCCCTTCAAACTCCACATCGATTGCCATGCCGGGTCTTTCAGTCTGTAAGATCAGGACGCGACAGGCTTGCCGTCGGCGCCATAGGCCTGCCAGAAGTTCTTGAAGCCGAGACGCTCGATCGCGTTGTCGAGATACTTCGGTTCGAACCAGCCCTTGAGATCGACCTCACGACGGATCAGCCCGAATTCCTTACTCTTGGCCGCCTGCTCCGAGTACTGCGATACCAGGAGATCATCGATCAGCGGCGAATTGCGGTAGGCCAGCGTGTCGCCCTTGAAATATTCTTCGAGGATAGGGATTGCGGTGCCTGACTTGTGCCAGAGCTCGAACAGCGCCGCGCGGTTCGGCTCGTCGGACGACCACTTTGCGGCCTTGACGAAAGCGTCGACGACGCGCTGGGTAATTTCGGGATGGGCATCAATGAAGGCCTCGCGGCCGATGATGCCAGCGTTGCGGCCGAAGCGCGGGTCATCGCCCTTGGTCGTATAGATGACATCTGCGGCACCCTTGGCGGCGAGATTGATCAGCTGCGTGTCGCCGAAAGCGGCGTCGATATCCTTGCTGGTCAGGGCTGCAACGGTGCCGGCGCTATCGAGATTGACGACCTGGACGTCGCGTTCGGTCAGGCCATGCGCTTCCAGGATCTTAATCGCCGCCAGGTGGCCGTTGGTGCCGCGCTGCAGGGCAATCTTGCGGCCCTTCAGATCCTCGATCGATTTGATGCCGGAATCCTTGGCGACGGCGAGATAGAGCGGCTTGCGTGCACCGCTTGCCAGTAGGTACTTGGTCTTCAGCCCGGTGGCGCGGCCGATCAGCGCCGGCAGGTCGCCCTGATAGGCAAAATCGAGCTGATCGTTGGCGAAGCCCTCGTTGACGGCTGGACCGGCGCCCTTGAAGAAGGTCCACTCGATCTTGATGCTCGGATCATTGGCAAATTCCTTCTCCAGGAATTCGCCGGCGCGCGCGGTCGCAGCCGACGTGCCTTCCGCATAGGGCCGGTTGTCGACGCCGATCGCGGCATAGCCGACATGGATGACGAGCGGATCTTCCGCCCGCGCGGACGTCGCCGTTGCGGCAAGGATAATGGCGAGGCCAGCGGCCAGGCGGGTGAAGGTCGTACGTTTCATGATGGTCTCCGTTGATGCTTATCGTGCAATGGCGATCGCCGGCCGCGGCCGATCCTGTTCGGGCGCCCGCAGCGGACGCGAGGCTGCCGGAGTGATGACTTCGCCGGTGGCATGCAGGCTATTGAGCACTTCGTCGCGCGCCGCGACAATCGCCGCCGATGTGCGCCGGCGGGGCCGATCGATCGCGACCGGAATGATTTCGCGCACCCGGCCGGGGCGCGGCGACATCACCACCACCCTGTCGCCGAGATAGACGGCCTCCTCGACATCATGGGTGACGAGCACCATGGTGATGCCTTCCTTGGCCCAGATTTCCTGAAGCTCGTCCTGCAGCCGAGCCTTGGTGATCGCGTCGAGCGCACCGAAAGGTTCATCCAGAAGCAGAACGTTCGGACGGTTGACCAGCCCGCGGGCGATACCGGCGCGCTGCGCCATGCCACCGGAAAGCTGATGCGGATAGACGGTGGCAAAGCCGCCAAGGCCGACAAGCTCGAGATGCTCGTGCACCAGCTCGGCCTTGCGGACCTTTGGAAGCTTGGTGTTCAGGAGGCCAAGCGCGACATTCTGCTCAACCGTTAGCCAGGGAAAGAGCCGCGGCTCCTGAAATACGATTCCGCGGTCGAGGCTCGGCTCGTGAACCTCGTTGCCGCCATGGCGGATGCGCCCTGCGGTCGTCACATCGAGGCCGGCAAGCAGCCGCAGCAGGGTTGATTTTCCGCACCCGCTGGCGCCGACGATGGTGACGAACTCGCCCTTGGCGACGTCGACGCTGACGTCGTCGAGTGCGGTCAGCGTGTCGCTGCCGATCTTGAAGCGGCGGGTGACGTGATCGGCTTGGAGATGGGCGATGCTCATGGTGATCCTACTCGGCTGCAAGAGGGGCGGATGCCGGATGCTGAGGCGTGCGCAGCCCCAGATTCTGCCTTAGCGTCTTGCCTTCATATTCGCTGCGAAACAGGCCGCGGTGGCGCAGTTCCGGAAGCACGAGTTCGACAAAATCGCGAAGGCCGACAGGCAGATGCGGCGGCATCACGTTGAAACCATCAGCCGCACCTTCGATGAACCAGTGTTGCATCTCGTCGGCGATCTGCGCCGGCGTGCCGACGATCTGCCGGTGACCGCGCGCACCAGCAATCCTGAGATAGAGCTGGCGGATCGTCAGGTTCTCACGATGAGCGAGATCGAGCAGCAGGCGCTGGCGGCTCTTGCTGGCATTGGTCTCCGGCAGCGCCGGCACCGGCCCATCAAGCGGATAGGTGGAAAGATCGACACCACCGGTCATGCCGCTTAGCAATGCCAGGCCGACAACAGGATGGATCAGTTCTTGTATTTCTTCGAACTTCTCTTCCGCCTCGGCGATCGTGCGGCCGATGACAGGAAAGATGCCGGGCATCACCTTCAGATCATCCGGGTGACGGCCGTATTTGCCTAGCCGACCCTTGAGATCGGCGTAGAAGGTCCGGGCGTCATCGAATGTCTGATGCGCGGTAAAGACGACCTCTGCAGTGCGCGCAGCGAGTTCCTTGCCGGGCTCGGAAGAGCCTGCCTGGACGAGCACTGGATGTCCTTGGGGCGAACGCGCGACGTTCAGCGGCCCTCGGACCTTAAAGAACTTGCCCTTATGATTGAGGACATGCTGCTTTTCGGGATCAAAATAGAGGCCGCTCTGCTTATCGCGAGGGAAGGCGCCCTCCTCCCAGGTATCCCACAGCCCGGTGACGACATCGGCGAATTCCTCGGCGCGCTGGTAGCGCTCCCCGTGGGCATAATGCTCATCGCGACCGAAATTATGCGCTTCGTGTTCGCTGGAAGAAGTGACGAGGTTCCACCCTGCGCGGCCGCCGCTGATGTGATCGAGCGAAGCGAATTTGCGGGCGATATGATAGGGCTCGTTAAAGGATGTCGAGGCTGTTGCTACGAAGCCGATATTGCGCGTCACAGCAGCAAGCGCCGAGAGCAGCGTGATCGGCTCGAACTGCGCGACATAACGCGTCGCCGTCCGGCTCAGTGCCTCGATATCGGTTCCCCGCGTTCCAACGCCATCGGCCATGAAGATCAGATCGAACTTGGCGCGTTCGGCAAGCTGCGCCAGCTCCACATAATGAGCGAAATTGGAACCTGCATCCGCCTGCGCATCCGGATGACGCCAGGCGGCGATGTGGTGTCCGGTAGGGTAGAGAAACGCGCCAAGCTTAAGTTGCGTTCGTTCAGCCATTTCAAGCTCCGGTTCGAAAGAGCACTCAGGCTAAGGCAAAAAAATATTATCTATAGAAATTATATTCTATTTAGATGGTGCTGAAGGAACTTTTGTAGTTGGAACCGCGGCTCCGGAGCGGGCATGTTCCAGCTCACGGGCGCGGCCCGCATACCGTCCAAGGAGACGTGAATGACTTTGTCAGCGCCTATCGCGCCGCAAAAAGACAGGTTACTTGCACTTGCGAAGAGCCGATATCGCAGTGATCGAAATTTGTCGGGAGAATGGAACGAGGCTCTGGGCGCAATCCTGTCTCACCGCAGCGTGCGCGATTATCTCCCACACGCCCTGCCCGAACATATGATCGAGCTTGCCATCGCAGCGGCCCAATCGGCGCCTAGCTCGTCGAACCTCCAGGCCTGGAGCGTGATTGTTGTCGAAGACAAGCACATCAAGGACCGCCTGAATTCCGTTGCGGGCAATCAGCGTCAGATCGCCCAGGCGCCCCTTGTTCTGGTTTGGCTGGCCGATCTCGCCCGCCCACGCGACATTGCTGAGACGCGGGGCGGCACGGCTGATGGTCTCGACTATGTGGAGAGCTTTCTGCTCGGCGTCGTCGATGCCGCGCTTGCCGCGCAGAACGCCGTTGTGGCCCTCGAATCCCTCGGCTTCGGCACCTGCTACATCGGCGCCATCCGCAATGATCCGGAAACCGTTGCACGCGAACTCTGTCTGCCCGACGGCGTGTTCCCGGTCTTCGGCCTGACGGTCGGCTATCCCGATCCGGCCAAACCTGCCGACGTCAAGCCACGGCTGGGCCAGGAAACGATCGTCCATCGCAACCGCTACAATCCGGGAGCGCACCGGGCTGCCCTCGACGCATATAACAAGGCACTCGGAACCTTCCAGGCGGAACAGGGAATGCCGCGCATCGACTGGACCGAACAGGTCGGCAACCGCATCGGAACCGTCGCAGCATTGAAAGGCCGCCACGCTCTCAAGCGCGTCATCCGAAAGCTGGGCTTCGCGCTCAAGTAGGCGCAACTTCGCGTCATTCAGCAGATTAATCAGCAGGCATAGGCATGACCAAAAGCTCCGCATTTCTCTGGTACATACCGAACGACATCAAGGCCGGTCACCGCGGCGACAGCGCCACCGTCGGTCACAACAGCCTGGAGACGCTGACAGAGCACGCGCAGGCACTGGAGGATCACGGCTGGAGAGGCGCGCTAATCGGCACCGGCTGGGGACGGCCGGATACGTTTACGGTTGCTGCGGCGCTTGCAGCACGCACCACGACCTTCGAGCCGCTGATCGCTGTCCGTCCCGGCTATTGGCGCCCGGCGAACTTCGCCTCTGCTGCGGCAACGCTCGACCACCTCAGCGGCGGCCGCGTCCGCGTTAATATCGTCTCCGGGCAGGACAATCTCGCTGCCTATGGCGACAGCGAAGGCGATCAGGCCCATCGTTATGCGCGCACCAAGGAATTCATGCGCCTCGTGCGCCGCCTCTGGACGGAAGAAAATGTCAGCGCGGCGGGCCAGCATTTCCGGGTGGACGGCTCGACTGTCCAGCCGCGCATTGCCGGAAACGGCAACCGCCGTCACCCGAAGCTCTATTTCGGCGGCGCCTCGGAGGCGGCGGAAAAGGTCGCCGCGACCGAGGCGGACGTCCAGCTGTTCTGGGGGGAACCGCTCGACGGTGTCAGGGAACGAATCGACAAACTAAAGGGCCTGAGCCGTGATCTCGACCGCGATCTTGCGCCACTGGAGTTCGGCCTGAGGATCACCACGCTCGTGCGGGAGACGCGCGAGGAAGCCTGGGCGGATGCCGAAAAGAAGGTTGCCGCCATGGCCGCAAATCAGGGCGGGAGCTGGCAGGACCACCGTGGCTCCGTCGCGGTCGGCCAGCGCCGCCTCCTGGACTTGCACGAGCGCGGCGATGTGCTCGACGACAACCTCTATACCGCGCCCGGCAAATTTGGGGGCGGCGGCGCTGGAACGACATGGTTGGTCGGCTCGGCCGAAGATGTCGCTTCGTCGCTGCGCAAATACCGGGATCTCGGCATTTCGCACTTCGTGCTCTCGGATACGCCCTACCTCGCGGAAATCAGACGGCAGGGAGACAGGTTGCTGCCGCTCCTGAGAGATTAAAATTTGCCATGCAGGAGCTGAAGTTCACGACCGAGCTTTTATTGTCCTATCTGCAGATCAACTATCCAAAGGCGGCACGCGGTCGCTAGTCGCGATTGATAGTCATCCGGCTTTTCGGCCCCGGGAGGATTATAGAAGACAACTTCGGCCGTTCGGCTTTCGGCGCGGGTGGCGGCAAGCGCGGCGTTCGATACCACGCAGAAAGCATTCCCGTCCGATTGCCACCCCACCACGTACCCTTCCCAGCCCTAGGACTCGCGGCTAGAAGAAGCGTTTCTCGGCAAATCGACGCCGCTCAGCACCTCCGAGCCATGACCAAAGAGGCAATCGGAATCTGCCCGTTCGAACGCGATGTTGGCCGGTGAAGCACCTTCGGGAAGATCAACGAAATGTGTGAGATGTCCAGCCGGGTCAACGCGCATAACGCCCAGACCGGCCTATCGATCTTCGCAAGTGCGGATTAGACCCCACTCTCAACGCGATCCATCAATCGACTCGCGCAATTTCGCATATTCCAGCCGCGGCAGGGACTGCAGCAGCTTTTGTGTATACGGGTGGCGGGGATCGTAAAACACTGCGTCCGCCGTCCCCTGTTCCACCGCGCGGCCGTCCTTCATGACAAGCACACGGTCGCTCATGTGATGGATGACACCAAGATCGTGGGAGATGAACAGGTAGCTGACTCCAAGCTCCGCCTGCAGGTCCGAAAGCAGATCTAGGATCTGTGCCTGGACGGAAACGTCGAGCGCGGATACGGCTTCGTCCAACACAACGACTTCCGGATTGGTGGCAATCGCGCGGGCAATCGCGACGCGCTGCCTCTGCCCACCGGACATGCGCAACGGCCACTGGTCGAGTTGCGTCGCGCCAAGCCCAACCGCTTCCAGCAATTCCACAGCTCGATCCCGGGCGCGCGAGGCCTGCGCCGGATCGCCGAGCACAATGGCATCGGTCAGGATTCGGGATACGCGCCAGCGCGGATCGAAGGACGAAAGCGGATCCTGATAGACAACCGAGATGCGCTTGCGTATCTCGCGCTGCTTGGCCGATGCGGCATGGCTCCATGGCTGGCCGAGGAAGCTCACCTCGCCGCGGTCCGGCACTTCGAGCGACAGGGCAATCCGGGCGAGCGTGCTCTTGCCCGACCCTGATTCGCCGACGATACCGAGCGTCTCGCCACGCCCAAGCGTGAAGGACACATCGTTCACAACGGTGCGATCCAGGCCATCCGGCCCGCGAAAGCTTTTGGCCAGGTTGCGCCCGTCGAGAAGCGGCGCGCTTTCCGTGGGCGCAGGGGTTCTGGATGAGAAGAGGACGCGCGCCGGGATGCGGTCGATCGCGGCAAGCCGCGTTCCCTTGGTGTGTTCGCTTGGAATGGCGTTCAGGAGCTGCCGCGTATAAGCATGCTTCGGTCGGCTTAGAATTTCGTCGCTTTCGCCGGCTTCGACGATCGTGCCACCCTTCATCACTAAGATAACATCGGCGAGCTTCGCCACGACGGCGAGATCGTGGCTGATCAGGATCACGCTGGTACCGCGGTCCAGCATCTGTCGCAGCACCTCGAGCACCTGGGCTTGAACGGTGACGTCGAGCGCCGTCGTCGGCTCGTCGGCAATGACGATATCTGGGTGCAGCGCGATCGCCGACGCGATCAGGGCGCGCTGGCGCAGGCCGCCGGACAGTTCGCCAGGCCTCTGCCGAGCACGCAATTCCGGCTCCGGCACGCCGACTTCGGTGAGGCCCTGCAACACCTTTTCTCGGCGGCTGGCGCGGGTACCCCAGCCATGCAGGGAAAGCGCCTCATTGATCTCGTTCCCGACCGGCCGCAGTGGATCGAGCGAAACAAGCGCATCCTGCAGGATGAAGCCGACCTTCGATCCGCGAACCCGCCACCACCAGGCGTCGCTACGCCCAAGCAAGGTCTCCTCTTCGATCTCAAGCCTATCGGCCTCGACGATCGAGCCATTCCCAGCGAGGCCGATCAGCGCGCGCGCCGTAACGCTCTTGCCCGAACCGGACTCGCCGACGAGGGCAACGCAGCGGCCTCGACGAAGGTCGAGATTGACGCCCTTCACGACATGCTTGCGTTTGCCATCCTCGTCTGAGAACCAGACGTTTAGGTTGCGCGCCGCGAGGATGGTTTCAGTGCCTTCCGGCTCGGCAGCCAGAGCTGCGGCAGATGCGGTCATCAACGGCTTCCTTC
This sequence comes from Rhizobium sp. S152, assembly GCF_030380735.1. GTDB lineage: Bacteria > Pseudomonadota > Alphaproteobacteria > Rhizobiales > Rhizobiaceae > Rhizobium. The sequence goes on along the minus strand of NZ_JAUDRZ010000002.1, from coordinate 197,974 downwards.
CATGCGATCCTGAATGTAGCGCCCAATCTGTGTGAACGAGAGCGCCACGAGCACGATGGCGAGACCGGGAAAGATCTCCAACCACCAGGCAAAAGTGATATTGGCCTTGCCCGCTTCCAGAAGTGCGCCCCATTCTGGCGATGGCGGTGCCACACCGAGCCCGAGAAAGGATAGGCCGGACGCCCAGACCACCGACTGCCCGATGCCAAGCGCGACGAGCGCCACCAGCGGCCGGAAGGCATTGGGCAGAATGTGCTGCAGAAAAATCGTCCGGCGCGCATGGCCGAGCGCGATCGCCGCCTCGACATAACCGGAGCCGCGCACCTTGAGCGCCTGCGCCCGGATCAGTCGCGCATAACCGGGCGTCGTGCCGATCCCGACCGAGATCAGCAGGCTCGTCGCGGACGCGCCAAGCAGCGCCACGAAGAGCAGCGCCAAAAGCAGCGTCGGGAAGGCAAGCAGCACTTCTATGAAACGGTTGATCGGCTCACTTATCCAGCGCGGTCCAAGCGCCGCGGAAAAGCCTAGCACCATGGCGCCAGTCATCGCCACCGCCATGACACCGAGGCCGATCGATAGCGATTCTCGCGTGCCCCAGACGATGCGACTGTAGAGATCGCGACCGATATCATCGGTGCCAAGCAGATGCGCCGCCGAAGGAGGCGTCAAGGCGCCAAGCAGATCTGTATCGAAGGGGGAGTGCGTCGAAAGGAGTGACGGGGCAAGCGCCCCAAGGATAAAGAACAGCGCGATCAGGACGGAGATCGTCACCGAGAGCGGGAGCCTAGCAAGGGTCGAGGCCCAAGCAAGTGCTGTAGTGGAAACGGCCTGTCGCTTCCTGATGGCTTGAACGTGATCGATCGTATCTATGGTCATATCGTGCCTCTGAGCCGCGGATCGACGATCGGATAGATGAGATCGACGATAAGGTTGATGACGACGTAGAAAAACGCGTTGAGGATCACGATCCCCGAAACCAGCGCGAAATCCTTGTTGCTCACGGCATTTACCAATACTGAGCCGAGGCCCGGGCGGGCAAACACCGTCTCGACGAGCACCGTGCCAGACAGGAGGTGACCGATCGCCCAACCGCTCAGCGTGATAGCCGGAATGAGTGCATGACGAAGGACGTGGCGCGCCCGCACGCCACCGCTGCTCATGCCCCTCGCCCGTGCCGACAGCACGAAGGGCTCTTGCATGGTGCGGTCGAATTCACTGCGAATTGACTGGCCGATGAAGCCCGCAAGTGGGATCGCCAGCGTTACGGTGGGCAGCACGGTATCGGCAAAGCCTGTGCCGCCGATCACCGGAAACCAGCCCAACTGAATCGCAAAGACGATGAGCAGCAGGATGCCGATCCAGTATTGCGGCAGGCCGGCCATGATGGTCTCGGCCGCCGCACCGAATGCGCCAACACGTCTGCCATTGCCTGCGGTGAGTAGCGTCCAGGGCACCGTGAAGAGCCAGGCCAGCACAAGGGCGGAAAAGGCAAGCGTGAAGGTCGGCGCGATCTGCTCGCTAATGACGTTGATAACCGGCCGCTGCAGCTCGTAGGAGGTCCCGAGATCTCCATGCAGCAATCCTGAGACATAATGCACGTATTGGCTGACGATCGGTCGGTCGAAGCCATAGCGCTCGTTGATTGGCGCCAGTTCCTCGAGCGTACGCTCGATCGCTTGACCCGAGGTAATGTTGAGCAGGATCGTGGCACGGTCCCCCGGCAGGATCGCCAGCACCAGGAAGGTCACGGTCACCGTACCCCACAGCACGAAGAGGGCGGAAGCGAGTCGCAACAGGAGCATCCGCCATACGGCCGCTTCCCGCTGGCGCCGGGAGACACGCGTCCCCGGCTCCGAGTCTGTGATGGAGGACGGGACCGTCATCGCTCACTCCTTGACGAAATAGGCGTCGTTGAAGTTCAACAGGCCGTTGCCTTGGTCCTGCCAGAGGCCCTTCAGCCTGTTGTCGACGGCGACGTTGTAGGTAAAATTGTAGACGCCGATCGCAACCGCCTGGTCGGAGAACCAGTGCTGGAGCGCATCGAACTTGGCCTTGCGTAGCGCAGGGTCGCCTTCGCGCTGGGCATCGATGATCTTTGCCTCGACCGCCTCGTCGTTAAAGAAGCTGGTATTGTTACCGTTCGGCCGGCCGTTTAGCTGGTGGTTATAGACGATGTCGAGAATGTTCGGCGACGGCCAGACCCAGTAGCCGAAGCTGATTTCCTTTTGATCTGGCTTCGAATAGGCGCCAGCAAACCCTTCCGTCTGGGTTAGCGGCACGAGGTCAACCTTGAAGCCGACCGCCTTCACCTGATCCTGGATCGCCTGCAGCGCGATAGCGCCTTCGGAATCGATGATCGCCTGGTTGAACGGCAGTCGCGCTTCCAGCACCTTTCCGTCCTTCACCCGGTAGCCCATGGCATCCCGCTTGGACCAACCGGCCTGATCGAGCAGCGCGTTCGCCTTGTCGACATCGAAGGTGTAGCCGTCGTCGACATTCAGGTAGAGCGGCGTGGTCTTGCTCAGCGAACCATTTCCTTCGTAGGGCACGGCCCCCTTGAACACCGCCGCGACAATCCTCTTGCGGTCGATCGCATAGGTGAAGGCCTGTCGGACGCGTTGATCGGCAAAGGGCGGGCGTGCGACGTTGAACGACAGCCCCTGCGGACGGCCGGTCGCGACGAAATCCAGTGTCTGGAAGCGCTGCTGTGCCGCCTTCCATTGCACCGACGGCGGCTGGTAGGCGACATTCGCCTGGCCGCTGATCAGCGCGCCCCAGCGCGTCGTAGCATCGGGCACGAACTTCCATTCCAACCGCTCGGCATAGGCCGGGCCGTTGTGATGCGCATTAGCCGGCGCCCATTGATAGGCATCGTTGCGCAGGAAGCTGATGCCCGAGCCGCGTGTCCATTTCTCGATCTTCCACGGGCCGGTGCCCACCGGGGTCAAGCACTTCTGTTCGCTGGAATTGTTGGCGAGCGACTTCGGCGACTGGAAGCCGTAGTGGCCGTTGGCCAACACGTTGTAGATCTCCGGATTGGGGTCCGACAGATGCAGTTCCACCGTCGAATCGTCAACCTTGGTAAAACCCTTCATGTAGGTGAAGCCGTGCCAGCCGATGCCTTTTTCCCAGGCCGGATAGTTGGCAATCACCGCATCGGCGTTAAATTTGTCGCCGTCGGTGAAGACGACGTCCTTGCGAAGATGAAAGGTGATCGTCTTGCGGTCTTTGGATTCGCTCCAGTCGGTCGCAAGCCAGGGCCGGATCTGCCCGTTGTCGTAGCTAACCAGATAGTCGAAGACTTGGCGCGACAGATAGGCCTGCTGCACCCATCCGCCCCAGAGGCAGGGCGGTTCCTGTTCATGTACATAGATAATCGTGCCGCCTTCGAGGCGCTCCTCTGCGCGGGTGCTCTGCGCAAGCACGAGGATACTAAGTGTTGTTGCTGCAGCCAGCGAGGCCGCCATCATGGTGATGCGTCTGATTGTCATGGAATCTGCCCGTAATGCCCTAAGAGAAATCGTTTCAAGCCACTGCCGCCTGCGTTCTGGCTGGCGGCGCGTCGAGTGTCAGCTTGCGTGCATGATGGTCGTCGGACAGACGATCGCCGTTGCCGAACAGCTTCTGGCGCAGCGTTCCTGGGGCATATTCGGTCTGCGCGAGGCCGCGCGCCTGCAGAACGGGGACGACGTTGTCGACCCATTCGTCCCACCAGCCGAGAGTGGTGATCGGCACAACATTGAAGCCATCGACGCCGGCATCGGCCCAGCGCTGCACCTCGTCGGCGATCTGCTCCGGCGTGCCGGCGAAGCGGCCCGGTAGCAGCGCCGTCTTGACGAGATGGTCGCCCCAGGTGGAATCGAGATCGAGGTTCGGATTGGCGTCGATCAGGCGGCGGAAGCCGCTGCGGACATGCTCGCTCGCCTCGTATTGCCGCTTCAAGTCGCCAATCTTCGTTTCTGGCGGGACGTTGAAATAATCGATGCCGCTGCTGCCACTGAGGAAGGCCTGAAAGGCGGCGAAATCCGTGTTGTCGTGCAGATAGGCCTGCTTGCGTTTTGCTTCCTCCTCGGTCGAACCGATGACCGTGGACAGCGTCACGATCTTCTTCAGCGATGACGGATCGCGACCGTTATGGCGCAGGAGATCGTCGAGGATCGCGATGTCGTGCGCGGCAGCTTCCGGCGTCACGGACGGGAGGAAGGTGACCTCGGCATTGCGCACGGCGAATTCGCGCCCGGCTGTAGAGTTTCCAGCCTGGAAGAGAACCGGCGTGCGCTGCGGCGAAGGCTCGACGATATGCGGGCCTGCGACCCGATAATGATCGCCCACGTGATCGATGCGGTGGATTCGATCTCGATCGAAGAAGCGATTGGTCGCCGCATCGTGCAGCACCGCGCCGTCTTCCCAGGAATGCTCCCAGAGCTTGTATGTGACGTCGAGATATTCCTGCGCCCACTTGTAACGGTCATCATGCGGCACGATGGAATCGTAGCCGAAATTCTGGAAACCGTTGGTCAGGTAGCTGGTCACGATGTTCCAGCCGACGCGGCCGTTGGTGTAATGATCGAGCGAGGAAAGCTGCCGCGCGAAGGCGAAGGGATGGCTCTGAATGATGTTGCTTGTCACCGCCAGGCCAAGATGTTCCGTCGCAAGCCCTAGCGCCGAGAGGATGGTGATCGGATCGGCGGACGGAAACTGCGAGCCGGCGCGGATCGTGTGCTCGAAATCGTAGACGCCAGACACGTCAGCAATAAACAGTGTATCGAAGCGGCCGCGCTCGAGCGTCTTCACCACGTGAACATAGGGCTCCAGCTTGCTGTAGCCGTACTGCACCTGCCCTTCCGGCGTGCGCCAGTAGCCATGGCTGTGATGGTTCGGCGTGAGGTGAAGGAAGCCGTTGTAAATGAGGCGACGTGTCACGAGGGAGCCTTTTCTTTGTTGGAGATCATCAAGGCTGACGTCAGGACGACGTGCCTGCCCGGGATTATGATGTTTCGCGTCTGCGGAGGCTCAATCATAGGGCATACATCCGGAGCAATAAGGGATCCAATTCTATTTTCTATAATAACTATAGAATTTACATTCTTAGCGTGAAGTTCGCCGCTCTCTAGAGTCACCAGACAACCACAATGGAGTGATCATGACCGAGAAGAGGTTTGTCTGGCCGCATGTTCCGACCGAGGATTTCGAGGCGCTGGCCGCCCATTTCCGACCGGTGTTCAAAGAAATCCGAAAGGGTGCGATCACCCGGGACCGGGAACGAGGTCTGCCGCACGATGCCGTCGAACTGCTTCGCCAGAGCCGATTCGGTGCGCTGCGTATACCGAGACCGCTCGGCGGCTTCGGAACGAGCTTGACGACGCTGTTTGCACTTCTGACCGAGCTCGCTGAAGCCGACTCCAATCTCGCGCAGATATTGCGCGGCCATTTCGGCTTCATAGAGATCGTTCTGCCGCAGGCCGATACCGACTGGGGGCGCCAATGGTTGAAACTTGCGGCGCGCGGCGATCTGTTTGCCCCGGCGCACACCGAACCGGGGAAGTCCCAACATGGTAGCTTTGCGACGCAGGTCACCGGCAGCGGCAGCGCGTCTCGGCTGAACGGCGAGAAATACTACACGACCGGCGCCTACTATCTCGACTGGATCCATGTTACCGCCAATCGCGGCAACGATCTTGTCACCGTGCTCGTTCCGACCAGGCGGGATGGCGTGACGATCATCGACGACTGGGACGGGTTCGGCCAGTCGCTGACTGCAAGCGGCACGGCGCGGTTCGCGAATGTCGTGATAGAGGAGTCCGAGATTTATCCTGCGGTCGGCCGCGCGGCACACATCGCCGCCGTCTACCAACTGATCCATCTCGCCACGCTTTCAGGTATCGGACGCGCAGCCGCGGCGGAAACCGCGACCTATCTGGCCGAACGTCGGCGCACTTATGCACACGGGAACGGCGATGCCGCCCAGCAGGATCCTCAAATTCTGCAGGTGGTGGGCGATGTCGTCGCAAAAGTCTATGGTGCCAACAGCGCGACGTTCCATGCCGCAGCCGCATCGCAACGTTTCTTCGACAAGCTGACTGCCGGCACGGCCACCGACGAGGATCAGGCCCGGCTGGAGATCGAGGTCTACCAGGCACAGATTTCCACCGCGACGCAGATCCTGGACGCCACGACCGCCCTTTTCGGGGGGCTGGGCGCATCGGCTATAAGCCGCACGAGAAGTCTCGATCGCTTCTGGCGAAACGCCCGCACGATCGCCTCCCACAATCCCCTCATCTATCGCGGCCGCCAGATCGGCGACTTCGCCGTCAACGGCGCATTCCCGCCCAATCCTTGGGCCAAGGTGTCGGCTCCACAGAAGTCAGAGGCGGCATGATCTAATCCCCGATGATGCGTAAAGCGGCATGGAAACTCCTCGGGTTGTCCATGCCGGGACCCACCCAATCATCGAGCATGAAGTGCACCCCGAGATGAACGAGACCTGAAACTCGAAGTCAGATAGCGATATGCGAAAACGTCTCCATGCTATCGATCAGCTATCAACGAGTTGGCGATGCCCTCCGTTCCTGCTCGCGCAAGTTCTAGAATTTGGAGCTGCCCCACGGTGCGCGGCGCGAAGGAGCGAACACTGCGGCGACCGCCTAGCGATCAAGCAAATGCGAGTTGCGCATCCTTGACTACCAAGCGAAAAGATGCGATCCATGCTAAACGTTTTGGCTGGAGGAGCATTACGTGTCGCAGAGGCCTACCCTACATGATGTCAGCGCAGCGGCACAGGTGTCGATATACACCGTGTCGAAAGCGTTGAGCGGTGGGACTGGCGTCTCCGAGACGACTCGTGAGCGCGTCTTAAAGATAGCCGCTCAAATTGGCTACGTCCCCAATCATCACGCTCGCAACTTGAAGAGCCCACAAAGCACCGTCGTCGCGGTTCTTACGGCCAACATCGCAAACCAGTACTACGCAGTGCTGGTCAGTAGCCTGGAATCCGCGATTGAGCAGGATGGCTACAGCTGCATCACGATGGACGCCATTCTGAACGGCAGCTATTCCCAGTCTCGGGAAGATCGGTTCGTTGCCTCGATCATGGCTCAACGTGTGGCGGCAGTCGTGGTCACGTATAACCTCAGCCAGGCCAACATGAAGGCGTTGGCGGCTTGGGGCGTCCCGCTCATATTCGTCGACTGCACAACACCTGAAGGCTTCGATCAATATTCGTCTGTAAATTCAGATAGTTATCTAGGCAGCTTCGAGATGGGCATGCACCTCGCTGGCCATGGTTACAAGCGTTGGGCCTTTGTTGGCCACACCGGCACCTGGAGCAGCCGCGAGCCCCGCCAGAAAGGCTTTGAGGCAGCAGCAACTGAGGCTGGGTGCTCCGTCGACGTTCTGGAAGGGCTGAACTCAAGTGCGACGTCCAGGGATGCGGTGATGCACTATCTCGTCGAGCGCCCGCGCAGCGAGTGGCCGGAGGTCTTCTATGCGTCTAACACAGTCCTACTGCACGGCATCTTCGAAGCGCTGCGTTCGCTGAGCGTCTCCATTCCCAAAAACATGGCCGTCGTTGCATTCGACGACTTCGAATGGGCTGAGATGCTCGATCCGCCGATCACGGTGGTCGACCAGGACATCAAGACAATCGGACGCGCGGCTGGCTCATTCCTGCTGCGAGCCCTGAAGGAAGATGGGCACAAGGACGGTCAGTCCGTCGTCCTGAAGCCAAATTTGCGTATCCGACAGTCTTGTGGCTGCGGTTCCGCTCACCTCTCACGCCGAAAATAGAAATTCAAATCGACGCACAGGTGCGTCAAAACTTGCCAAGGGAGCTAAACGTTTATGGTAATTGCGCTAGGTCTAAATAGCGGGTCATCTTTCGACGGCATCGATGTCGTCGCAGTCGAGATCGATCTCGCTTCAGACGGTAATCCGTCACGCCCGAAATTCCTTGATGGCCGCAGCTATGACTGGCCGGAAGCCGTCGCGGACGAGGTCTTGCGGGCATTCGACAACAAGCTGAGCATCTTCGAGCTTTGCCGTCTCAACTACACGACCGGCGCGGTCTACGCGGAATGCGCCCGCTCGCTGATGCGGGAGATGAACCTGAAGCCGGAAGACGTTGCGGTGATCGGCTACGACGGCCAGACGATCTATCAGGAGCCTGCTCGCTTCGAGGAACTGAAGAACTATGCGGACGGTGAGAACGTACTCTCCCGTTGGCAGGACGGCCCCTTCCCTTGTGGCCTTCAGATTGGCGAACCCGCCATTGTCGCAGCGACCTGCGATGTGACGACCGTCACGCAGTTCCGTCCGTCGGACCACGCGCTTGGAGGCGCTGGCGCTCCGTTGATGCAGTACCTCGACTTCGTTGCGTTCCGTGACATTGGCCCAGTGCTAACGCTCAATATCGGCGGTATCGCAAACTGCCAGTTCGCACAGGCCGACCGCTCCAAGATGATGGCGTTCGACACCGGCCCAGGCAATGTGATGCTCGATCACGCTTGCAAGGTTCTCCTCGGCAAGTCCTACGATGCCAACGGCGAAGAAGCGTCAAAGGGCACAATCAATCAACCGCTTCTCGACTACTTGATGTCTCATGACTTCTTCAAGCGGCCGGTTCCCCGCAGCGCATGGCGTCGTGACTTCGGTGCTGAATACGCGGATGCGGTTCTCACGGAGTACAAGTCATTGTCTGCACAGGATATCCTGGCGACCTTCACCGAATACACCGCTATTTCGATTGCACGTTCGATCCGAGAGCACGTCGTCGGTGTGGACGAAGTCTCGAAGGTCATCGCCAGCGGCGGCGGTGTCCGCAACGCCTTCCTGATGAAGCGCCTTGCTGGCCACCTCAACCGCCTCGAACTGGTCACCTCGGACGAATACGGCATCCCGCCGCAGTTCAAAGAAGCCGTCAAATTCGCGACGCTGGCCTACGCCAACATCAACAGCCTGGCCAACAACATCCCGGCCGCAGGGGGAGCATCGAAGTTCACCGTGCTCGGCAAGACCGTTCAGCCACCGCGTTTCGCGAAGGTTCTCTGACACATCAAATTTCGTCGACGCACGAACCTAAACGTTTTGCGTTGACGACTGGAGGGCCGAGTTCAACTCGGCAAAACAAGCGCATCGCGCATAATAGAGGGTGGAGAAATGAATATTCTAAACAAGCTTACGCTGCTAGCTTTCCTGGCTGCGTCGACAGCGATCCCGACAACGGTCACTCACGCAGCCGACGTGGAAGTGGAGCACTGGTACACATCCAGCAGTGAAGCGGCCGCTCTTGCGGTCGTGAAGAAAGCCGTCGAGGACAGAGGAGTCCAGTGGCGTGACGCTCCTGTCGCTGGCGGCGGCGGCGACGCAGCGATGACCGCTCTTCGAGCCCGCGTTCAGGCTGGCGATCCGCCTGGCTCGGTCCAGCTCCTTGGTCTTGCAATCGCCGACTGGGCACAGACCGGCGCTCTGATGTCGCTCGACGACGTCGCTGCCAAGGAAAATTGGGATGCGGTCATTCCAAAGGAACTGCAGGCATTCTCGAAATATGACGGCCACTACGTGGCTGCGCCGCTCGACATGCACCGCGCAAACTGGGTGTGGATCAACACCAAGCTGATGGAGAAGGTAGGCGGCAAGGCTCCCGAGAATTTTGAACAGCTCATCGAGCTGGGTAAGAAATTCAAGGAAGCCGGTGTTGTGCCGCTGGCAATCGGTGGGCAACCTTGGCAGCAGGGCGTCGTGTTTGACAGTGCGGTTCTTGCGGTCGGCGGACCTGATTTCTATCGCAAGGCCTTCGTCGATCTCGACCCGGAAGCACTCGGCAGCGACACGATGGTCAAGGCGTTCGACCAGTTGCGCGAGCTTCGGGGTCTCGTCGACAGCGACTTCACCAATCGCGACTGGAATCTGGCAGCCGCCATGGTCACGCAGGAAAAGGCCGGGATGCAGATCATTGGCGACTGGGCCAAGGGCGAGTTTGCCAGCGCCGGGCTTACGCCCGGCAAGGACATCACCTGCATCTCCTATCCGGGTACGCAAGGGGATGTTGTGTTCCTGACCAACCAGTTCGCGATGTTCAAGGACTCGAAGTCTGACAAGCAGGCCCAGGAGACCTTCGCCTCCGTCCTGATGGACCCGAAGGTGGAGGCTGAATACAGCATCATCAAGGGCAACATCCCTGCCCGCACCGATGCCTCGGTACCCGGCATTGACGCCTGCGGCCAGAAGTCCATCGACGACCGCAAGGAGGCGCTCGCGAAGGGCGGCTTCATGCCGAGCATGACCTTCAACCACGCAGCACCGCCGGCTGTCGTTGGGGCCTACCTCGACGTCGTCACGCACTTCTTCAACTCCGACATGAGTTCAAAGGACGCTGCAGCCCAGCTCGTTGATGCTGTCGCGAACGCACAATGACGGAAATCGCTACACATAGCGGGAAAGGCTTGGCGACGTCGTCGCCAAGCCAGACCGCAGCAACGCCAAAAAGACGGTTTTCGTTCGAAAACGCGCTGCCTCAACTGGTCGTGGCCCCTACGTTCGCGATCTCGCTCTTCTTTGTATACGGCTACATCCTGTGGACGGCCTACTTCTCCGTCAGCGCGTCGCGCATGATGCCGAACTACACCTTCGTTGGCCTTGAGAACTATATCCGACTGTGGTCGACGCCGCGTTGGTTCGTTGCGGTCGAGAATATCTTCATCTTCGGTCCGTTGTTCGTGCTATTCTCGACAGTGATTGGACTGCTCCTCGCCATTCTGCTGGATCAGCGCATCCGGGCGGAAGGCGTCTTGCGCACGGTCTACCTTTATCCGATGGCCATCTCATTCATCGTCACTGGCACCGCATGGAAATGGATACTTGATCCGGGTCTCGGCATTCCGAAACTGATGCACGACCTTGGCTGGACGAGCTTCCGCTTCGACTGGATCGTTCAACCGGACTACGCCATCTACTGCCTCGTCGTTGCCGCCGTCTGGCAGTCCTCCGGCTTCGTGATGGCGACGTTCCTGGCGGCGCTTCGCGGAGTGAACGATGAGGTGATCAATGCGGCCCGCCTCGACGGTGCAAGCCTAATGACCATTTACTTCAAGATCATCATCCCCATCGTTCGACCCGCCTTCATCACGGTGATCGTGCTGCTCACGCACCTCGCGATCAAGAGCTTCGACCTGGTGATCGCCCTGACGAATGGCGGTCCCGGCTATTCAACCGAACTACCATCCACCTTCATGTATTCGAGCACGTTCTCGCGCAACCAGATTGGCGTGGGTGCGGCAAGCGCCATCATGATGCTCGCGACCATGGCCGCGATCATGGTGCCTTACCTCTATTCCGAACTCCGGGGAGACAAGCGTGATGCATGACGCAACAGCAACCCGGAAAATACCCCTCAGTATCGGCCGACTAATTTTGTTTCTGGTCCTTGGGCTGTTTGCAGCGGTCTACCTGCTCCCGCTGTTCATCATGGTCATCACGTCATTCAAGACCCTGGACGAAGTCCGGGCCGGAAATTTGCTTGCTCTACCAACAGCACCGACGTTTGCACCTTGGGTAAAGGCTTGGTCTGAAGCCTGCATCGGCATGAGCTGCGGCGGAATGGCTCCGTATTTCTGGAACTCGGTCAAGATGGTCATCCCGGCAGTCGCTATCTCCACCGCGATTGGGGCACTGAACGGATACGCCCTCGCCCTCTGGAAATTCAGAGGTGCGAATGTGATCTTCGCGCTGATCCTGTTCGGCTGCTTCATCCCGTTCCAGATCGTCTTGTTGCCGATGGCACGTACCCTTGGCGTCCTGCAACTCGCCTCATCGACGCCCGGCCTCATCCTCGTGAACACCGTCTACGGCTTGGCCTTCACGACCCTGTTCTTCCGCAACAGCTTCGTCGCCTTCCCCCAGGAGCTGGTGAAGTCCGCAACGGTCGACGGAGCTGGCTTCTTCCAAATCTGGTCGAAGATCATCATGCCGAATTCGATCCCGGTTCTCGTCGTGACCGTCATCTGGCAGTTCACCAACATCTGGAACGAGTTCCTGTTTGGGGCGACGTTTTCAGCGAGCGGCACACAGCCACTGACGGTTGCCCTCAACAATCTCGTCAACAGCTCCACCGGCGTCCGGGAATACAACGTCCACATGGCTGCCGCACTGATCGCCGCAATTCCAACGCTCCTCGTCTACGTGCTGGCCGGTCGACATTTCGTACGCGGCCTGATGGCCGGAGCCGTGAAAGGATAAACCAATGTCTGCACTGAACATCGAGAACGTGAACAAGAACTATGGCGCATTGCACGTTCTCAAAGACATCGACATCCAGGTCGAGAGCGGCGAATTCCTGGTGCTGATCGGGCCATCCGGATGCGGCAAATCCACCTTGTTGAGCGCCATTGCCGGAATTTCCGACATCACCAGCGGTCGGCTTTTGATCGACAGCCGGGACATCACCATGGAACGACCGAAGGATCGCGACATTGCGATGGTGTTCCAATCCTATGCGCTTTACCCGAACATGACCGTGCGCCGGAATATGGGCTTCGCGCTGGAAATGCAGAAGGTTCCGGTCAAAGAACGTAACGCCATGATCGAGCGCGTCGCCGCCCAATTGCAACTAACTGAGTACCTCGACCGCAAGCCCGCGCAGCTATCCGGTGGCCAGCGCCAGCGCGTGGCAATGGGTCGGGCCTTGGTGCGCAGTCCAAAGGTGTTTCTGTTCGACGAACCCCTCTCCAACCTCGATGCCAAGCTGCGGGTGGAGATGCGGACCGAGCTGAAAAAGATGCACCAGCGGCTGGGGGCGACGATTGTGTATGTCACCCACGACCAAATCGAGGCGATGACGCTCGCAACGCGCATTGTCATCATGAAAAAGGGTGTGATCCAGCAGATCGGCACGCCGAAAGAGGTCTATAACAAGCCTGCAAACACCTTCGTGGCATCGTTCATCGGCTCGCCCGCGATCAATCTCATTCCAGGTCGCTTTGATCCGAGCAGCCGAACATTCGAGATTGGTGACAGCAAAGGTGGCCCTACCGCCAAGCTGATCATTCCAGACCATATAGCTCCGACCCTCCGCGACGCCCGGAAAGTCATCCTGGGTCTGCGTCCCGAGGCAATCGAATCAAGTATTATCACGCCGACAACGCGGCCCGGTCTCCAATCGGTCAATGCACATATCGAGGTCCTCGAACCGACCGGGCCTGACACGCTCGCCGTTATTCGGTGGCAGGGCCACGAGCTGACCGCCCGGCTCGGCAGGGAAGATGACCAGAAGGCGCTCGCCGGAGCTGAGTTCCTGTTCGACATGAACCAGGCAATGCTCTTCGACGCAGAAACCGAAGAGAACCTGGGCTAAAATATCAAGGGAGAAGAACATGACCAACATTCGCTGGGGCCTGATCGGTGCCACATTCATTGCACGGGACTGGATGATCTCCGCTTTTCGAAACACCGGCGGTACGGTCGCCTCCGTTCTCTCGTCGTCTCCGGAACGAGCCAGGGATTTTGCCGCCCTGAAGCACATCCCTCTCGGCACCACAGATATGGACGAGCTGCTAAGCGGCGACATTGATGCGGTTTACATTTCCACGACGAACGAGCTGCATGTTCCTCAGGCCCTGGCCGCCATCAAGGCAGGCAAGCACGTCCTGTGCGAGAAGCCGCTGGCCTTGGACTATGCCGGAGCGAAGGAGATGGTCGAAGCCGCGAAGAACGCTGGCGTTGTGTTCGCGACCAACCATCACCTCAGGAACTCCGGCACCCACTTGGCGATGCGTGAGGCTATCGCGGCTGGACGGATCGGACGTCCGTTGTTCGCCAAGGTCGCTCATGCCCGCTATTTGCCGGAATTCCTGCAAGGTTGGCGTCTGACGAACCGCGAGAAAGGCGCAGGCGTCATCCTGGACATCACCACGCACGATGTCGACTCCTTGCGCTTCCTGTTGGGTGATAACCCGAAGAGCGTTCTCTGCATGACGCAGACCGGCACACTTGCGAAAGGTGACGTCGAGGACGGCGCGATGACGCTGATCGAGTTCGAGAGCGGTTTGGTCGCGCATACCCACGACGCGTTCACGACGAAGTATGCACCGACGAGCCTTGAAATCCATGGGACAGAGGGGTCGCTGATTGGCACGGATTGCATGACTCAGGATCCCATCGGCGAGGTTCTGCTTCGTACCGAGGCTGGCGAGGAAAAGCTGAGCATTGACCGTGGGAACCTGTACGAGCGCGGACTGAGGGCATTCAACGAAGCAGTCGCGGGGACCGGGAAGCCGGCTGCGAGTGGCGACGATGGTCTGTGGTCTCTCGCAACCGGGCTTGCTGCAGTACAATCCGGGCGATCAGGTGCGCGAGTTCCGGTGGCCGTCTGACATCATTCGCCCGCAATCGAAATTCACGCATAGAGAAATCGATCATGAGCAAGACGCCCGACATCGTTATCATCGGGTCCGGTATGGGAGGAGCGTGTATGGCCTACGCGCTCGCTCCCAGCGGCGCCAACATTGTTATCCTGGAACAGGGGCACCAGCTTCCCGCACATCCGAACAACCGGGACGCGCGGGCAATTTTTCAGCGCGGGTACTTTCGAACTGATGAGCTTTGGTACGACAAGGCGGGCAATTCGTTCGGCCCGGGCAATTACTATTATCACGGAGGGAACACGAAATTCTACGGAGCCGTCCTCATGCGTTATCGCGCTGAGGATTTCGACGGCGTTCAGCACCTGGAAGGGACTACGCCAGTCTGGCCGTTCAGATATGACGAGCTGGAACCATGGTATCAAAAAGCCGAGGACCTCTTCAACGTACGTGGCGAGCTGGGCGACGATCCAACAGAACCACGGCATTCCGGCAGCTACAAGTTTCCGGCCGTACCAGACGAACCGGCCATTGCCGAGCTTCGGGCACGTTTCAAAAAGGTCGGCCTGCATCCAGCCTCCCTGCCACTCGGGGTGGATATCGACCGGTGGCTTTCAGTTGGCAAGACTCCGTGGGATGCATTTCCCGATGCCCGTACCGGCAAGATGGATGCAGAGACCTGCGCCCTCACCCCGGCACTTGCGCACGACAATGTCCGCCTTGAAAGTGGCGCTGAAGTTCTGCGTCTTGTTGTTGGTGCTGACGGTCGTTCGATTGCCGAGGTTGAATACCGGCAGAACGGTGAATTAAAGCGAATGAAGGCGAAGACATTTGTCCTTGCGGCGGGGGCTGTCCGCTCAACAAAAATCCTACTTTCATCATCCGACGAGGGTCTTGCGAACCGATCAGGTGCCGTTGGCCGCCATTTCATGAACCACAATCTGACGGCGCTGCTGGCGTATGACCGCAAGTTCGACAACGACAGCGTTTACCAGAAAACCTTCAGCGCCAACGACTTCTACCTGGACGATGGTGCCAAGGGCCCGCCTCTTGGGCATGTTCAACTGTTCGGGCGCGTCACCGCCCCGGTGATGAAGGCAAACGTCAAATGGGCTCCCGAATGGTTGCTGAACCTGTGGGCCAAGCACTCCGCCGACATCCTGCTCATGAGCGAAGACCTTCCGAACCCGGACAGCCGTATCCGGCTGGACGGAGATCGGCTCGTTCTCGACTGGCAGCGGTCTAACCTCAAGGCTCATGATCTCCTCAGAAAGAAGATGACCGAACGCCTAAAGGCTGCCGGGTTCCAGATGACGCTCTGGCGACCGTTTGATCGGAACACGACGTCGCATCAATGCGGAACGATCCGGATTGGAGATGATCCAGCAACGGCGCCGCTCGATCCATTCGGGCGTGCTTTCGATCACCCGAATCTTTTCGTGACCGACGCCAGCAGCCTGGTCACGTCTGCTGCAGTAAACCCTTCTCTGACAGTTGCCGCGATGGCGCTACGAACGGCAAATGTTGTGAGCAATTGGTAGCGCCGCAACCGTATCGCATAGGTGCGATTACAATGTCTGGCTGATGATCAGCCGGGTAGCAATCGGCGACTGTCCTCATCATCAGTGATGAAGAAATGCTTTGTCCCCCATTTGATCGGAAAGTGTATGGAATGCTTTGTCGGTCTTTTCGCGAGCCCTAATGATTGCCGATGCCTCGCTGGGATCTGGTGGCAGCACGGCGTTCTTCAAGGCGATCGAATATTCGTGCTGCGGATTGTCCAGCACCGTGCGCGCGTCGCCGCTCTCGACCACCGCGCCCTTGCGCATGATGATAACCCTGTCGGCAATATAATAGGCCGTCGCCAGATCGTGGGTGATGTAGATGATCGACACTTTGAGCGTGTCACGCAGTTCGCGGAAGAGATTGACGATCGACATCCGCAGTGACGCATCCACCATCGAAACGGGCTCGTCGGCAATGATCAGCTTCGGTTCGGGAATGAGCGCCCTGGCAATTGCAACGCGCTGCAACTGACCACCCGACAGTTCGTGTGAGTAACGGCCGCGGATTTCGGCCAGAGAGAGACCGACACGCTGCAAGGCCTTATCGGCGAGCGCTTCGCGCTCAGGGCGGCTCTTCGCCCCTTTGAAACGATGGGCTGTGGCAAACAGATATTCGTCAATACGCGTCAGCGGATTGAAAGCCTCGAAAGGGTTCTGGAAAACCGGCTGAACTTCCGCCATGAAGGCCTCGCGGGCGCTGCGGCTGCGGATTCCGGCAATGTCTGACCCGTCGAAGCGGATCGTGCCGCGGTCGGCCATCTCGCTTCCGAGGATCATCTTGGCGAGCGTGGACTTGCCGGAGCCGGATTCGCCGACGATTGTGAAGATTTCCGGCCGGCCGGCTTCCAGCGCGAAGCTGACCTCGTTGACCGCCGTCATTTTGGCGCGCGAGAAGAAGCCGCCGATCGGGAAAAACTTGCTGACAGTGTTCAGCTCGAGAAGATGCTCGCCGCTCATTGGATCTTGTACTCCCCTGCCCTGAAACAGGCCACACGCCCGCCGGTGGCACTCGGCTGCATAACCGGCACCTCCTTCGAGCATCGGTCGACGGCGATCGGGCACCGTGGATGGAAACGACACCCCGATGGAGGATCGGAGAGTGCAGGCGGTTTACCCTGCAGGCTCCGTCTCGTTCTCGTATCGCCGATGCGCGGCAGGCTGCCGATCAAGTGGGCGGTATAGGGGTGCTGCGGATTGTCGAAAATCGCCTGGGTCAGCCCCTCCTCGGCAAGTCGCCCGGCATACATGATCGCCAGCCGATCGGTAATCGCGGCGTGGACGGACATATCGTGGGTGACGAAGATGACCGAGGAATGCATGCGTGTCTGCACGTCCTTGATTGTCGCCAGGACATCCTGCTGCACGATAACGTCGAGCGCCGTTGTCGGCTCATCTGCAATGATGAATTCCGGTTCGCAGACGGTTGCGAGCGCGATCGTCAGGCGCTGGCGCATGCCGCCGGAAAGCTGGTGCGGAAAGGCTTCGAGCACACGCGGATCGAGATGCAGGCGGGCAAGATGCGCCTCGACCCGCTGGCGGAAAGCGACGGGATCGAGGTTCATGTGCCGGAAGGCGAAATCGTTGAAGGCGTGTTTCACCCGCCTGACCGGGTTCAGCACGTTCATCGAGCCCTGCATGATATAGGAGAGATGACGCCAGCGGGCGGCCCGCATCTTCTGCGGTTCGCCATAGACATCGATCGGCTCTCCGCCGAAGTTGAAATTGACCGTGCCGCCGACAACCCGCATCGGCGGGCGGATGGCGCCGGCAAGCGTCTTGATCAGCGAGGTCTTGCCGCTCGAGGATTCTCCGGCGATGCCATAGATCTCGTTCTTGCGCACCGTCAGGCTGATATCGTCGACGGCGCGGATCTCGCGACGGACGCCGAAATAGTCGTTGACGTAGTAACATTTCAGCCCGTCGATCGTCAGCGTGTCCCGGGATTTTTCGACAAGGGTCAAAGGCGCTTTCCTCAAAAGGTTCTGCATCGTCTCAGGCTCCCATCCGCGCCAGCCGCGAGCGCGGATCGATATATTCGTTGACCGACATGGCGAGCATGAAGAGGCCGAGGAAGAGGATCACCACGAAGAGCATCGGGAAGGCGATCCACCACCATACACCGGCCACCATGGCGGAATGGGCATTGGCCCAATAGATCATGCCCCCGACCGTCGGTCGGTTAATGTCGGAAAAGCCGAGAATGGAAAGCGTCACCTCCAGGCCGATCGCCCAGATGAGGTTGTTCATCGTCGTGAAGAAGACGATCGGCATGACATAGGGAAGATGCTCGCGAACGAGGATCTGCGGCGTGCGCATGCCGGAGAATACCGCATGGCGCGTGAATTCACGATGCCGCAGTGACAGCGCGACGGAGCGGATGAGGCGACTGTCGTGCGTCCAGCCGAGCAGGGCTGCGACGATCGCCAGCATCGACCACGTCATCTGGTCCCGCAGCACGAAGACCAGAAGCAAAAGGATCGGGATGTTCGGCAGTGCGCCAAGCGTATCGTTGATGCCCATGATGATCTGGTCGGTGCGCCCGCCGACATAGCCGGAGACCAGGCCGACGACGAGAGCAATGAGGCGGCTGATGACGGCAACGATGATGCCGAAGAGCAGCGTGTTGCGCAGCGAGGCGCCGATCTGCCAGAAGACATCCTGGCCGCGCGACGTCGTGCCGAGCCAGAACTCGGCCGACGGCGGCATGTCGGGGATCACGACATAGATGGCATTCTCGTCATAAGGCGAGAAGAAGGAGGAGACGATCAACCCGACAATGATCAGGATCAGGATCGTCCCGAACAGGAATTCCTTGTTATAGCGGAGCAGGTCTCTGAGGATCTTGAACATCGCGGTTATCCCAGTTTCACGCGCGGATCGATCAGCGGATAGATGATGTCGATCACGAAGACGGCCGCGGCGACGGCAATGATGGCGATGCTGGTGACGCCGAGCACCAGGCTGTAGTCGCCGGAATAGATGCCCGAGATCAGAAGCTTGCCGATACCGGGATAGTTGAAGACGAATTCGACGATGACGGCGCCGCCGAACACATTGCCGAGACTGAGCGCCAGACCTGTGACCTGCGGCAGCATGGCGTTGCGGGCCACGTAATGTGAAAAGATGCTGCGCGAGCGCACGCCGCCGAGTTCGGCATAGACGACATGGTCGTCGGTGACGATGTTCGAGACCAGAGAGCGCATGGAGATGAACCAGCCACCGATGCCGACGAGCACCAGCGTCAGTGCCGGCAATATGCCGTGTTCGATGACCGAGCTGATGAAGGTCCAGCTGAAGGCCGGCGCGAGATTGACCTGTGCGCCGTCACTGATCGGCAGGATCGGCCAGATGAAGCCGAAGAGAATGACGAGGCTGAGGCCGACAATATAGGTGGGGATCGGCTGCATCGCCATGATGACGATGCCGGCAAGCTTGAGCAGCCGGCTGTCACGGAAATAGCCGGCAAGCGCGCCGAGCAGGTTGCCGATGATCCAGGCAATGATGGTCGCGAGCGTCAGCAGGCCGACGGTCCAGGGCAGGGCGCGACCGATGACGGTCATGACCGGTGTCGGGAAGGACGACAGCGACGGGCCGAAATCGCCTGTCAGCACCCGCCCCCAGAAGGTGAGATACTGGTCGATGAGCGGACCGCCGGTTCCATAGAGTTCCCGCAGCGACTGGCGCAGGATATCGACGGCCTGCGGGTCGGTCGAGCCGAAGCTCGTCAGCAGCGACACGGTCTGTTCCACCGGATCGACCGGAGAGAAATGCGTAATGAGAAACGCGAGTGTGATGCCGGTGACGACGACGAAAAGGAACTGCAGGAAACGTTTGCCCGCATAGATCAGAAAGCCATTCATGGCATTCACCCTCCAGTAGCATGCAAAGAGCAGAGGGGGAGCGGCCGACAGCTCGGCCACTCCCCATATCGACGCGATCAGTTCTTGGGAGCCGCAGGATTGGCCTTCAGGCCGGTTACCAGGTAGCGGATGTTCGACCAGTTCGGGCCGGAAGCCGAATACGGATTTTCGGCACTTGGATAGTTGGTCCAGTAGGTCGTGTCGAACGGTGCGAACTTGTTGTAGGCCATCAGCGGGATCATCGGCATCTCCTCGACGGCGAGTTTCAGGAAGTCCTGGCCGACCTTGGTGACATCAGGCGAATCGAAGGCGATGGACCGATTTTTCACGATCAGGTCGTCGAGACGCGGATCCTGCCAGCGCTGCAGGTTGCGCGGCGGCTGGATCTGGCCGAGCGGCTTGATGAATTCCGAATGATAGCTGTCCAGGAAGAAGGACAGGTCCGGATGGCCGCCCCAGGTTTCGATGCTCCAGTAGATTGCCGCCTCGTAATCGCCGGTGGACAGCCGCTGGCCATTGGTCGGGCCGGCAACATCCACCTTCGTCGCAATGCCGTTCTGGCTCCATTGCTGGGCAATGACGGTACCGGCGCGTGCCAGCGTCGGAATGGCATCACCCTCGACCTGCAGGCGGATCGTGAACGGCTTGCCGTCAGGCTTCAGCCATTGATTGCCGCTCTTCTTGAAGCCGGCCCTCTGCAGCAGCTCGGCGGCAGCCTGGACATCCTGCTTCCACCAGCCGAAGCCGAAAGTGCGCTGCAGTTGCTTCGGATCGGTCGGGATCTGGTCGCCCCACTGGCCACGCACCATCGTGGCGATCTGAGCGGAGATATTGGGATCGTAGGGCTTGATCTTGCGGCTGCCGGTATCGAGCTCGAAATTGGTGAGCCACTCCTGCATCGGCGCGTAATAGGCGTCCAGCGCCGAGCCCGTCGGCGGCGTCGCAAGTGCAGCGAGATTGGCGGCACCGCGATAGGAACCCAGTGCGACAGCACGGATATCGATCATCAGTGCCAGCGCCCAGCGCACATCCTTGTTGTCGAAAGGCGGCTTCTTGGTGTTGAGTAACACGGACGGCAGGGTCGGATCCGGATGGGCGTAGGGGAAACCCTTCAGCCAAGAGGCGACGCTTTTGCTGTCACGCATCATGGCGAACATGCCCTCGGGCGCCATGTCGTTGATAACGTCGAGATTATGATTGCGCTGCTCGATGACGCGGGCCTCCGGATTGCCGGCGGCACGATAGACGACATATTTCACCTGCGGCGGCTCCTTGGCGGCCATGCCGATCGAGGTGCGCTGCCAGTCGTCGCGCAGCTTCCAGATGGTCCAGTTGCCGCCCTTGTCATAGCTCTGCAGCACATAGGCGCTGAGCGAGACCGGGGGATTGTTCTTGAAGGCCAAGGGATCGCCTGCCTTTTCGAAGACATGCTTCGGCATGATCCAGGCGGCGTTCCAGCGCACGGTGAAAAGCGTGTGGAATCGCGAATTGGGCTTCTTCAGATGGAAGATCACTGTCTGCGGATCGGGATTTTCCATGCTGGCGATATTGACGGTAAAGGGCGCGCTCCAGGACATGCCCGGATGGTCGATCTGAGTCTGGACCGTATAGACCACGTCGTCGCTGGTGAATTCGACGCCATCGCTCCAGTAGATGCCCTTGCGCAGTTTCACCGTCATCTCGGTGAAATCGGCATTGTAGGCAGGCGGCTCGGCGGCGAGCGCGTTTTGCCAGGCATCCGGCCCGCCCTCCGGATTGATGAACCAGAGCGTGTCGGTGGTGAGCTGCTGCAGGCCGTTGAGATTGGCCGCCGCGCCGCCACCCGGCGCCCAAACGTTGAACCAGTCGGCATTCTGCTGCGGCGTACCCTGAATGATCAGGGTTTCATTGCGCGGGATGCCGGCAATGAAATCCTGCGCGTAAGCAGGCAGAGCGGCGAGAGACAATAAGGCAATGACTGCAAATCTAGGGAACCTCATCGGACGCTCCTCCTCTTCGGCCCGCATGGGCGGGCTCTTCCCGTAAACCGTTATCGATCGCGTACCGGCAAAAGCGTCTGCACAGGGGCATTAAGACCCATATGTCTCCTCCAGACGAAAAACTTTGCCTCTCTATTTATCGACAATTTTTGCGCAGACAGCAACAAGTAATTTCGACAATGCCGGAAAATCCTGCATTTTTCGAGGTTTTTCATCTTAAGATAAGCGTCGTCTTTTTATATTATTGACAAAATGGCCATTTCGCTTAGTTTTTGCGACGAGCGCGGCGCCCTCCCAAGACAGCCGCGCTTCATCACAATTTGGTCGGTCGGGCTTCAGGAGGAGGCTGAGGCGTGACCGTTCAAGAGGAAAAGACGATGACGAGTTCCTATGACGTGACTATCAACGTTCACGCCGGGAGGCCGACAGGGCCTTATAAGCCGCTGTGGAACTGGTTCGGTTATGACGAGCCCAACTACACCTATTCTCCGCATGGCAAGAAGCTCCTGAAGGAATTGTCGGCGCTCAGCGCCACCGCCCCGCACATCCGCGCGCACAATCTGCTGACCAGCGGTGACGGCAAGCCGGCGTTGAAATGGGGCTCGACCAATGCCTATACCGAGGACGCCAACGGCAATCCTGTCTATGATTGGACGATCATCGACCAGATCTTCGACACTTATGTCGAGGCCGGCAACGTCCCGCTGATCCAGATCGGCTTCACGCCGGAAGCGCTTTCCGATTTCGACGGACCCTACAAGCATCATTGGGAGCCGGCGGACAAATACGCGACGATCACCACCGGCTGGACGGCTCCGCCGAAAGACCTCAAGAAGTGGGGCGACCTGATCGAAGCCTGGGCGCGCCACCTCGCCGACCGCTATGGTGAAGACGTCGTCTCCTCCTGGCCTTGGGAGGTATGGAACGAACCCGACGGCCATTACTGGACCGGCACGATCCCGGAATTCTGCGCCATGTATTATGCGAGCGCGCATGCGGTGAAGCGCGCCCTGCCGAAGGCACGTGTCGGCGGCCCGCACACATGCGGCGCCTTTGCCAATGAGAGGGCACAGACATTCTTGCGCGCTTTCCTCCGCCATGTGGTCGAAAACAAGTCACCGCTCGATTTCATTGCTTTCCACGCCAAGGGCAATCCGGTCATCTACGAAGGCCACGTACGCATGGGCCTGCACAAGCAGCTGCGTGATATCGAAGCCAACCTCGCCATCATCAACGAGTTCCCCGAACTGCGGCACCTGCCGGTCGTCATCGGCGAATCCGATCCTGAGGGGTGCGCAGCCTGCTCCGCGCGCGTCCACCCACAGAACGGCTACCGCAACGGCCCGCTCTACGGCGTCTATGTCGTCGAGAGCATGATCCGCACCTACGAACTGTCGCGCCGAGCCAATATCGAAATTGAAGGGGCGGTGACCTGGGCGTTCCTCTTCGACGATCAGCCCTATTTCGACGGCTTTCGGGATCTGGCCACAAACGGCGTCGACAAGGCTGTGCTGAACGGTTTCCGCATGCTCGGCAAGCTCGGCGGTGAGTGGCTGGAATCGGACAGCGACTATCGTCGCGATATCGAGGACATCATGAGCCACGGCGTCCGCGACAAGCCTGATGTCAATGTCGTGGCGACACGTGACGACAAGGGCGTTTCGGTTCTCGTCTGGCACTATCATGACGATGACGAGGCCGGCCCCACCGCTGAAGTCAGCCTTTCCATCGATGGCTGGGGCAGCCGCCCAGGCGCGCTCAAGCATTTCCGGATGGATGAGCAGCATTCCAACGCCTTCCGCATCTGGAAGGAAATGGGCAAGCCACAGGAAATAAGCGGCGGCGATTACGCCAAGCTCGAGACCTCCGGCCAGCTCGCACAAATCGACGACAAGGCATCGGTTTCAGTGAAGGACGGCAAGATCGATCTGAACTTCTCCCTTCCGCGTCAGGGCGTGTCTCTGCTTCGCCTGGATTGGTGAGGCGGCAGGAGAAAGAGAGCGCAACCCTCCAGGTTGCGCTCCGTCACCCTCTGAAAAGAAACAAACCTCAGTTCTCGCTTACATAAGCAAGATAGCGCTTCTTGCTCGGCTGCAGGTGATCGACACAGAGCTGTGCCAAAACCCAATTGTCCCTGCCCTTCAGCATCTCGATCATCAACCGATGATGTTCATGCGAGATCTGCAGCGATTCCTTGCTCGACATCGAGTTTGCGCGCACGGGCAGGCTGAGGCGCATGTAAAGCTCGATCGACTGCACGAGATGGGAATTGCCGCAGGCACCGAAGAGCGTCAGGTGGAATCTGTCGTTGGCCTCATGCACGCCACGCAGGTATCCAGCTTCGATGTGCCGGCCATGCTCCTCGTGCAATGCCATCAGTTCGGCAATCAGCGCATCAGGCGCCGGCAGCGGAATCCAGAGTGCCGCCTGTCTTTGGAGCAGTTCGCGGACGTCGTAGATCTCCTGCACCTGCCGCGATGTCAGTGAACGGACGGTCGCGCCCTTGTTGCGCTCGCGCACGACGATGCCCATCGTTTCCAACTGGACAATCGCCTGGCGGGCGAAATGGCGGGTGACGTGGAAGCGCGCGAGCAGTGTATCCTCCGTCAGCCGGGCGCCGGGCGCCAGCCTTCCGAAGATGATGTCCTCTTCGAGCGCACGCGCAATGCTCAGATCGTCGTGTTCGATCTCTTGTTCAGGGATGTCATCGCGCGTCTGCATCAATAGCTCCTCCGGCGGGCGGGTCATTTTATCGCGGTTTATGCTGGGCGTCGAACCCGCTCAGCCGATAGATGTCTTCGACCAAAGCCAGCGTCTTCAAATTGTCGGCGGGCATCGTTTCCATCGTCACGTGGCCGTCCAGTCCATCGAGGAAATGCGCGATCGTCGCATCATAAGCGCCCTGATAAACGGCATCCGCATCGAACTCTTCCTCGCGCTGAACATAGCCCTTCGCTGAAAGACGGCTTCCTTCCAATTCCAGCGTTGCCCGCGTCCCAAAGATCCGCAAATGATCACGCGGCGCCGGCGGCGCACCATGAACGGCGAGATTGGCATTTACCGTGACGATGACCCCATCGTCCAGCCTGCGTAGAACGACTGACGCAACATCCTCGGCGACAATGTCGTCGTTGCTGCGTTCGAGACGCGCGGCGACTACCTCCATCTCGCCGAGCAGATAACGCAAGGTATCGAGATGATGGATCATCACCTCCATCACCAGCAAACGCTGCTGCGTTCGGAAAAACGGCTGGCGGGTGAGAGCCGGTCTATTGCCATCGGCACCGGCGATCATGCCGCTTGAGAAAAACTCGAACTGGACCTGCCTGATATCCCCTGCCAGCCCCTCGTCCAGCCAGGCCTTCAGATGGCGATAATAGGCACGAAACCGCCAGTTCTCGTGGACCATCAGGCGGGCCGACTTGGGCAGGCCGGCGACAAGAGCGGCCGCTTGATCAAAATCGGGCGCCAGGGGCTTCTGGCAGATGATATCGACGCCTCTTGCTGCCGCCAGGCGCACAAGCTCCACATGCACCTCGCGTGGCGCGCAGATATCGACGCAATCAAGCACTTCTTCTGCCAGCATCGTTTCCGCGCTCGCATAGTCCCGGGCAATGCCGAAAGTCCTCGCTCTGGCCGCCCGCGCATCCGCGGAAGGATCGGCGATTGCGACCACTTCAGCGCGTGCCGACTGCTTCATCCATGCCGGCAGATGATATTCGCTGACCCAGCCGGCCCCGATAATCCCGATGCGCCTTCGCTTAACCTCTGCCATGAGCCATCCCACATCACTTTATCGATAATCTAGCCTCCATTTTTGACAAAGCCAATGCACACTGGAGGAAAAAAGGCGAAAAACCTCTCATTACCTACAGTTTTATCTATGAAATTTCGATGAGGCGATCATAGGGGAGGATGCAGCGGCATGTTCTTTATTGACAATCCTGTGTATCTCACTAGGCTTGAGATGAATTTTAAGGGACGAGGGAGAAACAATGTCGAGCGGTCTTCGTCGCAAGCTGACGAGTTACGGCGATCAGGGTTTTTCCCTTTTCCTCCGAAAGGCCTTCATCAAGGCGATGGGCTATTCGGACGATGCCCTCGATCGCCCGATCGTGGGGATTGCTAACACTTACAGCGATTTCAACCCCTGCCACGGCAATGTCCCGCAGTTGATCGAAGCGGCCAAGCGCGGCGTCATGCTGGGCGGCGCCATGCCGATGGTCTTCCCCACCATTTCCATCCACGAGAGCTTCGCCTCGCCGACCTCGATGTATTTGCGCAATCTGATGGCGATGGAAACCGAGGAGATGATCCGCGCCCAGCCGATGGATTCAGTGATCCTGATCGGCGGCTGCGACAAGACCCTGCCAGCGCAGATCATGGCCGCCGCCAGTAGTGAAATTCCGGCAATTTTCCTGCCGACAGGACCAATGGCCGTCGGCCATCACAAGGGGGAGAGGCTTGGTGCCTGCACCGATTGCCGCCGCTTCTGGGGACGCTTCCGCGCCGGCGAAATCGACGAGGCCGAGATCGCCGACGTCAATAACAAGCTCGCCAGTTCGGTCGGCACCTGCACGGTGATGGGAACGGCAAGCACAATGGCCAATCTGACCGAAGTGATGGGCCTTTGTGTACCGCGGGCGGGATCAGCACCCGCCGCCGAATCCGAGCGCGTGCGCCTCGCCGAAGAAACCGGCCGTGTCGCTGCCGGACTTGCGGCCGACCCGGATTCACCGACCGTACGCGATATTCTGACGCCGGCAGCAATCCGCAACGGTCTCGTCGCACTTCAGGCCATGGGCGGCTCGACCAATGCCGTTGTCCACCTTGCCGCCATCACCGGACGACTTGGCCTGCGCCTCGATATGGCCGAACTCGACAGGCTCGGCAAGATCATTCCGCTGCTCGTCGATCTGCAGCCCTCCGGCCAGCACTACATGGCGCAGTTCCATGAGGCCGGCGGCGTACAGACGTTGCTGAAGGCGGTGCGCCATGAGATCGATGGCAGCCAGCGGACGATCCATGGAAAGACAATCGGCGAGGTGATCGACGCGGCTCCAGACGAGCCCGGCCAGACGATCATCCGCACTGTCGAAAAACCGCTGAAGCCAATCGGAACGATTGCCGTGCTCCATGGCAACCTGGCGCCGCGCGGCGCGGTCATCAAGCAATCCGCCGCGTCGAAGGATCTGATGCAGCATGAAGGACGGGCGGTGGTCTTCGATTCCGTCGAGGACATGACCTTGCGCATCGACAGCGACGATCTCGATGTCAGCGCCGACGACGTCCTTGTCTTGCGTAATGCTGGGCCAAAGGGCGCGCCGGGGATGCCGGAAGCCGGTTATCTGCCGATTCCTCGCAAGCTCGCACGTCAAGGCGTCAAAGATATGGTGCGTATCTCCGACGCCCGCATGAGCGGCACCGCCTTCGGCACCATCGTGCTGCATATTGCCCCGGAGGCCGCCGACGGAGGGCCTTTGGCGATCGTCAGAACCGGTGACACTATCCGCCTCGACGTCAAGGGAAGGCGCATCGACCTCGCCATAGATCAAGCGGAATTCGCACGGCGGATGGCGGAGCTTGGGCAAATATCGGCAACGGAGCCGGCGCGCGGCTATGCGAAGCTCTATCACACGCGCGTACTGCAGGCAGACGAAGGCGTCGATTTCGACTTCCTCCAGCATGAGGATCTCGATCAGGATGGATAGTGAAGCGCCGCTCTGTCTCCCGCGCCTGCCGCTGACGCGCCTGCCGGCAAAGCCTCTACCGCAGGGCACGATCGACACACACTTCCATGTCTTCCGCTCGGATGCGCCGCTCAATACGCCGCGCAGCTACACGCCTGACATCGCGACGATTGCCGACTGGATCGCGTTTGCCGACCAGCTCGGTATCGGCAGGAGTATTCTCGTACAGCCGAGCGTCTATGGTCTGGACAACGCGGTGCTGATGGAAGCGCTTGCCGCCTTCCCGGACCGTCTGCGCGGCATTGTTGTCATCGCCCCCGACACGAGCCTCGAGGAGATCGCCCGCCTCGACCGGCTTGGCGTGCGCGGGGTGCGGATCAACACCCGCAATAAAGGCGGCCTGCCGCTTGGCGCCGCGGAAACGCTCGCGGCGAAAATACACGACTTCGGATGGTCCCTGCAACTTCAGATCAGTCCGGAACAAATTGGCGATCTTTCCGGACGACTTCCGCGTCTCGGAGTTCGCTTCGTGGTCGATCATCTCGGCTTCATACCACTTGCCGAAGGGGGCTGGCGCGAATATCTGCCGGCACTTCAGCGGCTCGCCGATGGTCCCGGCGGCTACATCAAACTCACGGCTCCCTACCGCCTGGCCCGCGAACCTGGTTATGGAGGCTTTGCCGAAGTGGTGCGCGCGCTTGCAGCCAGCCATCCGGAAAAGCTGCTCTGGGGCAGCGACTGGCCGCATACCGAACTCTGGAGCGACATGCCCGATGATGCCGACCTGATCGACGGCATGCAGGAAGCGGTCAGCCACGCGTCGCATGCTCGCAAAATCTTCATCGAGAATGCCGAAGCGCTGTTCTTCGACCGCTAGCCAATCGATTGGCGGCTCCGCCGGATGAATGGATGCGGTCAAAGGCCCAACCGCATCCCACGTCTGCGAAGGAAACCCCAAATGGATATCCAGGGGTTCGCGCCTACTACAATGTCGCGCGCTTGTCGTGTTTTCCGACCCGTGCGAGCAGATAGTCCACCTCGGCCCTTGCGGTCGGTGTCAGCATTTGCGCCGGCTTGCGCTGCGCATCGGTTGCGATCACGCCGCGCCGCTTGAGGACATGCTTTCGGACCGCCAGGCCGACGCCGGGCTGTTGTTCGTAGCGAATGAGCGGCAGATGCGCGTCGAAAAGATCATGCGCCTCTTCCCTCTTGCCGGCTGCCGAAAGACCGATGAGTTCGGTCAGCATATCAGGGAAGCCGTAGCCTGTCATTGCGCCATCGGCGCCCCGCTCCGGCTCGAAATCGAGGAAGAGACCGCCATTGCCGCAGAGGATCGAAAATTCGCGCAGCTCCCCTGTCTTCTGCAGAGAGCGGAGTCTCGAGATCTTTTCGAGACCCGGCCAGTCCTCATGCTTCAGCATTAGGCAGGAGGAGTGATTGCTCATGATCCTGGCGATTACGCCGGGTGTCATGACGACGGTCAGGGTGAGCGGATAGTCCTGCAACACCCAGGGCACATCCTCGCCGACGGCTTCGACGGCGCCGGCGAAATAATTGACGATCTGGTCGTCGGTTCGCAACGCCGGCGGCGGTGCGATCATGACCCCCGCGGCTCCCATCTCCATCGAATCGCGCGCAAGGGAGCGCATTCCCGCAAAACCCGGCGCCGAGACACCGACAATAACGGGGATTTTCGAGCGAGAAACGACCCGCTTGACGATCGCCCGGCTCTCCTCCGGCTCCATCTTCGGCGCTTCGCCCATGATACCGAGGATCGTGACGCCCGTGCAGCCGCTCCCCTGATAAAAGTCCGTCAGCTTGTCGATCGAATTGAAGTCGATCGAACCGTCTTCGAAAAATGGCGTGGTCGCTATGGCATAGACGCCTTTGGATTGCGTGTTGAAACTCATTTCTGACGATCCTTCCATCCCTGATAACGCTCCTTGCTCTCGGCATTCATTGGAAAGAGCCCCGGCAGCGGTATGCCGTGCTCGATCTCCGTCATGATGCGGGCCTCCATGCTTTCCTGTTCGGGCGCCTCGGGACGGTCGACGCGCCCTTGAGGGTTTCGATAATCTTCGGATCGAGTGGCATGGAGCCTTCCTGCTCAGATACTGTTGATCAGGCCGCCATCGATGCGGATGACGGAACCGGTAATGTAGGATGCGCGCGGGCTTGCCAGGAATGTGACGGTATCACCGTACTCCTTCGGGTCGCCATAACGCCCGACGGGGATCGAGCCCGTGCTTTCGGCAGTGACGTCTTCGACCGGCCGGTTCTCGCGCTTGGCTTTCTGCTCGTCGAGAAAGACGATGCGTCCGGTGGCGATACGGCCGGGCAGGACGATGTTTGCGGTAATGCCGTCGCGGCCGATCTCGCGCGCCAATGTCTTCGACCAGCCCACAAGCGCAAGGCGCAGGGAATTGGAGATGCCGAGATTGGCGATCGGCGCAACCACGCCCGAGGAGGTCGAGGTGATGATGCGACCCCATTTGCGCTCGCGCATGCCAGGCAGCACCGCGTCGGTCACCGAAATCACCGAGCGAACCATCATATCGAAATATTTCGACCAGTCCGCGGCCGACTGGCCTGCGGCGGGCGTCGGCGGCGGTCCGCCCGTATTGTTGACGAGAATATCGACCGGTCCGAAAGCCTTGTCGATCTCCGCGAGCTTCTGCTCAATCAGCGAGAGATCGGCGATGTCCCAGGCAAGCACGATGGCCTTTCCGCCGCCCGCCGCAATCGCATCCGCGGTAACCTTCGCGCTCTTCTCGTCGATATCCGCGACGACGACACGAACGCCCTCGCCGGCAAGTGATTTCGCAATCGCGCCGCCGAGCCCGCCGCCGGCGCCGAACACCAGCGCCGTCTTGTCATGCAATTGAAGATCCAATGTCTTTCTCCTTGGTTTTGGCGCCAGTATGGCAAGGCAGAGACCGAAGAAAAACCTTCCTTTTTGTCTCTTCAGACATTAGAAAAACCACCTATGGAAACACGTTTTCTCGAAACCTTCCTGATTGTCGTTGAACATGGTTCCCTGGCGGAAGCCTCACGGCGCATGGGCATTACGCCGGCAGCTGTCTCGCAGCGCATTCAGGCCTTGGAGAACGAGATCGGTCTGCCGATCATCATTCGATCGGGCCGGCGGGTTAAGCCGACGGAAGTGGGCTTGGCAATATTGGAAAAGAGCCGGCGCGTGCTTTCGGAAGTCCGCCAGTTGAAGGGACTGGCGCATGACGATCAGGCCTTCGGGGCGTTGCGCCTCGGCGCCATATCGACCGTATTGACGGGCTTGCTGCCGGGCGCCTTGCGCCGCGTGTTCGATACGGCACCCGGCGTCGACATCTTCCTGCTGCCTGGTACCTCGCCTGAACTCTACAACAGCATTCTCGAGGAAAAGCTGGATGCGGCGATCTTTGTCAAGCCGCCGTTCTCCATCCCGAAAACGCTCCAGTGGGATCTGATCCGCTCGGAGCCATTCGTGCTGCTCGCCCCCCTCGAATATGCCGATTTTCCTCCCGACAGGTTGCTTCGCGAACAGCCTTTCATTCGCTACGACAGACGCAACTGGGGCGGGCGCTTGGCGGACGAATACTTGCGGTCGCTCCAAGTCCGTCCGAGGGAATGGCTCGAACTGGATTCGCTGGAAGCCATCGCTGTCATGGTCGAGGCGAAGCTTGGGGTCTCCCTGATACCGGACTGGCACTCGACACTCTTCGAGAACCTGAAACTTGCGCGGCTTACACTCACAGGTGCGCCCAACCGGGAAATAGGTCTATTAAGACCACGCAACATGCCATCCGGCCGGCTTGTTCAGGCGCTCCTTGACGCAGTTAAGTTTTAAAGTCAGTCGCAAGGTTACTCCAGCATGGCTGTTTTCGATTCCGTTGACTAAACCTCATTCAACGCGTCGTGGATCGTCTCAATCTCTCGAAGACGCAGCCGCCCTCTCGCAGCCGCCCGCGAAATGACCTGATCAATCAACAGATGGCTGACAGCCATGACCGGCACATGATTGAAGAGCGGTCCAGGCGACGATGTGGAGCAGCGCAAGTGCCAAGTCACGTCTGCGCGCAAAGGCGCTCCCTCATCCGTAATGTAAACGATCTTCGTTCCCTTGCGGGCTATCTCGTCCAGGATCGCATCGGTCTCGGCGACACGGCGCCGCAAACCATAGACGATCGCTACATCGGCATCGGCGAAGCTGACGATATGTTCTCCCATCGTTTGTCCGCCGCCGGGTATGGCATCGACGAATTCCATGACCTGCAACAGCTGCCAACGCATGTATGTGGCGAACGAGTGGCTGGCTCGAAAGCCAATCGTCCAGACACGTCGCGCCGCCAGGATCGCTTCCACAATGGCATCGATCGTCTCGTCATCGATCGCGGACGCGGTGTTTTCCAGACTACGGGCGTAGTGCTCAAAGTGGACATCCAGAAAGCGTCGGTCGGGTTCTGAACTTTCCGGCGTGACGAGATAGAGGCGGGAACCGATCTCGCGCTCCTCGCGGGCTTTCACCCTCGCTTCCTCGTATGAGGCATATCCGAGCCTGCGGACGAAGCGGGAGACCGTTGCCGTCGAGACGCCGGACAGAGCCGCCAGTTCTGCTGCGGAATAGCTGGCAAGTTCCCCCGGAAAATCACAGAGCATCTCGCCAAGCTTGCGCTCCGCTCGGTGCATGCCGGGCAAGGCCTCCCGGATGCGGGCGAGGAAGGATTTTTCACGCTGCACGCCAAGATCCCTTGCGATTTCCAGATTGTCCTGTGCCAAATCTAAGTCCCACCTCAACCGCGTGCAACGTGTTCATCGAGCGGCGTTATCACAGGTGACAAACCAGCGTCCACGAGGATATCTCGTACCAGTGAGAGCCCGCTGCGAATATTGGCGCAGACGTTTTCAAAGTTGAATGGTCCCTTTGCGAATCCTTCGATTCCGGGCCGCTGGCCGCGGGCGATCATCCCGTCGAAAGACCGTACAAGATCCATGAACGCCTCGTGCTCCTCCGCGCTCAGGTCAGGATGACCTGCCAGGAAGTGGGCGTTGTCGATTTCGATCACGGGATGAACGATAAGGGGCCCGTCTCTCATGTCCTGGTTTTCGAGCGAGAAGTTGAGCACCGGATTTTCCGATGCAAGTATGGGGATGATCTCGGCAAAATCGATCATCCCGGTTCCAAAGTCGCGAACCTGCGAGACGAGACCATCGGGCCCGTAGGCCGCGACGCCGTCCTTCAAATGCGTCTGCCGGACATAGGGCGCCAGGCGCCGTGCGGCCCAGACAGGATGCTCAATCCGCTGCAGGACATTGTGCGTATCAAACACGACACCCGTGACGTCCGGGCCTACTGCTTCGACCAGACGCACGAGTTCGAACGACGTGATTTCCTCGTGCGTTTCGAGGTTGATATGGATGCCGAGGTCGCGAGCGATCGGCGCAAGTTTCTTCAGGAACTTTTCCGTTGCCGCCAGCTGATCGGCCCAGTCGACATCGGTACGGAAGCGGTCGTAGGCCATTCGCCCGAAAAAATGCGGCTTCAGGTTTGCGGTCGCCGACCACAGTTCGAAGACGCCGATCTCGGCCGCGGCCTCCATCATGCGGCGAAATCCGAGCAGCACGTCGCCATCGCCGATGGCGCGAAGTTCAGGCGCTTCCGGCATCGCAAACGGATTGGTCTTGCCAACGCCGGCTTCGAGATACATGTCGAGCTCATCCGCGCGCTCGCGCACCGCGCGCAGGGCGCCTCGATCAAGGCTTGGCGACAGGTCCAGCATCGAGCGGAAAAACAATCCGTCTGCGCCAAGGTCGTGCGCCAGTTTCAAGGCACCAATCGGGCCGCGCTTTGCGGCTTCGGGAAGTTTCAGGCCATCAGTACCGACACGCACTTTTGGTCTCCTTTTCAATGGTTGCGGCCGCATCAGCGGATCCCGGCCGTCATCATGCCGCGCACATAGTAGCGTTGCAGCGTGATGGCGAGGAGAACCAGCGGAAGAGTTACGACACTCACGGCAGCGAAAAGCGGTCCGTCGAGCGGATAATTCTGGCTGTCGTTCAGGCCGGTGAGCGCGACCTGAGCAATCTGCATTTCCGGTTTCTGCATGATGACCAACGGCCAGAGATAATTGTTCCAGGACCAGATGAACTGGATAAGCACCAAGGTCGCGAGTGCCGGCTTCACGTTAGGAAGGGCAATGCGCCAGAATATCTTCCAGGTGCCGGCACCGTCCACACGCGCGGCATCGTCAAGCGCCGGCGGAATCGAACGGAAACTCTGCCGCATCAGGTAGATGCCGAAAGGACTGCACGAAAACGGCAGGAACAATGCCGGATAGGTGGATGCCAGGCCCATGCCGGACACGACATTGTAGAGTGGCACGAGAATGACCTCCAGCGGGACGAAGGAGGTGAGCAGCAGCATGCCGAACAGGATATCACGTCCTGGGAAGCGCAGGCGTGCAAACGCGTAGCCGGCAAGCGTCGATGTGATCACGGCGAGCACCACCTGGCCGCAGCTGGCAACCGCTGTATTGTAGAGGTTGCGCTGGAAATGGAAGGACGTGAAGATCATCGCATAATTCTCAAGCGTCCAGCGCTCGGGGATGAACGTCTTCCAGGTCAGAGGATAGCGCAGCGCCAGCACGTCGGCGGTGGACTTAAAGGAAGACAGGGCCGCCCAGACAATCGGAAATGCATAGATCGCAGCGACGACGAGCGTCACGGCGACTGCCAACGTCGAGGAGCGATCGACGGCGTTCCGGGACGCTTTCAGGCCGGGTCTGCCCGGCTCTTGGTTGGCGAGGCGGTCAACGGTTGTCATGGTGCGATCCTCTTTTTGCTGCGAAGGAGGACGACTTGCGCACCTCCGATCAAAGCCAGCACGATGAGCATGACGATGACGCTTGCAGAGGCATGACCCGGCGAACTGAAATGAAAATTCTGCACATAGGCGTAGTAAGCTATATTCGTCGTCGCACCGTTTGGACCGCCCTCGGTGAGCAGATAGATCGGCGTGAACAGCCGGACCGCACCGACGGTGATCATGAAAGACGCAAGGATGAGGCTCGGCTGCAGCATCGGCAGCGTTATGCGCCGAAAGGTCGGCCACGGAGAGGCACCGTCGATGGCCGCCGCCTCGTAGAGGTGCGGTGGAATGGCCTGCAACCCGCCCAGGAAGATCAGCATCGGCAAACCGATATCCTTCCAGGCCGAAATCGCAATGATCGAGGGAATGCTCTGCCAGGCGCTCGTGAGAAAGGGTTGCCCCGACAAGCCGATGGCATTGAGGATCGCTGAAAACAGCCCGTTGTTTGGGAGATACATCTGGTTCCAGATCAGGGCGCTGACGGATTCCGAGGCTGCAAGCGCGCCGAGCACCGCCGCGCGAGCCAGGAATGTTCCTGGCACCCGGCGGTCGAGCAGCATTGCAAGACCAAGCGACAACGGCAGCATGAGCAGTAGGCTGAGAATGACATAGGCAACCGTTACAAGCATTGCCGAATGGAAGCTGGGATCGGAAAGCACGGCGGAAAAATTGTCGATGCCCGCCCAGCCGGTGGCGCGCTTTGTAAAGGGATTGAAACGGCGGACACTGCTGACCGCCGCCGACAACATCGGCAGAAACTGGAAAAGAGCGAGACCGCATACCGCCGGGAAGATCATCGCGATCCCAAACAATGGTTCGCCCCGGCGGGTGGGATCCCCAGCCCCGGTTAATTGCCACATCACGGTTTTCACATTGATCCGGCGCATGCCGTTACCTCGATACAGAATGGAGCGCCGCGCGATCTGCGCGGCGCTGGGGATTACTTGTATTTGGACAGCAGGCCGTCGATCTGGAGTGCCGCTTCATGCATGCGCTTTTCGGGATCGGCTCCGAGGGCAATGTCCTTGACCGCCGGGTTGATCGCATTGAAATAGTCGAACCAGCCGACAGTCTTCGGCGGGCCGAAGCTCGCTGCTGCGGTCGAAACGGCAAGCTTGTTCGGCTGTTCGCTCTGATAGAGCGGCGCGGCCGCGATCAACGAGGCCCGAACCGGCATCGAACCCCAGAGCTTGTGAAACTCCATGCGGTTTTCGTCGTTGCACATGAAAGCGAGGAAGGCAGCCGCTTCGTTCTGATGGCTGGAACCGGACCAGACGAAGGGAGCATCCGAAACCGAGGACGTATAATAGATGCTGCCATGCGGCACCGGCGATGCACCCCAGTTGAAGGCGTCGGGATGAGAGCGGAGGTAGGATGTGACGATCATCGAACCGAAATCGATCGCCGCCGCGCCGCCAAGGAACTGATTGGAAACGTTACCCGTGGGCGCAAAGCCCTTCTGGAAAAACGACTGGTAGCGTTTCATCCCAGCGATCGCTTCCGGCGTATCGATATAGCCGGTAACACTCAGGCCATCGTCGGAGACGCCTTGGAAGGTCTTGTAGGCGCTGCTTGACCGGTCGGCCTTGTTGTCGCCCATCATCCGGATCCACATGCTCTCCATCTGCGTGTAATTGGAGCCGGGGCCACCATTGCCATATGTCGACGATGCCAGGGCATAGGTTTGCGTGTCGCCGGCGGCCCTGATCTTTTGCGTCAGCTCTGCAAGCGCCGCCTCGAACTGCTCTATTGTCCAGCCGTCCTTGACATCGGTTACTTCGGGTGGCGTCTGGACACCATGTTTCTTGAAGATATCCCGGTTGAAGTACATCAGCACCGGGTTCGTCTCCCACGGCATGCACACGAGATTGCCGCCGATCGTCGCCGATTCACGCAAGGGTGCCGACATGTCCGCCTGGAAGTCCGGTGAAAAGAATGTCTGCAATGGCGCGGCGATCTCGCCTGCGCCATAAGCTGCGGCAAAGTCACTGCGCCCCATCATCAGGTCGGGTGCATCGCCGGACGAAATATAGACCTGTGCCTTGGTCGGCAGGTCACCATAAGGCACGCGCTCCTCCGCGATCGTGATGTTCGGATAGGCCGCGCTGAATTTCTTGTAGAGCGTTCCCAAGAAGTCATTGACGGCCGGCGGATAGTCCTGGTGCATGAAGCGCAGCTGAACCGTGTCCTCCGTCAACTCCGGGCCGATATAGCCGCCGAGATCGAGCTTGTATTTCCCAACGTTGCTGCCGGGGCTCGCCACTGCCGAGAGAACTCCCATGAACGGAACCATCGCGATGCCTGCGGATATCTGGGCAGCGCCTTGCAGCAAGCGGCGACGGGTAAGAGATGCGTTGAAGGTCGGCGTCTTTGAAGATGTCATGGCGTTGTCCTGAAGCTTGGAGTGGCAGTTTGAACGTCGTGGATCACGAAAGGAAAGACGTGTGAATCAATGGATTGGTTGGCGATCGATGCGCGCCTGCGTGCCTGCATCAAAAAGGTGGCATCTGGAGACTGGCATCGACAGCCCTATCTCCTCGCCCCTGCTGATCGACAGGCGGTCCTTGACGATCAGTGCCAGACGTTGGCCCGCCAGCTCGACGGTAACATGTGTTTCGGAGCCGGTCGGCTCGACGACGATGGCCCTTGCCTTAATCCCGTTACCGTCGATCGCGATATGCTCGGGACGAATGCCAAGCCGCACCGCGCCCGCCTTAACTCCGGTTCCGTAGCCGGATATATCTAGAGCCTGGCCATCCGCGAACTTGAAGCGCGTGACGTCGTCACACACAATCTCTCCGTCCAGCAGATTCATGGACGGCGAACCGATGAACGTCGCGACGAACGTGTTGTTGGGCCGATCGTAGAGTTCCAGCGGTGGCCCGATCTGCTCGACCAGACCCTGGCGCATCAGCACGATGCGATCGGCCATCGTCATCGCCTCGATCTGGTCGTGCGTCACGTAAATCGTCGTGACGCCAAGGCGGGCGTGAAGGTCCTTGATCTCGGTACGCATCTGGACGCGGAGCTGTGCATCGAGGTTGCTCAGGGGTTCGTCAAACAGAAAAACCTTTGGCTGCCGCACGATTGCCCGCCCCATGGCGACGCGCTGCTGCTGTCCACCGGAAAGCTGGCGCGGAAGTCGCTCGAGAAGGTGCTCAAGCCCGAGGATACGTGACGCCTCGCGGACACGTTCATCAATCGTTGCTCTGCTTTCGCCGCGCATCTCCAGGGCAAATGCCATGTTCTCACGGACCGTCATATGCGGATAAAGCGCATAGTTCTGGAACACCATCGCAATATCGCGATCCTTGGCAGCCAGTCCATTAACGACCGTTCCGCCGATTTCGATTTCACCGTCACTGATCGTGTCGAGGCCCGCGATCATGCGGAGAAGCGTGGATTTTCCGCAACCCGAGGGGCCGACCAGGCTTAGAAATTCGCCGTCGCGGATCTTGAAGTTGATGCCCTTCAATATCCTTTGCTGTGCGAAATCCTTGATGACACCATGAAGCTCAAGGCTGGCCATATGCGTTTTCCTAAAGATACGAACTGACCGATGACCTGTCTCCAGCTTGGATCTGGAAGAGAAATGATCATTTCATCGGAAGAAAAAGAGAAATCACGATTTCATAAGAACATCAATTGAAAATGCGACTTTTATCATCATTTATTTTTAACGATTAAAAATCATGCATTACATCATTAAAATAGGCGAAATATCATCGTATCTGCTTATTTTATGGTCAATAATTTTTTCGAATGAGAAATGTGCATTTCTTGGTGGCGTGCAGTTGCGCGTCGCATGAAATCGTGATTACATTTGCCAACCAATGAAATTCAACTTTCTTACAAATCCAAGCCTTGCAGCTGCCGGGCTCGGTGCAAAACGGATGTGACATGACGATATCAGGAGAGACATTCTACAACCGCTCCATGGAGCTTCCCGATGAGCTGCTGGTTGGCTCGATCGACACACATATCCATAGTGGTCCCTGGCTGAAATCGTGTCCCGGCCGCGTCGATCCGTTTCAGATTGCCGAACAGGCAAAGGCCGCCGGCATGCGGGCCGTTGTTTTCTACGACCACACGCTCGGCAACAGCGCTGGGACGGCATGGCTTGCCAGTCGCGTGGTCAAGGGCATCGACATCTACGGAGGCATCATCCTGACGTCGGTGCAGGGGGGCATGAATCCTCGTGCGGTGAAGACGGCGCTGAATTATGGCGCCGGCGCGAAATTCGTGCATTTCGGTGCTCATTGCACCTATCACATGGCCAGCAACGAGGGCGCGCTCATCGACGGCAAGCCGATGAAATTCAAGGATCTCTATCCGAAATTTGCGCAGGAAGAGCTGACACGGGCCATCCGCATCCCCCTCGATGATCCGATCCCCGGAGAGCTTGAAGAGATCCTCGGCCTGCTTGCCGAACGTCCCGATGTCTTCGTCAATACCGGGCACGTCTCGCCGGCGGAAGTGATGCGCCTGGCCGATCTCGCCGAAAAATTCGGCATTGCCAAGCTGATCGTGGCGCACCCGGCACGCGCCTTGCTCACCATGGAACAGCAGAAGAACCTCGTGTCGCGCGGCTTTTATCTGGAAGGGGCGGCATCGGATTGGCTGTTCCACCGCGGGTTGCCGCGTACCAATTACTATGTCGAGCGGGAATATGCCGACGAGATCGCCGGCATTGCGAATGCACCGCAATTCAACGGCGTTGGCCCCTGGGCGCGGCAGCTCAAGGAAATCGGCCTCGACAACATCGTGCTGGGAACGGATTATGGCATCCGCTCGTCACCGACGCCGGTGGAAGGAATGCGGCTGATCGTCAGCGCTTTGCTGGATCTCGAATTTACCGTCGACGAGATAGAGACGCTGATCAAGCGCAACCCTGCTCGCCTCCTCGGCCTTGAGGCTTGATTGCCATGCCCAGCGCCGTGCTTGCCGACGATGCTGTCGCCCCTGGCGGCATCGAGAGGCTTCGTTTGCTGCTATTGAACCCCAATACAAGTTCCGCCACCACGGACATGATGGTGCGGATCGCCCGGCAGTCGGCCGATGCCAACGTTGACATAGCGGGACTGACCGCAGCCGTTGGCCCATCCCTGATCACCAACGAGACAGAGCTGGCCATTGCCGCGGATGGCATTCGCTTGTCTGTTGCCGCACTGGGCGAGCCTAAACCGGACGGGATTATCATCGCGGCTTTCGGCGATCCCGGCCTCGCGGCGGCGCGTGCGATCGCGGGCTGCGACGTGGTTGGCATCGCCGAGGCGGCCATGAGGGAGGCGGCGCTGAACGCCCGGCCTTTTTCGGTGGTGACCACCACGCCGCATCTGGCATCCGCCATCCGCAAACGAGCCGAACACTATGGTCACGGGGATAGCTTGCTGTCGGTGCGCATCACCGAAGGCGATGTGTTCCGCACGATGGCCGATGCACGCGGTCTGCTCGACGCGCTCGAGGCGACGGCGCGCCGCGCCATAGACGAGGACGGAGCACAAGCGATCGTGGTCGGCGGTGGACCGCTGGCGGACGCCGCACGGGACCTGTCGGAGAGGATTGGCATTCCGGTTATAGAACCAATACCGGCTGCTTTGCGCCTTATCACCCAACGACGGAGCGCAGCCTCATGAGTATCCGCGCGCAGAGCACCGTTTCGGAAGCAGCGTCGCACAAGGCAAACGACGGCATGCGCCGGCGGATGGCGCGCAAGGTTCCGTTGCACGGCCCATTGCTTGTCGCGCCGGCAGCGCTTTTCCTCCTTCTCCTGTTCGTCCTGCCGATTGCGCAGATGGTTACTTACAGCCTGACCGGTTACATCAAGGATGGGGTTTTGATTCCCGGTCTGACATTGCAGAACTACGCGCGACTGGTCGAAACCGATCTTTATTGGCGCGTGGTCGTTCGGACCCTAAAGATCGCACTGCTGGCCAGTCTGATCAGCATCCCGATCGGCTATCCGCTGGCCATCGTGCTTGCAAGCGGCAAGGCATTCTGGTCGCGAATGGTGATGTTCGTGGTCATATCACCACTGCTGGTTCTGGTCGTGGTCCGCGCCTACGGGTGGAAGCTGATCCTGTCCAAGCAGGGCTTTCTCAGCTGGCTCCTGCAGATGCTCGGCCTTTCCGATGTGCCGGTCGCCTTGCTCTACACCGAATGGGCAGTCGTCATCGCTTCCGTCCATGTGTTCATGCCGTTCCTCGTGCTGCCGCTGGCCAGCGCGATCGGCAAGATCAACCCTTCGGTGAAGGAAGCCGCGCGCACGCTCGGCGCCGACAGCCGCACGGTCTTCTGGCGCATCCTGTTACCGCTCAGCATCCCCGGTCTTGCCGTTGGCGTAACGCTGGTCTTCTCCTTGACCGCCGCGTCCTACGTCACCCCCCAGATCCTGGGCGGCAACTTCTCAGCAATGCTCGGCGTCCTCGTGCAGGAGCAGATCCTGTCGGTCAACGACTGGCCGTTCGGCGCGGCTCTCGCGACATTGCTGCTCGTCATCACGCTCGTTGCCAATCTCGTATTTCTGCGGGCAATCGAGCGAAAGTCACGCCATTGGGCCAAGCAGGAGGATTGAGACGGTGAAAGAACTGCGTGACGGCCCCTCACCCCTACTGCTGCTCATATGCTCGGCTCTGGCAATTGTCATTCTGGCGCCGATGCTGATCCCTATTGCGATCTCCATCTCCGACAGCATGTTTGTGTCCTTCCCGCCCCAGGGCTTCACCCTGCGATGGTATGGCAAGGTGCTTGCCGACCAGGAGTTCCGCGACACCTTCCTGTTCAGCATCGAACTCGCCTTGATTGTCACGATGCTGACGGTGATCCTTGGCGTTCCGTGCGCGATCGGCCTGACCCGCTACCGGTTTCCCGGCCGTGGATTAGCGCTCGGGCTCGTTCTGTCGCCGCTCGTCTTCCCGGTGCTGGTCACGGGTGTCGCCCTGCTACAATTTTCGTCGCGGCAGGGGATCAACAATTCCTTCAACCAACTTGTGATCGGTCACACCGCAATCTGCCTGCCCTATCTGGTCCGCA
Source organism: Rhizobium sp. S152 (assembly GCF_030380735.1). GTDB lineage: Bacteria > Pseudomonadota > Alphaproteobacteria > Rhizobiales > Rhizobiaceae > Rhizobium. The sequence continues at coordinate 156,635 of NZ_JAUDRZ010000002.1, read as the reverse complement.
CCGTTTCGGCAGCACTCCTTCTGGTCGTTCCCTCGACCGAAGATGCCGCGCGCACGCTCGGCGCAAACGCCTTCGTGACCTTTCGCCGGATTACACTGCCACAAATCGGTGGCGGCATTCTCGCCGGCTGCGTCTTCGCCTTCATCACGTCGTTCGATGACTACGCGATGGCGATGTGGCTGGCAGATGCCCGCCACTTCACGCTGCCGCTGCAAGTGCACATCTTCATCGAAAGGTCCTTCGATCCCAGCGTCGCGGCGATCTCCACGCTGATGATCATCTTTTCCCTCGGGCTGCTTCTCCTCATCGAACGGGCGCTCGGGCTGCAGATGCACAAAGTTATGTCGAGCTGAATACAAATGAAAACAAAGGGAACTAAAATGACAAAGCCCAACGCATTCAAGACGACCAGAAGAACCTTTCTTGCCACCGCCGCGGCCGGCCTCGCCACCCCACTGATCATGCACCGCAATGCATGGGCGCAGGGCAAGGAGATCGTTGTTGGCATTTGGGGCGGCGCGCAGGGCGAGTTCATCCGCAAGAATGTCATCCCCGATTTTCAGCGGGATCTCGGCTGCACTGTTCTTGCAGAAGAAGGCTTCACGCTGCCAAACATTTCCAAGATGCGGGCAACGAAGACGAACCCCAAATATACGGTGATGTTCGTGGACGATCTGGCCGTTCCGATCTGCAAGGCAGAGGACCTCATCGCCGAAATTCCGGCTGATAAGGTACCGAACATGGCCAAGCTTTTCCCGCGCTTCAACTATGAAGGCGGCTACGGCACCGGTCTCGGCGTCTCCATCGGCACCATGTATCACAACACCTCGGAAGAGGCGCCGAAAAGCTATGCCGACCTTTGGGACCCGAAATACAAAGGCAATATCAAGTTGAACAGTTGGCAGAATACGTCAGGCTTGTTCTTCCTGATCGCTACCGCAGCCATCGTCACCGGCAAGCCCTTTTCGCAGGCGCAATACGAAGTCGACAAGATCTGGGGCAAGCTTGCCGAGCTGAAGCCGAACATCCAGAACGTCTACACATCGGGTGTCGAAGCGGCGAACGAAATAGCCCAGGGACAGGCCACGATCGGCGGCATCGACTACTCGAAATTCATCTATCCCTATACCGCCAAGGGCGCGCCGATCGACATGATCTTCATGAAGGAAGGCAGCTTTGCCGGCGTCAATTGCCAGGTTCTGGTGAAGGGCGGTCCCAACCAGGACCTTGGTCTTGCCTTCATGGATCGAATGCTCTCTCCCTCAGTACAAAAGGCGCTTGCCGAGTTTGCGCTGGTGGCACCACCGGTCTCGGGGATCGAGCTTTCGCCGGATGCGCTGAAATACATCGCATATCCCGACACGCGGATGGACGAACTCGGCCTCTTCAATCCCGATTGGACCTATATCAACGCCCAGCGCTCGGCATGGACCGACCAGGCCAACAAGATATTCTCGGCCTAGGGAACGCGAGAAACATGATCATGCACGCAACCGCTCGGAACGCCGCAAAGACCGTGGCCGATCTCACTCTTTCCCGGTTGAGGAAATCCTACGGCTCGACAAACGTGGTCGACGGCATAGACCTCGATGTGGAAGCCGGCGAACTGGTTTCCCTTCTGGGGCCGAGCGGTTGCGGCAAAACCACAACACTGCGGATGATCGCCGGGCTTGCCATGCCCAGCCACGGTGACATCCTCTTCAAGGGACGATCGGTCACCGACGTTCCCGTCCACAAGCGCGAAGTCGGCGTTCTGTTCCAGAGCTATGCGCTGTTTCCTCATATGACGGTCCAGGCGAATGTCGCTTTCGGTCTTGAGATGCGCTCCAACGATCGCAAGCGCCACAAGGCGCTTGTCAGCGATGCACTCGAGATGGTGCAGTTGTCCCATCTCACGGATCGCTATCCGCATCAGCTCTCCGGCGGCCAGCAGCAGCGGGTCGCGCTAGCACGCGCCCTGGTCATCGAGCCTGCCGTGCTTCTGCTCGACGAGCCCTTCGGCGCGCTCGACAAAAAGCTCCGTGAGGACATGCAGATTCAGATGAAGGATATCCAGAAGCGGCTGAAGATCACCACGATCATGGTCACCCATGACCAGGAGGAAGCACTGACGATCTCCGACAAGATCGCCGTGATGAACGCGGGCCGGATCGAGCAGTACGGCCCGCCTTCGGAGATTTACGACCGGCCGGCAACGCGATTTGTTGCCGGCTTTATCGGATCATCCAATGTGTTCGAAGCGGAAATTATCCGGCGCGATGGTCAGAACGGACTGCTTCGCACATCTGCCGGCATAACAATGACGGTGCGCCATGTCGGCCCGGCGCAATCTCATTTCCTTTGCCTACGCCCGGAAATGGTCAGCCTTTCCATCGAGGGCGGGGCGGATCATCTCACTGAACCGGATCGGGCGACCGGCATTATCGAACGCGTTGTCTTTCGTGGACCCTCCACCGACGTTCGCGTCGCAGTCTCCCCTGGACAGATCATAACTGCGTCGATTCAAAATGATGGACATGTTTCACAGCTACGCCCGGGGTCACGCGTAAGCGTTCAATGGCCCGAAGGCGCGGCATACTCTCTCCGATCTTGAAAGGAATCGAACCTGCGGGCCCTCACTGTCGACCGATTTATCCGCTGATGGATGGGAAGCAAGATTTCAACGCCGTGATGAAAATCGAACCTTCGATCCATCAATTTGTCATGAGACGCATTTCATTTAGGTAAGCCCCTTTCGACTGGTCCAGTTCAAGCTGCGTTTTTCTAAATGAGGCTCGCAGTAAACAGGGCTTTGGAATAGTCCGAGTGCGTTCGACCTTCCTGCAGGTCAGCCTTCGTGAGTTCGTCAACGAAGGCGCCGTCCTTCATGATCAGGACGCGATCGCACATGTGCGCGACGACCGAAAGGTCATGGCTCACAAGAACGAACGTAAGCTCCCGTTCCTCCTGCAGATCGCTGAGGAGATTGAGGATTTCCGCCTGCACGGACACATCGAGCGCCGAGGTCGGCTCATCCAGCAGCAGGATCGGCGGCTCGAGCATCAAGGCACGGGCGATGGCGACACGCTGGCGTTGACCGCCCGAGAGCTCGTGCGGGAAGCGGTCGGCGAAGTGACCGGGAAGGCCGATCTGCTCCAGCGCTGCCGTCACGCGGTCGAAGCCGCTTCCGATCTTCATCGCCCGCAACGGTTCGGCAAGGATGCGGCCGATGCGATGGCGCGGATGGATCGAGCCATAGGGATCCTGGAACACCATCTGCGCCATTCGCAGCTGCTCTCGCGTCCTCACCTTGTCGACCGGTTTGCCACCCATGGTGATACGGCCCGTCCAGTGGCGGTCGAGCCCGGCGAGCGACCGGAGCAGCGTCGATTTTCCGCAACCGGATTCGCCGACGATGCCTATCGTTTCCCCGCGCCCCACCGTCAGCGAAACGGACTTGACGACATGCTTTCCGCTCTTTTCGTCACCGAAGCGGACGTCCAGGTCTTCTATCGATATCATCCGCGCACCTCGATTGCGTCTATGGCCTGGCGGTCGAGCGTCTGCAGCCGCCGGACCGGATGCCTTGGGTCCGGCATGGCCGCGATCAGCCCGCGTGTATAGGGGTGTGTAGCGGCGGAAAGGTCGGTCAGTTCCTCGACTACCCTGCCCTTGTACATGACCAGCATCCTCTGGCAGAAGGCGGCGACCATGCGGATATCGTGGCTGATCAGCAGCAGGCCCGAACCGTTTTCCGTCACAAGCTCATCCAGAAGCTTGAGGACGTCGGCACGCACGCTGACATCGAGCGCCGAGGTCGGCTCGTCGGCAATGACCAGCCGCGGTCTGGCGAGCAGCATCATCGCGATCATCACCCGCTGTCCCATGCCGCCCGAGATCTGGTGGGGATAGAGATGCATGACGCGCTCGACATCCGCGATGCGCACGCGCTGCAGCATGTCCCGGGCAAGTGCATCCGCTTGGCTTTTCCCGACCTTCTTGTGCAGCCGTGCCGCCTCTGCGACTTGCCTGCCTATTTTCAGGACCGGATTCAGCGAATAGCGGGGGTCCTGCATGATGAGCGCGAGACGATTGCCGCGTAGAGCACGCATCTGTCGCTCGCTGGTGGAAAGGATGTCCCGACCCTCGAAGCTGAATTCGGATGCCGATACCTTGGCCGAGCCAGGTAGCAGGCGCATGATGGCGCGCCCGAGCGTGGATTTGCCGGAGCCGGATTCGCCGACGATACCGAGGCGCTCGGCGCCGAGGGAGAAACTGACGCCGTCGACGGCGCGCAGCGACGACTGGGCAAAGCTGACTGCGAGGTCCCTGACCTCCAGGATTTTGGTCTGATCAGGAGCGGACATGACGGGGATCCAGAATATCGCGCAGCGTATCGCCGACGAGATTGAAGGCAAGGCTGGTGAACAGGATGGCGATGCCGGGCATGACCGCGACCCACCAGTTGTCGAGCATGAACTTGCGGCCGTTCGAGATCATTGCGCCCCATTCGGGCGCCGGCGGCTGGGCGCCGAGACCGAGAAATCCGAGCGCGGCGGCCGTCAGGATGATGCCGGCCATGTTCAGCGTCAGACGTACGATGACCGATGGAATGCACATGGGCGCAATGTAGAGCGCGATCAGGCGCATCGGCGAGGCACCGTAGAGCCGCGCAGCTGCGACATAATCCGTGTTGCGGACCACCAGCGCCTCGGCGCGGGCGAGGCGCGCGATCGGTGGCCATGCCGTCAGCGAGATCGCGACGACGGCGGTCCCGAGCCCGGCGCCGAGCGCCGCGGCGAAGGCGAGCGCCAGGATGAGGGATGGGAACGAGAGGACGATATCGGTCGCGCGCATCAGAAAGGCATCGACCCGTCCGCCCGCATAGCCCGCCACCACGCCGATGATGAGGCCGACGGGACCGACGATGACCGAAATCGAAAGCACCGTGACGACGGTGATCCGCGTTCCGTAGATCAGCCGCGACAGGATGTCCCGGCCGAACTCGTCCGTCCCCGCCCAGTGCGCGGCACTCGGCGGCAGGAGAACATTGGAAAGATCCTGCGTATAGGGATTATAGGGCGCGATCCAGGGCGCCAGGATCGCGACGATCACCATCACGGCGAGGATCGCGAAGCCGAACATGCCCAGAGGCTCGTGCGACAACTTGCGGAGACTGAGCGAGAAGGTGCGCAGCGTTCTGCTCATGGTGCCGGGGTCCTTGCCGCCGGTGGAGGCTTCGACGATCGTCATGCTGTTACCTCGCGGGTTCGGGGGTCGAGGATGATGTAGGCGAGATCGGTCAGGAAATTCAGGACCATGAAGATCAGGCCGATGATGAGCGTGGAGGCGAGGACGGCGTTCATGTCGCCGGTCAAGAGGGCATTGGTCATGTACTGGCCGATGCCCGGCCAGGAGAAGACGATTTCCGTGACCACCGCCCCTTCCAGAAGCCCGCCATAGGAGATGGCGAGAATGGTCAGCAACTGCACCGCGATATTCGGCAGAATGTGTCCGGTGACGATCCCCATCGGCGAGGCGCCCTTGGCGCGCGCCGCCGTCACATAATCCTGGTTGAGCTGCTCGAGCGTGAAGCTGCGCGTCATCCTGGTAATATAGGCCATGGCCGAATAGCCGAGAATGCAGGCCGGCAGGATGATGTGGCTGAGGGCGTTCCAAAACACTTCGTGATCGCCGGCCAGCAGGCTGTCGACCAGCAGCAGGCCCGTCTTCGGCTCGACAAGACCTTCCATGTAGACATCGACGCGGCCGGGGCCGCCGACCCAGTCAAGCCCGGCATAGAAGATCACGAGGCCGACGATACCGAACCAGAAGACCGGGATCGAATGGCCAACCAGCGAGATGACGCGGGCAAAACGGTCCAGCCACGTATCGCGGAACATGGCGGCTGCCATGCCGAGCGGTACGCCCACCACCGTCGACAGGATGACCGCGAAGGTCGCCAGTTCCAGCGTTGCCGGGAATGCCGATTCAAGATCCTCGACAACCGGATTTCCGGTCAGGATGGCATTGCCGAGATCGCCTCTGACAAGGCCTGAGACATAGATCCAGAACTGCTGGTAGAGCGGCAAGTCGAGACCGAGCCGAGCCCGCATGGCTGCATGGGCGGCCGGATCGGCAAGCTCGCCGACGACGGCACCGACGGGATCGTTCGGCAAGACGCGACCGATCACGAAGGTGACGACGAGGAGGACGAAGAGGCTGACAAACAACTGGAAGATGCGTTTGCCGATACCGGAGACGGAAAATTCATTCATGGCATGGAGCCCTGATCAATCAGCGTCTGTCTTGGTGACGAGGTTCAGGCGCACCGCAGCCAGCGGATGGCCGTGATACCCCTGAATGCGACTGCTGAGCACGATCGGCTCGAACCGTTCGAACAGTGGCAGCGTGGCGGGCTTCAGGCTGACGAACATTTCCTGCATCTGCTTGAAGATCGCGTCGCGCTTGGCCATGTCGGTTTCGGAGTTGGCGGATGCCGTCAGCTTGGTGAGGTTGGGGATGTCCCAGGCCGAACGCCAGACGAAGTTGCCGGCGTTGTTGGCCTCCTTCGAATTATCAGGATTTGAGGCGAACTGCTCCATGGAGCCGATCGCGTTCGGGATGTAGGCCGAAGTTTGCGGGATGAGCAGGTCGAAATTCCGGGCGCGGTGCGCGGCGATGATGTCGGCGCCGTTGCCCTGCTCGATGTTGACCTTGATGCCGATCTCCCCAAGGCTCGCCTGGATGGCCGTTGCCATATCGATACGCGGGGTCTGAGCGATGGTCTTCAGCGTCAGCGTGAATCCATCACGATAGCCGGCTTCGGCCAGAAGCGCCTTGGCTTTTTCCGGATTGAAACCCCAGTCAGGATTGGCGATTGCGCCGGGCCAGCTTTCCGGAACCGGTACGTTGCGCGCCTTGCCATATGGACCGAGGATGGTGTTCTCCATTCCCTTGTAGTCGATGCCGTAGGCAATCGCCTCGCGCACCAGCGGGTTGGACAGTTCTTTCCTGCTCGCATTCATCGACAGCACATAGAAGCCACCGGTCTCGACGCGCTGAATGACGAAGCCATCACGCTTGTCGAAGACGGCGAGATCCGCGGCCGTCATCCCATTGGCGATATCGATATCGCCGCGCTCCAGCATCAGTCGCTCGGCCTGGCTTTCCGGCACATGGCGCATGATCACTCGCTTCATCGCGGGCTCGCCGCCCCAGAATTCGGGATTGGCCTGAAGGATGACGATATCGTTCGGCGTCCAGCGGTTGAGGGTGAAGGGACCGGAGCCGGCGGTGTGAGTACGAAGCCAGGTATTGCCGTAGTCGTCGTTCTCGACGTGCTTCTTCACCTCCTCGCTATCGACGACGCTGGCGACGACCATGGACAGGCGATAGAGTAGCAGATCGGCGGCCATCGGTTCAGCAAAATCGATTCGGAAGGTGTGCTCGTCGAGTGCGCGGGCGAGCGCCTCTATATTGTCACCGTTGTAACCGACGCGCTTGAAGTTCAGGGCGGCGGCTTGGTTCATTTTCATCAGGCGGACGAGCGAATAGACAACGTCATTGGCGGTGACCGGATTGCCGGAAACGAAATTCGCCTCCCTCAGGTGGAACGTGATACCCTTTTCGTCCGCTTCCCACCGCTCCGCGAGTTCCGGCACCAGTTCGTTGTTCTTGGTCGGGTCACTGGTAAGAAGCTTGTCATAGGTGTTGGCCAGGATCTCCAGCGCCTTGGCCTCGGTGCCTTGCTGCGGGTCGAGCGAAAGGACCTGGGCAAGCGACGTTCCGATCACCAGCTGATTGCTGGGTGTAGCGGCAAGCGCGAACGGCGCGGCCGAGAGAGACGATGCAGCGAAAACGACCGCCGCAGCAAGATGACGAGAAAGGTACTTCACTGAATCTCCTCCATGCACTACCATTACAACATCATATGTCGTTGGTATGTCGTATGACGATTTAGGACATTTATTCGAAACTGGCAATAGGCCCGCCGGAATATAGGCAAGGGGGAACATTGGAAACGAAACCATTGAACCGCAGACCGAGACTGGCTCATGCCGTCGTCACTGATCTGCGCCGGCAGATCGAAACCGGGCTGCTGCAACCCGGCACCCAATTGCCGACGGAACCGCAACTGGAAGCGCATTTCAACGTCAGCAGAACAGTCATCCGCGAAGCCATCGCGGAACTGCGCGCGGCGGGTTTCGTCGTCCCGATCCAGGGAAAGGGAATGTTCGTCTCCGAAACGACGTCGGGTACCGCAGCCCCCCTCAGCCCCGGAGAAATCAAAAGCATACCGCAAACACTTGAAATGCTTGAGTTTCGTACCGCGCTCGAGGGCGAAGCCGCAGCCATCGCGGCTTATCGGCGATCGGCTTCCCAAGAGGATGCGATTCGGGCTGCGAATGAGGAAATGCGGCAACTTGCGGAGGCGGGGGAAGCGACGGTGGATGTGGATTTCGATTTCCACATGGCCATCGCAAGAGCCACAAACAACAGCTTCTTCGTCGAGGCGTTGGCCCGTTTCGGCGCTCGCTCGATTCCTCGAAGCCAGTTCCCGAACCTAGTCGATGCCACGACACAAAAATATCTGCTCGGCGTCATCGACGAGCATAACCGTATCGTCGATGCGATCGCCGACCAGCAACCGGAGGCCGCGCGACTGGCAATGCGTGAACATCTGCTTGGCAGCCAGCGGCGATATCGACAACTCGCGCGATAGCAATAGACAACTCGAAAAATTCATATTATGTCATACCTCCATCAAGGAGAAATGGCATGTATGTAGGAACACAGCTCGCTGCACGAGACGACGACGATTATCGTGCCTGGTCGCAGCTCGGCATCAAGCACATTTGCGCGGACCCGGATGGCCGGCCAGGCACCTGGAAGAGAGACGACCTGAAGCGGCTGCGCGACAAGGTCGAAAGCTTTGGCCTTGTGCTGGACATGATCCAGCTGCCGCTGCCCTCGAGCCCGATCGAGACCGCCACTTATCCTGATATCCTGCTTGCAGGTCCTGATCGCGACCGGCAGATCGACGCAATCTGCTCCCTGATCGAAGACCTTGCAGCCGTCGGCGTCCCCGCCGCGAAATACAATCTCAATCTGATCGGCATCCCGCGCACGCCCGACGAGGCCGGCCGAGGCGGATCGATGAACGCGTCCTTCCGCTGGGACAAGATAGACCAGAACGCGGCACCCGGTCTCGCCGGTGTGCTTTCGGAAGACGAGAACTGGGAACGCATCGACTACTTCCTCGAACGCGTCGTTCCGGTCGCCGAATCCAACAGGATTCGCCTCGCTTGCCACCCGCACGATCCCTATACCCCGCCGGGTTACAAGGGGGTCACGCGTGTTCTCGGCACGGTCGATGGACTGAAGAAGTTCGTGACCATGCGCGAAAGTCCGTATCACGGCCTGAACTTCTGCCAGGGCACCGTCGGCGAGATGCTGGATAACCCGCGCGAGGAGATCGAGGACGTCATCCGCTGGTTCGGCGAGCGCAAGAAGATTTTCAACCTGCACTTCCGCAACATTCGAGGCCGCAAGCTTTCCTTCATGGAAACCTTCCCCGACGAGGGCGACATGGACATGGCGCGGTCGCTGCGCGTCTACAAGGAGGTCGGCTATCCCTACATGATCATGCCGGACCATGTTCCGACCATCAGCGGCCGCGACCCTCAGGGTGTCGCCTTTGCCTATTGCTACGGCTACACCGCCGCCCTCCTCCAGGCGCTCGATACCTACTGAGACCGAATTCCAATCAGGACAAGATTATGAACCCTAGTGAACTCAAGACTGCCCTCGGCAGCGGACTGCTCTCCTTTCCCGTAACCACCTTCAATCCGGATTTCTCCTTCGACGAAGATGCCTATCGCGACCACATCAGCTGGCTGGACGGATTTGGCGCATCGGTACTGTTCGCCCCGGGCGGCACAGGCGAACTCTTTTCGCTGACGCCATCGGAAGCGGCCTATATCACCAAGGTCGCCAAGGCGACTTCGAAGAACACGCCGATCGTGGGTGGCGCCGCCTATGGAACGGCGATGGCGGTTGAAATGGCAAAGGCAGCCGAAGCTGCCGGCGCGGACGGCGTCCTGTTGCTGCCGCCCTATCTGATGTTCTGCGAGCAGGATGGCCTCGTGGCGCACGTCAAGGCCGTCTGCGACGCCGTGGGCGTTGGTGTCGTCGTCTATAATCGCGACAACATCGTGCTCTCCGCGGAAAGCATCGCGCGACTGTGCGATCAGTGCCCGAACCTGATCGGCTTCAAGGATGGCTATGGCGAAGTCGACCGGGTGATCGAGATCACGACACTGCTCGGCGACCGCCTCACCTACATCGGCGGAATGCCGACGCACGAACTCTACGCGACTGCCTATTTCGCCGCCGGTGTGACGACCTATTCCTCGGCCGTCTTCAACTTCGTGCCGGAGCTTGCCCAGCGCTTCTACAGCGCGCTGCGTGCCGGCAATACCGATGTCACCAATCAGATCCTGAAGGATTTCTTCTTTCCGCTGACCAAGCTGCGCAACCGAAAGAAGGGCTATGCCGTGTCGATCATCAAGGCCGGCCTACGGGCGCGCGGACGGAAGTCCGGCCCGGTACGCCCGCCGCTGATCGATCTGACCGCCGAGGAATTCGCTCTCCTCGAACAGATGGTCAACACAGCGGCCTGACGCCATTCATCGTCCCGGCATTCAGAAAGACATCGACATGTTCTCATTGAAACGAGAGGATTTCGGCCCCGGCTTCGACTTCGGCGTCGCCATGGCCGCGCACCAGATCGAAGGCGGCCAGACCGACGGCCGGGGCTCTTCGATCTGGGACAGTTTCGCGGCGACACCGCGCAACACCAGGAATGCCGATACCGGCAAAGTCGCATGCGATCACTATAACCGCTGGCCAGAAGACCTCGATCTCATCCGCGATGGCGGCTTCGACGGATATCGCTTCTCGTTCTCCTGGCCACGGGTCATCCCGGAGGGTACGGGGCCAAGCAATCCCAAGGGCCTGGATTTCTACGACCGCCTGATCGACGGCATGCTCGAACGCGGCATCAAGCCCTATGCGACGCTTTATCACTGGGATCTTCCAAGCAGCCTGCAGGATCGTGGCGGCTGGATGAACCGGGATACGACCGCCGCTTTCGCCGATTATGCCGCTCTCATCGGACATCGGTTCAAGGATCGCCTTGAGACCATCGCGACGGTCAATGAGCCCTGGTGCGTCGCTTTCCTCAGCCATTTCCTCGGCATCCATGCGCCCGGCTATCGCGACGTGCGCGCTGCCTCGCGCGCCATGCACCACATCCTGCTCGCGCATGGCCGTGCCATCGACGCCTTGCGCGCCGAAGGCGCAAAGAACCTTGGCATCGTCGTCAATCTGGAAAAGGCCGAACCCTACAGTTCCTCGCCGGAGGACCAAGAAGCCGCCGAACTCGGCGACGCGCTCTTCAATCAGTGGTATCTCGGCGGCGTCTGCAAGGGCGAATACCCGCAATCCATCGTCGATATCATTGAGGACCACCTGCCTCGCGACTGGCAGGCGGACATGGATGTCATCTCGCGTCCACTCGACTGGATCGGTGTCAACTACTACACGCGGTCGCTCTACAAGTTCGATGCGTCTGTGCCGGTGTTTCCCTTCACCCAGCATCGCGGCGATCTGGAGAAGAACGACCTCGGCTGGGAAACGGTGCCGGAGGCCCTCACCGAATTTCTGCTGCGGGTGTCGAACGACTATACGAACCTGCCGCTCTATGTCACCGAGAACGGCATGTCCGAAAGCAACGATGCGAAGCGCATCGACTATTTCGACAGGCATCTTCGCGCGATCCTAGACGCCAAAGACAAGGGCGTGGACGTGCGCGGTTACTTCGCGTGGTCGCTGCTCGACAATTTCGAATGGGCCGAAGGCTTTTCATCCCGCTTCGGCATCGTCGAGATGGATTATGCCAGCCAGAAGCGCACGCCAAAGCCAAGCTACTTCGCGTTCAGCAAGATGCTTCTCGGCCGTGCTCTTGAAGTCAGATAAACCGCATTCGGGTCGTCGGTGACCTTGCTTGCTACCGTTCCCTATTTGCGCGATACCTGCAACAGCACCCAGAAACTTCCACGGAGCGGGGTGCTGTTGAGCCGGACTGAAGAAGCTATTTCGAGGAATTGCGTAATTGAAGACGTCGCGACGGCTTCCCACATCCGGCATAGCGGGGAACCGAATCCTTGCCGACAACCGGCCTGGCATGAGCCCGGTCGATATCGCCGATCACAATTCCCGCGCGACGCTCGGGCTGCTGCGTCGTTTCGGTCCACTGACGCGTCAGGAGCTCGCCAGACACCTTGGGCTGACTGAGCCTGCGATCACAGGCATCACGCAGCGACTGGTGGATGCCGGGCTCGTGTTGGGCCGCAAGCGCGTCGCCATGACACGCTATACTGCCGTCGAGTTCGCAGTCTGTCCTGATGCAGCCTATTCGCTGGGGCTTCGTCTCGGCACCGATGGCTGCGAAATCGTCATGCTCGATCTTGCATGTTCGATCGTGCGGCAGGAGCATGTAACGGGCCTCGACATGATCGCAGAGGCGATCGACGGCATGATCGCCAGCTTCCCGGCGTCCGCCAGCCTGATCGGCTGCGGTATCGCCTTGTCGCCGGAGGCAGTTTCGGCGCGTACTGCGATCGAGGTGGCCGTCGGCCATCTGGCTGTACCGCTCTTCTTCCTCGAAGACAGCGAGGCGGCGATCAATGCCGAGCGGATGCTTGGAATAGGCGACGCGGAAGGCGGGCTTGTCACTATCCTTATCGACGATACGGTCCGCGCCGGTCTCTTTATCGGAGGGCGTCCGTTTCACGGCATGCACGGAAAAGCCGGTGAAATCGGCGAGATGCGGTCGGGAATCGACGGCGCAAGCCTGAACGAGACCGCGACGCTACCGTCGCTACAACGGCATCTTGCGCACGAGACGTCCGCTGATGGCTGGGTGGAGATTGCCGCGCGACATCTGCACGAAGCCGTACTTGCGATCTCCGGCTTCATCGCTCCGGGTGCGATCCTCATTGGCGGATCTTTGCCCGATGATATTCTGGCGTCCGTGATATCGAGCATGGCCCGGGAACGGGAGAAGAAAATCCGCGATCTGGTGATCGCCCCCTGGATACCGGTGGTGCAACCGGCGACCCATCCGAAAGACGGTGTTACATTCGGCGCCGCCCTTCGACCTTTCAATGAGACGTTGTTTCCCGCCTGACAGCGTTATCCGGCCGAAACCCCTGGCGCTGCCGCAGGCCATTTCTCCAGACTGTTCGAAAGGCCACCGATCGGATTTCGAAACCGCTGCGCCGGTTCGGCCGATGGCAGGCCGAGACGATGCGCAAGCGGAATGGCTGCCGCGCCGAGCGCCGCGGCATCCTCCGAGCCCGCCGCGCGATGCAACGACGGCGCCTTGGCGCCGAGGCGGCTAATCTCTTCGTGAACATAGAGCAGCAACTCGTCGATGATTCGGACGGGAAAGCGTCCGCCGATGAGAACACCCTCGGGATCGACGATCATGCCGATATGAACGATCGCCTGGGCGATCTTAACGCTGACCTTGCGCAACCATGCGCTGACGACCGCGCGCCCCGCCGCATCGAGCGTCAGGAGGTCGGCGGGCGTCGAAGCCTCGACGCCGGTGCGCTTCAGGTGATCAAGCAGGATGAAAAGCGAGAACATCTCGCCGAGCGGCTGCGTGCTGCCGGCGAAGGGTCCATCGTCGAACAGCACAGGCAACCAGCCGATTTCGCCGCCGATGCCGCTGGCGCCCTTGTGGCGGATGCCATCGATGACAAGGCTGCCGCCCAGACAGGCATTCGCCAGGATGTAGAAAAAGCTGCCGATCTCGGTACCAAGCCCGTACTCGATCTCGCCCAGCGCCGCCGCGTTGGCGTCGTTGTCTATGAACACAGGGTGGTCGGAGATCGCCTCAAGCGCGCCGCGTACGTCATAGCCGCTCCAGCGCCGGTATTCCGGCGGAAAGCCGATAACGGGCACTTCACCGAGCCAATCCGGGATAGCAAGGCCGATCCCGGCCAGTCGGCTTTCCTCGATGACCTTACGTCGGCGGAAAGACGAAAGAGCATCGGCCATCAGTGCCGCGAAATCATCCGGCAGCAGAAACCGGGCCTCATGGTGAATGCGACCGCGCACCGTACCAACAGCATCGACGGCAATGATGGTAAGGTGATCGCGGTCGATATTGGCGCCGATCGAGAACACACCTTCCGGATCGATCTCCAACTCGATCGCCGGCTGCCCACGCAACCCGTGCCGGCGACGCGCCTCCACGACAAGGCCCTCGTCGAGCAGGCGCTCGACGATCCGTGTCACGGCCTGTTTGGTCAGCCGCGATCGCGCCGCCAGTTCGGTACGCGAAATCGGCCCGCCGCGATGGATCGCGCTCAGGATCATGGCCCGATTGGCGGCGGCCGCCTGCTCAGGATTGGAGCCCGAAACCTTCAAGTTCTGTCTTCTCCCGTCAGTGTCGTATGTTTGAATTGTTGCAAGGCATATCGAGACTAAGTGATTGCGGCATAAACGGAAAGAGCCCAGCCACGCCGTGACCGGGCTCCAACATTTGTTGACCGCAACCTATCGTGAAATACGCCAGCTCTTGACCTGGAACGGCATCAATCCTTCGACCGGCACATCGCTCATCGGCTCTTCGAGAATGCTGACCGTTCCCTCGTTGCGCCACCCTTGCGGCAGCGTCAGTCCGAAGGCGCCGCGGCGGCCGGCTGGCTCGTAAACGCGCAGGATGAGGCCATCGCCATCCTCGCATGGCTTGATCACCGAGAGAGCTGCGTCGATGCCATCATTCTTGATCGGCTGCCACGACCCGACGGCACGGTCCGACACTTCAAGCGCCAGCAGGGGTTGGTTAAGGTCTTCGGCTTCCTCGCGCACACCGCCCTCATACCAGGAACCCTCATGCGGCATCAGCGAGTATGTGAAGCTCTGCAGCCCCTCGTCAGCGAGCGGGTCGGGATAAATGGGAGAGCGCAGCAGAGAAAGGCCGAGCACGTTACCCCGGATGCTATGGCCGTATTTCGCGTCATTGAGGATCGCGACGCCGAAGCCCGGCTCCGACAGATCGGCGAAGCGATGCGCCGGCGCCTCGAACATCGCTGCGTCCCAGGACGTGTTGGAATGGGTGGGACGCTCGACGACGCCATAGGCGCATTCGCAGGTGGCGCGGGCATTGCGCACCGCGACACCAGTCAGCGTCCTGAGAAAGGCACGGCGGTCGTGCCAGTCGAGTTCGGTCTGGATGTCCAGCCGGCGGGCATTGGCGCCGAGCGACACGATCTGCGTGATGCGCGAGTGACGCCAGGTGCGCACGATCCTGATTGCGGCGCGGTGAGCCGTATTCTCGATCAACTCGATACTGTCGAGCGCGGTGATCTCCTCGCCGCGCGCGGCATAATCCTCCTCGACGTCCCAGGCGTCCCAGTTGCGCGGCTTGTCCGCCGGGTAGACGAAGAGCCGGTTGCCGGCGCCTTCGAGCGCCTCGCGGTCGGTCGGCTTGTGCAGGATGCTCGCGATCGAGCCGTCCTTCGCCAGCGTCACCTTCAGCGTTTCATTCTCGAGGTGGCTGTTGCTGGCCGAAAGACCCGGCTGCGCCTTCAGCGAGCCGATATCGATAACGGCCACGCCGAGCGGCGCGATGCTCTCGGCTGACGACACATGGCTGCCGTCGGCCAGCGTCAGCCGCACGGGCCGTTTGTCAAGCGACGGGTTGACGACGAGCACGTTGTTGCCGCTTCCCGATGGCAGCTGCCTGGCGATCGCATGCAAGGCGCTCGCCTGCGCCGCCTGGCCACCGGCGATCACGCCGTCGAGTTCTTCAGCGCTGTCGGCATAAACCTCGGCGATCGACGAGCCCGGCAGAATGTCGTGGAACTCGTTCTTCAGGACGACGCGCCATTCGCTCTCCAGCGAGGCCGGCTTCTCGCCGCCCATCAGATGCGCCAGTCCGGCAAGCGTCTCCGCGGTAATCAGGCTGCGCTCGGCCTTGCGGTGAAGGCGCTTGACGACGCTCTGGCTGGTCAGCGTCGCGCGGTGCAGTTCGAGATAGATCTCGCCCTGCCACGTGGTGAGCTCCTTCTCCTTCGCGCTCTTGTGCGCGCCCTCGAAGAAGTCGTGCACCTTCGTCCAGCGTGCAGCGGGCAATGCCGGAAAGGCGCGCAACTGCTCTTCGCGGGTGATCATCTCCGGCGTCACACCGCCGCCGCCGTCACCGTAGCCAACGGCAAGAAGGGTGGTCTCGTGCTTGTCCTTTTGCTGGAAGTTCCGCCAGGTGGGCACGAAGCAATCCGGCTGCACGAAGCCGTTATAGCCATGCATCGGATTGTCGAAGGTGTGGGTGAGCACCCGGCTGCCGTCGAGGCCTTCCCACCAGAAGAGGTCGGCCGGGAATTTGTTGGTCTCCGACCAGTTCACCTTGATCGTGAAGAAACTCTTCATCCCGCCCTGGCGCAGAAGCTGGGGCAAGGCACCGGAGAAGCCGAAGCAATCCGGCAGCCAGCAGACTGTGTGGCGAACGCCGAAGGTCTTCTCGAAATAGCGCTGGCCGTAGAGGATCTGCCGGCTGAGGCTCTCGCCTGTCGGCATGTTCGTGTCTGGCTCGACCCACATGCCGCCGAGCGTCTCCCATTGCCCCTCCTTCACGCGCTCGACGATGCGCTTCAGAAGTTCGGGATCGTCCTCGGCGATCTGGTTGTAATAATGCGCCGTCGACTGGTTGAAGCGAAAGTCGGACGACTGTTCCATCAGCGACAAAGCCGTGTGGAATGTGCGGCGCATCTTGCGGCGGGTCTCGCGGTAGGGCCACAGCCAGGCGAGGTCGATATGCGCGTGACCTGTCAGCGCGATCTCGCCCTGCGGCGGGAAGCGTTCGCGCAGCTGCTTGAGCTCCTTGATCAGCGTGTCGTAGGCCGCGACCACGCTCGCGCGCTGCCCCTGGTTCAGGCCTTCCGGGGTGGGCTCAAGCTCGGGCAATTGCCAGATTTTCTGCTGGCCGACCGATGGCGACATGCGCGCGATATAGGCTGCGGTCGATGACGGCCAGTCGAGCCCGCGCATGGCGGCCTCGGCGATATCGATCAGATGCGGAATGACCTCGTGTCCTTCCAGCGTGTCGACCGCCTCCGAGATCTGGCGCAGCAGCAGCCACAGCCGGTCGACCGGACCGTCCAGCCGCAAAAGGTTCGCCCGCTCTAGCCGGGGCGCGCGGACGGGCTCGCCGAAAGGCAGGCGCGCGACTGTCTCCGAGGAGATCTTGATCCGACGCGACGTCAGCCGGAATTCCTGGTGATAGGGATCGAGGCCGAGCCGCGTTTCGCCGCCCGCTTCGTCGGTTATGGTGATCAGGCTCTCGCCGCCAAGATTGAGGCTGAGGCGGGCTTCCTCGACCGGCCAATGTTCCGGCACGCGCGCCGAGGCGGCGAAGCTGACCGTGCCATCCTTGCGCGGCCACGCGGCGCCGATCGCGATCGGTTCGCCATCGAAGGTCCAGTCGCTGATCTCAATGGTTTCACGGGCGCGCCAGTGTTCGAGTTCCGACATGCGGACGCGGATGCGGTCGAGGCGTTGGGCAAGCGTAAGCGACATGATCATATCCTGAGGTTTGAAAGATATCAGCCCTTGACGGCTCCGGCCGTCATGGCGCCGAGAATGAGGCGTTGGAGCGAAAGAAATGCGACGATGGCGGGAACGACCGAGACGAGGCAGGCGGCCGCCAACAACTGGATGGAACTGTCGTTCTGCGTTCCCGCATACTGGAAGATGCCGACGCCTATCGGCATCAGCGCCTCCTTGCTGATCAGCAAGAAGGGCACGAGGAACTGCGACCATCCGGCAATGACGGAGATGATGAAGGCCGAGGCGATCCCCGGCGTCGCGAGCGGCAGGATGATCCGCCAGAAGACCCCGAAATGGCTGCAGCCGTCGATCAGCGCCGCCTCGTCGAGATTGCGCGGGATGCCATCGATGAAGCCCTTGAGGATCCACGTCACCATCGGCACGGCCAGCGCGATATAGACCATGGTCGCGCCGAAATGGCTATCGGTGAGGCCGATCTTGGCCATATAGCGGTAGAGCGGCACCATGATGACAAGCGGCGAGATCATCTGGAAAGCAAGCAGCACCATCATCCACGGCCCCTTGCCGCGAAACGGAAAGCGCGAGAAGGCGTAGGCCGCCGGCAATGCCACGATCAGGCAACCGATGGCGCTCGAGGCTGACAGGATGAGCGCGTTCCAGAGATAGCCCGCGAACTTGTCGGAGGAGAGGATCGCGATGAAATTGTCGAGCGTCGGCGATTTCGGGATCAGCCGGGAGACGCCGAGAAACACTTCCTTGCGGGTGCGCAGCGCCAGCGACAGCAGCCAGACCAGCGGCCAGGCAAAGAAGAGGAAAGTGATCAGCAGGAAGAGATAGCTGAAGAGGTCGGCGATGCGTTCCTGTCTCGAGTTGATCATACGGGTTCTCCCTTCGGCAGGAAGCGGGCGTAGACGAGCGCCAGGCTGAGGCTGATGACCAGCATCAGGATCGACAAAACCGCGCCAGCCGCCAGATCATAGTTCCGGAAGACGACGTTGAACGTATAGAGCGACAGAACCTCCGTCGCCCGGCCAGGTCCGCCGCCGGTCAGCGAGATGATCGCATCGAAGGTGTTCAGCGTCTGGATGGTGATCAGGATCATGTTGACGAGGATCGCCGCGCGCAACTGCGGCAGTGTGATGTAGATCAACCGCTGCCATGGGTTGGCGCCGTCCATCTCGGCGGCTTCGTAGAGCTCGGGATCGATGGCCTTGATGGCGGCATACATGACGACCATCGAAAACGCCGTTCCGCGCCAGACGTTGGATATGACGACCGACCACATCACCATGTTCGGATCTGACAACCACTGAACGGGCGAGGCGCCGAGCATTCTAAGCAGGCTGTTGAGGCCGCCGAAGGGTGCTTCGTTGAACAGCATCTTCCAGATGATGCCGCCTGCGATTCCGGGCACCACCCAGGCGACCAGCGCCGTGGTGCGCACGATGGTCGAGCCGAACAGGCCGCGCTTTTCGCTACGCACGACGACCTGGGCGATGAACAGCCCGAGCACTTGCTGGGCAACGACGCTGGACCCGGTGAAGACGAGCGTCACCCAGAGGATCTGCAGTAGTTCCGGCTTGGAAAGCGTGTTGACGATCGTCCGCAGCGTGTACTCTTCGTCGTTGCCGACAATCGATGTGTTGGTGAAGGCGAAGCGGAAGACGTCGATCAGCGGATAGAGATAAAAGACCCCGAGAACCAGGATCAGCGGCATAAGCCAGGGAGCGGGCGAGGGATAGAACTTTCGCGCGGCAAGCCTGCTTCCGGTAGGCGCAGTCTCGGCCGCAATGCTGAGATTGGTCATCGATCCGTCCGGTCATTTATCTTTGAGGTCAGGCAGTCGGCATCGGTGGCGCGGGTGAGGTTACCCCGCGCCACCGATCGTCAGCTCAGCTTCGCTTGAAGGCGCTGAGCGAGGCGGTGAAGGCCTCGTCGACGGCGGCGTCCGTGGCCTGCGTGCCGGTCAGCACCTTGCCCATCATGATCTGGATCTGGTTGGATATCTCGGGATAGACGGCAGCACCCGGTCGCGCCTGCCCGACCTTCAGCGCCTCGGCGAAGGTCTTGTTGGATGGCGTCGAGAATACCTCGTACTTGTCGTAGAGATCGGCGCGCGTCGGCAGTTGTTCCTGCAGCGCGTTCGCCGGCCCCATATAGACTTCGCGGGCTAGGTCGGCGCAGACCTTCACCTTTTCCGCATCCTTGCTGAAGGCGGCGACAGTCCAGCCGCCGGTGCCGGTCGAGCGCTCATTGGCGGTCGGGCCGGGAAGCGGCGAGAAGGTCCACTTGGCAAACTCGTCCTCGTCGAGCGCGGTCTTCAGCTGCGCGTACTGCCAATTGCCACCAATGAAGAGCGCCGTCGTTCCGGCGGCTGCGGCGGCGTTGAAGTCGTCATAGCTGCCGAGCGTCGCGACGCGCTTCGGAGCCGCGCCCGATTCCACCAGATCACGATAGTAGTTCACCGCCTTGATGAACTTATCGCGGTTGTCGCCCTCGCCGAAGATCGGCTTTCCCTGATCATCAACGAGCTTGCCGCCCTGGCCCCAGAAATTCGCGAGCCAGTCGAAGGTCGTACCCTCGTAGCGGCCGCCATTGAAGAGGATACCCTCCATGCCTTCGTCGACGGAATGCAGCGCGGCCTTCTTCAGGTCATCCCAGGTCTGGGGCGCGTCGGGCACGATCTCCTTGTTGCGATAGAGGACACGCAGGTCGGTCGACCACCACCAGGCATAGATATTGCCGTCATCGCCGGTAATGCCCTCTCGGATGAAGGGAAACAGCTGGCCGATTTCCTCCTTGCTGAAATAGGGCGAGAAGGATTGCAGCACGCCGGATTTCTTGAAGAGCGGCAGCACGAAGGAATCGACCGCGGCGCAGTCGGGCGCGGAACCCGACTTGGCTTGCTCGAGCATGCGTGCCTGTTCCTGGCCTATATCGCCCGACATCATCTGCAGCTCGATCTGCCAGTCAGGGCGCTTGGCAATGAAGTCGTTGAAGAGCTTGCTGTAACCCTCGGCATAAACAGGCTCGTTGTTGCGCGGGCCGTCGGTGGTCATCCGGAAAATGAGCTTGTTGGGCGCGTCGGGCTTGCCGACGATGTCGCCCGTGATCAGATCCTGAGCCGCCGCGATAACAGGCGCGGCCAGGAATGAGCCCGCCAGAAGGGCGAGCATGATTGCCTTGTTCT
Organism: Rhizobium sp. S152; assembly: GCF_030380735.1. GTDB lineage: Bacteria > Pseudomonadota > Alphaproteobacteria > Rhizobiales > Rhizobiaceae > Rhizobium. The sequence continues at coordinate 135,820 of NZ_JAUDRZ010000002.1, read as the reverse complement.
TCACCAGTATTTCCTCCCGATTCAGGATCCCATCCGAGCCGCTGCCTCCACAACAACGGGCCTCCGCCGATCCGCCGATCCGCCGATCCGCCGATCCGCCGATCCGCCGATCCGCCGATCCGCCGATCCGCCGATTAGATTAAGTCACTTTTCTTTTGTGTCAAGCATCGTCGATGTTCGTGGCTATCCATCGTTGCACGAATGCAGGGCAGAGGCTCCAGTTCTCCTCCGCCTCTTAAGCGGCCGAGGCGCCGCTCTGCCGCCGTCGCGCTGATGCACGCCATTCCAGACAGGCGGCGGATTAGAAAGGAGATCGACATGTGGTTGCCCATCCTCCCATCTCACTGCCACTCACCATAACTTCAGAACCAAATGCCCTTGACGCGTGGACTGCAAGGAATAGTAAGGGTGCTACCTAATAACCGCCGGCGCGCATCCATTCTCCTCCATGCCGACGTTTGCCTCGAAAGCCTCCTATGAAACAAAGAACTTCGCATCGTGGATTGGTCGTTGTCGCGATCATGGCAAGCATGGCGATGATCGCCATCGAAGCAACAATCGTCTCGACGGCGATGCCGCAGATCGCGGCCCAACTCGGTCAGATCAACCTCTATTCGTGGGTCTTTTCGTCATTCCTCCTGACACAGACCGCGACGACTGTGGTGTTCGGCAAGCTTGCCGACATCTATGGACGCAAGCCGATGCTGATGGTCGGCATCGCACTGTTTCTCCTGGCTTCGGTGCTTGCCGGCTTCGCCTGGTCGATGCCCTCGATGATCGCGTTTCGCTTGCTGCAGGGGATCGGCGCCGGCGCGGTTCAACCAGTCGCGATGACAGTGGTTGCCGATCTCTTCCCGGGCAACCAGCGCGGCAAGGTGCAGGGATACCTCGCGAGCGTTTGGGCGTTGTCGGCAGTCGTCGGCCCGCTTCTTGGCAGTATCATCATTCACAACCTCCCATGGGCGTGGATCTTCTGGATCAACGTGCCCGTGGGCCTTCTGGCGGCGCTGGGCTTCATGTTCTTCCTGCATGAGGAAAAGCGACCCCGCGTCGTATCCATCGACGTCTTGGGCGCTGCATTTTTCGCGGTTTCGATTTCCGCGCTGATGATCGCGCTCACCGAAGTGGAGACCGGCCTCTCCGGCTACACTGTCGCAGCCTTTATCGTTTTTCTCTTCACGCTAATCGCCTTCATCTGGCAGGAACGCCGCGCCGAAGCGCCGATGGTCGCCCCCGACCTATGGCTGAGACGCCCGATCGCCTTCGCCAATCTGGCGGTCTTCTTCGCCAGCATGTCGATCATGGGGCTGACGACTTTCCTGCCGATGTATGTGCAAACAGTGCTCGACCGCTCGCCGCTGGTCGCCGGCTTTGCCTTGACCATGCTGTTGCTGGGCTGGCCCTGCGGAGCAACGATCGCATCGCGTCAGTTTTCCCGCTTCGGCCTGCGACCGATCATGATCGTGGGGAGCCTGTTCATACCGGTTGGCACCTGCCTGCTCGTGCTGCTGGCGCCCTCCAGTTCCCCGGTGCTCGCCGCGGCTGGCTCTCTCATCATGGGCTTCGGAATGGGGTTGCTTAATATCGGCGCCCTCATCCTCACCCAGGAGAGCGTGAGCGCATCCGACCGGGGCAGCGCCACGGCTTCCAACGTGTTCTCACGCAATCTCGGCAGCACGCTCGGCGCCGCGGTACTGGGTGCGGTTCTGACCTATGGTCTGGCGCATGCCAACAATGGGCAGGCGATCACGCCTGAGCAATTGCGGGCTCTTTTGAACGGCACGGGCACGGTCCTTGGCGGCGGCGATGAAATCCGTCTGGCATTGCAACAGGCGCTGCACGCGACCTTCATGGTGATGATGCTCATCGCTGTCCTGATCGTCCCGGCGTGTCTGTTGGTGCCGCACCCGCAGACACCACAGGCAGAGCCAAAGAGCGCCTGATGTTTTCGAAGGCGCGCGTGCAGTTCGCACGGTATTGACCGATCTTGCCTTCGCCCCCTGCCGGGATAAGGAAACGATCTTTCGCACCTCTCCCGAACGGTCGTCACCTGTCTCAGGGAGCGCGCTTCCTGCTTAGGAGAAAAACAAAATAAGCACCCCCGACTATCGATGAAATCAGACCTGCCGGTATCTGCCAGGGGTATGCGATGTTTCTGCCGAACCAGTCCGCAAGCACCAGGAGGAGCGCGCCCATCGCGCTTGAAGTGAGAACCTGAGGTAAGGGTCGCGCAATCCCCATCGATCGCACGATATGGGGTGCGATCAGCCCAACAAATGTCAGCGGTCCAATCGCGATCGTCGCGGTCCCGGTCGAGAGTGCGATAATCGCGAGAAGTGCTGCTCGGCCGAGTGCGATGCTCACGCCGAGGGACCGGGCCGCGGTTTCACCAAGTGGGAAGATCTCGAGCCAGCGAGCCGTCAGCGGCGTGACGGCCAGGATGCAAGCCGTCACGGCAACCGAGGTGATCGCCACTGCCGGCGAAGCTCGGTAGGTCGATCCCGACATCCAGGCCAGTAAAACCGCGGAACGCGGATCGCCGGCAGAGAGGATGACGGACGCCAGAGCGCTGAACAGCGTCGCCAAGGCTATTCCGCTCAACAGCAGACGCCCGCCGGCGTAACCGGACCGCCGGTTGAGAAGAAGGATTGCTGCCACCGCCATCAGCGACCCCGATGCGGCGGCAGCGATCATCTCGCCGTGACCGAAGGTGGGTAGGATCAGCAGCAATCCGATGACGCCCATGGCGGCACCGGAAGAAATGCCAAGCATCTCGGGGCTTGCGAGCGGGTTCGCCGTCATTCGCTGCAGGATGGCGCCGGCCAGTGCCAGAAGTGCGCCCGACGAGGCCGCTACGGCGATGCGGGGAACACGCCACGGAGCGACAGCGGCGAACTCGGCAGGCGTCAGCCAATGCCAGCCGCCGGCTGTGCGACCAAGGAAGATTGCGGCGATCATGACCACCACGCATAGAAGCAGCGCGCTGCCCCATAGGGATGATCCACCGCGCCTGTGCGGTTGGAAACCCTGCTCGATCGCTCCGATGCCGACCGTCAGGAGCTTTGTCCTGCCGAGCAACCAAAGCATGATGGGAGCGCCGAGCATGCTGAAAGCACTTCCGGTTGAGACGACACTGCGGAAGAGTGTTGCGTGCTGAACGAGTTGATCGGCAAGCCACAACAATCCGGCTCCAAGCAACGGTGCCCAAAACAGCCTTGCGCCAAACGTCCTTGCACCGAGCATGCGGGCGAAGTTCGGAGCCGCAAGTCCAACGAAGCCGATGACCCCGACCTCACCGGTGGCCAATGCGGCAATGCTGATGGCGAACGCCAACGTCCATGCTCGCAAGACAGATGCGGAGACGCCGACGCTCCTGGCCTGGGCATCGCCGAGTTCCATGATTCTCAGCGGCCGGACCAAGAGAAGAGCGAGAGCAGCCAGAATGCCGAGCTGCCAACCGAAGTGTTGCGCCGTCGTCCAGCCGTTTTGCGCAAGGTTGCCGCTCTGCCAGACGAACAGGCCGCTCAGGAACTCATGATTGAGAACCGTCAGAGCGCTTGCGGCGGCGCCGCACATCAGATTGATCGACAGGCCGGTTAACAGGACCGCCGTCGGCGAAAAGTCCGTGCGTTTGCCGATGATCAAGATCGCGCAGGTGACCAGCGCCGCACCGCCGAGCGCAACCGCCGGCTGACCGTGATCAAGCAAGGATGGAGCAAAGACCGCACAGACGGCGATGGCAAGATAGGAGCCCGAAGCAAGGCCGAGCGTCGTTGCGTCCGCGAGCGGGTTGCGCAGGCACTGCTGAATGAGAACGGCGGAAAACGACAGTCCGCCGCCCACCAGAAGCGCAACGACGATGCGCGGCAATGCCATCTGCTCGAAAATCAGTGCCCGGATATTGCTTTCGGGCAGCGACCACAGATCGAACCACTGCCGCATCGGCAACAGTTCGCCGAGTGTCCAGATGCTGGCGCCAGCCGCAGCCATGAACAGGATGGCGACGCATGCCGCAAGCCGGTTTGCTCCGGACGCCCTCTCAACCATGCCGACGGCGATCGATATCGAGAACCGCATCTGCGATCACGCCGGCGGCTCGTTCGACAGACAGCATGCCGCCAAGCGGATAGAACGGCGCTATCGCGTGAACATTTCCCGCCCGTACCATCGGCAGATTGCGCCACAATGTGCTTCGCCCGAGCAGGCGTTCGGCACGGCGCGTGCGATCGCCCTGATCGAGGTGGAGCAGGATGGCGTCCGGGCTCGCCGCGAGTTCCGCCAGATCGACAAGGGCATTGCCGAAGGCCGACGTCGGACTCGACAGCGCGTTACGCAGGCCCATTTGTCGAAGCAGCGAATGCACCCAGCTCCCCTCGCCGTAGAGAAACAGCTGGGAGCCGTTCTCGTGCAGGACGCCGACAAAGACCGGCGGCATCCCAATGGCGGAAATTTGACTGGAGCGTCGCGATAGGCTGGCATCGAAACCAGCGACAAGCTCATGCGCCCGCTTCTCTCGCCCGTAAAGCTTCGCCAGCGTGAAAAGTTCAGTCTGGCTGTTTTGCAGCGGATCGGATCCCGGCGCGATGATCATGACGGCATGCGTCGGCGCGACACGTCGCAATTGTTCGGCAAGATTGCTCTGCCAATTCGAAATGAAGATCGCATCCGGCCCCAGTGCCGCGATCAGTTCCATGTTTGGCTCTGCCCGCGAGCCGAGATCGAGCATCTCCTTCGGTGCGTCATCAGGAAGCCATTGTCGATATGTTTCGACGTCGCTGACCGCCAGCGGCACGATGTCGAGCGCCAGAAGCGTGTCCGCCGCGGCCCAATCGATCGCGACGAGACGCGGCTGCGTATACGCTCTCACCGGCCGCGCGCAGGTCTCGAGAAACCCGAGCGCGGCGATCGTCATCAAGCTGCGACGGCCGATGGCACGATCCATGTTCCGTCTGCCCTTAGAAATCGAAACTCGTCGACACCAGGAAGGTGCGCGGCGCGCCGCGTGCAAGGCCGAAATTCGAGGAAGCGGCCGCCCAATAGCTTTTGTCGAACACGTTTTCGACGGAAGCGCGCACCGTGATCGGCTTGCCGTTCTCCCGCACATACTCGCAGCGCGCCCCGAGATCGAAACGCGTCCAGTCGGGGATGCTCTGGGTGTTGTCGACACTGGCATATTGCGAGGCGGTGTGAATGACCCGTCCCGTCAGCGTCAGACCCTCGGCGAAAGGCGTGTCCCACTCGGCCCCGAGATTGAGCTGCACATCCGGGATGCCAATCGCTTTCTTTCCGTTGTTCTTCCCGTCAACAGTCTTGGTCTGCACGCCATCCATGAAGGTGACGCCGCCGAGAAGCCGGACATCGTCCGCTACCTCGCCGAAGATATTGAGCTCGAGGCCGCGGTTTCGGATTTCTCCGTTCAAACCATAAACTCTCGTTAACGTATTGAGGAACGCGCTTGGCTGCTCGATCTGGAAAACACTGGCCGTCGCGCTGATGCTGCCGAAATCGACCTTGACGCCAGCTTCATACTGCTTGGATTTGATCGGCGGGAAGGCTTCATTCGGATTGCTTGCTGTCGTGGGCGCAATTGGTCCCTGGCTTAGCCCTTCAATATAGTTGGCGTAAAGTGATACGTTCTCCCATGGCTTCACGACCACGCCAACTGCAGGCGTAATGGCGCTCTGATCATAATCGGCCGTTTGAACCCCCGTCGGGCTCCAAGCCTTCTGCCGGACATTCTGGTGGCGAGCGCCGAGAATGAGTTGAAGGCGATCGTCCAGCAGATAGAGGCTGTCGGTTATCGCGAAGCTTGTCAGCGTCGAGGCGCTTGTCTTGGGTGCTTTGGACAATCTGCCGGTAAGGTCCGGAAACGGCGCCGGGCCCGGATTGTAGATGTTGGAGGAGTAGCTCGAGACGTTCTGTGCCAACGCTCCAAGTTCGTTGTAAAGCCCGGTGAAGCCTACATTCAGTTCATGGCGCACGGCACCCGTTTCAAACTTTGCCCGAATGCCAGCCTCACCGGTAATGGAGTCGTTGTAGGTCGGTTGATAGTAGTTGGTAGCATCGAAATCGCCGGCAGCGTTCTTGATATAAGAGAAGTTGTAGAGACCCAGGAAGTCGTTATGGCGAGCGCCAATACTGGCATAGGCCGTAACGTCATCGGTGATATCGACCTCTCCCCGTACAATGCCGAGCACGTCCTTTCCATCCGAGTAGTACCAGTCCTGGCCAAGGTCGCTGGATGCATCGGGCGCCCGAGGGGCCTGTACGCCAGTGTTCAGGAAGATCGGCCTCGCAGGATTGTCGGAATAGTTCTTCTGATAGACCAGATCGGCCGAAAGGCGCACGCGGTCGCCCCTGTAGTCGAGGCCGATCGACCCTTCGCCAAGTTCGTTCGCCTGGCCATCGACCGGCGCATCCCCTTTCATGAATCCGCCATTGACCCGAACACCGAATTCGCCGGCATCACCGAAGCGGCGGCCGATATCGACCTTCGTGCCAAGCTGGCCCTGCGAGATATAGCTTCCCGTCACCCTTGTCAGCGGCTCGTCGGTCGCGCGTTTCGGCACCAGGTTGATGGCGCCGCCAATGCTTCCCTGCGGCGGCATGCCATTAAGCAGTGAACTCGGTCCCTTGAGAACCTCGACCCGTTCCACCCAGGACGTTCCGGACATCTGGAAGGGCACCAATCCATACAGGCCGCCGACGGAAATGTCGGGATTGGCAAGCGGAAAACCGCGAACGAAGAACTGGTTGGAGTAGCTGCCCTCCGCCCAGGTCGAGCGCACCGACGGATCGTTCTTGGTGACATCCGCGACGGAGCGCGACTGCTGGTTTTCGATTGTCTTCGATGTAAAGCTGGTGACGTTGAAGGGCGTATCCATGATATCCCGATTTCCGAGAATACCAAGGCGGCCTCCCTTGGCGACCTGGCCACCGGGGTATTCGGCCGGAAGCGCGCCGGCGCCTTGGACCGTGATCGGCTGAAGCACGGTAGAGCCATCATTGGCGGCTCCCGGCCCGACGCCTGCACCCGAAACCGTGATGACGACGGCGTCACCGGAATATCGGTACGCGAGACCGGATCCGGACAATATGGCGGCGATTGCCGCGTCGTTGGACAGCCTGCCGTTTGCGCCCGGAGAATTCTTGCCGCGGACGATATCGGCCGAGAAGAAGAGCTGAATGCCCGTGGCATTCGAGAACTGGACAAGAGCGCTCGCCAGCGCTTGCGGACGAATGCTGAACGACCGGCCTTCGGCAACCGGCGGCGACGACTGAGCAAAGGTGATCTCCGGAACCAGCGCCGTGGTGCAAAGAAGTGCCGTTGTCACCAGCATCGTGTATCGCCACACGTCACGATCAGCCCCATGTCGTGTCAGTCTTGCCCAGCTCATGCTTATGCCCCGCCTCATATATCGCCGCCCCAACCAACTCGGAGCGCTCTTTCATGAGGCCGCCTTTGCACGCAGCCTCATTGGGTTTAACACCCGGAACATCGGGGGGTATGGAACGATGCCTGAAATAATTATCGAGAGGTGACGACGGTGACGATGCCCGCGCCGTCGATGATCTTGATCGGCAATCCGCTCGCGATGATCTGCAGCGCGTCGGAGGTATCGTTGGTCTTCAGGATTGCCGTCACCGGAATATCGCCGATCGCGGAATCCATCAGTACGATACGGCCGTGCCGGTAACGCTCCAACTCCAAGAGAACGCGTCGCAACGGCTGGTCGACGAAAACGATACGATCCTGCCGCCATGCATCGACTGTCGCCACGTCGTAACGTTGCGATGGTTCCAGACCGGTGGCGCTGTAGGATATCTGCCATCCCGCTTCGACAACCGCCGGCGGCTGATGCGCGGCCTCGACCGATACCGCGTGCTCGACAACCGAAACAGTGACGCGATCATCCAGCATCTTGACGTCGAAGATCGTGCCGAGCGCGGTCGCGGTACCATTCCCCGCCTCGACGATGAAGGGGCGCGAAGCAACCGGCGCCACGGTAAAATAGCCTTGGCCGCGGTGCAGCGTCAAGCGTCGCTCGCTTTCTCCGAAATGGACTGACAGTGCTGAATAACTCCCGAGCTCGACCGTGCTGCCATCCGGCAGGGTAAAGGTCTTCCGCTCGGCAACATCGGTCGTGTAATCGGCGAACAAGGCCATGCGGCTTGCCGTGTAGATCCCGATTCCGCCGATCAGAAGCGCACCTGCGCCCAGCAGGACATTGCGTCGCTGGACCAAGGCCGAGCGCTTTCGCATCCGCTCGTATTCCGGCTTGATTATCTCGAAGCGCTGCCAGAATTTTTGCGCGCGAGACAGCGCCTCCGCGTGCCGGGCGTCGGTCGCGACCCATCGCTCGAACTCTGCGCGATCCTCGGAACTGGCTTCCTTGTCGGAAAGCAGAACCAGCCATGCCAGCGCCTGCTGGTAGAGCGGATCGTCATCTGTTGCATTGGCGGCCATTCAGATCGTTCCGCTGCCATTCGGTTGCCGGTTACTATCGTGAAACTTCGCCATCAGGCGAGCAGTTTGTCGAGATCCTGCACCGCGGCGAGCACATGCGTAATCACGGAACTGCGCGCGATCCCCATGCGCTGCCCGACTTCCCGATAGCTCAGCCCTTCTATCCGGCTGAGCACGAAGGCATCCCGTCGGCGCGGCGGCAACCGGTGGATTGCCTGCAGCAGCCGCCGCAATTCATCGCGATGGAGCGCTGTCATCTCAGGCGTGGGCGAGGCGTCCGCGACAGCGCTCACATCCTGGTCGGCAAGCTCGAAGCGCTGGCGTCTCCTTGCATCCCTGAGGTGATTGAGCGCCAGATTTCGTGCCGTCTGGGTGATGAAAGCGGCATTCGTGCGCGCTTCTCGATCACTGCTGCCGATCAAATTTGCAAAGGCTTGATGAACGAGGTCTTCAGCGACTGAGTGACTTCCCACCAGCCGGCGGATAAACGAAAGGAGTCGTTGGCGCTCGCTGTCGTATAAGCTCGATATGTCAGAGACAGCCGTTAGCATGCTGTTGCCGATCGCGGGTTAATTCTGGTCCATCCGCACTGTATCGATCTGAAACCAAAAGGAAAGTGTAAACATGCCTTTCTTTGTCATGTTTAAACCGGGCGCAGTCGCTTGCCAGAGCTTGTTGCATAAATGCACAAATCTCTGGGAGTTCTGATGCCGCTGGCTCGGCGCCCTGAATGACTTTCGCGGCTGATGCGCTTGCGAGATCACTTCGCGCTGAAGTGATCTGAGCCGGCGGCGCAATGGCATGCGTCTTCTTTCCGTGGCGGCCCCAGACAGGAGGACACAATATCGCGCCCCGATCTCCGTCGTTGTCGCGGCCCTCGGCGCCAAGGATGTGGTCTCACGCACCTTGCTCTTCGTGCGACTACGACGCAGGCACGCCGAGCGGTCTTGGCATGTCGAACCACTAGCTCGTGCTGCCGATCGTCACATATCGCTTGGCACAGTAGAGAAGCGCTTCCTGGCTTTCGGCGACGTTGACGCGCAGGACGCGGCCAAAGAGAACGCGGTGCGTTCCCTGATCGAGCGAATTCGTCAGTTCGCATTCGAAGCTGACCAGCGCGTCCTCCAGCACCGGCGCGCCGGTATTGCCTTCGACCCATCCCCCGGTCGCGAAGCGCTCTGCCATCGGGGTCTTGCCGCCGAACAGATTGGAGAGCGCGACGTGGCCGGGAGCCAGCGTGTTGACGCAGAAGAAGCGCGCCGTCTCGAACGCCGGGAAGCAGGAACTCGTGCGGTTTATGCAGGCGAGCAGCGTCGCCGGCGTATCGCTGACACTGCAGACAGCCGACGCTGTAAATCCGTAAGGGCCGTCACCGGCCCGCGTGGTCACGATGTTGACCGCCGCGCCGAGGCGCGACATCCCATGGCGGAACTCCATGCTTTCCACCGTTTCGAAGCTGTGATCCATGATCCCCATGTGCCGTCTCCTAGATCCGCGCGGGGCGTTCGAAACCCATCCGGTCGCGCAGCGTGCCGCTTTCATATTCGGTGCGATAGAGGCCCCGCTCCTGCAGGATCGGCACGACCATGTCGACGAAATCGGTCAATCCATCGGGGAAATGCGATGGCATGATGTTGAAACCGTCCGCGGCGCCGGTTTCAAACCAGGTCTCGAGCGTATCCGCAATATATTCCGGTGTTCCGCAGAGAACCCAGTGTCCGCGGGCCGCGGCCATGAGGTTGTAGACATCCCGCAGCCGCATGTTCTCGCGCCGCGCCTTGTCGAGCATGACCTTGGCGAAGGCGTGGTAATTGTCCGATGGCTTCAGGTCCTCGGGAATGGGGCCGTCGAGATCGTAGACGCTCATGTCGATGCCGAAACGATCGGACAGCAGCGACAGCGCATTGGTTTCGCTGATGAAGCCCTGAAGCGCCGCGAGCTTGTCGTGCGCTTCGCGCTCGGTGCGTCCGACGATCGGCATGAGACCCGGCAGGATGACCATGCTGTCTTCGGCGCGGCCGTATTTCGGCAGGCGATCCTTGACGGAGCGGTAGAAGGCACGCGCCTCGTCGAGATCCTGCGTGACGGAGAAGACGACATCCGCCGACTTGGCCGCCAGCTCCTGGCCGGGACCTGACCCGCCGGCCTGAAGGATGATCGGCTGGCCCTGCGGCGAGCGGCCGATGTTCAACGGTCCCTTGACCTTGAAGTGCGCTCCATCGTGGTCGAGACAGCGAACCTTGGCCGGATCGATGTAGAGACCGGTCTCGCGATCCGCGACGATCGCGTCGTCCGCCCAGCAATCCCACAGGCCGCGAACGACAGTCAGGAATTCCTCGGCGATCTCGTAGCGCTTGGCATGATCGGGATGGATCGTCCCGAAATTCGCCGCAGCCGTCGGGTTCGCCGTCGTGACAGCGTTCCAGGCCGCGCGACCACCGCTCAGGTGATCGAGGGACGCGAAGACGCGGGCGACCGTGAAGGGATCGCTGTAGGTGGTCGAGACGGTGGCGCCGAGGCCAATATGCTTAGTCGCGCCGGCGACGGCCGAGAGCAGCGTCAGCGGCTCCAGCCGCGCCGTGTAGGAGGGGTGCGCCGCCGGATCGGCGTGCAGGTTGTCGCCCATGAAGATCAGGTCGAAGAGGCCGCGCTCGGCTTCCTGCGCGATGGCGCGGACCTGGTCGATATTCTGGAAGCTGTCGATCGCGCCCGGCATCCGCCATCCGGCCACATGGCTGCCGGTGCCGAGAAGGAAGAGGCCGAAGTGAATCTTGCGTGTCATGCTGTGCTTATCTCCAGAAGACGTAACGCCGCTCGACGAAGCTGATCGCGCCGAAGAAGACGAGGCTGATCGTCGAGGCGACGATGATGGCGGCCCAGACCTTGACGAAGTCGATCTGCAGCACGGCCTGATAGATGACCCAGCCGAGCCCGCCGTAAGCGCCGAGCATCTCGGTGACGATTGCCACCAGCACGCTGCGAACGGTCGAGACACGCATGCCGGCGATGATCAGCGGCAGCGCGGTGGGCAGGCGCAACCTCCAGACGATGGCAAACTGTCCCGCGCCGAAGGAACGGATGAGATCGACCGTCTTGCGATCGATCCGGTCGAGGCCGGCGATGGTGCTGAGAAAGATCGTGAAGGAAACGGCGATTGCCACCATCACCACCTTGGACGTCATGCCCATGCCGAACCAGAGCAGGACAAGCGGCGAATAGGCGACCACGGGGACCGAATTAATGGCGGTCGCCAGCGGCAGGACGACGCCACGCGCGGCGGGGATGATGGTGACGAGCACGGCGAGCGACATGCCGATGGCGCAGCCAATCACGTAGCCGGCGATGGCCTCTCCAGCCGTAAAGGCGGTGGCGTCAAGAAGATTGCGCGCGTCCGACACCATTCCGGAAAGAATGCTGGAGACCGAAGGCAGCACATAGGCGGGCAGATTGAAGCCACGCGCCGCCAGTTCCCATATGACGGCGACGAGAAGCGCGCCGGCGATGCCGCGGCCGATCTGGCGCAGGTTGTCCGTGCGTTGAGTGCTCATTTCTCGATCCCCCAGAAGACGATATGGCGCTCCGCCCAGGATACGACGCCGTAGAGCCCCATGCCGAGACAGGCGGAGACGACGATGGTTGCCCAGATGCCGACGACGTTTTCGTTGTACATCGCCTGTAGCAGCAGCACGCCGAGACCGGTCGTATCGCCGAACCACTCGCCGACGATCGCGCCGACCAAGGCAAGCGAAGAGGCGAGCTTCAGCGCGACGAAGATCTGCGGCAAAGCGGCCGGCAGATAGATGCGCCGCAGGATCTGTCCGTCCCTGGCGCCGAAGCTGCGCATCAGTTGAACCTGCTTGGGGTCCACCGATGAAAAGCCGAGGATGGCGTTGACCGTGACCGGAAGGAAGCTGACATAGAAGGAGATCACCGCCTTGGCGAACAGCGTGTTGCCAAACCAGAGCACAACCACCGCGCCGAAGGCGATGACGGGAATGGTCTGAGAGACGATGAAGAGCGGAAAGAACAGCTCGCGAAGTGCCGTCCAGCGATGGAAGACGACCGCGATCGCTACGCCGAACAGGCTACCCGCAACGAAGCCGAGCGCCGTCTCGAGGAAGGTCCGCCAAAGGCCGGCAAGATAGGCGCCGGGCGTCGCCATGATGTTGGCGGCAATGGCGCTTGGGCGCGGCAGATAATAGGGGCGGATGCCGAAGGCCATGACGATCACCTCGATCGCCAACAGCCCGACAGCCAGCCAAAGGATCGGCTTCACCGCCGTGTAGATCCTGCCCGTCGAGATGACGGGCAGGCTTGTCGCGGATGAATTCATTCCAGTCACAGGCGTCGTTCCTCGGCCGGGATCTTGTCGATGAAGGAGGCGTTGAAGGCCTTGTCGAGATCGACGGGCTTGGAGATCACGCCGTACTTGGCGAGCAGTTCGTTGGCCGAGCCGACGGCTGCCTTGTCGATGGTGAAGATGCCGTCGGTCGAACCCTTGCCCGCCGTCATCAGCGTCTTGATCTCGGACAGCATGAATTCCTGCTGCGCGCGGTCGAGCGTAGGCGCGATCTTCATGATGATATCGATCGCTTCCTTCTCGTTGGCGAAGGCTTCCTTCCAGCCCTTGACGCTGGCGCGCAGGAACTTCTCGACGAGTTCAGGCTTCTCGGCGGCGGTCTGCTCGGAGACGATCAGCGTATCGCGCGGGAAAGAGACGCCGCTGTCCTCCGGCACGAAGAGGTTGAGGTTTTCCTTACCGACGCGCTGGTTGATGACGTAGAGCTCGTTGTAGCGGGTGGCGGTCACGACATCGACCTGCTTGTCGACGAAGGGCGTGACGGAAACTTGCTGCGGCTGGATATCGGCTTCCTTGGGGTCGATGCCGGCTTTCGACAGCATGGCCGAGAGAACATGGTTGGCGCCGGTGAACCAGGTGGTGATCTTCTTGCCCTTGAAGTCGGCAACGCTTTGTACCGCCCCGTCCTTGTGCGAGACAAAGACGAACGGGGTCTGCTGGTGCGCGACGCCGATGCAGACGATCGGCAGGCCCTTGTCACGTCCGGCGAAGACGCTGTCGGTGCCGCCGGAGAGGCCGAACGTATCGGCGCCGGTCGCGACGAGGTTTTCGGTCAGAAGGTTCGGTCCACCAGGATTGATGGTGAGGTTGATGCCTTCATCCTTGTAGTAGCCCTTTTCGAGAGCCACGTAGAAACCGGCGAACTGGGCCTGCGTGAGCCACTTCAGGCGCAGGCTGGCATCGACCATCTCCTGCGCGGCGGCCGGAGCGGCACCCATGCCGAGTGCCGGAAGCGTTATGGCGGCGGCAGCGAATGCTGCGATCACGTTACGTCTGTTAAGCATGAAACCCTCTTTTATGTTGTTCGTGACTTGTCGTTGCCTCCTCCCTGATGCGCTTACTGCCGGAAGTCAGAGCCTTCCCTGTCCAGCTGGCGCAGGAACGCCGGCCACTCCCGTTCGCCGGCAATAAGAATGTCGCCCTTGCTCTCCCAGAACTGGCGTGCCGCCTTCTCGCAAACGTCGTGCGGCGGGATGACGAGCTCGGCGCCGGAAGCGGTCGCGGCCTGGAGATCGAGCTGGATGCGCGCGGCGCGCTCGAAATAGTAGAGCAGCATGAAGGCTTCGCCCGGCGTGCGGCCGATGGTGAGGATGCCGTGGTTGCGCATCAGCATCACCTTGTTGCCGCCAAGGTGATTGATGATGCGCTCCTGCTCCGCCAGGTCGATGGCGACGCCCTCATAGGCGTGGAAAGCCTGGCGCTGGTAGAAGCGCATGGCGAACTGGCTGAGCGGCAGCAGGCCGTCCTTCTGGCAGGAGACCGCGACGCTGGAATCGGAGTGCGTGTGCAGCACGCAGACGGCATCGTGGCTCGACTTGTGCAGCGCGCCGTGAATGACGAAGGCGGCCTTGTTGACCGTGTAGGGCGTGTCGTCCAGCTTGTTGCCTTCGATGTCGATCTTCACGAGGCTCGATGCGGTGATTTCCTCGAACAGGAAGCCGTAGGGGTTCAGAAGGAACTGATCGTCGTGGCCGGGGACGCGCATCGAGATGTGGTTGTAGATCAGATCGTCCATGCCGAGGCGGGCAACCATGCGGTAGCAGGCGGCGAGATCGACGCGCGCCTTCCATTCGTCTTCGGCGATATGGGCCGGGCGACCCGAATAATGGTCAGTCATAATCTGTTTCCTCATGCTTCAATCAGTGTGCGGTGAAATCAGTGTCCGGCGACCTGGAAGGACTTCATGCTTTCCTCCTCGATTGCCTCAAGAAGTGTCTTTTTCAGCGCGATGAATTCGGGAGACGTGACGATGTCGGCCTTGCGCGGACGCGGCAGGTCGACAACCTGTTCCAGCTTCACCTTGCCCGGCCGCGCCGTCATGACCAGCACGCGGTCGCCGAGGAAGATCGCCTCGTCGACGTCGTGGGTAATGAACAGCACCGTGCGCTTGTGCTTCTGCCAGACATCGAGCAGCCAGCGCTGCATCATCGTGCGTGTCAGCGCATCGAGCGCACCGAACGGCTCGTCGAGCAGCATCAGATCGCGCTTGAACAGGAAGGTCCGCATCAGCGCCACGCGCTGACGCATGCCGCCCGACAGCTGGTTCGGATACTGCTTCTCGAAACCGGCGAGACCGAATTCGGGAAGCATCTCCATCGCCAGCTTGCGCGCCTCTGCACGCGGCATGCCCTCGATTTCAAGGGCGATGATGGCGTTGTCGATGACATTGCGCCAGGGCAGCAGCAGATCGCGCTGCGGCATGAAGGATACCTTGCCGAGCAGATCGGACGCCGTGGAGCTGACGCCCTTCAGGCGCAGGATATTGCCCGCGTCAGGCTCTTCCAGACCGGCGAGGATGTTGAAGAGCGTGCTCTTGCCGCAACCCGAGGGGCCGACCACGGTCACCAGTTCGCCAGGACGAATGGACACTTCGAGATCGCTCAGCGCCTTCGTCGCGCCGAAGGTCTTCGAGACGTTTCGCAACTCGATGAGCGGCTTCCCGTCATCCACCGCATCGGCGGCTTCGAGCAAGGCAGGAGTGGAGAAAGCGGCCTGCGTCTTTCGCGGCCTCAGCAACTCGATCAATCCCATGGCGCCGGAGGCCGGGCCGCGAGGAAAGAGGTCGGTTGGCGTTATCGTCCTGTCAGTCATGAGCACGAGTCCTGTCACGTATGCAAATCTTGGTCAAAGAAATACAAGCAAGCTGTATGCCAGATGCAGAACGCCATTTTTTTCGGCCAAAAAACAGAGATATGCTCCCGCGGTCAACAAGCGTCGGACCTTCGAACGCCTATCCGATGCAAATATTATACAAAAACAACAATATATGTATACGTAAAATCGATGTTCGTGTTTTCAATGCGCTATTTGTTGTGCACGCCGTGGGTATTTTTTAGCCATCAGGCATCAATGTTCGAAATTTCGACAACCAGCCGCTTCCGAGGATGGGCATACGCAGAAAAAAGACCGGAAACGGCGCCGTTCCCGGTCTTTGAAAATCGATATGGAGACTGTCCTAGGACAACGCCCGCTTCATCATCTCGAAGAAGCCGTTGTTCGATGCCGTCTCGACAACGCGGGCGTTCACCTTGAACTCCGGCCAGCGATTGCCGAGAACCGGTGGATGAACGGCCGAGAATCCCCGGGTGATTTCACCCGCGGTCTCGATCCGCACAACCGCGTCGCGCGCGCGCTCGATCAGATCGGGATTGAGCGCCATGGCGCAGGTGAGCGAATCCGGATGCGTGCTGATCGGCCGGCCATAGCGCGCCTCCGCGGTCTGGCGGGGAGTGGCCGAAACCTTGCGGTAGAACTCCGAAAGCGGCGTCTTCATCGCGAAGATTTCATCGAGCTGGTCCGCTTCGAACAGGCTGGAGCGCATGGTGAGCGTCCAGGTCGAAAGCGTGATGTTGAAGCCGGCCTCGAAGACGATCTTAGCCGCTTCGGGATCGATGAAGAAGTTGTACTCGGCGCAGGGAGTAATGTTGCCGACCGAATTGTCGGTGCCCCCCATGATCCAGAGATGACGAACCGCCTTGGCGATGCGCGGCTCCTTCATCACCGCCAGCGCGATGTTGGTCAGCGGCGCCTGGGCGAGGATGTCGATCTCGCCGGGCTCGGCCATCACCTTCTCGATGATCGCATCGACGGCATGCATCGTCTCGGGCCGCTGGCGGGCGATCGGCAGGTTGGCGCCGCTCATCCCGTCATTGCCGTGCATGGTGGAGGCTTCCCATGGCTTGACCATCGGCCGCCGCGCGCCGCAGTAAACCGGAACCTTGCCGGAGAAACCGGCGGCCTCGATGGTCGCCAGCGCGTTTTCCACCTGCTGGTCGAAGGGCACGTTGCCGACGCAGACGGTCACCGCCTCCAGCGTCGACCCCGGCGTCTTCATGGCCAGCAGCAGGGAATAGGTATCATCCCCTGCGGTATCGGTATCGATAATCAGCCGCATCAGTAGAACTCGAATCCCATGGTGCGGGCATGATAGTAGAGCCCGCCATCCTGCACGATCAGAAATTCGGCGCGCGTGTTGCCGTCATTGTGGTGGCTGTGCTTGGCGGCGGCGGGCGTCACCAGCGTTGCCCAGGGCGACCAGTCGCATTTCTGCTCGGCAACCATGGAGTAAGCAGGATCCCCGGCGACGACCAGCGTGATGGCGGCCGAATTGTGCTTGTGCGGCGGCTGCGCGCTCTTGGGCTTCAGCGTGTTCAGCGACAGCGTCATGGTCGGCGTGATGTTGCGGGCGGCTTCGGTTTTTTCGGCCGAGAAGATTAGCGCGTGACCCGATGTCGAGGCATTGGCGTTCGAGCTATAGACCACGTCGAGCTGATGGGTGATTTCATCGGCCGGATAGTGCACGAACTGCACCGCGGCTTCCTTGCCGGTGACCGGAGCGGAGGTGTCGAATTTCAGCTGCGGGTCGTTGCCGACAGCCCAGAAGACGCAATCGTCCTTGGCGGCGATCGCCGACGTGATGCCACCCGGCAGAAGGAAGACATCGCCCTTGCCGAGCGTCGCCTTCTCGTCACCGACGACGAGGCTGGAGCTGCCCTTGATGACGTACCAGATCGACGCCGTGTTCACGAGCGTCGTATCCAGCGTTTCACCGGCCTTGACCACAGCATAGCGCGCCAGCATCAGCGGCGTCGTTGCGGCAAAGCCGCATTCCATCTTGTCCGACTGGTCGCAGTTGATGAAGCCGGTTTTCTCCATCTTCATCGCCTGCGCCGGCTCGTCCATGAAGATGTGTCCCGGCACGGCCGGAAGCTTTATGTTGAAGGCATTGCCGGAATTGAAATAGCGGCTGCGCGCCTCGGCCGCGTTGGCGGGCTCGCGCGGCAGTTGGACCGGCATTTCGGCCATGTCGTTGGCTGTGCTCATCATGCATCTCCTTGGTTGAACGAAACACCCGCTTCTTCGAGAAGCAGGTCGAGAAGAACGGTCGCGCCGGCGGCGACATGATCCGGTTCGGACCACTCGTCCGGATGGTGGCTGATGCCGCCCCGGCAGGGAATGAAGATCATGGCGGACCGCGTCAGCCGCGCCATCTGCCGCGCATCGTGTCCGGCTGCGGACAGGACGTCCAGGCGCGACAGACCATGCCGGTCCGCCGAGTTGCGGATCGCCTGCTTGAGCCCCTCGTCGAAACCGTTCGAGGGCGCGTCGACGAGGCGGCGGATCTCGACCTCGCAGGCGCCGGCTTCAGCGCGCGCGATCTCTTCCAGCCGGGCGCCGCACGCTTCCAGCACGCTATTGTCGGGATGGCGCAGGTCAATGCGGAAGGTCACCTTGGCCGGGACGACCGACGGCGCATTGGGCTCGACGACGACACGGCCGATGGTGAACTTGATCAGTTCCTCGCCGGCCATCGCGTCATGCATCCGCGTCGCCATGCGCGCGAAGGCCTGCACCGCATCCTGTCGGCGGGCCATCGGCTCGGTACCGGCATGCGCCTCGCGGCCTGATATCGTGATGTCGTAGGTCTTCTTGCCCTGGATGCCGGAGACGACGCCGATGACGGCGCCCTCCGTTTCCAATACATCGGCCTGCTCGATATGCGGCTCGATATAGGCGTGAATGGGAAATCCGAGTGCGCGACGTGGCAGCTCAGGAAACGCGGCATGCAACTCGCCAAGGGCATCGCCGACGCTGACACCATCGGCGTCACGCACCGCCGTCACCTCTTCGCCTGTGCGCAGACCGGCGAAGAGTTCGGAGCCCATCATGCCTGGAGCGAAGCGGCTTCCCTCTTCGTTCATCCAGCCGACGACCGTGATCGAGCGCTCCGGCGTCAGGCCCGCTTCCGATATCGCGGTCACGGCCTCCAGTGCCGCGAGCACGCCGAAAGCCCCATCAAAAAGACCGCCTGTCGGCTGGCTGTCGATGTGACTGCCGGCGACGACAGGCGCCAGGTGGGGAAGCACGCCTTTGAGGGTGAGAAACAGATTGCCAGCCGGATCGGTGGATGCTTCGAGGCCAGCCTCGGCGCCCCAGGCGATGATCCGCCGCCAGGCCAGGATTTCCTCGCCTGACAGTGCCTGCCGGTTGACGCCGCCGCCGGGCAGCGCGCCATCCTCGCCGAGCGCCATCAGGCGGGTCCAGAGCCGGTCGGGAGAGGTTGCGGGCCGCGCCATGTCTTTTACTCCGTCCGCATCACCTGGCCGGGATCGGCGCGGGGATCGCGGACTTTCCAGGCGCCCTGCTCCACCTGGGCGATGAAATCGGACACAAGGGAATTGAACAGCATCGGCTCTTCGAGGTTCAGCGTATGGCCGGTCTTCGGGAAGATGGCGAGACCTGCGGCCGGCAGCATTTTCTTGAGGTAGATCGAAGGCTGCAGGCAGTGATCGTCCTCGTCGCCGGTCATGACCAGCGTCGGCACCATCATCGTCTTGAGCTGCTCTTCGAGATCCCAGAAGGAGGGGCGGCGGCACTGGACACCGCGCATGGTGTTGGCGGCGCCGATAGCCGAGTGATGCGACAGGCGCTCGGCAAAGGCCGCCCAGCCGCGCGGATCCTTGTTCTGGAACTGCACCCGGCTGGCGCCGAGCGAATAGATCTTGGAGAACCCAACCGGATCCTTCTCGAAATTGTCGGCGACCTTCAGCGAGGTATTGCGGAAATAGTCGGCCGTTTCCCGCTCCGTGCCGTAACCGGCGCCGGCAACCGTCAGCGACAGCGCGCGCTCCGGCGTGCGAAGGCCGAAATGCAGGGTGGCGAAGCCGCCCATCGACAGGCCGACGATATGCGCCTTCTCGATGCCGAGCGCGTCGAGCACGGCTACCGCATCATCGGCGGCGTTGGCCTGCGAATACATCTCCATATCCGCGGGGATATCGGACGGCGCATAGCCGCGCGCCGCATAGGTGATGCAGCGGTGACGACGGGCAAAGAAGCTCATCTGCGGTTCCCAGGCATCGTAGTTGCCGCCGAACTCGTGGATGAACAGGATCGGCGTTCCGCTCTCTCCTGCCGTCTCGTAGTAAAGCTTCGTTCCATCCTTGGCGGTCGCGTACATGTGAAAGCCTCTTTGCCTCGTGTCGTCGATGGGTATTCCGGCCCTAGAAAAGGGCCGGTACGTCGTTGAGCGTGCGCGCGGTTTCGATATAGCGCGGCAGGCCTTCGCAGAAACGCTCGGCCCAGGCCGATGGCACCGACGTCGAGACCTTGATGAAGCGATCGCCGAAAGCGGCCGTGTGGTAGCGACCCTGGCGGATCATCACGCCCTCGCGGCGGGCGGCCTCGACGATGGCCTCGGGAGATACGCCGGTGGAGGCGGTCTCGAGAACCAGGAAGTTGCCGTGGGAGACCGGGATCGGAACCGAGAGACCGGTCGCCTTGGCGGCCTCGATGATCATCGCCTTGTTGGCGCTGTCGATGCGGCGCACGTCCTTCATCCATTCCGGCTTGACCGACAGGCCGGCCATCGCCGCGCGCTGGGCCACGACCGATGCGCCGAGCACCGAGGTGGAGGCGGCCGAGAACTCATCGACCAGCTTCGGCTCGGCGACGAGAGCGCCGATGCGCATGCCGGCGAGGCCGAGCCACTTGGAGAACGACAGCGAAACGACCGTGCCCTCGGGCGCGACCTGCAGCACCGGCGTATGGCCGTCGGCGAAATCGCGATAGGTGCAATCGTGGATCAGGAGCGCGCCGACCGAGCGGGCGATCTCGGCAAAGGCCTCGATCTCTTCACGGTCGTAGCGGATGCCGAGCGGATTGTTCGGATCGACGATATAGATGATGGCGCAACGCTCATCGACGTTGGCGCGCAAAGCGTCCGGCGTGAGCTTGTAGTTGACCGAGGCATCGTAGATCGGGATCTGGACCACTTCGGCGCCCGCCTGCTCGGCGAACATGCAGGGCCACTTCCAGGTCGGGTCGGTGGTGACGAGCGTCGTGCCCGGCTTTGCGCGCGCCTTGCAGATCATAGCGAGCGCATTGACGCCGCCTTCGGTGACGAGCGCTTCGGCCGAGGTTCCGGCGACGCCGAGGTCGGCGACGATCGCGCTGCGCAGCGCTTCGAAGCCCATCGGCGGGGCATAGGCATTGAACTCGCCGGCTTCAACCGAGCGGATCATGGCTTCCGCAACCGCCGGATGGGCGGGCACGTGGTTGGTGTTCTGACCCATCCACGCCAAGTCGGGCGTGGAGAACAGATCGTCGAAATAGCGGTTGCGGGTGCGTGCGTCGGCCATGATCAGATCACCGAACCGCGCGCTGCGATACCGCCATCGATCGTGACGACCGTGCCGCTGATGTAGCCGGCCTTGGGCGATGCCAGGAAGACGCAGAGATCAGCGACTTCCTCGGCGGTTGCCGGACGCTTGCCCGGATATTTGTCGTAGAGTTCTTCCCAGCGGCTCTCGTCGCCGAGCATGTCGATGGCCTTGCGCTTCATGATCTTGAACATGCGCGGGGTATCGACCGGGCCCGGGTTGACGCCGACGACGCGGATGCCTTCATCCATGCTGCGTCCGCCGAGCGCCTTGGTGAAGCTCATCAGCGCGGCATTGCCGGTGGAACCGGCGAAATAGGCGGCATCCCAGTTTTCGCCGGAATTGCCGATGACGTTGATGATGACGCCACCCTTGCCCTTGCGGCGCTTCCAGAATTCGCGTGCCAGCGTGATGTAGCCGAATACCTTCAGATCGAAGCCGCGACGGATCGATTCGTCGGTGACGTCCTCGATCGAACCAGCCGGGATATCGCCGGCGTTGTTCATCAGGATATCGTAGTCACCGCAAGCCTTGTCGAGCGCGACCATGGCCTCGGTCGTGCCGAGATCGGCCTCGTGCACGGTAACATTGACCGGATACTGCGCCAGTTCAGCCTTCAGCTCTTCCATAGCCGCGCCGTTACGAGCGGCAAGGTGAAGGTGACAACCTTCAGCAGCCAGCACCTTCGCGATGGCATGACCGATGCCCTGCGAGGCTCCAGTGATCAGCGCCGTCTTTCCAGCAAGATTAAGTTCCACCTGCATCTCCTATATGAATACATATTTCGCTTTCTTGAATACGCTGATTTGTCGCCGTGTCCATAGGCGCTCGGACAAAATATCGAAAAATTTTCTTCTCTACCTACGACTTGGGGAATTTATTCGCACTAACTGCAAACCGAGAAGGCAAACAGCTCAATTTCGCGGCAATTTCGTATTTATTTGCGGAAACGCTTTTAATGTATACGAATATCTATTGCACGAATACCGAAATGGCATCAATGTCACATTAGGCCTTCGGGCATGAATGACACCAAACAGACGGCTGGAATATCCTCATGGCAGATGTGTCCCTCAAGAATGTGGGGAAAACTTACGAGAATGCCTCGGCGAACACGATCGAGAACCTCAACCTGGACATTCGCAGCGGTGAGTTCGTGGTGCTTGTCGGCCCGTCGGGCTGCGGCAAGTCGACGACGCTGCGGATGCTGGCAGGCCTAGAGGAGCTGACGGATGGCGAAATCTGGATCGGTGACCGGCGTGTCGACGAGCTGGAGCCCCGTGATCGCAATATCGCCATGGTCTTCCAGAACTACGCACTCTATCCGCATATGACAGTCGCGCAGAACATGAGCTTCGGCTTGAAGCTGTCGGGCATGGACAAGGCAGAGATTCGCCGCCGCGTCGAGGAGGCAGCCAAGGTCCTGGATATCTCAGCTCTGCTGGAGCGCCGGCCCAAGCAGCTCTCGGGCGGCCAGCGCCAGCGCGTCGCCATGGGCCGCGCAATGGTACGCGATCCCGCCGTCTTCCTGTTCGACGAGCCGCTTTCCAACCTCGATGCGAAGCTGCGCGGGCAGATGCGCGCGGAAATCCGCCGCCTGCACAAGCGGCTGAAGGCGACCACCGTTTACGTCACCCACGATCAGGTCGAGGCGATGACGCTGGCGGACCGCGTGGTGGTGCTGAACAAGGGCCTGATCGAGCAGCAGGGAACACCGCAGGAGCTTTACGAGCGTCCGGCGACCCGCTTCGTCGCTGGCTTCATCGGCAGCCCGACCATGAATTTCCTGCCCGCCGAAGTCGTTATGGACGGCGAAACACCGACGTTGAAGTTCGCGGGCGCCACGCTCAATGCGCCTGCCGACAAGATCGAAGCATTGAAGGCCTTCGCCGGTCGCCGTGTCGAAATCGGCCTGCGCCCGGAGCATTTCCTGGCCGACGGCGCAACCGAAATCTCGGTGCCTGTCGACATGGCAGAACTGCTGGGGCCGACGACGCTCGTTCATTTCACGCTGGAAGGCGCCTCCTGTTCGGCCATGCTGCCGCCGGAGCTCGCCGCGGCGGAGGGGCAGACGCAGTCGCTCCGTATCGCCCGCGATCGCATGTCCCTCTTCGACCCGGATACCGGCCGCGCCATCTGACGCGACCACCGCCTGCACGACGACATAAAACCAAGGAGAACAGCTGATGAATGCTCGCATACTTTTTCTCGCCGGCCTGCTTGGCGCCACCGCGCTCGGCGGCACCGGCGCATTTGCCCAGGACAGCGCCTCCTGTACCGGCGAGGCCGTGACGCTGCGCATTCTGCGCACGCCGGGGAACTACCCCTATCCGGCTCCGATGGAAGCCTGGCAGAAGGAAAATCCCTGCGTCAAGTTCGAGATCAACGAAGTTCCCTTCGCTCAGCTAGCCGACACCATCTCAGTGCAGGCCGCAAGCTCCAACCCGCCTGACGTGCTGGTTTACGACGGTCCGAACACCCAGTCCTACGCAGCCTCCGGAATCCTGCTGCCCATCACCAAGTACCTGCCGAAGGGCTGGGACGAGGACATCCTTCCCGCGACCAAGGCCGAGCACAGCTACGAAGGCGAGGTCTATTCGCCCGGCATCGAGCAGACCACGGTCGCCATGTACTACAACAAGACACTCGTCGAGAAAGCCGGCATCAAGCCGCCGCAGACGCTCGACAAGGCCTGGACATGGCCGGAAGCACTGGCTGCTTTCAAGGCCTGCCAGCAGGGCCCGGCCGGCGCACCGAGCGTCTGGGGTCTCGGCCCGACCCGCTTCGGCAACGGCCAGCCCGGCCTCGTTTACCAGGACCTGATCTACCAGCGCTCCGCCGGCGACCCAAAGGCCGATCCGGAAAGCTCCGCCTACAAGACCTTCTGGGCGCTCTCCAAGGACGGCAAGTCGGTCGAGGGATACCTGAACACGCCGGAAGCGATTGAAGCGCTGAAGTTCTACCAGTCGCTGTTCAACTCCGAAGGTGTCGCACCCAAGGTTGGCATTCCGAACGCCTTCTTCGACGGCAAGGCCTGCTTCTACATCGATACGCCGGCCGCCGGCAGCGCGTTGATCAAGGATCCGAAGATCGAGTGGGGCATCACCCCGATCCCGTACTTCAAGACCCCTATCGTCCACACCGGCTCGACCACGATCGGCGCGACGGCGCGTTCCAAGCATCCCGATATCGCGGCCAAGTTCGTGGTCGACATGTCCACGGGTGAATATGCCTACATGAACGTCAGCCAGCGCGGCAATCTGCCGACGCTGAAGAGCCTGTTCCCGCGCTTCGAGACCTACAACGCCTATCCGATGAAGGTTTTCGTCGATCAGTTGCAGGAATGGGGCCAGCCGCGTCCTCCGGGTCCGAAGTTCGCCCAGTACGACAAGCTCGTTACCGATGCTCTGCGTGCCGTGGCCTTCGGCGGCGATCCGGCCGACCTGATGGCGGACGCCGAGAAGAAAGTACAGCGAGTACTCGATCGCTAAGCATTGGACGCAAGAATGTCGGTCTCAAATACCCTATCCACGGCTTCGGCCAAACCAAAAACGCGAAAGCCCGCTACGAAGCGGCAGAAGCGCGATTGGCTGTTTGCGGCCGGCTTCCTTGCGCCGTTCATGATCCTGTTGCTGGTCTTCCAGTACGTGCCCTTGCTCGTCATGGCCCGTAACAGCGTTTATGATTACTCCCTGCTCAACCCGGCCGCCGCCAAGTTCGTCGGGTTGCGCAACTTCACCGACATGATCGATTATGACGATGCCGCGGTCTCCTTCGGCGTCACCTTCCTTTTCGCGCTGGGCGTCGTCGTCTTCGTCATCCCGGTCGCCTTCTCGCTGGCATTGTTTCTCAATTCGAAGCTGCCGGCGCGCGGTCTTGTCCGAACCATGATCATGCTGCCGGTCGTGACCTCATCCGTGGTTGTCGCCACCATGTGGTCCTTCTTGCTCGACCCATCGAACGGCCTGATCAACGGCGTTTTGAACATCGTCGGCATCGGCAACCAGCCCTTCCTCACATCGACGAGCCAGGCGCTTCCGGCCCTGATCGCCATGACGCTCTGGCAGCAGGTGGGTTTCGGCGCCATTCTCTTCCTGGCCGGTCTGCAGGGCCTGCCGGTGGAACTGACGGAGGCTGCCCGTATCGACGGCGCCACCCGCCGCCAGGTTCTCTGGAATGTGACGATCCCGCTCCTCTCCCGCACGACGCTCTTCGTCGTGGTGATCATGACAGTGTTTTCGCTGCAGGCCTTCGCGCCAGCCTTCCTGATGACCCAGGGCGGACCGCAGGACAGCACCAACCTGATCGTCTACCACATCTACAACAGCGCCTTCATCATGCAGCAGGCCGGCTATGCCTCGGCACTCTCAGTGGCGCTGCTGCTCGTGGTGCTTGCCATCTCCATGGCGCAGATGGCCCTGCTGCGCTCTCGCTGGAATTACTGACATGAAGAAGCAACATCTTAGGCGCGGCGCCATGGTCGCCCTCGTCATCGTCGTCATCCTGTGCTGCTTCCTGGCGCCTTATGCCTGGATCGTCTCCTCGTCCTTCAAGAACCAGCTGACGCTGTTCAACGACGTCACGCCGCTCTCCTGGCGCGCCTTCCTGCCGGTCGAGGGAACGTTCGAGAACTATCGCACGCTGTTCGAGCGCACCAATGTGCTGACGGCACTGATGAACACCGCCATCGTTGCCGGCGGGCAAGTGGCGTTGACGCTGCTGCTCTGCTCGATGGCCGCCTATTCGCTGACGCGCATCCGCTTTCCCGGCGCCAAGATCGTCTTCGTGCTGATCCTGCTCACCTTCCTGCTGCCGATCGAGGCGATGATGGTGCCGCTTTATCAGGTGGTCTCAGGCCTCGGCCTCTCCAACACGCTGCTCGGCGTCATGATCCCCTGGATCGCCAGCCCCTTCGGCCTGTTCCTGCTGAAGCAGGCGTTCGAGGAGCTGCCGGTCGAGCTCGAGGACGCCGCGCGCATCGATGGCGCCGGCCATGTGCGCATCTTCTTTTCGATCGTGCTGCCGAACGTGAAGGTGCCGATGCTGACGCTCGGCCTCATCACCTTCCTGTTTTCGTGGAACAGCTTCCTGTGGCCGCTCGTCATCATCCAGGATCCGGCAATCCAGGTCATCCAGGTGGCGATTGCCCAGCAGGGCTCGCCGACACAGCTGCCGAACTGGGGCGAAACCTTTGCCGGCGCGACTGTCGCGACCGTTCCGCTCATCCTGCTCTTCCTGCTGCTGCAGAAGTATTTCACGCAGGGCATGACCACCAGCGGGATCAAGGGCTAGGCCATGAACGCACCGGCCCGCAGCCTTGCTCCGCTTTCGACACTGGACGCCCCGATGGGCGGACAAATCGGCTATCGCGTCTTCGGAAGCGAAGGCGACTGGCTGGTGCTGATCCACGGCTGGTGCGGCAATGCCGAGCATTGGAACGCGATCGCGCCCGAGCTGGCACGCGACCGCCGGGTGCTCGCGGTCTCGCATCCGGGCTTTGGCGGCATGCTCCCGCCGCCGCCCGAAGGCCAGACGATCCGGGCAATGGGCGCCGCCGTCGCGCATCTGCTTGATCATCTCGGGATCGAAGGCGCGACGCTGATCGGGCACTCGATGGGTGGCCCGATCGTGACTGAGGTCGCGATCATCGCGCCTGATCGCGTCAAGGCCCTGATCGGTCTCGATACGTTGACGGACCGCGACTATTACGGCCGCGTACCGCACGACGAGCTCGTCAGGCGCCACCAGGAGTTCGCCGCCGACTACGCGGGCCGCATGCGCGCGATGATCGATATCATCGTGCATCCCTCGACGGACGAGGCGATGCGCCAGGCAATTACCGACGACATGATCGCTTCGGCACCTGCCTCCTTCGCGCTGGATGTGAAGGACGACCTCTTCGCCTGGGACGCGGAAGAGCGCTGGCCGCTGGTAGCCTGTCCCGCCGTGATGCTCAATTCGACCTGGGTCGCGCGACTGGCCGATCCCAAGCCGATGGACTGCTTCAGCAGGACCGATGTCGTCGAATACGACTCCGGTCACTTCCCGATGATCGAAGCTCCCGCGATGATTGTGGAAAAGCTTCGAACCTGTCTTGCGACGCTCGTATACCCATAATCCACCCATTGAATGCACCGCAAAAAGAAAAGTATAAATGCCGCCAGCAAAATATAAATTGGCCATTCGCAGTTCCGCGAGAGGAGTGACCGCATTGGATCAGGATGACACGCGTTTGCCCGAGGCGGCGAACGGGATGCGCGCTCCGACCCGCGCCGGCGAACTGCGCGAGCAGCTTGAGCAGATGATCCTCGACGGCAGGCTCGAACCCGGCGAGCGGCTGGACGAGATGGAACTCGCGCGTCGCTTCGGCCTGTCGCGGACGCCGGTGCGCGAAGCCATCAAGGCACTGCTGGCGATCGGGCTTGTCGAAACACGCGGCCGCCAGGGCACGCATGTCGCGTTGCTCTCCATTCCGGCGCTGATCGAGATGTTCGACGTGATGTCAGCTCTTGAAGGCCTCTGCGCCCGCCTGGCCGCCCGCCGCGCGACGCCCGCCGAACGCGCCGGCATGCGCAAGGTGCACGAGGAACTGGTAGAAGCCTACAATTCCGGCGATCCGGTTGCCTTCTACAAGGTGAACCAGAAATTCCACGACCAGCTCTACGAAGCAGCCCACACGCATTTCATTGCCGATCAGGCGATCCAGCTTCGCCGCCGCATTGGCGCCTACCGCATGCGCGCCACCTACCAGCCCGGCCGCATGCTGAGCACGCTGACCGAGCACGTCCGCATCATGGACGCGATCGATGCCAGCGATCCGGAAGCGGCGCGCAAGGCGGCTAGCGATCACGTCCAGCTCCTGGGCGATCAGTTGACCGATTTCATATCGTCGCTGCCGGCGCATATGAGCCGCGCTCAGTAACAAGGTCGAGCTTCACGCTCGCAAGGAGACCGTGCGGCAATCGTCGCGCGGAGGAGGAAACATATGCCTACCTTGGAACGCCTCGTCATCCTCAACCAACTCGGCCCGGAACTCGGCAAGACTCTCGAAGAGCATCCGTCCCGGCCGGTCGTGATTCAGGATTCCGCGCCGGCAGAGCCATGGAAGATCGCGCCTGAGGCCGATATCCTGGTCACCGGAGGCTCTGCCAGCTGGAAGCAGGCGCCGCGCGACTGGCGGTTTCCAGAACGGCTGAAATGGGTGCAATCGCAGACGACAGGCATCGAAATCTATCCGCCGAGCCTGTTTCAGGACCGAGTCATGACCTGCGGACGTGGACTGAACGCGCTACCGATCGCCGAGTTCGTCTTCGCGGCGATACTGCGCGCCGAGAAGCGGCTTGAACAGACGCGCGCCCGCAGCGAAGCTGACTGGCGCCGGCACGACATCGGCCGCCTCTACGGCAAGACGCTCGGTCTCATCGGGTTTGGAAGCCTCGGCAAGGCCGTCGCCCGCCGCGCCCTCGCATTCGAAATGAACGTCATGGTCAACCGGCGCACGGCCTGGGAGGGCGACAGCGGCATCGTCTCAGCCACGATCGATCAGGTCTTCGCGGCTGCCGACCACCTCGTCATCGCAGCACCGCTGACGTCAGAGACCGAAGGAATGATCGATCGCGAATTGCTCCACAAGGCGAAACCGGGATTGCATCTCATCAACATTTCGCGCGGCGGCCTTGTCGATCAGGAAGCACTGGTAGAGGCACTCGTTGCGGGAGATATCGGCGGCGCGACGCTTGATGTGACGACGCCGGAACCGTTGCCCGACGGACACCCGCTCTACGCCTTGCCCAATGTCTTCATAAGTCCGCATATCTCCTGGGCAGGAGGCGATCAGGATCAGGCCTTCCAGCACCGCCTGATGAAAAACCTCGACGCCTATCTTAAAGGCGAAGAGCTCGAGGCGCTCGTCGATCCCGTGCGCGGCTATTGATCGGGATCGACGCCACCGTGAACTTACGCCTGAAGCGTACAGATTATCGTTCCGAAAGCCCTGTGCGAAGCCTGGCAATAAAGAGCCGGGTTCGGACCGGAAGGAGCTTCCGCCCAGGCATGGCGGCCCAGATTGGAGTTACGGCTTGCTTCTGAAAGCTTCTCGCGCCTCATCATACCGCTGCACCAATGGAGCTTCTGATCGAAGACTTCGCGCTCGTGTTTGATGACGACTTTCTGGCCCTCCTTGCGCGACGCATTGGCCCGTCCAAGCTTTCGCGCAGACGGGGGCCGGCAATTCATGCCGACCCAGGTCGGCTCTATTCCTGCAGGCTCTCGCGCAGCTTGGCGACCTCGCTCTCGGAGACCGGCGGAGCAGCGTTGCCCCAGTCGTTTCGAACATAGGTGACGACGTTGGCGATATCCTTGTCGGACAGGTTCCAGGCAAAAGATGGCATGGACGGTCCCGTCGGAGCCGCATGCGTGCTGCCAGACTGGCTGCCGGCGAGCACGACGCGGATGAGGTTCGTCGCGTCGTCACCATTGACGAGCGGCGCCTTGGCAAGCTGCGGGAAAAGCTTCGGTATGCCCGCGCCATCAGGCGTGTGGCATGCGGAGCAACGATCCGCATAGATCGCCGCGCCCGCGACCATCCGGCCATCCGTCGCCGGGATGGGCTGTGGTGCCGCCGCCGACGTCGCATCGGTGTCCTTCAGGTAGTTTGCGACTGCCTTCAGGTCGGCATCGGTCCAATGCCGGCTCGACTTTTCGACTTCCTCGGCCATTGGCCCGGACGCGATGTCGAAGCGGTTCGCGCCAGTCTTCAGGTAGGCGATAATGTCGTCTTCCGACCACGAGCCGATACCCTTGTGTGCATCCGCGGTGATATCCGGCGCATACCAGTTGTCGAGAACGCCGCCCTTCAGGAATTCGCCGCTCTTGTCGCCACCGAGCATGTTCTTCGGCGTGTGGCAGGTGCCGCAGTGCGCCAGACCCTGGACGATATAGGCGCCGCGGTTCCATTCTTCCGACTTCGACGTGTCGGGCTGGTATTCGCCCTTTTCGAAGTTCATCGCGTTCCAAACGGAAAGGCTCGCACGAATATTGAACGGGAAGGGCAGCAGATTGGTCTCGACCTTGTTGCGAACCGGCTCCAGGCTCTGGAGATAGGCAAAGATCGCCGCGTTGTCCTCTTTTGTGACCTTGGTATAGGCCGTGAACGGCATCGCACCGTAAAGGTGGTAGCCACCCCGTCCCTCGCCTTCGGACATGACCTTCTGGAATTGCTCCGGCGTCATCCGTCCGATTCCAGTCTCCGGATCAGGGGTGATGTTGGCGCCGACAAGATCACCGAAGGGGGTCTTCAGGGTGACGCCTCCGGCAAACGGCTGGCCTCCAGGCGCTGTATGGCATGCGGAACAGTCTCCTAGCGTCGCAAGATAGCGGCCCTTCTGGATCTGCTCGAAGGAATCTTCACGGGGTGACTGGGCCCCAGCGGAATGCGCGGCAAGTGTCAGAGCACTCGCTGCAATCAGAAGAACTTTTCTCATGCTTGCACCAGGGGGCCAGGGTTTTTCAGATACTGGTTGCGAATGGCGTCCGCCGCCTTGAAGGCGAGCGCGCCCACCGTGCCGGTCGGATTGTAGCCGGGGTTCTGCGGGAATGCGGATGCACCGACGACAAAGAGGTTCGGGACGTCCCAAGTCTGCAGGTACTTGTTGACGGAACTGGTCTTGGGATCGGCCCCCATGACGAAGCCGCCGACGACGTGCGACGACTGATATGGCCCCGTGTTCCAATGCCCCTTCATCGGGTTTTTCACGATCTGCTTGGCGCCCATCGCCTGCGCGATCTCGCCAACCTTGTCCGTACAGTACGCCGCCATCCTGAGATCGTTCTCGGGGAAGTCGAAGGTGATGCGCAGCAGCGGTCGGCCGAGATTGTCGGTGTAGGTCGGGTCGAGCGACAGGTAGTTGTTGCGCGTTGTGTAGCTCGAAGCCTCGCAGCCCACGCCCGCCGTCGAAAGATAGTTGTCGACAGTCGCCTTCTTCCATTCCGAACCCCACTTCGGTGTTCCCGGTGGCGTCGGCCGGTAGCCAATGGGCGCCGCGCCGATCGGCGTGATGCGGATACTGCCGCCACCGAGGAAGCCCAAGCCGGAGTGGTCGAAGTTGTCGTTGTTGAACTCGTCGATCCCCATGCCTACGGCGCCGCCGCCGATGAAGGGGTTGAAGTTCTTGTCGTCGAAGAACATCTGGACGCTGTTCGCCGTCTGGTAGGCATAGTTGCGGCCGGTGGTCCCGACATTGGTGTTCGGATCGTAGGGCGTACCGACGCCTGAAAGCAGCATCAGCCGGACGTTCTCGAACGTAAAGGCCGTCACGACGACCAGATCGGCGGGCTGTTCCCACTCTTCGCCGGACGAATCCACGAAGATGACGCCCGTCGCCTTCTTGCCCGTCGAATCCAGCGTGATCTTCAGCACCTCGGAGTTGGTGCGCGCAGTGAAATTGGACTTGCGCACGAGGGCCGGAAGGATGGTCGTGATCGCGCTCGCCTTGGAATAGTTGGCACAGCCGTAGTTCGTGCAGAAGCCGCAGAAGGTGCACGGGCCCATCGTGACGCCGAGCGGATTGGTATAGGCCTCGGAGATCAACGCCGAGGGGACCGGGAACGGATTATAGCCGAGTTCCTTTGCCGCCTTGGCAAACAGGGTCGGGCCATAGGGCTGCTTCATCGGCCCGGTCGGATATTCGTTGGAGCGCGGTCCCTCGAACGGATTGCCGCCCTCCTTGATCTCGCCGCGCAGATTGCCGGCTTTTCCGGAAATGCCGGCAATCTTGTCGAAGGCATCGTAGAACGGCTCCATCTCCTCCCAGTCGGTGCCCCAGTCCTGCAGAACCAGTTCTTCCGGAATGGCGTTCGCCCCATATTTCTCCGTCAGGTGGCTCTTCAGCCGGAACTCGTCGGGCTGGAAGCGAAACGTGATGCCCGCCCAGTGGTTGCCGGCGCCGCCGGTGCCGTTACCAGGATGGAAGGACCCCCAGTTGCGCATCGGCAGCGCGGTCTGCGAGGGATTGTTTCGCGCCGTAATGGTGTTCTGCGCGGTGCGCAGCATCAGCTCCTGGCGCTGGGCGTAGCGAAGCTCGTCGGCCACGGAGGCGACGTTGAAGTCGGCGGCCGTATCACGCCAAGGGCCGCGTTCCAGGGCAACGACGTCAAGGCCCTGGTCGGTCAGTTCGTTCGCGATGATCGAGCCGGCCCAGCCGAGGCCGATGACCACGACATCTGTGGAAGGAAGTTTGCGAGCCATGGTTCTAATTCCTTGCTGTCCATTCCGGCCGGCCGGCAATGCTGAGCGGCGGCAAGTCGATCTTCTCATTGTGGCGTTCGACATATTCGCGGTAGTCGTAGCGGGCGCCGGGGAAGCCGATCATCCGCCAGGAGACCATATCGCGATTGCCGCCGTAGATCGGATCGCCGAAGAAACCCTCCATGGTGTTGGATAGGATCTGGCCGAAGAACATCTTTGAATCGATGCCGTCGAGTTTGATCTCGCCGCTCTCCAGGCCCTTGATAACCTTGTCCTGGTCGGCCTCGCCGAGCTCGGCGAAGACCTTTCCATTTGCGCTTCGACAGTGTGCGTTGATGGCCGCGATGCCGATCCTGTAGCGCTGCCGCGGAACAAGTTCAGACTGGTCGCCCTGCTCCGGGGTGCCCGCCATGAACGGTCCCTTCATGTAAAGCCGCTCGAACGTGCCGTAGGAGCCCGCGAGCTGACGGTCGATGAAATTCGCGCAACCCGCATCCTTTCCGGAAACGCTGAGCTCATCTGCGGGAATGATTCGCGAAACGATCGCCTCGACGGTGGTCGCCTCTTCCGCCGTGAAGAAGTACCAGCCGCTAGGGCCGAGCGTCTCCGGCGGATTGTAGTCGAAGGGCTTGAAGGGCGCGACACCGCGAATGATGGTGGCGCCGGCGCTTCCCGCCGCCAGCACGAAGAAGGCGGCGACGCCGGAGCGCAGCACCTGCCTTCGGCTGATGGAGCCGGTGAGTTTGGCGTTCATAGGTTGAACCTCGTTGTTTTGAAAAGAATTCCGTTCTCGCGCGGCGAGCCGAAGGGCCGGGATAGCGCCATTGGGACAGGGGCCCGGCTCTGAAGCTGCGGGCATCCCGTAGATCGCGGGACGCTGGCGCAATGGGTGGGACAGTGTTCCGTCGCGCGGCCCCTCAGCAGAAGCCTGATTCTGGTCCTGGGACATCGGTAACGGGTTGCAGTACGGATCGAGCGCCCTAGGTGCTTTCCATAGGCTTCGACGCCTGATCTCGGACAGAGCCGCATGATCTTGCCCCCCTTTCGGGCCGAATGCGCAAGAATATTGTTCGCATCCTCATAATCAGTTATGACACTACTTGATATTCGTCAATGCTGTGGGGGAGGATTTTACCTTGGTTGAAGTTTGCGACGTCTGGGCCGCGCCCGGCTTTTTGATCCGCCGGTGCCATCAGATCGCTACCGGCATTTTCCTCGAGGAAGCGAAAGCCGAGGATCTCACGCCCGTCCAATTTGCGGCGCTTGCCTTCGTTCACTTCGAGCCCGAGATAGACCAGCGAACCCTTGGAGAGATGATTGCGCTCGATCGCTCCTCGGTCACGAAATGCATCGATCGTCTTGAGCGACGTGGCTTCATCCACCGAAAGGTGAGCCCTAGTGACAAGCGCGCCCGCCTGCTGACGCTGACGCCGCTTGGAGCGTCCGCCCTCAGCGATGTGTCCAAGGCTGCCAACCGTACACGCACCCGAATCGAAACGTCTTTTGGCGCCGAAAAGCTTGCGCAATTGTCCACTCTGCTTGCCGAGTTCGCAGACGCGCTCAATTCGACCAGCCGTGCACCCCTGACGAGTCAAGCGTGATCGAATGCTGGTCGCTCGGGGCGCGGAGCATATCAGCCCGAACGGTGGAGGGACCGCCCTCGAACGTGTTTGATAGTCACTGGTGCGCGCGGCGGGCCGGTGCGCCGATCTAAGCCGTCGATCCCCAGCGCACCGAGCACGTCATGGTGATGCTGTGCGGCCCGTCCAGCTCGGCATCGTGCCGCTCGATCAGGTCGACGACAGCATCGATGAACGCGACGTGGTCGAGGCTGAGCGTCGTGAGATCGTTGCAATCCCATGCCGCCATGGCGATGCCGTCCTGCCCGACGATGGCGATATCGCCGGGCGTATTCTTGCCGAGGATGCGGCGGGCGGCATCGCGCGCGCCGATCGCCATCACGTCGTTGCCGCAGATGATGGCGTCCACCTTGGAGCGATGCAGCAGCATGACGGCTTCCTTGAAGCCGGAATCATAGGTGTAGTCCCCGAAGGCCTGCGCCTCGAACGCCAGTCCGCGCTTGGCGAGCGCATCCGCGAACCACTTGCGACGCAGCTTGTCGATCCAGCTCGATTGCGTGCCGGAGAGGTAGGCGAAACGCGTCTTCCCGTCGCCGACGATCTTGGCGATGATCTCGTCCGCTGCGGCGGAGCCATCGATGCTGATGCTCGAAACACTGTCGCTCGCCAACGGTTCGAAGGAGACGATAATCGGCTTGGTCGTGTGAAAGATGTCCACCGCATCCTGCATCGACACCATGTCGGAAAACACGACGACATGATCGACCTGATAAGTCGAAGCGAGCCGCATCAGTTGCAGACGATCGGCGTGATCGGCGCAGCACAGGATGATCGGCAGCAGTTGGCGGGCCTGCAGGCGGTGCACCAGCAGCTGCTGCTCCTCCGCCTCGCAGGGATTTCCGATGGCATTGACGACAAGGGCAACGAGACGGGACCGCTGGTTGTTCAGCGAGCGCGCGATGGCGTTGGGTTGATAGCCATATTCGCGGGCAACCGACAATATCCGGTCGCGCGTCGCATTGCCGATGCGCGAGTCCGGCGAGAACGCGCGCGAGATAGTGGCGGACGACACGCCGGCGAGCTTGGCCAGTTCCTTCGACGTGATCCGCTTCTTATTCATGTTGCAAGTCCAAACTCTACGAAGCGACGATCCTGACGGGCTCGCCGTCTGCGGCTGCCGATGCCTTGATGGCGTCCCACAACCGCGCGAATCGCAGGCCCATCTCGACCGAACCGGAGTTTTCCATGGTTCCCGCGCGGATTGCGAGGAAGTTCTTCATCGGATTGCCGAGAATCTCCGCCTCTTCGCGCGCCTCGTCCGCGCCATCGACGCTGATCTCGCGCCAGCCGCCCCAGGCATCGATGCGCACGATCGCCTTCGAATAGAAGAAGGTGATGTAGGAAGCGCAGCCGCGCGGCCCCTCGCCCGCCGCCGTCAACGTGACCAGGGCGCCGTTTTCAAGTCGCGCAGAGACCGCGGATGCGATGTCCACCTTCTTGCCACGATTATTCATGTAGGCCGAAACGCTGGCGAAGTCGGAGCCG
The DNA here is from genome assembly GCF_030380735.1 of Rhizobium sp. S152. Taxonomy (GTDB): domain Bacteria; phylum Pseudomonadota; class Alphaproteobacteria; order Rhizobiales; family Rhizobiaceae; genus Rhizobium. The sequence goes on along the minus strand of NZ_JAUDRZ010000002.1, from coordinate 100,242 downwards.
GCAAGCAGGCAGACTGTATTCATCATGTGCGCGCCGGTATCGAACATGAAGCCGCCGCCGGAAATTTCCGGCTGCTGTTTCCAGTGGCCGTCATAATTGTCCGACCAGCTTTCCCATATCATGCCCGAGATCGCGATGAGCTCGCCGAATTCACCGGCGAGTGCCCGCCTTCTCGTGTCGAGCACCAGCGGCGATAGCCCTCCTTGAAAAGCGGTGACAACGGTCACGCCGCTTTTCCTCTGCGCGGCGATCAGCCTCTCTGCCTCCGCCACCGTCGTCACCATCGGCTTTTCCAGAAAGAGATCGAGACCGGCCTCCGCCACCGCCGTAGCCTGCTCCCCGTGAAAGGCATGCGGCGTGGAGACATAGACGATATCGAGCTCTTCGCGGCAAGCAGCCAGCATTTCACGGTAGTCCTCGAAGGACCTGGGCGCGGCCGCCCCTGCCGCGAGGCAAACATCGATCAGGCGCTGTCGCGAGGATGCCGTCGTGTCTGATATCGCGACGAACTCGATCTCCGACATGTGTGCCCAGCTATGCGCATACTCGGCCGCCTTCAGCCCGGCGCCGATCACGCCAAGTCGCAGCTTTGCCACCATTGAATTCCTCCCTCGATCACTCTGTGTACACGTTTACACAAATCGGAATTTCAGCGCAACACATGATTACCACATGTATTTCAATGCATTATTCTGTGGAAACGCCTCGGAGTGAATCCACCTTGCGCAAAATGAGAATGCGTGTACATTTTTACGCACGGTGCTGGAGGGCGCCGCTCACAAAAAGGGAGGATAGTCCGTTGAGAAAAACGGTCATTGGTGGCTTGTGCGCCATTCTGCTGGGTGCGGTATCGACGCTGGCGCACGCCGAAACAATCCGAATTGCCAATCACGGCCAGGCCGGCATCGACGCGATGAAGTCGACCGTCGCGGCCATCGAGAAGAAATACGGCGTGACCGTCGAGGTGGTCGAATACCCGGCGCCCGACAAGGATTATCTGACCAAGCTTTTGACGGAACTCGGCGCCGGCAATGGTCCGGACCTGTTCTCCATCCCGAGCACCGCCGCCGTTGCCGATATGGTCGAGGCCGGTTATCTCGCGCCCATCACCGCCGAGTTCAAGGCCTGGGACGGCTACGCCAATTTCTATGACGTGGCCAAGCAGCTCGCCGTCAGCCCCGATGGCGAAACCTACGTGATGCCCTTCATGCTCGGCATCCAGGAAATCTACTATCGCAAGGACGTGCTGGAGAAGGCCGGCATTTCGACGGAACAGCCGAAGAACTGGCAGGACCTGCTCGATCGCGCCGCCGAGGTGAAGAAGAAGACAGGCGCTTACGGGCTTCTGTTCCCGGCCGGTGTGTCCTGGGGCAGCGGCGCCTTCGATGAAGGCTTCCAGCACCTGATCGTCGGCTCCAAGACGCCGCAGATCGTCGATGCCGACGGCAAGCTCGATCTCAACGGCGAAGGCGTCAAGGACGTCTTCAACGTCTACAAGCAGTTGATCGACAACGACCTGATGCCGGTCCAGCCGCTGCTCGGGCCAGAGCCCTGGGTCGTGCCGAAATATGAGATGTTTCCGCAGGGCAAGCTGGTCGCGACCACTTGCGGCTCGTGGTGCTACATCTTCGACTGGGGCCGCGAGAGCAAGAACCCCATGCCTGATGTGACCAAGATCGTCGGCACGTGGACGGTGCCGGGCCAGGACGGCGGGCAATATGTGCTTGCCAACCTCGCAGCCCCGTGGGCCGTCAACTCCAAGTCGGCAAATGTGGAGCTGGCCAAGAAGGCGCTCATGGAGATTGGTTCGGTCGAGACGCAGGTCTCCTACGCGGCCCGCATCGGCAACATTCCATCCAGCAAGGATGCCGCCGGCAATGCCGACTTCCAGAAGCTGACCGAACTCGTGCCGATCCACGCGGCGGCTGAAAACGGCGTGTTCCTGAAGCAGGCCTCCGGCTTCGCGACGGTCGCCGAGGGCGTGGCGCGGGCGACCGAAGCGCTGCTGCGCAAGGAAACCGATGCGGCCGGGGCGCAGAAGATCCTGGTCGACTACGTGAAGGAAACCCTGGGCGACGACGTGGTCAAATAACCACGTAACTCCCCTTCGCCCGCATGAGGGACGCGGCCATTGCGGTCGCGTCCCTCAGCCAGCCCGCATTGCCGTATTCAATGAAACCGTGAGCGTCCATGGCCCGAAACTCTCATGAAAGGCGCGTCGAAAGACAGCTCCTGTTCATCCTGATGCCGTCGCTGGCCCTGTTGCTGGCCTTCGTCATCTATCCGGCCGTTTATTCCGTCTATCTGAGCTTCACCAACGAGGCCCTGACCGGGGCGGCTGCGCTGCGGCCGCGTTTCGTCGGCCTGCGCAACTACATGCGCCTCTTCAACGACGCCAAGTTCTGGAACGCGCTGCTCGTCACCTTCTTCTTCGTCATCGGCTCGGCGGTGATCGGCCAATTCGTGCTCGGCCTGGTATCGGCGATGGCACTGCGGCGGCGCATTCATTTCGGGCGGATCTTCAGCTCGCTCATCCTGCTGCCGAACGCAGCACCGGAGGTCGTCGCCGGTTTCATGTGGATCTCGATGCTGGCAGGCGGCGAACACGCGACGCTGAGCCGCATCGTGATGTTCTTCGGCGTGACGCCGGCGGACTGGCTGCAGGTCTTCCCGCTGACGATGATCATCGTCGTCAATACCTGGCGCGGCATCGCCACGGCGATGATCCTCCTGACCGCCGGCCTCAGCACCATCCCCGACGAGATCTACGAAGCCGCCCGCATGGATGGCGCCACGCCCTCGCAAATGTTCCGGCGCATCACGCTGCCGCTGATGATGCCGACGATCCTTCTCTACATGCTGATCTCGGCCGTTTCGACAATCGCCGTCTTCGGGCTCGTCTACGCACTGACCCGCGGTGGCCCGAGCGGCGCCACGGAGGTGATCAGCATCTACATCTATAACCAGTCCTTCACGGCGTTTCAGCTCGGCTATGGCGCGGCGGTCGCGGTGGTCGCCCTCATCATCTCGTTGCTGCTCGGCATAGCCTATGTGCGGGCGATGAAAGTGGAGGTCTGAGATGGCCGTATCCTCGCCCGCCGAAGTCGCAAATCGCACGCGTTCGGACGCGCTTGCCTATGCGACACTGTCGCTGATCTCGATCTTCTGCGCCGTGCCGTTCTTCTGGGTGCTGCTCGCCTCCCTCGACGGAAACGCCCAGCTCTTCCTGCGCTGGCCGCAGCAGTGGACACTCGACAACTATCTGAGGGTTTTCACGAAGGAAGACGGCGCGCGGTGGCTGTTCAACTCACTCTTCGTCGTCGGCGGAGCGACTGTTCTCGTCATGGTGCTTGCCGGTCTTGGCGGCTATGCGCTGTCGCGCACACGGGCCTGGTGGAAGCTGCCGTTCCTCTACGCGATCCTGCTCATCCGCGTGCTGCCGCCGACGGCGCTGGTGGTGCCGCTCTATAAATTCCTGCTGACGCTGAACAATGCCGAAGGGGCGATCCTGCGGCCGATCCTCGGCGAATATGCGCGGCCGGTCATGCGCTGGACAGGCTTCATCGACGGCTATCTCGGCCTCATCCTGGTGCTCGCGACCATGCAGCTGCCGCTGGCGCTGTGGATCATGAAGACCTTCTTCGACGGGCTGCCGCGCGACTATGAGGAAGCGGCGTTGATGGATGGAGCAACCCTCATCCAGCGCATTCGCCGCGTATTGATCCCGCTGGCGCTGCCGGGGCTCGCCGCCGCCGGGCTGTTCGCCTTCATGTCGGCCTGGGGCGATTTCCTGCTGCCGCTGATCTTCCTGTCCTCGCCCGAACTGCAGACCCTGCCGCTTGGTCTCTTCCGCGCCTTCCTGCGCATCAACGAGATCGACTATGGCCTGCTCGCGGCACTCGCCTTCATCTATCTCCTGCCTGCCGTCATCGCCTTCGGCTTCGCGCGGCGCTTCCTCGTCCAGACCTTCGCGGGCGGCGTCAAAGGCTGACGCCAAGAAAGAGTTTCGCAGATGATCAATCTCAAGAATGTTCGCAAATTCTATGGCGCCCTCGAGGTCATCAAGGGCGTGGACATCACCGTCGAGGACGGCGAGTTCGCGGTGTTCGTCGGCCCGTCCGGCTGCGGCAAGTCCACCCTCTTGCGCATGATCGCGGGCCTCGAAGGCATCGATGACGGCGACCTGATCCTCAATGGCAAGCGCATCAACGACGTGCCGCCGGACAAACGCGGCATCGCCATGGTGTTCCAGTCCTACGCGCTCTATCCTCATATGACTGTGGCCGAGAACATCGGCTTTTCGCTGAGCCTCAAGAAGGTGCCGGAAGCGGAGATCCGCCGTGAAGTCGGCGCCGTCGCCGAGGTGCTGCAACTGACGGACTATCTCGATCGCCGCCCCGCCGCCCTCTCGGGAGGCCAGCGCCAGCGCGTCGCCATCGGCCGCGCCATCATCAAAAAGCCGTCGCTTATCCTCTTCGACGAGCCGCTTTCCAACCTCGATTCGGCGCTGCGCGTGCAGATGCGCGCCGAATTGCAGCGACTGCACCGGGAGCTGAAGGCGACCGTCGTCTACGTCACCCACGACCAGGTGGAAGCGATGACCATGGCCGACCGGATCGTTGTCCTGAACAAGGGGCTGGTCGCGCAGCAGGGCTCGCCGATGTCGCTCTACCATCACCCCGACAACGAGTTCGTCGCGACCTTCATCGGCTCGCCGAAGATGAACGTTCTCCCGGTCGCCATCAGCCGCCCGCAAGCGAACGGCATTCGCGTCGAAAGCCCCACCGGGCTTTCCCTCGACCTCGCGGATGCCGGAGCCACCCTCCCCAATGGCGAGGCTAGGCTGGGCATCCGGCCGGAACACCTGAAGATCGCCGCCGATGGCATCGGCAATTTCTCGGCCGAGGTCGTGATCGTCGAGCGCCTCGGCGTCGAAACCTACCTGACGGTCGGTTCGCAGCAAGAGCCGATCGTCGTGCGCGCCGAGGGCGATATCGCCGTGCGCCCGGGCGACCGCGTGGCGCTCACCGTCGACGGCAACGCCTGCCATCTCTTCGACCCGAGCGGCCAGGTGATCCGCACCGCGCGGTCGCAATGACAACCTCCCAAGACCAACAGTCGACAACATCGAGGACATCATGACAATCAAGGTCACCATCTGGAACGAGGGCCGCCACGAGCAACTGCACAAGGAGGTTCAGGAGATCTACCCCGACCGCATCGACGGCGCGATCGCGGCCGGTATCGAGCATCCCGATTTCCATATCCGCCGCGGCACGCTCGACGATCCGGACGAAGGGCTTCCCGATTCCGTGCTCGATGATACCGACGTGCTGCTCTGGTGGGGGCATATGGCGCATGAGGATGTGAGCGACGGCCTGATCAACCGCGTGCAGCAGCGCGTATTGAAAGGCATGGGCCTGCTGGTGCTGCATTCCGGCCACCATTCGAAGCTCTTCCGTCGCCTCATGGGCACCAACGCCAATCTCTCCTGGCGCGAAACGGCGGAAGGCGATCTGGAGCGGGTCTGGGTCGTCAACCCGTCACATCCGATCGCCGAGGGTTTGCCGCCCTATTTCGAGGTCAATGCTTCCGAAATGTACGGCGAGCCCTTCGACATCCCGCAGCCGGACGAACTGGTCTTCATCTCCTGGTACTCGGGCGGCGAGGTGTTTCGCAGCGGCTGCACCTTCCAGCGTGGCCGCGGGCGCATCTTCTTCTTCAGCCCGGGACACGAGACTTACCCGATCTATCACGACAGGATGATCCACAAGGTCATCTCCAACGGCATCCGCTGGGCCAACCAGAAGCATACCGACGGGCGTATCCTTGAAAACTGGCACCGCGCCGAGCCGATCCACGGCCGTCCGGACCGCAAGGGCTGACCGATTCGACGACCGACAAGCCGAAGCGCGGAGCATTCCGTGCTTCGCGCCTTGCGTCAGCCGCCGCGGATCGAACCGCGCCAGACGAGCTCGGCGCGAAGCCTGAGCGACTGTTCCTGATTGCTCACGATCTCGGGCTGGGCCTCGGACAGCCACTCCACCGCCTTGGCGGCAATCGTCGATACCGGCTGAGCGAATGTGGTGAGGTCGTAGGACGACCACGACGCCTGCTCGATATCGTCGAATCCGGCCACGCATAGCTGGTTGGGGATCGACATCGAAAACTGATGGCGCGCCGTGTCCATGAAGCCGCAGGCGAGAAGGTCGGTGGCGCAGAACACCGCGTCCGGCCGCTCGGAACGCGTCAGCAGCCGCTGCGCCAGAACCTTGCCGGCCTCGTATCCCGTCCAGCCGTAGCGCTCGACCGTCACGTCCATGCCGAGCGCTCGCGCGCCGGCAACGAAGCCGCGCTCGCGCGCCATCAGGCTCGGCGTGCCGGCTTCCGAATTGGCGAAGGCGAGGCGGCGACAGCCCGCCCTGACGAAGGCGGTCACGACGCGGCCGGCCGCCTCGTAGTCGTCGAGATTGATGCGCAACGGACCCGGCTGGTCGTCGTCGCGGTTGATCAGCACCAGACGCTGGCCGCTACGCAGGCAGAGCTGCGCGATCGACTTGTCCGGCAGGCCCGAGAGGATGATCGATGCATCGGCGCGATAGCTGATCGCCTGCCGCAGGGCGCGGTCGACGCTGCCGTCCGAGCGATCGGTATTGATCAGCATCGCGACCTTGCCGGCGTTCTGCAATTGCAGCGTCAGCTCCCGCAGCAGCGCCGCCCGATAAGGTGTCGCGACGTCGGAAACGATCAGGCAGACTATCCCGCTTTCGTTGCGCATGAGACCGCGTGCAAGCTCGTTGACATGATACCCGAGAGCATCCGCCGCCTCGAGCACGCGCCGGCGGGTTTCCGCCGAGACGCTCGCGCCTGGCGTGAACGTTCGCGATACGGCGGACCGGGATACGCCGGCCTTCTCCGCAACTTCCTGCGCGCTGACATAAACCTTTGCAGACACTTCGATCTCTCCGTTGCATGGACTTTTGCACCATATTGCAACTGCGTGCAAGCGCCTCCTCTTGCGCCAATGTGAAACTTTCATGACGAAGGCCATTGACACACCGATCCGCCTCATGCAGCATTTGCACACGCTTGCAATAGCGGGTGACGTGGAGGCGTCGCAACAATCTGGAGGAAATCATGGGTTCGGTAAAATTTGCCGCGGCTGCCCTGGCCGCGAGTGTGACTTTCGTTGCCTATTCCGCGCATGCCGCCGGCGATCTCAACCTGATCTGCTCGGCCGATGTCGTCATCTGCGAAATGATGAAGGACAATTTCGAGAAGGCGACCGATATCAAGGTGAACATGGTCCGCCTGTCATCCGGCGAGACCTACGCGAAGGTTCGCGCCGAGGCCCGCAACCCGAAGACCGATATTTGGTGGGCCGGCACCGGCGATCCCCACCTGCAGGCCGCCAGCGAAGGCCTGACGCAGGAATACAAGTCGCCGATGCTCGATCAGCTACAGGACTGGGCGAAGAAGCAGGCCGAAAGCGCCAACTACCGGACGGTCGGCGTCTATGCCGGTGCGCTCGGCTGGGGCTACAACACCGATATCCTCGCGAAAAAGGGCATGAAGGAACCGAAGTGCTGGGCCGATCTGCTCGACGCCTCCTACAAGGGCGAGATCCAGATGGCCAACCCGAACTCCTCGGGCACGGCTTATACGGCACTCGCGACGCTGGTGCAGATCATGGGCGAGGACAAGGCTTTCGACTATCTCGGCAAGCTCAACGCCAACATCTCGCAATACACCAAGTCGGGCTCGGCGCCGGTCAAGGCCGCAGCGCGCGGCGAAACGACCATCGGCGTCGTCTTCATGCATGACGCTGTTGCCCAAACGGTCGAAGGCTTTCCGGTGAAGTCGGTCGCCCCCTGCGAGGGCACGGGCTACGAGATCGGCTCGATGTCGATCATCAAGGGCGCGAAGAACCTGGAGAACGCCAAGAAGTGGTACGACTGGGCGCTGACCGCCGAGGTGCAGTCGCACATGAAGGACGCCAAGTCCTTCCAGCTGCCGTCGAACAAGTCGGCCGAGGTTCCGAAGGAATCCCCGAAGTTCGAGGACATCAAGCTGATCGACTACGACTTCAAGACCTATGGCGACCCCACCAAGCGCAAGGAACTGCTCGGCCGTTGGGACAAGGAAATCGGCGCCAAGGCCAACTGAGCCCGCGCTCCTTCACGACATGGCCGCACCGCCGGCCATGTCGATGACCACGGATCGATGACGAGAAAGCGATACCACCATGACACATCACAATCGGCGGCTGGATATCGCGCTTGCCATCGGTCTCGCCGCGTTTGTCCTGCTTCCATGGTATCGGGTCGAGGGCGGCTTCTACGGCTTCGGCTGGCTTTCCGGCTTTCCTGGTGATGCGGCGACGGCGCCCGGCATTCTCGAACTGGTCAGCCATGGCCGTTGGTGGCTTTCGATCGCTGCCGCGCTTCTGCTTCTCGGCGTCGCGGCCCGCTTCGTCTCCGACCCCGCGCGGCGTGGAGCGCTGCTTTTGTGCGCCGGCACGGCCGGTACGCTTTTCCTTGCCCTGCAGGGGCTGGCGATCGGCTTTTCCGGCTGGAGCTGGACGATCAGCGAAACGCTCTTCGGCGCGCTTTCAGACGGCCAGCCCTCCATGGGTGCCGGCGCCGTCCTGCTCGGCATCGTCTTCGTGCTGCTCGCGTCATTCGGCCTGGCGGATCGCGGCGCAATGAAGGGCGATGCCTTCGTCGTCGGCGCCATCGCCATGCTGGTGTTCCTGGTCGCCATATTCGTCTTCTACCCGATCGGCAGCATGTTCGTCGGCGCCTTCCAGGATTTCGACGGCTCCTTCAACCCGGATGGCTTCCTCACCAACATCCAGGATCCCTCGATCTGGAGCCTGAACTGCTTGGTCGGCGGCGACCGGTGCGGCGTTGCCTGGCGCACGCTCTGGCTGGCGATCATGACCGCCGGCGGCTCGACGCTGCTCGGCCTCTGCTTCGCTCTGGTCGCCACCCGTACGCGCTTTCCCTTCAAGAAGGGGCTGCGGCTGCTGACGATCCTGCCGATCATCACGCCGCCCTTCGTCGTCGGCCTGGCGCTGACGCTGCTCTTCGGGCGCTCCGGCGTCGCCACGCAGGCGATCTCCTCCCTGCTCGGCATCGAGCCCGGCCGCTGGCTCTATGGCCTGACCGGCATCTGGATCGCCCAGGTCCTTTCCTTCACGCCCATTTCCTTCCTCGTGCTGATCGGCGTCGTCGAAGGTGTCAGCCCATCGATGGAAGAAGCGTCGCAGACGCTTCGCGCCGATCGCTGGCGCACCTTCTGGCGCGTCTCGCTGCCGCTGATGAAACCGGGCCTCGCCAACGCCTTCCTGATCGGCTTCATCGAAAGCATGGCCGACTTCGGCAATCCCCTCGTGCTTGGCGGCAGCCATGGCGTGCTGTCGACAGAGATCTTCTTCGCCGTCGTCGGCTCGCAGAACGATCCGTCCCGCGCTGCCGTGCTCGCCATGGTCCTGTTGCTCTTCACGCTCTCCGCCTTCCTCGCGCAACGCGTCTGGCTGGCGGGCAAGAGCTTCGCGACGGTCACAGGCAAGGGTGATTCAGGCGCGCACATCGCCCTGCCGCGTGGCCTCTCGATCGCCGTCCACGCCATCGTCATCCCGTGGATGATCTTCACGATCGTGGTCTACGCCATGATCCTTTTCGGCGGCTTCGTCCGTACCTGGGGGCTCGACAACACGCTGACCTTCGACCACTACGCCCGCGCCTTCTCGATCGGCTTGCGCGACGATGGCGGGCTGGCCTGGACCGGCGTTGCCTGGAACTCGTTCTGGACGACGATGGAAATCGCGCTGATCGCGGCGCCGCTGACGGCGGCCGTCGGCCTGCTCACCGCCTATCTCATCGTCCGCCAGAAGTTCGTCGGGCGCAACCTCTTCGAATTCGCGCTGATGATGAGCTTCGCCATCCCCGGCACGGTCATCGGCATCAGCTACATCATGGCCTTCAACCTGCCTCCGCTCGAGATGACGGGCACCGCCGTGATCCTGATCGCCTGCTTCGTCTTCCGCAACATGCCCGTCGGCGTGCGCGGCGGAGTGGCGGCGATGAGCCAGCTGGACAAGAGCCTCGACGAGGCCTCGCTGACGTTGCGCGCCAACAGCTTCCGCACCATCCGCAAGGTGATCCTGCCGCTGCTCAGGCCGGCGATCACCGCGGCGCTCGTCTATTCCTTCGTGCGCGCCATCACATCGATCAGCGCCGTGATCTTCCTGGTGAGCGCGCAATACAACATGGCGACATCCTACATCGTCGGCCTCGTCGAGAACGGCGAGTACGGTGTGGCGATCGCCTATTCCTCCGTCCTCATCCTCGTGATGGTCACCGTGATCGCCGGCTTCCAGCTATTGGTCGGCGAGCGGCGGTTGCGACGAGAAAACCGCGTGGCATCCGCCGCGCCCACGACAATGGCATCGGCAAAGATCGGCCAGGAGAAAACCGCATGAGCACCACCCGTCCCGGCTCCGTCGTCTTCCAGAACGTGCGTAAATCCTTCGGCGCCTTTACCGCCATCCCGGACCTGTCGCTCACCATCGAACCCGGCACGCTGGTCACGCTGCTTGGCCCTTCCGGCTGCGGCAAGACGACGACACTTCGCATGCTGGCGGGGCTCGAGCACCCCTCGTCCGGCCGTATCCTGATCGGCGGCAAGGACGTGACCATGCTGCCGGCCAACGAACGCGATGTGTCGATGGTGTTCCAGTCCTATGCGCTCTTTCCGCACATGACGGCGCTCGACAATGTTGCCTATGGGCTGGAATCATCAGGCATCAAGCGCAAGGAAGCGCACGAGCGTGCCGCCGACGGGCTGGCCCTTGTCGGCCTTGCCGGCATGGGCCAGCGCCTGCCGGCCGAACTCTCGGGCGGCCAGCAGCAGCGCGTCGCCGTCGCCCGCGCATTGGTCCTGGAGCCGCAGGTGCTGCTGCTCGACGAACCGCTGTCCAACCTTGACGCGCGTCTGCGCCGCCGGGTGCGCACCGAGATCCGCGACCTGCAGCAGCGCCTTGGTTTCACCGCCGTCTACGTCACCCACGACCAGGATGAGGCGCTGGCGGTATCCGACCAGATCATCGTCATGAAGGAAGGCGAGATCGCCCAGCAGGGCGCCCCGCGCGATCTCTACGACGCACCCGCATCCGCCTTCATCGCCGACTTCATGGGCGAAGCCAATGTCGTTCCCTGCGAGGTGATCGATATCGAGGAGGGCCGCGCGACGATCAATGTCGAGGGTCTCCGGCATCGCGTGCCCGGCCGCAACCTCAAGGCCGGTCCGGCGCAGCTCGCGGTTCGTCCTAACGCCATCACGCTTTCGCCGCGCACGGCCGCAAGCGCCTTCAACGGCGAGATCACCCATGCCGCCTATCTGGGCGATCACGTCGAATACGAGGTGAAGACCAGCAAAGGCACGCTTTTCGTCGTCGATCCGGCCGTGGAGAGAAGCTTGCCGCCGGCCACCGAGGTGGAAATCGGCTTCAAGGACCGCGGCATCGCCATCATCAGCGGCTGAGCCGCCTGTTTATCCAAGGAATTTCACATGACCTCCCATATCGTCCCCGGCCTGGAAGCGCGCCTGGCGATCGCCACGGCGGTAGCCAAGGAAGCAGGCGCAGTTGCGCTCGATTATTTCAATCGTCGCGAAACGCTCGTCATCGAAACCAAACGCGATCCCCAGGATGTCGTCTCGATCGCCGACCGCGAGGTCGAGAACCTGATCCGCGCGCGCTTCAGGGATGCCTATCCCGATGACGGCGTGCTGGGCGAGGAATATGGCCTGGAAAAGGGGACATCGGGCTTCACCTGGGTGGTCGACCCGATCGACGGGACAAGCCCCTTCGTCAACGGCATGCCGAACTGGTGCGTATCGATAGGCCTTCTCCACGGCGGCGAGCCTGTCGTCGGCGTGATCTCCGCGCCTTGCCATAATGAACTCTACGCTGCCGGCCTCGGCCTTGGCGCGACGCTCAACGGCAAGCGCCTGACGCTCGATCCATCCCGCACCATCCGCAACGCCGTAACCGGCATCGGCGCCAACAACTACGTGACGCCGGCCTTCGTCGGCAAGATGGTCGAGAGCCTGCTGGAGGCCGGCGGCAACTTCATCCGCAACGGCTCCGGCGCGCTGATGCTCGCCTATGTCGCGGCCGGCCGGCTGGTCGGCTATTACGAGCCCTACATGCACGCCTGGGACTGCATGGCCGGCTATTGCCTCGTCAGGGAAGCCGGCGGTTGGTTTCACCCCTTCCCGACCGAAGGCGAAAGGCTGACGAAGGGATCACCCGTGCTGGCGACCGCGCCGGGCGCAACCGACGATCTCAGGACGATCGCGGGGCTGTGATGTCAGGCACGGCATCGCCGTGCCGATTGTCGCCACGCTGATGGCCGCACCCGGCCATCAGGCCTTCACGGCACTCCGCACAGCTTCCCATTTCGCGCTGGTCGGCTTGTCCTCGTTCTCGAGCAAGCCCCAGCTGCCCCATTTGCTGTAGCTTCCCATGGAGCTGTAGAACATGAACGTACCGCCGCCGACGGCTCGCCAGTTGGCCATGTACTTGCGGTAGAGCTCTCCCATGCGGGGATCCCAATTGGCCTTGACAAAGAGCATCGTCAGCAGATCGTCGTTCTGTGCTCCCCCATAGCCGACCAGATGCTGGCCGCCTTCGTACGCCACCATCGATACGCCGAATTTCCTGGCCAGGGCCGCCTGTGCGACCATGAGGCTCTTGTTGCTGCCGTCGATTTCCTTTTCAAGCTCGCTGAACAGGCGATCTAAGCTCCACCGCGACACCTCCTCCAGCTTAGCGGGATCGCCGAACCCGTTGCCGAAATACGGCGCGATCGCGTGGACATCGGCGTATTTTCCCGCGTCCTTCCAACCGAGGATTGTCTCGCCGCTCTCGGGATTTCCGGCCTGTGACGCGTAGACGCCCAAGACCCGAGCCTTGTCCGCACCGAACACCTGATCCCATATCCCGAGCATCTCGGTGGCACGCTGCGAATAGAAGCGAAGCTGAGCTTCAAAAGGATCGGTGGACAGCCCCACACTTAACCCCTGAGCCTGCGCCCAGCGGGCCTGTTCGAATGTGGTGTTCCAGACCTCGTTCGAATACTCGACATAAACAGGCAAGGATGGATCAAGGTCCCGCCTGACCATCTCGGCGAATTGGCGCACGTAGTCATCCGTCGCCAGATGCGGCATCGTGAACCACGGCGCACTCTTCAATTCATTGGCGAGCTCTATCATGTATTCCAGCGCCACGCCCTTTTCCGATTGGGTGTAGGCGTTCTTCATCGGGCGCTGTTCGAAATGCTCGATCTTCGACTCGTTCGTCTTCATCCAGTCCATGAAACGCAACGCCGCCATCGACGCATTTCGCTCCAGGAAGGCCTTGCGGAATGTTTCCTTGGGAGGGGCTGCATGCCCCTCGTGGAACGAGACGTTGCGGAGCGGATTTTCGGGATTGGTAGAAACAAGCCGGGCCATCATCGGCACGTCGCTGGTCTGAAGGCACCTGATCTGATCCACGCCCGGAAAGCGCTTCACCAACCGTGCGCCTTCGGCATATTCCAGCACCCCCTCCCCATCATAGGAAACGAAGAGTTCGGCAGGCAGGAATTTACGGGCGTTGGTGGAAAGCAGGAAGGTTTCCACGTAGCTGTCGGGCGGTACAGAGGTAGGGCAGCCGTCTTCCGTCAACGGCGGCAACGGCAAGTCCCAGCTGAACGGCCCCTGGTCCTGAAGCCTCCACCTGGATGCCAGTTTGGCAAGATTGGCAAACGGCATCTCGTTGGAATAATAGTCGGTCGGAGCAAGATTCATCCCGACCCAGCCCGTCTTGTGCTGCTGTGTGGCCGCGTAAGCCGGCAAGTTCAGCAAGGGGCTGGAGACAAGCGATGCGGAAAGACCCTTCAGAAGATCGCGACGGCGCAATTTCCCACTCCTCTTAAACACGGGGCACGCTCATCAGGAATGCACTTTGCCCGAAAGCCTCAGTCTAAAGCTTGGCCGAGGAACATTTAACCCCGCCTTTTGGTGCGGTAGCCGATAGCGGCCTACCTATTTCGGTGTGCGATGGTTCCTATTTGCTGCTTCTGTCGGTCCTGACCCAGGTGCTGTTTTTCCCCAACAGAACAACCTTCGGATAGCTCTTCAATTTCGAGATTGCATAAAGCGGAATCTGCGCGAGATTGCGCGCCGGCAAGACGGTTCGCCCATGGGCAAGCCACCCGAGTCCAACCGCAATGACGAGCAAGACAAGGCTCGCTCCGGATATGGCGAGCGGCAGGACTCCCACTCCCGACACCGCGACGACCGCGTTGAGGAGAAGGATGGCGACCGACGCAGCGACCAAAAGCGTCAGCGGCGGGATCATGACGTCGAGCAACATGAGGAGATAGGAAAGCGTCAACCCGCGCCTTACGCTGAACAGCGAGCGGAACGCGAAACGCATCATCGAAAGGTGTCCTCCCTCCCACCGCTGCCGCTGCGTTTCCAGGCCGTGATCGGAGTAGGGAAACAGGCTTGTGACCATCGCGTTGTTGCAGAACGACGACGGATAACCAGCGGCCGCAAGCTCGAGCCCCAGCTTCATATCTTCCGTCCGATGCCCATTGGCCAGATCCGCCCCCTCGATGACCGCCCAGGGAAAGGCCATGCCCGTTCCGGTAAGCTGGCAGGGAAGACCGAGCCGGGAGAGGCCGAGCGGCCTGACGTGGTTTTTCACGAGGAAAGCGAATTCCGCAACGGCAAGATTGAGGCCTGAACCCGGCGGCGCGTGGACGAGATTTCGCGCCTGCACAGGGCGACCGGTAGACAGAGCCGCGGCTGCAAGTTCGTTGATCGTCCCGGGCTGGATGCGGCAATCGGCATCGAGGATCATCACCACATCGCAGGGTGTCTGCGCGAGATAGCGGATGCCCGCGTCCAGCGCATAACCTTTCCCCCGGTTGACCGGGTCTTTTCGCACGACGACCTCCGCTCCCTCCGATCGCGCGATTTCGGCGGTGTCATCGTCGCAGTTGTCGGCAACGACGACGAGCCGATCACCCGGCCTTGCCTGCTCCCTGACGTTCCTCAGGGTGGATGCTATTCCGGAACTCTCGTTGTGAGCGGGGATCAGGACCGCGACGGGCGGCCGGGCGCTCGTGCTCGAGGAACGCCGGACGGACGGCCAGACGCCCGCTATGCATTCGATGGCGAAGAGGAGGACAGGCAACATCAGGATGGCAGCGGCAACAGTCGCAACGCAAAGTATCGTTGTAGCAAGCACGGCTGTTTCTCCGATCGTCAGCCAAATCCACGCCGCGCTATCTTGCATCAATATATCTCCGCCACAAGCGCCGACATTTACTACATAATCGTAATATTTATCTGAAGTGCCATCATTTAAATATCCGGTTATACAATGACCATACCCCAAAATGCTGAGATAGGGAGAATTGTACGGCTTCGGCAACTCTGTAGTCTAGCGCCGAGACTGTCGCTGATCGCCGTTCCTATTCCGGATCCGGCGCAACGCGCCGCTGCGGAGACACGAGGAAGCATGATGACAGCGTTGGACATACCGGCCACGACCGCCGGTGCCGATACGGGCGTTCGCCGGCACTTTCTCGGCGCACCCTTTGACGGCATCGATCAGGACGCGTTTGTCGACCTGGTCGAAAGAACCGCCGGCGGCAAGTTCCGGTATGTGGTTACCCCCAATGTGGATCATGTCGTTCGGCTGAGTGGCAACCGGGGGTTGGTTCCCTGCTACGACGAGGCCTGGATGTCGCTTTGCGACAGCAAGCCGATTTCGTCCCTCGCCCATGTCTTGTCACTGGACCTGCCGCATGTCACCGGCTCCGATCTGACGGCGAGATTGTTCAAATCGGTGATCCGGGACGGCGACGTCGTCGCGCTGATCGCCAGCGACACAGGTGTCGTTCGTAGTCTGGAAGCCGTCTATCCGACCATCCGCTTCCGCAGCCACGTCCCTCCACGCGGTGTCCTGCACGATCCGGCGGCGTTCGCGGCCTGCGTGGACTTCGCTGCCGCCGAGGCCGCCCGCTTCGTTTTCATAGCGATCGGGTCGCCGCAGTCCGAGAAGATCGCCCATGCGATCTCCCAGCGACCAGACGCGTCGGGGATCGGCCTGTGCATCGGTGCGTCACTGGAATTTCTCGTCGGCAGCAAGACGCGCGCTCCGCTCTGGATGCAGCGGTGGGGGCTCGAATGGGCTCATCGCCTGGGCACCGATCCACGACGTCTGTGGCGGCGATACGTATTCGCGGTGGCACCGCTGGCTCGGCTGTTCCTGCGCGAGCTGGTCACCCGACGACCACCGGGAAAGGCCACGTGATCCTGCGTTGCCGGGCGCACCGGAGACGGGTTGAGGAAGACGGACCGGCCTTGGTGAAGCTAAGCCCACAGCCTAAAGACGTAATTGAGTTTGTGCCGCCACATGGGCAGAATCCGGCCTCCGTGGCCTCGCGTCGCCTCTTTTGTATTTGGTAGAGTTTCGGATGTTCGACAAATTGGCCAATGCGGACAACAGCAGACTGATATCGCAGATATCGCCGGCAGCGTTGACCGGGCATCTCGGGGAGGTCGCGTGACCTACGAACTCGAACGTCCAAGCAGAGAGCGAAAGCCGCCACGCATGCCCAGCCTATCCGCGCAAGATCCGTCGCCACGCCTGCACGACGGACCTTCGCCCGCACCTCAGAAAAGCAACCGGACGCTCATCCTGAGCGCCGCCGGCTGGAGCACCGGCGGCTATGTCGCCAGTCAGTTCGTGCGGATCGCCAGCAATCTGATCCTGACGCGGCTTCTTGCACCGGAGATGTTCGGGATCGCCGCGGCCGCGGCCATGGTGTCTTATATCGTCGTGCTGCTTGCCGACATCGGCCTGCATCAGGCCGTTATCCAGAGCCCCAGGGGAGACGACCCGGAATTCCTGGACACCGTCTGGGTCGTCCAGATCATTCGCGGCACGCTGATCTGGATCGGCTGCATCGTCATCGCCGTGGCGATCGGCCATGCCGCGTCGCTCGGATGGATGCCCGCGCATTCCGTCTACGCTTCACCCGAATTGCCGCTTGTCATCATCCTGGGCACATCGGGAATTTTCATCGACGGCTTCCAGTCCACGAAGCGCATCACGAGCTATCGCCGGATGGGCCTCAACCGCATCACGATGATAGATCTCTACAGCCAGCTGGGCGCAACCGCGTTGGGCTTGGCCGTGGCCTGGCTCACTCATTCCGTCTGGGCATGCATCGTTTTCGGTCCGGCATCCGCGCTGATCACCACGATCCTCAGCCACGTCTGGATACCCGGCCGGCAGGACCGCTTCCGGCTGAACCGAAAGTTTGCGGTCGAACTATTGCGTTTCGGTCGCTGGATCATGTTCTCGTCGTTCTTCACCATCCTTGCTTCGAATGGCGACAAGATGATGATGGGAAGCTGGGCGAGCACACAGACGTTCGGTCTCTACACGCTCGCATTCGGGCTGATCGGCATACTGGACGGCGTGGGCGCGCGCCTTCAGAGCTCCGTGACCCTGCCCGCCCTCAGCAAGATGGCGCGGGAAAATCGCGAGCGTTTTCGAACCTCCTATCTCAAGCTGCGCGCTTCATTCGACATTTTCTACCTTCTTGGGGCCGGCGGCATCTTTGCGTGCGGACAGCTCGTCGTCGACCTCGTGTACGACGATCGCTACGCTGCCGCGGGACCCATGCTTCAGATCCTGTCCTTCAGCCTGGTAACGGCTCGCTATGGGATAATGAACTCGGTCTATCTCGCCATCGGCGAGCCGCGAAACGTCGGCATACTGAACCTCGCCAAGGCGGGACTGCTTTTCGTCGCAGTACCGATCTCCTACTGGCTGTTCGGTTTCGAAGGTGCGCTTTGGGCGGCCGCTCTCCACCAGTTGCCGATCATCCCTCTGATATTCTTCTATAATTCCCGGCATCGCCTGAACAGCGTGGCGTTCGAGGTTTTCATCCTCCTGGCTTGGCCGGCGGGATATTTGATCGGTCGCGTGCTGTTGTCGTTCATAAGCTACGTCAGCGCGGGAATTGCGGCATGATGTTTTATTGGCTGATCAGAACCAGATCTCGCGCGGCGCGCCGGTTTGCCTCGGGCAAAGCGGAACAGGCGGTGGAGTAAGGCGATGCCGGAATATGCTCGCGCGCTAGTCTTTGTTTATCTCGCGGCAATCCCCGCCCTCTTTCTCGCGCGACGATACTCGGCACCTTTCGTTCCGCGGCAGGAGTTCACGATGTGGGCGGGATGCTGGCTCGCCACGGTCGCCGTCGTCTTCATCACCCACAACTTCGTACTCTTTGCCGTCTTTCTCGGCCTGCTCAGCATCTACTGCCATAGGCAGCCTTTCAATCCGATATACCTCTATATCGTGCTGATGTTCTGCGCGCCGGCGATCGACGTCCTGGCGGGCCTTGGAGCCAACGGCGGGACGCTGATCTATCTCAATCCATCGCGGCTGCTCGCCATTTTTTTCCTGGCGCCGCTGGCAATGCGCGTCTTCCGCGAAACCCGAAGCTTGACCCTGGTGGACAAATTCGTCCTGCTCTACACGCTTATCGTGATCGTGTTGACCGTACGTCTGGGGAAAAGCACGGACGTGATGCGCATGATGCTGACGTCCTTCCTCGATATTCTGCTTCCCTACTTCGTCTTCAGTCGCACGCTTACCAGCCCCACCGACTTGAAGAAGGTAATGGCCGCGTTCGTCGTCGCCGTCTTGCCGATCGCCGCAATCAGTCTTATCGAGGCGGTGAAGATGTGGCGTCTGTATCAGGCAGTCGAGGCCGGATGGGGTGTCTCGATGACGTCTCCCTATATGTTCCGCAGCGGGGTGATGCGCGCGGTCGTATCGACCGCCCAGCCGATTTCGCTCGGTTTCACATGCATGACCGCGATCGGCTGCCTTCTTGCAACCAGGAAGCCCAGTTTTTCAGACAAGACGTCGATATTTGCCGTCGGATTGATATCGCTCAGCCTCTTTGTCACGGTGTCGCGTGGCCCGTGGGTCGGTGCCGTCGCTCTGGTCGCGGTCACCTTGCTCATGCAACGAGGCGTCCTTACGAACCTGGTCCGTGCCGGCCTGGCGGCGGTCGCTCTGCTGCCAATTCTGATGCTTTCGCCGATCGGCGAGAAGATCGTCGCCGTACTGCCGTTCATCGGGAAGGATACGAATACCGAAGACTACCGCGTAAAGCTCTTCGAGGCGTCGATGATCGTCATCGGGCGCAATCCGCTTTTCGGCGATCCCAACTTCCTCACGACCCCCGAAATGCACGCGATGATCCAGGGCGAAGGCATCGTCGATATCGTGAACACCTACCTTGGCACCGCGCTGACCTACGGTCTTGTGACCATGGCGGTGTTCTGTGCGATCTTCGTCATATTGATCACTGGCCTGATCAAGCTCAGCTTCAGTGCCCAGGGGCCGCAATGGCATGCGAGCGCGATACTCGGCACGGTGGTCGCGATTGCGATTACCCTTGTCACCGTCAGCAGCGTCAACGTCATCCCGTACATCTACTGGATGTTCATCGGCCTATCGGTGGGAATCCTGCGCTGCGCCTCGCTGCAACAACATCCGCTGTCGCCGGAATCATTACCAGAACCGGTGAAACGGATGAAGGTTCTGGGGCAATGGTGACCGAGAGACAGCGCATTCATTGATATCGGATCCTCTTTCAAAATCCGTGACGCAAGGCTATTGAGAGACGTCGTCGTCGTCGTGGCGTCGATCCGCTTCACAAGGTGACGGCCGCGATCGCGGCGACCGGCACGCCTGCCCGCTTCGAAAGCGCAACATCATGAAGAAACAGACCGTACTGACAGGCTTTCTCCTTTCATGCCTCCTTGCCGTCCACGCGGCCGCTGGCGGCACCAAGGCCGGCGATATCGATATCGAGCAGCCGAATGCCCGTGCCATGGTGCCCGGCGCCAAGGTGGGGGGCGGCTACCTGACGCTGACGAACACCGGATCGACCGACGACAAGCTCATCGGCATCAACTCGGATCGCGCCAACTCGGCGGAAATCCATGAAATGAGCGTCAAGAACGGGATCATGACAATGCGGTCCGTCGCGGGCGGGCTATCCATTCCGGCCGGACAGACGGTCGAACTCAAGCCGGGCGGCTATCACATCATGTTCATGGACGTGGCCCAGCCGTTCAAGCAGGGCGAGAGCATCAAGGCGACGCTGACATTCGAAAAGGCGGGCTCTGTGGATGTCGATTTCACGGTCGGCGGCGCCAGCGGCGGCATGAAGGGTTCGCAACCGCAAATGGACATGTCGAAGCCACAGTAAGCCCTTCCGGCGATCTGCCATGGCGAGAGCGTAATGCCGAGATTTCTTTCCGTGCCGCTGGCACCACCCACCACCGTCTTGCGACCGTATTTCCGGCCCCGAAATCGAGAGATGGGCGGCAACGTGTTTGTGGTGGTGCCGTGAGCCCGGAAATTGCGCTCAGCCTGTGCCGCTTCCTCCTCTATGCGACGGCCATTTTTCTGTGGGGCTCCTCTGCCTATCTTGCCGCTTTGGTACCTGCCGGCCTCTCGGCCGCGATTGCGCGCAAACTTCGTATCCTGAACCTGATGGCACGCGTGCTTCTGGTCGCGGCCATTTTCGTCACACCTCTAGCCCTGACGGCGACAATCGGCGACGGTTGGAGCGATCTTCGCATGGGCCTGATCATCAGCGTGGTGGTGGATACCGCTGGCGGGCATGCCTGGATGATACAGCTCTCCACCACTCTGGCGCTCTGCGCGTCATCCGCCGTGCTGACCAGGCACGATCGCGCCGCGCATGCCCTGTGCGCGTTCGTGCTACTTGCCAGCATGACGTTCACCGGCCACGCGGCGATGAATGACGGCTGGCTGCGCATCCTTCACCGTCTCAACGATGCCCTGCATCTCCTGTCGGGCGGCGCGTGGCTCGGCTCGCTGGTGCCGGTCTTCCTCATGTTCTCGGCTTTGGATAACGGCGAATGGCGGGCGGAGGCGCGGTTGGCCCTGATGCGCTTCTCGACCGCCGGTCATATCGCGGTAGCACTTGTGCTGCTGACCGGTGTGGCCAACACGCTGCTGATCGTCGGGGGCATGCCAACGGATTGGACGCTGGCCTATCAGCGGCTGCTCTGCCTGAAAATACTGGTGGTCGCCGGGATGGTCACGATCGCGGTGATCAACCGCTATGTGCTGGTCCCACGGCTGTCGGCTGCCGGTTCGCTCTCGGCTTTGAAGCGATCGACCGGCATGGCCATCGCTTTGGGCCTGTCGTCTCTCGCACTTGTCGCCTGGTTTGGCATGCTCCAGCCGACCTGATCGCGCATCCGTCCGCAGTTCCCTAGTCAGGCGCTGCGGCGCGCCGTCACCGCATAGCGCAGGGAGCGCTCGACGACGGAAGGCATGACCGGCTTGGTAAGCACGCCGAGAACGCCGCTCACTCGATCGGTCAGCGCCTCTGGATTACCGGTCATGAAGACGACCGATACGCCGTAATCCTCCGCGAGCCGCCGGCCGATCTCGGGGCCGGTCGCTCCATCGAGCAGATTGACGTCGACGAAGGCGATGTCGGCCATCGCCGCCAAGTTCAAGGCCTGCTCTTTATTGACCGCCAACCCCGCGACCTGAAGGCCGAGTGACCTCACGGTTTCCTCCAGATCGAGTGCAATCAGGAACTCATCCTCCACGATCAAGACCCGCGGACTCGCGGCATTATCTTCCTGTGGCTTGCGTTCGACATTGGCGCCCATGAAAGGTCCCCTGCTTCGCTGTTTACTCAGTTACGCGGTGGCTTCGATAGCTGAAGCTCGGTCGGTTAACGGGCCCCAATCGGATATGTTCCGCGCCGAAACAGATTTATCCACAGGTAAGCATTTGTTAACGTTGATAAATCATTAACCGCCTTTCTCTCCCCGAGGGGATTCCCGTGAGAGATCAAACCGTTGGCGATTGGTCCGTTACCCGTATCGCGCGAGCTTGCGATTCGGCAAATTGATGAGTTTTTCATCCTTGCTCATAGTCTTGACACCGGCAGGCCGGCTCGCCGCGATGTCGATGGCCGGCCGCTTTTGACCGCTGACACGGAATTGCCAAGGGATGTGCCGGCACAAGACAGCGGCCCCTGCCTGCAGCTCCACGAAACCGATGAAACAGCCGTCGCGCCATTTCGGAACAGCCGGATATCCATGTTGACAATGACGCGGCCAGTGCCGAGAGTGCCCCCGATTTGAGCGCCAGCATCTCGGGGGGAACCTATGACTGTCCGCGCGTTTTTCGCCATTGCCGCCGTCGCCCTTTCCGCCATCGTCGCAAGCTCGCCCGCCTCCGCGGCGGAAACCAAGCGCGAGATCCAGACGATCAAGGATGCCGACTATTTCGGCTTCGACCTGCGCACGGAACAGAACCTCACGCTCGATCAGTGCAAGGCTTCCTGCATCGGCGACAAGTCCTGCAAGGCGTTCACCTATAATCCGAAGGCCAGCTGGTGCTTTCTGAAATCCGACTTCAAGACGATGAACGCCTTCCCCGGCGCCATCGCCGGCAAGATCGTCGAAACGAGCAAACAGCAGGAGCCGGATCTCGGCGCCGCGCCGCGCCTCACCTTTCTCTCCGGCGATGTGTTGCAGCAGGCGCGTGACGACAAGGCCAATCTCGAAGCGACCGACGACCAGCGCACCGAGGGCGCCGACAGCCTGATCGCCAACGGCCGTCTCGACCTCACCGGCGGCAATGTCATCGATGCGCTGAAATCCTTCCGTGGCGCGCTGGCACTGACCCCTGAGAATGGCGACCTCTGGCTGGAAACCGCCCGCGTCGGCGACAGCTTCGTGAAGACCGACGACAACAGCGGCAGCGACATCTATGCGCAGGCGGTGCTCGCCGCGCTCAACGGCTACGAGCTCTCGCGCACCACCTCCGGCCGTGCCGACGCACTGGCCGTGCTCGCGGCGGCGCTGGAGAAGAACACCAACTACCGCGCGGCGCTGAACGCCTACAAGGCAAGCCTTGCGCTGGTGAATTCCAAGGGCGTGCAGGCCGCTTATCTTCAGCTGAAGTCGACGCAGGGCTTCCGCATCACCGAACACACGGTCGATGCCGACAGCGCAACACCGCGCGCCTGCGTCAGCTTCTCGGACTCTCTCGTCAAGACGACCGACTACACGCCATTCGTAACGCTCAACGGCGCCGCACCGAAGGCGCTCGAGGCCAAGGACAAGCAGATCTGCGTCGAAGGGCTCAAGCATGGCGAGACCTACAAGATCGCCTTCCGTACCGGCCTGCCGTCTTCCGAGGACGAAGTGCTGGAAGCGCCCGTCAGCCTCGACATCTACGTCAAGGACCGCACGGCAAGCGTCCGCTTCACAGGAGACAGCTTCGTGCTGCCGTCGACGGCCCGGCGCGGCATCCCGATCGTCTCGGTCAACATGGCGTCGGCCAATCTCAAGCTCTACCGCATCGGCGACCGCGGCATCGCACCGCTTCTGACGAGCTCGCAGTTCCTGACGCAGCTCGACGGCTACAGCGCCCAGCGCATCGAGGACGAGAGTGGCGAACTGGTCTGGCAGGGGTCGATTGAGATCGGCAACGAGCTGAACAAGGACGTCGTCACCAGCTTCCCTGTCGACGAGGCCCTGCCGGAACGCAAGCCCGGGGTCTATGTGCTGACCGCGACTGCCGCTAACACGCCGGACCAGGAGTGGAATTCGCAGGCCACGCAGTGGTTCGTCGTCTCCGACATCGGCGTCACCACCTATGCCGGCACGGACGGCCTCAATGTCTTCACACGCTCGCTTGCCTCGGCAAAGCCGATGGCCGGCGTCGAGCTGCAGCTGCTCGCCAAGAACAACGAGGTGCTCGGCACGGCAACGACCGACGCCGACGGCCGCGCCACGTTCAACGCCGGGCTGATCCGCGCCACGGCGGCCTTGACGCCTGCCGTCGTCACCGCCCGAAACGGCACATCGGATTATGTCTTCCTCGACATGACCCGCGCCGGCTTCGACCTGTCCGACCGCGGCGTCACCGGCCGCGCCTCGCCCGGCGCGATCGACGTCCTGAGCTGGACGGAACGCGGCATCTACCGCGCCGGCGAAACGGTCCATGCCTCCGCGCTCGCCCGAGATGTCGACGGCAAGGCCGTGGAGAACCTGCCGCTCACCTTCATCTTCATGCGCCCGGATGGCGTTGAAGGCCGCCGCATCGTCAGCCAGACGAGCAATATCGGCGGCTACAACATCGACCTGCCGATCCAGGAAAACGCCATGCGCGGCACCTGGACGATGAACATCCATACCGATCCCAAGGGCTCGCCGATCGCGACGAAGACGTTCCTCGTGGATGACTTCGTACCTGACAGGACCGACATGGAGATCAAGACAGACGCCAAGGTCATCGGCCCCGATACGCCCGCCACCGTCAATATCTCGGGCAAGTATCTCTATGGCGCACCGGCCGCGGGCCTGACGCTCGAGGGCGACGTGGTCATCAAGCCGACCCGTCAGGCGGAAGCCTTCCCCGGCTATTTCTTCGGCCTGGCCGATGAGGAAGCCAGCGAGGATTCGCGACAGACCATCGAAGGGCTGCCCGATCTCGACGAGAACGGCGAAGGCGTCACCGACCTGACGGTGGGCGAGCTGCCGGCAACGACGCAGCTTCTCAACGCCACCGTCTATATCCGCATGCAGGAGGCCGGTGGTCGCGCCATCGAGCGCTCGCTCGTCATCCCGGTCAAGAACGAAGGCCCGATGATCGGCATCAAGCCGGAATTCTCCGGCGACCTCGGCGAAAACTCGATCGCCAACTTCACCGTGATCGGCGTCAGCGCCGATGGCACGAAGGAGGAGATGAAGGGCCTGCGCTGGAAGCTCTTCAAGCTCAACCGCGATTATCAGTGGTATCGCGACGGCACGGCCTGGAAGTACGAGCCGATCTACAATGCCGAGCAGGTCGGTAACGGCACCGCCGATGCCGCGCTCGACGGCGCCAAGATCTCGTCCCCGGTCGGCTGGGGCCGGTATCGGCTTGAGGTGGAAAGCACCGAGGCCGACGGCCCGACTTCGAGCGTGGAATTCGACGCCGGCTGGTTCGTGCAGGCGACATCGACCGAAACGCCCGACGCGCTCGAAATCGCGCTGGACAAGAACAGCTACAAGATCGGCGAGACCGCCAAGCTCAAGGTCTCGTCCCGCTATGCCGGCCAGCTGATGATCGCAGCCGGTACCGAGACGCTGGTCGCCGTGCAGAATGCCGAGATCGGCGACAAGGGCGGCGAGATCGACATTCCCGTCACCGCCGACTGGGGCGCCGGCGCTTATGTGACCGCCACGCTGTTCCGCCCCGGCGATGCGCAGGACAGCCACATGCCGATGCGCGCCATCGGCGTGAAGTGGCTGAAGGTCGATCCCGCCGAGCGCGCGCTGCAGGTGAAGATCGACGCGCCGGAGAAGATGCTGCCGCGCGGCCCGCTGCCCATCACGCTCGCCGTGGCAGGCGCCGGCGCCAATGAGGACGCCTATGTGACGGTCGCCGCCGTCGACGTCGGCATCCTCAACCTCACGCGCTACGAGCCGCCGAGCCCTGACGATTGGTACTTCGGCCAGCGCCAGCTCGGCCTCGAAATCCGCGATCTCTACGGTCGCCTGATCGACGGCTCGCTCGGCGCCACCGGCAAGCTCCGCACCGGCGGCGACGGCGGCGCCATCGCGCTGCAGGCAAGCCCGCCGACGCAGAAGCTCGTCGCCTTCTTTTCCGGCCCGGTGAAGCTCGATGCACAGGGCAAGGCAACGGTGAGCTTCGATATCCCGCAGTTCAACGGTACGGCCAAGCTGATGGCGGTTGCCTGGTCGAAATCGGGCGTGGGACATGCGACCCGGGATGTGATCATCCGCGATCCCGTCGTCGTGACCGCGAGCCTGCCGCGCTTCCTGGCGCCCGGCGACACGTCGCAGCTGCGACTCGACATCGCCAACACCGACGCCCCGGCGGGCGATTACAAGCTTGCCGTAACCGGCAATGAATCGGTCACTGTCGCCAATGCCTCGCAGACCATCCGTCTCGAAGCCGGCGGCAAGTCGTCTTTGACGCTTGATGTCACCGGCGGCCAGCCGGGCAACGGCAGCGTGGCGATCAATCTCTCCGACGCCTCGGGCCTGTCGCTCGACCAGACGCTGGATGTGCCGGTTCGCCCGGCCGTGCTGCCGGTCACCGAACGACGCGTTCTCGCGCTGAAACCGGGCGCCAAGCTCACCGTCGACAAGGCGCTGCTTGCCGACAGCATCCTGCCGGGCGCATCCGTCAGCGTGAACGTCACGCGATCGGCGGCCTTCGATATCCCGGCGCTGCTGATGTCGCTGGATCGCTATCCCTTCGGCTGCGCCGAGCAGACGACGAGCCGCGCGCTGCCGCTGCTCTATCTGAGCGAACTCGCCAAGCAGGCCGGCCTCGAGGACGATGCCGACATCAAAAAGCGTGTACAGGACGCGATATATAGGGTTCTCTCCTATCAGGCATCCGCCGGCAGCTTCGGCCTCTGGGGACCTGATAGCGGCGACCTGTGGCTCGATTCCTACGTCACCGATTTCCTGACGCGGGCTCGCGAAGAGAAGTACGACGTGCCGGACCGCGCCTTTGCGCAGGCGCTGGAAAACCTCCAGAACGCCTTGAGCTACGACGTCAACGTCAAGGACCAAGGCGACCAGATCGCCTACGCGCTCTACGTTCTCGCCCGCAACAAGAAGGCCGCGATCAGCGATCTGCGCTACTACGCCGATACGATGATCAACGACTTCCCGACGCCGCTCGCCAAGGCCCATATCGCCGCCGCGCTGGCGCTTTACGGCGATGCCACGCGCTCGAAGAACATCTTCCTCGACGCGCTGCAGATGTCCGAGCAATCGATGGTCACCCGCGTCAACCTCTCGCGCACCGATTACGGCTCGGTGCTCCGCGACGGCGCCGCGATCCTGGCGCTGGCAGCCGAGAGCCGCCCCGTTCCGCCCGTGGTACCCGAGCTTGCCAAGGCCGTCGCCAAGGAATGGGAGCGCAGCAAGTATACGAGCACCCAGGAACAGGCCTGGATGCTGCTTGCCGCACGCGCCATCCAGGGCGGCGACGATTCGCTGAAGATCGACGTCAACGGCGCCCTGCACAGCGGCGCCTACATGGCGAAGATGAGCGGCGATGCGCTGATGAACAATGCGCTGACGCTCACCAACCAGACGAGCGATGCGGTTTCGGCCGTGGTGACCACGGTCGCCGCCCCGGCCGTACCTCTGCCGGCCGGCGGCGACGGCTTTGCCATTGATCGCACCTACTACACGATGGACGGCGAGCAGGCGAATGTCAGCGAAGCCAGGCAGAACGAACGCTATGTCGTCGTCGTGCATGTCACCGAGAGCAACAATTGGCCGTCGCGCATCGTCGTCACCGACCTGCTGCCGGCCGGCTTCCAGATCGACAATCCGAACCTGGTCGACAGCGCCCAGCTCGCCAATTTCGACTGGATCGGTGAGGTAACGGCCGCCCATACGGAGTTCCGCAACGACCGTTTCGTCGCGGCCTTCAACCGTTCGGAAGGTGACAACCGGGAGGTCAACGTCGCCTATGTCGTGCGCGCCGTCACCCCCGGCGTTTATGACCATCCGGCAGCCGTGGTCGAGGACATGTATCGCCCGCAGCTTTCGGCACGCACCGCGACCGGCAAGATGGAGGTCGTGGCGGCACCGAAATGAGGCTGAGGCGCACATTCGCGATCGGAGCGGTCGCCGGCATCGGCCTTGCCGGCGCGGCGGTTCTTGCGCTCTACGCCGCCGACCGGGCCTTTCCGCCGCCGCTCGACAAGGCCGATGTCGTCTCCGCCGAGGTGCTGGACAAGGACGGCCAGCTGCTGCGCGCCTTCGCCACGCCCGAGGGCCGCTGGCGGCTGAAGACCGGGGTCGGCGATGTCGATCCGCAGTTCCTGAGGATGCTCGTCGCCTACGAGGATCGCCGCTTCTACGATCATCACGGCATCGACGTGCTGGCGATCGGCCGTGCAGCACTTCAGCTCGTCACCAACGGCCGCATCGTCTCCGGCGCCTCGACGCTGTCGATGCAGGTGGCGCGGCTGATCGAGCCTCGCCAGGGCCGGTCGCTTTCGGCGAAACTGCTGCAGGTCGCCCGCGCGGTGCAGATCGAGCGCCGGCTTTCCAAGGAGCAGATACTTGACCTCTACCTGACCCACGCGCCCTATGGCGGCAATCTCGAGGGCGTGCGCGCCGCGAGCCTCGCCTATTTCGGCAAAGAGCCGAAGCGCCTGACGGTCGCCCAGGCCGCCCTCCTCGTGGCGCTGCCGCAATTGCCGGAAAAGCGCAGGCCGGACCGCAATCTCGCTGCCGCCGAGGCCGCCCGCAAACGGGTGCTCGATCGCGTGGCGGTTGCCGAGGCCGTCGGCGAGGGTGAGGCGGAACGCGCCGAGGCGACGCTGGTGCCGGCAAAACGCATGCAATTGCCGGCGCTTGCCGCGCATGTCGCGGAAGCGGCGCGACGCAAGTATCCCGATACGAGCAAGCACCTGACCACCTTGCGCAAGCCGGTGCAGGAGGGGCTGGAAGCGGTTGCCCGCGACGCGGCCCGGAAGCTTGGACCGAAGCTCTCGATTGCCATGGTCATGGCCGACGCGCAGACCGGCGACATCATCGGCGAGGTTGGTTCCGCCGATTACTTTGACGCCAGCCGCTCCGGCTGGATCGACATGACGCGCGTCAATCGCTCGCCCGGCTCGACATTGAAGCCTTTCATCTACGGCCTCGCCTTCGAGGAAGGGCTGGTGAGCCAGGAAACGATCATCGAGGACCGACCGGCCGATTTCTTCGGCTACCGGCCGCGCAACTTCGACATGAGCTACCAGGGCGACGTGACCATCCGCGAGGCCTTGCAGCTGTCGCTGAACGTGCCGGCGGTGAAACTGCTCGATGCGGTCAATCCCGGCAAGCTTCTGGTCCGCTTCCGCCGCGCCGAGGTACGGCCGGTGCTGCCGCCGAACGAGACACCGGGTCTTGCGATCGGCCTCGGCGGTCTCGGCATCACCCTGAAGGACCTGGTGCAGATCTACACCGCGCTCGCCAATCGCGGCCAGCCGGTGCGGCTCGGCGATGGCGTCACCGGCCATCCCGGCACGATCGACGGCGAGGCGCTGCTCGATCCGGTCGCGGTGTGGAATGTCGCCGATATCCTCTCCGGCGTCATCCCGCCCGCCGGCGCCGCCCAGCGCGGCATCGCCTACAAGACAGGAACCAGCTACGGTTACCGCGACGCATGGTCGATCGGCTATGACGGACGCCATGTGCTCGGCGTATGGGTGGGACGCCCCGACAACGGCGCGGCGCCTGGCCTTACCGGTTATGGCACGGCGGCGCCGATCCTGTTCGAGGGTTTCGCCAAATCCGGCATCGCGACCACGCCGCTTCCCCGCCCGCCATCCGGCGCGGTGCGCATCGCGCAGGCGCAGCTGCCGATTAGCCAGCGTCGTTTCGCAATCACCGCAAGTGGCCTGCTTGCCACATCCGGCCGCGAGACAGCGCCGCAGATCGTCTATCCGCCGGAGGGCGCGCATGTCGATCTCGGCGCCAGGAATGGCGATCTCTCGCCGCTGATGCTGAAGCTGCAGGGCGGCCGCGCGCCCTTCCGCTGGCTCGCCAACGGCAAGCCCCTGCCCGACCTTTCCCGCCGCCGCACCAATCAATGGATGCCCGACGGCGGTGGGTATTCGAAGCTGACCGTGATAGACGCCATGGGCCGCGCCGCCAGCGTCGGCGTCTTCATCGACTGAAGACCACCACCGTGCACAAGACTGGAGCTGCCATGACCGATACGATCTTCACGCGCGCGAAATTTGCCGACGGCACGCTGAAAACGATCCGCGTCTCGGGCGGCCGCATCACCGCGATCGACAACGAACCGGGTGTGCCAAGCAACGCAGCGCAGGTCACGGACCTCAACGGCGCGCTCGTCCTGCCCGGCTTCGTCGAAGGCCATATCCATCTCGACACCAGCTTCTACGGCGGCAAATGGATATCGCACAAACCGTGCACCAACGGCTTCGACGTGCACGAGCGCGTCGAATTCCAGCGCCAGAACATGGCGATCGCCGAGCCGATGGATGTGAGGGCCCGCAAGCAGCTCGAGCTCTGCATATCAAACGGCGCCACCGCCATGCGCAGCCACGTGATGGTCGATGGTTCGGTCGGGCTGACCTCGCTCGAGACGATCCTCGGGGTGCGGGAGGAGTACCGCGACCTGATCGATATCCAGCTCGTCGCCTTTCCGCAAAGCGGCATCCTCAAGAGCCCCGGCACGCCCGACCTGATGGACGCGGCGGTCGGGCTCGGCGCCGATCTCGTGGGCGGTCTCGACCCGGCGAGTTTCGACCGCGATATCGAAGGGCATCTCGACGTCGTCTTCGGGATCGCCGAGCGGCGGGGCGTTGATGTCGATATCCACCTGCACGACGCCGGCACGCTGGGCGTCTTCACCATCGAGCAGATCTGCGCCCGCGCCCGCGCGCTCGGCATGCAGGGCCGGGTTGCCGTCAGCCACGCCTATGGCCTGGGCGATGTCGGCGAGGATATTGCAAAGCGTACCGCCGGAAAACTGGTCGAGGCGGGCGTTTCGATCATGACCAACGCGCCCGGCGCCCACAATTTCCCACCGGTGGCGCTGCTGCGCGCGGCAGGCGTCACCGTGTTTTCCGGCAGCGACAACGTCCGCGATTCCTGGTGGCCCTATGGCGACGGCGACATGCTGGGACGGGCGAACATGATCGGCTACCGCTCCGGCTTCTACACCGACGACGAACTCGCGGCAGCTTTCGACATCGTGACCACCGCGGGTGCGAGGGCATTGCGGCTTGCCGACTACGGATTGCGCATTGGCGCCAAGGCCGATTTCGTGGCGCTCGACGCCGAGCACGTTCCCGAGGCCGTCGCGTCCGTTCCGAGGGAGCGCGCGGTCTACAAGGCCGGAGAGCTGGTGGCGAAGGGCGGCAAGCTCGTCTGAGGCGCAGATGACCCGTGACAAAATTCCCGCTTGACCTTCCAGTTGCTGGAAGGTTCATAAGGATATCCACTGCCCTTGTGGGCGCAGGAGAGACTTATGGACAGCAGCGGCAACCACAACCACCATCATCATCACCACGGTGACGACCACAGGGTGCCGGATCTCGGCGTCATACGTGATCCCGTCTGCGGCATGACCGTCGATCCGAAGGCCGGCAAGCCGTCGGTCTCGTACAACGGCCATAACTACCATTTCTGCTGCGATGGCTGCCGGACCAAGTTCGAGGCACAGCCGGAGGACTATCTGACGGCGAAGGATCCCGTCTGCGGCATGAGCGTCGACCGGGCAAGCGCAAGGCATTTCCTTCGGCACGAGGGACAAAAGCACTATTTCTGCTCGGCCGGCTGCCAGACGAAATTCGAGGCCGATCCGGCCGCCTATTCGGACGGCCGCAAGCCGCAGGCGGCAGCCATGCCCAAGGGCACGCAATACACCTGCCCGATGCATCCCGAGGTGGTCAGCGATCATCCGGGCGATTGCCCGAAGTGTGGCATGGCGCTGGAGCCGATGGGCATCCCGCCCGAGGACGCCGGCCCCAATCCGGAACTGGTCGATTTCAACCGCCGGCTCTGGATCAGCGCCGCGCTCTCCATCCCGCTTCTCGCCATAAGCATGGGCCCGATGGTGGGTCTGCCGCTGCGCGACTGGATCGGCGAGCCGCTGGCGACCTGGGTCGAACTGCTGCTCGCAACCCCCGTCGTTCTCTGGGCCGCCCTCCCCTTCTTCCGGCGCGCCTATGCCTCCATCGTGAACCGCAGCCCCAACATGTGGACGCTGATCGGGCTCGGCGTGGCGGCCGCCTATCTCTACAGCGTCGTCGCCACCCTCTTCCCGGGCCTGTTTCCGCATAGTGTCAGCGGCCATGGCGGCATGGTGCCGGTCTATTTCGAGGCGGCTGCCGTCATCGTCGCGCTGGTCTTCGTCGGGCAGGTGCTGGAGCTGAAAGCCCGCGAACGCACCGGCTCGGCTATCCGCGCCCTGCTCGATCTCGCGCCGAAGACCGCCCGGCGGATCGCTGCCGACGGTACCGAGGCCGATGTTCCCGTCGAGGATATCAAGGTCGGCGATGCCCTGCGCGTTCGTCCGGGTGAAAGCGTCGCCGTGGATGGTTCTGTCCGTGAGGGGCAATCGACGGTTGATGAATCGATGATCTCGGGCGAGGCGATGCCGGTCGACAAGCAGCCGGGCGATAGCGTCACCGGCGGCACGCTGAACCGCAACGGCACGCTTGTCATCGTAGCCGAGAAAGTCGGCGCCGACACCACTCTGTCGCGTATCGTCGATCTGGTCGCCAAGGCGCAGCGTTCTCGCGCACCGATCCAGGGCGCCGTCGACAAGGTTTCGGCGATCTTCGTTCCGGCCGTCGTCGCCGCCGCGATCTTGGCCTTCATCGTCTGGTGGATCGTCGGGCCGGAGCCGCGGCTGGCGCATGCCTTGCTTGCCGCCGTCGCCGTTCTCATCATCGCCTGCCCCTGCGCGCTTGGCCTCGCAACGCCGATGTCGATCATGATCGCCACCGGCCGCGGTGCCCAGGAAGGCGTGCTGATCAAGGATGCCGAGGCGCTGGAGCGCTTTGCCAGGGTCGATACGCTGATCGTCGACAAGACCGGCACGCTGACCGAGGGCAAGCCGAGGTTGACGGATGTCGTGCCGCTCGGCGATCTGGACGAGCACCGCCTGCTGACCCTGGCGGCAAGCCTGGAGCGTGGCTCGGAACATCCTCTCGCCGAGGCGATCGTCTCCGGCGCCGAGGAACGCGAGGTCGAATTTCTCGATGTAACAGGCTTCGAAGCGACGACAGGCAAGGGCGTGCGTGGCAAGGCGGGCGATACCGACGTCGCTCTCGGCAACGCCGCGATGATGGATGATCTCGGCATCGACGTCGCATCCGTCGCCGATCGGCTGCAGGCACTGCGCGACGACGGCAAGACGGTCATGTTCGTCGTTGCCGGCGGCAGGCTCGCCGGCCTCATCGCGGTCGCCGATCGCGTCAAGCCGACGACCGCGGCCGCCATCCGGGCGCTGCACGAGGCGGGCCTCAGGATCATAATGGCAACCGGCGACAACGAACGCACGGCACTGGCCGTCGCCAGGACGCTCGGCATCGACGACGTGCGCGCCGATATTTTGCCTGAAGGCAAGAAGGCGCTCGTGGACGAGCTGCGCGCCAATGGTGCCGTCATCGCCATGGCCGGCGATGGGGTCAACGACGCGCCGGCGCTCGCCGCCGCCGATGTCGGCATTGCCATGGGCACGGGCGCCGATGTCGCCATGGAAAGCGCCGGCATCACGCTGGTCAAAGGCGATCTCAACGGCATCCTCCGGGCCCGCAGGCTGGCGGAGGCGACGATGCGCAACATTCGCCAGAACCTCGGTTTCGCCTTCGGCTACAATGCACTCGGCGTGCCGCTCGCAGCCGGCGTGCTTTATCCGGTCTTCGGCCTGCTGCTCTCGCCGATGATCGCCGCGGCCGCCATGAGCCTGTCGTCGGTCTCCGTCATCACCAACGCGCTGCGCCTGCGCTTAGCAAAGCTCTAGGAGGATGCGATGAATATCGGGGAAGCCGCCGAACGCTCCGGCCTGCCGTCTAAGACCATTCGCTACTACGAGGAGATCGGGCTGATCCGGCCCGATCGCGGCGGAAACGGCTACCGCGACTACGCCGATGCCGACGTCCACAAGCTGCGCTTCCTGCAGCGCTCGCGCGGGCTCGGCTTTTCGGTCGAGGAGTGTCGCCAGCTGCTGGCGCTTTACGAGGACAAGAGCCGCGCCAGCGCCGACGTCAAGAACCTCACGCAGACGAAGCTGATGGAGATCGACCGCAAGATCCGTGAACTGACGGAACTCAGGCGCACGCTGGAGCATCTCGTCCACGCCTGCCATGGCGACGACCGGCCGGATTGCCCTATTCTCGAGGAGCTTTCCGACCACAGGGCCAGCTGACGCGACTTTTCGCGCGATTTTCAAAAAAGTTTTGAACGCGACGGAATAAAATCGTGCCGAGTTCCGTATACTCAATCATGGAACGGAAAGAACGCCCATTCGATGTCATCGGTCAGCTCGCAGCGCTCAGGCGCTACGCGCGCTCGCTGGTGCGCAATTCGGATGACGCGGAAGACCTCGTTCACGATGCACTGGTCCGCGCCTACGAGAAGAAGCAGAGTTTCC
The DNA here is from genome assembly GCF_030380735.1 of Rhizobium sp. S152. Taxonomy (GTDB): domain Bacteria; phylum Pseudomonadota; class Alphaproteobacteria; order Rhizobiales; family Rhizobiaceae; genus Rhizobium. Next base: position 65,918 of record NZ_JAUDRZ010000002.1, on the reverse strand, counting down.
GTCGCGGCGCCAACCTGCGCACCTGGCTGATGTCGATCGTGCACAACGCCCACATTGACCGCGTTCGCCAGGGCCTCTCGCAATCGCGCCGGCACGACGAGGCGGCCGCAGAGGCCGACCAGTCGCTGCAGGCCGGCCAGGAGCACGCGGTTCGGCTGCAGCAGGTGCGCAACGCCTTCTTCCAGCTTCCAGAGGAACAGCGCGAGGCGCTGCATCTCGTTGCCATAGAGGATCTCTCTTACCAGGAGGCGGCCGCCACCCTCGGCATTCCCATGGGCACGCTGATGTCGCGCATCTCGCGGGCCCGCGCCCAGCTTCGCGCCTTCGAGGAAACGACACCCCGCGCCTCTCACCTGAGACTAATCGGAGGGAACAGCCATGAAAGCAGTTGATCCGATCATCGATACCGATCTCGACGCCTATGTCGATGGCGAGCTCGGCGTCGCCCGCCGCATCGAGGTGGAAAGCTATCTCTCGGAGCACCCGGACATCGCCGCCAAGGTGATGGCGGATCTGAGCGTCAAGGGCGAGCTTCGGCTGGCGCTGGCCGGCGAAAGCGCCTTCGGCCGGGCCGATACCCGCGACGCCGCGCGCCGTCTGGAGCGTGGCCTTGCCTATGGCCGCATCTTCCATTCCGTGCAGCGCATTGCCGCCGTCGCCGTTCTGGTGGCCGCCGGCTGGACGACGCACACCTTCTTCGGCGCCTTCACCGCGACGGAAGTCGCCGCCTCCGTTCCGGCGCCCGCCTATGTCGAGGACGCGGTGCGCGCCTATCACACGGCGGTGCTGCGCCAATCCGTGCCGTCGCAGACGGTGGCCGGCTACAAGCCGGAAGACATTCGCGCCGCGACAGGCATCGTCATGCCGCAGCTGCCGGCGGACTGGAGCATTTCCGATGTGCAGATATTCCCGTCCGAGTTCGGCCCCAGCGTCGAGATGGCCCTCAAGACGACAGACGGCCGGCAGCTCTCGCTGTTTGCCGTTCGCCCTGGTGCATTCGCGGTGCAGTCTGTCAGCCACATCGCGCTCGACAATGCGGAATCCGCCTACTGGCAGATCGGCGACGTGGCTTACGCCCTTGTTGCCGACGACCGAAACATAAACCTGGACCAGGCGGCCGAAAAGCTTGCCCGGACCCTCTACTAGTTCAACCGAGGAGATCAGTATGAACCCGATCAATCCGCGTTACGGCTACGGCTCGGCCGCCGGCTCGCAGGCGCTCTTTGATGAAGGCCTGCGCCAGCATATGCTGCGCGTCTACAACTACATGGGCATCGGCCTGGTCATCACCGGCATCGTCGCCTTCATCGTCGGCTCCACGCCGGCGCTCTACGTGCCGATCTTCCAGTCGCCGCTGAAGTGGGTGGTGATGCTGGCGCCGCTCGCATTCGTCTTCTTCTTCTCGTTCAAGATCCAGACGATGTCGGCCGGGGCGGCACAGATGACCTTCTGGGCGTTCTGCGCGGTCATGGGCCTGTCGCTGGCCTCCGTGTTCCTCGTCTTTACCGGCACCAGCATCGCCCGCACCTTCTTCATCGCGGCCACCATGTTCGGCACCACCAGCCTCTACGGCTACGTGACGAAGCGTGACCTGTCGCGCATGGGATCGTTCCTGATGATGGGCCTGATCGGCGTGGTCATCGCCAGCCTGGTCAACATCTTCCTCGGTTCGAGCGCCCTGCAGTTCGCCATCTCGGTGATCGGTATCGTCGTCTTCGTCGGCCTCACCGCCTACGACACGCAGAACATCAAGGAACAGTATTCCGAAAACTACGATCAGGAATCGAACCAGAAGCTGGCCGTCTTCGGCGCTCTGTCGCTCTACCTGAACTTCGTCAACATCTTCCAGCTGCTGCTGAACTTCACCGGCGAGCGGGAATAAAGGCTACGGCGCTTCTGGGGGCAAAGGAAGCGCCAGAACGCCCGATCCGCAATCTGTGACAGGAAGCACGGATCGGGTGTTCACCAAAGGAAAGCGGCCGGGGCAATCCTCGGCCGCTTTTCTGTTTCCTGGCTGTTCGTCAGATGATGCCCCATGCCCGGTAGCGGCCGCGGCCGGTCATCTCGCGCACGCCGATATCGTTGAGCAGATTGAGCGCCCCACGGCTCGTGACCTTGAGTTCGCGAGCGACCATCGCCGTCGAGACCATCGGTCGTGACAGAACGAGTTCGGCGAGCTGCGGCAGGCTGCTATTCGAGCGGCGGTCGCGGAAGCGCAGCTCCATCTGCGTCTCCGCCAGCGAAAGACGATCCATCTCCTTCAGGCCGAGTACGGCACTTTCGCTCATCCCCTCCAGGAAGGATTGCAGCCGCGTCAGGCGGTCGCGCGAGCGCCGGCGTTCGTGGCGGATTGTCTTCAGGCCGGTGTAGAACGAAAACAGATGCGACGTGACCTTGCCGCGCGCCCTCAGGTAACTCGCCACCAGCACTCCGCCCAGCCAATGCTGGCGGCGCAGCGGCTCGATCTTTTCCCAAGCCTCGAACATCAGCGCGGCGCCCAGCACCGGCGGCAAATCGTCGGCGGTAGCGAGCACCTTGCGCCATTGTTTGAGCCGCGCCGCTTCGTCCCATTCCTCGTCGTCGAAGAGGCCGAGCGGATCGTCCCGGCGCTTTTCCTTGACCGGCTCGGCAGGCGCTGGCGCTTCCGCCGCCACCTTGTTGGCATGGCTGTCCAGCAGGCGCTGCGAGCGTTCGAGCACGGCGTCGATCTCGGCGAGTTCGGCGGCCAGCGCATCGTCCACCGCGTCGTCCCTGTCGTCCTCGCCCAGCGATATCGCGGTTTTGCCCGGAACCGCATCGCCCTCGCCTTCCCCGCCGATGCCGGCAAGCACGCCGAGACCCGCCGAGGTCAGCGCCCATGCCGGATCACCCGTCCAGATCCGGCGGCGTGCCCGCAGGACCGCATGCGCGATCGTCAGTTCGTGGCTCGGCGAGCGGGTATCCATATGAGCGTCGTGGAGGACGAGATCCTCGACATGCACCAGTTCGCCGGCCACCCACAGGGCGCCGACGGCATCGAAATAATGCCGCCGCTCCGAAAAGCCGCCGCCGATCGACGCCCGCGCCGCCCGCTCATCCAGCCGCGCCAGGCCATCCTCCGCCTGGACAATGGCTGGCAGCAGCGAATTGATCAGGGAGTTATCGATGTCAAAACGCATGTCGGGTATGCCTGCGGGAACGGAAGCCAAATGGCGATTATCTTCCGCCCGTTATGTCATATCGGAAGGCGAGTTCAAATGATTCGCTTGGCGCGCTGTGGAAATCCCGCCGGCGCATCCCGCGCCAATTGGGCAAAGCGGACCTGCCGCCCGCTTCGCCGATGGTTCCGCTCAGCCGAAGAGATTGCGGAACTGGCGGGGCTGGCAGCGCAGGTACTGATCGGCGGCGTGGATCGTCTCGCCGAAATGCGCCGCGGCGTGCCAGGGCCAGCGCGGATCGTAGAGGATCGTCCGCGCCAGCGCCACGAGATCCGCGTCGCCGGTGCTGATGATCGCCTCGGCCTGCTCGAACTCGGTGATCAGGCCGACCGCGATGACGGGGATTTCGACCGCCGCCTTCACCTGCCGGGCAAACGGCACCTGGTAGTTCGGGCCGATGGCGATCTGCTGGTCGACCGCGAGACCGCCTGACGACACATGGATACCATCGCAGCCGCGCTTTTCGAGCGCCTGGGCGAAGGCGATGGTCTGCTCGACATCCCAGCCGCCGGGCGCCCAATCGGTTGCCGAGACGCGCATGGTCACCGGGCTCTGCGAGAAGGCCTCCCGAACGGATTCGAACACCTCAAGCGGAAAGCGCATGCGGTTTTCCAGCGAGCCGCCGTATTCGTCGGTACGCTGGTTGGAGAGCGGCGACAGGAACTGGTGCAGCAGATAGCCGTGAGCCCCGTGGATCTGGACGGCATCGAGATCGAGCCGGGCGGCCCGGCGCGCGGCATCGGCGAAGGCCGTGCGGATACGCTTCAGCCCATCCCGGTCAAGTGCGGTCGGCGCATCATATTCCGCCTTGAACGGCACGGCGCTCGGCGCCTCCGTCTTCCAGCCGTTCACCGCGCCCGGCGCGATCTGGCCGCCGCCCTTCCAGGGCAGGTCGCTGGACGCCTTGCGGCCGGCATGGCCGAGCTGAATGGCAATGGGCATGTCCGACCAACGGCGCACACCTTCGAGCGTCCTGTGCATGGCCGCTTCGCATTCGTCAGAATAAAGCCCGACGTCGCCATAGGAGATGCGGCCCTCCGGCGTTACCGCCGTCGCCTCGATGGTCAGGATGCCGGCGCCGGAATTGGCGAGCATGCCGAGATGGATCAGATGCCAGTCGGTCATCTTGCCGTCTTCGGCGGAATATTGACACATGGGGGCGATGACGATGCGGTTCTTCAGTGTCATCCCGCCGATCGACACGGGTGAGAAGAGTTTGGACTTGCTCATGATATCTCCAGAGCCTCGGTTCGTTTCAATTGCGCCAGCTACGCGATCGCGCGCTTCTAATGCCATAAGCACAAGCCCCCTCATCAAAAAATGTTGATGCCTGGGCGATCCTCCCTAAGTGCTTATCCGCGTTGACGGATGATGGTGTCAATCGATACCGCAGTGCAATAGACGACACCCAATGTTCGCTGCTAGGATCGCGCGAACGCAATGGAGAGTGACATGGCAGCAAGACGTCCCCCTGGCATCGAAGAATACGACGCGCCGGCCGGGGGATGGGGCGCGCTGCGCGCGGTCGCCAAGACCCTGGCGCATCAGCAGATCGTCGCCCAGGGCACCACGACGCTCCTGAAGGCCAACCAGCCCGAGGGCTTCGACTGTCCCGGCTGCGCATGGCCGGACCCGAAGCACACCTCTTCCTTCGAGTTCTGCGAAAACGGCGCCAAGGCGATCACCTGGGAATCGACGGCCAAGCGCGTCGAGCCGGCGTTCTTCGCCGAGCACTCCGTCTCCGAACTATGGGACTGGACCGACCACAAGCTGGAGGATCAGGGGCGCCTGACGCACCCGATGGTCTACAACAAGGGCAGCGATCGCTACGAGCCGATCGAGTGGAGCGCCGCCTTCGCGCTGATAGGAGCGGAACTGAACAAGCTCGACAACGCGCATCAGGCCGAGTTCTACACCTCCGGCCGCGCCTCCAACGAGGCGGCCTTCCTCTACCAGCTCTTCGTTCGCGCCTATGGCACCAACAATTTCCCCGATTGCTCCAACATGTGCCACGAGGCCACCAGCGTCGGCCTGCCGAAATCGATCGGCGTCGGCAAGGGCACGGTGCTGCTCGAGGATTTCGACCATTGCGACGCGATCTTCAGCTTCGGCCACAATCCCGGCACGAACCATCCGCGGATGATGGCGACGCTGCACGAGGCGGCGCGCCGTGGCGTGCCGATCGTCGTCTTCAATCCGCTGAAGGAACGGGCGCTGGAGAAATTCGCCTCGCCGCAGAGCCCGATCGAGATGGCGACGATGTCGTCGACGCCGATCGCTTCGGCCTATTACCAGCTGCGCGCCGGCGGCGACCTCGCAGCGCTCAAGGGGCTGATGAAGCTGATCTTCGAACGCGATGCCGAGGATATCGCGGCGGGCGGCACCGGCGTGCTCGACCGCGCGTTCATCGCCCAGCATACAGAAGGCCTAGACGCGTTGCGCGAGGATATCGAGCGCACGGATTGGGCGCACATCCTTGCCGTCTCGGGGCTGAGCAAGGATGATCTGTCGAGCGCCGTCGATGTCTATCTCAAGTCCGAGCGGGTCATCCTCTGCTACGGCATGGGCATCACCCAGCATTCGCACGGCACCGCCAACGTCCAGCAGCTCGCCAATTTCCTGATGCTGCGCGGAAACATCGGCAAGCAGGGCGCCGGCATCTGCCCGCTGCGCGGCCATTCCAACGTGCAGGGCGACCGCACCGTCGGCATCACCGAAATTCCGAACGACGCGCTGATCGACGGCATCGAACGCGCCTTCGGTTTCCGCCCGACGCAGGAGAAGGGCCACAATGCGGTCGAGACCATCGAGGCGATCAACGACGGCTCGTCGAAGGCGTTGATCTGCCTCGGCGGCAATCTCGCGGTGGCGATCTCCGACCCGGAAGCGACCTTCCCCGGCATGCGCAAGCTCGATCTGGCCGTCCACATCGCCACCAAGCTCAATCGCTCGCACCTGCTGATGGCCAAGACCTCGATCCTTCTCCCCTGCCTCGGCCGCACCGATCTCGATACGCAGGCATCCGGCCCGCAATCGGTCACGGTGGAGGATTCGATGTCTATGGTGCATGCTTCGCGCGGCTTCCTCAACCCGCCGAGCGACATGCTGAAATCAGAGCCCGTCATCGTCGCGGAGATCGCCAAGGCGACGCTCGGCGACCGCTACGGCATCGACTGGGACGGCATGGTCGAGAACTACGATCGCATCCGCGACAAGATCGAGGAGGTCTTTCCCGATTTTCGCGACTTCAATCGCCGCGTTCGCGCCCGCGGCGGCTTCCGGCTCAGCGTTCCGGCATCGGAGCGGGTTTGGAAGACCGAGAGCGGCAAGGCGACTTTCCTCGTCGCCAAGGGCATCGAGGAAGATCCGCTGTTGACGGACCCGTCGCAGCTCATCCTTACGACGCTGCGCAGCCACGACCAGTACAACACCACGATCTACGGTCTCGACGACCGCTATCGCGGCGTCTTCGGTCGCCGCGACGTCGTGTTCATGAACAAGGACGACCTCGCGGCGCGCGGGCTCTCCGACGGCTCGAAGATCGACGTGCTCTGCGCGGTCGGCGGTGCCAAGGAAACGCTTGCCGTCCGGGGCTTTACCGCCGTCCAGTACGACATCCCGCGCGGCGCGATCGCCGGCTATTATCCCGAGATGAACGCCGTCATCCCGCTCGACCAGTACGACCGCCTGTCGGGAACGCCGACCTACAAGGGTACCACCGTGCGGGTGACCGGCAGCGTCGCCGCCTGAAACCGTCTCAACAGACGGTGAGGAAGCGCTCGGCGCAGGTGGAAATCACCTCCTCGCCGGGCCTCTTCCACCAGTTCCCGGCGGAGAAGATCTCGACCTCCTGCGGCCCGTGGAAACCGGCCGCCTCGATGCTGCGGCGGATGCGCTTGAGGTCGATCACGCCGTCGCCCATCATGCCGCGGTCGAGCAGCAGATCAGTCGTCGGCACCAGCCAGTCGCAGATGTGATGGGCAAGGATGCGGCCGCCGGCGCCGGCCCGGGCGATCTGCTGGTCGAGCTTCGGATCCCACCAGACGTGATAGACATCGACGGCGACGCCCATCCCCTCGCCCAAGAGATCGCAAATGTCGAGCGCCTGCTCCAGCGTGTTCACGCAGGCCCGGTCGGCGGCATACATCGGGTGCAGCGGCTCGATGGCGATCGGCACGCCGGAGGCCCGCGCATGCGGCAGGATGGCGGCGATCCCGTCGGATACCATCTCGCGGGCGTGGGCGATATCCTTCGAGCCCTCGGGCAGTCCGCCGACAACGAGGACGAGGCAATCGGCGTTCAGCGCCGCCGCCTCGTCGATCGCCCGCTTGTTGTCGTCGATCGCCGCGCGGCGCCCTTCCGTATCCGCCGCCGGAAACATGCCGCCCCGGCAAAGACCGGTGACGCGCAGGCCGTTGTCGGCGACGATACGCGCAGCCTCCGACAGGCCGATGGCATGCACCTGATCCCGCCAGGGGGCGATCGCCGTGATGCCCTGCTTGAGGCAGACGTCGACCGCCTGCTTCATGTCGTATTGCTTGCGGACGGTGGCGAGATTGATGGACAGGCCCTCGATAGCCATGATGCTCCTCCCATGCCGCTTCGCCTCCCGCGAAGCGCTTGTTTTCAAATGCCTGCAGTCGCCAGTATGGTCTTCATGCGGCTCGCCGCCAGATCGGGATCGCGCAGCACCCGAGCCGCGTCGGCAAGCCGGAACAGCTCGGCAAGATGCACGATCGACCGCGCGCTCTGCTGCCCGCCCAGCATCTGGAAATGATCCTGGAAGCCGTTGAGATAGGCGAGGAAGACCACGCCGGTCTTGTAGAAGCGCGTCGGCGCCTTGAAGATATGCCGCGACAATGGCACCGTCGGCGCCAGGACTTCATGGAACGCCGCGAGGTCGTCCTTCGCCAGGTGGCCGAGTGCTGCGCTTGCGGCCGGCGCGATGGCATCGAAGATGCCGAGCAGCGCGTGCGAATAGCCCTCTTCGTCGCCGGCGATCAGTTCGGCGTAATTGAAGTCGTCGCCGGTATACATCTTCACCGCCGGGTCCAGGCGCCGGCGCATGCGGATTTCCTTTTCCGCCGAAAGCAGCGAGATCTTCACGCCATCGACCTTGGCCGCGTTGTCGTTGATGATGGCGAGCGCCGTGTCCATGGCCTGGTGATCGTCACGCGATCCCCAATAGCCTGAAAGGGCGGGATCGAACATGTCGCCGAGCCAATGGATCATCACCGGCTCGCGCATCTGGCTCAGGATGCGGCTATAGACCCTGACATAGTCGTCGGGGCTCTTCGCCGCCGCGGCCAGCGCCCGGCTTGCCATCAGGATGATTCGGCCACCCTGCGCTTCGACATAGGCGACCTGCTCCTCATAGGCGCGGATGACGTCGTCGATGCTGACGCCTGAACCCGGCGGCAGATGATCGGTGCCGGCGCCGTAGGCAATCAGCGCATCTGGACGCTTTCGCGCCGCCGATTGCACGTTGGCGATGACCTCCTTCGCCCCTTCCCAATCTAGCCCCATGCCGCGCTGCGCGGTATCCATGGCTTCGGCGACACCGAGGCCGAGATCCCAGAGATATTCGCGGAAGGCAACCGTGCGTTCCCAGTCGATATTGCGATCGAGCCAGGGATCGTTGTCGGCCAGCGGATCGACGACGATATGGGCCGCCGCATAGGCGACCCGGTTGAAGCCGTGGCCCGAGGCCGAGGGCCTCGGCGCCTCGATCGGCGTGTTCAGGATGGTATAGTCCCGGAGCGTGCCGTCGGGGACGGGAAGTCGCAATGTTGCCGGCATGGTCGTCACGCCACCTTGCGGGCAGCAGTATCGGCAAGCGAGGGCACGTCCACCCAGCGGCGCTCCTTCCAGCTGCGATGTGCAAGTTCGGCCAGCTGCACGCCCTTGGCGCCTTCACGTAGCGTGAATTTCCATGGCGCATCCTCGGCGACATAGCGCAGGTAATCCTCCCACTGCGCCTTGAAGCCGTTGTCGAACACCTGGGTTTCCGGCACTTCGTCCCAGGTCTTGTAGAAATCGATCGTCTGCGGCTGGTCGGGGTTCCAGACCGGCTTCGGCGTGTTGACCCGATGCTGCGTCCAGCATTTCGTCAGGCCGCAGACCGCCGATCCATGGGTGCCGTCGACCTGGAAGGTGACGAGGTCGTCGCGACGCACCCGCACCGCCCAGGAAGAATTGATATGGGCGACGATACCGCCCTCGAGCTCGAAGGTCGAATAGGCCGCGTCATCGGCATCGGCGCGGTAGGTCTTGCCGTTCTCATCGACGCGGCTCGGAATATGGGTCGAAGCGTAGCAGCTGACGGCCTTGACCTCGCCGAACAGGTTGTCGAGCACGTAGCGCCAGTGCGGTAGCATGTCGAGGATCATCCCGCCGCCATCGGCGGCGCGGTAGTTCCAGGACGGTCGTTGCGCCTTGACGCCCCAGTCGCCCTCGAACACCCAATAGCCGAATTCGCCGCGCACCGACAGGATCTTGCCGAAGAAGCCGCTGTCCTTGAGCAGCGCGATCTTGCGCAGCCCGGGAAGATAGAGCTTGTCCTGCACGACGCCATTCTTGGCGCCGCGCCGCTCGGCGAGATCGGCCACCGAAAGCGCTTCCTCCAGCGTCTCGGAGATCGGCTTTTCGCAATAGACATGCTTGCCGGCCTCGATCGCACGCTTCAGCAGATCGACACGCATCTGCGTGGAGCCGGCGTCGAAGAAGATGGTGTTCTGAGGATCGGCGAGTGCTGCGTCGAGATCGGTGGTCGTGCGCGTCAGGCCGTGCTTGCGGGCGATCGCTTCGATCTTCTCGGCGTTGCGGCCGACGAGAATGGGCTCCGGCATCAGGCGATCGCCATTGGAAAGCTGCACGCCACCCTGCTCGCGGATTTCCAGGATGGAGCGCACGAGGTGCTGATTGTAGCCCATGCGGCCGGTGATGCCGTGCATGATGATGCCGATCGATTTCGTAGCCATTTCCGTCTTCCTCCCGATAAATAACTAGTTAGTTACATAACTGACATGAGCAAAACGGGCTGTCAAGCCGGGGTAAAACCTGAACTAAAAAGAAGGAGCCACCGCTTGCCGCACACGTTCAGCAGCAACACTGCCATTGTAAGCCCTAGTGCCCATCCGGGGAAACCGCCTCGGGCGGGATCGTCTCCAGCAGGTTCTTGCGGTGGAAGATGAAGAGCCCGGCGATCACGATGATCGTGCCGCCGATAATGACGGGCGCATCGGGTATGTCGCCGAAGAAGATATAACCGAGCACGACCGCCCAGATCAGCAGCGTGTATTGCAGCGGCGCCAATAGCGAGGCGGGTGCGAGCTTCAGGGAGCGCGTGATCAGGAGATGCGCGCAGGAGGCGACGACGCCGAGCGCGACCATGCCTGTGAACTCGACCGTCGTTGCCGGGCGCCAGTCGCCGACAGACATCGCCGCTCCGACCACGAGTGCCGCGATCATCTGCCAGGTGACGAGCGTCGTATCGCTGGTGCCGCGCAGGTGGCGGCTGAGCACCAGCGACAGCGCGAAGGAAAGACTGCCGACCACGCCGAACAATGAAGGCAGCGAGAACATCGCGGTGGACGGACGCAGCGCGATGAGGACACCGCAGAAGCCGACAAGGACCGCAAGCCAGCGACGCCAGCCGATCCGCTCGTTCAGGAAGAAATGCGACAGCGCGGCGATATAGATCGGGCCGGCCATGTAGAACGTCATGACATCGGCCAGCGGCAGATAGGCGACAGCGGCGTAGAACAGGGTGACATCGAGCGTTGCCAGCACCACGCGCGCCAGCTGCAGATCCTTGCGCTCGACCCGGAAGATCCGCATCGGGCCCTGCCTGACGATCATCGGCAGAAGCAGCAGAAAAGACCCCAGCGAGCGGATCAGCAGCACCTGCCCGACCGAGAAGCTCGCCACCAGCCACTTGCCCATCGCATCGTTCAGCGAGAACAGGAAATCGCCGAGCAACATCAGCCCGACCCCCACCATCACGAGGTTCCTGGCACCCAGGGCGACGGGCTGCGACTGCATGTGAAATTCCTGTTTCGGAGGGCGCCGGACGGCGTGTCCCGCCGTCGCTTATATACGTTGTCGTGTCAAGCGACGGCAGCGGCTCCGGCTATCCCATCAACGCAACATTTCAATGATGGCCGAGAAATCGCGGGGGCCGTTTCCCTGTTTCTCGAACAGCGAATAGAGCTGGGCCGCTTCGGCGCCAAGCGGCGTCGAGGCGCCGGTGGCAAGTGCCGCCTCCTGCGACAGGCGCAGATCCTTCAACATCAACGCCGCGGCAAAACCGGGCTTGTAGTCCCTGTTGGCCGGCGAGGCAGGAACCGGACCCGGCACCGGGCAATAGGTGCTGAGCGACCAGCATTGCCCCGACGAGGTGGATGCCACGTCGAACAGCGCCTGGTGCGACAGTCCGAGCTTTTCGCCGAGCGCGAAAGCCTCGCAGACGCCGATCATCGAGATGCCGAGGATCATGTTGTTGCAGATCTTCGCCGCCTGCCCGGCGCCGGCCTCCCCGCAATGGACGATCTTCCTGCCCATAGCCTCCAGCACCGGCCCCGCCTTGGCAAAGGCTTCCGTGCTGCCGCCGACCATGAAGGTCAGCGTGCCCGCTTCGGCGCCCGCGGTGCCGCCGGAAACCGGAGCGTCGAGCGACAGACACCCGGCCGCTCTCGCCATCTCGTGCGCCTTGCGGGCGCTCTCGACATCGATGGTCGAGCAGTCGATCACCAGCCGGCCAGCGGGGACCGACGCCAGGATATCCGTCCAGGCGGTGAGCACGTGCCGGCCCTGCGGCAGCATCGAGACCACCACATCGGCCTCCCCTATCGCCTGGCTTATATGGCTTGCGGCGGTTACGCCCGAAGCCTCGGCGGCCTTCAGGAGGGCCGCCACCAGATCGAAGCCGATTACCTCGTGACCCGCCTTGACGAGATTGGCCGCCATCGGCCCGCCCATGTTGCCCAGTCCGATGAATGCGATCCGTGCCATGCCTCTCTCCCGCGCCAGATGCCTATCGAAACTAGCTATGTCACGATTTCCCGGCGTCGATAGCCGTCTCCACCTACACGCCCGACTGTTGACGCTTTCCGCCTGGCGGTCTAAGCCCAATGCCCATGAGGACATGCCGAACTGTGGAGGAAAGACCATGCAGCACATCCGCGAAACCTTCGACTGGGCCGATCCCTTCCGGCTCGTGGAGCAGTTGACCGAAGAGGAGCGCATGGTGCTGGACACGGCCCATTCCTACGCGCAGGAGAAGCTGGCGCCGCGTGTGCTCGAAGCGTTCCGCCACGAAAAGACGGACCCTGCGATCTTCCGCGAAATGGGTGAGCTCGGCCTGCTCGGCCCGACGATATCACCCGAATATGGCGGTGCCGGCCTCGGCTACGTCGCCTACGGCCTTATCGCCCGCGAGGTGGAGCGCGTCGACAGCGGCTATCGCTCGATGATGAGCGTGCAGTCGTCGCTGGTCATGGTGCCGATCGATGCCTTCGGCTCCGAGGCGCAGAAGCAGAAGTACCTTCCGAAGCTCGCGACCGGCGAATGGATCGGCTGCTTCGGCCTGACAGAACCCAATCACGGCTCCGACCCGGGATCGATGGCGACGCGCGCCAGGAAGGTCGACGGCGGCTACAGCCTGAGCGGTTCCAAGACCTGGATTTCCAACGCGCCGATCGCCGATGTCTTCGTCGTCTGGGCGAAGACCGAAGACGGCGTCATCCGCGGCTTCATCCTCGAGAAGGGCTGGAAGGGCCTGTCGGCCCCTGCCATCCACGGCAAGGTCGGGCTGCGCGCCTCGATCACCGGCGAGGTGGTCATGGAAAGCGTCTTCGTTCCCGAGGAAAACCTGCTGCCCGACGTTTCCGGCCTCAAGGGTCCCTTCACCTGCCTGAACTCGGCCCGCTTCGGCATTGCCTGGGGCGCGCTCGGCGCCGCCGAGGATTGCTACACCCGGGCGCGGCAGTACACGCTCGACCGCAAGCAGTTCGACCGGCCGCTCGCCGCCAACCAGCTGGTCCAGAAGAAGCTCGCCGACATGGCGACCGAGATCTCGCTTGGCCTGCAGGGCTGCCTGAGGCTCGGCCGGATGAAGGAGGACGGGCATCCGCCCGTCGAGCTGACCTCAATCCTCAAGCGCAACTCCTGCGGCAAGGCGCTCGATATCGCCCGCATGGCCCGCGACATGCTGGGGGGTAACGGCATTTCCGACGAATTCGGCATCGCCCGGCATCTGGTCAACCTCGAGGTGGTCAACACCTACGAGGGTACGCACGACATCCACGCACTGATCCTCGGACGGGCCATCACCGGCATCGCCGCCTTCGCCAACTGACGAACCTATACTCCGGTCCAAATTGAAACTTGCACGACAATGTGCAAGCTTTCGCTCGTCGCGCCGAATTGGCGGCGGACGCGGGGGATCGCACATGCTTCTGTTTCTGGCATTTCTGATCGGCATCATTGCAGGCCTGCGGGCCATGACGGCGCCCGCCGCCGTCGCCTGGGGCGCATCGCTCGGCTGGTTCGACGTCTCGTCGACCCCGCTCGCATTCATGGGATACCGCTGGACGCCCTGGGTGTTCACGCTTTTCGCACTGGTGGAACTGATCACCGACCAGCTGCCCTCGACGCCGTCGCGCAAGGTGCCGATGCAGTTTTCGGCCCGCGTGATCATGGGCGGCTTGAGCGGCGGAGTGATCGGCGCCTCGGGCGGCTCGCTGTTGGCGGGGCTTGTCGCCGGCGTCATTGGCGCCGTTGCCGGCACGTTCGGCGGTGCCGCGGCCCGTGGCAGGATGGCGGCAGCCTTCGGCAGCGACAGGCCGGCGGCGCTGATCGAGGATGCAGTGGCCATCATCGCAGCACTTCTGATCGTGGCGGCCGTGTGATGCGGAGCTTCGACGCAATCGTCATCGGCGCCGGACAGGCCGGCCCCTTCCTCGCAGCCCGCATGGCCGACGCCGGCATGAAGGTGGCGCTGATCGAGCGCAAGTTTCTCGGCGGCACCTGCGTCAACGCCGGCTGCATGCCGACCAAGACGCTGGTGGCGAGTGCCCGCGCCGCCCACGTCGCCCGCACGGGCGGCCCCTACGGCGTGGTCGTCAACGGCCCGATCGACGTCGACATGAGCATCGTGCGCAAGCGGGCCGAGACGGTGACCATGAATGCCCGCGACGGCCTGATCGGCTGGTTCGGCGGCATGGCAAACGTGACCGTGATCTACGGCCATGCCCGCTTCGAGGATAAGAGTACCGTCAGCGTCAACGGCGAGCAGCTGACGGCGCCGAAGATCTTCCTCAATGTCGGCGCCCGGCCGACCATACCCGATCTGCCGGGGCTCAGGGATATCGACTATCTCACCAGCACTTCGATAATCCATCTAGACCGGTTGCCGCGCCACCTCGCGGTGATCGGCGGCAGCTATATCGGGCTGGAGTTCGCGCAAATGTACCGCCGCTTCGGCGCCGAGGTGACTGTCATCGAGCGCGGGCCGAAGCTCGCGTCACGCGAGGATGCCGATATCTCCGACGCGATCGCCGATATCCTGCGCGCCGAGGGTATTGCCGTTCACACCGATGCCGACAATACCGGCTTTTCGAGATCGGATGATGGCACAAGGGTCACGATCGGCAAGGGTGTCGCCGATATCGACGCCAGCCATGTGCTGGTCGCGACGGGCCGCACGCCCAACACCGACGATCTCGGGCTCGACCGTGCCGGCGTCGCTACCGACAAGCGCGGCTATATCACCGTCGACGACCGGCTGGCGACGAATGTCGAGGGCATTTGGGCGCTCGGCGATTGCAATGGCCACGGCGCCTTCACCCACACCTCCTACAACGACTTCGAGATTGCCGCCGCTAACCTGCTCGACGGCGAGGACCGCAAGCTGAGCGACCGGATCCTTGCCTACGCGCTCTACATCGACCCGCCGCTTGGCCGCGTCGGCATGAGCGAGCGCGACGCCCGCGCCTCCGGCCGCCCGATCCTGATCTCCACCCGCCCCATGAGCCGCGTCGGCCGCGCCAACGAGCGCGGCGAAACACAGGGCTTCATGAAGGTGATCGCCGACGCCGACAGCAAGCAGATCCTCGGCGCCGCGATCCTCGGCATCGAGGGCGACGAGGCGATCCATGGCTTCATCGACGCCATGAACGCCAGAACGCCCTACCCGGTGCTGAAATGGTCGGTGCCGATCCATCCGACGGTGTCGGAGCTGATCCCGACGCTGCTGGGGGATTTGAAGGCGGGGTAGGAAACTACGGATGGGATTTGGCAATTGGTGACGTTGTGCCGTGGGCCCCCCTCATCCCCGGTGCGACTTGTCGCACCGCCACCTTCTCCCCGCTGGGGAGAAGAGACCCGCGCCAAGCCGCTCACCCAAAGGGCAGACGTACACGCCTGGGAACCGGATGTCCAAGACGGGCGCAGCGATGCACCCAGCCACTTCTCCCCAACGGGGAGAAGTGGCGGAGCGTTAGCGAGGCGATGAGGGGGCCGCGGGTGCTGACCGTGCGATGGTCCGCAGCGCGTCTTTCAAACACGACAAAACCCCGCGCCGGAGACCTCTCCGCGACGGTGATAGGCATGCTGGGAATGGGCAGGCGACGGTCGGTATAGAATAGTAAAGTCAGGCAATATCGCCTGCCCGATCGCATCAAGGCTTCCGGATATCCAGACCGACAGGAGCGTCTCTCGGCCTTTCGCTTCCGGATGAATAGGAGATCCTGACGACCTCGATATCCACCTCATACAACCATCACCGGACGCCGGGCTCATCGCCCCGGACTTGTCAGTTCCGGTTCGCGACCCGGCTCCCTGTCCAATGACGCCATCAGTATGGGAGAGAAAACAATCGCGGGGATGCACGGGGACGATGAGATCGGCAAGCGATTGAAATCGCCGCGACATCTGTTGCCGCGCAAGATTATTATCCGCGTGAAGGCCGATCTCGGCCCCGGCACCGCGACGCATCCCCGCGTAGGGCGGGGATGCGCGCCGCAGCGGCTAGTCCAGCACGATCTGCAGCTTTACGTCGTCGGGGCGCGCCTCGACGGCGCGGTCGAAGGCCTTGATGGAATCCTCGAATTTGAACGTTTCCGAGATCAGCGGCTTCAGGTCGACTCGGCCGGAGCCCAGAAGCGCGATCGAGCGTTCGTACTGGTGGGCGTAGCGGAAGACCGTTTCGATGCGGATTTCCTTGGTCGAGGCGGTGGAGACGTCGAAGCCGACAGGATTGACCGGCAGGCCGACGGCGACGATGACGCCGCCGGGACGCGGCAGTTGCATGATCGTTTCCCAGGCCTTGGGCGAACCCGAGCATTCGAACACGACATCCGCGCCCCAGCCGTCGGTGAGCCGCGCGACTTCGTCCGCAAGGTTCTTCTCGCGGATGTTGACGGGGATGACGCCCTGGTACTGGGCGGCGATGTCGAGCTTCGGCTGGGCGAGATCGGCGACGATGGCGCGGGCGCAGCCGCCGGCAAGGGCGGCGATCGCCACCATGGTGCCGATCGGGCCGGCGCCAAGCACGACAGCGGTATCGCCGGGCGCGATCTTCGCCTTCGACGCGGCCTGCATGCCGACGGCGAAGGGCTCGACCATGGCGCCCTCGGCGAAGCTCACATTATCGGGGAGCTTGAACGTGTAGTTGGCGGGATGCACCACTTCAGCCGTCAGCACGCCATGCACGGGCGGCGTCGCCCAGAAGGTCACCGCGGGATCGACATTGTACATGCCGAGCCGGCTTGCCTTGGAGTTGGGATCGGGAATGCCGGGCTCCATGCAGACGCGGTCGCCGACCTTCAGATGCGTGACGCCTTCGCCGGCCTCGACGACTGTGCCCGCCGCTTCGTGGCCGAGCACCATCGGCTCGTTGACCACGAAGGGACCGATCTTGCCGTGCGTGTAGTAATGCACATCCGAACCGCAGACGCCGACCGTGTGGATCTTGATCTTCACCTGCCCCGGACCGGTTTCCATCGGCAGATCGATATCGCGAAGCGCAAGCTCATGCTGGCGCTCGAGCACCAGCGCACGGACTTTGGTCATTGTCTGTTTCCTTCCCTGGTGTCCGGCCGCTGAATCGGGCCGGACCATGGGAGGGATTATAGGGCGCGAAGCCGCCCGAATTCAATTCCGCAAAGGCAGGCTTCTGCTCACGAATTGATAAAATGCTCAAGCGATCATCCGACGGCGACAGCGTCAGCTCTGCGCCTTGTGCAGCCGGTTATAGGCGCCGTCGCGGGCCACCAGATCCTGGTGCGTACCCTGCTCGAGAATGCCGCTGCCATCGATGACGACGATACGGTCGGCGGCGCGGATGGTGGCGAGACGGTGAGCGATGATCATCGTCGTGCGGCCCTTGGCGAGTTCCGCCAGCGATTGCTGGATGGCGCGCTCTGTCTCGGTGTCCAGCGCCGAGGTGGCCTCGTCGAGGATGAGGATCGGCGGGTTCTTCAGGAACATGCGGGCGATGGCGAGCCGCTGCTTCTGCCCGCCGGAGAGCTTGACGCCACGCTCGCCGATGACGGTATCCAGCCCCTGCGGCATGCCCGCGATCATTTCCTCCAGCCGGGCCCGGCGCGCGGCATCCCTGATATCGGCTTCGCTGGCGCCGAGGCGGCCGTAGGCGATGTTCTCGCGGATGGTGCCGGCGAAGAGGAAGACATCCTGCTGCACGATGCCGATCTGTCGGCGCAGCGAGGCAAGCGTCATGTCGCGCACATCGATGCCATCAACCAGGATGGCGCCGCCGGTGACATCGTAGAAGCGCGGCAGCAGCGAACAGATCGTGGTCTTGCCGGCACCCGAGGGGCCGACGAAGGCGATGGTCTCGCCGGCGCGGATCGTCAGGTTGACGTCCTTGAGCACCGGTCTGGCGTCGCTGTAGCCGAAGGAGACGTTGCGATAGACGACCTCGCCCTTGAGATGCTCGATCGTCCTCGCTCCAGGCGCATCCGCGATATCGGGTTCGGTGTCCAGCAACTCGGTGAAGCGGCGGAAGCCGGCAATGCCCTTGGGATAGGATTCGATGACCGAATTGATCTTCTCGACCGGGCGGAAGAACACCGCGACCAGAAGCAGGAAGCCGATGAAGCCGCCGGCGGTCAACTGGCCGGCGAGCACGAAGTAACTGCCGGCGATCATGACGACCATCTGCGTCAGGCGCATCGCCATATAGCTGAGCGAGGTGCTGGCCGCCATGATGCGGTAGGCCTCCAGCTTGGTGCGGCGATAGTTCTGGTTGTCGGTCTCGAACAGGGCGCGCTCGTGGTCCTCGTTGGCGAAGGCCTGAACGACGCGCACGCCGCCGACGCTTTCCTCGATGCGGGCGTTGAAATTGCCGACGCGGCCGAAGAGAGCGCGCGAGTTGATCGTCATACGGCCGCCATAGCGGCTGGTAACCCAGGCCGTCAGCGGCACGACCGCGGCGGTGATCAGGCCGAGCTGCCAGTTGACCGAGAGCATCAGGATAAGCGCGCCAACGAAGGTCATCAGGGCGATGAACAGGTCTTCCGGTCCGTGATGCGCGACTTCGCCGATCTCTTCCAGATCCTTGGTCAGACGGCCGACGAGATGGCCGGTTTTCTGGTTGTCGAAATAGCTGAAGGACAGCTTCTGCAGATGGTCGAACGCCGCGCGGCGCATGTCGGTCTCGATATTGATGCCGAGCATGTGGCCCCAATAGGTGACGACCGCCATCAGGCCGGTATTGATGGCGTAGACCACCAGCAGCGCGGCGGAGGCGAGCAGGATCAGCAGCCAGTCGTGGCTGAGCAGCAGCCTGTCGACGAAGAGCTTCACCGCCATCGGGAAGCCGAGCTCAAGCAGGCCGGAAAGAATGGCGCAGCCGAAATCCAGCAGAAACAGGCCGCGATAGGGACGGTAATAGGAAAAGAAGCGGCTCAGCATTGCGACCTTGAATAATCGTTTAAGCGAATGAAGGGCGGCCGGACCGGGTCGGGCGCGCGAAACGTGACCTCCACTCTCATATTTCGCGTGCGATGCCAACAGTTAGATTGTACTTCATGGGTGGCCCACAATTTGTTGAACGCTTCCCGTGAACCAACGGATACCTATGGTCTTCTTATACGAGGCGACCTCTTGTCACCTCGAACATTTATCGGAGTGGCCGTAAGAAGCCGCTTGTCGTCCGGCTACGGCGCGGGCTTTCAGGAACGCACGAGAATCTCATGGACCTTTCCACCATCATCCGGCCCGAGCACACCTTCATCGGCATCGCTGTCACGACCAAGTGGCGTGCCCTGCAGGTGATCGCCGAGAAGGCCGCCAAGGCATTCGACGTCGACGAACGGAAGATCATCACTGCGTTGGAAAGCCGTGAGGGCCTGGGCTCGACCGGCATTGGCAACGGCATTGCCGTGCCGCATGCTGTCATCGAGGGCATGACGCATCCGCGAGGGCTTCTCGTGCGGTTCTCGCGGCCGCTCGATTTCGAGGCGTTGGACGACGTGCCTGCCGATATCGCCTTCGCACTTCTATTCGGTGAGAGCAACCGCGGCGAATATCTGAACGTGCTGGCCGCGATTGCCCGCAAGCTGCAGTCTCCGCAGGTGGTGGCCGCCATGCGTGCGGCGAGAAGCGCGGAGGAATTCTATTCCGACTTCCTCGCCGATTCCCGCCCCTGACGAAAGCGGAAGAGGACGAAGGCGCGACTGCGCAATCGCTCCCTGCCCCGAAACCGAGCAAGTCCATTTCAAAACAGCCGCTCAAATGGCATGGCATTTCGGGCAAGCGGCTGGAACCGAAACAATCTTCGTTTCATTATACGACCGAGTTGGTAGAGTTTAACTCACGCACCAAGGAGGTTCCCATGCAGTCAATACGGATCACACGGCTTCTCGCGGCCGCAGTCTTCGCCGGCAGCGTCGCGATCGGCGCCGTGGCTCCCGCATTCGCGGATCAGACACTTCTGAACGTTTCCTATGATCCGACCAGAGAACTGTACAAGGACTTCAACGCCGCCTTCGCGGCCAAGTGGAAAAAGGACGGCAACGAGGCCGTTACCATCAAGGCATCGCATGGCGGTTCCGGCGCGCAGGCGCGGTCCGTCATCGACGGTCTCGACGCCGACGTTGTGACGCTGGCGCTGGAAGGCGACATCGACGCCATTGCCAAGAA
This sequence comes from Rhizobium sp. S152, assembly GCF_030380735.1. Taxonomy (GTDB): domain Bacteria; phylum Pseudomonadota; class Alphaproteobacteria; order Rhizobiales; family Rhizobiaceae; genus Rhizobium. The sequence continues at coordinate 45,555 of NZ_JAUDRZ010000002.1, read as the reverse complement.
GACCGGCAAGATCCCGGAGAACTGGAAGACCAAGTTCCCGAACAGTTCCGTTCCGTACACCTCCACGATCGTCTTCCTCGTCCGCAAGGGCAACCCGAAGGGCATCAAGGACTGGGCCGATCTCGTCAAGGATGATGTCCAGGTCATCACGCCGAACCCGAAGACCTCTGGCGGCGCACGCTGGAACTTCCTTGCCGCCTGGGCATGGGCCAAGCAGGCGAACGGCGGCGACGACGCCAAGGCGCAGGAATACGTGACCACGCTGCTTCAGCATGTTCCTGTTCTCGACACCGGTGCGCGCGGCGCGACCACCACCTTCGTCCAGCGCGGCCTCGGCGACGTTCTGCTCGCCTGGGAAAACGAAGCCTATCTCTCGCTTGAGGAACTCGGTCCGGACCAGTTCGAGATCGTGACGCCGTCCTTCTCGATCCGCGCCGACCCGCCGGTCGCCGTAGTCGACGGCAATGTCGACAAGAAGGGTACCCGCAAGGTCGCCGAAGCCTATCTCAACTATCTCTATTCCGATGAAGGCCAGAAGATTGCCGCCAAGCACTTCTATCGCCCGATCAAGCCCGAAGCAGCCGATAAGGCCGACATCGCCCGCTTCCAGGACGTGAAGCTCGCCACCATCGACGACTTCGGCGGCTGGAAGGAAGCTCAGCCGAAATTCTTCGGCGACGGCGGCGTGTTTGACCAAATCTACAAGCCGGCACAATAATACACCGCATGAAAGCACATAGCCCCACGCGGTGGCGGTTCAAGCGGCCGAGCGTCATTCCAGGATTTGGAATGGCGCTCGGCTTTACCTTGATCTGGCTGACCCTCCTCATCCTCATCCCGCTGTCGGGCCTCGCCTGGCGGTCGAGCGAACTCGGCTGGGAGAAATTCCTGGCCATCGCGCTTGATGCGCGCACGCTGAACGCGTTGCGCATCAGCTTCGGCACCGCCTTCGCGGCGGCCTGCGTCAACGCCGTGTCCGGCGTGGTGCTCGCCTGGGTCCTCGTGCGCTACCGCTTTCCCGGCAAGCGCATCATAGACGCGATGGTGGACCTGCCCTTCGCGCTGCCGACGGCGGTCGCCGGCATCGCGCTTGCGACGCTCTATGCGCCCAACGGCTGGATCGGCCAGTTCCTGACGCCCTTTGGCATCAGGATCGCCTTCACGCCTCTGGGCATCATCATCGCCTTGATCTTCGTGGGCCTGCCTTTCGTGGTGCGCACGGTGCAGCCTGTGATGGAGGAGATCGACAAGGAGGTGGAGGAAGCCGCCGCCACGCTCGGCGCCAATCGCCTGCAGACGATCTTCCGCGTGCTTCTCCCCGGCCTGGCCCCGGCGGCACTCACCGGCTTCGCGCTCGCCTTTGCCCGCGGCGTCGGCGAGTACGGATCGGTGATCTTCATCGCCGGCAATTTGCCGTTCAAGTCGGAGATCGCACCGCTGCTGATCGTGATCAAGCTCGAGGAGTACAATTACGCGGCGGCGACCGGGATCGCGGCGGTGATGCTGATCCTCTCCTTCGTCATGCTGCTCGTCATCAATCTCATTCAAAGCTGGAGCAGGCGGAGGTACGGCTATGGCGCTTGACGCAACCGCGCAACCGACGAAAGTCCGGTCCGTCGTGACCGAAAACAGGATCGCGCGCTGGACCTTGATCCTGGCGTCGCTGGTCTTCCTGCTGCTGATCCTGTTTCTGCCGCTGGCCGCAGTCTTCGTCGAGGCGTTCCGCAAGGGGCCCGGCGACTTCCTCGAGGCGCTGCAGGACGCCGAGACCTTCTCGGCCATCCGGCTGACGTTGATCGTCGCCTGCGTCAGCGTTCCGCTGAACCTGATCTTTGGCGTGGCGGCAGCCTGGGCGATCGCCAAGTTCGAGTTCAAGGGCAAGGCATTCCTGACGACGCTGATCGACCTGCCGTTTTCGGTGTCGCCGGTCATTTCCGGCCTTGTCTTCGTGCTGCTCTTCGGCGCCCAGACGCATCTTGGAGAGTGGCTCAGCGCCAATGACATCAAGATCCTGTTCGCCGTTCCGGGCCTGATCCTGGCGACGATGTTCGTCACCTTTCCCTTCGTCGCGCGTGAACTCATCCCGCTGATGCAGGAGCAGGGCACCGGCGACGAAGAGGCGGCGATCTCGCTCGGTGCGAGTGGTTGGCAAACCTTCTGGCATGTGACGCTGCCGAACATCAAATGGGGCCTGCTCTACGGCGTGCTGCTCTGCAACGCCCGCGCCATGGGCGAGTTCGGCGCCGTTTCGGTGGTCTCGGGGCATATTCGCGGCGAGACAAACACCATGCCGCTGCAGGTGGAAATTCTCTACAACGAGTATAACTTCACCGGTGCCTTCGCTGTCGCCACCCTGCTTGCCCTGCTTGCTCTCGTCACCCTTGTTTTGAAGACGCTGCTCGAAATGCGATACAGCGAAGAAATTGCCGCCAGCCGGCGACACTGAGGAATTAGAATGGAAGTTCGCGTCCAAAACCTGCGCAAGGAATTCGATCGCTTTCCGGCGCTGCACGATGTTTCCCTCGATATCCACTCCGGCGAGCTGATCGCCCTGCTCGGACCGTCGGGTTCGGGCAAGACCACCCTCCTGCGGCTGATCGCCGGCCTCGAAAGCCCGACCGAGGGCCGCATCTATTTCGGCGACGAGGATGCTTCCAGCAAGACCGTGCAGGAGCGCAATATCGGCTTCGTGTTCCAGCACTACGCGCTGTTCCGGCACATGACCGTGCTCGATAATGTGGCCTTCGGCCTGAAGGTCAGGAACGCCTCGCGCCGTCCGCCGAAGGAGGAGATCAAGCGTCGGGCGCTGGAGCTGCTGGAGCTCGTGCAGTTGCCGGGCCTCGAAAAGCGCTATCCGGCCCAGCTCTCGGGCGGCCAGCGCCAGCGCGTGGCGCTCGCCCGCGCCATGGCGGTGGAGCCGAACGTGCTTTTGCTCGACGAGCCCTTCGGCGCGCTCGACGCGCAGGTGCGCAAGGACCTGCGCAAATGGCTGCGCGAGATCCACGACCGCACCGGCCACACCACCGTCTTCGTCACCCACGACCAGGACGAGGCGATGGAGCTCGCCGATCGCGTGGTCGTCATGAGCCAGGGCGCGATCGAGCAGGTCGGCACGCCGGACGAGGTCTACGACCGCCCGAACTCGCCCTTCGTCTTCGGCTTCGTCGGCCAGTCGAACTGTCTGAATGTCCGTATCACCGATGGCGAGATCTGGTTCGAGGACCGCCCGCTCGGTCTCAAGGCCGAAGGCGAGCTCGATGGCGAGGCCCAGCTCTATTTCCGTCCTCATGATATCGAGCTGCGCGACGGTTGCGGAGGCTGCATTGCCGGCCTGATGACGACGAGCCGCCGTGTCGCCGGCACCCGCCATATCGAGGTCGATATCGGCAAGGGCCATCCGCCGATCGAACTGGAATTGCCGCCATCTGAGGCCGATGGCCTCGACCGCAGCCGCATCGCCTTCCGGCCGAGCCGCTGGAAGCTGTTTCGCAGCGCCTGAGGAGGCTCATTCTAATGGAAAAGGTGGCACGGCGCAGATGCGCCCTGCCTTCCGCCACGCAGCGGCTATCGTGCGGGCAATAAAAAAGGCCGGGGCAAAACTGCACCGACCTTCTCAACATCGCTATTCACCAGTGCCAGTACATCCGTGGTCAAAGACTAAAGCGATTACGACGATTGCGAACATCCGCGAATTCTGTGGGACGCTCAACCAGCAATGCCGATGAGAGTTATATGGGTGAGCATTGTGTCGGAAACAAGGGCATGGCGTAAAAATCTGAAATTCCATCCGTGCGCGGTCTGCGGCGGTGAAAGTTTACTGCGGTAAACTCGTTCCCTTCAGCGGATAAATCGGACCTAATCGCGTCATCGGACAAATACCAGCCTTGTCTCCGCCGAGTGGTTGTCTTAGCTCAGATGTGAATTGGAACATGTCTGATGATTTATCTCCTGGTCGCGATCCCGATCATTTTCATCTGTTTTCTGCTGTCTCCGCGGTCGACGCTTGCAACGTTGCTCGCCGTGATCGCCGCCGTCGCGGTCGTCGGCGCCTATGTCTACCTGCAGCAGACCGGCCAGAACGGTCTGGCGAGCGAGGTCCACGGGACAAGCAGCGGCGCCGCATCCTGCAGCGATCCCGCCAAGACCGTCGCGGTGAAACTCTCAAACGATAGCGACCGGCAGGTGAACGTGGTCCGTTTCCGGCTGATCGCCAAGCGCCCCGGTTATAGCGACGAGGCCTATTCCGACTATTTCACCAGCAGCAAGATCATCGAGCCGCACGGCACCTTCGAGACGTGCTGGACGCTGAACCAGTACCGCGGTCTCGAAACCTTGCCCGGCAAGCCCGCGCCTTCGGAATTCGAGTGGTCGGTCGATATCTCCTCGGTGGATTTCGCGGGCGGCTGATCCTCGGTTGTCTCGTCTTCGGCAGATGTCCCGACATCGAGGAACTGTTTCCCCCCATCGTGGTTTAGTTCCCGTTAGCCAACGAGGAGAATACGATGAGCGAGGAGCGCCGCCCGACACCGCCTTATCCTGAGCAAGAGCAGCAGCCTCCAGGAAAGACCGCCCGCATGCAGCCCGTGCCCGACCACGGGGAGCATTCCTATCGCGGCAATGGAAGGCTCGAAGGCAAGGTCGCGCTGATTACCGGCGCCGATTCCGGGATCGGCAAGGCCGTCGCGATTGCCTTCGCCCGTGAAGGCGCCGACGTCGTCATCTCATTTCTCGACGAGACCGAGGATGCCGAAGACACCGCACGGTGGATCCGGGACGCCGGTCGACGGACGGTGATCGCACCTGGCGACATCACCTCCGAAGATCACTGCAGGGACCTCGTGCAGCATACGGTCCGCGAACTCGGCTCCATCGACATCCTTGTGAACAACGCGGCGTTTCAACGGACCTACGCCGATATCGGCGACATCACGGCCGAGGAATGGGATCGTACGTTCAACACGAATATCCGTGCGCCGTTCTTTCTTTCGAAGGCGGCGATCCCCTACATGCGGCCCGGCAGCTCGATCATCAACACCACGTCTATCCAGTCGCGCCAGCCATCGTCTCACCTGCTTGCCTATGCATCAACCAAGGGCGCGGTTTCGAACTTCACGGCGGGACTGGCCGAAATGGTGGCCGAGAAGGGCATAAGGGTAAATGCCGTGGCGCCGGGCCCGATCTGGACGCCACTGATCCCTTCCACGATGCCGCCCGAAAAGACCACGAAGTTTGGCCAGCAGACGTTGATCGGTCGAGCCGGGCAGCCTGCGGAACTGGCAGGCACTTACGTGCTTCTCGCATCCGATCTCGGGAGTTTCATGACGGGCGCGGTCGTTCCCGTGACTGGTGGCGAGATCATGATATAGTTGCCGGGTGCAGCATCGTCATGGCACCGCTGCGTAGTTGGGTTTCGCCAGCGGTCGCCATCCTGATCACGGTTTCGTTTGCTCGAAACTTCAACGTGCTGCGGACGTTGTCCTTGAGGAGGAAATGACCATGTCCCATTCACGAGATAACCGCCAGGTACGCATTCCCGGTCCGAACGATCGGGATGTCGCGGAGCACTGCAAGAAATTCGGCATCGGACCGATTGAGGAGCGCAAGCTGCAGAAGCTGCTCGGCAAGCATGCGCCCCTTCACGAGATACAGGCCAACGCTCCACCCAGACTGCCCAAGTTCAGGTAATCAGGGCGGACCTCCGCCCTACTCAGAGACCACCGCCTAGCCTGCCCGCTTGCCGCTGTCGTCGAAGACATGCAGATGCTGGGCAGGGAACGAAACGTTGAGCGTCGGGCCGGCGGTCAGCGCCTCGCGGTTCAGCGTGAAGACCTTGAATGGCAGGCCATGCAGCGACAGGTGCAGGATAATGCCGAAGCCGGTCGGCTCGATCAATTCGACATTGGCCTGCATTCCCGTGGCGTCACTGGTGATGGTCACGTGCTCCGGGCGGATGCCCAGCGTGACCTTGGCGCCATCGGCAAGCGATAGCGGCACCGGCAGGGCGACCACGGTGCCGTCCTTGAGCTTGACGCCGCCGGCCTGATAGGTCGCATCGAGGAAGTTCATGCCGGGCGAGCCGATGAAGCCGGCAACGAAGAGATTGGCCGGGCGATCGTATAGCTCCAGCGGACTGCCGACCTGCTGCACCACGCCGCCATGCATGGCGACGATGCGATCGGCGAGCGTCATCGCCTCGATCTGATCGTGGGTGACGTAGATCGAGGTCGCTTTCAGATCTCCATGCAGTTTCTTGATCTCCGCGCGCATCTGCTCGCGCAGGCGGGCGTCGAGATTCGACAGCGGCTCGTCGAAGAGGAAGGCCTTGGGCTGGCGCACGATGGCGCGACCCATGGCGACGCGCTGGCGCTGGCCGCCGGACAAGGCTTTCGGCCGGCGTTCGAGCAGCGGATCGAGGCCGAGCTTCGATGCGGCGGCACCGACGGCGCTGGCGATCTTCTCCTTGGCCGTCTTCCTGAGCTTCAGGCTGTAGCTCATGTTTCCGGCGACGTTCATGTGCGGATAGAGCGCGTAGGACTGGAACACCATGGCGATGTCGCGGTCCTTTGGATGCAACTCGTTGACACGGTTTCCGTCGATCTGGATCTCGCCGGCGGTGACGCCCTCAAGGCCGGCGATCATGCGCAGCAACGTTGACTTGCCGCAGCCCGACGGGCCGACCAGCACGACGAACTCGCCGTCCCTGATTTCGAGATCGACGCCGTGCAGCACCTGCACATGGCCGTAGGCTTTCTGGATGTTCTTGATATCGATCGATGCCATGTGACTAACCCTTGACCGCGCCGGCCGTCAGGCCCTGGACGAGATAACGCTGGATGAGAAGGAAGAAGAGACCGGCCGGAATGAGCGCGAGAACGCCCGCCGCCATCATCTGCCCGAAATCCACCGAGAATTTGGAAACGAAAGTGAGAAGCCCGACCGGGAAGGTCGCCGCGTCGTTGCCGTTGATCAGCATCAGCGCGAACAAAAGCTCGCTCCATGCCGCCGTGAAGACGAAGCCGAGCGTCGCGGCGATCCCCGGCAGCGTCAGCGGCAGGATGATCTGCCGGAAAGCGGTGAACTGCGTGGCGCCGTCGATCATCGCCGCTTCCTCGAGGTCCTTCGGGATGCCGTCGAAGAAGGACTGCATCAGGAAGGTAGCGAAGGGAACGTTGAAGGCGGTGTAGACGACAACGAGACCGGTGAGGCTGTTCGTCAGGTGCAGCGGCGTCAGGATCTTGAAGATCGGCGCCACCAGCATGACCAAGGGGAACATCTGGGTGAGCAGCATCAACGCCACGATCCAGTACTTCGCCCGGAAATTGAAGCGCGACAGCGCGTATCCAGAGAGCGAGGCACAGATGGTGACGACGATCGCCGTCGAGGCCGAGACGATCAGGCTGTTCTTGAAGAAGGTCGGAAAGGCGCTGTGCTGGATGACGAAGGAGTAGTGCTCCCAGGTCGTGCGCGATGGCCACATCCGGACGCCCTCGGAATAGAGGAGGTCGTTCGGCGTTACCGAGACCTTGAGCAACCAGAACAGCGGAAACAGCGCGAAGACGATGTAGCAGAGGATCGCCAGGCGGTGCGCGATGGTGGGAAGAATGCGTCTCATGGCCTCAATCCTTGTTCAGCAGGCTCTGCCGCAGCAGGATGATCAGCATCGAATAGGCAAGCAGCAGCACGAGCAGCACCAGCGCGATCGCCGAGGCATAGCCGAAATCCAGCCGCTTGAAGGCCTGGGTGAAGATGTAGCTGGCGACGATCTGCGTGCGATCCGCCGGTCCGCCACCGGTCATGACGACGATGAGATCGGCGAAGTTCGACACCCAGACGGTGCGCAACAGCACGGTAATCGCGATCGTCGGCGCCAGGAACGGCAGCGTGATCGAGCGGAAGCGCTGGAACCAGCCGGCGCCGTCGATCGACGCGGCCTCGTAGAGATCGCGTGGGATCGCCTGCAGGGCGGCGAGCAGCGTGATGGCGAAGAAGGGAATGCCCCACCAGACGTTGGCGATGATCGGTCCCCACATCGCATAATGCGGATCGGAGAGGATATTGCCCGGCTCGCTCATCAGCCCCAACGCATAAAGCCAGTGCGGGATGGGGCCGATGACGGGATTGAAGAGCCATGCCCAGTTGAGGCCGGCGAGGAAGGACGGCACCGCCCAGGGTAGGAAGACCAGCGCCTGCACGAGCCCTCGTCCCCAGAAGGGCTTGTCGAGAAGGAGCGCCAGGATGAGGCCGAAGATGAACTGCAGCGCGACGGACGCGCCGGTCCACAGCAAGGTGTTCTTCAGCGCGCCATAGAACGCGGCGTCCTTGGCCAGCGCCCGGAAATGATCCAGCCCGATGAAGCCGCCAGAAAAAGGGTTTAGCAACTGGATATCGCGGAACGCATAGGACACGCCGATCACCAGCGGCACCAGCATCACGGCGATGATAAGCACGAGCGATGGGGCGCTGTAGAGATAGGGTTCCGAGGCATCGGCGACGCGCTTCAGCCACGACCTGCGGTCATGGCGTCTGTCCAGCGTATCGGCGGTCATGGTCATCTGGGTGCGGCTTTCATGGTTACGTTCAGTTTGCCAGCAGTGCCCGCGGCCCCCTCATCCCCGGTGCAATAAGTTGCGCCTGACCTGCCGGCACCTTCTCCCCGGTGGGGAGAAGAGATATGCCGCAACGTCTCGGTACCCCTTCTCCCCTCGGGGAGAAGGTGCCCGTAGGGCGGATGAGGGGGCTGCTTGCTCAGTTTAGCCCGCTTACTTCTTCGCGAGGTACTTCTGCTGCGCGGCGGTCAGGTATTCCGCCCACTGGTCAGCCAGTTCCTTCGGCGTGATATCGCCAAGAAGCGCCTGCTGCGTCGTCTTGATGGCGAGCGAATCCTTGAAGAAGGCGAATTCCTCGAGGTAAGTCGGCATCACGGTCGGAACGATGTTCTTGTCGGCCAGTTCGTCGAACCAGCCCTTGAACTGTTCGCTGGCGTAGAAGGGATCCTTCTCGGCCGAGGTGTGAACTGGCAGAGCGCCGGTGCGCTTGTTCCACTCGATGTTGCCTTCGGGCGATTCCAGCGTTTCGATCAGCTTCCAGGAGAGATCCTTGTTCTGGCTTGTCGTGAACATCGACCAGCCGGCGAAGCCGATCGTCGTAAAGCCCTTGCCGCTCGGTCCGACCGGCATCTTGGTCACGCCGAAATCCTCGGGCTTCATGCGCTGGGCAACCGCGATCAGGGCATCCGGATCCTGGTCGAGCATGGCGCAGGTGCCGGAATAGAAGCCGGCGACGGTCTCGTTGAAGCCCCAGTTGACGCTGTCCTTCGGCGCCAGGCCCTTCTTGTAGAGATCGACCACCCATTCGAGACCCTTGGTCCAGCCTTCGCTGTTCATGGTCGAGGTGCCGTCGTCGTTGAAGAACTTGTTGGAGCCGGCCATCGTTGCGCCGAACATCACCCAGCCGTTCAGGCCGCCCGGTCCACCGCGCAGGCAGTAGCCGGACTTGCCGGGAAGCTTGGAGACCTTTTCGGAGGCGGCGACGAATTCGTCCATCGTCTTCGGCGGCTCGGAAACGCCGGCTTCCTTGAACAGGTTCTTGTTGTAGAACAGCGCGCGCAGATAGAAGCCGTATGGCAGCATGTAGGCGGTGTTCTTGACGTCGCGGCCGAGCTCCAGCGCGCGCGGGGTCAGACCCTTGGTGTATTCCCATTTTTCGAGATAGGGCTCAAGGCTTTCGAGCATGCCGTTATTGGCATAGAGGGAGAGCCAGGTATCCGGCATTTCCATGACGTCGGGCGTATCGCCGGCCGAGACCATGGTCGCGAACTTCTGGAACGCCTCGTTCCACGGCAGCGAGATGATGTCGACCTTCGTGCCGGGATTGGCGGCCTCGAACTTGCCGACGAGCGATTTCAAGGTCTCGGTGCGCTCCGGGCTGGTGATGACCTCGACGAGCTTCAGCGTCGTGTCGGCCATCGCCGTACCCGCCATCATCGTGGCCAGCAGCGTTGCGGTGATCAGTCTTTTCATGCTCATTCCCCCTTCCAGGTTTTTTCCTCTAAGTCTTGCCTTACTAAGCGACGGCAAGCGCCTCCTCGATATCCCTCCACAGCGCCTCGGTTCCTTCGAGACCGACATGGAGGCGTACGGACCGCGCATGGATCCCGAAGGTATGCGCGGAATTCGGTTGCGCCTTCTGCTGAAGGACGACCTCGCCTGGTACGATCAGGCTTTCATGTCCACCCCAGCTCACTCCCAGTTTGAAGAGCTTGAGGTGATCGGCGAAGGCGCGGATATCGACGCCTTCGCGGAATATGAACGAGAATAGACCGGAGGTGCCCATGAGGCCCGCCGGCAGGCGGTTGGCCAGGCCCGGATGGCAGACGGTTTCGACCACATCCAGTTCCTGCAGGCGCTTGGCGATGGTCATGCCGGCCGCCTCGTGCGCCTTCATGCGGATCGGCAGCGTCCGCATGCCGCGGATCAGCAGCCACGCATCGAAGGGCGACAGCTTGCCGCCGAGATAGGGATAGGATTCCGCCTTCACCCGCGCGACCATTTCCTTCGATCCCGCCACGACGCCGGCGACGACATCGCTGTGGCCGCCGAGATATTTCGAGGCCGAGTGGATGACGAGATCGACGCCGAGCGTGATCGGCTTCTGGAAGACCGGGCTCGCCCAGCTGTTGTCGATCATCGAGACGACGCCGTGCTTCCTGGCGAGCGCTGCCAGCGCGCCGACGTCGTGCGCCTCCATGACCCAGCTCGTCGGGCTTTCCATGTAGAAAAGCCTGGCGCCGGGCAGCGCCTTGGCGACCGCTTCCTCGTCACGACCATCGACATAGGTGACCTCGACCTTCATCCGCTTCAGGATGGTGCCGAACAGGCGGAAGGCGTCGGGATAGACATGCTTGACGGCAACGATGCGGTCGCCCGGCTCGACGAAGGCGAGCACCGCCGACGAGATCGCCGCCATGCCGCTCGCAAAGCCTAGCGCATCCTCGGCGCCCTCGAGTTTCGCCAGCATCTCCTCGAACATGCGCACCGTCGGATTGAGGCCGCGCGTATAGATCGGCCGCACTTTCTCGCCGCGATAGGAGGCGATCATGTCGTCATAGTCGGAGAAGGTGAACAGTGAGGTCTGGAAGATCGGCGGCACCACGGCCTCGGCGAAGTTCCCCTCGTCGTGCGCGGTGATGATGGAGGCAAGTTCGAACGGGTCTGCGCCGTTGCTCATTTGGACATTTCCTTGATGTCTTCCTCGACGACCGCGAGGATTTTCAGTGTCTCTTCGCGCGCCGCTTCGGGATCGCGCGCGGCAATCGCGTTGAAGAGCGTGCGGTGAAAGGGAAAGGAGCGGCGGGCAAAATCCTGCCGCTCGAAGGGATGCTGCCAGAACTGCCAGAAGGTCTCCCGCATCTGCTCGAGAAGCTGGCGAAACAGCGGATTATGGGTGGCGTCGTAGATTGCCAGGTGGAAGGCGAGATCCTCGGGGCCGGAGGTGCCCTTCTCGATATGGACGCGCTCCATCTCGTCGAGGTTCCGCTCGATTAATGCGAGATCCTGCGCTGTCCGCTTGGCAGCCGCCACCATGCCGGCCTCGCATTCGATGCCGCGACGGACCTCCAGCGTCTGCAGCAGCGCATCGCGCAGGGTACCGGCGTCGAGCGACAGGGGCATGTGGATGGTGGCCTTGGAAACCGGCTTCAGGAGATAGGTGCCGCTGCCCTTGCGGGTCTCGATCACCCCAAGCGCCTGCAGATGGCTGATCGCCTCGCGGATCGTCGAACGGCCGACCTGTAGCTGCTCCATCAGCGCCCGCTCGGTCGGCAACCGCTCGCCCGCCTGCAGCCGCGCGCTCTCGACGTAATCGGCCAGCGCATCCGTCACCTGACGGGCGCGATCCAACGCCGGAAGCGGCCGCATCATCGGCCTGTTGTCGTTCGGTGCCTTCATGGTTCCCCAGATTATTATAGGCAGCCAGACTCGCTGAATTGGTCTGACATCTTACCATTTATGAACGTGCGTTGTGCGTCAAGTGCCTATTAGCTGTAGAGTGGATAACCTTTTCCCGAAAATCCGGGGCGAAAACTGAAAACTGGCCGTAAGAAATCCCGAAAAGTGCATCCCAGGAAGATCGTCCTACCGAGGGGCTTTGCCGACCCAATCGACCGGGGGCCCTTTGAGCGCTGTTTCCCCTCCGAACCCTACCTGAATCGGTAGACCGCCTGCCTCTCCAAAGACCGGCGCTGGGCGGCGCCTACTCACGAAGGCGACAGCCTTCGACGATCCTCGAATCCGGCGAAGCAGGCGGATTGATTGAATGCGGCTGTAGCTCAATGGCAGAGCACTGATTTGTGGCATCAGGGACGGTGGTTCGATACCACCCGGTCGTACCACCATCCTCATTCTCAAAGCGCGTCGAGATCTCGATGCCGCTATTCCATAGCAGGATAGGGTGTAGGCTAGGGGATCACCGGGCCATTTACAAAAAGGCGCCAGAGGTCGCGTCGACTCCGCAGAGCAAAAGTGCGCGAACTGGCAACCGTTGGCTCAGCGCGTGATGGCTGAGACCAAATAGGCTATTTGGACCATCGTTTGGGCGGAGCCGTCACTGCATCACGGAAGCTCATCTCGATTTTCTCTCTCCACAGATCAAAATCGGGATGTTTGGAATGGATATGGACGACGCGGATAAGATCAATGTCATCCTCATCCTGGCCAGAAACTACCATTTGTCGCGCGTGCTCTTCATTTCCCGAATAGGACACCAGCGCGATACCACTCCGCAATCCGTCGTCAAATGAGGAGCTACGCATCTCGCTCATCTTGTGAAGCCACCGCGTGTAAGCTTCGGAGCGGGATGCAGCCGCAACATCAATCCGGACCTCGAATACTCTTTTCACCGGTCTAGGTTTCTTCACGCTTATTCCTCGTTGTTCCCGACCAGGGACATGGAGAATTGAAATCGAACGTTTAGCACGAGCCAGTTGGCTTCTCCCATCTGGCGTCTAGCGCAACACATCCTAAAAAATCCCTGCCGATCTGTTTAAAAAGCAGCTATAGGTCGTATTTGTCTTCGGTGGGGAGAGATTGGGTGATACAGCCGGGTAATGAATTTGAGCGCAAGGTCGCGGAGTTCTGTAGGCGGAACTGGCCCCCTGAGGTCGTTCAAACAAACCGGATGGTAGATGGCCGTGAGGTGGATGTCGTAATTGACGCCAAGGATCAACTGATCCTCATCGAGTGCACGATTGACCGCTCGAAAAAGAAAGCTGAACACGACATCCTGAAGCTCAGGAATACACGACGGGTGATCGCCGGGGACCTAAACACCCGTCCGGTCACGGGATTTTTCATCACGCAGGGTGACCCCACCCCTGAGATACACCAGGTCGCCTCGGCTAACGGATCTTGGATCGAGGCATGCTCATTTCCAACCTTCGTCAATCGTTTCAACTGCAGTTCCACTTATCTTATCGAGCGGATGAAGCGTCCCTTCGGAAGCGTGCGCAACCCCGAAGATGACAGCATCCATCTTGATCGGAAACGCTACGTCCAGGTCCCGTTCCGCAATATCGAGGACACAAGCGAGACGAGTATTGACCGCATTGTCGACGATATCTCCCAGAAACGTCGTACCAGGTTCGTGGCAACGGGTGACTTCGGCGTCGGCAAGAGCATGACGTTCCGGGAAATGTTTTTTAGGTTCGCCGAGCAGTACGAATCCGGCGAGCTTTATCGCTTTCCTATCTACATTAACCTGAACGAAGCAAATTCCGACGATGGGGACGACTTCATTGACCTCCTGGAGCGGCATGCAAAATGGGTTGGGCTAAGGTCAGATCGTGACAAACTGGTCCATGCTTGGACGACTGATTGCAGTATTCTCTTCCTTGACGGTTTCGACGAACTCATCCGAGCTGGTTTCACCCGCCTTACGACTTCATCTCGCGATATCAGGTATGCTTCATCGCATATTATTCGATCTGCGATTGAGCAGTCCCCGCGCGACACCCCTATCCTGATTTCTGGCCGCCAGAGCTACTTCCCAAACTTCGCGGAAATGCGGCAATCCCTTGGGGCGACTAAATTCGCGCACGTTTCCTTGCAAGATCTCAAGGAAAGTGAGGTTAAAGCTCTCTACCGGAAGATCAACCCTCATGGCCAGCAGCCGGTGATCATGGACTGGCTTCCCCAAAGACCACTTCTCTTGTCCTACATTTATTTCGAATTGGGGGACAAAATCGGCAGTGACAGCGACCTACTCAATCCGCTGTCTCCAGGAGTTGGATGGGACATCCTCCTCGACAAGCTCTGCGCTCGCGAGACCAAGGTCGCCCGCGGCGCGGAGCCGAGCCAGATACGCAGACTACTCGAGCGCATCGCACTTCACGCGCGGACGAACATCGCCGAGGCTGGCCGTATTACAAGCCTGCATGTCGCAGATGCCTACAGAGATGTCATGGGTATGGAGCCTGACCTCTCGGTCCAACAGGTCCTCATGCGGTTCCCCGGATTGACGACCGGACACGCTAACGAGGAACGCAGTTTCATCGATGACAGCATTTACGAGGCAGCCCAAGCTGGAACGATCGTTGATGCAATCGAAGCCCTCGCAAGCCGGAACGACAAGTATCTTCGCTCTGACGAAGTCACTCGGCTTTTGACTGCTTTCAGGCGAACGAGATCCTCAATCACGCAGCTCACGGCGCAGGTTGCCGCATCCGCGCTCAAGAAACGTGACTATGCGGCAAAGCTGAGTTTCGCGTTGGAAACATGCCTGAGCAAGGAGGACCATGCTTCAGGAAATCTCGCCGCCGATTTGCTCACCTGCGCGTCACTGGAGCCGGAGCTTTTCCTTCGCTCGGAATTGAAGAAGATCTCGATACGAGACGCGGCGTTTCCCGAACTAGAAATCAGCAACCACTTGCTCAAGGGTCGTAAGCTACATTTCCAAGATTGCATATTCGAAACGCTCGATCTTGCCTTTGATGAGGAATTGACCGCCTCGATAAGGTTCGAAAGGTGCCGCGTCGAAACGCTTCATTGCTCCGGTGAGGTTTCAAAGCGTTTGGAAGGCATGGGGCTTGGCGCTGGTGACATCGAGGAAAGGTCGATCGTCGACGGCACGAACTCCGATATTCTGGAGATGTCGATCCCGGACGGATTCAAGGTGCTAAAAATCGTCCTTCGAAAAGTCTTCCGGCAAGCAGGGTCTGGTCGCAAGAAGAGTGCGTTTTTCCGGGGAATGCCAGGTATTGATGGTGAGCTTATCGAACAATGCCTCACCGCTTTGGCCCGCAAAGGACTCGTGTACGTGGTAGGTGCGGTGCACTCCGATGAATCCGTATGGCACGCGAATCGCGCCCACTCGAAGCGTGTGGATTTTCTGATAGAGACGGTGAACGTTCCCGACGATCCGCTACTCAAGGAGTTGCAATAGGCTGCGTTTGGAGAGATCGCGAACGACGGCTGCCCTAGTTACAAGGGAAGAACTACACCGGTTCAGTTGTCAATTAACTCACCCTCTGCGGTCAGCAATTGGTATTCTCCATAGCTGATGATCGGAATTCCCTTCTTCCGCGCGTCTCGTAGCTTAGTGGTGTTCAGTGTCGGGTCTTCCGCCACCAAGACCTTGAGTCCTCGGACGACCGTGTCGACCGCCCTCCACCCCAGCTCTCGGGCTTGCTCCAATAGCTCCGGCCTGGGAATTGGCCCCTGCCCGGTAAAGCAAATACTCGGACGATCATTGTAATCATCACCGTAGAAGTCCTTGTGATTGATCACATTCCGGGGCTTGCTCAACCCCCGCCAAGCCATCTGCGAACGCCAGGAGCCCTTCCAACCGGTGGGAGGCACCAAGTGTCCCGCCATGATGCTCATTGCTTTATCCGCATTTGCGCGATCATCGGTGGGTACCATGTGGCGCTCACCGGCAAGCACGACAGCATCGATGTGAGCGCAAAACAATCCGATGGTGTGATTGTTACAGCTGCATGTCACAGCTCGCTCCTCGGTCAGGATAACGATCTGGCGAAAGGCATCCTCCGTTTTCGCCTGGCATCGGATCGTAATTTTCGTCATCGGCCCCCTCACTGCTGCCCAAGACGCTTACGTTATCGCGCTAGAGGTTAATCAAGGCCGAAAGTGTCGATCCCAAAATTGGCCCTGTTGAGCGTGATTACATGCAAGGCATGGGGGCCTATACTTTCCCTGGGCATGGAGCCGCCGGACTATAAGCCCACGCGCACTTCTACATGTAGAAGCGATACCTTGGGTCCGCGTCGACGCCCTCGGGGATGTACCTCAATATCTCGCCGACCTGACGTGCGGCACGCATCGTAATCGGCAAAGCGCCGTCGAACTGTGTGTTGTTCCAGTTCATCTTGGTCAATGCCAACGTCTCCTGCAACAACGCGTCCCACTCGGTTCGATCACGACGCTGGCAACGCAGGATAAGAGGGTTGGGGACGTACATTCCTGGGTAAGTCGCGAAGAAGTCGACGCTTCCACGCGTGTACAGCAGCGATGTGTCCTGATCTATCCGCATCGCGGTTCCCCGCAGCGGCGGGTAGTCGCCCTGCCGGACCAGCTTGATTGGCGACCGACGGGGCATCCAGATGAAATCCGCCATCGTGACGCCCGCCTCTTCCAACGCGGTGTTGAGACCGTCAAATTCATCCTCGTGAAACCGAGAACTTTTATGGATCACCAGCCGGGCCGGGAAGTTTAGATGTTCTCGCTTATACGCGGCCAGGGATCGTTTCAGAAGAGAATAGGCATCATCTGTGCTCAGATAAGGATGGCGATCATGCTTGTCCTCAAGCGCCGTGCCGCCTTTCAAGATGAGCCCCTCGCCTCGCTCGTCGAATAGCTGGGCGGAGCTGGTTCGAAGTGAACTTCCCGAAAGGTCTTCAAAGAAACTGATGCCGAGATACGTCGTGTCGTAGGCCCTTCGATCCCGGATCATTCGCCACGGCGTGCCACCGGCCTTGTAGTAGAGGGCACAGAAGAAATTCCACGCGCGAGTAGCCTCGTCCTGAACACGCCGGTTTGACAGCTTGGCAAGCTTTCGCTTGATGACAGCGCTGTTGTCATAGGTTGAAGGCCAGACAAGCTGGATCGGTATCTTCATTGCCATTGACGCGGCTTTCAGCGCCCCTCGAAAGTCCGCGTAAAGGCGGCTTTTGGGCTCGTCGTTATCAACGGGTTCCTCGTCCTCGCCGCTCTCGTGTTCTGTGTCCTCTGAGACCTGCAGGTTTTTTACGCGTTCGATCAGCTCAATCGGCAAGGCGCAAATGATTACCTGGGGCGGTCGGTCCAATTGCGACAGATCACGGATTTCCTCCAGGAAGAGCGCTACCGCCTTCTTGATCGATTCTTGATCCGCAAGTTCCCGGACGACCTCACTGATACCGGATGTGGAAAGAATACGCTGATGTTGATCGTCGATCTCGAACCAGCAGCGGAATGGCCCGCCGATACCAATGCCAGGAAATGCCGGGAATAAATTGGGTTGGCGACTAGGCTTTGCCGCGATCTCACTCTCACATTGCCTGAACCACTCCCTCAGGCCGTCCACCGTGCGAGAACTGCCGACTACGCCGATCTTGAGTGACTTCGTTCTGTCTAGGCTGAAATCGACAGGCCCGTGATCGATAAGGCCAAACCGGACGTCCAGATGACGCCCCTCGCCGCCGAACTCCAGGAGCGGCTCGCCGTAGTGTTTCAGATTAAAGATCGAACTCAACCTGCCCTGCCTTCCTAGCCTTGATCGTCTCCGAGTCTTCGCGGTTGCCCCAAAGCTCATCCGGCACGCCAAATTCATGGGCTAGCGGATCGACCACCTCAAAGCTGAGATAAGGATATTCGTACTTCAGCATGTCGCCCTGCTCTGTCAGAAGGGCTCTCCATAAGCGCAGGTGGCCACGAACGTTGGAGTTTGTCTCGATCATTTTGATCTTGGTCAGGTGCTCCGCCGCATAGTTGTCCTCGAGAAAACCATCTCTGGTGAAGTGATAGGTAGGATCAACAGAGAGATACCAATCGCCGTCGATCTCCATGAAATTCGGATAAAAGGCAGCGTGACGAACATAAGCAGGTCCGCTTCCGTCCAGCCGCTTCCCATGCTCGGTGACAACTGATCGCTTTCCAGCGCCTTGTCTGTCCAAGAATGTGTAAATGACCCGATCGCGCTTTTTCAGTTTTCCCTTGAAAAAGAAATACTTCTTAAATCGGTCATAGACCAACCGCTCACGGGTGCGTTCGCCAAGGCAGCGATTGAGAAGCTGGACGAATAGCCGCCGTGTTATCTCTCCGCCGGAATTGAACCACTCCTCGGTCTCGATGACGTCCACATTGCCATGATCACAAGCTTTCTCGAAAAGCGGGTCTTCCAGATCTCGGAAAGATACGATGTGACCATCGTGGATGATCCAGTCGTTCGGCGGGAATTCGTCCCGGAGCAACAGAGCCTTGCGGACCTCCGCCATGTTTAGTTCGGTCGCTGCCAAATTTATGCGGAAGGGGAAGCTTGCACGAAGCAGATTTGTCTCGAGATGTTCAGCCGATCTAACAGATGGCACGACCATTCCCGGACGGGCGAAGTCGCTAACAAGAGCGGCGAAGCGTGGCACGGTCTCCTCTGTCAGCGCATCTGACTGACGGTTGAAAATAACCTTGCGCGAAAGCTTGTTCTCGGGAACCTGCAGATAGGTTTGGATCGACTTCCAGAAGACCAGGCCGCTCTTGCGATGGATGACGACTAAAATGACGGGAACGTTGGCGTTCTGCCAATAATCGAGATCACGTTGTTCCGGCCGGAAAACGAAGGATTCGCCGCTGTCCTCCGCAAGATGATCAGTGGTTTTGAGCTGGGCAGCGATATACTGCGCTCTCACCTCGCCAGTTTCGCGATCACGCAGCTCCAGGAAACCGTCCACGCCAGCGTCGAGTGGGCCTGTTGGATGGAAAGCGATGCCCGCATTCAAGACACGACTGGCGAAGAGGTGAAGACCTTCCTCGCCCAATAGCTGGTTTGGATGCAGCTTTTTCACGGTTCTCCCTGCAGAATTCGCGACCTATCCGATCCAGAACATAGGAGGAACTCGACAGGAAAACCATAGCGATAATCGCTGTTTAGCCAGTTATCCCACAGGAGAAGAAACCGTCATGGCATTTTTCGGAAGTTTTTCGGATTTTCAATCCAGAAACGACTCCCGCCGACGGATGAAAATTCTCTTGGTGCCATTCAGTCGTCAAGCGAGATCCATCTGCGGTTACTATCGCTGGTGGATTCATCGACCCGCTTTTGTAGCGGGTATTTGCTCACAAGATGCAAACTATCGATGTCGAAGACGTCAGCTAGCACTGCCTCCCTCAGAACCAGTTCCCTGGTCCAGCATCCACGGACATCGCCGTGTAGGTTAGATGCTGTCACCCTGACGACGATGCTCAACGTCCCCCCTGAATCACTGCTGATTTCAGCGAACCCTTCTCCGACCCAGCTGCGGCCTTGACGAAACTCACGGCAGTGAAGCTCCCCGTGGTTTCCCCTTCGAGGAGGCACGCCCCAGTGCACTTCGTGGTCACCAGGCACCCGCGGCATCTGAGGAAATGCGGGCTGACGCCCAAGCGCAGCGGCTAAGACGTTCGCCTGTGGAGGACTCGGTGGGAACAGCCTTCCATAGTGAAAGGACGTGTCGAACCGCCCGCCCTCTACACTGATTTCTACGACGAGGTTGCTCGCGGTAACAGGGCCGACATTGTTGACTGCCACCGTAAAGCTGACCTGATTGAATAACGACTGGAGGTGTCTGGGAAGGTTCGAAACATATTTCGGCACCTTGTCCTCGCGCCATCTATCCGGCGGAACCCAACGCGGCTGATTCATGAACTGCTCTGTTCCGCGCTTTTGCAGCTTTGCAAAATACCTCTTTTCGACTGCCTGAGTCAGATTGCTCTTATCGCGGTCGTCGGGATCAAGTATGCGTAGGGGAGTGAAGCCGTCCGGTAAATCGACAGTGATCTCCACCGTGATCTCGGGTTCGCTCTTTTTCAACTCAGACAGCTCGGCCTTGAGCCGAAGGTTCTCCCTCTCCTTGGGGCTGGGTTCCGGCGGCAGCAACCAATGCTCCGGAAGACGCTTGGCAGCAATGCCGTGCTGGATGGCGAGGGATACGGGATTGATATCGTGGCTGATCAATATTGAGCGTTTCAGATCGACGCCTTTTGCATTGATGATCTGGCCAACCACCTTGTGGTCGCCCTCCTCCCGGTCGAGGTCCAGGACGTCGTAGTCGACCCGCGCACACGATGCCAGCATTAGGTCGACCACCACCCTCTTGTCGCTGATCCGCACGGTCTGTTGCAGCTCTACCGAAGGACCAATCAACCGACTAAACGCTCGGGACCGATCAGCCAACCGGCCATCACGCTTGCGCTTGTCGATCTCGGTCTGGACTTGTGGCACCACCATGACAAGGATTGGGCCTGCCGGATCTATCTCGTGCCATGGCAGCTGGGATATCGGTTTGCCTTCGAGAACAACCATTGTGTCGATGAAGACTATTTTGGCATAGGTATCGAACAAGCCCGACAAAAGGTCTCTCCAAACTCGCAATCAACACGCGATCTGAGCAAAATGACGAGATTGCGTCACTGGACTACTTTTGGATAATCTCGAAAAGTGTATGAAGCAGCGGTACAAAACCCGAGCAATCGACCTTGCCCCGGTTCGCTCGGATTATTTTCGTCGCAAATTCCCCTTTGCCATACTCATTGGGTCCGAGCTTCTCACTCTTCTTCTGCTTAAGCTTGAGGCTCTTGGTGCCAAGCTTTTCCTTGAGCCAATTGTCGGGAAATAGCTTCTCAATATAAAAGTCAGCCTGGCCGCCACTTGGTATCGGTACGACGTAGAGGTTTTGCGCGACGTGGTAATACGGCTTGGATCCATCAATTTTTGTGGTGGACCCCGTTGCGGTCTTGATCCAACTCCACATTCCTCGCTTCCACTATCGTTGTCTACGATAATGATGACTGGTTTCGCGGCGTCAGCGTTGAAAAGCTTGGCGACCCTTGCAAGATGGTATTCGGCGAACTTTCTAAGGTCCCCTCCTCCGCCTGCAAGTTCCAGTAAATCACCGGCCATGTCGCTGTGCCGGACGAAGTCGACGTTCCAGTGATCGCCCTTGGATTTCTTAGTGTGTGGAACGACATCTAGAAGCGGAGCCACCATCGGATCACCAATGTTCCAACGGATGGCTTCCTTTAGGTAGATGTAGTCGGTCTTCCCCTCGCATATGATCAGCGGCTTTGGGCTGGTATGTATTCGATGGAAATGGAAGAAGTCCCTCATCAGTTTCAGATAATGCGGCGCCGGACGACTGCTGCTGAAATGCCGGATAGGTGCGTGGTTGTGCTCACGTCCCTTGATGTCGTGAAGGTGGCATAGCATACCCCAAATCTGATGAGAGTTGAGTTGCTTTTCGTCGACCTTTAAATATCCGGGAGCCTCTGCTTTCCCGGTAGTCATCATCGCATGAGCGCAGAAGCGCACGCCTTTATAATAGTGCCGCCCAACGTTGACCTTTCGGTTCACCGTGAGGCCCGTAGTCGCCTGTCGTTGCTGTCCGGACTGCATACGGGTCTTGGTCGCGTTCAACTTCAAGCCGCTGGATACTACGGCTTTTTCAATGGACGCGCCCGCCGTCCAAACTCCGGCCTCCTGTGATCCGACCTGAGGCGGAAACTCTGGCAGATTGGTTGAGAACGTTATGTCGTCAGCATATCGCGAGTAAGTGCAGCGGTACTTTCGCGCCACCGCTTGGAGTCGGTGGTCGAGGATCTGACTTAGAAGCTCCGAAACAATGGGCGAGGTCGGAGCGCCCTGCGGCAGAACATTGGCGTGGCACGCCGTTTGAGCCAATACTGTCGCAACCGTGGGGTTTAGAGCAAAGCGGTCGTTCTTTATGAAATATCCACGGACCCTGCCGAAGTTAAAGCTTGGGAAAAAGTCTTCGATATCCACGTTGAACACATGTCGCTTTCCCATATGGCGCAAAGCATTTGTGTAGATCGAGAGGTCACGCTGTTTCTGAAAACCGTGCGAGATCACGCGCCCCGGAAATTCGGGTTTCCCATGAATGTCAAAATAGCACTGGTAGAGAAGTCGGCTTAGGCGAGACTGAATAAACTTGAGATTCTTGTTTGGGGCGCTTATCGGGCGGCTTGAGCCGTCCTTCTTGGGAAGCTCGAACGAGTGATATTTAACTGCTGGATCGGTCTTATAGATTTGCTTTGAAAGAAATTTCGGCTCGACTTCAAGAAGAAAAGCGACATCGGAGAGATCGACGCAGGCCTTCAGGTCTTTCAGTCCAAACTTATAGATCTCTGCTGTCATTGATTGGCGATCCGCAAGCACTCTTTCGTCGGAACACGGTTTATCGAACCGTAAGGATAAGGCGCGTAGAGGAAATCCCACTCAACGCTCTTTATAGCCGCCACAATACATGGCGGAAAAATCTGCCTGCGGATCATCTATCTGGGTAGAGATCTAACGCGAGATTCGCAAGCTGGATTTCAACCATCCCGAAGTTGGGTACCGCGAATACTATCTGGCCTTGCTCATGTAGCGCCATTAACAATGAGCCGCGGCCAATCTTGACTCCCAGTCGAAAAAGAACAAAATAGGAACGTACTGTTTCATTTGAAGTGGAGTAGGCCATGACCAGTGCGCCGAAGGATTTCGCTCGTCCTCGAAAACCGCAGGACATTTACTGGACCACTCCATCGGCATCGAGCCTTGCGGAGATCCACCCGCTACTGATGGCCGTGCTGTTGATGCGAGCCAATCGAGCGCAATTGCTCATCCAGTCCTGCCAAGTTTTCGACGCAGCGACGGCGAGCCCACGAGGAAATTTTGACGTCGCCTTTGACCCCTCAACCGGGTCTGCGTGGGGGTATTTCGATCATGGAAACACTGATCACCAGATGACTCGTCCTCTTGCGTTTCAATTGTCGGGACCGAGTGAAGACTCGATAGAAGCCTTCCATCGGGTTCTCCAGGAGCGAGGCGAATGAGGGCGCCTTCTCTAAAGGAGTTGCAGGACCTGGAGTACGAAGTAGAGGCCGCCCTCGCCTTTCACGACGACGATCCCAAAGCGACCGTCGCGACACTCTTGGCAGATATCAAACACCTGCGCCTGCAGCTCGCCCTTGCAGAATGCGCATTGAGCCGTGGGATGACACGCGGATGGACGCCGCAATATGAAAGGCAGGACAGCGGTGCTTGATCGGGTAAAATCTCCCGCCATGAAGCGACCGGACATCGCGTTTCGAAAATGGTGGGATAGCCAGCCTCAATCGTTTCGGGATCGAGCGGACGCTGCGGTCGCGCAAATATCGTTCCGACATGGGTTCGCCACGGGAAGACAGGCAAATTTGGACCGCTATGTATTCACCGTTGGCCGCTTCCGCATCACAGTCTACGCGACCGGCCTAATAGAAGCGAAAAGGAAGGCAGCAAGCGAGGCTGATTTCCGTGCGGCCAGCAAGGGGTGGAAGAGGCCCAAGGGCGGCTGGACGGTCAAAGAGATAGAGAGAAGCCAAACCTCCAAGGCAGCGACCGAACAAACTGGGAACTGCACTCCGTAAGCGGATATCGGATCGGGACCATTGAAGGGGCAACGCCAAAGGACTCAAAATTTAGGTCATGACGCACAGTTCAAAGCTATTTGGCGTATCTCCTTGAAGAAATGGCGCCATCTAGCGGAACCTAAGCCCACGGCCAGAGAGTATTCTTCATGATTTTTTGCCCGAAAAGCTTGTCGGACGAATCTGTCTTGTGCTTTTTCAGCTTGGTGTCGAGCGCATCATGATAAACACTCATAAACACATCAAATTTGGTATTTCGCGGTTCTGTAGTCGCGGACATCCGTTCGAACCATACCGAATGGCGGTAATCGAAGTAGTCCATCATAGCGTGGAAGGCACCGTCTATCTCGCTCGGCGAGAAAAGCGTCAGCGCCTCGCGAAACCTGGCGAACGAATATGCCGCGAGATCGTACTCCCGGCGGGATATTCTTGCCACCTCCTTCAACCAACCTACCTCTGGTGGCGCATAATCATTCCATATGCTGTCGAAGACCGGGTCTGGATGACTATAACCGAGAAGCCTCCAACCCCTTGCGTTAGAGGAGGCGTTCGGGCTTGCCAGATCGTCTCTGATCGTTTGCGCGAGGATGCCGTTATGGCCCCGCTTGATGCCATTCTTCATAAAAATCCGGAGGTCATAATCGTTGACCAGCTTTAAGGTGAAGTCTTCAATCATTGTCGCGCTTAGCTGTCCCACCGGGAGCCACAGGGGAAGGAACGGGACGTCGGCGATTTTTGCGATTCCATTGTCTTGAATTTCGGAAACGCGAGCCCACAAATCGAGACCTTCCGGCAGCCCGGTGGTAAGCATGGCCTTGCAAAGGGTATAGAGAGGGAATTCTTCGTGCAGCTCGGTGCCGATCACGCGTTGGTGAGCATTCAACCAATCGGAAACAAGTACGATTACCTCGTCCGTTCGGTGCTGAACGAGCAAACTAGATGCTCGGTCGAGGTGGAATGTGCGTTGCGGATAGCTCTTCGAACCAGTGGCCAAAACCTTCGCTAGCTGATCTTTCGTGAAGAAAAGAAAGTGATCCAAGGTTTCATCGCTGGTATCACCATTCCCTAGCAGATAGCCCCAAGCCTCGGGGTCGACCCTGGACAGAATTGAGCTATCACCATTCAAACGGTAAGCTCGGAGTAGAATTGCCGACCCAATTGCTCGAACCACGCGGTGGTGCGTTGCAGTCGCGCTCCAGTCGGAGAGCGCAAGCGCTATTGCCGCTTCTTCGTTCTCACTGTGCAGGACTGCCGTGAAGACCTTTTGCCGGTACTCGTCGTTTGGATGGTGCAACGACTTCGCGAGGAATGACCAATTCCGAACAGCTTGGTACCAATCGCCCGCTTCAATCCAGCTGAGGATGGCCGATAATTCCTCTGGCGTAGCTTCAGCGGGCAGTGCGCGTCCGATCAGTTCGGTCTCATCTTCCGTTGCTTCAACGAGAAACGGTGTCAAAGCGTGCAGGTGGCTGAACGGAAATTTCAACGAGGCGATGTAGCTGTACTGCTCTAAAGCGGATCGACCGGCAATCTTAAGGATCGCCATGTCGATTTCAAAGGTGCTGTCTCCTGGATCTGCCGCACTGCTGTCAAAACGATTTGCTAGTTCCTCACATTCGTGTGGAGTAAGCATTAGGGCGATTTCCTGGACACGCTCCATAGCGAAATTTGCTTCCTGCTTCGACCCAGATGCAGCGAGATTGAAAATTTCTTGCAGCGCTGGTTTGATCTCGACGCTGCGTCCTTGACCGAAAAGGGCCTGGATCGGCGGCAACGAGTGGAAAGCAATCCCTTTGTCTATCGCGCTCTCGAGCATCTGCTTGGCCTGCAATGGGGGCGCGTCCAAGGGGCTCGCGAAAAGATGCGGCGGCTCGATTATCATTTCGTTGGCGTGCGCCAATGTGGTGTCGGCGGCGCGGATTTCCCCTGCACGCCGAGCCGCTTCAATATCGCCAATGGCATCTAAGAGCCACACGGCCGCTTGTCTTCCAAGCGGTGAGCCGGTCTCCAGGAGGCGCGTCATCTGCGACCAGATCGCTTTTCGCCCCTCGGGATAACTCCGATTATTGAGCCTCAGCACCCACGCGATTTCATCAAAGTGGCGATCTTGTCCCATCACGGCGCGGCTTATCGCCCAGGCCACGATAGCGTTGATTGAAGTGGCGAGCGGTAGGTACGAAAGGACACCAACAGCCCGATGACTCAGCCAACTGACGTGTCCGTCGTCTTTCATCACGATTTCGGGCCATTGATCCCGATCGCCTCTCTGTAACCAGCCCGTTAAGTTTGACTGAACCCGCTCTTGGTTGGCTCGGGAGCGTTCACTGTTATGATCGACACGCCCGAGAAATGCGCCCTCATCGGGGTCGCGCCAGACCCATCCCAGCCAGGTCTCTAGTCTCTTCTGGAGCGATTTTCTGACGTGGTCGAAGTCGCTCGCATTTGCGAATCCCTTGATGAGCACTTCGTCACTAATGAGACCTCCAGATCCAGGCTTTAACCACCACGCCTCAGCCAAGTCACAAAACAGCTCGGGATCGTTGCCTAAGATCTTCCACCATGCGTCGAAATCCGCACGACCAAAGTTTTGCTCCTGCAGCCACCTCTCGGCCAACGCTCTTCGCGAGCTTCTTGAAACGGTCGGACTTACGAGCGCCACGGTTGTCGCGGATCTCAAAATCGCGGCCGCTAGTGACTGCCCCTTAAATGGGTCCATGAAGTCGGCAATCTTGAGTTCCGCAGCTTCCTTCGTGTCCAAGGCCCGAAGCTGGGATGATAGAGCAAGCCCCAGCATGAACGGCGCGAGCGACTTGTTCACTCGAAACCGATTGGGTTTATCCGTGTTTTCAAACCATCGGCCAGCCACTAGTGCGGCTACGGTATCGCGAAGGCTTTCCGCAGCCGCGCCGCTATCGCGCCCAAGCCGTTCCATCAGCTCCTTTTGGGAAATTGAAAGCGTATCCAGTTGCTCTTTCAGCTCGCTGCCAATCTCAGCGATGAAGTTCTGAAACTCAAAATCAGACCACGGGGTCGTCAACGTTCCCCTGTCAACTCTGTGCTTCCAGTCTTCGTACGCGATTCGCTCGGCGGTCACGTCTCCGATATCCTTCATTTCCTTGGAGCATCGTAGTGCGAGCTGCGACAACCGCGGAATCCGCATTAGCTTCAGGACGTCGGGGGAAAACTCATCGCGGTTACGTGCAGGCGTCGCCCCCGCCAAGAAGCTATCAAGTTCTTTATCGCTAAAACCTTGCACCACGATTTCGCGCGGCGCTGGCTCCAATGGCTTGAGCTGGTTCAGTTCAGCCCATCGAGAGGGCCAGCACGTTAGAACAACAGAAAAAAATGCTCCAAGACTGGTTTCGAATAGTGGTTGGATAGTGTCACGCCAATTGGATTTAAAGAAGTTTTCGTTGAGACCATCGAGGATAATCAGGATGCGGCGTTCTTGAGATCCCTCACTTTTCCAGAGTTTTAGTCGCTTTTCCCAGAACGCAGTGTCTTTTACGCCCGTCTGCTTGGCTATCGCCTGACAAACCAACGGCTCCAGATTGTTCTCGTTCACGTCACGGGACGATACATAGATGGTCAACGGCCGCTTACCGCCCCAATCCCTGGAGTTCCACCACGAAAGTGCCGACCACGTTTTTCCCACGCCCTCATCTCCAAGGAGCGCGGCGGTCCCAGCCTTGTCTTCCCACCAGTCATCTAACCGACCGCTAATTTCAGTTCGTCCAACTACGAGGCTATCACTGCCCTTTAGATCGTTATGACCACGCAACCTCGACTGTGCGTTTGCCTTGGTTGACTGAGCCGCATCCATCCAGCTCGCGGTGGCCACGGAGGCTGCGGCAAACCCTACGTCAGCAGTCGTGAACTCTTCGATTAAGCCCACTCTACGGTAGCTGAATCGGATATCAGCCGATACGACATCCAACGCTTGGTCGAGATCCGCCCCTGGCATATGACTCAAAGTCATGGCCTTGGAGGCCGCGAGAACGACTGCTAGGTCAGGGAGCTTATTTGCCTTCTTTGGCCAATCAAGAACGATAACCTTGATGCCGACTGACTCGCCTGCTTCATGCAAGGCTTCCCTATTGGTGATCGTGATCTCCCGGCTAGCAGCCAAAATCCAAAGATCGACCATGTTGGACTGCAGGCTGGCGTCGAATATCTTGGCCTTTAAAGCGTCTAATGGAAGGGGGGTATTTGTCGCGTATTTTTTGGCCTCCAACCCCACCCGAAAGCCGTTCGAAGGTTCGTTTCGAACATCTGATCCGGCCTGTGGCCCGGATTTCGCCACATGAAACGGAGTTTTGGTTAGGTCTGCCAACACGTCCCGCAATAAGCCTTCGAAACCCTCCGGGCCTGAGTCACCGAGTGCACTGAGCCGGGTGTAGATAGTTTGGAGCGCGGACTTCAAATTGCTTTTTGGCATACCGAACAAGCTCTTATCTGGCATTAGCTGACCGCTTGCAGCAACCACAACAGCATCGTCTCGATGTTGCTTGTCACATGCAGTTGGCAAGCGAGATACCTAACCGATCGGTAGGCGGTCTCCGTCTAATACGCTCTCGCGTTTTTTTCTAGAGTGTCGCCCTTCCAAAACAGCCTGAGGGTCTTCGGTATCGAGCAAGGTCTGGCAAGCCGTATCGGCAGGCATTGCTCGAGCGTGCCGGTTTGTCCACTGAAGGGGCACTACATAAACGCATGTCGATTGGGACAGAGGGCGTTTGGTTCGCCCATTCATGCGGATGATCGGCCGGGGAGACCCTCGCGCAGCGAGCATCGGCGATCTTGATTGACGGCTAAGCTAACGCAATGCCTACCATAATGAGGCAGTCGCTTGGTGGGCCCGGCAGGACTTGAACCTGCAACCAATCGGTTATGAGCCGACGGCTCTGACCAATTGAGCTACAGGCCCGCGTTTCAATAGATATGACGGTGCATACAGATTCGCAAGGCGAAGACCGTGTGGTGCGGTCTGAGTTTCGTGGGGATGATCCAAGGTCTAAACCTCAGTGTTGTAACCGGTCGCAGTTCCCGATCGATACAGGGCCGCTCGTGGTCGGCGGTTTGTTAGCGAGAATAGTGTGTCCGTCCTCGAACAAGCTATAGCCCCCCTTGTCCCGAGCTGCGGCCGTCCTTGCAGCGCGTAAGCGTTCTGTCTTTATGCGGCGAGCTTCGACTTCAGTCTCAATCATCGCAACCGCCACCCTGAGGATCGCCTGAAACTTCTCGCGCCGCTTTTGGTCCGTCATGGACTTTCGTCGTGCTGCTTCCTGGATATCTTCTTTGGACATGCCGACTACCTGGGGCTTGTTGTTTGCTCGGCAAAATTTTGTACGCATGCGTACGCCGCGTCTTGGCCCGGCAAATTTCGTCCCACGCCTTGGAACCAAACCCGATGATGGACATTTCTCTCGCGCAATTTCGAGGGGCTACATGAGCACGCATTTCCAGAACGACTTCACCAAGACCGACAGGCTTCGTAGAGTTCTCCGCGTCGAAGATTTCGCCGACCGCTACCGCCTGGATGATAAACAGCGCCGTGACCTGCTAAAGCTCTTCGGTCAGTTCGCCACGCTCCAAGAGTTGGTAACGAACAGTCGTGTCCCGCGCGACCATCGATAAGAAATTCGCGACCGAGCGGCTGCCTGCTCGCTTCCGCGGCACGCATGCAGCGTCCTTGCAGAACAAGCATCCTTTACTGTTTCCGAGGACTACATGAACAAACGCACACTGCTGCAATTCTTCCACTGGTATTCGCCTGGTGATGGTCGCCTGTGGAAGGAGGTGGGCGAGAAAGCTGACGATCTCGCGAAGATTGGCATCACAGACGTGTGGCTGCCACCTGCCTATAAAGGCGCGTCCGGCGCTGCCTCGGTCGGATATGACACCTACGATCTCTTTGACCTGGGCGAGTTCGAACAAAAGGGAAGCGTTGCAACCAAATACGGTGACAGAGCAGCCCTCGAAAATGCCTGCAGGAGCCTTACCGACCACGGGATCCGGCCGATTCATGACGTCGTGCTGAACCACAAAATGGGAGCCGACGAAGAGGAAAGCGTGGTTGTCAGGCGGGTGAACTCTGAAGACCGGACGCAGATCGAAGAAGAGGACGTCAGAGCGCTTGCCTACACCCGGTTCACTTTTCCGGGCAGGCAGGGAAAACATTCAGAATTCATTTGGGACAAGCAGTGCTTCAGTGGAGTTGACGTGATTGAGCAGCCTGATGAGACCGGCGTCTTCAGGCTCATGAATGAGTATGGCGAAGGTCAGTGGAACGACGAAGTCGATGACGAGCTTGGCAATTTCGACTACCTGATGGGGGCAGACGTCGAGTTTCGCAACAAGGCTGTATACGAAGAGCTGAAATACTGGGGACGTTGGTTTTCCGCGCAGGTGCGTGTTGGCGGCTTCCGCCTTGACGCAGCCAAACATATCCCAGCCTGGTTCTTCAAGGATTGGGTTGGCCACATGCGCGACGCGATCGGCACAGATCTATTTGTAGTCGCCGAGTATTGGCATCCCGATATGGCAACGCTCGCCAATTATCTGGAACTCGTCGACAAACAGCTGATGCTTTTCGACGTTGCGCTACATCACCGCTTCCATGATGCCTCCAAGGCAGGTGGAAACTTCGACATGCGCACTATCTTCGATGGATCGCTCGTTTCGTCCATTCCAGATCACGCCGTGACCCTGGTCGACAACCACGACACGCAGCCTTTGCAATCGCTCGAAGCAACAGTCGAGCCTTGGTTCAAGCCCCTCGCCTACGCCCTGATCCTCCTGCGAGAACAGGGCGTCCCCTGCGTATTCTATCCCGATTTGTACGGCGCGGAATACAGCGACAAAGGCGAGGACCGTAACCAGCACAAAGTCGAAATGCCAGCAATCGGCTGCTTGCCCAAGTTGATCGAAGCACGACAGCGGTTCGCGAATGGTTCCCAGGTCGATCACTTCGACGACCACAGCATAATGGGGTTCACTCGGCAAGGAACCGAGACTGAGCCAGGTTGCGTTGTTGTCATGTCCAACGGAGAACCCGGACACTTATCCGTTGATCTCGGTTCCAACCATTCCAACGCAGTCTTCATCGACTTCTTGGGTCACAAAGAGGGTGAAGTCACCACCGACGATCAAGGTCGGGCAGATTTCGCAACAAATGGGGGGAGCGTCAGCGTTTGGGTTCGCAAAGATGTTCTTCAAAGCGCGTAGCGACGCCTGTTTAAATCGGAACGGGCACGCCGTCGGCGGAACAAATGGCTTTCAAAGGCATTCTGCGGCAAACTGAAGGAGACTGCTGATGATGGACTGCGTATCAAAGCGTGCACGACCGGCGCGAGGCAAGCCATACTCCATCGAGGAGTTTCAGGCGAAGTACGGCTTGGATTACGACGTTGCCGAAAATCTCTTTGAACGGTTTGGACCTTCATCGGTTGAGCTGGATCTGTTGATGGCAGCCAAAAAACGGAAGCCCGTTTTCGAAGCCGTCGCCTCCGATATGAATGTGTGAGGAAAACGTGCCAAGGTACATTTTCCAGCTCCTAGATGGGACCGGCGCAGACGCGAACGAGCATGCGCACGATTTTGACACGTTCGATGACGCTCGCTCGCATGCTAAGACCTTGCTCTGCGAAATGGTGCAAAACGGTTTACCTGACGCCCCTGGAGCCATGATGTCCGTTGAGATCTTCGGCGCCGACAAAGGCCCGCTCACCGAACTAAGAATGACTTTCGACGAAATAGCCAAGAGAGTCTAACGAACCAGGGCGCACATATGGCACGTCAACCGTACGCGGTGTGAGATTTAATAGGAACCGAATTCGCAATTGGATGTTCTCACCCAAACAGGAGGAACACCATGATCGATCCCAAGCAATCCCCGGCAGTCCAATCTTACAACATCGAAAAGGCCCAGCAGGACTCTGGCGAGCCGGAAGCTCTTGATCAGGGCCTCGAGGATACCTTTCCTGCTTCCGATCCTGTATCGGTCACTCAAACCTCCGTCGCCAGCTCCATCGACGGCCAGTCAGGTACTGGGCGCGAGGATTATCCGCTTGTAGAGGAAGCACTCAGGGCAACCGGAGAGCTTGGCGGCGATAAAAGCAGACGTGTCGACTCTCTGCGCCGGGATGCCGGTCGCCTGTCGGACCAGGCTTCCGAAGTAGCTAGCGGTGCGCTTGCTGCTGGAAAGGCTGAAGCCAAATCGCTAATCCAGAGCATTGAAGACACGGTCAGGGAACGCCCGCTTACTGCGGTCGGTATTGTTGCTGCGTTAGCCTGGATCTGGGGAGCGACCCGATAGAGGTTCCAGCAACAGTTCAGGAGCTATGGCGTTACCCAGTCAGTTCGCTGCGCGGGGAACGCCTCGACACCCTGGACGTCACCTTTGATGGCGTTCGCGGTGATCGCAGTTATCTTCTCGTCGATGCCGTCTCGGGAGAAATAGCCGCACCGGAAAAGATCGCCCACTGGCGTCCAGCGCTACAGCTTGCTGCTCGCATCGTCGATGGTGACGTTGTAGTCTCATCCACCGCTTGGAACTTCAGCGTGGCTGATCGTGAGTTGGACACGGCGCTGTCTGACCATTTCGGCTTCCGCTGCGCAATCCGGCGAGCTGGTAGCAACCTCGCCACGGACGCAGGCGATATCACATTGAGCCCCCGCTACATCGCTAGCCCTATCCATTTGCTCTCAACGAGGTCACTTTCTGACTTGGCTGGGCTCCTGCCCCAGGTGGTCCTGAACGTTAGCAGGTTCCGCCCAAACATTGTCGTGGACACCAGTGCTGACGAGAACGACTGGGTCGGCAACCAAATTGCCATCGGCACTTACCGGGGTACGGTCACGGAGAAAACCAAACGTTGCGGTATGACCATGCTTGCCCAGGCCGAACTCCCGGAGGATCCCGAAATCCTTCGAACGATAGTCAGGAACCGCCAGCGGTGTCTCGGTGTGTATGCCGACGTTGGCTCCAAGGGCGTCATTTCCGTTGGAGACAGGGTCCTCGTCGGGTGATCGTTACCTAGAGTGCGCGAGAAGGTCCGGGTTCGCAACTGCATCGATGATCGCCGCCGCTACCGTATTCCCCATCTCATGGGCACTGGTGATGCCTTGGACAAACGGCATCTTGTGGAGCAGAAACGGGACTGAGACGCAGTAGAGATTATTGCACAGCCCAGCCTCCACCCGGGGCCGGAAATCGTCGTCAATCTCGATGCCGCCTGTTCGACGGGTCTCGTCGTTCGTGCTGGCTTCGGCCTTTACCGTTTTCGCTTCCTTGATGGCGCCGTTCTGGCGAAGGCTAGGAAAAGGAAGATCAGAAGCGGAGAGCGCGTGTTGTCCGGTCGCATCGATGAAGGCGTCGTACTTGCTCTCGTTTCCATCACCGATCACCACGGCGCCTGGCTTATCATCTTGTCGAATGTCATAGACGTCGCCCAATGCCTTCACGGACAACTTGCCTTGCTGATGCAGGGCGAGGAGCCGCTCGACGGATTCGTGCGGAACCGTCGCGTAGTCGTCAACGAAAACTGTCTTGAAGTGCTTGTGGAAGCGCTTCAGGTCCCGGTCATTGAGTTGAGGGATAGCGAGAGCGATGACCTCATGCATCCTCAGGATTGCGTAACGCCACCGGACGGTCTTCCGCTCGGCCTTGTTTTTCTTCGCCTCAGCAAGATTCTGCGCTGCCCAAACGAAAGGGTCTGCAGCCTGTCGCGCTCGGAAATAGCGATCTGCGATGTCCTCAACCGACGCCAATGCCAGTCCAATACTGGCAGCATAGTCCGGATCGGCCACGGAAAGCTCTCGCCGGAACAGCTCGAAAACTTCGTCGAGAAGCCGCTCCCCCTTTTGCTCGATCAGCAGTTTTACTGCCTCTTCAGTGCAATACGTGAGAGGCTCGTAGGGGATCGGACAGTAGAAGTCCGCCTCTGGCAACAAACCCTTGCGTGACATCATTGTGATGTTAAGGCCGGTGCTTGCTGGTCTAGGTTCATATCGTAGAGTGCCATTATCGTCCCGAAGGAACATGCCATGTGCGGTGCCGACGGAAACAACGGCGTCGATACCACTCAGCGAAGTGCCCAAGACACCAACATTGACGGCGCCAATTCTCTTGATCGCCGCCGCTGGCCATGGCGACACAAAATAGCCAGGCGCCGTTTCCGTGTTCTCGGGCCAATCGTGTCCGGTGGCCATTACGACATGGTCGAATGACATCGTTGCATCCTCCCCGCCGTGCCTCTTGAACTTGAGAGATATGTCATCCTTGCCAAGCTTGATGTCGAGGATGCGGTGGCTGGCTTTCACATCGATGGAATGGCCTCGCGAGAGCCCCCGGCTCACCAGAGCCCAGAATTGTGCTGCCAGGAATTCACCGAGAACAACTCGAGGGTAAAACTCGCGCTCGCCGATCGCTGTCTTCTCTACACCCAGCTCCTGAAGCTCACTGTCGCTTTGCGAAGACAGCCATTCGACGAGTGTCTGCTCAATTCGAGGGATTTCGATGCTGGCGATATTTGCCAGCATGGCGCGGTCGTTGACTGCCGGATGGTAGGGCGTGCCCTTTCCCGCATCAGGCGTTTCCTCAAAGATAGTGATAGAAAGCGGCGTGGCGCTGGAGATCAATCCGGCGAGCGTGTAGAGACCGGTGGGTCCAGATCCGATAATGGCAACTCGTGGCATAGTGGCTGATTGGTCTCGAACGAAGGGGCGGCCGAAGAGTATAAGGTAAGGAGCCGCGCAGAGGCGGCTCCTGAGGCAGTTAGTTTACCGAAGACCACTGACTGCGGACGTCTTCAGCATTTTTGCTCAGATGAACGTGCTCATCGACGTGGTCGACCCAATCTAGCGGAATGAGATGGTGCTGACCATCATCGGAGTCCGACTTCGTCAGCTTGATGCGCGACGTGCCGTCCATGTGGTCGACTGTGCCGACATGCGCTCCATCAGCGCCGATGACTTCCATATGCTCGCGGACTTGTTCTGCAGAGATCATGGTGTTTTCTCCTCTAGTTAGATTGCATGACGGCAACGTGCGCTGAGTTGCTTAGTTCCCAAGAGCTGAACCATCGTGGACAGATGGAGCGCTCAACTGCCCTTCTATTGGGTACTGCGTCATCGGCGCTCGTTGTCGTGCTCTGAGCCTGCGGTAAACTCAGGGCTGCTCGCGGACACCTGGAGTGGCTTCGCGCTCGTCTGCATCTTCGAGATCGCTTGCAACGACGAATGCGTCTGTATGCTGACGAGCGGCCTCGCGCACTGCGGCGAGGTTCGGCACGTCGTCACCGTCCAGAAGATCATTTTCATGCATTATCTCGTGCTCGGCCTGGCGCCAGTGATCCTCGTGACTACCGTCTAGGCTGCCTTCGGCTTGCCATATTTCGTACGCGCGGGACCGAATGCGTTCAATCGTGGATTCATCCGTCTCGGGGCTGATTGACGACTGGGCGGGAATACCAACTTCTTCAATCTTGGTTTCGTCTTGAGCGGGGGGCGGTCGTTTAGCCATGATGATCTCCTTTGTAAGACTAGACTGGAACGTCGCCATGGCAGCGCGGTTCCACCGCGTTACCAAGCGTGAAGCACGCTTTGCTCAGAGGAGCCCACTTAGAAAATCGTTCGCAGAATCTTGGTCATCAACAAACCGAAGTTTGGAACCGAGATATTCCTTCAGCATCCGTTCAGACGGCGCTAAGAGCTGACCTGGGTAAGTAAATCGAGAAATTTTGCACATCCAAAATTTAACGCTGAAGCAAGCGAGTGGTCCACTACTCTGGCTATTTGTACAGTACCGGACAACTCCACTCAAAGTAAGCTTCAGTTAAGGTCTTTTAGAAATCATGAATGTGCGAATTGACGTAAGGAGGTTCAAATGTCGCAGGTTCATCTAATCGATCATCTCGATGCCGCGAAGAAATTGGCTGAATTGAGCGACAGGAGGTTTGTTGCCTACCTCATCCAACTCGCCAAGGACGCAGCGATGCGTTCTGACTCTGAGAGACGGCGCAGGTAAACTTCCAGTTCGGTGATCGTCGCGCCCCGAAGGCACGGTTTATGCTAGCAGCAACCTGGCTAATGAGATTGTCCCGCAAATGGCACGGTTAAGCCTTGGAATCGCAGGGCGATCACGAGCCATCGTGCACGTTTTCCTTGGGTCGCGACGGTGGTTTCCGCATCGGCGGAGGGCGCCATCACTCCTGCCTTGGATTACACGGCCTTTTGAAGGGAATGCTAAAGGTTTTCGGAAGGGCGTTTCGGTGTTCGCAGTGGGAGCGGATCGAAGCGCTGAAGCATCTGTTCGAGCTGAGCGTTCTGCAGCCTCAGTTTGTCCGCAAGTTGACTTCGAAGCTGTTTAATCTCTCCGTCTAGTGCGGAAAGATTTAGATGTGCAGCATCGGTCGCGCTTGGCTCTGATCCCGAAGTCTGCCTGTCTTGGCCCGTGCCTTTCGAGCGATACGCACCAGCATTGACGGATGGTGCCCCTATCCTTCCATGCCGCTTGCGGCGCGTTGAAACGCTACCTCGCGGATTTGGCTCTGCTTCTGAGCGAGATGTTTTGCGCTC
Source organism: Rhizobium sp. S152 (assembly GCF_030380735.1). Classification (GTDB taxonomy): domain Bacteria; phylum Pseudomonadota; class Alphaproteobacteria; order Rhizobiales; family Rhizobiaceae; genus Rhizobium. The sequence continues at coordinate 9,334 of NZ_JAUDRZ010000002.1, read as the reverse complement.
GGCGCTTTCGACCGACGGTTCTTCAGCATCGGCGCTTCCCGCTAGATCGGGAGGTTCGGGCGTATTATAGACGCCGGTCGCTAGGGCCTTGTCCGCCAGGTCCTGGAGTGCAACAGCAGGCTTTTCCACCGGTTCGGGCGACGCGTCGCCCGCCTCGAATGCTTCCTTGGCCTCCGCGATCTCATTTGGCGACGGTTCGGTCGAGCGACGTCGTGTCAAGAATGACCAAGGCATCTTCATTGAATATCGTCTCCGTGCATAGGACGTTAGACTGCACGGATAAACGATTGCTCTCCGTGCAGTCCTTCATGTCATGGAGCATCAGCAAATGTATGCGGCTAGCTGCTCAAGATCCAATACGCCTGCGCAAATCAGCGTTTTCCGCACGGAGCTTTTCCGCCAGCGCTTTGCGGAGACGCTTGTTTTCTTCCTCAAGCTGAAGGAGTTCTGCGAGGTCGTCGGACTGTGTGACGGTCGGTGCGGACTTCGATGTCTTCCCAGCTACTGCAGATTTCGTCGGACCACGTCCTCTACGCTTCGGCTCCGCAGGAACAGGTGCTGTTTCAACAGCCTCAACCTTTCTGCGACCACCCCGTCGTGTCTTCGGTGCAGCTACCGTCTCGGATTCAGCAGCCTTCGCGCGACGCGGCGCACGAGTTTTTTTGGCGACAGGCGCCTTTTCAATATTTTCGGCACCGGCCACTTCGGATGCAGGCGGTGTGCTCAGTTCGTCAGCCATTAGTTTTCTCCCCTAATAGTAACGGTGTTTTCAACTGCCAAACTCTGTGTGTCAACACGTATGAAATTGGCCATCGTTAGCCGAGAGTAAATGCCGACCCAACCGGCGATGATGTTGTCGCTCATTTTGTGCTCCCGCAGCATTCCCAGTCTCAACGCTCAGAATTCTTTGATCCCCGATTAGTCATCTCAGCTCCAAAAATATTGCGAGCATTCATTTTTTTCGCTTGCCGGGCACACCGTTTTGACCTGACAATTTTATTAAGTTAACCGGCTCCCCCATCATATGCATTTCCTAATACGTGCGGCCATCGCTTGCGATGTGCGCTTTGCCGACGGCTATTGCCTGCCGTTCGACAACGGATCGCTTCCTACGGTCTCCCCGAAATCCCTGGAAATTTTCGCGCCGTCCCTCGCCCTTCACCGGGAGGTCGTCGCGTGACCGCTTATTACAACGAAATCAGCCCCTACCACGCGCAGTGGCTACGAAACCTAATTTCCACAAACCTAATCGCCCCCGGCGATGTCGATGAAAGATCAATCGCCGATGTCCAACCAGACGACCTCAAAGGATATACCCAGTGTCACTTTTTCGCCGGTATCGGTGGGTGGTCCCGCGCCCTTCGCCTCGCCGGATGGTCCGACGACCAGCACGTCTGGACCGGCAGTTGCCCCTGTCAGCCCTTCTCCGCGATTGGAGCGCGAAAAGGCTTTGACGACGAGCGTCACCTTTGGCCGGAATTCAAGCGCCTCATCCAGGAGCGCCGCCCTGCAGTCATCTTTGGAGAACAGTCTGCGAACGCGACTGAATGGCTCCGACTTGTGCGAAGTGATCTGGAAGCCATGGATTTCGCCATGGGGGCAATCCCTATCGAGGCCGCGAGCGCAGGTGCGGACGTCCTTGGCGACCGATTTTGGTTTGTGGCCTCGACCGACGTCACTGAGCTTTGCAGCGAGCCATCAGCCCGGAAACAGCAGGAACTTGAACCTGATCCGATCCCACATCCTTTTCATGCTGGGCGAGAAGACGACTGGCGTCGGGGGCAAGATGGCAAACTGCGGCGCGTTAACCCCGGCATTGATTGGATGGCTCATGGGGTACCCGCCCGAATGGGAAAAATCAGCGGCTTCGGGAATGCGGTCGACCCGCGCCCGGCCGCAGCGATCATCGGAGCGTATCTAGACACAGTACGCAATGAACATTGGCATCCGGGTACCGCCGATGCCCAGATCGCAGACTCGCAGCTTCCTTATGCGCGGCGGTCAATTCCATGACCGCCTATTACAACGAAAACAATCCATTCGCCGCGCAGTGGCTGCGCAAGCTCATAGCAAAAAACCTAATCGCTCCAGGCGATGTAGATCAAAGGAGCATCGTCGATGTCCAACCAGGAGACCTCATCGGTTACACCCAATGTCACTTCTTCGCCGGGATTGGAGGATGGAGCCTTGCAGCACGGCTTGCTGGATGGGACGACGAGCGTCCGATCTGGACGGGGAGTTGCCCATGCCAGCCGTTCTCGGTCTCGGGCAAACAGGCAGGCTTCGACGACCCTCGACACCTCTGGCCGGAATTCAAGCGGCTCATCTCGGAGCGACAGCCTTCAGTCGTTTTTGGAGAGCAATCTGCGGCGGCAGCTCGTTGGCTCGCCCTCGTGCGAAGTGATCTGGAAACCATGGGTTACGCCATGGGGGCAGTCCCGATGGAAGCCGCGAGCGCGGGTGCGGACCACTTCCGAGATCGCTATTGGTTTGTGGCCGACTACAACAACGCCGAGTGGCGGACAAACTGTCCCGAAGGGAACGTCTCTGTCGGGAAAGACACCGGACGGCAAGAAGAGGCAGGTCACACTTCAAAACGTAGTCCTGTCTTTGTGGAGCACGCTTCGCGCTTCGGATGGGGAAAAGGGTGGACCGAACATGAGTTTCGGAGCCGGGGGTTCACCGCTTCCGTCGCAAGTTTTCGCGGCAGGCAATATGTTGAGTGCCCCGACGGAAAATGGCGGGCGCTCCCTCCACCCGGAGTTCGCTGGTTGGGAAATGGGATACCCTCCCGAGTGGATAAGTTGCGTGGACTCGGAAACGCCGTAGATCCACGCCCGGCCGCCGAAATAATCAAGGCGTACATGGCGTCGATCTGATCGGCCCATCGATCCGTCCAGTTGTCAGTTGGCTTCAGGCAACGGACGAATCGATGTAGGCGGATTTGGCCAAGACCTTAGCAGTGTGAAAACTTCTCCAACGCTGCATTTTTTGGCTTGCGGCCATCAGTATTTCGGTCAACACTTTTGTCATCGAAACGTGGAGAAGCGACGAGTTCGCTGCTTGTACCACACAAAAAATCGCACATTTTCCGTATGTTACCTGCGAGATTGTCAACATCTCGCGCAGGCATACCTGTGCGTCGGAGTTGAAATGTTCGGACAAAATGAACTGTATTCTTTGAACGTCAACAGAATGCTCGCTGATGAGGTTGCCCTGCAGGGAACCGAGTATCGGGGCCAGATCGTTCTCGGCGGTCCAGACGCTGCCATCGAAATAAGTGGGCTGAACATCTCGCTTTTCATGCACGGAGCACCGACCGAAAATCAGGCGTTCAAAAGCTTCGTCGATGGCTATCGCAAAGCTTTGGTTAAGTTGGCGAAAAAGCTAAGAGATAGCCCAGACGATGTGGTGGTAATTGCCGGTAAATGGCATCACGTCGAGTTTCATTGCGAGCCGCTATTCGCTCCGTATGTCATCCATATCCGCGCTGTGGACGGATCTGTTCGCAGCCAGCCCTACGACATCGAACTCTTTGACACTGATGATCTCAACGAAGGTCGCGACACCACCATTGAGATCGACGATCTGGACCAAAGTGAGATCCTTGAGTGGCTGCGCTGTGCAACTGAGAGCACGCTGTGGCGTTTTGGATCTTCCCCAACTTCTTCGGGGCATCCATCGTTTTCAGGCATGCTCTGGAGGCCGGAAGACAAGACTCGTTCCCCCGTCTACATCCACTTCACGGGTGAATATGCTGCTTTTGAACGGCAGCAGGTTGAAATTGGTCAGTTCGCGAGCCTGTTCAGCGAACTTAGGCTGCAGATGCGTACTGCTGCAGAGCAAAATGCAATCACGGACGGTCTTCGCCTTGCCATAGAGGAGTTCCTCGCCGTTACCGCTCATTCGGCAGAAGAAGCTCGCAAAGAGGCAATGGGGCGAATGCTCGAAATTTTATCGCGATCGCCTATTGGCCTTCGTAATGGCCATCCGATTTTCCGAAACGAGATGCCGACAGGCGGAATGACGACCCTCGACGAGATAGCGAATTCGACCACAGCAAGTGGTTACTGGATGCAGATGCGTGACCCAAAGGGGGATTTCGACGAGGGAACATATCACCAGTTCGAGGACAGACATCGCGTTAAAACGGGAGCCAAAGCGATTGTGCTGCGGCGTGTGGTGGAAGCCGACGGCGAAGACGTGATGGGGTGCCAGTATGTTAGCGATTGGGAAGAGCACGGCGGATACGAGTTCCGTCGACTGGCAATCGGCCCCGTTCCCACACTATCTTGGTAGATGCAGCGTCACTTCCGTAGATAGCTCTTTTTGCCGGTATCGGTGATGCAATACCGCCCTCCCCGTGGCCCGGTACAGTAGTTTCCACCCCGGCAAGAGCATTCGCCTGTAAGGCTCGGCTGCATTTCTTCAGCTTTGGTTCCTAGCAGCCCGACCGCACCCATCGTTGCCTGGCACGATTTCTTGCTCGCGGAGACGGATCCATCGCGGCAGATGAAGGTGTCGCCCTGGCAGTGATCGATCCCACCTTTCCGTCCGCTGCACGGTGTGTTGGCTACGGCAGCGTGGAATGCAAGCAAGGGCATTGCGAGAAAGGCAATCGCGATCACTGGCCGCGTTGCCGACCAAGGTCGCTTCTGCGAGGCGTCCAAAGATTTCATCACTGTCATCGTACTACCCGCACCACGGTCGTGGGGTCGGCGGACATCCCGTGGCGCCACAGACAAACGGTACGGCGAGACCCTCGGCTATCAGTGTCTTGCCAACGTCGCGACCGTCGACCGAAAGCATTCCGCAACTGCGGCCGTAATTACATTTCTTAGTGCCCTCAGTTCCCGGCTTGCACGCGCAGTCAACAAGACTCACCTGGGTCGTGGTTGCCCCGGCAACCAGTTCCTTCAAACGGGCCGAGGCGAGGTTGCCAAGGGCCGCCTCTGCGGAACACTGAGGCTCGAATTTCTCTGGCGTGTTGAAACCCACCAATCGGACTCTAGTACCGTCGCTCAGCCGTATCGTGTCCCCATCGGTGACGGTGAACCTCGCATTGCCAACGGTCGGGATTTTGTTGACGCCAACGTCACTGCTGACGGCGGAAGGAGTAGATTGCGACGTATCGACCTTATCAGGGGACAGCCCCAAAAGGTTGCCGATCAAGCCCACGACCATCAGAGCTGCCAGCAGGACAATTGCCGCCCTTCCGCCCATGCTCGACATCAACCTGAAGGATGATGAGCGTCGGAACAGTCTGCGCGGGCGTAATGGGTTTCGCACCCTGAACGGATTTCGCAGGTATCCTCCTGCTCTGGATGAGTTGCCGCGTCTGGTTGGCACCCGCGTCACTGAGCGCTCGGATACAGGGCTAGGCACGTCATTGACCACGACCAGTCTAGGTCGCTCGATAGCGGTATTGGTCAGCCGCCGCAGAACGGCGAACTGCTTGTCGGACAGCTTTGTGCGAACGCCGTAGCGGGAAATTTTGCCGCCGACGTCACCAAGGAATTGTCGCTGCCAATCCGTCAGGTGCCCGTCGCGCAGCAACTCTTCGATACGTCGCCGGAAGAAGGCAATGTCGGTTTCGTTCAGCATTTTCAACCTGGTGTAACTGGAGTGGCAGCTACACTAGGTTGAGATCATTAAATTTCGTGCAACGGCTCCATGTAATTTCACTCGGTGCCAAAGCGCGAAACCTCCGTTAAATGCTCACTGGTGATCTCGGTCTGTAGCCTTGATCCTCGAAGGCCTTGACGATAGCCAACATTGCCTGATCTCCCATGCCTGTGGCTTCGAACCCTTGCTCCCGCATGTGCTCGCGAATGAGATGAGCTACGGTGAGCCGTCGAACTTCGATCTCGCTTATCTCCTCAGTTGTGACCGGCGCGGCTAAAATTCCCAGCCTCATCTTCGCGGCTCGCTTCAACGCATCGACCGCTCTGGGTCCAGCTGCGAACAACGCAGTACCATTTGCTGGAGCCTTCCCCTGAGAGCCATCAGGCCTGTAAAACTTCAGCTTTGGAGTAAACAGCGCGAGATCAGCCTTGTCCCATGCATCCCGAAACCAGGGTGCGCTGGTGCGGTCGGGCACCAGGGCAATTCCATTCCCGTGGCGAAAGAACTTGTCCAGCCATGCTTCAAGGCATTTCGTCCGCCAAATGGTGGGTTCATCCAGACAAATCCAGACCAGTCCCGCTCCAGGCTTTCCTCGGTGATGAAGTCACTCGCTGGTACAAACGTCCGAACTCCATTTGGGGCGGCGACATCGACATCGAAGGTCACACCCAAAGCCTCGAAGACCTTGTGTGGTGTGTACCATTCGTCTGAACGGCCAGCGGTTTCCCAGTGTCCCATTAAGCCCTCCACACTTTGAAGGGCGACTTCTGTGCTCGATTTAAGAGCAAAATATATGCTTTGACCAACATGGCGGAAAGCCAGCCAGTCTCAAAAAATGCTATCCTCATTTAGGGGAACCGATTGCGTCCTGTGAATTGTCGTCCACAAAATGGGACAGCGTCAAGCACAAATTGGATTGAGGGCAATAGCAGGGGAGGTCCCGGTGTCGCATGGCAGCGCTGCAAAAATGTTAGTTGCTCGACTCGGATCAGGTCTATACATGACCGTTCCACGCAGGCGGCCTGCCATTCAGTTGGCTTTTGCCGCTAGCAACAACATGCGGGCGCTCCCCTAACGGGTCGAGCGCCCGCATCGTTTTTAGGTGTGTGACTAGAAGAGCTTGAGCGGGATCGATGCGTTATTCCTGCAGCCCGACCGGCAACGCGTCGTCATCATCGAGAGGAATGAATTTCGTGTCCTTACTGGAAATCTCGTCCTCATCCAGAGTGGCGGCGATTGATGCCTTGCCGCTCTTCTTGGACAGCCGGACCGCGCAGTAATAAGACCCCTCGCCCGCAAAACCGTAGAACGTCGTTTGCGTGATATCTTTCGAGATCTCCGTGGACGCAACCGGTTGCTCGCAGGCATCGGTTCGGGCGCGTCGCTCATTTCGGACTATGCAAGCATTGCAGAGCGCGGCAGTTGTCCACCGTGCTTGAGGGATGCCGATCAGTTCAATACCCAGCTCCCGAGCCTTTATGACGTCATTGACCATGTAAAGTTCACTCGGACCCGCTGCTAGTAGCTTTAACATGACCCGTTCCGGAATGAATCCATCTTCACCCATGTCGGCGCCCAGCTTCATCATGCGGGCAACGGCCTGAAGACCTTCCGAGTACGTTGCCTCCAAGTCAGGCCCTGAGTAGGTCTTGCTGAGCGCTATCAGATAAGGGGCGTGGAAACCCAGCCGCCCGCCGACATGCAGCTTGCGCCTTGGCGAATAAATCTTTTCCCAATCGCTGCCGCCCATGAAGGCGATAGCGCAAGCCGAATAGCATAAGGCCCCGTTATCTATGACTGTCGTCACGTTCTTTCCGGTCAGCCACTCCGCGATCGCCAAACCTTCGATGAAATCACCGCCAGGGCTGTCGAGACACAACGACGAGCCAGGTAACGCGACCTTCTTAAGCTTGGAGAGATCCCCAGCCGCGATTGGACCAGCTAAGGACACCTTGCAAGCGTTCTTATTTACCTTCGCGATTTCAGCGGACATCACTGGGGTCGAAGATAAGAAGACCCCGGTTGCCAAGACAGCCACCAGGCTCCTAAGGAAGCGGGAGTTCGTCATGGTCCGTTCTGCTCGATGTCGTTGTAGCAGGAATCGAGAGGGCCTATTTCGCGCTTACCCAGCTCACTCCAGGCACCGTTGGCGAAATCAAAGTATTCCATATAGCATTTGCCGCTGTCGTATGAGCCCCACTGCGCGACCATTAACCGGCTATCCAGCCGATACCTCAGAGTGAGATACATGTTGTCCTCGCCGCCCCTGGGAAACGAGTAGGGCTGCCCGGTCCGATTGTTGGCAAGGATGACCGCGGAGCATCCGGTTCCGCAGCCGAACTGGATAACTGAATACTCACCGGCGAATTTCGGACCCTCCGCCATGCCTTGCTGGATACGCGTGCGGAAATCGCGGAAGTGTGCGTTCTCGCCGGTAAAGTCAGGCTTCGCGGTCTTGCCCCTGTAGATCCGCGCAACGGGAAAATCGGCAGCGTTGGGCTTCTTGAAATCGGACGACGTAGAAATCGCCCGGGTACTTGAACCAGTGCCCGGCCACTCGATAGGCGCGTAACCGGGAGACGTAATCTTGTCTGCGCCCCAGATCGTCTCCAGGTAATCCGTCTCACCAAGGATGACCGCTTCCAATGTCGCGATATCGCCGATTTCAGGGCTCGTGCCCTTTTCCTTGGCGGATTTTACGGCGGCGGCTGAAACGCTCGTGACGAACGTCGCGATTGTCTCCGTACCTTTGACCTCGTACGAATTGAACAGCAAGAGGCCACCGTCTGTCGTCGGGGTCACCGGTGGGCGATCCTTGAAGGCAAGTCCATTGCTGCCTAGCTTCGTCCGGATTTGGTTGAGCGTCGTCTTGCCGTACTTGAAGCCTTCGAAATCCGAGAATGCTCCGGCTGCCTCGCCTCCCCAATCCGTCTCCAGATAGACGATCTTCCCGGATGCACGATGGTAGGTAGCCGAGAGGTCATTCCCGCCAGAAAGCTTGTACTTCTCAAGGCTATGCGGACCCATCGCCTCTGCGGCGATTGGGCGGCTGCCAAGGGTGGCTAGCTGGTCACGACTACCCCCAATCGAAACGCCGGACATCGACTGTGCCCCAGCGTTAGGCGCAACTGTGATCACTAAGGCGACTAGGATCGCTGCCACGGTTTTCATTGGTTGGCTCCGGCGGATCAATCGGACACAGAGACGTCTATCCAGCGACCAGTTCCCTGGCCGCCATAGATGTCCACGTCGATCCAGACATTGCCGCGAACGATCATGTTGGCCGCGTCTCGGGTCATGGTGCCGTTGCGGAGCATCTGCTCAAGGGCTTGTCGATTGACGGGATCTCCGAAGAACGAGTCGGATTCATCGTCGCGGTCGCGCACACCGTACTGATGGAAATTCGCTCGATCCTGGCGGATGATCTGCCACGGCTGTGTCAGCCTGACGCCATTGGAATTGAAAAGATCTGCTTGGCCAATGTAGGCGCGATAGCTCTCGATGAGTCCGTTGCGATGAGTGGCGGTTACTCTTGCCTGAGCGTGCACGCTTCCGGTAGTAGCCACCGTTGCACATAGAATCAATAATAGTTTCTTCATGGGTCCCTCTCTAGAGTATCCGTGTTGGTCAAGGCAGGGATGGAACCCATTTTCTGCCTTTGCTGAGCAGTGCATTGGCGAGGACGATGAGTTTTCGCATGATTGCTGTG
>NZ_JAUDRZ010000019.1 GCF_030380735.1 Rhizobium sp. S152 | reverse complement strand
TTCCCCCGAAGGGCACATACGGTATTAGTCCAAGTTTCCCTGGGTTATTCCGTAGAAAAGGGTACGTTCCCACGCGTTACTCACCCGTCTGCCGCTCCCCTCGCGGGGCGCTCGACTTGCATGTGTTAAGCCTGCCGCCAGCGTTCGTTCTGAGCCAGGATCAAACTCTCATGTTGAGAATTCAATCATTGGCATTTACGTCACGTCTTGAATCGACGAGAACTTCACACCTGTTTTCCAAACGATCAGCCTAAACCAACCGTCAAAAACCAGTGTAACTTCTCTTGATAAACGTGACCGCCAAAGTCTCTTTCAAAGAACCGACATCTCTGCCGATCCCGCGAACTCCGCCGCCCACGTTTCTCTTTCTTCCAATATTCAATTGTCAAATAACAGACCGGAAAACCCAGTCGAAACCTCTCCGCAAGCCCAAGGCCTAAACCTCAAACCCTCATCAGCACAAAAGCCAATCCGGAAACACAAAACCGAAGGACACCGTCGCCAGCAGCGCCGCCGCCCTCGTTTCGTGAAGCGGCTTATA
>NZ_JAUDRZ010000018.1 GCF_030380735.1 Rhizobium sp. S152 | reverse complement strand
TGCGGAGTCTCGGTTGATGTCCTTTCCTGCAGGTACTTAGATGTTTCAGTTCCCTGCGTTCGCTTCTTACACCCTATGTATTCAGGTGTAGATACCTTATCACAATGCTTGGAAACCTAAGCCGTACCGAAGCACAACTTAGATTTTCCAAGCATTTAAGGTGGGTTTCCCCATTCGGAGATCCATGGATCAAAGCTTATTCGCAGCTCCCCACGGCTTTTCGCAGCGTATCACGTCCTTCATCGCCTGTGCATGCCAAGGCATCCACCAAATGCCCTTACGACACTTAATCGTTCTCATTGCCAATGCTCATCATCTCGTTGTCCGTTCTCGAAGAGAACGACAACAGACCGGGTTACCTTTTACAACCCAGTCAATCCAACAATGCCATCGACGTGTTCGATCGGATCACTTTATTGGAACTACGCCGAGCAGTTCGCTTGTGTCCGATCTTTAAGACCAGCTTCTCGAGATTAAATCCAGGACCGCGCGGTCAGGCAACGGCCATCAAGTCGTCCGTCAGATGCAAACCCGAGGGCTTACAAACAACACGCACAAACCGCTATGCGGTTTGCACTGACGACCCAGAGCGACAAGCTTCCTTCCTACCTCCAATCCCTCCACCATATCCGGCCGGCTAGGCCATCCATGGTTTCTCAGGAACTGGGCTCGGACGTCTCGGACAATCCATAAGGATTGTGCCAAAACACCTGGAAGCCTCCAGATCAATCTTCTCTTCACGATATATGCAGAACAGGCATCAGGCCGAAGCCGATGCAAACTTTTATTTCTTCAAAGGATATGTATCCGCCATCTCGACACCATCGTCTCCTCTCGGGAAGCGAATTGGTGGAGCTGAGCGGGATCGAACCGCTGACCCCCTGCTTGCAAAGCAGGTGCTCTCCCAGCTGAGCTACAGCCCCAACCATCGCAACAC
>NZ_JAUDRZ010000016.1 GCF_030380735.1 Rhizobium sp. S152 | reverse complement strand
GATGCATGATCAAAGCGCCTTTGGCGCTTTGATGAGCATAAGCAATGAGAACAATTAAGCCGATCGAGCTATTAGTAACGGTAAGCTTCACACATTGCTGCGCTTCCACACCCGTCCTATCAACGTGGTCGTCTTCCACGGCTCTGATAGGGAATACTCGTTTTCAGGTTGGTTTCCCGCTTAGATGCCTTCAGCGGTTATCCATTCCATATGTAGCTACCCTGCTATGCCGTTGGCACGACAACAGGTCCACCAGAGATATGTCCATCCCGGTCCTCTCGTACTAGGGACAGATCCTGTCAATATTCCTACACCCACGGCAGATAGGGACCGAACTGTCTCACGACGTTCTGAACCCAGCTCACGTACCGCTTTAATTGGCGAACAGCCAAACCCTTGGGACCTGCTCCAGCCCCAGGATGCGATGAGCCGACATCGAGGTGCCAAACAACCCCGTCGATATGGACTCTTGGGGGTCATCAGCCTGTTATCCCCGGCGTACCTTTTATCCGTTGAGCGATGGCCCTTCCACGCGGGACCACCGGATCACTATGACCGACTTTCGTCTCTGCTCGACTTGTCAGTCTCGCAGTCAGGCGGGCTTATGCCATTGCACTCGACGACCGATTTCCGACCGGTCTGAGCCCACCATCGCGCGCCTCCGTTACTCTTTCGGAGGCGACCGCCCCAGTCAAACTACCCACCATACACTGTCCCGGATCCGGATAACGGACCGCGGTTAGACATCCATGACGATAAGGGTGGTATTTCAAGGATGGCTCCACGGAAACTGGCGTCCCCGCTTCAAAGCCTACCACCTATCCTACACATGCCGACACGAATGCCAGTGTAAAGCTATAGTAAAGGTGCACGGGGTCTTTCCGTCTGACCGCAGGAACCCCGCATCTTCACGGGGAATTCAATTTCACTGAGTCTATGTTGGAGACAGCGGGGAAGTCGTTACGCCATTCGTGCAGGTCGGAACTTACCCGACAAGGAATTTCGCTACCTTAGGACCGTTATAGTTACGGCCGCCGTTTACTGGGGCTTCAGTTCAAAGCTTGCACCTCTCCCTTTAACCTTCCAGCACCGGGCAGGCGTCAGACCCTATACGTCGTCTTGCGACTTCGCAGAGCCCTGTGTTTTTGATAAACAGTCGCTACCCCCTGGTCTGTGCCACCCCAAACTAGTTGCCTAACTTGGGGTCACGCTTCTTCCGAAGTTACGCGTGCAATTTGCCGAGTTCCTTCAACATAGTTCTCTCAAGCGCCTTGGTATACTCTACCTGACCACCTGTGTCGGTTTCGGGTACGGTCTATACGGTGGAGCTATTTCCTGGAACCGCTTCCCTGCACGATCAATCCAATAAGACCGTACAAGTTACGCAATCCGTCACTACCACCAGGCCCACGAATATTAACGTGGTTCCCATCGACTACGCGTGTCCGCCTCGTCTTAGGGGCCGGCTAACCCTGCTCAGATTAACTTTAAGCAGGAACCCTTGGTCTTTCGGCGAGAGGGTCTCTCACCCTCTTTATCGTTACTCATGTCAACATTCGCACTTCCGATACCTCCAGGATGTCTCACGACTGTCCCTTCACAGGCTTACGGAACGCTCCGCTACCACTTGCAGTAAACTGCAAATCCTCAGCTTCGGTGCATGGCTTCAGCCCCGTTACATTTTCGGCGCAAAGACCCTTATTTAGACCAGTGAGCTGTTACGCTTTCTTTAAATGATGGCTGCTTCTAAGCCAACATCCTGGTTGTTTTGGGATCCTCACATCCTTTCCCACTTAGCCATGACTTGGGGACCTTAGCTGGAGGTTAGGGTTGTTGCCCTTTTCACGACGGACGTTAGCACCCGCCGTGTGTCTGCCTGATAGTACTCCCGGGTATTCGGAGTTTGGTTAGGATCAGTAAGACGGTGAGTCCCCATAGCCCATCCAGTGCTCTACCCCCCGGGGTATTCGTCAGACGCTCTACCTAAATAGATTTCGCGGAGAACCAGCTATTTCCGAGTTTGATTGGCCTTTCACCCCTAGCCACAAGTCATCCCAATCTATTGCAACAGATGCGGGTTCGGTCCTCCAGTTGGTGTTACCCAACCTTCAACCTGCTCATGGCTAGATCACTCGGTTTCGGGTCTAATGCAACAAACTAAATCGCCCTATTCAGACTCGCTTTCGCTTCGCCTACACCTACCGGCTTAAGCTTGCTTGTTACACTAAGTCGTTGACCCATTATACAAAAGGTACGCCGTCACCCTTTCAGGCTCCGACTGTTTGTAGGCATCCGGTTTCAGGTTCTATTTCACTCCCCTTGTCGGGGTGCTTTTCACCTTTCCCTCACGGTACTTGTTCGCTATCGGTCATGCACGAGTACTTAGGCTTGGAGAGTGGTCTCCCCATGTTCAGACAGGGTTTCACGTGCCCCGCCCTACTCTAGGACAATGAGTGTTCTACGCCTACGGGGCTATCACCCGCTACGGCCCAACTTTCCAGAAGGTTCGGCTTTATTCCTCATTGCCACTGGCCTGGTCCGCGTTCGCTCGCCACTACTTGCGGAGTCTCGGTTGATGTCCTTTCCTGCAGGTACTTAGATGTTTCAGTTCCCTGCGTTCGCTTCTTACACCCTATGTATTCAGGTGTAGATACCTTAT
>NZ_JAUDRZ010000015.1 GCF_030380735.1 Rhizobium sp. S152 | reverse complement strand
AACGCCTCGGTCCCGCGGGTCCTGGAACTCGACCGTGTCCCCGAGCGGATGCCCCACCGGGACGCCGCGCTCGGGCAGCTCGCGAACGCCCTCGACCCGCTCCGTTCGGACCGACCGGCGTACCCGATCTGTATCTCGGGGCCGACCGGCGCGGGCAAGACGGCCGTGTCGCGGTTCGCCGTCCGCGAACTCCGCCGGGAGACGGCGGTGAACACCGCGCACGTCGACTGCCTACGGACGCGCTCGCGCGCCGCGATCCTCGAAGAGGCGTTGGTGGACGCCGGACTCAAGACGCGCTCGTCGCCGAAAGCGGACGCCGCGTCGTCGTACCTCGCGCAATTGGAGGAGGCCGACTCCCCCATCGTCCTCACCCTCGACGAGGCGGAACACATCGAGGACGAACACCTCCCGCACGTCCTCTTCGAAGCGGACGGTGTGACGCCGATCTTCGTCGTCCACGAGTACGAGCGATTCGCGGCGCGCCTCGACGCCGCGACGTCGTCGCGACTTCGGACCGGCCCCCACATCGAACTCAAGCGGTACAGTCAGTCGGAACTCGTCGACATCCTCCAGTCGCGCGTCGACGCGGGCGACCTCTCGGGGATCACCGACGGGACGCTGGAGCTGATCGCGGACACCGCCGCGGGGAACGCTCGCGAAGCGATCTCGATCCTCCGGGAGGCCTACGTCGAGGGGAAGGCTCGCGACGAGCGGGTGACGCCCGCGCTGATCGCGGACGTCCGCGAGCCGGCGATGGAGTCGATCCGGCGGTACAACGTGGAGCGCCTGGACACGCCGCATCGACTGTTGAAGCACATGATAGACGACGCGGGCGAGATCCGTGCCGGGGAGCTGGCCGACCTGTTCGAGGTAGAGTACCCGGACGCGCACGGTCGCGACCGCCGGCGATATCTGAACGTCCTCGTTCGGTACGGGTGTATCCGAAAGCAGGGGAGTGGGCGAGGGACGCGGTATCTCTCAATAGACGCACCCGAATAGCGGCTCTATTGACCTTTGTGAAACTTCGCTCTGGACAAGAAATGCCTCATGAATGTAGAAGCCGCATTTCGGGCAGTTTTGATAGTGGTAATTCAGCGGACACTCAGAACAGTCAGGGATTGGCTCAAGAATCCAAGTAATCCTGTTCCCTGACCCACTCTTCATATAGATCATCAACCTCTTCCTCAATTTTGTCATAATTGAGGTCATCAAGGAGATCAGTGGGGCTTTGGTTCAACGAGGAGTGTCTGACTTCTGCTCGAATTTTGTACTTTCTCAAAATGTTTTCCCAAAATTCTGTGGTGCACCAGGGCGGTGCGTCCGGTGAAATGCGGACTTCATCAATCATCTCATTCAAGTCCGTAGGCATGAAAAATCCCGTCTGTGAATCTTCTAATTCTGTTGGGCCAAGGTTAGCTACCACCCGAAACTCACTTTCAGACGCGTATTCCTCCTGCTTATTAACCAAATTTGAGAAGGCGTTGGTCCGCTCTGCATCTGACAACTCTTCATCTGTTCCGGATTTCAGCCAAGGGAGATACCCCACTTCTCCCATGTAGAATGTGTAATCGCCATAAACGTCCAGAGCAGATTTCAATATCGGTATATTCAAGTTGTGTCCGTTCTCAGCGGGTTGGTACGAAGGTACTTCGCGGACCCGTCGCTCGCAGATGGGTCCCTGCTCGCAAAATGCGGACCCCGTGCTGGAGACACGGGCCCGCGCGGGCCTTCGTGAGATAGGCACGAAAGCCATGTACGACGATGCTACGGGGGGCCATGAAACCCCCGAACGAGAGGACGCACCGCTTACCCTGAGAACCGACTGTCCCGACTGCGGACGTGCGCTCGCGGACCACGGCCTGACTTCAGCCGGCCCCGGACGAACAACGCTCGCACCGTGCGGGTTCGACGTCGCCGCCGTAACGCTCCGTGAGGTCGCGACCGCCCTCGACGACAGCGCGCGCCGGTTGGCCGCCGACGGTGGGACCGCCGAAAAGACGCTGACGCTGGACGCTGACGGACTGGAGGTCCCCGCGGACGTCGACGTCACGGACGGCGTCGTGTTCCGCGCACGCGGCGCGACTATCGACGTGAAGCCCCGCGGGTCGGATCTGGACCGTTACCCGTTGCTTGACCGCCGGAGCCTCGAAGCGCACGGACAGCGCGTCGAGAACGAACATATCGGGATCCGCGAGGTGACGGTCAAGCCCTACGGAGAGGACCCGCGGACCTACCGCGTCGAGGTCGCGGAGGACGGAGGTGGCGCCCGGTGACGCTGGACGTCGAACGGTACTCCGTCGGTCGCGCCGCGTCCGTCACCTACGGTCCGCTGGGGGCGGAGCCGGAGCCGTGGACGCTCCGGTTCGCGACGGAGGGCGGCGAGCGCGTCGTCGTCCGACTGGACCGCGAGGCCATGTACGAACTCTGGACGGAGGTCCGGGGCGTCCCGTGGCCGACGGTCCACCGGGATCCGGAGCGCCGCGAGAAAGACGAACTCGTCCGGGAACTTGTGGAGCGAGCGAACGTCGCGGACGCCACGCAGCTCCGCGAGGCGCTGGACACGCTGGGAGGTGAGGAACGGTGAGTCTCGACTGGCCCGCCGGGTGGGACCGGACACCGCCCCGTCAGCGCGAGCGTAACCGGAGCTTCCGCGCGTCCCTCGCGGACACGACGAAGGAACTCGCGGCGGAGATGGACCGCCTCGACGCCGACGACTGGCGCGCGACCATCGGGAACCAACACACGAAGTCGAACGGGCTTCCGCTCCACAACGCGAGTCCCGACGATCCGGGGTTCGTTCTCCGCTGGAGCATGGACGGCGAACAGTACGCTGTCGCGTGCGACGCCAGTCCGCGGCTTCGGGACAACGTCCGCTGGGTCTACAAGTGGATTCACGAGACGCGGATGCGCGGACAGCGCCCCGTCCAAACGGGTGACGCGGAGTTCGCGGCGGCTCGACTCCCGCCGGGAGACGAGGGAACGGCTCCGGCCCGCGTTCCGCCTCACGAGGTGTTGGGTGTCTCGGCGGACGCCGACGCTGGAGAGGTCCGAGACGCTTACCGCGACCTCGTTACGGAGGTCCACCCAGACACTCCAGACGGCTCCGAGGACGAGTTCAAGCGCGTGAAGCGGGCGAAGGAGGTGATGCTCGGTGAGTGACGACCTCGACCCGATGACTCCGGAGGCCGCGCTGGACTACTACCTCGACACGAGGCGGTACAACCTCGCGGAGGAGACGCTACGGTCCCACAAGTACCGGCTCAGGTCGTTCGTTCGGTGGCTCACCTCCGAGGATCACGGGGGCGGTCCCGTCGTGAACATGAACGATGTGGACCTCCGCGATATCCACGCCTACCGCGTGTTCAAGCGGGAGGAGAATTGGCCCGAGAAAGACGCCTGTAACGCTGTCTCGATGCAGGGACAGGTGTCGACCCTGCGGGTGTTCTTCGACCACCTCGCGGACGTGAAAGCCGTCTCGCCTGAGTTCAGCGACCGGATCCGGCTCCCCACGGTCCGCGACGGTGAGGGGGTCGACACGCGCTTGCTGGAGGCCGAACGCGCGAACGCGATCCTCGACCACCTCCGCGAGTGGGAGTACGCCACCCCGCAACACGTCGCGATGCTCCTGTTCTGGCGGACCTCGTGTCGTCTCGGGGGACTTCGGTCCCTCGACCTCGACGACTTCGACAACGAGGACGGCGCGCTACAGTTCCGACACCGGCCACAACAGGGAACGCCCCTCAAGAACGGTACGAACGGTGAGCGGGACGTCTCCCTGATCCCACGCGTCGTCTCCGTCGTCGAGGACTACATCAATGGCCCGCGTCGCCACGACGTCCAGGACGAGTACGGACGCGACCCGCTCATCACCACGAGCCGGGGACGCCCCTCGACGACGACGTACCGGGATTGGATCTACTGGTGGACCCAGCCATGTCGAATCGGGGAGCAATGCCCCGAAGGGCGCGATCCGGACGAGTGCGAGGCGACGTCCCACGACACTCTCAGCAAGTGTCCGGTGAACCACTCGCCTCACCCCGTCCGCGCCGGGTCGATCACGGCCCACCGCGACGCCGGGACGCCACGCGAGATCGTGAGCGACCGCGGTGACGTCTCGGAGAAGATTCTGGAAGCGCACTACGACCAAGCCTCGAAGCGCCAGCGGATGCGTCGCCGGCGCGAGTTCATCCCCGACCAACTATGAATTTCACAAAATCCGAAATGTACCGTATCCGGTCGCGTCAACCTCTCAGAAGTGTGTTCCCGCGTTGGCCCATACTCGGCCCGGTCGGCTTCCGACCGGGCGGAATTGGGGCCGTCGGCTCCCCAGCCACCCAATTTCCGCGTTCTAACAACACTACCGATAAGGGTAGTCTAGCGTCAACTCATCCGCTCTCCACCCGCGGGTCCACGCCGTACAGCGGTGCGCGTAGCCGGAGGTGGTTGGCGTGAACAGGATCGTCGACCCCGCCGAGTCTACCGACCGAGAGTGTCGGTTCTGTGGTCGTCACGTCACACGCCGGTTCGCGCGAGTATTCGGTGACGAGGACGACGTCGCCCACCGCTGTCTCTCGTGTGACTCGACGTTCCGCATCCAGAACGGGAGCGCGGCCGGTCTCCACGTCCAACACCCCGATCCCGCTGAGAACCCGAACCGGAACCGCGGCCCGCGCGTCGGAGCGCCCGTCCGGGCAGACGGGGGGGACCGATGACGTGCGACCGTTGCGGATCCCGCTGCCACGGCCGCCTATGCGCGGACTGTGAGTCTATCGAGGCGCTGGAGCGCGCCGCCGAGTTCGACACCGTGGACGAGGACCCCCACGCGGAGCTGCGGGACGACGAGGACGACGTCGTCACCGACGGTGGAGTGTGGGGCCGGAACGAGTCCGGCTACCTCTCGGCGGAGACGTGTCCGAAGTGCGGCGAGGAACTCCAATATCAGGGACACCACGGCCAACTTCAATGCCTCTCGACGCCGTCGCACACCTTCACGCACCTACGGACAGGTTCCGGGACGCATTGGCTCGCGGACGCTGACGGGGAGACACACGCGAAAACGACTATCGCGGACGAACCCGCCCCGCATTCGGGGGGTGGTTCGCGGTGAGTCGATCCGGCCCCGACCTCGGAGACTTCGGGATCGTCCCGCCCACCGTCGTCCGCCATCCGCCCACGTCGAGGGCGTCCATGCACCTTTGCGCCGAGTGTGGCGTCCCGATTGAGGGAACGAAAGGATCCCACGTCGTCCAGCGCCCGAACCTCGTGTCCGACGAGGTCGCGGACGCTGTCGGGGACCGCCTCGTCGTGTTCGGGTTCGTCTGTGAACGCCACCGTCAGCCCGTCGTCCACCCGCACCCCACGAACCGCTACGCCGCGAACGTGAACGGCGGTCGCGGCTGGACCGGCGTCCGGCTCGAGTTCTCCGACACCGTCGTCCGTTGGGTCGCCACCCCGGAGAGTCAGGTGGAGCGATGACCAGCCCGACAGATAATATCAGGCGACTCGGCATCGACCTCGCTACTCGGCCGTTCCGGTGTGGCTGGACCGAGTGGTACACCGACCGCGACAGCCGGTTCCTTGAGTTCGTCGCGGAGAGGCGCGAGAACCCATTTGCCGGCTACGGAGTCATCGGGTCTGCGAACGTGGTAGCCTATGCTGTTGCGCGGTCGCTCGTGGGACTTCCCGGTCCATTCGGAGCAGTCGCGGATGTATTCCGGTCGATCCCGCTTCCACTCTATTTTGCGGCCGCCTCCGTGCCAGTAGTTGCGTGGCTTCTCGGAGCGATTTGGGCACGGACAGGCGACCGGACGCGCGGAAGGATCCGGTACAGATCTGACGCCATGTACCCCCCAGCCGAGTATTGGGACGCTGTCCGTGAGAACGGAGGTGACTGCCGGTGAGTCAGCGTACCCTCTCGGGCGACTTCGCCGCCGGGACGGAGAAGTATAACACCCCGCTGGAGTGGGTCCAGCCCCTCGCGGACGCCGTCGGCGGGTTCGACTTGGACCCGTGCGCCTCGACGGACTCCGACCTCGCGACCGTGAACGTCCGGAACACGGGGGGACTCTCCGCGCCGTGGACCGAGTTCGTCGCGGACGTCGTCGATGATCCGTCCGAGGCGTGGGTGTGGTGTAACCACCCCTACGGACGCGGAGAACCCCCCGAGTGGCTGTCCCGTGCGTCCTCGACGCCGTGTAACGTCGTCGCCCTCTCGAAAGCGGCCCCCGATACCGAGTGGTTCGCGGACCACGTCCTCGCGGCGGACCTCGTGTCGTTCCCGAACACGACTTCGGACCGGGGCAAGTCCCGTATCAAGTTCGCCGGGGAGGAGAACGGAGCCGACTTCCCGAACGTGTTCTCCGTCTATGCGGACGGAGACGTTCCTAGCGAACTCGCCCGGATCCTCGGACGCTGGGGCTGGACGCTGGACCCGTCGGAGGTGGTGCGGTGAGTTTCGAAACCGAGTCCTTCGCCGCCACCCCCGGTGGCGACGACGAGGCCGGGTCCCTCCCGGTGTCGTCCGTCGAGGACGTCGCACCCGAACCGCGCGCCCACGGCGCGAGCGTCGCGAACGTGCTTAACGACCTCGCGCCCTCGGACGCTGACGCGCCCGGTGGACAGCGCGACACCCTGTATGCTGACGCTGTCCGCTACTGGAGGGAGAACGTCGAGTCCAACGAGAACGAACCGTACCCGGCTACCGAGTTCTCCGCCGAGTGGCTACCCGAGACGTCCGGGGAGTGGGTCCTTCTCGTCAAGTCCTCCGGCTGGAAAGCCGGAACCGGCTACGGGGACGACTACTCCCAGTATTACGAACAGCACATCATGCTCCGCGAGCGCGTCGAGACGGACGACGGCATGGAGCTGCGGAAGCCCCCGCTCGCCCTCCACGTCGAGGTCATGCCCCAGTACCGGGACCTCGTGTTCAAGAGCGGGGATCCGCTGGAGTGTCCTTACGGAGAAGGGACGCGGGTCGTTTGCTGGACGACGTGGGCCGAGTCCGGGTCCGAGGTGGAGCGCCGGATGTACGACGCGATCCGCGCCGTGTACGGGGACGACTCCCTCGACGTCACCCGCGACCGGAACCCGGACTCCCGCCGCGTCCAGAAAGCCGAAGCGCACTATCGGTTTGACCGCGAGAAGAAAGGGGCCGTCGTCGAGACGGTCGAACAGTCTAAAGACCTCGTCGCGTGGGGCGGGAACTCCGAGATCGACGCCCACCAGAAGCGCGTCCAAGAGGGGTGGCTGGAGGCCCGCGTGGAGTCCGACCGCTGGGACCTACTCGGGTTCGCGGATGTGAACTTCGCCACCGAACTCAAAATCTACCAGATCACCGATTGGCACAAGCGGCCCCCGTCGGATCCGTTCGCACATCCGAAGATAGAGGCGTCTTTCGCGGGCGCTGACGGGAAACTCCCTCACGTCTCCGAGTGGGACGACGCGCTGGACCACCTCCGGACCCTCGTCGCCACCCACGCGCATTGGGCCGGCGTCGAGCGGGCGGACCTCGTCTCGGACGACTTTTTCGACGGGGCTGGAGCTGCGGAGTGGGATTACCAGCGCCCGACCGGACGCCGGGAACACCTCCGTCAGCGGTATCAAGAGGTCGCGACGGAGGTCTACCGCGAGGCGCTGAAAGACTCGACGGTCGCCGTGTACGACATACTCCGCGTGATCGCCACGGAGACGGGCGCGACTTACGACATGCTGGAGGATCGGACGGGACTCGCCCGCTCCACGATCCGCTATCACGTCGCCCGTCTCGCCCGCGAGGGTGTCGTGAAGCGGCTGGGGAACCCGGTCCTCGTCGTGTTCGTCTCTCGCGACCTATTGGAGCGGTCGCGTGAGATACTGGACCGGGCGCGGCCCGGGCGGACCGCTGACGACATGCGCGAGGACGCGGAGGACCGCCGCGAGGACCGCGAGGCGCGGGACGAGTCTTCGGAGACGGACGACGACTCCGACGCCGCCACGGGCGACGAGGCGGCCCCACAGCGCGACGAGTTCGCGTACCTCGGTGACGTCCCCGAGACGATCCGGGACGTCGCGGTCGCGGTGTACGACGGTCGCCTCGGTGACGAGGACGTGAGGATCCGCGAGCGCCGGCTACGCGAGGCGCCCGGATAGCGTCTCGCGGCGCCGGTTTCGCTCTTTCTGTAGTGGCGACACCGTCAGTCTGTCCTTCTTTTCGCGCCTCTCGCCGTCCATGAGAGGTGGACGTCGTCTCGTGACGACTCGACGTCGACGAGGATCGTCCGTTTCACTTTCGCCCGGGTGTGTATGGTACGTGTTCGCTCCAGTTTTCGCCTTGTCGTCGAGGATCGCGTCCGTCGCGAGCGCCCGGAAGCGCCCTCGACGCCCCACGAGAACGCCCGCGAGCGGGTCCGCGCCGCGACCGCACATTAGCACCCTCCCCTACGGTAGTGCCCCTAAGGGGGACGGAAGAATTACGACCGGCGGCAGAACGCCGCCGGTCTACCGCTTCTGGGAAGTCGGAGATAAGTTCGCTTACTCGGATTCGGTGTGTATCTCAGGGAGTGAATCACATGGTATGACCTTGAGAAACCAGGTTGTCAGCTTCCCCTACCGGGGTAGGAATTCAGCCTCAATACAGAATTTAATTCCAGATTCTGGAATCAAGCCGCCTGAGAACGCGTCGGAGGGCATTGAACCCTCTCTTAGGTATCGGCCTGATTTTCAATTCGCCACTTGTCCAATTGAAATCACATTTGTGTACGGATTCCCCGCCTTCGTCAGTAATAAGCACTAATTCCGATCTCGTCCAGTCGTGGTTTCTAAGCTCTTTGTAGGTGATCAAATGGCTTTGCTCAAACGAGGTATCCTGTTCACTGAGATCATTTGATGTGTCTCTAAATAAGACTGACTCGCGAATATCATCTAGTTCAAACTCGCCGTTCTCTGCTTCGACTTTAAGTATCGGTTTTCTACTTGGGTCTATCCAATCGTATGTTCTTAAATTTCCTTCTGGTTGCTCGAATAAGTCAACATATTCTAATTCCCCAGGAGACAAAGTTCTCTCCTCAGTATAATCTGCACCTTGATTTCCGAAGATCTCTCCCCTTTTATTGTACCATGCTAATGGTGCATTTAGATAGATTCTGGTTTCTGGTTCATCTTTCGGTTTGAACGTGCCTTCAAGCCTGAAGAATGCCCTGCAGTTGCTCGCAGGTACTCTACCTATATTTTTCACAGCGATTCTGTGCTTCCTTTTGTTTTCTTTATGTACCTGCGGCATTATAAGGTCCATATTTTGGTGTTCTTCAAGTACTAAGTGCGGCTTGTTATACACGGACCAAAAATAATACGCGATCAGGGCAGCGACTGCTGAGAGAGCAACGGTGTTTCCCAGTATATTAGAAAATACAGTAGTGATGAGTTCTGCCAAATGTGAATAATTAGACACAAACGAAGGTAGAGAGAATATCAATAATAGTATCAATATCCCTAAATAAACGCAAGTTCTAATCACATTTGGTTCTTTCTAAGTATATATAAATAATAATCGATGGAGTCGGACTCGCCACGTCGGTTCCTTCACCTGATCCCACGTCATCGCTACAAACTCGTATATTTCAGTAACACGTCCTGCGTCGATATTCAGGATACCCGACGCCACTAACAGACCAATTATTGTGAGAACTGTCCCCGTAAGCCAAAGATAGGCCGTGAGTCCCTTTGCGCGCCGGAGCATCCGCCCCGCGACGAGGATGAACGCCCCGATCCCGCCCGTCTGGACGAGTTTCATTCCCAGATCCGACACGTCGAGGCCCGGGATGAACAGCGGGTCCATATCAGGACCCCCGCCGGAGCGTCAGCGCGACTTGGTCCTTGCGCGTGAACCGCTTGACGACGCGATACACGCCCCACAGCGCCACCGCGCCACCCGCGAGGATGAGGGCGCTGGACACTTGCCCGATCCCGGACGCCACCTCGACGCCGAGACGACGGACCACGTCGGACACCGTCCCCGGGGCGAGCGTTTCGAGGACCACGACGAACGCGACCACGGACGCGGGCGCTGTCGCCCATATCGGAATCCGAGTCCGCCGCGCGACGACGAACGCCCCGAGGACAAGGGCGACACCGAGCGGACCCACGACGAGGGGCGACGACGTCAGCCCTCCAGCGCGGCGGACCTCCGCCGGAGCTGCGCCGCCACCCCCGCCGCCACCGCCGCCAGCCGACCCCGTGGTTTCGTTCGCCTTCACGATGGACAGTAGCTCCGTGTCGTCCTCCGGGTCCGTGAACGTCACCGGAGACGACGCCGTCGCCTCGTCAATCACGTAGCCGTCCCGTGTCTCCGAGACGAGGCGGTAGGTGTCACCGGTGACGGTGTCGTGATACACGACGTCGTAAGCGTCGCCCGACGTCGAGGCCGGCCCGACCTCGAAACTCGGTTGCGTCGGATCCGTCACCGAGACGCGGACGTCGTTCTCCGGCTGGACCTCGACCGGGATCGTCCGGGCGCGGGCCGTGCCGCCCTCCGGAGCCTTCGGCGCGTAGATCCGCTGTTGACCGCCAGCCTCGACGACGACAGACTCGGACGGAGACGTCCACGACTCCGAAACGAGGTGGTGGACGAACTCACCCGAGGCGGACCCGCCGACCGCGATATACGACGAGTCGGACCACGAGTCGATCCGGAACTCCGAGTCCAGCGTGTTCCCCGCGATAGTCGGAGACGTCACCGTGATGGACCCGTTCTCGACGCGGACCCGCGACCCGTTCACGCGGACCCGTGTCGTCTCTCCAGCATCCACGGACCCGAGGTCCACCGTCAGCGTCGTACCGTCGAGTTCGTAGTTCGACGTCCCCGTCCACGAGGACGAGTCCGTCCGGAACTCGACGTCCCGTATGGACACGACCTCCGACGCGAACGGGATCACAAGCCGCGCGTCCGATCGCGAGGACGCCCACGTCTTGCTTACGTTGTACCGCTCGGACCATGCGTCGCCCGCGTACTCCACCGTCTGATTAGACGCCGCGGTGTGTTCCGCGACGACGGCGACTTGTGGCGCCGGAGCGTCCGCCGAGAGGTCGCCCCCGACGGTGACGGTCAGTTCGTTCGTCTCCGAGAGACACGACGAATTGAGCGTCAGCGTCGCCGTGTCGCCCGCCGGGAGCGTTCCCGGGTACGACTCCGAACAGTTGCCCAATTCCACGCCGGGGTCTTGCGTTTCGGTCGTCTCATCCCATGACACCGTGTATCCGGTAACTGCATCACCCGAGACGGCCAGCGAATCATCCTTTGCCAGATCAATCGGCTTCTCTCCGGGTGTCGTGAAAGTAACCGAGTCACGATCCCCCGCGAACGTTATCGATCCATCCTCGGCCGCGGCGTCTACGATGACCTCACGCGCTTCGGTCGCGCCGCCGGAGCTATTGATCTGGCGGTACTCCAGCACAGGGTCTTCCGATACCTCAATCGACCCCGTCCACGTCCCCGAGTAGGTGGTACCGCCGTAGCTACCGTCGTTATACACCTCCATGAGCTTCGTGCCGTCGAGATACACACCATATCCGAAGTAATGATCCGACGTCTCGGTATCATGGGCAACGTAGACCTCACTCTCGACGCGCGTGATGGTCCGGGAGGTGTCCGTATTGATGGTCGTGGAGTGATCGAGAGAGGGACCACTTCCTCCGCGGTCGGTTTCGCGGATAGTCGTGGTCGGAGACGACGCCGTGGATGTCGAATCGATGGAAACGGTTGCATTAGTCGGCGGGTACGAGCCTTCAACAGATACCGAGATTTCGTCCCCCGACGACGCCATGCCGGAAACTGATGCCCTCTCGGTGTTATTCACGCCCGTCAAGTTCACCGACACGTCGGACGCCGCGTCGAGGTCCGAGAGGCCCCACGAGAGAGACGTCCCGTTCGTCGCCGGAGACGCCGCCACCGAGACGGTGGACTCGAACGTCACCGCGTTATCGCTGAAATGCGGGACCTCGAACACCAACAGGCCCGATTCTTCGCGGACCGACCGCGTCCACGTGGAACCGTCGTCGTGGACACCGTGGACGAGGTCCGGGACGTACCCCAGCGCCGCTTTCACGGACGACATTGGTAGCGCGACCTCGCGCCCCTCGTGATTCACCGAGTCCGAGATAACCAGCGCGAGGCCGTCGCTGTCGCCCCCGAGGACCGCGCTGGAGTTGTCGAGGTAGTCCGACGCCCTCGACGGCGTCGTCAGCGTCACCTCCAGCGTCGAGGCGTGGCGCGTCGTCATGGTCGAACCCCGAAGGTCCGACACGGACACGCCCACGTCAGCGCCCGCGGGCAAGTCCTCGTGGACGTTCGCGTCCGGGACGCCCACGAACCCGGACTCGGGCGCGGACGCCCCCGCAGTACCGGCCGCGAACACGGGCGCGAACATGGACGCGATCACGAGCGCGGACAGCGCGACAGCGGCCGCGCGAGAGGCCCGATCCTCACCCCCCGGGGGGTTGCGCCCATACGACTCGACACACGCGCGCGCGTATCGCATCAGCGAACCGAGACGTCCGCGCGGATCCGGCCGTCTCACGAGGAACCACCCCCTCCGGTCGCGTCGATCCCAGCACCCTCCGACGTCGTCGAGGATCGATCAGCGCGATCAGCGACCACCGACCCCCCGTCCGTCGCCGCCTCGACGTCGTCCAGCGACGCTTGCGCGGGTCCGTCACCCGCCCCCGAGTCGTCGCTGGAGCTGCGGGCGTCGCGGTCGTCCTCGCGCGAGGCCGCGTCAGCGTCGGCCGGATCCTTCGGGACGCGCGGCACGAGGCGGATACGGAGTTCCTCGTCCGTCGGTTTCGGAATGTCGCCCCACGCGAGCGGGTAGCAGAACCGTTGCTCCGTCCACATCACGCACTTGCCGGTTTTGAGGTGAGAGGTGAGGTCCGTGTTCATCGGGACGTTCCCGACGCCGACCACTTGGGACGCCCGCGTCGGGTTCGCCGTCCCGTTCATCGTGATCCTCCAGCGGACCTTGCGCTTCACCTTCTCGTGAAAGTCCACGTCCGAGTGTCCGTACCCGAACACCGACACCCCGAACTTCCGAGCGTCGGCGTAGGTGTCCCGGAACAGTAGGATCTTCTCATACGACGAGTAGGCGTCTTTGGACGCCTCTTGCGGTATCACGTCCCCGATCTCGTCAATTATGAACGAGACGAAGAAGTGGTACGGGCCGCTGTGGACCCGCGCGAGGACCGCCGCCGTCCACCAATGTTGAACCGGGTCCCCGTCCGAGAACTCCAGTTCGTACTCATACGGGCAGTCCTCGTAGACCTCTTGACACCCGGTCATTTGCGGGTCCGGATAGACGACGTGGAACTTGCCCGGCTGGACGTGGTTCTCAAAGAGATCCCGCGGGTCCTCGTAGTACCGGACCTCCCGGACGACGTCCTCCAGCGCGACCGACCGGGACCCCGCCGAGTCCGTGGACTCCAGCCGCGCCTCCACGTCGCACGACGCCGGGAGGCACACGGTCGCCCACGGCGCGAGCGGGACCCACTCGGACCGCGACGTCGAACCCCGCCACACGACCGCCTCGGACATGCCGGGGCGGTTGTTGACCTCCAGTAGCCGCGTGGACCACTCCAGCGCGTGCGTGGACTTCCCGGCCCCCGGCGGGCCGATAGCCATGAAGTCCGTCCCTCCAGCCGCGGAGTGGGCGCTGTTGTCTCTCGCGTGCTTGAGACAGCCCGGAACGACCCGCGGGTAGTCAAAGACCGATTCGTCGTAGGCGGGCACGCTGAAATGCCGCCGGATACTGTCCGCGTCGGTGTGACGCGACGTCCCCAGCCACGTCCCGGTTTCCGTCCGGGCTTGCAGGTCCGTCAGCGTCGAGATGTTTTTCCAAGTCATGATCACATCCGCTTGTCCGTCGTCTCCGTCGTCTCCTGTTCCGCGAGTTCTCCCGCCCGCTTCGCCACCTTCCGGGCCGCGCGAGCGAACGCGGGAAGTAGGAACTCCGCCGCGAACGACTCCCGGAAAAACGGGCCGTGGTCCGCGTCGCGAGGGTTCACGACGAGGTAGCGCCTCGACGTCTCCGCCTCGTCCACCGTCACCCGCGTGAGAAGGTCGTCCGGGACCTCCGCGTAGGACGCTTCGGTGAGGCGCTGTCCCCACACGGACAGCGCGTCGAGGGAGTCGAACCCCTCCAGCGCCCGCTCCAGCGCCCACCGCTGACGCTCGTGGACCTCCGTCAGCGACGGCCGCATCCCCGGGTGTTGCTGGACGTCCGGATCCGGTTGGAGGACGTCGTCCTCGTCGCTGACGTACTCCACCGCCGACCACCGGAGCCGCCGGACCGCCGCCGTGCATGCCGGCGAGAGGTCGGTCGCGACCACTCCCCGCCGTATGTCAGCCGCCCGTCCCGGCGGCTGTAGGTCCTCGACGTCGTCCACCCACCGCTCGCGACCGGGTGACGTCACGAGGACCGAGAGGTCCAGCCCCCCGAACGCGCGGTCCGCCACCCACTCGCCGGAGAGTTCCCCCAGCGTGAGGATCACGGCCCGCTGTCCCCAGCGGATGAACTCCCGCCGGCTGTCGAACCCGTCCACGAACGACCCGAGGAGGTCCACGTGGTCCGACGTGAGTTTCTGGATCGCCGGCCGAAGGTTCGTCCCCTCCGGGAGCGACCGCTGGAGACGATCCACCGCCTCACGGTCGAACTCCGCCGGTCGCGAAGTCCAGGTGTCCGTCGTCGTATCTGACGCCGGCCCCTCGAACTCGGTGCTCGCGTCGGTCGCCGTATCTGACGACGCCCCGACGTCGTCCGTCTCCGAGGCGTCGTCCTCGCCGTCGAGGTCGGACTTAATCATCCGCTTCACCTCGCGGCTGGACCGACTCGTCGGAGCTGCGTGGACGAGGCCCCCCCGCATCCGGGTTCGGTTCCTCCGGCGCGAGACGTTCCGCGAGCGTCCCGAACACCGTCTCGGTGTCCCGCTCCCGCTGACGGACCCTCTCGACGCGGCGCCGCGCGTCGGACTCGTGGTACTTCTCGCGGAAGTGGTCCGCGTCCGCCCGTTCGCTGTACCCCTCCAGCGTCCGGACCACGTTCCCGAGGACGCTGTCGAACGCCGCGGGCGCGAGTTCGACCCGAGCGGACCCCTCGACGGGCCGCGTCACGAGGGCGAGTAGCGCCACGCCCCCAGCGACGATCCCCCAGCCGACAGACGCGAGCGACAGCGACACGACGGCGCCCGCGAGGACCACGAGGGTCGTTCCGCCCACAATTTTCCCGAACGCGATGGACGGAAGCGGGACGCCGCGGACCCACGTCCCCGAGTCCTCGTCCTCCGGGTACGACACGAGCGACGGGAACGCCCACGTGAACGTTTCCTCGTCGTACTGGACGACGTCGTCCGCGAGCGGGTCCACGAGGTAGATCGTATCGAACTCGTCACCCGACGTCGGCCGCCCCTCGATCCGCGTCCGGATCCGGTCCCAAACGCTGGACTCGTCCTCGTCCGGGAGCGTGAAGTCCTCCGGCGGAGCCTCCAGCTTCCGTTGCTCCGACGCGGAGAACTCCATCACCGGAGTCGCGTCCACGAACGGCCATGCCCGCGCGAGGAACGGGAGCCACCCCGGCCGCGGTATCACCTTCTTGCCGTCCTTCTTCCGCTCTACCACCGTGTGAACGCGATTCGCCCACCACCACGTCCCCGACCCGTCCGGTAGCACCTCCCCCGTCTCGGGCCGCGGCTGGAGGAACAGCGACCGCTCCCCGTCCTCCGACATGGCGTAGAGGACGAGTCCCCCGATGAACACGCCCCCGAGGACCCCGAGGAGCTGCGGACGTCGCGCGAGCGTGTCCATGATACCCGCGTAGAACACGAACCCCCCGAGGAACAGCGTCGCGAACCCGAGGAACCCGTACTCCAGCGCCCCCCATTGGGGACCGCGCGCTACCTTCCGCATGACCTTCGCGTCGAGGACGACGAGGCCGCCCGCCACGCCGATCACGTAGATGAAGATGTTGAACAGCGACCACTTGATAACGCCCCCGAGCGACCCGATAGGCACCGATTGGGTCGCCTTCGACGTCTGGAGACGGAACGTCCATTGTGTCGTCTCCCGGTGTCCGACCACCCACATCGTCACCCGCTTCGACGTGTCGTAGAAGCGCGGGAGTTCGACCTTCGCACGGTCGTACCCGCCACCCGGGAGCGTCACCGACACGTCGCTGACGGTGACATTCCGCGGGACCTCGACGACACGCCGCCCCGAGGACGTGTTCTCGGCGCGCGTCCCCTTATTCCACGTCACGACCCGGACCGAGAGGTCCAGCGGCTCCGCCGTCCAGCCCCGGTAACTCCCGAGGTACACAGCCTCCCGCTGGACCGTCGTGTAGGGCCGCACGTAGCGCGAGGCGTTCGCCGGGTCGTTCGGGACGAGGAGTCCGACCGGGACGTGTCGGAGCCATATCTGTCCCATGTCGCCCCACGGACGGACCGACGCCGGAGCGTCGTACCGGAGCGTCCGCGAGAGGCCCCGGACCGTGTAACCCTCCGTCGTGTTGCTCGCCGTGTCGTTCACTTGGGCGGAGACGCCCGTATCGGGGCCGTCCGTCGCGGCCGACGCGACGCCGCCGCCGAACCCGACCACGACCGTCGAAAGGACGAGGACCGCGGCGGCGGCGGTCCTCGCGGCCCTCGCGCGGTTCACGACCGAGACACCCCCAGCGCCACGAGGAACACGAGCGTCCCCGCCACGAGGGCGGACGTCACCGGGAGGTCAGCCGCCGCTCCGAGGGCGTAGGACGTCACCGCCCCGACCCCCAGCGACGCGAGCGTCCCGCCCGCCGGTGTCCCGACGAGGGCGACCGCTTGCCCGAGGCCGTCCGCGACCACGTCGAACACGCCCATGAACGCCGCGAGGACACCGAGGCCCGCCGACACGAGTCCACCCGCGGCGTACCTCGACGTCCGCTCCGTCCGGCGCCGCGCGGACCGGCTGTCGCCCTCCCGCCACCGGAAGAACGCGAACGTCCCGAGTCCGAGGACCGCCACGAGCGCGACCGTCCCGACGATCCCCAGCGTCCCCAGCCACCCGAGGATCCGGAGCTGCAACAGGATCACAGCCCCAACACCTCCCGGGCCGCGTCGTCGCTCCGGTCGATACCTCGTCCGCTGTCCGTACCCGCGTCGTACATGATTAGTTGAACCTCCGAGCCGCGTCCGCCGCTATCTTCCCGGCCGTGAACACGATGAACACGACCGTCAGCGATACCGCCGCCTTCTGGAGCGTCGCCGCGTCGAGGTACGGGACCCGCGGCGCCACCGTGAACGCCAGCGGGATCAACACCGACTGGAGTTCCGCGATGTTCGCGATCCCGAAGTGCCACAGCGTCGCCGCGAACGTCCCCAGTCCGCCGACGAACGCCCCGAGTTCCCGCTTCATGTGATCCACTTCACAGCGTTCAGGAACGCCCGGAGCGCCGCGAACGTCGCCGCCGCCGCGACAGCGAACAGGATCGCGATCACGAGCGGCGCCGCGAACCCGGCGTCTCCAGCCGCCCCAGCTATCGCACGATTCACCGCCGCTTGCGCGTCGAGGACCGCGAGGCCCCCCGACGCGAACGCCGACTCCACCGCGAGTCCGGCGTCCCGGAACGCTCCCCGAATCTCCGCGTACACCGTCGTCACCGTCCCCGTCAGCGTCCGATTCACGGCCGCGAACCCGCCCACGAGGAACGACAGAACCACGGAGATGATTTTCGCCCGCGGGTTGAACACCCACGACGGGACCGCGGACCCACCGCCGGATCCGCCGCTGGACGAACTTCCGGACGAGGACCCCGGCCGCTGGAGGACACCGCTTCCCCCGCTACTCCCTCCGGTGTCTCTCTCAGCCACGGACCTGACTCACCCCCCACACGAACAGGAACAGCGTGAGCATCGTGGCGCCGACCGTCACCGCGAACGCCCCCGGTCCAGCGAACCGGACGTCCACGAGGAACCCCGCCCACGCTGAACCGATACTCCCCGTCACGCCGGAGAACGCGCCCGCGACGAGTTCCGACACGAACCACCGGATCCCGTCGAGGCCGGCGCCGATCCCGCCGCCGACGAGTTGCACCACTCCGATCACACCTTCAAAGTAGGCGTAGAGCGGTCCGCCCACGAGGATCGACCCGAGGAGTCCCCACTTCACGCGGGTCCCCTCCACGACCTCGACGCCCCCGATGCTCGCCCCCATGCGCTACCTCCGGTCCAGTAGCGCCCCGAACAGGGACAGATCGATCCGGCGGATGATTTCGAGGAACACCCACAGCCCCGCGAGCGTCGCCGCGATCCCCACCGCGAACGTGAACGGTCCGAAGATGGACCACTCACCTCGCGTGATGGAGAAGGCCGTGAAGTCCGCCGCCTCGTTCACGATCCGAACCGGGAACGCCGCCGCGACCAGATCCGCGAGGCCCGACCCGAACGCCCGGAATGGGGCCGTGATCGTCCCCCCGAACGATTGAATCGCGCTGATGACTTCGAGGAACGTGGCGTACAGGACGCCGCCGATCCCATACTGCTCCACGAGGCCGACGAGGCCGACGCTGGAGACGATCCCCGCGGCCGCCGCCGCCGTCCGTCTCGGGTCCGCTTGTGCCCGGTCGCGGCCGGCCGGGGCGAACACCCCCCGGATGCGGTGGTGCTCGAGGCGGGCGACAGATACGACGAGCGCCACCAGGAACGCGAACGCCGCCCGGAACCGATCCGCGGCGTCCATCACGCCCACCCTTTCCGGATCGCCGCGACGAACGCCGCGATCCCGGCGAATAAACCACCGAAGATCCACATGCCGTTGCCCCCGTTCTCGGACGGAGCGGCCCCGCCGCCGCCCATCCCGCCCTCGGACGTCGCCGCGTCCATGTTGTCCGAGGTGACGAGAAGGTCCGCCCCGTAAGCGAACACCGTGTCCGCCGTCACGGAGCTGCGGAGTTCCGCGTCCTTCCCCTCCGAGTCGTAGGCCCCGCCGTGGTAGACCTTCGAGTCCTCGTCCATGTCCGCGAACTCGGTGTCCTCGACGCCCGCGAGCGTCCACACCGACTTGTAGCGACCCGGCGGGACCGCCACCTCGTCCATGAACGTGAGTCCCGAGTGGGTGAGGTCGATAGCCGTCGGGACCTTGAGCTTGCCCCGTTGCTCGAACACGTAGTCATACCCGGGGTAGTCCGACGCCTCCACGAAGCGGTACATGTAGTCCAGCGTCGAGTCCGCCAGCGTGTACCGGAACGGCTGTGTGACGTCGTGGATCACGGCCGACTCCGCCCCGAGGACGTCCCCCAGCGTGTCCAGCCCGGTGACGGTGAAGTTCCCCGGACCTGGTTCATACCGCTTCTCCCGCGACTCCGAGTCCGTGTCCTCCGCGTCGAGGTACGACCCGAACGTCCACCGGGACTTGCGCTCCACGTCCAGCGCGGTGAATGTCACCGTCGCGTCCGCCTCCGAGATACGGACCTCGACGCTGTCGAGGGAGTCAAACGACCCGTCCCCGTTCGCGTTCGTGGACAGATCCGCGAGCCGTTGCTGGAGGACGAACCCGGATCCGGTCGCGGCCGCGAACACCGAGTCCGTGGACGTGTCCGCGCCCGGGGACGCGGATACGACCTTCTCGTCTCCGTCGTCGTCGAGGACCGCCACCTCCACCGTCGCCCCCGAGGTCAGCGCCTCGACGTTCACGACGAATTGCAGGTACCGCTTCTCCGCCGCGTCCGACAGGGAGAAGTCCGAGAACGAAGCCGTCACCGTCTCGCCGCCCGCGACGGACGACGACGACACCGTCAGCGCCTTCTCCACGTCCAGATCCGCGTCCGACACCGAGACGGTCCCGGTAGTGGCGTCGGTCGTGGACCAATGCGTCGCGTCGAGGGCGGAGACGTCGGTGTCAGCGTCCCCGTCGCCGTCCTCGTCGTACTGTTCGCCGCGGGGGAACTCCCGACCGGCCGGGAAGTCGAACTTGTCTGCCCGGAGCGTCACGACGTTCTCCGTGTCCTCTCGCGGGACGTAGCCCGGGAGCATGGCCTTCTCGCCGCTGTCGTCCTCGTAGGCGGTGAGGGCGTCGTCGTCCGCGCCCCACTCCATGCGGTGCCGGGCGCGCACGAGGTCGTTTTCCTCGATGTAACCGTTCTGGACGTAGTCCGAGGACCACGCGAGGCCGTCGCGACCCATCGTCCACTCCGGTCCGTCCGCGGTTGTCGTCTCTTGGGCGCTCGCAGCTCCGGTCGTCGCGAGCGTCGCGGCTGTCGCGCCTACGCCCTTGATGAACGTCCGCCGGTCCGCGAGAGTCGTTCCGTCCAATTCGTCGTCCGTCGTGGGGTCGTCAGCCCCGCGTTTCGCAGTCATAGGTTCTCCGTCGGCCGACCGCGGGCCGATACGGGCGGCGAACCCTCCCCCTCACTAATACCCTGACTTGAACAGCGGGTTCCCCGTGGGGGTCCCCTTGGGGTGCCCTCCCCTCGGGCGGGGTTTTATCACACCCCGAGGGTAGCCGCCGAATATGCCACACAGACAGCTACGGAAGATCGGAACGGACTCGGTCGGGATCGTGCTGGAGCGGTCGGACTTTCTGGAGCGGGACGGGATCCTCGACGACGAGGGCGACCTTCCCGAGAACACCACGGCGTTCACCGAGCGGCTGGGGGAGCGGACGTACCTCGTGCGCGTCCCCGAGGACGGACACGTTCCGGAGCTGCACGAGTGCGCGCCGATCCGGCGGGTTGCGGGGCAACTCTATCTGGAGAACACGACAAGCGGCGGAGAAGCGCCGCGAGCAGACTGAATAAGGCCGGTTTCACTTCCACCGAGGTCACGGAATACTAAATAGGACATGCATCTAACCAGTGTATGCCTCCCATCGAACACATACCCGGAGGCAGGTGAACCCATGCCGATAGACAAGAATTGGAGTAAGGCGAACCCGAGGCACATCAAGCAGAACGTCCCGCAGTCCAAGGGGATCTACGAACTCAAATCGTTCGGGAAACCCGTCTACGTAGGCAGTTCCAACGACCTCCGTCGGAGGTTACTGGAACACCTCAGCGAGCGGAACGGCAACGTGAACCGCTACCGGTTCAAAACTCTGGGCTTCCTCTCGAACCGCAAGAAGGTCGAGCGGAAGCACTACGATCGCCACGAGGAGAAGTACGGGAAGCCGCCCGCGTGGAACGAGCGGCGGCCGTAGGATACACGCCGGGAGAGGAATCGATTCAGTCGCTAATTGCTCCCGGATTATATTTTGAGACTTACAACTGGAGATCGGGTTCATTCACCAACCGGTCAGCGACGAGCATGAACTCATTCTCGTCAGGATCTAATCGAAGATTGGGGGAGTAAGAAAGCGCATTCGTCAACATCGGGGGAACACGGTACGTGTCGACGCTGTCTACCTCTAAAATCAAGGTGTTGACGTACTCGTCGGAGACTGTGAGTGTACCCTGAATAACACCGTCGTCGTCGTTGAACCCTTTGACCACATACGAACCGAGAGGTATGTCGGTATTCTCGTGGATATCAAGTTTAACGACTGCGTTTCCACCGATCTCCGCAGTTGGGAGTAACAGCTTCTTGTATCGGTATATTCGTCCGCTTGGCTCACGGACGTCCACGTCCGCTACTTTGACTCGCAACTGGTACTCGTCTTCAGTGAACCCTTCACAAGTGACTGAACCAACCGCACCGAGCTTCGTTTTCAATTTCTCCTCCCGCTCAAAGCGAGAATCAACTACCGAGTGGCGATGAGAGATATAGCTCAAAACCATGGACAGAGCCCCGATACAAATTGGAATAAGGCTCAGATATATCGTGAGTCTGAGGTCTGGTAAGAAATCCACCATCAAGCTTCTATGGTGCTTCAAAACCCCGTCTCGTTGTTATTCTATCGCCATCGACTCTCGATACTCGTCCGGTAATACAGCCCGAGGACGTCGGTGTTCGCGATATCTTGGATCGTCCGCGGGTCGTAGTCCTCCCTCGCGTCCTCGACGTTCCGCGCCGACTGGACGAGGTGGGTCAGTGCGGCGTCGATCACGTCCGACCGGGGGGGATCGTCGTCGTCGCCCGTCGCGACGATCCCGGCGGCTTGGTCCAGCAGTCGTTTCCGTTCGTCCGAGAGGCGTAGGGTCGTTCGTTCGGTGCCCATGTTCGCCGGCTGACCTCCCCCGTTTATAACCGTATGTATGAGCGGAGTCCGGATCGCGTCGATCTGGAGTTACTGGACGGGTCGCGCATTATATACCCCCACCCGCGCGACCGCTCGGAGCTGCGGACTCGACGCGAGCGACCGTCCGGATGTATGCACGAGGACCCCCGCTCGCGGTGGGTGTGCATACGGTCGGCGTGCATACATCGCGGATCCCCGTGACATTGGCGCGCGACCCCACGGAGTTGTCCCGAAAGAGTCCGATCAGAGCCGTTCTCCGGAAGGTCCATCATCTAGTCCTCGTAACCCCCCGTTCATCGTGGAGATCGGATTGGTCAGCTGTACAAAGAGCAAACGGGCGGAACCGGCGGCCCCCGGAGAATTGTACGATACTTCGACGCTATTCAATAAGTCCAGTCAGTACGCTAAGTCCCATCACGACAGGTGGCTCATCCTCTCCGCCAAGCACCATGTGTTGGATCCTGACGGGCCTCCCATCGACCCATATGACGAGACGCTGACCGACTTCGGAGTAGAGAAGCGGCGGACTTGGGCCGCACGAGTTCATGACCAACTTGATCAGCGCAGGCTCATTCGAGAGGACGTCGAGTTAGTGTTCCATGCAGGGAAGGCGTACTACGGCGAACTTCTCCCGCTTCTGGATGACACACCAGTCTCCGTGTCGATCCCAACCGAAGGATTACAGATTGGACAGACCCTGGCGTGGTACAACGAGCATCAGTAAATGTGCAATCACTACGCGGATGACTGGCGGGGAGTGGATTGGACACCGTGGGTCTCCCTCAACCCGGACGATGGCGCCCTCTCGCAGTTTCCCACGGACGAAGGGATCTACCGGATCCGGCACCGAGGCCGCGCGGGGCTAACCTACATAGGAGAAACCGGCCGGAGTGTACGCGGACGGGTGAGATCACTGGCGCGAGGGGCCTATGCTGACGAAATGCCCTATCGGGACCCACACACCGCGGCCCCGTGTCTTTGGGCGATTCGCCAAGAAGACGGGCCGGCGTTCGAGGTCTCGATCTCAGCCCCACCCTTAGCTGAGGATAAGCAGTCGCGAAAGGCGTTCGAGGACGCGCTGATCGCTTTGTACCGTCGGGATGCTGGCGAGAGTCCAACCGCGAACTTCGGACGGATCATCCCGGGCTACAAACAGTCCACGTACAGCCGAGACAGTATCCGGGGTGGGCCGCTATCCGATGGGGAGACCGAGTCGAACGCTGAACTCGGAGTGGGTCCTCTGCCTTGGACGGATCGTGGGGACCTCGACGGGCCCTCGTGGATGGGCCTCGACTGGACAACCCCGTGTCCACTCCAGGACGCAGGTTCTGACCTCCCGACAACAGCCGGGTTGTATCGGATCTGGAAGTCCGGTTCGGCTCCACCGTTGGAGTACATCGGTCAAACGGCCAATCTCCGATCACGGCTATACCGGCACCGTCGGAATCGTGACGGGGAGCTGGAGTTCTCTTACACTCGTCTTCAAGAGCATGATGCACAGCACAAACGAGAGGAAGTTGAGACAGAGCTGATCGGTGCTCATTGGCTCGAAACCGGGGAAAGTCCTACAGACCAATTCTGAGTTAGTGGAGGGATTGTAGGTATATTCCGCGTGCATACGTTGGGGAGTTGATTACATCGAAGCGAATCCCCATCTCGTTGGCTCTATTGGGTTCTCAATTCAGTCATCGTCGTCAGCATCAGCATCCACGCTGTGTGAGTCAAGCGTGGTCTGTGCCTCGTCATAGTTCGATTCGGCCAGGAATTCTCTCACCGAATTAGTTTCCAGTACCTCGGTTACCTCCATCATCCCGGAGATATTCCCATATCGGAACACGAATTCATCCCCAATCTTGACACAAGCACCCATTTGGCGGAGGAATTCGAGTGAGTCATTCACCTTCCCAATTGGCATGGTCCGGTGACGATACCGCTCAACGATGTCCTCAGCCTCAATGGCTAACTCACTATCCTTCCCGATTGAGTTTAGCACGGTATCGTGAACGATCGAGAACGCTAGTATTTCTCTTCCGACGTTCTCAGTCAGGTACACATTTTTGTCGACCGTGACGGGGATGGGGATACCACTTTCTAATCGGGTTCTTAGATTGGCGTCCGCTATCTCGCCCTCCTCAAGTACCAATGAGCCGCCCTTCTCTTGCGATAACACTGACGCATGCTCGGCTATCTCCGAGAGTGCATTAGCGCAGCCCGTGGAACTTCTACAATCCTCAATGAAGTCTTTATAGTAGACAATGGCTGGTTCAATATTGGTTAGGCTATTTGGATTATACCCAGAGGCAGTCATGTCGGCATCGCGTAACCATTCAACAGCGGACTCAATCGAGATCGAGGCAGTCCGCTCCATTTGGTTAATATCTCTGCTGTTGATGTTTGAGCCAGATTTGATCTCTACTAACAGCAGTGTGTCATCATTGTACAAGACAAAGTCAGGTTCAGCAGTAATGTCTTGCCGTGAGTCCGTGATTTCAACGAATGACCCAACTAGCCGATATCCTAAATCATAGAGCGATTCGCTTGGGTTGTACCCTTTAAATGCGTTGAAGAATACATTATAAGAATCAACTTCTCTCTTCTGTCGAACCCACCGCTCAGTCATGCAATCAACTCCCGCGAGTCCTTTTCGAGCGTAAACGTCGAGTCAAAGTTCTCGTAAACCAGAGAGGAGAAATCCCTGAGCGACGAGGAGCTCGTGGACTCCTTGGCATGGACACTGATATCCGAATCTTCGACAGTAACCTCGAACTGCTCACCGTGGTCCTTGTCAAAGACCATGTAGTCCCCGCGCTCCCAAGTTGAGTACTCGTATTTTTGTTTACTTAGGATATCCTCTTCGAGCTTATCTGCCGTTTCCCCTGTAAAATCGTCACCGTCTGGGTCACGAAGGTGAATCGTAGTGGAGCCCTCAATCTTCGCACCCGAATCTGTTTGTTGACGTGTAGGTCGATTTTCAACGTCGTAGTTGCGCTGGTCGTGGATCTCGAAGGCTTCAGATAGCTCGTTCAGAGTTTGGACTCCCCGGTCTTCCGAACCGGGCCTGACTCTGGAAAACGTGTAGTGGCCCTCTTGAGCCACCGAACTGTGAACCGCGTTACTCGGGCTGTTTCTCTGTCCAAATTCGAGTCTTGTCGGCTTAGCATCGAAGAACCGCTCAACTTTTTCAAGATCTTCGTCGTCACCGCCATGGAATCGGATACTGGCCCGCTTGGAAGTCTTGTAGGAATGGTACTTAGCCGTGAAGCCAGTAATCGAAGTACCGTAGAGATCCTCGACAATCTCCTCAAGGTCACCGGGGGTAAGGAAGACTCTCTCAAGTTGTGGCAGATACTTAATGAGTTTCTCAACCGTCTTTTTCGTCCACTTTCGTCTCTCAGCAGTTATGATCCGGAGATAATCGTCGTCGTCAATGAATATGAACTGGTCTGTTCTGGCACGGTTCGGCGTGTCTATTTCGACGAGAGAGACATCGTCCGCAAGCAACTCTTCGTGAAAGTTATGCTCTGAAATGTAGTTCTGAACGTAGCTGTTGAGCTTCGGATTTTCCGCAATTTCGGTGAGGACCTCAGGGATCGAACCAAGTTCCAAGCCGTGGTTATTCGCTAGGAAGACTTTGATATCTGTCTTCCTGCTCCCCGTTTCTCTCTCTGCTTCAGCTTCCTCGTCGCTACGCGTGATGTAGTCAATGAAGATAGAGATGATCTCCTCCCTGTCACCCGTTAGAGAGGATGCGTCAAGTTCCATACTGTAGCCTCGTTACAACACGGTTTGGGTGTACGACTCTAATACTTAGTGGTCCCAGTGTAAGTAACTGAGAATTGGAATCAAACCCTCAGTGGTTAACAGGATTTGACTCCTGTCGTAATCACGAGAACGCGTTCACTTCCACCGTTGATCACCACCCGCATCCGGGTTCCTCCACTTCCACTCCGCCCTTGGCTCGCTTCTAATACCGAACCGCGTTGGTAACGAGTTGATGTCAAAGTCGAGCCCGAATCAGGGCGTCTTCACCCATATCAAAGGAGAACTCGCGTGGACAATCGCGGAACACCGCTCCCCGAGCGAGGCGATCACGCTGACCCGCCACCTCACCGGCGCTGACGAAGGACGCTACGAACTCCTCGGACTCGTGAACGAATGCGAGGTCGCGCTGTACTGGGACTACTTCTGGAACCACGTCGTCGCCGCGGGGTTCGACGTCGACGGGGTCGACGATCTCGCTCGGGACGCGCCCGAGGAGATCCGGTACGCCGGGCGCGAGGACTACTTCGCGGAAGTCGACCTCGAGGATTGGGACTGGATCCACCCACGGCACCAATGGCGGGCGGAGTGAACGCCTCGGTCCCGCGGGTCCTGGAACTCGACCGTGTCCCCGAGCGGATGCCCCACCGGGACGCCGCGCTCGGGCAGCTCGCGAACGCCCTCGACCCGC
>NZ_JAUDRZ010000014.1 GCF_030380735.1 Rhizobium sp. S152 | reverse complement strand
GTTGTTCCTCTTTCGTGTCCGAGATCGTCGCCAAACGTTCGAATACGAGTAGAATCAACACCGTGCGCCTTGTCCATCCAATTTAAACCGGACAGCAGTGCCAATAGGGACAGGATGACTGCGAGACCGAATACGCTGATCAATGTCAGACCAGAGGTGATGATCGTCAAATTGGCAGCGGAAGATAGCATTTCGCTCTGTTCGACAATGCTTCTCGTAGCGCTATCATTCCATGTCTTCATGTCTCGGATAAGTGCAGAGATGTCCCCATCTATACTGGCAAGGAGGCGCCCCGCCTCTTCGAACTCTCCCGCGTCAGCGAGTTTCAGTGCGCGTTCGGAAACGGCGACTATCTGTGAGTAGCGCTCGGCAAAGCCGTCTATCTCATCCTTAGCGTCCGGCATAAGACGACGAGCGGTTTCAAAGCGCGATTGGAGGAGTTTTGTGTTTGCTGTGAAAGTCTCGGATAAAGCGGAATGAGGTTTCCCACTAGCTGCATATGTGAGTAGCTGGTAGGCCGTGTAGGAGGAATTGGTGATTATTGCGCTTGCGCGTACGACCTCTACGGGTGCGATGTTGTTTTTCTCGATGAATGTCGAGTAGGTATCGCTTGCGATCTTATAGTTGAATGCGATGTAAGCACTGCTTGCGATGCCAATGAGGCACGAGGGTATCGTCAGACAAAGTATCTTCGTTCGAATCCGTAAATCGCTCAGGAGAGTCATGCGAAATGTCTCGCTTTAAATGAGTTGGGAGAATGGCACCCCAATTTAAATGACCACCAAGTGAGAGGTCGTCAGTCGTCCGTCATGGAAACATTGGGGACCTCTAGAATTTGAGATTCCGGTTTCGGATACCTTAAGTTGGCGCGGTCCATCTCCCCGAGAACTAGGGGTAAGGAGCTAAATTAAGCCATCCCTTATAGCGCGAGCGACGGCCTGCATCCTGGAGTTAGCGTCGAGCTTGGTCATTGCCGTCTTGATGTAGTCACCCACGGTGTAAGCAGATAATCCAAGGATTGTTGCGATATCCTCTGTCGTCTTTCCATCGGCAGACCACCGCAAACACTCCAGTTCACGAGCGGATAGTGGTTTTTGCTCTGCGAGGCTGCGAGGTCGCCAAAAGCCCGCCAGAAAGTCGATTATTCCGACTGCGGCCTCCATCGCCTCCTGCGGCGACGTCTTCACATCTTTGCCCAAGCTAGAAGTCAAAAGGAATACGAACTTGCAACGGTCGGCGCTGTGCATCGTGAACGCCACTGTCTCACCGAACCCAGCGCGGTCGAAGGCGAGGGGAGCATTCGATGATGAAGAGCTTAGGGACAGAAACCCTTGGCTGTCCAACCGGACAGGTTTGACACTCGAACGAAGTGCAGTAATTATTCGGCTGCGACCGAAGAGGTTTGCGCCATCGTAGGCGATCCTCAAGGCAGCTGGCCAGTTCGTCGATAGGATGCATTCTGCCAAAGTAGTTCCCGTTGTTTCAGGAAACCGGGCGACCAAGAAGTAGCCATATCCTAAGCTGCTCGCCATTCGATCTAACGCAGCCTTTCCGGCATCCGTGTGCAACGGAAGCCCAATCCAATCAGTTGCGACAGAATCGGAGTGCGATAGCCGCCTCTCCACAGAAATACCCGAACCCAAAGTTCTCTCCCAGCTGCCGGAGTGACACGATACTCTCAAGCAGGCCATCTCCTGCTAAAAGTCAGGGTCATTACTTTCAGAAGTCTTCAATGCCCCTTCAGTTATTTGGAGAATGTCTTCGATTGGCCCAATATAGAATGCAGCCTCGCCGCGCAGGTGAATTGCGCTGGATGCAACGATAATACCTGTCGTCGGGAGTCTGCTGGAAACGCAGGTGTGGCCTCCGTCTGAAGCACGGCAATTTGACAAAAGTTCGGTTGATCGTTCAAGAAAGCGCAGCGTGAATCGAGCAGTTTCTCCTCAGCCACACACATGGAGAACCGTTATGAAACTGACCATTCGCGCCGCTTTTCTTGCATCATTACTCGCTGTTGGAGCGGCGACAACTTCACCCGCCGCGCAGCCTCAGAAGCTTCCGGTTACGGTGGTTCTGGTTCATGGAGCTTGGGCCGATGCCTCGAGTTGGGGCAAAGTCATTCCGCTCCTTCAAAAGAAAGGCCTCAAAGTTAAGACCGTTGCAAACCCGTTGACTTCTCTCGCGGACGACGTCGCTGCAACGAAACGCGTTCTCGCCAGCATTGATGGGAAGGTTCTGCTCGTCGGTCATAGTTGGGCTGGCACGGTGATCACGGAAGCGGGATCCTAAAGTTGAGGGCCTTGTCTATGTCGCGGCATTCGCACCAGATGTGGGAGAAACTGGCGACGATATTATCAAGCGGTATCCTCAGCCCCCTGCGCTCTCGACAATCTCCGTCGACAAGTCGGGTTATGTCACGCAGACCGAAGAAGGGGTACTGAAAAACTTCGCCCCCGATATCCCCAAAGCCGATGCAAAGGTTCTAGCCGTTACACAAGGTCCGCTGAACTCGACCACGTTCGGTGACAAAGTTACAGCTGCAGCGTGGAAGACGAGACCCTCGTGGTACACCGTTTCGAAGAACGACCGCGTCGTCAGCCCTGAGTTGGAGGCCGATGCAGCCAAGAGAATGAACGCGAATACAACCGTGCTGGCCTCAAGTCACGTCTCGCTTCTGTCGCATCCGAACGAGGTCGCAGCGGTCATCGAGGAGGCCGCGGAAGCGGTAGCCAAGAAGTGAGGCCTTGCGCCTAAAGACTACGGCGCCGCCAAGAACTTGGCGGCTCCCCGATGTGGGCAGCAAACACGCGAGTAAAATGAGAATGGTCGGAAAATCCGCAGCTTATCGCCACGTCCTCCAACGATAGTTCATGATTTCTCAAAAGCGTCCGCGAGCGTTCAATTCGTGCGTCAGTTATCCATTGATACGGGGTTTTACCTGTAGACTCTTTAAATGCCCTCGCAAATGCAGAACGTGACATGTTGCACTCATCGGCCAGCGATGAAACGCTAATTGGTGAATTTAGCCGAGAGAGGATCAGGTCCTTGGCCAAATTCTGATTTTTCCGCGATAGTCCACCACGCGCAATCCTGCGCCGTCGCTGTATCCACCCATAAGTGTCAATGAGGTGATGACCGATTGCCGCGCCCAGGCGCTCTCTAATCAACTCACTTTGATACGACAACTTCAGAGCGGCAGCGAGCCCGCCTAGTACCGGATCATTATGGCCGACAGTTCGGTTCAGCCCACTGAGGCCTTCGACCCCTGCCTCTTCAGCAAGTGACTCTAAAGCGCTCGGCTCAATTTCCATTAAAACAAAATCGAACGAACCTGTTAGTTCCGCACGGTAGTCGTCATCGAGCGTCCTGATGTACA
This sequence comes from Rhizobium sp. S152, assembly GCF_030380735.1. Taxonomy (GTDB): domain Bacteria; phylum Pseudomonadota; class Alphaproteobacteria; order Rhizobiales; family Rhizobiaceae; genus Rhizobium. The sequence goes on along the minus strand of NZ_JAUDRZ010000014.1, from coordinate 25,018 downwards.
AGTCGCGATCCGCGAAATCGAACTGTTCACTATGATGCTGGTGATAAATGGTTCGTTTGTGGCCACCAGTCAGCGAGATCCCAACCAGATGGTTAGTGGACGAGGCGAGCGCATGGACCACCCCTGGTGCGCCCTTGTCACCGCCTTTTAGATGGAAGTGAATACCGGCACCGACAAAATGCCTATCGTGGTCAAGGGTGGACCGAGTACACCCAAACGCATCAACATCACCTGTACCCGTCGCGTCACTCATAGTGGTCACAAGCCCCAATCCACCATGGCAGATTTCCCATAAGCACTGGAATCTGTCAAAGTTCGAGACTTACTCAACTAGTGAGACGTACGGCGCTAAATCTCAGCATTGCCATCATTTCTCAAATTATGAGGGCGTGATGGTGCTCATTTTGCTCCTTCCGGCTCAAAAATTAGCTATTATTCATGCAAAAGTTAGTCACATCCCGCTGGAGCGAGTATTTCACGTTTCCGTGAACGATGACTCGTCTGTCGTGGTTGGAAGAACGAATTCGACGATAGCCCCCGCGGCCGGGTGATTGCGGGCATATATTTGCCCATTGTGGCGTTCAACGATTGAGCGACAGATTGACAGGCCGATGCCCATGCCTTCGCGTTTTGTGGTAAAGAAGGTGTCGAACATCCGTTCTAGAACGCTGATCGCGATGCCGGGGCCATGGTCTCGGACCGAAATCAGAACTTCGCCCGCTGATTGGTTCTGAACCGAAATCACTATCAGGCAAGGCGTCTGGCCAGACAACTGCGTCATCGCCTGGAGGCCGTTTACAATCAGATTGACCAAAACTTGCCGGATCTCACCTTTGTCAGCATGCACTGAAGTTCTTTGGGCCGTTGAGGAAACGCGGATTTGAGCGCGAGAAAGCATGATGTCGCGTTCCAATAGACTTGCGACTTCGTTCACAAGCTCGAGAACATCGAAAGATTCAATGTTGCTGTGTTCATGCAACACCGTCTCTCTGACACCTTGAACGATGTCTGTAATACGGCTGCTGCTAGCGATGATCCTCCGGATAGAGGCGATCGCTTCGTCGGTCTCTGGCTTCTCCCGAAGGAGCCACCGCTCGGCCGCCTGAGAATCCATTCGAAGGGCTGTCATCGGCTGATTGAGTTCATGCGCGATCGATGCTGACAATGTTCCGATGACCCCAACGCGATTGGCTTTTGCAAGCGCGTTTTCAGCAGCCGACAATTGCTTCTTGGTTCTTTCGTGCTCGGTGACGTCCATAACACTGAAAAGCGCCCGGTCCACTTGAGGAGTACCTTCAACGTTCGGTACTGCGCCGAGCATAAGGATAAGCCTGCGCCCATCGATACCCTCGACCTCCCACGTCCCGTCGAACTGACATTTGTAAACATAGAGAGATTCGAGCGCATCGATTTGTTGTGACGTTCCCGGGAGTGGACGTAAGTGCGTGTAGCCGACCAATTCCTCTTTGGACCGTCCGCCGAGTATTTGAACAAAAGCATGGTTGGCGTCCACCGTGTGAATTCTGTCGAAACACATGTCTGCCAAGGACGGCTTGTCGAAGGCATAATCTCTGAAGGATCCCACTCCCAGTTCCCTCAACTCGTCGAAATAGCGATCGAGGTCTGACATATCTAGGACGACAAACCCGACGCTCGAGTTCGAAGGCTCGGAGCGATCTAAGTTTCGGGAAACTGTGTTGCTTACTGCGATTGGCATCGGCCCAATCCGATTTGTGTTGCTGTGTCACCCAGCTGAGGTTTGAAAGCCGCTCGCGTCGCTCGACGCGTCAAACAGCAAAGCGCCCGAAGATGTTGCTCCGGGCGCCGTTGTCACTCGCTTGTAGTTACCGACGCCGGATCTGCAGCGCCACCGCGGCTGCGCTGACCAGGCCGCCAACAGCGGCGACTGCACTCCAGCCTGCAATGTTCCAAACGGAGATCGCTGCGGCCGAGCCTATCGCTCCGCCTAGAAACATCGAGCCCATGAGGACCGTGTTGAGACGAGCACGCGCTTCGGGATTTAGTGCGTATACAAGTGATTGGTTAGAAACCAATGCGCTTTGCATACCGAAGTCCAACGCGATCACACCGATAACGAGCCCAGCGATGGTCGGAGACGCCGCAAATAGCGCCCATGAGATCAGGGCAATGATTGCTCCTAGCCGTACAACAACTGCTGGTCCTTTCGAGTCGGCCACTCGTCCAGCAATCGGGGCGGCAATGACACCTACCGCGCCCACAACACCAAAAAGTCCGGCGGTTTCAGCGCCAAAGCCAAGGTCAGGCAGTGCAAGGCGGAACGGCAAGGCAGTCCAAAATGCTGAGAAGCCAGCGAAGATGAGCGCTTGAGTGATAGCTGCCCGACGAAGTTCCGGAAGCTCCTTCCAAAGTGTACCGATCGAAGAAATGAGCCTGCTGTAGCGCATCGAGGCGGTGGGAGGGGCAGAAGGTAGAATGCTCCACATCCCGATGGCGCCGAGCAATGCAACTGGGACCGCAATCAAATACATCTCGCGCCAGCCCAAACTGGTTCCGATGTAGCCAGCGATGGTTCGACTCAGAAGAATCCCGCCCAAAACTCCAGATAGCAGGGTTCCAACGGTAGCTCCCCGCTTCGCGGGCGTCGCGAGATGGGCTGCAAACGGGATAATTTGCTGCGCGACGGTAGAAGAGACGCCGACCAGAGCGGAGAATATGACAATCATTGTGGTGTTGCTGGAATACGCAACGCCGAGAAGAGCGATCGCGAGTGTGATAAACTGGGCTACGATCAGCCGCTTGCGCTCCACGATATCACCCAGCGGGACCAATAGAAAAAGGCCCACTGCGTATCCAAGCTGAGTCACCGGCGAGATGAAGCTTGCTGCGACGGGGAGATCCTTCCCTATCAGCTCGAGCATTGGCTGGTTGTAATAGATATTGGCAACTGCGGCACCAGCACCTAGCGCCATGGCAAGCGTAAGAGGCGTCGTCATTTTAGGCAGCGCCGTTGGTTGGTAATGGATGGTCATATCGACGTCCTCGATTGTTGTTGACCGGAATATCTGTCTGGCGCCCTTGTTCCGCAATCGAAGACAATGCACAGTGGCCGTACGTTTTTGAACGGGGGTGAGATGGAGTGGAGCGACGTTAGAATTTTCCTGGCCGTAGCAAGAGAAGGTACGCTTGGAGCGGCCGGACGCGCTTTGCGTTTAAGTCACCCGACAATTAGTCGAAGACTTAGGGCTATGGAACTGGCCACCGGGCAAACGCTGTTTCAGCGGACGAGCGATGGATATGTCCTCACGGATGAGGGGTCCGCCGTGTTGTCGATGGCTGAGCATATGGAGGAAAGCGCCTTGGCGATAGAGAGGCGCTTATCGGGAGATGTGCAAAAGCTAGAAGGGACCTTGCGCATATCGTCGCCAGATTGGTTCGGAGCCTGGGTTCTGCCGCCCGTCGTAGCAGAGTTTGCAAAATTGCACGGTCACGTCGATATGGAGATTCTAACCGGCACGAGGTTGTTCAGTCTTGCGCAGCGAGAAGCGGATGTAGCGTTTCGCATTTCACCGTTTACTGAAGCAGATGTCGTTCAGCGTAAACTCGTGGAGATGCCCTATGGGGTCTACGCGGCAGCTGAAAGATCACCGCCTCGCGCAGGCGACGGGCAGGGCTGTGCGTTGGTGACAATGGACACTTCTCTTGGTGCGTTTCCTGACATTGATTGGCTAAAGGCGAAGCTTCCACAAGCTAAGGTGGTTGTCAGATCGAATAATCGAAACGTCCAAGCACAGATGAGCAGCGCGGGTGTCGGCATTGCTGTCCTTCCGCGACCTGTCGGAGATCGACAGCCAAACCTCCAGCGTCTGGATCTAGGTGAGGACCCACCAAGCAGAGACATTTGGATGGGCTATCACCGCGACATTCGTCGATCCGCTAGATTGCGGGCGTTTGTCGACCTGGCGGTCACCATTTTGTCGAAAGATCGATCCTAAACTCAGACCATCATCTATGTCCGGAATCGCACAAAACGTCAAAGGCCTGCAATATGGCTCCAAACGGGTCTTGACGTACATGCTAATACCCTTCCAAAATCTCGCCCGATCAAGCAGCTCGGTGCAGCCCGAATGCAAAAAGGAATTCTAGCTGCACTATATTTCTAGCTCAGAAGCCTGGGCGCGTAACGTAAGCTTGGATTCAACGATGGGTGGTTCAGACAGCACTCTCGCGCAGTTGGACGTCAATTTCGTCCAAACCGAACGTTTGCCTGAATGCTCCGATCTCGATACCGCTCGCCCGTGGCGCAGCGTAATCGACGCCATACCTGGTATGGCGTGGAGAGCTGAGGGCGATGGAACCAACGCGTATCATAATCAAGCCATGTTGGATTATTCAGGCTTCACACGAGAGGAGGCGCTCGCTGCCGGGTGGTCTAAGATGATCCATCCGCAGGATGAGCAACAATTTAGCCATGCGTGGAGCAAGGCTGTCCTAGCTGGAATACCCTTCGAATGCGAGTTTCGCCTTCGCAGGTTTGATGGATGTTTTCGGTGGTGCGTAAATAGAGCCCAACCTCGGCATGACGCTGGTGGCAGTGTTGTTGAGTGGTACGGCACCAACACCGACATTCACGATCGGATTATGGCGGAGCAAGCGCTTGGGCGTAACGAGGCGTATCTCTCAGAGACACTGCGCCTCAACCGCACGGGAACATTTGGCTGGAACGCGTCAACTGGGGAAATCTTCTACTGGTCAGATGAAGTCTACGAAATCTTCGACTTTGATCGTGAGACGAAGCCCGTGCTCGACCGCGTTCTCGACCGTTTCCATCCTGACGATATCGAAGCTGTTTTACAGCACCTTGAGATCGCCCCAAAGGTAGGGAGCATAGATTTCCGCTCGAGAATTATCAGCGGAGCTGGGACCACCAAGCATATCCATGTGACTGCACATCCCGTGCCCAACGAGGAAAGCGACTTGCATTTCTTGGGTGCTGTTTCCGACATATCCGAACGAATCCGTCGGGACGAACTTCTTGTGAGGCTCCAAGCCGACTATGCGCAAGCTTCACGCGTATCACTACTGGGGGAGCTAACTGCATCAATCGCGCACGAAATCGCTCAGCCACTCTCGGCGATCGCTGCAAACGGAGAAGCGGGGCAACGCTGGCTCAATCGCGATGAGCCCAACCTTTCTGAAGTTAGAATCCTTACTGACCGAATAGTTTCCAATGTTCACCGCGCCAACGACATCATAAGTCGCGTGCGATCGCTGGCGACTGGTTCGGCTCTCGTCAGGGAAGACATCTGCCTGGATGAAGTCATCCGGGAGGCGCTTACGTTCTTGCGGCATGACATACAGGTCCGAGACGCCCAAGTCCGACATCATCCGGCACCAAATCCTGTCCTCGTCTACGCGGACAGAACTCAAATGCAACAGGTGGTGGTCAACCTAGTGCTTAATGCCATGCAGGCATTGCGGATTAACGCGGATCGGAAAGTTTTCATTCGGACAACACCTTTGAATGGCTCCACTGTACTGGTTTCGATAGAGGACACTGGCACCGGGATATGTCCGGAGTATCTTCCACGTCTGTTCGATAGCTTTTTCACAACGAAGCCCGGCGGCATGGGGATTGGGTTGCGTCTCTGTAAATCTATTGTCGAAGCGCACGATGGCACTATCGACGCCAGTAATAAGTCAGATGGTTCAGGCGCAAGATTTGAGTTCGAGCTTCCTGTCGCCAACCCCAGCCATCCTTGAAATCGCAAAGACTACGACCGACCTAATGGCCGATTGCTTTGTACAATACATTGGGGAGATCGGGTTCTAACTTCCGACACTTGCACGGAGGTGAAGAAGCGTTGCCCGACGAATTTGACCCATTCCAACTGCTGGAAGATCTTGCACGGATGTTGCTCGGCCATGGCGAGGGATCGCGATGCCTCGTTGCTATTGAGGCTGTGCTTCGGGACGCCAACGCCGGTAAGGCTGAAGACCTCGCAAGCAATCGATCTTGCCGTAGCGCGGTCCATACGTACCTGGATCACTTTGGGTTGCTGGAGACGCTTGAGTGCATGGCGACATCTCCGGATCTCATAGGATTGGGATGGGAGCAAGTCAGCCAGCAATTCGAGATAATCGAGCGCTTGATTGCGATGGCCAGTCTATCTCATGACCGTGGGAAAGCGAGCCACTAACAGCTTAAAGGGCGGTATCCGCCCGGTGTTCTTCCCGTACTGGGCCTTGTCTGAAGCTCCTCAACCAAAGCACGCCATCTCCTGAGACAATCGCCAACGCAACGTTCAAAGTCCAGGTTGATCGTCCAAGCTTAGACAGGCGCCTTCCGGTAAAGTCTTATCAGCCGCGCATCCAGCGCATTTCCTTAACCCAAAAATTGGTGGGAATTGAAATGGATATGAGCTTCTATGTAAAAAACCGGAGCAAGCTCGAGCGCCGGTCATATGGCGACTGCGTTCTGGTTGCCGACCCCACGATGGACGAGACATCTCCTATCGTAGTGAGACTGGCTAGCGAGGGCTACGAGGTTTGCATTGCGAGCACCATCGCTGAAGTTGCACAGATTGTCTCGGATCGAACAATAAAATTTGCTCTGACGGAGCTTCATTTTGCCGACGGTGACGCCCGATCAGTGGTTCGAACTGTAAAGGACAACTGCCCGCTCTGCCGTGTGATTGTCTATAGCGTCTCCTGCAGCTTTGATGCCGCCGTTACGCTCACGAAGGCGGGTATCAGCGACATGGTTCCGAAGCCCGCTGATCCTAAATTCCTAGCCGCAATTGTCACGGGCCGGAGTCTCAGTGAGCAGGCGCTAGGCACTATCGTCGGCGACCCTTTCCAGCTCAGGGCCGACTACATTTTGGACATTTACCTCGCATGTCAGGGAAGCTCAACTCGCGCTGCCAGGAAGCTGTCAATGCATCGCCGAACGCTCGAAAGGTTTGTCAGGCGGAAGGCGCCAGATCTTCTCACCAACCGGTAGAAGAAACAGCTAGGAGGTCGCACAATGAGTTCGGACCATGAGGGCACTTCGTCCAACTACGGCGTTAGTGTTGTAGTTCTGGCTGCTGGCCGCGCGAGTCGAACGCAACCGCTCGGGCACAAGCTTTTTGCGGAGTTTGACAGCTTGCCCCTAGTTCGAAGGTCCACCCTGATCGCCAGTTCGTGCGATTGCTTGTCGGCGGTCGTTGTCACGGGATATCGGCATGCGGAGATGAGCGCCCTATTGGCAGATCTGCCTGTGAGTATCGTTAGAAACACCGAATACGAAAATGGCATGGGGCTATCGTTGGCCTACGGTGTGGCGGCGGCTCAACTCGATGGCCCTGAGGGGATAATGGTGATCTTGGCTGATATGCCTGCTTTGACATGCGGGCATTTGGACAAGCTGATCGACGTCTTTCGGCTCCACAACGGCCAAAAAATTGTCCGAGCAACCGGTTTCGGCGCTCCAGGAAATCCCGTGATCTTTCCGAAATCGACGTTTCAACGTCTTCGCTCACTTCGAGGGGACATGGGTGGTCGAGATCTAGTTCGCTATAGCGGGCTCCCGGTCGTGCCAGTCGAAATTGGAGAAGCGGCGTTGATGGACGTCGACACGCCCGAGATGATTGCTGCAGCTGGTGGCCGCTTCGTATAGACGCCGGGAACGGGCTATACGAAACCGACATGGTCGCCAAAAGGAACGTCTTCGTCTAAGTTACCGGTGCCGATGCGTTCGCTTTCGCCTGAAAGAAGTTCTTCGCTTCCATTGTCTTTTTGGCCGGGCGAGTGGTGAGCAAGGTGTCCGTCGCCTGACGCCCGCTCTGGGACATCGTCGTCGCGGGAGGGACCGTCAGTTTCTTCCCGGGCCCGCTTCGCTAGTTCGGAGCTGATTATAGATTGGCGTTCGGCTACCCAGGCGGCCTCGGGTTCCGACAACGATACACTTGTCTCCACGCGGGTTGGTGCAGAGGCGGATGTCCCAGAAACCTTTTCTGTTTTGTCTACCATTCCGCGCTCCTAAATGTATCTGCAGCATCTTCAACGTGTGACTACGCCTGCCGTTCGAAGCTAGCCGCTGAGGGCGGGATTTCCGCGCTCGGTCGCAGCGGTTTCAGTGCGGCGGTTTCTGGGTTTTGGATCCAGAATGGTCGTCGTACTTTCCGAGTTGATCGCCGCAAGCTTCTGTCGCTCGACGTCGGACATGTATCCTCGCGACAAAGGCAGTGTAGCAATGTCTTTGGTCAGTTGTATTTGCCAGTTCATGTGGCCCATCCGTCGGAAGGCAAGTTCTGAGCCGACAAGGTAAAACTCGAACATCCGGCAGAAGCGCTCGTCATAGATTTCCCTTAGAGTGGTGCGATTAGCGTCAAACCGCCTCCGCCAATGCTCCAGGGTTTTTGCGTAGTGAAGCCGGAGAATTTCGACGTCGGTTGCCCAAAGTCCTGAGCGTTCCACAACTGACATGACCTCTGACACTGCAGGGGAGTATCCACCAGGGAAGATGTATTTGCTGATCCAAGGATTTGTGCTCCCAGGCCCGTCAGCCCTGCCGATTGCGTGGATCAGAGCAACACCGTTATCCTTCAGGGAGCCCCGAACCTTCTCAAAGAAAGTACGGTAGTGATTTACGCCGACGTGTTCGAACATTCCTATGGAGACGATACGGTCGACAGGCGTTGACCAGTTTCGATAATCCATCAGGTGGAATTTGACCAGCTTGTCCAGACCAGCTTCCCTTACCCTGGTCTTCGCAACGTCGTACTGCTCTTCCGATAGTGTAAGACCGGTGACTTTGGCGCCATATTCCCGTGCCAGGAAAATGGCCATGCCACCCCACCCGCATCCGATGTCCAGAACTTCAAGCCCTGGATGATCAAGGGCGAGCTTTGATGCGATGTGGACTTTCTTTTTGAGCTGGGCTTCCTCCAATGTCTCGTCGCCATCTGGGAAATAAGCACAGGAATATTGGAGGTCCTCATCGAGCATTAGTGAGTAAAGGCGCCCGTCGAGGTCATAATGATGGGCAACGTTGCGCTTTGAGCGGCCAGCTAGGTTCATCTGGTCAACGCGACGTCGGAACCAACGAAGCTTCTCCATGAGTTTGTCGGCCGGGTGTGCGCCGCCATTCATGGAGTTCATCGCCAGAAAATCGAGAACCTGAAACAAATCAGCCCCGATCGGCTCTACGTCCCCATCCATAAAACCTTCGCCCAGGGCTAATGCCGGATTGAGGGCTAGACGATGCTTCGCCCTTTGGGTCTTGATGAGTATTGCGGCACGGGGGTCTCCACCGTCACCATATGAGCGAACCACGCCGTTAGGGAATGTGACGGTCAACGTGCCGATCGTAATTAGACGGCGCAGGGCAGCTTCGAGCATTGTGCAAGTGAACCTTCCATTGCGCTGGCCAAAATTGGGGCTAGTCGAGTTCGCGGGAGCGCAAGTCCACGACCGATCAATCGCAACTTTGACTCTTGGACAAGGTGGGTTCTTGGATGATCTGACGAAATGTGTCGGTTCTTCCTGTGATTGCGACGACTGACTTGCTCCTAACTTCAAGAATACGAAGCTATGGATTGAATGCCTCCTTCAAAGAAGCAGAAGCCTGAGCAATGGCTCCTTGCGCGGCTGGAGTTTCAGCAAGAGGCTGCAGGATCGCGAAGTCGTGGATCGTTCCCAGAAAGCGCACGGCATTTACTCTCACTGCCGCCTGCATCAGCTTTCGGGCGAACTCCTCACCGTCGTCCCTCGCGATGTCGTTCTCAGCTGTGATGACTAGCGTTGTTGGCATGCCATCTAGATCTCTGACGCTCGCATCTTTTGGTGAGGGAAGTTTTTCGTTCCCGCGCTCACCCAGCTCAGCAAAGGCTTGGGAGATCAGCTCGCTTGTGAGCCACGGACCCTCGGAAAACGCTTGATGGGAAGGCGTGTCGAACCGATCTGAAAATATCGGGTTGAAGAGAATTTGAAGCGAAATCACGGGTGCGGGACGATCTTTCATGATCATCGAAACGACGGCCGCAAGTTTGGCTCCGATACCGTCTCCAGCCACCGCCAGTTTGGTGCCGTCAATTCCGAGCGAATGACCACTCATATAGATCGCGGAGAGAGCTGACAGCGCACGCTCTACTCTTTCCGCCAGAAGCCCTTCGCCTGTATCGAGGCACAATACAGCGATCTGACTCGCGAGAGCTAGATTGTGGCAAAGACCCTCTGCCCTCATGCGGCTGCCAGCCGCGGTTTTCGCAGCACATAAAAAGACCAGCACCGGACTGGGTGAGCTTGCCGAAGGCGGAATGATCAGGCGGCCGCGGATGCGGTCAGGTGGCACATCGAGATCGATCGCCTGGACCGCAGCACCCTGGGGAATGTCGGCAAGCGACATTCGCCTTCTTAACTCCTCAATACTCCCTGCCGGACCCGAAAACCGGTCGAGAAATTCTTGGGTAAGGGTGTCCAGCACCGGATTGGCTGAAGCAGGAGTGACATGAATCGGCATAACTGACGTCTTTCTGTAAATGCGGCTGGAAATCATTCCACAGAGGCGAGGCGGCGCCTGAAGCCGCTAGGCGTCTCTCCGGTCGACTGGCGAAAGAGGCGCGACAGGTGCGCCTGATCGGCCAACCCACATTCGAGTGCGATCTGAGCGAGTGGCTCTCCACCCTCGATCAGAAGCCTCTTTGCCAGATCGACGCGCTTGCTTTGGACGTACGCGTGCGGAGGAATACTGAAGCTCTGGCGAAACGATTTGGAGAAGTGGCTAACACTGAGACGGCAGACAGCCGCCAGATCCTCACAGCGGATCGCTGATGACAAGTGCTCCTCGACATATTGGCGGACGCGTTTCATTTGCCAAGGCGCCAGGCCACCAGTCGGTTCGAGAGTGGGCTCCGAACGGATGAGCGCCCGTGCCTTATCCAGGCAGGCACGAACAGCTTCGATGTCTCGATCCATTTCGAAACCGGCCTGATCAAGAAGTTCGGTCAGGGTTGATGCGATGCTTGCGGGCAAGTCCTTGATGGCCACAGGTGAGATCGGACCGGCTTCGGTAACGCGATAGAAGGACATCGGAAGTTCCTTTCGGCAGGTTGGTGCGAACGAGGGGTTGTCGTTGACCAACATCTACCGCCGACCGGGCTCGGACCGTGACTTAAGCTTTGTGAAGAATTGCAAATGGGATTAAGGCGGCATCGAAATGCCTCCGCCTCACAGGCAAATTGTGCAAGAAAAGCAATTCTGTTCAAGGACGCGGGCTTTGAGGGTTGATAAGTAGGATCTCAAGAACCGCCCCGATTCATGGACGACCATGCAAAACAGCGCCTCATACACCTTCGATAGATTCACGCTCTCGATTGCGCAGAGGTCGCTATTCTCCAATGGTGAGCCTGTGCGCCTTGGTGCACGAGCGCTCGAACTCCTTATTTTGCTGGTCGAGCGGGCAGGCGAGTTGGTCACAAAAGACCAACTGATGCAACGGGCATGGCCAGACGCAACCGTTGATGAAAATGCGATGCGCGTTCATCTTTCAGCCTTGCGCAAAACTCTTGGCGAGACTGCAGAGGGCATCAGCTTTATCCAAAACGAAACTGGCCGTGGATACCGGTGGGTCGTACCTGTGGAAATGACCGGAGTGCCTGGCACTGCTAAAGTGGCTGTCGAAGCGACGTCGTTGCCGCATTTTCTACCTGCAAACCTGGGTCAGGTTATTGGCCGCGACGAGGTAATCCAAGGCTTGGCCGACCTATTCCCTGAAAGGCGGTTGGTCACAATTGCTGGCCCTGGTGGCATCGGGAAAACGACTGTTGCTCTCGCCGTCGCCCACAAAGTCGTTGCAGAGCAGGGTGTCGCCGGATGCTTTGTCGATCTCGCGCCACTTTCAAACGGGAGCTTGGTAGTGTCCGCGCTGGCTAGCCAATTGGGACTGGCGGTGGCTGGGGTAGCCGAGCACGCAATTATCTCAGCCTTGGGCTCGCGGCCCGTGCTTTTAGTTTTTGACAACTGTGAGCACGTCGTCGATGCAGTCGCGCAGTTGTCCGAAGACATTTTGCAGGCGGTTCCTGACGCAAGCATACTCATCACAAGCCGTGAACCGCTACGAGCTGCTGGCGAGTCGATCTTCAGACTTCGAACACTTGTGGCGCCGCCGTATCGGCCCGAAATGACGGCAGCTACGGCACTCGAGTTCTCGGCCGTTCAGCTGTTCTGCAGCAAAGCCAAAGCGAGTTCGAGTAGCTTCGAATTTCAAGATGGTGACGTATCCGCTGTGCTCGATATCTGCGAGCGTCTTGACGGCATTCCGCTGGCATTGGAAATGGCGGCATCTCGCATGGACCTCCTGAACGTGCAGAGATGGCAAGACGGCTAGACGACCGATTTTCCGTTCTGACGAAGGGCCGTCGCACTGCGATGCCACGACAGCAAACACTTCGCGCAACTCTCGACTGGAGCCACGATCTCCTGTCCGACGGCGAGAAAGCAGTCTTTCGGAGACTCTCCGTTTTTCGATCATCGTTCGAGCTTGATGCAGCTCTAGCGACGTGCTCCGGCTCTGGCGTTGAAGAATTTGCCGTCTTTGACGCGCTTACAGCACTCGTTGACAAGTCGCTGGTAACAATGGACCGGCGCGATCGCTCGTCGCTTTACCGGTTGCTGGATACAACGCGATTCTATGCAGCCGAAAAGCTGGGGAAGGGGTCAGAGTTTGACGATGTTATGCGTCGGCACGCTCAGCAATGCCTAAAGCTATTCTCGTCGGAAATTACGGTATGGGACGGGAAAAATCCCGCCCAGTGGCTCGCCGCAAACAGTTGGCGGGTAGACGATCTTCGCGCGGTGTTCGACTGGGCGTTCACGACCGGTGACAGACAACTCGGCGTCGACCTGATTGTCGCTTCGGCGTCACTCTGGTTTCATCTCTCACTTCCTTCTGAATATCTGGCGATTGCCCGCAGAGCCATGAGCACCATTTCGGGGACCGACCTGGTAGGATCCGTTGCGGAGCTAGAACTTCAGGCAACCTACGGTCATGCGCTGTGGCATACCGCGGGCCCAACCCAGGATATGAACAACGCGTTCCTGCGGGCAGTTGAAATCGCTGACCAACTCGATCTACCCGCGCACAAATTGAGGGCAGTGTGGGGTCTATGGGCCCGCGCGATCCTGTATGGAAACTACCGGGAAAGCCTGGGACTTGCCGAACAGTTTAAAGAGCCAGCCTATGCAACAGGCGAACTCGCGAACATTCAAACGGCTGATCATATGCTCGCCTTATCGCATCACTTTATCGGCAACCAACCACAGGCGCTTGAGCTTCTAATGAAGGTAATCGCGGGTGACGATGCACCGGTTCGCGCCAATCATACAAACCACGCGCAGGTTGACGGGAAGACAGCTGTGCTGGCTTTGCTCATGCGAATTACTTGGCTCAGAGGTGACCCTGATGGAGCCCTTGCGCTGGCCAAAGATTGTGCTGCCGATGTTCTCTCACTCGATCACGACCTTTCAATTTGTTACGGTCTCGCGATCGGGTGCATTCCTGTTGCACTGTGGTGCGGCAATCTGACGGCCGCAAAGGAGTGGAATGGCTATCTGATGAGCCGCACAACCCAAAGAGGACTCCGTCATTGGCAAGTTTGGGCCGATGGTTTCGCAGCTATTCTGGACGCCAAGAACGTCTTCCCTGATGATGCGACAGCAATGCAGGCTGAAGTGTTTGCGGCGATCAGTGCCGATGCCTACAGCAATGACCTTCAAGTTAGACACGACGCAGAGGGAAGCCTTTGGTGCGGCCCTGAAATTCTTCGTGTATCAGCCATGCGGTTTGAAGAGCAGTCAGCCAAGGCAATGCTGGATGCTGCATTGGTGATAGCTGATCGCCAAGGTGCACTTGCTTGGACGAAGCGAATTGCATTGTCGCACCGTCAATACGGCGTCAGCTAGTGGATTTTCGGCTGTAAATGGCGAAGGCTCGACCTCCTCGTCAAGTCGAGCCTTCCCGCTGCCACCTTCGAACGAAGCGCGGCTGGGGCGTCATATGGAAGTCGGGTCTCCGGGTCAATCCTAAGGAAGGCTCGTAAAGCCTGTTGACATCGTTTGCGTTGTTCTCTAAATGTTCCTTATGACCAAAATTGCTCGAACCACAATACGAATAGCACGCTGAAGCGCTCCCCGTGCGGGGTTCGGATTTCTGTGTCTATTCGAGGGTTCATGATGAGCATCTCTTCTTCGCGCTTTGTTTCGCAAAATTCCCCCATTCAAGTTTTCTATCCTTTGAGCACGGTTCGTTGCAGCGGGCCTGTCCTTTTCAGGGATCAGCTCGCGCGGGATATCGCCTGCTTACTGGACGTGGATGACGACGTCCTATCCTGGTCGTGCCAGTCAATGCCGCTAGCAAGTGGCCAACAGATCTACCGGCCCGATTTCGTGGTGCGCCGGGCGGACCGTACATTCCTCGTAGACGGTCATCGCGAGGACCCAGCTCCGGATTGGCTCAAGTCCAAGGCGGCGCAGGATGGTTACGCTTACGAAGCCATTGACCGCGAGGCGTTGCCGCGGGTGCGCTTAAAGAACGCCAAGGACCGGCTGCGATACGCTCGCCACGAGGCTGCCCTCTCGGATCGCATTCGGCTCCTCGCCGCCTTGGACGAATATTCAAGCCTAACCGTTGCGGAGGCGCTGATGGTCTTCCGCGAGACCAAACCCGTAGCTGGGTTGGCTTCCATGGTGCTGCAGCGGTTTATTTCCATGGATCTCGATGAACGCCTTATCGGGCCGGAAACAATAGTCCGCCGTCGGCGCGACTAATCCCCCTAGCAATTCCCGAACTCTTTTTGACGTTGCCGCAAGCAGCGAAGGAGCAGCTATGCCTATCAACACCGAGAATCTCAAAATCAATTCGTCAGTGAAGCACTACGCCCTCTATCGGACATTCGAGAGGGCACTCGACAACTGCCCCGGCTTCAAATTTGGTGGCCCGGGTATCGTGGCACTTGTCGTCCCAGCAGGAGCATCAGCAGATGACTTCAAAGTTTGCGCAGTTTCCCTCCTATATGACGGGGTGGATCAAGACGCGTGGGATCACATTGGATATGCCTGCATCAACGCGGATGCCAAGCAGGAATGGATCAAAACTGAATTCGCCGAGCGGTGCGGAAAGCGCACTCGGGCACTTTTGATCACCGAGACGCGGAATCTGCCGCCCCTTGTTGCAGTGTCGGTCGATATTTTCATCGACGTTGCACCGATCGACGAATTCGACCTCAAGGAAGCATGCGCCAAGGTCTTGAAGCTTAGAATTTCCCTCAAGCAAGCCCACCAGCTTCTGGCCTTTCCCTCTGACTTGATGTTCGCAGCCCTCCGGGCGAACAGCAGCGCCGCCGACACGATCCGACGTCTTGGTTCAATTTCATTACCTATCAGCGAAGCGAAGCCTATCGTTGAGAGGACGCTGCGCCTTGAAGAACTGCACGGATATGGGCCCGCGAAAGAATGGGGCTTACAGCTCGCGAAAGACCTGGAGGCTTGGCGTTCCGGTAAGCTGAAGTGGTCAGACGTCGATCGTGGCCTTCTTCTCAGCGGACCGCCGGGCGTCGGCAAGACGATCTTCGCCCGGGCGCTTGCCGACACCTGCGGAGTCAATTTCGTGGCGACATCCGTCGTCCAGTGGCAAGCCAAGGGGCACTTGGGCGATCTTCTGAAGGCCATGCGGGCGGATTTCGCTTCAGCTGTCGACAAGGCACCATCCATCCTCCTGCTCGACGAGCTTGACTCCATCGGAGACCGCAACACCTTCACAGGCGAGTACGCCTCGTATTCCATTCAGATCGTGAATGCTTTGTTGGAAGCCTTGGATGGGTCTGCAAATCGAGACGGACTGGTAGTTGTAGGCGCGACAAACTATCCCGAGAAGATTGATGCTGCGATCCGTCGACCGGGAAGGCTGGACAGACATGTCGCCATCGGATTGCCAAGCGAGGCTGACCGATTGGCTATGATCGGTCAAATGTTGGGAGAACATGAGGTCGCCGACATCTCAAGCCTTGGTCCGTTGACGGAGTCGATGGCTGGCGCTGATCTGGCAAGGATGGTCCGCGATGCCAAGAAGCTTGCGAGACGCGCGGATCGATCTCTTACGCTGGCTGATCTCACTTCTCTCTTGCCGGATCTAATCAAGGTGGATGGCGAGTACCGATACGCTGTCGCAGTCCATGAGGTGGGGCACGCATTGGTCGGAAAGGCGCTGAACATCGGCTACTTCTTCAGCGTCGACTTGGCCAATCACATCAATCCCCGGCTTGAGCTGCAATCCTACGGTCAAGCCGTGTTCGGTATTCCTCGCGTACTCATTCGCAATGCCCAACGCTATCGTGATGAAATCTGCTTCCGGTTGGCGGGGATGGCCGCCGAACAGGTGATCTTCGGTTATCACACGGACGGTGCAGGTCTGGGTGCAACCAGCGACCTGGCGACGGCTACACGTCTTGCGGTGCAGATGGAAACTCAATTTGGGATGGGCACTGGGCTGCATCATCTTGGTAGCGATGCCGCCCGCGGGCACATCGATTTGGCCGCAGCGCCTTGGTTGGTAGGCAAAGTGGACACTGTCCTGCGCGAGGAGTTGGATCGTGCGACCGGCATGCTAAGCGAACGACGGGCACTTCTTCTGACCTTAGCCAAGGAGCTGGACTTAGTCGGCTTTATCGTCTCCGACCGATTTGATGAGATCTGTGAGGGGGTCGGGGCCGATGAGGAGACGTGCGAAGATGATGGCGCCTCAGGGACCGAACAGGACGTTACCGTACCCAAGGATCTAAATCAGGTGCTTTTTCCCAAGGAGGCACGCCGATGAGAGCATGGATTATCAGCGACCTACATTCCACGTTCCTCGATCTGGCGTTTGGTAGACAGGCGGTCGTGCCGGATGCGGACGTCTGTGTCTGCGCGGGCGACATTGCAGACAATATTGAACGAGCTATCGATTTCTTGCACGCGGAGATCGCGCCTCATATGTCTGTGGTGTCAACTCTCGGCAATCACGATTATTATGGGTCATCGATTGATCGTGCGGTCGAGTACGCCCGCAGGTGGAGTGCGGGCACTAATGTTCACATCCTGGAAAACGACACGTTCCAGAGGGACGACCTCCGCATCGTTGGCGCCACGCTTTGGACCGATTTCTCTATCGGCATCCAAAGCCTTCCACACGATGAATTCGAAGCTCAACGCGACTTTGTCATTAAGCAGTGCGCTGGCCATTCTCGGGACTTTCGCAAGATCTATCGTTCTGACCCGCGCGTGGGGAGGGAAGGCGGGCTTATCACGTCCAAGGAGTTGATCTCCCGCCACTGGGACAGCCGGACCTATATCGAACGCGAGTTGGCAAAACCATTCGATGGGACGACGATGGTGCTTACTCACCATGCGATTTTGCCACGGTCGTTGGATCCACGTTTCGCCGGGCACATTTCAAATGCGGCGATTGCATCTGATCTGTCATCACTCATCCATCAAGGGCGACCCCACTTTTGGATTCACGGCCACACGCACCGCTTTCAAGACTACGTCGAGGGAAGCACTCGCATCCTTTGCAATCCCAGAGGTCAGATTGGGGAGTCAGTGAGAAACGGGTTCCGACCGGGCTTCGTCGTGGAAACAACCGTGAAGGATGCCGAGGAGGGGAACGATGAGTAAGCCGACGATCCTTTGGCGGACGGAATGGGACAACGGTGCACCCACTCACGTCGTGACACTCTCCAACACACAATCTCAACAACGTGAAGAACTTGAGCGCATCGTCGACAACGAGGGTTTCATTCGAGAAGGCGATAGATGGCGTCCGACCGAAGGTGCGAAGCTCCATGGTCTGTTCGAGGCGGTAAGAGCGCTTGGTTTTGTCATGGAGTTCGAGCGAGAGGATGAAAGTGCGCCATTCGATCTCCAGCGCTTAAATCTTAAACCAGAGACCCGTGAGAAGCTCGAGGCGACATCAAATGTAAGGTTGGATGATCTGGCTGGCTACTGCCCCGTTCAAGCTGAAGGGCAGTTCGACGGCCTCTACTTCTACTTCCGAGCCCGGGGCTCACATTGGCGGTTTGAGGCGGGAGGGAATGAGAGCGGAACGAAGGGGGCGACATGGTGGCATGAGGAGTATTGGCCGAACACGACTGGCTTCGAAGCCGGTTATATGGATGATGAAGACGCTATCCGATCCATTTTGAAATCGGTCGAGAAATTCCGTACTGAGGATCGGACGCGGTTTGAGAAGGGGCACCCGGAATATGAGCGAACAACCCTTGAGGGCTGGTCGCTGGACGTTCTGAGTCTATCCCGTGTCGTTCGGCGGCTCGGGATCAGCGGCCGGGAGGTGATCGAACGCGCAAAGGCTTACGGTATCGAGTTGCCCTATTTTGCAGACCTCGAACTAAAGGCGTTGGATGGAAAACCGGGAACGGTCTTCGCCTTCGACAAAACGAGGGGCATTTGGACTGATATGGCGGATGAGGACGACTGATGGCGGAGTACCCGTTCGATATCGATGTCATCACCTTTGCAGGTCAACTGCGGGTGCTAAGACTGTGGAGTGCGGCCGAACTCGACATCACGGTTGCTGCCCTGATTCTGAAAATGCCGATCGAGACCGTACTGGATCTGGCTAGCAGGAACGGTATCGAGCCGCCGACAGACGAGGCATTGGATAGGCATATCAGAGGATTGGAAGTTAAAATCCGTCCCCAGCTGCGGAGAGCCAAACGGGATCGGACGGAGAGGCAGTTTGCGGACATCCACGCAGTAATCATGGAGGCGTTAGATCATGTGGCCTCCATCGCGCTCGAAGCGGAAGCGTACGAGCAAGCCGAAGCCAGCCAGTTATACTCGGTCGCCCACGCGCGGCTACGCAGGGCACTTGATGAAGTCGCTTCCGCGCAGGAGAAGTTCAAAATAGCTCGCAGAACCGAAAATGAGCGTGTTGTAGACGCGGAATATGATCACGCCAGCCTAAAGGTATTGTGTGGCCTTGATCGCGTCGTTCCGCGCCCAGATTACTATTTGATCGGCGACTTCAACCACATTGAGCCCGTCACCGAACATGACATTCTATGGAGCTGGTCGCGCGGATTCCTGACCACTAGGACGGCAGAAGAAATGCTTGCTTTAGAAGAGGGCGATACGCTCAACGAGGTCGCTGCTCAGCTAGGCGTCCCGTTTCCGCGAGAGGAAGCCCTTTCCCCAGCAGCGGCAGCCGTAATTCTCGGAGATAGACCTGTCGACGGCGATCTCACCTTCGATGTTCGGCGGCGGATTCGTGATGCGAGATTAGCTTCATATTTCCGATCAGATGTTGAGGCGCGACGAGCCTTCGAGGACAAAGCAAGGGCCGGTCGATAGCTCCCACAACTCGTGCGAGGTGACCCCAGGGTATCTTGCTAAAGGGATAGAGGGCCAGAATTATACCGTTTGTGGCATAGTGGGAGACAAGAATTATGATCTTCGGCCTCGACTTAAGCGCCTTCCGAGTTCTACGCGAGGCAAGGCAAATGAACCAAACGAAGCTAGGCGACCTCGCCGGAATCTCTCAAGGCAAGGTGTCGGCCATCGAGAAGGGAAAGGCCAACCCCAAGGTCGCAACCCTTAATGCGCTATGCGCCGCGCTAGACGCGGAGCTGATCCTCGTGCCGCGGCGGATCGGCGGGGACGTTCGGGGGATGGTGGACCGGCATCTAAATCGCCCGGTCGCCCCAGCAAGTCCAGTCATGTCAGTCAGGGATGAGCTGTTCATTCCAGATGGTGACGATTGAATTCATGGCGAAGCACAACAATTGTATGAAGAACGATGCGGCGTCAGGCTGAGGCCGGACCGTTGCTTTCGTCGGCAGAGGAATAGATGTCCGCGCCCAGATGAGATCGTTGGATTTCACCGCCACCGAGATGGGTAGCCGTCACGACGTGACCTCGTTCGTTGAAGAGCAGCTCGACCGGATCAATCATGACACTATTAGGATCCTGCCGAATATCGAACCGGACTTCTTCAGGTGGTTTGAAAATACATGATTACTGAACAGCTGATCCTATGAGTTTTCCACGGCCCCACGTCTATTCGAGGGTTTCGAAATCGTCCTCTTCATCCTGTGCTTCGGCCCCAGGGCGCCGACCGAACTGTGAGTCAAAAGCTTGATCCATCCTTCGAAGAATAGTTCGGGTCGCCGTATCCCGTCGATACGGCACATATCGATCGAGATGTTGCTGTAAGGTCTCGCGTGTTGACGGTACGTACGAAGCACATGGTGTCTCCATGCGACCGTAGGCATAAAGGGGATCGGCGTAGTAATTCAGCCTCGCGATATCGACGATCATCAACCCTAATCGTTGCCTCGTGCCAAGCTCAGCGTTTCGCAGCGGGGTCAATCGTGCTTCGAATGCCTGCGATTGAATGGTCAGCTTTTTAATGCTGACGAAGGTCTCCGGGTCGGCGAGTGGACCCGCCGCCATAATCGTCTCGATAGCCTCGTACGGGGGAGCCATGGTTTTCAGTGAAAGATCGGACGCTGCCCAGGCGTCGTAGCAATGCTTCCAGTAAACCGACAGCTGAGCGAGTGCGTGGGGAATACGAATGCGAGCGGCAATCTCTGCCTGCTTTTTTATTTCGAGTGCCTGACGTCGTTGGTCTTGGATCTGAACCCATAATAGCCACGCACCAATCAGCGCGAGCCCGCCTGCTGCCAATGTTTGATATCTGAATAGGAAGAATTCTGCGCATCCGAAGGGAGCTTCGGCAATTGCTGCGCAACTTCCGCGGAACGCGCCCCCAGCGGCCAAACCAACGACGAAGCCCAAGGCGAGACCAGTGATGCTCGTTACCCCGTATCGAAAATTTCTACTGTTGAGGCCGCAATGCAGCCGTTTTGCCAAGCAAAGCATTATATTCAACCGTCAAAAATTCAAAAACCTGTTTTCGCCTAATAACTTGTCACGGGACGCATTGATTCTCCAGATGAACCGTTTGTTCGCATTCTATTGCTGAGGAGGAGCCCGCTTAGCCTGAGCTGGGAAATTTCTTTCGCTTGATCTATTTGGATCGCCGGTGCTCGTGGGCAGCTACAGCAAAAGCACGCCAAATCGAGCGGCGTGGAGCCTTTAGTTTGACCATCTGCACCCGCTCGCTCTGGACAGCTCAGCGGGACATGAAGTTCGATACTATTAAATGTGACCAGCTCGTCATCCCGACCATTGATGACCGCGCGGATCGAGGGTGGCAAAGGTGGGACCGCATCAAACGTGACGCCAGGAGCGCAGTTCGCTCAGCGCGTCTCTAATCAACTTCGGCTCGTGAGCCTCCGCATCGTGTGGGAATAAAATCCGGGACGCCTCGCCAGGCTCCAATTTCAACATCCCGCCACCTAGCGGATGCCCTTCAAGCTCGCAGCTCAGGCGAACGAAGTTTGTGTTCCATGTCGGCAACGCCTGACGCGCGAGACAGTGATCGAATAGTTGGACACAAAGGATGCTGTTCGTACAGGCGGCACCCGCGTCGTTGCGAGAGAGGCGAACCGTCGCTCCGGCCATGTATTGCAAGAGGTAGTCGGGCCTGACGATACCGGGGACTGAGTACCAAACCGGCCGTTTCCTACACTTGTACGCTTTCCTGGCTTGGTGACCCGCTTGGGATTCGAGGTAGGTTAGAACGGATGTTGGCAACTCCGACGCGGCGGGCAGGGCTAGAAGTAAGCATTCCTCGTCGTCCGCGATCCATTGATCGACGATAGCGGCATTGATCACATCCCCAACAAGCGATTTCCCACGTCTGATGGTCGGAACAAGATACTCCGACGGAATCCCTTCACGCTTTGCTGACGAGCGCGAAAGATGAAAGAACCTGTTGTCGCCGGTGATGTAACCAATACCAATCTTCGCGAAGTCGCCAAATCGGCTAGAGCGCTGGCATACCTTAGCATTAGCATACGCTTTACGAGCGCGGTCGGAGATGAGTAACGTCCGCAGTCTCCCGTGCCAGGACGCCTTCAGTTCTCCCCAATCGAAAAAGCTGGTCGGCGAGGGCGGACTATTTAAAAACTCAAACCGCTCGGTTTTAGTGAAGTGGATATTGGAGGTTCTTCCGCCACGTCCATCGCAGTAAAGAAGCCAACAATCCTCGGATAGGCGGGGGAACAGCTTCTCCTTGACCGCAATCACTTGGACCGTCGAGAACTCACTAAGAAGATAGTCGATTAGCGGCGTTGCATAGGGCGCATGGCCGATCTCGGCGGGAACAACGAAGGCCATTCGTCCGCCGCGCTTTAGAAGCGAGGCCGAGGCGACGATGAACGCGGTCCATGCTGAACTCAGCCCGCTAAGTTTCACCCCATTCTCTTTGCAAATTAACGATGCTGCCGCCTTGGTGAGCCCTTTGAAATTTTGATACCTGATGAAGGGCGGATTTCCCGCAACGCATTCGAAACGTTCCCTGGTCTGCAGAGCCCAATCGAAAAAGTCGGTACTATCGATTGCGATTGTTGGAAATCGTTCACGGGCGACCCACGCGGTGTAGGGGTCGCGTTCGATGCCGCGCGATCTACCGTGGTGAGCAAGGAACGCACCATCTCCGCACGACGGATCGAGCAACACATCGCTGGCTGTTCGAACAACCCAGCTGACCAACGAGCGGGCGACGTTTTCAGATGTAAAAAATTGTCCTGCGACTTTACCGGAAATCGCAGTAGGCGAAACGACGTTCATTTTTGATTGATCGTGATACGGTCAATCAATTGTCACAGCACACCGATCATCTACGCAATAGCCGAAATAGGAGTGGTGACCGAAGCATACCCAGGGATGGTAGGACAGCAGCTGAGTTTACATCGCAGCTTGAAGAGGTGAAGGTTTCGATCGACCGGCCTCGTCCTTATCAGATCTTGTGGACCCTTACGGTGACAGCGTTCTTTTCGTTGATCTGCGTCCCCATTTGCCAAAAGACAGAAAAAGGCCCGCCGGGTAGCACCACTGGCGGGCGTCCTTAAATCGACAAGGATATTAGGCCTTGTCGACGACCTTCTTGACTGCTTCCTTGGCTTCGCCTTTAGCCTGCTGGGCGTCACCCTTTGCTTCCTGCGCGACGCCCTTAGCTTGCATCTTGCGGTCACCGACCGCCTCTCCTACGCTCTGACGGGCCTTGCCTGCCAGTTCGTTGGCTTTACCGGAAACCTTGTCAGCTGTGCTTCCCATGGGAGTTCTCCTTTTCAGAAACTGGATTGCTTCAGTGCGATATCAACTTGCATCAACCGAGATCGTTCCATGGATTGGCCCCTTGAATATTGGGGCGATCCGTCACCAATTGTCTGCGAGTACCGATCAGGGAGGGATGCATGAGATTCGCGAGAAGGGGCTTCCTGGCCGCCGTGCCGCTAGCTTTAGCGCTTGGTGGCCACGCACGAGCGCAAGAGGTAAGCAAAGAAATCGTCGATGCGACCGTAGGCGAGTGGCTGATAGCATCGGAAGATGGCTCTCTCGGCTGCTATGTCACCTTGGAAAAGGGCAAGACGATCGGCGGCCGTGTGGTGACCGAAGGCAAGACCTGCGGCGCACCCTGGCACGATGCGATAGCGGCTTGGGAATTTTCCGACCCCGGCATTGTCCTGCGTGACGCAACCAGGAAGGCGTTGATCGGGTTTCAGGAGCAGGAGGGCGGTCCTTGGAAGACGCCACTCGACGTCTCGCCGACAGTGTATTTCATCCCTGAGCCCGGTTCGATGGACCGTGTCCCCACAGTGAAGGATGCAATCGGGAAGTGGGTTTTGAGGGACGACAAGGGCAAGGCTCTGTGCCACATGGCGCTACTTGATGTGAACTCGAAGCGGCTCGACGACGCAAAGACTGTTGAGCTTGCGAAGGATTGTGCCGCGAGTGTCAAAAAGACCAAGGTCGATGCGTGGCAAATCTCCGAAATCGAGCTTGTGATCATCGGCGGAGAGGACTGGGTCTACACTATGACTCCCGAAAAGGATGGCTTCGTGTCGGACGACGGCAAATTCCGTATGAGGCGTGATCAATGACGAAAGTGAGCTTTTTTTGCCCGTTCGCGAGTGGGCGCGTCCGGACTGGTCATCTGATCGAATGTATATTGGTCACGTTCGCCATTGCACTGGCTGCCACTGTTCTGGCCGCCAACCCGTCGGCGGCCGCAAGTTTCGATTGCCGCAAAGCAACGACCACGGACGAGCGGGCCATTTGCTCGAATGACGAACTTTCGGCACTGGATGACGCGATGGCCGCAGGCTATCGGCAGGCGCGGAAACAAGCACCTTCCGCTGTCAAGACCTTATCGCGCTCCCTTCTTGCAGAACGAAGGGTCTGCGGTGGCGACGTCGATTGCCTGAAGGAAGCCATGACCAAGGCCGTCCGCACATATAAGGCGATTATTCTTGGTGAGCCGGTTGATGGTGGTCGGAAGGACAAGGTCTACTACGGAACCCGCGCGGGAATGCAGGTCTCGGTTGTCTCGCGCTCTGGAATCAATAGTTCAAATGCGGTCATTGCGGTAGAGCATCGTCGAGAAGACGCTGTCGCCTTCTGCCGCGAGTACGTTCAAAATGTCACTGAAAAATGCATCCAAGATGAGCTTGCGATCCAACTTGCGGACAAGTTCTCCGGAGATTGTAAAACTGGTCGCTTCACGACAATCACCGGGCAGACCTATGTTTTCTTCGGACGCAATACGGCTGCGAACGCTTCGACGATGGGAAATGACTTTGTTGTCATCGATCCTGACACAAACCAACCGCTAGATGGCAGCATGGCAAGTGGCTACCCCGTAGCAATCGACCAATTTGAGCAACTGTGCCCGGTACGCATGCAATAGCCAGTGGTCACAGCTTTGTCCGCACGCGCGATTAACCAGCGATACGATTTCGGCTGGCCAGCTGGTGCAACTCTAGATACGAATTCGCTTGTCTTATGACTTTCTGCGCCGGACGGGCGAATATGAACCGCTGCGAGAGGGTTGCCTCCCTCTCTCAGCGGCGAGGGTCGGATCGTTGAATCGCTG
>NZ_JAUDRZ010000013.1 GCF_030380735.1 Rhizobium sp. S152 | reverse complement strand
CACTGCTGTCCGGTTTAAATTGGATGGACAAGGCGCACGGTGTTGATTCTACTCGTATTCGAACGTTTGGCGACGATCTCGGACACGAAAGAGGAACAACCCCGTGCGGCATCACAATAGCGTCTTTCATGATCTTTTGAAGCGTGTTCCATGGGCTGCCTTCGAGCGGCTTGTGGATGAACATGGGGCCGACAAGCATGTCCGGCGGCTATCGACCAAGAGCCAGTTCGTTGCGCTTTTGTATGGGCAATTGGCCGGTGCGGTCAGCCTGCGCGAGATCGTCGGTGGCCTGGAAAGCCATTCTTCGCGGCTCTATCATGTCGGGGCAAAGCCGGCCTCTCGCTCGACGCTTTCCGACGCCAACCGCCTGCGCCCGAGCGCCGTCTTCGCCGGCCTGTTTTCGCAGATGGTGGCCGGTGCCGGACGCGGCTTGCGCCGGGCGGTGAGCGAGGCAACCTATTTGATCGACGCAACCAGCGTCCGTCTTTCAGGCGCAGGCACGCAATGGGCGCGTTTCTCCCACCAGGCCTGCGGCGCCAAGGTCCATATCGTCTACGACGCGGATGCCGAACGGCCGATCTATGCGGCGGTGACGCCGGCCAATGTCAACGACATCACCGCCGCCAAGGCCATGCCGATCGAGCAGGGTGCCACCTATGTCTTCGATCTCGGCTATTACGACTTCGGCTGGTGGGCCAGGATGGACAAGGCCGGCTGCCGCATCGTCACCCGCTTCAAGTC
>NZ_JAUDRZ010000012.1 GCF_030380735.1 Rhizobium sp. S152 | reverse complement strand
ACGGGCCACAGACCAGCTTCTCAAACCACCGCCGAACAAGCTCAAAAGCCGCAACCAGATGGAATTCCAATGGGCCGCAATTTAAACCGGACAGCAGTGGGCTCGTCTCGAGGATCTGCTGAGCGACCAACTTGCTCGACGCGAGTGGACAGCTTGCGCCACGGTGGCTGAAAGCGAGACCCACCTGCACCCTTGCATCCGTGGTGATGTGCTTAGATCCTCGGGACGAGCCCGAGGATGACGCCGCGAGTGAGGAAAGCCTTTCCTCTTCAATCGCTTAGCGCCAACATCTCGTTGCGAGAGGCGACGGTCGCTGCACCCTCCGGCCTCATGCTCAGCATGGTCCCGAAAATCTGCCGGCCCCAACTTGCTCGACATGCCTGGATCACCTGCGCAACGCCGGCTCCTTCACCCAAAGCGCTGCGGTGACCACCGCGATCCTTTTTCTCCACCTTTGTTCCACCCGTACAACCTAACACAACTTCATCACAGCGATGACGCGCAATTGTTCATTTATTGTTCTTGTTTCATTCCGTTTTCTATGCCAGATTGCAATTCGCGGCCATGAGGGGTCGCTGAAACAGGTGTAAACGGTTGCGGCGCAGGGGGTTGGGCATGGTCGCACGCATAAGCACGGTTGCATTTCAGGGCATTGAGGGCGTCCCGGTCGAAGTCCAGGTCATGGTGGCGCCCGGGAAATTCGTCACCCAGATCGTCGGCTTGCCTGACAAGGCGGTGGCCGAAAGCCGCGAGCGGGTGCATGCGGCGCTGCATGCCTCGGGCTTGGCGCTACCCGCCAAGCGGGTTACCGTCAATCTGGCGCCGGCCGATCTGCCGAAAGAAGGGTCGCATTTCGATCTTCCGATCGCGCTCGGACTGATGGCCGCTCTCGGCGCCATTCCAGCCGATGCGCTGGCCGACTATGTCGTCATCGGCGAACTCAATCTCGACGGCACGATCGCGCCCGTCGCCGGCGCGCTGCCGGCCGCGATCGGCGCCAATGCGCTCGGCAAGGGCCTCATATGCCCGGCGGACAGCGGCCCGGAAGCCGCCTGGGCCGGCAGTGGGCTCGATATCCTGGCGCCGCGCAGCCTGATCGCGCTCGTCAATCATTTCCGCGGCACGCAGGTCCTGTCGCGCCCCGAGCCGTCGATCCGCGCCAATGCCGCCAATCTGCCCGATCTCGCCGACATCAAGGGCCAGGAAAGCGCCAAGCGGGCGCTGGAAGTGGCCGCCGCCGGCGGGCATAACCTCTTGATGGTCGGGCCGCCTGGATCGGGAAAGTCCATGCTCGCCGCAAGGCTGCCCTCGATCCTGCCGCCGCTGTCGGCCGCCGAGCTGCTGGAGGTATCGATGATCCATTCCATCGCCGGCCAGCTTGCCGGCGGCAAGCTCTCCGATCGCCGCCCGTTCCGCACCCCGCATCATTCGGCGACCATGGCCGCGCTTGTCGGTGGCGGCCTCAGGGCCCGGCCCGGCGAAGCCTCGCTCTCGCATCACGGTGTGCTGTTTCTCGACGAGTTCCCCGAGTTCTCGCCGCAGTCGCTGGATGCGCTGCGCCAGCCGCTCGAAACCGGCGAATGCATCATCGCCCGCGCCAACCACCGTGTCAGTTACCCCGCCAATATCCAGCTCGTCGCCGCCATGAATCCCTGCCGCTGCGGCATGGCCGGCGAGCCCGGCCACAGCTGCGCCCGCGGCCCGCGCTGCGCCTCCGACTACCAGGCGCGCATCTCCGGCCCGTTGATGGACCGCATCGACATCAGGATCGACGTTCCGGCGGTCTCGGCCATCGATCTCATCCGCCCGGCACCGGCGGAAGCCAGCGCCGATATCGCCCGTCGCGTCGCCCGCGCCCGCGAGATTCAGCGTGATCGCTATGCCTCGCTCGGGCCTGCCGGCGGCACCAACGCCCGCTGCTCGACAGCGCTGATCGAGACCTTCGCCGCGCCCGACCCGAGCGGCCTGCAATTGCTGCGCGATGCTGCCGAGAAGATGAAGTTTTCCGCGCGCGGCTATCATCGGGTGCTGAAGGTTGCCCGCACGCTTGCCGATCTGGATGGCAAGGACAGCGTCGGTCGCATCCACCTTGCCGAGGCGATCTCCTACCGCATGGCCGGCGAGCGGCTGACGGCGGTGGCATAGGGCGGGGCGAAAAACCGCCGCTATGGTGGGGCAAGATCGTCGGGCTGCTCACGTCTCCCGCGGCGCGCCGACCTCGTAGGAAACGAGCCTGCGGTCGTGGATGCCAAGCTCGGGCCATGCGGCGCGCCAGTCCGCGAGATGCCGGGATTGGAAGTGGCGGTCGAGCGAGGGTTGATCCTGCCAGAGTTCCTTGACGTGGATGAGCCCGGGTTCCAGCACGTCCTCGGCATAGGAATAGGCAAGGCAGCCGTCCTCGGCGCGACTTCCTTCCACCATCCGCCGCATCACCGGGCGCGCGCCGTCAAGCCTATCCGGTGGCAGGCGTATGGTTCCGACGATCAGCAGCATGAGTGCCTTGCTTTCATCATGAGGCAGGCAGCATGAAGGGCGCCGAAGCGCCCTTGTGCCTGTTTGGTGGTCTTCCCGTCCGGACCTTTTCCGTTCAGGTGACCGCTTCGGGTCGCTCCAATCAGTTGCCGAGGCCGTCGAACAGCGCCGTCGAGAGGTAGCGCTCGGCGAATGACGGGATGATGACGACGATGGTCTTGCCGGCATTTTCCTCGCGGCTGCCGATCTTGATCGCGGCGGCCAGCGCTGCACCGGAGGAGATGCCAACAGGCACGCCTTCAAGCTTGGCCACTTCGCGCGCCTGTTCCAGCGCTTCCGGGCTGCTGATGGTGACGATCTCGTCGTAGATATGCGTGTCGAGAATGGCGGGCGCGAAGCCGGCGCCGATGCCTTGGATCTTGTGTGGACCCGGCTGGCCACCCGATAGCACGGGCGATTCCGCCGGCTCCACCGCTATGACCTTGAGGCCAGGCTTCTTCGACTTCAGAACCTGGCCGGCGCCGGTGATCGTGCCGCCGGTGCCGATGCCGGAGACGAGGATATCGACCGCGCCATCCGTGTCGTTCCAGATTTCCTCGGCCGTCGTCTTGCGGTGGATTTCGGGATTGGCGGGGTTTTCGAACTGCTGCGGGATGATCGCGTCGGGCAGCGTCGCAGCCAGTTCTTCCGCCTTGGCGATCGCGCCCTTCATGCCCTTTGGCCCCTCGGTCAGCACCAGCTCGGCGCCGAGCAGCGCCAGCATCTTGCGGCGCTCGATCGACATGGTTTCCGGCATGGTGAGGATCAGCTTGTAGCCCTTGGCGGCGGCGGCGAAGGCCAGCGCGATGCCCGTATTGCCCGATGTCGGCTCGACCAGCGTCGTGCGGCCGGGCGAAATCTTGCCCTGCGCCTCGAGAGATTCGATCATCGCCACGCCGATACGGTCCTTTACGGAGGCGATCGGGTTGAAGAACTCCAGCTTGGCGAGCAGGTTCGCCTTCACGCCCTTTGCCTTGGCCAGCTTGTCGAGCCGCACGATCGGCGTATCGCCGATGGTCTCGGTGATCGAGGAATAGATGCGGCCGCGGCCCGGTTTCTTCGACATGATAGGCTCCCTTGATGAAATATGTTCAGAGAATAGGGTCTAAGCCGGGCCGCGGCCAGAGCGGCTTTATCCCGGTATGCCGTGCATCCGGGAAAAAAGCCTTTGAAAACGCGGCTTTACCGGATGATTTTTTCAGGCGGCGCGCGTCGCGATGAAGGCCGCCGTGCCGGCCAGCACGCTCGCGGCCACGCGGTTCAGCACCTGCAGCGCCCTGGGGCGCTTGAGCAGGGTACGTGCGCTCGAAGCGAGCATCATGTAGGGGATCAGCACCACCAGCAGCACCGCGAATGTGGTCGCCAGCAGGATGCCGTATTCCCTGAGGCCGATGCTGTTGATGTCGATCAGCGTCGGCACCAGCGCCACGTAGAACAGCATGGTCTTCGGGTTGCCCAGCGTCACCAAAAGGCCGGAGAGGAAGCTCATGCCGATATTGCTGGATTTCTTGGCGGCGATATCCTGCGACAACAGCCCGGCGGTCCAGAGCTTGTAGGCGATATAGCCGAGGTAAAGCGCGCCGAGAATCTTGATGACGATGAACACCTCGGTGAAGGTCTGCGCCACGAAGGCCAGGCCGAGGATCACGGCGGTCAGATAGGTCATGTCGCCGAGCACCAGCCCGAGCCCCATGAAGAAGGTCTCGCGGAAATTCGAGCCCAGCGCGCGCGCCACGATGGCGGTAATGCCGGGGCCTGGAATGGCGGCGGCGATAAACAGCGCCGCGGCATAGGCAAAGAGTGCGGTGAACGACATGGTGACCCTCCCAATCGCCTGTCTTCTACGCCTGTTGATCGGCCGTTTCAACGGGGTGTGGCTCGGTTGATCTTGCCGACAAGCGGCGCGCACAATCTGTCACAGTCGCCTGCTATTGACGCCTCGGATCGCGGTGCTAGTTCTCGGTTGTGGCGGAGATCTGGCCGTAGCCGGAGTCAGCATCGTCGACCGCATTGGGGGAGGAAAACCCGTTCCGGCACCCGTATCACGCCGATCTGGCGAAGGAGAATACTTCATGTCTACACCCGTCGAGAAGCGCAAGACTGCCGCGCTCGCAACACCGACCGATCTGAAGAGCAACGCAATCCAGGATATCTCCGGCGCGCTGGCGGCACTTCTGGCCGATACCTTCGCGCTTTATCTCAAGACCAAGAATTTCCACTGGCACATGTCCGGCCCGCATTTCCGCGATTACCACCTGCTGCTCGACGAGCACGCGGACCAGATTTTCGCCATCACCGACGATATCGCGGAGCGCGCCCGCAAGATCGGCGGCACGACGCTGCGCTCCATCGGCCACATCGGCCGCCTACAGCGCCTCGCCGACAACGATGCCGATTACGTGACGCCGGAGGACATGCTGGCCGAACTGCGTGACGATAACCGCCAGCTGATCTCGCTGATGCGCGAGACCCACGACGTCTGCTCCGAACACAACGACGTCGCCACGACCAGCCTTCTTGAAAACTGGATCGACGAGGCGGAGCGCCGCCACTGGTTCCTCTTCGAGATCACCCGCCAGGCGAAGTGATCGCAGCCCTCAGGCCCGGACGCCCCGCAGCACACCTTTCAGCCGCGCGGGCGTCCAGCCAAGGTTCATGCCCGCCGCCGCCAGAAGAATGATGGCGGCGCCGGCGATCTGCAGCGGCTGCAGCGCATGGCCGAAGGCGACCCGGTCGACCACGATCGCCGCGATCGGGTAGAGGAAGGATAGCGCACCGGTCAGGTAGATCGGAAGCTTCTGGATTGCGCTGTAAAGCAGTACATACATCAGCCCCGTATGCACCACGCCCAGCGTCACCAGCAGCGACCATGTTTGGGTTTCACCGGGCAGGGCGGAAAAGTCGGTGATCGGTGCCAGCATCACGACACCGGTCGAAACCTGGATCAGCGCGATCAGATGCGGCGGCGTGCCCTTCAGCCATTTCGCGGCCAGCGCCGCCAGCGCATAGAAGAAGGCCGCGCCTAGCGCCATGGCAATGCCGGTGGCATAGCCGCCGCCGGCGCCCGCCACCTGCGGCTTGTCCTCGACAATCCCTATCATGCCGATGAATGCCAGCACCAGCCAGAACAGCTTCGCCGCTGTGATCCTGTCGCCGAGAAACAGGGCGCCGAGCCCGAGCAACATGAAGGGCTGCGTGTTGTAGACGGTGGTCGCGACCGAGATGGAGGTATGGCCATAGGCGCCGAAGAGCAGCAGCCAGTTGAGCACGATCGCGATGCCGCCGAACACGGCGATCGCAAAGGCCCGCAGCCCGATCGTCCCGGGCTTCAGCAATCCCATCGCCGCGCAGACGACGAGCAGGCTGATCGCCCCGAACAGGCAGCGCCAGAAGACGACGCCGCTGACGGGTTGCCCCGACATCACGACGAACCAGCCGATCGTCCCCGAAATCAGCATCGCCGCGGTCATCTGCATGCTGCCGTTGCGTATATCCTGTCGCATTCCTGCCTCCCGTTAATGAGAGCGAGAATATTGCGGCCCACGCGCCATTTATATAATCTTGAAGCGCCGAATGGCGGCTTTCCTCTTTCATTGTGAGGCGAAATGAGCGTTCAACCTAACAATGATCTCGACGATATCGACCGTCGCATTCTCGAGGCGCTGGCCGCCGATGCGCGCATGTCGCTGAAGGAGCTTGCGCAGGCAGCCGGCCTCTCTTCGCCAAGCGCCGGCGAGCGCCTGCGCCGGCTGGAGGAGCGCGGCGTCATTTCCGCTTTCACCGTGGATATCGATCCCACGGCCCTCGGCTATCCCCTGCAGGCGATCGTCCGCGTCCGGCCGCTGCCGGGGCAGCTGCATGTGGTGGAGCGCATCATCCAGGAGACGCCGGAGTTCGTCGAATGCGATAAGGTCACCGGCGATGATTGCTTCGTCGCCCGCCTCGTCGTTCGCTCCATGGCGCAGCTGGACACGATTTTGGACAAGGTCGCGGAAAAGGCCGAGACCAGCACGTCGATGGTGAAGGCCTCGCCGGTAAAGCGCCGCCTGCCGCCGCTGAGCTGAAAGCTCAGAAATCCGCCATCGGCGAAAGCATCGCCGGCCGCTCAAGGCTGATGTCGAGATCGGTGCGGATCATGAACTCAGTGCCGCCGTCAAGCGCCCGCGCCTCGCCCTGCCAGCCGAGCTTATCAGGCGAAAACAGAACCTCGACCGCTAGCGGCGCGATGCCGAGGCCTCCGAGAATGGTCTCAAGCGTCGGGATGGTCGAAGCGATGATATCCGACAGCACGAACGTGTTGTCGTCCCCCACCTTCCAGGCGATCACCGCCTGCCGGTCTTCAAGCCAGCTCAGCTTCACATCCGGATCGAACTGCGTGTTGATCAGGAACATCGCCGCGCTCTCGCAAACCGCGAGAGCATCTGACACCGGCGTGCGGGATTTCAGCGCCCGCTGCAGCAGCGCAAGATCCTCGGGCTTCCATGGGTCGAGCGTCCGCGCCGGCATGGCGCCCATCGCGGGCTCCGGCGCCGCGCCGGCATAGAGATGCATCGGCAGCGAGCGGAAGCCATAGGGCGTGTAGAGATCAGGCTTGTCCGTGTAGAGCACGATCGCCTCGAAACCCTCGACCGCGCACCAGTCGAGCGCCTTGTGGGTCACGTCGCGATAAAGCCCGCGCCCACGCCATGGCGGCCGCACGGCGCCCGATTGCAGGCCGGCAGCGTTGACTTTGCGGCCGCTGATGACGATCGGCATGGCGAAGGCCGAGAGATTGGCGGCCAGAAGGCCGCTCTCGTCGAACCAGCCAAAGGGCATGCTGGAGGGATCGGCACCGCCGAGGCGCTTCAGCGGGTCGAGATCGATGCCGAATGTGTCAGCGAGAAGCGACACCAGCGCCGCCCAGGCCTTGTCGTCGGCGAAATAGTCCTGCCGGAAGATGAGGCCGGAGCTATCGGTCGCCTTGTCCATCACATGCCCGTAGAGCCGAAGCCGCCGGCACCGCGCGCCGTCGTGCTCGCCTCGGTGATCTCTGCCACACGTGCCTGAGTGACCGGAGCGATCACCATCTGGGCGATCCGCATGCCGCGGGTGATCTCGAACGGCTCCTCACCGAGATTGATCAGCAACACCTTCACTTCGCCGCGATAATCGCTGTCGATCGTGCCTGGCGTGTTGAGGCAGGTGATGCCGTTCTTGAAGGCGAGGCCGGAGCGCGGGCGGATCTGGCCCTCGAAGCCCTCGGGTATCTCGAAGATCAGCCCGGTCGGCACCAGCGCGCGCTTGCCTGATGCAAGCACCATCGGCGCACCGTCGTCTACGGCGGCGCGCAGGTCCATGCCGGCGGCACCCTTGGTTTCATAGGCGGGCAGCTCGATGCCTTCGCCATGGGTGAGACGCAGGAGATTGAGGGTCGGGCGGGTGTCGGTGTGAATGGTCATGCGCCATTACTTTGCCCCCGCAAGGCCAAGGTCAATTGCAAAGCGGCGCCTAAATCGCTAGATACGCCGCAACTCCACAGGATTCATAGCATGGCCGAAAGTCTCGCAGAGGCGGTTTCCCGCCGCCGCACATTCGCTATTATCGCCCACCCGGACGCGGGCAAGACGACGCTCACCGAAAAGCTGCTGCTGTTCGGCGGCGCCATTCAGCTCGCCGGCGAAGTCAAGGCGAAGAAGGATCGCATCCAGACCCGGTCGGACTGGATGAAGATCGAGCGCGAGCGCGGCATCTCGGTCGTCACCTCGGTGATGACCTTCGAGTACGAAGGCAATGTCTTCAACATTCTCGATACGCCCGGTCACGAAGACTTCGCGGACGACACCTACCGCACGCTGACGGCTGTCGATGCCGCCGTCATGGTCATCGACGCCGCCAAGGGTATCGAGCCCAGAACGCTGAAGCTCTTCGAAGTCTGCCGCATGCGCGACATCCCGATCATCACCTTCATCAACAAGATGGACCGCGAAAGCCGCGATCCCTTCGAGATCCTGGATGAGGTCGAGGAGAAGCTGGCGCTGGACACCGCCCCGGTCACCTGGCCGATCGGCCGCTCCAAGACCTTCTGCGGTTCCTATCACCTTGCCGACAACACGGTGCGCGGCTCCGATACCGAAGTGACGCCCACCAAGGTTAACGGCCCGCAGGCCGTTGCCGACCGCCTGCCGGAAAACGAGCGCTCGGCCTTCGTCGACGAGACGGAACTGGCGATCGAGGCCTGCCGCCCGTTCGACCGCAAGGCTTTCCTCGAAGGCCACCTGACGCCTGTTTTCTTCGGCTCGGCGCTGCGCAATTTCGGTGTTCGCGATCTCATCAACGCGCTCGGCGAGTTCGCGCCGCCGCCGCGCGACCAGATTGCCGATGTCAGGACCGTGCATGCCGCCGAAGACAAGATGACGGCCTTCGTCTTCAAGATCCAGGCCAACATGGACCCCAACCACCGCGACCGCATCGCCTTTGCCCGCATCTGCTCAGGCAAGCTGGAGCGCGGCATGAAGGCGCGTCTCGCCCGCACCGGCAAGCAGCTCGGCCTCACGGCGCCGCAGTTCTTCTTCGCCTCGCAGCGTCAGCTGGCCGACACCGCCTTCGCCGGCGACGTCGTCGGCATCCCGAACCACGGAACGCTCAGGATCGGCGATACGCTGACCGAAGGCGAGGCGCTGGTGTTCCAGGGCGTGCCGAACTTCTCGCCGGAAATCCTGCGCCGCGTGCGCCTGGAAGACGCGATGAAGGCGAAGAAGCTCAAGGAAGCCCTGCAGCAGATGGCCGAAGAGGGCGTCGTTCAGCTCTTTTCCCCGGAAGATGGTTCGCCGGCTATCGTTGGTGTCGTCGGTGCGCTGCAGCTCGACGTTCTGAAGGAACGCCTGTCGGCCGAATACACGCTGCCGGTCTCGTTCGAAATGTCGCGCTTCTCCGTCTGCCGCTGGATCTCGTCCGACCAGCCGGCCGAGCTCGACAAGTTCCTGAACGTCAAGCGCGGCGACATCGCCCGCGACCTCGACGGCGACCCGGTCTTCCTGGCGCAGGACAGCTTCTCGCTGCGCTACGAATCCGAACGCTTCCCGGCGATCAAGATGGTCGCCATCAAGGAATATCACGTCGCCAAGGCGGCGTGATATTTCATCGGATATAACGCCATGCAATACTGCTCTCCCAAACAGGAGTGCCGCATGGTCAGGGAAAACGAAATCCGGAAAAACGAAGTGGCGGTGAATGCTCCGGCGCCGACCGACGCCGGCCTGGTCTTCATCGGCCGTGTCCATACACCCTGGCGCCAGCGCGGAGAGACGCCACGTCAGGGCCGCCACGACGGGCCGATCTGCCGGATCGAGATATTCGAACCCTGGACGCAGGCGCTGCAGGGCGTCGAGGCCTTCGAGCGGTTGGAAATCCTATACTGGCTGGATCGCTCCCGCCGCGACCTCGTGCTCCAGAGCCCGGCCAATTCGGGCAAGGTCCACGGCACCTTCTCGCTCCGTTCCCCCGTCCGCCCTAATCCGATCGGCACATCGATCGTCAAGCTGGAGGCCGTGGAGGGATCGACGCTTCTGGTGCGCGGTATGGATTGCCTCGACGGCACGCCGTTGCTCGACCTGAAGCCGGATCGCACTCTGTTCAAACCGATCGCGCCGCCGCAGCCTGGCGATTTCCAGACGGGCGACGACGGCACGACCCATTATTGCCAGAAGGCGTGATCAGTCGACGGCGACCATCACGTCGGAGGCCTTGACCACGGCATAAGCGTCGGAGCCGACGGTCAGCCCGAGTTCCTTGACCGCCTCGTTAGTGATCGACGACGTCACGATCGAGCCGCCGCCAATATCGATGCGCACATGCGCCGTCGTGGCGCCGAGCGTGATCTCGACGACCTTGCCCTTGAGGCGGTTGCGAGCGCTGATTTTCATGAGTTTTCTCCCTGTTTCGATGGCGGAACTTAGCGTCTCGCCACCGAAACGGCAATCTCACTCGCCGCGCGGATAGCGCTGGTTTTCCTCCAGCACGTTCAAATCCATGTGGTTGCGCATGTAGCGCTCCGAAGCCTTCTGCAGCGGCTGGTAATCCCAGGGATAGTAGGCGCCGTTGCGCAGCGCCTCATAGACCACCCAGCGTCGCGCCTGGCTTTCGCGCACGGCTGCGTCGAAGGTCTTCAGGTTCCAGCGCGCGTTTGCCTGTGCCGTCAGATGTGCCAGCGTCTCGGCATAGGCGGGATCAGCAGCGAGGTTTTTCAATTCCTTCGGATCGGCGTCGAGATCGAACAGCATCGGCGCGTCGGCATCGCAGAGCGTCAGCTTGTACTTGCCGTCGCGCAGCCCGACCAGCGGCGCGATCGAACCCTCGGCCGCGTATTCCATCGGCACCGGGCCGCGTCCGCCCGTACCTGTTGCAAGCGGCGTCAGATCCTCGCCGTCGGTCCAGGGTTTCAGCTTGGCGATATCGATGCCCGCAAGCGCGGCCAGCGTCGGCGTGACGTCCAGCGTCGACACCGGCTGGCTGATCAGCTTGGGCTCCCAGCCGGGTACCGATATCGAAAGCGGCACCCGTGCCGAACCGTCAAAGAAGCACATCTTGAACCACAGCCCGCGCTCGCCCAGCATGTCGCCATGGTCGGAGACGAAAAGGATGACGGTATCCTCGGCCATGCGCCCGCGCTCCAGCACATCGAGCAATTCGCCGACCTTCTCGTCGATATAGGAGATATTGGCGAAGTAGCCGCGCCGCGCATTGCGCACCTGCTCGCGGGTGATCTCGAAGGCGTCGTAGTCGCAGGCCTTCAAGAGCCGCTGCGAATGCTCGTCCTGCTCCTCGAACGGGATCGTGCCGACCTCAGGATCAAGATGATGGCAATCTTCATAGAGGTCCCAGAACTTGCGGCGCGCCACATAGGGATCGTGCGGATGCGTGAAGCTCACCGTCAGGCACCAGGGACGATCGTCCTGCCGGCGCGAGAGGTCATAGAGCTTGCGGGTCGCGTTGTAGGCGACCTCGTCGTCATATTCCATCTGGTTGGTGATCTCGGCGACACCGGCGCCGGTCACCGAGCCGAGATTGTGGTACCACCAGTCGATGCGCTCGCCGGGCTTGGTGTAGTCGGGCGTCCAGCCGAAATCGGCCGGGTAGATATCCGTTGTCAGCCGCTCCTCGAACCCGTGCAGCTGGTCTGGGCCGACGAAGTGCATCTTGCCCGAAAGCGCTGTGTGATAGCCGGCTGCTCTGAGATGATGTGCAAATGTCGGGATGTCGGAGGCGAATTCTGCGGCGTTGTCGTAGACGCGGGTACGGCTCGGCAGCTGGCCGGACATGAAGGAGGCCCGCGCCGGCGCGCAGAGCGGGCTTGCCGTATAGGTGTTGGCAAAGCGAACGGAGCGCTTCGCGAGGGCTTTCAGATGCGGCGCGTGTAGAAACTCGGCCGGCCCGTCGGGAAACAGCGTCCCGTTATACTGGTCGACCATCAGGATGAGGAAATTCGGGCGCGCCATGCGTGGGTCCTTGCGAAAGAAGCGATGCCGGCGCGCTCGAAGCGCCCGGCATCCGGATGCTTCGTTTCTTTTAAGGCAAGCCGCAGTGCAAGACGAGAACGGTTGCGCTGTTCAACCTATTATTTGCGACGGCCGTTTCAGGCGGCCTTCAGATCCTGCAGGAAGTCGTCGCACCACTGCGATACGTCGTGGACAAGGAGGTAGTCCATCATCCTGCGCCAGCGCTCCTGGCGCTCCTCGAGCGGCATGTTGAGTGCCCGTGCAATCGCATTGGCCGTGCCCTCTATATCGTAGGGATTGACCAGCAGCGCCCCCTTCAGTTCGCGGGCGGCGCCGGCGAAGCGCGACAGCACCAGAACGCCGGGATCTTCGGGGTCCTGGGCGGCGACATATTCCTTGGCAACCAGGTTCATCCCATCCCTGAGTGGCGTCACCAGCCCGACCTTGGCGAGCCGGTAGAGGCCGGCGAGGATCGGCCGGCTCAGCGACCGGTTGATGTAGCGGATCGGCACCCAGTCAACGGTTCCGAGCGCGCCGTTGACGCGACCGGCCTGCTCGGCCACCGTGCGCTGCATCTGTTCGTATTCCGGCACCTCCGAGCGGGATTTCGGCGTCACCTGCAGATAGGTGACGTTGCTTTGATGCGCGGGATTGGTCTTCACGAAGCGTTCGAAGGCGTCGATGCGCTGCGTCAGCCCCTTGGAATAGTCGAGACGGTCGACGCCGATGATCAGTTCGCGCCCCTCGATGCTCTGGCGCGCCTTGTGCACCATGGCGTGGCTGACCGCCTTGCGCGCGAACTCCGCGAAGGCCTCGGTCTCGATGCCGATGCCGTAGGCACCGCCCTTGAAGACCTTGTCGCCGGCGGTGAACTTGCCGTCGCCGATCGCATCACCCATCTCCTCGCGCCGCAGGCAGCCGGCGAAGTTTTCAAGGTCGTAATCGGTCTGGAAGCCGACGAGGTCGTAAGCGGCAAGCCCGCGCATGATCTCCTCGTGAACAGGCATGGTGGCCAGCACGTCGGCAGGCGGCCAGGGAATATGGTGGAAGAAGCCGATCCTGTTCTTGATGCCCATCTGCCTCAGCTCCGCGGCAAGCGGGATCAGATGGTAGTCGTGGATCCAGATCGTGTCGTCGGGCTCCAGCAGCGGCGCCAGGCGGTGCGCGAAGAAGCGGTTGACGCGGAAATAGCCGGCCATCTCCTTGCGGCCATATTCCGCGAGGTCGAGGCGGTAGTGACAGATCGGCCAGAGCACGCGGTTCGCGAAGCCGAAATAATATTCCTCCACGTCCTTTTCTGTCAGGTCCGTCAGGGCATAGGTGATCTTGCCGTCTTCCTGCAGCGACAATTGTCCCGGCTCGTTTTCGCCGCTCGAATTCCCGGACCAGCCCATCCAGATGCCTCCACGCTTCTGCAACGCGGCTTCAAGCGCAACGGCAAGTCCTCCCGCTGCCGCTCCGCCTTTTTTCGCGGCAGGCACGCGATTGGATACGATGACAAGTCGACTCACGGAAATTCCTTTCATTATGGCGGGCACGTAATGCGTGGATCAAACGGCGAGCCGCGCGATCAGTTCCCGCAGGGCCGAAGCGGCCGGTAAAATCATCGAGGCTTCAGTTTCCTGATGCGGCTGGCCGACCCGGATCGAATGGCCTCCGCGTTGGTTGGCGACGCGAAACATCGCCTCGTCGGTCACGTCGTCGCCGATGGTGATCGGGCGCCGGCCGGAAAAGGGGGGCCTTGCAAGAAAGGCTTCGACAGCTCGGCCCTTGTCGGCGCTGGCCGGGCGGATTTCGAGCACCATCTTGCCGCGCTGCAGGGTCCAGTTCGGCCCGGCGGCCGCGAGAAACGCCTGCATCACCGGCTCGAGTTCCGTCTGCTTCTCTGGTGCAAGGCGATAATGCGCGGCAACCGCCGCGCCCTTGTCCTCGATCAGGACGCCCACAAGATCCTTCGTCGCATCGCGCAGGTCGCGCTTCAGTTGCTCGAAAGCCGGCGTCGCCTCGGCCCGGGTGATGTCGCCGCCGGGCCAACGCAGCTCCGCGCCATGCAGCCCGGCAATGGGAAAGGGGAAGGGCGCGAAAAGCGCGCTGGCGTATTCGAGCCCGCGTCCCGTCACCAACGCCAGCGCGCCGCCGAGCTTTTGCGACAGCGCATCGAGTTCCGCGGGCAGCGAAGGCGGCACGACGATCGCGTCGGGCACCTCGGCGAGATCGAGCAGGGTTCCATCGATGTCTAGAAAGAGCGCGTAGTCATCGGGATGGTCGCGGAGGGCTGAAAGCAACTGCGATTCCCCCGGAACCGGCAGCGGTTTCGGGGTGGGTACTGGCTGATCTGTGTATGACATGTCGCTATAACTATGGCGCGGCCAGCCGGCGGCAACCCCAATTGCCGCTCTAAATGGTGCAGCGCAAGATCAAGGCAACCGCCGCGTGCCCGCATAACGCCTTCAATCGGCGGGCGATGCGCCCGGCCGCGCGGCGTAGAATGTCTTGACGTCGGCCGTAAAGGCGGCGCGCTGGTCCGCCCGCGTGTAGAACATGTGGCCGCCGCGGTAGACGTTGAGTGCCACGCGATCACCAGCAAGCGAAGCCGGCAGGTGATCGACCACGTAGCGGCTGACGCCATAGGGCGTGACCATGTCGCTATAGCCATGGGCGATCAGCAGGTGGAACTTCGGATTGGACGCCAGCAGCTGCCTGATATCGTCGGTCACGCTCGCCTGCAGGCGCCCGCCGCCGCTCCGGCCGCCCCACTCCCATTTCCGGTTGATGTCGCTGTCGAGCAGCGAATAGGTCATATCCGTCTTGAAACCGAGTTCGTTGCGCGCGTAGCTGGCGAAGGCGCCGCCATAGGCTCGCGTGAAGCCGTCGAGGATGGCGTCATCGCTGCGGTCGTAGGCCGCCTCGGGATAGGGGTCTGGCGTCGCGAAGGCGGCGTCATAGGGGCTCATCACCTGTCCTCCGGCCTGTTTGGAGAAGGCGCCGCCGAGGAAACCGCGATTTCTCTCGACGAGGTCGATCGAGATGCCCGTCATCGTGGCGAGCTTGCCATAGAAAGCTTTCGCCGTATCCCCTGTCGGTGCCGGCCCGGCAAGCGTCGTCAGGTAATCGCCGAGCGCGAACCTTTCCGCATCCCGCTGCTTGCCCTCGTCGAAGGCGTTGTGCCGGTCCATTTCGGCGGCGGCAAGCGAGGGGAGTTCCAGTGCGGCGCCCAGCGCGAACTGGTCGGCATTGAACATCAGCTGCCCCTCCAGCAGCGGCGATAGCATGATCGCGCCTGATATGATGATCCCCTGGCTGTCCTTCAGCGCGCCGGCGACCTTTGCGGCGCGGAACCCGCCATAGCTTTCGCCGAGCAGGTATTTCGGCGCGCCGGCACGGTCGTTGTGGGCGACATAGAGCGCGATTGCCTTGGCGATGCTCTCCGCATCGGCGCCGACGCTGTAATATTTGCCGGCGTCGTCGGGCTTCGCGGTGCGGCTCCAGCCGGTGCCGATCGGGTCGATGAGAACGAGATCGGTAAAGTCGAGCCAGCTCTGCTCGTTATCGACGAGCTTCGCGTCCGCGCCGTCATCGCCCTTGGGGCCGAAATCGAGGATGCGTGGGCCGACGAGGCCGAGATGCAGAAAGGCAGAGGCGGCACCCGGGCCGCCGTTGAAGGCAAAGGTCAGCGGCCGATCCGGCCCGCCGTCCTTCTTCACATAGGCGGTGTAGAACATCGCGCCGGTCTGCGCCCCGTCCGGCCCGAAGAGATCGAGCGTGCCGGCGGTGGCAGTGAAACCGATCTTCTTGCCGCCTAATGTCATTTCGTGGTCGGTGACGGAATCGCCAGGCAGCAGCTTCAGCACGCCTTCTCGGACCGGAGGAGCACTGTCTTGCGCCTGAGAAACATTCGGCGCGACGAGCGCAAGCGCCATCAACAGAGCGAGGGATCGTAACCGCAATGCTTTTCCTCCGGCTGTGCATTCGTTGCGCGAGCCTAGCATCGGAACCGCAAGAGGAGCGATCAAGAGATGGTGAGGCTCAGCCCTTCTTCTCGATCGTGCGCGCATTGACATGCAGCGCCCGGCCGGCGCTCCAGCCGTTGATCGCAGCACCGAGGCCGAGTGCCACGAAGAGCACGGCACACCAGG
The DNA here is from genome assembly GCF_030380735.1 of Rhizobium sp. S152. Lineage (GTDB taxonomy): Bacteria > Pseudomonadota > Alphaproteobacteria > Rhizobiales > Rhizobiaceae > Rhizobium. The sequence continues at coordinate 29,357 of NZ_JAUDRZ010000012.1, read as the reverse complement.
CAAAGTTTCCCGTCCAGCTGCGGATCAGCCCCACAACCAGCGGGCCGATTGCGGCCAGAAGGTAGCCCACGCATTGCGCCATTCCCGAAAGATGTGCCGCGACATGCGGGTCGCGTGACCGGAGCACGATCGTCGTCATTGCAACCGCAATCAGCCCTCCCTGGCCGATCCCTTGCAGCACCGCCCAGATCCAGACGGTCGAGAGCGGCGCGAAGAGCAGCCCGAGCAGGGCAATGACGGCGAGGCCGCAGAGCGAGGAATTGATCAGCCGCTGGTCCTTGCCCCTGACCGCGATCTGCGGCGCCACCAGGCAGGCGGCGGCCTGCACCATGACCGATACCGAGACGATCGCGCCCGCCGTGACGCCATCCATCCCGCGTTCACGCAGGATCGGCACCAGCCACCCGAAGACGCAATAGGCAAGCGCCGACTGCAGCCCCATGAACAGCGTCACCTGCCAGGCAAGCCGATCGCGCCAGAGACCCTCGACGGAAAAGCCGCTGCGCTTGACCTGCGTCTTGGTTGCCAGGACCTGCGGCAGCCATATCAGCCCGACGATCAGCGCCGGCAACGCCCAGATCGCCAGCGCCCCCGGCATCGAGCCGCCAAGCGCGCGTTCGATCGGCAGCGTGAAGCCGGCCGCACTCGCGGCACCCGCGCAGAGCGCCATGGTGTAGAAGCCGGTCATCAGCGCGGCGCGATCGGCGAAGTCGCGCTTGACCAGACCCGGGAGCAGAACGTTTCCGACCGCGATGCAGGCGCCGGCGAGGGCGGTACCGAGAAACAGCAGCGGCAGCGAGGACAGCCCACGCAGGGCGGTACCGAGCGCGAGCAGGAACAGCACGCCGAGAAGCGTATGCTCCGCCCCGATGCGCTGCGCCAGCCGTGGCGCAAGCGGCGAGAATGCGCCCAGGCAGACGACCGGCAATGTCGTCAGCAGGCTGGCGCCGAAAGCGGAAAGGCCAAGCTCGCTGCGGATTTCCGGCAGGAGCGTCGAGGCGCTGGAAAAGACGGGGCGGAGGTTGAAGGCAATCAGCACCAGGCTGGCGCCAAGCAGGATGCGCGCGGCGGTACTGCCGCCGGGGCTTGGCTGCGGCGCCGGCAGGCTGTCGGCCTCGGCATCGATCAACTGCTCGTCGGCCAGCGTATAGGCAGACGCGGATGTGTTTAGGGAAGCGGTCATGAAAGGATCATTCTATCGAGGGCACTGATAACGGGAGCCATGAAACGGCGAACGGCCGCGTCGGCCTGCTGGGGGTCGCCGCTTGCGATGGCATCGATGATGGCGGCATGCGCCTGCATGTCGGGTTCGGGCACTTCCTCGCCGAGCGTCGCCTCGATCGTCTCGGCGATCGTGGAGGAAAAGAAATCGTATATCTCGATCATCGCGCGGTTGGCGGACGCGGCAATGACCGCCTTGTGAAAGGCAAGGTCGCGGGCAATGAAGCCCGACTTGTCGCCGCCGGCATAGTTGCCTCGCGCCGCGAGCAGCTCTCGCAGCCCGGCGATGATCTCCGGCGTCTGCCGTGTAGCGGCAAGTCGCGCCGCTTCGACATCGAGCGCACAGCGCGCCTGAAACTGGTCGCGCAGGCTGGCGCGCCGCGCCATGGTTAGCGGCGTGGAGGCGTCGGTCGTGGAAAGCACATAGGTGCCTGAGCCTTGGCGGGTCTCCAGCAGTCCCTGCGAAACCAGCGCGCGCACGGCTTCGCGAATGGTGCCGCGGCTGACGGAGAGCATCGATGACAGCTCCGCCTCGTTCGGCAGCTTCTCGCCAACGGCCCAGCGCTTGCCGAGGATTTCGCCGCGGATGGCTTCGATCGCGGTATCGGCGAGGTTTGTTCGACTGATCGGTTTCACCGGCATATTCACCAAGTCATCTGATGACTTGGTGAATATGCCGAATGCGCATCTGCGTCAATCTTGAAGTACGAAAATGAAAAGGGCCGCCCGAGGCGACCCTTAACTGAGTTTTGGCCAGTAACCGGCCGGACCGCTTCAAGGCGATCCCAGGAAGGCGGGTTTTAGAGCGAGGGCTGCCTCGCCTTCATCACCACTTCCAAGCCCGTTACGAGGTCCGAAATCTCATTAGACATTGGATCACCTTCCTTTCGTTCTGTTGTCGATAAAGAAAAGGTAAGATGATTTCCGCCGGATGCAAGGCCTAATTCGGCATCTGTGGAATTTACAACTCTCGCGTGATATCGGTGAGGCCGTGGGAAGGGAAAGCAACGTCCGCCGCGCCAGCCGGCGGGATCGGGGAAGATGGGCAACCCCGACCGCGGCGATCGGCCTCGCCGTCCCACAGGGAGGTGAGCTATGTGGTTTCCACTTGGCATCACGCTTAGAGTAAGAAAAACCCGGACCAGCTGGACGCTAGAGGTCCGGGTTAACTTCTTTACCTAAGCAAATGGGAGGCAGGCATCAACCTGCCTCCTACTCCTGAAATATAAGCCATTCCCGCATTTCCATCAAGACGGTCGTCCGGCAGGCATTTTTGCGACGCTATCGTCTCGGAACAACTCGTCCCGTTCACGCAAGTTGATCGGCGCAACACCGGAAAAAGGTCATCTTCCGCTTGCAAGCGCTAATGCTGTTTCGTTTTTGTTAACCATCCGATTCGACAATCGTCGGTGCGTTCAAAGCATTATCCCGCTTCCGATCGCGGGTGCGGAGTGAAGAGAGCATGTGTCGCTGGGCAGCCTATCGCGGAAAACCCCTCTACCTTGAGGAGCTGGTATCCTCGCCCGCGCACTCCCTGATCGAACAATCCCACTGCGCCACCCGCGCCAAGACTGCCACCAATGGCGATGGTTTCGGCGTCGCCTGGTATGGCGATCACCCCGAGCCCGGCCGTTATCGCGATACGCTCCCCGCCTGGTCGGATTGCAATCTGAAAAGCATCGCGCGACAGATCAGCTCGCCACTGTTTCTCGCCCATGTCCGCGCGGCCACCGGCGGAGGCACGCGGCGTGACAATTGTCATCCCTTCGTTTTCGCCAACTGGTCGTTCATGCACAACGGCCAGATCGCAGGTTTCGAGCGCTTGCGCCGGCCGATGGAGGCGATGCTCGATGACGACCTCTTCGACGCGCGCGGCGGCACGACCGATTCCGAACTCATGTTCCTGCTCGCCCTGCAGTTCGGCCTGCGCCGGACCCCGATCGCGGCCATGGCGGAGATGATCCGTTTCGTTGAAGGCCTGTCGGAGAACATTCTCGGTTCCGCGCTGGTGCGCTATACGGCCGCTTTCTCCGACGGCAAGTCGCTCTACGCCATCCGCTACGCGACGGATCGCAAGGCGCCGACGCTTTACGCCTCGCCGATGGGCAAGGGCCACTGCCTCGTCTCCGAGCCACTCAACGACGACGTTGATGCCTGGGCGGAGATTCCCGATGGCAGCGCGGTCACGCTGAGCGACAGCGGCCTTGAGGTCATGCCATTCCAGCCAATGGCATCGGTAGCAAAGGTTGAGCCGGTCGCTATCCCTGCCTGAGCCGTACGGCGATCAGTTCCGCCAGCTTGGCGGCGACGTCGTCCTTGGCCATGTCGGGCCACTGTTCGATCCCGCCACGGCTGACGATCTTCACGCGATTGCGTGCACCGCCCATGATGCCCGTCGAAGGCGAGACGTCGTTGGCGACGATCATGTCGGCGCCCTTGCGTTCCAATTTTGCCTTGGCGTTGCTGTCAACGTCCTGGGTTTCTGCCGCGAAGCCGATCACCAGCTTCGGACGCATCGTGTGATGACCGATGGTCTTCAGTATGTCGGGGTTTTCGGTCAATGCCAGCGTCGGAATGGACTCTCCCGGATGCTTCTTGATCTTCTGGTCGGAGGCCGAGGCGACGCGCCAGTCGGCGACGGCCGCGACCATCACCGCGATGTCGGCGGGAAGTGCGGTGAGCACCGCGTCGCGCATCTCTTCCGCACGCTCGACATGAATGGTCCTGACGCCGGTAGGATCGGCGATCGTCACCGGCCCCGAGACCAGCGTCACATCGGCGCCGAGCCTTGCCAGTGCCGCCGCGATGGCGTGCCCCTGCCGGCCGGAGGAGCGGTTGGCGATATAGCGAACCGGATCGATCGGCTCATGCGTCGGGCCCGAGGTCACGATCGCCTTGCGACCGGCGAGCGGCTTGGGGCTGGTGTCGAGGAGTACTTCCGCGGCCGCCACGATCTCCAGCGGCTCGGCCATGCGGCCGACACCAGCTTCCCGGCTTTCCGCCATTTCGCCCGCCATCGGTCCGACGAAACGGATGCCGTCGGCTCGAAGCGTTGCGACATTCCTCTTGGTGGCCGCGTGGTTCCACATATGCGGGTTCATGGCGGGCGCGATCAGTACCGGCTTGTCGGTGGCAAGCAGCACCGTCGAAGCCAGATCGTCGGCAAGCCCGTTCGCCATTTTCGCCATCAGGTCCGCAGTGGCAGGCGCGACCAGCACGAGATCACAGTCGCGCGCCAGGCGGATATGGCCGACATCCTGCTCGTCCTGGCGCGAGAAGAGATCGGTGAAGACGTGATCGGCGGAGAGCGCGCCGACGGCGAGTGGCGTCACGAACTCCTGCGCACCCGACGTCATCACCGGCCGCACCGAAGCACCGCGCTCGCGCAGTCGCCGGATCAGGTCCAGGCTCTTATAGGCCGCGATGCCGCCCGAGATGATGAGGAGGATGCGTTTGCCGCTGAAAACCATGACGCCTGTCCGTCGTGTAAATGACCGAGAAAGACCCTAAGCCTTTGGCGAATAATAAGCAATCGGCTCATCCATATAGCGCGCCCCTGAGGTTTGGCCACCCCGCTTCCGACGCGACTGTGCGGCGAAGGCATGAAGCCGTCGCCGCACATAATACTCTGCTTTCTTCAGAGATTGCTCATCCCGCCATCGATCACCAGCTCGCTGCCGACAATGTAAGCCGCCTCGTCCGAGGCGAGGAAGATGACGGTCTTGGCGACCTCGGCGGCGTCGCCGAACCGGCCGACCGGGATCTGCGACTGGATGTGTTCGGCCATCGCCTTCGAATCCGCTTCCGATGCGCCGAGCTTGCTGTAGAGCGGCGTGGCGATCGGCCCGGGGCTGACGGCGTTGACGCGGATGCCGCGGCCGATCAGTTCGCCAGACAGCGTCTTGGCGAGCGTCAAGAGCGCGCCCTTGGTCAGCGAATAGACGCTGGAGTTCGGCATGCCGATATGCGCGTTGATCGAGGTGTTGAGCACGATCGCGGCCTGCTTGGAGAAGATCGGCAGCAGCGCCTGGATCAGGAAGAACGGGCCCTTGACGTTGATCGCGATCGACTTGTCGAAGGCGGCTTCGCTCCATTGTTCGAGCGGGCCGAATTCCGCCACGCCGGCATTGACGAAGAGAATGTCGAGATGGCCGAAGGCATCTTTTATGGCTTCTGCGACGACCTGCTGCCCGGCGACATTGCCGGCATCGGCCTGGATGACGAGGGCCTTGTCGCCGAGTTCGGCGCGGGCGGCGGCGACACTGTTGGCGCTGCTGCCTGTGATGGCGACGCGGGCGCCTTCGGCGATGAACTGGCGGGCGGTTTCGAGGCCGATGCCGCTGGTGCCGCCAGTGATGAGGGCAGTCTTGTTCTGAAGGCGTGACATGGATGTGTGTCCTTGTAGGGCGGGTTGCTTGCCCATGATGTGTTGTTGGGGGGGCGTCGGCAGAATGCCTTGCCGTGCTGTTGCGATCACCCCCTCCGAAAGGCGAAGGTGATCGAGCAGGTATGGGATCAGGTCCGGGTGATCGAGGCACCGCCATCGACCAATGAGGCCGTGCCGGTCACGAAGCTGGAATCGTCGGAGGCGAGGTAGAGCACCGAGCGGGCCAGTTCATCCGGCGTTGCCACGCGCTTCAGCGCATGCAGGTTGGTGATGAAGCCCTGCTTGTCCGGCGTATCGTTCATTTCGCGGTACATGTCGGTGTCGACGGCGCCCGGCAGGACCGCGTTGACGCGGATATTCTGCGGGCCGTATTCGGCGGCCAGCGCCTGCGTTAGGCCAATCAGCCCTGCCTTGCTGGCGGCATAGGCTGCCACACCCGGGAAGGCGAAGCTGTAGCCGACGAAGGTCGAGGTGAAGATCACCGAGCCGCCGCCGTTCTGTTCCATCTGGCCGATCTGGTGCTTGGCGGCAAGGAAGGAGGCCGTCAGGTTGATGGTCACGGCTTCGGTGAATCCGGCTTCGGAAACGCCGGTGCTCGGGCCGGCCTCGCCGAGGATGCCGGCATTGTTGAAGGCGATGTCGAGCTTGCCGTAGCGTTCGACTGATGTGGCGACCAGCGCCTTGTGATAGTCTTCCGAGCGTACGTCGCCGGCTACGGCAACCGCGTCTCCACCGGCAGCCTTGATTTCCTCGACCAGGCTGTCGAGCTCGGCCTGGCGGCGGGCGCCGACCACGACCTTGGCGCCTTCTGATGCAAAGAGCTTGGCTGTTGCGCGGCCGATGCCGGCGCTGGCGCCGGTGACGATGGCGACTTTTCCATTCAAGCGGTTCATTCTTCCATCTCCTTTTTGGGGTGGGGCAGCGTTTGCCGCCCCGTTCGATGAGTGGAAGATGGCATTTTCCTTTCGTTCGGATTAGTCTCCAGATAACGGAACTCGAATTCGGAAATGCCGAACGATGATCAGGATCGAGGGAATAACGGCATTCGTGTCGGTGGTGGAGTCAGGCTCGGTCAGCGAGGCGGCGCGACGGCTTCGCCTGTCGAAATCCGTGGTCAGTGAGCGATTGGCCGAGCTGGAGCGTTCGCTGGGCGGCGTGCTCCTGCATCGCACCACCCGCAAGCTGACGCTGACGGAAGACGGCGCCGCCTTTCTGGAGCGCGCCTCGCGCATCGTCCAGGAGATCGGGGAGGCCGCGGCCGAAATGGCCGAGCGGCGCGGCACGCTGTCGGGCCCGCTCAGGATCGCCGCACCCGTCACCTTCGGCCGCATGCATCTCGGCCCGGCGCTCTATCCCTTCCTGGCCGAACATCCCGAGATCGAACTGGTGCTCGATATCGACGATCGCCGCGTCGACGTCGCCTCGGAAGGGTATGACGCCGTCGTTCGCCACGGGCCGATCGTCGATTCCCGTTTGGTCGTCTGGAAGCTCAGCCACAGCCGCCGCCTTCTCGTCGCCGCCCCCGGCTATCTCGAGCGACACGGCACGCCGAAAACGCTCGGTGATCTCGATCGCCACAAGGGTATTTTCTACACCAATCGCGGCGTTTCCGACTGGCGGTTCCAGACGCCCGATGGCGCCATCGTCGTGCGCGCCAGCCAGGCGCTGGGTGTGAACAATGGAGACATGATCCGCGACGCGGCGGTTGCCGGTCTCGGCATTGCACTGCTGCCCACCTTCATCGCCGGTCCGGCGATCCGCGACGGGCTGCTCACCGAGATCGACGTCGGCTACAGGCCGGAAGCCGAGTTCATCTACATGGCCCATCCCGAGGGCCGCAATCCATCGGCCAAGCTGCGCGCCGTCGCCGATCATCTGCGCAAGACCTTCGGCGATCCGCCCTACTGGGATCCGGCCGGGTGAATTCTCAGATCAGGCTCATCAGATTGCCGACCACCCGCGACCGTTGCGCCTTCAGCATCGCCAGCGCCAGCCGCGCCACCAGCGGCGGTCCCTCGATCGGCCGGTAGACGGCGCCGTCGAGCTTCAGATGCGCCAGCGAGGCGGGCACGATCGACACGCCGAGATCAGCGGCGACGAGGTTGATGACGGAAGGAATTTGCGGCGCCTCCTGCGTCACGACGAGTTCGAACCCCGCATCCCGGCAACCGCGCAGGATATCGTCATAGAGGCTGAGACCAACCGTGCGCGGAAAGAGGATGAAGGGTTCACCGGCAAGCGCCAAGAGCGGCACGGTCTCCCGCGCCGCCAATGGATGATGCGCTGGCAGCGCGATCAGCATCGGCTCGTCCGGAAGGCGCTTGAGATGGACGTCTTTGGGGTCTTCAAGGCCGGGCCGGATGAAGGCGGCGTCGATTTCCTGCCGCAGCAGTTTTTCCATCAGCCCGTTGCTGTTCATCTCGGTAAGCGACAGGCTCACATCCGGCCATTGCCCGCGAAACCGGCGGATCGTGCCGCTGACGGCGGTGTTGAAGGCGGACGACGCGGTGAAGCCGAGCGCCAGCCGCCCGGTCTCGCCGCGCGTCGCGCGCTGGGCGGCAAGCTTCGCCTTCTCGGCGGAGGCAATCGCCGCCTGCGCCTCAGGCAGAAACGCCGATCCCGCTTCCGTCAGCTCCGCGCCATGCGGCACGCGGTGAAACAGCGCCGCGCCGATCTCGTTTTCGAGGTCGCGGATCTGCTGGCTGAGCGGTGGCTGGCCGATGCCGAGCTTGGCGGCGGCGCGGGTGAAATTCCGTTCCTCGGCCACGGCAAGGAAATAGCGGATATGGCGAAGCTCCATCGGTATCTCCTAAACCTATCAAGAATGCCAGTTTCATATATTGGACAAATAACGATGACTTGGCTAGATCAAAGGGCGTGAAAGGTTGGTCCCCAATGCCACGCGCCGCAGACAAGCAGTCCATCCCGTCGGAAATTCCCTCCCGTCCCCATCTCACCGTCATCGAGAATGTCGCCCCCCAGCAGCAGGGAAGCGAAGCGCAGGAAAAGCAGTTCCTCCTGCGCGGCACTCTGGCCTACAGGCGCGCCAGCATCGCGCTGTTCCTCTCGGGCTTCGCCACCTTTTCGCTGCTCTATTGCGTCCAGCCGCTGATGCCCATCTTCGCCAGCGATTTCGGCATCAGTCCTGCGGCAAGCTCACTCTCCCTGTCACTGTCGACGGGCCTCCTCGCCTTCGCCATCTTCTGCGCCGCCGCCGTCTCCGAAAGCTTCCGCCGCCGTAGCCTTATGTTCGCCTCGCTGCTGGGCGCGGCCTTGTGCACGATCGCCTGCGCGCTGGTCCCAAGCTGGCATGCGCTCCTGGTCATTCGCGCGCTTGAGGGTCTGCTGCTCGGCGGCGTTCCCGCCGTCGCCATGGCCTACTTGTCGGAAGAGATGGACCCGCGTGGTCTCGGCGCGGCCATGGGTCTCTATATCGCCGGCAATGCCTTCGGCGGCATGGCCGGGCGCGTCGTCACCGGCACGCTGGCCGAATTCTTCTCCTGGCGCATCGCGCTCGGCACGCTGGGCGCAATCGGCCTTGCGGCTGCCATCGGCTTCTTCCTGCTGTTGCCCGCCTCGCGCAATTTCACGCCGCGCAAGGGCTTCAACGCCCGTTTCCACCTCGGCGCCTGGGCCGGCCATATCAGGAGCCCGGCGCTGCCCTTCCTGTTCGCCATCGGCTTCCTCGCCATGGGCACATTCGTCACGGTCTATAACTATATCGGCTTCCGCCTCGTCGAGGCCCCGTATAATCTGAACCAGACCGAGCTCGGCCTGATCTTCACGGTCTACATCTTCGGCATCGCCGCATCCTGGATCGCCGGCCTGCTCGGAGACCGCTTCGGCCACTTCGTCGTGCTCCCTGCCGGCATCGCGCTGTCGGCGATCGGCGTGGCGCTGACGCTCTCCGCCTCGCTGCCGCTCATCATTTTGGGCATCGTGCTCCTGACCTCGGGCTTCTTCGTCGCCCACTCCGTGGCCAGCGCGCTGGTCGGCCGGCTGGCCAAGGGCACCAAGGGCCACGCCTCGTCGCTCTATCTCTTGTCCTATTACATCGGCTCCAGCGTCGCCGGTTCCGTCGGCGGCTATTTCTGGGGCGCCGATGGCTGGAACGCGGTCGTTATCTTCACGCTGACACTCTTGGCGGTCGGCATGGTCGCGGCGCTGGCCGCGGCAAGGCTGTCGCGGCGCTAGGCTAGACGCTCTTCAGCGTACGCCGAGGTTCCCTCGGCCCGCGCAGGCCGCTCCATAGATACCAGGCCACCGCCACGAGAATGATCGCCGCGCCCGCAATGGTCGCGGTGCTCGGCGTTTCGGAGAAGGCAAGCCACACCCACAGCGGCCCGAGCACGACGTCGAGCAGGCCGATCAGTCCGGCTTCGCCAGAGGGAATGTAGCGGCCGCCGGTCATGAACAGCAGATAGGCGATCCCCGAGGTGGTGGAACCGAAGGCGGCAAGGATCAGGATTTCGGAGAGGCTCGGCAGCGTGTGCGACATCAAGGGCAGACAGAGCAGCACGCAGAAGCCGGCGCCCAGCGCATTGACGGGTGCCAGCCGCAGCGCCGGATAACGCCGCGCCGCCACCAGCAGAACGCTGAACGTCACCGTCATCAGGAAAGCCAGCGCATTGCCTGCCACGTCCTCCGGTCGCGCCCCGAAGCCGGCGACGATCAGGACGCCGACAAAGGCGATCAGGCTGGCGATCAGCACCCGCTGGCTGATCGCCTCCTTCAGCCACACATAGGAGATTCCCGCGGCGACGAAGGGAACGGTGGCATAGATCGCCAGAACATTCGCCACCGTCGTCAGCTTCAGCGCGCCGACATAGCCATACATCGATATCGCCGCCATCAGCCCGAACAGCGGATAGAAATAGAACGGCACCCGGCCGGGCACGGCGCTGATCCGCTGCTTGGCGAAAACGATGATCGCAAGCGTCAGCCCGCCGAACAGCGAGCGCCAGCCGAGCACGGTCCAGATATCGAGATCCAGCCCGCGCACGAAGAGCCCCGCAGTGCTCCAGATGATCGTCGCGATGAAGACGAGAAGCATGCCGTAGGTGCGAGGCTGCATGAGGGGTCCATTCGGTGACGGTCGGTATCGACCGTGATTCGATATCTATCAGATATGAGAGGTTCAGGACCCATCCGGCTGCGCCATGTCATGGCGCGGTTTCATCGGCCATGCTGAAGCGCGAACAAGAGGGCAGGGCGCCCGGCTTGCCGCCGCGTCGGGGCTCGCTAGATAATCCTGCAATCCCTTCAACGCACCGGGCAGCCATGTCGACATCCACACTCGCCGAGATCTACCGAGGCTATATCGACTGCCTGAACAAGCAGGACTGGCCGAGCCTTGGCCGCTTCGTCGATGACAACGTCAGCTACAATGGTCAGCGTGTCGGGCTATCGGGCTATCGCGACATGCTCGTTCGAGATTTCGAGGCGATCCCGGGTCTGTCCTTCACCATCGATTTCATCGTGGCCGATGGCCCGAGATTGGGTAGCCGCCTGCTTTTCGATTGCACGCCCAAAGGCCAGCTCTTCGGTTTTCCGGTCAACGGCAGGCGCGTCGCCTTCACCGAGAACGTCTTCTACGAGTTTGCCGAAGGTAGGATCATCGCCGTATGGTCGGTCATCGACAAGGCCGCCATCGAGGCGCAGCTCTAGCCGCCGATGTCGCGGCCTGCCCGCTCACCCCAGCCGTATATACGGCACGTCCTTCTTCGTCACCTCGTCCAGCGCCTCCTCGTAGCCGGCGTCGGCGTAGCGCATGACGCCGAGCGCGGTGTCGTTGGTCAGCGCGTGGTTCAGCCGTTCGTCGGCATCGTCGGTGCCGTCGGCGACCACGGTCACGCCGCAGCTCGTCATGTAGCCGGCATAGCCGCCGCCGCCGGAGTGAACGACCACGAGATCGGCCATTGATGAGCAGAGCATCATCGCATCGATCAGCGGCCAGTCGGCGATGGCGTCCGAGCCGTCCTTCATCCGCTCGGTCATGATGTTGGGATGCGCCATGGCGCCGGCGTCGAGGTGGTCGCGCGAGAAGGCGACCGGGCCCTTGAGCTCGCCGCTTGCCACGAGCTCGTTGACGCGCCGCGCCAGATCCGTGCGCTCGCCATGCCCGAGCCAGGCGATGCGCGCCGGCAGCCCCTCGAAGGGCACATGCTCGCGCGCCAGCCGGATCCAGTTGGTGATGATCTTGTTGTCGGGAAACATCTCAAGCAGCAGGTCGTCGATGCGGGCGATATCGCTCTCGTCGCCAGAGAGCGCCATCCAGCGGAAGGGGCCGATGGCGCGGGCGAATAGCGGCCGCAGATAGGCCTCGGTGAAGATCGGAATGTCGAAGGCGTTCTGGACGCCGCCCTCCTTCGCCTGCGTGCGGATCAGGTTTCCGTTGTCGAAGACCTCGGAGCCCTTTTTCTGGAAGTCGAGCATGGCGGTCACGTGCTGGACGATCGAGGCGCGGCTCGCCGCCATCAGCTGGCCCTGGCCGTCGTCGCGCAGCGCCTTCACCTGCTCTAGGCTCATGCCCTTCGGCACATAGCCGTAGACGAGATCATGCGCCGAGGTCTGGTCGGTGACGATATCGGGCACGATGCCGCGCCGCGCGATCTCGGGATAGATTTCCGCCGCGTTGCCGACAAGGCCGACCGACAGCGCCCGCTTCTCCTTCACCGCCGCATCGATCATCTCAAGCGCCGTGTCGAGATCGGGCGCGATCTCCTGAAGATAGCCGATCGCCTGACGCTTCCTCGCCCGTTCGGCGTCGATGTCGACGCAGAGGATCGCGGCTCCCGCCATGCGCCCCGCCAGCGGCTGTGCCCCGCCCATGCCGCCAAGCCCGGCCGTCAGCACGAAGCGCCCGAGGAGATCGCCGCCGAAACGTCGTTCGGCGATCCGCATGAAGATCTCGTATGTGCCCTGGATCACACCCTGGCTGCCGATATACTGCCAGGCGCCGGCCGTCAGCCCGCCCCAGCAGATCAACTCCTTGCGCTGCAGTTCGTAGAACACCTCGGCCTTTGCCCATTGCCCGACGATATTGCAGTTCGCCATGATGACGAGCGGCGCCTTGGCGTGCGTCTTCACCAGCCCGATCGGCTTGCCAGATTGGATCAGCAGCGTCTGGTCCTCCTCCATCTCGGTCAGCGCCTTGACGATGCCCTTGTGCGCCGCCCAGTTCCGCGCCGCCTTGCCAAGCGCGGCATAGACGATGAGATTGTCGGGATCCTCGCCCACGGAGAGCACGTTTTCGAGCAACCGCAGCAACGCTTCCTGCCGCCAGCCCTTGGCGCGCAGCTCCGGTCCGCCGGGAATGGGAAATTTCGGATGACGTGGATTGGCCTTCGGCATGGTGTGGTTCCTCGCAGTGGTTTCGACTTCCCTTCGGCCCTCGGGGAGAAGGTGGCCCCGAAGGGTTCAGGTGCAACGAGTTGCACCGGGGGTGAGGGGGCAGATGCTCGACCTCGCCTGCGCGCGGCCGTTCGCGCCCAAGGCGCTCACCCCCTCATCTGTCCTGACGGACATCTTCTCCCCGCCGGGGAGAAGGGATTTCCTCGCTTACGCCTTCGCCGCCAACGCATAGCGCGCGATCTCGATGCCCATCGCCTTCTCCACGCTTGGGTAGACGGTCGGGTCGAGCACGCTGGCCGAAAGCGGGATGATGCCCATCGGCACATGCAGGATGAAGACGTGCATGCCGCCCTTGAGCTGGCCGACCGACAGGGGCTCCCCGTCGGGGGAAAGCGTCGTGATGACAGACGGGAAGGTCGCCACCCGTTTGCCCTCCGCGTCGTCGACGGCCATGTATTCGTTCATCACGTGCATGGTCACCGCCTTGTCGCCGGCGCCGACCACGATCGTCCCGATGTCGAAGGCTTCCTTTGTGTAGACGACGTCCTTCTTGGTGATGATGCCTTCGGCGAGGATATGGCCGCCTGTCGTCTTGCAGATCGCGTCGATCACCGCCGTGCCGCCGATCTTCTCCGCCGCGATGATCGCTTCGCCCAGCGAAAGCGCCATGGAGATGCCGCCCAGCGCCGCGTGACCGCGCACGTAGGAGGCCCGTAGCGGATTGCGGCAAGAGGCGATGAAGCCGCCGGACTGGTCGGCGGCGGCGCGCAGCACCGGCGAGATCTTCGCGGTCGCGCCCTTCACGACGAGCTCGATATAGCGGTTCTCGGCCCGGTTTCCGCCGACCGCCGTCTGGATCATCTGCTCCGGCGAGCCGGCCATGCCGATCGAGCCCATGTCGCCGGTCGGGTGCGCGCGGATATCGCCGACGGCGTCCACCACCTTCGTTCCCAGGATCGCCGAAGGCAGCCAGCCGTTCAGCGTCGAGGATTTGCCGTTCTGGCCGATGATCAGCCCGGAGAGCTTTTCGCCGAGCGCGTCCTGCAGCAGCTGTACGGCCTTCACATAGTCGATGCCCTGCATCTCCCAGGGCGTCGTGGAGGCGGGCGCGCCAATCGCCGCAGCGGTGGCGATCCAGTCGTCGTCCTTGAGTTCCTCGATCGAGACGAGCTCCGGCTTGCCGACATTGACGGCCGCGTAGCCGAGCATCCGGCCGTGGTCGGCCCATCCACCGCCGCCGGCGGCATAGACCGAACCGCCCTTGACCGCGGCCTCGACGTCCTTCTCAACGAGTATGCGTCCCATCAAGCCTTCTCCTCGTTCAAATTCCGGTCCATCTCGCGCACCGCCTCGAACAGCACGGCGGCGCCGAGCGCGATATCGTCGTTCTCGGCCCACTCGTCGGCCGAATGGCTGCGCCCTTCCTTGCAGGGCACGAAGATCATTGCCGCCGGCGCCACCTTGGCGATCCAGGCGGTATCGTGCCCGGCACCAGAGGCCATGCGCCGGTGCGTGGCGCCGACGCTGTCGCAGGCCCGCTCCAGCGTCTTCAGCAGGCCGGCGTCGCCGGGCGTAGGGAAATTGTCGGAGACGCGGACCGGGCTGCGGATCGACGCGCCTTGCGAAATGGCGAGCTTGATCACATGTGCATCCAGCCACTCGCAGAACGCATCCATGTCGTTGCGGATTTCGGCCCGCGCGTCGATCAGCAGCACGACCTTCGAGGGCACCACATTGGCGGCGTTGGGTTCGATCCTGAACTCGCCGACGGTCGCGGCGAAATGGCCCGGCCGCCTGGCGCGCTCGGCCGCCGCGTCGCGTATGTCGACGACGAGCTGTGCCGCAGCCACCAGCGCGTCGGCGCGGCTGTCCATCGGCGTCGTCCCGGCATGGTCGGCGCGGCCCTCGACGGTGATCTCGATGCGCGTGATGCCCGCGATCGCCGTCACCACGCCGATATCGGTCTTGCCGTTTTCCAGCACCGGTCCCTGCTCGATATGAAGTTCGAGAAAGCCTGAAATATCGGGCCGGTTCTCCTGCAACAGCACACCCGGCCGGCCGCCGACTTCGGCGATTGCCTCTGCCAGGTCACGCCCGTCGCTGCTGCGCGAAAGCCAGGCCTCCGGCAATTGCCCGGTCATGCCACGGCTGCCGATGCAGGACACGCCGAAGATACTCACTTCTTCAGCGAGAAAGTCGATGATCTCGAGATCATGGTCGAGCGCTATGTTTTGGTCAGCAAGCGCGCGCGCCACTTCGAGTGCCGCGACCACGCCGGCGATGCCGTCGAAGCGGCCGCCGTCGGGCACCGTGTCGGAATGCGAGCCGAGCATGATCGTGCCGGAGCCCGGTTTTGTTCCCGGCCGCCGCCCGATCAGGTTTCCCGCGGCATCGATCCGGGGCTGGAGCCCCGCCGCCTTCATCTGCGCCTCGATGTACTCGCGGCCTTTCATGAACAGCGGCGAGAAGGCGCGGCGAGTCCAGGGATGGCCCGGCTCGGTGATCCCTGCCAGCGCCGCGATATCCTCGGCGATCCGGTCGGCGTTGACAGGCAGGTTGCGGCTCATGCACCGTCTCCCGAAAGCACCTGCCGCGACAACGGCCGTACGAAACGCCCGGTGCCCGGTTGCGCCGAAACACTCGAACCGCGGGCTATCTCCCTGCCGCGCAGATAGGTGGCCGAGACGGTCCAGGGCAGGCGGATGCCGTTATAGGGGCTCCATCCCACCACGTTGTTGCCGCTGGCGGCGGCGTCGTAAATGGCCCCCCGCGGTTCCAGAACCACGATATCCGCGTCCTTGCCCGGCGTCAGCGCGCCCTTGACGTGATCGAGCCGGAAATGCCTGGCCGGGTTCTCGGCCATCAGCTTCGCCGCCCAGGTCAGCGGCACGCCGCGCTCCAGCGCACCTTTCACGAAGAGCGGCACCATGACCTCCAGCCCCGGCACGCCGGAAGCGTTCGCCAGCATATCCGGGTTGGTCTTGCGGTTTTCCGACCAGCTCACATGGTCGGTCGAGACCAGCCAGACATCGCCTTCGGCCACCTTGCGCCACAGCGTCTCCACCTCGGCGCGCGGGCGGATCGGCGGGTTGATCTTGGCCTTGCCGCCCAGCCGCTTGACGTCGTTCTCCTCGTCGAGCACGAGATAGTGGATGCAGCACTCGACCGTCGCCTCGAAGCCGTCGCGGCGGTAGGCGCGGGCAATGTCGTAGCCGCGGCCGAGCGAGCAGTGCACGACATGCGAGGGGCAACCGGTGTTGGCGCCGGTCTCGAAGATCGTGTGCATGGCGAGCAGTTCGGTGATCGGCGGGCGCGACAGGCCGTGCGCGCGATAGTCGGTGATGCCATCAGCCTTCACCTTCTCGATATAGGAGCGCACCGCCTCGTCGTCCTCGTTGTGGACGCCGGCCGTCAGCCCGGTGGGCGCGATGGCCGCGAAACAGTCATCGAGCAGGGCAGGGGGAATGCGCGGGAAGCGCTTGGGGTCGGTCCCAAAGGTCGAGAACTTGAAGGCCGCGACGCCGGCATCGACCATCTCACGGATGCGTGCCGGACCCTCCTCGGGATCGACGGTGCCGTAGAGCGCGAAATCGACGCGGGCCTGCGGGCTCGCATGGTCGATCTTCTTCTTCACCGCTTCGGCCGAGCAGACGAGATTGCCCTCGTCATAGGGCATGTCGACGATCGTCGTGACGCCGCCTGCAGCCGCCGAGCGGGTCGACCAGATGAAATCCTCCTGATCCTTCTGCGACAGCGAATGGGTCTGCGCATCGATCGCGCCCGGCAGGATCAACGCCTTGCCGAGCAGATGCCGCTCGGCGGCAGCAGGCGGCACGCCGATGCCGACCTCGGCGATCTTGCCGTCGCGCACTGCCACATAGCCTTGCTCCACAATGCGCTCGGGCAGAACGACGGTGCCTTGCAGAACGAGATCGAAATCAGCCATGTCGCATTCTCCTGAGATAAGGGATCAGATGACGACCGCTTCGCTGGTCAGCCTCTGCTCGACGCGTTCCAGCGAGCCGAGCGCGAAGAAATCGTCGAAGGAAGCGATCGGCACGTTGTCGATCAGCTTCGAGATGAATTCGTCGGACCCCAGCTCTTCCTCGATCGCCTCGACTTCGGAAGAGAGCGGCCGGTCGACCGTGTAGAAGTCCGCATGTTTGCGCACCACGTCGTAGATCATGCCCGCGACATCGCGCGGCCGGTCGCCCAGAATGTCCACCGCCTGAGCCGAGAGCAGCGCTTCCAGCGCCGCAAGGCGCCTGAGTGCCTGCATCTGCCGTTCGAAGCGCTCGATGACCAGCGGCAGGAAGGCCGCCTCGTCCTCGAGGCCTGCGGCGACGACGAGCGACTGCGCCGAGACGGGGCTCGACATGGAGAGCACGCGCGAGAAGATTTCTCCGGCAAGCTTGATGATCGGGCCGAAGCCGGTGGCGATCCGCCCTGGCGGCACGAGGTTGACCGGCAGGTCGCGCCGCTGGCCGTTGCCGAGGATGACGCAGCGGTTGAAGGCGTTCCTCGCTGCATGCGCCATGCAGAGTGCCGCCGATTCCAGCAGGATCGTCACGTCGAGCGGCAGCGAGCCACCCGAGGTCATCACCCGTCCCTCGACCACCACGGGATTGTCGTCGGAGCGGCCGGTCGCCGCCAGGATCTTGTGCCCTGTCGTCAGGAGGTTCTCGATGACGGCGCCGAACACCTGGGCGATCATCCGGAGGCTGAGCGGGTCCTGCACATGCGTGGTGACGGGCCAGTCCCAGGCATCGGAAGCATTGCACAGCCAGGAGCCGATCAGCGCCTCGCTCGAGGTGCCGACATGGCGTACGGCCCGCCACGGGTCTCGCGAGGCCCCGAGCGCGCCCGAGGCCATCATGCCTGTTGCCAGCAGCACCCGGATCGAGGCGGCGGCGCTGCGTGTCGCATTGGCGGCGGCGGCGAAGGAGACGGCGTTGACGCTGAGCGAGGCCAGGCTGTCGCGCGGTGCCATCATCACCGGCTGCAGCCCGGCGGCTGCGAAGGCTTCGGCCGCCTGCATGCGTTTCCCGCGATAAACTGCCTCGCCGACGCCGGTCAGCACCGCGCCGATCTGCCCCATGAGGCCGATGTCGGCGCAACCGATCGAACCGGTGCGCCTGACAACAGGAATGAGGTCGGCATTCAGCATGCGCATATAGGCGTCGATCAATTCCGGCGTGCAGCCGACCTGGCCGGTCAGCGCCGTGTTGATACGGATCGCCATGGCGTTGCGGACGATTTCGCAGGAAAACGGAGTGCCTGTGCCAAAGTGGTGGGCGCGCACCAGGCCGAGATTGAATGCGTCGAGATCCTCGGGCGACCACTCGACGTCCTTCATAGCGCCGACGCCTGTGGTCGATCCGTAGACCGGCGTTCCGATCGAGATCGCGTCCTCGACGATCGCCCGCGCCAGCCCGACGCGGGTCATGCCGCTGGCCGAAGCCGACAGCCCCACCTTGCCTGCGCCGATCCTCGCCATTTCGGCAAAGCTCAGCGGCTGACCGGAAAGTTCGATGCCGGGGCGTTCATGCTTCATCTGCCGTATCTCCTTGAAAAGCGAGACTATGCGACGGCGTCAGGCGACGGGATATCCCAAATATCGAACACTCCATGCCTTTGCATGAAGAAAGATCAGGTCACCGCCCAGGCTATATAAAGAAGCGTCAGCGCAATAATCCAGAGGGCGAACCGGCCGGAGCGGTTGTGGCGTGCCTCGGCCTTGCCGATCGCATCCGCCGTTTCCGCGTCGAACCGCAGGCCGTTCTCGCTCATCTGCATCAGCTGGTGATGGAACTGTTCGGTCTTCGCGGCGATCTCGGGGGCAGCTTCCGCGAGCTTAAGCGCCGCCTTGAAGCCGTCCTTCAGATCGGTGGCGATACGCTTCGGACCGAGATTGTTGCGGATCCACTCGCCGACAACGGGTTCCGAGGCTTTCCACATGTTGAAGCGCGGGTTGAGAATGCGCGATACGCCTTCGACGACGACCATCGTCTTCTGCAGCATCACCAGCTCCGGCCGTGTCTCCATGTCGAAAAGTTCGGTTACTTCGAAAAGCAGCGTCAGCAGCTTGCCCATCGAGATCGTCTCGGCCGGCTGCCCGTGGATCGGCTCGCCGATCGCCCGGATCGCCTGCGCGAAGCTCTCGACATTGTGATGGCCGGGCACATAGCCCGCCTCGAAATGCACTTCTGCTACACGGATGTAGTCGCGGGTGATGAAGCCGTAGAGGATTTCGGCGAGGAAACGACGTTCCTTCTTTCCGAGCCGCCCGACGATGCCCATGTCGACGGCAACGATCATGCCCTTGGGGTCGACGAAAAGGTTGCCGGGATGCATGTCGGCATGGAAGAAACCGTCGCGCAGCGTATGGCGCAGGAAGGACTGGATCAGCGTGTCGGCCAACGCATTGAGATCGTGGCCGGCAGCCTTCAGGCCCTCCACATCCGACATCTTGACGCCGTCGATCCACTCCATGGTGATGACGTCGCGGCCGGTGCGTTCCCAGTCGACGGTCGGAACACGGAAGCCCGGATCGTTCTGCGTGTTCTCGGCGATCTCTGACAGCGCCGCGGCTTCGAGCCTGAGGTCCATCTCGACCTTGGTCGTCTGCTCCAGCGTCTTCGTCACCTCGACCGGCCGCAGGCGCCGGTGCGACCGCAGGAAGCGTTCCTGCAGATGGGCGACGAGGTACATCGCCTCGATGTCATGGGCAAAGCGCTGGCGAACGCCGGGACGCACCACCTTGACGGCAACCTTCCTGCGTCCTTCGGGCGTGCGGATTTCCGCCGGATGCACCTGCGCGATCGAGGCGGCCGCGATCGGCGCGCCGAAGCTCGCGTAGAGTTCATCGACCGGGCGGCCGAGCGAACCGGCGATACTCGCCTTCGCCGCCGCTTCCGGGAAGAACGCCATCTGGTCCTGGAGCTGCGAGAGATCGTCGGCGAATTCGACGCCGACGACGTCGGGGCGCGTGGCCAGGAACTGGCCGATCTTCACATAGGAGGGACCGAGCCGCTCGACGGCCTTGGCCAACCGGTCGCTGCGCTTCTTCGACTTGGCGCGATTGCGCGCGAAAATCCCCACGAAGGACTTCGCGAAGCGGATCGCCGGCGGCAGGTCGTCGGAGGGCAGGGCGGAGACCACGCCCTCGCGCACCAGGATCCAGCCGACGCGCACCAGCTGGAAATATGCGGAAACCGTGCTCATGCGCCTGCTGCCGTGAAGAGAGAAACGATCAGATCGCCCATGCCCGATCAGATCTTCCAGCCGGAGTGAAGGGCCGCGATGCCGCCGGTGTAATTGGTGTAGCTGACGCGCGAGAAGCCGGCATTGCGGATCATCGCGGCGAAGTTTTCCTGGTTCGGGAACTTGCGGATGGATTCGACCAGATATTGATAGGGCTCGGCATCGCCGGTGATCGCCTTGCCGAACTTCGGAATGGCGTTGAACGACCAGCTTTCATAGACGCGGTCGAGCACCGGCATGTCGACTTCGGAGAACTCGAGCACCAAGAGCCGGCCGCCGCGCTTCAGCACCCGGTAGGCTTCGCTGAGCGCGACATCGATGCGCGGCACGTTGCGGATGCCGAAGGCGATCGTATAGGCGTCGAAGCTGTTCGGCTCGAACGGCAGGTCCTCGGCGTTCGCCTCGACGAAGGTCAGGTTTTCGGAGAGCTTCTTCTTCGCCGCGCGCTCGGCGCCGACCGCGAGCATCGAGCCGTTGATGTCGAGCACGGTGGAGTGCGCCATCCGGCCTGAGGCTTCGATGATGCGGAATGCGATATCGCCGGTGCCGCCGGCCACGTCGAGCGTCCGGTAACCGGGTTCCTTGCGCGGGTTCAGCGCCGCGATCATCGCATCCTTCCAGACGCGATGCATGCCGACGGACATCACGTCGTTCATGATGTCGTAGCGCTTGGCGACCTTGTGGAACACGTCGTTGACGAGGCCCTGCTTCTCGCCATTCGCGACCTCTCGGAAGCCGTAGGATGTTTCCATGCCGCCTTCGGCGGAGGTACGGCTATCTGACATCGAATGACTCCATATCTCTTAAATCAATGCGGCGACCATAGCGAAACCGGTTCGTCGGCGCTATCTGTGGGCCACGGTCCGATCCGCGACACCTTGGCGCTATAGCGCACATCGCCGGCGGTTTAAACATGTTAGATATAGATGGGTTAAGATGCCGGAATTGCCAGAAGTCGAAACCGTCAGACGCGGCCTCGCCCCCACAATGGAGGGCGCGCGCATCGTCCGGTTGGAGCTCAGGCGCAAGGATCTGCGCTTCCCTTTTCCCGAGGGAATGGAAGCAAGGGCAACCGGCCGCACCATCGTTTCGCTCGGCCGCCGCGCCAAGTATCTGCTGATCGATCTCGATGACGGCGCCACCATCATCGCCCATCTCGGCATGTCGGGTTCCTTCCGCATTGAGACCGGCCCGATCGCCGAGACGCCCATCTCCGATATCCCGGGCGAGTTCCACCGTCCGCGCTCCAAGGACGAGAAGCACGACCACGCGATCTTTCATCTGGAAAGCCCGGCGGGCGTCAGCCGCGTCATCTATAATGACCCGCGCCGCTTCGGCTTCATGGACGTGGCCGAGCGCACGGCGCTCGAGATCAATCCATTTCTCTACGGCCTCGGACCCGAACCGACGGGCAATGCGCTGAGCGCCGCCTATCTCGCCGAACGCTTCAAGGGCAAGGCGCAGCCGCTGAAGAGCGCGCTGCTCGACCAGAAGAACATCGCCGGCCTCGGCAATATATATGTGTGCGAGGCGCTGTGGCGCTCGCACCTGAAGCCGACCCGCGCCGCCGCTACCCTGGTAACCAGGACCGGCAAGCCCACCAGGCAGATGGATCTGCTTGTCACCTCGATCCGCGAGGTCATCGCCGATGCGATCAAGGCCGGCGGCTCGTCGCTGCGCGATCATATCCAGACGGACGGCTCGCTCGGCTACTTCCAGCATTCCTTCTCCGTCTACGATCGCGAAGGGCAGCCTTGCCGTACGCCCGATTGCGGCGGTACCATCGGTCGCATCGTTCAGGCCGGGCGTTCGACCTTCTATTGCCCAACCTGTCAGAAATAGCTGTCTGCCAGAAGTAGCGCGGGCGATAAGTGCCTGACCATTGGTCCGACCGGGAGGAATGCATGTCTTACGAAACGCTGATCGTCGAAACCCGCGGCAACGTGGGGCTGGTCACACTCAATCGTCCGCAGGCGCTGAACGCGCTGAACTCGGCGGTGCTGAAGGAATTGCTGCAGGCCTATGCCGCGTTCGAGGGTGACGACACCATCGGCGCCATCGTGCTGACGGGGTCCGAGCGCGCGTTTGCCGCCGGCGCCGATATCAAGGAAATGCAGCCGCTCGATTTCGCCGATGTCTACCGCCGCAATTTCCTCGGCAGATGGGACGATGTTGCAAGAGTACGCAAACCCGTCATCGCGGCCGTCAGCGGCTTCGCACTCGGCGGCGGCTGCGAGCTCGCGATGATGTGCGACTTCATCATCGCCTCCGAGACCGCCAAATTCGGCCAGCCGGAAATCACCCTTGGCGTCATCCCCGGCATGGGTGGCTCGCAGCGCCTGACGCGCGCCGTCGGCAAGGCCAAAGCCATGGACATGGTGCTGACCGGCCGGATGATGGACGCGGCCGAAGCAGAGCGGGCAGGACTCGTATCGCGTGTGGTCGCACCCGATCGTCTGCTCGACGAAGCCCTGGAAGCGGCCGCCAGGATCGCCTCGCTGTCGCGCCCCTCTGTGCTGATGGCCAAGGAGGCCGTCAACCGGGCGCTGGAGACCACGCTGGAGGAGGGCCTGCGTTTCGAGCGCCGCCTGTTCCATAGTCTTTTTGGCACCGAGGATCAGAAGGAAGGGATGACGGCCTTCATCGAGAAGCGTAAACCCGCTTTCCAGAACCGTTGATCGCGAGGTGATCCCGGGGAGAAAAGGCGGCGTTTCCTTGAAAATGCGCGTTGACGACGCTCAGCTTTAGGGTTATATGCCCGCCCAAGGTTCGGGAAGCCACTCCGGTTTTCCGATAATGCTCCCGCATTGCTGTGTAGGAATTGGCCGCAAGGCCCGCGGCGATAGCGGAGTTTGTTCGAATTCTTGAGAGAGGCATCCATGGCCAATACAACTTCGGCGAAAAAAGCGACCCGCAAGATCGCCCGCCGTACCGACGTCAACAAGGCTCGTCGCTCGCGCGTTCGCACGTTCGTTCGTCAGGTCGAAGAAGCACTCGCATCCGGTGATGCTGCCAAGGCCAAGGAAGCTTTCCTCGCCGCGCAGCCGGAACTGGCCCGCGCAGCAAGCAAGGGCGTCCTGCACGCCAACACGGCATCCCGCAAGGTCTCGCGCTTGGCAGCTCGTGTGAAGGCTCTGTCGGTCGGCGCGACCGCATAATATTTCTTTAACGATCTCATCGTTATGATTAGCCCGGCAACTTTGTCGGGCTTTTTCGATTCCGCCGATTGACTGCCTCGCGGTTAATTTGGCGATAGCTTGATGTCGAGCGTGTGACACGAAAAAGCAAGCAAAATCAAATGCTTGCGACAGGATGCTTCAGCGGCGCTCGACTCGGGGCCTACAATCTTGGGTCTGGCCTGAGTCAAGAATCTTTTTTCTTTTTTTCTTTTTATGCGTGTCGAAAATGCGTGAATCCTGAATCTCCTTGATTCAAAAGCGATTCTTTTTTGACGTGAGTGTGACGCCCAAAAACTGCCGCCAGAGTCAACGGCCCCCCGCCGGTTTTGCTGAAAATTCATCGTTGATTCCCGCATTCGATCCTGCCTAAATGCCGGTCAACAAGGGGCCCGGACATCACCTGAAAAGGCTTGGTCTAAACAACTGCCACGTCGGCAGGATGGTCGTTCTGTGTCTCTTGCTGCGGGGATTAGGTATCTCCGGATTTTCACGCACTTGAGTGTTTTGAGCCGCGGCGTGGCTGTCGCGGAGCGTAGATGTTTTGTGTGTTTTCGACTGCACGTTGAGCGAGCGGTCGGCTGTAGGGGAGTCACGAAGTAAACAGGCTGGCCGACGTTGCTGCGAGGAAGCGGCGGCCAACCCCGGGACGACGACGAAGCCGCATGAGGCGGTTCTCGAAATCCCCGGAGGCGTTTCGTGTGTGGGACGGTATTTGAGTGAACCGGCTGGAGAGTGGCTCATGAGGGTGCCGCTGTCCGGTCATAGCGGGGAAATAATCCGGGCGAAAAAACGTCGGCCGGTCGAATTTGGAAGGCGGCATAATGCGGATGAATTCAATGGCGGCGGATGTCTTGGGCAGTGGGGACAGCGCTCCGCGGAATTTTGGCTCTATTAGTGCCGAAGCGGCAGGGGAAAAGGGAGACATGAAAGATGGTGTGCTTTTTGAACGTGTCAGCGCGCGACTTCGGGCTCAGGTTGGACCTGATGTCTATGCAAGCTGGTTTGCCCGGCTGAAGCTTCATTCGGTCTCCAAGAGCGTCGTAAGGCTCACGGTACCGACAACCTTTCTCAAGTCCTGGATCAACAACCGATACCTCGACCTGATCACCGGCCTGTTCCAGGCCGAAGATACCGAAATTCTGAAGGTCGAGATCCTGGTGCGCACCGCCACCCGCGGCGCCATCAAGCCGGTCGAGGACGTCGTCGTTCCGGAAGTCGCCTCGGCGGCGCCGCAGGCGCGCCGTCCGGTCGCCCAGCAGGCCGGCCAGATCGTCCAGCAGACCGTATCGCTCGCCGCCCAGGCGCGTCCGGCAACCTCCGGCCAGCCGCTTTTCGGCTCGCCGCTGGACTCGCGCTTCACCTTCGACACCTTCGTGGAAGGCAGCTCGAACCGTGTCGCGCTGGCGGCCGCCAAGACGATCGCCGAAGCCGGCCAGGGCGCCGTGCGCTTCAACCCGCTGTTCATTCACTCCAGCGTCGGTCTCGGTAAGTCTCACCTTCTGCAGGCGATCGCCAATGCCGGCGTGCAGAACCCGCGCGCGCTCCGCGTCGTCTATCTCACGGCGGAATATTTCATGTGGCGTTTCGCAACCGCGATCCGCGATAATGACGCCCTGACCTTGAAGGACTCGCTGCGGAACATCGATCTCCTGATCATCGACGACATGCAGTTCCTGCAGGGCAAGATGATCCAGCACGAGTTCTGCCATCTCCTGAACATGCTGCTCGACAGCGCCAAGCAGGTCGTCGTCGCAGCCGATCGTGCGCCTTGGGAGCTGGAATCGCTCGATCCCCGCGTTCGTTCGCGTCTGCAGGGTGGCGTGGCGATCGAACTCGACGCGCCGGATTACGAGATGCGTCTCGAAATCCTCAAGCGTCGCCTCGCTGTCGCCCGCACGGAAGATCCGTCGCTGGAGATGTCGCCCGAGCTTCTGAACCATGTGGCCCGCAACATCACGGCGAGCGGTCGCGAACTGGAAGGCGCCTTCAACCAGCTGCTCTTCCGCCGCTCCTTCGAGCCGAACCTCACGGTCGAGCGCGTCGATGAGCTTCTGGCCCATCTCGTCGGCTCCGGCGAGCCGCGCCGCGTGCGTATCGAAGACATCCAGCGCATCGTCGCACGTCACTACAACGTGTCGCGTCAGGAACTGGTGTCCAACCGCCGCACCCGCGTCATCGTCAAGCCGCGCCAGATCGCCATGTATCTGGCGAAGACGCTCACGCCGCGCTCCTTCCCGGAGATCGGCCGTCGCTTCGGCGGACGCGATCACACGACGGTCCTGCACGCCGTTCGCAAGATCGAGGAACTGATATCAGGCGACACCAAGCTTTCGCACGAAATCGAGTTGCTGAAGCGGCTGATCAACGAATAGTCGGCACCTGCCGAGCATGAAATAGACGGCCGGAAGCGATTCCGGCCGTTTTCTTTTCAGGTATTTCTATTTTATAGAACCCGCATGAATGGTTTGCGCCACGGGAGGAAACGGCGGCGCAGGAGCAATTCCAGGAAAAGTGGAAACGGTTTTCCGTCCGGAATCGCTCTCAAAAGGAGGAAATGAATGAGCTTCAATAAAATCGCCGTCATCGGCCTGGGAAAGGTCGGACGGCTGGCGGCAACGCTTTTGCACGAGGGCGGCTTCGAGGTCACGGGCGTCGACGCGCAACTACCTGTGGGCGGCGTGCCGTTCCAGACGCGCACCGGCGATATCGCCGATCCGGCATTCGTTCGCGAACTGCTCGGCAGCGTCGAAGCCGTCCTGTCGTGCCTGCCCTATCACCTCAATATCGGGCTCGCCCGCGCCGCCCATGCCGCCGGCATCCATTATTTCGACCTCACCGAGGACGTGCCGACCACCAATTTCATCATCGACCTGTCGAAGACGGCGCGCGGCCTGATGGCCCCGCAATGCGGGCTTGCGCCCGGCTTCGTCGGCATCGTCGGCGCCAGCCTCGCCGATGGTTTCGACCGCTGCCGCTCGATCCGCATGCGCGTCGGCGCCCTGCCGCAGAACCCGACCGGCCTGCTCGGCTACGCCTTCAACTGGTCGCCGGAAGGCGTCGTCAACGAGTACCTCAACGATTGCGAGGTCATCGAGGGCGGTATCCGCAAGCTGGTGTCGCCGATGGAGTGGCTGGAGACGATCTATGTCGAAGGCGTCAAGCTCGAAGCCTTCACCACCTCGGGCGGCCTCGGCACCATGTGCGATACGTTGCTCGGCAAGGTCGAGAACCTCGACTACAAGACCATGCGCTATCCCGGCCACATGGACCTGATGAACTTCTTCTTCCACGAACTCCTGATGCGCGACAAGCGCAAGCTCGCCGGCGAGATCCTGACGGACGCCAAGCCGCCCGTCGACGATGATGTCGTCTACGTCCACGTCGCGGCCGAAGGCACCGGCAACGGCAGGCTGCACCGCAAGGAATTCGTCCGCGCCTATTATCCGATCGAGATATCAGGCGAACGCCGTACCGCGATCGCCTGGACCACCTCGGCCTCCGTCGTCGCCGTTATCGAAATGGTCCGCGACGGCCTGCTTCCATCCACCGGCTTCCTGCACCAGGAGCATATCCCGCTGGACATGTTCCTGAGCACGCCGACCGGCAGCCTCTTCAAGCAAGGCTCGGCGCGGCGCGCCTAGAGCAATTCCAGGAAAAGTGCGAAGCGGTTTTCCGTCCGGAATTGCGTGAAAATAGAAGGCTCTAACCCTTAGCCTCCAGGATTAGCCAGCGGCGGAAGGCAGCCGCCGCCGGCCGGTCGAGCGCGGCTCCGGGATAAACGAGGTGGAAGGCGAGGCGGCTTGCCACACCCATCGGGAAGGGGGCGACGACGGTCCCCTCCCGAAGCTCTGCCTCGACGAAGGAGCGGCGCATCAGCGCCACGCCGAGCCCTGATTTCATCGCGTCATACGCGCCGTTGCCATGCATGAAGATCGGCCCGCGCGCCGCATCCACGCCGGTCGCACCCGCGGCTTCCAGCCAGAGCTGCCAATCGACGCGATAGACGTCATGGATCAGCTGCAGGCCGGCCAACGCATCGGGTAAGGGGTTGTCGCCAAGTGCTGCCGATATCTTCGGTATGCAGACGGGCAGCAGTTCGTCATCGAGCAGCCGTTCGCTGACGAGGCCGTCATAGCCGCCGAGCCCGTGGCGGATGGCGAGATCGATGCCGTCGCGCTGGAAATCGAGGACGCGATGCGATGCGCTGATCCGGACGTCGATCTCCGGATGCAGCGCCTCGAAGCGGCTGAGCCGCGGCACCAGCCAGTAGGTGGCGAAACCCGCCGTGCAGGTCACGTTCAACACCGAGCCGCGCGCTCGCGCCGTCAACGCCGCCGTCGCGTCCCGCATCTGGCGGAACGCCGATCGCATCGTGGTAAAATAGTCCGCTCCCTCAAGGGTCAGAGCCAGCGCCCGCGTCTTGCGTTCAAAGAGCTGCACGCCAAGCGTGGCCTCGAGGTCGCGGATTTGCAGGCTGACTGCGCCCGGCGTCACGTTGAGCTCGTGGGCCGCCAGTGTCATGCTGAGATGCCGTGCCGCCGCCTCGAAGGCGCGCAGTGCCGAAAGCGAGGGAAGATAATCGCTCATGATTTAGTCCAGCTAAAGCATACATCGAAAAATGCTCGTTTGATGAGGTGATGATATCGAAATAATATCAATCGTGAAAGCCGGAGGGATAAGCATCCTTCGCTTTGCGAAAGTTGAACGGCTGCGCAAGGATCGGGTGGCTGCACCGCGCGGGACGCTCTAGGCAGGTGGTGTTGATAGGAGGAAGACCGTGCAACAGAAACAGATGGGCCTTGCCGAATGGGGAATGCTGCTGGTGCTCTCGCTCCTGTGGGGAGGCTCCTTCCTCTTCAACGGCATCCTGGTCAAGAGCCTGCCGCCGTTTACCATCGTCACCGGCCGCGTCCTGATCGCCGCCGTCGCGCTCAACCTTATCGTCCGCGCCACCGGCCACGCCATGCCGCGCGATGGCAAGGCTTGGGCAGCCTTCTTCGGCATGGGCCTGCTCAACAACATGATCCCGTTCTGCCTGATCGTCTGGGGCCAGACCCATATCGCCAGCGGCCTCGCCTCGATCCTCAATGCCACCACGCCGCTCTTCGGCGTCGTCGTCGCGCATCTGTTGACGGCGGATGAAAAGATGACCGGCAACCGCCTGCTCGGCGTCCTGGTAGGCTTCGCAGGCGTCGCCTACATGATCGGCTTCGACGTGCTGCGCGATCTCGGCGCCAACGTGCTGGCGCAGCTCGCCGTTCTCGGCGCCGCACTCTCCTATTCCTTCGCCGGCATCTTCGGCCGCCGCTTTCGCCAGATGGGCATGGCGCCGCTGATCCCCGCCGCCGGCCAGGTCACCGCCTCCACCATCCTGATGCTCCCGATCGCCCTCATCGTCGACCAGCCCTGGACGCTCGCTGCCCCCTCGGCCGAGACCTGGATGGCGCTCCTCGGCCTGGCGCTGCTGTCGACGGCGGTCGCCTACGTCCTCTTCTTCCGCATCCTCGCCACGTCAGGCGCCACCAACCTCATGCTCGTCACCTTTCTCATCCCCGTCAGCGCCATCCTCTTGGGCGCCGCCATCCTCGGCGAGCAGCTGCAGGCCAAGCACCTAATCGGCATGGCGATGATCGCGATCGGGTTGGCTGCGATCGACGGGCGGTTGTTTGCGCGGGTGCGGAGGAGGGAAGTTTGAGTGCGGGAGTTATTCAGAAAAAAGAGGATAGCATAGAGCCCGGAGCCCCCTCATCCCCGGTGCAACTAGTTGCACCTGAACCCTTCGGGCCACCTTCTCCCCGTTGGGGAGAAGGGGAGGTTGGAACGAGGGGCCTACTCCTAGGTCTCTTCTCCCCAACGGGGAGCAACCATGTCTCATTCTCTGCAATATTCCGGCGTCCATTCGGCTTTGCGGATGAGGATGGCATTGGCGAGAATGATGAGTTTGCGGGCGACGG
>NZ_JAUDRZ010000011.1 GCF_030380735.1 Rhizobium sp. S152 | reverse complement strand
CGGGCCACAGACCAGCTTCTCAAACCACCGCCGAACAAGCTCAAAAGCCGCAACCAGATGGAATTCCAATGGGCCGCAATTTAAACCGGACAGCAGTGGCACAGGACCGAGCATGACGTCGAGGGTGGGGCTATGGCGTCGCCAGGCACGTCGGCGCGGAGCGGGCGAGAGTGCGTCTACCCTCACTCCCCCAGACTGGAATGCGACGGTGTCGCGGCCCGTCGGGTGGCTTGGAGGAACCAGAGGTAGCTCAAGATGGCGATCATGGCCATCGCCGGGATGATGGTGCCGAAGGCGAGCAGCGGGGCGCCGATGAGCGAGGCGACCATGCCGCCGGTGAAGCCGCCGCCCATCTGGATGAAGCCCATCATCGCCGACGCGGAGCCTGCGATATGAGGGAAGGGGAAGAGGCCCGAGGTCGTCATGTGCGGGGTGAGGAACGCCAGGCAGAAGGCCAGGAAGGCGACCGGACCCATGATCGAGAGATAGCTCGGTGTCACGAATTGCACCGAGAGCGCGATCATGATGCCGGACAGGCCAAGCAGGAAGACGCCGGCGCGCACCGAGCCCTCGCCGCCGAGTCTCGCGGAGGTCATCCTAAGAACCACGGAGCCGAGGAAATAGGAACCTGATTGCATCAGCATCCCGAGGCCGAAGGCGGTGGGCGTGAGCCCGACGAGCTTGATCAGAATGAAGGGCAGCATCGTCGCCTGCGCATAGAGCGCGCCGATCGAGCCGCCCAGCACCAGCGAGGCGGATACGAAACGCGGTTCGCGGGCGAGTTCGGCGTAGGCCGATAGCAACGGGCCGGGAAGGGCGCGGCGGCGGTCGGGCGTACTGGTCTCGCGCATGCATGGCGGGTGTGTAGATTGACATCGAGATCGGGCCGATGGTGGCGAGAAGGGCGCCGAGCATGCTGGTGCCGTTCGCTCATCCGGAATGGGGCAGGTGGGAGACTCGGGTGGCTTGGCTCTACTAAGAGACGATGGATGTCGGCTCCGTTCTGGCGCGGGTGGAGGTCTATCGCAACGCAAAAAATGTGGTTGGCGGAGCGTTGCGCCAATTCTGCCTCGGAAGGCGGCTAAAGTAGCTTCGCCTAACTTTCGGGACTTGCCTCAATTGCGCCAAAGAGGCTGCTGATCACTGCAACGTCTGGCAACGTTGCGGGATAAGTTTATGAGCCGAAAGCGCCGCCTTGTCTCATCAAGTTTTCTTGGCGCCCTAGCCGTCCTCACGGCGTCCTTCTGTGTTTTCCAGTTCAGCAAGTCGCGGACCACGCAACTGTTCGGTGAGGTCTTCGCGCGGCTGGAGACCGAAAAGCCGCTGGTTGCGTTGACATTCGACGACGGCCCGAGTTCGCGGTTTACGCCGGAGATTCTGGAGATACTGAAATCCAGGGGCGTTTCCGCGACATTCTTTCTGATCGGCAGGGAAATCGAGGAAAATCGGTCAGCCGCTCAAGCCATTATCGAAGCAGGGCATGAAATCGGCAACCACTCCTATTCACATTTCAACATGACGCTGATGGGGCCGGATACCGTCGCCAAGGAGATCGAACTTACCGATGCGGCGATACGGGCGGCAGGATATCAGGGCGAGATATACTTTCGCCCGCCTTACGGAAAAAAGCTCGTCAGCCTGCCCTGGTATCTGTCGAGACATGACCGCAAAACTATTATGTGGGACGTGGAGCCGGAATCCTTTCCAGAGATCGACGGCAACGCCGACGCCATTACCAAATATGTGCTCGACAATGCGCGTAGCGGCTCGGTGATCATCATGCATGTCATGTATCGAAGTCGTGAACCGTCACGGCGGGCCCTGCCCCGCATCATCGACGGTTTGCAGGAGCGGGGTTTCCGCTTCGCGACCATTTCCGAGCTGATGGCTGAGCGGTAAGCGGGGAGGCGCCGGTACCTTCGTGGTCGCGTCCGGTGCGATGCGCCACGCCCCCGCTTGACGCCCTCGCCACAACGCATAATCTCGCCTTTTCACCGAGGGATTCTCCATGACCCAGTCACTGCTCGCCGGCGCCTTCCTGGCGGCGCTGCTTTATGTGCTCATTCCCGGGCCGGCCTTCCTGGCGCTGCTTGGGATCGGGGCGGGGCAGGGGCGAAAGGCGGGGGCGCAGTTCGTGTGCGGGCATCTGGTCGGCGATACGCTTTGGGCGTCACTGGCGCTGGTGGCGATCATCGGGGCGAAGACGATCGGCACCTTCGTGTTCGACGCGCTGGGGCTGCTCTGCGGTTTCTATCTCGCCTGGATCGGCTGGAACGCGTTTCGCGCCAGGCCGAAGGGCGAGGGGCAGGCGCTGGTGACCGTCGAGCGGCCGTTCCGGCGCGGGCTGATCTTCGGCGTCACCAACCCCAAGGGATATCCGGTGGCGCTGGCGACATTCACGGCGCTGGTGGCCGGCTCGGCGAGCGCGCTCAAGTTCGAGACGCTGCCGGTGCTTTTGGCGGCGTCCTTCCTCGGTTTCATCGTCGCCGACATGATCCTGATCGCCATCGTCGGCACGGGTGCCGTGCGGCGCTTCTATCGCGCGCATGAGCGGCTAATCGTGCGCTGCTCGGGAGTGCTCTTCATGGGGTTCGCGGCGCAGGCGCTGCTGCATGCCACGCCCGGCCTGCTCGGCTGGCGTCGCGCCTGATCGATCGCGGCGCGTCCGGCTCGAGCATTTGTTGCGATGGCCGGGAATACCAATCGCGTCGAAGCCTTCCTATATTGCCGTAACGCCAGACGGCAACACCGACTGCCAAACGCAAGGATTTCCGCATGCCCTCCACATCCGATCTGAACCCTGTTCTCGTCACCTGGGACGGCCTCAACGGCCTGCCGCGCTTCGAGGCCGTGAACGACGGCGATTTCGCGGCCGCCTTCGATGCGGCGCTTGCCGCGCACGAGCGCGAGATCGATGCGATCGCGGCCGATCCCGCCGAGCCGACCTTCGAGAACACGGTCGTGGCGCTGGAGATCGCGGGCGACGAGCTGTCGCGGGTTTCGGCGCTGTTCTGGAACCGGGCGGGCGCGCATACTAACGACACGATCCAGGCGCTGGAGCGGGATATTTCGCCGAAGATGTCGCGGCACTATTCGAAGATCGGCATGAACGCCGATCTCTTCAAGCGCATCGACACCCTGTGGGAAAACCGCGAGAGCCTGGGTCTGACGCTGGAGCAGACGCGGGTGCTGGAGCGGCACTGGAAGGGCTTCGTCAAGTCGGGCGCCAAGCTTGAAAAGGCGGAGCAGGAGAAGCTCGCCGGCATCAACGAAAAGCTGGCGGGTCTCGGCACGCAGTTCGGCCAGAACGTGCTGTCGGACGAGAAGGGCTGGGCGCTGATCCTTTCGGAGGGCGACGATCTCGCCGGCATTCCCGATTTCCTCAAGGACGCGATGGCGGCTGCGGCGCGCGAGCGTGGCGAGGACGGCAAGTTTGCCGTGACGCTGTCGCGCTCGATCATCGAGCCTTTCCTGACCTTTTCCGAGCGCCGCGACCTGCGCGAGCAGGCCTTCAAGGCCTGGGTGGCGCGTGGCGAAAACGATGGCCCGTCGGACAATCGCGGCATCATCCGCGAAACGCTTCAGCTGCGCCATGAGGTGGCGAAGCTGCTCGGCTACGGCAACTTCGCCGAACTGAAGCTCGACAACACCATGGCGAAGACGCCTGATGCGGTGAACGACCTCTTGAAGCAGGTGTGGGCGAAGGCGGTGAAGCGCGCCGGCGAGGAAGAGGCCGATATCGCCAGGCTGATCGCCGACGAAGGCAAGAACCATGAGGTCATGCCCTGGGATTGGCGGTTCTATTCGGAAAAGATCCGCTCGCAGAAATTCAATTTCTCGGAGGCGGAGCTGAAGCCATACCTGCAGCTGGAAAAGATCATCGACGCCTGCTTCGACGTCGCGGACCGGCTGTTTAACGTTCATGCGGTCGAGAAGAAGGGCGTTGCGGCCTATCATCCCGATGTCCGCGTCTTCGAGATCCGCGACCGCGAGGACAGGCTGGTGGCGATGTTCCTCGGCGATTACTTCGCCCGCTCGTCGAAGCGTTCGGGCGCGTGGATGAGTTCGTTCCAGTCGCAGCACAAGCTGCCGCTGAAGAACGGCCGGACCGGTGAGCTGCCGATCATCTATAATGTCTGCAACTTCGCCAAGCCTGCCGAAGGCAAGCCGGCGCTGCTGTCGCTCGACGATGCCCGCACGCTGTTCCACGAGTTCGGCCATGCGCTGCACGGCATGCTCTCCAACGTCACCTACCCCTCGGTATCAGGTACCGGGGTGTCGCGCGATTTCGTCGAACTGCCGTCGCAACTCTATGAGCACTGGCTGACGGTTCCCGAAATCCTCAAGCAGTACGCGGTGCATTTCGAGACGGGCAAGCCGATGCCGCAGGAATTGCTCGACAAGGTGCTGGCGGCGCGCAGCTTCAACGCCGGCTTCAACACCGTGGAGTTCACCTCGTCGGCGCTTGTCGACATGGCGTTCCATACGCGCGAAGGGATCGCGGATCCGATGGCGGTGCAGGCCGAGATACTCAAGGAGCTCGGCATGCCAAAGTCGATGGTCATGCGCCATGCCTCGCCGCATTTCCAGCACATCTTCTCCGGCGGCTATTCCGCCGGCTACTATTCCTACATGTGGTCGGAAGTGCTCGACGCAGATGCCTTCTCGGCCTTCGAGGAAACGGGTGACGCGTTCAACGGCGAGGTCGCGAAAAAGCTGCGCGATCACGTCTATTCCGTCGGCGGTTCGGTCGATCCCGAGGAGACCTACAAGGCCTTCCGCGGCAAGCTGCCGAGCCCGGATGCGATGCTGGTGAAGCGTGGGCTGGCCACTTTCGAGGAATTGTCGGGTAGCGACGCCTGAGCATTGTCGCGCCGATAGGCACGTTAGGTGCAAGAATCCTAATGTTTCCGCGGGCGGCGATCGGGCGCCCGCGTGTCACATGACTGTCATTGAACGTTAATAAGCAACCGGCATCGACCTCCATTGATGCCGGTTTTTTCATGTCTGCTTGCCCTTCGGATCACCATGCCGCCGTTTCGACATCCGGCGTCGAGCTGCGCTATGGCGCGACTCCCATCCTGAACGGCATCGATATTTCTCTCTCTCGCGGCAAGACGCTGGCGCTGCTCGGCCCGTCGGGTTGCGGCAAGACCACGCTTCTGCGGCTGGTGGCGGGGCTTCTGGCGCCGAGCAAGGGCTCGGTCTCGATCGCCGGGCGCGTGGTGGCGGATGCCGCAAGCGGGGTTTTCGCACCGCCGGAAAGCCGCAACCTCGGCATGGTCTTCCAGGACTACGCGCTGTGGCCGCACCTGACGGTTGGCGGCAATGTTTCCTTTCCGCTCGAAATGCGCGGCGTCGGCAAGGCGGCGCGGCAGGAGCGGACGATGCGGGCGCTGGAGCGCGTCGGCCTCGGCGCCTACGCCGATCGTCGGCCGAGCGACCTGTCCGGCGGCCAGCAGCAGCGCGTGGCGATCGCCCGCGCCATCGTCGCCGAGCCGCAGCTCATCCTGTTCGACGAGCCGCTGTCCAACCTCGACCGCGAGCTGCGCGAGAACATGGTGGGCGAGCTGGCGGAGCTAATCGGCACGCTGGGGCTGACCGCGATCTACGTGACGCACGATCACAGCGAGGCGCTGACGCTGGCCGACGACGTCGCCGTCATGCGCGGCGGGCTGATCGAGCAGCTGGCCTCGCCGGACGAGCTGATCGACCGGCCGGCGACGCCTGAGGTCGCCGACTTCCTGCGGCTGGGCGGCATCGCCGCGCTCGAGTGCCGCGACGGGCATTGGTTCTTCGCCGACAGCGGCGTGATGATGATGCCGGCTGCCGGCGATCAGGGCGGCAAGCCGCGTATCCTCATTCCGACTGCTGCCATCGGCGCCGGCGAGATCCTGCCCGGGCGGCTCGCCGCGACCGTGCTGCGCTCGCAGTTCCGCGGCGACGGGCATCTCGCCACCGTGTCGCTCGTCGGCGCCGGCCATGTCGAGCTTCAGGTCTTGAGCCGCGCCAAGCTCCGTGCCGGCGACGCCGTCGGCCTTTCGATCGATCCCGACCAGATCCGCTGGTTCGGCAATAGCGTTCATTTGTCAAAGAGGGAAAATCTTGAACATGTTTAAGTCTTTGAAGAGCATCACTTTCGGCGTTTTCGCCGCATCGCTGATGGCCGGCGTCGCGCATGCCGACATCACCGTCTACACCGCCGGCCCGCAGAGCCTGATCGACAAGCTGTCGACCGGCTTCACCAAGGAGACCGGCGTCAAGGTCAACGTCTTCCAGGCAACGACCGGCAAGGTCATGGCCCGTATCGAGGCAGAAGCCTCGAACCCCGTCGTCGACGTGCTGATCTCCGCATCCTGGGATACGGCGACCGATTTCGCAAAGCGCGGCTGGCTCGTTTCCTACACCAGCCCGAACGCCGCCAAGGTTCCCGACTTCCTGAAAACCGATACGGCCGTCGCGCAGGGCATCTCGGCGCTCGGCATCGCCTGGAACACCAAGAGCGAAACGCCGAAGCCGGCCGAATGGGCCGATCTCGCCAAGCCCGAGTACAAGGACCTCGTCAACATTCCGGATCCGGCACAGTCGGGCTCGTCGTTCGAACTGACGGCGGCGCTCGCCGGCCAGGACGATTTCAAGCTCTTCAAGGAGTTGAAGGATAACGGCGCGATCATCGCCGGCGCCAACGCCGAAGCGCTGAACCCGGTCCTGCAGGGCGCCAAGGCCGCCGTCTTCGGCGCGGTCGACTACATCACGCTCGCCGCCAAGGAAAAGGGCGAGAACATCGACGTGATCTTCCCGGCTTCCGGCACCGTCATCGCGCCGCGTCCGGCCATGATTCTCAACTGGTCGAAGAACCAGGACGAGGCCAAGAAGTTCATCGACTACATGCTGTCCGACGAAGGCCAGAAGCTGGTCGCCGCCCAGATGCTGATGCCTGCCCGCAGCGACATCCCGGCCAACCGTCCGCTGATGAGCGACCTGAAGCTCCTGAAGTACGACACGGCCGCCGTCTACGGAAAGCGCAAGGAAACGCTGAAGCAGACCGCCGACATCTTCGGCAGCAAGTAAGGACCGAGTGATGAAGACGAACGGCATCGGCGGCGCCACTCCGGCCGCCTGGCTCGCCATCGCGGGCTTGAGCGTCATCGTTGCCGTTCCCTTCATCGCCATCGTCCTGCAGGGTATCTTCCCCGATCTCGGGCAGGGCTCGTTTTCGGGCCCTTTCTCGGCGCTGTTCGCCACGCTCGGCGACAGCGCGTTGATCGGCATGGCCGGCAACACCATCCTGCTCGGCGGCTGCGTCGTCATCGCCTCGGCGCTGGTGGCGGTGCCGCTCGGCGTGATCCGGGCGCTCTATCGCGTCCCGCTGGCGCCGCTTTGGGACGTGCTGCTGCTCGTCCCCTTCATGATCCCGCCCTACATCGCCACGCTGGGCTGGATCATGACGCTGCAGCCCCGCGGCTATCTCGAGCAGCTGGCGGGCTTCAACCTCGCGCCCTTTCTGTTCTCGCTCTTCGGCATGACCATGGTCATGGCCTTCAACACCTTTCCGGTGGTCTATTTCGCGGTGTCGCGCACAGTGGAAGCCGTCGGCGCGCGCTATGCCGATGTCGGCCGTGTCTTCGGGGCCACCCCGGCGCGCGCCTTCTGGCGGATCACGCTGCCGCTTTCGGCACCCGGGCTCGTCGCCAGCCTGATGCTGGTCTTCGCGGCGGCGATCGAGGAATACGGCACGCCGGCAGCACTCGGCCGCCGCGCCGGCTTCCAGGTTCTGGTGACAGGCATCGACCTTCGCATCTCCGACTGGCCGATCGATCTGCCGGGCGCCGCGATCCTTTCCATCCTGCTTGTCGCGCTCTCGCTGGTGGCCTTCCTGCTGCAGCGCTGGATCCTGTCGCGGCGCTCCTACCAGACGGTCGGGGGCAAGCCACTCGCGAGGGATAAGCGGCCGCTCGGCGCCTACAAAGTCCCCGTCGTGATCGCGTTTGCGGTCGTCTCGTTCCTCGCCACCGGCTTGCCGCTGCTTGCGATCCTGATGACGGCGCTGTCGCGGACGATCTCCGGCGGTCTGGCCTTCGACAATCTCAGCCTTGATAATTTCGCGGCGGTGTTCTCCAACAGCGCCGGCGCCGTGGAAGCGCTCGGCAACAGCTTCTCGCTCGGCATCGGCACCGCCGTCATCACCGGGCTGATCGGCGTGGTCGCCGCCTATACCGTCGTGAAGACGCGGATGCGCGGGCGCATCGCCATCGACATCATGACCATCCTGCCGAACGCGCTTCCCGGCATCGTCGTTGCCGTCGGGCTCATCCTCGCCTGGAACATGCCCTGGCTGCCCGCCACGCCCTACAATACCGGGCTGATCCTGCTGCTTGCCTATTGCTGCATCCTGTTGCCGCAGCCGGTGCGCTACACGGTTGCCGCCTTCCAGCAGATCGGCGACAGCCTGGAAGCCGCCGCGCGGGTGAGCGGCGCGAGCGGCGCCACGGCGTTTCGCCGCATCCTGCTGCCGCTGGTGTTTCCGAGCCTCGCCTCGGCCATGCTGCTGGTCTTCGCGCTGGCGTCGCGCGAGCTCGTCGCCTCCGTCGTG
Source organism: Rhizobium sp. S152 (assembly GCF_030380735.1). Taxonomy (GTDB): domain Bacteria; phylum Pseudomonadota; class Alphaproteobacteria; order Rhizobiales; family Rhizobiaceae; genus Rhizobium. The sequence continues at coordinate 180,274 of NZ_JAUDRZ010000011.1, read as the reverse complement.
GTGGCGCCCGTCGGCATGCAGACCATCGCCACCTTCATCTGGCGGCAGTTCGAGCAGGGCTCGGTCGGGCTCGGCATGGCCATGGCCTTCGTCGCCATCCTGATCACCACGCTGCTGCCGCTGCTGCTCCTCAGCCTGCTTCGCCGCGGCGGGCTGGTGGCGGAGTGATGCTGCCTGCAATGTGACAGGACTGTCGCCGAAGTTTCGAAAAACCGTCATGCCGCCTTCAAGCGAATGACATGACGATCACAATAGGGTCTGCCGGCCTCCTTGCCCTTAGCCGGATAGACCTTGGCATGAAACTGACAGAACCGACGCGCCGCCGTTTCCTTTCCTCCATGGGGGCGGTTGGCGGCTTTGCCTTGGCGGGGCTGGCGATGCCCTATTATGCGCGCGGCTCCTCCAGTCGCCCGATCTTCACCGCGGGCGTGCAATCGGGCGACATCGACCGCAATTCGGGTGTGGTGTGGACGCAGGTAGACCGGCCTGCGCGGCTCTATCTCGAATATTCGACGAGCGACCGGTTCGCCAATGCGGTGCGCGTCGCGCCAATCGACGTGACGCCGGAGACCAATCTGGCGGCAAAGCTTCTGCTGCAGGACCTGCCCGCCGATCAGGAGATCTTCTACCGCTTCCGCGCGGCCGATCTCTCCGACGTCAACGGTCTGTCGGAACCGATCCACGGGCAGTTTCGCACCGCCCCGACGGGCAAGCGCAGCATTCGCTTCGTCTGGTCCGGCGATACGGTCGGGCAGGGCTGGGGGATCGACGAGGAGGGGATGCGGACCTATTCGACCATCGCCTACCACCGCCCGGATTTCATGATCCATTCCGGCGATACCATCTATGCCGACAATCCCGTTGCCGACGAGGTCAGGCTGCGTGACGGGCGGGTCTGGAAGAACCGCATCGTCACCGAGGCGAAGCGCGACATAGCCCAGACGCTCGACCAGTTTCGCGGGCAATGGGCCTACAACCTGCTCGACGACCATGTGAAGGCGCTCAACGCCGTCAGCGCGCGCCAGCCGCGCATTCCACGAGATGACGCCGATCCGCTACGTCGCCGACGAGCCCGGCCGCATCTACCGCAAGGTCTCCTACGGTCCGATGCTCGACGTGTTCTTCATCGATCTGCGCTCCTATCGCGGGCCGAACAGCCATGGGCTCGACAAGGAGCTTTCGCCTGAGGCGCGGTTACTCGGCAAGCGGCAGGTGGCGTGGCTGAAGCGCGAGCTGGTGCGCTCAACGGCAACATGGAAGGTGATCGCCTGCGACCTGCCGATCGGTCTCGTCATCTGGGACGACTACGGCAACCGTCGCGGATCGGAATCGATCTCCAATGGCGACAACGGCGCGCCGCTCGGTCGCGAACTTGAATTCGCCGACCTCCTGCGTTTCATCCGCGATGCCGGGATTACGAACATGATCTGGCTGACGGCGGACGTGCACTACACGGCGGCGCATTACTACGATCCCGGCAAGGCAAAGTTTCGCGAATTCCTGCCGTTCTGGGAGTTCGTGTCCGGGCCGTTGCATTCGGGAACCTATGGGCCGCAGGAGCTCGACATGACCTTCGGGCCGCAGGTGAAGTTCATGAAGGCGGCGCCCGGCGGCGTCGAGCAGAACCTGCCGCCGTCCGACGGCATGCAGTTCTTCGGCCTCGTCGATATCGACGGCGAGAGCGAGCAGCTGACGGTGCGGCTGATGGATCGCAATGATCAGGAGCTCTGGCGGGTGGTGCTTGAGCCCGAAAGGACGGTCTGATGCCATCCATGCTATACGTGCATTCCTTTCATTCCGGGCTCCCCCCTTTCGCAAACGCGAAAAACACTGTATGAGCCGCCCAAATGCAATTGGCGCCCTCCCAGCGTGGCGCCCCAGCCTCAGAGATCTAGACATATGGCACTTCGCAACATCGCGATTATCGCGCACGTTGACCATGGCAAAACGACCCTGGTTGACGAACTCCTGAAACAGTCCGGCTCGTTCCGCGAGAACCAGCGCGTCGCCGAACGCGTGATGGACTCCAACGACCTGGAAAAGGAACGCGGTATCACGATCCTTGCCAAGGCGACTTCGGTCGAGTGGAAGGGTGTTCGCATCAACATCGTCGACACCCCCGGCCACGCCGACTTCGGTGGCGAAGTCGAGCGTATCCTGTCGATGGTGGACGGCGCGATCGTTCTGGTCGACTCGTCGGAAGGCCCGATGCCGCAGACGAAGTTCGTCGTCTCCAAGGCGCTGAAGGTCGGCCTGAAGCCGATCGTCGCGATCAACAAGATCGACCGTCCCGATGGCCGCCACGAGGAAGTCATCAACGAAGTGTTCGACCTCTTCGCCAGCCTCGACGCCACCGACGAGCAGCTCGACTTCCCGATCCTCTACGGTTCCGGTCGTGACGGCTGGATGAACGTCAACCCCGAGGGTCCGAAGGACCAGGGTCTGGCGCCGCTGCTCGACCTCGTGCTCAACCACGTTCCGGAGCCGACGGTCGCCGAAGGCCCGTTCACGATGATCGGCACGATCCTGGAAGCCAACCCCTTCCTCGGCCGCATCATCACCGGCCGCATCAATTCCGGCTCGATCAAGCCGAACCAGGCCGTCAAGGTTCTCGGCCAGGACGGCAAGCTGATCGAAACCGGTCGCATCTCGAAGATTCTCGCTTTCCGCGGCATCGAGCGCACCTCCATCGAAGAAGCGCATGCAGGCGACATCGTCGCGATCGCCGGCCTCTCCAAGGGCACGGTCGCCGATACCTTCTGTGATCCCGCGATCACCGAGGCGCTGACCGCGCAGCCGATCGATCCGCCGACCGTCACCATGTCGTTCATCGTCAACGACAGCCCGCTCGCCGGCACCGAGGGCGACAAGGTCACCTCGCGCGTCATCCGCGACCGCCTCTACAAGGAAGCGGAAGGCAACGTCGCGCTGAAGATCGAGGAAGCCGAGGGCAAGGACTCGTTCTACGTCTCCGGCCGCGGCGAATTGCAGCTCGCCGTTCTGATCGAAACCATGCGTCGCGAAGGCTTCGAGCTTGCCGTGTCGCGTCCGCGCGTCGTCATGCACCGCGACGAGAACGACCAGCTGATGGAGCCGATCGAAGAAGTCGTCATCGACGTCGATGAAGAGCATTCCGGCGTCGTCGTGCAGAAGATGTCCGAGCGCAAGGCCGAAATGACCGAGCTGCGTCCTTCGGGCGGCAACCGCGTTCGCCTGGTGTTCAACGCTCCGACCCGCGGCCTGATCGGCTACCAGTCGGAACTCCTGACCGACACGCGCGGCACCGCCGTGATGAACCGCCTGTTCAAGGACTACCAGCCCTACAAGGGTGAAATCGGTGGCCGCACGAACGGCGTTCTGCTCGCCAACGCTGCCGGCGAAGCCGTGGCCTACGCCATGTTCAACCTGGAAGATCGCGGCCCGATGATGATCGAGCCCGGCGAAAAGGTCTACATGGGCATGATCATCGGCATCCACAGCCGCGACAACGACCTCGAGGTCAACGTTCTCAAGGGCAAGCAGCTGACCAACATCCGCGCCGCCGGCAAGGACGAAGCCGTCAAGCTGACGCCGCCGATCCGCATGACGCTCGACCGCGCTCTCTCCTGGATCCAGGACGACGAGCTCATGGAAGTGACGCCGAAGTCGATCCGTCTGCGCAAGATGTATCTCGACGCCAACGACCGCAAGCGCTTCGCCAAGGCGAAGACCGCCTAAGTCGAACAGGCAATCAGAGACTTCGAAACCCCGGCCATCGCGCCGGGGTTTTTTATTTGTGCGCTTCGCCGAATCCTTCTTGTCGCAATAGTTAAAAAAGCGTTAAATTTCAGCCGTCGTCCACATGTTAAGCCTGTGGGCAATCGACTGTAATGCGCTGCCGCATATGGTTAATTGCCCGCGACGGGGCCAGAGTAAGCGTCATGAAGACATTGTCGATCGATGTTCGGCGGGCTGAGCCGCACGATTCCCGAGCCATCTCGGAAGTGCACCGGCTTGCGTGGAAACACACCTACGCGGGCATCATTCCGCACAAGGCGCTGAACCAGATGATCGAGCGCCGCGGCGAACAGTGGTGGCTCAAGGCCACGCGCGGACCGGCAACGCTTCTCGTCCTCGATGTCGCCGGCGTCGTCGCCGGCTACGCCACGCTCGGCCTTAACCGCGCGCGGGCGCTGCCGCAGGAAGGCGAGATCTACGAGCTCTATCTGCGTCCCGAGTATCAGGGCCTCGGCCTCGGCCACATGCTGTTTTCCGAAGCGCAGCGGCTCCTGAAGTCGCTCGGCTGCAAGGGCATGGTGGTGTGGTGCCTCGAGGAGAACGACGGCGGCGCCGAGTTCTATCGCGGCCATGGCGGGGTCGACTATTGCGAGGGCATGGAGACCTTCGACCACAAGCAGCTGAAGAAGATCGGTTTCATCTGGAACTGATCTTTCGAGCGTATCGGGTGCTGCCCAGTTTTCCGGCATTTTGAAGGCCAGATCATAAAACTATCATGTGGCCGTGCCGCTCTGTTGTGTTGCGTCGCGGCAGGAATCCGATTATCTGGCTGCGAACATTCACGTCGCGGGAGTAATCGCATGCGCATCGACGCCATTTCCATTGGCAAGAACCCACCTGAGGACGTCAACGTCATCGTTGAAGTTCCAGTCGGCGGCCACCCGATCAAGTACGAGATGGACAAGGAAGCCGGCACGCTCGTCGTCGACCGCTTCCTCTACACGCCGATGACCTATCCGGGTAACTACGGCTTCGTACCGCACACGCTGTCGGAAGACGGCGACCCGATCGACGTGCTGATCGCCAGCACCCGTCCGCTGGTTCCGGGCTGCGTCATCAACGTGCGCCCGATCGGCGTCTTGAAGATGGAAGACAATTCCGGCAAGGACGAGAAGATCATCGCCGTGCCGTCGCCGAAGCTGACGATGCGCTACGACAAGGTCAAGGATTACACCGACCTTCCCGAGATCACCGTCAAGCAGATCGAGCACTTCTTCGAGCACTACAAGGATCTGGAACCCGGCAAGTGGGTGAAGATATTCGGCTGGGGCGATGCCAAGGAAGCCGGTGCGCTCATCCTCGAGGCGATCGAACGCGCCAAGAAGGAAAAGGCCTGATTACAGGCCCAACAAATCATTCAGCTTTCTGATCACATCCTCCGGCTCGGCATCGATCCGGAGGATTTTTTTACGCGCCGTATCGCCCGAGACGAGGCTGACGGACGACTTCGCGACGCCGAGCGCTTTGGCGAGGAGGGCGATCAGCGCCTTGTTGGCCTTGCCCTTTTCCGGAACCGCGGTCACGCGTGCCTTTACATGCGCCTTTCCGTCGGCGTCATGCTCGATACCATCGATCGCATCGCGACCGCCGTTCGGAGTCAGCCTGACGGCGAGCGTGACATGATTGGCGAATGCCGAAAAGGGCAGGATCACATCGCCGCGCGGTAGAGCGCCGGGAAGACCGAGTTGCGCAGAACCGACTGGATGAAGAAGATGATCAGGAGCAGCACGATCGGCGAAATGTCGATGCCGCCGAGGTTGGGCATGAAGCGGCGGATCGGGCGCAACACCGGCTCGGTTACGTTGTAGAGGAACATGCCGACCGAATTGACGAACTGGTTGCTGGAGTTGATGACGTTGAAGGCATAGAGCCACGAGAAGATGGCGCTTGCGATCAGAATCCAGACATAGATCACCAATGCCATATCAATGGTTTGAAAGAGGGCTGCGATGATGCCGGCCATTGTCGTCTCCAGTTCGTTGTTGACAGACATGTAGACATTGGCGACTAAACGGGCAAGTACCCTGTTGAAACAGCCGCTCGCGCGGGCTTCGAGGCCCGGCGGCATGGTGTCGCGGCGGCGATTGGAAAGCCCTCATGTCGATCTCAGCGACCGGCGACCGCTTCGCGGCCTTCCGGCATCCGTCCTACACCCGCTTCTTCTTCGCGCGCTTCCTGCTGTCCTTCTCGCAGCAGATCGTCAGCGTCGCCGTCGGCTGGCAGATGTACGACCAGACGGGAAGCGCCATCTATCTCGGCCTGATCGGGCTGGTGCAGTTCCTGCCATCGCTTCTTCTGATCCTGGTGACCGGCTCGGTCGCCGACCGGCACAACCGACGCGCCATCGCCTCGATCTGCTCGCTTATCAGCGCGCTGTGCACGCTGGCGCTGCTGTTGATGACGCTGACGGGGACGTTCTCGCCCATTCCCGTGTTCGCCGTGCTTCTCATCTTCGGCATCGAGCGCGCCTTCATGTCGCCGGCCGTGCAGTCGCTGGCGCCAAACCTGGTGCCGGCGGAAGACCTATCGAACGCGATCGCCTGGAACTCGTCTTCCTGGCAGCTCGCCGCCATTACCGGCCCTGTCATCGGCGGTCTGCTCTACGGCATCAATGCGCAGACGGCCTATACGGTCGCGGTGGTCTTCGCCGTGCTCGGCGCCATTCTGCTCTACATGATCCCGAAGCCGGCGCAGAAGACCACGGGTGAAGCCAAGAGCTGGGACATGATCCTCGGCGGCTTCAAATTCATCCGCACCGAGACTGTGGTGCTCGGCGCCATCTCGCTCGATCTCTTCGCCGTGCTGCTCGGCGGCGCCACGGCGCTGATGCCGATCTTTGCCCGCGATATCCTGACGCTTGGCCCGTGGGGTCTCGGCCTGCTGCGCTCGGCGCCGGGCGTCGGCGCCATCGTCATGGCGATCCTGCTCGCCACCTATCCTTTGAAGCACCGCGCCGGCGTCTACATGTTCATCGGCGTGGCACTGTTCGGTCTCGGCACCATCGTTTTCGGGCTCTCCACCAATGTCGAACTCTCGATCGCCGCGCTGGCGCTGATGGGGGCGGCCGACATGGTCTCGGTCTATGTGCGCGAGAGCCTGATCGCGCTCTGGACGCCGGACCAGCTGCGCGGCCGCGTCAACGCCGTCAACATGGTCTTCGTCGGCGCGTCGAACGAGCTCGGCGAGTTTCGTGCCGGTACGATGGCGCATGTGTTCGGCGCCGTGCCGGCTGTGATCATCGGCGGCATCGGCACGCTCGCGGTGGCGGCAATCTGGGCGACGCGTTTTCCGCAGTTGCGCAGGATCGATTCGCTGGATGCGCCGGAGCACGTGACGCGGGGGTAGTTTTCGGGGCGTTGTGCCGTGGGATACCCCCCTCTGGCCCGCCGGCCATCTCCTCCACAGGTGGGGAGATCGACTCGTTGCGGCGGCATTCCCAAACAATGACTGTTGGAACGAGCGGGTGCGTCTAGCCAATCTCCCCCCTTGTGGGGGAGATGCCCGGCAGGGCAGAGGGGGGGGCTGCCGCACCGACCAAGAGTTACCCCGAAATCATCACCTCCGCCTCGATCTCGACGGGAAAATTCAGCGGCAGGCCGGCGACGCCGATGGCGGAGCGGGAGTGGCGGCCGACTTCGTGGCCGAAGACTTCGTTGATCAGCTCGGTGAAGCCGTTGATGACGGCGGGCGGGTTGGAGAAATGCGGGACGCAGTTGACCATGCCGAAGACGCGGCACCAGCCGGTGATGCGGTCGAGGCTGCCGAGCTCGCGCTTCAGGCTGCCGAGCATCGAGAGCGCCGCCTTGCGGGCCGATGCCTTAGCATCCTCAATGGAAACAGTATCGCCGACGATGCCGAAGGGGCCGGCGGGTGAGCCGTCAGGGTTCTGCGGACCGTGGCCGGAGATGAAGGCGCGGTCGCCGCGAACGTTCACCCAGGGAAACGGCAGGCTCATGTTGGACGGGAGTTTCAGGGGCTGCGGCAGGACCAGCCCCATGGAGACAATCTTCTGCTCGTAGTTCGACATGATGTTCCCCTGAAATAGCTGCGGTCACCGCTGCGCCGATGGCGTGGCTGTCCGGCCGGATCGTGGATCGGAACGTTCTTGCTACTGAAACATCGCCTCTCAAGAGGCGTCGGGCATCATAACACGGCGGGGCGGCGGACGCATCTCACGCGAACGCGATCGGTCGCGGGCTGCTTACGCATAAAGGCGGTTTGCGTCGGGTATGATGTGCGTCTCAGGCCGAAATGGCGGCCTGTTCGGCGGGTGCGCTTCTTGCCGGCTTGCTTTCAAAAACGATGTCGAGGAATTCGTTTAGCCAGGCCTTAAGCGGCGCGTCGAACAGCATGCGGCCTTCGAGGTGTTCGCGGCCCTGCTGGGCGTTGGGTAGGATGAAGCGCTGTTCGCCATGCACGACCCAGCGGTGCATCATGGCGCGGGTCAATTCGGCGTGGAACTGCAGTGCCCAGGCGTGATCGTTGTAGCGGAAAGCCTGGTTGCGGTAGGTGTCGCCCTCGGCCAGCAGCTCGGCGCCGCGCGGCAGGTCGAAACCCTCTCGATGGAAGTGATAGACCATCTTCGGCCAGTGCATGAGACGGCGGCCCTTCTCGGTGGCGCGTAGCGGATACCAGCCGATCTCGGTGGAGCCGTCGGCATTCGACTGGACCTTGCCGCCGAGATGGCGCACCAGCATCTGGGCGCCGAGACAGACGCCGAGGAAGGGGCGCTTCTCCTTGAGCGGCACATCCAGCCAGTTGATCTCGGCCTTGACGAAATCGTCGGGGTCGTTGGCGCTCATCGGACCGCCGAAGACGACCGCGCCGGAATGGCCGGCAAGCGTCTCTGGAAGCTTGTCGCCGAGAACGGGGCGGCGGATATCCAGCCCGTAGCCCTTGTCGACCAGCAGCTGGCCGATTCGTCCGGGGCTGGAGCGTTCCTGGTGGAGGACGACAAGCACCGGCGGCTTGGCGCGCGCCGCTCTGCCCTCGACTGAACGATCGAACGGCCCGTCAGTCGGCATCGTCTTGCACCACGTCGATATCGGTCACGCGTTTCGCTGCTTCCTGGCGCTTCTGGATGCGTTCGCGGGCGGAGACGCCGAGCAGTTCGGCAATCCGCCAGATTGCGTCGTCTTCCATCTCGCTGCGCTCGCCGTCGGCATAGACGATGTCCCAGAGGATGCCGATCAGTTCAAGGCGCTGTTCGGTGTCGAGGTGGCGCTTCAGGTCGGAGGTGAAGCGATAGTAATCGACGGCGTCGCTCTCGGCCTGCTGCCCGGCGGCGATCAATTCGTCGAGTTGCTTGCGGTCGAGGCCGTACTGGTCCTGCAGCAGCTTGCGAAGGCGCTTCTTCTCGCTGTCCTTGATCTGCCCGTCGGCCTCCATGACCTGCATGCAGAGCGCTGCCACCGCGATGCGCGGATCGTCGGGCGCAAAAGCCGTCTGCGGGTGGTCGGAAGTCAGATTTTGGAAGAATGCCTGGAAGCGTTCGAACATACAGGTCCTGTCTGGTTAGAATAACCGAAGCCGGGTCTTGGGTTCCGGCTCGATCGTGGTGTTGCGAACGCCCGGATCATCCGGTGCGCCGCCGAAGAAGGGGCGCGGCTCGGCTGCCTGGGTGTCGGCGGTTTCCTTCGCCGGCTTGTCCCCGGCGGATTTCGCAGGCGCGGGCGTTACCGGTGGTGCGGCCGGGCGGGCGGCTTCGGCGATGGTGGCGGCGCGCTCGAGCTCGATGATGCGGTGATCGTTGACGGGGCTCTCCTGACGCGCCTCGCGCACCGGCGGCAGGGTCTTCAACGCGCCTTCGATCGAGATCGCCGTTCCCTCCTCGACCGGACCCTCGACATGGCCGAAGGGAGCCTTCCAGACGAAGGCGTCGAGGCGTCCCGTCACGGGCGAAAGCGGCAGCCACTTGTCGGAGACGAAGCCGTCGGCGACCCAGGCCGGATCGCGCGGCGCCTTCAACGCCTGGGCCAGCCAGTGGCGCACGCGGCCCTGGTCACCGGTCTCGGCTTCCTCGATGTCGGCGAGCAGCAGGAAGGCGGCTTCGCGCGGCTCGATGCGGGCGGCGGCCTCGGCCTTGGCACGGGCCTTGCCGAAATCCTTGATGTCGAGCGCGGCCTGGGCGACGACCAGCAGCGATTCGACATTGTTCGGGCGCAACGCCTCGAGCTTTTCGGCGCGCTTCAGCCGGTCGGCGGCCGAATCGCCGCTGCGGGCGCGCACGTAGGTGGCACCGATCTCCGGATGCGGGTTGGCCTTCCATGCCTGCTCCAGGATGGAGGCGGCCTTGCGCAGCTTGTCCTCGCGAAACAGTGCCTTGGCGGCGACGATCGCGGCCGGCTCGAGATCGTCGGAGAGCTTCAGCGCGTGGGTGGCGTCGTCGCGGGCGCCTGATGGATCGTTCTCCAGCTTCTCGGTGGCGCGGGCGGTCAAGAGCACGGCGCGCAGCCGGTCGGCCTCGGCCTTTTCGATGACGCGGGCGGCCTTCTGCTGTTCGAGCAGGCGGATGGCATCGTCCCAGCGGCCGGCCTGGCTCCGGGATTCGAGCGTGGCCTGCGCCGCCCAGGGCAGATAGGGCGCGTTTTCGGCAGCCTTCTCGGCGTACTGGCGGGCTGCCTCGTTTGCACCGAGGCGCTTGGCCTCGAGATAGAGACCGCGTAGGCCGAGCTCACGGGTTTCGGGATCGTTGGCCATGGCCTCGAACTTGGCGCGGGCCTCGTCGTGACGTCCCTCGATGAGGGCGGCCTGGGCCTCCAGAAGCGCGATCAGCGGCTCCTGGTCGGCGCGGATGAGACCGCGCGAGCGTGCCGCCATCTTGCGAGCCATCAGCGCGTTGCCGGCGCCGGCGGCGATCAGGCCGGTGGACAGCGCCTGGTAGCCGCGGTCACGCTTACGGGCGCGGAAGTAGCGGGTGACGGAATGGGGAGAGGTCCAGATGACGCGCACCAGCCACCAAGCCACCATAACGGCGGCGATCAGCGCGATCAGGGCGCTGGCGGCGACGATCAGCTTGGTCTGGTACAGCTGGCCGCTCCACACGAGGCTGAGATCGCCGGGGCGATCGGCAAGCCAGGAGAAGCCGTAGCCGAGAAGAAGGACGATGATGGCGAATATGACGAGCCTGACCATGTCTCAGTTCTCCTTGCCGGCGCCGGAGATCGCCTTCGACAGCGCGCCGCCGACGAGATCCTCTACACGGATGCGCGCTTCCAGCGATTGCTTGAAGGCGGCGGATGCCTGCTTGGCATCGGCAGGCAGCATGGTCCACTCGTTGGCGGCGCCCGGCAGGTCGCCGTTCTTCACCTTGTCCTCCATGCGCGCGGCAATCGCCTCGACGCTGTCGCCCTCGATATTGCCGACGGGGCGAACGCTGACCAGCGACTTGGCGCTGTTCATCAGCCGGTCCGACCAGTTCTGGTTCGGATCCTTGTTGGCGACGGATTCGACGATGGCGGTGGCCACCGTGGGAACCTGGCGGATGAGCTCGGCGCGGGATGGAACGCCGGTTTCGGAGAAGTTGCGGAGGTCGGCGACAGCGGGGTCATCGGGCGAGACGCCGGCGAAGGTGTCGAGCTCGGCGGTGAACGGTCCGCCGCGATCGATCGCGGCCTTGAGGGCCGCTGCGGCAATCGCCTGGGCGACGGCCACGTCGCGGCGGGGCTCGTCGAGCTTCTTCTCGGCTTCGCTCAGGCGCTGCTCGATTGCCGCGCCGTTCGGGGCGCTCTGTTCAACCTGGGTCACCGTGCCGCGCAGCTGATCGAGCTGGGCGGAGAGATCGGCGATCTTCTGGTTCAGCTGGTCGACTGCGGCGGTATCCGTTGGCGCAGCGGCGGAAACCGGCGGTGCCTTGGCGACGGCTTCGAGCGCGGCGAGACGCTTTTCGAGCGTGCCGTCATCGGTTGCCGGCGCGGCGGCAAGGTTGGTCAGCGACTGCTTGATGCCGTCTATCTCGGCCGAGAGGTTTGCGACATCGGGAGAGGATGTTTCAGACGATGTCGGGCCCGGAAGATAGCCGGCATATTGCATGGCGCCGGCGCCGACGAGCGCGATCAGCCCGCCAAGGATGCCGGCGGCGATCAACCCGGAGGTCTGGCCGCCCTGCGGGCGCTGCGGCGGCTCGCGAAGGGGCGGTTCGTCCGCAACGCTCCGGGGTTCGGCGGGCGGCGGCGGGAGGTCTTCGGGTTCTGTTACGGATTCGCGTGCCGGCTCGTCGGATGGTTGCGTGATGTCCGGCTTCGGCGTGGATTGGCGGCTCGCGTCGATTTCGGCGGCCAGCGTTTCCTCGGCGGTCTCGACCGCCTGATCGGCAGGCTTTTCCGGTTCGCGGGCAGAAGCAAATTCCTGCTCACCCAGATCGATGGTGACCGGCTTGTCGGTGCTCTTCGAGTGGCGTGGCGGATTTCCTGGTGCCATGAGATCCTCGTATTTCATGCATTGCAACGAAACTAGTCAGTGATGCCAGTTAAGGAAAGAGGTTAGATAAAATTTGGGCGCCTGGAGACCTAATGGGCGATCTGGAGCAGCGACAAAAGGCTCTGTTCGTCCGGCATCGCGGCGATCACGATATTTTTACGCAGTGCCTTAGGTACGGCGGCGGCGACCGGCTCGGCAAGCGCGAGCAGCCTCGTGTTCGCCAGCCGATCGAGATGCGCGGCGATCTCGGGCTGATCGAAGAACCACTGCGCCGTCTGCCGGGAATAGAAGAGGACGATCTCAGGCGAACGGCGGGCGAAAAGGTCGCGGATCGTCGACGCGGAGATGGCGAGCGGTCGCATGGCGTAGGCTTCGACGACGGTGAGGCGCAGGCCAAGCTCATCGGCGCGGTGCTCGAAGGTCGCGGCGCGGGGGGCGCCGGCGAGATAGAGCGCGCGGTCGAAACCGTGGCCGGCAATCTGCTCGGCAAGATCGCGGCCGTTGCCGGAGGATGCCGTGACGCGGCGGAAACCGGCGGCCGTGGCTTCCTCGGCCGTTGCCTCGCCGACGGCGAAGAGCGGGCGGTCGAGATGCGGGGCAAGATCATCGGTGTGGCCGTGAAATGTTCGGACCGCCTCGGCGCTGGTCATGGCGATGGCGCCGTCGGTTTCAGCCATTGCCTGCAGTGCCCGCGCCGTCTCGTGTTTCGGTTCGGCCAGCGGCAGCAGCAGTGGCTCGTGCCCCATCTCCCGAAGCCGCCCCGCGGTACGCTCGGCGGATTTGAGGGGACGGGTCACGAGCACGCGCATCGTGCCTCAGCTCCAGTCTTCGAAGAAGGCGCTGCCGGCGCGGGCGCGGATGTCCTGCCCGGCACGGGTGCCGAGGGCCGATGCATCGCGACGGTTGCCGTCGATGGTGATGGCGTGCTGGCTGCGGCCGTCAGGGGTGATGATCAGGCCGTGGAAGCGCAGCTGGTCGCCCTCGCAGATGGCATAGCCACCGATCGGGGTGCGGCAGGAGCCGTCGAGGGCTGCCAGGAAGGCGCGTTCGCAGGAGACGGCGTCGAAGGTCGAGGCGTCGTTGATCGGCGCCAGCAGCGCGTCGACGGTTGCATCGCCGATGCGGCTTTCGATGGCGATGGCGCCCTGCGCGGGTGCCGGCGGGAAGGCATCGGCGTCGAGGATGTCGGTGATGACGTCGACCTTGCCAAGCCGCTTCAGGCCGGCGAGCGCGAGCAACGTCGCATCGACCTGGCCTTCATTCAGCTTGCGCAGTCGCGTCTCGACGAGACCGCGGAAGGTGATGACTGATATATCCGGGCGCATGCGGCGGATCAGCGCCTGGCGACGCAGCGAGGAGGAGCCGACGGTGGCGCCATGCGGCAGGTCGATCAGTTTCGGAGCGGAGCGGCCTACGACAGCATCGCGAATGTCTTCGCGCGGCAGGTAGGCGGAGAGACAGAGCCCCTCGGGCAGCGTCGTCGGCATATCCTTGGCGGAATGCACGGCGATATCGAGATCGCCCGAGGTCAGCTGCTGTTCGAGCTCCTCGGTAAAGAGGCCCTTGCCGCCGATCTCGGCAAGCGAGCGGTCGGTGATGCGGTCGCCCTTGGTACTGAGCACGACAATCTCGAACATCTCGGCCGGAAGGCCGTGGGCGGCCATCAGCCTGTCGCGGGCCTCGTTTGCCTGGGCAAGCGCCAGCGGGCTGCCTCTGGTGCCGATCCGGAAAGGTTTTGTTTGCATCCGCATTGATCCGTTGTTACCGGAGTTTCTCGTAAACAGGTTTCATACCCATCGCAATCAACGATCAGGCTCCATGGCTCCCTTTCTGCGCATCCTCGGCATCGAAACAAGCTGCGACGAAACCGCCGCCGCCGTTGTCGAACGCGATGCCGGGGGCGTGCCGACCGTGCGCTCCGACGTGGTGCTGAGCCAGCTGGAAGAGCATAGCGCCTATGGCGGGGTGGTGCCAGAAATCGCGGCCCGCGCCCATGTCGAGGCGCTGGATACGCTGATCGACGAGGCATTGAAACGCGCCAATGTGTCGCTGCCCGACATCGACGCCATCGCCGCGACCTCGGGGCCAGGGCTGATCGGCGGGCTGCTGGTCGGGCTGATGACCGGCAAGGCGATCGCCAAGGCCTCCGGCAAGCCGCTCTATGCGGTCAACCATCTCGAGGGCCATGCGCTGACGGCGCGGCTGACGGATGGGCTTTCCTTTCCCTATCTGATGTTGCTCGTTTCCGGCGGCCATACGCAGCTGATCCTGGTCAAAGGCGTCGGCGACTACGAGCGCTGGGGCACGACGATCGACGATGCGCTTGGCGAGGCCTTCGACAAGACGGCGAAGCTCCTGAGCCTGCCTTATCCCGGTGGACCGGCCGTCGAGCGGGCGGCGAAATCGGGCAATCCTCAGCGTTTCAAGTTTCCGCGACCACTGGTCGGCGAGGCGAAGCTCAATTTCTCCTTCTCCGGCCTGAAGACGGCCGTGCGGCAGGCGGCGACCGAGATCGCGCCGCTGAGCGACCAGGATGTGGCCGATATCTGCGCCTCGTTCCAGGATGCCGTGTCGCGGACGCTGAAGGATAGGATCGGGCGTGGGCTGGAGCGGTTCAAGGCGCTCTACCCCGATGTCGACCAGCCGGCGCTGGTGGTGGCGGGCGGCGTTGCCGCCAATCTCGCCGTGCGCGGCACGCTGCAGGCGCTGTGCGACAAGAACCGTTTCCGCTTCGTGGCGCCGCCCTTGCATCTCTGCACCGACAATGCCGTGATGATCGCCTGGGCCGGGCTGGAGCGGATGGCAACGGGCGTTGTGCCCGATGACCTCGACGTGCAGCCGCGCTCGCGCTGGCCGCTGGATTCGAGCGCCGAGACATTGCTGGGCTTCGGAAAGCGGGGAGCAAAGGCATGAGTGGAGAAAGCGAAACGATCGCCGTCATCGGCGCCGGCGCCTTCGGAACGGCACTGGCATCAGTGATCGCGCTGACGGGGCGGCACAAGGTGACGCTTGTCGGCCGGGATCCCGGTCTGATGGCCGATCTCGCCGCCGAACGTCTGCACGACGCGGCACTGCCCGGCATTCCGCTGCCCGACGCGCTGCAGTTTGCGGCCGAGGCGGATGCGATCGGCGATGCCGGCATCGTGCTCTTCGCCATGCCCTCGCAGGCACAGGCGGATGCGGCGCGGCATTATGGTCCTTATCTGGCTAAGGATGCCGTGACAGTTACCTGCGCCAAGGGGCTGGAGAAGACCACCGGCAATCTCCTGACCGATCTTCTTCAGCAGGCGCTTCCGGGGCATCCGATCGCGGTGCTCTCAGGTCCGGGCTTCGCGGCCGATATCGCCAAGGGGCTGCCGACCGCCATGGTGGTTGCCGCCGAGAACGGCGAGATTGCCGAGCGGCTGGCACAGGCGATCTCCGGCCGGACCTTCCGGCTCTATCCGTCCTCCGACCGGATCGGCGTGCAGCTGGGCGGCGCCTTGAAGAACGTGCTGGCGATCGCCTGCGGCATCGTCGAGGGCGCCGGCATCGGCGATTCGGCGCGCGCGGCACTGATCGCCCGTGGGCTGGCCGAGATGTCGCGCTTCGTGGCCGCTCGCGGCGGGCAGGCCGATACGGTGCCGGGACTGTCGGGCCTCGGCGACCTCGTGCTGACAGCGACCAGCCATCAGTCTCGCAATCTGCGTTTCGGCATCGCGCTTGGGCGCGGCGAGCGGGTCGATCCTTCGCATGGCGAGCTGGTTGAGGGTGCCTTCGCGGCGGCAGTTTGCGCCAGGGTGGCGGCGTCGCTCGGCGTCGGCATGCCGATCACCGATGCCGTTTCCGCGATCATCGATGGCAAGCTCGGCGTTTCCGAGGCAATCGAACAGCTGATGACACGACCGATCACGACCGAATAGGAGACTCACATGCTTTTTGCTTTCGTCTGCAAGGATAAGCCCGGCTATCTCAACGTCCGCATGGACACACGCCCCGCCCATGTCGACCACCTCAACGCGCTCAACGAAGCCGGCACGCTGAAGATGGCGGGTCCGTTTCTCGATGCCGAGGGCAAGCCCAACGGCAGCCTGGTGATCGTCGAGGCCGAGAGCATCGAGGCCGCCATCGCGATCGCCGACAGCGACCCCTACACCAAGGCGGGCCTGTTCGAGAGCGTCGAGGTGAAGCCCTTCAACTGGGTCTTCAACAAGCCGGAGGCGTAAGCAAGTGGCGCACTGGCTTTACAAATCCGAACCGTCGGCCTGGTCCTGGGAGCAGCAGAAGGCGGCGGGCGAAAAGGGCACGGAGTGGACCGGCGTTCGCAACTATCTGGCGCGCAACAACATGCGTGCGATGCAGATCGGCGACAAGGGCTTCTTCTACCACTCCAATGACGGGCTGGAGATCGTCGGCATCGTCGAGGTCTGCGCGCTGTCGCATCCCGATTCCACCGCCAAGGGCGACCCCAAGTGGGACTGTGTCGATATCCGCGCCGTCCGCGATATGCCGAAGCCGGTGACGCTGAAGGATGTGAAGGCGAGCGAGAAGTTGTCGAAGATGTCGCTGGTGACGTCGATGCGGCTTTCCGTGCAGCCGGTGACCGACGAGGAATGGCTTGAGGTCTGCCGCATGGGCGGCCTCGACAACCCGCCGCGCTGATCCCACGTGAAGACCGACCCCGCGTTCTTCATCCGCGACAATACCAGCCCGATGACGCCGCCGCATGTGCCTGAAATCAGGCTCCATCTGGCGACGGAAGCGCATGAGCTGTGGCTGAAGACGGAAGAGGAGCTCGCCGAGATCGGCCTGCCGCCGCCGTTCTGGGCTTTCGCCTGGGCAGGCGGGCAGGGGCTGGCGCGCTATGTGCTCGATCATCCCGAGACTGTCTTGGGCAAGCGCGTCGTCGATTTCGCCAGCGGCTCCGGGCTGGTGGCGATCGCGGCGAGAATGGCGGGCGCAATCCAGGTGCTCGCCGCCGATATCGATCCGTGGACGGCGACCGCCTTGGCGCTCAATGCCGATCTGAACGGGGTCGAGATCGGTTTCACCGGCGAGAACTTGATCGGTGGCGATATCGACGCCGATGTGCTCTTGGCCGGCGACGTGTTCTATGATCGCGACTTCGCGACGGCGCTGGTGCCGTGGTTCGAGCGGCTGGCGGCATCAGGTGTGACCGTACTCGTCGGCGATCCCGGGCGGGCCTATTTGCCGAAGGAGAGGCTTGTCGCCTGTGCTGCCTACGAGGTGCCGGTGACGCGGGCGCTCGAGGACAGCGAGGTCAAGAAGACCACGGTCTGGCGCTTCGACGGCTGATGACCGCTATCAGGGGCGGATGACGCAGACGCCCTGTTCGTAGGAGCAGGCGCTGGTCTTTTCCGTGACCTCGATGACCTTGGCTCTAGGTGCGAGTTGCTCGCGCCGCGCTTCGTAACCGCCATAGCCGCTGCCGACGACATAGGTGCCGCCTTCGGCGCCATAGGCGTAGGACGATCCGGCATAGATGCTGCCGTAGTTGCCCGTCTGTTGCGGCTGGACGACGAGGACGACGTTGGCACGGCTGTCGCCGGCGCGGGTGTAGGCGGGCGAGACGCGCTTCAGGACCGGATTGCGCCAGCGGTGGTGATTGCCGAAGCCGTTATATCCCTGGGCGAGGCGGATACGGGAATCGCTCCAGCCGGGATTGGGACGGAAAACCGGCGAACCGTGGTTGCCCGAATGGATGCCACCGTGATGGCGGGGGAAGGGCCGGGCGCCGAAATCGCCTGCCATGGCGGGCAGCGCAACCAGCGCCGCCAGCGACAGGGATACGAGTTTCGAGATGGTCTTTACCATGGCCTTTGGTCTCCGGAAACCGAATGCTTAACAAAGCGTTAACGCAAAAATGCGCCAAAAGCGCCGGCTTGTCCATCGAAGCTTGAAAAATCATCCGGAAGGGGTAGCGAAGTGGAGGGCGATGCTCATCTTTTTCGACGCGTCAAGACGCAAATCGATTAAATTCCCAAGCCACTGCAATTATACTTGTCGTTAGGGGTTTCCGTGATTAAACGTCCCCATTGATGCAACGCACACAGATAATTTTGTCATTCGTGTGGTTGGCTTGAATGCTCCGACATTCGGGAGCGAAGAGAAGACGCCGCGAGGTTCTGATGGCGAACACGACAAGTAATCGGCCCCTGTCGCCGCATTTGCAAATCTACAAACTAATCCCCACCATGGTCATGTCGATCGTCCACCGCATCACCGGCGGCGCGCTCTACTTCGGCACCGTGCTGGTCGCCTGGTGGCTGATCGCGGCCGCGACCGGACAGGGCGCCTACGACTGGGCCAACTGGGTGCTCGGCAGCATCATCGGCAAGCTTGTCCTGCTCGGCTACACCTGGGCGCTGATCCATCACATGCTCGGCGGCTTCCGCCACTTCATGTGGGACCTGGGTCATGGCTTCGGGAAGGAATTCTCCACCAAGCTCGCCATCGCAAACGTCATCGCCTCGCTCTGTCTGACCGTCCTGGTCTGGGTGATCGGCTTCGCCATTCGCTTCTGAAGGTTGCTTTCATGGATATGCGTACCCCTCTGGGTAAGGTTCGCGGCCTCGGTTCGGCCAAGGAAGGCACGGATCATTTCTGGCGCCAGCGCGTGACGGCGGTCGCAAACGTACCGCTGTTTCTCTTCTTCATCATCTTCATGATCGTCCATGCCGGCCAGCCCTACGCCGAGGTCGTTCACGCCCTGTCGAATCCGTTCGTCGCGGTGATCATGGGGCTGATGGTCATCTCCGGCGTCATTCACATGAAGCTCGGCATGCAGGTCATCATCGAGGACTACGTGCACGGCGAAGTCGCCAAGCTCGGCCTTTTGATGCTGAACAGCTTCTTTTCGATCTTCATGGCGGGGCTCTGTCTGTTCGCCATCCTGAAGATCGCGTTCGTAGGATAATTGATATCATGGCTTCGAATTCATCCGCTCAGAATGGGCCCGCCCAGAACGGGAAAGCCTACAAGTACGTCGACCACTCCTATGACGTGATCGTCGTCGGCGCCGGCGGCGCCGGTCTGCGCGCCACGCTCGGCATGGCCGAGCAGGGTTTCAAGACGGCCTGCATCACCAAGGTATTCCCGACCCGCTCGCACACCGTCGCCGCCCAGGGCGGCATCGCGGCCTCGCTGCGCAACATGACGCCCGACAGCTGGCAGTGGCACCTCTACGACACCGTCAAGGGCTCCGACTGGCTCGGCGACGTCGACGCCATGCAGTATCTGACCATGGAAGCGCCGAAGGCGGTCTATGAGCTCGAGCACTATGGCGTTCCCTTCTCGCGTAACGAAGAAGGCAAGATCTACCAGCGGCCGTTCGGCGGCCACATGCAGAACTATGGCGAAGGTCCGCCGGTGCAGCGCACCTGCGCCGTGGCCGACCGTACCGGTCACGCCATCCTGCACACGCTCTATGGCCAATCGCTCAGAAACAACGCCGAATTCTTCATCGAGTATTTCGCGCTCGACCTGATCATGTCGGATGACGGCAGCCGCTGCACCGGCGTCGTTGCCTGGAACCTCGACGACGGCACGATCCATCGTTTCGCCGCCAAGATGGTAGTGCTGGCGACCGGCGGTTATGGTCGCGCCTATTTCTCGGCGACTTCGGCCCATACCTGCACCGGCGACGGCGGCGGCATGGTAGCGCGCGCCGGTCTGCCCTTGCAGGACATGGAATTCGTGCAGTTCCACCCGACCGGCATCTACGGCTCCGGCTGTCTGATCACCGAAGGTGCGCGCGGCGAAGGCGGATACCTCGTCAATTCCGAGGGCGAGCGGTTCATGGAACGCTACGCGCCGTCGGCCAAGGACCTTGCCTCGCGCGACGTCGTCTCGCGCTGCATGACGCTCGAGATCCGGGAAGGTCGCGGCGTCGGCAAGAACAAGGACCATATCTTCCTGCATCTCGACCATCTCGATCCGGCCGTGCTGCACGAGCGCCTGCCGGGGATTTCCGAGAGCGCCAAGATCTTTGCCGGCGTCGACGTGACGCGAGAGCCGATCCCGGTTCTGCCGACCGTTCACTACAACATGGGCGGCATTCCGACGAACTACTGGGGCGAGGTGCTGAACGCCGACAGCTCCAACCCTGAAAGAATCATTCCTGGCCTGATGGCCGTCGGCGAAGCCGGTTGCGCCTCGGTGCACGGCGCCAACCGCCTCGGCTCCAACTCGCTGATCGACCTCGTGGTCTTCGGCCGCGCAGCCGCCATCCGCGCCGGTGAGGTGATCGACCGCAACGAGCCGATCCCGCATCTGAACGTCGCTGCCTGCGACAAGATCATGGATCGCTTCGACGGCCTGCGTCACGCCTCCGGCAGCACGCCGACGGCCAATCTTCGCGAGAAGATGCAGCGCGCCATGCAGGAAGACGCCGCCGTGTTCCGCACGCAGGAATCGCTGGAATCGGGCTGCAAGCGCATCTCGGCCATCTGGCAGGAAATGCGCGACATCAAGGTCACCGACCGCTCGATGATCTGGAACTCGGATCTTGTCGAAACTCTGGAACTGCAGAACCTGATGGCCAACGCCATCACGACGATCTACGGCGCCGAAGCGCGCAAGGAGAGCCGTGGTTCGCACGCCCGCGAGGACTACACGGAAGGCGCATTCGCCGGCCGCGACGACGTCAACTGGCGCAAGCATACGCTGGCCTGGGTCAACGATGCCGGCGACGTCAAGCTCGACTACCGCCCTGTGCATACCGAGCTCATCGCAGAGGGCATCGATCCGCAGAAGATCGCGCCCAAGGCGCGTGTGTACTGATGAGGATTGTGAGAGAATAGAGGAAAGGTCGTCACCGGAGGCACTGTCATGGGTGAGATGCGTATCAGGATCGCGGACGAAGAGCTGCTGACGCGTATTTCCGATCGGGCGCGGCTCAACAACCGCTCCGTCGAGGAAGAGGTGGAGGCGCTGCTGCAGGCAGCGGTTCCGGCTCGGCCTCGACGCGACGACCTCCCGGCGATTGCTGCCAGAATTCGAGCTATGACGCCGAAAGGCGTCGAGCAGACGAGTGCTGTCGAGATGCTGCGAGAGGATCGAAATCGTTGATCTACGTCGTCGATGCATCGGCTGCGATCGCATGGTTCGTGCCGGAGCCGGAACATGTTGACGCCGATTTTCTGCTTGGCAGTTCGGTACGGAGGGTCGCTCCGGATCTGATCTTCGCAGAGGTCGCCAATGTCCTGCAGCGCAAGGTGCGGCTTGGGCAGATTACGCCTCAACAAGCCGTGGACGGACTGACGACACTGGATCACAGCATCGACGTCGTTCTGCCGTCTCAGGCTCTAGTCAAGTCAGGTTTCGCTCTGTCCCGCAAGCTCGACCACTCCGTCTATGACTGCATGTATCTCGCGGCAACACTATCGACGGATGACAGCTTTCTCGTGACGTCAGACGTCAAATTTCTAACCAAGGCACATGCTGCCGGCGAGGGTGGCCGGATACGGACCCTTGAAGCGGCGCATGCGTTGTTCGTTTCTGAACAGGAAAACAAAAATGGTTGAACTCGCACTCCCCAAGAACTCCCAGATCCGCGAAGGCAAGACCTGGCCGAAGCCCGCGGGCGCGACCAATACGCGCGAATTCCGCGTCTATCGCTGGAGCCCTGACGATGGCCAGAACCCGTCGATCGACACGTTCTACATCGATGTCGACGATTGCGGGCCGATGGTGCTCGACGGTCTGCTCTACATCAAGAACAAGATCGACCCGACGCTGACGCTGCGCCGTTCCTGTCGCGAGGGCATCTGCGGTTCCTGCGCGATGAACATCGACGGCACGAATACGCTCGCCTGCACCAAGGGTCTCGACGACATCAAGGGTTCGGTGAAGATCTATCCGCTGCCGCACATGCCTGTGGTCAAGGACCTGGTGCCTGATCTCACAAACTTCTACGCCCAGCACCGCTCGATCGAGCCCTGGCTGAAGACGGTGTCGCCGACGCCGGCCAAGGAGTGGAAGCAGAGCCATGACGACCGCCAGAAGCTTGACGGCCTCTACGAGTGCATCCTGTGCGCCTGCTGCTCGACCTCCTGTCCGAGCTACTGGTGGAACGGCGACCGTTACCTCGGCCCGGCCGTGCTGCTGCAGGCCTATCGCTGGCTGATCGATAGCCGCGACGAAGCGACCGGCGAACGCCTCGACAATCTCGAGGATCCGTTCCGCCTCTATCGCTGCCACACGATCATGAACTGCGCGCAGACCTGCCCCAAGGGGCTGAACCCTGCCAAGGCGATCGCCGAAATCAAGAAGATGATGGTCGAGCGCCGGGTCTAAGGCGTTTCATCCAGGGCGGCCCGCCTCAGGGCCGCTTCAATGCCGCCATCAGAGCGGAATGCGGCTTTCACGATTTCGAGATCAGAGAATCTGCCGTCGATCACCTTGCTGACAAATTCTATCTTCAGGAAGTTCTCGGCCAAGCCGGTTGAATTGCGGCTGTTCGGGCCTAGCTCAGTCCCGGGCAATTCGCGGGATGTGCCGGCTTGATTAACCAAAGTGAAATACGTTAACTCGAAAATAAGTCTAATCACTATTTTCATACGACAAATGCGGACATTCGGGAGCATTCAGATGCAATTGCGATATGCGATGACAGGTGTGGCGGTCGTGCTGTCACTCGCCGGTTGCCAGCGGACGGCGTATAACGATGCGAGCTACAGTTCGGCTTCGGCACCGGCGCCGCTGACGGCCCAGCCGGTTCCGTCGGTTCAGGGCGGGCAGCTGCCGCCGCCGTCGGGTGCCTCGCAGTTCCCGGCCGCGCCGACCACCGGCGCACCGATGGCCGGCCAGGGTGGCGCCATGGCGGCCAATGGTGGCCTCGACGTGACCAAGGAGTCGCTGGTCGGCAGCTGGCGGGTCAACGGCTCCTGCGACATGTTCCTGACGCTCACCAACCTCGGCAGCGGATCGCGCGGCGGCACGCGCGGCTGCGTCGGCGAGTTGACGGCCATGCGCTCCTGGGAAGTCTCGGGCAAGCAGGTGGTCCTCAAGGACGTCAACGGCGACCAGGTCGGAAGCGTCTACAAGACCGCCGACAATGCCTTTAGCGGCCAGACCAAGTCCGGGCAGCCGATCGCGCTCAGCCGGTAAGCGAGCCGGCGGCTCGCTCCGCCGATCTTTTTCAGGCGGATATCCCAGATGCAACCGATGCCAGACTACAGCTTGAGCGTCAGCGAACAATTGAAGTCGCTGACGGCCTCGGGCTCGCTTCAACTTGATTCCGCCCAGATGCATGTCGCGAAGTGCCTGGACAGGGTGCTTTCCGACCTCAAGCAGAAGCGCCCGGCGGCGAAATCGAGTGCGCTCGGCTGGCTGTTCGCGGCCAAGAAGAAGCCGTCGGAGAAAGTTCGCGGGCTTTATATCCATGGCAGCGTCGGCCGCGGCAAGACGATGCTGATGGACATGTTCTTCGAGATGGCGCCGTGCACCAAGAAACGGCGGGCGCATTTCCACGAATTCATGACCGACGTGCATAATCGCATCGCGGCGCATCGGCTGAAGCTGAAGAACGGCGAGACGAAGCAGGCGGACCCGATCCCCGTTGTCGGTGCGGCGCTGTATGACGAAGCCGAGCTTCTGTGCTTCGACGAGTTCACTGTCACCGACATCGCCGACGCGATGATCCTGTCGCGGCTGTTTTCCGATCTCTTCGGGCGCGGCTGCATTCTGGTAGCGACGTCGAATGTCGAGCCCGACAATCTCTACAGGGACGGCCTCAATCGCGGCCTGTTCCTGCCGTTCATCGGGCTGCTCAACGCGCACGTCGATACCGTGACGCTGGATTCTCCGACCGACTACCGGATGGAGAAGATCGACAGCCTGCCTGTTTATATCACGCCGCTCGACCGGCATGCCGACATGGCCATGGACGCCGCCTGGAACCAGGCGCTGCATGGGCGCAAGGCGCAGGCGATCGATATCCCGATGAAGGGGCGCTCGATCCATGTGCCGCTTGGCGTCGACCGGCTGGCGCGTTTCACATTCGCCGATCTCTGCGAAAAGCCGCTGGGTGCCGCCGACTTCCTCGCGATCTCGGAACGTTTTGACGCCATATTTGTCGATCATGTTCCCTTGCTCGGACCGGAGAAGCGGAACCAGACGAAGCGTTTCATCATTCTGGTGGACACACTCTACGATCACGCCGTCAGGCTTTATATCTCCGCGGCAGCGATGCCTGAAAATCTTCTGACACAAGCGCGTGGTACGGAAGGTTTCGAATTCGACCGGACGGCCTCGCGGCTGTTCGAAATGCGGAGTGCCGAATATCTCGCGCTGCACCACGACCGAAGGGCCGCAGAGTAACTTTCCGGTAAGAATTTTATTGACGTTTACGTAAGAA
Organism: Rhizobium sp. S152; assembly: GCF_030380735.1. Lineage (GTDB taxonomy): Bacteria > Pseudomonadota > Alphaproteobacteria > Rhizobiales > Rhizobiaceae > Rhizobium. Next base: position 155,721 of record NZ_JAUDRZ010000011.1, on the reverse strand, counting down.
ATTTATGTTCTAAACGATTGAAATTCCTCAACCAAAAATAATAGGTTGCCATTTTTGGCCTTAAGGTCTATGCGATTGCGGCATTGGGCGAGGCCCCTTCACGCGTCGCCCGACGAATTTTGGTCGCAAAGGAAACACCGAAATGGCGCGTAACAAGATCGCACTCATTGGTTCTGGCATGATTGGTGGCACGCTGGCGCATCTCGCCGGCCTGAAGGAGCTGGGTGACATCGTTCTCTTCGATATCGCCGACGGCATCCCGCAGGGTAAGGGTCTCGACATCGCGCAGTCCTCGCCGGTTGAAGGCTTCGATGCCAACCTCACCGGCGCAAGCGACTACTCCGCGATCGAAGGCGCCGATGTCTGCATCGTCACCGCCGGCGTCGCCCGCAAGCCGGGCATGAGCCGCGACGACCTGCTCGGCATCAACCTCAAGGTCATGGAACAGGTCGGTGCCGGCATCAAGAAGTATGCCCCGAACGCCTTCGTGATCTGCATCACCAACCCGCTCGACGCCATGGTCTGGGCGCTGCAGAAGTTCTCCGGCCTTCCGGCCAACAAGGTCGTCGGCATGGCCGGCGTTCTGGATAGCTCGCGCTTTCGCCTGTTCCTTTCCAAGGAATTCAACGTTTCCGTACAGGACGTCACCGCCTTCGTTCTCGGCGGCCACGGCGACACGATGGTGCCGCTCGCCCGCTACTCGACCGTTGCCGGCATTCCGCTCACCGATCTCGTCACCATGGGCTGGGTCACCAAGGAGCGCCTCGAGGAAATCATCCAGCGTACCCGTGATGGCGGTGCCGAAATCGTCGGTCTGCTGAAGACCGGCTCGGCCTACTATGCGCCGGCCGCCTCGGCGATCGAAATGGCAGAATCCTACCTCAAGGACAAGAAGCGCGTCCTGCCTTGCGCAGCGCAGCTCACCGGCCAGTACGGCGTCAAGGACATGTATGTCGGCGTTCCCACCGTCATCGGCGCCGGCGGCGTCGAGCGCATCATCGAGATCGATCTCAATAAGGCCGAAAGAGAAGCATTCGACAAGTCCGTCGGCGCTGTCGCCGGCCTGTGCGAAGCCTGCATCAACATCGCGCCGTCGCTGAAGTAAGCCGGCCGATCGCTGACGCAATCCAAACAGGAACAGATCCATGAACATTCATGAATACCAGGCCAAGGCTCTGCTGAAGGGCTACGGCGCGCCGGTCGCCAAGGGCGTGCCGATCCTCAAGGTCGAGGAAGCCGAAGCCGCCGCCAAGTCGCTCCCGGGCCCGCTTTACGTGGTCAAGAGCCAGATCCACGCCGGCGGCCGCGGCAAGGGCAAGTTCAAGGAACTCGGCCCCGACGCCAAGGGCGGCGTTCGCCTCGCCAAGTCGATCGACGAAGTCGTCGCTCACGCCAAGGAAATGCTCGGCAACACGCTGGTGACGGCGCAGACGGGCGAAGCCGGCAAGCAGGTCAACCGCCTCTACATCGAAGACGGCGCCGACATCGATCGCGAACTCTATTGCTCGCTGCTGGTCGATCGTTCGGTCGGTCAGGTTGCCTTCGTGGTTTCGACCGAAGGCGGCATGGACATCGAAGCCGTTGCCCATGACACGCCTGAGAAGATCCACACGATCGCCATCAACCCGGAAGCCGGTGTAACGGCTGATGACGTCGCCAAGATCGTCAAGGCTCTGGAACTCTCCGGCGCTGCCGCCGAAGACGCCAAGTCGCTGTTCCCGGCGCTCTACAAGGCGTTCGGCGAAAAGGACATGGCGCTTCTCGAAGTCAACCCGCTGATCGTCATGAAGGACGGCCACCTGCGCGTTCTCGACGCCAAGATGTCCTTCGACGGCAACGCGCTGTTCCGCCATGACGACGTCAAGGCGCTGCGCGACGAGACCGAAGAAGACGCCAAGGAAATCGAAGCCTCCAAGTGGGACCTCGCCTATGTCGCTCTCGACGGCAACATCGGCTGCATGGTCAACGGCGCCGGTCTCGCCATGGCGACGATGGACATCATCAAGCTGTACGGCAAGGAGCCGGCAAACTTCTGCGACGTCGGCGGCGGCGCCGGCAAGGAGAAGGTCGCGGCTGCGTTCAAGATCATCACGGCCGACCCGAAGGTCGAGGGCATCCTCGTCAACATCTTCGGCGGCATCATGAAGTGCGACGTCATCGCCGAAGGCGTTGTCGCAGCGGTTCAGGAAGTCGGTCTCAAGGTTCCGCTCGTCGTTCGCCTCGAAGGCACCAATGTCGAGCTCGGCAAGAAGATCCTCAACGAATCCGGTCTCGCGATCACGGCAGCTGACGATCTCGACGATGCCGCCAAGAAGATCGTCGCGGCGATCAACGCCTAATTTGGGGACCTGATAGATGTCTATTCTCGTAAACAAGAATACCAAGGTTCTCGTTCAGGGCCTGACCGGCAAGACCGGCACCTTCCACACCGAACAGGCGCTCGCCTACTACGGCACGCAGATGGTCGGCGGTATCCATCCGAAGAAGGGTGGCGAAACCTGGACCGGCTCGAAGGGCGAAAGCCTGCCGATCTTCGCAACCGTCGCCGAGGCCAAGGAACGCACCGGTGCCGACGCTTCGGTCATCTACGTTCCGCCGGCTGGCGCAGCCGATGCGATCATCGAGGCGATCGACGCCGAGATCCCGTTCATCACCTGCATCACCGAGGGTATCCCGGTCATGGACATGGTTCGCGTCAAGGCTCGCCTCGACCGCTCCAAGTCGCGACTGCTTGGGCCCAACTGCCCGGGTATCCTGACGCCGGAAGAATGCAAGATCGGCATCATGCCGGGCTCGATCTTCCGCAGGGGTTCGGTCGGCATCGTTTCGCGCTCCGGCACGCTGACCTACGAAGCCGTGTTCCAGACGTCGAACGAAGGCCTCGGCCAGACGACGGCTGTCGGTATCGGCGGCGATCCGGTCAAGGGCACCGAGTTCATCGACGTGCTCGAGATGTTCCTGGCCGACGAAGCCACGACGTCGATCATCATGATCGGCGAAATCGGCGGCTCGGCTGAAGAAGACGCAGCCCAGTTCCTGATCGACGAAGCCAAGAAGGGCCGCAAGAAGCCGATGGCCGGCTTCATCGCGGGCCGTACGGCTCCGAAGGGTCGCACCATGGGCCACGCTGGCGCGGTCGTTTCCGGCGGCAAGGGCGATGCGGAATCGAAGATCGCTGCCATGGAAGCAGCTGGCATCAAGGTGTCGCCTTCGCCGGCACGCCTCGGCACGACGCTGGTTGAAGTCCTCAAGGGCTGAGCCAATCTATATACCCGGGCAGGATAAAATTCCTGCCCGGTTTCGACCAAGACACGAGTAGGCCGCGGACAGGCGGCAAGACAGATGCGGCAGCCGGTCGATGGGATCGGCAAAAAACACAAAGTCAGGAGGCGGGCGGAAGCGTCCGCGTATCACCATGGCACGGCAAGAAGCCAACGAGCAGTTTCAGATCACCTCGTTCCTGGATGGCGCCAACGCTGCTTACATCGAGCAGCTCTATGCGCGCTATGAGGACGACCCGGCATCGGTCAACGAAGAATGGCGTGCCTTCTTCAAGGCGCTGGAAGACAATCCTGATGATGTGAAGCGGGCTGCCAAGGGCGCATCCTGGCGCAAGAAGAACTGGCCGCTGCAGGCCAGCGGCGATCTCGTCTCGGCGCTCGACGGCGACTGGGGCATCATCGAAAAGGTCGTCGAAACCAAGGTCAAGGCCAAGGCTGAAGCAGCCGGCAAGCCGGCCGACGGCGCAGACATCCTGCAGGCGACGCGCGACAGCGTGCGCGCCATCATGATGATCCGCGCCTACCGGATGCGCGGCCATCTGCACGCCAAGCTCGATCCGCTCGGCATCGCCGCTCCTGTTGAAGATTACCACGAGTTGGCGCCTGAAAATTACGGCTTCACCGCTGCCGACTACGACCGCAAGATCTTCATCGACAACGTGCTCGGGCTGGAATACGCGACCGTGCGCGAAATGATCGAGATTCTCGAGCGCACCTATTGCTCGACGATCGGCGTCGAGTTCATGCACATTTCGAACCCCGAGGAAAAGGCCTGGATCCAGGAACGGATCGAAGGTCCTGATAAGGGTGTGGCCTTTACCGCCGAGGGCAAGAAGGCAATTCTGTCGAAGATCATCGAAGCCGAAGGCTACGAGCAGTTCCTCGACGTCAAGTTCAAGGGCACGAAGCGCTTCGGCCTCGACGGCGGTGAATCGCTGATCCCGGCGCTCGAACAGATCCTGAAGCGCGGCGGCCATCTCGGCCTCAAGGAAGCCGTATTCGGCATGGCCCACCGCGGCCGCCTCAACGTGCTCTCCCAGGTCATGGGCAAGCCGCACCGCGCCATCTTCCACGAATTCAAGGGCGGTTCCTACGCGCCTGACGAAGTCGAAGGTTCCGGCGACGTGAAGTACCACCTCGGCGCATCGTCGGACCGCGAGTTCGACGGCAACAAGGTTCACGTGTCGCTGACGGCCAACCCGTCGCACCTTGAAATCGTCGACCCCGTCGTCATGGGCAAGGCCCGCGCCAAGCAGGACATGAGCGCCACCGTTTGGGACGGCGACATCATTCCGCTGTCGGAACGCGCAAAGGTTCTGCCGCTTCTGATCCACGGCGACGCCGCGTTCGCCGGCCAGGGCGTGATCGCCGAAATCCTTGGCCTTTCCGGTCTTCGCGGCCACCGCGTCGCCGGCACGATGCACGTCATCATCAACAACCAGATCGGCTTCACCACGAACCCGGCCTTCTCGCGTTCGTCGCCTTATCCGTCCGACGTCGCCAAGATGATCGAGGCGCCGATCCTGCACGTCAACGGCGACGATCCGGAAGCGGTCGTCTACGGCGCCAAGGTTGCCATGGAATTTCGCATGAAGTTCCACAAGCCTGTCGTGCTCGACATGTTCTGCTACCGTCGCTACGGCCACAACGAAGGCGACGAACCGTCCTTCACGCAGCCGAAGATGTACAAGGTCATCCGCAGCCACAAGAGCGTTCTGCAGCTCTACAGCGAGCGTCTCGTTGCCGAGGGCGTGCTCAGCGAAGGCGAAGTGGAGAAGATGAAGGCCGACTGGCGTGCGCATCTCGAGCAGGAGTTCGAGGCCGGCCAGCACTACAAGCCGAACAAGGCCGACTGGCTTGACGGCGAGTGGTCGGGCCTGCGCACGGCCGACAATGCCGACGAGCAGCGTCGCGGCAAGACCGCCGTGCCGATGAAGCAGCTGAAGGAAATCGGCCGCAAGCTTTCGGAGATCCCCGAAGGCTTCCACGCGCACCGTACCATTCAGCGCTTCATGGAAAACCGTTCGAACATGATTTCGACGGGCGAAGGTATCGACTGGGCGACGGCGGAAGCGCTGGCGTTCGGCGGTCTCGTCACCGAAGGCCACAAGATCCGCCTTTCCGGCCAGGATTGCGAGCGCGGTACATTCTCGCAGCGTCACTCGGTGCTCTACGATCAGGAAACCGAAGAGCGCTATATACCGCTCGCCAATCTTGCGCCCAACCAGGCGCGCTATGAGGTCATCAACTCGATGCTCTCGGAAGAAGCCGTTCTTGGCTTCGAATACGGCTACTCGCTGGCCCGCCCGAACGCGCTGACGCTCTGGGAAGCCCAGTTCGGCGACTTCGCCAACGGTGCGCAGGTCGTGTTCGACCAGTTCATCTCGTCTGGCGAACGCAAGTGGCTGCGCATGTCGGGCCTCGTCTGCCTGCTGCCGCACGGCTATGAAGGCCAGGGTCCGGAACACTCGTCGGCCCGCCTCGAGCGCTTCCTGCAGCTTTGCGCGGAAGACAACATGCAGGTCGCCAACGTCACGACGCCGGCGAACTACTTCCACATCCTGCGCCGCCAGGTGAAGCGCGACTTCCGCAAGCCGCTGATCCTGATGACGCCGAAGTCGCTGCTGCGCCACAAGCGCGCCGTATCGGGCCTGGCCGAAATGGCCGGCGAGACCTCGTTCCACCGTCTGCTCTGGGACGATGCCGAGGTCATCAAGGACGGCCCGATCAAGCTGCAGAAGGACGCCAAGATCCGCCGCGTCGTGCTCTGCACCGGCAAGGTCTATTATGACCTGCTGGAAGAGCGCGAAAAGCGCGGGATCGACGATGTCTACCTGCTGCGCGTCGAACAGCTCTACCCGTTCCCGGCCAAGGCGCTCATCAACGAGCTCTCGCGCTTCCGCAACGCGGAAATGGTCTGGTGCCAGGAAGAGCCGAAGAACATGGGTGCATGGTCGTTCATCGACCCGTATCTCGAATGGGTGCTTGCCCATATCGATGCGAAGTACCAGCGCGTTCGCTACACCGGACGTCCGGCCGCGGCATCGCCCGCAACCGGCCTGATGTCCAAGCATCTGGCACAGCTCGCCGCGTTCCTCGAGGACGCGCTCGGCGGCTAACGAGAATGAGATCGGGGAGGGAGCGCGCCGCGTTTCCTCTCCGCATTAATTCATATCGGCCGTCTGCGCCGCGACGCCGTCCCATATCACAAAGATCAAAATTCAGGATTTGAACAATGGCCACAGAAATCCGCGTTCCAACTCTCGGTGAATCCGTCAGCGAGGCAACCGTCGGCACCTGGTTCAAGAAGGTCGGCGATGTCATCAAGGCCGACGAGCCGCTGGTGGAGCTTGAAACCGACAAGGTGACCATCGAAGTTCCGGCACCGGCTGCCGGCGTACTTTCCGAAATCGTCGCGCAGGCTGGCGAAACCGTCGGTCTCGACGCGCTGCTCGGCCAGATCGCCGCCGGCGCCGGTGCCGCTGCCGCCGCTCCGGCCGCAGCTGCCGCTCCCGCCAAGGCCGCCGAGCCGGCTCCGGCCGCTGCCGCGCCGGTTGCCGCTGCCGCTTCCTCGATGCCGCCGGCACCGGCTGCTTCGAAGATGCTCGCTGAAAACAACCTTTCGGCCGATCAGGTCGATGGCTCCGGCAAGCGTGGCCAGGTCCTGAAGGGCGACGTGATCGCCGCCGTCGCCAAGGGCATCGCGGCTCCTGCCGCTGCTGCTCCGGCAGCCCCTGCCGCCGCACGCGGCCCGTCGACGGTCGAGGATGCCGGCCGCGAAGAGCGCGTGAAGATGACGCGCCTGCGCCAGACCATCGCCAAGCGCCTCAAGGATGCGCAGAACACCGCCGCCATGCTCACCACCTACAACGAGGTGGACATGAGCGCCGTGATGGCGCTGCGCGCCAAATACAAGGACGTGTTCGAGAAGAAGCACGGCGTCAAGCTCGGCTTCATGGGCTTCTTCACCAAGGCCGTCACCCACGCGCTGAAGGAACTGCCCGCCGTCAACGCCGAAATCGACGGCACCGACATCATCTACAAGAACTACTGCCACGTGGGGATGGCCGTCGGCACCGACAAGGGCCTGGTCGTTCCGATCATCCGCGATGCCGACCAGATGTCGATCGCCGAGATCGAAAAGGACCTCGGCCGCCTCGCCAAGTCGGCGCGTGATGGTTCGCTCTCGATGGCTGACATGCAGGGCGGCACCTTCACCATCACCAATGGCGGTGTCTACGGTTCGCTGATGTCCTCGCCGATCCTGAATGCGCCGCAATCGGGCATTCTCGGCATGCACAAGATCCAGGATCGTCCTGTCGTCGTCGGCGGCCAGATCGTCATCCGTCCGATGATGTATCTCGCGCTCTCCTACGACCACCGTATCGTCGACGGCAAGGAAGCGGTTACCTTCCTCGTTCGCGTCAAGGAAAGCCTGGAAGATCCGGAACGCCTCGTTCTCGATCTCTAAGAGACCGACAGGGCCGCGCGAGCGGCCCTTTTCGCCTCAGCACCGGAACACCTGATGTCGCTGGAACTTGCCTACCTGCTCTGGAGCGCCGCGCTCGCCTTCGCCTACATGATGGCGCAGGCGGCGGCCTATCGCATGCAGAGCGGCGTGAAGGAGGCGAATTCGACGCGCGACCATGAGCCTGAGCCGAATGTGCTCACAGGCCGTGCGACGCGGGCGCTGAGGAATTTCCAGGAAACCTATCCCATATTCATCGCGCTTGCCGTGGTCACCGTCGCTTCCGGCCGTTCCGACAGCCTGACCCACTGGGGTGCAGCGCTGTGGTTCTGGGCGCGCGTCGCCTATCTGCCTGCCTATCTGATCGGGCTCAGCCCCTACCGCTCATGGATCTGGTCGGTGTCGGCGATCGGGCTGGTGCTGATGTTCTCAGGCATCGTGTGGTGAGGGGATGATGCGTAAGCTTTCTGTTGCCATCGCCCCCTTCGTTTTCGCCGCGCTTTGCGGCCAGCCGCTGCTGGCGGCCGAGTGCAAGCAGGGCAGTGCGGTCTATGCCGATCGCGACGGCGCCTATGAGCTGCGCTTCTCGCCGCTCAATTCCGAAGCGGCGGCCGCGAGCAACCAGTTCAAGATCAAGGTGCTGAAGACATCGATGGTGCTCGACGGCTACGTCATGCCGTCGGAGGAACCGGATCGTTCGATCGGGATGATCATGTTCAATTGCCCCGGCGGCGACGTGACCGGCGACGATCTCAATGCCTGTACCATCTGGCAGGGCATGGTCTACGGCGTCGATGCCAAGGGCGAGATGAACAACCTGGAGCCGGAAGCAGGTGCCGCGGCAGACAAGATCGTGCTGCCCGGCATCGGACCGGCCATTCGCGCCTCGTCGATCTGGGGCAAGGGCAAGGCATCGGTCGCGCCCTGGGATGTGCTCGACTTCAAGGAATGTGCGTCATGAGTGACCAACCCGTTCTTCTCGTCACCGGCGGCAGCCGCGGCATTGGCGCCGCGATCAGCCTGCTGGCGGCGTCGAAAGGCTGGCACGTCGCCGTCAACTACGCCTCCAACAAGCAGGCGGCGGACGAGGTCGTGGCGAAGATCAAGACCGGCGGCGGTGATGCCATCGCGATCAAGGGCGATGTCGGCGAAGCCTCGGATATCACGCAGATGTTCGAGGCCGTCGACCGCCATTTCGGCCGGCTGGACGGACTTGCCAACAATGCCGGTATCGTCGATGCGCCCGCCCGCGTCGATGAAATGTCGGTCGCGCGCATCGAGCGAATGATGCGCATCAACATTACCGGCTCGATCCTCTGCGCGGCCGAGGCCGTGCGCCGCATGTCGACCCGGCATGGCGGCAAGGGCGGGGCGATCGTCAATATCTCGTCTATGGCCGCAATCCTCGGCTCGCCGTCGCAATATGTCGATTACGCCGCCTCCAAGGCCGCGATCGACACCTTCACCATCGGCCTTGCCCGTGAAGTGGCGACCGAGGGCGTGCGGGTCAATGCCATCAGGCCTGGTGTCATCGACACCGAGATCCATGCTTCCGGCGGCCTGCCTGATCGGGCGCGCCAGATGGCGCCGAGCATTCCGATGCAGCGCGCCGGGACGGCGGAAGAGATCGCCGACGCGGTGCTTTATCTGCTATCCAGGGATGCATCCTATGTGACCGGCGCGATCCTCAATGTAAGCGGCGGCCGATGATCGGGTTCATCATTTCAAGGGCGATATGATCATGCAGTACGTTCTCGAATTTCTCGGCCTGATGGCCGTCTTCTCGATCTTCATCGTCGTGCCGGGCGCCGACTTCGCGGTGATCCTGCGCCAGAGCATCGTGCATGGCCGCCGCGCCGCCATGATGACCGGGCTCGGGATGGGCTTCTCACTGCTGTTCCACATCAGCTACACGATCCTCGGCCTCGGGCTGATCGTGTCGCAGTCGCTGATGCTGTTCGCGATGATCAAGTGGGCGGGTGTCGCCTATCTCGTCTATCTCGGCATCAAGTCGTTTCGCGCGCCGGGCTTCAACGTCAGCGAGATCAATGTAAGCGAAGAGGATCGCAAGCCGATCTCGGCGCTGCGCTGCCTCGGCATGGGCTTCATCACCAATGCGCTGAACCCGAAGCCGGTTCTGTTCTTCCTGTCGCTGTTTTCGACGCTCGTTCATCACGACACGCCCGGCCTCATCCAGTTCAGCTACGGCATCGGCATGGCGACCGCGCTGGTCTTATGGTTCGCCGCCGTCTCCACCTTCTTCACCGTCAAGGCCGTTCGCGATCGTTTCATCGCCAGCGGCAAATGGTTCAACCGCATTACCGGCGCCGCTCTGGTCGGCTTCGGCTTCCGTCTCGCGCTCGCCCGCGCGGCGGACTAGATAAATAACGAAAAGGAAAAGCACCAATGTCCTATGATGTGATCGTTATCGGAACCGGCCCCGGCGGCTATGTCGCTGCCATCAAGGCGGCCCAGCTCGGCCTCAAGGTCGCCGTCGTCGAAAAGCGCGCGACCTTCGGCGGCACCTGCCTCAATGTCGGCTGCATTCCCTCCAAGGCGCTGCTGCATGCGTCGGAAATGTTCCATCAGGCCGGCCACGGCATGGACGCGCTCGGCATCGAGGTGGCTGCACCCAAGCTGAACCTCGACAAGATGCTGGCGCACAAGGATGCGACGGTTAAGGCCAATGTCGACGGCGTCGCCTTCCTGTTCAAGAAGAACAAGATCGACAGCTTCATCGGCACCGGCAAGATCGTCTCGGCTGGCAAGGTCTCGGTTACGGCTGAGGACGGCAAGGTGCAGGAAATCGAAGGCAAGAACATCGTCATCGCCACCGGCTCCGACGTCGCCGGCATCCCGGGCGTGCATGTCGATCTCGACGAGAAGGTCATCATCTCGTCGACCGGCGGCATCGCGCTTGAGAAGGTTCCGGAGACGATGATCGTCGTCGGCGGCGGCGTCATCGGCCTCGAGCTCGGCTCGGTCTGGTCGCGCCTCGGCGCCAAGGTCACGGTCGTCGAATATCTCGACACGATCCTCGGCGGCATGGATGGCGATGTCGCCAAGCAGTTCCAGCGCATGCTCGCCAAGCAGGGCATCGATTTCAACCTCGGCGCCAAGGTCGTCGGCGTCGAAAAGGGCGGCAAGGGCGCGAAGGTCACCTTCGAGCCGGTCAAGGGCGGCGACAAGGTCACGCTCGAAGCCGACGTCGTGCTGGTGGCCACCGGCCGCAAGGCCTACACGGCCGGCCTCGGTCTCGAGGAAGCGGGTGTGACGCTCGACAATCGCGGCCGCGTCGAGATCGACGGTCACTTCAAGACCAACGTCGCCGGCATCTATGCGATCGGCGACGTGGTGAAGGGCCCGATGCTGGCGCACAAGGCTGAAGACGAGGGCGTGGCGTTGGCCGAGATCCTCGCCGGTCAGCACGGCCATGTGAACTACGACGTGATCCCGAGCGTCGTCTACACGCAGCCCGAAGTCGCTTCCGTCGGCAAGACCGAGGAAGAGCTGAAGGCTGCAGGCGTCGCCTACAAGGTCGGCAAGTTCCCGTTCACGGCCAATGGCCGTGCACGGGCGATGCTGGCGACGGATGGTTTCGTGAAGATCCTCTCGGACAAGACCACCGACCGCGTCCTCGGCGGCCACATCGTCGGCTTCGGCGCCGGCGAAATGATCCACGAGATCGCCGTCCTGATGGAATTCGGCGGCTCCGCCGAGGACCTCGGCCGCACCTGCCACGCGCACCCGACGATGTCGGAAGCGGTGAAGGAAGCCGCGCTGGCCGCGTTCTTCAAGCCGATCCATATGTAAGGCTTTGCCATAAGCTTCGAAGGGGCCGCGGTTCGAGAGGACCGCGGCCTTTTCGTTTGGCTAATCCTCGCGCGGTTTGCTCTTTGTCGTAAGACCCCTCCCCAACCCCTCCCCACAAGGGGGAGGGGCTTCCGGGCGGCAATCGCTCGGCAGAACTTTGCTCTCTCAACTGATGCAAGGGTAAAAGCGGCGCTCGGCGTCGCCACAAACTAGCCCCTCCCCCTTGTGGGGAGGGGTTGGGGAGGGGACTTTTGCGGCAAGCGTGGAGCTTGGTCCGTGGCAGCCCTCAATTCACCGCCGTCACCGTAAAGCCCTGCTTGCGCAGAAGCTCGATCACTCCACCCTCACCGGGCAGATGCAGCGCGCCGACGGCCATGAAGACGTTGCCGTTGGCGAGGATCGGTGCAGCGCGTTCGGCCATGATCTTGTTGCGGTCGAGGATGATGCGCTGCTCGAAGGTAGCGTAGTCGCCGTCATCGTTCTCGCCTTCAGGCGATACGGTTTTCAGCATCGGGATGGTCATGCCGATATCGCCGGAAAGATAGAGATCCGTCATGGTTTCCACGACGTCGTTCATCTTCGAACCGAGCTCCAGCGTTTCGATCAGCGATTTCATGTGGAATTCGGTGGGGAGTTCCGCCATGGCCTGCAGCTGTTCGGCAAGGGTCTCGAGGCCCTTGACCTGTTTGCCCTCGGCAACGGCGTCGGTGGCGATCTTCTGGTCGAGGAACTGGACGCCCTTTGCCTTGCGGGCCATCTCGCAGGCGGGCAGCGCCACGACGCTCGATATCATCCAGGGGCGCATGCGCGAGACGGCGGAAAGCGGAATGCCGCGGCTCTTCAGGCCGGCCTTGAGGCGCTGGTACTCGTGCGGCGACAACAGTTTTTCGATGGTGGTGCCGTCGGTGAACATCATCAGGTCGGGCTTCATCAGAAGCGCTGCCGTGGCCTTCTTCTCGTCGATGATCTCGTCGGATTCGATGACGATGGTGTCGGCGCCATCATGAGCGGACTGGGTGCGCGGCGGCAGGTCGAGCACACGCGGGTCGGTCACGTGCATGCTGCCGAGCAGCCAGGACGGCTTGATGCCGGGTTTTTCGATCTTCCAGAAGATGCCCTTGCCGTTCGGCACGGCATCGCCTTCCTTGACGACTTCGGCATAGCGGGCCGGATCGCTCTGCTGGAGGTCGGTAAGGATGTTGCGGCCGGTGCAGCTGGCGTCTTCGGCGGCGCGGGCGGGCGAGATCGAGAACAGCGTGACGATCAGGAGTGCCGCGAGCGCCACGTGGAAGGCGGCGACCAGCCAGAGCACGATATTGCCTGGCGAGGCCGGACCGTGCGGGCCGATGTGAAGGGTGCGGTGGCCGATGGAGATCGTCATGATGGTGTTCCGGTCACGAAAATGGGCGCCTGCATTCTACACGCGGGCTGCGCATATTCCTTTAAGAGAAGGTGTTAACAAAGGATTACGCCTCAGAGCCTGTCCGGACTAGATTGCAGCATTCTGTTGGCTCAAACGGAGTCGGATGGTCGTTCGGCCGGCGCGCGTCGTAGCCAACGCATACGGCCAAGCCGGCCGAACGATCAGGCGGCCCGTTTCAGCCAACCCCGGTGGTTTGCTTTGCAAACCAGTTGGGGCCGGGCATCTTTCCGCCAGGATCAAAGGCGATCGGCTCGACCGTACCTAGGGGTATGCCCTTCGCCAATCGCCTTTGCCCTGACGAAAACCTGCTCCGGCAGAATGCTGCAATCTAGCCCGGACAGGCTCTAGGATGGGCGCGATCGTAAACTTCCAGAAGCCGCGAGGAATCCACACCCGTGTAGACCTGCGTGGTCGAGAGGCTGGCGTGGCCGAGCAGTTCCTGGATGGTGCGGAGATCGCCGCCGCCGGCCAAGAGATGGGTGGCGAAAGAGTGGCGTAGCGCATGCGGGGTTGCCGTCTCCGGCAGGCCGAAGGCGCCGCGCATCTTCTGCATGGTGCGCTGGATGATCGCCTGCTGCAGCTTGCCGCCGCGCGCGCCGCGAAACAGCGGCTGATCGTCGGCCAGATGATAGGGGCAGAGCGCCTTGTATCGGGCGACCGCCTCGGAAACCACCGAGAGCAGCGGTACCATGCGGGTCTTGTTGCCCTTGCCGGTGATGCGTAGCGTCGTGGCACCGGCGTGGAGGTCGGCAGGGGTGAGGTCGAGTGCTTCGGATATGCGCAGGCCGCAGCCATAGAGCAGCGTGAAGACGGCGGCGTCACGGGCGGCGATCCAGGGCTCCTCATGCATCTGCGCCTCGTCGCTGGCGACCTTGATAGCCTGCCCGTCCGAGAGCGGCTTGGGCAGCGACTTGGGCTGCTTGGGCGAGCGCACCGCGCCGGCACCGGCGGCGTTCACCAGGCCCTTTTTTTCAAGGTAGCGCAGCAGCGAGCGCAGGCCGGCCAGATTGCGGCCAAGCGAGCGGGCGCCGGAGCCTTCCTTGCGGCGGGAGGCGAGGAAGGCGCGGAAATCAGCCGGGCGCAGGGCCTCGATATTCTTGAGCGTCGTCGGGCCGGCGAGGTGGCCGGTCATGAAGGCCAGGAACTGGCGCGTATCGCGCTCATAGGCGTCGAGCGTATGTTCAGACAGGCGCCGCTCGCGTGCCAGGCTTTCGAGCCATGCGGCGCGCTCGGCCATCAGCCTATGGTCGGCGATGATCAGCAGTTCGTTCAACGTCGCAGCCCCTTGAATTCGCCGGTACGGCTGCCAATTGTGAAGGGGGACCGTTATGGAATTGCTAATGCCGGCCAAGTGCTTGTCATGCTTCCATCATAACCTTGGAGACCTGATGTTCTCCTAACGACGCAGGAACTTGCATGGCACGGCGCCAACCCACGACGGCACTTGGACAGTTCGCGGAAGCAATCGCGCTTGTTTCGCAGGGAAGACCCGGACATATCGTCGATACGCTGATTGCCGAGCGCGGCCAGAAGATCGTCGGCCATCCGCTGTGGCCGGTCATGCGGCCGTTTCTTTACACGCTGCTGCGCTACAACAAGGCGATGAAGTTTGCCAACGACATCGCCAACATGCCAGGCTTCCAGTGCTTCGAATATATGAGCGACCTGCTCGATCTGGAAATCACGGTGAGAAACGACGAGCGCATTCCCGCGCGCGGCGGCTTCATTCTCGTCAGCAACCACCCGACAGGGATCGCCGATGGCGTCGCCGTCTTCGATCTTCTGAAGACGCGGCGGCCGGATATGATGGTTTTCGCCAACCGCGATGCGGTGCGCGTCAATCCGCGCTTCGCGGAGATGATCATTCCGGTGGAGTGGCGCGAGGAATACAAGAGCAAGCTCAAGGCGCGAGAAACGCTGCAGCTGACGAACCATGCGGTGCGCGAGGGCAAGGCGACGGTGCTGTTTCCCTCCGGGCGCATCGCCTACTGGGCGAATGGCCGGCTCAACGAGCGTCCATGGAAGACGTCTGCCGTCGGGCTGGCGCGCAAGTACAATCTGCCGATCCTGCCGGTGCATATGACGGCGCGCAATTCCGGGCTGTTCTACTGGTTCGCGAAGTGGTCGACGGAGCTGCGCGACATGACGGTGTTTCATGAACTCCTGAACAAGCGCGGCGACCGCTTCGATTTCGTAATCGGAGAGATGATCCCGGTCGAGCATCTGGATGGCGATATCAACGACGTCACAAGGGCGCTGGAGACGCACACCGTCGAGGCGCTGAAGCTTGATGGCGACGCGCGCTTCCAGCCTCTCGTCGAGCCAAGCCTGCCCGAGATGGCCGATGCCCATTCATTTCGCTGAACGGATGGGGTAAAGCGGGGCATGCAACTCCGCTCCATGTTCGCCCAGAATTACCGGTCGCTCCGTTCGATCCGCATGGATCTGTCGGAGACCTCGCTGTTTCTTGGCGAGAACGGGGTCGGCAAATCCAATCTCTATCGTGCCCTGCAGCTGGTGCAGGCGGCCGTCACCGGGCGGCTGGTGCGCGAGCTTGCGGCCGAGGGCGGCATGTTCTCGGTGCTGTGGTCGGGCACGCGCAAGCAGAGTGACGGCCCGGCGCGGGTGCGGCTCGAGGTCGAGCTTCTGGACGAGGAGCGGGCCGTCACCTTTCGCTACAGGGTCGAGGTCGGCTTGCGCCCGCCGAAGGCCGCGGCCGGTTTTCCGCTGGAGCCGCAGGTGAAGACCGAGGAGCTGATCGTCGATCACGGGCGGCCGGTTACGATGATGAAGCGGGCGGGCCCCGCGATCCAGGTGCGGGATGGCTCCGGACGGATGCAGGACTATCCGGATCAGGCGCTGACCTCGGAAACGGCGATGGCGCTGCTTGGCGATGCCGGGCATTTTCCCGAGATATCAGCATTTCGCCGCGTGGTCGCCAACTGGCGGTTCTTTCATGGCTTTCGCACCGATCGCGCCTCGCCGCTGCGCCAGCCCTGTCTTGCCGTGACCGGGCCGATGCTGGATGAGGACGGCGCCAATCTGGCGGCGGTGTTCGCGACGTTGAGACACACGCGGCAGGATACTGATGATCTCGACCGCGTCGTCGCCTCAGCCTTCGGCGGCGCGCGGCTGGTGGTGCCGATCCCGGAAGAGACGGCGGAATTCGGGCTCGCACTTCCGGATTTCCCGCACCGGGTGTTCCAGCCGCGCGAACTGTCGGATGGGCAGATCCGCTTTCTCGGGCTGGCGGCGGCACTCCTATCCTACCGCCTGCCGCCGTTCATCGCCCTTAACGAGCCGGAGGCGAGCCTGCATCCCGATATGCTGGCGCCGCTGGCCGACATGATTGCGGAGGCGTCGAAGAGCAGCCAGATCTGGATCGTGACGCATTCAGAGGGCCTGGCCGAGGCGGTGCGCGAGCGCTGCGGGGTCCGGCCGCGCAGGGTGATCCGCGAGAACGGGGCGACCTGGATCGAGGGGATGCGGCTGACGGGTGTCATCGCCGGCGAGGGCGATGATGACGATTGATAGCGTGATGTCGCGGGTTTCATTTTGGTCTCGTTGCGGGCATGGTCGCGCCCGATGAGCATAGATTCGTCCGACCTCTTTGGCCCGATCGAGCCGCCGCCCGCCGTGCGTACGGTGGCGGTGCTCGTTCCCCTGCCCACGCCAACGCCCTATTCCTATTCCGTGCCCGAGGGCATGGCGGTCGAGCCCGGCTCTGTGGTGCAGGTGCCGCTTGGGCCGCGCCAGGTGATCGGCGCCGTCTGGGAGGGGGGAGACGAGGGCGTCGATCCGAAGAAGCTCCGGCCGATCACCAAGGTCTTCGATTGCCCGCCGCTCTCAAAGGAGATGCGCGATTTCGTCGACTGGGTGGCAAGCTACACGCTGTCGCCGCCGGGGCTGGTGGCGCGGATGGCGCTGCGCGTTCCCAACGCTTTCGATCCGGAACCGATGGTGGAGGGGCTGCGCTTTGTCGGCGGCGACCCGGAGCGGATGACGCCGGCGCGCGCCCGCGTGCTCGATACCGCCGGCGACGGGTTGTCGTGGACGCGCATCGGTCTGGCGCATGCGGCCGGCGTTTCGACGAGCGTGGTCGATGGATTGATCGCACAGGGGATATTCGAGACGGTCTTCCTGCCCCCTCCGCCTGTTGTGGCGAAGCCGGACCCGGACTTCGCGCCGTCGCGGCTCGCGGGTCCGCAGAAAGAGGCGGCCGACGAAATCCTCGAAGAGGTGCGCAACGGCCAGTTCGCTGTATCGTTGATCGATGGGGTTACCGGTTCGGGCAAGACGGAGGTCTATTTCGAGGCGATCGCCGAGACGCTGAAGCGCGGCAAGCAGGTGCTGATCCTCTTGCCGGAGATCGCGCTGACGGCAAGTTTCCTTGAGCGCTTTCAGGATCGCTTCGGCGCGAAGCCTGCCGAATGGCATTCCGATCTGGCGCCGCGGACACGCGAGAAGGTGTGGCGGCAGGCGGTGACGGGGGAGGTCCGGGTCGTGGCCGGCGCGCGTTCGGCGCTGTTCCTGCCGTTCGAGGATCTCGGGCTGATCATCGTCGATGAAGAGCACGATCCCGCCTACAAGCAGGAAGACCGCGTCTATTACAATGCGCGCGACATGGCTGTCGTGCGCGCCCGGATCGGCGATTTTCCCGTCGTGCTGGTCTCGGCCACGCCATCGGTGGAAAGCCAAGTCAACGGCCAGAGCGGGCGCTATACGACGATCCACCTGCCGACACGCTTCGGCGACGCGGCGCTGCCCGACCTGCATCTGGTCGACATGAGAAGGCATGCGCCGGAGCGCGGGGGCTTCCTGTCGCCGGTGCTCTTGAGGGCCATCGGCAAGACGGTGGAGAAGCAGCAGCAGGCGCTGCTGTTCCTGAATCGGCGCGGCTATGCGCCGCTGACGCTCTGCCGGGTCTGCGGCCATCGCTTCCAATGCCCGCAATGCTCCAGCTGGCTGGTGGAGCACCGGTTCAAGCGGCAGCTGCAGTGCCACCAATGCGGCTACCACGAGCATACGCCCGAGGCCTGTCCGGAATGCGGCACGTTCGATCATCTGGTCGCCTGCGGGCCGGGGGTCGAGCGGATCGCGGAAGAGGTGGAGCGGCATTTTCCCGGGGCGCGGACCATCGTGCTCTCCTCCGACATCATGGGCGGGGTGAAGCGACTGAGGTTGGAACTCGACGCCATCGCCAAGGGCGAGGCGGATATCGTCATCGGCACGCAGCTGGTCGCCAAGGGGCATAACTTCCCGCTGATGACGCTCGTCGGCATCATCGATGCCGATCTCGGGTTGGCGAACGGTGATCCCAGGGCGGCCGAGCGGACCTTCCAGCTGCTGTCGCAGGTGACGGGCCGCGCCGGTCGCACGGGTCTGAAGAGCCACGGCCTGCTGCAGACCTACCAGCCGCAGCATCCCGTGATGCAGGCGATCGTCTCGGGCGATGCTGGTGCGTTCTACGAGCGCGAGATCGCCGAGCGCGAGCGGGCGATCCTGCCGCCGTTCGGGCGGCTGGCGTCGATCATCGTCTCGGCGGAAACAAGGCAGGACGCCGAAGGTCATGCGCGCAGCATGCGCAATGCCGCGCCTCAGGTAACCGGCATTTCCGTGCTCGGGCCGGCCGAAGCGCCGTTGGCGCTGGTGCGTGGAAGGCATCGCTTCCGGTTGCTCGTGCATGGGCGTAGGAACTCCGACATGCAGGCCTTCCTTCGCACCATGCTGGCACAGTCGCCCAGGGAGCGCGGCTCCATCCACGTGCAGCTCGATATCGATCCGCAGAGCTTCCTATAGTTCAGCCGATCTCGGATGCTTGCGGTCTTTGCCAATCGTGGCATAAGGAGCGCATTGGGCGTGATTTGAGGTCGATCTATGGAACTGTATTTTCCCGAAGAACTGGGCGAACAACTGGCTTTCTGCGCGGCGGCATTTACCGCATTCGCGGGCTTCATCATCATGTTCGCGCCGGGATACGCCATGCGCCTGTTCGGCTTGCAGCCGCGCGAAGGACGCCGCGACGGTTACGCCGAGCAGCGCTCGACGGGCGGCGTCTATCTTGCGCTCGGTCTGGCACCCATACTGCTGGCGCAGCCGAACACCTATCTGGTTCTCGGTGCCGCCTTCGCAATGGCCGCCTTCGCGCGCATCATTTCGCTGCTGTCCGACCGTGGAGGCACTTTCGTCAACTATATACTACTGGTTGTGCAGGCGGTTCTGGCGGCGCTTCCGCTCGGCTATGTCTTCGGTTTCTTTTCCGCCTGATTTGAACGGATATCGAGCAGGCCGATCGCCGGCTCTCGACGTATCGCGCATTTTTGCGGCATAAATCGCCGCTAAAACAGGATAACGGCGTTACGCGTGTTGCGAGTCCCGATATCCTATGTTAGACGGACCCCGAATTTCGGAAGAAGCAAGAGGCTTCTCTTGCGATTTCTGGGGGAAATCATAACGAATTCAGGAATTTAGATCAGGCGCCCGCCGGAAGCCGGATTCTTGGGTTGAAATCAGGGAAATTTGTGCCCGTGGCAGACACGTCCCAGCTTACATCTGGTGTTGCAGAGCGATATGCCTCGTCGCTGTTCGAGCTGGCGCTCGAAGAGAATGCCGTCGCGACCGTGACGGCCGATCTCGACCGTTTTCAGGCGATGCTGGACGAGAGCGCCGATCTGAAGCGTTTCATTTCCAGTCCGGTTTTTTCCGCCGAGGACCAGCTGAAGGCCATCGTCGCGATCAGCGAGAAGGCCGGCATCAGCGGCTTCTTCGCAAACTTCCTGAAGGTCGTGGCGCGTAACCGCCGCCTGTTCGCCCTCCCGGGCATGATCAAGGCCTTCCGCATCATTGCCGCCAACCAGCGTGGCGAAATCTCCGCCGAGGTGACCTCGGCCCATGCGCTCTCCGCAGCGCAGGAAACTGAATTGAAGGCGGCGCTCAAGGGCGTCACCGGCAAAGACGTGGCGGTCGACGTCACGGTTGATCCGTCAATTCTTGGTGGTCTGATCGTGAAGGTCGGGTCCCGTCAGATTGATACGTCTCTTCGTACCAAACTCTCTACCCTTAAGCTTGCATTGAAAGAGGTTGGCTGATGGATATCCGCGCCGCGGAAATTTCCGCAATTCTCAAAGATCAGATCAAAAATTTCGGCAAAGAGGCGGAAGTCTCGGAAGTCGGTCAGGTGCTCTCCGTCGGTGACGGTATCGCTCGCGTTTACGGCCTGGACAATGTCCAGGCAGGCGAGATGGTCGAGTTCCCGGGCGGCATCCGCGGCATGGCGCTGAACCTTGAGTCCGATAACGTCGGTGTCGTTATTTTCGGCTCCGACCGCGACATCAAGGAAGGCGACACCGTCAAGCGGACCGGCGCCATCGTTGACGTTCCGGTTGGTCCGGAACTGCTCGGCCGCGTTGTCGACGCTCTCGGCAACCCGATCGACGGCAAGGGCCCGATCAACGCAACGCGTCGTTCGCGCGTTGACGTCAAGGCTCCCGGCATCATTCCGCGCAAGTCGGTTCATGAGCCGATGTCGACCGGCCTCAAGGCCATCGACGCGCTCATCCCGGTTGGCCGCGGCCAGCGCGAGCTCGTCATCGGCGACCGCCAGACCGGCAAGACCGCGATCATTCTCGACGCGATCCTGAACCAGAAGGCGATCCACGACAACGGTCCTGACGGCGACAAGCTGTACTGCGTCTACGTCGCTATCGGCCAGAAGCGTTCGACCGTTGCCCAGTTCGTCAAGGTTCTCGAAGAACGCGGCGCAATGAAGTACTCGATCGTCGTTGCCGCTACGGCTTCCGATCCGGCTCCGATGCAGTACCTGGCACCGTTCGCCGGTTGCGCCATGGGCGAATACTTCCGCGACAACGGCCAGCACGCGCTGATCGGTTACGATGACCTTTCCAAGCAGGCTGTCGCCTATCGCCAAATGTCGCTTCTGCTGCGCCGCCCGCCGGGCCGCGAAGCTTATCCGGGCGACGTTTTCTACCTTCACTCCCGTCTCCTCGAGCGCGCTGCAAAGCTCTCCGACGAGAAGGGCGCTGGCTCGCTGACGGCTCTGCCTGTCATCGAAACCCAGGGTAACGACGTTTCGGCGTTCATTCCGACCAACGTGATCTCGATCACCGACGGCCAGATCTTCCTTGAAACCGACCTGTTCTACCAGGGCATCCGTCCGGCCGTTAACGTCGGTCTGTCGGTTTCGCGCGTTGGCTCGGCCGCCCAGATCAAGGCCATGAAGCAGGTTGCCGGCTCGATCAAGGGCGAACTCGCCCAGTATCGCGAAATGGCCGCCTTCGCCCAGTTCGGCTCCGACCTCGACGCCTCGACGCAGCGCCTGCTTAACCGCGGTGCACGTCTGACCGAACTCCTGAAGCAGCCGCAGTTCTCGCCGCTGAAGACGGAAGAGCAGGTCGCGGTGATCTTCGCCGGCGTCAACGGCTACCTCGACAAGATCCCGGTCAACCAGGTCGGCAAGTTCGAGCAGGGCCTGCTGTCGTACCTCCGTTCCGAAGGTGCGGCGATCCTCGACACGATCCGTAACGACAAGGCCATCAGCGACGATACGAAGGGCAAGCTCACCGCTGCCATCGACAGCTTCGCGAAGTCTTTCTCGTAATCGGACCCAGTTAGGACGGATCACGGATGCCTTCACTTAAGGATCTGAAAAACCGGATCGCCTCCGTCAAGGCGACGCAGAAGATCACCAAGGCGATGAAAATGGTCGCCGCGGCGAAGCTTCGGCGTGCGCAGGAGGCGGCCGAGGCCGCTCGGCCCTATTCGCAGCGCATGGGTGCGGTCCTGGCGAACATCGCCAAGGCCGTCACCGAAGCGGATGGTGCGCCGACGCTCATGACCGGTACGGGCAAGGATCAGGTTCACCTGCTCGTCGTCTGCACCGCCGAGCGCGGCCTCTGCGGCGGTTTCAACTCGCAGATTTCTCGTTTTGCCCGTGATCATGCTCGCAAGCTGATCGCCGAAGGCAAGACGGTGAAGATCTTCACGGTCGGCAAGAAGGGCTACGACAGCCTGCGCCGCGAATTCCTCTCGCTCATCGTCGAGCGCAAGGAACTGCGCGACGTCAAGCGCGTTGCCTTCGAGAACGCCGACAGCATCGGCAAGCGTATCATCGAGATGTACGAAGCCGGTGAGTTCGACGTCTGCACGTTGTTCTACTCCGAGTTCAAGTCGGTGATCTCGCAGGTTCCGACGGCTCAGCAGCTGATCCCGGCTTCGGTCGGCGAGACCGTTGCCGAGGACGAGGCGCATGCCGGCGCGGTCTACGAATACGAACCGGATCCGGCAGCGATCCTCGAGGATCTGATCCCACGCAACATCTCCGTCCAGATCTTCCGCGCGCTCCTCGAGAACGTCGCCGGCGAAATGGGCGCCAAGATGAGCGCGATGGACAATGCGACGCGTAACGCTGGTGAGATGATCAATAAGCTGACGCTGAACTACAACCGTCAGCGCCAGGCTCAGATCACCAAGGAACTCATTGAAATCATTTCGGGCGCGGAAGCGCTCTGAGGTTAGGGAAAGAGGGTAAGAAGATGGCTAAGGCAGCTACCCCCAAGAAGGCCGCGGCAGGCTCCGCCGGCAAGGTCACGCAGGTTATCGGCGCCGTCGTAGACGTTGCCTTCGAAGGCGAACTGCCGGCGATCCTGAACGCGCTCGAAACCACGAACGGCGGCAACCGCCTCGTGCTCGAAGTCGCTCAGCACCTGGGTGAAAACGAAGTTCGCACGATCGCCATGGACTCGACCGAAGGTCTGGTTCGCGGTCAGGCCGTATCCGACACCGGTCTTCCGATCACGGTTCCGGTCGGTCCGGAAACGCTCGGCCGTATCATGAACGTCATCGGCGAGCCGGTCGACGAAGCCGGTCCGCTGGTTACCTCGGGCAAGCGCGCCATCCACCAGGACGCACCTGCCTACGTCGACCAGTCGACGGAAGCACAGATCCTCGTCACCGGCATCAAGGTCGTCGACCTGCTCGCACCTTACGCAA
This sequence comes from Rhizobium sp. S152, assembly GCF_030380735.1. Classification (GTDB taxonomy): domain Bacteria; phylum Pseudomonadota; class Alphaproteobacteria; order Rhizobiales; family Rhizobiaceae; genus Rhizobium. The sequence goes on along the minus strand of NZ_JAUDRZ010000011.1, from coordinate 132,728 downwards.
AGGGCGGCAAGATCGGCCTGTTCGGCGGCGCCGGCGTCGGCAAGACCGTTCTGATCATGGAACTGATCAACAACGTCGCCAAGGCGCACGGTGGTTACTCGGTATTCGCAGGCGTGGGTGAACGTACCCGCGAAGGCAACGACCTCTACCACGAAATGATCGAATCCGGCGTCAACAAGCATGGCGGCGGCGAAGGCTCCAAGGCTGCGCTCGTTTACGGCCAGATGAACGAACCGCCGGGCGCCCGCGCTCGCGTCGCTCTGACCGGTCTGACGATCGCCGAAGACTTCCGCGACAAGGGCCAGGACGTTCTGTTCTTCGTCGACAACATCTTCCGCTTTACCCAGGCGGGTTCCGAAGTGTCGGCTCTGCTCGGACGTATTCCTTCGGCCGTTGGTTATCAGCCGACGCTGGCCACCGACATGGGCCAGATGCAGGAACGCATCACGACCACGACGACGGGCTCGATTACCTCGGTTCAGGCCATTTACGTCCCCGCCGACGACTTGACCGACCCGGCTCCGGCAACCTCGTTCGCCCACCTGGACGCAACGACCGTTCTGTCGCGCTCGATCGCCGAAAAGGGTATCTACCCGGCTGTTGACCCGCTCGATAGCACCTCGCGCATGCTCGACCCGATGGTTGTCGGCGAAGAGCACTACGAAGTCGCCCGTAAGGTCCAGACGACGCTTCAGCGCTACAAGTCGCTGCAGGACATCATCGCCATCCTCGGCATGGACGAACTGTCCGAAGAGGACAAGATGACCGTCACCCGCGCCCGCAAGATCGAGCGCTTCCTGTCGCAGCCGTTCTTCGTCGCCGAAGTCTTCACCGGTTCGCCGGGCAAGCTGGTTGCTCTCGAAGACACGATCAAGGGCTTCAAGGGTCTGGTCAACGGTGACTACGATCACCTGCCGGAAGCAGCCTTCTACATGGTCGGCTCGATGGAAGAAGCCATCGAAAAGGCCAAGAAGCTCTCCGCAGCTGCCTAATGAGCGAAGCTCATGACGAGATTTTCTGCTGCGACGACCTCAGGGTGGTCGTGGCGGATCTTCCGGAACCCGCGGCGCCCACCGTCTACAGGGCGGACAACGGCGCGCTGATGATGGTTGTCGGACTGGTCCAGACCGAGGAAGGTCTGGGCTATCTCGATCAGGCGATACAGCACTGCCCGTTCTGCGGGACCAAACTGCAAGATGCAAAGGCCGAGAAGGTAAGTCACTGATGGCTGACAATTTCAATTTTGAACTCGTGTCTCCGGAGCGCCTGCTACTGTCGGAGATGGTGACGGAAGTTGTCATTCCGGCCACCGAGGGCGAGATGACCGTCATGGCGAACCACGCGCCGACGATGACGACGATCAAGCCGGGCATCGTCAGCGTTCGCTCTTCCAGCGGCGCAAAGAAGGACTACGTTGTTTTCGGTGGCTTCGCCGACATCCTGCCGACCGGCTGCACGCTTCTGGCTGAATCCGCGGTCGCGATCGAGGACATCACCAAGGACGAGCTGACGCTGCGTATCGAAGCGGCCAAGCGCGAAATCGAAGACACCCAGCATCACGAGCACAAGTCGAGGCTGGAGCATTATGTCATGGAACTGACCCACCTCAGCGGCGTGATCCGCGAGGACTGATCAGCGCCACGGCGTGACACCATCGAAGCGGCCTCAGGGCCGCTTTTTTGTTTTTGGGCACGCGATCCGGTCGCTGGCGCGGATCGCGGCAAAGGTTGACGGATTGGGCGCGCTGTGGTTGCCTCGGGGTTCAACGCCGCCGGTCGCGCCTGCGCCGTCATCGGCCCCCGCCGCACCGACATAGCCGAGGAGGGCTTGCGTGTTTCATCCCAAATTGTTCGAAAATAGGAATGTCGTGGTGACCGGCGCGAGCAGGGGCATCGGCCTTGAGGTTGCCCGGCAGTTTCTCGATTGTGGCGCGCGCGTGCTGGTGCATGTCGGGCGCGACGGGGACCGGGAACTTCCGGATTTCCTGCTGACGGCGGAAGAGGACCGGCGCGCCTTCCTCGTTCCAGGCGATTTTTCGACGGCGGATGGCACGGCTGCATTTGCGGCCAAGGTCTTGAGCACCTTCGACCGCCTGCATGTGCTCGTCAACAATGCAGGGACAATGGTTGGCCGGTTTCCCGCCGATACGCTGACCGATGAGCAATATGAAAAGATCGTGCATCTGAACCAGACCTCCGTCGTGGAGCTGACGCGCGCTCTGATCCCTGGCCTGAAGGCGGCGGACGGTGCTGCCATCGTCAACACGGTGTCGATCTCGGCGCTGACGGGCGGCAGTCCTGGCTCGGCGATCTATTCGGCATCCAAGGCCTTCGTCTCGACCTATTCGAAGGCGCTGGCGCGGGAGCTGGCACCATCAAAAATCCGCGTCAATTGCGTCTCGCCAGGCACCATCGAAACCGATTTCCACCAGCGCTATTCGTCGCCCGAGAAACTGGAAGCAACGCGCAAGGGCATTCCGCTGCAGCGGCTGGGAACGGCGGAGGACTGTGCTCCCGCCTATTTGTTCCTCTCGGCTCCATCACTTTCCGGTTACGTGACCGGGCAAGTGCTTGAAATAAATGGCGGTCAGCTTATCTGCTGAGCAGCGATAAGTTTTTTAGCATCTCAAGAGATCCAAGCCGACGGCGGGTGCGAATAAGGTTGTTGCACCCGTTTTAAGTGCGGCGTTTGTTATAGTCAGAGATGCAGAATGGACTTGTCCACACCTCAACCGGGCCATGCCGACCAAAGGCTGAGAAAGCTGTCCGCAAGGGCCCGTACCGCTAGTACGGTTCTCAAGGCGCTGTCTCACCATAACCGGCTTCTCATCCTCTATCTGCTGACGGAGCGGGAGCGCACGGTCGGTGAACTGGAAGAACTGCTCGGCGTACAGCAGGCGATGGTCTCGCAACAGCTTGCGCGCCTCAGGATGGAAGGGCTGGTTTCCAGCCGTCGCGACGGGCGGCTGATCTACTACAGGATCGCCAAGGTAGAGACGGTGACCTTTCTTCGCTCGCTCTTCGTCATGTTTCCGGAAGCCGACGAAGACTGAAGAGCCGTATTTCGAGAGAGACCGCTTCGCCCGGAAGATGCAGTCCAACCGGACTTGACCGGCGGCCATTTCCATAAACTCGTTCGCGTCGCGGTCTTCCAGGTCGCAGACCAGCCCGGCATTGCCGCATGAGGCCCTATCCCGTCTGGCGAGTTCCGATAGGCTTTCCATCAGGCGATGGACCGTCCTATTGATCGCTTCGTCCTTGCCCGGGAACGTTCTATACTAATGTCTGTGGCTTCGGCGATTGGCTTCGGGAGGAAGCCGGCCAAAGCCCTGATTTGTCGCCGCTGGTCTGGGAGGGCCGCTGATGACCATTCATGTCGCCAAGGGCGATATTTCCGATCTGGTTCGTGAGATCGTCGAACGTCTGAAGACGCTCGAAGGACCGATGCTGCCGATCCTGCACGAGATTCAGGACATGTTCGGCTATGTCCCGCAGGAGGCACTTCCCGTCATCGCGCACGGGCTCAACCTGTCGCGGGCGGAAGTGCATGGCGTCGTCACTTTCTATCACGACTATCGCGACCACCCGGCCGGCCGACATGTGCTGAAGCTCTGTCGGGCCGAATCCTGTCAGTCGATGGGCGCAGACCGTCTGGCCGAACGCGTGAAGGCGATGCTGGCGATCGATTGGCATGGCACGACGCCCGACGGAGCGATCACGCTGGAGCCGGTTTTCTGTCTCGGGCTCTGTTCATGCTCGCCGTCCGCGATGGTGGACGGCGAGGTGCACGGCCGGGTCGATGTCGCCGACCTCGAGGAGATGATCGCGGAGGCACGCCGATGAGCGTCAGGATCTATATCCCTCGCGATGCGGCGGCACTGTCGCTCGGTGCCGACAAGGTGGCCGATGCGGTCGCCAAGGAAATTTCCGATCGCGGCCTTGATGCTGTGATCGTGCGCAACGGCTCGCGCGGCATGCACTGGCTGGAACCGTTGGTCGAGGTCGAGGTGGACGGCAAGCGGATCGGCTACGGCCCGGTGAAGGCGCGTGATGTCGCGGCATTGTTCGATGCGGGGCTGATATCGGGCGGCGATCATCCGCTCCGCTTCGGCATGGTCGAGGACATCCCGTTTCTCAAGCGGCAGACGCGGCTGACTTTTGCACGTTGCGGGGTGATCGATCCGCTGTCGCTCAGCGATTACGAGGCGCATGGCGGGCTCTCCGGTTTGCGACGCGCCATCGCCATGCAGCCGGCCGATATCGTCAAGGACGTCACCGATTCCGGTCTGCGAGGGCGCGGCGGTGCGGGTTTTCCGACCGGCATCAAGTGGAAGACCGTGTTCGATGCGCCCGGTGCGCGCAAATACATCGTCTGCAATGCCGACGAGGGAGACAGCGGCACTTTCGCCGACCGGATGATCATGGAAGGCGACCCCTTTGTGCTAATCGAGGGCATGGCGATCGCGGGGGTCGCGACCGGGGCGACAAAGGGCTTCGTCTATATTCGCTCGGAGTATCCGCATGCCATTGCTACCATGACCGAGGCGGTCGAGATCGCGGGACGTGCCGGCGTGCTCGGCTCTTCGGTTCTCGGCTCCGGCAAAGCTTTCGAGATCGAGGTTCGTACCGGCGCCGGCGCCTATGTTTGCGGCGAGGAAACGGCACTTCTGAACAGCCTCGAGGGCAAGCGCGGCATCGTGCGCGCCAAGCCGCCGCTGCCGGCGCACAAGGGCCTGTTCGACTGTCCCACCGTCATCAACAACGTGATCTCGCTGGCTTCCGTGCCCGTGATCATGGAGAAGGGCGCGGCCTATTATCGCGATTTCGGCATGGGCCGTTCGCGCGGCACGATCCCGTTGCAGATCGCCGGCAATGTGAGGCATCCCGGTCTTTATGAGGCGGCCTTCGGGCTGACGCTGGGCGAGATCGTGGACGACATCGCCGGCGGTACGGCCTCGGGGCGGCCGGTCAAGGCGGTGCAGGTGGGTGGGCCATTGGGCGCCTACTTCCCGCGTGCGCTGTTCGACACGCCGTTCGACTACGAGGCTTTCGCCGCCAGGGACGGGCTGATCGGCCATGCGGGGATCGTCGTCTTCGACGACAGCGCCGACATGCTGAAGCGGGCGCGCTTCGCGATGGAGTTCTGCGCGGTGGAGAGTTGCGGCAAGTGCACGCCCTGTCGCATCGGCTCGACGCGCGGGGTGGAAACGGCCGACAAGATCGCGCTTGGGATCGAGCCGGAGAACAACCGGGCGCTGCTCGCCGACCTCTGCAACACGATGAAGTTCGGCTCGCTCTGCGCGCTCGGCGGGTTCACGCCCTATCCCGTCATGAGCGCGATGACGCATTTTCCCGAGGATTTCGCGCCGGGGCCGATGGTGGAGGCTGCGGAATGATGAGGATTGCATCGAACGTCTATTCCCCTCCCCAACCCCTCCCCACAAGGGGAAGGGGCTCAGGGTGCTGCGCCCTTCCCATTCTCGTCTCAACGCGTCCACATGCGGGAGAGCCGCTGCAGCGCGATGACCGCGCCGCAGTGAAGCCCCTCCCCCTTGTGGGGAAGGGTTGGGGAGGGGTCTTAGCGCCATCCACGACGGCAGATCATTCTCTTACGGAGGCACATCATGTCCCTCGTTCATGAAATCGACTACGGCACGCCGGCCTCCGCCTCCGAGACCATGGTAACGCTGACCATCGACGGCAACCAGATCACGGTGCCCGAGGGCACATCCATCATGCGCGCGTCGATGGATGCGGGGATCGAGATCCCGAAGCTCTGCGCCACCGACATGATCGACGCCTTCGGTTCCTGCCGGCTCTGCCTTGTCGAGATCCAGGGACGTAGCGGCCTACCCGCGTCCTGTACCACGCCTGTCGCGGCGGGCATGGTGGTGTCGACGCAGACGAACCGGCTCAAGGACGTGCGGCGCGGGGTGATGGAGCTCTATATTTCCGATCATCCGCTCGACTGTCTCACCTGCGCGACCAACGGCGATTGCGAGCTGCAGGACATGGCGGGCGCGGTGGGCCTGCGCGATGTGCGCTACGGCTATGACGGCGAGAACCACGTCAAGGCACGCGACAATGGCGGACTCAATGCCAAGTGGGCGCCAAAAGACGAATCCAATCCCTATTTCACCTTCGATCCGGCCAAATGCATCGTCTGTTCGCGCTGCGTGCGCGCCTGCGAGGAAGTGCAGGGCACGTTTGCGCTGACCATCGAGGGGCGCGGCTTCGATTCCCGTGTATCGGCCGGCATGCACGAGGATTTCGTCTCGTCGGAATGCGTCTCCTGCGGCGCCTGCGTGCAGGCCTGTCCGACGGCGACACTGACCGAGAAGTCGGTGATCGCGATCGGCCAGCCGGAACATTCGGTGGTGACCACCTGCGCCTATTGCGGCGTCGGCTGTTCGTTCAAGGCGGAGATGCGCGGCGAGGAACTGGTGCGCATGGTACCGTGGAAGGATGGGCAGGCGAACCGCGGGCATTCCTGCGTCAAGGGTCGCTTCGCCTACGGCTATTCCAGCCACAAGGACCGCATCCTCAATCCGATGGTGCGCGAGAAGATCACCGATCCCTGGCGCGAGGTGAGCTGGGACGAGGCCTTCGCGCATGTGGCGAGCGAGTTCCGGCGCATCCAGTATCAGTATGGGCGAGATTCCATTGGCGGCATCACCTCATCGCGCTGCACCAACGAGGAAACCTATCTGGTGCAGAAGCTGGTGCGCGCCGGCTTCCGCAACAACAATGTCGACACCTGCGCCCGCGTCTGCCATTCGCCGACCGGCTATGGCCTCGGCCAGGCGTTCGGCACCTCGGCGGGCACGCAGAATTTCGACAGCGTCGAGAAGAGCGACGTCGTCGTCGTTATCGGCGCCAATCCTACGGATGGGCATCCGGTTTTCGCCTCGCGGCTCAAGAAGCGGCTGCGGCAGGGCGCCAAGCTGATCGTCATCGATCCGCGCCGCACCGATATCGTCCGCTCGCCGCATGTCGAGGCGGCCTATCATCTGCCATTGAAGCCGGGCACCAACGTCGCCGTCATGACCTCGCTGGCGCATGTGATCGTCACCGAGGGACTGTTCGACGAGCGTTTCATTCGCGAGCGCTGCGACTGGTCGGAGTTCGAGGACTGGGCGGCCTTCGTCGCCGAGCCTCATCATAGTCCGGAGGCGACGGAAGCTTTGACCGGTGTACCGGCGGAGATGCTGCGCGGTGCTGCCCGCCTTTACGCCACAGGCGGCAACGGCGCGATCTATTACGGCCTTGGTGTGACCGAGCATAGCCAGGGTTCGACGACGGTCATGGCGATCGCCAATCTGGCAATGGTCACCGGCAATATCGGTCGTCCCGGCGTCGGCGTGAACCCGTTGCGCGGCCAGAACAACGTGCAGGGCTCTTGCGACATGGGTTCCTTCCCGCACGAACTGCCGGGCTATCGGCATATCTCCGATGATGCGACGCGCGATATCTTCGAAAAGCTCTGGGGTGTGAAGATCAGCGACGAACCGGGCCTGCGCATTCCCAACATGCTCGATGCGGCCGTCGATGGCTCCTTCAAGGGGCTCTATGTCCAGGGCGAAGATATCCTGCAGTCGGACCCCGATACCAAGCATGTTGCGGCGGGGTTGGCTGCGATGGAATGCGTCGTGGTCCACGATCTATTCCTGAACGAGACGGCGAACTACGCGCATGTCTTCCTGCCGGGCTCGAGTTTTTTGGAGAAAGACGGCACCTTCACCAATGCCGAGCGTCGCATCAACCGCGTGCGCAAGGTGATGAGCCCGAAGAACGGCTATGCCGATTGGGAAGTGACGCAGAAGCTGGCGCAGGCAATCGGGCTTTCCTGGAATTACAAGCACCCCTCCGAGATCATGGACGAGATCGCCGCGACGACGCCGAGCTTTGCCATGGTCTCCTACGACTACCTCGATAAGATGGGTTCCGTGCAGTGGCCTTGCAACGAAGCGCATCCCCAGGGTTCGCCGATCATGCATGTCGATGGCTTCGTTCGCGGGAAGGGCAAGTTCATCCGCACCGAATACGTCGCCACCGACGAACGGACGGGACCACGCTTCCCGCTGCTTCTGACCACGGGCCGCATTCTCAGCCAGTACAATGTCGGGGCGCAGACGCGGCGCACGGAGAATGTCGTCTGGCACGCAGAGGACAGGCTGGAGATCCATCCGCATGATGCAGAACAGCGCGGTATTCGCGACGGCGACTGGGTAAAGCTCATGAGCCGCTCGGGCGACACGACGCTCAGGGCGCTGATCACCGATCGCGTTTCGCCCGGCGTGGTCTACACAACCTTCCACCATCCCGATACGCAGGCCAATGTGATCACGACAGACTTCTCGGACTGGGCGACGAACTGCCCCGAATACAAGGTGACTGCCGTGCAGGTCTCGCCCTCCAATGGCCCGACCAACTGGCAGGTTGAATATGAGGAGCAGGCGCGGCAAAGTCGGCGGATCAAGGGAAAGCTGGAGGCAGCGGAATAATGACGGAATGGCCAAGCCGGATATCGGTCAGGCGTACCGCGCGCAGCGCCGGCATTGTGACGCCGGGCGAGCGCATGGTGCCGGAGGAGGTGCCGATCGCCTTTTCCTATGGCGGCTCCACGCACGCCGTGATGATGGGCACGCCCGATGATATCGAGGATTTCGCAGTTGGTTTCACGCTGACCGAAGGGATCATTTCTCATCGTGCGCAGATCTCGTCGATCGACGTCGTGCCGGGCGAGCGCGGGATCGACGTGCAGATCTGGCTGGCCGATGATGTAGAAGAACAATTGCGGGCGAGGCGGCGCAGCATGGCGGGGCCTGTGGGCTGCGGCCTCTGTGGCATCGAATCGATCGAGCAGGCCGTCCGCAAGGTGCCCGACGTCTCGGCGGTGGGGCTGACGGTCACCTATCACGATATCGTCGAGGCGGTGGCGCTGCTCAATGGCGCGCAGCCGCTGTATCGGGAGACACGGGCGGTGCACGGCGCTGGCTTTTATGTTCCGGGCAAGGGGCTCCTGGCGGTTCGCGAGGATGTCGGGCGGCACAATGCACTGGACAAGCTCTGCGGCGCCGTCGTCGGCATGGGGGAGACCGGCCGAGAGGGGATTGTTGCCGTCACCAGCCGGCTGTCGGTCGAGATGGTGCAGAAGGCAGCGATTCTCGGAAGCCCCGTTCTGGTGGCGATCTCGGCGCCGACGGCACTGGCGATCCGCACCGCCGAGGAGGCCGGGATGACACTGGTGGCGCTGGTGCGCGGCGAGGATTTCGAAATCTTCACGCATCCACATCGCATCAAGGCCGGGAGCATATCCGATGTCGCATGATACCGGGACCAAGCTGGTCTACATGGCCAACCAGATCGCGACCTTCTTCGCGACGCAGCCACAGGCACAGGCGGCCGAAGGGGTCGCCTTGCATATCAACAAGTTCTGGGAGCCGCGCATGCGCCGGCAGCTGTTAGAGATCGCCGAGCGCGAGGCCAATGGGCTGAGCGCGCTGGTCACCGAGGCAATGCCGCTGATCAGGCGGCCGGAGCCCGTGCGCCGAGACGAAGAAAAGGCGCCGGAGGGGTGAACCGGCGCCTGTTCCTTTCGATCTCTGCCGCGAGGGTCAACGCATGGCGATGACCATCTTGCAGAGCTTGACGAGGCCGGAATCGAAGCCGCCGCCACGAACGATATCCTTGCAACGCACCTTCATCTTCGCACGATCGGCTGGAGACATGTCGTCATAGGCGACAAGCTGGCGATTGATCGGGTTGCGCGGGTTGTTCGGATTGTTCGGGTTGTTGGGGTTGTTTGGATTGGTCGGGTCCGTCACGCCGGGCACGCCGATGTTGACATTTGCGAGCGTGTTGCCGGCAAGGCCAACCTTGGCATTGGCGGTGGCGAGGCTTGAGCCACCGACATTGGCGTTGACATCGGCATTGACACCCTTGGAACCGCCGACGCTTGCCGTGGTGCTGACTCCGAGGCCGCCGGTGCTGCTCTTGCCGCCAACGGACGTGTTGCTGTTGATGCCGTTCGAGCCGCCAACGGACGCGCTGACGCCCAATCCGCCGGATTTGGTGCCGCCGACATTGGCATTGACGCCGTTCGACCCGCCGAGGGAGACGCCCAGGCCATTGCTGGTGCTGACACTAAGTCCGCCCTTGCCACCTACATCAAACGCACCGGCCTGAAACGGTACCATGAGAGCGCCGAAACCGACGGTAAGCGCTGCGATGGTGGCGATATGGTATTTCATTCAATCCTCCAAATGATCGATGGCCGGGACTCGAGGCCCCGGTGGTGAAACAAGTGGAAGCGCGCTTTCCACGGGGACCTGGAAGCAACCGAGAGTGGTTGATAGCGTCAGTCCCGCGTGATTATTAGAATATGCTCCTTAGCTAAAATTTCAATGGGTGTTCGCGCTTAGGTTTTATATCGTGGAATAAAGGCTAACAGACTCTAAAGCGAGTGTTTCAAGGCGTGCCACCTATGGGAGTCCATACTTTGTTCAATTCGTACGATTTCGTACAAAAAGTATTTTTAAAACAAGGTGATGTTCTCTTTGTGTGGCATGCGCTGGGCGTTCTCTCCGGATGCCCCTAAAACAAATATGTATCTAAATTAGATTATAATAATGCACGTATAGAGATATTAATATCTTTTGGATCGAGCTGCTAATCTCACGTTAAAATGCAACAATGCCGCTAGCAGCGAAGCTAGCGGCATTGTTGCAGGTCCGCTTGAGAATCTCAGAATTCTTCCCAATGATCGGCCGAAGGCATAGCCGCGCCCTGGGCTCGTGCCACTCTGGCGACAAGATGCAAGGCCGGCGAGGGCACAGGGCGGGCGGCACTCCCGCGTGCATATTCGTTGCCCAGCTTGAACTGCGCGACGAGGTTCCGCAGCGCCTCGGCCTCGGCGGCCAGCGTGTGGCTCGCGGCGGTGCTTTCCTCGACCATGGCGGCGTTCTGCTGTGTCGCCTGGTCCATCTGGTTGACGGCGGTATTGATCTCTTTCAACCCCGTTGCCTGCTCCTTCGAACCTTCGACGATGGCCGCGACGTTGACGTTGATCTCGGCCACCTGCCCGACGATGGTCTCCAGCGCCCTGCCGGTCTGCCCGACAAGGTCCACACCGTTTCTCACGAGTTCGCTCGAGGTGGTGATGAGGGCCTTGATCTCCTTGGCGGCGCTTGCCGATCGCTGTGCGAGTTCGCGGACTTCCTGGGCGACAACGGCGAAGCCCTTGCCTGCCTCCCCGGCGCGGGCGGCCTCGACGCCGGCGTTCAGCGCCAGCAGGTTCGTCTGGAAGGCGATGTCGTCGATCACGCCGATGATGTTGGTGATCTCGCGCGACGACTGTTCGATCTGGCCCATGGCGGCCACGGCGTTGCGCACTACCTCGCCGGACTGTTCGGCGCCGAGCTTGGTCTTGGCCACCAGTTTGCCGGCCTCGTCGGCGCGGTGGCTGGAGTCGTTCACCGTCGTCGTGATCTGTTCGAGCGCCGCCGCCGTCTCCTCGATCGAGGCGGCCTGCTGCTCGGTGCGCTTGGAGAAGGAATCGGCCGATGTGCCGACCTCGCGCGAGCCGGCGGCGATGGCGCGGCTGTTGTCGCCGATGGTTTGCATGGTCTCAGAGAGCTTGGTGACCGCGGCGTTGAAGTCGTGCCGCAACTGTTCCATCGAGGGAACGAAGGGCGTGGTCACCGATTTCGTCAGGTCGCCCTCGGACAGATGACGCAATGCGTCGGCCAGATGGCTGATGGCCGTCATGCGCTGGGTGACGTCGGTCGCGAACTTGACGACCTTGTAGACCTTGCCGTTGGTGTCGGTGATCGGGTTATATGCGGCCTGGATCCAGATTTCGCGGCCGCCCTTGCCGTAGCGGACGAATTCGTTGGCGATGAATTCGCCACGGGCGAGGCGAGGCCAGAAACTGGCATATTCCTCGGAGCGGGTGTAGGCGGGGTCACAGAACATGCTGTGATGCTTGCCGACGATCTCGCCCAGCGAGTAGCCAAGGCCGTTGCAGAAGTTTTCGTTGGCGGTGAGGATCTCGCCCGTCGGGGTGAATTCGATGACGGCCTGCGAGCGGGAGATGGCATCGAGTTTGCCCAGGCCTTCCGTGGCGCAGTTCTTCTCCGCGGTAATATCGGCGGCGAACTTCACCACCTTGTAGGGCTTGCCGTGCTTGAAAACGGGGTTGTAGGAGGCCTGGATCCAGATTTCGCGTCCACCCTTGGCCAGTCGCTTGTAGGAACCGGCGTCATGCTCGCCCCGGCCGAGACGCGCCCAGAACTCGCGATATTCCGATGTGGCCGCAAGGGCCGGTTCACAGAACATGCTGTGGTGCTTGCCGACGATGTCGGCTAGGCCGTAGCCCAGTGTCTTGCAGAAATTCTCGTTCGCCGTGAGCACATTGCCTTTCAGGTCGAACTCGATGATTGCCTGCGACTTGGAGATCGCCTCAAGAACATGCTTCGCATCGGACGAAAGCCCAAACATTCCCCAATCCCTCTCTGGCGAATGCCGATCGCGGCCCGCCCGGTTATCGAAGCCGCCTCCTCAACTCAACCTTACGTAAGAGAGGGAAGCACTCGGAAAAAGAGTGCGTCAGCCTACCTTTGATCGAATATTAGAGGCTCTTCACAACCGATGATGCTCTTTCCAGGGTTAATGTTTAGTATAAAATAAATGTCTAATGTAGTATCTGTCGGCAATCAGAACTCATAGTTGAATTCTTATATTGAAATATTGGCTCAACAAAAAAGCCGCCTCGCGGCGGCCTTTCGAAACTGTGCAATCGAGATCGGGGTCAGGCGGCGAGGTCGTCGGTTTCGTTTTCCTTGAACATCTTGGCGAGGTTCAGGAAGCAGATCATGCCGTTTTCCGAGGCGATGATGCCCTCGCAGAAAGCGCGGTCGAAGGACGCGGTGACCTCGGGGACCGGCTGCACCTGTTCGGCCGAGATCGTCAGGATGTCGGAGACGCGGTCGACAAGCATGCCGATGACCATGTTGTGCACTTCGGCGACGACGATGGCGCTGCGCTCGTTGGCGACGGTGCTCTTCATGCCGAGCTTGAAGGCGAGGTCGATGATCGGGATCACGGAGCCGCGCAGGTTCATGACGCCGATCACGTCTGCCGGCGCATGCGGGATCGGCGTGGACGGCGCCCAGCCGCGGATTTCGCGGATGGTCGTCGTTTTAACGCAGAACTCCTGATCGTGCAGTCTGAAGGCAATGATTTCCAGCATATCGCTGCTGAAGCTGGTGGAATTGATCGTAGCCATGAATGTGTCCCAACCGTCTAAGCCAGGGCAGAAGCAGCCGCGCCCCCATGGCACGGTCGGACTTTGCCTTCAAACCGCGCGCCCTTCATCAGGAAGGGAATCGATACGGTTGGCATGGACGCTAGCGAAAGAGTGTTTCGCAAATCTAAACCGACAGGGAGGATTTTTCGCCCGGCGCAGAGTCTGGCTGCCCTAGAGAGCAACGGGCGATGCCGGTGCCCGCAGCAGGCGAGGATCGTCGAGCAGGATTGCATCCGGGCGTGTTTGCGCGATCCGGGCGAGTCCGGCGGCGTCGACCACGCCGACAGGGAACGGTGGATATTCCGGCAACGGCACCGAGCGCGGCTGACCCACCATGATGGCCGCGTGCATCCCGGCACCCTGAACCGCGGAGACGCTGTCGCGCGAGGTCCAGCCTTGCCAAAGCCGGAACCAGTTGGCGCCGGCGGCGACCGCGTCGTCTATAAGGTCCTCGCTATCAAGGAAGGCGAGGATAGGCAGGTGGCTTCGTGAGCGGGCAGCGCAGATCAGCGGCAAGCTTCGCAGGCCGAGCAAGGCGTTTCGAGACACTGGAGATCGCTCGATCTCGTCAATTACATCCAGCAAAGCAGATTCGTCGGCCAGCTTGAAATCAAGAAGAATGCCAATGGTGCCGGTGGCGCCAAGCGCTTCCGCAAGCGTCATAACGCCGGGCAGGACTTGACGCAGTTCCGTCAGGTCGAGATCGGCCACGGCACGGGGATTGTTGCACAGCCGCAAGAGGTCGGCGTCGTGCACGCACACCAGCGCGCCGTCGCTTGTTGCCCGGATATCGGTCTCGATCGCGTCGGCCCCGGCAGCCTCTGCTGCCCGGATGGCTGCTATCGTATTTTCCGCGGCCAGCGCCGCGCCCCCGCGATGTGCGATCACGAGGGGGCGGTCGAGGGGGGCTTTCCAGAGATCGGGCATTGGCAATCCGTCGGCGGGGATGGTGGTACGCACCTTGTCCTCGTCGGCGTGGAACCGCAAGCCATCAGGCGATGGTCTTTTCGATCTGCTCGACCGCCCATTCGACCTGGCTCCTTGTGATGACGAGCGGTGGGGCGAGGCGGATGGTGTTTTCGTGGGTGTCCTTGGCGAGCAGGCCGAGATCCTTCAGCGCGTAGCAATATTGCCGGGCGCCGCCGGCTTCCGGTTCCAGTTCGACGGCCATCATCAGGCCGCGTCCGCGCACGTCCCTGACGATGTTGGAGCGGATGGAGCGCAGCCCTTCGAGGAAGTAGTCGCCCATTCTGGCGGCGTTCTCGATCATGCCTTCCTCGGTGAGTACCCTGAGTGCCGCACGGGCGACTGCGCAGGCGAGCGGGTTGCCGCCGAAGGTCGAGCCGTGCTGGCCGGGCTTCAGGACGCCGAGAACCTCGGAATTGGAGAGCACGGCGGAGACCGGGTAGAACCCGCCCGACAGCGCCTTGCCGATCAGCGTCACGTCCGCCTCGATGCCTTCGTGCTCTTCGGCCAGCAGCTTGCCGGTGCGGCCGAGGCCGGTCTGGATCTCGTCGAGGATGAGCGTGATGTTATTATCGGTGCAGAGCTCGCGGACGCGTTTGAAATAGCCCGTTGGCGGAATGATGACGCCGGCCTCGCCCTGGATCGGCTCGATGAGGGCGGCCACGGTGTTCTCGTTGATCGCAGCGGTGAAGGCCTCGATATCGCCGAAGGGGACGGTGCGGAAGCCCGGCGTGTAGGGGCCGAAGCCGGAGCGGGCATCGGGATCGGTGGAGAAGCTGATGATAGAAAGCGTGCGACCGTGGAAATTGTCGGAGCAGACGATGATCTCGGCCTTGCCCTCGGGCACGCCCTTGACCTCGTAACCCCATTTGCGCACGGCCTTGATCGCGGTCTCCACGGCTTCTGCGCCGGAGTTCATCGGCAGGATCTTGTGCGATCCCGTCAGCGCCGCCAGTTCCTCGTAGAGATGAGCGAGCTGGTCGTTGCGGAAGGCGCGGGAGGTGAGCGTCAGCTTGCCGGCCTGGGCGACCATGGCTTCGAGGATCTTCGGGTGGCAGTGGCCCTGGTTGACGGCCGAATAGGCCGAGAGGCAGTCGAGGTAACGCTTGCCGTCGGTGTCCCAGACATAGACGCCTTCGCCGCGCGTCAGGACGACATCAAGGGGTTTGTAGTTATGGGCGCCGAGGCGCTGTTCGGTATCGATCAGGTTTGCAGACGTGTTCATGTCATCCCTCCCATCATGCTGCGCGTGTCGGACGATCGAAGATGCGGCGGCCGAAGAGGCTGGCCGTCAGTTCGACCAGGATGCGGGCGCTCTTGCCACGATCGTCGAGAAACGGGTTGAGTTCGACGAGGTCGAGCGAGGAGACGAGGCCGCTGTCGCAGAGCATCTCCATGATCAGGTGCGCCTCGCGGAAGGTGGCGCCGCCGGGCACCGTGGTGCCGACGCCGGGCGCGACGTCGGGATCGAGGAAATCGACATCGAGGCTGACATGCAGCAGCGCGTTCGCCGCTTCGACCTTGGAAAGAATGTCGCGCATGATCGCGGCAACCCCCTGCTCGTCGATCGAGCGCATGTCGAAGACGTTGACGCCGTGCTCCTTGATCAACTCGCGCTCCGGCGCATCGACGGAGCGTATGCCGACTTGGTAGACGTTTTCAGGATCGACCAGCGGCCGGTCACGCGGCAGGATATCGGCAAGATCGGCCTTGCCGCAGTAATAGGCGACGGGCATGCCGTGGATATTGCCGGACGGCGAGGTCTCCGGCGTGTTGAAATCGGAATGGGCGTCGAGCCAGAGAACGACGAGCGGGCGGCCCTGCCTGGCGGCGTGGCGAGCCATGCCCGAGACAGTGCCCATCGATAGGCTGTGATCGCCGCCGAGGATCAGCGGAAAACGTCCGGCCGCTGCGGCTTCGTAAACACCAGCTTCCAGCGCGCGGGTAAACGCGCCGACGGTGCGCAGATTGTGCGCCTTCGGATGGTTCGGCAGGTCACGCGCGGGCACGACATTGACGTCGCCGGCGTCGACCACATCGTGGCCGAGATCGATCAGCGTCTGGTCGACACCGGCGATGCGCAGAGCCGCCGGACCCATGGCCGCTCCCCTTCGGCCGGAACCTTCTTCGAGCGGCGCTCCGATGAGGGTGATCGACTTTCGCTGTGCCTGCATGCCTGTGCTCCTGCTTGATGCTTCGGGACATATTGAGATATCGACGCGCTGACAAAAAGATGAAAAAGTGTCAGTTCTGAACGGCGATTTGGCACTTTGCCAAGTCCGATTTCGCAAAGTGAACGGTATGGACGATCTCGACCAGGAACTCTTGAGCGCGCTGAGGCACAACGCGCGAACTCCTGTCTCGTCGCTCGCCGCCATGACCGGGGCGTCGCGCGCCACCGTTTCGGCGCGGATCGACCGGCTTGTCGCGAACGGCACCATCACCGGCTTCACCATCCGCACCGGGCACGAGACGCGCGCGGCGGGCGTGCGCGCCATCGTGATGATCGAAGTGCTCGGCAAGCTCGCCGACAAGGTCGCCGACCAGCTGCGCGGCCTGCCGCAGGTGCGCGCGCTGCACAGCACCAACGGCAAATGGGATTTCATCGCCGAACTCGAGGACCGCGACCTCGTCTCCTTCGACGAGACGCTACGCCGCATCCGGCTGATCAACGGCATCAACTCGACTGAAACTAATATCCTGCTGAAAACAAGCAAGACCGGGTTTTGAGGGGAAGGTGCTGGCTTGCTCGCGAGGTGCAGGCGCGAAGCAGGAGTGTGGCGCGGGATTGCAGTCATTGTGTGACTAGCGGCAAGATTGTATCGCTGTCGAAGCGAAAATAATGGAGGCAGACAGTGCGATACAGCCGCTTGTGGAGACTGGGTACCGTACTCATGCACACGCTATTTTGGGTAACGCTGGCGGGATGGTCTTACATGACAGCAGCTCACAATACGTTCGCACGCTGCTTTCCGGTCATCATGATATATTTTCCGCCGCTAACCTTTATCTGGCTTGCCGTTGGATTTTCGAGTTTTGCAATCCTCATCGCTTCGATAACTCACCCGCAACTTCGAAAAAGCGCCTGGTTCTTAGCTGCCTTCCATGGGGTAGTGTTCGCCATCGGACTGCAGGCATTTCCAGTGGCAGCTTATGCGGCAGTAGGTCCTGTAAAATGCCTGTGATGGCATTCGGATGTGTCGCCGACATTGGTGTTCTGAGCAAAACATCGCGAAACCAGTGACACCTGACTGTTGGCGGGTTCAGGCCGAAAGCGGCCGCCCGCTCCGCCACCAGCGTTCATCGAAAAACACTGCACCTCTCTCAGGCGTTGCTCGCCATCACTCCGGCCTTTGGCTTCAACAGGATGATCAGCAGCAGGCCGGCGACGATAAGTGCGGCGCCTTCGAGGTGATAGCGCTGCAATTGTTCGCCCAGGATGAGGTAGGCGAGCACGGCGATGAAGATGGTCTGGATGTAGAGGAGCACGCCCGCCCGCGCAGCACCCAGCGCCTCGATGCTGCGATTGAAGAGATAATACATGATCGCGCCGCCGGGGATCGCGACATAGGCGAGCGCGATCAGTCCGCTGGCATTCAGTGTCGAGCGTTCGTCGGAGGCGAGTTCATACAGGTAGAAGGGCAGCGCCGTCAGCGCGGCGGCGCCGAGCAGCAGCACGAGGAGCGCAAGGCGGTTCACGTCGAATTTCGCCCTGCGGAGCAGCACGGTGTAGAGGCTGAAACAGAAGGCGCCGGCGACGATCCACAACTCGCCGGGGTTGAAATCGAGACGCAGGAGTGCGGCCGGGCTGCCCTTGATGATGATGACCACGATGCCGAGAAAGGCGAGGATCGACCCGATCACCTGCCAGCGTCCCATCGGCTCGGCCAGAATGAACCGGGCAAGGATCATGGTGATGATCGGGATCAGGGCAATGATGATGCCGGCGGTCGTGGCATCGGCATGTTCCAGGCCGACGAAAATCAGGCCCTGGCAGATCGCAAGCCCAATGCCGCCGATGATGAGCAGTTCGAGACCGCGCGCCCGCACGAGCGCGACCATGGCGCCGAAATGCCGGTAGACGATTGGCATCAGGATTGCCCAGGCGATCAGCACGCGCCAGAAGCAAAGCGCCCAGGGCGGCATCTCGGGAGAGACCCATTTGGCGGCGATATAGACGCCTGATGATAGCAGCCAGCAGAGGATACCCACGGAATAGGCGGCAGCAAGCGAACCGCCCGCCCCCTTTTCCGTCCCGACCGTGTCGCGATGGACCGCCAAGACATGTATCGCCATGGGGCAACTATGCCATAGTTCCCCAGCGCTGCACAGATGATGGTGGTCACTGCCGAGGGCCGATCGCGGACGAACGGCGGCCCCGCGCCGTTCATCACGGCGCGGGGCTGAAGCATAATCAGCCCGTGGCTTCCACCCCGCGGCGGCTCGCGACGCCGATCAGGGTGGCGCCGAGCAGGGCCGCGATGCCGGCGAAGGCAAAGACGCCAGCCGCACCCTGGACATCCACGATAAGCCCGCCAAGCACGGCGCCGCTTGATATCGCGACTTGGAACGTCGTCAGCATCATTGCTCCGGCGCTTTCCGCCTCGTCGGCGGCAGCCTGGGTGACGAAGCTCTGAACGCTGACCGGCAAGGCGCCGAAGGCAAAGCCCCACAGGGCTGTCGCGACCGCTGCCAGCGCCGGCGCCTCACCGGCGAAGGCAAGCAGGAAGGCGGTGACGGCAATGCCGCTGGCGGCAAGCGTCATGGCAAGCGTCGTATTGCGTTCGGCGATCAGGCCGCCGACGATGTTGCCGAGGAAGCCGCCAATACCGAAGGCGAGAAGGATGCCGGAGATCGCCTCGACGCCGAAATGCGGCACCGTTTCAAGGAAGGGACGGATGAAGGTGAAGCCCGCGAAGTGACCGGCGACGACGAGCAGCACGGTAGCAAGGCCGAGCCGGATGGCTGGGCGCCGCAACACCGAGGCCATCGTGCCGAGGCCTGCCGAACCTGTCGGCGGCATGGCCGGAAGCGTGAACGCCTGGACGGCGAATGCGACAACGCCGAGGGCCGCGGCGATCCAGAAGGCCGCGCGCCAGCCGAACGCCTCGCCGACCCAGGCTCCGACAGGCGCCGCGCAGACGGTTGCTGCGGACACGCCGGTCATGACGATCGCCATGGCGCGCGGCATCAGCCGCTCCGGCACTAGGCGCATTGCAAGCGCCAGCGACATCGCCCAGAAGCCGCCAAGCCCGATGCCGAGCAGCGCGCGCGACAGGAGCAGGGTGACGAGCCCGTTTGCCGTGGCGGCGATCAGGCTCGAGATGATGAGCAGGCTTGTCAGCGCCAAGAGCGTGTAGCGTCGATCGAAGCGGGCTGTGCCGAGCACGATGCCCGGCCCCGCCAGCGCGCCGACCACGGCCGTGGCCGTCACCGATTGACCTGCCGCGCCTAGGCTGACGCCGAGGTCATGCGACATGGGCGTCAGCAGGCTCGCGGGTAGAAATTCCGCCGTCACGAGCCCAAATACGCCAAGCGACAGCGAAACAACGCCTGCCCATGCCGCCGGTGTCTCACCCGTTGCGGCTGGACGGTTGACCTCAGAATGAATGTTCATATGCATCTCCGTAATTTCTGCGGGGACGCTACGCCCAAGCATCTGGCGTTTCCATGCTGGAAAAGATATAAAGCATAACAATTCGTCCAAACCTGCCGGAGGCCATGATGACCGATCCTTTGACCGAGATGCTTCGCGGGCTTCGACTCGATGGCGTCGAATACGGCCGCTGCCAGCCATCAGCGCCTTGGGCCACGGCCTATCCCGCGCAGGCCGAAGCGCGATTTCACTTCTTGGCGGCGGGCAGTGCTTACCTGCAGGCGCCTGACGGCGAGTGGACGGAGATGCGCCCGGGCGACGCCGTGCTCTTGCCGCGCGGCGACGCGCATGTGCTGGCGAGCGAACCGGGCATTTCACCGACCCCTGTCGACTGCCTGCCGCGCAAGCCGCTCTGCGACGGCATCGTGGACCTGCAATGCCCGTGCACCGATAGCAGCAACCTCATCTTCTTCGCGGTCATGCGCTTCAATGTCGACAAGCGGCATCCGCTCCTCAACCTGATGCCGGATGTGATGCGCACCAGCGATCTCGCCAAGAGCGAGCCGACGATACCGCCGCTGCTCGACGCGATGATGCGCGAGGTCGAGATGAACCGCGTGGGCGCCGGCGGCATCCTGTCGCGCCTTGCCGACGTGCTGACGGCAACGATCATCCGCACATGGGTAGAGCATGGCTGCGGCGACGCCAGCGGCTGGCTTGCCGCCGTGCGCAACCCGGAAGTCGGGCGGGTGCTGGCCGCGATCCATCTCGATCCCGCGCACGACTGGAGCGTGAACGAACTGGCGCGCCACATGGGCGCGTCGCGCTCCGGCTTTGCCCAGCGCTTCGTCAGCGTCGTCGGCGAAACGCCAGCGCGTTACGTGGCGCGGATGCGCATGCACCAGGCCCATGAATGGCTGCGCGAGGGGCAGCGGGTGTCAGCAGTCGCCGAGCGGCTCGGCTACGATTCCGAGGCGTCCTTCAGCCGCGCGTTCAAACGCGTGATCGGCGCTTCACCGAGCCATTTTCGCGAGAAGCGGAATGGTGCCGTGGCGCCGATTGCCGGCTAAGGTGCCCCATGAGTCGATTTGATGATACCGAAAACGCCTTGATCGAAAGGCTGCGCGCGCTCAAGGCCAAGCCTGAGGTAACGATCAACTTGCTTGACGTCATCGACCGGCTGGGCGTCGATGGATTCACGCGGGGGGAGGTCAGGGCGGTCCTGCGGGCGCTCGAGCAGGACAAGGTCATTGCCTTTTCGACCGCAAACCGGATCCTGATGCTCAGGGAGTTGCCTTGATTGGGTGGTGATTGCGGGTTATTGATTGTGAAAGCGGGAGGCCGCTTTGCGCCAATTGCGGTCATTGCGTTCAGCGTTTAACCTGCGTGTATGTCGTTTGCTCGAAAACTCATTCTACACTCGCCGGTATCGGATGAATCTCTCCTAGAGGGCTTCATCGAGCAGTGTCTCGCTGATGGCGTCTCGTTGCTGGCAATCTACGGCCCCGGCTCGAACCTTCTGAAGGATAAGGTAGACTGGCTAGTGATTGGAGACGGCTCACGACCTGACCGATTTCTTTGTACCACATCGCATCCCAACGAGCCGTTGGATGAAGTGCTTGCCATGACGAACGCTTGGGAAGCTGACAAAGGTGGGGCTGTGGAACAAGTTCGTCTTTAGTCCGCAATGGGCCATTCCGGGTCTAACGCTTCGTGCCAACGTAGTGTCTAAGACATCATTGATGTTGCGCGCCAAGGAGTACCGGATGCAAATAAGAGTGGAAGGCCCGACCTATTTCAGTGAAAACGACGAAACCGCCATGTTCGAGTGGCTTGGTCGCATCAGCGTCGTACAGGATGTAACCGGTGAGGGGTGCGACCTGATAATCCGACTGAAGCGGGCTCCAACAGACAAACAGCTTCGCGACCTGCTTGCACTGTTCTTTCGATACCAAATGGACATGACACCATTGGCGGCACTGCGAACGGCCAAGAATGAAAGCTGGTTCTCAGAACAAGACAGCTATTGGTTCGACAAAGTGTTCAGGCGAACCTAAAGTTGCTTTTGACCCCAGCGTTGGGAAAGCCGCCAGCCCCGAAACTAGCTCATCTCAGGGATAGCGAGATTGGATCGGAATGTCCGCTTCGGGGCCGGTTGCGGTCATATCGCAGAAGCGCCGATCGCGGCCGTCAGGCGAACCCGCTGAATGCATCGGCCTCGCTTTGAGTAGCGAAGGTGAATGTGACCAGCTCACTCTCATCGTCCTGACGGATGCCGATTGCAGTCACGATCAATCGAGCGATCTCGTCCTGCGCCTCGTGTCCTGACCGGGATGATTTTACAGCCTTCTCGATGGCCGCTGCGAAGACTTCGCTGATCAGGCCGAGTCGCATATTGTGTTTCATGATGATGTCCCGGTCCTCGATGATCGCCGCCTGTTCTTCCTTCGGGATTGCGGCATTGTCCATCGCGGTGATCGTGGCATTGGTCGCGAGCTTGATCGGACCTTCCTGAAGCCACCGCTCGACCATCTGGTGGAACTGATGCATTCGCGCAGCGGGGATTGTTTTCTGGACAGTGATCGACATCTGCATTCCTTTGTCAGCTTCCATTCAAACCGATACACGCTCCAAGGACAGAGGATCGGCTGCCGCAATCAAAAAATTGCCCATGCAGGGTTTATGGGGCTGAGCCACAAGCTTCAATGCATTTATGCCGGAGATCGACCAGTCGAGAGACATGGGGGCGATCGGGTGGGCGGTTTGATGGCCGCTTCAGCCAATGGGTCTCCTGGCGCACAAGCGCCAGCAGCGGTCATCGAACTTCATTGGAAATTTATGTTTGTTTAAGCGGTTCGACGGGCGGAGCTGGATAAGCCCCCCGATCAGTATTCCTTCTCATACACGATCCCAGCCTCACCGGCGCCGTCGCCGCCGGCGCCTGCCCGCAGTTTCACGCCGCGACCGACATCGAGGTTGATGACTGCCTTGGCGCCGCCCTTGCCTGATGTCTGCTGCAGCTCGAAATAGGTGCGTTCGTTGAGATAGCGGCCGACGCTGACATTGGTGCGGCCCTGGGCGTCGGTGCTGATGTCGAAGTCGTCGACGCCGAGCTGGTTGCGCAGGCCGTTGAACAGCGAGCCGGAACGGCCGCCGGCAAGCTGGGCGACGGCGTCGGCGAGCTGGGCGATCTGCACCGGCGAGAGCTTCGACATGGACTGGCCGAAGATCAGCTGCGCCAGCACCTCGTCCTGCGGCAGCGCCGGTGAGGAGGAGAAGGTGATCGCCGGATCGGTGGCGAGGCCGGCGACGTCGACGGTCAGCGTCGTCGAGCCCGAGGTCGAGCTCGCTTCCATCTGCAGCGCCGGCGTGAGGTCGCCGGCGAAGGTGATGCGGCTCTTGTCGGTGAAGTCGAGGCGGCGGTTGAGGATGGTCATGCGGCCGCGCCGCATGGTGAAGCCGCCGGAGACGACCGGCGAGGCGGCGGTGCCGCGCACGGTGACGCTGCCGCCAAGTTCGGCATCGATGCCGCGGCCGCGCACGAAGATCTGCGAGGGCGCGTCGAGCTGAAGATCGAGGTTTATGACGCTCGATTTCTGGCGCGCGCCTTGCGCCATCGCATCGCGCAGTTGGGCCAGCACCGCCTTCGGGGCGTTGATATGGCGGATATCGATTTCGCTGAGCGAGGTCGGCAGTTTTTCGGGAACGGTGATCGAGGCGCGCTCGAGCCTGAGCTTGCCATTGATGGTGGGGCTGGTCAGCAGCGGCCCCCTGACGCCGACATTGCCGTTGACCGTGGCGACGACGAGCGTGCCGTCGACATAGACGGCGTTGTCGAGCTTGATGTCGATGTTGGCGGGGAAACCGGAGGCGGGCTGGATGCCGACGTCGCCCGTGACCGAAAGACTTCCGCCGCTTGCAAGCTGGCCGTTGAGGCGGGAAATCACCGCGCGTGCGCCGTTGAAGCGGATATCGGCTGTGAGATTGTTGATCGCCAGGTTGCGGCGGACGTCGACGACCTTGGCGCCGCTGGTGGAGACGGTGCCGTTGATCAGCGGGGCGGCGGCGGTGCCTGATATCTGCAGGTTGAGGTTCGCGGCGCCATCGGCGACGAGGCCCTGCTCGGCCAGCTGCATGCCGAGCACGGCGAAGGGCAGGTTGCCGGCAAATCGCATGTCGAGCGCGCGGTTGCCCGTGATCACGACGCTGCCGCCGCCCTTGAGCGACAGGCCGGCATCGCCTGCCACCGTGGTGTCGATCGTCAGGCGGTCGCCCTTGAGGCCGCCATTGGCGGTGATGGCGAGCGGCGAGAGGCCCGCGCTTCTGGTCTGGCTGGTGGCCGCACCCCTCCAGTCGAGCCTGAAATCGACTGATGGAAGCGGCAGTTTGCCGGAGGCCTTGACGGTGCCGGTGATATTGCCTTCGGCGGCAAGCCCCGGAACGAAGGCATTGGCGAGGCCGGCCGGCAGGTTGGCGATATCGGCATTGACGGACAGCGTCTGGGCGTTGGCGCCTGTGACGACAAAGTTTCCGCCGGCTTTCAGCGATACGCCGCTGCCGGCAAGGTTGGTGTTGAAATCGAGCTTGCCGTCGGCGAGCTTGCCGCTGGCGGCGGCCGTCAGCGAGGAGATGCCGGATGCCCGGGTCTGGCTGGTGGCGGCATCCTTCCAGTCGAGCTTGAAATCGATGATCGGATTGGCGGGTGTCCCCGTGGTCTTGGCCGTGCCCGATATCGTGCCCTGGGCGCCGAGACCAGGCACGAAGCCGTTGGCGATGCTGGCCGGAAGGTTGGTGATATCGGCGTTGACCGAGAGGCCAGAGACGTTGGCACCATTGAGCGCGGCGTTGCCCTTGGCTTTCAACAAAGAGCCGCGATCGCTGGTGAGGCTGGCGTCGAAATCGATCCTGTTGTCGGCGAACTTGCCCGTGGCGTCGAGATTGAGGCCGGAAAGGCCGGCGCTCTTCGTCTGGCGGGTGACGGCATTCGCCCAGTTGAGCTTGAAGTCCACGGATGGCAGCGGCAGGGCGCCGGTGGCCTTGGCGGTTCCCGAGATCATGCCTGACGCGTCGAGATTGGGAACGAAGCTGCTGACCAGCGCCGCGGGCAGCCTGTTCAGTGTGGCGTTGGCGTCGATGGTGGTCGGCTTCAGGCCCTCGAGGCCGATCTTGCCGGATGCGTCGAGTGCCGCACCCGCGCTGCTATCGAGGCGGGTAGTGAAATCCAGCGCCTTTTCGGCAAGCGTGCCCTTCAGCGCCAGTGCCATGGCGGGCAGCTTGGCTGCCTTGGTCTGGTTCGTCGCGACGTCCTTCCAGGCAAGGTCGAAATCGGCCTTGGGCTGTTCGAGCTTGCCCGAAAGCGCGGCCTTGCCTGATATCGTGCCGGTGGCGCCGAGATTGGCGACATAGGCATTGGCGAGGCCGGCGGGAATGTTTGTCGCCGTCGCATTGACGGCGAGGTTGCTGATCGCGGTGCCTTTCAGAAGCACGTTGCCCGTTGCCTTCAGGCCGATGCCGCCATTGGCAGCGACGTCGGTGTCGAAATCCAGTTTGCTGTTGGCGAACTTGCCCCTGGCCGCGAGCGTGAGGCCGGAGAGGCCGGCGGCCTTGGTCTGGCGTGTGGCGCCGTTCTTCCAGTCGATGTCGAATTCGGCTGATGGCGTCGGCAGCTTGCCGGTGGCCGTGAGCGTGCCCGACAGCATGCCTTCAGCCGCGAGATCGGGCACGAAGGCGTTGGCAAGGGCGGCGGGAATGTTTTCGAGGCGGCCGTTCACACTGAGCGTCTGCGCCTGCGGGCCGGCGACGACGAAGCTGCCGTTGCTCTTCAGCGAGAAGCCGCCGCTGCCGGTGGCGTCGGCGTTGAAGGCGAGGTTGTTGTTCTCAAGCTTGCCTGTTGCCGCAAGCCCGAGCGCGGTGAGCTTGGCGCTCTTCGTCTGGCGGGTGGCGGCGTTCTTCCAGTTGAGCTTGAAATCGACGGTGGGGGCGGGCAGCTTGCCAGAGGCAGTCACGTCGCCGGAGATCGATCCTTCGGCGCCGAGATCGGGAACGAAGGCGTTGGCAAGCGCTGCCGGAATGTTGACGATGGCGCCCTTGGCCTGCAGCGATTGCGCATCCGGCCCGGCCGTGACGAAATTGCCGTTGGCGGTCAGCGACACGCCGCCCTTGCCGCTCAGATCCGTCTCGAAATCGAGCCTGTTGTCGGCGAACTTGCCGTCGGCGCCGATCGCAAGCGGCGGCAGGCCGGCGCCCTTGGTCTGGCTGGTGGCGGCGTCCTTCCAGTCAAGCTTGAAATTGGCGACGGGTGCGGCAGGCGTTCCGCTGACGGTGACCTTGCCTGAAATGGTGCCTGTTGCATCAAGCTTCGGGACGAAGCTGTTGGCGAGGCTTGCCGGCAGCTCCTTGATATCGGCGTCGATAGCGAGCGTTTCTCCGGCCTGGCCGGTGACGCTGACTGAGCCGTTACCTGTTTTCAGCTGCAGACCGTCGAGGCTGACGGCGCCGCCGCTGATGGTGACTTCGGAGGGCGCGGCGAGATCGACCGGGATGTTGCGCGGCTTCGCCGAGAAACGCTCGAGCTGCACCGCGGTCGTGCCGGCATTGACTTCGACACCGCCTGCGGCAACCAGCGGGCTGCCGTCATAGTAGGAATCGAGATTGAAGACCGTGCGGTTCTGCTTTTGAGTGAAAGTCAGCGCCAGATTGTCCACCTTGTTGGTGCCGGAGCCGAGCGACCGGGCCTTGATGGTGCCCGACCCCGCGAAGGCCTTGAGATCGCTGACGGTGACGTCGATGTCGGGGTTGATGACCGAGAAGGCGTCGCGCTTCAGGCCGCTGCCGGTTGCGGCGACCTTGAGCGCGATCTTGCCGGCGTCGTTGGTAATATCGACCGAGCCCTTCAGGTCGCCCTCGGCCTTTTGCGCCGCGAGCGCCGCGATCAGGCTGAGGTCGGGGAGGTCGAATGTCAGCGCGCCCGTGGGCTCGAAAGCTTTCGACAGTTCGACATGGCCGCTGAGCCTGTTCTGCCCGATATCGGCGGCGATCGAGGGAAGGACGATTGCGCCGTCTACGGACTGCACATCGGTGCCGATGTTGATCGGCTGGCCCTCGATCGCGCCCTTGGCCGAAATCTTCGCCTGCGGCGCGTTCGGATTTGCGGTGCCGGTCAGGTTGACGGCGAGGTCGGTGACCTTGCGGCCGGCCATCTGCAGGGCGGGGGCGGTGATGTCGGCAGTGACTGAAAGTGCCGAGATATCGCCCTTGGCCTTCAGCTGGTAGCCGACTTCGCCGTTCGCGGTGTCGAGCATCTTGTTGATGTCGGGCAGGCGGCCGGACAGCGTGGCGTCGAGCACGGTGTCGTCGAGCACGACATTGCCGGCGGCCTGGATCGTGTTCGACTTGATGGAGAGGTTGGAAAGGTTGACCTTCGAGGGGATGGTCGCGGCCACCTGGCTTTCGATCGTCACGGGGCCGTCAATGCGGCTGGCGACGGCAGGCGGCAAGGCAGGCGGCTCGACGGTCAGCTTGACGTTGCCGGTCAGTGCGCCGGCGCTCAGCTTGTAGGCGCCGTTGAGGGCCGCATTGGCGGATGCGCTCTCAATGGTCGTACCGTTGAAACCGATGGCGTCTGGTGAGACCTGCAGCGGCGCGACGATGGTCACCGGACCCTGGATGGCGCGGTTGATGTCGGGATTGGTGAAGGTCATGTCGCCGGCGACGAGGCGGATCTGCACGCCACCGCTTCGGCCGGAGAGATTAAAGTTGTCGCTCTTGGCCGTGAGCTTGACGTTGCCGATGGTCGCCTGCGGCAGCGTTGCGGTGTCGAGAGAGGCGCTGGCGTTCAGCCGCGATGCCTTGGCGTCGCCGGTCAGCGCCAGGTTGACGCCCGAGATCATGAAGCGCGCGTCGCCGTCGGCAAGCGGCCAGCGGAAATCGACCGGGCCGGATGTACCGATAAGGTTGGCGTTGAGGCTGTTGTTGCCCTTCGGGTCCAGCGTGCCGGAGGCGGCGATGACGACGGCGCCCGTGGCGATGTTGCCGGTCTGGATATCGATCTTGCCGCGGTTGTCGAAGTTGGCGGCGACATCGATGTTGGTCTGGCCGGCAAAGAGCGGCCGGAAGGCTGCGGGAAGCAGCGAGCTCAGGTCGCCGCCGCCCTTGAGTTCGAGATGGTGCAGGCTTTCTGATGTCAGCGTGTGGTGGGTTTCGATCGCTGCGCGCTGCTGGCCGTCGAGGGAAGCCTGCAACTTGCCGCGCCAGTCCGAAACGGGACCGTTGCCGGTCAGGCCGATCTCGACGGCGGGGTTGCCGGGCAGCGCAAGCAGGCCGGCGAGAAGGCCGCCCTTGGGTTCGTTGAGCTTGGCGTTGAGACGCAGCTGGTTGCCTTCAGGGTTGAAGGCGACATCTGCCGTCAGCCGCGCATCCGGAACATCGTGGCGGTTGACGTTGATGGCTGCGTTGCCGCCCTGGCTGTCGGCGCGCATGCTGCCTTCGGCGGCGAGCGTGAAGGCGCGGCCGACGATGGGTTCGGCGATGCTGATTTCGGGAAGGGCGATCCTGTCGATATCGAGCTTGAGGGGCAGCGAGAAGCCGCCGCTGTCCTCGGCATCAGGTCGCGAGGGAAGGGTGCGGACCGGCTTGCGGAATAGATTGATCTCGGATGCCTCGACGCGGCTGGCGTGAAAGCGGCCGGTCAATAGCGCCAGCGGGTTCCAGTTGACGGAGATGCCGTCGATCTGGGCGAAGACGCCCTTGGTGTCCGACAGCACGATCTGGCTGGCGCGCAGGCCGCCGGTCAGAAGACCCTGCGGTTCGAGAACGCGCACCGTCATGTCGCGGTTGGAGATGATCGAGGTGACCTTGTCGGTGACGACGCGGGCGCCGAAGGCGGTGAACCCGAAAATGCCGACGGCAACGGCAACGAGGATCACGAGGATGCCGGCGGAATAGCCGAGCAGCCGCACCATCCAGTTCACGATTTTCGTCAGTGTGTGCATGATCGCGGACACTATCCCGTTCTTATTGCTGGCGCACGGCCCGAAGGCCTCGCGGCCCTAGAATGACTGGCCGATACCGGCATAGATGCCGTATTCCGTGCCGTTCTCGTACTTGTTGAGCGGGACGGCGAAATCAAGCCGCAGCGGCCCGAACGGCGTGGCGTAGCGAATGCCGATGCCGGCGCCCATCTTTATATCCGAAAAATCGGGCACCATGTCGGCCGAAACCGTGCCGACGTCGAGGAATGGCACGATGCCGATCGTATCGGTGATCTTCAATCGCGTCTCGAAGGACGCCGTGACGTAGGAGGCGCCGCCGGTCGCCTCGTTGTCTGCATCGTAGGGCGAAATTTCCTGGTAGCCGTAGCCGCGCACGGAACCGCCGCCGCCGGCAAAGAAGCGGCGGGTGGCGGGAATGTTCTCGAGATTGTCGGCGCCGACGAGAACGCCGGCCGAGAGTTTGGCGGCCAGAACGATACGGTCTTCGGCACCCAGCCCCTTGTAGCCCGAGATCGAGCCTTCGAAGCCGGAGAAGAAGGTGCCGTTATAGGCCTCGTAGCTTGGCGTGACCTTGGCCATGGCGCGATAGCCTTCGGTCGGATCGAACTTGTTGTCGCGCGTGTCCCGGTCGTACTGGATCGGTACCGCGAAGGTCAGGTAGTCGTTCTCGCCGAAGGCGTCGTCGTCGCGTTCCCAGCTCACTTCGCCAGCGCCGGTAAGCTTGTCGTAGTCGCTGAGCTCGTAGGCGATGCCGAGCGAAGCGGTGACGAGCTTGGCATTGTAGGCGTCCGGGTTCTCAGTCTTGGCAAGCACGCTGGCGATCAGCGTCGCCTCGGGCACGAAGATACCTGGCTTGGTGAAAGTGACGCCGGCCGAATAGTCGAGATCGCCGGCATCGAGGGTTTCGCCGAGACGGCCGACAGAACCTTCGACGCGTAGCGATTCGGCGCCGCCGAAGAGGTTGCGGTGGCCCCAGTAGCCATTCAGGCCGAAGCCGTCGGTGGTGGAATATTGTGCGCCGACGCCGAAATAGCGCTGCTTGCCTTCGGAGACCTCGATCGTCATCGGCAAGGTGCCGTCGGCGGCCAGCGTCTCGGATTCGTGGATGGTCACGCTTGAGAAGGTGCCGAGCGCGCGCAGGCGGTCGCCGGCCTTCTTCAGCGTTTCCGGCGAATAGGCTTCGCCCTTCTTCAGGCGGGAATAGCGCTGGATAAAATCGGAGCGCACCACCTTCGCGCCGCTGACGCCGACATCGCCGATCGGGGCGACGGGACCGCCGTTGGCCGCGAGCACGATATCGACGGTATCGGTCTTGTGATCGGCAACCACCTCGCGCTTGGTGAGCTTGGCGAGCGGACGGCCTTCGGCCTTTAATTGCTCGACGATCTTGTCGCCGGCCTTGATTATGGTCAGCGATCCCGCGGTTTCTCCGGGCGCCAGATCGTAGTCGGCGGGATTGCGATCCGCCGCTTCGCCGCCGAACTGCACCTCGCGCACCTTGAAGACGGGACCGGCCGCAACGTTGACGGTGACCGGAACGGGCTTCGAGCGGTTGAAGGTCGGGTTGGGCGGGAGATCGTCGATGTTCCTGCCGTCGACGGTGATGGTGACGACACCGCCATAGCGGGCCTTTTCATAAAGGGCGGCGATGATGCGCTCTCGGTCGTCGCGCGCCTTGACGACGACGCCGAGATCGCCGGACACCGGATGATCCTTGTCGCCCACCAGCCGCGAGCTGTTTTCCAGGGCTTCCTTGAGATCGGGATCGACGACATCGGTCGTCAGCGTCACGTCGTAGCGAACGGGATCGGGCACCTGGTCGGCCGCGTCGTCGTCCTTGCCGAAGAACGTCATGCCGAAAAGCTTGAATGCAAAAGCATCGGACACGAGTGCCGGCGACCATGCGATCGCTGCCGCGACCGCCATCACAGTGCCTGCTCGCCGATACGCAATACCCGTTTTCGGTGACTTCCCTCTGATCTGCATCCGCCGCTTTTTGGTTACATTGGAATTAAGCTCGTCGTCCCCAGCCGGGGGCAACCTTAGCGGCAAAATTCAATTTCGTGTACCGTTTTAAATCGCTTGATTGCTGAATTAGTAGAAAAAAATGAAAAATCCCGGGCGCGAACCCGGGATTTCGAAGCATGCTGGAACGATCAGCCGCGGCAATCGTCGATGTAGCGGCGGCCGTACTGGTCGCGGTAGTAGCACTGGCCCGGCTGCTCGGCGACACGGCCGATGAGCGCGCCGGAAACGCCGCCAACCGCCGCACCAACGGCGGCGCCGCGGACATTGCCGGTTACAGCTCCGCCAATGACGGCGCCGGATGCCGCGCCGATGCCGGCACCCTGCTGGGTGGGCGTGCAACTGGCGACCGCGAGGCCGATGAGGGCGAGTGCAACAATCTTCTTCATGATAGTCTCCTGTTTTGGCGCCGGTGGCGCTGGTGTTTGGCGCGCGATGGCGCTGGCCGTCCCTTGATTCTTTTTTGCCAAGCTAGTCCGCAAACTATGGCGCAAAATGGAGCAGTCCAGCTTTTTCCGGTCGCGAGGGGCCGATCAAGGGCCTTTCAGAGGCGTCCGGATTGCATCGCACGAACACGCGAAATTCAGGGAAACTTCCTAAAGTAGTGGTTGCTACGAAAGCAAAAACGTCAAATGATATCGGCCGTGCCTGGAGGAGGCACGAGGAGGAAATCATGGCGAAAGTGACACTGACGGTGAATGGCCGGACGGTGAGCGGCGACTGTGAAGAGCGCACGCTTCTCGTCCATTTCATTCGCGAAAAGCTTGGCCTGACCGGCACCCATGTGGGCTGCGACACCACCCAGTGCGGCGCCTGCGTCGTCCATCTGGACGGCAAGTCCGTGAAGAGCTGTACCATCCTTGCCGTGCAGGCATCCGGCTCTTCGGTGACGACGATCGAGGGCATCGCCGCGGGCGGCGAACTGCATCCGGTACAGGCGGCGTTTAACGAGCATCACGGCCTGCAGTGTGGCTTCTGTACGCCCGGCATGGTGATGACCGCGATCGACATGATTTCCCGCCATGGCGGCGACCTCGACGAGAAGACGGTCCGCCTGGAACTCGACGGCAATATCTGTCGATGCACCGGCTACCACAACATCGTGAAGGCGGTGCTGTCAGCCAACGAGCAGATGCACGGTGCGGCCCGACACGCGGCCGAATAGCTTTCCCGCATTGTCTGGCTGACTGCCGAACGACATTTCCTTTGGCAAATGCCAGGCCCGAAACCTTAGGGAGGACACCATGGGTGTTGAAGGAATTGGTGCACGCGTCGCGCGCAAGGAAGACAAGCGGTTCCTCACCGGCAAGGGACGCTACACCGACGACATGGTCGTGCCGGGCATGAAATTCGCCTATTTCGTCCGCAGTCCGCACGCGCATGCCAGGCTCGTCGGGATCGATGCGTCGGCCGCGAAAGCGATGCCCGGGGTCATTGACGTGCTCGACGGCCAGCAGTTGCTCGCCGATGGCATCGGCAACCTGATCTGCGGCTGGATGATCCATTCGAAGGACGGCTCGCCGATGAACATGGGCGCCTGGCGGCCGTTGGCGACGGAGACGGTGCGCTATGTCGGCGATGCGGTGGCGATCGTCGTTGCCGATACGCTGCCGGAGGCGCGCGACGCGGCCGAGGCCGTCGTCGTCGACTACGAGGAACTGCCTGTCGTGGTGGAGGCGGTCGACGCGCTGAAGCCGGGCGCGCCGCAGATCCATCCGAACGCACCCGGAAACCTGATCTTCGACTGGCAGATCGGTGATGGTGCGGCGACCGACGAGGCGATCGCGCGTGCCGCGCATGTCACCGAGATCGAACTCAGCAACAACCGCCTGTCGCCCAACGCCATGGAGCCGCGCGCGGCCCTTGGCATCTACGATTCCGCCGAGGACCATTACACCTGCTACACGACGAGCCAGAACCCGCATGTCGCGCGGCTGGTGATGAGCGCCTTCTACAACGTGGCGCCCGAAAACAAGCTCAGGGTCATCGCGCCCGATGTCGGCGGCGGGTTCGGGTCGAAGATCTACATCTACCCCGAGGAGATCGTCTGTCTCTGGGCTTCGAAGAAGACAGGGGTGCCGGTGAAATGGACGTCCGACCGGACGGAGGCGTTCCTGACCGACGCGCATGGCCGCGACCATATCTCGACGGTGAAGATGTCGTTCGACGCGGATCATCGCATCATCGGGCTGAAGGTGGACACGATCGCCAATCTCGGCGCCTACATGTCGCTGTTCTCCTCGGCGGTGCCGACCTATCTCTACGCGACGCTGCTGTCGGGCCAGTACGATATCCCGGCCATCCACGCCAATGTCAGGACCGTCTACACCAATACGGTGCCTGTCGATGCCTATCGCGGCGCCGGGCGACCGGAGGCGACCTATCTGCTCGAACGAACGATGGAAACGGCGGCGCGCGAGCTCGGCATCTCGCCGGCGGAACTCAGGCGCAAGAACTTCATCCGCTCCTTCCCGCATCAAACCCCTGTCATCATGAACTATGACGCAGGCGACTACGAGGCGTCGCTTGATGCGGCCATGCAGCAGGCGGACTGGAGCGGCTTTGCCGACCGCAAGGCGGAGGCCGCGCAGCGCGGCATGAAGCGCGGCATCGGCATGAGTTGCTACATCGAGGCCTGCGGCATCGCGCCGTCGCAGGCGGTGGGATCGCTCGGCGCCGGGGTCGGCCTATGGGAATCGGCCGAGGTCCGGGTCAACGCGGTCGGCACCATCGAGGTGCTCACCGGCTCGCACAGCCATGGGCAGGGGCACGAAACCACCTTCGCGCAGCTTGTGGCCGATCGCCTCGGCGTGCCGATCGGCAGCGTCTCGATCGTGCACGGCGATACCGACAAGGTGCAGATGGGCATGGGCACCTACGGCTCGCGCTCCGGCGCGGTCGGCATGTCGGCCGTGGTCAAGGCGCTCGACAAGGTGGAGGCGAAGGCCAAGAAGATCGCCGCCCACCTGATGGAGGCCGACGAAAGCGATATCGTGATCGAGAACGGCGAGCTGAAAGTGGCGGGTACCGACAAGGCGCTGCCCTGGTTCCAGGTAGCGCTTGCCGCCTATACGGCGCACAACCTGCCGGGGG
Organism: Rhizobium sp. S152; assembly: GCF_030380735.1. Classification (GTDB taxonomy): domain Bacteria; phylum Pseudomonadota; class Alphaproteobacteria; order Rhizobiales; family Rhizobiaceae; genus Rhizobium. The sequence continues at coordinate 98,750 of NZ_JAUDRZ010000011.1, read as the reverse complement.
GAATGGAGCCGGGGCTGAAGGAGACTGCGTTCTACGACCCCTCCAACTTCACCTTCCCGGCCGGCTGTTACATCTGCGAGGTCGAGGTTGACCCGGAAACGGGCAGGACCGAGATCGTCCAGTTCGTCGCGGCCGACGACTTCGGCAATATCATCAACCCGATGATCGTCGAGGGACAGGTGCATGGCGGCATCACGCAGGGGATCGGCCAGGCGCTGCTGGAGGGCGTGCATTACGACGAGAACGGCCAGCTGCTGACCGCGAGCTTCATGGATTACGCCATGCCGCGCGCCGAGGACCTGCCGTCGTTCAAGCTCTCGCACCAGACGACACCCTCGCCGAGCAATCCGCTGGGGATCAAGGGATGCGGCGAGGCGGGCGCCATTGGCTCGCCGCCGGCGCTGATCAACGCCATCACCGATGCCATCGGCAACAACATGCTGACCATGCCCGCCACGCCGCAGAAGGTGTGGATGGCGGCACGCGCGGTTCTCTAAGGGAGGAACGAGGATGTATGAGACCAGCTACCACCGCGCCTCTTCCGTGAACGAGGCCGTAACGATGCTTTCAGGCACATCGGAAGGCAAGTATGTCTCCGGCGGCATGACGCTGATCGCCACGATGAAGCAGCGGCTTGCGGCGCCGAGCGACCTCGTCGATCTCCGGCATATTCCTGATCTCGGCGGCATCAAGGTCGAAGGCCGCAGCGTGACGATCGGGGCGGCGACGACGCATGCGGAGGTGGCGGCGTCCTCGGCGCTCGCTGCCGTCTGCCCGGCGATCTGCACGCTCGCCGGCGTGATCGGCGATCCGCATGTCCGCCACATGGGGACGATCGGCGGATCGGTCGCCAACAACGATCCCGCGGCCGACTATCCGGCGGCGATGCTGGCGCTCGACGCCCGCATCGTGACCAACAAGCGCGAGATCGCGGCGGACGATTTCTTCACTGGTCTGTTCGAGACGGCACTCGACGATGGCGAACTGATCACGGCGCTGCGCTTCGTGGCGCCCGAAAAGGCGGCCTATACGAAGTTCCGCAATCCGGCCTCGCGCTACGCCATGACCGGCGTGTTCGTGGCCAAGGGAGCCGGCGGCGTCAGGGTGGCGGTGACGGGTGCCGGAGCGGACGGCGTGTTCCGGCATTCCGGCATGGAGCAGGCGCTCTCGGCCAACTGGTCGCCGGCCGCGATATCGGGCGTTACCGTCGATCCCTCCGGGTTGATGTCGGACCTGCACGCGACGGCGGAATACCGTGCCAACCTCGTGAAGGTGATGGCCAAGCGCGCTGTCGCCGAGGCCGGCTGACATCATCGTGACCGCTCGCGGGGGAGGGTTACGCCCCGCGAGCGGCAATGCGCCCTTGTGAGAGCCGCCAGTTTCGAATTAAAACAATTCAAACCTATGCGCCTTTTGCCGCAGTCGGCGGTATTGCGGGCGCAAAGGGTTGACGTGCGGGCCGCGGTTGGCAAAAACGCTTGCACGATACTGGAGCAGACTATGGATTTCGAAGCGTTTTTCAAAAACGAGCTGGATGGCCTTCATTCGGAAGGCCGCTATCGCGTTTTTGCCGATCTTGAGCGTCATCGTGGCAATTTCCCGCGCGCCACACGCCATACGGCGGATGGACCGAAGGACGTGACGGTCTGGTGTTCCAACGACTATCTCGGCATGGGCCAGAACCCCAAGGTCGTAGAAGCCATGAAGAACGCCATCGATCACTGTGGCGCGGGTGCGGGAGGCACCCGGAATATTTCTGGCACCACGCACTACCATGTTCTGCTCGAGCAGGAACTCGCCGATCTGCACGGCAAGGAATCAGCCCTGGTCTTCACCTCGGGCTACGTTTCCAACTGGGCGGCTCTCGGCACGCTTGGCGCCAAGATCCCCGGATTGATCATCTTCTCCGACGCGCTGAACCACGCTTCGATGATCGAGGGCATTCGCTATGCGAAGTGCGAAAAGGTCATCTGGAAGCACAATGACGTCAAGGATCTTGAGGCCAAGCTTGCCGCCGCCGATCCGAAGGCGCCGAAAATGATCGCGTTCGAAAGCGTCTATTCGATGGACGGCGATATCGCGCCGATCAAGGAAATCTGCGACCTCGCCGACAAGTACGGCGCCATGACCTATCTCGACGAAGTGCATGCGGTGGGCATGTACGGCCCGCGCGGCGGCGGCATCGCCGAGCGCGAAGGGCTGATGGATCGCCTGACCGTGATCGAGGGCACGCTCGGCAAGGCGTTCGGCGTCATGGGTGGCTATATCGCCGCGTCCACTGCGCTCTGCGACTTCATCCGCTCGTTCGCCTCCGGCTTCATCTTCACCACGGCGCTGCCGCCGGCGCTCGCCGCCGGTGCCGTGGCCTCGATCCAGCACCTGAAGGTCAGCCCCTTCGAGCGCGCCCGCCATCAGGACCGCGTCCGCATGCTGCGCGCCGCCCTCGATCAGGCCGGCATTCCGCACATGCCGAACCCGAGCCATATCGTGCCTGTCATGGTCGGCGATGCGGCCAAGTGCAAGTGGATCTCCGACCTGCTGCTCGACAATTGCGGCGTCTACGTGCAGCCGATCAACTATCCGACGGTGCCGAAGAAGACTGAACGCCTGCGCATCACGCCCACCCCGCTGCACACCGATGCCGATATCGAGCATCTGGTCGGCGCGCTGCATTCGCTGTGGTCGCGCTGCGCGCTGGCACGGCACGTCGCGTAGGGCGACGTCCATCGTTTACCCGCGTTTTCGGTCTCACCAAGCGTCCACTCACGTCGAGTGAGTGGGGTCCTTGGCAGATGCTCGGCAGAAGGCCGAGCATGACGTCCGCGGGAGGGGGCTTTGCGGCGTTAACTCATTGGATTGACGATGTTTTCCCCACTCTCGGCGTCATCCTCGGCCTTGAGCCGAGGATCTAAGCACGTGGCCGGGAATGCAACGGTGCGGCGTGACTGGAAGAGTGATGCTGGGTCGTCCGAGACAGGGGGTTGCCCTCGTTCCGCCACCAAACCGCGTCAGCGTCTCAGCAAGTGTCCATTCACGTCCAGCAAGTTGATGCGGTGGCAGATGCGCGGCACAAAGCCGAGCATGACGGCAGTGGGTGGCTCGGCCGGCGGTAACCTATTGGGCGGGTTGCGTTTTCCCCGCTTTCGGCGTCATCCTCGGCCTTGAGCCGAGGATCTAAGCACGTAGCCGGGAATGCAACGGTGCGGCGTGACTGGAAGGGTGACGCGGGGTCGTCCGAGGCAGTGGCTTCCCTCGTTCCGCCGCTAAACCGCGTCAGCCGTTTCACCAAGTGTCCATTCACGTCCAGCAAGTTGATGCGGTGGCAGATGCTCGGCACAAGGCCGAGCATGACGGCAGTGGGTGGTTCGTGCGGCGTTAACCTATTGTAAAGACTTTTTTTTCGTCTTAGTCGCCGTCGCTGAACTCAGTGTCATTAGCCGGCTAATCAGATCCTCACGCAGCCTTGTCCCGGGTCGCCACCAGCTCGGTGGCGCGGTGACGGGCTTCGGCGTCGGCGGCGAAGACGTCGTCCATGCTGGAGGCAGCGCCGGTCGAGATCATCAGGTCCATCACCGCCTCGGCGATATCGGCCATTTCCAGGAAGCCGATCCGTTCCTCGACGAAGGCGTGGAAGGCGACTTCCTCGGCGGCATTCATGATCGCGCCCTGCAGGCCGCCGCGTTCGAGCGCCACGCGCGCAAGGCGCAGGGCCGGGAAGCGCTGTTCGTCGGGGGCTTCGAAATCGAGCCGCGACAGCCTGGCGAAATCCAGGCGCTCGACATTCAGCGCCGGGCGCTGCGGATATTCCAGCGCATAGCCGATGGCGGTGCGCATATCCGGGCTGCCGAGCTGGGCGATGACGGAGCCATCGGTATAGCCGACCATGGAATGGATGACCGACTGCGGATGGACGATGACCTCGATCTGGTCCGGCCTGATGTCGAAGAGGTGCTTGGCCTCGATCATCTCCAGCGCCTTGTTGAACATCGAGGCGCTGCCGATCGAGATCTTCAGGCCCATCGACCAGTTCGGGTGGGCGCGGGCGACGGCGGCGGTAACATTGGCCATTTCGGCGCGTGACCATGTGCGGAAGGGGCCGCCGGAGGCCGTCAGGATGATCCGCTCGACAGCGTGGCGCTGGTCCTCGTCGAGCGACTGGAAGATGGCGCTGTGTTCGCTGTCGACCGGGATCAACTGGCCGCCGCCCTTGCGCACGGCGTCGACGAAGAGATCGCCGGCGGATACCAGGCATTCCTTGTTGGCAAGCGCGATCGTGGCGCCCATGCGCGCGGCCGAGAGCGTCGGCTGAAGCCCCGCTGTGCCGACGATCGAGGCCATCACCCAGTCGGCATCCATATCGGCGGCTTCCGCCAGCCCCGAGACGCCGGCGGCGGGGGTAATGCCGCTGCCTGCAAGAGCTGCCTTCAAGGCGTCGTAGCGCTCGGCGTTGGCGGTGACGGCAAGCCGGGCGCCCACGGATTTCGCCTGCTCGGCCAGGAGATCGACATTGTCGTTGCCGGTGACGGCAAGAATTTCATAATTCTCACGTCCACCCAGCTGTTGCACGACGTCGAGCGTATTCTGCCCGATCGAGCCGGTGGAGCCGAAGATGCTGAGGCGCCGCGGCGCTTTTCTGCCTGATGTCATCAAGGATTTCGCCAAAAATTCCTGCTTTTGCCTCCGGCTCTACAAGGGATTTAAGGGGGCGGCAAGTGTGCGGTGCAGCAGATTTTTGGCGGCCGAGGGTTTACAAGACGGCGCTTGGATGTGATCCTTAGTGCATTGCAACCGATCGTGCCGCCGTCGCCCGTTGGGCGGATTACATGGCGGGCGGGATACGCCAGGGCGTGTCCGCACGGTGTTTCGGGCATTGACCCGGACGCCAGTTCAAAACCAGCAACGAGACGTCGGGACGCCATGTGGGGTTCCAGGAAAGCTTTTCCGCGCGTCTCAGATTTACGTCACACGTTACCAAGGGACGGCAGCCCCATGAGAACGACGCTCAGTTCATTGCTTTTATTGATTGCACCTTTGTCCGTTGCGGTGGGGACCGATGCCCGTGCCGACAATCTCGTGATCTGGACGCCGGTGAAGGTCTCCGACCGTTCCTACAAGGCGACGATGGGCTTTCGCCTGCCGATGGCATGGGAAACCAGCGCCGGCGCCGATATCGGGCTTGCCTCGACGCGAAGCGGCGCGCTGGTGCCTGACAGCGAGCAGGCGGCTTTGTGGGGGCGGATCAGCAAGGTAGGCGTCACGCCGGCCGCACGCGTCGAACAGGCAGCCAGCGTGCGCGTCGATACGCTGCGCGCCACGGCCTCGCTGATGCTCAGCCGCTCGCGAAGCTGGATATTCTCCGATTCGCTCGACATGCAGACTACGCGCTCCGTCAATGTCAGCTATGATCCGGTGGATACGCGCCAGACGTCGGTGACGACGTCGCAGGCGCTGAAGCTCATTCAACCATGGACGGGCACATCGGTTTCGGCGGGGGCAAATTTCAACAATGTGAGCAGCGCGTTCACGAGTTCGCTCGTCGTCAGCCAGAATATCGTGCCGAACCTTGATCTCACCGCGACTGTGAACGATCCCGGATCGGCGGACCGATCAGGCAACATCAGGCTGAACTACAACATTACCTGGTAGCGGCGACAGGCACACTCAGCCGGCGAAGCGCTCGACCAGGAAGGATGTGGCAGCGGCGCGGTCGGTCTTGGGCGTGGTGATCGGGCCGGTGGCCCTGTAGGTGGTGGCGATCAGAACGCCGCTGACGATGAGATAGGTCACTGCCAGCAAGGTCAGTTTCATGCGCATGGCGAGCACTCCTCTATTTCCAGCTTAACGCCGGGATTTGCCGAAGGTTCCGGCCGGAGGCGCATGCGAAAAGGCCCGGCTTTCGCCGGGCCCGAGAGGTCAGAATACCGCGAGATATTTCAGCAGCGAGACAATGCCGATGATGATGACGATGATCTGCACGATCTGGCGCGCACGCGCGTCGATCGGCAGGCGTTGAACCAGATACAGAACCAGAACGATCACCAGAAAGGTGATCAGAATTCCAATCAATATGGATGCACCCATATATCCCCACTCCTTTTCGAAAAAGTCTTTCGACACGAGGGGTTAACTAAGGGGCGAACCGGGAAAGGGAAGGGGGGCCGCGCAAGTGGCCGATGGCAGTGGCTCGACGGCTGGTTTGACAGAGCCCCTTAGCCCCGGTCGGATCGAGAAACAGCGCCCATCCTTGGCTGAGGGTGAGCGATTTCTTCGAGTATGGCGGTCTGCTTCTCCGCAGTCAGGCGGATGGCGACAAGTTGTTCGAGCATCGATCCGAACGCCGCTATAAGAATCCCGCACACGATTGACGGAATGGCCCAAGGCAGTGCTACGAACAAAACCGACGCGCTGCTCCCGATAGCCACGAGGAAAAGTAGCGCTATCAGGACGGCCAACACGATAAGCACACCGATGATCTGCAGAATTTTCGCCAACTTTTCCTCCGCCGTTTGATTGAGAGAACGTGGCAGACCGTGCCGCATGTTGCAAGGTATGCCTAACAGACAATCGTAAGTCGCAGAAAACGACGTAAATTGGTGAAAATCGGCGCGACAGGTTCGCGGCATGCCGTGAAATATTGACGAGGTTATCGAAAAAATGGTGATCCCGACGCGATTCGAACGCGTGACCCTCAGATTAGGAATCTGATGCTCTATCCTGCTGAGCTACGGGACCACTTAGAGCCATCCATACAAAAGGCTTGGCGTTTAGCCAAGCCTCTTTTACGCGCGTTTGTCCGGCTCAGGCGCCGAGGCGTTGTTCGGCGAGGCGGACCCAGTAGGAGATGCCGTGGGCGATGGCTTCGTCGTTGAAGTCGTAGGCGGGGTTGTGGAGGCCCGCGGTGTCGCCGTTGCCGATGAAGATGAAGGCGCCGGGGCGGGCGATCAGCATATAGGAGAAGTCCTCGCCGCCCATCATCGGATCGATCTCGGGATTGACGTTGCTGGCGCCGGCGATGTCGCGCGCGACGTCGATCGCGTGCACGGTCTCGTCGGCGTGGTTCGAGGTGACCGGATAGTTGCGGTGAAAATTGATCTCGGCCTGCGCCTCATGGGCGGCGGCGATGCCGTCGACGATCTGGCGGAAGCGGCTCTCGGCCTGATCGCGCACGGCTTCGTCGAGCGTGCGCACGGTGCCGGCGAAGGTCGCGTCGTTGGGGATGACGTTGTGGGCAAAGCCGGCGTTGAACTTGGTGACGGAGACGACGACCGAGCGCAGCGGATCGACATTGCGTGATGCGATCATCTGCAGGTTGGTGATGATCTGGGTGGCAATGGCGATCGGATCGATGGTGCGGTTCGGCTGCGCGGCGTGCCCGCCGCGGCCCTTTACGGTCACGGTGAACTCGTCGGTCGCTGCCATGATCGGACCCTTGCGGGTGGCGAACTGGCCGACGGGCAGACCCGGCAGGTTGTGCATGCCGTAGACTTCCTCGATGCCGAAGCGCTCCATCATGCCGTCCTTGACCATGAGGTCGCCACCGGCGCCGCCCTCTTCGGCGGGCTGGAAGATGACCGCGACGCTGCCATTGAAATTGCGGGTTTCGGCGAGGTACTTGGCGGCGCCGAGAAGCATGGCGGTGTGGCCGTCATGGCCGCAGGCGTGCATCTTGCCAGGCGTTGTCGAGGCCCAGGGCTTGCCGGAGATCTCCGTCAGCGGCAGCGCGTCCATGTCGGCGCGCAGGCCGATGGCACGGCTGCCCTCGCCCTTGCCCCTGATGACGCCGACGACCCCGGTGCGGCCGATGCCGGTGACGATTTCGTCGACGCCGAATTCCTTGAGCTTTTCGGCGACGAAGGCCGCGGTGTTCTCGACGGCGAAGAGCAGTTCCGGGCGCTCATGGATGTGCCGGCGCCATTCTGTCACTTCGTCCTGAAGTTCGGCGGCTCTGTTCAAAATCGGCATGCGTGCTTTCCCTTGAAATCGAAACGGCGGTGTCGAATGAAAGGAGACACCATGCCGCGGAAATAAGTTAGTCAATGACCTTTGCCATGTCATGGCCATATACGTTAAATAGGGGAAACTTTCGAGACACCCCGACATCTTTGAGGACAAACCGTGTCGACGCGCCAAAATCGCCTGTTTGCCGCCATGCGGCCGCTCTCAATCGCAGCTTCCGCAGCCGCCATCGCCTTTGCAGGCGTGTCGCAGGCCTATGCCAACCCGCACATCCTGGTGGATGTGCAGAGCGGTCGCGTGCTGGAGCACGAGGACGCGTTCCGCAAGTGGTATCCGGCGTCGCTGACCAAGCTGATGACGATCTACACCACCTTCGACGCGATCCGCTCCGGCCAGATCAGCGTCGATACCCCTATCGTCATGAGCAAGCGCGCCGCCGCGCAGCCGCCGGCCAAGATGTATTTCAAGCCCGGCCAGAAGCTGACGCTCGACAGCGCGCTGAAGATCCTGATCGTGAAGTCTGCCAACGATGTCGCGGTGGCCGTGGCGGAAGCGGTAGGCGGCACCCAGGAGGGCTTTGTGCTCCGGATGAACGCCGAAGCCGCCAAGCTCGGCATGACGGATTCTCATTTCGTCAACCCGAACGGCCTGCCCGGCAAGGGCCAGTACACGACGGCGCGCGATCTGGCGATCCTGTCGGTGGCGCTGCGCCGCGACTTTCCGCAATATGCCGGCTATTTCTCGGTCGAGGGCATCACCACGGGCAAGCAGAACATCCCCGCCATCAACATGCTGATCGGCCGCTTCGCCGGTGCCGACGGGATGAAGACCGGCTTCATCTGCGCATCCGGTTTCAACCAGATCAGTTCGGCGACGCGCGACGGCCGCACGCTTGTTTCCGTCGTGCTCGGCACCGATAGCCTCGCAGCCCGCGCGGATGCCTCCGCCGACATGCTGCAGCGCGGCTTCACCACGCAGTTTCCGGCCACGGACACGCTCGGCACGCTTAAACCCTATGGCGAAACCCCTGAGGTCGCCGATATCACCGCCGAGATCTGCAGCGCCAAGGGCGCCAAGATCCGCAGCGAAACCCGCGACGAAGTGGGCCGGATGAAGATCCATTCGCCCTATATCCAGCAAATGACTCGCGAGCCGAACTTCGTCTATGCGGGCCTCATCCCCGGTCAGGAGGAGCCGCAGCCCGACAAGGTGGCTACGGTCGGCGTTGGCGACACCGCTAACATTCCCGTGCCGATGCCGCGTCCGACCTCGTTCTAAGGTCATATCGACATGAGCGCTCTTCCCGATCGAATTCCGGTCACCATCCTGACCGGCTTTCTCGGCGCCGGCAAATCGACGCTTCTCAACCGGATCCTCAAGGATACCGAGATGAAGGACGCGGCCGTCATCATCAACGAGTTCGGCGATGTCGGCATCGATCACCTGCTGGTCGAGAGCTCGGGTGACGCGATCATCGAGCTTTCCGACGGCTGCCTGTGCTGCACGGTGCGCGGCGAGCTGGTGGATACGCTCGCCAACCTGATGGATGCGGTGCAGACAGGCCGCGTCAAGGCAGTGAAGCGGGTCGTGATCGAAACCACGGGGCTTGCCGATCCGGCGCCGGTCATGCAGGCGATCATGGGCAATCCCGTCATCGCCGACAGCTTCGAGCTGGATGGTGTCGTGACCGTGGTCGATGCGGTCAACGGGTCACAGACGCTCGACAATCACGAGGAGGCGGTGCGGCAGGCGGCCGTGGCCGACCGGCTGATCATCTCGAAGGCGTCGATGGCATCGGCCGACGTTCGCGACGCGCTGGAAGCGCGGCTGCGGGCGCTCAATCCGCGTGCCGCGATCATGGATGCCGACGATGCCGAAACCGGCACGGCGAAGCTGCTGGTAAACGGGCTCTACGATCCGGCGACGAAGATCGCCGATGTCGGCCGCTGGCTGCGCGACGAGGACGAGCACGAGGCGCATCATCATCACGACGACGATCATGGGCACGACCATGGCCATGGCCATGGCCATCATCACGGTCACGATCATGCTCACCATCATCACCATGGCCACGACGACCAGAACCCGCATGACGTGAACCGTCACGATGCGTCGATCCGTTCCTTCTCGATCATCGAGGAGAAGCCGATCGATCCGATGGCGCTCGACATGTTCATCGATCTCCTGCGCTCGGCGCACGGCGAAAAGCTGCTACGGGTGAAGGCGATCATCGCGGTCTCGGATCGGCCGGAGCGACCCGTCGTGCTGCATGGCGTGCAGAACATCTTCCACGCGCCGACCCGGCTTCCGGCATGGCCCGACGCCAGCGACAAGCGCACCCGCATGGTGATGATCACCAAGGACCTGCCGGAGGCCTTCGTGAAGGATCTCTTCGACGCGTTTCTCGGCAAGCCGCGCATAGATACGCCCGATCGCGCGGCGCTGAACGACAATCCGCTCGCCGTTCCGGGAATGCGTTTTTAGTCTTCCCGGCATGCGTTTCTGACGATTTCAGAGTTAGGCGCTTCAGCCCTTGCGGATGAGGAAGCGGTGGCCGGTGTCGGTCTTTTCGCTTTCGACCAGCTGGTGGCCGTCCTCGTTGCAGAAATGGGGAATGTCGATGCCCGCCAGCGGGTCGGTGGTCTCGACGCGGATCAGCGCTCCCGATGGTAGGGAGGAGATCTTCTTGCGTGTCTTGATGACGGGCAGCGGACATTTCAGCCCGCGCAGGTCGTAAAGGACCGCGGTCAAGCCGTCAGTCCCTGCCCCAGAACTTCCAGAAGGGCTTCTTGGAGGCCACCTCGACCGATTCAGCCTGTTCGGCCGGTGCGTAGGCGGTGGCGAGCTGGCTGCTCTGCGGCATCATCGGGTTCGGCGTCGGAACGGGCACGGAGGCCGGGTTGACGAGGGCGACGTCGGTGGCCGCAGCCGTAGCCGGTGCTTCGGCCGCAGGCGTTGCGGTCGGTGCCGTGTTGGATGCAACCGTGGTCGCGGTCTTGGCGGCGGCCATGCCTTCGAGATCGGCGACCTTCATCATGCGGCCGGCCTCGAGCGAGGTTCCTGTCGGTGCGTAGGCCAGTTCGCGGCCCTTGCGGGTCTTGGCGACAACGGCCTTGCGCTCGGCTTCCGAGGGGTCATACCAGGCCATGCCGTCGAATTCCTTCGAGGCGCGGGTGTAGGCGAGGTCATAGGTCTTCTGGTAGGACGACAGCGCCGAGGCGAGCGCCGGCGGCGTCGACATTTCGGGGCACTTGCCGGCCGGGCTGAAGGCGCCCGAAGACTGCTGGTTGAAGACGTATTTCTTCTCGCAGACATTGACGTCGGGCGGACGCTTGGTGACTTCGAAGTTGTCGTAGCCGACCTTCAGCATCTTCCAGAAGTCGATGTTCTCGTTCATCCGGTGCTTGAACATGTTCTCGGCCGTCATCCGGAAAGGGAAGGCCTGGAGCTGCACGCCGGTCTGGCCGCCCTTGAAGGCGTCGCGCGCGAAGGCGTAGATCTCGAGCACCTGCTGGTCGGTCATCGAATAGCAGCCCGAAGACGAGCAGGCGCCGTGGATCATCAGGTCCGTGCCGGTGCGGCCGTTGACGGCGTCGTACTTGTTCGGGAAGCCGGTGTTGATGGCGAGATAATATTTGGAATTCGGGTTCAGGTTGGCGCGGGTGAGGTTGTAGAAACCTTCCGGCGCCTGCCGGTCGCCCTGCTTCACCTTCGGGCCGAGGCGGCCCGACCAGGCGCAGATCTTGTAGTCGGCGATCTTGTCGAAGCGGTTGTCCGTCTTCGCCTTCCAGACCTCGAGCTGGCCTTCTTCCTTGAAGATGCGGATCAGGATCGGCGAATTGCGGTCCATGCCCTTGGCGGCCATCGCGTTCAGGATGCGCGGCGGCAGAGGCTGCTCGACCTTGTTCTTGACGCTCGACAGATCGATCTGCGTCGTGTCCAACGCGTCATTGCAGCCGGTCAGAGCCAGCGCGATCAGCGAGACGTAGGCAAAATGACGAATGCGCATTCAAACTAGCCCATTTACGAGATGCGACCCAATCGCCTGCGGCTTCGGGTTCCAGACGAATCATTGGCCCATGATGGTTTAGAAAACCTTACGAACCTATGCCGTCCGCCCATTGCCCCCGCAAGTGCAAAAGCTATTGATAACATTATTGTGGCCAAGGTTTGGCCGCAATTGTCGGCAGGCCGCCTCTCCTGGCTCAGAGATTGCGGCCCATATTGAGAAATTTCTGGCGGCGATCGTTGCGCAGCTGTTCGCCGGTGCGGCCGGAAAGTTCGCCGAGCGCGTTGGCGATCACGTCGCCGGTGGCGGCGATGACGGTGTCGGGATCGCGGTGCGCACCGCCCAGCGGCTCGCCGATGATGCCGTCGATGATGCCGAGCGACTTCAGGTCGTCGGCGGTGATCTTCATGTTGGTCGCGGCTTCCTTGGCACGGGCCGAATCGCGCCACAGGATCGATGCCGCGCCCTCGGGCGAGATCACGCTGTAGATCGAATGCTCAAGCATGTAGACGCGGTTGCCGGTCGCGATCGCGATGGCGCCGCCGGAGCCGCCTTCACCGATGACGACGGAGATGATCGGAACCTTGACGCCGAGGCACATTTCCGTCGAACGGGCGATGGCTTCCGCCTGGCCGCGCTCTTCGGCGCCGACGCCTGGGTAGGCGCCTGCCGTGTCGACCAGCGTGATGACGGGCAGGCCGAAGCGGTCAGCCATCTCCAGCACGCGGATCGCCTTGCGGTAGCCTTCCGGACGGGCGCTACCGAAATTGTGCTTCAGGCGGCTCTTGGTGTCGTTACCCTTTTCCTGGCCGAGAACCGCGACAGGCTGGCCACGGAAACGTGCAAGGCCCGCCTGGATCGCGGCATCCTCGGAAAACTTGCGGTCGCCGGCGAGCGGCGTGAATTCCTGGAACAGCGTCCTGGCGTAATCGACGAAGTGCGGCCGCTGCGGATGACGCGCGACCTGGGTCTTCTGCCAGGCGTTGAGCTTCGAATAGATGTCGATCGTCGCTTCGCGGACGCGAACTTCGAGCCTGCCGATTTCATCGGACGTGTCGATGCTCTCGTCTTCCGAGGCAATCTTCTTCAGTTCGATGATCTTGCCTTCGAGGTCGGAGATCGGCTTTTCGAAGTCGAGATAGTTGTGCATGAGGTGCGTTTCCGTTCCTTGTGCCGGGCTGCTTTTCATCAGCAGGCCCTCTGTTGCCGGTCCTATTCCTGCTTTTTCGCCTGTTTGGCAAGGGGGTGATGCGTTTGGACCAGTTGCTGAAGCCTTTCCTCAAGGACATGCGTGTATATTTGCGTGGTCGAAATGTCGGAGTGTCCGAGCAGTTCCTGGACCACGCGAAGGTCGGCGCCGTTGGCAAGCAGATGGCTCGCAAAGGCGTGCCGCATCACGTGCGGCGAGATCATAGATGGGGTAAGACCTGCCCGGATCGCAAGATTTTTCAAGTCGCGGGCAAAAACCTGCCGGGGCAGGTAACCTTCTTTCGAATTGGCCGGGAAAAGCCATGGGCTTTCCTGTGGATGGGCGGAGGCGGCGGTCTCGGCGGCGAGCATCGGACCGTAATATTTGAGCGCTGCGATCGCCGATTGGGAGAGCGGAACGAGGCGCTCCTTGTTTCCCTTGCCGCGGATCATCAGGAAGCGGCCGTCCTGGCCGAGCACGCGGGCGGGAAGCGAGACGAGTTCGCTGACGCGCATGCCGGTGGCATAGAGAAGTTCAAGCAGCACCAGCATGCGCAGGCGCTGCAACTGGCCGGGCGCCGGATCGTGGGCCTCGCTTTCGGCTTGCTCCAGCAGCCGGCCGACCTCGTCCAAGCCCATTGTCTTGGGCAACGGCCTGCCTTTCTTCGGCGCGTCGAGGATCCCGGTCGGGTCATCGGTGCGCAGGCCCTCGGCGTAGAGAAACTTGTAGAACTGTCGCATCGAGGCCAGCCGGCGGGCCTGCGAGGAGGGTTTGAACCCTTGCGCGCCGAGCGACGAGAGGTAGGCTGCAAGATCGGCGGAGGAGGCCTCGGTGAGGCGCACGGAGCGGCCGTTCAGGAAGGAGTGCAAGTCGTCGAGATCGTGCTCGTAGGAGACGAGCGTGTTAGACGCGGCGCCGCGCTCGGCACTCATCATCTCCAGGAAGGCTTCGACGTGAACCCGGCCGAGATCCTTCATTCGCTCACTTCTTGGCAGGATTGATCGCGCCCGTCGGCGGCGGATTGACGCGTTCGGAGGGAATGCGGATCGTCACATCGCGCGGCTCTGGCTCCACGAAGGTCACCAGCGCCCACATCGTTCCGTAAATCGCTCCGGCGATGACCGCCAGCACGGCAAGAAAACGGAACAGGCTCGGCATTCAGCAACTCCATGGCTTTGCCTCTTTATGAAGAAGCGCGTTTGCAAGTGCAAGAAGGGCCTTTTGAAGCATGTTTCCCTTGCCCGCGACTTGACGCTACACCTTCATTTGTCGATACCGTTTGCAAACAAAGTGTGAATGGACCAATGAGCGACCCAGTTCTTACCGTTGTCGACAGCTTGCGAGTCAAAGCTCGCGCCGCGCTCGGTTCACGCAATCTCGTTCTCGTCGGCCTGATGGGCGCCGGAAAGTCCTCGGTCGGCCGGATCGCCGCCCAGCAGCTGGGCATTCCCTTCATCGACAGCGACGCCGAAATCGAGCGCGTCTCGCGCATGTCGATCACCGAGCTCTTCGCCGCCTATGGCGAGGAAGAGTTCCGGGCGCTGGAGGGGCGGGTGATGAAGCGTTTGCTGAAGGGCGGGCCGCGCGTGGTCTCCACCGGCGGCGGCGCCTTCATCAACGATCGCACCCGCAAGCATATCAAGAGGGGCGGGCTCTCCGTCTGGCTGAAAGCCGATCTCGATGTGCTCTGGGAGCGCGTCAATAAGCGCGACACGCGGCCGCTTTTGAAGACGGAAAACCCGAAGCAGACGCTCGAAAACCTGATGAACGCCCGTTATCCCGTCTACGCGCTCGCGGATCTGACCGTGCTGTCGCGCGATGTGCGCAAGGAACTCATGGCCGAGGAAGTCTTGAAGGCCGTGATCAATTCTCGAACTGAAAGTGCAGCCTGATGAATGCCACCGTCTCCGATCGCAAGGTTCACGTGCCGCTCGGCGAGCGTGCCTATGACATCCTGATCGGGCCGGGGCTGATTGCGCGGGCGGGCGCGGAGATCGCGTCGCGGCTGAAGGGTCGCAAGGCGGCTGTCATCACCGACGAGAACGTCGCGCCGCTCTATCTCGATTCGCTGGTTAGGAGCCTTGAGGCTTCGGGCATCACGGCGGCGACGCTGGTGCTGCCGGCTGGCGAGAAGACCAAGAGCTTCGAGCACCTGATAAATGTCTGCGACAAGGTTCTCGAAGCGCGCATCGAGCGCAACGATTTCGTGGTCGCGCTCGGCGGCGGCGTCATCGGCGACCTCACCGGCTTTGCCGCCGGCATCGTCCGGCGCGGCGTCCGTTTCGTGCAGGTGCCGACCTCGCTCCTGTCGCAGGTGGATTCGTCGGTGGGCGGCAAGACCGGCATCAACAGCCGCCACGGCAAGAACCTGATCGGCGTGTTCCACCAGCCGGATCTGGTGCTGGCCGATACCGACGTCTTGAATACGCTGAGTGAGCGCGAGTTCCGCGCTGGCTATGCCGAAGTCGCCAAATACGGCCTGATCGACAAACCGGATTTCTTCGCCTGGCTCGAAGCCAACTGGAAATCGGTCTTCTCCGGAGGTGCCGAGCGGATCGAGGCGATTGCCGCGAGCTGTCAGGCGAAGTCCGATGTCGTCGTTGCCGACGAGCACGAGAACGGCCAACGTGCACTTCTCAATCTCGGCCACACCTTCGGCCACGCGCTGGAAGCCGCGACCGCCTATGACAGCGCCCGCCTCGTTCACGGCGAGGGCGTTGCGATCGGCATGGTGCTGGCGCACGAGTTTTCGGCGCGCATGAACCTTGCCAGCCCCGACGACGCCCGTCGCGTCGAGCGCCATCTGAAGGAGGTCGGGCTGCCGACGCGCATGTCCGATATTCCCGGCATGCTGCCACCGGCCGAAGTGCTGATGGATGCGATCGCGCAGGACAAGAAGGTGAAGAGCGGCAAGCTCACCTTCATTCTCACCCGAGGCATCGGTCAGTCCTTCGTCGCCAACGACGTGCCGTCATCGGAAGTGTTGAGCTTCCTCAAGGAGAAGCATCCGCAATGACCCTCGAAGGCACGCTGGCATTCCTTTCCGCATACTGGCCGGAAATTGTCTCCATCGTGGCCCTCGTTCTCATGTCGGCGTTCTTTTCGGGTTCGGAAACGGCGCTGACTGCGGTCTCCCGCAGCCGCATCCATACACTCGAAACCAACGGCGAGGCGCGCGCCGGCATCGTGCGGCAGCTGATCGAGCGGCGCGACCGGCTGATCGGCGCGCTCCTGATCGGCAACAACCTCGCAAACATTCTATCCTCGGCGCTGGCCACCAGCCTGTTTCTTGGTCTGTTCGGGACCTCGGGCGTGGCGCTCGCGACCTTGGCGATGACTGTTATCCTCGTCATCTTCGCCGAAGTGCTGCCGAAGAGCTGGGCGATCTCGGCGCCGGAACGCTTCGCGCTCAACACGGCCGGCGGCGTCAAGCTGTTCGTCGCGGTGGTCGGTCCGCTTTCGTCCTTCGTGAACATGATCGTGCGCGGCATCCTCTCGCTGTTCGGCATCACCCTGTCGCGCGAAGTCTCGATGCTGACGGCGCATGAGGAGCTGCGCGGCGCGGTCGATCTGCTTCACCGCGAGGGCTCGGTGGTCAAGGCCGACCGCGACCGTCTCGGCGGCGTGCTCGACTTGAGCGAACTCGAACTGTCCGACATCATGGTTCATCGCATGGCGATGCGCGGGATCAATGCCGACGATCCGCCCGAGGTTGTGGTGCGCACCATCCTCGACAGCCCGTTCACCCGCATGCCGCTGTGGCGCGGCTCGACGGACAACATTATCGGCGTCGTGCATTCGAAGGATCTCTTGCGGGCGCTGGCCGAACGCGATGCCGAGCCCGAGCATCTGGAGATATCCAAGATCGCGCAGAAGCCGTGGTTCGTGCCCGACAGCACAAATCTCGAAGACCAGCTCAACGCCTTCCTGCGCCGCAAGCAGCACTTCGCCGTCGTCGTCGACGAATATGGCGAGGTGCAGGGGATCGTGACGCTCGAGGACATCCTCGAGGAGATCGTCGGCGATATCGCAGACGAGCACGATATCGACATGCAGGGCGTGCGCCAGGAGGCGGACGGGTCGATCGTCGTCGACGGCAACGTGCCTATCCGAGACCTCAACCGCGCGCTCGACTGGCAGTTGCCGGACGAGGAGGCGACGACGATCGCCGGTCTCGTCATCCACGAATCCATGACCATTCCCGAGGAAAGGCAGGCCTTCACCTTCTATGGCAAGCGCTTCACCGTCATGAAGCGCGAGAAGAACCGTATTACCAGACTACGCATCCGTCCGGCTCTGGAGAACGAGGCTAACCGGACCTGATTTCCCACCCATTGCGCGCTGCGGGAGGAGCCCGGCGAGCAGCATCACTATGGATTTGATATGTTTGATATTCTCTGGCGCTCGATCGCCATCGGCATCGGCGCCACCATCCTCATGGATATCTGGGCCGTCATCCTCGGCAAGCTGACCGGCACCGGCCTGCCCAACTGGGGACCGCCCGGTCGCTGGCTCTGGCATCTCTTCGCCAAGGGCACGGTCTTTCACGACGATATCGGCAAGGCCGAGCCTTACAGGCACGAAGTCGCGCTCGGCTGGGTCTTCCACTACGCCGTCGGTATTATCTATGGCATCATGCTGGTGATCCTCACCGGCCCTTACTGGCTGGTCGCCCCGACCTTCCTGCCGGCATGGATCTGGGGGATCGTGACGATCGCCGCCGGCTGGTTCCTGCTGCAGCCCGGCCTCGGCATCGGCTGGGCGGCATCGAAGACGCCGAACCCGAACAAGGTGCGGTTCCTCGGCCTCGTGGCGCATACGGTGTTCGGCTTCGGCCTCTACGCGACGGCTCTGCTGATCCGTTAAACCTGGCTTACCAGCGAACGGCCTCGCCGGGAGCCGCGGGCTCGACGGCGAGCGCATGCAGGCCGGCGTCGAGTTCCGGCCTGAGGAGTTCGGTGATCGCTCGGTGGCGGGCAAGGCGCGTCATACCGGTAAACCGTTCGGAGACGATGCGCACCCGCATGTGGGTTTCGCCGGCGCCCGTGATGTCGGGGTGGTGGCCGGCGTGGAGATGGCTCTCGTTGATGACGAACAGGCGTTCGGGCGCGAACGCCGCGACGAGCTTTTCTTCGATATCGGACTGCAGGGTCATGGCTCTTGCTGCTTTGCGAAAAAGGTTCCCACCAAGCCAGCAACATTCCCATTTGTCAATTCTTGTCCTGATCCGATCTGGACACCATAATTAGCGCCGTCATGAGACTCGATTCCAAATACTTCGACCGCATCCGCACCCGCCGCAAACGCGAGCAGGAACCCGAACAGGCTCCCCCGACCTGTCAGTGGGACGGGTGCGACAAGAAAGGCGTGCATCGTGCTCCCGTCGGGCGCAATGCCGAGGGGCAGTTCTTTCTGTTCTGCTTCGAGCACGTCAAAGAATACAACAAGGGCTACAACTACTTCTCCGGCCTCTCGGATAGCGAGATCGCACGCTACCAGAAGGAAGCGATCACCGGTCATCGCCCGACCTGGACCGTTGGGGTCAACAAGTCGGCCAAGGATAGCCCGATCCATTCCGAGGTGCGCTCCGGCGCCTATACGCGTGTTCGCGATCCCTTCGGCTTCGTCAAGGAAAACAAGAGCAGCGGTCCGCGCTTTCCCGAGCAGCGCAAGTTGAAGAGCTTGGAGGCCAAGGCCTTCGACACCATGAATCTGGCGGCCAACGCCACCTCGTCGGAGATCAAGAGCCGCTACAAGGAACTGGTGAAGAAGCACCATCCCGACGCCAATGGCGGCGACCGCGGATCCGAGGAGCGTTTCCGCGCGGTGATCCAGGCCTATCAATTGTTGAAGCAGAACGGTTTTTGTTAATTCCCGTCCTTGCTCTTGGTCTTCAATCGGGTATGGTCCAAATCGGCTGAGGCCGCAGGCAACCGCGGCACCTGTTTCTGCGTTTGTCCCACAGGCGCCTCGGCCACTTCCGGACGCGGCGTTTCTTGTCCGGGACTATGTTCAAGAATGCTCGCAGGCGATCATCATGTCGTGTCCGAGGTTTCGTTTCAGTCCCGGAGAAGCATCGCCGACGTTCAGACATGAGCGCGTGGGGTACCGCGACGCCATGATCGCGAAACGAGCTGAGACAGTATGGCAGGGTGTCGGCCACCCGCCTTGGAGACATGATGAGCAAGATTGACCTTGATATCTCGGAACTTCCGGACACCACCGTTTCCGTCAGGGAGGTCTTCGGCATCGATTCCGACATCCGCGTTCCGGCCTATAGCCAGGGCAGCGCCTATGTTCCGGATCTCGATCCCGACTATCTCTTCGATCGCGAAACCACGCTCGCCATCATCGCCGGCTTCGCTCATAACCGACGCGTGATGATCTCCGGCTACCACGGTACCGGCAAGTCCTCGCACATCGAGCAGGTCGCCGCGCGCCTCAACTGGCCCTGCGTGCGTATCAACCTCGACAGCCATGTCAGCCGTATCGACCTCGTCGGCAAGGACGCCATCGTCGTCAAGGACGGCCTGCAGGTCACCGAATTCAAGGACGGCATTCTGCCCTGGGCCTACCAACACAATGTCGCGCTCGTCTTCGACGAATATGACGCCGGCCGCCCTGACGTGATGTTCGTCATCCAGCGCGTGCTGGAATCCTCCGGCCGCCTGACGCTGCTCGACCAGAGCCGCGTCATCCGCCCGCACCCGGCTTTCCGCCTGTTTGCCACCGCCAACACGATCGGCCTCGGCGACACGACGGGCCTCTATCACGGTACCCAGCAGATCAACCAGGCGCAGATGGACCGCTGGTCGATCATCTCGACGCTGAACTACCTGCCGCACGAGCACGAAGTGAATATCGTCGCCGCCAAGGTGAAGAGCTTCGGCAAGGACAAGAACGGCCGCGACACCGTCTCCAAGATGGTCCGCGTCGCCGATCTCACCCGCGCCTCGTTCATGAACGGCGACCTCTCGACCGTCATGAGCCCGCGTACCGTCATCACCTGGGCCGAGAACGCCGAGATCTTCGGTGATCTCGCCTTCGCCTTCCGCGTCACCTTCCTCAACAAGTGCGACGAGCTGGAGCGTCCACTGGTTGCAGAGCACTATCAGCGCGCCTTCGGCGTCGAGCTGAAGGAAAGCGCCGCCAACATCGTCCTGGAGGCCTGAGGCTAACGGATCATGGCAGCGCGTGGTGACAATTCGAAAGCAAAGCCCGGTTCGCCCGTCGACGTGGAGCCGCTGCGTCGGGCGATAACCGGCAGCGTCCGCGCCATCGCCGGCGACGGCGAGGTCGAGGTGACTTTCGCCAACGAGCGGCCGGGCATGACCGCCGAGCGCATCCGCCTGCCGGAACTCTCCAAGCGCCCGACGATGCATGAGCTTGCGGTCACCCGCGGTCTCGGCGATTCGATGGCGCTGCGTCTCGCCTGCCATGACGAGAAGGTGCATTCGACGATGGCGCCGCAGGGCTCCGACGCTCGCGCGATCTTCGATGCCGTCGAGCAGGCGCGCGTGGAATCGATCGGCGCGCTGCGCATGGAAGGCGTCGCCTCGAACCTGCGCTCGATGACTTCGGAAAAATACGCCAAGGCCAATTTCTCCGGCATCGAACGCCAGGAAGACGCGCCCGTCGGCGAAGCCGTCGCCATGATGGTGCGCGAGAAGCTTACGGGCGAGAAGCCGCCGGAATCCGCCGGCAAGGTGCTCGATCTCTGGCGCTCCTTCATCGAGGACAAGGCCGGCAAGGATCTCGAGAACCTGACCGGCGTCATCAACGACCAGCAGGCCTTCTCCAAGGTCATCCGCAACATGCTCACAGCCATGGAAATGGCCGAGGAGTATGGTGACGACGACAGCGATCCTGATTCCGACGACCAGCAGGACGAGGAAGACAAGCCGAGCGGCGAAGACCAGAACGACGACGATGTCGAAGACGATGCCGGTTCGGATGCCGCGCCCGTCGAGGACAGCGAAGTCGCCGACGAGCAGATGGAGGACGGCGAGACCGAAGGCGCCGAGATCTCCGACGACGACATGCAGGAAGAGGGCGAGGACGACAGCGAGACGCCGGGCGAAACCCGCCGTCCCAACACGCCCTTCGACGATTTCAACGAGAAGGTCGACTACCACGTCTTCACCGAGGAGTTCGACGAGACGATCACCGCCGAGGAATTGTGCGACGCCGCCGAGCTGGAGCGCCTGCGCGCCTTCCTCGACAAGCAGCTCGCCCATCTCCAGGGGGCCGTCGGACGTCTCGCCAACCGCCTGCAGCGCCGCCTGATGGCGCAACAGAACCGCTCCTGGGACTTCGACCTGGAAGAGGGCTATCTCGATCCTGCCCGCCTGACGCGCCTGATCATCGACCCCACCCAGGCGCTCTCCTTCAAGAAGGAACGCGACACGCAGTTTCGCGACACGGTCGTGACGCTTTTGATCGACAATTCCGGCTCCATGCGCGGCCGGCCGATCACCGTTGCCGCCACCTGCGCCGACATTCTCGCCCGCACGCTGGAGCGCTGCGGCGTCAAGGTCGAGATCTTGGGCTTCACCACCAAGGCCTGGAAGGGCGGGCAGGCGCGCGAACAGTGGCTTGCCAATGGCAAGCCACAGACGCCGGGCCGCCTCAACGACCTGCGCCACATCATCTACAAGTCCGCCGACGCCCCATGGCGCCGCTCGCGCACCAATCTCGGCCTGATGATGCGCGAAGGCCTGCTCAAGGAAAACATCGACGGCGAAGCGCTGATGTGGGCGCATAACCGCCTGATCGCGCGGCGCGAGCAGCGCAAAATCCTGATGATGATTTCCGACGGCGCGCCTGTCGACGATTCGACGCTGTCGGTCAATCCGGGCAACTATCTGGAGCGCCATCTGCGCGCGGTCATCGAGCGCATCGAGACCCGCTCTCCGGTCGAACTGCTCGCCATCGGCATCGGCCATGACGTCACGCGCTACTATCGCCGCGCCGTCACCATCGTCGATGCGGATGAACTGGCGGGCGCCATGACCGAACAGCTGGCCTCGCTCTTCGAGGACCAGGCGGCGCAACCGCGCGGCGGACGCGCCCGCCGTGCAGGCTGACGCCATATGAAGGCTGTCGGGCTCGCGCGGTCCTGGTTTGCCGGTGCGCTTCTGACGCTCGGGCTCGCGGCGTCATCAGTGATTGCCGCCGAGGATGGCGCCGCGGTCAAAAGCAATCCGATCTCACGCTTCAAGATCGGCTCGGACCAGACAAGGTTCGGGCCGTTCGAATTTCTCGGCGGGCTGGAAATGACTTCGGGCAACCGGCTGTTCGGTTCGCTGTCGTCTATCCGTTTTCGTTCGGACCAGACGAGTTTCGTCGGCGTGCTGGATACCGGACACTGGATGACCGGGCGCATCGAGCGCGATGACGCGGGACGTCTTTCGGGGCTGGCCGATGTCGTCATCACCTCGATGAAAAACGCCGAGGGCCGGAGCTTCGAGGGCAAGGGGCGGATGGATGCCGAGGGGCTGGCGCTGCATGGCGACCGGGTGCTGGTGTCCTTCGAGCAGAACCACAGGGTCGACGTCTATCCCGATCCCGGCTTTGCGGCCTCCGCCGTAACCGGCAATTATCCCATTCCGTTTCCACGCAAGGAACTTCGCTCGAACCGCGGTTTCGAGACCGTGGCGGTTTCGCCCGAAGACAGCCCGCTCAAGGGCGGCACGCTGATCGTCGCGGAACGCAGCCTCGACGACGCGGGCAATGCCTATGCGGCCATTCTCGACGGGCCCCTTAAGGGGAAGCTGGCGCTGGCCCACTATGGCGACTTCGACGCCACGGACGGCGCCTTCCTGCCCGATGGCGATCTTCTGCTTCTCGAGCGCCGCTTCAACCTCGCCGAGGGGATCGGCATGCGGATCCGCCGGATCAGATCGGCCGACATCAGGCCGGGCGCGGTCATGGATGGCGAGATCCTGCTGCAGAGCGACTTCGGCTACCAGATCGACAATATGGAAGGCCTGGATGTCTTCAGGGCGGCTGATGGCAGCACACATGTGATCATCGTATCCGACGACAATCATTCGATCCTGCAGCGTAATCTCATGCTGGAATTCAAGCTGGTCGAGTAGGTGGCTCATATCTCGCCCGTCCCGGCGTCTTGTTGTAGACTGCGGACCGGGGGAGTGGGGATGACGAGCCAAAGTGAAACGCGACGACGAACCAGAACGCGCATGGCTGCCAGCGGGCTTCTCGTGCTGATGTCGGCCTATCTGCTGCTTGCCTACTTCCTGGTGCCCGAGATGTGGATCCTGCGCGACGAAGGCCGCATCGCGGAATTCGGGCCGATGGTGACGACGACGGATCAGGATATTCCCGGCGATCCGATCAATGTCGGGTTGGTTGGGACGAAGGAAGAGGTCATCCGCGCCTTTTCCGCCGCCGGCTGGGACCCGGCCGACAAGATCACGCTCAGGACGTCGGCGGAAATCGGCCTCAGCGTCGTGCTCGACCGTCCCGATCTCGATGCGCCGGTGAGTCCGCTCAAGTTCGAGGGACGTAAGCAGGATCTGGCCTTCGAGCTCGCGGTCGGCAAGAGCGCCGATGAGCGCAATCATGTCCGCTTCTGGATGACAAAGGAGGTGGCGGAGGATGGCCGGCCGATCTGGCTGGGCTCGGCGAGCTTCGATCGCGGGGTGGGCTTCAGCCACGATACCGGGCAGATCACCCATCATATCGGGCCGGATGTCGATGCGGAGCGGAACCTGACGATCGGTGACCTGATGAAAGCGGGTCAGTTGTCGTCGACATATGAGATCGCCGGCGTAGGCGCCACCAAGACCGGACGGAACGGCGGCGGCGATCCCTATTTCACCGACGGCAAGGCGCTGGTCGGGATCATCCGGGAGAAGAACGGCACCCCGTGAGGGATGCCGTTGCCATGGATTTAGCTGGCGCGGGCAGCCTGCATGGGGCGCAGGACGCTCATCAGCGCGCCGTAAGGCAACAGCATGACGAGGCCGACAAAAAGCTTCACCCAGAAATCGCCGATCGCCCAGGAGATCCAGCGCGGTGCTTCGGCGGCAAGGACGCCGAGAACGGGCGAGGCTGCCAGCGCGAACGGATCGTTCGGGCCGAGGAAGACGAAGAAGGCGGCGAAGGACAGCGAGAAGAAAATCACCGTGTCCAGCATCGAGCCGAGCAACGAACCCACCAGCGGCGCACGCCACCAGGCCTGGCGGCGCAGGCGGTTGAACAGCGCGATATCGAGCAGCTGGCCGGCGAGATAGGCCGTGCCGGAGGCGATCGCGATGCGCGGAACCGACGTGAAGAAGGAAAGTGCCACGCCGACGAGGAAGCCAGCGAACACCACCTTGCGCGCCGCTTGCGGCCCGAACTGGCGGTTGGTGAGATCGGTGATCAGGAAGGCGACCGGATAGGTGAAGGCACCCCAGGTCAGGAGATCGGCCAGATTGACGCCAGCGACGGTGACGTTCAATGGGAACTGAACGAGGAAGTTGGACGAGACGACGACCAGCGTCATCAGGGCAACGTAGATAAGGGTATAGCGGCTCTGAAGCATTTTTTTATCCTGGGGTATGCCACCAGTTGGAGGGAACACACAGCAAAGCAAAAGGCCTGAACGGATATTATCCGTGCAAGCCTTTTGAAGCCGTACAGCTAAAGATCAGCGCTGATTATGCAGCGACTGCAGCTTCAGCGGTCTTCTTGACGATCTGGCGGCGCAGCAGACGAGCGCGCATCGACAGGTCGTTTTCGCTTGCCTTGATGAGGAAGGCATCGAGGCCGCCACGATGCTCAACGGAACGGAGAGCAGCAGCCGAAACGCGAAGACGGTAACGCTGGCCGAGGGCGTCGGAGATCAGCGTAACCTGGCACAGGTTCGGGAGGAACCGGCGCTTGGTCTTGTTGTTGGCATGGCTGACATTGTTGCCAACGAGGACTGCCTTGCCGGTCAATTCGCACATGCGGGACATGGAACACCTATTCTTGTTTTTCTCGGCCATTGATTGCCGACCCGCGCAAAGTCGAGCTTGCAATCCATCAGGCCATGATTGGAAAGTTGCGGTTCTATAATCAGACAGGCCGCGCGCGTCAAGCCAAACCTTGGCGTTTCCCGCAATTCCGTCAAAAAGCTCGTGTTTTCTTGACGCGACAACAGGCGTATAGACCTTACTTCGCCGCTTTACCAGCGCGACCAACAAGGCGGATTTCATGGCTCATAGGAGCAAACGAATCTTCATCTCGACCCTTGCCGCGCTGATGGCCCTACCGGCGACGGCGAGCGAGGTCACGCACCGCACCGAGTACAAGGTATCGCTCGGGATCATCACGATTGCCCGCGCCGCCTTTCTGACGCGGATCGAGGACGACAAGAGCTACCGCGTTTCCGGCGATATCAGCTCGGCCGGGCTTGCCGATCTCGTGACCGATATCTCGGCCAAGACCAGCGTCGACGGCATCGTGCGCGGCGACCGGCTGCAGGCGACGCGCTATTTCCTCTATTACAAGAGCGGCAAGCGGGCGCGGACCTATGACGTCCGCTACAGCAACGGCAACATCACGTCGACGACGGTGAAGCCGCCGCGACGGTTGCCGAAGAACTGGGTGGACGTGCCGGCCGGCGATCTGCGTTCGGTGCTCGACCCGATCTCGGGGATGATCTTCCCCGCGGATGCCGATCCCTGCAGGCAGCGCCTGCCAATCTTCGACGGCGAGATGCGCATGGATCTGGTGCTGTCGGGTAAGGGCTCGCAGGAGTTCTCGACGAATGGCTTCAACGGCAAGGCGCTCGTCTGCAACGTCCGCTTCGTGCCGAAATCCGGCTACAAGAAGGGCCGCAGCGACATCGTCTATCTCAGCAAGAGCAACCGCATGGAAATCTGGTTTGCCAAGGCGGATGCGGCGAATGTATATGCTCCTGTCTACGTCCGTATTCCCACGCAATACGGGCCGGTGACGATTACCGCCGTCAAGTACGGCGCAAGCTGACGGAGCGCATGCCTCCGCGAAGGGGGACATGTGAAGCTGCGGGCAACGTTGATCGGCTTTTCGGCCATCCTGATGTGGTCGTTCCTGGCGCTGTTGACCGCCGCCTCGGGCAAGATGCCGCCGTTCCAGCTGTCGGCCATCTGCTTTGCCATCGCCAGCCTGCCCGGCATTCTCGTGCTTGTTCTCAAGCCCTCGCGGCTGGCGCTGTTGAAGCAGCCGGCCAGCGTCTGGATTGTCGGCATCGCCGGATTGTTCGGCTACCATTTTCTCTACTTCACGGCGCTTAGAAACGCGCCGGCGGTCGAGGCCGGGCTGATCGCCTATCTCTGGCCGTTGCTGATTGTCGTCGGCTCGGCGCTGCTGCCGGGCGAGAAGCTGCGCTGGTATCACCTTGTCGGCGCGCTGGCGGGGCTTTGCGGGACGTTTCTGATCGTCGGACGCAACGGCGTCAATTTCGATGGTGCCTATGCGCTCGGCTATGGCGCCGCTTTCCTCTGCGCCTTCACATGGTCTGGCTACTCGCTGTTGACGCGGCGCTTCGATGCGGTGTCGACCGATGTCGTCACCGGCTTTTGCCTAGCAACCTCCATTCTGTCGCTCGTCTGCCATCTGGCGCTCGAGACGACGGTGTGGCCGCAGGGCGTGGTGGAATGGGTCGCCGTCGTCGGCCTCGGGCTGTTTCCCGTGGGTGCCGCCTTCTATGCCTGGGACTACGGCGTCAAGAACGGCAATATCCAGATCCTCGGTGCCGCCAGCTATGCCGCGCCGCTGCTGTCGACGCTGATCCTTACGCTGTTCGGCTTCGCAGAGGCGACGCCGCGCATCGCCATCGCCTGCGTTCTGGTCACGGGTGGCGCGGTGTTGGCCGCGCAGGATATGTTCCGGAAGAAGTCCGCGCCGGCGCGGGA
This sequence comes from Rhizobium sp. S152, assembly GCF_030380735.1. Taxonomy (GTDB): domain Bacteria; phylum Pseudomonadota; class Alphaproteobacteria; order Rhizobiales; family Rhizobiaceae; genus Rhizobium. The sequence goes on along the minus strand of NZ_JAUDRZ010000011.1, from coordinate 71,707 downwards.
AGCTGCCGCCGCGGAATGATCTCAGGACGCCGGAGCCCAGTCCTTCGGTGCCATCTCGAAGCTTGAGAACTCGAAGCCGGGCGCAACCGTGCAGCCGACCAGCGTATAGTCGCCCAGCGTTTCGGCCGATTGCCACCAGTTGGCGGGAATGACCGCCTGCGGGCGCTCGCCGCCCAGGATATCCGGGCCGAGCGTCAGCGTTTCGCTTTTGCCGCCATCGGCGGCTCGATGCAGCGCCAGCGGCGCGCCGGCGTAATAGTGCCAGACCTCGGCTGCGTCATGGACGCGATGCCAGTGCGAGCGCTGCCCTGATTTCAGCAGATAGTAGATCGCGGTCGAGTGGCCGCGCGCATCGGTGTCGCTGTCGCGAAAGGTCTGGATGTACCAGCCGCCCTCGGGGTGCGGCTGCATGGCGAGTTCGCGGATGATGTCGTCCGCCGTCATCTCTTTAGCCGGCATCAGAAATTGTCTTTGCGCCTGCGGATTTCGGCGAAGACCTCCTCGTTGGTCTTGCTTTCCATCAAAAGGTTGCGGCGAATGGCCGGATCGGCGGCGCGCAGGAAGGGGTTGGTTTCCTTCTCGAGCGCAAGCGTCGTCGGGATGGTGAACTTGCCTTCGGCGCGCAACGCCTCGATCTCGGCGGCGCGGCTCCTCAGGCGCTCGTTGTCGGGATCGATCGTCACTGCGAAGCTGGCGTTGGTGAGCGTGTATTCGTGGCCGAAATAGATCGCTGTTTCATCCGGCAGCACGGCAAGCTTCTGCAGCGAATGCCACATATCGGCGGGCGGGCGCTCGAACAGGCGGCCACAGCCGAGCGCGAACAGCGTATCGGCGGCAAACAGCAGCTTGTCGTCGACGAAGTGGTAGCAGATGTGGCCGGCGGTGTGGCCGGGGGTCTCGATGACGCTGACGGTGTGGTCGCCGAACAGGAAGGTGTCGCCGTCGGCCATGGTCCGGTCGAGGCCGGGAATCGCCACCGCCTCGTTGATCGGGCCGATGATCTCGCAGCCGTAGTGCTCCTTCAGCGCAAGATTGCCCTCGACATGGTCGGTATGGTGATGGGTGGTCAGGATATGGGAAATCTTCCAGCCACGGCGATCGGCAGCCGCCTTCACCGCATCGGCATCCGGGGCATCGATCGACGCCGTGTTGCCGGTCTCGGGATCATGGACCAGTACGCCGAAATTATCGGTTCGGCAGAGAAAAACTTCCAGATTCAATGGTTTCATAATTTAAGGCGACCTCATTATCTCGGGCATACCGGGAATGTAGAGGGTCGCCCCTTGAAGTCCAACCGGCTATCGATAACATTTGTCGCAATGCACGCCGATATTGTCGACCTACGTCAGTTCTATCATTCCGATCTCGGCCGTATCGCCGAGCAGTCGATCAGCATGGCCTTGTCGTCGCTCTGGGTGCGGCTGCCGCAGGAGCGGCTGGTCGGCATCGGCTATGCCGTGCCGTTTCTCGATCGTTTCCAGGCGGATACGGAGCGCACCTTCGCCTTCATGCCGGCGGGGCAGGGGGCGGTGAACTGGCCGATGGGGTCGCTGTCCTCCACCGCGCTGATCTTCGACGAGGAACTGCCGCTGCCGGACTCGTCGATCGACCGTATCCTCATGGTGCATTCGCTCGAATTCGCCGAAAATCCGCGCGAGACGCTGAAGGAGATCTGGCGGGTGCTGGCGCCGGGCGGGCGGCTCGTCATCGTCGTGCCCAACCGCCGCGGCGTCTGGGCACGCATGGAGCACACGCCCTTCGGCTCCGGGCGGCCCTATTCGCGCGGGCAGCTGACTCATCTGCTGCGCGAAACCAACTTCACGCCCGGAGCAACCGCCGAGGCGCTGCTGTTTCCGCCATCGAAGCTGGGCACGGTGATGCGGCTGCGCAGCGCCTTCGAGCGAGTCGGACGGACCATGTGGCCGGCCTTTTCCGGCGCCATCATCGTCGAGGCGCAGAAGCGGCTTTATCAGGGCCTTCCCGTCGCCGCCCGCGCCTCGCGCCGCGTCTTCGTGCCCGTCCTCGCGCCGCACGGCGTGCCGACGACGCGCAGCCGGTAAAGCCCAAGCTCGCTCTCGACAAGATCGCCTTTCCGTTCTATTGCCTCAGGGCAATTTTTGGCCGGATTTCCCGGCGTTTTTCCAAGGTCGATCCCATGAGCGTAGAGAAGAGCAAGCCCGTTCCGCGTCCCGGTATTCTGGATATCGCAGCCTATGTGCCGGGCAAGGAACATGCCCCCGGCGTGGCCAGGGTCTACAAGCTCTCCTCCAACGAAAATCCGCTGGGCGCCAGCCCGAAGGCGATCGAGGCCTTCCGCGCCGCCGCCGACAATCTCGAGCGCTATCCCGACGGCCAGGCCGTCGAGCTGCGCGAGGCGATCGCCTCGGTGCACGGGCTGAATGCGGCCAATATCCTCTGCGGCAACGGTTCGGACGAGCTGCTCGGCCTGCTCTGCCACGTCTACCTCGCGCCTGGCGACGAAGCCATCATCACCGAGCATGGCTTCCTCGTCTACAAGATCCAGATCATGGGCGCTGGCGCCACGCCTGTGACGGTGAAGGAGAAGAACCGCACCGTCGACGTCGACGCGATCCTGGCGGCCGTGACCGAGAACACGAAGATGGTATTCATCGCCAATCCCGGCAATCCGACCGGGACCTACGTGCCGGTCAGCGAGATCCGCCGGCTGCAGGCGGCGCTGCCCAAGGATGTCGTGCTGGTGCTCGACGCGGCCTATGCCGAATATGTTCGTCGCAACGACTACGAGGCGGGCATCGAGATCGTGTCTTCCAATGCGAACGTGGTGATGACCCGCACCTTCTCGAAGGTCTACGGCCTTGCCGCGTTGCGCGTCGGCTGGATGTATGCGCCGGCCGAGATCATCGATGCGCTCAACCGCGTCCGCGGCCCGTTCAACATGAATTCCGCGGCGATCTCCGCAGGTGCGGCCGCCATTCGCGACCAGGCCTTCCTGCAGGAAGCCGTCGCCTTCAACCAGATGTGGATCGAAAAGCTGACAGGTGCTCTGGAAGGCTTCGGCATCGAGGTGACGCCTTCGGTGGCTAACTTCGTGCTGATGCATTTCCCCGATGTCGACGGCAAGCGCGCCGCCGATGCCGACGAATTCCTCACCAGCCGCGGCTATATCCTGCGCGCGGTCAAGGGCTACGGCTTTGCCAATTCGCTGCGCATGAGCATCGGTCCGGAAGAAGCGAACCGCGGCGTCATCGAGGCGCTCGGTGAATTCATGGGGCGGAAACCATGACGGTCCAGTTCGATCGCATCGCGCTTATCGGCATCGGCCTGATCGGCTCGTCGCTGGCGCATGACATCAAGCGGCTGGGGCTGGCGAAAGAGGTGGTCATCGCCACCCGCAGCGCCGAGACGCTGACGCGGGCGGAAGAGCTTGAGCTCGGCGATCGCTACACGACGTCTTCGGCCGAAGCGGTCAAGGATGCGGACCTCGTCATCGTCTCGGTGCCGGTCGGCGCGTCGGAGGCGGTTGCCAGGGAGATTGCCGGCAGCCTGAAGCCGGGCGCGATCGTCACCGATGTCGGCTCGACCAAGGCGTCGGTCATCGCCCAGATGCAGCCGCACATGCCCGATAACGTCCACTTCATTCCAGGCCACCCGCTGGCGGGTACGGAAAAATCCGGCCCGGATGCCGGTTTCCCCGGCCTGTTCGAAGGGCGCTGGTGCATCTTCACGCCGCTTGCCGATACGGACGAGACGGCGCTGAGGACGCTCAGCCGTTTCTGGGAAACGCTGGGCTCGAAGATCGACGTAATGGACCCGGAGCATCACGACAAGGTGTTGGCGATCGTCTCGCACCTGCCGCACCTGATTGCCTACAACATCGTCGGCACGGCGGATGATCTCGGAACGGTCACGCAGTCCGAAGTTATCAAATATTCAGCATCAGGCTTCCGCGACTTCACGCGTCTGGCGGCCTCCGACCCGACGATGTGGCGTGACGTCTGCCTGCACAACAAGGATGCGATCCTGGAGATGCTGGCGCGGTTTTCCGAGGACCTCGCCTACCTGCAGCGGGCGATCCGCTGGGGCGAGGGCGACAAGATTTTCGATCTCTTCACCCGCACCCGCGCCATCCGCCGTTCGATCATCGAGGCAGGCCAGGACGTCGATGCCCCCGACTTCGGCCGGCCGCACACGCTCGAGAAGAAGCCCTGACAATCAGATCGGCGGGATCGAGCCGAGCGGGATGAAGCCGCCGACGGTGGCGTTGCCGCGTGCGACGACGAGGTCGACCGAGACCGTATCGCCGCCGCCGGCAAGCGCCTTCAGGAGCTTCGCGGCGGTGTCGACGGTCTTCGCCATGTCAGGGAACGTCTGCTTGATGCTGTTGCGCCATTGGCCGAGTTCCTGGATCTCCAGCTTGAATTTTCCTGAGAGATAACCCTCCTCGTCAAAGGTGAACGGGCCTGTCAGCGTCATCACCTTGCCGTCACCGATATCGGCCACGACCTTGCGCAGCTCGCCGCTGGAGCCATAGAGCCCTCGGCGGTCGCTGCCATCGACCAGACCAGCCTTGCCGGCAAGCGTCACGTCGATGCTGGCCGAGAGCTTCGGCAGCAGTTGCGGCCAATCCTTGATCGAGGTGTCGGAATCCGTGAGCGAGATCGCACCGTCGAGATCGGCGCCGTTCTGGCGCAGGTGGATCTCGGTATGGGCGGCGTTGAAATCGATCGTCTGGCCGGTCTGCGAGGAAACGGCGACCGCCTTCAGACCGTCGATGACGGTGGAGGAGCGATCGATGCCGCGAAACTTGGTGACCAGGCTCGACTGCAGCTTTTCCCATTCGGCATTGATCGACAGGCCGTGCGCGGTGCGGATCTCGGTGGGCGAATCGAGTTCCCAGACGATGTGGCCAGGCGCATAGACCTGGGCGGCCGAGCGCAGGGCGCCGAAGCTCGCTGAAACGCCGTTGACGTTGTCGTCGACATCCACCTTCGAGCAGAACAGCCCGATGCGGAAGGGAAAGCCGCGCACGTCCATATCCGTGCACTCGCTACTGACACCGGCCGTATCGCGCGGGGCGATCGCCCGCAGCACGGTGTTCTTCAGCTGCGAGGCGGCGTAGAACCAGGCGCCGGTGTAAAGCGCGATCACCAGAACGATGCCGCCGCCCAGCAACCAGAATTTCCTGCCGCTGCGGGATTGGCTTGACGCTGCCATGTTGTTCTCCAATGGTGAGTCGCGAATGGGATTCTCGGTCTGGCGTGGGATATGGACGAATTTTGGGTATTTGGCTATGGATCCCTGATGTGGAACCCGGGCTTTGCGTTTCTGGAGCGTTCTCAGGCGCTTATTCACGGCTACCGACGCTCGCTCTGCGTTCGCTCATGGGTCCACAGGGGAACGCAAGAGCATCCGGGGCTGGTGCTGGGGCTCGACCACGGCGGTTCCTGCCGGGGCATGGCGTTCCGCATCGCGCATGACGAATGGGGCGGTGTGATCGAGTATCTTCGGGCCCGCGAACTTGTCACCAACGTCTATCTGGAGCGACATGTTCCATTGCGGCTGGCGGATGGCCGCAGCCGCCGGGCGGTCGCCTATATCGTCGACCGCCGCCACACACAGTATGCCGGGGCGCTGGATGCGGTTGCCGCGGCGCGGGTGGTTCACAGCGCCAGCGGGCAGTCGGGGCCGAACGACGCCTATGTCTTCAACACGCTGGAGCACCTGAAGAGCATGGGCATCCGCGATCACTGGCTGGAGCAGGTCGTGGGCGAGGTGGAGCGGCTGCGGGCGGCCTGATGATCAGGCCGTGACCGCCTTTTTTCTGTCGATCTCGGCCAGCCGCTCGACGGCGGTGGGCGGCAGGGGAAGCTCGGGATTTCTTTGCGCGGCGTCGACGAGGAGCTCGTCGCTTGCCTTTTCCGTCACCTCGATCAGATGCGCGAAGAAGGCGTCGGGATCCATGCCCGGCATGATCGGCGGCAGGATCCTGACCTTGAAATGGCCGGGGTAGCGCATCGTCGTATGGCGCGGCCAGAACAGGCCGGGATGCATGGCGACGGGTACGACCGGCAGCTGCAGGTCGCGGTACATGCGGGCGATGCCGTATTTGTAGACCGGCTCGGCGCCCGGTGGACGGCGGGTGCCTTCGGGATAGATGATCAACTGGCGGCCGGTGGCGAGCTCTTCCTTGGTGCGGCGTAGCGCCTCGACCATGACCTTGCCGCGGGCGCCGCGGTTGATAGGGATCATTCGCTGCTTTTTCGCGTACCAGCCGAACAGCGGGATCCACATCAGCTCGCGCTTCAGGATATAGACCGGGTCCTTCAGCCACGGCAGCAGCGCGTAGGTGTCCCAGAAGGACTGGTGCTTGGGCGCCAGGATATAGCCGCCCTCTGGCAGGTTCTCCAATCCCTCGATCTCGAAGGTGGTGCCGACGATCTTTTCCATCAGCCAATGGTTCGAGAGCGCCCAGTTCTTCGGGATGCTGTAGGCGCGCTTGCGCGAGACGAGGAAGTAGTAGGGCGATAGCACGATCATCCGCAGAATGAGATTGGCGTAGAAGATCGTGTTGAAGAGGACGGAACGCAGGGCGATCATGAACTTTCCCAAGGCCGGTTTCCGCAGGATCAGCGGCTGCGCCCTCCTACACGAAATCGCCCGACATAAAAAGCTATCGGCTCAGCTATCTGTGTCCGGCTCCGCCGAACGCAGGCCCGGATGGCGCCAAAGGCCGGTGATGTTGCGGGCGCCGGCGAAGAGCACCTTGGCATATTCGGCCAGCATCACCCGCATGGCATCCGGATTGGCAAACCAGTCACTGTTCTTCAGGTCGGTATTGACGACGGGATAGGCAATGAACTGGGTGTCCGGGTCGACATAGGCGAGTTCCGCCAGACTACGGGGCATGTGGTAGTTGTTGGTGACGACGAGAACGCTCTTGTAGCCCTTGGCGTGAATCCAGTTGGTCGCTTCCTCGGCGTTGCCGATGGTGTCGAGCGCGTCGTAGCCGACGTCGACGCAGCAGGAGAATAGCTCCGGCGAGGCCTGCGTCATCTTTCTGATCTGGCGTGGCGTGGTCGACGGGTGGACGCCGGAGATCAGCAGGCGCTGGCCGGCGCCCTTCTGTAGAAGCTCGACGGCCTGGTCTATGCGCTGGTAGCCACCGGTGAGCACGATGATGGCGTCGGCATGCGGTTCTGCCGGCGGTTTCAGCGTCGTCACCGAATCGGCGAAGCGCAGGAAGCCGACGAAGATCACCGCCGTCGTGAGAACGAAAAGCACACCGCCCCAGCGCAGCATGCGGCGCACGGGCCCACGGCGCGCGGGCTCGCCGCCGGTGCGATTAAGCTCCGACTTCGAACGAATCGAATTGCGGTACATGTGACCCATGCTCATGAATCGAAAAATATATGCAGATTGCGGCGGGGAACAGACGCTTTCATGGCAAAAATTGCGTCGTCAATTCAATTGGTGAGACCATCGGCGCGGGTGGGATCCGAGCGCAGGGTGTCGATTTCGTAGATCGTGCGCATGACGGTGAGGCGCGCGGTGAAGGTGGTCAGCAGCGCGATGACGATCATCGTCGCGAAGATCCCGGCATAGCCGAGCGCCCCCACGGAAAAGGTGCCGAAGAGCGCGGTCGCCTGGTCGGTCTGCGGCGTCGCCAGTGTGCGGCTCTGCAGGAAGCCGGCGCTCATGAAGAAGAGCGCGGCCAGCGCGCTGCCGATTGCCGAGCCCTTGAGGCTGATCTTCAGGAAGTGCTTCTGGAACTCGGTGGCGACGAAGGAACCCTCGGCGCCGACAAAATGCAGGACCTCGACGATATGCCGGTTGCCCGACATCGCGCCGCGGGTGGCGAAGACGACCGTGAGCACCATCGCCGAGAAGACCAGCAGCAGTACGCCGGTGCCGATCATGACAGTCGTGTGCGCCATGGAGACCAGCCGGTCGACCCAGGTGCGGTGGTCGTCGAGCGAGGATTGCGGGATGCTTTCCTTCAGGAGCGCGCGCATTGCCTCGAAGTCCGGCGGATTGCTTTCGTCGATGGTGACGATGACGAGGCGCGGAACGGGCAGTTCCTTGATATCGAGGCCGGCGCCCAGCCAGGGCTCGAGCAGGCGTGCGGTGGCGGCCTCGTCTACGATCTGGCCATCCTTGGTGCCGACGAAGGTCAGCGCGATCTCGCGGGCCTGCTGCAGCGCCTTGTCCATATCCAGGCCGTCGTCCGGCTTGATCTGGATGGTGATCTCGCGGGAAATCTGGCTTTCCCAGCTGGACGCGGTCGAACGCACCATGGAGACACCGCCGAGCGTCAGGCAGGCGAGGAAGGCCATGATGGCGATCACGACCGTCAGCGCGTTGCCCTGAATATTGGCCGAGGGCAGGATCGGCGCCGTCGGGCGCACCTTCATCTCCGGCCGTTTCTGGCCCTTCGATGCGGGGTTGGGTGCGCGGGATGTGGGCTCAGTCATGGATTTCGAGATGCCCTTCCGAGAGAATCATGCGGCGGGCTTCCACCTGGTCCATCAGCGTCAGGTCGTGGGTGGCGATCACGACGGCGGTTCCCAGGCGGTTGAGTTCGAGGAAGAGGTTAAGGAGACGGCGGGCCATCGGCGGATCGACGTTGGCGGTCGGTTCGTCGGCAAGCAGGATCTCGGGGCGGTCGATCAGCGCGCGGGCGATCGCGGCGCGCTGCTTCTCGCCACCAGAGAGCACCGGCGGCAGCACATTGATGCGCTCGCCGAGGCCGACCCATTTCAGAAGCTCAAGCACGTCGGTCTTGTAGGAACTCTCGTCCTTGCCGCGCACGCGCAGCGGCAGAGCCACGTTCTCGTAGGTCGTCAGGTGATCGAGCAGGCGAAATTCCTGGAAGATGATGCCGACGCGGCGGCGCAGCAGCGGCAGCTCGCCGCGCGGAATGTCGGATATGTCGCGGCCGAACATGCGGATCAGCCCGCGCGTCGGCTGCAGCGACAGGAACAGAAGCCTGAGCAGCGTCGTCTTGCCGGCGCCGGAAGGGCCGGTCAGGAACTGGAAGGATTTCTTCGGAATGTCGAATGTCAGGTCCCGGAGAATTTCCGGCCCCATGCCATAGCGCAAACCGACATTCTCGAAGTGGATCAACGGGCAGCTCAGTTTCTTGTTGTTTCAACGCAAGACTTGTTAACCAACTCCGTTAACAACGGGTAAATTTCGCCGGAAAGGCGTCGCTTTGATGGCGATCTTTGCGAAGCGTTAACCATTAAAATTTACGAGTAGAGAGGATTCGTTTCAATGCCGGATTTGTCGTTCGGCGCGAAACCATGTGGACACCGAAAAGGCCGTCATCATGAGTTCCTCATCCTTCAGCCGGCAGGCGCCGGGCCGGGCCTATGATTTCATTCCGCCGGAGCCGGCCAAACACCAACCCCGCCGCGCGCGTCCCGATGATATCGCCGACGCCGAATTCGTGGTGATCGGCCGCGAGCGCAGCCAGACATTTTCAGGAAACACCGTCAACGACAACTACCGGCGCCGGACCTCCGCCTTCGCGGTTCAAGAACCCGCGACGGGTGGCGGGGGTACGCTTTTGTCGCTTGCCGAGGCGGGCGAGGAATTCCTGCAGCGGTCCTCGGCCAAGACGTTCGCCGCCTTCGTGATCGCGCTCTGCGTCCTCGCCTTCGGCCTTTTCGGCGGCTTTTCCGGGCTGTCGGGATCGCAGGCCGCGGTTGCCGGGCCGCCGCTGCATTTCACCCATGTGAGCGTGACGCCGCGCGATGCCAACGGCATGCGGGTACTGCTCATCAACGGCATCATCGACAATACCGGCAACACCACGCAGCTCCTGCGGCCGGTGCGCGCCGATCTCTTCGTCGGCGACCAGCTGTCGGCGAGCGTCGTCATCCAGCCGCCGTCTGATGTGCTTTACGGCGGGCAGAGCCGTGGCTTTTCGACCCGCGTGCAGTACGTCGGTGGAAAAATGCCGGAAGTCCGGCTTTCCTTCATGCCGTAAGGGGTGCGTCCCAGCCCGCTTTGTGCTAACGGCTTTGCTTCTTTTTCATGGAGCAAGCTTTCCCATGCCAGTCGTGCGCGGAAAAAACATCGATCCCCTGTTCACCGCCGAGCAGATCTCCGAGCGCAATCATGCGATTGCCAAGCAGATCGCCGAGGGTCCGACGAAGGACCTGCTTGTCATCGCGATCCTCAAGGGCTCGTTCATTTTCGCGGCCGACCTCATCCGCGCGCTGCACGACACGGGCCTTGCGCCCGAGGTCGAGTTCATCACGCTTTCGAGCTATGGCACCGGTACGGTTTCGCAGGGCGTGCGCATCGTCAAGGATATCGACAGCGACGTGAAGGACCGTGACGTGCTGCTGATCGACGACATCCTGGAATCCGGCCGCACGCTGAAGTTCGCCAAGGAACTTCTCTTCGAACGCGGCGCCCGCAACGTCACCATCGCCGTGCTGCTCGACAAGAGCGTCAAGCGCAAGGAAAAGCTGGAGGCGGACTACGTCGGCTTCGAATGCCCTGATTATTTCGTCGTTGGCTACGGCATGGATGTGGCCTACGCCTTCCGCGAACTGCCCTTCGTCGGCGTCGTCACCGGCGACGCCTGAGCGTCCCCGAATGGGACGGGTTGTTAACCATCCCGTCCATCGTCCGGTTCATTGCCCCCGCCCGTTTACCTCTCGCAAAGGAAACTCGTGTGATTTGCGGGGCAGGGCATGAAACGGAGCAATGCACATCATGGCAAGAATTCTGATTACGGAAGACGAAGATTCCCTGCGTTCTTTCGTAGCCCGCGCTTTGCGCCTCGACGGTCATGAGACCGAAGAAGCGGCTGACGGTGCGGAGGGGCTGGAAAAGCTCACTATCGGCGGCTACGACCTGCTGCTTTCGGATATCCGCATGCCCGTCATGGACGGCATCGAGCTGGCGCACCAGGCCAAATCGGCCTTCCCGGCTCTGAAGATTCTTCTGATGACCGGTTATGCCGAACAGCGCGAACGCGCCGACGATCTCGCGGAGAAGATCGTGGACGTGGTGTCCAAGCCTTTCGCGCTTCCCGATATCCGCAAGGCGGTCGCCCGTGCGCTGGCTGCCTGAGTCGGCCTGAAGCGTGTTCCGATCAGCGGGTCTGATCGGAGATGAACTTACCCTCATAGCGGACCTTGAAGTTCCGCCGGTGAAAATCCTGCTGGAAACAGACGAAGATCAGCTCGATGTCGCCGGCGTGATCATGCTTGTGCAACAGGCTTAGCGTCACGACGATAACGCCGGCATAGCCGCGCGTCAGCTTGAAGGCGCCGTTTCTGATGTCGTTGGCCTCGGCATCCTGGCGGTCGTCGCGGCGCTCATAGATTACCCAGAAGCGGGCGATGTCCCAGGTCGTTCGCAGGATCTCGGTGATTTCGGCCTGGAACTGCTCGGCGTGCATGCCGGGAGCCCAGGTGAGCGTCCTTTCGCCCTCGTCGGCAACCATGTTGAGGTAGCCGTCGTAATCGCCGCCGCCGGACAGCGCATTCTCGATCATTGCAAATGCTGCGTTTTCGCCAATTGCCGTCTTGAAAAGAATTGCCATCGAATCGCTATCGTTCGTCGTCTGCCCTGAAAACTACGAATCTTCGGGCGGGGCAGGAAAATCCCTGCTGCCGGGAAATGTCATATGATGCAGCCTTGCCGCAAGGCAAGGCGCATGGATCACCATTCCCCGTATGAAGGCGAATTCATGACGTCAAGACTATACGCCTCGCTCAGTAGGATGGGCAGGCCGGATTGATGGTCGTGCCGCTGTTGCCGCCCTGCGTGCGTAACGCGCCCGGCTTCGGTCGCGGCGGGCAGCCGGGCGGCCGCCGGGTCATCGAGCGGTCGGGCGAGATGCTGCCGGTGGTGCCGGTGCTTACCCATCCACGGTGCAAGGACGAATTGTACTGCCCGGCGGCAAGACCCTTACTGCCGCTGTTGGTCGAGGCGAAACCGCCGATGTCATAGGCACCTGCCGTGCCTGCCATCATGGCGAGCGCGAGAGCGGCGGCGCCAAGCTGCTTCCATCCTGTGTGCATGGACATACCCTCACTGAACGGCGCGACAATTCGCGTCTCAAGTGAAAATAGGGATCTCGGAAAGCGATCACTGGATTATCACGAAGTTGTGAATTCAGCTTTGCCCGCAGCGGTTACTGGATGTCGAGAAGCCGTTCGAGATAGCGGCGCTCCAGTTCCTGCGGCGGGTTGTTGCCGAGCTTCTCGCGGATGGCGTCGAGGATTTCTCGGGCGCGCTGCACGTCGATCTCGTTCGGTATCTTCACCTGGTCGCCGAAATCGGGAGCTTCGGCGCGGCGCGGGCGTCCTAGCGGGTCGCGACCGTTCTGGTTGCCCTGGCCCATCTGCCCCTGCTGTCCCTGGCCCTGACCCTGCTGGCCCTGCATGGCCTGCATCATCTGGTTCATCATGTCGCGGGCGCCTTGGCGCAACGCCTGCAGCGCGCGGCCCTGGCCCTGGATGGCCGGCTCGCCGCGGCCCTGGCCGAGCTCGCGCCCGGCGCCTTCCATCTCGCGCTGGGCCTGGCCGAAGCCGGGACCGGGCTTAACGCCCATCTCGCCGAGGCCCTTCTGCAATTCGCCGAGCTGCTTGCCGAGCTGGTCCTGACGCTCGCGCAGCTGCTTCAGCGCATCGCGCAGCTGCTGTTCGGTCATCTGGTCGGAAGGCTGCTGGCCCTGCTGGCCTTGCTGCCCTTGCTTCTGTTCACCCGGCTGTTGCTGGCCCTGCTGCTGATCCTGAGGGTTGCCGTCCTCGTCCATCGGCATGTTGTCGAGGAGCGGATCGTTCATGCCCATATTCGGGTCCATCGGATCGCCGCGCTGCATGCGGTCCTTCAGCTGCTGGTCAAGCTTGAAGGTCTCTTCCATCAGCTTCTGCTGGTCGCGCAGGATTTCGCCGAGCTTGTCCATCTGCTGGCGCATCTGGCTGTTGTCCTGGCCCTGCTGCTGGCCGCGCTGTGGTCTGCCTGCCTGCATGTTGTTCATCATGCGCTGCAGTTCCGACAGCATCTGCTGGGCGGCGTCGCGGTTGCCGGAGCGGGCGAGGTTCTCGATCTGGTCCATCATCCGCTCGAGATCCTGCTGGCGGATCATGTTCTGGGCGTTCTGGTTGGGCTGCATCGGCGCATTCTGCATGCGCTGCGCCAGCTCCTTCATGTAGTCGTTCATCGCCTTGCGCAGCTCGTCCATGAGCTTCTTGACCTCGGCGTCGGGCGCATTGCGCTGCAGGGCGTCGGCGAGGTTCTGCTGGGCGTTGCGCAGGTTGCGCTCGGCCTGCGATAGGTCGCCGTCCTCCATGCCGATGGCGATGTCCCAGAGATAGTCGGCGGTGTCCTTCAGCGCCTCGTCGCCCTTTGCGAGCTTCATGCGCTGGCGGGCGGATTCGAGCAGAAGATAGTTGGTGAGCTTGGGGATCGTCTCCTCGGGGCGCAGCGTCAGCGCCTCGTTGAGGGCGATCGCCTCGGGCATCTTGCGGGTATCGAGCGCGAAGGTCTGGCGCTCTTCGGCAACGGCTGCGGCCAGCGGCTCGCTGAACGGGCGGGCGGGCATGGTCATTTCATGCGGCGGGCTGCGGCCGGTCTGGCCGGCGGCATCCTTGGCGACCAGCGTGATGCGGACGCGCTTGCCTGCCAGCGGGTGCTCGGTCAGGTTCTTGCTCGTCAGCCCCTTGGTGTCGCGGGCATTGCGGCGGGGCACGTCGAGGCGGAAATCCGGCAGCGGATAGAGCGGCGTAGCACTCGCATCGCTCTCGACCGGCAGGATCTCGGCATGGGCTTCCTGGACGCCGTAGTCGTCCTTGATGGTGAAGCCGATTTCAAGCGCGCCGTTCACCGTGGTCTTCGGCATGCCGTTGAAGGCGATCTCCGGTGCCTTGTCGGGAATGACGTCGAAGGTCCAGGTGCGGCCGTTCACCTGCAGCGCGCCGCTTTCCTCGATCTTCATCAGGTGCGTGCTGGCAGCGGCGACGGCGGGTGTCGCGGTGCCGGACGCGGCGGTCTCGGACGCTCCGGCTTGCGGGGATTGCGCTTGCCCCGTCGCAGGCCTGACCTTGGCGTCGGTATCCGCGGCAATCTCCTGCTCGCGGCCGTCGGCGTTGCGGAAGACGACCTTCTCGGCGGTCTCGCCGCCGCTCACCCGCACCGTGAGGTTCGACATCTGCGGGATCTTGATCGGCGCCTGCTCGGTGCCGGTGGCCGTCAGATAGATGGGCGCGCGACCGGTATAGCCGGGCGGAGTGATCCAGGCATCTATGCGCACAGCCGGGTCGGTCGATTGCGGTTCCGGGCGCGGCTGCAGCGCATCGGCGATCGAGCCGCCATTGGTCGACAGCGAATAGGCGAAGGCGGTGACGACGAGCAAAGCGGGAATGGCGCGTAGCGCCAGCCGGTCATGCGTCGCGATATCGGGGCGCGGAAAGCCGGCGTCGAGGGCGGCGATCTTCTCGGCCATGCGCGTCTGGTGCTCGCGCCACAGCGCCCGGGCAAATGGGGTGTCGAAGGCGGGTTCGTCTTCCTGCACCGCGACCGGCTGGTGCGGCAGGCCGTTGCGCTGCTCGAGCAGCCGGTCGGCCGCCGCGGCATCCGGCCAGCGCAGTTTGCGGAAGGGGATGAGCGAGGCGATGGCGGCGACCGCGAACAGGGCGAGGAGTGCCAGACGAACGATATCGGGCGTGAAGCGGAACAGGCCGAACCAAGATGCGGCGAGATAGAGCGCTGCGACGGAAAGCACCGGCAGAAGCAGCGGCAGCGCCTGTTCCGACAGAAGCACCAGCCGCGCGAGAAAGCGCTTTGCCGCAACCAGCCGCGCCAAGGACGGCTTCAGCGCAAATGCACCATTCTTCTCCCTGCTGGAGCTGTTCTTCAATCCGGTCTCCGCGATCTGGTGTTTCCAGAGCAATTCCGCTTTCCCTCGAATAGCAGAATAACTCTATCCGTTTGTTTTCAAACAATTCCGGACGGAAAACCGCTTCGCACTTTTCCTGGAATTGCTTTAGGCAGAGGGCGCTTCCGGCGATTGCTGGGGCAATTCGCACTGCGGGAAAGATAACATTCTTTGTGGCGAAGACGAGGGCAGGGGCCAGTCAATGCCGGTTTTTCCCGTGTCTTCGCCAAAAAGTGATTGTTATATTCAGGCGAGCCAGGCGGGGACGCTGTCGAGCGCGATCAGCTCTTCATAGGTCCGGCGCGGACGAATGACGTGGAAATCGCTGCCCTTGACCAGCACTTCGGGCACCAGCAGGCGGCTGTTATAGGTGCCGGCCTGCACGGCGCCGTAGGCACCGGCGGAGCTGACGGCGATCAGATCGCCGGATTTCGGCATGGCCATCTCGCGGTCGAGCGCCAGATAGTCGCCGGTCTCACAGACCGGGCCGACGACATCGGCCTTGATGCGCGGCGCGTTGGCGGCCGAGATCACCACCGGGCGGATTTCGTGCCATGCCTCATAAAGCGTCGGGCGGATGAGGTCGTTCATGGCGCCGTCGACGATGACGAAGGTCTTTTCGCCGCCGTCCTTCACATAGAGCACTTCGGTCACCAGGATGCCGGCATTGCCGACGATCAGGCGGCCGGGTTCCATGACGATCTTGCAGTTGAGCTCGCGCAACTGGTTCTTGACGATCGCGGCATAGGCGTCGGGCAGCGGCGGCGGGTTGTTGTCTTCCTTGTAGGGGATGCCGAGGCCGCCGCCGATATCGACATGATGGATGTCATGGCCGTCGGCGCGCAGCGTGCTGACCAGCTCGCGCAACAGCTTGAAGGCGTCGTCGAAGGGCTGCAATTCGGTGATCTGGCTGCCGATATGCATGTCGATGCCGGTGGCTTCGATGCCCTCGAGAGTGGCGGCACGGGCGTAAACGGCGCGGGCGCGTTCCCAGGAAATGCCGAACTTGTTTTCCTTCTTGCCGGTCGAGATCTTGGCGTGCGTGCGGGCGTCGACATCGGGATTGATGCGGAAGGAGACGGGAGCCTTCTTGCCGGCCTTGATGGCACGCTGGTTGAGGATCTCGAGTTCCGGCTCGGATTCGACGTTGAAGCAGTAGATGCCGGCTTCGAGCGCATAGTCCATCTCATGCGCAGTCTTGCCGACGCCGGAGAACATGATGCGATTGGCCGGAATGCCGGCTGCCAGCGCGCGGCGTAGTTCGCCTTCGGAGACGACGTCGATGCCGGCGCCGAGGTTGCCGAGCGTCTTCAATACGGCCTGGTTCGAATTGGCCTTCATGGCGTAGCAGACCATGCTATCGACATCGCTGAAGGCCTGCGAGAAGACCTTGTAGTGGCGCTCGAGTGTTGCCGTGGAATAGACGTAGAAGGGCGTGCCGACGGCCTTGGCGATCTCGGGAACGGGAACGTTCTCGGCGTAGAGGATGCCGTCGCGATACTCGAAATGGTTCACTGGAGTAACCTGTTACAGAAGCGGATCGAGGATGAAGGGGCGGTCCACGGTGCCCGGCTGTTTCGTCGGCTTCGACGCGTCGCCACCCTTCGTTGCCTGCGCGCTCGGCGGATCGAGATCGCCCTTGCGGCCGCATCCGGCAACGGCAAGGCCGATCACGGCGAAAACCACCGTCAGGCGGATGAACTGCGGCAAGCTGGTCTGCATGGAATTCCTCTTGGGAAGCGGCACGGATGGACACCTTCATAGCGAAGTTTATTCCGCTTGTGCACCCTGATTGTTGGAGAGCGATCGCACTTGTTTCAGGACCCTCTCTGCCCTGCCGGGCATCTCCCCCACAAGGGGGGAGAAGACTCGGGGCAACCGCTCGTTCCGATCGGGCTGAGGCGATGCAACTGGTTTAAGCCCTCCCCCTTGTGGAGAGGGTGGGGAGAGGGCTTGCTGGATATCTGCAAAAACCTGCCTGTCGGCATACACAAAATATCTCGCCGGGCTCAGTTCTTCCCGCGCCAGTACGCGATCTGCTTGCGCACTTCGGACGGCGCGGTGCCGCCGAAGCTCTTGCGGCTGGCGACCGAGGCCTCGACGGTCAGGACGTCGTAGACCTTGTCTGATATCGCGGCATTGATCGCCTGCAAATCGGCGAGCGACAGGTCCGAGAGATCACAGCCCTTGCTTTCGGCCAGCGCCACGGCACGGCCGGTCACATGGTGGGCGTCGCGGAAGGGCAGGCCCGCCTCGCGCACCAGCCAATCGGCGAGGTCGGTCGCCGTCGAATAGCCGGAGCCGGCAGCCGCCTTCATGCGCTCGGTATTGATCGTCAGGTCGCGGACCATGCCGGTCATCGCAGCGATGGCCAATTCCAGGCTCTCGGCGGCGTCGAAGACCTGTTCCTTGTCTTCCTGCATGTCCTTGGAATAGGCGAGCGGCAGGCCCTTCATGATCGTCAACAGCGCGATCAGCGAGCCGTTGATGCGGCCGGTCTTGGCGCGCACCAGTTCGGCGGCATCCGGGTTCTTCTTCTGCGGCATGATAGAGGAGCCGGTGGAGAAGGCGTCCGACAGGCGCACGAAGCCGAACTGCGGCGTCGACCAGATGACGATCTCTTCTGCCAGACGTGACAGGTGCATGGCGCAGATGGCGGCCAGCGCCAGGAACTCGATGGCGAAGTCGCGGTCAGAAACGGTGTCGATCGAATTGCGGGTCGGCTCGCGGAAGCCGAGCGCCTTGGCGGTCATGTGGCGGTCGATCGGATAGCCGGTGCCGGCAAGCGCCGCGGAGCCGATCGGGCTCTCGTCCAAGTGCTCGATGGCGTGGCGCACGCGCTGGCGGTCGCGGCCGAACATCTCGACATAGGCCATGCAGTGATGGCCGAAGGTGACGGGCTGGGCGGTCTGCAGGTGCGTGAAGCCGGGCATCACGGTATCGGCATGCTCTTCGGCGCGGTCGAGGAAGGCTGCGATCAGGCTGGTCAGCAGCTGCTCGGTCTTCTCAAGCTCTTCCTTGACCCACAGGCGGAAATCGAGCGCCACCTGATCGTTGCGCGAGCGGGCCGTGTGCAGGCGGCCGGCGGCAGGGCCGATCAGGGTCGCAAGGCGAGCCTCGACATTCATGTGAATGTCCTCGAGCTTGCGGGAGAATTCGAAATTGCCGCTTTCGATCTCTGACAGGATCGTGTTTAGCCCTTCAACGATCTTGTCCTTATCATCGGTTGAAATGATGCCCTGGTGGGCGAGCATGGTGGCGTGGGCGATCGATCCGCGAATATCCTGCGCAAACAGCTTCTTGTCGAAACCGATCGAGGCATTTATCTCCTCCATGATCGCATCTGGGCCGGAAGCGAAACGTCCGCCCCACATCTGGTTGGAGGATTTGGTGTCCGTGCTGTCGGCCATGAAAGATGCCTGCCTTGAAGAACGCGTGTCCGGGAGAATGAAATGACAACAAGAACGCCCTTGCGCCTGCCATCCCTGAAACTGATCGGGATCGCGGTCGTCGCAGGCATCATTGCCGGTGCGGCAGCGGTTTACATCAAGGAAACAGGGTCTGGCAATGGCGCCGCCGATATGGCGGCGGGCGAATGCAAGGCCAGCAAGGACATCGCGACCCGCATCAAGCCGCTCCTCAAAGGAGAAGTCGCCGCCATGGTCGCCACCGACCAGCCGCAGCGGATGACGTCGATCGCCTTCAAGGACGCCGACGGCAAGCCCGTCACGCTCGAGAATTTCGCCGGCAAGACGGTGCTGTTCAACCTCTGGGCCACCTGGTGCGTGCCCTGCCGCGAGGAAATGCCGGCGTTGAACGCGCTGGAGAAGGAGCTTGGCAGCGACAGGTTCCAGGTGGTGCCGGTCAACATCGACACCGGCGACGACGAGAAGCCGAAGACGTTTCTTGCGGAGACGGGCGTCGATGCGCTGAAGCTCTACCGCGACGACACGATCGCGGTGTTCAACGGTCTGAAGAAGCAGGGGCTGGCGTTCGGCTTGCCGGTGACGTTGCTGATCGACGACAAGGGGTGCCTGATCTCGGCGATGAACGGGCCGGCGGCCTGGGATAGCGAGGATGCCAAGGCGCTGATCAAGGGGGCTGTGGGGATTTAGTTTGTGGGGGTGGCCGCGACGTTTGCGCCGGTGGCCCCCTCATCGCCTCGCTACGCTCCGGCACTTTTCCCCGCTGGGGAGAAGGGGCTGGGCGCGGCGTTTTGCGCTTCTCAAGCCTTTGGATAGAAAACTTCGCTGATGGTTAGGCGAGCGGCCCGCCACAAGTCTCTTCTCCCCAACGGGGAGAAGGTGCCCGCAGGCGGATGAGGGGGCTGCTCGCTCGGAGCAAAAATTACCGCGTCGGAACCGGAACGTCGCCGCGGTAGTCATAAAACCCACGCCCCGACTTGCGTCCAAGCCAGCCGGCTTCGACGTATTTGACCAGCAGCGGGCACGGGCGGTACTTGCTGTCGGCGAGGCCGTCGTGGAGCACCTGCATGATCGACAGGCAGGTGTCCAATCCGATGAAGTCGGCGAGCTGCAGCGGGCCCATCGGGTGGTTGGCGCCGAGTTTCATGGCTGTGTCGATGGCATCGACGGTGCCGACGCCTTCGTAAAGCGTGTAGATCGCCTCGTTGATCATCGGCAGCAGGATGCGGTTGACGATGAAGGCGGGGAAATCCTCGGCGACGGTCACCGTCTTTTCGAGCGAAGCCACGAATTCCTTGGCGCGGCTGAAGGTGCCTTCCTCGGTCGCGATGCCGCGCACAAGCTCCACCAGCTTCATCACGGGGACCGGGTTCATGAAGTGGATGCCCATGAAGCGTTCCGGGCGGTCGGTGGCCGACGCCAGTCGGGTGATCGACAGCGACGAGGTGTTGGTGGCGAGAATGGCCTCGGGCTTCAGGATTGGACAGACCTGGGCGTAAATCTTGCGCTTGACGCTCTCGTCCTCGGTCGCCGCCTCGATGACGAGATCGGAAGCCGCAAGGTCGTTGATGTCGGCGGAACCCGAGATCAGCGCCAGCGTCGCGGCGCGCTCCTCGTCGGTGGACTTGCCGCTGGTGACATGGCGGGCGAGGTTGCCGTTGATTGTGGCGAGGCCGCGCTCGATGCGGTCCTGCGTGAGATCGTAGATATGAACCTTGTAGCCGGCGTCGGCCGAGACTTGCGCAATGCCGCAGCCCATCTGGCCCGCACCGATAATACCGATCGTCTTCAAGGCGCTCATCTCCTACCCCCTTCGGCAATCGCTGCAGCGCTGCCGCATCATGACTTACAAAACTGCCGGGCAAGACATTGCCCGGCAGCAGTAGTAGCGCCTAAAAAGATAATTTTCCAGTCATTCGCACGTGCGAAAAGAAGAGAGCGCACGTGCGAAAGAAGACTGTTTGGGGCGATCAGAGCGCCTTCTGCAATTCCGGCAGCGCGTCGAAGAGATCGGCGACGAGGCCGTAGTCGGCGACCTGGAAGATCGGGGCTTCCTCGTCCTTGTTGATGGCGACGATGACCTTCGAATCCTTCATGCCGGCGAGGTGCTGGATGGCACCTGAAATGCCGCAGGCGATGTAGAGATCGGGGGCGACCACCTTGCCGGTCTGACCCACCTGCCAGTCGTTCGGGGCATAGCCGGCATCGACCGCCGCACGGCTCGCACCCACTGCGGCACCGAGCTTGTCAGCAACCGGAAGGACGACTTCCTGGAATTTTTCCGCCGACCCGAGCGCGCGGCCGCCGGAGATGATGATCTTGGCCGACGTCAGCTCCGGACGGTCGGAGGCCGACAGCGCATCCTTGACGAAGGTCGAAAGGCCGGGATCCGATACGGCGGGGATCGCCTCGACGGCAGCCGAACCGCCTTCGGCGGTCGCCGCGAAGGAGGCGGTGCGCACGGTGACGACCTTCTTGGCGTCGGTCGACTGCACCGTCTGAATGGCGTTGCCGGCATAGATCGGGCGCTTGAAGGTGTCAGAAGAGACGACCTCAATGATTTCCGAGACCTGAGCGACGTCGAGAAGGGCTGCAACGCGCGGCAGCACGTTCTTGCCGACCGAGGTGGCCGCCGAGATGATGGTGTCGTAGCTGGCTGCCAGCGAGACGATCAGGTCGGCCAGCGGCTCGGCCAGATTGTTGGCGAGCTCGTCGCTTTCAGCGAGCAGGACCTTGGAGACGCCCGACAGCTTTGCGGCGGCTTCGGCTGCGGGCTTGGCGCCCTTGCCGGCTACCAGAACATGCACGTCGCCGCCGATCTGGCTTGCGGCCGTCAGCGTCTTGGCGGTCTGGTCGGAAAGGCTTGCATTGTCGTGATCAGCCAGAAGAAGAATGGCCATGGTGTAATCTCCCTTTCCAGATCTTAGAGGACGCCAGCGGACTTGAGCTTTTCGACGAGCTCTGAGACCGATGCGACCTTGACGCCCGCCTTGCGGCCGGAGGGCTCCTCGGTCTTCAGGACCTTGAGCTTCGGCGCGGTGGAAACGCCGAAATCGGCAGGCGCCTTCTTGTCGAGCGGCTTCTTCTTGGCCTTCATGATGTTCGGGAGCGAGGCGTAGCGCGGCTCGTTCAAACGCAGGTCGGTCGTAACGACAGCCGGCAGCTTGACCTCGATGGTCTGCAGGCCGCCGTCGACTTCGCGGGTCACGGTCGCCTTGCCGTCGCCGATCTCGATCTTCGAGGCGAAGGTCGCCTGCGCGGTACCGAGGAGTGCCGCCAGCATCTGGCCGGTCTGGTTCGAATCGTCGTCGATCGCCTGCTTGCCGACGATGACGAGACCCGGCTGTTCGGCATCGACGACGCCCTTCAGGATCTTGGCGACGGCGAGCGGCTCGACCTGGTCGTCGGTCTCGACGAGAATGGCGCGGTCGGCGCCGATGGCAAGCGCGGTGCGCAGCGTTTCCTCGGCCTTGGCCGGGCCGATCGAGACGACGATCACTTCCTCAGCCTTGCCGGCTTCCTTCAGCCGCAGCGCTTCTTCCACGGAGATTTCGTCGAAGGGGTTCATCGACATCTTCACATTCGCAAGCTCGACACCCGTGCCATCCGGCTTCACGCGGATCTTCACGTTGTAGTCAACCACCCGCTTCACGGGGACGAGAATCTTCATGGGGTCCTTCCTTCAACTCTTTCGCCAAGAAAATGCGCGTTTCGGCGCTGCTCCGATTGTCGAATGGCGACATGGATACGCGTTTTTCCTCCAAACACAACGCTTCCATGACGCAAACAGGCGCATTGCGTCCTGAAATATATTACGTTTACGTGAACGTCAATATTGCTGCTATGGCTTGTCCCATGGCAGGCGGGCGCGCGGCTGCTGGCCGGGCGCCGTGGCCATGGCGGGATTGGGGATGGCGCGGTCGCGCACGGCCTTGGGGGTGACGACCTCGCGGTCGAAAAGCGGGACGCCGCGGCGGCGCATCACCAGCACCAGCAGCGCGCCAGCCATGATGCCGCCGACATGCGCACCCCAGGAGACGCCGCCATCAGGATCGAGCACCAGCATGGCGAATTGCTGGCCGATCCATAAGAGCAGCGGCACGAAAGCCGGCAAGGGAAGCGGCACGCGCATGAAGACCAGAACCCATACCTTCACGCGCGGATGCAGCATGACATAAGCCGCGACGACGCCGGAGATGGCGCCGGACGCACCGATCAGCGGCGCCTCAGACGTCGTGCCGACCAGCCCATGCAACAGGGCGCCGGCGGCGGCGCAGGCAAGGTAGAAGACGAGGAAGCGCAGATGGCCCATCGCATCCTCGACATTGTCGCCGAAGACCCAGAGGAAGATCATGTTGGAGGCGAGGTGCCAGAAGCCGGAATGGAGGAAGGCGTAGGTGACGTAGGTGCAGGATTCCGGCACGAGGATGAGGGATGGCTCCAGCGTCGCGTAATGGAAGGCGACCGCCGGGATATAGCCGAGCCCCACGGTCGCGGCCTGCGATATGTCGGTATCGGCGATCACGCCGGTGAACAGCCAGATGGCGACGTTGAGCGCGATCAGTCCCATCGTCACCCACTGAACCTTGATGTGCTTCAGCGTGTTGGCGTCGTGCAGCGGTATGAACATGAAGCCTGCCCCCGGGCGTTCGCGTCACTGGAGCAATTCCGCTTTTCGTCGAATCGCGGAACAGCTCTATCCTTTTATTTTCAACCAATTCCAGGAAAACCGCTTCGCACTTTTCCTGGAATTGCTCCAATGGGACGAAGCTATCGGTTTTTTCCCGGAACCCAAAGCACATCCGCATGGCCGCGATCATTGGCGTGGCGGGCTGCGACGAAGAGGAAATCGGACAGGCGGTTGACGTATTTCAGCGCGGCCGTGCTGACGATCTCGCCCTCTTCGCGCGACAGCGACACCATCAGCCGCTCGGCGCGCCTGGCGATGGTGCGGGCGAGATGCAGGTGGGCTGCGGCGGAGTGGCCGCCGGGCAGGACGAAGGAGGTGAGCGGCTGCAGATCGGCGTTCAGCGTGTCGATGTCGCTTTCGATGCGCCCGACCTGGGTTTCGATGACCCGCAGCGGTTCGTATTCCGACGGCTTGCCGGTATCGGGCGTCGCGAGATCGGCGCCGAGGTCGAAGAGATCGTTCTGGATCAGCATCAGCATGGCGTCGAGATCAGGCATACCCTGCATGTGCAGGCGGGCGATGCCGATCGCCGAGTTTGCCTCGTCTATGGTGCCGAAGGCCTCGACGCGCAGATCGTCCTTGGCGCGGCGCCTGCCGGAAACGAGCGCCGTGGTGCCGTCGTCGCCGGTGCGGGTGTAGATCTTGTTGAGCTTTACCATGGCTGCTCCTCCTCAATGATCAGCTGGGGCGCCCGCCGCCCGTCAGCCACAGCGTCAGCATGATCAACAGCACGGCGACCGCCTGCAGCAGCACGCGCAGCTGCATCAGCTTGTTGGAAAGATTGGCATCGCCGCCCTTCATCATGTTGAAAAGCCCGCGGATCAGCACGATGCCGACAAGGCCGATGACGATGAAGGTGAGGACATAGGTGACGCTGGCCATGCTGCTTTACGCTTTCTGTCAGTCCGTCCAGCGCATCAGGCGATAGAAGAGATCTGCGGGCAGAAATCTCTTCAGAAGCATGCCCTGCTTCGCCGGCGTGGTTACGGGGTAATGTGGTCTAGGCTTGGACGAGGTCAATGCGTGCTTCAGAACGGCATAGACCGCCTCCGGTCCGAGCTTATGTCGGTTGGTTCCGCCCGATCCGTCAAGCCGCGCCAGCTGGCGGCGGTAATCTGCCGCATGCACGGAATTGGTGACGTCGATGTTCTCCTTGATCTTGGCAAGCGCATTGGCGGTGAAGCGCGAGGTGATCGGTCCGGGCTCGATGAGGCTGACATGGATGCCCGATCCCTGCAATTCCATGCGTAACGTCACGCTCAGGCCCTCGATCGCGAACTTGGATGCGGTGTAGGCGCCGCGATAGCGGTAGGGCACGACGCCCAATATCGACGAGCACTGGACGATGCGGCCCCGGCCGCGCCTGCGCATCAGCGGAATGACCTGGCGGGTGAGCTCGTGCCAGCCGAAGACATTGGTCTCGAACTGCTGGCGCAGCACGTCGGTCGTCAGATCCTCGACCGCGCCCGGCTGGCCATAGGCGCCGTTGTTGAAGAGCGCGTCGATTCGGCCCCCGCTGCGCTCCGTTACATCCCGCACGAAATCGGAAATCGTTTCGCTTCGGGTATAATCCATGAAGAAGGCTTCGATGCCGTCGCGCTCGAGTGCCGCGAGATCCTGGTGCCTGCGCACGGTAGCGAACACCCGCCAGCCGTCGGCCTTCAGCGCGCGGGCGCAATGGGCGCCGATGCCGGAGGAGCATCCTGTCACGATGATGGTGCGCTGATCCGGCATGGATTGTTTCCTGTACAAAATGCGACTCGTTTCCCATATTCGCACGAAGGACACAATCTGGAATGCCGGGAGACGGAATGCCGAGACTTTTTCGCGTCTTGTACGATGTTGTTTACGATGCGATCTGGCATTTCCTCGACGACGACGGCTTCGCCATGGCGAGCCATGTGGCGCTGTCCAGCCTGCTTGCGGTTTTTCCCTTCCTGATCTTCGGAACGACACTGGCGAATTTTCTCGGCGCCGACCAGTTTTCCGACCGGGCGATCCACCTGATCTTCGATACCTGGCCGGAAGCGATCGCCAAGCCGCTGGTCGATCAGGTGGTGCAGGTCCTCACCGTGCCGCGCGGCGGCCTGCTGACGGTGTCGGTGCTGGCCGCCGCCTACTTCGCCTCCAACGGCGTCGAGGCGCTGCGCATCTCGCTCAACCGCGCCTATCGCGTCCAGGAAACGCGGCCCTGGTATTTCACCCGCCTCGCCAGCCTCGGCTTCGTCGTCATCGCGGTCACGATCTTCGCGGCGATCAGCATCATGCTTGTCGCGGTGCCGCTGGCGCTCGATTATGCGCGGCAGTGGTTTCCGCTGTTTGCCGATACGCTGGATATCGTGTTCGACTGGCGTATCTACGGCACGCTCTTCGTGCTGACGGTCGGGCTGCTCGTCGTCCACCTCTGGCTGCCGGCCGGCCGCCGGCGCGTGTTCGACGTTGTGCCCGGCGTGCTCCTGACACTGATCCTGTGGCTCGTGGGGGCGCTGATCTTCGCCTACTATCTGGCGACCTTCGCCAACTATGCCGCCACCTACGCCGGCCTCGCCTCGGTAATGATCGTGCTGATCTTCCTCTATATGGTCGGCGTCATCTTCATCATCGGCGCGGAACTGAATGCCGCACTGCTGAAGTTCCGGGTGCGGGCGATCTTCTCGCACAATTTCCTGAGCGGTCAGGGCCAGGAACCGTCAAAGACCGACAAGGTCGCGGATATCTCCCGCCGAGAAACCTCGGGCTCGTAACTCAGCAAGTCCGGTATCGCCAGCGCTTTTCGACAGCTTGCGCCCATCCGCGTCGGTGACCAGCCGGTGGTGATGATAGACCGGCACCGGGAGGCCCAGCAGGGCTTGCAGAACGCGGTGCACGGCGGTGGCATGAAAGAGATCGAGGCCGCGCACAACATGGGTCACGCCCTGCAGTGCATCGTCGACGACGACGGAGAGGTGATAGCTCGAGGGGGCGTCGGAGCGCGACAGGATCGCATCGCCCCAGGCGGCGGGGTCGGCCTTCATCGCGCCGCGCTCGCCGTCGCCGGTTTCGCTCCAGACGAGCGGTTCGCCGATCGTTTCCAGCGCCCTTGCCATGTCCAGCCGCCAGGCATGTTTGCGGCCGGTCGCGAGCATCGCTTCGCGCTCGTCGTGCGAGCGCTCCCGATCATCGGCGGGATAGAGCGGCGAGCCGTCGGGGTCGCGCGGCCACTGCGTGCCCGCCGCTTCCGATACCTGCACGCGCGCCTTGACCTCGCTACGGGTGAGGAAGGAGGGGTAGGCGAGGCCGCGATCGATCAAACTCTTCAGCGCCGCCTGGTAGTCCGCGAAATGTTCCGACTGTCGGCGCGCCGGTTTTTCCCAATTGATGCCTAGCCATTGCAGGTCGACATGGATGCCCGCTTCGAATTCGGGTGTGCAGCGGGTCAGATCTATGTCTTCGATACGCAGCAGCAGGCGCCCCTCCGCCGCATCCGCCATGTCGCGGTTGAGGAGGGCTGAGAGCGCGTGGCCGAGATGCAGCGGGCCGTTGGGGCTCGGGGCAAACCGGAAGACGGGCTTTTGACGGGGAATCGCGATCATGCTTTCTTCTGCCACGGAATCTAGAGCGCGTCGCGATCTTTCAGATGCGCTTGTTGCGCTCTAGATCTTTGTTTTTTCGCATGTCTTTTTCCCGAAACCGGTGACCACTTTCGGGAGACATGCTTTGAATATCGCGAGGAAGCGTGCATATCATTCGCAATGACGAGGATGTGAGACAAGGGCTGGAGGAACTGCTCGTCATCGACCCGCGGCTCGTTTCGATCGCCGCCGATGCAGGTCCGCTGCCGCTCCGGCTTCGGGAGCCCGGCTTCGAGGGGCTGGCGCATATCATCGTGTCGCAGATGGTGTCGCGGGCGAGTGCCGAAGCCATCTGGCGGCGGATGCGGCCCGGCGAGGCCGTGCTGACGGCGGAGACCTACGCGGCGCTCCACCCCGAGGCATGGCGCGAATTCGGCCTGTCGCGGGCGAAGGCCGAGACCCTGACGCGGATCGCTGAGGCGATTGCCGCCGGCAGGTTCGACCTGCAGGCGCTCTCCGGCCTGCCGCCGAAGGAGGCGCTTGCCGCACTGACGGCGCTGAAGGGCGTCGGACCATGGACCGCCGAGGTCTATCTGATGTTCTCGGGCGGCCACGCCGACGTCTTTCCATCCGGCGATATCGCGCTCCAGAACGCCGTGGCCGCGGCATTCGGCCTCACGGACCGACCGGCGGCGAAAGGGCTGGCCGCCATGGCGGAAATCTGGTCGCCCTGGAGATCGGTGGCGGCCCGGCTTTTCTGGGCTTATTATGCGGTAAAGCTCGGCCGTGGGCTGGTTCCGGTCGTCTGAACGGCAACACTTACAAAAGCCATGGTCGTCCTTGAATTTATTGGACTTCACAATGCCGTCACAACCGGCCTAATATAAGAGTGCAGATGCCGAATCGATCAGGAGAGTGCCTTGACGATTGCTGTTTCACCTCAGGCCCTGCCAGCGCTCGTTCTGAACGCTGACTATCGGCCACTGAGTTATTATCCCTTGTCGCTCTGGTCCTGGCAGGACGCGATCAAGGCGGTTTTTCTTGACCGCGTAAACATCATCGCAGAGTACGAACATTCGGTTTCCTCGCCGAGCTATTCGATGCGGCTTCCAAGTGTCGTTTGCCTCAAGACCTATGTGCAGCCTTCGCGCAATCCGGCTTTCACGCGCTTCAACGTGTTCCTTCGCGACAAGTTCGAGTGTCAGTATTGCGGCGATCACAACGACCTGACCTTCGATCACGTCATTCCGCGCGCCCATGGCGGCGAGACGACGTGGCAGAATGTCGTGGCGGCCTGCTCTCCCTGCAATCTCAGGAAGGGCAGCAAGCTACCGAAGCAGGCAGGCATGTTCCCGCATCAGAAGCCCTACCAGCCGACCGTGCAGGACCTGCACAACAATGGCCGGCTCTTCCCGCCGAACTATCTGCACGACAGCTGGCTCGACTATCTCTACTGGGATAGCGAACTGCAGCCCTGATCGTTTGTGGCCAGGATCGCTTCACGCCTAACTGATCAGGCTTTCCTGATCAGGCCGATTTGCGCACGCCGATGAAGGCGAAGGCGGCGAGGATGAGGCTTGCGATCACGTTCCAGCCGGCCATCGACAGACCGAGCACGCGGAGAGCCGCTTCCGTGCAGGAGGGACCCTTGATGGTGTTGAGCTCGGTCAGGAGATCGCCGGCATTCTGCGTCATGCTGCCGGCGCTGGTCGAGCAGGCGGTGGGGCCGGCCCAGAAATGCCATTCGACGCCAGCGTGATAGACGCCCATGCCGGCGCCTACGACCATCAGAAGGCCACCCGCCAGCAGGAACGTGCGGCCGATCCAGTTCGGCAGGCCGAGTGCCGAGGTGATGGCGCCGATGATGACGAGCGGGATGCCGTAATAATAGGGCTGGCGCTGCATCAGGCAGAGCTCGCAGGGAATATAGCCGCCGATATACTGGAAGCCGAGCGCGGAGCCGATGACGATGGCCATGCCGATCGCAAGCAGGATCGAATAGACGAAAGTCGGGCGGCGAAGGGAGAAGGAGGCAGTCATGCGGGGGCTCCGGGCAATCGGCGCATGGGGGCGCCAGGGCGATATCAGTGAGCGAGCAGCTTATAGGCGACGCCGAGCGCGATCAGCAGGCCGGCGACGATTGCCGTGATCTGGCCGAGGCGCTTCTCGATGAAGTGGCGGATCGGCTCGCCGTAGCGGCGCAGCAGCCAGGCGAGGAAGAAGAAGCGGGCGCCGCGGGCAACGATCGCCGAGATGACGAAGAAGCCGAGGTTCATGTGGATGACGCCGGCAAGGATCGTCACCACCTTGATCGGCGGCAGGTGGGCAAGGCCCGACGTCACCAGAAGCAGCAGCAGGATTTCCCACTCGTCGTGAATGTAGACGCGCATCTGCTCGAAAGCGTCGAGCTTGCCGTAGAATTCGAGGACCGGGCGAGCAATGGTGTCATAGGCGTAATAGCCGAGCATCCAGCCGGCGATGCCGCCGAGCACCGAGGCGACGGTCGCCACCAGCGCGTAGCGATAGGCACGCTCCGGCTTGGCAAGCGCCATGGGCAGATAGAGAACGTCGGCGGGAACCAGAAAGACCGAGCTTTCGACGAAGGCGATAACGGCGAGCCAGACTTCGGCCGATTTGCGCGCGGCCAGCGACATGGTCCAATCGTACAGTCTGCGAAGCATTCGGGTCCTTTCAGGTCACGATCCAACGAGCATTATTGGGCTCGTCGCGCGCTGTAAATGCTTGCTGTGTCGTTCGTGAGACGGGCGTCCCAAAAAACTTCGTGATTGCCTGTGTCGCGCTATTCCACCTCGGAGGGGTGGACGTGCTTCTGGCGCATGTAGTTCATCTCGCGCCGCTCCTTGGCCATGTCGCTGACGGCCTGGCGCAGCACCGGGTGCTTAGCGGTGAACATGTTGAAATCGCGCCGTTCCAGCACCAGGAACTGGCAGAAATCGACGGCGATGACATCGGCGGTGCGGCGCCCGCCCGACAGCAGCGCCATCTCGCCGAAGAAGGCACCCGGCTCCAGCGGGATGTCTCCACCAGGCAGCTGCACCTCGACGGCGCCGGAGGAGAGGAAGTAGAGGCCGTCGCCGCGGTCGCCCTTGCGGATGACGCGCTCGCCCGGCAGCGCCGACTTGGGCCGGAAGAGCAGCAGCAGTTCCTCCTGCGAGTCTTCGTCGACCATGGCAAACAGCGGGAAGGTGGCGATCAGCTCCTCCATTTCGAGCTGGTGGGCGCGCTGGCGGGCCTCGCCGAGCGCGCGGATCTTCTCGAGCTCGCGGCCCAACGCTTCATGCTTGCGACGGCCATACCGGTCGCCGAGCTCGGGCCATTTCCTTTGGACCTTGCCGTGCAGGAACTCCGCGAGCGCGCAGACGACGGGGTTGAGGGTGATCGATATCAGCGCCACTGCCAGGATGATATCCTGCCCGTCCTGCGGCAGCAGCCCGAGCGTGATGCCGAGGCCTGCCAGGATGAAGGAGAATTCGCCGATCTGCGCCAGGCCGGCGGCGACCGTCAGGCCCATGCCAACGGGATAACGCAAAAGCGTGACCACCACTAAGGAAATCAGGCCCTTGCCGAGGATGACCAGCAGCAGCGCCGCGAAGACCTCCAGCGGCTGGCGCATCAGGATCGACGGATCGAACAGCATGCCGACCGAGACGAAGAACAGCACCGAGAAGGCGTTCTGCAGCGGCAGGGAATCGGCTGCCGCCCTGTGGCTGAGGTTGGATTCGCTCATGACGACGCCGGCGAAGAAGGCGCCGAGCGCGAAGGACACGCCGAAGAGCTGCGCCGAGCCGAAGGCGATGCCGAGTGCGATGGCAAGGACCGTCAGCGTGAAGAGCTCGCGCGATCCCGTCTTTGCCACCAGCGTCAGCAGCCATGGCACCACCTTCGGGCCGAGAACGACGGCGAGGACCGCGAAGCCGCAGACCTTCAGGAGCGTGATCCCGATCGTCAGGTAGAGCGGCATGCCTGCGCCATGCGCATCGGCGGCGGCATGGCCGCCGAGAAGCTCGGCCAGCGCCGGCAGGAGCACCAGCGCCAGCACCATGGCCAGATCCTCGACAATCAGCCAGCCGATGGCGACGCGGCCGCTCGCCGAATTGATGAGATTTCGCTCTTCCAGCGCTTTCAACAAGACCACTGTGCTGGCGACCGAAAGGCTGAGACCGAAAACGATGCCGGCCCCGAGGCTCCAGCCCCACCACTCCGCAAGCAGGCAGCCCAGCGCCGTCGCAACGAGAATCTGGATGATGGCGCCGGGCACGGCGATCCCCCGCACGGCCAGAAGATCGGCCGCGGAAAAATGCAGGCCGACGCCGAACATCAGGAGAATGACCCCCATCTCCGCCAGTTGCCCGGCGAGCCCGCTATCGGCCACGAACCCAGGCGTGATCGGCCCCATGAAAACGCCGGCCATCAGATACCCCACCAGCGGCGGCAGCCGCAGCCGATCGGCGACATAGCCGAGAACGGCCGCGCAGACGAAGCTGACGGCAATGGTGGCGATGAGCGGGACTTCGTGATGCACGTGTATGTGTTCTCCTTTTGGGAGCGGGCACTTTGACCGAAGTGCGGGGGAAATTAAACCGTTGATTTAGGTTTGGAGGCAGCAGTACCGGCTAATCGAACGCCGGACCATGCCAAGGCCCCAAATATCAACAGGTGGTACTGTTGACACCAATATGGCGAGTAACGGAGAATTAATATTAAGCAAAGGCGTGTAAGCTGTTGCCGCTCGGGAGGTTTGGTGAGTTCTTCACGTCCGCCTAAATTGGAAGCTTGGCAGGCAATCGTCGCCGAACCAAAGGGCATCTTCAATTGGCCTTCATGGTCTGAAGGGCCAATATATCGTGAAGGTAGGAAACATGCTGCGGAAGCGGGGAGGCTTCCATTGTTCTCCGATCTGGCATTGCGGTCGGAGATGATCGTCACGGTTTCTGACAGTAGCGATATCGCAATGGAAGACGTTCGCATTCGGATTGTCGTCTGGCGCAATAGACCAATGGAAGATGTCACGGCAACTTTTGAGATACATGACTCAGTTCGGTGGGTGTGCGTCAGCAGGGTCGACTTTGCTCCGCCCGCGCCGCATACGAATAGACACTGGCGACAGTATCACTTGCCGCCGGAAATTAACGGTTCTCATATCCACACATGCGAGGATAATGTCAGGATCGGGGTCGATGCATTCGTTCCCGTAGGCAATTTGCCAAATGCTCGGGCGCTGGATACAGAGCCACAGTCTTTCAGAGAAATCTGTGCAGCGATTGGAATGCATTTCAACATATCCGGCCTTGACGATTTGCCTGCGCCTGATTGGAATGGGAGCTTGCGATATGATCGATAAAATCTCGATAAACGCGATTGCCGAAGAGGTATCCCGTGCGCTCTCCTATTCCCGCGGTGGAAATGACGGGGCCATGGTGGTTACGCCGCTGCTTTATCCAGGCGGCGCCCGCGTCGTACTTAGCTTTCAGGAAAGTGAAGAGGGATACTTCGTCTCTGACCTAGGGGCGGGACGGCGCGAAGCCGACCTGATGGACGGAAGTCTTGTTTTCACAAGGATAGCCAAGGCGGCCGCAGAGCGGTTTGGCGTCAGATTCGACAGCGATATGGTCTTCGATATCGAGGTTCCTCGCGAAGCCCTGGTTGCTGCGGCAATTGCCGTTGCCAACGCGTCCAAGGAAGCCGTCGATCATACGGCCGCGCGGATATCCGAGAAGCGTGCTATGGATCAGCGATCCGAGCTTTGGTCGCGGTTGGCGGCGGCCTTTCCTCAGGCGCATGTCGCGCGTGAGGTCATGGTTCGAGGTGCGAGTTCGCCCTGGAATTTCGATGCTATGATTGAGATCGGAGGGCACACGTCGCTATTCGATCTGGTCGTGCCTCATGCGTCGTCCGTGCACGCCGCCGTGTCGAAATTTCTCGACATCAAGGACCTTGGCGAACAATCGCCAGTACGCGTTGCGGTCATTACGGATAGTGAGAACACACCGCATCTGCCGCTTCTTGGGCGTACGGCCAAGATCATCCAGCTGGACAGCGCGATCGAAACGTTCAAGCGTGCGGCCTAGAAAAGGCAACCGAGATGACGGGAGTTCGGTTTCGGCGGGCCTTACAGTCCAGTGGTGCCCCATGCCGGAGTCGAACCAGCACTTCTTTCGAAACTCGATTTTGAGTCGAGCGCGTCTACCAATTCCGCCAATGGGGCAACGGATACCGACGAGGCGGGTGTCTAGCATGCGTTTGACTGATGGCGCAAGACGGCGGGCGAAGTTATCGGGCTGATTTCGTGGGGCTTCCGGCCGAATGGTTTCGGCCGGAAGGGTGTCTTCAGTGGGCGGCGGAGACGGCCGGGGTGGGGATGCCGGATTTCTTGATCGTGATTGCCAGGATGGAGGCGAGCAGGCAGAAGGCGCCGGCGATGAAGAAGGCGGGCAGATAGCTTTGCAGCTCGGTGCGCGAGAGGCCGGCGCCGTAGGCGGCCGTGGCCGCGCCCAGCTGGTGGCCGGTGAAGACCCAGCCGAAGACGATGCCGACCTTTTCCTTGCCGAAACGCTCGGCTGCGAGCTTGACGGTTGGCGGCACGGTGGCGATCCAGTCGAGACCGTAGAAAACGGCGAAGATCGACAGGCCGTAGAAGGAGAAATCGCTGAACGGCAGGAAGAGCAGCGACAGGCCGCGCAGGCCGTAATACCAGAATAGCAGCCAGCGGTTGTCGAAGCGGTCGGACAGCCAGCCGGAGCCGATCGTGCCAAAGAAATCGAAGATGCCCATGACGGCAAGCACGCTGGCGGCTGCCACCGGCAAGATGCCGAAATCACCGCAAAGCGTGACGAAATGGGTCTGGATCAGGCCGTTGGTGCTCAGCCCGCAGATGAAGAAGGTGGCGAACAGGATCCAGAAGGTCGAGGTCTTCGAGACGTCCTTGAGGACCACGATCGGGGCTGCGAGCATGGTCATGAGGCCGCCCTTCTGCGCCGGCGGCGGGGTGACGCGGTCCTCGCCGAAGGAGGGAAGGTTGAGATCGGAGGGGCGGTCGCGCATGAAGGCGAGCACGACCAGCGCCGCGAAGAGGATCATGCCGCAGACGAAGAAGACGGTGGCGCGCCAGCCGTAGCTCTCTGTCAGCTCAGCCATCAAGGGCAGGAAGACCAGCTGGCCGGTGGCGGAGCTCGCCGACAGCATGCCGACGACGAGGCCGCGATGCCTGGTGAACCAGCGGGCCGAGACGGTGGCGGCCAGCACCATGGCGGTCAGGCCGGTGCCGAGGCCGACGACGATGCCCCAGAGCAGCAGAAGCTGCCAGATCTCGGTCATGAACAGCGAGCCCACGAAGCCGCTGGAGATCAGGATCATGGCGAAGACGATGACCTTGCGGACGCCGAAATAATTCATGAAGGCGGCGGAGAAGGGGCCCATCAGGCCGAAGAGCAACAGGCGGACGGCGAGCGCGGAGGAAATCTGTGACGTCTCCCAGCCGAACTCGTCCTGCAGCGGCTTTATCAGCACGCCCGGCGCGCCCATGGCGCCCGCCGTGACCAGCATGGTGAGAAAGGTGGCGGCGACGACGACCCATCCGTAGTGGATGTTGCGCCGCGCCAGCGTGGAGGCAAGTGCAGTGGAGACCATGGGGCTATTCCGCTTGGGTTGGCGACGAGCGTACACCGGGGTTTTAGATGACTATCATCATAATTGTTGATTATTGATGATGGACGTCATATAAATTGTCAAGCGCTGTTTTTTGGGAGCCTTGCCATGCGTGTCAGCCGGGAGAAATTCGCGGAAAACCGGGAGAGGATCCTCGGTGTCGCGGGCGTGCTGTTTCGCGAGAAGGGGTTCGATTCCACCGGCGTGGCCGAGATCATGAAGGCGGCGGGGCTCACCCATGGCGGCTTCTACGGCCATTTCGAATCAAAGGAAGATCTGGCGCTCGAAGTCAGCCGCGCGCTGATCGAGCGGGTGAAGATCCGCTGGAACGAGATCATAGCAGGCGCGCCGGATGCGCCGCTCGATGCGCTCCTCAATCACTATCTCTCCCGCTGCAGCGTCGACGATCCCGGCGGCAGCTGCGTCTTTGCCTCACTCGTGCAGGAGGTGAGCCGCAGCCACGGCGCGGTGCGCTCGACCTTCAACGACGGGCTGTCGGCGTTGGTCGATATCCTGAGCACGATCGTTGACGGCGAGACGCCGGAGGAGCGGCGCGAGAAGGGGTTCACGACGTTGTCGTCGATGATGGGCGCCGTCATCCTGGCGCGCGCCGTGGAAAGCCGCGAACTCTCCGACAGCTTCCTGTTCACCGCCCGCGACGCGCTGTCGCCGCGGGCCGGTCGCTAGATATCTTATTTGAAGCCTTCAATGCTGTGCGGCACGTAGGGCACCTCCAGCGCTGCGATCTCTTCCGCACCGAGCTTCACGGAGAGCGCCGCGACGGCATCGTCGAGGTGTGCCGCCTTCGAGGCGCCGATGATCGGGGCGGTAACGGCGCTTTTTTGCAGGATCCAGGCGGTGGCGATCTGGGCGCGGGAGACGCCGTGTTCCTTGGCCAGCTTGCCGACGGTGTCGATGATCGCGCGGTCGGCGTCCTCGGCCTGCTTGTAGAGCGTCTTGCCGAATTCGTCGCTTTCGCTGCGCGCGGTCTTCTCGTCGAAGTCCCGCGTCAGGCGCCCGCGCGCCAACGGGCTCCAGGGGATGACGGCGATCTTCTGGTCCTCGCAGAAGGGCAGCATCTCCCGCTCCTCCTCACGGTAGAGCAGGTTCAGGTGGTCCTGCATGCTGACGAAGGGCGTCCAGCCGTTGGCTCTCGACGTGTAAAGCATCTTGGCGAACTGCCAGGCATACATGGAGGAGGCGCCGATATAGCGCGCCTTGCCCGCCTTCACGACGTCGTGCAGCGCCTCCAGCGTTTCCTCGATCGGCACGGTATAGTCGAAGCGGTGGATCTGGTAGAGGTCGACATAATCGGTGCCCAGGCGCTTCAGGCTGTTGTCGATCTCGTCGAAGATCGCCTTCCGCGACAGGCCGGCGCCGTTCGGGCCAGGGCGCATGCGGTTGAAGACCTTAGTGGCGAGAACAATGTCCTCGCGTCGGGCGAAACTCTTGATGGCGCGGCCGACGATCTCTTCCGAGGAACCATCAGAATAGGTGTTGGCGGTGTCGAGGAAGTTGATGCCAGCCTCCAGCGCCTGCTTGATCAGCGCCCGGCTCTCCTCCTCGCCCAGCGTCCAGGCATGGTTGCCGCGGTCCGGCTCGCCGAAGGTCATGCATCCCAGGCAGATCTTCGAGACTTCCAAGCCTGTGCCTGCGAACTTCACATAATCCATGAAACTGCTCCTGGTCTATTTATTGGTGGGGGCGTCTGCTCACTTAGGGCGGTTGGGGCCAAAGTCCGCAATGCTCTCCATGATGTGAAGCCGGGCTGTCGCTTGCGCAATCGCTAAACAAGGTGTTAGCTGCCGCAGCATTTACTGGACTTTGCCCCTATGAGACTGCCGCCGCGCGGTGATTACGACGCGCTTTATCGCGATTTTTCGTGGACGATACCCGAGGATTTCAACATCGGCCGCGCCATCAGCGACGACTGGGCGGCGCGCGAGCCCGATCGTGTCTGCCTCGAGCATTTCAGCCCCGACGGCAACCATCTGTCGATGACCTATGGGATGCTCGCCGAACGCTCGTCGGCGTTTGCCAATGCGCTGGTGTCGATGGGTATCAAACGCGGGGACCGCGTGGCGCTGCTTCTGCCGCAATCCTTCGAGACCGTGATCGCCCATGCGGCGATCTACAAGATGGGGGCGATCGCGCTGCCGCTGGCGTTGCTTTTCGGCGTCGAGGCGCTGGAGTACCGATTGAAATCGGCGGGTGCGGCCGTCGTCGTCACCAACCGGTTCGGGCTGGAGCGGATCGCGAAGATCAGGCAGCACCTGCCGGAGCTTCGCGCGGTCGTCTCGGTCGATGGCGGGGAGGAGGGGGCGCTGTCCTTCGCCGCGCTGCTCGCCGCGCATTCGGCCCGGTTTACCGTCGTGCCGACGGACCCGCGCGATCCGGCGCTGATGATCTTTACCTCGGGCACGACGGGGCCGCCGAAGGGGGCGCTGCACGGGCATCAGGTCGTCGCCGGGCATCTTCCGGGCATCCAGTTCGCGCATGAGGGCTATCCGCAGCCGGGCGACAAGATGTGGACGCCGTCGGACTGGGCCTGGGCGGGCGGGTTGCTCAATGCGCTGCTGCCGAGCCTTGTGCTGGGTGTTCCCGTCGTTTCTTCGCCGGCGCAGAAGTTCGATGCCGGCATGGCCTATCGTATCATGGCGGAGATGAAGGTGCGCAACGGCTTCATTCCGCCCACGGCGCTCAGGTTGCTCAAGTCGGTTGCCGATCCGCGCGCGAAGTACGATCTGGTGCTGCGCACCATCGGCTCGGCGGGCGAGGCGCTGGGTGCCGAGACCTTCGAGTGGGTGAAGCGGACACTCGGGATCAAGGTGAACGAATTCTACGGCCAGACGGAGTGCAACTTCGTGCTCTCGTCGAATGCCGCGCTCGGGGTGAGCAGGCCCGGCGCCATCGGCCGCGCCGTGCCGGGGCATCGGGTTTCCATCGTCGACAATGACGGCCGGCCGTTGCCATCGGGCGAGGCCGGGCAGATCGCCGTGGCGCGGCCGGATCCGGTGATGTTCCTCGGCTACTGGAACGATTCCGAGGCGACCAAGCGCAAGTTTGCCGGAGATTGGCTGCTGACCGGCGATCTCGGAAGAGAGGACGACGATGGCTATGTGACCTTTCTCGGCCGGGACGACGACGTCATCACCTCGTCGGGCTATCGCATCGGGCCGTCCGAGATCGAGGACTGCCTGCTCGGCCATCCCGCCGTTCAGCTTGCTGCGGTGGTCGGCAAGCCCGATCCCGTTCGTACCGAAATCGTCAAGGCCTATGTGGTGCCGGCGCCAGGCATCGAGCCGAGCGATACACTGGCGGCCGAGATTGCTTCATGGGTGAAGATGCGGCTCTCCATGCACGAATATCCGCGCGAGGTGACGTTCGTCCCGGAACTGCCGCTGACGACGACGGGCAAGGTGATCCGGCGGGTGCTCCGGGAGCGGGCGGCGGCAGAGTTTGGTTGGAGAGATATCTAGGCGGCTGCAGCCATGGGAAATTCGTCCCAAGTTCGACCATCTAAAAGACGTCCGGCTCGCTTTTTATTCACACCGCCCCATTGCTTGAAATGGAATGCTACATCGGCATCGACGCATTGATCACGTATAGAGCGCACCCAAGACGGCTCCATTGGTCGCGCACCCGGTCCACTTTCTCCCCCCGCAATCGCCCAGTCGATCGACGATAAATTTAGACGTCCGACGTCGCCGACAAGAGGCTCGAGGCTTAGAAATTTTACAGACGCCGGAGTTGCTCGCAAGTCGTCAATGCGATGCTTGTAATCGGCGCTTTCGACGCTCACACCCATCCAAACGTTGGTCGGCCAATCAAGCTTATTCGCTATGGAGAATAGTCTGTCTGATCTCTTAGTCAAAACTTGGAAAGTGTGCCTTGAGCAGTCTTTCATTACGGAGAAAACCCGGGAGACGAACTCAATTGGCACCTCTTCGTGGAAAAGGTCAGACATTGAATTCACGAATATCATGCGCCCCGTCTTCCATGCATAAGGAATCGCGAGTGCATTTTCATCGAGCCTAATTTTCCCATTCCATTTAGGCCGACCACCACTTCGTCGTGTGAGGCCTCTGTACTTTTCTTGCCCCATCAAGTCCAAGCGTTCTGCCATACGCATTGCATAGCAATGCGTGCAACCTGGCGAGATAATACTGCAACCTGCTACGGGGTTCCAAGTAGCTTCCGTCCACTCGATTCTGGAATTTGTCGCCATTACAATACAGCCTTGGGAAACGTAACCAATAGGCGATCCGCAAACGTCCCGCGCCTACGGGGTTTATTCTCCGGATCGGACACTGTTACCACGCCCTCGTCGCTCATTTTGCCAAGGACTCCTTTGTAGTGCCTGCTCAAGTAAGGTCGTCCGACACTGTGCTGCTCGTAGATCGTCCGCATTTCGACCGTCCTACCAGCATATTCCTTCTTCAGCATGCCTTCCAGATCATCGAGCGGACGAGTTAATTCGAATAGCAGCGGCATCGATGAATCGGCGGGCGAGTACGCAAAGGAAGCCACGCCTTGGTCTGAGCTTGAGCTTGCAGAGGCCATAATATCTTTCATAACCTCGTATCCTTTAAAATTTTTGGACACAAACACTAGGTGGTGTGTGAGGCGCCCCTTATCGTTTCGAAATCGAAATGGCAAAACAAAGCTCCCACCCATTTCAATTAGTGCTTGCGAAAGCTCCTCAAGAATCACCTGTTCACGGAGCGCAGGTTTTGCGCCCTCCACACGGGCTTTCAATTCTGCACATCGTTTGCTGCCGAACAGCGCGGCCATATGCTCCTCAACCAACGGGTTCGATATGCCCAGGCTGATGCGGTTGTAGTTGAAGAAGAATACACAGTCGCAACCCCAGTCTTTGATAACGCCATTCACAAGTCGTAACGACAGACCTTTGTAGCCGAAGGGATCTAAAAAAGTGAATGATGGTATTATCTTCGTCTTCGCGAAGTATTCTTCGGCATCTTTGTCGACTGGATTACAATTCACCGTCGGAGGATTCTTCAGGCGCTCGATTCCGGGCAGCGCATTAATTTCCGCCTGCAAACTCTGGGTATTGTTTTCATCCATGTCGTTGAAAAGAGCCACAAGGGCGGCACTAATCTTAGGGCTTTCGATCGCCTTTTGCAGCACAAGCAAAGGTGTGGATGCCGCTCCATCCTTATATCGTCCCGGCCCGGCGTAAAGGTCGATGTATGCAATCTTTCCACCACCAAATTGTTGAGTAGTCGGAAGCACTATGTTCGCCCATGCAGTGAAATATTTCTGCACAATTTCGGCTTTTACAGCGGATTGATCTCCGCGTTCTTCAAAAAACTTCCTTGTCATCGGCGCCATCATTTTATTGTTGAAACAACTAATGATGGTATTGGTGATTCGCTCAATCAAACAATAGAACATAAAGCGAACATATGCAAGCTTTTGGTATAATTTCATGGGTCGGCAACTTTAACGGTGCTTCGCCGCTTACTTAGTCTACGCCGAGATGCCATTACAGTACTGTAAGTCGCTAAAACCTCACCCCCGCCGCGCCAGCGACATGATCTTCTGGCGCAGCATCTTCGCCATGTTGCGGGTGCTGCTGTACATGTGGAGCTGGGCGGCGACCTGGCGGACGTCGCGGTCGCCGTTGGGATTGAGGCCGATCACGACCGTGCCCATGTCCTCGCGCTCGCGCCAGAAGCGGTCCATGATCGGGTGGTTGGGGGCGGCGCAGCTGTCGGAGCGGACGATGTTGGCGTCGTCTAGATGCCATTCGGTCAGCTCGCCCATCAGAAGCTTGCCCGGCGAGTAGCGGGCATAGGCCTCGTCATAGGCGGTCTTCCAGGTGTAGGCCTCGCCGCCCATCATCAGGACGACGGTGGAAGCGATGGCCTTGCCGTTGAAATCGATGGTGTGGATGCGCGCGGCGTCGATCGCCGCGAGGTTGGAGACTGCCTCGCGGGCAAAGGCGGTGTGATAGCGGTCGGTCACGAGCGCGCTGCGCTTCTTGCCCTTCCAGCCGCCCGCCTCCAGCGCCAGGAATTCCTCGAAGCGCATGTGGATCTCGCCCGGCTGGCGGGCGACGTTGTAGACCACCGTGCCCTGTTCCTCGAGCAGGCGCCACTGGCGGCGCATCTCGCGCATGTGCGAGGACGAGACGGCGTTGCGCAGATATTCGACAGCATCCTCGTCGCTCTCCAGCATGGCGCGCTGATAGGGGTTGGTCACTGTCACAGGCAGGTTACGGCCGATGGCGACGGCGCGGGCCATACGGGCGAAAAGGCCGTTCAGGCGGACATCGGGAAGAACAAGAACAGACGGCAGGCGCAGGTCGCGGTTGACAAGGCCGTCATAGAGATTGTCCAGCGTCTCGGCGGCGTCCTCGGCGTCGATCAGCGGTGTGCCGAGCGGGCCGAAATTGTTCGACCAGACACGGATGATCGAGGGACCGACGGAGAAGCCGGGCTTTTCCACCGAGAAAGGCATGAGGAAGCGCATGCGGCTGCGCGTGCCGTTCTGGTCGCGGATCAGCGCGAAGTTGACGTCGCGGTCGTCGAGGCGCGGCATGGCGGGCGCCAAGAAGCGGCCGGTGAAGAAGACGTTGGGCTCCATGGCGCGGTTGGAGAGGAAGTCCAGTTCGTCCTGCAGTTCGTAGCCGAGCTTGCCGGAATAGACGCAGATCTCGCGGCCCGGGCGGCCGACCTCGACGCGGGCATCGGCCTTCGGCGTGTCGAATTCCAGCGCCGCGAGCTCGTGAACCATCCGGTTCGTCGTGGCGTCCGTCGTCTCGCTTGCGGGAGGAGTGCGCACCATTCTGTCAGGCTTTCATGTCTGGCTTGGAGATCGCCGGCTTGGCGAAGGCAAAGAGGGTGATGCCGAGCGCGCGGCGCACGGCGAGATGCAGCAGGATGGCTTCAACGCCCATGGCCGACGCCGTGGCGATCGCCGCGCCCTCGATGCCAAGGACGGGGATCAGGAGCACGTTCAGCGTCACGTTTGCGGTCAGCGCGCCGGCGTAGAGCGCGACGCAGAGGTTCTGCTTGCCCGACATCATCAGCAGCGTCTCGGCCGGGCCGACCAGCGCCTTGGCGAGAATGCCCGAGAGCAGTATCGCCATCAGGACATAGCCTGCCGTGAAGGCGCCGCCGAAGAGCGACAGCAGCAGGTGGCCGGCCGCCAGCACCACAAGCCCGACGCCGAGCGCCGGCCAGAAGGTCCAGCGGGCCGCATCGATGGCGGCCACCTCGAGTTCCTGGCGGGTTCCCTCGGCGATGATCGAGGAGAAGCGCGGGCCGGACGCCGCCTTGACGGAGAAGTTGATGAAATGCACCAGCGCCATGGTCTTGGCGGCGGCGAAATAGATGGCGACCTCGTGCGGATCGAGAAAGATGCCGACGACCACGACATCGGAATTGGTGAGCAGGAAGCTCACGCCCTCGATGAGGAAGATCGGGAAGGCGACGCTCAGCCAGGCAAGGAAATCGACCTTGCGGGGTCCTTGGTGGTAGTGGCGGCGAAGCCGGATCAGCGTGGCGACATATTGCCCGAGTGCGGTGACATAGGTCGCCAGAAGTGCGGCCTGCATGGCGGTGACGGCTGTGTGCGGCGCGCCGAAGCCGATCGCCGCCAGCATGAAAAGGATGATGAGGACCGGGCGGATGATATAAACAGGGCTCAGCGCCATGACCGGCCAGTGGTTGGCGCGGGCGGTTCCTTCCAGAATATCGCCGAGCGCTATCATCGGCATGGCGAGCAGGCCGATGAAGATCGGCAGGAGATAATAGGTCTCGATCCTGTCGCCCAGGAGGTGCAGCCCGATCATGCCGACGGCGAGTACCAGAGTGCCGGACAGCAGTGCGAAGATGCGTGCGGCACCTGTCAGGCCGCGGATCTCGGCGAAGGCGCCAGTCGCCTTGTACTGCGGCAAAAAGCGGACGATGGCGGTGTGGAAGCCGAGGCAGGAGAGGTCACCGACCATCACCACCAGC
Organism: Rhizobium sp. S152; assembly: GCF_030380735.1. GTDB lineage: Bacteria > Pseudomonadota > Alphaproteobacteria > Rhizobiales > Rhizobiaceae > Rhizobium. The sequence goes on along the minus strand of NZ_JAUDRZ010000011.1, from coordinate 29,504 downwards.
ACCCAGACGAAGACGAAGATGCCGTACTGGTATTCGCCCATCAGCCGTGCCAGCACGATCTGCGACAGGAAGGCAAGTGCTGCGCTGACGATGCGTATGGCAAACGCCGTCAACGCCATGCGCTGGGCGACGGCTTTCTCGCCGCGCGCGGCAAGAATCGAGGCGAAAGCGCGCAAGGCGCGGCCGCCCGCCAGGCGCAACCTCGCCGGCAGCATCTTCTCCGCTGTCTCGATGACCGCCATCATGAACACGCAAAACTCTCAGGCAAATCGTGCCTTTGGTTGTGACAGAACAGCGTTAAGAAACGGTTGTGACGGCGCTGCCGGGCTTAACCGGCGCGCGGGCGCCTGCGGCCCGCCGGCTGCGTTACTTCTTCTTCTGCTTCTCTTGATCGTGATGCCACTTGATGGCGAAGAACATGCCCGTGGCCAACACGAGTAGCTTGAACGGGAGGAAAACTAAAATGAACCAGTCCATCGTCTTGAATATTTCCAGGCTGTTACTCGGCACTCTGTCGTGAGGGAGCACTACCGCAAAATCGCCCGGCACAACATCAGCCATGTTGACGCAGACGAGCGACGGAAAGCGCGCGTTCGATCAGCCGGTCGAGAACCTCGGCATAGCCGATGCCTGATGCCGCCATGGCCTTGGCGTACATGCTGATGTTGGTGAAGCCGGGGATGGTGTTGAGTTCGTTGACGACGAAGGACATATCCGGCGCCACGAAGAAATCGACGCGCGCCATGCCGTCGCAGCCGAGCGCCTTGAAGGCACTGGCGGCGGTGCGGCGCAGCTCTTCCTCGATCTCTTTCGGCAGCTGTGCCGGGACGCGGAGCGCGGCGCCGTTCTCGTCGACGTACTTGGCCTCGTAGCTGTAGAAGCCATGGGTTTCGGCCGGCGCGATCTCGCCCGGCAGCGAGACGAAGAGCGAACCGTCGGCCTGTTCTAGCACGCTGAACTCGATCTCGCGGCCGGCGATGAATTCTTCCGCGACGAGCTTGCTGTCGTGCCTGAAGCCTTCTTCGAGTGCCCTCGCGAAACTTTCGGCATCGCCGACCTTGCTGACGCCGACCGACGAGCCCTGGCGGGCCGGCTTGACGAAGAGCGGGAGGCCGAGTTCCTTGACGACAGCGTCGAAGGCGGGCGCTGCGCCGTCCTCGATGCAGAGGCCCTTGGCCACCGGGATCGCGGCGTCGCGCAGCAGGCGCTTGGCGATGTCCTTGTCGATCGCGGTGGCCGAGCCGAGGATGCCGCAGCCGGCAAGCGGCACGCGGGCGACTGCCGCCAGGCCCTGCACCGAGCCGTCCTCGCCGTGCATGCCGTGCAGGACGGGAAACAGGATATCGATGGCGGGCAGTTCGTAGGGCGGGGCGTCGCCGGGGATCGCCAGCAGCCTGCCGCGACCGCCGGGCAGCAGCACCACCTCTGGCGCATTGGCTGCGGTCGCCGCCGCGGCCAGATCCGCTTCCCGAGACAGCAGTCGCCATTGTCCTTCCTTCGTCACGAAGACGGGAAGGACGTCGTAGCGGTCGGGGTCGAGGGCGTTGACCACATTGGTGGCCGAGAGGATCGAGACATCATGTTCGGGCGAGCGGCCGCCGAAGAGCACGGCAACGCGTAGGCGGGAGGCGGTGGAAGCGTCGGGCTTGACGGCTGGCGTGGTCGGCATGATGGAATTATCCCCTAGCAGGTGCGGCAATCGCGTTGAATATCGCGGCAAGCTTCGCGAACAAAACGACGGTTTTGCGGCTGGACCGGATGGGTCGGCAACGTTCAGGGGTTTGGCGCCGGCGGCGCAGCGTTGCAAACAAGAAAAAGCCCTCGCGATGCTTCCATCGCGAGGGCTTCTTATCTTGTGCTACCGCTCTCAGGCCTGCTCGAAAGCGCCGTGGCAGTGCTTGTACTTCTTTCCGGAGCCGCAGGGGCAAACCTCGTTGCGGCCGACCTTGCCCCAGGTTGCGGGGTCGTCGGGGTTGCGGTTTTCCGGGGCCACGATGACTTCGGACGCCTGATAGACCGAGCCGAATTCGTCTTCGCCGGTGTTCGGGTCGAAGTGGTGCGCCTGCATGGCGGGCGGTTCCGGCTGCTCCTGCTGCACCAGCTCGACACGCATCAGCTGGGCGGTGACCGCCTGGCGGAGGTTGTTGAGCAGCGAGGTGAAGAGCTCGAAGGCTTCCGACTTGTATTCCTGCAGCGGGTCGCGCTGGGCGTAGCCGCGGAAACCGACGACTGAGCGCAGGTGGTCGAGGTTGACGATGTGCTCGCGCCACAGTGCGTCCAGCGTCTGCATGACGATCGAACGCTCGACGTAATGCATGATGTCGTCGCCGAAGCGCTCGGCCTTCTCGGTGAAGGCGGCGTTGGCCGCTTCCGTCAGGCGCTCGCGGATGTCGTCTTCGCCGATGCCTTCTTCCTTGACCCAGTCCTCGATCGGCAGATCGAGATTGAGGAGCGCGTTGGTCTGCTCCTTGAGGCCGGCGGCATCCCACTGCTCGGCATAGGCGCGCTCGGGAATGTGCTTCTGGACCAGATCCTCGATGACCTCGCGGCGCATGTCGGAAACGGTCTCGGAAATGTTGGCCGCTTCCATCAGCTCGAGGCGCTGTTCGAAGACCACCTTGCGCTGGTCGTTCAGGACGTCGTCGTACTTCAAGAGGTTCTTGCGGATATCGAAGTTGCGGGCTTCGACCTTCTTCTGCGCGCGTTCCAGAGCCTTGTTGATCCAGGGATGGACGATTGCCTCGCCTTCCTTGAGACCGAGCTTGGTCAGCATCGAATCCATGCGGTCCGAGCCGAAGATGCGCATCAGGTCGTCCTGGAGCGACAGGTAGAACTTCGAGCGGCCCGGGTCGCCCTGACGGCCGGAACGGCCGCGCAGCTGGTTGTCGATACGGCGGCTTTCGTGGCGTTCCGTGGCGATGACGTAGAGACCGCCGGCGGCCAGCGCCTGTTCCTTGAGCTGCTTGATCTCTTCGCGGATAGCCTCGATCTTTGCATCACGCTCGGGACCTTCCTCGACTTCGCCGAGCTCGCGCTCGACACGCATTTCGAGGTTGCCGCCGAGCTGGATGTCGGTACCGCGGCCCGCCATGTTGGTGGCGATGGTGACGGCGCCGGGAACGCCGGCCTGCGCGACGATATAGGCTTCCTGCTCGTGGTAGCGGGCGTTCAGGACCTGGAAGTTGTTGAAGCCCTGCTTGCGCATCAGCTCGGCGAGCAGCTCGGACTTTTCGATCGAGGTCGTGCCAACGAGAACCGGCTGGCCGCGCTTCTGCGCGTCGGCGATCTCGGCGATGATCGCCTTGTACTTCTCCTCGAAGGTCCGGTAGACCTCGTCGTCCTCGTCGATGCGCTTGATCGGCAGGTTGGTCGGGACCTCGACGACGTCGAGACCGTAGATGTTGCCGAACTCTTCCGCTTCCGTTTGCGCGGTACCGGTCATGCCGCCGAGCTTGTCGTACATGCGGAAGTAGTTCTGGAAGGTGATCTGCGCCAGCGTCTGGTTCTCAGGCTGGATCTTCACATGTTCCTTGGCTTCCAGCGCCTGGTGCTGGCCTTCCGAATAACGGCGGCCCGGCATCATGCGGCCTGTGAATTCGTCGATGATGACGATCTCGTCGTTGCGGACGATGTAGTCCTTGTCGCGGGTGAAGAGCTTGTGGGCCTTCAGCGCGTTGTTGACATGGTGGACGATCGCGACGTTCTCGATGTCGTAGAGGCCGGTGCCCTTCAGAAGGCCGGCGTCACGCAGCAGGTTTTCCAGCTTCTCGGTGCCCTCTTCGGAGAAGTTGGCCGAGCGCTGCTTTTCGTCGATTTCATAGTCGCTCTCGACGAGCAGCGGGATGAAGGCGTCGATCGTGTTGTAGAGATCGGAGCGGTCGTCGAGCGGGCCGGAGATGATCAGCGGCGTGCGGGCTTCGTCGACCAGAATGGAGTCGACTTCGTCGACGATCGCGAAGTTATGGCCGCGCTGGACCATCTGGTTCTTCTCGTACTTCATGTTATCGCGCAGATAATCGAAGCCGAGCTCGTTGTTGGTCGCGTAGGTGATGTCGCAATTGTAGGCGGCGGCGCGCTCCTCGTCGGAGAGACCGTGGACGATGACACCCGTGGTCAGGCCGAGGAAGCCGTAAAGGCGCGACATGGTGGCCGCGTCGCGCTGGGCGAGGTAGTCGTTGACGGTGACGACGTGGACGCCCTTGCCAGACAGCGCGTTCAGATAGACGGGAAGGGTGGCGACCAGCGTCTTGCCTTCACCCGTCTTCATTTCCGCGATCGCGTTCGAATGCAGGATCATGCCGCCGATCAGCTGCACGTCAAAAGGTCGCATGCCGAGAACGCGGCGCGATGCCTCGCGAACGACGGCGAAGGCGGGAACGAGGATATCGTCCAGCGTCTTGCCTTCGGCCAGCAGCTTGCGGAACTCGACCGTCTGGGCGGCGAGCTGTTCGTCGGAGAGGGCCTTGGTCTTTTCTTCAATCGCATTGATTGCGGCGACGTTCGGCGTGAAGGACCGCACGCGGCGATCATTGGCAGAGCCAAAAAGTTTGCGGGCAATGCCGCCAAAGCTGACCATATGACTGGCCCTTTCTCAAGATTACTCCACGACATTTCAGCTGCGTCGCCCGGCCGAATTTCAGGCGTACGCCTCGAAACGCCAGGAAACTGTTCTGGACGCGAGGTTGCGTGACAGATAAGAGGGGGGTCGAATGATGTCAACGGATTTGGCCGATATAGAAAGGCCACATTCCAGTGTTGTTGCCTGTTTCAGGCTGGATTCGCGAAGTTGAAGCCGCTGGTTTAACTGTGAAGGGTTATTTGATGTTGAACTACAACAAAATCGCCGTGATGGCACTCGCAACCTTCGTTGCGTTCCAGGTGCCTGTCCGGGCACAGGACACCGCAGATGCGGTCGTTGCCAAGGTCGGCGATCTCGAGATTCATCAGTCCGAGCTTGATCTTGCCGTCGCCAACCTGGATCCGCAGCTGGCACAGCTGCCCGACGACCAGAAGAAGGTCGCGGCACTTTCTGCCGCCATCGACGTCAAGCTTCTGGCACAGGACGCAACCGCCGAAAAGCTCGACCAGACCGCCGAGTTCAAGAAGCGCATGCAGTACCTCGCCGATCGCGAGCTGCACAACGCCTACTTCAAGAAGCACGTCGTCGACACCGTGACCGACGATGAAGTGAAGGCTCGCTACGACAAGGAAGTCGCAGCGCTTCCGAAGCAGGAAGAAGTTCATGCCCGCCACATCCTGGTGAAGACCGAGGCGGAAGCCCAGGACATCATCAAGCAGCTCGACGCCGGCAAGAATTTCGCCGATCTGGCCAAGGAAAAGTCCACCGACCCGAACAAGGCTGACGGCGGCGACCTCGGCTATTTCACCAAGGGCCGCATGGTCAAGGAATTCGAGGACGCGGCTTTCGCCCTCGACAAGGGTGCCTACACCAAGACCCCTGTGAAGACCGATTTCGGCTATCACGTCATCCTCGTCGAGGACAAGCGCGATGCCGCTCCTCCGGCTTTCGACCAGGTCAAGGATCAGGTTCGTCAGCTCGTCATGCGCGACAAGTATCTTGCGCTGCTCGCAGCCGCCAAGGACAAGTCGAAGGTCGAGATCACCGACGAGGCGCTCCGCAAGGGCTATGACGACGCCAACAAGCAGCCGCAGCCGGGCGATGCGCCCGCGGCAGCTCCGGCTCAGCAGTAACAGCATCCATCGAGGGCCCGGTTTTTCCGGGCCCTTCCATATCCCTTCCATGCCAGGTCGATGATCATGTCCGGTTCCGTCTCCCCGCTCGCTCCCAAATCCTTCGTATCGATGCCCGCGCTGCGCGGCGTGCGCATGGCGACCGCTTCGGCGGGGATCAAGTACAAGAACCGTACCGATGTGCTGATGATGGTGTTCGACAAGCCGGCGAGCGTCGCCGGTGTCTTCACCCGTTCCAAGTGCCCGTCGGCTCCCGTCGATTTCTGCCGCGCCAACCTGCCCGGCGGCGTGGCGCGCGCCGTGGTCGTCAATTCCGGCAATGCCAACGCCTTTACCGGCAAAAAGGGCCGTGAAGCGACCGCGCTCACCGCCAAGTCCGCCGCCGCCGCCGTCGGCTGCAGCGAAAGCGAGATCTTCCTCGCCTCGACCGGCGTGATCGGCGAACCGCTCGACGCCACCAAGTTTTCCGGCGTGCTCGACACCCTCTATTCGGACGCCACCGGCGATTTCTGGTTCGAGGCCGCCAAGGCGATCATGACCACCGACACCTACCCGAAGGTCGCGACCCGCACGGCCGAGATCGGTGGTGTCAAAGTCTCGATAAACGGCATCGCCAAGGGCGCCGGCATGATCGCGCCCGATATGGCGACGATGCTCTCCTTCGTCGTCACCGACGCCGACATCGCGCCGGCTGCCCTGCAGGCGATGCTGTCTGAAGGCGTCGACCCGACCTTCAACTCGATGACCGTCGACAGCGACACCTCGACCTCGGACACGCTGATGCTGTTTGCCACGGGTGCCGCCGCCGAAGACGGGCAGGTTCGTGTCGAGACCGCCGACGATCCGCGTCTCTCATCGTTCCGTGCCGCGCTCAACGATCTCCTCAAGGATCTGGCGCTGCAGGTCGTGCGCGACGGCGAAGGCGCCACCAAGATGCTCGAGATCACCGTGACAGGCGCTGAAAGCGACGCCGCCGCCAAGACGATCGCTCTGTCGATCGCCAATTCGCCGCTGGTCAAGACCGCGGCCGCCGGCGAGGACGCCAACTGGGGTCGCATCGTCATGGCCGTCGGCAAGTCCGGCGAAATGGCCGATCGCGACCGCCTCGCCATCTGGTTCGGCGACGTGCGCGTTGCCGTCAACGGCGAACGCGACGCGAGCTACTCGGAAGAGGCCGCCTCCAACGTCATGAAAAAGCAGGATATTCCGGTCAAGGTCGAAATCGGCCTCGGAAACGGCACGGCAACGGTATGGACGTGCGACCTCACAAAGGAGTATGTCGCCATCAACGGTGACTACCGGAGCTGATTTTTCCATTGACCGAAGCATTCCCCAAGAAGGCAAATCTGCCGCTTGTTCGCAGGCTCGAAGCCGTTGGTTTCAGGGCATGGCCGGCATCGTCCGTCGTCTATGACGGCAGCTGGCAGGTGCGGCTGACCGCAGGGCACCCGTCGAACCGGCTGAACTCGATCGTGCCGCTCGACCCGTCCGACCATCGCGACGTCGAGATCCGCCTTGCCAAGGCCAGCCGCAAGTTCGAGGCCTATGGCCGCCCGGCCGTGCTCAGGCAGACGCCGCTGGCATCCCCTGTCCTCATCGACCTGGTGCGCGCCGAGGGCTGGCAGTCGTTCGACGAGACGATCGTGATGACCTGCGACCTCACGCATGCCGAACTGCCCGATACGCTCGATCACCTGCCGACGCATGATATCGGTCGCTTCGTCGACGCGAACCTTGCGACCGACCAGGTTTCCGCCAAGCTGAAGCCGGCGCTTGCCGAGATCATCAACGCGATCAAGCCGCCGTCTGGCCTGTTCATGATCGACGACCAGAAGGCTGGACCGGTTGCGACCGTGCTCTGCGTGCAGGACAACGATCTCGCCGGCATCATGTCGCTGTCGGTCACGCCGTCGCGCCGCCGCGAGGGCCTGGGCCTTGAAATCCTGACCTCGGCGCTGCGCTGGGCGCGGATGCGCAGCGCACGCACCGCCTGGCTGCAGGTCAAGGCGACGAATGAGGGCGCGCTGAAGCTCTACGATCGCTTCGGGTTCCAGGAAGTCTATCGCTATTCCTACTGGCGGCAGGACACGTAGGCGATGAGCGATGCGCCGAGGAACATCCTGCTTGTGGTCGCCTGCGCGCTTATCGATGCCGACGGCCGGATCCTTTTGGCGCAGCGGCCCGAGGGGAAGTCTCTAGCCGGCCTCTGGGAGTTTCCCGGCGGCAAGATGGAGCCCGGCGAGACGCCGGAGGAGACGCTGGTGCGCGAGCTTCACGAAGAGCTCGGTATCACCACCAAGGTGGCATGCCTCGCGCCGCTGACCTTCGCCAGCCATACCTACGAGAAGTTCCACCTCTTGATGCCGCTCTATGTCTGCCGTCGCTACGAGGGCATTCCGCACGGCAGGGAAGGGCAGGCGGTGAAGTGGGTGAAGCCGCAGGCGCTGCGCGATTACCCGATGCCGCCGGCCGACGAGCCGCTGATCCCCATTCTCCAAGGCTTACTTTAGAAATAGCTGATTATTATTCGTGACGAAGTAATTTTGGCTGTGGATATTAATCGATCGTTTAACACCTTCTGCCAAATATCGGCCTCAATCAAGCAACTGGCGTGTGTGTAGAAGGCTTGACGCATGGACGATGATTTCTGGAAAGCTGTTCGGGAAAAGGAACAGACTTCGGCTGCCTCGAGCAGGACGGGAGTGCTCAACATCGCGCTCTTGTTCGGCACGGCCGTCGTTGCGCTGACGTTGATCCTGACGCCGATGCTGGCCGACAAGTCGAAGTCCAGCGTCTTCGCAAGCGCGCCGTCCGATTACGATACAATCACGACCGGCTCCATTCCCAAGGCCGAGAACGGCAAGCGCTATACGATCCGCCGCAGCGTGCTGCAGGAGACGCCGGGTTCGGTGTGCGTCGTTCAGGGTTATGGGAGCGGCGCCGGCTGCTGAGACAAGCCTTGCGGACGCGGCTGCCGCAAGCATCGATCACTGCCGCGAGTGCTGAGGTGGGGCAATGAAGGCATTCAAGCAGTTCATAGCGGATGTTCGCGGCGCGACGGCCGTCGAATACGGCCTGCTCGCGGCCGTCATCTCGGTCGCCATCATGGGTGCGGTGCAGGCGCTCGGCGGCAATATCGGCGGGCTGTTCAACGGCGTCTCCAGCCATTTCCCGAACTGAACCGCTCCTTACTGCTTCAGCTTGTGCTCCTCGACCTTCAATGCGTCGGCGAGCCTGACCTTGGCGGAGCCGGGCCGCAGCGGCTTCTGCTGGCTTTCGTGCGGCGCCCATCCTGACACATAGATGATCGAGAACGTCGCCCTGATCCGGCCATCCGGATCGGAATAGCGCTCGGCATAGATTTCGGCGGCGCGCATGAAGAAGGCGCGGTTCAGCGGCTTGCGGCTGCGGGCAACCAGCGGATTGGTCATGCCCATGGCGCGCAGGTCGCGCATCAGCGGAAAGATCGAATCGTAGCGCACCGTATAGGTTTCGGCGTCGATCACGGGCAGCGCGAAGCCGGCGCGCTGCATCAGGCCGCCGACATCGCGCACATCGGCGAAGGGAATGACGCGCGGGCTGGCGCCGCCGGTCATCTCGATCTCGGTGGCAAGCAGGACCTCGCGCAGTTCCTGCAGGGTGCCGGAGCCGGGAATGGCCGCAAGGAACAGTCCATCCGGCTTCAGCGCCCGGCGGATGCGGATGAAGACACCTGGCGTGTCGTTGGTGAGATGCAGGCTGAGCGGCGCCAGCACCAGATTGGCCGATTGTGGCTCCAGCGGCACGTCTTCCAGCGGCGCCTCGATAAAGGCATCGTCGCCCGAGGAGTAGGCGCTCTCGCTCTCGACGCGCGTCAGGCTGCCGATCTTGCCGGTCGCCTTGGCGGCGCGGGCGGCGGCGCCGGTGGCGCCGTGCAGCTCGACGGCGCTCTCGAAGGTGCGCTCGACGACGGCGAGGCGCTCGCCCAGTTCCTCGGCTGCGATATCGAGCAGGAAGGCCGCCTTCGGATCGTTGTTGCGCAGCGCGCGATGCCTGTTGGCCTCGATCCGGGCCGTATCGAAGATGATATCCATGGCGATGTCCATAGTCCCGCATGGCCTCACCGGCAAGGCGATTTTCCTTTGGCGCGAAACCGGCTATCGTCTCGCCATGGGGTTGCACTTGGTCGGGCCATTGAAGACTGTGCAGGAGAGGTTGCTCAGGCGGCCGCTTGCCTACGCGCTCGATCTGGTCTTTCCGCCGGCCTGCGCCGTCTGCGGGGTTTCGACCGGCGGACACCGGGGGCTTTGCCCGAAATGCTGGTCCGGTCTCCGCATCATCGAGCGGCCCTATTGCGAGGTGCTCGGCGTGCCGTTCTCGCACGATCTCGGCGGCGGCATCCTCTCGGCCGAGGCGATCGCCAATCCGCCCCCTTTTGACCGGTTGCGTGCGGTGGCGTTGCATGACGAGGCAGTGCGGATGCTGGTGCACGGGCTGAAATACCGCGATCGCACGGATCTGGCGCCGATGATGGCGCGGTGGATGCTGCGGGCCGGCGACGGGCTGGTCGAGCGCTGCGACGCGATCCTGCCGGTGCCGCTGCACCGCAGCCGGATGTTTTCACGCCGGTTCAACCAGTCGGCGGAGCTGGCGCGACATCTGGCGAGGCTCTCCGGGCGGCCACTGCTTCCGGCGACGCTGCTTCGCACCCGCCGCACGCGGCAGCAGGTCGGGCTCGGCGCCTGGGCGCGAGAGGACAATGTGCGCGGCGCCTTTGCCGTCATGGCCGGCCGCGAGACGGATGTGGCGGGAAAACGGGTGGTGCTGGTCGACGACGTCTATACGACGGGGGCGACGGTGGCGGCCGCGACGCGGGCACTGCGCAAGGCGGGTGCCGCCGACATCACCGTTTTGACCTTTGCAATGGCCCTGGCCGAAACTATATGACAGGAAGAAGAAAGCTTAGTCTGGAGTCTCCATGGTACCCGTCACCATCTATACCCGCGAAGGCTGCGGTTATTGCAGCCGCGCCAAGTCCCTTCTCTCCCAGAAAGGCGTCGATTTCGTCGAACACAACGCCACCTTCAAGCCCGAGGCACGCCAGGAGATGATCGCCAAGTCGAACGGCGGTTCGACCTTCCCGCAGATCTTCATCGGCGAGAAGCACGTCGGCGGCTGCGACGATCTCTTTGCACTCGACCGCGCGGGCAAGCTCGACCCGCTGCTTGCCGCCTGAGGAAGCGACGATGACGTTCAAGGCTGCCGCTATCCAGATGTGCTCCGGTGTCGATCCGCAAGGGAACGCCGAGGCGATGGCGCGCCTCGTGCGCGAGGCGGCGGCCAAGGGTGCGACCTACGTGCAGACGCCGGAGATGACCGGCATGCTGCAGCGCGACCGGACGGCGGCCAAGGCCGTGCTCCGCGACGAGAGCAACGATATTATTGTGCAGACCGCCTCAGAGCTCGCCCGCGAGCTCGGCATCCATATGCATGTCGGCTCGACGGCAATCGCGCTCGAGGACGGCAAGATGGCCAATCGCGGCTACCTCTTCGGCCCCGACGGCAAGATTCTCAACCGTTACGACAAGATCCACATGTTCGACGTCGATCTCGACAATGGCGAGAGCTGGCGCGAGAGCGCCGCCTACCGGCCGGGATCGGAGGCGCGGGTGGTGTCGCTGCCTTTCGCGCAGATGGGCTTTGCGATCTGCTACGACGTGCGCTTCCCGGCGCTGTTCCGCGCCCAAGCGGTGGCCGGGGCCGAGGTGATGACGGTGCCGGCGGCCTTTACCCGGCAGACCGGCGAGGCGCATTGGGAAATCCTGCTCAGGGCCCGCGCCATCGAGAACGGCATGTTCGTGATCGCTGCGGCGCAGGCCGGCGTGCATGAGGATGGCCGCGAGACCTTCGGTCATTCAATGATCATCGATCCCTGGGGGCGCGTGCTGGCATCGGCAGGTGCGACCGGCGAGGCGATCGTCGTCGCCGAGATCGATCCCGCCGCCGTGAAGGCGGCGCACGACAAGATTCCGAACCTGAAGAACGGCCGCGAATTCTCCATCGAGACCGTGCCGGGGGCGGTGACGGGAGGCGTGGCCGCTTGATCCGCTATTCCCTTATCTGCGACAGTGCGCATGAATTCGAAGGCTGGTTTTCCGAGAGTGCCGATTTCGACCGGCAGGTCTCGTCCGGTTTCCTCACCTGTCCCGTCTGTCATTCCGCCGCAATCTCGAAGACGCTGATGGCACCCTCCGTCTCGACCGCCCGCAAGAAGGACGAGATGAAGACGGTGGCGATGGATGCGCTTCGCCGCGACGCCTTCGAGAAGCTCAAGGAAGCCGTCGCCAGCATCAAGGCGAATTCCGAGGATGTCGGCGAGAAGTTTCCGGAAGAAGCCCGCAAGATCCATTACGGCGAGGCCGATGCGCGCGGGATCATCGGCCAGGCGACGATCGACGAGGCGCAGGAACTGATCGACGAGGGCATCGAGATCGCGGCACTGCCCGTGCTCCCCGACAATGTGAACTGACATGGAACCGAAGCCGCGCCTTGCGATGTATAACTTCGGTTTGCACGTGGCGCCCTTCGAAAGCGATGCGGTCGAGGGCTTCCGGCTCCGCGAGCCCGCCAACTTCCAGGCGGCGGCGGGCGCCCGCGGCTTCATCGGCCGTTCCGGCTATGCCGGCGAGCCCGGCACGCGCAGCTGGGGTCCGCAGGTCTTTCCACGCTTCATAAAGGGCAGCGGCTTCGACAGCGCGCCGTCGTCTTTGTCGCTCTGGGCGGATATCGAATCCCTGATGGCCTTCAGCTACAACGGTGTGCATGCCGATGCGCTGAAACATGCCCGCAACTGGAACGTCAGGCCGTCATGGCCGCCGCTGGTGCTCTGGTGGGTCGGTCCCCATCACCGGCCCGACTGGAGCGAGGCGGTCGAGCGTCTCGAATATCTGGCGGGCAACGGACCTTCACCGCGCGCCTTCACCTTCAAGCAGCCTTTCGACGCCGATGGCGCAGAGGTCGGGATCGACCGCGAACGCGTGAAGACGCTGGCGGCGGAGAACGCCGAGACGCAGCGTGATCTTCTCGCGCATGTGCTGACGTTGAAGGTGTAGCGACGAGCTTTGGCGAGGGCCCTACGCCTCGCGTCTGGCTAGCAGCATGTAGTTCACGTCCATGTCCTTCGACAGGTTCCACTGGTTGGACAGCGGGTTGAAGAAGACGCCCGTGCGGTCGATGATGCCGAGGCCGTTTTCGGTGACCGGCTTTTCGATTTCTTCCGGGCGGACCAGCTTTTCGTATTGATGGGTGCCGCGCGGCAGCCAGCGCAGGATGTTTTCCGCGGCGAAGATGGCGAGGGCCGCCGCCTTCACGGTGCGGTTGATCGTGGCCACGAACATCAGGCCGCCAGGGCGCACCATTTTCGCGCAGGTGGTCATGAAGAATTCGACGTCGGCTACGTGCTCCACGACTTCCATGTTGAGCACGATATCGAAGGTCTCGCCCGCCTCGGCGAGCTGTTCGGCGGTCACCGCGCGGTAGTCGACGGAAACGCCGGATGCCCGCGCGTGGGTGGAGGCGATGCCGATGTTCTTTTCGGAGGGATCTGCGCCCACCACCGTCGCGCCCATGCGGGCGATCGGCTCCGACAGCAGGCCGCCGCCGCAGCCGATGTCGAGCACGCGCAGGCCTTCAAGCGGTCGCGCGGCGCGCGGGTCGCGCCCGAAGTTCTCGGCCGCCTTGTCCCTGATATAGGCGAGGCGAACGGGGTTGAACTTGTGCAGCGGCTTGAACTTGCCTGTCGGGCTCCACCATTCCGCGGCCATGGCCGAGAAGCGGTCTACTTCGCTCTGGTCGATGGTGCTCTTTGCCGCTTCGGTCATGGTCAGGCTCCTTGCTTCGTCAGCAGTGAAGTCGGACGAAGCGGCGCCGAAGTCAAGGGCGCGCAATGACGCGGCAATTTCTGATTTCATCCAAAACGATTAGTCTAACGCCCCGATTGTACATCAAGAGGATAAGCAGACGTGACGCATAGCAATATGTTAATGTTCTAATTCTCTATGAGGGAGAGGGCGTGATGTCTCGCGTGCGCGGCGCTGCAGCCGCTGGTGCCATCGTTGCATGCCTTGGCGGGACGCCGGTCTTCGCGGCCGAACCCGTGGGTCAGGCGACCCTGATCAAGACGCAGGTGACGGGCGAAGACGGCCCGCTGGTCGTCAAGGCGCCGGTTCACCGCGACGAGCGCATCCGCACATCGCCATCCGGGCTCGGCCAGTTCCTGTTTCGCGACGGGACGAAGCTCGCGGTCGGAGCGGGATCGTCCGTGACCATCGACAAGTTCGTCTATGACGACGAGGACACGGTCAAGCGGCTCTCGATCAAGGCGGCGAAGGGCACCTTCCGCTGGATCAGCGGCAATTCCGCTTCCTTCGCCTACCAGATCGTCACGCCGGCCGGCACGATCGGCGTGCGCGGCACGGCGTTCGACTTCTATGTGGCGCCGAACGGGGTGACGGCGATGGTGCTGCTCAACGGCTCGGCGCAGTTCTGCGGCGCCGGCGGCTGCCGGCAGCTGCGCCAGCAATGCGATTGCGTAATCGCCACGCCGCGCCGGGGGGTGTCGGATGTGGCGCCCGTCGACCGCGCCACGCTGCGCGAGCTCGGCAACAACCGCGCCCTGCCGTTCCTTTCGGGCAACCAGCAGCTTTCCGGCGCGCTCGGCAATATCCGAACCACCTGCGGCCTCCAGGCGGCGCGCATCGAGCGACGCGAGCGCGTCACGCCACGCGCGGCGGAACCGCCTTCGCCGCCTCCGCCGCCACAGCAGCCACCGGAACCGCCCGAGCCGCCGAAGCCGCACAAGCCACATCACCACCACCATCCGCATCATTGGGGGCACTACCCGGGCGGCTGGCATCCCGGTGGCTGGAATCCGGGTGGTTTCGGCAACGGCAACCCGCCGGGCTGGCAGGGGCCGCGCGGCGGTTGGCAACACTATAATCGGTAGAGCCTAAACCGGGGATCGTGATGGTGCATCGCTGTCCGTCGTGACGGCGTCGGTCGTCTGCGGCGCCAGATCCCGGAAATGTTCGGCGCGGCGCGGCATCTTCTTGTAGAAGCGCGGCAGGCCCGGCGTCAGGGACGCGGCCTTGCTTCTTGCTGCCGTGAGAATCTCGGTGATGTCTTCGGCGCGGCTGCGCAGCGCGGCGGTCAGGTCTGCATGCAGATGCTGCATCTCTGCGAAGGCGCTCGACTGCCTGATCTCCTCGCCACCTATCACGGCGTAGAGCCGCGCCCTCGAACTCTTGCCCTTCAGGCCGAGCGAGCCGGCGTCGAGCAGCGCGAAGTGCGGCAGTTCGGCGGCCGTCGCCTCCGAAACGAGAATGTCGAAGCCGACCTCCTTGCAGGCGGATTCGATGCGGGCGGCGACGTTGACCGCATCGCCGACCGCCGAATAGTTGAAGCGCGTCTCGGCGCCCATGTTGCCGACGCAGGCAAGGCCGGTGTGGATGCCGATGCCGATCCCTACCTGGTACTCCGGGCCGAAGCCGAAGGCGTTGCCCGTGTTGAGCCCGGAGAGCGTTTCGCGCATGGCGAGCGCCGCCTTCACCGCCTTTGCCGGATGGTTGGCGACGTCGAGCGGAGCATTCCAGAAGGCCATGATGGAATCGCCGATGAACTTGTCGAGCGTTCCCTCGTTGGCGGTGACGTGGCGGCTCAGCGCGTCGAGCAGCGTGTTAAGGAAACGGACGACTTCGGCGGGCGGCAGGCGCTCGCTGAGCTCGGTAAACCCGCGCACGTCGACGAACATCACCGTCAGTTCCCGATCGTCGCCGCCGAGTCTCAGCGCATTGCGCGTATGCTCGATGCGGTAGAGCAGCGACGGCGAGAGATATTGCCCAAAGGCGCGGCGGACCTCTCGCCTTTCCCGGTCGATCACCAGGATGCGGAACGAGGTGGCGGCAAAGTGCGTGATTGTGCCGGCGATGATCGGCGCCAGCGGATCGAAGAGCAGGCCCCAGCGGGAGAAGGCGAACCACGAGGCCGCGACCGCGAGCACGGTGATCAGAAGACCGCAGAAGAGGGCGACGGCCGGGCTGACGAAGGTCGTCAGCAGGACGAGGACGGTGCCGAGCACGGCGATGGCGAGGATTTCCATGCCGTTCGCCCAGTCCGGACGGGAGAGGAAGTGGCCCGTCAGGATCTGCTCGACGGTCTGGGCATGCATAGAAACGCCGGGCACGTTCTGGCCGAGCGCGGTGGTGCGGATATCCTGGAGGCCGGCCGACGAGGTGCCGACGAAGACGATGCTACCGTCGATGGCCGCCGCGACCTCGGGGGCGACGCCTTCGGGTGCAAGGATCCTCGAAGCGGAAATGTAGCGCTCGGCAATATCGGGACTGGTGTAGAGCCAGAGCTCGCCGCTTTTGGTGAGCGGTACGACGAAGCCGCCGATCTTCGCCGAGGTCAGCGTATCCGGCGCGTCGGGGGCGGCAGCCAGCACGTAGGTCGAGGCGCCCTGCGCCACCCGCAGCGCCTCGATGGCGAGGTTCGGGTAAAGTTGCTCGCCATCGGTCAGGAAGAGCGGAATCCGGCGCACCACGGATGAGCTGTTGCCGGGATTGAGGCTGATGTGGCCGATGCCAGATGCGCTCATCTGCAGCTGCGGCCGGATCGGGGTTGCCGCCGTCAGGCGCGGCGGAGCATTGAGCGGTGTTTCTCCGGTGAAGGCGAAGCCGCTCTTGATCGGCGGGCGGTAATCGCCTTCGGTCGAGAGGCCGAAGCCGAGGATAACGGGGCGTCCTGATATCGCCTTGGCGAAGAGTTCGTCATTGTCCGGCAGGCGGCTGACCAGCGTCGGGTCGACACCGGCGACATCGCGCATGACGGTGCGCGGCGAGAGGCGGTCGGGCTCGGCGAAGAGCACGTCGAAGGCGATGGCCGCCGCGCCCATATCGGAGAGCCGGTCGACCAGAAGCGCCAGCCGGTCCCGGGGCCATGGCCACTGGCCGAATTCCTTCAGCGACGCCTCGTCGATGTCGATGATCCTTACCGGCGTCGCCTCGAAGGGGCGGGGCGTGATGCGCTGGTATTCGTCGAAGGTGATGTCGCGCAGCTGCTGCATCAGCGGCGGATCGCTGGCGCGCAGAAGCGTCAACCCCGCGACGATGGCGAGGCCGATGATGACGCCGATTTTCTGCGCATTCGTCATGATGCAATCGGTCCAGCGATTTGGATATGGCCGGCTTGCCGGCGTGCCCGATGGTGCCGGGATCGGCGTCTTCGGGCCGAATGAAATTGCCTCTTTCCGGAGTGCGAGGCAACTGAGCCTTTTGGGCACTTCGAAGGCGCGCGTGGCAGCCGGGCCCGTCTGTCATATTTCGGCCGGCGCGCGCTCCCAATCTCTTTTCCGCACCTTGCCACCCCCCGACAAACTCGCTAAGAGACGCCGCAACTTGAGCCCTTGGGCGCAGGGCTTTAGAAGGGTTCCAGAAACTCCCAATTCCGGCTCTTCGGCCTGCGGCTTTCAGGGCTTCGTCGTGCCGGGTCTGGCGTTCGTCTCTCCCGGCGGTTTGCTGTGGTAGAGGCTTATGGCACGCATCGTAATGAAGTTCGGCGGAACATCCGTCGCTGATCTGGACCGCATCAAGAACGTTGCACGCCACGTCAAACGCGAGGTCGATGCCGGTCACGAAGTGGCCGTCGTCGTTTCCGCCATGTCGGGCAAGACAAACGAGCTGGTCGGCTGGGTGCAGAACACGCCGAAGGTCGTCGGCGCCAGCTCTCCCTTCTACGACGCCCGCGAATATGACGCTATCGTCGCCTCCGGCGAGCAGGTGACATCCGGTCTTCTGGCGATCGCGCTGCAGGCGATGGACGTCAACGCCCGCTCCTGGCAGGGCTGGCAGATCCCGATCCGCACCGACAACGCCCACGGCGCCGCCCGCATCCTCGAGATCGACGGCTCCGAGATGATCAAGCGGATGGGCGAGGGCCAGGTGGCCGTCATCGCCGGCTTCCAGGGTCTCGGCCCTGACAACCGCATCGCGACGCTCGGCCGTGGTGGCTCGGATACGTCGGCGGTCGCAATCGCCGCAGCCGTCAAGGCAGACCGTTGCGACATCTATACCGATGTCGACGGCGTCTACACGACCGATCCGCGCATCGTGCCGCAGGCGCGCCGCCTGAAGAAGATCGCTTTCGAGGAAATGCTCGAAATGGCATCGCTCGGCGCTAAGGTGCTGCAGGTTCGCTCGGTCGAGCTTGCCATGGTGCACAAGGTGCGCACCTTCGTGCGTTCGTCTTTTGAAGATCCCGATGCTCCGGGCATGGGTGATTTCTTGAACCCGCCCGGAACGCTGATTTGTGACGAGGAAGAAATCGTGGAACAGGAAGTAGTCACCGGCATCGCCTATGCCAAGGATGAAGCGCAGATCTCGCTTCGCCGTCTCGCCGACCGGCCGGGCGTCTCCGCCGCGATCTTCGGACCGCTGGCCGAGAACCACATCAATGTCGACATGATCGTCCAGAACATCTCGGAAGACGGCTCGAAGACCGACATGACCTTCACCGTGCCGTCGGGCGACGTCGAAAAGGCGATCAAGGTGCTCGGCGAGCACAAGGATTCGATCGGTTACGACGTCGTGCAGAACGAGGCGGGCCTGGTCAAGGTGTCGGTCATCGGCATCGGCATGCGCAGCCACGCGGGCGTTGCCGCCACTGCCTTCAAGGCGCTGGCCGACAAGGGGATCAACATCAAGGCGATCACCACCTCGGAAATCAAGATTTCCATCCTGATCGACGGTCCTTATGCGGAACTCGCTGTCAGGACTTTGCATTCCTGCTACGGTCTGGATAAGAATTGATTCCCAGCAGGCCCGCGCCGCGTACAAGTTGAGAGGTGGCGCGGCATCTGCCGGGCCACTTTGCTTTGTTTTTGGAGCTTGAGACGCAATGAGAGACCTTTCCGGCGGTCCGCGCGTGCTGCTCAAGCGGCTGCGCGAGTTGATGGCGGAGCCGCTGGAGCCACAGGAGCGTCTTGACCGGATCGTTCGCCAGATTGCCAGCAACATGGTGGCGGAGGTCTGCTCCGCCTACGTGCTGCGCTCCGACGGCGTGCTCGAGCTCTACGCGACCGAAGGTCTGAACCGCGAAGCGGTCCACCTGGCGCAATTGAAGATGGGCCAGGGCCTCGTCGGTACCATCGCTGCCTCCGCCCAGCCGCTCAACCTCTCCGACGCGCAGTCGCATCCGGCCTTCCGCTACCTGCCGGAAACCGGCGAAGAAATTTATCATTCCTTCCTCGGCGTGCCGATCCTGCGCGCCGGCCGGTCGCTCGGCGTTCTCGTTGTGCAGAACAAGGCCAGCCGCAACTATCGCGACGAGGAACTGGAAGCGCTCGAAACGACGGCCATGGTTCTGGCCGAGATGATCGCCACCGGCGAGCTGAAGAAGCTCACCAAGCCCGGCCTCGAACTCGACCTCACCCGCTCCGTCACCATCGACGGCGATACCTATAACGAGGGCATCGGCCTCGGCTATGTCGTGCTGCACGAGCCGCGCATCGTCGTCACCAATCTGCTCAACGAGGATTCCGACAAGGAAATCCGCCGGCTTGCCGAAGCGCTGGGTTCGCTGCGCATCTCGATCGACGATCTCTTGTCGCAGCGCGACATGTCGATGGAGGGCGAGCATCGCGAGGTGCTCGAGACCTACCGCATGTTCGCGCACGACCAGGGATGGGTGCGCAAGCTGGAAGAGGCGATCCGCAACGGCCTGACGGCGGAAGCCGCGGTCGAGAAGGTGCAGAGCGACACCAAGGCGCGGATGATGCGCCTGACCGATCCTTACCTGCGCGAGCGGATGCACGATTTCGAGGACCTGGCGAACCGGTTGCTCCGGCAGCTGACCGGCTATACCGGGCGCACCTCCGGCGACGGCTTCCCGACCGACGCGATCATTCTGGCGCGCGCCATGGGCGCCGCCGAACTTCTCGATTATCCGCGCGCCAATGTGCGCGGCCTGGTGCTCGAAGAGGGCGCCGTCACCAGCCATGTCGTCATCGTGGCGCGCGCCATGGGTATTCCGGTCATCGGCCAGGCGGCCGGGATCGTGGCGCTCGCCGAAAACGGCGATGCCGTGATCATCGACAGCGATGGCGGCCATGTGCACCTGCGGCCGCTGCCGGAGCATCAGCGCTCCTACGAGGAGAAGGTGCGTTTCCGTGCCCGCCGGCAGGAGCAGTTCCGGGCGCTCCGCGCCGTCGAGCCGCTGACCAAGGACGGGCAGCGCGTGTCGCTGCAGATGAATGCCGGCCTTCTCGTCGATCTGCCTCAGCTTGCCGAATCCGGCGCCGAGGGCATCGGCCTGTTCCGCACCGAGCTGCAGTTCATGATCGCCTCGACGCTTCCGAAGGCGGACGAGCAGGAACAGTTTTACCGCAACGTCTTGAAGCAGTCGGGCGGCCGCGTGGTGACCTTCCGGACGCTTGATATCGGCGGCGATAAGGTCGTTCCCTATTTCCGCGGCCACGAGGAAGAAAACCCGGCGCTCGGCTGGCGGGCAATCCGCCTGTCTCTGGATCGGCCGGGCCTGTTGCGCACGCAACTTCGCGCCATGCTGAAGGCGGCGGCCGGCGGCGAATTGAAGATGATGGTGCCGATGGTGACCGAAGTCTCGGAAATCGCCGCGGTGCGCGACCTGTTGCAGAAGGAAGTGCAGCATCTCTCCCGCTTCGGCCACGGCCTGCCGCGCAAGCTGCAGTTCGGCGCCATGCTGGAAGTGCCGGCGCTTCTGTGGCAGCTGGACGAGCTGATGGCCGCCGTCGATTTCGTCTCGGTCGGTTCCAACGACCTGTTCCAGTTCTCGATGGCGGTCGATCGCGGCAATGCGCGGGTCTCGGACCGTTTCGACACGCTGGGCAAACCGTTCCTGCGCATCCTGCGCGACATCGTGCGCGCAGGCGAGCGCAACAATACGCCGGTGACGCTGTGCGGCGAACTGGCGGGCAAGCCGATCTCCGCGATGGCCTTGCTCGGCATCGGCTTCCGCTCGGTCTCCATGTCGCCTGCCTCCATCGGTCCTGTTAAGGCGATGCTGCTCGGGCTGGATGTCGGGGCGCTGGCGAAGGTGATGAACGAGGCGCTCGACGATACCAAGACGGCGACCTCGATGCGCGAGCTGCTTGCCCATTTCGCCGAAACCCACAATATCCCTCTGTAGCCAGAGACAAACAGAATTGGAGTGAGGGTGGCGAAGCTTCCCGTTGAAAAGATGCGCGAGCTGGAACGCCGCTTCGGCGAGATCGAAGCGCGCATGTCGGCCGGTCCCGCGGCCGATGTTTACGTCAAGCTCGCCTCCGAATATGCCGAGCTGCAGCCGGTCGTGGGCAAGATCCGCGCTTACG
The DNA here is from genome assembly GCF_030380735.1 of Rhizobium sp. S152. Lineage (GTDB taxonomy): Bacteria > Pseudomonadota > Alphaproteobacteria > Rhizobiales > Rhizobiaceae > Rhizobium. Next base: position 8,410 of record NZ_JAUDRZ010000011.1, on the reverse strand, counting down.
AGAAGGCGCTCGCCGAGCTTTCGGATCTGGAATCTCTCCTTGAAGACAAGTCGGTCGATCGCGAGATGCGCGATATGGCCGAGATGGAACTGCCCGAGGTGAAGGAGCGCATCGAGGCGCTGGAGCAGGAAATTCAGATCCTGCTGCTGCCCAAGGACGCGGCCGACGAGAAGAGCGCCATCCTCGAAATCCGCGCCGGCACAGGCGGTTCGGAAGCGGCGCTGTTTGCCGGCGACCTGTTTCGCATGTACGAGCGCTACGCCGCCGTGCATGGCTGGAAGGTCGAGGTTCTCTCTTCCAGCGAAGGTGAAGCCGGCGGCTTCAAGGAAATTATCGCGACCATCACCGGCAAGGGCGTGTTCGCCAAGCTGAAGTTCGAATCCGGCGTGCACCGCGTGCAGCGCGTGCCGGAGACGGAGGCGGGCGGGCGTATCCATACGTCGGCCGCGACCGTAGCCGTTCTTCCCGAGGCCGAGGAGATCGACATCGAGATCCGGGCGGAAGATATCCGCATCGATACGATGCGCTCGTCGGGCGCCGGCGGCCAGCACGTCAACACGACGGACTCGGCGGTGCGCATCACCCACCTGCCGACAGGTATCGTGGTCACCAGTTCGGAAAAGTCGCAGCACCAGAACCGCGCCAAGGCGATGCAGGTTCTGCGGTCGCGTCTCTACGACGCCGAGCGCCAGCGCGCCGACAGCGAGCGCTCCGCCGACCGCAAGAGCCAGGTCGGCTCCGGCGACCGTTCGGAACGCATCCGCACCTACAATTTCCCGCAGGGCCGCGTCACCGACCACCGCATCAACCTGACGCTTTACAAGCTCGACCGGATGATGGTCGGCGAGATCGACGAGATCGTCGATGCGCTGATGGCGGATTACCAGGCAAGCCGGCTGGCGCAGCTCGGCGAACAGCAGCCATGACCGAGAGCGGGAAACGGGCGGAGCCCACGGTTTCCCAGCTCGCGGCGGAAGCCCGGCGCCGCTTCAGTGCTGCCGGCATCGCCGATCCTGCCGCCGATGCGCGCGTCCTGATCTCCGGCCTGCTCGGCCTGAGCAATACCGAGATGCTGACCAAGGGCGGAGAAACGGTCACGCCCGAGGAGGCCGATGCCGTCGAGGCGGCGATCCTTCGCCGTCTTGCGCATGAGCCGGTCCACCGGATCCTCGGCGAGCGCGAGTTCTACGGCCTGCCGCTGTCGCTCTCATCGGACACGCTGGAGCCGAGGCCGGACACGGAAATCCTCGTCGATACCATGCTTCCTTATCTGCGCGATCTTGCAAATACGGGAGGGCATATCCATATTCTCGACATGGGAACCGGAACCGGGGCGATATGCCTGGCGCTCTTGAGCGAATGTCCGGAAGCGTCGGGTATCGGCAGCGACATATCGGCCGATGCATTGAAGACGGCACTATCAAACGCGGAAAGAAACGGATTGCAGGAACGGTTTCAGGCCGTGCAATCGAACTGGTTTGACAATATCCAGGGCTCGTTTCATGCAATCGTCTCAAATCCGCCCTATATCGCATCCAATATCGTTCTCGGTCTCGCGCCCGAAGTAACGAAATTTGATCCGGCCGCCGCACTGGATGGTGGCATGGATGGGCTTGACGCTTACAAAGCCATCGCCAAAGATGCCGCAAGGTTCATGCAGCCCAATGGCATTATTGGAGTTGAGATAGGCTACGATCAGCGGATCGCTGTAACCGACGTCTTCGAGAAGGAAGGCTTCAAATTCCAAGAATCGGTGAAGGATTACGGCCAGAATGACCGGGTGCTGATCTTCAGTCGTCCGTAACGGGCGACGGTTTACCACACGGGTTGGAACACAGGTGTCATTGCGAAGAAAAGGCTTGGTTTTCCACGGGAAGCAATATAGGTTGCCCCCACGCGTTGGAGAGATGGGACAGAACGACGATTCGTTCGATACTAGCTCGGCCTCGGGGGTCTGCTCTTTCAAACGAGAGTTTCAAAGGTTGAACACGACCCAATGCGTGAATCAGTCAAACTGACTTGATGACAAGCGGCAGGTCGGCGCAAAGGCGCATTATGCTTGCGGCACGATAGCCCTGAGCCGGTTGGACCGGCTACGGCGGTCGATGCCATAACTCCACACAAACAGAGAATTCAGGTGAACGATCGATGAGGCCAGGACAGCAGAACAAGCGCGGTCGCGGGCGTGGCAGTAACAATAACGGCGGCGGCGGCGGAAATAACAACAATAATTTCAACCGCAAGGGTGGCAATCCGCTGACGCGGAGCTACGACAGCTCCGGCCCAGACGTAAAGATCCGTGGCACTGCCCAGCACATCGCCGAGAAATACGCGCAGCTCGCTCGTGACGCCCAGAGCTCCGGCGACCGCGTTATCGCCGAGAACTACCTGCAGCACGCCGAACACTACAACCGCATCATTGCCGCCGCACAGGCGCAGATGCAGGAACGCTTCCAGCGCGACGACCGTGGTGAGTTCGGCGAAGGTGGCGAGCGTGACGGTGACGACATCGACGGCAACGAGAACGACGATGTCGTCGTCGTGCAGCCGCCGCGCCAGCAGGAGCATCAGCAGCGCCGTTCGAACGAACAGCCGCGCCGCAACAACGATGACCAGCCGCGTCGCAATGACGAGCAGCCGCGCCGCAGCGAAGATCAGCCGCGTGGCGAAGAGCAGCCGGCCCGCCAGCCGCGCAATGAAGATCAGTCTGTCCGCCAGCCGCGCCGCCAGCCGCAGGAACAGCCTGCTCCTGTCGCCGCCGCGACGCAGCCGGAAGTGATGGATGGAACCGGTCCGCAGCCGGAAATCGAAGGCATTCCGGCCGAGGTTTCCATGGACGAAGAAAGCGCCCAGCCGCGCGAGCGCCAGCCGCGCCGCCGCAGCACCACCGCCCGCCCGCGCCGTCCGCGTCGCGCCGAAGGCGAGGCGGCAGGCGAAGGCGAAGCCGCAAGCGAGGCTCCGGCTCTCGCGGATGCCGCTTCCGAATAAGGCTGCCTACTAAGGTTTTGGCCCGCAAGGGCAGGACAAAGATCAAGGGCCGCTCCGATGGGGCGGCCCTTGTGCGTTTCCGGCTTCAATTCCGAGATCGCAGCCGGCATTTTCGGGCGCGCTCCGGCTGTCCGTTTTTCGGCTCGCCGCCCCTTTAAACTCCGCAAATCCTCCACCATATCCAGCGCATGTTCCGGCGGTGCAAATCGTCAAGCCCGCCGGAAAAAGGGCTCGCCTCTTGAGGGAGCTCAATCTCGGTCATCGGCCTGTGCCTTATAAGGGCAGGGCGATTTAAGGAGGTCCATTCATGAATATCGAAAAATACTCCGAGCGGGTGCGCGGTTTCATCCAGTCGGCGCAGACCTACGCGCTGGCGCAGGGTCACCAGCAGTTCGCTCCCGAGCATGTGCTGAAGGTGCTGCTCGACGACGATCAGGGCATGGCCGCTTCGCTCATCGAGCGCGCCGGCGGCGACGCAAAGGCGGCGCGTCTTGCCAATGACGCCGCCCTTGCGAAGATGCCGAAGGTCTCCGGCGGCAACGGACAGATCTATCTCGCCGCGCCGCTCGCCAAGGTTCTCTCGACGGCGGAAGAAGCCGCGAAGAAATCCAACGACAGTTTCGTTACCGTCGAGCGCCTGCTGCAGGCGCTGGCGATGGAATCGTCGACCGCGACGACCTTGAAGAACGCCGGCGTCACCGCCGTTGCGCTCAACCAGGTCATCAACGAGATCCGCAAGGGCCGCACCGCCGACAGCGCCAATGCCGAACAGGGCTTCGACGCGCTGAAGAAGTTCGCCCGCGACCTGACGGCGGAAGCCCGCGATGGCCGGCTCGATCCTGTCATCGGCCGCGACGACGAAATCCGCCGCACCATCCAGGTGCTGTCGCGCCGCACCAAGAACAACCCTGTATTGATAGGCGAACCCGGCGTCGGCAAGACGGCGATCGTCGAAGGCCTGGCGCTGCGTATCGTCAACGGCGATGTGCCCGAGTCTCTCAAGGACAAGAAGCTGATGGCGCTCGACATGGGCGCGCTGATCGCTGGCGCGAAATATCGCGGCGAGTTCGAAGAGCGGCTGAAGAGCGTCCTGAACGAAGTGCAGTCCGAAAACGGCGAGATCATCCTCTTCATCGACGAGATGCACACGCTCGTCGGCGCCGGCAAGGGCGATGGCGCGATGGACGCGTCGAACCTCCTGAAGCCGGCGCTGGCGCGCGGCGAGCTGCACTGCGTCGGCGCGACCACGCTCGACGAATACCGCAAGCACGTCGAAAAGGACCCGGCGCTGGCCCGTCGGTTCCAGCCCGTGGTCGTCGACGAGCCGACGGTCGAGGACACCATCTCGATCCTGCGCGGCCTGAAGGAAAAATACGAGCAGCACCACAAGGTCCGCATCTCGGATTCGGCCCTGGTGGCGGCGGCCACGCTGTCGAACCGCTACATCACCGATCGCTTTCTCCCCGACAAGGCGATCGACCTGATGGACGAGGCGGCCGCGCGCCTGCGCATGCAGGTCGATTCCAAGCCCGAGGAGCTCGACGAACTCGATCGCCGCATCATGCAGCTGAAGATCGAGCGCGAGGCGCTGAAGAAGGAAACCGACGTCGCCTCGGCCGACCGGCTGGTGCGGCTCGAAACCGAGCTCACCGATCTGGAAGAGAGCGCCGATGCGCTGACGGCCCGCTGGCAGGCGGAAAAGCAGAAGCTCGGCCTTGCCGCTGATCTGAAGAAGGAACTCGACGACGCCCGCAACGATCTGGCGATCGCCCAGCGCAAGGGTGAATTCCAGCGCGCCGGCGAGCTGACCTACGGTGTCATTCCGGAGCTTGAAAAGAAGCTTTCGGAAGCCGAAGCGCAGGACAATGATCGCAGCGCCATGGTCCAGGAGGTCGTGACCCCCGATAACATCGCGCATGTCGTTTCCCGCTGGACCGGCATTCCTGTCGAAAAGATGCTGGAAGGCGACCGCGAGAAGCTGCTGCGGATGGAAGACGAGCTGGCGAAATCGGTGATCGGCCAGGGGGACGCGGTTCAGGCCGTGTCGCGGGCGGTGCGCCGCGCGCGCGCCGGCCTGCAGGATCCGAACCGGCCGCTCGGCTCGTTCATCTTCCTCGGCCCGACCGGCGTCGGCAAGACGGAGCTGACCAAGGCATTGGCCCGTTTCCTCTTCGACGACGAGACCGCGATGGTGCGCATGGACATGTCGGAATACATGGAGAAGCACTCCGTCGCCCGGCTGATCGGCGCCCCTCCCGGCTATGTCGGCTATGAGGAAGGTGGTTCGCTGACGGAAGCGGTGCGTCGTAGGCCCTACCAGGTCGTGCTGTTCGACGAGATCGAAAAGGCGCATCCGGATGTCTTCAACGTGCTGCTGCAGGTGCTCGATGACGGCCGCCTGACCGATGGCCAGGGCCGCACCGTCGACTTCCGCAACACGATGATCATCATGACGTCGAACCTCGGTGCGACCATGCTGACGGAGCTTCCCGACGGTCATGACACGGACGAAATCCGCGAGCAGGTCCTCGACGTCGTGCGCGGCCACTTCCGGCCGGAGTTCCTGAACCGCATCGACGAGATCATCCTCTTCCACCGCCTCAAGCGGGACGAGATGGGCGCGATCGTCGACATCCAGCTGCAGCGGCTGGTCAAGCTCTTGGCCGAGCGCAAGATCACGATCGAGCTCGACGACGAGGCCACGCACTGGCTCGCCAACAAGGGCTATGATCCCGTCTATGGCGCGCGACCGCTGAAACGGGTGATCCAGAAGTACGTCCAGGACCCGCTGGCCGAGGATATTCTCGGTGGCAAGGTGCCTGACGGATCGACGGTGAAGATATCAGGCGGCACCGATCGGCTGTTGTTCCGCACGAAGAGCGCTGGTGTCAGCGAAGCGGCTTAACGGACGCGAGATGTGAGAGTGGAAACGGCGGCTTCGGTCGCCGTTTTTGTTTTTGGGTGGCGTTCCCGCATGAAAACCCCTCCCCAACCCCTCCCCACAAGGGGGAGGGGCTAATCCGTGGCGTTCTTTGCACCACGCTCTTCTCGTTGGCGATCGTTGAGAGGCTTCAGTCTGGCGGAGAGAGTGCGCCCAGCAAGCCCCTCCCCCTTGTGGGAAGGGGTTGGGGAGGGGACTTTATTCTTGCAGTCGGCGGCCGAGGAGAAGCCCTACTTGCTCGCCACCTGCGCCGGCGGCTGGTTGCCGAGCAGCGCGTCGATGCGCTTGCGCTCGTCTTCGAACTTGGCGAGCGCCGGTCCCGACAGAGACTTGCCGCCCGGCAGGCGCACGCGCAGCGGATCGACCTTGGTGCCGTTGACGATCATCTCGTAATGCAGATGCGGGCCGGTCGATTCACCCGTGGTGCCAACCCAGCCGATCACCTGGCCCTGGCGGACCTTGGCGCCGGGAACCACGCCCTTGGCGATGGCGCTCTGGTGGTTGTAGGAAGATTCGTAGCCGTTGGCGTGGCGCACGATCGTCTGGTTGCCGTAGCCGCCACTGTCCCAGCCGGCCTTTTCCACCGTGCCGTTGCCGACGGCGATGATCGCGGTTCCGCGCGGGGCGGCCCAGTCGACGCCGGTGTGCATGCGGGCAAAGCCGAGGATCGGGTGGCGGCGCATGCCGAAGCCGGAGCGGAAGATGCCGTTCGGCACCGGGTTGCGCAGCAGGAACTGGCGGATGCTCTTGCCGTCCTGGTCGAAATAGTCGACCGAACCGTCTTCGGGATCCTGATAGCGGTAGAAGCGCGTCTGCGTGTCGCCGAAACGGGCGTTGACGTAGAGCAGCTGGGAATCGGCGGTTGCCTGGCCACTGCTGTCGGCCACCGAGAAGAAAGCCTCCAGCGTGTCGGTCGGGCGCAGCTCGGCCTGGAAGTCGACATTGCTGGCGAGCAGCTTGATGATCAGCGCCGTCATGTCCTTGGTCATGCCGTAGGAAAGTGCCGCGCGATAGATGCCGTCATAGACGCGCGGCAGGTTCTGGTTCGACGGCGCCGACATCGCGGTGTCGTCGAAGGCGGTGGCGACCGCGTCGAGCTCGGGCGGCGCGCTGGCTGAAACGAAATGATCGGTGTCGTCGAGCGCCACGGTCACCAGGTGCCGGGTGCCGCGATAGACACTGGCGCGAATGATCTTCGCCTGTTCGCCCTTCTGCAGGATGCCGATGCGCAGCACGTCGCCCTTAGAAAGCGCGTCCGTGCCGAGAAGCGGGGTGAGGTTGCCGGCGAGGTTCTTTGCCTGCGGCTCGGGATAGCCCGAATCCATCATCGCCTTGGTGATCGGCGTCGGCTGGCGGGCCGGGATGATGTCGTCGGCGAACTCTTCGGTTTGCGGCGTGATCTGCTCCGGCGCCGAGACCGTCATGTTCTGCTCGAGCACGCGGGCGGTCAGGCCCGACGTCAGGTCGACGTCGTTGTCGTCGTTGGAAAAGCGGCGGGGGTCGACGTAGTAAAGCGCGGCCACCTGGGCGGCGCCATCCGTCAGCACAGACCCGTTGGAGCGGACGTTCTCCTCGACCTCGTCGAGCGTCATGCCGGCGGCGACCTTGAGATCGGAACGGTCGGCCGGATAGGCGACGGTCTTCAGGCTGACTTCGGATTCGACGTCGGAGCCGTAGATCTGGCCGGTGCGGGCAGCCGGTGCCGGCTCGCCCTCGTCGGCGGAGAAGATCGTCAGCGGGTTGAAGCTCGGATAATCCTCGGGCGCGACGTGGTTGGCGGCGAGCGTCATCTTCACGCGGGCGAAGGGCTGGCGGCGCACCACTTCCTTCTCGCCCTCGTGCACGACGGTAGAGACTTCCATGATCTTGCGGTCGGAGGGCTTGGCGGCGATGGCGGGTGCGATCAGGCGGCTGCCGCGGGTGACCTGGTCGTCGTCATTGGCGTGCTCGTTGATATTGGCATAGGCTTCGGCCGGGATCGCCAGCTGCTGGCGGCCGTCGAGCGCGGCAAACAGCGCCACGCCCATCAATACGCTCGAGGTGATGCCCGTCAGGAATGTGCCGGAAAGCCAGCGCAGCGAGATCTCGCGGCGATCGGGGGCGCGCCTGCCATCGGCGAGAAGCGGCGGCTCGTTGCCGAACGAGCGGATCATCATCTTCTCCGTCATCATGGCAGTCGTGTCCGCATCCTTTATGATGGCCCCTCGGCGGCTGGCCGGAAAAGTGCATAGTTTGCCGAAGGAAGTCAAATCGGCAGAAGCCGCCGATCGAAATCCCGGTCCTTGAGACCACCCGATTATGATGATGTGAAGGCAAGAGGGGTGGTAACGGGCATTTATCGACCTATCTATAGAATAACCCGTGCGTGGCCGACAGGCGAAGCATCCGGATTTGCGTTGATTTCAACAGGCGATGAGCTGCGACTGAAAATTCCGCAGTCCTTTCAGTTGGATAGTAGAAACTTCGAGTTTTTCGCAAACG
>NZ_JAUDRZ010000010.1 GCF_030380735.1 Rhizobium sp. S152 | reverse complement strand
TTGTTCCTCTTTCGTGTCCGAGATCGTCGCCAAACGTTCGAATACGAGTAGAATCAACACCGTGCGCCTTGTCCATCCAATTTAAACCGGACAGCAGTGGCACAAGGCCGAGTATGACGTCGCGTTTGTAAAAAGCTGGGCAGCTCAATGGTTTACGGGCAAATCCTATTCTCCGACGTCATCCTCGGCCGTCGTGCCGAGGATCTAAGCACGTCTCCACGAATGCAACGGTGCCGGTGCTCGGGACGGCCGCATTCCAACGGTTTACAAGCGGATGTTCAACGCTCGCCCACATCCTCCTTCGGCCGCACCATCCACGAATACGCAGCCCCGGCGATCAGCAGCACGCACGTCCCCAGAAACACCGCCCGCATGCCGATATGTCCGCCGACGAAGCCGCCGAGGATCGGGCCGGCGACCTGACCGACATATTGCGACGACACCGACAGGCCGAGTATGCCGCCGGCCGCGCTGTCCGGCACGCTGTGGCGGATGACGGCGGAGATGCAGGGAAGCAGCCCGCCGAGCGCCACGCCCATCAGGAAGCGGAGCACGATCAGCTGCCATGAACTGGTGACGAAGGCCTGCGGGATGAGCAGCAGGCCGGCCACACCGAGCGCGCCCGCGATCACGGGCCAGTGGCCGATACGGTCCGCCAGCTTGCCCAGCCGCGAGGCCGAGAGGATGCTGCCGAGTGCGGCTGCCGACATGACGATGCCTGATATGACAGTCACCCGCGCCGCATCGTCCACCAGCTGTGCGACATAGACCGTGATGATTGGCTCGATGGACATGTTGGCGAGCATCAGCAGCATGCCGGTAAAGAGCATGGCAATGACCGGCCGCTTGTCCGGGATCGAGGCCCAGCCACCGCTCGCCTTCGCCGCCAGCTTGCGGGCAGGCGATTTCTCCTCCTTGATGAGGAAGAGGGTCGCCAGGAAGGCGAGGAAGATGGCGGCACCGGCGGCGAGAAACGTGCCCCGAATGCCGATCAGGGGCGGCAGTACGCCGCCGATCAGCGGCCCGACCAGATTGCCCGCCATGATGCCGGAAGCCAGCGTGCCCAGCGCCCAGGCGGAGCGATCCTTCGGCGTCTGCGTCGCCACCAGCACCATCGAGCCCGAGGAATAGCCGCCCGCCAGCCCGACGAAGAGCCGGAGCGCCACCAGCTGCCAGACGTTGCCGGCCATCCCCATCAGCGAGATCGCCACGGTCATGCCGAGGCTGGCGCGCACCAGCATCAGCTTGCGCCCGTAGATATCGCCGAGCCGCCCCCACAGCGGCGCCACGAAAGCGGCGGCGAAGAAGGTGGCGCCATAGGCGATCCCCGACCACTGCACGATCGCGGCGTGGTCGCTGACCCCCAGTTCCTCGACGTAGAGCGGCAGGAAAGGCAGGAGCAGCGTCATCGCCACGATGGTCGTGAACGAGCCGACGAGCGAAACGGCCAGATTGCGCTTCCAGTGGATGGAACCGGGTTCGGCTGCGGCTGCATCCCATTTCGTATCGGTCATTTCGTGGCCTTCGCATTGATCGTGTAAGTCAGTTCCGCCGCGCCGGACGAAACGATATGGCCCTTTGCCGCGGCGAGGAAATCGGCGCGGGTGAAGACCTTGGGAAGTGTGAGCCTGTCGGTATCGAGCGCATAGACCGTGACGCGGTAACGGTGGATGCGCAGGTCGTTCCAGGGAGGACACGCGCCCATATAGCCCCCATGCGGCCCATCCTTCAAGAAGGCGGCGAATCCGTTCTGTCCACGTCGACCGTGTCTGGTCGCCTCGAGCGCGAGCCCGCCCGCCGGCATGCCGTCGCCGTCCGCTCCCTCGGCGAGTTCCGTGGCCGATGCAGGGATGTCGGCAAGGATCCAGTGTGTGAACTCCATGCGCGGTGCATCCTTGTCGATTACAGTCCCTTCCTTGTTCAGCAGCGAAAGGTCGGCCGGAACATCGGGATCGGTCATGGCAAGCGCATAGGAGCGTGTTCCCGCCGGACCCTTCGTCCAGGAGAGGGCAGGGCTCTTGTTGCTGCCCGCCGCCGCTTTGCCGGCGGCCGCCACGCAGGATGCGTTCCGGGCAGGCAGCGTGCCGCCCGGCCCATTCTCGCGGAACGTCACCGTGATGTCGGTGGCCAGGAGCGGTGTGGCCACGAGCGGCGTCGACAGGGACAGGATGGCCGCGGCTGTTGCAATGGTTCCGATGTGCATGAGTTCGTCCTCTCGTTCGATGGGCGATCTCTAGCAATCGCGGCGGAAGGCCGACGCACCGAAACGCTCGAAAAGCGTTCGCATACGCTCAAACGTCGGCGGCTTGCTTGTCGCCTGCGCCGGACCGCATGCGCTTGGCGAAACGGCGCGGCGAGCGGTGACCTGTCGCCAGTGCTGCCTCGCGAAGCGAAACGCCGTCATCCATAAGCATCGCGGTTGCCAGCTCGACACGGACCTCCGCGAGCAGGGCGCGCAGCGAGGTGTCCTCGCTCGCCAGCCGCCGCCTCAACGTGGCGTTGCTGGTGCCGAGTTCGGCGGCGATCATGTCGGCGGTCCAGGTCCTGTCCGGCTGCCAGCGAACCAGGCCGCGAACCGCGTCTCCCGTCGTCCGCGCCTTGAAGGGCAGGGCGCCGCGCATGCCGAGCACCATCAGCACTTCCATCACCCGGTGCTCGATCAGGACGGCCGGCAGGTTGCCGGCAACGATGCCTTCGCCGGCATGATGGATGGCACCTGAAAGCGCCGCGTCGAGCGGCAGGTCGAGCGGGCCGTTCCTGCGGTGCGGCGGAAAGGCGCGGCTGGCGCGCGCAACCAGCTCGTCGGGAAAATCGATGAAGATCGCCCGGTAGACGCCCGTCGCAGGATCCGGATCGTTGACCACGTCGCCGCGCCAGCCGCCGGGCAGAACAAGCACGGTGCCGGCCGCAAAGCGTAAGTGCCGGCCCATCGTCACGACCTCCTTCGAGCCCCCCACGATCACGACGATCGAGGCGCGCGGGAAGGAGCAGCCGGCGATCCGTTCGCGCTCGCGGGTGACGAAGGAAAACAGCGCCGAGGCGCGCAAGGCGCCATCGGGCAGCTCGGAAGGACGATTGTCCCGCGCTGCCAGTTTCAGCAGCCGCTCCAGTATGTGTTCGACGTCAGACATTGGTGGTCCGCGGTTGGTTCGGCGGCGATCCTAGCGATTGCCGCCGATATGCCAAGCCATGAGACACGGCACATGACTAGTCCGCTCGCCTTTTTCGCCCGCGATTACACCTTATGCGCAGGAGGAGAAGAACTATGACGGAAGAAAACCACACCCGGCGCGAGAAAACGGTGCGCGCCCTCTACGCGGCCTATATCGACGGCCGCAAGGATATCGTCGCGGCCATGCTGACGGAGGATTTCACCTTTTCCAGCCCGCGCGACGACCATATCGGCCGCGATGCCTATTTCGACAGGTGCTGGCCGGAGCCGCCGCCGTTCGAGCGCATGGAGATCGAATATCTCGGCATTGCCGGCGACGAAGCGGTGGTGCGCTATCGTGCGGTCAAACGCGATGGCGGAGCGTTCCGCAACATGGAAACGTTCCGCTTCAAGGGGGACAAGGTCGCGGCCGTCGAGGTCTATTTCGGCCGCGACGCTTAGAATATCAGGCGATGGCGCGTCGTGCCTGGCGGCGCGACACGATGAAGGCCTGCGCCAGGCTGCCTGCCGTAAACAGCACGACCCATGCCAGCAGTGCCGCCTTCACCGGCGGCGAGTCCGGGCCGTTGCCGATCGGATGCGAGGGCGGCAGCCGCGACAGGGTCTCGTTGATCCCGGGAACCCAGAGCAGGAAATAGGTAAAGGAGAAGCCGAGATTCGTGAGGTAGGGGATCAGCCGCCCGAGGAAGCCGAGCTTCGGCAACAGAAGACAGATACCGGAGACGACAAGCACGACGATCGCAAGCGCATGCCCAGGGTTGAAGCCGCCGGTGGACGACAGGCCGAAAGCGCTGATGGCGGAGAGTGCCAGCGTCGCGAGATAGATCTTGCCGACTGATGTCTCCGGCCGGATCGCCCGATACTTGGCGAAGCTGTAGAGCCCGGCGGCGGCCGGAATGATGCTGATGGCGGTATGGATTTCTCCGAGAAGCGAAAGAGGATTGGCCATGTCAAATGCTCCTGTTTGGACCAACTAGTTGGTCGGTAATTGGGTCAAGAAATGCGATGACTGATGATCGGTGGTCTAGCCGGTGAGCCTTTGCAGCGCCGGCCGGGTGATACTGGAAAACAGCACCGCATCGCCGCCGGCGACCCGGGCGGCCAGCATGGCGCCGTGCACGCTGGCGACCAGCACACGCGCGCTGGTCTCGGCATTGTCGGGGCTTTTCAGCGCACCGCTCCTCTGCCCCTCGTCGATAAAGGCGGCAAGACGCTCGATCAATTCATCGAAATGCGCCTTCACCTGCTCCGCGACTTCAGGCGGCAGGCTCGGCAGCTCGGCCGCCAGAAGGGCGGCGATGCAAAACGGCGCATTGTTGTCGCGGATGCATTGCTCCCAGAAACCGACATAGGCGGCAAGCCGCCTGTCCGCCTGCGTCACCTCAGCCGCCATTGCCCCCATTCCGTCCTTGGTCGCCTGCCGGTAGCGGGCAATCACGGCCACGGCGAGGTCAGCCTTGCCGGGAAAGTGGTGATGGATCGTCGCCTTGCCGACGCCAACCTCGGCAGCGATGTCGGCATAGCTGAAAGCGTTGTAGCCACGCGTGACCATCAGCGCCTGGGCGCTGTCGAGGATGCGGGTGTAAGTATCTGTTGCCATGAATGGATATCTACCGACTAGTTGGTCGGGAGTCAATGGCAGTGGTTTGAGCTCTCGGAGTTGTGATATCTCGCCACTCGGCGACACCACATGACAAGGCGGGCGCAAGTCGCGTCGGTGCGCCTTCATTCCTCGGGCAGGATATGCATCCGCTCGGTCTCGAGTTCCGTGCCGAGTTCGACTTCCTTGGTCTTCTTGTCGTAGATGCAGAAATAGCTGACGAAGCCGTTGGCGCCCTTCGGCTTTCCCGTCACCAGCGCCACGCCGAAGCTCTCGCTGCCGAAGGGGTCGACGACGGCGTGCGGCAATTCGACCTGCGCCCGCGCCGCCATCTCGCATTTTCCCTGCACCTCGGCGGCGAAATCCTTCCAGGCATCGCCCGAGGAAGCCGAGGCAGTGTCGCTCGTGGCAAGCAGGCCCGCGATGACGATCATACGGAGGATTGGAAGCCTTGCCATGCCGGGTTCTCGCACACGTTTTCGCGGTCGCGCAGACGCCGCGAAGGTCCTGTCATAAAGCACTGTCATCATGAGCGATTTGCACCTTGCGTGCCAAGCCCTTAGCGCGGGCAAATTTTCCCCGGTACCTGTGTTTTTTGACATTTCGCAGGTTGCCTCACCAAGCTTGCGCTCCTATGTTCCCGCACACCTGCCGATTACGCAAACTATTGCCAAAAGGAGACGACCATGGCTTTTGAATTGCCTGAACTTCCCTACGACTACGAAGCGCTGCAGCCCTTCATGTCGAAGGAGACCTTGGAGTTCCACCACGACAAGCACCACAAGGCTTATGTCGACAACGGCAACAAGCTCGCGGCCGAAGCCGGCCTGGCCGACCTCTCGCTCGAGGAAGTCGTCAAGAAGTCCTTCGGCACCAATGCCGGCCTCTTCAACAACGCTGCCCAGCACTACAACCACGTCCATTTCTGGAAGTGGATGAAGAAGGGCGGCGGCGGCAACAAGCTGCCTTCCAAGCTCGAAGCGGCGATCAATTCCGATCTCGGCGGCTATGACAAGTTCAAGGCCGATTTCGTCGCCGCCGGCACCACCCAGTTCGGCTCCGGCTGGGCCTGGGTTTCCGTCAAGGACGGCAAGCTCGAAATCTCCAAGACCCCGAACGGCGAAAACCCGCTCGTCCACGGCGCCACCCCGATCCTCGGCGTCGACGTCTGGGAACACTCCTACTACATCGACTACCGCAACGCCCGTCCGAAGTACCTCGAAGCCTTCGTCGACAGCCTGATCAACTGGGACTACGTCCTGGAACGCTACGAAGCCGCTTCCAAGTAAGCCGGTTTCGCGAGACTGATGAGAACACCCGGTGGAGACGCCGGGTGTTTTTGTTTTTGGGGGTGGTGAGGGCAGCGCCCGGAGCCCCCTCATCTGCCTGCCGGCATCTTCTCCCCAATGGGGAGAAGGGACTCGTGGCGGGCCGCTCGCTCCATCTTCGCTTCTCCCCAAGGGGAGAAGGTGGCCCGAAGGGTCGGATGAGGGGGCCACTTGCGCCCTGCATCGATGGACAAAGCCGCCACTTGCTCCATCACCCACAAAAGCGCACCCTCCCTGTCACACCGCTGTCACCGACCACTCCTAATCCGGCTCCATGACACAATCGCTCCCACTCTTCAGTTTCGGCATCGTCGCCGACCCGCAATACGCCGCCCGCGAGCCGCATGCCGGCATGGATCGCTATTACGAAAACAGCCGGGCCAAGCTTGCCGCGGCGATCGAGGTCTTCAATACCGAGAACCTGAGCTTCGTCATCACGCTCGGCGACATCATCGACCGCGATTTCAAAAGCTTCGACGCCATCCTGCCGGTTTACGATGCCCTGAAGCACGACAATCTCTTCCTGCTCGGCAACCACGATTTCGCCGTCGCGCCCGAGCACCTGGAAAACGTCGCCGCTCGCCTCGGCATGCCGGCGCCCTATTACAGCCTCGCGAAACACGGCTGGCGCTTTATCATCCTCGATGGCAACGAAGTCAGCACCTTCGCCCCGCCGGAAGGCCACCGCTATCGCGCTATCGCCGCCGAAAAGCTCGCCGAACTGCGGGCGGCCGGCGCCATCAATGCCGAGCCGTGGAACGCCATGATCAGCGACCGCCAGTTAGACTGGCTGAAGTCAGAGATTTCCGACGCCGTCGAGCACGGCGAACGCGTCATCGTCATGAACCACTACCCGGTCTATCCGCCCAACCAGCACGACTGCTGGGACCGTGAGCGCATCATCGAACTGCTGACCGCAAGCCCCAACGTCAAGGCCTATTTCAACGGCCACAACCACGTCGGCAACTACGGCGCGGTCGACGGCTGCCACTTCGTCAACTTCAAGGGCATGGTAGACACCGAGACCGAAAACACCTTCGCCATCGTCGACGTCCACGCCGACCGCCTCGAGATCCGCGGCTTCGGCCGAGAGGAAAGCAGGGTGCTGGCGCTGCGGGCTTAAGCCCAGGCAGTCCCTAGCAGCCCTAAGCCGCCGCCGTCTCGATCGGCGACGCTCTGATCTCGCTCACATCCCGCTTCGGCGGCGTGCCGAACATGCGGGTATATTCGCGGCTGAACTGCGAGGCGCTTTCATAGCCCACCTGATAGGCGGCGCTCGCCACGTTGGCGCCGTCGGTCACCATCAGCCGCCGGGCTTCGAGCAGGCGCATGTGCTTCTGGTATTGCAGCGGCGTCATCGAGGTCAGCGTCTTGAAATGCTGGTGGAAAGAAGAGGGGCTCATCCGCGCCTCCGCCGCCAGCTCGTCGATCCGGACAGGCTCGGCGAAATTGTCGCGCAGCCGGTAGATCGCGTCGCTCATCCGACGCGCATGGCTTCCGGGAAGCGCCAGCTTGCAGATCTCTCGGCCGTTCGGCCCGGTCAGCAGCCAGTAGCAGATTTCCCGCATGATCGAGCGCGCCAGCACGGGGATGGCCTTCGGCGTCTCCATGAGGTTGAGCAGCCGGCGCACGCAATCCTGCAGCGCTTCGTCGAAATCCTGCACGAAGACGCAGGCAATGCCGTCGCCGGAGGGCTTGGGCGGGTTTTCGAGATCGTCCATCACCTCGCGCATCAGGACAGGATCGAAATCGATGTTGAGGCCGAGATAGGGGCGCTCGGGGCTCGCATCGACGATCTGGCCGGAGGCGGGGAACTCGACGGTGACGATCAAGAGCTGGTTCTCGCCATAGTCGAGCACCCGGTCGCCGCTCAAGATCCGCTTGGCGCCCTGCAGCACCACGCAGATGGTCGGCCGGTAGATGCGGTGATGCGGTATCACCGGCTGGCTGACGCGCGAGATCGCCAACCCCGGCACGGGCGCCGGCATGGCAAACGACCCATCGCCGCCGCCGACCGCATCGATATAGCGCGACACCATGTCCTTCAGCGCTTCCGCCATCCTGCTCTCCATCGAAACCACTGGAGTGATCTTAGATCACTGGTTCCTAGTCGCAAGCAGATTGGAGGAATAGGCAAGAAATTCGCGAGTTCCGGCATTCAGCAAAGAGGGGGTACGGGCGTAGCATCAGGCCATCGAATGAGCCCCAAGGAGCCTGTCATGTCGAGTGAAAATCAAGCAAATTCAAAGAGCAAGGTCGCGATCGTCACCGGTGGCGGCCGTGGCCTTGGCCGCAATACGGTGGTCAGCCTCGCCAGACGCGGCGTCGATGTCATCCTGACCTACAACACGAATAAGGCAGAAGCCGAAAGCGCCGTCGCCGAGATCGAGGCCGCAGGCGCGCGGGCTGTCGCCCTCCAGCTTGACACCGGCAACGCCGGTTCATTCGACGCCTTCGTCGCAAACGTCCGCCAGGCGCTCGAAACCTTCGGAGCCAAGGATTTCGACTATCTCGTCAACAACGCTGGCACCAGCTACCACGCTTCGATCGCAGAGACGACCGAGGAAGCCTTCGACGGCCTCGTCAACGTCCACCTTAAGGGCGTCTTCTTCCTGACGCAGAAGCTCTTGCCCCTGATGGCCGATGGCGGCCGCATTATCAACATCTCCAGCGGCCTTGCCCGCTTCAGCGTTCCCGGCAGCTCGGCCTATGCGGCGATGAAGGGCGCCGTCGAGGTCTTCACACGCTACCTTGCCAAGGAGTTCGGCGCCCGCGGCATCACCGCCAATACGGTCGCACCCGGCGCCGTCATGACCGATTTCAGCGGCGGCATCGTTCGCGACAATCCCGTCGTCAACAAGATGGTCTCCGACATGACCGCACTCGGCCGCCCCGGCGTCGCCGACGATATTGGCCCGATGATCGCCTCGCTGCTGTCGGAGGACAATCGCTGGGTCAACGGCCAGCGCATCGAAGTCTCCGGTGGTGCCGCCCTCTGAGGATGAACACCAGCCGTCCCCGTGATCCCAGTTGCGGGGACGGCGTCAGATGGCCGAAACGGCGGCCGTCGCCTGCGTCCACCCCGAGGTCCACAGCGCGCGCAGAGCATCGCCTTCACCCTTGAAAAAGCCCTCGGCCTCCACGCAACGCTCGACCCGGTCGCTGCGGAAATTGCGGATCGCCTCGCGCAGCTCGCACCAGGCAACGATGTTCGAGCTCTGCGAGTAATAAATGAGCGCGATCGGCCGGATCGTGCGCTGGCTGCCCCGGCCGAGTTCGTCGCGATAATCGAGCCTCAGCTTCCGCTCGTCGCGGATGGCGCCACGCACCAGCGAGAGGTCCAGCCCTTCCGGCGAAGGCGCGATCGTGCCCCAGGCATAGAGCGCCTTTCCCTCCATCGCCTCCCTCAGCGGTGCCGGCACGGCGCCTGCGATCTTCTGGTTCACTCTTTTGGCGGCCTGCTTCAGCGCCGCGTCGCCGGTGCGGTCCACCAGCGCCAGCGACAGCACGATCGCTTCCATCTCCTCGATCGAAAACATCAGCGGCGGCAGGTCGAAGCCGGGCCTCAGGATATAGCCGATCCCACGTCCGCCCTCGATCGGCACGCGCATCGCCTGCAGCGCCGCGATGTCGCGATAGATCGAGCGAACCGTCACCTCCAGCGCCTCGGCCAGCATGGCCGCCGTCACCGGCCGCTTCGCCAGCCGCAGCAGCTGGATGATCTCGAAAAGCCTGGACGCCTTGCGCATATCGCCTCCTCCGCCAAACGCTCCTGACACTACACTGTCAGTTGGGCCGTCGTACAGATCACCCTATCGAATTGAAATTCAACGGTATCCGCAAGCATTGCATCGCGGAGCGATGATGGGCGACTGACATGACCTACAGCGAAAACCTCTGGCTATACTTCACCCTTCTCTTCGGCATCATCATCGTCCCCGGCATGGATATGGTTTTCGTGCTTGCCAATTCGCTGACGTCTGGCCGGCGCGCCGGCATGGCGGCAACGGCGGGCATCATGGCGGGCGGGGCGGTGCATTCGCTGTATGGTGCTATCGGCGTCGGCCTTCTGGCGACGCTCTTGCCGGCGCTGTTCAATCCGCTGCTTTTCATCGGCGCCGCCTACATGGCCTGGATCGGCTACACGCTGATCGCAAGCTCGATCACGGTCTCCTCCGTCGAAGGCGGGACAAGCGGCTCCGGCTGGCGCGCCTTCCGCCAGGGCACCATTACCTGCCTCATCAATCCCAAGGCCTATCTCTTCATGCTGGCGGTCTATCCGCAGTTCCTGAAGCCCGCCTATGGGCCGATCTGGCTGCAGGGCATCGTCATGGGGCTGATGACCATGGCAACGCAGGCGGCGATCTACGGCACCATCGCCGTCACCGCCTCGCGCAGCCGCACGCTTCTGATCTCCAACCCCAGCGCCACCATCCTCGTCGGCCGCATCGCCGGCGGCCTGCTGGTGGCGATCGCGATCCTCACCGCGTGGCATGGATGGCGAGCACCGACATGACGAGCGGGGAAACGCCAAATTTTTGAAATGATTGCACTCTCACCCACTTGTTACTTCTTGGCCGAGATTAATTTGCCATCATGCCCGGGTAAGAACGAAGCGCCGGGCTTCGAAGATCTCGGTATCGAAGAGGAGTGGAGACATGAGAGTAAAGGCAATCGTCGCGGCCATCATGGTCGCCGGCATGGGGGTGACAAGCGTTATCGCCGCCGATCAGGGCACGCACGACACACGCGTGGCCATGATGAAGAAGATCGGCGGCGCCACCGGGGCGTTGGCGGGCATCGCCAAGGGCGAGAAGCCCTACGACGCCGAAGCCGTGAAGACGGCGCTGACCACGATCTCGGAAACCGCCAAGGCTTTCCCGGATCAATTCGGACCGGGCACGGAAAACGCATCCGCCGATTCCGAGGCGAGCCCGAAGATCTGGGAAAACATGGATGACTTCAAGGCCCGCTCGGCCAAGCTCGGCACCGATGCCGATACGCTGCTCGCCCAGCTTCCGGCCGATGCCGCCGGCGTCGGCGCCGGCCTGAAGACGCTCGGCGCCAATTGCGGCGGCTGTCATCAGAACTATCGTGTGAAGAAGGAATAGCCCTTCCGCTTGCCATCCGCGATCCGTCTCGGCCTTGTCGTCGTGGCGGATCGCTTTATGTTTTCAGGTAATTGCGGCGACGGGGGAGCAGTGCATGTTTCGCAGGTTTATCAGGTTTGTCCTCTGTCTCGTCGGCGTCGTCGTTTTGGGCGGCGCCGTCTTTTACCTGATAACCGCGCCCAATCCGCTGCCCGAAAGCCATTGGGCCAACCTCGGCGCCCCTGACGTGAAGAATGGCGAGATGGTCTTCTGGGCCGGTGGATGCGTCAGCTGTCATGCGGCTCCCGGTGCGGAAGGCGATGCCAAGCTGACGCTGTCGGGCGGTCTGGCGCTGAAGAGCCCCTTCGGAACCTTCCACGTCCCCAACATCTCCAGTGACGAGCAGGCCGGCATCGGCAAGTGGACGCTCGCCCAATTCGGCAATGCCATGAAGCGCGGTGTGGCGCCCGATGGCGCGCATCTCTACCCGTCCTTCCCCTATGCCTCCTACAGCCGCGTCAGCGACAAGGATATCAACGACCTCTACGCCTACATGAAGACCCTGCCGAAGAGCAGCAACGTCGCGCCGCCGCACGAGCTGCCCTTTCCGTTCAACATCCGGCTGGCGCTTGGCGGCTGGAAGTTCCTCTATTTCAACGACAGCCCGCGCGTCGTGCTCGCCAATGCCGACGACAAGGTCAAGCGCGGCCAGTATCTGGTCGAGGGCCTCGGCCATTGCGGCGAGTGTCACACCCCGCGCGATGCGCTGGGCGGGCTGAAGCCCGATCTGTGGCTCGCCGGCGCTCCCAATCCGGAGGGTGAGGGCACCATCCCCAACATAACGCCGGGCTCGAAGGCGATCGGCGAATGGAGCGAGGCAGACATCGCCAATTACCTCGAAACAGGCTTCACACCCGATTTCGATTCCGCCGGTGGATCGATGACCGAGGTACAACAAAACGTCGCTCACCTACCCAAGGCTGATCTGGAAGCGATCGCCGCCTACCTGAAGGCGGTGCCGTCGCGCTGAGCCGGCAAATATCTAAAATTTGCCGCATTGCAACATTCCATTAGCATTTCCTAACTGAATGCCCCGCAGCGGCACAGCCGCTGCCGAATGACGAACTTTAACGTCTTGCGAAAGGCCAGCTGAAATGCACAGCTCATCAGTTTCTCCCGCCGGCGATCTTGCATCCACTCCTTCCTCCGATCTTGAGGAGGTCGCCCGCAAGGGCGGCAAGCTCAGGCGCATGGCGGTCCGCATCCCGACCTACATGGCCGATATCCGCGAAAACCCGGCCTGGCTGCCGATGTTCCTGCTCGCCCGCACCATTCCCGGTCGTCGCGCCCACTGGCTGATGGCGAAAAAGAGCAACGGCGCGATCGAAAAGCTGCCGTCCATCTTCCCTGACGTGGATGCGGAAACGGCGGTGAATGCGCTGAGGCGTGACGGCATCTTCCCCGACCTGCGGCTGCCGGCCGATATCACCGGGGAGATCTCGGCCTTCGGCCATAAAACGCCCTGCTTCGGCAATTTCGACCGCAGGATCGAGTTCACGGCGTCGGACCACCGAGCGACCGAAGACAGGCTCGGCCGTTCGATCCTCAGCGGCCACCATTTCGAGCGGGCGCTCGATTGCGCGGCGGTGCGCAAGGTCCAGCGCGACCCGCTGCTGTCGGAGATCGCGCGTCGCTATCTCGGCGCCCAGGCACGGCTGATCACCACGCGCACATGGTGGAGTTTCCCGACCAGGGCGAGCGAAGCCGACCGTAGCCTCGCCTCGCTCGACAAGTATCACTTCGATCTCGACGACTGGCGGATGCTGAAGTTCTTCTTCTACCTCGTCGATGTCGACCAGGGCACCGGCCCGCATGTCTTCGTGCGCGGCAGCCACAACAAGCGCCGCATGAAGCACCAGCTGACCCTGCTGGTCGGTCACCCCGCAAACGAGATCATCGACTATTACGGCAAGGACAGCCCGATGACGCTGATTGGCAAGGCCGGCTCGGGCTTCGTGGAGGATCCATTCGGCTTCCACATGGGAACCGTCGCCACCGAAAAGCCGCGCCTGATGATGGAAATCGGCTTCGGCGTCTCGAAGCCGTCGCGCCGCCGCTTCCACGGCGAACCGGTGCTGCGCTAGGGAGCGCAGCCAGTCTAGCGGACATTGCGGATCATACGGAAATCCCGTATGGTTGCAGTCATGGCGACAGACAGGTTCGACCCCAGGAAGGATGCGGCCGATCTCGAAAAGCACAAGCTCTCGCTGGCCTTTGGCGACAGGATCTTTGCTGAGGACGAGAACCATCTGATCATTCCATCAATTCGCGAGATCGACGGCGAGGAGCGGTTCAAGGTGGTTGGGCTCGTAGAGCGGAAACTGTTCACCGGCGTTTTCGTCTGGCGGGGCGATCTGCCCCGCTTCATGTCGGTGAGAAGGAGCAATGAAAGTGAAGAACGAGCCTATCGTGCTGCCGGCTGATCCTAACGACGCCGACGATTTCGGCGTAACGGCCGAAGCGCTGGATCGCGCCCAGCGCGCCCGCCTCATCCGCCGGACGAGAACCCAGCTCGGACTGTCGCAATCCGAGTTCGCGCGCCGTTTCCGCGTGCCTGTCGGCACGTTGCGCGATTGGGAGCAGGCTCGCGCGACGGCACCGGAATTCGCCGTCGCTTACATGCGGGTGATCGAGCAGTTTCCCGAGATCGTGGCGAAGGCTGTTGCATGACCACTGCTACGGACGGATCCGCCTGAAAGACGCCCCAGCTCTATATCAGCAGCCTAAGCCAGCGCCTGCAGATAGCGCATGCCGGTGACCGGGCGCGGGACGAAGTCCATGTGTTCGTAGAAGCGGTGCGCCTGCACGTTGCCTGTCGCGGCGCTGACCGAAAGGTAGCCGCAGCCGGCATTGCGGGCGGTGTCGCGGGCGCGGTTGACAAGATGCTGGCCGACCCCGTGGCCGCGATGGCCGTCGCGCACGAAGAGATGGTGCAGGTCCATGCCGCGCGCGCCTTCCTGAGCGCGGTATAGCGGAACGAGAATGGCGTAGCCGATCAATCCCTCGTCGGTTTCCGCGACCAGCGCGGTGATCCAAGGCAGGGGGCCGAACAGGTCGCGCTCCAGCTGCTCCGGCGTCGAGCCGGCGGCGTCGCCGTGATGCCTCGCGAGCAGCGCGATCATGTCGTTGAGTTCGGGCAAATCGCGCGGCTTGGCCGTGCGGATATTGATCACCGGCGGGCGGATCAATGAGATTTCGCTGTCTTCGATGTCGGTCATGTCTTTGCGTCCCAGTTTGGCGTTTCGTGGTGGTCTGCCGTCAGGACGCTTGAGATACAACAAAGCCGCCTGACGGCGGCTTGTTGACAATAAGATCTGTCCAGCCGCCCCTTACAGGTACAGCCAAAAATACGAGCGGTTGATGTGCACGTTCTTGATCATGGATGAATACATCTTCCCAAATGCTTGTCTTGTCAAGCGGGCCGCGGTCTTTCCTTATCGTTTCACTTAATATAGGATACCCCCCTATCCTATATAGAGATGAGCATGTCCCACACCCAGCATAACAAGAAGAAGCTGATCGCCCGCATCAACAGGCTGAAGGGCCAGATGGACGCGGTCGAGCGCGCGCTCGAGGCAGAGAAGCCCTGCGGCGAGATCCTGCAGCTTTTGTCCTCCATTCGCGGCGCGCTCAACGGCCTGACCGGCGAGGTGCTCGACGATCACCTGCATGAGCATGTCCTGCATGCCGCTGACGAAAAGGCGCGCAGCGAGGCCGTCGAGGAAATCTCCGAAGTTCTGAGAACCTACATCCGCTGATGCGCCCGAGCGCGCGAGACCATTCATAAGGAGCGTGCGATAAGCGCACAGACAGAAACCCTGCAGCACGAGCACGTCTTCCTCGGCGAGGATCACGACCGCAACACCCGCCGCATCTGGCTCGTCATCGCGCTGACCGCCTCGATGATGGTGGCCGAGATCGCCGCCGGCACCTGGTACGGCTCGATGGCGCTGGTCGCCGACGGCTGGCACATGTCGACCCATGCCAGCGCCATGCTGATCTCGGCGGTGGCCTATCTCTACGCCCGCCGCCAGGCCCACAATCCGCGCTTCACCTTCGGCACCGGCAAGCTGGGCGATCTCGCCGGTTTCGCCAGCGCCATCATCCTTGCCCTCATCGCGCTGCTGATGGCGTATGAAAGCGTGCTGCGCATCGCCAATCCCGTTCCGATCAGCTTCTCGCAGGCAATCGGCGTCGCCGTCCTCGGCCTCTCCGTCAACGTGCTGAGCGCCTGGTTGCTGAGAGACGACCATCATCACCACGGCCATGCCCACGGGCACAGCCATGGGAGCCATGGGAACCACGCGCACCCCGGCTCGCACGCCCACCACGGCGACCATGCGCACCATCACGGCGCCCACGCAAGCCATGCAGCGCGCGCCACCGACAACAACATGCGCGCCGCCTATGTCCACGTCATCGCCGACGCGCTGACCTCCGTTCTCGCCATCGCCGCCCTCCTGCTCGGCAGCCTTTACGGCTGGCTCTGGCTCGATCCGCTGATGGGCATCGTCGGCGGCGTCATCATCGCGCAATGGGCCTGGGGCCTGATGAAGGCGTCCGGCGCCGTCCTGCTCGACAGCCTGCCGGCGGCGGGCGATCTTCCCAAGGCGATCCGCACAGTGGTCGAGACCGATGGCGACGAGATCACCGATCTGCACGTCTGGCAGGTCGGCCCGGGCCACCATGCGGCCATCGTCGCGGTGGCGACTTCTGCCCCGCGCGCGCCGTCCTTCTACAAGGAGAAGCTCGCGTCGCTCGGCCAGCTCTCGCACGTCACCGTGGAGGTCACGCAGATGGCGGGAAAACAGGCTGCCTGATGCCTCAAATAGGGCTTGATGCCGGGAATGCATTCTGAAAGATCGTCGCATTCCAAAGGCAGGCGACGCAAGCGGGCCACAATCCCGCTCTACCCCTGTCAACATTGATCTTCATCGATTCTGGCAGAGGTTTTCATGCATCGTTTTTCGATCCGCCGCCGCACGCTTCTCGGTTCCGCATTGCTGTCCCCGGCGCTTTTCCTGCCGGGTATTACCCGCGCCGCCGAAAGCGACGACGACATCGACAAGCGCATGGGCGAACTCGAAAAGCAGATCGGCGGCCGTATCGGCGTGTCGGCGATCGATACCGAGACCAATATCTCCTTCGGCTATCGCGAGACCGAGAGCTTCGCGCTGTGCAGCACCTTCAAGGTGCTGGCCGCCGGCTTCGTGCTGTCGCGCGTCGATGCAGGCAAGGAGAACCTCGAGCGCCGCGTCGTCTACGACAAGGACAAGCTGGTGACCTATTCACCGGAAACCGAACTGCATGTCGGCGACGAGGGGATGAGCGTAGGCGAACTGTGCAAGGCGGCCATCACCCTTAGCGACAACACCGCCGGCAACCTGCTGCTGGAGAGCTTCGGCGGCCCGAAGGAACTGACGAACTGGCTGCGCACCATCGGCGACGGCTCCACCCGCCTCGACCGCTGGGAGCCCGATCTCAACGAGGCCAAGGCCGGTGATCCCAAGGATACGACGACGCCGGACGCCATGCTCGACACGCTGGGCAACATCACGCTGGGCACCGTGCTGACGGAGCCGTCGCAGCAGAAGCTCGCCGAATGGATGGTCGCCAGCACCACCGGCGCCGCCCGCCTGCGCGCCGGCCTGCCGGATAGTTGGAAGATCGGCGACAAGACCGGCACCGGCCGCAACGGCTCGGCCGCCGACATCGCCATCATCTGGCCCACCGGCCGCGGCCCCATCCTCGTCACCACCTATGTGGGCGAAGCCAAGGTCCCGGTCGCCGAGATCAACCCGGTTTTCGCCGAGGTCGGAAAGATCGTCGCCGGGATGGTGTGAGGGGACGAAGACGTCGCCGCTTGCTGGGCGGATATCCCGAGATTATATTGGGTATATCGGAGAGACCCCATGGCACTCTATATCAACAACGACGACGTCGAAGAGCTTGCGGAAAAGCTCGCAACGTCTCGCAAGCAGAGTAAAGCCGAAGTGATCAGGCAGGCTCTATTGCATGAAATTGAACGAGATAAAGACGATGAATCTCTCGTTGAGCGTGGCCTCGCCTATGGCCGCGCACTGAGGGCTCGCGCCGGCGAGGACAGAGGTCCGCCTGCTGACAAGGCTTTCATCGATAGTCTATATGAGGACTAGCCGTTGTTCATAGATGCATCGGCCTTAACATCCATCCTGATCAGGGAAAGCGATGCTCGGGAGTTGCTTGTTCGTCTGCAGAAATATCCGCACCGGGTGATCTCGCCCATGGAATCCTGAAATAAGCGAGCCAATTCAAAACGATGCGGCGGAGACATGAATCTCCGCCGTATCCGTTTGAATCAATCTGTGAACTCGCTCAGAGTGTAGCCGGATCGGTCGTTTCGTCCGTGCCGTTGTCGGTGTTGCCGGTCAGTTGGCGCTTCACCTCTTCGGCGATCTGCTTTTCGATCGCCGCGCGCTCCTCGGCCGGCATGGCGTTCAGGCTGTCTTCCGTCAGGCCCAGGCTGTCGAGCACCTGCTTGCGGATGCGCTCGGCGAGCGACATGTTGGCGAGATCGCTGAACTCGCTGGCAAGCGCGGCGTTGCGGGTCTTGGTCTCGTCTTCCGTGCCCGACATCGTCTGGCTTTCGTCGGTCGCCTGCAGCGCCCACATGGTGCTGGAGATCGAGGTTGGCGTAGTGCTCGGCGCCAGCGAGGCGCCGCTTTGGCGAACGCTGTTTTCGATCGTCAGCGGCTGCTGCTTGCCGCGCTGGCCGGATTGCTGGAACAGGCCGCTGAGGCCGTAGGTGCTGGAAATGCTGTCACTGATCTTCATGAAAATTCCCCCTGAAACAATGCGGGGGAGCATTGCCGCGCAAGCCTGCGCCAGCCTTGCCCTGTCACAAACGAAAACGGCCGCGCGAGGCGGCCGTTCTTATCGTCGGATGGTTGCCTGTCACGGCAGGCTGTAGCCGATCACATAGTCGCCCGGCTGCGTGCCGATCGAACCGTGCCCGCCGGCTACCATGACGACATACTGCTTGTTGTCCGATGTCGTGTAGGTCATCGGCGTCGACTGGCCGCCCGCCGGCAGGCGTGCCTCCCACAGGATCTGGCCGTTGGTGACGTCATAGGCGCGCAGGTAATTGTCGACCGCGGCCCCCATGAAGGCGACGCCGCCCTTGGTCATCATCGGGCCGCCGATGCCGGGAACGCCGACCTTGAAGGGCAGCGGCAGCGGGCTCATGTCCTCGACCGTGCCGTTCTTCAGCTTGTAGGCGGTCTTGCCGGTCAGCAGATCGACGCCGGCCACATAGCCCCATGGCGGCGCCTGGCAGGGAATGCCGAGCGGGCCGAGGAACGGTCCCATGAACACGCCGTAGGGCGCGCCATCGTTGCGGTTCAGGCCCTGCTCGCTGCCCTTCTCGTCCTGTCCGCGCGGCGGGATGTCGGCGGCGGGAACGAGGCGAGAGGTGAAGGCCAGGTAGGTCGGCATGCCGAACATCACCTGCCGCTCCGGATCGACGGCCACCGAGCCCCAGTTGAAGGTGCCGAAATTGCCGGGAAAGATGATCGACCCCTGAAGCGAGGGCGGTGTGTAGCGGCCCTCGTACTTGTAGCGGTGGAAGTCGATGCGGCAGGCCAGCTGGTCGAACAGCGAGACACCCCACATGTCCTTCTCCTGCAAGGGCGGCGGCGAGAAGGTGAGGTCGGAGATCGGCTGCGTCGGAGAGGCGTGATCCTCGGGGATGGTGCCCTGCGGAGCCGGGATCTCCTTGAACGGGATGATCGGCTCGCCGGTGCGGCGGTCGAGCACGTAGATGTCGCCCTGCTTGGTCGGCGCCACCAGCGCCGGAACGACCGTGCCGTCGGCCTTCTTCATGTCGAAGAGCACCGGCTGTGCGGGAACGTCCATGTCCCAGAGGTCGTGGTGCACGAACTGCTGCACCCACCTCAGCTGCCCGGTCCTCATGTCGAGCGCGACGACCGAGGAGGAGAACTTCTCGACATTGGCGCTTCTGCCCATGCCGAGCTGGTCGGGCACCTGGTTGCCGAGCGGCACGTAGATCAGCCCGAGCCCTTCGTCGGCGGAAAGGACGGACCAGCTGTTCGGCGAGTTCGTGGTGTAGGTCTGGCCCTCGGGTAGCGGCGTCGTGACGTCGGGGTTGCCCGAATCCCAGTTCCAGACCAGCGCGCCGGTGTTGATGTCGAAGGCGCGGATGACGCCGGATTGCTCCTTGGTCGAGTAGTTGTCGTTGACGGCGCCGCCGATGATCAGCTTGCCGTTGATCGCGACAGGCGGCGAGGTCGAGTAGTAGTAGCCGGCCGGATTGTATTTCATGCCCTTTTCGAGATGCAGCGTGC
Source organism: Rhizobium sp. S152 (assembly GCF_030380735.1). Classification (GTDB taxonomy): domain Bacteria; phylum Pseudomonadota; class Alphaproteobacteria; order Rhizobiales; family Rhizobiaceae; genus Rhizobium. Next base: position 57,301 of record NZ_JAUDRZ010000010.1, on the reverse strand, counting down.
CCTGGTCGGCGAAGCTGGTGCACACCTTGCCGTCGAGCGCGTCGAGAGCGATCAGCCGGGCATCCGAGGTCGGCAGGTAGACGCGGTCGACGCAGGGCGCGCCGGAGGCCGTCGCGGTGTCATGATAATAGGTCACGCCGCGGCACGTCTGATGCTGGCGATCCGGGTTCATACCGGAATTGGCGTCGAACTTCCACTTTTCGTGGCCGGTCTTCGCATCGAGCGCGATCGCCCAGTTGTGTGGCGTGCAGAGATAGAGCGTATCGCCGATCTTCAGCGGCGTGACCTGGTAGGTCGTCTCGCCGACGTCGTCGGGACGCTTCACGTCGCCGGTCTGGTAGCGCCAGACCTCCTTCAGGTCCTTGACGTTGCTGACATTGATCTGGTCCACCGGCGAATAACGCTGGCCGAACGGCGTGCGGCCATACTGGTGCCACGCCCCGTCGCTGACCGCGCCGCCGAAATTGGTTGTGCCCGTCATCGCCGTCGGCAGGTCGCCGTGCCGGTCGTGCGGGCTCGTCGTCATGGAATATCCGGCAACCACGATCGCCACGAGCACGGGAATGGCGAGCGGCCACGGATTGGCGGCATAGGCGGTGCCCGTCGTGCCGTAGAAGCCGAGCGGCCGCCGCACCCAGGGTGTGAGCAGCCACAGGCCGAGCAGGATGATGAGCCCACCGCGCGGCCCAAGCTGCCACCAGTCGAAGCCGACCTCCCAGATCGCCCAGCCGAGCGCAGCAATGACGAGGACGGCATAGACCCATAGCGCCGCCGCCGTGCGCCGCAAGAGCAGCACCGCCGTCAGCAGGAACATGACGCCCGCGAAGAGATAGAAGAAGCTGCCGCCAAGCAGCACGAGCCAAAGCCCGCCGCCGCCAAGCGCCAATCCGATGAGAATGAAAAGAAGGGAGGTAACGACGATCGCCATATGGCCGGTCTCCAGCTGAAATGCATGTCGTCCCGAGAAATCGGGAAGGATCGCGCAGGGGCGCGCCGGTTGAACGACGCGTAACCGCTTGAATTTCAACTAGGGCAGGGGTGCTGCCTTTCAACCGCCACAATTGGGGGCGGCCGGGCACTTCGGCAAGATGCCGGGATCAGGTCCCGCAGAAGGTCTGCAGCACGCGCTCCTCCGGCTTGGGCGGCTCCATATAGGGCGCGAAGTCCGGTTGCTCCTCGTAAGGCCTGGACAGCACCTTGAGCAGCGCCTCGAACAACGAGAAATCGGCATCCTCGACCGCGGCGGTGATTGCTTGCTCGATGCGGTGGTTGCGCGGAATGAAGGCCGGGTTGACCTTGAGCATCGCGGCGCTGCGCTCCGCTGCCGGCCACGTCTCGCGTTCCAGCCGTTCGTGCCAGCGTCCCAGCCATGCTGCGGCCGCGTCGGGTTCCGCGAAGGTCGCGAGGAAGGCGGCCTCGCTGCCGTTATCGGCGGCAAGGTGCGAAAGCCGCAGGAAGGTCAGCGTGAAATCCGCCCGTCCGGCCTGCATCGCTGATAGCAGCGATTGCACAAGTTCCAGATCGTCGTCCTCGACCGTCGAAAGCCCGATCTTGTCGCGCATCCCCCGCAGCCAGTCGATCTGGAAACGCTCGCCGTAATGTTCGATCACGATGTTGGCCGCCGCGACAGCCTTCTCCAGATCGGGATCGATCAGCGGCAGCAGCGTCTCGCCGAGCCGCGCCAGATTCCACTGGCCGATCCCGGGCTGGCTGGCATAGGCATAGCGCCCGTTCTGGTCGATCGAGGAGAAGACAGTTGCGGCGTCATAGCTGTCCATGAAGGCACAGGGGCCGAAATCGATCGTCTCGCCCGAAACGGTCATGTTGTCGGTGTTCATCACGCCATGGATGAAGCCGATATGCAGCCACCGGGCGATCAGCGACGCCTGCCGCTCCGACACCGCCTCGAACAGCGCGAGATAGGGATTGGCGGCATCCTTGATGTCAGGGTAGTGCCGCTCGATCACATAATCGGCGAGCGCCCTGATACCCTCGGCATCGCCGCGCGCGGCAAAGAACTGGAACGTGCCCACCCGAATATGGCTTGCCGCGACGCGGGTGAACACCGCGCCCGGCAGCACCTGCTCGCGATAGACCGGCTGGCCGGTCGAGACCGCGGCCAGCGCCCGCGTGGCGGGTATGCCGAGCGCATGCATGGCTTCGCTGACGATATATTCGCGAAGCACTGGCCCCAGCGCCGCGCGTCCGTCGCCGCGCCGCGAAAACGGCGTCTGCCCGGCGCCCTTGAGCTGGATGTCGCGCCGCCTGCCGTGGATGTCGATCACCTCGCCGAGGAGGATTGCCCGCCCGTCGCCGAGCTGTGGCACGAAGCCGCCGAACTGATGTCCGGCATAGGCCATCGCCAGCGGATCGGCGCCCTCGGGCACCATATTGCCCGAGAAGATCTCGGCTCCGTCGCGCTTCAGCATCTCGACATCGAGCCCGAGTTCCTTCGCCAGCGGCTCGTTCAGCTTTATCAGCCACGGCTCTTCTGCACGCGAAGGCGTTTGCCGCGCGAAGAAATGCTGCGGCAGCCTGGAATAGCTGTTGTCGAAGGCAAAGGGTTGGCGGCGCGTGTTTTCGAGGGCTTGGGTCATGACCAATAGGTAGGGCCGTGGGCCAATTGCTGCAAGCGCCCGCCCATGCTAGGATTTTATTCACCTAAACTGGGCGCTGGCGAGAATGATGGAAAAGCTCAGCATTACCCTGCCGACCGAAATGGTTGATGTGATCAGAGCGGAAGTCGAGGCCGGTACCTACGCCTCGACCAGCGATGTCGTGCGCGCCGCGATCGACGTCTGGATACGTGGTGAGGAAGAGCACAAGGAGCGCATCGCCTCGATCCGCGCTCGTGTGCAGGCCTCGCTGGATGATCCGCGTCCCAGGTTGAGCAGCCAAGAGATGCGTCAGGCGCTGGATGCCCTCTTTGCGAAACATCGCTAAGCAATGGGCGGCTACCAGGTCGACTATCTACCATCAGCGCTCGACGACCTTCGAAAAATCTTCCTCTACGTGCTGGAAAGCAGCCAAAGCCGCCTAACGGCCGAGCGTTACGTTGATCGCATATTCGACAGGTGTGAACGCATAGGCGACGCGCCATTCGCTGGAGTATTGCGGAGCGATCTTGGGTCTGATCTACGAATGGCGGTGTTCGAACGAAGCGTTCTCATTCTCTATCGGGTAGAGGCGCATAGTGTTGCGATCACCAACATCTTCTCCGGCGGCCGCGACTATCAAGCGCTTTTGCGCAATGCCAACTGACAAAGCCATGCCCTGACCTCATGTCAGCCTTGCCATAAAAGCACAACGCCGCCACATTTGCAGGCGTATACCCAACGGCAATCTCCCCTTGGCTGCATGCCATATCATACCGCGGTTGATCGCGTTCGCGTGAGCCGCGCCATTGCGAGTGATCCCTGACAATGTCGGATCAGATCTACCAGGCGGCGTCCGTTCGGCGCCCCCCGCTCAACTTTCGCTTGGTCGCGATGATCGTCGCCAGCGCCATGTTCATGGAACAGCTCGACGCCACCGTGCTTGCCACAGCACTTCCGACCATGGCGCGCGACTTCGGCGTCAGCGCCCCGTCGATGAGCGTCGCGCTCACCTCCTATCTCCTCAGCCTCGCCATCTTCATTCCGGCAAGCGGGCTGATCGCCGATCGCTACGGTTCGCGCACCGTCTTCCGCTCGGCGATCGCCGTCTTCGTCGCCGGCTCGATATTCTGCGCGCTCGCGCCCAATCTTTTCTGCCTCGTGCTGGCCCGCCTGCTGCAGGGGTTGGGCGGCGCCATGATGATGCCGGTCGGGCGTCTGGTGCTGCTGCGCACTGTCGACCGCAAGGACATGATGAACGCCATGTCCTGGCTGCTCGTCCCGGCGCTGATCGGCCCGATCCTCGGGCCTCCGGTCGGCGGCCTCATCGTCACCTATCTCGACTGGCGCTGGATCTTCTACATCAACGTGCCGATCGGCATTCTCGGCTTCACGCTGGTCTCGATCTATATCGAGGATTTCAAGGGCACGACGCGCAAGCGCTTCGATACCGTCGGCTTCATCCTTTCGGGCATCGCGCTCGGCTCACTGCTTTTCGGCTTCGAAAGCTCGAGCCGCTCGGGCGAGGGCGCCTTCGCGCTGTTCCTGATCGCCATCGGCCTGCTCTTCGGCATCGCCTACCTCAAGCACGCGAAGCGCCATCCGTCGCCGATCATGGATTTCTCGCTGATGAAGATCCCGAGCTTCGGCACGTCGGTCATCGCCGGTTCGCTCACCCGCATCACGCAGGGCGCGCAGCCTTTCCTGCTGCCGCTTTATTTCCAGCTCGGCTTCGGGCTGTCGGCCGCCAAGGCTGGCCAGTTGGTCACCGCCGCCGCCATCGGCTCGATGGCCATGAAGGCATTCGCGCCGCGGATCCTGCGGCGCTTCGGCTTCCGCAGCAGCCTTGTCTTCAATGGCGTCATCGCCACCGTCGGCTATGCGCTCTGTGCCCTGTTCCGGCCCGATTGGCCGCTTGGCCTGATCTTCGCTATCCTCGCCATGTGCGGCTTCTTCATGTCGTTCCAGTTCACGGCCTACAACACTGTCGCCTATGACGAGATCGACCGCGACCGCATGAGCGCCGCCACCAGCTTCTACACCACCTTCCAGCAGCTGATGTTGTCGCTCGGCATCTGCATAGGCGCGCTGGCGCTCCACACGTCTATGTCGTTTACCGGCAGCCACACCCCGCAGCTGCAAGATTTCTCCGCCGCCTTCCTCTTCGTAACCGCGATCTCGATCACCGCCACCTTCTGGAACCTGCGCTTCTCGAAGACCGCCGGAGCCGATATCAGCGGCCATCGGGGTGCTGCGACTGATCACGGCGGGCATTGAGGCTTAGGCGGCCTCGGGCAGGCAGGCCTCGCAGATCGCCGCCACATGGCGGTGATCCGTGCCGCAGCAACCGCCGACGATCCTGATGGCGGGCATATTCCGCAACAGGTCGCGGTAGCGCTGCCCGAGGTCGATAGGATCACCGGCATCCAGCACCTCGCTTTCGTCGAGTTCCGCATGGCTCATGCGCGAGGCATTGGCGCGCAAGCCGGCGATGCGCCGTGTCCAGCCGCTGCCGCGATCGAGAGCACCGGAAAAATGGGTGGGGTGCGCGCAGTTGATCATGTAGTAGGCGGGCGAGCCGCCGGTCGCCGCATCCGTGGTTTCGATCGCATCCTGCAGGCTCCGCCCCGTCACCAGCCGGCCGTCCGTCTCGACCGTGAACGAGATCGCGCAGGGCATGCGGGCGGCAGCGGCGCGCGCGACGCCGATCGCCTCGTCGATATTGGTCAGCGTATAGGCCGCCACCATGTCGGCCTCGCTTTCGGCGAAGCTCTTAATCTGCGCACCATGATAATCCTCCGCCTCGGCAGCACTCATGTTGCCCGCCCTGTAGCCGTCTCCGCGCGGCCCGATCGCGCCTGAGATCACGATCGGCCTGCCCGGCTCCTCGCACTTCTCGCGAAGCGGCACAAGCAGATCGACGGCGGCGAGATTGGCACGGTGCAGCGCTTGCGCGTCATAGCCGAGCTTCTCGCCCCAGTCGGGATTGGCCCGCCATGTCGGCGTATCCAGGATGAAGCCGGCCCGGTGTTTGCGGGCGATATCGAGGTAGCGGCGGTAGTAGACCAGCAACCGGTCCCGCCCTTCCTCGTCGTCAACCATCACGAAGGAGGCGAAATGCGGCAGCTCCATCCCGTCATGAAAGATGAAGGTCGTCTCCATGCCGCCATCGCTCACGAAGAACCCGCCATCGAGCTGCGGCAGATGCGCTCTGTACTTCGCCATATCGGTCCCTCCCGGAAAGCAGGAAACAGATGCGATGCCATGTAATGTAAATTAGGAATTAGAAAGATACAGGATTGGCTCCGCAAAGCCAATCTCAGCCGTCGTCCATCTCTGCTGCCATCTCGGCGATGTAGACGGGCATGGGGGCTCCTTCCGTTGGCGGGGGAGCAAGGATTACCCACGGCACCCCGCCAGCATCCTCACATCTTCCCCGCCACCTTCAGCGCGAACGCATACTCGAACGCGATCTCCTCCAGCCGCTGGAAGCGACCGGAAGCCCCGCCGTGGCCGGCATCCATGTTGGTCTTGAGCAGGATCGGCGCATCGCTGATCGATTTCTCGCGCAGCTTCGCCACCCACTTCGCCGGTTCCCAATAGGTGACGCGCGGGTCGGTCAGGCCGCCAAGCGCCAGGATCGGCGGGTAGGGCTTGGCTTCGACGTTGTCGTAGGGCGAATAGGCGGCGATCTGTTCGTATTCCTCGCGGCTGTCGATCGGGTTGCCCCATTCCGGCCATTCCGGCGGGGTGAGCGGCAGCGTGTCGTCGAGCATGGTGTTCAAGACGTCGACGAAGGGCACGGCGGCGATGACGCCGGCGAATTTCTCCGGTGCCATGTTCGAAATCGCCCCCATCAGCATGCCGCCGGCCGAGCCGCCCTCGGCGATGATGTTCTTGTAGGAGGTGAACTGCTGTTGATTCAGATAATCTGCCGCCGCGATGAAGTCCTTGAAGGTGTTGGTCTTCTTCTCCATCTTGCCGTCTTCGTACCAGGCAAAGCCCTTGTCCTTGCCGCCGCGGATATGGGCGATGGCATAGACGAAGCCGCGGTCGACCAGCGACAGGCAGTTGGTGTTGAAGCTCGCCGGAATGGTCACGCCATAGGCGCCGTAACCGTAAAGCAGGCAGGGCGCGGAGCCGTCGAGGGCCAAGTCCTTGCGATAGAGCAGGGTGACCGGCACCTCGACGCCATCCCAGCCCGGCGCGAAGACACGGCGGGTGACGTAGTTGTCGATGTTGTGGCCTGATGGGACTTCCTGCGTCTTCAGCAGCGTGCGCTCGCGCGTCACCATGTTGTAGTCATAGAGTTGCGAGGGCGTCGTCATCGACGAATAGGAGAAACGGATCACGTCGCTGTCATATTCGGACGAGCCCTGCAGGCCGAGCGAATAGGCCTCCTCGGCGAAGGCGATCGCATGTTCCTCGCCGGTGCGGCGGTCGCGCACCATGATCTGCGGCAGCCCGTCCTTGCGCTCCAGCCAGAGCAGATGGCGCGCATAGGCCATGTGGCTGATGATCAGCGTGCCCGGCTTGTGGGCCACCACCTCGCGCCAGTTTTCCTTGCCCGGCTTGTCCACCGGCGTTTCCATGATCTTGAAATCCTTGGCGTCGCCGTCGTTGGTAAGGATGTAGAAGACATTGCCGCCCTCGGTCATCGAATACTCGATGCCTTCCTCGCGCCTAGCCACCAGCTTCGGCTCGGCCGTCAGGTCCCTGGTCGAGAGCAGCCGGTATTCCGAGGTTTCGTGGTCATGGATGTCGATATAGATGAAGTCGTCGAGCAACGAGCCGCCGACGCCCATGAAGAAGCCCGCATCCTCTTCCTCGTAGACCAGCCGGTCGTCCGATTGCGGCGTGCCGATGATGTGGTGGAACACCTTGGAGGGACGGTGGTTCTCGTCCAGCGCCGAATAGAAGAAGCTCTTGCCGTCGGGCGCCCAGGCGCCGCCGCCGCCGGTGTTCTCGATCAGGTCGGCCATGTCTTCGCCGGTTGAAAGATCGCGAACCTTCAGCGTGTAGAACTCCGAGCCCTTGTCGTCATAGCCCCAGATGCCGCGGTTGTGGTCGGTCGAGTGGTCGATGCCCGCCAGCCGGAAATAGGCCTTGCCCTCTGCTTCCTTGTCGCCGTCGAGCAGCACGTCGCGGATGCTCTCATCCTTGCCGTCGCCATCGCGCGGAATGCGGAAATAGCGCGGCTGCTCGCCGCCGGTCACGAAGAAGGTGCCGTAGGCGTAGGGCCCGTCCTTGGAGGGAACGGAACTGTCATCTTCCTTGATGCGGCCCCGCATCTCGGCAAACAGCGTCTTCTGCAGCGGCTTGGTGTCTTCCATCGCCGCGTTCATGTAGGCGTTCTCCGCTTCCAGATGCTTGCGGATCTCGGGGTCGAGGATCGACGGATCCTTGAACATCGCCTGCCAGTTGTCGGCGCGCAGCCAGGCGTAGTCGTCCGTGCGGGTAATACCGTGGCGGGTATCGTCGAGCGGCTTCTTGGGCGCAACGGGCGGGGTCGGCAGGTTCTTGAAGGCGGACAAGGAATGCTCCGGATGGGATTGCGGTGCTGAAGAGATAGAGGCGGGCGGGCGTCGGATCAAGCGTCGATAAGGTGTCGTGAACACGCTTGTGTGAAAAGGCAAGCATCCCTCATGTTGCCTTGATGTCACCACATTCTTTAAGAAAGTCCGCTAGCGTCGCGCGGAATTTACCCACCCCTTATCGGTCTTCGTCCCTGCAGGTCGGCAGCGGATCGGGTGTCGAATTCCGGAATGAGCATGCAAAGGAATACCCCGAAATGCCGAAACGTCTCGTGTTGCTTCTATCCGTCCTCAGCCTTGCCGGCCCGGCTTTCGCCGTCGACCCCGCAATCAAGAAGCAGCTCGAAAAGCTCGATCCCGCGACCCGCCTGGAGCAGAGCTGCGACACCGAGGCGATGAGCCGCATCAACAAGGACGCGACAGGTTACAAGCCCGACAAGGTGATCGCCTACACCTTCAAGGATCCGGTTCCCAGCGACGACCGGCTGGAAGCACCCGGTGCGGTGTTTCGCAGCAAGGGTGATTGGTATCACCTTTCCTACAGCTGCATCACCGGTCCGCAGCACATCAACGTGCGCGAACTCCAGTACACCATCGGCGAAAAGGTCCCGCGCGAGAAGTGGACCAAATATTATCTTTACGACTGATCGCGGGCCGCTACCGCGCCTGCATAAATTTGCCGTGTTGCGCGCCTATCTGGCGTCAAGGCATATGATCTGCCGGTGGCATCGCGCCGGTGGCGCGCTGCCACTTTTTGCATTATGCAGCGCGTCAACGTCAAACGGCATCTCACTGTTATGAATCGTCTTCTTCTCGCTCCGGTCCTTCTCGTCAGCATCGCGGCCGCGTCGCCGCGCGCGCCTCAGGCTGCGGCAGCCGCCGCGCCCGTGCCGGCGGTAACGGACGTGTCCCCGGGAACGCTCGCCGTGTCCCCGGGAACGCCAGCCGTTCCCCCCACGCCGAAGCTCAAGGGTCCGAAGCTGGTGGAGCCGCACCTGCATGTCATCCGCTCCGGCATCAAGAACCGTCCGCGCATCGCGCTCACCTTCGATGCCTGCATGGGCAAGGCCGACGACCGCATCCTATCGGCCCTCGTTCGTGAGCGCATCCCCGCGACCATCTTCGTGACGGCGCGCTGGCTGAAGCACAATCCGCAGGCGCTGAAGGTCATGCTCGACAATCCCGATCTCTTCGAGCTGGAGAACCACGGCCAGAACCATATTCCGGCGGTCGACAAGCCGGCCTTGATCTACGGCATCGCATCCGCCGGGTCGCCCGAAGCCGTGCGCGTCGAAGTGCAGGGCGGGGCCGATGCCATGCTCGCGTCGGGCGTTCCGGCACCGCACTGGTTCCGCGGCTCGACCGCCAAATACGACCTGTCGTCGATCGCCCAGATCCGCGCCATGGGCTACCGCATCGCCGGCTACTCGGTTAACGGCGACGGCGGCTCGCTGCTCGGCGCCGCCGTCACCGAAAAGCGCATCGCGTCGGCGCAAGACGGAGACGTGGTCATCTCCCATATCAACCAGCCCACCCATGCCGCCGGCGAGGGCGTCGCCAGGGCCATTCTCGACCTCAAGGCACGCGGCGTGGAATTCGTCCGGCTGCAGGATGTCGAGGACATGGGGGATGATCAGACGACGCAGTAGGAGTGCAGCTCGGCCAGGCGTTCGCGTTCGCGGCCACCACGGCAAAACGCCTCCGCAGGCTACCTCACCACCATCTCCACCCGCGCCGCCTCATCCCGCCGCACGCCGTTTCCCGGCCCATCCCGGTCCATTGCGAAATCGTCGAACCAGTCGCGTTGCGCACCGGAAATCATCGCGCCGATCATCTGCGTGGCGAGATAGGAGAAGGTGATGCCGTTGCCGCCGTAGCCGTAGGCGCCGTAGATGTTGGCGAGGCCAGGCACCGGGCCGATCAGCGGCAGACCGTCCTCGGTCTCGCCGAAGGTGCCGCACCAGGAGGTGGCGACGCGGGTATCGGCCCTGGGCCAGAGCCGCTTCATCTTTTCGCGGATCGCCGCGATCTTGCCGGGCGTCTTGGCGTCTCGCGTCGCCGGATCCACCGTGTCGTCATCCTCTCCGCCGACCACGATCCGGTTATCCGGCGTCGTGCGCATGTAGAGATAGGGGTGGCTGTCCTCCCAGATCAGCGCCCGGTCGCGCCAGAGCGTCGCCGGGTCCTGCGGCACGGTCGAGAGCGCCCAACTGGAGGTGCTCCGATGCAGCTTCGGCATGTCGATCTCGGGCATGGTGTAGCCGGTCGCCAGCACCGCCGCCTTCGCCTCGATCACGAAGCCGCTCTCGGTCTCCGCGGTGACGCGGCCGCCCTCGCTATGCATCCGTGTCACCGACGCGTTGACCAGCGTCGCACCCTGCCGCGTCGCGATATCGAGCAGCGCCCAGGTGATGAGCAGCGGATCGGCCTCCGCCGCGCCGCGCGAAAAAATGCCGGCGTCGCGGTCGAGCTCGAATTCGGTGAACAGGTCGCAATGTTCTAGATAGCTGCTCGGCAGCCCGGCGCGGCGGCGCAGGTCCACCTCGGTCAGAAGGTCGCGGGCGCCCTCCTGGTTGCTGGTCAGGAGCAGTGATTGCCGCGGCCGGAACTGGCAGGGGATGCGATGCGCCGCGATCAGCTTGGCAAGTCCCGCCATGGCAGCAGCGCTGCGGCGGTAGATCCCGACGGCCCGCTCGTAGCCGTAGAAGGTCTCGAGCTCCGTCAGGGTCCGGTCGATCTCCCACATCAGCATCGCCGTCGAGGCGAGCGTGCTGCCGAAGCCCGGCCGCTCGCGGTCGACGATCGCCACCGACAGGCCGCGCTCCTGAAGATGCTGGCCCATCATCGCGCCGGTGATGCCGCCGCCGACCACGAGCGCATCCACCCTGAGATGGTCCTGGAGGGGATGATATCGGGGGCGGCCGGCGCCGCGGCCCCAGGGAGACACGCCGCTGGTCAGGCGGTCGTGGGTGGAGAAGTTCAGATCAATTTCGGCCATCTACGCGTCCTGCCTCACTCATTTCGGCAATTGCGGCTGCGGTTTCTCTTCGATGAAGAGTTCATCGATGATGGTCATCACGATCAGTGACAGCGGCAGCGCCAGCATAGCACCGACGGCGCCCCACATCCATGTCCAGAACAGGATGGCGAGAAACACCACGAAGGGGTTGATCTCCAGCCGCTTTCCCATCACCGCCGGGAAGATCAGGTTCTCCATGACGAGGTGGACGGTGAAGAAGGCGGCGGCAGGGATGAGGCTCAGCAGCAGCGTGTCATGGGTGAGGATGCCGGCAATGGCGATCGCCAGCGTCATCATGGTGATGCCGAGATAGGGAATGAAGCTCGACAGGAAGGCGAAGAAGCCCCAGAGCACCGGCGAGGGGAGCCCGCCGAGATAGGCGATCACCATCATGACGACACCGAGGCAGACATAGATCAGCGACGCGGTGGCGAAATAGAAGCCGAGCACCTGCTCGACGCCGTTGATGACCCGGATCGCCGCCAGCCGCTGCGCCCGCGTGCGAAACACCATGATGATCGACTTGCGCAGCGTCACGCGCCCGGCGAGAAACAGCAGCAGCGCGGCGAAGAAGATCAGCGCCTGGATCAGCGCCGGCGTCAGGTTTGCGGTGACGAGGTGCAGGACGTTGCCGGTATTTTCCAACAGCTTGTCGCTCGACATCGGCCCGCTTTCGAAGGTCTCGGGCGTGATGTGCAGCCACTTGATCCGTTCGAGATAGGGCATCAGCCGCTGCAGCGTCTTCTCGACGAAGGCAGGCCCTTCGTTGACAAGCGTGGCGCCCGGTCCCGCGAGCGCGTTGGCGACGAAGAAGATGATCAGGGCGACGGTTCCCGAGAGCAGCACCGCATTGGTGATGCGCGGCACGCCCATCTTGCTTAGCCGCTCGGCGAGCATGCCGAGGATCATGCCGACGACGATGGCGAGCGTCAGCGGGATCAGGATCAGCGACATCATGTAGATGGCCGAAAGCGCCAGCATCAGGAAAATGCCGATGATTGCCCAGGCCACGCTGATGTCGAGGCCATCCTTCTGCACCCGTTGCACCGGCGCCTGCGGCTGCGGCAGCGCCTCGGTGCTATCGCGCAGCGTCTGCGCCCAGGCGCTGTAATGGCGCTCGGAGCCGTATTGCTCGCCGATCGCGATCTTCTTGGCGTGTTTCCGGATGCCGCTGGCGATGCCCATGGACGTCTCAATCCCCCGGAAGCTTCATGCTTCGCCACAGGAACGCCCAAAAATGAATTGAGTTCCTTCTATGTATCGGGGATGTAGAGATGGCGGATGGGTGATGCGGAAATGCTGCTATGCGACATCCATCCCGGCTATGGATGCGTGAGGGTCAGCCGAGCGAAAACGCCTTGTTGCCTGCCGATTGATTGGTCTTGCCCGACGTGTTGGATGACGGCAGAAAATGAACGAGGATCCCGGCCTTCAGAAGCCCGGCGCTCAAGGCAGCGGTGTCGGTAACGCGATCGAAGGATGTGTCGAACACATCGACTTCAAGCAGATGCTCCACGCATGCCTTGGCTTCCGCCAGAGACAGGTTCGTCTTCGTATGCAGGAGAACGGCGGCAGCCACCACGTCGACCACGCTCGTGTCCGCCGGCATGACGAAACGGGCGTCAGCGGCGAAACCGGACAGGTCGCGGTCTATGACCCGGACCGGCCCCAGTCGTGCGAACCGCTCCTTCAATGACGACTTCATTCCAACCTCCATGCTCCAAGGCCAAGCGGGCGATCTGACGCAAGCGGCTCACGCTGAGATCGTTCGGCGTCAATCCGGAAAAGTGTGCTCCTTTGAGGGCCAGCGACGCGCCGACGATCTCGACTTCGGCCAATATATAGAGAACGCCGTCAGGTGTCCAAATCTCCACGGTGACGACAGGGTCATCTGTCGCGTCGTCATGCAGGACGAATGAAACATTTGCTGTCGTCCAGGGCCTGCGGATCGTCATGCAATGCCCTTGCCCCCGCAGGTAAACGGATGCGCGTTTCTGGAGAAATACGCAACCTTGAAAATCGTCCATAAGTTGTCGCGGACTCGACCTGATGTCAATCCGGCCACGACGCGACGGTGTTGGTACGGTCCTGATGAAAAACGTCCGCCTTTGGGCGAGCGTTCGAAGCGTGGTGAAAGGGCTGGAAGATCAGGCCGCCAGCGTCAGGCCGATGCCCCACGGGTCGGTCAGGGAAACGCCGCCTTCGCGCTTCTCGCTTCTGATCTCGAGTTCGTCGAGCTTGGCCACCGCCTTGTCGAGCGCCGCCTTGTCGTTGAAGCGCAGCGTATAGTCGGAAAGGCCGGTCATGCCGGCCGCGCGGGCGCCGGCGCCGCGGCTGTTCCAGATATTGGCGGCGACGTGGTGGTGGTAGTCGCCGGTGGCGAAGAAGCTTGCGCCGGAATAGCGCGCCATCAGCTTCAGGCCGAGCACGTCGCGGTAGAAGGTGTCCGCTTCCGGGATATTGCCGACCTGCAGGTGGATATGGCCAATCGCCGTACCCTCGGCCATGCCGTTCCAGGGATCCTGCGGCGCGCTGTCGTAGAGCGCCTGCAGATTGAGGCCGAGCGTCGCCATCTCCACCTGTCCGTCCTGGTGGAACTTCCAGGCCTCGTGTGGACGGTCGGCATAGATCTCGATGCCGTTGCCCTCGGGGTCGGAAAGATAGATCGCCTCGCTGACGAGGTGGTCGGAGGCGCCGTCGAGCACGACGTTGTTATGCGCGGCATGGCGCAGCCAGCGCGCAAGTTCCGTTCTGTTCGGCATCAGGAAAGCGGTGTGAAACAGGCCGGCGGCATTGCGCGGCGCGACGCGCACGTTCTTGCCCGTCGTCAGCGTCAGAAGCGGCACGCCGTTGACACCGAGCACTTCGCCGCTGGCGCTCTTCTCGATCACCTTGAGGCCGAGCATCGACTGGTAGAAGCTGGAAACGCGAGGCAGGTCGGTGACGACGAGATGCGACTGGTCGACATAGGCGGGGCGCGTCAGCGCGTAGGAGGTCTCGGTGGATGTCATGGATGCGTCTCCCGCCTTCGATGGATGAGGCATGCCGGCGCTGGCAGCGAGTGCGCTGCCGGTGGCGATGCCAAGAAATTTGCGCCGTTGCATGTCTGTGTAAGGTCCCTTGGCCGCCGTACTTGCCACTCTATATGGCGCAGTTCCACTGTTCACAGAAGGGCAGTTTTTGGCGATGAAGCGTTCGCTCCATGTTGACGCTGGATCGCTGCTGGACTTGATCCCGATCGAGCTTGCTTTGATCCCGATCAAGGCGTCATATCTATTCTCTGACAGGGTCATTGCAGTTCAAACCGCGTCATTGGAGAGCCCGCATGTACAAGAAAATCATTGTTGCGATCGAGATCGGTGCCTTGGCGGATGGCGAGCGGATTTTCCGCAAGGCCGCCACACTGCTGGACGAGGGCGGCGAGATCGTTCTTCTGAATGTCGTCGAGGATATCCCGACCTATGTCGCCGTCGACCTGCCGCCGGACATCGTCCGCACCGCGGTTGACGATGCCGAAGCCAAGCTCTCGGGCCTCGTGCGCGATACCAGGATCCCTGCTGTGGTCGAGATCGGCCACGGCCGGCCGGCAAGCACCATCCTGGCATCCGCCGAGACCCACAAGGCCGATCTCATCATCCTCGCCTCGCACATCCCCGATTTCAGCAACTATTTCATCGGCGCCACCGCCGACCGCATCGTCCGCCATGCCCGGTGCTCGGTCCTGGTCGACCGCACGCGCTGACGCGACATCGGGCCACAGCCGTTTGGCTGAAAGCCCCCGATAATGGGGAGGTGGCGAGGTTGCGCATCCCCCCGATCGGTGAGACCATCCCGTCGTTAGGAGAGGGCCGCGTGCATGGGCGAGTTCAACGGCATCCGCTGGGCTTACGACAAATACGAGCTGATCGCCGACGGCATCGTCCACGGCGTCGGCCTCGCGCTGGCGCTCGTCGGTGCTACCGTCCTCATCTTCTACGCCACCGTCTGGGCCTCGCATGGTGAGCTCGCCGCCGCATGGATCTACAGCGTCGGTCTGGTGCTGACGCTCGGCATCTCGTTTTCCTACAATGCCTGGCCGGTCTCGCGCACCAAATGGTTCCTGCGCCGGCTCGATCACTCGTCGATCTTCATCCTGATCGCCGCGACCTACACGCCCTTCTTGCAGCGCGGCGCCGACAATCCGCTGCTCTCGGGCATGCTGATCGCCATCTGGCTGGTGGCCGCATCAGGCGTGTTCCTGAAGTGCGGCTTTCCCGGCCGTTTCGACCGGCTGGCCATCCTGCTCTATCTCGCCATGGGCTGGAGCGGCGTCATCGTCGCCGGTCCGGTGGCCGAGCGTATCCCCTTCGCCTCGATGCTTCTGATCGTCATCGGCGGCATCATCTATTCGCTTGGCGTGATCTTCCACGTCTGGGAAAAGCTGCGCTTCCAGAATGCCATCTGGCACGGCTTCGTCGTCACCGCCGCCGCCGTCCACTATTCCGCTGTGCTCACATGCCTGAGCTTGAGCACGCCGGGCCTCTGATCAGCGCTCACGCGGCCTTCAGAACAGTCACCACATAGCGGCAGCTTGCCGACGTTTCGTTGCGGAAGACGCAGTCCGCCGCCGGCCCGAGCAGCAGGCAGTCGCCCGCGTTCAGCTCATGCCGGATGTCGCCCTCGACGAAGACGAGCGTGCCCTCGGTCACCCATATATATTGCCGCAGGAACACGAAGGAGGAGGCGGGGTAGGCGACAACGGCTCCAACAGGCAGGTCGACCTCGACGATATCGACGGGACTTCCCGCCACCGGCGAGACGTGGCGCCTGACATAACCGGTCTCGGGATCGGTCCAGACCTGCTGTTCGCCGCGCCGCGCCAGCCGCTGGCCGCCGGCCTCCGCCCGCGCGATCAGCGAGGAGACCGTCAGCTGGAAGGCACCGCACAATTTGCCGAGCAGCGAGGCCGTCGGACTGCTTTCGCCGCGCTCGATCTTGTGGATCATGGCGCGCGAAACCCCGGACTGCCCTGCGAGATCACTGAGCGACCAGCCACGCATTTCCCGCTCGGCGCGGACGCGTTCCCCTAGACAGCGGTCGAAATCGTTTGATATAGTGGACATATTGAAATGATAGTGGACTGACGATCATGACGCAAGCCGTTCTCCTGCGCGACGCCACCGAGGCCGATCTGCCCGAGGTACGCGATATCTACAACCACGCTGTCGAGCACACGACGGCGATCTGGAACGAGACCGTGGTCGATCTCGACAACCGGCTGGAGTGGTTCAGGATGCGCATGGCGCGCGGCTTTCCGGTTCTGGTCGCCGAAAAGGAAAGCCGCATCGCCGGCTACGCGTCTTATGGCGACTGGCGCGCCTTCGAGGGCTTCCGCCACACCGTCGAGCACTCCGTCTATGTCGAGAAGGACCACCAGGGCCAGGGTATCGGCAGAAAGTTGATGCAGGCGCTGATATCCCGCGCCGGCGAGAACGGCATCCATGTGATGATCGCCGGCATCGAGGCCGGCAACGCCGCCTCCATCGCCCTGCACGAAAAGCTCGGCTTCCGCAACGGCGGCACCTTCCACGAGGTCGGCACCAAGTTCGGCCGCTGGCTGGACCTGACCTTCATGGAGCTGCGGGTGCCGGGCTGATTGGCGGCGTAGCCTCGCCGGAAAGCATGTGAGTGACCTGCCACTGGGATGGCCTCAGCCACTGCGCGCACCATTGCAGCTGGTTAGGCCACGGTGGCATGTCTCACTGTCAATGACCGCCTTCGGCCCGAAGCCCCCATTCACCGCAAGTCATATTGCTTCCTGCAGTTTTCGATCTTCGGCCAATTTTCTCTGATCCAGGAGGTAAAGCCTTCTAGTGCGGGCAACATGCTCGCGCCCATTTCGCTTAACTGGTATTCCACGCGAGGTGGCACCTCCGGGAAATAATGGCGGATCAATAGCCCGTCGCGTTCGAGGTTTCTCAGCGTCAGAGTGAGCATGCGCTGCGTTATTCCTTCGATACCATTCTTCAGCTCGCTGAACCGCATCTGGTGCCCGTTCGCCAGCGCGAGATGCGACATGACAAGAATTGTCCATTTATCGCCGAGCCGGGCCAGAACTGCATTGGGGGCGCACGGCCTGAAATACGGCTTGCCGTTCTTTTGCTCGTAGGGGCGACCGTGGACCTGCCGTTCCAATTGTATAACTCCTGTGCCTAAGGCTGAAAAATGTGCCGTCTTCCGCCGGCTTTTCAACGGTATATATAGGTAACCTACGTTCAACACGAGGGTTAAGCCATGCAAAATGAAAAACTGCCCATTCTGGTCTTTGGCGCAACGGGGCAGCAAGGCGGATCGGTTGTTACTGCACTCTTGAAGGCGGGTTGGCCGGTGCGCGCCATGGTTCGTGACCTGACATCGCCCAAATCAATCGCGCTGGGCGAGGCTGGGGTTCAGCTTTTCGCCGGAACCTTCGATGACGCCGGTTCCATGAGTGCCGCAATGAACGGCGCGCACGGCGTCTTCAGTGTCCAGCCGAGTTCACCGGGAGGTGCCGTCACGGACGAGGACGAGGTTCGCTACGGCAAGTCCGTCGCCGACCTTTCTGTCGCGCAAGGGGTGAAACACCTTGTCTACACGTCAGGCAGCGCGGCGGGAGATCAGCCGACGGGTGTCGCACATTACGACACGAAGGCCGAGATCGAGAGACATATCCGGACTTTGCCGATCACGCATACGATCGTCAGGCCCGCCACATTCATGGAGCTTCTGGTCATGCCGGGCTTCGGTCTCGATGAAGGTCGCTACACCTTCTTCATGCAGCCGGATCGGCACATGCAGGTTCTGGCCGTCGACGACATTGGAAAGATCGTCGCGGCGATCTTTGCGGAACCATCGCGGTTTGGCGGCACGACATTCGAGATAGCCAGCGACGTTGTGACGGGCCGTGATCTGCAAGCTTTCTTCTCGGAGGCCGCCGGACGACCTATTCCTTATGCACGCTTTCCCGACGAGGTCCTGGCGGAGAATCCATTTCTGGATAAGCTCACGCAGCTCGTCGACGATGGACGTTTGGCAGGACATGCCGATCTCGATGCGTTGCGTCAGATCAACCCGGAGCAGCAATCGCTGAAATCCTGGCTAAGCGGACCGGGAAAAGATGCGTTCGAGCGCGCGCTTGGTGTCGGCGGAACATGGGAGTTCAATCGGTAAGTCAACGATTTGCTGCCGGGGAGCGATGGCCGTTGTGACGCTTCACCGTCATGACGGCCTTCGGCCCTAAGCGGACATCATTATTCACAGTAACATATGGCCGCTTTCACCTTGAAAGCCCGTCAATCAAAATCAGCAACGCAAAGGACGAAACACAAAGACCCAAGCTGGCAAACATCGCTATTCTCAGACGTTTGAATCGAATGTCAGTGAAGAAGGTGCTGGCACGACTAAACTGGCGTCCCTTGCGCTCCCCCCGAGATAGGCTCTCCTCCCCCGAAAGAGTTACAAGCGATTTCGTGCGCCAGAGTATAAGCGCGTTGGTGATGATCCCTCCAAACACGCCAAGCGCAATGAGTGCCATCAACAGACGCAAGAAAATTTGGGTAGCGACGGCTGATTCTTCGATGAGCATTGCTTACTCCACCGCAAACGACGCCTCATCAATACCACCTGTTGGTTAATCCAATGTGGCCGAACCAATGACCGCTTCCGGCGCAAAGCGGCCGTCGGCATATTGCGGACTTGCGGGCCCGAGGTGTATCCCTGTTGCGCAGCAACCGGATTTAGATCGATGGCTCCCCTTTGCACCCCGCCTAAGCTCCAGCTATCGCGACTGCGCGACATTGGCTGGTCGCTTTGGGATCCTATTGGCTTACTGGGTGCCGGACAGCGATGGAATGAGGGCGACGCGCAAGCATTCGCAGACGAATATGATACGTACTTGATAGAGACTGCTGGGCTCTTACGACGCGGCACTCCGGATCAGGATGTTGTTGAATTCCTTGTGCGCATGGAGACAGTTCACATTGGCTTGACACTGCAACCCGACACTTATGAACGTGCAAGATCGACTGTGGCCGCCATCAAGGCGGACATGGAGATTTGGAAGGACCCGAAACAGACGTCCGCTCGTCGCGCGTCTGGCGACGTGACTGCCTTCGCCAAGTCGCAAAAGTCAAAGCTTCGCGGCCGACATATGTGACTAAGGATGTTTGACACTTTAGCCAGATCTGACCCCTCAGCCCCCCGCCTCGAACACCATCGCGTGCCCGTTGATGCAGTAGCGCAGCCCCGTCGGCGGTGGGCCGTCGGGGAAGACATGGCCGAGATGCGCGTCGCAGCGACCGCAGCGGATTTCGGTGCGGATCATCCCGTAGGAATCATCCTTGTATTCCGTCACCGCATCGGGCGAGACGGCCTCGAAATAGCTCGGCCAGCCGCAGCCCGCATCGAATTTCGTATCGGAGCGGAAGAGCGGGGCGTTGCAGCAGACGCAGCGGTAGAGCCCTGTTTCGAATGAATCCCAGTAGGGTCCGGTAAAGGCGCGCTCGGTGCCGTGCTGCCGGGTGACCCGATATTGCTCGGGCGTCAGCAGCTGCTTCCACTCCTCGTCGCTCTTTTCAACCTTGGCGATCGTCTCGGTCATGGCGTCTCCTTTCGGGGGCGGGGAAAGGGTAGGGCGGTGTCCACCGTGGCAATGTGGGGCGGGCGGCGGTCACGATCAAGGGAAAGGCCGGTGGCCGCTACGTCTTTAGGCGAAGCAAGGCGTCGGCATCTACTTGTAATAGATATGTTCACATTTCGGTAAGTATTGCGGTATTCTACAGTCTAGGGTTCTAAAGGTGGCATGGGGGCCACGATGTTTCAGGGTTTTATAGTTACAGTATATTGTGCCGTGGCGTCGGCTTTTGCTGTCATGACCTTCATTGAGGGATGGATGTATCGTGACGGCTGGACGCTGACACGTGTGGCGGGCCTGTTCGGTTCCGCCGTCTGGCCCCTGCTGCTTGCGCTGTTCTTCTGTCACGCCCTGCTGTGGCGCGCCTTCGCCGGCCCGTCGGCGGTCGTTCTCTGTGAGTCCAGGCCCGCCAAGCCAGGCCAGCCGTCCCATAAGGCTTGAGCCGCCAGCGTTCTTCTCTTAAACCTGAAACACGCTTCCGGCGTCGTCGGAATGGGGATTCGCGGGCAGAGGAGGGGACATGGCCGCCGTTACGGCTCTGACATTCGCGGCCCTCCTTCTGCCGTTCCTCGGCGCTGTCCTCGCCCCTTTCGTCACACGCATCATGGGTGCCAATGCCGCCTGGCTGCTGGCGCTCATCCCGGCGCTCGCTTTCATCCACTTTCTCGGCCTCCTGCCTGAAGCCGCCGCCGGAAACGTGATGACCGGCGGCTACGACTGGGTGCCGGCCTACGATATCCGCTTTTCCTTTTTGCTCGACGGCCTCTCCGTCACCTTCGCGCTGCTGATATCAGGCATCGGCACGCTGGTCGTGCTCTATGCCGGCGGCTACCTGAAGGGGCATCGCGATCTCGGCCGTTTCTTCTCCTTCATCTTCCTGTTCATGGGATCGATGCTCGGGCTTGTGCTGTCGGACAGCCTGCTGATGCTATTCATCTTCTGGGAGCTCACCTCGATCACCTCCTTCCTGCTGATCGGCTTCGACCACACCCGCGAGGCCTCGCGCCGCGCAGCGTTGCAGGCGCTGGTCGTCACCGGCGGTGGCGGGCTGGCATTGCTCGCGGGACTGCTCCTGGTCTGGAGCGCGACCGGCGCCACATCGCTGTCGAGCCTGCTTCTCTCGGGCGAGCTGCTGCGCGCCAATCCGACCTATCTCGCCATCCTCATCCTGATGCTTGCGGGCGCCTTCACCAAGTCGGCGCAGTTCCCGTTCCATTTCTGGCTTCCCAACGCCATGGAAGCGCCGACGCCCGTGTCCGCCTACCTGCATTCCGCCACCATGGTGAAAGCCGGCGTCTACCTCCTGATGCGGCTGAACCCGGCCATGGGCGGCACGCCGGCCTGGGAAACGCTGCTGCCGCTCTTCGGCGGCGCGACGCTCATCGTCGGCACGCTGCTTTCGCTGCGACAGACCGATCTCAAGCTGCAGCTCGCCTACACCACCGTCGCCTCGCTTGGCCTGCTGGTGATGCTCACTGGCTTCGGCTCGCCCTACGCGGTGGAGGCGGCGACGCTCTATCTGGTGGCCCATTCGCTGTTCAAGGGCGCGCTCTTCATGGTAGCGGGCATCATCGATCACGAGACCGGCAGCCGCGATATCACCCGCCTCGGCGGACTGCGGAACGCCATGCCGCTGACGGCGATGACAGCACTCGCCGCCGCCTTCTCCATGGGCGGCCTGCCGCCATTCTTCGGCTTCCTCGCCAAGGAGGAGATCTATGCGGCGCTGGCATCCGGCGATCCCTGGTCGATCCTCTTCACCGCCGTCGCGGTGATCGGCAACGCCCTGATGTTCGCCATCGGCTTTGCCGTCGCCATCAAGCCCTTCTTCGGCGCGCGGGTGGAAACCCCAAGGCATCCGCATGAGGCGCCGCCGCTCCTCTGGCTCGGCCCTGTCGTCCTCTCTCTGCTGGGCTTCGTCGCCGCCATCCTTTCGGCGGTCACCCACCACTACATCTCCTCGCCCATGGCCTCGGCGATTTCGGGAGCAGCCGCCACCGTCGACATCTCGCTCGTCCCGCATCTCGGCCTGCCGCTGCTGCTGTCGCTTGTCACCATCGCCCTCGGCATCGCCGCCTACCGGATGCTCGACCGTGTGCGGGCGCTGATGGCCTTGCTGCTCGAAACCATCGGAACCGGCCCCGATCGTGGCTTCGACCATGCCGTCTCGGGCCTCGTGAAAATCGCCATCCGCGTCACCCGCTTCATCCAGCCGGGCCGGCTGGAGATCTATGTCACCGCCACCTTCATCGCGGTCGCAGCCGTCCTCATCCTGCCGCTCTGGCTCTATGGCGAAATGCCCGCCATGCCCTCGTGGCCGCATGGCGTTCCCCTCTATGAATGGGTGATCCTCCTGCTCGCCGTCCTCGGCCTCGGCGCCGTTGTCGTCGCCCGCGACCGGCTGACGGCGATCGTCTCCCTCGGCATTCAGGGCTTTTCCGTCGCCATCATCTTCCTGCTCTATGGCGCGCCGGATCTCGCCTTCACCCAGTTCATGGTGGAAACGCTCTCCGTCGTCATTCTGGCATTGGTCATGACCCGGCTGCGCCTGTCGCCCACCGACCGGCGCCCGCCCGCGCAGCGCCTGTTCGACGGCTTCTTAGCGCTCGCCTGCGGCGCCGGCCTCATGCTGCTTTTGATGAAGGTGACGCAGGCGCCCTTGGACACGGCGCTCAGCGATTTCTTCAACACCTATTCGAAGACCATCGCGCACGGCGCCAATGTCGTGAACGTCATCATCGTCGATTTCCGCGGCACCGACACGCTGGGCGAGATCGCCGTCGTCGCCGTCACCGGTCTCGCGATCCTGGCGCTGATCCGCATGCGTGCGCGCAAGGAGCGCAAGTTGGTACGACCGCCACCGGACGCGCCGCATGCGCTCGGAGTGGAGCGTCCATGAACACTTTGATCTTCCGCACCGTCGCCCCCGTCCTCACGGCCCTGATGCTGCTCTTCTCCGTCTTCGTGCTGCTGCGCGGGCATAACGAACCGGGTGGCGGCTTCATCGGCGGGCTTATCGCCGCCTCTGCGCTCGCCGTGCTCGGCATCGCCAATGGCGTCGACGCCGTACGCCGCGCCATCCGTTTCCACCCGCTGACGATATCGGGCGCCGGCCTGCTGATGGCCTCGAGCGCCGGTATCCTCTCGGTCGCCTTCGCCGTTCCCTTCATGACCGGCCTGTGGATCTATCCCGTCATCGCAGGCGTGGAGGTGCCGCTGTCGACGGTCATGCTCTTCGATATCGGCGTCTATTTCGTCGTGGTCGGCGCCGTCACGGCGATTGCGCTGGCGCTCGAGGAAAGGGAGGTGGAGTGATGGAGCCGCTCTTTGCCGGTCTCGTCGGCCTGTTCTTCGCAGCCGCGGTTTACCTCATGCTGTCGAAGTTCTCGATCCGCATCATGCTGGGCATCGCCATCCTCGGCAATGCCGTCAACTTGCTTCTCTTCACCGCGGGACGGTTGACGCGCGAGGTGCCGCCGATCATTCCTGATAGCCTCGACACGCTGCCATCGGGCGCCGCCAATCCGCTGCCGCAGGCGCTGATCCTGACGGCGATCGTCATCTCCTTCTCCTTCCTCGCCTTCCTGCTGGTGCTGACCTACCGCAGCTATCAGGACATCGGCACCGACAACACCGACGAGATGCGGGTCGCCGAACCCGACCATCCCGGGCGGCCGCCGTTGGGGTATTGATGATGATGAGTGTTGTGCGGATAAAAAGCCCTCTCTGCCCTGCCGGGCATCTCCCCCACGAGGGGGGAGAACCGCTGGGCTCACCCGCTCGCCAGGGGAAGCGGGCAACGGGTGCGAGGATTAAATGCTGGGCGATGCGCTCGCCACGATTCTTCTCCCCCCTTGTGGGGGAGATGCCCGGCAGGGCAGAGAGGGCCTTATCTTCTCAGACCTCATCGCGAGGAGCCCCCTGAATGGCCACCCCCGCGAACACCGCCATGGCCCTCTCCGCCGCCCTCGTCACCACACCGGCGACCCTCGAAAGCTGGCTCGCCATCGCCCCGGTCGCGCTCTGCATCACGCTCGGCGCCATCCTCATGATGATGCGCGGCGCCATCCGCCTGCAGGCAGCACTCGCCATCGCGGGCCTCGCCCTGCTCGTGGTCCTCGACGCGCTGCTGCTCGCCCGCGTCGCGGCACACGGTCCGCTCACCATGGTCATGGGCCGCTGGCTGCCGCCTTTCGGCATCGCCTTCAGCATCGACGTCCTCGGCGCCCTGATGGCGCTGACGGCGTCGATCGCGGCCCTTGCCGGCGGCGTCTGTGCGCTCGGCGACATCGACCCTAACAGCCGCCGCCACGGCTTCTTCCCCTTCCTGCTGCTCTTGATGGCCGGCGTCACCGGCAGCTTCACGACCGGCGATATCTTCAACCTCTATGTCTGGTTCGAGGTGCTGCTGATCGCCTCCTTCGGGCTGCTGATCCTCGGCTCCGAGCGCGCCCAGATCGACGGCGCCATGAAATACGCCGTCCTCAATCTCATCGCCACGACCCTGTTCCTGATAGCGGTCGGCATTCTCTATGCGTCCTTCGGCACGCTCAACATGGCCGACATCGCCATGAAGGCCGAGGCGGTTCGCTCTCACGCGCCGATGATGACGCTGGCTGCCCTTTTCCTGCTCGCCTTCGCCATGAAGGCCGCAGCCTTTCCGGTCAATTTCTGGCTGCCGGCCTCCTATCACACGCCGCGCATCGTCGTTTCCGCGCTGTTCGCCGGCCTGCTCACCAAGGTCGGCGTCTACGCGCTGATCCGCGTCCTCGTCATGCTGCTGCCGGCCGAGCGCGACGAGCTAAGCCTGTTGATCGCCGCAATCGGTGCGCTCACCGTCATCACCGGCGCACTCGGCGCGCTGGCGCAGGACGATATCCGCAAGCTGCTCGGCTATACGGTCATTTCGGGTATCGGCAGCATGCTGATCGGCGTGGCGCTGGGTACCGCGGGCGGGCTCTCCGGTGCCGTCCTCTATGCGCTGCACTCCATGCTGTTGATGACAGCACTCTATCTCGTGGCGGGGCAGGCGGCCCGGCTCGGCGGCGGCTTCTCGCTGACCACGCTCGCCGGCCTCTATCGCCGCAACGGCCTGTTCGCCGGCCTGTCCTTCATCCTCTTCCTCGCCGCCTGCGGCCTGCCGCCGTTCACGGGCTTCTGGCCCAAGGTGACGCTGGTCAAGGCCTCGCTCGATGTCGGCGCCTGGTGGCTGGCGGCGGTCATCCTGATCGGCGGCTTTATTACCCTGATCGCCTTCGGCCGCGTCTTCCTTCTCGCCTACTGGCGCCCGGCGACGGAAGCCCAGCTCCACGCCACAATCGCCTGGCCGGCCACGCTGCCGATCATCGCGCTGACGGCGCTGGTCGTCGGCTTCGGCATCTTCCCGAACACGCTGCTGCAGCTCACCCAATCCGCCGCCGATGGCCTTGCCGATCCCGCCGCCTACCTGCAGTCCGTCTTCCCCGAAAGTGCCGCGCTGGAGGGAGAGGCACCATGATCGCGCTCCTCCTCAATCTGCTGCTCACCATCGCCTGGGCCGCCGTCTCCGGCAGCACGTCGCCGCACAATCTCGTCCTCGGCTTCGTGCTCGGCGCCGTCGCCCTGCTTGTGGTCCGCGAGCCCTATGGCGGTGCGGGCTATCTGCGCCGCTGCTGGGCGATCCTTTCGCTGATCCTCCTGTTTCTCAAGGAACTGTCTCTCTCGGCGCTCAGGGTCGCCGCCACCGTGCTCAGCCCGAAGCTGACGATCAAGCCCGGCATCTTCGCCTTTCCGCTGACAGTCGACCGCGATTTCGAGATCGCCCTGCTGGCCAACATGATCACGCTGACCCCCGGCACGCTGTCGGTCGATGTGTCCGACGACCGCCGCATCCTCTACGTCCACGCGCTGGATTGCTCCGATCCCGACAAGGCCAGACGCGACATCGCCGATGGCTTCGAGCGCAAGATCATGGAGGCGTTCCGATGATCGAGCCGCTGGTCATCGTCTCCACGGCCGCGACGATTGCCCTTGCCATTCTCGGCCTCGCCTTTCTGCTGGCGAGCTGGCGGGTTCTCGTCGGGCCGACGCTACCCGATCGCATCCTGGCGCTCGATACGCTGTCGGGCACCGCCATCGGCTTCATCGCCGTGCTGTCGGTAAAGACCGGCTTCGCGCTCTATATCGATATCGCGATCGCGCTCGGCCTCGTCGGCTTCCTTGCCACCGTCGCCTTCGCCCGCTTCGTGCTTTCGCGCGCCACCATCGTCGAGCCGTCGCGCAAGGCGCCCGCTGCCGCGAAATTGCCAAAAGTGAAGGCCAACAAGGCGCGCAAGGGCAATACCGCCGGCCGCGCCGTGAAGAAGGGACGCAAGGGATGAGCTATCCGACAGCAATCGTCGTCGCCGTCCTCATTGTCGCGGGCGCACTGTTTGCGCTGGTGGCTGCCCTCGGCCTGCTCCGCCTGCCGGACCTTTACACCCGCATGCACGCGGCATCGAAGGCAGGGACGGTCGGCTCCGGCTTGTTGCTGATCGCCGCTGGCATCGCCTCGGGCGAGGTGGCGGTGCTGGTTCGGGCGGTGGCGGGCTTTGTCTTCTTCCTGCTGACGGCGCCGGTGGCGGCTCATCTGCTGGCCCGCGCGGCACACAAAACAGGGCTCCGGCTAGGCCCGGAATCGGTGCGCGACGACCTCGCTAAAAGATGAGAGTGCTTTCGTTTCAGTATTTTAAGCAAATTTTTGCATATTTATCCGGCCATTTGGCCGTTAATCTTGAGCTCGCGGGTTGATAATTCTTGGGAGCGGGGCAGATTTCGGTAGATATATATGAAATAATAATTGGCGTTTTCGCAAAACGGTGATATTTGGATGCGGAAGTAGAGTTCTGATATTGAATTAGAATCACGTTGCTTATTTCCTCGTTGCGCTTGCATTTCAATGTTTAATTGAGGAAGTCGGCTGCGTGCTAACGTACTAATTCGGAATCGGGCAGTATTAAGTTCGGGTTTCGGCTGCGGGAATCTAGGGGTGGATTTCAGTTTTTCGAAACAGGTGGCAGTAACCCGCGTTTTTTGCTGTTGGCTCTACGATGGCGGCCTTGGCTGAGAAGTCCAAGGCCATTTGAGCATGCAAACAGGAGAAACATACTATGACGGATACTGCAGCCGGTAGCGGGCCGGAATTGCTGGTGGAGCTTACCGCGGATATTGTTGCCGCATATGTTAGCAATCATGTGGTGCCAGTCAGCGATCTCGCAAACCTTATTTCGGACGTGCATTCGGCTCTGAGCAACACATCGGTCCCGGCGTCGGCAACGGCCGTCGTCGAAAAGCAGAAGCCGGCTGTATCGGTTCGTAAATCCGTCCAGGACGAGCAGATCACCTGCCTGGAGTGCGGCGGCAACTTCAAGTCGCTCAAGCGCCACCTGATGACCCACCACAGCCTCTCGCCGGAAGAATACCGCGAGAAGTGGGATCTCCCGGTCGATTACCCGATGGTCGCCCCCGCCTATGCCGAAGCACGCTCGCGCCTCGCCAAGGAAATGGGCCTCGGCCAGCGCCGCAAGCGCGGACGCGGCTGATACGCTCCAAAGCGATATCTCGTGAAAAGCCGGGTGAGAGCCCGGCTTTTGTGTTTTTTCGAGAGGAATGAAAGAGGAAAATAATCCCATAATTTTCTGCCGCTTAAAGAAATATCGCAGCTAAAACAACACGAAGTTGCGCAAGCTCGCTTTTATCCATCCCCGCAGCTGTGTAAGGTGTATGAAATAATTCCTATAACGGGAGTGTTCATATGCCTATTCAACATAATCCTTTGCCCGGCGCCGCCGCGCCCCAATACCTTTCCGCCCCTCTGTCGATCGAGAGCAATCAAGCTGATGTCCGCGGTGTTATTGCCCCGCCGGCCAGCCTGCCCGCTCGCGCCGTTTGCCGCATTTGCACCCAGATCATCACGGAGATGGTCATGCTGACCTCGGACCGTATCCAGGTCCGGCGCGACCGCAGGCGCACGCTTTGCCATATCCGGCAGATTTCGATGTATGTCTGCCACGTCGCGCTGCAGATCCACATGCAGGACATCGGTCAGGCCTTTGGCCGCGACCGCTCCACGGTGGGCCACGCTTGCCACGTCGTGGAGGATCGACGCGACGATCCCGCTTTCGACGACTTCGTCTCCGCCGTCGAGCGCACCGTTAATTCCATCTTCCGGTCCGGTGGGGTGCCCGGCCATGAGTAAGGCAGTGCGCAAGGCAAAGGGGAAGAAGACGACGGGCGAGGGGAAGTCGGTGGAGCGGTTGCTCCGTTTCATCCTTCGCGGCCCGTGCCGTGAAGTCCTTCGCGGCGCCTGCCGTCCGGAACCGCGCGAACCATCGCTATGCGCGCTGCGTCTCGACGATGGCACCGAGCTCGTGGTCCCCACGGCGCTGGTCGAAACGGCCGTCGCGCGCGGCCTTGCCAGTCGCACCGAAGGCATCCTCCAAGCGACGTCGGCCGTGCGCTCCTACCTCCGCCGCGCCGCCGCCGATCGCGACGAAGCCTTTCTCCACCAGCATGGCGCCATCGCGGATGCCATGGTCGAGATCGACAGCACGCGCCAACGCGCCCGCGTCAACAGCGAGGCCTCGCCGCTCGCCAGCCTCGGGCGTCTCAAGGAGAAGGACGGCAGCCGCTTCCTGCCGGAACAGGCGCTTGCCGCCGGCGAGCGGCTGCTCGCCGATTTCACCCGCGGCCAGCTCCAGCCGCGCGTCACCGCCTCGTGGGAACCACGCCTCGCCAGCCGTGGCTCCGGCCTGCGCGGCGGCATGGCCGATCTGAACGACGGCGCGGTGGCCGCCCGCATCGCCGTCAACCGCGCCGTCGAGGCCATGGGGCCGGAACTGTCGGGCGTGGCGCTCGACGTCTGCTGCTTCATGAAGGGGCTGGAAACCGTGGAGCGCGAGCGGCAATGGCCGGTACGCTCGGCGAAACTGATGCTGCGCACCGCGCTGATGGCGCTCTCGCGCCACTACGATCCGCCCCGCCACCAGCATCGACCGCGCATGGAGCATTGGGGTGTGGAAGGCTACCGGCCGGAGCTGTGAGTTATGGTCGATTATTATATAACTTGGTCCTAGTTCAGTCGAAAATTGCGCGGTGAGCTCTATAAGCGTCGAGTACGTCGCTAACTGTTTAAAGGTTTGTGAAGTGTTCAATTTTTAGTTGTTTTCGATGGAGCTCGCTAGCATATTATTCCATATATTCTCCAGGGTCGCTTGATTCCTGTTTAGGTATAACTTAACTATTTTCGTGTTGCATGAACCGAAGCCCGCCTATGAAACCATCTGACAGGAAAAGTGACGACGGTCTTCTTGTGGGAAGCGGCGATTATGCTGTTGTGTGGCTGTTTGGTGAAGCCAAAGACGAATATGAGGCGCTTCAGAAACGCAACGACCAGACAAGTTTCAGGGAATATCGAACAATTTCTCGATATTTCCAACGATACGCAGCGATGGGGCCTCAGCATTTGGACGACACCATGTTCAAGAAGCAAGATCGTCGTAGCTCAGGCGGAATTTCCGTAATGATCTACGAGTTCAAAGCCTACCAGTTCAGAATCTATGGTGTCGTTGGCGAGCTCAAGGGTAAGCGATGTTACCGGGGCACGGCGTGCGATCCCAAAAAGAAAAAGGATAAGGCAGATCCTCAAAAACTTCAAAAGGCTGCCGACGAATATGTGAGGATTATCAATGGCTAAGGATATCAACGAGCTGACCCGCGAGCAAGTCTATGCCGAAGAGGATGCGCTGATTGATTTTCAGTTTGCCCTGATCGATGCGATGAAAGAGCGTGACATGAACAAAGCAGCGCTTGCTGCCGCACTGGGCGTAACGCGTGCTCGTGTGAGTCAACTGTTTTCGCCGGAGGCAAATCCCACGATCAAGCTCGCAGCGCGGGCACTTCTTGCTGTTGGGTTGAAGAACAAGTATTGCCCGATCACCGAGGGCGCTGATGAAGCGGACGTTACGTGGCTTGGTAAGGTGGTCGAGGTAGCTGTTGTCGAAGAGCTCAGCGTTGAAGACACGACGAGATGGTTTGCTTGCCAACGTCGATGTGAGAGTCGGACGACTTGGAATCGAGAAACCCGTAGGGTCGCGAATTCGAATGGTCGGCGTGCGATGGAAGCTGCGTGATGACTAAAGCACAGAAAGCGGCTGCTGATGCTGAAAAGCTGAAAGAGCAACGGCTTGAAGACTATAATAAGGTTGTTGCCGTCGCTGAGCTGGGCTCAATCCAACTGGTGAAGCTGGAGTTCGATGTGTCTCCTGATTACCATCAAAAGCAGGACGAAGTAGATCTTGGATATGTCATAACGCCCGAGGTCAGTCATTATGATCATGACGAGGGATTTGCAGGCTGCGTCATCAACTTTGAAGTCAGTGCGAAGCACGATGATGAGCGGCTCTTGCGCTGTGAAGCAACATACACGGTCACCTACGCAATTTCGGAGCCATGCGATGAGACGGCGGTAAAGGCTTTCTTGGGGCGAGTGGGTGTATTCGCTTGCTATCCTTATTTCCGCGGGGTATTCGCGAATCTTGATTGGGCCGCCAATACGCGCCTGCCGCCTTTGCCGATCCATAGAGAAGATCTTCCGCGCAAGACGAAGAAAAAGTCTCGAAAGAAACTCGCTAAGGCAATGGACGAGGATACTAACTAGCGCTGGCTGCGACTGTCGCTGAAAGCGAACGCATCAGCGCGGCGGGATATCGACCGGAGCTGGGATCGTGATGCGCGTTGGTCAGGCGGCCGTCCGTATCCGCGCTTCCTCGCGGATGCGGTTGACCATCGAGCGCAGCCCGTTGGAACGCTGCGCCGAAAGATTCTCGACCAGCCCGACCTTCGAGAACACCTCGAAGGCGTCGAGGGCGGCGATCTCGGACGCGGTCTTGCCGGAATAGGTGGCGAGCACGATGGCGACGAGGCCGCGCACGATATGCGCGTCGCTGTCGCCCTCGAAGGTCAATACGGGATTGTCGCTGTCGTCGGAAACATGTGTCACCAGCCAGACCTGGCTGGCACAGCCCATCACCTTGTTGGCGGTGGTCTTCTTCTCCTCCGGCAGATCCGGCAGCGCCTTGCCGAGTTCAATCACATAACGATAGCGGTCTTCCCAATCGTCAAGGAAGGAGAAATCGTCGATGATCTGGTCGAGGGACGTCATGCGCGGCAGCCTTTCGTGTTCTCCCGTTCATATAGGGGATGGGCCGCCAGATTTGAACCATTAAAAAAAGAGACGCCGCGAAGGATGGGCATCCTCGCGGCGCAGCAAAATGCTGGAATTTAAACAGGGCAGGCACGTTAGGCACAGGGCGCCGCCATAAGGCACGCCGGCAGTGCAAGCTTGGTTGCGGGAAGATCCCGCGGAATTCGTCAGGTGGCCGGGCGCGGGGTCGGCAGCGGAACGGCGCGGGAGATCGTGCCCGTTGTCACGACGTCGGAAGACGCGTCTGCCTCGTCGTCATAGACCGGCGGGCGGTACGGCATCGGCTGGTTCAGCGCGGTCGTCCGCTCCTGGGTGATCGCCTGGCTCGGAACCTGTGCCGGAGCCAGCGCAACGCGGCCGGGAATGGTGGCCTGCGGCGCCGTCGTTGCCACGGCGGGCTTGGCGGCGGTGCCGTCGCCGAACTGGCTGTCGAGCAGTTCATAGGCGACGCGGGCGCCGGCTAGCGCCCGGTGTCCGAGCGCCGACATCGTCTCGCCGCCCTTCAGGCACACTTCCGGCTTCTCGCCGCACATGCCGGTCAGGTAGTCATAGGCGCCTGTCGCCGCGACGAACACGTCGCCGAACTGCAATTTGGATTGGTTGTCACCCTGCGTCGCGCTCTCGCCGCTGAAGAACGACAAGACCACGAGTACAAGGCCAAACCAGAACGATCCTTTGATCAGAAACCACATCGTCTTGCCCATCCTGTTTTACCGTTCGGTCTTGTTGCCGAATCGGTCCGGTTCTCCGGTGTGCTTTCACCCTAGCGAGAACTTGCGAATGCCGGTTTTCGAAACTCGGTGGCATTTGCGGCAAATTTAGTTCAAATTTTAATCGAAACCGCTTTCGCCGCATTTCACTCAAATTGTAGCCACTCCCGTTAAGCATGTCTCGGGCCACCGCCTGTAATTGCAGGCAAACCGCGCGTGCAAGCTGCCACAAGTCTTAACGTTTTTCCGAAATGTGAGCGAATTCCGCTGCTTACCCCCTGTTAACCGTAAAAAACAAAGGAGCGCCAAGGTGCCCCAAAACGGGATCTTTTGCCCTTTTGGGATGTGCAGAGGGCTTTTGCCTTATCCTTTCCTTAAGCGCCCGGGGCCTATTCTCCGGCCTGTAACAAGAGCCTTTTTTGGGCGGGTATTGCGTGCGTGTAATGAGTAAAATCGCGGATCGGGCAACGGCCCTCATCGACCGGGCGGCGGCAAGCTGGCTCTCCCGGACCGGGGGCGGTGCGGCGGTCAGGCAGCGTGAGCTCATGATCATGCGCCGGCTTACGCTGATTTCGTCCGCGGCGCTCTTCGTCGCGCCCGCCGCTCTCTCCTTCGTTGCCAGTCCCGCCGTGGCGCTTCCCGTCGGTGTCGCCACCGTCTGCGCCGCCTTCCTGTTTTCGGCCGTCGGCAGCATCGCGCTGTCGCGCCAGAGCGTGGTCGCGGGCAATGTCGCCGGCCAGCCGGCCGAGGATTTCTTCATGGAGTCCTGCGCCGGCCTCGTCTTCTTCATGGATCCGCAAGGCGCCGTCACCGCGATCGGCGGTCGTGACAAGCGCGACTACCTCGCCTTCATGCGCGACCCCACGGGCAAGGGCTTCATCGAGCAGATCCACGTCTCCGACCGCATCACCTTCCTGCAGGCGATCGACCGCCTGCGCCAGGGAGAAGAGATTGCGTCGGTCGACCTGCGCGTCGAGCGTCCCTCGGTCTCGATCGACAACCGCCAGTTCATGCATCTGCGCGCCGACCTCACCGCCCGCGCCGATGCAGACGGCGTGCTTCTCAGCATCGTCGCCCAGTTGCGCGACATCTCGGTCGAGCAGCATCTGCGCGCCGAGGCCGAAGCCCGCGCCGCCGATGCCGCCTCCGCCAACGATGCGAAGTCGAGCTTCCTCGCCGCCGTCAGCCACGAGCTGCGCACGCCGCTCAACGCCATTCTCGGCTTTTCCGACATCCTGATCGGCGAATATTTCGGCAAGTTCGAAAACGATCGCCAGCGCGAATACGTCACGCTCGTCCGCGAGTCCGGTGCGCATCTCCTGTCGGTCGTCAACACCATGCTCGACATGAGCAAGATCGAGGCCGGCCGCTACGAGCTATGCCCTGAACCTTTCGAGATCGGCGCTGCCGTCCGCTCCTGCGAGGCGATGCTGGCGCTGCAGGCGAGGACCAAGGGCGTATCGCTGACCAGCCGCGTCCAGCGCGGGCTCGACGAAGTGGTCGCCGACCAGCGCGCCATCCAGCAGATCCTCATCAATCTCGTCGGCAATGCCGTCAAGTTCACCGACGCCGGCGGCGCGATCTCGATCGACGCCTCCATGCGCGGCGGCATCCTGACGCTGTCGGTCAGCGACACCGGCATTGGCATCCCGGCCGAAAAGCTCACCTTGCTCGGCCAGCCTTTCGTGCAGATCCACAACGAATATAGCCGTAGGTTCGAGGGAACCGGTCTCGGCCTGTCGCTGGTCAAGGGTCTGGTCGCGCTGCACGGCGGCGATTTCGCCATCGCCAGCACGCCGGGCTCAGGCACCATCATCACCATCTCGATCGCGGCGGACGGCTCCGGCATCGCCGAAGCCGGCGACGTCAGCACCGATCTGGTCGAGTTTCCGCCACGACTGAAGACTGCGCCGGTTCCGGCCGGCATCTTGGAAGAGGGGCTTTTCGATGGCCGCGAGCAAGCGAAAATCGCCTAAGGGAAAAAGGGGTCGGCAGAAGCCGGGCCTGCTTCTCACGGGGGCAACGATGGCGGGCGGTCTCGGCCTGCAGGGCGCAGCCGCGCTCGGCGGCGTGATCGGCCGCAATCCGTCGATTTCGGGCGGTGCCGCGGCCTTCCTCATCATCTTCAGCTTCATTGCCGCCAACGCGCTCTGGTACCAGCCCGGCACCCATCCGCATCCCTTCTTCCGCACCCGCGATCCGCTGTTTCCGAACTCGCTCGGCAGTCGTCCCGCCATGGAATTGCCGGCGACGCAGGTCACGACCTTCAAGATCGAGCGCCAGGATGAAGCCGATGAAACGCAGACCACCAGCGGTATGCCGCCGGCAGCCCCCGGCGGCCAGCAGCCGAACCAGATGGTCATGGACATCCAGCAGGAGCTGATCCGCCGCGGCCTCTATAACGGTGCGCCGGATGGCGTCATCGGCCCGCGCACCAGCGCCGCGATCCTGTTCTTCGAAGAAACTGTCGGAATGCCGCAGAAGGGCGATGCGACGCCCGAGGTGCTGGCCGCCCTGCGGACCGGTTCCGCCGGCCCTTCGACCATCCCAACCGAACGCCCGCGCGAGGATGTAACCTCAAAGGCCGCCGCCGAGGACCCGGTCGCCGCGGCTATCCGCGCCGCGGAAAAGCCTGTCAGGACGGTACCCGCTCAGCCCGCCAAGGCCCAACCCGCCAAGGCAACACAGGCTCAATCCGCTCAGCTCCAATCCGCCAAGCTCTCAAGCGTCGATCTCGTTCTGAAGATCCAGAAGGGGTTGAGCAACATGGCCTATTCCAATGTCGGCGTCGACGGCGTCGCCGGCGAGGCGACCCGCACCGCGATCCGCCATTTCCAGAAGCATTACAGCCTGCCCGAGGACGGCGAGCCGAGCGATGCCGTGCTGAAGAAGCTCAAGGAAATCGGCGCGCTCTGAGCGCCGTCTTTCGCTTCGGCCACGGCAGCACCGGACGGGCGACATCTACATCGCCTACTGACGACACGGCAGCGTTGCCGCCGCCGCCGCCCCGGTTTATACCGCCATCATGAGATTGCGCTCCGATATCTTCGTCTCCGCCCTGCTTCGCCGCGTCTTCGCCCGGGGCGATTTCGCCGCCGTCGAGAAGAAGGGGTCGGAGGAGGCCGGGGCGATCTTCATCCGCCAGCAGTTCCGCGACGGTACGCAGAACCTCTTCGGCCCGGCGCCGCAAAGCATGTTCGACGAAGAGGATAGCGGCGACCGGCTGTTCGAGCTGCGCCTGACGCGCGAGGACGCTGCCAAGGTCAGCGACATGCTCGACCGCGAGCGAAAGTTCGATCCCGATCTCTGGATCATCGAACTCGAGGCGGATGATATCGACGGCATCGTGCCGATGCCGGACGAGAGACGGAACCCGCTCGACAGGGCATAGACCGGACATCGGATAGCGATTGTCGGCTGAGGCTGCACCGATGCCGCCGGCAGCGCTGATGCGCCTCGCGGTGGCTTGGCTGGCGTCGTTGATGTCGCCAGCTACCGAGCCCGTCCCACGACCTTGATGTCGCGGGCGGGCGGGATCTGGCGGGCGTTGCGATGCGTCGCCGGCGGTGCGGCTTCCTCGGTCGAATAGGTATAGCTGTCGGCGCGCCGCCATGCCTCGACGCGCTCGTTGCACTCTTCCTGGTCGAGCTGGTCGAGCAGTATCCAGGCGCGCGTCACGCTGTGCTGCGCTTCGGCAAGATGCGGGTAGAGACGTTCGAGCACGAAGACGGCGTCGGAAAAATCCATGCCGAGGCTGACGAGTGTCGTGGCGAGCTGGTGGCCCGAGAGGTCGAGCATGACGCGCTCGGCAAGCCAGCGGCTGGTAGCCAGCGCATTCGAGAGCGCCTTGGCGAAGAGGGCCGCCTCGCGGCTGCGGGCAAAGCGCACCAGAAGCGCCGATTCGATGCTGCTCAGCGTTCTCAGACCCAGCCGGTCGGCGTCGTCACGGGCAACATGGCGGGCGAGGTCGCGGATCTTCTCGCGCATTTCCTGTTCACTCGCGCGGCGCTGCTCCGCCTCGATATCCTCGATCGTCGGCTCGGCGGCATCTTCGGCGGTGTTGGTAACCACGGCAACAGGGCCCGCGGGCTCGACCGCAATCTGGCTCTCGGCAAAAGGCGCAACCACGGCCGCCGTCTCGACGACAAGCGCCTTCACCGGTTCGGCAACAGGCGCGGTGGCGACCTTGGTAGCAGCGACGGTCGTCGTCTCGGTTTTCGCGGGTGACACAGGCGTCACCATCTCGGCGCCGAGCGTCCGCGTCTCGATATCAAGGGCATGCGGCGCAACCGTCTCGGCGGCGACAACAGGCGCTGCAAGCCGCTGCTCGGCCTGCCGCAGCCCGACCAGCGCGTCGATCACCCGTGGCGACAGCGTTTCGCGGCTGACGATGGCGCGCATATGGGCGGTGCCCTGGATGCGGGCAATCGCGATCAGCGTGTCGTCGTCGATGGCGGGGGAGGCGATCAGGAAGGGGGCGGCGATCTCGATCGGCTGGCAGCCGACGAACAGCGCCACGGCGGGCGGGATCTGCGGGCACTGCGAAAGTGCCGCGACGGCTTGCCGCTTGGCTTCGTCGGACGACGCCTGGAAGAGGGGCGTGAAGAGTTCGGCGAACTGCCTGAGCTCGGATCGTGTCGGCGGCTGCAATCCCTCGAAGCTGCTGACGGTCGCCATGAGAACCACGTCCTTCCTCCGGCCGGCGGATGGGGTCTCTAGGTCTCTGAACCGGTCACGCACAAGAACACACCCTGAAAACGCAATAACAAAGGGATGCCGCAGATCTGGACGCGTTCGGGAGACGCCCTCTACCTCATACGGTTAGTGAACAAATCCTACACCAGCAGGGTTAATGCTTGCTGAAGATGGAGGGTCGACTGCGCCAAAAGGCGACAGTCGTCCACAGACGTGGGGGAGCGATGGGGACGCCCTGGACATCCGCACCGTTTCAATCTCGGAGGCGTGCTTAGATCCTCGGCACAACGGCCGAGGATGGCGCCGAGCGTTGGGTTTTCGGTTCAGAAACAAACGGTTGGGGGATGATGCCTCCTGTCTGGCACCGCGGCCACTCCACCCTCGACGTCATGCTCGGCCTCGTGCCGAGCATCTGCCGACGCTGCCTCTCGGGCGACGGCAGTGGACACTTGGCGCCGTGCCGGGCATCCACACCGTTGCACTCGTGGAGGCGTGCTTAGATCCTCGGCACGGCGGCCGAGGATGACGTCCAGCGTGGGTTTATGCTGCGGAAACAGAAGGTTGTTGGATATGGTCCAATGCTTTGCACTGCCGGCCGCTCCCTTCTCGACGTCATGCTCGGTCTTCGTGCCGAGCATCTGCCGACGCTGCCTCTCGGGCGACGGCAGTGGACACTTGGCGCCGTACCGGGCATCCGCACCGTTGCACTCGTGGAGGCGTGCTTAGATCCTCGGCACGATGGCCGAGGATGACGTCGCGCGTGGGCTTTTGCTGCGGAAACAGATGGTTGTCGGCTTTGAACGCTAGAGCGCCTTGTGATCGCGAAGGGCGGTCAGCAGTTTGCCGGCGTCGTTGTGGCCGGATTGATAGAGGTCGAGTGCTGCCGAAGCCGCGAGGTGCGCCTGGCTGCTTGAAATATCGACCCGCTTTTCCTGGCACCACGCATCGAGCGCGTTGCGCAGGACATCCAGATCTTCGAGTTGAAATGCAGAACCGATGAATAACGTCATGTTAAGTGCTCCTTGCCATGGCAAGAGCAGTCGAGCTCTCAATCGGCCACCGCCTGAAACCCTTGGCCGATGAAGGCACATTAGACTAGCTGTGGGCGGGCGCAATTAATATTTTCGTGACGTAAATTTGCAACAGCGGGTTTGTCGGCAGGTTTCCGCGCGGCCGCGCCGCTAAGTATATGAATTAATGCTAACTTTATTTTGCCGTTGCCGCGCGAATCCAGGCGTGAGAATTTGAAACCAATCGACGGGCCAGCGCGTTTAATAAGCGTCGCGAAAGCTGTGAAATAGCAGGCATTAAATTAGTAATCTGTTAACCGTCATCTGTCTCAATTCGGAATGAAACGGCGCGATCGACGGATTCGATCGTTAAGCTTCCACATCACGGTGTATCTCAAAGGTGCCGTGAGAAAGGCGCGGATGCCCAGGGCCCATGGCCTGACGGACGCGCTGGCCCGCACAGGCGGGCAGGGTGAGATCTCGCAGTTCATCCGTCTCGGGCAGTGCATTGGAGACGAGCATGGCAATAGTCATCGCATTGGCTGACCGTCTGTCCCAGACGCCAAGCCGCAAGGACAGAGAGCCGGTCGAGGCGCAGATCCTGCTGTTCACGGGCGTGCGCTACGAGCGCCTGACCGACAGCCCGAAGCGCCCCTCGGCGCACGGCTCGCGCCGCGCCAAGACCAAGTAGGCCGGGGCGGCGTCTCCGGCTTGAACGAGGTCGTTAATTCGAATCCTCGGAGAATTCGTCACATCCGGCTTGCGCCAGGAAGTCGTTGGCAGCCTTGTTGAAGCTCGGCTGGGGCGCAAGGGTCCTCAGCACCGCATAGCCTTCCGAGCGCTGCGTTTCCACCAGGATCGTTTTCTGCAGTGCAGGCGGCAGCGCCTTGCGCAGCTCCGTCAACTGGATCGGCGTGCCGACCAGGATGTCGAGCGCGCCGCCGACCGAGGTTCGGTCGTTCATGCTGAAGACCTCGTTCGAGGCATCGTCGAACAGTGCCACCGACCAGAAGGGCACGTTGCCCCTGGCCGTCAGCCGCACCGGATGCTCCTCGACGTCGAAGGAGCAGACGGCGGTGCGCACATAGGGGTCGTCGTTGGAAAGTCCAGCGGAATCATCGGTCGCGCCGAGCAGGTAGAACTTGTAGAAATCGCCTTCCATCGCCACCCGCGTGGCGGCGTCCTTGCCGGTGAAGTGCGGCAACGACAGGATGATGACGAGATGCAGCAGCGCCGCGCCGAACAATCCCGCGAGAAGGGCGAACAGGACCCTAAGCATTGCCGCATCCGGTCTTCTGGAGTTTCGGCATGGCGAGGTCGATGACGCCGGAGCTGCCCGCCGTCGGCGTGTCGAAAAGGGTGAGCACCAGCTGGTATGTTCCGGCCGCCGGTGTCGCCAGCCAGTTGCCGGGGTGCGGATTGGCGGAAATGTCGATGGTGAAGCCGCTGTCGGGTTGGCGCAGCACCGTCCAGGAGTTCATCGCGCCCGGCAGGCCTGATCGCAGCGACGCCGGGTTGCCGCTGTTGTCGGAGGTGAACAGCGTCCAGATTCGCGCGGGCGGCGTCTGGCCGGAAATGCGGTAGCTGCAGCCGGCATTGAGCCGCTCGCCCGCGTCGTCCACCTTGGCGGTGAACATCAGCCCCTCGGCATTGCCGTAGAGCAGCCGCCCGGCGCGCGCCCGGTGCGATTTCGCGTAAGGATCGGCCTTCTCCGTCTGCAGCTCCGGATAGGCTTCCCAGGCGCCGAGCTTGATCGCGCCGAAGCCCTGCGTCGCATCCAGCGCGTAAAGCGAAATCATGATCCCGCCGCCGAAGGCAATGATCAGCGTCATTGCGATGAAGAGAGGAAATCGAAACACCGGTCGCCCTTGATACCCAAATCAGTTGAAAGGGTTACCACTGATTCTGGTTTGGCGGAATGCCGGGCGGGGAAAAGGCTGCGGCTTTGACGTATATAACGTTATGCGTTATGGTGCGAATGCGTCATGTTGGATGATCCATGATCGTTAGCTTCGCGAGTGTCGAAACCGAGAAAATTTGGGATGGTCTCCGTAGCAGGAGGCTGCCGACGGATATTCAATCGGTCGCGCTGCGAAAGCTCCGCCTGCTCAATCAGGCAAGGACGGTGGACGACTTGCGTATCCCGCCCGGAAACCGGCTAGAAGCCCTCAAGGGTAATCGCCACGGGCAGCACTCGATCCGCATAAATGACCAATGGCGGATTTGTTTTGTTTGGCAGGAAGGGAATGCAACCGATGTCGAAATCGTCGATTACCATAGCTGAAGACGAGTATCTGCCGAACCCGCACCCCGGTGAAATCCTCCTGGAGGAGTTCCTGACGCCGATGGCGCTGAGCCAGAACGCGCTGGCGCGAGCGCTGCGGGTGCCACCGCGCCGGATCAACGAGATCGTGCTCGGCAAGCGTAGCGTGACCGCCGATACCGACCTGCGGCTCGCCCGCTATTTCGGGCTGTCGGAGGGCTTTTTTCTTGGCCTGCAGGCCGATCACGACCTGATGCAGCGCCGCCGTCAGATCAAGGTTGACCTCTCGCAAATCACGCCGAGGGCGGCATAACCACACGTCAATCCGCGCTGGCGACCTTCTGCGGTTCCAGCGGCGCGGCGCTCTTCAGCTGTTCGCCGAGATCCTTGATGATGCGGGTGGTTTCCACCGAGAGCATGCGCGGGCGCTGAAGCGGCGGCGGGCTGCCGGCGGCGGGTTTGGCGGCGACGGTCTTGACCGATTTGTCCGGGCCGGGCGCCGGAACGCCGGGGATCGAGCGCAGCGTGATGCCCTGGTGGGCGTAGTCCATGACGCGCTTGAAGGTCATGGCGGGAAGCGTGCCGCCGGTCATCTTGTTGGTCGAGGTGTAGTCGTCGTTGCCGAACCACACGGCCGTGGTGAAATTGCCGGTGAAGCCGATGAACCAGGCGTCGCGATAGGCCTGCGTCGTGCCCGTCTTGCCTGCTGTCAGGATGCCGTTGTCGAGTGCCGCGCGCCTTGCGGTGCCGACATAGGGCACCCGCGACAGCATCTGGTTCATGTAGGCGTCGGCCTGTTCGGAGAGAACACGCCGGGCCGGCGGTTCGTCGCGGTCGAAGTCGTAGAGCACGTCGCCGCCGTAATCGAGGATCTGCGTGATGCCGTGGCGCCGGGACTGCATGCCGCCGGCCGGGAACACCGCATAGGCTGTCGCCTGGTCCATGACGGTGACTTCGGACGTACCGATCGGGATGGTGACGTCGTTGCGGACCGGCGATTCGACCCCGAGGTTCTTCGCCATTGCCCGGATCGGCGCGATGCCGAACTTCTCCTTGGCGAGGCGGACCGGAATGGTGTTGATCGACTGCGCCACCGCGGTTGCCAGCGTGATGCGGCCGGCATAGCGGTTTTCGTAGTTGTGCGGGCTCCAGTTGCCCCAGTAGATCGGCGCGTCGACGACGATGCTGTCGGGCGTCATGCCGCTCTCCATGGCCACCGAATAGGTATAGACCTTGAAGGACGAGCCCGGCTGGCGCAGCGCCTTGGTGGCGCGGTTGAACTGGCTTTCGCCATAGTCCCGGCCGCCGACCATGGCGCGCACCGCGCCGCCGTTCTCGATCGTTACCATGGCGCCCTGCTTGGCGTGGTAGCTCTCGCCATATTCGCGCAGCGACGTCTCCATCGAATCCTCGGCGGCCTTCTGCAGGCCCATGTCGATGGTGGTGCGGACAACAAGCGAATGCTGGTGGAAGCGCGGCGACAGGCGCATGGTCTCGTCGAACGCCCAGTCGAGGAAGAAGTCGGGCGACTCGATCTGGTTGCGGTCGACGACGGTGGCCGGGTTGCGGCGTGCCGCGATCACCTGACCCTCGGTCATCAGCCCGCTCTGCACGAGGTTGGTCAAGACCTCGTTGGCGCGCCCGCGCGCCGCCGGAAGGTTGACGTGCGGAGCGTATTTCGCCGGCGCCTTGAAGAGGCCGGCGAGCATGGCGGACTCGGCGAGGTTGACGTCGGTGATGCTCTTGCCGAAGTAGAACTGCGCGGCCGCCGCCGCCCCGAAGGTGCCGCCGCCCATATAGGCGCGGTCGAGATAGGTGGAGAGGATTTCCTTCTTCGACAGGTTCGCTTCCAGCCACAGCGCCAGGAACGCTTCGGTGATCTTGCGGTCGATCGAGCGTTCGTTGGAGAGGAACAGGTTCTTGGCGAGCTGCTGCGTCAGCGTCGAGCCGCCCTGGACCACGCCGCCGGCCTGCGCGTTGGTCACCAGTGCGCGGAACAGGCCGATGATATCGATGCCGAAATGGTCGAAGAAGCGGCGGTCCTCGGTGGCGAGCACAGATTTGATCAGCCCGTCGGGCAGTTCGTCGATCGGCACCGAGTTCTGGTGGATGACGCCGCGATGACCGATGACGTTGCCGTAGCGATCAAGGAAGGTGACGGCATAATCGCCGCGATTGCGCCAATCTTCCTTGGTAGCCTCGAACGCAGGCTGGGCGAGCGCGAGCATCAGGACGGCGCCGACGGAACCCCATGTGAGGCCTTCGCCGGCAAGTTCGAAGACCACGCGCTTCCAGCCGCGCACGCGGAAGCGGCGGAAGAAGATGGTGATGTCTTCCCAGATCTCGGCGGCGCGGAAACCGGCGTTCCAGATGGTCGAATCGATCCACGAATCGATCTTCAGCAGCAGGTGCCGTTTCTTGGCCGGTCGCTTTTCTGGATTGTCCGGATCCGTCACGTCTTATATTCCCGCCCGATCAGTCGCTTCGACGTCGGCTAGCCTGACGCCGGACCATGGCAAATCTGCCGTCCACATCCTGGCGTAACCGGAGTGTGGTGAATCATTGGTTGATTTGGCCGCCAAGAACAAGAGAAATGGAAGCTCTCACGCGATTTTGCGGAGCGCTGTTGCAAGAACGGAATGATGGAACAACAACCCTTCTGGAAGCAAAAGACGCTTGCCGAGATGAGCAACGACGAGTGGGAGAGCCTCTGCGACAGCTGCGGCCTCTGTTGTCTCAACAAGCTCGAGGACTGGGACAGCGGCGATATCTATTTCACCTCTGTCCGTTGCAAGCTTCTGGACAGTGAAAGCTGTCGCTGCTCGAGCTATCCGAACCGCTGGGACTTCGTGCCCGATTGCGTTCAGCTCACCAAGAAGAACGTCGACGACATACCCTGGCTGCCGCCGACCTGTGGCTACCGGCTGATCAACGAGGGCCGCGATCTCTACTGGTGGCATCCGCTGGTCTCCGGCGACCCGGAAACCGTGCACGCCGCGGGTATCTCGGCGCGCGGCCGCACCGTCAGCGAGACGGAGGTCGATGTCGAGGATTTCGAGGACTACGTGGTCGACTGGCCGCTTACCGTCGGGATGGATTCCGAGGACGCCGAAGACGAGGACGAACGGCAGTCGTCGCGCTCCTGACAAACGGATTCGGTTTATGGGCTGGGGATGATAACATATTGTCTCTGCAGGGTTTTCGGCGCCACGTTTTGCCAGGACTGGCGGATGAGGCTTTGCACCAGCTGATCCCGGGCGAGCCCGAAAATGACCCGCGTCGCGCCGCGTAGCCCCCAGCCGCCGGGCACCGCATAGGTCTCCTCGGGCGCAACGGCCAGCGTCATGTGCTGCTGCTCCGGCGTCAGCCGCACGACGCAGAAATCATGCTCCGGCAGGGTAAGGAAAATCCTGGTCCGCACGCGAAAATCGCGCGTGCCATGATGCACGCCCTCGACCGCCTCAGGCAGGCCGAGCGCGAAGGAGATGAGCTCTTCCCGGGTCATGACGTATTTTAGCATGAGCGGATGGGCCGCCGCCAATCAGAAAAATTCAAGCGGCCGCGCGCTCGTCCTCGGGCGCGTGTTCCGGCCGCTCCAGATCGGTCTTGGCAAGCGCCCGCTGCAGCGCCTCGATGCAGATGGGATCATGCGCCAGACCGGCGCCTTCCCAGAGGATGCCGAGCGCCTTGGAGATCGGCATGGCGGCGCGGTAGGGGCGATCGGCGGTGAGCGCGTCGAACACGTCGGCGGTCGATACGATCCTGACTTCCATCGGGATCTCGCCGGCCGTCAGCCCGCGCGGATAGCCCTTGCCATCCAGCCGCTCGTGATGGGCGCCGCCGATGCGGGCGAGGTCCGAGAAGGCGCCGATGTGGGAGAGGATCATCTCCGAGAACTCGGCATGGCGTTTCATCTGAGCCCATTCCTCGTCGTCGAGCTTGCCCGGCTTGTCGAGCACGCTGTTGCTGACGCCGAGCTTGCCGATGTCGTGCAAAAGGGCGGCGCGGCGCAGCAATCGGCGGCCGTTTTCGTCGATCCCCATCTCCTCGGCGATCAGATCCGTGAACAGGGCCACGCGGTCGCTATGGCCCGACGTATAAGGGCTCTTGGCGTCGATGACGCGGGCGAAAGCGGCGGCGATATCATCGAGATAGTCGTCATCCGCCAAGATTGCCTGCTGCCCCGGCTCGCTGTCGAGAACGATGGTCTCCAGCTGGTCCGAGGCAAGCGTCGTCCAGAAGTCGTCGCGGCCGGCGATACGGGCAAAGGCAGCGGCGAGCGAGGGATCGAACCAGCTGCCCGCCCTCTTGCCGATCTCGGCGATTGCGGCCTCGCGTCCGGCGCTCATCTGAAAGATATCGGCCACCTGCGACAGGAGTGCGATGCGCGAAAAGAGCGGGATGTCCTCGCCGGAGAGGCCGAGCGGCTTGCCGCCGCCATTCCAGTGCTCGTCGAGGCTGAGCACGCCATCGGCCACGCCTTCGGAAAAGCGCATTTGTCTCGCGATCTCGGCGCCGCGCTGGCAGCGAGTCT
The DNA here is from genome assembly GCF_030380735.1 of Rhizobium sp. S152. Lineage (GTDB taxonomy): Bacteria > Pseudomonadota > Alphaproteobacteria > Rhizobiales > Rhizobiaceae > Rhizobium. Next base: position 13,071 of record NZ_JAUDRZ010000010.1, on the reverse strand, counting down.
GGATCAGGTCGGTGACGAGGCGGCCGCCGTTCTGCAGGATGTTGACGATGCCGCGAAACCGCTCGGCAAGGCCCGCCTGCATGCCTGTATGCGAAAGCACGAAGCGCAGCACCTGGCTGAGGCTGCCGTCGACCAGCTTGAAGTCGCGCTTGAAGGAGAGGTCGTCGGCCATGTAGAGCTCGCAGATCCTCGCCGCGTTGCTGCTGCAGCCGAGATCCTTGAGAAGAAGCGTGTAATAGAGCTCCTGCAGCTGGTCGTCCGCCATGCCGATCTCGCGGCCGATATGCGTGCCGATGTAACAGGCGCGGATGCAGTGGCCGGGCGGTTGGCCCTCGGTGAGGTCGAGCGCCTTGCTCAACGCCTCGATGATCTCCGCTAGTCGTATCTGGATGGCCCGCATGTCGATCGCCCTTTGCCTGCGATCGGTTGTATCAGCGGGATCCTTGAGGAATGATTGAAGTACGCCGGAAAAATCAATATTTATCAATAGATTAGATATATGCGAAATGCAATGTATACGCCTGTGTCAGGAGAGTTTTCCGTGACTAGGAAAATAATCCTTGACGACGTAACGGTGCTTTGCTAGGGTTATGGCATAGTCGGAAAGTTGCGGGCAGGGCGCGGCGAGGGGCATGGTCTCCCGGCCGATTGATGAACCGAGCCCGCATCTCCGCTTCTCCACGCAGCACCTGTTGCCACGGGATTCCCCCATGACCGATATCGACGATTTCGCGCCGGAGCTGTTTGGCCTCTGGCCGGCTCGCCGTGCTTATGACGGCGGTCCGCCCGAGGCTCTTGACGAGGACAAGGCGCGTGCGGTGGCCGGGGCCTGCATGCTCGAGACCAAGTCGGCCCCATCGCCGGCCGAAGAGCTGCGCGTGCTCCTCAACGAGATGACTTCAGAGATGCGCGAGCAGTTCGCTGCCTTTCGCGAACTGCGCAAGGCGGCCGAGCAGACAGCCTCCGCCGGTGGTGACGATGCGGCCGCCAAGCTTGCCCGCGCCGATCTCAAGGCGGCGACGGATGCGATGTCGCTGATCGTGCGGACGCTGGAGAAGATCGACCAGCTGCAGCGCCAGTTCGCCCGCGACCGGGAACAGGCCGCCGAGGAAAGCGAAGCGGCGAGGGGGCTCGACCATGTCAAGACCAGGTTCCTCGCGCTCATTGAAGAGCGCGCCGAAACCCGCGCCCGGCAATTGTTGGCCGAGTGGCAGCGCGACGGCGCTCCTCCAGCCGACGACGGACCCGCCGTCGCCAACCGCGAAGCCGAACCGGGCTGAGCGGAACATCGCCAAGGCAAATACACGCCAGGCTGCCGACGTCTTCGTAGACTACAAGCATGACATGGGTGCGATCGTGGCGAAACGGGCTGATGACCGCGCAATGATCAAGGGTGCTGGCACGCCTGCTAACGCGCTTATCCAGGATATGGCGCATTCGGAAGACGGGACGGCGGCAACGGTTTCCACTGCGGCCCCACGCGTTGAAGCGGCGGCGAATGGCATGAGCCGGTCCTCCGCCGATACCGATGCTGCCCCAGGACAACCCGATCTCTCGCTGGCCGACATGCTCGATCTCCCCGCCGAGGAACTGGCGGACAGGCTCGCGCTCTGGCCATCGCTCGGCAACCTCTGGGCCTTTACCGGCCGTGAGGAACAGCAGCCGCCGCCGGGAGATTGGCGCACATGGCTGATCATGGGCGGGCGCGGCTCGGGCAAGACGCGGGCAGGGGCCGAATGGGTGCATGCGATTGCCAGCGCCGGGCGCGTATCGGATCTGCGCATCGCGCTGATTGCCGAAACGCTCGGCGATGCCCGCGAGGTGATGATCGACGGCATCTCGGGCATCATGCGGATCGCCCGCCGCTGCCGTCCCGATTTCGAGATCTCCCGCCGTCGGCTGGTCTGGCCGAACGGGGCGGTGGCGCAGATATTTTCGTCGGAGGATCCCGAAAGCCTGCGCGGTCCACAGTTTCACTTCGCCTGGAGCGACGAGCTCGCCAAGTGGAAGCACGGGCAAGAGACCTGGGACATGCTGCAGTTCGGCCTGAGATTGGGCACTGCGCCCCGGCAACTGGTGACGACGACGCCGCGTCCGGTGCCGCTCTTGAAGGCGCTGATATCAGATGCTGCGACGGTGACGACACGGATCAGCACCCGCGCCAATGCGCACAACCTGGCGCCCGGTTTCATCGACGCTCTGGCCGGCCGCTACGGCGGTACCCGGTTGGGGCGGCAGGAACTGGACGGCGAACTGATCGAGGATCGCGAGGACGCGCTCTGGCGTCGGGAGATGTTTGACGTAGCAACAATACGTTTCTCTGGCGATCTCCGCCGCATCGTCGTGGCGGTCGATCCGCCCGCGGCGGCGGGGGTGAACTCCTGCTGCGGCATCGTCGTTGCCGGGCTGGATGCCTCGGGCCGCGCCGTGGTGCTGGCGGATTGTTCGGTGGAGGGCGCAAGCCCCGCCGGCTGGGCCGGTGCGGTGGCGAAAGCCTACCGGCGCTTCGCCGCCGACCGCGTCGTGGCCGAGGTCAACCAGGGCGGCGACATGGTGACGGCGATGCTGAAGAGCATCGACGAGACGCTGCCTGTGACGACGGTGCGCGCAACGCGCGGCAAATTCCTGCGTGCCGAACCGGTGGCGGCACTCTACGAGCAGGGACGTGTCGCCCATGCCGGACGCTTCGTGGCGCTGGAGGACCAGATGTGCGATTTCGGCCCGGACGGACTGTCCTCGGGCCGCTCGCCCGACCGGCTGGATGCACTGGTCTGGGCGCTGACGGCATTGATGCTCGAGGGCGGCGGGGAGCCGCGTGTGCGGGGGATCTGACGACACCCGGCAGGTTCAAGGGCGCGCAAGCGTCGCCCTTGAACGTTATTCGCTTGCGCTTGGAGCAATTCCGCTTTTTTTCACTATCGGAACCGCTCTATCCTTTTACTTTTGCTCAATTCCGGACGGAAAACCGCTTCGCACTTTTCCTGGAATTGCTTTAACGCTGCTGTTGCTGTGTCGCCGGGCGCGGTGCCTGGGGCTCGGGACGGACCTGGCGCCACTCGCTTTCGAGTTGGTCCGTGACATGCTGCGGGATGACAGGCTGATTGGCGCTCGCAGGCTGCTGCATTGGTCCCTCCAGAATGGAATTAAGAATGCATTCATCACTGCCATGCGCCAAACTGTCTGTAAATCAGTGCCTTAAACACTTTAAACGATTGAATTTAATTTAATCGATTAAGCCGTCTTCTCCGCCCTCAACTTTTCCAGGTACACGCTATGGTTATCCACATCGACAGGGCATTTTTCTTCGATACGGTGCGTGAAGCGCTCTTCAAGGGGACGCTCTCGACGCAGCAGGTCGAGGGCATGACGGCGATTCTCGATTTCTGGGAGGCCAGGATGCCGGATGCCGATCCGCGCTGGCTCGCCTATATCCTGGCCACCGCGTTTCACGAGACCGCCTACACCATGCAGCCGGTGCGCGAGACGCTGGCGACAACGGATGCGCGCGCCGTCGAGATCCTGGAGAACGCCTTTGCAAGCGGCAAGCTCTCCTGGGTCAAGACGCCCTATTGGCGCCCCGACGAGGATGGCAAGAGCTGGCTTGGGCGCGGCCTGGTGCAGCTCACCCACAAGCGGAACTACGAGGCGATGAGCTCTCTCACAGGCATCGATCTCGTGGCCGATCCCGATCGCGCCATGGAGATGGGGCCGGCGGTGTCGATCCTGGTCGAGGGGATGGTCATGGGCAGCTTCTCCAACCACAAGCTCGCGGATCACCTGAACGAGACGAGCGACGACTGGGTGAACGCGCGGCGCATCGTCAACGGCACCGACCGCGCCGAAAAGCTGGCGGGCTACGGCAAGAGCTTCCTTGCGGCCATCCGCCGCGCGCCGCCGCCGACGCGGTGGGCACGGTTGAAGGCATGGCTCGGGCGTGTTATCGCCCGGCTCTCCGCTTAGGAATTTCAAGAGAGACTTTCATGATCCGCCACATCGTCTTCTTCACGGCACCGGTCGAAAATCTGGAAAAGGTACGCGAGGGCCTGTCGATCCTGACGGCCATCCCGCATTCCCGGCTGCTCGAGATCGGCACCAACGTGAAGACGGACCAGCTCGGTACCGAGGTGGATCTGGTGGTCTATGGCGAGTTCGACGACGAAGCGGCACTCGCTGCCTACAAGGCTCACCCCAACTACCAGCTCTCCATCGACCTCGTGCGCCCCATCCGCGAAATGCGCATGGCCGCGGATTATGAGAGCGATGCGGCGGTGAAGCAGCCGATGGGGTGAGTGGCGCTCAAAAGCGCCGCCCTTATTCCTTGATATCCGGCTCCACCAGTTTCGCCAGGTTGCGCAGCGACTCCTGCCAGCCGAGGTAGCAGGCCTCGAGCGGGATGACGTCGGGGACGCCGGATTGGGTGATCTCGATCTCGGTACCGACGGAGACCTTTTTCAGGATGACGGTGACGGTCATTTCGCCGGGCAGGTTGGCATCGTCGAAGCGATCGGTGTAGCGTACGCGCTCGCCTGGAACCAGTTCGAGATATTCTCCGCCGAAGGCGTGGCTGTTGCCGGTCGTGAAATTGCGGAAAGACATGTGGAACTTGCCGCCGACCTTGCCGTCGAATGCGTGCACGCTACAGGTGAAGCCGTTCGGCGGCAGCCATTTGGCGAGCGCGTCGGCTTCGATGAAGGCGCGATAGACCTTGTCGGGGCTGGTTGCGAGAACGCGGTGCAGGCGGACGGTATTCGGCATGGTCGTGATCCTTCGATCTGTTGCGTGATAGCTCTAGGACGAACGCGGACGCGCCGATCCTACACGCCTGGTGCGGATTTTTTCGCTGCCGCGACGTGGAGAATGAACAAATTCGCCCCTCGTGCCGTTTCCTGTGATCACAACGCCCACGATCTTTTTACCCGGACCTGTCTTGAGCATTACGACCGAAAAGAACGCCCCTGATGACGCCGAGAGGCTGGCCGCGCTGGAATCCCTGAGCATCCTGGATTCCGAGCCGGAGCCCGAATTCGACGATATCGTCTTTCTGGCCGCCACCATCTGCCACACGCCGGTTTCCCTGGTCAGCCTCGTGGGCGCCGAGCGGCAATGGTTCAAGGCGAGGATAGGCTTCGAGAGCTGCGACACGCCGCTCACGCAATCCGTCTGCGCGCATGCGATGAAGTCGAACGACATTCTCGAAATACCGGATCTGCGGCTGGACGATCGCACCAGGGACAATACGCTGGTAACGGGCGCGCCGCACATCCTCTTTTACGCCGGAGCGCCGTTGGTGCTGTCCGACGGCGTCGCGGTCGGTTCGCTCTGCGTCATTGATACCGTTCCCAGGCCGCAGGGTCTGGACAGCGACCAGCGCCGCGCGCTGCGCGCGCTGGCCAAGCAGGTGGTTCAGCTCCTCGAGGCGCGGCGGACGTCGCTGCGCAAGGATGCGCTGTTCCGGCGGCAGAAGCAGATCAGTTCCTCGATGCGGGCCAATGCCGATACTTCGGTCGCCGCCCAGGAGGCCGGGCGTATCGGCACGTTCGAGATCGACGTCGCTACCGGCGAAATGAAGGTCTCGGCCGAGTTCTGCCGAATTTTCGACGTGCCGGAGCATGGAACCTACGACGCGGCCGTATTCGAGCGGATGACGCATCCCGAAGACATCAAGCTGCGCTCCACCGACGAGAGCAGGAAGGATGGTTCGGCGCCTACCGAGACCGAATACCGCATCGTTACCGGCCACGGGGTACGCTGGGTGAAGCGCAACGCGACCTTCCAGTACGATGCCGCCGGCGATCCGGTGCGGATGATCGGCGCCGTGCAGGATGTCACCATCTCGAAGCGGGCGACGGCGCGGGTGCAGGCGCTGCTCGACCTCGGCGACCGGCTGCGCAATCTTGAGGATACGGAATCCATGGCGATCGCCGCGGCCGACCTGATGGCCAAGGCGCTGGACGCCACCCGCGCCGGCTTCGGCGTGGTCAACATGATGGACGAGACAGTCGACATGCAGCCGGAATGGTGCGCGCCGGGGGTGGTGTCGCTGGTCGGCAAGCACCGCTTTCGCGACTACGGCTCCTTCATCAATAATCTCAAGATCGGCGAGACCGTCGTCATCGGCGACGTGACGACCGATCCGAGAACAAGCGAGAATGCCGCCCAGTTGCTGGCGCTCGGCATCCGCGTGTTGGTCAACGTGCCGATCCTCGATCACGGCAGCTTCAGCCTCGTCGTCTTTGTCCATCACGATCATCCCTACGAATGGCTGGAGGAAGAGGTCGCCTTCGTCCGCAGCTTCGGCGATCGAATCCAGTCGGCGATCGCCAGGCTCCAGGCCGAGGCCGACCAGAAACTCGTCAACAGCGAGATCAGCCATCGTCTCAAGAATACCTTCGCGATCATCCAGGCCATCACGACCCAGACACTGCGCCCGGTGACCGAGCGCGTCCACGTGACAAATCTGGAACGCCGCCTGCAGGCGCTGAGCCGCGCCCACGACATCCTGCTGCTCGACAACTGGTCGAGCGCGGCCGTGGCCTCCATCGTCGAAGGTGCGGCCGAGGGGCTTTCGGTGTCCAACAGGGTCAATGTCGATGGCCCTGATATCGCGCTCGGCGCACGTGGCACGCTGTCGCTGTCGCTGATCATCCACGAACTGCTGACCAATGCCGTGAAATACGGCGCGTTGTCGGGGCCGACTGGCCATGTCGATGTGCGCTGGCATGTCGAGGGGCAGGGGCCGCAGGCGGTCTTCCATTTCGATTGGAAGGAGACCGGCGGTCCCGCCCAGAACGCGGAACCCGAGCGCAAGGGCTTCGGCTCGAAGCTGATCGGCATGGGCCTCATCGGCGCCGGCGGCGTCGTCACCAATTATGACCAGTCCGGGTTCTCGGCAACCATGTCCGCGTCCCTCGACCAGCTACAGCGAGCGAATTAACGTGTTATGGCAGCGACATACCCCCAGGAACCCCGAGCCGTGCTGGTCGTTGAGGACGAGCCGCTTTTGCGGATGATGGCGGTGGCCCTCGTCGAGGACGCCGGCCTCATTGCCATCGAGGCCGAAAATGCCGATGAAGCCGTGACGATACTTGAGGCCCGCACGGATATCGCCATCGTCTTCACCGATATCGACATGCCGGGCAGCATGGATGGCATGAAGCTCGCTGCGGCGATCCGCGACCGCTGGCCGCCGATCGAGCTGATACTGACCTCGGGCCACATCAGGGCCGCCGACGTCGTTCTGCCAGAGCGTAGCGTGTTCTACGCCAAGCCCTATGATACCGAAACCGTGGCGCGGACGATGCGCGGCATGGTGCACTGATCGTTTAAAGGCGAACCGGCGGGCAATTTGGCTGTTTTCCTCCAACCTGAAGTCGTATATTCCAGCTTGGTTGAAATGAATACGCACTTTTCAGGAGAGAAAAATTGAAGATTGTAACAACTGCCGCTGCCCTGTTTCTGGGCTGGGCAACCTTGGCTCAGGCGGCGTCCTGCGAAGCCAATTTCAAGGTCTCGGGCGTGCCGATGGTGACCGCGCTCAGCTACCGTACCTTCCAGGATTTTCCCAAGGCCAAGGCCGCCAGCGTGCTGAAGAACCTCGCGCAGGCCGTTGCCGCCGAAGGTTTCTCCGGCATTAAGGTCAACAAGGAACTCTCGGCGATCGACGCTTTCCAGGAGACCTCGGGCAGCGGCCGCATCCAGACGCTGCGCGTCGTGGCGCGCCAGAAGGGTGCTGGCGTTCGTGTCGATGCCGTCTTCGACATCCAGGCCGGCCAGCTCACCACCAAGGAAGTGGTGCGCACCGGCCTTTGCAATATCGTCGGCTCGGCACTGTAAGCCCTGAGAGAAATTCCAGGCGAAGCGTGAAGCAGTTTTCCGTCCGGAATTGCGACAGGCAAGGCCCTGAACGGTCGCGAGCCTCGCTCGCGACCGACGCCAATGAGGCGAAAGAACACGCGCACCGCAACTGATCGCGATGCTGCTCCGACGGGCCTGACGTGTGCCCGCGACGACATCAAGGAAAACGGATCATGAAACTTCGATCTCTCCTGCCGTGGGGCTCCGCGGCGGGCCGCAAGCCTGTGTCTGAACGAAAAGCCGCCGCCGGCTTCATGTCGCTTGCCGCCGAGGGCCGGGCGAGTTGGACCGGCCGCTCCTACGCGGCGCTTGCGCGCGAGGGCTTCATGCGCAACCCGGTGGCGCATCGCTGCGTCAGACTGGTGTCGGAGGCGGCCGCCTGCGTGCCGCTGCTGATCTATGAGGACGACCGCGAGCGGTCGGATCACCCGCTGCTCGACCTGCTGCGCCAGCCGAATGACCGCATGAGCGGCCCCGATTTCTTCGAGACGCTCTATGGCCACCTGCTGCTTTCGGGAAACGCCTATGTCGAGCCCGTCGATATCGGCGGTCAGCTGCGCGAGTTGCATCTCTTGAGGCCCGATCGCATCGGCATCGTCGAAGGTCGCGACGGATGGCCGGAGGCTTACGACTACCGTGCCGGCGGCGCCGTCAGGCGCTTTCCCGCCGAGACCGACGGGCTCGGCCTGCTGCACCTGAAACTCTTCCACCCGCTCGACGATCATCTCGGCTTTCCGCCGCTGGCTGCCGCCCAGGTGGCGCTCGATCTCTCCAATGCGGCCGCGACCTGGAACAAGGCGCTGCTTGACAATTCCGCGCGCCCCTCCGGCGCGCTCGTCTACCAGCCCAAGGAGGGCGGCAATCTCTCACCAGACCAGTACGAGCGGTTGAGGCAGGAGCTCGACGAGGGATACTCCGGTCCGATGCGTGCCGGCCGGCCGCTGCTCTTGGAAGGCGGGCTCGACTGGAAATCCATGGGTCTCTCGCCCAAGGACATGGACTTCGTAGAGGCCCGAAACGGCGCCGCCCGCGACATCGCACTTGCCTTCGGCGTGCCCCCCATGCTGCTCGGCATCCCCGGCGACAACACCTACGCCAACTACCAGGAAGCCAACCGCGCCTTCTACCGCCTCACCGTGCTGCCGATGCTGACCCGCACCCTGGCGGCGCTCTCGACCTGGGCAGCGGCGAGCTATGGCGACGGCCTGCGGCTGGAGCCGGATCTCGACAAGGTCGCGGGGCTTTGCGCCGAACGCGGCGAGCTCTGGAAGCGCGTGGGCGAGGCGGCGTTTCTGACGGATGAAGAGAAGCGGCAGGCGGTGGGGTATTGAGGGGGAAACGTCTGGTCAATTGCACCCATGGAGCGTAAATGAGAGTTATGCACTCAACGCTTCCCGACGGTCTGACATACCAGCCGGATTTCGTCTCCGAGGAGATGGCCGACGCGCTCGTGGCAGCGCTGGATGGATCGTCTTGGGACGAAACCCTGAAACGCCGCGTCCAGCATTTTGGATACCGCTACGACTATCGGGCCCGGGCGGTGATCGGCGATGCCTACCTCGGGGCTCTGCCGGACTGGCTCCGCGAGATCGTCGCGCGCATGGTCTCGGCGGGGCACTTCCCGCATCCGCCCGATCAGGTCATCGCCAACGAATATCATCCGGGCCAGGGGATCAGCGCCCATGTCGATTGCGTGCCCTGTTTCGGGGACAATATCGCCTCGCTCAGCCTGCTGTCACCGTGCGAGATGATCTTTCGTCATCCGGCCACCGGCGAGAAACGGGTGCTGATGCTGGAGCCCCGCTCGCTGCTGAAAATGGATGGCCCTGCGCGCTATCAGTGGACGCATGAGATTCCGGCGCGGCAGGCGGACACGGTCGATGGCGAAAAACGACCCCGCCGGCGGCGGATATCGCTGACGTTTCGGAATGTGGTCAGGACGACGGGTGAGGCGCAGCGTTGAGCCCAGCTCGGAAATTTGTTATACACCGTATTACAAATCGAGGAGCAAGCCGATGACCAAGCCCGTTCTTTCCGACCCGATTGCCCTGCGCATTCCAGAAGACATGCTGAAGGACATCGAGACCATCGCCAAGGCCACCGACCGCAGCCGCAGCTGGGTCATCGTCAGGGCACTGAAATATTATCTGATGGAAGAGGGGAATGATGTTCTGCAGACGCTCGCCGCGCAGGAAGAGGTAAGGCAGGGCAACGTCATGGATATGGATGATTTCCTGGCGGAGCTTGAGGCGGAAGACCGCGTTGAACAAGCGAAGCGGGATGACGCGGCATGAAAAAGGTGCGGATCGCAGCGCCAGCCATGCGTTTCATCCGCCACGAAAAGGCCTATCTGAAGCGCGTCAACAACAAGGCTGCGGTTCACTTGGCGCAACGGCTCCGGCAGGTCACCAAGACGCTGTCCGAGTTCCCCGGCGCGGGCGCGCCGACCCTCGCGCCCGGTGACGTCAGGTGCTTCGTATCGCCGCCATATCTCTTCGAATATGAAATCCATCCCGATGAAGTGGTCATCCTGCTGATCTATCACGGGCGTCAGCAGCGACTTCTCCAAATCGACGAAGACGGCGATCTTTCAGACAGTTAACACTGAGATCGGAATCGCCTGCACAAGATGGAGCACGTCGGGCGCTGGCGCGGAATCGACGTGCGAGCGGCTGGCCGCAACAGATTCAAAAGACAGCAGGAATTGAACCAACCGCTGCATCGCTGCGGCGGAAAACGTACGCCGCCGGCACAATCCCACACCGACCACAAAGGCCCGAACCAATGGCCGATTTCTCCAACGATACCTCCCTGTGGGCAACCAGGGCGCTGGGCGCGTCGGCGGGTGCCGCCGTGTCGCTGATCTATCTGCTGCCGAAGAGCCGGCGCGAGGCGGCGAGCCGGTTTTTCACAGGCCTTGCCTGCGGCCTCATCTTCGGTGGCCCGACGGGACTGTGGATCGCCGAGCGGCTGGAACTGGCCGATCGGCTCTCGGTATCCGAGGTGATGTTGTCTGGCTCCGCCGCTTCCAGCCTCTGCGCATGGTGGGGGCTCGGCATTCTCTCACGCATCGCCGGCCGATACGGCAGCCGGGGCCGCTGACGGCATAGAGCGCCGCCAACACGTTTCATGAACCAAGGAGCATGATCATGACCGCAAGCCGCGCGCTGGCGCGATCCCCCACGCGCTTGTCTACCCGGGCTGTTCCCGGCGCGGATACGCGCAAGTTCGCCAACCTGGAGCTGCGTGGCCTCAGCCGCGACGGTACCTTTTCCGGCTATGCCAGCGTCTTCGGCGAGGTCGATCTCGGCAAGGACGCGATCGAGCGCGGCGCCTTCCTGCGCTCGCTGAAGACACGGGGCGCCGGTGGCGTGCGCATGCTTTTCCAGCATGATCCGGCCGAGCCGATCGGGGCCTGGAAGACGATCCGCGAGGACAGTCGCGGCCTCTATGTCGAGGGCGTGCTCGCCGAGGGCGTCAGCCGCGCCCGCGAAGTGCACCAGCTTTTGAAAAACGGCGCGCTCGATGGGCTGTCGATCGGCTTTCGCACCGTCCGCGCCAAGACCGACGCCAAATCCGGCGTGCGCCGCATCCTGGAGGCCGACCTCTGGGAGATCTCTGTGGTGACCTTCCCCATGCTGCCGTCCGCCCGCGTGCAGAACATCAAGAATGCGCGGTGGTTCCGCGACAAGGAGACCGAGCTCGTCCGCGCCATGCGCCGGGCCGCCCGGACGATGCTGCAAGACACATTCAAGTAGACCTTCACAAAAGGATGATCCCGCAATGACCGACACGCAGATTGCCGCCAAGACCGCCCCCGAGATCAAGGCCGCGCCCGAAATGGCCGCTGCCTTCGACGAGTTCATGGAAGCCTTCGAGGCCTTCAAGGAAACCAACGACTTAAGGCTCGGCGAGATCGAGCAGAAGCTGACATCCGATGTCGTCACCCGCGACAAGATGGACCGCATCAGCCGCGCCATGGACGAGCAGAAGAAGGTGCTCGACCAGCTGGCGCTGAAGAAGGCCCGCCCGCCGCTCGGCCGCAATCATGCCGCCAGCGGCGAGATCACCGAGCACAAGGCGGCCTTCGAGCAGTATATCCGCCGCGGCGACGAGGCCGGCCTGCGCGAGATCGAGGCGAAGGCGATGTCGGCGGGATCGGGTGCAGACGGCGGCTATCTCGTGCCCGACGAGACCGACAGCGAGATCGGCCGCCGCCTCTCGGTGGTCTCGCCGATCCGTTCGATCGCCACGGTGCGGCAGGTGTCGGGTTCGGTCCTGAAAAAGCCGTTCTCGATATCGGGCATGGCGTCCGGCTGGGTGGCCGAGACGGCCGCGCGGCCGCAGACCAATAGCGCCCAGCTCGCCGAGCTCTCCTTCCCGACCATGGAACTCTACGCCATGCCCGCCGCCACCCAGGCGCTGCTCGACGATGCCGCCGTCGATATCGAGGCCTGGATATCCGGCGAAGTCGACATCGTGTTCGCAGAGCAGGAGGGAGCTGCCTTCGTGAATGGCGACGGCATCAACAAGCCGAAGGGCCTGCTCACCTACACCGCCGTTGCCGACAGCGGCTGGAGCTGGGGAAATCTCGGCTATATCGCCACCGGTGCCGCCGGCGGTTTCAAGGCATCGGGGGCTTCCGACACGCTGATCGACACGATCTATTCGCTGAAGGCGGGGCATCGGCAGAACGCCGATTTCGTCATGAACCGCCGCACCCAGGCGGAAGTGCGCAAGCTGAAGGACGGCGACGGCCGCTATCTCTGGCAGCCGCCGGCGACGGCAGGCGAGGCCGCTTCCCTGGTCGGCTTCCCCGTCGTCGAGGCCGAGGACATGCCCGATATCGCCGCCAACGCCATGGCCATCGCCTTCGGCGACTTCCGCGCTGGCTATCTGGTGGTCGACCGCACCGGGGTGCGCGTGCTGCGTGATCCCTATTCGGCCAAGCCTTACGTGCTGTTCTACACGACCAAGCGCGTCGGCGGCGGGGTGCAGAACTTCGAGGCGATCAAGCTGGTGAAGTTCGCGGTGAGTTGAGTGGGATGGGGGATGGCGCGGCAACCCCGAAGGTGGCTGACACTCTGCCGTGTAACCCCTCACCCGACCCTTCGGGCCACCTTCTTGGATGATCAAAATATGAGATAATTGTTTCTGCCGGGCGGGTAGCCGCCCGCCCGGCAGCTGGTTGTCGGATCGTCACCTTCTTAGCCGTTT
>NZ_JAUDRZ010000001.1 GCF_030380735.1 Rhizobium sp. S152 | reverse complement strand
CCTCAAACCCTCATCAGCACAAAAGCCAATCCGGAAACACAAAACCGAAGGACACCGTCGCCAGCAGCGCCGCCGCCCTCGTTTCGTGAAGCGGCTTATAAGGCCCCCACCCTTTCCAAGTCAACACACCACCCAAAAGTTTTTTGACATTTTTGTAACACCCTGTTTTGGAAAGAGGATTTTCGATGGGGCGGTTTTGGCGCCGAAAAGCGATCCTCTCTGCTGCGTGCGGGATGCAGGATCTGCCGACGGTGCGAGAAAGCCGTCCACTTCCGCCTGCTCGCGCCACCAAATTCGGCAAAGAGATGATAGGCCGCTTGCGCGCCGCCCAAGGCAATCGATAGTTTGGCCATGAAACGACGCTCATAGGGGAAAGACAGAATGCTTGTGCTTGACGAGAAACAGACGCGTGCCGCACTGCCATGGGATGCGCTCATCGAGGCGCTGGCGGCGATGTTTTCGGCCGAGTGCGTGACGCCCGTACGGCATCATCATGAGATGACGGTGCCGGGTGAGCGCGACGCGACGCTTCTGCTTATGCCGGCCTGGGTTCCAGGGCGCTATGCGGGCGTTAAGATCCTTTCTGTCTTTCCCGACAATGCGCAGCACTCGCTGCCGGCTATCTTCGGTACTTATCTTTTGTCTTCGGCAAAGACCGGCGAGATGCTGGCGGCGATAGAGGGCGGAGAGCTGACGGCGCGGCGCACCGCGGCGACTTCGGCGCTTGCGGCGCGCCACCTTGCACATCCACAGGCCGCTGAGTTGCTGGTCTGTGGCACAGGGCGGCTTTCGATCAATCTTCTTCAGGCGCATGCGCGAATGCGCCCGCTCGAACGTTTCCGCATATGGGGGCGCAGTATTGCTAACGCGGAAAAGATCGCGGCGGAAGCCCGCGTGCTTGGGCTAAACGCCGTAGCCGTGACCGATCTCCAAGCGGCTGCGCGCACGGCCGACATCGTGTCCTGCGCGACACTCTCGAACGACCCGTTGATCTCGGGAGACTGGTTGAAGCCCGGTGCCCATCTCGACCTGGTCGGCGCCTTCAAGCCGAGCATGCGCGAGAGCGACGATGCGGCGATCCGGCGCGCGAGCGTCTTCGTCGACACCCGCGCCGGTGCGATGACGGAGGCCGGCGATATCGTTCAGCCGCTGAAGAGCGGCGTACTCGAAGAAGGCGATATCCGGGCGGAACTGGCGGAACTGGTGACCGGCGAGCATAAGGGCCGCATCAACGGAGACGAGATCACCCTCTTCAAATCGGTCGGGGCGGCACTCGAGGATTTGGCCGGCGCCATTCTCGCCTATGAGACGGTAAAGCTGACGTGACCACCGTGCCTGCCATGCCCCAGCTCCCCGTATCGCATGTCCTGGGTGACATTGCCGAAGCGCTTGCCACGTCGAAGCGCGCCGTGCTTTCGGCACCACCCGGCGCGGGCAAGACCACCCTCGTGCCGTTGCATCTGCTAGGCGAGGCATGGCTCGACGGCGGCAAGATCATCCTTCTTGAGCCTCGGCGGCTGGCAGCGCGCGCGGCAGCCGGCCGAATGGCCGCACTTCTTAACGAAGCCGTCGGCGAGACCGTGGGTTACCGCATGCGTCTCGACAACAGGATTTCGGCGCGCACGCGAATCGAGGTGGTGACCGAAGGCGTCTTCGCGCGAATGATCCTCGACGATCCCGAACTATCGGGCGTTTCGACTGTCATTTTCGACGAGTTTCACGAACGCTCGCTGGATGCCGACTTCGGGCTGGCGCTGGCGCTCGACGTGCAATCCGCACTGCGGGACGACCTGCGCATCCTGGTGATGTCGGCGACGCTCGACGTCGAGCGCGTCACAACGCTGCTCGACAACCCACCCGTGATCGAAAGCATGGGCCGGAGCTTCCCGATCGATATTCGTTATCAGGACCGGCCGGGCGGCGAACGCATCGAGGATGCCATGACGCGGGCGATCGTCGACGCGCATGCCGGCGAGAGCGGATCGATCCTCGCCTTCCTGCCCGGCCAGGCGGAGATTTCGCGGGTGGCGGAGCGACTTGAGGGACGGTTCGGCGGTGACACGCTGATCGCGCCGCTCTACGGCAATCTCAGCCAGAAGGAGCAGGACGCCGCCATTCGCCCAGCCCCATCAGGCACCCGAAAAATCGTGCTGGCGACATCGATCGCCGAGACCTCGATCACCATTGACGGTGTGCGCGTCGTCATCGACAGCGGCCTGCAGCGCCTGCCGGTGTTCGAGGCTTCGACGGGAATTACGAGGCTGGAGACTGTTCGCGTCTCTCGCGCTTCTGCCGAACAGCGGGCGGGCCGCGCCGGGCGAACCGAGCCGGGCATCGCCATTCGATTGTGGCACCAGGGGCAGACAGCCGCGCTGCCGGCCTTTACGCCGCCGCAGATATTGTCGAGCGATCTTTCCGGGCTGGTGCTCGATCTCGCCCATTGGGGCGTGCAGGACACGCGATCACTAGCCTTTGTGGATCAGCCGCCGGAAAGCACGCTGTCCGAAGCGCGTTTCCTGCTGCAGCAGCTTGGCGCGCTGGACAAGGACGGTTTGCTGACCGCGCGTGGCAAGACGATGCGCGCGCTGGCGCTGCCGCCGCGGCTGGCAGCGATGGTGGTTTCGGCAGGTGAAGCGGGCCAAGCGCGCGATGCGGCGCTGCTTGCTGTGCTCTTGACGGAACAGGGGCTGGGTGGCCCGAGCATCGATCTCGAAGAGCGGTTTCGGCGCTTCAAAGCGGAGAAGGGCGACCGCGCGCAGGGGGCACGGCATCTGGCGGCACGGCTGGCAAAGGGGCTCGATACGGCGACTGCGGGTGGGGCCAGCCTCGTTGGTCAATTGCTGCTGCACGCCTTTCCCGATCGCATCGCGCTGCAACGTGGCGGCCGCGGCCGCTTCGTCATGGCCAATGGCCGTGGAGCGGAGATCTTGGAAACGGAAAGACTGGCTGGCAGCTCCATGCTTGTCATTGCCGACCTGACGGGAAGAGCGGCGCAGGGGCGGGTTCTTGCGGCGGCTGAGATATCGCGAAATGATGTCGAATCCGAGCTGCCTGGAGCCATCCGCACCGATGACCAGACCTTTTTTGACCGAGCAAGCAGGCAGGTGCGGGCGCGGCGGGCAACCCGGCTCGGCGCTATCATCTTCGACGAGACTCCGCTGCCACGCCCGACCGGAGATGCGGTAGGCCGAGCACTTGCCGACGGCATCAGGGAGCTCGGCCTCGGCGAACTGCCGTTTGCCAAGGAAGCGGCACAGCTGCGCGACCGGATCGGCTTTCTCCATCGCAGCATTGGCGAAGCCTGGCCCGACGTGAGTGACGAGGCTCTGCTGGAACGGCTGGACGAATGGTTTGTCCCGTTCCAGACACAGGCGCGCGCCTTTTCGGAGATATCTACGGGCGGGCTTTCGAACGGGCTGATGTCGCTGGTGCCGCATGAACTGCAGCGCGATCTCGCACGACTGGCGCCGACGCATTTCGAGGCCCCGACGGGACAGCGCCACCCGATCCAGTATGACGGGGAAGAACCGACACTGACGATCAGGGTGCAGGAGTTGTTTGGGCTGAAGCAGCACCCCGCGATCGGTGGGGGACGGTTGCCGCTTCTGCTCGAGATGACCTCGCCGGCGCACAGGCCGATCCAGACAACACGTGACCTGCCCGGTTTCTGGGCCGGATCGTGGAAGGACGTACGAGCCGACATGCGGGGACGCTATCCACGACATCCCTGGCCGGAGCGGCCAGAGTATGCGATGCCAACGACAAGGGTGAAACCACGTGGTACGTGAACCAAGCCAAAATACGGGACAACCGGTCGCCGACCAGATCGAAGCGACGCCGGCGGAAGGTCGCCACCACAGCCGGAGGCTGCGCCTGCAGACGCTTGTCTGGCTTAGATGGCTTGCGGTCTGGGGACAGACGCTGACCGTTTTCGTGGTCGCTTTCTGGCTGAAGTTTCCCCTGCCGCTGATAGCGAGCGTAACGCTGATCGCGGCGCTGGCGGTGGTCAACTTCTACCTGATGATCCGATACCCTTCGACGCATCGGATCGATCCGGAAACGGCGTTCGGGCTACTGGGCTTCGATCTGCTGCAGCTTTGCGCGCTGCTCTTCATCACCGGCGGCCTCGCCAACCCATTTGCTGCGCTGGTCTGCGTGCCCGTGATCATTTCGTTCGCGTCGCAGCCGATTCGCTACAGTTCGGCGCTGATCCTCATCGCGATGGTGTGCATCACCATCCTGGCCTTCTCACCCTTCCCGCTTCCCTGGTTCGAAGGGCTGGAGGTGAACGTTCATAATGTCATGCAGTTCGGCGTGTGGTGCTCGATCGCGTCGACGATGGCGTTCGCCGCCTTCTATGCCTATCGGGTCTCGATGGAAGCCAGCCAGCTGGCGGACGCGCTGGCGGCAACGGAGCTCGTGCTGCAGCGGGAGAAGCATCTTTCGCAGCTTGATGGACTGGCGGCCGCGGCGGCACACGAGCTCGGGACGCCACTCGCGACCATCAGCGTCGTCGCCAAGGAGATGGAACGGGAACTGAAGGACGACGATCGCTTTCGCGAGGACGTGATGCTGCTGCGAAGCCAGAGCGAGCGTTGCCGCGACATCCTTCGCCGGCTGGCAACGCTTTCCGCGGAGGGGGAAGCGCATCTGCGGCGATTGCCGCTCTCGTCGATGATGGAGGAGATCATCGCACCGCATCGCGAGTTCGGCATCAAGATCGATGTCGTCGAGAAGAGCCCGCGCAAGAGCGAGCCGGTTACGGACCGCAATGCCGGGATCATGTACGGGCTCGGCAACCTGATCGAGAACGCCGTAGACTATGCCCGCGAGAAGGTGATCGTGACGGTGGAGCACGATGCCGGCATGGTCCGCATCACCATCGAGGACGACGGCGAAGGCTATTCCCCGGATATATTGACTCGCATCGGCGAACCTTATGTCACGAGACGGCAGCGCGAGGACCGGGCTGGAGGGCTAGGCCTCGGGCTATTCATCGCCAAGACCCTGCTGGAACGATCAGGGGCATCGCTGGTGTTCGAGAATCGCGCTCCAGTGACGGCGGGCGCCCGCATCCGCGTCGAGTGGCCACGCATGCTGATCGATGCGCATTCGACAAAGTGATGTGATCGGCATAAGGAAGATTAAGACCTACTATCAGGCGGATGGCCGCCGGGATTGACGCTGATGAATGAGAATGACGAAAACGCTAAAGCTGTAAACGCGGATCATATCGGCCCGGATGCGAGCCTCCTCATCGTGGACGACGATGGTCCATTCCTGCGCCGCCTGGCGCGCGCCATGGAAACGCGCGGATTCCAGGTGGAAACCGCCGAGTCAGTCGCCGATGGGGTGGCGAAATCGAAAACGCATCCGCCCAAATATGCCGTGGTCGATCTGCGGCTTGGAGACGGCACCGGGCTCGACGTAATCGAGGCTATCCGCCAGCGTCGCGACGACACGCGGATCATTGTGTTGACGGGTTACGGCAATATCGCCACCGCGGTGACCGCGGTGAAGCTTGGTGCGGTCGATTATCTTGCAAAGCCTGCTGATGCCGACGACGTTTATGCGGCGCTGACGCAACGAGCGGGCGAGAAGGCGGAACTCCCCGAGAACCCGATGTCGGCGGACCGGGTGCGTTGGGAACATATCCAGCGGGTCTACGAAATGTGCGAACGCAATGTGTCGGAGACGGCACGGCGGCTCAACATGCACCGGCGGACGCTGCAGCGCATCCTCGCCAAGCGCGCGCCCAAGTAAGCTCAGACGTCGTCGACGTCGAAAGGCTTGCCGTTTGCCCATTCCGCCATCATCAGGCGCTGGGCGGCGGCACGGGAGAAATTGAGCGTCACCGATTTGCGGGTGGCGGGCGCCAGGCGATGTTCGGGCGCGTCGCGCAGCATATGGGCGCCATAGCCGTCCGACAGAAAGAGACCGCACTCCTCCGGGAATATATCGAGCGGCACGTCCTTGTGCGTCGCGAAGAACAGGCGGTCGCAATGCAGGCGGTATTCCGGCCATTTGCGGTCGACCCTGAAATCCTCGATCGAGGTCTTTATCTCGATGATCCAGATCTCGCCCTTCTCGGAGATTGTGATGAGATCGGCCCGTCGCCCGCTCGCCAGCGGAAGTTCGGGCAGCACCGCGTGGCGCATCTCATGCAGCAGGATCTGCGTCCCGCGACGCACCATCATGGCCCTGTCCGATTGTCGGCCATCAATTAACGGATTGTTATTATAAACACTCAAAATCGTCATGGATAAGCTGGTACCCGGCGCGCGCGTTGTTGCAAAAAAACCATGCGGTTCTAGTTTGCGGTTGCGTATTCACTCTGCCGCACTGCAACAGCTTGCAAAGGCAAAGTTAATCGAAAATAAACCATAATCAAACATGGTTCAAAAGACCGCTTCTCCTTTGCCCCTTTCTTAAGAGACATCCATGCGCATCCGCAATGCACTTCCTGTATTCGGCCTGATGGCGACGCTCGCTCTGGCCGGTTGCTCCACGACTTCCGAAAGCGCTTCCGTCGAAAACAAGACCGCTGCACCGGGGCCGACCGTCCAGACCGCGCAGATCTTCGACAATGCCTACGGAGTCACGACGGATGCCGGTTATTCGCTGCCGGCGATCCCGATCCAGAAGGTCAAGCCACAGTTCCACCGTCAGGTTGTCTCCTATGAAACGACCGAGCGTCCGGGCACCATCATCGTCAACACCCGCGAGCGCTTCCTTTACTACATCATGCCCGGCGGCAAAGCGATGCGCTACGGCATCGGCGTCGGCAAGCAAGGCTTCGCATGGGCCGGCACCGCCTACGTCGCCTGGAAGCAGGAATGGCCGAACTGGCATCCCCCAAAGGAAATGGCCGTTCGCCGCCCCGAGATCGCCAGGTACGTAGAAGACGGCATGGGCCCAGGCCTTTCAAACCCGCTCGGCGCGCGCGCCATGTACCTCTTCAACGAAGAAGGCAAGGACACGCTGTTCCGCCTGCACGGCACGCCTGAATGGGCATCCATCGGTACGGCCGCTTCTTCCGGCTGCATCCGCCTGATCAACCAGGACGTCATCGACCTCTACAGCCGCGTCCGTCCGGGCCGCACGACGTCCAAGGTCATCGTTATCCAGTAAGCTGGACCTCAAATTCGGTATAAAAAAGGCCGCCGCAATCATCATTGCGGCGGCCTTTTCATTGCGGAACCGCAATCAGGCGTTCTGCTTCGCCTTGAGTTCAAGACGGCGGCGATGCAGGACTGGTTCGGTATAGCCGTTGGGCTGCGAACGGCCCTTCACGACCAGATCGAGAGCAGCCTGGAAAGCAACCGAGCCCTCGAAATCGGCGGCCATTGGCATATACAGCGGATCAGACGCATTCTGCTGATCTACAACGGCGGCCATCCGTTGCATGGTTTCTTCGATCTGCTCCTTGGTGACGACGTGGTGATGCAGCCAATTTGCCATGTGTTGCGCGGAGATACGGAGCGTGGCACGATCCTCCATCAGGCCGACATTGTTGATGTCGGGGACCTTAGAGCAACCGACGCCCTGATCGACCCAGCGGACGACGTAGCCGAGAATGCCTTGCGCATTGTTGTCAAGCTCACGCTGGATTTCCTCAGGCGTCCAGTTGGGGCGCACGGCGACCGGGACAGAGAGAATGTCGCTCAATTTGGCGCGCGGGCGGTCTTTCAGACCGCGCTGGACATTGGCTACGTTGACCTTGTGATAGTGCGTAGCGTGCAAAGTCGCGGCGGTGGGCGACGGGACCCAGGCCGTGTTGGCGCCCGCCTTCGGATGAGCGATCTTCTGCTCCAGCATGGCCGCCATAAGATCCGGCATGGCCCACATGCCCTTGCCGATCTGCGCATGGCCGGAAAGGCCGCATTCGAGGCCGATATCGACGTTCCAGTTCTCATATGCGGCGATCCAGGCAGCCTGCTTCATGTCGCCCTTGCGGATCATCGGGCCAGCTTCCATCGAGGTGTGCATCTCGTCACCGGTGCGGTCGAGGAAGCCGGTATTGATGAAGACGACGCGCTCGCGGGCGGCGCGGATGCATTCCTTGAGGTTGACCGTGGTGCGGCGCTCCTCGTCCATAATGCCCATTTTCATGGTGTTTCTGGCCATACCGAGCGCATCCTCGACGCGCGAGAAGATCTCGACGGCGAAGGCGACTTCTTCCGGGCCATGCATCTTCGGCTTGACGACATACATGGAACCCGCGCGCGAATTCTTGCGACGGCCGTTCGGGCCGATATCGTAAAGCGCGATGGCGGCAGTGATCATGGCGTCCATGATGCCTTCAGGCACCTCGTTGCCATCGCGATCAAGGATAGCCGGATTCGTCATGAGGTGGCCGACGTTGCGGATCAGCATCAGCGAGCGGCGATGGACCTCGAAGCTGGCGCCGTCAGGACCGGTATAATCGAGATCGGGATTGAGCGCGCGGATGAAGCTTTTGCCGCCCTTCGTGACCTCTTCCTGGAGATCACCCTTCATCAGGCCGAGCCAGTTGCGATAAACCTCGGTCTTGTCCTCGGCATCGACGGCGGCGATGGAATCCTCGCAGTCCATGATCGTGGTGATGGCGGATTCGAGCCAGACATCGGAGATGTGGGCGGCATCGCTCTTGCCGATCTCCGTGGAAGCATCGATGACGATGTCGATATGGACGCCGTTGTTCTTCAGGAGGATGTTGGTGGGAGCGGCCCCCTCGCCCCTGTAGCCGGCAAAATGGGACGGGTCTTTCAGGGCAACATGTTCGCCGTCGGTAGAGGAAATGGCGAGCGCACCGTCTTTGACGATGAGACCGGCGACGTCCTTCCAGCTCCAATCGACAAGAGGGACGGCGCTATCGAGGAAATCGCGGACCCAGGCGATGACCTTTTCGCCGCGTTTCGGGTTGTATCCCTTGTCCTTCTCAGCACCATCAGCTTCCGGGATGGCGTCGGTGCCGTAGAGCGCGTCGTAGAGCGAGCCCCAGCGGGCGTTGGCGGCGTTCAAAGCGTAGCGGGCGTTCATGACGGGAACGACGAGCTGAGGGCCGGCGATAGAGGTGATCTCAGGATCGACATTCGTCGTCGTCACCTGGAAATCAGATCCCTCCGGCAGGAGATAGCCAATCTCACGCAGAAAGGCCTGATAGGCATCCATGTCGAAAGGCGCGCCATGCTCGCGATACCAATCGTCGAGGCGCAGCTGGAGGACATCCCGCTTGGCGAGCAGTTCACGGTTCTTCGGGGCCAGATCGTGGACGATGGCCGAGAAGTCGGCAAAGAACTTGTCCGCGTCGAGCCCCAGACCTGGAAGCGCCTCCTTGACCAGAAAATCATGAAGGACGGCTTCAATCGCAAGACCGTGTTTATCGATGCGGCTCATAGACTATCTCCTCGGGCGGCGCGTTTTTCGCATGCTGCCACTTTGACCGGCTTTCATTCATAGTCAATCAGGCAATAGTTTGAAAGATTTATGCATTTTCAGACAAGAGCTCTTGGCGTGACACGCATCGGCAAGCCGTTCTGCGGCTGGGTAGTCAGCTTCTGCACCGGCCAGGGATTGGTTTCATCCGTCATGTCAAAGCGGAAGCGATGCATCATTACGGCGAGCGCGATCACCGCCTCCTGCAGCGCGAAGGTGGCGCCGATGCAGACGCGCGGCCCGGCGCCGAAGGGAAGAAACTGGAAGCGGCTGATCTTGGCGCGGTTTTCCGGCAGGAAGCGCTCCGGCATGTAGGCGCGGGGCTTATCCCAATAGAGTTCGTGGCGATGCAGCGTCCAGGGCATGATCAGCACGGTGACGCCGGCCTTGATCTCGACCGTCTCGCCCTTGGCGTCGGTCCAGCGGTCGTTAGCGATCGCGGCGCGGTTGATCGACGGCGCCGGCGGATAGAGGCGGAGCGCCTCCTCGAAGGCGGCGCGCGTATAGGGCATCAGATCGAGCCACTTGACCGGTTCGGCCCCGGTGGCGAGAACGCGGTCGATTTCCTCTTCCATCGCATCTCGGATATGCGGCGTGTTGGCGACGCAGTAAAGCGTCCAGGCCAGAGCGCGAGCCGTGGTTTCGTGGCCGGCGCCGATGAAGGTGAGGATGTTGTCCTCGATCTCGGCATTGGTTAGCCCACCAGACTTTGCCTGGTCGAGAAGCAGCGTCAGGAAATCCTCGGGCGCCGTGTCGCGGTCCTCTCCCATGCGGTTGAGGCGGGCATCCATGGTTTCGCGGACGATATTGCGGAATTTCTCCAGCACCTTCTGGCCGCCTATGCGGGTGACGCGCGGGACCCAGGAGGGGGCGCGCAACAGGTCCATCGGATCGACGCGGCCCATGCGATGCAGGAGCGCGTTGACGTCGTCGGCGAAGCTGTCGGACGAGGTGACGATCTCGCCTGAAAACAGCGTGTCGGCGAGGATGGCGAAGGTGAGCTCGGCCATGTCGGCGGCGATCTCGAAGGTCTTTCCGGTGCTGCCTGACGTCTCGTACTTGCGGACATAATCTTCAGACTGGCGGAGCATCTGGCCGGCAAAGCCGTTGGCGTGGCGAGGGGTAAACACGGGGGCCACCGCCTTGCGCGATCGTTTCCAGACTTCACCTTCCGCCGTCAGCAAGCCGTCGCGCAGAATGGGGCGCAGGATCAGCTGGCGGATATCCGACATGCGGTAGTTGGCGGCGTTATCGACCAGCACGTGCTTGATCAGGCCGGGATCGTTGACGATGATCGTGCGTTCGCGGAAGAACTTCGTCTTAATGAACGGCAGCGTGTAGGATGGCTCGCCCCACAGTTCCAGCGGATTGCGCAGAATGGTGCGAATGATCTCAAGCCGGCTCGGGGGCACGGTGCGCGGAACGGGCGCTGGTGGAACGAACGGATCTGGACGCATGTCCATGTGGTGCAAGCCTTTCGCGGAAGATTGTCGCCCTCCCCGGCAAGGCTAGATTTAGAGCAGCCGCTCCAGCTCGTCCAGCTTGTCGTTGATGAGCCAGCCGTAATAGTTCTCTTCAGGCCAGACGGTTTCGCCCGATGCACGATTCTTGGCGGCGAGAGCCGCAGCGCGCTGGCGCGAGTTACCGAGATTGTAAAGCGTTGCCGTCAGGCCGGGGTTTTTGGAGATGTCCATGCCGGCGATCTGCTTGTAATCGTCGATCGAGCGGCGCACGGCGGCGGCGACGAAGGCCAGCGAGATATCCGGCTGCATGATCGCCTTGTAGACGCTGCCGGCGTCCTTTTCGTTCAGCTTGTCGTAACCGGAAACCCTGCTGACAAGGTCGGACAGCATCAGCGCGGTCAGCGGGTTGATCTGCCCGAGGCCGAAGGTCTGACCGGCATAGAAAGGCTGAAAGAACACAGCGCTGAAGCGGTTGTTCGGAAAGCTCTTGCCGCCGACGGTCTTGCCCCGGAAATCGCTTTCCCAGACATCCTCGCGGCAGCTCCACAGGGTATAGGAATCAGTCTTTCCGTTGCATTCCGCGAACTGCGGGCGCTTGATGAAATCGTCCACGTCCTCACCGTCATAGGCGAAACGGAAGCTCTCGCCGGCGTAGGAAGCCGCCTTGACATAATAGGACTGGAGGCGGTCGTAGGCGTCGACATTATAGGTGTGCTCGCCAACGATAGCACCGACGACATGGATCGGATCGATGCCATAAGCCGCCGATACCTTCTTGATCTTCGCCATCAGCTCGTGATCGGTCGCAAGCAGGTCATGAACCTTGTCATACTTCCGATCGAACGAGGTCTTGGTGCCCTTGGTGCGGCGGACCGATGCGCCGGGCACATTCGGCTGCTCGGCATTTCGGTTTCCCGACGGCACGACCTGCATCGAGAAGGCGGGCGCGGCGGTGAGTACCGTGGCGGCAATCACAAGACTTGTCAGCAGGCGTCGCACGATCAGCGTTCCCATCATTCCTGGCATTGGTCGGCATTTCCAGACGGCCGGATCATCCGGCTGGCGGTGACTGGACCACAATCTTGGCCGAATAATGCTGGCGCATATAACAAAACGGGCCCTTCACTAAAAAGTAAAAGGCCCGTTGTCGAGAGTTCAAACAGTCAAAGTTTCGGCATCGCGTCAGTAAGCATCAAGACCGATGCTGGCGCATCACAGAATGAACCGCGACAGGTCGGTGTTCTGGGCGAGATCGCCGACGTTCTTGCGGACATATTCAGCATCGATCGTCACCGAGGTGCCGCCGCGATCCGGCGCGTTGAACGAGATCTCGTCCAGCACGCGCTCCATCACCGTCTGCAAGCGGCGGGCGCCGATGTTTTCGACAGAGGCGTTGAGGTGAACGGCCACGTCGGCGAGCGCATCGATGCCGTCGTCGGTGAATTCGAGCGTCAGGCCTTCGGTTTCCATCAGCGCCTTGTATTGGCGGATGAGGCTAGCCTCGGTTTCCGTCAGGATGCGGCGGAAGTCTTCCTTGGTCAGCGGGCGCAGCTCGACGCGGATCGGCAGGCGGCCCTGCAATTCCGGCAGGAGGTCCGACGGCTTGGAGACGTGGAAGGCGCCGGACGCGATGAACAGCACGTGGTCGGTCTTCACAGGCCCATACTTGGTCGAGACAGTCGTGCCTTCGACGAGCGGCAGCAGGTCGCGCTGCACGCCTTCGCGCGACACACCCGCCCCCATGCCGCCGTCACGGGCAGCAATCTTGTCGATCTCGTCGAGGAAGACGATCCCGTCGTTTTCGACGGCACGAACCGCTTCGCGCTGAATGACTTCGTTGTCGATCAGCTTGTCGGATTCGTCGCGGATCAGGTCGGTGTAAGACGCCTTGACCGTGGTGCGCACCTTCTTGGTGCGGCCGCCCATGGCCTTGCCGAACATTTCCGACAGGTTGATCATGCCGATGCCGCCCTGCATGCCGGGGACCTCGAAGCCGCCCATGCCGGTGCTGGTGTCGGCCACTTCGATGTCGATCTCCTTGTCGTCAAGTTCGCCTGACCGCAGCTTCTTTCGGAAGCTGTCGCGGGTGGCGGGCGATGCCGTCGATCCGACGAGCGCATCGAGCACGCGTTCCTCGGCGCTCATATGGGCCTTGGCCTCGACCTCGGAGCGCTTCTTTTCGCGGGCGAGACCGATGCCGACCTCGACGAGGTCGCGGATGATCTGCTCGACGTCGCGGCCGACATAGCCGACTTCGGTGAACTTGGTGGCTTCCACCTTGATGAAGGGAGCGCCGGCGAGCTTCGCGAGGCGACGGGAGATTTCCGTCTTGCCGACGCCGGTCGGGCCGATCATCAGGATGTTCTTGGGCATCACTTCGTCGCGCAGGCTCTCATCGAGCTGCTGGCGACGCCAGCGGTTGCGCAGCGCAATGGCGACCGCGCGCTTGGCGTCATGCTGGCCGATGATGTGGCGGTCCAGCTCGGAGACGATTTCCCGGGGAGAAAAATTGGTCATGATATCCTCTTGGCTTTCCTGCTCCGGCCGGCCGTTCTCGGCCCGGCCCACAGGACCCATTGTGAACGATTGCCGTTATTCGGCGTCGAGCGTTTCGACCACGAGATTGTGGTTGGTGTAGACGCAGATATCGGCGGCGATATCGAGCGCCCGGCGAGCCACTTCTTCTGCCGACTTGTCGCTGTCCATCAGCGCGCGGGCGGCGGCGAATGCGTAGTTACCGCCGGAGCCGATGGCGATGGCACCGTGTTCGGGCTCGAGCACGTCGCCGTTGCCCGTGATTGCCAGCGTCACCGACTTGTCGGCGACCAGCATCATCGCTTCGAGATTGCGCAAATACTTATCGGTGCGCCAATCCTTGGCGAGCTCGACGGCGGCGCGCATCAGCTGGCCGGGATATTGCTCGAGCTTCTTTTCAAGCCGCTCCAAGAGCGTGAAGGCATCCGCGGTGGCACCGGCGAAGCCGGCAATAACGTCGCCCTTACCGATGCGGCGCACCTTGCGCGCATTGCCCTTCATGACGGTCTGGCCGAGGCTGACCTGTCCGTCGCCCGCCATGATGACCTTGCCGCCCTTTCGAACTGTAATAATGGTTGTCATCGAATATACCCTAGCCCGTCAGGCGGGCTCTTACCTCGGGCCGCACATCGGCCCTGTTGAGCCCTATGTAAGTTGGCAAATCGGGATTGCAATCGGCGTCGATTTCTGCACCCGCGCTTCTGGATATTTCCCTGCACGCCTGATAAGGAACGCCCGTATTTCCAAGTGGAGTAGCCATATGGCCGAGACCGCAGCAAGCCGTACGGGATCCGTATCCCGCAAGACCAACGAGACCTCGGTTTCCGTTTCCGTCAATCTCGACGGCAACGGAAAATCGACGATTTCGACCGGCGTCGGCTTCTTCGACCATATGCTCGACCAACTGTCACGACATTCGCTCATCGACATGGAGATCGAGACCAAGGGCGACCTGCATGTCGATGACCACCATGCGGTGGAAGACACGGGCATCGCCATCGGCCAAGCCATCGCCAAGGCGCTCGGCGACCGTCGCGGCATCACCCGCTACGCCTCGATCGACCTTGCCATGGACGAGACGATGACGAAGGCCGCCGTCGATCTCTCCGGCCGCCCCTTCCTCGTGTGGAACGTGTCGTTCAGCGCGCCGAAGATCGGCACGTTCGACACCGAATTGGTGCGCGAATTCTTCCAGGCACTCGCCCAGAACGCCGGGATCACCTTGCATATCCTGAACCACTATGGTGCCAACAACCACCATATTGCCGAGACATGCTTCAAGGCCGTCGCCCGTGCGTTGCGCACGGCGACAGAGATCGATCCTAGGCAGGCGGGCCGTGTACCCTCGACGAAGGGCACGCTCGTCTAAGCCCCTTCAGGGAGCTTGACGACATGACTTCCAGCTATCTGGTTCTGACCGCCCCCAGTGGCGCCGACACCAAGCACGAAAAGACGCGCTTTGTTCGCGACGGCTTTACCGTGCTCGGCTTCCTGTTTCCCTGGATTTGGCTCGCCGTCCACCGGCTGTGGCTCTACGCCGTTGCCGCCTTTCTCTTGCAGAGCATCGGCGGCGCGTTGATGGATCAGCCCGGAATGTGGCTCCTCGGCTTTGCTGTCACCTTCGGCACCAGCCTGCTCGTCGGGCTCGAGGGGCAGAACCTGCGGGTTCGCAACCTTGCCGCCAAGGGCTGGCAGGACGATGCGCTCGTCTCGGCCGACACGCTCGATGTCGCCGAGGAAATCTACTTTTCTGAAATTCACACCGATATGCGTGACGACACTCCCTTGCCGTCGCCGCAATGGGATGGCGGGAGTCGCGCGGACCGCGGCACCGCGACATCGCTCGGTCTCTTTGGCTTTGATGGAGGACGCTGATGCGCGTCGCAATTATCGACTACGGTTCCGGCAATCTGCGTTCGGCGACGAAGGCCTTTGAACGGGCTGCCCGCGAGGCCAGTGTCGACGCGAGAATCGACCTCACCGACAAGGCCGAGGTCGTGGCCGCCGCCGATCGCGTCGTGCTGCCTGGCGTTGGCGCCTATGCCGATTGTCGCCGTGGACTGGACGCCGTGCCCGGAATGACCGAGGCGCTGATCGACGTGGTCGAGAAGAAGGCGCGACCTTTCCTCGGCATCTGCGTCGGCATGCAGCTGATGTCCTCGCGCGGGCTGGAGAAGACCACGACCGAAGGCCTCGGCTGGATCCCCGGTGACGTCGTTGAAATGACGCCCGACGATGCCAATCTGAAGATACCGCAGATCGGCTGGAACACGCTGGACCTGAAGCGCCCTCACCCGCTGTTCGAGGGTATTGCGACCGGTACCGACGGGCTGCATGCCTATTTCGTGCATTCCTACCATCTGGCCGCGCAAAACCCCGAGGACGTGATCGCGACGACGGGTTATGGCGGACCGCTGACGGCCTTTGTCGGGCGCGACAACATGGCCGGCGCGCAGTTTCATCCGGAGAAGAGCCAGAAGCTCGGTCTCGCCTTGATTGCCAATTTCCTGCGCTGGAAGCCCTGAGCTCGCGTCTTTGAAGGACTGACAGAATGATCTTATTTCCCGCCATCGACCTCAAGGACGGCCAGTGCGTTCGCCTCAAGCTTGGCGACATGGAGCAGGCCACCGTCTACAATCCCGACCCCGGCGCACAGGCGAAAGCCTTCGAGGACCAGGGCTTCGAATGGCTGCACGTGGTCGACCTCAACGGCGCGTTTGCCGGGGAAAGCGTCAACGGCGCTGCCGTAGACGCTATCCTGAAGGCCACGAAGAACCCGGTGCAGCTCGGCGGCGGCATCCGTACGCTCGATCATATCGAAAGCTGGCTCAGCCGAGGGCTGACGCGCGTGATCCTCGGGACCGTCGCCGTGCGCGACCCCGCGCTGGTGATAGAGGCCTGCAGAAAATTTCCGGGCCATGTTGCTGTCGGTATCGATGCCAAGGGCGGCAAGGTGGCTGTCGAAGGCTGGGCGGAAGCCTCGGAACTCGGCATCATCGAGCTTGCCAAGAAATTCGAGGGCGCCGGTGTGGCGGCGATCATCTATACCGATATCGACCGCGACGGCATCCTGACCGGGATCAACTGGGATTCGACGCTGGAACTGGCGGACGCCGTATCGATCCCCGTCATCGCATCGGGCGGACTGGCCTCGATCGATGACATAAAGCGGATGCTGAAGCCGGATGCCGCAAAGCTGGAAGGCGCGATTTCCGGCCGAGCGCTCTATGATGGCCGTATCGACCCCAAGGAAGCGCTGGCGCTGATTGCGGCGTCGCGCGCGAAGGAGACCGCGCAATGACCCTGAAGGCTCGTGTCATTCCCTGCCTCGACGTCAAGGACGGCCGTGTCGTCAAGGGCGTCAACTTCCTCAACCTCGTCGATGCCGGTGACCCCGTCGAGGCTGCCAAGGCCTATGATGCGGCCGGCGCCGACGAGCTCTGCTTCCTCGACATCACCGCCTCCTCCGACAACCGCGAAACGATCTTCGACGTAGTATCGCGCACGGCCGACCAGTGCTTCATGCCGGTTACTGTCGGCGGCGGCGTGCGGGCGATCGCAGACATTCGCAAGCTGCTCTTGTGCGGCGCCGACAAGGTATCGATCAATTCGGCGGCCGTCAGCAATCCTGATTTCGTAGCCGAAGCCGCCGACAAGTTCGGCGACCAGTGCATTGTCGTCTCGATCGACGCCAAGCGCCGGCAGACGCCAGCCGATGGCGAGGCCAGCGCCTGGGAGATCTACACCCATGGCGGCCGTAACGCGACGGGCATCGATGCTGTCGATTTCGCGCGCCGAATGGTCGAGCGCGGGGCCGGCGAATTGCTGGTGACCTCGATGGACCGCGACGGAACGAAAGCCGGCTACGATCTGGCGCTGACGCGGGCGATCGCGGATGCGGTGCGCGTTCCCGTCATCGCATCCGGCGGTGTGGGCGACCTCGATGATCTCGTGGCCGGCGTCAAGGAAGGCCATGCGACCGCGGTTCTCGCCGCCTCGATCTTCCACTTCGGCACCTATTCCGTCGGCGAAGCGAAGCGCTATATGTCTTCCTGCGGCATCGACATGCGTCTCGACTGAGACTGAAAGCGATATGATGAGCGAATTCACACTCGGTGACCTCGAAAAGATCGTCGACGCGCGGTCAAAAGCTTCGCCCGACGAATCCTGGACGGCGAAGCTCGTTGCGGCCGGTCAGCCAAAGGCGGCGAAGAAGCTTGGCGAGGAAGCGATCGAAGCCGTGATGGCAGCCGTGACCGACGACCGCGAAAACCTCACCTACGAGGCGGCCGACGTGCTCTATCATCTCTTGGTCGTATTGAAGATCGCAGGCATTCCGTTGCAAGATGTCATGGCGGAACTTGAGCGCCGTACCGCTCAATCCGGCCTCAGGGAGAAGGCCAGTCGGCAAAGCTGATGGGTATCGCAAGACAGATCACCGGTGCGCCTGAGGCGCACGATCATTTCCAGGCGAATGCCTATTCGCCCTATCACTTCTTTTCTTCCGAGGAATGGGCGAAGTTCAGGGCGGATACGCCAATGACGCTGACCTCGGACGAGGTCAAGCGGCTGCGCTCGATGGGCGACCCGATCGATCTCGACGAAGTGAGACGCATCTATCTTTCGGTCTCGCGCCTGCTGTCTGCGCATGTGGAATCGTCGCAGCTGTTGTTTCAACAGCGCAACCGGTTCCTCAGCCTGTCGAACGTGACCAAGACGCCGTTCGTGATCGGGATTGCCGGCTCTGTCGCGGTCGGAAAATCGACGACCGCGCGTATCCTGAAAGAGTTGCTGCGCCGCTGGCCGTCGAGCCCGAAGGTGGATCTCGTCACGACGGATGGCTTTCTTTATCCCAACGCCGTGCTGCAGCGGGAAAACCTGATGCAGCGCAAGGGATTCCCCGAGAGCTACGACACCGGCGCGATCCTGCGGTTTCTGGCGGCGATCAAGGCCGGGCAGCCCGACGTCAAGGCGCCATCCTACTCCCACCTCGTCTATGACGTGCTGCCGAACGAATACAAGATCATCGACCGGCCCGACATCCTGATCTTCGAGGGGATCAACGTGCTACAATCGCGCGACCTGCCGGCGGGCGGCAAGATCGTGCCGATGGTCTCGGATTTCTTCGACTTCTCGATCTATATCGACGCGGATGAAAGCCGGATTCACGACTGGTATGTTTCACGCTTCATGGGGTTGCGCGAGACGGCATTCCGCGATCCGAACTCGTTCTTTCACCGCTATGCCTCGATCAGCGAGGAGGAAGCGTTGTCGATCGCCGAGGGGCTCTGGCAGAACATCAACCTGAAGAACCTGCGCGAAAACATCCTGCCGACGCGTCCGCGCGCGGATCTGATCCTGCGCAAGGGCCAGGATCATCTGATCGAGCAGGTGGCGTTGCGTAAGCTCTAAGCGGTCACGCGGCGGAGCGTCAGATTGATGCGGCCGCCGTTCTTCAAAAGCGTCGAGGTCGCTGGGTAAATGCGGTCGACACCGTGGAAGCAGAGACGCCCCTGCCCGCCCAGAATGACGACATCGCCGCTCGACAGCTTGAACGACATGGTCTTGTCCGCACGCTCGAGCCCGCCGACGCGAAACAGACAGATGTTGCCGAGCGAGATCGACACGACGGGCGCAGACATATCCTGCTCGTCCTTGTCTTGATGCAGGCCCATCTTGGCATCGTCCGCATAGAAATTTACGAGGCAGGCCTCGGGCGGTTTGTCGTAGCCGGAGACGTCGTTCCAGATATCGAGCAGTTCACTTGGGATCTCCGGCCAGGGCTTACCCGTGACCGGATGGGTCGACTGGTAGCGATAGCCGCGCTCCTTGTCGGTGACCCAGCCGAGCGAACCGCAATTGGTCATCCGCACCGACATCGGCTTGCCGGTGCCGGGCATGACGGGCGTGTAGAGCGGCGCTTCCATGACGATGGCGCGGATAATCTCAACCAGCGCTTCCTGGCGCGGTCGATCCAGATAGTCCGGAAGATGGGAAACGCCGTTCGCCAGCTGGAGCATGCCACCGCCCTCGCCTATTCGCCCGTCGGGCGGCTGCGCATCTTCTTGACGTCGGAGCGGCCGGATTTCGCCTTCAGGCGGCGTTCGACGGAGCCCTTGGTCGGCTTGGTCTTCTTGCGCGGCGGCGGCGGAGGCTTGGCGGCCTCGAGGATCAGCTCCCTCAGCCGCTCGCGCGCATCCTCGCGGTTGCGCTCCTGACTGCGGAAGCGGCTCGCCTCGATCATCAGCACGCCTTCCTTGGACATGCGACGGCCCGCCAGTTTCACCGCGTTGATCTTCACACGCTCGTTCAGCACCGGCGAATTCTGGATGTTGAAGAAGAGCTGGACGGCTGTCGAGACCTTGTTGACGTTCTGCCCACCGGGGCCGCCCGCCAGAACGAACTGTTCCGTCAGTTCCCATCCCGCGATGGTGATCCTGTCGTTGATGTAGAGCGGGTCGCTGGCCATGTGATTGTCTATCTCACATCGTCTCCCGCTTGGAAAGGCGCTTCAAAACGCGCAAAACCCGGCCATTGAGGACCGGGTTTCACGTGAATCATCAATCAGTTGTCGCTGATTTACTCAGCGGCTACCCGAAAACCCGGGGCCGCATCGCGCACTCCCCCGTCGACGTGGCCTTCGAACTTGGCGAAATTGTCGATGAACATGGTCACCAGCTTGTTCGCCTGCGCATCATAGGCGACGGCGTCCGCCCAGGTCGAGCGCGGATCGAGAATGCCGCTCTCGACACCAGCGACCGCGACCGGGACGGCGAAGCCGAAGTTCGGATCGGCGCGGAAATCGGCCTTGCTCAACTCGCCCGAGAGGGCGGCTGCGAGCAGCGCGCGCGTCGCCTTGATCGGCATACGCTTGCCGGTGCCGTAGGCGCCGCCGGTCCAGCCGGTGTTGACGAGCCAGCATTCGACACCGTGACGGCCGATCAGCTCTTTCAGCAGATTGCCGTATTCCGACGGGTGTCGGGGCATGAAGGGGGCGCCGAAGCATGTCGAGAAGGTCGCTTCCGGTTCTGTCACGCCGCGTTCCGTGCCGGCTACCTTGGCGGTGTAGCCGGACAGGAAGTGGTACATGGCCTGATCCGGCGTCAGCCTGGCGATCGGCGGCATGACGCCGAAGGCATCGGCCGTCAGCATGATGATCGTCTTCGGATGGCCTGCGCGGCCGGTTTCGGAGGCGTTCGGGATGAAATCGAGCGGATATGCACAGCGGGTGTTTTCCGTGAGCGAGCCATCGTTGAAATCGGGAACGCGGTTCTCATCGAGCACGACGTTTTCCAGCACCGTGCCGAAACGCTGCGTCGTCGCGTAGATCTCAGGTTCGGCTTCGGCCGAGAGGCGGATGGTCTTGGCGTAGCAGCCGCCCTCGAAATTGAAGATGCCGTCCTCGCCCCAGCCATGCTCGTCGTCGCCGATCAGCGTACGCGCCGGATCGGCCGAGAGCGTGGTCTTGCCGGTGCCCGACAGGCCGAAGAAGACAGCGGCATCGCCATCCGGGCCGACATTGGCCGAGCAGTGCATGGGCATGACGCCCCTGGCGGGGAGCAGGTAGTTCAGCGCGGTGAAGACCGACTTCTTCATCTCGCCGGCATAGAAGGTGCCGGCGATCAGGATTTCGCCATTGGTCAGGTCACAGGCGATGACGGTTTCGGTGCGGCAGCCGTAGCGCTCCGGATCGGCCTTGAAAGTCGGCAGATCGATGATCGTGAGCTTCGGCGCAAAGGTTTCCAGCGTGGAACGGTCCGGCCGGATCAACAGGTTGCGGATGAACAGCGAGTGCCAGGCAAGCTCGGTGACGACGCGGGTCGGCAGCGCATTCGCCTCATCGGCGCCGCCGATCAAGTCCTGCACGAAGAGCTCCTTGCCGGCGGCGTGCGCCAGCATGTCCTGCTTCAACAGCGCGAAATGCTCCGGCGACATCGGCTTGTTGTTGTCCCACCAGATCTGGTCATCGGTATTCGCGTCGCGCACCACGAACTTGTCCTTCGGCGAGCGGCCGGTGTGCTGGCCGGTCAGTGCCCGCAAGGCGCCGTGAGCGGTGAGTTCGGCTTCTCCCCGGCGAATCGACTCCTCATAGAGGGTGGCGGCGGTGAAGTTATAGCGAACGCTCTTCGCACTCGCGAAACCTGCCGCTGCCAGCGCTATCGCTGGGTTGTGGGTACCGAACTGCTCCATGGTCATTTCCTTCCCTGGGGCTCAACGCCGTTAAAAACTGGCGCGACGGTACGGGCAGTATTTTTAAAACGCAATAGGCACAAATCTATAAAATGTAGTAATATCAAATATTTAATCGATTTAAATAAATTCTGTTTATTTTAAATCGTTTGAATTATGAATTTGCAACCCAGACCCATACGCCACCATAGGTTGCTTTCGATTTCGAACGGCAATCGCCCCCTTTATCTTTGCCACAATTTGTTCCACCTTTATCCCCCATAAGCGCATCGGCTCGAAGCCGCCGGGGGACTATCCGAATTCCGGGAGATGCGCATAGATGACGGAGACGAACACCATGCCGACAATCGCGCTCGTTGATGACGACCGCAATATTCTCACCTCAGTGTCGATCGCACTGGAGGCAGAAGGATATAAGGTCGAAACCTACACCGATGGCGCTTCGGCGCTCGATGGTCTTCTCGCGCGGCCGCCGCAGCTCGCCATCTTCGACATCAAGATGCCGCGCATGGACGGCATGGAGCTGCTGCGCCGTCTGCGCCAGAAGTCGGACATGCCTGTTATCTTCCTTACGTCCAAGGATGAGGAAATCGACGAGCTGTTCGGCCTGAAGATGGGGGCCGACGACTTCATTACCAAGCCATTCTCGCAGCGCCTGCTGGTCGAACGCGTCCGCGCCGTTTTGCGTCGCGCCGCCGGTCGTGAGGCTGCAGCGGCTGCCGGCGGGACGGCGCCAAAGCCGGGCGCTGCCCAGCTTGCCCGCTCGCTGGAGCGCGGTCAGTTGGTCATGGACCAGGAACGCCATACCTGCACCTGGAAGGGCGAACCGGTGACGCTGACGGTGACCGAATTCCTGATCCTGCACTCGCTCGCCCAGCGCCCCGGCGTCGTGAAGAGCCGCGACGCGCTTATGGATGCGGCCTATGACGAGCAGGTCTATGTCGACGACCGCACCATCGACAGCCACATCAAGCGGCTGCGCAAGAAATTCAAGATGGTCGACACCGACTTTGATATGATTGAAACACTCTACGGAGTGGGCTACCGCTTCCGCGAAGCAGCCTGACGCCTGACGGCGCAGCACGGGAATTATAGAGAGGCGACGCCGCGCGGCGCCCTCTCCGAAAGGGCATGTCGTTGGCACAGCTTGTGCAGGAAAGGGATCTTGATGATGCGGACGGTCTGAGCGACCGCCGCATCAGGAGGCGACGCTGGTCGCATCCGTTCCTGATCATCCGCCGCATCTTCGGCAATGCCGTCTTCTCGAGCCTGACGCGGCGCATCCTGTTCTTCAATCTGACAGCTATCGTCGTTCTCGTTGCCGGGATTCTGTATCTCAACCAGTTCAGGGAAGGATTGATCGACGCGCGCGTCGAGAGCCTTCTGACGCAAGGCGAGATCATTGCCGGCGCTGTTTCGGCTTCCGCCTCGGTCGATACCAACTCGATCACGATCGATCCGGAAAAACTGCTGGAACTCCAGGCCGGACAGAGCATCACGCCGGTGCCGAACGACGAGGATCTCGAATTTCCGATCGATCCGGAAAAGGTCGCGCCGGTGTTGCGGCGGCTGATTTCGCCGACCCGGACGCGCGCCCGCATCTTCGATGCCGATGCCAACCTGCTGCTCGATTCGCGCCATCTCTACTCCCGTGGCCAAGTGCTGCGTTTCGATCTTCCGCCCGTCGAAAACCAGGAGCAGACCTGGAGCGAGTGGTTTACCACCTTGTTCAACAAGGCGCTGCAACCGGGCAATCTGCCGCTCTACAAGGAAGCACCCGGCGGCGACGGCTCGATCTATCCTGAAGTGATGAATGCGCTGACCGGCGTGCGCGGCGCGGTGGTGCGCACCACTGAGAAGGGTGAGCTCATCGTTTCCGTGGCCGTACCGATCCAGCGCTTTCGCGCGGTTCTCGGTGTGCTGCTGCTGTCGACGCAGGCTGGTGATATCGACAACATCGTTCACGCCGAGCGTCTCGGCATCATGCGCGTGTTCGGCGTCGCGACGCTCGTCAACGTTCTCCTGTCGCTGGTCCTTTCGTCGACGATCGCAAATCCGCTTCGGCGGCTGTCGGCAGCGGCCATCCGCGTTCGCCGCGGCGCCAAGGAGCGCGAGGAGATCCCCGACTTCTCGGCGCGCCAGGACGAGATCGGCAACCTGTCGATCGCGCTCCGCGAAATGACGACGGCACTTTACGACCGGATCGACGCGATCGAGAGCTTCGCGGCCGATGTCAGCCATGAATTGAAGAACCCGCTGACATCGCTGCGCAGCGCGGTCGAAACCCTGCCACTTGCCAAATCAGACGATTCCAAGAAACGGCTGATGGATGTCATCCAGCATGACGTGCGCCGCCTGGACCGGCTGATCAGCGATATTTCCGATGCGTCGCGCCTGGACGCCGAGCTTGCGCGCGTGGATGCGAATGCCGTCGATCTCGAGGTGCTGCTTCGCGATCTCGTCGAAGTCTCGCGCCAGATCCGTAGCCGCAAGAAGGAAGTGCAGATCGAATACGCCATCGAGCGCAAGCCCGGCGTCAAGACGCGCTTCCTGGTAAACGGTCACGACCTTCGTATAGGCCAGATCATTACCAACCTCATCGAGAATGCACGGTCTTTCGTGCCGGAGGGCGAAGGGAAGATCACGGTCAGATTGGTGCGTACGCGATCGCGTTGCATCGTCTATATCGAGGATAACGGTCCTGGTATTCAGGCCGAAGACATCGACCGCATCTTCGAGCGTTTCTATACCGACCGCCCTGAATCCGAAGGCTTCGGCCAGAATTCGGGCCTTGGCCTATCGATCAGCCGCCAGATCGCCGAAGCCCATGGCGGGTCGCTTCGTGCCGAGAACGTCATCGACCCGGAAACCGAGAAGGTGGTCGGTGCACGCTTCATCCTGGCACTTCCGGCCGACAGCGCTGCATGACGACGGCACGGTTCAATCTCCACGCCACTGCAATCGTCATAGGCAGGACCGGCCTGTTGTTCATGGGGCCATCCGGATGGGGCAAGTCGATGCTGGCTTTCACCTGCATCACGGAAGCGCAGCGCGTGGGATTGGTTGCAATGCTTGTTGCGGATGATCAGGTGTTCATCTCGCGAGAGGGCGATAAGGTCATTGCCGAGTGTCCCGAAACCATTGGCGGGATGATCGAATTGCGCGGCACAGGCATCGTCTCGATACCCCACGCCGGTAGAGCTGTGATGCATTATGCGATCATACCGGGTAGCGCATCCGGTCCCGAGCGACTGCCGGTCAAGGGTGAGCGCGTAGAACTTGGCAATGCGGTTGAGCTTCCCGCCATACGCTTGCTGCCCAATACCTCCGTGCCTCTGGCGGTGTTGATGGCAAGGGCTCCCGAAATCGGGCGATGATGCCTCTTAAATCGCCAAATCAGCCCCGTATCGCCGTATTTTTGTCTTGCACTTCGGCTTTTCATCGCCAAGATGTGCCCCCACGGTGGACGCGATTGCTGCGTTGCGATATTGGGCCCACCGTTTGCATACGCCACTAGGAGCAGTAATATCATGATCGGACTTGTGCTTGTCACTCATGGCAAGCTGGCTGAAGAGTTTCGTCATGCGGTCGAACATGTCGTCGGTCCTCAGAAGTTCATCGAGACCGTGTGCATCGGTCCCGAAGACGACATGGATCAGAGACGACAGGATATTCTCGAAGCTGTTGCGGGTGCGGACGACGGTCATGGCGTCGTCATTCTGACCGACATGTTTGGAGGCACCCCGTCCAACCTGGCAATTTCAGTGATGAGCAGTGGCCACACGGAGGTGATCGCCGGTATGAACCTGCCGATGCTGATCAAGCTCGCCGGCGTGCGCGGCGAGAACAATATGGAAAAGGCACTCGTCGAAGCGTCGGAGGCCGGACGTAAATACATCAATGTGGCCAGTCGCGTTCTCAGCGGCAAATAACGAGCACCAGCCCGCCATGACCTCCTCACTCTCTCGCGAAATCCTGATCATTAACAAGCGCGGACTGCATGCGCGGGCATCCGCGAAATTCGTGCAGACCGTCGAGAATTTCGATGCCGACATCAAGGTGTCCAAGGATGGGATGACGGTGGGCGGGACATCGATCATGGGGTTGATGATGCTGGCCGCAAGCCCCGGGTCCAGCGTGCTGATTTCTGCTAGCGGCAACCAAGCCGCACAGGCTCTGGACGCGCTGGATGCGCTAATCCAGAACCGCTTTGGCGAAGATATGTAAGCCGTCTGTAGACCATATAAACATATAAAGACTTCTTTATATCATTATTGCCTTCGTCATAGAAGCCTGCTAAACGGCGAGCACTGCCGCGTTGCGCGCGGCGCTCTCGCCGCGCGATGCGTTTCGCGCCTTCGCATTCTAGACGCTTTCAGCCTGGAGAACCCAATGAGCACTGAAAAAGACTACGTCGTCGCCGATATCGGCCTCGCAGACTTCGGTCGCAAGGAAATCACGATCGCTGAAACCGAAATGCCCGGCCTGATGTCCTGCCGCGAAGAGTTCGGCGCATCGAAGCCGCTCAAGGGCGCGCGGATCACCGGCTCGCTGCATATGACGATCCAGACCGCCGTCCTCATCGAGACACTGGTTGCTCTTGGCGCCGAAGTTCGCTGGGCCTCATGCAACATCTTCTCGACGCAGGATCATGCCGCCGCCGCGATCGCCGCTTCCGGCGTTCCCGTTTTCGCCATCAAGGGCGAGTCGCTACACGACTATTGGGTTTACACCGACAAAATCTTCCAGTGGGCCGACGGCGGCCTTTCCAACATGATCCTCGATGACGGCGGCGACGCCACCATGTACATCCTGCTCGGCGCGCGCGCGGAAGCCGGCGAAGACGTGCTGTCCAACCCGCATTCGGAAGAAGAAGAGATCCTCTTCGCACAGATCAAGAAGCGCCTCGCCGCTTCGCCGGGCTGGTTCACCAAGCAGCGCGACGCGATCAAGGGCGTTACCGAAGAAACCACCACGGGCGTCAACCGCCTATACCAGCTTAGCCAGAAGGGCCTGCTGCCTTTCCCCGCCATCAACGTCAACGACTCGGTCACCAAGTCGAAGTTCGACAACAAGTATGGCTGCAAGGAATCGCTGGTTGACGGCATTCGCCGCGGTACCGACGTGATGATGGCCGGCAAAGTTGCCGTCGTCTGCGGGTACGGCGACGTCGGCAAGGGATCGGCTGCGTCGCTGCTCGGCGCCGGCGCACGCGTCAAGGTCACGGAAGTCGATCCGATCTGCGCGCTTCAGGCCGCCATGGACGGCTTTGAAGTCGTCACGCTCGAAGACGTCGTCTCGACCGCCGACATCTTCATCACCACGACAGGCAACAAGGACGTCATCCGCATCGACCACATGCGCGCGATGAAGGACATGGCGATCGTCGGAAACATCGGCCACTTCGACAACGAAATCGAAGTCGCCGCACTTCGTAACCTGAAGTGGACCAACATCAAGCCGCAGGTCGACCTGATCGAGTTCCCGAAGGGCAACCGCATCATTCTTCTCTCGGAAGGCCGCCTGCTGAACCTTGGCAACGCAACGGGCCATCCGTCCTTCGTCATGTCGGCTTCGTTCACCAACCAGACGCTGGCGCAGATCGAGCTCTTCACCAAGCCCGGCCAGTACCAGAACCAGGTCTACATCCTGCCGAAGCACCTCGACGAGAAGGTCGCGCGCCTGCATCTCGCCAAGCTCGGCGTGAAGCTGACGCAGCTTTCGGAAGAACAGGCATCCTACATCGGCGTCACGCCGCAGGGTCCGTTCAAGGCTGACCACTACAGATATTAATCGACAGATCAATATCCACAACATCTAGAGGGTCCGGCATTGACAAATGCCGGACCCTTATTTTTTGACACACATCTTCCTGACGATTCCCTTTCGAAGTATTGTTTTAGAACTCGATTCGTAGCGGCGGACGTGTCCGTTTGCTCGAAAATGGGATGTCTTGTCGTGATGCGGCACATTAAAGGACGGAGACATACCGGGCATGTCGGAAGTGATGCAAAGCTTGATTGAACAGGCAGAGGATGGTGCTTGCGCCCGCCCCTGCTCGCTTCAATCCGGCGGCCGGAAACTTATCGGAGATCGGACGTCTTCGAAGCGGGGAGCGCGGGTTCTCGCCCGCGTAGCGGCGGTTTGTGCCGCCGGCACCGCTATTGCATCCATTGCCCGCCCCGTCTTCGCTCAGGTTCAATCAGGCGCAGCCGCTTCCGCGCATCTCTTTACGTCCTCT
The DNA here is from genome assembly GCF_030380735.1 of Rhizobium sp. S152. GTDB lineage: Bacteria > Pseudomonadota > Alphaproteobacteria > Rhizobiales > Rhizobiaceae > Rhizobium. Next base: position 290,748 of record NZ_JAUDRZ010000001.1, on the reverse strand, counting down.
CAGGTCGTCGGCCTTTCGATCGTTATCGGCGCCATTTCCGCTGCATTGCTGTCGACGCTCTGGGTGGTCCGCCAACGCGGCAACCTCGAGACCGAGACGCGCGAAGTCCGTTCCGCGCTCTCCGACGCCAATCAGCGTATCTCGCAATATGAAGCGCTGATCGCGGACAACAATCGGCGCATCGTGATCTGGGATGGCGACGAGCGTCCTGAGCTGCTCGGCCAACTGCCGCCGGAAACCGGCGCGCCGCAGGATAACGAATTTCTCGCTTTCGGCCTTTGGCTGAAGCCGCGCTCGGCTTCTGAACTCGATCGCGCGATAGACCAGCTTCGCGTCTCGGCGCAAAGTTTTGACATGGTCGTGGAGACACACCGTGATGAGGTGCTCGAGGCGCAGGGCCGGGTATCCGGCGGACGCGCCTTCGTTCGGTTCGTGGCGCTCAACAATCTGCGCGCCGAGCTCGCCGAACTGAAGATCGAGCGCGACCGCCTTCTGGCGTCGATTTCCGCATTTCAAAGCGTGCTCGATTCGATCGACCTGCCGGCCTGGCAGCGCGACACCGACGGTCGCCTTACCTGGGTCAACCATGCCTATGGCGAGGCCGTCGATGCCGCCTCGCCTGCACAGGCGGTCAGCGAGGGGCGCGAATTCCTGACCACCGTGGCCCGCGAGCGTATTCGCGCAGCGGTGACACCCGAAACACCTTTTCATGAAACGATCTCGACCGTGGTTCACGGCAACCGCACCTTCTTCGACGTGGTCGACGTCAAGGTCCCGAGCGGCTCTGCCGGCATTGCGGTGGATGTATCAGGCATCGAATCCGTCAAGGCCGAGCTTGAGCGGACGCTCAAAAGCCATGCCGAGACGCTTGACCATCTTGCGACTCCTGTCGCGATCTTCGACGGCGATCGCCGTCTGCAGTTCTATAACCAGGCCTTTGTCTCGCTGTGGGAACTCGACATCGCGTTTCTTGAAAGCAAGCCCGATAATGCAGAGCTTCTCGAGCGCCTGCGCGCCGCCAAACGCCTGCCGGATCAGCTGAACTGGAAGACCTGGAAGGAAAACGCGCTCTCAGTCTATCGCGCCCTCGACACGCAATCGGATCTCTGGCATCTGCCGAACGGCCAGACACTGAGGGTTTTCGCCACCGCGCATCCGCAGGGTGGCGCTACCTGGGTATTCGAGAACCTCACCGAGCAGGTGGACCTCGAAACGCGCTACAACACGCTCGTCAAGGTTCAGGGCGAAACCATCGACCATCTGTCGGAAGGCGTGGCGGTGTTCGGCCCGGATGGACGCATCCGCTTGTCCAACCCTGCCTTCCGCGCGCTCTGGGGTATCACGGAATCCGAAGCGAAACCCGGCACGCATATCCGGGCGCTGGGCGAGGCCTGCGCGCCATCCTACGACCGGCCGGACGGCTGGCGGACCTTCGCGGAACTGATCACCAGCTTCGACGACGAGCGTCGCTCTAGCCAAGGCACGCTTGAACTGTTCTCGGGCCTCGTGCTCGACTATGCGATCATCCCGCTGCCGAACGCGCAGACGATGCTGACCTTCGTCAACATGACCGACAGCGTCCGCGCTGAACGCGCGCTGACGGAAAAGAACGACGCGCTGCGCAAGGCGGACGAGCTGAAGAACGACTTCGTCCAGCATGTTTCCTACGAGCTTCGTTCGCCTCTGACCAACATCATCGGCTTCACCGACCTCTTGCGGACACCGGGCCTCGGCCCGCTCAATGAGCGTCAGGCGGAATATGTCGACCACATCTCGACCTCCTCGTCGGTACTGCTGACTCTGGTCAACGATATTCTCGATCTGGCGACCGTCGATGCCGGCATCATGCGGCTGAACTATTCCGATATCGATCTTGGCGATCTTCTCGACGACGTCTCGATGCAGATCGCCGATCGACTGCAGGACAGCGGCGTGACGCTGGAGATCACGGCGCCCGCGCATCTTGGCTCGATCGTCGCCGATCCGCAGCGCCTGAAACAGATCGTCATCAAGCTTATTTCCAACGCCGCCAATTTCTCGCCCGAGGGATCGGCTATCTCGCTGGCGTGCAAGCGCGAAGGGTCCGACTTCGTGTTCTCGATCAGCGACCGCGGGCCGGGAATCCCGCAGGACCTGATCGCCAACGTGTTCGATCGCTTCGCCACCGGCGCCAAGAGCGGCAAACGCGGCGGTGCTGGTCTCGGCCTTTCGATCGTGGACAGCTTCGTCAACCTGCATCACGGGCATGTGTCGATCGATAGCCAGCCCGGCCGGGGAACAACGGTAACCTGCCGTATCCCATCCGCTGATCTTCCCAGCTCCGTCGCCGCCGAATGACGACGAACGAGGCCGTGCTTTCCCTTTTTCTAGCAGACGAACGGTCGACGGATCGACTAGGGGAAGATCTGGCGCTGGCCTTGAGAGCGGGCGATTGCCTTGCCTTGTCGGGCGATCTAGGCAGCGGAAAATCCAGCCTTGCACGGGCGCTTTTGCGCGCGATGGCAGACGACGAAGAGCTGGAGGTACCGAGCCCCACCTTCACGCTGGTGCAATCCTACGACCTGCGGATTCCGGTCTGCCATTTCGATCTCTATCGTCTTGGCGATCCGGCGGAACTGACCGAACTCGGATTCGACGAAGCGCTGCAGAACGGTATCTGCCTGGTCGAATGGCCCGAGATGGCGGAAGGTGATTTGCCTGTCGACCGCATCAAGCTGCGGCTGGATCACGAGGGCAAGGGGCGGCGCGTCACTATCAGCGCACCAAAGGTGCAGGCGGCGAGGATTAGGCGCGTTCTCGCTATCCGCGATTTTGTCGACAAGGCCGGCTTTCCCGAGGCAAGACGGCGCTTTTTGACAGGCGATGCTTCGCTACGTGCTTACGAGGCGATCTACCCCGCTGACGGCGTTCGCCGCATCCTGATGGACTGGCCGCCGCTGCCGGAAGGACCACCGGTTCTGGACGGCAAGCCCTATCCCAAGGTCGCGCATCTCGCAGAGAACGCCTACCCCTTTGTCGCGATCGCCGAGACGTTGCGCGACGCCGGCTTTGCAACGCCCGAAATTTACGACGTCGATTACGATCAGGGCATTCTGCTGATCGAAGACCTTGGCAGCGACGGTGTGCTCGATGCCGAAGGCAAGCCCATCGCCGAGCGCTACCGTGCCGGTGTCGAATGCCTCGCCCAGCTGCATTCACGGGAAATTCCCCAGGATATCCCGCTTGCCGCGGGCCATGTGCACCATATTCCGGCCTTCGACCGAACAGCCATGAAGATGGAGGTCCGGCTGGTTCTCGACTGGCACCTGCCGTGGAAGCGAAACGGTGCCGTCGCAAGTGACGCCGAGCGCGCGGATTATCTCGACATCTGGGACAAGCTGATCGACGAACTGGCGACGGCGGAGACCAACCTGCTGCTGCGCGATTTTCATTCGCCGAACATCATATGGCGGGAGAACGAGACCGGAATACAGCGGGTCGGGCTGATCGACTTCCAGGATGCAATGATCGGCCCAACAGCCTACGATCTTGCCTCAATCGCCCAGGATGCGCGGGTCACGATAGAGCCTTCGCTCTTCCAGCAATTGATGGACGACTATCTCTCGTTGCGGCGCGAGCAGGGCAATTTCGACGAGGCGAAATTCCTGAAGAGCTGGGCGATCATGTCAGCGCAGCGCAACTGCAAGCTGGCCGGGCTGTGGGTACGGCTGATGCAGCGCGACGGGAAGCCTGGCTATATGAAGCACATGCCACGGACACTCACCTATCTCCAAGTCGCGCTTCAGCACGAAACGCTTGCTCCCTTGCGCGACTGGTGCGTAAGAACTGGTATAGTTGCCAGCGAATCATAAGTTTCGGATGACATGACGATCAAGCAAGCCATGGTGCTGGCTGCCGGCCTCGGCACCCGTATGCGCCCGATTACCGATACGATCCCGAAGCCGCTGGTTAAAATCGCCGGCAAGGCGATGATCGATTATTCGCTCGATGCGCTGGCGGAAGCCGGCGTCGAGCGTGCGGTGGTCAATGTGCATCACCACGCCGACCAGATGCTCGCGCATCTCTCAAGCTACAAGCGGCTCGAGATCATCATCTCGGACGAGCGCGAACGGCTGATGAACAACGGCGGCGGCCTTGCGAAGGGCCTCAAGCTTCTTGAGCCTGGCCCTGTTTTCGTTACCAATGCGGATCTCTTCTGGATCGGCGAAGATCCGAACCAGCCCAGCAATCTCCGTCACTTGGCCGGATTCTATGACGCAGACCATATGGACATGGCGATGCTGTGCGTGAAGCTGGAAGACACGACAGGGCATAACGGCAAGAACGACTTCAACCTGTCTGATGACGGACGACTGGCGCGATATCGCGACGAGGGACCGAGCCCTGTCGTTTATGCCGGTGCCATTGCCATGGATACGTCGTTCCTGGATGATGCGCCGGACGATGCATTCAACGTGAACATCTACTTCGACAAGGCAATCGCCCGCGGTCGGCTGTATGGAACGATCCTGAAAGGTCATTGGCTGACCGTCGGCACCCCCGAGGCAATCGGCGAGGCAGAGGAGACGATCCGGCGTTACCGGACGTTCGCGTAAGCGATGACCGTTCGACACCAGCCCAGGGTTCTTACCATTCCGGCCGGCCGGCCGTTTCTCGCGACGTTGGCTGCAACGCTCTGCGATGGCCGCCTCACCCCGCTGTTCCGCCACGATCCGTCGGATCCGCTCTCGCTGGCCAAGGTTACCATCTATCTGCCGACGCGCCGTGCAGCGCGTGTGCTGCGGTCAGAATTCGTGGATCTGCTGGGAGGTCGCTCGGCGATCCTCCCGGTCATTCGCCCGCTCGGCGAAACCGATGACGACAGCGGCTATTTCGACGAGGCGTTACCTGCGACGCTCGACCTCGCGCAGCCGCTATCCAACACCGCACGACTGCTGGAGCTTGCCCGGCTCATTCTCGCCTGGCGCAACAAGCTGCCCGAGATCGTTCGCAGCATTCATTCAGATTCGCCGCTGGTCGCGCCTGCAAGCCCGGCGGACGCCATCTGGCTGGCGCGAAATCTTGCCGAACTGATCGATGCGATCGAGACTGAAGATCGCGAATGGAGCGAACTGGCACGGCTTGAGGCCAAGGATCATGCGCTTTGGTGGCAGCTGACCGCGGAGTTTCTGCAGATCGCCAGCGCCTTCTGGCCGGAGCGGCTGAACGAACTCGGCCGGTCCTCACCCGCGCGACACCGAAACGCAATTTTGCGCGCCGAAGCAAACAGGATCGCGGCGACACCGCCGGCGGGTCCGATCATCATCGCCGGTTCGACCGGATCGGTACCCGCGACCGCCGACCTTATTGCCGCCGTGGCTAACATTCCCGAGGGCGTTATCGTGCTGCCGGGTCTCGACCTCGGCATGTCGGACGAGCATTGGCGGATGGTGGCGCCGGATGAATATCTTGGCCAGAGACCGGACCCGGCGAGCCGCAGCCATTCGCAGTATGGCCTCTCGCAACTTCTCAAGCGGCTGCACTTGGCGCGAGACGATGTCGCGATGCTTGAGGATTCCGAGCCGGCGCTTCGGCTTCGCAGCGAAATTCTTTCGCGGGCTCTTGTACCGGCTGAAGCAACCAGCGACTGGGGTCCGTGGAAGGCTGAACTGGGCGAAGCCGCTATGTCGGACGCTTTCGGCGATGTATCGCTGATCGAAGCTTCCAACGAGCGCGAGGAAGCGACGGCGATCGCGATCGCGCTGAGGCTCGCGCTGGAGCAACCGGGCAAGGATGGCGACAGCCGGGCGGCGCTGATTACGCCGGACCGAAATCTGGCGCGCCGGGTGGCCGCGGAGCTGTCGCGCTTCGGCATCGTCGCCGACGATTCCGCCGGCACACCACTCGCCGCCACGCCTCAAGGCACTTTGCTGCTGCTCTTGCTGGAGGCAGCGCTGCGGCCTGGTGATCCTGTCGCGATCGTCAGCCTGCTGAAACATCCTCTTGCACGGTTCGGCCATACGCGTGAGGCGCTGATCGAAGCGGTCGCAGCGCTCGAACTGCTGGCACTGCGCGGCGGTGTCGCCGATGTGGACATAGCTGCGCTCGAACCGTTGCTCGATCATCAGCTTGACGAGCAACTGAGTGACCGACACGCGCCGCAATGGCAGAAATCGCTGCCGCTCGATGCGCCTGATCGTGCGCGCGACCTCGCTCGCCGCATCGCCGAAGCAACCGAGCCACTGGCCTCGGCACTCGTTCGCCGGCGCTCTGACGGCCGCGGTCTGACGCTGAGCTTCTCGCTCGCGGAATGGGCGTCGCGCACCGGTCGCGCGCTCGAGGCGGTCGCGCGGGACGACCGCGGTGATCTTTCCGAGCTGTGGTCAGGCGAAGCAGGCGACACGCTGGCCGGTTTGCTTGGAGAGGTCATCGACACCGAGGGAACGATCGATGCCGACGGGCCGCAATGGATCGACATCATGGCCGCGCTCTCTGCTGGCCAGTCCGTCAAGCCGCGCGCGCTGAGCCACCCGCGCCTCTTCATTTTCGGCACGCTGGAAGCCCGCCTGCAGAGCGTGGATACGCTTGTTCTCGGCGGTCTCAACGAAGGTTCCTGGCCGGGGCAGACGGCGAACAACCCGTTCATCTCGCGCAGCATGAAAACCGAAATCGGACTGGAGCCGCCCGAACGGCGGATCGGCCAGTTGGCGCACGACTTCGAAATGGCCAACGGCACCCGCAATCTCATCTATTCGCGCGCGCTGCGGCAGGGCGCGACGCCAACCGTCGCCTCGCGCTGGCTGCAGCGGCTGCTCGCCTTCGGGGGCGATGGATTCGAATCCGAAATGAAGGCGCGAGGCGACCGTTTTCTGCACTGGGCAAACCAGTTGGACCAGGGGGACCGGCAGGCACCGGCGCAGCGGCCGAGCCCTGTTCCACCGAGGGAGATGCAGCCCAAGTCCTTCTCGTTCAGCGAAGTCGGCAGGTTGCGGCGAGATCCCTATGCCATTTACGCGCGCCGTGTTCTCCGCCTCGATCCCGTCGCGCCCTTCAATCGCGATCCGGGTGCTGCCGAGCGCGGGACGCTCTACCATGCCATCATCGACCGCTTTGTACGCGAAGGGCATATTGCTGGAACGCCGGACGCAGCGGCGGCGATGGAGCGCATACTCACCGATCTCTTCGACATGGAGCGACTGCCGCCGCATATCGACGCCGTCTGGCGGCCGCGCTTCCGCGAGGTGGCACGATCGTTCCTCGATTGGGAAGCGGAGCGGAGACCAGAGATCAAGCGGACGCTTACCGAGGTCCGTGGCGGCATGCAGCTCGAGCAGATCGATGTGAGGCTAAGCGGCGTCGCGGACCGGATCGACGTGACCGGGCCGAATGCCGCCGATATCATCGACTACAAGACGGGATTCAACCCCTCGCCCGCCCAGGCGCGTGCGCTGCTCGATCCGCAGCTGGCATTGGAAGCCGCGGTGCTGAAGGCCGGCGCATTTGGAGACGCCGGAAGCCAGGTGCCACAGAACCTGCTCTATGTACGTCTGCGTCCCGGAACCCGTTTCCAGGTGGATACCGTCAATAACGAGTTTTCCGCCAGAAGCGACAAGGCCAAATCCGCGGTGGAACTCGCAGCGGATTCGATCGACCAGCTCGTCAAGTTCGTGTCACTGCTGCAATCCGGCGAGCGTGGATTCACCTCGCGCCTTATTCCCGCTCAGCAATTCGACTTCGGCGGCGACTACGATCACCTGGCGCGCGTATCGGAATGGTCGACAGCGGAGAGCGAGGAGGCAAGCGGCGATGAATGACGAAACCGCCCTGCCCGAAGGCGACGATCCAGTCGCCTGGACAAGCTGGACCACCATCCAGCAATCGATCGCTTCAGACCCGCAACGATCGGCCTGGGTTTCGGCCAATGCCGGCTCCGGCAAGACGCATGTCCTGACGCAACGGGTCATCAGGTTGCTGCTTTCCGGCGCCAGACCCTCGGCTATCCTCTGCCTCACCTATACCAAGGCGGCCGCATCCGAGATGTCGAACCGCGTCTTCGAGCGGCTGGCGGAATGGGCCGTGCTTTCCGATGGCGAGCTCAGTGAGCGGATTCGCCAGATCGAGGGCAAGATACCGGATGCGTTGAAGCTTGCCGAAGCACGGCGGTTGTTCGCCAAGGCGCTGGAGACGCCGGGTGGGCTGAAGATCCAGACCATTCACGCGTTCTGTGAAGCACTGCTGCACCAGTTTCCGCTGGAGGCGAACGTCGCCGGTCATTTCTCCGTGCTCGACGACCGGGCAGCAACGACGCTGCTTGCCGACGCACGGCGATCGCTGCTGACCGCGACAACGCCAGAGCAGGACCCGGCGCTCGCAGACGCCTTTTCCTATGTTCTCAATCTCGGAGACGAATCCGGGCTGGAAACATTGCTCGGCGATATCATCGCCAATCGCAATGCGATCCGAAAGTTCGCGCTTGTTGCCGAGCAGAGCGGCGGCATTGACGGGACGCTGAGGGAACGGCTCGAACTTACCGAGGACGATAGCGAACTGAGCATCGCGCAAGCCTGCTGGCCGCTGCCGGGGCTTTCGGGTACGGCGCTTCAGCTTTATCTCGATCTCACTGATCAGAAGGGTGGCGCCAAGGCTCAGGATATCGCTTTGGCTTTGCGGATGGCGATGAGGGAAGCCGATCCCGTGCGCCGGATTCCGCTGCTGGAAAAAGCTTTCCTGACCGCGAAGGGCGAACCAAAGTCGGATTCACAGTTCTTCGTCAAGGCCATGCTGGCGAGCGCGCCCGATCTCCCCGATGCGATCGCCGCGGCGCGCGCGCATGTCATGTACTGCAGGGATCGGCTGAAGATTGTCAGGATGTTCGACGCTACCCGGGCGGCGCTGATCTTGGCCGACCGGTTGAACCGCGATTATGAGGAGCTGAAAAAGCAGCGTAGCCAGCTCGATTTCGAGGATCTGATTACCCGAACGGCGGAATTGCTGAACAAGAGCGATGTGGGGCCATGGATCCACTACAAGCTGGATCAGGGCATCGACCATATCCTCGTCGACGAGGCGCAGGATACCAGCCCGATCCAGTGGAGCGTGATCCAGTCGCTCGCCGGGGATTTCTTCTCGGGTGAGAGCGCCCGCAACGTGGTGCGCACACTGTTTGCCGTCGGTGATGAGAAGCAGTCGATCTATTCTTTCCAGGGTGCACGGCCGGAGCGCTTCTCGGAGGAGAGCCAACGGACGCGCCATCGCGTTTCGCAAAGCGGGCTCGCCTTTTCCACGGTGCGATTGCCGCTCTCCTTCCGCTCGACATCGGACGTGCTTGCGGCGGTGGACCATGTGTTTTCGCCGGCCGAGAACGCGCGTGGCTTGAGTGCTGCCGACGAACCTGTCGTACATAGATCCAACCGCATCGGCCACCCCGGCGCCGTCGACCTTTGGGACATGGTAGCGCCAGAGACCGCGATCAAGGAGGAAGACTGGACGGCGCCTTTCGACGCCACGCCGGAAAGCGCCCCAGCGGCAATCCTTGCGAAGCGCATCGCTCATACGATCGGCAGTTTGGTCGGCAAAGAAACCATCATCGAGAAGGGCAAGGAGCGCCTGATCGAAGCGGGCGATATCCTGGTGCTCGTGCGCAAGCGCGACGCTTTCGTGAACGCACTGACGCGCGCACTAAAGCGACGCGACAATATTCCGGTCGCCGGCGCCGACCGCCTCAGGCTGACGAGCCATATCGCCGTGCAGGATCTGGTGGCGCTGGGCCGCTTCCTGCTGCTTCCGGAAGACGACCTTTCTCTCGCGGCGCTGCTGAAGAGCCCAATCCTCGACTTAACGGAAGACGATATTTTCTCAATCGCCGCCCTTCGCGGCGACGGAGAGAGCGTGTGGACCCACATGCGCAAATTCGCCGCCGACGGTGACGAGCGGCTGGGCGCCGCGGTCGCACGGCTGACGCTCTTCCTGGAAGAGCAGAAGACGCTGTCAGTGCATGATTTCTATGCGCGGCTGCTCGGCAAGCATGGCGGGCGGCGGCGGTTCCTCGCCCGGCTTGGAACCGAGGTCAGCGATATTCTCGACGAATTCCTGACGTTCACGCTGGATCACGAGACTTCCGGCCTGCCGGGGCTGCAGTCCTTCATCTCGACGCTCGAGCTGGAAGCGCCCGAGGTCAAGCGCGAACTGGACAAGGGCCGCAACGAAGTGCGGATCATGACGGTTCATGCCTCGAAAGGTCTCGAAGCGCCGATCGTCTTCCTCGTGGACGGTGGCTCCAAGGCGTTTACACATACGCATATGCCGAAGCTGCGGTTAATCGAGCAGAACAAGGACGAGCCGGCAATGCCCGTTTGGGTGCCGGTCAGCGATCTCGGCAATTCGCTGACGCAGGCCGACGCTGCACGTATCCAGGTTCTGACCGAAGAGGAATATCGGCGGCTGCTCTATGTGGCTATGACCCGCGCGGCCGATCGGCTTGTCGTCTGCGGCTATCGCGGCGTTCGTCTCAACACCGACACCTGGCACGCGATGATCTCGGCTGTCATGAGCGATAATCATCCGCATGTCACGGTGGCGAGCTTCTCGGCGCCGGATGGAGACTGGCAGGGCATTAAATGGCGCGTGCCCCGGGTCGACAAGCGTTTCGAGCCGGCAGATCGCACAGAGCAGGCAACGATCAAGGACGCCCTGCCGATCGATCTCAGCCGCCCGCTGCCGGCACAGACGCAACTGCCACGACCACTCAGCCCTTCCGGTGCCGGAACGGTCATCGACGAACAGGCGGATGATCTTCTGGTCGCCTCACCGCTTTTCAGCGACAAGGAGAAATCCGATCGATCGCTGCAGAAGGGGCGGCTACTTCACCGCATGATGCAGATGCTGCCGGAGATCGCACCAGACGAGCGTGCCGACGCAGCCCGGCGCTATACCGAGCGCGCCGCCCGGTTCTGGCCCGAGGCCGAGCGGCGGACGCTGATCGATTCGGTGATGAAACTATTGAACGAGTCGGGCCTCGACGAGATATTCGCGGCGCATGCGCAAGCCGAAGTGTCGATCATGGGAACGCTATCTCTCAACGGCCGCGACTATGCCGTGTCGGGGCGTGTCGACCGCTTGGCTGTGCTCGACGACAGGGTTGTGATCCTCGATTACAAGACCAACCGTGTTCCGCCCACTTCCGCATCGGGCATTCCCTTCGCGCATGTGGCGCAGCTCGCCATCTATCGCCATATCCTCGCTGCGCTTTATCCCGACAAAAGGATCGACTGCATGCTTGTCTATACCGAGAACGGCTCGGTCTTCACCTTGACGCCCGATGCCATGGCATTGGCGCTTGCGCGGGTTGGCACAAAATGAAATACCGACATTGAAATCTAGGCCCCGCGCCATCACATTTGATGCAACAGGAAATCTGACAAAGGAACAGCCTATGGCTACCGTGAAAGTCGATATCAATAACTTCCAGTCGGAAGTTCTGGAATCCGCAGAACCCGTCGTCGTGGATTTCTGGGCTGAATGGTGCGGCCCCTGCAAGATGATCGCGCCGAGCCTGGAAGAACTCTCTGTCGAGTTTGCCGGCAAGGTCAAGGTTGCCAAACTCAACATTGACGAAAACCCGGAACTGGCAGCACAGTTCGGCGTTCGCTCGATCCCGACGCTCGCCATCTTCAAGTCGGGCGAAGTTGCCGACATCAAGGTTGGCGCTGCTCCGAAGACGGCTCTCTCGAGCTGGATTTCGAACGCCGCCTAATCAGGCACCGATCTGGATAAGAAAAAGCCCGGTCAGACCGGGCTTTTTTCATGTCGGGGGAGTGCCGTTGTCGGCCAAGACGTCGCCAACCAGATAGAGCGACCCGCCGATCAGGATGCGCGGCGGCAGTACGTCGTCCACCAGCCCTTCGCGGATCGCCTCAAGCGCATCGGCGACCGTCGACATCGGCTCGGCGACGAGGCCGGCGTCATAAGCGGCGTTTGCAAGGATGACCGGATCGATCATCGCGTCGCTGCCGCGGATCGGCACGCAGTAGACCTTCTCGGCCAATCCCTTGAAAGCGTTGAAGTAGCCGACCGGATCCTTGGTGTTGATCATTCCGATGATCAGAAACAACGGTCGCGGCTGCTTCTCCTCGAAATTGGCCATGGCTTCCGCGATCACCTCGCCGGCGCCTGGGTTATGACCACCGTCGACCCAAATCTCGGCTCGCGGCGGGGCACTGGCCATGAGGTTGCCATCGCTCAGCCGTTGCAGACGGCCAGGCCATTCGACGGAAGTCATCGCCTTTTCCATCATAGCTTCGGTGACGACAAAGCCTGCGGCCTTGACCGCACGGATGGCGGCAGCGGCGTTTGCGTATTGATGGCGGCCCGGAAGACGCGGCAAGGGCAGATCAGCCAGACCGAACTCATCCTGGTAAACCAGCCGGCCATATTCCTCGTGCGCCATGAAATCCTGGCCAAAGGATGCCGTCGGGCAGTTCAAACGCTCGGCGGTCGACAGGAGAACATCCAGCGCCGCGTCGTATTCCTGCTTGCCGATGACAACGGGGTGTCCACGCTTCATGATACCGGCCTTTTCGGCGGCGATGAGTTCGACACGGTCGCCAAGATAAGGCTGGTGATCGAGCGAGATCGGCATGATAACCGAGACGGCGGGATCGGAAATGACATTGGTGGCATCGAAACGGCCGCCGAGGCCGACTTCGATGATGGCCGCATCGGCTGGCTGTTCGGAAAACAACAGGAAGGTCACGGCGGTAAGGATCTCGAAGACGGTGATCTTCTGCCCGTCGTTGGCGGCTGCAACCCGGCGCAACGCATCGGCAAAGACGGCGTCGTCGACCAGTTGCCCACGACCACCCTTGACGCCGATGCGGTAACGCTCGTGCCAATTGACCAGATGCGGAGAGGTGTGGACATGGGCGCTGTAGCCGCCTGCTTCCAGAAGCGCGCGGCAAAAGGCCGTGACCGACCCTTTGCCGTTGGTGCCAGCGACATGAATGACCGGCGGCAGCCTCTTTTGCGGATCGCCGAGCACGGCGAGAAGACGCGTAATGCGATCTAACGAGAGATCGAAGCCCTTGGGATGCAACCCCATGAGCTTGTCGATTTCCTGCGCCGCCTCGCTCACTGCGGTTTGGCCTCTGGGTATCATCGCTCAACCCGCCTGTGATGGAGTGATCAGGCGGTTGCGGCTATCGCAATCGCGCCGGCATTTTCGGTCGACACAACATTCGCCGGCTTCTTCGTCAGGATCTTCAAGACCCGAGCCAGAGTGTCGGGGATATCGTGGCGCTTGACCACCATGTCCACCATGCCGTGCTCGAGCAGGTATTCCGATGTCTGAAAGCCTTCCGGCAATTTTTCGCGGATCGTCTGCTCGATGACACGCTTGCCGGCGAAGCAGATTTCCGCGCCGGGCTCGGCGATGTGCAGATCACCCAGCATTGCGTAAGAGGCCGTGACGCCGCCGGTGGTCGGGTTGGTCAGGACCACGATATAAGGCTGGCCGGCTTCCTTGAGCATGTCGACCGCAACAGTTGTGCGCGGAAGCTGCATGAGCGACAGGATGCCTTCCTGCATACGCGCGCCGCCCGAAGCGGGGAACATGACGAGCGGGCACTTTTCCGAAATGGCACGTTCGAACGCCTTGACGATCGCTTCGCCGGCGGCGAGGCCGAGCGAGCCGCCCATGAAGTTGAACTCATGAACGACGGCAACCAGTTTCAGGCCCTGAACCTTGCCGACGCCGGCAACGATCGTGTCTTCCTGATCGGTCTTCACGCGGCTATCGCGAAGACGGTCGGTATATTTCTTGGAATCGCGGAACTTCAGCGGATCCTGCGCGACCTTCGGCTGCGGCAGCGATTCAAAGGCACCGCCGTCGAACAGATCGGCCAGACGCGCCTTGGCCGGCATCTTCATATGATAGCCGGACGCCGGGATAACCCATTTGTTGTCTTCCAGCTCCTTGTGGAAGACCATCTCGCCCGTTTCCGGGCACTTGATCCAGAGGTTCTCCGGCACTTCGCGGCGGCCCAGCATGGAATTGATGCGGGGGCGAACGTAGTTGGTGATCCAGTTCAAGTCGAAAACTCCTGATTAACTCTTGCCAATGTGGGAAAACTATTCGGCAGCAACAAGGCGCGCCGAACGAGTTCCCGATGACAGCCCGCGAACGAGCGTGGCGACTGCCTGAACGGTGTCGGCTGTCGCCTTGCCATCCTTGGTCAGGCTGAGCGCCACCTGATTGACGATTGCCGTGCCGACGACGACGCCATCAGCGGAACCGCCGATGACCTTCGCATGATCGGCCGTCTTGACGCCGAAGCCGACGCAGACGGGCAGGTTTGTATGCTGCTTGATGCGCGCGACGGCACCAGATACCAGCGACGGGTCCGGCAGCGCCGAACCTGTGATCCCGTTCATCGAGACATAATAGACGAAACCCGATGTGTTCTTCAGGACGGTCGGGAGACGCTTCTCGTCCGTCGTCGGCGTCGCCAGACGGATGAAGTTGATGCCCTTGCGGATGGCGGGAATGCAGAGCTCGTCATCCATTTCGGGCGGCAGATCGACGACGATCAGGCCGTCGATGCCCGATGCCAATGCGTCGTCGAGAAATTTCTCGACGCCATAGATGTAGATCGGGTTGTAGTAACCCATCAGCACGATCGGCGTCGCGTCATCGTTCTTGCGGAAATCGGCTGCGAGCTGCAGCGTCTTCTTCAGCGTCTGCCCTGCCTTCAGCGCACGCTGGCCCGCCATCTGAATGGCTGGGCCATCGGCCATCGGATCGGAAAAGGGCATGCCGAGTTCGATCACGTCGGAGCCGGCTTCCGGCAATGCCTTCATGATGCCGAGCGACGTCTCGTAATCCGGATCGCCGCCCATGAAGTAGGTGACCAGCGCCGGGCGGCCTTCAGCCTTCAGATCGGCAAATCGTTTGTCCATACGTGCGGTCATGACTATGCACCCATTCCCAGAATCTTGCCGACGGTGAAGATGTCCTTGTCGCCGCGACCGGAGAGGTTCATCAGGATGATCTCGTCCTTGCCCATCTTCGGTGCGCGCTTGATCACTTCCGCCAGTGCATGCGACGGCTCAAGCGCCGGAATGATGCCTTCGAGGCGGGTCAGCGTCTGGAACGCTTCGAGCGCTTCGTAGTCCATGATCGGTACGTATTCGACGCGGCCGATATCGTTCAGATAGGAGTGCTCGGGACCAATGCCGGGGTAATCGAGGCCGGCCGAAATCGAATGGCCTTCCTTGATCTGGCCGTCACCGTCCTGCAACAGATAGGTGCGGTTGCCGTGCAGAACACCGGGCGAGCCAGCGGTGATCGAGGCGCAATGCTCGTCGCCCTCGAGGCCCTTGCCGCCCGCTTCGACGCCGACGATCTTGACGCTGGCGTCATCCAGGAACGAGTGGAAGATGCCGATCGCATTCGAGCCGCCACCGACGGCCGCGACGACGAGATCCGGCAGACGGCCTTCAGCCTCGAGCATCTGCTCCTTGGCTTCGGCGCCGATAACGGCCTGGAAGTCGCGGACCATCTCGGGATAGGGATGAGGACCGGCGGCAGTGCCGATCAGGTAGTAGGTATCATCGACGTTGGTGACCCAGTCACGCAGCGCCTCATTCATCGCATCCTTCAGGGTGCCGTGGCCAGCCGTGACCGGCTTGACTTCTGCACCAAGGAGCTTCATGCGGAAAACATTGGGGGCCTGACGCTCGACGTCGGTCGCGCCCATGTAGACCACGCAAGGGAGACCGAAGCGCGCGGCGACGGTTGCCGAGGCAACACCGTGCTGGCCGGCGCCGGTCTCGGCGATGATGCGGGTTTTGCCCATGCGCTTGGCGAGCAGGATCTGGCCGATGCAATTGTTGATCTTGTGCGAACCGGTATGGTTCAGCTCTTCGCGCTTGAAATAGATCTTCGCGCCGCCGAGTTCCGCCGTCAGGCGCTCGGCGAAATAGAGCGGGCTCGGGCGGCCGATGTAATGGGCGCCGAGATGCTTCAGTTCCGCCTGGAATTCCGGATCGTTCTTGGCCTTGTCCCACTCAGCCTGGAGATCCAGGATCAGGGGCATCAGTGTTTCAGCGACGAAGCGGCCGCCATAAATGCCGAAACGACCGTCCTCATCTGGACCGGAGCGGAAGGAATTGGGTTTTGGGGTCTCGTTCAATTTCAACTCCCTGTGGCCGTTTCAGGCTGGCAAGCCTGTTCGACCGCATCGAAAAACTCATCGATCATTGCTACATTCTTGACGCCGGGCGCGCTTTCCACACCTGAGGACACATCGATCCCCGGCGCCTTGGTGATTGCCAGCGCCTCGGCGATATTGGCCTTGTCCAGGCCACCGGAAAGCATGTAATCCACATTGCCGTCAAGCCAAGTCAACAGGCTCCAATCAAAGGAAACGCCGTTGCCGCCAGGGAGTTCGGACCCTTTCGGCGGTTTTGCATCGAAAAGGAACCTGTCGGCAATGCCGATATAGGCTTCGACGCGCTTAAGATCGTCGGCAGTCCGGATCGAAAACGCCTTCATCACGGGCAAACCGTAAACCGCCTTGATGGTCAGGACGCGCTCGGGGCTCTCGCTGCCATGGAGCTGCAGGATATCGGGCTTCAAAAGCGCAACGATTTCATCGAGATCGTCGTTGCTGGGATCAACCACCACGGCGACGATCTTGGCCTTGCCGCGCGCCGACACTGCAAGTGCTGCGGCGACATCAGGCTCGACATAGCGAGGGCTCTTTTCGAAGAAGATGAAGCCGATGTGGGTCGCACCGCGCTGCAGCGCGCGATCAATCGCCTCGGCCGTCTTCAGACCACAGATTTTGATATCCGGTTTCATGGCAGCGAAGTGACACGAAAAGCAGTTAAAGTCGAGCCAAATCGCGGATGTCACTGAATTTTGGGGCGTATCCGCTCAATCAAAATCGATGGCGTGAAGCTGACTGCCGTGACGCTTCAGCCATGCCTTCGATTCTTCGGTGTGCGGGCAGAGCTTCTTGCAGAGTGCCCAGAAGCGCGGGCCATGGTTCATTTCCTTGAGGTGGGCAACTTCGTGCGCGGCGAGATAATCCACCACCGATGGCGGCGCCATGACGATGCGCCAGGAAAAACTAAGATTGCCCTCGGAGGAACACGAGCCCCACCGGCTGCGCGTGTCCTTCATTGAAATCGAGTTGATGGGAGCGCTGATCGACCGCGCATGAAACCGCGCCAGCCGCTCGAGATCGGCACGCGCTTCCTTTTTAAGAAAGGTCGCGATACGCCGGCCGATATGCTCGGGCATACCACTGACCTTGAGGACCGCCTTGCCATCGATCGACACCGCTTCGGTCAAGCCGCGCAGGCTGCCGGTGTGCTGAATGCGGTGGGAGACGCCGCGAAACAGAATGGATCCGCCATCTCGCAAGCCGGCATCGATCGCGAATTTGGCGAGCTTGGTGAGCAACCAACCTTGGTGCCGATCCAAAAAGGCATTGACTTCGCGTTGCGCCAGACCGCTCGGGATCGTCATCTTTAGCGCCCGGCCGCCCGGCTCGATGCGCAGCGTTATGCGGGTCGCGCGTTCATGCTGCTTGATCGTCAGCGGCATCAGGCGCCCGGCCACGTCGAGCGTCCGGATTTCCGGCGGCGCTGGCTTGCGGGCGCTACGGCGCGGCTTGGACAGAAGCGAAAACATCGGCATTTTCTATATGATTCGAGGCAATTTCGCGCATAGAAAAGCCGGCATCAGCTAGATGCCGGGTTCTTGCTTTCAAAAGAAAGAGTTACGGCGTCTGATATTCGGCCACCGGGCCGTTGTCGTCGCGCCTGCTGTTCTTGCGATCGCGCATGAAGCGATCGAACTCTTCCTGGTCCTTTGCGCGGCGAAGTTCACGGGCATAGTTGTCGAATTCCTCGCGCATTTCGTCGAGCTTGCGGCGCTCCTCATCGAGCCTGTCGAGTTCGGCCTTGCGCCAATCGTCAAAGGCGACATTGCCCGTCGTGAACTGCGGGCGGTAGCGGCCATGCGAACGTCGGCAGCCGGCAAAGAATCCATCCGCCGCGCTGTTTGCGTCACGCTTGAAACCGCGAAGGCGCTCCCCGAAAATAATATAGGCAAGCATGGCGAGACCCAGAGGCCAGAAAACCACGAAGCCAAGGATCATCAGGGCAATGGTAGCCGGAGTCCAATCCGGTCGAAGCAATGCTGACTGGTTCATCTTGCGGTGTCCTCGCATTTTCGGCGCCCGGCGAAATGCCGAACGCTGAAAATCGATGTGGTTACCGCTTGATACGCCTTCAAGGCATTTACAGCTCAAATCGAACAAGGCCTTGAAATGAATTATCTAATTCAGCATTCGCTAACTAGGCGGATTTTCCGCCCTTTATCACCCGCTTGACGCCGGGCTTGCCCGAGCGGGCGTGCTCGCGCGTGAAGGCGACGATGCGCGGGGCAATCTCGCGGCGGAAGCGCGAGCCGTTGAATACGCCGTAGTGACCGACATCGGGCTGCAGGTAATGCATGCGCTTGTTGTCGGGGATATTCACGCACAGCGTCTGAGCGGCCTCCGTCTGTCCGACGCCAGAGATGTCGTCATTTTCGCCCTCGACAGTGAGAAGCGCGACATTGCGGATCGCCGCGGGATCGACGAGCTTACCGCGGTGAACCAGTTCGCCCTTCGGCAGCGCGTGCTTGATGAAAACCTGATCCACGGTCTGCAAGTAGAACTCAGCCGTCAGATCCATGACCGCCAGATATTCGTCGTAGAAATCACGGTGCTTCTCTGCCGGCTCGCCGTCATTCTTCACGAGGTGCATGAAGAACTCCTTGTGGGCGACAACATGCCGATCAAGGTTCATGGACATGAAGCCGGAGAGCTGCAGAAAGCCGGGATAGACCGGCCGCATAAAGCCCGGCTGCGGCCACGGAACGTTCATGATGACATTGTCGGCAAACCATTGAAGCGGCTTGTCCTTTGCCAGCTGATTGACGGCAGTCGGATTGATACGCGTATCGATCGGCCCGCCCATGAGCGTCATCGAGGATGGCGAGAACGGGTCATTGGCTTCTTCCATGACCGCCGCAGCGGCAAGAACCGGAACCGAGGGTTGACAGACCGCAACGACATGGGTGTCGGGACCGAGGAAATGCAGCATCTCGATGACGTAGTCGACATAATCGTCGAAATCGAACGTGCCATCCGTCATCGGCACCATGCGGGCATCGATCCAGTCGGTGATGTAGACGTCGGCGCTCGGCAACAAAGCCTCGACCGTGCCGCGCAGCAGCGTGGCGTAGTGGCCGGACATCGGCGCGACCAGGAGAATTCTGGGGTCCGGGCCGTGATCGCGCGCGGTATTTCGGGCGAAATGCAGGAGGTTGCAGAAAGGTCTCGACCAGACGATCTCCTCGCGCACCGCGACCTCGCGACCTTCGATCACCGTCTGCTTGAGATCGAACGACGGCTTGCCGTAGCGACGCGTGGTGCGCTCGAACATTTCGAGGCTTGCAGCCATCGTTCGGCCCAGGGGTGTCTGCGACATCGGGTTCAGCGGATTGGCATAGGCAAGGCGCATCACGTCCGCCATGGCCCGAAATGGTGCCATTGCCGCGTGATTGAATTCATAGAGCTGATAAAACATGAGATGCGCCACCTTTCTCCCGGCCGGACGATGACACCGCTTGAAAGGCATCGAAATCGTTCCAACGACGTGCTGGCATCTCAACGCACAGTAACAGGTTTTTGTTGCACAGCAACATTCGTGGTCCGCACCGCAAAAAGAAATGCCGGAGATAATATCCCCGGCATGATGGTGTGCTTCGGACGTTAAAGCTCGAGAAACAACTTAGCTATCGGCCAAGAATGTCTGCTTCTGGATTCCGAGACCTTCGATACCGAGTTCCACGACATCGCCGGCCTTCAGGAACCGCGGCGGCTTCATTCCCATGCCGACACCCGGAGGCGTTCCCGTCGAGATCACGTCGCCCGGATGCAGCGACATGAACTGGCTGAGATAGGAAACGACATGCGCGATGCCATAGACCATCGTTTTCGATGAGCCGTTCTGCATGGTCTCGCCATTGACCTTCAGCCACATGCTGAGGTTTTGTGGATCGCTGATTTCGTCCTTGGTGACCAGCCAAGGGCCAATCGGGCCGAAGGTGTCGCAGGACTTTCCCTTTGTCCATTGGCCTGCACGTTCCGTCTGGAAAGCGCGCTCGGATACGTCGTGCGAAACACAATAGCCGGCAACATAATCAAGCGCCTCAACTTCGCTGACGTATTTTGCCGTCTTGCCGATGACGACGCCGAGCTCCACTTCCCAGTCGGTCTTCTCGGAGCCTCGCGGGATAAGGACGTTGTCGTTCGGCCCGACGATCGCGGACGTCGCCTTCATGAAGATGACCGGTTCCGGCGGAACGGTCGCACCGGTTTCGGCTGCATGATCGGAGAAGTTCAGGCCGATGCAGATGAATTTGCCGGTTCCGGCCACGCAAGCGCCGATGCGGCCAGCAGAAAGCTCCGGCAGGCTCTTCGGATCGAGCGTGGCGAGCTTCGCCAAGCCGGCCGGCGAGATCGCTTCGCCGGCAATATCCGCAACATGAGCGGACACATCGCGGATCTTTCCCTCCGAATCCAGTAGCGCCGGCTTTTCCTTGCCAACCTCTCCAACACGCATGAGCTTCATTGAACGTCCTCCTGGCATAAGCGAATGATGATCACCTATGAACGAATTATTCACGGGTGTCATTACGGGTTTTTGCGTCGGCGGTACGCCGTGTCAGAAAATCTCCAAGAGATCAGGGCCGAGGGGTACGATGCGTGTCGGGTTCAGGCTTTCGATCGAGTAGTAGCCTCGCTTGATATGGTCGATATTCACCGTTTCGGCGATGCCGGGCCAGTCGAGCATGCGGCGGCAGAAAGCGCGCAGGTTCCTGTAATCCGACAGCCTGCGCAGATTGCACTTGAAGATGCCATGATAGGCCACGTCAAAACGAACCAGCGTTACGAAGAGGCGGATATCGCTTTCGGTGGGATGATCGGCAAACAGGAAAGGTTTTCCTTCCAGTTGCGGCTCGATCCAGTCCAGGCATTCGAAAACGCCGGTAAATGCTTCCTCGTAAGCCAGTTGGGTTGTTGCGAAACCGGCGCGATAGACCCCATTGTTGAGGCTCGGATAGATCCGCTCGTTGAAAGCATCGATCTCCGCGCGACGCGGCTCTGGATAGAGATCGATCGTATTTGTTGCGAGATCGCCGAAGCCGTCGTTCATCATCCGCAGAATGTCCGAGGATTCGTTGTTGACGATCGTCTGGCGCCGTTTGTCCCATAGAACCGGTACCGTGGCGCGGCCGGTAAACGTGCGGTCCGCGCTCGTGTAGATCTGGTGCATGTAGGTTGCGCCCTGCAGGTGATCCTGCGTGGCGCCGGTGTAGTCGCCGAACCGCCATCCCTGCTTGGTCAGGGCGGGCTCGACGACAGAGATCGATATCGCTTCTTCCAACCCTTTCAGCTTCCGGCCGATAAGGGCGCGCGACGCCCAGGGGCAGATATAGGCAACGTAGAGATGATAACGGCCGGGCTCCGCCTTGAAGCCTCCGTCACCCGTCCGGCCAGCGCTGCCGTCAGGGGTGATCCAGTTGCGGAAGCTCGAAGTCTGGCGCACGAAGCCGCCTTTTTCATCCTTGGCCTGCACCGGCTGCCAATCTTCCGTCCACTTGCCGTTTACGAGCAACGCCGCTCTCCTATCTCAATGACATGGGGCGGACTTCTAGCGTGCTTTCGTGCGCGCGGGAGGCCACATTTCTTGAAACAGACTGTGCACCGTCTGCCGTGAACGAGGTTCGATATCCGCCATCGAAATTTTCGGAAAGCGCGATATCATTTGATTTCAACATTCTAGAACAGCCGGAAGAACCATGACGAAGAGCAACAGCCGCGAATCCCAATATCCGATCGAACCGCTTTTCCTTGACCGGTGGTCTCCTCGCGCCTTCACGGGCGAGGCTATCGAAGAGGCTACGCTGCTCAGCATGCTGGATGCGGCGCACTGGGCACCCTCCTCCGCCAACCAGCAGCCCTGGCGCTTTATCTATGCGCTGAAGGGATCGAACGATTGGGACAAGTTCGTCGCGCTGCTCGTTGAGTCTAATCAGGAGTGGGCCAAGAACGCCTCGGCCCTGATCTTCGTGGTCTCGAAGGGTTTCAACGGTGATTTTTCCGAAGGGCGCAAGAGCTACACGCATTCCTTCGACGCCGGCACGGCCTGGGGCTACCTGGCGCTGCAGGCGAAGCTCTCCGGTTTCTACGCCCACGGCATGGGCGGCATCGAGCATGAGAAGATCAAACGGACCTTCGATATTCCCGAGGGCTACCGCGTGGAAGCCGGCATTGCGGTGGGCCGCCTTGCCGACAAGAGCGTCCTGTCGGAACACAATCAGGAACGTGAGTTTCCGAGCCAGCGCAAACCGCTCTCGGAAGTCGCGTTCAAGGGCCAGTTCATAGCCGGCTGACCAGAAGCAAAAATCCCCACGACGCTGACGTCGTGGGGATTTTGAAATTGGCAGTCTGGGCTTCGTCAGATATCCAGATTGGCGACGCTGAGCGCGTTTTCCTGAATGAATTCTCGGCGCGGTTCGACCTCATCGCCCATCAGGCGGGCGAACAGACCATCCGCATCCGTCGCGTCGGCCACCTTGACCTGCAACAGCGACCGGACGTTCGGATCGAGTGTCGTCTCCCAGAGCTGCTCGGCATTCATCTCCCCGAGCCCCTTGTATCGCTGCATGGTCAGACCCTTGCGGCCGCTGGCGAAGACCGCTTCGAGAAGCGCGCGGGCACCGGAGATTTCCAGCTGACCTTCGCGGCGCGAGAGCGTCGGTGGCGTCTGGTATATTTCCTTTAGGCGCGACGACAACTGATCGATCTGGCGCGCATCCTGCGAGCCGATCAGTGCCATGTCGAGAACGACGACTTCCTTCACGCCGCGAACCATGCGCTCGAGGCGCAGGCCGCCCTCGCTCGTCAAACCGCCTTCCCAACCGCGTTCTGTTTCTTCCGCGATAATATCG
This sequence comes from Rhizobium sp. S152, assembly GCF_030380735.1. GTDB lineage: Bacteria > Pseudomonadota > Alphaproteobacteria > Rhizobiales > Rhizobiaceae > Rhizobium. Next base: position 267,698 of record NZ_JAUDRZ010000001.1, on the reverse strand, counting down.
AGACGTCTGGCGACTTCGGCGACGAGCTCTTCCGCTCGGCCAGGGTTGCTTACCGCCTCGGCGTTGAGTGCGCCGGCAATTGCCGCCTGCTCGACGACCGCCCTGTTGTAGCGCGAATGCAGATTGTCAAGCAGTGCGCGCAAACGCAGCGCATCGACAATCACCTCGCGCAGATCCTGCCCGACCCGGACTTCGCCGCTGCCGAGCTTCAGCGCGGCATCGTCGAGCCCCTGGGCGATGAGATATTCCTCGAGCGCCTTTTCGTCCTTCAGATACTGGATCGATTTGCCGCGCGACACCTTATAGAGCGGCGGCTGGGCAATGTAGATGTGACCACGCTCGATCAGTTCCGGCATCTGGCGGAAGAAGAAGGTCAAGAGCAGTGTTCTGATGTGGGCGCCGTCGACGTCGGCATCCGTCATGATGATGATCTTGTGATAGCGCAGTTTGTCGGCGTTAAATTCGTCCTTGCCGATGCCAGCCCCAAGCGCGGTAATCAGCGTGCCTATTTCGGCGCTCGACAGCATTTTGTCGAAGCGCGCGCGCTCGACGTTCAGGATCTTGCCGCGCAGCGGCAGGATCGCCTGGTTTTCACGCGAGCGCCCCTGCTTGGCCGAACCGCCTGCGGAGTCACCTTCGACGAGAAAGACTTCGGACTTGGCCGGATCGCGCTCGGAACAATCGGCAAGCTTGCCGGGCAGCGAGGCGATGTCGAGCGCACCCTTGCGGCGGGTCAGTTCCCGTGCCTTGCGGGCAGCCTCGCGGGCGGCGGCGGCCTCAACCACCTTGCCGACGAGAATCTTCGCTTCGGTCGGATGCTCCTCAAACCATGTGCTCAGCGCCTCATTGACGAGATTTTCGACAACCGGCCGGACCTCAGAAGAAACAAGCTTGTCCTTGGTCTGTGACGAGAATTTCGGATCGGGAACCTTGACCGAAAGGACAGCCGACAAGCCTTCGCGGCAGTCTTCCCCCTGAAGGCTGACCTTTTCCTTCTTGGTGATGCCGGAGCTATCCGCATAGGACGTCACCTGACGTGTCAGCGCCGCGCGGAAGCCGGCCATATGCGTGCCGCCATCGCGCTGCGGAATGTTGTTGGTGAAGCACAGCACGTTCTCGTGGTAGCTGTCGTTCCACCACATCGCAACTTCGACGGTGATGCCATCCTTCTCGCCACGAATGGCGACCGGCTGATCAACAAGCGGTTTCTTGGCACGGTCAAGATAGCGAACGAAGGCTTCTAGGCCGCCATCATACCGAAGCTCCTCCTGCTTGATGTCGGAATGACGCTTGTCGGTCAGCAGAATGCGGACGCCGGAATTCAGGAAGGCAAGCTCGCGCAAGCGGTGTTCGAGCGTGTTGTAATCATATTCCGTCATGGTGAAGGTTTCGGGGCTCGCAAGGAAGGTTACTTCCGTTCCCGAGCGTCCTTCGTAGTTTCCGATCACCGCCAACGGCGCATCCGCAACGCCATGCGTGAAACCGATCTCGTGAAGCTTGCCATTGCGACGGATACGAAGTTTCAACCAAAGCGAGAGCGCATTGACAACCGAGACGCCGACGCCGTGCAGACCACCCGAAACCTTGTAGGAGTTCTGGTCGAACTTGCCACCGGCATGGAGCTGGGTCATGATCACTTCGGCAGCCGAAATACCTTCGCCGCTATGAATATCGGTCGGGATCCCGCGACCGTTATCGGTGACGGTGACGGAGCCATCGGCGTTCAACGTCACGGTAACGATATCCGCATGGCCGGCCAGCGCTTCATCGATGGCGTTGTCGACGACTTCGTAGACCATGTGATGCAGGCCGGAGCCGTCGTCGGTGTCGCCGATATACATGCCCGGGCGCTTGCGGACTGCGTCGAGCCCCTTCAGGACCTTGATCGAGTCTGCGCCATATTCGGTGCTAACGCCGTTTTCCGTCGCGGGTGTATCGGTCATATTGTCGAGAATTTCCCTGTTGTCGAAGCCGGTTCAAGACTTGCGAATCACCGGCCATATCCACGTCAGAATATAGGGTTTTTGGTTTGACTTCCCAATGGCAGCGCCTGCAAATGCGGCATAAAACAGGGGATTATGACCCTTTTCCGTCCGCTTTGACGGCATTTTCCAAAACCGCCGTGAGTTGAGCCAATGCAGCGCTGTCAAGATGGCGAATCCGGCCCGCCAGGAGATTTGCAAAGGCGGTGTGTTCGGGCGACATTCCCGATGTATCGACAACAACTTTCGGGTCCGAAAAGCGAGCCAGAAGGAAGAGCTCTTCGGCTTCGTCCCAGATGATGTTGAAGTATCCGGCAATGCGCTGCAGCAGGTCGAAACTCGGCATGCCGCGCTGTCCATGCTCCAGCGCGGAAAGGTAGGCTGGAGACACATTCAAGGCTGCAGCCATCTGTTTCTGCGACACCCCCTTGCGCGCCCGCAACTTGCGAATGGCTTCACCGAACGGCGTCAAAGTGGATCCCCGTGACGCCGGGCGAGACGGATATAGAGGGCGCCCTCGCCACCGTGATGCTGCGCCGCAGTCTCGTATGATGAAATCAGGAAGCGGAACTCCGGCTTCGAGAACCACATCGGCACTGCCCGCTTAAGGGCGCCTTCGCTGCCGAGCGAGCTACCCTTGCCAGTGATGACGAGAACGTGTCGCATGCCGCGCTCATGCGCGCGCATCAGGAAATCGAGCAGCATGACGTGCGCTTCGCTCTGCACGAGCCCATGAAGGTCGATGCGCGCTTCGAGCGCCACATGGCCTTTCGCGATCTTTCGTTTGACAGGTCGTTCCAGCGGATGATGAACACCGGACGTTTGCTTCGGCTTGGGAGACGGAGGTTGGGCGGCGACGTTTGCGACGGGCCTATTCGCCAGCGCTTTGTCAATTTCGACTTCCGCCTCGTTCAAGAAGGCATCGATCTCGCTTAACTGATCTTTTTTGCCGGGCATGGGTCGCGTGCTGCGGGCAACCTTGCCCCAGAGAATTCTTTCATCCGTGCTGAGCTTACGATCCCGCACCATCAACGGAACCTCGCGGCTGCGGCATTGGGAATCAGTATGGTAAAATCTGCGTCGTGGCGAACGGTGCCGGCTCGCTCACCGGCCAGCTCGCCAGAGCCGGTGAATATGTCGCCTCGGGCCGGACCGACAATGGCCGAGCCGGTATCGAGTGCGAGCATCAGCCTTTCGAAGGGCTTGCCGCCGTCGAGATGGCGAAGTTCTTTCGAGCGGATAAAAAATGGAAAGCCAAAGGTGTGGATCAGCCGGTCGACGGCGAGCGATCGTCCCGCGATGAGCGGCACCTTCGCGGCCGCAATCGGACCATCGTCAAGGCCTGTCTCAGCCTCACGAAAGAATATGTAGGACCGATTGTGCCAGAGGACCTCATCGACCTCGTCGGGATGGTCAGCCAACCATGCGCGGATCGACTGCATCGAAATCACCGACCGGTCGATCTCACCGCGCTCTATGAGCAATTTTCCGATCGCCGAAAACGGATGGCCGGCCTTGGCGGCGTAGGTGATGCGGCCAATGCTTCCGTCGCGATAACGCAGCCGGGCAGCGCCTTGCACATGCACGAAGAAAACGTCAACTTTCGACTTCGCCCAGGCGATTTCCAGCCCAAGCCCGGCAAGTGCTCCCTGATCGATTTCGCGGCGGTCTGGATAGGCATCGATCACGCCATCGCGGCTCCGGCCAAAAACATAGCCGGATTCCAATTGAGCCGGACGGTTGGTGTTGTCGAGATCAATGAGATCACTAGGGCGGCGATAGAAAGGATAATTGTATTCCTCGTCCCGCATTGCCGATACCGCGATCTCAGGTTCGTAGAATGCCGTGACAAAGCCCGGATCGCCACCAGCACGGAGGATGCGGAATGGCCGACAGTGAGTTTCGAAGAAAGACCTGGCGTCCGCCGCAGAGCCCATCTTGGCCTCACCTGCCGCGTGCAACAGTGGCAGAAGGTCCTGCGCGGTCAATCCCAGCGTACCGGCGCGATATGGCTTCGTGCCCTCGATGTACCTGCAGCAGGCTTCCATGGTTTCAAAAAGGCTGGAGGGATCATCATCCCTCCAGCCTTTCAGCTCATCGAAGCTTGTTTCCCGAAGGGCGAAGCCCTCTCTTTCGTCACTCATGTTCCGATTCGGTGGCCACGAGTTTCCAGTTCGGATCACGCGACCGCGTGTCCCGCGCGAAGGTCCAGAGGTCATTGACCTCAGCCACACTCTCCGCATCGCCATCGACCAACTTATCGTCACGGTCATAGGTCGCCGAAATCAACTGGCTGGCGATCCGCAGCGTGATCTGGGCCTCGCTGCCCTTTACCTCGACATTGGTGATCTCTGCCTTCTCGATGCCGACGAAGGTCGACTTGACCTTCTCGCCTTTTGACTCGCGATCGGCGATCGCGGCGTCGAAGCCATCATAGACTTCCTTGGACAACAGGTTCTTCAGTGTCTTGCGGTCACCGTCGGCGAAGGCCATGACGATCATCTCGTATGCCATCCGGGCGCCATTGATGAATTCCTTCGGCGTGAAGGAGGGATCGGCCTTGTTCATTTCGCGCAAGGAATCGTTGAGCGGCGTGCCGACTGGAGCGAAGGCATCGATCGCGGCGAAGCGATCTTCCTCTTCGCCGGCGGCATCACGACGGGGCAACGTGACGACTTTGCCGGCATCGGGACCTTCGGGACCGACTGCATCGCGAGGGGTGTAAAGATCGCGCGGCGGCTTCTCATTTCCCGTACGACGACCGAGGACGCTGCGAAGCTGCAGAAAAATCAGCACCGCCGCCACGAGAAAAAACAATGTGATGAAGTCGTTTGAGCCCATATCCCCGCCGTAAAGCCGTTAACATCCCTGATTTGTACTCCCATATAGTCTGCCTATACAGATGATTCAAATGGGTCGGCCAAAACGGCCGCCGCAACGGAGCCCGGCAACCCCGGGAGAGACACATGCGCCTTACAATGCTGCCTGCCTTCATCCTTCTTATGCCGCTTGCGGAAATCGCGGGTTTTGTCGTTGTCGGAAAGATGATCGGCTTATGGCTAACGCTGGCCTTGGTCCTGCTCAGCTTCATTGCCGGAATGACACTGCTGAGGCGCCAAGGCATCGGCATCCTGCGCCGCATGCAAGCGGAAGGTCAAAGCGGTGCGCTGCCTGGTCGCGAATTGCTTCGCCCGGCGATGTTCGTTATCGCCTCACTGTTACTGATCATTCCCGGCTTCATCACCGACATCATCGCCATCCTGATGTTCATTCCGCCGGTGCGGGATCTGGCATGGCGCTATATCAGCCGGCGCTTCGTCGTCGTGGGCTCGAAGGGAGGCTTTACGGCATCGTCTCGGCCCGGTCGGCAGAGCGATCCCAAGGTCGTCGATCTAGATGAAGAGGATTACCGGAGGGAGCCGGATGGAAAATCACCATGGTCGGGAAAACACCTCGGAGATTAAGCCTATCGTGCCTGCCGTCCCGCTGGGCGCCAGGGTTGTAACCCATTGCTCAAAATGATAGATGCGGCACAATCCAAAGCCCTCGAGGAAAAGCCCATGGCCAACGAAGACGACAACAACGGCGCAACGAGCCCCAGCCTTACCATTCTTGCGCAGTACACCAAGGATCTCTCTTTCGAAAATCCGGGTGCGCCGCGTTCGCTCCAGGCTCGCGACAAGGCTCCGGCCATCAACATCAATGTCAACGTGAACGCCAATCCGCTGTCGGACACGGATTTCGACGTGGTTCTGTCGTTGAACGCCGAAGCCAAGGATGGCGACAAGACGGTTTTCCATACGGAGCTGGTTTATGGCGGCGTTTTCCGCATCGCCGGTTTCCCGCAGGAGCACATGCTGCCGGTTCTCTTCATCGAATGCCCGCGCATGCTCTTCCCGTTTGCTCGCCAGATCATCGCAGACGTCACGCGTAACGGTGGCTTCCCGCCGCTGATGATCGACCCGATCGATTTTTCGCAGATGTTCGCGCAGCGCGTAGCTGAAGAACAGACGCGTGCCAAGGTTCAGGCGAACTAAGCTTTCGCCAATTTATGAGACCTGATGGAAGTGCCCGGGCGAAGCCCGGGCATTTTTAGTTTGGCAGATCGTATTTTGCCCAGATGCCCTTCTGACCGAGCTTGGCGATCAGGGCGTCATGAGCCTGCTGCTCGCCTTCGCTCAAGCGTGCCGGCAGAGGCCGGGGTCGTTCCATCGATTCCAGGATGATCTCCTCGACGAGATCCTCCTCGCCTGCGGTCTTGCTGGAAGCGACACCGAGGCCGAGCGCTGTCTGCCGGCCGCCGATCATCTCGATATAGACTTCGGCCAGAAGTTCGGAGTCGAGAAGCGCGCCGTGTTTGGCACGGTGCGAATTGTCGATGCCGTAGCGCCGGCAAAGCGCATCGAGCGAGTTCGGGCCCATCGGATGCTTGCGACGCGCCAGCGACAATGTGTCGGTTACCCGTTCCGGCAAGATCGGCGGCATGCCGAGACGCGCAAGCTCCGCGTTGATGAAGCCCATATCAAAGGTCGCGTTGTGGGCGATCCACTTGCCGTCGCCGAAGAAGTCGATGATCTCCTGCACGACGTCGCTGAACGAAGGCTTGTCCTTCAGGAACTCGTCGGTAATGCCATGAACCGCCAGCGCGTCGGCATGGACCTTCTGGTCGCCAGGATTGATGTAGATGTGGATGGTGCGGCCAGTCGGGAAGTGATTGATCATCTCGACCCCGCCGATCTCGATGATACGATCGATGCGGTTGTCCAGTCCGGTGGTTTCCGTATCGAAGATGATTTCACGCATTCCGGAAATCTCCCTTGGCGAGCCGCGATTTCAGATCGGCAATTATTTCTTGAACACGCTGCCTGGCAGCTTCCTTGCTATGCCCGGTGTCGACCAGATAATCGGCGCGCGCCCGCTTCAAGGCATCCGGCGTCTGGCGCGAGAGAATCATACCGAATTTTTCTTCCGTCATGCCCGGGCGCGCAAGCACCCTGTCTCGTTGAATCTGTGGATCGCATGTTACGACCACGACAATATCAACCCTCGTATCCGCACCCGTTTCGAACAAGAGTGGGATGTCGAGGACGACCATCTCGGCGTCGGCATCAGTTTGCTGGCGGATAAACTCGTCTTCCCGCTCCCTGACCAGAGGATGGACGATTGCCTCCAGGCGTTTGAAGCCGTCGGGCTTGAGCGTGAGCTGGCGGCTAAGTTCCTGCCTATCAACAGCACCGTCTTTTATCGTGCCGGGAAAGACTTCGTCGATTAGCGGCGCAGCCTTTCCAGAATAAAGAGCATGGACGACAGCATCGGAATCATTGACCGGCACGCCAGCGGCGGCGAAAAATCCCGCCGTCGTCGATTTTCCCATCCCGATCGATCCCGTCAGTCCGATCTTGAGCATCAGTGCTTTTCCATATCCGCGATGATCAAAGCCCGCAGCGTTTCATCGACGAGTGGGCGCTGTCCGAACCACTTCTCGAAGCCGGGGACTGCCTGATGCAGGAGCATGCCCAGTCCGTCCACGGTCGGGAAACCTTGCTCCTCGGCCTGGACCAGGAACGGCGTCTTCAGGGGAACATAGACAATGTCGGTGACCACGGCGCCGGAGAGTAGCGGCGAGAAGTCGAGCCGCGGCGCTTCCTCGCCATCCATGCCGAGCGAGGTCGTGTTGACGAACAGGCCCGCGCCGCTCATGACTTCGGTGAGCGCTTCCATCGGATGTGCTTGAACGACGGCACCGAAGCGATCGGCGAGCTCACGCGCTCGAGCAACTGTTCGGTTGATGAGATGAATTTCCTTGAAGCCACGATCGCGTACGGCCTGGATGACAGCACGGCTGGCGCCGCCGGCGCCCAGGATCACAGCGGATCGCGCCCTGTCCCAACCCGGGTGTCGCTCATCGAGATTGGCGGTGAAGCCGCGACCATCGGTATTGGTCGCATGCAGTCTACCCTCTTCCACCCACAGGGTGTTCGATGCGCCCAGCTCCTGCGATAGCTCGTCCGGCTGATCAGCCAGCTTGAACGCGATCTCTTTATGCGGGATCGTGACATTGCCGCCGATGAAGCCGGAGCGACCGTCTTTCAAGGTCTGGAGAAAGTCAGGAAAGTTCTCCGGCGCGACCTCGTGGGCTCGGTAAGACCCTTGAATGCCGAGCGTTTTCAACCAGTGTCCGTGGATTATCGGCGACCGTGAATGCTTGATCGGGAAGCCGGTGACGAAGGCATGGCGCCCAAGTGTTTCACGTGAATCATCCATCGATAGCACCAAGCTCCCTCAGTTTTTCAAGCAGCGGCAGCATCGGGAGCCCGATGATGGTGAAGTAGTCGCCGTCGATTTTCGAGAACAACTGCAACCCCTCCCCTTCAAGCTGATAGGCGCCAACGCTAGACATCGCCCTATCTCCCACACGCGCGAGATGCCTGGCAATGAATTCGTCGCTGAGGTCGCGCATCGTCAGATTCGCATGCGACACATGTTGCCAGATGATTTGACCGTTTTGTACGAGTGCGATGGCGCTATTCAGGCGATGCGTGTTGCCCGAAAGAAGCCGCAGGTGATTTGCTGCGTCGGCCATATCTTTCGGCTTATGAAAAGTCCGATTTCTCAGCGACATCGTCTGATCGGAGCCGATAATGATCGCATCGGGAAAGCGGCGGCTGACTTCGCTCGCCTTCTCGGTTGCCAAGACGATCGCGACGGCATCCGGTGTGGAACTGACGTTCTCCAAACGAGACTCAATGGCGCGCTCGTCGATATCGGCCGCATGCGCTTCGAAGGAGAGACCTGCATTCTCCATAAGCATACGCCGAAATGGACTTGCGGAGGCGAGAATGATCTTGGTCGTCATACGAAAGCCCTTGAATTGACCCACTGCGCTTAACGCAGCTTGGGACGAAGAGCAACGATTGCGGCCGCCGTCTCCTCGATTGACCGTCGCGTCACGTCTATGAGCGGCCAGTTATGACGGGCGCAAAGCGAGCGGGCGTATTTCAGTTCTTCGGAAATCGCCGCACGATCGGTATATTGACCGCGATCAAACCCGGGCGTCGCCCCGAGCACGCGATTTTCGCGGACTTGCGAAATCCGGTCCGTCGTCGCGATCAGGCAGACCACCAACGGCTTGACCACCGAGAAAAGATTCTCCGGAAGAGGCACACCATAGACGATCGGAATATTGGCGGTCTTGATGCCGCGGTTTGCGAGGTAGATGCTGGTCGGCGTTTTCGAGGTGCGGCTGATACCTATGATGACGACGTCGGCTTCCTCGTAGTCCTCAGGCATTTGGCCGTCGTCGTGATCCATCGTGAAATTGAGTGCTTCTATGCGGGCGAAATAGCCCGCGTTCATCACATGCTGTGCGCCCACCCGTCGGCGTGACGGCGCCCCCAGGTAGATCTGGAAAGCATCGATTACCGGCTCGAGCACATTGACGGAAGCAACCCCCATCTCGGCGCAACGCTGATCGATCAATGTCGCAAGCTCACGGTCGACAATCGTGTAGAGCACGATGCCCGGCTCGCTATCGATGGCTTGGAGAACCTGCAGCAGCTGCTTTCGATTGCGGATCAGCGGATAGACGTGCTCGATCGGCTGCGCAGCCTTGAATTGCGCGGACGCGGCTCGTCCAGCGGAGATGAGAGTCTCGCCGGTTGAGTCAGAAATCAGATGCAGATGGAAGAAGTTCGGTCTGTTCTCCACGCTATTTTCCGCTGCCTGTTGAAAACACTGGACAGCGGAGAGCTAAGGGACCGGCCGAGGGTAAGGCAAGGGAAAACATGCCCGGTTTTCCACAATTCGGATTTCGCGAAGGGCCTCTCATGGCGGTCTGTTGGCTTTGTGGAAAAAGCTATCCAGCTCTACGTGCGTTCACAGCTTTTCCACAGAAGGAGGACCGACGCTGCATCTCCGATCCATTTGGAATCGCTTCGCCTTTTTGAATATTCCACACAGATTTTCTATCGAGCAAAAATTCTGAGCTGGAAATGAATGGCAGACGCGACAATTGGTGTCGGGTGTGGATGGATTTTAATCCTTGATAGAAACAGACTCTAAGAAATAGAAACCTTTTAAAATATCTTTGTATTTTTATAGGGAAGACGAGTGTGAGCGAAACGCGCCGGAAAATCATGAGTGTCTTGAACGGCGAGACGCTGAGCCCTCCCCCGATCTGGCTTATGAGACAAGCTGGACGGTACCTTCCGGAATACCGGGAAGTGCGCGCCAAGGCCGGAAGCTTTCTCGATCTCTGTTATACGCCGGACTACGCAGTCGAGGTGACGCTTCAGCCGATCCGTCGCTATCGCTTCGATGCCGCCATCCTCTTTTCGGACATTCTTGTCATTCCCGATGCGCTGAAGCGGAACGTCCGTTTCACGGAAGGCCATGGGCCGGAAATGGATCCGATCGACGAGGCGGGCATCGCTGCGCTGGATACAAATGCCGTCATGGATCACCTTAGGCCGGTGCTGGAGACGGTTTCGAGACTTCGTAAGGAGTTACCGGTAGAAACAACCCTGCTTGGCTTCTGTGGCGCTCCCTGGACCGTCGCGACCTATATGATTGCCGGCCATGGCACCCCAGACCAGGCCCCGGCACGGCTGTTCGCCTACAGGCATCCAAAGGCCTTCGAAGCATTGCTGTCGTTGCTGGCAGATATCTCCGCCGACTACCTAATTGCTCAGATCGACGCGGGCGCAGACGCCGTGCAGATTTTCGATTCCTGGGCGGGCGTCCTAGGGGAACGAGAATTCGAGGCTTTCGCCGTCAGGCCTGTGGCGCGAATGATCGCGTCGATCAAGACAAGGCGGCCGCAGGCCCGCATTATCGCCTTTGCGAAAGGTGCGGGCTATCTTCTCAAGGATTACCGGCAAAAGACGAAGGCGGATGCGATCGGGCTGGATTGGTCTGTGCCGCTTGCCTTCGCCGCCGAGCTGCAGAAAGACGGACCGATTCAGGGTAATCTCGACCCGATGCGGGTTGTCGCCGGCGGTGGGGCGCTTGAGGATGGCATCGATGCCATTCTCGATCGGCTGGGCGCAGGACCTCTGATCTTCAACCTCGGGCACGGTATCACGCCACAGGCGGATCCCGAGAATGTCAGACTGCTTGTCGAGCGCGTTCGCGGCAGGAGCGGTTGACATGGAGAAGCAGATCGACGCAAGGCCCGGTGCCTATGCCCGCCGCCGCGCCAACTTCGCCATCGCCTTTTTTGTCGTTCTGGCGGCCGGCCTGTTTATCTGGCAGCCGGACAACCTCTATCTCTGGATCAAGGCGCTTCACATCATTGCAGTGATCGCCTGGATGGCTGGGCTGTTTTATATGCCGCGGCTCTTCATCTATCACACCGACGCAGAGCCTGGTTCCGTGCAGTCCGAGACCTTCAAGGTGATGGAGCGCCGGCTTTTGAAAGTGATCATGAATCCGGCGATGATGCTGACCTGGATTTTCGGGCTTTATCTCGCTTGGTCGGTCTATGGATTTCAGGGCGGGTGGCTGCACGCCAAGATCGGGCTTGTCGTGCTATTGACCGGGGTTCATATCTTCTTCAGTCGGGCTGTGCGGGCATTCGAGCGAGATGAAAACACGCGCTCAGCGCGCTATTGGCGGTTCATGAACGAGGCCCCAACCCTGCTGATGATCCTGATCGTCATCATGGTTGTCGTGAAACCTTTCTGAACGTGAGGAGCCGCCGGGTTAAATTTGCTTCATTTTAAGCAGCCCCCTTGCGGCGGTGCACCTTACTCGCTATTTTCGCGTCATCTCATCCTTATGGCATGTTTGTAAACTTCAATCGTCTGCGAGCACTTCGCGGGACCGGTTACAACCTCGACATCGCCTTTTCCCTTAAAATACAGAGTAATGGTCACTTCATGGCTGAAATGAAGCTTCAAGAACTTAAAAGTAAGTCTCCGACGGATTTGCTGGCTTTCGCCGAATCGCTCGAGGTTGAAAACGCGAGCACGATGCGCAAGCAGGAACTGATGTTTGCGATCCTCAAGGAGCTCGCCAGCCAGGATGTCGAAATCATCGGCGAAGGTGTTGTTGAAGTCCTCCAGGATGGCTTTGGTTTCCTTCGTTCTGCTAACGCGAACTATCTGCCGGGTCCTGACGACATCTATATCTCACCGTCGCAGATTCGCCGTTTCTCGCTGAAGACCGGCGACACGGTCGAGGGGCCGATTCGCGGGCCGAAGGAAGGCGAGCGCTATTTTGCGCTGCTAAAGGTCAACACCATCAATTTCGACGATCCGGAAAAAATCCGTCACAAGGTTCATTTTGACAACCTGACGCCGCTCTATCCAAACGAGCGTTTCCGTATGGAGCTCGATGTTCCCACCAACAAGGATCTCTCCTCGCGCGTCATCGACCTGGTGGCGCCGCTGGGTAAGGGACAGCGCGGCTTGATCGTTGCACCGCCGCGCACTGGTAAAACCGTTTTGCTGCAGAATATCGCGCACTCGATCACCGCGAATCATCCGGAATGCTATCTTATTGTTTTGCTCATCGATGAGCGTCCGGAAGAAGTCACGGACATGCAGCGTTCCGTTCGCGGTGAAGTCGTTTCGTCGACCTTCGACGAACCGGCTGTTCGTCACGTGCAGGTCGCCGAGATGGTCATCGAAAAAGCCAAGCGCCTCGTCGAACACGGCCGTGACGTCGTTATTCTCCTCGACTCCATTACTCGCCTCGGCCGCGCCTATAACACAGTCGTGCCGTCCTCCGGTAAAGTTTTGACGGGTGGTGTCGATGCGAACGCTCTCCAGCGTCCGAAGCGCTTCTTCGGCGCTGCACGCAATATCGAGGAAGGCGGCTCGTTGACCATTATCGCAACGGCGCTGATCGACACAGGCAGCCGCATGGATGAAGTCATTTTCGAAGAGTTCAAGGGTACCGGCAACTCCGAAATCGTGCTCGACCGCAAGGTCGCCGACAAGCGCATCTTCCCCGCCATGGATATTCTGAAGTCCGGCACGCGTAAGGAAGACCTTCTTGTTCCGCGTCAGGACCTCCAGAAAATCTTCGTGCTTCGTCGCATCCTGGCACCGATGGGCACCACTGACGCGATCGAATTCCTTATAGACAAGCTGAAGCAGACAAAGAACAATCCCGACTTCTTTGAATCGATGAACACCTAGTCCGTTAGCCGGATTCTATTTTTAAAGCCGGCCTAGTGGCCGGCTTTTTCGTTTACTGTTTCACAAGGCAGCAAGAGTATGACGCCCACAAGCGAAACAATTTACGCATTGTCCAGTGGTACATTGCCAGCAGGCGTCGCGGTTGTCCGTTTGAGCGGATCGGGTGTCGGTCTTGCGCTAAAACAGTTGATTGGTGACGATGCGCTATCGCCTCGCCATGCCGCGTTAAAAACGATTCGGACTCGTAACGGTGAGGTTCTGGATAAAGGATTGATCCTCTTCTTTCCCGGGCCGGGCTCGTTTACCGGTGAAGATGTCGCGGAACTCCACCTTCACGGTGGCCGCGCGGTTGTTGAGGCCCTCTATCGAGAACTCGCCGGTATTCCAGATTTTCGAAGGGCGGAACCTGGAGAGTTCTCTCGACGTGCGTTTGAAAACGGCAAGCTCGATCTTGTCGAGATTGAGGGGCTAGCAGACCTCATTGCTGCCGAAACGGAGATGCAGCGGCGACTTGCGGTAGAGCAATCGACAGGTGGCCTCTCAGGGCTTTACGACGGATGGGCGAAGCGGCTGACCCGTGCCCGCGCATTGATAGAGGCAGAGCTCGATTTCGCGGACGAAGACGATGTCCCCGGGTCCGTTTCCGATCAGGTATGGGCAGACATGGCGGTGCTCAGGCAGGAAATATACAAACACCTTGCCGAGGCCGAGATGGGCGAGATAATCCGTGACGGCTTCAAGGTGGTGATAGCTGGAGAACCAAACGCTGGGAAGTCCACCCTAATGAACGCATTGGTGAAACGCGAAGTAGCAATCGTAACAGATATTGCGGGCACTACACGGGACGTTCTCCAGGCAAACATTAGCATTGACGGCTGCCTCGTTAAGCTGTTCGATACTGCTGGTCTGCGAGAGACGCTGGAGCCTGTTGAGCGGGAAGGTATCCGTCGGGCTCAGCTCGCGATTGAGGATGCGGATCTTGTCCTGTTTGTCGAGGACATTTCGCTGCCGGCGCCGATGACTGATCTTATCGTGGACAACGCCATAGTTATAGGAACGAAGGCAGATCTTCCCCGCTGCAGTCGGCGCCAGTATGATCTTTTGGTTTCAGCGGAGGAAAGTACCGGGCTTGATCGCCTTCGCGCGATTATTGGAGATCGTCTCAAAGATAAGGTTCATCCTCATTCAATGGCGATAGCAAGCCGCGAGCGGCATAAAGATTCGCTTTCGAAATGTCTTTCCGCTGTCGAAGCAGCTCTCGAGGACGAGTTGGTCGGCCTAGACGTACGTGCTGAAGAACTCAGAGCGGCATCTGATGCGCTTGGTCGCGTGACCGGGCGCGTTGACGTCGAGAATCTCCTGGATGTTATATTTGGTGAGTTCTGTATCGGCAAATGATTCACGTGAAACATATCGCCATGGCGAGCGGCGCTCCGTTTCACGTGAAACGCCTTGACTCCATCGAGCACTTCGACCATCACCTAGCAATCCTAGGAGTATACCATGAACAGCTCACGCTTTGATGTCATCGTCATCGGCGGCGGACACGCTGGCTGCGAGGCAGCTGCGGCCGCGGCGCGTTACGGCGCGAAGACTGCTCTTGTCACGCATCGTCGTGATACGATCGGCGTAATGTCGTGCAATCCAGCGATTGGTGGGCTGGGCAAGGGTCATCTTGTTCGCGAGGTCGATGCTCTCGACGGGCTCATGGGTCGCGTCGCTGACGCGGCAGGTATCCAGTTCCGGATGCTCAATCGCAAGAAGGGTCCGGCGGTTCGCGGTCCTCGGACGCAGGCTGACCGGAAACTATATCGTCAGGCGATGTTGGCGGAGATCGAGGGGATCGCAAACCTAACCGTTATTGAGGGCGATGCCTTTGACCTCAAGATTACAAATGGCTCCGTTTCTGGCGTTACCATGAAAGATAGCCGGATTCTTTCTTGCGGTGCCGTCGTCCTGACGAACGGTACATTCTTGCGCGGACTGATTCATATTGGCGATCAAAAGGTCGATGGGGGCCGCGCGGGCGAAGCACCATCGGTTGGCCTTTCTCAGACCTTGCTTGGTCTTGGCCTGCGTTTGGGCCGACTAAAGACTGGAACGCCTGCGCGTTTGAATGGGAGCACAATCGATTGGATGAGCGTCGGACGTCAGGGCGCTGATCCTGATCCTGTTCCCTTCTCTTTCATGACCGATGCCATCTTGAACCCGCAGATCGATTGTGGCGTTACGCGAACAACCGAAGCCACCCACAAGATTATCGTTGACAACATCAAACGCTCCGCGATGTATTCGGGTCAGATCGAGGGCGTCGGCCCGCGCTATTGCCCGTCAATCGAGGATAAGCTGGTAAAGTTTGGCGAGCGGGATGGGCATCAGGTGTTTCTTGAGCCTGAAGGGCTTGATGATAATACCGTCTATCCGAACGGTATTTCGACCTCCCTGCCCGCTGACGTTCAAGAAGATTTCATTCGCACTATTCCAGGACTCGAGCGCGTCGAAATTTTGCAGCCTGGTTACGCCATCGAATACGATCATGTCGATCCGCGAGAGCTCAAGCCCTCGCTTGAAGTCAAGAGGATGGATGGACTGTTTCTGGCGGGCCAGATTAATGGTACAACTGGCTATGAGGAGGCCGCAGCGCAAGGCTTGGTCGCGGGTCTCAATGCTGCACGCCGTGCGGGTGATCAGGAAGCCGTGCGCTTCAGCCGCACTGATTCCTATATTGGGGTCATGATCGATGATCTTACGTCACGAGGTGTTGCTGAGCCGTATAGGATGTTTACGTCGAGGGCAGAGTACCGACTGTCGCTTCGGGCAGATAACGCCGACGTGCGCCTTACGCCGTTGGCAATCAACATTGGTTTGGCATCTTCAGCTCGCCGGCTTCGCTTCGAAAGATACAAGCACGATCTTGATGCCGGCAGCGGCATTTTGAAGTCGCTACAAGCGACCCCGAGTGAAGCGCGTCGTGCCGGCCTCCGGTTGAATCTGGATGGCCAAAGGCGCTCGGCATATGAACTTTTGTCCTATCCTGATCATAGCTTCACTGATTTGCATCGTATTTGGCCAGAGCTGGAGGCGATCGCGCCTTCAGTCGCTGACGCGTTGGAAATTGAGGCAAACTACGCAGTCTACATGCAGCGTCAGCTGTCCGACATCGAACAAGTGAAGCGTGATGAGAATCGATTGATACCAGAGAATTTCGACTTCGATCTCCTGTCTGGCCTGTCAAACGAACTTAAGCAAAAGCTTCGCGCGTCAAAACCCCATGACGTGTCACAGGCGACAAAGATTGATGGCATGACCCCTGCCGCTATTTCCCTGCTCTTGGTTCATTTGCGTCGCTCCGAACCAGGCGCAGCGAAAATCGCTTAGTTACAATGTAAGAGAGTCCTCGATATGGATTTGAACGGCCGGCGTGTTTCACGTGAAACACAGGAGCGCCTGGAGCATTTTGTAGCCCTGTTTCAAAAATGGGCAAAATCAATCAACCTGACGGCGCCGTCCACCATTTCCGACGCCTGGAAGCGGCATATTGCGGATAGTGCCCAGATTTTCCAGCTGCAGCAGCAGCCCGCACATTGGACGGATCTTGGCAGTGGTGGCGGCTTCCCTGGGATCATAACCGCTATCTTTCTTGCGGAGACGAAGGACGGATGGGTCGATCTCGTCGAAAGCAACAACAAGAAGGCTGCCTTTTTGCGTACGGCTCTCCGCGAGACGGGCGCGCGGGGAACCGTTCACGCGTTGCGAATTGAGGACGCGCCAAGCGTTATAAAATCCGTTGATTTGGTTTCAGCTCGTGCCTTGGCCGAGTTAGACAAGCTTTTTCATTTCATCCAACCATGGGCAGAAGAGAATGGTGCGCTTAAATCCATGCTGCATAAAGGCCGGGATTACCGGCGGGAACTGGATAAAGCGCATGGTAGCTGGAGCTTTGATCTGGTAGAACATCCCAGTGCCGTTGAGCAGGACTCGGTGATCCTCGAGATCTCGAATCTCCGGCGCTTGGTCTAACGTATCGGATCTTTATCGATGGCTGGCGAACGAAATCGAATTATCACAATTGCTAACCAAAAGGGTGGTGTCGGCAAGACGACTACGGCGATCAATCTCGCAACTGCTCTTGCTGCGATTGGTGAGCGAGTGTTGATTGTTGACCTTGATCCTCAGGGGAATGCCAGCACCGGACTTGGGATTGATCGAAGGAATCGGCTGCTTTCCTCCTATGATCTGTTGATTGGAGATCATAGTATCGAGGAAGTGGTGCAACAAACGGCAGTGCCGAACCTCTTCATTGTGCCATCCACGATGGATCTACTCGGGATCGAAATGGAGATTTCGCAGCAAAGCGACCGGGTGTTTAAGTTGCGATCGGCCCTGACGCAAGAGGAGGCTTATCGATTTTCTTATATACTTGTCGATTGCCCCCCATCATTCAATCTTCTGACAATGAATGCGATGGCGGCCGCACATTCCGTTTTGGTCCCGTTACAGTGTGAGTTCTTCGCCCTGGAGGGCTTGAGCCAGTTGTTGGAGACGGTTGATCAGGTGCGTCGGACCGTAAATCCCACGCTCGATATTCAAGGGATCGTGCTTACTATGTTCGACTCTCGAAACAATCTTGCGCAACAGGTGGTGAGCGATGTTCGGACACATCTTGGTGAAAAGGTGTATCATACACTGATACCGCGCAATGTCCGTGTTTCGGAGGCGCCTTCCTATGGGAAGCCTGCGATCCTTTACGATCTGAAATGCGCGGGCAGCCAGGCCTATCTGCAGTTGGCGTCCGAGGTTATCCAGCGCGAGCGCCAGCGCCTTGCGGCTTAACGACGGCTTTTTATCGTAGAGAATAAAGATATGAGTGATGACATTGCAAAGAGAAGACTAGGGCGTGGCCTGGCTGCGCTCATCGGCGAGATGGATCAGCCTACGCCGGTCAATGTCGAAAAGCCCAGCGTCAGCGCTGACAGGACGATACCGATCGAGTTTGTTTCTCGCAATCCTCGCAATCCCCGCCGTACGTTCGACGACGGTGAACTTCACGATCTGGCCAGTTCTATTCGACAACACGGGATCGTGCAGCCAGTGGTCGTCCGTACATTGGGCGTAAGCCAATTTGAAATAATAGCCGGCGAAAGACGTTGGCGTGCGGCACAGCTGGCGGGTCTTGTCGAGATACCCGTGATCGTGCGTGATGTCGATGATAAGACCGCGTTGGAAATTGCGATCGTCGAGAATGTTCAACGTTCGGACCTCAATCCGCTGGAAGAAGCACTTGGGTATGAACAACTTATCGCAGAGTACGGCTATACGCAGAACGATCTGGGTGAAATTATCGGCAAGAGCCGTAGCCATGTCGCGAATTCGCTTCGGCTACTGAAGCTTCCAGAGCCCGTCCGAGATCTTCTCTCTGCTGGAACGCTCTCGGCCGGACATGCTCGTGCTCTGGTCCCGACGTCGGATCCGGCGAGCCTCGCCCGAACTATCGTTTCCAAGGGGATGTCCGTACGCGATGCTGAGCGTCTCGCTCAGAACGACATCAAGGCGCAATCGGAACCCCGGCCGGCGGCGCCTGCTCAAAATCAGAAGGATTCTGATACGCTGGCGCTTGAGCGGACGCTGTCTGATGCGTTGGGGTTGGAAGTTGCTATCAATCACAAGGCATCGGGTGGTCAGATTCGCATTTCCTACAAGTCTCTGGAACAACTGGAAGAGATCTGCCGGCTCCTTGAGAGGCGCTAGATGTCGTTAACGCCTTGCCGATTGGAGCGTCGTCGATAGGAGTGTCTGTAGCGCGATCGTATCTTCCATCGACGAGCGTTTTCGGGACTGCAGGATTGCAGCCTGTAGTCTGTTCGTTTCGCGTGCCACCGCATCCGCCGACCAAGTGCGTAGAGCTTGCTCAATAATCGGCTTACGCCGGAAATGTAGATGGCGGGCCATCGTCTGCATTACCTGTCCGGGCTGCAGGCGCTTCTCCTCCATCTCAGCGCGCATCGAGTCTATGAGCTGAAACTGTTTAAGACAGGCTTGCAAGACGAGAAAAATGGCCGTCTTAGAGGAGATGATTTTCTGCATGGCATGCAGAAAACTTCCACTGTTGCCACTAAGTACGGCATCAACGGCGTCGTCCACCGAGATGGCGCTTGCGTCACCGATGATGTCGATGACGTGCTGCTCCTCGATCGTTTCCTGACCGCGACAATAGAGAGCAAGCTTTCGCACTTCGTTGCGAGAAGCAATACGATCGCCGCCAATCAATTCGACCAAAGCCTGCCGTGCAGCCGGAGTTATACGCAAGCCCGCTTCCGACAGCTCCACGTCAATAAGCGCATTCAACGCCCGGCCGTCGTCTGCATAACAGGCAATCGTCGCGACGCTACGTGCCGGCTCCGCGATCTTGCGAAGCAGCGAACCCTTCTTCAGATCGCCAGCTTCCACGATGATGTATGTTGCTTCTGGCGGGTTTCCAGAGAGAATTTGCAGGGAATCAACGAGATATTTCTCGTTTGCCGCCCCTCTGATCCAGATTAGCTTGTCGCCGCCAAACAGACCGAGAGCGCCTGCTTCGTCCAGCAGCCGGCCCTGGTCCTTCTGCAGATCAGTGACATCAAGTTTTATCAGTGAAAATGGGTCGGCTAGCGCCACGCCGGTCTTGGCGGCTATTTGCCCCGCGCGCTCCGAGACGAGCCCTCGATCGGGCCCGTAAATGACAAACAGTCGGTAATTGCGGGCGGATCTTTCGAGGAAGCCGTCGAACTCGTGGGACTTGATTTCCGCCACGCATTCGCTCCTATCGGCCGAGCGCGGCTGCTATATCGGCACCGACAAACTCGGCGGCCTGCCGCGCAGCACGGTTTTCCGCATCACGAATAGCGCGCTGCTTTGCAAACTCCTGGCGGGAGAAGTCGACGAGCGCCGTCGCATACCGGTTGCCAGCCTTGATCACGTGGCCGTCCTTGTTGGACTTCAGCGTGTAGTCAATGCTGACAGTCGCGCGACCGGCTTGGGACGTATCGGAGGATTCAACGAGCAGCGTTCCGATAACGTCCGAGCGAGCGCTGAATTCAACCTTGTAATCTGCCTGCGCCGGCTCGCCGGCACCACGCGATGCCAGGAAGATCAGCCGGTTGCGGACTTCCTGCTCAATCCGAGTCGTTGCGTCGGAAAAGCTGACGGAGGCCAGCTTGCCAGCCACGCCGGAGCTTTCAGAATAGAGGGGGCGGACTTGGCAGGATGCCAAAGCGATCGTGGATACAAGGATCGCGGTGATACCAGCGCCGCGAGCCAGTCTGAGGGCGATATTAAACGACAATGTTCACAATCCTTTGTGGAACCACGATAATTTTCTTCGGCGCTTGACCGTCCAGCACGCGCTTGACGTCGTCAAGCGCAAGCGTCGCCTCAATGATGGCATTCTGATCTGCGTCGCGAGAAATTGTCAATTCTGCGCGCTTCTTGCCGTTGATCTGGACAGGTAGAACCATGTCGTTTTCGACCACGAGGCTGTCTTCAAAGCGAGGCCAGGATGTCTGTGCCAGTAGGCCGCTATTGCCGAGCACGGCCCAGCATTCCTCGGCTAGATGCGGGGTCATCGGAGCAACGAGCTGGATCAGGATCTGCGCCGCATCGCGAACGGCGGCGCGGTACGCGGCGTCCGCCTGTCCGGCCGCAACCTTTGTCAGCGGCGCGGCGAGCGCGTTGACCAGTTCATAAATACGCGCGACAGCTTTGTTGAACCAGAGCTTATCATAGTCGTTCTCGACAGCCTTCAAGGTCTTGTGGGCAAGCTGCGAGATTGCCAGAGCCTCGCCATCCTTAGCCGGACTCGCACTAACATCCTTCAGGTTTTCCGCTGCTTCGGAGATCAGACGCCACAGCCGCTGGGTAAAGCGATGTGCGCCTTCAACCCCGGCTTCCGACCAGATGACATCGCGTTCCGGCGGCGAGTCGGAGAGAACGAAGAAGCGTGCGGTGTCGGCACCGTAAGAAGCGATGATGTCGTCAGGGTCGACGACGTTCTTCTTCGACTTCGACATCTTCTCGATGGACCCGATCGCGATCTCTTCGTTGTTCGAGAGCAAATATGCGCGGCGCTTGCCGTCTGCGTCCTCAATGCGGATATCTGCCGGCGCCACCCATTCACGCGACATGCCCGCACCGCGGCTGTAGGTCTCATGTACGACCATCCCCTGCGTGAACAGACCCTTGAAGGGCTCCTTCACATCGACATGGCCGGTTTCCCGCATGGCGCGGGTGAAGAAACGTGAATAGAGTAGATGCAGGATCGCATGTTCGATGCCGCCGATATACTGATCGACCGGCAGCCAACGGTTTGCAGCCTGTTCGTCCGTCGGCTTTGTCTCCCACGGCGCTGTGAAGCGGGTGAAATACCAGCTTGAATCCACGAAGGTGTCCATCGTGTCGGTTTCGCGACGAGCGTCCTTGCCGCAATGCGGGCAAGCGACATTGCGCCAAGTGGGGTGGCGGTCCAGCGGATTGCCGGGCTGATCAAAGGTCACGTCCTCAGGCAGCTTGACGGGCAGATCCTTCTTCGGGACGGGGATGACGCCGCAATCATCGCAGTGGATGACCGGGATCGGGCAACCCCAGTAGCGCTGACGCGAGATGCCCCAGTCGCGCAAGCGGAAGTTGACCTTTCGCTCGCCCTGCGGTGTATTGCCGAGTGTGGTGCCAGCGAGACGATCCGCGACGATCTTGAAGGCTTCCTCGGTTGTCTTACCATCGAGGAAATGCGAGTTGATCATTACACCATCGCCGTCGTAGGCGGTGTCGCCGACGGTAAAACTTGCGGCATCCCCACCCTTCGGCATGACGACGGGTATAACCGGCAGATCGTACTTGCGGGCAAAATCCAGGTCGCGCTGGTCGCCCGACGGGCAGCCGAATATGGCGCCGGTGCCGTAGTCCATCAGAACGAAGTTCGCGACGTAAACAGGCAGCTCCCACGACGGATCGAGCGGATGCTTGACGCGGATGCCCGTGTCGATACCCTTTTTCTCGGCCGTCTCAAGCGCTGCCAGCGATGTTCCGGCACGCCGGCACTCGTCGCAGAACGCTTCGATAGCCGGATTCTTGGCCGAGGCCTCCTTTGCCAGGGGGTGATCGGCGGCGATCGCCAGGAAAGAGGCGCCGAAGAGCGTGTCCGGGCGGGTTGTGTAGACCGTCACCTCGGTCTCGCTCGATGCGCCGCCTGCGATCTCCCAACGAACGGTCATGCCTTCGGAGCGACCGATCCAGTTCTTCTGCATCAGCCGAACTTTTTCAGGCCACTGGTCTAGTGTGTCCAGCGCTTCCAACAAGTCTTCGCTGAAATCGGTGATCTTGAAGAACCACTGCGTCAGCTCACGCTGCTCGACCAGGGCACCGGAACGCCAGCCACGGCCGTCGATTACCTGCTCGTTGGCGAGAACCGTGTTATCGACAGGGTCCCAGTTCACCTTCGACTGCTTGCGGTAGACTAGGCCCTTTTCCAGGAAGTCGACGAAGAGATGTTGCTGGTGCTGGTAATAGGCGACGTCGCAGGTGGCGAACTCGCGGCTCCAGTCAAGCGACAGGCCCATCGCCTTCAGTTGGGACTTCATCGATGCGATGTTCTGATAGGTCCAGGCAGCCGGGTGCACGCCGCGTTCCATGGCGGCGTTCTCCGCCGGCATGCCGAAGGCGTCCCAGCCCATCGGGTGGAGCACGTTATAGCCACGGGCGCGCTTGTAGCGAGCGACGACGTCACCCATGGCGTAGTTGCGAACATGGCCCATATGGATGCGACCGGACGGATACGGGAACATCTCGAGCACGTAGTATTTTTCGCGCGGATCGCTGTTGTCGGTCTCGAAGACCTTCTCTTCGTTCCATTTCTGCTGCCAGCGAGGCTCGGCATCGCGCGGATTATAACGTTCGGTAGCCATCGTATTCGTATTTCCGGAAAATCAGGGGAAGTTGGTGGTGACCTTCACCATGAAACCGCCGTACCGTCAAGTTTTGCAGCCCCGCGAAGTGTTCAATCATTGCCTGGCAAGGACGAATCTGGCGCCGCTGCGCTTGGCAAACACGGGCGTGTGGGGTTAGTGCATTGCCGGTATGTCCAACGGTGGTCAGATCGGTAGAGAACGATGGAACTTCAAGAGCGATTGAACGACGTGCGGGCGCGCATTGCGGTGGCGGAGCGATCCGGCGGACGCGCTTCCGGATCGGTGGAGCTGGTCGCCGTTTCCAAGACCTTCGATGCCGATCAGATCCGTCCTGCGATTGAAGCCGGTCAACGCGTCTTCGGCGAGAATCGTGTTCAAGAGAGCCAGGGCAAGTGGCCGCAACTCAAAGCGGAGACGGATGGCATCGTACTTCACCTTATCGGGCCGTTGCAGTCGAACAAGGCCGCCGAGGCGGTTGCCCTGTTCGATGTCATCGAGACAGTAGATCGGGAGAAGATTGCTCGCGCGCTTGCCGAAGAGATCAAGCAGCAGGGTAAGGCGCCGCGCCTGTTCGTGCAGGTTAATACCGGGTTGGAGCCTCAGAAGGCTGGTATCGCGCCGGATGATACAGCTGCCTTCGTTACGCTTTGCCGCGAGGAACTCGGCTTGGTGATCGAAGGGCTCATGTGCATTCCGCCGGCGGAGGAGAACCCGGGGCCGCATTTTGCACTGCTGGCAAAGCTCGCCAAGGCCTGCAACGTCGAGAAGTTGTCGATGGGCATGTCGCGCGATTATGAGACCGCCGTCGCCTTCGGAGCGACAAGCGTTCGCGTTGGTTCCGCGATTTTCGGCGCTCGCTGATACTCTGCTTTCGTCGGGCTTTCTCTTGTCGTACCCCTCCCCTAGATTGACAGGATGGCATCGCATGTCCCGGGGAGGAGCCTATGCGAGGAGATTACCAGCGGGTCTACGAAGCGTGGCGGCAGGACCCCGATGATTTCTGGCGTACAGCCGGCAACGAGATTTCATGGTTCAAGCCGCCGGACCGCATATTCGCTCCCGATGATGGCCCCTATGGCCGCTGGTTCGCCGGCGGAGAGACCAATAGCTGCTACAACTGTCTCGACCGCCATGTGAACGCGGGTCGTGGTGATGCCACCGCAATCATATACGACAGCCCCGTTTCCGGTGAGAAAGTATCGTTTACCTATAGTGTCGTGCTTGCCGAGGTGAACGCGATCGCTGCCGCCCTGCAAGGTTTCGGGATAGCCAAGGGCGACCGGGTCATTCTCTACATGCCCATGGTTCCGCAAGCGATTTTCAGCATGCTCGCTTGTGCGCGGATCGGTGCCATCCACTCGGTCGTCTTTGGGGGATTTGCCGCCAGCGAGCTTGCGGCGCGGATCGACGATTCGGGTGCGAAACTAATTATTACCGCGAGCTGCGGACTGGAGCCTGGCCGTGTCGTTCCCTACAAGCCTTTGGTCGATCAGGCGATCTCGTTGGCAAAATGTAAACCGAAACGGTGTCTCGTACTGCAGAGACCGCAGCTAACGGCAGATTTGATTGTAGGCCGGGACCTTGATTTCGAAGCCGTGATCGCCGGCTATCGCAGGACGGTGGTGGCGCCTGTGCCGGTCGCAGCAACCGATCCACTCTATATTCTTTACACATCAGGAACGACCGGGCAGCCGAAAGGCGTCATTCGCGACAATGGCGGGCATATGGCGGCGCTGATCTGGTCGATGGCCAATATCTACAATATCAAGGCCGGCGACGTGTTCTGGACCGCGTCCGACATCGGCTGGGTCGTCGGGCATTCCTACATCGTCTATGCCCCGTTGCTCGTCGGTGCGACATCCGTGATTTTCGAAGGCAAGCCGGTCGGCACGCCGGATGCCGGCACGTTCTGGCGCGTCATCGCGGAACACAAGGTCGAGGTCCTCTTCACCGCTCCGACGGCGTTTCGCGCAATTCGGCGCGAGGATGGTGAGGGCGTCTTTATCCGAGAGCATTCCATGCCGGCGTTTCGAGCGCTTTTTCTCGCGGGCGAGCGTGCCGATCCCGAGACGCTGAAATGGGCCGAACTTTTGCTTCAGGTTCCCGTCATCGATCACTGGTGGCAGACAGAAACCGGCTGGCCGATCGCGGCCAATCCGCTTGGGTTGGAAGCCCTACCCGTCAAACATGGATCCCCAACCGTTGCGATGCCGGGATACGACATCAGGGTGCTCGACGATGCCGGCCATGCGGTGCCTTCAGGAACACTCGGCAATATCGTGATCAAGCTTCCCCTTCCCCCAGGCTGCCTGCCGACGCTGTGGAACGCCGACAGCCGATTTCATGAGGCCTATCTGTCCGAATTTCCCGGTTTCTACAAAACTGCCGACGCGGGTTATATCGATGAAGACGGCTATCTCTTCATCATGTCGCGCACCGACGACATCATTAATTGCGCCGGCCACCGGCTTTCGACGGGCGCGATGGAAGAAGTATGCGCCAAACATCCCGATGTCGCTGAATGCGCGGTGGTGGGCGTTGCCGATCCACTCAAGGGGCAGGTGCCGTGCGGCTTCCTGGTGCTGAAGAAAAATGTTTCACGGGAAACGTCCGCGATCGAAGCCGAGGTCGTCGCGCTAATCCGAACGGAGATTGGGCCGGTCGCCGCGTTCAAGACGGCGATTGCGGTCGGCCGCCTACCGAAGACGCGATCCGGGAAGATCCTTCGCGGCACGATGCAGAAGATCGCCGATGGGCTGCCGTGGAAGATGCCGGCGACGATAGACGATCCATCGATCCTTGAGGAAATCGCCGAAGCGCTACGCGGACGCGGATACGGTTCGCTCCCGATGTGACGGGCGCCAAAAGAAAAGCCCCGCGCAGGCGGGGCTCGCTTGGTTCGATCTTTTATGAGATCAGTACTGGTCGTCCTCGTCTTCGTCCTTCGGCGAGGACTTCAGGGACTTGAGCTTGGCGAAGACGGCATCGGCATCGATTTCCTTCTCTTCTTCGCGCTCGTAGCCTGGTGCCAGACGTTCCGTTTCGTGTGCGGACTGCAGCGTCTCGCCGAGCTCGGCGGCGGTCGGCAGCGGGCGACCCTTGGAGGCCTTCTCCACTTCAAGGTCGAGATCGATCTGGCTGCAGAGGCCGAGCGTCACCGGATCCATCGGAGCCAGATTGGCGGAATTCCAATGAGTGCGTTCGCGGATCTGCTCGATCGTCGACTTCGTGGTGCCGACGAGACGGGAAATCTGAGCGTCCTTCAGTTCAGGATGATTACGAACCAGCCAGAGAATGGCGTTCGGGCGATCCTGGCGCTTGGAGACCGGCGTGTAGCGCGGGCCGCGACGCTTGGATTCGGGAACACGAACCTTCGGTTCAGAGAGCTTCAGCTTGTGAGCCGGGTTCTTCTCGGCGCGGGCGATTTCATCGCGGGAAAGCTGGCCGGTGGAGATCGGGTCGAGACCCTTGATGCCCTGCGCGGCTTCACCGTCGGCAATGGCCTTCACTTCGAGCGGATGCAGTCGGCAGAACTGCGCGATCTGGTCGAAAGACAGGGCCGTGTTGTCGACGAGCCAGATAGCGGTCGCCTTCGGCATGAGCAATTGTTGAGCCATGGATATAGTCCTTCTGTCGTCCGCGCCGGTGTCGCGGTCCGTGGATTGTCACCACTATGTCCGGGAAATATGCCGCTATATAACCGCAGTGACGCATAATTGCAATTGATCACGAATGAAATGACCTTTGTCTAATTGCCGGGCCAATGTGACCTGCTATGAATGGGCCAAAGTCAATCTGGACTGCTTCGTTTTTAGATTGTCCAGTATCCGAGTGAGGAGGAGTTTCATGTCGGAGAAGATCTACCCGGTGCAAAAGCCGGTTAAGAACCATGCGCTTATCGACAAGGCCAAGTACGAGCAGTGGTACGAGGAAAGCGTCGAGAACCCGGACAAGTTCTGGGGTAAGCATGGCAAGCGGATCGACTGGTTCAAGCCCTACAGCAAGGTCAAGAACACCTCATTCACCGGCAAGGTCTCGATCAAGTGGTTCGAGGACGGGCAGACAAACGTCTCCTATAATTGCATCGACCGCCACCTGAAGACGAACGGCAATCAGGTCGCCATCATCTTCGAAGGCGACAACCCCTATATCGACAAGAAGGTCACCTATAACGAGCTTTACGAACATGTTTGCCGGATGGCGAACGTGATGAAGAAGCATGGTGTGAAAAAGGGCGACCGCGTCACGATCTACATGCCGATGATCCCGGAAGCGGCTTACGCGATGCTTGCCTGCGCTCGTATCGGCGCCGTGCATTCCGTGGTATTTGGCGGCTTTTCGCCGGAGGCGTTGGCTGGCCGCATCGTCGATTGCGAATCCACATTTGTGATCACCTGCGACGAAGGCGTGCGCGGCGGCAAGCCGGTTCCGTTGAAGGATAATACCGATACCGCCATTCATATCGCTGCGCGCCAGCATGTCATCGTCGACAAGGTTCTGGTGGTTCGCCGTACCGGCGGCAAGACCGGCTGGGCGCCGGGTCGCGATCTCTGGTATCATCAGGAAACCGCAACCGTTAAGGCCGAATGCCCGCCTGTGAAGATGAAGGCGGAAGATCCGCTGTTCATCCTCTACACCTCAGGCTCGACGGGCAAACCGAAGGGCGTGCTGCACACGACGGGCGGGTATCTCGTCTATGCCGCGATGACGCATGAATATGTCTTCGATTATCATCCCGGAGACATCTATTGGTGCACGGCGGACGTCGGCTGGGTAACGGGGCATTCCTACATCGTTTACGGTCCTCTTGCGAATTGCGCGACGACGCTGATGTTCGAGGGTGTGCCGAACTTCCCGGACCAGGGTCGCTTCTGGGAAATCATCGACAAGCACAAAGTCAACATCTTCTATACCGCGCCGACGGCGATCCGTTCGCTGATGGGCGCCGGCGATCAGTTCGTGACGCGCTCGTCGCGCTCCAGCCTTAGGTTGCTGGGCACGGTGGGCGAGCCGATCAATCCCGAGGCCTGGGAGTGGTATTACCACGTGGTCGGCGACAGCCGCTGCCCTGTCATCGATACATGGTGGCAGACGGAAACGGGGGGCCACATGATCACGCCGCTTCCAGGCGCAATCGATCTGAAGCCGGGTTCGGCGACGGTGCCGTTCTTCGGCGTCAAGCCGCAGCTGGTCGACAATGAAGGCAAGGTGCTGGAGGGCGCTGCCGACGGCAATCTCTGTGTCACGGACAGCTGGCCGGGCCAGATGCGGACTGTTTATGGTGACCATGAGCGCTTCATTCAGACCTACTTCTCCACCTACAAGGGAAAGTATTTCACGGGCGACGGCTGCCGCCGCGATGAGGACGGATATTACTGGATCACCGGACGCGTGGACGACGTTCTCAACGTCTCCGGCCATCGTCTTGGCACAGCGGAAGTTGAATCGGCGCTTGTTTCGCACAGCCTCGTCTCGGAAGCCGCAGTCGTCGGCTACCCGCACAATATCAAGGGCCAGGGGATTTACTGCTATGTCACGCTGATGGCAGGGAACGAAGGCTCCGACGAACTCCGCCAGCAGCTGGTGAAGCATGTGCGTTCTGAGATCGGGCCGATTGCTGCGCCCGACAAGATCCAGTTTGCGAGCGGTCTGCCGAAGACGCGCTCCGGCAAGATCATGCGGCGTATCCTGCGCAAGATCGCCGAGGATGATTTCGGTGCGCTTGGCGATATTTCGACGCTTGCCGATCCGGCGGTGGTCGATGATCTGATCGCAAACCGGCAAAACAAGGCCGAGAGCTGAACGTTACATGCCGCCCTGTTCGTTCGGGGCGGCATTACTCCCGCTTGGGCAGGACAACTTCGGCTTGCGGCCGCCGTCGTACGAACTGACCATTCCTAGCTCGAGCAGGTCCTGAGCCGGATTCTTTCCATCCGACAGGGTCACGTCCGCAAGGATGCGTCCGAAATACTTGTCTCCAGAGATTTGTGTAAGCCTTATCTCGGGCGAGCTTTCCGTCAGAGACACCAGGGCTTCCCGCGCATCCAGAGCGGCGCGTCTGGTATCTGCGCAGCGGGAGTGCATTTCAGGGGCGTCGATGCCGCGGAGGCGGACATAGACTTCCATCGTCTGCTGTGGCCATGGACGCGCCTCGACCAGCAGCGTGTCTCCGTCGATCACTCTGAGAATTTCCGCAAGCACCGGGCCGTCAATCTGATCGCGAGCGTCGCCGCTTGCGGGAAGCGCGACGAAGGCGAACCAGATAAAGGCGAACAACTTTGACATAAGAGGAATAAATTCCGATCCCGATGCAAAGTCAATAGGAATATTTACTTAGAAATCAATCGCGCGTCCGTTGATTTCCCAATCGCCAAAGCGGGCGGGGTCGGCCCCCCCTCGTCCGCCGATCTCGGTCGGCCGATCGACGGGCTGTTCCGCGCGGCGACGCTCCTCGGCTTCGGCGAGGGCGCGCTTGGCTGCAGGAGACAGCATCTTGCGCGGCGCTTCCTCGCCTTCAGTAACTGTGGTTTCGATATTGTCGTTATCGGCTGCTTGCATCACGCATGTCCAGCTGGGAAACATTGAAAATGGCTGGTGAATAACCAGATCATAGTGCGTCGCCGCCCGTATTGAAACCCTTTGACCCTGCGCGACGGAATGAAAGGATATGGAGACCCCGATGAACCTTGTACGTACCGCCATGTTGCTCGCCTTCATGACAGCACTTTTCATGGTCGTCGGATTCCTGATCGGCGGACGCGGCGGCATGATGATCGCGCTGCTGATCGCCGCCGGCATGAACTTCTTCTCTTATTGGAATTCCGACCGGATGGTGCTGTCGGCCTACCGCGCCCAGGAGATCGACGAGCGCAATGCGCCGGAGTTCTTCACCATCATCCGGGATCTGGCGCGCAATGCCGGGCTGCCGATGCCGAAGGTCTATCTCTACGATAGCCCGCAGCCGAACGCGTTCGCGACGGGTCGCAATCCCGAAAACGCGGCGGTGGCAGCATCAACAGGTCTGCTCAGCGCGCTCTCGCCTGAGGAGGTTGCCGGGGTCATGGCGCATGAACTCGCGCACGTCCAAAATCGCGACACGCTGACGATGACGCTGACGGCAACGCTTGCCGGCGCGATATCCATGCTGGGCAATTTCGCGTTCTTCTTTGGCGGCAACCGGGAAAACAACAGCAATCCCCTTGGTTTCGTCGGCGTGCTGTTGGCGATGATCGTGGCGCCGATGGCGGCCATGATCGTGCAGATGGCTATCAGCCGTACGCGAGAATATTCGGCGGACCGTCGCGGCGCCGAAATCTGCGGCAATCCACTTTGGCTTGCTTCGGCCCTCGACAAGATTGCCCGCGGCGCGGCGCACGTGCCGAACTACGATGCCGAACGAAACCCGGCGACCGCCCATATGTTCATCATCAATCCGCTCACGGGCGCCGGCATGGACAATCTGTTTTCGACGCATCCGAACACCGAGAACCGGATTGCGGCGCTGGAGGAAATGGCGCGCAGCGGGATGAATGGCTCGACGCAGGCGCCCCGCGCTGCTAATCCGACGCGCAAATCGCGCTCGGTTCCCAATGCGGGCCTCGGTCGCGATGATTCGCAACCACCAAAAGGTCCATGGTCTTGAGTTCAGACGGCAAGAAGCCCTTCCGCCAGCAGAAACCCGCGGGTAGCCGTCCGGCAAAGCCCGGCCTTCAGGTGCGGGCCGCGGCATCGAAGATCCTGGCGGCTGTGGTCGAGCGCAAGCTGCCATTGGACGGTGCGTTGGACAATGAACACGGTAACCCTGCCTACAAGGCACTTAACGATGGTGACCGGGCGCTGGTGCGCGCCATCCTCAATACGACGCTTAGGCACCTGCCGCGCATCGAGGCGGCAGTATCCTCGCTGCTCGATTCACCGCTGCCGGAAGGCGCGCGCGCCCTGCATTATGTGCTGACCGTCGCTGCAGCGCAGATACTTTATCTCGACGTTCCCGATCATGCGGCCGTCGACCTTGCCGTCGAACAGGCAAACAACGACCCGAGAAGCAGGCGCTTCGCCAAGCTTGTCAACGCAGTCCTGCGACGCATGGGCCGTGAGAAGCAAGAGATCCTCGCGTCAATCGCAACGATCTCGCCGATGCCAACCTGGTTCTTCGAGCGGCTGGAAACGGCCTACGGCAAGGATGCGGCGACCGCGATCGCGGGATCGCAGCTGCAGCCGGCCGCAATCGATCTGACCGTCAAATCAGATCCCAAGGGATGGGCTGAGCGTCTTAACGGAATTGTTCTGCCGACCGGCGGTGTGCGCCTTGCGGCGTTCGAAGGTAGCATTCCGTCGCTCGAGGGCTTTGACGATGGCGCCTGGTGGGTACAGGACGCGGCCGCGAGCATTCCGGCGCAGCTGTTCGGCGACCTTACCGGCAAGCGCGTGGCCGATCTCTGTGCGGCGCCCGGGGGCAAGACGGCCCAGCTCATTCTTGCGGGCGGCACGGTCACCGCCGTGGAGCAATCGGCGAACCGGATCAAGCGGCTTCGTTCCAATCTCGAGCGGTTGGGGCTTTCGGCCGAAACCATCGCGACCGATCTGACGAAATACGAGCCGGTGGAGTTGTTCGACGCGATTCTGCTCGATGCCCCCTGCTCGTCGACCGGTACCACCCGCCGGCATCCCGATGTGCTTTGGACCAAGGGACCGGAGGAGATCGAAAAGCTGGCCGGCCTGCAGGAGCGACTGCTGCGCCATGCGCTGACGCTATTGAAGCCGGATGGTCATATCGTCTTCTCCAACTGCTCTCTCGATCCATCCGAAGGCGAAGCGGTGATCGCGCGCATTCTCGCTGACACGTCCGATGTCGAGCGAGTTGCGATCGAGCCCAGCCGTTGGCCCGGGCTGGAAATGGCGATCACGGAACTGGGCGAGTTCCGTACTACGCCCGATATGCTTCATGTTCCAGCCGGATTCGCATCGGGGTTGGACGGCTTCTATGCCGCCATCCTTCGCCATGTTGCCTGATAGCGGGGCAACTGGCATATTGCGATTCTGTCATAAAACGAGATGACGATTCCTGCCGATTCCGGATTTATTCATCTATTCTTAACGACGTGGGTCAATAGACAATAGACATGTGGTCCGGGCGGTTCTCGAGTCTTTACATGGGCGAGGCCTGGCGGCGCACCGCGTGCCGCGTTGCGGTCCTGCGTCTGCGGATGTTCCGCCACGCCGTTCATGCTCCCGAGCGATTGATAGTCGCGCCCACTGATCTCAGGGCAGTCGATGCGCATGTGGCCGAGGAGATCATCAACGGCCGCTTTCCGCTCGCTGGGCGTCTGCTTGAGACAGGCGGCAAATCTCCGTTCAATTTCAGCCTACCCTCGCGCGCCTTCGCACTGCGTCTGCACGGCTTCGGCTGGCTGCGTCACATGCGGACGCGAAAGAGCGAGCTTCATTCAAATGTCGCGCGCTCGATCGTAAACGGCTGGCTCTCGCTGCATGGCGGGCGGATAGAAGGCATTGCCTGGGAGATCGACGTGACCGCGCAGCGTGTCATCGCCTGGCTCTCCCATTCGCCCGTGGTCCTGCACAATGCCGACCGCACCTTCTATCGCCGCTTCATGCGCTCGCTGGCCATCCAGGTGCGTTACCTGCGCCGCATGGCTCCCTATGCACCGCCCGGCGAGGTTCGCTTCCGTCTGCGCATCGCGCTCGCCATGGCTTCGATCGCAATGCCGGCGCGGGCGAGCACGCTGCGAAAGGCAGCGGAAGCGCTGGATCGCGAGTTCGATAGCCAGATTCTTCCCGATGGCGGTCATATCTCCCGCAATCCGCGTGTGGGGCTGGAGCTGCTGCTCGATTTGCTGCCGCTTCGCCAGACATACGTCAATCTCGGCCATGATCTGCCGCAGAAGCTGATCTCCGGCATCGATCGCATGTATCCGGCTCTTCGTTTTTTCCGCCACCAAGACGGGGACCTCGCGCTCTTCAACGGGGCAACATCGACGCTTGCCAATGAGCTCGTTTCCTTGCTGCGCTATGACGAAACGGCAGGCGAGCCGTTCAAGGCGATGCCTTATTCGCGCTACCAGCGGCTTGCCGCCGGCAAGACGGTCGTTATCGCCGATACCGGCCTTCCGCCGACGGGGCGGTTGTCCCGCACCGCCCATGCGGGCTGCCTGTCGTTCGAAATGTCCTCCGGGCGTTACCGCTTCATCGTCAATGCCGGTTCGCCGAAGTTTTCCGGTCGCCGCTATATCCAGGCAGCTCGCACCACCGCTGCCCATTCCACCGTGACGGTGGACGACACCTCGTCCTCGCGCTTCGCAGCATCGGAATTCGTGTCGAACATTATCTCCGAGCCGGTGACGAACGTGGTGGTCGAGCGCGACGTGGCCGATGACGGGCGCGACGTGATCAAGGCGAGCCACGACGGCTATGCGAAGCCGTTCGGCGTGCTGCATCAGCGTGAACTCACGCTCAACGCCACGGGCCTGATCGTTACGGGCTGCGACCGGCTACTTGCGGCTGAGGGCGAAGAGGTGGAAGGCGACGTGCGGGCGGTCGCACGTTTCCACGTGCATCCGGCCATCAACCTGAAGCAGATGGATCGGGAATCCATCATGATGACAGCGCCTGATGGCGAAAGCTGGCTGTTCTCGGCGCCGGGCAACGACGTGCTGATTTCCGAAGACGTGTTCTTCGCCGATGCGTCGGGTATCTGCGGGTCCGACCAGATCGAGATTGCGCTCTCCTACCGGGATCGCCCGGAAATACGCTGGTTTTTGTCCCGCAAGAGCTAGAGAAGGGCTCGTGCCTGTTTGCGCGGGCGCAAAGCTGTGCTAACGCCCAGCCATCGTCCGCGCGAAGATCGCCGGACATCTCCCGAAGCCCGAACGGAGAAGCCAGATGGCCGTTGTTTCCAAGAAAATCCCCGCCCCCGACAAGGTCAAAGTCAAGACCGCGTTGCTGTCCGTGTCCGACAAGAGCGGCATCGTCGAGCTCGCCCGCGCGCTGGCCGAGAATGGCGTTCGTCTGCTTTCCACCGGAGGGACGCACAAGGCCATCGCGGCTGCCGGCCTCGAGGTCACCGATGTTTCCGACGTCACCGGTTTTCCTGAAATCATGGATGGCCGCGTCAAGACGCTACATCCGACGGTTCATGGCGGCCTGCTTGCCATTCGCGATGATGTCGAGCATCAGGCGGCGATGAAGGCGCATGGCATCGAAGGCATCGATCTCTCCGTCATCAATCTGTATCCCTTCGAGGACGTTCGCGCCGCCGGCGGCGATTATCCGACGACGGTCGAGAACATCGATATCGGTGGTCCCGCGATGATCCGCGCCTCGGCAAAGAACCACGCCTACGTCACGATCATGACGGACCCGGCGGACTACGCGGAGCTGCTGGCCGAACTCTCGCAGGACAGCGGCCAGACGAGCTACGCTTTCCGCCAGCGGATGGCAGCCAAGGCCTATGCCCGCACGGCCGCCTATGATGCGATGATCTCCAATTGGTTTGCGGAAGCGCTGTCGATCGACACGCCGCGCCACCGCGTGATCGGAGGTGTTCTGAAGGAAGAAATGCGCTACGGCGAAAACCCGCACCAGAAGGCAGCGTTCTACGTGACGGGCGAACAGCGTCCGGGCGTTTCGACCGCGAAATTGCTGCAGGGCAAGCAGCTCTCCTACAACAACATCAACGATACGGATGCCGCCTACGAGCTCGTCGGCGAATTCCTGCCGGAGAAGTCGGCGGCCTGCGCCATCATCAAGCACGCCAACCCCTGCGGCGTGGCAACCGGCTCCAGCCTGCTCGAGGCCTATCAGCGGGCACTCGCCTGCGATTCCGTTTCGGCCTTCGGCGGCATCATCGCGCTCAATCAGACGCTGGACGCCGAGACTGCGGAAGAGATCATCAAGCTCTTCACCGAAGTCATCATCGCGCCTGATGTGACCGAGGAAGCGCGGGCAATCGTCGCGCGCAAGGCCAATCTTCGCCTGCTTGCGGCCGGCGGCCTGCCGGATCCTCGCGCGGCCGGCCTTACCGCCAAGACCGTTTCCGGCGGCCTTCTGGTGCAGAGCCGTGACAACGGCATGGTCGAGGACCTGGAACTGAAGGTCGTCACCAAGCGGGCACCGACCGCGCAGGAACTCGAAGACATGAAATTTGCCTTCAAGGTTGCCAAGCATGTCAAGTCCAACGCTGTCGTCTATGCCAAGAACGGCCAGACGGCGGGTATTGGCGCGGGTCAGATGAGCCGCATCGATTCTGCCCGCATTGCCGGTCTCAAGGCCGAGGAAGCGGCAAAGGCGCTGGGACTTCCCGCACCGCTGACACATGGATCCGCGGTGGCCTCGGAAGCGTTCCTGCCGTTCTCGGACGGACTTCTATCGATGATCGCTGCCGGCGCCACGTCGGTGATCCAGCCGGGTGGCTCGATGCGCGACCAGGAAGTGATCGACGCGGCCAACGAGCACAACATCGCCATGGTCTTCACCGGCATGCGCCACTTCCGCCACTAGCCAGAACGCAAACACCTACGCTTTGTCCGCGGGATAAGGCGTAGGGATCAGAAGAGCGAGGCCGCCGGCGAGGAAGACCACAAGCGTTGCCATTCCAAGCCGGGCCGAGCCGCTCGCGTAGGTGATGAGCGAGAACGACAGCGTCGCCATGAAGCTGGTGGCGCGGCCTGATAGAGCGTAGACGCCGAAATAGCGGCCGGCCTCGCTGAGGCTGACGCTGCGCGCCAGATAGGATCTGGACGATGCCTGCACCGGCCCGAACGCCAAGCCTATCAGCAAACCATAGCCGATATAGGCCTTCTCCGCCGCGGTGCCGAAGAGGCCGCCGCTATCGGTGCTCGGAAGGTTCACCAGGCCGAAGAATGTGTAACCCGGGCCAGTCGAGACGATACCGGCAGTCGCGGCCAGCAGCAGTACCAAGCTGACGATAATCGTTGCTTTCGAGCCGACACGCTTGTCGATGCGACCGGCGACGATGCAGCCGAAGATCGCCACGACGTTCAGGATGATCCCGTAGATGCCGATTTCGATGGTCGCCCAGCCGAACATGCCGGCGGCGAAGGCGCCCCCGAGGATCAGAAGGCCGTTTACACCGTCCTGGTAGACCATGCGGGCAATGAGGAAACGGAGAATGCCCCGGCGGTGCTTCAGCTCGCCGAGCGTGCCCCTCACCTCTGCCAGCCCGGAGCGCACCGCTGCGGCGAAGGGTAAACCTCGCTTGATGTCGGGCGTGAAGAGAAACATCGGCATAATGAAGATCAGATACCAGACAGCAGAGATAGGGCCGGTGATACGGGCGTCTTCGCCGGTATGCGGGTCCAGACCGAAGAGCGGCTCGAAGCCAAGGATCGTCTTGCCATCTTCGAGGTTACCGGCAAGGAGCGCGACCACGGCTATGAGAACGACCATGCCGCCGAGATAACCCAGGCCCCAGGCGGTATTCGATAGCTTGCCGACCTCGTCCTTGCTGACGAGATGCGGCATCATGGAATCGTTGAAGACGATCGAGAACTCCGCAGCGATCGACGCGAGAATCATGAAGACCATTGGATAGATCAGCGGTGAGCCGGGAGCGGCGAACCAGAGGCCGAAGAGGCTTGCAATCTTGATGACAGCGAAAAAGCCGATCCAGGGTTTTCGCGCGCCGGATTGATCGGCGATCGATCCGAGGATCGGCGAGAGGACGGCGATGATGATCGAGGAGATCGTCGCCATGTTGCTCCACATCGCCTGCGCGTGGACGGAATCCGTCGTCAGCCGCGACACGAAGTAGGGACCGAAGATGAAGGTCGTCACGACAGTGAAGAAGGGCTGAGCGGCCCAATCGAAGAACATCCATCCCCAGATGCCCTGCCGTGACGCCTTTTCAGGCTGCGTTCCCGTCCAGTCGATGCGGTTCACATGCCGCTCCTCATTTGGGGCGGACTGTCTCACCTCGTTCAGTCGCGCGCAAGATCGGTCAGCAACCCGGCGGCGACCGTGATTCTTGCAAGATTGGGGTCGCCGCTGTCGCTGAGACCCGTCAATTCCTCGGCGATGCGGTTGATCCTGATGCGGTCATGGGCGTGCCAGGCCTGGACGGGAAGTTTCTCCTTGCCGTGGTTCGAAAGCGCGGCAATGACGATATCGCGGCGGGCGCCGGCGATCTGGTCGATGCTGCGGGCAAGCGCGAGGTTCTCGTAGTGGTCGGAGGTGACAATACGCCCGCCAGCCGCCAGCAGCCTGCCGATCCTGAAGGTGCGGGAAACGGCGAAATAGCTCTCGGCAGCACGCACGAGCGGCTCGCCGGTGCGTTCGGCGATCTGCATGATTTCAGGCACAAGCGCAAATCCCAACAGGCCGGAGATTTCCGCCGCCAGCTTGTCTGGCACACCGGCATCGCGGTACTCGCCTTCACGTGCTTCCAGCTCCGGAACGACCTGGCTGGCGAAGACGGGCTTGAGCTTCTTTACCGCAGCCTGAAGACGATCGACCGTTTCGGCTATGTTTCCCTTGGTCATCTGCGTTTTCAGCAAAAGCCGTGTCAGAACCGTGAAGATGTGGCCGATCTCCTCGTAGAGACGGTTTTGCATCTGGCCGGATATCTTGCCGTCCAAAGCATCGACTTCAGCCCAGAGGCGAGCGAGATCGAAGCCGTCACGAGCGACGATGGCTGAACGCACAACCTCGGGCGCCGAGGCTGCCGTGGCGTCCATCATGCTGACGACGAAACCTGGCCCGCCGCGATTGATCGCTTCGTTTGCCAGCACGGTGGCCACGATCTCGCGCTTGAGGCGGTGCTCTGTGATGTCGGATGCATTCGTTTTGCGCATCTTCGCAGGGAAGTAGTTCTCCAGCGTCGACGCGAAGTAGGGATCGTCAGGCAGGTCGCTGGCGGCGAGCAGATCGAAGAGAACGATCTTGGCGTAGGAGAGCAGCACGCCGATTTCCGGGCGCGTCAGCGGCTTGCCGGCCGCATATCGTTCGGCCATCACGGTGTCGTCAGGCAGGGTCTCGACCTTGCGGTTCAACTGCTTGGCGCCTTCCAGCACTGTCATGAAGCGGGCGAGCTCCAGACCGTTGGCGGTGCCTTTCCTCTCTACCAGCGAGATCGCCAGGGATTGGAGGTAGTTGTTGCGCAATACCAGTGCCGCGACTTCGCTGGTCATGGACGAGAGAAGCTGGTCACGTTTGGCGCGCGTCAGGCGATCATCCTGCATGGCTGCTGCGAGGGCGATCTTGATGTTCACCTCGACGTCGGAGGTGTTCACGCCAGCGGAGTTGTCGATGGCGTCGGAGTTGCAGCGCCCGCCTTTCATCGCATAGGCGATGCGGCCTTTCTGGGTGACGCCGAGGTTTGCCCCCTCGCCGATTACCTTGGCGCGGATATCGTCAGCCGTGACACGGATCGGGTCGTTGGCACGGTCGCCGACATCCGCGTCGGTTTCCGACGGCGCCTTGATGTAGGTGCCGATACCGCCGAACCAGAGAAGATCGACGGGGCTCTTCAGGATGGCGGTGATGATCTCGAAGGGCGTGGCCACCGACTTGTCGATGCCGATCGCCGCAACAGCCTCCGGCGTCAGCGTCACAGACTTCGCTGCACGCGAGATGATCATCGCGCCCTTGGACAGAATAGACTTGTCGAAATCCTGCCAACTGGATCGCGGCAGGTTGAAGAGCCGCTGCCGCTCGGCGAGCGTCTTCGCCATGTCCGGATCGGGGTCGATGAAGATGTCGCGATGGTCGAATGCAGCGAGAAGCCGGATCTTTGGCGACAGTAGCATACCATTGCCAAACACGTCGCCGGACATGTCGCCGACGCCGGCGACGGTGAAGGGCGTCGTCTGGATGTCGATGTCCATTTCCCGGAAGTGACGCTTCACCGTCTCCCAGGCGCCGCGGGCGGTGATGCCCATCTTCTTGTGATCGTAACCAGCCGAGCCGCCGGAAGCGAAGGCGTCGTCCAGCCAGAAGCCGGCTTCCTGCGCGAGCGCGTTTGCCGTATCGGAGAAGGTCGCGGTGCCCTTGTCGGCGGCGACGACGAAATAGGGGTCGTCGCCATCAAGCCGCACGGTGTCCTTTGGCGGCACGATGTAGGGACCCGCGATATTGTCGGTGATCGACAGGAGGGTGCGGATATAGGTCTTGTATGCTTCGCGACCGGCGGTGAAGATTTCTTCACGGCTGCCACCAACAGGAAGCTGCTTTGGATAGAAGCCGCCCTTGGCGCCAACCGGTACGATGACGGAATTCTTGACCTGCTGGGCCTTCACCAACCCAAGCACTTCGGTGCGGTAGTCTTCGGCGCGGTCCGACCAGCGCAGACCGCCGCGGGCGACTTTGCCGAAGCGCAGATGCACGCCCTCCACCTCGACGCCATAGACGAACATTTCGCGGAAGGGGCGCGGTTCGGGCAGGCCGTCGACGAGATGAGGATCGAGTTTGAAGGCGAGCATCGCCTTTGGTGCGCCGTCGGCGTCGCGCTGGAAATAGTTGGTCCGCAGCGTGGCGTCCACGACGTTGACATACCGGCGCAGGATGCGGTCGTCGTCTAGGCTTGGAACCTCGGCGAGGGCCGTTTCGATCTTTGAGTGGAGATCGCCGATCCGCTTAAGCCGGGCTTTCTCAGCAGCCTTCGGATCAAGGCTGTCGTGAAACAGCTTGAAGATCAACACCGCGATCGCGGGATATTTGTCGAGCGTCGTCGCGATATAGTCCTGCGAATAAGCGATACCCGCCTGACGGAGATAGCGTGAATAGGCGCGCAGCACGCTCGTTTCGCGGGCGGAAAGACCCGCCGAAACGATGAGGCGATTGAAGGCATCGTTGTCGATCAAGCCGCTGAAGGCGGAGAGGAAGGCTTCTTCCAGCGTCGCTGCATGGCGGGTGAGATCGATCTTTGCCCCACCGCGCGCTTCCAGATCCATGTCGTGCAGGACAACAAGCTTTTCCGAACCGTCGGCTAGAGTCACATCGATGTCGAAGGTTCCTTCGCTGATAACGTTGAAGCCAAGGTTCTCGAGCAGTGGTACGCGACGCGACAGCGCGAGTTGGCCACCCGAATGGAAGATCTTCAGGCAAAGGAGATCGGCGCCGTCCTTCTGCCGCTTGTAGAACTCGATCCTAATCGGCGCGCCGGTGGCGCATGCCGCGATATCGGGCAAATCGTTGAAGGTTTCTTCGGGAGGGAAGAGATCCTGAAAGGCGGGGCTTACCGCGATGCGCGGCGCCTTCGGTCCGGCAAGCGCCTCGAAGCGGTCGTTCCAGCGCGCGGTAATCACGCGGATGGCTTCCTCTAGCTTGGCTTGCGGAACGCGTGGCGTCTTGCCGCCGGAGCGGCCGATGATGAAGTGTACCCGTGCGACGCCGCCTTCGGGAAAGGCCGGATAATAGGCTGAGACGCGACCGTCATAGGCGGTCTTAAGATAGGTGCCGATCTTTTCGCGAACGATAGAGTCGTATTCCTCGCGTGGGACATAGACGATCACGGAAACGAACCGGTCGAAATGATCGATGCGTGGCAGCACTCGTACGCGAGGCCGATCGGCAAGTTCGTTAATCTGTTCGGCGAAGGTCGCGAGCTGCATGGTGTCAATCTGGAACAGGTCGTCGCGAGGGTAGGACTCGAGCGTATTGTCGAGCATACGGCCGGAATGGCTCATCGGGTCGAAGCCGAAATGCTCCTTCACCTTCTCCACCTTCGAGCGTAGTAGCGGAATTTCGCTGGCCAGGGATGTGTACGCGGTCGAAGTGAAAAGCCCGACAATGCGCAGTTCTCCCGTGACGTTGCCCTCCGCGTCGAAGCGCTTGACGCCGACATAGTCCATATAACCGCGGCGATGGACGACCGATTTAACGTTAGCCTTCGTAACGATCAGGAAATCCGGCCCGTCTAGGAAGGCGAGGATCTCAGGCGTGGTGGTGACGGCGTCTTTTCCGGTGCGCAATACGAGGACATCGGGATTGGATAGGATGCCAAGCCCGGTGCCCTTGTCGCGTTCGATCCTGGCATCGGCGCCCTTGCCGGAGTAGACATATTCGCGCATGCCCAAGAAGGTGAAATTGGCGTCGCGCAGCCATGTGAGAAAGGCCAGAGCCTCGTCGCGATCCGACTTTCTGCGGTTTACGCCGTATGTCGACAACTCATTGATCACGGTGTCGAGCTTGGCAAGCATCGGCTTCCAATCCGACACCGCAAGTTCGACCTGTTTCACGACGATATCGAGGCGTTGGATAAGATCGGTGGCTTGGGCAGCCGAAAGCGGGGCGAGATGCAACTGTATGTGGCTGATGCGGCTTTGCTGGTCGCTTGCCTGGTCGGCGGACAGGAATTCAGCCGCCTTGCCTTTGTCGGCTACAAGGATCGGGTGCACCGCCATATAGAGATCGCGGTAGCTGCTGGTCACTTCCCCCATGACCGACTCGTACAGAAACGGCATGTTATGGGCGGTTACGGAAAGGACCGATACCGGCATGCCGCCCGGCTCGACGTGCGCGATTGACGCTATGTTGATACGCGCATCCCTGCCTTTCCATGCTGCCAATTCGCTCGCGGAGTGCACAGCCGAAATTGCCAGCATTTCAGGAGTGTATCGTTCAAGATCGTCGCCACTGGCTCGGCCGAATAGAATTTCCGGATCAATGTAGTTATCACCCGTTGATGCAGCGACCTTGGCGGCGCCCTCCAGCTGCTTTTCGCGTTTTGGATTGTTTCGGCTGGCCATAGCAGATGCTCCCTCGCGTGCTTTGATTTGCAGACGTTAGCAGAAGAATTTACGAAAAAGTCTCTAAAATAAGGCGCCTGCCTATAGCTTTCGTACGTTTTTGCTCGATCGAGCGCAGTCATCGGAAAGAACTCGCAGTTGCTTACATGGCAATTTGCTCAATGATGCGACAGTTCCAAATTATGTCGGGACTGTTGACAGCAACCCGACACAGAGACGATCAAGACGCAACGAAATCGAGCCAGCACCATGTCGCAAGAAACAGGAACAGTGATCGTCATTTCGAGCCATGTGGTTCGCGGTTCGGTCGGGAATCGCGGGGCGGTATTCGCACTTGAAACACTCGGCCATCAGGTCTGGGCTTTGCCGACGATTGTCCTGCCCTGGCACCCGGGTCACGGGCGGTCTACCCGGCTAACTTTCGGCGAGGCCGATTTCGACAAAGCGATCGACGATCTGATCGGTGCTCCCTGGATCGGCGAGGTGAAGGCAGTGTTGACCGGGTACTTCGGCGACGCGGCGCAGGTGCGCTCGGTTGCCCGGCTGATTGCTGCGCTCAGGGAACGCGATCCTGACATTTTCTATCTCTGCGATCCCGTCATGGGCGACCTGGGCGGCCTGTATGTGCCGGAAGCAACAGCGGAGGCGATCCGCGACAATCTGCTGCCACTGGCGTCGTTGGCCACGCCCAATCGCTACGAACTTGCTTGGCTCGCCGGCGCGTCGCTTGATGATAACACGGCGATCATGGATGCAGCGCTTTCCCTTGGCCCTTCCCGCATGTTGGTTACCTCGGCGGTGGCGATGATGGCCGGCGGCACGGGAAACCTCTATCTATCCGGCCGGCATGCGCTGCTGGCCGAGCACCGCGCGATCGAGAAGCCGCCGAATGGCTTGGGTGACCTCTTGGCCGCCGTTTTTCTCTCACGGCTAATGTCCGGCATCGATGACGAGAAGGCACTCCAGTTGGCTACGGCGAGCGTCTACGAGGTGCTTGCGCGCGCGGTCAAGCGCGGAAGTGATGAATTGACACTGGCAAGCGACGCATCGAGCCTGTCTACGCCGATGGCCATGGTGCAGATGCGACGGCTTATTCATCCGGCCCAGAGACGCAAAGGCTGAGCCGGCATTTTGCTGCAGATGGTTGATCTTGTCGATTGCTCGCTGTAATCGAAGGGTATGCAACATTTTCCAAATACACTGCTGGACGGCTATCGCAACTTCATGAACGGGCGCTACGCCGACGCCCGCGAGCGCTACAGGATGCTGGCTGAGAACGGCCAAAGCCCAAGCACTCTCGTCGTCGCATGTTCGGACTCGCGTGCGGCTCCGGAGCTGATCTTCGATGCCGGACCGGGTGAACTATTCGTCATCCGCAACGTTGCGAATATGGTACCGCCTTACGAGCCGGATGGTCATTTTCACGCTACGTCC
Organism: Rhizobium sp. S152; assembly: GCF_030380735.1. GTDB lineage: Bacteria > Pseudomonadota > Alphaproteobacteria > Rhizobiales > Rhizobiaceae > Rhizobium. The sequence goes on along the minus strand of NZ_JAUDRZ010000001.1, from coordinate 224,478 downwards.
GCAGCGATCGAGTTCGCGGTCCAAGCGCTGAAGGTTTCCGACATCGTCGTTATGGGACATGGTCGCTGTGGCGGCATCCGCGCGGCGCTCGATCCCGATGTTGAACCTTTGTCCCCGGGCAATTTCATTGGACGTTGGATGTCGCTGGTCAAGCCGGCCGCAGAGCAGATCCAGAGCAATAACGTCATGACTCCGGCAGAACGGCAGACGGCGCTCGAGCGGGTCTCGATCCGCAATTCGATCGAGAATCTCAGAACCTTCCCCGAGATCAAGACGCTCGAGGAAGCGGGTGACATTCACCTTCATGGTGCCTGGTTCGATATCTCGACAGGTGAGCTATGGGTCATGGATTCAGTCAGCCGGGATTTCATTCGTCCCGAAATCTGAGCACAAAAAAAGCGCCCGACAAGGCGCTTTTTTCTTATCCCTGATGTGTCTGGCCTCAGCCGCCGTCGATCTGCTGACCTATATAAGCAATCGCTTGCTGGTAGACGGTTGCGGCATTCCAGCCCGCAATGGCCGAGAAATTCGGTTGGCCGGGCTGATAGCCGGCGCCGGGCTGCCAGCCGTGACCCCGGAGGAAGTTTGCCGTGGAGGCGAGTGCGTCGGCGCGCGAGCCGACCATGTCGACACGCCCGTCGCCATCACCATCCGCGCCGAAGCGCACGACGTTGCGCGGCAGGAACTGCGTCTGGCCGATCTCGCCGTGGGCAGCCCCGCGCGCCTGCGGGCTCAGGAAGCCTTCGCCGACGAGTTGGAGTGCAGCATAGAGCTGATCGGTGAAGTAATCCGAGCGGCGGCAGTCGTAGGCCAGCGTGGACACGGCTGACATGGTGTGTTGATTGCCCATATAGCTACCGAAGCCGGTCTCCATGCCCCAGATCGCGATCAGCGGTCCGGCCGGAACGCCGTACTTGCGTTCGATCGAGGCAAACAGCGCTGCATTGGCGCGCTTGACGCCCTTGCCGCGGGAAATGATCGTCTGGCCGCCACGCTTCTGCATGAAGGCATCGAAGGAGAGCTTGAAGCTCTTCTGGCCACGGTCGGCAGCAATCGTCGGCTTGTTGTAGACGACGTTGGCGAAGGCACGGTCCAGAACAGAACGGCTTACGCCGTTGGCTGCCGCCTCCTGCTTGAATTCGCTGACCCAGGCAGCGAAACCGGCGCCGTTGTTGCCACATTGCGGCGCGGCATTCGCCGTCATCGGAACTGCATGGAAAACTGCTGCAGCCAGAAGAAGTCTAGTGATACGCATGGAATACCCCGATCCCGATCAGCCCAGCCTCAAAGCGGGCTCAGCCCGTTATCGGCGATATTGTCTCGACCATCCGTTTGACAAGCGCGGAATGCCATATGTGGCGTCCCGCGCTTCTGAATAAGCCTTAACTGAAGTAACGGGCTTAACAAGACATGGTTAACAAAATACTCAGGCGGCCTGCTTGCGAGGCTTCACAAGTCCGCGATTAACAAGCAGTTCGGCAATCTGGATCGCGTTCAGTGCCGCGCCCTTGCGCAGGTTGTCGGAAACGACCCAGAGGTTCAGGCCGTTCTCGACGGTAGCATCTTCGCGGATGCGCGAGATGAAGGTCGCATCCTCGCCAGCGGATTCATAAGGTGTGATGTAGCCGCCGTTTTCATGCTTATCGATCACCTGGCAACCCGGTGCGTCGCGCAGGATATCGCGGGCCTGATCGGCGGTGATCTCGTTTTCGAACTCGATGTTGACCGATTCCGAATGGCCGATGAAGACCGGCACGCGCACGGCCGTGCAGGTCACCTTGATCTTCGGGTCGAGCATTTTCTTGGTTTCGGCCAGAACCTTCCACTCTTCCTTCGTGTAGCCGTCTTCCATGAAGCTATCGATATGCGGAATGACGTTGAAGGCGATGCGCTTGGTGAACTTCTTGTTCTCGATCGGATCGGCGACGAAGACCGCGCGCGTCTGGTTGAAGAGTTCGTCCATGCCGTCCTTGCCGGCGCCGGAGACGGACTGGTAGGTCGAGACGACAACGCGCTTGATCTTGGCTGCGTCATGTAGTGGCTTCAATGCCACGACAAGCTGCGCCGTCGAGCAATTCGGATTGGCGATGATGTTGCGCTTGGTGAACTGCTCGATCGCATCAGGGTTCACTTCCGGCACGATCAGCGGCACGTCTTGGTCGTAGCGCCAAGCCGACGAGTTATCGATGACGACGCAGCCCTGAGCACCGATCTTCGGCGACCACTTCTTGGAAACGTCGCCGCCAGCCGACATCAGGCATATATCGGTGTCGGAGAAATCGTAGTTTTCAAGGTTCATGACCTTGAGCGTCTTGTCGCCGTAGGAAACCTCAAGGCCCTGCGAGCGCGCGGATGCGAGCGCTACGACTTCTTCCGCGGGAAAACCGCGTTCCGACAGGATATTGAGCATTTCCCGGCCAACATTTCCGGTCGCTCCCGCAACTGCAACTTTAAAACCCATTTCTCAAGCTCTCTTTCTCTTCTCTCCTCTGTTCGGTGAGGGGGGAAGGCGCGCAACGATCGCGGCTTCCTGTCCCCAGCCGAGCCGGGGAGAGAGCGGCAGGCCAGAGACGTCAGACGGTTTTCGTCGTCGTTTTGGCCTTGGTTTTGGAAGAAACCGGAACAAGAAAATCCACCCCGGCAATCAATGCCCGGTCATTGCATGCGGCAATGGCGTGTTCTCGACGAACCATGGGTGTTCCTTTTCCAACGTTGCTCATAAGATGTTTTCCACAGGAGTCAAGGTTTTTGCGCACGTCTCGTGAGTGCCTGCGGTTGATCCTTATTTTCTGTTCGTGCCGCGGCTATTGTTGGCGCGTATCGCTACCGGTTGAGCCATAGCCTGCTGCGGGCGCTTTGCTATGCTTGCGGCGCGACCCTGCAGGCGTTTGCGTTCCAGGTGATAGGCGTACGCAAACTGAACAGCGAGGCCAAGAGCGACGAAGATCGGACCGACGACCTTGTCGCCGTTGTTGATGTAGAGAAGGACCTGGCCGATCATTGCAAGGATGGTGCCCGCCACGAAGATATTCAGCGAGTGGCGACCGAAAATGACCAGCGGGTTTGTTTCCGGACGTCGCAGCAGCGCCGATAGCGCCCCAATATTGAGCACGAGATAGCTCAACGCCAGCACATGTAGCAGACGCGGCAATGACAGGAAGGTCTTGTCGAAGCCTGTTATCACAGGTGGCAGGCCAAGCGACGCAAGCGTATTGCCGATGCCCCAAAACTGGCCCACGACCCAAACGAATGAGAGGAGTACATAACCGACGGCGAGCACGAGCAGCAGGGGATGCCTTGGCAGCTTGCCGCCGCGTCGAACGTGCATCATGCCGACGATGCCGATCGTGAATAGGAACTGCCACGAAAGCGGGTTCAGGAACCAGTAGCCTTCGATCAGCATATTGTGGGGAGCTATTTCATAGATACCCGAGACGAGCCAGACTGCGCCTGAAACCGCGAGCGCGAGCAATGGGCTTCTCGCTTCAAGCAGGAGAATGATCGGCACCATAAGCATCAGCGCGCCATACATGGGCAAGATATTGTTATAGCCGATCTGATGACCAAGCAGCATCAGCGACGGGATGCCGGCATGCGGATTGGTAAGCACCGCCAGAATGTTGATCTCGCACAAAAGCCCTGGGCGATGAAACAGCCAGGCACCCGTTATGAACAGCGCGAGCGTCATGAAGGTCGTGATCATGTGGGCGAGATAGAGCGTGAAGGCACGTTTGGTTGATTTTTTGGCCGTCTCGAACCAGGTGCCGACCTTGAAGCGCGCACCGTAAGCGATGCCGACAGCAATGCCCGAAATCAGTACGAAAGCTTCGGCCGCGTCGGAGAAGCCGTAGTTCTTCGTCGTCAGATGCTCGAAAATCTGGCCGGGGACGTGATTGATGAAAATGGTGATTAGCGCCAATCCGCGCAAAACGTCCAAGCGCGTATCGCGCTTCGACGCTGTCGGGACCGCAATACTACGGCCTTCGCCGAAGGCTCTCTCGGGCGTCGTTACCATTGACCTCTCCTGCTTCCATTTTGCAAACGCAGTTGCGGCCAAAAAGTTTCCCTTTTGGCCGCAACGAATCGCCGGATGGTTGGCCTGAAAAGTGCTGCTATCCGACCGGATATCCCTGATCGGGATCGGTGACTTCACGTCCGTTGACGGTCAGATCGTAGCCTCTCGGATGGGACGATTTTGAGACCGAAATGAGGTATTTAACCCCCGCGTGTTCAATCTCCGCCGAGAAGCCTTCCCATGTGCTCGGCAGCGCCGGTTGCACGTGGAGATGACCGTTCTTCACGCGGATACCGAGGATGCCTTCGACGGCGGCTCGGTAGAGCCAGCCGGCCGAACCGGTGTACCAGGTCCAGCCCCCTCGCCCGGCCAAGTCGCCTTCGCCATAGACGTCGGCGGCGATGACATAGGGCTCGACACGGTAGCGCTCGGCCGATACCGGGTCGCTTGCATGGCTGATCGGGTTGAGCAGATCGAAGCAGCGCAGAGCGTCATCGCCACGATTGAGCTCGGCAAGCGCCATCACCACCCACGTCGCAGCATGCGTGTACTGGCCGCCGTTTTCGCGGACACCCGGCGGATAGGCCTTGATGTATCCGGGATCCTTAGCCGAGTTCGCGAAAGGCGGTGTGAACAGCCGTATGATCCTGCTGTCGGCGTCCACGAGCTTGCCGAGGACTGAATCCATCGCCTGTTTGGCATGTGCCGGATCGCCCTCGCCCGACAGCACGCTCCACGATTGCGCGATCGAGTCGATCTGGCATTCGAGGCTCTCCTTGGAACCCAGCAGCGAGCCGTCGTCGAAGGTGCCGCGCCGGTAATAGGCGCCGTCCCAGGCCGAGGTTTCGAGCGCTGCCTTGAGTTCGGCGAGATGCTTCGTCCAGCGTTCGACACGTTCCGTATCGCCGCGTTCCTCGGCATAGGCCGTGAACGAGCGCAAAGCGCCGGCCAGGAACCAGCCGAGCCAGACGCTCGTACCCTTGCCGCCGATACCGACACGGTTCATGCCGTCGTTCCAGTCGCCGCCGAGGAAGAGGGGCAGGCCGTTGCCTCCCTTGCGTGCAATAGCGAGATCGAGAGCGATGGCGGCATGTTCGTAGATGCTCACCTTGTCCTCGGACGTCTCCGGTCGATAGAAGGAGTCGTGCTGGCCCTCTAGGAGTGCCGGACCTTCGATAAAGGCAAGCTGCTCGTCGAGAATACTCTTGTCGCTGGTGACGCTGCAATAGTGGTGGATCGCATAAGCAAGCCAAACCACGTCGTCCGAAATCAGCGTGCGGACGCCGGCACCCGTGCCGGGCAGCCACCAATGCTGGACGTCGCCTTCACGGAACTGGCGCGAAGCCGCGTTGACGATCTGCTTGCGGGCGATCGACGGCTCGTGCACCACGAAGGCCAACGTGTCCTGCAGCTGGTCGCGGAAGCCGAAGGCGCCGCTTGCCTGGTAGAAGGCTGTACGGGCCATGATGCGGCAGCCGAGGCTTTGGTATGGCAGCCAGGCGTTGACCAAGGTGTTCATGGCCTGGTCAGGCGTGGAGATCTGCAGCTTGCCGGTGAAGCCCTGCCAGAAGTCGCGGTTGGCTTGGACGGAGTCGTCGAACGATGCCTTCCTGATATCGGCGATCACGGCGCGCGCTTCGGCCTTGGTTGCGGTGTCGCCGAGATAGAACACGACGTCGCGTTCCTCGCCCGCGGCGATCTCGATATCGACCGCCAGCACCGCCGCCGGATCACCGTCGAGATCGGTCGCACCGGAGAGAGTGGTTGCTTGGCTCAAGGCTTGCGGCGACTGCACGGTGCCGGTCTTACCGATGAACTCGCGACGGCTGGTCGTAAAGCTGGATGGCTTTTCGCTGGCGACAAAGAAAGCGGTGCGACCGGAATAGTCGATACTGTAATTGTTGCCGGCGAATAGCGCACCGGTTTCGTCGTCGTGCTCGGAGAGAACGAAAGGCGCCGTCTTCTGCGCGTTGTTGCCGAGGATCCATTCGACATAGCCATAGAGCCGCAGTTTACGCGGCTTGGAGCCGGTGTTGCGCAGTCTGAGACGTTGAAGCTTGACCGGCTTTTCGCGGTGTACCGTCTGCGTCAGTTCGAGGCTGATTTCGTCCTGGATGCTGGAGAACGACGAATAGCCAAGACCGTGACGCGCTTCGAAGCGGGTGTCCGCCCGAAGGGAGAGGCCGGCGAACGGTGTCATGACAGCGCCGCTGTCGCGGTCGACCACGTAGATCGCTTCGCCGGGACGGTTGATCACGGCGTCGTTCGACCATGAGGTCAGCTGGTAGTCACGCGAGTTGGTGCTCCAGGTGAAGCCGGCACCCTCCGCAGATACGTGGAAGCCGAATTTCTCGTTGGAGATCACGTTGATCCACGGCTGCGGTGTGGCATGACCGCCCGCCAAGCGCACGACATATTCGCGGCCGTCGCCGGAGAAGCCGCCGATGCCGTTCCAGAAGTTGAGGTCGCCCTCCTCCTCGATAACGATCCTCGGCGTCGGTGCCAGCACTGCCGGGGCGACGCGCTTGGCGATCGCCTTCGGCCGATCGCCGCGTTCCAGGGCCTGCTGTTCCTCCTTGGAGGGAGCAAACAGGGCGGCGGCGCGATTGATCTGGTCGATGATCTTGCCGTTCTTGGCGTGGAAGGTCACGCGCGAGGCGGAGATCAGGGCGTGATAGGTCGCCTCTTCCATCAGATCCTTGCGGACCGTGAAGATGTGCTGGCGCAGGCCGTCGGCCTGGCCCATGCGGCGCACGTTTTCTGCCATCTGATCGACGGCATGCTGCATGTCCTGGGCATAGGACGAGGCGCGCTCGTTCATGATGACGAGATCGGCCGTGACGCCGCGCGAGCGCAGATATTCCTGCGCGAGCAAGGCTTCGCGCGCGATATCCAGGTCCATGTCGTCATTGATGCGTAGCGTGAAGATCGGGAAATCGCCCGAGATCGCCAGCGGCCAAAGCGAGGATTGCGACTGCATGCCGGACTGGACCGTGGCGGCATCGGCCCGCAAATGCATGTCGGGATAGACGAGATGGCGGCCGAGATACTGGAAGGCGGCCGCCTGCTGCGAGGTGACGCCGACGTGGCGCATCTGCACCTGCGTACGCGTCCATGCCTGGACGAGTTCGTGGTTGAACGCATCGGCGTGACGATAGCGATCAACGGCCTGGTCCACTTCGTTGCGACTAGGAGCGGCGATCGTCCAGAAAATGACGGTGACCTTCTTGCCGGCAGGCACGCGAACGGTACGGCGCAGAGACAGCACGGGGTCGAGGACGAAGCCGTCGGTGCCGGACAGGGTAGCGCCCGGATCGAAAGCAGCGGCATTGGCAAGGCTGCGGCCGCGGCCGAGGAACTTGCGACGATCGGTTTCGAATTCGGTGTGGCGCGAGGAGCCCGCGCTGTCGACGATCAGATGGGCGACCGCCATGCTCGGCTCGTTCGGGTCGCGCTTGTTGCGCTCGACGCGAATGACGTCGCCGCGCTTGCCGATCTCCGTCTTGACGAACATGCGGGCAAAGGCCGGATGCGCGTTGTCGACGTCGTCTGACGCAAGTACCGGTTCGAGGTATGACGTCACTTCGATGAAGCGATCCTCGTTGCCGGTATTGACCAGCGTCAGTCGGCGACCCTCGGCGTCGTGCTCGGTCGCGACAATGCACTCGACTTCGCTGGTGAGGTCGCCGACCGTCTTCGTGAACTCCGCCTTTTCGTCGGCGAAGAGAACCTTGACCTCTTCGCCTTCGACGCTCTTCGGTTCCGCCGTCGCGGACCACCACTCATTGGTCGTGGTGTCGCGCAGGAAGATGAAGTTGCCCCAGCGGTCTTCCGTCGGGTCCGCCTTCCAGCGGGAAACGGAGAGGCCGTTCCAGCGGGCATAGCCGGCGCCGGTGGCGGTGAGCATCATCGAGTAATGGCCGTTCGACAGGAACACGAGTTCGCGGTCGCGCGAGGCGGGGTCGAAGATCTTGCGCAGTTCCGGCCGCAGCAGGTCGTCCTGGATGCTGGCGGGCGTGTCGGATTCATGCTTGCCGCTCATGACCGGGATGTCACGCGGGGCCTTTTCCTGCAACAGCAGTTCGGCGGCCTCGATGACGGGATCCGAGTGGAAGAGTTCGCGCAGGTGGCCGTTGAAGGCGACGTTGGCGACAGCGGCGATCGACATGCCGTGGTGGTGGGCATAGTAGTTATAGACCACCGCGCAGGTCTTGCCTTCCGGCACGCGGGTCGGCGTGAAGTCCACGGCATCGTGGAAGCCGTACTTGCCGAGCGCGCCGAGCTTGCGCAGACGGCCGAGGTTTTCGAGTGCCGCTGGCGGGTTGTATTGGCTGGCGAGGATCGATGCGTATGGCGCGATGACGGCATTGTGGCCGAGGCCACGCTTGAGGCCGAGCGTCGGTACGCCGAAGTTCGTGTACTGATAGTTGAGGTTATGGTCGCGGGCGTTGAACGCAGCTTCCGAGATGCCCCACGGAATGCCCAGCTTGCGGGCGTAGTTCATCTGCTCGACCACAACGAGGTTGTTGGTCTGGTTCAAGATGCCGCCGCCACGCTCCTGCATTACGAGAGGCGGCATCAGATATTCGAACATGGAGCCGGACCAGGAGACCAGTGCGCCGCGCGAGCCGACAGGCACGACCTGGCGGCCAAGGCGGTACCAATGCTCCGTCGGCAGATCGCCCTTGGCGATGCCGAAGAGGCTGGTCAGGCGGCATTCCGAGGCGAGAAGATCGTAGCAGGCCTGGTCGAGCTCGCCGCTTTCAACGCGATAACCGATCGACAGCAGGCGGCGCTCCGGCCGGAACAGGAAGCCGAAGTCCATCGAGAAGGCAAGATCACGAGCCTTGTCGCGCAGCGCGATCAGGCGCGGACGCAGCGCATCGATGTTCGAGAGATCGAACGTGCTGTCCGAAATATGAGCTTCGCAGACCCTCACCAGCGATTCCGCCCAGCGGGTGATCTCGTTGCTCAGAGCCGACTTCACCTCGTGGTCCAGATTGGCGGCGAGCTTCTGGATGTCGCGCGCGAGAACCGTGAGGTTGATGATGCGGATTGAGGCGAACTCATGTTCGCGCTTGACGGCGGTGAGCGCGTTCTGGAAGCCGATGATACGTTCTTCCAGGCGACGGCGCAGCGGGCGAACGGTCTTGCGGTCGTCGGGCAGTTCCGCAAGCACTTCGGCCAAAATTCCGGCGGTATCGCCAATGCCATCCAGATTCCCCTGCATGTGCGCGGAGGGCGCTTCCGCCCAGTTGCGGCAGGCAGAGGAAATCGCGATCAGATGGCCGGCGAGGTTGCCGCTATCGACGGCCGAGACATAGCGCGGTCCGAGCGTTTCCAACGTATCGGTGTGGTACCAGTTGAACAGATGGCCGCGGAACTTCTCCATCTTGTCGATGGTGGCGATCGTCTGTTCGAGGCGTTCGATGGTCTCTTCGAAGGAGAACCAGCCGAAGTGGCGACCGGAAACGACGGAGAGGAGATAGACGCCGATATTGGTCGGTGAAGTACGCGTCGCGACGATGACGTGCGGCGTTTCCTGAACGTTATCGGGCGGCAGATAGTTCTGCTCCGGCGTCGTGAACGTCTCGAAGTAACGCCAGGTACGGCGTGCGATCTTGCGCAGCTCGATGGAGACGGAATCGGCGACTTCGAGCCGGTCCTCGGTCTCGGCAGACTGGCTGACGTAGTAGGCGACGAGAGGCGACAGGATCCATAGCAGAGTGAACGGAATGCCGACCAGATAGGCATTGTCGCCGGAGACGACCGCAAAACTCAGCGCCAGCAGCGCCAGAACCGGCGCGTGCCACATGGCCCTGTAGTAGGATAGGATCGTTCCCTGCTTGCCAGCCTGGACGCTGGCCGCGGTGCGCCACTGCAGCATCAGCTTGTGGCTGAAGAAGAGACGATAGAGCGACCGACCGATCGCGTCGGCCATCATGCAGGCGGCATCGGCGATGAAGACGATACGCAGGGCCACCTGCGCGTTGGCGGCGCGGATGTCCGACCAGACGGTATAGAGGTGCGCACGGGCTACGATATCGCTGGTACGCGGGATGATGCCGTTGATGAGCGAAAGCGTCGGGGCAACGAAGAGGCAGAAGATCAGCAGGATCTGCCAGACAAGCGCGCCGAGCGGGCTCATGAAATACCAGCCGAGCACCGATGCGAAGAACCAGGCAACCGGCGTCAGCGAGCGGCGAAGGTTATCGAACATCTTCCAGCGACCGAGTGCGGTGACGCCGTATTTCGGATTGAACATGTAAGGCAGCAGCTGCCAGTCGCCACGCGCCCAGCGATGCTGGCGGGAGGTTTCGACTTCGTAGCGGATCGGAAAATCCTCGACAAGCTCAAGGTCGGTTACCAGCGCGCAGCGCGCCATCGAGCCTTCGAGAAGGTCGTGGCTGAGAACCGAGTTCTCCTCGATGCGACCCTTAAGCGAAGCCTCGAAGGCATCGACATGGTAGAGGCCCTTGCCGGTAAAGGTGCCCTCGCCCGCGAGGTCCTGATACACGTCGGAAACGGTAAAGACATAGGGGTCGAGGCCGCGGTTGATCGAGAAGACGCGCTGGAACACGGAGGCGTCCTTGCCTGTCGTGAGCGATGGGGTGACGCGCGGCTGAAGAACGCCGTAGCCGCTTTCGACACGGCCGGTTGCCGGGTTGATGACCGGGCGGTTGATGGGGTGATAAAGCTTGCCGACGAGCTTGGTCACGGCATCGCGCATCAGACGCGTGTCGGCGTCGAGGGTCATGACATACTGCACATCGGCGGGAACCGTGTTGGCGCCCGGCAGATAGGTGGTGTCGCGGTCTCCGCGCAGAAGCATGTTCAGCTCGTGCAGCTTGCCACGCTTGCGCTCCCAGCCCATCCAGGCGCCTTCGCTCGGATTGTAGAGTCGGCGGCGATGCAGGAGGTAGAAGCGGGTCTTGCCGTCGAAAGCATAACGCGAGGACAGGTTGGCGACTTCGCGGCGGGCGTAGTCGAGAACCTCGAGGTCGGCCGCCGTTTCTTCCTCCTGGCTGTCCGGCCAGTCGCTGAGAAGCGCGAAGTAGATCTCGCCGCGCGGGTTTGCGAGATAGTGGACCTCGAGGTTGCGAACGAGCTCATCGACGCTGTCGCGGTTCGAGATCAGGCATGGAACGACGAGAAGCGTTCTGGCGTCTTCAGGAATGCCTTCCTTGAACTCGTAGCCGACCAGTCTTGATGGCGTGACGAAGAAGGAGAGAACGGTGTTGAAGAGGCCGGTGGCACCTTCCGATGCGGGCAGCGCGAACAGGACAAGAAAAAGAATGATCTCCAGCGGTCCCATGCCGGCACCGGCCATGAAGCGGCCGACGACGACCATTGCGAGAATGGTCAGCAGCAGAACGGGAACAGCGATCGAGAGCCAGTTGAACTTGCGCACGGCGCGGACGAAATGCTGCGTCAGCGTCGGGCGATAATTGGCGCGCGCTTCCAGCTTCGGCCGCTGGGCGCCGGTGAGGAAACCGCCGACATTCGGCTCATGCGGCTGCGGCTCCTCGGAGGCCTTCGCATCCGCCGTCATGTCGAGGGCGAGTTGGGCGATCTCCATTTCCGTGAGCAGCGAGCGCTTGGCCAGTTTTTCGATTTGCTTGCGGTACTTGTTGCGCGAACCGGAATCGAGAATCCCATAGTCGGAATTGTCCCAGAGCAGCTTGTCGACATGGCTGACCTGCTCGACCCAGACCGACCATTCGGTGTCGTCGATCTCGCGCAGGCTGCGGATGATGTTGCCCATCGTGACATTGCCGGAAGAGAGGCGGCTGTGCTCCGCCATCGTCGTCTCTTCACTGTCGCGGCCAAGCGCCTCGAGGCGTTCATCGAGCCAGGCGATCGCGGCGCTCGAGGACTGAGACCCATCGCGCATGCGATAGAGAAACTGCGTGGCGAAGGTGTTGTCTTCGGCGAGTGGCTCCAGCGTCTTCAGATATTCCGCTGTCTTGGCCGGATCATTCAGCCGCACCAGTTCGTCGGCGGCCTCGTTGGCGCGGCGGCGCACGCGGCGGCTGCGTTCCACACGGCTCGAGATGCGGCGCAGGTTTTCGACGAGGACGTAGCGCACGAGCGATGGCAGCGCCCAGAGTTCGCCGATTCTCAGCGTTTCATGCTGCTGGAAGCCATCGACCAGCGCCGTCAGGCTTTCCTGCGAAATCGTGCTGTGGGTGTGGGCGACGTAGAGCCAAGCAAGTGCCAGAGTGCGGGGGACCTGCGTACCGCCGAGGTTGATGGTCGGCAGTTCACGGTAGAACTTCTTCGGGAAATCGCGACGGACCTCCTGGATCGCTTCCTCGACGATGTAGTGGTTGTCGAGCAGCCATTCGGCCGCCGGCGTTATGGTTTCACCGGCTTCCACATCGGTGGCCGTGGTACGATAGACCCGAAGGATTTCCTTCTCGTTTTCCTTGTGCCGTGCGAAGAAATCGAACGGCGTGAAAGCAGGAAGCGCATCGACGCCATTGCTGGCGACTGAAGCGCCCATCGCCTTGATGTCTTCGATCGAGAGGTAGGTGGAGCGGATCGAATCGTTGTGATCGATCTGCTTTGCTTCGGACTCGCGGGACGGCGACGGAGACGTGACTGAAATGGTCATGGGTTCGGTTCTGGATCCAACGAAGTTATGATGATTTTGCTTAGCCTTTTGCACTGCCAAATATGACTGCCGCATGAACAGCGGGCAGGTCGTGAAGGGCTATGCGAAACGGTTTAAACGCGATTGCCTGTGTATTGCATGGGGATATGGCCATGGCGCGCCCTCAATCCTCGCAAAGCCATCCGTGAAAGTTGGACAGTATCGGGATAATTCAAGTGAAGCACTTCCAAACGCGATGGGCGATCACGCGAAAAGGCAGGAATATCGCGGTTTTTCGACGCGAAAAAGCCAACTCCCTCCCGGGAGTCGGCTTATCGCTCCTATATGGCTAGTTGTCAGGCTCGACGGAACAGACGAGCGACGAGCGAGACGACGAACAGCACCAGGAAAATGAAGAAGAGGACCTGTGCGATCGACGCCGAAGCGCCGGCGATGCCGCCAAATCCGAGCACTCCCGCAATCAGCGCTACGACAAGAAATACAAGGGCATAATAAAGCATGGCGATCTCCTTGGTCTTTACAGACCGGATAACGAGACGCCCGGCTTTTTGGTTCCATCGTGTATGAGTGCAGACCCTAGCTTACCGAAATGTGTCTTCCGTATGAAAAACGCCCCGCCCCGGAAACCCGGCGACGGGGCGTTTGGGAAACATTGGTCAATTAGGCAATGACGCCGCAAACGACAGCCGCGACAAAAACGAAGGCTGCAGCCACAAGAGCCGTATTGATTGCAAAGTGGAACTTGCCACGAGCAGTCAGCTGCCTTTTCACTCGAGCGGAACCGTACTGGTCCGCGTGAGTATGCGAGATACCCAAGTCTGCCATCTGTTGCCTCCGCCTGTTCAATGCCCTTCAATGGGCTTATTTTCCGATATTCTCTATCAGGTAGGTAGAGATAAAATTCTTTCCAGTGTCGATGGAATAGAAAATCCGTCCCGACACTTTGGCGCGCTGAAAGAAGCGCCTAGAAGAGCGTGCGCCAGGCCCACAACACCGAGCGTTCTATGGCGCTGTCGTTATCGTGAGACGGCGGCGTATCGAGATGACGCCGGTCCTTTTCGGACGGGATCGATGCGGAAGCAGCTTTCGCTTCCGCCTTGCGCGGGGGATGCAGATAACCCATGGTCATGCCGCCGAGAAAGAACATCGCTCATCTCCATGATCACGAAACCTAACGGTCGTTAACGGGATCATGACAGAAGTAAGGCAGCTGTCAATAGTCTAGTCGATTGGTCGTGTTTTAAGAATGCGTCAACCAAGCGCGGTTGACGCCTCTCAATATTTTCAAGGAGTTGAAAAGGCTGGACTTCAGGCTCTGACAAAGCCCTTGCTCGCGACCATCAAATTTTTCGTGTAGTCCTCGTGAACAGCGGCGCGTGCCAACTCAGCCGCGGTCAGCATTTCCACGACCGCGCCATTACGCATGACGGCCAGCCGTTCGCACATGTGGGTGATAACGCCGAGGTCATGGCTGACCATCGCGAAGGTCAGCTTCCGATCCCGCCGGACCTGTTCCAGAAGGTTCAAAACTTCTGCCTGCACCGATGCGTCAAGCGCGGAAGTCGGCTCGTCGAGAAGCAGGATGGAGGGCTCCACGATCAATGCGCGCGCAATGGCGACGCGCTGCCGCTGGCCGCCCGACAGCTGGTGTGGGTAGCGGAAGCGAAAGCCGTTGCCGAGACCGACCTCATCAAGTGCGCGCGCGATCCTTGCATCGCTGTCTCCAATGCCGTGTATGGCAAGCGGCTCCAGGAGAAGGCGATCTATCGTCTGGCGCGGATGCAGGGATCCGTATGGATCCTGGAAGACCATCTGAACCTGGCGATAGAAATCCTTGCTTCGCTTCGAACCGCTCAGCGGCTCACCATGGATGTTGATGGTGCCGCTCTTGACGGGCGCGAGGCCGGCGACGGCGCGCAGGAGCGTCGACTTTCCCGATCCGGATTCGCCCACGAGCCCGAAAGATTCCCCGGTTGCGATCTCGATGGTCACATCCTTCAGCGCGTAGAAGTGGTCGTAGACAACGCTGAGGCTTTCGACGGAAAATGCTGCGGTCATTCGGCCCACTCCGGTTTGCGGTCCAGGACAGGAAGCGGATGCCTGCTTTCGCCGATCAGCGGCATGCAGTTCAAAAGTCCTTGCGTATAAGGATGCTGCGCATTCTTCAGTTCGGACGCCTTCAGTTCTTCCACGACCTTTCCCGCATACATGACGATGACGCGGTCGCAGAAGGAAGAGACCAGACGCAGGTCATGGGAGACGAAGATCAGGCCCATGCCACGTTCGGCGACGAGGCGATCCAGGATGCGCAAGACGTCGAGCTGGACGGTGACGTCGAGCGCTGATGTCGGTTCATCGGCGATCAGGAGTTCGGGATCGGCAATCAACATCATGGCGATCATGGCGCGCTGGCCCATGCCGCCGGATATCTCATGCGGGTAGAGATCGAAGACGCGCTTCGGTTCGCGTATCTGCACGGCCTCAAGCATGGCAAGCGCGCGATCCCTCGCCTCGCGCTTGCCGATCTTCTCGTGCGCTCGAAGCGTCTCGCAAATCTGCTTACCGATGGTCACGACCGGATCGAGCGAATATTTCGGGTCCTGCAGCACCATGGCGATACGCTTGCCGCGCATCAGGCGGCGCTGCTTGGCGGAAAGTGAGAGCAGGTCGGTGCCATTGAAGTCGAGCTTATCCGCCGTCACGATGCCGTGCGGCGGTGTCAGGCCCATGATGGCGCGACCAGTCTGCGATTTTCCTGAGCCGGATTCGCCAACGATGCCGAGACGCTCCTTGCCGAGCGTGAACGACACGCCACGGACGGCCTCGATGACACCCGTACGGGTGGGATAGCTGACTTTCAGGTTTTCTACGGTGAGGAGCGCACTCATTGGCCGCTCTCCTTCGGGTCGAGCGCGTCGCGCAGACCATCGCCGAGCAGGTTGAAGCCGAGGCTGACGATCAGGATGGCGATGCCGGGCATGGCGGCAACCCACCATTGGTCGAGGATGAAGCGACGACCGGACGCGATCATCGCGCCCCATTCCGGCAGCGGCGGTTGCGCGCCGAGACCGAGGAAGCCGAGACCGGCCGCGGTCAGAATAATGCCCGCCATATCGAGCGTCACGCGCACGATCAGCGAGGAAATGCAGAGCGGCATGACATGGCGCACGACGATGCGTAGCGGCGACGCACCCATCAGCTTCACAGCCGAGATGTAGTCGGAGCGCCGTACTGTCAGCGTTTCCGCACGCGCAATACGGGCATAGGGCGGCCAGGAGGTGATGGCGATGGCGATGATGGCGTTCTGGATGCCGGGCCCAAGTGCTGCGACGAAGGCGAGCGCCAGTACCAGCTTCGGGAAGGCGAGGAAGATGTCGGTGATACGCATGAGCACCGCATCGACCCAGCCGCCGGCATAGCCGGAAATGGTGCCGACCAGCAGGCCGATGGGCGCCGAGATGATGGCGACGAGGACGACCACCATCAGTGTCAGGCGGGAGCCGTAGATCAGGCGCGAATAGATATCACGACCCTGGTCGTCGGTGCCGAGCAGATAACCGTCCGCGCCCGGCGGTAGCAGCCGGGCATTGCGGAGATCGCCGACAACGGGCGAGTGCGTCGCCAGCACATCGGCGAAGGCGGCCATGAGCAGCAGCGCGATGATGATCAGCAGGCCGACCACGGCAAGCCGATTGGCGGTGAATTGCCGCCATGTCACGTAGGCGCGCCCAAGGCGGGCCTGGGTGCGCGACTGTGGCCGGTCGGAAAGAAGCCATTCGCGGCGGCTCATGGGTCTTATTTGGTTCGCTTGCATCGTCATCGGCTTCGTGTCCTGGGATCGAGGGTCCGATAGAGAAGATCAGACAAGAGGTTGATGCCGATGAAGACGGTGCCGATGACGATCGTGCCGCCGAGAACGGCGTTCATATCGGCATTCTGCAGCGAATTGGTGATGTAGAGGCCGATGCCGGGCCAGGAGAACACAGTCTCGGTCAGCACCGAGCCTTCGAGCAGGCCGGCATAGGATAGCGCGATGACGGTGACGAGAGGCACCGCGGCATTACGCAAGGCGTGGCCCCAGATCACCCGGGTCTCCGAAAGACCCTTGGCGCGCGCCGCCACGACATATTCCTGGCTGAGTTCGTTCAGCATGAAGCTACGAGTCATACGGCTGATATAGGCGAGCGAGAAATAACCGAGCAGCGAGGCTGGCAGGATGATATGGCGGAAGACGTCGTAGAAGACATCCCACTGGCCCTGCATGGCGCTGTCGAGCAGGTAGAAGCCGGTGACCGGCGTAAACGTGTATTCGAAGACGATGTCGATGCGGCCTGGAAAGGCCACCCAGCGCAGCTTGGCGTAAAAGATGACGAGCGAAATCAGCGACAGCCAGAAGATCGGCACGGAATAGCCGATCAGGCCAATGACACGAACAATCTGGTCGGCGAAGGAGCCGCGCTTGACGGCGGCAAGGACGCCGAGCGGCACGCCGATCACCGAGCCGATGATCGTGCCGAGCGTGGCGAGTTCGATCGTCGCCGGGAAGACGCGCTTGATATCGACCATGACGGGATTGGTGGTCAACACCGAGGTGCCGAAATCGCCGGCCAGGATCCCTTTGAGGTAGATGTAGAACTGCTGGTAGAGCGGCAGATCGAAGCCCATTTCGCGACGGACGCGCTCGACCACGTGCGCGGGCGCGCGATCGCCCAGAATGGCGAGCACGGGATCGATCGGAACGACGCGGCCGATGAAGAAGGTCACGGCCAGAAGGCCGAGATAGGTTGTGACGGCGGCTACCAGAAAGCGGCCGACAGCCTTTGCAACAGGAAGAGCACGGCCGGGTTTCGGCCGTGCTTCCGTCTTTGTTTCGACGATGCTCAATCTATCAGTCCTGTCGGAATCATTCCTTGCCGATCATACCGACATAGTTGGTGTCGAAGCTCGGGCCGAGCTTGAAGTTGCTGATACCTTTGCGGTAGCCGGCGACTTCGGTCTGCTGAAAGATGAAGACGAACGGGCTGTTGGCCAGGTACTTTTTCTGGATGTCCTGGTACATGGCCGCACGCTTGTCGTTGTCGCGCTCGAGAAGAGCGGCCTTGGCTTCCTTGTCCAGTTCCGGCGCTTCGAAAGTGTTGCGCCAGGCGAGCGTCTTCACCGTGCCGGCATCCGAGTTGTCGGGGTTGCTGGTGAAGGTGTCGGCGTTGGAGTTCGGGTCGAAGTAGTCCGAGCCCCACTGGCCGATGTAGATGTCGTGCGTGCGGGCGCGGAACTTGGTCAGCGTCTGCTTGCCGTCACCCGGGATGATGTCCATCTTGATGCCAGCCTGGGCGACCGACTGCTGGATAGACTCGGCGATGCCCGTTACCGGCTGAGTGTTGCGCACGTCGATCGTGACCGAGAAACCGTCCTTCAGGCCGGCCTTGGCAAGCAGTTCCTTGGCCTTTGCGACGTCGAGCTTGTAGGGGTTCTCGTCGAGTGCGCCGAGCTGGCCCTTCGGCAGGAAGGTCTGGTGGATTTCGCCGATACCCTTGATCAGGGTGGCGCCAATCGCGTCGTAGTCGACCAGGTACTTGAAGGCTTCCTGGACTTCCGGCTTCTTCAGGTTCTCGTTCTTGGAGTTGAGGCTGATGAAGTACACGGTGCCCTTTGGCGCACTTTCGCTGGCGAGGTCGGCGTTCTTGGCAACGGCGTCGAGGTCGCCCGGCTCCAGGTTGCGGGCGATGTCGATGTCACCGGCTTCCAGCGCCAGGCGCTGAGCCGAGCTTTCCTTCATGAAGCGATAAATGACGCGGGCGAGCTTGGCCTTTTCGCCGTAGTAGTTGTCGTTGCGCTCGAGCACGACCACTTCGTTGGCGCGCCATTCGCGCAGCTTGAAGGCGCCGGAGCCGGCGTAGCCGGTTTTCAGCCACTCATTGCCGAAATCGTTGTCGTACTTGTAGTCGGCCGACGGGGTGACCGGCTTGACGTGGTCGAGAACCAGCTTCTTGTCGACGACGGAAGCAACCGTTGCCGTGAGGCAGTTCAGGACGAAGCTTGGCGCGTAGGGCTTGTCGACGGTAAAGGTGAAGGTGTTCTCGTCTGTCGCCTTGGCCTTCTCGGTTACGTTGTCGCCCGTGATGCCGAACTGGGTGATGATGAAGGCGGGGCTCTTGTCGAGCTTGACGGCACGCTCGAAGGACCATGCGACGTCTTCGGCAGTGATCGGGTTGCCGGAGGCGAACTTCATGCCGGGTTTCAGCTTGAAGGTATAGGTCAGGCCGTCATCCGAAACGGTCCAGCTTTCCGCGAGGTCGCCCTTGACCTTGGACGTGTCGGCCATGTCGAGGCGCACGAGCAGGCTGTAGGTGTTGCTGGTCATTTCCGCGGTCGAGAGCTCGAATGCTTCGCCCGGATCCATGGTGATGATGTCGTCGATCGCAAAGCCTTCGACGAGCGTGTCCTTCGGCGTTTCCGCGAAGGCGGCCGGAGCGGCAATCATTAGGAGGGAGAGGGCCGCGCCTGCGGAGAGGGCACGGAAGCTGCGGTTGAATTTGCTGATTATCATGATTTGTTCCCCTGTTCATGAACTAAACTGCAGTCTCGAAAGCTGGTTAGACGCGCTCTTCCCTCCACGCCGAAGCCAGAATTCTCAGCCAGTTCTCGCTGGCCAATTTCGTCAGATCGTCTGCACCATATCCAGCGTGCTGTAGGGCGGCAATCAGCTTTTGGTTGCCGGCAGCATCGCCAATCTCGTCAGGTATGGTTGCACCGTCGAAGTCTGATCCCAGCGCCACGCAATCGATGCCGACACGGCCGACCAGATAGTCGATGTGGCGGACCATGTCGCTGAGCGGCGTATCGCCGTCGGATCGGCCGTCATCACGCAGCATGGCGGTGGCGTAATTGACGCCCACGAGGCCACGGCTGTCCTTGATCGCGTCAAGCTGCTTGTCGGTGAGATTGCGCGCAACCGGTGTCAGCGCGTGTGCGTTGGAGTGGCTGGCGACCAGCGGCTGGTCGGTGATCTTGGCCACTTCCCAAAAGCCCTTTTCGGTGATGTGGGCGAGATCGATCATGATGCCGAGGCGATTGCACTCGCGCACCAGTTCGAAACCGGCGCCGGTGAGGCCGGGTGCGGTGTCCGGCGACATCGGGAACGCGAATGGCACGCCGTGGCCGAAGATGTTGTGTCGGCTCCAGACCGGGCCGAGAGAGCGCAGGCCGGCGGCATAGAACACTTCGAGCGCAGCCAGATCGGCGCCTATCGCCTCGCAGCCTTCGATATGCATGACGGCCGCAAATACGCCGTCGGCCATCGCCTTGCGAATGTCCTTTACGGTATGGCATAGCCGCCAGGCGCCGGCACGGTGCAGACGCAGCGCGATCGACGCCATCTCGGTCGTGATCCTGAGCGACGGCAGCGGATCGAGCGGTGCCGCAAGCGGCGTCACATAGTGACCGTCGCTGTCGGGCTCGGCGAAAACCAGATCGCCCGAGGGAACATAGATCGCGCAGAGCCCGCCTGCGAGCCCGCCGGCCTTGGCGCGCGGCGCATCAATATGACCGCTCGCTATTCCGTTGGCGAACTCGGCGACCGGATCGCCGCCCTCCCGTTCATGTGTCCATAGCCGGAGAAGAACGTCGTTGTGGCCGTCGAATACTGGTAGCATCTGTGTTCCTGTGCGCCCGTTGGGCATTATGAAGCGCGCAGAATAGAAAAGCTGGCGGATTACGCCACCCCTTCTGTGCAAATTATTTTCGGCGTTTTCCGAAAACGCGAGGTATCCCGCAGGCCGCCGCCATCTACCGATGAAAACGCCGCTTTTGCTTCCTATGTAGGCTCGGACGATCACAGTCGTCCGAGGCGTTCCAAGGAGGGACAGATGCCGATTTCAATGTACCGTCTAACCGTTCCGGTATTCCAGCGAGGGCTGGCCACGCTGGAAACCTACCTCGGCAAGGTCGAGGCTTTCGTCGGAGAGAAAGGGGTCGCGTCGAAGGACTTGATCGCCCAGCGGCTGTCGCCCGATATGCTGCCGTTCACCGGCCAGTATCAGCGCGCGACGGATAGCGCCAAGCTTGCGATCGCCCGGCTGACGGGCATCGATGCGCCGAAATTCGAAGACAACGAATCAACGATCGAAGAACTCTACGAGCGGGTGGCAAAGACCCGCCGTTATCTCGATGGAATTTCGCCTGATGCGATCGAGGGAGCGGAAGAGCGCGAGGTCGTGATCTCGCCCGGCGGCAATAAGGTGACGTTCCGCGGGGAGGACTATCTCCTGCAGTTCGCGCTACCGAATTTCTATTTCCATATTGCCACCGCTCACGCCATTCTGCGCAATCAGGGCGTTCCTGTCGGTAAGCTCGATTATCTCGGCCGCTTGTCCTAATCGGATCAGGGCCGGCGCGTGACCGGCCCTTTTTCCGTCAGTTCGGTATAGGCAAGCGTCTGGTCAAGATGGCGCGCCCGTTGTGATAGCAATTTCTCGGCATAGGCGAGACGCACGGACACGTAGGCTGGGTCCTCCGCGACATTCTCAAGCTCGTGCGGGTCTTTCGATAGATCGAAGAGCAGCGGCGGCAGCGCCGTAAAGTGGACGAACTTGAAGTGCCTGTCACGGATAACGGCAAGATTGCATTCGTTCGATTCGATCCCGAAATGACGCTCCGCATCGCCATGCGCGATGTCGCGAAAGTCGAATTCCCAGAATGCCGCCGTACGCCAGTCCTTCGGATCGTGGCCGGCTAGGAACGGCAGCAGCGAGCGCCCATCCAGACCATTTCTTGGCTCGACGCCGAGCCGCTCGCACAGGGTCGGAAATATATCCGCAGCACTCGTAAAGCGCTCGATGGTCGTGCCTGTCGCGGCCGCTTTCGGGTCGCGAATGACGAGGGGGACATGGTAGCTGCCGTCAAAGAAGCCGCCTTTGCCCAACATCCAGTGGTCGCCGGCCATTTCGGCGTGGTCGGAGGTGAAGACGATGATCGTGCTTTCCCAATCGCCCGATGCCCGCAATGCATCCCATATGCGACCAAGCTGCGCATCGACTTCGGCGATCATGCCGTAATAGATTGCCCGGATCGCGGCGAAATCCGTTTCGCTCCAATCGCTCACCCTTCCTTCGGCGCCTTGGATGAAGCTGCTCTTCTCGGCTCGCGGCATGGCGAAGGCGAGATACGGATGCGACGCTTCTTCCTGTTGACGGCTAGGCTGGCGGGCTCTCGTTGCTCCGTCATTGGCACCGAACATCGTGTTGTAGGGTTCGGGGACGGAAAAGGGCGGGTGCGGCCGCAGGAAGGAGACGTGCGCGAACCACGGCGCATCCTGTTCGCCCAGCCAACGGATGAATTCGCCGGTGAGGAAGGCGGTTTGCGTCTCGTCCTTCGAATAGGACGTCGGAGCGTTCGATATCTGGCCGCGCCGTGCTCCCTTGGGGATATGGATATCGCGGCTGGTCGCATTTTCATGACCCCGCGTCTTCAGCCAGGAAAGCCAGGGCTTCTCGTGCTCCGGCAGCAGCTGTCGGGTGCTGAAGCCGGGGAGGACACCTTCATAGGTCGTCAGGTGTGGATCGTTGGGATCCATGCCGCGCGGATCCGGCGCGGTGTCGGTGTAGCCGAAGAGGGTGGGATCGTAGCCTGCGCGCCTCGCGGCAAGCGCCAGATTGTCGAAGCGCGCGTCCAGCGGGGAGCCGTTGCGGCAGACGCGATGGTTCATCTGGTAGAGGCCGGTGTAAAGGCTGGCGCGGGCCGGCGAGCAGGGCGCCGCGCCGGCGTAATGCCGTGAAAACAGGACGCCTTGCGCGGCCAGCGCATCGACATTGGGCGTCCTGACATAGGGATGGCCAGCGGCCGAAAGGCAATCACCGCGCCACTGGTCCGCGGTGATCAGGAGTACGTTCGGTTTGATGGCCATGATCGCTCAGTGGTGGTTGGATTTCGTGTGCCAGTTCCACGCCGAGCTGATGATCTGCGAGAGATCGTATCTCGGCACCCAACCAAGTGTTTCGCGAGCCTTGTCATTGTTGGCGACCAGCGTGTGCGAATCACCTTCGCGGCGTCCGACATATTCGACGGGGAAGGGGCGTGCGGATACCTCCTCGATGGAGGTCAGCAGTTCCTTGACTGTGGTGCCGGTGCCGGTGCCAAGATTGAGGGCAACGGATTCACCACCCCTCAGCAGATATTCCACCGCGCGTACATGCGCGTCGGCGAGATCGAGCACGTGGATGTAATCGCGTACGCAGGTACCATCGCGGGTTTCATAGTCGCTGCCGAACACCTTGAAGCCGTCGCGGCGGCCAAGCGCGGCGTCGATCGCGAGCGGAATGGCGTGGGTTTCCGGCTGATGCCACTCGCCGATCCTGCCTTCGAAATCGGCGCCGGCCGCATTAAAGTAGCGCAGCATGACCGAGCGGAAGCTGGTGTACTGGTCGTAATCCGAAAGCGCCTGCTCGACGATGTACTTCGTGCGCCCATAGGGGTTGATCGGCACCTGGCGGTGCGTCTCGTCCAGCGGCACGCTTTGCGGCAGGCCGTAGGTCGCGCAGGTGGAAGAGAAGACGAAGGCCTTGATGCCGGCATCCTGGGCGGCCGCCAGAAGGGTCAGTGTGCCGATGACGTTGTTTTCGTAGAAAGCGACCGGATCCTTGACGGATTCACCGACTTCGATGAGGGCCGCGAAATGCAGGATGGCGGCGGGCTTGTGCTTTGCCAGAACTTCGTCAAGCCGGGCGCGATCACGGATATCACCCTCTTCGGCGGGACCCCATTTTACGAATTCCCGATGCCCGTTGGAGAAGTTGTCGAAGACAACCGGCTTATAGCCTTTGTTCGCCAGATCGAGGCACGTATGCGAGCCGATATAACCAGCACCACCGACGACCAGAACCGTTTCACCTGCCATGCACCACCTTTATTGCGTTACAAGATTCTCGCGAAACTAGAGCAGCTAAATGGCGAGAGAAAGAAGGAAACGCACGTTGTGCGACCCTTCATTCATTTTGTTGTAACGGCATTAGCGATTTCAAGAGTGCCATGCTGCGTTGCAGCATTCTGTTGTATCGTGTCGATACTGAATGGTTGTGCATAAAGTGTATTTCGCGTTTATATGGAGGAGATTGAGTATAAATTCGAACATTTCGTAATAAATGTTTGATATTGGTGAGTTGAAATTATCAAAACGTGATTATAACCTTTTCACAGAGGTGGAGATAAATTACCGAATTTCGAAAGAGAAGAAATAATGGATTTTCCTATCAGGAAGTTCATATTTCATGATCTTCAGTCAATTGACGGATATATCGATCCGCCGGATGCGCTCGTGTTCCTTTCGCTGCTGCGCACGCAGCAATCCGCTGGACTGGAAGGCGGTGTGGCGGAGATCGGAGTTTACTACGGCCGCTCCTACTTTCTGTTTCGCAAGATCTGCGGCGACCAGGAAAAGATCATCGCCATCGACTTGTTCGATGTCGATCAGAATGGCCGAGGGACAACTCAGTACGATCGCTTTCTAGACAATGGCCGGTCGCTCGATCTGCTCGTCGACGAGGAGCTGGTGATAAAGGGCGACAGCACGCTGCTCGCGGCCGAGGATATTACCGACAGGGCAGGGGTGATTCGCTTCTTCAGCATCGACGGTGGCCACATGCTGAACCACGTCGCGTCGGATAGCCGCCTTGCGGCCATGTCGCTTGCGGAGCACGGTATCATCGCCTTCGACGATACATTCAATCCTGCATGGCCCGAGGTGACGGTTGGTGTGGCGGATTTCCTGCGTGAGCAGGATGGCCAATTCGCTGTGTTCTGTCTCACCAAGTACAAGACCTACGTCTGCCGGCAAAGCTTCCATATGTTCTATTCGCGCGTGATAGAACAGTCGGAGGACCTGAAGGCCTTTGACCATGCCGAGACCGATTTTCTCGGGTCGAAAGCCGTGCGGCTGAACAATCCCGTGGGACGCCGGATCGTTCACGAGCTGCTGGCGCGTTCGGGTTTGGGATCGCTGTCCGAGCGCGTCTACCGGTAGGTCTATTATGTCTGCGGCGCGTCAGCCTCCCTCAGCCTGTATCCCACGCCGGTTTCGGTGGTGATATATTGCGGCTGATCCGGGCTCTGCTCGATCTTCTGCCGTAACTGGCGGACATAGACCCTGAGATATTGCACGTCCGCCGCCGGTCCCCAGATCTGCTTCAGCATGAATTGGTGCGTCAGAACCTTGCCGGCATGCTGGGCGAGTACGCGCAAGATGTCATACTCCTTCGGCGAGAGCTTTACCTCCCGGCCATCCACCTTGACGATGCGCTTGACGAGATCGATCGACAGTCCGCCCGCCTGAAAGATCGCCCGCTCGCCCTGCTGCTGCAGGCGGTGACGCAGGGCAACGCGGATGCGGGCGCCGAGCTCGTTCATTCCGAAAGGCTTGGTGACATAGTCGTCCGCGCCCGCCTCGAGCGCCTTGACGATGCCGCCTTCGTCGGTTCGGCTGGAGAGGATGACCACCGGTACCGTGAATCCGGCATCGCGCCATGCCTGTAGCAGCTCGTGGCCAGATGTGTCGGGCAGGCCGAGATCGAGCAGGATCAGGTCGGGCGGGTTGTCTCTTGCTGACTGTTCGGCAGTTGCGCCGTTTGTCGCCTCCAGCACGTCGTAGCCTTGGGCGGTCAGGCCGACGCGCAGCAATTTTCTGATCGGCGGTTCGTCGTCGACGACAAGGATTTTTACGGTCGAGCCGGTCATGTGAGTTCATCCATTTTCGGAATGTCGTTCGGCCGGGGTAGGCTGATGGTGAAGATCGCCCCTGCTCGGTCGGTACGGTTGCCGGCGGCAATGGTGCCGCCCATCGCTTCGATAAAGCCGCGGCAGATGGAAAGGCCGAGCCCGGTCCCGGCGCGCACCTGATCGCCCTTGCGGGCACGGTAGAAGGTGTCGAAGACTCGCTCCAGATCGTTGGGCGGGATGCCTGGCCCTTCGTCCGATACCTGCATGACGACCGTCTCGTGGTTTGCAGAGCCGCTTATGCTGATGGTCGAGCCCGAAGGCGCGTACTTGGCGGCATTGTCGATGAGGTTGAACAGCACCTGCTCGAACAGCACGGGATCGACGCGGATCATCGGAAGATCGGCGGGGATGGCCATGGCCGTCTTGTGGTCGGCGACGATCTTCGCGGCGCGGCGCAAGGCGCTTCCGGCAATATCGCCCGGATAGTGCAGGGCGTAGTTCGGCTCCATGGCGCCGGATTCTATCTTCGTCATGTCGAGCAGATTGGCGATGAAGCGGTTCAGCCGCTCCGATTCATCGACAACGGTCGACAGGAGATCGATGCGGTCTTCCGGGGACATCGAATCCAGCGTGTCGCGCAACATGCCGGCGGCGCCGAGAATGGCGGCGAGCGGTGTCTTCAGGTCGTGCGAGATCGAGGTGAGGAGCGCCGATCGCAGCCGGTCCGCTTCCGCGGCGAGCCTTGCGCGATCGACGTCGGCCACGAGCTGCACCCGTTCGATCGCCAGCGCGGCCTGATCGGCCAGGGCATCCAGCAGGCGTTGCTGCTCGGGCGTCAGAAGCGGTCCTTCGCCGCGATCGTTGTCGAGGCCAATGACGCCAACAGCGGTTCGGCCGGTGCGCAACGGGACATAGAGTCGCTTTGCCCCCGGCAGGGTATCGGCGCCGCGGCCGGCGGCGTGGTTGTGTTCCCAGGCCCAACGCGCGGCGGCGATATCGGCGTCGTCGAGCGTGTCGTCCGGCGGATAGCCGGCCTTGACGGAGATCGTGCCGTCTTCCGGCAATAGCAGGACGACGCGGACTTTCAGCATCGAGGCAAGCTGGAAGGCAGTCGCCCACAGCACGTCGTCAAGCGTGCCGGTGCCGGCCAGTTTCCTGGAGAAGAGGTAGAGATCCTCGGTCGTGCGGGCGCGCTGGCGAGCGAAGGCCGCCTGCCGCTGAACGGTTGCCGTCAAATTACTGGCGATCACCGCCACGCCAAGGAAGAAGAACAGCGCAAGCACGCTCTCGGGGTCGTTGATGGTCAGCGTGTAACGCGGCGGCAGGAAGAAGAAATTGAAGGAGAATGCGCTGAGGACGCAGGTGAAGAGAGCAGGGCGCAGACCATGGATCACGGCCGATGTCAGCACCGCCATCAGAAAGACGAGCGCGAGGTTACGCACATCGAGCACCTGATCGAGCACCACGCCGGCGCAGAGCGCGATCGCAACATAGACGGTCGCGAGAGCATAGGCTCGAAGGTTGAGGGGAGCAAAATCCGGCGCTGCCTTTACGCCACGCGGCGAGGCTCCATCCGTTTCGTTACCCGAGATGACGTGAACGCTGATATTGCCTGCGCTTCTGATCAGCTCATCGGCCGTGGAGCGCTGAAACCACTCCCGCCAGGTCGGCCGGCGGGGGGCACCGATCACGATGTGGGTGACATTGCTTGCAGCCGCATGACGAACAAGCTCCTCGGCAATCTCGCGGCCGGGAATGGTCAGTGCTTCGCCGCCCAGCTGTTCGGCGAGCCGCAACGTGCCGGCGACGGCATCGCGCTCAGCCTCCGACATGTTGATCGCGCGGTTGGTTTCGACATAGACGGCGGTCCAGGGCGCGCGCAGGCGCGCGGCCATCCTAGAGGCATAGCGCACCAGCGATGCCGAGCGGGGGTGATGGTCGACCGAGACGAGGACCCGCTCGCCAGCGGCCCAGGGTCCCGAGATTGCGTGCGCCTGCATGTGCGTCAGCAACTGGTCGTCGACGCGCTGCGCCGTCTTGCGGAGCGCCAGTTCGCGAAGGGCCGTCAGATTGCCTGAAGTGAAATAATTGGTCAGTGCGCGCTCGGCGGTTTTTGGCACGTAGACCTTGCCGTCGCGAAGCCGGCGGATGAGATCATCGGGGGTCAGGTCGATGATTTCGACATCGTCGGCCATGTCGATGATGGAATCCGGCACAGTCTCACGCACTCTGATGCGGGTGATCTGGGAGACGACATCGTTCAAGCTCTCGACATGCTGTATATTCAGGGTCGTATAAACGTCGATGCCGCGCGCCAGCAGTTCCTTGACGTCGAGATAGCGCTTGGGATGACGGCTGCCATCGGCATTTGTATGGGCGAGTTCATCGACGAGGACGAGGTCGGGCCTGCGGACCAGGATCGCGTCCAGATCCATCTCCTCCAGTCGCCGACCCTTGTAGTCCACGACAAGGCGCGGAACGATCTCGAAGCCATCGACGAGCGCCTGCGTTTCCCGGCGGCCATGGGTTTCGACGACGCCGATGACCACGTCGCAGCCGTCCGAGATCTTGGCGCGTCCGGATACCAGCATCTCGTAGGTCTTGCCGACGCCGGGGGCGGCGCCGAGAAATATCTTCAGACGACCGCGCGTTTCCTGACGTGCCCTCTCAAGCAGCGCGTCGGGCGATGGTCTGGCGACCTGATCACGGTTGTCGTCGGGCATGCGTGCGGACTTTCTTCACGAGCAAATCCCCGAGTACGCAGGCACCCGGGGACTTTCAGCCTAGTCAGACATAGAAGCATCGAGCGAGCGGTTCAATGCCAGAACATTGACGGTCGGTTCGCCCAGAATACCGAGTTCACGGTGGTGCGTGGCGGCGTCGACAAGCGATCTCACCTTTGTCTCATCCAGGCCGCGGGCCTTGGCGACGCGGGATATCTGGAAGTAAGCGGCGTCAGGGGAGATGTGTGGGTCGAGGCCGCTGCCGGATGCCGTGACGAGATCGATCGGAACGTCTGCCGTCGGGTTCGACGCCATGGCGGCTTCGTAGTCGGTTCTGACGCGGTCAATCAGCTTCTGGCTGGTCGGGCCTAGGTTAGAACCGCTGGAGGCGGCGGCGTTATATCCGTCACCGGCGGCCGATGGGCGCCCATGGAAATATTTTTCACTGGTGAAGGCTTGGCCTATGAGAGCCGACCCGATGACCTTGCCATCCTGCTCTATCAGACTGCCGCTCGCCTGGGTCGGAAACAGCGCCTGGGCGGCGCCAGTCATTGCGATGGGATAGAGGAGGCCCGTGATGGCGGTGGTGGCGAGGATCATCACGACTGCCGGGCGAAGTTCTTTCAACATTGTGGGTACTCCTTAGGCGAGGCCAATGGTGGTGATCAGCATGTCGATCGCCTTGATGAAGACGAACGGGACGATGATGCCGCCAAGGCCGTAGATCAGCAGGTTGCGGGACAGAAGCGCGCCGGCGCCGATCGGCCGATAGCGTACGCCTCTCAGCGACAGCGGGATCAGCGCGATGATGACAAGCGCATTGAAGATGATGGCCGAGAGGATGGCGCTTTGCGGCGACGAGAGACCCATGACGTTCAGGGCCGACAGCTGCGGGTAGAAGGTCAGGAACATCGCCGGAATGATCGCGAAATATTTGGCGATGTCGTTGGCGATCGAGAACGTCGTCAGCGCCCCGCGGGTCATCAGCAACTGCTTGCCGATCTCGACGATCTCGATGAGCTTTGTCGGATCACTGTCCAAATCGACCATGTTGCCGGCTTCTCGGGCCGCGACCGTGCCGGTGTTCATGGCGACACCGACGTCGGCCTGCGCCAGGGCCGGCGCATCGTTGGTCCCGTCGCCGCACATGGCGACCAGCTTGCCCTTGGCCTGCTCCTCGCGGATCAGCGATAGCTTGTTCTCGGGTGTCGCCTGCGCCAGGAAGTCGTCGACGCCGGCCTCGGCAGCGATCGCCGCGGCGGTCATAGGGTTGTCGCCGGTGATCATCACGGTTCGGATGCCCATGCGGCGTAGTTCCACGAAGCGCTCGCGGATGCCGCCCTTGACCACGTCCTTGAGCTGGATGACGCCGAGCAAGCGTCCGTCGCGGGCGACAGCGAGCGGCGTACCGCCCGACTTGGCGATCTCGTCGGAAATGGCCTGCAGTTCCCTGATCGTGTCGGTGTTTGCGCGAAGGGCGATGGCGGTGTTGCCTGATGTCGCCGTGGAGCCGGCGCCGACATAAGCGAGGACGGCATCGACCGCGCCCTTGCGGATGGAGGAGCCTTCGATATCGACGCCGCTCATGCGCGTCTGCGCGGTGAAGGGCACGAAGGCGGCCTTGATGCTTGCCATGTCGCGGCCGCGGATCGCGTATTTCTCCTTGGCGAGAACGACGATCGAGCGGCCTTCCGGCGTCTCGTCGGCCAGCGATGCCAGCTGCGCGGCATCTGCCAGTTCCTGCTCGCTCACACCGGCAACGGGACGGAAGGAGGTTGCCTGGCGGTTGCCGAGTGTAATCGTGCCGGTCTTGTCGAGCAGCAGAGTGTCGACGTCACCGGCTGCCTCGACCGAGCGGCCGGACATGGCGAGGACGTTGAAACGAACGAGACGATTCATGCCGGCGATGCCGATCGCGGAGAGAAGTGCGCCGATCGTCGTCGGGATAAGCGTGACGAAGAGGGCGACGAGGATGATGATCGGGATCGATCCGCCGGCATAGATTGCAAAGCTCGGGATGGTCGCCGTGGCGAGCACGAAGATCAGCGTCATTCCCGACAGCAGGATGTTCAGGGCGATCTCGTTCGGGGTCTTTTGGCGTTCGGCGCCTTCGACAAGCGAGATCATCCGGTCGAGGAAGGTCGAGCCCGCGGCGGCGGTGATGCGAACCTTGATCCAGTCGGAGAGCACCTGCGTGCCGCCGGTGACGGCGGAACGGTCTCCGCCCGACTCTCGGATGACAGGCGCCGATTCACCCGTTATCGCCGCTTCGTTGACTGACGCCACGCCTTCTATCACTTCACCG
Source organism: Rhizobium sp. S152 (assembly GCF_030380735.1). Lineage (GTDB taxonomy): Bacteria > Pseudomonadota > Alphaproteobacteria > Rhizobiales > Rhizobiaceae > Rhizobium. The sequence goes on along the minus strand of NZ_JAUDRZ010000001.1, from coordinate 194,113 downwards.
TCGGACGGGATGATGTCGCCCGCCTCGACGAGCACGAGATCGCCGACCTTCAGGCTTGTGCCGGGAACGAGCCGGTGGCCGCTGCCATTGTTGGCGGTCAGAAGTTTCGCCTGCGTCTCGGTGCGGGCCTTGCGCAAAGAATCTGCCTGCGCCTTGCCGCGACCTTCGGCAACGGCTTCGGCGAAGTTGGCGAACAACACCGTGAACCAGAGCCAGAGGTTGATCTGAAACGAGAAGCCCAGATTGCCGCTGCCGGTTAAGAGGTCGCGGATGAAAAGGATGGTCGTGAGCGTCGAAACCGTGGCAACCACGAACATGACGGGGTTTCTGGCAAGTGTGCGTGGATCGAGCTTTTTGAAGGCGGCGCCCACGGCGGGAATGAGGATGCGAGAATCAAGGATGCTCGCGGATTGTGCCTGGCTCATAAGAGGCTCCAGCTTGAATAGAGGAGGGTGATCGGTCTGCGATCAGCCGTGTAGAATCCTGAAGGCGGCGAGGATGACGAGGAGGCCGGCCATCATGATCAGAATGATGTCGGAGCCGCGCGTCATCCTTCCGGCGTCACGCCCCGGCGAACCGGGACGTGCGTTGAGGGATTTGCGAAGTCGGTGACGAAGGATCATGCTTCACCTCAAAAGGTTTGGCCGGCGATCATGACGAGGTGCTCGATCACGGGTCCGAGCGCCAGGGCCGGGAAGAATGTCAGGCCGCCGACGATGACGATCGTGCCGGTCAGCAGGCCGACGAACAGCATGCCGTCGGTCGGGAAGGTGCCTGCCGAAGCCGGGACCGTTTTCTTGGCGACCAGCGAGCCGGCGATTGCGAGCGCCGGAATGATCACCAGGAAACGACCGGCCAGCATGCCGATGCCGAGCGTGATATTGTACCAGGGCGTGTTGCCGGTAAGGCCGCCGAAGGCCGAACCGTTGTTGGCTGCCGCCGAGGCGTAGGCGTAAAGGATTTCCGAGAAGCCGTGCGGGCCAGCGGTCCCGATCGAAGCGACGGCGGAGGGAAGCACGGTTGCGATCGCCGTGAAGATCAGCATCGCGGCCGGAAGGCAGAGAATGGCGAGAACGGCCATCTTCATTTCCTTGGCCTCGATTTTCTTGCCAAGATATTCCGGCGTGCGCCCGACCATGAGACCGGCAACGAAGATGGCGATGATGACGAACAGCAGGATGCCGTAGAAGCCGGCGCCGACGCCACCGACGATCACTTCGCCGAGCTGCATGTTGATCAGCGGGATAAGACCGCCGAGCGCGGTGAAGCTTCCATGCATGGCATTCACGGCGCCGCAGGACGCGGCCGTGGTGATGACGGCGAACAGCGACGACATCGAAATACCGAACCGGACTTCCTTGCCTTCCATGTTGCCCCCCTGCAGGCCAAAAGCGTGCATCAGCGGATTACCTGCGGCTTCCGCCCAATAGGTCACGCCGACGCCGATGACGAACAGAATGCCCATCGTGGCGAGGATCGCCCAGCCTTGGCGCTGGTTGCCGACCATGCGGCCGAAGACGTTGGTGAACGCGGCGCCGATCGCGAAGATCGAGAGCATCTGGATCATGTTCGAGATCGCGTCCGGATTTTCGAAGGGGTGAGCCGAATTCGCGTTGAAGAAGCCGCCACCGTTGGTGCCGAGCATCTTGATGGCAAGCTGCGAGGCGACGGGCCCCAGTGCGATCGTCTGCCTGGCGCCCTCGAGCGTGGTCGCATCGACATAAGGACCGAAGGTCTGAGGGACACCGAGATAGACGTAGACTAGTGTCAGCACGATGCAGATCGGAAGCAGCACATAGAGCGTGCTCCTGAACATATCGACCCAGAAATTGCCGATGGCCTTGCCCGATGCGCGTGAAAAGGCGCGGATGAGCCCGATGGCGATGGCCATACCGGTTGCTGCGGAAACGAAGTTCTGCACGGTCAGGCCGGCCATCTGGGTCAGATAGGACATGGTGCCTTCGCCGCCGTAGTTCTGCCAGTTGGTATTGCTGACGAAACTGACGGCGGTGTTGAAGGAGAGCTCCGGCGGAACGGCCGCCATGCCTGCCGGATTATAGGGCAGCACGGCCTGCAGGCGCATCAGCGCGTACAGGAAGAGGACGCCGAGCAGATTGAACATGAGCATCGCGAATGCATAGGACGTCCAATGCTGCTCTTCGCGTTCGCTGGTGCCCGCCAGCTTGTAAAGTCCGCGTTCGATCGGAACGAGGACGGGTGAGAGAAATGTGCGCTCGCCTGTAAAGACGCGTGTCATGTAACCGCCGAGCGGTTTGACGAGCATGATGAGGATCCCGCAAAACAGCAGGATCTGGAGCCATCCGTTGAGGGTCATGGGAAGTAACTTTCAATACCCGATTGATTCAGCTGCGCTCGGCGCCGGTCAGAAGCGTTCGGGACGAACGAGAGCGTAGGTGAGGTACACCGCGAGGAAGGCGGTGACGGCACCACTGATGATATAGTCGAATGTCATGGTGCTTCTCCGGTTAGAGCCGGTCGCAAGCTTTGGCGTAAGCAAAGCATGCCGCGAAAAATAGGATCGCCGTGGCGAGGAGAATGATGTCCATCATGATCGTGACTCCGGTTTGTTGACGTTGGAGTCAGACAAGACGAAGGGCGCCATCGCTGGGATGGCACCATTCATGCTTTCTGGCGCGGAGAGTGGAAGTTTCTCTCGGACATCAATATGCGGCCGAAGCGCATAAGCGTTCGAGACCGACCGCGGCGCGCGGATATAAAAATCTTATAAATGAAGGGAAGAGAAAAATGCCTCGCCGAAGCGAGGCTAGTCCAGGGTCGCTTCGGGGAAAACAGAAGCGACGCGGCCTTTTCTATTGTCGACATCACCGTCTGCAAAGCGCACTTTTGTCATTTCCGGTACGCCTTTGTCACATAGGCGTGCCGCAGATCCGGAATTTGCTACCTTTGTGAACCGGCATCCTTGAGGCGCGCGACAAGATTGCCCCCGCGTCGCAGGGCTGTGAAGCCGGCGCCGATCGCGATAATCCAAAGCGCGACGGTCAGGATCTCGTTGCGGCCATTCCAGAGAGGCTCCAGCAAAGAAATGACGGCGGCGGCCGTGATCGTCGCCATGCGATGCTGCTTGGCCATCGGGCCGGAAAAATCACTCGGGTTGCCGGTGGCGCGTCCCAGTTCCCTGGTGTAGGCGGTCAGCACGGCGAAGGTCGCTGCCGCCCAACCCAAACCGGGCAACCCGATGCCATAGCCTGCGCCGGCCAGGATCAGGATATCGGCGATACGATCAGGGAACTCGTTCCAGAAGGGCCCATCCGCGGCGCCCTTTCCGCCTTCCACCGCAACCATGCCATCGAACAGATTGCAGAGCAGGCGCATCTGGCAGAACGCGGCCGCGAGCACGAGCAGCAGAATACGGGCAAGGCCATATTGCTGCCCGGCGAGAAAGAAGGCACCGCCGCCAGCGCCGCGGCGACCATGCTCGCCTGCGAAATCTGGTTCGGCGTCACGGATCGCGTTGCCAGCCATTGGGCGATGCGTCTTGCCCATTGCGTGTCTCGGCTTGCCAGCGGTCGGCGATCTCCGGATTCGGTCATTGTCTGCGCCTCCTTCGGGTCAGGGAATAGCTGTAGGCCGTTGCGTAGCTGGTGGAAACGGCGAGCGGCACGGCGATCGTTTTGAGGATCTCGGGCGTTCCGCTCAATGCATGGATCAGCACCAGGATGGTGGTGGAAGCGATGCAGGCGATCAGCGGTGGCGCCCAAAAGGGGGCGGATCCATCAAATTTTCCAGCGAGGAATTCGACCGCCTTCTTGAGGAACAGAGTGAGGCAGGCCGACAGTCCACCTTGGACAAGGCCCGCCAATCCGGCGCGCAAGGCTGAATGATCGCGGTTGGCGAAGACGGCCCAGCCGCCCATCGCGACGAAGGCAAAGAGCACATGGGTGATGCTGCTGGCCGCAATGCGCCTTATCGTTTCCATCAGGCGGCCGACCACCAATAGCGCACGATATGGAAGAAGATCGGTGCGGAGAAGACGACCGAGTCCAGACGGTCGATCAACCCTCCATGTCCCTCGATCAGATGGCCCCAATCCTTGACGCCCCGATCGCGCTTGATGGCGGACATGACGAGGCCGCCGAAAAAGCCCATCAACGTGATGATCAGCGCGAGAAGGCCGGCCTGGAAGGGCGTGAAAGGCGTTATCCACCAGAGTGCGGCACCAATCAGCGTGGCGCTTGCGATTCCTCCGACGAAACCCTCCACCGTTTTCGAGGGCGAAAGGTTGGGAGCGATCTTGGTTTTGCCGAACAGCTTGCCCCAGACATATTGTAACACGTCGCTCATCTGCACGATAATGACGAGAAAGGCGATCAAGAGCACGTTCCGACCTTCATAGCCGGCGATTTCAAGCGTCAGCAGCGCCGGCACGTGCGAGGCGCAGAAGACGCAGATCATCAGGGCCCACTGCACCTCGGCGATGCGCACGAGAAAGCGCTCGGTATCGCCGCGCAGAACCGAGATGATCGGCATCAGCAGGAAGGCGTAGACGGGGATGAAGATCGAGAAGATGCCATACTGCTTGAACCAGAGCAGTCCGTACTGGATCGGCAGCACAACGAAGAAGGCGGCGGCGAGGGCCCAGTGATCGGCCCGCTTGGTGTTGGTAAGCGTGATGAATTCGCGCAGCGCCGCGAAGGAGCAAAATCCGAACAGGACAAGAATTCCGACGCGGCCGGCGATAAAGGCAAGTCCGATCAGGATGACCATGACCCACCACGCCTTGATACGCGCATTCAGGTTTTCGATGGCGGAGTTCGCGTGATCCGGAGACAGACGCCGTTGCAGGACAAAGCCGATCGCCGAGGCGACCACGAGGACCGCGACTATGCCGAGGACCAGTGTCCAGAGATCGGAGTCTGCCGCGTTCATTCGCCACCGCCTGCGTGCTTGGGGGATAGATGCAGCAGCGCCTGCCGCGTTCTTTCGAGAAAGGCTTCCTTGGTTTCGCCGGACGCGATCGTCATCGGGCTGCCGAAGGTGACGGTGCAGATAAGCGGGATCGGTACGATCTCGCCCTTCGGCATGACCCGGTTGAGATTGTCGATCCAGACGGGAACAAGCTGGATATCGGGCCGTGCGGATGCCAGGTGAAACAGCCCGCTCTTGAATGGCAACAGCAGTGCATCAGTCTGATTGCGCGTGCCTTCGGGAAAGAGGATGAGCGAGGAGCCGGCATCGATCGCGTCCGTCATGACGGTAATCGGATCGGCCGTGCGCTTGTCGCGGTCGCGCTCGATCAGCACCGCGCGAAAAACGTCGCGGCCGATGAATCGGTTGATCGACGACTTCAGCCAATATTCGGCACCCGCGACCGGCCGCGTGCTCTTGCGCAAGGCCGGAGGCAGAACCGCCCAAACCAGGATGAAGTCGCCGTGGCTGCAGTGATTGGCGAAATACACGCAGCGCCCCGACGGCGCACCTTCGCCCGGCCATATCGCGCGCACGGCCGTTATCGCCCGCGCGAAAATCACGATAGCCGCCCCAACCGGCTTCGCCAGCAGTCTCTGCATTCCCAGCAACCCCCACCAACAGATTAAAATGTTAGCGGCAATCGCCGAACTTCGAAAGTCCCCGCGACCTGTGGATGCAATTTCCCTGCGGCGCCTCTCTCGATTTGGCACGGCATCCTAGGTTTCGTGGCGCGACGGAGGAAAGCGTTAACCATGGTCCGGTACTGATGAGGTCAGTGTAACGGAACGAGTCGATGTCAGTACAGTCAAACAAAGCCCCGAAGACAATGACCTCAAGCGGAATCGTCCTTTTCCCGGTCGCTTCGCGCGCCGGCGATATCGAGCGCTGCGCCGCCGAGCTGGACAGCCGGCACGGCGAAGAAGCCGTTCGTTTCTGGAAGACGGAATGCCGCCGCTTGGCCGACGAGTTGACAGGGCTCGGTCTCTCGGAAGCTGATATGCGTCGTCAGGTCATGACGTTTCAGGCCGAGGTGCAGACCGCACTGGTGCATCGCCATCAGGCGCGCGCCATCGCCGAAAGCCGCAGCGGCCGCGCCGTCAAGCGTTGATACACAGCTGTCGATTGAGTCTGTCGGGATGGTGGGCCGACGGAACTCGGCAAAACGGGCTCATGTCTCCCCAACATTCATGATCGACGGACTTGCGCCGCCCGACATGAACTGCGGTGATGCCATGGAGGCTTGGACCGAGAAGCTGATTTAGGCCGGATTGGAGACGTTTGTAGCCCTTCGAGCGCGGGTCTAAGCGCGGTCTGCGGAAACTTGGAAAATGGCGGAGAGGGTGGGATTCGAACCCACGATACGGTTGCCCGTATGCCGCATTTCGAGTGCGGTGCTTTCGACCACTCAGCCACCTCTCCGCTTGAGCATGATGACGCGTTGGTCAGCGCGGGCTGTCTCATAGCGAGAGTTTGCCGGGCTGGCAAGTCGGAATCTCAAGGCATTTCATCCTTTTGTCATCCTTTTACCTTGACAGTTTTTTTGCGCTCGCGTATCTGCGCAACCCAATAGGTGTGGATAAGTCTGCGCCTTGTCCGTCCTGCGCCTGCGTGGGACATCACCGGCAGCCAGAATTCCTGGGCAAAAGCCCTGAAATCCCTGCTCAACACAGACTGATAAAAAGACGGCCGCCTGTTTTGACGCGGGCCGAGCCGGAACGAACATGAAAGGATAAAAAATGTTCGCAGTCATCAAGACCGGCGGTAAGCAGTACCGTGTGGCGGCAAACGACGTGCTGACCATCGAGAAGCTTGAAGCAACCGCTGGCGACGCAATTGAATTCACCGAAGTCCTGGTCATCGGCGAAGGCGCCGACGCTGCGATCGGTGCTCCCTTCGTCAAGGGCGCTTCCGTCAAGGCCGAAGTGGTCGAGCACAACCGCGGCAAGAAGGTCATCGCCTTCAAGAAGCGCCGTCGTCAGAACTCGAAGCGCTCGCGCGGCCATCGTCAGCACCACACCGTTGTCCGTATCACGGACATCGTGGCTGCCAAGTAAGATCACGGGACTTAAGGTTTAAAGGAGAACTCCAATGGCACACAAAAAAGCTGGCGGTTCGTCGCGCAACGGTCGTGATTCCGAATCCAAGCGCCTTGGCGTGAAGAAGTTCGGCGGCGAAGCCGTCATCGCAGGCAACATTATCGTGCGTCAGCGCGGTACGCAGTGGCACCCGGGTTCCAACGTCGGCCTCGGCAAGGATCACACGATCTTTGCTCTCACCGCCGGCAATGTGAACTACCGTACGAAGGCCAACGGCCGCGTATACGTATCCGTGATGCCGAAAGCGGAAGCAGCGGAATAAGCCGGTAGCGCTTTATAGCAGCCGGTGTCTCATCGACCCGGCTGAGCGTACCAGGTTCAGTCAAGAAAAAAGGGGAGATGGGGCACCACCCATCTCCCCTTTTTCTTTACCTTCAAGGAGGACTGAACCATGCAAGGCGAATTGTTACGGAGAGACCAGAGGTCTCCCGAAGAACGGCTGAGGCCGGAACGGTTAAGGACCGATTGCCCCGTCTTACTGTCGGAAAGGCTCGTCATGCGCGCGCCGCACGAAGAAGACATCGACGCCCTTGCCCATCTCGCCAACAACGCCAAAGTCGCCACAATGGTGTCGCGCATGCCGCACCCGTATACGGCCAATGATGCCGCCGACTTCGTGCGACGCACGAAAAATGGCGAGATTGGCAAGTGCGTCTATGCGATTACCAAAGCCGAAAACGGCGCCTTCATCGGTTGCTGCGGGATCGAGCCGCATCTGGACGGTCGCACCGTCGAGATCGGTTACTGGCTGGGGGAACGTTTCTGGAATCAGGGCTATATGACCGAGGCATGCCATGCCCTGGTCGACATGGTCTTCCGCACGCGGCAGGATATCGAGCAGATCGATGCCCGTTGCCGGGTGATGAACATTGCGTCGCGGCGGGTCATCCAGAAGTGCGGCTTCCAGTTTCAGGGATCGGGCCTTGCCGCCTCGCTCGCGCTTGGCAGCAACGTTCCAGTCGAATGGTATCGGCTTGATCGCAAGACCTGGATGTCGCTCAGAAGCTGGGGGAGTGTCTTATGAACGCCCTCGATCTTCAGCGACCCCGGGTCCAGGCCGCAACGGCCGGCAGTCTGCCTGCCATCGTCACCGAACGGCTGACGCTGCGGCCGCACCGGCTCTCCGATGCCGATGCCATCGCGGAATCGCTCTCCGATTTCGCGGTGACGCGGATGCTTGCGCGGGTGCCCGCACCCTACGACAGGCAGGATGCGCTGGACTGGCTGGTGCCGGTTACCGCGCGCGGTGCACGTGACTGGCAGTTTGCGATTACTGATGGCGACGACGCCCATATCGGCGTCGTTTCGATCGAGCTGCGGCACGGCCGCTGGCACCTTGGCTACTGGCTGAACCGCTACTATTGGCGGCGCGGCTACATGAGCGAGGCTGTCGCGGCGACGCTGGAGCGGTTTTCACGCCGGATGCCCGAGACCACGGTGCATTCGGGCGTGTTCGCCGACAATCCCGCGTCGCTCCGGCTTCAGGAGAAGCTCGGCTTTCGCATGACCGGTTGCAGCGAGGTCTACAGTTTTGCGCGCAACACCATGGTCACGCATGTCGAGACGATGCTGAAACCTGGCGCCCTGCAGCTGCCAAGGAGCGCCTGACGAAACAAGAGCGTCTCCGGCTTTTGCTGGGGGCGCTTTTCTCAACCGTCGATTTCAAGCCAGACGGGAAAATGGTCGGATCCCATTGCTGTGGTATCGACGCTTGCGGATTTCAGCCGGCGCTCGAGGCCACAACTGACAAAGATGTAATCGAGATGCATGCGTTTGCCGGGATCCACGGGATCCATCCAGCTATAGCTATCAGGGGCGTAAGCCATCAGCGCCGCAAGCGCGTCGATCGGGGTGCCGATCCGTGCGGTGCGGCCGTAGTAGCCGTCGCTGGCGCCGGCGAAGCTGCAATATTCGGGCGATTCCGGCAGCATGTTGAAATCGCCCATGACGACATAGTCTTCCGGCAGCGGCAGGTCTTCGATGCCGAACTCCGTGGCTCCGGTGACCGATCCGCCTTCATGCGTGAAGGCGTTGATGCGGTCGTTCAGATAGGCGAGTTGCCGGATACGCTCGTCGTTGGAAACATGGTCGAGGTGGACGGAGTAGACACGAAGCGCGCCGCCGGGAACATCGATCACCGCCTCGGTCGCGCCGCGCTGCAGGTTGAGCTTGGAGATGGTGCGGCTGCGCGGCAGGAGCAGGGTTCTGGTCGACAGGATCGGCCAGCGCGACAGGATCATATTGCCGAACTGCATGCGGGTGTTGCGTGGTGCCGGTGCATCGCCCATCCTGTCCACGTGCAGATCGCAGGCGGGTCCATACACCCAGAAATAGTCGGGGAACAGGGCCGCGAGGTCGGCCACCATGTCCGCATGGCGGTTTTTGGAGAAGCCGCGCGTCACCTCCTGCAACGCGATCACGTCGGCGCTTCGCACACTGTCGGCGATTCGTGCGAGATCGTAGAACCCGTCGAGACCGAAGCCGTACTGTATGTTATAGCTCGCAAACCTAACGATAATCTTTGACCTCCGGCTGAACGGCCTATATCGATCAGGCCGAGACGGGCGTCCAACTGACACCGAATGATGGAAGTAAAATGAAATTTCTCGACGAAGCAAAGGTCTATATCAAGTCCGGGAGCGGTGGCGCGGGTGCCGTCTCGTTCAGGCGCGAGAAGTTCATCGAATTCGGCGGTCCTGACGGAGGTGACGGCGGACGCGGCGGTGACGTCTGGGTTGAGACCGTCAACGGTCTCAACACGCTGATCGATTTCCGTTTCCAGCAGCACTTCAAAGCGACGATCGGCACCCACGGCATGGGCCGGAACCGAACCGGCGCCAATGGCGAGCATGTGACGCTGAAGGTTCCGGTTGGAACGCAGATATTCGAGGAAGACCAAGAGACGCTGATCTGCGACCTGACGGAGGAGGGGCAGCGCTATTGCCTAGCCCGAGGCGGCAATGGCGGCTTCGGTAACGCCCACTTCAAGACCTCCGTCAATCAGGCGCCGGATTGGGCCAATCCTGGCCTCGAGGGCGAAGAAAAGACGATCTGGCTGCGCCTGAAGCTGATCGCCGATGCCGGTCTGGTCGGTCTGCCGAATGCCGGCAAGTCGACGTTCCTCGCGGCCGTTACCCGCGCGCGTCCGAAGATCGCCAATTATCCCTTCACGACGCTGCATCCCAATCTTGGTGTTGCGACGATCGACGAGCGCGAATTCATTCTCGCCGACATTCCCGGCCTGATCGAAGGCGCGCATGAGGGCGTCGGCATTGGTGACCGGTTCCTCGGCCATGTCGAGCGTACGCGCGTTCTGCTTCATCTCGTTTCCGCGCAGGAAGAGAATGTCGGCAAGGCCTACAAAACGGTTAAGCACGAGCTCAGGGCCTATAGCGACGAGATTGGCGACAAGCCGGAGATCGTGGCGCTGTCGCAGATCGATATTCTCGACAAGGCGACGCTGACGAAGAAGACTAAGGAACTGGCCAAGGCCTGCGGCAGCACGCCTTACCAGATCTCCGCGGCAACGGGCATGGGCATGACCGAAGTGCTGCGCGCGCTGCGCGATATCATCGTCGAGGCCAATGCCGAGGCGAATATCCAGGAAAAGCCGGCCAGAGCGCCTAAGCTGCGTCATCGCGATATCGTCGCTGATGAGGATGAGGCCAATGACTAGCCTCAAAGCGCTTGGTAGCTATCGCAGGATCGTCATCAAGATCGGTTCCGCGCTTCTCGTCGATCGCAAAGCCGGCCTGAAGAAAGTTTGGCTGGACGCGATGTGCGCCGATATCGCGAAGTTGAAGGCCAAGGGTGTCGATATTCTCGTCGTGTCATCGGGTGCGATTGCGCTTGGTCGCTCGGTGCTCGATCTGCCGTCGGGCGCGTTGAAGCTCGAAGAAAGCCAGGCGGCCGCAGCGGTGGGCCAGATTGCCTTGGCGCGCGACTGGTCGGAGAGCTTGTCACGCGACAAGATCGTGGCTGGTCAAATCCTTCTGACGCTCGGAGATACTGAAGAGCGTCGCCGCTACCTCAATGCGCGCGCCACGATCAATCAGTTGCTCAAGATCGGTGCGGTGCCGATCATCAACGAGAACGATACCGTCGCCACGAGCGAAATCCGGTATGGCGATAATGATCGCCTGGCGGCGCGCGTGGCAACGATGACCGGCGCGGACCTGCTGATCCTGCTTTCCGATATCGACGGCCTTTATACGGCGCCGCCGCATCTCGACCCCCAGGCGCGGTTCCTGGAAACGATCGCCGAGATCACGCCCGAGATCGAGGCGATGGCGGGCGGTGCGGCCTCCGAGCTTTCCAGGGGCGGCATGCGCACCAAGATCGATGCCGGCAAGATCGCAACGACCTCGGGCTGCGCAATGATCATCGCATCGGGCAAAACGGACGGCCCGCTTTCAGCCATCGAAAACGGCGCGCGCTCGTCGTGGTTCGCGCCTTCTGGCACGCCTGTGACCGCACGGAAGACCTGGATCGCCGGACAGTTGCAGCCTGCGGGCGAATTGCATGTCGACGATGGCGCCGTGACCGCGCTTGGAGCCGGCAAGAGCCTGCTTCCCGCAGGCGTGCGTAAGGTCGTCGGCTTGTTCAGCCGCGGCGACACCGTTGCCATCGTTGCGCCAAACGGGCGCGAGATTGCGCGGGGCCTCGCCGGCTATGACGCGGACGAAGCACGGCAGATTACCGGCCGCAAATCGGCGGAGATCGAGGCGATCCTCGGTTATGCCGGACGCGCCGCCATGATCCATCGCGACGACATGGTGATGACGTCGCAAGGAAAATCGAAATCGGAAAGGCCCAAGAAGGACGCAGCCCATGCTTGATACCGTTGCCCAGAGCCCTGATGTTGACGCGCTGATGAACGACATCGGCCGCAAGGCCAAGGCTGCTGCGCGACCGTTGGCCTTTGCCTCCACCGATGCGAAGAACCGAGCGCTGAACGCCATGGCGGACGCAATCCTTGCAAACAAGGACCGGATTCTCGCTGAAAATGCAAAAGATCTAGCCGACGTCTCCGGCACGGACATGCTCGCTTCCTTCATCGACCGTCTGACACTTAACGACGGGCGGGTGATCGATATGGCCGAGGGTATTCGCGCCATCGCGGCGCTGCCCGATCCCGTCGGCGAGATGATCGCCGCATGGGATCGTCCGAACGGGCTTAAGATCGAGCGGGTCCGCACGCCGCTCGGCGTCATCGGCGTGATTTTTGAAAGCCGGCCGAACGTGACGGCGGATGCGGGTGCGCTTTGCCTCAAGGCGGGCAACGCGGTCATCCTGCGCTGCGGTTCGGATTCGCGACGGTCTTCGCAGGCGATCCACGATTGCCTTGTCGAGGGGCTGAAGGTTGCCGGCCTACCCGAGCATGCGATCCAGTTGGTGCCGGTCGCCGACCGGGCTGCCGTCGGCGCCATGCTGCGCGGACTGGATGGTGCCATCGATGTCATCGTTCCGCGCGGCGGCAAGAGCCTTGTCGCGCGCGTTCAGAACGAGGCGCGGGTGCCTGTTTTTGCCCATCTCGAGGGACTGTGCCATATCTATATCGACGCTTCGGCGGATCTTGCGATGGCGCGTGATATCATCGTCAACGCCAAGATGCGCCGTACAGGCGTTTGCGGCGCCGTTGAGACGATCCTTGTCGATAGTTCTCTCGCAGAAGTCGATCTCTTGCCGCTTCTGGACGCGCTCTCGGGCGCCGGCTGCGAGGTTCGCGGCTCTGCCGCCGTGTTGAATGTGGCGCCTTCGGCAACACCGGCGACGGAAGAGGACTGGTCGACGGAATATCTGGATGCCATCGTTTCCGTTGCCATCGTGGACGGCATCTCGGGAGCCATCGCGCATATTCAGAAGTATTCCTCCAATCACACCGAAGCTGTCATCGCCGAGGATGCCGCCGTGGTGGCGCGCTTCTTCAACGAACTCGACTCCGCCATCCTGCTCCACAATGCCTCGACCCAGTTCGCCGATGGCGGGGAGTTCGGCATGGGGGCGGAAATCGGTATCGCAACCGGCAAAATGCATGCGCGCGGCCCGGTGGGCGTGGAGCAACTGACCTCGTTCAATTACCGCGTACACGGTACGGGGCAGACCCGGCGCTGATTTGACCAATATCGAAACCGACCGACTCTATCTTCGAATGCCGCATGCCGAGCGGGGGATGGTCGTCGGTCTGTTCGGTGGCTCGTTCAATCCGCCTCATCAGGGCCATGCGCTGGTCGCCGAGATCGCTATCAAGCGGCTGGGGCTCGACCAGCTCTGGTGGATGGTCACCCCCGGCAATCCGCTCAAGGAGCGCCGGGACCTGCTGCCGCTTGCCGAACGCATTGCACTGAGCGAGCGGCTGGCAAGGCACCCGGCGATCAAGATCACGGCTTTCGAACGCAATTTCGAAACGAGCTTCACTGCCGATACGCTGGCGCGCGTCAAGGCTCGCAATCCGCATGTGCATTTCATCTGGATCATGGGCGCGGACAGCCTGAAGACGTTTCACCGCTGGCAGAAATGGCAGGAGATCGCGCGGACTTTCCCGATTGCTGTCATCGACCGTCCTGGTTCGACCCTGTCGTTCCTCTCGTCGAAGATGGCCAAGACCTTCGATTTCGCGCGCGTCGACGAGGATGATTCCCGCGCTCTGTGGAAACGCCGGGCTCCGGCGTGGACTTTCATCCATGGGCCGAGATCCCGTCTGAGCTCGACCGCGATCCGCGCCAAAAACGTCGCTTCCAACTAAACTTGCTGATTGTTCATAAAGCAAAAGCCCGACGGGGGAGGATCCGTCGGGCTTTCTAAACTTGATCGACAACTGGGAGGAGGAGTGTTGCCGATCCATATCGAACGACTTTGGGAGGAGGAGATCGTCGTTCGATGAAGATGTTGTACCACAGATTCGGCGAGGAGAAACCCGTTGTGCTGCATTGCAGCAATGCGCTCGGTGCATGGTGGCCGCACCAGTCAGGCTAATCTGCTCGTTCTGTTGGCATTTCGACCTCTCGCGCTCCCCTATTCACAACTATGTGAACGGCGCGCAAGCGGTTTCGGTTGTGTTGTATTTCGTTGAACATATCGCTGGCCAAGTCGACGATCACGTTATATTTCTGAGAATATTTCGAAAATGGGGACTGAGGTATGATCAATCGTCGTCACTGGGTGAAGTTCGCGGCTGCGGCCGTATCGGTCGCGTTTCTGGGCACGGCTGCACTGCCTGCCATGGCTGCGGAAAAGGTCACAATCTTCGCCGCCGCCAGCTTGAAGAATGCGCTTGATTCCGCCAATGCGGCTTGGGCCAAGGAAAGCGGTAAGGAAGCCACCGCCTCTTACGCGGCGAGTTCGGCGCTTGCCAAGCAGATAGAAGGCGGCGCACCGGCCGATGTGTTCATCTCGGCGGATCTCGACTGGATGGACTACGTCGCCAAGAAGGACCTGATCAAGGCCGATACGCGCTCCAATCTTCTCGGAAATCGCATCGTGCTCGTTGCCGCCAAGGACAAGGCAAAGCCCGTCGATATCAAGCAGGACTTCGATCTCGCCGGCCTGCTCGGCGATGGGAAGCTGGCGATGGGCGAAGTCAAGTCGGTGCCCGCGGGCAAATACGGCAAGGCCGCGCTGGAAAAGCTTGGCGTCTGGTCCTCGGTCGAATCCAAGGTTGCCGGTGCGGAAAGTGTTCGCGCGGCGCTCGCGCTCGTCTCGCGCGGCGAGGCGCCCTACGGCATCGTCTACCAGACCGACGTGACGGCCGACCCCGGCGTCGCGATCGTCGGCACCTTCCCGGCTGAATCGCATGCGCCGATCATCTACCCGATCGCTATCCTTGCCGAGAGCAAGAACCCCGATGCCGCGGGCTATCTCGAATTCCTGAAATCGGAAAAGGCCGCGCATTTCTTCACCGAGCAGGGCTTCACCGTTCTGAAATGATTGCGCTTTCCCGGCCGGCATCCTAGCGTGGTGCCGGTCGGGGATGCTTTTACATGTGGGGATGATGGGCTTGGATGCACTTGGCCTGAGCAGCGACGAATGGACGGCAATTCTGCTCAGTCTGCGTGTTTCCGTTGTGGCGATGCTGGCTAGCCTCCCGTTCGGGATTGCGGTCGCCTTTTTGCTGGCTCGTGGACGCTTCTGGGGCAAGTCCGTTCTGAATGGCATCGTTCACCTGCCGCTGATCCTGCCGCCTGTCGTGACAGGCTTTATTCTGCTGGTTCTATTTGGTCGCCGCGGGCCGATCGGCGCCTTTCTTGACCAGTATTTCGGGATCGTCTTTTCGTTTCGCTGGACCGGCGCGGCGCTCGCCTGCGCGGTCATGGCATTTCCGCTGATGGTGCGCAGCATCCGCCTGTCGATCGAGGCGATCGATCGGAAGCTCGAGGAAGCGGCGGGAACGCTCGGCGCGGCGCCTCTTTGGGTTTTTTTGACTATTACGCTGCCTCTCGCCCTGCCGGGCATCATCGCCGGGATGATCCTCGCTTTCGCCAAGGCCATGGGCGAGTTCGGTGCGACGATTACCTTTGTTTCCAATATTCCCGGGGAGACACAGACCCTGTCGGCGGCGATCTATTCCTTCACCCAGGTTCCTGGTGGCGATGCCGGCGCTCTGCGACTGACGCTGGTCGCGGTCGCGATCTCCATGGCGGCTCTCCTGGCCTCGGAGTTCATGTCACGCGTCGTTGGCCGAAGGATCGAGCCTGAATGACGCTCGATGTCTTTGTAAAGCACAAGCTCGGGGCGTTTTCGCTCGATGCCGCCTTTACCTCGGAGCGCGGCATCACCGCGCTGTTCGGGCGCTCGGGATCTGGGAAGACGTCGATGATCAGGATCATTGCCGGTCTGACGAAACCCGACGAAGGACGCGTGGTGCTTGATGGTGAGGTGCTGACCGACACTACAAAGCGAACCATCGTGGCTAAGCACCGCCGGCGCTTCGGTTATGTCTTCCAGGAAGCGCGGCTGTTTCCGCACCTGAGCGTCCGCCAGAACCTCTCCTACGGGCGGTGGTTCGCTCCCCGCGGCAGTGCGACCGAAAGTCTGGACCGGATCGTTGGTCTGCTCGGCATCGAGGCCCTTCTGGAGCGCAAACCGCACCGTCTCTCCGGCGGCGAAAAGCAGCGTGTGGCGATTGGGCGGGCGCTGCTGTCATCCCCAAGGCTGCTGTTGATGGACGAACCGCTGGCGGCGCTTGATGATGCGCGCAAGGCCGAGGTGATGCCCTATTTGGAACGGCTGCGCGACGAGATGGATATTCCGATCGTCTATGTCAGCCACTCCATCGCCGAGGTCGTGCGCCTGGCCGATCAGGTCGTCGTCATGCGCGACGGCAAGGTCGAAGCGATCGGCGCGGCCACCGATGTGCTCAGCCATCCGCTCGCCGCGCTGGATCGCCGCGAAGCCGGGGCAGTGCTGACGGGGCGGGTGGAAAGCGTCGATGATCGCTTGGGGTTGACGACGATTGCCTTGAAGAGAGACAGCCTGCTTCTCCCTGGCGCGGTGGCACTCCCGGGAGCGCCGGTGCGCGTGCGCATTCCCTCGCGCGATGTCATGCTGGCGACCAAAAGGCCGGAAGGATTGAGTGCTCTCAATGTGCTGGAGGGCATAATTCTCGAGCTGACGCCGGCGGGCGATGCGACCGTCGATGTCAGAGTCGATTGCGGCGGCGATACGATTTCCGCGCGGATCACGGCCTTCTCTGCCGAGCGGTTGGCGCTGGTTGCCGGCATGCCCGTCTTCGCCGTCATCAAGACGGTGGCGCTCGAGCAGTAATCAGTCTTTGCCGTTTCCGTCGGGCGACTGATTGGCCCGCAGCCATGTCAGATCCTCCGCGAGCGCGACCCGTAGTGTCTGCTCCATATGCCTGAAACGGGCGAGCAGATCCTCGCCGAACGGCGTGACAGCGGCGCCGCCGCCTTTCTGGCCGCCGCGCTGGGAGGAGACGACGGGTTCCTTGAACATGGCGTTCATGTCGCTGACCAGCAGCCATGCACGGCGATAGGACATGTCCATGGCGCGGCCGGCAGCGGAGATCGAGCCGGTTTCCCTGATATGCTCCAGCAGTTCCATCTTGCCACGGCCAAGACGGTTGTCGTGCGGGAAGTCGATTCTCAAAATGGGTGACAGGCTTTTGTCTGCGGCGGTCTTCATGGGCGGCTCTTCGGACTTCTGGATGGCGCCGACACTTTACGCACCGGCGGATCGGCTGTACACAGCCCGCACCCGCGGAGTCGCACCGGCAATGCCTGTTCTCCGCCCAAATACGGCATTCATGCTTTGTGATCGGCAGCGTCTTGAAACGTTGATGATTCGGTGCCTATCTTAATCACGATCCGGTTCGCCGGATCAGTGATGTGCATAGTTTGTCATTCCGAGAAAGGGAAAGCACTGACAACAGTACACGCCAAGGGAAGAACGCCTGCCGTTGTTGTCCCGAAGAGCCCGGAACGTGGCGACGATGCCGCTGCCCGCGCCTTGCACGCCGTCCTCGTCAGCCTCGAGGACTCCAAAGCTGAAGATATCGTTTCCATCGACATTGCCGGAAAATCGGCGCTCGGCGACTTCATGGTAGTCGTCTCCGGCCGTTCGAGCAGGCATGTCATGGCGATTGCCGACCATCTGCTCACCGACCTGAAGGACGAGGGTTTCGGCTCCGCCCGTGTGGAGGGCAAGGATGCCGGTGATTGGATCCTCATCGATACCGGCGATGTCATCGTGCATGTCTTCCGTCCTGAAATTCGCGAGTTCTACAACATCGAAAAGATGTGGGCGGCTCCGGATCTGGACGAAACGCTGCACTGACACCCGTCTGGACGCTTTGACCGGCGACTGATACACGGCGGCCCGATGAGCCGGAGCTGATGCTCCGCTCGCAGCTGCGGCTGTGTCAACGGAATCGATGGCGGGAGCGGACGGATGCGCATTGGTCTTTTTGCCGTGGGGCGGTTGAAATCCGGCCCCGAGAAGGATCTTGCGGCGCGCTATTTCGACCGCTTCGCCAAGGCCGGCCCGGCCGTCGGGCTTGAATTCACCCGCGTTGCCGAGGTGGCGGAAAGCCGTGCTTCGAACGGCGAGACCCGCAAACGCGATGAAGCGGCTATGCTGCAAAAGTCTCTCGCCGAGGGAAGTATTCTCATCCTGCTCGACGAGCGCGGCAAGGCGCTCGACAGTGAGGCCTTCGCCACCCTTCTTGGAAACTATCGCGATCAGGGCAAGCGTGACCTGACGATTGCGATCGGCGGCGCGGACGGACTGGATCCGACGCTTTATGATCGCGCGGACGCCACGATTTGCCTGGGCAAGATGACGTGGCCGCACCAGCTGGTGCGAACGCTGATCGCCGAACAGCTCTATCGCGCCGTCACTATTCTTTCCGGCCACCCCTATCACCGTGTTTGATGCCATCTTGTTTCGGGTTGGGCCGTTCACGCAGACTTGCCTTGCGCGTGTGGGCGCGATCCCGCAATGCTTCTGGAAAAGCATGTCAAATCAGCTTAATCTTCGCGCGATTTGAGAGGACTTTCGGACGGCATGCCGAGCACAGCGTTCAAGCGTCGATACGTGATCCCGCCCGTCGTGGCGTTGGGTGTTGGCGCGTGCGTTCTCGGCTTATCCGGTCGCATCGTCGGACCTGAGGCCTTCGCGCAGGATGCGCCGGCACCGGTTGCGACGCCCGGGGTCGCCGAGCAGCAGCCACCCGATCCTGCAGCCGATCTGGCCAGGAAGCGTGACGAGACGCGGCTGGAACTGGAAACGCTGTCGAAGACGATCAACCTGTCCTCCGACAAGATGGCCGAACTTGAGAAAAGCATCGCCGACGTGCAGAAGGATACCAGCAGCATCCGGCAGGCGCTGATCGATTCCGCCGCCCGCCGGAAATCGCTGGAAAAGCAGATACTCGACGGCGAAAAGAAGCTGGCGGAACTCGGCGTCAAGGAAGATGCCGCCCGCCGGTCGCTGCACGAGCGACGCGGCCTGCTGGCCGAAGTTCTGGCTGCCCTGCAGCGCATGGGGCGTAATCCACCGCCTGCCCTGCTCGTGACGCCGGATGATGCGCTTGGCTCCGTCCGCAGCGCCATCCTGCTTGGTGCCGTGGTGCCGGGCATTCGCAAGGAGACCGACAAGCTCGCGGCCGATCTCGCCAACCTTTCCGCTCTTCAGGCCGCAAGCGCTGCGGAGAAAAGTAGCCTGACGACGACGGTAACGAACAGTCTCGAAGAAGAGCGGCGGATGAACCTGCTGCTCGCGGAGAACGAAAAGCTCAGCCAGAGCAATAACGCAGAGCTCGAAACCGAAAGAAAGCGTTCCGAGGAACTCGCCAGTAAGGCGACGAGCCTGGAAAGCCTTGTCGCCTCGATGGAAACAGAAATTTCATCGGTGCGCAACGCGGCTGCCGCAGCCCGTCAGGCCGAGGAAAACCGCAAGCTTCTGACCGACGAGCAGCGAGCCCAGGCCAGGGCCCTAGCCGAGAGTGGCGTGCCTGATAAAAACCGCATTGCCCCCGCATATCCGTTCGGAGATTTGAAGGCGAAGCTCGAGTTGCCAGTGGCAGGCGATGTGCTTCGCCAGTTCGGCGATGCCGATGGAACCGGGCACGAGGCCATGGGAATGACGCTTGCCACCAATCCGGAAACAGTGGTTACCGCGCCGGCGGACGGGCATGTGGTCTATGCCGGCGCTTTCCGTAGTTATGGACAGATGATCATTCTTGATACCGGGGATGGATATCATCTCGTTCTCTCGGGAATGGAGACCATTAGCACCCGCCAAGGCAAGTTTGTTTTCGCCGGTGAGCCGCTCGCCGTGATGGGCGCAAAAAGAGTGGCAAGCGCGACTGCATTGGCGCTGGAAACAAACCGACCAACGCTTTACATTGAATTTCGAAAAGACGGTAAACCGGTCGATTCCCGACCATGGTGGACCGCCAAAGACACCGGAAAGGCACGCAATGATTCGTAGGGCTTCTCTTGTTCTGGTTGGCGCATTGATGGGTGCGACTGCCATGAGCGTCATTTATTCCGCCGGCGTGCCCGCGGAAGCCGCCGGGGCCTCGACCTACAAGGAGCTTTCCGTATTTGGTGACGTCTTCGAACGCGTTCGCGCCCAGTACGTGACGCCACCGGCTGAGGACAAGCTGATCGAGAATGCCATCAACGGCATGCTCTCCTCGCTCGATCCGCATTCCAGCTACATGAACGCCAAGGACGCTGCGGACATGCAGACCCAGACGCGTGGCGAATTCGGTGGTCTCGGCATCGAGGTCACGATGGAAGACGAGCTGGTCAAGGTCATCACCCCCATCGACGACACGCCCGCTGCCAAGGCCGGCGTTCTGGCCGGAGACTATATCTCCGAGATCGATGGCCAGTCCGTGCGTGGCCTGAAGCTGGAAGATGCCGTCGAAAAGATGCGCGGTCCGGTCAACACGCCGATCAAGCTCACGCTCATCCGCAAGGGTGCGGACAAGCCGATCGAGCTGACGGTTGTTCGCGATGTCGTCGCCGTTCAGGCGGTCAAGTCCCGCGTCGAGGATGACGTCGGCTACCTCCGTGTCATCTCGTTTACGGAGAAGACCTATCCAGACCTCGAAAAGGCGATCGAGAAGATCAAGAAGACTGTGCCGGCTGATAAGCTGAAGGGTTATGTCCTCGACCTGCGCCTCAACCCGGGCGGCCTGCTCGATCAGGCTATCCAGGTTTCCGACGCGCTTCTGCAGCGTGGTGAAGTGGTTTCGACACGCGGCCGCAACGCTGATGAAACCCGTCGCTGGAACGCCGGTCCGGGTGACCTGACCGATGGCAAGCCGGTTATCGTGCTCATCAACGGTGGCTCGGCCTCGGCTTCGGAAATCGTTGCCGGCGCCCTGCAGGATCTGCGCCGCGCGACGGTTCTCGGGACGCGTTCGTTCGGCAAGGGGTCGGTCCAGACGATCATCCCGCTTGGCGAGAACGGTGCCCTGCGCCTGACGACCGCGCTCTACTACACGCCGTCGGGCCGCTCGATCCAGGGTACGGGGATCACGCCCGATATCAAGGTGGAGGAGCCGCTGCCGGATGACCTGAAGGGCAAGATGGTGACGGAAGGCGAATCCAGCCTGCGCGGCCATATCAAGGGCCAGAGCGAGACTGACGAGGGCTCCGGCTCCGTCGCCTATGTCCCGCCGGATCCGAAGGATGACGTCCAGCTGAACTACGCGCTCGACCTTTTGCGCGGCAAGAAGACGGACCCGTCTTTCCCGCCGAACCCCGACAAGGCGGTCAGCAGCGCCAAGTAATCGACGAATGAGGCGTCAGGCCGGATCGTGCATCCGGCCTGACGCCTTTTTGCTGCCTAGAGCTCCGGACCAGGAAAGACAATTGAACAGCGATCTCCACGCGCCCCTGGGACAGAACCGCAAGCCTGATGGCCAGCGGCCGGGTATTCTGCGCATCGGTCGCGTGGTCGCTGGCCTCTGCCTCGTGCTGATCGGCGGCTTCTCGCTCTATACGGCTTTTAGAGACGACGGCTTGTCTCGCAAGGAGCCCGCGCCGCAGGCGCAGACGGCGCCGCCGCCTTCCGGTGCTCCCAAGGTCCCTACCGCAGCCGAGCAGGATACACAGGCCAACGGCATGCCGCGATCGGATCCGCATTCGGGCGCCAACGTGCAGAAGATGGTGGCGCCAGATGGCTCGGTGGTCACGAAATTCAGTCCCAAGGGGCGCGACGGCAGCGGTCCCGTACTCGTCGATGCCATGCAGACTGGACAGGACCCGCGCATGGCGGCTCTGCCCAACGAGGCCCTGCTCGAGACCACGCCTGCCGGTCGCCTGCCGATCGTCGGCCCTGACGGGCGGCGGCCGATGGATCAATATGCTCGCCCTTGGTCCGGCGCGCGCGGCACGCGGGTTGCGATCGTTGTCAGCGGGCTAGGGCTCAGCCAGACCGGCACACAGCGCGCCATCAAGCAGTTGCCTGAAGAGATCACCTTCGCCTTTGCCGCCAGCGGCAATAGCCTGCAGCGCTGGATGCAGGACGCGCGTCGCGGCGGGCATGAGATACTACTGCAGGTTCCGCTTGAGCCATTCGATTATCCGGCGAACGATCCCGGCCCCGACACGCTGCTGACGTCAAAATCCGCCGCCAACAACATCCAGAGCCTGCACCGCTCGATGGCCGAGATCACCAACTATACCGGCATCATGAACTATCAGGGCGGCCGCTTCCTGTCTGATCCAAAGGCGATGGAGCCGGTTTTGCGGGATATCAGCCAGCGCGGGCTACTTTTTCTCGACGATGGAAGCTCGGCGCAATCGAAGACCTCGGTGATCGCCAAGGGGACCGAACTGCCTTATGCATTTGCAGACGTGCAGCTCGACAAGCAGCTTGATGTGAACGCCATTCTACAGAAGCTGGATGAGCTCGAGCGCGTTGCCAAACGCAATGGCCAGGCGATCGGCGTGGCGTCCGCGTTCGACGAGAGTATCGACGCAATTTCCCGATGGACGGAAGAGGCGGCTATGCGTGGGATAGAGATCGTCGGTGTTTCGGCTTTGGCCAACGACCCCAAGAAACCGTGAGCGAGGAAGGTATGAGTGAGATGACCGTGAAGGCCGAGGACCTGCCTTACCGCCCATGTGTCGGCGTGATGATCCTCAATCGCCAGGGGCTCGTCTGGGCGGGGCGGCGCATTCCCGAGGAGAATTCCGAATATGACGGTTCGCCGCAGCTTTGGCAGATGCCGCAGGGCGGGATCGACAAGGGCGAAGACGCGCTGGATGCCGCTTATCGTGAGCTCTATGAGGAGACGGGCATGCGCTCCGTGACCCTGCTTGCAGAGGCGCGGGACTGGATCAATTACGACCTGCCGTCGCAGCTGATCGGCATCGGACTGAAGGGAAAGTATCGCGGCCAGACGCAGCGCTGGTTCGCCTTCCGGTTCGATGGCGACGAGAGCGAGATCGCCATCAATCCGCCGCCCGGTGGGCATTCCGCGGAGTTCGATGCCTGGGAGTGGAAGCCGATGGAGACGCTTCCCGGCCTGATCGTGTCGTTCAAACGTGGCGTCTACGAGCAGGTGGTCGCCGAGTTTCGGCATCTTGCGGACTTGAGCGCCACTTAGGCTGGAAGCCGGCCGCACGTTGCGGCCGGAAACGCAAAAGCAGTGTTACTCGGCTTCGTTGGCCGAGTCGGCGTTCAGCTGGCCATACTTGGCTTCGCCGATCTTGCCGAGCAGCTCGAGCTGGGTTTCGAGGAAGTCGATATGGCCTTCCTCGTCCATGAGCAGCTCTTCGAACAGCTTCATGGAGACGTAGTCGCCTGCCTCATGACAGATGTCGCGGGACTTCTTGTAGGCCGTGCGGGCATCATATTCGCCGGCGAGATCAGCTTCCAGGACTTCCTTGACGTTCTGGCCGATGCGCAACGGCGCGAGGGTCTGCAGGTTGGGATGACCTTCGAGGAAAATGATGCGCGCGACGAGCTTGTCGGCATGCTGCATCTCTTCAATGGATTCAGCACGTTCTTTCTTGGCGAGCTTGGTGTAGCCCCAATCCTCGAGCAAACGATAATGAACCCAGTACTGGTTCACAGCACCGAGTTCCAAAAAGAGGGCCTCGTTAAGCCGCTCGATGACTTTTTTGTCGCCTTTCAATGTCCGCTCTCCTGTTTTCTTCATGGAAGTTTCTGAGGCGGGACATGAAATCAAATATTTCGGCGTCCGTCGAGTCGCGACGGGCGTGATATTCCTCGGTGGTCTGGATGATTATGTCGACTACATTGGGGAAACAACCGCAGCAACGACCGCGTTTTTCCATGGCGTGGTAGACTTTTGCGGGCACGATAAGCTGCCAACAGTCTTCATCGAGAAGGCTGTTGATAACCTCCCGGATTTCCGTGTCCGTTATGTAGTTGCAGCTGCAGACAAGCACGTCTTCATTCCAAACATGACAATCACTATCGTCTTTTGTGCTAAAGAAGACGCTCCTTGTCAAGAAAGATTCACATGTGAGTCCGGTTTGGATTTTCGACGTTCGCAGCATGGTCTCATCCCGCGGCCCCCTCCATTGGCCTTCCATCAGGCTGCTCGGCATTGCGCGGGACTGAAAATCAATGGAAATTTCGCCCCTTTGGCATCACCTCGGCAGTGCCGACGACGTTCTTTCTGGTGTCCTGCGACAACATACGTTTTTCCATAGCTGTCTTCTCCAGATGGTCAGCCAACTTTCGTTGCCTTGGATCGGCGGTCGGCCTCAGCGCTTCGTCTGACCGGTCGCAGACGCCGAACCTCTGGGCTTCCTTCTGCAGCAGTCCGAGAGCCGGCGTCATATCCTCGATGTGATCGACGACGGTGTGGATCACCCCGTTCTGGCTCTGCAGCTTGCCGCGGATCTTGACCAAGCGGGCACCCATGACGGTGGCGCGGTATTTCTCGAAAGCTTTTGGCCATACGATGGCATTGGCAACGCCGGTCTCGTCCTCCAGCGTCATGAAGATGACGCCCTTGGCCGAGCCGGGGCGCTGGCGCACCAGAACCAGACCGGCAATGGTCACCCGCCTGCCGTTTTCGACCCTGAGCAGATCGACATTGCGGGTAATGCCGATGCCGCGCAGTTCGTCTCGCAGGAAGGAGACGGGATGCGCCTTCAGCGACAGGGAAAGATACCGGTAGTCCTCGACCACCTGCTCTCCCGGCAACATTTCGGGGAGCTTGGTCCGCGGTTCCACTTGCAGGTCGGCATGGCCTGCCTGCTCGAACAGCGGCAGGCGCTCGGCCGCGCTTTTCACATCAAGCGCGCGGACCGCCCATAGCGCCTCACGCCGTGACAGGCCGATGCTGTTGAAGGCGTCCGCATCCGCCAGGCGTTCTATCTCGGCCTTGTCGAGACCGGACCGCAGCCATAGATCGCGGATCGAAGTGTAGCCCCCTCCCCGGTTCACCATCAGCCTCTCCTTGACCGCTGTCTCCGACAACCCCTTGACCTGGCGAAAACCCAGGCGCACTGACCGCTTCGCCTTGATGACATCGCTCATCTCGCGATGGCGGAAATCGATGCGGCGGCTGTCGAAGCGGCCGTCCTCCAGAAGGCAATCCCAATCCGAACTGTTGATGTCGACCGGTCGAATTTCGACGCCGTGTTCCCTGGCATCGCGGACCAACTGCGCCGGTGCATAGAAGCCCATCGGTTGCGAATTCAGCATCGCCGCGCAGAAGACGTCGGGATAATAGGCCTTCACCCAGGAGGACGCGTAGACAAGCAGCGCAAAAGACGCCGCGTGGCTTTCCGGGAAGCCGTATTCGCCAAATCCCTTGATCTGGTTGAAGCATTGCTGGGCAAATTCTTTGGAGTAAATCTCCTTGGCCATCATGCCATTGATGAACCGCTGCTCGAAATTGCCGATGGTGCCGGTCCGCTTGAAGGTTGCCATCGCTCGCCGCAGTTGGTCGGCCTCAGCAGGTTCAAAGCCCGCTGCAGTGATGGCAATCTGCATCGCCTGTTCTTGGAAGAGCGGAACGCCCAGTGTTCGCTCCAGGACACTTTCCAACTCCTTGCTGGGATAGATCGCCGGGATTCCTCGTCTCCGCTCTTCCCGGCGTTTCAAATAGGGGTGAACCATGTCACCCTGGATAGGTCCGGGCCGGACGATTGCGACCTCGATGACGAGATCGTAGAACACTCTCGGACGCAGGCGCGGCAGCATGCTCATCTGCACGCGGCTCTCGATCTGGAAGACTCCCAGCGTATCGGCCCGGCACATCATGTCGTAGACCGGTGCTTCGTCTTCGTGCGTGTCATTGCCAAGATCGGCCAGCGTCTTCTTCACGTCGTAGTGCAACAGCAGCAGATCGAAGGCCTTGCGCAGGCAGGTCAGCATACCGAGCGCCAGGACATCGACCTTGAGGATTTTCAGGTTGTCGAGATCGTCCTTGTCCCATTCAATCATATAGCGATCCGGCATGGCCGTATTCATGATCGGGACGACCTCGTCGAGGCGGTCGCGGGTGATGACGAAGCCGCCGACATGCTGCGTAAGATGGCGGGGAAAGCTCAGCAGTTCGGAAGCGTATTGCAGGACGTGGTTGGTTACCGGGTTTCCAGTGTCGAGGCCGGCGGCCCTTGCCTCCCGTTCAGATAGTTTGTCATCCGACCAGCCCCAGACCAGACTGCCGATCGCCGATTGCACATCTTCCGATAGGCCGAATGCCTTTGCGACCTCGCGACCTGCGGAACGGGTGCGGTAGCTGGTGACGGCGGCCGTCAGTCCAGCGTGCTCCTTGCCATAGCGCTGGTAGATATGCTGGATCACCTCCTCGCGCCGATCATGTTCGAAATCGACATCGATATCGGGTGGCTCGTCGCGGTCCGTAGACATGAAGCGATCGAACAGCAACACGCTTTTTTCAGGGTTAACCTCCGTGACCTCAAGACAGTAGCAGATCACCGAGTTGGCGGCTGAGCCGCGTCCCTGGCAGAGGATCTCGAGCTCATACCTGGCATGCATGATGATCCGGTGGACCGTCAGGAAATAGGGCGCGTATTGCTTCTGTTTTACGAGTTCCAGTTCGTAGACGATCTGCTCCCGCGTCTTCTTCCCGATGCCCTTCGGAAAACGCCGCGCCGCTCCCGCCCATGTCAGGCGCTCCAAAGTTTCGTAAGGCGTTTCACCCGCGTCGTTCTCATCCGGATAATTGTGTTTCAGTTCGTCCAGGCAAAAGGTCAGCCTGGCGAAGAACTTCTCCGTGTTTTCGACTGCGTCGGGAAAGTCGCGGAAGAGACGCCGCATCTCGCGCTCATCTTTCAAATAGCGCTCGGCATTCGGTGCCAGCAGGAAGCCGGCCTCGGGGATTGCTACATGCTCTCGGATCGACGTGACGATGTCGGAGAGAGGGCGGCGAGCGGTATCGTGGTACAGCGGTTGGTTGGTGGCGATAAGAGGCACGCGGCTGCGGTCAGCCAGCATGGAGATGGTTGCAAACATGCGCTTGTCGCGACCATCGTAGGCGGGGACGAGTGCCATATAGATGTCTTTCCGGAAGCGCTTTCTCAAGCGCTCCAGGCAGGCTTCGAAGGTCGCGTGGTTGTCATTGTCGGCAACAGACGGGTGGGGAAGGACCGCAAGCATCATATCGTCGCCCCATTGCATCAGATCCTCTTCCGACAGGATGCACTTACCCTTGTCGGCTCTCAGGTTTCCGGCGCTCAGCAAACGGCAGAGATGCGCCCAGCCTTGACGATTTCGGGGGTAGGCAAGAATGTCGGGCGTTCCATCCGTAAAGACGAGGCGGGCTCCGGGTTGAAAACGGATGGGATCGGGAATGATGTCGTTCTTTTCACGTTCCTCCAGAAGCCCGGCTTTCATTCGCTCGAATTTCTTCTGGATCGCCTTCGACTGCGCATGCGCTCGGACGACACCTGCAACTGAATTGCGATCGGCAATTCCAAGGCCTCCAAGCTTGAGAAGAGCAGCTTGAAAGACCATTTCCTCGGGCTTTGACGCGCCTTCCAGAAAGGTGAAATTGGTCTTGGCGCCGATTTCGAAGAAGGCGGACATCAGCCGATGATCCCGTGCATGAACCACCTTTGCGCCGTGTCTCGCTCATAATGGCCTTGGCGAAAGATCCAGAAACGTCGCCCCTTGTCGTCCTCTATCCGGAAGTAATCCCGATCCCTAGCGTCCATTCCCTCCACGCCGTCGATCCACCATTCCATTGCCAGCCGCTCCGGCCCCTCGCTCTTCAAGACACGGTGCTGCATGCGCCGCCAGTGAAAGCTCGCCGGTGCGCCATCCGGGATTTCGACGGCAAAGGCATCCATCGGCTCCGCTTTCTGCAATAGCCGGATGGGGCGCTCGCTCCTGGCCGGTGGCGGATGTCCTTCCCTGGTTTTCGGGGCAGACAGGTGATCGATTGCCGGCACTGGAACAGACGCTCTTTCCGGTACGTGGCTCTCCCGCAATTGGAAGGTTTGCAGGCAGTCTTCTCCGAGGCGGGCTGAAACCCGCTCCACGAAGGCGGCAAGAGATGCGTCTTTCTGCTGGCGGCTTTCGAAATCGCCTTGCGAGTTTACGAAGGTTTCGTGTCGCAGGACGTTGAGGCGCAGAATTTCAAATCCGTAGCCGGCATCGAGGTCGTCATATACGGCCTGCAGCCGCTCGGCGAAGAGGGTGGCGATGCGCCGGGGATCGCGCAGCGGCTGGGCAGTACCGGCGGAAATGCGGAAAACCCGGCCATCGACGCGGAAGAGGACGAGCTCGAAAACGCGTCCGCCGGCGCCGCGGGCCTCGAGCGAGGGCTTCAGCGAGACCGCGATCTGATCGGTGATTGCAAGGATGTCCTCCTCGGCGCCGACCGGTTCCATCAGGCGGCGCTCGGCCGAGAGGCTGGCGACCGGAAGGCGGGGCGAGATCGGCTCCTCGTCGGTTCCAAGCATCTGGCCCAGTCGCAAGAGCACGCTTGCGCCGAAACGGCGGGCAAGCGGCGCGCGTGGCGCTTCCATGAGGTCTCCGACATATTTCAGGCCCATCTTGCGAAGCGAAGCGACGGTGTCGTCGGCAAGGCGAAGCGATGCGACCGGGAGAGGGGCGGCTACTCGCTCTGCCTCACCCTCATCGATGACGCCCCCGTGGGCGAAGCGACTGACCGCCCAGGAAAGACCGGGCGAGGAGGTGATGGCGCCACGGGCATCGAGACCCATCTGCATCAGCCGCGGCAGAATATCCTCGAGGAGAGCCTCTTCGCCGCCGAAGAGATGGGCGCAGCCGGTGATGTCGAGAAACAGGCCGTCGTTTCCGTCGAGTGCGACCAGCGGCGTATAGCGGTCGCACCAGTCGGCAATGGCCTCGAGAAAGCGCAGGTCGGCGGCAGGATCTTCCTCGATTACCTCAAGCGTCGGAAAGATGGCGCGGGCTTCGGCAACTCCCATGCTTTTCTTCAGGTTGATCGCCTCGGCCGCTTCATCGAGTGCGGTCAGTCGCATGGTGTTGGCGTGGCGACCGGAACAGACGATCGGCGGTTTCCTAGGACGATCGCGCAAACGCCAGGAGAGGCCCCACTTCTTCCTTGATATCCGGTCGGTCGGCAGATGCGGGAAATGCAGCGCGAGAATACGTTGCGCGCTCGCCTGGAAAGCGAGTGTCGGCTGGTTGGCGGACAGGGAAAAACCGGCGGTCATGAGGGTTCCACTCCAGAAGGATGGAGAGTGGAGCCGGATTTCGGCTCTTCTCCAGTGTGAGACGAAAGATGGGATTGCCGATGCTGCCGCCTAGCATCGAACCATCCGGCATGGACCGCGCCTCAGCCGGCGCGGGTTCGGCAAGAAAGCGGAAAACGGCGCTGCTGGCCTCTTCCTCTCCTGCTTGCCGCAACAGGAAAAGCGGGCGTCCGGAGGACTTTGCCCGCAGGTTGAGACGCCGGCTTTCCGTCAGCCCGAAGGGTTTCGGATTGCCGCGGACCTCAAGAATGGTGGCCGGAAATACGCCGCTGGCAATGGCTGCTTCCGCAAGCCAAAGCGCATCCTCGAGCTTGCGCGGCGTTGCGTGCAGAAACAATCCGGGGTTCAAGCCGAAATCCCGCAGCCCGACGGCATAGGGGCGTCCAGCCTCGATGGAGGCGACGGTGTCCGCGATCCAGAGGATAGGCAAGGCGCTGCCTTGCTCGTCCTCAGTCTGCCGCTGCAGCATAGCGGCCAACGCCAGCACGAAGCCGCTGCTGGCACCTGCATTGCGCAGCTGCCCGGTGCGGACTTCGGTCAGCCCATCCAGAGGGAGGCCGCCCTCTAGGGCGTCGTCGATCATGGTTATTCCCAGCGGCAGGCGCGGCTCAATTTCTGCTTTCTTCCTGTCGCAACCTCGTTCGGCCAAAGCTTCGCTTTCCGCTGCCGCCAAGGCCGGCACCGGTTTTCCTTCAAGCTTTGCAATTGTTTCACGGAGCGCAAAAAGCTGCTCGCGCGCCACGGCCGACTGTGCCATGACGTCACTCCAAGGTTTAATGTTCCTGTTATGTTCTTATGGATTCCAGAGCTTGGCGGAAGAGTCAACAGGCGTTTGATGTGAATTTATTCCTGCCCTTGATTCCACTCTCGAAAATCGGCTGCAAAGGCTCTATATGGGCGGACAAAGGAAAGGAGCTTTTATGGCTCGCATAGACCAGAGCGACAATTGGCAGGATCGCCACGCTCCGACAATCAGCACGTTCGAGTCCCTGGCGATGGAGGCCTACAGCCACCTGCCGGATGAATTCCGTGCGCTGACGACCAATCTGACGATCGAAATCGAAGATTTTCCCGATGATGACGTGTTCGAGGACATGGCTCTGGAAACGCCGTTCGATCTGCTCGGCCTTTTCGAGGGACGCGGCATATCGGAGCGTTTCACCATGGAAACCGGCGAGCTGCCGAACCGCATTCGCCTCTACCGCAGACCGATCCTCGACTACTGGGCCGAGAACGACGAGACGCTGGGCGATATCATCACCCATGTGCTGATCCATGAGATCGGCCATCATTTTGGTCTGAGTGACGACGACATGGAGCGGATCGAGGCGAGCGCCGAAGAGGCGGCCGAGCGTTAGTGGCCGATCGCCGTTTCTGAGCGCTTACTGCTCGGAGAGCTTCATGTCGGGATGGTAATCCTTGCCTTCGACATGCTTGACGATTGCCTGAGCGCAGATCACCTGACCGGTCTGGGCATTGAAGGTGAGCGACGGCGAGCCGTTCAGCGACCAGCCCTTGTTGAGGGCGTCCGTTACGCGGTGGCAGAAAGCGGCGTCGTCCTGGCCGGTCAGAAGGCGGTAGAGTTTCATCGGGTCTTTCACTTCGTCTCTGGGCGCTTCGCCGATTGGCGTTCGGCAATCAGGCGGGCTTTATGAACCAGAGTTTCCGCCTGGACAAGATGCAGCCGCTCGATCATACGGCCGTTGGCGTTGATGACGTTCAGCCCATCGGCGGTGGGGTCGGCGAAGGCTTTTATGATCGCCTGCGCTTCGGCTATCGCGGATGCGTCGGGCCCGAAGTTCCTGTTGGCCGCCTCGATCTGCGCGGGATGGATCAGCATCTTACCGTCGAAGCCCATGGCGCGCGCTTCGGCGCATTCGGCGTCTAAGGCATCGCTATCCTTGAAATCGTTGAAGACGCTGTCGATCGCGCCAAGACCGTAGGCGCGCACAGCGAGGATCACCTGCATCAACCAGGGAACGAGGTACTGTCGGCCGGGCTGCGGCAAGACGCCGGTTTCCTTGCGCAGGTCGTTGAGGCCGACGACGAAGCAATCGAGCCTCGAGCCCGCCGTCCGGCCCGATTCCGCGATCGCCGCGGCGTTGAGGACGCCGCGCGGCGTCTCGATCATCGCCCAGATGCGCAATTCCTCCGGCGCATCTGCATCCGCGAGAATGTCGCCGACCGCCATGATGTCTTGCGGCTCATCGACTTTCGGTAGGAGAACGGCATCCGGCCCCAGGGTGCTTACGAGATCCATGTCGGCGCGGCCCCAGATGGTGTCGAGGCCGTTGATGCGGATGATGCGTTCCTTGCCTTCGAGCGGTTTGCCGCGGAAGAAGGCAGCCAGGTTTTCGCGCGCTTCGGCCTTCTTCTCGGGCGCTACCGAATCCTCGAGGTCGAAGATCACCGAGTCGCAATCGAGCTGATGGGTCTTTTCCAGGGCACGAGGGATTATCGCGGGAACGCTCAGCACTGAGCGGCGCAGGTTCATCGAGCGGGTGAGGGGGCTTTGGCTCATCACGAATGTGTGTCAAGCTTTGTGACGGATGGCAAGACAACAAAAAGCCATGCTTCCCTTGCAGAGAAGAAGACGAAGGACCACATTCCTTTCCTGAGAAAGGTTTAAAACCCATGCAGAATATCCGTTCCGTCTTCCTCCTGCTTGCCGGCATTACGGCATTCGCGGCACTGGCGCTTCTCACGTTTTCCGTGACGCTCGCCGTTGGCGGCATTCTGACGGTGCTGATGGTGGGCCGCGCGCTTTCGCTGAAGATGAAGCCGGCCGCCGTGCGTGCCACGGCCCAGTCCAAGGCCAAGGCCAATACCGGCGAAACCATGCGCATCTGGAACGACGGTCGCGGCACGATCATCGATCTCTGATCGTTCTGCTCGATTTCTTTTCCAACGGCTGTCGGCTCGTGCTCTTTCTGTGCGTCCTAGATGCGGCAAGGCTTTTGCCTGCCCAAGTATCACGCAATGGAGGACTGCATGGAAAGCGAAACGCAAACCGGCCAGACGGCCATGCCGCCGGTCAAGAACGGGCTACTGCCTTATATCACGGTCGATGGCGCGCTGAAGGCGGCGGAATTCTACGAACAAGCTTTCGGTGCCGAGCAGGCATTCGTCGTGCCGCCCGATGAAAAGGGGCGCACGATGCATGTGCATCTCTACATCAACGGCAGCTCGCTGATGCTGAGCGACGCCTATCCCGAGCACGGCCATCCGTTCCGGCCACATCAGGGTTTCTCACTGCAGCTCGTGGTCGACGACATCGATCTATGGTGGGAGCGGGCGGTCAAGGCCGGTCTCGAGGTCGTGATGCCCGTCGAGCGCATGTTCTGGGGCGACCGTTATGGTCAGCTGCGCGATCCCTTCGGCGTCTCCTGGGCGATGAACGAGCCCGGCAAGGCCGGCTAGATCAGCCGCACCGGGCCAGCCGAATCTTCAGGTGCTGGCCGGGGCTGCAGATTCCCCTTCATTTTGCCGGGAAACTGGACTAAACGCTGATCAACACACTATCTCTGCCGAACTGGAGGCCAGGCCATGGAAAAATTCACCAAGCTGACGGGCGTCGCCGCCCCTCTGCCGGTCGTCAATATCGACACCGACATGATCATCCCGAAGGATTACCTGAAGACGATCAAGCGCACTGGCCTCGGCAAGGGTCTCTTCGCGGAAGCCCGCTATAATGAAGACGGCACGCCGAACGAGGATTTCGTTCTCAACAAGCCGGCCTACCAGAACGCCAAGATTCTCGTCGCCGGTGACAATTTCGGCTGCGGCTCCTCGCGCGAGCACGCTCCGTGGGCGCTTCTCGATTTCGGCATCCGCTGCGTGATCTCCACCAGCTTCGCCGACATTTTCTACAACAACTGTTTCAAGAACGGCATCCTGCCGATCAAGGTCAGCCCGGAAAATCTGGAAAAGCTGTTGGACGACGCCTCGCGCGGCTCCAACGCGATCCTGACGGTCGATCTGGAAAACATGGAAATCACCGGTCCCGACGGCGGCTCGATCAAATTCGATCTCGATGCCTTCAAGCGCCATTGCATGCTGAACGGTCTCGACGATATCGGCCTGACGATGGAGAAGGGCAAGGAAATCGACCAGTTCGAAAAGGCCAACGCCGCTGCCCATCCCTGGGCTGCGTAAGCGCCTCGACAAGATACATGATCAAGCCGGTGGGTCCGCCCACCGGCTTTTTCTTTGGCTTCAGAGCAGCCGCTCTCGCCACATCTTAAGCTTATCCAGCGATACGCCGATGCCGCCGCACACTTCGATCAGCGGGTTTTTGAAGCGCGCGAGGAGATCGGGATGGGCGTCGGCTACTGCGAGCGCCGCGCCGCAGGCGGGTTCGACGAGGATACGATAGGCGTCGGCGAGTTTCAGGCAGGCGGCGACGGCTTCGGCGTCGGTCACCGTCACGCTCTCGATCGGATGATGCTTGGGCAGATCGAAGACATGCTGGGCGACCTGGCGCGCGCCAAGCGAGTTGGCGATCGAGGTGATGGCGGGCAGGGTTATGCGTTCGTCAGCTGCCAGGCTGGCGTGGAAGGACGCGGCACCTTCGGTCTCGACGGCGATGACGGGCACATTATCGAGACCATTGCGTTTCAGGCCGGCGACGATGCCGGCGAGCAGGCCGCCGCCGCCTACACTGGCGATGACACAATCGAATTCGGAGCCCTTGGCTACCACTTCGTCGACCAGCGTGCCGTGGCCTTCCCAGAGCAGAGGGTGGTCGAAGGGATGCACATAGGCAGCCTTACGCTCCTCTGCGAGATTGACCGCATGGGCGTTGGCCTCGTCGAAAACGGAGCCATGGACGAGGACGGCGGCGCCGGTCGCAGCGATGGAGCGGCGGACTTCTTCGGAGGTGGTTTCCGGCACGACGATGGTGACGGGAACGCCGAGCGCGCGGCCGGCATAGGCGGCGGCGATGCCTGCATTGCCGCCCGAGGCGCAGAAGATCTCCTTGGCGCCGTTTTCCACTTCGTGCTGGCACAATCTGCCGACGCCGCGCAGCTTGAAGCTTCCCGCCGGCTGCAACGCGTCCAGCTTCAGCCAGAGCGGCCTGTCAGCGGCGCTATAATCGGCGGCGGTGCGGAAGAGCGGAGTGTCGAGATGGAGTTGTGCGTCGGGCATTGGTGTTTTCCGGATCATGGTCAAGATAGCCTCTTGTTGCCTAGGCAAATCACGGGGTCAACCGAGGGCGATCCGGCATGTGTATAGCCCCAACCGTACCGAAACGGCCTCTTGCTCGCTTGAAATGCCTCTTGCCGGGGGATAATAAGCCGCAACCTGTTTTTCCGGAGGACTTCATGACAACGCGCAATCTTTTCCTGCTGCCTGGCGACGGCATCGGCCCCGAGGCCATGGGCGAGGTCCGCAAGATCATCGCTTACATGAACGAGGAAATGTCCGCCGGCTTCGTCACCGACGAAGGTCTGGTCGGCGGCAGCGCCTATGACGCCCACGGTGCGGCGATCTCCGAAGCCGACATGCAGAAGGCGCTTGCCGCCGATGCGGTTCTCTTCGGTGCCGTCGGCGGCCCGAAGTGGGACGACGTTCCGTATGAAGTGCGCCCGGAAGCCGGTCTGTTGCGCCTGCGCAAGGATCTCGAGCTGTTCGCCAATCTGCGTCCGGCGATCTGCTACCCGGCGCTCGCTTCCGCCTCGTCGCTGAAGCCGGAGCTGGTCGAAGGCCTCGATATCCTGATCATCCGCGAACTGACGGGTGGCGTCTATTTCGGCGAGCCGAAGACGATCACCGATCTCGGCAACGGCCAGAAGCGCGCCATCGACACGCAGGTCTATGACACCTACGAGATCGAACGCATCTCGGCGGTCGCCTTCGAAATGGCTCGCACGCGCCAGAACCGCGTCTGCTCGATGGAAAAGCGCAACGTCATGAAGTCGGGTGTGTTGTGGAACCAGGTGGTAACCGCGACGCACAAGGACAAGTATTCCGACGTCAAGCTCGAGCACATGCTGGCGGATGCCGGCGGCATGCAGCTGGTGCGCGCGCCGAAGCAGTTCGACGTCATCGTCACCGACAACCTGTTCGGCGACATGCTGTCCGACGTTGCCGCCATGCTGACGGGTTCGCTCGGCATGCTGCCGTCGGCTTCGCTTGGTGCGCCTGACGGCAAGACCGGCAAGCGCAAGGCGCTCTACGAGCCGGTGCATGGTTCGGCACCTGACATCGCCGGTAAGGGCATTGCCAATCCGATCGCGATGATCGCCTCGTTCGCCATGTGCCTGCGTTACTCCTTCGGCATGGTCAAGGAAGCCGACAATCTCGAGAAGGCGATCGCCAACGTCCTCGACAAGGGCATCCGCACCGCCGATATCATGGCCGACGGTGCCAAGAAGGTCGGCACTGTCGAGATGGGCGAAGCGATCCTGTCCGAGTTCAAGGCGCTTTCTGCCTGATATTTCACGTGAAACACCTTTCAGGCCCTTCGCATCCTACGATGCGGAGGGCCTTTGCATTGAAGGCACCTGCCGCAGCCCCTATCTCCCCCGTGCATTGAGAAAAGAAGCAGGGGCGGAATGAACGAGAGCGTCGATCGCGGGCCGAGTTTCTGGGGCTATCTGAAAAAGCGCTATCAGGCGCGCCGCACAATCCACCGCCGGGTGCCCTGGAAGGGCTTTGCCTTTTCCGCGATCAATTCCGTTGCCATCGCTTTTTTTGTGTTCGATCGCCCGCTCGGTCTGGCCGCCAAGGATCTGGCACCGCCGCTGATCTCGATCGCGGGCGATATAACCGATATCGGCAGGCTTGCCTGGATCCTTGGCGGTCTTTGCACCCTCTTCGCAACGGCCTATTTGGTCCGTCGTCGGCTATGGAAGGTACGCCGACGTTTCCGCATGATCTATTTCGGCCAGATGACGGCCTATGTGGGCCTCTCTGTCCTGTTTACCGCCATCGTCGCCAATGTCCTGAAGTTCGCGATCGGGCGAGCGCGGCCTTTGATCTATGATCAGGAGGGCATTTTCAGTTTCGCGCCGTTCAACATGGATTTCCTGCACCAGAGCTTCCCGTCGGGGCATTCGGCCAATATCGGCGCGCTGTTCATGGCGCTGGCACTGCTCTTTCCGCGGTTTCGTCTCGGTTTCATCGGGATCGGGCTGTGGCTCGGCGCGACGCGGGTGATCATCGGCGTGCATTATCCAAGCGACGTCGCCGCCGGCTTGGCGCTCGGTGCATGGCTCGCCTTCGCTACATCGATCCTGTTTGCGCGTTTCGGTCTGGTGTTTTCGATCGGGCGTGATGGCGGCTGGCCGACTCCGCGGCTCAGCCGATTACTCTAGTCATTTTCCAAAAGAAAACCCGACGCCTTCTGGAGCGCCGGGTTCACTGTCGCGGTCTTGAAGCACCTCAATCCATGGCGTGGATATCGCGATTCTTGGTTTCCGGCAGGAAGATCAGGCCGATCACAAGCGTGATGGCGGCGAAAATGATCGGGTACCAGAGGCCGAAGTAGATGTCGCCGGTGGCGGCACTCATCGCGAAGGCCGTTGCCGGCAGCAGGCCGCCGAACCAGCCGTTACCGATGTGATAAGGCAGAGACATGCCGGTGTATCGGATGCGGGTCGGGAAGAGTTCGACCAGCAGGGCCGCGATCGGGCCGTAAACCATCGTCACATAGAGAACCAGCACGAACAGGATGGCGATCGTGCCGATCCAGTTGACTCGGGCGGGGTCGGCCGCCATGGCGAAGGTACCGCCGCCGGCGATATTGTAGACCGCCATGTCGGTGACGCCATTGGCCTCATCGACCGTCAGCAGCTTGGCTGCCACCAGCTTGTCGGCCGGCATGGTTTCCTTGGCACCGGAGCGGATCGCGTCGGCATTCAAGGCAAGCTCCGGATTGGCGGTGATGAAGGCATCCAGCTTCGCGTCCGGCACCTTGATGGCACCGCGGTTCAGAGGATAGCCGCCATCGTGGAGCGCGATGTTGACGCTTTTTTCGAAGGCAGCGGTCAGGCCCTTGGCCTTGTCGCCGGCGGCAACCGAGTCGAAGCTGGTGATGGTTTCGTCACCGATCTTCACCGTTGCCGGCTGGCCGGCAGGACCGGGGACGACATCGTAGGGCACCGAGTTCTTGGTCAGGAAGGCTGTCGCGACGTCGCAGGAACTGGTGAACTTGGATGTGCCGGTCGGGTTGAACTGGAATTTGCAGTCCGCCGGATCGGCCGTCACCGTTGCCCTCACGGATGCCTGGGCCTCGGCGAGCGCCGGGTTGGCGGTCCAGGTCATGGCCTTGAACAGCGGGTTATAGGTGACCGCCGCAATCAGCAGGCCGGCCATGATGATCGGCTTGCGACCGATCCTATCCGACAGGCCGCCGAAGATGACGAAGAAAGGCGTGGCGAGGATGAGGGCGACGGCGACCATGATGTTGGCCGCTTGCAGGTCTACCTTGAGTACGTTCTGCAGGAAGAAGAGAGAGTAGAACTGGCCGCCATACCAAACGACCGCCTGACCCATGGTGGCGCCGAGAAGCGCGATAAGCGCGATCTTGGCGTTTTTCCACTGGCCGAAGGCTTCCGTCAGCGGTGCCTTGGAGCCCTTGCCTTCCGCCTTCATTTTCTGGAAGGCCGGAGACTCATTCATCCGTACGCGGATCCAGACGGAGACGCCGAGCAGGATGACGGAGACCAGGAAGGGAATACGCCAGCCCCAGGCGGCGAAGGCTTCCTTGCCCATGATGAACTGCACGCCGACGATGACGATCAGCGACAGGAAAAGGCCGAGCGTAGCCGTGGTCTGAATCCAGGAGGTGAAGTAGCCGCGCCGGCCGTTCGGCGCGTGCTCGGCCACGTAGGTGGCGGCCCCGCCATATTCACCGCCGAGCGCCAGGCCCTGCAGCAGACGAAGGCCGATCAGGATAATCGGGGCAGCGATGCCGATAGTGGCGGCACCCGGCAGGATACCGACCAGGAAAGTCGATAGACCCATGATCAGGATCGTCACCAAGAAGGTATATTTCCGGCCGACGAGATCGCCGAGGCGGCCGAAGACCAGCGCGCCGAACGGACGAACCAGGAAGCCGGCGGCAAAGGCCAGCAGCGTGAAGATGTTGCGTGTGGCTTCTGGATACTGGGTGAAGTAAGTCGCGCCGATATAGGTGGCGAGCGAGCCGTAAAGATAGAAGTCGTACCACTCGAATACGGTGCCGAGCGAGGAGGCGAAGATGACCTTCTTCTCCTCCGATGTCATCGGTCCGGCCTTCGCGCCACCGACGCTTGCGACATTTGCCATTGTCTGTCCTCCACAGAACGATGTGAAAATGCGGCGCGCGACCATACTCTCCTCAAAGCATACCCCTGGTCGCGGTTCGCCTGATAAGACTGTGACAGAAAAGACCTTCCTTAAAGAGAGCGGCTTTGGGATTATGACTTTAGTCTAATGCCTTTGCACAGATTGCAGCCGGCCATTCGGGGAGATCGAGAGCAGGCAGTCTCGTTGGCCACGAAAAAAGCCGGATGGCGGGACCATCCGGCTTTGATCGTTTTCGTGAAGTGCCTGTCTTAGGCGGCTTCCGTCGTGTGTGCCTTGCGGACTTCTTCGTCCGTCAGGATTCCGCTTGCGCGAAGCAGAGCGGCGAAGCGACCGTTGCTCTGGCTGAGCTCCTCGAAGCTGCCTTCTTCGACAACACGGCCGTTGTCGAGGAAGAGAACCTTGTCGGCCTCACGAACCGTCGAAAGACGGTGGGCGATGATGAAGGTGGTGCGGTTCTGACGAAGATTGTCGATCGCAGCCTTCACGCGGTTTTCGGTCTCGACGTCGAGCGCGCTCGTCGCTTCGTCCAGTACCAGGATCGGCGCATCCTTGAGGATCGCGCGGGCGATTGCCACACGCTGGCGCTCGCCGCCGGAAAGCCTGTTGCCGCGCTCGCCGACATGGGTGTCGTACTGATCTTCGCGAGTCTCGATGAAGTCCGAGGCGGCCGCGGCTTCAGCCGCACGGCGCATGTCTTCATCGGTGGCGTTCTCCCGGCCGAGGCGAATGTTGTCGCTGATCGAGCGGTTGAGCAGGCCGGCGTCCTGGAAGACCGTTGCGATATAGCGGCGCAGCGACTTGCGGGTGATCTTCGTCGTATCGTGACCATCGACGAGGATCTGGCCGCTATCCGGGTCATAGACGCGCTGCAGCAGGTTGATCATCGTGGTCTTGCCCGAGCCGGTCGGGCCGACGATCGCAACCGTCTGGCCGGCCTTGGCGGTAAAGGACACGTTGTGCAGGCCCTGTGCCGTGTTGCCGAAGCGGAACGACACGTTGCGGAACTCAACCTCGCCCTTCACGTCGGTGATGTCGGCATTGCCAGCAGGTTCTTCGCGTTCACGGACCGAGTCTTCGAGGGTATAGAAGTCCTCGAGCTTGGAACGTGCTTCGAAAATCTGCGAAGCGAACTGGCGCATCTGGTCGAGACGCGAGATCAGCAGGTTGGCAAAGCCGATGAATGCAATGACGTCACCGATGCGCAGTTCGCCGGCCTGGACCATGACGGTACCGATGACGAGGATGATCATCAT
Source organism: Rhizobium sp. S152 (assembly GCF_030380735.1). GTDB lineage: Bacteria > Pseudomonadota > Alphaproteobacteria > Rhizobiales > Rhizobiaceae > Rhizobium. The sequence continues at coordinate 154,345 of NZ_JAUDRZ010000001.1, read as the reverse complement.
GGCGATGGTCGATGCCATGCGGTTCATCGCGCCAGCCAGCGCCCACCAGTCGAGCACCGGATACTGGGCCTGCAGCAGGCGATCGGTGAACGAACGCAGCGCCTTGGTTTCGGCTTCGATACGGTTGTAGCTGTGCAGTACCGAGACGTTGCTGATGGAGTCGCTGACGTGCGAGAAAACCGTGTGATAGTGGTTTTCGACCGACGCCTGGCCATCCTTGGTGCGGCTCATGACGAGACGACCGATCAGCCAGTAGGCGATGCCGAGCACGACGAGCACGCCGGACAGACGCAGGTCCATCGAAACGGCGGTCGGGATCAGGATCAGGATGGCAACGGCAGTCGCTAGGTGATTGCGCATGAATTCGAGCCAGAGGCCGAACAGCGTTTCACAGGCGCGCAGCAGCGTATGCAGAGCGTTCGACGTTCCGCGCTGATGATGCCAGGACAGCGGCATCGAAATAATGCGGCCAAAGGCTTCCGTCAGCAGCGTTGCCCGACGTCCGTGTGCGAGCCGGTCCGCCTCGCGGGCGACGAGCACGAATGCGATCGTGTTGAAGACGGCGAAGGCAGCCCACATGAAGAGAATGGGCTTCACCTCACCTTTGCCGGAAATTGCATCTATGATACGGCCGAAAAGGATCGGCTCGGCGATGGTGATCGCGGCGAGCACGATGTTCGCGATAACGACCAGGGATACGCGGAACTTGTAGGCGCCGAGATAGCGCAAAGCTCTTGCATAGACCTTGAATAGCGACACGGCGATACCTCTTTGTGCATCTGCGAATGAGTGGATGTTGCGATGCTACAAAAAGTTACCTGAACCGACGATTAACGGGCCGTTCAGCTAGGTTTTTTCGGCTTTTTTGAGTGGTCGAAAGTCGAGCCTCATCCTGTGACGCCGGAAATCTTCAGGAGAAATTACAAACCCTCACAATTTTCGCTTGCGTTGATGCGCCATGCTGAGACACCATCGAATGGATCGCACGCTAATATTTTATCGCATCTATAATCGTTCTGCTATCGAGGCTTGTCCTTCTTTTGGCGGCCTTGGCTGGTGGCCCGAAGGGGCAGGGGCAATTTTGTGAATATTCATTATTTAATTCAACTGCTTGTCGTTCTGGAGGGGTGCCGCAAGGTTTCCGCTGTTGAGGAGGAACTTGCGCATGTCGCCCAGCTCTGTGGGTTCGACTATTTCGCTTTGACGCAATACTCAAAGGACACAGGCGAAGCCGCCGGCATTCTTCTTGCCGGGAAAATGCCGGAAACGTGGCTCCAAATATACAAAGCGAAGAAATATGCCGTCATGGATCCCGCGGTACGATATCTCGCACATGCACAAAAGCCTTTCCGTTGGCGGGATGGGTTGGCGGCTTTTCGGAAGGATCCCCATCACCGTCGCATGGAAATCGTGATAGCCGATGCGCAAGCTCACGGTCTCAGGGACGGTTACACATTTCCTATCCAAGGGCGAAAGGGGATCCTTGGCAGTCTTGTCCTTGCCGGAAATACCGTGGATCTCTCTCCTGTCGAAATATCCCTGTTCGATGCCGTTTCTCGCAAGGCCTTCTGGCGCGTCCTGGAGATCAATGGGAGTGGGCAGCCGATCGACAGTGTCTTGGGCATCGATGCGCGACTGACGCGACGGGAAATGGAGATCCTCCAATATCTAGCGGAAGGAATGACCTCGGTCGAGATCGGAAAGCTTTTGAAAATCTCAAATCACACCGTCGATTGGTACATGAATGGACTACAGGACAAACTGAAGGCCAAAAATCGACAGCACGCTGTTGCAATTGCCTTCCGGCACGGGCTCATCATCTAGTTTAGAGAAATTCAATTTGTCGGTGTTCGAGAAATTGAACTTTCCGTGACGCCGCGCTAAGACTCCTTTCGCGGGTGCAGCATTGCCCGTTCTTATGCCGTGAGGAGACTGCATTTGCCCATTTCCAAGATCCTTGTCGCTAACCGTTCCGAAATTGCCATTCGCGTGTTTCGCGCTGCCAACGAACTCGGGATAAAAACGGTCGCGATATGGGCTGAGGAAGACAAACTGGCGTTGCATCGCTTCAAGGCGGACGAGAGCTACCAGGTCGGCCGGGGCCCGCATCTGGCGCGTGATCTTGGCCCGATCGAAAGCTACCTGTCGATCGACGAAGTCATCCGCGTCGCCAAGCTTTCCGGCGCCGATGCGATCCATCCGGGCTACGGCCTTTTGTCGGAAAGCCCCGAATTCGTCGATGCCTGCAACAAGGCCGGCATCATCTTCATCGGCCCGAAGGCCGATACGATGCGCCAGCTCGGCAACAAGGTCGCGGCACGCAATCTGGCGATTTCGGTCGGCGTTCCCGTCGTTCCGGCTACCGATCCGCTTCCTGACGATATGACTGAAGTCGCCCGCATGGCGGACGAAATCGGCTATCCGGTCATGCTGAAGGCTTCCTGGGGTGGCGGCGGACGCGGTATGCGCGCCATCCGCGATCCGAAGGATCTGGCCCGCGAGGTGACCGAAGCCAAGCGCGAGGCGATGGCCGCCTTCGGCAAGGATGAGGTCTATCTCGAAAAGCTGGTCGAGCGCGCCCGCCACGTCGAAAGCCAGATTCTCGGCGACACGCATGGCAATGTCGTGCATCTCTTCGAGCGCGACTGCTCGATCCAGCGCCGCAACCAGAAGGTCGTCGAACGCGCGCCGGCGCCTTATCTCTCGGAAGCGCAGCGCCAGGAACTGGCGGCCTATTCGCTGAAGATCGCGTCCGCCACCGGCTATGTCGGCGCTGGCACGGTCGAATACTTGATGGATGCCGATACCGGCAAGTTCTACTTCATCGAAGTCAATCCGCGTATCCAGGTCGAGCACACGGTCACCGAAGTCGTCACCGGCATCGATATCGTCAAGGCGCAGATCCATATCCTCGATGGCTTCGCGATCGGCACGCCGGAATCGGGCGTGCCCGCACAGGCCGATATCCGTCTCAACGGCCATGCCTTGCAGTGCCGCATTACCACCGAGGATCCGGAGCACAACTTCATCCCGGACTACGGTCGCATCACCGCCTATCGTTCGGCGTCGGGCTTCGGCATCCGTCTCGATGGCGGCACGTCCTATTCGGGCGCCATCATCACCCGTTACTACGATCCGTTGCTGGTCAAGGTCACGGCCTGGGCACCGAGCCCGTCCGAAGCGATCTCGCGCATGGACCGCGCGCTGCGCGAATTCCGTATCCGTGGCGTCGCCACCAACCTGACCTTTCTGGAAGCGATCATCACGCATCCGAAGTTCAAGGATAACAGCTACACTACGCGCTTCATCGACACGACGCCGGAACTGTTCCAGCAGGTCAAGCGCCAGGATCGCGCGACCAAGTTGCTCACTTACCTCGCCGACGTGACTGTCAACGGCCATCCGGAAGCCAAGGATCGGCCGAAGCCGGCCGCCGATATCGCCGAGCCCGTTGTGCCCTACACCAACGGCGCCGGCATTCCCGATGGCACCAAGCAGTTACTTGACAAACTCGGCCCGAAGAAGTTCGGTGAATGGATGCGCAATGAAAAGCGCGTGCTGATGACCGACACGACGATGCGTGACGGCCACCAGTCGCTGCTGGCAACGCGCATGCGCACCTACGATATCGCCCGCATCGCCGGCACCTATGCGCAGGCGCTGCCGAATCTGCTGTCGCTGGAATGCTGGGGCGGCGCCACCTTCGACGTGTCGATGCGCTTCCTCACCGAAGATCCGTGGGAGCGTCTGTCGCAGGTACGCGAGGCGGCTCCAAACCTGCTGCTGCAGATGCTGCTGCGCGGCGCCAACGGCGTCGGCTACAAGAACTACCCTGATAACGTCGTCAAATACTTCGTTCGCCAGGCGGCGGCCGGTGGTATCGATCTCTTCCGCGTCTTCGACTGCCTGAACTGGGTCGAGAACATGCGCGTATCGATGGATGCGGTGGCCGAAGAGAACAAGCTCTGCGAAGCGGCGATCTGCTATACCGGCGACATCCTGAACTCGGCGCGTCCGAAGTATGATCTGAAGTACTACACCGATCTTGCCGTCCAGCTCGAAAAGGCCGGCGCGCATATCATCGCGCTCAAGGACATGGCGGGCCTCTTGAAGCCGGCCGCTGCCAAGGTGCTGTTCAAAGCGCTGCGCGAGGCGACTTCGCTGCCGATCCACTTCCACACGCACGACACGTCGGGCATCGCGGCCGCGACCGTTCTCGCCGCCGTCGATGCCGGCGTCGATGCCGTCGATGCGGCGATGGACGCGCTGTCGGGCAACACCTCGCAGCCGTGCCTCGGCTCGATCGTCGAGGCGCTGCGCGGCTCCGAGCGCGATCCGGGGCTGGATCCTGAATGGATCCGCCGCATCTCCTTCTACTGGGAAGCGGTGCGCCATCAGTACGCAGCCTTCGAAAGCGATCTCAAGGGGCCGGCGTCGGAAGTCTATCTGCACGAGATGCCGGGCGGCCAGTTCACCAACCTCAAGGAACAGGCCCGTTCGCTCGGGTTGGAAACCCGCTGGCACCAGGTGGCGCAGACATATGCCGACGTCAACCAGATGTTCGGCGATATCGTCAAGGTGACGCCGTCCTCCAAGGTGGTCGGCGACATGGCGCTGATGATGGTCAGCCAAGACCTGACGGTGGCCGACGTCGTCAGTGCCGACAAGGAAGTGTCCTTCCCTGAATCCGTCGTCTCGATGTTGAAGGGCGATCTTGGTCAGCCGCCGTCGGGCTGGCCGGAGGCGCTGCAGAAGAAGGCGCTGAAGGGTGATGCCCCCTACACGGCGCGCCCGGGCTCGCTGCTCGATGATGCCGATCTCGATGCCGAGCGCAAGACGATTGAGACCAAGCTGGAGCGCGAGGTCAATGACTTCGAATTCGCCTCCTATCTGATGTATCCGAAGGTCTTCACCGACTTCGCGCTAGCGTCGGACACCTATGGTCCGGTCTCGGTTCTGCCGACGCCCGCCTATTTCTACGGTCTTGGTGACGGCGAGGAGCTGTTTGCCGATATCGAGAAGGGCAAGACACTTGTTATCGTCAATCAGGCGATGAGCGGTACCGATAGCCAGGGCATGGTTACGGTGTTCTTCGAACTAAACGGCCAGCCGCGCCGCATCAAGGTTCCGGACCGCGCCCATGGCGCTACCGGCGCTGCCGCCCGCCGCAAGGCCGAACCGGGAAATGCCGCCCATGTCGGCGCGCCGATGCCGGGCGTCATCTCCCGCGCCTTCGTCTCGGCCGGCCAGACAGTCAGCGCCGGCGACGTGCTGGTGTCGATCGAGGCCATGAAGATGGAAACGGCAATCCACGCCGAGAAGGACGGCACGATCGCCGAAGTTCTCGTCAAGGCGGGCGACCAGATCGACGCCAAGGATCTGTTGGTCACTTACGCCGGCTGATCATTCATCACGACATGCAGAAAGGGCGGCTCTCGGGCCGCCCTTTTTATATTCGGATGCAGGTCTCAGATATCGTAGCTATGGGCGTCGGTGATGGTCGAGATGAAGCGCTTGGTGCGTTCGCGCTCGGGGGCGGTGAAGATATTCCGCGCGCTGCCTGTCTCCACCACGCTTCCGGCTTCCAGAAACACGACGTCATTGGCGATCTTTGAAGCGAGCCTCAGGTCGTGGGTTGCCATCACCATGGTCGTGCCTTCGCTGGCGAGGCGGCCGAGCACGTCGACGACTTCGGCCGAGAGTTCCGGATCGAGCGCCGATGTCGGCTCGTCGCAGAGAAGGACACGGGGCGAGGGGGCGAGCGCGCGGGCGATCGCTACGCGCTGCTGCTGGCCGCCCGACAGCGTAGAGGGCCAGGCATCAGCCTTGTGGGCCATGCCGACCTTGGTCAGTAGTTCCATGGCGCGGTCGCGGGCCTTGTCCTTAGGCCATTTGAGCACGGTGATCAGGCTTTCCATGACGTTTTCGATCGCTGTCTGGTGCGGGAAGAGTTGGAAATTCTGGAAGACCATGCCGGTCTGGCGGCGGATCTTCTGGATCGCCGGCCAGCTGGTCTTCTGACCGGGCTTGAAGGTCAGCGTTTCCTCGCCGAGGCGGATCGTTCCCGCCGTCGGGATTTCCAGAAGGTTTATGCAGCGCAGAAGTGTGCTCTTGCCGCCGCCCGAGGGGCCGACGAGCGCGGTGACGCTGCCTTCGGGAATGCGGATGCTGATATCCTTCAGGATGACCGCGTCGCCAAAGCGCTTTTCGATGTTATCAAGCTCGATCATGCGTTTGCCTCCAGCATGCCGCCATAGCGGGCGAAGCGGCGCTCCAGCCTGACCTGCAGGGCCGAGAGCACGGAGCTCAGCGCCAGGTAGATCAGCGCCGCCTCGATATAGAGGATCAGCGGTTCATAGGTGGTGGCGACGATACGCTGGGCTGCCTGGAAGAGTTCGGGCACGGTGATGGCGGCTGCCAGCGAGGTATCCTTGACCAGCGAGATGAAAGTGTTCGACAGCGGCGGCACGGCGACGCGGGCAGCCTGCGGCAGGATGGTGCGGCTCATCGCCTGGCGCCAGCTCATGCCGATCGAATAGGCAGCTTCCCACTGGCCCTTGGGCACGGAGGAGATGACGGCGCGGATGATCTCGGAGCTGTAGGCGCCGATATTGAGAGTGAAGCCGATCAGCGCTGCTGGAAAGGCGTCGAGCAGGATGCCGATGCTGGGCAGGCCGTAGAAGATCACGAAAAGCTGGACCAGAAGCGGCGTGCCGCGGATGACCCAGACATAGAAGCGAGCAATGGCCACCAGAGGAGCCGCGCCGAACAGGCGGGCGATGGCGGTTGCGAGCCCGAGGATTAATCCGAAGGTGAAGGACAGCAATGTCAGCGGAATGGTGAAGACCAGCCCGGCCCAGAGTAGAGGCACGAGCGAATCCGCCATCAGTTGAAGCCAGTGGGGCACGGGCGTTCCCTTTTTGCGGGGTTCATAAGGTTCGAGGTTGAATACCCCTCCCCAACCCCTCCCCACAAGGGGGAGGGGCTAAGAGGCGGCACCGTGCGTGCAAAGGCAATTACCGCCGGCGCTCATGTCGGATTTAGTTGCAAAGCGCCCAATAAAAAGCCCCTCCCCCTTGTGGGGAGGGGTTGGGGAGGGGATCTAGCTGATCGTTTCGAATTACTTCGAGACGTCCTGGCCGAAATACTTGTCGGAGATCTTCTTGTAGGTACCATCGGCCTTGATGTCGACGAGTGCCTTGTTGATCGCCTCGACCAGTTCCGGCTCGCCCTTGCGAACGATGATGCCGGAATAGTCGGCGTTTTCCTGCTGTGCAGCGATCTTCACCGGTGCGTCAGGCTTGTGCTTCTTGAAGTCGAGGAAGGACAGGCTGTCGTTGATCGTGGCGTCGGCGCGCTTGGTCAATACCAGCTGGATCGACTGGTCGAAGCCGTCAGTGCCGACGAGTTCTGCGCCGGACTGCTCGGCGAGCTTGCCGAAGTTGCTGGTCAGCGACTGCGCCGACTTCTTGCCCTTGAGATCGGCGAAGGTCTTGATGCTGTCGTCGCCATCGCGAACGATGAGCACGGCCTTGGAGGCGATATAGGGCTCGGAGAAGTCGTACTTCTGCTTGCGCGCATCGGTGATGCCGACCTGATTGATCACGGTGTCGTAGCGCTTGGCGTCGATGCCGGCGATCAGGCCGTCCCACTTGCCTTCGACGAACTCGGCCTTGACGCCGAGCTTGGCGGCGACTGCCTCGCCGATCTCGACGTCGAAACCAACAAGCTTGCCGCTGTCGTCATGGAAGGTGAACGGGGCGTAGGTGCCTTCGGTGCCGATCTTCAGCACGCCCGCGGACTGGATCGCGGCGAGGTTTTCGCCGGCCAGTGCCGGCATCAGGGCGGCGGCCTGGATCAGGGCTGCGGTGGCGAGGGTCTTCAGGAGGTTCATGTGTCTGTCCAATTCACCAGTGTGTTCGATGGCTGGAAAATCGCAGAAAAGCCGATGCCGCGATGCGTCAAAAACTGCAAAGAAAATCGGCAACTGCGAATATTTTTCTCATTTATCACGGATTTGGTGTTCAGTGTTTCACAATGTGAAGCGACGATTTGATGATCGCCGCTTGTTTGCACGTTTGTATCGGTTTATGCATGATTCAATCGAATTGAGATTGGTCAGGCTAAATACGGCATGAACACGAACGAACTTCTTCTGCAGGAGCGCAAGAGCGTCATTTCGCGCAAGCTGCAGACGCATGGGCGGGTGCTTGCCGCCGAGCTTGCGGCGGAATTCGGCGTATCCGAGGATACGGTGCGCCGCGACCTGCGCGAGATGGCGGCGGCGGGGCTCTGCGAGCGCGTATATGGCGGCGCGCTGCCGATCTCGCCTGCGGGCGGCAGCCTCAATCACCGGGTCGGTATCGCGCGCGACCGCAAGCAGGCGCTGGCCGCGGCTGCCGTCTCGCAGATCGCGCCCGATATGACCGTGTTCTTCGATGCCGGCAGTACGAACCTTGCGATCGCCATGGCGCTACCGATGGATCTGCCGCTGACGGCTGTCACCAATGCGCCTTCCATTGCCGCGGCGCTGATCGACAAGCCGCTCGTCAACGTCATCCTGATCGGCGGATTGATCGATCGGCAGGTGGGGGGTGCGCTGGGCGCCAAGGCGATGCGCGACATGGAGCCGCTGTCGCCGGATCTCTGCATTCTCGGCGCCTGCGGCGTCGATATCGCAGCCGGCGTCACCGTCTTCGGTTTCGAGGACGCGGAATTCAAGCGCTTCGTAGCGACCAAAAGCCGGCAGGTGCTTGTCGCCGTAACCTCGGACAAGTTCGGCACGGCCGCGCCGCATGGCGTTCTCTCTGCCGCCGATTGCGGCTGCCTCGTGGTCGAGCGCGATGCCGATCCTCAGATGCTGGCGCGCTACCGCGATCTCGGCTGCAAGACGCTGGTTGCCGGCGAAACCTAATAGATATCGTTCAATGACGCGCCGGACGAGGAGTGCCGGTGCCAGTGCATATGGGAAGAGATATGGATAATCACGTCAACACGGCGCTTCCGGTGAGAAGCGGCTACGTTACCAAGAACAGGACGGCGGTGTCGCTGCTGTTCCTGATCAATGGCTTCACGGTCGGTTCCTGGGCGCCGAAGATCCCCGAATTCGCCGAACGGCTGGAGCTCAGCAAGTTTCACCTCGGGCTGATGATCCTGGTGCTCGGCATCGGTTCGCTGACGCTGATGCCGATCGCCGGCGCGCAGATCGCGCGGCATGGATCGAGGCTCGTCGTGCTGGTCATGGCCGTTTGCCTGCTGCCGGGTTTGCTGGCGCTGACGCTTGCGCCCAACGTGCTGACGGCGGCGATCGCGATCTTCCTGTTCGGCGGCTTCATGGGTGCCATGGACGTCGCCATGAATGCCAATGCGGTTGCCGTCGAGCAATCGATGCGGCGGGCGATCATGTCGTCCTGCCACGCCTTCTGGAGCCTTGGCGGGTTGATCGGCGCCGGTCTCGGCGGACTTCTGATCGCGCATTTCGGCGTGCTCTCGCATGCCGTGGTCGCCACGGTTCTTGCCGCGATCACGCTTGCCGTTGCCTGGAACATGCTACTAGCCGACCAGCCGCATCCCGACACGAAGAAAGAGAAGACACGGCTGCCGATGGTGCCACTGCCCTGGCTGCTCGGCCTTGTGGCGTTGTTCTCGATGGTGCCTGAAGGGGCGGTGCTTGATTGGGGTGCGCTCTATCTCCGCGAGGAACTCGGCGCCTCCATCGCGCTATCCGGCTTCGGCTTCGCGGCCTTCTCGCTGACGATGGCTGTCATGCGCTTTGCGGGCGATCTGGTTCGCGATCGCTTCGGCGGTGTCAGGACGCTCAGGATTTGCACCCTGTTTGCCATCGCTGGCATGCTGCTGGCAGCCTTTGCTCCGAATGCCGAGATTGCCATCCTCGGCTTTGCCTTCTGTGGCATCGGTATTTCCAACATGGTGCCGATCGCCTTTTCGGCCGCCGGCAACATTCCGCACCTGAAGGCAGGCATCGGTCTCTCCGTCGTGACCACGATGGGCTATTCCGGCATGCTGGTGGCGCCGTCGGCCATCGGCTTCGTAGCGGAACATATCGGCTTCTCCGTGGTCTTCATGGCATTGCCGGTGCTTCTGCTTGTTGTGCTGGCGCTTTCCAATCTGGCGCGTTATGCCGACGGCATTTCCGGGGGCGGCCATTAAACCCGCAGTCAAACAAAGTGATAGGCGCCGCGGGTTGACAAGCGGGCGGTCATGATCCACCTGAAAGGCACGAAATTTAAGGGTTCAAGAGCTCTATCCATGTCTTCAGCTACGGATTTTGATCCGAAACCGCGCCGGGCGTCCGTCGCCGTCGATGTCGGTGGCGTCATCGTCGGAGGCGGCGCGCCCGTCGTCGTCCAGTCGATGACCAACACCGACACCGCCGATATCGACGCCACGGTCGCCCAGGTGGCCGCTCTCTACAAGGCGGGCTCCGAGCTTGTTCGTATCACCGTCGATCGCGACGAGAGTGCAGCCGCCGTGCCGCGCATCCGCGACCGGTTGCTACGTCTCGGCATGGATGTGCCGCTGGTCGGCGACTTTCACTATATCGGCCACAAGCTCTTGGCTGATCATCCCGATTGCGCCGAGGCGCTGGCGAAGTACCGGATCAATCCCGGCAATGTCGGCTTCAAGGACAAGAAGGACAAGCAGTTCGGCGACATCATCGAGATGGCGATCCGCTACGACAAGCCCGTGCGTATCGGCGTCAACTGGGGTTCGCTCGACCAGGAGCTGCTGACCGCTCTGATGGACCAGAATTCAGCCGCCGGCTCGCCGCTCTCGGCTCGTCAGGTCACCCGCGAGGCGATCGTGCAGTCGGCGCTGATCTCGGCCAATCTCGCCGAAGAGATCGGCTTGCCGCGCAACCGGATCATCCTGTCGGCCAAGGTCAGCCAGGTGCAGGACCTGATCGCGGTCTATTCCATGCTGTCGGAGCGCTCGGACCATGCGCTGCATCTCGGCCTCACCGAAGCCGGCATGGGGTCGAAGGGCATCGTCGCCTCGTCGGCCGCCATGGGATATGTGTTGCAACACGGCATCGGCGATACGATCCGAGTGTCGCTGACGCCGGAGCCGAATGGCGACCGCACGCGGGAGGTGCAGGTGGCGCAGGAAATCCTGCAGGTCATGGGCTTCCGCCAGTTCATTCCTGTCGTTGCCGCTTGTCCCGGCTGTGGCCGCACGACCTCGACCGTGTTCCAGGAGTTGGCGCAGAACATCCAGAACGACCTGCGCAAGAACATGCCGGTCTGGCGCGACAAGTATCCTGGGGTCGAGGCGCTCAACGTCGCGGTCATGGGCTGCATCGTCAACGGTCCGGGCGAGAGCAAGCATGCCGATATCGGCATTTCGCTTCCCGGAACCGGCGAAAGCCCGTCCGCACCCGTCTATATCGACGGGCAGAAGGCGATGACGCTGCGCGGACCGAATATCGCCGGTGATTTTGAGGCGCTGGTCGCCGATTACATCGAGAAGCGTTTCGGCCAGAGCAGGACGGCGGCGGAGTAATCCGCGCCGTCGCTTCTCTTATCCAAAATCAAATCCGGCTGGTGAGAAGCTTCAGCCCTGCGAAGCAGTAGAAGGCCGCCATGGCGCCCTCGATCCAGCGGCGCAGGCTGACGTAGATTTTCAGCGCCTGCGGTGTGGAGAACAGCACCGCGTATCCCATAAACACGACGAAGCCCGTCGTCAGGCAGATGCCGACGATCAGGCCGGCCACCGAGGCCGGCGCGCCCTGCGGCATGCCGAGCGCGATGATCGCCAGCCATGCGAAGATCGCCTTCGGATTGGTAACGTGGATGCCATAGCCGCGCAGGAGCAGCGCGCGCGTCGACATGTTCCTCGGCGCGGCTGTTTGCTCGATGTCGTGGTTGGCGCGCACGGCCTTGAAGGCCTTGTAGGCGAGATAGAGCAGGTAGAGGCCGCCGAAGACCTTGAGGATCTCAAGCGCGACCGCATAGGTGTGCAGGATGGTGGCCAGACCGAGTGCCGCCGCGCAGGCCCAGGTGAACGAGCCTGCGAAAATGCCGAGCGAGATCGTCATGCCGGCCTTGCGGCCATGCATCATCGATGTCGAGACGATGGCCATGATGGCGGGACCGGGGCTGATGACGGCAACGATATAGGCGATGTAGGCAGGCAGGATTTGCGGAAGATAGCTGAGGGTCTCGTGCATGGCGCGTCTCTCGGGATGGCCGCTCATCGTCGCGGCCTTGCCTCAAGTTCTAGGCGCGTCCTGCGGCATCAGGCAAGGGAGGGCGGCTGCGACAGGTCCGGAAAACTTGTCCCGGTGACGCTTTTCAGCTCTTGCGCTTGGCAGTGAAGCGGGCAGCGTCTGCCAGTATGGTGGCGGCGTTGCCATATGGCTGGAGCAGGGCTTCGGCCTCGCGCACATGCTCGGCGAGCGTGGCCTCCGCCCAGGCCATGCCGTTGAGGCCGACCAACGTGCCCTTGCCTCGGCCAGCATCCTTGCCGGTTGCCTTGCCCATGGTGACGCTGTCGGCTGTCAGGTCCAGGATATCGTCGGCGAGTTGAAAGGCGAGACCGATGCGTTCGCCGAAGCGGCGCATCCGCAAGCGGTCTTCCGGCGTGGCGCCGGCGACGATGGCGCCTGCCTCGCAGGCGAAGCGGATGAGGGCGCCGGTTTTCATTGCCTGCAGCGTGACGATGCCCTGTTCGTTGGGTGCCTGCTTTTCAGCGGCGAGATCGAGCGCCTGTCCGCCCGCCATGCCGCCAATGCCGGAGGCGCGCGACAGCGCCAGCACCAACGCCAGCTTGGCGTCGGCGTCGATACCTTCGGTCGAGGCGATGATGTCGAAGGCATATGTCAGCAGACTGTCGCCGGCGAGGATCGCCGTTGCCTCGTCATAGGCGATATGGACGGTCGGTTTGCCGCGGCGCAGGTTGTCGTCGTCCATGGCGGGCAGGTCGTCGTGGACCAGCGAGTAACAGTGAACGCATTCGAGCGCGGCGCCAACCTTGAGCGCAGCCTCGCGGTCGCCGCCGAGCATCGTGGCTGTTTCCACCACCAGAAACGGGCGCAGTCGCTTGCCGCCGTTGAGTACCGCATAGTGCATGGCAGAGCGAAGGCTTTCCGGCCGGGCGATCTCGTCGTCCAGCACCTGCGCGGAGAGCAGCGTGTCGAGCAATGTCTCGATCGCGTGCGCATTGGTTGCCAGTCTGGTCTCGAATGTCTCAAAGCTCTCGTTCATGGCCGCTGTTTGGCACGGCCGGGCTTTGGCTGGCAACGGAATTGTCGATGGCGGCACCAAGATTTCCTTTGTCTCTGGCTTTGATGGTTCGCAGAGGCTATGGAGAAAGGATAAGAGGGCTGGGTCGGGGAATTGGACATAACGCCGGAGAGAGAGGACCGAATGGCCATGCCGGCTTACCGGCAAGCGCTTCTTTGGCTGAAGAGTCGCCCGATGATAATGCGCATTGCCGTGGCTATCGCCGGCCTCGTCGTTATTCCTTACCTCTTGATCATTCTCTATCTCGTGCCCTTCATCCACCCGGTCTCGACGCTGATGCTTCGCGATCTGGTGCTCCTGCGCGGCTATGACCGGCAATGGGTGTCGATCGACGATATCTCGCCCGTCCTCGTGCAGTCGGTGATGATGTCCGAGGATGGGCAGTACTGCTTTCATGGCGGCGTGGACTGGGGCGAGATGCGCATGCTGGTGCAGGATACGCTGAGCGGCCAATCGACGCGCGGCGGCAGCACCATTCCGATGCAGACAGCGAAGAACCTTTTTCTCTGGAATAGCCGCTCCTTCGTGCGCAAGGCGCTGGAACTGCCGCTTGCCGTCACCGCCGATTTCGTCTGGTCGAAACGGCGGCTGATGGAAATCTATCTCAACATTGCGGAATGGGGGCCGGGGATATACGGGATTGAGGCGGCGGCGCGGCATCATTTCAAGGTGCCAGCATCGAAGCTCAGCAGCCGCCAGGCGGCGCTGCTTGCCGTATCGCTGCCCAACCCCATCGACCGCAATGCCGGCAAGCCGGGGCGCGGGCTACGGAGACTGGCCGCCATCATCGAACGGCGCGCGCGTGGCTCCGGTGACTACATCAGATGCATTTATGAATGAGATGAAAAGATGTCGTTGGTCATGACGGCTGTCATCTGACATTCGTGGTTGACGCCTATGGACGGGCATCCTGCCATCAACTCCGGATATGCGCGATGACCACCACCGTCTTTTCCTCCTCGCTTCTCGACTACTCCGCCGCCCGGAACTCTGCTCCGCCTCGCCATCTTGGCACGCGCTACGGCAGCGACGGTCATTTCCTGCGAGAACCCGGCAATACGGTTGTCAGTCATCTGGTCGAGGGCACGTCGTCGCAGCGCGCCGTGATCGAGGCACGACAGGCGCAGCTCGACATGCCGGAGGCATCGCAGTTCGCGTTCACGCCGATCTCCAGCCTGCACATGACGCTGTTCCAGGGGATCATCGAGTATCGCAGGGCGCTTCCCTATTGGCCCGGCGATATCGCGCTGGATACGCCCATCGACAGCATGACCGATGTTTTCCATGACCGGCTACGGACCTTCGCGGCTCCCGAACCGTTCAATGTGGAAGCCATCGCGGTCACGCCGGCCGGTTTGACGGTGGCGGGTGCAACGCAGGAGGATCGCCGGATCATGAAAGACTGGCGCGATGCGCTCGCCGGTTTCTTCGGCTATCGCCATCCCGATCACGACAGCTATGTTTTTCACATCACCTTCGCGTATCCTGTCCGTTGGCTCGATGACGCTGCTCTGCCCGCATGGCAGGACATGCTCGACAGGACGCTTGAGGACCTGCGGCGGAAGGCGCCGGTTATCGCACTCAGGCCGCCCGCCTTCTGCGCATTCGAAGACATGAACCATTTCACGGAACGTCTCGTACTGACGGCTGATTGGTAGAAAGGACAAATCCCTTGGACAGGTTGACGCTCTATATCGGCAACAAGAACTACTCGTCCTGGTCGTTCCGGCCCTGGATCGCCATGGTCGCGGCGGGCGTGCCGTTCGACGAGGTGGTGGTTCCCTTTGACTTTGCCGCCGGCAATCCGCGCTTCAAGGAGTTTTCGCCAACGGGCCAAGTGCCAGTGCTTCACCATGGCAATACCCGAATCTGGCAGTCACTGGCGATCATCGAATATGTGGCCGAACTCTTTCCCGAGGTCGGCATCTGGCCCAAGGAGCGCGAGAAGCGAGCGGTGGCACGTTCTATCTCGATGGAAATGCTGGCGGGCTTCAGGGCGCTGCGCAACGCCTGCCCTATGAACATCCGCAGGCCGAAGGCGAAAATCGCGCTCGCCGACGGCGTGATGGCCGATGTCGCTCGCATCGAAACCATCTGGCGAGATCTGCGCGCGCATTCGGGCGGGCCGTTCCTGTTCGGCGCCTTTTCCGCAGCCGATGCAATGTTCGCGCCTGTCGTCAATCGCTTCGATACCTATGATCTGGTTACTTCAGGTGAGACGCTCAGCTACATGGCGGCGGTGAAGTCGCATCCGGCCTGGGTGGCCTGGGAGGAGGCGGCGCGCGCCGAGCCCTGGATCGTTGCGGAAGACGAGCTTTAAGCTGTTGCAGCTTGAATTCTAAAAAATAAAGCTGGGGACTGGTCAAGCCCCTCGAAGGCATGTATAAGCGCGCAAAATTTCCGAAATCGCGATACGTCGTTTCGGCCGCCAGTCTGGCCGTTGGATGTGTTCGCCCGTGAAGTGGAGTAATTAAAATGGCTGTACCGAAGAGAAAAACAAGCCCGTCCAAGCGCGGTATGCGCCGCTCTGCAGACGCGCTGAAGGCACCGACTTACGTTGAAGACAAGAACTCCGGCGAACTGCGCCGTCCGCACCATATCGATCTGAAGACCGGTATGTACCGCGGCCGTCAGGTTCTGACGCCGAAGGAAAGCGCATAATTTATCTTATGCGTTCTGCTTCAGCAGGATTTGCGAGGCCGGCTTTCAGCCGGCCTTTTGCATTTCAGTCACATTATCCCGCATGAAGTCTTGAAGTTATGCGGCGTTTTGCGGCACTATTCTTTCCGTTGAGGGGAGAATGCGCAATATGTTCAACGCCGTGCCGCTGATGATCATTCCTTTTATTCTGTATAATATGGCGATGTTCGGATTAATGGGCAGCGGCGGTCTTCCGGCGCTTCAGAACGACATGTTCGTTCTCTCGATGATTTCAGGTGCGATCTGGAGCATGTCGCTCGGCGACCTTCTGATCGTCGTGGCGCTCGCCATTCTCTTCTTTGAAATACTACGCGCAACCCAACAGTCGGGTACGCGGCTTGCCAATCACATGTTGTCGATGCTGGTGTTCATCGCCTTTCTGGTCGAGTTTCTTCTCGTTCAGGACGCGGCGACGCAGGTTTTCTTCATCTTGATGATGATTGCACTGATCGACGTGATCGGCGGTTTCGCTGTTTCCATACGCACCGCCGGCCGTGACGTGTCGATCGGACTCTAGCTTAGAGATTGTCGAGCTTGGTTTGAAGCGCGCGCAGCTGTTCCTTTAGTTCGTCGATATCCTTCGCCTCGGCCTTGCGGCCTTCCTTGGCGGCAGGCGCCGGGAAGGGCGAGAACATCTGCATGGCCTGCTGGAACATTTCGGTGTTGCGGCGGACCTGCTCTTCGACCATCTGCAAGTTCTTGGTAAGCGGCGTGTCGCCGAAGGCCCGGGTCACCTGCTCGCGCATCTGCGCCTGCTGCTCGGTAAAGGCGCGCATGGAATGCTCCAGGAAGCTCGGAACAACCATCTGCATCTGGTCGCCGTAGTAGGTGATCAGCTGACGGAGGAAGGAGATAGGCAGCAGAGTATTGCCCGTCTTCGATTCCTGCTCGAAAATGATCTGCGTCAGGACCGAGTGGGTGATGTCGTCACCGCTCTTTGCATCCTGTACCGTAAAGTCCTCCCCCTTTTTTACCATCTCCGCCAGGTCTTCCAGCGTCACGTATGTGCTGGTTCCCGTGTTGTACAGGCGGCGATTGGCGTATTTCTTGATTACAATCTGTCCCTCATTCTTCGCCATATCAGTCTCCCGAAGCCCATCTGATTGTCATTGAAATTCCTCCACCTAGGAATGTAGACGCAAAAGAATGCCGGTGACAATCTCTTTGTGCGATGCGGCAACCCCTTTTGTGACAGAGATAATTCGCCTTCGCTTATAGGCGTCAAAGAAACGTCGGGCCGTTGTCTTGTCGTTTGACTCCGCGCGGAAGCTTTGTCAGTTTCAGCTTATATGTGGTGGAGCCATGAGGAGACCGTGATGTCCAGTTCGTCCATCGTAATCGCGAGTGCCGGCCGTACCGCTGTTGGTTCATTCAACGGCGCTTTCGCAACAGTTCCGGCCCACGAACTGGGGGCGGTGGCCGTCCGGGGCGCGCTGGAGCGTGCCGGTGTCGACGCCGCCGAGGTTGATGAAGTCATTCTCGGACAGGTGTTGCCAGCTGGCGAGGGGCAGAATCCGGCGCGACAGGCCGCGATGAAGGCCGGCGTACCGAAGGAGGCGACCGCCTGGGGCGTCAACCAGCTCTGCGGTTCTGGCTTGCGCGCGGTGGCGCTCGGCATGCAACAGATCGCGCTTGGAGACGCCAGGATCATCGTGGCCGGCGGCCAGGAATCCATGTCGATGGCGCCGCATGCGGCGCATCTGCGCGGTGGCACAAAGATGGGCGACCTGAAGATGGTCGATACCATGATCAAGGATGGTCTGACCGATGCCTTCTACGGCTACCACATGGGCGTGACGGCGGAGAACATAGCGCGGCAGTGGCAGCTTTCCCGCGAAGAGCAGGATCGTTTCGCCGTCTCCTCGCAGAACAAGGCCGAGGCCGCGCAGAAGGCCGGGCGCTTCGCCGACGAAATCATTCCCTATGTCATCCAGACCCGAAAGGGCGACGTGACGGTCGATGCCGACGAATATATCCGCCACGGCGCGACGATGGACGCCATGGCCAAGCTTCGCCCGGCTTTCGACAAGGAAGGCTCGGTGACGGCTGCGAACGCGTCGGGCCTCAACGATGGTGCGGCGGCCGCCGTCCTGATGAGCGAGGCCGAGGCGTCGCGGCGGGGTATCCAGCCGCTGGCCCGCATCGTCTCCTGGGCGACTGCGGGCGTCGATCCGCAGATCATGGGCACCGGGCCTATACCGGCATCTCGCAAGGCGCTCGAGAAAGCCGGCTGGTCGATCGGCGACCTCGATCTCGTCGAGGCGAACGAGGCCTTCGCCGCGCAGGCCTGCGCCGTCAACAAGGATCTCGGCTGGAACCCTGAAATCGTCAACGTCAACGGCGGCGCGATCGCCATCGGCCATCCGATCGGGGCATCCGGCGCGCGCGTGCTCAACACGCTGCTCTTCGAGATGAAGCGCCGCGGCGCGAAGAAGGGACTTGCAACACTCTGCATCGGCGGCGGCATGGGCGTCGCCATGTGCTTCGAGGCATTCTAATAGCTTGCAATTGATGTTCCAATGAACCCTGCCGGATAGTGGGGACATTGCAAATGGGGAGCGGAACATGAGCAGAGTGGCTATCGTTACCGGGGGCACGCGCGGGATCGGTGCGGCGATTTCCCTGGCGCTGAAGAACAGCGGCTACAAGGTCGCTGCCAATTATGCGGGCAATGACGAGAAGGCGAAGGCATTTCACGATGCCACCGACATTCCCGTCTTCAAATGGGACGTCTCCGACTACGCGGCATGCGGCGAGGGGATCGCAAAAGTGGAAGGCGAACTCGGACCGATCGAAGTGCTGGTGAACAATGCCGGCATCACGCGCGACGCGATGTTCCACAAGATGACCCCGCAGCAATGGCACGAGGTGGTCAACACCAATCTCACCGGTCTTTTCAACATGACCCATCAGGTGTGGGCCGGCATGCGCGACCGCGGCTTCGGGCGCGTCGTCAACATCTCGTCCATCAATGGTCAGAAAGGTCAGATGGGGCAGGCGAACTATTCCGCCGCGAAGGCCGGCGATCTCGGGTTCACCAAGGCGCTCGCCCAGGAAGGGGCCGCCAAGAACATCACGGTCAACGCGATCTGCCCCGGCTATATCGGAACGGAGATGGTGCTTGCGGTGCCGGAGAAGGTGCTGAACGAGCGGATCATTCCGCAAATCCCGGTCGGGCGGCTCGGCGAACCAGAGGAGATCGCGCGCTGCGTCGTCTTCCTCGCATCCGACGATGCCGGCTTCATCACCGGCTCGACGCTCACCGCCAATGGCGGGCAGTTCTTCGTTTAGCGGATGGAGGCGGTGTGGCTGTCGTCGCTGCGTGAATGGGCGCCGGACTGCCTGCCGCTTTCATATGGATTGAGATATGCGGCATAGACGGCGAGCGCGATCGTCACGACAGCGGCTACGCCGATGATTTTGGTCATTGTCCTACCCTCCCGATTCCGGTGACGCATTCGTCGTCCGGACCGGTGTCGATATTGGGGCCGATTTAAGGAATAATTTGGCTGTTGCTCAGCCTTTTGGGTGGCGTCGCGCCCGCACCTTCACAGGCACCTTTTGAAGCGCCCTGTCCTCGCCGCGAAGGGCGGCCGTCGCGGTTGCAAGGAAGCCGGCTGCGATCAGAATTGCGACCGCCGAATTCAGGAGAAGCTGGGTCATGCCAATGGTCCTTTCGAAGCGCGGATGGTGCGTGTCCATCTCGTCTTTGCTTGGGAAGGAATATGCGCTCGAGCGCGTATATTCGCCAGATTGAACTCTGACGACCGACCGTCAACATGCCGTTGACGGTCAGCTCCGGTTTTACAGATGCGGGTTTCGCGGCCGGTATCGCTTCACAAGTCTCTCGTTCACCGCCGCCGCACCCGGCATGTTCGCGCTGAGATAGATCGGCGCTTCTCCCGCCTTGGAGAGTTGGGCCGCGACATCCGCGAAGACCGCGTTGATGATGGTCGCGCCGATCGCGGTCGATACTGGACCCACCTTCAATTCCGTGCCGGCGAGATCGATCACCGCGTCGCCGGGCGGGAGCCCATTGTCCAACACCACATCGGCGATGTCGGCGAGACGGCGGCGACCCTTTGCAACAGCGGTGGAATAGGCAACTGATGTGATCGCAATCACCTTGGCGCCGATCTCCCGTCCATAATCGGCGGCCTCGATCGGGGCTGCGTTCACGCCGGAATTCGAGGCGATAATGATGACGTCGCCGGGCTGCATGCCATAGCGTTCCAGCACCGGTTTCACGAGGCCCTGCGTGCGCTCGTAGACGGAGCTGATGACGGCGCCCTCATGCAGCATCGCGGAGCCGACCAACACCGGTACGGTGAACGCGAGACCGCCGGCGCGGTAATGCACTTCCTCGGCCAGCATATGCGAGTGGCCGGTGCCGAAGACGTAGACGCGCTTGTCGTTTCGGGCAGCGTCCAGGATGGCGGCAGCGGCAGCGGCCATCGGGTCGGCAAGCGAAGTCTTCAGCGACTGAAGCCGTTCGATCAGGCCGGAGAAATAGAGGTCGGTTATTTCAGTCATGTTTCATCTCCGCCCATCAGGCCGCTTCGCCGCTGATCCAGGTGCGGGTGACCTTGATGTCATCGGTCAGATGCACGAGGTCGGCACGGGCGCCGGGTACCAAATGGCCCCGGTCGTCGAGATGCAGGAAGCGGGCGGGATAGAGCGTCGCCATGCGTAGCGCTTCGGCCAGCGAGAGATCTAGATAGGTGACGCCGTAGCGGATCGTGGATGCCATATCGACGTCGGAACCGGCGAGCGTGCCGTCGGACAGGACCAGCTTGGAGCAGAAGCCGCCGCGCTCGCGGCGAACCGTGCGGCCGTTCAGCGTGAAGCTGTCGCGTTCGGATCCGACCAGCGACATGGCGTCGGTGACAAAGAAAAGCCTACCCTCGCCGCGCTTGGCGCGTAGCGCGGTGCGCAGCGCCTTCGGATCGACGTGATGTCCGTCGGCGATGATACCGCACCAAACGGATGGGTGGTCGATCGCCGCGCCCACGAGACCGGGTGCGCGATGGCCGAGCTGGCTCATGGCGTTGAATAGATGAGTGACGCCGCGTGCGCCGGCATCGAACCGCTCCTCGGCGGCCTCGCTCGTGCAATCGGAGTGGCCGATGCTGACCGTGACGCCGGCTTCGCTCAGCTCGCGTACCTGGCGCGGCGTGACCTGCTCGGCGGCCATGGTGACCAGCAGGGTGCCGATCGATTGCTTCGCTGATATCAGCGCCTTGACGTCGGCGTCTTCCACCGGCCGCATGAGTTCTGCGAGATGGGCGCCCTTGCGTGCCGGCGCCAGATGCGGCCCTTCTAGATGCAGGCCGGCGACGCCCTTATTTGATGTCACGGCGTCTTTGGCCGCTTCGACTGCCGCAGCGGTTGCCGTCGACGTGTCGGTGATCAGGGTCGGGAGAAGCGCGGTGGTGCCGTAGGGACGGTGGCCGGCCGCGATCATGTACATCGAAGCAGCTGACGGCTCGTCGTTCAGCATTCGTCCACCGCCGCCATTGACCTGCGCGTCGATGAAGCCGGCGGAGAGCACGCCGCCTTCAAGCGCGATGTGCTCGCCATCGGGCAGGTCGTTGCCTGCGATGATCGCCTCGACCCTGCCGTCGGAAACGATCAATGCCCTGTCGTCGTGAAAGCGCTGGCCGTCGAAAATGCGCGCGCCGGTGAATATCTTGCGGGCCATCAGACCGTCTCCGTAACCTTCAAAAGGTTTGCCGGCTTGTCGGGATCGAAGCCCTTGCGGCGCGTCACCGACTCGATCAGGCGGTAGTAGACGAGCAGCGAGACCAATGGATCGAGCAGGCCGTTGCCCGTCGTCGGCACGCGTAGGTTGATGCCGGCAAGCGGCTGCGTCGAGAAGGGTACGGTGGTCGCGCCGAGTTTCTGCAGGCGCTCCAGCGCCTGGACGTTGTTGGCATAGGCAGAGTCGTCAGGGGTGAAGGCGACGATGGGAAAGCCCGGCTGGACGAGGCGCATCGGCCCGTGCATGAGTTCGGCAAGCGAGAAGGCTTCGGCATGCAGGCCGGCGGTTTCCTTGGCCTTCAGCGCCGCCTCCAGCGCGATGGCGAAGGCCGGCCCGCGGCCACCGGTGTAGAGCGAGGTGGCGTTGAAGAGCACGTCTTCGGCGGCTGCAGTGTCGATGCCCGATGTTGCCTCCAACGCTTCCGGCAGCTTTTCGAGAGCGTGCTGAAGATCGCGCTTGGCGCCGATGGCGGCGGTGACGCCGGAGAGCGCGGCAACCGACGCGATGAAGGACTTGGTTGCCGCGACGCTCTTTTCCGCGCCGGCGTTCAGGTTGAGCACCAGGTCGGCCTGCTTCGCCAGCGGGCTGTCGGTGACGTTGACGACCGCGATGGTCGTGGCGCCGCCGCGCTTGGCCGCATCCTGCAGCGCAACGATATCGGGGCTCGCGCCGGACTGCGATACGGTGAAATGAATGCCGCCCTTGAGGTGCAGCGGGGCGCCGTAGACCGAGGCTATCGACGGGCCGATCGAGGCAACCGGAACGCCGCAGGTGATTTCGAACAGATATTTGAAGAAGGTCGCCGCATGGTCCGAGGAGCCGCGTGCGGCCGTCGTCACGACGCTCGGCGCGCCCGTTGCAAACAGCCTGGCGATTTCGTCGAAGACCGGCTTTTCTTTCTGAAGAAGCGTTGCCACAACGTCCGGCGATTGGCCGGCTTCCTGCAACATCAGTGACTTGGTTTCACTCATAGGTCGTCTCCAATTCTCAATTCTGCAACGAAGTCATAGGCATCGCCACGATAGTGCGAGCGGGTGTATTCAACGACGCGCTGGTCTTCCAGGCGCGACACGCGTTCGATCAGCAGCGCCGGGGCGCCGGGTTTCACGTCGAGCGCCGCCGCCGAGGAGGGATCGAGCGTGACGGCGGTCAGTCTCTGCAAGGCGCGGACCGGGCGGTGGCCGCTTGCCGCCAGCGCCTCATAAAGCGAGCCTTCGCCACCCTCGTTTCCGCCCAGGAACTTGATGGGCACGACCGCGCGTTCGATCGCCAGCGGCAGTCCGTCTGCGAGGCGCAGGCGATCGAGGCGCAGCACCGGCTCGTCCAGTCCCAGGCCCAGCAGGAAGGCTTCCTCGGGAGAGGGCGTGTTGACGGCGCGCGAAATGATCCGCGCCGCTGGTGCGCGGCCGCGTGAGCGCATGTCGGCGGAAAAGGACGAGAGACGCCACAGCGATTGCTCCATTCGCTCCACCTTGCTGGAAACGAATGTGCCGCTGCCATGGCGCGATTCAAGGGTGCCTGCGCTCATCAGATCACGATAGGCGGTGCGAACCGTGACGCGGCCGATCTTCAAGGCTTCGGCGAGGTCACGCTCGCCGGGAAGCGCCGTTCCGGGCTTGAGCAGACCCTCCTGAACCAGGCCGGTCAGTGCCTGCGCAAGCCGCTTGTACAGCGGCCCGGTCAGCGCATCGTCGCGCAGGCCGCGGCTTTCGATCTCGGCGATGAGACTGGTTCTATCCATCTTTCAATAATAGAACCTATATGGAACCAATCGCAACCCCCAAAACATCCGATCACGAAAAACCTCCGCAGCGGGCTGCGAGGGTTTTGTCGACTTGGTTTGCGTACGACAGGTCAATTCTTCGAGAAGATGTAGTCGGTCTCCTGCCGCAGCACCTCACCGGGGCGCAGCACGGCGTTGGGGAAGCGCTCATGGTTGATGGCGTCAGGCCAGACCTGGGTTTCCAGGCAGAAGCCTGCGAACGGACCGTATTTGCGGCCGCCGATGCCGGGTACCGGAACGTCCATCTTGAAACCGGCATAGAACTGAATGCCCGGTTCCGTGGTGCGGACTTCCATCGATATGCCGGAGTGCAGGCTGCGCACCAAGGCGACGGAGCGCTTGGCGGTACGGTCGCTGGAGAGGCAGAAATTATGGTCGTAGAGCGCCTGCTCCGAGCCTTCGAAGCGCTTCATCGGCGCCATTTCACGGAAATCGAAAGCCGTGCCCTCTACCGGGCGAATCTCGCCGGTCGGAATCTGCAGATCATCCGTGACGAGATAGTTGTCGGCGGCGATCATGATGTCGTGGCCGAGAGCATCCTCTCGGCCGTCGAGGTTGAAATAGGCGTGCTGGCAGACATTGGCCAGCGTCGGCTGGTCGCTTATCGATTCGTAGGAAACCGAGAGCTCGCCGTGGCCATGAACGCGGTAGGTAACCTGGATCGTGCTGTTGCCGGGATAGCCGCCACGGCCATCGGCATCGACGATCTTCAACACCACGCGGTCGGCTTCATGCTCGACGATGGTCCAGTTGCGCTGGGCGATGTTGTCGAACCCGCCGTGCAAATGGGAGGCGCCGTTCTCGTTCAGATCGAGCTGATAGGTCTTGCCATCGAGCGTGAATTTGCCGCCGCCGATCCGGTTGGCGCAACGGCCTGGCGTGGCACCAAAAAAGGGGGAATGTGCGGGATAGCTGTCGAAGTCGTCAAAGCCGAGCGTCAGCGGCGCGTAATGGCCATCGAGCCGCAGATCCTGGATCACGGAGCCCCAGGTGATTACCTTCGCCGTGAGGCCGCCGCCGCTGATTCTTACGCGGTAGACATCTTCTCCAGATTTGGTCTTTCCGAATATTTCCCGTTCCAACTCTGTCGCCATAGCCGCCGTTCCTCCAATCCTGATTCAGGTGTCGGAAACTGCCCCCATTCTTTGGAAACCGCAACCTGCCGATAGTAAAAGAAATGCCGCGGCAAAGGCGCGCGGCATCCTCGTTTTCGTTGTCAGGCCGTCTTGCCGATCTCGTCGAGATAGTAGGGCGTCGTCTGGTAGATCTCGTTGATCCAGTTGCCGAACAAGAGATGCGCGTGACCGCGCCAGCGGTTCTGCGGCGCAAGCGACGGATCGTTATGCGGGAAGTAGTTATGCGGCATCTTGATCGGTACGCCGGCATTGACGTCGCGGAAATACTCGTCGGAAAGCGAGGTTGAATCATATTCTACGTGGTTGAACATGTAGAGCCGTTTGCCTTTGGTCTCATGCACCAGGCAGACGCCCATCTCGCTCGATTCCATCAGGACTTCCAGATCTTCCGATTTTTCGATATCGGCGCGGCGAACTTCCGTCCAGCGCGATACCGGCACCTCGAAGTTGTCGGAGAAGCCGTTCAGATAAACAGAGGACGGCTTGAGGTTCTGGTGGCGATAAACCCCGAAGGCCTTCTCCTTGAGCTCGTATTTGGGCACCCCGTGAAAATGATAGATTGCGGCCATGGCGCCCCAGCAGACATTCATCGTCGAGTGGACGTTTGTTTCCGTCCAATCGAAAATCTGCTGCATTTCCGACCAATAGTTCACATCCTCGTAGGGCATCAGTTCAATCGGTGCGCCGGTGATGATGAAGCCGTCGAACTTGCGATGCCTGACCTCCTCCCAGGTCTGGTAGAAGGAAAACAGATGGTCCTCGGAGGTGTTCTTCGCCTTGTGGTTTCCAACGCGAACCAGCGAAAGCTCCACCTGCAGCGGCGAAGCGCCGATGAGGCGCGCCATCTGCAGTTCTGTCTTGATCTTGTTCGGCATCAGGTTGAGGAGCCCGATCTGCAGCGGCCGGATGTCCTGGCGGATTGCCGCCGTTTCGGTCATCACGCGGACGCCTTCCTGAACCAGGGTTCCAAAAGCGGGCAGGGTATCGGGAATCTTGATAGGCATTGCGGTCACTCGACGAGAAAAACGAAAATATCGCTATCGGTCCGCACGCGGCCCTTTAGCAACTTCTTTAACGTGGCTGCAAGCCGGCCGGCCAAATCACCACGGAGTGGTTTAAATAGACCCAGTCGGGCCGCGAATCAATCTCCGAAACGTGCGGCGCAAACCGCCGCTGAGTAACTCACGCATTAAAGCGTGCTAAAATCTGTTGCTGGGACAAGCCGATGCACCATGTTATTGAGATGAAAAGACGGCTTAGGAAAGCATAATGGCAGATGACGTCAAAGGCACGCCGAGCAATCAAAGCCAGGACCGGGTAGGTTACGACCTCAGTCTGATCTTCCGCCTGAAGGTGATGTTCTCGGCATTCTGGAATTCCAGGGTGCGCGGGAAGGTGCTGCTGCTATCGACAGCCTTGATCGGTGTGATCCTGGCGACGGCCTATGCGACCGTTATCCTAAACCAGTGGAACGCGCCGTTCTACGACGCCATCTCGCGCCGTGATCTGCCGGGCTTCTTTCATCAGTTGAAGATCTTCGCCCTGATCGCCGGCATGCTGCTCCTGCTCAACGTCGTCCAGGCCTGGTTCAACCAGATGACGGCTCTCTACATGCGCGAGGGGCTGACGCGCGATCTTGTTGATCAATGGCTCCGGCGCAAGCGCGCTCTTCGTCTGGCATCGAGTGGACTGATCGGCGTCAATCCCGACCAGCGCCTGCACGAGGATGCGCGCAACCTTGCGGAAAGCACGACGGGCCTCGTCATTGGTCTCGTGCAGTCAACCATTCTTCTGGTCAGCTTCATCGGCGTGCTGTGGGAGCTCTCCAGCGGCTTCGTCTTCCACTTCGGCGACCGCAGTTTTTCCATTCCCGGCTACATGGTGTGGGCCGCCATTTTCTACGCGGCGTCGGCCTCGGTGCTCAGCCAGCTCGTCGGCCGCAAGCTCGTCAAGCTCAATGCCGACCGTTTCTCCAAGGAGGCAGAGCTCCGCTTCGCGCTGATGCACGCCAATGAGAATATCCCTGCGATCACCGCGGCGCGCGGCGAAGAGAACGAGCGCGGACGGATCAATACGGATATCACCTCGCTGCTCGATGTCCTGAAGAAGCTCGCCATGGCCAATGTCAACCTGACTTGGGTGTCGGCGGGCTATGGCTGGCTTGTTGTGGTCATCCCGATCATCGTCGCGGCGCCGGCCTATTTCTCCGGAAGCCTGACTTTCGGCCAGTTGATGATGTCGGTGGGGGCTTTCAACCAGGTGAATGCGGCCTTGCGTTGGTACGTCTCGAACTTCGGTCCGATCGCCGAATGGCGCGCCACGCTGATGCGCGTCACCGATTTCCGCCAGGCGCTGACCACCATGGGTGATGATGTCGATCACAAGGAGATGATCGCCTACGAGCGGAGCGCGCCCGACACGCTGACGCTCGACAATGTCAGGATCGCCGCCAAGATCGGTGAGGAGATCGACCAGTGCGGCGGTTTCCGGCTGCACGAGGGCAGCGTCACGATCAAGGCCGGCGAGAAGGTGATGATCAACGGCGATCACAGCGTCAACCGCAAGCTCCTGTTCCTGGCGCTGTCGGAACTATGGCCCTGCGGCGGCGGCAAGATCGGCCTGCCACCGACCGACGACATGCAGTTTCTGCCGCAGTCGGCCTATATTCCGGGTGGTACGCTGCGGGAGGCGCTGGCCTTCCCCGAACCCGCGGATAGCTACAAGACCGACGACATGGTGGCGGCTCTCGACAAGGCCGGGCTGCACAATCTCGTCGCCCGTCTCGACACCCGCGCGCGCTGGGACAAGCTGCTCGATTCCGACGAGCAGAGAGCAATCGGCTTTGCCCGTCTGCTTCTGGTACGCCCGCGCTGGATCTTCTTCGACGAAGTGCTGGAAGGCATGGAGCCGGAATGGCAATCGACGATGATGAAGGTGCTGCAAACGATGCCCGAGGCGACCATGATCTATATCGGCCGCTCCGAAACCTACGTCGAAACCTTCCATCCGCGCGTGCTGCATCTGGAGCCGCTGGCCGGGAAAGTGGAAGCCAAGCCCGCGACGAAGGCGCCGGGCAAGCCGGCGCCGGTCGACGGGTAATCCGCTCCGTTACATCGGCGGCACAAGGCCATTGGCACCGACGGTCACGCGGCTGGCGGTGACGGCGCCATCGGCCGCCTTCTCGCCCATGACGATGATGTGGGCGCCCGGCGTCAGGTCGCTCTTCTCGGCCGATGTCAGCGTCACGATCGGCGTCTCGTTGGCGATCGAGATGGTCTTCTCTTTACCCTGATAGGTCAGCGTGACGCTGTGACCATCGACGGACTTCACGGCCTTTGCCACGGTGGCGTTGGTCATGCTACTGTTCGGCTTCAAATCCCAGGGGCGGCTGCCTTCGCCGGTACCTTTCATGGCGGCAGGGAAGATCAGCACTTCAAGCGCACCATCGCCACCATCGGCTTTCGGCAGCGAGGCGATGCCGACGAAGTCGCCGGGCTTGATGTCCTCGACGGACGCCTTCCTGACGCCGCCGACCTGCCAGTCCGGCTTCAGGGTGATGGTCTGGTCGTTGCCCTCGCGGGTCTTGACCACGAGCTTGTCGCCGGTGAGGCTGGCGACGTCGCCACGCACGCGGACGCGCTCGGCATCGGCGGCATGGGCGGCTTGTGTGGCAATGACGAGAGTGCTTGCGGCGAAGGCAGCTGCCGCAATAGATCTGAGATAACGAGACATGGGTTTTCTCCTCGCGGCCCGGGGCATGGGCTCGCGGGAGAGCTTAGTCCCGCCCTTTCGGCGGTGACCAATCAATGAAACGTGAGGAAGACGCCGGCCTGCCCGAGACCGGGATCAGCCTTCCAGCTCTTCCCTCAGCATTTCGAGTTCCAGCCATTCCTCTTCCATCTTCACCAGGCTGTCGCGAAATTTTTCCATTTCGGCGGCCAGGCGGTTGAACGTCGTGGGGTCCTTGGAGAAGAGGTTGGGGTCGGCCATCTTTTCCTCGCGCTTGGCGATCTCGGCTTCGGCCTTCGCCATCTCCTTGGGCAGGTTTTCGAGCGCGAACTTCTGCTTGAAGGAGAGCTTCCCCTTGCCCTTGGGCGCTTCGGCGGCGGGGGCCGCGTCCTGCGCTTTCGCCTTTTCGGCTTTCTCCGCCTTCTTGCGTTCGTCGGCTGCACCCTTGCGCTGCGCCAGCATGTCGGAATAGCCGCCGGCGTATTCGATCCAGCGGCCATCGGGCGCGTCGGGAACGGCGGGTGCGATGGTCGAGGTCACGGTGCGGTCGAGGAAGTCGCGGTCGTGGCTGACGAGGATGACGGTGCCAGGGAAGCCAGCCACGACTTCCTGCAGCAGATCCAGTGTCTCGATGTCGAGGTCGTTGGTCGGCTCGTCGAGGATCAGGAGGTTGGATGGCCGCGCCAGCATGCGGGCGAGCATCAGGCGGGCGCGTTCGCCGCCCGAGAGGTTCTTGATCGGCGTGCGGGCCTGCTCCGGCTGGAACAGGAATTCCTTCATGTAGCCGGTGACGTGGCGCTGCTCACCGTTCACAAGCAGGTTCTCGCCGCGGCCGTCGGTGAGATAATGCGCCAGCGTGTCCTCGGGGTTCAGATCCTCGCGCTTCTGGTCGAGCGTGGCGATCTCCAGATTGGTGCCGAGCTTGATGATGCCGGTGTCGGGCTGAAGCTGACCGGTCAGCATCTTCAGGAGCGTCGTCTTGCCGGCGCCGTTCGGGCCGACGAGGCCGATGCAATCGCCGCGATGAACGCGGATCGAAAACGGTGTGACGATCGGGCGCTCGCCATAGGTCTTGGTGATCTTGTCGGCTTCGATGACCAGCTTGCCGGATTCCTGGGCGTCCGAGACAGTCGCCTGGACGGTGCCCTGCGGACCTTTGTGGCCGCGATAGTTGGCGCGCATCGTCTGCAGTTCGCCAAGGCGGCGCATGTTGCGCTTGCGGCGCGCGGTGACGCCATAGCGCAGCCAGTGCTCCTCGCGCTCGATCGCCTTGCCAAGCTTGTGCTGCTCCATCTCCTCGGCTTCGAGCACTTGGTCGCGCCAGGCTTCGAAATGGGCAAAGCCGCGGTCGAGGCGGCGCGAGTTGCCGCGGTCGAGCCAGACGGTGGCAGTGGAGACCTTTTCGAGGAAGCGTCGGTCGTGCGAGATCAGCACCAGTGCGCTGCGGGTCTTCTGCAGCTCGCCTTCCAGCCATTCGATGGTGGGCAGGTCGAGGTGGTTGGTCGGCTCGTCGAGCAGCAGGATATCGGGCTCGGGAGCGAGAACGCGGGCAAGGGCGGCGCGGCGCGCTTCGCCGCCGGAAAGGTTCTTCGGATCCTCCTCGCCAGTCAGGCCGAGATGCGAGAGGAGGTAGGTGACGCGGTATGGATCGTCGCCCGGACCAAGCCCCGCTTCCGCATAGGCCTGTACGGTGCTGTAGCCGGCGAAATCGGGCGCCTGTTCGAGATAGCGCACCGTCGACGACGGATGGCGGAACACCTCGCCGGACTGCGCTTCCACCATGCCGGCGGCGATCTTCAGCAGCGTCGACTTGCCGGAGCCGTTGCGGCCGACGAGACAGATCTTGTCGCCAGGCTCCACCTGCAGGGCAGCACCGGCCAGAAGCGGCGCGCCGCCGAAGCTCAGGAAGATGTCGTCGAGTTTAAGGATAGGGGGCGCCAAAAATCAGACTCCGGAAAGATCGTAAGGGCGGGCGAGCACGATGGCGCGGCCGCTTTCAAGCGAGAAGCGCACAGGCCCTTCCGCGACATTGGAAATGGTGCGCGACGAGCCAAAGGGCAAATGGAAATCGATGAGCGGATAGCGGGCATTCTCGATGAACAGGCCGTTAAGTTCGCTGAAGGCGGGAACCGAAAACAGGCTGTTCTTCGGCAGGTCGAGCGTGATGCTACCAGCGATCAGCGGCACGGCTTCTTCCGCGCCCGAGGTCAGGAGCACGTCGAGCCCGGTTTCGGCGAGACTGACGGCGTAGAGCAGATGCTGGAGCGCGTGGTCGGACCGGTCGCCGGCAAGCGCGCCCACGAAGATGAGCCGCGTGGCGCCGCGCGCGACAGCTTCGGATACCGCGATCTCGCCATCGGTGGCCGCCTTGGCGGCGGGGTATGGCTTTCTCGGGACATCGGCAAACGCGGTCGTCAGATCATCCGGCGTGGAATCGAAATCGCCAACCCAGAGCTCAGGCCTGACATCAAATGCCAGCGCGTGCCGCATGCCGCCATCGGCCGCGATGAAACGGCTGTCTGCTACGGCGGCGCGAAGGCGCTCCGTCATTCGCAGCTCGCCGCCGAGCAAAATGGTGAAGGTGGATTGGTTCATGGGCATTGCCCATAGCGCAAAGCAGGGGCAAAGGGAAAGGGCGCGGACATGGGTTTGTCAGCGCCCTAATGGTCTCCGCAGTTAGAAGCGGTAGCTCACGCCGGCGCCGATCAGCCATGGATCAAGCTTCGCCTTGCCGGACATATCGGTTCCGCTGACATTTACGTCGAAGTCGGGGCGCAGGAAGATCTTCTTGACGTCGACGTTGAGGCCCCAGTGCTCATCGAGCATGTAGTCGAAGCCTGCCTGGAGTGCGACACCAAATGTGTTCTTGATATCAAGGCTTTGGGCGCTACTGGCTTTTTCGTTGTAGAAGATCGTGTAGTTCAGACCGGCGCCAACATAAGGCTTGAAGTTGCCGAAGTCCGTGAAGTGGTATTGCAGCGTCACGGTAGGCGGTAGCAGCCAGGTCTTGCCGATCTTTCCGAGGCCGGCGATCGATCCGTCACCATCGACATTGGCGAAGGTGGTGCCAAGAATAAGTTCGGCTGCGATGTTGTTGGTGAAGAAATAGGTGACGTCGAATTCCGGCACCACGGTATTTGAGTAGGACAGGTCCGAGCCGGGAACGCCGCCGACATAGCCCGAATCCTGGGTGATGACGCCAAGCGCGCGCAGCCGGATCATCCACGGGCTCTGAGCCTCGCTCTTGGTTGCCTCGGGCGCCGTGTTCTGTGCGGTCAGGTCCGCCGAAAGGGCCGGCAGCGCGGCTGCGGCAAAGACGATGGCGGCGAACATGCCCTTGAGGGCAGCGGGGCGGCGTTTCATTGATTCTCTCCTGAGTTTCGAATTCTCAGGAGGTTTAGGAAATCACGCCGGGCAATAGATTGATTCAGATCAACCTTTGATTTTATTTTGACAGGCTGGGTGCCGGCGGCAGGTTCTTGTCCCTGACGGCGAATACGCGCTCGAAGCCGGTCATGAACTTGTCGAAAAGCCGGGCGAAGGCTTCCGCGTCTTCGGCGGACCAGTCGGAAACGACGTCCTTGATGATGGCGAGTTTCTGCGCTTTCAGTTCGTCGAGCAGGCGCCGGCCATAGGGCGTGACCATGACCACGATGCGGCGGGCATCCTGTTGCGAAGCGGCCCGCTGCAGGACATCGCGCCCGACCATGTCGGCGACGATACGGCTGGCGCGTGAGGGATCGATGCGCATCGCCTCGGCGATGGCGCCAACGGTGACCTCACCCTGCTCGGCGCAACGGCTGACGGCGTCCAGCACGTCGAGATGCGACAGTTCCAGATCCGGCGCGACCTTGGCGATGGCAAGCCGGGCAATCAGTCGCCGTCCGGTAATCATGCGCATGCGGCTCATGCTCTGGCCTATATGCATGATGTCATCGGTCGATGCAGCTGGTTCGGGGGCGGTCTTCACGATGTCGCTCATGGGAGCAGAATAGCAGAGCGAGCTGCGCAAGAAAATATGCTGGTGTCATTTATGTGACATTGACATTTATATGCTGATAGCACATAAATATGGCGAAACCCGGAAAGATCACCATGAATATGCAAGTTGCCGTCCAGCCGCTGGTCACGGATCCTCGTCGACGGCTCATCCTCTTTCTTTTCCTGATGGCCGCGCTTTTCATGGCGACGCTGGACAACCAGATCGTTGCAACGGCTTTGCCGACCATCGTCGGCGAGTTCGGTCAAATCGAACGGTTCGGCTGGATCGGCTCGGCTTATCTCCTGGCGGTCAGCGCCGTCATGCCGCTTTATGGCAAGCTCGGCGATCTCTTCGGTCGCAAATATGTGATGATGGCGGCAATCATCATCTTTACCGTTGGCTCGACGATTTGCGGATTGGCGATATCGATGGATACGCTGATTGCGGCGCGCGTGCTGCAAGGGCTCGGCGGCGGTGGCATCATGGTGTCGATCTTCGCCGTCAATGCCGATCTCTTCGAACCACGCGAACGCGCCAAGTATCAGAGCTATTCCAGCCTCGTGCTCATGGCATCGGGTGCAATCGGCCCGGTGCTCGGCGGCGCGATGAGCGACCTGTTCGGCTGGCGCTCGATCTTTCTCGTCAACGTGCCGATCGGAGTGATCGTGATCGCCGGACTGGCCTTCATGCTGCCTTACCGCAAGCCGAACCGCCGTCCGAAGATCGACTACGCCGGCGCGCTTCTTCTGGCGATGACCACGAGCTGTATCGTGCTCGCCGCTGATGGCAGCCAGCTTTTCGGCTCGCTGATCGCGCCGGCCAACCTCGCCATCATCGCGTTCGGCATCGTATGCGCCTTCGCCTGGGTGCTGGTCGAGCGGCGCGCCGCCGAGCCGATCATTCCGCTGTCACTGTTCCGCAACCCGACATTCGGCCTGCTACTGGTCATGTCGGTCATGGCCGGCGCCATCGGAATCGGCATGGTCAACTATTTC
Source organism: Rhizobium sp. S152 (assembly GCF_030380735.1). GTDB lineage: Bacteria > Pseudomonadota > Alphaproteobacteria > Rhizobiales > Rhizobiaceae > Rhizobium. The sequence continues at coordinate 120,994 of NZ_JAUDRZ010000001.1, read as the reverse complement.
GCGCTGTTCCTGCAGACGACCACGGGTCTTTCGCCCTCGGCCGCCGGCGCCCTGTTCATCCTTCTGACCGGCGGCATCGTTTGCGGCTCGCTGTCGGCGGGCCGGATCATCTCGGCCACCGGGCGCTACAAGCCGTTCGCGATTGCCAGCCTCTCCATCGGAACCGTCGCATTCGCGCTGCTGTCGCAGGTGCATGCGGGAACACCTGTCATGATCATCGGCGCGATCATGGCGATGCATGGCATCGGTATCGGTCTGGCCCAGCAGGTGCCGATCATCGGCGTGCAGAACGCGGCACCCGCCCGCGACGTCGGCGCGGCGACCGGATCGGTCACGCTGTCACGCATGGGCGGCGCATCGATCGCGATCTCCATCTACGGAGCAATCGTCGGTTCGCAGCTTGGGCGGGCCGGGCTCTCCATCCCTGGTGTCGAGAACATCGAGCAACTGACGCCGAAGATGATGGCGGCTTTGCCGGAAGCGGCGCGGCAGGCGGTGGCCGATGCCTATGCGAGCGCCTTCGTGCCGTTGTTCATGACGTCGTGCGGCATCGCCTTCATCGGCCTCATGGCGGCTTTGCTCTTGAAGCCGGGGCAACTGCCTCGCGCCGAGGCTCACGCGCCGAAGCCGGCTGCCGAGGCCGCCGAATAAAGCGAATGGCGCGACCGGCGTCGCCCCTTGTCAGATGCCGGTCGCGACGATACATCTCTCCTCGCTCTAACGGGGTGCCTGAGATTCAAGGATGTCAGGCTGAGAGGCTTGCGAAAGCCAACCCGCGGAACCTGATCCGGCTAACACCGGCGGAGGGATTAGACGCGTGACACCAGGCACCGCCCTTTTCCCCTTCAAGAACACCAAGAGGAGAGGTGCCATGACCAGCTTGAAGACATATGCGCTCGCCGCAACCGTTGCATTTGCAGGCTTTAGCGCCGCTGCGCAGGCCGCCGACAAGACGCTTACCATCTACACCTATGAGAGCTTCACCTCTGAATGGGGGCCCGGCCCCAAGGTGAAGGCGGCGTTCGAAAAGACCTGCGACTGCACAGTCAATTTCGTGAGCGTCGCCGATGGCGTGGCGCTGCTGTCGCGTCTCAAGCTCGAAGGATCAGGCACCAAGGCCGATGTCGTGTTGGGCCTTGATACGAACCTTATCACCGAGGCAAAGTCCACCGACCTGTTCGATGTCAGCGGCGTCGATACCAGCGCGCTGAAGGTCCCTGGTGGTTTCAAGGACGACGTCTTCGTGCCCTATGACTACGGCCATTTTGCCGTGATCTACGATACGCAGACGATCAAGACGCCGCCGACGAGCCTGAAGGAAATGGTCGAAGGCGACCCGGCGCAGAAGATCGTCATCGAGGATCCCAGAACCTCGACGCCGGGCCTCGGCCTGCTGCTCTGGGTGAAGTCGGTCTATGGCGACAAGGCGCCGGAAGCTTGGGCGAAGCTCAAGAAGCGCGTGCTGACGGTGACGCCCGGCTGGTCGGAAGCCTATGGCCTGTTCACAAAGGGCGAGGCGCCCATGGTGCTCTCCTACACGACGTCTCCGGCTTATCACATGGTTTCGGAAAAAACGGATCGCTATCAGGCCGCGGCATTCTCGGAAGGGCACTACATCCAGATCGAGGTCGCCGGTCTCTTGAAGAACGCGCCGGACAAGGCGCTGGCCCAGGATTTCCTGAAATTCATGATCACCCCTGGCTTCCAGGACACGATCCCGACCAACAACTGGATGATGCCCGTATCGGCGACATCGGAGCCGCTGCCGGATGCTTTCGGCAAGCTTGTCAATCCGTCAAAGACCTTTCTTATGAGCCCGGATGAGGTCGCAAAGAACCGCAAGGCCTGGATCGACGAGTGGCTGGCCGCCATGAGCATGAACTGATGCTCTTTACTGCGGCCGATATAAGACGTGCGATGACAGGCGGGGCGCTCAGCCTCGCCGGCATTGCGTTTTTCGTCGGTCTGGCGATCACGGCGCTGCTCGTTTCGGGCGGGGCGTCGTCGATCACGGCTGCGGTCACCGATCCCTATATTCTCCGCGTGTTGCGCTTCACGCTGTTGCAGGCGCTGATCTCCACTGTCCTGTCCATTCTCTTTGCACTGCCGGTGGCGCGGGCGCTGGCACGGCAACCGCGGTTTCCGGGGCGGATCTGGATCATCCGGTTGATGGCCGTGCCGATGGGGCTGCCTGTGCTGATCGGCGCCCTCGGACTGATCGGCATCTGGGGACGGCAGGGCGTATTGAACGCGCTGCTCCTCAAGATCGGCTTCGCGGAACCGCTCAGCATCTACGGCCTTGGCGGCATTCTCCTGGCGCATGTGTTCTTCAACATGCCGCTCGCCTGCCGCCTCATGCTGGCGGGGCTGGAGCGCGTGCCCGGCGAATACTGGCTGATGGCCGGCGGGCTCGGCATGCGGCCTGCTTCCGTGTTTCGCTTCATCGAATGGCCGGTGCTCAGGGCCGTCATTCCCGGGATTGCGGGTCTGATCTTCATGTTGTGCGCCACGAGCTTCACGCTGGTGCTGATGCTTGGCGGCGGTCCGGCGGCAACCACGATCGAGGTGGCGATCTACCAGGCGCTACGCTTCGATTTCGATCCCGGCCGTGCGGTCGCACTGTCCCTGCTGCAGATAGCGGCCACGGCGGTCATTCTCGGTTTCCTCGCGCTGTTGCCGGGCGCCGGCGACGATGGCGTCACATCCGGAAAATCCGTCAGGCGCCCGGATGCGCAGATGATCGGTGTCCGGCTGGCGGATGTAGCGATGATATTCGTCTCGGTGCTGTTCCTGGGATTGCCGCTACTTTCGGTCGTCATCGCCGGCCTGCGCGCGGACCTCGCGAAGCTGGTGATGCAACCGGTCTTCTGGCGCGCCGCTGGTACCAGCCTTGCCATCGCGCTCTCCGCTGCGGTGCTGGCACTGGTATTGTCCGTGGCTTTGGTGCGGGCGCGTCACCTGCTTTCGTTGCGCGGGTCGGAGCAAAGGGTCAGCGGCGTGTTCTTTTCGAGCATGGGCGGTGCATCGTCGCTGGTTCTGCTGGTGCCGCCGATCGTTCTGGCGACGGGTTGGTTCATGGCGCTCAGGGAATTCGGAGATGCAACGTTTTTCGCGCCCGTTCTCGTGGTCGCCATCAACACATTGATGTCGCTGCCCTTTGTCATGCGCATTCTCGAGCCCGCCTACCGCATCCACCAGCACCGCACGCAAAGGCTTTCGGCCAGCCTCGGCATCCACGGGCTCAGCCGGCTCCTGCGGATCGACGGGCCGGCACTGATGAAGCCGCTCTTCACGGCCCTCTCTTTCGCGATGGCGCTGTCGCTTGGTGATCTCGGCGCGGTAGCGCTGTTCGGATCGGATGGGTTCATCACCCTGCCTTGGCTTGTCTACAGCAGCATGGGCAGCTATCGCACCAATGATGCAGATGGTTTCGCCCTGATCCTCGGCCTTGTCTGTCTGCTACTGACAATCGCCGGCACCACGGGTCAGGTGTGGCGGGAGACCCGGAATGGCTGAGTTGAAGGACGGCATAGAGGTGCGTGATGTCGGGCTGCGGCTCGGCGCACATGACTTCCGCTTCGATTGCCGGCTGCCGGCCGGAGTTGTCATCGCCGTCACCGGCGCATCGGGCGCGGGCAAATCCACCTTTCTCAACCTGCTTGCCGGCTTCGATGCGCCGGCAAGCGGCAAGATCCTCATCAATGGTACCGATGTCACGCACAGCCATCCGGCGCAGCGGCCGGTGTCGCTGGTGTTCCAGGAAAACAATCTCTTCGCGCATCTGGATGTGTTCACCAATGTCGGGCTCGGCATAGATCCGGCGCTGAAGCTTTCGGCACCCGATCGATCGGCCATTTCGGCGGCGCTGGAGAGGGTTGGGCTCGGCGGTTTCGAGCGACGCATGCCGGCAACGCTGTCGGGGGGAGAGCGCCAGCGTGTGGCTTTTGCCCGGGCGCTGGTGCGCAAGCGTCCGGTGCTGCTGCTCGACGAGCCCTTCGCGGCACTCGATCCAGCCTTGCGCAACGAGATGGCGGCGCTGTTGCTCGATATGCATCGGCAGTCGGGCAATACGGTGGTGATCGTCTCGCATGATCCCGACGAGGTTCGAAGGATCGCCGATTTCGCGCTGTTCATCGAGGGCGGACAGGTTGCCGTGGCCGCTCCCATCGGCGATTTCACCTCGCGCCGGAACCATCACGGCTTGGCGCAATTTCTTCAAGGTTGACGAATCTGTGTTCCGTAACGGCACTTTCGCCATAATTTGAAGCGACCGAAGGTTAACCGAAGACGTCGCCAGGCTTGCTAAAATACAACGGCGCCATATTTAGTCAGAGTCTCGCTATGCAATCGATGCGAAAATCAGCTAGAGCAATGGCTTGCGTTCTCGATTGTGCAGTGCAGAAGCGGGGACGGAACGCCTCTTGAAATCTATCGAGACCGACTTGGTCGCAAGCGCGCGCCGGCCGAAAAGCACGATGACCCGGAGAACCAGACTGGACAGCATGACGACGTGGAAATTGGCCGCGCCTTCCAGTGATGCGTTTTCCGTGGCGGGCCATTGGGCCCGGCGGGTGCTGCTCGTCTCGGTTTCGAGCCTCGCGCTGTACGGGTGCCAATCGGCGCTTGAACAATCCTATCAGCCTAGCGTCGGCCCCTCGTCCAATCCGCAGATCGTCGATGAGGTCCAGAAGAACGATCCGCGTGCGGCGATGGGGGCGCGCGAGCATCCGCGCATCGTTTCCAGCTATGGCGGCGAATACAAGGATGCAAAGACGGAACGTCTCGTGGCACGCATTGCCGGCGCCCTGACGGCAGTGTCGGAGAATCCGAGCCAGTCCTACCGCATCACCATCCTCAACTCGCCCGCCATCAACGCCTTCGCGCTACCGGGCGGCTATCTCTACGTTACCCGCGGTCTTCTCGCGCTCGCCAACGACGCCTCGGAAGTGGCGGCCGTGCTGTCCCACGAGATGGGTCATGTCACAGCGAACCACGGCATCGAGCGCCAGAAGCGCGAGGAGGCCGAGGTCATCGCAAGCCGCGTGGTGGCCGAGGTGCTGTCGAGCGATATCGCCGGCAAGCAGGCGCTGGCGCGCGGCAAGCTCAGGCTCGCCGCTTTCTCCCGCCAACAGGAACTTCAGGCCGACGTAATCGGTGTGCGCATGCTCGGCGAGGCGGGCTACGATCCCTTCGCAGCGTCGCGATTCCTGGATTCGATGGCCGGCTACAGCCGCTTCATGTCCGTCGATCCGGAGGCCGACCAGAGCCTCGACTTCCTCTCCAGCCACCCGAATTCGGCGCAGCGCATCGAGCTTGCCCGCGACCATGCCCGCGCCTTCGGGCAGGAGGGCAAGGTCGGGGATACGGGCCGGGATTACTATCTCGATGGCATCGACGGGCTGCTTTACGGCGATAGCCCCGAGGAGGGCTACGTGCGGGGCCAGACCTTCCTCCATGGCGGGCTCGGCATTCGCTTCGACGTGCCTGAAGGCTTCAAGATCGACAACAAGGTCGAGGCGGTCATGGCGACCGGCCCGAACGACGTCGCCATCCGCTTCGATGGCGTAGCCGATAGCCAGAACCAGACGCTGACGAACTATATCTCGAGCGGCTGGGTCACCGGGCTCGATCCGTCGACGATCCGGCAGATCACCGTCAACGGTATGGAAGCCGCGACCGCGCGGGCGAGCGCGGACCGGTGGGATTTTGATGTCACGGTGGTGCGCATCAACTCCCAGATTTTCCGCTTCCTGACGGCGGTGCCGAAGGATAGCCCTGTGCTGGAACAGACTGCCGATATCCTCAGGGCCAGCTTCCGGCGCATGACGCCCGAGGAGGCCGCTTCGCTCAAGCCGCTTCGCGTGCGCGTCGTCACCGTACGTCCGGGCGAAAACATCACCACCCTTGCCGCGCGGATGATGGGAACGGACCGTAAGCTCGATCTCTTCAAGCTTATCAACGCACTGCCCACCGGCGCTTCCGTTTCGCCCGGCGATCGCGTGAAAATCATCTCCGAATGAGAAAAAAGGCCCGGTTTGCACCGGGCCAGTCACATCACTGGGGGAGTAAGCTCGTTCAGGCCGATGCGGCCATGTAGGGGTCTGCTGTCACCAGGGCGCTGCGCAGCTTTTCCATGGCGCGGCTTTCGATCTGGCGCACGCGTTCCTTGGAAATGCCAAGGTCGGCGCCGAGTTCTTCAAGTGTCGCGCCGTCTTCGGCAAGCCGGCGGGCGCTGATGATTTTCATTTCGCGTTCGTTGAGATGTGTGAGTGCCGAGGCAAGCCACACGCGGCGGCGCTCGCCGTCGATCATGTTGGTCACCTGCTCATCGGGCAGCGGTTCGTTGCTGACGAGGAAATCCATCTTCTCGGCGCTGTCGGCGTCGCCGGAGACCGAGGGGGCCTGGAGCGATGCATCGTTGCTGGAAAGCCTGGCATCCATCGTTTGGACATCGGAAAGACTAACGCCGAGGGCGGCGGCGATTTCCTGGTGAATAGATTGCAGCGTGAGTTGGGTGTCGCCCTTGGCAAGCTTGGCGCGCAGCCGCCGCAGGTTGAAGAAAAGCGCCTTCTGCGCGGAGCTGGTGCCGCCACGCACGATCGACCAATTGCGCAGGATGTAATCCTGGATCGATGCGCGTATCCACCAGCTGGCATAGGTCGAGAAGCGGACGTCGCGCTCCGGCTCGAAGCGGGCCGCCGCTTCGAGAAGGCCGACATAGCCTTCCTGCACAAGGTCGCTCATCGGAAGGCCGAAGTTGCGGAACTTGCCTGCCATCGAGATGACAAGGCGCATATGAGCCATGGCGATCTGATTGCGCGCGCCACGGTCGTCATTGTTCTTCCATCTGATCGCGAGATCATGTTCCTCTTCACGCGCCAGGTAAGGAGCCGCCATTGCAATTTTGATCATGCGCCGGTCTGCAGACATGTTCTTCATCTCGGTCTCCTGAATACAGGCGTCGCGCCCGAAAAATGGGAAAAGAATTCTCGTTCCGGGCCAAGGCGGCCCGGATCCAACGGATGTCGTGAAGCTATTGGGGTCTGATACTCTGGACGTTTCCGGATCAGGCCCTAGTTTAGGCTTATGAGCCGGTCAGAAGGCCGGGCGGGACCAGTTTCTTCATGTTGCCGAGGCTTGGGCAATATGTGGAATGCATGATCCGCTCCTCAACGAATGTTTACAGATATGCGAACATTCGAGGGCATGGAGATTGCCGCAAGGTTCGCACCTACATTTCAATAACGCGCCAGATCGGAAAAAGTTCCAATAAAAAAACCCGGCTTGAGGCCGGGTTTTTTGGTAGGCAAAACAGAGCTTTGATTAAGCTGCTTCTTCTTCCTGGGCTTCGTCCTCGTCGACGGCCTTGCCACGCTTCGGACCCTTGTTGAGATTGGTCTCGACAAGGCGAACGGCTTCGGTTTCAGACATCTTATTCACGGCCGCGATCTCGCGGGCCATGCGGTCAAGGGCTGCTTCGTAAAGCTGACGCTCGGAATAGGACTGCTCCGGCTGATTTTCCGCGCGGTAGAGATCGCGCACGACTTCAGCAATCGAGATCAGGTCACCAGAATTGATCTTGGCATCATATTCCTGGGCACGGCGGGACCACATGGTGCGCTTGACGCGCGCCTTGCCCTGCACAACCTTCAGAGCCCGCTCGACGAAATCGGTTTCGGACAGCTTGCGCATGCCGATGCTCATGGCCTTTGCCACCGGCACCTTGAGGCGCATCTTGTCCTTGTCGAAATCGATCACGAAAAGTTCGAGCTTCATGCCTGCAACTTCTTGCTCTTCGATAGCGGTGATGGTACCGACGCCGTGTGCGGGATACACGATCGATTCACCGGTCTTGAAGCCGTGACGGGCGGAAGAAGGTTTTTTCTGCTGGGTCGTCATTCTAATCAAAAACTCCCTGTTACGCTTCCGGCATCGCCGGAGCCGGGTCAGTCAGGCCCGGATGAGACGGTAGGATCCGTCGGGTGACTTACTTCTGGTCCCACCGGACAGAAGCAAACATGTTCAGGCGCGCGATTTTCTGACCTCACAGCCCAAGGCGTTGATATGTCACGGAAACCGCGTGTGGATTTGTGTTGCTTTCGTGGTGGCTTGGGGCAAGCGATATGCCACAAATGGATCAGTGTGATAAACCTATCACAAAAATATGAGGAAATCAATAATTTACTGCGACTGAGTCATGCGGGCAACACATGTCACCCATATGCGTCAAGCAGGTTCAGGCGCGTCCGGCGCGCGCAAAAGCCGTTTTCCGGCTATGGAATCTCGGTCCGACTCAGTCGCCGGAACCGGGCTTCTCGGAGAAGTACTTTTCGAACTTCCCGGTCTCGCCGTCCATCTCCTTGGCCTCGGCCATGGCATCCTTCTTTACCGTGATGTTCGGCCAGATGCCGGCAAACTCGGCATTCACCTTCAGCCACTTGTCGAGGCCCGGTTCGGTGTCCGGCTTGATCGCCTCGGCGGGACATTCCGGCTCGCAGACGCCGCAGTCGATGCATTCGTCGGGATGGATGACGAGGAAGTTTTCCCCTTCATAGAAGCAATCAACCGGGCAGACTTCAACGCAATCAGTGTATTTGCAGCGAATGCAGTTGTCGGTCACGACATAGGTCATGAAGAACTCCAGGATTTCCATACAAGCGGGATCGGGCAACCTGGAACGTCGCGCCTCTACCCCAGCCGGGAAGCAAGCATTGGCGGGCTTCTCCGCCCACAATCCTGTCCGGCATGTTGCCCTGTGACCTATCGAGTTTGAGGGCGGATTTCAAGGATAAAGAAATCGCAAAAGGTGCCGGTTCGGAGCAGAGTTTTCTAATCCTCGTCCGACATGAGCCTGTCGATGGCGCGACGCTCTTTCTTGGTGGGCCTGCCGGCGCCTAAGTCGCGGGTCGCCTGCTCGTAAGCGGTGAGCCGTTTTGTCTCGTCGGGAGGCGGGCTCTGGTCGTCGTAGAGGAGGCGGGCCTCCTCGTAGGGGCCGCGCCGGTCGCCGCCCGACTTGACGATCAATACAAGGTCGCGCCGGTCGAGGCTGAGCTCCACCTTATCGCCGGGCTTCACCATATGACTCGGCTGGGCGATGCGCTGACCGTTGATGCGGACATGGCCGGATTGCACATGGGCCTGGGCCAGTGAGCGGGACTTCACCATGCGCGAGAAGAACAGCCACTTGTCGATACGCTGGCGCGAACCGTCTGATGGCTGTTTCTCCCCGCTCATGGCTTACTTCTTCATCTGCTCCTTCAAGGCAGCGAGCTTGGCGAAGGGCGAATCCGGATCCACCGGCTTCTCCTTGCGCGGGGGCTTTGCCTCGAAGCGCAGCGGCTGATTGCCGCCGCGGTTGTTGTTGCGATCGTTGCGATCACGGTTGCCGCCGCGATCCTGGCGCTCGCCACGCTGTTCGTTGCGGTCACCACGGCCCTGATGCGGCTTGCCGCCATCCTTGCCACGGTTCTGGCGGTTGCCCTCCCGGTTGTCGCCGCCTTCGCCGCCCTGGCGACGATGGCCCTGACCGCGATCCTGGCGTTCGCCTTGACCCTGACCTTGACCCTGGCGGTCGCCGCCACGGCGTTCGCCATGACCGCGCGCCTGGCGCTGGTTGTTGTCGGTGCGGCCGCCAAGGCGCCACAGGAGAACCGGCTTCGGTTCCTCGGTTTCCGTTGCTTCGGCGGCAGGTTGCACCTCGGCAGCGGCTTCCGGTGCAGATGCCTCGACAACTGGGGCTTCCGATGCCGGCGCTTCCTCGGATGCGGTATCCGCATCGTCGTGATCAGCCTTGTCGGCGGCTTCTTCCGTGCTCGCTTCCACGGTGGCGGCAGGAGCCGACGAAGCGTCCTGCGTGGCCAGATGAGCGGCGGCGTCCTCGGCCTTCACGGCGTCGGCGCGATAGCCGAGGCCCTTGAGGATTTCTTCCATGTCCTCGAGCGTGGCGCCGAGGATGGACAGCATGGCCGTGGTGGTCGTGAAGCGGCGGCCGTCATAGGCGCCCTCAGGGCGGTTCGGCTGGCCGGGCTTCCACTGCAGCAGCGGACGGATGATATCAGCCAGGCGCTCAAGGATATCGATGCGCACGGCGCGCTTGCCGAGGAAACGGAAGCCAGCGAGCTTGTAGAAGGTGCGCTCGTAGCTTGGATCGGTAACCACGGATGTGCGGCCGGCGGCCAGAACCGGGATGAGGTCGCCGTAGCCCGGCTTGTCGAGGCCGTCATTCTTCAGGCCCCAGAGCAGCGTGATAAGCTCGGCCGGAGCCGGCTTCAGCAGCGCGGGAACGAAGATGTGGTAGGCGCCGAAGCGAACGCCGTAGCGGCGCATCGAGGCGCGGGCGTCCTGGTCGAGCGACTTCACCTCCTCGGTCACGTCGCGACGGAAGAGCACGCCGAGATTTTCCACGAGCTGGAATGCCAGGCCCTTGGCGAGACCCTGCAGGTCTTCGGCGCGGGACAGATCGTCCAGCGGCTTCAGCACGGTCGAGATGTGATGGTTCACGAAGCGCTCGAGACGGGCGGCCACGTGGTCGCGGGCGTTGCCGGTCAGCTGCTCGTCGGCGAGCAGGATGACACGCGGGCGCATAATGTGGTCGCTGCCCGTCAAGCGTGCGACGGGATCGCCGAGCCAGCGGATCGCGCCATCGGAGCCGATCGCCAGATCGCTGTTGCCGGCGGCATGGATACGCGCTGCGCGCGCCTCGAATTCCAAAGCAAGCGCCTTCTGGGAAGCAGTCTGGACAGCTTTCGCGTCCGGTCCCTCAGCTCCTCCGATGGGCGTGAACCGGAAACCGGACAACTGCCCTACATGATGTCCTTCAACGAAGACATCGCCATTTACACTGATTTCAGCTTCCAGCATCGCATTCTCTCTCAGGCGCTTCATGAGCACAGACGTCCTGCGATCAACAAAGCGTTTCGTCAACCTTTCATGTAACGCATCGGACAATCGATCTTCGATTTCCCGCGTCTTTTCCTGCCAGTGTGTCGGATCGGCAAGCCAATTGGGCCGATTCGACACATAGGTCCAAGTCCTTATCTGCGCGATTCGCGCCGAAAGCGTGTCAATTTCGCCGTCTGTTCGATCCGCCCGGCGCACTTGCTCGGCAAGGAAGTCCTCGTTCACCGTGCCATATCGCACGAGATCAGAAAAGAGGGTCGAAATCAGATCGGCATGTTGTGCGGGGGCGATACGCCGGTAGTCGGGAAGCGCGCAGGCTTCCCAGAGCTTTTCCACCCGTTCCGGGGTGGTCGCCAGGTCGTTGATCTCGGGGTAGCGCGACAGGTGCTCCAGCGCCTGCTGATCGACTGCCGGCAGGGCGCGCGTCAGGCCGGTGACGCGCGGGCCGGTCTCGAGGCTCGCGCGCAGCGCGCGGATCGAGGCGTAGTCGAGCTCCTTGGTGCGCCACTGCAGCACCTTGACGTTATCGAACTCGTGGCCTTCGATGCGTTCAACCAGTTCCTCGTCGAAGGGATCGACGTGGCCGGTGACGCCGAAGGTGCCGTCGCGCAGATGGCGGCCGGCACGGCCGGCGATCTGGCCGAGCTCGGACGGATTGAGATTGCGGAACTGGTAGCCGTCGAACTTGCGGTCCTGGGCAAAGGCGACATGGTCGACATCGAGGTTGAGACCCATGCCAATGGCGTCGGTCGCGACCAGATATTCGACGTCGCCTTCCTGGTAGAGCGCCACCTGCGAATTGCGGGTGCGTGGGCTGAGCGCGCCGAGCACGACCGCCGCGCCGCCACGCTGGCGACGAATGAGTTCTGCGATCGCATAGACCTCGTCAGCCGAAAAGGCGACGATGGCGGAGCGCTGCGGCAGGCGCGTCAGCTTCTTCTGGCCGGCGTAGAAAAGGTGCGAGAGGCGGGGACGCTCGACAACGGTGATACCAGGCAGCAGTTGCTGCAGGATCGGTCGCATGGTTCCGGCGCCGAGCAGCAGCGTTTCGTCGCGGCCACGCAGATGCAGGATGCGATCGGTGAAGATATGGCCGCGCTCGAGATCGCCGGCCAGCTGCACCTCATCGATGGCGACGAAGGCGGCCTTGGTTTCGCGCGGCATGGCTTCGACGGTACAGACCGAATAGCGGGCCTTCGGCGGAGAGATCTTTTCCTCGCCGGTGACCAGCGCAACATTCTGGACGCCGACCTTCTCGACAACCCGCGTGTAGACCTCGCGCGCCAGAAGGCGCAACGGCAGGCCGATCACGCCGGTGCCATGCGCGACCATGCGCTCGATGGCATAATGCGTCTTGCCGGTATTGGTCGGTCCAAGCACCGCGGTCACCCCGCGCCCGCTCAGTATCATCGGCTGCGATGTCAGTGTCATGGTCCTGCAAGTGAGGCGGGAGCCTCAGGTCACGTCCGCTTCTATCAGAAGCCGAACACACATGGACAGCCACCTGAGCAAACGCAAGGGCTGAACTTCATTTAACGAAGGGATTTATAAGCGATCGGGGGTGTTTGAAACAAGATGGCTGCGAGCCGGAACAGTTTGAGAACGAATCGGAGACGAATCAGTGACTCCGGATGATTCAGGGTTTGTTCACGGCTAAGTATTGATTTTGAATCACTTTTTCCCACTAGATCGTGAATCTGCCGAAGTTTGACGGGCGGAACGGAGGATAGGAAGTGGCCTGTCAACGTAAATCGCTTGCCAACCTCGATTTTTCGCAAGATTCATTACAAGAACTTAGCTGGCAAGCGTTTTGGCCAAAAGCGGAACAAATAGCCGACGAATCAACGATATTTCCGGTTTCTCTGTTTGTGCATCGCAAAATATTGTAATTGCATGATAATTTAACCATACGACAAACGTCGAAGCCGCTATTTTCGGGAGCTCTTTGCCGATTTCGGGGAGCTTTGTGATGTTTTCCTGCCACACACATCGCAAGGCCATACGAAAGCGCGAAACTCGGCGGAACAAAAATCGCGGACGTGTGTTTTGTGTCCATTCGTATACACGACGAGTTGAGGACATAAACCATGCTTGGCACGATACTGCTCATCATCCTTATTCTGCTTTTGGTCGGCGCCTTGCCTAACTGGGGTTACAGCCGCAGCTGGGGCTATGGACCTTCCGGTGGTTTAGGACTAGTTCTGCTGATTATCATTATTCTGTTGCTCATGGGCCGTATCTAAGTGCCCGAAAAACCTGGGAGTTAATGTCATGATGAAGAAGATTGTTCTGATTGGTGCTCTGGTTGGCGCGCTTGCATCCTGCACGGCCACGGAACAGGGTACTGCCATCGGTGCCGGTACTGGCGCGGTTATCGGCGGCGCCGTTAGCCACAGCTGGGGTGGCGCTGCTGTCGGCGCTGTCGCTGGTGGCCTTGCTGGCGCTCTGATCGGCCAGTCGGTCGAACGCCGCGGTTACTGCGTCTATCGCGATCGCTACGGCCGCCGCTACGAGGCACGTTGCCCGCGCTAATTACAGCGCGTCACGCAACATTTCGAAAACACTCGAAAACGCCGGCTTAGCCCGGCGTTTTTTGTTTGCCGGCGACGAATCCAATAAAAAAAGCCGCATCGTTTCCGACGCGGCTTTTTCGATTTGGTGTGCGAGAGCGCTTAGTTCTTGGCGCGCTCGACGTAGGAGTTGTCTTCGGTCGCGATGACGACGCGGGTGCCGGCATCGATGTGCGGCGGTACCGAGGTGCGGATGCCGTTCGACAGCATGGCCGGCTTGTAGGACGACGAGGCCGTCTGGCCCTTCACGACCGGCTCGGTCTCGGTGATCTCGAGCGTCACGTGGCGCGGCAGCTGCAGGGCAAGCGCGACGCCTTCGTGCATGGACAGAATGCAGACCATGCCTTCCTGGAGATAGGCCTTCTGGTCGCCCATGGTTTCGATATCGACGACGACCTGATCGTAAGTTTCCGGGTTCATGAAGTGGAAGCCTTCGCCATCTTCATAGAGAAACTGGTGGTTGACGTCCTCGACAAAGGCACGCTCGACCTGCTCGGTGGTGCGCCAACGTTCCGACACCTTCACGCCGTCGACGATACGGCGCATATCAACCTGGGTAACCGGCGTGCCCTTGCCCGGGTGAAAGTTGTTGGCCGTCAGAACGACGTAGAGCTTGCCCTCGACTTCGAGGACGTTGCCCTTGCGGACGGAAGAGGCGATGACCTTTACCATAAGACTTCCTTGTAACTCGGCTGGTGGCGTCGTAGAGGACTGTCGAAATGGCCCCGAAGACGCAATTGATTGTTCTTTGGGGGCGCAACTAACCTAAAATCCGGCAAATAGCCAGCCCTCGCGTGGGTTACAAAGGTCAGGCATCATCGAATGAAAGCCCCGATCGTAACAGTGTCTCCCTGGTGGACGCCTAGCGTCCACTCGGATCGCCGCCCGTTCCTGATCGGACGCAACGCGATCCAGGCATCGTTGCGCGGCTATTTCGGGCGCGAGGATTTCATCGAGGTCGATACGTCGGCGCTGCAGATCTCGCCCGGCAACGAGGCGCATCTGCACGGTTTTGTCACCGAGGCGCTGACGACGGATGGGCAGGCAGCGCCCTTCTATCTGCACACTTCGCCGGAATTCGCCTGCAAGAAGCTGCTGTCGGCGGGCGAGCAGCGCATCGCCTGCTTTGCTCACGTCTATCGCAACCGCGAGCGCGGGCCGCTACATCATCCCGAGTTTACCATGCTGGAATGGTATCGCGTCGGCGAAAGCTACGAGAGCCTGATGATGGATTGCGTGCGCATCCTGGCGCTGGCGGCCGAAACCACGGGCACGCCGAAGCTCACCTTTCGCGGCCGGGAGTGCGATCCATTCGCTGGTCCCGAGCGGATCAGCGTCGCGGATGCGTTCCGCCGCCATGCCGATATCGACCTGCTCGGATCGGTAATGCCCACTGGTGAGACGGACCGGACGCATCTGGCCGCCGAAATGGCGCGGGTCGGCATGCGGATAGCTGACGACGACGGCTGGGCCGATCTGTTCAGCCGCGTCCTCGTCGAAAAGGTCGAGCCGCATCTCGGCTTCGGGCGGGTCACCATCCTCGATGAGTATCCGGTATCGGAGGCGGCGCTCGCCAGGCCGTCGGCGGGTGATCCGAGGGTTGCCGAGCGCTTCGAGGTCTATGCCTGCGGCGTCGAGCTGGCCAACGGTTTCGGTGAACTCACCAACGCCGCCGAACAGCGCCGCCGATTCGAGATCGAGATGGCGGAAAAGACGCGGATCTACGGCGAGGCCTATCCGATCGATGAGGATTTTCTCGCGGCGCTTGCGATCATGCCGGAAGCGAGCGGCATCGCGCTTGGTTTCGATCGCCTGGTCATGCTGGCAACCGGCGCATCACGCATCGATCAGGTGCTCTGGGCCCCGGTCGCGGAGTATGGCCGATGACGTCGGCACGATCGCTCAAGAGTGTTGAGGATCTCGACCGGGCAGGCCTGCTCGGCGCGCGGGATCGCGCCTCTCTGGAAGCGGTCGCCCACAAATATGCGATCGCGCTTACGCCCGATGTCGCCGGGCTGATAGACACCTCGGACCCGGCCGACCCGATCGCCCGGCAGTTCGTGCCGGATACATCGGAGCTTCTGCTGACGCCGGAAGAGCGGGTCGATCCGATCGGTGATCACGCGCACAGCCCGGTGGAAGGGATCGTCCATCGCTATCCGGATCGCGTGCTGCTCAAGGCCGTGCATGTCTGCCCGGTCTATTGCCGCTTCTGCTTTCGGCGCGAGATGGTAGGGCCGCAGGGACTGGGAACGCTCGATCCGGCGGCAATGAAGGCCGCATTCGATTATATTCGCGAGCACACGGAAATATGGGAGGTCATCCTAACCGGCGGCGATCCGTTGGTCCTGTCGCCGCGGCGGCTCGAAGAAATGCTTCGGGAACTGGCTTCCATCGATCACGTGAAGATCGTCAGGTTTCATACGCGTGTCCCCGTTGTCGATCCGGGCAAGGTCGATGCAGCACTGATCGCCGCGCTGAAGGCGAGCGGCAAAACCGTCTATGTCGCGTTGCATGCCAATCACCCGCGCGAACTGACCGACGCGGCGCGCGCGGCCTGCGGCAGGCTCGTGGATGCCGGTATCGTCATGATCAGCCAGTCGGTCCTGCTGAGAGGTGTGAACGACGATCCCGCGGTGCTTGCGGAGCTGATGAAGGGGTTCGTCGAAACGCGGGTGAAGCCGTACTATCTCCATCACCCTGATCTTGCGCCGGGCACCAGTCACTTCCGGATATCTATCGAAGAAGGGCAGTCGATCGTCTCCGCCCTTCGCGGCCGGATTTCGGGGCTGTGCCAGCCGACTTATATTCTCGACATACCCGGCGGGTTCGGCAAGGCGGATATTGCACGAACTGTCGTCCGAAAAACTGCCGAAGGTTGTTACTCGGTCAGTGATTTTCGTGGCGACGCCCACGACTATCCGCCAGCGGCGACCTAGGTCGGCGAAAGGCGTATTGTTTTCATCCAACTCTTCTTTCGCAGAAACGTTGGCGCATGAGGCGATGCAATCACTAAGTCATTGCTCGCGCTGACTAACTCAATCTTGACGGTTTCATTCGGTTAAGCTTTTAACATCAGTGATTAATTGGTTTTAACTACGTCATTTAGTGGAATATTGGCTTTTTCTGATTACGGCTATTGTGGACAGGCGGTCGGAACCGCCCTCGAGGCATGATGATCTTGGAGATTTCAAGCAATGAATACAACAATCCGTGAACTGTTGGTCAAATTCGGGAAACTCCCGGTAGCAATCGATCAGGTGGCGGATGATGCCGACCTTTACGCAGTTGGCCTGACCTCTTTTGCTTCCGTGCAGCTGATGCTTGGCATCGAGGAAGCCTTCGATGTGGAGTTCCCTGATAATCTCCTGAACCGCAAGTCGTTCGCCAGTATTTCGGCGATCGCAAAGACCATCGACATCATCAATGACAGCCGGAAAGTTGCTTAAATGAACTTTCCCGTCAAAATCACGGAAGCAGACCTTTCCGCAAGGGTCGCCCGCGTTGCTGCCATTGCGGCCAAGCACGCCGACGCCGTTGATTTTGAAGGGCGATTCCCGAGTGAAGCGGTCGAAGCTCTGAGGGCGGAGCGGCTGCTTGGCATCCAGATTGCGCGTGACCTCGGCGGCGAGGGTGCCAGCATCTCCGAGATCGCCGAACTGTGCGCGATGCTCGGACAGGCATGTGCTGCAGCGGCCATGGTCTTCGCCATGCATCACATCAAGCTCTGTAGCCTTGTCGAGCATTGCGATAACAGCGCCTGGCACCGTTCGCTGATGCAACGCATCGCCGCCGAACAGCTTCTGATCGCCTCGGCCACCACCGAAGGCGGAATCGGCGGCAATCTGCGCAACAGCATTTGCGCCATTGCCATCGATGGCGGTGTCTGCCGCCTGGAGAAGGACGCCACCGTCATTTCCTACGGCTCGCACGCCGACATGATCATGATTACCTCACGGGCGCATGCGGAAGCCGCTTCGTCCGATCAGGTTCTGACGGTTTTCCTGCGTGATCAGTACACACTGGAAAAGACTCACGTGTGGAACACGCTCGGGATGCGCGGCACCTGTTCCGATGGTTTCCTGTTCAAGGGAGAGGCGCCGGCTGAGCAGATTCTGCCAAAGCCGTTCGCCGAGATCGCGGCGCAGTCGATGCTTGCTTCCTCGCATCTGCTGTGGAGCAGTGTTTGGTACGGGATAGCGGTCGATGCCGTTGGCCGCGCACAGGCTTTCGTTCGGGCCGCGGCCCGTAAGTCGCCCGGCGCACCGCCCCCGGGCGCGTTGCGGCTGGCCGAAGCTTCGAACCTCCTGCAGATGGTGCGCTCGAATGTCGTTGCTGGTCTCAAATTCTACGAGGACGCAAAGGACAACGCCGACAAGCTTTCGTCGATGGGCTTCGCGGTCGCCATGAACAACGTCAAGATCGCATCGTCGGAGACGATTCTCGACATCATAAATCACGCGATGCTGATCTGCGGCATCATGGGCTACAAGAACGGCACGCCGTTCAGCATTGGTCGCCACCTGCGCGACGCCCATTCCGCGCAGCTGATGATCTCGAACGACCGCATTCTCGGCAACACGTCGAGCATGCTTCTTGTCCACAAGCAGGACACTAGCCTACTGGGGTGACGACATGGACGCGCAAACGACATTTCTGGACCGGCTGTTCGAATCCGGCCTTCTGATCGACATGGGCGTCGATGGCCTTTACGGCCGCAGCGGCCAGTTCGAGGATGTGATCGCTGCCTTTGAGCGCCTGATCGACCGTTTCGGCGGCGAGGACGGCGCGGAAGCGATGCGCTTTCCCCCGGGCATGAACCGCGAAATCTTCGAGAAGAGCGGCTATATGAAGAGCTTTCCGCAGCTGGCCGGCACCGTGCACAGCTTCTGCGGCAGCGAGCTCGACCATATGAATCTCCTGCAGTGCATGGAAGTCGGAGAAGACTGGACCAAGGGCCAGGAAGCGACCGAGATCGTGCTGACGCCGGCCGCCTGCTATCCGCTCTATCCGACGGTTGCCCGCCGCGGCAACCTGCCGAAGGACGGCGCGCTGTTCGACCTGCAGTCCTATTGCTTCCGCCATGAACCGTCGCGCGATCCGGCCCGCCAGCAGCTGTTCCGCATGCGTGAATATGTCTGCATGGGCACGGAAAAGCATGTCACCGATTTCCGCCAGAACTGGATGGATCGCGGTCTGGAGATGATGAAGCTCGTCGGCCTCGACGTCACCATCGACGTCGCCAACGATCCGTTCTTCGGCCGCGCCGGCCGCATGATGGTCAACAACCAGCGCGATCAGAACCTCAAGTTCGAGCTCCTGATCCCGATCACGTCGACGGCCAATCCCACCGCCTGCATGAGCTTCAACTTCCATCAGGATTCGTTCGGCCAGAAGTGGGGCCTGAATCTCGAGGATGGAAGCGTTGCCTTTACGGCCTGCGTCGGCTTCGGGCTCGAGCGTATCGCGCTCGCTCTGTTCCATCGCCACGGCCTCGACGTGAAGCAGTGGCCGGCCAGCGTGCGCCAGGCGCTCTGGGGCTGAGCGCCTTCATGTCTTCCGTTTTCCCGGCGATCCGTCCGGATGGCTATGTCCAGCATGCGCTGCATTCCAGCGAGCGCATGTGGCCGGAAACCAATTGCTATGTCGATCTCTGGATCGAGGTGCTGAACAGCTTCGGCGTGGCACCCGAGGCCATGCTTGGCTTTACGCTGATGCAGGATTTCGAGGGCGATCAGTTCACCTTCTTCAAGGTGCCGCTCGAGGATCTGGAAGCGCTCTACGATATCCGCGTGACGGAGCTCGCGATCTTCGATCGTGTCGAATCCCACATTCAGACGCAGATCGGCCGGGGCCGCCTGTGCCTGATTGAAATGGATTCGTTCTACATGCCGGATACGCAGGGCACGGCCTACCGCACGGAGCACGGCAAGACCACCGTCGCCGTCAATCGGCTGGATGTGGCCGGACGGCGGATCGAATACTTCCACAATGGCGGCTATTTCGAATTGCAGGGCGAGGATTTCGACGGGCTGTTCCAGATGCATCTGGCGGACGGCGCACCTCCGTTCCTTCCCTATACCGAGTTCGCCAAATTCCCGGCGCTGCCCCGCGATGAAGCGCATCTGCGCGAGACCGCACGTCGGCTGCTTGGGCTTCACTACGCTCGGCGCCCGGCAAGCAATCCCATCCGCGCCTTTGCGGAAGTGTTTCCAAAGCAGGTCGAAGCGCTGGCCGAGCGTCCTTTCGATTTCTTCCACAAATACGCATTCAACACGCTGCGCCAGTTCGGCGCCAATTTCGAGCTTGCCGGCGATCATCTCATCTGGCTCTCGCCGAACGAGTTTTCCGGCGCGGCGGAATCGGCACGGCGGATTTCCGAGGTGGCCAAGTCCGTGCAGTTCCAGCTTGCGCGCGCCGTGACCCGCAAGAAATACGATCCGCTGATAACGGCTCTTGATCCGGCCGCCGACGCATGGGATTCCTTGATGGCTTCGCTGGCGGAGCGCCTTTGAAGTCTGGAGCATGAGCATGAGCGGACGTCTGGCCAGTGTCGGAGCCGAGGAAACGCTGCTTTCCGAAGGCTGGAACCTCATCCTGACGGAACCCGGCGCCTGTGCCGGACCGCATGACATCCCGCTTTCCGCGCAGTTCATTCCCGCCGAGGTTCCCGGTACGGTCGCCGCGGCGCTTGAGCGCGCGGGTGAGTTCGACCGGGAGAATCCCGAGCCGCTCGATACGAGAGATGCCTGGTACGTCTGCCGCCTGTTCGATGCCGAGCCGGGCGAGGCGCTGCTGCGGTTCGAGGGGCTGGCGACGATCTGCCACGTCTTCCTGAACGGCCAGGAAATCCTCTCGTCGGAAAGCATGTTCACGCTGCACGAAATCCCGGTGACGCTTTCGGGCGGCGATGAACTGGCACTGTGCTTCCGCGCGCTGGCGCCGAAGCTTGCGGAAACCGGGCCGCGTGCCCGCTGGCGGCCGCAGATGATCAAGCCGCAGGGCTTGAAGAACGTGCGGACCACACTGCTCGGGCGCATGCCAGGCTGGTGCCCGGAAATCCATGCGGTCGGTCCTTGGCGGCCGATCACGCTGGTCCGCCGTGATGTCGTGTCGATCGATAACGTCGCCGTCCGCGCGGTGCTCGACGCCGATGGCGTCGGACGCCTCAGCGTTTCTCTTCATACCGATGTCGAAAGCCCCAACCTGTCGCTGCGTTGCGGCGATGCCGAGCAGGCTTTCGAAAAGGTCGGCGACCAGCATTACTCGGCGATCCTCAAGCTGAAGGACGTCGAGCCCTGGTGGCCGCATACACATGGAGCGCCGCGCCTCTATGACTATGCGATCCTGATCGATGGCGTCGAGCATTCGCTGGGGCGGACCGGTTTCCGATCGATCGAGGTCGATCGCGGCGCCTCGGGCGATGACTTCGCGCTTGTCGTCAACGGCGAGCGGGTGTTCTGCCGTGGCGCAGTGTGGACCAGCGTCGATATCGCAAGGCTTCCCGGCGCGCGGTCAGATTACGAACCTTTCCTGCGTCTGGCGGCGGAAGCGGACATGAACATGATCCGCATCGGCGGCACCATGGCTTACGAGACTCCGGAATTCTTCAAGCTCTGCGACGAACTCGGCCTGCTTGTCTGGCAGGACTTCATGTTCGCCAATTTCGACTATCCGAAGAACGACAAGGCATTCACCGCGCATGTGCATGCCGAGGTGGAGGAATTCCTGCATGGCGTTCAGGGCTTGCCGTCGCTTGCCGTGCTTTGCGGCGGCAGCGAGATCTATCAGCAGGCCGCAATGCTGGGATTACCCGCCGAATACTGGGCGGGGCCGATCACCGAGGAGATCATCCCGGCGATTGCCGCGCGCGTCCGGCCCGACGTGCCCTATGTGCCGAACTCGCCCTCCGGCGGCACCATGCCGTTCACGCCCAATGCCGGGGTCGCGCATTACTACGGGGTCGGCGCCTATATGCGGCCGCTTGAGGATGCGCGCCGCGCCAATGTGCGCTTCGCCAGCGAGAGCCTGGCTTTTTCGCACATCCCGCAGCAGAAAACCCTGCAGCGCCATCTCGACGTGCCGCCGGTCCATAGTCCAGCCTGGAAATCCCGTGTGCCGCGCGATCGCGGTGCGTCCTGGGATTTCGAGGATGTCAGGGATTTCTATCTGCAGGAACTTTACGATGTCGACCCGGCGCGGCTGCGGCGCGAGGATCCGGAGCGTTATCTTGGGTTTTCACGGGCGGTAACGGGTGAGGTGTCGGAAGAGACCTTCGCCGAGTGGCGGCGCAAGGGTTCCAGCTGCAACGGCGCACTGGTCTGGACCCTACAGGATCTTCTGCCGGGGCCTGGCTGGGGCGTGATCGATTCCACCGGCGAGCCTAAGCCGATCTGGTACGCGCTACGCCGCGGCTTCCGCCCCGTGCAGGTTCTGGTGACCGACGAGGGCACCAACGGGCTGGACGTGCATGTCTTGAACGAGACGCCCTATACGTTGCAACTCGATCTGGAACTGGTGTGCCTTCGGCAGGGCAAGCAGCAGGCGGTCGGCGGCGGGCGCATCCTTACGCTTCAGCCGCGCAGCAGCGAGACCTTCGCCTCCACCGACCTCTTCGGCGCTTTCTTCGATACCACCTATGCATACCGTTTCGGCCCGCCGTCGCACGACGTGACCGTGGCCCGGTTACGCCTGCCTGATGGCGGCGCGGTGGTCGCCGAAGCCTTCCACTTTCCATGCGGTCGCGCGCGGGCGCTGCACGACGCCGACATCCAGGCGTCGGCTGTGCTTGAGGACGGTCAGTGGGCGATCGATCTCGCAACGGACAGATTTGCGCAATCCGTCCATCTGTCCATCGATGGTTTCAGGCCCGATGATGACTGGTTTCACCTCGCGCCAGGCCCCGCCCGGCGCGTCCGGCTCACGCGGTTGCCGGGAACGGCCGAAGACGCCGTGCCAGCAGGCGACGTGACCAGCATCGGCGGTTCCCGATCACGCTCATTCTGATCGAAGCGACCAATTTCGAAAGATTTTCACTTTAGCATGTCCGCTTCCGAGCGGACTTGAACGGGAAATGCATGTCTAAGGGAATTATCGCGAACTCCGTCATGAACGGCGCGGCGGGCATGCTGCTGCTGCTGACGGGTTTCATCTCCTCCATCATCACCGCGCGGCTGCTCGGGCCGGAAGCGAACGGCATCATAGCCTTTTCTCTTTGGATGGTGGTGACGGGGGCGTCGATCGCCGAGCTCGGTTCCAGCATCACCCTTTCCAAGATCCTGCCGCAGCTGGAAGCCGATGGTTTCGATGCAAGAAGGCGGCGGGGGTTCGCGTCGCTGCTCGTGACCTTCATGCTGTGCTCGACGCTCGTGTTGCTCGGCTTCTACGCCATTTTCTTCCTGACATCGGAAAGGCTGCACTGGGCGGCGACGGCGCCCTCCGTCGCGCTGGTCACGGGCGCGCTGTTCTTCATCCAAGCCATCGGCTCTTTCGTGAAGTTCTATCTTATCGGCGAGCGCAGGCTGACCGATTTCTTCAAGCTCGCCATCGGCGTCTGCGTGCTTCAGCTGATCGGTGTTGCCGGTGGCGCTCTGATCTCCGGCGTCGAGGGGGTACTGATCGGCTATCTCTTCGGACAGCTCGTCTTTTTCGTCGCAACCTTGCCGATCCTTTTCACGCGCCGCGACCGCTGCGGCGTGTCGCTTCGCTATCTGGCGTCGTCGTCGATCTTCCTGTCGGCGCAGTTCATCATCGATTCCATCTTTCTTAATCGGCTCGAGCTGCTCTTCCTGCAGCAGTTCTGGTCGGTGGAGATGGTCGGCTACTATGCCGTCGGCCTGTCGGTCGCCAATATCGCGCTGCAGCTGCCGATCCAGATGACCGGCAGCCTTCTTCCCTACTACTCCGAGCGCCGTCACAGTAGCAGCGACCGGACGCTGCCGGTCGAGGTCTTTGCCGCAGTGACGCGCAGCATGGCCTACATCATCCTGCCGATGAGCTTCGGACTTGCGGCTATATCGAGCGAACTGGTGCTCGTCGTATTCGGCCCGGCCTTCGGGCCAAGCGGCCCTGTCGTGGCGCTGCTGGCGCTTGCTGCACCGGCCTATACCTTCATGCAGACGCTCAGCCTGTATCTCCTGTCGATGGAACGCACCCGTGATCGTGTCCTGGTCAGCGTGCTCGGCGCCGTCGTGATGACGCTTGGCTGCATCGCGGTCGTGCCCTTCTTCGCCGCAGAAGGTGCGGCGGTTGTGCGTATCGGCGTCTTCGTCGCGATGTGCGTGGTGATGGTGCGGCAGACGGGATTCGGCAGCCAGCTTTCCGGTCTCTATATCAGCCTTTTGAAGGCCATGCTTGCGGCAGTCTTTTGTGCTTTTATTGCCTTCGTGACTTTAGAGTTTCTTAAAGGTTCTATTGGACTTGTTATCGCGATACTGGCCGGGGGGCTGGGTTATATACTTGCACTCAAGCTGTTGAATGTAATTCCCCGCGAGGATGCCGAGGTTATGTTGTCTATAGTGCAGAAATTGCCTGCGGCGATGCAGGAGCCTGCCAGAAGGGCCGTGAAGTTCGTCGCCTCATCGGCGCCGGAGCTGGAACCCGCCGCGGCCGAGGCCCTGTCTCATGAAGCGGCGGAAGGCGCCGGCCGCGCGGCGGCATTGCCGTTTACACTTGATGGAACGGTTGGGCTGTTCATGCCGGAGGCATCAGGCGTCGCGAAACGCTCCACGGCCGTCCTCTTCCTCGCTCCATGGGGGCTGGAGGAGATGTGCAGCCACAAGTTCTTCCGCATCACCGCGGAGCATTTCGCCGATATCGGCGTTCCCAGCCTGCGGTTCGACTATCCCCAGACCGGCGATGCGCTCGATACAGGCGAGCCTGCGACACTCGCCACGTGGGAGCAATATGCCCGCAACGCCGCCGAAAAGCTGAAAGCCTTCAGTGGCTGCGACCGGATCATGATCGTTGCGCAGGGACTGGGCGCGACGCTTGCGCAGCGGGTGGCCGGCTCGATCGAGGGTGTCGACGGCATCGTCATGCTCGGACCGGTTGTGAACGGCCGCGCCTATCTGCGTGAATTGAGTGCATGGTCGAAGTTCATCAACTATCATCTCGGCCTGAAGGATGAGGATCTTCCTCAGGGCAATGTGGTCATCGCCGGTCTCGTCATGCCAGATCCGATCGCCGCCGAATTGCCGAAGATCAGGATCGGCGCGCCGGATTCCATCGCGGCTCCCCGCTACCTGATCCTCGAGCGACCGGCGCGCGCCGACGATACGAGCTTCGCCGACAATCTTCGGGCGCTTGGCGCGGCCGTCGAGCAGGCTGCGTTCGAGGGGTATGACGAACTCGTCACCGACCCTGTCTTTTCCAAGATGCCGCTGTCGACCGTACGTTATCTGGCGGAATGGATGTCGACGCAGACGTCGGTGGATCCCGAAGGCGCGCGTTCGGTAACGAGCATAGAGGCCGGCGCGATGGCAGGCGATGGCTTCGAGGAGCTGCCCGTCCGCTTCGGCGAATACCACCACCTGGTCGGCGTGGTAACGCGGCCGCTGGGGACGCTTACCGGAAACGCGGTTCTGTTTCTGTCGACGGCCTATGACCGCCATTGCGGCTGGGGCCGCACCAATGTCGATATGGCGCGCAACCTTGCCCGTCTGGGCGTTGCCTCGCTCCGCTTCGATTCCGCCAATGCCGGCGATAGCCCGCCGCGCCCGGATGCGCCGGACCAGATTCTCTATTCCGCGACACAGAACGAAGACGCCCGCGCGGGGCTCGATGTACTGGAGCGGTTCGCGCCGGGCCCGATGATGACGGTGGGCCGCTGCAGCGGTGGCTATCTCGCCCTGCGTACGACGGTCGAGGACGAAAGGCTGAAAGCGGCCGTTTCCATCAACCCCTTCGTCTATTACTGGGATCCCGATGTTGTCGTCGACGAGAGCAAGGTGGTCTCGGTGCCGCGAAGTTTCGAGGACTACGGTTCACGCATGGTCAGTGCCGATACCTTCAAGCGTCTCCTGAAGGGCGAGGTCGATGTGAAGGCGGCAGTGAAGAACGTTGTCATCGCGCTCGCCAGGCGCATGTCGGTCCGCATCGCGCCGCTCCTGCAATATCTGCCGACGCGCCGGCACGTCGCGGTCGCCGTCAAGAGGACGTTCTCGACAGTCGATCAGCGCAAGGTGCCGCTGACGCTGATGTATAGCGATGGCGACGTCGGGCTGGAGCATATGTATTTCCATTTCGGTCCCGGTGGCCGAAAACTGTCGCGCTATCCGAATGTGCGCCTAGTGATGCTGCCGAACGCCGACCACAATCTGACGCCGCCCATTACCCGCAAGACGGTGTTCGACGAAGTAGCGCGCCTCGCCAAGGCCTGATCTGCCTTGGTTCAGCTGGCCAGGATTTCCTTGTAGACGCTGACATAGCGGTCGGCGACGACATCCCACGAATAAGCGCGAGCGTCGGAAAGAAGTTTCGCTCTGACGGTCGCGCCATCGGAGACAAGGCGCTCGAACGTCCGGTCGAGCGCGTCGGCTACGCGCGCCGGTTGGCTGAAATCGGTTATGACGAGGTCGGAATGCCGGTCGGCCAGCGCCGCGAAGGCGGCGTTGCCATTGAGGACGGGAATAAGGCCGGCGCTCATGGCTTCCAGTGCGACGAGACCGAAGCCCTCGTAGTCCGAAGCCGATGCGAAGATAGAAGCCTGGCCGATGATCCCACGGATCGTGTCATTGTCGGCGGCGACATGGATCGACACCGCGTCCTCGATCTTCAGCCGTGCCATATGGTCGAGCAGGTCCTTTCGGCTGAGATCGTATTCGACGCCCATGATGTCGAGATGCCAGTTCGGATCGCGGGCGCGCAGCACCGCGATCGCTTCCAGCAGATTGTCGAGACGCTTGTTGGCGGAAAAGCGGCCAATGGTGACGATGCGGCGCTTCGGCGTCGGCGATGCGCCATCTGCGAATTTGCCGATATCGGCGCCGTTCTCGATCAGAATCGTGCGGTCGCCGGCGATACGGGAAAATTGCTGCAGGTCGGAAACGCTGCAGCCGATCACCTTGTCGTAGCCGAGGGCGGACAGGCGGGTCACGGTCTGGAACCAGACCTTCTTGATGGCGGCGTAATTGGGCGTGTGGAAGAAGCCGCCATGGGTGGTCACCACCATCGGCTTGCGATGCAGCAGGCGACCCCAGGCCAGCGCGTCGTAGAAGAAGTCGATCGCATGGACATGGATGAGATCTGCATCGGCGAGATGGCGGAAGACCTGCGGGGCGAGTGGATAGCGCGTGCTGCCCGACCAGGGGATGCGCACGACCTCGATCTCGCCGATATATTCGTGGTGCGGCAGCGTCTTCCCGCGCTCGGTAAACAGCGAATCGAGCGTCACGACGCGCACGCGAAAGCCGCGTGCGATCGTCTGTCGACCGAGATTGGAGACCACGTCTTCCAGGCCACCGCGATTCGGCAGGAACTGGCGGATGACGTGGACGATAAGCGGTCGCGCATCCTGCGAAGGAAGCGGCGCTTCGCGGCGAAAGGCATCGTCACGGGTGGTTTCTGCAACGGACATGGCTGTACCTCTTGGCCGCACGGGGCCGGAGAGTTGCGGTTGCCGCCACAAGAGCGCGTCTGGTGTTAAGGCCGGGTTTACGTCACCCCCGCCTTCTCCGTTTCTTGGAATGGAAGTTAACCGACCGTGACCCGGCCTCAGAATGCCCGGAAGGTCAGCGTGGTCAGCGAGCGGACGATGCCCGGAATGCTGGCGATCTGATCGTTAACGAATTTCCCGATGTCCTCGCCGTCCTGGAGATAGACCTTCAAAAGGAGGTCGTAGTCGCCGCTGGTCGAATAGAGCTCCGAGACGCGCTCGGTCTTGTAGATGGCGTCGGCGACCTCGTAGGTCTTGCCGGGAGCGCATTGGAGCTGGACGAAAATCGGCTTCATGGGAGTTTCCTGCATCGAATTCTGGTTTGGCGGCATAATGCGCGAAACGACCGGTGCGGCGCAAGCGGTTCCGTCAACCGGCCGCCTCGCGCACGATCCAGTCGCGGAAGGCTGAGAGCGGCGCATAATCGGCGCGCTCGGCGGGGAAGGCCAGATAATAGCGCTCCTTGCTCTCCATCTCGCGGTTCACGGCAGCGACGAGATCGCCGCGCTTCAGCTCGTCCTCGATGAGGAAGGTCGGCAGCAGGGCGACGCCGAGGCCGGCGATGGCTGCCTGGGCGGCTGTGGCGAACTGGTCGAAGAGCATGCCGTGAACGGTCTGCGGCGGCACCTCGTTGTCGGCGAACCATTGCTCCCATGCATCCGGCCGCGTGGTGAGATGCAGCAGTGGGACGTCGACGAGATCTGATGGCTGGCTAATGTCGTGGCGATCGCGGAAATCGGGGCTGCATGCGGGCACGGTCTTTTCCGACATCAGGAAGGTGAGCTCGGCGCCCGGCCAGAGCGGATGGCCGAAATGGATGGCGGCGTCGATCGAATCGAGCCGGAAATCGAAGGAGGAGAGGCGGGTGACGAGGTTGATGGTGACACCAGGATTGGCGGCGAGGAAGCGGCCTAGGCGCGGCGCCAGCCAGCGGGTGCCGAAGGTCGGTAGTATGGCGAGATTGAGCGTTCCGCCGTGCGGATTGGCGCGCAGGTTCAACGAGGCGCTGGAAATGCGCCTGAGCGCCTCGCGGATCTCGCGGGCATAGCCGTCGCCGGCAAGCGTCAGGCGCACGGTCTGGCGCTCGCGGATGAAGAGCTCGACGCCGAGCTGTTCCTCCAGCGTCTTGATCTGGCGGCTGACGGCGCTTTGCGTGAGGTCGAGCTCTTTGGCGGCCGCGGTGACGCTGCCGGTGCGCGATACCGCCTCGAAGGCGGACAGCAGGGCCGTGGAGGGCAGAAAACGGCGCGATGGCAGCATGGTCATTCCTTTTCAGAATGAGCTATTTCCAAAATGTCGATATTTATGGCCTTTCGCTACTTGTAAAGGGGCTTCGATAGGCAAATTCGGAATGAGTTGAGGTTACCCAAACATGGCAGGCTTCGTTTCCACAGACCGCATCCGCTCGCTGTTTACCGAAGCGATGTCGCAGATGTATCGCGCCGAGGTGCCGCAATACGGAACGCTGCTGGAACTGGTTGCCGACGTCAATGCCGAGGTGCTGGCGAAGGACAATGCGCTGCGCGAGCGCCTGACGCGGGCCGGCGAGCTGGAGCGCATCGATGTCGAGCGCCATGGCGCCATCCGTCTCGGCACTCCCGAAGAGCTCTTCACCATCCGCCGCCTCTTCGCTGTCATGGGCATGCAGTCGGTCGGCTACTACGATCTCTCGGTGGCCGGCGTGCCGGTTCATTCCACGTGCTTCCGCCCGGTCGATCAGGCGGCACTCAGCGTCAATCCGTTCCGCGTCTTCACTTCGCTACTCAGGCTCGAACTGATCGAGGACGAGGCCTTGCGCGCCGAGGCCGCCGAGATCCTGTCGAAGCGTCGCATCTATACCGACCGCGCGATCCAGCTGATCGAGAGTTATGAGCAAGTCGGCGGGCTGACGGAAGCGGAAGCCAAGGAATTCGTTGCCGAAGCGCTCGAGACCTTCCGCTGGCACGGCGAGGCGACCGTCAGCGCCGAGACCTACAAGCGCCTGCATGACGCGCACCGGCTGATCGCCGACGTCGTCTCGTTCAAGGGGCCGCATATCAACCACCTGACCCCGCGCACGCTCGATATCGACGCCGTGCAGGCCCGCATGCCGGAGCGCGGCATCACGCCGAAGGCTGTCATAGAAGGGCCGCCCCGCCGGGCCTGCGATATCCTTCTGCGCCAGACCAGCTTCAAGGCGCTGGAAGAGGCGATCGCGTTTGCCGGCGAGACCGGCGCGGTGAAGGGCACCCATACTGCCCGTTTTGGCGAGATCGAGCAGCGCGGCGTGGCGCTGACGGCCAAGGGCCGGGCGCTCTACGACCGGTTGCTGGCATCGGTTCGCGGCGAGGTGCAGGTCGGTGCGGCAGGTGCCAAGGCGGATGATTACGACAGCGAGCTTGCCGAGCGGTTCCGTGAACTGCCGGACAGATGGGGGGCGCTTCGGGCCGAGCAGCTGGCCTTCTTCCATTATTCCGTAACGCCTGCGGGGATCGCCGCCGCCGTCGATGGCGCGCTTCCCGATGATGCCGAGACGCTGATCGAGATGGGTTATCTGACCTTCGATCCCATCGTCTACGAGGACTTCCTGCCTGTGAGTGCGGCCGGTATCTTCCAGTCCAACCTCGGCACGGATCAACAGCAGAACTATGCGACCCGCTCCAACCGGTCTGCCTTCGAAGAGGCGCTCGGCGCCATCGTTACGGATGAGCTTGACCTTTACGCTGAACGTCAGGCACGGTCGCTGGATGCGGCGATCGATCTGCTCGGGCTTTCCGGCCTGCGCCTGAGCCATGTTGCCTGACGATTTGCGAACGGAGCTCTCCGATGCTGAATGATCCGCGCTCCCACGGCCTCTGGGAAAAGACCGCGCCGCAGCCGCCGGCAACCATGCCGCTTTCGGGCGCAGTAACCGCCGATATCGTCGTGGTCGGCGCGGGCTATACCGGGCTTTCCTCCAGCCTGCATCTGGCGGAGGCCGGCAAGTCGGTGGTGCTGCTCGAGGCCAACGACGTCGGCTTCGGCGGCGCTGGGCGCAATGTCGGGCTGATCAATGCCGGCATGTGGGTGATGCCGGACGATCTGCCTGGCGTGCTCGGCCCCATCTATGGCGAGCGCCTGCTTGACCTGCTCGGCAATGCGCCGAAGCTGGTGATGGAGCTGATCGACAAGCACAAGATTGCCTGCGAGCTTGAGCGCAACGGCACGCTGCATGTCGCCGTCGGCGCCGATGGCCTCAAGGAAATCACCGACCGCGCCAGCCAGTGGGCGGCGCGCGGCGCCGATGTCAGATTGCTCGATGCCGCCGAGACGGCACGCCGCGTGGGCAGCAGCGCCTATACCGGATCCCTGCTCGACATGCGCGCCGGTACGCTGCAGCCGCTCGCCTATGCGCGCGGCCTCGCGCATGCCGCCGTCAAGGCTGGTGTCTCGCTCCATACGTCGAGCCCTGTCATCGCCACCGAGAAGAACAGCAATCGCTGGACGGTGAAGACGGCGAAGGGCTCCGTCACCGCGGACTGGATCATCGTCGCGACGGATGCCTACAGCACCGGCCCTTGGGAGCAGGTGCGCAACGAGCAGGTGCATCTGCCCTATTTCAATCTGGCGACCCGGCCGCTCGGCGACAATCTGCGCAAGTCCATCCTTGCTGGCCGCGAGGGCGTCTGGGACACTAAGGAAATCCTGTCCTCCTACCGCATGGACCAGGCCGGCCGGCTGGTGTTCGGCAGTGTGGGTGCGCTGCGCAACACCGGGCTTTCCGTCCACAAGGGTTGGGCGCGGCGCGCGCTGAAGAAGCTCTTCCCGCAGCTCGGCGATGTCGAATTCGAATGCGAGTGGTACGGCAAGATCGGCATGACCGACAACGCGCTGCCGCGCTTTCACAAGTTCGCCGACAACGTCGTCGGCTTTTCCGGCTATAATGGCCGGGGGATCGCGCCGGGAACGGTGTTCGGCCGCACGCTTGCCCGCCATATTCTGGGCGAGATGAGCGAGGCCGAGTTGCCGCTGCCGCTGACTGATACCGCCGAGCCGCGCTTCCGCGCCGCCAAGGAACTATGGTACGAAGCCGGCGCCCAGGTCGCCCACTTCGCCGATGCCCGCTTTTAAGAACAATAAGGTTGGAACCACGACAATGACCATCGAAACGCTCGATCTCGCCACCGAAACCAAGACCCTGCTCGCCAAGCTCGGCGTCAACGCCGATCGCTTCACCGGCGGCACGCTGCGGGTGACGTCGCCCGTGACAGGAAAGGAAATCGGCGCGCTGAAGGAAGTGTCGGTCGCCGACGCCAAGACCGCGATCGATAATGCCCACAAGGCGTTTCTCGAATGGCGCGCCGTTCCGGCCCCGAAGCGCGGCGAGCTTGTGCGCCTGCTCGGCGAGGAGCTGCGCGCGGCCAAGGCCGAGCTCGGCCGGCTGGTATCGATCGAGGTCGGCAAGATCACCTCCGAAGGTCTCGGCGAAGTGCAGGAAATGATCGACATCTGCGATTTCGCGGTCGGCCTATCCCGCCAGCTCTATGGTCTGACGATCGCCACCGAGCGCTCCGAGCACCGGATGATGGAAAGCTGGCACCCGCTCGGCGTCGTCGGCATCATCTCCGCCTTCAACTTCCCCGTTGCCGTCTGGTCGTGGAATGCCGCGCTGGCGCTGGTTTGCGGCAACTCCACCGTCTGGAAGCCGTCCGAAAAGACGCCCCTGACCGCGCTTGCCACGCAGGCGCTGTTCGAAAAGGCGCTGAAGCGCTTCGTCGCCGAAGGGGGCACAGCGCCGGCCAATCTCTCGACGCTTCTGATCGGCGGTCGCGATGTCGGCGAGGCGCTGGTCGATCATCCGAAGGTGCCGCTGGTGTCGGCCACCGGTTCCACCGCCATGGGCCGCGCCGTCGGTCCGCGCCTGTCGCAGCGTTTTGCCCGTGCCATCCTCGAACTCGGCGGCAACAACGCCGCGATCATTTGCCCGACGGCCGATCTCGACCTGACGCTGCGCGGCGTCGCCTTCTCGGCCATGGGCACCGCCGGCCAGCGCTGCACCACGCTGCGCCGCCTGTTCGTGCATGAGAGTGTGTACGACGTGCTGGTTCCGCGCCTGCAGAAGGCCTACGGCTCCGTCAGCATCGGCAATCCGCTGGAAGCAGGCACGCTTGTGGGACCGCTGATCGACAAACAGGCCTACAGCACCATGCAGTCGGCGCTGGAGCAGGCGAAGGCGGCGGGCGGTACGGTCACCGGCGGCGAGCGTGTCGAAAACGGTGCGGCCGACGCCTTCTACGTGCGCCCGGCGCTGGTCGAGATGCCCGCGCAGACGGGTCCGGTCGAGAACGAGACCTTCGCGCCGATCCTCTACGTCATGAAGTACAGCGATTTCGACGCGGTTCTCGACGATCACAATGCCGTGCCGCAGGGCCTGTCGTCGTCGATCTTCACCAATGACATGCGTGAGGCCGAAACCTTCGTTTCGGCGCGCGGGTCCGATTGCGGCATCGCCAACGTCAATCTCGGCCCCTCGGGTGCGGAAATCGGTGGCGCGTTCGGCGGCGAAAAGGAAACCGGCGGCGGCCGCGAGTCCGGCTCCGACGCATGGCGCGCCTACATGCGCCGCACCACCAACACGATCAACTACGGCAAGACACTGCCGCTGGCGCAGGGCGTGAAGTTCGACGTCGAATAAGCGTCGCGGTCAATTGCTGCATTGCAAGAAGGGCGATAACGTAACCGCGTTATCGCCTTTTTTTATGACGTAGGTTCTTCATGCATCTGACACTCGCCGCCGCTGAAACCCTGGTTTTCGAAATCTTGACGAGAAACCGGGTCAGCGAGGCGAATGCCCGCTCGGTCGCCCGCGCGCTGGTGGCGGCGGAAGCTGTGGGGCAAGGCGGGCACGGGCTCAGGCGCGTCGAGGCCTATGCGAAACAGGCAAGGGCCGGCAAGGTCGATGGCTTCGCGACGCCCGCGCTTTCACGGCCGTTTCCCGCCGTCGTCCAGATCGATGCAAATTATGGATATGCTTACCCGGCTATCGATCTTGCGTTGTCCGTGGTTCCCGATATCGCGCGGCAGCAGGGCATCGCCGCCGCCGCATTCCGCCGCTCGCACCACGCCGGCGTGTTGGCCCTGACGGTCGAGCGCTTCGCCGAGATGGGGCTGGTGGCGTTGATGGTCGCCAATGCGCCGGCCTCGATGGCGGCCTGGGGCGGCCGCAAGCCTGTTTTCGGCACCAATCCGATCGCCTTTGCTGCACCCGTGCCGGATGCCGATCCCGTCGTCATCGACATGGCACTGTCGCGGGTCGCGCGCGGCAAGATCATGGCGGCGAAGCAGAAGGGCGTGCCGATTCCCGGCAACTGGGCCTTCGACCGCGATGGCCAGCCGACCACCGACGCTGTCGAGGCATTGGCCGGCACCATGGCGCCGTCGGGCGAGGCCAAGGGCGCGGCGCTCGCGATGATGGTCGAGATCATGGCTGGCGCGCTGACCGGCGCTAACTTCTCCTTCGAAGCGTCTTCGCTGTTCGACGATCAGGGGGACGCGCCGGCGCTGGGTCACATGCTTGTCGTCATCAATCCCGATGCCGCCGGCGGCGCGGTCGCCGCGGCGCGCATGGGCCAGCTGGCCGAGGAGATCACATCCGATCCCAATGTCAGGCTACCCGGCCGGCGCGGCCAGAACGCCCGGCGCGAGGCGATCGAAAACGGCATCGAGGTCGAGGACGAACTGATCGCCCTTATCCGATCGCTCTAGAACCGTTCTAAAATATACCAATTATTTCAATCCTTTGTGATGACCTTCCAGTCGCCTAAACTTGAAATCGAGTGCCAAGGAAAATATACCGCTGCAATATCATGGATATCGCAGATGAAGTGCCATGGAGGGCATCATGATCGTCTCCCTTAATCGTCTCTCGCAGGCGGCCGCTCTCGGCGCCATGCTTCTTGCCGCGACATCGCTCGCTTCGGGCGCCAAGGCGCAGGAGGAAGAGTCCGAGGGGATCGTCGTCTACAATGCCCAGCATCAGAGTCTTGGCCAGGAGTGGGTGGACGCCTTCACCAAGGAAACCGGCATCAAGGTGACGATGCGCCAGGGTAGCGACATGCAGTTCGCCAACCAGATCATCCAGGAAGACGAGGCGTCGCCCGCCGACGTGTTCCTCACCGAGAATTCGCCGGCGATGACGCTGGTCGATGCCGCCGGGCTGTTCGCGCCGATCGACAAGGCAACGCTCGACCAGCTGCCGGAAGAGTTCCGTCCGAAGGACGGCATGTGGGCCGGTATCGCGGCGCGCTCCACCGTCTTCGCCTACGACAAGACCAAGCTCACCGAGGACAAGCTGCCGAAGTCGATGCTCGATCTAGCCGATCCCTCGTGGAAGGGCCGTTGGGGTGCCGCTCCTGTCGGCGCCGATTTCCAGGCGATCGTCAGCGCGCTGCTGCAGCTGAAGGGCGAGGAGGCGACGGCCGCGTGGCTGAAGGCGTTGAAGGAAAACGCGACCTCCTACAAGAGCAACACGGTTGCTATGAAGGCCGTGAACGCGGGCGAGGTCGATGGCGCGATCATCTATCATTACTACTGGTTCGGCGATCAGGCGGCGACGGCTGAAAACAGCAAGAACGTGGC
Organism: Rhizobium sp. S152; assembly: GCF_030380735.1. GTDB lineage: Bacteria > Pseudomonadota > Alphaproteobacteria > Rhizobiales > Rhizobiaceae > Rhizobium. Next base: position 86,275 of record NZ_JAUDRZ010000001.1, on the reverse strand, counting down.
GCTTCACTACTTCAAGAACCAGGATCCGGGCGCCTTCGTCAGCCTGTCGGGCGGCGGCATCCTGAAGTCGAGCCAGCACCAGAAGGAAGCGCAGGCCTTCCTGAAGTTCATCACCGGCAAGGCGGGGCAGGCCATCCTGAAGAACGGCACGTCCTATGAATACGCCGTCGGCAAGGGTGCGGCTTCCAACGACAAGCTCGTGCCGATGGCCGACCTGCAGGCGCCTGATGTCGATGCCTCGCAGCTCAACAGCAAGAAGGTGGTCGAGATGATTACCGAGGCGGGCCTGATCTAGAGCCTGCAGCGTAGCGTCTTGGGCAAAACTGTTGCTTTTGCCTCAAGAAAACTTTAGGCCATGACGATACACGGCAACCGTCTGTCAAAGACGGTTGCCTTCCTTTTTCAGCGTGTCAAAGGCGCGGCCTTGCTGCAGGACAACAGATTGCTTGCTTCCGAGATGCCGGCGGCGCGGCCAGCGGCAGGGCTGGCGCGACCGCGCCGGGGCATGCCTTATGCGCCCGTCGTGCTTTTCGCCGCAATCGTCGCGCTGTTCAGCCTCGTTCCCCTCGGTTTCATCGGCTGGATTACCGTCGATGTCGGCTGGGAAACGGTGAAGCAGCTGGTGTTTCGCCCGCGCGTCGGCGATCTCCTCGTCAATACCGTGTTGCTTGAAGCCATCACCGTGCCGCTGTCGATCGTGCTGGCGGTGACGCTCGCCTGGATAACCGAGCGCACCGATGTTCCCTTCGCACGGCTCTGGGCCTGGCTCGCGGTGGCGCCGCTCGCCGTGCCGGCCTTCGTGCATTCCTATGCCTGGGTCAGTCTTTTGCCGGGCATGCGCGGGCTGCAGAGCGGTGTCTTCGTTTCGGTTCTCGCCTACTACCCGTTCCTTTATCTTCCCGTGGCCGCTGCCCTGCGCCGGCTCGATCCGGCGATCGAGGATGCCGCCGCTTCGCTCGGGCTTGGGCCCTGGGCGGTGTTCTTCCGCACCATCCTGCCGCAGCTTCGGCTCGCCATCTGCGGCGGCGCGCTGTTGATCGCGCTGCACCTGCTGTCGGAATACGGGCTCTTCGTGATGATCCGCTTCGACACGTTCGCCACTGCTATCGTCGACCAGTTCCAGTCCGCCTATAACAGCCCGGCCGCCAATATGCTCGGGGGCGTGCTGGTCGCCTGCTGCCTGCTTCTGCTGGCTATCGAAGTCCTGGTGCGCGGCAACGAGCGCTATGCCCGCGTCGGCTCCGGCTCGGCGCGCCCTGCCGATCGCCGTCGCCTCGGCTGGTTCGCGGTGCCTGCTGTGCTTCTGCCCGTGATCGTCGCGGCGCTGACGCTCGGCGTTCCCTTCGTCACGCTGGTGCGCTGGCTCTATCTCGGCGGTGCCGGCATCTGGCGGGTAGAGGTGGGCAATGCCTTCGTGCAGTCGATCGTGCTGGCGCTTGCCGGCGGCATTCTGGCGACGATCGCCGCTGCCCCGATGGCCTGGCTCTCAGTGCGGGCGCCGGGTCGCGTTCAGCGCGTGCTTGAAGCCTGCCACTATTATGTCGGCTCGCTCCCTGGTGTCGTCGTGGCGCTGGCGCTGGTGACGATCACCGTGCGGCTGGTGCTGCCGCTCTACCAGACATTCGCAACGCTGCTGCTCGCCTATATCCTGCTCTTCCTGCCGCGCGCCATGGTCGGCCTTCGCGCCAGCATCGCGCAGGCGCCGGTGGAGCTGGAGCGCGCCGCGATGGCGCTGGGGCGCACGCCGGGCCAGGCCGTGCGGCAGATCACCATGCGGCTGGCAGCACCGGGTGCCGCGGCAAGCATCGCGCTGGTGGCGCTCGGGATCACCAACGAGCTGACGGCGACGCTGATGCTCTCTCCCAACGGCGTCGAGACGCTGGCGACGAAATTCTGGTCGCTGACCAGCGAGATCGATTATGTCGCGGCCGCGCCTTACGCCTTCATGATGGTCGTGCTGTCGCTGCCGCTGACCCTTCTTCTCCATGCTCAATCGAAACGGACTGCCGGACAATGACGCTGCTTACGATCGAAGGTGCCAGCAAGCGTTACGGTCAGGTACAGGCGCTCGATAACATCTCGCTGGAGGTGACGGCGGGCAGCCGCACTGCCGTGGTCGGCCCCTCCGGCTCCGGCAAGACGACGCTGCTTCGTATCATCGCCGGTTTCGAACAGCCCGACCGGGGCCGCGTCACGCTCGATGGTGAGTTGCTTGCCGACGGGCCGGCGGCGGTTCCGGCGCATAAGCGCGGCATCGGCATTGTCTCGCAGGAAGGCGCGCTGTTTCCGCATCTCGACGTCGCCGGCAATATCGGCTTCGGCATTGCGCGCGGCGCGGCCGATCGCGACAAGCGAGTGCTCGACCTGCTCGATATTGTCGAGCTCGATCGCGGCATGCTAACGCGCCGGCCGCACCAGCTTTCCGGCGGCCAGCAGCAGCGCGTCGCGCTGGCGCGCGCGCTCGGCCGTGAGCCGCGGCTGATGCTGCTTGACGAACCCTTTTCGGCGCTCGACACCGGTCTGCGCGAAAACATGCGCAAGGCAGTCGCCCGCGTGCTGCAGGCGGCTGGCATCACCAGCATTCTCGTTACCCACGACCAGGCCGAGGCGCTGTCCTATGCCGATCAGGTGGCGGTGCTGCGCGATGGCAGACTGGTGCAGGCGGGATCGCCGCAATCGCTCTATCTTGCGCCGCGCGATCGCGAGACGGCGCTGTTTCTGGGCGACGCGGTGATGCTGCCGGCGATCATCCGCAACGGCCATGCCGATTGCGCGCTGGGGCACGTCGCCGTCGACAGCGAGCATCAGGGCAAGGTCGAGATCATGCTCAGGCCCGAACAGATCCGTGTCGTCACCGACAGCAGCGAACAGCCCTATGGCGGGCGCGTGGTCGAGGTGGATTTCGGCGGCGCCACCTGCACGGTCGCCGTCTCGCTCGACGGCGTGGCGCTGCCGCCGATCCTGATCAAGACGTCAAGCGTGGCGCTGCCCTCGCGCGGTGACCGGGTGCGGCTTGAGATCGCCGGCAAGGCGCATGTTTTCGCGCGCTGAAGGATGGCTTTGCGGCTCGCCGATCAGGCGATCTTGCGCTCTGCGTCTTCCGCCTCTTCTTCCAGCCAGCCACCGGTAAAGCCGGCGCGTTCCAGGCCGGTGCGGATGACATCCGACTTGCGCATCAGGCTCCAGATGAAATCGGAGCGGTCGTTTTCGATCGATATCACAAGCAACCCCTGGTCGATGCCCACGCAGCGGTCGTCCACCCAACCTTCCGGCCCCGCCGTCTTCACCGTCGGATTAAAGCCACCGGGAAAGCGGCCCTCGTAGCAGAGATCGGGATAGGCCTGGAGCAGCGCGCGCGTGCCTGATATGGCTGCTTCGCGGTCATAGGGCAGGGCGGCAAGCGCGCACCATGGCGCCAGCGTGCCATCATCAGGGCCAAGCGGCGCGCCGCGGGCGGCATAGCCGAGCACGCTCGGGCGCCGGTCGCCATGGCGGCTGCGCGACGGCGGCGGACCGTCGGACGCTGACAGCCCCCAGACATCCCGGGAGTAGCCGATGAAATTACCGGGGTTGCGCTCGGCGTAGTCGCGCTGCACCTCGACGCAGATCTGCGTATTGCGGAAATAATCGCTGTCGCGCGCGGCCATCGGCTTGTCGCGGATACCGCGAAAATCGATCCAGGCATGCGAGAAGAGATGGATGAAGAAGGGGCCGGCATAGAGATAGCACTTCTCGCCGAAGAGCATCCACGAATAGCTTGAGGTGAAGGCGTCGTAGCTCGATTGCGGGATCGGATGCGTCGGCGAGGCGAGAGCCAGCGTGTAGAGCAGTATAGCCTCGTCATAGCCCTGCCAGCGCCAGCGCAGGAAGCCGCTACCGGGCTTCCAGCCCATGCAGATGGTCTCGCCCTTGTTCAGCGCCCAGTGCCAGTCGATGCGCTCGTAGACCATATTGACGAGGCGACGGATTTCCACCTCGTTCGGGTCGTGTCCATCGAAATAGGCCGCCGAGGTCAGCATGCCGGCGACCAGAAGAGTCGTGTCGATGGTCGAAAGTTCACTGTTCCAGGCGCGGTGGCCCGTATCCATATGCAGGAAATGGTAGAAGAAGCCCTTGTAGCCGATCGCGTGGCGCTCGCGGCCCTGGTGGCCGTTGGCGAAGAAGCACAGCGTCTTCAGCGTCCGCTCGATCGCATCGGCCCTCGTCATCCAGCCGCGTTCGACGGCGACCGTATAGGACGACAGCGCGAAGCCGACGGCGGCGATGCTGCAGGGAACGCCCGCCACCGAGGTATCGGCGACGAGGCCGTTCTCGGGATTGTAGTGCTTCGGGAAATAATTGAATGCCGCCTGCTGCAGTCGATCGACCAGCGCGGCGTCGGTTTCCACGGTTCTTTGTAGCATCCGCTCCAAACCCAATTCGTTGTCCTACCCCTTGCTTCAACATGGGCGCGCCGCGCGCGCAAATCAATCTTTTTGGAGGCGCCGGGCGTGGCACCTCCCGTCTGCCTGCGCTCTGGCTATCGCCAGCTCTCGGTCGCCGCCAACCATTGCCGCGTTCTTTCGTCGGGATCGGCGTTGCGGGTGATGTCGGTGACCACAGCGGCGCTGTCGGCGCCGTGGGAGAAGACGCCGTCGATGCGATCGACGTTCAGGCCGCCGATCGCAACCAATGGCAGATCGCCGATCCGCGATTTCCATGCGCGCAGCCGCGGCAGGCCCTGCGGCGCCCATTTCATCTGCTTCAGGATCGTCGCGTAGACCGGGCCGAGCGCGATATAATCAGGCTCTGCGGCGAGGGCAGTTTGCAGTTCTGTCTCGTCATGGGTGGAGAGGCCGAGCCGGATGCCGGCGGCGCGGATGGCGGCGAGGTCGGCGGTCTCCAGATCCTCCTGGCCGAGATGGACGAAGTCGCAGCCCTCTTCGATCGCCAGCTTCCAGTAATCGTTGACGATCATCTGGCAGCGATGCTCCGCGCAGACCGCAAGTGCGCTGCGAATCTCATGGCGCAGATCGGCCTCGGAGCGATCCTTGACGCGCAGCTGCACCAGCTTGACGCCAACAGGGACCAGGCGTGCGATCCAGTCGGCGCTGTCGACGATGAGGTAGAAGGGATCGAGCTTCATGAAAACACCGCCTGTCCGATAACAGGGGTCGACGGCACCGCCATGTCGCGCGGTTCCAGCATTCCCGCCTCGAAAGCATGGCGACCGGCCTCGATGGCGCCAGAGAAGGCGGCGGCCATCAGGACCGGATCGCCGGCGCCGGCCACCGCGGTGTTGAGCAGAACGGCGTCGAAGCCGAGTTCCATGACAACGGTCGCGTGCGAGGGACGGCCGATGCCGGCGTCGACAATAAGAGGCACATCGGGGAAATGGGCGCGCATTGAGCGTAGCGCCGTGGGGTTGAGCGGGCCGGCGGCGCTGCCGATCGGTGCGCACCAGGGCATCAGCACCTGGCAGCCGGCTTCCAGCAGCCGCTCGGCGACGACCAGGTCGTCGGTCGTGTAGGGGAAGACCTGAAAGCCTTCGCCGACGAGGATACGGGTCGCCTCGACGAGGCCGAAGACATCCGGCTGCAGCGTGTCGTGGTTGCCGATCACTTCGAGCTTGATCCAGTCGGTGGAAAACAGCTCGCGCGCCATCTTCGCCGTCAGCACCGCCTCGGACACGCCGTGGCAGCCGGCGGTGTTGGGCAGGACCTTGACTCCGAGCGAGCGGATCGTGTCGAAGAAGGCGCCGCCATTGCGCCCGCCGGCCGTCTCCCGGCGAAGCGAGACGGTGACGATCTCGGTACCGGAGCGGCTGACGGCATCGGCCATGATCGACGGCGAGGGGTAGCGCGCGGTACCGAGCAGTAGGCGCGAGCACAGTTTGGTTCCGTAAAGTTCAAGCATTGTCAGCCTCCCTGCATCGGCGACAGGATCTCGATCCGGTCATCCGTGTTCAGCGAATGGGCCGGCCGGTCCTCGCGGTGCACGAGTTCGCCGTTGACGGCGGTCGCCAGCCAGTCGCTTTCGAAATCCATCAGCGCCAGCAGTTCTTCCAGCGTGGCTGCGGCGATCTCCTTGGGTTCGCCGTTGACGATCAGTTTCATGATGCGTGTCCTCCTGCGGTATCGGTGTTGAAGACAAGGTCGGCCGCCCGTGCCGCCATGGCGGGCGCGAGCAGAAAACCGTGGCGGTAAAGGCCGTTCAGCGAGATCAGCTTTCCGTGCTTCTCGACGCGAGGGAAATTGTCGGGAAAGGCGGGGCGGATGCCGGCGCCGGTTTCCACCACGGTCGCATCGGCGAATGCCGGGTGCAGCGCGTAGGCGGCATTCAGCAGTTCCATCAGCGAGCGGGCTGTGATCGGGCCGGAGAATTCCGTCTCGATCATCGTCGCGCCGACCATGAAGAGGCCATCCCCGCGCGGGACGATATAGACGGGGATGCGCGGGTGCAGCAGCCGCACCGGGCGGTCGAGAGTTATCTCGTCGGTCCTGAGGTAGATCATTTCGCCACGGACGCCGCGCAGCGAAGCGGTCTCGCCGATGCGCGACGCGCCGGTGCAATCGACGACATGGTCGAACTCCTGTTCGTCGGGGTTCGTATCGATGAACAGTATGCCGCGCGCGACCAGCTTCTCGCACAATGCGGTGAGCGTCCGGCGCGGATCGAGATGGGCTTCGCGCGGAAAGAACAACGCTTGCCGGAAGCGACCGGCTAAGGAGGGTTCGAGCGCCGCGATCCGCTCTTCGTCCAGCCATTGATACCCCGCCGTGCGGCCGGCGAAGCGCTTCAGCTCCGTCTGGTCGCGGGCGGAGGCCAGCACCAATGTGCCGTTCCGTTTGACTTCGCCCGGCAACATCGCCTCCCAGCGGTCGGGCGCATCCTGCCCTTCGCGCAGCACGGCCTCGTCGGCGCTTTCACGCTCGCACCAGGGCGCCAGCATGCCGCCGGCGAGCCAGGACGCTGCCGCCCGGAAGCTGGGATTGGGATCGAAGACGGTGACCTTCGCGCCGCGCGCGGCGAGCGCATGGGCAACGGTGAGGCCGGCGACGCCGGCCCCCTTGATGAGGACACGCATATCAGCCGGCCACCTGACCCTCGGCATCGACGGCCATGTAGAGATCGCCGCCGTCGCGGTACTTGGCCGCCATGGCGTCCAGCCCATCTTTCTGCGCTTCTGCGCGGATATCGTGGGAGATCCGCATGGAGCAGAATTTCGGGCCGCACATCGAGCAGAAATGCGCGACCTTGTGCGCTTCCTTGGGCAGGGTCTCGTCGTGGAAGTTGCGGGCCGTTTCCGGATCGAGCGAGAGGTTGAACTGGTCCTCCCAGCGGAACTCGAAGCGGGCGCGCGACAGCGCATCGTCGCGCAGCTGGGCGGCCGGGTGACCCTTGGCGAGATCGGCGGCGTGGGCGGCGATCTTGTAGGTGATGACGCCGGTCTTCACGTCGTTGCGATCAGGCAGGCCGAGATGCTCCTTCGGCGTGACGTAGCAGAGCATCGCCGTGCCGAACCAGCCGATCATCGCGGCACCGATGCCCGACGTGATGTGGTCGTAGCCCGGTGCGATATCGGTGGTCAGCGGTCCGAGCGTATAGAATGGCGCCTCGCCGCAGACGGCCAACTGCTTGTCCATGTTCTCCTTGATCTTGTGCATCGGCACATGGCCGGGGCCTTCGATCATGACCTGGCAATCCTTTGCCCAGGCGATCTTCGTCAGTTCGCCCAGCGTTTCCAGCTCGGCGAACTGCGCTGCGTCGTTGGCGTCGGCGATCGAGCCGGGGCGCAGGCCGTCGCCCAGCGAGAAGGAGACGTCATAGGCGCGGCAGATGTCGCAGATCTCCTCGAAATGCTCGTAGAGGAAGCTCTCGCGGTGATGATGAAGACACCACTTGGCCATGATCGAGCCGCCGCGCGAGACGATGCCGGTGACGCGGTTGGCGGTCAGCGGGATGTAGTGAAGCCGGACGCCGGCATGGATGGTGAAGTAGTCGACACCCTGTTCGGCCTGCTCGATCAGCGTGTCGCGATAGACCTCCCAGGTCAGGTTCTCGGCAATGCCCTCGACCTTTTCCAGCGCCTGGTAGAGCGGCACAGTGCCGATCGGCAGCGGCGAGTTGCGGATGATCCATTCGCGGATGTTGTGGATGTTGCGGCCGGTGGAGAGATCCATGACGGTATCTGCGCCCCAGCGCGACGCCCAGACCATCTTCTCGACTTCCTCGGCCATCGAGGAGGTGACGGCGGAGTTGCCGATATTGGCGTTGATCTTCACTAGGAAGTTTCTGCCGATGATCATCGGCTCGGCTTCGGGGTGGTTGATGTTGGCCGGAATGATGGCACGGCCGGCGGCCACTTCCTGGCGGACGAATTCAGGCGTGACGTGATCGGGGATGTGGGCGCCGAAGCTCTCGCCGTCGCGGATCATGGCTTCGGCCTTCGCCTTGCGGCCGAGATTTTCGCGGATGGCGATGAACTCCATCTCGGGCGTGATGATGCCTGAACGGGCATAGGCGAGCTGGGTCACCGCCTTGCCGTCCTTAGCGCGCAGTGGCTGGCGTTTGGCGGAGAATTCCGGCGTCAGGCGCTCGCCGCTGGCAAAGCCGTTGTCTTCGGGACGTACCTGCCGGCCGTCATAGGCCTCGACATCGTCGCGGGCCAGAACCCAGTCGCGCCGTAGCGCGGGCAGGCCGTGCTCGATGCTGATATCGGCGCCGTCGACGGTGTAGATGCCGGAGGAGTCGTAGACCGTGACCGGCGGCTCGCCGGACGTCGGGTGGACGCTGATCTCGCGCAGGGGAACGCGGATATCGGGATGGATTTCACCCGGGATATAGATCTTGCGGGAGGCCGGCAACGGGCCGGTGGTGACTGTGGGGGTGATGGTCTTTGCGGCGATATTCATGGTTGAGGCTCCAAGTTTGCGATTGGAGACCCAGTCCTCAGCCGGAATGATGAAAAGACGCCGGCACGGATTCCACGCGGGAATCCCGGCCTTCGAGCGCTTGCACCGTCCCTACGCCAGTATGAACTGGATCAGGTTCAACGGGTCACTGCGCCACGAACGGCCTAGGCCTTATCGTCCAGCAGTATCTCAGCCCCTTGCCGGGACCCCCCTGGTGAATGCGAAAAGGGTAGAGCGACGACGGCGACGCTGTCAAGCCGCCGACGGCCGCTACATGGAGAGGTCGAGCGCGCGGCCTTCGAAGAGGCGGCCCTGAGAGCCCTCGAGATGGCCTTTCATCAAGGCCTTCGCGTCGTCCGCGCGGCCCTCGACGATGGCCTGATAAATTTTCTGGTGCTCTTCGTAAACCTGCTCGAGACCCTGGCGCGGACCGAGTAGCGAGAGACCGTGAAGATGCATGCCGACGGCGATATGCGCCTTCAGCGCGTCGATCGAGGCGGTGTAATAGTGGTTGTTGGCGGCCTCGGTCACGGCGCGGTGGAACATGAAGTCGGCATCGGTGCGGTGCAGCTGGTGGCTGGTCGCCTCGCGCAGGTCCGCAAGGGCTGCGGCAATCTTCTGGATGGCGGCCTCGTCGCGGCGCTTGGCGGCGAAATAGGCGGCGGCCGGCTCGATCGTGAGGCGGAATTCGTAGCAGCGCTGGATGTCGGCGATGGTCTTGACGGGCGAATAGGAGAGCTGCGTCGTCGGCGAGCCGTGGGCGCTGACGAAGGTGCCGGCGCCCTGGCGCGCATAGACGATGCCCTGGTCGCGGAGCTTGGCCAGCGCATCGCGGACGACCGGACGGGAGACGCCGAGCATCGAGGCCAGCTCGTGCTCGCCGGGCAGGCGGGAATCGGGCGGATAGTTGCCGGAGCGGATGCGCTCCTGCAGCTGGTCGAGCACGCGATCGACCAGTTTCACGGCCTTGCCGCGCTCCGGCTTGCCTGAAGGTTGCGGATTTGCCTGTGCCCCGTTTGCTTCGTCCACGTCCATTCTCCCTGCCGGCATTCGTCTCATGCCGCCTGATTCTGCGGAATCACTCTTAGCAAACTCTCGGAATTCCCGAAGCCCCCGGACTTCACCGCGCAACGGAAACCGGCGCCATCGGCCGCCGTCACGTCGAACCACGGTACGCCCGCCTCGATCTCGCCCTTCGGCGACAGCACGCTGATACCAAGTTGGCGGAAGACGGCAAGGGCCGTATCGCCGCCACCGACCATCAGCATATCAGGGCGTGTATTCTCTATCACCGATTTGACGCCTTGCGCAAAGCGTCTCGCGACGCCGACCGCATCCTCGGTGATGGCGCCGGTGCAGCGGATGAGGACCGGTAAGCTCGGCTGGTCACCCTGCGCAAGCGCGCCCATGGGCGCTTCGATGGTCGCTGTCAGCATGCCGGATGCCTCGAGGCGCTGCATCTGCGTCGATGTGATCGGGTCGCGCGAGCCGAAGGCGAAGATGGTCTTGTCGGTCGCCTGGAAATTGCGGACGGGCTTGCCGGCGTGGCCGATACGGCGGGCGAGCGCACTGCCGATGCCGCGCGCGCCGACCGCGAGCGCCGCGGTCCAATCGTGCTCCGATGCCAGCCGGTCGAGATCGGCGTCGCTCTCGGCGTCGATGATGCTCACCCTATCGCTACGGCCTTTGAACAGGGCGGCGATCGACAGCGGCTTCTCGACACCACGGCCAACCACATGGCCGTCACGGGTGAAGCGCTCCTGATCAGGGATGGCCGGGGCGATGGTGATCTCGCGATGGCCGAAGATGGCCGCGATGGCGGCACTTTCAGCCGCCACATTGCCCTTCAGTCGGGAATCGATCTTCTTCAGGACGATTGCGGGATGTGCGGCAAGAAGAGCGCTGGCCGCGAGGCCGGCCCTTCTCGCCGCTTCCCCCTCCGGGAGGGCGCGCGAGGCGGTGTTAACAACTACCACCTCGCAACCGGTTGCCAGAGCGTCCTCGACAGCCTCGATCTCGATCGCCACGGCAACGGAAAGACCGGCGTCGACGAAGGGGGTTCCCGTGTCGAGCGCGCCGGTCAGATCGTCGGCGATGATCGCGACCTTGAGCGTCATGCAGCCTGTCCCGTGTCGACCGCGTGGCAGGCAACGAGGTGGCCGGGCTTAGCTTCCTTCCACTCCGGCACGACCTTGCTGCACACATCCATGGCGATCGGGCAGCGCGAATGGAAGCGACAGCCGCTCGGCGGGTTGAGCGGGCTCGGCACATCGCCCTGCAGGATCTGCCGGTTGCGGGTGCGCTCCAACTCCGGATCGGTTTCCGGCACGGCCGACAGCAGCGCCTTGGTGTAGGGATGCAGCGGGTTGTCGAACAGCTCCTCGCGTGTTGCCAGTTCCGCCAGACGGCCGAGATACATGACCCCGACGCGGGTGCTGATATGGCGCACGACTGCCAGATCATGGGCGATGAACAGATAGGTCAGCCCGTATTTTTCCTGCAGATCGAGCAGCAGGTTGATGATCTGCGCCTGGATCGAGACGTCGAGCGCCGAGATCGCCTCGTCGCAGACGATGAATTTCGGCTGGCAGGCGAGCGCGCGGGCGATGACGACACGCTGACGCTGGCCGCCCGACAGTTCGTGCGGATAGCGCTGGGCGAAACGTGTCGGCAGGCCGACGTCGGTCAAGAGTGCCGCGACGCGGTCCTTGAGTTCGGCCTTGGTGCAGAGCTTGTGGAACAGGATCGGCTCGCCGATCGCCTCGCCGATCGTCATGCGCGGGTTGAGTGTCGAATAGGGATCTTGGAAGACGATCTGCAGGTCGCGGCGAAAGGGCCGCATCTGCTTTTCGTCCAGCGTCGCCAGATCCTGCCCCTTGTAGACGACCTTGCCTGAGGTCGCCTTGTAGAGGTTGAGGATGGTGAAGCCTGTCGTCGACTTGCCGCAGCCGGATTCGCCGACCAGCGACAGCGTCTCGCCTTCCATGATGTCGAGGTTGATGTTGTCGAGCGCATAGACCGTGGCCGAGCGTTCGCCGAAGGCGCCGAGCTTGACGTGGAAATGCTTGACGAGGTTTTCGACCTTGAGCAGCGGTTGGGCACCCATCACGCGGCCTCCTGCATTTTCTGGACGACGAAGCAGGCGGTGCGGTGGTTTCCGGCGCCCTGGATCGGTTCGAGTTTCGGCACGCGCTCGTGGCAAACGGCTTCCGCCAGCGGACAGCGCGGGGCAAAGGGGCAACCCTTGGGCCGACGACCGGGCTCCGGCGGCGTGCCGCCGATCGAGCTCAGACGGCTTGCGGGCGCATCCGACAGCTTCGGGATCGAGGCCAGCAGGCCGCGTGTGTAGGGGTGGCTCGGGTGGGCGTAGAGCTCGTCGACCGGCGCATCCTCGACCACGGTGCCGGCGTAAAGCACGGCGACGCGATCGACGAGACCGGCGATCAGCGCCAGGTCGTGAGTGATCCAGACAACGGACATACCGAGCTTGGCGCGCAGGTCCTTCACCAGATCGACGATCTGCGCCTGGATGGTGACATCGAGCGCCGTCGTCGGTTCGTCTGCGATCAGGAGCTTGGGGTTACAGGCGAGGCCGATCGCGATCATCACGCGCTGGCGCATGCCGCCCGACAGCTCGTGCGGATAGGCCTGCAGCCGCTCTTCCGGGCCGGGGATGCCAACGAGGCGCAACAGTTCGACGGCGCGGGCGCGTGCTTCCGGCTTCTTCATGCCGCGGTGGTAGATCAGCGGCTCGCAGATCTGGTCGCCGATGCGCATGACCGGATTGAGCGAGGTCATCGGATCCTGGAAGACGAAGCCGATATCGCCGCCGCGCACCTTGCGCAGTTCCTTGTTCGACATCTTCTGCAGGTCGTGGCCGTCGAAGCTCGCCGAGCCCTTGGTGACCTTGATCTTGTTCGGCAGCAGCCGCATCAGGCTGAGCATCGTCAGGCTCTTACCGCAGCCGGATTCGCCGACGACGCCAAGCGTCTCGCCCTTGTTGACATGGAGGTCGATACCATCGACCACGACCGCCGGGCCGTTTCTGCCGTCGATCTCGACGGTCAGGCCGCGCACATCGAGCAGTTTCTCGTTGGAGCGTGTGGTGTTCATCACTTGGACCCCCGCGGATTGAGAGCGTCGTTGAGGCCATCGCCAAGGAAACTGAAGGCGACGGAGGCGAGGCCGAGGACGGCAGCGGGGGCGGCCAGCAGGTGCGGATAGTGCTGCCAGACGCGCAGGCCGTCGGAGATCATGTTGCCCCAGCTGGGGGTCGGCGGGTTGACGCCAACGCCGAGGAAGCTGAAGGCGCTTTCCAGGACCATCGCCGTGCCGAGACCAGCACTGACGGAGACGATCAGCGGGCCGAGCGCATTCGGCACGACATAGCGCTTCATGATGATCCAGTTCGACAGGCCGAGCGCCTGGGCGGCGGTGATATAGGGCCGGCTGCGGATCGACAGGACCTGAGCGCGGACGAGACGCGCATAGGGCGGCCAGGAGATCAGCGCCATCGAGCCGAAGACCAGCATGAAATCGACCCAGATCGTCTGGCGGTAGAAGGGATTGAGCGTCGCCAGATACTGCGCTTCCATCCATTTGGTGATCGGCGACTTCAGCGATGCGTTGATGACGACGACGAGCAGCAGGTTCGGCACCGACATGGTCATGTCGGTTAGCCACATGATGATGCGGTCGAACGGATTGCCGAAGAAGCCGGCGATGGCGCCGAGCACCGTGCCGATGAAGACGGCGATGACGGTGACGATGACGGCGACCAGGAAAGCGGTGCGGGTGCCGAAGACGACGCGGCTGAAGACATCTCGGCCGAGATCATCGGTGCCGAACAGATGTTGCAGCGAGGGCGCGGCGTTGCGGGCCTGCAGGTCCTGGCTCAGATAGTCGTAGGGCGTGAGGTAAGGTCCGAAGATCGCGGCGAAAGCGAGGATCGCGACGACGACGAGGCCGAAGACGGCGAGTTTGTTGCGCTTCAGGCGATACCAGGCGTCGCGCCACAGGCTGACGGGTGCCTCTTCCTGGGTGGCGACGGGGGAGAGAGGGACGGCGGACATGGTCAGCGGCTCCTTCTTGAATCGTTGGCACGCGGATCGAGCAGCGGATAGAGAACATCGACCAGAAGGTTCGACATCATAACCAGGAAGGATCCGATGAGGGTGATCGCCAGGATCACGGGATAGTCGGAATTGGTCAGCGCCTGCACGGTCAGGCGACCGAGGCCGGGCAGACCGAAGACAAGTTCGACGAAGATCGCGCCGTTGACGATGGTGATCATGATCAGGCCGAGCTGGGTGACAACAGGGGTCAGCACCGGCCGCAGGATATGCCGCAGCGCCACGACCATTTCAGGCACGCCCTTGGCGCGGGCGGTGCGGACGAAATCCTCCGACAGCACCTCGATGACGGCGGCGCGGGTCTGGCGCACGATCAGCGCTATCGGCTGGAAGGACAGGACCACCAGCGGCAGCAGGATGCGCACGTCGAAGACCCCGCCCCAGCCATAGGGAACACTGACGCCGGGAAGCAGCACGATCAGGCCGACCATCAGCAGCGGGCCGGCGACATAGGCCGGGATCGCCCAGAGGAACAGGGCCGAGCCGAGGATCGCGTAGTCCAGGCGGCTGTTCTGATTCATGGCGGCGATCATGCCGAGTGGGATGGCAATGACGGTGGTCAGGATGATGGAACAGAGCGCCAGCTTGAAGGAGACGGGAGCAGCGGCGGAGACCATGGCCCAGACCGAGCGGCCGGAGGTCAGCGAATTGCCGAACTGGCCATGCAGTAGGTTCCAGATGTAGCCGCCGAACTGCATGAGGAATGGTTTGTTCAGCCCTGCGCTTTCGCGGATGGCCTCGATGCGCTGCGGATTATAGGCGACATCGCCGGGCGCACGCAGAAAGATAAGCTTGATCGGATCGCCGGCGCCGTAGAAGGCCAGCGCGTAAACCGCCAGCATCACGATCAGAACCGAGGGAATCCAGATGGCAAACCGGGTCAGCACGTAGCGGAACAAGGTCACCTCCCACCTGTTGTGAGACATGCGCCGGCAACCATGCGCGGATGCGATGTCTTCTTGAAACTTGCGCGAAGGCCTTGCGGTCTTCGCGCGGTTGCTGAAAGGCCCATAGGGGCTATTTGCTCATGAATTCGGACCGGCTCAGCCGATCGAAATGTCCCAGGGCGCCACGACCTGCCAGTCGAGGTTCTTCTCCATGCCCTTGACCTCCTTGGTGGCCCAGCGCGACATCGCCTGAGAGTACCACGGAATGAAGGCCCAATCCTCGCGGAATGCCTTCTGGGCATCCTGCGCGAGCTTGATGCGCTCGGGATCGTCGGCAGCCTTGGTGGCGGCCTCGGCAAGCGCGGCATCGACCTTGTCGTTCTTGTAGCCGCCGAGCTTGTTCTGGGCGTTGGACGAGGTCGAGGCGATGCAGCCGGCGAGGTAGGAGACGGCATCAGGTACGCGGGTGCCGACGTCGTCGCGGAAGATCTGCACCGCGTTCTGGTCGGGACCGGCGTAGCTATCCTGCTGCGGCTTCATGTCGACAGCCGTGATGCCGAGGTTCTGGCGCCACTGCTCGGCGATGTACTGTGCCGCTGCCTGAATGGCCGGGGCGGAGATGCCGACGAAGAGGATTTTCGGCAGACGCTCGGGACCACCGTAGCTCGATTCGGCGAGCAGCTTCTTGGCGGCGGCCGGATCGTAGGGGAAGGGCTCGAAGCCGGAATTGTCGGCGCCGGGAACGGAGTTCAGAATCTGGTCGGCCTTCTTGTGCGGACCATCGGGATAGGACGCCTTGAAGAGGCCGTCGCGATCGATCGCCATGATCAGCGCCTGGCGAACCTTCGGATCGTCCATCGGCGCGCGGGTGACGTTGAACCAGAAGTGCTGGCTGGTCGGGATCAGCGGGCCGGCGGAGAATTCGGGGCCGAGATCCTGGATGATCGTCGAGGTGACCAGTTCGGTATGGGCATTGAACTCGCCCGACTTGATGAGCGACGTCGCGGTGACGTTGTCCTCGATCGAGGTGATCTCGATGCGTGCCAGCTTCGGCTTGGGACCGAAGAAGTTCTCGTTCGGCTCGAATACCAGCTTGCCGGCGTCGATATCGATGCTGGTGAGCTTGAACGGGCCGGAATAGACGGCACTGCTATCGGGCTTGTACCAGTCCGCCACTTCCTCGCCGTCGCTGCCGCGAGACTGCGCGGCCTTGGTGATCGGCGCGATGTGGTTGGCAAGGCGCATGAAGAAGATCGGATCGGCTTCCGTCAGCGTGACGACGACGGTGCCTTCGTCAGGCGTTGCGACGCCCGTCAGCTCGTTGCCGGAACCGGCGCCGATTTCCTTGTAACCCTGAACCTTGCTCAGCACCTGGTCGGCGCGCTGGCTCTTGGTGTTGGGCATGGAGGCGACTTCCCAGGAGCCCTTGACGTCGGCCGAGGTGATCTTGCTGCCGTCGGAGAACACAGCCTTGGGGTCGACCTTGAAGGTCCAGACCTTGTTGTCAGGCGATTCCCAGCTGGTGAAAACGTAAGGCTTGATCTTGCCTTCGCTGTCGAAATACATCGGCGAAGCCCACCAGATTGAATTCCAGCGGAACGGAACACCGCCGCCGCGCAGCGGCGACCAATCCTGGTTGAACGCCGGGTTGGCGACCTTCAGCACCTGGCCGTCGTCGGCGAGCACGATCTTGGCGTTGAGGCCGAATACGGTGAGGCCGACACCGGCGGCCAGGCCGAGCTTCAACGCTTCACGACGCGACATTCCATTATTCTTATCAGTCCGATCAGTCATTCCATCCTCCCATGACAAAATCGATGACGTCTCCATCTTTCGCTCCATCCCGAAAGTGCGTCATGACAATGGCGCAAACACTCGCTCGATAATGTAAATATGTCAATAGAAATTAATTCATGCGAAGCACGGCAAAATGATCAAAAAAATTTCCTATTTAATTTCAATGCGTTGAAAAATACGATCGATTGAAGTGCTTATTGTCATATTGACAACATGCGGAACGAGGATGAGAAAACCCGCATCTTGCAGGCAGGGTTTCCCGCCTTTTGCCGCCATATGCGGCGTTCATCCGAGGAGGACGACATGAACAATCACAAGATCACGGGTGTCTACAGCGCCGCCGCGACCCCACTCAATGCCGATGGGAGCCCTGATCTCGGTCTTTTCACCGAGCACTGCCAGCGCCTGCTTGCCGAGGGCTGCCACGGCGTGGCGCTTCTCGGCACCACAGGGGAGGCGAATTCGTTCTCGTCGAGCGAGCGCAAGGCGATCCTCGAGGCGGCGCTGAAGGCCGGCATTCCCGCCGACAAGCTGCTGCCGGGCACCGGCGTCGTCGCCATCCAGGAGACGGTCGATCTTACCAGGCATGCACTGTCGCTCGGCGTCACCAAGGTCGTTATGCTGCCGCCCTTCTACTACAAGGGTGTTTCCGACGACGGCCTGTTTGCAGCCTATTCGCAGATCCTTGAGAAAGTCGCCGACAACAGGCTGCAGGTCATTCTCTATCATATCCCGCAGGTTTCGGGTGTGCCGCTCTCGGTGCCGCTGATCGGAAGGCTGATCGAAGCCTTCCCGGACACGGTTGTCGGCATCAAGGAATCAGCAGGCGATTTCAACAACATGCAGGCGATCATCGCTGCTTATCCCGGCTTCTCGGTTCTCGCCGGCGCGGATCCGCTGCTGCTGCCGCTCTTGAAGGCCGGGGGCGCCGGTTGCATCACCGCGACCTCCAATCTGGTCGCGGATTCGCTGCGCACCGTCTATGACAAGGTGCACGACGAGCGCGAGGCGGCGGCGGTCGAGACCGCGCAGGCGCGCATCAACGCCTACCGCACGCTCTCCAACTCCTACGTACAGATCCCGACAATCAAGGCGATGGTCGGCCTGAAAACCGGCAACCCGGCCTGGAAGCGCACACGCGCACCGCTGATGCCGATCAGCGACGCCGATTACGCATCGCTTGCCGAAGCCTACAAGACGCTGCCGTAAGGAGGACGACCATGGCCTTCACGGGTTTGCAGCCGGATGCCGTTCCTGGCCTGATGACCGGCGAGATCGTCCCAAATCCCGCCCCTCCGGGACGGTCGGACGCCTATCTGCCGTCGCCCTGCATCCAAAACCACGCCGCCAACCTGGCGTTTCTGCCCGACGGGACGCTGACCTGCGTCTGGTTCGGCGGTACGATGGAGGGTATGGGCGATATCTCGATTTACATGTCGCGCCTGGCGCCGGGCGCCACGCAGTGGTCTCAGCCGGAGAAAATGTCCGACGATCCCGCCAAATCCGAGCAAAATCCGTTAATTTTCAAGGCTCCGGACGGAAATGTCTGGCTGCTCTACACCTCGCAGACCTCGGGCAACCAGGACGGCTCGGTTGTCAAATGTCGGATTTCCGAGGACGGCGGTAAGACCTTCGGCGCCGTGAACATGCTGTGCGATCTTCCCGGGACTTTCGTGCGCCAGCCGATCATCGTCAACGGCAAGGGCGCGTGGCTGCTGCCGATCTTCCGCTGCGTCGGCCTGCCCGGAGAGCGCTGGACGGGCGATGCGGATACGGCGGGCGTGTTGATCTCGCGCGACGGCGGCCGTAGCTGGGCGATGGTGGCGGTGCCGGACAGTCTCGGCGCGGTGCACATGAACATCGTGCCTGTCGAAGGCGATCATCTCGTTGCCTTTTATCGCAACCGTTTTTCCGAGAACGTGCTGTCCAGCCGCTCGCGTGATGGCGGCGAGAGCTGGAGCGCGCCGCAACCGATCGACCTGCCGAACAACAACTCGTCGATCCAGGCAGCGAGGCTGAATAATGGCGTGATAGCAATGGTTTACAACCATTCAAATGCGCTGACGTCGGACGCGCGGCGGCTGTCGCTCTATGACGAAATCGAGGGCGACGAGGCGGATGCACCGGCAGCACCGGTCAAGGCCGTCGAGCGCCGCAAGGCCATCTGGGGCGTGCCGCGCGCGCCACTCAGCCTGGCGTTCTCGACGGATAAAGGCGCCAGCTTCCCGCGTCACATCGATCTCGATACCGGCGACGGCTATTGCCTGAGCAACAACTCGAAGGAAGCGCTCAATCGCGAGTTCTCCTATCCGTCGATCGTCGAGGGGCCGGATGGGACCGTGCATGTCGCCTACACCTATTACCGCCGCGCCATCAAATATGTGCGGCTGACGTCCCAGGCGCTCGGCTGAGTGCAAGGCTGCTTGTCAGTTGTGAACGATTAGTCGCCCGGCGCGACCTCTTTCGAGGATTTTATCGCGCCAGGCGGCGTCGCTTGGGCGCTGTTTTGACAATTTTGTGGCGCCTGCGATCTTTGCTGCCTTGACGCAAGGAGCCGCGGTCGAAAGACACATGGACGGGGGAATATACAATATAAAACAATATAATAGGCTTACTTCTGTGCCTGGTGCGCGTGTTCTTGAATTCCATTCGATGATGAAATTATCGATGCGCTCGCGATCAAAGCTTGCCAAACAGAATGAGCTTGTATAACAAATTTACATCTTAGGCGGCGCAATGGCGTCGCTGTATTGCAGGGGAGGAATGGTCCAGTGGTCAGCTTGGATTCGCCTATCACAATCGTCCGGCCGCATCTGATCGAGTTCGGTGTCGGCACGGCGGAGCGTCTGGGCAAGTGGGCGGGCGACAAGGGCTATCGCCGCATCCTCGTGATTTCCGACGCCTTCAACGCGACGCGCGTCGACGCGCTTGGTCTTTCCGGCGACGTCACGGTCTTTTCCGATGTCACTCCGGAGCCTGATACCGCCAATCTCGACAAGGTGCTGGCAGCGGCGAATGACGCCGATGCGGAGCTTGTCGTCGGTTTCGGCGGCGGCAGCGCGATGGACCTCGCCAAGCTCGCGGCCGTTCTCGCCGGCTCGTCGCAGACGCTGCGCGAGGTGGTCGGTCCGAACAAGGTCACGGGGCCGCGCCGCGTGGCGCTGGCGCAGGTGCCGACCACGGCCGGCACCGGCAGCGAGGCCGGCATCCGGGCGCTGGTCACCGATCCCGAGACGATGGCAAAGCTCGCTGTCGAGAGCATTCACATGCTGGCCGATATCGCGGTCATCGATCCGGCGCTCACCTTCACCGTTCCGGCCCGCACGACGGCCGCCACCGGTGTCGATGCCATGGCGCATTGCGTCGAAGCGTTCACAAACCGCAAGGCGCATCCGATGATCGACCTCTATGCGATCGAGGGCGCGCGGCTGGTCGGCAAGTATCTGGCGCGGGCGGTCAATGATGGTTCCGATGCCGAGGCGCGCGCCGGGTTGTCGCTCGCCTCGCTCTACGGCGGCTTCTGTCTCGGCCCGGTCAATACGGCCGGCGGTCATGCGCTCGCCTACCCGCTTGGCACCCGCTGGCATGTGGCGCACGGTGCCGCCAACGCGCTGATCTTCCCGCATGTGCTCGCCTTCAACACGCCGGCCGTTCCCGAAAAGACCAGGGCGGTCATCGATGCGCTCGGCCGCAAGGCGTCGGATGACGTCGGTTCGGTGTTCGAAGCCGCCTATTCCTTCTGCGCCGATCTCGGCATCGAGATGAAGCTTTCGGGTCTCGGGGTTCCGGTGAGCGACCTCGACGCCATGGCGGACGATGCCTTTGCAATCCGCCGCCTGCTCGACAACAATCCGCGCGATCTCGCGCGTGACGATATTCGCTCGATCTACGAAGCCGCCTTCTAGGCGCGCGGCCATACATAAAGCCAATCAGGAAGGAAGAGGACTGATGGACAGAAATGCGAAAGTCGCGGTGACGCTGGGTGATCCCGCCGGCGTCGGCCCCGAGGTGATCGTCAAGGCGCTGGCGGCGATGCCCGAGCAGGAGCGTCGCGATTTCGTCATCGTCGGCAATACCGAAGCACTCGAGCGCGCCAACCGCACCACGAATGCCGGGCTTTCCTTCGCGCCATCGGATGCGTCAGGTGCAGGCAAGATCGCCGTCGACGAGGTCGATCTCGGCGCGCCGCTGCCCGAAATCGGCAAGGTCAGCCCCGTCGCGGGCGATGCCTCGGTGCGCTATATCAGCCGCGCGGTGGATCTCGCGCTGTCGGGGCAGGCGGATGTCATCGTCACCGCGCCGATCAACAAGGAAGCGATGAACCTTGCCGGCCATCACCATGACGGCCACACCGGCCTGCTTGCGCATCTGACAGGCTCGAAGAGCTCGTTCATGCTGCTCGCTTCCGAACGCCTGAATACGATCCACGTCTCCACCCACATCTCGCTGAAGGGCGCGATCGAGCGGGCGAAGACGGAGCGCGTGCTGGCGACCATCGAGGCGGGGCACAACCATTTCCTGCGGCTGGGGAAGAAGGCGCGCATCGCCGTTGCCGGGCTCAATCCGCATTGCGGCGAAAACGGCCTGTTCGGAACTGAGGACAGCGAATTCCTGGCGCCGGCTGTGGAGCTGGCGCAGGCCAAGGGCATCGACGTCGTCGGCCCGATCTCCGCCGATACCGTCTTTGCCCGCGCCTATAACGGTGCCTTCGATCTCGTCATCGCGCAGTATCACGATCAGGGCCACATCCCGATCAAGCTGGTGGCCTTCGACACCGCCGTCAACGTATCGCTCGGCCTGCCGATCGATCGCGTTTCGGTCGATCATGGCACCGCCTTCGATATCGCCGGCACCGGCCAGGCCAACCACGTCAACATGCTTTCCGCCATCGCCTATGCCCGGCTGATGGCCCGTTCGCCGCGCCGCTAGCGCGCCTGATCGTTTCAAGATCGCACCGATTTTGCCGACGGCGCCCACAGCGCCGCGGCTCCGCCATGCTCGCGGGAGGAGATGAGGATGGAAAAGACAGTCGTCATTCTGGGAGGGGACCTCGCGCCCGAGGGCCGCGCGGTGCTCGAGGCCGCAGGCGTCACCACGATCGCCACGCCGCCCTACATCGACAGATCGAAGGTGATCGCCGCCATGCAGGCGCACCGGCCGGATGCGGTCATTGTCCGGCTGCTGGCCGAGCAACTCGGCGCCGAGGAAATGGAGGCGGGCGGACGGCTGCGGCACATCGCCAAGCATGGCGTCGGCACCAATGACATCAACGTTGCGGCGGCCACGGCGCGCGGCATTCCGGTGACGATGACGACGGGCAGCAACGGCCATTCCGTGGCCGAGCACGCGCTGGCGCTGATCATGGCGCTCGTCAAGGACCTGCCCCGGCAGGACGCCCTGATCCGCGACGGGATCTGGGACAAGAACCGCTATCACGGGCGCGAGCTGCGCGGCCAGCATCTCGGCATCGTCGGCTTCGGCTTCATCGGCCAGACGCTGGCGCGCATGGCGCAGGTAATCGGCATGGTCGTCTCCGCCTTCGATCCGCATACGCCCGACCACGCCTTTGCCGATGGCGTCACGCGCGACATCGATCTCGATGCGCTTCTCGGAAAAGCCGATATCGTCAGCCTGCACTGTCCGCTGACGCCCGAGACCGTCAACCTCATCGACGGCAGGCGCATCCGCATGATGAAGCCGGGGGCGCTGCTCATCAATACAGCGCGCGGCGAAGTGGTGGAGGAGAGGGCGCTGGTCTCGGCGCTGGAAGACGGACATATCGCCGCCGCCGGGCTCGACAGCTTCGCGATGGAGCCGCCCGGCATCGACAATCCGCTCGTCCACCTCTCGAACACGCTGGTGACCCCGCATGTGGCGGGCGTGACACTCGATGCCAAGCGCGCCGTCTCGGTCATGTCGGCCGAGCAGGTGCTTGCGATTTTCAAGGGCGAGACGCCGGCGCCGCGCTTCCTCGCCCGCTGACCACAGGGGTCGCCGACAAGGCCGGCCCGATCCAAGGGAGATATCCGATGGGCGAAACGCCTGACACCCACCCATACCGGCCGGAGGCGTTGCGCGCCTTCGCGAAGTCGCTGTTTTCCGCCGCAGGGCTGGAGGAGGAGAAAGCCGCCGCCGTCGCGCAGTATCTGGTCGAGGCGGATTTGCTCGGACATACCACGCACGGTCTGGCGCTCGCCGGCTGGTATCTGCATAGCATCGCCGATGGGGTGATGAAGGGCAAGGGCGCGCCCGAGGTCGTCTCGGACCGCGGCCCGGCGATTGCCTGGCACGGCCAGCGACTGCCCGGCGCATGGCTGACATCTGAAGCGGTGAAGCTCGCCTGCGCGCGGGCGGAAACCTTTGGCACGGCGACTGTCACCATCGGCGATAGCCACCATATCGGCTGCCTGGCGGCCTATCTCACCATCGCGACGGATCGCGGCTATATGGTGAGCATCGCAAGTTCCAGCCCGTCCGGCGCGCAGGTGGCGCCCTTCGGCGGCACGCGGGGCATCTATACGCCCAATCCCGTCGCCCACGGCATCCCGACGCCGGGCGATCCCATCCTCATCGACATCAGCGCCTCGATCACGACGGTCAACATGGCGCAGCGGCTGCTGCGCGAGGGGCGCCACTATGATCACGATTGGCTGCTGGACGAGCATGGCGAACCGAGCCGCGATCCTGGTGTCATCGAGCGCGGCGGCACTCTGCTGCCGGCCGGCGGGCTCGATCACGGGCAGAAGGGCTACGGCATGGCACTGCATGTCGAGGCGTTCACGCAGGGGCTTTCCGGCCTCGGCCGCGCCGATGGCCTCAAGGGCACCAACGCCGCCGTCACCATCCAGGTCTTCGACCCGGACGCCTTCGGTGGGCGCGAGGCGTTCCTGCGCCAGACCGGCTGGCTTACCGACGCCTGCCACGCCAACCCACCCCGCCCCGGCGTCACCCGCGTCCGGCTGCCCGGCGAAAACGGCCTGGCGCGGAAGCGGCAGGCGGAGAGAGACGGCGTGGTGCTGCACCCGGCGATCATGGCATCGCTTAAGCCGCATGCGGAGCGGCTGGGGGTGGGGATGGTGTGAGGAGGGACACGGCGTGATTGATTAGAGGCTTTCAGTAAGATCGAAGTAGCCGATTCGGGTTGAGTTGTCGGAGGCACTAACAATCTGCTTGCCTTCGCTGATGTAATTCACCGCTTATCCCCGCAATTCACCGCTTAGCCAAGCATTAACAAGATGTTAAAGCGGTTTCTTGCAACGCGCTGATTCCAAAGCAAAATCATGTGGAAAATAATTTCTTTATTTCTAGCAGGGCTTTAAAATGCTGTGTTGCTCCACAGCGCGCGCCGTTCCTGCCCCTTGACGGAATCGGATGTTTTAAACTTTATATTGATCGTTCGGCTGGATTGTCTGGCGAATGAACACAAAAGCCGGGGCTGCAACCCCGGCTCCGTGTTGAAACTGTAAAAACCTTGGTCGGCTTACAGATCCCCTTAACGGCTCCGAACATACGCGGAGTGGGTAATCTGTCAAGTCGGGCGGGGGCTGTATAAGGTCCTAAACGATGAAGCATACGAACTACAGATTTTCGTTTGAAGACGCCGTGCAGGTCTGGTTGCGCCGTTGGAATGGCGAATACCAGCACCAAATCGCCGCCAGCTATGGCGTTAATCAGGGTCGCGTCAACGAGATCTTGAAGGGAAAAGCCCATTTGGGTTCAGAACAGATCGCGAAGAAGCAAACTCAGCACTGAAGTGGTTTAGCCGCCCGCCTTGTATGTGGTGGGCGGCGCCTCTTGATCCTCGAACTCTCGTAAGCTTTACTCTTCAGAGCGAAGGCAGTCGGCCTATACGTTCCGAGGCGATCCTTCGCATTCGTCAGAGCCAGCTTGGTGTCACCAACATCTGCCATAATAGTCACGGCCGCGGTGCGGCAAGCTGATTTCGCTGTGCCCGATAATTTTTGCCGCGTAACGCACGGCTCCATGTATCACAAATGATAAAAGGCCCGGATAACCGAGCCTGTAATCATCTGAATTATTTAAGAAAACTGGAGCGGGCGAAGGGATTCGAACCCTCGACCCCAACCTTGGCAAGGTTGTGCTCTACCCCTGAGCTACACCCGCTCAATCCGCACCGGTCCGGGGTAGTTGTGAGGACCGTGGGCGCCACCTTGCGGCGACGGGCGCTATATCGCCCAAGTGATTTTCAAATGCAACAGGGAAATGACGGAAAGTCGAAGAAAAATTCGGAGGCGTCCGGCGGGCCGATGAAATGGCCCGCAAATGCAGGGAAAAGCGTCGTTCGGAAAGATTGCAAAAGCGGGGCATGGGACTTAATCAAGGGCCACATTTTCTCACGCCAATGGATTCCGAGATGACCGAAACGACGCCGAAGACCCGTGACGAGCTGTTTGCCTTTCTCGATGGGCTGGGAATCAAGCACACGACAAAGGATCACGCTCCGGTCTTTACCGTCGCCGAATCGGTTTCGCTGCGCGACGAAATCCCCGGCGGGCATACGAAGAACCTCTTCGTGAAGGACAAGAAGGATCAGTTCTTCCTGCTGACGGTTGAGGAAAATGCCACGGTCGATCTGAAGACGGTGCACACGCTGATCGGCGCGGCGAGCAAGGTGTCGTTCGGCAAGCCGGAAAAACTGATGGAGTATCTCGGCGTCATTCCCGGCTCGGTCACGGCTTTCGGCGCGATCAACGATGGCGGCCACAACGTCACCTTCGTGCTCGACGCGGACCTGATGCGCGACGAGATCATCAACTGCCACCCTTTGTCCAACGACGCCACGACCTCGATTTCGAGCTCCGATCTCGTTCGTTTCATGGAAGCGACCGGGCACAAGCCGCTTGTCTTGAAAGTGACGTCCTGACATACGATTTTAGCGGAAGATAAAGCCGGTTGACCGGCGACGGGAGATATCCATGAGCGGCAACGACAATCCTTACAGCAACTCCTTCGGCCAGATGTCGGCAACGGCGAGCTATGGCGCGGCGCCTGCCGCGGCTCCCCCGGCCGGCGGTCTGATCAAGGATACGACCACCGCCACCTTTGCCAAGGATGTCATCGAGGAATCGCGTAACCAGCCGGTGCTGGTCGATTTCTGGGCACCCTGGTGCGGTCCGTGCAAGCAGCTGACGCCCGTCATCGAAAAGGTGGTCAACGAAGCCCAGGGCCGCGTCAAGCTGGTGAAGATGAATATCGACGACCATCCGTCGATTGCCGGTCAGCTCGGCATCCAGTCGATCCCCGCCGTCATCGCCTTCGTCGGCGGCCGCCCGGCCGATGGCTTCATGGGCGCTGTGCCGGAAAGCCAGATCCGCGAGTTCATCGATCGCATCGCCGGTCCCGCCGGCGCCGATCAGGCGGCCGAAATCGAAGCCGCGCTCGCCGAGGCCGACGGCCTGATCGCGAGCGGTGACGTCAATGGTGCCGCGCAGCTCTACGGCGCCGTCATGCAGGCCGATCCTGATAATGCAAAGGCGCTTGCCGGCATGGCCAATTGCATGATCGCGGCCAACCAGCACGAGCGCGCCCGCGAGGCGCTGGCCGATCTGCCGGAAGAGATGGCCAAGGATCCGGCGATCCAGGCGGTGGTCAAGAAGCTGGAGCAGATCGAGGAAGCCCGCAAGCTTGGCGATCCCGTGGCGCTCGAGCACGAGCTTGCGCGCAATCCGGATGATCACGAAGCGCGCATGAAGCTCGCCAAGATCCGTAACGTCGAAGGAAACCGCGAAGAGGCGGCCGAGCATCTGCTCTATATCATGCGCAAGGACCGGACCTTCGACGACGACGGCGCGCGCCGTCAGCTCCTGCAGTTCTTCGAGGTCTGGGGCTTCAAGGATCCGGCCAGCGTTTCGGGGCGGCGCAAGCTTTCGGCGCTGCTGTTCTCCTAAGTTTCGGGCAATGCCCTTGCGTTTTCGGTGCCGGGCACCACATTCCCGTTAGTGCCGGAGCGTGGTGTTGCGCCGGCCAAATATGCGGGAATGGCCTCTATGCAAGTGGGCAATGCACGATATCTCAAGCCTGGCGACCTGCCCGACACGGTCGCCGTTTTTCCCCTGACCGGCGCGCTTCTGCTGCCGACAGGACAGTTGCCGCTGAATGTTTTCGAGCCGCGCTATCTCACCA
This sequence comes from Rhizobium sp. S152, assembly GCF_030380735.1. GTDB lineage: Bacteria > Pseudomonadota > Alphaproteobacteria > Rhizobiales > Rhizobiaceae > Rhizobium. The sequence continues at coordinate 59,422 of NZ_JAUDRZ010000001.1, read as the reverse complement.
TGTTCGACAATGCCATGGCCGGCAACCGCCTGATAGGCATGGTGCAGCCGGCGCTCGGCGAGCAGGACGAGACCAATCTGGCGCCGGTCGGCTGCCTCGGCCGCATCACCTCGTTCCAGGAGACCGGCGACGGTCGCTACATCGTCTCGCTGACCGGCATCTGCCGCTTCCGTCTGCTGGACGAGAAAGAGACGCACAGCCCCTTCCGCACTTTCCGCATCGCACCCTTCATTGCCGACCTATCGGCGCGGGACGAAGAGGAAACGGTCGACCGGGCAGCACTGCTCTCGGCTTTCAAGGCCTATCTCGACGCCAACAAACTGGAAGCGGACTGGGAAAGCGTCGAGCGCGCCAGCAATCTGACGCTCGTCAATTCGCTTGCGATGATGTCGCCCTTCGGTCCCGCCGAAAAGCAGGCGCTGCTGGAGGCTCCAGATTTGAAGACGCGGGCTGAAACGCTGATCGCGATCACCGAGATCGTTCTGGCGCGCGTCTTTGGTGACTCCGACACCGTCTTGCAGTAAGCTCTCGCGCATGGACGAAAAACTCAGCCGCGTCGATCCCAAGCTTCTCGAACTTCTGGTCTGCCCGCTCACCAAGGGCCGGCTCGTCTATAGCCGCGAACAGAACGAACTCGTCTCCGAAAAGGCAAAGCTCGCCTATCCGATCCGCGACGGCATTCCCATCATGCTTGTGTCCGAGGCGCGCGAGATCGAGGACTGACCGAAACGGTCAAATCGTCTCGCCCGCCAGCAGGCGCGGGTTTTCCTTCGCCGTGGTGCCGGCCGCCTGGCCGATGAAATAGGATTTCAGGCCAGGCAGACGCTCGACGATACCGAGTCCGAAGTCGCGGGCGATGCGGATCGGCGCGATGTCGTTGGAGAACAGCCGGTTCAGCACGTCCGTCGTCACGCCCATGCGGAAGGTGTCAAAGCGGCGCCAGGCTTGGTAGCGCTCGAGAATGTTGATCGAGCCGATATCGAGGCCGAGGCGATCGGCTTCGACGATGGTTTCGGCCAGTGCCGCCACATCCTTGAAGCCGAGGTTGAGGCCCTGACCCGAGATCGGGTGGATGCCGTGCGCCGCATCGCCGGCAAGGGCTATGCGCGGCGCCACGAAGGCGCGAGCGAGCGTCAGGCCGAGCGGAAAGGCGCGCTTGGGGCCGACGACCTTCAGCGTGCCCAGCTTGTGGCCGAAGCGGCGTTCCAGTTCCTCCTCAAAGATCAGGTCGTCGGAGGCGACCAGCCGATCGGCGTCATGTGTCCTCTCCGTCCAGACCAGCGACGAGCGGTTTCCGGGAAGCGGCAGGATGGCGAACGGGCCCGATGGCAGGAAGTGCTCCTCGGCGCAGCCATGGTGCGGGCGCTCGTGCTCGACCGTGGTGACGATGCCCGACTGGCCGTAGTTCCAGCTCACCGTCTTGATGCCGGCGAGATCGCGCAGATGCGAGCGCACGCCGTCGCAGGCGACGACGAGGCGGGTTTCGATGGCGCTGCCGTCGGAGAGCGTGACTTCGGCATGGGTGTCCAGAGTCTTCAGGCCGGTGGCGCCGAGGCCGTGGCGGATCTCGATGCCAAGGCGCTCGCAGGCGCCGCGCAGCGCGCGCACCAAGGCGAGGTTCGGCACCATATGCGCGAAGGGCTGGCCGTCCTTCACTTCACCGTCGAAGGTCAGGAAGACGGGGCGAACGGGATCGGAGGTCTTCGAATCGGTGACGATCATGCGGGTGATCGGCTGCGCCTCGGGTTCGATTTCCTTCCAGATGCCGAAAACATCGAGCATGCTGGTGGCGGCGGCGATGATCGCGGAGGCGCGCATATCCTTTTGCCAGACGCCCGCAGGCGCTGCTTCGACCACCACGACATCGAGACGCGGCGCCGCCTGCTTGACGGCGACGGCAGCGGAAAGTCCTACATAACCCGCCCCTACAACCAGCATGTCGTGCATAGCATCCAGTTCCGTTCTTTTAGAATATCGTGTTGATCTATATAGATCATCGCCACCGCACTTCCTACTGTCCGGAGTTGTACAAAATGACGCGCGCCCCCGAAAATCCGACCGCGATGGAAACCCTGCTCTCGACGCTTGATCTCGAGCCGATCGAGGTCGACATCTTTCGCGGGCGCAGCCCTCAGGTCGGCTGGCAGCGGGTTTTCGGCGGCCAGGTGATCGCCCAGGCGCTGATGGCGGCGCAGCGGACGGTGGAGCGCGAACGGCTTGTGCACTCGCTGCACGCCTATTTTATGCGGCCCGGCGATCCCTCGGTCCCGATCGTCTACCAGGTCGAGCACATTCGCGACGGCTCCAGCTTCAACACCCGCCGCGTCGTCGCCATCCAGCACGGCAAGGCGATCTTCGCGCTGTCGGCGTCCTTCCAGATCGAGGAGCCCGGCTTCGAGCACCAGATCGTCATGCCCGACGTACCCGCGCCCGAGACGTTGATGGACGAGCGCGAGATCGCCAAGCGCTATCTCGCCAACGCGCCGGAAGCGATCCGCAAATATTGGGGGCGCGAGCGGCCGATCGAGATCCGGCCGGTGTCGCTGACGCACTATTTCTCCGACAAGAAACTCGATCCGGTTCAGCATATCTGGGTGCGCGCCAACGGGCCGGTGCCCGACGATCGCTACTGCCAGGCGTCGGTGCTCGCCTATCTCTCCGACATGACGCTGCTCGACACGTCGCTCTATCCGCACGGCACGTCGATCTTCGATCAGACGATCCAGGTGGCGAGCCTCGATCACTCGATGTGGTTCCACCGCCCGACCCGGCTCGATGACTGGCTGCTCTATACGCAGGACAGTCCGTCCGCATCCGGCGCGCGAGGTCTGACACGCGGTAGTCTCTTTACGCGAGGCGGTGTCCTGATTGCGTCGGTCGCCCAGGAGGGTTTGATTCGTAAAAGGGCAAATGAATAAATAGTGAGCAACTTCGTCCATTTGTGTGTTTTTTGAGCGATTATTAGGCAATCATTTGCCTGTTTATTGGTTTCTCCAAATATAGAGTTTATTTTTCAATAACTTAATCACCCCATTCGAATCTGGCACGCCCCTTGAATGTAAAGAGGTGGTCGCTGACGGCAACTGCCTCGGCGTCAAGGAGAGTCGGCTCCGCGCCGAGGGTAACGAAGGATGGGAAACCAGATGAAAATTGTGATGGCCATTATCAAGCCGTTCAAGCTGGACGAGGTGCGCGAAGCCCTCACGGCGATCGGCATTCAGGGCCTGACCGTAACCGAAGTGAAGGGTTACGGACGCCAGAAGGGGCATACCGAAATCTATCGCGGCACCGAATACGCGGTCAGCTTCCTGCCGAAGCTCAAGATCGAAGTCGCCGTCGCCACGGAGATCGTCGACAAGGCCGTTGAAGCCATCGCCTCGTCGGCCAAGACCGGCCAGATCGGCGACGGCAAGATCTTCGTCTATTCGATCGACCATGCCGTTCGCATCCGTACCGGCGAAACCGACTCAGACGCGCTGTAAGAACGGTAGCAAGGAGCTTTTTTCTATGTCCATTTCCAAGATTTCTTCCACTTACGCGCGCCTTGCCGCTGCGTCCGCCGCGCTTCTCGCGCCGGTCGTCGCCTTCGCGCAGGATGCGGCCACGACCGCCGCTCCGGCCGCTGCCGCCGCACCGGTTCCTGACAAGGGCGACACCGCCTTCATGTTCATCTCCACGCTTCTCGTGCTGTTCATGATCCTGCCGGGTCTGGCACTGTTCTACGGCGGCCTGGTTCGCGCCAAGAACATGCTGTCGGTACTGATGCAGTGCACGATGGTTGCTGCTGTCCTGATGCTCATCTGGGTCATCTATGGCTATTCCTTCGCCTTCGGCGGTTCGGAAAGCGCATACTGGGGCGGCACGGCGAAGATGTTCCTCGCCGGCGTCACCAAGGATTCGACGGCTGCGACCTTCTCTGAAGGCGTCGTCATTCCCGAGTTCATCTTCGCGATGTTCCAGATGACCTTCGCGGCGATCACGCCCGCACTGATCGTCGGCGCCTTCGCCGAACGCATCAAGTTCTCGGCCGTCGTGCTGTTCTGCGCACTTTGGGCAACCTTCGTCTACTTCCCGATCGCTCACATGGTCTGGGACGCAAACGGCCTGCTCTTCAAGATGGGCGCGCTCGACTTCGCTGGCGGCACCGTCGTTCACATCAACGCCGGCGTTGCCGGTCTGATCGGCGCGATCATGGTCGGCAAGCGTACCGGCTTCGGCAAGGACATGATGGCTCCGCACTCGATGACGCTGACCATGGTCGGTGCCTCGATGCTCTGGTTCGGCTGGTTCGGCTTCAACGCCGGCTCCAACCTCGAAGCTTCGGGCGGCGCGATGCTTGCCACCGTCAACACCTTCGTCGCCACGGCTGCCGCCGTCGTTTCGTGGGCTGTTGTTGAAACGCTTACCCGCGGCAAGGCCTCCATGCTCGGCGGCGCTTCCGGCATGGTTGCCGGTCTGGTCGCCATCACGCCTGCTGCCGGCATCGTCGGCCCGATGGGCGCGATCATCATGGGCCTGATCGTTTCGCCGCTTTGCTACTTCTTCGTCTCCGTGGTGAAGAACAAGTTCGGCTACGACGATACCGCTGACGTCTTCGGCGTTCACGGCATCGGCGGCATGTTCGGCGCTGTCGCGACCGGCATCTTCGCCAGCGCATCGCTCGGCGGCATCGGCTATGCCGAAGGCGTCACCATGGGCGGCCAGGTCATGACGCAGATCACCGCAATCGCCACCACCATCGTATGGTGCGGCGTCGGCTCGGCGATCCTCTACAAGATCGTCGACGTCATCGTCGGTCTGCGCGTGCCCGTCGAAGCCGAGCGCGAAGGCCTCGACCTCGCAACGCACGGCGAAGCTGCCTACCACTCGTAAGCCTTACGGCCAGGCGGCGCTCCCATGCAGGGCGCCGCTACCATCCTTCCAAGACTTTCCGCGGCATTCAGCCGTCCCGGCCCGGACCTCCCAAGGTTCGGGCCTCTTTATTTTCGGGATACAAGATGTCGGGAGCGGATGGTTAACATCGCTTTAACCGTCCTTTGATTAGGTGGAGCGGACGCATTGGGCGCGAGGCGCATCCGCGATTCGCAAGCTTTCAGGCATTGGACGGGTACACACATGGCAAGAAGCACATCGCCAGCAATGGATGGCCGGCCGGACCGTTTCTCCCTCTCGGGGTTCGTGGTTCGCCAGGCGCAGAGCCTGTTGGGCTTCGCACTCTTCCTGCTGCTCGCGCTGGCGGTCGCCGCACTGGCGACCTGGAATGTCGCGGATCCGAGCTACTCTTACGCGACGGGCAACGAGCCGACCAACATCCTCGGCTACGGCGGCGCGGCATTCGCCGATATCCTGATGCAGTTCTTCGGTCTTGCCAGCGTCGTCGCGCTGCTGCCCGTCGTCGCCTGGGCGCTGGCGCTGATTTCCGGCCGCCGCTTCAGCCGCGTTCCGGCGCGTCTCGCCGCCTGGGGCGTGGGCTCTATCCTGTCCTCGGCCGTCCTCGGCTGCTTCCCGCCGCCGCTGACCTGGCCGATCCCCAATGGTATCGGCGGCGTCATCGGCGACATGATTCTGCGTTTCCCGGCGCTGTTCGTCGGCGCCTATCCGACCGGTGCGTTCGCCACCGCCGTCGGCGCCGTCTTTTCCATTCCGACTGTCTGGATGATGCTCTTTGCATCGGGCATCGTCGGCGCGGCATCGGACGAAGACGAGGACGAAGTTAATTATGCCGATACGCGATCCAGGCTTCCCTCCGTCGGCGACGAGGACGAAGACGAGGATGGCGGCGGCTGGCTTGCCTTCGGCGCGCTGACGCATGCCTGGTACATGAGCCAGGCGCGGATGCGCCGCATGCTCGGCATGGGTCCGCGCAAGCGCCGCCAGGACGATTTCGAATCGCCCTACGATTTCAATGACGACGAGTTCGGCAAGCTCAACGAGCCGGTGCGCGCCAAGACGCCCACGATGCGCGGCGAGCGCATGGATCCGTCGATGGAACCGCGTGGCGCATCGCCGCGCCGTATCGTTTCGGCGCCTTCGATCTCGCTCAACGACGACGATGACGACGACGCGCCGTTCGGCGACGACATGCCGCCGCGCCCGGCCGGCATCCTGCCTGACGACGATGACGACAACGGCTGGATGATGCGCGCGCCCGCCAGGCAGGCCGGCGGCCGTGCCGAACCGCGCGTGGTGCAGCCTTCCGCCCGCCCCAAGCCCGGCGCACGTGTCGAACGCGAGCAGCAGGGCTCGTTCATCCGCCCCGAAGGCTTCCAGCTGCCGTCGATGCATCTGCTTGCCGAGCCCAAGGCAGTGGTGCGCGATTCCACACTGTCGGCCGACGCGCTGGAGCAGAATGCCCGCATGCTCGAAGGCGTGCTCGAGGATTTCGGCGTCAAGGGCGAGATTATCCATGTCCGCCCAGGTCCCGTGGTCACGCTGTACGAACTGGAACCGGCGCCCGGTATCAAGTCGTCGCGCGTCATCGGCCTTGCCGACGATATCGCCCGCTCGATGAGCGCTATCGCAGCTCGCGTCGCCGTGGTACCGGGCCGCAACGCGATCGGCATCGAACTGCCGAACAACATCCGCGAGACCGTCTACCTGCGCGAGATGATCGCCTCCAGAGATTTCGAGAGCTCCAAGGCCAAGCTTGCCATGGCGCTCGGCAAGACGATCGGTGGTGAAGCGGTGATCGCCGACCTCGCCAAGATGCCGCATCTGCTGGTGGCCGGTACGACCGGCTCGGGTAAATCCGTCGCCATCAACACCATGATCCTGTCGCTGCTCTATCGCATGACGCCGGAACAGTGCCGCCTGATCATGATCGATCCGAAGATGCTCGAACTCTCCGTCTATGACGGCATCCCGCATCTGCTCTCGCCTGTCGTCACCGATCCGAAGAAGGCCGTCGTGGCGCTGAAGTGGACCGTGCGCGAGATGGAAGAGCGCTACAAGAAGATGTCGAAGATCGGCGTGCGCAACATCGACGGCTTCAATTCCCGCGTCGAGCAGGCGCTCGCCAAGGGCGAGGCGATCTCGCGCACCGTTCAGACGGGCTTCGACCGCGAAACCGGCGAGGCGATGTACGAAACCGAAGAGTTCGACCTGAAGCCGCTGCCCTATATCGTCGTCATCATCGACGAAATGGCCGACCTGATGATGGTCGCCGGCAAGGACATCGAAGGCGCCGTGCAGCGCCTGGCGCAGATGGCGCGCGCCGCCGGTATCCATGTGATCATGGCGACGCAGCGCCCGTCCGTCGACGTCATCACCGGCACGATCAAGGCCAACTTCCCGACCCGCATCTCCTTCCAGGTAACCTCGAAGATCGACAGCCGCACCATTCTCGGAGAGCAGGGCGCCGAACAGCTGCTGGGGATGGGCGACATGCTCTACATGGCCGGCGGCGGGCGCATCCAGCGTGTCCACGGTCCGTTCGTGGCCGATGGCGAGGTCGAGGACATTGTCGCCTATCTGAAGACGCAAGGGGCGCCGCAATATCTCGACGCCATCACCGCCGATGACGATGAGGATGGCGACTACGGTGGCGGGCCGGCCGGCACCTCCAACCTCTCCGATTCCGAGGATCCCTACGATCAGGCCGTCGCCATTGTTCTGCGTGACGGAAAGGCTTCGACGTCGTATATTCAGCGCAGGCTCGGCATCGGATACAATCGTGCCGCGTCGCTGATCGAGCGCATGGAGCAGGAAGGCATCATCGGCCCGGCCAATCATGCCGGAAAGCGCGAGATTCTGGTGCCGACCGAAGGTGATATTCTCGACCGCTGAGCCTGAATATTTTCAAACGACGCCGGCTTCACGGAAACCTGATCGCCCTGAAACCGTTACTTTCTGCAGGCCTGCGAAAGCCGCCATGATGGCGCCGCGTTTCGGCAGCATCCAGAAATGCCTAGAGGAGACCTAGATGAACAACTCCGAGACCTTCATGGACCGCATAACGCTGACCCGCCGCCATCTTCTCGGCGCCATGGCCGTCGCGGCGGCCTCCACCACGCTGCCGTTCAACAGCTTTGCCCAGGCGGCGTCCGCCGCATCCAACAACGCCACCGCCCAGGCGATCGCCGACCATTTCTCCAGCGTCGGCACGATGCAGGGCGAGTTCGTGCAATTCGGCCCGCGCGGCGAGCAGACCGGCGGCAAGTTCTTCATCCAGCGCCCCGGCAAGCTGCGCTTCAACTATGACGACCCGTCACCGATCCGCGTCATCGCCGACGGCAAGAATGTCGCGATCGGCAACATGAAGCTGAAGACCTGGGATCTCTACCCGCTGTCGAAGACGCCGCTCAGCCTGCTGCTGGCGCAGCGCATCGATCTCTCCTCCGGCTCGGTCAAGAGCGTCAAGCAGGAATCGGACCTCACGACGATCGCGCTTGGCAACAATACGGTGTTCGGCAATTCGACGATCACCATGATGTTCGACCCGAAGACGCTGGACCTGCGCCAGTGGACGATCACCGACAACCAGGGCAAGGACACCTCGGTCATGGTGTTCAACGTCAAGACCGGCGTACAGTTCGACGACAAGGTCTTCCGGGTTCCGTACGAGGTCATTCCTGGTACAGCCGCTTACCGCGACTGACCCGGGTACGGCGGCCTATCGCGACTGACGCATCCCGCTTGGTTAGAAATTGCTCACAAAACGCCTCGCTGCTCGCGGGGCGTTTTTCTTTGGGTGCATGCGTTCCATCGACGCAACCTTTGTTCTAAAGCCAATGTCGTTCGCATTTGAAAGGCATTGGAATGGGCTTCTCGGTCACCACGTGGAATATCAATTCGGTCAGGCTGCGCATGCCGATCGTCGAGCAGTTCGTCCTGAAGCACAAGCCCGACATCCTCTGTCTCCAGGAAACCAAGGTGCCGAACGAGCTGTTTCCCCTGGCGCCGCTCAGGGCCATGGGCTACGAGCACATCATCATCCACGGCCAGAAGGGCTATCACGGCGTCGCCATCGCCTCGCGTCTTCCGCTGACGGAAGATCACCGCCAGGATTACTGCAAGGTGGGTGATGCCAGGCACATTTCGGCGGTGTTCGAGCGCGGGGCAAAGCGCATCCGGCTGCATAATTTCTACGTTCCCGCCGGCGGCGACGAGCCGGATCGCACGATCAACCCGAAATTCGGGCACAAGCTCGACTTCATCGAGGAGATGAAGCTCCTGAAGGCCGACGGCGAGGGCAACACGTCCTCGATCCTGGTCGGCGACCTCAACATCGCGCCGTTCGAGCACGACGTGTGGTCGCACAAGCAGCTCTTGAAGATCGTCAGCCATACGCCGGTCGAGACCGACGGGCTGATCGAGGTAATGAAGCGCGGCCAGTGGCTCGACCTGATGCGCCAGAACGTGCCCGACAGCGAGAAGATCTATACCTGGTGGAGCTACCGCGCCAAGGACTGGGAAGCGGCCGACCGCGGCCGCCGTCTGGACCATATCTGGTCTTCACGCGATCTCGGGCCACACCTGCAGCGCATCGAAATTTTCAAGGAAGCGCGCGGCTGGGAACGGCCGTCGGACCATGTGCCGGTGACCGCGCATTTCAATCTCTAGCGATTCCAGGAAAAGTGCGAAGCGGTTTTCCATCCGGATTGCGTGAAAACAAAACGATGAAGCAGTTCCGCTATTCGCGGAAAGCGGAACTGCTCTAACTTGCAGTGCTTTTCAGGCGAAGCGGTGGAGCTCGGCGGCGGCACGCGCGGCGAGCGCGGCGATGTTGTCGCGGATGCGGTTTTCGATCAGCCGCGCGGCATCGGGATATTCCTCGATCAGCCGGTGGAAGAGCGAGCGGGTGATGCGCAGGACGCTGGTGTCGCTGCTGGCGACCGCGGTGAACTTGCGCTCGACCAGCGTGATCAGCGCCAGTTCCGATAGCAGCGTACCGGTGCCGGCGACTGCCTGCACTTCAGGCTGGCCGTTGCGGCCGGTGCTGATCAGTTCCATCTCGCCGCTCAGGACCACATAGGCGCACTCGGCCGGCGATCCCTCGCGAAACAGCATCTGGCCGGCGGAGATGGCGCGACGATCCGCGCCGAAGGCGATCAGCCGCAGCTGGTCCTCCGACATTCCGCCGAAGAGCGGAAGCTGCGAGAGCAGGCGGATATCGTCGTTCAGTGCCATCTTAGGGTATGATCTTGTAGCCGCCGTTTTCCGTTACCAGAATCTCGGCGTTGGACGGGTCGCGCTCGATCTTCTGGCGCAGGCGGTAGACGTGGGTTTCCAGCGTGTGGGTGGTTACGCCGGAATTGTAGCCCCAGACCTCTTCCAGCAGCACATCGCGGGTCACGACCTTCTGCTCGGCACGGTAGAGATAGCGGATGATCGCCGCTTCCTTCTCGGTGAGCCTGATCTTCTGGCCGTTTTCGGCGGTCAGCAGCTTCTGGCTCGGCTTGAAGATATAGGGGCCGACGCTGAAGGTGGCGTCTTCGCTCTGCTCGTGCTGGCGCAGCTGCACGCGGATGCGGGCAAGCAGCACGGCGAAGCGGAAGGGTTTGGTCACGTAATCGTTGGCGCCGGCTTCCAGGCCGAGGATCGTGTCCGAATCGGTGTCATGTCCCGTGAGCATGATGATCGGCGCCTTCAGGCCGCCCTTGCGCAGGAGCTTGACCGCCTCGCGGCCATCCATGTCGGGCAGGCCCACGTCCATGATCAGGAGATCGATCGGCGTCGCGCGTGCGCGTTCCACGCCCTTGGCGGCCGTTGCTTCCTGCAGGACCGTGAACTCGTCATAGAGCGAGAGCTGCTCCGTAAGGGTCTCGCGGAGGTCGTCGTCGTCATCCACCAAGAGAATGGTGCGTGCTGTCATGCGGCTATGTCCCTCGCCTTCGGTCCCGTCACTTTTACGCCAGTTCGGCACATAGGCAAAGATCGGGAGACCGCGCTGTTGTCGTATATGATGCTATATGATTTCAATCGTATCTCAGCAATTGCAAAGACATGTGAGAAAAATGGAGAAAACAAGGCGCTCGCCCGGCATACAGTCAAAGATCGTCCTCGTTCGCCCCGCTCCGGGCAAAAAAAGCCGGGCGATCGTGCAGTTCGGGCCGATCCGGGTGCCCGCCGCCATCGGTCGGTCCGGACGCACGGTGCTGAAGCGGGAAGGGGATGGCGCCACGCCGATCGCCTCGATGAAGCTGATTGCCGGCTTCAGGCGCGAGCGGCCAGTGCGACTGGATACAAAGCTTGCGATGCGTCGTATCCGCGGCGACATGCTGTGGTGCGACCAGCCTGACAATGCCAACTACAACCGCCTCGTCAAAGCGCCGTTCAGGCCGAGTCATGAGGAAATGAAGCGGGCCGACGGGCTCTACGACGTCTGCCTTGTCATGGACTGGAACGTGACATCGCGGGCGCGTCATCGAGGATCGGCGATCTTCATGCACCTGATCCGGCCGGGCTACGAGCCGACGGCGGGCTGCGTGGCCCTGCATCCGCGCGACATGCGCCGGCTGCTGCCTCATCTGAAAAAGGGAACCGTGGTGCGTGTCGTCTGACCGTCGACGGGGGTGATTATCCGGGGTAGCCGACCTATATGAAACTCGACCGGCGCTCGGGCTGCGATGCGTCTCGGGAAGCCGCAAGCGATCGCGGTTCAACACGCCCCCTGGTTTCATCGGATTTTCGGAGATCGATTTTGGCACAGCAATCCATCATTACGTTCCACGACGGCCATTCCATTCCGCAGGTCGGCCTCGGCGTCTGGCAGACGCCCGACGACATCGCCGCTCCCACGGTTCGCGCCGCCATCGAAGCCGGCTATCGCCATGTCGATACGGCAGCCGTCTATGAAAACGAGGACGGCGTCGGCGAGGGCATTCGCTCTTCCGGTATCGACCGCAAGGACATCTTTCTCACGACGAAGCTCTGGAACCAGGATCAGGGTTACGATTCGACGCTGAAGGCCTTCGACAAGAGCCTGAAGCGCCTCGGCACCGACTATGTCGATCTCTACCTCATCCACTGGCCGGCGCCGAACCGCAATTCCTATGTCGATACGTGGAAAGCCTTCATCAAGCTGCGCGAAGAGGGCCGGGCGCGATCGATCGGCGTGTCGAACTTCTATCCCGAGCATATCGAGAGGCTGATCGCCGAGACCGGCGTCGTGCCCGTCATCAACCAGATCGAGCTGCACCCCGACTTCCAGCAGAAGGCGGCGCAGGAGGCGCACCAGAAGCTCAACATCGCCACCGAGTCCTGGAGCCCGCTCGGCCAGGGCAAACTGATCGCCCACCCCACTCTCGCCGAGATCGCCGAGAAGCACGGCAAGACGCCGGCGCAGGTGATCATCCGCTGGCACATGGACAGCGGTCTCGTCGTTATCCCGAAATCGGTGACGCCGTCGCGCATCGTGGAAAACTTCCAGGTTTTCGACTTCAAGCTCGACGGCGACGACATGGAAAAGATCGCCAAGCTGGACAGCAGTTCGGCGCGGATGGGACCGGATCCGAAGACGGCGACGTTCTGAGCGCATTTGCAGACAGCAGGCGGGTGTCGAGGCGCGCCCGTCTGCCTGCCGCGGCGATGGCGTGAAAACCACAACCAAAGCCTTCAATTTTTCGGCCATAATGCGCCGATTTACCCCAAATGCGGGATGTGTGCCCATTGGCCCTTGATTATCATCGGTGTCGCGCCGCAGAGCGCGCCGCCATTGGGGATAATCATGATGCATGCATCCGCTTTTTCGATTGGCACCGCGCGTCTTGCGGTGGCGCTTGTTTCAATGGCCATGCTGGCCGCATGCACGACGCCGATCGAACGCGTGCCCGGTGATGCCGTGGTGGTCGAGGGACCCGATGATCTCAAGGGGATGACCAGGGAACAGATCGAGCAGAACGAGCGACGACTCGCGGATGCCGAAAAGATCCGGGCGCCATCGATCCAGACAGACTACCCGCGGCAGCAGGTTGCGGCGAGCGCGCCGCTATCCAGCGGCTCCGGCGGCACGCAGCTGTCAGGCTTTCCCTCACCGCCATCCGACAGCCGCGGCGATTGCGACGATGCGAACAGCCCATTCGTTCAGTGGATCAACACGGTGCAGCAAAGGGCAAGCAGTGGCGGCGCCTGCCTGAACTCCAGAGGAGCCTATCTGATCAATTCGGAAGGCGCCAGGAAGTCGCGCTATTGCGCGCAGTTCTATTCGGGAACGGAACGTGAGCAATCGATGCAGCAGGCGGTCGAATACGACCGCGTCGCCGCCGAAGCGCAGGAGACCATGCGTGGTACCTGCGGCTGAGCATATCAGCGATAGTCCGACGACCTCAAGTGTGTGAAATTTTCGGTCGCGAACATAAACTAATATAATTATTTCAACGACGTACATTTTTTCATCGTTCCCCTTCATCCCCGCGGTCGGCAACCACCTTACCCTAAGGGTGTCATCGGACAGGGAGCCGGGTTCGCGAACCGGTAACGCCAAGTTTGGTATCCGGCGTTCGATGATGGTTGTGAGAGGTGGGTAAAGGGCTGTCAGGTCTGATATCCATCCGGCAAGGAAAGGCCGAGAGACGCTCCTGTCGGCCCTGACGAACCGGAAACCTCGAAGCGATCGGGCAGGCGGAACGCCTGATACCCATACCACCCATACAATGCCGCCTGCCCATTCCCATTTTTGGGACTTGCCATCCAGCCGTCGCCGAGCCTTGCTCGGGCGCGGGATTTCGTGCTGTGTGCGATACCGATCAGCGCCTTTTCACACCACGGGCACGTCGAAAACCTCGCCCGCTCTCAGCGGCTGGAAACGCTCCGGTGCCACCCCCTGTTCCCGCAACGCGACCTCCAATGCCCTCACCGGCGCGTCCATCGCCTCGTCGGTCAACTGGAACGTCGCGAAGTGGTGGCCGGCGACGTGGGCGGCGTTGGCGAGTTGCATGCCGCGCACCGCCTCGTCGGGGTTCTGGTGCTGGCCCTTCATGAACCAGCGCGGCTCATAGGCGCCGAATGGCAGGATGGCCAGGCGGAAGGAACCGTGCTTTTCGCCGGCGGCCCGGTAATTGATGCCGTCGTGAAAGCCGGTGTCGCCGACGTGGTAGATCTTGCCTGACGGCGTCGAGATCACGAAGGACGCCCAGAGCGCCATGCTGCGGTCATTCGTGCCGCGCGCCGACCAGTGATGCGCCGGTTCGGCGTCGACGGTGATGCCGTCGGTGATCTCGATGCGGTCGCCCCAGTCCATGACAGAGATTTTGGTATTGGGCGCGGCGCGGCGGATGATCGTATCGTTGCCGAGGGGCGTGACGAAGCGGGGCCCGTGTGCGGCCTGCAACCGCTTCAGCGTCGCGACGTCGAGATGGTCGTAGTGATTGTGCGAGACGAGCACGAGGTCGATGGCGGGCAGGTCCTCGAAACGGATCCCGGGAGCGGTCACCCGCTTCGGGCCGGCGAAGGTGAAGGGGCTGACGCGATCCGACCAGACGGGGTCGGTCAGGATATTGAGGCCCGCCACCTGCACCAGCATCGAGGCATGGCCGACCATGGTGACCTTCAGCCCATCGCCCTCGATACGCTGGTCGGGTTTCGCCTGCGGGAAGGGGCTCGGCACCAGCTTCTGCCACGCCTGCCGCTCGCCGTTGAACTGCCAGCGCAGCATGGCGCGGAAGCCGAGAGGGGCGATGCCGCCAGGGTTGAAGAAGCGGGTGCCGTCGAAATGGTCGGTGACCGGGCCTTGGTAATAGGGATTCTTGGGTTTGGCGTTTGCCATGCGGTGGGAGCCTTGTCGCCGTGATACGTGATATATGCCGTGCGGGCTTCTGCATTTGGGTTGCCGTGCCGCCTTTTGAAAGGCCGCAAAACGCTTATTTGCCCGCTTTGCCTTGACTCTCCGCCCGTTTTCCTGTTTACCGCCGCTCAATCTGCGACGAGCTTCAAGACTCGAGCCACCGACCGGGACCCGCAAAGGTATAAATCGATCCCGGAGGTCCACACCCGACAGCGCGATGCGCCCTCGGGTGCTTTTTGGCTATGCGTCTTGTTTTCGTCAAGGAAAAGCACAAGGTTTCCCCGATCAGGAAATCACAAGGAAGAGCCGATGTTTGAAAACCTCCAGGACCGTCTTGGATCCATTCTGAATGGACTGACAGGCCGTGGCGCGCTTTCGGAAGCCGATGTTTCCGCAGCGCTGCGCGAGGTTCGCCGTGCGCTTCTGGAGGCCGACGTCGCCCTCGACGTGGTGCGCGCCTTCACCGACCGCGTTCGTGAGAAGGCTGTCGGCGCCGAGATCCTGAAGTCGATCAAGCCCGGCCAGATGGTCGTCAAGATCGTCCATGACGAGCTGATCGAGATGCTCGGCGGCGAAGGCGTGGGCGTTGACCTGCATGCCGCCGCCCCCGTCGTCATCATGATGGTCGGCCTGCAGGGCTCGGGCAAGACCACGACCTCGGCGAAGATCGCCAAGCGGCTCACCGACCGCGAGAAGAAGAAGGTGCTGATGGCGTCGCTCGATACGCGACGCCCGGCCGCACAAGAGCAGCTGCGCCAGCTCGGCGTGCAGACCAATGTCGACACGCTGCCTGTCATAGCCGGCCAGTCGCCGACCGATATCGCCGCGCGCGCCGTGCAGGCAGCCAGGCTCGGCGGCCACGACGTCGTCATTCTCGACACCGCCGGCCGTACGCATATCGACGAGCCCTTGATGGTCGAAATGGCCGACATCAAGAAGAAGTCGAACCCGCATGAAATCCTGCTGGTCGCGGATTCGCTGACCGGTCAGGACGCCGTCAACCTGGCGCGCAACTTCGACGAACGCGTCGGCATCACCGGCCTCGTGCTCACCCGCATGGACGGCGATGGCCGTGGCGGTGCAGCGCTGTCGATGCGCGCGGTGACCGGCAAGCCGATCAAGCTCATCGGCGTCGGCGAGCGCATGGGCGAACTGGAGGAATTCCATCCCCGCCGCATCGCCGACCGCATTCTCGGCATGGGTGACATCGTCAGCCTCGTCGAGCGCGCCGCCGAAAACATCGACGCCGAGAAGGCGGCCGCCATGGCCGCCAAGATGGCCAAGGGCAAGTTCGACCTCAACGACCTCGCCGACCAGCTGCGCCAGATGCAGAAGATGGGAGGCATGGGCGGCATCATGTCGATGATGCCCGGCATGGCTGGCATGAAAGACAAGATGGCGTCTGCCGGCCTCAACGATAGCCTGTTCGGCCGCCAGCTGGCGATCATCGGCTCGATGACCAAGGCCGAGCGCGCCAATCCCGACATGCTCAAGCATTCGCGCAAGAAGCGCATCGCGGCCGGCTCCGGCACCGATGCCTCCGACATCAACAAGCTTCTGAAGATGCACCGCCAGATGGCGGACATGATGAAGATGATGGGCGGCAAGGGCAAAGGCGGCATGATGAAGCAGATGATGGGCGGCCTTGCCGGCAAGATGGGCCTTGGCGGCCTCGGCGGTGGCATGGGTGGCATGCCCGATCTCTCCAACATCGATCCGAAGCAGCTGGAAGCGTTGCAGAAGCAGGCGGAAGCGGCCGGTCTCGGCAAGCCGGGCGGCGGGCTTCCCGGCCTTGGCACCGGTGGATTGCCGGGTCTGGGCGGCGCCAAGCTGCCGGGCCTCGGTGGTGGTTTCCCGGGCCTTCCCGGCCTGCCCAAGAAGAAGTGAAGGGGTCCTTTGAACCATGACCGATCCTGAGATCAAAGCCCAGCTCTCCAGCTATCGCCAGTCGATCGACAATATCGACGCGGCGCTGGTGCATATCCTGGCCGAGCGTTTCCGCTGCACCAAAGAGGTCGGCGTTCTCAAGGCCAAGTACAAGTTGCCGCCGGCAGACCCGGCGCGCGAGGAATACCAGATCGAACGCCTTCGCCGCCTGGCCAAGGATGCCAATCTGGATCCGGATTTCGCCGAGAAGTTCCTGAACTTCGTCATCAAGGAAGTCATCCGGCATCATGAGCAGATCGCAGCGGATCACGCCGAACAGGGCGCTGCTGCAAAGTAACCGATACCGCCCAGAAAGCGGTTCAGACACATCCAAGGAGTAACTAAAATGGCACTGAAAATTCGTCTCGCACGCGGTGGTTCCAAGAAGCGCCCGTACTACCACATCGTTCTCGCCGACGCCCGTTCGCCGCGCGACGGCCGCTTCCTCGAGAATCTCGGTTCCTGGAACCCGATGCTCGCCAAGGACAACGAAGCTCGCGTCAAGCTCGACGGTGACCGTATCAAGCATTGGATCGAGCAGGGCGCACAGCCGACCGACCGCGTTCTGCGCTTCCTGAACGAAGCCGGCCTCGCAAAGCGCGAAGCCAAGAACAACCCGGAAAAGGCAAAGCCCGGCAAGCGCGCTCAGGAGCGTGCAGCTGAAAAGGCTCAGAAGATCGCTGACGCTGCAGAAGCTGCTGCTTCGGCTGAATAATTCGAGGCTTCGGCCTTGATCGAACGGGCGGCATGGCGACATGCCGCCCGTTTTCGTTTCCATTCCGCCGTAACTCGGTTATGAGAAGCCAAACTCCGGCGCGATACGAAGGACACCATGACAAAGCTCGAAAATCCGGTGCTGATGGCAACGATCGGCGGTGCGCAGGGCATTCGCGGCGAAGTGCGCGCCAAGGCTTATACGGCCGATCCAACCGCGCTCGGCGATTACGGCCACCTGCACAGCATGGATGGCCGCACCTTCGAGGTGCTTGAAATCCGCGAGATGAAGAATGTCGTGGTCGTCCGCTTCCGGGGGGTCAACGACCGCAACGCCGCCGAGGCGCTGAACGGTCTGGAGCTTTATATCGAGCGCGACAACCTGCCGGACGACGAACTCGAGGACGACGAGTTCTTCTATGCCGATCTGGAGGGCCTGGAAGCGCTCGACGACCAAGGCGTCAGCTACGGCAAGATCACGGGCGTCTTCGACTTCGGCGCCGGTGATCTCCTGGAGATCAAGGGGCCGGGCAAGCGCCCGGTGCTGATCCCCTTCTCGGAGGCCTCGGTTCTGGAAATCGACCTCGAGGGCGGCAAGATCACCATCGACCCGGTAGCATCCGGTCTCGTCGACAGCGATGACGACGGCCCGAAGTTCACGCCGGACGAGCCTGCAAACGACAAGCCGAAAAAGAAGAAGTGAGCGACGCGATGGCATTCCGGGCAACGGTGCTGACGCTTTATCCGGAGATGTTTCCGGGCCATCTCGGCTATTCCCTTGCCGGCAAGGCGATGGAACGCGGCCAGTGGGCGCTCGATGCCGTGCAGATCCGCGACTTCGCCACCGACAAGCACCGCACCGTAGACGATACGCCGGCTGGCGGCGGCGCCGGCATGGTGCTGAAGCCTGATGTGCTCGCCCGCGCCATCGATACGGTTTCTGAAAATGACAGCCGCCCACGCCTGCTGATGAGCCCGCGCGGCAAGCCACTGACTCAGGAGCGCGTGCGCGAACTGGCGGATGGCGAGGGCGTCATCATCGTCTGCGGCCGCTTCGAGGGTGTCGACCAGCGGGTGATCGAGGCGCGCGAGCTGGAAGAGGTATCGATCGGCGACTACGTGCTTTCGGGCGGCGAGCCGGCGGCGCTGACCGTGCTCGACGCGATCGTGCGTATCCTGCCCGGCGTCATGGGCAACGATCTCTCCGGCCTGCACGAAAGCTTCGAGGGCGGGCTGCTCGAACACCCGCACTACACCCGCCCGCAGGAATGGGAAGGCCGCGAGATTCCGGCGGTGCTGACGTCAGGCAACCACGGTGCGATCGACAAGTGGCGCCGCGAGCAGGCAGTCCAGCTGACGCGCGAACGGCGGCCGGATTTGCTGGACGAGTAGGGTTTTCGGGACATCGACGGAGGGTGCCAGCCGTACCCCTTGCCCCACCATCCCGCCGGGTTTACCCTTCGCCATCCGCGCGGGGAGGCTGTCATGGCGTCGAGCTTCAATGTCAGTAGTGCAGGTGGATACGAGCAGCTGATGGGGCGGTGGAGCAAGCGGCTGGCGCCGCCGTTCGTCGATTTCGCCGGGCTTTCGGACAATGAGCGGGTTCTGGATGTCGGCTGCGGCAATGGCAGCCTGACGTTCTTCCTGCCGCAGGCGGCTAAGGTCAAGGAGATCGTCGCGATCGACTACTCGCCCGTCTTCGTCGAGGATATCGTACGCGCCAACACCGATCCGCGCATCAGCGTGCGGCAGGCGGATGCGATGGCGCTGCCCTTCGAGAACGGGAGCTTCGACCGGGCGCTCAGTCTGCTGGTGCTGCACTTCGTGTCCGATCCGGACAAGGCGATTTCAGAGATGCGGCGGGTGGTGCGGCCGGGCGGCGTGGTGGCCGCTGCCGTCTGGGACCACATGGGCGGGATGCCGGGGATGCGGATGCTGCTCGACACCGCCGCGATGCTCGATGACGACAGCCATGATTTTCGGCGCAACTATTGCTTCCGGCCGATGACGGGCCCCGACGAGATGAAGAACAGCTTCGTCGCTCAGGGCCTGGCGTCGGTCGAGCAGACATTGCTGACGATCCGCATGGATTACCAGTCCTTCGACGATTACTGGATGCCCTTTACCGGGGGCGACGGGCCGCTCGGGCAATATGTCGCCGGCCTTGAGGCCGGGCTGCGGGAACGGCTGAAAACGGCGGTGCGCGGCGCTTACGAGGCTGGACGGCCGGATGGGCCGCGCTCCTTCGCATCGGTGGCCTGGGCCTGTCGCGGCGTGGTGCCCGGCTGAGAAACCTTATGACGGCGGCAAGGAAAGATGCCCGGCCGAAGCCGGGCATGTCGTCTATCGCGATGCCGCGCCGACGGCCGAGCCGCGGGTGGTCATGCGCAGTAGATAGTAGACACCGCCGCCGATGCCGACGCCGAAGAACCAGCCATAGGTGCCCCACCAGTCCGGCAATACCGAGGTGAAGGTCGGCAGGATCGACGAGAACAGCGCGCCGATCGCAAAGGCGATGAAAGCGTTGACGTGCCAGCCGCTCTGGAAGCGGAATTCACCGTCTTCGCGGTAGAGTGCCGCGACGTCGAGCTCGCCTTTCCGGATCAGGTAATAGTCCACCATCATCACCCCGAAGATCGGCCCCATGGTCGAGCCGATGAAGTTGACGAAGTGGGCGGCACCCGTTTCCCAGGGGGCGAAGGGGTAAAGCACCAGCGCGATCAACGCGGCGATGTACCCGCCGCGCTTGAAGCTGATGTGGCGCGGAAAGACGTTGGAGAAGTCGAAGGCCGGCGAGACGAAGTTGGCGACGACGTTGATGCCGAGCGTCGCCACCGCGAAGGTAAGGGCCGCCAGAAGCGCCAGGAACCAGCTGTCGAACTTGGCCGAGATGGCTTCGGGGTGCAGCAGCACCTCGCCATAGACGGTAAAGGCTGCCGTGGTCGTGACGCCCGCCACGAGGCAGAAGGCGAGCAGGTTGATCGGCAGGCCCCAGAGATTGCCTCTGCGCAGCGTCTTCACGTCCTTGGCGTAGCGCGAGAAGTCGCAGAAGTTCAGGTAAAGTGCCGCGAAATAGGTGATCCAGGTGGCGGCGACGGCGGCGAGCGCCGGCACGGTGCCCGGTTCGTAGGGAATGCCGGCATCCCGGGTCTTTTCGATCAGCACGTCGCGCGGGATTTCACTGCCGAAGGAGAAGGTGCCTGCCTTGACCACGAGATAAACGGCCAAGACGAGCATCATGATCCAGACGGCGGGCCCCGCCCAATCCTGGAACTTGCGCACCGTTTCCATGCCGCGTTGGATGATCAAGAGCTGCAGCGCCCAGACGATGACGTAGCAGATCACCTCCAGCGTCGAGTGGCCGAGAAAATGGCTGTTCTGGTGGAAGGCGAGAATGCTCTCGTGGCGGATCAGCAGCGCCACGATGGCACCGGAGGCGGCAGCCGTCTGCGCGCCGTACCAGAAGCAGGCGACCACCGCGCGCACCAGCGCCGGCGCATTGGCGCCGAAGGTGCCGAACGAGGCGCGTGCCAGAACCGGGAACGGCACGCCGGTCTTGACACCGGCATTGCCGACCAGGCTCATCAGGAAAAAGATGACCAGCGAGCCGAGACCGATGGCGATGACGAAATTGACGAAGCTGCCGCACAGAAGAAAAAGGCTGGCGGCGAGATAATAGCCCCACAGGCTGTGAACGTCCGAGGTCCAGACGTTGAAGATGCTGAAGGCGCCCCACTTCCTCTCCCGAGCGGGCGCCAGATCCTCGTTGTACAACGAGGGCGACGGATTGCCAGATGTCATGTAATCCCCTCCTAGGATTGACAGGCCACAAAATGGCCATAATCCAATTTGCTCCCGGTTTGTGCATTTGACAAATATTTAATCAAATAATGCACAGCGGAACTGAGACCCCTCTGCACGTGGTATGAAGACCCCTCCCCAACCCCTCCCCACAAGGGGGAGGGGCTTGCTGGGGGCGCCCTCTTCGCCAAACTGACTTTTCTCATCAGGCGCTAGTGACATGAGATGGTATGAGCGATGACACGGGTTAGCCCCTCCCCCTTGTGGGGAGGGGTTGGGGAGGGGACTAAATGAGGGTTTCGGAGTGCCCCAATCACCACCACCCGCCAACGAATCTTCCGCTCAAGGGGTGACAAAGCCCGCGCGATAGGGTATGCGCACGCCCGGAATGGGAATCTCCCATCAACCAAGCAAAGAAAGACAGACGCATTCGCCCCTGCCTGATGAGGCATATGTCCGAGGCTCGACCAAGGATTGATCGCAGGGCGCTCTGGCTGTTGAACCAACAAAGAGGTTGAGTCATGAACATCATTCAGCAGCTTGAGGCCGAACAGGTCGCCAAGATCGAAGCCAAGCGCACGCTCCCGGAATTCTCCCCGGGTGACACCGTTCGCGTCAACGTCCGCGTGACGGAAGGTTCGCGTACCCGCGTACAGGCTTATGAAGGCGTCTGCATCGCCCGCTCCGGCGGCGGTCTGCAGGAAAACTTCACGGTCCGCAAGATCTCCTACGGCGAAGGCGTCGAGCGCGTATTCCCGATCTACTCCCCGGCTATCGAAAGCGTAGAAGTCGTTCGCCGCGGTAAGGTCCGTCGCGCCAAGCTCTACTACCTGCGCGACCGTCGCGGCAAGTCGGCTCGTATCGTTGAAGACACCGGCGTTCGCGCCCGCAAGCTCAACGACGCCGAGCGCGCCGCAATCGCCGAGGAAAAGGCACGCCTGGAAGCCGAAAAGGTTGCAGCAGCTCAGGCTCTGGCAGCCGAAAAGGCAGCCCAGGAAGCCGCTGAAAAGGCAGCCGCCGAGAAGGCCGCCGCCGAAGCCGCCGCAGCCGAGCCGGCAGCGGAATAAGCTTCGATCCGCATGGATTGACGAAAAGGCGGCCTTCGGGTCGCCTTTTTTTGTTTTGGGTGTTTGTGGGTGGGTTAAGACCCCTCCCCAACCCCTCCTCACAAGGGGGAGGGGCTTGCTGGGTGCGCCGCCTGCGACGATAGCAACCTTTCAAAAGCCGCAACGTATATTGCGAGCCTCGGGGTCAGCCACGGGTTAGCCCCTCCCACCTGTGGGGTGGGGTTGGGGAGGGGTCTTATGGTCGCTCACCGCCTCCAGCAGCCAGGCGATCGTGCGCTCCAGCGCCGGAGATTTCCGGTAGCGCGGCCAGACGAGGTAGAAGTCTTGGGGCGGACGGAAGCCTTGGGGGAGGGCCTGGAACAAGCGGTTTTCGACGATATCGCGGGCGACGAACTGGCGGGTGGCGAGGACGATGCCCTGGCCGGCGATGGCGGCATCGATCGCATGCGCCGTCGTGTTGAAGCTGATGCCGCGAAAGGAAGGTTTTTCGCGCGCCTGGCGGTCGCCGAAGTTGCGCTCGAGGAATTCGGGCCAGAAATTATGGGCGTCATGCAGCAGGGCGTGGCGCGCGAGGTCTTCCATCGACGCCAGCGGCTCGCCGGCGATGAGCGGACTGCAGACGGCGATGATCTCCTGCTCGAACATCAGCTCCGCGGCAAGGCCCGGACCGAAGGGCGGGCTGCCGTAGCGCACGGCAAGATCGACGCCGTCGTTCTGGAAGTTCGAGAGCCGGTCGGTCGCCAGGATGTGGATGTCGAGATCCGGATGGCGGGCGGTGAAATCGGAAAGCCTAGGGATCAGCCATTTCGAGGCGAAGGTCGGCGTCGTGCTGATCGTCAGGCGCACCGGTTGCGGCTTGAGATCGGCCGTCGCGCGGGCGATGAGCTCGAAGGCACGCCTGATGTCGGCAATGTAGAAGCGGCCTTCGCCCGTCAGCTCCAGCGTGCGCGGCAGCCGGTCGAACAGCCTGACGCCGAGTTCGGCTTCCAGCCCCCGCACATGCTGGGCCACCGCGCCCTGGGTGACGCCGAGCTCCTCGGCCGCCAGCCGGAAGTTCAGGTGGCGCGCGGCTGCCTCGAAGGCGCGTAGGCCGTTCAGCGACGGCAGTTTTCCGAGTTGACCGCTCATTCGATAGTTTTCCTACTGGCACACGGCAAGAGAACTGTTTCGCCTTGCCGTGGCGGAGATGATAATCTGCCGTTCCAAACCATCAGTGAATAGCATCGGCGAGAGAGGATAAAGGCGTGTCAGTAGAAAAAGTGGCAATTATCACGGCGGGCGGCAGCGGCATGGGGGCCGCGGCGGCGCGTCGGCTTGCGGCCGACGGCTTCAAGGTGTCGATCCTTTCCTCCTCGGGCAAGGGCGAGGCGCTGGCGGCCGAACTCGGCGGCATCGGCGTCACCGGCTCCAACCAGTCGAACGACGACCTGAAGCGGCTGGTCGACAAGACCACCGACAGATGGGGCCGGGTCGACGTGCTCGTCAACAGCGCCGGCCACGGCCCGCGCGCCGGCATCACCGAGATCACCGACGAGCAGTGGCATACCGGCATGGATGTCTACCTGATGAACGTCATCCGCCCTGTCAGGCTGGTGACGCCGATCATGCAGGCGCAGAAAGCCGGCGCGATCATCAACATCTCCACCGCCTGGGTGTTCGAGCCGTCGCCGATGTTTCCGACGTCCGCCGTCTTCCGCGCCGGCCTCGCCGCCTACACCAAGCTCTATGCCGATACCTTTGCCGCCGACAACATCCGCATCAACAACGTGCTCCCCGGCTGGATCGACAGCCTGCCGGCGACCGAGGAGCGTCGCGACAGCGTGCCCATGGGCCGCTACGGCACCAGCGCCGAAATCGCTGCAACCATCTCCTTCCTGGCGTCCGAGGGCGCGGGGTACATCACCGGGCAGAGCCTCAAGGTGGATGGCGGGTTGATGCGTGGGGTTTGAGGGGTATCCCTAAACCTTGCAATAAAGTCCCCTCCCCAACCCCTCCCCACAAGGGGGAGGGGCTTGCTGGGCGCGCCGCTGGTGGCAGACGCAAACTCTCAACAGCCGCAACGCCTGTTGTGATGTTGGGGAGTGCCTCGGGTTAGCCCCTCCCCCTTGTGGGGAGGGGTTGAGGAGGGGTTTTGACGGGGTTGGGGAGGGGCCGTCGACGGAGAAAACACCCCCGCGAATTTCCTTCCCCCAAACCCATGCTTTTTAAACCGCCATTCCGCATTTCCCTCATCCTCGCGCGCCGATCCCCTTGCCAGCGGCTTTACAACTATGACAGTTTCCGCGAGCGTTGTTTTGGGGAGATATTTCATGCTGTTTCGTCGCGCCGTGCTTGCCGGATTGACCGCTCTTGTCCTGTCGCCGTTGACGGCTCTTGCCGCCGAGCTTCCCGATCTCAAGGGCAAGACGGTCGTCGTCGTCACCGAGAACGCCTATCCGCCGCTGCAGTTCGTCGATCCGAAGTCGGGCAAGGCGATCGGTTGGGAATACGACGCGATGAACGAGATCGCCAAGCGGCTGAACTTCAAGGTCGAGTATCAGAACACCAGCTGGGACGCGATGATCCAGGCGGTGTCCGACAACCAGTACAATATCGGCATGACAGGGATCACCATCAAGGACGACCGCAAGGCCAAGGTGGACTTCTCCGACCCCTATATGCGCTCGCAGCAGTTCATGCTGGTGCGCGGCGACGAAAGCCGCTTTGCCGATGCCAAGACCTTCGGCGCCTTCAACGACGGCCTCGTCGGCGCGCAGCCGGGCACCTCGCCCTTCTATACCGCCGTCTACGAGATCCTCGACGGCAACGAGCAGAACCCGCGCATCAAGCTGTTCGAAACCTTTGGCGCCACCGTGCAAGCCCTCAAGGCCGGCGATGTCGACGTCGTCTTGACCGACAGCGTCGCGGCCAAAGGCTATGTCGATGCGTCGAATGGCGGGCTGAAGGTCGTCGGCGGGCCGCTCGGCACCGAGGATTTCGGCTTCATCTTTCCGAAGGGCTCCGATCTCGTCGGTCCCGTCAATGCTGCCATTGCCAGCCTCAAGGCCGACGGAACCTTCGACAAGCTGAACAAGACGTGGTTCCTCGACTACAAGATGGGTCAATGATCCCTCCGAGGAAGACCGCGTGATGGCCCCGCAGCCAAGCCCGCAGGGCCGAGAGAAGGGCGACTACCCGTGGTGGCTGGTCGCCCTTGTCGCGATCGGCCTCGTGCTCGCCGCCGTGATCATCGCCAACGACATCTATGCACAGGTGTTCCGCACCGTGTTCAACGGCGTCGGCATCACCATCTTCGTGACGCTGGTCGGCTTCGCGCTGGCGACGGCTCTCGGGCTCTGCATCGCGCTGCTGGGGCTTTCGGACAGTCTGGCGCTGCGCCAGACCGCCCGCTTCTACGTCGAGGTCGTCAGGGGCATCCCGATGCTGGTGCTATTGTTCTACGTCGCCTTCGTCGGTGCGCCGGCCTTCGTCGCCGCCTACAATTTTCTTCTGACGCCGCTCGTCAAGGCGGGGCTGGCGGAGCCTGTGCTGGTGCGCGAGTTCTCGCTGATGTGGCGGGCGATCATCGCGCTGATGATCGGCTACTCCTCCTTCATCGCCGAGGTCTTCCGGGCCGGCATCCAGTCGGTCGATCACGGACAGGTGGAGGCCGCCAAGGCGCTCGGGCTGTCGCGCTACCAGCGCTTCCGCCTGGTGATCTTTCCGCAGGCGATCAAGGTGATCTTTCCGCCGCTGTCGAACGATTTCGTGGCGATGGTGAAGGATAGCTCGCTGGTCTCGGTGCTCGGGGTGTCCGACATCACGCAGATGGGCAAGATTTACGCATCCGGCTCCTTCCGCTTCTTTGAAACCTATTCGATCGTCACCTATATCTACCTCATCCTGACGATCGGCCTGTCGCTTGGTCTGAGGCAGATCGAGAAGCGGATGCGTGGGCGCGATCAACGGCGATGACAGGCCGACGATTCAAATTGCCGAGCCGCGCAAAAATTGGTAAGTGACTGCTCATGGAATCCAAGTTCAGTTGCATTGGGGCGCATATTTTCGTGCTGCAGGATCACTACCGCCTGCCGGCACGTTTCTTTGCGACCGTTTCCGGTGCGCTCAACAGCCGACTTCGTTGATCCCTTTCTGATCGACCGACGGCCGGCGGCCCTGTCCGCCACCAAGCTCCATACCCCCTATGCATTCAGAAACGGATTATCGCCATGAGCGCACCGCGTACCCTCTACGACAAGATCTGGGACGACCACCTGGTCGATCAACAGGACGACGGCACCTGTCTTCTCTACATCGACCGCCACCTGGTCCACGAAGTCACCTCCCCGCAGGCCTTCGAAGGGCTGCGCATGACGGGCCGCAAGGTTCGCGCGCCTGAAAAGACGCTCGCGGTCGTCGACCACAACGTGCCGACCTCGCCGGATCGCCATCTCGGCATCAAGAACGAGGAAAGCCGCATCCAGGTCGAGCAACTGGCGATCAACGCGGCCGAGTTCGGCGTCGAATATTATTCGGCGAGCGACAAGCGCCAGGGCATCGTCCACATCATCGGACCGGAGCAGGGCTTCACCCTGCCGGGCATGACGATCGTCTGCGGCGACAGCCACACCTCGACGCACGGCGCCTTCGGCTCGCTGGCGCACGGCATCGGCACGTCTGAAGTGGAACACGTTCTGGCGACCCAGACGCTGATCCAGAAGAAGGCGAAGAACATGCTGGTGCAGGTCGACGGCGTGCTGCCTGAAGGCGTCACCGCCAAGGACATCGTGCTCGCCATCATCGGCGAGATCGGCACCGCCGGCGGCACCGGCTACGTCATCGAATATGCCGGCGAAGCCATTCGTGCGCTGTCGATGGAAGGCCGCATGACGATCTGCAACATGTCGATCGAAGGCGGCGCCCGCGCCGGCCTGATCGCCCCTGATGAAGTCACCTACGAATACATCAAGGGCAAGCCGCGCGCGCCGAAGGGCGAGACGCTCGACCAGGCGATTTCCTACTGGAACACGCTGAAGTCGGACGAGGGCGCGCACTACGACCGCGTCGTCACGCTCAATGCTTCCGAACTGCCGCCGATCGTCTCCTGGGGCTCCTCGCCCGAGGACGTCATCTCGGTGCAGGGCATCGTTCCGAACCCGGATGAAATCGCCGACGAGAACAAGCGTACGTCGAAGTGGCGCGCGCTCGACTACATGGGCCTGAAGCCGGGCACGAAGATCACCGACATCGCCGTCGACCGCGTCTTCATCGGCTCGTGCACCAACGGCCGCATCGAGGACCTGCGCGCTGCCGCCAAGGTTGTCGAAGGCAAGACCGTTGCCGGTACCGTCAGCGCCATGATCGTTCCGGGCTCCGGCCTGGTCAAGGAACAGGCGGAAGCCGAGGGCCTCGACAAGATCTTCAAGGCCGCCGGCTTCGACTGGCGCGAGCCTGGCTGTTCCATGTGCCTGGCCATGAACGACGACCGCCTGAAGCCGGGCGAGCGTTGCGCCTCGACCTCCAACCGCAACTTCGAAGGCCGCCAGGGCTTCAAGGGCCGCACGCATCTGGTATCGCCCGCCATGGCAGCGGCAGCGGCGATTGCCGGCCACTTCGTCGACATCCGCGAGTGGAACTGAGATTTTCCGGCCTTTCCCGGTGACGGGGGCTGGATTGCATGATTGGGAAAGGACAGGCTTGGCCTGTCCTTTTTCGTTTGTAGGCTTACACTTCGGCCTTTCACGGAGGGCACCATGACATCAGACACCACGCTCCCCCGATATCGCTTGCTTCTGCTTCGCCACGCCAAATCCGCCTGGCCCGATGGTGTAGACGATCACGACCGCCCGCTCGCCGGCCGTGGCCTGAAAGCCGCGCCGCTGATGGGGCGCTACA
Source organism: Rhizobium sp. S152 (assembly GCF_030380735.1). GTDB lineage: Bacteria > Pseudomonadota > Alphaproteobacteria > Rhizobiales > Rhizobiaceae > Rhizobium. The sequence continues at coordinate 31,318 of NZ_JAUDRZ010000001.1, read as the reverse complement.
TGGCGCGCGAGATGCTGGTTCCTGATCTTGCGCTGGTCTCGACGGCGCGGCGAACGCAGCAGACGTGGGCGCTGGTCGGGGCGGAACTGCCAGATACCCCGCACCGGGACGTGGGAGAGATCTACGAGGCATCGGTGGAGCGGCTTGCCGCCGTGCTGCGCGCGACCGATCCCGAGGTCAGGACATTGCTTGTCGTGGGGCATAATCCGGGGTTTCAGGATTTGGCGCTTTACCTTGCCGGATATGGCGATGGGCTTGACCAGTTGCGGGAGAAGTTTCCAACAGGTGCGCTTGCCGTCATCGATTTCGCCGTGGCATGGCGGGATGTGACCGCGGGCAGTGGCAGGCTGGAGCGCTTCGTGGCGCCGAGGTCGCTGTGAGGTGGTTGCGTTCGGTCCAGCCACTGGTAATTCCCGCGCATTTCCGCCATATACAGCCCAAACACACATGGACATGAGACAATGAGCGCAACGGTCGAATTCGCGAGGATGAACGGGCTTGGCAACAAGATCCTGGTTGTCGACATGCGCGGGCGCACGGACAAGGTGACGCCTGAGGCCGCGATCGCGCTCAATGCGGATGCCGAGACTGAGTTCGACCAGATCATGGCGATCCACGATCCGAAGGCCGCGGGCACCGATGCCTGGATCGATATCCTGAACTGTGACGGCACCAAGGCGCAGGCCTGCGGCAACGGCACGCGCTGCGTGGTGCAGGCGCTGTCTGCCGAAACAGGGCAGAAGGTCTTCACCTTCCAGACCGTCGCCGGCATCCTGAACGCCGCCGAGCACGAGGATGGAACGATCTCGGTCGACATGGGCAGGCCGGTGTTTCAGTGGGACAAGATCCCGCTGTCGGAAGAGTTCTTCGATACCAGCCGCATCGAGCTGCAGATCGGCCCGATCGACAATCCGGTGCTGCATTCGCCTTCGGCCATGTCGATCGGCAATCCGCATGCGATCTTCTGGGTCGACAGGGATCCGATGAGCTTCGATCTGGAGCGCTTCGGGCCGCTGCTCGAAAATCACCCGATGTTTCCCGAGAAGGCCAACATCACGCTGGCGCAGGTCACCTCAGACGCAAGCCTGCGCACCCGCACCTGGGAGCGCGGCGCAGGCCTGACGCTTGCCTGCGGTTCGGCCGCCTGTGCCGCCGGCGTCTCGGCGGCGCGCACCGGCCGCACCGGGCGCAAGGTCACGATCGACGTCGCCACCGCGCCGAGCCGGCAGCCGCTGGTCATCGAATGGCGTGAGGACGACCATGTGGTCATGACCGGTCCCGCCGAATGGGAATGGTCGGGCACCGTCGATCCCGTGACCGGCGCTTGGCAGCGCGATGAGGCGGTCGAGGCTGCGGGGGCGGAAGCCAAGTGAGCGGGGTCGAGGTCATCACCTTCGGCTGTCGTCTGAATACCTACGAATCCGAAGTGATGCGGGCCGAGGCAGAAAAGGCCGGCCTCAACAACGCCATTCTCGTCAATACCTGCGCCGTGACGGGCGAGGCCGTGCGCCAGGCGCGCCAGGCGATCCGCCGCGCCCGGCGCGACAACCCGCATGCCCGCATCATCGTCACCGGCTGCGCCGCGCAGACCGAGAAGGAGACCTTCGCCGGCATGGCCGAGGTCGATGCGGTGCTTGGCAATGAAGAGAAGCTCAAAAGTGCCAATTATCGCGCCCTGCCGGATTTCGGCGTCTCGGCGGAAGAGAAGCTGCGCGTCAACGACATCATGAGCGTCAAGGCGACAGCGCCGCAGATGGTCAAGCACATCGACGGCCACGTGCGCGCCTTCATCCAGGTGCAGAACGGCTGCGACCACCGCTGCACCTTCTGCATCATCCCCTACGGCCGCGGCAATTCACGCTCGGTGCCGATGGGATCGGTGGTCGATCAGGCGCGCAAGCTCGTCGAAAGCGGTTACCGCGAGATCGTGCTGACCGGCGTCGACGCCACCAGCTACGGCGCCGACCTGCCGGGCGAGCCGACGCTCGGGCTGCTGGCCAAGACGCTTCTGAAGCAGGTTCCCGACATCAGGCGCCTCAGGCTGTCGTCGATCGACAGCATCGAGGCGGACCGGCATCTCCTCGATCTCATCGCCGACGAAGCGCGCTTCATGCCGCATCTGCACCTGTCGCTGCAGCATGGCGACGACATGATCCTGAAGCGGATGAAGCGGCGGCATTCCAGCGCCGATGCGCTTCATTTCGTCAACGAGGTCAGAAGGCTGCGGCCGGAGATCTCGATCGGCGCCGACATGATCGCCGGTTTCCCGACGGAGACGGAAGAGATGTTCGGCAATGCCGTCAGGCTCGCCGAGGACGCGCGGATCGCCCATCTGCACGTCTTCCCCTACAGCCCGCGACCGGGAACGCCGGCGGCACGGATGCCGCAGCTCGACCGTGTGCTCGTCAAGGAGCGGGCGGCACGGCTGCGCGCCACTGGACATATGCTGCATCAGTCCCATCTCGACGAGATGGTCGGCACGCGGCAATGGCTGCTGGTGGAAAACAACGGATTGGCGCATACGGAAAACTTCACGCTTGTCGCAGCGCCGGGCTTAAGCCCCCGCGCGCTGGTCGAGGTCGACATCATCGGCCACAACGGCAAGCACCTCGACATGCAACTGACGGCCGCCTCCGCGGCCTGACCTGACGGAATTCTCATGGCGTTCAGCTTCATCAAAAAGGTCTTCACCTTCGGCCCGGACAAGACGGAAGAGCAGGCGCCGGATACGGTCGAGACCAAGGCTCCCGAGGTCGCGGTCGAGCCGGTCGCGGAGGCTCCTGCTGCCGAGGTGACGGCGCCAAGTGCGCCGGTGGACGAGTTGCCTGTTGCTGCCGATCCGGTGTTGCCGGAGGAGATGGAGACCCCGGGTGGGCCTTCGGCCGATGGCGAGGGTGCTGCCGAGGACGAGGTCTCCGAGGATTTGCCGACGGCGCTTGCGACCGATGATGTCGGGCTGGTGCCGTTGTCCTTGCTCGAGGCCGAGGCGGAGGCGGCGGATGTTGAAAAGACCCCCCCTACCCTGCCGGGCATCCCCCCCACAGGTGGGGGGATTGAGGTGGAGCATGACCTTCGCCAACCAGCTGACGACAGCGCGGATGAACCCGATGCTGACCTCGCCAAGAGCGAAGACGCTATCGAGGCGCAAGACGCCGCCGCGAGTCTCCCCCCACCTGTGGGGGAGATGCCCGGCAGGGTAGGGGGGGAAGCCACGGATGCCGACGCCTCGGATCCGACCGACTCCGACACCCCCATCCTCCCCAAAGGCTTCTCCACCGCCACCGCGGCCCCCGAACCCGTCACCATCGTGCCGCCGGCCAAGCTCAACTGGTTCCAGCGCCTGCGTGCCGGCCTCGCCCGCACCTCGTCGCAGCTGACCGGCCAGATCTCGGCGCTCTTCACCAAGCGCAAGCTCGACGACGACACGCTGCAGGATCTCGAGGACCTGTTGATCCAGGCCGATCTCGGCGTCGAGACAGCGCTGCGCGTCACCGATACGCTGGCGTCGGAACGCTACGGCAAGGATGTGTCGGGTGAGGACGTGAGCCGCATCATGGCGGCCGAGATCACCAAGGTGCTGAAGCCGGTCGCAAAGCCGCTGCAGCTCGATCTCAGCCACAAGCCGCATGTCATCCTGGTGGTCGGCGTCAACGGCACCGGCAAGACCACCACCATCGGCAAGCTGGCCGCCAAGCTTTCCGGGGCCGGGCTGAAGGTGATGGTGGCTGCCGGCGATACGTTCCGTGCGGCGGCGATCGAGCAGCTTAAGATCTGGGCGGACCGCACCAAGTCGGAGTTCATCGGCACCAAGCTTGGCGCCGATGCGGCGGGGCTTGCCTATGATGCCTTCGAGCAGGCCAAGCAGAAGAAATGCGACGTGCTGATCATCGACACAGCCGGCCGCCTGCAGAACAAGACGGAGCTGATGGCCGAGCTCGAGAAGATCGTGCGCGTGCTCGGCAAGCTCGATCCCGACGCGCCGCATACCGTGCTGCAGACGCTCGACGCGACCACGGGCCAGAACGCGCTAAGCCAGGTCGAGATCTTCCGCAACGTCGCCGGCGTCAACGGCCTGATCATGACCAAGCTCGACGGCACGGCGCGCGGCGGCATCCTCGTCGCCATCTCGGCCAAGCACAAGCTGCCGGTCTATTTCATCGGCGTCGGCGAGGGTGTGGACGATCTGGAGCCCTTCGAGGCCGAGGATTTCGCCCATGCGATCGCGGGGCTTGGAGATGCGCGGGCCTGATCGGGTTGGTGCCATTGCCGTCAATAGCGATTGATGCCACAGATATGCCCGCAACGGCGCGCAAGCGTCGCGGATAATGACTGACCAGGGAATGGATTAGGGACCTCATGACGACCGAGAGCGATATCACCCCTTCGGCGACTGACAAGCATCATCCGATGCTCAAGCTGGCGCTGGAGCTCGGGCCGCTGCTGATCTTCTTCTTCGCCAACCTGCGCGGCCCCTGGCTGGTGGAGAAATTTCCCGCTCTCGCCGCTCTCGGCGGCCCTCTCTTCGTGGCGACCGCGCTGTTCATGGCGGCAACGATCATTTCGCTTGTTATCTCCAAGGTCGTGCTCAAGCACCTGCCGATCATGCCCTTCGTCTCGGGCATCGTCGTCCTGATCTTCGGCTCGCTGTCGATCTATCTGCAGGACGAGACCTTCATCAAGATGAAGCCGACCATCATCAATTCGCTGTTCGGCTTGACGCTGCTTGGCGGGCTGCTGTTCGGCAAGTCGCTGCTCGGCTATGTCTTCAACGCCGCCTTCCAGCTTGATGCCGAAGGGTGGCGCAAGCTCACCGTCCGCTGGGGCGTGTTCTTCCTGTTCCTGGCGGTCTTGAACGAGGTTGTTTGGCGCAACTTCTCCGACGATACCTGGGTCGCCTTCAAGGTCTGGGGCACGATGCCGATCACCATCCTGTTTACGCTGGCGCAGATGCCCCTGATCGTGAAGCACACGATCGCGCCTGAGGGCGAGGCCGGCCAGTGACGGCGCTGCAGGCGACTGACAGGGCCAGGCACCAGACCTACTGGTTCATCGCCTGCCTTGGTGTGCTCATCGCGCAGATTGTCGCCGAATATCTGATGGGCCGCACGCCGATCTGCACCTGCGGCTACATCAAGCTGTGGGAGGGGACCGTCAATTCCAGCGGCAACTCGCAGCACATGTCGGACTGGTACACGCCTTCCCACATCATCCATGGCTTCCTGTTCTACGGCCTGGCGCATCTCGCGCTGCGCGGCAAGCCGATCGCGATGAAGCTGCTTCTGGCGTTGGTGATCGAATCCGGCTGGGAGCTGCTTGAGAACTCGCCCATCATCATCGACCGCTATCGCACGGCGACGATCTCGCTCGATTATTACGGCGACAGCATCCTGAACTCGGCGATGGACACGGTGTTCATGGTGCTCGGCTTCTTCTTCGCCTGGCGCGCGCCGGTCTGGCTGACGGTCGCGATCGCCGTCTTCTTCGAGATCTTCACCGGCTACATGATCCGGGACAATCTGACGCTCAACGTGCTGATGCTGATCTGGCCGCTGGAGGCGGTGAAGACTTGGCAGGGTGGGGTGTAGTGAAGGGTCTGTTGTGCCTGGTGGCCAAGTCCTCTCGCCAACCCCTCCCCTTGTGGGGAGGGACTTGCTGGGCGTACCGTCAGCAGAGACGGCAACCTCTCAACAATCGCAAGGCTTATGGTTGGTGACCGGGTGTGCGACGAGTTAGTCCCTCCCCCTTGTGGGGAGGGGTTGGGGAGGGGACTTTATTTCCCTACGACCCCGCCTTCCCCAGCGCCTTTTCCATCGCCGGATAAAGCCCTTCCTTCAGGCTGATATCGTCGAAGGGGCCGACACGCTTGTAGAGGATGGTGCCATCCGGCGCGACGAGGTAGCTTTCGGGGATGCCGTAGACGCCCCAGTCGATCGCGGCCTGACCCTTGGGGTCGACGCCGATCGCCTTGTAGGGATTGCCGAGTTCGCCGAGGAAGCCGAGCGCGTTGTCGTTCTTGTCCTTGTAGTTGATCGCGACAATATTGAGCCGGCTATCTTTTGCCAGTTCCTTGAGGATCGGATGCTCCTCGCGGCAGGGGATGCACCATGAGGCGAAAACATTGACCAGCGTCAGCTTTCCCTTGACGGCGGCGTCGGTAAGCGCCGGCAGGTTGCTGCCCTCGAGCGGCGGCAGGTTCAGCGACGGAGCCTTGGTGTTCAGCAACGCCGAGGGGATTTCGGCGATGTTCTTGCCGTGCACATCCTGGTCGTAGAGCATCTTGGCCGCGATGGCTGCGATGCCGGCGAAGACAACGAGCGGGATCAGCGCGAAGGCGTAGCGGCTCACGCCGCGTTTTTCCTGCGCTATTGCGGACGGCGCCGGCTCGGTGTTCGGCGCGCCGGTCATGGGTTGGCCTTGGGGTCGGGGTTCGACGTGCGGGCGGAGCGGCGGCGGATGCCGGAGGCTTCGAGCGCCGCCAGTTCACGGCGCCGGGCGCGGCCGTCGAGCCAGGTCCAGAGTGTCACGCCAATGGTGATCGCGCCAGCGAAGAGGTAGGAGCCGTAGACGTAGAAGGCGTAGGATTGCTGCATCGGCTCAACCCTCCCGGCTTGCCAGGCGCGCGGCGAGCCGCCGCTGGGCGGCAATCCGGCGACGCCAGATCTCGTTGCGGATAGCCATCACATGCAGCGTCAGGAACAGCATGGTGAAGGCTATCGCCATGACCAGCAGCGGCCGCAGGAATTCCGGATCGATCGCCGGCCCGTCCAGGCGGATGACGCTTGCGGACTGGTGCAGCGTGTTCCACCAATCGACGGAGAACTTGATGATCGGGATGTTGACGAAGCCGACGAGGATCAGGACGGCCGAGAGGCGGGCGGCCTTGCTCGGGTCTTCCATGGCGCGGTTGAGCGCGATCAGGCCGAGATACATCAGGAACAGGATGAAGACTGAGGTAAGCCGCGCATCCCAGACCCACCAGGTGCCCCACATCGGCTTGCCCCAGAGCGACCCGGTGACGAGCGCGATCAACGTGAAGGCGGCGCCCAAGGGCGCTGCGGCCTTGGCCGAGACATCGGCCAGCGGGTGGCGCCAGACGAGCGTGCCGATCGCCGACAGGCTCATGATCGTGTAGCCCATCATCGCCAGCCAGGCGGCCGGAACGTGGATATACATGATGCGGACGGTTTCGCCCTGCTGGTAGTCGCCCTCGGTCGTGAAGCTGAGATACAGCCCCACGATGAAACAGAGGGCGGTGATCCCGGCCATCCAGGGGATGAGGCGTTGAGCGAGCGCCAGGAACCGCGTGGGGTTGGCGAGATCGCTGAATTTGGTGATGGCAAGGCTGGTTTCGGTCATGCCGTCTCCTTTAGCGCGATCGATCGCCCCGGGCAATCAAGCCGATGATCAATCCGATGTGTTCCTGAGCGCAAGGGCTGCCGCGGCAGGCCCAATGACGGCAAAGAACAGCGTCAGCGCGATCAGGATCATGAAAGGCGGCAGAAAGGGCGAGGGGCCCTCGACGGCGGCATAAGTGGCGCTGACGCCGAAGATCAGCACCGGTATGGTGAGAGGGAGCACCAGGATCGACACCAGCAGTCCGCCGCGCGGCAGCGCGACGGCGACAGCGGCGCCGACGGCGCCGATCAGCGTGATGGCAGGCGTGCCGACGAGCAGCGTCAGCATGGTCGCGCCGATCGCCTTTTCGCTCATGTTCATGAACAGGCCGAGCAGCGGCGAGGCGATCACCAGCGGCAGGCTGGTGGCGAGCCAGTGGGCGAGGCACTTGACGAGGACGGTGAGCACCAGCGGCGTTTCCTGCATCAGCATCAGATCGAGCGCGCCATCGTCACGTTCCGCCTGGAAGAGACGGTCGAGGCCAAGCAAGGCCGCGAGCAGGGCGCCGATCCAGACGATGGCCGGGCCGATGCGGGCGAGAAGGGCGAGATCGGGGCCGACGCCGAAGGGGATGACGGCGACGACGGTGAGGAAGAAGAGCACACCGATCAGCGCGCCGCCGCCGGCGCGGATGGAGAGTTTGAGGTCGCGGAGGAGGAGGGCGGTCATGGGTGAGCCCTCTTTGGGGTGGGGTGGGTGATGGAGAAAGGTGTGCGTGTGGCCCCCTCATCTGCCTGCCGGCATCTTCTCCCCGTGGGGGAGAAGGGACTCGTGGCGGGCCGCTCGCGCCGACCTTCCCTTCGCCCCGACGGGGAGAAGGTGGCCCGAAGGGTCGGATGAGGGGGCGACGCGAGCCCGGTGGGTGCCGCTGAAGTCCCATCCCCAACCCCTCCCCACAAGGGGGAGGGGCTAACCCGGGGCGCTGTTGAACTCTTCCAATCCACCTTGGTGACGGTCGATAGGTTGCGGTCCTGCCGAGCGGTTGCCTCAAGCAAGCCCCTCCCCCTTGTGGGGAGGGGTTGGGGAGGGGTTTTCATTGCGAGCATCGCCATCATCCCCACACCCCAACACTCACCCCCGAAAACCCCGCCATCCGCAACTCCCTGGCATCGCTCAACCCCAACGGCTGATGCGTCGCCGCAATCACGATGCCGCCCGCAGCACGGTGCGCCTCGATCAACCCGGCGAAGAGCTGGTCGGCGCTGGCGTCGAGTGCGGCGGTCGGTTCATCCAGGATCCAGACCGGGCGGTGGGAGACGAGCAGCTTGGCGAAGGCGAAGCGGCGTTGTTGGCCGGCGGAGAGGTAGCCGAAGGGGAGAAGGGTGATGCCGGAGAGGCCCACGGCATCGGCGGCGTCTTCGATCGACATGCCGGTGCCGCCCCCAGCGTCGCCAAGATGGCTGTCGCCGAGGTAGCGGCGCCAGAAGGCGAGGTTTTCCTCCACCGTCAGCTCGCTCTTCATGGCGTTGCGGTGGCCGAGGTAGTGGCTGATCTCGGGGAGCCGGATATCGGTGCCGCCGTTCGCGTTCGTGACGGTGATCGTCCCCGTCTCCTGGCGCAGCAGGCCTGCCAGCACGCGCAGAAGGGTCGACTTTCCGGATCCGTTTTTGCCAGTCAAAACCAAGGCTTCGCCCGAAGTCAGGCCAAAGGAGACGCCTTCGAAAATCAGCTCTTCGCCCCTGCGGGCAGCGAGATCGGAGGCTTGGAGATGCATGGGGGTTCCGGGGTTCACGTTTTCAGTCATGCGATGCAAAAAAATCAGAAATGGTTGGTCCCTCTCTGGCAGCTTTTGCTGAAGTTATCTATATGTGGATTACCACGCCAGCGGTCGGCGTGAATTTCATCCTAGCGCCGAACATGAGGTCTGACTTCATGTGCGGACCGCGGAAATGGCCGTACCCGCATCCTGATGTGCCTTTAGTGCATAGGCGTCCGCACAATTGTGTTCGCGATCAGAAACGGGGTCTCTCGTGTCTAAATCACTTGATAGCTTCCACTGTCGTTCCGTCCTTACCGTCGATGGTAAGGACTATGTCTATTTCAGCCTGCCGAAGGCCGAAGCAAACGGCCTGCCCGGCGTTTCCAAGCTTCCCTATTCGATGAAGGTTCTGCTCGAGAACCTGCTGCGCTTCGAGGACGGCCAGTCCGTGACCAAGGAGCATATCCTTGGCGTCGCCGAGTGGCTGAACAACAAGGGCACGGTCGAAAACGAAATCGCCTATCGCCCGGCGCGCGTTCTGATGCAGGACTTCACCGGCGTTCCCGCCGTCGTCGACCTTGCCGCCATGCGCGACGCGATGGTGTCGCTCGGCGGCGATCCGGAAAAGATCAACCCGCTGGTGCCCGTCGATCTCGTCATCGACCACTCCGTCATCGTCGACGAATTCGGCACGCCGCAGGCCTTTTCCCGGAACGTCGAGCTCGAATATCAGCGCAACGGCGAGCGCTACCGCTTCCTGAAGTGGGGCCAGCAGGCCTTCCAGAATTTCCGCGTCGTGCCTCCAGGCACCGGCATCTGTCACCAGGTCAACCTCGAATATCTCGGCCAGACCGTCTGGACGAAGGAAGAGGACGGCGAGACGATTGCCTATCCGGATACCTGTGTCGGCACGGACAGCCACACGACGATGATCAACGGTCTCGGCGTTCTCGGCTGGGGTGTGGGCGGTATCGAGGCGGAAGCGGCCATGCTCGGCCAGCCGGTGTCGATGTTGCTTCCCGAGGTCATCGGCTTCAAGCTGACGGGCAAGCTCAAGGAAGGCGTCACGGCGACCGACCTCGTGCTGATGGTCGTGCAGATGCTGCGCAAGAAGGGCGTGGTGTCGAAGTTCGTCGAATTCTTCGGCCCCGGCATGGACAACATGCCGCTCGCCGACCGCGCGACGATCGGCAACATGGGCCCGGAATACGGCGCCACCTGCGGCTTCTTCCCCGTCGATGGCGAGACCATCAACTACCTCACCATGTCCGGCCGCTCGCATGACCGCATCGCGCTGGTCGAAGCCTATTCGAAGGCTCAAGGGATGTGGCGCGAGGGCGATGGTTCGGACCTCGTCTTCACCGATACGCTGGAACTCGATCTCGGCGACGTCGTGCCCGCCATGGCCGGCCCGAAGCGTCCCGAAGGCCGTATCCCGCTGGAAAACATCGCGTCCGGTTTCGCCGGCTCGATGGATGCCGACTACAAGAAGCCTGGCCAGCTCTCCAACCGTTATGCGGTGGAGGGTACGGATTTCGATCTCGGCCATGGCGACGTGGCGATCGCAGCCATCACCTCCTGCACCAACACGTCCAACCCGTCGGTGCTGATCGCCGCCGGCCTTCTTGCCCGCAACGCCGTTGCCAAGGGCCTGAAGACCAAGCCGTGGGTGAAGACCTCGCTGGCGCCGGGAAGCCAAGTGGTCGGCGAGTATCTGGCGAAATCCGGCCTGCAGGCCGATCTCGACACGCTCGGCTTCAACCTCGTCGGCTTCGGCTGCACGACCTGTATCGGCAACTCCGGCCCACTGCCGGCGCCGATCTCGAAGACGATCAACGACAAGGGGCTGATCGTGTCGGGCGTTCTCTCCGGCAACCGCAACTTCGAAGGCCGTATCTCGCCTGATGTCCAGGCGAACTACCTGGCCTCGCCGCCGCTCGTCGTCGCCTATGCGCTGGCCGGTACGGTGCAGAAGGATCTCACCAAGGAGCCGATCGGAGAGGACCAGAGCGGCAACCCCGTCTACCTCAAGGACATCTGGCCGACCTCGCACGAAGTGCAGGAGTTCATCCAGAAATACGTCACCCGCGAACTTTACGAGACGAAGTATGCCGACGTCTTCAAGGGGGATGCGAACTGGCAGGCCGTGCAGGTGCCTCCGGGCCAGACCTATGCCTGGGACGACGACTCGACCTATGTGCAGAACCCGCCCTACTTCGTCGGCATGGGCAAGACCGGCTCCGGCGTTTCCGACATCAAGGGCGCCCGCGTCCTCGGCCTCTTCGGCGACAAGATCACCACCGACCACATTTCCCCGGCCGGTTCGATCAAGGCGGCTTCGCCGGCCGGCGCCTACCTCCTGGAGCACAACGTCGGCGTCGCCGACTTCAACCAATACGGCACGCGTCGCGGCAATCACGAGGTGATGATGCGCGGCACCTTCGCCAATATCCGCATCCGCAACCACATGCTCGGCCCGAACGGCAAGGAAGGTGGCTACACCATCCACTATCCGTCGAAGGAAGAGGAGTCGATCTACGACGCGGCCATGCAGTACAAGGCCGAGGGCGTGCCGCTCGTCATCTTCGCCGGTGTCGAATATGGCAACGGCTCGTCGCGCGACTGGGCGGCGAAGGGCACCAACCTGCTTGGCGTCAAGGCGGTCATCGCGCAAAGCTTCGAGCGCATCCATCGCTCGAACCTCGTCGGCATGGGCGTCATCCCCTTCGTCTTCGAGGAGGGCACGACCTGGGCATCGCTCGGGCTAAAGGGCGACGAGACCGTCACGATCGAGGGGCTCGAGAACATCAAGCCCCGCGAGAAGAAGATCGCCAGGATCACCTATGGCGACGGAACCGTGAAGGACGTTCCGCTGTTGTCGCGCGTCGATACGCTCGACGAGGTCATCTACCTCAACAACGGCGGCATCCTGCAGACGGTGCTGCGCGACCTTGCTGCCTGATTGGCAACTGGGCCGCCTGATTTTTAACGCTCTTTGCTAATAATGAGCCGCCGGAAAGCGATTTCCGGCGGTTCTTTTATTGGGAGACGACGATTCCGGTCGCGCTCACGACGATGTGTTTCGACCCCAGGCTGCGCGCCGGTCGTCTCACCCGTTCGTGACTTTGCGTTTGAACCGGGAAAGTTTATCTCTACGGGCATAAATCGGAACCCGTGGCGCGACTGGCCGCGGGTGCTGAAGGGAAGGTGCAGGTCGATGTTGCCGCGGATGTTGATTTCTCTGGTTGCTGCTGTGGTTTCCGCAGGCCCGCTTTCGGCCGCGGATGCGCCGAAGGGCGTCGTCGAACTCTTCACCGCGCAGGGTTGCGCGTCCTGCCCGCCGGCCGATGCCGCCTTCCGCAAGCTGGTCGAGGACGGCAAGGTCATCGCGCTTGCCTATCATGTCGACTACTGGAACTATCTAGGCTGGGCGGATACGCTGAGTTCCAAGGAAAATACGGAGCGCCAGTATGGCTATGCCCGAACCATGGGCCGTGCCAACGTCTATACGCCGCAGGTCGTCGTCAACGGTCGCGATCATGTGGCGGGAGCGGATCTCGGCGCCATCGACAGGAAGGTCGACGACTACGCGTCCGAGGGCAAGGGGCTGCAGATTCCGATCAGCGCCCAGATGAACGGCGATGAACTCGAGATCAAGATCGGCGCCGGCCAGGGCAAGGCGAGCGTCGTCATGGTCTATTTCAACCGCGAGAAAACCATCGACGTCGAAAAGGGCGAAAACAGCGGCAAGAAGATCGCCTATCTCAACAGTGTTTCCGACGTGGAAACCGTGGGCATGTGGGACGGCAAGGAAGCCAGCCTTAAACTGCCGGCGAGCGTCATGCAGAAGCCGGATCTCGAGGGCTGCGCGATCCTGTTGCAATCTTCCACCACTGACGGAAATCCGGCGGCGATCCTCGGTGCGACCGTTGTGATGGCGGGGAAGAGCATCTAAGGAGCTTCATCTGCTTGCGCAGGTGGAAACGGGGCGGCCCGGCTAATCGTATTCGGGGCTGGGGTTAAGGTCGATACGGTCAGCCGGGCCCTTTGGCGCGCTGGCGCCAAACTTTGACATGTCTCCACGGGTCGATTCGACGTTAGAGAGCATGCATAAATTTCGAGCGCTGACAGCCCCGAAGGAGGCCGCAGCGCTTCGTGACGGAATTTCTCTTGTAAATGAGGCGCTGTTTTGACTGAATTGCGGCGCACGCGAGATTGCACAGCTATGCTTAACGCCGGTGATCGCACCTTGCAATTTACGAGGGCTCGGGCAAACTGTCATCCTGCTGTCATGAGCGGAGGCCCTTGAAGACTGATGACCGATGAACCGGATTTGCGGCACGGCAATAGCCGCACCGCCGAAAACAATTCCTCCGTCGTGGATCTCAAGGAATACAGACAGAACAAGGACCCGCTTCCGGTCACGTTCCACCGGCGCGAACTCGACGCGATCCTGTGGATCTATGGCCGCATGGTGGGCGAGGGCGAGTGGCGGGACTATGCGATCGACCACATGAAGGACAAGGCGGTGTTTTCCGTCTTCAAGCGCTCCGGCGAGATGCCGCTCTTCCGCATCGAGAAGAATCCGAAGCTCGCCGCCAAGCAGGGCGCTTTCTCGGTCACCAACACGCACGGCGTCATCCTCAAGCGCGGACATGAGCTGCCGCAGGTGCTCAAGGTCTTCAATAAGACGCTGAAGCTGGTCGAGAAGTAGAGCGCTTATTCCGAAAACAGCGTGTCGGGGTAGACGGACGGATCGGGATGGGTCGCGTTGCCGTCTCCCAGTGGCCGCTGCATCAGCATGGTGTCCAGCCAGCGGCCGAACTTGTAGCCGGTGCCCTTGAGCAGGCCGGTCTCCGAAAACCCCGAACTCCTGTGAACCGCGATCGACGCCGGATGCGCGCCACCGATGACGGCGATCATCTGCCGGAAGCCGAGCGCCGTGCAGCGGGCGATGAGCTCGTTCAGCAGCAGCTTGCCAATACCGCGCCCGCGTGCTTCCGGCGCGAGATAAATCGAATCCTCGACCATGAAGCGATAGGCCGGCCGGGTGCGGAAGGCGGAGGCATAGGCATAGCCGATGAGCGCGCCATTCTCGTCGACAGCCGCGATATAAGGATAACCCTTTTCGACGATGGCTTCGAAACGACTTTCCATCGTGGCGCGGTCCGGCGGCGTGATCTCGTAGCTGGCGGTGCCGTTCAACACGGATTCGCGATAGATGGCGGTGATGGCGTCTAGGTCTGCGGGCGTGGCATCGCGGAGAGATACGGGCATTCGGCGGCCGGTGTCTGGAGGGCTGATATGTGTGAAAAGCATCCCGGATGTCGGTTGGCAAGAGGAAAGGGGGCACGATGAAGGTTGTAAGCGATGCGGGTGGTCCACTGGGGACGAGCCCGAGGATGACGCCAAAAATGAGAAAATGTTTTTGTTTCAATACCTTATTGGTGGGCGCTTCATGCTCCAACGTCATCCTCGGCCTTGTGCCGAGGATCTGAGCATGCCTCCAAGAGTTCAACGCCAGTGGACACCGGGCGCCCGCGCGCAAAACAAGCACCCAAATATAGAAAAGCCCGCACGAGGCGGGCCTTTCGAAACCAAACCAGCAAATACCGCTTACTTCGAGAAATTGCGCTTGCCGAGCGTGCGCAGGCGCAGCGCGTTGAGCTTGATGAAGCCGGCGGCGTCCTTCTGGTCGTAGGCGCCCTGGTCGTCCTCGAAGGTGACCAGCTTGTCGGAGTAGAGCGACTTGTCGCTCTCGCGGCCGATGACCATGACGTTGCCCTTGTAGAGCTTCAGCGTCACTTCGCCCTCGACATGCTCCTGGCTCTTGTCGATCAGCGCCTGCAGCATCTCGCGTTCCGGCGAGAACCAGAAGCCGTAATAGATGAGCTCCGCATAGCGCGGCATGATCTCGTCCTTGAGGTGGGCGGCACCGCGGTCGAGCGTGATGCTTTCGATCGCGCGGTGCGCGGACAGCAGGATCGTACCGCCGGGGGTCTCGTAGACGCCGCGCGACTTCATGCCGACATAGCGGTTCTCGACGAGGTCGAGACGGCCGATGCCGTTGTCGCGGCCATAGGTGTTGAGCGCGGCCAAGAGCGTCGCCGGGCTCATCCGCACGCCGTTGATCGAGACGGCGTCACCCTTCTCGAAGCCGACCTTGATTGTTGTGGCCTTGTCGGGTGCGGCTTCCGGCGAGATGGTGCGCATGTGCACGTATTCGGGCGCCTCGACGGCCGGATCTTCCAGAACCTTGCCCTCGGAAGAGGAGTGCAGCAGGTTGGCGTCGACGGAGAACGGCGCTTCGCCCTTCTTGTCCTTGGCGACGGGGATCTGGTGGGCTTCGGCGAAAGCGAGAAGGTCGGTACGTGACTTGAACGACCAGTCGCGCCAGGGAGCGATGATCTTGATATCGGGGTTCAAGGCATAGGCCGAGAGCTCGAAGCGAACCTGGTCATTGCCCTTGCCGGTGGCGCCGTGTGCGATCGCGTCGGCGCCGGTCTTCCTGGCGATGTCGATCAGGTGCTTGGAGATCAGCGGACGGGCAATCGAGGTGCCGAGCAGGTAGACGCCTTCATAGACGGCATTGGCGCGGAACATCGGGAAGACGAAATCGCGCACGAATTCCTCGCGCACGTCCTCGATGTAGATCTCCTTGATCCCCAGCATCTCGGCCTTCTTGCGCGCCGGCTCGAGCTCTTCGCCCTGTCCGAGATCGGCGGTGAAGGTGACGACTTCGGCATTGAGCTCCGTCTGCAGCCACTTCAGGATGATCGAGGTGTCGAGACCGCCGGAATAGGCGAGGACGACTTTCTTTACGTCTTTGTGCGATGCCATGATGATGAGATCCGTTGTGCCAGGAGGGTCGCGGCCAGCCGCAAGACCCGGTATCGCCGGGCACTTTTAGCGAGATTGACGCCGGACGCAAGGGCAAGGGCGTCGAGAAACCGGGTCGCTAGAGGTGCTTTCGGCGTTCCGCCCGTTTTCGCTTGAGAAACGCGTCGAAGTCGAACTCGACCGGCTCTCCCGACCGCTCGCCCTCCATGATCGCTGCTTCGATCGCATCACGCTCGGCTTTGTGCTGCAGCACCCGCAATGCCGCATCGACGACTTCGTCGACGGAGCCGTAGCTGCCGTCCCGCAGCTTTGCGTCGATAAACTCTTCCATCTGCGCGTCGAGGCGAATGGTTTCCAACCTGCCCACGCTGGAGCTCCTAGCGGACATATTTGCGATGCATCTCCTTCAGGAACTCCTCGCCATCAAACTCTTGCTGCTCGCCTGACTCTTCGCCTTCGATGATGGCCGCCCGGATCGCCTCGATCTCGGCCTGATCGCGCAGACGCTGTGGGCCCGCATCGATGGCTCCATCGCCGAGCTGCTCTTCGATGAAATCTTCCGTGCGGTCATCGATCGTTACCGACATGATCTTGGCCATCTAGGGTCCCGCGATCCGCTTGCCCGTGGTTTGACTTGCCCTCCGAGATTACCATATCTGGCTGCGAGCGAACAATCCCAGGCGAAAGGCTCAAGCCGTGACCGATCTCACCAATATCATCAAGCCCTCCAATGTCGCCGTCATCACCGGTGGCGCCTCGGGCATCGGCCTGGCGGCCGCCAAGCACTTCGCAAGCAAGGGCATGAATGTCGTCATCGCTGATCTCGGCGCCGATAGACTGGCGGCGGCGGCAAAGGCGGTCGCGGCCGTTTCCGGCGACGACCGTGTCATGGCCGTCGAGACCGACGTCTCCGACAAGGCGGCCCTCAAGGCTCTGGAGCGGCAGGTCACGAAGCGCTTCGACAAGGTGCATGTGCTGATGAACAATGCCGGCATCGGCCCGGAGACCTCGATCTTCAGCGACGACAGCGGCTGGGACGCGATCCTTGGCGTCAATCTGATGGGCGTCGTCAACGGAACGCGCGCCTTTGGCCCCAATATGCTCGCCCATGGCGAACCCGGCCTGATCATCAATACCGGTTCCAAGCAGGGCATCACCACGCCTCCCGGTAACCCGGCCTACAATGTCTCGAAATCAGGCGTGAAGGTGTTCACCGAGGCGCTGCAGCACGAGTTGCGCAACACCGAAGGCGGCAGGATCTCCGCCCACCTGTTGATCCCGGGCTTCGTCTTCACCGGGCTCACCAAGGGCGACCGCGCGGAAAAGCCCGCTGCCGCCTGGACCTCGGAGCAGACGGTCGATTTCATGATCGAAAGCATCGAGAACGGCGATTTCTACATCCTCTGCCCCGACAACGACGTCGCCCGCCCGGTCGACGAGCGCCGCATGGCCTGGGCCGTTGGCGACATCATCGAGAACCGCCCGCCGCTGTCACGCTGGCATCCCGATTACGCCGAGCGCTTCAAGGCGTTTCTTGAGGGCAAATAACAGCCGAATCGATCCGCCTCATGAGAAGGTTTGATTGGTGCATTCCGTAAAAGCCGGATATGAGACATTGCTCTCACTACCGGCTTCAAGAGTGTGCCATGGATTTTCTGCCGAGCCTGCCGACGCTTCTCGCCTTCGCCGCCGCCACGCTTCTGCTGGCCGCCACGCCCGGCCCAGATATGACGCTGTCGATCAGCCGATCGCTGGCGCAGGGAACGAAGGCTGCCATGTTCGTGGTGCTCGGCACCAGCCTCGGCATAGTCGTCCACACCATGCTGGTCGCCTTCGGCATCTCGGCGTTGATTACTGCCTCACCCACCGCCTTCCTGATCCTGAAGACGGGCGGCGCCGGCTATCTTTTGTGGCTCGCCATCCAGGCGGTGCGCTATGGCTCGAAGCTGTCGATCAAGAAGGTCGACGAGGCCAAGGCGACGCCGCTTGCCAACATCTCCTCGGGCTTCTGGGTCAATCTGTTGAACCCCAAGGTCATCATCTTCTTCATGACCTTCCTGCCGCAGTTCGTCAGCGCCGGTGATCCTACGGTGACGCAGAAGCTGATCTTCTTCGGTTTCTGCTTCATCCTGATCGGCATGCCCGTCAACGCCGCCGTCGTCTTCGCCGCCGATTGGCTGGCCGGCTGGCTGCAGAACAACAGGAAGGTGCTGCGCGGGATGGACTACACGTTCGCCGGCGTCTTCTCCGTTTTCGCGGCGAAGATCCTGCTCACCCAGGCGCGCTGATTCCCGAACCTATCAGCCGATCAGCAGCGCGTCGTCGTCGAGCGTCTGGCCACGCATCTTGCGGAACATGTCGATCAGGTCCTCGACCTGCAAATCCTTGCGGTTGTCACCGGATACGTCGAGCACGATCTCGCCGCCATGCAGCATGATGGTGCGGTGGCCGTAATCCAGCGCCTGGCGCATGGAGTGCGTCACCATCAGCGTCGTCAGCTTGCGCTCCGACACCACCTTCTCCGTCAGCCCCATGACGAACTCCGCCATTCCGGGGTCGAGTGCTGCCGTGTGCTCGTCGAGCAGCAACACCTCGGAGCCGGCAAGCGTTGCCATGACAAGCGAGATCGCTTGTCGCTGGCCGCCGGACAGGAGGTCCATGCGGTCCTTCATCCGGGTCTCAAGCCCGAGATTGAGTTCGGCGATGCGTTCGCGGAAGTGTTCGCGCCGGCGTGGTCCGAGCGCCGAGGTCAGCCCCCGCCGTTCGCCGCGCCGTGCGGCCAGCGCCAGGTTCTCCTCGATCGACAGCGCGCCGCAGCTCCCCGTCAGCGGATCCTGGAAGACGCGGGCGACGAGGCCGGCGCGCGCCGCGGTCGGCTTGCGCGTCACGTCGGTGTGGCCGATCATCACCTGGCCTTCGCTGGCGAGCACATCGCCGGCGAGCACGCCCAACAGTGTGGACTTGCCCGCGCCGTTGGAGCCGATGACGGTCACGAACGAGCCTTCCTCGATCGTCAGGCTGACGCCATTCAGCGCCTGCTTCTGCAGTGGCGTTCCCTTGCCGAAGACGACCTTGATATCCTTGAGCGAGATCATGACGAAGCGCCTCCACGGCGAAGGCGGGGAAGGATGAGCGCCACCGTGACGAGAACGGCGGTAACGAAATTGAGGTCGGAGGCCTGCAGGCCGATCACATCGCTGGAAAGCGCCAGCTGGATGGCGATGCGGTAGAGGATCGAGCCGATGACGCAGCCGATCAGCGCGATCAGCAGGCCGCGCTTGCCGAGCAGCGTCTCGCCGATGATGACGGCGGCGAGGCCGACGACGATGGTGCCGACACCCGAGGTCACGTCGGCGAAGCCGTTGGTCTGCGCAAACAGCGCGCCGCCAAGCGCCACCAGCGCGTTGGAAATCGCCATGCCGAGATAAATCTGGCGGTTGGTGTCGACGCCCTGGGCGCGGGCCATGCGGGCATTCGCGCCGGTGGCGCGCATTGCCAGACCGGAATCGCTTTCGAGGAAGCGCCAGACGACGATGATGGCGATGACGACAAGCACGCCGACGAAGAGCGGCCGCACGTAGAAATCGCGCAGGCTATGGCCGAAAAATGGGCTGATCATCGTATCGGCATTGATCAACGCCACGTTCGGCTTGCCCATGACGCGTAGGTTGACGGAAAACAGCGCGATCATCGTCAGGATCGATGCCAAGAGATTGAGGATCTTGAAGCGCACGTTGAGCATGGCGGTCACCATGCCGGCCGCGGCCCCCGCCGCCATGGCGATCAGCGCCGCCAGCCAGGCATTGACGCCTGATATGATCAGCACCGCGGTCACGGCGGCGCCGAGCGGAAACGAGCCGTCGACAGTCAGATCCGGAAAATCGAGCACACGGAATGCGAGGTAAACGCCGAGCGCGACGAAGGCATAGACCAGCCCCAGCTCCACGGCTCCCCAGAATGCGATCTGACTCAAGGCTCTTGCCCTTTCTTGTGCTGTTTCCGTGGCAAAGACCCTCTCTGGCCTGCCGGCCATCTCCCCCACAAGGGGGGAGAAGACCCGTGGCACCCGCCTGCCTCAATTGGCGTCGAGGCTCGGCTAGGTTAAGCCCTCCCCCTTGTGGGGAGGGTTGGGGAGGGGTCTTTATTCCAAGGCGGTAAGGTCCGCTATCTTACTCGATTGGCTTCATCTCTATGCGATCAGCCGCCCCCGTGCAAACGGGAGCGGCTGATCATTCAGGTCTTGATGGTGACTGGATCAGTCGATCGTCTTCGTCGCGCGCTTCAGCACGCTCTCCGGCAGCGTCACACCCATCTTGGCGGCCGCCCCCTTGTTGATGACGAGATCGCTGCCGGCGGCAACCTTGACCGGGATATCGCCGGGGTTCTCACCCTTCAGGATGCGCACGACGATTTCGCCGGTCTGCTTGCCGACGTCGTAGTAGTTGAAGCCGAGGGCTGCGACCGAGCCGCGTGAGACGGAATCCGTATCGGCCGTGAAGAGCGGCAGCTTGGCTTCCTCGGCCACGGCAACCGCACCCTCGAGCGCCGAGATGATCGTGTTGTCGGTCGGAATGTAGATCGCATCGGCGCGGCCGACGAGCGCGCGGGCGGCACCCTGCACTTCGGCGGACTTGGTGGCGGCGGATTCGACGACCTTGAGGCCGGCCTTCTCAGCTTCCACCTTCAGCACAGCGAGCAGCGATATCGAGTTCGCTTCGCCGGAATTGTAGAGGTAGCCGATCGTCTTGGCGTTCGGCAGGATTTCCTTGATCAGCGCCACATGCTCAGCAACCGGCGACATGTCCGAAAGGCCGGTGACGTTCCCGCCGGGCTTGTCCATGTTCTTGACCAGCTGCGCGCCGAGGGGATCAGACACGGCGGTAAAGACGACGGGGATGTCGCGGGTGGAGGAGACCATGGCCTGCGCCGAAGGTGTCGAGATCGGCACGATGACGTTGGGCTCTTCGCCGGCGAACTGGCGGGCGATCTGGGCTGCGGTCGCCGGGTTTCCTTGCGCCGACTGGAATTCGAACTTCAGGTTTCCGCCTTCCTTGTAGCCTGATGCCGTCAGCACGTCGAGAACGCCCTTGCGGACGGCGTCGAGGGCCGGATGTTCGACGATCGCGGTTACCGCGACGGTGACGTCTTCGGCCTTGGCGGGAAGGGAAAGGGCAAGGGTCGCGGCAACGGCAGCGAGCAGTACGGAACGCATGGGTATCCTCCAATTATGCTTTTGGGCCGCTTTTAGGAAAAGCAGCCCTCAAAATCAATCATTAGAAGATGCTGAGAGGATCAAACTTGCTGATCAGTCGCCAGTACTCAATCGTCGCTGCCATGGTTGGCGATCATCATCGCCTCGAAGGCGAGGCGCTCGGTCTTGCGCATGCGTTCCGATTCCGACTTCAGCTGGCCGCAGGCGGCGAGGATGTCGCGGCCGCGCGGCGTGCGGATCGGCGAGGCATAACCGGCGGAGTTGATGAAATCGGCGAACTTCTCGATCTGCGCCCAGTCCGAACACTGATAGTTGGTGCCCGGCCAGGGGTTGAACGGGATCAGGTTGATCTTCGCCGGCACGCCCTTGAGCAACTGGATCAGCCCCTTGGCATCCTCCAGGCTGTCGTTGACATCCTTCAGCATCACATATTCGAAGGTGATGCGCCGTGCATTCGAGAGACCCGGATACTTGCGACAGGCGTCGATCAGTTCCTTCAGCGGATACTTCTTGTTGATCGGCACCAGGATGTCGCGCAGGTCGTCGCGCACCGCATGCAGCGAGATCGCCAGCATGACGCCGATCTCGTCGCCGGTGCGGAAGATCTCGGGCACGACGCCGGAGGTCGAGAGCGTGACGCGACGCTTGGAGAGCGACAGCCCGTCGCCGTCGGTGGCGATCAGTAGCGCCTGCTTGACGCTGTCGAAATTGTAGAGAGGCTCGCCCATGCCCATCATCACGATGTTGGAGACCTTGCGTCCCTCGGCCGGCATGATCGTGCCCTGCGGCGCCTCGCGATCGGGAAAGTCGCCGAGCCGGTCGCGGGCGAGCAGCAGCTGCGACAGGATTTCCTCCGCCGTCAGGTTGCGCACCAGGCGCTGCGTGCCGGTATGACAGAAGGAACAGGTGAGCGTGCAGCCGACCTGGCTGGAGATGCACAGCGTGCCACGGCCTTCCTCGGGAATATAGACCGCCTCGATCTCGACGGGACGCCCGGCGCCGCGGGCGGGAAAGCGCAGCAGCCACTTGCGGGTGCCGTCGTTGGAGACCTGCTCCTCGACTATCTCGGGTCTTGCGATGGTGAAGTGCGTCTTCAGCGTCTCGCGCATGTCCTTGGAGATATTGGCCATGTGGTCGAAATCGGAGACCCCGCGCACATAAATCCAGTTCCACAGCTGCGCGACGCGCATCTTGATCTGCTTGTCCGGCACGCCCTTTTCGCGCAGCGCCTGCCCCATCTCCTCGCGGGTGAGGCCGATCAGCGACGGCTTCGGCAGGGCTTCGCCGCGCGCGGGCTGGTTGCCTGCGGGCTTGAGAACGGTCATCGCATCCATGACGGACATTTAATCTAATCCCGAATTCAACATGCGATCCTCCCGATAGTCTCAATGACTGGCGGGCGGAACGGGCATGAAGGCAGAAATTGAGTGCGGAACAGGACGGCAAAGCTGCGATCGATCCGCTGTTATGCGCGCCTTTAGCATCATTTTCGCCGCGCGTCACTATAGATGGAAACGACGAAGGCCGGCACAAGGCCGGCCTTCGAAATTCTAAAGTTTGCTGACAGCGCTTACTTGCAGCTTTCGATCTGCTTCAGCGAAGCCGAAATACCGGCCAGCGAATAGCTGTAGGAGGTCTGCGTGCCCTTGCGCGAGGTGGCGTTGACGGTCATCGAGTGGCCGCCCTTCATGGCGGCGACCAGCGCCGGCTCCTGCGCGGCGTTCTCGACCCAGCCGGCCTTGTCCTTGGTGAACATCACGAAGGTCTTGTTGTCGATGACGACATTGATCTTCGAGGCATCCTTTACGGTGTAGCCCATCATCGCCTGCGGCTCGTAGGAAATGTTCTGGCCCGGGCGCTGCGAGACGATGAAGAAGTTGTCGCCATGGTCGATGCCGGCCGGCTTCTTCTCGGTCGGGACCGAGAGAACGTAGCAGACGGTGCTGGCGCCCGACTTATAGGAATAGGCGCCCCAGGCCTGGAACTGCTGGATGCGCGTCGGGGCCGAGGAAGCGGCGGCGGCAGGCTGCTGCGCGGCTGCGGGCTTCTTGGCTTGAGCGGATGCTATCCCAGCGCCGGCGAGAACGATGGAGAGGGCGATTACGGTACGTCTTGCAAACATGGATATCCTGCCGGTTCTTGCGCTTCGAGCCCGAGAAAACGAGCGGGCGGCGTAGTCACGATCTGCTTTATTTTGACTTAATTCAGGTTACCAAAACGTCAACGAGGCCCGCGAGAATTACCCGCCTGTGCCGTTTCCGTCCTGATATCATGGCTGGGCGCCGAACCCTCGCCCTCGATGATGACGTGCGGCGACATGAGTTTGTGTCGCCGTTGATGCATTTAAGACAGAAAGATTCAGGCAAGAGTTTGACGTTTTCGAAAAGCGCTGTAGGTCAATAAGTCGGGAGATCCATTGACGAATTCGCTGAGCCGGGACCTGTAACGGAATATGGATGCTGACGAGAGACAGCGCTTCGCCGCACTCGCCAGAGCGGTCGCGGACAACCGCGACCAGCAGGCATTCGCTGTCCTGTTCGATTATTTCGCGCCGCGCCTGAAATCGTGGCTGCTGCGGCAGAAGATGGCGGGCGGCGAGGCGGAGGAACTGGTGCAGGAAGTGATGATCGTGCTCTGGCACAAGGCAGGGCTCTACGATCCCGCGCGTTCGTCTCTCTCCACATGGCTGTTTCGCATCGCCCGCAACCGGCGGATCGACTTGCAAAGACGCAGCCGCGCCCGCGTGCTGGACGAGAAGGATCCGGTGCTGCAGCCTCCCGCCGAGCTCGGCGCCGACGAGATCGTCGCCAATGACGATCGCGACGCCCATGTCCGCGCCGCCGTCAATCGGCTCCCCGACGACCAGCGCGAGATGCTGCGTGCGGCCTTCTTCCTCGGCCAGTCCCACTCGGAGATCGCCGAGGCCACGGGCCTGCCGCTCGGCACGGTCAAGTCCCGCATCCGCCTCGCCTTCGGCAAGCTGAAAAAGGTCCTCGAGGCGGAGAGCGTGTAGTGCAGATGGTGCCAGCCGCTACACGGACTTCATGTTTTCGGGTTTCACGTTATCAAGCTTATCGTCGAGCGCCTTGTCGGCAGCCTCGTAGTGGTTGGGCCGGATATTGCGGCTGACCATGGCGAAGGCGGCCGAGAGGACGGCGATGTCGTCGGTAAAGCCGATGCCGACAAGCACGTCGGGGATCATGTCGACGGGCAGCACGAAATAGGCGAGTGCGGCGAGCAGCGTACCGCGCACCTTGAGCGGCGTCTGAGGATCGAGCGCGCAATAGAAGGCGGCGACGAGATCGCGCGAGAAGGGGATCCTGCGCGCGGCCTTGCGGAAGGTCGGCCAGAATTTCCGACGCACCGTTTCCTCGCGCCGGCTCTGGGTGTCTTCATCACCCGGAAGCAGGATTTCACCGTATTTGACGTCGTCCATGTCTCGTTGGCCCTTTCTGTCACGCAAGAATATGGGGGACGGCGCATCCCGATTCAATCAGTTCTACGTTGGGCGGCCTTTTCCATCAGCGCCGCCAGCTTGAAATCGAGTTCCGTCAGCCCGCCGGCGTCATGCGTATTGAGCTTCACCTCGACCTTCGAATAGACGTTGAACCATTCCGGATGGTGGTCGAGCTTTTCGGCGGCAAGGGCCGCCTCGGTCATGAAGCCGAAGGCCTCGACGAAGTTCTTGAACTTGAAGGATTTCGAGATCGACGCAGCGCCGTCGTCCAGAGTCCAGCCCTCCAATCCGGCCAGTTCCCGATCGATGTCAGGCCGTTCCAGTTTCTGCCGTTTCATGCGATGGTTCCTCCTCTTGTTCCAACGAGTCTCCCTATGAAACGCATCAGCATCCTGTTTGTTTGCATGGGCAATATCTGCCGTTCGCCACTGGCCGAGGGCATCTTTTCCCATCTCGTCGAAGAGGCCGGGCTCACCGCGCGCTTTTCGATCGATTCGGCCGGCACCGGCAGCTGGCATGTAGGCGATGGCCCCGATCCGCGCTCGGTCGCCACGGCGGCAAGTCACGACATCGATATCTCGGGTCAACGGGCGCGGCGGATAAGGGCCGAGGACTTCGGCGATTTCGACCTCGTCGTCGCCATGGACGCTGCCAATGTCTCCGAGCTTCGCCGGGTGGCGCCCAGGGCGTCCAACATCAGGCTCTTCGGCGACATCGCTCTTGGGACCGGCGAGAATATCCCCGATCCCTATTTCGGTGGCGAGGACGGCTTCGAGCTGGTCTATGCCAGGCTCTTGGCCGGCTGCAGGAAGTTGCTTGCGGAATTGGGCACCGACAGCGCCTCGCGCAACGGGAAGATTTCTTCCGTCAGATAGGGGCCGCCACCGACCGAATCGCGCGACGACAGAAGCACGAAGCGCGGCACGGTGAAAGCCGAGGTCTGGAAGTTTCCGCGCCCGGCAAGATAGTGCACGACATCATCGACGCGCGAGGATTTCAGCCGCGCAAGCGTGACATGCGGCGTGAACTTGCGCGGATCGGGGGCCAGGCCGATGCGCTGGCAGATGCGCTCGATCTCGGCTTGGAGTGCATACATCTCGGAATTGGGGGTCACTCCGGCCCAGACCGAATGCGGCTTCTTCGAGCCGAAGGAACCGATGCCGTCGAGCCTGATCTGGAATTCGGGCCTGTCGATCCGGTCGAGACGGTCGACGATCTCGTCCGCCGTTCGTCCGTCCACGTCGCCGATGAACCGCAATGTGATGTGGTAATTCTCCACATCGATCCACCGCGCGCCGGGAAGACCACCGCGCAACAATGACAGGCTCATCGCCGCATTGCGCGGAATTTCGAGGGCGGTAAATAGTCTCGGCATAACGAGCACTCCCCGAATCTTTTGCAGGTGCTCACACGGAATCACGCATTCCGTACCCGCGCAAGCCCCTAATTCTTCACAGACGGAAACGTTCCCATGAATTGCGTGATTGCCGGTTTCATCTTCTCGACCATCACATCCACGCCCCTCGCGTTCGGATGCATCCCGTCCTCGAGTTTCAGCCCGGCGTCGAGCACGACGCCGTCGAGGAAGAATGGGTAGAGCGCAACGCCATGTTTTTCTGCCAGTTTCCGGTAGATCGGGTTGAAGCGCTCGGCATAGTCGCCGCCCATGTTCGGTGGCGCCATCATGCCGACCAGCAGGACCGAAATTCCGCGCACCTTTAGCCGAGTAATCATCTGATCGAGATTTTTCTCGCTTTCCTCCGGCGGGATGCCGCGCAGCGCGTCGTTGGCGCCGAGCTCGAGGATGACGCCGTCGGTACCATCAGGGACGGACCAGTCGATGCGCGCAAGTCCGCCCGTCGTCGTGTCGCCGGACACCCCGGCATTGGCGACGGTTACATCCTTTCCATCAGCCTTCAGCGCCGCCTGCAGCTTCTCGGGAAAACCCTCGCCCGGCGCCAGCTGGTAGCCCGCCATAAGGCTGTCACCGAAGCCGACCAGATTGATGGTTCTTGCCTGCGCCGCCACCGAGAAGATGAGCGAGGCGACAATGACAGCTATGTGAAGGCCGGCAACTTTAAAACTCATTCCGCTTTCCCTAAATTGGCTGCACGTTTTGTGATCTATATAGGGCAAATACTGTTGGCAAAAACCATCATCGAGCTGAAGCACGCCGATTTGACCCTGGGCAGCGCCGCCGCCTCAGTCCATGTGCTGAAGGGCATCGACCTTGTCATCGAGGCGGGCGAGTCGGTCGGCATCGTCGGCCCCTCGGGCTCCGGCAAGTCTACGCTGCTGATGGTACTGGCCGGGCTCGAAACGCTCGACAGCGGTGAAATCAACATCAGCGGCACGCCGCTGCATGCGCTGAGCGAAGACCAGGTG
The DNA here is from genome assembly GCF_030380735.1 of Rhizobium sp. S152. Classification (GTDB taxonomy): domain Bacteria; phylum Pseudomonadota; class Alphaproteobacteria; order Rhizobiales; family Rhizobiaceae; genus Rhizobium. The sequence goes on along the minus strand of NZ_JAUDRZ010000001.1, from coordinate 4,330 downwards.
GCCGATTTCCGCGGCCGCAACATCGGCATCGTCTTCCAGTCCTTCCACCTCATCGCCAACATGACGGCGCTCGAAAACGTCGCTGTGCCGCTCGAGCTTGCCAATGTCGCCAACCCGTTCGAGATCGCCAGGCGCGAGCTCAATGCCGTCGGCCTCGGCGAGCGGCTGAACCACTATCCCGGCCAGCTCTCCGGCGGCGAGCAGCAGCGCGTCGCCATCGCCCGGGCGCTGGCGCCGTCTCCGGCCCTTCTGATCGCCGACGAGCCGACCGGCAACCTCGATGCCGACACCGGCCGGCAGATCGCCGATCTCCTGTTTGCCAAGCAGGCCGAGCGCGGCATGACGCTTCTGCTCGTCACACACGACAACGGCCTCGCCAAGCGCTGCTCGCGGCAGATCCGCGTGCGCTCGGGCCAGATCGAAGGCGACAGCGCCGCCGATCGCCCCGCAGAGGCCGCCATTGCATGAGGCTCCTGACCCCGCGTGTGTCGCTCGCCTTCCGTCTCGCGCTGCGTGAACTGCGCGGCGGGCTGAGGGGTTTCTACATCTTCCTCGCCTGCATCGCGCTCGGCACGGGGGCGATCGCCGCCGTCAATTCGGTATCGCAGTCGATTACCGACACCATCGCCACGCGCGGCCAGGAGATTCTGGCCGGCGACATTCGCTTCGAGCTCAACAACCGCGAGGCCAACGAACAGGAGATGAACTTCCTGAACGGGCTCGGAAAGGTGTCGGTCTCGACCGGCCTGCGGTCGATGGCGCGCAAGCCCGACGGCACCGACCAGGCGCTGGTCGAGGTCAAGGCCGTCGATGGCGCCTATCCGCTCTACGGCACCTTCGAGGCCGAGCCTAACTACCCGCTTCCGGCGTTGCTCTCCAACCAGGGCGGAACCTATGGCGCCGTCGCCGCGCCGCTTCTCCTGGAGCGCATGGGGCTTTCGATCGGCGACGAACTGCTGCTCGGCAAGGTGATCCTCAACATAACCGGCACGGTGAAGACCGAGCCCGACGCCATCTCCGAAGGTTTCGGCTTCGCGCCGCGGCTGTTGATCAGCAGCGAGGCGATGAAGGCATCCGGGCTGGTGCAGACCGGCAGCCTCGTCGAACACGCCTACAAGATCCGGCTCAACGACCTTAGCCAGGCCTCTGGCATTCGCGACCGGGCGGCGAAGGAGTTTCCCGCCGCCGGCTGGTCGATCCGCAGCAGTGACCGCGCGGCACCCTCTCTGACAGAGAATATCGAGCGTTTCTCGCAGTTCCTGACACTGGTCGGGCTGACCGCACTCATCGTCGGCGGCGTCGGCGTCGCCAATGCGGTGCGCGCCTTCCTCGATGCCAAGCGCACGACCATCGCCACCTTCAAGTGCCTTGGCGCGCCCGCGGCGACGGTGGTCTTGATCTACCTGTTCCAGATCTCGATCATCGCCCTTGCGGGCATTCTGATCGGTCTCGTTATCGGGGCGCTGGCGCCGCTCGTCGCCGCGCAGTTCCTGGCGCAGGTGCTGCCGGTTTCCACCGATATCGTCTTCTATCCCGGCGCGCTGTCGATGGCGGTGCTCTTCGGCATGCTGACGACGCTTGCCTTCGCCATCCTGCCGCTCGGCCATGCCCGCGAGGTGCCGGCCACCGCGCTGTTTCGCGAGCAGGGCTTCGAGGCGCGGCGCCTGCCGTCCTGGCCCTATGTGCTGCTGGCGGCCGCCTTTCTGATCCTGCTTGCCGGCCTTGCAATCGTAACTGCGCACGACCGCTTCATCGCCGTGGTCTTTACCGGCGCCATCGCCTTTGCCTTCGTGGTGCTGCGGCTGGTGGCGGCCGGCATCGCCTGGCTGGCGCGGCGCAGCCCGCGGGTGAATTCGCCGGCGCTCCGGCTCGCCATCGGTAACATCCATCGCCCCGGCGCGCTCACCGCCTCGGTCGTGCTGTCGCTCGGCCTAGGCCTGGCGCTTCTGGTGACGCTCACCCTGATCGACGGCAATCTCAGGCAGCAGCTGACCGGGCGCATGGCCGAGGGGGCGCCGAACTTCTTCTTCGTCGATATCCAGGGATCGGAAGTCGAGCGCTTCCGCGAACTGGTCAAGTCTGAGGCGCCGGCGGGTAAGCTGGTCGAAGTGCCGATGCTGCGCGGCCGCATCCTTGCCTTCAACGGCGAGGACGTGACCAAGCGCAAGGTGCCGCCGGCGGGTCAATGGGTGCTGCGCGGCGACCGCGGCATCACCTATTCCGAGACGATGCCGGAGAACGCCTCGCTGACAGCGGGGGAATGGTGGGGCAAGGATTACAGCGGCGAGCCGCTGGTGTCCTTTTCCGCCGAGGAGGCCGGAGAACTCGGGCTGAAGATCGGCGATACAGTCACCGTCAACGTGCTCGGCCGCAATATCACCGCCAAGATCGCCAACCTGCGCAAGGTCGAGTGGCAGTCGCTGGCGATCAACTTCGTCATGGTGTTCTCGCCGAACACCTTCAAGGGCGCGCCGCATGCCTGGCTGGCGACGCTGACCGACCCGAGTGCGACGTCGACACAGGAAGCGGCGATCCTCAAATCCGTGACCAATACCTGGCCGACGATCACCAGCGTCCGCGTCAAGGATGCGATCGACATCGTCAACACGCTGGTCGCCCAGCTGGCGACCGCGATCCGGGCCGCCGCCTCGGTGGCGCTGATCTCCTCGGTCCTCGTTCTGGCGGGGGCGCTCGCTGCCGGAAACCGGGCCCGGACCCATGATGCAGTGGTGCTGAAGACACTCGGCGCCACGCGGAAAATGCTGATCCGCGCCTTCTGCTACGAGTACCTGATCCTGGGTGCGGCAACCGCGATCTTCGCGCTCGCCGCCGGCGGCATTTCCGCCTGGTTCATCGTCGCCAGGATCATGCGCATCCCCTCGCACTTCCTGCCCGATGTCGCCGGCTTCACGCTTCTGACGGCGCTGGTGCTGACCGTCGGCATCGGACTTATCGGCACCTGGCGCATTCTCGGGCAGAAGGCGGCACCCGTTCTGCGCGAACTTTAAGCGCCGTTGCGGGAAATTTTCCGACACCTTACGGCGATTTAACCCGGTCGCGGGTTGCAGGGGCCTTGTTTGCAAAGGGTGAAAGGCTCATATTGTGGACAGGCATGCTGAGGCTCCGCAGCGGCGCCCGGGTTGAAAATCCGACACCGTGTTCACATCGGAGCTTTAAAGAGGAAACAATGGCTGACCTTCGTAACTACCAGAGCCGTGCACAGACCGGCGAGATGATCGATCAGGGCCTGCGCAGCTATATGCTCAAGGTCTACAACCTGATGGGCATCGGTTTGGTCATCACCGGCCTGGCCGCCTATTTCGCATTCTCATTGGCCGTCTCCGACGGGCAGCTCACCGCATTCGGTGCCGCGATCTATACGAGCCCGCTGAAGTGGGTCGTTATCTTCGCTCCGCTGGCTCTCGTGTTCTTCCTGAGCTTCAGGATCAACTCGATGAGCGTATCCGCTGCGCAGACGACCTTTGCGGTCTATGCAGCACTGGTGGGCCTGTCGCTGTCGTCGATCTTCCTGATCTACACCGGCCAGAGCGTCGTGCAGACCTTCTTCGTCACGGCTGCTTCGTTCGGCGCGTTGTCGCTTTACGGCTATTCGACCAAGCGTGATCTCTCGGCCATGGGCTCGTTCCTGATCATGGGCCTCTTCGGCCTGATCATCGCCTCGGTCGTCAACATCTTCCTGCAGTCGGGTGCGATGGCCTTCGCCATCTCGGCAATCGGCGTGCTGATCTTCGCGGGCCTGACGGCCTACGACACGCAGCGCATCAAGGAAATGTACTACGCCGCCGACGACGCCACCATGGCCGGCCGCAAGGCGATCATGGGCGCGCTGACGCTCTACCTCGACTTCATCAACCTCTTCATGTTCCTCCTGCAGTTCATGGGCAACCGCAAGTAATCAGGAACGGAAATCGGAAAAGGCGCTCCTCGGGGCGCTTTTTTTGTTTGTGTGGGTTTCTGCGAGGGGGCCGGATGATCCACTCGCTTTTGCAAAGGGGTGGGTGAACCCGCGCGCGCTGTGATACGCCGTCGTTCCCTCCTTCTCGGCGTCGTCCTCGGGCTTGTCCCGAGGATCTAAGCACGCCTCCGCGAATGCAACGGTGCAGATGTAAGCAGCGGGTTCATCGTCCGCCGCCCGATACCGCCCGACCGGGTGCCAAGTGTCCATTCACGTCGAGCAAATGGAGCGACCGGCAGATGCTCGGCACAGGACCACTGCTGTCCGGTTTAAATTGGATGGACAAGGCGCACGGTGTTGATTCTACTCGTATTCGAACGTTTGGCGACGATCTCGGACACGAAAGAGGAACAA